>CAWHIQ010000009.1:0-1059540 GCA_963829535.1 uncultured Acidobacteriaceae bacterium | reverse complement strand
ATTTTAAGTCCGCTGCGTCTGCCAATTTCGCCATCCGGGCTTATGGATGGGCTGTCAGCTCAATGGTAAATCGAAAAGGGGCGGCGGAGGTGTTTCATGCAGATTCGAACCATTGGCAGCGATTTAGGGAAGAAATCCTCTCGCAGCGGATTCCATTCAGGCCAGGAGTCAAGGGTCTTGGCCGCATCAAAGCGTCATGTATAGGCAGAATCGGCAGACACCAGTCGACCTTCCGTAATCTGCGCGTATAACCGGACTAACGAGGATCTTGAGCAGCAACGGGCCGCCCTTGAAGAACAGAAGTGAACGCAGCAAGGTTGCAAGTTCCATCTCGCTGTCCGCAGGCGGGGAGAAACAGTGAAACTGACTGAGGAGGGTCGACGAGTGAGAGCGGGCTGGCATTTCGCATTTGCGCGACGGACTGCGCGGTGTATTCGATGCGAATCGCATACGAACTCGAGGACCGGGAACGCCAGAGTTCAAAGAGCAGCGCTCCACCGGGCGGCGTGTCGTCGCGACGGCCATCGATGATCCAAGTGAGGTTGAGTGCCCCGGCGATGGCGGCGATGTTGGTATCGTGGCCGACAAGAAAAAGTACGCGATCTCCTGGCCTGCCGGGAGCGCCAGCAACAGTCTTTCCGCTTGCTGCCTGATTGAGCGACTTGAGAATCGCATCGAGCAAGGGCGCCGCAAGAATTTGAGCGATAGCCGGCGTGCGCTCCGTGAAGTCGGCCGCTGCAGCGTGCAGCTGCAGAACCTCGCGAAGAGCGGCTTCGTCGAAGCAGCCCCAGCCGAGGTTATTGCCTTGCATTCCTTCGCCGTACTCGAGAAGTAGATTCTCGCTCAGCGTCGACGCAATGTTAAGCGGGCCACGCAACGTCGCGAGATGATCGCCGGTGCCTGTATCGAGCGTAGCCGGAATACCGAGAATAGACGTGCGAGCGGCGTTTGCAATAGGCGCCTTGCCACAGCCGGCGAGAATGCGATCGAGCGCCTCCAGTTGTGGACGATATGCAGCGGTGAGATTATTCGGGTCACCGCCGATGCGACCAGCGATCGCTGCAACGGCCAGCGCCCGTTTCTCCTCCGCCGCATTTTCATTCAGAGGATGAAAGAGCGGATCGTTGTCTCCTTCCGGGCGAGCATGTACTTCGATAGCGCATCCTGGAAACATGCCTTCTGCAAGAGCACGGCCGGTTTCGCGTGTGCGCTGGTCGGAGTCTGCTATGAATGAGACATGCGCGGCATCGGTGCATCCCTCGGTGGCAAGCAATCCCTGCTGCGCGAAACGGCTGCGGTCATAGGCGCCGAATATACGCATAAGCTCATAGCCGCGTGGCGTGAGATATCCGGCGGGAACGTTCCACTGCGGCCACGGCGCGGCGGAGTACTGATTCAACTGGGCTGTCTTTCCGGTAGGCGAACGCACCCCGTGGCGAGTAAGGACCACCACGTAGCGCAATTCCGCGTCAGAAGCCGGCGCTGTGGATTGCTGCGCGCAAACGCACGCAGATACGAGAACAAAGATAAGAAGGAATCGCATGGAGAGTCCGTCCGGCTTCCGACGTCCAAAGAAATGCGGACTGGCACCAGACGCCTGACGCGCCAGTCCGCGAGAATGGTTACAACTTACTTCTCGGACGAACTCCACCGCAAGGTGGCGCTGTAGGTCGGCTTGTAATACTCGCGCTGGGTCATGTACTGTGGGCTGCCGTTGTAGAATCCGAAGACCTCGTTGTTGAGGTTGAGGCCTTGGACCTTGAGCGACAGGCCGCGCCACAGACGCGCGCTGGCTTGGGCGTCGACTTGGAAGTGGGCATAGAAGTAATTATCGCCAAAGGGTCCGTTGGGCGGACCGGGAGTGTTGAGCGCGGGATCCGGCGCGTCATTGATGTACTGGTAAGCATTGTCGTTGGGGCCGTCATAGCTCATACCCATGTGCACCGCATAGCGGCCGAGTTCGAAGGAGGGCTCGACGTTCCACGCGTTCTTTGCCTGGCCGATGAGCGGAGGAGCATCGCTGCGGTTGGGAATACCGTTGGTGTGCGAGGTGGTGTAGGCGTAGTTGGCGAGAAGGCCAAAACCGCGCATGGCGCCGGGCAGGTTGCTGAAGCGCTGCTGCCATCCAACCTCGAATCCAGAGACGCTGGCGTTGTTCGCATTGATGTTTTGCTGGGCCACATCGGGATAGCCGTCGCCGTCGGGATCGGTGCCGCCGTAGGGAGTGTATTCGCTGACGATGGGGTCGGTGAGCTGCTTGTAGAAGTAGCCTGCCTGGATAAGTCCAAAGGGTTTGACTTCCTGTTCCAGGAGCAAGTCGTAGTTGTTGGCGTGCGTGGGCTGCTCCTTAGGATTACCGATGGAGTAGCGGGGAATAGTGCCCGGACCGTTGTCGAGGAAGTAGGGAACGAGATCGTAAGGATTTGGCCGCGAAATTCCACGCGCATAAACTGCGCGGACAGCAGTCAATGGCAGCACCTGCCACCGGGCCTGGACGCTGGGAAGCGGATCGTAATAGGACTCATTGGTGTTTGTGGGGGTGGTTCCGGTCCAGTCGCCGTTGGCATCCGTTGTGGTGGCGAAGCCGTTGGCGTTCACGTGGGTGGCCTCGAAGCGCAGGCCGGCTTGAAGTCGGACCTTGGTCCAGTTGATGGTGTTCATGACGTAGGCCCCGGTGACACGCTCGATGAGATCGAAGTTGTCGGGATCGGAACCGAGGTGCGTGTCGCTAACATCCAGTGTGAACAGTTGCTGATTTGCACCGAAGTACGATGACAGCTGGTAATAGTCCGTGAAAGGACCGTTGTGGTACGTCCCATCGTAATAGTGCGGATCCGCGAATCCGCTCTGGAACTGGTCGGCGGTCGCAGAACCGTTGTAATCGTAGGTGGGGGTTGAAGCGTACTGCCACTTGTGACCGTTGCGGAACTCGCCGCCGACTTCCAGCGTGGCGAAGTGGGTGCCGACGTGATAATTGATCCCTACCCCGCCCCACTCCTGAAGGTTGAGCTGCTGGGTTTTGCCGGTGGTGGTGATGAACTGATTGATGGTGTAGTTGGCTAGATTGAAGGTGTTGTATTCGGGTGTGGGGTTGGGGAACATGCACACGGAAGACCACTGGGGGCGGTAGATGCTGGTGGGAGTCCCGATGTAGTTGCAGTTGGCGGTGTCATAGTCCTTGAGGGCCCCGGCAGTGCTAAAACTGACCTCGGGGTTGCCGCCGGAATTCAACTCGCGCGATTGTGACGCAGCCGAGCCCCAGCGGAACCAGATTTTGTTGAAGATGTGGCTTCCGCCGATGCTGAGGGTGCCGATGGCGAAGTCGGGCTTGCGGTCAGACTGGTAGTACTTGGGCTTGTCGTTGGTGTTCACTTCGTAGTACCACTTGTCGCCCCAGTCCTTGAAGTCGGAATAGAGGAAGTGGGCTGAGAGGATGGAGCGGTCGCTGACCTTGTAGTCGCCGCTGCCAGTGATTCCCCAGCGCAGGCGCGCGTAGCGGTACTCGCGAAGGGTCATCCCGTCGTAATACGGGGTGGTAGTGCCGTCGGGGTTGATATCTGGAGCGGGCTCGATGTCGTTGATGCCGCGGCCGTTGTAGTCGTATGTGGCGCCAAGGAGCAGGCCCCAGCGCTTGGTGGCGCCGAAGCGCTTGCCGACAGTGGTATCGACCTGGCCCATGTAACGGGTATTTTCGATCGGCGTCATACCGAGCGTAGATTCGAAGGTGAGGGTGGGGCTTTCGCCGGCTGTTTTAGTAACCAGGTTGACAGAGCCGCCGATGCCGTCCGCGTCCTGATTGGCGGAAAGTGTCTTGTTGAGCTCGATGGACTGAATCATGTCGGCGGGGATGGTGGCGAGGTTAATCTGGCGGATGGCTGCTTCCGGCGACGGGATCGTGACGCCATCGATAGTGACGTTGGTCAGGCGTGGATCGAGGCCGCGAACCTGGATGTAAACGCCTTCGCCCTCGTCGCGCTGCAGAGTGACGCCCGGCATGCGGCCCACGGCGTCAGCAATGTTGGCGTTGGGCAGCTCCAGAATCTGAGCCTCAGGCATCACCTGCAGGATGTTCGGAGAGGTGATCTCCTGGTTCACCGCCTGCAGCATGTTCTTCCCGCTCTCAGCTTCAACCACGACCCGCTCATTCACCGAGTTGACGATCAAGGTGACGTCGAGTGTTGTGGCTTGACCGGCGGTCAGTGTGATCTGCTTGCCGAAGTCAGCAAACCCGGCCGATGTGATGGCGACAGTGTAAGTTCCTGGGGCAAAGCCTGTGAGCACATAATTACCGAGCGCATCCGTAGTGGTAACCAGGTTCCCAGGGGTCACCTCAACGCGGGCACTTTGCACCACGGCGTGCGACGCGTCCACTACATGACCAGTCAGCGAAGCGCGTGGAGCCTGCGAATGAAGCAGGCATCCTGCGGTAAGTACAAGAACGATGACTGCGAAATGCGTACGAAAGCGACTCAAGTGAAACATCTCACGCCTCCAGACAATTTCCCTGCAAACAGGGTGGATTTGTCCTGAGCTTGCGCGTTCGCTCCTGAAGCATGCCTGAACCGGAGATGACAATGCAGTGAATTTCCCGCACGGGCTGCCAAATTCAGCCTGCCTTCAGCTTAAGGCAGCCACACTCGGGCTAATTTCAATTGCCCATGCAACTTGTGGCGCTCGGAGCTATGCCATGTATTCTCTTCAGAGAATTCTCTCTTATCTTGTTTTGATCTTCTCTTTCTGCGGTTCGATTGCAGGCGCGCAGGCTCAAGGTTCGTTTCATGTTGTGGGCACGTTTGCTCTCGGCGGCGATGGCTCGTGGGATTACCTTCGCTTCGACGACGCCTCGAACCGCCTTTTCATTGCGCGCGCAACACGTGTGATGGTTGTGGATTTGGCGACGCACAAGCTGATCGGCGAGATTCCTAACACTGTCGGAGTGCACGGGGTGGCGATCGTGACCGACGCGCATCGTGGCGTCACCAGCAACGGCAAAGCCAATAACGCATTCATCTTCGATCTTGCGTCGCTCAAGACAGAGGCCACCATCGTGACCGGCGAAAAACCCGATGCAATCCTGTACGATCCCTTTACGCATCTGGTGCTTACGATGAACGGCCATGCCAACAGCGCAACATTAATCGATACCACGACAGAGAAAGCAGTGGGCACGATCGCGCTTCCCGGACGTCCAGAGACGGCAGTCGCCGACGGCAAGGGTCTCGTCTATATCAATCTCGAAGACAAGGCGCAGATTGCCGTCGTAGACATGACCGCTCGCTCCGTTGTGAAGACCTGGGATATTGCCGGGTGCGAGGAGCCAACCGGCCTGGCCATCGATTTCGATCACTCGCGGTTATTCTCCGGATGCCACAATGGCGTGCTCGCCGCTATCGATGCCGCGTCGGGGCGCGTAACTCAACAGCTGCCCATTGGCAGCGGCGTGGATGCCGTGGCATTCGATCCGGTTCTACACATGGTCTTCACGTCGAATGGAGAAGGGTCGGTGTCCGTTATTCAACAGGACGACGCTGACCACTACCACAACCGTGAAACAGTCACAACGCTCCCTGGCGCCAAAACCATGGCTCTCGACCCGGGACGCCATCTGATCTACACTGTCGCCAATCAAAATGGCCAGTTTGTTCTACTGGCAATAAGCCTCTAAATGGCAGCTATGGAGGGGCGGTGCGCGCACTGGTAGTGGAAGATCATTCCGGGCTCGCGCGCAATATCGCACGCGCGCTCCGCGAGTCAGCCGGTTACGCCGTGGATGTCTCGCTTGATGGCGAGGACGGGTTGCACCAGGCTGTTTCCAATCCGTACGATCTCATCCTTCTCGACCTGATGCTGCCCAAACTCGACGGCATCCAGGTTTTGCGTTCCGTGCGGAGCTCCGGTGTTCGCACGCCCGTGCTCATTCTCACTTCACGCGACGATAAGAAGACTACCGTCGAGCTGCTCGAAGCCGGCGCCGACGATTACCTCACCAAGCCCTTCGACGTAGGAGAATTGATTGCCCGCTGCCGCGCGCTTATTCGGCGCGCGCATGGCATTGCCGCTCCCGCGATCGAAGTCGAGGACCTGGTTATTCATCCGGAAGAAATGACAGTCAGCCGCTCGGGGCGTGCAATCGATCTCACCGCAATGGAGTACAAGCTTCTGGAATACATGGCGCATCGCCCGCGCGCTGTTCTCTCGAAATCTGAATTGCTTGAGCACCTCTATGACCACGACTGGGAAAAGTTCTCTAACGTGCTCGAGGTCTACGTTAGTGCGTTGCGCCGCAAGCTGAACCGCAACGGTGCGGCGCCGCTTATCCACACTCTCAAGGGCCGGGGCTATGTTCTTACACATCCGAAGACCGCGCTGTAACCAGGTGTTAACAAAGCTCGGGAATCAACCCGCTTACAATTACAGCTGTTCCCGACTGCAGCGCATGCATCTTCCCATTCGAATCCGGCTTTCGATCAGCTATTCTCTGATCTTCCTCCTGGCCGGCACCATTCTGTGCGTGGCGTCGTACTGGATGGCGCGCCGCAGCCTGTATCTGTCGCTCGATCACGAACTGGACGAGCACATCGACGACGTCCGCGACTTTTTCGCCGCCCACCACCTCGCTGGCGACTCCGCTCGAGCCGCATCGGAAGTCAATGCGGAGTTCTCCCTCAAAGATGACGGTAAATGGCTGCAGATTGCCGATGATAAAGGCAACTGGATTTATCGACCCCGCCGAATGCTTCTTACTCCGCATGACCTTCCGCCCAGTTCCGCATTGACGTCCGCAGGCTCATATTTCGAGTTCACCGCGGGTGGAAAGAAGGTTCGATCGCTGCGTCGCGCCTTCACCCTGGATGGTCACACTTACGTCGTCGAAAATGGCGCCACTCTTAGCAAGACCAATCAGACTCTTCTTTCATTCCGCAATGGCCTTCTGCTCATCTCTCCCATCATCTTCATTGCCGCTGGCTTCACAGGTCACTCGTTGAGCCGGCGCGCGCTCGATCCGGTTGCCGCAATTTCTCACGAGGCGCAGCGCATCCACGACGGCAACCTGCGGTTTCGTTTGCCTCAGTTGTCCACCGGCGATGAACTGGCACAACTGTCCGCGACTCTCAACGATATGCTGGAGCGAATCGAATCGAGCATATGCAGTGTGCGCGATTTCACCGCCTACGCGTCCCACGAGTTGCGCACTCCCGTCGCGCTGATTCGCACCGAAGTTGACCTCGCGCTCCAATTCCAACGCACAGGCAAGGAGTATCGCGAGGCATTGACCGTCATCGGCTCCGAAGCCCAGGGCATGTCGTCGCTCCTCGACAGCTTGTTGTTCCTTGCGCGCGCGGATGCCGGCGCAGAAGAGGTCCGACTCGAGCCGATAGATGCGCGGCGCGTCTGCAGGCAGGTCTGCGATAAGTGGAGGCCGCTGCTTACCAGGTCGCAGCTTCAATTCAAAGCGGACACCACCGAGATGCCGCAGTTCGTGATGGCAGACGCACTTTATCTGCAGCGCTTGCTCTCGGTTCTGCTTGAGAACGCCTGGAAGTACACGCCGCCCGGCGGCTCTGTCTGGCTGTCACTGGAACCGGACGAAGATCACGTACGGTTCACCATCGGCGATACAGGGATCGGCATTCCCCTTAGGGACCAGCCGCACATCTTCGAGCGCTTCCGCAGGGGCAGCAATATTCAGCAATCCGGAACGCACGGCTCCGGCTTGGGTCTGGCCCTTGCCGCCTGGATCGCAAAACGTCATCAGACTGAGATCGAGGTAATGAGCAGACCTGACGTCGGCAGCACGTTTGGCTTTGCATTGACGGTGGCACTGGACATGCAGCGTGAATCGGTGTCGATTGCAGGCCGGGAGCACTTCTCCGAATATGAATGCCCGATCTAAATTCGCATTATGATCTTGGCCCGCCGGCGGCGGAAGAAGTCGTAACTGAATTTCCTTGTCCGTAACAACCCTCCCGAATCCCCCCAAAAGCCTGACCTCCCTCGTACATGGTCTGCCCGAGGTGAACAATGCCCCGCAAACCAAGGAGGGTGATGGCTGAACCCCCGTCAGGCTATTTCACCCATGCTTTCGTGGGTCATATCGTCACGCGTGACTAAATGGAGCCGGCGTCCAGGTTTTCGCCCCTGTTGTCGTTCGAACGGCCGTGCGAAGTGGGCGGCCCGAGAAAATATCTGGACGTTCATGCAACGCCTTTGCAGTGCGGCTCACTACTATGTCGAACTGTTGGTAAATCAAGAAGCTCTGACACTAGATTTTCCAGACAGTCCGAAGCATTCGTGAGCCAGTACTTGCGGCGCCATCACGCGCAATCTACTGAAGCGTGGGACCTCGCCGCCAATGTCCAGCGCGTTGCGCTCTTGCTTCCTCGATGGAAGGAGGGGTGTACGCCCAACCCTTCCTTGGAGTGACTATGGCTACCACATTCGATAGCATACCCGACGCTCAGAGAGCGGATTTCTTGAAGAGACTAGCGATCTTTGGACTCGGAGAGACTTCCATTCTGCAACCGGATCTGGTTGTCCCGTCAAAGACAACCATGACCCTTTCCTCTGCTGCCAATAGTTTCTTGAGGCCATTTGTGTTGACAACCACGGATCTGGACGAACTGAAGAAATGGATCGGCATTCCAGATAAACGCTTCAAAGAGGGCTTTCCGTCAGCATTTCCAAAAACGCACATACCGCTGCCGAAGAAACTCTCTACAGCTGGTGCAGGCCATCAAGGAAAGAAAGCGGCGGAAACAGCCGACCCAACGCAACGAGCGTTTTCTTCGGCGGACTACGACAGAATTCGCTTGGCAACAATGTCTTACATCTGGGGTGATTCGGCCCACTTTGCCGATTTCAAGCCGATTGTCGAAGAGGCGCTCGGCAGATTTCAGATCGCGGTCTGGCCATTCTTGACGATCACGGTGCATACGGGTGCAGTGCTGGAGATCGGTGGCGGCGCGAACGTTCTCTGCGCCTGGAAGATCATCATCCAGGAAGGCGGGCAAGTGCGCGGACTCGATACGAATCTTCAGGTGCAATGCACGATCTTGCAGAAGGAGCAGATCTTCATTCGCCCCGGTCTGAACAAAACAAGCGCGGTAGCGCGAAAGAACTAGGAGGTAGCACAATGGCTGACTTTCAAATTGTCTCTGCAAGCGGCGCCGCGGGCGTCAATGGATTGAGCGGCGGTGTCGGTTTTGCTGGTCCCGCTGGCGCGAACGCGTCCTGTCATTGGTACGGTGACACTTCGCCTACAGGTGGCGGCTCGGGCGGACATGGCTCGAATGGTAGCGCCGGCTCCAACGGAGGAGATGCACCCTCGCCGGGGCCGGTCACGTTCAACGTCGGTGAAATCATCGGTACATTCACCTGTGAAGCCACCGGTGGCGTCGGCGGCAAAGGTGGCACCGGCGGTAATGGGGGACCGGGTGGAAATGGTGGGCAGGGCGGCGACGGTGGCGGTTGCCTCGCATCGAGCGCCGGGGGAATTGGCGGCGATGGTGGCAACGGCGGCAACGGTGGAAACGGTGGAGCTGGGGCCAACGGCGCCAACATCACTGTCTTCTATACCAGCCTCGATCCCGGCGCGAATTTCAACCTGACTTCGATGCTGGGCGCAGGTGGCGCTGCCGGCGCGGGTGGCGCCTTCGGGCCTGGCGGGGCCGGCGGCCGCACAGGCAATGATGGTGTTCTTGCGCAGGGCGGGAATCCTGGCCGTCCGGGTGCACCGGGTACGCCGGGTGCGGCAGGAAAGGCTGGACAAACGAACATTCAACAAATCCCTAATCCGTAGTGGCCATGTTCATGGTCCAAAGCACAACCATACATCAGGTGCATGAACAAACGTAAGGACAGCGTTTTATGCGCTGGAGGTAACGCCATGAACCCAGCGGATATCTATCAGGTCCTTGCAGACCTTCATGCCACAAGCGTTGGCGAGGTGGAAGCGTTAGGAGCAGTGCTCCTGGCGCTTCCGCCGGACCAGCATTCCCGAGTGGCATGCAGGTCGTCGTTGAACAATGATGGTTCTCCGCTTCAACTTTGCATGACTTCGTCAAGCCGCGGATGCTCCGGGCGTCTTATCGGTGACCCGGGCGCTTTCGTGTCAACGATTAACCAAAGGATCGAACGAAGTCGTCACGCTGTTCGAAGCCTGGGCGCCGCCTCTGGCTGTGCGTCATTTGATTCTCTGACTAACCGTCTTCTGCGAATGATTGTGCCTGAGAATTGTGTGCAAGTTGCCGAGCCCGACGCTGGAATCATGTGGCTTGCCACGGGGATGTACGAACACAGCGCTGCTGCCTACATCAATGCAAGATGGGGTTCAGCATTGGAAGACTGGGCCCGCGCGCGATTCTGTCTTCGCTCCATACTGCCAAACCCCAGCGACGCAGAGAGTCTCATCAACGATCTCGAACCCAAGGCGCGACTTGCCTCCATCGGAATAGAAACGACGTCGTCGGATGATGTGCGGCTCAAGGTCTATTGGCGGCTCACAGCTCCCACGCTCCTGAGTTCGCTTGCCATCCCGCTCTTGCACCACCCGACAATGCACAGATTTCTTGCAACTGTTGTGTCGAATGGGCGCATGTCACTCGCAGGCCTTGTGTTCAGTGCTGGGTTCCTGCTTTCAACCGGAGAATTAGAAGATGTGAAGGTAGATCTGTGCGCACATTGCCTGCCCATGCCACTCAACCACTGGTTAGACCGTGTGGACGAAGTGATGGAACAAAACTGTCTACCAGCCATGCCAATGCGTACTTGTCTTCGAGGAACTGGCCTCGAACCGGCATTTCTCGGCATGGGGTTGAATCGAAACAATCAGGTACGAATTAACCTCTATCTCAAGTCTGCCGATGCGCAACCAAATTGACAGTGCGATTCACGCCTCCGCGAGTTATCTCATAAGCCATCAGGCCGTCGATGGTCATTGGGAAGATTACTCGCTGCCGGTTGGCCCATCGGACGCATGGGTGACGGCATATGTTGGGCTCGCGCTCAGCTATGCGAGCCCGCATGAGGGCGCCACGGCACCCAAATCGGCGGCAGTGCGCGCAGCGAGTTGGCTTGTTACAAATCGGCCTTACGCCGCGGGTTGGGGATACAACGCGCGCACTGGACCGGATGCAGATTCGACGGCGCACGTCATCGCTTTGCTGCAGGCCACAGGAACAAGTGAGGAGGAACGCGACTCAGACTGGTTGCTTCGGCGCTGGCAACCCGATGGCGGCTTCGCCACTTTCGAAGGCCCTGAGGCCTGGGGTAAGGCCCATGCCGACATTACTCCCATTTGCTTCAGGGTTCTTCCACGACATCATCGAGCCGCACTGGAAGGAAACTTGATTGGTTTTCTGACTCGCATGCGTCGTGACGACGGAAGCTGGCCGAGCTATTGGTGGCGTACAGGTTTCTATAGCACTTATGCCTGCTTGGCTCTATTACGAGACCTCAAGTTCGAGCCGATCCCATCGCTGCGCCTCTCGGGAATGAAGGAAATCACTTCAATAGGCTCGTCATTCGATCTTGCGTTTGCAACCGGGATTGCGGCGCTGCAGGGAGACGATTTACTCTGTGCGGCTCTCGCCAGGGAACTCTTGCGCCATCAGAACACAGACGGTAGCTGGGATGGCGGAAAGGAACTCCGCGTTACTGAAGCTACGTGCTCTCGCCCTTGGGAGGATCCGCGGGGTGAGTTGTATCGCGATCTCAAAGGGTTGATCTCCACTGCAACCTGCCTTGCGATTTTGAGCGGGCTATGAAACAACAGCACTCATTCTCAGACGACCGCCCTAAGCTCTACTACCGCGCAACCTGCGGACGATGCAGAGCGATTTCCGCGATCCTAACGATGCTTTCTGTTGGTGTCGTTCAGCGTCTACCGCTTTCGTCAAGAGAGGCTCTCGGCCTTATTCGTGCTGGGAGCCTGAACGACGGCAGACCTGCGTTGTTCTATCGGGGACACTTCACCTCGGGCCTGTGGATTCTACCGTGCCTCGGAATCGCAACGCTAAATCTTATGGCTCGCACCTTGGTAGCGGCGATAGCGTCTTCGATTCGCGTCTTGTCATCGTAATTGCCGTGTGCAGGCCATCGATGTCCTGCACACAGGCAGAACCAGCTCACTGCGCGGGCACGGTGAACAGGTTCACCTTCGCACCCCCGATTACTGCCAGTTGCTCCCCATCCGGCGAGAGTGCATATGCCCCATGGCTCGTCGGCGGTGCTTGCACCCGCACAGTCGTCAGGCGCCGCCCGTCGCCGGACTGAAAAACCCGCACCTCCTCGTAATCGAGATCCGATCCATGAAAGACCGAACCATGCACCATCACCTGAGTGGCGTGGAGACTCTTCACTGCAAAGTTTCGCCCGTTGCCCTGCGCCGACTGGCCCATCGTCTGCGGGTCCGTCCGTCCATGCAGAACCACTTTGCCGTCCGGGCGCAGCACGCGATATTCGCGCACTCCCGTGTTCAACTCGCAAGTAGCTACCAGAAGCAAGTCCGGCGCAAAGCTCGAGACTTCAGGAATGCAGGCCGATGGGAATCGCGCCACCGTCGTTGCCTCGCCGTTCCAGGGAACCAGCGTCAGCCGGTACTTCTTATTTGGCTTGGCCAGCAGTTGCACCTGCCCTTGATTCAGCAGGGTCGGGGGTAAGATTTCCGAAGACGTGGTGGTCTGCCCTTGTGTCTTGAAGTCCCGATCGAGCACGCGAATCTCCACATTCTCCGGTGGCTCCGTGCCCAGATTTTCTCGCAGGCTCGCATGCTGTTCCGGCGTGTGCGTCTCCCGCACAATGGCAATCGCCATCAGTTCTCCGTTCGGTGAAAGCCGCACGAACTTCAGCGGGCCGTCCAGCGGAATCTGCCGTTCGATCTGCATTCCCTCGCCATAGATTCGTAGTTCGTTGCCAACATGAACCAGCGCGCGTCCGCCCGAAAGTTGCCACAGGAACTCGCCCGCGTCCGGAAGGAACCAGTCGGCGCTGCTCAGCACCTTGCTGGTCGCCAGATCGAGCAACACTGCGTGAATCCGTCGAACCGCGGCGCCCGTTAAAGGTTGCCCGTTGCGCTCCACCAGCGTGTGCGGATCGAAAGCTATAAGAAGCTGTCGCGGGCCCAGCCATGCCAGCGACACATCGTCATTCAGGTCTTCCAGTTCCTGCCTCGGACGCGGCGCGTAACCCAATTCGCGGATTTCGATCGATTTTGACGGCGTTCCGTGCGTCTCGTGGTCGCTCGACTGCAAATCCACCGCGCAGGCCGGCGGCTCGCATGGCTGGAACTCCACCGGGCGTGGAAGCGGCGGCGCCGGCAACGGCACGCTCGCATCGGCTGGAGGTCTCGACTCCGTCGCATCCGCAACGGACGGCCTCTCCAGTACTCCCACTCCGCCAGCCTCGTGCCCTTTCGGGAACGCGATGCTGTCCGGTACCAGCAGCAGCAACGATTCCTTTTCCAGATGCACATCCCGCTTCGTCGACTTCAGCAGCGAACTCCGCTCCGGCCCCTTGCCAATCTCCAGGGTCACGTCATCGATGCCCAGCACGTCACCGGGCCTGAGCGGAATCTGGTTCTTCGGCCGCTCGCTCAAAGCCGCCATCATAATTCCGCCCATGTTGAAGCTGCCCTGGATAGTCTTGACGCTACCGGTTTGCACCATGTTGTAGTTCACTACCGGGTATTGTGCGTATGAGACCCTGGTCACACCGGTGTCCCATTCGACAGCGGCCAGCACCAGATTCAGAGTGGATTTGTTTCCTGCGCACCGCACATTGAAAAAGGAGATGGCCAGCTGGGATTCTTTTTGGCCTTTGCCGCGCGGGGTCGCCAGCTCAACCCTCCCCTGAATGACTTGGCCATCAAATAAGTAGCAACCCAGTCCCTCCCAGGCCGTCTTGAGCTTCACGTAGACCGTTGACCCTGGATGATAGTAGTGGACGTCCACGTAAGAAAGAACCTCGACGGCCACTGGGCGATGATAAGAAGCGTCCGGAGTCTCGGCAAAGGTTGCAACCCCTGCGAGTAATCCGATGAAAAGTGACGTGATGAATTTCGGCGTCAATGGTTCCGCCAGTCTTGCCCGCATTGCATGGGACAGCACATTGATCTCGGCGCTTGAAGGAAGTACTCTCAACCGAAATCTCCGTTTCGCCTTTCGGGTTGCGAACCAATATATTCCCGTTTGCCCCCGCTCGCAATCTTCTTGCAGTTGATTCCAAGCCAAGACTTGATCGTGCGCCGCGCGATCCTTGCGGGGAAATACCCACGCCGCCTGCTCTCCCATTGCCCTGACTGTGCAGTCGCTCAACTAGCGACAACGTCGATTACCCGTTGAGTTCTATTTGCCGGCCTTGCAAGCGGGACACCCAAACGGTTTTACTCATGACTTCGTTGAACTCCTCCATTGTGCTGCGAGCCTCATGAATAACCACGCGAGGATGCCTCTCTCCGGCCCAAAGATGTTTGTTCCGCTCAAATGCGTATTGGGAGTATTCATTCTTGGCAGTGTTTTGTCCGTATTCAGCAGATTTGTATCCTTCGCATGGCATCGTCGGATTCTAGGCGCAGATGGCTGGTTTAGCTTAGCTGTCGAGGCGAGCAGGCGCATAACGCTGATCCTGTTGGTTGTTCCGGATACTGGGCCATGATCCATAGGCCTGTCACTACCCTCGGAGCCCACATGTGGATTTCCTATTCGCCGGATTTGCGGCATTGGGGCAGCCACAAGATCATCCTTGAAGCTCGCCGTGGGGGATGGTGGGATGCCAACAAGATCGGCCTGTGTTCCCCGCCAATCGAGACCGCAAAAGGCTGGCTCACGATCTATCACGGTGTGAGAAATACAGCCTCGGGGAGCATCTATCGACTGGGCCTCGCACTCTTCGATCTGGAAAGGCCTGACGTCTGCTTGCAGAGAGGAGACTCATGGATGTTCGGTCCCGAGGCCCCTTACGAGCGCAGCGGCGACGTGAACGACGTCGTGTTTCCATGCGGGCAGACGATTGGCGCAGATGGAGACACCATCAATCTCTATTACGGCGCGGCGGATTCGTGTATGGCCATGGCTACTGGCAGCATCAGGGTCCTGCTCGAGTGGTTGGAGAAGAATTCCAGCGCAGATCAAACAACCGGTCGCTAGCTCATGCGCAGATTCCTGCGAAAAGGATAGAAAAATGGACGTGAAACGTTGGCACTGGCCCGCTTGGACGCTTCAGGTACTTTGGATACGATGCAAATGTCCGCGTTGCAACTCTGTCCAATTCAAACAAGCTGAGTTGCGTTCATTCGACAAGTTTCTTTGTCTTTTACCCCTGCATCCCGTGCGGTGCATGTTCTGCTGGCGCCGCTACTACTGGGTAACATTTCGAGCAGCACCTGTGGTGTGAGTCGCGCCTCGTCGGAAAGCGCAGGCAGAGATGCGGCTCTGGCGCTACAGCTTTCAAGGTGGTTAGCGCCAACTTGGGAGTAGAAGCCGCAGGCCGGATGGATGCAACTGTTCGTGTTTCACGATCGCTGTTTTGGGAAGCGTCCAGAAAAAGCTAGATGCGCCGTATTGACTCATCTGCGGGATCGAACGGAGGCGGATACTTAGCCCTTAGTTCTGCGATCTCAGCGTCGGTGGCATCGCCTCGCCATGAGACGGTTACCGAGCGTAGTTGATTCGAACGAGTGGAGACTTGGTGCGTCCTGTGAGTCAAGGTGAGCACCCGATCGACCGGAGCTTCTTTAATCAAGTTCACGTCCCTGAATACACATCGAATATCGCCCATCACCCAGCCATTCGGCGTTAAGTGAAAATCAAGGTCCATGTAGTCGTATTCGACGTAGACGCGAGCTATCTCCGGCGCAGAAAGCTCTGCGCACTGGTTATTTTCGTTTTGGAGATCACGCCGCATATTCACGTAAAAGATGCATCCTCTCCACTTCGCCTTCATGGCCCGGGTTAAGCGACATCACGTTCGATAAGAATGCGGCGAAGCCAAGCCCGGTGTAGCAGTTTGTGGCTCGCCCAAGACCACCATAACGCCGTTTGGGAAGGTAGAAGCTAGCAGTTTGGTGTGGGCCGATATAGCCATTTTGGGTCACTCGCACGCGATTTGCGCTAACCTCCATGCCCGCTAAATGCTCTTCATGATCGCAAAACGTTGCCCTTTGGTGGGTCCAAATCATAAAACTTCCGCAGCGATCCCCTTTGTCCATTGCAGTGGGCAAACAGTTGAAGGCCGAGACAGGTGGCAGTGAGAAGGATTTCATCACTAGGCAACAAGGTCGGCGAATTGGGCCCCTTCTTTTCAATCAATCCAAGGTCAGAAAGAAGCCTGAGATCTCGTTCAATTTGCAGTCCTCGCGACCCTGTTGTTAGTGTGAGCTCTTCAATCTTGCATGCCAGCGGCTTCGCGAATATCAACCCCGACTCTGCCAGAAACTTGGTTGCTCGCGTGCATACAACCACCAGAATGCGGACCGGATAAGTCGTTAGTTGCGAGAACAACTCCACAAGGACACTACTTAATTCCCCTATTCCATCTGCCGCGCATGACGTGGCCAGAAGCCCGCCCCAGAAATGCATTAGCCAGCCTTCGTCAGTACAGGATCCATTTTCAAGAATCCGGACCACCAGGCGTGGATCGGCGCGCAACCTTTCTGTTGCAGGTTCGACCGCAAGTAGGTTTTGGGCTCTAAGTGCTATTTCTACGGCGTTAGCTACCTTATGGCTACTCAATCTCTGCCTGAGCAATTGTCCAATTTCTTCAGCTCCCCCCGGACAAATCTGACTCAAGAAACAAACGGCTTCCGCCATCCGTACCAGCTTCAGCATGTCTTCTGGCTTTGTCTCCTCGATCAGGCTCTCTCTTAGACTTTCCCATTGGTGTGATTTCTCGTCATCCTTTGCAAAAACAAAGGCTAGGCCCACGCCGTCCTTCCCGCATCGAGCAACCTTGGCCTGCACCACGATCCGGCGCTCCGGACTCTTCTCCAGCGGGCCTTCCTTTTGCAGCGTTAAAGAGACCAAAGTGCCCGGCTGCCAGCGTTCCTCCGTAAGAATGTAAACCCCCGTTGGGCTGATATCCCTGACAGGCTCTTGCACCAGGTTGGTGCCGTTCCAGCGGTGGGCGGCAAACTGATCTACAGCTCGTCGCTCTGCTCTCTCGACATCGGGCTCCAAAAAACTCTCAAGCCAGCCTTTGCGTCTCGTCATAGAGTCTCCGCTTCAATCTCGAATGCGTAGGTGCACTGAGATTCTATCGACCCTTGAACCGTTTCGAAACGCCCCGATCGTTGCTGGCAGATTCGGAAGTACTGCATGGATAGGAGCGTATGAGGTGAAGAAATGCGGTTTTGCCGGAAAGAATCTGCACTTGCGAAAATCCAGGAACGAAGACTTGTCTGAGTCCGCAGCCTGCCGTTAGGCTCAAGTCCGCTCCGTGAACCAGAAAAGAACAGTCCGATCGCCAATTCCAGGAATTGGGGAATTCACCTCCAATCTGAAAGAATGACCTTCCAGTGCCTGATTCGGCCTCCTTTGCGGCCGATTGCGCACGAAAGTCCAACGACCAATGCGTCCCACTAGGTACATCGGTCATGTCGCTGCAAGTGTTTTCAATTGAACGTGAAACAAGCTTCGTGATATCCCGTTGTCAGTAACAGGTGTTTGCATCACCGAAATCGTGTGCCCAGCAGGGACTCTAGCCGAGAGGGGTGCGTATGGACCGCGACAAGTTCACAATTTCAGTCGTCCCGGGCTCCAGCGACCGTGCAAACGGTCCACAAATCGTCCCCGACAAAAGTGCGGAGTGGGACGCCAAGTGGCTTCGTCCCAATCTCACGGCCCCAAAACCGCTCGAACATCCGAGGAACACCGGTCCCAATTTCTCTACTGCAAAACCCTTCGAGCATCCCAAGGACCCCACCCCCCCGGAAGACTCCGCGCCCGAAGAACAGGAATCCGATCCGATCACGATCCGATTCCTGCGTTGGCTCTTTCCTGATGTCAATCAGCGTCGGGCCAAACGGTATCCAACTCCCGGTGTGGTTGCCTACTACTGGACCGGAGGTACCCCGTACTCCTACCACGTGGGCGATATGAGCGCCACCGGACTCTTTCTGCTAACCAAGGAGCGGTGGGCGCCGGGCACGCTCATCCAGATGACGCTCCAGAAGCAGGACGGCAGGATCAACAGCTCCGACAGCTCCATCTGCGTGCTGACTGAAGTCGTACGTTGGGGCGAGAATGGCGCCGGTTTCAACTTCATTCTCACCGACTACGAGAACGTCTTCGACTACGGAATCCTGCCCGGTGAAGCCATCGACAGGAAATCGATTGAGCGATTCCTCCACAAGAATGTAATGCCCGAACCCCGGTAAGATCATCGGGGCGCAATGGGCCTTCCCATTCGCTAATTCCAACGCCCGACGTGAAATTCCTGCTCTTGCCTCGGTACTGCCCTAGGCCACAGAAGCGCTTCCCACCATCCGCAGAAGCCGCCCGCCAAACCTGCCCGGGGTGATGGAGCAAGCCGCAGTTCAACCACCAGAGCCCACAGCCGCCACACCCACCACCGCTTCTCCGTGCTTTTATTCGCAGTTTCTCGAGAGAAATGGTGAGTGCAGAGGCTGAAGCGGCGACTCCCGGCTTGTCTCGGTTTTGGCCGGCTCAAGGCCCCTTTTCTTGCGTTTTCCTAAGCAATTTGCGTATCTCGCCTTGATTTCTGGCCTTTCCCGTCCCCGAATCGAAGCCGGCGCCCCCATCCAAGCCCGTTTCGCGCCGTTCTGAACCACCCCCAGCCCGTCAAGGTAAATGTAAATTCACCCGACGGGCCACGTTAGCTGCCGGCGGCACATCAAACAATTTTGAGATTCGGAGTGCTATTTTGAGATATTGGTGGAGTGTGCTCTCGTGGACGGCTTCCGGGGCACAGCTCGGATTCTCTGGTTTAGCAAGTTGCTCCTGGGGCTTTGAAGTACATTTTGACTGCGTTGTGCATGCGTTACAGAGTCAGAACGAGAATTCCGCAGCGCACTTAACCTGAGGAAAATTCTGCGTTCATTCCCCTTTTCAGTGGACCTCGTTGTTGGTCTAACCACCTTGGTTCCGTTTGCAGTTTTAAGCTCAACCAACTCGGGTCGGTCCTGGGTCGGGACTGGCCTCGAATCAGGAGATGAAAATATGAGTGCAAAGCTGGTGATGGCCGTGGCTGTCCTTCTCGTCTCAATTCCGAGCCTTGCCCAGGTGCAGCCTGCGGCGGGCAAGGTTTCTCGCCTGAACTTCAGCGCCGGCGGGGGAGCGGACTATTGGTCGGGCGACTGGGGAGCTGGAAAGATCAACGGGTGGGGGCCCGCTGCTTGGGTTACCTCAACAATGTGGCATTGCCTCGGGATCAATGCGGAGGGCCACTCCCTGATCTCTTCCAATTACAAGCTCTTCGTCGGTGAGGGCGGTCTGATCTGCACCATGGGATACTGGGGCAGGCTTCAGCCCATTTACAAAGGCGAACTCGGCTTTGCCAGCCTGACGCAACCTGGAAACGGTACTGGCCACCTTCATTCCAACTACAGCACCTGGTCTGTCGGAGGCGGCTTGGAATACCACACGTGGGGACATTGGTGGACGCGCGTGGATTATACCTACGAAGCCATCCCGAACTTTCACAGCAGCATCACCAACCAGTACCACACCCTGAATCCGCGAGGCATAGCTTTCGGCGAGACTTACCGTTTTGGCCCGTCGGGAACCCGTTTCTGACCAGGTTGAGACGCGAATAAGCCTGGGCGAACCAGCCTGGGATCGCGAAGAAGCCAGCGCGAAACTTACCGGCCTTCAGAGGAGCACCTGCGTACCGCGCAGTGCAGCCACCGGTGGTATCGGGCAAGTACATCTGCGAGTCGAATCGTCTCAGTGCGCAACGTCTGGCTTCAAAAGGGCCGTGGCAGCCTAACGGACGCAACTGGCTCAAAAAGTGGAGTTAAATGGTGCGCCGGAGAGATTTGAACTTCCGGCATTACTGATAAAGCACCAGTGGATCTAAGGCTCACTACGTTCCCGCAATGACGTGAAATATGTAGAACTGGCGCCAAAGGCGTGTATCTTGCTTCACAGAATGGTTACGGTTCCAGATTCCAGATCACTCTTGAAGCTTGAAGTCGGGGCCCTCTGGCGAATCACTTCTTTGGCAACAAAATCGTAGATTTCAGATTGGCGACCCGCTGCCCAGGGGTGACTGACATCCCAAGTACGCTTCTTCGTTCCCCAGATTATCACCGCCGCTCTCCCACAGAACTCCCAGTCGAATGGGACTTCGTGGTCGCCTTCCCGATAGGAGAGTGTTCCTCCACGAAACGCTTGCGAGATTATGACTTCCGAATGAGGTATTTCCTTTTGCTGTACTTGTACCAAGGTTGCCGCCCCACAGGAACTTTACTCAGTGTGAATAATCTGCCGGCGCTCAGGTGAGGTAAGGTGCCCGCTCGCGTCGGAGACCACCCTCCACCCTTTCTGTCGCTCGGCTGGTTGTACGTTGCACGCGGCTGATTCGGGGTGCAAGTCAGTTCTCCAATACAAAACGCCCGACCGGACTGGGCAGCTGAATGAGTTATGCCTGACGCGACCGCAATCCCGGACGTATTCGTGCTTGCACTTGGTTCAGCCGGCCCGAGGCTACTTCTGCCCTGTGCTTACCGCGGACGGGAAGCTCGACTGTGCGCCGAAATAACACTCAATTGATTCCAACTTTCCGCTCGTGATTCGAAGGTACTCCACGTTCCGGAACGCTTTACCGTTCTTGGTGTGGCAAAGATACTTCACAAAAGCGTCGTCCGCACCGGTGCTGATTCGCTCCAAGTCAAACTGTCCAATGAACTCAGCCTGTGTGTCCCAGCATTGCGACTTGAAGGTGCTTTTGCTGATGTGGTCGTCGCCGGCGGCGCTGCTAAAGGTAAAGTTGTCGGCGAGGAGGGCATTGAACGTGTCCAGGTCCTTGTTTTCCCACGCTGCGTACCATTTACGAACAATCTCCTCGTTCACCAGGTTTTGTCCTCTCAATGCGCTGGCTCTTTCCGGTCCCGGAAGAGCCACTGCACCCACCAGCGCGCACGTTCCCGTTGCGAACAGCTTCCGGCGCGATACTGTCATCCTCGTCATTGTTCGTTCTCCTTCATGATGTGATGTTCGGGCCCTCGTGATGCTGACACTCTGACCTACGAACAGGTTGGTATGTAAGTGCAACAGCAAGTTGGATTCAACTGCAGTCAGCCCCACTTGCCTTTGCCCGGCGCTCGAAGAGAACTCAACCAGCTCACGATATTTTTGATCCCCATATTCCACACCTTCGCGTCCTGTGCGTTTTTTGCCAGCACTTCGTAGCCTTCGACCATCGCGATCAAAAAGCTCGCAGTCTCTTCCGGAACCAGGTCGCGGCGTACTGTTCCCGCATGCTGCCCCTCTCGCAAAGCGGTGGCAATGCCTTCCTGCCAAGCCTTGAAGATTCTCTCCAATCGCTTTCGGAATTGTTCGTTGAGCTGAGACATCTCCTGCGTCAAATTGACCAGGGGACAACCGCGTTTTACATCCCTTGGCCGAGCGGGTATCGCTTGTACGATGCCGATCAAAGCATCAATAGGGTTCTTGTCTTTGCTCTGCCATAGAGGACGTAACCACCGGTCCTTGGTGATTTCTGCTACGATTTCCTCGATAACGGCATTGCCCAGGGCTTCCTTGCTCTCGAAGTGGTAGTAGAGCGCTCCTTTGGTGACGTTGGTGGCGGCGAGAATAGCATCGATCCCAGCACTCTGGAACCCGTATCGGTAAACCTCGCGAAACGCTGCCTGCAACAAGCGCTGTCGCGTGCCCTCAGGATCGCGCAGCCTTGTCGCCCTGCGTTGCAGATTCTTCGGCGCCAACAACATACCGACCAGTATGTATGCGGCTTGCATAGGAAGTCAAGAGGAAGATTTGTCCTCCGATTGGCGTTCTGACCGCAAGTGGTCAGATTAGCAGTGAAATTGGCGAGGTCGGCAGGCAGGGAGCGGATCAGTCCGTTGCACAGTGTTGACACAGATATGAGGCTCAGTCGGACATCTTCTCCGATGGCCACCTATTCGTTTGATTATATTGGCTTTAAATGGTGCGCCCGGAGAGATTCGAACTCCCGACCTACTGATTCGTAGTCAGTCGCTCTATCCAGCTGAGCTACGGGCGCACACGTATAGTTTCGAACGAAACCAACATCAGATTATCAGGGTTTCTGCGGCGGCGCAATCGTACTATCACGCCGCCGGAGCGGGCTCGGGCGCCGGCAGAGGAGGCGCAACCTGCACCTCTTCAATCACCTGCAACCCAGTGCTGCGCACCAGCTGGATCACCGCCGCAGCGTTCAACCGAGTCGCGTCATACTCCACGCGCAGGGTATGCGCCTCTCGATCGAAGCAGAGCCGGCGAATCCCATACACCTCGCGCGCCTTGGCCAGCGCAAACGTAACCGCCTCGGTTGGCGGCGTGGCGTAGCGAAGCACAATATCCACCGTAGTCATATAAAGAAGGATACCAGTTTCGCGCAAGCCGCTGCGCAAGCACACTTCAGTAGACGCTTCGTGTCAGCGTCACCTGCGGTCCGCCGTGCTCATTCTCGTTGACCAACTCGGCCCGGTCGGGCGCGATGAGTTTCAGGCGAAAGGGAACTGGCGGATCGTTCAGCGATCCCGGCGAATGTGCCCGCTTATGGCTCACCTCAAACCGCAGGGTCTGTCCCTCCACTGTCATATCAAACAGCGGCTCGGGCACCCCAGGTGTCGACGTCAACTGGGCATGCGCATCTTGTCGCTTATGAAGGTAAAAGAGAATCGCTCCGCGCGTCTGACCGCCTTCGTCCGAAATCACCATGTCAACTCCGGGCAAATTATCAAACTGCCCGCGCCAGACGCCAACAAACTTCGAGAGGTCCTGCTGGCCGTCGTTAGATGCTGCCGACTGTCCCTGCAGACAAGCGGCCACCGACAGCGCGATCAGCAACAACAACAAATAACGCCTCATCGTTTCCTCCTGAAACTGGTTGCATAAATGGAGTTCTGAAAGGTCACGGCTTCACAGTCTGCGGGAAAACTCTATTCGGAGCGAGGCGGGGGTTTCAACCCCCGCATAAAGCCACAGAATTGGAGCCGGCTTTAGCCGCCGAGGGGCTCCCTTTCCCTAGTCTTCCTTCGTCATCTCAACCGTCGGAGCATCTTTGCCGCAGTTCAGGCAGTGAATCATTGCGCTCCCACCATTTTTGAGCGTCACCGTAAAGTCCATCATGGGACTCGACGGATCAGGCCTCTGCAACTGAAACGAAAGCGTAGGCTCGTCGAGACGCGGATGCACCAGCACATGCGGCTC
The DNA here is from genome assembly GCA_963829535.1 of uncultured Acidobacteriaceae bacterium. Lineage (GTDB taxonomy): Bacteria > Acidobacteriota > Terriglobia > Terriglobales > Acidobacteriaceae > Telmatobacter. The sequence continues at coordinate 1,036,168 of CAWHIQ010000009.1, read as the reverse complement.
ATGTGCGACTACATGGGCCTGCCCGCCGTCGTCGCGGTTGATGATGTTCAGTACCAGCGTGCCTTCGAGCGTTCCCGTATCCTCTGCCAGCGTCAGAATCACACTCGGTTGACTATCCAATTCACCTTGCCATACCCCCACCCAGCCGGCGCTTGTGTCCAATTGTGCCGCGGCGGAGCAGAGCGCGATCATTACAAAGCACACGATTCCCCACATGCGAATTCTCATCGCAATTACCTCCTCGTCGATTGCTTCTCTAGCTTGTCTGGATCTGTTTCGCGAGCGTTGCCGTCGCCAACGTTCCACCCAGGCCCATCGTCTCTACCGCTGAGGACGGCACGATCACCATCGAGCCTTTTTCCCGTATGGCTTCATAGAGCATGTTCATTCCGCGTAAATGCAATGCACCCGGATTGTCGTTGTAAACACGCGATGCTTCGGCAAATTGATCGGAAACCTGCACCTCTGCCGCGCCAAGAATCACGCGGGCCTGGCGTTCGCGCTCGGCCTGTGCCTGCCGCGACATTGCGTCCTGCAGCCCCTGCGGAATGCGCACATCCCGCACCTCCACCGACTGCACCGTGATTCCCCACGGATTCGTCTTGTCGTCCAGGATGCGTTGCAGCTCCCGGCCCAATGTTTCTCGCTCCGTAATCATCTGCGCAAGCTCGTGACGCCCGATTGACTCTCGCAGCGCGGTCTGTGCACTCAACGTAATGGCCTCGAGATAATTCTCAACCTCGAGAATCGACTTCTCCGCGTTCCATACCAGCCAGAAAACAATAGCATCGACATCCACAGGCACGGTGTCGCGCGTGAGTGTGGACTCGGCTGTGACACTGGCGACACGAACCCGTTGGTCCACAAATGGACTCAGTGTTTCCAGCACCGGCACGATCAAGAACATCCCCGGCCCGCGCAACCCCACGTAGTTCCCCACGCGCAGCAGCGCAGCCTTCTCCCATTGTTTGACTACCTTGATGGCGTGCAGCAGATACAAACCCACCAGCAGTCCAATGTAAAAGGGCGCCAGACCCTTGGTGATCGCGCTCAAAAAGCATCCCGCCAGAAAACTAATCACAAACGCGGTTACTGCAACCCGGTTATATTGCAGATTTCCTGTCCTGGTCATGGTTCATCTCCTGTGGTTCGGCTCGTTGGCCGCGTCCCGCTCCGCGCCGCCGCGCGGCTTAACTGGTCCAATAAATCTTGAATGGTGAATCCCGCCGCTCCCGCGCGCGCAATGGCATCGGAAATAATCTGCCCGAGCTGCCTCTGCCGTTCATCTCCCGCCCGCGGAATCTTCTGATCGCTAATAAACGTCCCTGTCCCCTGGTGCGTTTCGAGCAAGCCGCCATACTCCAGTTCGCGGTAGGCGCGCACCACGGTGTTCGGATTTACCTCAAGGTCGACGGCGAGCTGGCGCACCGTCGGCAACTGATCGCCGGCGCCCATCGCCCCGGCCGCGATCGCTCCACGCACCTGGTCAACAATCTGCCGATAGACCGGTACACCGCTGTGCAGGTCGAGGCGGAAGTGAAATACCGATTTGGAAGCCTTATTCATCGGACCAATCAATGTACTATATGACTAATACACCGATTCAATTTCCGAGTCAAGAATATTTTTTAAAAATCGGCCAGGATTACCGGCCGTGCCTCGCCGCTGCGGTTTCAACGCGGCATTTTGGGTGCTGGATGCCCGCCAGACGCATCTGGGTAATACACCATCACATGGAGGTTATTTCCGACGAGGTTAGTGCCTTGAAAGCCGTTCCCAAGGGAGAAATTCCACTCGAAGCCGTCGGCCGGACCGTTGCTTTTGCAAGGCAACGAAGCCGAATCCCCTGCGCAAGCCCAGTAAAGGTACGGCTGCACATTGTAGAAGGGGCCGACCCGAGCTTTGGAGGATGCGATCACTGAGTCGCCGGCGTGCAAACCGAGCTGGCGATAAAACAGCGATCCCATTGCGCTTCCAATGCAGCCAAAACCGGTTACGCCTTTCATGCTGCAGGTTGGATCGGGCGGTCCGGTCTCCGGCAGATCCCAATCGGTTCGGCCGAGATATCCCCGTCCCCCATCCGATTGATTCAAGGCAGCGACCCATCGAATTGCGGTTTCGTGACTCATCGAACCGTCTCTATTGATATCCGCGACGCCAAACGGTTGTTTCGCTGCAAGGTTCGCGTCTGCAAGCCAGGTGACTTGGGTGATTGGGTCGTACACGGTTTTTCCGTCTGGATTGGCCTGAAGCTGGCTGCCTGCCATTGAAGGTGCACCGGGAAGTTTCCCTTTAATCATCGGTAAAACGTAAAGATAGTTTCGAAAGACGTTGGCTCCCTGAAATCCTGAGCTAAACGAGAAGCTCACAAAGCCCTGCTTCGGGTCGATAGCCGGAGACTTGGACCAGTACAGATACGGTTGGAAGTTCTGAAACGGGCCGACTTGATTCTCAGAATTCGCAACCGCCGAATCGGGCTCTCGCAGTCCAAGCGAGACATAGTACAAAGATCCCAGCGCACTACCTGAACAGTTGTATCCAAACGGCTCGCCGTTCCGTCCCGTAAGCTCGCAGGTTTTATCTGTGCTAGGCGCCGTCGGCAGTTGCCAGTTATTGTGTCTCAGATAACCCGCGCCGTTCTGGAACGCATTCATCGCTCCCACCCAGCGAACCGCGGTTGCATAGTTCATCGAGCCTGACTTGTTGATGTTCGAGACGCCGAAGCTTTCCGTCGCGGCCAGGTTGGCGTCGGCCAGCCAGGTTACGCCGAGGCGGGCATCGTGTACGGTGCGGCCCTCATCGCCGGCGGTTAGCGTCGACTTGTCGGCAACCGCCATCTGCGCCCCTGCGTTCGCGCCAGACGATTGCTTGTTCAAGCTGTCCTTGCACGCGGCGGCCAGTTGCTGGTCTATTTTCGGCAAAGGTCTTGAAGGCCGTATTTTCGGATACTGGCCGAGAACAAGAGGATCGAAACAATCGAGGACCAGGCGGTCTCCGATAGGCCCTCCCTGAACAAAGCCGGCGTCTTTGCATGCCGCTCGAATCTGTTGGCATGCACCGGATTGTGCCCGCAAAGGCGCGGTCGCCATCAAGCTGATCGCAGTCGAGAGGAGCGTCCCCGAAATGAGACCTCGCGGTTTCAGCCTCATAGGCGCCCTCCATGTTTTGCGCAGGCAGCCCAACTGGCCCCGCTTCACTGGCGGTCCATTCTCTCAAAAAACTGTTGCGTGTCAAATCTCGATCAGCTCTGGAATTTGATTTCCTTCTTCGAGCGGTCGGCTTGCGCAAGCATGGAAGGTCCAAAATGTCGCAATCGACAGCCGCCCACGCTGCGAGAGATTAGTCCCGCCGCAGAGACTCAGCGGCGCGCAGCGCCAAGCCGTACGCAACCGATGTAAATTCGTTTCCGCCGCGAATTCGCGACGCTCCAAAACGGCTTTCGAAAATCCGCCGCACCGCCGGCACAAACGAAGATCCCCCGGTAAGGAACACCCGGTCGACGGCCCCCCGATCGACTCCGGAGCTCCGCAAAAGCGTGTCTACCGCGCCTTCAATCGCATTGAGTTCTTCCTTGATCCAGGATTCAAACTTCGCTCTCGTCACTGGTATGCGCAACTCCATGCCGCCTCCGCGAAATCGAAATTCGCCATCCTGCGCACGCGACAGTTCGAACTTCAACTCCTGCACCGACTGGTGCAGTTGGTATCCCAGATCCTCATCCACAATCGCGATCAAAGCTTCAATCTTTTCCGGCTCGAGGGCCCGAATCCGTGCGCTCTTCAAAATCTCACGAACATTGTTCGTGCGCAGAAACGAGAGGTAGTGCCAGCGCTCCAGGTTCGCGTAGATCCACGCCGGAACCGCCGGCAGAAGCTTGTTGAGAGATCGCGCTTCCGAATCCGAACCAAGCGCGGGCGAAACCAGCTTGCGAATAATGCGCGCATCAAAAGCATCGCCCGCCAATCCCACTCCGGTGTTGCCCAGCAAATCCTTGGAAGTCCGTCCGCGCCGTCGCACCTCGGGTCCCACGCGCAGCAGGGAAAAGTCGCTTGTGCCGCCGCCGAAGTCACCAATGAGGATCAGTTCTTCGTGGTCAAGTGTCGCTTCGTACGTGTACGCGGCCGCCACCGGCTCCATCTCAAAATCCACATGTTCAAAACCCGCCAGCGCAAAGGCCGTACGCAATCGGCAAACAGAAAATTCCTGGTCGTCCTCCGTCTCCGCCCCAACAAAGCGAACCGGCCGCCCCACCATCGCGTAGCGAATGGATTTCCCGAACTGCGACGAAGTGTGTTTGCGAAGGTCGCTGAGCATGCGGGAAATCAGCTCTTCAAGTTTGTAGCGGCGGCCAAAGACCTCTGTCCCCGTCAGGGTTCGGCTTGAGAGGTGAGATTTCAGCGACTGTACCAGCCGGCCTTTTTCATCGGCCTGCAAATAGTGTTCGATGGCCGCCGGGCCGGCGAGAGAATGCGTGCGTTTCGCCCCTTCGCTGTTCTTGTACTGCTCAAAGTACAGAACCGATCGAAACGACGGCGTCTCTGCTCCCGCCGTAGGAAAGGAGGCAAGCCGCACCTGTGCGTCTCCATCGACGAGTGCGACTGAGCTGTTCGTAGTTCCAAAATCAAATCCAACAGCTAAATGTCGCTCTTCGGCGATCCCCATAGGCTTCATTATTTCGCACTCGCCATAATCGCTGTCTCAATCCGAAACCAGTGCCAAGGGTCGCCTGTGCGATTCGGAACTGCAACACTGCAGAAGAGTGATGCGGGAGTACACTGGTCGCGGAGCGATTCCCCGTGAATCAAGTGCTTTTTTCCGCGCTTGCCATAGCGCTGGCACTCACAGCAGTTCAAGCGCAGCAACCCCAGGACGACAGCGCGATTCAGGCATCCGTGCAGAAAGCGCTCGACACGCCGTATTGCAAGAATGTCCACGCCTCGGTGAAGAATGGCGTAGTTACGCTGACCGGGTACGTCGATCTTTACCTCACTAGGATATTTGCGGAGCAGCAGGCGGCCAAGGTTTGGCGCGGCGGCCTGCACGATGAGATTCAGGTGACCGGACCGAACCTTCCTGACCGTCAACTAAAGGCCAATCTTGAAGACGCCATCCGCCACCGCAACAATAATGGAGGCGCTGAAGCCTCCCGGTACATCTCGATCCATGTAAAGAATGGAGCTGTCACTCTCAGCGGCCATGCTTCCGAACCGACTCTTTCCGCCGTATCGATGGTGGTTGCAAAGATGCCGGGTGTGAAGGACCTGATCCTGAATGTGCTCGTATATCCCAAAGGCCTGCACGGTGAAGCTCTCGAGTGGCCGAGCGCTGCGCCGTCCATTGGCGTGAGCGGTCCATAACCGAGGTCGCCAGACCCCGGCCTTCACGGCGTTGATTTTCGCTCGAAACTCTTCAATGGCGCGCGGCTAGTCGGCGGTGTGCCGATGGCATGTAAACAACGGTTTGCGCGGAGCAACCAAGTCGAGCATGCTCCGTCAATAACCAACCCAGCCTCATTCTCGCTAAATCCCTGAATCTAAGAGTTCGAAACAGCGTGGCCACTTTGCAGATAATTTCGATCCACAGGCGCACAATGAATCAGGTCATCAAATGAGAATCCGCTTGAGGATTCGCTTGTGGTACCACATTGCGATACTTTCCGCAAATACTCCCGCCGAAAACGACCCGTAAGTCTTTTCTTGAGAAATATCTGCAGCTAAGTCGTTTCGTTGGAAATATTTACAGCGTCGTGGATGCCATAACCTGTTGATAAGAAGGGGTTTTTTTGCAGAGACCGCGATTTTTTCCAGCGGAACTTCGCTGTCCGCTCAGCGAGATCAAAGGCTGCTCAGATAGTTCCGAATCTCGGGATTCGACCAGTCCGGGTCGCCGACAATCTTCCGGCGAATTACGCCCTTGCGGTCGATGATGTACGTCTCCGGCCAACCCTCGGTCCCATACATCTTTGCAACCGTCTGGTCGGGATCGCGCACCGTGGCCACGTCTACGTGATAGCGGTTCAGGAACCTGCGGTACGATCCTGGGTCAGTATCAATGCTGACCGCGAGAATCGCCAGGTCGGGCCGCTCACGGTGCAGTTGCTCCAGCGCTGGAGTCTCCTGAATGCACGGGGGACATTGACTCCACCAGAGGTTCAGCAGAACAACCTTGCCTCGATAGTTCGCAAGATGAATGGTGTTCTCGCCGTCGCTCACCGTGAAATCGGGGGCGACCCTATCGGCGTTGGCCGGAATAGCGCCGCGATCGCAGCCGCAAGCAAGCGTCAGCGCAACCAGCGAACCAAGGGCAATAAAACCAGGAAACCGCACATCCATATAATACGAGATCGACAGCTACCGAATGAAAGGTCAGGAGACAATGGCGGATAAACCGGAATCAGGCGGACCGGGCGCGCGCACGTTCAAGCCCGTCCTCGGACTCTCCGACGAGCCGGGCGAACCCCTGGCCATTCCCGTCCGCGCCGGTACTGTGTACGACCAGCCTGAGCCGGAACAACTCATTGATCTCACCGTCATTATCCCGGCCCGGAATGAAGAGCAGAATCTCGCAGCATGCCTGCAATCGCTCGTTGCACAATCCGAAGACATCTTCCAACTCGGCCGCGATTGGGAACTGATCGTCGTTGACGATCACTCCACCGACCGCACTGCCGAAATCGCACGCAGCTTTCCCGGCGTCACCGTCCTCCAAGCCGCCAAACTCGAAAAAGGATGGACGGGAAAGAACAATGCCATCTGGACTGCAGCCTGCAAAGCGCGCGGCCGATGGCTCCTCTTTACCGACGCAGACACCATCCACGAGGTTGGCGATCTGCACCGTGCGATGCACGAGGCCACCCGCCACAAAGTCGGAGTATTGAGCTATTCGCCTCGCCAGCTTGTGACGGGTCTTGCGCAACGCACGTTAATGCCCCTGGTCTTCTCTGAGCTTGCCCTGGCTTACCCTCCGGCAAAGGTCTCTGATCCAAACCAGCGCGTCGCCGCCGCCAATGGCCAGTTCCTCTTAGTCGAGCGCGAAGCCTATCGTCGACTTGGCGGCCACCCCGCTGTCGCCGACCGCGTCCTCGAAGACGTGGAACTCGCCTTCCTCGCCAAGCGTCGCAAAGTAGGGCTGCGTTTTCGCTATGCCCCCGATGCTCTCAGCACCCGCATGTATCGAACAACTTCGATGATGATCGAGGGTTGGACCAAAAACCTCGCACTCCTGTTCAACAACGCTCTCGCCACCGCCCTCTGGAAAGTCCTGGACATTGTGCTTCTCGTCGGGCTGCCGTGGCTCGCCATTCATCTCTGGAACGCCCGCTTCAGCCCCCATTCCCTTGAGTGGCTTGGTGCCGGCTGGGTGCTCCTGCTCCTCTGGCTTCGGACCTTGTTCCGCTTTTATGCCCGAGTCGCGAAATCGAATTTTCCGGTCGTCGATTGCGCCATCTCTCCGCTCGGTTTGCCTCTCTTCTCCGTACTTCTCTACCGCAGCTGGTTCAAGCACCGCGTTCTGAAGCAGGTAAGCTGGAAGGGAAGGACCTATCCCGGCTGACGAAAGGTCGAATCGTCGTAACCTCATTCAGCAGAGTGGCATAGATACATAATTCATCGCGTAAAATTGAAGCTTTGGGTTGCCCTGAGCATCTAACCCTGCGAGGACCGAATGATCGAACTCACCCGGCGAGCCACGTTTTCAGCTTCCCACTACTATTGGAACGACGCGTGGTCGCCGGAAAAGAATGAACAGGTCTTTGGTCGCTGCGCGCGACGCAATGGGCACGGCCACAACTACACTCTCGAAGTCACGGTTTCCGGCGAGCCCGATCCCGTCACCGGCTTTGTTGTCGATTTGAAATGGCTCAAAGACGTCATTGAAAACGAGGTGCTGGCGGCTTACGATCACCGCCACTTGAACCTTGAAGTGCCCGAATTCGCCGACGGAAAGCTCATTCCCACGACTGAGAACATCGCAATTGCGACTTGGAAACGCCTTGAACCAGCGCTCAGCAACGCTGCCGGAGCACATCTCAGCCGGGTGCGCGTCTACGAAACGCCTGAAATCTTCGCCGAATATAGAGGAAGAAGTTAATGCAAACCGCCTACTTCGGCCGCCGTTACATGCTGAGTGCCAGCCACCGGCTACACTCTGACGCGCTTTCCGGCGAGGCGAATCGCACGACCTACGGCAAGTGCAACAACCCGCACGGCCATGGGCACAATTATGTAGTTGAGGTTCTCGTTGGTGGTCCCGTTGACTCCGATACGGGTATGGTGGTCAATATGGTGACTCTCGATGAAGTGGTGCAAACATCTGTGCTTCAGCGGTTTGACCACACAAACTTGAACTGCGATCCCCTGTTTGTGAATCAAGTGCCGACAACGGAGAATCTTTGTAGGGCAGTATATAGACAGCTGAAAGACGCGCTCCCAACCGGTGAGTTGGAGTATGTGCGTGTGGAAGAAACTGAGAACAATTTCTTTCAGTTCTGCGGTGACTGATCGTGGGAAACAGAGAAACGACGCCCGATTCCCTTGGGCAAAAGGACAATGGCAATGGCGCAACCGATCGCGGTAAGCAAATCAATTCGCAGGGCAGTCGAAGGTGATGCAGGGCTAAGCAACATCAGCACGCAGGAGATGTATCGCGAGATCCTGGAGCGCCTCGGCGAGGACCCCGATCGGGATGGCCTGGCGCAGACTCCCGCCCGCGTCGAAAAATCCATGGCCTTCCTCACCAAGGGCTACAACGAAGATCCCGCAAAGATACTGCACGACGCCATGTTCGACGTCGATTACGACGAGATGGTGATTGTGAAAGACATTGAGATGTTCTCGCTCTGCGAGCACCACATGCTGCCATTCTTCGGCAAGGTGCATGTCGCCTACATTCCCAAGGGAAAGGTCATCGGCCTCAGTAAGATTCCGCGCCTCGTTGAGGTTTTTGCGCGTCGCCTGCAGGTGCAGGAGCGCCTCACCCGCCAGATTGCCGACACCATTCAGGAAGCCATCAATCCGCAGGGAGTTGGCGTAGTGATTGAAGCTCGCCATCTCTGCATGATGATGCGCGGCATCGAGAAGCAGAATTCATCCACCGTGACTTCCGCCATGGTGGGCTGCTTCCGCCAGAAAGAAACGCGCACCGAGTTCTTGTCGCTTGTTCGCCAAAGCGGCAACGCCTCACTGTGAAGCGGTTTATCACCGTAAAGCAGTGCATCACTGTAAACCAGTGCATCACTGAGGGCAGTGCATCACTGAGGGCAGTGCATCACTGTGAATCGTTGGCGACTCGTCTAAAGTAGTTGAGTGAACGGTCTCTTAGTCATTGATAAGCCGGGCGGCATCACCAGCCACGATGTAGTGAGTCGCTTGCGCAGAATAACCGGCGAAAGCTCCATCGGCCACCTCGGCACTCTCGATCCCATGGCCACCGGAGTTCTGCCTTTGCTGATGGGAAAATTCACGCGCCTGGCGCAATACTTCTCCGCCTCCGAAAAGAGTTACTCCGGCACAATTCGCTTCGGATTTGCGACCGAAACCTATGATGCCGACGGTGATCCAACCGGCGAACAGACCCATCCTTCGTTGACGCTCGAACAGGTTCGCGCCGTCGCGTCGCGTTTCCACGGCGACATGGAACAGATGCCTCCGCCGTTTTCTGCAAAGAAAATCTCCGGCACTCCGGCCTACAAGCTCGCGCGCGCAGGAAAGCCCGTTGAACTCAAGACGGCGAAGATTTCGATCAGATCGTTTGCGATTACCGCGCTCGACGACGAGGAAGCATCGTTTGCAATGAGTATCAGCGCCGGCGGCTATGTTCGCTCCGTAGCCCACCAACTCGGCCAGGACCTTGCGTGTGGCGCGCATCTCAGCAGCCTCCGCCGCACTCAGGCCGGAGTCTTCACGCTCGCCGATGCTCACACGCTTGAAGAACTGGAGCACTTGGCTGGAGATCTCGCCGCGCTTGAAGGGCATTGCATTCACCCGCGCAGCTTGTTAGCGGAGATGCCTTCTGTTACAGGCGACGCTATGTCGCTCGGTCGCCTCCGGAACGGTGCTCAGGCGAACCTGCCTGAATTTTCGTGTGCGCCGATGGTGAAAGTCTTTGCCGGTCAGCGCGAACTCGTCGGCATCGCACGTCGTGTTGCAGGAACGCTGTTTCAACCCGTCGTGGTAATGGGCTGACGACTTACCGATTTGTTACTTCGACCTTTTGGCGATATTCACGGAACTACTTTCGCAAAAGCGGCTTAAGCGCTGGCAAGAGCGTCTCGGCAATGATCTCCGATCCCTTGCTGGTCGGATGAATACCATCCTCCTGGATCGTTCCCGGCACCTTCACCAGGTCCTTGTAGATCATCGGAACGAACGCGGTGTGATGCTTGGCCGCCATGTCGCGAAATACCTGGTCAAAGGCGCCGATATAATCTTGCCCATAATTCGGGGGAAGCGTGATTCCGGCAAGCAACACCTTGATGTGGGCATCGTCGAGTGCGGTTAGCACAGCATCCAGATTCTTCCGCGTCTGAACCAGTGGAAGGCCGCGCAACCCGTCATTGCCGCCAAACTCCACGATCACAACCGCAGGCTGGGCCTTGATGACTGTCCCGACATTTGCGACCGCGTCCTTCGTCGTCGCCCCACTGGTACCCATATTCGATACCTTGTAGGAATAGCCGCGCTGGTCGAGGTCCCGTTGCAGCGCGTCGGGATAAGCCTGCCCCGGGTTTAAACCATAGCCTGCCGTGATGCTGTCGCCATAGCAGATGATCTTCGGCCGGCTTGCGGCGACGAGCGGGGAAATACCAATCAGGAGACAGAACGAAACGAGAATCCTACGCCAAACGTCCACATGAACAGTGTAATGTCGCAGAAGGGAACGGTCGCGCGCCGACACTCGTATATATACAGGAGGGCAATCCCGGGTGATTGAAGTCCGTAACGTAAAGCGCTGGATTCAGAATGGCTCAAGGCGCGTGGAAATCTTAAAAGGAATCTCCCTCAGCATCCCTGCTGGCCAGTTCGTCGCCATCGTTGGCGCAAGCGGCAGCGGAAAAAGCACGCTGCTGGGGCTGCTGGCCGGCCTCGACACGCCGAGCGAGGGCGAAATCTGGCTGGACGGCACGCCCATTCATAACCTGGCTGAGCTCGATCTGGCAGCTGTCCGCGGACGCAAAATCGGCTTCGTCTTCCAGTCGTACCAGCTTATTTCGACTCTAACTGCGCTCGAAAATGTCTTGCTTCCGTTCGAACTCAACGTCGAAGGAAATGGTCTGAAGCAGGCGCGCTCGCTGCTTGAAGCTGTCGGCCTTGCCGAGCGTATGGACCACTACCCCGTGCAGCTTTCCGGCGGCGAGCAGCAGCGTGTCGCGTTGGCTCGCGCCTTTGTCGTCAATCCGCCCATTATCATGGCCGATGAGCCGACCGGCAACCTCGACTCCACCAACGGACGCCTGGTGCTTGATTTGCTTCTCCAGCACAACGAGCGTGCCGGCGCGACACTTGTGCTGGTAACGCACGATCCGGAAATTGCCGCTCGCGCTGACCGCAAGATCGTTCTGAAGGACGGCATGATCATTGAAGACACACTGGCCTCCCAACCTGTTGAAGTCCTGATCCAAAGCGAGCAGAAAAATGGCTGAACGCGCGCTGAGTTGGCGGCGAGCCGCGGCCATCGGCTGGCGCGACCTTAAATCCGCTCCCGGCAAATTCGCCTTTGTTGTGCTTTCCGTCGCTGTGGGTGTTGCGGCTCTCGTTGGCGTGCGCGGATTCAGCGAGAGCTTTCGCACCACGCTCATGACGGAAGCCCGCTCACTGATGGCGGCAGATCTCAGCGCGCGTGTCTTCCGCCAGCCGAATGCCGATGAGTCGCAAAAGCTGGCAGCCCTGGAGAAGGGAATTCCCGGCAGCGATTTGACGTGGGTCACAGAGACAATCTCGATGGCGTCCGTGCCTCCCGATCCGGTACCGATCCTCGTCACATTGAAGGCAGTCGATCCCGCACGGTATCCGTTCTACGGAGCTGCAAAACTCGAGCCCGCGATGACCCTGCAACAGGCGCTCGATGGCGATTCGGCGGTGGTTGCGGAAGAGTTTCTGATCCGGCTGAATGCGCACGTCGGCGAGACATTGCGCCTGGGTGGCAAGAGTTTCAAAATTGCGGCCGTCCTCACGCAGGAACCCGACCGAATCTCGGCAGGTGCGGGAATGGGGCCGCGCGTGATGGTGTCGCGCGCATCAATAGAGAATACGGGGCTGCTGGCGCCGGGGAGCCGCGCTGCGCAACGGATGCTGCTTAAGCTGCCGGCAAAAGCCGACGATGCGGCGGTGCGCAAGCAGGTGGAAGCAATCCTGCCGGACGCGCAGGTGATGGACTTCAAGGAAGGGAATCCAGCGCTCAGCCAGGGCCTCGACAATGCCACCGCTATCCTCAGTCTCATCTGTCTCGTTGCCATGGTGCTGGGAGCGATCGGCGTTGCCATGGCCATGCATGCGCATCTCGAACAACGGATGGACATGCTCGCCATTCTCAAAGCCGTCGGGGCGCGCTCATCCGACCTGTTGCGGATCTTTCTTCTACAGACATTGGCGCTCGGATTTCTCGGAGCATTGATTGGCGTCACGGGAGGAGCTGCCGTCATGGAGGCTTTGCCCGCCGTCTTCGGAAAGCTCTTGCCGGTGCACACTGTCATGCATTTTCCGTGGCGCGCGGTGGCCGCAGGTCTGGGCACGGGGTTGCTCACAACTTTGCTGTTCTGTCTTCCGCCATTGCTGGATGTGCGTACCGTGAGACCCATCCTGGTTCTACGGCGGTTGGTGGAACAAGGACCCAGCACGGTCCGCGAGTGGTTTGCGCGATGGTGGTCGCGCCGGTTGCAACTGGGCATCGCCGCGCTGGTCGTTGTTGCGCTCGGTGCAATCGCTTGGGCGCTGTCCGATTCTGTGAAGGTCGGCGGCTGGTTCGCACTCCTGTTCACCATTGCGCTGCTGGTGCTACTCATCCTGGCGGCGGTCGCACTCCGCGTTTTGCGTTTTGCGCTCAATCGCGTCAGGCTGCACCTGCCGTCCTCGTTGCGCCACGGCCTCGCAAACCTTTATCGTCCCGGTAATCAATCGGCAGCCGTGCTTGCTTCGCTAGGCACCGGGGTGATGTTGATTCTCGCGGTCTACCTGATGCAGAGCACCTTGCTGCGCGACATCCGCGAGACTGCATCCCCGAAATTGCCGAACGTCTTTCTAATCGACGTCACGCCGGACGAAGTCGATGGGGTAAAGGCTTTCTTCCAGCATCAACCCGGCATCACACAACCACTCGACCTTCTCGCAGGCGTGCAAGGCCGCTTCGTCTCTCTCAACGGCAAAACGCTTGACCAAATGAAAGAGCAGCATTTTCCGCGGAGAATGCTGGAGAACGCCGAATTAAGCTGGGCAGATGCTCCGCCGGCGGGCGACAAGGTGACGCAGGGCAAATGGTGGACCGATGCCAATGCCGCTGAGATTGCCATCGGCGAGGGTACCGCTCAACGGCTGAATCTCAGCGTCGGCTCTTCAGTAGAGATCGCGATCGGCGGACGCGTGCATGCACTCAAGGTTGCAGCGCTGTACAAGCCTGACGGACAGCATCTGGCCGCCCGAATCTCATTCATGCTCCCGTCTGGGCAACTGAAAGACGAGCAGGCCACCTGGTATGGCGGCGCACACGTAGACCCGAAGCAAGTCGCCGCAATGGAGCGGGCGCTTTTCGCCGTCTATCCAACCGTAACGGTCATCAACATCGCCGATGTTCTCGACCGCATCGAAAGCGTCATCGACCAGATTACGTTTGTCGTTCGATTCCTCGCCGGCTTCTCGATCCTCGCGGGCCTGATGATTCTTGCATCGAGCATTGCAAGCGCGCGCTTCCGCCGGATGCGTGAAGCCGTTGTACTGAAAACGCTGGGAGCGACGCGTATGCGCATCGTGCGTACGTTCAGTGTCGAGTTCAGCGTACTCGGCTTGCTGGCAGGTTCGGTTGGCGTGGTGTTTGCCAATCTGCTTACGCGAGTGCTGCTGCGAAAGCTTGAGGTCAGCTTCCACATTGATTGGTATGCAACTGCTGTCGCACTGGTCGGAACGGCCATCCTCGCCACGGGGACCGGCTGGATCGCAAGCTTCCGCATTCTCGGACTTCGTCCGCTCGAGGTCTTACGAGAAGAATAGATGCCCGGATCGCGTAGGCCTCACGTCCAGTCGTTGTTGAATGGTGGTATGAACTCCCGAGCAACCCGCGCGATCCTCGCGTCGGCTGGCTGCAACAGTCCAGATCCGTGATCGCCTACCCGGTTTGACCGGCTAAAAATTTGCCAGTATGATGAAACGGTTGGCTTTCAGCGCCGGACACCTCGTTTGGCCGGGCCAGCTTGGCTGCAGGATGGCCGTTTCGCGCTTGTTGCCCCCTCGTTCAATGGTAGGACAGCTGCCTCTGGAGCAGCCTATCGGGGTTCGAATCCCTGGGGGGCAGCCACTGCTGCGATCAAATTCTCCAGGCAAACCATGCTTGGCGTTCGACCGAGCCCGCCGCTAGATGATCAGAAGGTGAAGCGACCACCGATTGTCGGAGCGAGGTTGTTGTTGGAGTTATAGGGGACGCCGGGGCCGTGAGGAATGGCGATGGCCAGACCGCCGCTCACCCAGGAATACGCCACTCCGGCAAAAGCATCGAAACGCCTGGTAAAGTGATGATCCGCATAGAGTGACCCCTCATTGAGGGTGCCCGCGCAGGAACTGCGGAAACCGGCTGCGGCCGAGCAGGTAGGAGGAACACGGAAGTCGTTTTGCCGCTGCTGATACCAGGCAAAAGTGAAGTCGGTTTTGCTGCGGTAGGTGTACTTCGCGCCCGTCCACCAGATCTGCACTAACTTTTCAGAATCAAGATTGTTGTCTTCGACCCCGCTCATGATATAACCGCCCTGGTCCGAGGCGCCAACGCCCAAAGGGTCCGCCGGGTTATTCTGCCAGATATATTCGTAGCCGCCAAAGAACTTGAACGGGTCCCACGTGTACTTGACAGCGCCCATAATTCCGCTGTTGTCGGTCACGATGCCATATACGGTGTTGGTCGTGCCGATCAGATTGGCTCCGGTGATGGGGTTTGTATTGATGCTGTTGGTGGTCGACTGATATGGAGCCGACGGACTCTGAGGTCCCAGCAAGGGGTTCAATACGCTGATCGCCTGGTTGTAATGCTGGAACACGACGTCGGCGGAGAGCTTGCCGTAGTCTCCGCCGAAGTCGAATCCATAGGCGTTGTTGTGCGCCGATTCCGGCGTACATGTGGCGGCAGTCCAGGTTGCGGAAGCGGAATAGCAGCCGCCGTTACCATCGGCGAATTTATAAATCGCGCCGAAATGGACCGGGGCATAGGTGAAGCGATACTTCAGGGTGTCGTCCCAGCGGCTGTCCTCGGTGTCGCCGCCGCCAGCCATCGTGCCGTTATACCCGATGTACGAAAAGGCGTAGCTGCCGCCAGCCGGATCGTAGACGAGCATCGCATCCGTGCCGAGAGCGCGCTGACGACCAAAGGTCAGCGCGCCGAAATGGGCGGATGCTATACCGCCATAGATTTCATCATTGAAGGGTTGGCCCGCGCGCGCGCCGTCGATGGTATACGAATAGCTGCTCCTGGGAAGGCCGTTGTTGATGGTCATGGTGGCCGACGCGTTGGCGAGCAGTCCGGACTGCGGATTGATGCCGGTTGAAGCGTTGAACACAACGGACCAGCCAGGCCGAAACTCTTCCTTGCCCCTGATACCCAGGCTCGTCTGCTGCAGATTGTTCGGTGCGATGAGGAATCGATGCTCATAGCCGTTTCGGTTCACCAGAGATGCGCCTTCATAGTTATAGCCATTCTCTGGTAGGCCGTGGCTGACCCAGCCGACGCCGACGTCATACGCACCGTAGAACGTGATGCCGTGCCAGGTCAGCGCGCAATCGGTGCTGTTGAACTCATGGCCGCTCGCGCAGGCGTCGGGGACGCTCCGCTGCATTTTAATGTCGACCGCGACGTCCTGGCCAACGGCCAAGTTAATTCCCGTGCGCGTTTCATCGGCGAAGCCTTGCTTTGCCGCTCGAACCTCGAAGCGTCCCGGATGCAGGCCGGACGCCTGATAGTGCCCCCCGTCGTCGGTTGCGATCGTGCGCGCTGCACCTGTATCGACGTTCCTGATTGTTACCGCGGCATCGCGAAGGGCTGCACCGGTTTGGTCCGTCACCGCGCCGGAAAGGCTCGCTCCCGTTTGGGCCCAAGCCGGGAACGCCCCCATCGCCAGCCACAAAAGCAGCAAGAAGGGTCGGGCTAGCATCAGTGAGGCAGCCGTAGGGAAGAGGCTTTTTTTCATTGATTAAGATCTCCTTGCATTCTATCGATTTTATACAAATGGTTATAACGATTTTTGTCAATCGAAATGCAGCGGCGTTACAATTCTCGCGACTAAGTGAGGACAAGCCATGGCCGAAGTCAATTTGCTTCTGAAACCCCGCGAAGCCGCCGCGGCGCTGGGTGTAAGCTACCCGACTCTTAAGCAGTGGATCCTCGCCGGGACCCTCAAGACCATCAAGACTCCCGGAGGACACCACCGCATCCCTGAGAGCGCCCTCACCCCGATGCTCAAATCAAAGCCAACGGTTGCCGTCAAGGAATCGCGCGAACGCTTCCGCGCGGTGAGCGGCCGCAATCAACTCATCGGGCGCATCATCGAAGTCAGATTCTCTGGCCTGCTGGCTAAAGTCGTTCTTCAGATCGGAGACCAGAAGATCACGTCCATCATCACCTCCGACGCGGCCCGCGAAATGCAGCTGCGCAAAGGCCAGACTGCGGGCGCCCTGATCAAGGCCACTGAAGTGATGATCGTTCGCGTCTGACTTCCAAAAGGTTTTCGGGGTCGAGCGGCGGACTTGTTTCAAGTTTTGGCGCTCATTCCAGCAGTGCCTGGTTCCATGGCCATGGTTCCACAGGGCCGAATGCAAAGCCGATCAGTATCCCCTCCACAAACATCGCCATTGTTTCGAGCTAGAATGAGCGCATGAATAGAATGTGCTCGTTCCTTCTGACCGCCGCAATGTTGATCGTGCTTGCTTCTCTGCACACCGGTGGACCAACTGCCTTTGCCCAGGAGATGGACCACTCGCGGCCGAGCATCCCGTCGAGCAAGCTGATTATCCGCGGGCTGGATGGGAAATCGATCACCCTCACTCCAGAAGATCTGGCTGCGATGCCGCATAAAACCGTCGCTGTATACAACGGACACACCAAAGCAAATGAAAAGTATTCTGGCGTGCCGTTAGTGGATCTGCTGGCGAAGGTCGGCGTACCTTTTGGCGAAAAAGTGCGAGGCAAGCTCTTCATGACTGCAGTGGTTGCCCAGGGAACTGACAAGTACAGCGTCCTCTATGCGCTTGCCGAGGTCGATCCCTCCATTCACGCCGGAGACGTGATCGTGGCGGACTCGGTGGATGGCCAAGAGCTTGGCAAAGACGGCATGTTCAAAATGGTCTCGACGGAAGAGAAGCGGCCCGCTCGCTGGGTGCGGAATCTAGAGGAGATTTTGGTGACTGAAGTCAAGCCCAATCCTATGGACCAATGAGTTTATTAAACGCTGACAAGAACACGAGATGCCCTTACGACGACGTCGTCAGTGGGCTGGCCGCGCTGCCGCCCAGATTGATAAACCAATAACTCCTTTGTTGCGGGCATCGATGGATCGTGTGCGTAAGATTGGGACCGTTGCGATAGCCCAACAAATGGCAGCCACGGCCAAGTTGCCCAAGGTTCTCTGCCCGCTAGAGAGATCTCCGAGGCTTACGCGTGCTGCATCGCGGTGCCGTATCCGTTCGCGCCTGCATCGACTCCGGCCGAAGCCAACTCGGTCACCGAGTTTCCCATCAAGTTCAAAGTTGCGCTGCTAGGTAGGAATACTCGGAAGCAGGTGCTGCATCCTTTTTCAGAGCGGAAACTTCGAAAGGTGATGCGGCCTTCATATTTCTGAACGATCCCTTTGCTGATCCAGAGCCCAAGACCTGTGCCTTTTGTGGACTTCGTGCTGAAAAAGGGTTCAAAGAGCTTTCCAGAATCCTGCGGGTTGATTCCGACTCCGGTATCCAGGATCGAGACGCTGATGCCGCGGCGCATCAATTGCCAGTCGCAGGTCTCTCGCACCGAGAGTCGCAACTCTCCGCCGTTCGGCATTGCCTGTACCGCATTTCCGACCAGGTTCAAAAAGACCTGGCGCAATTCGACGGGAAATCCGTGTACCATACCAGGTGTAAAGTATCTCTTACTCAAGCGAATATGGCTGGATTGCAGCTGGCGCTCCTGCAGTCCGACGACGTCGTCGAGCAATTCGGTAAGCATCACGGCAATTGGTGTCTTCGATTCTCGATAGAAACTTAGAGTTTGGCGCGTGATGTGTGCAACGCGCTGCAATTCCTGTTCGGCCATAGCGGCACAGTGGCGGGCTTCGTCATCGAGCGAGGGGTGATTGCGAATCAGGAAAAAGATGTTAGTGATCGCCGCGAGCGGATTATTGATTTCGTGCGCGATGATTCCTGCAACACGGCCCATCGCCGCCAGCTTTTCGGTTTCGCGGAGTGCCTCCTCGGCCTGGATTTGTGCGGTAATATCTCGATTCACTTCGAGGACTGCGTCGCCCTCGTTATTCATGATCTTGCGGCACGCGACGATAACGTCGGAACCATCCCTTTTCTTCTGGAGAAGGTTCCCGTGCCATACCATTCTATCGCGCAGAGTGGTTTCAATTTCCTCGCGAGGCACTGGAAATATGGTGCGCAACATCGAGTGAACGTCCTTGCCTAGGATCTCATCGCGTCGCCAGCCGTAGAGATTCTCGGCTCCGGCGTTCCAGAACAGGATTTCGCCGTTGACACCGCGCTCCATGATGGCCTCTGTCGCAAGATCGAGCAACTCTGCACGCGTGCGGAATTGCTCCTCCCTGCGTCGCAGCTCATCTGTCCGCTCTGCAACGCGCTGTTCCAATTGATTATTCAGCGTTTCGAGCATGCGGGTTTTGCGATGCAGCTCAACAAAGATGCTGATTTTTGCTCGCAATACCTCGGGCACGACCGGGACGGATATATAGTCGACCGCACCGCTGCGGTAGCCCTGGATTTTGTCGGAGTCTGTGAGATGAACGCCCGAGATGAAGATGATCGCAGTTCTCTGGAAGCGCGGGTGCTGGCGGATTACGTCGGCCAATTCAAATCCGTCGAGTTCGGGCATGCTCACATCCATCAGGACCACAGCAATGTCATTTTTCAGCAGGATGTTGAGTGCTTCGCTCGCGGAAGTCGCCTTGATGAGGTTCTCCCCGAGGTCGGAAAGGATGACCTCGTAGCTCAGGAGTTTGGCCGGCTGGTCATCGACCATCAGGATGTTGACCTTCGTATCTGCGTTCATCTAGTTCTCTCCAGGCCCTCTGCCGCGCGCAGCTAGCGATGCAGCCACATGCGCAGAGCGGAAAGCAGCTGTTCTGTATTCACCGGTTTGGCGAGATATTCCGAGGCGCCAGCCTCAAGACATCTTTCGCGATCGCCCTTCATAGCTTTCGCGGTCAGCGCGATGATGGGCAGTCGGCGCAGGGCGGGATTCTGTCGAATCACTTGCATGGTTTCGTAGCCGTCCATCTCTGGCATCATGATGTCCATGAGGACAATTGCGAGGTCTGGCGTGGTTTCGATTGTCTCGATTGCTTCTCGTCCCGTGCCAGCGGAAAGAACGGTCATCCCTCGCCGCTCCAATACGCTGCTCAGCGCGAAGATGTTGCGCACGTCGTCATCGACCACGAGAACCTTGCGCCCTGCGAGCGCTTCATCGGACTGATGAAGACGGTCGATCATCTTCTGCTTCGATTCGGGAAGCTCTGAAACAACGCGATGCAGAAAGAGCGCAGTTTCGTCGAGCAGTCGTTCGGGCGATTCAACGTCCTTGACCACAACGCTGCGAGCCAAGGTGTGCAGCTGCGCATCTTCCTCGGCCGATAGCTCTCTCCCTGTAAACACCACGACGGGAAGATCCCGCAGCCTCGCGTTGCCCTTGATCTGTTCGAGCACGTCGAAGCCGGACATGTCGGGCAGACGAAGATCGAGCACAATGCAGTCATAGGTGTCGCGTTCTAGAGCCTCAAGCGCCTGCGCACCAGATTCAATGACATCGATATCGATGTCTTCATGCCAAAGAAGTTCGCGCGTACTCAACTGCTCCGCGGGATTGTCTTCGACAACGAGCAGCTTCTTGCGCCGAGGCTGCGAGTAGTCACGAATGCGGGCCAGAGCAGCGTTCAGTTCGTCAGTCGAGGTGGGTTTCGTTACGAACGCAAATGCTCCGCGGGAGAGGCCATGATGGCGGTCTTCATCGAGCGTGAGCATTTGCACTGGAATGTGGCGGGTGTGTGGATCCTGCTTGAGATGATTCAGCACAGTCCAGCCAAGCATGTCAGGCAGCATTACATCGAGTGAGATTGCGGTTGGACGATATTCGCGCGCCAACGACAAGGCTTCGGTGCCGGTCATAGCGACCAGGACCTTGAAGCCCTTGTCGCGCGATAGATCGCAGAGTACTCGTGCATAGTGCGGATCGTCCTCGACGATCAGCAGCACCGCGTTGCCCTCCCCTAGAGAGTTGCGGTCATCTTCGATCCGAGCTTCCTGCTCTGCGGCAGCAACATTCGACAGAAACAAAGGGATCGTGACCGTCCCGCCGTCCCTTTTTTCAGCTTTTACCGCTGATGGAACCGCCGCGCCCACATAAGTCTGCGGCAGATAGAGCGTGAAGGTACTGCCCCTGCCCGGCTGGCTCTTCAACTGAATCTCGCCACCGAGCAGGTTCGCAAGTTCGCGGCTGATCGCGAGGCCCAACCCCGTCCCTCCGTATTTGCGGCTTGTGCCTGCATCTGCCTGCTGGAACGCCTCGAAGATGATGCGCTGTTTTTCCGGGGGAATTCCGATGCCGGTATCGGAGACTTCGAACGCGATGACAGATCCTGCGCCACTGAGAATCGGATGATCCGGCGTCCAGCCACCTGCTGCGGACGAGACGGATAGTTTCACCGTACCCTGCTCAGTGAATTTGAAAGCATTTGAAAGCAGGTTTTTCAAAACCTGCTGCAGACGCTTCGAGTCTGTGACCAAGCTACGGCCCATGCGTGGATCATTCGAAACATCGAAGGTGAGCCTCCGGTTCTCAGCTTCGTGACGGAAGGGCCGTGCAACCGTGTCAAGGAGCGCGCCGAAGAAGACCTCCTCAGCCTCCACCGAAACAGTGCCCGATTCGATCTTCGACAAATCGAGAATGTCGCTGATAAGGTTCAGCAGGTCAGTGCCGGCGCCGTGAATGGTGCGCGCAAATTCAACTTGCTTGGCATTCAGGCTGCCGTCAGGATTCTCAGCAAGTTGCTGACCAAGCACCAGGATGGAGTTAAGCGGCGTACGCAATTCGTGCGACATGTTGGCAAGGAATTCGGATTTGTATTTCGAAGTGAGGGCCAGTTCTCGAGCTTTTTCTTCCAATGCCCGGCGGGCCTGCTCAATTTCCTGGTTCTTGCGTTCCACCTCGTAGTTCTGCTCGGCCAGCTGCTGCGCTTTCTGTGCAAGCTGCTCATTGGTTTGCTGCAGTTCCTTTTGTTGCGTCTGCAACTCGGTTGCCAGCTGCTGCGACTGCTTCAGCAGCCCTTCGGTCTGCATCGTGGCTTCAATCGAGTTGAGCACGATTCCGATCGAGGAAGTCAGTTGTTCGAGGAAGGAGAGGTGCGAGGCCGTGAAAGAACTGAGGCTGGCCAGCTCAATGACGGCCTTGACGCGATCTTCAAACAGAACCGGCAGCACGATGACGTTTTTCGGAACCGCTTCGAACAGACCGGAGCGGATTGGCGCAGCGGTCTTGGGCAGCTCTGCAATCAGCATGCGGTGTTTCTCGGCGGCGCATTGTCCAATCAATCCTTCGCCTACGCGCACTTCTTTCAAGTAGCCTTCCGGGGTATCAGCAAATGTGGAGAGCAGAACGAGGCCTTCGGAGTTCGCTGAGTCTCCGCCCATCTGGTAGATGACACCTTGCTGTGCGTTAATCAGGGGCGCAAGTTCTGACAGCAACATTCTTCCCACGGTTGCTAGATCGCGCTGTCCCTGCAACATGCCGGTAAAGCGCGCAAGGTTCGTTTTCAACCAATCCTGTTCCGTGTTGCGATCGGTCGTGAGGCGAAGGTTATCAATCATCGTGTTGATGTTGTCCTTCAGCTCTGCCACTTCGCCGCGCGCCTCCACTTGGATCGATCGCGTCAAGTCGCCCTTGGTTACGGCTGTTGCCACTTCTGCGATGGCGCGAACTTGGTTGGTGAGGTTATCGGCCAGCAGGTTCACGTTGCCGGTCAAGTCCTTCCAGGTTCCGGCTGCGCCGGGTACGTTGGCCTGGCCACCGAGGCGTCCTTCTACGCCGACTTCGCGGGCCACTGTCGTCACCTGGTCGGCGAACGTAGCCAGCGTATCCGTCATGTTGTTGATGGTCTCGGCCAGTGCCGCCACTTCACCCTTCGCATTCACTGTGAGCTTCTGGTTCAGCGCGCCGTTTGCCACGGCGGTCACGACCTTCACAATACCGCGCACCTGCTCGGTGAGGTTGGCCGCCATGACGTTGACGTTGTCGGTCAAATCCTTCCATGTGCCGGCTACACCAGGGACCATCGCTTGGCCGCCCAGTTTGCCGTCGGTGCCGACTTCGCGAGCCACGCGCGTTACTTCCGCAGCGAACGCGTTGAGCTGATCCACCATCGTGTTGATGGTGTCTTTCAACTCGAGAATCTCGCCCTTCACGTCGACGGTGATCTTGCGGCTCAAATCGCCGCGGGCCACGGCCGTTGTCACCTCGGCGATGTTTCTTACTTGTGCCGTGAGGTTACCCGCCATCGAGTTGACAGAGTCGGTGAGGTCCTTCCAGGTGCCGGCCACACCGGGCACATTAGCCTGGCCGCCGAGTCGCCCTTCCGAGCCGACTTCGCGAGCGACGCGCGTCACTTCAGCAGCGAAGGAGCGAAGCTGCTCGACCATTGTGTTGAGCGTTTCCTTCAACTGCAGAATCTCGCCGCGGACATCCACCGTGATCTTGCGGCTTAAATCACCGTTCGCAATAGCCGTCGCCACCTCGGCGATGTTTCTCACCTGTGCCGTGAGGTTGCCGGCCATGAAGTTCACAGAGTCTGTCAGATCCTTCCACGTGCCGGCAACACCGGGCACCATCGCCTGACCGCCGAGTTTGCCGTCCGTTCCCACTTCGCGGGCGACGCGCGTCACTTCGCCGGCGAATGCGTTGAGCTGATCGACCATGGTGTTGATGGTGTTTCTCAGCTCGAGAATTTCGCCCTTGACGTCGACAGTGATTTTGCGGCTCAAGTCGCCCCGGGCAACGGCTGTTGTTACCTCGGCGATGTTGCGGACCTGCGCGGTGAGGTTGCCGGCCATGGAGTTGACGGAGTCAGTCAAGTCTTTCCACGTACCGGCGACACCGGGCACGTTGGCCTGTCCGCCGAGTCGGCCTTCGGTGCCGACTTCGCGTGCGACGCGTGTAACTTCGCCGGCGAACCTGTTCAGCTGGTCCACCATCGTGTTAATGGTTTCCTTCAGCAGCAGAATCTCACCGCTCACGTTCACAGTGATTTTCTTTGAAAGATCGCCTGTCGCAATGGCTGTCGAGACTTCGGCGATGTTTCTCACCTGGCCCGTCAGATTCGAGGCCATGGAGTTCACAGAGTCCGTGAGATCCTTCCATGTGCCGGCTACACCGGGCACCTGCGCTTGGCCGCCGAGCTTTCCGTCGGTGCCCACTTCGCGGGCCACGCGGGTCACTTCGCCGGCGAATGCGTTGAGCTGGTCGACCATGGTGTTAAGCGTATCTTTGAGCTCGAGGATTTCGCCTTTCACGTCGACGGTGATCTTGCGTGAGAGGTCGCCGCGAGCTACGGCAGTCGCCACCTCAGCGATATTGCGAACTTGGCCGGTGAGGTTCGATGCCATGAAGTTAACGTTATCGGTGAGGTCCTTCCAGGTGCCGGCCACGCCGGAGACTTGTGCTTGACCGCCGAGCTTGCCGTCAGTACCGACTTCGCGGGCCACGCGGGTAACTTCGCCGGCAAACGCGTTGAGCTGGTCGACCATCGTGTTGATGGTGTTCTTCAGTTCGAGAATCTCGCCCTTCACGTCGACGGTGATTTTGCGAGAGAGATCCCCGCGAGCCACAGCGGTTGTTACCTCGGCAATGTTTCTAACCTGTGCCGTGAGGTTGCCGGCCATCGAGTTTACCGAGTCGGTCAAGTCCTTCCATGTACCCGCCACACCGGGTACGTTGGCCTGACCGCCGAGCCGTCCTTCGGTACCGACTTCGCGCGCCACGCGCGTCACTTCGCCGGCGAACCGGTTGAGCTGATCCACCATGGTGTTCAGCGTTTCTTTGAGCTGAAGAATTTCGCCGCGTACATCCACGGTGATCTTGCGGCTTAAGTCGCCGTTGGCGATAGCCGTCGCCACTTCGGCGATGTTGCGCACCTGGCCTGTGAGGTTACCGGCCATGAAGTTCACGTTGTCAGTAAGATCCTTCCACGTTCCAGCCACACCGGGAACGCTCGCCTGTCCGCCAAGTTTGCCTTCTGTTCCCACTTCGCGTGCCACACGCGTTACCTCGCCGGCGAAGGCGTTGAGCTGATCCACCATGGTGTTGATGGTGTCTTTTAGCTCTAGAATCTCGCCCTTGACGTCGACGGTGATTTTGCGCGAGAGGTCGCCACGGGCCACGGCGGTCGTGACTTCGGCAATGTTTCTAACCTGCGCCGTAAGGTTACCGGCCATTGCGTTGACGGAGTCGGTGAGATCCTTCCAGGTTCCTGCGACGCCGGGCACGACGGCCTGTCCGCCGAGTTTGCCGTCGGTGCCGACTTCGCGGGCCACGCGCGTAACCTCCGACGCGAAGGAGCGCAACTGATCAACCATCGTGTTGATGGCTTCTTTGAGTTGGAGAATTTCACCGCGCACGTCGACAGTTATCTTGCGGGAAAGGTCGCCGCTCGCGACAGCCGTCGCTACTTCAGCGATGTTACGGACCTGGCCGGTAAGGTTGGAGGCCATAGAGTTCACGGAGTCCGTGAGGTCCTTCCATGTGCCGGCCACGCCTGGGACAACGGCTTGTCCGCCGAGTTTGCCGTCGGTGCCAACTTCCCGAGCCACGCGAGTAACTTCAGCCGTGAACACGCCCAACTGCTGAATCATGGTGTTCACGATGTTGGCGGAGCGCAGGAACTCGCCCTCGAGGGGGCGGCCATCGACATCGAGCCGGACGGTCTGGGTGAGATTACCCTGCGCTACGGCAGCGATGGCGCGGGTTACCTCGGTGGTTGGCCTAAGGAGATCCTCGACGAGCGTGTTGACTGAGACTTCCATGTCATCCCACGCTCCGCGCCGGTGCTCCACGCGGATGCGCTCGCGCGTCTTGCCTTCTTTACCGACGGCTTGGCCGACCCTCTTGAGTTCGAAGGCCATTTGTTCGTTTGCGGTAACGATCTCGTTAAAGTTGTCGGCGATTTTTCCGGGGAGACCAGTCCACGATACGGGAAGGCGCACGCTGAAATCGCCTTCCTTCATGGTTTTGAGGCTTTGAAGAATGGCGGTCAAGCACTCCGACATCGGTGGTTCCAACATGCTGACTGGATAGCGATTATCTCCATCATGCCCACTAAGGGGCGGTTCAATGGTCGTCGACAAAGCGGGTGCTCCTGGGTGGGATCTGGCAATCCGCATTTTTTGAGATTTACGTGCGTCACCCCTCAATCGAACCCTCCCGAGACGCACAAATGCTGGATTGCAGCGAGGAGATAGATGCAATTTGGGAACTGTGGGTTGCCTTAAGTTGGCTGCTGGCCGGATCTTGGCGTGGTAGGACCTGCGTCGGTGGATCTAGTTTTCGAGTATTCCCCACAGCTGAGGAGAATCAAGCTTTGATCGAGCGATGTCGTGCTTTCGCGCGTTTCATCCTATTGAAGATTAAAGAGATATCTAATGAATGTGAGGATAGAAGAATGAATGTAGTTTTAGGTTTGGAGATCACTCTCAATGCCAACAGAAGTGCGACCCCCTTCTTGCGTAGAAAGACGTTAGGGATGGTGAGATCGTTTAGTGGAAGTCATGTGATCGCACGTCGGCCGTTGTAATGTCGATAGGTCTTATCCCATAGGCTTTGACATGGATTACGCCATTCTGGATCTGCAAGGTGCCTTCTATCGAGAGGAAACGGTTGCGTGTAACGACGACGCGCTCTCGCTCGAATAGATCAGGCGTGATGATGACGTTTGCAATTCCGGTTTCGTCTTCCAGTGAGAGGAAGACGAAACCTTTTGCAGTGCCGGGACGCTGACGCGCAATGACGCAGCCTGCAATCTGGATGAATCGGTTATTGGTGCAGCGTGCAAGGTCATCCGCAGAAAGAAAGCCCGCACGCTTCAACTTCGAGCGGTGGTAGGTCATCGGATGCGGGCCGCAGGTGAGTCCACTGCCGGAGTAATCTGCGGCAAGACGCTCGTCTGTCGTCATCTTTCTCAAGGGCATAGAGGAGCCTCCAGCTTGATTTGCAGTTGAAGCTTGCAGCAGAGGGCCAACTGGTCGGCCTGCCTTCTCTACCTGCCAGAGGGCGTCGCGCCGATGACTGACCTGGCCAATGGAATTCAGCGCGCCGATTTGCGCCAATAAGACTAGTTCTTTTCTGTTCAATTCAGGGACTCGTCGCGTCAGATCATCGAGGCTGCTAAATGGTCCATCGGCGTTGCGTGCAGCCAGCAATGCTTCGGCGCATGATTGCTTGAGTCCCTTAGCGTAGTTAAGTCCGATGCGAATGGAGAGGGGACAGTTGGGCTCGTGCTCGATGGAACATTGCCAATCGGATCGTTGCACGCAAACTGGATGAACTCGCAATCCATGCCGCTGAGCATCTTTGACGAGCACGGCAGGCGAGTAGAAGCCCATGGGTTGGTTGTTTAGCAGTCCGCAGGTGAATGCCGCGAGGTAATGAACCTTGAGATATGCGGACGCATATGCGATAAGCGCGAAGCTGGCGGCATGAGATTCGGGGAATCCATACATGGCGAACGACGAAATACCCTGAACGATGCTGTCCTGCTCCTGCGGACCGATTCCGTTGCGTGTCATTCCGGAGCGCAAACGGCCTTCAAGATCGCGCATCCTCTGCATTGAGCGACGCATGCCCACGGCACGGCGCAGTTCCTCAGCTTCAGAGCCTGTAAAGCTTGCGACAACCATCGCCATGCGCAACAACTGTTCCTGAAAGAGCGGTACTCCCAGTGTTCGCTTCAGAACTGATTCGAGCAATGGATGCGGATAGGAGACTTCTTCCTGGCCCTGGCGCCGGCGCATATAGGGATGCATCATTTTCCCGACAATGGGGCCTGGTCGAATGATGGCTACTTGCACGACGACATCATAGAAACATCTAGGCGCATTATGGGGAAGGGAAGCCATCTGCGCGCGGCTTTCAACCTGAAACATGCCAACGGTGTCAGCCTTGCAGAGCGTGTCGTAGACGAGTGGATCCTCGGGCAAGCAAGCGAGGTCAACGTCTTTGCCGTAGTGACGCGGAATCAATTCGAGCGAGTCTTTGAGTGTAGCCATCATGCCGAGACCGAGTAAATCGACCTTGATGAGTCCAAGGTCAGCACAATCTTCCTTGTCCCACTGAACGACGGTACGACCAGGCATTGCTGCGCGTTCGATTGGGACGATGCGATTCAGCATCCCCGCACAAATCACCATTCCGCCGGAATGTTGTCCGAGATGGCGCGGCAGGTTGTACATGCGTGTGCATAGTTCTAGATATTTGGCAATACTGGGGTGGCGTACATCAAATCCTGCCTGATCGAAGTGTTTTGCCATCGTGTCGTTGGCGCCACGCCACTCCCAATGGCCAACGAGGCTGGAGAGTTTGGAAAGTTGTAGTTCATCGAACCCTAGTGCTTTTCCGACTTCCCGTGCAGCGGATCGGCCACGGTATGTGATCACATTTGCGGTCATCGCCGCACCTAACGAACCATAATGCTCGTAGATGTACTGAATGACGCGTTCGCGATGATCACCGGATGGAAGATCAAGATCGATGTCAGGCCATTCGCCTCTGCTCTCGCTGAGGAAACGCTCGAACAATAACTCCATTCCGATAGGGTCGACGGCCGTGATTTCGAGGGCATAGCATACGACCGAATTTGCCGCCGATCCGCGTCCCTGCACCAGGAATCCATTTCGCTGACAAAAACAAATAATGTCCCAGACGATGAGGAAGTAACCGGCGAATCCCAGATTGGCAATCAACTTGAGTTCATGCTGCGCCTGCTTATTCGCTCTCAGGGCCAGATTTTGTTTGAGCCGAGTTGCATAACGTTTGCGAATGCCCTCATCGACTCGCTTGGCCAGAAAGCTATCCATAGTTTCACCGTCAGGCACGGAATATTGCGGGAACTCGTATCCAAGATTATTCAGTGTGAATTCGAGCCTTTGACTCACTACGCGAGTATTGGTGACCGCTTCCGGAATATCTCTAAAGAGATAGGACATTTCTCGAGCGGAGCGGAGATGACACAAGGAGTTTTTGCTTAGAAGTCTTCCGGCTCTATGGACTGTGGTGTGGTTGCGAATGGCAGTAAATATGTCAAGGAGTTCACGATCGTCTTGTTTGGCGCAGCGCACACCGTTAGTCGCAATTGTCGGCAGACCAAGACCCGACGCGATGTTGAGCAGTGTGGCGTTGCAGTATTCTTCTTCACGTTCGCGGTGGCGTTGGAGTTCGACGTACACGTTGCTGCGCCCATAGATTGAGGTAAGGCGATCGAGAGCCTTGTGCGCACCGGCGTCACCTTCGCGATTGAGGGCAGCAGCGAGTGGGCCGTCTTCACCACCTGTCAGACAGATCAGGCCTGATGAAAATTCTTCAAGATCATCGAAGGTTGCTGCACCTTCGGCCTTGGTGGATTCGCGCATCTTGAAGCGGGTGATCAACTGGCAGAGATTTTGATATCCGACTTGCGATGTGCAAAGCAGGACGATGTGAGGCGGTTCGTCGGGGTGCTGGTGAGGAAGCCACTTGGGAGGAGATAGCTTTTTGCCGAACGATGAGACGGCAATCTCAGAGCCGATGTGTGCCTTTACGTGGTTATGCTTTGCCGAGGTATGAAAACGGGCAGCACCGTATAGTCCATTTCTGTCCGCCAGTGCCATCGCCGGCATGCCGAGTTCGACTGCGCGCTCAATGAAGGATTCGGGTTCAGATGAGCCAGCGAGAAAACTGAACGCGCTTGATGCATGGAGTTCTATATATTCTTCAGAGCTAGATGTCGTGGAATTGCAAATGGTAATGCCGTGGCCGTCAGTCATACAGTGCATCCAATAGCCATTTGTTGTTCAAGTTGTCATAAACGATGAGGCAGACTATGGTCTCACCATGACTGTTTGTGGCAATTACGTCCCACTCTTCCAGATCCCATTTGTCGACGGACCACCAGCAACCACTGGTATGCCAGGGGCCGTAGGCAATCTGCACATCGTAGCGATCTGCCCTGTCTTGAAATGACGCCGGCTTATGGAGATGGATCTGCACGCGAAGAGAGCGAGGGGGGCGCATACGCCGCAGCGATATTCGAACTGTCGCGTCCAGAAGAGAAGGTTGACTGGCTATGGAGAAGTTCTCCATTTCAAAACTTCCACTGCGATACGTGTCGTTCAAGACAGCAGACCCAACATGGTCGTCGCCAACTAATGCTTTGAGTCGCGCGAGAGTAACATCGAGACGTGAAGGCTCAGGCGTCTGAGGTGCAAAGAGGCCCAGCTGCACGTTACTTTGTTGTCCGGCTTCTGCAGTTAATGTGAGAGACGTTATTGCTGCCTGCGGTGGGTGTGCTGCAATCTCAAGCTGAAGCAGTTTCAGCAGGAATTTGCGTTCATTAGAAGGGATGGCAGGGCGAATCACGCGCTGGTAAGTGAGATGATTTTCGAGGCACATCTGAACAGTGATCGTTGCCAGGGACAATGCTCTTGCAGCAGCTCGCGATACAAGATTGTTGATCATGTTTGCGCTGATGAAGAGCAGGGAATCGAGCTGTTCTACGTGAGTTTCGAATTCGATGTGCTCTTTGAGTTCGAAACTGTCATCGATGGGCTGGAATGTATGATCAGCCATGCCGCGGGCGAGTTGAAGCCAGAGCTTAGCCGACTGCCCGAGACGCGTAATCAGTTCTTCTTCGGGCATTTCTGCCAGTTCGCCGAGCGTGTTAATTCCCCAAAGCACAAATGTTTCGTAATGCTGCTCGTCGAGTTGCAATGCATCAATCGGAATTGTGGCAAGAGATGCCGCTTCCTTGTCTTCAGGAATGACCGTAATGCCTCGCGTGTATTCGGCCTTGATGCGCGCAGTATCGAAGTTATGGCTAACAGCAACAGATGCACGAAATCCGGCAGAGATGATTGCAGCACACAGGCGTTGAGACAATGTTGCTGGCGTGCCGAACAAGCGTTCTGTGCCGGTTATGTCGAGTATGAACCCACAGGAATTTTCGGCAAAAGTCTCTTCGATGCGAGGGGAAAAGTGGGATATGCCTTCATGAAGGACCGCTCTGGCAGCACATTCGGTTTCGATTGAGCGCGACAGCACATATACCTCTCTGAGTTCTTCAACTTCGAGGCGTGACATGCCAGGTGTTATTCCACGCTTTCTGGCCTGCAGATTAAGAGAGCAGACTTGCTCCTGTAGTACAACACCATCGAGCATGGCAACAGGCTTTGCGCGCAGATCTGGTCTCAGGCGCAGGATTGCCTGGGTAGGAAACTCCGCTGCATGAATTGCGGCATAAAGCGAGTTGGATTGATGCGTCATGCGCGCTTATCTGAGTTCCAGGTTGCTGGCGTCGTCCAGGTGGATGCAGGCGGTTTTCGGGCGATACTTGTAAACGGCGAGAAGCGCACTCGGCCACTTCGTGCCCTGTAGTTAAAATTGCGAATCACGGTACCGGCCGCAACATCGATGCGATCGGACTGGCACTCAAGAACTACTGCGGCGCTGGACTGCGCGTACGCTGCTTTGCCCAGGACGATCAGGCTGCAGCGGGTCCGATCTGCTGCCTGCCGGAAACGGAACCATGTTGCAAGCGGAATTCGACGACCATGTTCGATGGCTTCCTCCGCCAAATCGAGGACGATGGCTGCGAAACCACCGGCCTGCAAAAGCAGATCTGTGACGCGGATCGCCTGGTCCAGTCGGGGCCAGGGTTTCTCTTTGGTCTGCATTTTGTCGGATGGAGTAAAGCGAACTGCAAGGGAGGGCTTTTCGAAGAGCGTATTTCTGCACCGTACCCAGAGCAGATGCTTAAGGCTTACGCCATTTGCCGCTGCGGATTCGGGATCGAATGTATCGTTAGCGTCGATCAACGCGCAGACACTGCCTTCCTGCATGCGGCGAGCGAGAAATGCCAAGGTGATGGTCGTACGTCCTGAGGATGCAGGTCCGGTGATCTCACTGATGGCGCCTACGGGCAAACCGCCGTTGAGTAGATCGTCGATGGGTGGGATGCCAGTGGCCACCACTTCACTGATTGTTCGTGCAGAAGGGGTAAGCACAGAAGGGTAGCGATGCTGGAAATCGCTCTCGATCTGTTGGCGTAGTGCGGCGGAGGAAGGCATGGCAGAGGTGCTTAATTCGCCTTTTATTCGCCTATAGAATTAGGTAAATGAGCTACAATTGTCAACCGCGTATCTGTGGGAATCGGCTGTATTAGCTGGAGTTTCTGGAGACACAGTCAACATCATTAACTTTAGTTTTTGCTTTGCTTTGCATTAGGTTTATAAACAAAATTCTTAACTGAAAACTGGCTCCAGATGGGCCGTGAAATGGCGAAGGATTGGGGCCTCGTAGGTTAGTTGCATGCCTTTGATCCGATCACGCTTCCGGTAGACCTCGATGATCACCTCGACGAGATAATCAACGTGGCTTTGGGTGTAAACGCGACGCGGCATCGCAAGGCGGACAAGGTCCATTTGTGCGGCTCCGGCAAACATCAGGGTGCCGATCTCAACGGAACGAACGCCGCCTTCGAGGTACAGTTCCGCTGCCAGTGCCACACCCGGAAACTGATCAACGGGGATGTGAGGCAGGAAGGCACGAGCATCAATGTAAATCGCATGGCCACCCGGCGGCTGGACAATAGGAACGCCGGCATCGGAGATGTGGTTGCCGAGGTAGGCTGTCGACGCGATCCGGTAACGCAGATAATCCTCCTGCAGTGCTTCCTGGATTCCGACTGCGATTGCTTCGAGATCGCGACCTGCAAGACCGCCGTAAGTTGGATATCCCTCGGTCAATATCAGCAGATCTTTTTCCTGCTGTGCGAGCAGATCATTGTTGGTGCACAGGAAGCCGCCGATATTGGCCATGCCGTCTTTCTTGGCCGACATGGTGCAGCCATCGCCATAGCGGAACATCTCCCGCGCGATCTCTTTGGGGGTCTTATCGGCATAGTCCGGTTCACGAAGCTTGATAAACCAGGAATTCTCCGCGAAGCGACATGCGTCGAAATAAAGTGGGATTCCATGACGCTTGCAGACGGCGCTGACCTGGCGCACGTTCTCCATCGATACGGGCTGGCCTCCGCCGGAGTTGTTGGTTACGGTGAGCATCACCAAGGGAATGTGCTCGCGGCCGACACGTGCGATCAAAGACTCAAGCGCGGAGACATCCATGTTGCCTTTAAAGGGATACTGCAGAGACGGCTGTCGGCCTTCGGGGATGAGCAGGTCTACGGCTTCCGCGCCGACGAACTCTACGTTGGCACGGGTCGTATCGAAATGGGTGTTATTGGGGACGACGTCGCCTTTCTTGCACGTGACTCCAAACAGAATGCGTTCGGCAGCCCGACCCTGATGTGTGGGAATGACGTGCGTATACCCAACGATGTCGTGGATCGATTTGCGGAAGCGATCGTAGCTCCGGCTTCCGGCGTAGCTCTCATCGCCCTCCATGATTGCAGCCCATTGATGTGTGGACATTGCGCCGGTTCCAGAGTCTGTGAGCAGATCGATGAGCACGTCATCCGCGGGCAACAGGAAGAGGTTGTAATGAGCGGCTCTCAGAAGCTCTTCGCGTTGTGCACGGGTGGTCCAGCGGATCGGCTCGACGCTCTTGATGCGAAATGGCTCGATGATGGTTCTTACCGGCATGTCAGGCCCCAATCGTTCGGTAGTATAGGTGGTTGCGCTTGTGTTATGCCAAAAGCGTGTCCACGCTTCACAAGAGACCAGTCTATTCGCCGGAAGGGGAACCGCCTAATGAAGCTGCATCGAATCGTGGTTCTGCTGCCACTGATGGCTGTGATTGCCGCTGCTATTGGGAGTGCGCAGACAGCGCCCAATGGCAAGGAACAACCGACGGCAATGCCGGTCAATCCCAATGCAACATCGGAAGCGCGGGAGTTGTTGAGAGAGATCGATCAGATTTCCGGACATGCCACGCTGACTGGTCAGCATAACTTTCCAAATCATGTTTCCCGATGGTCCGATCGTGTCTACGATCTGACGGGCAAATTCCCGGCGATCTTCGGGCAGGATTTTGGTTTTTCCGGGGGAGAGGACAAGGACTCCGTAGAAGGTCGACCATCTATGGTGGAGGAGGCGATCCGGCAATATCGCAACGGAGCAGTCATCGCGCTGACGTGGCACGCGGTGCGGCCAACGGACGACGAGCCTGTAACTTTTCGAGACAGCTTACAGGGGCACCTGACCGATTTCGAATGGGACGAATTGCTCACGCCAGACACTGACATCTACAACCGGTGGGTTGAGCAGGTGGATGTGATTGCGGGCTATCTCCAGCAATTGCAGGCGTCCGGGGTTCCAGTGCTCTTCAGGCCTTATCACGAGATGAATGGGAACTGGTTCTGGTGGGGCGGAAGACCTGGCGAGCACGGATCAGCGGCGCTGTACCGACAGCTCTACGACCGTTTCGTGGATGTGCACCACTTGAACAACCTTGTCTGGGTGTGGAACGTGAACAGCCCTGGCGGCAATGCAGGGGCGATCGACGCCTACTATCCGGGCGCGAGGTATGCGGATGTCGTCACCATGGATATTTACGGCAAGTTTGAGCAGAGCTACTACACCAGCATGCTTGCGCTGGCCGATGACAAGCCGATTGCGCTGGCCGAGGTGGGCGCGATGCCATCGCTCGACGTGCTTGCGCAGCAACCGCACTGGGCGTACTTCATGATGTGGAGCGGCATGGGCGAAGCGGTCAATTCGCCAGAGCAGCTGCAGGCGATGTTTCATTCGCCCCAGGTTCTCAATCGAGGCGATGCACCGTTTCTGACGAAGACGGCTCCTGCTGCGGGAGACGCAGTGCCGGTTACGTCGGACGCGTCATCAGAGTCGAAGGCTCTTTTGCAAATTTTGCGCACAACTGCACCTGCACACGTTCTCAGCGGGCAGCAGGTTGATACAGTTAGTTCCTCCCCGGCTATTGACGCGGTGTATCGTGCGACTGGCAAGCATCCGGCAATCGTAAATCAGGATATCGACACGCGAGCCGGTGCCGTTCTGTCTGCGACGGCCGTCGTTGATATTGCAATGAAGCAAAGCGCGCAAAATGCGATTGTGAGCCTGCGCTGGTTTGCGCCGAATCCCACGGACGTTGATACCGCGAGCCACGACACACGCAATCGCCTGCTGACCGATTACGAATGGAGGGAACTGCTAACGCCCGGCACCCATCTCAACCAGCGCTGGTGCGAGCAGGTAGACGTGGTTGCAGAAGCGCTGAAACCTCTCGCTGCGAAACACATTGCTGTCATGTGGGCGCCCTATCCTGAGCCGAACGGAAAGAAATACTGGTGGAGCAGTAGGCCCGGCATGCATGGGAGCGCTGCACTCTATCGCATGCTTTTTGACCGGCTTGTTCATCATCATCACCTGGCGAGTCTCATTTGGGTGTGGGAAGCGGCTCCGCCGGGTTTCGGGCCGGATGCGGCGGCAGGCGCGTACACCCAGTTCTTTCCCGGATTACTTTACGTGGATGCGCTGGAACTCGATGTCGCGCACACGGAATCGAGATTCCGCACCGATGTGTTCCTGCGCTCGGTTGGCGTCGGCAAACCAATCGGATTGTTTGTTGACGGCAAGATTCCTGATCCAAATTTCTTCGCGAGCGAAACAGGATGGGCATGGTTCGTGCTCGATTCCCAAGGCGGTGGGCAGGGAAGTACGGGTGCAGGTTCGACAGATCAAAACGCGCAAGCGATTGCGGCTTTGTATGCCGATCCGCGCGTCATTTCTCATTGACCGATTCTCATTGATTCGGACTGAAGGACATGCACCGTTTGACAGCTTGGCTACTTGTTGGCGGCGAGTTTGCGGAGGCGAGCGCTTACGTTCCAGAATGCGCGTCCATCGTGGTAGGCGGCTTTCCAAATTGAACCCTTGTCCTCGGTGATCGGCGTGCCGTCAGCGGCGGTCAAGTTGTAATCGCCGTGATACTGTCCATCGATTGTGTGATTCAGGATGAAGGCCCACTGCTCGAGGAATCGTTGGAAGTACACGCCGTTCTGTTTGCCGTAGCGCTCGTGCATCATGAGCAGGGCATTGAGGCCTTCGACCTGCACCCACCATTCCTTCCTGGTGTCTTCGGGTTTGCCGAAGGTGGTGCCTTCGCGGAAAAAGCCGCCATTCTGCTGGTCCCACCCGTAGGCGAGCGCGTGATCGACGAGCATCCGGGCCATGCGTTCCGTTGCCTCAGCGGCCCTCCCGTGCAGTGTTTCGTCGGTTTCCAGCATCAGGTAGGCTGTTTCAACGTCGTGTCCGTAGGAATCATGGTCGGGAATCGGTTGCCACGCGTTGGTGAAGTAGAGGTTCATCACGCCAGGCTCAACGCAGATCTTGTCGCGGACGATGGCGAGTAACTCCTCGAGGCGCGAACGCAGAGTTGGATCCGGCCAGACTTCGTAGAGCTGGGTGAATGCCTCCAGCAGATGAATATGAGTGTTCATCGACTTGTAGTTGATGGGGCCGATGGGGTTCGTGGCTACAGTGCCGTCGGGAACGATCGGTATGATTGGTGTTCCGTCGCGCGCAAGCCATTCAAAATAGCCGCCATTTGCAGGATCATGCGCGTGCTTATCGGCCCATAAGAATCCGTCTCTCGCGATTTCGAGTGCTTTGGGCTCGTTGGTCGGCTGGTAGGCAGCGGCGGCTCCGTAGATGCAGAAGCCGATGCCGTAGAGATCCTTGTCATCGCCAAAGGCGGGAGTGATTTTGCCCTCGTCGTCCAGTCCCCAGAAGAAGCCGCCGTATTGTTTGTCCCACATCACGTTGGCCAGAAAATCGACGCCGTGGTGGACGATCGGGATGAATTGGCTATTGAGTGCCGGCTCGCGTAACACGACTTGTGCCGCGACCCACGTCATCCGTCCCTGAAATACGGAGAATTTGCCATCACTCGGCAGCTCCTGCCAGTCGCGCGCAAAGTGCGAATGAAAGCCGCCGTGCCTGTTATCCACCGAGCGGGGAAACCAGACTTGGAGCACGTCGGTGTGGAGTGCATTGTCCACTTCCGCCGCTAGCTTCAGATAGGATTCGCGTGTTGGCTGCGCTCCAGTCAGGACGGACTGTGCAGTCGACGGCTGGGCAACGTACAAATACGCAAGGCACGTCAGCAGCGGAGCAAGACGTTTCATTCGTCGGGGTCAACTCCTCGCGCGAATGCTACCACAAGCATTCTGGAGGCCTGAGACGAGTCAAATGTCCACCCTCGCCGGGATGCCGGTCTGAGGACAATGGAAGAGAAACTTCCGTGTGCAATTCACACATTACCAATGCACGTCTGTTGGGAACTTCGGTGCACCCATCTCGCAATGCAGATTCTGCTAATCTAGAGCCGTACACACTGCAGGTCGGCAGCTTCCCTGGAAAGAGGAACATGGGCACTCAGAAGCTGTGCGCCTGCGATCTGACACGTCAAAGTCTGATGAGTGAAGACATTGACTTCGTCGATACCGTTAAGCAGCCCTTTGCAGCGATTGTGAAAGACCTCTCCGAGGTCACACATGACGGACTCTGGTTGAATCCATTTCGAGGGATTCCCCGAGGCCGTGGTCTTTCGCGATTTGATGTGATCTATCTCGATGAGAACTGCCAAGTTCTGGAGTATGTCGAGAATTATGCGGAAGTGGAGTTTGCACCTATTGGCCGGGTAGCTGCCAGTGCGTTGATTCTTCCCGCACATGCCCTTACGTCGACTCACATTCAAAATGGAGATCAGCTTCGGATTTGCGAAGGGAGCAAAGCTCTGGCTGGAATGGACGACGAGTCGCTGGCGGCGGACGAAGGGGATTCGTTTCAATGTCTGCGGAAGAACGGGCTTCTCATAACGCAGGCGCAGAAACGCGCGCTTGAACAACAAGTCATAGAAGCGGAAACGGCCCAGGGTGTCGGAAATGAAGGAAAGCCTTCGCTGAAGATCCGGTTTCTGCGCTGGCTGTTTCCTGCTGCGAGCGATCGCCGTCGGGGCGAACGAATGCCTGCACCGGAACTCATTGCCTACTACTGGACTGGAGGAGCGCCGCAGGCGTACCAGATTGGTAACGTGAGCCAGAGCGGGTTGTATATGCTCACTGAGGAGCGTTGGCTGCCGGGGACACGCATTTTGATGACTTTGCAGAAGCAGGACGGTGGCAAGGCGCAGTCTGAAGTCATCCACCGAGTGGAATCAGAGGTCGTTCGATGGGGTACAGACGGAGTGGGATGCGCATTTGTCGAGTCAGGATTTGTAGACTTGAATAGCGGCGAAGTTGTGGAGAACCAAAAGTTCGACCGCGAGGCTTTTGAACAATTTCTTTGCCGAGCCCGGCGTCCAGCATCAGGAACTGGCAATCTAGGGTTCAGTAGCGAGGATCGACGGTAACGTTGGTAGATCCGAGTGGCCTCTCTGCAGCCTCTGGGCTCAGCACGCGGGTCGCAAGATGTCCGCTCTTTGCGAGGACGGGTGATGCAAAAGATGAGCAAATGGCGGCTGCGATAGCAACTGGCAGCAAGAGTCGCAGGATTCCCTTGGAAGACCTCCATTTAGCTTTGTTTCGTTGTAGTGGATTGGGGGAGGGGGAAGATTCAGGGGCGTAGAGAGGTCTTCGGCTAGGTTCATCTTTTGTGCCCTCGCAAATACTCTGTTGTACTGGCTTGAGAAGGTCGTGGCACTTATCCAAGCATCAATGGTTGGGAACGATGCTTATGTGGCCGGGGCCAGACTGCAACGAACGGAGGAACGATAGGCTGGGTCCCGTCGGCTTTGCCCATTGAACAAATCTTGTTTCCGATCATTTCAGGCCGTACGTCCAAGTGAGCCCGGAAGTGGTTCCGTAGTCGCTGCCGGAGAGCCCAGCCGGCGGCCGATTGTCCCAGTTCCCATAGAAAGTGGCATTAAATTTTAGGTTGCTGAAAAGCTTTACGTAATAGGTTGCGTTGGTACTCAAGTAGATACGGCCGGGTTCTGAGAGTGCAGGAAGAAGTGCGCCGGTGACATCGAAGTTGGTCTTGCTGAATCGGAAGACTTTGACGTCACCGTAGATCAATGCCCCGACAACGTCTTGAGTACTCGAGGTAACGCCCGACTGGTTATAGCTCGTGTTCTGCCAAACGATCCCACCGAGAACCGAAATGCTCGTCCGGTTAGTGTTCTTCAGATAATTGCCCACGCCACCGCCAAGGCCGCTCTGATGTGAGATGCCTTGTTCCGAACTCTGCAGAAGATCTCCCACACCCGCGTAAAACCAGTTGTTCTGTCGCAACAAACGAACAACCGTAACATTGAGCGAGTTGCGCGTAGAAGCGCTGGCGCCAGTGCTGGAAGCAAGGTTGGAGTCGAAATTTGCCTGGGCGTTCCAGCGTTCTCGAACATAGGCTGTTTGCGAGCCAAATGAGAGCTGCGTGGACTGATTGCCTTTAGAATAGTTGATTCCGAAGTTAACCTGGCCGTTGAAGCGCTCCAAGAACCTGTCGGAAGTCCCAGTCATTGTGATGATTTTCGCTCGCTCAACTTCGACCTCGTGTGCCTCGTCCTCAATTACCTGGATTTTTACGGGACGCCCGGCTGGCGTCTCCGGGGTCCGAAGCAACCCTGTATAGACTGTGCCATCCTCCGTTTTAACGATAAACGACTGCCTGCTGTCCAGCCGGGCCACCTTTGACCAGTCAACAGACGTCGTGCCATCGATGTAATCAAAACTGACATACAAAACTCCGGCATCAAGACCTTTCACCTCGCACGTCATGTGGTCGCCATTCTTCATGACGAGCACGTCAGTCTTGTCCCGCGCAAAAAGAGGAGCGGTAAGCGAAAAAACGATGAAACTCAGAATTATGGCGCGGTTATTCATGCAAGCACCTCTGCGTTGATTTCATGACGCGTCTACCCGAACTGCGTTGTCGCTGCGCAACGCCTGCAGATACTTGTGAATGTCGAAAGGTATTCAGCGAGGTCGCTAAACGCGTCGTGCGACGATCAGAGAACAGGCTCGAGGTCAAAATAGGAGCCTTCCCATGGTGCTCCAGCTCATCGGCCAGACTCCACTGTTATTAATGACAGTTGTCAGGCGTGTGCCTTCCACGAAGGATAGGATGAAGCGAAACCATCGGAAGGCTGAGATGGAACGCACGCTGGCAAGTCAGAAAGGCTGTGAAAGTTATCACCAACTGGGCCTTGCGAGGTGTGCGATGAGCGCGTCCCCCCATCATTCTTCGCGATCGCCTTTCTCTCTATCAAAGGTGAACGGGCTGAATGCGCCTGCGTGGGCTTTTGCCCTAAGCGTGGCATTGCTGATTTGCCTGCCTGCCTCGGGACAAATTGATAGCCATACGTCCCCTCCTGCCACGCCCCAACCCGAAACTCCTCTGGACGCTCTCGGTCGCACCACCCCGCGCGGGGCAGTTCTGGGCTTCCTGCTTGCCGCGCGTAGTGGAGACGACGAACTAGCAGCCCGATATCTCAACACTCGGCTTCGCGGCAAGGCTGCCGCGGATCTTGCCCACCAGCTTTTCGTCGTGCTGGATCGCCGACTTCCCGCCAAGCTTCATGCGATAAGCGACAAACCCGAGGGCTCGCTCTCGGATCCTCTGAGACCTGACGAAGAACTCGTCGGAACAATCAGTGGAGGCAAGGGCAATGTTGACATTACCCTCGAACGAGTCAATCGCGGTCGTGGAGAGACAGGGTCTATCTGGTTGTTCTCCAACAAGACCCTCGACTCCATCCCGGATCTCTATGAAGAAGTCAATGTCATATCGGTAGAGGAGATTCTTCCGGCATTCCTAATGAATCGATTTGCCGGTGTGGCACTTTATGAATGGCTCATTGTATTGGTGGGCATTCCACTGTTTTTCTTGGTCGCCGAAATGCT
Organism: uncultured Acidobacteriaceae bacterium; assembly: GCA_963829535.1. Taxonomy (GTDB): domain Bacteria; phylum Acidobacteriota; class Terriglobia; order Terriglobales; family Acidobacteriaceae; genus Telmatobacter. Next base: position 995,667 of record CAWHIQ010000009.1, on the reverse strand, counting down.
GAATCGTCTTTTCGGTCCCCTGGTCGGCTCTTGGCGCCGACGGTTGCGCAAAAGACCGGACTTGCCAGATCTCGCAGTTTTACCCATCCCGATCCGATTCCTGCTATTGGCTGCCGTCATTCTTTGGTTGCTTACCAAATTCAACCTTCCCCTGTTAGCGCGGCAGTTCTGGTCCAGCCTCGCCAGCATCCTTGCCATCGCGGGCTGCGTGTGGCTGGTGATTCTTGTAAATGGTCTACTCGAGAAATACGTCAGTAGATTTCTCCCCTGGCGCAATCTTTCCGGAGCCACTTTGATGCTTCGGCTCGTCCGTCGTCTGGCGGATGTACTGGTTGTCTTTGTGGGCTTGCTGGTAACCTTGTACCACTTCGGCGTGAATCCAACTGCTGCCCTCGCCGGACTCGGGGTGGGTGGCATTGCAGTGGCACTCGCTGCGCAGAAGACACTGGAAAACGTAATCGCCGGCGTGTCGCTCATCTTCGATCGAGCCATAAGCGTGGGCGACATGGTAAAGGTGGGCGACACCCAGGGCACCGTTGACGACATTGGTTTCCGGTCGACCCGCCTCAGAACTCTTGACCGAACTGTGGTCAGCGTTCCCAATGGGCAGATCGCCAATTTGAGCCTGGAGAACTTCTCAGTGCGCGACAAGTTCTGGATTCACCCGATCCTCAGTCTGCGCTACTCGACCACCTCTCCGCAGATGCACGTCGTCCTCGAAAGCATCCGCAAGTTGCTCAGGGAGAATCAGTCTGTTGAGGCCAACTCGATTCGCGTGCGTTTTCTTCGATTCGGATCCTATTCGCTCGATGTCGAGGTTTTCGCGTACGCCAAGGCGCATGATTGGAGTCAATTTCTCGAACTGCAGGAAGATCTTCTCCTGGGCATCATGCAATGTATCGAGTCGGCGGGCGTTCAAATTGCACTTCCATCGCAGTCTGTTTTCCTTGCGTCCAACTCACTCGAGACCGAATCCGAAACTCAAGGGACTATCAGTACGCACGCTTTGAGCGACAAGACGATTGAACCTAAGGCCAAATCCGCCTAAAGAAGAACGTCCGCCTATGACAGGAGTCGTGTCCGCAGGTTCCGGAACTCCCGACAGAGACCCGGTGCGCGGAACGTCTACTCTCACTGGGTCAAATAAGCCAAATGGAGGGATAACGTGAGCCAGAATCCAGAATTGGTAAGACTCGAGGAGGCAAGTGCACTCGAGACTCTCAGATTCCTAAAGATTGGCCCCGGCAAAAAGCCTTGGAGGAAGTGGGGGCCTTATCTCAGCGAGCGGCAGTGGGGCACAGTTCGCGAGGATTACAGCCAGGATGGAAATGCGTGGAACTACTTCACCCATGACCAGGCCCGCTCACGCGCCTACCACTGGGGCGAGGATGGTCTTGCTGGCATCAGCGACTACATGCAGTTGTTGTGCTTCAGCGTGACCCTGTGGAATGGCAAAGACCCGATTCTAAAAGAGCGTCTGTTCGGCTTGACGAACAGTGAGGGCAACCACGGGGAAGACGTTAAGGAATACTACTTCTACCTCGACAGCACGCCCACGCATTCGTACATGAAGTATCTATATAAGTATCCGCAAGCCGCTTATCCCTACGGTGATCTGATCGATACCAACAAGCGACGCAACCGTAATGACATGGAATATGAGCTGCTGGATACGGGAATCTTCAAGGAGGATCGCTACTTTGACGTTTTTGTCGAGTATGCCAAGCAGTCGCCGGACGACATCCTGATCCAAATCAGCGTGAGTAACCGCGGCCCCGAGCCAGCCACATTGCACGTGCTGCCGACTCTATGGTTCCGCAACACCTGGACATGGTGGCCAGGTACACCAAAGCCGTCGATGAAGCAGATACCTGGGACGAAAGGTGAACAGGTCGTTTCAGCGGTATATGCCGATCTCAAGCAATGCTTTCTGTACTGCGAGGGCGATGTCCCGCTGCTGTTTACGGAGAATGACACGAACAATCAGCGTATCTTCGGCACGACCAACGCTTCTCGCTATGTCAAAGACGGAATCAATGACTACGTGGTCCACGGAAATCGTAACGCCGTCAACCCCGGGAAGACAGGAACCAAGACAGCGGCAGACTATCAGTTAAACGTGGGCGCAAGAACTACGGCAACCATCCGGTTGCGGCTGAGTGATGCTGCGCCTGCCGCCATGGGCGATCCATTCAAGGACTTTTCAGCGATCATGCAGACACGCAAGCAGGAGGCCGATGAGTTCTACAAGTCCATAACGCCGACTCACGTCAGCGAAGATGCGGCCCTTGTTATGCGCCAGGCGCTGGCCGGGATGCTCTGGTCCAAGCAATTCTTCTACTTCGACGTGGACAAATGGCTCAAAGAGCATGGCGAGGATCCGATGAAGCCCGGCGGCCGCACAATGCGGAACAGCGACTGGTTTCATATGGTGAATCAGCACGTTATCTCGATGCCCGACAAGTGGGAGTATCCCTGGTACGCCGCGTGGGATCTCGCGTTTCATGCCATTGCGCTTTCCTCGGTCGATCCGGATTTTGCAAAACAACAACTTGACTTGATGCTGCAAGAGTTTTTCATCCATCCGACGGGCCAGATTCCTGCCTACGAGTGGAACTTCGGAGATGTGAATCCACCGGTTCACGGCTGGGCGACAATCTTTCTTTATCGCACCGAGCAGGCCTTGAAAGGTAAAGGAGACATCGAGTTCCTCAGACGTTCCTTTGCGAAGCTGATGTTGAACTTCAGTTGGTGGGTAAATCGCAAAGACCGCTTTGGGAACAACCTGTTTCAAGGTGGTTTTCTTGGGTTGGACAACATCGGCGTGTTTGATCGCAGTGCACCACTGCCTACCGGTGGCAACCTTGAACAGGCGGATGGCACAGCGTGGATGGCTATGTTCTGCCAGAACATGCTCGAGATCGCCGTCGAGCTAGCCGCTCAGGACCCCTTTTATGAAGACATGGCGATGAAGTTTGCGGATCATTTCCTTTGGATCGCTCACGCCATGAATCAGATGGGGCCAGAGGGAATGTGGGATGAGGAAGATGGCTTTTACTACGACGTCCTGCGGCTCCCCGATGGCACCGCAACCAGGCTCAAGGTTCGCTCCATGGTAGGACTGCTGCCATTGTGTGCCACTGTGGTCATCGAGCCTTGGCAGCGCGAACGGGCACAGACAGTAACGGCCATCCTGCGGGAACGCCTGGAACGCATCCCGGAACTGCGCGCGAGCATTCATCCCACTGGGCAGGGCCACTTGGGGTACGCGGAGCGAGGCATTGCCGCGCTCGTAAATCCTGAGAGGTTACGCCGGATTCTTACGCGCATGCTCGATGAGAACGAATTCCTCAGTCCTTACGGAATCCGGGCGCTCTCGCGGTTCCATGCCGACCATCCGTACGTCGTGAATGTCAATGGTCAGGAGTTCCGGGTAAATTACCTTCCGGCCGAATCCGACACAGGTATGTTCGGTGGCAACTCGAACTGGCGCGGACCGATTTGGATGCCGGTCAACGCGATGCTGATCCGCGCGTTGCTGTCGTTCTATTTGTATTACGGTGATAGCTTCAAGATCGAGTGCCCTACCGGATCCGGAAAACTGATGAACCTGTTCGAGGTGGCCCGCGAAATCGCCGATCGCTTGACAGGGATCTTCTTGCGGGACAAATCCGGTCGCCGGCCCGTTTACGGCGGTACGGAGAAATTCCAGACCGATCCTGAATGGAAGGATTACATCCTGTTCCATGAGTACTTTCACGCGGATAACGGTGCAGGTCTTGGTGCCAGCCATCAGACCGGTTGGACTGGCGTGGTGGCGAAGCTTATCGAAGTATTTGGACAGCTTGATGGAACGCAGTTCTTAGATGCCGGCAAATCCGGTGCCTTTGCCAAGAGTGAATCACGGACGTAGTGAACGCGATAGGAATGATAGGTAATAAGCCAGATCCGGGCCTGTGTGATCCGCTCGAAAAGTGCTGTGGGTCTGAGTGTCGCTCACTTGGAATCCCAATGGCACTTTTCGAAGTGGTGCTCTTGTTCAGAGATTTGTCACGAACTTAGTTGCTGGTGTTCACCACGGGAATGCTCCCCGCCAACTGCAGGTTGATCAAAAGGTCGAGGCGCCGATCGATTTGGTACCACAACGCGGTCTTCTTGGCCGAAATGGCCTTCTCGAAGATTGGCACGTACTTCGAGCGGGCGTCTGTGAACTGCTGGTCGATAGCCGCCGCCCTCTGAATGAAGAGGTTCGCCTGATCATCGGTCATCGTGTCATAGTTCGCCGCATAATCCTTGATGAGCGCCACGCGGGCATCGCCGATCTTGGCAATCTCTGTTGCATACTGGTCATAAATGGGCCAGAACTTAGCGGCTTCGTCCGTGGTAAGATTCATGTTCTCCGCAGTTAGTGTTTTCCTCGCCGACTGGACGTCTTCTCGCAGCATTTTGATGTCTTGGTCAAGGCTCGCCGTGGACGATGCCCCCGCGCTCGGCGCGCTTTGTGCAGCTTGGGAAAGTATCGGTTGGCTGGCGAGCGCCATGGCGCATAACAAAGCTAGAGTTACAACCGTTTTCTGGTTCGACATTTTCAGTTCTCCTATTGGCATGTGGGTGGTCGTTGGTACGTAGCCGAAGTCAGTGGCAAAGGGCGCAGCGCCAAAAAGCCACAGATTGCGTGTGGTCTTCATTCCCTCCATCCCGTTTGTGCGGAAGAATGGGAATCCATACTCACAAGCAATACCGTGCCGCCCCCATTGTCGTGAACTGTAAGTACTGACAGTCCCCCTGGGAGATCGGCTGGCACATTGTGGAGGCTATTCTCGCCGGCGCGACCAAGTTTGGAGAAATCGTCGGCATAACGATCGGGCTTTTGGAGGATCCAATTGTTGGGTTGGATGGCCGGCCTTCTCTGCGCATTTGAAAAAACACAAAGATCCCGATTTCAAAGCGGCGCTCTCGTCGGACACCTCTGGTTTGCATGGCAACCAAGAATCGAGTGCGCGAAAACATCCTAGGTTATCGCGCTCGATCTGTCAGATTTGACAGTAGCATCGAAGTCTCCCCAGGCAGAAGCTAAACTTATGCACTATTTTCTCCAACCATTTTAAGTGGTGCGCATCATGGCAACTGATAAACAGGTGGCCGTAAGTATGAAGGAGAGATTATGAATTTGCGCTGCAAGAAGTTCTGCCTGGTGGTCGCGGTAGCGCTTACCCTGCTGTTTTGCATCCCTGTCTTTGCTCAGGGGCCGGTGGACTTGATGGTCACGGGACCAGCCGCCGCGTCGCCAACGGTCGCACCCACAATTCCAGACGCGCCGGCACCGACGACGCCAGACCAGGCGACTGGTCCGGTGTCTCATTACCCGACAGGAAGCACTGGCGGGGATTGGCGCGTTGGGATCACGATCTACGGCTGGTTTCCCGGATTGCACGGAACCGTTGGTGCGCTCGGCCATAATGCCAGCATCCATGTGCCTTTCTCCGACGTCTTTCATGTTTTAAAAGGGATCATCCCGATCGCGGTCGAGGCCGATAAGGGCCGCTTCGTGATGCCGGTCGATTTCTTGTGGATGAAACTCGGCGTCAACAACGGAATCCCGATTGAAGACTTGAGCCAGGCATCGATCAATACTCACTTTACACAGTCGATTTTGACGCCGAAAGTGGGCTACAGGCTCTACGACGGCGACCACATGAAGGTAGACGCACTCGGCGGAATCCGTTATTGGTATGTGAGCGTGAACAACACGTTGGAACCCTTGGGCCTCAGCAATAATCGATCGACCCAGTGGGTCGATGGTGTGGGCGGAGCCAGGTTCATACTGCCCTTCGGTGAAAAGGCAGCCATGACGGTGTCCGGTGACGCCGGCGCAGGCGGATCCACTCTGGACTATCAGGCGGTGGGACTGCTGAACTACAACTTCACTCCCAAGTTAGGACTGGCGGTGGGCTGGCGGTATCTGTATGAGGACTACAGACCGACCACTAACCAGTTCGTCTATAACCCCACGATAAGTGGTGCGGTAGCGGGTTTCGGCTATAACTTTGGCGGCAAGCCCCCGGCTCCAATGACAGCCTCGTGCTCGGCCTCGCCTGCACAGGTCTTCCCGGGCGATTCGGTCACAGTGACTGCAACTCCGGAAGGCCTGAATCCGAAGTTGAACGCGTTGTATACGTGGAGCGGCGACGGCGTTACCGGCAATGGAACGACGGCGAGTGTCAATACGGGTCCTCTGAATCCCGGAACCTACACGGTCAGGGGAACCCTCAAGGAAGGAAAGCCGGGTAAGGAAGGGGAAAAGCCCTGGCAAATTGCCGACTGCTCGGCCACTTACACCGTGAAGGAATTCGAGCCGCCGACACTGAGCTGCTCGGCAAACCCGACCGATCTCAAGCCGGGTGACTCGTCGACCATTACGGCCCAGGGTGTGAGCCCGCAGAACCGCCCGCTGCTTTACAGCTACCAGGCTTCGGGTGGCACCATCAGCGGAAGCGGCGCAGCGGCAACGTACTCCTCAACAGGCGCTTCCACCGGTCCGGTGCAGATCACTTGCAGCGTGTCGGATGACAAGGGCCACACTGCGACTGCAAACGCGAGCGTCAGCATTCAGGCGCCGCCTCCTCCTCCACAACCGTCAGCTGAGCTTATAGGTCGGCTTACATTGCACAGCGTGTACTTCCCAACTGCTCAGCCGACGGAAAGGCATCCGGAGGGTGGCTTGGTGGAAAGCCAGCAGGCAACTCTCACCGCGCTCGCAACGGACTTCAAGAGCTATCTGCAAGTCAAGCCAGATGGACGGATAACCTTGACCGGTCACGCGGATCCGCGTGGGACTGCGGAATTCAACCAGAAACTCTCCGAACGTCGTGTTGCTCGCGCCAAGGCTTTCCTCGTTGAACAGGGTGTTCCCGAGGCGAGCATTGATACGCAGGCGATGGGCGAGGAGCAGCAGCTCAGCAAGGACGAGGTCAAGAATCTGATCGAGACCAATCCCGACCTGACCGACGAACAAAGGACGAGGATACTGCGGAACCTGAACGTGATTGTTCTGGCTCAGGGCCGTCGCGTCGACATCAGGCTGAACGGATCGGAGCAGGAATCTACGCGGCATTATCCATTCAATGCTGCCGATTCCTCGACCCTTCTCGATCTGAAGAAGCCGATCCACAAGGCGGCGCCGAAGAAGTAACCATTCAACTTCCGGAACAGGCCTGCCAAGGCCTGTTCCAGTACCAGTTGTGATAGGAAGAGGTTGGCGTATTAGCCGGGTCAGCGCAACCATCAGAACGCAGAACTTCAGACAACACCCGTTGGTTCTCGACACATGCAGTTCAGTAACAACTATGTGGACCCGAACCCCGAGATCGGACTATGCGGACGATGATCCATGAAGAGACGATTCTCGGCAGGTTGAGGTGAAGCTCCGGGGTCAAGGTGATGTTTCCCACTCTCAATGGAAGACAGATTGCAGTTTGCGCCTGAGGATTACCTAGCCAGGGGCAATGCGGATCCAGGCAGCCGCGTCAGGCGGAGACATGTAGCGATGCTTACTAATTCTGCAAAGGATTCAGCTCTCATCTTTCGCATCATGCTGCCGCGATGTGCTTTAACTGTAATCTCGCTGATCCCCAGTTCGCTGCCAACCTGTTTGTTCGGCAAACCGACAACGACTAATGCCATCACCTCGCGTTCGCGAGCGGTGAGGCACGAGTAACGGGCTTTCAAGGCCCTGATCTCCGCGGAGCGGTCAAGTAATGCCTTGCTGCGTACCAGCGCATTGTGAATGGCATTCAGCAGAATTTCGTCATTGAACGGTTTGGTCAGGAACTCTACAGCCCCCGCCTTCATCGCCTGCACAGTCCTGGGAATATCTCCGTGACCTGTGATGAAGACAATCGGCATCTCATGTCGTTCCACTGCAACACGCTTCTGCAGATCGAGACCATTGAGTCCCGGAAGAGAAATGTCCAGTACCAAGCAACTTGGAATCGTTACGGCTGGACGGCTGAGAAATTCCTGCGCAGAAACGAACGTCTCCACGTCCAAGCCCTCATGTCTAAGCAAGAGTTCGAGCGATTCGCGAACAGAGATGTCGTCATCGACGACGAGAACAATCGACGCACTCTTTGCCATGGGCAAAGCCCTCACTTCAAAATCCACTGCGCACGCGCACGAGTCATTCTATACCGGCGACTCAATTCCACAGACAACGATTATTTGACCTGAAGCGCGGAATTCAGCGCTTCGAGCATAGCAGCATCACTGAACGGCTTGCTTAAGCATGTGATCGCGCCTTGCTCGAGAAGCCGCGACCGCAACGTTTCATCTGGATGCGCGGTGATGAAAATAATGGGGATCTTGATCTCGCGACGAATCAATTCTTTTTGGAGTTCGGGTCCGCACATTCCCGGCATGGCAACGTCGAGGATCAGACATCTGCTTCGCGAGATTCCATCCTCCGCAAGGAACTCCTCGGCAGAACAGAATGTCTGAGACGCCAGACCGAATACCTTGAGGAGATCTGGCAGCGATTCACGGACCGATTCATCATCATCGACAATTGATACAAGTGATTGTGGATTCATCATAGAGATATCAGTCCGCTCCTAAAAACAGCTCTGCCCGACGTTCAGGTTGCGTTGGTTCGCTCCAACGCTGCTGAAAAAGTCAGAGTGCACCTCTGCAAAGTGGTGCTTACACCGCTCCGGGCTACAGATCAAAAACGGGGCCGAGTGTGTCTCTATGAAATCCTCTGTTGGAGCGCTCCAAAAGAGGATCATCTGCTTTTGTGGAAGGTGACGTCTATTGTACTTAGGTATTGGCTGCCTTAAGGCAGCCAATACCACCATATAGTTGCAATACTAATTCGTTAGTCAACGCAACCATTCAGAATCATTCCCGGGGCTCAGTGCAACAAGCACCCCCCTGTCTTTTCAACGAGAGTCGGTTCCTTGTAAATCTCGATGCGAGTCTATCTCAAGGCTCACGCATAGGTAAGACTGCATGATCCTTGTTGGGTGACACTCGCGCCGTCCCGGATAATTCCCCATTTGCAGCCGTGCCGATCCCATCAAGTGTCACCTCAGCCTCGACCTCGGTTCCTTCTGGGACGGGATTGAATCGTAGTACCCCGTCGATCATCCGGAGACGTTCGTGCATCGATACCAACCCCAAACCGCTCCCTCGGACTGAGTGATCAAAGCCGACGCCAAAATCTCTGATTCGCATTCGCAAGAGACGTCCATCACAGAACAAGCCAACGTCGATCTTCGCAGACTTGCTGTGCTTGCCCGCGTTCGACAGAGCTTCCTGGGCGACACGATAGAAGCAAATCGGAATCGGATCCGGCATGACCTCCGGCAACGGCTCAGTGGTCAGATTGATGGGAATGCCATACTGTGCTGCGAGCTGACGACAAAGCGACTCGAGTACTCCGCCTAAACCTAGAAGCTCCAGATGCCAGGAATGCAGACAGTGGGACATGTTGTGGACATCAACTACGAGTTGATCGAGTTGGCCTTCGAGCTTGCGAATCTCGGATCGTCCTGCAGTTTCGTCCGGGGACAAAACGCGCTCCAGAACATCTAGTTCGCTCCTGAGCAGTGTGAGCCGTGGTGCTATATCGTAGTGCAGTTCCCGGGAAAGCCTCCGCTTTTCGTCCTCCTGAGCAGCAATCAGGCGCGGTGTGAATTGCCGCAATTCCCGATGCGCCTTTTCTTGGGCTTCAATCACCTTCCTTGTCATATCCGCGAGCGCTTCTTCCGATACCTTCTGATCGGTGACATCGGCTACCATTCCGATCAAGCGCAACATTCTGCCTTCACCGTCGAAGAATGCCAGCCCAGTGCTTTTCAGCCAGATTGGACCCTTGCCGGGAACCGGCACACGGTATGTCAGGTCGATCGTCGGTTTTTCGGGAGAACATTCAGCGAGGGCTCTGAGAACGCCCCTCCCATCGTCTGGATGGATTCTCTGGAGGGCCTCCTCGAGGGTTGCGGTTACGATCCGCGGCTCAGTCGGGCCGAGGATGTTAACGTACTCCGGGGAACGCACCAACAGCTTCGTGGTGAGGTCCCACTCATAGGCGTACATTCTTCCGGCCTCAACGGCCAACCTGAGACTTTCCTCGCTCTTTCGCAGCGCCTCTTCCGCTTGCTTGCGCTCGGTAATGTCGTGGCCGATGCATACGATGCGGTCTATGCCGTTCGGGCCGTTCACCGGAAGGAAAAAGACCGACATATACCTCTCGCCAATATCGGGAAGCACGACTTCGGTCTCGAATCGAATGATGTTGCCTCGGAAACAATCGTCTAGTTTCTCCTTCACATCGTCGAACCCGCTTTGCATTACCTCCCTGGCGTGATGGCCCAGTACTTGCTCAATTGTCTTCCCCCGCATGCCGAGATGCTTTTGATTCGCGATCACATAGCTCGCGGTCGATGACCGTGATGATCGCATCCACCCCCTCAACCGCTTCTTTGTATTCATTCAGCTTCTCCTCGGCCAGTCTGCGATCATTCACATCGACACCGATTCCGATGTAACCGGCAAACGAGTTGTCCTGGTTGAATCGCGGCACGCCGAGGTCAAGGATCCAGCGATACTCTCCGTCCCGACGCCGGAGCCGGTATTCCATCCTGAATTCTTCGCGCTGATCAAAAGACTGTGTGTAGGTCTCGAGACATCTTTGCAGGTCCTCCGGGTGAACGTTCTCCGCCCAACCGTTGTCGAGTTCTTCCTCCACGGGGCGCCCCGTGAAATCCAGCCACGGCTTGTTGAAGTATGTAGGAAGCTTGTCCCTACCTGACAACCAGATGAGCACGGGGGTACCAAAGCAACCACCGTTCTTCGAATCCCGACGGGGCATCTCGAGCGTCCCTGCGTAGACAGACAGTTTTTGTTCTCAAAGAGCGATACGGGAGTGCAGTGTGAAGCAAACAACCCAGCCATCGCAACTGGTGGTACGCGGAGGAATTCTTGATCCCGCCATGTCCGATCGAAAGCCCTCTCAACGTCCCCCGAGAGGGGCAGACCCATGCTCGCAGGGAATTGAGAATGCAAAGGTGGCTCCTGGCCCGTCGTTCGCAGTCGCCCACAGCCGTCCGTGATTGGCCTCAATAATCGAACGACTGACAGAGAGTCCAACCCCCATGCCATCCGACTTCGTTGTGTAAAACGATTCGAACATTTGGTCGGCAACTTCTGGAGCAAAACCAACGCCGGAATCTTGAATTGAAAGGCACACATGCTCGTCCTCTAACTCCGTTCTAAGCACCATTTGCCGCGGCCGATCCGCGACGCTGCTCATTGCGTCGGACGCATTGCGCAAGAGATTCAGAATGACCTGCTGAAGTTGAACGCGGTCACCATTGACAGTCGGCAGATGATCTCTGAATTCCTGTTTCAGAATTACGTCGTTTCTCTGTAGTTCGCCGGACAGCAGCGCGATGACTTCGCGAGCGGCTTCATTGAGGTCGAGTGGCTCGACCTCAATTTGCTTTTTGCTGAAAAGCGTTCGCAGCCGAGTGATCACGTCGGAAGCGCGATTACCGTCGCGGATCGTCCGCTGTGCGGTCTCTAGCGCACCATCTATATTTGGAGGATCACTCTTTAACATGCGAAGACAAGTGCTGGCATTCGTGATGATGCCTGATAACGGCTGGCTGACTTCATGTGCGATCGAAGCAGTCAGTTGTCCGATCGTCATGACTCGCATCATTCTCGCGAGTTCCGCCTGAGTGTTGCGTAATTCTTCCTGCGCCTGCTTCCAATCGTCAATATCGGTATTCGTGCCATACCATTTGATGATTGCGCCTGATTCGTCGCGCATTGGATCCGCGCGAAACAGAAACCATCGATAATCACCGTCAAAGCGTCTAAAACGCGCTTCAATCTCGCCTGATCCTCCGGCTGAAATCATAGATTGCCAGTGCTTGGTCATACGACCGAGATCGTCGCGATGAACTGCCTCGGTCCACCCCCACCCATGCGCCTGCTCTGGTGATAAACCCGTGTAATCCAACCACCGCTGGTTGAAGAATTCGACAACGCCGTCTGGAAGAGCGGACCAGGCTAGGACGGGCATCGTATTAATAATTAGGCTAAGCCTTTGTTCGCTCGCCCTCAAGGCTTCCTCGGCGCGTTTACGGTCTTCGATATCGGTGAGCAGCACGTACCAGCCGGAGATATTGTTGTCCCCATCATGCACGGCCAAGGCGCGGACCTGGAACCAGCGATAGACCCCGTCGGCTCGTCGACAACGATGTTCGATGGCATATGGAGTTCCGGTTGTGACCGAATATGTGTAAGCCCTGACCACTTCTGGAAGGTCTTCCGGATGAACAGCGTCGGTCATCTTCCAACCCTTTAGTTCCTCGGGAGTCTTACCGAAGTATTCAAGGAGTGGTCGGTTGAGCTGTTGAATCTCACCGGCCGCATCCAGGGTGCACACCAGCCCAGGAATGCTATTGACAATCTGACGGAAATTGTTCTCACTCGCCCGCAGCTCCTGTTCGGCGCGTTTCTGGTCGTCGATGTCGGAGGACGTGCCGACAAATTTGAGGACTTTCCCTTCAGCGTCGCGCAAGACCTCGGCTCGATTGAGCTGCCAGCGATAGATCCCGTCGTGACCGCGGCGGGACCGGGTTTCCATCGCAAAACCCTGTCCCGAACGAACTCCCTCCCAAAAGGCCCTCGATGCTCGTTCGCGATCCTCGGGGTGGACCGCGGTCATCCAGGCCTCGGGATGCGACCGGACGAAATCGAGGGTCTGACCGGAGTATTCAAGCCACACTTGATTCATGAAATCTGGTGTCCCGTCCGGCTTGAGCGTCCAGGCGGATACAGGAAGATGCTGCAGAAGTCCAACCTGGAGTTGCAGCTCTCTGTTGGTTTCGGCAAGCTCTCTTGTTCGTTCCGCAACCCGCCGATCGAGTTCCCTTGCAACCCGTTTCTGCTCATTCAGGAGAATCGCATGCTGCAACCCGATAGCTAACTGATTCGCAGCTACGCTAAGCACCAGGATCTCGGTTTGTTCCGGGAAACCGGCTCTTCGAGATCCCGCCGCGATGAGTCCGAGCTCGGCTTCTATTCCCATCCTGATGGGAAAGACCGAAGCCCGCTGGCCTCCCGGAGGCCTAAATGCTTCTTCAGACCATTGCTGCGGATCTTCTCCTGACCACTGATTCAGTGCATGTGTGATCTCCTCCCGACGATGGCCCGTCTCGTAGAGCGGAGAAGTTCTGAGCGCATCGACCATGGCTTCTGGTGAGTCAAGTCGTACGCGCGCATACAGGAAGTCGAGATCGAGTATTTCCATGAGGGCATCGAGGAAGGTCTCCAGGATTCGATGCGGTTCGGATAGACTCCAGACGGCTGGAAGCGCAAGGACGCTGACCAGATCGTTCATGCAGCGCTGCAGCCGTTTTACTTCAGTCGCAGGACTCGTTGGTTGCTGGTGCATACTGGCCCGCCGCTACTGGGGATTTGTTCGTCCAGACCGCCGTCCGCGGAATTCGCGGAGAAACTCCTCAGGGCGCGTGAAAAAGGGGTTCCGTTGCAGATGTCCCCCTATGATGACCATCGGGTGCGTCCGCATGATATCGATCACGGCATCCCCGCTGAGTTGCGCGAGATGATAGGTGCAGATAACGGCGTCGTCATATCGGCGCCAAACATCGTTCACACGCGATTCAAACTCGATCACATCGTCAATACGAGAGTGATCTCCCGATGCCCAATCCATCCGGCACACGATGCGACTCAGTGGGAATCCTTCCGCGCTCCTGGCCGAAGCCGCCATCTCTTCGAATGCTGCAAGCATCCGGTCTTGATCGAAACGCCCATCTCGTAGATAGACTTCGGTATTGACCCGAATCTGAAGCTGTCCGCTTTGCTGGGAAGCGGTTGAGTCGATGCCCGCCTCAGCCAGACGTTGCAGATGCTCTTGGCGTGCCTCAGGATTGATGACGTGTACTGCCTTGTGTCCACAGGACAGACCATCCCGGATGAAGGGAAGCAACACACGATACTCTTCCTCATCGTTGGCAAAAAATGCACAGATGTGGCGCACTCCACCGAGTTGAGAGCCAGCAAGAGAAATTGGCCGCAGAGGTCGCTTCATTTGCAAGTCCTCCACTAGAAGTCGCTTCGCGAACGGCAAGAATCACCGGCGCAAGCGAGTATCGCGAGCACAAACCCGACTACCAGCGATTTCACTGCTTTTTACTAACGAACAAGAGATCAATAGTCGAGAATCGCGGGGTCGGGACCATGGTGCCTTACGCGAAAAGGCTTGCATACTTGCATGGGCGCAAGATCCAAGCAATTCTATAACGGCTACCACCTTCATCGAATAAAAACTCCCTATCCTATCGAATTCGGAGCAGATACGCATCGATGAGGGTGCCGCAGTTACAAACGAGAATATAGCGCTCGCGAGTGCCTGTAGAAATCTTTGCGTCGCGGTCTCGATCAATAGAATGTGCGGGTTGGATGCTTTGCTCGTGCATTGTGAACTCTGGTAGGCAACTGCTCGATGGCTCTCGACGGCCGTGTATGGCAAGTCCTGGCGAGGGGCAACCTATCCCGCGGATCGGTTAAGGCCTTCAAAATTCATCGTCGTCAATCACTGTCTGGGCAAACGCTTCCAGCGCGCAAGTTTCCCCGAGAACTTATTACGATAGGCTGTTAGGGCAAGAATCGCATGCTGCGGGCCTCGCGCTACCATCGCTATTGGGAGATCCAGCCGCCCGAGACAGGTGCCGGAGATTGTGATGATTTCCGCCATCGGCTGATTGATTTCGTGTGCATTCGACGCGGTAAGTTGCCCATCATTATCAATCGATACCTTTGTCCAATAGACTCGCCGAGGCTCTTCTGGCGTAATGGCAACACTGCGCCGCATCCGAACGAGTCGCGCCAGGACACTGCGGAGTGCGTCAGAAGAATAGCTCGAGCAGCGCATGAGGAGCACAATTATGACAACCGTGACTGTTCGTACAGGAGATGTTACGGCTACTCAGAATCGTCAAGAGCTTTTCGCTCAAACGAAACCGGGAGCCGATTCATCTGAGCAAAGGACAGAGAGGCCACTCACCGAAGGACCTGGGCATAAAGAATGGAAACAAGGAATCGATGAGGATTGGCAGAACCACGTAGAGACCCTGCAGCGGTATGTGTGTGAGCTTCTTCGCATAAATCGGCAGCTAAGAATAGCGCTAACGACGGCAAATGAGCCAGAACGGGGATACAGAGATGCCATCAACTTATAGGGCAGTTGAGGGCAATTCTCACACTTCTGCAGCTTGTATCGATAAGCGAACTCTCTGCTGATTCACTTCGACTGGGGCATCGGCTCATTCCGCCGTCTGGGCAAGTGCTCCTCTGCGCATCCGGGGTTTCACGATTTAATGCCGCTTTAGATTCGAACGCTGGAATGCACGTGTTTATCAGTCACGGCGTCGCAAAGCTTTGCCCTTGTGCATGGCAATATGATCGGTCTTTTCGCTTTTAATCTCGTACTGCGGATCGTCCTCGCTCGCGTGATGGACATAGCCTTTGTAGTTCACATCGCTCGTGTGTACGCGTACGATGTGGCCGCTGACACGGCCAGCTTCAGAATTCCAGGTCACACGGTCACCGATTTTGAATGCCCGCGCCATGAGCTCATGTTATTCCATAAATGTGCAGCCGCTGCCATGATCGCGGCCAGATGAGTGCCGACAAAGCAATTCTGTGCAGCAGCAGTCCGGGAATTCATGTGCTGTAAAGAGGCTCCTTTCATGAAGGAATACGATCTGTACATCAATCCGCAAAAACCAACTCTTGGGTCTATGTGCGCACAGGGGAGGGTCTCCTCGATCTTGCCGACGCCAAGCAATGGGTTTTTGATGTCACACCGGACGGGAACGTATTATCCAGCAAAAGATCAACGCTGACGGTCATGTTTTCCAGGAACTGGACTGATTCGCAGACCGTCAGGACACCAGGTAATTCATTTCGCGTCGTGAATTACCAGTAACAAATGCAAGCTGGGAACGGGACGGCCACGCGGTTACAATCTAAAGTGGCGGAACGTATCGGGGCTCCAGCGCCCCTAGATATGAGTCGCTGCAATTGAACGAGGTCGGTCCGGTTACGGAACTGCAAGAGGTCGCGTCGAAAATCAGTCATATGAACGAAGCCAGCCGCAGTGCACAATTGCCAGTTGCTCAACCGATTCTTTCGCCGCTCACGCGAGCTGCGATCTTTCTGGTTGTCTGCATCAAGCCAAATCCTGAGAGCTATGCAGTCCTGCGCTCGCTATGCGCCGATTTGCCGGGGCTTGTTCGTGCAGTGGAGTTCCGCGACATTGAGGCTGGATTTACGTGTATCGTCGGATTCGGTTCAAGTGCGTGGGACGAACTTTTCAGAAAACCTCGACCGGCTGAGCTTCACCCGTTTCGTGAGATTCGATCGGACGGACGCCATGCCGTCTCCACCCCAGGAGATGTGCTGTTTCATGTCCGCGCCAAGCGAATGGACATGTGTTTTGAGTTGGTCACCCATATCATGGAGCGCATCAGAGACGCAGTTTCCGTTGTCGACGAAGTGCACGGCTTCCGCTACTTTGATGATCGTGACGTGATCGGATTCGTAGACGGAACCGAAAACCCGAGAGGCGGGGATGCTTATGATGCGGCGCTCGTCGGCCAGGAAGACGCTCAGTTCAGGGGCGGAAGCTATGTCATTATTCAGAAATACCTGCACGACATGGAAAGGTGGAATGCCCTTTCTACCGAGCAGCAGGAACTCATCATAGGACGTAAAAAACTCTCTGATATCGAATTGGACGATTCAGTCAAGCCAACTTCGGCGCACAATGCTCTCACGACTATCGTCGAGAACGGCAAAGACGTCAAGATCCTGAGGGACAACATGCCATTCGGCAGACCGGGTTACGGAGAGTTCGGAACATATTTTATCGGCTTTAGTCGCTCACCACGAACAATCGAACAGATGCTTGAAAACATGTTCGTCGGGCGCCCACCGGGGAACTATGACCGGCTTTTGGATTTCAGTCGGGCCGTCACGGGGAATCTGTTCTTTGCTCCGTCAGCAACTTTCCTCGAAGATCAAGGTGATGAAGAACCCACAACAGATTCAACCGCTGCCGCATCGGACCGTGACCGGACGTCATCTTCACCTGTGCGTGATACATCACTCGGAATAGGATCGCTAAAGGGAGCCCAGAATGAATAATCTCCATCGGAAACTAGCACCGATTTCAGACGCAGCGTGGGAACAGATCGAGGAAGAGACGACGCGAACCATCAAGGGATACCTCGCCGGCAGGCGCGTTGTCGACGTTCCAACCCCGGGCGGAATTGCCTTTCCGGGAGTTGCGACCGGCCACTTGGTGCCCATCTCTCCTCCCGCAGAGAACATTACCGCGAACAACCATGAAGTCAAGCCCCTCGTCCAGTTGAGAGTGCCTTTTGAATTGTCGCGGCAAGCGATTGACGACGTCGAGCGCGGGGCGAAAGACTCCAATTGGCAACCGGCAAAGGATGCCGCCAAGACCCTCGCGTTCGCCGAGGATCGCGCAATTTTCGACGGATATCAGGCGGCGAACATTCAGGGTATTCGTGAGAGTACCAGTAATCCGATCAAGGCTCTTCCAGAGGACGTCCACGACTATCCAGATGCTGTCGCCGAAGCGCTGAACCAGTTGCGCCTCGCGGGTGTGAGTGGACCGTATTCCATCCTGCTGGGAGCAGTCGAATATACGGGGCTTGCCGAGACTCGCGATCACGGCTATCCGGTTCTCGAGCATGTAAAACGAATTATCGACGGCAACATCGTGCTGGCCCAGGCGATTCGCGGCGCCTTCGTGCTGACGACGCGAGGAGGTGATTTTGAATTAAACATTGGGCAGGATATTTCGATCGGCTATCTCAGTCACACAGATGCGATCGTTCGCCTCTATCTACAGGAGACTTTCACCTTTCGAGTTTTGACGAGCGAGGCGTCGGTAGCTCTTTCGCCTTCATTAAAATGACCTTGAAAACAGGCGGCAGGATTGCTCAACTTTGCGTCCGGCGGTAAATCTTTTCTCCGATGTTCTGCGAGTCATTCGGGAGCAGGGAAATCATCCCCGACGCCACTAACGATGCATACACAGCTCGTTCCGCCGCGAACCAGTCGACGTCCGGTGATCCGAGGGGGCGCCCCCTCTGTTCCCAGAGCTTGTACGCCAGTTTTTCCACGAACTCATGCCGGCTCTCATACGGAAAATCAGGGATGAGTTCCAGCGGTTGTTGCGGTCGAGATTCGTCGGCCATCATGGGCTCTCCAATTTCGGATCTGCGGTAGTGACCCCGCCTCGCTCCCGCTGGCTGATTGATCGTTACAATCCTGCAAAATGCGATGTCCTTCCAACCGCATCGCAGCGAATCTCAAAGTTCATCGCCACGTTGGTGACGCGTGCCACAGAATGAAAGCAGCCTCAAGTGGCACGAACGCTCCTGCGTGCTGCGGAACGAGACGCGGCGTGTAGTCAGCAACCGGGCGACTCTTTGGAACAGTCGCACTGTAGGTGAAGGCACCCGTTGCTCCGACCAGGCGTTCGCCACGATTCATGGCGTGCGTGATCGGGACCTTATCTTTCTGCGCCTCCGCGTAGAGTTCGACCTTCACGGCATCGGGATCGATATCATCCAGAAAAACCTGAACGTGAAACAGATATTGCTCGCCCTGCTGTTCGACGGTCGCGGGGCCGAATCGCAGCGCTGACCAATGCTTCGCCAGTCCAGTCTTCCAGGCGACGAGATCGGCTCCTACTGAACCTCGATTCTCGGCGCGTTGGCGAAAAGCTGCTGCCGCCGATAGATAGTGTTCTTCGGTATATTGACGGACTGCGCGATTGGCCGAAAAGGTCGGAGTTAAGCGGGCCATGCTTTCGCGCATGCGGGCAACCCAAGCGCGTGGAATTCCACGCTCGTCGCGCGCATAGAACTCGGGGATAATATTTCTCTCGATCACTCCGTAGAGACTTTCAGCTTCTGCAGCGTCCCACGAAGGGTCATCCCCATGTTCGCGCCCGTCGCCAATCGCCCAGCCCACTTCCGGGGAATAAGCCTCTGCCCACCAGCCATCGAGTTCCGAAAGATTCAACCCGCCGTTCACCAGCACCTTCATGCCGCTTGTGCCGCTTGCCTCCCAAGGCCGCCGCGGAGTGTTCACCCAGACGTCCACGCCCTGAACCAGATGCTCCGCCATGAGAACGTCATAATCCGAAAGGAAGACCACCCGCGATCGAACTTCAGGGCGGCGCGCAAACTCAAACCACTGCCGGATCATTTCTTGCCCTTCGGCGTCCTGGGGATGAGCCTTACCTGCAATCACGAGTTGAACAGGGCGTTCTCGATTCGTCAGGATGTTGAGAAGCCGGGCCGGGTCGTGCAGGAGAAGGTTTGGGCGTTTGTATGCGGCAAAGCGACGGGCGAATCCCAAAGTCAAAATATCGTCATCGAGTGTCAGTGCGGCCTGCGCGAGGTCTTCCGACGACGCTCCCCGGCATGCTATTTGGCGACTGTAAAGTCTTCGAAGGTACTCGACGAGACCCTTGCGGCTATCTGCGCGGAGTTGCCAGAGGCTGGCGTCGCTGGCCGCGCGAATATCCTTTTCCGCGTCGGCAAGTGTTCCGTGCCAGCATTGTTTTCCGCAGGAGAGTTCCCACAAGCGGTCTGCATCCGCAGAATCCCAGGTGGGGGTGTGGACGCCGTTGGTCACGTGGGTTACCGGCACTTCTGCCTCAGGCCACCTGGGGAATAGGGGCTGGAAGAGTCGTCGGCTCACTTGACCGTGCAATTTACTGACGCCGTTGATTGCGCCGCTGCCGTGGATCGCCAAGTAGGCCATATTGAACGGTTCGGAGGCGTCTTGGCGATTGCGTCGCCCTAACGCTAGAAGCTCATCGAACGAAATCGATAGTTTCTCCGCGGCATACCTGCCGAGATACCTCTCCATCAGGCTGGGAGCAAAGCGGTCAAAGCCAGCTTCCACGGGAGTATGGGTGGTAAAAAGGTTGCCGGCACGGGTGACGGCAAGCGCGACGTCGAATGGCTTGCCACTGTCTTCCATATAGGAACGCGCCCGTTCCAGCACCGCGAATGCGGCGTGACCTTCGTTGAGATGGCAGACCTCGGGCTGCAGTCCCAAGGCTCGCAGGAGCCGCCAGCCTCCAATGCCGAGGACTAACTCTTGTTTGAGACGCAACTCCGGACCGCCTCCGTACAGTTCAGTCGTTATGCCGCGGAAGGACGGAAGGTTTGCGGGATCGTTGGTATCGAGCAAATACAATCTGGTCCGGCCCACCCGTACTTGCCAGACTCTGATCCACAACTTGAAGCCAGGCAAATTGATGGCCAGGCGCAGCCATTCGCCGTTTTGCTCGCGCACCGGTCGAATCGGAAGCTGGCCGGGATCATTGAATGGATACAAAGCTTGCTGGTGGCCTTCTGCATCGATTTCCTGCCGAAAATAGCCTTGCTGGTAGAGCAAACCAATTCCGGTCACAGGGACGCCCAGGTTACTTGCGGCTTTAAGCTGATCGCCGGCAACGTTGCCGAGTCCGCCTGAATAAATCGGCAGCGCTTCACTCAACATGAACTCCATCGAGAAATACGCAATTGTCGACACGCCCGAACGCGGATGCGCCTGCTGAAACCATGCTTCCGACTTTTCCTTTTCCGTTTTCTCGCGGTGGAGATCAGCAACGAGTTTTTGAAAGTCTGGGTCGGAGGTGACACCTTGCAGTTTCTCCCGTGAGACGGTTTGCAGCAGGACCCAGGGATTGTGCGTCAGTTCCCAGAGTTCAGGATCGAGTTGCTCCCAAAGCTGGTCCGCTGAGTGATTGAACGACCATCTAAGGTCCAGCGCCAAGTCGGTAAGAGCATCTGAAATGGCTGTATCGAAGGGACGATCAAAGATTGTCGAGCTGCTCATAAACGAACTCCTCTCATAGCTCATCGGTTCAGGACGCTTGCGCACTGCGAGCCAGCGTTGCAGAAACAATGGACTGGGCTTCTTCCTCGATCTGTCGTAGATGATCCTGACCGAGGAAACTCTCAGCGTAAATCTTGTAGATTTCCTCCGTACCCGAAGGGCGTGCTGCAAACCAACCGTCCCTCGCAATCACTTTGATCCCTCCTATTGGATTGCCGTCTCCCGGAGCGGCGGTCTGAATCTTCAGAATCGGCTGACCGGCAACTTCAGTAGCTTGAATGTCGGACGGGGACAATTTTGCTAGAGCGGCTTTTTGTTCAGGCGTAGCGGGAGCATCGATGCGTTCGTAGACGGGGTCTCCGAGCTCGCGAGTGAGCTCTCGATAAATCTCACCCGGATCTTTGCCCGCGCGTGCCGTGATTTCTGCCGACAGCAAACAGGGAACGATTCCGTCTTTATCAGTGGTCCATACGCTGCCGTCACGCCGGAGAAAGGTGGAACCGGCACTCTCCTCGCCACCAAAGCCCAAGCGGCCGCCGAGCAATCCTTCGACAAACCACTTAAAGCCCACCGGAACTTCATAGAGCCGCCGGCCCAGGCGAGCGCTGACACGATCGATCATGCTGCTGCTCACAACGGTCTTGCCGACGGCGACGTCCTGACTCCAATTGGGCCGGTTCGCGAACAAATAACTGACGCACACTGAAAGGTAGTGATTCGGAGGCAGCAACCCGCTTCCTTTGGTCACGATGCCGTGGCGGTCGTGATCAGTATCGCTGGCAAACGCAATATCGAACGTATCTTTCAATGCAATGAGTCTCTGCATCGCATAGGGCGAAGAGGGATCCATGCGAATCTTGCCGTCCCAATCTACGGTCATGAAGCGAAACGTGGGATCTACTGATTTGTTGATGATTGTCAGATCGAGACCATACTTCTCGGCGATCCGCGGCCAATAGTCGATGCCCGCTCCCCCGAGAGGATCCACACCAAGCTTAATCTTGGCGTCGCGTACCGCATTCATGTCGACAACACTATCGAGATCGCTAATGTAAAGGTTTAGAAAGTCATGTTTGTGCGTTGTGGGCGCGCGCAGCGCTTTGACAAGATCGGTGCGCTTAACACCGTCGAGGCTGCGCGCAAGAAAATCATTGGCTTTCGACTCAATCCACGAAGTCACGCTCGAATCCGCCGGTCCTCCATGCGGAGGGTCGTATTTAAAGCCCCCGTCATCGGGAGGATTGTGAGACGGCGTGATTACGATGCCGTCGGCGGGCCCCGACTTTCGTGCGCGGTTGTAAACCAGAATCGCGTGGGAGACGGCTGGGGTTGGAGTGTATGGCGTGCCGACGGAGATCATTACTTCGACGCTATTTGCAGCAAGCACTTCAAGTGCGCTCGCCAACGCCGGCTCGGACAGAGCATGAGTGTCCATCCCTAGGAACAGTGGCCCATCAATGTTCTGCAGTTCGCGGTAATCGCAAATCGCCTGAGTGATGGCCAGGATGTGCCACTCGTTGAACGCCACGTCGAACGCAGACCCGCGATGGCCGGACGTACCGAAAACGACTCGCTGTCTGGGATCGCTCACATCGGGCCGTAACTCGTAATAGGCCGTGATGAGCTTCGGGACATTAACAAGAATCGATGGGTCAGCCGGCTTCCCGGCAGCAGGGTTAATTGTCATGCAGCACCTCGCAACTATCTGTCAGGAGAATCGCGCTTGATCGAGGTTCGAGCCGAAGGCTGATCTGGCCCTGCACGCTAGGCTCACTCCCAGGGTCGAAGAGATCGTCAGGGGCGGTTCGGGAAGTATCGACCGCCAAGCGCCAGATCTTCCCGGCCTGCAAGGCAGGAAGGTAAAAATCAACGGGTCTTGTGTCGGCGTTGAATAGGAGGAACAGGTCGGGTTCAGTCTGCCCCAGAACTAGACACGCAAAGGATTTCTGCCACGGGTCTGCCCAGGGGGGAGTGGCGCCGTTGGGCGCGAACCACTTTATGTCTTCATCCATGTAGAAAGTTTCTCTTCGCAAAACAGGATGTGCTCGACGAAAGGCGATCATTCCCCGAGTGAAGCGCTGGATCTCCTTGTGCTTTTCGATCAGGCTCCAGTCAAACCAACTCACCTCGTTATCCTGACAGTAGGCGTTGTTATTGCCGTGCTGGGTTCGGCGAAACTCATCGCCTCCGAGCAACATGGGAACCCCGCGCGAGACAAACAGGGTCAACAGAAAATTTTTGATCAAGCGAATGCGTACGGTCTCGACAGCGGGATCCTCGGTCGGCCCCTCAACCCCGCAATTGTCGCTGTAGTTGGCATCGGTTCCATCACGGCCGAACTCGGCATTTTCGTCATTGTGCTTCTGCTTGTAACTGACCAAGTCGTTTAGTGTGAAACCATCATGACAAGTGACAAAGTTGAGGCTGCTTGACGGTCCCTTGCCCGAGCGTTGATACAGATCCGAGCTTCCGCAGATTCGGCTTGCGAACGATCCGATCATGTTCGCATCGCCAACCCAGAAGCGGCGCACATCGTCACGGAAACGGCCGTTCCATTCCGTCCAACGCTTGGTGGAAAAATTCCCCACTTGATAGGCACCGCCTGCGTCCCAGGCTTCCGCGATGATCTTAACGTCACGCAGGATAGGATCCTCGGCAATGCTTTCGAGAAGCGGAGCGTCGCGCAAAATATTTCCATGCTCATCTCGGCCCAGGACTGAAGCGAGGTCGAAGCGAAATCCGTCAACGTGCATGTGCATGACCCAGTAACGGAGCACACTTGTGACGAGCTCTCTTACGACAGGGTGGTTGGCATTAAGCGTATTGCCCACTCCGGTAAAATCCTTGTAGTACCGGAGTTGGCTCTCTTGCAGCATATAGAAGATCGAATTCTCGATGCCGCGCAAGCAGATCGTGGGTCCCAGTTCGTCGTTCTCAGCTGTATGGTTCAAGACGATGTCCAGGATCACTTCAATTCCGGCGTGATGAAAGGCCTTGACCATCTCTCGGAATTCCACGGCCTGCCGCCAGTGCGATCCTTCAAAGCTATAGGACTGCTTGGGAGCAAAGTAGGCGACCGGGTTGTACCCCCAGTAGTTCTTGAGTTTTTTCCCTGTGATCGGATTGAGCAGCTGCGACTCATTTTCGTTAAACTCGAGAACAGGCATCAGCTCAATGGCGGTCACTCCCAGGTCCTGGAGATAGGGGATCTTTTCGGTTAACCCGGCGAAGGTTCCGGGCCGCTCTACCTTTGAACTGGGATGAATTGTGAAACCGCGAACGTGTGTTTCGTAGATAACCATCTCGGAGGCGGGATGCTTTGGAGGAGAATCCATCTCCCAGTCGAAATTGTCGCGGGTTACGATGCATTTCGGTGTTGTGCCGGCGTTATCGAGAGTCGAAATGCTTAAGTCAGCTAGTCTGCTGGAGGAATCGTAGCCACGGGCGGCTGAAAAATCCCAATTATCGACGCCGGCGATTGCTCTTGCATACGGATCCAGAAGCAACTTGTGTGGGTTGAAGCGATGGCCTTCTTCCGGTTGATAAGGTCCTTCGATGCGATAACCGTAGAGTTGTCCCACGGCAATGCCTCGCACCCAAACGTGCCAAATGTCACCCGTCCGATGACGCATTGGATCCAAGTCAATGATCCGGGTCGGAGAAGAATCGTCAGGATGGGTGTAGAACTCCAGGCGAACACCTGTCGCGTGACGGCTGAACAAAACGAAGCACACCCCGTTTCCTTGTTGATGTGGACCCCCAATCGGAAGCGGAGTTCCCGACTGAATTTCACTTTCCTCGGGTGACGCCACGAGATCATTCGTCATGATTTCCCTCCCGAGCCGCCAAATACCATATTCGATCGAGGATCCTGGGTGCACTATTTCTTCTGTGCAATCGAGGGCGTTTCCTTACCGGCTTGCTTGTTCCATCCGTGGAAACGCGAGTGGTCACCCGCATTCCACGCCTCACGGAGCCCAGGCGTGCTCAAATCCCAGTCCGGTCGGATTTCGCTCGTCACCACACGCAGATCGCGCCAAAGATCGGCCAGTGAGGGACGGCCCCAGAACCAGTAGCCGTTATAGATGCTGTGAATCACGAGACCCGGCTTGAGCACAAGCGTATACGGGATCATCGGATTGTGCTCGGGGTCGGTGTACTCCTGGATGTCGAGATCCTTCTGAATCGTTCGATCGGTGTCCGAAAGGAATGTCCACTGGGCCCCGACTGACGCGCGGAATTCTTGAAGAGTATGGTGGTCGTCGGTGGCGATCGTGACGATCTGGGTGTAGGCTACAGCGATCTTCGGGTAGAAGGCGGCTAGTTCCAAATGCTGCTGGTGCTCCTTTGGGCAATAGTGCCCGCGCGCGAGCGTGAGGACTAGCGGATCATCGCCCTGTAGCTCGCTGAGTTTGCGCAGTTTGCCCCTGTGATCGGGCAGTTCGTAGTCGGGGAAAATGCCTCGGGGCAAAATATCAGAACGCATGATTGGACTCCTCCCTTGAGTCCGGGTGCCTCAGAGATCCAGAGTGACAGCCGCGTTTGGCTGGGAACAGCATACGAGAATGTTCTCGGGAGCGGGTCTCTCCAGCGGCTCAGGATTGTAAATAATCGATCCGACAATCAGACCAGTCATACAGGTATGACAAACTCCAGTCCGGCACGACCATCTAACCGGAATGTCGCACGCTTCCGCTAGCTCAAGCAAACTCCCGAATTTCGAATCCCAAGCCGCGGTAATTCCGCTACGCGCGAATGAGACTGAGGGGCCAGATCCGGTTGGCCCCTGTGGCAGATGAGGAGTGTAATCGACCTGCGCCATTCCAGGCGTAATGGCCCCGAGAGCGCCGAAAATTTCCGTGCGCACATTCTCGGCGAGCACACCCCAGTTTTTCAGCCCGTCACATATATTCTGCAGGAATGAAGGGGAGCCACACAGATAGAAGTCACTGCCCTGTGACACGCCAATTCTCTGTAGCAAAGCTGCGTCAATGTGTCCGGGAGCATCGAAGTCTGTTCCAACTTGGTCGCCCGCAGCGGGCCTGCTGTACACGATGTATCCTCGTCCGCGAGAGAGCTGTTTCAATAACGAACGCGATTCTTCTGCAAATGGATGCTCGACGCGATTGCGCGCTCCATAGATCCACCAGATTTCTCGCCGCGATGTTTCAGCAGCGAGTGAATGCAGCATAGACATCACTGGCGTTGCGCCCACTCCGGCACTCAGCAGAACCACTGGATTCTTGCTGGGACGCAGAGTAAAACCTCCTCGCGGTGCACTTACCTCCAGTACATCGCCTCCTTGTGTATGGGTGCAAAGAAACGAACTTCCAATCCCGTTCGATTCGCTCTTGACACTAATGCGAAAATGATCAGCCGCGGGCAGATCAGACAACGAATAGCTGCGAAGAACCGGCGGCTTGCCCGGATCGACGAGCAACCGTAAGACGACAAATTGACCTGCGTGGAACACAGGAAGAGATTGCCCGTCGATTGGCTTCAGAATGAAGGAAGTTACGTTGTCGCTCTCCTTATGAATATCCGCGACTCGCATCTGTCGGAATCCGGGCCATGCTGGTGCTTGTTCCTCGTAGGCGAGTCCCGGATTTCCCCCCATAGTTTTGGAACTCAAATCTAGTTGGAGCATTGCCCGGAACGAACTCTGCCAACCCTTGCTAAGTGCAGGGATCTGGAGCGCGCGCTGCAGTTTCTCGCTGGAGTGTCCTGGCAAATACAGTAGGGCGTCGACCTCGGCTACGCTGATTCGCTCCGGACCGTCAGTAACTTTTAAAATGTCGTCGTCCGCCCCAACTTCTCCTTCCTGCAACACCCGAAAGTAGAATCCTGGTCTGTGATGTGCTACGAGCAGGGCTGCCATCCGAGGTTCATTCATGCGGATGCCGACGCGGTAGCACGTCACGCGCGGCTGCGTTACTTCAAATTCAGCACTACCGATGCGATATCGATCGCCAATACATACCTCGTTATCAGGAAGTCCCTCGATCGTGAAGTTTTCTCCGAATTGGCCGAAAGTAAAATCGTTGCGGCCCAAAGAGCGCTCCCAGTAACGGTAAGAATCGATCTGGTAGACGAATACGGCGCGCTGCTCCCCACCGTGACCGGCGAGATCGGCTTGCGTATCGCCCTCTACATCCAGCTTGCGCACCATCCGCCGCCCCTCAACTGGACTTTTCCAGATCGCGGTACGGACAGTTTTGCCGTTCCATGTCACGTCGCGCGGAAGACCGACATTTACTGAAAGCAATCGGGGCATGCGTATAGCATCCTTTATCTCGGTGCAGCTGGCTGCCTTCTGCGTAGCCAGTCTGGCCTGCAAAGAGCGGCCGATTCACGAAGAGCGTCTCGAGATCATGCGTCCATCCGTTCGACCCATTGAGCGCGCCATGCGGGAGCCACGAATGGATCCGCAAAATACTGTGTCTCCCGCGCGACCTTGTCGTCCCTGAACTCCATGATGCTCACGGTGTAGGACGGCTTGCCATCGTACGTCAGTATGAATTCGGTGACCCAGAGATCACCGCCGCCAATGATTCGTCGGACAGTAAACCGCTTTTTGCTCGGCTGACTAGCACGTTGGTTCTGTATGTTGCGTCGACCGCGAGTTCGCTCGTCTGACTGCGGGTATTCCAGCACCGCGTCCTCGTGATAGATGCGGTGCTCCGTTTCAAAATCGTTGGCATCGGACGCCGCCCAATGCCGATCTAGTGCCGCACGGATCTCTTGATCTCGTACTCCAGAACACTGGTCATTCTTTTGTTGACCGTTCATCGTCAGGCTCCAATTTGACAAGAAGCTTTCCCCTCACCCAAGCGCCTGAGCGAGGCATTGCATTGCGGATTGGCGCATTTCGATATCATGCCCCCCTTTCCGGATTCTGAGCCGACATTTGTCTCTGACCCAGTGTCCACTTGCACCACCTCGCAAATAAGTCACCGGCTCGTAGCCGCAACGAACGTTGAGTTGTCTCGCGGCTACCAGCGACGAGCCGGAGCGGCGCCATCTACGTGGAGAATCTCTCCGCTCACATGACCGGCCCGGACCAGGTAAAGAACGGCGTCGACAATATCCTTTACCGTCGCCTTTTTCATAGCCGGCTGCAACGTCGAGTCTTTGAGATCATTCTGGTGCATCGGCGTATCGACGACGCCCGGGGCTACAGCATTAAAGCGAATACCATCTTTTGCATACTCGATTGCGAGATTCTGTGTCGCAGAATTCAACCCACCCTTCGTAATCATCGAAATCGAGCCATTCTCCCCGGCGATTGGCCGATCGGCAAGCGCCGCGGTGATGCTCACAACGCATCCCGATTTCTGCTTAAGCATCTCTTTCACGGTGTGCTGAGTCATGTAGAAGAACCCGAGCAGATTCGTGGAGACGAGGGCGTTGAAATCCTCGATGGTGAAGTCAATGAAAGGCTTGGTCAGGAAGATACCAGCGTTATTCACCAAAACATCGACGGTTCCGAAGTTGTTGATTGCTGCTTCGACCACCTGGGCAGCCGTTTGTTGCTTGCCGATATCGCCATCGAGGAGAACCAGGCTGCCGGATGCAGCCAACTCTCGATTGGCGTGACGAGACGTTGCGACGACGTTATAACCTTCTTCCAGAAACCTTTCCACTAAACCGGGACCTATACCTCCAGATGCTCCGGTGATGATTGCTGTCTGTTTTCCCAACATACATAACCCTTCGTTTGAAAGCTCGAAGCCAATATCACAGTTGCGTCACCGGCCCTCGAAGCGACTTGATCCCGCTCGCTAGCTACCGACATGCCCAGTAGAACAACACACGTCAAGTGACACAAGATGTTCTCAAGCTGCAGCAAGGCGGTTTAGCACAAGCCGACATGCTGCTTCGCTGCAACGTTTTATTCCTCTGCATTAGTTTGCAGCATCACCGTGCATAGTGAGTAAAGACGAGATCGCTTGCTTTGGCTTTCTCGTGGCATGGGAAGCAGCTTTTCATAGAGGCAGCGTCGGCAGGTTTGCCGTCTACGAAGGTAGCGAACCCCCATCCGCCGGTTGCGGCGTACTTTGTTGAGTCCTTGACCATAAACTGAATATTCGTGGCGGGGCCGGGAACGAAAGACTGAGCTTGGCCAAAGACTTTGTTGTTTTCCTCCGACGGGACGTTACTGTAATGCAAAGCAGCAATGATCGTGCCATCTGGGAACGGAAGTTTCCCTTCACGATAGGCGCTGATCGCTACATCGTTGCCCAAGACGGCACCTAGACTATTGAGGTTACCTGCTTCATGAGCCGAGGAAATCCATCTCCAGTCGCGGTACCCCTGAGGGATTTCGGTAACGAAAGGTGCGGCGGGTTGCCCATCCGCTTGACCTGGGGCAGGCGCCATGTAGGCGACGAGGCCGGCCATTGTTGCAACTGCAACGAGGAAGAATGTGAAGCGTCTCATAATGGTTCCTCCAATCAATATGCTTCGGCAAACTGAAATCAACAGTCCTAACTATTTCGTTTTGAAGCCGATATCGATGATTTTTCGATCGCCAACTTACACGGATCTCACTCCGGTCCATATTGTGCTCTGCACGCGTCGCGCGCTGTCCCTCTGTCACGAGCACATTGATCGGACGACTCGCTGATGCCGGTGCCGATTGTCGTAATCCTCCGACTTTACGTCAGCAAGTTTAACCGTCTGTGAAAGTTGCTTCTGTGCCGCCCGGTCTGCTTGAACCGGATCTGGGCAGGCGTCTGATTTTCCGGCTACCCCGGATCGTGGAAAACAAAATAAGGAGCTGCGAACTCCTCAAGCCAGAAGCCGTCTTGCGGCCAGTGTTACCGAGGAGATCGTGCGAGGTTAGCACCATCGGTGTTCTCATGTTCCTTCTCCTATTCGAGGTTGAGAGCATTTCGATCGAATTAGGCCAACGCAAGTATCGGAACAGAAGCCCGAGAGATGAACAACTGAAAATCATCATGTCTTTTGGAGCGGTCGTGTTCTTCTCCCTTCTACGCAAACGGCTCCAGTTTGGCGAGGATGATCGGCAGGTATTCCGCGACCGTGGGATGAATGTGCATGGCACGCTGGACGACTGTGTACGGCGCCTTTGCATACATCACGTCCAGCAGAACGTGAATCACTTCATCGCCTCCGACTCCAAGAATCGCAGCTCCTAGAATCTGTCTCGTTTCTGCGTCGACGCAGATCTTGATAAAACCCTGTGTCTCACCTTTTTCGTAAGCCCGGCTCACTTGACTCATCGGATATTTCGCGGCGAGGGCACGAAGTCCGGATTTCCGTATATCAGCGTCCGTCATGCCGCATCGGCCTAGCGGCGGATCAATATATAGCGCGTAAGCTTGGATCCGGTCGGAAACCCGACGGTGATCAGCGTTGAAGAGATTGTCCGAAACTATCTCGTAGTCGTTATAGGAAGTATGCGTAAAGGCGCCGCGGCCGTTGCAGTCCCCCAGTGCCCAGATCCCGGGCACGTTCGTTTGCAGTTGATCATCAACCACTATGTAGCCGCGATGGTCAATGGCAACCCCGGCCCGGTCTAGTCCCAGATCGCTCGTGTTGGGAGTGCGTCCCACAGCGAGAAGAACGTGAGAGCCTAATACTTCGGGCGGACCTTCTTCGCATGTAAGACCGACGGCCACACCGCCATCACGTTTCGCCAGCGAGATACACTTCGCATTCAGCCGGACGTTTATACCCTCAGCCTCCAAGATTTCGAGCACGGCTTGGGAAACGTCTTCGTCTTCCCGTCCAATCAGTCGCGGCCCCATTTCCACAATGGTGACTTCGCTCCCCAAGCGGCGATAGATCTGGGCGAACTCCAGCCCGACATAACTTCCGCCGACGATGATGAAATGCTCGGGCAAGAAATCGATGTCCATTATGGATGAGTTAGTGAGAAATGGCACGTCGTGAATTCCCGGCATGCCTGGAACCCGAGCCCTCCCGCCCACGTTGATATAGATCTTGTCGGCTTGCAGAACGTCATCGTTGACCAAGACAGTGTTCGACGACTGAAAGCGGGCCTGACCCTGAATGACAGTACAATTTGCCATTCCCCGGAGCCACTCCTCCACTCCCTTGCTGGACCTCGCGGAGGCTGTATCCTTGCGAGCTTTGACTCGCTTCATATCGACGCGCATATCACCAATGGCGAAACCATATTCCGCACCTCGGCGGGCAACATGGATCGCATAGGCACTCGCCACAAGCGTCTTTGTCGGGGTGCATCCCGTATTCACGCATGTGCCCCCGAATTTATTGCGCTCGATAATAGCGACGGTTTTGCCGGCGCCCGCAAACCGCGCTGCCATGGGCGGACCCGCTTGGCCCGTCCCGATAATGATCGCGTCGAAGTGCCTTATCGCAGCGGTCAACCTGCCCCCTCTATGTGGATCTTGCCCTCTTTGGCTGCCTCTTCGGGGGTTTTGCCATCCTGACGCGCGACAATGTAGGCGGCGTACCAGCCGGACCAGGAGTGCTTCGGAGCGGTAGGTTCGTAATCGGCGTGGTGCTTCTCAGCCTCTTGCAAGAGCTCGGTCAGCGTCGCGACATCCAAGTTACCAAGTCCTCGGCCGGGCAGTCGGGTTGTGACTTCCTGAAATAGCCATCCGTTGCCATCGGGATCACGAAACGTGGCGAACGAGCCGTAGGTGGCATGCTCGGGTGCTGGCCCGCTGATGCGTCCGCTGTCGTCGATCTGGAACTGAGAGCCTGGTGTTCCAGGATGAAACACATCGCTTACATCAATACCACGTGCAATCATATCTTTGCGCGCAGCCGCAACATCGGAGACGACCAGGTAGAGGCCCTGGGCAGATCCCAGCTTGGCCGACGTCATCTTCGTACCAAACTGAACCGAGCACCCTGAGCCGGGAGGCGTGAACTGAACAACGCGGAAGCCGTTATCGTAAGGGAAGTCGGCGTCGAGTCGCCACCCCAGCTTGGTGTAGAACTGCTTCGAGCGGTCAACGTCCGCGACCGGGATGACGACCACCTCGAACTTCATGTCGACTCTGTCGGCGCTAGGGTGGCTGATCGCGTCGCTGCTCGGAGACACACCCAGAGTTACCATGTTTTCTCCTTATTCCTTGCCAAATCGCCGGCCAGGTTCTTACGCACGCCCTACAGCCAGCTGCAATTTGATTAGGCCAGAATCATGACGGCGAGTCTATTGGACGAACATATCGACCAATGCCGACGTATTGGCCAGACACGGCATCCCGGAAGGCCGCAAAGCGGACATCCGCAACCGTTGAAATCCGCATCCCATGCGGGCCGAGCGTCAGCCGTACGTGAGGTCGGTGCTCTGTCCGACCTCGATGATATATCCGTCAGGATCGCGGATGTAGCAGCGTATTTCGCCGTACTTGGGAATCGGCTCCGTGATGAACTCCGCTCCTCGACTTTTCCATAATTGATAGCACGCTTGAATATCCGCAACCCGGAAATTCATAAAGCTGTTGATGTGATTCGGGTCGGGGACGCTGAGCGTTACCGTCGGCTTATCCGGGGTCGGGCCGCCCCCAACGTTCAGAATCATCCAGATATTCGCAAGCTCAAGGTACCCAGGCGCGTTGCCGTCACCCAGGCTCAGAATGCGAGCACCGAAGACCTTTTCGTAGTAGCGAGCCGATCGCTCGATGTCGGCGACCGTGAGAAAATGCGCGATGCTCATCCCCTCTCGGGGGGGCATCTGATAGCTCTTCTGCCCGATTTGTACGCTGCTCATTGACGACTCCAGTTCCGATAACTATGCTCATCGGCTGATTCTGATTTTCATTCGTATTCATACCCGCTGCCGACTAAGACTTTAAGTTGGTTCGATTTTCGCCGCTTTTCAACCATGGACGACGTCCATCATCCGCGGGCGAACATCCGCCTGAGCGGTTGATGAGGCTATCACTGCGGGAATCCGAACATCAACCAGGATTGACTGGCTACCCAATGCGGGTATACCTCCGTCATCCGATCGAACAACTCCTGGTCGGACGTCGCGGTTCTTTGCACCCGATCGAAGTCCTGCAGGTAACGCTCGGTGTCCTGGATCGCCGGGGGAGAGTCGGGCGCCAGGCTTCTTGTGACCGGCGACAAGAATCGCCGGGCTCAGCATTGCCAACCGGTCGAGTGCCGCGATCCAATTCTCTCGGCTCTCCGGGGTGGTGTCGCCGACCTCTTTCGGCCCATTTTTGTCGTCCATTTGGTACTCCTTTCGATGTCAAGGCGGGTGACTGTTCAACGCAAGATTGGCAGAAGCGCGACGACGAGTCTATTGGACGAACGTATCGACCAACATAAAAATATGGATTGCACATATGGGCGCAGGGTGGTGCATACTTCATTCCACGGGCCCAATACCAAGGTATCGCCAATACCATCGTCCAATTGATTCGCCGGAGTGCCGCGGGTCTAATCGCTGCAGCGCCGCGGTCCCGGTCGGAGGAGTGGCAATTTAGGTCGCCCCGGTCGCTTGCCAACGATTACCGCGAGCCGCCCGTGGCTTAATTTCTTTCATGCACAGACCGACAGTGCCCTCGCGCTCTAGCCAAGTATTCAAAGAAGGATGGCAAAGACATGGAAGCTACTTGGAAACCTCACGAAAAACACGGACGTCTAACGAAGCAAAGCGACTTACCCGACAGCGTTTACGCGTTTCCGAAGCAGCGTAAAGAACCGCTGACCGACGCGGAACATGTGCGTAACGCGGTCGCACGGTTCGATCAAGTCATCGACGTCTCCGATGCCGACCGTGCCTTGGCGTTCGCGAACATCGAGAAAGCTGCAAGCTACTACGACGTCAGCCTCGCGGAGACGTCATGGCACGACCTGGGCGCTCATCCTCAAAAGATTAGAAGAGAGGCTGCCGCCAAAGGAGTTGCGACGCGCGAACGCGGAGGGCAGAGCTAAGAGTCCACTGGTCAGACAGTCGCCGGTCCGGGGAACTGTTGAGATGTGTCTCTTCGGTAGTACCGGGATCGCGGAGGATCGTTGCGAGATTCAGCCGGCGTGTGTGCAATTTCAGAAAAGTCTCGCAAAGTGTCGACGGACTCGGAACCCCCGGATTCCATTGAGCTGTGGTCATCTTGAGCCTCTGTCTCTTTCCAGAAGAGCTCTAGAAGCCATAGTTCTTTTTCCGCAAGGCATTCTTGTATGCGTCGCGCGCCTTCTTCGCCGTCAGCTCGGCGTCGTGAAGTTTGAAGCCAGCGTCGTCCCACTTCTCCATCTGAACCATCGAGTGGTCTTCGGTGGCGAGCGATTCCTCTGTGCGAATCGCTCCTACCCAAGTGTCCACGGCTTGTCGGTAGGAGCGAAGCAATTGGTCAAAGTCTTGATTGTCCATGGCTGTGAACGTAGAACCGGTCCAGCGCTCCGTCAATCGGGGATGGCGGCTTTTCACAGGAGTTTAACAAATCAGCCAAGGGTCCGTTGCATCAACGGCGAAGGTGTCGACCGATACCATCGTCCAATAGATTCTTCACTCTACTTCTGGCTTAATGGCAAATAGAGGGAACGTGGGTATGGACCTTCTGCCACCTGGCGGGTGATTGGAGTGGTGTGCTCTCTTCCAAGACTCCTCGAAGGCGCTGAACGAATTTTGGCCTTGGTAGGCGGGACTAGTCAGTCGAATTGCTACGGCCCGACCCGATCACGATTTTCTTCATCCAACTATTCAGTAACGCCTCTTGCCCAACTTGGAGATGAGTCATGAAAGCAATCGTTGTCCACGAATATGGTGGTCCAGAAGTACTGAAGTTCGAGGAGTATCCTGACCCGGTTCCCGGTCGAGGCGAAGTGCTGGTGCGGGTCGCCGCCGCGAGCGTGAATCCGATCGACTACAAGCGACGTGCTGGATTAACGAAGGATTTTTATCCGATCCACTTCCCGGGCCTCATAGGAGTCGATATGGCGGGAACCGTGGTGAAGGTTGGACCGGGAGTTGAAGCCTTTACTGTAGGCAACCAGGTGTTCGCAATGGCGGACAATACCTACGCCGAACTCTGCGTGGCGAAAGCAGACATTCTAGCGGACATTCCCGAAGGCCTTGATTTGATCCAGGCGGCGGCGCTGCCGCTGGTGACCACGACGGGCAACCAGCTTCTTTCAGCGACGGGAATCAAAGCGGGCCAGACGGTTATGGTCGTAGGTGCTGTAGGAAATGTTGGACGTTCGGCGGTATTCACTGCGAAGGATGGCGGGGCGACCGTGATCGCGGGAGTTTTGAAGAGGCAGATGGATGAGGCGAGGAGTGTCGGCGCGGATCAGGTCGTCGCAACCGACGACGACGCCGTGATCGCGAATCTTCCTCAACTCGATGCGGTGGCGGATGCAGTCGGCGGAAGAACCGCCGAGAAGCTGATCGCCAAGGTCAAACCGGGAGGAGTGTTTGCTTCCGTTCTTGGAGCGCCGCAAAACGCGGCGAAGTACCCGTCTGTAAAAGTGGTGACAGTTTTCTCGAAATTCGACAGGGAAACGCTCCAGTTCATGGCCGAGGCGGTGCGAGATGGCAGGCTGGTAATCCCGATCAGCCTGAAGCTACCGCTCAGCGAGGCGGCCAAGGCTCAGGCAACGGCAGAAAAGGGTGGCATCGGGAAGATCTTGCTGGTGCCTTAAACTCTTTACTGGACGTGAATCGTCAAAAGGAAAATCGAAATGAAGAAGAATCGCCGGGGAATTAATCCCGCTTCGAAACCGAGTGGCGATGGATGTGTGGAATGCCTGGCGTCACCGCAGGGTTGGTGGTTTCATCTCCGTAGGTGTGCGGAGTGTGGGCATATAGGATGCTGCGACAGTTCTCCAAGCCAGCATGCATCAAAGCATGCGGCAGCGACGGGGCATCCGATTATAGCCAGCTTTGAGCCGGGTGAGGACTGGTTCTACGATTACGAGACGCAAGGGATGATCACGGGTATGGAATTGCTCCCGCCTCATTCGCACCCAAGAAATCAGCCTGCTCCTGGACCGGCGGGAAGGGTGCCGGCCGACTGGGAATCGCTCCTGAACTAACTGCTCGAGATTGCGTAGCCAACTGATCAATCGCTTCTTTAGGATGTGGGCGTTTCCGGCCGGATCCGAATTCATCCACGACAGGGTGCACCCATGAATCTACCTGACGCGCCGATTGCACACGAGGGTTCTTAATTTGCGTGTCGCGGACATCTGGGCCTGTGCGCAATCAAGAGCGGCGACATACACGGGAACCTCGACGCAGCATCTACGAGTTGTCGACGCTATATTTCCGCCAGGGCCCGATGTACGAGATGGATCGAGATCGCACCTTCGCCGACGGCTGACGCAACGCGCTTCACGTTGCCGGAGCGAATGTCGCCAACTGCGTAAACTGCCGGCAAGCTTGTCTCAAGCATCAGCGGCGGCCGGCTCAGAGGCCACTTTCGCGGTGCGCCTGCCAGAATCGGATCCAAGTCCCGTCCTGTGAGAACGAAGCCCTGCTGATCCAGGGCGACACAGCCACGCAACCAGTCGCTGTGCGGCGACGCACCTGCCATCACGAAAACGTGCCGGATCTCGCGCGTCGATTTCTCCCCCGATGATCGGTCGAGCCAGGTGACGCGTTCCAGGTGCGAATCGCCATCTAAGGACAGAAGCTCAGCTTCCAGATGTAGCTCGATCACCGGATGCTTCGTAATCCTCTGGGTCAGATAGCGCGACATTGTCTCCGAAAGGGTCTTTCCGCGAACCAGCATGTAGACCTTGTGAGCAGTCTCTGCCAGAAAAACTGCTGCCTGGCCGGCCGAATTGCCACCGCCGATGACGATGACTTCATCACCTCCACAGAGTTGTGATTCCATGAATGTGGCCGCATAGTAGACTCCGTTCCCTTCAAACTGCTTTAGATTGGCGATGTTCGGCCTATTGTATTGTGCTCCAGCGGCGATGATGACGCTGCGAGCCCGCAGAACGACGCCATTCTCCAGCGAGAGCTGGTATGGCCTTTGATCGCATTCGAACCGGACAACTCGTTGCCCTACCAACATCTGGGCGCCAAATTTTTCCGCCTGGACAACGGCGCGGCCCGTGAGTTCCAAGCCGGAGATGCCAGTTGGGAAACCAATGTAGTTCTCTATTTTTGAGCTCGAGCCTGCCTGTCCACCGGGAAATTCAGCCTCGATCACAACGGCGTCTAAGCCCTCAGAAGCGGCGTATACTGCCGCCGCCAGCCCGGCCGGACCAGCGCCCACGATGGCGACATCGCGAATGCGTGATTCATCGACTGCGTCCGAGAATCCCAGACACTCAGCCAACTGCTGGGTGGTAGGATTGCGCAGCACCGCCTTTCCGCCGCAAATCACAACCGGTATTTCGTCGATCTTGAGATTGAAACGATCGAGCAGCTCTTGAGCGGTCGTGTCGCTGTCGAGGTCGATATAAGTGTGCGGATGTCCGTTTCGGGTAAGAAACTCTCGCAAGCGCAGCGTGTTGGCCGAGTAGCACGATCCCAGGACAGTCACGTTACCCATACCTTCCATAATCAGCGTGAGGCGTCGCTGGATGAAGGCGCGCATGAAGATATCGCTCAGTTCGGCATCTTTTGCGATGAGGGAGTGCAAGTCATCTGCACTAACTTCAAGAAACTCTCCCGGCTCGGCAACTCGCCCTCGCGATAGAGAGCGGGCTCCGGAAATCAAGACCATTTCTCCGGAGAAACCACCCGGACCATATGTCACAAATACGTGCTCGCCGGAGAGCCTCGTCATGAGAATCTCGAGCTTTCCTGAGAGCACAACAAAGCAAGGCATTCCCATCTCACCCGGTTCGAACAGGATCTCTCCGACCCGAACCGCTCTCGTGGTGCCGTACGGCCGGATGCGGTCGATCTGGGCGGAGGTCAGGACAGGGAAGGCCCGCCCGTGCCGGTCAGGTGTGTTTATCGATGGCAGCATTGACTCGGTCACTTATGTATTCCTTCTTGCCAACCGCCGATTTCGTTTCCATTATCATCTGTATCATTTGATCCGCGTCGGGAGTTTATTAATTACTGCCGCGCCGACCTCGCTCACGACTTCGTCCTGGGAATCCGTGCCTCCCGAACTACCGATTGCACCGATAATCACGCCCTTGTCGATCAGTGGAATACCGCCTCGAGACGCAATGATTCCATCGAACGCGAGCAGATAGTTGAGATGCATAAGTTGGATACCATCCTCGAAGATCTTCGTTGGGCGGCGGAAGGTCACTGCTGCTCGAGCCTTGTGTTGTGCGATCGGAATGGAGGCGAGCATTGCTCCGTCCATCCGTTTGAAGGCAACCAAGTTACCACCGGAGTCAGCCACTGCTACGTTCATTTTCCAATTACGCTTCTTGGCCTCTGCTACAGCCGCCTGAATAACTACCTCGGCTTGCGCTAGCGATATCGGAACCCCATAAGGCACGTCGAATGGTATTTCGTCTGGGATGACATCGAGGGGATTCGATGTGAGCGTTGCTTCGATGGCGATTTCTGCTATGTTGCTTGACACGATTTTCCTCCGAAAGGCTAGAAAGTTTCGGCAACCCTTCGGCTGCCAAGAGCGGATACATGAGTTTCCACCCGGAGTTGGAAAGTGCATCGGGCGCACGGGCCTAGCGCGCGATTTGGCCCAGGTAGTATCCGAGTCGACTTTCGACATCTCCGGGCTTGTGGAAGCCATGCGCCATCAGCGCTTTGATCCCATCCTGAGCGGAAGGTCGCCCGAGCGAAGTGATGCACGCATCCCACCCGGCGCCGAGTTCGACGTCCGGCGGCAAACTGGTGTTGACTAGGCGCTTGGTCTGCGAGATCGCCCATTTGTCGAACTTGGCGATCCGGGTCGCGAGTTCCTCTACAAACGCATCTAGATCAGCATCGGGCAGGGCACGATTAATGTAGCCGTAGGCCTCGGCCTGGTCCGCTCTGATGTCATCAGAGCTCAAGAGCACCTCGAGCGCCCGGTTTCGGCCGATAAGCTTCGGAAGCCGAGCCATAGGGCCGCCACCGGCGACCATTCCGACGCCGACCTCCCACTGCGAGATGATGGCCTTCTCGCGGCTGGCAAAACTCATGTCGCAGGCCAGCGTGATCTCGCTGCCGTTGCCGGTCGCGCGACCGCGGATGAGGGCGATGGAGGCGACTGGCAAGCGGGTCAGACGCGCGAGAAAGTCCGGCCATGGCGGCAGGCCTGTCGGACCCGGCGGCATTGCGGTTAGGTCCTCAAGCTTGGCCAGGAAATCAGAGTGATTTAGGAAATAGTCGTCCACCGCGCTGTCGAAGACCACGACCCTGACATGCTCATCGGCCTCGAGCGCGTTCATGACCTCCTGGAACTGCCGGACCATTTCCGGGCCCATGACGTTGATGGGCGGGTTGTCGATCGTGACACGCCAATAGGCTGGGGACCGCCGGGAAACGCGAATCTGCGCAGGTTCCGTCGGTGCATTCGTCTGGGTGAGTTTGGTGGGTGCGTTCATAGTTGCCATGGGGTCTCTCTCCGTATTTGTTAGTTTCGGAAACTGGTTCATCTATGGCGACGACAGCTGTCGACCGTTCGTAGTTCATTCGATGAGGCGGATGCACCGATAGCGGACGACAATCTCAATAACTTAAAACCTGGATCCGAAATCGTCGCTCGAGTGACACAGACTACCCAGCGACATGAAGCTATCGCCATTTAGCCAGAACGAAGTGGGGCCGCGCAATTGGACGATAGTATCGACGATACTTTTGTATCGACTGCAGCTGCAGTGTCTTCATGCCTGGGGCATACGGCTTTTCTCCATCCAGCTATTCCTGAAAATCGGTCCAAGGAAAGAAGCCTTCCTCCCGCATACTTGATGCGAAGGTATCGTCGATACCATTGTCCAATTGTTTTACTCCCTTGCGTCTGGCTTAATCGCAATCGTTGGGGATGCAGGTTGACCGGGCTTCGAAGACTTTTTATGAAGGAGAACAGACCATGCTTGAATTTGTGACGAAATCTGTGGCGCAAGAGCAGCAACCCGTTCGTTAGCGGCTCTTCAACAAGATAAGAAGTCATCAGGCTTGCATTGACTCGATTCAAAACTGTCACGGCAGAGGTCCCGGTCGGGGTAGATGCTTATCAATGGTTCGAAATGCACATGAGTGAGGCTGTGAAAAGCCGCGAGGTAGGCGGCGTAACTGTCGACTTGTTGAGCTTGCTCCGGGTGACGAAGAGCAGTTTGCGCATGCCATAGCTGCGAGATTTCGCGAACCTGGACCGACGCCGGCCATTTGCCGTATCGCTCCAGGCCATCTCTCTCGCAGCAATACATACGCCTAATATCAGTTGTTGCTCGCGGCCTCCAAGGCATCTGACGTTTCGTCGGGTATGAAGGGCGAACCACTGTCACTGGCAGCCAAACCCTCGTTTGCAGATGAGACACCAACTGTGGCGCGATTTTGACAGGAATTGTCAAACAATTGTCATTTCTCCGTGCGGGCTTGTTTACGTTCAAATCGGAGTGCAGAATGAACGATATGATCAGTAGTCAGGAGCTACTTCTGGACGAGGTCGGTCAGATACATGCGGCGACGAAACCTGAACTGGGAACAATCCTGGTGGTCGAAGACGACCCGCGCATGCAGAAGGTCTTGAAGCGAATCTTTACCGAAGAGAGCTACTCGATTGACGTCGCGGGAGACGGCAAAACCGGATTGGAGCTATTCCGCTCCCGGCATCCGGTCGCGGTCGTGCTCGACCTCATCCTGCCCCAAGTCTCCGGGCGAGAACTGTGCCAGGCTATGAAGTCGCTCGCTCCGGATACCCCGGTGATCGTCTTGAGTGCGATCACTGAAGTTGTGGACAAGGTGTTGCTTCTCGAACTGGGCGCCGATGACTATGTGACTAAGCCGTTCAGCCCTCGTGAGCTCATGGCTCGGGTTCAGGCGGCCATTCGGCGACGGAAGCGCCCGACGCAAGCGACGGTCTACAGATTTGGTGAGTGCGAGATTGACTTTGAAAAAATGACCGCGAAGAAGACGGAGGTGGCTGTCGTGCTCACGTCGCATGAATTCAAGCTGCTGCGATTCTTCACTGAGAATCCGGAACGCGTGCTGAGCCGCGAACTCCTGTTGAATGAAGTGTGGGGATACAATTCTTACCCGACGACGCGCACCGTGGATAACCAGATACTGAAGCTGAGGCAGAAGCTGGAGTCTGATCCGGCGAATCCAACTCACCTGCTCACCATATATGGTGCGGGATACAAGTTTGTCCCCTAAGCTATACCGAAGGGAATTCCGAACGAAGCAGGGGTAGCGTGCAATGGGCAAGAACAGAGGGATTCGGACCCGCATGCTGCTGGTCGCCGCCATGGCGTTGATCATCGCCTGCGCCACATTCGGCAGTCTGCTCATCGTTCGCCATCAACTTGAAGATCAGGTCACGAAAGACTTGACCAGGGACCTCTCGCATTCGGTTACGACATTTCAAAATCTCGAGACGCAACGGCTCAACGCGTTGGAGCGAGAGAATGCGCTGCTGGCCGATTTACCTACTCTGAAAGCTCTCATGACGACCAGCGATAAGGCCACCATCGAAGATGGCGGAGTCCAGTTTTGGCAAGTCAGCGAAAGCGATATCTTTGGGTTGGCAGATAATCAGGGTCACGTTGTTGCAGCCTATTCGAACGACACGCGGGAACAAGGGCAGCTAGCCACAGACCTTGGCCATCTCTTCAAAGCGCCAACGCCGCGTTATCTTGTCAACTCCGATCACCTCTATGCCTGCTCCGTGCATCCGCTCTATTTTGGTGCGGAAAAAGACGGAATCTTGCTTGGCTACGTAATCAGCGGCTTTGTGATTGGGCCGGATCTTCTAAGACAGATCAGCCAGGTAACTGCCGTCGAGGCCACGTTTCTAAGCCGGGGGCATGCGCTGGCCAGCACTCTCGATGAAGCAACGGTGCGGCAGATGACGAGCACCACAATCGCAGAGGGGCACGATCTCAATGCGCCGATTACGTTGAAACTGGGAAACGCACGCTTCATCGCTGCCACGCGTGATCTGACGTCAAGTGCCGCGGTTCCCCTTCAGCTTGTTGTGATGAAGTCTTTTGATCAGGCGGAACAATCCATTCGTCAAATCGACCGTCTCGTCCTCTTTGCCGGCTTTCTCGCCTTGATCATCGGCACTGTTTCGATGATCTGGCTTTCAAGGATCGTGACTCGGCCGCTTGAGGACCTTGCTACCGGGGTGCGCGCCTTTGGCGTAGGAGACAGTGCGCACCTGCTTCCGCGCGGTGGCACGCGTGAGGTTCGAGAACTGAGTCTCGCCTTTGCCGGGATGCGCGACGAGATTATGCTCACGAACCAGGCATTGCTTGAGTCTGAGCGTCTCGCCACGATCGGACGAATGGCGAGCTCAGTTTCACACGACCTACGCCATTACCTGGCCAGCGTTTACGCCAATTCAGAGTTCCTCGCCTCTTCACCGCTTTCCGAACACGAACGAAACGAGATTCTCAGCGATATCCGCACGGCAGTTCACGGAACAACAGAACTTATCGAGTCTATGCTGATCTTTAGCCGCACGGGCGCGGCTGTGCGCCGCTCGCACGAGTTAGTCGCTACTTTGATGGAACGTGCACTCATCTTGCTTCACGCGCACCCCGACGCGGCGGGGGTCGTCCTGACGGCAAAATGTGGCGACCCCGCGGACTCTGCGGCATTGGTCGATGGCAAGCAGATAGAGAGGGCAATTTATAACCTCCTGCTGAACGCCTGCCAATCCGCGCGAACCGGCACAGGCGAAGCGCGAGTGGAAGCGCGGCTGGGTGTACGGGACGGTGTGATTTCAATCGAAGTGGAAGACAACGGCCCCGGTGTCGCGGAAAGTGTTCGCAGAAGCATGTTTCAGCCGTTCGTCAGCGAAGGAAAGCAGAAGGGCTCAGGACTTGGACTTACCCTTGCGAATTGCATTGCTGCCGAACACGGCGGGGAGGTCATCCTGGTAGCATCCAGCCCCGGCCAGACGATCTTTCGCATGACCATCGCCGGAGGAATCGTACAGCACACAGCACCCGAAAGAGCCAATCAGAAAAGGTGGGCAGCGGGATGAGCCAACGTCACGCATCAGCAAATCAAGACCACTTCAGCATCCAGATCGCTTCGCGCGTATTCGCCGGCTTGCTCGGCGTGGTCTGCGCGACAGGTTCGGTCGCAGCAGGCCAGCAAAATCCGGATGAGAACCTCGCGTCAAAAGTGCAGCAATTGACGGAGGCCATGAATCAGGCCCAGAAGCGGCTCGATGAATCGGAGCATGAATTGGAGCAGATGCGGGGCCAACTAGCAGCTCTGCAACAGCAGATAACGCAGGCTCACGCTCCGGAAACAGAGTCATCCACGATGGTGCAGCTGTCCGCTGCCGTGGAGCAGATTCGCGAACAGCAGGCTCTTGAGGAAACGCAGATTGCCACCCACGAGCAGGCCAAGGTTGAGAGCGAATCGAAATACCCGGTGAAGCTGAGCGGTCTCATATTGCTGACGGGGTTCGTTAATACAGCCTTGGTTGACGATCCGGTGACACCGACTCTTGTGCTCGAGGGGGCAGGCGCCACAGGGGCCTCGCTGAGGCAGACTGTGCTGGGCATCGATGCCCGTGGACCGCATGTATTCAACGCTGGAACGCGTGCCGACGTCCGCATCGACTTTGATGGCGCGTCGATTTCCAGCTCCACAGCCACATCCTACGCGGGAGGGCTGCTTCGGCTGCGGACGGCCCATGCCTCTCTGGATTGGGAGCGCACACAGGCATTCTTTTCCCTCGACCACGCCATCGTTGCACCCAACACTCCCAATTCGCTTACCGCAGTTGCCGTATCGCCACTTGCGTGGTCAGGCAATCTGTGGACCTGGAATCCCCAAATCGGACTGACGCAGGATTTTCCGTTGACGTCTTCGCAGCGATTCAGGATTCAGGCTGCACTGATCGACCTAATGAACCCGCCTCAGATTTACGACGGTTCTGCTACGACGCTCTCGAACATCGCAACGCCCACGACGGCTGAAATGAGTCGCTGGCCCGGGGCAGAAGGCAGAATCGCGCTTCTTGGCAGCAAAGACGACTTCGGCTTCCAAAGTGGTTTTGGAGGCCTGTACGCTCCTCATCGTGCAAGCGGTGGGACGCGCTTCAACTCATGGGCCGGCACCTACGACTTTCGCATCCCGCTTCCTGCACATGCTGAAGTCAGCGGCGCCGGATACTGGGGACAGGCCCTCGGCGGCCTTGGAGGAGGTGGTTACAAAGACTATGTATTTCGTGTGAATCCCTCTTCTCCAACTGGCTA
Source organism: uncultured Acidobacteriaceae bacterium (assembly GCA_963829535.1). Classification (GTDB taxonomy): domain Bacteria; phylum Acidobacteriota; class Terriglobia; order Terriglobales; family Acidobacteriaceae; genus Telmatobacter. Next base: position 951,396 of record CAWHIQ010000009.1, on the reverse strand, counting down.
TTCCTTCCGCACGCTCGATGACCTGGGCGGATGGGCGCAGTGGAAGGAGCAGGCAAACGAGCATCTTGAATTCAACGTAGCGTTCGGAACGGACCAGGTTCCCGCCTCCCAGCTAAGGCCCTTTGCAGGCAGTTCGAGCTCCTACTATCTGAACCTGGCGCGCAATCGGACCTACACCGGCAATGTAATCTATCGTCCCAGCGCATATCTGATGTTTTCGTTGGAGTATCGGTATCTTCAGAGTTCACCAGTGAATGACTACACCGCAACCGGTAACATCATCGGAATCGCAACGGGGTACCGCTTCTGATGGAGCGAGCGCGACACATACTGCGGATCATATTTCTCTTTACAATGGCTGCCACTGGATCGACCGCACAGACTTCCTCAGTGGTCGATGTGAGTATGCGGCTTACGTTTTCGAAGGCCGCAACAGGCAACGCGCGACCTTCCGCGGTCTTCTGGTTGAACCCATTGCCGCAAACCCCGGCCGCCCCGTTTCTGCCTGAGCAGCATTACACGCTCATGCAGAAGAACCGCATGTTCAAACCGCATTTGCTGATTATTCCGGTTGGAGGTGTTGTTCAGTTTCCCAACGCCGACCCGTTCTTTCACAATGTGTTCTCTCTTTACAATGGAAAGCGATTTGACCTCGGCCTCTACGAAGCGGGTTCGACAAAGTCGGTCACCTTCTCCCGCGAAGGCGTCTCCTATATCTTCTGCAACATTCACCCGGAAATGAGCGCTGTCATCCTGACGATTGCGACGACACTCTTTGCTAAGGCTGATTCTCATGGGGTTCTCCACCTGGCAAACGTGCCTCCCGGCGATTACGAGATGCACATTTGGATCGAGGGAGTTGCCCAACCCGCGCTGAATCGCATCACGCGTCGTGTTCATCTCACGTCGGGAACGGGCGACTTGGGAACAGTCGAAGTTCCGGCCGATCTTTTGAATTTGAAGACTCACACCAACATGTTTGGTCAGCCTTACGAACGCGACACGAAGCCGACCTACTAAAACCATTTCCACTCGGCCTCAACTTTACCTACACAGTTCAGATTCGGCCTCGCACAAGATTGCTGCCTCTTTCTACGAAGACTCCACGGGCTTCAAATGCACGCAAGCCGGTCAACTGCTGGGCACGTGCCAAACAAATGCCGGGTTGGTCATTTCATTGAAATCCACTGCACAATCACAAAGTCTATCTCTCCGAACGCGCAGCCGAAATCGGTACGTTCGAGAGTAGTTCTTCGGAGGAAGAAGGTTTTTACAAACTGGTGACTATCCTGTGACAATTCCGACTCGCGATTTGGACTACGTTCATGAGAAGGGCCGGGGAAGGTTCTGCACCCGTCACCCCCATCCGATGATTCGACGCTTCCTCTGTGTCCGACATCCCAAGGAGATGAGTATGCAGGTTTCCAGGATCGCAGTCGCCACTTGCCTCGGCGCGTGTCTTCTCATGCATTCGGCCCCGGCCGAAGCACAATATCACCTAACAAACTTGGTTTCGAATCAAGTCGGCCAAGCCCCGACCATCGATCCACTGCTGGCCAATGCCTGGGGACTAGCTCGGAGCGCCACGAGCCCTTGGTGGATCAGTGATAACGACACCGGCTGGTCGACCCTCTATGAGGCAACCGGAACTCAAGTGGCGCTGAGGGTTTTGATTCCCACTGCCGGAAACGGGCCAGCCGAGCCGACAGGTCTGAACGGCCCTGGCACACCGACTGGAATCGTGTTCAACGGATCGTCGACGGATTTCCAGATTCAGGGCAAATCAACGTCTTTCATTTTTGCCACCCTTGATGGCACCATCAGTGCCTGGGCACCTGGGCTAAACAAGAACCAGTCGATGATCGCATTTGACAACTCAGCCAACAAGGCGATGTACACGGGCTTGGCCATCACCAGCAATCCCTCCGGAAACTTTCTTTACGCGGCGGATAACACGAACGATGTAATAGATATGTTCGACGGCAGCTTCACGCTGGTGAAGTCATTTGGTGATCCGGCGATTCCAGCCACCTTCTCAGTCTTCGGTGTTCAAGACCTCAACGGCCTAGTTTACGTCACGTACGCCGTGCCAAACGTCGGTGCGGGAGGGTACGTCGACGTTTTCAAGGAGGATGGCACCTTCGTGAAGACGCTGATTCAAGGGCTGCCACTCAATCAGGCTTGGGGTGTGACCGCTGCTCCGCCTAATTTTGGCCCCCTGAGCAATACTCTGCTGGTTTCAAACAACTCCGTCCATGGCACCATCAACGCGTTCGATCCGGTTACCGGGAAGTTCGTCGGTACGATAAGAGACGAACACGGGGAAAAGATTGTTCTCAATAACCTCTGGGGAGTTGCCTTCGGCGGCGGAACCGCGACCAATGGAGCACTGAACGAGTTGTTCGTCACCGTGGGTCAGGGGATTGGCACCGCCGAACTGGCCGGCACCTTTGCAAAAATCATCTTCAAACCGTAGTGATGCGGTTCTTTCTGTCGTCATTGTGGCTGTCATGTTGATACCGCTTGGCGGCTGGCCCGGATCTTAGCTATTCCCCAATGATTGGCTGCTCCAGCGGCTCGATTCTGAGACCCGGGATTGAGTCAACCGAGCCTCGGCGCACCGGTCGGGATAGAGGTTGCCGGCCAAGGTTTCGTGGTCTGCCCGGCCTGAGAATCCGGACACAGGCGCCCAACCTCCTGGGCCAAACATGGACCAGTTGCGAGGGAAGGGAATTGGCGGGCAGATTCGCGAGTGATAATGTCCTTCGCCGCCAACTAATCGCGATGGCTTCGCGGGCAGAATTTCGGTCGGTACGGTCTAGCTCGTCGGCAGCATAGATCGGGATCCGCGCGCATTCTCTTGGGAGACGAGTCGAAAGGAGCCGTCTCCTATGTCGATCATCGGATCCCAAAATGTGCCGTCCAACTGTCCTCCGTGTCCCACGGTCCCTGAACTGGAGCAATCGAAGGCAAGTGTGCTGGCAACGTTGCCGTCTTTACATTCCCGCCGTAGCTATGGATCCGCAATAGGAAGATTCATCGAATGGTATTGCTCCGAGCTTCGGCTCGGATTCAATCGTTCCGTGATCTTCAGACAAGTTCGAAAGAACGGGTCTCGTCAGGAGGCTGGCGTGACCGTCAGCGTTGTTTGGGATGTGGTGAAACAGAGCGCCAAGAATGCGGGCATTGCCCACTTGGCGCCTCATGACCTGCGTCGTAGCTGTGCTCGTCTTTGCCACGAATCAGGAGGAGAACTTGAACAAATTCAGTTTCTCCTTGGGCACGCATCCGTTCTGACGACGGAACGGTATCTCGGATTCAAGCAAAAACTGAAGGAGCCCGTGAATGACCGATTCCAGATCTCACTGAGGTAGAAAACGTGAGGTCATGAGGTTTGGTTGGTGAAGGTGCGGGCGTGGTATTGTCCGTTATCGCTGGCTATATGGTCGGCGAGCCGCATCGGTCTTTTTTGTCACGTGTGCGACAAGGCGACAATAAGGCCAGGTGGAAAACTACTGTTTTCCGGCGGAACCAGGATCATGCACCGATTCCCAACCCATCGTCGGATCGAAAGACCCAATGTTTTGAAAACTCTCGCCCGCAAGGGCGGAAATGCTGACTAACGGAGAGTGCCGTTTCCCCGTTCAGGCTGAACCATCACAACAGATTGAGCGGCGTCTTACTCTGCACTGCGATGGCACTCCACGATCATGAAATCTGTCCTCGTCTTCGCATCCTCAGACTGTTCACCTCGCCAAGTGAAACGTGTCTTGGAAATATTTCTATAGGCTGCAGCGTAAAGAGCCACCGCACCCCTCGCTTTGGTCAAATCGTTCGTTGATCGTGTGACACTACAATTAGGCCATGAGTGCAGCCGATTCAAATCGAGCACTGACCTCAGAGACGCGCAGTCGGTTTTGGTTCCGTAAAAGATCAGAAACCAAATCCAATGGAACAGCGATGCCTGGATCTGAACGACACGAATTCCCGAAGCGAATGAATCCCGGCACAGTCACCCATTTCGAAGGTGATAGCGATAGACGTACTTCTATCGAATGTCAGTTTCTTGCGGCGCTAATGTTTACCATCTATGCAACGGGAATTCTCGCGCAAGCACCTGCGACGACAGCTTCGGGCAGTTCGGCATCAACTCACGCGTGCTTCGTACCAGGGCTTGTGCCCAACGCGCATCGGACTCTGAGTGATGATGAACTGCTCGCCGCCTACAACGTCCGAGCAGTGCTTGTGCAAAGCCTTGAGGCGACTGTAATGCTCCGGGGAAAAGGCGGATCGGAGTTTGGAAAACGCGCGAAAGATCCGCGACCGGCGCCGGCGATGCTAAGTTTTCGTGCACCTGGCTCTCTCAGAATGACGGGAGCGATCCCGTTTTCGGCGAGACGGAGCTTCGATCTTTCGAGCGACGGGGGCCAATTCCGCCTCCTCGTGCCGGATGGCAAGGTGATGCGATTTTTTGTCGGTGCGGTCGATGCTCCGGCTACGTCTCAAAACCCGCGGGAGAACCTGCGACCTCAACCCGTAATCGATTCACTTCGCTGGTTGCATGGAACTCTGAGCAAGACCTCGAGCGGCACGGGTTCTGGGATGAGGGGTCCGCGCGTGATTGTTGTGGATTTGCCCGTGGCACGTGATGGAAGCGTGAGGAGGGCGGATATTGCTTTCGATTTGTTAAGCGGCACGATTACGAGCCTGACCATTCATGACATGACTGCGCGCGCGGTTACCGAAATCCACTATGCAGATTGGCAAGAAATTGCCGACCGCATGAATGGGTCTTCTTCTGCGTGCTTTCCACGGCGAATTGTCGTGAACCAGTCGCTGCAGAACCTGCAGATTGAGATGAAGATCTTATCTCTCAGGCTCAATCCGGCGATACCGACTTCCCGGTTTCAGCTAGTCCCACCGAGAGGAATTCCGGTAACTCCGGTGGGTTCACTGACCAAGGGAAAAGGCCAATAAACGTTCCTAAATCGCTGATTGACACTATAGAAAATCGAGGTTAGCATTGCTCCAATTTTCGGATTTGCTGACTCCCCCAGGACTGTGTCGCCATGAAAGTATTACGCCCGACGCCTGGTGCTTATTCACGGTATCTTTGCCTTTCTTTCCTGAAGTAATTGCACGCGTTCCCTGTCAGTGAGAAACAGGACATTCCTGTCAAAAATCAAGAGTAGCTGTCGTCGTTCCATATCGTTTTGCACGCGATTTCCTACGGTCTCGGGTGGAGGCGCACTTGAATTCAAGATGGATTTCAATTGGACTGGTTGCGACCGCAATTTGCATCTCGCCTTTGCACACTACGTGGACTGAATTACCATCAGCGAATGTCGCGCCGCCCCACTCGATTGCGGTCGCAGCGGACCGAGGCCGCGCGAAGCTTGAACACGTGCATCCGAATACACCGTCGAACACAGTGCACGATTTCGCGAATTCGTTCTTGCACGTGCCTCTTGATTTTGAGGCGAACCAGGGCCAAGCGCCCACTCCGTATGCCTTCGTTGCCCACGGCCCTTCTTATGCGCTTGGTGTGTCACCCACTGGAGTCGCACTCTCTCTTCAGCGTGGCGCGCGCGGCAATGCTGAGGTGCAAGATCCCCCCGCGCTCTTGAAGCAGCATGGCATTCAGTCGAGCAAGCTTTACCTGAATCTTGTCGGAGCAGACGGAAACTCGGTTTTGTCCGGACTTGATGCGCAATCGGGCCGAAGCAGTTATTTCATTGGAAACGACCCGTCGAAGTGGCAGAGGAGCGTTCCCCATTTCAACCGCGTGAAGATAGCGTCGGCATATCCGGGCATCGATCTAATTTTCTATGGGAACCGCGAACAGTTGGAATATGACTTTGCCGTGGCTCCAGGCGCAGATCCAGGAGACATCCGTCTCCAGGCCAAGGGAGCCGCAACGGTCGCAATCGACGCAGACGGGAACGCGATCTTGCACACTGCCGCGGGCGAAGTGCAACTCAAGCGCCCCGTCGCCTACCAAACAATCAACAAGATTCGCGTTCCAGTAGACAGCGCATTTCAACTTACGGCACGCGATGAATTGCAATTCGAAATTGGGAAGTATGATCGAGCGCGGTCGCTGATTATCGATCCGGTACTGGAGTATGCCGTCGGCTTCGGCGGGACCAACGCAAACCAGGCAATTGGCGTCGCAATCGACGCATCGGGGAACGCCTATGTTACGGGCAATACCTGTTCTGTGGATTTTCCTTCGACGGCGGGCAATTTCGAAGTCATGCATACGAATCCAGCTAACAAGGATTGCCAGGACGCGTTCGTTACCAAACTCGACCCCACTGCATCAACGCTCATCTACTCCGACTACATCGGGGGCGCATCCGCATCCAGTACCGGCACGCACATTGCCGTTGATTCGTCGGGGGATGCTTTCGTTGTCGGGGCCACAGGAGCTACGGATTTCCCAACCGTTACAAACATCGGGCCGACGGCCCCCGCGCCATGCGGAATCGCAAACAAAGGATACAACTGTCCCGATGCATTTGTTCTTAAACTGAACCCTGACGGATCACAGCTCTTGTTTTCAAGCCTGTTGGGAGGGAATCAATCGAGCGGTGCATACCAGGTGAAGCTGAACCCGGTGACTGGGGATCTAGTCGTTCTGGGAGAGACAAATTCATCCAGCTTTCTGCCCGCTCCTACAACGCTGGAAACGACGTTCGCAGGAGGAACATGCGCCAACAGCACTCCGTGTTTCAATAGTTTCCTTGTCGCACTGGACCCCAGCAGCGGAGCGTTCCGCTATGGGACTTATTTAGGCGGTTCGGGGAACGATTGGAGTTCGGGACTTGCGTTTGACAGCAGCGGGAGTATCTACGTAGCCGGCAGCGCGCAGCCTCCATTCTCAAGCAGCCTAGGAACGGTGACGCATACTTATGCTCCTGGCGGCGGCGCAACCGCGAAGGGCACGAATCTGTTTGTGGCGAAACTGAATCTTTCGGCCAACAAACTCACGCCGGGATATCTGACGCTTGTGCAGGCCGATGCCGATCTCGGCGCCAGCGGTATTTCAGTCGACCCAAGCGGCAACCTCTATTTTGCCGGGACGACTGCAGCGCTCCATCTGGGGGTGACGGCAGGCGCATTTCAAACAACGAACAACGCCACTTTTAGCACCCAGACGGACAATTGCCTTTGGGGGCCGGTTATGAGCCCATTTCTCCCCAACGCATGCGGAACCGGACTTGTCGGAAAACTCAATGCGACGGGAGCGTTGTCATTTCTGACCTATCTCGGCGGCTCAATTCAGGACGAGGCCGAGGCCATCGGCAACGATTCAAGCGGTAACGTCTGGATTACGGGCGTGACATTCTCAAATGATTTTCCGCTCAGCGCCGACCACTACATAATCCCGACCGGCTTTGGTGTGCCATATCTTGCGGAAATGTCGACAGATGGAACGAAGCTGCCGTTTTCTACGCTTATGGGAGGCGGCAGTGGACAGTCGACCGATTTATGGGTCGATAGCAACAACAACATCTATGTCACCGGGTTTGCGTCGAATCTTCCGTCGACGCCAGGCGCATATCCCTACAATCCTGCGATCTTCACCGGAGTCTTTGTGCAGAAATGGGGAGAAGGCGCTGCCCCAGCGCTGAGCATAACTCCGACATCCCTTAACTTCCCGGCGATTGCGCTGGGCGCAAGCAGTGCTCCGATGACAGCCACGGTGCAGAACACCGGGACTGTTCCGATGCAGCTCGGGGTGCAACTGGTGGCAGCCTACCCGGGAGAGACACCGTCGGATTTTCCTGAATCGACTACATGCGGATCATCTCTGGCTGCGGGTGCAAGCTGCACCATTACTGCTTCGTTTGCGCCGGGACCGCCCTCTCAGGCTTGCGTAACGCTTCAAGGGTGCGACACGACAAGCCGCGTTGCGGGCGTCGTAATTTCAACCAATGCTCCTCAGTTAGCGCAAACTCTGAGCCTTTCGGGAACTGCCTCGGTGGGTCCGTCAATCCAGGTTGCTCCGAATCCCATTGTGTTTGGCGCGCAGGCTGCGGGCACCTCCAGTGCCGCCCTTTATATACAAGCGGGCAGCACCGGCGATGCCCCGCTGACGCTAAGCAGCATAGCGCTAAGTGGTCCGAATGCTTCGGATTTTCAGCTTACTTTGACCGGTGTCGGAGGGCCTGACTGCGTCTCCAACCCCGTGCAGCAGGGGACCCTTTGCAATCTCGATATGATTTTCAGCCCGCCTGCCAATGCAACAGGCACCCGGACTGCGACTTTGACTTTCACTGATAATGCGGGAGACAGTCCGCAGTCGGTGCCTGTAACAGGAACTGTGGCGTCCGCTAATTCGATTAACATCTCCCCGCTGACTTTATCGCCCACGTTCCCGGTGGCGATTGGCACGAGCACTTATGCGGTGTTGGATATTCAGAATCCATCGCAGACTAATTCCGTTCAAGTTTCGGGCCTGAACATTACTGGAGCCAGCAGCGGAGATTACTCGGCCGCGCCTTCGAACTGTGGAACCAATGGCGCTCTTCCGATGACGATACCGGCGAACACGACATGCTATGTCGACGTGACTTTTAAGCCATCTGCCGGAGCCAGCGGCATTCGCTCCGCGACCTTGACAGTCCAGACCACCCCAGCAGTTACCGGACTGCCCACGGTTTCGCTAGTGGGAGACGCCGTAACCAACTCTCAACCTGCGATGTCGCTGCAGGAGTTTCCGAATCCGATGAATTTTGGAGGGCTGCAGGTCGGCGAGACATCCAACGCGGCCAGCGTACTCTTGACCATTTACAACAACATTCCAATTCCATGCGCCGGCGGGGCAAGCACTTGCGGAGCGCCATTGGTGATTTCCTCCATTACACCTGGGCTTGGCGACTACACGATCGCCGACCTTGGACAGACCTCGTGCACCACATTCCCGCTGACGATTGCTCCCGGCTCTGTATGCACCCTTGACATGGTCTTCAAGCCTACGGCTGCCGGCTCGCGGGACACGACACTGACCATTCAGAGCAACGATCCACAAGGAACTGTGCAGGTCCCGATCTACGGTACAGGATTGTCGCTTCCTCTTGGGGAACTATTGCAAACTGGCCTGGATTTCGGTAATTCGGCCATTGGCGTTGCCAGTCCGCCGCTGACGACCACGTTGCTAAACGCGGGACAGAGCAACCTGGTTATCTCTGGCACAACGGCCAGCACGAATTTCGCAGTGTCGGCAAGCACTTGCACTGGCACGCTCGCGCCACAGGCCACCTGTACGATTTCGGTTACTTTCACGCCTCCATCGGCCGGCTATGTCACCGGTACTCTCACTGTGACTGACAACGATACCTTCATCACTCAGCAAATCGCGACCCTGGCAGGCACCGGAGCTACGGGGCCGCAACTGCGGATCACGCCGGCAAGTCTCAATTTCGGAAATCAACCGGTGAATTCGCTCAGTTCTCCGCAAATCCTCACGCTCGCCAGTACGGGCGACACGACGCTCACATTCCCGGCGAATGCAATTCGCACCAGCACTGATTTCGTTCTGCAATCCACCACCTGTGGGACGACTCTGGCGCCCGGAGCGACATGCACGATAAGTGAGCAGTTCGATCCGAGCGTGGTAACGGGAATTTCAGAGTCCGGGACATTGCTGATTACCGACAACGGCAAAGGCAGCCCGCGGCCGGTATACATGCAAGGTACTGCAACGCAGAACAATTCGGCGGCGTCCACAACAGCGCTGACATCGTCAGTGAATCCTTCAACAACCGGTCAATCAGTCACGTTCACAGCTAAAGTGGCGGGGCCGTCTGGAAATACTACGGTGCCGACGGGGACTGTCACATTCTTTGACTATTCGACCTCTATAGGCACAAATGCGCTGAACGGCACCGGCCAAACCACCTACACTACCTCATCGTTGACCACCGGATTGCACTCACTCACAGCGGTATATTTTGGAGACTCCAACTTTGCAGGATCGACCTCACCTGTGCTTTCACAGATGGTGAATGCGACGAATCTTCCTGCCACTACTACTACGGTCACGTCGTCGCAGAATCCGTCGACAGCAGGACAGCAAGTTACATTCACTGCAGCGGTAGCCGGGCCGAGCGGAAACACGACGGTGCCAACCGGAACCGTCACGTTCATGGACGGCGCGGCGACGTTGGGCACGGGTGCTCTCAACGGGAGTGGCAACGCCACGTTCGCCACATCAGCTTTGAGCACTGGATCGCACTCAATCACTGCGGTTTATGGAGGAGACTCCAACTTTGCGGGATCGACATCGTCGGCGTTAACGCAAACGGTAAGCGCGGTGACACTGCTCTCGACAACCACTACCGTCACGTCCTCGCAGAATCCATCGGCAGCCGGACAGTCGGTGACGTTTACAGCGACAGTAACGGGACCGAGCGGAAACATGACGGTGCCCACCGGCAATCTCTCGTTCCTCGACGGCACAACTTCGTTGGGCACAAGCGCCCTGAACGGCGGCGGGCAAGCGACGTTCAGCACTTCATCGCTGAGCACAGCTTCGCACTCGATTACAGCAGTCTACGCAGGAGACTCTAACTTCGCCGGATCCACTTCAGCGGTCCTGACACAGACGGTGGGAACGCCGGGTTTCTCCGTGTCTTTCAATCCAACCACTGTCACTGTAACGGCTGGACAATCGGCTACTACGGTTGTCAGTGTCCTGCCACAATTCGGCTTTAGTCAGCAGGTCAGCTTCGCATGCTCAGGGCTGCCTGCGGCCAGCACCTGCGCCTTCTCTCCGGCTACGGTGACGCCCAGCAGCGCGAATGCGGTAACAACCACATTGACCGTGGCGACCGATGTTTCGACGACCGCGCAAGGCAACCCGGGACCTCTTGACCGTCGCAAGCCAAGGGATGGCGCCCAGGTCTTCCTGGCCGTGTTGATGCTTGGCATGAGTGGCTTCGTACGAATGCGGAGAAGAGGAAAGGACTGGCTGTTCATCCTGCTGGTTGGAATCGGTTTGGTTCTTACCGGCTGCGGCGGGAGCGGTGGCCATGGTGGGGGTGGGGGTACAAGCACTCCAACCGGAACGAGCACAGTGACGGTGGTCGCGACTTCAGGAAATCTCAGCCAAACGGCCACTTTCACGCTGACAGTACAGTAGGGCGACCATACACAATGTTTACAAAACGTTCGCTTCACATGGCCGTAAAACCGCATTCTCGGACACGTGACACGGAAAACCGTTGTCGATTGCCGATGCGACTACCAGTGATAATGTCCTTTATCGTTCCGTCTTGCGTTCGCACGCCGGCAGCCGACTTCGGGGTCACCTGTCCAAGAACTCGCACGGCTCTTCTTCCAAGTGGAAAGTACCTCAGTGGAAACCGTGAACATCAGGGCATTTTTCCGGAGTACAGCGCGGATGGGACGGATTAGCAGCCTCAGTGCTGAGGATCTGCCGCAGGAGCCGGGTTATCGGTTCTATGGCTCGCCTTTGTTGTACCAATGCGATCGCGAGTTCGTCACCGTTGAAATTGTCCGTGTAAGTCGCATCTCTCTCCGGCCGCGGCGAACTGCACCCTGAGCCGGATAAGCGACCCCGCCTCTTAATTTCTTTCAAAATTTCACTTGCCTTTTCGGTGGAGTGATGTGTTACAGTCGGTAACACTATGGACCGTAACACGAACCACGATCCCGGCGAGTTAGGCGAATTGGAGCGGAATGTCCTGCTCATTGTTTGGCGTCTAGGTTGCGTCACGGCTGACCAGGTTCGGGAAGTGCTGGACCGGCCGTTGAAGGACTCCACGGTTCGTACAGTTTTACGGCGCCTTGAGGAAAAAGGCTACCTGGCCCACAGCATCGACGATCGCGCGTTTATTTATCGGCCGGCCCAATCACGACAGCGTGTAGCTGGCCGCGCCGCGAAACGCATTGTGGACTGGTTTTGTGATGGGTCTGTCGAGGCGCTGCTCGTGGGCATGGTTGATTCCAAGTTGCTTGACCGCGCCGAACTCCAACGGCTCGCCGAACACATCGCTAGGGCCCAGAAAAACGCAACAAACGCGAAGAAGGAGGATCAATGATTCCCATCCTTATCGATGCCGCTATGCGCTCGCTATTCGTTGGCCTGGTCGTCGCGGTTGGCTTGCGTGCTTTCCGAATTCGCAATGTCTTTGCTCAAAAAACGGCTTTGGGCCTCGTGCTCGTCGGTGCACTGGCAATGCCGTTTCTGATGCCAATCGCGGATCGTTTCCAACTTCTGCCCGCAACCGCAAGTATCATGCTTCCTGCGCATTCCATGACTCTCCTGGAAGAGCTGCAAGCGAGACTTCAGGCAAAAAGCGGGTCCGGCGCCCTACCCAAGCCCGCCGCCTCGCCAATTCCAGCCCCTGATTTACCACAGGCTGAAAGGGCTTCGGGGAAACCGCTGGATTCGGCGTCCGTTCCACACGCCAACGAGCCCGGACCAAAGAGCCCACAACCCGCCTCGGCCAGAAAAGAGGCCGGCGCCGGTAGTGCCCGGCCAGTCGCAGAGGTTCCGCCGTTGCCTCAACACAGGCGCGTGGCGTTTTCGCCAGCATCGCTCGCTCTCTCGATTTATCTCGTGGTTGCCGTATTGTTTCTTCTGAGACTTGCCCTTGGACTGGCTGTTACGCTTCACTTGTGGCTCACCGCCAAGCAGATTTCCACGTGCGAAGTGTCTGACGTTCCCGCGAGGCTCCCTCTCCGTGCCAGCAATAAAGTCTCCTCGCCTTTGACCATCGGTTCTGCCATCCTGCTGCCCGCCGATTACGACACCTGGGACAAAGAGAAGATGCGCATTGTGCTCGCTCACGAGCGCTCGCACGTTCGTCAAGGCGACTTCTATCTGCAACTGCTTGCCGGTCTCTACGCGGCGCTTGTCTGGTTCAGCCCGTTGGGCTGGTGGCTCAAAAAAGAACTCGCTGATTTGGCTGAGGCCATCAGCGATCGCGCCGGAATCGAGCAGGCTCGAAGCCGCACCTCCTACGCACAAGTCCTCCTCGAATTCGCGGTTGCGTCGCGCCCAACCGCGTTGGGAGTCGCCATGGCACGTTCCAGCAGTATTGCCCGCCGCATCGAGCGCTTGCTCAATGACCACACGTTTCGCCAGTCTTTTGCCGGTGGTCGCCGCGCGCTCTTCGCAGTCGCGTTGGTGCCCGTGACGCTTTTTGCTGCCACAGCCATGGTGCGGGTACAGGCTGCAACGCAATCCGTGCATGTTGCCTGGATTGCGCCTGCAAGGTCGGCCGCTCCTGAACCGGCATTAGAGCCTGAAACCGCTTATCTCCCAGAGCAAGTTACAGAGCCGCTCGCTGCGGAAGATACGGCACCGGACAGCCTCGCCCTTGCAGAAGCGCCCGATGTCTCAGCAAGAATTGCAATTTCTCCTGAAGCAGAGACGCCCATAATCACTGCGCCAGAAATTGCTGCCGCTCAGACGGCCCCGAACTTGTTCCCTGTCCCGGCGTTCGCGCGTGCGATCGCCGCTCAATCAGAGTCAGGCAGCTCGATGTCGTTTGACCGCACACTCTCCATAAGCGGTCAAGCGCAGTTATTCGTCTCTACTGGCTCCGGCAATATCCATCTCACGCGCAGCTCCGGTAACCAGATAAAGATCCACAGCAAGATCCATGTAAGCCGCGAGGGCAGTGAAGAGCAGGCTCGCCAGATCGCCGCTAATCCTCCGATCGAACAGAGCGGTAATGTCATTCGAGTCGGACAGGAACACGAGCAACATTGGCGGGGAATCAGCATCGATTACCAGATCGAAGCGCCCGCTGGAACTCTCCTCGCAGCTACCTCGGGTTCAGGCGACATCGTCGACGAAGGAGTTGGGCAAAATGCCAAGCTTGAAACGGGCTCGGGCGATATCCGCGCGACCGGGCTCCAGGGTGCATTCGAAGTAAAAACGGGATCGGGCAACGTCGCTGCGGAACAGACCGGGGAGGGAGATGTGAAAGCCGAAACGGGCTCGGGCGATATCGAGATCAAGGACCTCCACGGAAGTTTCCGTGGCCATACGGGTTCTGGCGATATCAAGGCGACGGGCACGCCCTCTGCGCCCTGGACGCTCGAAACGGGCTCGGGCAACATCGAAATATCGGTCGGCAACGCGCCACTCACTCTTGACGCTTCCACGGGATCGGGTTCTGTGACGACTGATCACGAAATGCTGGTAAAGGGTTCGCTCAATCAACGTCACATCACGGGCAATCTGAATGGAGGCGGCCCGTTAGTTCGGGTACATACCGGCTCAGGCGACATTCGCGTCCATTGAATCCGTTGACTTGATTTGAAGTAGCGCTCGAACCTGCCGCTGGCGGGAGAGTGCTGCCTGGTTCGGTACAGAGACTCTCAATTGCGAGCGAATCCCGCATTGAGAGCCTTGCGCCAGTCTCTCTCAAAGGAGCCAATCGCGGCGTCAGGCGTGCTGAAGAGAGCAATCGAGCCTTTCACGATGAAGCGGCGGAGGTCGGAGTAGATGGTCAGCGATTTAAAGCACTCTTTGCGACAGCTGCGTCGTTCGCCCGGTGTTATGGCAACAGTTGTAATTGGCCCTGGGAATCGGAGCCACGACGGCCATCTTCACGCTGGTGCACCAGGTGATGCTCAAGTCGCTTCCGGTGGCGAAACCGATGAGCTGTGGCGAATCGGGGACAAGATTCGCTGCTGCAACTGGGGTGGATATACGCAGGACAACGATGGTGATTTTTCGCTCTTTTCCTGGGAGGCCTACAAAAACTTCCGCGAACATACGCAGGAGTAGGGGTAGCGCAGTACTATCGCATCACAAAGCCAACCTGTTTGCGATCCGGGCCGCTTCAAACCGGCTTGAAACATGCAACTCCTATCCTTATTCACGTAAAGGAGGCTGCGATTCGCGTGGTAATCGGAGACGATTAGAAGACTTGGGATCAGCCTAGTCTAATCAGCATCCATTTGGAGCACGAGATATATCGGATCATTCTGGAATTCATCGGGGGGAGGAGAAAATGACGTTCGTCAGTTTGACACACCTCAGAATCCGCTCCTTTCGATTTGTCCCGCTCTTCGCACTTCACACCTGGCGGTCGCTGATGCAGATAAGAGGCTCCCGCGGATTTCAGGCGGGGGTGATACTGGCAGATTGAAGCTGGACCTTCTGGACCATGATTGCCTGGGATAGCGAGGAGAGTATGCGGCAGTTCATGGTCTCGGGGGGCGCACAAGACCGCGATGCCACATGTTCTGGAATGGTGCGATGAGGCTTCCGTAGCCCACTGGACGCAGCCAGAGGCACCAGTTCCGTCATGGGAAGAAGCCGACAGGCGCATGCTCGAAGATGGCCGTTCCTCGAAAGTCAGGAATCCGAGCCCCCAGCACGCCTGGAACGCGATCGACAACGGCCGAATCTAGTCTACGGACTGCTTGTTTGCGATCCCAGGATTGTCTGCGGACGGCAGACTGAAGCTCAGGCCATCGGTGCCGAAAGGGGCAATGATCAGCTCCGCGTCTCAACCAATGGATCGTCCATGGTCTTCACGCTGGTACTTGTGAGAACGCCGGCTGGCATTGGGAAATAGAGTCGCAATGGATACTCCCTCCGCAGAGGCGCATGGCCTGCCACACGCCTCGCCCAACAATCTGACCTCGCCCAACCATCGATCTTCAGCTCGCGATCCCGCTGGCTGCAGCTTCAGTCGGAAACCAGCAGCCAGGATAGCGCCACTCATATCGACAGGTCTCTCATCGGTGGTCGTCTCTATGCTCTGTTGACGCGGTGCGCACGACGCCGTGGATGGCCTGGGTTCCAAAATGCAGGGTCGCGGGGCCTCCAAACACCAGCGTTATGTTTGAGTTCGTGATTGAAAATGGGATGTCGTCCCCTCCCGTAATGCAGACCTGCAGCGTCGACGAAGGCGGATCGGTCTCGAAGGTGCCATTGGTTCCATTTCCCGTCAACAGGCTGACCGTTTTGCTGATCTGAAAACCCATTAAGGTCGGAGTTCCCCACGCGGGACAGCCGGTCATGTCCCAGGTGATCTTGGCATGCGTCAACCGGATGTGGTGAGTGTGAGGGTTCACCAGAGGCTGCGTAGGATCTACAGCACCTGTCCCGGTCTTGCCAAAGCTGGACATCGTCATATCCGCTGAGAAGTCGGCGGTGCCTCTTTCCGGGTCGACGTCCATTGACCATTGACCATGCATTTCATAGGGGCTGCCTTTGACCGTCGCAAGCAACGGCACGTAGTCATTGATCAAGCCCGTGAGGTGCACTGGCCTGCGTTCCTGGGCCAGCGTGCGGACGGATGGAATTAACAGAAGCAGTGACAATGCGCGTATCGAAATCAGAATCTTGCTCTTCATGTGGGGATCTCCAGTTTTGAATTGGCGCCCAGGTCACCGAAAATTCACAGAGTTCCGGAAGGCTGAGCTTGCTGCGAATCGAGGGAAGTGATCTGGATTCAGCAACTGTGCGCCTGAACTGACGACACCATCGTGGACTCAATACGCTCGGGTCAAGCGGCAACTCACGGAATGCCTGGATGCCGTCAAATGCCGTCTATTGCATCTTTGCCCGGCAGGATTACAATTGGCTCACTCGACCCGACGATACGGTGGAACGTCGCGAAAGTCTCTATGGGTGAGTCGACATATCAAATCCCGCCCGTGGAGAAGCCGCTCAGTAAGCGGCTCGATTCATGGAAGGAAATCGCGGTCTATTTGAACCGCGATGTCACGACTGTCCAGCGTTGGGAGAAGCGGGAGGGAATGCCGGTGCACCGGCACCTCCACGACAAGCGCGGCTCCGTCTATGCCCTGACCGAGGAACTGGACGACTGGGCTCAGAGCCGACGTTCGCCTGTGGACGAGCCAGAAGTGAACGCCGAATCGGAAATGCCCGTGGCGGCGACAGGCGCTCGGGGAGCATTGGACGCGCGGAAGTCTAGCCTGTGGATTGCACTGGCTGCCGTTCTTTGTATCTGCCTGCCCTCTGTCTGGTTCGTATTCCGGCATCGGGCTGGTATTGCGTCCGAGCCCAGGATTCGGTCGTTGGCAGTGCTGCCCCTGCGGAATTTATCGGGCGATCCTGCGCAGGAATACCTGGCTGACGGTCTTACCGAGGCCCTAATTGGGCGCCTGTCGAACATCCACGATCTCCGCGTGATTTCCCATACATCGGTGATCCGATTCAAGAATCCCCAGCTTTCGATACCAGAGATCGCCAGAACGCTTGGCGTGGACGCGGTCGTCGAAGGTTCTGTCACGAAAGAGGGGGATCGCATTCGCGTGACAGCTCAATTGATCCGCGGCGCAACCGACCAACACTTCTGGTCCCAGACCTATGACCGCGAAATGCGCGATGCACTCACCCTGGAAAGCGACTTGGCGCAATCCATCGCGGAAAAGGTGGAAGTGACGGTCAGCGGGATGGAACAACAGCGGCTCAGTTCTGCACGTCCTGTGGCACCCGAGGTCTACGAGAGCTATCTGAAGGGCACGTTTGTTTTAGAACAGGGAAACCGGGCTGGGGCCGATCAAAGTATTCCGTATTTCGATGATGCTCTCAAGAGAGACCCGACGTTTGCACCGGCGTACCTGGGTCTCGCACAGGCCTATACCAAGCTCGGAACGATCTTTGCTGGAGTTTCTCCGGAAGCAACGCGGCCGAAGGTCATCAGCTTTGCTCGAAAGGCACTGGCCCTCGACCCGGATCTCGTAGAAGCCCACGTAGCCCTGGCCTTTGTACTGGAGGAGGAATGGCATTGGACGGAAGCAGAAACGGAGTACAGGCGCGCTCTAGAATTGAACCCAAACAACGCGGAGGCCCACGCGTGGTTTGCCCTGTGGCTGGTATGCCAGGGGCGTGCCGACGAAGCTGTGGCCTCGATCCAGCACGCCCGGGCCTTGGACCCGGTCGGGATCTCAGGTAGTAGCGTGGCTTGGATTCTGTTCCAGGCACATCGGTACGATGAGTCCATCCGCGAGTCAAACAGCGCATTGGCCATACAACCGGACAACGCCGCCACTTTAATGGGCCTGGGGTTTGCCCTGATCGCCAACAATAAGCCGGCAGACGCAATCCCAGTATTGGAAAAGGCCGTTTCTCTTTCCCCAGGTAGCCCTGCCGCGATCGGCATACTGATTCGAGCCTACGCTCACGCGGGGCGGCACAGCGACGCGATGCGCCTTCTCGCGGAACTGAAGCGACGCAGGAAGGCGGGCTACATTCCCGCTGGAGCTTTTGTGAATGCTTACCTGGGCCTTGGCGACAACGAACAGGCCTTCTACTGGCTTGAGCAAGCCTACAAAGAGCAGTCGAACATCCTGCAGTTCCTCAAAATGCATCCGTATTTCGACCCGATCCGCGGCGACCCCCGATTCGCAGACTTGGTCCGTCGGGTAGGGCTTGTCTGATGTCATCGGAATTGAGAGCCGGTTCTGCATGCGACATCAAAGCGACCTACCAAAGCAGACCATGCGGGTAGTCGGCCATCTGAAGATCAAATAAGAGGCGAGCCGGGCGATGCGATCATCGTGCAATTCCGTCGAGTCTTCTGCCGTTGATTAGATTCCCGTTTAATCCTGCTCCTCGAAACCAAGATATTTCATCCCCATCGAACCATCTGGAAGTATCAAATTTCCCCGCACGGATGATCAACTGGCGTCAGAAAAGAGTGCACCAACATAGAGATTACGGGTTCCGTGAATAGGCAGGATTCTCACATCGTGTACATCGATCTCAAGACCAAGGGTGGACCAGGCTTGGCGCCGACGATGAATCCTATCAACTCTCAGGTGAATCTGAGTATTGTCAAGGAGAAGCAGAGATGTTCTTGACGATGTCGATCATTTGCGCTGCAGTTCTGCTGGCTGTCGTTCTGACCAAACGCATAAGAGGCCGTAGCGAAATGGAACGGTACACCATTACGCCGGAAGCCTTACACGCGTTGTTGAGATCAAACCAGGATATTCTTGTCATCGATGTTCGCCAGCCCCTGGATTTGCTGGGGGATTCCGTCATCATTCCGGGCGCACAGTGGCTCGCACCCGACGAGGTGCGCGCGAATCCTTCGCTGCTTCCGAAAGAGCAAGACCTGATCGTCTACTGTACCTGTCCGAGCGACAAAACCAGTCGCATCATCTTGCGTCGCGCTCTCGCAAAGGGATTCTTGCGGATCAAATTCCTCAAGGGAGGCCTCGACGGCTGGAGGGCCAATGGCTTCCCGGTCGAACCGTACAAAAAACCCTTTCATCTTAACTCGGATAAAACGAATCATCTCGCGAGCGCGAGCTAGTGATTAGACAGCCGCCGGAAGGGAACGGATCGCGGGCGCATTATGAGCGAGTCGCTATCTTTCGCTGAAAGTCTGAGCCACGGATTGATTATCCCCCTCCTTCTTACCAAAGCTCGTCAGATTCGGAGAACGACTCACCCGAAGGAGCGGTCCGCAATGATTCAGCGGCCCATTCACTGGGGTGCAGGGCCAAAACAATGGATCAGCCGGATGTTTTCGTAGCCATCGCCTTCCCGTCAACCGAGTCGCTAAACTGGATGGCCAGGCATCAAGGAAGACGGTAAGTTTCAAAGCCGATGACTCAGGTCGCTCAATCAGAGGTTTCTCGCTCGTCGGGGCCGTGGCAGCCTCTCCGGAACCGCACGTTCCGAAACCTGCTTGTGTCCAACCTGATCTCTGATATTGGAACCTTTATGCAGAGCGTTGGCGCGGCATGGCTGATGACTTCGCTCACCAGGAATCCCCTGTATATCGCCCTGATTCAAACCGCTTCCGCATTACCGTTTTTTCTGTTGGCGCTACCAGCGGGCTCAATCGGAGACATCTTCGACCGCCGCAAGCTGATACTCGGTACAGAGACGTGGATGCTCGTCATCGCGGTTGTGCTGACTGTGGCTACGTTCGCCGGAGTGATGACGCCTTGGCTCCTGCTCCTGCTTACGCTGGGGTTGTCGATCGGGGATGCGGTCGAATCGCCCACTTGGAGGGCAATCTTCCCTGAGCTAGTAGATAAAGAGGAGTTACCGGCTGCCCTGGCTCTGAATGGGATCGAGTTCAATCTGGCTCGGGCCGTAGGGCCGGGCCTTGGCGGCTTCATTGTTGCATCTGTAGGCGTGGGCGCTGCATTTGCATTCAATGCCCTCTCCTTCTTCGGTGTCATCGCCGTGGTCAACAGATGGAAGAGGCCGGTGCGAAAGAGCACATTGCCCGCAGAGACCTTCCGGGGAGCGACCTCCGCTGCCTTTCGCTATGTCCGGTATTCCCCGGGCATTCGCAGACTGTTGCTTCGGTCGGCAGTTCTTATCTTTTTCACCAGTTCCTTCTGGGCGCTTCTGCCAACCGCAGCGAGGGAACTCAGTACGAGTCCAATCGCCTACGGATTCTTGCTCGGGTCCTTCGGATTGGGCGCGGTGCTGGGCGCCATGGTGCTGCAGCGGACCAGGTCAAAGTTCTCAACGGAGACCCTACTGTCCTCCGCCACAGCGACATTCGCCGCAATTGTCTTAAGCTTGGCGTTGTTACGCGCACCGGCGATTCTCTGCTTACTAATGCTCTTTGGAGGTGCCTCCTGGACCGCGATCATGTCCCTGTTCAACATCATGGTGCAGGAGCTTGCGCCCGATTGGGTAAGGGCGCGAGTGCTGGCAGTCTATCTCTTCGTCTTTCAGGGAAGCGTTACCCTGGGAAGCACTCTGTGGGGTTTTGTGGCGTTGCGCACGAGTGTTCATGCAACTCTTGCTGCTGCAAGTATTGGAACGGCTGCATGCCTATTGCTACGGCCCTGGTTCGGACTGCCGGATACCAAGCTGGATCTCAGCATCTGGAATCACTGGGTTAAACCGGCCATGATCGAGGAACCTGACCCCGACGACGGGCCGGTCCTCGTCACCGTGAAGTATGTAATTGATCCGGCGAAAGCTCCCGAGTTTCTCCATCAAATCCACAACTATGAGCGTGTTCGTCGTCGCGATGGCGCGATAAGCTGGGGGATCTTCGTTGATACAGGAGCACCGAATACCTACCTCGAGAGCTTCAAAGTCGACTCTTGGGCGGAACACGAGCGGCAACATAACCGCTTCACTCAAGCCGACAGTGAGGTTGAGAAACAAGTGCGCAGCTACGCCATCAAACCTATCGAGGTCCAGCACTATATCTATGCGCGGGAAGGACGTACGCATGCGTTTTCGACCCCGCTTGGCAAGAAAAGACAGGCGACATGATGGGCCGCTCGGGCGGCATGCTTCGCCGGCGTAATTGCCTGGGTATAGACATCGAGCGTCGATCGCCAAGCTCCGCGGAAAGATCTAGGTTCAATGCACTTGGATCTCGCCGGATGACCCCGGCTCATTTTTCTCCAACAGGAAGCACAACAAGAACATCAGGGCAGCAGTCACTGCAAGCAGCCAATAGACGTCAACATAAGAGAGAACTTGAGCCTGTGCATTCAACGCGTCGTATATTTTTGCAAACGCGGCCTGTTTCGCGGAATACAAATCAAAACCGGCATGGGACAGGCGTGTGGTCAGCTCTGCAACGGCTGCATTGAACTGTGGTGAACGCGTGTACGCGGCGAGGACGGATTGATGATATTGACTCCGCCTTGCGATCAGCGTGGTCACGGCTGAGGTTCCCACGCTCTGCCCGATATTGCCCATGAAGTTCATCAAGCCTGCAGCGGCATTCGTTTTGTTCTTCGGAACGCCAACATAGCCCGTCATCGTAAGCGGCACAAACAAGAATCCGACCGGCAAGTACTGCACGATTCTTAGCCATGTGGCACCACCAGAACTGATCAGGAGGAGAGGCATACCTGGCGGCCGGACAGGCAACTCTGCCGACGCCGAGTTTCAGAAGATCCTCGACCATAGCGGCATCGTTTGGAACTGCTGGACGGGAGCGTTAGCGCATCTCGGAGTGGCTCGTGCCAATGCTTTGCAGGCGAGAACTCTGCAAGGCGGAAATGCCGATGCCGCCCGCGTCCGAGCACTCGCCGCTTACAAGGATTTTCTCGCGCTTTGGAAAGACGCCGATCCCGACATCCCCATCCTGAAACAAGCCAAGGCTGAATATGCGCAGCTGAAGTAAGCAGCCTGAGGCACAAGAAGCCATTGGGTGAGACGAAACTGGATCGGTACTGGGGCGACCTTCGGTGAATCTATTTCCATGGCTTAAGGTTTGGCCACAGCGACTGCGGGTCTGGAGTCAATCCGATGCAGTGATAAATTGGACGGTTCTCATCAGGCCGAACATACGGATCGTTGGGCCTCGCAACCATTCGGAAGGACCTGCAATGCTCGATGTATTTTTCCGGGGAATCCTCGTCCATCAGAATCAGGCTCGCGCCGGTATACTCGCGCGGCCCCCATATCCAATAGTTATTGGCGGCACTGATCGCCTTGGGCAAACCGTACTTCGGTCCAAACAGATCCACTGCCCCCGCATCACCGTAATTGGAGGCTCCAATCGCCGTCACTTTCTGCTCCTCCGGGGGCAGCGAGTGAAAGTAGTCCGCCACGATTCTCACCCGATCCTCCCACCCGACCATGTCGGCAAAAATCTGAGGAAGCTGGCTCTCCTGCTGGTTCTCGAATTTTTGCTGCTGAATCCCCAGCCTCTTCGTGTAGGCGAGGTACCCTCTGATCGATAGCAGAGGGATTGCCGTAGGCGCAATCAGCGCCCCAACCAGGAACATCGTCAAAGCATAAACAGGCCGGAACCATCGAGCCATGCGTTTTTCCGTCAAGCCTTCAAAGAACACCGCACCAGGGGCAAATACGATTGGATAGACCGGGGCGACGTAGTAGAACTTGCCCTTCAGCAGAAGCATGCATCCCAGGACGCTTAAAAAGCCGCAGAGAAGAATTCCGTAGCGCCTGCCTTTAGCTGAAATGAAAAACCACAGCGCCAAAATCACCAGAAGCGATGAAACAAACCCGATCATTTGGGCCTGCTGAGCCAGATACGGCAGAGGCGGTAGCATCACATCGCGCCCATTTTTCCTCACGCTCCTTACCAATTGCACAAAGGGGAAATTCCAATGCATCTGCCAAAGGAAATTCGGCAGCGCGATCAACGTGGCAATCGCAGCGCCCGCGCAGAACCAGGGACGAACGAGGCTCCGGCGTAGCCGCGAAGACACAACTCCAACAAGAAGCCCAACGATAAAGAACAGCACGCCATACTTGTTAAGCAGGGTAATGCCGGTCAAGACTCCGATCCATAGCCAGTTCTGTTCTTTACAGGTTTGAACGAGATCGGCAAGAAACCAGGCAATTACCGTCCACAAGAGCGGATCGAAGGCATTCATTGTGAACAAATGCGAAAACGCCAGGTAGATGGGGGCAACCAGTACGGCAAGAGAAGCCAGAAACATCGCCCAGCGGCCGCCTCCCAGTTTGCGGGTCAACAGCCCCGTCATCACGATGCAGCCCACATCGGCCAGCATCGGCAGGAGCCGCAGCGCATAGAGCGAGACCCCGATCGTATGCTCGAGTAGCCAGGCCATCCACGCGATTAGCGGAGGCTGGTCCATGTACCCCCAAGCCGGATGCTCTCCACAAGCGAGGTAATACATTTCATCGCGGAAATATCCGTAATTGGGCGCTGCGACCAGATAGATCACCAAGCGAACCAAAGCAAGGCAGCAGACGGCAACCATACCCGGCGCCATGGGAGTGGTGGGCGAGGTGACCTGAGAGACCGTAGCTTCTTTGATTGGCGACTTCCTTGATTTGAATTGAGGTGGGTTGAGTTCCTGCCGTCCTACCAGGTGTCCGACGGTCTTGGACCTTGGAGCGTAAGAAAACCCAGAGCTGCCCTCGATCTGGATACGCACTTTGAGCGCATGCAGTTCAGCCTAACAATGAAAACGCAAGATCGCTGGCATGACGCTTCGCTTGTGTGGGATTCAGTGCAGGCTGCCGAGCGTTATGCTCGGGCAACTGATCCGCTATTTGGGGAGTCCGGGCTTTCGATGCGAAGAATCGTCAACGGGCCGGCCCATATCGAAGTGCTGCAGGAAGCGGCGCACTCTTGCCAGCCAAGTGCCGGGATGGATCATGCGCACCGCCGTCGGCTAAAGATCTGTTGCATCTGAATCCGAGGATTAGCAAAATCAGGAAGTGAGTGAATCTGGTACCCCTCTCGGCGAAGATCGGGGCTGAGGGGAGCAAAATCAGGATCAGGCGGAGTGGAGTATTGGCAGCCCTGCAGTTCATAACCACTGCGCAGAAAATTCCGGCGGGCGGCTTCTTCTTTTTCCTTTTCTACCCAACAACTGAGACATGCGATATTAATATCGGGATCGTCAATCATAAAATTCTTCAAATTGAGCACCTCTCTGATTACCATGTCTCCGTTTTCTATGATCAGGCGAGAGATCATCATTGCGGCGCCGCCTGCGTCAACGTTAATCAAGATTTTTTCGTCGCAATGCTTCGTGAACCTCGCGTACAAATATCCATAGCCCTCAGCGTCAACGGAACACGGCGCGTCTTCGTTTGTTTCAATCAGACTCCATTCTTCCGCGCAGCCACCAATTTTGAGGGAGAGTACCTGCTGATAATCCAGGAGAATCAGAGGGTCACTGCATAAGGGGATGAGATGAAGTCGAACGAGCATGATTTGAATCCTTGTGAGTGAACCGGTTCCCTTTGAAGGGGAGCGGCTGTAAGCATCGGGCATTGAGCCCTTAGGAACCTTGGCAGCGCGGGCTTGTCGATCGAACAAGCAGTCCGCTCCCCAAAGCCCGTTCTTTCCAGAAGTTGTATCGAAGATACGTCAGATTGCCTACGGTTCGCCATGGCCTGAAGGTGGATGGTTACGGAATCGAAGCCCTAGAATTTACTATCGGCAAGAGGGATACAGCTTCTGTAAAGCGCGAAGAAACAAGGATTTCAGCTAGGTTCGCTCTTTCTTCGTCCCCAGAAGGTAAGTGGCAATTGGTCGTTTGGCTCGGAAAGTCGTGTGCCGGACCCGATACGGAGCGGGTGCTACTTCAATTAGCGACCGATGCGGACGCCGACACGCCGTTATGGCCCGGGCGGACCTCGAGTTGAAATCGACTGAGTCGCAGGCGCTCAGTCACATGTTCACGATCCGTGATGCACGTCCACGGAGCGCA
Organism: uncultured Acidobacteriaceae bacterium; assembly: GCA_963829535.1. Classification (GTDB taxonomy): domain Bacteria; phylum Acidobacteriota; class Terriglobia; order Terriglobales; family Acidobacteriaceae; genus Telmatobacter. The sequence continues at coordinate 926,265 of CAWHIQ010000009.1, read as the reverse complement.
CAAGTCCTGCACACGCCCTTATTACCGACGCCCGTTGCCGTTCGTGCTGACTGTCGCTTAGATTTTCACCGGCTAGCTCTCGATTTCGTCCAGCTCGCAAGGTTCATCATCCTTCCCGCAACTGAACCTCTCGGGTCTGCCGGCATCAGGCTACTCTTGCAGTGTCCGTGAGCCCTTCCCGGGGAAAATCGTAGTCAGTCAGCCATGCAGAACCGCAACCTCGCTTCCAATCTCGGACTTTACGCCTACGCCGCCGGACTCGCCAAGCTCTGGCGTCGACCAGCTCGCGCCGGCGCAACACGAGTGAAACGGCCTGCCGGCGCGCCCTTCTGTGGGGTATCCGTCCTGATTTTCTTGTTCGGGAGTGCGTCTTTGGGTGTGCCGCCGAAACACGCGCTCCAGAACCCAGGGCAACAGCCAAGCGCCACGGTCGAATCCATCGCCACCACCGACCTCTACGGCAATCCGTGCGACACCATGATGGACACGATGAAAGGGATGAGCGTCATGGGCGAGAGCATGGAAGCCATGACCAACCACATGTGCATCACTCCCAACCGTCCGGAACTGCCCGGCGACAAGGACCGCACCAAAGCCGTCGTTGACCAAGTCCGGGCCGCAATCGAAAAGTACAAGGACTACAAGAAGGCCATCGCAGACGGCTATATCCAGGCCAATCCAACTGTCGACCAGCCCCAGTTCCATTTCACCAATGAGGCCAACGCCAAATACGCCGACACCGTCTTCGATCCCACCCGCCCCACGTCATTGCTCTACTACCACACTGCTCAGAAGCGATTCGCCCTCGAAGGCGTCATGTTTACTGCGCGCCCTGGTACCTCCGAGGACGAGTTGAGCCGACGCATTCCCCTCAGCATGGTGCGCTGGCACAAGCACACCAATTTCTGCGGTGCCCCGGCCAACAAGGTGAAGGACTACTTTGGCGAACATCCAAAGTTTGGCATGTTCGGCTCCATCCATACCCGCCAGGCCTGCGTGGCCGAAGGCGGAACTTTCCTTCCCGAGGTATTTACATGGATGATTCACGTCTTTCCGTACGAGAGCGATTTCAAGGACCAGTTCTCGATGAACGACGACATCAGTCACGTGCATTGACTCGCATTTGGGTCAGGCACGTGGATGGTTTCTCCATGCCCCTTCAGCATAGCCCTCGCCAACAGCGTACCCAGAGCGATAGGTTTCCTATTCTGATTTCCGAAGCGTGCCCCACAGGTAAGGGAATTAAATAGAGCGGCTTGAGCTTAGCTCGACAAAAGGGGAGAAGGGGGCCTAAAACGGACTGAACAGGGAGAAAATAGAGACTTTAACAATGTCTTATAAGCCGATGATTTGTAGGCTACTTAATTGAGTTTATAGATTAGATCGACATGATGGCGGAGAGAGTGGGATTCGGACCTCCCTCCATTTGAAAACATTGCACTTAGCTGAGAACAAAGGCCGAAACAAACCCCTAAGTGGTCTAGAAATCCATCCCCGTAGCACAAATTAGCACAAAAATCTGACGGCACTTTCAATCCGGCTCAGCTCTTCCGCTAGGTCAGCGAAACGGGACAGAAGTTGGTCCTTTTTGTATGGGCTGAGTTGGTTGGTCAGTGGGATACACATCTTCAGAGCAGCCGCTATAAACCGGGCCTCCCCATTCAGCCGGACGTGGTTGTTTTGACTCCAATTCCAGTCTTCGCGGTATGGGATAGCGGCCAACAGTACGCCCCGTGGGTCTTCCATGTGGCAGCTAATGGGGTAGAACCTGTGACTGTGAAAGCGGGCGGCTACGTCTGTTGACTGCCCGATGTAATAGCGTCCGGCCTCTTCAAGCATGTAAACGCCATTCACTTTTGGGCAATGAGACAGCATGGCAGGAGCAGCCGTGTAGCTGACTGCTTTTGAGTAGTCCACGGGGTTCCACGTCGCCACTTTGACGGTGACCCGGGCGGCCACTGCGGGCTTTACAAGCTGCCGTTGTCTCATACGCTCTTGGCGTGCGTGAAGGCCATTTTTTGATGCGCTTTGCATGTTTTCCCCCTACATATATACCCCGTAAAGGCGTATACGCATGAATCTAAGCGATTTATGCCATTCTGCTTCCCAAAGGTACTGTTTGCCGCACAGTATGTAATAATTACCTACTTTTTGGGAATTGTTCGTGTGTATAAATTTCTGGGCGGCGGAGGGCTTCAGGCACATGCCCGTAGAGATTTGAACCCCCTACCCCCAAGCAACTGATTACAATACCTTTATCCTCTGCCGGGGCAGACGCATCAACCAAAAGACCACACTCTCTTTGGGTTAAGTGCATTATTATCAACAACATCGGGCTAAGGCGCTGTCCGCCGCACTCCACAACAGCCGCACCATAAGCACCCGGTTTGGCACCAGCCCGGCGCAGTCAAAAAGATTCAAATAGTCAAGGTTGTGTGTGTGTGTGTTTATGTCCGTTTACGTTAAGTGATTGATAAATATATACATATACATATACATTCATACATCACCCCGTATAGAGCACACACAGGGGCTACGGTGATTCTTGACTCACGCCTCTACCTTTGCCCAAAAGTATCTGCCTTTCTCTGTCTGTCCAATGAGGCGTGCGGTGTACAACGCGTCAAGTGCCTTGTCCCAATTGACCGTGCCGTCTCTCCGGCCATTGGTGAGCTGGTACAACGCGGTGTGGGTAAGCAGTCCCTTACTTCTCAGGACGCGCTCCATCCGCTGTTGTATGGCGGCAATGGCGTGGCCCGTGACTTCCGTCCGGTGGTGACCTTGAGCGCGGTGAACGGCATCCGCCCGGTGACAAACGCCATGAGCACGGTAAATGGCACGGAGGCTCCCGTCCGGCATTTGCAAGACGTGCAGCAACTCCGTGACCCGTGTCTTCTTCCTCTTGATGCCGTGGTCCTCCAGCTCTTGCATCAGCGCACGGACGGTTGCATCAGGCGTAGCCTTGAGCCGGGCTTTGATGATGGCAATCGCTTCATCTTCACGCCCATCCCTGCCCTTGCCAGACTTCGCAATCTCCATCCCGGCAAAAGACGCAAGTACACCGGCAAGCAAAGAGCTGATAGACTCGCCCCGCTCTTTAGCCATGCTCTCTAGCTTGACTGCAAGTTCCAAGGGCACCCACGCATTTATCACAGTTTTGTACATATCAGACCTTCACTTTCCTTTGCCTACCTGACCGGGTTGACTAGCCAATCCCATGTGGTTTGGGAGTTGTCCCGCATTTTGCGGTTTATGACCGTCCGCCTGAATCTCTTGAGCCACTTTGTTTCCGTGCTGATTCCGAGTTTCACAAAGTCCGTGGTGTGCTTTCCAGTTGTGCCGGGCACGCGGGCCATGCAATCTGACACCGTTTCCAACAGAACAAGCTGAGGAGGTGCGTTGAGCGAACGCACCCACTCACCCGTGTTGCCATCTTTGCCGGAGCAGTGAATCTGATACCGCTTTTGTACGTTTGTGGTTTGTCCCACGTACCTCACGAGATGTGAGTCCGCATCAACCAAGGCATAGATAGTAATCATGGAAAACCTCTCAGGAATGGCCCCGCAATCGCGCTACAAAGCCCGTGGCCGCGTTGGAGAAAATTGCGGGCGGGATACCAGCATGTGTTTTTGTTTAGCGGTTCATGCTTCTCAGCGTCTTCTCAAAGTGCCGCTGGAATTTGTCTTGGTGCTTCGTGAGCACTTCATCCACGCCGTCAGAGTCTAGCGCGTGAATGGTTGGGGCAAAGTGCGCTTGCACGTGGTATTGCGGGCCACGGTCAAAGCCACCACTGCGTGCCATGTTGCGGAGGCCGTCCATGACACCGCCCGGGACAACACCTTCACCCGGAGACAGCATGGTTGGAATTACATCTCCCCGCCCGATACCGGGCACACTGTCAGTGCCGTGCTCATACGCCATCACGGACGCAAAGCCCAACGCACCAAGAACGGGGGCCATTACAAGATTGGTGGGGAATGGAAACTTAGCGCCAGCAAGAAAGAACGTGCGGGCAGCGGATGCCGCTTGCTTCTCTTTGTCCATGTCCAAAGTCATCATGCTTTTCAGAGCGTTCTGAAGCATCCCACTGGCAACCTGATTGCCAATGCCATCCATCATTTTTGCGAAGGACTGATGGCCCATGATGACCTGCGTGAAGCCCTGTGCAAATTCGTTCTCCATCTGCTGAAGGCCACGTTGCAAATTGGCATTTTGATCTTGCTGTGCTTTGTCCTTAATTGCCGCTATTTCGTTTTCATGTTGCCGGACTAGCTGAGTCTCTTTGTCCTGAATCTGCTTCAGCTTGTTCTCATAGTCCTTGTCACCTTTGTCCAGTGCGGCCACATCCTGCGCATACTCCCGCATCTTATTCTGGAATGCTTCCTCCGCAAAGTGCTCTTCCTCTGCCGCACGCTGTTGCGCAGAGACGCGGTGTGCGCTGTCTAGCAATGCCTGATGCTGCCTTTCAGCGGCAATCTCCAACTCACCCATCTTTGCCTGATTCGCAGCGGCCTTGAGGCCCGCTTCCTCTTTCCGCTTGTCTTCCTCATCCAGTTGCTTGCCAACGGCCTCAAGAGTCTTTTCAGACATCTCATCCCACGTGCGGATGTACTCCGTGGCGTATTGTTTATAAGTCTCATTGTCCCGCCCGTACAGCTCAGCGGTTGCGTCCATGGCCTCTTGGAGAGCCTCCAGCCGGGAGGCCGTGCCCTCACGCGTGACATTGATGAGGTCCGCTTGCTCGTGCTTGAAGGTTGCTAAATACTCACGGGCGGCCCTGTCCTCCGCTTCGTTGTATTTGCGGGCCGCTTCCGCCGCTTCCTTGTTCGTGTCTTGGTGGGCTGAGGTTGTGGCGTTTTGCCCTTCTAACTTCTTGATGTCGGCAATGCGTCCCTCAGCGGAGACTTGGTCTTGAAGAGCGGACACAAGATTCAATTGGGCATCATATGTCTTTTGTGTATAGTCCCCTGTGACCTTGCTCAGTGCCCCGGCCTTCTCCAGCCACTTGGCCGCTTCCTCATACGCGGCATAGTTGCCCTTCTGTCCGTCTCCGGTCCGGGAAGCCTTCAATTGGTCCATCATTGCCAAGGTCTTCTTGGCTTCATCAAGCGTGCCGTGCAACAGCCCCGTGGCACCCTTGGCGTCCTTCATGGACAGCATGTACTCATAGTGCGTCTTGAAGTCATCAAGAGCGTGCTTGGCCCCGTCCGCACCTTCACCAAAGGTGTACCAGTGACCCTCAAGGTCCTTCATCACAGGCTCCATGGACTTTGCCAGTTCAAGGAAGCTGTGCTGTAGTTCGTTCAAACTCTGATGGTCAATCAGCTCAAGCTGATGCTTCAGGGCGGCCATGTGATTCTTGCCCAACTCATCCGCTTTAATCTGTGCTTGGAGAAGTTTGTCACCAAGCGAATTGAAAGCGTTGTTGGCCGCTGTCTGAAAGTTCACTTGGTCCGTGGTCAGCTTCTCCCCGGCCTCATGCAACTTTGCCAGCTTCTCAATCAAGAGCGTGGCACCAAGGATGATTGCCAAGAAGGGGAAGGCGGCCTCAAGAGCCGGGCCAACCAAGCTGAGGTTGGAGATGAAGGTTGTCAAAGAGCGTGGGAGGTGGACGCCAAACTCTTCACCCAACATCATGACGGAGTGCCGGGCCTCCATGGTGGAGAAGCCCACGGCCCCGCCCATCTCATTGGCCCCGGACTTGATGTCCTGAAAAGACGCACGGGCTTGCTTGGCCGCGTCCGCCAACCCCGTGGTGAAGGTTGCAGTCTTGGTCTGTAAATCCACTGAAAGTAGCCAAACTGGACCTGCCATGTTGTTGCCTCTTCTTCTAAAAAGGATTGAGGCTGCCCCTCTCAGTCTCCCCTGAGAGTGACAGCCCCTTTCTCCAGCGATTTATTGGAGACGGCACGCTGAAGGCCGTTACTAGCTTGTTCCCGCACACGTTGTGACCTCTTGGTTAAGAGGAGGCGCTATGTGCGGAATCCCCGCTAGCAGGGGAGACTGAATCCGCGCCATTCTTGTTTAGCTGTGAGAGATGCTGATTGCCTGAATAGCTTCTGAGCGGCGGACACGTCCGTCCACGCGCTTGTAGCCAAGCAGGATTGTCTGACCCGCAGTGGCAAGCGGCTGGTCAAGGATTTTGACAAACGTTCCGGCACCACCACGGTCACCAATTACATAGCCGTCTTGGAAGCTGCCGAACAGGATAGGCGTCACGCCCGCTGTGGTAGCCGTGGGCAACGCGGGCATGTTCGCGCTGTAGCTCACCGGGAAGCCATGCAAGAGGTCACGCCCGCCTTCACGCGTCCAGATGGGCGCGAAAAGATTGGCCTGACGCTGTGCCTTCCGGATTGCTACGGCGGTTGCACGGCTCATCAGCCACGCTGCATTGGGGAAGTACGACCCCTTGAGCGTTCCGAGTATGTCATCAACCGCACTCAAGAGATAGGCCCCGGTGCTCTCCACCAAATATGGAGCGCCCGTGCCTGTGCCTGTGCCCGTGTTGCCAACCAAGCCCTGTGGTTGATTGGTGCCGGTGCCGGTGACAAAATATCCGTCCTCAGCAATGTCAACAGCGTTGATGAGGTCACGGACGCCAAACTCCTGAAAGAGGTTCACGTCCTGCAAAAGTTCCCAACTCACGGTGTGTGTGATGCCCATCATGAATGCACTGAGGGTCAGTTGAGACAGTGTTGGATTGCTCTCTGAGAAGTTGTTTGTTGACGCTCCGGATTCAGCTTTGATTCCGGCTGTCCCAAACGTGGACTGAGACGGCAATTTAATATCCGTCGCAGTAGGAATTGCCCGTGCTACGGAACGGACGCCGAGGTCCGGAACGGCTAGAGGAATAATCTGTCCATCCGTGGGAACGTTGATGGCATAGCCGCCCGCTCCGTTGGAGCTGCCGCCGCTGCCCTCGTACATTGCGCCGGACATTCTCCCCGGCAACGATGGCAGGGCAAAGCCACCAAACAGCGGGTCAAAGCCCTCACTCAACGCGCTGCTTGCTTGCTTCCCGCCTGAACGGAGGAAGGCAAGAAACGATTCAGTGTACTCCGTGGACATCCGTGTCTGACCACTGTGGGCAGCTCCGGGTGCATCCACGCGGGGACCATCAATGAAGGGCATACCGCCCGGGAATGCTGAGCGGATAGTGCTCATGCCCTCCCTCCGCTTAATGGTTGCAGCAAGCGCGCTTGCTTTGCCCATTGCTTGGTCGTATATCTCAGTCTCAGCCGTGGTCATGACGTGGTCACGGCTACCAAGAGCGGCTTCAGCCGTGTCAAGGGCCTCTTTGTGTTCCTGTTTCAGACTTAGCAAATTCATTTTGAAAACTCCGATGTATGAAATTCTCGGGTTGCCCCGGTCATGCATCCGAGTCACCCACGCCGTACTGACGGGGCTTCCACGGCCCACACGTGCTTTTTCACGTGCGAGGCTATGACAACGGCCTCCCCTGCCGCTGCGTTTACAGCCACTTCCTACACGCCTCCCGCACCGTACTGGTGCCGCTATCGTGCATGGGCCGGACCATTTCATCCGGCTAGCGAAACTTTTGGCGAATTGAGACTAGGAGTCCATGCGCGGGTCACGTAATGACCACATGCGCTCCAACTCCGCCGTCTCTGCCCCCGGAAGCTGCTCAGCAAAACTGTCAGCGAGGAGCACATTGAGGTACGCGAGGAACGCTGTTGCAATCCCGTCAACCACGGAAGGCAAGAGGGCCTCTTTGAACGCAACCAGCGGCTTCAATCCCGGGAGGCCGAGTCCCACAACACCTACGCTGCGTAATCTCCGGGCAGCAAACTCCTCACGTGAAGTCCAGTCACTTTGAGACCCGAACCCGAGAGGCCAAAATTCCATGTCTAGGTTGTCATGGCTGAGCAACACCAGCACTGCGATGCTGGCATTACGCGCTAGTTCCTGTGACCGCTCCGTGTATGTCATCTTCAATTCACTTTCTTGAGCAGCTCTGCTCCGGCAAATTGCATCTGTGCCGCACGCTTCAAAACGTCATTGCCCTGTTTGCTGAGGCCAAAATAGAACCGGGGGAAAATAGCTCTCTGCCCCGTTTGCTCATCATGCTGTTGGAAGAGCATTCCAAGCGTGATTGCGTCCTCCTGCCCCAACGTCTCCAAAGCAGTCCGCCGTAACTCATCAGCGGTCTTGCCCGGCTCCTCCAGTAGCAGGACGCGTGGCGTGTCTAGGTCAGTCAGTCGCACGTACACAATGAGTGCTTCCGCGTGTTCCGGCCTCAACCCGGCACTTGTCATCCGTGCCCGGAAGTCTCTCAGCGCATCCGTTGCCCGCTGCCACGCCACAACCGGGTGGAGCGGCTCCGGGACTTCCCCCTCAGCCAATGGACGCGGCGGACGGCCTAGTTGAAAATCCCTCCGCACCCGTGCCGCTGGCGTCATCACAGCCTCCATCTTTCTTGCACCCCGCCGTAGATTCCTCTTTGCCGCCTGTGTGCGGTATGGCGTCATACTTTCCCCCTACATCTCTGCTATTACCGCCCCTCAGAGGGGCTGTCAATCTGTTTTTCGTTGAAACTGTTTCTCCTCTTCACAGCACACCTTCTTACCGATTCCACCCCGTGTCAAGTCCCATTGTTTGAGCGACACTCTGTTTTCTTCTGAAACCGTTTCTCCCCTTCACAGTATTGCTTAAGCGGAACAGCTCCGTATGTCAATAGGCTATTTGCGCTGTTGAATCGGTTTTCATGTTTAACCGTTACTCCCCTTCACTATTCATGCTTACCGTGACGGAAGCCACGTGTCAACGCGGCCACGGGGACGCCACAGAAGATTTATTTCGTCAAGCGTTCCGGTCACGTTTCTTGGGCTTGGATTCGTGAAGTGGCGTCCTAAAGTGGATTCCTGAAATGTATCGGTAAGATATTGAATATATTACACTTGACACGATTGTCGGATGGTGAAAGACTGTGCCTTCCCCATATCTGGAGGCAAAGCCCAAGGGAGGGCCAATCACGGAAGTCATTTGCTACAACGCTGAGACGGAGCTGAAGAAGGCGGCAAAGGGGAAGAAGACCAAGGTTGACGTGGGTCTGTTGCTCTACAGCGCACTGGAGGGCTACCCGGCCATACAAACACGCATAGCCCGTGCGTTTGGGATCACGGAGTATCGTGACTAGCCCACAGGACCGATACAATGCTTGGAATGTCCAGCACATCGAGTCCGAAATGCGCTGTGTGCGATGCGACGGGAAAGTGGTGTTGCGCCTTTTGCAACTCAAATTGCTATTGCGATAAGCATGCTTGCAACCACATCGCACGCGACTATCCCGAAGAATTTGGGCTTAAACCAGAACCCAAACAAGCCGCTCAGCAAGAGAATCGTCGCGTGACGCGCTACGTGCTTATTGCACTCGCCGTTCTCCTTGGATGGTTGCTTCTTACATACCTCTGGAAACAGCCGGGTGACGGGAGTCCGCAGAGTACATTGATTGTGCCAGCCGCCTCTACAAGCGGCTAAGTGTCCGTCGCTCTCATTTCAGGAGTTGATTGGGGGAAGTCACTACCTCATCTTCGTCCCACAGAACGTCAACCGCCCTTGTGCCCATCTCCCACCCAAACGCATCCGTTGGGATGTGGACTGAGTACCTCACGCGGCAATCGTCATCAATCTGGACGCTGTCAATCTTTCCGTCCTCATTCGTCCGCTTGTTCCGCACTATTGCTCCTACCGAATACCGGCTTGTAATGTGCTCTTTCATCGGTCTGACCCCCTGACTGAGTGGATGCCAAGATCGTACACCGCTTCCGTGAGGGTCAACCCGACTTCTTACTCATTTGCCGCAGGCGGGCGGATAACTCGGCGGTAAGGCGGGCGGAAACCCGGTGCTCCGCCGCAAACGCCTACACCGGCCCCGCGCGTTTGTTTACCGCTTCTGCCTCTTTGCCGGTGTTGCCCACGCCCCCATGACAAGAGAATCCAAGCGGTCTTGGCGGCCCTGTATCCATGCTGAGTAGTGCTTCTCCGTGGTCTTGATGGACTTGTGACCTAGCAGCTTTGAGACTTCCTCCAAGGGCACGCCCTTGGTGAGAAGGTCAACGGCAAAGGTGTCACGGAGCCTGTGGGACATCATGTGGCCTTCACCGGCAAGCCCGGCAGCCTTGAAGACCGGAGCAATGTAATACTTCATCCAATTCTTCGTGATGCTTTCCTCTTCACCCTCCCCGGACCAAAACACGTAACGCTCATTGCCGTTGAGGACCGCTAGCAGCTCTTTGGCAACATCGGGAGGGATAGGCACGGAGACGTGCGTCCCGGTCTTCTGACGGGCCGTTACGATGCGGCAAAGGCCCTTTGGTGCGTCGCGTTGAATCTCATTGCGCTCAAGTGTCAATGCGTCCCGGATGGCAAGGCCGCTGTACCGCATGAGCTGAAAGAGAGCATGTACGCGGTCTGCCTGTGCCCGGTCCATCTGAGCGTACACCGTGTCTAGCAGCCGTTTGTATTCTGGCTCAGACAGCGGCAATGTTGGAGGCTCTTCCACTTTGATCTTGGGCAGGGCAGGGATGCGGTCCAGCCACTTTGCCTCAAACCCATAGCGGAGGAAGCTACGGAGACGCTCGCGGACTTTGGCCCGTGTGTAGCTACTCGGATAGGCGGCCTCCCACGTTGCACAGAAGCCCGTCAGCAACTCGCGTGTGATGGCTTGGACGGTGAAAACTGACTGCCGCTCACAGTACTCACGGAGCCTGTCCAACTCGCGTGTGTATTTGCCAAGCACGCCTCCCGTGACGCCTTGGACGCGCTTGTCCTGAAGGAAAACGTCTATCGCATTCTGGAGTGTGCGGACGTTGTCTTCCGGTCTTGTCTCTGGTGTGCGTCCGGCCAATTGATCTTGGAGCTGCCGCTTAATCTCTTCCGCCTCCTCCCAAGAGCGTGTCCCGGCCTTACGGCGGTATTGGACACCGGCTTGAGTCCAGCGGAAGTGCTTACGGCAATTGCAGCGGCGAGAAAACTCATCCCCAGAGTATTTACAGGGCTTTCCGTCTATTTCAGAGTGCCTTACGAAGATTGTGATTACAGGAGTGCTCACTTGCTACCCCCCAAACTTGCGGAGCATGGTAGCACAGATTTAGCGCAATTTGCTAGTCTGACTTGCTAAGTATATGTATTTTAAATACTTTAAGTATGGCGGAGAGAGTGGGATTCGAACCCACGTTAGAGTTTCCCCTAAACACGCTTTCCAAGCGTGCGCCTTCAACCACTCGGCCATCTCTCCATGTGTACGGTCGCCTCATCGAGTTTACCAAAGCCGAGCCCCCGTGCGGAGAATCGGGAAAGAAATGAAAGCGTTTACCGAGCAGACCCAGTGCTGTATAGTCTCATTGCTGATTGGTCACACAAATCTCTTACGCTGCAACGCGCACTGCAAACGGCGACGCCGTTGGTTGCCGTTCTGTGTTGGTGAGGTATATACATGCCGACTTTTACTCGTCGTGATCTCCTTCGTTCCGCCGCATATTCCAGCCTGACGATTTCTGCTGCGCCGTTCCTGACTCGCTCCGCGTGGGCACGCGCCGCGCTTCTTGCCGCGACGACGGACGCTACGCCTTCAGAAATCGTTCCGAGAGAAAAACTGCTCTTGGACTTTGGCTGGAAATTTACGTTCGGCAATGGAGCGGATCCCGCGAAGGATTTGGGCTTTGGCAAGGGACAAGGCGACTTTGCGAAGACGGGAGACTTCGAATTCGCGAAGGCGAAATTCGACGACTCGAAGTGGCGCACTCTGAATTTGCCGCACGACTGGGCGGTGGAGCTACCTTTCGTGCGAGACGAGGAGCAGAATTCGCACGGGTTCAAGCCGCTTGGGCGTCGTTATCCTGAGACGAGTGTGGGGTGGTACCGACGTTCCTTCGATATTCCAGAGAGCGAAAAGGGGCGTCGCATCTGGGTTGAGTTTGACGGAGCATTCCGGGACGTTCTCGTATTTGTGAACGGCTGCTTTATCGGCCGCAACGATAACGGCTATGCTCCGTTCCGATTCGATCTGACGGACTTTCTGGCGTACGGCAAGAAGAACTACATTGTTGCGCGCGTCGATGCGAGTTTCGGTGACGGCTGGTTTTATGAAGGGGCGGGCATCTATCGCCACGTTTGGCTGACCAAGACGGATGAGTTGCATCTTGGAAAGTGGGAGAGCTACGTCCGGTCTGAGATCGCGGGGAATTCTGCGACGTTGACGCTCGGAACGATCGTAAAGAATGAGGGCAAGCAGGCCGAAACGGCCAAGGTGAAGTGGCAGATCTTCGATCGAGCGGGGAAAGTCGTGGCCAGTGCAGAAGCACCGGCTCAGTCGGTCGCTGTCGATGGCGCAGTAACGTTCAGCGCGACGACGAAGCTGCCGAACCCCTCGCTCTGGTCTGTCGATGAACCGAATCTTTATTTTGCGATTGTCACGGTTGAGACCACAGGCAAAGCGCGCGACGCGGAGCGTTTGAGTTTCGGCGTGCGTACGGCGAAGTTCACGGCTGACAAGGGGTTTTTCCTGAATGGGAAGACGGTGAAGATTCAGGGAACCTGCAATCATCAGGATCATGCAGGTGTGGGAGCTGCTGTTCCCGATGCGCTGCAATGGTTCAGGCTTGCAGTGTTGCGCGAGATGGGCGGCAACGCCGTGCGCACTTCGCACAACATGCCTACGCCGGAGTGGGTGGAAGCATGCGATCGCATGGGCATGATGATGATGTGCGAGACGCGGCAAATGAGTTCCAATCCTGAGGGGATGGCGCAATTGGAAGCGATGGTGAAGCGCTATCGCAATTCGCCGTCGATTATCTTGTGGTCGATTGGCAATGAAGAGAATCAGCTGCAGGGGCCGATGGCTGAGCAGGGCGCGAGGATTGCCGGGGACATGGTGAGGCTGTGTCACGAACTTGATCCCACGCGCGTGGTGTCGGCTGCTGTAAATGGGAACAATGAGCAGGGTGTTTCGGACGCATTCGACATCATTGGATTCAACTACGATTTGAAACTGCCGGACAAATATCACCAGGAACATCCGGAGCGGCCGATCTATGGGTCGGAGACTTCGAGCGCGATTGGTACCCGCGGAGTTTATGCTTCCGATCCACTGCGGAATACGGTGAACTCTTATGACGGAGTGGTGCCGTGGGGCGAGACCGCGGAGGAGTGGTGGAAGTTCTATGGGACGCGCGAGTGGTTGGCAGGCGGGTTTGCGTGGACGGGGTTTGACTATCGCGGCGAGCCAACGCCTTATGGGTGGCCGTCGATCAACTCGCAGTTCGGCATTGTCGATATGTGTGGATTTCCCAAGGACAACTTCTACTACTACAAGGCTTGGTGGGGCAAGGATCCGATGGTGCACGTGTTTCCGCACTGGAACTGGACGGGCAGGGAAGGCGACGAGATTGCAGTGTGGGTGTACTCGAACCTGTACGAGGTGGAACTGTTCGTGAATGGCAAGAGCGCGGGCAGCCAGAAGGTTCCGCGCCTCGGACATGTGGAGTGGAAGGTGCGCTACGAGCCGGGCGCGATTGAGGCGCGCGGAAGCAAAGATGGCAAGGTGTTGGTGACGGACAAACGCGAGACGACCGGACCGACGGCTTCAATTCGTTTGACAGCGGATCGCAGCGAGATCAACGCCGATGGCGAGGATGTTGCGTTGATCAAGGTTGAGGGCCTCGACAAGGAAGGTCGCCTGGTGCCGATTGCGAATAACCGCCTTGGGTTCAAGATCACCGGAAATGGTGCGCTGATTGGCGTGGGGAACGGCGATCCCAACTGCCAGGAGAGCGACAAAGCGCCGAAACGCTCGCTCTTCAACGGGTTTGCGCAGGTGATTGTGCAGGCTACGAAGGAGCCGGGCGAGATTCAAGTTGAAGCACACAAGGACGGTTCGGACGGTGCAAGCCTAACGCCAGCGACGATCACGATCAAGACACAGCAAGCGGAATTGCGTCCTGCGGTGGGATAGCCCGAGTTCGCAGTTCAAAGTTCCGAGTTGATCGTAGCGAGTGCATAGATTTGGAGCATGGGTTCATCGGGATTTGTGCGCTGGAAATGTTCAACGCAACCAATAGGCAACCGATTGGTTGCGGGTTTATTTTTTTTTCGTGGTCTCTGAAAATAAATTCCTTGTTTTCATCAGGTTGCGGGTCTGCTGTGGCTGTAAATATTTACAACGAAAAGACTTAGTCGCAGATATTTCTCAGCAATGGACTTACGGGCCGTTGTCCGTGGTTCCAGACGGCCTTTGGTTTTTCGTTTAAATCAGCTTCGCAATGCCTACAAGCATTGTGCTCCTTAGCCTGGAAATAGGCTGCAAAACGGCTGCCGGAATTTTCATTGCGGATTGTGTCGTTTAGCGGACGAGCCAGGCAACCTGGGGTTGACGGCGCGCAGGTCATCCAAGAGAGGCCCAGCCTATCAATAGAGGTCCCGTCACCCAAAAAGAATGAAGATTGGGGTTCGTGGTTTCCCACCCATGCCGCGATGAAACTGTGTCATGGATGGGGCACCCTAGTTCGTTGCCTGACAATTCTCAGGGCAGATGCCTCGACTTACGACCCCACGAACGCACCAGAGTGTAACCGCTTCCGTGAGGCCCCCAGGGGCGTTGGGGATCACAGGGGGCTTTTTGTGCAGCGCGCGGGAGTTACGTGTCGGCGGATATACTTGCGGGTTCTTTGGAATCAGGGGGGGCGAGGGCGCATGCGTGGGATGGCTTGGATGTGGGCGGGACTGTGTCTGGCGGCGAGTCTGATGGCTTGGGGGCAGGGTGGAGCGACTGCTCAGAGCGGACCAGTACATCTTCAGGTTGACGATTTGCAGCGGCCGCTGGGAATTGACGATGCGAGGCCGCGATTCTCCTGGCGGCTTAGCGATACGGCGCGCGGGGCGCGGCAGACTGCATATCGCGTGCTGGTGGCGACGCGAGCGGAATTGTTGACGGACGGCACTGCCGATGTGTGGAACAGCGGCAGGATAAATTCGGGCCAGTCGCTGAATGTGAAGTACGCGGGTCCGATGGTGAAGCCGAGTACGCGCTACTGGTGGCGCATTGAGATTTGGGGAAGGGATGGAAAGGCGTATACCGCGAGCGCGGCGGAGTGGTGGGAAACGGGGATTCTCAGTCAAGGGTGGCGTGGAGAGTGGATCGGGTGGGAGACGGCCGAAGAGGCCCTGGTGCGGAAGGCTCCGGCGGTTTGGGTGGCGAATCCCGATGTGGTGCCGGGTAGCGGCGCACCGAACAGCGAGCAGAGGTATGCGTATCGTACGACAGTGACGGTGGAGAAGCCCGTGGAGCAAGCAGTGCTGTTTGCGACCGGAGAGGATACGGTTGCGGCGTGGGTGAATGGGCAGCAGGTGATGACGGCTTCGGCGTATCCGCCGTATCACCACTTGCCGTGGAAGAAGTTTGTGCGCGCGGATGTGACGGCACTGATGGCGGCAGGAAAAAACGCGATTGCGATTGAGAGCGTGCATTACATCGATAAATACGGCGAGAAGAAGCGGAAGGATGCGCCGCCGATGAGTGCGACGCTGCTGCTGTTCTATAAGGATGGGACGACGGCGGCGGCGGGAAGCGACGGGACATGGAAGAGCGCCGAGCATCCGGTGGATGGCTGGGAGAAGAAGGAATTTGATGACGCCGCGTGGAAGAACGCGGTGGTGTGGGTGCAGGCAATAGGGCCGGAGGAGGCACCGGTTTTAGAGCCGTGGATTCCGGACAGCGTGAAGGTGTTGTCGAAGTCGTTTGATGCGGGGAAGTCGATAAACCACCCTAGCGACCATCCAGAGGAATCCCGTCCGTCGCCGGGGGCACCGGGGGTGAAATCGGCGCGGTTGTATGCGACGGCGCTGGGGGCGTATGAGCTTTATCTGAATGACGAGCGCATCGGCGATAGTGTGATGGCTCCGGGATGGACGGATTACCGCGAGAGGGTGCTGTACCAGACGTACGACGTAACGCACATGGTCAGGGCTGGACAGAATTGGCTGGAGGCGCTACTGGCACCGGGGTGGTATTCGACGCCATTGGAGTGGTTGCAGCAACCGAATAACTACGGCGATACTCCTCCAGCCCTGCTGGCGCAGTTGCGCATCGAGTATGCGGACGGAAAAGTGGAGTGGGTAGGGACGGACGCGAGCTGGAAGGCCGATACATCCTTCATCCTTCACTCAGAACTGTACGACGGGGAGACGCAGGATCTGCGCGAACTTTATGGGACGTTCAACCGGACAGGCGTTGACGCCGAGCCAGGAAAGCAAGTCGAGATCGTTCATCCGAAGGAGATCAAGATCGAGGCGCAGAGCTTCCAGCCCATCCGGGTGGATCAAGCACTGGTGGGATCAACGATGACCGAGCCGAAGCCGGGCGTGCTTATTTACGATTTCGGGCAGAATATGGCGGGCGTCGAGAAGCTTGTTGTGTCGGGAGCGGCGGGCACAGACGTGCAGGTGCGTGCAGGCGAAGCTCTCAATCCAGATGGGACGCTGTATACCGAGAACCTGAGAACTGCGAAGGCGACGGATCATTTTATTCTTTCGGGGCTCGCAACCGATGTACTTGTTCCGCATTTTACTTTTCACGGGTTCCGCTATATCGAGATCACGGGAGTAAAGAGCGCGTCGGATGTGAAGGCCGTTTTTGCGCAGGTGTTGCATACGGATTTTCATTTTACGGCGCAGTTGAAGACCGGCAACGCGATGGTCAACAAGTTGTGGAGCAATATTCTGTGGGGGCAGCGGTCGAATTTTGTGGGGCTGCCGACGGATTGTCCGCAACGCGATGAGCGGCTGGGATGGGCGGCAGATGCGCAGGTGTTCTGGCGGGCGGCTTCGTACAACGCGGCACTGGCTTCGTTCACGCGGAAGTTTGCGGCGGATCTGCGAGGGACGCAGGTGGGAACACCGTACTTTGGAATCGTTGCTCCGGGGACGGCGAGGAGTTCGCCGGGAGTGGCGGCGGCATGGAGCGATGCGGGTGTGATCATTCCGTGGACATCGTGGCTGCAGACGGGCGATACCAGCGTGATCGACGAGAACTGGGCAGCGATGCGCATGTATGTAGATGCGATTGATGCGCGCAATCCGGATGGGATCTGGCACGTGGATACGGGAATTCCGTTTGGGGACTGGCTGTCGCTGGAGGGGCGCACGCAGGAGGACCTGGTGGCCACTGCGTACTGGGCATATGACGTGAACATGATGCGGCAGATGGCGCACGCCACGGGACGCGGGGAGGCGGAGGATTACTACTTGCAGCTCGAAGACAAGATTCGCGCTGCATTCGAAAAAAAGTACGTTCACGCTGACGGCTACATTCCCGGAACAGACACCGGGCCTTCTCCCTTCGGCGATAACAATCCAAATGCGAAACCCACAGGGGGCGATACGCAGACCGGGTACGTTCTTGCGCTGCACATGAACCTTGTGCCGCAGGAGATGCGCAGTAGGGAAGCGGAGCGACTGGCGAAGAAGATTGAAGCCAACCACGGGCTGCTGAATACGGGTTTTGTGGGCACGCCGTATCTGCTGGAGGAACTGACGAAGACGGGCCACACGAAGATGGCGTACGACCTGCTACTCAACACCGGGATGCCGTCGTGGGGATATGTGGTCGCACATGGAGCGACAACCACGTGGGAGCGGTGGGACGGCGATGAAATGCGCGGCGATCCGCAGATGAACTCGTACAACCACTACGCGTACGGGGCGGTGGCCGACTGGATTTACCGGTTTGCCGCGGGCGTGGATGCATCGCCGCTGGATGCGGGGTTCCACACGGTGGTGCTGCACCCGGTGTTTGACGCGCGGTTGTCGCCGCTGGAGTTCAGCTATGCCTCGTCGTATGGGGAGATCAAGTCAAGCTGGACGGTGAGTGGCAAGACTGCGGAGTGGAATGTGACCCTGCCGGCGAATACGACAGGGCGACTCGAAGTGAAGGACGACGAGGCGGCGCGGTACAAGGTGGATGGCGTGGCGTTGAGCGAGAGTCCGCTGGCGAAGAAGGTTGATGGGGGATTTGAGCTGGAGGCGGGGAGTTATCGGTTTGAAGTGGAGACCAAAGGCAGGGACTAGGGACTAGGGACCAGGGATTAGGAAATCGCTCGACTCTGTCAGGTCGCTCGGAGTGAGTGATTGGGGTTCGTGGTTTCCCACCCATGCCGCGATGAAACTGCGTCATGGATGGGGCACACTCGTTCTTTGCCTGACAATCTTCAGGGCAGATCCCTCGGCTCCTTGTTCGTCGCTCGGGATGATAACGGTAGTCCTAGAAGACAGCGCTCGTTGTTGCCTGGTGGTTTCTGGGATTTCGGCGACTCCTTATAGATTAGGAAGATGGGTCAGACACGCGCCAGGTGGAGAAGCGAGCTCGCGGGGATGATTGCGCTCGCGGTTCCAGTGGTGCTCAGCGAACTTGGCTGGGTAGCGCAGGGTGTTGTCGACAACATCATGGTGGGGCGGTTGGGACCGGTTGCGATCGGTGCGGTCGCGCTGGGGAATGCGGTCTACTACACGCCGGCGCTGTTCGGGATCGGGCTGCTGCTGGGGCTGGACACGCTGGTATCGCAAGCTTACGGGCGGCGCGATCACGATGAGTGTCACCGGTGGCTGGCGCAGGGCGTTTATCTGGCGTGCATCGTGACGCCGCCGATCATGATTTTGCTGGTTGGAATGAGCAACGGCTTCACGCGCTTTGGGGTGATTCCCGAAGTGGCGAGCTTGTCGGGCGGCTATCTGCGTATCCTGAGCTGGGGGACGCTGCCGCTGTTGCTTTACGGAGGAACGCGCCGCTATCTCCAGGGCGTGGGTCAAGTGCGGGTGATCACCTTGACCTACGTCGTGGGAAACCTGCTGAACTGGTTTGGAAACTGGGTACTGATCTACGGCAAGTTTGGATTTCCGGCGCTTGGTGTGAACGGCTCGGCGATTTCGACTTGCATCGCGCGCGTTGGGATGGCAGTGGCGATGCTGGGGTTTGCGTGGAACTACGAGCGCACTCGCGGGCATCCGCTGTTTGCGCACTGGGCGGGGCCGGAACTGGATCGGCTGCGACAACTGGTTCGGATTGGTGCGCCGGCGGCAGGGCAGATCCTGCTGGAAGTAGGTGCGTGGAACCTGAGCACATTCGCTGCTGGATATCTGACGCCGGTGGCGCTGGCGACGCATACCATTGCACTGAACTATGCGAGTATCTCGTACATGGTGCCGCTGGGCGTGGGGGCGGCCGCGGCGGTGAGCGTGGGACATGCGATTGGGGCGGGCGACCCGGCGCGGGCGCGAAGGGCAGGGTGGATGGCGCTGGCGATGGGTACGGGATTCATGGTGCTGGCAGGAGTTGTATTCCTGGTGGCACCGGGTCCGCTAATCAAGCTCTATACCCACGATCCGCAGGTGCTGGCAGTGGGGCCGAGCTTGTTGTGGATTGCGGCAGCGTTCCAGATATTTGATGGGATTCAGACCGTGTCGACTGGAGCCTTGCGCGGGTTGGGCGAGACGCGGGTTCCGATGGTTGCCAACCTCGTGGGCTACTGGGTGCTGGGGCTGCCGCTTGGATTCATCCTGTGCTTCGCCTTGAAGTGGGGTATTTACGGGATGTGGATTGGACTGACGCTTTCGCTGATTGTGATTGCGACGACGCTGCTGGCGCGGTGGCATCGGGATTCGGCGCGGACGGCGCTGGCGCATTCAAAAATATAGGTTTAATGAGTCGCACGATACTTTGGAAGCGTCTTGGGCTAGGTGCAGGCGAGGTGCAGCTCACCTCGATACGGAATTGGTTGTTTGGGGCATCAACACCCGTTGCCGCCTAAGGTACTTACGGTGCAAAGGGGCGTGTCTGCGAGCGGTACGGGTGACCTCGTTGGTGACTATAATCACAGGTGAGCGGATTTTGTCGCTTTCCATCGCGTTTTTCAGGAACCCGTACCCCGATGCCAAGGTCCGGTGGTTATCGCGACCGCAAGGTTGCAACGATCTTGGACGGCCATTGAACATGGAGATTCGGTCCTGGACGCGCGGAAATTCACCTGAAGGGAATCCCGCCAAATGGCGACTGGAGACCTGGCTCTGGGTCAAGAACAGGGCGCGATCAGCGCGCAAAAGCGCGTAGTCAACGATTTCAGCATCAACGTAGCAACGGTGAACGGGTCCGGCTCGCAATCCGCCAATAGCGTTCTGCTGAAGAGCATCTTTGGAATGGGAATTCCCGTCAGCGGGAAAAACCTCTTTCCCTCGAACATCGCCGGACTTCCCACCTGGTACACCATTCGCGCGAGCAAGGACGGGTACGTAGCCCGCACGCGGGATGCCGAATTCCTGGTGGCTTTGAATCCCGAGACCGCGAAGAGCGACATTGAAGCGCTGCCGCCTGGCGGCGTGGCGATCTACGAAGAGAACGCGAACCTGAAGCAATATCGCAACGATGTTGTCTGCTACCCGGTTCCTTTCGACAAGATCACCGCCGCAGTCTGTACCGAAGCCAAGCTGCGCAAGCTCGTTAAGAACATGGTTTACGTGGGCGTGGTGGCACAGCTGCTCTCGATTGACTTGGCCGTTGTCGAACACAGCGTGAAGAAGCAGTTTGCGAAGAAGCAGAAGGTATTCGATCTGAACTTCGGCGCGGTTAAGGCTGGATTCGACTACGCGCAGGAGAAGCTGGTCAAGCAGGACCCGTTCTTCCTGGAACGGATGAATCAGACTGCTGGCAAGATCATCATCGACGGCAACGCAGCGTGCGGCATGGGCGCAGTGTTCGCGGGCGTGACGGTGGTTGCATGGTATCCCATTACGCCGTCGACTTCGCTGGTGGAAGCGACAACGGATCTGCTGAAGAAGTTTCGCGTAACGCCGGAGGGCAAGGCGACATTTGCGGTGGTGCAGGCTGAGGATGAGCTGGCAGCGATCGGCATGGTGCTGGGCGCAGGATGGGCCGGCGCGCGATCGATGACGTCAACTTCAGGTCCTGGCATCTCGCTGATGGGAGAGTTTGCTGGGCTGGGATATTACGCCGAGATTCCGGGCGTGATCTTTGACGTGCAGCGTACAGGACCTTCAACGGGCATGCCGACGCGTACGCAGCAATCGGATTTGCTGAGCGTGGCGTTCCTGTCGCATGGCGATACGAAACACGTGATTCTGCTTCCGGGCTCAGTGAAGGAATGCTTCGAGTTCGGGTACCAGGCATTCGATCTCGCGGAACGGCTGCAGACGCCGGTATTTGTGCTGTCGGATCTTGATCTGGGCATGAACAACTGGATGTCAGAACAGTTTGCATATCCTGACAAGCCGCTCGATCGCGGCAAGGTGCTGACCAAGGAAGAACTGGACAAGCTGGGCAGTTTCGCCCGCTACAGAGATGTGGACGGCGATGCCATCGGCTGGCGTACGCTACCGGGCACGATGCATCCCAAGGCAGCCTACTTCACACGTGGGTCCGGGCACAACGATGCGGCGGGTTACACGGAAAAGCCGGACGAGTACCAGGCGGTGATGGAGCGGCTGTTGCGCAAATTTGAGAATGCGCGCAAGCTGGTTCCCGCGCCGGTTGCGGTGAAGAACGGCACGTCGCGCGTGGGCTTCCTGGCGTTTGGCACTACAGACTTCGCGCTGCGCGAGAGCCTGGACCAGATCAAGAAGGAACACGGCAAGGATGTGGACTACATGCGCATCCGTGCGTATCCCTTCGCACACGAGATTCACGACTTTGTTGCGGCGCATGAGCGGGTGTACGTGGTGGAACAGGATCGCGATGCGCAACTCGCCAGCTTATTGAAGCTTGATCTGCCGGCCGAGCAGGTGGTGAAGCTGCGCAGCATTCTGCACTACAACGGGCTTCCGATCGATGCTCGCACAATCACAGAGGAATTTGTAACGAAGGAGGGCCTGTAAAGATGGCAACCCAAACTCCGAGTCCGACTTCGGCTCCGGGCCCCAAGGTCAATCACATCGGGCTTCCGGTACTTGAATATCGCGGCGGCAAGTCGACGCTTTGCGCCGGCTGCGGCCACAACGCAATCTCTGAGCGCATCATTGACGCCATGTACGAAATGGGCGTGCAACCCGAGCGCGTAATGAAAATGAGCGGCATTGGCTGCTCGTCGAAGAGCCCGGCGTACTTCATGAGCCGGTCGCACAGCTTCAACTCGGTGCACGGGCGCATGCCGTCGGTTTCTACAGGCGCGCACCTGGCGAATCACACCAACATGCTGCTCGGGGTTTCCGGTGACGGCGATACGGCTTCTATCGGCATGGGGCAGTTTGTTCACATGATGCGCCGCAATCTTCCGATGATCTACATCATCGAAGACAACGGCGTGTATGGGCTGACCAAGGGCCAGTTTTCGGCGACGGCGGATATCGGTTCGAAGCTGAAGACGGGAGTGATCAACGATCTTCCGGCGATCGATACCTGCGCGCTGGCGATCCAACTGGGCGCGACGTTCGTAGGTCGGTCGTTCTCGGGCGACAAGAAGCAACTGCTCTCGATGCTGAAAGCCGCGATTGCGCACAAGGGGACAGTGATGCTCGACGTGATCAGCCCATGCGTAACGTTCAATGATCACGAGGGGTCGACGAAGAGCTACAAATTCATGCAGGAGTTCGACGAGCCGATCAACGAAGTCGGTTTCGTGGCCAGCTTCGATGATATCGACGTGGACTACGACTCGGGCCAGGTGTACGAAGTGGAGATGCACGACGGCTCAAGCCTTCGCCTGCGCAAACTGCACGAGGATTACGATCCGACCGACAGGGCTAACGCCGTGAAGACGCTGATGGAGGCCGAGGAGAAGAACGAGGTCCTCACCGGCGTGTTCTACATCAATACCGAAAAGCCTACATTTACTGATCTGCTGGGGTTGGTGGATGAACCGCTGGCGACGCTGCCGGAATCGATGACGCGGCCACCGAAGTCGGCGCTGGATGCGTTGATGGCGAATTTACAGTAGACAGGGAACAGGTGTGCAGTGAACAGTGAACAAGCCCCGCGGAATGCGGGGCTTTTCTATTGCGGCCATAGCAGTTTCGAAACTGATGTGAAACCGAAGGCACAACCTTCATCCCGCGAGTCCTCCTTCCCGGCACCCAGGAATCTTTCTTGGAAAACAGATTATTCGTTAGAAATATCAGGATTTTCAACAATACAAAGCAACAAAAAGGCCCCGCTCGTCGCGAGGCCTTCGTTCGTGCGTTTCGCTGGATACTCCTACGCAACTGCAAATGCCTTCGCAGCTGTTTCGGCTACGGCTTGATCCTGTTTGCCCGAGCCGCCGCTTACACCCACTGCGCCGACAATCAGGCCTTTGTGCTTCAGGGGAACGCCTCCGGCAAAGATCATGATGCGGCCATGATTGGAAGCATGAATACCGAAGAACTGATCGCCGCTCTGCGAGTTCTCGCCGAGTGCCTTTGTTTCAATGTCGAACGCGCGCGAAGTGAATGCCTTGTTGATGGCGATATCGATGCTGCCAATCCAAGCGCCCTCCATGCGTTCAAAGGCCACCAAGTTTGCACCCGCATCCACGACAGCGATGTTCATTGGCACACCGATTTCCTTTGCCTTCTCCTGCCCGGTGCGAATTACCTTACGCGCAGCGTCAAGCGAAATGCCCAGTACCTTTCCTGTCGTTTCCGATGTCGCACTTGCCATGTTTTCTCCTCCGGGGTGCATTTCATCGAGGCGCACGCAAAATGCTCCCGGCCTTTTCGATGCCGCCGTTACGCGCGGGTTGCCCTTTTCGTGGAGATAGAGTTGAAGCGCACCCAAGGGAAGGATTAGATTTCAAGGATCGCTGTGGAAGGGAAGGAAGGAAGCGGAAGAGAGGTGCGTGTTCGCGGGGCCGAATTCGGCAGAAATTCAGCTGCGCATCCCACGAGAAAGCTAGACTACTTGCGAGCAGGCGGGCTGTGAGTTGGGGCGAAGTCGCGCTTTAATCAGTTGTTCTGCGCTGCTGTGGTGGTGCTGTGGATGCCCATGGCAGTGAGCTTGGCGCGCGCTTGTGAGGCTTCAGGGGTTTGCGGGTGGCGCGCGATGAGTTGACGAAGCTCGTGGACGCCAGCGTCTTTTTTGCCCTGTAGGACCAAGGCAAAGCCCTTGTGGAGCTGGGCGGCCGGAGCCTTCGGGTTTCCGCTGAATCCTTCCAGCACCGCGTTGTAGTTTTTGATCGCTTCGGCGTAGTCCTGCTGGCGGTATGCAATTTCGCCGAGGTAGAACTGCGCGCTACCTGCAAGATCATCCAACGGGTAGTAGTGGACAACGTCTTGAAACTCGCCGGATGCGACGGTATATTTTGCTGCGTTGTAGTCGCGCAGTCCCGCCTGGAAGGTTTCCTTGAGCGGCGGAGTCATGCTGGCAGCGTTGTTTCCAACGGGTTGCGTTGGACCGCCCGGTGCACCTCCTGGACCTGCTCCGGCGTCGGATGTAGGCGAGGTGCCTGGCTGTGCGCCTGAAGGCCCGCCCTGAATGTTCTGCAGTTGGCTTTGCATATCCTGGATCGACTTGTCGAGCTTGGCGATGCGTGTCTTCAATTCGTCGACAGAGTCATTGAGCGACTGAACCTGTCCAGAGGCGGTATCGATTTTGCCGCTCAAGCCGTCGCTCTGCTGGTTGATTTTCTGTTGCAGAGCATTCACCGTCTGGCTCATCTGGTTGGCATTGTCGGCGGTTTGTTCGACCAGGTGCTGCAAAACCCCGAATCGGGTGTCGAGGGTGGACTGCAGGCGCTGCATCATGTCGAGCAACTGCTGCACCTGGGTTTGCAGCGCGATGATTTCCTTCGATGCCGCATGTGCACGCACGGGGGACAAGGCAAGAACCGCGGTAAGAACCACCGCCGCAACCGAACGATGACGAAGTGTGAATGCTGTATGCATCGATCACCTACGATATGGAGTTTGCGCCCCGATCCCTTGGATCGGAAAGCACAATGTTGGTTAGACGAGAACCACCGACGGCCGTGCTGCCTGAGGCTCGACCTGGTTTGTGCGAGCCTGCCTACGAAATCGCTAATGTGAGAGCGCTGGGCGGCATCTTGTTGAGAGATGCCGCCCGTAACGCTAACCGGGTCTTAAGTTACTGGTCGAGCGAGAAGCCGGCGCGGCGGTTTTGCTGCCAGCAGGCTTCAGTGGATTCGGTGCAAAAGGGTTTTTCCTTGCCGTAGCTGACCACGCGAATGCGGCTGGCAGCGACGCCGGCGGTGACCAGCGCGCTCTTCGCAGCATCGGCGCGATTCTGCCCGAGACCGATGTTGTATTCATTGGAACCGCGTTCGTCGCAGTATCCGCCGATGACAATGTGGACATTCGGACGACTATTCAGATACGCTGCGTCTTTGGATAACGTGGCCTGTGCATCGGAGCGAACGTCGTATGCGTCGTAGTCGAAGAAGATGTCCTGCATGTTCGCCTTGAACTCTTCCTCTGCCGACATTGAGTTGGTGGGCTGCTGCACGGGTGGCGGAGCCGATACCGTGACGCGCGCGGTGTCGTCAGCCATTCCACCTTCACCCTTCGCTATTAGGTGGTAGTTGGTGGAGGTTGTAGGCGTTACCGTCCTGGTGCCGGAGGTGGGGACATCGCCAATGCCATCGATCGAGACACTGGTTGCGTCCGTGGTCTTCCAGACAAGGGTTACCTGGTCACCGGCTGAAATGGCGGTAGGCTGTGCCGCGATGTGAGCAGTGGGAGCGGGAGCTGTAACAGGAGGCGCCGTTTGCGGCGCGGGGGGTGGTGTCTTCTTCTTACAACCAGCTATGGCAACCAGGACTACAAGCAAAACAGGAACTAGAACGCGAGCGCGACGTTTCAATTCGTAACTCCTTCCGCAAGCTTATTTGCGTGCTTGAATCACATTTTCCATTTTAGACCCGGGAATCCATCAGAACTGGATCGGAGCGCTTCAAGCCCTGTTATCTGTGGATGTTCGCTTTCTTCATCGGGAAAGGCGAGATGCGCCCGTCGTTTTGTAGGATGCGCGATCCGGTTGGGCTGACGAGGCGAAGGTCGCCGATTGGGCTGCCTCGGTTTCCAGGGGCGGGCACGAACCCCCCTAAACGATTTAAAATCAGCCTTCAGGAGATTCGAAGGGAACTGGGAACGTTTCTGGGCGCGCGGGGCTCCGCGACCGGGATCAGGAATCCTGTATTCGGAATCAGGGGAGACTTCTATGTACCTTCGTAATCGCCAACTGTTTGCCGCGCTATTTTGCGGTTCCTGTTTCGCGCTTTTCGCCGGGAGGGCTCTCGCGCAGGTGGGCGCAGCAAAGATGGACGATCCCGTTGAGCTGCGCCGGCAGGGAGAGAGCTTCTTGCTGCAAAACCGGGCGGTGAGCGCGAACTGGTCGGTGGCCGGAGGAAGTTTGAGTGGGCTGGTGATCCGCGACAAGCTGCATGGAACGGATGTCAGCGTAGACGATCCGTTTCGGATCCTGTTTAAGGATGGAACGATTCTGGATGCGCACCTGAAGATTGCAGGCGAGCCGGCGGTGACGCATACTCCGACGCCAAACGCTCCGCGGCTTGCAGCGACGATTCCCGGCGAAGGTGTCGATATCGGGATGGAGACGAACGATCACGCCGTGCATGTGCAGTGGTCGATTATGCTGCTAGAAGGCTCGCACTACATCCGGCAGATTGTGACGATTGCAGCGGCGGGAGAAAAGGATGTGCCGATCAGCCGAGTGCAGTTGATCGACCTCGCACTGCCCGGAGCGCGCGTGGTGGGCTCAGTGAATGGTTCACCGATTGTGGCGGGGAATTTGTTCGTGGGATTTGAAGATCCGCTGTCGCAAAGCAAGGTGAGGGGAGATCATGCGACAGCGTGGATCGAACGCGAGTTGCCGCTGCACGCCGGGCAGACGGTTACATATTCCTGGGTGGTCGGAGTGGCGCGCGAGGGCCAGATGCGCCGGGATTTTCTTGCGTATCTTGAGCGCGAGCGTGCCCATCCGTATCGGACGTTTCTTCACTACAACTCGTGGTACGACCTGGGGTACTTTACGCCGTACTCCGCGACAGACGCCGTGGATCGAATCAATGCGTTCGGCCGCGAGTTGACTGTGAAGCGCGGCGTGAAACTCGATTCATTTTTGTTTGACGATGGATGGGACAAGCACGATTCACTTTGGAAATTCAACAGCGGGTTCCCGGATGGATTTACAGCGCTGAAGGATGCAGCGGAAAAATATGGCGCCGATCCGGGCGTGTGGATGTCGCCGTGGGGCGGGTATTCCAAGCCGAAGCAGGAACGGATCGCGTTTGGACATGAGGCGGGATACGAGATTGTGGGCGGCGGTTATGCGTTGTCGGGGCCGAAGTATTACGCAGCGTTTCGCGATGTGGCTCTCGAAATGATGCAGAAGTACGGCGTGAACCAGTTCAAGTTTGATGGAACGGGAAATGTGAACTCAGTGTTCCCGGGCAGCCGGTTCGACAGCGATTTTTCGGCGATGATTCATATGATCGGAGAGTTGCGGGCAGCGAAGCCGGATCTGTTTGTGAATCTGACCACCGGCACGTGGCCTTCCCCGTTCTGGGTGATGCATGCAGACTCGATCTGGCGAGGCGGCGAGGATGATTCGACGGCGGGTGTGGGGACGCATCGCGAGCGGTGGATCACCTATCGCGATGCGCAGACTTACGAGGGCGTGGCACAGATGGGACCACTCTACCCGCTGAATTCGCTGATGCTGCATGGGCTGATCTATGCGCGAGACCACAAGGACCTGGACAAGGACCCGGGCAACGATTTCCGCAACGAGATCCGTTCGTACTTCGGCACGGGGACACAGTTGCAGGAGATGTACATCACCCCGTCGTTGCTGACGCAGCAGAACTGGGATGACCTTGCGGAGGCGGCGAAATGGTCGCGTGCAAATGCGGATGTGCTGAAGGATACGCACTGGGTAGGCGGCGATCCGGCGTGGCTGGAGGTATACGGATGGGCTTCATGGACGCCGCGGAAGGGCATCCTGGTGCTGCGCAACCCGAGCGATCACGCGCAGACAGTCCGGCTGCGTTTGCAGGATGCGCTGGAACTACCGACGGATGCCGCCCGGGTGTATCGTGCCCGGAGCCCTTGGAAGGACGATGCGGGAAGTCCTGCGATTGTGCTTCAGGCCGAAGAAGCACATGAGTTCCACCTCGCTGGGTTCCAGGTGCTCACGCTCGACATCCTGCCGGATCAGAGCGTGCACCGGTGAGGGAAGGATGGATGCGATGACGACTCCGACACTGCTCGTGCTAGCCGCTGGAATGGGTAGCCGTTACGGCGGATTGAAGCAGCTTGACCCGGTCGGACCGAACGACGAAACGATCATGGATTACTCGATCTTCGACGCCCAGCACGCGGGGTTCGGAAAGGTCGTGTTCGTGATTCGCAAGGAGATCGAAGAGACGTTCAAAGAAAAGATTGGGTTGCGCTACGAGAAACGCATTCCAGTGGAGTACGTCTTTCAAGAGATGGGCAAGCTGATCCCGGGGTTTTCGCTGCCGGAGGGTCGCACCAAGCCGTGGGGCACGACGCATGCGATCCTGATGGCTGCGAACGCGGTTCACGAACCGTTTGGCGTGATCAATGCGGATGATTTCTACGGCGCGAGCAGCTATCGCCTCTTGGCGCAGCACCTGCAGTCGGGCACATCGGACTATGCGATGGTGGGGTTTGTTCTGCGCAACACGCTGTCAGAGTTTGGTGCGGTGGCGCGGGGCGTGTGCCATGTGACGGACGACGGGTACCTGAAAGACATTACGGAACTGAAGGCAATTGAACGCGAGGGACCGCGCATCACGAACACCGACGCCGAAGGGCAGCAGACAGTGTTGAGCGGCGGCGAGCTGGTAAGCATGAACATGTGGGGGTTTACGCCGCGGATCTTCCCCCAGGTGCGCAAGCAATTCCAGCTTTTTTTGAAACAATATGGAAATGATCCGAATGCCGAGTGCTACATTTCAAGTTCAATGAATGCGCTGATTCAGGCGGGACAGGCGCGGGTCAAGGTGTTGCGCTCGGCGGATGCGTGGTTTGGCGTAACGTATCGCGAGGATCATCCGAGGGTGGTCGAGAGCGTCGGCCGTCTCATCGAGCAAGGGGTTTATCCCCATGGGCTGTGGCGATGATCGACTTTCGCAGCCTTGTCGCAGTCGCGCGTGCGTTCGAAATCCAGGGAGGATTCCGAAGCGGGAATCCGTGCGGCAGCGGGCATATTCACGATACGTATTGTTTGACGTTTGATGATGGCGATCGAGAAGAGCGCATCATCCTGCAACGCATCAACGCGGCTATTTTCAAGAATCCGGTCGCGATGATGAAGAACATTGAACGCGTGACCGATCATCTACGGTCTCGCCTAACGGGCGAAGCAGATGTCGACAGGCGGGTGCTGCAACTCGTCTCAACGCGAGACGGCGCCGCCTGGCACGTGGATGCGGAGGGCCGGTACTGGCGCGCGTATCGGTTCATTGAGGGAGCGCGCACGTACGATACTGTGAGTTCGCCGGGGCAGGCGTTTGAAGCGGCGAAGGCCTTCGGGAACTTTCAGCGGCTGCTTGCGGATTTGCCGCAGCCGCGGCTGCACGAGAGTATTCCCGATTTTCACGACACGCGGAAGCGGTTCGCGGTATTTGAGCGGGCGGTTGTTGAGGATAGGTTGGGGCGTGGCGCTGATGCGCGGGACGAGATCGCATTTGCCTTATCGCGGAGGGCCGTAGCGGCGGCGCTGCTGGATGCGGAACTGCCGGAGCGCGTAACCCACAACGATACGAAATTGAATAACGTGCTGCTGGATGACGAGACGGGCGAGGGGGTCTGCGTAATCGATCTCGATACGGTGATGCCGGGGCTGGTTGGGTACGACTTCGGCGACATGGTGCGGACCATGACATGCGCGGCCGCAGAGGATGAGCGGGATCTGTCGCGAGTGGCGATGGATTTCGAGCTCTTTGAAGCGGTACTGCGAGGGTACCTGGAGGGCGCGGGGAGTTTTCTGAAAGAACGGGAGCGCGAATCGCTGATCGTAGGCGCGAAGGTCATCGTCTTCGAGCAGGGGATTCGTTTTTTGTCGGATCATCTTGCCGGCGATGCCTATTACAAAGTCAGCAGGCCGTTGCAGAATCTCGACCGCTGTCGGACGCAGTTCAAACTTCTCGAATCGATCGAGCAGCAGGAGGATGCGATGACGTGGCTGCTGCGGGCTCTGACGTAGAAGTCATTCAATAGCCAGCGGGTGCGCCGACTGGCGCCGGCTGCGTGATTGGCTCGAGGCCGAGGCGACGGCGGCACTCCTCCAGCATGGATTGCGTGCGCGTGGCGCCGACCCGGCTGACGCCGATTGCGCGGACGGCGAGAAGGGAATCGAGATCGCGGATGCCTCCGGCCGCTTTAACCTGCACGCGCGCAGGCGAGTGTTTGCGCATCAATTCGAGGTCGGCCATGGTTGCGCCGGTGGGCGCGTAGCCGGTCGATGTCTTGACCCAGTCGACGCCGATTTGGCCGCAGACTTCGCAGAGACGAATCTTCGCATCATCGTCATGGTAGGCGTTTTCAAAGATGATTTTGATCTTTGCGCCGCCCGCGTGGATGACGTCAGTCAGTGCGGCGAGTTCATCGCCTACATAGCGCCAGTCGCCGCTGCGGGCCTTGCTGATGTTGATCACGGCGTCAAGTTCCTGTCCGCCGTCGGTAAGGGCCTGGCGGGCCTCGGCAAGTTTGATGGCCGTGGTGTGGCCGCCGTGCGGGAAGCCGATGGTTGCGCTGGCATTCACCGCGGAGCCCGCGAGCAGGTCAGCGCATCGCCGTAGTGCGTAGGGCATGATGCAGACGCTCGCTACCTTATAGCGCAAAGCGAGCGCGCAGCCGTCTTCGAGTTCCTGCGTGGTGAGGGAGGGATTGAGCAGCGAGTGGTCAATCATTTTGGCGATGTCTTCGTATGTCCAGGGGTGCATCAGGAGGCCCCTCCATGTCCAACAGGAGTATCGCACCAGTTGGAATGCAGTGTCTGCCAGGCTTTTTCAGAGATCGAAAACCATCGATCGGCGCTGCAGATTTGAAGAATCATCATCGGGCCAAGGGGGCTCAATCGCGTTTATAAGATCATTCCGCTTTTTTGTCAGCGTAGGATTGTTCGGCGGATTGGTTCTGCAGGTTGCCGGGGATCCGCGGATCTATAGGCGTTTGTATGTGGGGACGCATGGGCGAGGGATTTTTTATGGGGATGTGGCGCGGTTAGGTTGCCCCATAGGCCTTGGTTGCCTTCGTGGTTTTCCCACCCACCCTTGACTTTGTCAAGGATGGGGCACCCGTCTGCGCAGGTGAATTTGCGGCCGAAAAGTAACCGCAGATCCCTCGACTGCGCTTCGCTGCGCTCGGGATGACAGGACTCAGTTCCGGAACACAGGTCTCAGAATCGAGACCCTTCGGACAGGCTGAGGGCAGGCTCTCCACCCTGCGACCTTGACCCATTCGCCGGGCCCCGGCTCTGGGGCACCAGGCTTTGAGGCAGTGAAGTGAATGCGAATCGCTACTGCTTTGTGTCGAGCGGGTGTTTGGCGTCTTCGAAGAACTGGTTTTGGAGCTTCAAGCTTTCATCGTCGGCTTTGATGGCCTTGATGGCTTCCGCGATCTGGCGCGACCACTCTTTCTGATCGAACTCGCCCAGTTCTTTGTTGGCGGCCGCGGCGTCGCCAGCGTAGTGGTTGGGGAAACGCGCGTACCACCAGATGCCGGTGTAGACCGATCCAGGCAGATGCAGGCGGTGCTGATCGGCGCCGGATTGCTGGCCGGCGCGATCCTGGTGGACGAGATCGGGGCGGGCGACGAGCATGTTGGAGGTTTCAACTTCTCCCGCGTGCATGTCATAGGGCGTCTTGAGCGCGGGGCGACCGGCGACATTTTCGTTGGGCAGGCCGAAGACGTAGACGACATAGTCGCGTTCGCTTGCGAGTTGGGCCTGCGCAAAAAGCGGCAGCAGGG
This sequence comes from uncultured Acidobacteriaceae bacterium, assembly GCA_963829535.1. Taxonomy (GTDB): domain Bacteria; phylum Acidobacteriota; class Terriglobia; order Terriglobales; family Acidobacteriaceae; genus Telmatobacter. The sequence goes on along the minus strand of CAWHIQ010000009.1, from coordinate 894,297 downwards.
ACTGGTTGCCGCCGTGGCCGTTGACGATGACAATCTTCTTGCAGCCGTTGCGGGCCATCTCGCTCACCGTCTCCTGCAGCAGGGTGAGTTGCGTGGAGAGCGAGTAGGCGAGAGTGCCGGGCTGCTGGCGCGCTTCGAAGATTTGTCCGAAGTAGTACTCGGGGAAGACGACAGCGTATTCCTGTTTGACCGCGTTCAGCACGGAGAAGCGAACGTCGAGCAGATCAGTGCCGAGCGGCAAGTGAGGTCCATGCTTTTCGATGATGCCAAACGGAAGCAGGCAAACGCCCTGCGATTGGTGGACAGCCTGGACAAAGTCAGGGGCGGTCAACTCCTCCCATCTGGGCGAAAGGGTCGATTGCGAAACTGCGCGGCCCGCGAAAAACAACACAAAGAGAGCCAATACGAAGAGACTGCGACCAGACTTCATGGTTCACCTCGGATTTTCAGAACACGCGATTCTAATTCGCGGTACGCATGCACGTCACTCGCGCGAACGCGGATGCGATCAGAAGCTCGGGCTCAAACCGGCCCTGGTCCGTATGGCCGCGAGACGGCCACCATCACTCTTTGCCGACTTCAATAATCTGGAAGGAGTGCGGGATCATGGGCGCCCGCGGTCCGCGCGCATATGCAGGAGGGCCGGACGGCGTAGCACCCGCTGCAGAATTCGGCGCTGGAGTCGCCGGCGTTGCTGCCTGTGCTGCCGGGGCTGCTGGAGCAGGGCCGAATTCGGCAGTGATCAGGTAAATCTTGCCAGTCTTTGCATCCAGCGTGTGCGTCTTCGCTCGCGCCGGCGTGGGCACGGTCTGTTCCACGCTGAAGCTTGTTGGTGAGTCTTCCTTGATCACGCTAAGCGTGCCATCACCCTGCGAACTAAACGCCTCCATGGTTGCCGGGTTGAAGGAAGCGCCGTCAGATCCGTTGCCGATGGGCAGGTCGGTGATGATGTGGCCATCGGTCGCCGACAGGATAACCATGTTCTTGTTGTCGCGGCATGCGGCGAAGAGGATATTGTTCTTCGCGTCGAGTGCGAGACCAGCGCATCCTCCTCCTTTGCTCGAGACATCGTACTTGCCTACAATCTTCATGGCGTTGGCGTCGATGACAGCGATGGCGGCTTTGTCTTCGATGTCGACATAGATCTTGCCGTGCCCATCGGTGGCGGCCTGCTCCGGAGCGCCTCCGATGTCGATGGTGCCGAGGATCGAACCGTCCTTGTCATCGAGGACGGTGATGTTCGGAGCAGCATGGCTGAGGATATAAAAGTGGTGATTGTAGGGGTCGTTCAGGTAGCCGTCGGGATGACCCTGTACTTCGATCTTTTTGATAATCGCAAAAGTCTTTGCGTCGAACATTGTTACAGGGCTGGAAGTCGCGAATCCGTGGCCTGTCTCGGTGTCGACCGCTCCGCCATGCGCGCTGGTGCCGGGGATATCGCCAACCTGCGCCAGCGTGTCGAGATTGAAGACGCCGATGTGGCCGGCGGGTCCGGAACGAGCGACGTAGAGGGTGCGGCCATCGGGGTCCGCGGTCACATAGTCGAAGCCGCCGTCGCCATCCACGAGTTGAATCTTCTGAACCTTGTAAGGGCCGCTCTCCTGGGCGCGGGCAGGGCCTGGGATCGAAAGGATGGCAAGTGCTGCAACGGCGAGCGTCTGCTTCATCATCGTTATGTCTCCTGTTGCGGGCTTCAACCGGGAATCAGGCTGCCGGATCTTCTCGGTCAAGAACGGATGTGTCTATCCCGCAATCGAGGATACACGCCGACACTTGCAGATTGAGCGAATCTGCCGAAAGAGAGCTTGTTCGGCGGATGGATTCGAAGGACACAGCCGGTGCCGCGCCAAGAATAGGGTGCATCTTCGCACCAAATTTGTCCGCGTATTCCGAAGATTGAGCAAGCCATGCGAAACACGTTTCTTCTGAGGCGCGTGCCTCAGGGGCTGAAGCCCTCTCTTTTTTCGAAGCACATCCGGCATGACTGAAGTCATGCCCTGTTACAAACCGGGCACGATGACTTAATGTCTGCACGATGAATTGATGTCTTTAGTTGTGGGCTGTGCCCTTCTGCGACCCGTGGGTCGGGCCTTCCGGTGGTTGTGCGTCGTGCCGGCACGGAGCATTGTTTATTTCCAGCTCCAGTTGGGCATGAAGTTCTGGCCGCTCGTGGTGAGCTGATGCTGCTGCGTGCCGTCGACCAGCATCGTCCAGATCTGGCTGCGGCCGCCGACGGAGCGCTCGAAGACGATATGGCGGTTATCAGGCGACCACGATGGGAAGTCGTTGCTGCCCGAGTCGTGCGTGAGTTGGAGCCACTTCAAGGGACGGCTGGAGATGTCCATCACGTAGATGTCCTGCCCGCCGGGTGCGCCGGGACCGTATTTTCGATTCCAGGCGAAGGTGAGCCACTGGCCGTTTGGAGACCAGGAGGGAGAAACCGCGTAACCGCCATCGGTCAGGCGTTCAACACTCGCGCCGTCCTGATCCATGGTGTAGATCTGCGGCAGTCCGGTGCGTCCGCTGACCCATGCAATCTGGGCGTTCGTGCGCGGATTCCAGGTAGGCGCAACGTCAGGTCCGCGGAAGGAAGTGATCTTGTGTGCGCTTCCGCCAGCGGCATCTGTTATCCAAATCTCAGGGTCGCCCGTGCGCGATGAGGAGAAGGCAATCTTCGCGCCGTCAGAGGACCATGCCGGGGTGTTGTTGCTGCCGCCGACCGTGCCGGCGGGGAAGCTCACCATGCGTCCAAGATCGAGCGAGTACATGCGGATGGACCAGCCTTCGCGGCCCAGCGACGAAAAGGCGACACGGGAGTTGTCCGGCGAGATGCGCGGCGAAAGCGACACCGTGCCGAGGTGCGTGATGGCGTGCTGGTTCTGGCCGTCGTAGTCCATCACCCATACTTCTTTTGAGCCGGTGCGCGAACTGATGAAGTAGATCTTCGTTTCGGCGATCCCATTAATGCCGCCGCCAAGGCGAAGGATGATTTCGTCGGCGAAGCGGTGCGCGATGGTGCGCGCCATGTCTTCGCTGGCCGCCTCGTTGTACTGCTTGCCGAGCACCTGCGGGTTCGCGGTGTTGCGTGTGTCATCGAGCCAGCCGTAGACCGTCAGGCGTCCGTTGGACGCCGAGAGTGCGCCGAAGGCCACCATGGCCGCGTTGGCGGGATCGGTGGACCACTGGGAAAGGTTAATTTCTTGCGGCGAGCCAGGTGTGCCCTGCGGGGCAAAACTCTTCGAGACCATGTCAAAGATGCCGGCGTTCTGCAGGTCGTTAAAGAGAGTCGAGTCGAATGTAGCCTTCAGCGCCGTTGTCTGTGCATCTGCACCGACCGGCTTGAAGTCGGCGGCCGCAAGGCGAATGCGCGAGTTACCGAGACCCGAACCGGTGTGCACCCAATCCTGGGCGAAGGAGGGAAGAGACGTGAGAGCTGTCAGAAGCAGGAAAATCGGAAAACCAAAACGCAACGTAAGTTTCATGAGAACGCTAAACCTTCCTGGGTGATTCTTCGAGCGATTGGGGAAACTCTGCGTGTCTCGAACTCTGGTGATCTGAAGCGGCCAATTGTCGTCATTCATTCTAATTTGGATGCGTCGGACCCCACTAGTACGTGCAATCGAAGTAGACCTGCAGGTAATTGTCGCGATATCCGGGCGGCAGTGCCCCAAAGGTGTCAACGCGTTGTGCGGCGCGAACGCAGACCGAGTCCCACGTCGGGCTTCCACTGGTGCGGTCAAGGCGCACATCGCTCTGCGAGCCGTCGCGATGAATGCGGAACTCGATGGACGCCTTCGCTCCCTTGGGTGTGTTCGGGTCGGCCAGGGATCGATATCCGTTGGCATCCATCTTGCGGTTAATGTTGTCGACGTACCAGCCGAAGAGGCTGCCGAAATTTGCATCGGTAGTTGTAGGGCCGTTGGCGACACCGGATTGCGCCGCGCGGGGCATCACCGATCCGGCCTGCTCGCCATATTGCGCGCGATTGGTTGGCACGGGCTGTTGTTGCGGCGGCGTCCTTTTTACTTCCTGCTGCTCGGGCTTTTTGGTTTTGCCCTGGACGGGAATTGCGGTTTCGTCTTCAGCCTGCTTGGCCTTGGGCTGCGGCGGAGCGGGCGCTTCGCTGGGTTTCTCGGTGGCCAGAACGTTCTGGTTGGGCGGGTGGTCGGAGGGAAGCGGGATGGCGCTGGTGATGTTGACCTGGATGGCTCCGCCGGGTCCGGCGCCTCCCCATAGGTTGTGATGGAAAAATCCACCGACGACGCCGTAGACCACGATGGCGATCAGCAGGCCGCAATGGAGCAACACCGCACCGGCGGCGGGCTTCGCCATGGGTTCAGGCGCCAGTCCCTCCTGGAAATGTCCCCCGACTTGGTAGAAACTGCTCACTTAATCTGTCGTCATCCTGAGCGGAGCGAAGGATCTGCTTTCCGTCTTCGCCAATTTACTTTCCCTTGTCGTCCACGGGGCGCGTCACAATCGAAATATTCGTGATGCCTGCTTGCTTCACCGCGTCCATCACACTGGCGAATGCGCCAAAGGGCACGCGCTCATCGGCGCGAAGGTAAATCACCTGCTTGGTTGAGGCGCCGCTTGCCTGGCGTAGCCGCTGACCAAGATCGTGCACGTTGACAGGCTTGTCGCCGAGGAAAACCTGCTGATCGCGATCGATGGTCACCACGAGGCGCTGCTCGGTGATTTCCTTCACGGTGCGCGTCTTGGGAATATTGACTTCGATGCCGGACTGCAGCACTGGCGCGGTGATCATGAAGATCACCAGCAGCACCAGCACCACGTCGACCAACGGCGTGATGTTGATGTCCGCAAGGGACGTCTGCGTTCTTCCGCCGTTAGTCGTGAAAGCCACGTGCAACCTCTTGCTCTTCGCGCGGGGCGGCTGAGCTGCGTGCGGGGATTTCTTCAAGCGAGTTCAGCAGTTCGCGGCAGAAGTCGTCGGTTGCCGAGGCGAAGACGCGGATCCGCGCAGCGAACTGGTTGTAGGCAACCACAGCAGGCACTGCGACGAACAATCCGGCAGCGGTGGTGATGAGGGCTTCGGAGATTCCGGGTGCAACCGCGCGCAGCGTTGCGGCGCCGGCGGTGCCCAGGCCGTGAAAGGCGTCTACAACGCCCATGACAGTGCCGAAGAGTCCGACGAATGGGCTAGTGGCGGCGATGGTGGCCAGCCAGGTGAGACGGCGTTCGAGGGCGGTGATGGCTTCGCTGGCCGCGGTCTGGGCCGAGCGCTCCAGCGGAGTGAGATTGCGCGGCGGGCCTGAGCCGCCAGTCTGCCGTTTGTAGGTCTCGTAGACATCGACGTAGACCTGCGCCAGAGGGCTGGACTTGTAGTTGTCGGCGAAGGCTGCAACCTCTTGCAGGCGCGTGGCCCGGCGAAAGGCATTGATAAAGTTACGGCTTTCGCGGGTGGCCCTGCCGAAGGTGCCCATCTTGCCCAGAATGATGGTCCACGAATAGAGGCTGGCGATCAGAAGCAGGAGCAGGACCCCGAGGGCGATCGGTCCAATATTGCTCAACATCTCCATCAGCGCGCCGGTGCCCTGTGTAACGGGGCTGGCGGCCGGTGGTACGCCGCCATCAGCTTGAAATGCGAGGAGCAAAGTAGCTGTAAAAATCGGTATTCACCTCAATATCAACGGTATCAGACGCATTCGTGGGTTCCAAGTTATCGTTGTGGTGCATTCGAAGCCGCGCATTTCAGACCCTTTAGCCGTAACCCCTGCGGTTCGTGCTATGCTGCGCTCGGATTCACCTTTCATGCTCGTCGAATTACGCGCCGAAAATTACGCCGTTATCGATCACGCCATCGCCGTTTTTGGCCCCGGGTTGAACCTGTTGACCGGCGAAACGGGCGCTGGCAAGTCCATTCTTGTAGATGCGCTCGCGCTGTTGATGGGCGGCAAGGCTTCGACGGAAATCGTACGCCACGGCGCCGACAAGGCGGTGGTTGCCTGCGTTTTCGAGTCCACGCCGGCGGCGGAGGCGGTTCTCGAGGAGAACGGGATTGACGCTGAGGGGAACGAGATCATCCTTCGGCGGGAGATCCTGTCTTCGGGCAAGGGTCGGGTCTTCGTGAACAATCAGCCGGCTACGGTTGCCGTGTTGAGACTGCTTGCGCCTGAACTGGCGCTGGTGCACGCGCAGTCTGAGACGCTCTCGAGCTTCGACCAGGCGCAGCAGCGGATTTTGCTGGATCGCTTTTCGTCGATCTCAACAGACGAGGTGGCGACAGCCTACGAAGCGTGGCGCGCCGCGCAGACGAAGCTCGATGAATTGCTGACCAACGAGCAGGACCGACTGCGCATGGTGGACTTGTGGAGCTATCAGGCGAAAGAGATCGGCTCGGCCAACCTGGTTGCAGGCGAAGACGAGGCGCTGGAAACCGAGAAGCGCGTGCTGGCGAACGCAGAGAAGCTCTATGCTGCTGCGATGAGTGCCTTCGATCAGCTTTATGAGGGAGGAGCATCGGCAGAGGCGGCGCTGCGTGCGGCGGGTAAGAATGTGGATGAGCTTGCGCGGTACGACGATAAGTTCAACGAATCCGCACAGCAGATCGAGTCGGCTCGCGCGATTGTCGGAGATGTCAGCACCACTTTGCGCGACTACGCTGAGCGCATCAATGCTTCTCCGGAGAGGCTAGCGGGAATTGAAGACCGTCTGGCGCTGCTTGATCGCCTTAAACGCAAATACGGCAAGACCGTTGCCGATGTGATCGCGCTGGGCGAAGAAGTGGCGCGCAAGCTGGCTGAAGTTGAAGATCGCGATGAGACGCTGAAGGTGCTGCGCGCTGCGCTCGCGAAGTCTGCAGAGGCCTACAAGCGGGCTGCCGCTTCGTTGTCCGATCAGCGCAAAGCCGCCGGAGCAAAGCTCGCCAAGCTCGCCGAGACACAGATCAACTCGCTGGCGATGAAGGTGCGATTCGAGATTTCCGTCGCCAGCAATGAAAAGGAATCAGCATGGACCGCGCATGGCTGGGATGAAGTGGAGTATCGCATCGCCACCAATCCCGGCGAGCCGCTGAAGCCGCTGCACGAAATTGCTTCGGGCGGCGAAATGTCGCGCGTGATGCTGGCGCTGAAGGTGGCTGTCGAAGAGGCCGCATCCAAAACGCGGAAGAAGTTGCCCACGCCGCGCACGCTGGTCTTCGATGAGATCGATATCGGCATTGGTGGCCGTGCTGCCGACGCCGTTGGCCAGAAGCTCAAGGCGCTGGGACGCGCACAGCAGGTGCTTTGCGTGACGCATCTACCACAGATCGCGGCCTTCGCCGATCAGCATTTTGTGGTCGAGAAGAAGGAAGATCACGGCCGAACTAAGATGCACATCCGCCTGCTCGACGACCGCGCCCGCACCCATGAAGTGGCGCGCATGCTCTCGGGCGCAAAGGTGACTGAGACCAGCCTGCAGCACGCCGCGCAGATGATCGCTACCAGCCGCTGACGACATTCATCAAGTAACAAGCTCTTCTGGTATATAGCCGCGTTGGGCAACCCGGCGGTCGCAGAACCATCCAACCTGAGGTACACCTCTCGTCGCGGCGTCTCGCAACGGCGTAGGCAGGATCTGCGGTGGAATAGCCGTCTTGAATTAGCTGGTCTCTAGATAGATCGCACATTAAAGCAGGAGGACTCGAAGTATGAATATGCAGGATCTTACCCCCACCCAAATCGCCATTATCGTTGCCGTCATCGTGGTGATTGTTGGCGCCATCGTCGTGTTCTATTTGCAACGGCGACGCACGGAGAAACTTCGTCAGCACTTCGGTCCAGAGTATGATCGCGCCATTGTCGAGGGCGGTGATCGCCGGCATGGCGAGGCCCGGCTGGAAGAGCGCACCGAGCGCGTAAAGAAGTTTCACCTTCGTCCGCTTACTCTTGAAGATCGAGCGCGGTACACCGAGCAATGGGATCGCGTGCAGGCTCACTTCGTAGATGCACCGGCGGGTGCTGTAGCCGAGGCTGATCAACTGCTCGGCGACCTGATGGCAACCTGCGGCTATCCCATGGGCGATTTTGAGCAGCGAGCGGCCGACATCTCGGTGGAGCATCCCATCGTGACTCAGAACTACCGAGCGGCGCACGAAATCGCGGTTCGACAGGCCAAGGGGCAGGCCAGTACCGAAGATCTGCGTCGCGCCATGATTCACTATCGCGCACTCTTTGAAGACCTCGTGAGCCAGCCGAGGGAGACGACCGTTGTTGAGCGGAAGTCCGTAGTCGCCGATCGTCCCGACTATGAGGGACAGACTGTGCGCGTGCGACGCGGCTGATCGCACTTAGAGTTCAAACCGCTTCCAAGACTTTCACGGGGTGTCGCATGCTATCGCGCGATGCCCCATTCTTTTGGTCTGAAGATTGTGTTGCGACATGACGAAATCTTCATTTCGCGGACGAGGTTTCAGACTTCCAAATTTGGCCGCCACTGCTGCATACTCATTTTCGTCAGACTGTTCGATAAGAATTTTCTTGCCCTTCCGCCAAGCAGGAGAAGCTGTCATGTTGATCGAAAACAGGAATGTTGCGGCGGAGATGCGCGTAGTTTTACTGTGCTGTCTTTTTGCCCCGCCCATGTTTGCGCAAACGGTCCTTGCACAAACTTATACTCTCTCCGGCAAAGTAAGTGACACGGCAGGCCATGCCGTTCCCAGCGCGACGGTCTCGGCAAAAAGTGTTGCGACCGGACAGTGCTTCACCGCCGAGACAAACTCCGATGGGATGTATTCCATCCGCGATCTTGCCGGCGGCGACTACCAGGTGTCGGCGGTTGCGGGCGAGTTGCAGGCTCCGCCGATCAAGGTGACGCTGGCCGCGGCGCAAACCACCGACCTTACTGTGAGTCCTGTGCTCAAGGGCGGCGAAGCGCTTCCTAACGCGCCACAACAGCAGCAGAACCCGCCGGCAAATCCAAATGCACCGTCGCTGTCAGATCTCGGCTTCACGACGCAACAAACGCAGGCCGATGCCCAATTGCAGGCCACACTGGTTAAGCGGACTGAGATGCTGAAGGTTCACCAGCGGCTTGGATTGATCACGACGATCCCCATGGCCGCTACGCTGATTACGGGGCCACTGGCCAAGGCTAAAGGAAAGAACGGCCAGACCATCACAGAGCCTACACAGGCGAATCTCGACTTTCACGCAGCGCTTGGCGGTTTAACCACGGCGCTCTACTTCACCACGGCGTCCTACGCAATCTTTGCCCCGCGCATTCCCAACAATCCCAAGCACGGCGGAATTCGCTGGCACGAGGCTTTGGCCTGGGTTCATGGTCCCGGCATGATTCTTACGCCGATACTTGGCTACATGGCTTACCAGCAGGAGAACTCCGGTGAGAAGCCGCATGGCTTTCCAGCGCAACACGGCACCGTGGCCTGGATAACCGCGAGCGCTTACGGCGCTTCCATTGTTGCTGTTTCCTGGCCGATCCATCTCAAGTTCTGGGAGAAGAAATGAAGTCGACCCTCCTGCTCGGCATTGCACTCGGCGCAGCATCCATCACCGTTCCCGTCTTCGCCCAGACCGACACGCAATATGTGCTTCAGCAGTCGAGCCTCACCTATCACATGTCGCATCCCATGCACGAAGTCGACGGCACCAGCCATGCCGCGAAAGGAAAGGGAATCTGTCACGCCGGTCAGTGCGATTTTCTGATTGCCGCGCCGGTCAAGACCTTCGACTCGGGCGATACCAATCGCGACCTGCACATGCTTGAAGCCACGCGTGGCGCGCAGTTTCCCATGGTCCAGGTGCGCACACATTTTCCCGAGTCGGACAGCAGCGCATCGACCATCTACGTCGATCTGGAAGTACTGTTCGCCGGCCAGACTGCGCACTACACGCACTTGGCCTTCCAGCGGACGCAGCAGGGAAGCGCCGTTCGCATCGTTGGAACGGTTCCCGCGCTCTGTTCCGACTTCAAAATCGATCGCCCTTCGTTTCTAGCTGTGGCCATCAAGAATGAGATTCCGGTGCGCGTCGATATGACATGGCTGAAACAGTAACGGATGGTGCAGATCAGTTGTTACCTGCCCTCGGGGTTGGCCGGGTCGCGAAACGGCAGATCCACCGTCCCTGGGCCGTGGTCTGACATCGGCTCAGGCGTGAAATTGTTCAGGCCGCTGAGAAACCGCGCAGAGTGCGGGGCAAGGACTGCGTGATCCTCTCATTCCTTTTTGCTGCATTTTGAGAAATGGACATGCCCGCCTCGTGCTCACAAAATCAACGGGTTGCGACCCAATGGACGAGTGCATGGCTTGGGCTGTAAGGCTGTGAGGTCGATGCCCACTGAGGCTCGGCAACTTTGTGGAAGGGCGATGCGAGGACCGTTGGGGGGCGAGGCATTGACAAAATCTTGACTTCCGTACCAGGCAAGACCGGGGTATCATGGGAATCTCTATTCAGATTACTAAGGTACTGAGCAGGGTGTTCTGTCGAGTGTTTGGAACAGTTTGCGAAACGTGCGGTAACGGGATTCCCATCCATGGACAGTGGAAGCGTTGAAGAGAAGGTCCGGGAAGCTGAGCTGCTTGAGGCGGCTAACGGCTCGCGTTCAGAGGAAGCACTGCGCGCACTCGTAGAAGCCGCCTTGCGCGAAAGCGAACTGAAGTATCGCACGCTGTTCGATTCGATCGACAATGCGATCACGGTGCTCGAGGTGCTCTACAACGACAACGGGGTGGCCTCGGATCTTCGCTTCGTTGAGTCCAATCAATTCTTCGAGAAGCAGACCGGTCTGACGAATCATATCGGGAAGACTACGAGCGAATTGCTCCCAAATCTGCAGGACTCGTGTATTCAGGCGTATGCCAGCGTCGTCGAAACCGGCGAATCGATTCGCTTTGAAAGCTTTTCGCACGATTTTGGTCGTTGGATCAGTATTTTTGCGTCGCGCGTCGGAGGCGAAGGCAGTCGTCTGGTCAACGCTGTCTTCTACGACATCACCGAGCGGAAGCAGGCCGAGGCAGATCTTCGCGAAAAGGAAGAGCGACAGGCCTACCTGTTGAAGCTGAGCGATGTGCTGCGGCCGCTCTCGGATCCAATCGAGGTTCAGGAAGTAGCCAGTCGGCTGCTGGGCAAGCAATTACGGACGGACCGCGTCTTTTATTCCGAAATGGATGAAGCACGCGGACTACTTCTTGTGGAACGAGACTTTGTGCGAGAGGGTTTGCCCAGCCTGGCGGGTTCCTATCCTCTGGAGGCCTTTGACTGGATTGAACAGTCGACGCCGAAGGGGCAACCGGCGGTTATCGATAATGTGCTGACGTCGCCGTTGATTTCGGATGCTGGCCGTGCGGTAATTCTTGGAACCCTGGTAAGTGCGTTCACCTGCGTTCCGCTGTTGAAGGATAACCGGAAAGTGGCCGCATTGTGCGTAGCTCAAAGGGAGCCGCGGGTCTGGAAGCCGGCAGAGATTGAGCTCGTGAAGGAGACAGCGGAACGGACGTGGGCGGCGGTGGAGCGGTCGCGGGTAGAAGCGGCGCTCCGCGCAAGCGAAGGGAAATATCGCACGCTTTTCGATTCAATCGACCAGGGGTACGCGCTGCTGGAAGTGGTCTATGACGCGAACGGTGTGGCCAGCGATTTGCGTTTTCATGCAACGAACCGTGTTTTCGAGAAACAAACCGGCTTGTCGGATTACCTCGGGAAAACAGCACGAGAGTTGAATCCAAACCTTGAAGGGCATTGGGTCGAAACGTATGCCCGCGTGGTCGAGACGGGTGAGCAGGTTCGATTTGATTATTACGTAAAGGAAATCAGCCGCTGGTTCACAGTCTTTGCCTCGCGGGTCGGCGAAGATGGAAGCCATTTTCTGAATGTGGTGTTTGATGACATCACTGAGCGCAAGCAAACTGAGGCGACACTGCGCAGCAGTGAAGAGAAGCAGGCATACAAGCTCAAGCTGAGCGACGCGATCCGTCCACTGTCTGACCCGATCGAGATCCAGGCCCGGGCCGGCTTCATCCTCGGCGAGCAGCTGAGAGCGAACCGGGTTTTTTATGGCGAAATCGACGAGGAGTCGGCTCAGATGCTCGTCGAGCGAGATTTTGTGCGTGAGGGCACGCCGCGTGCGACCGGAAAGTATCCGTTGGAGGTCTTCGAGTGGCTTCGATCGTCACCTCAGAAGTTTGAGCCGACGGTGGTCAAAGACGTACAAGCCTCGCAACTGCTTCCAGGGGCCGACCGCGCGACACTAGCCATGGTGCAGATCGGTGCTTTTGTCGCAGTACCGCTGATCAAGGATGGGCGGCTTGTGGCCTGCCTCTGCGCCGCTGATGACGTGCCGCGCGACTGGACGCAGGATGAGGTCGAAATTGTCTGGCATACAGGAGAGCGGACGTGGGCCGCGGTAGAACGCGCCCGCGCCGAGGCCGCCCTGCGGGAGGGCGAGGAGCGGTTTCGACTGTTTCTGGAGAACGTTCACGAGTATGCGCTAGTGCAACTGGACCCGCAGCTGCGATTTACGAGCTGGAATCCCGGGGCGGAGCGAATTTTCGGCTACTCGTCGGAGGATGCGATTGGAAAGCCGTTTTCGCTGCTGCTTTCGCCGGAGGATCGTCAAACCCAGCTTCCATGTGCGGAGATTCTGAGCCAGGAAAGCAACGGCCGCAACGAAGATGCGCGGTGGCTCATCCACAAGGATGGGACGCGGATCTGGGCCCGGTGGGTCACGGAGCCGATTCGCAACAAAGAGGGACAGGTTACCGGATTGGCTAAAGTGCTGCGCGACGAGACCGACCGGCTGAAGACCGAGATGAGCCTGCGGCAGAGTGAGAAGCTTGCCGTAGTGGGCCGTATGGCAAGCTCGATTGCGCATGAGATCAACAATCCACTTGAGGCGGTGACGAACCTTATGTACCTGGCGCGTCGAGGTGTGATTTCGCCGGAGGTCAGCGAGATTCTGGAGCAAGCGGAGCGCGAACTGGCCCGCGTGAGTCACATTACGACGGCAACCCTACGCTTTCACCGGCAGACGGCCGAGCCGAACATCGTGGATATTGAGGAGATTCTCGAATCGGTGCTTGTGCTCTACGAGGGACGGTTGAAGGCCATGGGGGTTGCGATCGAGCGCAGGTATAGCGTGCACCCTTCCATCAGTTGCCAGGCGGTTGAAGTTCGGCAGGTGATTGCGAATCTTGTCAGCAACGCGATCGATGCGATGCTGAAGAACACCGACTCTCCGCGCCTGGTTGTGCGATTGCGGAAGGCAACGGATCCGACATCGGGGGAAGAGGGCGTCAGGGTAATGATTGCGGATTCGGGTGTGGGAATCCAGGAGTCTGTGCGGAGCCATGTCTTTGAGCCATTCTTCACGACGAAGTCGGCGACGGGAACGGGGCTGGGACTGTGGCTCAGCGCGGAGACGGTTGCAAAGCATCGCGGGACAATGCGCTTCCGGAGCAGGACCGAGGGGCGATTTCGGGGAACCGTGTTTTCGTTGTTCCTGAGCGCGTAGATTGGCCGAGATTGACCGGTGACAACATTGAGCGTCTCTCGGCTGCAGTGACTTTTCATTGCTGACTGCGTGCGCTGCCTCATACAATTCCTTCACCATGCACATTCCCCGAAAGCTATTTCTCTCTCTAACGCTTGTCCTGTGTTCGCTTGCGGCCTTCGCGCAGCAGCCGCAACACCTGTTCTTTCGCGTAACTTTAGGACCGAAGTTCACTACGCCGGTATCAGGCCGGATGCTCATCTTTCTCACTGCCGGAACAGGGGCGAAGCAGGTGGATGAGAATCCCTTCGCGCCGACTGCCGTGTACGTTGCCGCGAAGGAAGTTTCCGATCTGACCGCAGGGCAGTCTGTGGATGTCGATACCGACGACGTCGCCTTTCCGGCTGGATTCTCATCGCTGAAGCCGGGCGACTACCAGGCGCAGGCCGTGCTCGACCTGGATCACAACTACAACTACAGCGGCCGCAGCGCCGGCGACCTAGTCAGCGATGTTGTTCCCCTTGCCTCATTCATACCGGGGCAGGGCGCCGAGCCTGCATTTACGCTCAAGGAAGTCGTACCCGAGCGCCCCAGCCGTCCCGATCCGCAGGGATTCGAAAAGCGCGCTCATCTCGAAGACTTCGTCAGTCCTGCGCTCACCGCGTTTTCAGGCCGGCCTATTCACATTCGCGCTTGGGTTATTACGCCGCCCGAGTACGATCAGAATCCGAAGAGCCGCTACCCGACGGTCTACTGGACGCATGGATTCGGCGGAGAACTGACAAGGGCGAAGTACTTTGGCGCCATGCTTCTGAACCTGATGGAGAAGAAGAAGCTGCCGCCGATGATCTGGGTCATGCTGGATGAGTCGTGTCCAACCGGAACGCACGAATTTGACGACTCCGTGAATAACGGTCCCTGGGGAACGGCGCTTACGACCGAGTACATTCCCTATCTTGAAAAGAAATACCGCATGGACGGGCGGCCCAGCGGGCGGTTCCTGCAGGGCCACTCCTCCGGGGGATGGGCAACCCTGCAGTTGCAGATTGATTACCCGACCATCTTCGGCGGAACGTGGTCGACGTCACCGGACCCAAGCGATTTTCACGATTTCACCGGTGTTGATCTGTACACGGCGAACGCCAACATCTACAAGCGTCCCGACGGAACGCCCTACCCGCTGATTCGAGACCATGCAAAAGTGATGGGCACGTTTGAGGAATTCGCGAGGAACGAGCGCGTCCTTGGGCCGTACGGCGGACAGATCGCTTCGTTCGAGTGGGTATTCTCCCCGCGCGGGCCAGACGGCCGGCCGGTGCCGATGTTCAATCGTGATAGCGGCGAAGTCGATCCGGCGGTCGTTGCGTACTGGCACGACCACTACGATCTTGCGAACATCGTGCAGAAAACGTGGGCGCAGCGCGGGCCCCGGCTGCGGGGAAGGATTCACGTGTTTGTAGGAACAGCCGACACGTTCTACCTGGACGGGGCAGCCCGCAAGTTGGAAGCCGTGCTGAAGACGTTAAATGCCGATGCCCACTTCACCTACATTCCCGATCGAACACACTTCGACCTCTACACCATTTACAAGGCAGGCAGTGATCCCAAGGGCGATCGATTGGGGTTATTCACTCAGATTGGAACCGAAATGTATGCCGTGGCGCGACCGCGCGCCAATTGGAAACCGGCGGAATAGAGGCAGAAACGCCCGAGTACCTGCTGATACTCGGGCGAACCTGGTTGCGTGATGTCCGAAGGTTTAGTGGTGCCCACCGTGTTCGCCGCCGTGCTCGTGCGCAGCGCCAAGGTTCGAGTGCCCGTGGCCGTCGCGCATCTCGTTGCCGCTAAAGTGCTCGACATGCTCCGGTTGATGATGCGCGTCGAAATGTTCGCCGCGCGCTGGATACTCGCCGTGCCATCCATCGTTGCGATCGTAGTGGTTATCGACGTGACCCCAGAAATGAGACGGGCCGTGGAACCATGGTCCCGCGCCGATAAACACGCCGCCGGAGAACCATTCTGGTCCATAGTAGCCGTAAGGCGCGCAATCGTAGGGCGGATAGTCGAAATAGCCATATGGGCAGACCGGCGCGGGCCCGATCTGTACCGCGATTTGTGCGTGCGCCTTTTGCGCTGAAGCCGCAAAACAGAGAGCGGCGACTCCGATCAACATTAAATATTTGAATTTACCCACTTATCCTCCTCGCTTATGGCGGGAACAGCGGCTCCGATCACAACGAAACAACCAGAAACAACCAGAAGTGACGAATCGACAGGTTGCGCGAACAGACGCGCGTGCGCCCGCGGTATGAACAACAAGGGCTTGGATGAAGGAGGCTTGAGAATGGTTTATCGTCTCGGGGTTGCCCGGCCATCGCTTAAAAACAGTTCCATTCGCCGCTTTCATCCGTTTATGCCGCTGTTTACATTCCGGATATCTCCCAAGCGCGCTTTCGGTCGGCCCTACCACCGGCGCTTACTGAGCCGAATTTGACAGGCCCCAGCAGTCTTCCGGTCACGGAAGCCGCGCCAGCGGCCGGATTTGCCTGGATGAATGCGCGTGGCTACGGATTCAACTCACGATCAAAAGAACTTCGTGCAATGTGAAAATCATTTCATGATGTGGTAAACGCAGGTCACCGTGTGTCTCTCGTCACAGCCCCTAACCTCCTCAAAGCAGAGACTCCTCGTAGCGGTTTTTCTCCGCAGGACGCGTGGTGAGGCGAAGCGAATGAGTGAACAGAAAATGGTGATTTTAGACGGCAACGAGGCTGCGGCCTCCGTAGCCTATCGACTTTCCGAAGTAGTCGCGATTTACCCGATTACCCCCTCGTCGCCGATGGCCGAGTGGGCCGATCAGTGGCGCTCGGAGGGGAAGAAGAATATCTGGGGCGCGTTGCCCGTCGTGGAAGAACTGCAGAGTGAAGGCGGCGCGGCTGGTGCGTTGCATGGAGCGCTGCAGGCTGGTGCGTTTAGCACCACCTTTACAGCCTCGCAGGGCCTGCTGCTGATGATTCCCAATATGTACAAGATCGCCGGAGAACTGACACCGGCCACTATGCACGTGACTGCTCGAACCCTTGCGACCCACGCGCTTTCGATTTTTGGCGACCACTCCGATGTGATGGCCTGCCGCTCTACCGGCTGGGCAATGCTTGCTTCGAACTCCGTGCAGGAAGTGGCGGACATGGCGCTCGTTGCCCAAATCGCAACCCTTGAATCGCGCATTCCCTTTATTCATTTTTTTGACGGCTTCCGCACCTCGCACGAAGTGGGCAAGATTCTACCCATCAGCGACGAGACCATCCGCGCATTGGTCGACGACAAGTACATCATCCAGTTCCGGCAGAACGCGCTTAGTCCCGATCGCCCAGTGCTGCGCGGCTCCGCGCAGAATCCCGACGTCTTCTTCCAGGCGCGTGAAGCATGTTCGCCCTTCCATGCGGCTGTGCCGGGCATCGTACAGTCAGTCATGAATCGGCTCGCAGCGCAGACTGGCCGCGCCTATCACTTATTCGACTATTACGGCGCAGCAGACGCCGAGCGCGTCATCATTATCATGGGTTCCGGTGCCGAAGCTGCTGAGGAAGCTGTTGATCTGATGGCGAAGCAGGGCGAGAAAATCGGCCTGCTCAAGGTTCGGCTCTATCGGCCCTTCGACGCTTCGGCGTTCATCAACACGCTGCCCGCCACCGTCAAGTCGATCGCCGTTTTGGATCGCTGCAAGGAACCTGGAGCCGCAGGCGAGCCGCTCTACCAGGATGTGGTCACGGTTCTCGCCGAGCATGCCGACACCCTGCCGTTTGCTGCAATGCCGACGATCATCGGCGGCCGTTATGGGCTGTCGTCAAAGGAATTCACGCCTGCCATGGTCAAGGGCATCTTCGACGAACTGAACAAGACTGCTCCGAAGAAGCACTTCACCATCGGCATCGACGACGATGTCTCGCACACGAGCCTTGTGTACGATCCGACCTTCTCTACAGAAGATCCCAAAACTGTTCGCGCGCTCTTCTACGGGCTCGGTTCCGACGGTACCGTTGGCGCCAACAAGAATTCCATCAAGATCATTGGCAGCGAGACCCCCAACTACGCCCAGGGCTACTTCGTGTACGACTCGAAGAAGTCGGGCTCCATGACCACCTCGCACCTGCGCTTCGGCCCCAACCCGATCCGCTCCACCTATCTCATCACCCGCGCCAGTTTTGTAGCCTGCCACAACTTCAGCTTCCTCGAGAAGATGAATGTCCTTGAAGCGGCCATGCCCGGCGCGGTCTTCCTGCTGAATTCGCCTTATTCCGCTGCCGAAGTCTGGGACAAGCTCCCCAAGTCGACGCAGGAAGAGATGCTGCGCAAGAAGATCGAATTCTACGTGATCGACGGCTACACGGTGGCGCGAGAAGCCGCTATGGGCACGCGCATCAACACCATCATGCAGACCTGCTTCTTCGCCATCAGCGGCGTATTGCCGCGCGAAGACGCGATTGCGCAAATCAAGAAAGCCATCAAGAAAACGTACGGCAAGCGCGGCGATGCGGTTGTCCAGAAGAACTATGACGCCGTAGACGCAGCACTTGCGCACCTTCACAAGGTCGAGTTGCCGACCGCTGCTTCGTCGAATTTCGACCTCATTCCGTCCATCTCCGGCAAGGCTCCCGAGTTTGTCCGCAACGTGCTCGGCGAGATCGCAGCCGGCCGCGGCGATCTGCTTCCGGTCAGCGCGATTCCCGCCGGTGGTGCTTTCCCGACGGCCACCGCGCAATGGGAGAAACGCAACATCGCGCAGTTCATTCCGGTGTGGGACAAGGATCTCTGCATCCAGTGCGGTAAATGCGTCATGGTTTGTCCGCATGCTGTCATCCGCGCCAAGGTGTACAGTCCCGAACTCGGCGACAAGGCTCCCGCAACTTTCAAGTGGGCCAAGCCGAAGTGGAAGGGCATGGAAGCCGATCACTACACGCTGCAGGTTGCTCCGGAAGATTGCACTGGTTGCGCCGTCTGCGTGGATGTGTGCCCGGTAAAGAGCAAGAGCGACGCCAGCAAGAAAGCCATCAACATGGCTCCGCAGGCTCCGCTGCGGGAAGCAGAGCGCGACAACTGGGAGTATTTCCTCGACTTGCCAGAAGTCGACCGCACCAAGCTTTCGCACTCGCAGGTAAAGGATCTGCAACTGCTGCAGCCGCTCTTTGAGTTCTCTGGCGCCTGCGCGGGTTGCGGAGAAACTGCCTACATCAAGCTGCTGACCCAACTCTTCGGCGATCGGCTCTATGTCGCCAACGCTACGGGATGCTCCTCGATCTATGGCGGCAACTTGCCCACCACGCCCTACAGCAAGAATGCTTCAGGCCGCGGACCGACGTGGGCCAACTCGCTCTTCGAAGACAACGCGGAATTCGGCTTTGGCATGCGCACTGCGCTCGATCAGCAGAAGATCTTCGCCGAAATGCTGGTGACGCGTCTCGCGGAAGCCATCGGGCCCGAGCTTGCTGCCGACATCGTCAATGCTGCACAGAAGACCGAAGCTGAGATCACCGCGCAACGCGAGCGGGTGAAGATCCTCTCAGCGAAGCTCGCCGGCATCGACTCGTCCGATGCGCGCAACCTGCTGGCCATAGCTGATTCCCTGGTCCGCAAGAGCGTTTGGATCCTGGGCGGCGACGGCTGGGCATTCGACATTGGCTTCGGCGGCCTTGATCACGTTCTCGGTTCGGGCAAAAACGTCAACGTGCTCGTGCTCGATACCGAGGTCTACTCGAATACCGGCGGCCAGTCTTCCAAGGCCACGCCACGCGGCGCAGTCGCCAAGTTTGCTGCGGCTGGAAAGCCGAACAGCAGAAAAGACCTGGCAATGGAAGCCGTCAGCTACGGTTCAGTGTATGTTGCGCAGGTGGCGCTCGGCGGCAACGACAGCCACGTGGTGAAGGCCTTCCAGGAGGCTGAAGCGCACGATGGGCCGTCGATCATCATCGCCTACTCAAGCTGTATTGCGCACGGCTACGACCTGGTGCATGGGCTTGAGCAGCAGAAGCTTGCCGTGCAGTCCGGCTACTGGCCCCTGATGCGGTACAACCCGACGTTGCGCGAAACCGGTAAGAACCCGTTCCAGCTGGATTCCAAGGCACCGTCGATCCGGCTCAAGGAGTACGCCTACCGCGAGGCTCGCTACACCATGCTCGCGCGAAGCAACCCCGAACTGGCCGCCACGCTGTTGAAGGAAGCACAGGATGATGTTGAGCGCCAGTGGCGCGTCTACTCATCCCGAGCCTCCATGCCGGGCCGTGGCGAGACTCCGAACATTGCACCCGCAGAAAAGCCGGAAGAGAAACTGGCAGCCCCGCCTGCCGGAGGATCAAAATGATTGATGTATCTACAAAGTACCTGGGTCTCAAATTGAATGGACCCATTGTTGTGTCTTCCACGCCGCTTTCCGAATCCCTCGAAAATCTGCGTCGCATGGAAGAGGCCGGCGCTTCTGCGATTGTGCTCACGTCGCTCTTTGAGGAACAACTCGCACTTGAGTCGCGGGCACTCGACGATGACCTGTCGCGCGGCACGGAATCCTTTGCAGAGTCGCTTGGATACCTGCCCGATCTCAACGACTACCGGATGACGCACGAGGTCTATCTCGAGCACATTCGGCGGGCGAAGGAAGCGGTGAAAATACCAATTCTCGCCAGCCTCAATGGAGTGACGGGCGGCGGTTGGGTGCGTTTCGCCCAGGAGTCGGAGCAGGCTGGCGCGGATGCCGTTGAACTCAATACCTACGCCCTTGCCACCGATCGCAGCCAGACATCTTCTGAGTTGGAAGCGCAATTACTCGAACTCGTCGAGAGCGTCTGCAAAGCGGTCAAGGTCCCAGTCGCGGTGAAGCTCTCGCAGTCCTTCACGAGCATTCCGCACATGGCGGCGAAACTTGAAGACGCGGGCGCCGCCGGCGTCGTGCTCTTCAACCGTTTTTATCAGCCCGATTTCGACATCGAAGGCCTCGAAGTGCGGCCGACACTGCACTTCTCCACGCCATCTGAGCTGCTGCCTCGCCTGCACTGGGCCGCAATTCTCTACGGTCATCTCAATATCGACATCGCCATTACCGGGGGAGTGCACTCAGCCGAAGACGTCATCAAGAGCATCATGGCCGGCGGCAATGTCGCCATGATGTGCTCGGCTCTGCACATCCACGGCATCGAGCACGTTGGCCGCGTCCTCTCCGATCTACAGTACTGGCTGGAGAAGCGCGAATACGCATCGCTTTCTGAAACGCAGGGGTGCCTCAGCCGGCGCTCCGTGCCCGATGTGTCGCCGTTTGATCGCGGCAACTACATCAAGACGCTCAGCTCCTACAGCCTGAGGCAAACGGTGGCAGCTTTCTAACATAAGTGTGAAAGCCCGTGAGGGTTTTTCCTGGGTGGCTGACGGCGGCGGCATTTGGGTGCAGTCGCCGCTGGCTTTTATGGTGACACTTTTCCGCCCTGCGATTGTTTCGCAACCAAGCTAACATTCAGCATCACGAATTCGCGCGAAGCGGTAGACGCTTCGCTCATGCCGCATGGCCTACAGAAGTCAGTCAGGCGTCTTATAAGTTGAACCACATGCTGTCGGTGCGAGGTGGTAATGGCGTCTCAACTTCCACCAGTTCCTCGCGCCTGTATCTGTGAGTTACGCGACAAGTGGGGCATTGATAGTCGGTCCACTCGGGAGCTGACAGGGCCAGAACGAAGTTTGGCGCCCCGGCATACTTCGCGAGGATGATCTTGTGGCACTTGGCACTCTTGCAACGAACGCCCCAATAAAGCCAGCTCATAGTGGCAAATTATACGGCATAGTTAGCATATCTTTATGCTTAATTCATGCCAGATGTGATCCTAGCCGCGCGCGAAAAGTCAGTCAAAGAGACTCAGCCGTGCTTGTTATTTCCTTTGCAATCACGCCTTTTCCGTAAATGATTTAAAAGGGAACTTTCATTACAACAGAGGCTGCGGGGGTTGTTGCGACCCACCTCCAACACACCAGCCCGCCACGCAGGTTCTGCTCGAGGCGGAGCCGGGAGAAGCTAAAACTGACCGCTAAAGCCTTCTCGCCGGAATTTGAACCTTTATCATTCGTGTGATCCCTCGTGAGGCCACGCATGACTCTGAATCCATTTGCCGTTCTTTTCGCTTCCGCAGCGCTGTCTTTCGGCGCCCATGCACCCGCGCAGACCCCGGCGCACTACGAACCCACGCTGCAGTCGCTCGATCAGCATCCCTTGCCGCAGTGGTATGCGGGCGCGAAGCTTGGGATATTCATTCACTGGGGCCTCTACTCCGTGCCCGGCTGGGCGCCGCTGACGCATCCCGACCACGATTTTTCTTCCAACGACTACATCAAGTACGACCCCTATGCGGAGTGGTATCTGAACACAATGCGCATCGACGGGTCGCCGACACAGGCGTACCACAAGGAGCATTACGGGGCGAACTTCGGCTACTACGAATTTGCGCCGACTTTTAATCGCGAGTCGAAAAAGTGGGACCCAGACAAAATGGCTGCGATCTTCCGTGCCGCGGGTGCGCGCTACGTGGTGCTGACCAGCAAGCATCACGAAGGGTTTACGCTGTGGCCGAGTACGACGCCGAATCCCAGCCCCACGGTGCCGCTGAATGCGCGTCACGCCGAGCGCGACATTGTCGGCGAATTGACAACGGCGGTCCAGAAGCAGGGATTGAAGATGGGCCTCTACTACTCCGGCGGGTATGACTGGACTTTCAACACCGGCCCCATCCAGGTCAACAGCGACTACGATGCGGTAAAGCCGCAGAGCGACGCCTACGGCAAGTACGCCTTTGCGCAGATTCACGAACTCATTGATCGCTACCATCCCGCTATTCTGTGGAACGATATCGACTGGCCGAAAACCGGCAACGCCCTCCAGGTGGAGGCCGACTACTACAACGCCATCCCCGACGGCGTGATCGACGACCGCTTCGGCATCAAGCACTCCGACTTCACTTCGCCCGAGTACGAAAAGAAGGACCAGATCAGCGAGAAGAAGTGGGAAGAATGCCGCGGACTGGGTCGCTCTTTCGGCTACAACCGCGCCGAAGGCGAAGCCGAGACGATCGCTCCCGGCGACCTGATTGCGCTTCTCGTCGACATCGTCAGCAAGAACGGCAATCTCTTGCTCGACGTAGGGCCGGAAGCCGACGGCACCATTCCACCCGTCCAGATGGAGCGCCTGCAAGCGCTGGGCGCGTGGCTGAAACAGAATGGCGAAGCCATTTACGACACGACGCCGTGGATGAAGGCAGCAGGGAAGTCAGCCGAGGGCGACGATCTGCGCTTCACGAAGAAGGGTGATGATCTGTACGTCACGGTGTTGGGCAAGCCAAAGGGACAGACGATAACGATTGCCGATCTTCCCTCAAAAGCGGGAGTCTCAATTACGCAGCTCGGCGACAACAACGAGCTTGACGCGAAGGCTCAAACCGGAGGAATGAGGATTGTGCCGCATGCGCCTCTGAAGGGTAATTATGCATTCTCGTTCAAGCTGGCGGGCTATCTGCGCTGATTCGAATCAGCTGAGGAGCTGACGCACGGTGAGTTCGAGGAGGTCTTCCGCGTTGGGAAGCGCATCGCGGACGACAGGGCTGAGGCCTTCCCCCAGTTCGATGCTCGCGGCGCCAATCGTGAGCAGACAAGCTCTGCGAGGCTGCATTCCATACAGGTCCTGTGCGACGCAGAGCAGTTCTGCGGCACCGAGGTGATGCGTGACCAGGCTCGGCTTCAGGGAGGCAGGGCTGAGCTCACATAACAGAATCTGGCCGGGAGCTTGATCCAGCGCACAGTCCACAAAAATCACCGTTTCGGCTGCGGCGATCTCTTGCGCCATATCCGGAGTCCATTGGTGATCGCAGAGCACGCGGACACGCGCGTCATCGCGCCAGCGTTCTTCGGCCCACTGCGCAAGAAAAGGTCCGACGCCATCATCCTCGCGGAGCGTATTCCCACAAGCGAGGATGAGACATTGAATGGAAATCTGATTCATGATTGCCAAGTTTAGACTGAAAAACCCCAGGTCCTAAAAAACAAGACCTGGGGTACCCAGGTTGAGGGAGAATCTACCGAATGACTTGATCGACAACTTCACCATCTGCCGACATGAGGGTCATCGCCAGCGGCATTTGTCCGAAAGCATGGGTGGAGCAGCTCAGGCACGGGTCGAAGGTACGGATCACAGCTTCGACGCGGTTCAAAGCGCCCTCTGTAAACTTTCCGTCTTTCACATAACATCTCGCTGCCTGAAGAACGCCCCTGTTCATCGCATTGTTGTTGTGACCGGTGGCAACGACAAGGTTGGCCCAGGTGATCAGACCGTTCTCATCCACCTTGTAGTGGTGGCTGAGCGTACCGCGTGGGGCTTCGATCTGCCCTGCGCCTTCGAGGCGATTGACTCCTGCGGTCGCGCGCACGTGCTTGTCGAGAATCTGCGGATCGGCAAGAATCTGTTCGATCTTCTCGATGCCGTAGAGCGCTTCGACCAGCCGCGCATGGTGATAGAAGAACGAGCTCTCCACGGGACCGGCAGCTAGTTGCTTGAACTCTGCAAGTTCCTGGTCGGCCTTAGCCGTGCCCATCGACTTGACGATGTTCAAACGCGCAAGCGGGCCAACGCGATAGCTGCCTTCTGGATAGCCAAGCGGTTTGTAATAAACGAACTTGGTGTAGCTGTAGTTCTCTACCGCTTCGCCAATCACTTCGGTGAAGTGTTGTGCCGTGATGCCGTCTTCGATGATGTCGCCCTTCGGCCCGATAAGCCGCAGCGCTCCATCCGAAAACTCAATTGTCTCGTCCTCGTTGATGAGGCCAAGGTAGTTCGATGGGAAGTTGGCGAAGACCGAGATTTCCTGCTGGAACCGGTCGGCGATCTGCT
This sequence comes from uncultured Acidobacteriaceae bacterium, assembly GCA_963829535.1. GTDB lineage: Bacteria > Acidobacteriota > Terriglobia > Terriglobales > Acidobacteriaceae > Telmatobacter. The sequence continues at coordinate 869,939 of CAWHIQ010000009.1, read as the reverse complement.
TGTAAGCCGCCAGCGCAAGGCTGACATTGGCATAAGCTTCGGGAAGCATGGCAAGAATTTCATCGCGATGGCCAGCGCTGAGTGGTTCGGTTACGCCACCGGGTATGACCCAGCCGGTATGGATGCGCTTGGTGCCGAGCAGCTCGATGATGTGCTGGCCAAAGCGACGCAGCCCGATTCCAGCGCGGCCAAGCTCAGGCCGCGCAGCCGCAACTCCGAAGATGTGGCGCTGCGCAGGGTCGGACTCCATGCCCAGCAACAGGTCCGGCGATGAGAGATGGAAGAAGCTCAGCGCGTGCGATTGAATCATCTGGGCAAGGTTCAGGATGCGGCGCAACTGCGCGGCCGTATGCGGAATTCGCACCGACATGATGGCTTCGCAGGCTTTGGCCGATGCCAGAAGGTGCGATACGGGGCAGATGCCGCAGATGCGGGCTGTCAGGCTCGGCATCTCGTAGAACGGCCTGCCCTGGGAGAACTTCTCGAAGCCGCGCACCTGGGTCACATGAAACTGCGCGTTCTCCACTTCGCCCTGCTCGTTCAGATAGATTGTGATCTTGCCGTGTCCTTCAAGGCGGGTAACCGGGTCGATCGTGATGGTTTGCGTCATAACTCGAACTCCTTCGGGGATCAGGCTCCAAAGCGGGTGAGGGCCGGAATGTCCAGCGGCTCTCCGGTGATCAGCGCCGTCAGCGCTGTGTGGAAGGTGTCGGCGGAAGGCGGGCAGCCGGGCAGAAACACGTCCACCTTCACAAATTCATGGATGGGCCGGACAATCTTCAGCAGTTTAGGCACCACGACGCAGGGAATCTGTTTCTGGATGGTCGCGTTTTCGATGTAAGCGCGATCGAGAATCGCTTCCGGTCCAATCGGGTTGCGCATGGAAGGAACGTTGCCCGTAATGGCGCAATCTCCCATCGCAATCAGCATCTTGGAGTGCGCGCGGATCTTCCTGATCTTCTTTTCGTCATCGACCGATGCCACTGCTCCCTCAACCAGCGCAATGTCGACGTCGTCAGGGAACTCCTTGGTGTCCACGATGGGGCTATAGACCACGTCGACGAGAGCGGCGAGTTCGAGGAGCCGTTCATCCATATCGAGGAACGACATGTGGCAGCCGGAACATCCGTCCAGCCATGCTGTTGCCAATCTCAGTTTGCTCATTGCGCTTCCCTCATCAAGTTCAGATTGGGCAGAAAATCGGGATACTTGGGGTGATCGGAGCCAATCTTGCTCTTGTCAAACAATGCTCCGGTGGGGCATACCTGCACACATTTGCCGCAACGTGTGCAACTGGATTTGCCCCAGTCCTCATGCAGATCGGTGATAACCATGGAATTGGTGCCGCGTCCCATCACATCCCACACATGCGCGCCTTCAACTTCGGCGCATACGCGTACACAGCGAGTGCACAGAATGCAGCGATTGTGGTCTACAGTGAAGCGCTCGTGCGATGCATCAACGGTGAGTTCCGGGTTGCGATAGGGAAGGCGCACGTGCGTCAGGCCCTGCTTCTGCGCCATCGTCTGCAACTCGCAGTGACCATTGGCCACGCAGACTGCGCAGATATGATTGCGCTCGGCAAAAAGCAATTCGAGAATCGTGCGACGGTGCTTCTGCAGCCGCTCGGTCGCAGTGTTCACTTCCATGCCTTCTTCTACCGTAGCGACGCAGGCCGGCAACAGCTTGTTGCTGCCCTTGATCTCCACGAGGCAGAGACGGCACGCACCCACATCACCCAACCCGTCAAGATGACAGAGCGTGGGAATATCGATATTGTTTTCACGGGCCACTTCCAGGATGGTTTGACCAGCGCGCCCACTTACATCTTTTCCATCGATTACCAGCGTTTTTACGTCTACAGCGGCGCTCATGCCAACACCTCCACCGGAGCTTCTTCAACGACGGTTGCTCCGGTAATGTTGCAAACGCCGGCCGGACACCGCTTGTGCACAATGTGCTCCATGTATTCATTCTTGAAGTAGCGAAGTGTGCTCAGCACAGGATTGGGTGCAGTCATGCCAAGACCGCACAGACTGGTCTCCTTGATCGTGCCGCAGAGGTCCACAAGCAGCTCGAGATCTTCCATCGTGCCGGAGCCGTCGCAGATGCGCGACAGCAGCGTGAACATCTGGGCCGTGCCTGCGCGGCAGGGGATGCACTTGCCGCAGGATTCTGTCATGCAGAACTCCACGAAGAAGCGCGCGACATTGACCATGCACGAAGTGTCGTCCATGACGATCATGCCGCCGGAGCCCATCATGGATCCGACCTGGATGAGCGATTCGTAGCTGACCTGCAGATCAAGATGTTCGTTGGGAATGCAGCCGCCTGAAGGTCCGCCTGTCTGCACTGCCTTGAACTTGTGACCGTCAGGAACGCCGCCGCCGATGCCTTCGATAATCTGCCGCAGGCTCATGCCCATGGGCACTTCGACCAGGCCGGTATTGGTGATTTTGCCAGTCAGTGCGAAGACCTTGGTTCCTTTGCTCTTTTCGGTGCCAATCTGGGCAAACCATTTACCGCCCTTGCGAATGATCGGAGCGATGTTTGCAAACGTCTCCACATTATTGATAAGAGTCGGCTTGCTCCATAGACCGCTAACTGCCGGATAGGGAGGACGCGGCTTCGGAGTTCCGCGCTTGCCTTCAATCGAGGCGATCAGGGCTGTCTCTTCGCCGCACACAAATGCTCCGGCGCCAAGTCGAATCTCGACGTCGAAATTGAAGGAAGTGTTGCAGATGTTGTTGCCCAGCAGTCCGCGCCGCCGCGCATCGCGCAAACAATTCTGCAGACGCGCAACAGCGAGTGGATATTCGGCGCGCACGTAAACATATCCCTTGCTGGCGCCGACAGCGTATGCTGCAATGGCCATACCTTCGAGTACACGTTGCGGATCGCTCTCGAGAACGCTGCGATCCATGAACGCTCCCGGATCGCCTTCGTCGCCGTTGCAGATCACGTACTTCAGATCGCCTACTGCCTTGGCCACGGTGCCCCACTTCAAGCCAGTGGGATATCCACCACCGCCGCGTCCGCGCAGCCCGCTCTCGGTAATCTGCTGGATTACATCGTTCGGGGACATTTCAGTGAGCGCCTTCACCAGTGCCTGGTAACCATCGCGCGAAATGTAGTCGTCGATCCGTTCCGGATCGATGTGGCCGGAGTTCTCCAGCACCACGTGCACCTGCTGATCAAAATGGTCGCGAAGGTCGCATTGCAGTGCAGCCACTGGTTCGCCGCCAAGACTATTCACAACAGCTTCAGCGTCGCCCGTCTTGACATGCTGGTAGAGCGTCTCTTCGGGGTCAACCAGAACCAGCGGGCCGGCGGCGCAGAGGCCCATGCAGCCGGTGCGGCGTACCATGGCTCGTTTTCCAGAAGCCGAAACCGCAGCGTTCAGAGCATCTCTCAGCTTGTCGGAGTGCTGGCTCAGGCAGCCTGTGCCCATGCACACATTGATTTCGTGGTCGAACTTCGCATTTTCAACGCGAACGGATTCAGCGATCTGATCAAGTTCTTCGAGAGTCATTCGACCGACCACCTTTCCAGTTGTTCGAGCATGTTCTCGCCCTTCATCTGGCCCTGCAGTTCGCCGTCCGTCAGAACCACCGGTGCGCGCCCGCATGCGCCCACGCAACGAGCCGTCATCAGGCTGATCTTGCCGTCCTTCGTGGTCTGGCCTTGCGGAATGCCCAGGCGTTTTTCAGCCGCGGCCACCAGTTTGTCGGTGCCTTTGATGTAGCAGGCCGTTCCCGTGCAGATCGTCATGGTGTGTTTGCCGGGCGGCTTAAGGCTGAAATAGTGGTAAAACGTGACCACTCCGTAGGCCTGGCTCAGAGGCACGCGCAACGATTTTGCGACGAAGGTGATCGCATCGTCGTCGAGGTATCCGAATGCGGATTGCACGGTGTGCAGGGTTTCGATCAACGCGTGGCGGGCAAATCCATTCTTGCGCATGGTGCCGTTCACGATCTTCCAGCGTTTATCGTCGCTGGGCAGCGGCGGTGGTGTGAATGCGGGCACAAATTCCTCCAGACATTGATGGCGAAGCACTTACCGTGCGCTCCGCTCTCTGTCTGGCCTTGTTTTACGCCCGAAAGCATACGACGCACCGTGACCACGGTCACGCGGGTCTGGACTGTTCCACAGGCCGAAACGGGAGTGGAGGAAGCAGGTTCCGAATCAGGAATTTAAGAGAGAATCCGCTATCAGCCTAGGGCCGGGAGGTGATCGGATATTCCGAAGAGAAAGATGAATCCAATGACGCAGCTGTACACCGCGCCGGTCCACGCAATCACGTGATAAAAGCGCGGATGTTGTCCGCCGGCTGTGAAGGCACCGCCCAACGAAGCCGTCATCAGCGCATTCATCGCCACCAGTCCAACTGCAAAGGCGGCAAGGCCCAACATGCCACGGGAAGTTCCTCCGAGATTCGCCGTCAGAAAGAAAAGCGCAAGCTGACTTGGCGTTTCGGCTCCCACGCCGTGCAGAATGCCAATCACAAAGACTGACTTGCCGTTGTACATCCACTGAAACCGCTCCGGCTTCGGCACTGCCGGATTCCAGATGCGCCGCACGCGCCAGGCCATCCACAGTACGCCATTGATGGCAATCGCGAGCCGGCTCTCAATGCGGCTGTGCCGGTGTCCGTGCGCATCCTTGCGCAGGATGCCGGCCACCACCCCGATGCCGAGCACGATCAGCGTCAGGCCGATCAGGCGCTCTGTCCAGTGATCCAGACCTTCGGGCAGGCCCAGGTGCAATTGCAGCACTGCAACGCCCAGCGCCACCACCGTGAACGCGTGGCCGAGCGCGTAAGTCATTCCCAACCGCAGCCCGCTGCGCCAGTTTTTCTGCACGGCTGTGATATCCGAGATTGCGGCCAGATGATCGTAGTCGAAGCCGTGCTTGAGCCCCAGCACAAGGCAGGAGCCGAGGGCGGCCATCAGTTTCCAGTCGCTCCAGATCGGTGTCACAGGTGCTCAGTATAGTGCAGCTACGGTATGGCTGGCGTGTTCATTCGTCACCCGGTTTAAGCGCTCTACCGGTGGTGATGGTGGGGCCGTCAACCACCGTAGCCATGCTCTGGGACAGGCCTAACTACCCTTGACCAAATCAAGCTGGTAATTTGTGTAATCGATTTTGACTACAGTCTGGCCGAGCAACGAACTGCCGGAGATGGCCTGGGCGTGTGTTGCCATAGGCAGACCGTTGATCTCGTCATATTGGCGGGTGACATCGGCGGCACTGGCTAGAAAGAAAGCGCTCTTTGACGCCGTTCCTTTCAGTTGCACAATGGCGTAGTCGTGCGCATCCACCCAGAGCTTTCCCTTGAAGAGAAACTGGCTGTTGCGCCTCGGCGTAATGTCCAGCACAAGGCAGTCGCGCCCGTTGAGTTGCTCCTGGGCTCTGGCATCGAGGTTCATTTCGTAGTTGGTGCTGTTGATCAGCGCTGTCTCGACGTTGCCCGGCTGGCTCATGCTCTTTTCGTTGTCGAGCAAAGCGCCAAGCACCTCGTTTCGCCAGAACGATGAGCCGGTCTCGGAAACAATCTCATAGCTCTTCCCGGTCTGTTTGCGATAAGTGGTTTTCACCACCATTTCCGTGGCAGGGGTTTCCTCTTTGCCGCGAAATAGCGCGTAGTGTTCGATGACGGTGTAGCCTGCAAGGCGATCGAGGCGGTTCTTCACCGACGCATCAATGCCGCGGACAATGGTGGTGATGTCCGGCGGTTGTTGTGCAAGGATCACACTTGAAGCCGCGATGGGAAGAATCAAGAAGACCCGCAAATGACGGGCGAGTCGACGCAATCCCCAATCAATCATGATCCGATTCTTTCATGCGAGGTTAGGCTGTTTACGTCCATCGCCGCCGACTTGAGCACAGCGTCGCTGATCGATGTTTGTTGCTCGGAAAGACTTCGCCACTGCCCTAAACAGTGCGAGCACCCGGAATAACATTCCAGGTGCTCGCAGTCTTTCGCAACACACTCGATTCAGCGTGAGGCCGCTTCAGCACGGGCGCCGCGGACCGCGGAGAGAAATGCGTGCGCCTGCGGCGGAGGAGGAACCGACCCGGTTAGAACCGTGCGGAACGTGACATCCGGTCCGTAGACGGTGGTCATGGAATCATTGTCCGCGCGAACATCCGCGCCATTCAACGTCAACCCGGCGAATATGCCCTTGGCGCGCGAGTAGGTCAGGATTTCCGCATTCATCTTCCAGTCGGTGTCAGCTGACGCGTGACGTCCAACTGGTCCCGCCGCCGCGGACGCATCGGCGCCCAGCTGGAATTTGCTGGCAAGCAAGTGCTTCATACCTTCGTCATTCTGGATAACCATTACAAGGTCCACGCCTTCAACGCCGATCTGCAGGCCCCAGCTTCCACCGGTGATCGCGAAGAACGCAGGTGCGCTCCAGCCATTCTCTGTGCGGCAGGTTGCGACACCGCGACCGCCCTGTGCGCCAAATACAAATCCGCCCTTGATCATGTGCGGCACAACGGCTACACACTTTGCGTGCTCCATCACTTCTTCCGGAATTCCCTTATCGGGGGCTCCCATCACTTCATGCAATACTGTAGCGGCTTTATCGAGCCGATCCGTCGTCTCTTGTTTATCCTGGTCCGATGCCCAGCTCACGGTTGCGAGGCTCGCAACGGCTAGTGCCAACATAATTTTGTTCATATCATTCACCTTTCGCGTTTACCAGCGGGGCACGTTGGAATGGCCCTTGGGAAGTAGGGGAAAAAGCTGTTTTTATTCATTCTTTGCGCTGCGCAAAGAAGCGGATCGGCGTTCACTCCACCTATCCGCTGTTCAGGTTTGAGCGAACGGAGAATGTTTTGGTTGCCCTGCATTGCTTGATCTGCCTGAAGTTTCTGTAGGGCTTTGATTTGCGCCTGGGCTATGCTGGACTTCGAGGCGCAACCTTTTGACTCTCTCTGCATCGTCGCTGCCGGAATCCGACACCAGGGTTGAGCGGAAGGGCATCCGGGTGAGTGGGGTCGTTCAGGGCGTGGGGTTTCGTCCCTTTGTTTACCGCGTCGCAAGCGAAGAAAATCTTGCCGGCTTCATCGGCAACGATACGGATGGCGTCACCATCGAGCTCGAAGGCCCGGCGGCACGGATTCAGGCCTTTCTCAACCGCCTCACCTCGGAAACTCCATCGCTGGCGCGCATCGATTCCGTCGCTACCAGCGATCTTGCGCTCACCGGCGAATCCGGATTTCGCATCGTGGCCAGCGAGGTGCTAGGCCGCGTCAGTACCGGCATCCCCGCCGATGCGGCTACTTGCGCTGACTGTCTGCGCGAACTCCTCGATCCCGCCGACCGCCGCTACCGGTATCCTTTCCTGAACTGCACCAATTGCGGACCGCGCTATACCATCACGCGTCGCATCCCCTACGATCGCCCCCAAACCTCGATGGCGAAATTTCCCATGTGCTCCGAGTGCCAGGCGGAATACGACAATCCGCTCAATCGGCGCTTTCACGCGCAGCCAAACGCCTGCTGGCGCTGCGGTCCGCGCGTGTGGTTGGAAACGCGCGAGGGAATCCAAATCGAAAGCAGCGATCCAGTAGCTGAGACAGTCGAACGCCTCCTTCGCGGTGAAATCATGGCCATCAAAGGGATCGGCGGTTTCCATCTGAGCGTGGATGCCACCAGCGAAGACGCAGTCACGCGCCTGCGCCAGCGAAAACACCGCTACGGCAAACCGCTTGCGATCATGGTGCGCGATCTCAGTGCAGCGCGCGCCCTCTGCGACCTGACCGAGGAAGAGGAGACTCTGCTGCAATCGACCGCGCGGCCCATCGTTCTTGCCCGTGCGCGCCAACACATCGGCATCGCTTCCTCGGTCGCGCCCGGTATTCCGTGGCTGGGCATCTTTCTGCCCTACGCGCCGCTCCAGCACCTGCTGTTCGCCGATCCGCGCGTGAAGGCACTGGTGATGACCTCGGCCAATCTGAGCGAAGAGCCGATCGCAATAGACAATGACGAAGCCCGCAGCCGCCTCGCCGCCATCGCCGACGCCTTTCTGATGCACGATCGCGAAATTCTGCAGCGCTGCGACGATTCCGTCGCCGCTCTCGTCGACAATAAACCGCAAATCATCCGTCGCGCACGGGGCTTTGTGCCACTTGCCGTTCCATTGTCGCTCGAAGCCCCGCCACTGCTGGCTGTTGGAGGACACCTGAAGAACGTTCTGGCGCTCGCACGCGGTAAATTTGCTTACCAGAGCCAGCACATCGGCGATCTTGAGAACGCCACAAGTCTGCAGTTCTTCGAAGAGTGCCTGCACCACCTGATGAACACCTTTGAGATCGAGCCGCAAACCGTCGTGCACGATCTTCATCCCGGCTATTTGTCTACGGGGTGGGCGAAGCAGTGGGCCGGCGAACGCGGTCTCCGGTTGATCGCCGTGCAGCACCACCACGCGCATATCGCCGCCTGCATAGCAGAACACGCTATCTCGGGGCCGGTCATTGGTCTCTCGCTCGACGGCACTGGATATGGCACTGACGGTCGCATCTGGGGCGGGGAAGTGCTGATCTGCAGCCTTGAAAACTTCGAACGCTTTGCTCATCTGGATTATGTGCCTATGCCCGGCGGGGAGGCGGCCATTCGAGAACCATGGCGCATGGCTTTTGGTCACCTTATAGCGGCCGGTTTTTCTGAGGAGGAAACGAGAGAACTCGTGGGCGCCACCGAACAGGAATCGCGCGTAATGGCGCGCATGATCGAGCGACAGATCAATGTGCCTATGACGTCGAGTCTTGGCCGCCTGTTTGACGCTGCCGCCGCCGTGATTCTCGGCCGTCGCAAGGTGGATTACGAAGCGCAGGCGGCCATTGAACTCGAAGGCTTCGCCGTCGATGAACCGGACCGCCTGCGGCGCATGGGTTATGTGCCGGAGTTGTTCGCACCCGCGAAAGACGCCGATGGATCAATGTCGCTCAAGATTGGCCCTCTTTGGCGAGCAATCGTGGATGATCTTCGACGCGGTGTGCCCAGGTCGAAGATCGCTGCGCAGTTCCATTCAGGCGTAGCCGAGGGATTCATTTGGGCAGCAGCGAATGCTCGCGAGAACACCGGCATTTCGCAGCTTGTGATGAGCGGCGGGTGCATGCATAATCGACGGCTTGCAAAGCTTCTTCGCTCTGGCTTGGAAGAAGAGGGATTCAAGGTCTTCCAGCAGGCCCGGATCAGCCCCGGCGACGGAGGTCTAAGCTACGGCCAGGCTGCCATTGCCGCAGCGATCTTGTACAGTGAATCTACCCGTTGAACCTATCCGAGGATTGAACGCATGACGATTCGCGGAATTATCTGGGCGGTCCTTCTGACTCTTGCCGGGATCCTCAGTGCCGGCGTCACACTTTTTGGCATCGGCAGGTCCTTTGGCGTTGACTTGCGCCAAGACACCCTGCTCAGCTGCCTCTACTGTGGCCTTCCGGTTCTATGTTTTCCGGTCTTCCTGCTGGTGCGACCGCCGCGCCGCGCCGCCGTACTGCTTTCGCTGATGGCGCTCACGTACCTCGGCGCCTACTCCGCGCTTAACTGGCGCACCTGTTCCGAGCTGGGTTACTGCGAGAGTGTCGTCGAGACAGTTTTTCGGACCTTGAGCACCAATATGGTGCTGGCGTTCTTTACCGTCGTTATTCTCTGCCTGCTTGCGCAGTTGGCCGACGACCAGTCATCGCTCTGGCGCGGCAGGTAATTACCCGGAAAGCCGCACCAGTTGTTCTGCTTCAATCTTCGGCCCGAGAATCGAAATGCGCGGAATGCGCCCACGCACCATGGCGACCTCGTCGCAGCGATGCAGCCGCGGACAGTTCTGGCAATCCTTGAAGATTTTGTCGGGCAGATCGACCTTGTCTTCCACCGTTCGGAAGCCGTACTTGAAGAAGAAGTCGGGAATACGCGTGAACAGGCACACGGATTGAATGCCGTGCTCCTCGGCTTCCTCGATCAGAGCACCAAGAATACGTCCGCCGGCACCCTGGCCTTTTGCTTCTGGCTTGACCACGATTGAGCGCACTTCGCAGAGATGCGGCCCATAGAAGTGCAACGCGCCACAGCCCAGAAACGCGTTACCGTCGGACTCCGCCACCGTGAAGTCGCGCACATTTTCGCAGATTTCCGCGAACGAGCGCTTCAGCAGCGTGCCATCGCCCGAGAGCGAATTCACCAGGTCGTAGATATTCGTAGCATCGCGAAGCAGCGCTTTACGCACCAGCATGAAGCACCTCCGGCGCGTTTGACCTTTTTAGCGCAGATACGCGGCTAGCTGTTTCGCGTAAAGCCGCCTTCACGCGATTCGTCGCTGTCCCGCCGATCACGTCATGGCAGTCGAGTGTGGCCTGCAAAGTGACAGCAGCGTAGAAATCCTCGTCAAACTCGCTGCCAAATTGGCGCAGTTCGTCCAGGCTCAACTCGCCCAGTTCCACATGTTTTTCCAAAGCGAAACGAACTGCGTTGCCGATCTTTTCGTGAGCCGTGCGGAAGGGAACGCCCTTGTGTACGAGATAGGTAGCGCCGGCCATTGCATTCAGATATCCCGTTTGCGCCGCCTCGCGCATGCGTTCGAAGTTGAACTGCAGAGCAGCGGTGAACCGCGCCACCAGCGCCAGCATCTGCGCAACGAATTCAACCTGAAATGCCGGCTCCTGCGTCTCCTGCATATCCTTATTGTAGGCGAGCGGTAATCCTTTCAATTGCAGCGTAACCGCTTCAGCGGCACCATGAATACGGCCAACCTTAGCGCGAATCAACTCAGTCAAGTCAGGGTTCTTTTTCTGCGGCATCGCACTCGATCCTGTCGAGAACGCTTCCGGCAGCAGAACAAATCCAAACTCGGCCGTCGCGAACAGGGTGATCTCTTCGGCAAACCGGCTCAGGTGCAAGCCGACAAACGTAAGCGCCTGCAGATACTCGAGAATGAAATCCCGATCGCTGGTCGCATCCATCGAATTGGCGGTCGGCGCCGTGAATCCTAATTCTCGGGCTGCAATCGTCCGATCCAGCTTCAACGTCGCGCCCGCCACTGCCCCAGATCCGAGCGGGCAGAAATTGAGTCGCGTCGCGCAATCCTGAAGCCTGCCTGCATCGCGCAGAACCATCTCCACGTAGGCCAGCATCCAATGGGAAACCAGCACCGGCTCGGCCCGTTGAAGATGTGTGTAGCTCGGCATCACCGCATCGCCAGCGTTGCCAGCCTGATCCAGCAGCGCCTGAGCCCACTTGGCAAGGGCGTCAATGACCAGTTCGATTTGTCCGCGCACATACAGCCGCAGGTTTGTCGCGATCTGCTCGTTTCGGGAGCGACCCGTATGCAGCTTGAGCCCCAGCGAGCCAATCCGTTCGACGAGTGAGAGTTCGGTGAAATGGTGAATGTCTTCGGCAACCGGATGGTTGCGCACCAGCGCTTTGCCTTCGTCAGAGGCAAACTCCGCCGCAATGTGATCCAGCGCAGTACGCAACCGTTCCAGTTCAATCGGAGTAATCACTTCAGCAGCTGCCAGCGCCGAGGCGTGCGCCTTGCTGGCGGCCACCTCCTGATCGAGGAGCCGCCAGTCAAATACAATTGAGCGCTGCCACTGCTCAAACTCCTTATCCAGCGGTTCGCGAAAGCGGCCGGACCACATCTTCCCGGATTGTTGTTCGTTGGACATTGTTTTAGGCGTGCCTCACAGTTTCTCTTCCTTGCCGCTATTCAACTGGGGCATTTCGGCGCCTTTGCTCAGGGTGAGGAGACCGGCTGCAGCATAAGTGAGAAGCTTTTCCCGGGTGTCGGTAATGTCCAGATTGCGCATGGTGAGTTGGCCGATGCGGTCGCGCGGAGAGAAAACGGAATCAGTCTTCTCCATGCTGAGGCGCTCGGGGTGAAAAGTGAGGTTTGGCGACTCGGTGTTGAGGATCGAGTAGTCATTGCCGCGGCGCAGTTCAAGCGTGACCTCGCCGGTGATGGGTTTAGCGACCCAGCGCTGGGCGGATTCGCGCAGCATAATGGCCTGCGGGTCGAACCACCGGCCCTGATAAAGGAGGCGGCCGAGCTTGCGGCCATTCTCGCGATACGTCTCGATGGTGTCCTCGTTGTGGATTCCGGTAATGAGACGCTCGTAGGCGATGTACAGCAGAGCGAGGCCAGGGGCCTCGTAGATGCCGCGGGATTTCGCTTCAATAATGCGGTTCTCGATCTGGTCGGACATGCCGAGGCCGTGGCGTCCGCCGATGTGGTTGGCCTCGAGCAGCAGATCCACGGGATCATCGAATCTCTTGCCATTGAGAGCCACGGGGAATCCCTCTTCGAAGCCGACTGCAATCTCTTCGCGTGGCACTTCGACGTCGTCACGCCAGGAGGCCGTCCCCATGATGGGAACGACGATCCTGATCGACGAAGAAAGATGCTCCAGGTCTTTGGCTTCGTGGGTTGCGCCAAGAATGTTGGAGTCGGTGGAGTAGGCCTTCTCGGCAGACATCTTGTACGCGAAGCCGGAGCGCTGCATGAACGCCGACATTTCCGCGCGCCCGCCCAACTCGTCGATGAAGGCGGCGTCTAGCCAGGGCTTGTAGACCTTGAGATCTGGATTGACGAGCAGGCCGTAGCGATAGAAGCGCTCGATGTCGTTGCCCTTGAAGGTGGACCCGTCGCCCCAGATGTTGACATCGTCCTCCTTCATGGCCGTGACCAGCATGGTGCCAGTGACGGCGCGGCCGATCGGCGTGGTGTTGAAGTAGGTGATGCCTGCGGTGCTAATGTGGAAGGCGCCTGCCTGCAGCGCTGCGATGCCTTCGCGGACGAGCGGCCCGCGGCAGTCGATCAGGCGGGCTTTTTCGGCGCCGTATTCGAGAGCCGCGCGCGGAATGGCGTCATAATCGGCTTCATCGGGCTGCCCAAGATTAGCTGTATAGGCATAAGGGAGCGCACCTTTCTGCTTCATCCAATGCAGAGCAGCGGAGGTGTCGAGCCCGCCGGAGAAGGCAATGCCGACCTTCTGGCCGATGGGCAATGATTCGAGAATTACAGACATGCTTGCAAAACCTCATAGAGCAGTTTTCAGTTGTCAGTGATCAGTTGTCAGCAATTGAAACACTAAGAACTTAGGACTGAGAACTTTGCCACATTCGGCAACCCGCCGAGCAACAGCAGAAGCAACGCCTTTTGCGCGTGCATGCGGTTCTCGGCCTGGTCAAACACGATCGACTGCGGCCCGTCCAGCACCGAGTCCGTTACTTCGGCATTGCGCCGCGCAGGCAGGCAATGCATGAATACCCCATTCGGCGCTGTCTTCGACATCAAAGCCTCGTTCACCTGGAACGGCCTGAAGATCGGCGCGCGCTTGGTCGACTCGTGCTCCATACCCATGCTCACGCACACATCCGTATAAACCGCATCGGCATTCTCAACGGCCGCCTGCGGATCCTGTGTCAGCTTCACCTCGCAACCGTTCACCTCGGCGATCTCGCGGGCCTTGGTCACGATCTCAATGTCCGGCGAGTACCCACGCGGCGTTGCCACCGTCACATTCGTGCCCAGTTGCGCCCCCGTCAGCATCAGAGAGTGGCACACATTATTGCCATCGCCCACATAGGTAAAATTCAATCCAGCCGCAGAACCGAAGTGCTCCTCCAGCGTCATGAAGTCCGCGAGCGCCTGGCATGGATGCTCGAAGTCCGACAGCGCGTTGATCACCGGGACGCGTGAATTTGCAGCCATCTCGGTAATCGTGTCGTGCGCATAGGTGCGTAGCACCATTACGTCAACCCAACGCTCAACATTGCGCGCCACATCGGCAATCGCCTCACGCTCGCCCAGCGGAGAATTCGTCTGATCCACAAAGATAGCGTTGCCGCCCATGGTGTTAATGCCTGTCTCAAAGGCCAAACGGGTGCGCAGGCTCGCCTTCTCAAACATCAGCACCATCTGCTTCGCATCAAGCGCATGCCGATACTCGCGCGGGTTCATTTTCACGTCGTGTCCAAGCTTGAGGATGGCGCGAACCTCGCCGCTGGTTAGATCAGCGATCGAGCACATATCCTCTCCCGCCAGTCGCGCTGCCGCGGCCAGTATGTCTTCGTCCTTCTGCACGGGAACTGCTGGCGCCCGGCGCTCCATGGTCGCTCTGCTAGCCACGATTGTTTCCTCCTGCGGTCTGATTTGCCGCGCTCACAGCCGCGGCCTTCTCATTAAGTATTTCGTCCAGTGCTGCAATGGCCTCATCTACGTGGTTGCGCTCCAGGATGTAGGGCGGCAGAAAGCGCAGCACCGTATCGCTGGTGCAGTTGATCAGGATTCTGCGCTTCAGCATCTCGGCCACGGTCGCCTTGGCAAGATCCGCCGAATCCAGTTCCGCTGCCAGCATCAATCCCTTGCCGCGGACATCCTTGATGCAATCGTGCTTCTTTGCCAGGGTGCGCAACTGCTGCTGGAAGTAATCGCCCAGCTCTGTCGCATGCTTGAGCAGGTCTTCGTTTTCGATGGCGTCGATCACCGCAATTGCCACCGCGCAGGCCAGCGGGCCGCCGCCGAATGTCGTCCCGTGCATTCCGGCATGGATCGCGCGCGCAGCCTCTTCGGTGCAGAGGATCGCGCCCAGCGGAATTCCACCCGCAATCGGTTTCGCCAGCGTCGTAATGTCCGGCTTGATCCCATAGTGCTGGTACGCGCACCACTTGCCCGTGCGGCCCATCCCGGCCTGAATCTCATCGACAATCAGAAAAGCGTCGGTGGAGTCCGCCAGCTTGCGCGCTTCAGCAAAAAATTCCTGCGTTAGCGGGCGGATGCCGCCCTCGCCCTGGATTGCCTCCACGAGAATCGCGCAAACATCGTTTGAAAACTTCGCGCGGAGATCGGCTAGATCGTTAAAACGCACAAACTCCACGCCCGGTACACCCGGGGCAAATGGCTCGCGATATTTTGCTTTGTACGTGGTCGACATCGAGCCGTACGTGCGCCCGTGAAAGCTCTGCTCCAGCGCCAGGAACTTCGTCCCGATCTGCTTGCCTTCACTGCGCAGCAATCCGGCGTGTGCACGAGCTATCTTCAGCGCGCCCTCCCAAGCCTCGGTGCCGGTGTTTGAAAAGAAGGCGCGATCCATGCCTGTGCGCTCGGTTAGTCGCAGCGCCAACTCTGCCTGCCCCTCGTGATAGAAGAGGTTCGACGTATGAATCAACGCGCGGCTCTGATTCACGATCGCTCGTTCGATGGCCGGATGCCCGTACCCCAGCGCATTTACGCCGATGCCGCTCAGCAGGTCGAGATACTTCACGCCACCTTCATCAACCAGGTGTACGCCCTCTCCGCGAACAAAGAGGATCGGGTTCCGCTCGTAGGTCTGGAGCAGCAGTTTTGATTCTGCTGCGCGAATTTGGTCGAGTTTCGTCAATTCAATTTCTCCTCAGGCCACCATCACTTCGGTGCCGTGGGCTACGCGACTGCTGCACAGGTCGGGAAGGGAACCGGCCGCCTCCGCGGGTAAAATTCGTACGCGCTTTACACCATTCAGCAATGCTTCGCGGCAGGCGCCAAGCTTGGGTAACATGCCGCCGGAGATAATTGCGCTTTTCGCCATCTCCGCGATCTGGTCGATGCTGAGCCAGCGCAACACCTGGCCATTCGCACCCTTCACGCCGGGCACATCGGTCAGAAATACCAGGGCATCCGCGTGGCATGCCACTGCGCACGCCGCTGCCATCTCGTCGCCATTTACGTTGTAGTACTCACCATCAAATCCCAATGCAATCGGTGCGATTACCGGTACACCATTCAACTTCCATATCGCCTCAAGCCAGCGGGGATCGCTCGCGACAATTTCACCCACAAATCCAAGATCTGGCGCGGACCGCTTCTTTCGCGCGCGGAAGAGCAATCCATCACCGCCCGTCATCCCCACTGCCGGCTGCCCCAGAGCGCCCAACGCCGCAACAAGCCCCTTGTTGACTTTCCCTGCAAACACCATCAACGCGATGTTCCGCGTCTCGGCATCGGTCACGCGAAGCCCATTTACGAACTCGCTTTTGACGCCAAGTCTTTCCATCATGCGCGTCAATTGCACGCCGCCGCCATGCACCACGACCACCTGGTTCCCATCGCGAACCAGATCGGTAATGGCGCGAATGCACCCCTGCAGAAGCTCCGGAACGTCCAGGCCGGCACCGCCCAGTTTCACAACGTACTTCATACCAGCCCCTCCGCTTCGTCCCAGCCGAACATCACGTTCATGTTCTGCACTGCCTGTCCGGAAGCGCCCTTCAGCAGATTGTCGAGGCAGCTCACAATCACCGCCCGCCGCCCATCGCTTGAAATCTGAAACCCGATATCCGCGAAATTGGTGCGGACTGAATACTGAATCTGCGGTAACGCTCTTTCATAGATGCGCACCATGGGGCTGGATGCAAAAAAATCACGATAAATCTTCGCTACGCTCTCGTGTGTCTGCGCTTCCTTGAAGCGCACATAAATCGTCGACAGGATCCCGCGCGGAATCGGCAGCAAATGCGGTGTGAACACAAGGTCACCTGCACCGATCCCAATCTGCTCAAGCAGTTCGCCTGTGTGCCGATGGCTGAACACTCCATAGGCTGAAAGGTTGTCTGCGGCATACATATAGTGGGTCTTCGCCGTCGGAGCCTTGCCCGCGCCGCTCACGCCGCTTTTTGCATCAGCGACAATCCCGTGCGTCACATCCACTATTCCCGCAGCAATCAGGGGCCGCACCCCGAGAATCACCGACGTGGCATAGCATCCTGGATTCGCCACCAGCTTTGCCTTGGCGATCTCGGCGCGGTGCAGCTCCGGCATTCCATATACAGCGTTGGCCTGTGTCGTCATCGCGATGGTCGAGCCTTCGTCTGCAAAAGCGTAGACAGCCCGGTTCTGCGCGTCCATCAGCCGCCACGCACCGCTAAGATCCACCACGCGCAGTCCATGCTTCAGCGCCTCCGGAGCCCATTCGCGCGACTGTTCATGCGGGGTCGCCAGGAACAGAACCTCAACGCCACGATCCGTCAGCCTCTCCCACGAGAAAGGCTCAACCTTCAGCGACCGGCTCCCGTTGTTATCCCCAAGCTGTGGATGAATCTCTTCGAGCGGAACCCCACCCCTTGCGGCATCCTTGTCATCCACGCGGCCGGCAAACACGGGAGGCTTGCCCTTCAGCCGTGGATGGTGCAGCAGCAAACGCGCCAGTTCTGCTCCGGCGTATCCTGTCACACCCACAACCGCAGTTTGCGCCGACTTCGTCATGACTGCAGCATCTTTCTTATCCGCGCTTCCACGTCATGAGCGCGCTTCATATCAGGGCAGATGATCAGCACCGTGTCGTCGCCCGCGATCGTACCCAGAACTTCGCTCCAGCTTTCACGATCGAACGCCGCGGCTACTGGCTGCGCGCCGCCCATCGCGGTGCGCAACACCACCTGGTTCATCGCCCGCGTCACACTCAGGCCAAAGCTCTCCATCATATCCGCGACCGATGGAGGCCCGTCGTCCGCAGCGTGCGTTCCCGCGCCATTTCCATTCCCGTTACCATTCGGAAGGGAATACCCGCCTGGTCCTTTGGTAAGTCTCAGCTCGTGAATATCGCGCGAGAGCGTGGCCTGGGTCACCTCAAAGCCACGGCGGCGAAGCTTGCGGCGCATCTCGTCCTGGTTGGCCACCAGGGCATGCGCTACAAGTTCCCGAATCGCATTGTGCCTTTGAAACTTCATTTCCTTTTCCGGACAAAGCAAAAACGCGGCTCGCAGTGGCGGCCGCGCTTGCATAAATATACAAAGAAATTGTATAACTATGCAAGCTGGTTTTCCCGTTATCAGCGGGCAGGATCACCTAAGTAACATGGTTTCTTACGAGTTGCGAATTCGACTTGGACATAGTCGACGCCCAGCGCCAACCGCGGGCCGTTCGGCTTCCCTTGTTTGCCCGCTTGTCGCGGCTGCTTAAGGCGCCTTCGCAACAACATCAAATCTCCAAAGGTCGTATAGTTGAACATGGGCTTCCCCTACCGGCATTCATTCCGTCGTACGTCCACCGCACCGGCAGCGTCCACTGGGGACGGTCCATTCGCGCCTCTGCCCTCCTATATTGATGGCAGTCTGATCGACCCGCGATTTGATTTCGATTCCTGCGGAGTTGGTTTCGTCGCCCAGATCTCCGCCGAGCCCTCCCACCAGATTCTTCAGCATGCACTTGGAGCCCTGGCTCGTCTTGAGCACCGTGGGGCCGTTGCTGCCGACGGCAAATCGAGCGATGGGGTCGGCGTCACCACCGCCATTCCACGCGAGTGGCTCCTGGCTCAGAGCGGACTCTCGCTCGATGAAAGCAGCCCGCTCGGCGTCGCCGTTGCCTTTTTGCCTCCTGATGACAGCCCCCAGCGCGCAGAGATCGAAGCCGCGCTCTTCGAGCAGGATATGGAAATCCTCAGTTGGCGCGCGGTTCCGATCCGGACCGAAGTCCTGGGCGAAATCGCAGCCTCCTCGCGCCCGGAGATCTGGCACATCCTCATTACTTCAGACGACACAGAGTTCTTTGACCGTCGCCTCTTTCTCGCGCGTAAGCAATTTGAGCGCTCCGAACTCCCCGGCTACTTCGTCAGCATCTCGTCCTCGACGATGATCTACAAGGCGCTCTGCGCAGGCCGCCTGCTGTCGGAGTTCTATCCCGACCTTGCCGATCCCGATTTCAAGACTCCTTTCGCGCTCTTTCACCAGCGCTACGCGACCAACGTGCTGCCCTCGTGGGAGCGTGCCCAGCCCTTTCGCACTCTCGCGCACAACGGCGAAATCAACACCATCTGGGGCAATCGCGCGCGCATGGAAGCCCGGGCTGCAACGCTGCCGCTCGACGTATATCCGGTGCTGACGCAGGGCGGCTCCGACTCGACCTCGCTTGACGAGATCGTGGAACTTCTTGCTTTCAACGGCCGCACTATCGGCGAAGCTGTGCGCATGATCGTGCCTCCCGCGAATCCGGGCAACTCCTCGTCGTTTCTTCAATACAGCGGCGACTGCATCGAGCCTTGGGACGGCCCTGCGGCGCTCGCATTCACTGACGGACACCAGGTTGGGGCAATCCTGGATCGCAATGGCCTCCGCCCTTGTCGGTTTGCACTCGATGACACGGGTCTTGTTGTCGCCGGATCCGAAGCGGGCCTCGTTGACATGGATCCCGACCACATCCTTCACAGCGGCCGCCTTGGCCCCGGCCAGATGATCGTTGCCGATCTCGACTTCCACCGCTTCTTCGAGAACGATGAAATCCTGCGCATCTACGACACCAAGCGGCAATACCAGGACCTTGTCAGCGAAGACGTTCCGCTGGAAGATTCAATGGAAGCACCGCCGGCGCTCGCAGCCTCCGAGCTCAACCGGCTCCAGCGTCGTTTCGGCTACACGCGCGAGGATGTGCGCATGGTCCTTCAACCCATGGCCACCGACGGCAAAGACGCGGTTTGGTCAATGGGCGACGACACTTCCATCGCACCGCTCGCCCGCGCCCCGCGCCCGCTGTATGCATTTTTTCGGCAGCGATTTGCGCAGGTCACCAATCCGCCTATCGATCCGCTGCGCGAAACCGTGGTGTTGCAGATGCACACGCGCCTTGGCCCGTGGCCGCACATCTTCGAACTGCGTGAGCCGCTGCCCGGCCTCTCACTGCGGTCGCCCATCCTCTCGCTCGGGCAGATGCACGCGCTCTTCGAAGGCCACCATCCGCAGGCGGGGAAGATGCCGCACGCCGTCCTCCACTGCCTCTACACTCCCGACACGACCCTCGAGATTGCGGTCGACATCCTCGCGCAGCGCGCCATCCAGCTCGTTGCCAACGGCGCATCCCTGCTTATTCTGACCGATCGCGGTGCGACCGCTGAGGCCCTCCCTGTTCCCATGGCGATGGCCGCCGGCGCCGTACATCTCGCGCTTACCAAGGCCGGCGTTCGAGCAGAAGTCGGCATTGCTGTCGATGCCGCGGACTGCCGCGAAATTCACCACGTCGCTGTTCTTCTCGGCCTCGGCGTCGGCGCCATCTGTCCCTGGCTCGCGCTCGAAACCGCGCGCAACCTCAACCCCGAGCACGGCGAGGAAAATCTGCTCCACGCACTTGAACTCGGGCTCGCCAAGGTGATGTCGAAGATGGGAATCAGCGTTGTCGACAGCTATCGCGGCGCACATCTCTTCGACGCTATCGGCATTGCGCAGCATGTTGTCGACAAGTGCTTCGCCGGCGTACCGGCGCCCATCGGCGGCATCGGCTTCACCGAGATTGAAAACTACGTCCGACAACTCTGGAGTGCCGATCCGGTCATCGAACAATCCAAAGAGCAAGGTCCTGCGGAGTTCTCCGCCGCTCCCATCCGCGAACTTCCCGACTACGGCTTTGTGCGCTTCCGCAAAGCCGACGAGGCCGAGTCGCACTCCTGGCAACCTACCACGGTTCGAGCGCTGCAAACGGTTGTCGGATCTACCAAGCAGGGTGCCGCGCTGGCGCTCACGCCATTCGCCACCTTTGCCGCGCAGACGGTCGAAGTCGAGCCCTCCCATCTGCGAGATTTGCTCGAAATGCGGCCCTCCGGGCCTGAACTTCCTCTTAATGAGGTCGCTGCGCCTGAGACAATCACGCGCACTTTCGTTGCCAGCGCGATGTCCTTTGGTTCGCTCTCGCCCGAAGCGCATCAGACCATCACCGAAGCCATGAACATGCTGGGCGCGCGATCCAACACCGGCGAAGGCGGCGAAGATCCGGAGGTCTACACGCCAGTCAACGGCGCGCCATCGCTGCTCAACAACAAGATCAAGCAGGTTGCCAGCGCGCGCTTTGGTGTTACCGCCGAGTACCTCGTCCACGCCGAAGAGCTCGAAATCAAAATCGCTCAGGGAGCCAAGCCCGGCGAAGGCGGCCAGCTTCCCGGCCACAAGGTCACCGAGCTCATCGCGCGCCTGCGTCACGCACAGCCCGGCATGCAGCTCATCTCACCGCCGCCGCACCACGATATCTATTCGATCGAAGATCTCGCGCAGCTCATCTGGGATCTCAAGCGCGCCAACCCGCGTGCTGCAGTCGGCGTCAAGCTCGTCTCCGGCTGCGGCATTGGCACTATCGCCGCGGGCGTTGCCAAGGCCTATGCGGACTACATCGTTATCGCCGGCCACGCCGGGGGCACCGGTGCTTCGCCGCTCTCCAGCATCAAGTACGCTGGCAACCCCTGGGAACTGGGCCTTGCCGAAGCACAGCAGGTCCTCATTCATAACGGCCTTCGTGGCCGTGTTCGCCTGCGCACTGATGGCGGCCTGCGCACCGCGCGCGACATTGTTATCTCAGCCCTGCTCGGTGCTGACGAATTTGCTTTCGGCACCGCCGTCCTTGTTGCACTCGGTTGCGACATGGCGCGCCAGTGCCACCTGAACACCTGTCCCACGGGAATCGCGACACAACGGCTTGACTTGCGCGCTAAATTCCGCGGCAAGCCCGAGCACGTCGTTCGCTTTTTCAATGAACTCGCTGAAGAGGTGCGCCAGCTTCTTGCCAAGCTTGGTCTGCCTTCGCTCGCCGCAGCCACCGGCCGCACCGATCTGCTGGAGCAGGTCCGCTTCAACTCTGGTCTAGATCTCAAGCCCGTCCTTGCGGCAACAGCGGTCGCTGCTGCAACCGGCAACGCGATCCGATGGGAAGGGAAGCGCAATGACCGTCCGGAAACGCACGCTCCCATTGATGACGCATGGGTCGAGCCCGCACTTGCCGCCTACAAAGCCGGCCGGCCATATTGCCTCGAAACACATATTACGAATGAAGACCGCACACTTGGCGCGCGGCTCGCCGGACAGATCGCGCAGTATCGCACCGACAATCCCGGGATGACCGGCTCATGCCTCACTTTCAATTTGAAAGGCGTTGCGGGCCAATCCTTCGGCGCATTCAACACTAGCTGTATGACCCTCAACCTCGAAGGCCTCGCGAATGACTTCGTGGGCAAAGGCCTCTGTGGAGGCGAACTTGTGATTCGCGGACGGGGCCGAATCGCGATGCAAAGCGAGGCCCACACGCTGCTCGGTAACGTCGCTCTCTACGGTGCCACCAGTGGCTCGCTGTTCGCCGCGGGTCGTGCGGGCGAACGTTTCGCCGTACGCAACTCCGGAGCCCGCGCCATCGTAGAGGGCGTTGGAGATCACGCCTGCGAATACATGACCGGAGGCCTCGCCGTTGTTCTGGGTCGAGCCGGCATCAACTTTGGCGCCGGCATGACCGGCGGTCTGGCCTGGGTCTACGACGAAGATGGGGAATTTCTCGACAGGGGCCGCTATCACGACGCATTTCTACAGCCCGACACATGGGAACAGCTTGAAGCTGCCGCCCGCGACTCCATTCGCGAACTGGTCGCTTTGCACGCGAGTAAAACCGCAAGCACCCGCGCGCAGTGGCTGCTGTCGAACTGGAATACAGAGGCGCAGAAATTCGTTCGCCTCACGCCAAAACCTCAAGCCTGATTGATCTGGGAAGGGAAGAGACGGATAACAGCAACGCGCCTCAATTCACCAGCATCTCTTTGAGCAGGCCGTCTTGACGATTTCGTATCTGTCCCGCGCGGTGCAGCATCTCTTTCAGGCTCTCCTGCGAGTCGCCGCCAGCGGTTGTTACGTGCCCCATGCTGAACTTGAGCGGAATCGGCTTGCCGCTCTTCTCGCTGCGGGCTGCCGTTGCTGCTTCAAGACGCAACGCCGCAACGGAAATGCCGGCGCGGTCAAATTGCCCGGCCACGGCAAACTCATCCGCGCCGATCCTGCCCTTGATGTCCGACTCGCGAAACGTTGCGCGCAGAATCCCTCCCGCCTCCGCCAAGGCCGCCGCCGCCGCATCCGGCCCAACCTGCGAATGAATCTGTGCAAGATTCTCGAGATCGATGAAGAGTACGGAAAACGGAATGCCGGATCGTTGCGCCATCCGTAGAGCGTGTTCGGCCAGCATGTGAAATCCCCTGAGGTTGTAGAGCCGTGTCGCCTCGTCGCGCAGAATCAGGTCATGAATCTCATTTTCCATGCTGCTGATCCGCCATGCGAAAAACAGCAAAATGCCCACCGCCACCGCGACGGCGGATGAGGCGAGCAACGCCGCACCAAGATGCCCCGCAGGACCACCGCGATTCATCCACTCATTGACGACTTCCCACGCAAGCGGCAGTACCAGCAGAATCGGCGCAAAGACCCTGGCCAGGTTGCTTCCAACCCCCACTCCCAGAAAGATTGAGAAAACGCCATGCTCCGCCTGCTGAAGTGTGACCACGATCGTCAACGCAACAAGGCAGACGAGCAACACGGCCGTCCCCGGGTTTTCCGCCGTCCTTCCAAACAGTGCGAATCTGGCGAACGCAGCGTCTGAGACCAGCAGCAGACTGAGCAGGCATAAGCTGCAGACCAGCACATCGACCAGCCGGTTGATGAGCCAATTCTTCTGGTCTACCAGAATCACGGCGATCGTCAGCGCGCAAAGCCCAAGCACGAAGCTCTCGGGTGGAAAAACGATGTGCGGAGGATTCGCCGCGGCTTTTCTATCCAGGATCGAGACAAGGATCACGCCACAAATCGCGAAGAAATTAGCAATGCGTCGCGCATAGACAACGGCAACTCCAGTCCGTTCCGGCTCCGATAAGAGCAGTCTCACACCGCACAGCAATGCGGTGACCAGGAACGGCAGGCTGCCGAGTGTAGCGGTCGCCGACGGGCCGCCCACCGGGATCCCAGCCAGCGGCGTCAGCCCCAGAAGAATTGCGAGCGCTGCCACGCCGAGGCAGATTCGCTGCAGCCATCGTGCTGCGCGAAAAAGTCTTGGATCGGGCAACACCGTCAAGGTATCTGGAACCATTTCGTTCATGCGCTAAGCACCACTTCTCTCCGCGGCCCAAACAACGCGCCAATTCCAGATTCGACTATCCGGCCAACCTCCGGGTTACGTCTTCGCCACCGTCGCAATTTTCGTGCACGTCCGATTACGCCCGTGCCACCTTTTTGCTTCGCTTGTCCCGGTACATGGCTTCATCCGCACGCTGTACGAGTTCCTTCAGGCTCTCGTTCGAGGGGTGATCGAGCGTCACGAAGCCGACACTCAGGCTCAGAGGGTACTTCCTCGCAACCGCCGCGTTGCGCTGCTCCGCCATCGACTTCAGACGCGAAGCCGCCAACTCAATGCCCACCATGCTGAACTGGCCCGCTACCACAAACTCGTCGCCGCCGAATCTGCCTTTCACATCGGTCTCGCGGAAACACGCCAAAACCAGTTCGCCCGTCTCTGCCAGGTAGGACGAGCCGGTGTTGTGGCCCTGGTCGTCGTTGATTTTCTTCAGCCCATCGAGATCGATGAACAGTACCGAAAACGGCAGTTCTGCGCGTTGCGCCAGTCGCAGCGTCTGTTCACCCAACAGGTAAAAGCCGCGCATATTGTAGAGCCCCGTCAGCTCATCGCGCAGTGTCAGGTCGTGAATTTCTTTCTCCATCGAATTGATGCGCCACACCAGCACCAGCAGCACCACCATTGAGAGGCCCGCGGCCAGCGATGTCAGAATCGCCGCTCCGTATTGCTCCGGTACCAGGTCTCTCAGGATGATGCGCGTTCGTGCCACCTCGATGAGGAAGGGAATGATTAGCAGCACTGGTGCAAACCCTCGCGCGATCCGGCTTCCGATGCCCGCGCCCACGAAGATCGACCACACGCCGCGTTCGGCCTGCCGCATGGCCACAACCAGCGTAAGCAGCACAAGGCACATCAGCAGAAGCGGCGAAATCATGTTGTTAGCCGACAGTCGCAGCAGCCCAACCGACCCGAAGAGGTTTTCGCTCAACAGAATCAGCGTCACGAGGCACGTTGTCGGGACCAGACCGTCGGCGATCCGCCGCAACAAGGGTCCGGTAGTGCTTACCAGGATCATCGACAGGCTTAGCAGGACGAATGCAGCGGGAGAGTGTACCGGCAGTCCTCCGGTGTTTCCCGGCGCGCGATCCACTTCCAGCAGCGTATCTACCGCCGGAAAAAGACGAAATGTCGACTCCAGCAGGATCAGGATCGAAAGCAACCCAGCCTGCGCTGCGATGTACCGGCTTGCCCGGGGAAGGGAAAGCTGATTGTTGGGTTCAGAGATCGCCAGGCTCAATGTGCACAGCAGCACCACCAGCGACATGGGGATGCTCATGCGTGAGAGAGCGACGGGCAGATAAGCCGCAAGGGGTGGGAAGAGCCAACCGGCAAAAACGATCAGAGCCATCAGCGCTGCCACCAGCAGGCACGCCTGTTGCAAGACCGCAAGCTTCTCAACAAGAGCCGGATCCGGCTCTCCGGGAGGCAGGGATGCAGTGCGGTTAAGCATGGCTCTGGCGACGGTTGGTGCGTTTGGCTGGAGTGATCTTATCCCAGAAAGACCTGATCTCTGCGTGACCAACCAGGTACCTTTAGCACCGAAGTTTGGCCCGCAAACTTCCATAAAACAGGGGTTTATGATCTATCGGACGGTTGCGCTCCTTGTGGGAAACCGACTCATCGCCTGTCTCTGCGCTGTTACACTCTCCCTTGGCTTAAATTGAAGCTGATAGATTGCGTGAATCGCCCCACATGACGCCTGCTCCGCTTTCCACTATTAACGATCTGTTCTGCCGGATTTCCGCGGCCGCTAATCCGCGCGCCATCCTCTGGCAGGATGAATTCGGCAACTGGCAGCCTCTCTCCTCCGACCAGATCTACCATCGCGTCCACACCCTCTCCGAGGCATTCCTGAGCTGGGGTGCAAAGAAAGGCGATTGCATCGCCCTGATCGCCGAGAATCGCTGGGAGTGGGCCGTGGCCGACTTCGCCATTCTCGCCATCAACGCCGTCAACGTCCCCATCTACCCCACGCTTACCGGCGAACAGATCGCCGTCCTTCTCGCCGACGCCGGATGCCGTATCGCGGTTGTCTCCACCCGCCAGCAGTTCGACAAGCTCAACGCCGTCCGCTCCAAAACCAAGCTCGAGCGCATTCTCATGATGGATGGCAACGCTCCGGAAGGCGCCATCGCTTTCTCCAAGATCCTGGCCGGCGCCGATGATGCCGGACCCTATCGCGATCCCGTCTTCGACGCCCTGGTACGCTCCGTTGAGCCCGCCGATCTTGCCACGCTGATTTATACCTCCGGCACCACCGGCGAACCCAAGGGCGTCATGCTCACCCATGGCAACATCGCCGCCAACCAGAACCTCGCGGCAGCGGAATTCACCTTCAACGCAACCGACGCCTGTATTTCCTTTCTTCCGCTGTCGCATATCACCGCGCGTGCACTCGACTACGTCATGTACGGCCATGGAGCGCAGGTAGTTTACTGCTCTCACTTCGATAAGCTCCCGCAGGCCATGAAAGAAATTCGACCGACGGTCTTTGTGGGTGTTCCTCGCGTTTACGAGAAGATTCGCCAGGCCGTTGAGCAGAAATCCTCTGCCTCGCCCATCAAGAAGCGGATGCTTTCCTGGGCCCTCAACGTGGGCGTGCACCATCGCGGCACCGTCTATGACGGACACCAGCCCGCGTCGATTTTCTGGAAAATTGCCAACAAGCTTGTCTACAGCAAAGTGCGCGAAGCTTTCGGCGGACGCGTACGCATCTGGGTTTCCGGCGGCGCGCCTCTCGGCATCGATACTGCAAAGTGGTTCGCCGCGGTTGGAATCGCTGTGTGGGAAGGATACGGCCTCACCGAAACTTCGCCCGTTATTGCGCTCAACAATCCCGTGGTCCACCGCATGGGCGCTGTGGGCAAACCGCTTCCCAACCTCGATCTCAGATTCGCCGAAGATGGCGAACTCCTGGTGCGCGGCCCGTCCGTCTTCATCGGCTACTGGCAAAAGCCCTCTGCTAACGCCGAATGCTTCGACGTCGACGGCTTTTTCCGCACTGGCGACATTGCCCGCTTTGATGACGATGGATTTCTCTACATCACCGACCGCAAAAAGGAGCTGCTCAAGACCTCCGGCGGCAAACTCGTCGCCCCGCAGCCCATTGAAAACAAGCTCAAGAACTCGGTGATGGTTGCGCAATGCGCGCTCGTGGGAGACAAGCACAAGTTCATCTCCGCGCTCATCTCGCCTAACTTCGCCGCGCTGGAAGCATGGGCCACGCACGCCGGACTCGCAGCAACTAACCGCCAGGCGCTCGTTTCCGACAGCCGTGTGGTCGCGCTCTACGGCGAAGTGGTGCGCGAGGCCAATGCCGGTCTCGCCAATTTCGAAACAGTCAAGCGCTTCAAGCTGGTTGCCGACGAGTGGTCGCAGGACACCGGCGAGCTCACTCCCTCAATGAAGCTCAAGCGCCGCGTCATTTCGGCAAAGTATGGGTCGGTAATCGACGAACTTTACGCGGACGAAGCAACCTCACGCGCCGAATAGGCGACTCTATCCGCCCGATCTCGTTGCGGAAGCTCTTCCCCTTGCTCCACATTAACTGCAGCCCGCGGAAGAACGGCGCGCCCCACGCGCCCACCGCCAGGATCCCGCCAAACAGTATCACCGCGTCGATGCTGATGCGCCCCTCGCGTGACCAGTAGTCGTTCGGGTCGAGGTTGAGCCAAAGCGAGAATTCATCCAGGGTCAGCGCTGCACCGACGCCGTAGCTCACGCTCATCAGCCTGCTGAAGAAGATGGACAACGGCGAATGGCTGCGTCCCAGGTCCAGCAGCCACCCATATCCCACCAGCAGCAGGATCATGATGCCCCAAACCAGGTGATGGATGTGATGTCCGCGCACGACCACCCAGTTAAACGGCCCCAGATTGCGGATGATCAGGCCCACCAGCAGCCGCACGCCCGCAAAAGTGATCAGAAACGAAGCCGACGCAATGAACATACGCCGACGCGGCCGGTCCGGAATCGTCGACCGCACCAGAAAGCCCAGCCGCGTGAGCTGCAGCAGTACCAGCAGCACGACCACAACCAGGCTCGCAAACGCCAGCAGGATCAAAGCTCCAGTACCGGGCATGGGCATACCTTCCTATTGAACCATCCCGACGCGCTGTTTCCACCATCGAATCCGGCCAGAACTCGTGACGGACCAGAAATGTCATCCGCGTGACTGCTCGATGGTCGGATGAGTCTCTTGCGGCTTATCCAGCTTTTGCCATACGCAGGATGGTTTCCTCTTTCCGGAGGAAGTCACGAAAATAGCCCAGGGGGGAGCAAGCGAAATCCCGGGAAAGAGTATCCATTGACGAAGCGCACCGCAGAGGTCGCATCGAATACCTCCGTCTTGTCTGTTGCCGCGTGAGCGCGGTCACGATTCCTCTTTACAACTGAGGCTTATACTGTTTAAGGCGTCGAGAGCGGCGATTTTGTGCTTCACGCCCAACCAGTTATATCCGGCGCGGCCTGCGGCTGGCGCAGCTGCCCGAGTTCGATCAGGAGAGATTTACGATGCGAGTTGCTCTATTGACCGGCGGCGGCGACTGCCCCGGCTTGAATGCTGTTATCTACGCGGCCGTGCGCAAGGGAATCCAAACCTACGGCGACGAATTCATCGGCTTCCTCAACGGCTGGCGGGGCGTGCTCGACAACAACTTCATCGCGCTCACCCTCGAGAACACCGATGGCATCCAGCTCAAAGGCGGCACCATCCTCCACTCCTCGCGCACCAATGTGAAGAAGATCCCGGGCGGCATCGAGAAGGTGCAGGAAGTCCTCAAGCTCAACAAAATCGACGCTCTCATAGCTCTTGGCGGCGATGACACCCAATCCGTCACCCTCTTCCTGGCCGAAAACGGCATCAGCGCCGTCGGAGTTCCGAAGACCATCGACAACGACATCAGCGGCACGGATCAGACATTCGGTTTCGACACCGCCGTCATGATCGCCACCGAGGCCATCGACCGCATCCATACCACTGCCGACTCGCATAATCGCGTCATCGTCGTCGAAGTCATGGGCCGCGATGCCGGCTGGATCGCTTACGCCTCCGGTACCGCCGCTGGCGCCCACGTCGTTCTTGTCCCTGAAAAGGAAATCGACATCGACCACGTTTGCGCGCTGCTCAAATACAACTACGATCACGGCAAGCACTACGGTGTTGTTGTCGTCGCGGAAGGCTGCCATCTGCCCGAAGTCGGCCAGGTCACCGGCTCCAAGGAGGTCGACTCCTTTGGCCATGCGCGTCTCTCCGGCATCGGCGAGGCTCTCGCCAGCCTCATCGAGAGAAAGACCGGGTTTGAAACCCGCTCCGTAAACCTCGGCCATACCCAGCGCGGCGGAGTGCCCACCGCCTACGACCGCGTCCTCGCCCAGCGTTACGGCCTTCATGCCATCGACATGGTCCACGAGAAGAAGTGGGGCCGGATCGCTGTACTTAAAGGTCTCGACGTCACCGACATCACCATCAAGGAAGCCATCGCCCAGAATCGCCGCCTCGACCAGCGCTTCTTCGACGTCATTCGTGATCTTGAAGCAAAAGTTTAGGTATTTGGCGTAGATCGCTACTACAACTCAAGTAGCAGGCAAATGCGGGTGCCCAGGTCTTGCATCGAGACCTGGGCTTTCAACTACAACGACAAGATAAGGATGCCTCATCCTCGGCGGGCAGTATCATCGCCTCAAGGGTGGGAGACCACGGTTCTATCCAAACTACGAACCAAGCTAACTCCAGAACCAGTTGTCTTCCGAGCCCCGCTAACCAGCCGCTTTGCGGCTGCCGACTCCGTTAACTCCGCTTCCCCCATGGTCTACCGCCTCTTCCAGCGCCGCGACTTCGACGATCTCTATGCCATCGAAGAGATCTGCTTCCATCCTCCGCAGCGTTTCACGCGCCGTTACATGCGTCAGCTTGTTGGGTCGCCGGACGCAGCCACCTGGATCGCCGAGGAGAACGATCAGATGACCGGCTTCGCCATCGTCGAATGGGCGCAGCAGATCACGGGAATCGCTGCCTATATCTCCACCATCGAGGTCCTTCCGGGGCAGCGCGGTCACGGCATCGGCGCAGAACTCCTCCGCCGTCTCGAAGGTTCTGCTAACGCCGAGCGCGCCAACGAGGTCTGGCTCCATGTCGACGCAGAAAACGCGCCAGCCATTCGCCTCTACGAACGCGCCGGGTACGCGAAAACTGGTCGTGCCGACCACTACTACGCTCGCAACCGATCCGCCGCCATCTATGTCAAGAATCTCGTTTAGCTGCAATTGGAAGGGTTACTCACGCGCATCCCTGTCCCGTAATCCGCCGAGCTGCACACGCATATTCCACTAGAATTGAAGCAGCACCCATGTCCATCAGCAATCCCAACCTGCCCAAGCTGGTCGTGTCTTTGCGCCAGTACAGCAGACAAATGTTTGTGCACGATCTTCTCGCCGGCATCACCGTCGGGCTGGTCGCACTGCCGCTGGCCATGGCCTTCGGGATCGCCTCTGGAGTGACGCCGCAGGCCGGCCTCTACACCGCCGTTGTCGCCGGCTTCCTGATCTCCGCCCTGGGAGGCTCGCGCACTCAGATCGGCGGACCAACTGGCGCATTCGTCGTTATCGTTGCCGCCATCGTCGCCCGATTCGGCCTGCCCGGACTCGCCATGGTCACACTCATGGCGGGCATCATTTTGCTGGCCATGGGACTCACCGGGCTAGGTTCAGCTGTGCGTTTCATTCCCCGGCCCGTCGTCATCGGATTCACCAATGGCATCGCCATCCTGATCGCTTCCACGCAGATAAAGGATTTCTTCGGCCTTCACGTGGGTGCCGTTCCCAGCGAATTCCTGCTCAGGATGAAGCTGCTAATCAGCCACCTGTCCAGCCTCAACTGGCAGGCGCTGGCAATCGGCGCGGCAACACTGGCCATCATGTTGGTCTTGCCGCGCATCACCAAACGCGTTCCGGCGTCTATCGTGGCGCTACTGGCGTGCACTGTGGCATGCGCCTTGTTTCATCTGCCGATCGAAACCATTGGTTCCCGCTTCGGCGGAATCCCCCGCGGACTCCCGCCCTTTGCCATTCCCGACTTTCACGCCGAGCACATTCTGCCGCTGATTCCTTCGGCATTTACAGTTGCCCTGTTGGCTGCGCTTGAAAGCATGCTCTCCGCTGTTGTTGCCGACGGCATGACCGGCGATCGCCACAACCCGAATGTGGAACTCGTCGCGCAGGGCATCGCCAACATCACTTCGCCGCTTTTCGGCGGCATTCCCGCCACCGGAGCCATCGCCCGCACCGCCACCAACATCCGCTCCGGTGCACGCTCTCCAGTTTCCGGCATGGTGCACGCGCTCACGCTGCTTGCTATCTTGGTCGTCGCCGCTCCGCTGGCCAGCTACATTCCCCTGGCTACGCTTGCGGCCGTCCTGTTTGTCGTGGCTTACAACATGGGAGAGTGGCACGAGATCGGCGGCATTCTGCAACTCGGCTTCACCGCCATCTCTGTCTGGCTGGTCACCTTCGCGCTCACCGTTTTCGCCGACCTCACCGTCGCCGTCAGCGTCGGCATGGCATTGGCCGCGCTGGTCTACATTTATCGCATCGCCGAAACCACAACTGTCACGCCAGTCACCGACGACTACATCCGCGATGGTCTGCCGCACACATTGCAGGGACGCATCATTCCACCCTACGTCACGCTCCTGCGAATCCACGGTCCGTTCCTGTTCGGCACAACCGAGAAACTGGTCGAGGCAACCACCAATGTCGAGGTCTTTGAGCCGGTTGTTATCTTGCGCCTCCGCAACATGACGGCCATCGATGCCACAGGCATTCACGCTATCGAGTCGTTCGCCAAACGCCTGACGGAATCTGGCCGCACCCTCCTGCTCTGCGGAGCCATGCAGCAGCCCTCAAAACTTCTTCAGCAGCCGCGCTTCGTCGACCACGTGGGCCGTAAAAATATCATGCCGAACATCCAGGCCGCCCTCGATCGCGCCAAGGAAATCTACGAAGCCCACGCCGTCCTTGCGAGCTAAGAACCTCGAAGTTCTCCGTCTCCATCCTCTTACCCCTCAACAGATGTGGGTGCCCCATCCCGGGATCCCCACTGACAAATCTTGGTATGTGGGGCGCGATGACGCAGCTTCATCGCGGCATGGGTAGGATTCTACGAACCAACCAACCAGCTCAACAGGAGTAATACTGGAGGGAGGAGCGGCCTTCAGGCCGCTCAAAGATGCAACCGATGAAACCGGCCTTTTAAGGCCCGGGCCTTCTAAACTAATCAGGGAGAACCACGTCATGAGCGACGGCCGCGAAGAGCGCGAGGAACGCGAAAAACGCCGCGAGCAGGAAGAGCGGGAAAACCGCGAAGATCGACTCGATCCGTACCTTCCCGACCAATGGAAACCCGAGCGCCGCGAATCCTAGAGGCGCGGACTTCATCCACCTGAGCGAATCGTTTGGAGTTTCACACGTCTTTGGACCGGGCTGGCGCCGAGTGCGCACCCTTACCGCACAGTCTCGAACTTCTCCCAGAGGTAGTTGCACGCCGGGCAATTTTCGCCTTCCACATTCTGCGCCGCATATCCACACAATCCGCACACAAACAGGTCGTGTGGCTCATACGCCCAGCCAGACGTGTCGCTGGCATTTATGCGCGGCAATAGATCGTTGTAAAGGCGTACATGCGATTTGTCGGCTTCGAGAGCCCAGTGAAAGCTGCGAATCGCCGTCGAATCAAACAGCGGAACCGCTGCGCTGAGAAACGCAGGATATAAATAATCTACTTCGAACTTTTGATCGACCAGCGCCGCATTCAAATTCTCCAGCGTGCTCTCGACGCGGGGCATCGGCACGTTGATCATGGTCGATCCGCCCATGTGTCGCAGCACTCGCGCATGGTTGCTGGCATGGATCTGTTCGGCCCGTGCAGTAGCGCGAAAAAGGCTTGCAATCCCGTGATACCCCTCTTCGTCCGCCCTCATTGCATAAACTTTGTACGCCGCGCCGGCTTTCGTTTCTTCCTCAAAAGCGGTCTCAAGGTTCCGGATCACCGTAAGATCCTCGACTCCGACCACGTGAGCGATCATGCGATCCGTTGCCATAGCCCGATTCCCTCACACACTGGTTTAGATGCATGAGGATGGAGTTCGGTGATGTAAATCACACGGAATTGTCCAAGAAGGCTAGACGAAAGCAGCGAAGACCGCAGTCGTAAACCATGAAATTGTCACGGAAATTGCCGCGGTCAGCGGATACGTTCAAACCTGTCCCAATCGAAGTTACAGGCTGGGCAGTTGTCGGCTTCCTGCGTCTTCGCGGTATAGCCGCAAAGCGCGCATACGAAGAAGTCGAGTTGATCCCCGGTCCATCCAGGGCCAGCTTCCATCGACGCCACCGCTTCCTCGTAGAGGCGCGCATGGGTCTTTTCCGCCTCCATTGCCCACACAAACGACCGCATTGCCGAGGTATCAAGCTGAGAAGTGGCGTGAACCAGAAACTTCGGATACAGCGAGTCGATCTCGTTCTGTTCTCCGCCAAGCGCGGCCTTCAGGTTTTCGAGCGTCGACTTCACGCGGAACGGAAGAATGTCAGCCCTTGCTTCGCCCCCCATGTGGCGAATTACGCGCGCGTGATTGCCGGCATGAATCTGCTCTGCTCGTGCAGCCGCGCGAAACAGGCTCGCGGCACCATACATGCCTTCAGCTTCTGCCCTTACGGCATACGCCTTATAGCGGACATGGGCATTCAGTTCGCCCTCGTAGGCAGCTAATAAATTGCTGACTGCATTTTCGTTCTCAGTAGCAACCACAGTTCTCCCCACCATTTCTTAACCGCACTATGGTGTAAGTCTAGGATGACACTATGGTTCCGACCGTGATTGAGATCACAGGTGGCGTAATGATTTTCCGAATTCCGGTGACATGGAACTCCAGGTACTTCGACTTCAGGGGCTGCTTGAGGTGTTGCTCGATCACTCCTTCGGGTGCATACCGCTCAACAAACACTCTGCGTCCAGAAACCCCACGGCAACTACTCTAGGGCATCATCTCTCCCAGCGCCGATCCGCCCCACACAGCTGCAAGCCCCAGCACAAAACTCCCCACCGCATAGAGAGCCGCAATCCCGAATGCCCCCGCACGCAAGGTTGACAGCGTCTCCCACTCATACGTTGAGAACGTGCTGTACGCCCCGATGAACCCCACAGGCACCAGAAATCGCCACGCTGGATTCAGTTCCGCGCGCCTGCCCAGGTAGGTCATGGAGAATCCGATGATCACGCAAGCTGTGATGTTGATGATCAGCGTACCGTAAGGGAAGCGAATCCCCATGCGGCTCGCGATCGACGAGCCCACCCAGTACCGCGCAATCGAACCCAGCGCGCCGCCCCCGGCAATCAATAGATATTTCTGCAATCCGTCCCCCTTGGAAGCGATCACACAATTCCGCGGCGCGCGCGTTTGTGCGTCTCTTATCCAAAATTTCCAGGGATCACGCCGGGCGTAACTCCGCGACAGGACCACCTGTCAGGAGTCATCATCTGTCCGGCAGTCGGGCGGGACAGCGGTTAACAGCAAAGCAATCCCTGCCTCGCTGCGCGGTGAACTCCATCACCAACCACTACATCCATTACACCGGCGTTTGCATTTCGGTGTCAAGTAACCAGCGTGTACGCGGACCTTTATTTGCAATACCGCATCGTTCGGCGCCGGGTGCCAGCGCATGGCAGGTTGCCCCGTCCATGACAACTTCTCCTGCTGTCATGGATAGGAAAGCTGAGATCCTCACCTTGACACGGCCTCGTGCGTATCAGGCTCTGTCAGCCGGCATGAAGTACCGCAATCAGGAAGCAGGCCATCGCCGCCGTCAGCGTCGCAACGCGTAAACGATGCATTGCATCCCACTGGCCGTGCTCCTTCAGCGCCGACTCAGGTGCTGCGTCCGGATCAACGCGAGCCAACCGGTTGTTGATTGGCACCAGAAAGACAATCGACAGGATAATCACTGCGATCCAGATGGCGCCGGCAACAATCACCAGCAGGGAACCAACCTCGCCATGTCTGAGAATTGCCTCCGCAATCAGCAGCAAAAGGCAGACGACATACCAGAGGGGCATCGCTGCGCCGAGCTTTGCCGCAAAGAGCCGTATCGCCCGCAATTCCTCGCGAGGCTCAAGTCTGCGCAGAATCGGATTGATGAAGACAGCGACGGCAAATTCCGTGCCGATCAAAAGCCCGATAGAAACAGTCGTGACGATATCGAGTAGAGGTCTCATGTTCAACTCCTGAGCCTCAGACTCAGCACGGCGATAGAATGATTCAGTAAACGGTGCTGACAAATGTGTCAGTCCCGCGTTCCCCGAGCAGGCCCCGACATGCCGGTTTCAAAAAAGGAGATCAGCGAGTGTCCCATCGACGCCATGCTGTCCGTCATCGACGGCCGATGGAAGGGAACCATACTGTGGCGACTCTCTGAAAGGCCGATGCGCACCAGCGAATTGCTGCGCAGCATCCCTGGCATCACCGAACGCATGCTGATCCGCCACCTCAAAGATTTAGTCAGCGACGGGATTCTCATTCGCGAGCGGGAGAAGGGAACTCATCCGCGCGTCGTCTACTCGATTTCCGAATATGGCATAACGATGCTCCCCGTGCTCGAACACATCTGCGCATGGGGTCGGAAGCACATTGAGGTACGAAAACGCACCGGGTGAATTCGCATCGAGTCTGCTATGGTGACCGCAGGAGAATTTCCTGCCAATGGAAGGGGCTCGACGGCTATTGATGTACGTGGGACTAGTCATTGCAGCCATGGGTATTGGCCTTTTCGCTTGGATCTTCTTTTCGCAGCGATCGCTAATCTATTTTCCGCAGCCGCGATCGAACCGCGCCGGCTTGATCATGGCACTTCCGTCCACCGCTGGATCGGTCTTGGTGTCGATGCGGCCAGCCTCAGGACTTGATGCCGTCATTTACTTTGGCGGGAACGCGGAAGACGTCTCGCTCGACCTGACCGAATTCTCCAACACATTTCCAAACGCCGCCATCTATCTGCTTCACTACCCCGGCTACGGCGGCAGTGCAGGGCACCCGACCGAGAAAAGCATCCTTGCAGCCGCGTTCGCTCTTTTTGACACGGTCCACGCCCAGCATGCAAAAGTAATCCTGATCGGTCGAAGCCTCGGCACCGGCGTCGCGATACAAGTGGCAAGCCAGCGCCCGGTGAAGCGACTTGTTCTCGTCACGCCTTACGACAGCCTGGTCGACGTGGCACAGGAACATTACCCGTTCCTGCCTAACCGCTGGCTGATGCTCGATAAATACGATTCCTGGAAGTACGCGCCGCAAGTGACCACTCCCGTAAAGATCATCGCGGCCGGAGACGATGAGGTGATTCCCCGGGAGAGCACAGAACGGCTTCGAACGCGATTCAGCAGGAGCGTCGTATCGTATGTGGTTGTTCCGGGTGTAGGACACAACACGATCTCAGATAACCCGCAATACCTGCAGCTCCTCCGGGATCAGTAGCTCAAAGCTCTCGTAGCTAGTTGTGCTTCCCCTTCCACTCCGCGTACGGCCCCTGGAAATCTTCGATCCCCGTGGGCGCGAAATTCCAAAGTCGCGTCGCCACTTCATCGATCAAATCGTGATCGTGCGTCACCAGCAGCACTGTTCCTTCAAATCGTTGCAGCGCGATATTCAGCGCGTTGATGGCCTCGAGATCAAGGTGGTTCGTCGGTTCGTCAAAGATGAGGATGTTCGGCTTGGTCAGGATCAGCTTGCAGAAAACCAGCCGCGCCTGCTCCCCGCCAGACAAAGCCTTCGTCTGCTTCTCGCCCTCTTCGCCGGAGAAAAGCATCTGCCCGAGAATGCCGCGAATCTCTTCAACGTGCGCCGCCGGATTCCAGCGATGCAGCCACTCCGCCACCGTCAATCCATGCTCAATTGTTGAGCCCACATCCTGGGGGAAATAGCCGATCTGCGCCTCGTGTCCCCAGAAAACGGTTCCCGAATCCAGCGTGAAATCCTTTTCCGCCAACCCGGGATAGTTCGCTAACAGGCTCTTCAACAGCGTGGTCTTGCCCGCACCGTTGCGGCCCATGAGGCAGATCTTCTCGCCGCGCAGTACATTCGCGGTGAATCCGTCGATTACCTTGTGGTCGTCATACAGCTTCGTCAAGTGCTTGAACTCCAGCACGTGCTTGCCGCTTGGCCGCATCTGGTCAAAGCGAATATAAGGCCGTTGAATGTTCGAGCGCGCCAACTCGTTGGTCTGCAGCCGTTCTACTTCCTTGCGCCGGCTCGTCACTTGCGAAGAACGCGTGCCGGCCGCAAATCGCGCGATGAATTCATTCAACTGCGCAATCTTCTTTTCGCGCTGAGCGTTCTGCGATTCGAGCGTGGAACGGATCTGCGTCTTCGCCATCACCATCTCGTCGTAGCCGCCGCTGTAAATGATGATGGTCTGGTAATCGATATCTGCCGTATGCGTCGTCACGCTGTTCAGAAAATGCCGGTCGTGCGAAATCGCGATCAGGGTTCCATCGTATTGGTTCAGAAAATCCTGCAGCCAGTGCACTGAATCGAGATCGAGATAGTTGGTTGGCTCATCCAGCAGCAGGGCTTCGGGCTTTCCAAAAAGCGCCTGCGCCAGCAGCACACGCACCTTCTGTCCGCCCTGCAACTCGCCCATTTTGCGTTCGTGCAGGTCTTCGGTGATATCGAGGCCGTCGAGCAGGATGGCGGCGTCGGCTTCGGCGGTGTAGCCATCTTCATCGCCGATCACGCCTTCCAACTCTCCCAGCCGCATACCGTCGGCATCGCTCAGTTCGGCCTTTTCGTAGATGCGATCCCGCTCTTCCAGCGCCGTCCACAGCGGTTTATTGCCCATGATCACGGTGTCGATGACGCGATAGGCGTCGAACGCAAACTGGTCCTGGCGCAGCACGCCGAATTTGCGCGGACGCACCACCGTTCCCTTTTGTGCGTCCAGTTCGCCGGTAAGGACTTTCATGAAAGTGGATTTGCCTGACCCATTCGGCCCTGTCAGTCCATAGCGCCGTCCCTGCGTAAAATTCACTGATACATCTTCGAACAGCACTTTTGCGCCATAGCGCATCGACACATTACTTACACTCAGCATTTCGTTTTGTTTTCCTGTAGGCGAGCCGCAGCGGAATCTCGGTGCCGCCGGCCCGATCAAATTTTGAATTGTCTCAGAGTTTCGGGATACGCGATTACGGATTTGATCCCGTTGGAACTGCTGTACTTCCAGTTTCTCATAACCGCACCCTCATCGCCGCAATCGCCCCGTGAGCCGATCTCGAATTAGAACATCGATTTACGCTTAGCTACATCGTGCGCTCACTCTGGCAATGAACGTGCTTCTTTTGCGCAAGTGGTCAAGCGATGTCTGGAGTGACAACGGCGGTTTGGCGCATGCCGGTTTTCATTCCAGTAAAAGCATTTACCCTTTTATCCAAACGATTGTCTTAGTGGGCAAAAAAGATGCAACCTCTCTCTCGATTGCTCCATCAAATTGCGCAAGAACTCGGTGTAGCAGAGCGTGTCGAATGCTGGCAACTTTTGAAAGATGCTCTCTAAGACAGCCTTGGACTAGTCCAGGGCTTTGGCGTTTCACGAGTTAACAAAGGTCCCCGAGACCAGCAAGCCCGGTTCACTGCGTCGGCTTTGTTTCGTGATTTCTTGTAACTCCGAAATGGGTCGCCGTTCTGGCCGTTGCAACTTCCCCGAAAGACTAGAAAGACTGGGTCGTATCACGAGTCGGAGTTGGATTTCCTCTCCGCTGCTCGCCGCCGCCGCATGACGCGCGGTGCGTTTGGGCGCGTACGAATAGCAATTCGTGCGAACGCTAGGGGTGTGTCCCGCTTCGCTCCATTACTCCCGGCTTCGAGGAGAAAAGGTGAACCCCGTCGCAAGTCGGGCTTTTTAGGAGGACAAATGAATGTCGTCAGGCGCGCACTCGGTGTAGTGCTGTTGACGTTTTTATGCGTTGCTTCTGCATCCGCGCAGGAGAATGCGGAACTCAAGGGCACAGTCACTGATCCAACAGGTGCTGTCATTCCCAACGCAACAATCACCATCACCAACACTGCAACCGGAGAAATAAAAACGGTCAACAGCAATGGAGCCGGCCTGTTCGATTTTCCCAACCTGGAACACGGCACCTACAACCTGAAAGCGGAAGCCAAGGGCTTCAACGCCGCACAAACCAACGGCATCGTGATGAACGTTGCCGCCACCATTGCACAGAATGTAACTCTGGCCGTCGGCACGGGCGTTGAAACCGTCACTGTTCAGGCCGATTCGCTGCATCTGCAGACTGAAACCAACGAGGTAAGCAACCTCATCACAGGTCAGCAGATCACACAGCTCGCCACCAACGGACGCAACATGGTGTCGCTCACGACGCTCGGCACGGGCGTTGCCAACAATCTTCCTTCCTTCAACGGTGTCACCGCGCAGGGAAGCGGTTTCGGGCTCAGCTTCAACGGCATGCGTCCCGACCACAACGACTGGCTCATTGACGGCGGTGAAGCCTACGATCGCGGTAGCGGCGGCAAGTTTGACCTGATGCCATCGCCTGATGCGCTGGCCGAGTTCCAGACACTCAGCAGCAATTACAGTCCCGACTATGGCATCGCCTCCGGCGGCACCATCACCATGGTGGTGAAGTCCGGCACCAAGAACTTTCACGGCGCTTTATGGGAGTTCAATCGCAATGACGCCTTCGATGCGGACAGCTACTTCGCCAAGCTCACCAACAGCCCCACTCCCGAACTGCGGTTGAATATCTTCGGCGGGAATATTGGCGGCCCGGCATTCATTCCAGGCATCTATCCCAAGAGCAAAAGCAGGACCTTCTTCTTCGTAAACGAGGAGTGGCGCCGCTTCGTAGTCGGTGTCAGTCCCAGTCCCCAAAACACGGTCCCTGCTTCAGATTTCCCCACTCCGGGAGCAAGTCTCGCCTATACGCCGTGGAACGGTACTTCGCCCGTGGTGCCGGTTACCAACGACCCTGCAAAGCTGGCGATTTATGCGGCTGATGGTCTCACCCCCGGTGCCCCGTTCCCCGGCAACATCATCCCCGCCAATCTCCTCGATCCCAACGCCGTACTGTTCATGGGCACCGGCAACATTCCAAAGCCCAACACTGGCACGGCTTCCAATCCGCAGTACATTTCGTCGCCCAAGCAGCCCACGGACGTCCGCGAAGATGTGGTGCGCGCCGATCACGACATCAACTCGAAAATGCATCTGATGGGCCACTGGATCCACGACCAGATGTCGCAGACCATCATCCCCACCATGTGGAGCGGTGATAGCTACAACACCATTGGCGACGTCTTCCAGAATCCATCCTGGTCTTCCGTCATTCAACTCTCCCACACCATCACGCCTAGCCTTCTCAATGAAGTCGGGCTCGACGTGAATGGCAACACCATCAACATCACTCCCATCTCCGCTGGCGGCGCCTCTTATGTGCAGCCCCCCGGCTGGAACGCAGGAAGCTTCTTCACTGGCAACAACGCACTCGACCGTTTGCCGCAGGTCGCCTTCGGCAGTCCGCTCGGCACCACCTGGACTGAAATCTACTGGCCGTGGCACAACTCGTTCCTCGATTACCAGATTCGCGACGATGTCTCCTGGAACAAAGGAAGGCACAGCTTCAAGTTCGGCTTCTCCTACATGCGCATCGACAAGAACCAGCAGCTGCAGGCAGACACCCAGGGCGACTACAGCTTTGGCAGCAGCTCCTTCTCAAAAGACTCGTACCTGAACTTCCTGCTGGGATTCGCGGACAGCTATCAGCAACTCCAGAGCCTGAACACAGCTCACTGGCTTAACAACACCTACTCCTTCTACGGTCTCGACAACTGGCGCATCCTTCCCCGCCTCACCTTGAACATCGGTCTGCGCTGGGACTTTCTGCCACATGTGTATGAGAAAAACAACGAAGTCGCCAACTTCGTTCCCGCCGACTATAACCCCAATGCAACAGCAGTCCTCGATCCGGCCAGCGGCGCCATCTGCACGGCCGTCTCCGGAACGTGTACGGCTGTCAGCCCAGCCCTCACGACCTACAACGGCGGCACCTTCTATCTGAACGGCATGCAACTCGCCGGGCAGAATGGATTCCCGCGCGGTATCGTGAACAACGACTACAAGACGGCCCAGCCCCGCATCGGCTTCGCGTGGGACGTGTTCGGTACCGGCAAGACGGTTCTACGCGCGGGCGGCGGCATGTTCTACGAGCGCATTCAGGGCAACGATATTTACGGCGCTGCCACCAACCCGCCCTTCGCGTATCACCCCTTGGCAAACTCCGTCTACTTCTCCAGCCCGACAACGAGTGCCATTACCGGAGGCACCGCGGCCACGCCAACATTCCCGGCCGGCATGCAGAACCTCAGCTACTACTACCCCAATCCTGCAACCGCACAATACAGCCTGGGCCTTCAGCAACAGGTCGCGCCCGCCGTGGTGTTTGTGATGCAATACGTGGGCTCAACCGGCTGGAACCAGTCTGATGAGCGCGGCATCA
Source organism: uncultured Acidobacteriaceae bacterium (assembly GCA_963829535.1). Lineage (GTDB taxonomy): Bacteria > Acidobacteriota > Terriglobia > Terriglobales > Acidobacteriaceae > Telmatobacter. The sequence continues at coordinate 828,489 of CAWHIQ010000009.1, read as the reverse complement.
ACACGCTGCCACTGGGCGACATTGCCGATCGTGAGGGCGTCGCGGCCGGAACGACAAACGCAAATCTTCACCGCCAGTTCCTCGGTTACTCCAGCATCACGCAGATCGAAAGCGCGACCAATCAGGATTACAACTCGCTGCAAACCAGTCTGCGCTGGCAAAACCGGCATAACCTGACCATGCAGTTCTCCTACACCTGGTCGCACGAGATCGACATTCAAAGCGGCGACCTCGGTTCCACCAACATCGCCGGATCGGGCGGCACGGTCTCCGATCCCTTCAACCTCAGATACGATCGTGGTTCCGGCGTGCTCGACCGGCGGCACATCTTCAACGCCAACTACGATTACAAACTCCCCTTCTGGCTCAGCGGTGGAAACTTTATCGAGCACGGTATCCTCGGTGGTTGGGAAATCTCCGGCGTAACCGTGGCGCAATCGGGATCGCCCATCAACGTCACCTACTCGCCCGATACACTGGGCCTCGGCGGCGACACCCTGAACCGGCCTAACCTTATCGGAAACGCCCGCACCGGACCGAAGAGCTTGACGCAATGGTTTAACACCGGCGCTTACGCACCTCCGCTTGCTCCATGGGCCGGTGGCGCAAACCAGGGCTTCGGTACCGCCGGCAAAGACTCCGCCGTGGGTCCCGGTCTCTTCAACTGGAATCTCGCACTGTTCAAGAGCATTCCCTTCGGCAGCAACGAGAATCCGCATCTGGAACTTCGTGCCGAAACCTTCAACACCTTCAACCACACCCAGTTCAACGCCGTCGATACCGGATACACCGACGGCAACTTCGGACATGTAACCAGCACCTACGATCCCCGCGAATTCCAGTTCGGCGGCAAGTTCGTTTTCTAACCGCATAAGCGGTTCGCAAGAGAAAGGGCGCGATGGCCACCAGGCTTTCGCGCCCTTTTCATTTCCGCCTGAACACCCCCGGCCTAAATGTTTCCGCCTAAATACCTCGAGTCATCCCGAGCCAGCAACGCGAGTCGAGGGATCTGCAGTTGCTCTTATGCCTGCCTGCAAATCCCCGTCTGCTCAAAGAAGGCGAATGACTTCAGTCGCGCCGCAACCGCGCAATCCACCTGGCTCACGGAATCCCTAGTATCTTGTGCGTCTGCAAACTCAGCCTCCACTTCGGATGCTCCATGCAATACCGCACTGCAAGCTCCGTATTCAAAACCCGATCCGGCCCATCCATTGGCTGCAAAAAGAAATGCCGGAAATCCATCGCCTCGAACTCTGGTGGCTGTGCATCCCGCTGCGGAAACACGAGCTTTAACTCATCCCCCGTCTTCTGTGCCAGTTTGGCCCCCGCTTTTGGGCTCACACACACCCAGTCGATTCCCACCGGAGCCTCCACCGTCCCGTTCGTCTCGACCGCAATCTCAAAATCGTGCTCGTGCAGCACATCGATCAGCACCCGATCCAGTTGCAGCAGCGGCTCACCCCCCGTACAAACCACAAATCTCGTGCCTTCCGCTTCCTGCACCGGCCACGTCGCGCGAATCGTCTCCGCCAGATCGCCCGCCGTCTCGAACCTGCCTCCGCCATTCCCGTCCACGCCCACAAACTCCGTGTCGCAAAACCGGCAAATCGCCGATGCCCGATCGCTCTCGCGTCCCGACCATAGATTGCATCCCGCAAACCGGCAGAACACCGCCGCGCGTCCCGCTTGCGCTCCTTCGCCTTGCAGCGTATAAAAAATCTCTTTGACCGCGTAGCTCACTGGCTGACCTTCTCATCCTGGTAGGGCAGGGGATCATCAATTCCGTTTTCGCGAAATCCTTTTCGCCTCAGGAAACACGAATCGCATTGCCCGCATGGCTTCCCATCCGGCGCAGGATCGTAGCAACTGCTCGTCAGGCTGTAGTTCACGCCCAGCTCCACCCCTTTATGAATTATCTGTGCCTTCGTAAGTTGCAGCAGCGGCGCATGAATGACCAGCTTCTGCCGTCCCTCCACGCCTGCCTTTGTCGCCAGGTTTGCCATTGTCTCGAAAGCACGAATAAACTCCGGCCTGCAATCTGGATACCCGCTGTAATCCAGCGCATTTACGCCGATAAACACGTCGCTGGCCCCCAGCACTTCCGCCCAGGCCAGAGCAAACGAAAGAAAGATCGTATTCCTCGCCGGCACATAGGTTACTGGAATTCCATGGCCCATTTCTGCGCCGTCCCGTCCCTTGGGCACATCGATATCGTCCGTCAGCGCCGATCCGCCAAACACCCGCAAATCAATGGTCGCAATGCGATGCTGCGCCACCCCCAGAGCTGCCGCCACTCGCTTCGCCGCCTCCAGTTCAAAGCTGTGCCGCTGACCATAAGCAAACGAAAGCGCATTCACCTGGAATCCCTCGCTTATTGCAATGGCCGCAACCGTGGCCGAGTCCAGGCCCCCGCTCAGCAGAACAACGGCTGGCTTTTTCGCTGCAGAAGAATATTTTTCAATGGATTTCAAAGCTACCTCCGATTAAGAATAAACAACCGACGCACCGTTCCGAGAGCCGTTCTTTCCCCCTTCACTCTCATTTCTGCCGAGCTGTTCGGCACGTGGATCCTTTTTTCCGCATCCAAGAAAACCGGGCCCCTTCCCCAAGGAGGTCTTCCCATGCCTCTGCAGAGTTCCCCCACTCTGTCTTTGCTCTTAGCGTCTGCGTCGCTGTTCGTCACTTCCAGCCTTCTCCAGGCTCAGCCGTTCCGCGATGTTGCTGACGAACCAACGGATCCGCCTTCGTCGTCCGCAGCCACCGCTAACGGTTCCACGTCAGTCTCAACCACATCGTCGCCGGACAACGATGCAACTCCCGCATCGTCAGGCCCGGCCAAATCGACAGCGACCATGCAAGCGGAGTCTTCACTGAAAGGCCTGTATGGATTGCTCGATCAGTATCAACGCAGGGGCAATCGAGCCGCCGAAGCACATGCCCTCGGTGCCATCGCCAGTTCTTATAATGTGCTCCACCAGCAGCAGAGAGCAGTCGAAACCTTTCAATCAGCACTCGAAATCTGGCGCGAACTTGGCGACAAAAACGGCGAGGGAACGACCCTTGCACACATCGGGGATGTTTACCGCGAATGGGGATTTCCCGACCAGGCAATTCGCTTCTACCGCGACGCGCTCAAGACGTATCCGGTCATAACCGATAAGGCAGAGATAGCGGCCGTCCTGAACAATCTCGGTCTCGCTTACTTCGCGCTCCGCGACAAGAAGAAGTGTTTGGAGTATCTGGATCAGGCACTTGCCGATTATCGCGCCAGGCAAGATCGTCAAGGGGAAGCCCTCACGCTCACCAATCTCGGTTCGACCTACGGCTTCCTTATCAATGATCCACACAAAGCGCTGGACTACTTTCAGGAAGCAGTTACCGAGCTGGAGCTGGTCAATGACCGCTCCACCGAGGCAGACGCGCTCGAACTCATGGGGAACGTCTGGCTGAAACTGCAAAAGCAGGACATGGCGGTCGACACCTTCCAGCGTGCGCTCTTCCTCTACAGCCGCTTAGGCGATGCGCATGGGGAAGCTTCTGTGCGCAAACAACTGAAAACCGTTGGCGAACCTCAAGGCAGCGATGCTGCTCGCTGAGCAGGGCGCTGCCCACTGAACAGAGAGCCCGACGCGAGGGAAGGAGTTGATAGCTGACCCCTGCCCCTGACGCCTTAGAATGATCCTTCGCGCACATTGCCATGAAGATCTTTCTCACAGGCGCCACCGGATTTGTCGGGCATCACGTTGCCAAAGCCCTCGCCGACCAGGGCGCCGATCTTCGCCTCCTGGTCCGCAAGTCCAGCAAGCTCTCCAACATCGAAGGCATCTCCGGCGACACCGTTGTGGGCGATCTTGCCAAGCCCGACTCCTACGCGTCCGCGCTTCAAGGCTGCGACGCAGTCATGCATGTTGCTGCCGACTACCGCCTCTGGATCCGAGACCCCGATGCGATGTACCGCGCCAACGTCGACGGCACACGCGACCTGCTGAAACTCGCCCGGGAAGCCCGCGTTCGACGTGTCGTGTACACATCCTCCGTCGCCACCATGGCCTTCCGCACCGACGGCATTGTCGTCAACGAAGACACGCCCGTCACCATCAACGACATGGTCGGCCACTACAAGCGCTCAAAATTTCTCGCAGAACAGCAGGCCATTGCCGCCGCCGAGGACGGCCAGCAGGTCATCATCCTTAATCCCACAACGCCCATCGGACCCAACGACTCCAAGCCCACGCCGACCGGCCGCATCTTCGTCGACTTTCTCAACAGAAAATTTCCGGCCTACGTCGACACTGGCCTCAACCTCGTCGACGTCGACGAAATCGCGCGCACCCACGTCGCGGCCCTCGAATTCGGCAAACCCGGCCGCCGCTACATCCTCGGCGGCGAGAACCTCACCCTCAAGCAGATCCTCGATAAGATGGCGGCCATTACCGGCATTCCCTCGCCAACCACCGAAATACCTTTCGCTATCGCCGCAACTTATGCTTTCTTCGAAGAATGGATCACCGGCCGCATTCGCGGCAAAGAGCCAAGAGCCACGCTGGAAGAAGTCCGCATGGGGCGCAAGAAAATGTTCGCGTCGAGCGCCCGCGCCCAGCAGGAGCTAGGCTTCCGCATCGTCCCGGTCTATCCCGCCATGCGCGCCGCCATAGACTGGTTCCGCGCCAACGGCTACGCCCCATGACCCGAGTAGCCATCATCGCCGCCATACCCGGCGAACTTAAACCCCTTGTGCGTGGCTGGCCCCACTCCACCCGCGGCACCGTCCAATTCTGGGCTCAGCGCACCGAAGAAGAGGAGTGGATCGCCGCTTGTGCTGGAGCCGGCCTTGACGCTGCCACCCGCGCCTTTGCCGGCATTGAAGACGGCGGCCCCATCGACCTCGTCCTCTCCATTGGCTGGGCCGGCGCCCTTACCGCCGAATGCGCCGCCGGCACCGCCCACAATTGTGCCGGTGTCATCGACGCCCGCACCGGCGAGCGTTTCCATTGCGACGCCGGCGCAGGGCCACTCTGGCTTGCCACCAGTCCCCGCGTAGCCGATGAGCCCGAAAAACGCCGCCTCGCCACTACCTACAATGCCTCCCTGGTCGATATGGAAGGCGCCGCGATCGCCCGCCTCGCTGCCATGCGTGGCATCCCGTTCTATTGCGTAAAGGGCGTAAGTGATCCGCTCGACGCGAAGTTGCCTGATTTCAACCGCTTTATCAGCGCAAACGGCCAGTTCGAGACCCCGAAGTTTGTACTTTTTGCTCTCCTCAGACCTTGGATATGGCCCGCACTGGTCAAAATGGGCGAAAATAGTAGAAAGGCTTCCCAAAGCATTGCGGAGCGGATCCACGAACTCCTGAGCGAATGACAAATAATGACGAGTGAGGTCACACCAGCACGGATGGCTACCCAAACCCGCAACGCCGAAATCCATCTCGCCACCCGGGTCCCCACGACCATGCACGCCGTAGTCTATCGCGGCATCAACGACATGCGCGTCGAGACGGTACCCGTGCCCTCTATCGGCCCCGGGGAACTGCTCGTTAAAGTTGCCACCTGCGGCATCTGCGGAACAGATCTAAAGAAAATCCACACCGGCTCCCATTCTGCCCCCCGCATCTTCGGTCACGAGATGTCGGGCACAGTCGTCGGCATCGGCAAAGGCGTAACACGCTTTCATGGGGGTGAGCGCGTTGTTGTCCATCACCACGTCCCCTGCGGCGAGTGTTTCTACTGCCGCAAGGGCACCCCGGCCCAATGCCCGCTCTACAAGAAGGTCGGCGTCACCGCGGGCTTTGAGCCTTCCGGCGGTGGCTTCGCGGAGTATATCCGCGTGATGGACTGGGTGGCCTCGAGCTGCGGCGTGGTCCCGATTCCCGATGGCGTCCCTTTTGAGCAGGCCGCCTTTGTTGAGCCCGTCAACACCGTGCTCAAAGGCGTAAAGATGCTCAACCTCGGATCAGACGACACCGTTCTCGTCATCGGCCAGGGTCCCATCGGCCTCATGCATGCCGTGCTCGCCCGCCGCACCGGTGCCCGCGTGCTCACCTCCGATCTCTATCCCGAACGCCACGCCATCGCCGCCAAATATGGCCTGAAGGATCCCATCCACGCAGGCAGCGAAAATGTCGTCGAGCGCGTCTTAGCCGAGACAGATGGTCGTGGCGCCGACGCTGTCATTCTCGCCGTGGGTGGCAACGCTCTTATTAAGACCGCTATGGATGCGGCGCGCTGCGGCGGCAAAGTGATGCTTTTTGCCCAGACCCAACGCGGTGACGCAACTTTTGATCCGGGCGTGGTTTGTATGGACGAGAAGACGCTGATGGGGTCCTATTCCTCTTCCTTCGACCTTCTCGACGAGGTCACAGACCTGGTCTTCAACGGTTATCGCAACGGATTTGAGCTGACTCAGCTCATTTCCCATCGTTTTCCGCTCGAACAAGCTGTTGCGGCAATCGACATCGCTTCGCACCCCAAAGCTGACTCGATGAAGATTATGATTGAGCCTGTTTTCGGTGCAGGAGCAAAGTGATGAATCTGATGGGCTCTTTGCCGGACTTCGGCCGTCGCCCTTTCGCAGGCTCCTTCTCATATATCGGGCCTCTCAACCACGGCGGCTTCCGGACTGGGCCAACGAGTGAGCAATCTCGCAGCCGCTCGAGGAGAAATCGATGCCAAACCCGGTGAAACGCGGCCGCTCGACGGTCGAGGATGTCCTCCAGGTCGGTCGCAGCACCGTTGGAGATGTGCTCCAGATCGGCCGCAATACCGTTGAGGAAGTCTTCCACGTTGGCAGGAGCACCGTTGAAGAGGTTATTCAGGTCGGCCGGAATACCGTCGAGTCAGCGCGACAGCTGCGCCAGGGAACCATGCAGGCCGCGGTCCTGCACGGCCGCCAGGATATTCGGATTGAAGACGTGCCGGTTCCCCGGGCAGCCCCCGGCGAGCTGATTGTCCGCGTCGGCGCTGCCCTCACTTGTGGAACAGACCTGAAAGTGTTTCGCCGCGGTTACCATGCCCGCATGATCGTCCCTCCCGCCCTCTTCGGACATGAGCTGGCGGGAACCGTCTTCGAAGTAGGAGAGGGAGTTGAAGGTTATCCCAACGGCAGCCGTGTTGTGGCGCTCAACTCTGCACCGTGCGGCCAGTGCTACTTCTGCCAGCATGGGCAGGAAAACCTCTGCGACGATCTGCTCTTCAACAACGGAGCCTACGCAGAATTCATTCGCATTCCCTCGCGTATCGTCGCTAAAAACACCCTGCACATTCCCGACCATGTTCCGCTCGAACACGCCGCGCTGACTGAGCCCCTGGCCTGCGCCGTGCATGGCTTCGAAGATTCGCGTCCCTATCCCGGCGCCACCGTCGCCATCATTGGCGGCGGTCCGCTCGGCCTCATGATCTTGCATGTGGCCGCGCTGGCCGGCTGCGAAGTCATCGCTATCGTCAAGCACGACGGCCAGGTTGAAGCTGCACGACAGCTCGGCGCCGCGTATGTTGTGCAGACCAGCAGCATCCGCAAAGCCATCCGCGAGACCCGCGCTCTTACTCCCAAGAATCGCGGCGTTGATATCGCCATCGAAGCCGTCGGCGTCCCCGAAGCCTGGGAAGAAGCGGTGGAAATGGTGCGCAAGGGTGGCACTGTCAACTTCTTCGGCGGATGCGCCGTCGGCACGCACGTTACGCTCGACACCAACCGCATCCATTACAGCGACATCACGCTGCGCGCCACGTTCCACCACACGCCGGCCATGTGCCGCAAAGCACTCGACCTCATTGCCAGCGGTCGCTTTCAGGCAGGCGCTTTCATTACCGGCCGCGCTCACCTCTATGAACTCAATCGCGTCTTTGAGAAGCTAATGAACCGCTCCAGCGAAATCAAGACCGCGATTGTCCCCTGAAGAGCGGTTCGTGAAAAGCGCCGAAGAATCTGGTTTGCGTCAGGGCACCTCTGGACAGAGTGCGGGAAGAGTCGAAGGTAGGGTTTGTATCAGGGCATGACTTCCGTCATGCGGCAAAAGCGCAATAAAATTAAGAGGGCTTTAGCCCCTGAGGGAATTCAGAGGGGAACAAAGGCAGGAATGATCGCGACCAAATCATCGCAACTCGAAGGCGAAGACCTGATCGCCCGGGGATGGGCTGCGCTGCCGCCTTCCTATCGCATTCCTGACAAAGCGCCAACCCTTGAAGAAGCCCGCGCCTGGTGCAAACACCTCGCCGAGACGCACTACGAAAATTTCCACGTCGCTACCTGGTTTCTGCCCGAACGCCTGCGTCCGCACTTTCACGCCATCTACGCCTATTGCCGGGTATCCGATGATTTAGGCGACGAGGTAGGCAACCCGGAGCAGTCGCTGGCCCTCCTCGACTTGTGGGGCCGAGAACTCGACGCCTGCTATGAAGGCCACGCGCGTCATCCCGTATTCGTGGCGCTGGCCGAAACCATTCGCGCATGCTCCATTCCCAGGGAGCCTTTCGCCGACCTGCTCACCGCCTTCCGTCAGGACCAGACCGTCACGCGCTACGCAACCATGCAGGATGTGCTCGGCTACTGCCGCTACTCCGCGAACCCCGTCGGCCGCCTCGTCCTCTACGCCTGCGGGTACTCCGATGAAGAACGCTTCCGCCTGTCCGACGCGACCTGTTCCGCGCTGCAGCTCGCCAACTTCTGGCAGGACGTCAAGGTGGACTTCGCCAAAGACCGCGTCTACCTCCCGCAGGAAGACATGCGGCGCTTCGGCGTAACCGACGCAACCATCCAGCAGGGAATCGCCACGCCCGAGTTCCGAGCTCTGCTGAAATACGAAGTCGACTACGCGCGCAATCTCTTCCAGCAGGGCCTGCCGCTTATAGCTATGGTCGATCGCGATCTCGCCGTCGATCTCGATCTCTTCAGTCGCGGTGGTCTCGAAATCCTCAACGCCATCGAGCGCGAGAATTATGATGTGTTGCGTGCCAGGCCTGCGATCTCGAAGCGCAGCAAGCTGAGCCTTGCACTTCGCGCCGTAAGCGGGAAGTTTCTGCCGTTCCTGCGCCTCGGCCCAAAAGGGAAGGCTGCTTGACGCAACCGATCACACTGGACTCGGCGTACGCAACTTGCAGGGCCATCGCCAAACGGGAAGCCAAGAATTTCTACTATGCCTTCGTCGCCCTTCCCGAGCCGCGCCGCAACGCCATCTGCGCCATCTACGCCTTCATGCGCAAAGCCGACGATCTCTCCGATGACGAGAGCATCCCCCGCGAACAGCGCCGCCTCAATCTCGAGCAATGGCAGGCAGCCTGGCGCAACGCCTCTGAAGGGACTGCGACCGACGATCCGGTATTTATCGCCGGACGCGACGCGACCGAGCGCTTCGGAATTCCCCTGGAACTTCTCGATGAACTGATTGCCGGCACAACGTCGGATTTAAAACCAACAGAAACATCTGAGCCCGATACCTACGCCAGTTTCGCTGACCTCTACCAGTATTGCTACCTTGTCGCGTCAGTCGTCGGCCTCGTCTGCATCCGCATCTTCGGCTACACCGACCCCGCAGCTGAAAAGCTTGCAGAAGAGACTGGCGTAGCCTTCCAACTCACCAACATCCTGCGCGATGTGGCCGAAGACGCCGAGCGCGGCCGCGTCTACCTTCCCCTTGAAGACCTCGCCGCCCACAACGTGACCCTCGCATCTATCCTCCATCGCGCCAAAGGCACGCCGCCTACCGCGAACGAGCGCGCTCTTCTCGCTGAAATCGGCAAGCGTGCCGAAGCCTACTACGCCTCGGCGGATAAACTGCTGCCGCTGATCGATCGCGAGAGCCGCCCCGCGCTGTGGGTGCTGGTGAAGATTTACCGCGGCCTGCTCAAACGAATCCGGCGCGCGGATTACGATGTTTTTTCGCGCCGCATCAGTGTTCCGACCTTCCATAAACTGGAAATTCTGGCAGTTGGCATGGCCCGGCTTGCCGTCGCGCGGCTCCCCCATGAACGCACCTGAACTCTTCCCCATTCCCGTTGTCATCCTGAGCGCGGCGTGCCTGAACGAATTGTGTCATCCTGAGCGGAGCATGCTTGGGGCTCCGCGAACGAGAATCGGTCGTGCGGTAAGCGCGGCGAAGGATATGCTTTCGCTTTTGTCCTCTTTATTCAATTCATGAGGGAACTTTTGTCGGGAATACCGCAACAGAACGAACGCCCCACCGTCACCGTCATCGGCGGCGGCGTGGCCGGCATGAGCGCTGCCTGCGCCCTCGCGGAAGCCGGCTATCGCGTGCAACTCATTGAGCGTCGCGGCTATCTCGGCGGCCGCGCTTCCTCCTACCTGCATCCCGGCGTCAACGAAGTCATCGACAACTGCCAGCACGTTCTTTTCGGTTGCTGTACCAACCTCATTAGCTTTTACCGCCGCATCGGCGTCGAAAAGAAAATTCACTGGAGCACCGAAATGACCATGATTGAGCCCGGCGGCCGGCGCTCGAAGCTGGGCTCATCGCCGCTGCCAGCTCCGCTGCATGGATTGCCAAAGCTTCTTTCAGCGCACGCATTCACAGGAGCCGATAAGGTCGCTCTAGCCCGTGCCTTCCGCGCCATGCTTCGCCCCATCCCTCCAGACAGCACGGAATCTTTGTCCGCCTGGCTCATCCGCAATAAGCAGACGTCCGGCGCCATCGAGCGCTTCTGGCGTCTGGTCATCGCCAGCGCGCTCAACGCCGACCTCGACGCCATCGCTGTCCCTTATGCAGCCAAAGTCATTCGCGAACTCTTTATGAACTCCGCCGAAGCCGGCAGCATGGGCTTGAGTTCGGTCCCACTCAGCGAACTGTACGCTGGCGCTGAGCGGTTTCTAGAGGATAAAGGAGCGGAGCTCCATCTCAACACCAATGTCGAGTCCGCTGAATGGGACGAAGAAGTTTCTCAGTGGACTATCAACACCCGCAGCGGCACGCTCGTCTCCGATTTCCTCGTCATCGCGTTGCCTTTCGAAGCGATGCAGAAGTTGCTGCCCCACATGCCTCCCGCGCAGCACGGCGAAGAACTCGCTCGCCAGGTGGGCGAGTTCGAGCACTGGCCCATCTGCAGCGTTCATCTCTGGTTCGATCGCGAAATCACCGATCTGCCCCACGCCGTTCTGCTCGATCGCGAAATCCATTGGATGTACAACAAGGGCCTGCTCCAGCCCTGGCGGAAACACAAAGGTAGCTACCTCGAACTCGTTCAGTCTGCATCGCGCGCCTTCGCGGCCCTCGACCGCCAGCAAGCTATCGACCAGGCACTCGCCGAACTCGCAGAATTTTTTCCGGCTATAAAAGAAGCAAAGCTGGAAAAAGCCGCGCTCATCAAGGAAGTCCGTGCCACTTTCGGAGTTCCGCCCGGAATAGACAAGATCCGCCCCGGCACCCAGTCCCCGTGGCCCAATTGCTTCATAGCCGGCGACTGGATCGCCACCGGCTGGCCCTCCACCATGGAAAGCGCTACCCGATCGGGCCACATTGCCGCCGATGCACTCTGCGCCAGCAAAATCGAGGACTGGCGCTTCCTAGCACCCGACCTAAAGCCGAAAGGGTTGATGAGGCTTCTAGCTCCAAACTCTTAGTTCAAGCTGCGGCTTCAAACTGCATACTTACGGTAGAAGCTAAGGGCTAACAGTGAAGGGCTGCTTTCTCAGTGCGCCAGAAAATAAACCCCCACGCACACCAGCGCTGCCGAAGCCCATCGCCGCCCATCCACATTCTCATGTAGAAGGAACTTCCCCGCAATCGCATTCGTCACCAGCGTCAGCGAAGCCGATGCGGGCGCTACCAGGCTCAAATTCAGATGATTCAGCGCAAACAGGAGCGCAAAGAACGCCAGCGCCAGAAAGAACACCCCCGCGAAAAATAGCGGACACGTCACCACTGCGCGAATCGCGCCCTTCATTCCCGACTTCGCGCGAATATCATCGAGATCGCCAATCGATTTCATCGCTGCGGCGGTCAACACCTCACCCGTGGTTGAAGTGAGCACGATGGCCGCAATCATTCCCGCGGCTGCCCATGCGGCCAAACCTGAACTGGCAGTCATCATCGCGCTTGTTCCTCTGCGATCTCGGGATCCGTCTCAGCATTGGCTGCCGGCCTCTCCGTCAACGACGGGCCATGCGCCACAAACCCCACTCCAACCGTGATCAGCACGATTCCCGCCCACCTCTCCAGCGAAATCGGCTCGTGCAGCCAATACTTCGAAAGCAACGCCACGATCACATTTCCAAACGCCGTTGCAGGCAACACGTATGTCAAATCCGCCCAGGAAAGAGCCGTCAGGTAGCTCGCAAAAAATCCGATCAGCAGCGCGATTCCCGCCGCAATCCACGGCGTGAACACCACGCCGATCAGTGACAAAGGATGCTCCAGAGAAATCGGCGGCAGGGAAGTCATGCCCCGCGACAGGCAGGTGTCCCCAAGCGGCGCGCAGATCGCAACCAGCCCCAGGATCATGTACTGTCGCGGCGTTGGCCGGATCTGCGCCATCTTTGTTTAGAAAGTCCTCATGCCGTGCCCAATAAAGAAGGGCGGTACCGCTTTCGCGGACCCGCCCCTCGTTTAACCGACGCGAACGAAGTTACGCGCCCGCGCCTACGGGTGCTGTTGGCTTCGCCGGCTGATTGCGCGCCGCCTTCACCATCTTGTTGCGCTGCGAGCGAAGCTTCAGAAACGCCTTCGCCTCAACGTAGAGTCGCGGCACATCGCGATTCACAATCGCCTTCCACACCACGCGGAACGCTGCTTTCGGACGGAAGTAGTACTCATCGTAGAAGCGGTGCACCATCTCCATCACGTAGTCGACGGGCAGGCCTGGATACTCGATGTGCGCCATCTGGTGTCCGCCGCCATCTTCCATCTTCTCGTTGGTGATGAAGCCGTTGGCCTTTGCGTAGTCGTAGAACTCGGTGCCCGGATAGGCGTGTGCAATCGAAACCTGGATCGTTTCGCAGTCCAGCGTCTTGGCAAAGTTGATTGTATTGCGGATCGATTCCTTCGTCTCGCCCGGCAAACCGAGAATGAAGTCGCCGTGAATCACCAGACCCAGGTCATTGCAGTCCTTCGCAAATGCCCGCGCCCGCTCAACCGTCGCGCCCTTCTTGATGTTCTTCAGAATCTGCGGATCGCCTGACTCAAATCCCACGATCAGCAAACGGCATCCGGCATCCTTCATCGCGTTCAGTGTTTCGCGGTCCGTGGTCACGCGCGAAGTGCAGCTCCAGGTGATGCCCAGCGGCTTCAGCTTTTCGCAAAGCTCAATGGTGCGGCCCTTCTGAATGTTGAACGTGTCGTCGTCAAAGAAGAACTCCTTCACATGCGGGAAGTTCTCATGTGCCCACTTCAATTCCGCCGCAACGTCATCCGTTGACCGCTTGCGCCATGCATGTCCGCTCAACGTCTGCGGCCACAGGCAGAAGGTGCATTGCGCAGGGCATCCGCGCGTGGAATAAAGCGCGATATACGGATGCAGCAGGAACGGTACGTTGTACTTCGTCACGTCCATGTCGCGCTTGTAGATCTTCGTCGCCCACGGCATCGCGTCCAGATCTTCAATCTGCGGGCGATCAGGATTGTGAACGATCTTGCCGTTCTGCTTGTAGCTGATTCCAAGAATCTCGTTCAGCGGCTTGCCCTGTGCAAACTCCACAATGGAGTAATCGAATTCGCGCCGACAGATGAAATCCAGCGCTGAGCACTCGTTCAGTGCCTTCTCCGGCGACGTCGTTACCGGCGGGCCAACAAACGCAACTCGAATTGCCGGATTCGCCGCCTTGATGGCTTCGGCTAGGCGCTGATCGCCCTCCCATCCCACCGTCGAGGTGAACAGGACGAGGAACTCGTAATCCTTGCAGATCTTGATCGTCTCGTCGGCCGATACGTGGTGCGGCGGCGCGTCCAGCACGCGCGATCCTTCCAGCAAACCTGCCGGGTAGGTGAGCCACACGGGGTACCAGTAAGACTCGATTTCGCGCGTAGCGGGCCAGCGCGAGCTTGCGCCACCGTCGAAGTTTTCAAACGAAGGCGGGTTGAGGAAGAGTGTTTTCAGAGGCATAGGCATCCCTTCAATTCTATCAGTTAGCTTGTTTTTACGCGGCTTTAGCTATGTATTCCGATGGTTACTTGCCATGTAGTTCGTGCAGCCAATCATCCATGTGGCCAAGTGCGCGCAGCAGACTGAGACGTGCCTTTGCCAACTCAAATCCCGCATCCAGTGCATCTTCAGTCTTTTGCCCTTCATCGATCCGAGCCTGCTGCTCGGCTTTCGGGCTTGTTTGCGGCACAGAGCCCGGTCCAGATCCGGATCCGTTGCCTAACTCCAACTGTGTCAATACAGTTTTCAGCTGCTCGTCCGCGATCTGTTGTTTTAGACTCGCGATCTCCGCCTGGGTATCCAATTCGCGAATACTTCCGCTAAGGTCAGCAATTGCAAGGTCGTTCTGCTTTTGCGCCTGCTCGGCCTCGACTTTTGCCCGGAGCGCATCCGCCGCAGATTCCCGGGCCCGGGCATGCCGTCCCATATCAACCAGAGGGATCTCAACCGAAATCCCGGATGCCAGGTTGTTCGCCGGCAGCGGCTTGGCGAAGAAGCTGCTGACGTCGTTCAGCAAATTGGTATTGCGGTTGTATTGCATGAAGAAGCGCAGTTCTGGAATATAGCTGGATTCGTTGTCGCCTTTAGCCTGAGCGCGTTTCGAGTTTGCAATCAATTGCGATGCGTGGACACCCGCTAGATCTTGGGCAGGTACTTCACCATGCACTTGCGGAATTTCTGGAATGCTCGCGTGGTCAATCTTGATTGAACCTTCTGGAAGCCCGGTTAGAGCTGACAGCTGCTTCTCGAGAATTGCCGCACGCGACTCCAGGTGCTGACGCTTCAGCTTAATCTGCGCTGCCGTTAGCCTCGCTTGCAGAAGTTCACTTAACGGATCGACACCCGCTTCAGTGCGCTGCTGTTCGATATCAACCAGCCGCCCGGCGAACTGCTCTTGCTGGTGCGCGTCAACAAGTTCCTGGTTTACGATGTCGAGCTCGAGATATGCAGTGGAGGCATCCAGTGCAACCTGCTCGCGCGTATCCTTCAACCGCGATGTTGCAGCCTGCACTCCAAGTCCTGCGGCATCGATGTAGCGCTTCTGAGGGATGCTGTAGACCAGCGACTGCACAGTCGCGCTGTAAATAGATGGCGGAGAACCAGTGAAGCCCACCTCGGGAAATACCGGCACGCCAGTGCTCACGCTTACGGATGGAATCACGGCGTCCTTGCTTTCCGAAAGTAACGCTCTCGCCTTGTTCACGTCGGCCTGCGCGGCGCGCACTCCGGTGCTGTTGCGCTGTGCCAGGTCAACTACTGTCGCCAGCGACACCTGCGCATGCGCTGCAGCCGGCATCCACATCAGCGTGGCCGCCATCGCTGCCACAATCCTGGCGCAGAGCATTGCAATGCGCGGTCTGGTGGCACTCGTCGCTAGTCGTGAAGGAATCAAAATGTCAGCCCCAGTGCCGGCTTGTAATCATGCGCAAGTTTAAGAGCTGTCGCTCGGGCCTGCCTCGCGCAATTCTTGTCGCCCAACTGGGCTCTGAGCCAGGCAAGCCGCGCATAGGCTTCGGTCGACGCAGTGGTGACAAGATCTGCCTGCAAAGTTATCGCGAGTGCGTTCTTCACCGGACTCTCTTGATCGGGACGTCCTCTTGCAGCGGCAACCCTGACGTGGTCCCCGTGGCGACCCAGTCACCGTCTTTCAGTCCAGATAGAATGGCAACCTGCGTAAGGTTCAGTGCGCCGGTTACGACAAAGGTCTTTTTCAACTCGTCGCCATCGATCTTGAAGACATACGTCTTGCCGTTCTCCGATCGCAACGCCTCGCGTGGAATGCTCAGTGCATTTGTCTGGTTCGAAGTCGTAACCGTGATCGTGACATGAATATCAGGCAGAAGCTGGCTGTCGGCGTCATCGATGTGAATCAACGTTTCGCCGATATTGCGTGTGCCGTAACCGATTACGGTAATAGGAGTCCGCTCGATGTGGCCATGCCAGACCAAGCCTGGCTTCGCATCCCACTTGATGAGGATGGGCTGCCCGACCTCCAGCTTCCCGATCTCCGGTTCATCGAAATAAGCCCGCACCCGTATCTCGTGCAGGTCCGCCATTTGCATCAGCAGTTTGCCCTGCTCCGCAAATTCCGTCGCATTCACATTCAAACTGTAGACGGTGCCGGCTGACGGCGCACGTACCGCAGTCTGGGCCAGCACCTGTTGGGCCGCCTGGCGGTTGGCCACCGCATCCTCCAGTGCTGCCTGCGCACGCGCAACCTCGGCCTGGGAATATCGGCTCTGCGCACTTTGTTCCGCGGCATGAAGATTAGCCTCGGCTGTCGCCAGCCTCTGACGCGCCGCAGCCACCTCGCTCGGCGCCGCGGCCCCGGTCGCACTCAGTTTTACCAGCGCATCCAGATCGTGCTGCGCCTGGTCCCGGTCGATCTTGTCGCGGGCAATCTCCGCGTCCACGCCCTGTCGCTGCTCGAGGGTCCCGTTTTGCGTAATCGCTTCAAGGTTCGCCTGGGCCGACTTCACGGCGCTGTCTGCGCTTGCCAGCTTGGCCCGGGCGTCGATGTCGTCAAGCTGCATCAGCAGTTTGCCAGCCGGAACAGTGTCGCCGGCTTGGATATAAACCGCCTTCACCAGGGCTGGAATCGGTGCATGAATCTCGATGGGGTGAATGGGCTCAACCAGGCCGTTGGTGCTGATCGTACTCGCCAAAGGTTCCTTCGAAACCTCGGCTGCACGCACGGGCAAGCGATCCTTGGTATAAGATCGAGCGACAAAATAGACAATGATAAGAACCACGGCCGCGCCGAACCAAAGCCATCTGCGGCCCAATTGCTTTCTTTCTGTAACCATGCAGGCGACCAACGCCAGTATATAAGACTCATCAGCAAGCCCTTAAGAAGCAGAAATTTACATGTATAAGGAGAAGAAACTTGCATGAAGAATTGTTCATTTTGATCCCTCGTACAATAGAAATATGTCTCAGCAACCCCGTTACACCGACGATCACGCCAAGGCTGGACTCGACTTTGCCTTTCCCGCCATCGAGACCTGGCAAAACCAATTCCCCGGCTACGAAATCGTCATCGACGATCCCGAATTGACCTCTGTTTGTCCGAAAACCGGCCTGCCCGACTTCGGTTCGCTCTCCATCCGTTACATGCCGCGCGCCCGCTGCCTCGAGCTTAAATCGCTCAAGGAATATCTCTTCAGCTACCGAAATCTGGGAATTTTCCAGGAGAATATCGTCAACCAGGTGCTCGAAGACGTCGTGAAAGCCTGCGATCCCGTCTGGGCAGTAGTTCGTGGCGAATTCCGCCCCCGTGGCGGAATCGGAACCACCGTAGAAGCCCGCTGGCCCCGGCCCGAGAAGTGAACTACTGGCTCAAAACACAGCCATCAAAAACAGGTCGCGTTGGCAGATTCTGTTCACATGCGGACGAAGATTCGCACCCGACCTAAGAGGTGAATTTCTCAGGTCGGATGCAAGGGAGGCTGTCGAGTCGATGGCAGGACAGCAGCCAGTTTTACTGTTCGGCGTTGAACGTCCGGCTCGGCGCGCCTGGCGTCCGCTCGTTCACTGCGTAACCTGCGGGGGCCTGGAAGAGGGTGGCAGCCGGCTCGTCGCGACTGATGTTTGTCAACTCCATCGTGGTGGTGCCGAAGCGGGGATCAGTATCTACCCGCATCACCGTAATCTTCAGATCGGACGAAATCCATGATTCGTGGGTGACGGTCAGAGGCTGATCATTCCCGTGTGCGCCCGCTGGAATCACGCGGGTGGTGCGCGTTCCCTCAGCCGTGACGCCGTTGATAGTCTTCGTGCTCAGGTTCTCAACGTTTGCGGTCCCCGAGTCTCCGCGGAAACGCATCGGTCCGCCCGCGACACCGGATTCCTGCGCCAAAGCCGACCTCCCCGACTGGTTCGCATCGGGCAGGTGGAAGACAGTTGCCTGTTTCGAGTTCGATGACCAGGAGATGGAGACATGGTTAACGGGATCGAATACGCGGGTGAAGGTGCGGGTGCTGGCTCCGGCGCCCGTCGTTTCAGGCACCCTCTCCATATACGTCCTTCCTTGCGAATCGCGGGCTTCCTTGATCACCTCTGTGTGAGTGATCGTTGTGCCGTTGTCCAGCTTCTGAACCCGGGTGATGGTGCGGGTAGCGGAGTAGGGCGCGCCGGTGGTTACCTTCCCGTGGAATTCATTAAACCTTGGGCCGCCGGGTCCAAAACCTCTGCCAAAGCCTCCCTGTCCGTAGACTGCGGGCGACACTGCCAAGGCAAGCCCGGCAACACCGCACAGAAATTTGCCGATGTTCATCTCCATCCTCCTCCTAGCCGTTCTTTCGGGTCCCACAGTAGTCTTTCTTTGTCCTGATGGACGGCAAACAAAGGCAACAGAGTACAGCGGCGACACGTAATTTTGTGAAAAGTTGCGCCCGATGCCGGAAATATGGTGCGCAATATCCCCTTGTAACCCGTCATGGGATACTCGGAAACGAAGAGGAAGCCGTGGCGACACTTACAGCAACAACCCGCACGCGCATCAGCCCAGCCCTCGCCACGCTGATCCTCCTTATCGCCCTCAACCTCCTCAACTACATCGACCGCTACATACTGCCCGGCGAACTCTCCCTCGTTCAAAATGAATTTCACGCCACCCGCGAGCAGATGGGTGCGCTCACCACGGCGATGTTCTTCGTCTATATGCTGGCCGCGCCGCTCACCGGCTGGCTGGGCGACCGCTATCGCCGCAAGCCGCTGATCATCGCTGGAGCCGTCCTCTGGAGCGTAGCGACTCTCAGCACTGCCTGGGTGCACAGCTACTGGACTCTCTACATCCGCCACGCTGTCGTCGGCATCGGCGAAGCTTCCTTCGGCATATTTGCGCCGGCCGTCATTGCCGACTTCTACCCCGAACGCGATCGCAACCGCATCCTCTCCATCTTCTACGTTGCAATCCCTGTCGGCGCCGCTCTCGGCTACATGGCCGGCGGACAGATGGGATCTGCCTGGGGTTGGCGACAACCTTTCTTCATCTGCGCCATCCCCGGCTTGATCGTCGCGTTGCTCTATGGACTCTTTGGAAGCGAGCCGGTCCGTGGTGCGCAAGACCACATCAAACCAACGACCGATCGCGCCACCTTCGCCGGTCTCTTTCGCAATCCAGCTTTCCTAACGGCCACCTTCGGACTCGCCACGCTGACCTTTGCCATGGGAGGCATTTCCAACTGGGTCCCCGAATTTCTTCACAACCCCATCGGCCTCTCCGTCGCAAAAGCCAGCCAGCTCGCCGGTGCCAGTACCGTGATCGACGGCATTCTCGGCACAGCTATTGGGGGCTGGATCGCTCAACGCTGGCTTCGCACCAACCACCGCGCACTCTACCTCGTCAGCTTCTGGAGCGTTGCCCTCACGCTGCCCTTCGGCATCCTCCTTTTCTTCGGTCCCGCCCGCTGGTGCGTGCCCGCGCTCTTTGCTGCGGAGTTTTTCCTATTCCTGAATACCGGCCCGCTCAACACCGCCATCGTCAACTCCGTCTCCGCACCCGTCCGCGCAACCGCCGTGTCGGTGAATCTTTTCTGCATCCACTTCTTCGGCGACACCTTCTCGCCCCAGATCATCGGCAAAATCGCCGATCATTCCGATCTGCGCATCGGCCTCGGATCCACGCTCATCTTCCTCGTCATCTCCTGCGTCATATTGCTGATCGGTTCGCGTTTCGCCCCGCCGCTCAACGAAGAATCCTCACCTGCGAGTTGAGCAAAGCAAACTCTCGATAGCCTCTTCGCTTGATACACCCGAAAGTTCACTGCAGAACGACTTTCAGTCTCCGTTTCGGAAACGATCGGTCTCTGCAGCGCCTGGGTCCTCAATCCTGTTGTGAACCTTCACCTGGTCACGGGCTCCTGGTCCCGCGAATTCATAAACGCGCGATGCCCGCCCTGCGATCGCAGATTCGGATCAGCAACGGGTGGCTTCGCCTGTTCTCCTGAAAATCCATGCAACAGTTTCGGATTCGGCTTGAACTTCGGCGTCCCGCCGGAGAACTGTCGCGCGTGGCTGAGCATCATTCCGGAGCGCCCATGCATCGGCTGCACAATCCCCCGCACATGCACATCCGCATCGCGATACTTCAATAACGCGCCCACATCCTCGCGATCTTCCCGCAGGCTGACGATCGTGAAGCTGCACTTCTCATCCGGCGTGTCCGGCGAGCACACATCCAGAAAGCGCGTCCCATCCTGCAACTCCACCACGTCATACACGTGCGCGTTGATGCACACGTCCTTATTGACCAGCTTGGCAGCGTCGTCAAGATTTACGCAGGGTTTTGGTTGCGCCGCAAATGCGGCGAACGGACACAGCAATACGATCAGCGCAAAGCGCCCCATCGCAACTCACATTCCGGGGAAACCTCAGCTTACGCCGAACCAACCGGGAAGGGAACCAGCGAGGCCTGCGGGAATGTTTCCCTACGACCTATTCCCAGACTCTACCGTGTTCCGACCAACTCTTCGCTCTTCGCCCCTTGCCCATAATGGCTCTGCACGTAGTTGTCGAGTATCGTCTTGAACTCCGCCACAATCGCGTCGCCGCGCAGCGTCGTGTAAAGCTTCCCATCGACGTACACCGGCGCCTTCGGCTCCTCAAACGTTCCCGGCAGGCTGATGCCAAGGTTGGCGTGTTTCGATTCGCCTGGCCCGTTCACAACGCAACCCATCACCGCCAGCTTCAGCTCTTCCACGCCGGGATACTTCTTCCGCCACTCCGGCATCGACGTGCGTAGATAGCTCTGAATCTGCTCCGCCAGTTCCTGGAAGTACGTGCTCGTCGTCCGTCCGCAACCCGGGCAGCTCGTCACCTGCGGCATAAAACTGCGAATCGAGAGCGACTGCAGAATCTGCTGCGCCGCCTGCACTTCTTCGGTGCGATCGCCGCCCGGCCTTGGCGTCAGGCTCACTCGAATCGTGTCTCCAATGCCAGCAAGCAGCAGCGGAGCCAGCCCAGCGGTCGATGCAATCAGCCCCTTCGCACCCATGCCCGCTTCCGTCAATCCCAAGTGCAGCGCATAGTTGCAGCGCGATGCAAGATTCGTATACACATCGATCAAATCGCGAACGCCACTTACCTTCGCTGACAGGATGATCTGGTCCGGGCGCAATCCGAAGTGTTCAGCCGCCTTGGCCGACTCCAGCGCGCTCACCACCATTGCTTCCATCATGACGTCGCGAGCGGGCAGCGGCTGCGCCGAGCGGGCGTTTTGGTCCATCATTCTGGTGAGAAGAGACTGGTCCAGCGATCCCCAGTTCACGCCGATGCGCACCGGCTTCTGGTTCTCGACCGCGCACTCCACCATTACCTGGAAGTTGTCGTTATCCTTCTTCCCAATCGACGCATTGCCGGGATTGATCCTGTACTTCGCGAGCGCCTTCGCCGTCGCCGGAAACTTCTTCAGCAGCAGATGCCCGTTGTAATGGAAGTCGCCCACGATCGGCACCCGAATCCCGCGCTTGTCCAACCCCTCCACGATCGCCGGAACCGCCGCCGCGGCCTCCTCGTTGTTCACCGTAACCCGCACAATCTCCGACCCGGCCATGGCGAGAGCAGATACCTGCTCAATGGTGCCGTCGACGTCGGCGGTGTCGGTATTGGTCATCGACTGCACGACAACCGGGACCTCCCACCCCACACGAACGTGGCCGATTTTGACTGTGGGTGTCTTCCTGCGCTGAATCTCTGGCATAGCGACCTCTTCTTATTCAGTTTACCCGCTCGTGCAATTCTTCTCGTCGCTTCCGCGTGACGAGGCATCTACTAAGCGAATAGCAGCTTTACATTTGCTTCCGAAAATGCTTCCAGAGAAAGCAGTTAGCGCTTGCCTGCAATCTCATAGGCCCGCGCCAGCCATTCCACCGCCTCCCGCGCGTCCCTCTCCTCCCGCAGCAAATAGATCCGCCACTTTGGTCCCTCCCCATGCGTTTTCTTCCGCTTTCTCCCTTGCTGCTCCATCGTCCCACCCGCGAAGCACCGAGCCTCCGCGATTCGTTTCGCCAGCGCCGCAGTCTCCCGCACGAATTTGATCAGAATGGCGTCCTCTTCAAACAACGCTCGCGTCCCAGGGAGCGCCGCAAACACCACATCGCCGCGATAAACCAGCATCATCCCGAAGGCCCTCTTCAGCACTACCCCCGGCCACTGTTCCACCTCCGCGCGAAGCCCATCGGCCCAGCGCCGTGCCGCTTCCGAAGTGGGTTTCATCATCGAACGTTGCGGCTTGCCTTCCAAAATCCGTACTCCTCTCCACTTCATCCCAAAGTCGAAGAACAACATAGGAGCGACCATCCCGATTTCTCAGGATTCCAGAACTCCCGTCGGCGCACGCTATCGCTTGGAGTGCACATCAACGGATACAATGTTGGCATGCTGTATCGCGCTTCCTCTCGCCTTTTTACCATCGCGTTAACTCTCGTTGCGGTTTCCACAGTCAGCCTTTCTGCGCAGGATACGGCGCAGCGGGGTCGCAAGTACAAACCCCCGCCACCGACCTCGCGCATCGAGGTCACGGTGATCCGGGATGCTGACTCCAAGCCCATCGAGAATGCTTCGGTGATCTTTCAACTTGAAGGCGATAAGGGCAACATGGAGCTTAAGACCAACGAAGACGGGAAATCGGTGATTGACGTTCTGCCCATCGGTTCAACCGTGCGCCTCCAAATCATCGCCAAGGGCTATAAGACCTACGGTCAGGATTACAAGATCGACAAGTCTGATCTGGCCTTCGGCATCCGCCTGAAGCGGCCCGGCGAGCAGTACTCCGTCTACAAGGACCACGGTCAGGACGCAGATGCGCAGAAGGACGACAAGAACGGCGATTCGGGATCACAAAAGGATCCTCCACCGGCTGACGCGCCAAAGGACAAGCCCGCCGATCCCAGCAGCCAACCCACCAACCCGCCATCCAAACCGCAATAGTCAACCCGCCCTGAACTGCGGCGAATCGAGCGCACGAGTTTCGCGATGACCAGCCAAACCCTCATTGGAAAAGCGGCTCTGGTCACCGGCGGCGCACGACGCATTGGGCGCGAAATTGTCTTGGAACTTGCCGCGGCCGGCGCCGACATCACCCTGACCTACCGGAACTCCAAAACAGAAGGCGAACAAACTCTGCAACTCATCCGGCAATTAGGCAGGCAGTCCTTTGCAATTGAATGTGACGTGCGCTCCGAGCAATCCGTGAGTTCTGCAATCGCCGCCTCCGTCAACTTCCACGGTCATCTCGATGTGCTGGTGAATAATGCCGCCATCTTCGAGTCCGCCCCGCTTGAGCGGCTCAGCCTGGAGCAATGGGACGCCGTCTTTGAAACCAATACACGCGGCCCGTTTCTCGTCGCTCGCGAAGCTTTGCCGCATCTGCGCGCTTCTCGTGGACGCATCATCAACATCGGCTCACTCGGCGGCCTTCGCCCCTGGGCTGACCACGCGCATTACTGCGCATCCAAGGCCGCCTTGCACATGCTCACCCAGGCCATGGCCAAAGCCTTCGCACCTGAGATTGCCGTGAACTGCGTTGCCCCCGGCTGGATCGATATTGGCGAGACAGAGCCTCACGAAGCCGCGCAGCGGTTCGCCGCTAAAACGCCCATGAAGTGCAACGGCACCGCAAAAGACGTTGCGCAAGCCGTGACCTTCTTCGCCACCACCGGCAATTTCATCACCGGGCAAGTACTGGCCGTCGACGGCGGTTTGGGCCTGTAGCGTTTGCTCCTGCACAGACCGGCTGCCCCGTTTCCGGAGTCCAAAGCGTCCGGTCTTCGTCGATGGGGTGGATGTCTCGCTTCTGAGACATAGGAAGACGGAGCGCTAGGCACTCAAACGTCGTCCTACCGCGAAAACAAACGAGACCAGAATCCCTTGCCTTCAGATTGTGCTGAGCCATTTGCCCGCCGACCTTTGCTTTCAGCTCGGGCCTCGAACTCCAGGGGAACCTGCTCCCAAAGCCCGACCGGTTCTGGCTGCGCCGGCCACTTGGCGCCCTCCACGGCCGCCTGCGGATTGCTGGCATAGAGACGGTGCGCTGTCTCCTCGCCCGCTTTCGCAACCACGTAGTCGTAGCCCTTCTTCAAGTGCAGCGGCCGCCACTCGGGATGATGTGCGTCGCTCGCCAGAAAGTGAATCCAGTTGCGCTCCAGCAACGCATCGGCGAATGCTTTCGCCATTTTTCCGAATCGTCCATACAGCGACGCCGAAGTCACCTGCACAAGGCATCCCTCGCGCATCCACTCCGCCAGCAACTCAGGATCCGCCTGCAGAACCGGATTCCGCTCCGGATGGGTCACGATCAACGTGTAACCCGCATGACGCAGGCGGCTCAGAGACGTGGTCAATTGCTGGGGAATCAGCAGGTCGGGAAACTCGATCAGCAGATAGCCTTTTCCATCAATCGAATAGCGAAGCGGATTCTCAATGGCGTCGGCGATGTTCTGCGCGTTCATGTGGAAGTCGCATCCGAGGCTGAGCTTGACCTTCGTTCCTACCTTCTCCCGCAACTCGGCAAGCCGGATCTGGTTCAGTGCAGGTTGGTAGGGATATTGCTCACTGGCATGGGGAGTGCAAACAATATGTGTGACGCCTTCGCTGATCGCGGTGTGAGCCATTTCGACGGATGTTTCAAGATCCGGCGATCCGTCGTCTACGCCGTAGATCAAGTGGGTGTGGATGTCGATCATCGGTTCCCGGTATCCCTCTTCGCACACCTTAGCGCGTCGCCAGTGCCTCGATCATGGATGCGAAAATCTTCCATCCGTCCGACGACCCGAGCAGTTTCTCGCTGGAGCGGTCCGGATGCGGCATCATTCCCAGTACATTCCGGCCCTCATTTAGAATTCCAGCGATATTGCTCAAAGAGCCGTTCGGATTTGCATCTTTGGTAATCTCGCCCGTGGTCGTGGCGTAGCGAAAGGCTATCCGATCCTCGGCTTCCAGCCGCGCCAGATCTTCCGGAGTGCAGAAGTAATTGCCCTCCATGTGCCCGATCGGAATCTCAAGCACCTCGCCTTTGCGCAACTGATTGGTAAACGGGCTGTTCGTCGTCTCCACGCGCAGATGCACCTGTTTGCAGATGTACTTCAACCCCGCATTGCGCATCAGCGCCCCTGGCAGCAGTCCCGACTCAGCCAGAATCTGGAACCCGTTGCAGATGCCCAGCACCAGCCCGCCTCCGGCAGCAAACTTCTGCACTGCCTGCATTACCGGCGAAAACCGCGCAATCGCCCCAGTGCGCAGATAGTCGCCATATGCAAAGCCACCCGGGACCAGCACGGCATCCACGCCTTGCAGATCCTCCGAATCGTGCCACAGGAACGTAACCGGCTGCTGCGCAATCTCCGCAATCACGTTGTATGTGTCGTGATCGCAATTGGACCCCGGAAACACCAGAACGCCGAATTTCATACTTCTAGGTTAACAGCGCGCGAATGTTCGGTTGTCATCGCTTTGTTCAAAAAGAACCGATCCTGAAACTGCCCGCTTTCAAGTTCCCGGCACTCCGGCGCCCCTTCAAAAAGCTGTGTCATTCCGACCGACCCTGAGCCTGGCGAAGGGAAGTGGAGGAGCCTGCAGTTGCCTTTTGTCCTCGAGTGCCGCTTTGGCTCCAAGCGAGCGACCGCCCTTAGCTCGCCCCGCCCACTGTCTCTCGCATCCGTCGATGCGAATGGCGCGCAAACCGGTGCTGGAACGCTCGCGTTATGGGGTATCCGAGTAGAGCCATCAGATCGCGAGGCCGCGACACAGCCTCCGTCTCATACCAGACCGCAAATGAATCCAAATCAAAGATCAGCTCAAACCTCTCCTCGCCGTCTTCCACATGTGCCTGCGTCGTTTTGTAGATGAACCCAAATCGGCCTTCTGTCCGAATTACCGCGACGATCTGGCTCAGGTTCACTGAGCACAGCCCTAGGCTCCGAACCTCGACCCCAACGATTTGGCCGACTTCAATTGCCGCCGATGGATTCACAACTCGGACCCACCCGAGATCGAATTGTTTCCAGACTTGGAAAGCTTGAATTGCAGCCTCAAACGCTTCTCTGCCTTCGCCGATCTTTGTCCGCAGATGGTCACGGACAAACCCTGTGCGAAGGCTTGCTTCGCCGACTCCGCCGGATGGATTGAGGTATTCCAGGCTCATTACCCCGGCCCGTGAAGCCTTCATTACCTGACGTTCGATTTCTCTTTTCGTCGGTTTCGTCAGTCTAAACACGGCTTCAGTATGTCAGCTGCAATTCCAATCCCTTTGGATTGTCACTCACCAACGCCGTTACGCGATGATGCTCCGCGTCGAAGTTGGTCGAGATCGGAGCGGATCCAGGATGGTCCAATCCGGTCACGATCGCACTGGCATATGGCTTCGTTGCACCGTATACCTCGATGTCGAGCAGCTTCCACCATGGCTGGAAAGTGCCTTTGCGCGGCGCCACCGTCACAATCAGCCCTTGCGCGCTCAGCCGACACGCAAACTGCACGCGCAGATAGTCGCCTTTCTTGAAGTCGTAGCTCGCCCCGTCGTCGAGGTAGAGCGAGCCTTGGCAGTCCGCGCCCGGTGCCGTCGGCGGATATACGCGCAGTGTCAGCGGCCCGACTGGCTTCTCGTCAGTGCTCTGGACTAGCGGCTGCTCCGGAACTATCGATCCTGCCCGTACGAAAACCGGCAGCGTCTCCAGGGTCCTGTGGATGTGAACCTCGGGTTGCGCAATCGCCGCATTATCAATACCTTTGCGGCCTGAAGTTGGATCGATTCTTGAACCTGTCCAATAGTCGTACCAGCTTGACGGCGGCAGCGCTACCTGGTAGTCGTCCAGTTCGTCGGGATAGGGGCTCTGTGCCACCAGCAGGTCCGGCCCCACCATGAAGGCGTTTCCGGTACTCAAATCCAGGGGTCCCCCATCTGCCTCGCCATGCGGAAACTCCAGAAACAGCGGACGCATGATCGGCAGCCCCGTCCGGCTCATCTCCTCCGTCGTCGTGTAGAGGTACGGCATCAGCCGGTAGCGCTCCTCGATGTAGCGTCGCCGCAGGCTCACATCCTCCGCCGTGCCGTTCTCCCACGGCTCCTGCGGAAGTGTCCCGACAGCCGTGTGGTCGCGATCGATGGGATGGAACGCCGCCACCTCAAGCCAGCGGGTCAGCAGCTCCGGTTGCGGAGAGCCCGCGAACCCGCCCACGTCCGCCCCTGCCATCGCAAACCCGCTCAGCCCCAGGTTCAGCAGTTGCGGAGTCGTCTGTCGCAAATGATCCCACGTCGACGAATTGTCCCCCGTCCAAGTGACCGCGTAGCGATGGCCGCCTGCAAACGATGCCCGCGTCATTACAAACGGCCGCACGTTCGGCTCCAGTTTCAGCAAGCCTTCAAAGGTACCCCTCGAATTCTGCATCCCGTAGATGTTGTGAACTTCTAGATGATTTGCAACCCGGGTTGCGAAACCCGGTTCGTCGATGCGATGCTGCGTATCATCCGGCATCGTCTTCGATGGCACAAGGAAGATCGATGGTTCACCCATGTCGTTCCAGAAACCGGCCACTCCCTGTTTCACAAAATCCGCGTAGAGCGTACCCCACCACTCGCGCGAAACCTTCCGCGTGAAGTCCGGAAACACCGCCTTGCCCGGCCAAACCACACCTTCATAAACCGTGCCATCAGGGTTTTTCAGAAAGTGATCCCCCGCAATCCCTTCCTCAAATGGCTTGTATTTGGCCAGGGGCTGATCGGCAATATGCAGATCGGTGATCACCACCGTGCGCAAATGCTCGGCCCTCAGGTCCCTGACCATTTGCTCGAAGGTTGGGAAGCGCTCCGGGTCCACCGTGAACGGCCAGTTCTTGTATTGATAGTCAATATCCAGCCAGATCACATCCGCCGGAATGCGCTCGCTGCGCAAGCTGCCGGCAATGCGCCTCACCTCGGCCTCGGGATAGTAACTGTATCGCGACTGCTGATAGCCAAGCGCCCACATCGGCGGCATTGGCGTCGTTCCCACCAGCCACGCCCACGTCTCCACCACAGCCTTCGGTTCCGGGCCATAAAGGACATAAAAATCCAGCGGCCCTCCCTCTGACCCGAACGAATATCCGTCACGATATTCTTTGTTGAAGTCGAAGCTCGCGCGCCACGTGTTGTCGAAATAAATTCCTGCGCAAGTGCCCTTGTCGAATGTGATGAACCAGGGAATCGACTTGTAAATCGGATCGGTCGACTGCTGCCATCCGAATGCGTCCGTATTCCAGTCCGTAAACGCCTCGTTGCGCCGGTCCAGCGGCCCGGGCTTGTCGCCCAGCCCGAAATAGTGCTCATCCGCAGGCGACTTCAGGTACACCCGAAACGACGCACCGTGATACTCGATTGGCCGGCCGGGCAGATCCTGCGCAATCACGTGCTTCGCATTGTCCGTAACACTCAGTCCGAAAGGGTCCTTGTGCACCGCGACATGCAGCTTCGCCGTCTTGAACCCAACCGCAGCTCCATTCGACTCCGGCGTCACATTTACGCTCGCCGTCCGCGAAGAGGGAAGCACCGCCCACGAAGCATCCTCCGGCAGTTGCCCAGCCGGACCCACTCGTACCCGCACCACGTCATCGCGCAGTGCCGTGATCTGCATGACTGCGGCGCCTGAGCGAATCTCCATTCCGTTCGGAAGCACGCGGGATGAAGTCACCCGATCCAACCGCACGAACGCAGTCTTCTGCTGCGCTGCTGCGTTGATGGTCAATTGTGATGTTGCGGCCAAAAACAAAACTACAAAAACAACAAAAAGGAAACTTCCTGCTCGATGCATTCGTCACCTCAGCAAAACGAAGAACAAACGATTGGCACGATTATGTCTTGTAACAGGGCATGACTTCCGTCGTGCCGTAATTCGCAAAAGATTGAATGGGCTTAGCCCGTGCTAAGGCACGCTTCAATTCAGTCGCCAAAACACAAGCTGACTTACGATCGCGCAAAGCCCAGCTAACTCGCTGAACCACAAACAACCCTCACGTTTTGAGCTTCGCCGCCCGCGTACGTGTCTCCTTCACAAACGCATCATCCTCCGCAGATCCTGCCTTCATCGACCCCACATTAATCTCCACATTCGACAGCGCTCCTGTGATTGCTGCGTCAGCCAGAGCAATCCCCGTCGTCAGATCCGAAGCCATGTTGGGATTCGTAATCGGCTTAAGACTCTCCGCAATCCGCGCCACTTCAGCCGCATGCTCCGCCACGCCGAGCGGCACGCTCGTTGCCTGCCGCAGCGCTGCGTTCACGCCGACACCGCTATCGTCTTTCTCCCGCGCCGCGCGATAAGCCTTCATCACCACGTTGTACGACTCGGCATCCGCATCGATCGCCGTCTTCAACTCTTCGCGCAGAGTCGACAGCCGCGCAATTGCCCCGCTCAACTGCGCCTCATATTGCAAATAGGCTTTCTTGCCCCGCGACATCGCCGCCACCATATGCGCCAGACCCGCCGCCATCGCTCCGCTCGCTGCCGCCGCGCTGCCGCCGCCCGGAGTCGGCGTCGGCGCAGCCAGTTGCTCGATAAACGGGGCAACTCCGGCACTCAGTCCCGCGCTCGGTCCGCCTGCTGCCATCTTGCCTCCCATCACCGCTGCCAGTCGATTCTCCAAAATCAGCGACGAATCAAAATGCTCCACCTGCAAGAACCACTCCGCAGCCTGTTCCAGCGCCGCTTTCGGAATCAGTCCCACAATCTCACTCGACACCGGCGCAACGCCGTAACGCGCCGCCTCGCGCTTCACCGCTTCGAACACCCGCGCAATCGGCGTCTGCTCGAAATCCGTAAGGTTCATCGAAACCTGCGCCATCCCGCGCACCAGGAATCCTGCGCCTTTCACAAACCGGAAGCCGCCCGACGAAGCCCGCACCGTCTTCGCAATCTTCCTCGCGACATCAACGTCATTCGTATTCAAAAACACGTTGTAGGCGATCAGAAACTTTCGCGCGCCCACCACTGTCGCGCCCGCCGTGGGATGCACCTTGGCCTCGCCGAAATCCGGCTTGCGCGCCGGGTTGGTCGCAATCTCCGCGCGAATGCCCTCGAACTGCCCGCGCCGGATGTTCTCAAGATTCTGCCGCTCTGGCGTCGCCGCGGCCGCTTCATACAAATACACAGGAATTGCGAACCGCTTCGCGATCTCCGCGCCCACGTGCTTCGCCATCGCCACGCAGTCTTCCAGGGTCACGCCGTCGATGGGAATAAACGGCACCACGTCTGCCGCTCCCATCCGCGGATGCGCGCCCTGGTGCTGTGTCAGATCAATCAGCTCCGCAGCCTTGCCTACGCCGCGAATCGCCGCCTCCTGGATCGCCTCCCGCTCGCCCACCAGGGTGATCACACACCGGTTGTGATCCGCATCCATCTCGCGATCGAGCAGATACACTCCAGGCACTTTCATGGCCTCGACAATGGCATCCACCTTCGCCTTGTCGCGCCCCTCAGAGAAATTAGGTACGCACTCCACTAATGTGTTTGGCACGAAGAGAAGGATAAATCAGGAAGGTAGCCCGCTCTGCCACGTCCTCCCCCTCTAAGCACAGTCATCCTGAGTGACGCATGCTTGGGGCCCCGTCGTGCACTGGTGCGCGATGGGGTAAGCGTCGCGAAGGATCTGCTGTTGCTCTTGCCCGTCACGCGTAAATGCAATCGACAAGGGATACAGAACTTCTCTCGCGTATCCCGTATCCCTTCCGGAGCGAACGAAAATAGCCCGGATGAAAACCTGGGTTTACGCGCGCCATGAATTCCGCAGCCTGCAGGGCAGGCACGAAACGGGCCGTCTCCCCGGTAGTATCCTCAAGATGTCGATTCCGCAGGAGTTCACCGTGACCACCTCCGCCACATCCCCCATCATCCGTGCCCCCCGCGGCAATACACTCCGCTGCAAAGGCTGGCAGCAGGAAGCGGCCCTACGCTGTCTCATGAACAACCTCGACCCCGAAGTCGCCGAGCGCCCGCAGGACCTCGTCGTCTACGGTGGCATCGGCCGCGCGGCGCGCAACTGGGAGTGCTTCCACGCCATCGTTCGCGAACTTGAGCGCCTCGGTCCCGAAGACACGCTCGTCGTCCAGTCCGGCAAGCCCGTCGGCGTTTTTCCCACGCATGAAATGGCCCCGCGCGTCATCATTGCCAACTCCAACCTCGTCGGTAAATGGGCCACATGGGATCACTTCAACGAACTCGACCGCAAGGGCCTCATGATGTATGGCCAGATGACCGCCGGTTCGTGGATTTACATCGGAACTCAAGGCATTCTGCAGGGTACCTTCCAGACCTTCGCGGCCCTCGCCGAGCGCCACTTCGGCGGATCGCTTAAAGGCAAGCTCGTCGTCACCGGCGGCATGGGCGGCATGGGTGGCGCCCAGCCCTTGTCCGTCACACTGAACGGTGGAGTCGTCCTCGCCATCGATGTGGACCGCAGTCGCATCTTACGGCGAGTGGAAACACGGTATTGCGACACTCTTACAGAAAGTCTTGATGAGGCGCTGAGGCTCTGCGAACTGGCTCGCCGCGAGGGCCGCGCCCTTTCGGTGGGACTCGTTGGTAATTGCGCCGATGTCTTGCCGGAGATCGTTCGCCGCGGCATCGTCGTCGACGTCGTAACCGACCAGACCAGCGCTCACGATCCTCTGAACGGCTATATTCCACAAGGCCTGTCGCTCGCCGAAGCGACAGACCTCCGCAAACGCGATCCCGAAGAATATGTCCGTCGCTCCACGCAATCCATGGTCGTCCACGTCAATGCCATGCTCGCCCTGCAGCGCTCCGGAGCCGTCACCTTCGATTACGGCAACAACATCCGCCGCTTCGCCTTCGATGCCGGTTGTGCCGACGCCTTCCTCATTCCCGGCTTTGTGCCCGAATACATTCGCCCGCTCTTCTGCACCGGAGCCGGCCCCTTCCGTTGGGTAGCACTCTCCGGCGATCCCAAAGATATCGACGTGACAGACGAACTCGCCCTCGAGCTTTTTCCCGACAACGAAATTCTTACTCGCTGGATGCGCCTGGCCCGCGGCCGCTTCGCATTTCAGGGACTGCCCGCACGCATTTGCTGGCTCGGCTACGGCGAACGCGCCAAGATGGGCGAAGCGATGAACGACCTCATCAAAAAGGGGAGAATCTCCGCCCCCATCGCTATCGGCCGCGATCATCTCGACACTGGCTCCGTCGCCAGCCCCTATCGCGAAACCGAAAAGATGCTTGACGGCACCGACGCGGTAGCCGACTGGCCCATCCTCAACGCGCTTCTCAACACGGCATCCGGTGCCACCTGGGTCAGCTTCCATCACGGCGGCGGCGTAGGCATGGGCTACTCGCTCCATGCCGGCCAGGTTACCGTCGCCGACGGCACCGATCTAGCCTCGCGCAAAATCGCCCGCGTCCTCAATAACGATCCCGGCATAGGCGTAGCCCGCCACGCCGACGCCGGCTACGAACTAGCCCAGCAAACGGCGAAAGAGAAGGGGATTCATATTCCGATGGCGGAAGGAAACTAGAGAATGGTCATAGAGGTTCTGTCATTGCTTGTTTTGGCAGCCGCTTTGGCCTATCGTTTCGCTCCGGCTTATATCAGGAAACGGCAAACAAAAGACGCTGCCAACTGGCCTGAGACGGATGCAACGATTCAATCCGCGAAAATGGAACTCGTGGAGCGCGTTGGCCATCTCAGAGAGAGCGTTCCTTTTTTCGACTTCTCCTACACAGTTGACGGCGAGTATCATTCTGGCCGATTTGGTCTCCGGGTGAATGAAACCCGTGGGATTGCGCTGATAAGGGAATGGATCGATAAGAAGGCGAACGTGCAATACGATCCGAAGCACCCCGCCATATTCTGTCTTCCTGATGAGGTACCGGTTGATGGATTCCGAATCAGCACTGTGCCCGAAACTGAACTGGCTTCCGAACACTAGATCTACCCAGAGGCCGCATGTTTTCCGCGATCGTCAACATCGGACAACTCGTCACACTCGCGGGTTCTCCACGCCCTCGCGTCGGTGCGGAACTCGGTGACCTCGCCATCATCAATGACGCGGCCATGCTCATCGAAGACGGCCACATAGTCGCAACCGGCAAATACTCCAATCTCAAATCTCAGATCCCGCCACACGCAACCGAAATCAACGCTGAACGCAGTTCCGTAACCCCCGGCTTCGTCGATGCCCACACCCATCTCGTCTTCGCCGGCAACCGCGCCGCCGAATTCGAGCAGCGCATCGCCGGCGCCACCTACCAGCAGATCGCCGCTGCCGGTGGAGGCATTCTGCGCACCGTCGCACTCACCCGCGCCGCCAGTGAAGATGAATTGCTCGACGCCGTCCGCCGCCATCGCGACTGGATGCTCCGCTCCGGTACCACCACGCTCGAAGCCAAATCCGGCTACGGCCTCGACCACGACACCGAACTCAAAATGCTCCGCGTGATTCGCCGTCTAAACAAAGAAGGTCCAGCTCGAATAGTCCCTACATTGCTCGCAGCCCACACCGTCCCACCGGAATACAAAGACCGCCGCGCCGACTACGTCCGCTTCGTAGCCGAAGAGCTCATTCCCGAAGTCGCGAAACTTGGTCTAGCCCAATACTGCGATGCCTTCTGCGATGACCACGCCTGCACCGTCGACGAAACCCGCACCGTCCTCACTGCGGCGAAGGAGCACGACCTCAAACTCCGCATTCACGCCGAACAATTTCGATCAGGAACAGGCGCTGACCTAGCCGCGGAACTCTGCGCCGCTACCGCCGATCATCTCGAAACCGTAACCGAAGAAACCCTCCAGCACCTCCGGGCCGCCAGCGTGCACCCCGTGCTTCTCCCCGGCTCCGTCTTCGCCCTCAGCCGCACCCAATATCCGCCCGCGCGCAAGATGATCGAAGCGGGCCTCGCCATCGTCCTCGCCACGGACTTTAACCCGGGCTCTTCACCCGTCCCGTCCATGCCCTTCATGCTCTCGCTGGCTTGCCTGCAAATGCGCCTCTCGCCTGCCGAAGCGCTCTCGGCTGCGACTATCAACGCTGCCCACTCGCTCGGACTTGGCGCTAAGATCGGCTCGCTCGAAGCAGGGAAGCAAGCTGACTTCGTCATCCACGAATTCGCCGACTACCGCGAACTCGCTTACTTCATCGCCGCGCCCGCGCGCCCCAGAGTCTTCATCGCCGGTCGCGAAGTCAATATCTAGCGCGCCCAACTCCCTGCGCACTTCCCGTTCCCTCCCAGCGCATCTTCTCTTGAAGTGTCATGCTGAGCGCCGCAAGCTTGGGGCCCCGCGAACAAAGTTCGTGGGGTAAGCGGCGCGAAGGATCCGCTTTTCCGAGAAGCAGACTCAATCACAAACCTGGATGCCCCATCCTTGCGACGTTTTTGCCGCAAGGGTGGGAGAGCGCGACCTTCATCTTCTAACCCCGCGAACAGGCGCGCAGCGCCGCTAACTCCGCTCTAACCCTCAAGCCGGGACAGCTTCTCTCCGCACCCGCCGTCTCTCCGCCAGAAAGATCGCCACGCCCAGCCCCAGTTGCACCAGCGTCGCTCCTACCACTTTCACCACCGCCATCAACTTGTCCGGCTGATCCGCTCCCGGAAACAGCGACAGCACGATCGTCGTCGCTGTCGCCACAAGTCCCACCATCCCCAGCGCAATCGCCACCGGCTTTCCGCCAGGCACGCGACGCACGTTCGGCCCTGCCGGCTCCCATTGCAGGCGAATCATCGTGGCAAACAGCAGCAGGTAAGGGATGAAATACGAAATCACCGCCATGCTCACCAGCACGTCGTACGCTCCGCGAACCGTGGTACCCGTCTGCCCGAGAATGGCGACAAGCACGCTCGCCAGCCCATACACGCCGATCGCTACCCACGGCGTTCGATAGCGCCGATGAATCGACCCGAACACCGGGGGCAGATAGTGATCAATCCCCGCCACAAACGGCAGCCTTGAGGTCGACGACAAATTCGCCGCCGTCGATCCCACGGTGTTCACGCCAACCAGCAGCGCAATTGGAATCAGCATCCATCCCAGCCCCAGTTTCGTGCTCAGCGTCTCCACGCCATTCACAAATCCCTGCAGCCCGCTCACTGCATCACTCGGCAGCGCCACCAGCAGAGCCATCGTTCCGCCGATATACCCCAGCGTCACAATCGTGCCGCCCACCAGGATTGCCCACGGCATCGTCTTGCGCGGATTCTGGATCTCGTCTCCCATGGCGCTCGCCGCCTCTACGCCGCCGAACGCGAAAAACACGCCTGACCAGAAGACAGCATTGTCCAGCGACCAGTGCGGCGTCATGCTCGCAGCCGTGAACGGCGTCGCCGGACCAAACTGCATCCACGACACGGCCGCCATCATCATCAACAGGGCGAGCGGCACCAGGCTTCCGATTGAACATATGTTATTCAGCCATTTGCCTGCATCCACACCGCGAATGTTCAGCACGATGATCACGGCCAGCCAGAATGCCGCGAATCCCATGAAGTACAGTGGACTGCTGTTCAAATGCTCCGCGCGCGGACCGAACGCGATCAGCACTGACGCCGCGCCAAAGTAAAGCACCGCCGCGAAGAACGGCAGGTTGCTCATCCAGTACATCCACGCTGCGACGAACCCCGTGAAGTCGCCGAACGCTGTGCGCGTCCACACGTAGATGCCGCCCTCTTCCGGATGCCGCGAAGAAAGCTCCATCACGCTGGCCGCAAGCGGAATAAAGAAGCACGTCAACGCCGCAACCCAAATGACCAGGATGCTCGGCCCAGCCGCTGCCGCCGTCGAAGTCCAGCGCACATTCAGCGCCACCACGACATAGAACAACGCCAGGTCGCGAAACCGAATTCCTCTTTTCAGAGCTGGAGTGGAGGCCATGTGCGTCGCAGCATAGCAGAGCCGTAAGAGCGAAAGAAACTAATTCTTGCGAATTCACAGAACAGTTTCAGCTTCGCATCAACGCGTGTTGTTCTCATACCAGGAATTCAGCAACGCGGCGGTTTCGAGTTATTCCGGTTAGGCGGTAGGGCTTCAGCGCAATGGAGTCCGGCGAACGAAAGGAAGACCCCACGGATCTGGGCCGGGGCCGTATAATTCTCGGCACCATGCGAGCCGTCTGGTAATAAAACGCGCAAGGGTTCTCTGAACTTCTCTTGACGCTCGTTAGCGAAAGGAAACCGTATGCACTCGCTTGTAGAACCTATTTGGGATATCACAGGGTCTTCATGGGTTGACAATCAGCCTAACCCCCGATTCGCAATCTGGAAAACTGCAACCTCGCCAGTCGGCGATGCAGTTCTAGATAAGGAGACTGGTTTGGTTTGGGAGCGATCACCTGCAACCAACAAGACGGGTCTCGGGGGTGCAGTCGTATATTCGACGACGAAAGTTGTGGTCGGACGCAAAGGATGGCGGTTGCCGGCCTTGGAAGAGTTGCTGAGCCTTGTGGATCCCGGACAGATGAACCCGACATTGCCTGTCGGCCATCCTTTCGTAAACGTGCAACTCGACTATTTCTACTGGTCGCTGACGCGAGGACTTCCTATGCCGACCGACCAAAACCTCGTCTGGGGCTACAACTTCGGCAACGCCAATACGAGCAGTATCGTGGTTTCGGCGGCGAGTTGCTATACCTGGCTTGTTCGCGGGTCCTATGGTCACAATTACGTGCTGACAATCTAAGTGGCGTGCCCACATTCGCGGCGTTGGGAGAGACAGATCCAAGGCCGCAACTGCGCAGGTCCGCGCGTGTGAAGCTCTAAAGTTGGTCGAAGCAAAACGTGCCGGCTGTGATCGGCACCCCTGTCTGAAGCCAGTTACAAACGTAATGTTCGATGACGACGCTTGTCCGATTGGCAACGTCTCCAGGCACCGCCCGCTATTCAGTCGCACGCGAGAACCCCGAGCCGGCTAACTTCGGGGCTTATGGAACTTGCGGATGGGGTCCATGCCATACGTCTGGCGCGGTACTAAGGTGTATGTCCTCTCTGTACTGATGCTTGTAGTGGCTATTCATTTGCGGTCAGACTTTTAAAACAACTAACTTTTAAAAGCCGTGTTTCAGGGAATAGTTCCAAACAGTCTGGACAGTCGCAGAAGCTTCAGAGCTCCTGTAGATGGAGAAACCACAATGTCTATTCGCTCAAGTATGCGCGGTCTTGTTTTTGCTCTCTCCACAGCGGCGCCCTTGCTGGTCTTGCCAGTCACGCAGGCTCACGCAGGCGTCTTTATTTCGGTCAACGTTGGCCCTCCAGTGTTGCCCGTTTACGTGCAACCTCCACTACCAGCGCCGGGCTATATATGGACACCTGGCTACTGGGCCTACGGCGATGCGGGATACTACTGGGTTCCTGGAGTCTGGGTGCAGCCGCCAAGAGTTGGCGTCCTGTGGACACCCGGCTATTGGGGCTTCGTGGGCGGCGCTTACGCCTGGCATCCAGGCTATTGGGGCCCGCACATCGGATTCTACGGCGGAGTTAACTACGGATTCGGCTATGGCGGCGTAGGCTTTTTCGGCGGTGAGTGGCGCGGCGGAGTCTTCGCGTACAACGGTGCCGTTGCCAACTTTGGCGGCGTTCACGTGACCAACGTTTACGTCGATCGCACGATTGTTGAGCGCAATACCATCGTCAACGTGAACCACGTCAGCTACAACGGCGGAGGCGGCGTTTTAGTGCGGCCCTCTCCCATGGAGATGCAGGCAGAGCACGAGCAGCACTTCCAGCCCACGTCGAACCAGATGCAACACGAGAACTTCGCAGCGCAAGACCGTTCGCAGTTGGCCTCGGTCAACCACGGAACTCCGGGAACAATGGCCAGCTCAAATGTGAATGCATATCACCAGGTTGCGCAGCAGCACTCGCAGTCGCAGCCGATCTCAGCCGCTGATCGGGCCGCGGGCAGCCACTACAACCCCAACACGCGCGAGGCTAATCAGGATCAGCGGATTGCCAACGGCCTGCGCAGCGGCGAGATGACCTCAGGCGAAGCAGCGAAAGCCGAGCGCACGCAGTCGAACATCGACCAGCAGGTGCACAACGATCGTGCCGCCAACGGAGGCACGCTCACCAACCAGGAACGGCAACAAATCAACGGCGAGCAGAACGCCGCCAGCCGTCAGATTTACGACGAGAAACACAACGGAAACACGGTTGCGCCGAATGAAGTGGACAACCGTGAAGCGAACCAGCAACAGCGTACCGCCAACGGCCTGCGCAGCGGGCAGATGACGTCGGGCGAAGCAGCACGCACTAATCAGAATCAGGCAGCCCTGGCCCAACAGGTCCACAACGAGCGAACGGCAAATGGGGGCGCGCTGACTCAACAACAGAAGCATCAGGCAAATAAGGAAGAAAACAAGAATAGCCGTCAGATTTACAACGAAAAGCACAATAACAAGACGGCAAAACCTGAGCCGAAAGAACGTTAGCACTCACGACTCGGATCGGAATAAATGTTCGAACGGCTGGCAGCGATGTCAGCCGTTTGGCTTGATATACACCCCCAATCTCTCGTACCGGACTGCAGCCAGGAGAAAGGCATGGACGCGTCTCAAGGTGATTCGTCCAATGAATAAACCGATGAATGAGAGCTAGCGGTGGCGCTCTCCCCAAGCTTTGCGATCTACACTCAATAGAGGGGTCGACGGGCTCGACTCTTCGCCACTTAAGTGGCGTATCGCAAATCAGGCAACCTTTATCGCAGTCCAACGATCTAACAACCCGTCTAGGTTTACGAAGGCTGAATTGGAAATCGTGCCAGGAACTCGGAGTTCGAAACATAAGAAGTTATTCTCCTTCTACGGTTTCCTGTGCCTCTCACTAGCATTCCTGGTTTTTGCATGGGGTACGAGTTATAAGCTGTCGCTCTACAAGGCCGAACATGAAAATTCCCCGGCTAAGGTGTGCACACGCGGGAGCGACGCTGCAAAGAACGCATTAGACCATGCTGTAGACGGCAGTGCCGTAGCCCATACCCCCCTCAGCATGGCGGTTCTTTTCTCTTTTATCAAAGGAACTGAAGACCATCCCTTAGATCGGCTGCGCGATGAGGGGGACATCAGCCTGGCACCACTCAGTCTGGCCCCAACTCTCTATCTTCGACCACCTCCAGACGAACGGCGCTCCGTCGCTTAACCGCTGGAGAAAACAACCCTCCTGCGGATGAAGTTCGGAATCCATTCGAAGGAAGGTTTTTTGATGCGCACTAAGCGTCTGCTCGTAATAGCCGCCTGTATTTTGGCTGCAATCCTGCTGTCGTTCTATTTTCTGCATTCCCACCATCGATCGGAAGCTGACGCGGATGCCCCGCCAACTCCACCCGCGGTCTCAGTTGCCACAGCGCACACCGGCTTTATCGCCAATCAGCTAACGGTCGCCGGAGTTTTCCAGGCATTCCAGGAAATCGACGTTCACGGCAAGGTCTCTGGCTATATCCGGCACATCTACGTGGATATAGGGGACCGAGTACACAAAGGGCAGACCCTTGCCGTGCTCGAGGTTCCTGAGTTGCAAGCCGAAGTTGCTGGAGCGCAGGCGGGTATCACCCAGACCCAGGAAAACATAGTGCGCCTGCAAAATGAAGTTGCCAGGGATCAGGCTGCCTACGCAGCCGTGCATGCCAACTACACGCGCCTGAAGCAGGCATCTGACGAACAGCCCGGGCTGGTTGCGGCACAGGAGCTCGACGACGCTCTTGCGAAGGACCGGTCAGCCGCTTCACAGGTTGATGCGGCTAAATCTGCCGTAGCCGCCGCGCAGGGCCAGTTGGGCGTCTCGCGAGCTGAGAACCTCAGGGTTACCAGCATGGAGCAATACGCGACCATCACGGCTCCCTATGCCGGCGTCGTCACTATGCGATATGCAGATACCGGCGCGCTCATTCCCGCGGGAACCGCGGAGGGGTTGAGCCAGGCGGTGGTAAGGCTTGCTCAAAGCGACGTGCTGCGTCTCCGCATGCCGGTTCCTGAGCGGGATGTGCCACTCGTGCACGTCGGCTCGCAAGTCACGGTCCACGTGCAGGCGACCGGGCAGCAGTTCCCGGGAACAGTAGTGCGCTACACGCGGGACGTTTCGAATTCCACCAGAACGATGTTGACCGAAGTAGACGTGAAGAATCCAGGTCTGACGCTCACCCCCGGAATGTATGCGGACGTGACCTTCAGTCTGGAGCAGAAAAACAACGCGCTCATTGTTCCCGCAAGCGCCATCATCCAAGGCGATCAGCCTTCGGTGATGCTTGTCGATAGCAATAATCGAGTGCAAAAACGGCCCGTTGTGCTGGGCATCGGCGGTACGAATTCTCAGGAGGTCACCTCAGGGCTTCAACCCGGCGACAGGATCATCATCGGTGGTCAGTCAGAGCTGCAGCCCGGCCAGCAGGTCACACCGCAGCCTGCTAAGAGCGACCTCGCGAACTATCAGCAAGCGAACCAGAAGGGCGGCCAATAACCATGTCCTTCTTTGCCATTCGTTACCCCTTCTTCATCCTCATGGGTTGCATGATTGTCGTCGTAGTCGGTGTGGCAGCCATCACCGGCATGCCCGTCGATCTCTTTCCACCGGTCAAGATCCCCGTCGTGGTCGTGGCGACCTTTTATGCTGGCATGCCACCCCAGCAGATTGAATCGGACATTACAGATAGCGACGAGCGATTCTTCACGCTGGGGAGCAATATCGACCACATTGAGTCGCGCTCGATGTCCGGTGTCAGTCTCATCAAGATTTACTTCCAACCCGGCACGGATCCAACGGCGGCGGTGAGCGGTATTTCGAATCTGGCGATGGCAAACCTGCGCCGCCTGCCCCCGGGTACTCTGCCGCCTGTCGTACTCAGCTTCGACGCAGCGAATCTTCCGGTCTGTCTGATTACGCTGAATGGCGCGGGGATGAATCAGACACAATTGAAGGATGTCGCGCAGTTCAGTGTAAGAAACCAAGTGGCCAACGTCCCCGGCGCTTCCGTCCCTCAGCCGTACGGAGGAACCTACCGCCAAATTATGATCTACGTCGATCCGTTGAAGCTGCAGGCTTCGCAACTCGGCGTCATGGATGTGGTCCACGCAGTCAACGACTCCAACCTGATCCTGCCCGCGGGCGACGTCCGCA
The DNA here is from genome assembly GCA_963829535.1 of uncultured Acidobacteriaceae bacterium. Taxonomy (GTDB): domain Bacteria; phylum Acidobacteriota; class Terriglobia; order Terriglobales; family Acidobacteriaceae; genus Telmatobacter. The sequence continues at coordinate 787,325 of CAWHIQ010000009.1, read as the reverse complement.
TTGGCCCTAAGGACTACAACATCTACGCCAATAGCCAGGTGCCGACGCCCGACGACGTGAACAGGATTCCGCTAAAAACCGTCGGCAATGCTTCCATCCTCGTGGGCGACGTTGGTCATGCAGTCGACGGCGGCCAGCTCCAGACCAACATCGTGCGCGTCGACGGGCAGCACTCCGTCTACATTCCGGTCCTCAAGCAGGGCGGCGACTCCAACACGATCACGATCGTCAATGGAATCCGCAAAGCCACTGCTCATCTGCTGGACATCCCGCAGCAATTGAAAACCAGTGTGGTTTTCGACCAGTCGGTGTTTGTCAAAACCGCTATCAAGAACGTCATCAGTGAGGGTTCAATTGGCCTTTGCCTCACGGGCATCATGATCCTTCTCTTTCTTGGTAACGTGCGCGCCACCATCGCAGTGCTTCTGTCGATTCCCATCTCCTGCATCGCGACCTTCCTCATCCTGAACGCATTCGGTAACTCGATCAACACCATGGTGCTGGGCGGCATGGCGCTCGTTTTATCTCGCCTCATTGACAACTCCGTCGTCGTGCTCGAGAACATCTTTCGCCACTTTGAGATGGGCGGAGATCCGATCACGGCCTCGCGAGAGGGCGGCAAGGAGGTTCAACTCGCCGTGTTGGCTGCCACCTTCAGCACGGCCATTGTCTTCTTTCCCGTGGTCCTGCTCACAGGTGTCAGTAAGTACCTGTTTACGGCCCTCGCGCTCGCAGTGGTCATCGCACTTTTCTGCTCCTACGTCGTTGCGATGACCGTGGTGCCGCTCTTCTGCTCTCGTTTTATCAAGCACACCGGTCATGACCACGAGCATGAATCTGCAACGGAGGACGACCCGGTCCCCGAGCATATGCGGGGAGGGCATGGCCAAACCAGTCTCTTTGCCAGGATCGTCTATCGCTTCAATCGGGGCTTCGGCTGGTTGCAGGAGCACTACGACAGAGCAATCCATTACTGTCTGGGCAGGCCTGCACTGGTAATTATTGTGTTTTCCATCTTCGTTGTCCTTAGTTTTACACTCGCTCCGTTCCTTGGCCGTGCCTACTTTCCGCGCACCGATCCTGGTCAATTCGTCATCAGCGTAAAGGCTCCAACTGGCACGCGCATTGAACTCACCGACCAGTACATCGCTCGCGTTGAACAGGATGTGCGGGAAGCCGTGGCTCCGAAAGACCTGAACATGATCGTCTCCAACATCGGAGTCACACCCGATCTTTCAGCGATCTACACTTCCAACTCCGGAATGCACACCGCGTTTGTCCAGGTGAGCCTGAAGGAAGATCACAGCCTGAGTAGCTTTGCTTACATGCAGCGCGTGCGAACCAAGCTCGCTGCCGATCTTCCATCCATCGAAACCTACTTCCAGTCCGGAGGACTCGTCGACTCAATCGTCAATCAAGGACTGCCCGCACCCTTTGACATCCAGGTCAGCAGTAACGACATGGACGGAGGATATGCGGTCGCGCGGCAGCTTGCGCAAAAGATGCGAGCGCTCCATGGCGTCAGCGATGTTCTGATCCCTCAAGACATCGACTACCCGGGTCTTGCTCTCAACATCGATCGCGAGCAGGCAAGCCTTGAAGGATTGACACCAAAAACCATCGTCGACAGCGTCATCACCGCGATGACTTCGAACGGCATGGTTGCCCCGAGTTACTGGATCGATCCGAAGACCGGCAACGACTATATGCTCACCGTTCAATACCCGGAGACTCAGGTACAAACGCTGAATGACTTCAAGCAAATACCGTTGCGATCTGCTGACGGTAAGACCACGACTCCACTTGAAACCGTGGCATCGATCCGGTCAATCAACACTCCCACCGAAGTCGATCACTACCAGCTCAGGCGGGTTTTCGACGTCTACGTGATGCCGACTGCTGAGAACCTCGCCACCATCAGCAAGGACGTAAACAAGATCGTCGCAGGGACGCATCTACCGCATGGAACTGTTCTGACGGTGCGAGGAACGGTTAACAGCATGAACGAGTCTTTCAAATCTTTTGCTACCGGACTCATCATGTCGATCGTGCTCGTCTTCCTGATCCTTATGGCGCAGTTTGCGTCTTTTGTCGATCCTTTCATCATCCTGCTCGCCATCCCTCCCGGTATCTCGGGTGTGATCCTCTTCCTGCTGGTTACCGGCACCACCATCAACATCATGAGCCTCATGGGGGTCCTGATGATGACCGGCATCGTCGTATCTGACAGCATCCTGATCGTCGAGTTCACCGGCCAACTCCGCCAGCAAGGGCTAAAGCTCGAAGAAGCGATCATTACCGCCTGCAAGGTTCGCCTGCGGCCAATTCTGATGACCACGCTGGCCACCGTGCTCGGGCTCATTCCGATGGCGCTGGCGGTGGAGGCGGGCAGCGAACAGTACGCGCCGCTTGCCCGGGCAATTCTGGGTGGCCTTACCGTCTCCGGCATCGTCACGGTCTTCCTCGTGCCCAGCGCCTACCTGCTCATCCATCGCCGCATGGAAGCCCACAGAGATCGCGCCGGCACTGCCTCTCCTGGGGATTCATCCCAGGCTCGTGAGGTGACCGCATGAGAAGCTGGCTGGTTGTGTTTCTATTCACTGCTCCTCTCTCTGCGTTTGGGCAGGCCAGTGCGACCAATCTTCCTGCGGCGCCGCTGCCTCTATCAGCTTCATTCACCTTCGCAACCGCATATCCGCTCCCCGGTTCGTTTCAGTCTCAAGCTGCGGTTCCGAGTCAGCAGCCTCTCATCGATCCAACAACAGCCACCACTTCCATTACGCGCACCGAAGCGGAGCGCATCGCCCTCCAGAACAATCCACGCATCACGGCCAGCCGCCTTCTCGCGTTGGCCGCTGGACAAGTCACGCGGGAGACGCGATCGGGCGAATTGCCTCAGATCTCCGGCGCCATTACCGCGGAGAAGGCTGAGGACGCCAGCCGCATCGGTGCCGGTGCGCTCACCGATTCGCGTCTCTATACGCATGCCGGGACCGGTGGCTCGTTTTCGCAATTGATTACAGACTTCGGCCACACACGCGATCTCGTCGCGACCAGCAGACTGCAACAGAAAGCCCAGGACCAGACCGCGCTCGCCACTGAGCAAGACGTCTTATTGGCAACGGACCAGGCCTTTTATCGCCTGCTCAATGCGCAATCTTTGCTCGAGGTTGCCAAAGTGACGGTAGCAGCGCGTGGCGACGTACAAAATCTCACCTCGGCACTCACCAAGAGCGCATTGAAGAGCAATCTCGATCTCAGCATTGCCTCCGCTGATCTCTCCCAGGCGCAACTTCTGCAGCTGGACGCCGAAAACGAGGTCGCCTCCGCTAGCGCCGCTCTCTCCGCTGTCCTCGCGACGTCTGCCGACAGGGTGTATCGAGCAGTGGAAGACTCCGGTGACGCACCCCCTCCCCCTCCTTCGCTGGACAGTTCTGCAACCGTCGATACAAGCGCGCAAGCCCAACGCCCCGACCTTCAGGCTTTGCGGTTGAATGCCGAGGCCGATCAGAAGTTTGCCAGCGCGCAGCAACGGCAACGTCTTCCTTCCATATCCGCGTTGGCGATAGGAGGATTCACTCCGGTTGCTCCTGATGGCGTCTTCGTTCCCAACTGGTATGCCGCTGGAGGAGTGAACCTGGCCTTCCCCTTATTCACCGGATTCCGCATCGACGCACAGGCGCAGGAGGCCCGTCTGCGTCAGAAGGCAGCCGAGAAACAAGCGCAGAACCTCTCCGACACCATCGCGCGCGACGTGCGCATCGCCATGTTGAACGCACAAACCGCATTTCGGCGTATTGCGGTCGCCGATCAATTCCGGCAACAAACCGCTCAGGCACTTGCTCTCGCGCAAACCAGATATAAGCTCGGCCTCAGCTCCATCGTCGAACTCAGCCAGGCACAACTGCAAAGCACCCAGGCGGCCGTCGCGGCAGTGAACGCGCGATACGATTACCTTCTTGCGCTCCGCACACTGGACTACGCGCGCGGCCAGCTGGCGCCATAATGGCTGTGAAGATGGACGAAGGGCAACTGATCGCCGCTTAATTCCGCCCCAGGTCCTTCAGCACCGCCATAGCTGCATTCCGCCCGTTGATGCCGATCACGCTGCCGCCGGGATGCGTACAAGCCCCGCACAGATACATCCCCGGCATCGGTGTTCGCGCGCTCAGCCGATTTGCCCACATGTACTGCGGCAGGCACTCGCCCTGAAAAATATGCCCGCCCGTCAGCCCTACTTTCTGCTCGATATCCGGTGGTCCCAGCACCTGGGCATCGATCACGGCCGAATCGAAACCGCCATCACCGATGTTGCTGCAAAAGCGCGCCAGCGACTTCATCGCCAACGCACGCACTTCATCGCGACGCTCATCCCAGCTCCCATGCGCGAACTTGTAGGGCACATACTGTGCAAACACGCTCATCGTGTGGGTACCATGCGGAACAACCGACGCATCGTGCACGCTCTGGAAATACAACTCGCACCACAAATGCTCCGGCAACCCGCCGCGCTTCGCTGCCGCAAATCCCGCCTTCCACTCATTCTTTGTCAGCGGAGCATTGATCTGCCCGTAGTGGTGCGCCTGGTTCGTCCCCGGCCTTGCCCTGAAATTCGGCAGCTCTTTCAAATGCACATTCAACTTCACCGTGCACCCCTCAATCGGAACCTCTTCAACGCGCACGCGCCATCCTGCATCCGCTGCGCCGCCAAGCATGGTCAAAGTCCGCCGCGGATCTGCATTCGACACCACCACCTTCGCCGCAATCCGCTCGCCGCCTTCCAGCACCACGCCCTCGCCCGGCAAAATCTGAGCGACAGGCATGCCCGACACTACCGTTGCTCCTGCCTCCCGCGCCGCGTCGCAAAAGTAAAACGACACCATCCCCATGCCGCCCTTTACATAGCCCCACATACCCGGCATCCCGCCCAGTCGTCCCGACGAGTGGTGAAATCGGATCGACGCTGTCCCCGGATCAAACGGACTCGCATTCGTCCCAATCACGCCCTGGCCCAGATAAGCCACCTGAAGCCGCTCGTCGCGCAAGTAGTGCTCCACCATCTCTGCCATCGACCAATCGAAGAGCACAGCCCGAGCCTCCACATCATCGCCAAGAAGCAGTTCAATCTGTTCCCGCGTCGGCGCTTCGCCAATCCACAAATCGTCTTCGCCCGCAGGCCTCAGCGCATCGCGCAGTCGGCGGATTACGTCGCACATGGCGTTGAAGCCATTCACATCATCCGGCGCGAGTTTCTGCACTTCCGCTTCGCAGCGCGCGTCATCGTCCCAAAGCTGTACGCTCGATCCATCAAGGAAGGGAACAAACAGTCCATTTACTGCCGGTGTCCACTCAAAACCGCGTCGTGGCAGCTCCAACTCCTCCACAACCAACGGATGCAGCAGCCCCGCCAGGTACGCACATGGCGACATGCGCACGCCGGGAAACGGTTCCTCAATGGTGCAAGCCCCTCCTACGCGCGTCCGGCTCTCGATCACCAGCACGCGCTTTCCTGCCTTTGCCAGATAGGCAGCGCAAGCCAGGCCGTTGTGACCAGCACCGACAACTATTACATCCCACGTCTTTGCCGCCAGTTCGCGAATTGGCGCCGGAAGCCCGATCTCCCCCAAGATAGCCGCTGTAGGTGAGCTCATAGCAACTTACGGTAACACCTCGCGTTGAAAATTCAGACTCAATCGTTGCGTGTGTCGCGGCTCCCGGCGTGGAACACCGCCGGTCTGCCAAACGGAGGGAGCAGTGGCCTTCAGGTCGGCCTTTCCCGCTCGCATAGGTGTGTTCCATATCACGTAAGGAACCATGCACCACCTTGCTATCATTGGGACGACAAAAATGAGGCCCGCTCCAGGTGTCTCTCACTTGAAGGAGATTTTGAATGCCCGAAGATACAGTCAGCGCAGTTCCAACCAGAATCCTGGTTCCCATCGATTTCAGCTCCTCATCGCATACTGCGCTTGAAGTGGCGACCGAACTCGCCGACAAATTTCATGCCGAACTTGTTCTTTTAAACGTCGTTCCGGAATCTCCCGTCGTTGCCTTGCCTGTAGGAGTCTCGGAGGGATCCATCGTCGAAGCCGCCAAAAAGCAGGCCGAGGGACATTTCGCCAAGTCAAAGAAATCCCTTGAAGGGAAGGGAATCACCGTCAAGACCAGCGTCGAAGTGGGTTACGACGTCGCCGGAACCATCCTCGAAGCCATCGATAGCGAGAAAATCGACCGCGTCGTGATTTCTACGCACGGCTGCTCCGGCTGGTATCCCACCGTCTTCGGCTCCATCGCCGAAAAAGTTATCAAGCTCGCCCCATGCCCCGTCCTCCTTCTGCGCACGCCCAAGCCCAAGAGCAGCGCCAAGGTTACCTCAAGCCGCCTCATGGAATGGTGGTAGGATTCTTCAGATTTACCGGACGTGATTAATTTCATAAGAGACAAAGCCCGACGCTATCCGCGCCGGGCTTTCTATTCGTAGAATCCATCTGATTTCTGACCTTCGCCGCTCCGTTGCCCGACTAGCAATTTCTGCATGGGCGGTGATGCACGTACAACCATTTCGGCGGGCTCGAATCGTAGCGCAAAGACCATTCCAGATTCCTGCGCCGGCAGGATATAAACGCCGTTCCGCGCTGTGCGGGACGGGATGGATCGATAGGTGTGAGCTTTCACGATTGAAGCCCCTCTGACTCTTACCTTTCCTTTGCAAACCCATGAATCACAAGGTGATTGCGAATGGCTCAAATTCTTGTCCGCAAAACCGAACAACTTCTCCGTCCGCGGGGTGCATCAGAGTGCCGGGAGAGGAGGTAGGTGGATGGACAACAAGCGACCACGATTCCCAAAAGCAAAATTCGTTCTCGGTGCGGCGGCGACGACTTTGTTATGTCTCCCGTGTTTCACGCACGCGCAATCTTCGGCCCCGCAAGATCGACCAACTGTCCAACAGGAACGGCAGCCTGCACCAACTGCCCCAGGCGATGACATCACGCGCAGGGACTTGGCGCGATTTGACCAATTTCTCGATACCCATCGCGAAATTGCGGATCAACTTCGCAAAACGCCTTCCTTGATCGACGACCCGCAGTTCTTGCAAAGCCATCCTGAACTCAATGCGTATCTTCAGGATCACCCGAGTGTGAAACAGGAGATCAGCCAGCACCCCGATACGTTCATGAGCCTGGAAGATCGCTACGGCCACGACAGGGACCTGCGCGATCGTGATGCCGGTGGACAAGATCGCGATGCCGATCGCAGAGACGCGAATCGCGATAACGATCGCAGAGATGTGGCGAGCTTTGACCGATTCCTCGACGAACATCGTGAAATTGCCGAGCAGGTCCGGAAAGACCCGTCCCTGTTAGACAATCGAGATTTCGTGCGGAACCATGCGGCTCTGCAAAACTATCTCCAGGACAACCCCGGAGTTCGCGATCAGATAAGGCAGGACCCGAACGCCTTCATGCGGCAGGAAGATGCCTACGACCGCGATTCGAACATGCGCGATCGTGATGCCGGTGGACCAACTCGCGATCCCGATCGTGGAGACATGACGAATCGCGATAACGATCGCAGAGACGTGGCAAGTTTTGATCGATTCCTGGACGGACATCGTGAAATTGCCGAGCAGGTCCGGAAAGACCCGTCCCTGTTAGACAATCGAGATTTCGTGCGGAACCATGCGGCTCTGCAAACTTATCTCCAGGACAACCCCGGAGTTCGCGATCAGATAAGGCAGGACCCGAGTGCCTTCATGCGGCAGGAAGATGCCTACAACCGCGATTCGAACGTGCACGATCGCGATCGCGACCCAATGCATGATCACATGGCAGACTTCGGAGGATTTCTGCGTAGCCATTCAGACGTGCAGAGAGACGTTTCAAGAGATCCTTCCTGCGTCAAGGACAACAAATATGTGCAAAATCACGCTGATCTGAATGCCTATCTGAATGCCCATCCCGATGTACGGGCCGAATTGATGGCCAATCCGCAAAGCTTCGTTCATGGAGCACAGCAGTACAACGCAAGCCCCAGCGGCGCTGGCGTGAGTGGCCGTGGCATGGGTACGGGTACGACAGGATCAGGCACCGGCATGACAGGAACAGGAACTTCCACAAACCCGGCGACCACGACGCCGAAGCCGAACCAGCAGTAGTCAATCACGGAGCGCGACAGGGGAAGGCTGCCGGAAACGGCCTTCCCCTTCGCTGTCTTGACAGTTGGTTTCGCTCAAGCGGCGTCCGGCAGGAATCAGAGCGACTGTTCGGCTGGAGTTTCCGGAGAAACGGAGGGGTCATGAATATCAGAGGTAGATTTGTTCTTTTGCTTGCCCTCATCTCGGTCGTCCCGTTGAGTGCGCACGGCGATAAAAAGAAGAATGGCATCGAGAGAGGCATCCTCGAGAAAATGGACGCAGTGCCGTGCGGCGCGAAACAGACAGGCTTAGCGGGCCTAGGCGCTCTATGGGGCTCTGCCGGTATCACGCACATCAATTCGAACGAAAAGCTCTGCCCGCAGTATCTGCTGCGAACCGACCAGATGGACTACGAAATCCGGCCGATCGACCTGAAACACGCGACACTTCTGCCGATTGGAGAAGAAGGCCAATTCAAGATCAAGAAAAACGAAATGATTCTCACGATGACCAAGGGTTCCGATCATAAGGCGCGAAGTTATGAAGTCGTCTCGATGAATCCGGCAAATCCGGACAGCGGCGTAGCAAAATCATCGAGCCCATCAGCGGACGGCCCGCGCTGATTCTTTAGCCTTTCGCAGCCAATTCGGTGTCTTTGCGGAAACTAGGCGTAGATCTTGCGATCTTCGGAATGAGCCGGAAGTAGCTGTCCGGCAGTTTGCGGGATGAGTATTTCCAGAGTCTGGAGCCTGGCGACATCGTTTGGCCGAATTAGCGATTGCGGATGTGTGGTCGCCAAACCGGAGGCTATGTTTCGTTAACCGTTCGCGCTGCTGTTAATCAACTGGTTATTTCCGGTTAGACTGGGATTCTCCGGCAATCTCAATGGCAGCTACACACCGATGGCCGAGAGGGATCAGCATAGTCGAAATGCGCCAGCTCAAATCTTTCCTCCAGAGCCTGGACCCCGTTGTTCCGTTTATAGGCGACCTCGTCCGAAGTGATTGGAATGACCCACAGGAAACGAACAGATCGTGATTCGATTTCCGCCCATTCCAATTTCGGTCCATCGAGGTAGGGCAATGAGATTAAACCGTGATCACAATTGGAATTCGGGAACCAGGGTCTACCGAAGTTCACGGTGTGATTGAGTTCTAGAGATGAGCCTGTTCTGTGGCAGTGAGCCATTGCAACCAGCAACTCCGCTAATTGATCGGCTCTGAAACGAGAGAACAAGTGAAGCTCAATACACTCTGGGTCCATCGGTTTAGACGTGCAAGCGTCGCGTAGGTCCACAGCCTTCGGGATCCGTGTGGCGGGCAAGCCATGATCGCAAAATCCGCGGACAAATCGCCGATAGGTCCCTTATCAAAAGGCACCTTTTCCAAATCTGCGGCCCAAACGTTCCGATAATGCTCGAGCGGTGAAGAGGCATATGAAGTCATCACGTTAATTCCCTTGTTGGATGATCCATCAGGGTATCAAGTTGGGCTGCATTACCTTCACCTACTTTTTCGACAACACCATGCGCACGTATGCCATGCCGGCGAGGGGCGATGTGCTGTCGTCCGCTAACATTGTTTGAGTATGGCTCCCCTTGAACCGGTATTGATTGACGTTCAGATGCCGATCCGCACGCCTCGCCTGCTCATCAGGCCCAAGCAAGTTGGCGATGGGGCAATCACGTCTGCCGCGGTTGCTGAGACCTGGGACGAACTTCACAAATGGATGCGATGGGCTGAAAATCGGGAAGCGTTCACTGCCGAATCGATGGAAATCAGAAATCGGCACGTAATGGCCAGCTTCATTCTGCGGGAGAGCATAGAGCTGATTGGGCTCGAGGCTGAAACCGGTACAGCAGTCATCTGGTGCGGTCTTCACGACATCGACTGGCAAGGTCGCCAATGCGACACCGGGTACTGGGTCCGCAAGAGCGCTCATGGCCGGGGACTGGCGACCGAGGCGACACACGCCCTGGTGCGTTATGCGTTCGGAGCGCTCGGGATGCGGCGGATTGGTCTCACGCACTCGGGCGGCAATGAGGCTAGCCGACGCATAGCCGAAAGACTTGGCTTCTCGTTCGAGGGCATACAGCGGGGTGCAAATATTCTGCCGGGCGGAAAGTGCGCGGACAGGTACTGCTACGCTCGATTCGACGTGACCGGTCTACCCGACCTGGCGGTGGATTGGCAGGGTAATCGCGAACGTAATGGTTCCGAGTAACGGGACCCCAGCCCGATCCGAATGCGACCATCGAGAATATTAAAGACCTCGTTGATCTGCATCCTGCGGGGGACTCTTGCCGTAGTAAAGGATGGCGTAGCCGATCACAATGGAGCGCTTTTCATGATTTCGGTTGGATCGTGGCCAGACAGGAAGGAACCCCAAAATCGGATGATGTCAGGTTAGGCGGTCACTCGACCGGAACTCCCAAACTGGGATGATTCGAATTGATTCCAAAAGCGATCATTCCAATGGAATATAAAGATTCCCGCTTCCCTCGAAGGGGAAGTTGCTCCTATACTCAGGTATTCCTGAATGAAGTTTGGCTTTTTCAAGATCGGCCTCTTGGCACTGTCTCTGTCGGCGCCCTCCCTTTTTGCCCAGCATTGGAGCGTCGGGGCTCCGTCGGCCCGGGCCGATTGGGGTTGCAACTTCTCCACTGAGCGTTTCGGTCAGCGATTCATCGTTGCAGATTTCAACAACGACCAAAAGCCAGACAGCATAACCCTGGTGAGTCTCGGGCAGCACGGTGGCCAAAATGTGATCGGTGTGCGTGTCTGCGATTATGGGCGAACTGCAAGCCTGCTCACCTTCGAATCCAATGAGCCTTCGATCATAGTCACAGCCATCGACGTGAACCAGGACGGTTCACCAGACATCGTCGTTGAACAGCGCTACACCCAAAAGCGCATTCAAGTCTGGCTCAATGACGGGCACGGGGGATTTCATAAGGCGCATCTAGCCGACTTTGCAATTCCAGACACGCGAGCGCCGTCTAGTGTCGCGGCGCCTTCGAAGGAACGCTACAATTCGACACCTCGTGTTCATCTGCGCAGAGGCACCAAGCTAAGCATTCAAACAGCCAAGCTTCCCACCGCTTATCGCTATTCTCCCGGCCGGGATCAATGGTCGCTTACAGTGCGAGCCCAGAAGGACCTGGGCGGGCCCAACCTATCCCGCGCTCCCCCCGTCGCACTCCATTCCTAAGACATCGCCCAACGGTTGAGCTTCGCGCAGTTCTGCGACTTTGCCACGCCAAATCCAAAGTGATCTGAGTTTGGTTGCACCCGAGCCGTTCGGCACAGAAGACCTCACCCCCCCCATTGCTGTAATTGAGGGAGCGTGCCCAATGTTTCACCAATTCATTCGCGGCGTAGCGTCGAGTTGTCGACGAATCGCGGGATTCGCCGTGGACATCGTATGTTTTCTCATTGCGCTTTGCATTGAGATCGCAGATCGCTTTGAATCGAAGGAGTGACCTTCTTCCGGCGTGTTTCGAGCAGATTTTGTGGCTACCCTCCCGTTACCACTCAGTAAGGTCCGAGCAGGCGGTGACTCGCTCGCAATCGCCCCGAATTGGCAGATACGTCATCTGGCGAAGTGTGCCTTAGCTGATTCGGGCGGTCTGCTTCCAACCAGCGAGGTAGCCCAAGCGGTGCAGATTGCAACAGCGGCGGTAATAAGGAACGCAAAACCAGAGAAGTAAAACAGAGCCACAAATGTCCCCACTGCTTGATACGCAACGAGACCCCATCCCAAGGTGCCGACGAACTGAGGAGCTGTTCGAGCCAAAGCGCCTAGACGCCATGACAGAAATGCCCCAAACAGGACGCACAAAGAACAGAAGACATTGAGAGCAAGAATAACTTGCGCGTAGGTCAACGGCCGATGCCCGAATGGGAAATGCCCGGAGTTGGTCTGTCCACCCGCATGCCAGAAAAACACGAGCCAGGCTGTGTTGGCTGCAACGGTGACAATAAGCAATAGACTGGCAACACCTTAGAGTATGGCTGCTTTCACGGGGAAGCCTTCCTTCGGCTATTACCTATGTAGCGAACGATATAGCAAGCTTGTCAAGTAGGATTTTGTCGGCTAACGCCGGAGTGGTGGCCAATCCGGAAGTCATCTTTTCGCTGGCAGTTCGCTCTGTTGTTGATCAACGGGTAGTTTCCGGTAGGCAGTCACTCGCCCGGAATTATGGGCAGATTCCAGAAGCTCAATGTGTGCAATAGGCGGATTTCGCAAATATCCCCCAAAAGCTTGAATGGCTGCTACCGAATGGAATGTCGAGCCCGTCCACGACATTGGAGATGACTGCGATGGTTACGCTTCAGCACGATTTGCGATTTGGGCGCTCCATTCTGTGGGGCACGGTGGGGATGTTGGTTGTGCGACTGCTTATGGCCATTCCGCTTGCAGCGCAGAGTCCGGAGCAGCAACCGCCTGCCCCAGTTAACCCCACCGAAGCGCTGGCAGAGTACCAGAATGAGCTAAAGACCAACCCGCAAAGTTCGCTGGCCCATTACCATATCGCAGAGTTGCTTTTTAGTCAGCGCAATTACCAGGCGAGCGCGAACGCCTGCCGGGATGCGCTGCGGGGCGACGGGATTCCAAGCTGGACCAAGGTCTGGAGCCACGTCCAACTAGGCGAGATTTTTGACGTTACCAGCCAACGCGATCGAGCTGTAAGGGAATACCAGTTGGCAGTACAGACCGAAGACAATACACGAGGCGCTCTCGACAAGGCCAGAGAACTGTTGCAAAAGCCATTTGAATGGCCGGAAACCCACTGATCACCGGCATGAGGAACATAGGATCACGCCGTTTCCCTCCACCAGTGGGGTTTGCTATTAAGCGTCGATGACGTTTGCTAATTCGTGCCTGGGCAGAAACGAAGAGCCCGGGCAAAAGCCGCCGTGCGCAGTCGCTTTTTCGACGGGGTCTTACGGCAAATCCAACTCGACCGAAAAGATCTCTTCCACGCTGATGTCGCGCGCAGCCAGAACCGAGCCATCGGGGGTTACACCGGTCCACTGCCAGAGATTTCCCACTACTATCGGGCCGGCTTCAGCCACATTTGCAACCAGCTGCGGTTTTCGGTCACTCAGGCAAAGCCGGTATTCCGGCAACTTCGCTTTGCCGCCGTTGAAATAGATGCATCGACCGTCTGGTGACCAGACGGGCCAGCCTCCTTTGACAGTCGTCAACTTTTCCCAACTTCGTTCGGCGACGTCATAAAGCGCCAACGTGTTTGAATCGCCATCGATCACCAATATCGAGCGCCCGTCGGGAGACCAGCGTGGCGAGAAGTATCCACTTGAATCTGGCAGCGTCGTCAATTGAGAGCTCTTGAGATTCAGAAGCTGAAGAGGATGTTGCTTCGATGTCGTTACCATCTGAAAGCTGCCACCAAATACGATTGAATCGCCGTTTGGTGACCATGAAGGGTCCATGTCGTCCTTGTCGCCTTGGGTGACCTGCTTAGGATTTCCGCCTTCCGCGGCGATGACATAGATCTTCCGAGCCTTCCCCGGCTCAGCACCATCGAACGCGATCTGCTTTCCATCGGGTGACCATCGCGGCTGCCCAATCTCCATCGGCGGGAAAGTCAATTCATGGCGGTCGCTGCCGTCCGACTTGCTCTGCCAAAGATTTCCTTCCGGAAGGGTAACGTAGGCGATCCTGGAGCCGTCTTTCGAAAACGCCACCGCTTCGGCCGAAAGTCCGTTCAAATACGGGACAAACGACCGCTTCTGTATGTCGAAGCGCACCAGTTCTCCCCGTCTTGTAGCGCCTACAAAAAACAGATTCTTTCCGTCCTCGCTCGCCAGGGGAGATGCTGAGATCATCTCTCCTGTCGTCAACTGCACAGGCTCCGTATTCGTCTTCCGCCACCACTCCCGCTTCTCGCGTATCGCCCATAGAGTGGAGCTGATTCCGCGTGTGGACTGAAACACGAAGTACTTTCCATTTGGGGTCCAAACTCCACAGCATTCGTTCGACCACGCATCTCCGCTAAGCAGTCTCTTTGCCTGACTTCCATCGATTTGCGCCTCCCACAGAGCACTCGTGTTAAGCCGCAGATCCTGGACGCTGAATCGGATCAGGCGGCCATCGGGAGAAAATCGAATCCAGGAAGGAGTTCCATTCGCAGTAAGAATCTTTCGCGCCTGGCTTCCATCACTTCTCGTAACCCAAATGTCGCTTCCCCGCGCGTAATATATCGAAGCCCCATCGGGAGACCACGTGGCATCAGTGGCTTGGAGATCACCGATTTGCCGCGCCTGTCCACCCAGCACGGGCATCCCCCAAAGTGCGGCCGTGCCCGCGACGTCGATGAAGGGTGGTCCCCCCAGGAGCAATTCGGATTTCGATGGCGACGTGCCGAGGATTACCGTCAACGCAAACGGAACCGGCACCGGCATAGATTCTCCTCCTCCGGTAGAGACCTGCAGGATACGAGGCTGCGCTGGGTACACCGGCGAGAAGTACACTCTGCTTCCATCCGTGAAGAGCGGAATCCCAGCCAGGTCTCCTGCGAGCACTTTCGTCAATCCATCATGCGTAATCTGCTTGATTGCGATCATCCTTGGAGAGGGCACAGCTGGCCGCAGAACATATGCAAGAGCCAGCAGGAGAACCAAACCAGCAGCACCAGCGAGCAACGCCACACGGCGCCAGCCACGCCGAACTTCCTCCGTTGCCCCGGCCCTTGCCACTGAGCCCGAACTCACTGAAGCCAACCCCGGATCAAGATCCCGCGTCAGGCGCTTGAGATCGCTTTCCATCTCCGCTACCGCCGATGCCCCAACCGCCGATTCGTTTGCAGGCAGCTGGTCAGTCGGATCAAGAATCCCCGGAGCCTCTTCGGAAACTTCCACCTTGCAGACGAAGCGGTAGCCGACCGTAGCCACAGTTTCGATATAGCGCGGGTTCCGAGTGTCATCCCCGAGCAGCTTTCGCAGCAGGGCGATGCTCCGCGTCAACGAGTTCTCCGTGACAGCCGCGTCGCCCCAGACTGCGTTCAGCAGTTCTTCCTTTGCGATCAGCTTCTGGGGGTTGCGCAGCAGGAGCAGCAGGACCCGAAACGCCTTCGGCTCGACCGGCACGATCTCGCCCGCTTTGATGAGCGTGAACTCCCGCTCCCGAACCTCGACGTCGCCGAATCTGAAAACAGAGGACTTGCTCGCCATCATCTTCCCATCAGAAGTTCATCAGCTGCGTTCAGAAATAGATCAACCACGCCCAGAAACTGATCAGGAGCCCATCAAGACCATGTAGCGATGCCCTCCCAGAGTGACTTCAGCCTGACCGGCTGAGGAGCTCTGACAATGACAACTTTCAAGGGTTTCGCTTCCTTGGTTCTCGCAGCATGCATCGCCACCACACTCACAGCTGAAACACACTGCCCGGCGAATGTGGTGAGTGTACCGCTACATTTCGTAAACAGCTACCAAATGGTCGTGGCTGTTTCTGTGAATCATTCCGGACCGTACGATTTCCTGCTCGACACCGGCACGCAATTCACCATCGTCGATCCCTCGCTGGCGAGCGAGCTTCGCTTGAACGCCGCCCAGGGTTCGGTGCCGGTCGACGGCATTGGATTTCACACCGCTGCTTCCTCCGTATGGCTGGACCAGGTCGCAATCGGCTCCCACACCGTCACCCACCTCGAAGCTCTCGTTTACGACCTCCAGAACCTCAAATCCTTTGGCCTCCATCTCCGTGGCGTCCTCGGCGAAGATTTTCTGCAGCACTTTGACGTGCTCATCGATAACTCGCATAAGATGCTGTGTCTGGACGAATCTTCCGCGATGCGCACCGGCATGAAGGGACCGCGTATCACTCTAGTAACGCCCATGGACGACGACCAGGTGCCGCCCAATTCCCTAATCATCCCCGTGCGTCTATCTGGTAGCACGCAGACTCTTCGCCTCGACCTCGATTCCGGCGCGACCGCTCCGTTTCTTTACGGCGCTTTGCAATCCATGTCTTCCGCAAATCCCCGCGGTACTCTTCCGCGAGTGACTGGTACTGACGGAATGGAGCGTGAAGTTGTGGCTTCACCGCCCCAGGACATGAGGATCGGGGCTCTCACACTCTCGAAGGTCCAATTCTTCACTCTTGCAGACAGGAAGCACGGCGCCGTCTCCGGATTTGACGGCCTGTTGCCGGTGGGGCTGTTTCGCCGCGTGTTCATCTGCAACAGCGATCACTTCGCAGTCCTTGAGCCACGGTAATGCCAGTGGGCAATCCGGACATTGCCCAATTTTGAGATTACTTCCGCGTGGGCGGTGATTCGCCCGGAACCGCAGATTGCCCCTCCCAAAGTTCTCGATGAGCGCATTGGCGAGGCACCGCTCTCACGACAACTGCGTTGTGCCGGAATGTGCCTTTCGCTCTGTCCCCAAAAGAGTAGGTTTTGAGAGGGCTGTGTCCTACCTTCTGGATCGGCGCTGTGACGATTTCACTCCAGCGGAGTTAGCCCACTCGGAGACTCAGCATAAAGCCTCTCCGTCTTCCGCTGTAGCCGGCGAGCGAGTCTGCCGGACCGGGCCGGGACGGTCCCGGTTGAAACCGTGAAAGTTATACGACCCAATCACGTTTCGGGTCTTTCACATATAAACGTTTTACAGTGCCGCAAGAGGTGCACAGGTCAGCAAACAGAGTCTCCCGTTTCTCCCTTTCGGACCATTTGAAAAAGCCTTTCTTTTTCTCTTTGCAGAGGAGGCCGGGACGTACGTCACCACCACCACCAGAAGCAGAAATAGTGAGACCGCTGATGAGTTGGGAACCGCCGCAGTGTTCACATGCATTGTTGGGCATGCACAACTATAGCCCATGAGTAATTCATGATCCCCGTACCGTCCTACAAAGGATAAGTTTTGGGACAAATCAAAGACCCGCTAGAGACTCGGGCTCGCGTGGCCCGAAAGCCTGTCCCACGACGTTGCCCGGAAGCGTACCAATGGACGCTCGGAGACCGCCTTGGTGCCAGTCCCGAAACGCTGTACCGATACTCACCCGATCTTGAGTGTCAGTTTCGGCCTCTGCGATCGGAGAATCACACTGCGTGACTTGTCGACAATTCGGACGGTGACCCGCCCAGTCATTTGGCGGGAAGGGGCAATGCGTCCATTGAACCGCGTTGTCGTAGATTTTTCTGAGTTCTGAGTGGATGGTGCCCTATCCGTCAGTTATCGTTGATAAGCATCCGCTGGCCATATCAGTTCCAATCACTTCACGCTGATATCTCCATCCACATCCACGACCAGCACATCCCCCTGGATCTCCATCGAGTGCACCTTCAGCCGCTCCAGCGCTACCTTGTACCCTGTCGTTGCCGTTGAGCCTTCCAGCGCCTTGCGCAGCAAGTCTGCCGCATCCACCTTCATACTTGTGGGCACCTGCCGGCTTAAAAACGGTGTCAGCAGAAAGTTCAACTCCCGCTGGTCGCTCACCTTCAGAAGTTGGGCATCGCGGAACCCGATCGACTCACCCTCCCCATAGGGCGCCATCGAAACCTCGGCAGTCGGAGAGAGGGAAATCCCGATGCATGTTCCCCCCACCGACGTGCCCATCCGTGCCCGCGTCTTTACCTTCACCACGATCCGGTCCTGGACGAATGCCACCTTCGCGTCGTCGGCATACACAGAACAGGCCGATCCTTCTTTCCCCTTGAGATAAAACCGTCCACTTGGCCCACTGAAAAGCTGCTGTTTCAGGGTCCGTTCCAGCGCTTCCCGGCTTACCCTGAGCTCCACGGCATGGACGGGCAAACTGCCGCAGGCCTGCAGCAAGATGGCTAAAGCCACCAACCGCCATATTGTCTTCATACTCTAATGGTGCCACTTATAGATTCGGGTCGTCTCATCTCCGAATCAAAAATGACGACTTCAAGCGGGAGGCGTCAAACTAGCTGTAATCGAAGGTAAGTCATTATGCTAGTGTTACCTGGGTGGTGATCGTCGGCGGAGAAATTTGCTCATAAAATGCAAAAATGGTGTCGGTTTGCTATTGATTTTTGAATGAAAAATCCTTAAAATGGAACACATAGAGTCGCCCCAGGGTCGCTAGGATCCCCAGCCGGTCGCCCGAGGCAGTTGGAAGCAAAAACTCCAATCCTTTCTAAGGAAAACAAAACCAAATGGCAAAACGTAGAGGAAATCCGAATTGGGGCAAACCAGAGCCCATCGGCCCTGTTGTCCCCACCGTGACCTCCTTCGAGCAGATCGTCAAGGAGTTCAAGCTCACCCCGGATCAGTACATCCGGTCCACCCGTCTTAGAGAGTGGGCCCGTCGGAACAAAAATTCCAAGTACATTCCTGAGGCGCTCCTTGAAGCCTGGGGCTTCGAGATTGAGTCTACTTTGTAGATTTCCGCATCTTTGGCTGTCAACAAAACGCCGCCTTCGGGTGGCGTTTTTGTTGTCCTAAAGTAACCTCCTTTGCCCTAAAGCTCCCAATCGGCGAGAATGAAAGCTGTTTCCGATGCCTGAGAGCAAACGCACCTTCGATCATCCCTTTACCGACGTCCCGGGCGCCATTGCAGAAATCCGCGCCGGCCGCATGGTCGTCGTCGTCGATGATGAAGACCGTGAGAACGAAGGCGATCTTACCCTTGCCGCCGAGCACGTAACCCCCGAAGCCATCAACTTCATGGCCCGGTATGGGCGCGGCCTCGTCTGCCTCACCTTGACTGAAGAACGCGCCGACCACCTGCGGCTCTTCCCCATGACCCAGCAGAATTCCTCGCGCTTCGGCACCGCCTTCACTGAGACCATCGAAGCTCGCGAAGGCGTCACCACCGGCATCTCCGCCGCCGACCGTGCTCACACCATCCGCACGGCCATCGACCCCAAATCCACTGCCGCGGATCTCGTGCGCCCCGGCCATATCTTCCCATTGCGCGCCCGTCAGGGAGGCGTCCTGGTCCGCGCCGGCCAGACCGAAGCCTCCGTCGACCTTGCCCGCCTTGCCGGACTCCAACCCGCTGGCGTCATCTGCGAAATCATGCGTGACGACGGCGAGATGGCCCGCATCCCCGATC
Organism: uncultured Acidobacteriaceae bacterium; assembly: GCA_963829535.1. Lineage (GTDB taxonomy): Bacteria > Acidobacteriota > Terriglobia > Terriglobales > Acidobacteriaceae > Telmatobacter. Next base: position 768,136 of record CAWHIQ010000009.1, on the reverse strand, counting down.
TTGTTCCGTTCTGCGCCGAGCACAATCTGCGCATCCTCACCGTCGCCGAGCTCATCCGCTACCGTCTCCGCCACGAGCGCTACATTGTCCGTGCCGGCGAAACTCGCATTCAGACCAAGTACGGCGAGTTCCGCATGATCGCCTACGAGAGCGAGGTCAACGGCGGCGAGAGCCACATCGCCCTTGTTCGCGGCGACCTCTGCCCCAGTTGCCCCGCCTGCCATGATGGTCCGGCCAACATCCCCGGCGACGCGCGCACCACCCGGCCCCCGTGTTCCCACGCAGTCCTGGTTCGTGTACACACGCGTTGCACCGCCGGTGATATCTTCGCAGCCGACTGCCATTGCCGCGAGGTCCTCGACCATTCCATGCGCATGATCGCCGAAGAAGGTTGCGGCGCCCTCCTCTACCTCCACAACACCTCGCGCGGTTTCGAAATTGAAAAGGCGCCGGCTGTCGCCCCTCCCTTCGATCCCGGCGGCACAGCCCTTTCTGACGGCGTCCATCCCGGATCGGCCAACAATCTCCTCTTGCACCAGCAGCTCCGCACCCGCGAGGCCTCGCAGGCCCGCACCGGCCGTATCCTCCGCGCCATCGGCCTCGGCGGCCAGATCCTGTCTGACTTGGGCATCCAGCGCATCCGCTTGCTCTCCAACACGCCCATGCACATTCCCGCCCTCGAAGGCTTCGGCCTCGAAATCGTCGAGCAAGTCCCCATCCCCGTCGAAGAGTGCAGCCGCGTCTAAGGGCACCTTTCGCGCGGAAGAAGCAGCGTCGCGCGGAGGGAGCAGCGGCCTTCAGGCCCGGATCTTTGGATGCCGACTTCGGCGACTAATCGATGTCCTCGACCCCTTAGCTTGCGGAAAAACTGATTCGAGAACGGGTTTGTATCACGGCATGACTTTCAGTCATGCCGTAAACGTCTCAAAAATTCGAGAGGGCTTCCGCCCCTGAGGGGATGCCTTCTTCGCGGCCGGCCTTCCTCATTCGTACCGCAGAGCAACCATGGGATTGACCTTGGTTGCTCGTCGGGCAGGAAAAAAGATCGCCAGCAACGCAGCTGCCGTCAGCAGCGCCGCGGCGCCTCCCAGAGCCAGGGGATCCGATGCCCGCACAGAGAACAGCAAGCCACCCATTAAGCGGGTGAGAAACAGCGCCAGGACCAAGCCAAGACCCAGACCAATGGCGATGGTTGCCAGGCCGCTCCGAAGAAGCATGCTCAATACCTGGCCGCGGTCCGCTCCCAACGCCATGCGGAGGCCAATTTCCACGTGCCGCTGCGCCACGCCGTAAGACGTGACACCGTAGATTCCAACCGAAGCCAGCAGCAACGCCAGCCCCGCAAAAACCGCCAGCAGAATCAATGCCAGCCGTCGGCGCTCAAGCGAATCACCCATCACTTCGGTCATTGTGCTGACGCGGTATACCGGCAAGTCCGGATCGATCGAGGCGACTTCTCTCTGGATCGTCGGCACCAGGTTCATCGGATTTCCTGCAGCGAGAATTGCCAGCGTCATCGCACCGGATGGCCTCTGATTCTCGGGCCAGTAAACCTCCACGCGCGAGCGAGCTTCGAGAGTCCGGTTGCGCACGTGTCTGACGACTCCGATGATGGTCGCCCACGGAGTTTTGGATTTCCGATCGCCCATGTGCAACCGTTTACCCACCGCATCCTGACCGGGCCAATAGGTCTGAGCGAGGCTCTCATCCACAATCGCGACCGGCGCGGCCGTATCTGAATCGCGTGCCTCGAATGTGCGTCCACCGATCAGGGAAATCCCCATCGCCTTGAAGTACTCCGGCGTCACCACCCGCTGATCGGCTTCAGGAGTCGTATCCTCCAGCCGCACCGATTGAGTGTCGATGGTGGTGGTGCCGGAACTTCCCATGCCGCTCAATGGCAAAGCAGAGACTGCCCCGGCCGCCTGCACCCCGGGCAGTTTCTGCACGCGGTCCAATAATTCCGAATAGAAACCGCGCACCTGTTCCGGCTTGCTGTAGACGGCGTCCGGCAAAGCGACACGCATGGTTAGAACTCCGTTCGGACGGAATCCGGGATCCACCTTCAGAATCTCGGCGAAGCTTCGCAACAGCAGCCCGGCCGCGGCGATCAGCAGCAGCGACAAGGCCGTCTCGCAAATCACCAGCGCACTCCGCAGCCGCTTCGGGCGCTTGCCTTCGGTGCTTCTTCCGCCTTTCAAGCCGTCGAATTGCCGTTTGCGGCCTGCTTGCAACGCGGGCGCCAGGCCAAACAGAATTCCCGTTGCAAGCGAGATTGCCGCTGTGAGAACCAGCGCTCTGCCGTCAATGGCAGTGTGGACCGCGCGTGGCAGCGACTTGGCAGCAATCGCAACCAAGCCGCGCAAAATCCATGGAGTGATCGCCACTCCCACGAGTCCGCCGGCAAAAGCCAGCACAACGCTTTCCGTAAGAAGTTGTCTGACCAGCCGCGTGCCACTCGCGCCCAGTGCCATGCGTGTTTCCATCTCTTGCTGCCGCTCGGTCGACCGCACCAGCAGAAGATTGGCGATATTCGCGCACGCGATCAGCAGCACCAAACCAACCGCCGCCATCAGCACCATCAGTGAAGGCTTCACATCGCCTACCGTCTCCTCCAGCAGAGGATGCAGAATGATGCCGAACCCGTATGTCTGATAGGGGTAAGAACCGTGTTGTTCGATCATCGTCTTGCCCACGCGGTCCATGTCCGACTGTACCTGGGCAAGCGAAAGCCCCGGCTTCATGCGGCCCAGCACTTCAAACCCGTGGCTGCCGCGGTCGCTCTCGCTCAGGTCGTCCGGCGAGAGGGCCAGCGGCCCCCAGATTTCAGTTTCATCGGGATAGGAGAATCCAGCGGGCATCACTCCCACTACCGACATGGGAACTCCGTCGATGTCGATTGTGCTCCCAATCACGTTTGGGTTCCCGCCGTATACACGCCGCCATAGCCCGTAGCTGAGGACCACCTCGTGATCGCGTCCCGGCTGTGCCTCTTCTGGCAGGAAAGTTCGACCCAGCAGCGTTTGTGCTCCAAGCATGGGGAAGAGGTTGGGCGAAACCGAAGCGCCGACCACGCGTTGCGGGCTGCCCTTGACACCGAGGTTGATCGAGCCCGAGCCGATTGCCGCAAGATCGCTGAAACTCTTGTTCAACTGCTGGAAGTCCCGAAACTCCGGAGCCGACACCCAGTTCTGATCATTGGGCATACCGATCCCGGTGAATCGCGTCCACACCTTGATGAGGCGCTCTGGATTGCTGTACGGCAGCGGCCTGAGCAACACTGCATCGAGCACACTGAAAATCGCGGCGTTCGCTCCAATACCCAACGCCATGGTGAGAACCACGACTGCCGTGAAGCCGGGCTTCTTTGCCATCTGTCGAACAGCAAAACGCAAATCCTGAAAGAGAACGCTCATTGCTTGCCTCCGGAATCTCTACGAACGGGGATCGTGACTGTCTAACCGACAAAGCAAAATGAACCGATATCGGGGAACCTAACAAGAGGGAAAGCAATTCTCCAACCAGAAACTTCCCGGCCAATCCATTGATATTACGGCTCGGCCGGCCCGCGGGTTCCACTCGCCACTGTCCGCTTTCGGCGACCTTGCCCGAAAATGAACAGTCGCGGATTGCCGCCGGATTGCGACTCCCCGTTACACGTTCCAGCTTCCACCATGTACGATTCTCAGGCCGGGATGTTGAGACGATGATGACACGCGAATTTCATCTCCATGTTCGAACATGAGCATCGAACACGAGGACGGGACATGAGGCTGAAGATGTACCGTACAGAACGTTGCCGTTTCCTTCTGCTTTCCGCTGCAATCGCATCGGCTGCGACCGTCTCCGCGCAAGAAAAACCTCCCCTGAAACTCGATCCCTCCACAATGCCGAAACTCGGCACCGTTGACCCGCGCTACCTTTCCTACAACATCGAAATGGTCGAAGTCACCGGCGGTCGATTCTGGAAACCCTATAACTCCGCACCCGCAAGCGACGCCGGAAAGTCCGCCACGCCTCCCAATCCGAATCAGCCTGTCGGGTTGGATTCAAACATGTTCCAATATCGTCCGCCCATCGATCTCGCCAATCCCCGCCTTCGCAAACTGGCTGCGACGCTCGGTCCTTCCTATGTCAGAGTCAGCGGGACATGGGCAAACAGCACATACTTCCAGGACGACGATAGCTCGGCAGCGGCCCAGGCGCCCACAGGCTTCAAAACCGTGCTTACGCGCGCCGAGTGGAAAGGCGTGATCGATTTCGCGCGAGCGGCCAACGCACAAATCGTCACCTCGGTCGCCATCAGCGATGGAACAAGAAATGATGAGGGCATCTGGTCCCCCGACCAGGCCAAGGCCTTCTTCGCCTATACAAAGCGCGCCGGCGGCAACATCGCTGCATCCGAGTTCATGAATGAGCCCACCTTTCCCGGTCCCGGTGGCGCTCCAAAAGGCTACGACGCAACCGCGTTCGGGCGCGATGCCAGGATTTTCGAATCCTTCTTGCGGAAGGAATCGCCAAAGACCGTATTTCTCGGCCCCGGCAGCGTAGGAGAAGGCATCTCCCTCGGGCCTCCCGGGATGGCGATGCAGATTACCTTGCTCAACTCGGATGACCTGCTGAAAGCCACAGGACCAATCTTTGACGCATTTTCCTACCACTTCTACGGCACGGTTTCACGACGCTGCGGCGGAAAACTAACCATCGATCAGGCGCTCTCGGCTGATTGGCTCGATCGAACCGATACGGTCGAAGCCTACTACGCAAATCTTCGCGACCGCTATCTCCCCGGAAAGCCAATGTGGCTTAACGAAACCGCCGAAGCCGCCTGCGGGGGCGACCCTTTCGCCGGTCAGTTCGTCGACACATTCCGCTTTCTCAACCAGCTGGGCACCCTCGCGCAAAAGGGCGTCAAAGTCGTCATGCACAACACGCTCGCCGCCAGCGATTACGGCCTCCTCACCAACGACACCTTTCAGCCCAAGCCCGACTTCTGGGCTGCCGTGCTCTGGAAGCTGACCATGGGCACCACGGTGCTCGATCCGGGCACGCCGTCCGACTCGGCTATGCGGATCTATGCACACTGTGCGAAGGCTACGAAGGATGGCGTCACGTTGCTTGTGCTCAACACAGACAAGAATGAGAAACACTCGATTGTGCTTCCTGCCGCTGCTGATCGCTATACCCTCACCGCCGACGCACTCGATAGCACCTCAGTCTCTCTGAACGGCACCGTTCTGCAGGCGGCACCGGATGGCTCTTTCCCGCCAGTCAGCGGTCAACCGGTCAATGCCGGAACCTTGAGCCTCGACCCGCAGAGCATAACGTTCCTCACCATCTCCGCTGCACGAAACAAAAGCTGCCAGGGAAATAGCCGGTAATGCATTCGGATGCGCGCCCTGTTAGCCGGGTGCCCAAGCTCTCGAATCTGAGACCGGGGAAAGCGCAACCACTCCAGCGCATCCCAGCTCGGGCGACTATTCTGAGATGTGACCGAAAGCCCAATCACACCTCTCAAGCCCGCGCCTCGAAAGGGCCTTCTCCGATCCATTGTTCTGTGGCTTGTCATCGGTGCAGCGATTGTTTGGTCGCTCGCTGCCATCAGCCTTCTGGCCCTGCGTTGGATCGATCCACCGACCACCGCGGTGCACATCGAGCGCCGATTGCAGGCCTGGATCCACAGCACGCCCTATCACGAACGCTACAAATTCGTTCCACTCAGCCAAATCTCGCCCGATCTCCAGCACGCTGTCGTGGCCGCTGAGGACGCGCGCTTCTACCAGCATCATGGATTCGATTGGCATGAGATCCAAATCGCCGCCGAAGAAGATGTGGAAGGCGAACGCACCCGCGGAGCCTCAACCATTACGCAGCAACTCGTAAAAAACCTGTTCTTCGGAACTGGCCGCTCCATCATCCGCAAGGGCGCGGAGTTCACGCTGGTACCGGTGGCGGAGTTTGTTCTCGGCAAGCGGCGGATTCTGGAACTCTACCTCAACGTGGTCGAATGGGGCCCGGGTATCTACGGAGCAGAGTCGGCCTGTCGCGCCTACGACGGAACCGCGGCTCGGAATGTCGGCAGAGAACAGTCGGCGCGCCTGGCTGCGATTCTGCCCGCTCCGCTCAAGCGTCGCCCCGACCGCATGAACCACTACAGCGCGCTCATTCTCGAGCGGATGCGCCAAATGGGTTGGTAATCGCTGGCGTATTTAGTCAGCGCAGCTGCCATTTGCTTCTCTCGCCGCACCATGAGGACGAGATCACTTTCAGATCGACGGTCCTTCAGACTCGCGAATCTTCAAGAATTCTCGAGTGAGCACGTTCACCTTGGCGGCGCGTTCTTCACGTATTTGTCGAACCAGCGCAGCATTTCGTAGATCAGTTGTTCATTGGATTCCATCGCGCTGTACCAATGTGGCTCGTGCGGCAGAATCACAAGGCGAGCAGTACCGCCATTACCGCGAATCGCCTCGTAAAGCTTTTGCGATTGCAGCGGCGTCGTGCCGGGATTGGCGTCTTCTCCGCCATGAATGATCAGCAGCGGCGTCTTCAATTTATCGGCGGAGAAAAACGGCGAGACTTTCAGATAGACATCCGTCGCCTCCCAAACCGATCGCCGCTCGTTCTGAAATCCAAAAGGCGTGAGCGTCTTGTTATAGGAGCCGCTGGTAGCCGCGCCGGCCCGGAATAAGTCGGAGTGCGCCACCAGGTTTACGGTCATCAAGGCGCCATGGCTGTGGCCCGTCACCCCGATGCGTTCCGGATCGGCAACGCCAAGACTCACTGCCTCATCCACCGCGGCCTTTGCATCAGCGACAAGTTGTTCCAGGTACGTGTCGTACGCTTTCTTCGGATCGCCGACGATGGGAAACGAAGCATTGTCGATGATCGCGTAGCCCCCGAGGAGCAGCAGTCTGTATTCGTACAGTTGCGTGAATGTTTCCTGCGAACCCACCACCTGGCCGGCCTTCGAAGGGTCGGCATAGTCCAGCGGATATGCGTAAAGAATCGTCGGCACCCGCGTGCCTTCCTGATAGCCGGGCGGAGTATAAAGCGTGAACGACAGATCGAGTCCGTCAGCGCGCTTGTACTTCACCAGCCTCTTCTTGATGGCGCGCACCTCGGGCGTCGGATCTGGAATATGGGTGATCGCTACGCTCGTGGAAGCAAAGACCGCCTCTCCCGTAGGAGCTGCGAGTGGCTTTCCAAGTGTTCGCTCGAACGCATTTGGCGGATCGACCGGTGACTGATCCCAGGTGAGAAAAACTCCTGAGTTGGGTCCGACAAACGAGAGAAATCGCTCGTAGGATGTCTTGTCGCTTCGAAACAGGCGCTCCGATTTCTGCGTTTTAAGATCCAGCCGATCGAGAAACGGCCGATCCCCATCGGGCGAGGAACCAGTCCCCGAGAGATAGATTGAATCTCCATCCTGGCGAACGACCCAGGCTCCGTTCGCAAGCTGGTGTTCCACTGGACGGCCGGGGTTCGCATAATGCTCGTCCGTAGAAAGATCCCAAAGAACGCGAGGCGTTCGTTTCTGAGCATCGACATCGAGGAGGAAGGTCCGTCTCCAATGCCGGTTCTCGTCGTACTCGGTCAGGAGTGCGACGCCGGGCAAATCGCTCCAGCCGAAGCCGTCATACCGTTGCTCGGTCCGCATGATTTCCTGTGCCGGTGAGTCAAACGGCGCCTTCTCCAGCATGATCTTGTCGCGTGCAGGAACCTTGACGTTCCAGTCGCCGCCATCCAGTGCCTCTGCCCACACCAATGTCGCGGGCTCCGTCGCACGCCAGGAAAACTCCCGCGGCCCTAGTGGAACGCCCTGAATAGGAACGCGGTCCGCAAGCGGAAGAGACACGATGGTCTTAACGGAAACCTGAGCAGGCTCCGACACGTTCCAGACCTCAACTTCCTGTGGGAAGCGATCGTAGGTGGTGACGTACGAATACGGCTTGTGGATCGCGGTCACAAGAACATGCTGTCCGTCCGGCGCGGGACTGAGCGATTCGTAGTTCCCGGGCTTGCCCACCGGCGTGATCGCCCCCGTTGCTGCATCGACAAGAGCAAGTTGCGAAGCCGCATAGTAGTCGAAAAGATCTTCGTCGTGCTTGTTGTTGAGCGTGTCGCGATTTTCATAAGTGCTGCTCTGCCCTTTTTCGCCTCCCGTCTCCTGGATGCTTGGGCCGGCCGGCACGACCGGTTCCGGCGGCGGCGCGCCCATCCCCTCCGGCACCAGCTTTACCAGGAGCCTCTTCTGATCGGGCATCCATTGCATCGCGTCGTCGAACATCGGATTCAGGCGGACTCCCGTCACCTGGTGCACTTCGCCCGTCTTCGCATCGCCGATCCAGAGTTCAACCGAGTCCAGCGCAAGATTCACAAATGCGAATCGTTTTCCGTCGGCGGCCCATACCGGTATGCCCGGGCAAGCCCCCGTCGGCAGCGCCACATGCGTCTGCGCACGATCGGCAATGTGTACCAGTTCGTACCTGTCGGCACACGGAGTAATACCGTAACCGCCCGGGGTGTCGTGTTTGCTGTGATTCCTTGTCTCTACGCGCACGCCCGCGAGGCGCAGGAAGGGTGTCGCCACCCGTGAAATCGAGGGATACTCCTGCAGCGACAACAGCAGAATCGTATCGTGTGTCGGGCTCACCAGCGGATAGGGCGGTGAGGGCGCCCTCATCACATCCAAAATGTTTTTGGGCGGCAGATTGTACCCGGATGCGCTCTCGATCGGAGCTGCCGCAGCAGACGTCGCATTCACTGAAGTTGCGGTTGATTGCGCTGCAACGGGTACAGACACCCCGGATCCGACCAACACCGCAACGAAAAGGCATTTCAATGAATTCCGAACCGGCATGACTTTCCTCCACGTCAATTCACTTGTAAGGAACGAAAGACAGAACGAAAGACAGAACGATACTTCGTGGACTTGGGCGGCCGGTCAAAGCATAGGGGTAAGGGCTTCAGCTTGACCGGTCTTCATGGATTCATCCAGAACTTCAAAGGATGGGCTCAAGGTTACGAGCCAGTATACCCGTCAAGTGGGATTCGAATGTTCGACAGACTCTCAGTCCGGGTACAAACACGTTGGCTGGGAAATCGCTTCCGCGATTCAGGGTATGCGAACTTTGCTGCAATGAAAGCACACAAAAACTTCATTTTCGCCGGGACAGTTTCGCGTGGCTGCGCTATGCTGCCTGCACAGACTTGCCGAAGCCCTCGTAAATGCACTCCCGGAGCCCCGACAATGCAGACACCGGCGATCCCAACCAACGAGTCCAGCAGAATCGCAGCCCTCCGTGCACTCAACATCCTCGATACCGCGCCTGAAGAGCGCTACGACCGCCTCACGCGACTCGCCAAACGTGTGTTCAACGTTCCGTATTCCACCATCAGCATGATTGACGACCAGCGGCAATGGTTCAAATCTATCCAGGGTCTCAGCCTTTGCCAGACCTCGCGGGACATCTCGTTTTGTGCCCACGCCATCCTCTTCGACGAAATCCTCTACGTCGAAAACGCGCTCAAGGATGAGCGATTCCACGACAATCCAGTGGTCGTCGGCGACCCGAACATCCGTTTTTACGCAGGCTGCTCCTTGTCCGTAAACGGCTTCAAGATGGGTACATTTTGCGTCTTCGATAAGAAACCCCGGTCATTCAGTCTCGAGGATCGGCAATTGCTCAAGGATTTGGCTGCTCTTGCCGAGCGGGAACTCGCGACGCCCGATTCAGCGATCTCCCATTGATTCTTGGCCCGGCCCGACAGGCTTGACACCCAGGGAGTTGTCAACATCGCAGCAACAGCTTCTGTATATCTCCTTTGCCAACAGGATTTTACATCCAGAATCCGCAAAAACCATCTCTCCCCGATTTTACAAGTAAAAAGGCCACCTTCTCAGGTGGCCTTAGAAATGGGTATTCAGGCGATGACTGACAACAACCTTTCTACCACCCCAGCACGTACGCAAACATGAGAGGAGCCACAATCGAAGCATCACTTTCGACGATGAACTTCGGCGTCTTCTCCCCCAGCTTGCCCCACGTGATCTTCTCGTTCGGCACCGCGCCCGAGTAGGACCCGTAGCTCGTCGTCGAGTCCGAAATCTGGCAGAAGTATGCCCACAACGGCACATGCTCGCGCTGCAGATCCTGGTGCAGCATTGGCACGACGCAAATTGGAAAATCACCCGCAATGCCGCCGCCGATCTGGAAGAATCCCAGCGGCGTCTTGGCCGTCGTGTTGGTGTACCACTCAGCAAGCTCCATCATGTACTCAATGCCGGTCCGTACCGTGTGTACCTTCTTCACGTCGCCCGAGATGCAGTGGCCGGCATACATGTTGCCGAGCGTCGCGTCCTCCCACCCCGGCACAAACATCGGCAGATTCTTTTCCGCCGCAGCCAGCAGCCAGCTGTTCTTCGGATCAATCTGGTACGAGGCCTTCAAATCGCCCGACAGCAGAATCTTGTACATGAACTCGTGCGGAAAGAATCGCTCGCCGGCCTTGTCGGCTCGAACCCATTCCTTCAGCACTTCGTTCTCGATCCGCCGCATCGCCTCCATCTCGGGAATGCACGTATCCGTGACGCGATTCATGTGGCGATTCAGAAGTGCCGCTTCGTCAGCCGGAGTCAGATCCCGATAGTGCGGCACGCGCTCGTAGAAATCATGGGCGACAAGATTGAAAACATCTTCTTCGAGGTTTGCGCCTGTGCAGCAGATTCCATGAACCTTGTCCTGCCGGATCATCTCGGCCAGCGACAGCCCCAGTTCAGCAGTGCTCATCGCACCCGCGATGGTCATAAACATCTTGCCGCCAGACGCCAAGTGCGCTTTGTAAGCCTCTGCCGCATCAATCAGGGCAGCGGCATTGAAGTGACGATAATGGTGCTTGATAAACGATGTAATTGCGGACATTTTGTCTTTTCTTACTCCCGTTCCCTACGCTAACACAGGAAAATCAGCGAAAGATGAACGCAATCCGGACCCCCCAATTCGGTAGAGTGCCAGGAAAATTCGCAGGGTTTCATCACTGGTTTTGGAGACGATTCAAGAAGGCCGCTCCATGAGCGTAGTCGAGCTTCTCAACTCGCAGGAAACTAATTGGGATAGAAGCCCTTCGCGATGTCGCGCGCTGCTTCGGCGATATGCTCAGGACGTCCCAGATCGCGCCAGTAGTACCGGTCCGCGCGGAACGCGAATAGATGTTCGTCCTCTGCAGCGAGACGGAGGTACATGGGAATCACTGGGAAGGGACCTTCCTCTCGCATCAGAGAGAAAATACGCGGCGACAGGATGTGGATTCCAGCGAATGCAACTGCCCGCTGCTCTTCGACGGGGCGAACGAGTTCGGATTCGCCAGTGAGGCCGGCGCAGCGGCCGCAGAGTTGGTCGTTTTCGTCGAAGAGAAGATAGCGCGAAGTCGGACGCTCCTGAACGGCGAGGGTACCGAGCGCATTGTGATCCATGTGGAACTTAAGCATCTGGTCGAAGTCGATTGTGCTGAGCACGTCGACGTTGTGCACGAGAAAAGGCTCGTCTGAACCAAGGAAGAAGTGAGCGGCCTGCTTGATGCCGCCGCCAGTATCGAGCAGCACCTCTTCGCAGGAGATTTCAATCCGCATGCCGAAATCCTGATGGGCTTTGAGATAGTCGGCGAGCATATCAGCTAAGTGATGCGTATTAATGATGACTTCGTGAATGCCGAAGGCGCGGAGCCGAGTGAGTGTGAGTTCCAGCATTGTCCGGCCGCCGACTTCAACCAGAGCCTTGGGGCGATCATCGGTCAGCGGACGAAGCCGCGTGCCCAGCCCGGCGGCTAGTATCATCGCCTTCACTTGGCTATCTTCTCCGGAAAATTCTTTTCAAGTTCGATGTGCCGCACCACGACTTCCACTCCACTGGTCGACCGAAGGTGTCGCGCGAGTTGCTCGGCGAGGAAAACCGACCGGTGCTGCCCTCCAGTGCAGCCGAAAGAGACCATGAGATTTTGAAAGCCACGGCGCTGATATGCAGCCACGCTCGAATCCACCAGCGCCTGCGTATGGGCAATGAATTGGTGCACGCTTTCCTGTTCATTGAGGTATTCAATGACCTGAGCATCGACGCCGGTAAGTTGCTTGAAGCGCTCCTCGCGACCGGGGTTGGGCAGGCTGCGCGCATCGAATATGAATCCACCACCGTTGCCCGACTCATCAATGGGCATTTCATGATGGAAGGAGAAACTGAGGATGTGGACAGTCAGGGCATTAGCGTTAGGCGCGAGTTGCTGGAGCTTTTCCGAAGCGAGCATGCCTCGAAATGCTTCCATCAGCGCGGGCAGCGCCACGGGAAGGTTGACGTTGTGGGCGAGCCAGCGGAGATTTTTGAGCGCATAGGGCACGCTTTGCAGGAAGTGTGCCTTGCGCTCGTAGAAGCCGCGAAATCCATAGGCGCCCAGAGCCTGCATGATGCGCACGTAAACATAGGCGTAATAGTGCTCCATGAACGCGTCGAGATCAACGGGAATGAACGCTGACAGGCACTCAAGATAATGATCTAGAAGTTCCTGGCGCAACGCCGGAGGCAGGTCCGCCTTTCCATCGTAGAGAAGGGAAGCGATGTCGTATTGGAGAGCGCCCTTGCGTCCTCCTTGATAGTCGAGAAAAAAGGGCTGGCCATCGCGGAGCATTACGTTGCGTGATTGAAAGTCACGATAGAGGAAATAGTCGTGCGGCGCGGCAAGCAGAAGTTTGGTAAGACGGGTGAAGTCGTTTTCGAGCGCCTGCTCGCTAAAAGAAACGCCGGCCAGGCGAAGAAAGTAATACTTGAAATAGTTCAGATCCCAGGCAATGGACTGCCGATCGAAGCTGGAACGGGGATAACAGACCTTGTAATTCAGGTCGCGGCCTGCCTCGACCTGAAATCGCGGGAGGACCGACACGACCTTTCGATACGCCTCGATTGCAGGCATCGCGATCACATCGCCGCTGCGATGCTCAGTGAGAAATTCGAAAAGTGTTGTGTCACCGAGATCTTCCTCGAGGTAAGCATCGTGCGTGAGATCTTCGCCATAGATTGCAGGAACGGGTAGTCCGTGGCGCCGGAAGTGGCGGGAGAACTCGAGAAAGGCGACATTCTCTTCGCGCACCGGATAGACAATGCCGATGGCGCTGCCTGCCGAACCTGCGACCCGGAGAATAGCGCGGCCCGATCCTCCAAGCTGACCCTGAAGGGGCATAACGCGGTCGGGGGGCGAGTGGAAATGCTGCTCGTAGAGTTTCCTGAGAACGTCCATGCTTGTGATTCCGCTCAAATCGCGGCTGCTTTCTAAAGATAACGCAGCGAGTCCGGAAACGAAGTATCAAGAGCTTGCTTATCGGGCCAATTCTCGCGCCCCACTCGTGCCTGGCGGTGTTGTGCTTGCGATGGGACAGCTTTGCCTCGTCGCTGTGTGGATTTCCACTCATTGCCCGTTGCCCATCGAATTGCTTGTGTTGCTTCGCTAGGCGTGAAGCTCTCGCGCCGGATAAGGCCTTGATATAGAAGAGCGGAGATCGACGATTCGCGATTCTGATGTTCTCATTTCATTTCTGCGGACAACTGATTCGAGCGGTGCAGGCTCCAACCTAGGAGTTTGACCGTGCGGCACCCTCTGTGTGGCTTTGAGGGAAATGCCGAACAGGCTGGAACTGTGGTAATCGGTCGAACGAAATCCGACATCGGCGTTCGTTCAAGCCGGTGACCTCAAGGCTCGTGGAGCCGCAGATCGTTCGCGGTCGACCCTCGCTTGTCATAGAGAACGCATATTTATTGAGACAAGCGGGGAACTCAAGGAGGATTCCGATGCGTTTGTTTCGCGCTGTGCGCTGGCTTTTGCCGGCGCTAATGCTCATGCTTGTGCCTGCGGCATCATTTGCAGGTGTATCGATTACCGTCAACATTGCTCCGCCGGTCTTGCCGGTATACCAGCAGCCGCTATGTCCGCATGAAGGCTGGATGTGGGTGCCGGGATACTGGGCCTACGGCGACGATGGCTACTACTGGGTTCCGGGCCAGTGGGTGCCGGCACCGTATGAGGGCGCACTTTGGACCCCGCCATGGTGGGGTTGGGACGGCGGGCGCTATATGTTTCACGATGGCTACTGGGGTGATCGCGTCGGATATTACGGCGGAATTGATTATGGGTTTGGTTACATGGGTGTCGGCTTCGTTGGCGGCGAGTGGCGCGGAGGCACATTCGCATATAACACCGCGGTGATGCGTGTAAATACAGATGTCATCCACAACACCTACGTGAATGAAACGATCGTTCGCAACAATACCATCGCGAATGAAAGGCGCCTGGCATTCAATGGAGGGCCCAACGGCATTCACCATGATCCAACACCCGTGGAGCGGGCGGCGATGAGCGGACGGCGCACGGCTGCCACATCTGTTCAGGTTCAGCATATGCAGGCGGCACGGACAGACCGAACGTCGTACGCAAATGTGAATGGCGGGCATCCGCACACGTTGGCAGTCGCGCCAGCCGCAGATCGATCGATTCGCGCGTCTGCTGCTCCCGCACGCGAGGCAGGCAAATCTGGAGTGACGGCGCACACCGCTTCATCAGGAAAAACTTCCCCAAGGTCAGAATCTCCGAAGACATTGGCGCGCACCACCCCGGAGAGCCGCACAGCACCATCTCGACCTGCAGAACCGCGGACAACGACTCCTCAAACCGAAGAGCGCAAGGCATCCGCTCGAAACGAATCGCGAAGTGGGGCTGAAGCGCGAACCGAGACTCCTCGCACAGAATCACGCACATCCGCGCCAAAGGCAGAAGCGCGGCCAGCGTCCACACCGAAAACAGAACCACGGACTGAATCTCATGTTGCTCCAACGGAAAAGCCGAGAACGGAGTCGCATGCTACAACCGAGCCTCGTACGGAATCTCGTCGCGCTCCAGAGTCACATGCCGAAGCGCGGCCAGCGCCCGCATTGAAAGCAGAACCGCGGACTGAATCTCATATTGCTCCAACGGAAAAGCCGAGAACGGAGTCGCACGCTACAACCGAGCCTCGTGCGGAATCTCGTCGCGCTCCGGAATCCCATGCCGAAGCGCGGTCAGCGCCCGCGCCGAGGTCTGAGTCCCATCCGGCACCGTCTCCCCGAACGGAACCACTGGCCGCAGAATCGCGCCCTGCTCCGCAGCATGAATCTCGTCCGGCACCCGCGACGCACGCGGCTACCCAGCATGCATCGCATCCAGCTCCTCCGCCGAAGCAGGAGAAGTCGAAACCGGAAACCAGGTAACCGCCAACGAAGCCGCCGAGTCTCCCCGTCTCACCCTGCCATGGACGGAGGCTCGGCGGCTTTCTCTCCGATAGACTTGATGGTGTCGGTTCCGCATCACGCAATGTCTTGCAGAATGCACGGAGATCAATGGGATTGAAGAAAGGCAAGTGTCTTCTGCGAACGATTTCGTGGTTCGCAGTGTTGCTGTGTACAGCATTCGGGAGCCGGGCGGATGACAAGGTTCACACCAATCCACTGAATCTCGATCCCCAGGTGCGCGATGCATACCACTACTTTTACCTGCTGGACTATCCAGCTGCAGTCACGCGGTTTCAGCGCATTCATGCGGCGCATCCTGGCGATCCTCAGGCTACGGCAATGCTGCTCAATGCGGTTGTGTTTCAGGAACTCTACCGGGAGGACCTGCTGGATACAACCTTCTACGCAAATGACGGTTTTCTCACCGGCAAACACGCAACAAATGAAGATCCGAACAAGCGCGACCAGATTTTTGCTTTGTCCGACGAGGCGGTGCGCGAAGCGGACGTGCGGATCGGCAAGAATCCAAATGATGTGGATGCATTGTTTGCGCGAGGCTGGGTGCGCAGCCTGAGGTGCACGTACGTCGCCATGGTCGAGCGCGGATTTGGCAATGCTTTTCGCCTGGCGACGAAGGCCAGGGACGATTGCGCGCGCGTGCTGCAAATCGATCCCAACTATGTGGACGCGAAGCTGGTGGTAGGCGTGTATGAGTACGTGGTGGGCGCGTTGCCGCTGCCTTTCAAATTCCTGATAGGGTTCATGGGAATCACGGGTTCGAAGTCAAAGGGCATGGAAATGCTGTGGGATGCTGGGTGGCGGGGGCCATCGACCAGTGTCGAAGCTCGTACCGTGATTGCGCTGTTTCTGCGTCGTGAAGGGAAATATAAGGAAGCAATTGAGGTGGTTCGCAAGCTGAAGCAGCAGTATCCGCGAGACTATCTTTTTTGCCTCGAAGAGGCGAACCTGCTCAAGGACGCAGGGGAAGGAATGGGCGCAGTCTATGCCTACCAACAGGTTGTAGCGGACGGCAGCCAGCCGGGATATTTTGCCGAGGCGCGGCTAGAGTTGGCTTACTTCGGGCTGGGAGAAGCACTCCGCGGCCAGCGGCATTATGCCGAGGCGGCACACGCCTACGAGCAGGCGGCAGAATCAACAGGGACCGGCACGGAGTTAAAGGTTCGGACGCTGCTGGCGGCAGGTGAATGCCACGACCTGCTGGGAGAGCGGCAAGTCGCCTTGAAAGACTATCAGGCCGCCATTGGTGCCGGTCCGAATACTTCGCGGGCCGATACCGCCCGCAAAAGGCTCAATTCGCCGTATCACGGCAATTAGTCGAGGGTTAGCTGAGCTGATGAGCCCCGGATCGGAACCGGAGCGGTCGCCACTGCGTAGTGATATTGTGGAATCGAAGTGCGATTCCCGGAGGTTGGTCATGCCCTTCTACTGTCAACGCTGTGGAACCGGATTGCCCCCGAGCGCGCGGTTTTGCTCGAATTGCGGGACCGTGGTGACTGTTGCGCCTCCGCCGCCAGGCAGACCGCTGGTGAGGCCGATCGTAGGACGGCAGATCGCCGGCGTGTGCATTGGGGTGGCCCAGGCCAATGGATGGGATGTCACGCTGGTCCGCATTCTGACGGTAGTGGGATTCCTGTTTACCAGCGGGCTTGTAGGCGTTGCGTACCTGGCGGGTTGGATCGGGATTCCAGAAGAGCCAATTGCGATGCCGGGAACGCCCGGGATGCCGGGGATGTATCCGCCTTCAGGAGGCAGCTATCCGCCGGGCACGCCGGGCAACTATCCTCCCAGCGTATGAGCAAGACCTATGTTTCGCACGGGGCGAACCTGAGCTATAGCGAGACAGGCTCTGGATTGCCCGTCATCTTCCTGCACCCGACGCCACTGGATCATTTTTACTGGCTCCCGATGATTGCGGAGCTGGGTCAGGTGCGTGCAATCGTGCCCGATCTGCGCGGGCACGGTGCTTCAGAACTGGGAACGGATCTACCGGTCGGCGGTTTCCCGCTCGTGCCCGATGCAACGGTGTTGAGCATGGGACAGCTGGCGGCGGATGTGCTGGCACTGATGGATCACCTGGCATTGCCGGAGGCGGTGTTTGCGGGATGCTCGATTGGCGGCTATGTGATGCTCGAACTCTGGCGACGAGCGCCGCTGCGGATGAGAGGACTGGCGATTGTGTGCTCAAAGCCCCAGCCCGATGCGGAAGCCAACCTTGCTAAACGAGTGGAGACGATTGCAAAAGTGCGCCGCGAAGGAACTTCGGGCGTTTTCGATGGGAATGCGCAGACGTTGATCGGAGCGAGCGCGCGGAAGCGGCGTCCCGAGATTATCGCAGAGCTGCGAATGCGAATGACACTGACCCCGGACGCATTGGTTGCCACGCAGGCGGGGCTTGCGACGCGGCCCGATTCCGTGCCGGATATTCCGGAGATCGATGCGCCCGTTCTGGCGATTTGCGGCGGCGAAGACCCGGGAATTACGGAAGCCGAGATGCGGGCGTTTGAGGCCGCTGAGGGTGGGTGCGATTTCCACTTGCTGGCGGATGCAGGGCATTTTGCTGCATATGAGCAGCCGTCCAAGGTGGCAGCACTGCTTGCGCCCTGGCTGCAGCAGTTTGAATTTTGATCGCGCTGCGCTGAATCGGAAGCCTGGGTGCGGAGTCCACGGGTTCGAATTGCGAGAGTGTGCCGAGACAAATGCGATAGGCTCAAAGCATCTCGTCGGGTCATCGGAAGCCAATCTTGAATCCTGATTTAAAGAAGTCATTTCGCCCTTTTCAACGTGACGTCGCAAGCGGCGCATTGTATTGCGATAGGGTTTCGCTCGAGACGCTGGCCAGGAAGCATGGAACTCCGCTTTATGTCTACTCCGCCATTCAGATTGTGGAACGGCTGGAGTTGTTTCAGCGGGCATTTGCCGGGCGTGAGCACCTGGTTTGCTACGCGGTGAAGGCGAATTCGTCCCTGGCGATTTTGAAGTTGCTGGCGGAGCGGGGTGCGGGATTCGACATTGTTTCGATTGGCGAACTAGCACGGCTCATGGTGGTCGCGCCCAACGCTGTCGATCGCATTGTCTTTTCCGGCGTCGGCAAGACCGAAGGCGAGATTGTCGCTGCTCTCCAGAGCGAGATTCTGCAATTCAATGTTGAGAGCGAATCGGAGCTGGCGCTGCTGGCCAAGTGCGCGCGGCGGCTGAAGAGGAAAGCGCGGTTCGCGTTGCGCGTAAACCCCGATGTGTTTGCGGAGACGCATCCGTACATCTCGACAGGATTGCGGGAACACAAATTCGGGATCGACATTCGCAAAGCTGCGGGAATTTACCAAGCCGCCGCAAAGAACAAGTGGCTTGAACCGCATGGAATCAGTGTGCATATCGGGTCTCAAATTCGTTCGGCAGCGCCTTTTGGCGCGGCGATGGAGCGCGTGAGCAAGCTGGTGCAGCTATTGAAGGGCGAAGGGATTGGACTGAAGGTTGTGGATGCGGGCGGTGGACTGGGGATCGATTATCACGGCGTTGCCGATGCTATTGATCCGGCAGCGAAGGTGCAGGAGTATGCGGCAGCGATCGAGAAGGCGCTCGCGGGGTTTGACGGGAAGTTGCTGATTGAGCCGGGGCGCTTCATCGTGGCCCAAGCCGGAGCGCTGGTGACGCGGGTGCTGAACGTGAAGAGGAACGGGAAGAAGACATTTGTGATCACGGATGCTGCAATGAACGATCTGATCCGACCGGCGCTTTACCAGGCTTATCACCAGATTGTGCCCGTCAAGCCGCGCGCGGGCCGGGCGCGGGCAGTGGATGTGGTTGGACCCGTGTGCGAGACAGGAGACTTCTTTGCGCGCGACCGGATGATGAAGCCGGTTGAGGCCGGCGATCTGGTTGCGTTGCTGGATGCTGGTGCTTATGGGATGGCGCAGAGTTCGAATTACAACTCCCGCTTCCGGGCCGCCGAGGTGCTGGTGGAAGGGGAGAAGCATAGGCTCATTCGCAGGCGCGAGCAGATGAAGGATCTGCTGGCGACGGAAGTGCTGTCGTAAGCACGATCCTGCGCGGATGTGCAGAGCGTGACGGCGAACGCGCGTCGAAACTACTGCGCTCATCAGCCCGTCCTGATAAGGTATCTCGCGGAGGAACTTGCAATGTTTTTTCATACGCAGGCGTTGTGTGCCTTGGCGGCAGCGGGGCTGTTGATGGGATTGTCAGCCAGTTTGAATGCGGATTCGTTGAAGGTGAAAACGGAGCAGGGCAAGGTCGTCGGCAAGACGATTAACGGCGACAAGGTGCGCGCGTTCATGGGGCTGCCGTACGCGGCGCCGCCGGTGGGCGATCTGCGCTGGAAAGCTCCGCAGGCACCGGCGAAGTGGAAGGGCGAACGCGATGCGACGAAGTATGGTGCACATTGCGCGCAGGAGCGGGTGTACGAAGATATGGTGTTTCAGGATGCGGGGCCGAGCGAAGACTGCCTGTTCCTGAATGTCTACGCACCAGCCGATGCGAAGAAGGCCGCCAAACTGCCGGTGATGTTCTGGATTCATGGCGGCGGGTACGCGGGCGGTGGGAGTTCTGAGCCGCGGCATAACGGCGATTTCCTGCCCTTGAAGGGTGTGGTGCTGGTCACCATCAACTATCGGTTGGGGGTGTTCGGTTTCCTGGTGACGGATGAGCTGGCGAAGGAGAACAACGGCATCGCCGGCAACTACGGGATGCTGGACATGGTGGCCGGGCTGCAATGGGTCAAGAGCAACATTGCGGCGTTTGGCGGCGATCCGAATAATGTGACGATCTTCGGGGAGAGTGCGGGATCGTTTGCAGTGAGCACGCTGATGGCTTCGCCGATGGCGCAGGGACTGTTCGCGAAGGCAATCGGCGAAAGCGGTGCGGCGTTTCCCAGTGCGCTAAATCTCGGCGGGCAGAGCGTTGCCGAGCGGGCTGCGATTGATGACAAATGGGTGGCGACGCTGGGCGTGAAAGATCTGGCCGAATTACGTGCGATGCCGACGGAGAAGATTCTGGTCGCCGCGAAGACAAAGGGTCAAACGGGATTCGCGCCGGTGGTGGACGGGAAGTTTTTGACGGAGCCTGTTCCTGACACCTATGCGGCTGGCAAGCAGTCGCACGTGCCTCTGCTTGCAGGATGGAATGCCGATGAAGGCAGCTTTATGGCCATGCGCGGGATGACTTCGGCGCAGTGGCAGGCAATGGCCAACGGCTTGTTCAAAGATCGCGCGGCGGAGTTTTTGAAGTTGTACCCGGGCGACACGGATGCGCAGGCGCTGCGGTCCGCGGTAGATTTCGGCAGCGATCAGTTCATTGGGTTTGGGACGTGGAAGTGGCTGGAGGCACAGCGCAAGACCAGTGATGCGCCGGTGTACCGGTATCACTTCGAGCTAGCCGCATTGCCGAGCAAGTACCATCCGGGCACCTTTGCATTTCATTCCGACGACATCGAGTACGTGTTCGGGACGCTGGATACTCGGCCGGGTGAGACGATTCGACCGGAAGACCGGCAACTGAGCGAGGCGATGATGACATACTGGACGAACTTCGCAAAGAACGGCGACCCCAATGGAACGGGAGTGCCGAACTGGCCGAAGTATGACGCCACGGACAATTCGCTCATTCATCTCAACAGCCCGATTACATCGGGGCCGGACGCCACGCGAGATCGATACCTATTCCTGCTGCAGGGCATTCCGCCAATGCATTTCTAAAGCGTGACTTCAGCTTTCTCGCCCTTGGGGCTTAAATTGTTCCGGGATAGGAACGTGGCCGATTCGGCGAACTATTTTTCGCGGATTCCTGGCGCAAGATCCTTTTCCTGAAGGGGTTATGGGACAGAACTGTTTCTGAGGTCTCGGTTGATTATCCGCAGATCCTCACCGCAAAGGAGTTAAGGCGCAGTTCAAATTTCCGCAGATGATCCATCTCGGATTCTTGCTTCCCTGCGCATCAGATCCAGCGAAACGGACCCCTGATCTAAACGATCCAGTGGAAGGAGCGTGCGCAAGCTATCCCCTGAGAGCAGAGGGGGCGAATCATCCGCCCCAACCGTGGAATCATTCACAAAAGCGCCCACGCGCATCCCTCAAGAATGGACTGCTCTGACCTTTCCAAGATTTCCGCTCGGCCCGTTTGTCGGGACCGATGCGAACAATTACCCGATTCCCTTGCTACTGAAACGTAACAACAACCTCAATCGCACCTTTGCCAGAATCCAGAGTTCCGAGCGCTTTTCCGATCACCGCTCCAAGCATCCGATTCCGATCCGTGCCCTTCATCGCATATCCCGGCGTCGACGAGGTGACCAGGAGATCTCCTGGATGGATCGCTCCGTTCTCCGCCGTAACGTTCGTCGGGACAATTCCCATCATTGCCATCGGAACTTCGTCGGCTGCCATGGGAGTTAGCTGGCGCCGGCCCACGGTCCCTGGTTTCGTAGAATAAATGCCCGTTACCGAGGTCGAGTAAGGTTCGACGGATTTCAGGAACTTGCCAGGCGCATTCGTATCGATCACGAGCACGTCACCCGGCTCATACTTTGTCCGATCACCCGTCACATCGACCGACTCGGCATAATCGCCGCCTTTCAGGACGGCTGGCGTCATTCCGGTAAACGCGGTCGTCTGTGTCGTTCCATCGGCAAATGTGATGCTCCCCGTGCTGCCTTTGGTCAGCAGGATGCTCCCATTGACTTCCAGTTTGGCGCCGGGACTAACCGTCCCCATGCCTACGTTGCCGTTGGCTCCCGCAAAAAGCGCAAGCGTGCCTGCGCTGGTCATAAAACCCGTACCGCCGATGTAAACATTGTCTGAAGCATCAACAGCAAAATCGTATCGGCCGGTTTGCGCGTTGACGATATACATATCCTGATTCGAGATTTCTCCAAGGACGGAATAGAAACCCTCAGCGCCAATTCCCCAAAGATTCAAAGCAGGAATCGCGGCAGCCGGATTGCTCAGCCAGTAGTCCGATTCCGCCCATGCATAGTCGCTGCTACCGGGTTGAACCACCCCAATCATGCCGATCCCACCGCCATCTCCGGAATTGGACTGAACGACCAGGGGATCAAAACCTGTCGTATTCCTTGTTCCGATTCCGATCAGTTCTTCGTTCTGCGTTATCACAGACTTGCCAAGGGTTGATTTCCCTGTGAACTCAGGGATGGTGCCGACCTTGCCTCCCGATGTCGTTACTGTCTGCTGCGCAGTCGCCCCGAACGCCGCAAGTCCCATGCACAAAAGAATGCTGTTCCATCTGCCTCGCATAACCCGGTGTCTCCTCTCCGCTCGCAAATTAAGGTCTCAAATGGATCGTTGATGTTGTTTTGCCTTGGAGGTCACTACGGAACTGGATTTGAGCTTTTGTAGCCGCGACGGTCGCGGCGCAGATTCGTAGCAGATCCAGTGGCGACTGAAGTACTGTTATCTTTCAGTTGGATGGATTGTCGGCTGTTGTAACCGAAGAACTGGGCCCGCTCTAACCAGCCGCGATCGACCTTTGCACCTCAAACTGGTGCGCCGTCCTCTGACCAGGTGGTTCGTCTATCCGTGAGGGATGGCGGATGCACCGAGTTTGTGCACCGAGTTTCAGAACCCGAGCAAAGTATACCTCGGCGAATTCCCCTTGAGAATCCAAAATTGTCTTGGCATTTTCAGCCCAAGTACCAAGATGATAAGGGGTGTCTATCTGTCCCTCGCCCCTATTGAAAAACAGACCATTCTTTTGCCATCCATCGCTTTATCTATGGTGTGTCCCGCTGTCTCCCGGGACGAGCAGAACAAAAGGGAAGATGTCGGCGCAACAGTCCCGGATCGAGCGACTCGGTCGAGTAACCGCATGTCGGAAAGTTACCGCGATTAGGTCGAACATCCAGCGAGTAACTTGCTTACCGAAGGACGCTATTCCAAATAGAACCGCCGCGTTTCGACGCAGATTTCCTATGGCGGCCCTTCTGAATAGCTACAAGTTTGAATACTGCTAGCGGTTGACGCCGGAGGCGGAGGCGAAACCGGCGGCTTGCGCTGCGGGAAGATCGGCGGCGGGCTTGGGTTCCGCAAAAGAGGAGCCGGAGGCGTTGATGGCGTTGGAGTAATCAGGACCCAGTCCCAGCTTTTTGAGAGCGCGGGAATCGGGCATGAGCTTGGTTTGCCATCCCTGATCGGCTTGGAACTTCTGCATTGCGGCCATGGTAGTGGAATCCCACTGTCCGTTGGCTTCGCCCGTCATATAGTGCTCGCGGATGAGTGCCTTCTGGATTTCGGTGGCGCGGGCGGGGTCGATGCCTTGCTGGCCATGCAGCTTGTGCGATGACTTCGAGCTCTTGTGGGTCTTGCCGGATGCTTTGATCGGGTGGCCCGCGTGCACGTGCGACGAAGTCTTTTTATGGGTGGTCGTAGTCGTAGCCGTAGTCGCGAACGCCGGGACCGCAATGACGGCGGCCGAAAGCAGAAACGCCAGGCTTGCTCGGGATAAAAGCATGCTGGTTACCTCAAAGAACTAAGATCCTGGACGTTGGAGCGAATTCTACCGGAACGCCCATCGAGTGTGCCAACAAAAAGGAATCGGCACCAGAAGAATGCAGGAAATAACGATAACGAAAGTTCAGTGCAAAAACGAAAGTTCAATATCTTCAGGTGTACTTTCGGTGGCGTGGCCCGGTCTGTGACGGGCGTCGCTTGTTCGCAGACGGGGAAGAACGCCGTTGGGCGCTCATCCCCAGCCTGTCAGTTATCTACAAGGTTCCGCCAATGTAGTTGGTTCCGTTTTCGGGATGATGCGGATCCATGACTTCAAAGACCACATCATCGCCGGATTTCAGGGTCTTGACTACAGCGTCGAACTGATCCTTGGTTCCGGTTGGGTGCTTGTTGATGCGGGTAATGACCAAGCCTGGCTCAAGACCCTGCAGATCGGCAAAGGATCCGGGGCGAACAGACTGAATGACGACGCCGGAGGTGTGCAGTCGGGCGGCGGTCTGGTCGGTGATTTGGCGAACCATGATGCCGAGTTTTTCCCCGGCGTCGCTGGAGCTATCGGGAGCGTTTTGGGGCGGCTGGCCAGTCATTTCGGCGAATACCTTATCTCGATCGCCGACGGTGACGGTGGCATCAGTTGATTTGCCATCACGCAGGAAGCCAAGGCGGATGCTCGAGCCGGGACGACGGCTGGCGATGTCGTTCACGAGGTCGTCGCCATCCTTGATGTTGCGGCCGTCGATAGAGACGATGATGTCGCCGGGTTTGATGCCACCCTTGTCTGCGGGGCCACCGGGCTGTACCTGCTGGACGAGGACACCATTCTTGAAGCCATAAACGCGGTTGACGGCGCTCGAAAGGCCTGAGTGGAACGAGATACCAATTGACCCGCGGGTAACCTTGTGGCTGGGACTGATCAGGTCGTTGTATACGGCCACCACGGTGTTGGCGGGCATGGCGAACCCAATGCCCTGGTAGCCGGCGGATTGTGTATAGATAGCCGTGTTGACGCCGATGACTTCGCCGTTCATGTTGAGCAGCGGACCGCCGGAGTTGCCGGGATTGATGGCCGCGTCAGTTTGGATGAAGTGCTGGAACTGACCTGCCACGCCGGGCTCGATCGTACGATTTTTGGCAGAGACAATACCCGCAGTGACGGTCTGCGCGAGGGCGAAGGGGCTGCCAATGGCTTCAACCCAATCGCCGACCTGGGCCTGATCCGAGTTACCCATTTTGACAGTGGGCAGCGGTGAGTTGGTGTCGATCTTGATGACGGCGAGGTCGGTAGCCTTGTCGGTGCCGATGACGCGGGCGGGACGGCCGAGGTCCTGCGAGTCAGGATCGGTGGAGAGCTTGACGTAGATCTTGTCGGCCTTTTCGATGACGTGGTTGTTGGTGATGATGTAGCCCTTGGAATCGACGATGAAGCCGGAGCCAAGGGATTCGCGGACCTGGCCGTCGTCTCCGCCGTCCTGGTCGGGTGCCTGGCCGCCAAAGAAGCGATTAAAGAAGTCCTGGAAGTTGTTGTCTCCCTGGCCTTGACCTTGTCCCTGATCTTCATCGTCGTCGCCGGGATTTTGCGGGTTGGGCTGAACGCGGTTATGTGGGTTCAAGCGGCGATTCTTATTGTCGACAGCCTTGGGGAGTGTCTGAGTGTTGATATTGACTACGGCCGGACCAACGCCTTTCGCAATCTTTACGAAGGCGTTTGGCTCGATGGGGGAGTTGGCGACTTTGAGCGGGGTGGCATCGGTGCTGTCGCTGGTTCGTTCCTGGCCGCGCACTCCGTGAGCTGCGAAGGAACCGCCAATGATGGCGGCGGAGACGATGGCGAGCAAAACGAATGTCGATGCGAGACGGTGCGAGCGCAGGCGTGCCAAAAGCGATTTCATCGGTTCGAAGACCTCTTTACGTGTTCAGCCAAGGGGGCTGGGAAAATTCAAAGCACCAATCTTAAGTATAGCTGTCGAAAGGTTCCTCTGACGCACAGTGTGACGGACCCGTTGGGTCGGTGACGGACCGCGAAGTCGGGGCCTGAAGCATCGGATGCGCGAATTGACTGGCCGGGCAGCTCCGGGGAGAGGATCCAAAAACAGTCACTGGTATATAGACGGTTCTGGGTCCAAAGAGTGTTGCATGAGCCGTGCTAACATCCGGCATGGCTTCCCCTTTAAAGTGGTGCAGATTCATGACGATTGCGGCTGCGATGATGTCGGCCGGGGTGCAGGCGTGTGTAGGACAGACGAGGGCGGCACAGAGCCCCCAGGGACCGGAAGCGGCCGGATCGCAGCCCACCATGCTGGACCGTCTCAACCAGATGATGGCGGGCGGGAAGAGTGCGTGGAGCGACGAGCAGTTGCGCACCATGGAGCGGTTGCGCGATGCGGCGATGAAGAGCGACTACGCTTACAACGAGCTGCAGCACTTGACGGACAATATTGGTCCGCGGCTGAGCGGATCTCCGCAGGCGCAGAAAGCTGTGGATTTCGTTGCCGGCGAGATGCGAGCGCTGGGCGCGGAGGTGACGCTGGAAAAAGCTCCCGTACCGCACTGGGTACGCGGGGTGGAGACAGGTGAGCTAACAGCGTGGCAGGGGCAGGCGGCGGAGACGACGCAGAAGATTGTGCTGACGGCGCTGGGCGGGAGCGTGGCGACTCCGCCGGAGGGGATTACAGCCGAGGTTGTCGTGGTGGACAACTGGAACCAGTTGCATGCGCTGCCCGCAGGTGCAGTGAAGGGAAAGATTCTGCTTTTCAATCATCCGTTCGATAAAGAGCTCGCGGCGACGGGGCACGGGCTGGAAGCGTACGGAAACAGCGTAGTGTATCGCGCTGCTGGGCCAATCGCAGGGGCGGCGGTTGGGGCTGCTGCGGTCCTGGTGCGAAGCGTGGGGGGCGCGGATTTTCGACTACCGCACACGGGGCAGACGGAGTATGCGCCGGGCACGCAGAAGATTCCGGCAGCGGCGGTGACGGCGGAAGATGCGGAGCTGCTGAAAGTGTTGGCAAGCCAGGGGCCGGTGACGATGCATCTGACGCTGACGCCGCAGACGCTGCCGGATGCGGATAGCTACAACGTGATCGCGGACTGGAAGGGGACCGAGCATCCGGAGCAGGTGGTGGTGGTGTCGGGGCACCTGGACTCGTGGGATCTGGGGACGGGTGCGATTGACGACGGTGCCGGAGTTGTGGTGTCGATGCAGGCGATCCAGTTGATGAAGGAATTGGGGATTCACCCGCGAAGGACAGTGCGCGTGATTGCGTGGATGAGCGAAGAAGAAGGCTCCGAGGGGGCCGGCGCGTACATGAAAGAACACGCGGCGGAGATGGGAAACCATGTGGGCGCGATTGAGAGCGATCTCGGCGCAGATCATCCAACTGGAATTTATTACGCCGGCAAACCGGATTTAGGGCGCTGGTTGCGGCCCGTGGCGCTGGTGCTGGATGCGAACGGGGCGGGTTCCCTCGAGAGCGCGCCGGAGACGGGCGAGGACATCGCAGGAATGACAGAGAAAGGTGTGCCGAGTTTCGCACCGATTCAAGACAGCCGGTTCTATTTCAACTATCACCACACAGCGGCAGATACCTTCGACAAGATCGACAAGAAGCACCTGAACGAGAATGCGGCAATCATGGCGGTGCTGGCGTATGCGCTGGCGGATTCGCCGGAAGCAGCGCGGTAAAACAGTTCAGAGTTCGCAGCGTGGCAACAGCTATTTATTCCTCGCGCATCAGGTTGGCGGGATCTACGGCGAGCGCTCTCTGGGCAGGAAGGGCGGAGGCTGCAATGCCGAGCAGGGCCATGATGAGGACTGCACCAATCAGAACCACGGGGTCGCGCGGATTCGCTTGATACACAATGTGTCCAAGCAGATGACTGGCGAAAATTCCTACGAGTAAACCGGTGCCTGATCCCACGCCGAGCAGGACGATGGGGCGGCCAATGGCGGCGCTGATTACCTGCGTTTTGCGCGCGCCCAAAGCCACGCGGATGCCCAGCTCTTTCATCCGGCGGCTGACGCTGTAGGCCGCCATTCCGAAGATGCCTGTGACCGCCAGCATGGCCGCCAGCAGGCCCATGACGCCGAGCGCCACCGTCGCTGCCCGTGCCGGGAACAGCTGATCTTGCAGCGTATCGGACCAGTTCTCGACCCTGATGGAGACATTCGGCTCGATGCTGCTGAGAGTGCGTTGGAGCGCCGCGGCCATTTCGCTTGGGGTACGCTGCGAACGCACGACGAAGATAGATTCGCTCTGGTCGTTTTGCGACATGGGCAGATACACCACCGGCTGCGGCGACTCCTGCATGTCGTGATACTTGCCATCCTCGACCACTCCCACGACTGCGGTCAGGTTGCCGGACACAATAAAGTGCTGCCCGATGGCCGGCGTGTGGCCCCACATTTTTTGCGCGAAGGTTTCGTTGACGATCGCGACATGGGGAGTCTTTGGGGTGTCGTCCCAGGAGACATCGCGCCCGGCAAGCAGGCGAGTGCCGGCAGCTTCAAGATATCCCGGCGACATTTGAAAAACGTATGGCGCGAGCACGGAATTGTTCAGCTTGAAATCCGCCGTGCCGGGAAGAAAGATCGGGGTTCCATGCAGGCCTCCGGTCATGGGTGTGCGGTTCACACTGCCGACGGCGGTGACACCGGGAATGCTGCGCGCAGCCTCGATGATTGATTTCTCTTTTTCAAGTGCCGCGTTGCCTTCTTGACTAGGCTCGGTCAGGTCCATGTCCACCAGCATGGCGCCTTGCGGCTGAAAGCCGAGCGGAGTGTGCAAAGCTCGCTCCATGCCACGCACGGCTACGAGCGAGGCGGTTACGAGTAGCGTGCAGATCGCAATCTGTGCGCCCAGCAACAGGTCGCGCAAGGCAAAGCGGTGCAGGTGTACTGCATCCACCCGGCCGCTCTTCATCATTTGCAACGGACTACTGTGCCACGCCTGCCGCGCCGGAACCATTCCGAACAGCAGTGCGCTTAGCAGCGTCAATGCGAGGGCTGCGACGAAGACGCGAGCATCCACTTCCGCTGCGAGATGGCCTTCCGCGGCTGGACGCCATCGGCTCAACACACCCAGCAGCAGGCTCGCAGTTACCAGTCCCGCTGCTCCGCCGAGCAGAGATACGAGCAATGCCTCGGTGAACAGTTGCTTCACGAGGCGACGCCCGCTTGATCCGAGGGCAACACGGAGAGCCAGTTCACGGCTGCGATCGGCTGCACGCGCCGCAAAGAGACTCGCAAGGTTGGCACATGCCGCCGCCAGCACCAGGAGCGCGAGCACAGTGACGCTCCAGAGAAATCCGCGAATGGCGTCACCGTCGTCTCCGAGCAGTCCTGGATGGATCAGACGGTAGGAGAGCCCTTCGTCGGTTTGCGGATATTCGCTTGCCAATTCGGCGGCGATGGCGTTGAGATTTTCTGTCGCCTGATGCGGAGTCACGCCCGGCTTGAGGCGTCCGATGACAGTAACGGTTATCGCTGTCCGGTTGTGCAGGTAATCATACGATTCCACCTGCTCCTCGTTCAGCATGGGGATCCAGTAGTCGGGCCACACGAATCGTTCCGTGCCATGGAACTGCGCAGTTGCGACGCCAACCACGGTAAACGGATGCTTGTTGAGTTCGACGGTCATTCCGACGATGCCGGGATCGGCGTGGAAGGCCCTGCGCCACAGAGCATCGCTCAACACCACGTAAGGCGTGGAAGCGGTGCCATGCTCGTCGGCGGCGTGGAAGAAGCGTCCAACCTGTGGCTCCACGCCGAGGAGATCGAAATAGTTGCCCGTGACTTCATCGCCTGCGACGCTGAATGCCGCGTTATTCCAGTAGAGGGAAGCATGGGAATAGGCATCGATGGCGGCCATTCCGCTGAAGGTAGTGTTGCGGCGGCGAAGATCTTCGAAAGCGAGATAAGAGTTGGTGAGAAGGCGGCCGCTCATCCATTGCTGGTGACGAAGCTGATATAGATTCTGCGGGTCGCGTACATCCAGTGGATGGAGCAGGACCGTGTTGAGCACGCCGAACACGACAACATTCGCGCCGATGCCGAGCATAAGAGTGACGACCGCGACGGCCGTGAAGGCAGGAGATTTGCGAAGCACGCGCAGCGCGAAGCGAATATCGGAAATCAGGTTTTCGATGATGGGAAACCCTTTTCGGCGAGGTAACAGGAGAATGCCATAGTCCTATGAGGAAAGACAACGGACAATCGTAGAGACTGGAACCTCGCGTCGCCTAAAGATATATGCCGCCAAAGAGAGAGCAGCGAGCAAGGCGCCGCGGCGAGATAGAAATCAGACCGTAGTCGATAGAATCTGTTTTGCAATCCGGATCATCGCATCGGTACTGCGTTTCACATCCTCATCGGTCGTAGCCCAGCTGGAGACACTGATGCGCATGGCAGTCTTGCCTTGCCACTCGGTTCCACCACACCAGCATGTGCCCTCGTTCTGGATTGCAGTGATGATTTTGCGTGTCTCCTCTGGTGTTCCGAAGGAGACGAGGACCTGGTTGAGGACGACTTCGTTGAGGATGGTGAAGCCTGCCTCGCTGAGAAGCTGCGCGAAAAGGCGCGCCTGGCGGCAATTGCGTTCGATGAGTTCGCGCAATCCGGCGCGACCGAGGGAGCGCATGGCAGCCCATAGTTCGATGGCCCGGCCGCGCCGGGATGCTTCGGGGACGAAGTGCCAGGGCTCGCGCATGTTTCCGCTCGCAAGATATGCGGCGCTGATCGACATTGCGGACTGAAGATGTCTGGGCTCACGCACAACAGCGAGGCCGGAGTCGTAAGGGACATTGAGCCACTTGTGGCAATCGATGGCCCATGAGTCGGCAGCATTGACGCCGGCGAGCAGCGGTGCATATTGCGGAGACAGTCCTGCCCAGAGGCCGAATGCGCCGTCGACGTGCACCCAGGAGTTGGCTTCGCGAGCACGGGCGCAGATCTCCTGCGCGGGATCGAATGCTCCGGTGTTGACGTTGCCAGCCTGGATGCAAAGGAGCGTGCGTTCGTCGAGAGGAGGAAGCGTGTCGGGACGCATGCGGCCCTGATGATCGACGGGAACACGTGTGATCCGGGAACGTCCGAGACCCAACAGGGAAAGAGCTTTGAGCAAGGAAACGTGGACTTCATCGCCGACTACAACATGGATGGGGGGTGCTCCGAACAGGCCATCCTCTTCGACATTCCATCCTGCGCGCGCGAGGAGGGTGGTGCGTGCGGCGGCAAGAGAAGTTAGATTGGCCATCGTAGTTCCGGTAACGAAACCGGCGCCCGCGCCCGCAGGCAGGTTGAGGAGATCGATGGTCCACTGAAGCACAATTTCTTCCAGCTTTGCAGCGACGGGAGACATGATCTGCATGGCGGAGTTCTGGTCCCAGGCGCCAGCGAGCCAGTTGGCTGCAAGTGCGGCGGGAAGCGTGCCGCCGATTACAAATCCGAAATAGCGTGGGCCGGCCGTGGCAACCGTGGCGGGCGAACCGACGGTATCGAGCAGCGCGAGAACCTGTGCAGGGTCTGTCGGCGCATCAGGCAAAGCGCCACCAAGCTGGTCAAGCGCGGCCACCGAGGCTGCATCCGGTGCAACCGAACGGTCGGGGAGGGAACGAAGATACTGTGCGGCGCGATCGGCAGTTTCGTCGAGGAGTTTGTTCATAGCTCACCCCGATGCGTGGAAGAATCATTCGGGAGAATTCATTCTAGGGCACGCACGAGGCAGCAAATCACGTGCGAACCCGCAGTATTTTCAAGTGGCTGTATGGGGAGAAGATTAGTCGGGTGATCCGTCTTCGTCGTGGTGACGTGCGCGCGCTGGTGACGGAACGTTTTCGTAAAAGGTGTACTTGTCGCTGACTTCGCCGGCGCGGTGGGCGCGGAACTTCAGAATCCTCTCGCAAACGTAGAGATACGGCCGGTAGAAGATCAGGCCTATGATGCTGCAAACGATACCGATGATCGAGAAGAACATGGCACAGACTTCGAGGTAGCCCAGCAGAAGAAAGGGCCTGACAACGATGTTGCGCGCGGGGCCGAGGATGATCATGGTCGCGGCTTCGGCGCCGAGCAGGGTCGAGGCGACAAGCAGGATGGTGGCGCAGCTGCCCAGCATCCTGGCGGGGCCGTGCAGATTTCTCCACGGTGATGGCATGGCCTTGACCTTTCGTGCAGTGGTTCGAGTAAGGGCCGAGCCTCCATTGTGCAACAAGCGAGAGAGATGAGCCAAGCAATTTGCGATGAAGGCCTCAGATTGAAAACCCCTCGCGGGAATCCGGGGAAGTGAGACGAAGCATAGACCGGATGAGGATTAGAGCCAGCTAATAAGAGGCTCTTGGGATCAGGCTTCGTGGGCTGTTGGGACGTGGGGTTGGGGGACGAGCTCGGTGAGAGCGATGCCGGAGAGGATAAGAATGGCGCCGACTGCCGGAATCAGACCGAGGCGTTCACCGGTGATGAGGTAGGACGTGATCCACGCGAAAACGGGTTCCAGGGTGAGAAGGAGCGCGGTATGCGTAGAGGGCAGGATTGACTGAGCCCAGCTTTGAATGGAGAATGCCGCCGAAGTGGCGAGTGCGGCGGCAATAACCAGAGCGGTGATCAGGCGGGAGGTGACGTGGACGTGGGGGTGCTCGATCATCGGAAGGCTGACGGCCATGAAGAGTGCGCAGAATCCGACTTGAAGGATCGCGAGCGGCTGAAAGGGAATGCGCGGCGAGACATGACCGAGAGCGATGCAGTGGAAGGCGAAGCCGATGGAGCAGCCGAAGGTGAGAATGTCGCCGATGTTGATGGACGACAGGTCTGGGAGCAGAGCAGTGAAGTTTGAGGCGGATCCGGCTGCGCCGGGGGGCGCGGTGAGGAGCAGGATGCCGATGAAGGCGATTGCAGCGCCCAGGAAAGCATTCCAGCGGGGCGGACGTGTGCCGGGCACGCGGAGCGCAGGGACGATAGAGAAGAGCGGGACGAGGACCACGACGAGTCCAGTGATAAAGGCCGATTTTGAGGGCGTGGTGCGGACCAGACCGATGGTCTGGAACTGGTAGCCGGCAGCGAGGCAGAGGCCGACCACTGCTCCAGAGAGGATGTGGGTGCGGCGAAGAGTGTGCCAGTAGCGATGGTAAGCGACGCCGAGGAGTGCGAAAGCCAGGGTCATGCGAATGAGATTGAATGCCGCCGGCGTGGCGTCAGTGAGCGCGCCCTTGATGAGGACGAAGGTCGACCCCCAGATGGCAACCACGAGGGTCATCAGCAGGTAGGCGCGGAGTTTCATGTTTTTTGATTATTTCAGTTGGGCGATGGATGGGTTTGTAGAAAACAAAAAGCGGGTCCTTCACTTCGCCTGCTCCACGAACGATAAATCGTTCGCCGGGCGCCAATGCGCTGCGTTCGAGATGACACGGTCTCGATAAAAGAAGACATGATGGTGAATCCGAAGATGTGCACGAATACGAACCTTACTGGTCGGGAGTGGCGAGGGCATCGTGGCCGGCTACGAAGGTTTGCTGGACCTTGGTGGAAAGGATCGCGCGAGCGGGGACTTTGTAGAGATCGCGATCTACGAGTATGAAGTCAGCGTCGTAGCCCGGAACGAGTTTTCCTTTGCGCTTCTCGGCGAATTCTGCGTAAGCGGAGCCTTGGGTGTAGGCGTAGAGGGCCTGGCCGCGAGTCAGCTTGTTTTCGGGATAGTAAGTTTTGGTCCCGGCTTCATTCATGCGCGTGACGGCAGCGTAGAGTCCGCGAAAGGGTGTGATCGGTTCGACGGGGTAGTCGGTGCCGAAGGCGAGGGGGACACCTGCGTCGAGGAAGGCTTTCCAGGCGTAAGAGTACGCGGCGCGCTGGGGACCGAGGCGATCGACGGCCCAGTTCATGTCGGTAAGCAGGTGGTTGGGCTGCATGCTGGCGATGACGCCGAGTTGCTTGAAGCGAGGAATGTCGGCGGGATCGACAACTTGCGCATGCTCGATGCGATTGCGGGCAGTGGTTGAGATACCGGGCTGCGAGTAGGCGTCGAGAGCCATCGATGTGGCCTTGTCACCGATTGCGTGGAAGCCGAGTTGGAATCCTGCGGCGGCGCGTTCGACGGCCATTTTGTTGAGCTGGTCTTGCGTGTACTGCGGGAGGCCGGTATTCTTGGGGTCGTCGGCGTAGGGAGCTTTCATCGCGGCCGTGCGCGAGCCGAGTGATCCATCCATGAAGCCCTTGAGAAAGCCGGTGTGAAGCAGAGGATCATTGGCGTCGTGGTGAGCGCGATGGGCTTTCAGTTCATCGATCGAGTCTTTGAAGGGGAGCCATTCGCTGATGCGGAGGTGAAGCTTGCCTTCTTTTTCCATTTGCTCGAAGACGAGGAAGTCGTTCCAGTCGCTGAAATCCTGCACGCTGGTGACGCCGTGCTTGAGCGCGTCGTTGATTGCGAGTTCGTCGCCCTTACGGCGGTCTTCAGGCGTGGGCGGCGGGATGACTTTGTAGACGAGGCCTTGTGCAGATTCGCGGAGGATACCCGTGGGCTCGCCGCTGGCATCGAGATCGATTGCACCGCCCTGGGGCGGTTGGGATTTTCCAGTAATGCCTGCCGCCGCGAGAGCTGCGGTGTTGGCGATGGCGATGTGGCCATCAATGCGATCGAGGAATGTGGGGTGATCGCCCGTGACCTTGTCGATGTCTTGACGCGTGGGCAGAACTTTATCGTCCCATAACGTGTGATCCCAGTTACCGCCCGTGAGCCAGTGGCCGGCGGGCGCAGCGTCTGCGGCAGACTTGATCTGCGCGAGCATGTCGGCGAGGGATTTGACGCCGGTGAGGTCAACATTGAGCTTGGTTCCACCAGCGCCGCCGAGGTGCGTGTGCGCATCGTTGAAGCCGGGAAAGATGAAGGTTCTGGTGCCGACACCATCGAGGTCGTGGAGCACGGTTTTTGGTCCGGCGAGCCGCGTGATGTCTGCGGTCTTGCCGATGGCGAGCACTTTACCCCCGCCGATGGCGATGGCTTCGACGATTTGCGGTGTGTCTTCTGCGAATCCTACGCCCGTGTAGATGAAGCCGTTGAAGAAGATGATGTCGGGCGTGCCGGCGATCTTCGTATGCGTGTCTGTTTTGGCGCGCTGTGAAGTTGCGGGATTCGTGGGCGCGGTCTGGGCCGAGCACAAGCATGATGCGGCAAGCGCCGTGACGAGCAGGGAAGAGACTGTGCGCATGGGCGCAGTTTAGCAGAAATATTCGCTCAGAATTTTGAGGCCGCAATTGTTGGACTGGCGCTGTCGTGCGTGCTTTTTCGGGTGTAGGCAGTGGCGCGATTGGTCTGCGCTTCGGAGAAACCCGGTTTGAGGCGTATTGCCTGGTCATAGTCCAGAATGGCGCGGTCGTGTTCACCCATTCGATCGTACGCGTTGCCGCGATTGTTGAAGGCTTCAGCGTAATCCGGTTTGAGTCGTATGGCCTCGTTGTAGTCATGGATCGCGCGATCGTACAGATGCTTGCCGTAGTAGGCGGTACCACGATCATTGAAGGCTTGAGGATGATTCGGCTTGAGCGTGATCGCCTGATCGAAATCCTGAATGGCGCAGTCATAGTCGCCTTGGTCGTTGTAGGCGATTCCCCGATTGTTGAGGGCTTCGCCGTAATCCGGTTTGAGCCTGATCGCCTGATCAAAATCCCGGATGGCCTGCTCGTAGTCGCCTTCGTCATCGAAGGAAATTCCGCGATTGTTGAAGGCTTCGGCAAAATCCGCTTTCAGCCTTATGGCCTGGTCATAGTCCTCGATAGCGCGGTTGTATTCGCCTTCGTGATCGTAGACGATGCCCCGATTGTTGAAGGCCATAGCGTAGTCCGGCCTGAGCCGGATGGCTTGGTCGTAGTCTTCGATGGCGCGACCGAACCTGCCCTTGCGGCTGTATGCGTTGCCGCGATTGTTGAACGCCTGAGCGAAATCGGGTTTGAGTTGGATCGCCTGATCGTAATCCTGAATGGCGCGGTTGTAGTCGCCTTTACGAAAGTATGCGTTGCCGCGATCGCTAAACGCCTCGACAAGACCCGATGTGTTCTCGTGTCCGGACTGGATGAGCGCCGTGCACCCATCGATACTCAGATCGGGATTCGTATCCTTGCAGAGCGCCCGATTATCTTTGCGCGTCTGGGCTGTTGTCGATCCAGGGACGAAGCCAGCAGCAAACCATATCACTGCCGTCGCCGCAAGCCATTGGCGTTTGCGGTTAATCCGTTGAACCCCCAACAGACCGACCATAATGCCTCTTTCGCCTTTCCGCCTGGGGGACGGCATTCATGAACTCGAAAAATGAAGTAAGAGCTGGAGATCTACACAAAACCTGTTCGCCGCGCGTTGAGGCACGGTCCGCGTCATCCCGATTCACAAATGAGTTCTTGTGTAGCAAGTGATTACACAATCCAATCAACCATGGCAAGAGAATTGTTGAAAGAAACCTTGGGTTCCGGTTCCCACAACTTGTCGGCAAATGGAGGTGTGTGCGCTCAGTTGTTTCTGGTTAGACTGACAGGCGGGACGTTGTGGCTAGTGCGTTTTCGGGGTTGTCAATGACCCCGTGTCGGCTGACACACGAGGATACTTGCTATTGGTCGGCGGCCCACTCGGTCATGGCGATGGTGAGAAGGAGAATGCGGCGCAGGCCGATTTCACGATCTTTGTCGCTGTACCACTCGGCGAGCGTGTGTGCGCTGCCGCCGTCGCCGCCTGCACCCATCGAGAGAGAGGGAATGCCCAGGGCGATGGGAATGTTGGCGTCGGTTGAGCCGAGACGAAGATCGGTCTGAATGCCGAGGTGGCGATCGACGGCGCGAAGGGTCTCGAGAATGGGAGAGTCCCCAGCGAGTTGGGCTGCGGGGCGATCGCCGATTTTTTTGATGGCAAAGGTGAGCGGACCGCGGTTGCGCGCGCTGAGATGCTTTGCGGCAGCGTTGGTTTGATCGACGGCATCTTCGACGGCGCGATGCAGGGCGACTTCGAGGCGGAGAAGTTCGTCCGGGCGGGTGGAGCGGAAATCGATGGAGGCGGTCGCGCTTTCGGGAATGGAGTTGACGCTTGTGCCGCCGTGAATGGTGCCGAGGTTGAGGGTGGTGCTGGGCTTCTCAGGCAGCGGAGTGCGGGCGACAGTTGCCAGCGCGATGGCGAGCGCGGCGATGGGGTTCGGTGTGCCCGCATCGGTGAAGCTGTGGCCGCCGGGGCCGTTGAGGGTGACCTGGAAGCGCAGGCTGCCGAGGGCCTGGGTGACGGCGGAGTCCGCTCCGGCGCCATCGAGGACGATGTGGGCCGCGATGCGTCCAGCGAGGGCAGGCTGTTCGTAAAAATGCCGGATGCCGCGCAGATCCCCTTCGCCTTCTTCGCCCACGTTGGCGAGCACGACGATGGGCGCGGCGAGCTTCACATTTGCCTGGACCATGACCTGTGCGAGGGCAAGCATGCCGATAACGCCGGCGCCATTGTCGCATGCGCCCGGACTCGCGAGCCGGTTAGCGCCGTTGTCGCGGGAGAGGACAGGATGGAGCCTGGTTGCGGCGGGGAACACGGTGTCGAGATGCGCGGATAGTACGACGACCGGACCCGTGCTTTCCGCGGGGAGATGTGTCGCGGGGATGAAGCCGTAGACGTTGCAGAGCGCGTCGGTGTGAATGTTGACGAGGCCGATTTCGGCGAAACGCGCGGCAATCCATTTCGAGCGCGCTTCTTCTCCGAAGGGCGGCGCGGGAATTGCGACGAGTTCCGACTGGCGATCGATAAGGGTTTTGGGGTTGTTGTGCAGCCATGTGAACGCATTGTGAACCGCGCGCTGGGCGGCGATTGCCGTAACGCGGGTAAAGGCTGTGCTGCGCGAGAAGATCGCCATTTGTTTTCAGGGTAGCAGGAGATGCGAAAGATAATTCGTGATGCGGAGTCAGGAAGCGGGAGAAAGTAATTGAGTTTCGTCGTATTCGACGGAGTGGAGGAAGAGGCCGCGGGCGGGTGCGGTAGGGCCGGCGAGAGTGCGATCGTGGGCTGCAAGGATCGCGGGAATGTCGTCGAGAGGCATATAGCCGCGGGCGACGTCGAGAATGGTGCCAACGAGATTTCGCACCATATGGTGGAGAAATCCGCTGCCGCGCACGCGATAGATGAGGAGATCGAATCCGTCGGTGCTCTGCTCGTGCCATGCGGAGGAGTAAATGGTGCGGATGGCAGTGCGTGCTTCAACCTCATCGACAAGGACCTGTCGCTGGGGGCCCCGTAGTTGGGTTTGAATTGCGGTATCTTCGGGGGAGTCGTGTGAGCGGGCGGCAAGATCAGGATCGGTGGCAGCGAAGCTTCGAAAATCGTGCTCACCGAGGAAGGCCGCTGCGGCGGCGTTGAGGCCGGCAATATTCACGGACCAAGAGTAGGGATAGACAAAGCGTGCGAGCATGGGCGGGCAGATCTGGCGGCATCCAGGCTCGATGGGGAGAACGCGGTACTCGTAGGTTTTGGCTAAGGCGGAATGGCGGGCGTGGAACGTGTCGGAGACGATCTCTGCGGCGAGGATGCGAATGGATCCGGGCAGGGTGCGGTTGAGCGCCCGAATGAGATTTGCCGGTGGGATGCGCGCCTGAAGGGCAAAGCTGGCGACCTGCGCTAGCGCGTGAACGCCGGCGTCAGTGCGCCCGGAACCCTGGGGCAGAGGCGCTTCGCCGACGATGCGGTCGAGAGCGGACTGCAACGCGCCCTGGATGGTGCGCTCATTGGGCTGGATCTGCCAGCCGTGGAAGTCGGTGCCGTCGTAGGCCAGGGTCAGTTTCCACGTCTGGTTTTGTTGCGGCACGGTCTGGGTGAGTTCTGTCACGGCAATCAGTTTAGAAAACGAGGTAAATAACAGGGTAATTGACCAAAAGGGGCGCTCCGGTTAGTCGTATCCAGTGGGATATACTCAGCTTTTCGTATCAATCCATATGCGTGCCGTTGTGGAACGAGGGAACGAAATCCTCGTGGTGCGCGTAAAGCTTATTGGCCCAACGGTCAAGTGGAGCAAGGGAACGGAAAACGCCGCGCAGAATCATAAATTTGCGTCCGGAAAGGTCCTTCGGACGTCATGTTAGAACGGCACCCCACATGCCTCAGCGACTCGTGGAGAGGAAACATGCAATTGTTCGGTATTCGTGTGTTTGAGGATGGAAAATCAGCCAGTGTCCCGGTAAATCGTAATAAAGCGCAACGTTTGCGGGCCTTTACGGCGGTAATGCTGACATTGGCTGCGGGAGTGCCCTCAGGATTTGCACAGGAGCAGTCCGGCGGCGTGGCGGGCGCGGGCGCGAAGCATCCAGAGAAGGAAGCTTCGCAGTTACCTGGGGCTCCGGCGCCAGTGTTGACGCAACCGCTCGATTTGCGGCCGGGGAATCGTGACTTCTCAAAGCCTTCCGGACCACTTCTGGGTAATCCAATCAACATGTACAGGCCGACGTCGATCGGGAAGGCGAGCTTCGCGAACTCAGTGCGACTCGACAACCTTGTGAAAGACGGGAAGATTTACCTGAGCCTGTCGGATGCGATTGCGCTGGCGATCGAGAACAATTACGACATCGCGATTGCGCGGTACGACCTGGATATCGCAGACACCGATATTCTGCGCACAAAGACCGGTGCCGCGCCGCTCGGTGCGCCATCTGGACTGGTGGAGGGCACGCTCGGGGGATCGGTGTCGATTTTGACGACGGGCGGTGGTCCCGGCGGAACTACGGTTGGCTCGGGCGGCGCCGGATCGGGCGTGAGCGGATTAACGCTGACGACCGCTGGCGCAGGTCCAGCGCCGGAGATTCTCGATCCAAACATCACGGGAACCGTTCAGTTCGAACGCGCGACTACGCCGCAATCCAACGCATTGTTTTCAGGCAACAAACCTACGCTGACGACCAATACCAACCAGTACAACTTCGGTTACAACCAGGCATGGGTCACAGGCACTGCGCTTGCGGCGACAATCACAAATCAGCGCATCACCACGGACGCACCGTTTACGGTTTATAGTCCGCAATTGAATTCCATATTCAAAGCCACAGTGACGCAGCATCTGCTTCAGGGTGCGGGAATCTGGATCAACAAGCGCTTCATGTACCAGGCGATCAACGATCGCCGTATCACGGATTCATCGTTTCGGCAGCAGATCCTTTACACGGTGAACCAGGTGGAGAGCATCTACTGGGGCCTGGTGGGTGCATATGAGGATGTGCAGGCGAAGCAGCGGGCATTGGATCAGAGCACAAAGCTGGCGTCGGACACGCACAAGCAACTGGAGATCGGCACCATGGCACCGCTCGACGTGGTGCAGGCGGACTCGACTGTTGCCACCGATAACCAGGCACTGACCGCTTCGCAGAACCAGTTGAACTATCAGCAGCAGATCATCAAGCAGGCAATCGCGCGGAACCTTAACGATCAAGTACTCGCTACGGCGCCTGTCATTCCAACGGATCGCATCGCCCTCGATCAGCTTCCGGAAGAAACCCAGCCTGTAGAGAATCTGGTGCAGACCGCATTCAAAAACCGACCTGAGCTGGAACAAGCGGCGCTGACGCTGCGCAATGACGAGATCACGTTGAAGGGTGCACGGAACCAGTTGCTTCCGGCCTTGGATGTCTACGGGTTTTATGGATCGAGCGCTATCGGTGGCGCGCAGAGCCCAGACGCAATCAACTTTCAGACTGGGCAGCCATATCCGCCGGGTACCATTCCAACCACCGGTTATGGCACGGTGCTGAATAACCTCTTCAACAGCTCGGCGCCGGACAAGGGTGCGGGATTCAGCATGACGATTCCGATCCGCAACCGTTCGGCCCAGGCGCAGCAGGCGCGATCCTTGATGGAGTATCGCCAGGCTGAATTGCGGATGGCGCAGCTTTATACACAGATTCGCATGCAGGTAGTGAACGCGCAGTTTGCGTTGACGAATGATCGTGCGCAGGTGCAGGCGTCAATGGCAGCCCGCGACTATGCATGGCAAAGCCTGGACGCAGAGCAGAAGAAACTGCATCTGGGCGCGTCGACGACTGCGAATGTGCTGCTGCAGGAAAGAAACCTGGCAACTGCCGAGAACAACCTGATCGCTGCAAATGCAGCTTATGCGAATGCGCGATCAAGCCTTTACCAGATGCTGGCCACGACCATGCAGGAATACGGGATCAACCTGTCGGATGCAGCGAAGGGTGCAGTGAATACGGCTCCGACGGTTCCGGGAGTACAGCCGGCGAGCGCCGTCAAGCCGGCGACAATTCCGCCTCCCATGCCGGCGCAACCGACGCCTCCACCAAACAATTAGGCTGAATA
Source organism: uncultured Acidobacteriaceae bacterium (assembly GCA_963829535.1). GTDB lineage: Bacteria > Acidobacteriota > Terriglobia > Terriglobales > Acidobacteriaceae > Telmatobacter. The sequence continues at coordinate 727,048 of CAWHIQ010000009.1, read as the reverse complement.
AGAATTGAACAGAAGGCCCGGTGAATGCCGGGCCTTTTTGTTTTGGTAAAAACTACCTCCGGGGCTGAACCCCGCGTAAAACAGGATTGCGTCGCCTGACAATGCTGCTCATGTGGCAACTTTGCCTGGTAGGCGGTAATCAACTCCGCTCGACGATCCGGCTGCGAAACCGTGCCCCAATGCTGACTTGTTCGCTTGGAGAGCAGTCTTGGCTCTCCGCAGATGTCAAGCAGCCATCGTGCACTCACAGAACAGCATCGAACATAATCAGGACGCATCCGGTGGCCTGCTGTCCAATACCGTCGAAGGGAATGCCAAAATGCGCCGTTATCGAGCCGTCAACACAAAGATTGCAGTCTGTAAGGTGTATGAGCGTTTGCGGAAGAGATGGCAGTCGATAGCCGATGGGCCTGCTGACCCTTCTGACGAGAAATCGCATGAAGTCGAGCTTGCACATGAAAAAATGACGGAACACCGCAAGAGCTGCGAGATTTGTGCGGGTGAAGACCTTGCAATTGAGGTCGGGGATTCGGTACAGATCGAGGCCCAAAATGCTATATAGATTCTGGCTTCAATACGCAAACAAACTACGGCATAGCTGCCTGCATTAGCGTTCGGCGACAAGGTCGAGGAGGTCGAAGAATTCGGGGAAGCTGATGGCGGCGGATTCGGCACCCTGGATCACGGTTTCACCTTCGGCGCGGAGGGCCGCTACGCTGAATGCCATGGCGATGCGGTGGTCACCACCGGAGTCGATGACGGCTCCGTGGAGTTGTTGACCCCCGGGGACGTCAAGACCATCTTCAAATTCTTCGACTTCGGCGCCCATGGCGCGGAGATTGCGTGCGACGAGGGCGATGCGATCGGATTCCTTGACGCGGAGTTCCTTGGCGTCGCGAATGCGAATGCCGCCGCTGGTGTAGGGGCCGATGGCAGCGAGAACTGGAAGCTCATCGATAAGTTGGGCGGCGAGGGCACCGCTGACTTCGGTGGAGCGGAGGCCGGATTCGTCGGCGGTGATCTGCACGGTGCCCACGAGTTCCGAATGGACTTCCTCGAGTTGAAGAACGGCAATGCGGGCGCCAAGCGTGGTGAGGACATCGAGGAGCGAGGCGCGGGTCGGGTTGAGGCCGATGCCGTCGAGGATGAGGCCGGAGTTGGGGAAGAGTGCGGCGGCGCAGAGGAAGAACGCGGCCGAAGAGATGTCGCCCGGCACGGCAGCCTCGATGGCGTGAAGTTTTTGCGGACCGGTGATGGTGATGGAGTTGATGGAACGGGTGAGTGTGGCGCCGAACGCACGAAGCGCCAGTTCGCCGTGATCGCGCGTGCGTAGTGCTTCGCGGACCACGGTTGTGCCGCCGGTTTGCAGGCCGGCGAGAAGAAGGCAGGTTTTCACCTGCGCGCTGGGGATCGGCGTGGTGAAGTCGATAGCGCGGAGCGGAGAGCCTTCGATGGTGACGGGCGCGTGTCCGTCGCTGAGGGTGATATGCGCTCCCATTTCAGCGAGTGGCTTGCGGATGCGCTCCATGGGTCGACGCGAAAGCGACTCATCACCGATGAGGGTGAAGGTGCCCTGTTGTGGTGCGAGCAGGCCGGAGATCATGCGCATGGTGGAGCCGGAGTTGCCGCAGTCGAGGGGGTGATTGGCGGGTGTGACGCGCCCCGCCACGCCGTCAATTTCAATTCGGCCGTCATCAAGCCTGCGGACTTTTGCACCAAGAGCCTGCATGCAGGCGAGGGTTGAAGCGCAGTCTGCACCGGTGGAGAAGTTGGAGAAGCGCGAAGTGCCTTCAGCAAATGCGCCGAGCAGGGCATAGCGATGGCTGATGGATTTATCACCGGGCAGGCGCAAGGTTCCGAGAATGTTGCGCGCGGGGCGGATGATGCGTTCTTGGGTTGCGGTAGACAAGGCGGCTCCGAAATGAGGTCTGATCAAGTTTACCGAACCCAGACAGGCCCGAGGGCGTATGGCGCACTCAAGTGTCCGCTATGGAAGCACGGCGGCACGCTGCGCAACGATATACGCCGCGCGGCCCTGGAGACTCGACGTGACCTGATTTGAATCTTGCCGCAGAGGTGTGCCGTGGAAAGCGCGATAGGTGTAGGCAGGCTGACGATTCGGAGCAGAGTCAATGGAGACAAATTCGACGGAGCGCGGGTCGGCTGGTATCTTCGCTCCGAACCAACGGATATCCTCTTGCTGCTTCCACGTGACCAGAGAGAGGATTGAGCCGGCAGGATAGTTTTGATCGGAATGAGTGCGCGCATATTGAACCGCGAGGTCATTGCCGAAGAGCGTCGACATGGTGGCTTGTTGATGATCAATCTCGGAGGTGATGACCTTCCATTGCAGCGGATTTGCCGGAAGATCTGCCGGCAATGCCGCAGCGTGATTCGCCGTGGTGACCAGTCGCGGATTCGGCGCGGAACAACCTGCAAAAAAAATCATCAACAGCGCGGCAGGTAAAAACAGTCGTTTCATTGAAACCCTCAGATCGGCTCTAGTGTCCGGGTTGGCGCTCAATCGGCATCGTGAATACGTAGTCGTTTTTACGCAGAGGCGAGTGGCAGGTGACGCACTCATTAGAAAATGTCGCATTCGCGCCATATGGTTTGAGATCCGTGCCGCGCCATCGTGCCCATCCCCACCCCTTCGTGGAGGCGTACATCCGGATGTCTTTAATCATGAATTCAACCTGAAAAAACGGCCCGGTATGGATGATGCCTGAGCTATCGGGTTGCTGTAGCCACGCAACCTTTGCAAATGTGGTTCCGTCGGGCCAGGGATTGATGTTGTGGTCGGCGATGGCTTTGACGGCTATGTCATTGCCGAGAATCTCGCGCATGGTGTGGTTGTCGAAACGTTCGCTGTTGGAGATGACTTTCCAATTCTTGTAGTCGGAGGGAAAAGAGATGCCGTTGGGAGCCGGGCGCACTTGCAGGGCTGCTGCACCCGCGGAGTGAATCCAGTTTTGATATTGCGTATCTGCCGCGCCGATCTCGGCTTGAGTGGCCGGGACCGGCGACTCGGCTGCGTTCAGATAGGTCCGCAACACCGCCAGTTGCTGGGGTGTGACGGAAACACCGGGATGGGCGTGGGCGTAGGAAGGCAGAGGCATTGCGCCCATTTGAATCATGTAGACCGCCTCAAAGAGAGCCGCCTTCTGTTGCCCGGGAGGCTTGGAACCAATCTCAGAAAAGTTGAGATGCCTGCGCGCTTGCTTTACATCGCTCGAAACAAGCCAGTAGGCGGGCACTACCTCGTCGAACCACGCGAGCTTCGTTTCGTTGGAATGGCAGTTGTAACAGGAGTTGCGAAGGATCTGGCGAACTTCAGGCGGGGCTTGGATCTCGGCAGTGACGGGCGGGTTTTGCAACGGCGTCCGTACGAATTGGAGGATCAGAAATAGGACAAAAACGCAGACAACGGCAAGAATGATTCCTCGGGATAAGGAGGTTTGTTTCGAGGCCAAACTGGAAACTCCTGCGGGGACAGCGTAGGAGGATTAGATTTCGCAGGGTGATCAGTGGTTGCGGGAAAATGGTGGGATGAGGTCTACCTGACGCGCAGCACGATGATGGTTTCGTCATCAAAACGGTCCTGGGCGCCCTGGAACTGGGTAACGTCGGAAAGAATGGCGGCGGCGATGTGCTGGGCGGGCAGATCGCGGCTGGCGCAAAGAAGCGTCGCGAGACGCTCTTCGCCGTACATCTCGCCTTTCTCATTTTCCGCGTCGAGAATGCCGTCGGATACGAAAATGACGGCATCGCCGGGCTGGGTCGCTACGTTGAATTCCTCGTAGGTGGCGTTGGGAAACATGCCCAGCGGGAAGCCCTCGGCTTTGACGGTGATGGATTCGCCGGAGCGGCAGAAGATGGGCTGTATGGCGCCGGAGTTGGCGACTTGCAGCGTCCGGTTTTCGTCGTTCCAGAGCGCGAAGAGCATGACGACGTATTGCGAATCGAGGCGGCGCTCCTGGAGCGCATCGTTGAGGGTGGCGAGCATGGCGGCGGGTGCGAGCTTCTGTTGCGCAGCGGAGCGCATGATGCCGCTGACGAGGGCGGCGAAGAGCGCGGCGGGCGCGGCTTTGCCGCTGACATCGCCGAGCACGATGGCGGTCTGGTCGGGCGTGTACTCGAGGAAGTCGTAGAGATCACCACCAATGGTGCGGGCAGGGAGAAAGCTGACAGCGAATTCAGCATGCTTGTGCACGGGCGGGGTGGTGGGCAACAGGCGAAGTTGGACTTCACGGGCCATGGCGATGTCGCGTTCGAGTTGCTGCTCCTGGCGCTTGACGGCCTGGTAGAGGCGCGCGTTTTCAATAGCGATGGCGACCTGTGCGGCCATGGTGGTGAGGGTGCGAACGTGATCTTCGTTGAAAAAGCCAGTGCGTGTGTGTTCAAGATCGAGGACGCCGATGACGCGCTCTTTGTAGAAAAGAGGAACGACGAGTTCAGATCGCGTTTCCGCGTTCATAGGGAGATAGCGCTGGTCTTTGCGCACGTCGGGCACGTTGATGGGACGCCATTCTCGCACTGCTGCGCCTACGAGACCGCTGGTGACGGAGATACGGCGCATAGGCGCCTGCGCATAACCGAAGCGCCATGCATAGCGCGTGATGAGGGTCTCACCCTTTTCGTCGAGCAGCATGATCGAAAACATCTGGTAATCGATGACGCGTCGAAGTAGCTGGCCGACCTTCGCCAGAAGCGGATCGAGATCGAGGATCGATGTGAGTTCGGTGGAGATCTCGTTCAGGACGGCAAGGGTTTCTGCCTGGCGGGAAACGCGAGTGTAGAGTCGCGCGTTTTCGATGGCCTGCGCGATGCGCGAAGCGGTGAGGGTGAGCAGATGAAGATGCTCGGGCTTGAAGAAATTCGGCTGCTCGCTTTCAAGATCCAGGACGCCGATGAGGCGGTTTTTGGCAATGAGCGGGACCGCGAGTTCGGAGCGAACATTGGGGTTGGCGGGAATGTAGTGCTCGTTGGTGGTGACGTCGTTGAGCATGAGTGGCTGACGGGTGAGCCCGACTTGTCCGATGACGCCCTTGCCAAGCGGAAAGCGCATGCGGGCGGCCTCGGGCGTGTGGCCGATCTGAAAGCGCATGCGGAGTTCGTTGCTGCGGTCGTTGAGAAGGAAGATCGCGAAAATGCGGTAGGGAATGATGGAGCGAACCAGCTCGGAAGTGCGATTGAGAAGGGTTTGCAGGTCGAGCGTGGTGTTGAGGGTATCGGCCATGTGGCCGAGGAACGCGAGGTCCGTGGTTTCAATACGGGCATTTTGCGGATCGATGTGGGCGTGCGGATTTTCGGGATCGGCGGGGCGATAGTCGCCCTCGTACTCGGGTTCCGGGCGCGTAATGGGTGGAGTAGAGGGCATCAAGGGGACTGTGGTTGATGATAGCGGATGAGAACGCAAAGGAGGGATTCCCAGCCGGTAGCTTGTAGCTGGTAGCCGGAAGCAAACACAGAAGGGCTCACCTTCGCGAGCTACGTCCTAACGGCCACAAGCTAAAGGATGTTTTATTCAGCGCCAAGTTCGCGGACGATCGCTACAGATGCGGAGGCGCCGATGCGGTTGGCGCCGGCTTCGAGCATGGTTTTGACGTCGGCTAATGTGCGAATGCCGCCCGAGGCCTTGACGCCGCAGCGCCCGCCCGCGACGCCGCGCATGAGCGCTACGTCCGCTGCGGTGGCGCCGCCGCCTGCGAACCCTGTCGAGGTCTTGATGAAATCGGCACCGGCCTGGATGGCGAGTTCAGCGCCGCGCAATTTTTCTTCAACGGTCAGCAGGGCGGTTTCGAGGATGACCTTGAGAAGTACGCCGTTATGATGTGCGACGGTGACGGCGGCGTGAATGGTGTGGTGCACAGCGTGGTGGTTGCCGCTCTTGAGATGGCCGATGGGGATAACCATGTCGAGTTCCTTGGCACCGAGACGCGTGAGTGCGGCAGCTTCCTGGCGGAGCGTGGAAGTGAGCGATGCGCCAAAGGGAAATCCGATAACAACACCGACGGGGATGCCGGTTCCTGAGAGGATTTCGACGGCGGTGGGAACCCACATGGGGTTCACCATGGCGCAGGCGAACCGGTAGCGGATCGCCTCGTCGCAGAGGCTTTCTACCTGGTCGCGCGTGGCGTCGGGCTTTAGCAGGGTGTGGTCGATGACTTGTGCAAGAGATTGCCAGGAAGCAAGGGCTTGTTTGGTGAATGCGGCTGAGTCGAAGGTTCCGTGATCGAATTCCAGATCTTCTTCCGGGATCGGGGTAATTGCTGGCATTTTCTTGCTCCTTCTTTCTGCGCCGCTCTGATGGTGGGCGGCTTGTTCTTCTATTCCGGCTGTTGAGTATAGCCCCTGCATAATGGGCGGGCCAGTGACATCCGATATACCCGAATGACCAAAGGAACCGTAGCTTTCCTCACTGGTTATCCCCGCCTTGCGTTGCCTGTTGCGCTATGTCCATTCGAGCTATAAGACCTTCGCGGAATCGGTACGTATGGTAGACGGTGGTGTCGAGCAGCAGGTTGCCTTCCCGATCGTGGACAACCTGGTGCACCCGAACCACCCAACTGCCGTCCTTGCCCGGTTCGATCTGGACCGGCTCGACTTGAGGATTGAGGGTCGTGAATTGGCGTGTCCAGTATGCGCGAACTTCATCTTTTCCATGGACGTGGCCGCCCTCCATACCGTTCGCCCACTCAACCTGGGGGTGCATGCGTGAGATTACCGCATCAATGTTACGGGCGTTGAAATTGCGGTAGGCACTGCGGAGGATTTCGCGCTCGTCGGTCATGGAGCTTTGGCCCCCTGCAGATCTGATGTGAGTACTGAAACCCAGGTCTCAAATTCGAGACCCGGGGTACCCAGTTTCAGGAGGCTATTCGGGGTGGTCGGGCGCCATGAGGCAAATGTCGGGTAAATTGCGATAGCGCTCGGCATAATCCATTCCATATCCGATTACGAATAAGTTTGGTATGGAGAAACCGGTATAGTCCGCGTCTATTTTCTCGATGCGGCGCGAGGGTTTGTCGAGCAGCGCGGCGATGCGTAGTGTTTTAGGCCTGTGTTGGAGAAATATCTTGCGCAGATAGGCCAGGGTCAGCCCGGTGTCGAGGATATCTTCGACGATGAGGACGTTTTTGCCCTCGATGGGTTCGTCAAGGTCCTTAATCAGCTTTACGGCACCGGAGGAGCGCTGTCCTTTGCCATAGCTGGAGACGGCGACGAAGTCGAAAGTGGTGTCGACCTGGACGGAGCGGGCGAGGTCGGCGAGAAAAATTGCTGCGCCTTTCAACACGCCCACCATCACCAGCTTTTCCTCGTTGAGGTCGCGGGTAATTTGCGCGCCCATCTCCGCGACTTTATCTGCTATCTGTTGACGCGTATAGAGAACCTCAAGTCCCTGGTAAGTGATGGTGGCCATGGAAACAGTATCGCGCGAGAAGACCGGTACCCGGATCACAACCTGTGAAAAATCAGAGGGAATTCGGCGGGAAGGTCGAGGCCGGTTTCGATCCGCAGGCCGTCTATACTGAAAGAGAATGATTCCGTATATCCACCTTAATCTGCATTTCTGGCATCCCGAGATTCCCACTTTCGGCTTGATGTTGTGGCTGGCCGCGGTGGTGGCGGCTTTTGTGATGGACCGGGGCTTCAAACGATCCAGCATCGATGCTGATGCGGTGGGGATGGTGGCCGTCGCTGTTCTGGCAGGGATTGTGGGCGCCAAACTGTGGCATGTCATTGATACGCCGAGCGAATTTCGCGACATGGGATGGCGGGTGCTGTGGGATACCGCGGGATTTGCGTGGTTTGGCGGGCTGCTTTTCGGGATTTCGGCACTCCTGTTTCAAGGATGGTGGGCCAAGATTGGCGGCCTGCGAACCCTGGATCTGGCCGCCCCGGCGGCGGCGATCGGGTACGGCATTGGGCGGATCGGGTGCTTTCTTTCCGGCGACGGTTGCTACGGGATTGAGACGAAGCTGCCGTGGGGGATGAGCTTTCCCAATGGAATTGAGCCCACCCCGCCGGGCGTTCGCGTTCATCCAACTCCGCTGTACGAGCTGGGAATGGGCCTGCTGATTGGCTGGTACCTGTGGTGGAGAGGCGGCAGGAAACACGGCACCGGTGCGATTGTGGGTGAGTACCTGGTGCTGAGCGGAATTGCCCGGTTCCTCGTGGAGTTTATCCGCCGCAATCCCAAAATCCTCCTGGGCTTGTCGAATGCACAGTTGGCGAGCCTGGGGTCGGTGCTGGTGGGCGTGGGCTTGATATGGTGGGCAGCACGCCAGCCATTGAGCGATCCGGATGCGGCTCGCGAGCGATTGTCGAAGGCCGCTTAATCTGAGCTTATCTGGCGGGCGCCGGTGCTACGCGGACAACTGCAAAAGCGAATCTCTCCTCTAATTCGGAGAGAGTGTGTTGACTCCCTAACGTCCCGCGGCAGGGTCTTGTTCTCAGTATCTCCTGGTCTGGACTGCTGCCTCTTAAGACGGTTTGGGGTCAGATTTATCGCGAGTCGTGGAAATTGAACAATTTTGAACATTCGAGTTGAAGCTGCGTGGGAAATGGTGCCGCGCGAGGCTGGCGAGTGTGGAGCGCGGGCCCTATGACAATTTCACACGATGAGAGACCGACGCACACCCAGCACCCCGCGAGTGAGGGTGAGCCAAATGGTGTTCGGCTGAGGGAGCTGCTCGCCCAGGCGCCGACGGCCATCGCGTATCTGACCGGTCCCAAACACCAATTCTCTTACGTGAATGATCTTTATGTGCGTACGGTCGGCCGTTCCACTGCTGACGATCTGCTCGGGTTGACGGTTCGAGAGGCCTTGCCGGAGCTAAAGAGTTCCGGAGTTTTCGAGATTCTCGACGAGGTTTACCAAACAGGGGATGCGCATCGCGGGAGCGACTACAAAGTGACGCTCGAGATGCGGGGCGGAGCGACCAGCGAGGAGCGGTATTTCGATTTCAGTTTCCAGCCGACGTGCACATCAAGCGGGCAGGTTGAAGGGGTCTTTGTGCTCGCTGTTGACTTGACGGAAAGTGTGCTGAGCCGCCGCGCGGTTGAAGTGAGCGAAGAGCGGCTTCGCCTGGCCCAGGAAGCGGCGCAGATCGGCACGTGGGAGTGGGATCCGGTAAAGAACACCCGAACGCTGTCGGTAGAGATGCATCGGATGTATGGCACTGATCCCAACGCATCGGAAGAAGAGATTTATAAGATTTGGTCGTCGCGAATCTTTCCCGGCGACTGGGCGCATGTGAAGTTGGAGATGGCCGAATGCCAGCGGACGGGTGTTTTGGATCTCGAGTACCGCTATGTGCACCCGGAGATGGGTTTGCGCCACCACTACTCGAGGGGTCGGCGGATGCTCGGAACTTCCCGATTCTTCGGAGTCGTGAGCGACATTACGAATCGGAAGCGGCGGGAAGAGTCGTTGAGCGAGAGAGAGGAGCAGTTTCGCAGCCTGGCGGATGCGATGCCCCAACTTGTGTGGATGGCGGATCCAGACGGATATGTCCGCTGGTTCAATGAGCGATGGTACGACTACACAGGCGCGACTGCGGAGCAGAACTGCGGGTGGGGATGGCAGTCAGTGCACGACTCCAAATTCTTGCCGGAGGTCCTGGCGCGGTGGAAGCGCTCCCTGGGGTCGGGTGAGCCGTTTGAGATGGTGTTTCCGTTGCGGGGAAAAGATGGGCAATACAAGCCCTTCCTCACGCGCGCGGTGCCGGTACGGGATGCTGGTGGGGAGATTACTCACTGGTTTGGCACGAATACGGATATCAGCGGCGAGTTCGAGATCCGGCAGCAAATTGAACTGAGCCAGGTGAAGTTGCAGACGGCACTGGATGCATCGCAGAGGCTCGCGGCGATCGTAGAGTCGTCGGACGATGCGATCATCGGCAAGGATTTGGACGGAATAGTGACGAGCTGGAATCCATGCGCGGAGCGTGTATTCGGATACAAAGCCGAGGAGATGATCGGGCAATCCATCAGGAAAGTCATTCCGCCCGAGGTACTGCCGGATGAAGATCGAATTATGTCGGCAATCGCGCGCGGAGAACGAACCGAGCATTTCGAGACAGTGCGCCTGACAAAGAATGGCGATCGCGCCGAGGTCTCGCTGACTCTGTCGCCGGTTTTCGACGATCGGGGAGCCATTGTAGGCGTGGCGAGCATCTCGCGGGACATCTCACAGCAGAAGAAGGTTGAGAAGGCACTGCACACGTCGGAGAGGCTGGCCACTGTTGGCCGGCTGGCCGCGACCATTGCCCACGAAATCAACAACCCGCTGGAGGCTGTAACGAACCTTGTTTACCTGGCGCAGGGATGCATGGCGAATCAGGAAGGGAAGATATTCCTGGAGCAAGCCCAGCAGGAACTGGCCCGGATGGCGCTGCTGACGAAGCAGACGCTGGGTTTCTACCGCGAGAACAAGGGTGCGCGTTTGCTGACGCTTGGGGAATTGATCACGCCGCTGGTGTCGGTGTTCTCGGCGAGAGCGAGAAACAAGCAGATTTCAATCGAGACGGATATTCGGGAGAACCCGACCCTGATGGGAATTCCCGGCGAGATCCGGCAGCTCTTTGCCAACCTGCTGAACAACAGCATCGACGCGGTCAGCGACCGGGGGCACATCTTGATTCGTCTGTCGGCCGGGAATGAATACCGAGACCGCAAGAGAGCTGGCGTGCGATTGACGGTTTGTGACAATGGGCCGGGCATTGCTCCCGAGGTCAGGAAGAAGCTTTTCGAGCCATTCTTTACCACCAAGCGGGATGTAGGGACGGGGCTTGGGCTTTGGGTAAGTTCGAATATCCTGAGGAAGCACGACGGAAGCATCCGGTTGCGCAGCAGCGTGGTGCCTGGAAAGAGCTGGACCGCGTTTTCGGTGTTCTTTCCCCTGGGGCCCGACACGCCGCCAACGACGGCCTGAGTTCTGCTGTAATCCCTGCCGCAGTAATAAGCGAATGAGAAAGTGCCGCGCGTTCATGAAGCGCGCCCTTGTCGCTTGAAAAGCGATGGCAACGCGCGTCCAAACTATTCTCAGTGTCTAGTTGATCTGCTTGAGCCGCTCAAGGAGCGCACGCGGGTGCACTGGCTTTACGAGCAATTCGAATCGATGTCCACTGGCCTTGGCGTGTTCAAGCAGGTCGGCGGTCACTGCCTGGCCTGAAAACAGAATGACGCGGCAATGGGGCACGATTTCGGAGATGCTGATTGCCGCATCAATGCCGGTTGAGCCGTCCATGATGACGTCGCTGATAAGAACGTCGGGAGAAAACTCGCGGGCACTTTTGATCGCGGCCTCGGCGGTGTATACAGCCTGGGCCTCGAAACCGCTGCGGTTGAGAATCAGAGCGAGAGTATTTGCAATTACCTGCTCGTCATCGAGGACGAGTACGCGACGAGCTGCCTGATTAGTCATCATCGTTCAGGTCCTTCGTGAAGGATGCAGGCAAGTGATACATAGCTTCAAAGCGCAATCTGGCGGTGATATTGGGTCGATGGCGGATCAAAGGGGACGAGCCGCAATCGTTCTTCGCAAAAAATCAGGACAGCACAGATTCTCCCGTAGGTTTTGTGAAGTCTCGTTCTATTGTCACAGTTCCTCGGCCAGAAAGGAATCGGGGATATTCCTGGTTTCGAGCCTGTTTGTGGCAAGGAAACTGAAGAATCAGTCTTTTAGGAGCACGCAAACTCTCCCACTTAAATAAACCCGGGATTGGGGAAAGAGTCTCGTCCAGATGTCGCCTCGGGAAATCGGATGTGGCCAGATGGCGTCTCGGACGAGCTGGTGGAGAGCAGAAGACGAGTGAAATCACTCGGTTACAAAGTGTTTCTCAAGTGTTTCTGAAGAAAATGGGTTCTTGGGAAAGATCCCTGACCCAAACAGGGATTGGGCAAACATCCGGCGGATGTGCCACAATTGCGTTTCCCAAAAAAACATGGAGGCGGGGAGTCAGCAATGAGGGGAAATCTTGTGCCTAGGTCTTATCTGGTCGGTCTGGTTCTTTCTATCTTCTGTTTTGCGACACAGGCATTTGCGCAGTTCCAGGCGCCCACGCAGGACGAACTGAAGATGACGACGGATTCGAAGTATCCGGATGCGACGGCGGTTTACCTGAATTACGAGAAAAAGACCGACAACCTGCTTGGGTACGAGAGCGTCTACGCCCGAATCAAGATTCTTAAAGAATCGGCCAAGGAACTCGCGACGGTAACCCTCGAGTATCCGAAGAGCGAAGGTTTTGCAGGCATCGCAGCGATACAGGGTCGAACCATTCACACGGATGGAACGATCATCCCCCTGACGATGAAACCTCAGGACCTGACGGAGGTAAAGACGGCCAACGCCGAGCTTCGGCGCATGGTCTTCAATTTGCCGAGCGTGGAGGTGGGCAGCATTATCGAGTACTACTACCAGGCGCGGCTCCAGGAACACGAAGGGCTCGGCGAGGCGCACTGGGTGATGCCTCCGCAATGGGAAGTGCAGCGAAATCTCCCCATCCGCAAGGAACGGTTCTGGTTTCAAACTCATCGGGACAACTTGGGAAGCTCTCTGATGTGGTACACGAATTTGCCGGGCGGCCAAAAGTTGAAACCCAGTGCATCGGGGCAATTTGAGCTGGTGCTGACTGACCTGCCTCCTCTTACCGAAGAGAAGTGGGCACCGCCGATGGCGAGCAGGCGTTTTCAGGTGGTCTTTTATTTCTCGTCGGCAGTCTCGGAACAGCAGTATTGGGACGAGGTCGGGAAAGAGTGGCTGAAGGATGTGAATCGTTTTGCTGAGCCGAGCGCGACATTGAAACAGGCAGCAGCAGGACTGATTACTCCGGGAGACAGTGATCTCGACCGCGCAAAGAAGATCTACGTTGCGGTGCAGGCGCTGGACAATACAGACTTCTCGCGGAAGAAGACTGAAGCCGAGAGAAAGCGCGAAGGACTGAAGTCAACCAAACACGCCGAGGATGTGTGGAACCAGAAGAGTGGTGATGGGGAAGAGATCGCGCTGCTTTACCTGGCGCTGTTGAAGGCAGCTGGCGTCAGGGCATATCCCATGACCGTGGTCAACCGCGATCGAGGAGTCTTCAACCCTGACTATCTCTACTTCAGCCAGTTCGACGATGTCGTTGTGGTTCTGAGCGCGGACAACAAGGAGATCGTGCTCGATCCATCGGAGAAGATGTGTCCGTTCCAGATGGTCAGCTGGGAGCACTCGGGAGCGGGAGGCATCCGCGAAACGCCAAGCGGAGTGGGACCGTGGGCGACACCGCTTTTGCCCTATTCCGCCAACGTTGTAGTGCGGCGCGCAGAACTGACTGTAGTTCCGGATGGTTCAGTGAGTGGCAGGCTGCAATTCAGCATGACGGGCCAGGAGGCTCTACGCTGGCGTCAAGAAACCCTGAGAGTGGATGAAGACTCACTGAAGAAGAAATTCGACGAGTGGCTCAGGACGCAGCTTCCATCGGGTGTGGAAGCGCATGTGACGCATTTTGCCAAGATCGATGATCCGAGCGCAGACCTGGCGGCTTATGCGACGGTATCGGGCATGCCCGGCACAGCGACTTCGAAGAGACTCCTGCTGCCGGCGTCATTCTTTGCGCATTCCGAAGACCAGGGTTTCATCGCGCAACCCGATCGTCAGTTGCCGGTGGATATGCACTATGCGGCGGTGTACAAGGATGGCGTGCTGATGCATCTGCCGGCGGGACTCGCGATAGAGTCGGCGCCGCCAGCGACCGCGGTTCCGTGGTCGGGTTATGCCGTGTTCCAAATCAAATCGACGCCGAACGGGAACGACCTGACGGTAACGCGGACGCTGGCGCGCGCATTCACGCTGCTGCAGCCGGATGAGTACAGCCCGATGCGGGACTTCTACCAGAAGGTGAATGCCGCGGACCAGCAGCAGATTGTGCTGTCGAATTCGGCGTCGGCGCAGAAAGGGAATTGATCTATACCTTCGGTATTTCGAAGATTCTTACGCGCGACGGCTGGGCATGGCGACTTCGCAGGATTAATTACTGAGCGAGCAGAGGCTCTTTTCGGCGGGCCAGAACGTATGCTGCAACCAGGGCAGCGGTGAAGCCCGCCCCGGCGCCGACACCGAGCGCCCAGCGCGGGCCGAAGTGGTTGGCAACCCAACCGACGATCGGTGCGCCGATTGGTGTTCCCCCAAGTGCAATGCCAACCCGTAATGCCATAACTCTGCCTCGCATCGCTGGTTCTGTCGAGAGCTGCATGATGCTGTTCGTGCCGTTCGTGAAAGTCAGGCCTGCCGCGCCAATGACCACGAGAGCAGCTCCAAACCACCAGTATCCAGGCGCCACTGCGGCCAGGGTACAGCCGAGCCCGAAGACACCAGCTCCCGCCAAAAGAGACGCCAAGCCGGGTTTCCGCCGGCCGGCAGAAAACAAGGCTCCTGAGAGGGTGCCCACGGCCATGATGGACGAGAGCAGGCCGAAAGCGCGTGCATCGGCGGAGAAGACGTTTACGGCCATGGTGGAAATGAAGATAGGAAAGTTCAAGCCGAAGGTGCCGATCAGAAACAACATGATCAGGATCGCCTTGAGGTCTGGTTTTCTCCACACGTAGCGAAGCCCTTCCAGGAATCCGGAAGCAGTGCGATGCGCCCTGGCACTCGTACGCAATTCCGAGAGACGGAAGAAAGACATCGATATCAGAACCGCCGCGAATGAGAGCCCGTTCAGAACAAAGGCCCATCCGATGCCAACGTATGCGATCAGCAAACCGGCCACGGCGGGACCAATGATCTGAGCCGCGTTAAATGAGCTCGAGTTCAATCCCACGGCATTGTGGAGGTCCTCATCGCCAACCATCTCTGCCACGAAGGTCTGTCTCACCGGAGCATCCAGCGCAGCGGCGGAGCCGGACAAGAAGGCCAACACATACACGTGCCAGAGCTGGATGACTCCCGCGATGGTGAGAACGCCCAGCGCGAGCGCAAGCACGCCCATCGTCGCCTGGGTGAACATCAGCAGCTTGCGCTGATTGAGGCGGTCCGCAGCCGACCCCGTCCACGGCAGCAGCAGAAGTTGCGGAGCAAACTGAAGGCCCATCACGATACCCAGCGCTGACGCGTCGTGATGAGTCAGTTGCGTCAGCACGAGCCAGTCCTGGGCAACGCGCTGCATCCACGTGCCGACGTTGGAAACCAGGGCGCCCGCCGTCCACAAACGGAAGTTGAAGCTTCTCAGGGAGCGAAATGTGCCGGCCACTTGATTTGTCATGGGCGCGACTGCAGGTTGCCTCCATGAAACTGGCCGAAGTGACGCGCATGGCTGAGGCTGATGAGCAGCGCGCCCAGGCCGAGCGCAACGATGTGGGTTGTCGCCCGCGGATCAAAAGCGCCAACGTGCGCGACGAGCAGATATCCAGCCACCGCGTTGAAGAATCCCCAGATAACGTTGACGGTTGAAGAGGAAAGCCCTTTGCCGGGCGGCTTAGCGAAGGGACTCTGGAAGGGACGTCCCATCGTGCCAGCAACAAAATGAGGAATGGCGTTTGCCGCAAAAACGCCTCCGAAGAAATACGACACAAGCCAAAGCCAATTCATGATGCAGCCTTCCTTTCTTCGAACAATCTTTCGAGTAGCGCGATGATTTCCTGTGCGGACCCTGTCTCACCAACACGAGGAAAAACGTTCCTGATGCTGTACCGGTGCGCCTCCTCGCGGATATCGGTCATTGCATCAAGGGCGAAGGTCACGTTGAACCCCTGCTCATAGGCCTGCCGCGCAGTTGCCTCAACGCCACCGGATGTCACCACTCCTGTCACAACCACCTGGGTAACGCCTCGCGCTTTAAGCTGATGTTCAAGATTCGTTGTTGCAAACGCACCCCAGCTTCGCTTTGTGACGACAATATCGCTCGGCTGCTGATCCAACTGCGGCAGAAAGTCGATCCATCCCTCGGAAAACGATGTGTTGCCGCGCGGACCCTGTTCCGTCCGGCCCGGCGCCCGTCCCGCAACATTGACCAGCACGACTGGAAGGCTCTTCCCGCGGAAAACATCGATCAGCGCGTGCGTCCGGTCAAGGATGTCACCGATGGGATGAATGAAGTTTCCGTTGACGATTCCTTTCTGCAAGTCAATGACGATCAACGCAGTGTTGGAGTCAAGAGTAGTAAGCGGCATGGGATTCTTTTCCTCGGATACAAGGTTGCGTCGGTGAAAACAGGACGCAGCCGGTTCAATCCTCAACCAGCCGCTTAAGCAGTTCGAGTGCTTCCTGAAGCTTCTCCTGCTCGTGAATGGAAAGTTTCTGGGAGATGGTCGTGGCCAGCCAGTCCTGCCTCGCGGCTCTACTCTCCTGAATCCACTTCAGGCACTTGGGGGTGAGAGACATCAGTGTTTGCCGCCCGTCGCTCGGGTCAGGTGCGCCAATGACAAGGCCGGACTCCAGCAACGGCGTAACGATAGCGCTCATGGACTGCGGGCGCATGCCTTCCGCCCGTGCCAGGCTTGAAACCGTGACCGCACCATCCGTTTCGAGTCGAAGAAGAACGGAAGCCTGAGACGGCGTCAGATCGTTGCCGCCCCCTTGCTCGCGTATACGCAGCTTGAGCTTGCGGAATACCGTCCGCATCTCGAAAGCAAGCGTTCGAGCGAGCCCGGTTTGAATAGAGGACTTTCGACTGCTCACAAGATCAATATCGCATATATACAGCTAAACTGTAAAGATTAGCTGTATACATGTCAGCGGGTGTCCTGTCGAGTTCTAACGTTCCCGTTCTCCCTGATGACTTCCTGTTCCCACTTCCGGCACGCGCAGGAGCCAACGGAAACGCGGTTCGGCGCACGGCAAGCTTGGAATGCCCCATGCTATAAGGAACCAATGCAGCACGATTACGCGCCCCGGCCGGCGCACATCAAGTGGCTCCTCGATTCTGATCCAGCCATCCGTTGGCAGGTCATAAGGGACCTGACCGGCCAATCTGCCAACGTAATTGCGGCTGAGCGGTCGCGCGTCGCAACCGAGGGCTGGGGCGCCCAACTTCTTGCGCTCCAATCTGCGGCCGGAAGCTGGGGCGGTCCGAAGTGGGACCTGATCACCCTCTGGAGTCTCGTCGTCTTAAAGGACCTCGGTCTCGACCCCGCCAGCAAGCAGGCGCGCCGCATGATCGACCGCGTCGACAACCGGCTCATGTTTAAGCCGCTCAACAACCGGCCTTTTCTTCATGGCGAGACGGAGCCCTGCATCAATGGCAGAATCCTCGGCATCGGCACATATTTCAAGGAACCGAACGACGCACTGGCCAAGCAACTACTCGGCGAGCAACTCGAAGATGGCGGCTGGAACTGCGAAGCGCCCAGGAGCCGACGCTCTTCGTTCCATACCACGATCTGCGTGCTTGAAGGTCTGCTCGAATACGAGCGAGCAGGGCGCAAATCGGCGGCCATAGCCAGGGCTCGCAAGAGGGCTGAGAACTATCTGCTCCAGCGGCGCATGTTCCGCTCGCTTCGAACCGGCGAAGTCATCAACAGACGCTGGCTCCGCTTCTCATTTCCCACGTTTTGGCACTACGACGTCTTGCGCGGTCTCGATTATCTGCGAAATGCAGGAGTCAAACCGGACGACCGCGTACATGAGGCGATCGAAATCGTGATTATGCGACGCCATCAGAACGGGCGCTGGCCGCTGAACCTCCTTCATCCCGAAGACATTTCATTGGAGATGGAGACCGGTGTCGGCAGAGCAAGCCGCTGGAATACACTGCGCGCCCTCAGAGTGCTGCGTTGGTACAACAGCTCAACAAAGTAGGCGTAGATTTGCACTCCGCCGCTGGCATTGCGTTCCGATCGCCATCAGGCGAGCTTGTAGGGCGAGCGGTATTCACGCGACATCAGCGCCGTGGCTTCGGGATCGTTGAGAATCTTCTCCTGTTTGACATCCCAGTGGAGCTTACGGCCGACGAGCATGGAGATGAGGCCGAGATGGCCGGGGATGATCGAGTGGTGCGCCACATCGACGGGTGTGATGGTGGGCTTCCTTGACTTGACGCAGTCGAGGAAGTTGCGACGATGCTCTGACGATTCGTAGAGCGGAATCTTACGCTGAGCAATAGGCAGCGAATCCATCTTGACCCACTCGGGATTGGAGGCATCGAAGCCGCTTCGGTCCACCCAAACCCATCCGTCGCTGCCAATCCACTTGGTTCCCATACTGATGGCGGGAAAGCCGCCGCCGATAGTGAGAGAAACATCGTTGGAATAGCCAGTGACTTCTTTGCGGTAGGTACATTCCACGGTGTACTTCAAAGCGACGTTCCAGACTGCATTGGCAGGCGGAAATTCGCCGAAGCCTTGAACCTCCGACGGTCCGGTGAGATCGAAGCCCAGGCCCCAGTGTGCGATGTCGCCATGGTGGCCAATCCAATCGAGAAGCTGGCCGCCGCCGGTGTTGTAGTTCCAGCGCCAGTTCTGATAGACGCGGGCATCGATGTACGGCTCCATCTTTGAGGGGCCAATCCAGGTGTCGTAGTCAAGATCAGGCGGAGGTGAAGTGACGGAGAGATCCCATGCAGGTGTGCCGGGAAGAATCTGGGAAGGATCCTTGATTTTGTCGGGCAGGTTACTGAGCCTCGCGAGCAGGCCTGGAACGGTGTTGGGGAAGTCATGCGGCGCGCCGGGCAGGCCGACCTCAACGTGCGTAACGTTGCCAATGAGGCCGTTGCGAACGATTTCTGCCGCTTTGTGAAACTGCGGGAGCGAGCGCTGCCATGAGCCTGTCTGCCAGATGACGTTGTTCTGATGCACGGCGTGCACGATTGCCTGTTGTTCGGCAATTGTGCGAGCAAGCGGCTTTTCGCCGTAGATGTCTTTCTTGCGCGCAGCGGCTTCGGTGGCGACGATGGCATGCCAGTGATCCGGAATAGCGATCATAATGGCGTCAATGTCGTTGCGTGCGAGCATCTCGCGGTAGTCGTGGAGTGCGGCGCAATCCTTGTTGCCATACTTGGTGTTGATGGTGTCGACAGCTTGCTGCAGGTGGTTCTTCTCGATGTCGCAGGCAGCCACAACCTGACAATCGTCGAATCCGAGAAACGATTTTGTGTTGGCAGGGCCCATCATTCCCCATCCGATGACGCCGATGGTGATGCGCTCGTGCGCCGGGACGCGACGCGCACGTGCGAAGGGACTGGCGGAAAGGGCAGCAGCGGCAGCGGCGGACTGAATGAATTTGCGGCGCGTGATTGCGGAGAACGGACGAGCAGCGGACATTGGAGCTCCGGAAAATGGGTTCGGTGATGCCGGGGAGAATGATAACGCGTCCGGGCAAAGAGTTTCTTTTCATGCCCCCTCACGGTGCGGCTGTTCTTGCGCGCGCTCGAATTCCAAGGATTTGATCATGGACCGTTCTCGATTCTTCCCTCCGGGACGGCCTAGACAGACTGCGGAAAAACTCGCTCGCATTCGAGCCCTGTATCCGGGCATGACTTCAGTCATGCCGCAAAGGGCACAACATGAATGAGGGCTTCAGCCCCTGAGAGACGTCCTCTCGGCGATTCGCTGGTTCCTCACCCTTTTTCCGCAACCTCTAGAGGCGCTTGATAAAGGCGAGGGCTTGGCGCAGTTCGGGGAAGAGCGCTTCGTCGGCTTTGAATTCGCGGGAGTGGACGCAGCGCCGGAGACCGCGCATCTTGACCGGATGCTTGAGGTGGAGCATTTCATGGTAGAGCAGGTACTCGATGGCGTAGCGAGGGCTTGAAGGGCGATCGAACACGCGGCTGACGACGATGGTGTTGTGAGCGGCGTCGTAATGCCCGAGCGAGCGCTTGGCCATGCCTTCGCTCCAGGTGAGTTCGGGTCGGCCAAGGAGTCCACCGAAGAAGCGGGTATTGAGCGAATCGAAGACTTCTTCGAGGTTGTAGAAGTGTCCCTGGGGTCCGGAGTAGCGTTTGCTTCCACGCGTGTGTCGGATGATCTCGGTCTGGCGGGTTACGGCGGCGCTCGTGGTGAAGCGTTTGAAACGCGCGTTGTGTGCTGGGTCGATTGGCTTTTTGTAGAGCTTGGCGAGCAGAATGTGCGCAATCGCCCGGATGACGCTCTCAGGTGCACCTTCGATAAGGTCAGAGAGACTGACGAAGACTTTGCCTTCGCGGAGGCGAATGGTGGTGTTCAAGGATGTAAAACGGCGGAAGCGAACCGCGAAGGGAGGCATCGGCGCTCTCGGGCGCAACGCACGATATTCCTCCTGAAAGATAGGGGTGAGATCGGGGGCCACCAAGTTTGAAATTAGCATAGGAAAGACCGGGGCGGAGAATCGGGTGCAGAGAACTGAGATCTCATTGAGGATTCGGTTTGGGTTCGGCGCGTTCCTGGTCTTTTTCATCCTTGTGAATAGCGAAGTATTCGGTTTGCTCGCGCAGCAGGCGCTGGGCCTGGTCGGCCAAGTCTTCGCCGGCTTCGATAGCTTCTTTGCGCGAGAGATCGAACGGGCCTTCTCCGGCTAGCGCTTTGAGAGTGATTAGCCAGTGTTGTGAATCTTCGGCAAGGGCCCTGAGCGCAAAACGAATGTCGGCATGACGATCGGAGTACTCGTCAAGATTTGAGCCAAGCTCATCCATCAGCGTTGCAACATCCTGCAATTCACTGTCCAGGTGCGCGGCGCGGGCATCGGACTTGCCGCGATTGCTCAGGCTTTTTACGGTGTTGACGTGGTCACTGAGGAACTCGATGTAGAGCTTGATGCGTTCGTTGGGGTAGATGCCGGCCTCGCGGATTTTCTCGACCTGGGCCTCGGTGAGAGGATCGTGATGGTCTTTTTGCGCGATAGCGACTGGGGCGTTAAATCCTGCGATGCCAAGAGGTGCAGTGAGGGCGATGGTGAGAAGAAAACGAGGACGCATGGGTGAACGCACCATGCACCTCATTGAATCACACAAGAGGAGGATGGGAAAAGGAAGCCGGGTCGGCAGGTGAATGCCGAGGAACAATGATGATTTGCGGATCGTTGCGGTGACTTACTTGCGAAAGACTTCGAGCATGGTCTCGCTCTGTGCCCGATTTACCTGCGCCAGTGTTTCCTGCACAAGAGGACGATCTTCGTAGCTGCTGTTATGAAGCATCTGCGTGAGACGGAAAGCAGTGTGGCGCATGAGGATCTCGGCGTTCTTTAGGCGCTTGTCATTTTCCGCGACGCTGAGGTGCATTTTATGAGTCAGCGCCTGCACTTGCTTGAGGAGATCCGTCGCTTTATCGACGTCCCCCGCTGCATATTGCTTGAGGCTGAACTCGGTCATCTCGTGGATGAGCTCGGCGTACAGGAAGCATTGCTCGCGGGGCTGAGCCTGGGCGATCCGGACCTGGAGGGCGGCGATGCTGTCCTGGTCGATCGGCTTATCGTCGGGGGAAGAAGCGTACACCGGGATGGCGAGCGCTGCGATAGCGAAGAGGATGGTCGACCAAGCTTGAGACCGCATGAGGAACCTCCGCTGAAGCGGAATTGAAGCAAAAACCCAAGGTCCCGTGCTGTGCTGAAATGCACATTCGCCGGTATTTTCTTAAAAATGAACAGCTCGAAGCTTTGTTACTCCTTATTTCAAAAGGTGTCAGGACTTCCCAAAACAGTTAAGCGACTATAGGAGCATCGCAAGAGAAAGTGCAAGGGGAAATCAACAAGCCTTGAAGTACCATCGAAACCGTCTCCCCCCGGGGACGACGGCAGGCGGACTGTCGATTTCCGCTTTAACTACTTCTTTTCCAATACCAGGAGACGCTGCCGGGCCTGCCATTCCTGGTCTTGGAATTTGCCGGCGGAAGCGTCTAAAAAGTGGTGGTAGTACGTGATGGCGGCCGTCTTGTCGTTCAATGAATCGTAGGATGTTGCCCATAGAAAGTAGGTTGCAGGCACTTCGGGCAGAAATTTGGAGCGCACGGTGAGCGCGTGGATGGTGACGGCGGGCTGGTGGAGTTTCGATGCCGCGAAAGCGATTCCGCTCCAGGCGTCGGCGTCGGCGGAGTCGAGCTTTGTGGCTTTGTCGAAGGCGGCCATCGCTTCGGCGAAACGCTGTTGACGAATCAGGTTCTGGCCGTGCGCGACGAGCAAATCGACATCATCGGGAGATTTAGCCAGCAGCCCCAGGTAGAGCTTGTCTGAGGCTTCGAAATCGCCGGCCTGGGCGAGAACCTGGGCGAGCATGCGGGTGATGGCCGGGTCAGCGGGATGCTCGGCATGGAGTTTTTGCAGAAGTGGCAACGCGTCGGCATCGTCTTGCGCGGCAAGCACGGTGGCGAGCTGCGCGTTCAGGGCTGGGTCGTCGGGATGTCGCTGAAGTGCGGCGCGGATGAGTTTTTCGGCTTCAGGAAATTGCTTGCGCTCGATGAGCACGTGGGCGAGGTCGGAGTTGGCGGCGACGGATTCAGGGTCTTTGGCAAGCACACGGCGATAGGCTGCTTCGGCAGCGTCATGCTGACCAGAGGACTCGGCGAGGTCGGCGGCAAGCAAGGTGTCGTCGGCTGTTTCGGGAGTGAGCTTGAGGGCTTCGAGCAGTTCATTTGAAGCTTCAGTGGCGTTCCCCTCGCCGTCTGGGCCGGGATTATCGAGGCGGGCAAGGGCGCGCCACGCGCGGGCTTTCATGGCCGGTCCAGCTTCACCGGGATCGAGGGTGGTGGCGGCGAGCAGTTCGGTATGGGCTTCGTCCTTCTTGCCTTGACGAGCGAGCAACAGGCCGAGAGCGAGGTGCGCCTCAAAGGAGTTGGGATTCACTTCGAGCGCCCGGCGGTAAAAGCCGGCGGCCGCATCGAGATGATCCAGGTGGTCGGCAACGTAGCCGGCGTCGAAGAGGGCGCGAGCGTCGGTGGCGTGCGTAGTGAGATAAGCGTCGAGTTTAGCGGCGGCGGCTTTCCAATCGGATTTGACGATTGCGGCTTCGGCGTCAACGAGTTCTGGCGCAATTTGCTGAGTTGGAGCATTTGCCTTGGCGTCGTTCGTTGCGGGGGGCGTTTGCGCTCGGGATTGTGCAAGGACGACAAAAGAGCAAAGAAGAGCAAAGGAGATGAAGATGCGACGCACGAAATACCTCAAATATAAGTTTAACGGGACGGCTGAAGGTTGGACGAACGAGCGTGCGAGAGGAATGCGGCACGCGCGGACAATGACGTTCTTTGATTCAGGACGTTGAAAGACGATTGCAGATTCCTCGACTTACCACCCCACGAACGAAGACCTGTTCGTGGGGACCCCGGATCGCTCGGAGTGACAACTGCAATGGAATCTGACCGCTGATTCCGGCATCATGCCTTAGTCAAACGATTGACTAAGCCCATAATCGAGTGCTACCGTTAGCGGCCTGGAGGGAGAAATCCTATGAATCGCCGTCGATTTCTGGGCAGCTCGCTGGCTGCTGCGGGTGGGACTGTGCTGGCTGGGCGAGGACTTGAGGGGGAAGTTGCCAGTCCTGCGGCTGGGGCGATTCAGGAGGGAACGCACGTTCCGGGAGCGGTGTCGCAAGCGGAGATCGAGGGGGCGCGTTTTCCCGATGGATTTTTATGGGGGATGGCAACAGCTTCGTACCAGGTTGAGGGTGCGTGGAATGCGGATGGCAAGGGCGAGTCGATTTGGGATCGCTATGCGCACGCGCCGGGACACATCAAGGGGGGCGACACGGGCGATGTTGCATGCGATCACTACCACCTCTACAAGCAGGACATCGCGATGCTGAAGCAGCTCAACCAGAAGAGCTATCGATTTTCGATATCGTGGTCGCGGATTCATCCGTCCGGTACCGGTACGCCGAATCAGAAGGGGCTGGGCCACTACAAGCGCGTGATGGACGCGGTACTGGAGGCAGGAATTCGGCCATTTTGCACGCTGTATCACTGGGACCTGCCGCAGGGTCTGGAAGATCGCGGCGGTTGGCCAAATCGGGATCTTGCCGGCTACTTCGCCGACTATGCGGGGATCCTCGCAAAGGAACTTGGCGATCGCATTACAGTATGGGCGCCGTTCAACATGCCGTGGGCATTTGCGTATTACGGGTATGGAATTGGGATCTTTCCGCCCAGCAGGAAGAACTTCAATGACTATTTGAAAGCGCTGCACACGTTGGCGCTGGCGCAGGGCGAGGGATTCAGAGCGATCAAAGCGGCATCACCGAAGGCGACAGTGGGCAGCGCATACTCGGCTGCGCCGGGATATCCGAAGACAGACAGCGAAGCCGACATGGCGGCGACGGCGCGATATCACGCGATGAACAATGTGTTCTTTCTGCACGCGGCGCTGAAGGGGGAGTATCCAAAGGCGTTTGTGGGCGAACCGCCTTATGAGCAGATGGGAGTACGGCCCGGCGACGAGAAGATCATGAAGGTGCCGCTGGATTGGGTGGGCTTTCACTACTACACCCGCAGGATCGTTTCAGACGCGGGCGGAGGGCGAGCCGGTATGCCGCAGGAGTATGGGACAGAGCGCGTGGTAGACACGGGAGATCCGAACGGCGGCGATCGTTATACCCAGTTTCATGCAGTGATGCCGACCGAAGGCGAGCTGACCCAGGCAGGCCTGGAGATCTGGCCACGGGGAATCTATGACCTGGTGATGCAAATTTCAAAGGAGTATGAATTTCCGCCAATTGAGATTACGGAATGCGGATGCTGCTACATGGATACTCCCTATGAGAAGCAGGGCGGTCGCGTTCCGGATGATCGGCGCACGCAGTTCTTCAAAGGAGTGCTCACGGAATTGGCCCGCGCGATCAAGGATGGAGCGAAGGTGAGAGCGTTTCACGCTTGGAGCCTCATGGACAACTTTGAGTGGACGGACGGCTACAGCCAGAGGTACGGGCTTACCTATGTCGACTATCGCGATCAGAAGCGAACGGTAAAGGATTCGGGGTTGTGGTATGGACGTGTGGCGGCGACGAATCGGCTGACGTAGTCGCGTCAACTGTAGATGTCGTGCATCCGTAATGCGCGAGGGGCGCATCGAATTTGCCTGGAGTGTGAACCATGGCGAATGAAGCAAATACCAATCTTCCGGAACGTCCGCAGCCGACGCGGGCAGACGAGCGCATCAACGCAGTTCCCAGCGAGAAGGAAAGAATGGAGCAGGAAGCCGACAAAATGGCGCACAAGGCCGCCGAGCGCGAGCAGGAGTTTGATGATACGCAGGAGCCGTTTACTAAGTAGAGAACCCTCAGGCGCGTCGTTGCGGGCGGGAAGGTTACCCGACGGCGCGCCTCATTCCGTCCGGCCACAAATAGAAAGACAATAAATTGATTTGTAAACTCGCTTGCTTGTTTGATTTGCGGAGCGGGCTAACACCTTCGTGGCATGTTCAAGACACGAAGGTCTCATGTCCCTAAGTAACTCTTGCGACTGGGGTAGTAACCCCGGAAAATCCACTTTCGTGATTCGAGAATCACTGAAGTGAAATACATCTTCGTCCCAAACTGGGGCATCCTTCTAACAGTACATGCAGGGTGCAGTCAGACCCCGCAAATTCCCAGAACACCAGGTGACATATGCTTTCCACCGCTACACGACGATCAGGCGATGTTGAGTCCTACCTGATGCTCCAACATTTCCCCTTAACCAGTGCGTACCTTTGCCAGGATTGCAGTTCGATTGGAAATAATGCCAATCAGTGTCCTGCGTGTGCGTCGGAGGTTCTGATGAGCCTCTCGGCCGTACTGAACCGCTCGAACGACACCATGATTGAATCGCAATACCCCTCTTTACCGGCCCTTGCGGCGGCTTCGGTCCGCGCAGGATCGGCTTTAGCTGCCTAGGATTCTCCATGCTTCTCTTGTGTATGCGCGCCCGGCCCGGGATTGAGTGAAAGCCGGGGATGCTGAAAAGCTCAGCATGCGGCGCGCGACAACTTTCCTACTTTTTCAGGCCGCTTTTACAAGAAACCAAAACGACTTGGTCCGCCATGCTCGTTTGCGGAGACGTTCGACCGCGAAGACCCGGGAGATTTGCGACTTATAATAAAGAATGGCTGGTTGCGCTCTGAGCCTCTCTGAGGCGCCTGTGACGCTGCCCAAAACAATCTTCTTCCCGGTGTCTTTCCATTGACTTCATCGAACGACGCGATCGTCATCCGCGGCGCGCGGACCCACAATCTGAAGAATATCTCCTGCGAGATTCCTCACGGCAAGCTGACGGTAGTCAGCGGTGTGTCCGGTTCTGGCAAGAGTTCGCTTGCCTTTGACACCATCTATGCCGAGGGACAGCGGCGGTATGTCGAGTCGTTGTCGGCATATGCGCGGCAGTTTCTTGAGCGGATCGAAAAGCCGGACGTGGATGAGATTGACGGCTTGGCGCCGGCCATTGCCATCAAGCAGAAGAACACTACGCGGAATCCGCGGTCGACGGTGGCGACGGCTACCGAGATCTACGACTACCTGCGGCTTCTGTATGCGCGCGCCGGCGAGGTGCATTGCATCTATTGCGACGGGCTGGTAAAGCGCGACTCGATGGATGAGGTTGCGGAGGCTGTGCTGGCACTTGGCGATGGGATGCGGCTGAATGCACTGTTTCCGGTGCGACATGAAACTCCGACAACAGAGCCAGTGAAGGCAACGAAGCGAGCCGGAAAGGCCGCGGCGGGAAAGACTGGTGCGAAAGCATCGACGGCGACGGCCGTGCTGGAGCCGATGAGCGAGGGGCTGAAGGCGCGACTGATGAAGTTGCGCGCGTCGGGGTTCAATCGGCTTTACCAGAATGGAGAGATCTTCGAGTTCTCTACGCCGGAATCGTTGCTTGAAGTGGACTTCGCGGCTCCGCTGTTCATTCTCCTCGACAGGTTTGTGGTGAGCGGGGAGAATCGGGCGCGGATCGTGGATGCAGCGGAGATTGCCTATCGCGAGGCCGGCGAAGTGGTTTTCGAAGAGGCTCAGCGCTCCACAGACGAAGGTGCAGAGCGCAAATGGCACCGATTTTCGGGTGAGTACGAGTGTAAGAGTTGCCACCGGCCGGGAAAGGAGCCGGAGCCACGGTTGTTCAGCTTCAACAATCCGTTTGGCGCGTGCCCGCGCTGCCAGGGTTTTGGAAACACGGTGGACTACGACTTGAACCTGGTGATTCCTGACAAGGGGCTGAGCCTGAATGATGGCGCGATTGACCCGTGGAATCGGCCGAAGTACCGGACGTGGTTTACGGAGCTGAAGAAGCAGGCGAGCGCGCTTGGAATTCCGATGGATGTACCGTGGCGGGAGATGAGCGAGGCGGCGCGGGAGATTGTTCTTCGTGGAAAAGGAAGTTTTGAGGGCATTCACGGATTCTTCGCGCAGATGGAGAAGAAGAAGTACAAGCTGCATGTGCGCGTGATGCTGAGCAAGTATCGGGGGTATGCGGAGTGTCCGGAGTGTCGTGGGCAGCGGTTGCGCGCCGAGGCTCGCGCGGTGCGGATCAACGGCCTGAATATCTGCCAGGCGGCGGCGCTGACGATTGCGAAGGCCAAGGAGTTTTTCTCGGGGCTGAAACTGACCCCGATGCAGGAGGAAATTGCCGGTCCAATCCTGGAAGAGGTACAGCAACGGCTCAGCTTTCTCGATGCAGTGGGACTGGAATATCTGACACTGGATCGGCTGGCATCAACGTTGTCTGGTGGTGAGGCGCAAAGGATCCAATTGGCGACATCGCTGGGATCGCAGCTGGTTGGAACGTTGTACGTGCTGGATGAGCCATCCATCGGGTTGCACACGCGGGATACGGCGCGGCTAATTCGCATTTTGAAAAAGCTGCGCGACCTGGGCAACACGATTGTGGTGGTGGAGCACGATGCAGACGTGCTGCGATCGGCGGATCATCTGCTGGACCTTGGCCCGGGTGCAGGTGAGTTTGGCGGCAAGCTGCTGGCGGAGGGGGTGCTCGCGGAGATCGAAGCGAATCCGAATTCGCTGACGGGGAAGTATCTTTCGGGGAAAATTTCGATTCCGGTGCCGTCGCGGCGGCGCGTGCCGGGTCGCGAGAAGCTGGTGCTGAAGGGTGCAGAGGCAAACAATCTGCACGGGCTGAACGTGGAGATTCCGCTGGGCATGCTGGTGGCAGTCACCGGGGTGTCGGGATCGGGAAAGTCGACGCTGGTGCACCAGGTGTTGTATCGCGCGGTGGCGCATGCGCTGGGGCAAACAGATGGCGGCGATCCCTCCGGAGTTTTTCGTTCTTTGACTGGTGTTGAGCGGTTGAACGACGTAGTGCTGGTGGATCAGACGCCGATTGGACGGACACCGCGATCGAATCCGATTACCTACATCAAGGGATTCGACCTTGTTCGCGAATTGTTTGCGTCGCAGCCCGATGCAAAGCGGCTATCGCTGACGCCGGGACATTTTTCGTTCAACGTGCCCGGCGGACGCTGCAATACATGCGAGGGCGATGGCACGGTGACGGTGGAGATGCAGTTCCTGGCAGATGTGGAACTGCCATGCGAGGACTGCAACGGTACGCGCTACCAGGCCAAGGTGCTTGAGGTGCAATACAAGGGCAAGAACATCCACGAAGTGTTGCAGATGACGGTGAAGGAAGCGCTGC
This sequence comes from uncultured Acidobacteriaceae bacterium, assembly GCA_963829535.1. Lineage (GTDB taxonomy): Bacteria > Acidobacteriota > Terriglobia > Terriglobales > Acidobacteriaceae > Telmatobacter. The sequence continues at coordinate 698,545 of CAWHIQ010000009.1, read as the reverse complement.
GGTTTTTTGCGGGACAAACGCGATTGCTGGAAAAGCTGGCCGTGCTGGATGAGATTGGGCTCGGCTATCTGCGACTGGGTCAGTCGGCGACCACGCTTTCGGGTGGCGAGGCGCAACGCGTGAAGCTGGCGGCGCACCTGTCGCAGGTGCGTGCTGCGAATGCCAGCGCCAGGCCACCGCAAGCGAGTCGCGTGCTTTATATTCTCGACGAGCCGACGACGGGATTGCACTTCGACGATGTATCGAAGCTGCTGACGGCGTTTCGCAAGCTGATTGATGGCGGCGGATCGCTGATCGTGATCGAGCACAACCTGGATGTGATCAAGAGCGCGGATTGGGTGATCGACCTGGGGCCCGAGGGCGGCGAAGGCGGCGGCCGCATCGTAGCTGAGGGAACGCCGGAAGAAGTCGCCGGCAATCTGCATTCACACACGGGAGAGTGGCTGGCAAAGGTGCTCTGAGCGCGCGCTATATGAAGTCAACAGATCCTTTTTTACTCCGTCGCTAAAGCGTTCAATTCAAACGTGAAAATCCCTGAGCTTGTTTGCAGGTAATTTTCAACGTTTCGTGCACAATGAAATTGATCAGCGAACCGCTGCGAACTTCTGCGTTGCGTACGGGAAGCGGGACACCCCCCCACCCCCCTCCCCAAATTTGCAGTTTTCCACACGAGGCTTGCAGGAAATTCGCTTCGGAAAGTGCGACCGATTCGGTCGGCCCAGCGCCGGTTGACGAAAATGTTACGTCCGAGTAGTCCACCACTCCCCCCGGAACTCGGAATTCGAGCGGTAGTTTCGGCTCCAGCAAGAGACGCCGACCGAGAAGGATTCAATAATGGGACTCACCAGAAGAAGCCTGTGCTGAACGGACTAGCAAGACACGCTCGGCAACATAAGTATCTGGCCGCCGGCATTGCCGCACTTGTGCTGGCCATCGGAATTCAATGCGCGAAGTATCGCCAGTATGGATACGCCGTTGCTTGACATTCTCCGTTTGCCCGTCATTGACGCTACGTCGTGAGCTGCTTCCGCATTCCCAGATCGTCCCTCTGAGCGAGATGCCGGCGAGGAATTCTTCACTCCTTCGCGGTGCCCGGGCCATCCACCGCCTCCTTGCAGGCCCGGCGAAAGTCGTCGGCGGGAGAAGGGTCCGTGGTGGGCGTCCCTGGCGGCCGCATCGCCGACAAGCGGGCGGCGCGCATCTCGACGTATTCGGGGTCAGCGCATAGCGATTTGGACAGCCCGGCGTAGGTTATCTCGCTTTTCGGGCCGAGATAGAGCACAGCATCGAACTGTTCCTGCATTTCTCCGCCGATCGCCTCACCCAGATCGACCATGATCGGCCCGTTCGGGCCGGGGCGCATCGTCATGTCCGAGTCCTTCGGCTCGTAGAAGGTGAAAGGCGCCGTCCCGAGCGGTGTGTTTTTAATCAGCGTAAGGCTCGGCTTCTTCCAGGTCGTGATGTCGGGTTGCAGGGTGGAAAGATCCGCTCCGAGCGCTGTGAAAGTCCAAACTGAGAAGACCTTTACACCTGCCGTTTCAAGCAAGCCGACAATTGTTCCGGCAGGTTGGTTAGGCATCGGCGGCGGGATCCTGCGCAGAAAATGCATCTGGCCATACACGATCGGTGCCTTGCGCTTCTTCGCGATCACTTCGCGCTCGATCAACTCCGCAGGAAAAGTGTCGCTGCGTCCCTTCCGGGCCCCCGGGTTGGCGGGATCGGACGGATAAGGCGTGTCCCCCAGCAGCACACGTAGTTGTTTTTCCTTGGGCAGTTTCTGGTTGACCTCGCGGATGGTGCGGAACATGTCGGAGTAGATATCGCGGTCCCATACATCGGTGGGTTGGGTCGTCTCCAGCCACGCCATGCGAAGTTCCTTCTCGGGAACGGTCTCGCCGGCGATGTAGCGATCCATCATCGCCTGATAGCGCCCGTTGCCGCTCTCGACGACAATGTCGTTGACAACAGCCTGAAAGCGAGGGTCGCGATAGAGCTTCGCGCGAAACTCCGCGCCCTGTTCATTGCCATGATCGCCCTCGCCGAGCGCCACGACATCGTGCGTTTTGAACGCATCGATAATGCCGACTACCGGATCTAGCGGCTTCGCGGCAGCGGACTGCGCGAAGCCGGCCGAAGGGAAAACAAACAGCAAAACTAGCATTTCGGCCGGCATGATCGAGAGTGCCTTGTAGAAGATCGCGACAGACGATTTCATGACTGGAGCCTCCAGGCAAATATTACACGCGCCTTTCCTAATGTAAGGAGAAGCGTGAGACGATGTCCTCGTTGGCGCGAGGGCAACATTATTTAGGGCGTACATACGGGGTGAAGGCCGCAGTCAGGGAACACTGTTTCCTGTGGTTTGCGCAAAGGGAATCACGTTGAAGCATCAGGAAACAAATGGCGATTCATGGACACTATACCTGGTTTGGGAATTCTATTTAGAGCGATCAAAAGGCGGCCCGCGACTATCCTACGTCGAGTGCGGCCCGCTCGATCCTAGAAATTGATGACATAAAGAAATGATCCTTACGTATTCCCAATGGCTCGATTCCGAGTGAATAACCGTCAACTCGGACGTAATCCCAAAGTTCAGAGCACTGGAAACTGAGGCGCCGAATCCTTCAAGGCAATCAGGGTACGACTGGAATGCTGCACAAAGGAGATTGGCTTTGCCGCTGCTACTCTCGTTTGCCGTCGCGCAGCCGGCTTATCCCCATCGGATTCGAGTCCTGAAGCTCCGGCGGCAGCATCGTCTGCGGAAAGTTCTGAAAGCAGACGGGACGGGCGAAGCGGTAAATCGCGAGGCTTCCGACCGAAGTGAAACGTGGGTCGGAAGTGGATGGATACGGGCCGCCGTGAACCATGGCATGGGTGACTTCGACGCCCGTGGGATATCCGTTGAAGATGAGGCGGCCGGCTTTCTGCTCGAGGATGTGGATGAGTTCGCGATTGGCGGTGAGATCGTCTTCGTCGCCGAAGATGGTAGCGGTCAAGTGGCCGTCGAGGCCTTGAGCGATTAACTTGATGTCCTGTTGATCGCCGGTGACGACGAGAGTGTCAGGTCCGAATATCTCGTTTGCCAAACCGAGTTCTTTTTCTCCGCGTCCCGTTTCGTAAAGAAATTCCTGGCTCGAAGCCGTGAAGATCTTGGCTGATGCCGAGAAGCCGCGGGCGCGAGCGGCTGTGGCTTGCGCCGAGAGGGTAACCTGGCCGGCACGCTCGGCTGTTGCGCGGGTGTACTCTTTGGCGATGCCTTGGGTGAGGAGCGTGAAGGGTTGGGACTGTTCCACCAGCGCCTTCAGTTCACTCAAGAACTCTGAACCTTCGGTTGATTCGCGAAGAAGAACGATGCCGGGCTTGGTGCAGAATTGACCCGCGCCGAGTGTGAATGATCCAAACAGGCTTTGCGCCAGTGCCGCTGGGCCCTTGCGCAGCGCGCCGGGAAGAATGAAGACGGGATTGCCGCTGGACATTTCGGTGAGGCAGGGGATGGGATCGGGGCGGGCGGCGGCGAGATCCATGAGAGCCCGGCCTGCGCGAAGCGAACCGGTGAAGGCGACAGCGCGGATAAGGGGATGCTTGACGAGTGCGGTGCCGATTGCGACGCCGGAGTCGAAGAGCATGGAGAAGACGCCAGGATGCAGGTCCTTTGCGATTACGGACTCGCAGATGATCGCAGCGGCGAGTTCCGAGGTTCCAGGATGCGCGGGGTGCGCTTTGACGATGACCGGGCATCCGGCGGCGAGGGCCGACGCCGTGTCTCCGCCCCCAACGGAAAAGGCGAGGGGGAAGTTGCTGGCGCCGAAGACGGCGACGGGGCCTAGCGCGCGCAGCATTGAGCGGATGTCGGGGCGCGCGAGGGGCTGGCGATCGGGCAGCGCGGGATCGACGCGAGCCTGCACCCATGAACCCTCTTCCACCACCCCGGCAAACATGCGGAGCTGGTTGGCGGTTCGTCCGACTTCGCCGGTAAGACGGGGCATGGGGAGCGCGGTTTCAAGGTGCGCGCGCTGCGCCAGCGCATCGCGGTGAGACTCTAGGCCATCAGCGATGCGGCGGAGGAATGCGGCGCGTGTTTTGCCGCTGGTCTGCGAGTAACTTGCAAATGCTTCGGTTGCGAGCCGCGCAGCACGATCGAGCTCCTGCTGCGTGGCTGAGCGAAAGACGGGTTGCAGCGGTTCGCCGGTTTGGGGAGCAAAAGCCTGGAAGCTGGCGCCGTCACGCGAGCCGCGCTGCAAGCCTATAAACGAGAGTCCGGTGAGTTCCATGACACTTCAAGAATATCTCGCATTCGTGCCGGTGGGACCTTGCCCGAAAATTGTCAGCACTTACTGTTCTGCAACCACGGGGTTGGTCAGCGAGCCCAGGCCATCGATTGTGATGGTGACGGTCTCGCCGGGCTTGAGCCAGCGCTTCGGATTGCGGCCGAGGCCGACGCCGGGCGGCGTGCCGGTGGAAACGATGTCGCCCGGCAGCAAGGGCGTAATGGAAGAAAGATATTCAATGAGCTCTGGAATCTTGAACACCAGTTCGCGGGTGTTGGAATGCTGAAGGACTTCGCCGTCGATGGAGAGGCTGATATCGAGTCCATGCGGGTCGGCGATTTCGTCGGCGGTGACGATGGCGGGACCAAGCGGGCAGAAAGTGGGAAAACACTTGCTCATGGACCATTGCGTGCTGGCGAACTGCACGTCGCGGGCGCTGACGTCGTTGACGATGGTGTAGCCGTAAACATGATCGCGCCAGTCTGCGGCGGCAATGCGATAGCCTCCCTCGCCGATGACGAATGCGAATTCGGCCTCGTAGTCGGGCTGGGTGGAGTTCTTTGGCAGCACGATGGGCTCACCGGGTCCGATGATCGCGGTGGGCAGCTTGAAGAAGACGACGGGCGTGGTGGGGATTTCCATTCCGGACTCTTTGGCGTGATCGCGGTAGTTGAGGCCGATGGCGAAGATGCGGGGCGGGTTGACGAGGGGCGCATGAAGCGTCGCGCCTTCAAGGCTCAGGCCAGTGGCGGCGAGTGCGCTCACAATGCCGTGCGCGATCACATCCAGTGTTGAGGAGAAGCCGTTAAGGCTGAGGTCGAGGATAGTCTGCGCGTCGTCGAAAAGAACGCCTGGGCGAATAGGGCTATCGGCAGTAGAAAAGGAAATCAGTTTCATCTAACAATCTCCAAAAAGGGGGTCTAGATAGTCGTTTGCGCTGGTGGCCAATCATTTCTCATCGGCCAAACCTTCATTGATGCTCAAGACCTCCGCACGCTGTCAGGCAGCGGTCCATCCGCCGTCGATGTTGAAGAGCGAGCCGGTGATGAAGGCGGCATCGTCAGAGGCGAGGTAGCGGACCATGGATGCGACCTCTTCTGGGCGACCGAGGCGACCAATGGGCTGGCGGGCGCGGAGTTCGGCGCGAACTTCTTCCTTGTTGTCCTTATGAAACTTTTCGAGATAGCCCTCGACGAAGGGCGTCTCAACTGTGCCGGGACAAATGGCATTGACGCGCAGCGTCTTTGGATATTCGACCGCAATCTGGCGTGTCATTGCGACAACGGCGCCCTTGGTGGTGCAGTAGGCGAAGCGTTGCTTGATGCCGACAAGACCCGCGACCGACGCGATGTTGACGATCGTTCCCACCGGTCCGCCGGATTCGCCTGGAGCAAGTAGAAGCGGCAGAAAGGCGCGGGTCACGAGGTAGACGGCGCGAACATTCACATTGAGCAGACGATCGAAATCTTCAGGTTCGGTCTGCTGGATTGAGCCGACGTGGCCGATGCCGGCATTGTTCACCAGGATTCCGAGACGGCTGAGACGCGAGACTGCGTCCGCGATGGACTCGGGGCTGGTGACGTCGAGATGCAGCGCCTGCGATGAGCCGACGGACTTGGCAAGCGATTCGGCGCCAGCGAGATTAATGTCGGCGATCCACACGAAGGCGCCGGCGCGAATCAGTTCCTTTACCGTGGCTTCGCCGATGCCGCTGGCACCTCCTGTAACGAGGGCGTGTCGGCCTTCAAGGCTAAAGGCCTGTGCGGCCGGAGAACTTTTTGGACGAGTCACTTGAACAAGATTCCTTTGTTGTCGATCTCGCGTTGCGCTGATTCAAGAATAGCTTCCGAGGCCTCGTTGGTGGTGAGAGCGCGAGAGATGACGTTGTCGATGATGGCGGCGAACACGGCCATCCCCGGACCGGTGGGCAGCTGTCGTGCGCCGAGAGAGATGGCTTCTACTTCGCGGTACACGGGAATGCGGGCCTGGAGTTCGGGATTGCGCCACGTGGAGAGACGTACGCCGACCGCGCCGTGGCGCGTGATGCCGCGATCGCGTTCCGGCGAGGCGACGAAGCGGAGGAATTGCCACGCGAGTTCTTTTCGTCGCGAGCCTTTGCCCATGGCCAGTGCCCAGAAGACGGAGAGCGAAACCGGGGATGCGCCGTTCGCGACGGGGATGGGCGCGATCGCGACCTTGCCGGCGAGCGGCGATTCTTCGCGGCTTGCACGCGCAGCGAAACCGAACCAGTTGGCCATCATGGCGACTTCGCCGGCGAGAAAGATGTCGCCGGATTGGGTGGAATCAAGTTGCGGAGATTTAGGATGACAAAGTGCGGGGTTGCGGACAACACGTCGGTAGAAATCGAGGGCAGCGAGAGCGATCGGCGTGGTCAAGGCGGGGCGACCGGCGGAGTCGGTGAGTTCGCCGCCACGGCTCCAAACCTGAATGGCGAAGTCGTAGAGGGTATTGTGGCCATCGGGGAATGCGGCGAAAACGGTGCCGTAGCGACCGGCGGGTTGATCGGTAAAGAAGCGGGCGACCTGCTCAAATTCATCCCAGGTAGCGGGTGGTGCGAGATCGCGCAAGAACCGTGACCGGAAGGACGCCCGAGCGGCCGGATCCTCGAACAGGTCGGTACGGAAGACGAGGCACTCGGGGCCGTCGTGCCATGGGAGCGAGGTCAGGCGGTCGCCGAAGATGAGGGGTTGAACGAGAGAGCGCGGCCATCCGTCCGGCCAATCGTGGATGGGGATGAGCTGCTGCCAGTGATGCAGGTTTTCGACGGCCCCGGCGCTGTGAGCTTCGGCGAGCCAGTCGGTTACAAGTAGAGCGAGATCGAATCGGCCGTCGCGGAGGCCGCCGTCGGTAATGGCGGAATTGTAGAGCTCGTGAATGCCGACAGAGACAAGTTCGATCTTTGTTCCGGGATGGGATTCTTCGAATAGGCGGGCTTCCTCGGTGAGGGCATTTTCAAAGTCGGCATAATTGCGAAGAAGGATGCGCAGGCTGCTCATGCGGCCTCCGGCGGCAGGCCTGGAAATTCAAGGGGATTCGTATGCAATACGTCCATGACGAGACTCGACCAGCGTCCTGCGGCAGCCGCAGTATACCGCGCAGCGCCGCGATGAAGGATACTGGAGGGTCGAAGTAAAAGGAGGCTGCAGTGAGGCTGCTGCACAAGGACAGATTATTTCCGGCAGACGTGAAGACGAGGGCGATTGCACGAAGGCTTTATGGCGGAATCAAGGATTTGCCGATCGTGAGTCCGCATGGTCACACGCAGGCGGGGTGGTTTGTACGCAATGAGCCATTTCCCGATCCGGTCACGCTATTTGTGCAGCCGGATCACTACGTCTTTCGCATGTTGTATAGCCAGGGGATTTCGCTCGAGGAACTGGAGATCGGCAGCAAGCCGGTCAAGGATCCGCGCAAGGTTTGGCGCATCTTTGCGAGCAACTATTATTTGTTTCGCGGGACGCCGTCGCGGCTTTGGTTGGATTATTCGTTTGAGTCGCTTTTCGGGCTGAAGGAGCGGCTCTCGGCTGAGACGGCGGATCATTACTACGACACGATCGAGGCGAAGCTGCGCGAGAAGGAATTTCTGCCCCGCGCGCTGTTTGAGCGATTCGGGATCGAGGTGCTTGCCACCACGGATTCGCCGCTGGATACGCTGGAGGATCATAAGGCGATTCGTGAATCCGGCTGGAAGGGAAGAATTCTGCCGACGTTCCGGCCTGATCCGGTGGTGGATCCGGCCTTTCCGGGGTTCGCGAAAAACGTGGAAACGCTTGGCAAGTTAACGGGCGAGAATTCTTCTTCGTGGCGTGGCTATTTGCGGGCGCTCGGCGCGCGGAGGCAATACTTCAAAACGCTGGGAGCGACGGCGACCGACCATGGGCATCCGACTGCGATGACTGCCGACCTGAGCGAATCGAAGGCGGAGTGGCTGTTCGGAAAGGTGCTGGAGGGCGAGGCTGATGCGGAGCACCAGGAACTTTTTCGGGCGCAGATGCTGACGGAGATGGCGCGGATGAGCCTGGAAGATGGGCTGGTGATGCAGATTCATCCCGGATCGGTACGCAACCACAACGCGCAGATTTACGCGCGGTACGGGCGCGATATGGGTGCTGATATCCCGGGGCCGACCGATTATGTGCATGCGCTGAAGCCGATGCTGGACCTGTTCGGAAATGAGCCGGGGTTGTCGATCATTTTGTTCACATTGGATGAGACGACTTTCAGCAGGGAACTCGCGCCGCTCGCGGGGCATTATCCATGCCTGCGACTTGGGCCGCCATGGTGGTTTTTCGACAGCCCGGAAGGGATGATGAGGTTCCGCGAACTGGTAACGGAGACGGCGGGGTTCTACAACACGGTAGGGTTCAACGACGATACGCGGGCGTTTCTATCGATTCCCGCGCGACATGATGTGGCGCGGAGATCCGATGCGGCGTTCCTGGGGCGGATGGTAGCGGAACATCTGCTTGAAGAGGATGAGGCGGTCGAGCTGGCGCAGGAATTGACCGTGGGGCTGGTCAGGAAAGCGTATAAGCTTTAGAGAAAAGGGTGAGCCGCACTTTATTTCGGAAGTTGAGACTTTTTGCGAAGGTCGGCGAGCACCTTGAGATAGGCGCGTGCGGTTTCGGTGACGGTCTCGGGGTGACCGGCATCGACGGCGGCGAGGTTGACGAGGTCGCTCCCCACTCCCAAAGCTCGCGCGCCGGCCTGGATGAAGCTGGCCGCGGTTTCCAGTGTGACGCCTCCGGTTGGGATCAGCTTGAGAAAAGGAAATGGCGCGAGCACCGACTTTAGATAGCCGGCGCCTCCCATGGCTGAACAGGGGAAAATCTTCACGTAGTCGGCGCCAGCATGCCACGCGGTGATGACTTCAGTCGGCGTGAGAGCGCCGGGGATGGAAAGCTTGCCATTGGTCTTTGTTGCGGAGATGACTTCGGGGTGCAGACTGGGGCTCACGACGAATTCGGCGCCTGCGTTGATGGTGGCCTCGGCTTCGGAGGCAGTCGTCACGGTGCCGGAGCCTAAGAGAAGCCGCGATCCGTATTCCTCCTTCAGTTCTCTCAGAACGTCGATGGCGCCGGGGACGGTCATGGTGACTTCGACGACCGTGACCCCGCCGGCAATCATGGCCTGCACGATGGCGTGGGCCTGGCCGGCATTGTGAGCACGCAACACGGGAATGAGGCCGACGCGTTCGATGCTTTCTGCAGTAGTTTCGGACATATCTTCGTTCCTGATATTTTGAGTTCCAGTCCCAGGCCTCAAACGCGAGACCTGGGCACCCATGTTTGTATTAGCGGGCGATTCTTGCGCTGCCGCCTTTCATGGCTCGCTCGACTTCGCCCAATGTGGCCATGCTGGTGTCGCCGGGGGTGGTCATGGCGAGTGCGCCGTGGGCTACTCCGCAACGGACGGCCCAGTCTATCGGTTTGCCGGCGAGGATTCCGTAAATGAGACCAGAGGCAAAGCTGTCGCCGCCACCGACGCGGTCGAGAATGTCGATCTCCTGCTGTGGCACGTGGACGATCTGGTCCTGGTAAAGTGCGATAGCGCCCCAGGCATTGCGGCTGGCGGTGCGCGCGGTCCGTAGCGTGCTGGCAATGAGTTTTAGGTCCGGGTATGCTTCGGCAACCTCGCGCAGCATTTCCTCGTAAGCGGCGATGGGCAGCTCGTCGAAGTCCTGGCTGACACCTTTGACTTCGACGCCGAGCATGGCGGAGAAGTCTTCTTCGTTGCCGAGCAGGAGGTCGACTTTGCGGACGAGCGCGCGGTTCACTTCCTGAGCCTTGGCTTTGCCGCCGATGGAGCGCCAGAGAGAGTCGCGGTAATTCAAATCGTAGGAGACGGGCGTTCCGTGGCGGCGTGCAGCGCCTATCGCTTCAGCTGCGACGTCGGCAGTTGAGGCTGAGAGGGCGGCGAAGATGCCGCCGGTATGGAGCCATCCAGATCCATTGTCCGTGCCAAAAATGGATTCCCAATCGAAGTCGCCGGGTTTGACCTGGCTGATCGCGGTGTGTCCGCGGTCGTTGCAACCCGCGGCGGCGCGCACACCGAATCCGCGCTCGGTGAAATTGAGGCCGTTGCGGACGGTGCGGCCCACGCCGTCGAAGGGAATCCATTTGATGAGTGAGGTGTCTACGCCGCCCTGCAGGATGCAGTCTTCGACGAGGCGGCCGACGGCGTTGTCGGCCAGGGCGGTAGCGATTGCGGTACGCAGCCCAAAGCAGCGTCGAAGACCGCGGGCGACGTTATACTCACCGCCACCTTCCCAAACGGTGAACTGTCGCGTGGTGTGAACGCGGCCTTCGCCGGGGTCGAGACGAAGCATGACTTCGCCGAGGCTGAGGCAATCCCAGCGGCGTTTTGCATCCGGAAGCAGAATGGGTTCCATTTTCGATCCAATGAAACTGTAACGCATTGCGGACGGAACGGAGATGCGTTGTACCGCTGGAGGAGACGCGGCTTTGTCGTGACTCGGATGGCGACGGAGGTCGCATGATAGATTTTGGGGGTCGGGAAAATGGCTGGAATCAGCGCGGGCAAGGTGAACGCCTGCAGATCTTAGAGTTATGCGAGGAAATTAGATGAGTAAGAGTCTCTTCGATTTAACGGGAAGAGTTGCGGTAGTGACGGGTGGGACAACCGGTATTGGCCACGCGATTGCGCGAGGACTGGCCGAGGCGGGAGCAGACGTGATTCCGAGTTCGCGCCGGATGGAACAGGTGGAGAAAGTCGCAGCGGAGATTGAAGGGCTTGGCCGTCGTTCGCTGCGGGTTGCAAGCGACGTGCTTGACCGGAGTTCACTGGAGAGACTGCATGATGCGGTGATCAAGGAATTCGGCAAAGTAGACATCCTTGTGAATGCGGCGGGAATGACGTACAAGGCTCCGACCCTGGAGACTGCGGAGGCCGATTGGTCGCGCGTGATTGAGACAAACCTGACTGGAACGCTGCGGGCTTGCCAGATATTCGGAAAGACGATGGTGAAGGCTGGCTATGGGCGCATCGTTAACATCGCCTCGCTGACGACGTTTGTCGCGTTCTTTCAGGTGGCGGCTTATTCGGCGTCAAAGGCGGCCGTGGGATCGCTGACGAAGGTACTGGCGGTGGAACTGGCCAAAACGGGTGTGAACGTAAATGCGATTGCACCCGGAATGTTTCCGACAGATCTGAACGCCAAACTGATCACCGGCACTCCGCGCGGTGAGGAGTTACACATGCGCGTGCCGATGGGACGATTTGGGAAGGCGAGCGAGCTGGCGGGGACAGCGATATTCCTCGCTTCCGAAGCGGCCTCCTATGTAACCGGTGAGATTGTCGCGGTGGATGGCGGATTCCTGGCTAGCGGGGTAAACCAATAGAAACAGGCATTAGGGACCAGGAAATTGGGAATAGGGAATAGGGAGTCGGAAAGACTGGCACAGTGAAGATTACGAATGCTTACGTCAACATCACTTCGCCGGGGCGAAATTTTGTCACGCTGAAGATTGAGACGGACGAAGGGATCTACGGGCTGGGAGACGGAACGCTGAATGGGCGTGAACTGGCAGTTGCTTCCTACCTCACCGAGCATGTGATTCCATGCCTCATTGGACGCGATCCTTTCCAGACCGAAGATCTCTGGCAGTATCTCTATCGCGGGGCCTACTGGCGTCGCGGGCCAGTCACCATGACCGCGATTGCGGCCGTGGACGTCGCGCTGTGGGACATCAAAGGCAAGGCGCTGAATACGCCGGTCTATAACCTGCTCGGCGGCAAGAGCCGTGACGGTGTCTTGGTGTATGCGCATGCGAACGGGAATGATGTCGACGCGGCGCTTGAGGATGTGGCGAAGCACAAGGAACTAGGTTACAAAGCGATTCGTGTGCAAAGCGGCATTCCGGGCCTCACAAGCACGTACGGGGTTGCGAAGAGACCGGGGCGCTATGAGCCGGCTGAGCGAGGTCTACCTCACGAATACGAGTGGTCGAGCGAACTCTATCTGCGTCATGTGCCGAACCTGTTTGCGCGGGTGCGGGAGGAGTTTGGCGAGGAATTACATCTTTTGCACGACTGCCATCATCGATTGACTCCGATCGAGGCTGGGCGACTTGGGAAGGAGCTGGAGTCATTTCATCTCTTTTGGATGGAGGATCCTACGCCGGCGGAGTTACAGGAGGGCTTTAAGATCATCCGGGAGCACACGACAACCCCGATCGCGGTCGGCGAGGTGTTCAATTCGGTGTGGGATGCACAGGATCTGATTCGCAATCAGTGGATTGACTACCTGCGCATGACACTGGTGCACGGCGGCGGAATCACGCACTTGAAAAAGACGGCGGACTTCGCGGCGATGTATCACGTTCGGACGGGTTTTCACGGGGCGACGGATTTGTCTCCGGTAACGATGGCGGCGGCGCTGCATTTCGATACGGCCATTCACAACTTCGGAATCCAGGAGCACATGCCGCACACCGACGAGACGGACTCGGTATTCCCGCATGGCTATTCGTTCAAGGACGGAATGATGCATCCCGGCGATCGTCCGGGACTCGGCGTGGATCTGGATGAAAAACTTGCGGCGAAATATCCGTACCAGCGGGCGTATCTTCCCGTTAACCGCAAACTCGACGGCACGTTGACAGACTGGTAGGACTAATGGCGAATTCGACAGAGCCCACGGAAAAACGCAACCGGTTGGACCATCGGGCAGAACCGATGGAGCAAGCGGAAGACGAGCTGGCCCTTCCCGGACGCTGGACGATTTGCGCCATGTTGTTCGTGGCCACAACCATCAACTACATGGATCGTCAGGTTTTGTCGATTCTCAAGCCTGTGCTCTCGGGCTCAACGCTTCATCTGCAGCCGTTCTTCCACGGATGGCCGACGGTGGAGCGCTCCATCAACATGAACGAGATTCAGTACGGAAACATTGTTTGGTGTTTCCAGATCGCGTATGCCCTCGGAGTGATTTTTGCCGGGCGACTGGTGGACCGCTTGGGTTGCAGGCGCGGTTATCCAATCGTGACTGCCGTGTGGAGTCTGTCCGCGATGGGGCACGCGCTGGTGACGTCGGTTTTCGGGTTCGGAGTGGCGCGGTTCTTCCTGGGCCTGGGCGAGAGCGGGAATTTTCCAGCGGCGATCAAAGCAACGGCAGAGTGGTTTCCACCCAAGGAGCGGGCGCTGGCAACGGGCATTTTCAATTCGGGAGCGGGTGTAGGGGCCATTCTGGCGCCCTTCATCGTGCCGTGGGTGGCGTTGCATTTTGGTTGGCGTGCTGCATTCCTCGTTACCGGCGTATTCAGCGCAGCCTGGATTGTCTGGTGGTCGATCCGTTATCGCAGTCCGCACCAACTTAAGCACTTGAACCGAGGTGAAGGGGTCATCGCACCCGCAGCCCTTGCGATTCCCTGGTGGCGGCTCTTGAGGTACCGCCAGGCGTGGGCGTTTATTTTGGGAAAATTCCTCACCGATCCGGTCTGGTGGTTTTACCTCTTCTGGCTGCCTGGATACTTTAGCAAGGAATTCAAGCTGGATCTTTCCCATATTGGGTTGCCCCTGATCGTGGTGTATGTCTGCTCCACCATCGGAAGCGTGTTCGGGGGCTGGCTGCCGAAGGGATATGTGCGCATGGGAATGCAACTGAAAGCGGCGCGTCTTGCGGCGATGCTGACGTGCGCCTGCCTGGTCGTGCCCATCGCATTTGCAGGCGGCCTGCACTCGATATGGATTGCCGTTGGGCTGTTGTGCCTGGCAACCAGTGCACACCAGGGCTGGTCAGCCAATATCTTTACGACTGCGTCGGATATGTTTCCAGCCGAGTTTGTCGGCACGGTGGTGAGCTTCGGGCAGGTGGGCGGCGCGCTCGGCGGCGCCATCTTTGCGCAAGTGGCTGGACACGTCTTGCAGTTCACCGGGAGTTATGTGCCGTTGTTCATATATTCGGCTTCGGCTTACCTGGTCGCGCTGGTGATCTTGCGGACGCTGGCTCCGGGACTGAAGAAGGTAGATCCGGCCAGCAGTTGAATCTCCAAACTCGCCGGGAATCCACGACTTTCTCAGGACTATGCGTGACCATAGTCATGGCCCGAGATCGAATTCGCCAGGATTCATACCTCGACGAAGGGATTGTCGGATATACAGAATAGAGAAGACAAACGTATTGACGGGCCTACTCGGCCGGCAGAGACTTTTGAAAATCAGTTGATCAAACGCAAGAGGGGCTGAAATGGCCGGGCAGCGAAAACTGCGCATGGGGATGGTAGGTGGTGGGCCGGGTGCATTCATCGGGCCGGTGCACCGTATGGCCGCCGAACTCGACGGAAAAATTGAACTGGTTGCGGGAGCTTTCTCGCAATCGGCGGAGCGGTCGAAGCTGGCAGGCGAGGCGTACAAGATCGATCCCGATCGTGCCTATGCAGATTACGAGTCGATGCTGGAGGCGGAGCAAAAGCGGCCAGACCCCATCGACTTCGTCGCCATCGTTACACCGAATCATCTGCACTTGCCGGTTGCTCTGGCTTCACTGGCTGCGGGGCTTCCGGTAATGAGCGACAAGCCAGCCACGGCGACGTATGAAGAGGCAGTAGAACTTGAGAAAGCAGTCGCGAAGAGCGGGTTGCCATACGGACTGACGCACACCTATGCCGGTTACGCGATGGTCCGGGATGCGCGGGCGATCTGTGCCGTAGGACAGCTAGGCAAACTTCGAAAGATTGCAGTCGAGTATCTGCAGGGATGGCTGACGAAGCCGATTGAGACGACGGGGCAGAAGCAGGCGGCGTGGCGATCCGATCCGGCGCAAAGCGGATTGGGCGGATGCATTGGCGACATCGGCGTACATGCGTTTCATCTGGCCGAATACGTGACCGGGCTGAAAGTAGTGGGTCTGAATGCATCCCTGCTTTCAGTGGTCAAAGGTCGCAAGCTTGATGACGACTGCACCGCGCTGCTCCGTATGGATAACGATGCGCAAGGCGTGCTCATGACGTCGCAAATTGCGGCGGGCGAAGGGAACGGACTGCGTCTCCGCCTGTATGGTGAAAAAGGCTCGCTCGATTGGCGGCAGGAGGATCCGAACAGGCTGCGCGTGAAATGGCTCGATGGACCTGAGGAGATTCGACATGCTGCGGGCAGCTATTTGAGCCACGATGCCCGTGCCGTAACAAGACTGCCGGGGGGACATCCGGAGGGTTATATCGAGGCATTTGCCGTGCTCTATCGGGAGTTCGCCGATGCGCTGATTGCGTGGCAACAAAGTCGAAAGAGTAAGATTCCGCAGACGCTGCCGGGGATCGAAGCCGGCGTGCGCGGGATGCGATTTATCGATCGGGCTATCGAGAGCAGCAGGCGCGAAAGCTGGATCGAGTTTTGAACGATGAAGATTGATTTGGGGAGCGAGCGATGAAGACGATCAAAGGGCCGGGCATTTTTCTGGCGCAATTTGTAGATAATCAGGCGCCTTTCAATTCGCTGGACGGAATGGCGCATTGGGCTGCGCAACTGGGTTTCGTTGGGGTGCAGATTCCTTCCTGGGACAGACGTCTTTTTGATTTGAAACTTGCGGCGGAGAGCCGTGACTATTGCGAAGAGGTGCTCGGAATTCTGGATGTCGCCGGGTTGAAGCTTACGGAGCTTTCGACGCATCTACAGGGTCAATTGGTCGCCAGCAATCCTGCTTATGATCATTTGCTTGACGGATTTGCTCCTGCTGACCTGAAAGGCAGACCGAAGGAGCAACAGGCGTGGGCCGTACAGCAATTAGAGTGGGCGGCAATGGCAAGCAGCAGGCTCGGACTCACTGCGCATGCAACCTTCTCGGGCGCGCTGGCGTGGCCTTATTTCTATCCCTGGCCGCAGCGGCCCGCAGGATTGATCGATGGAGCGTTTGAGGAACTTGGGCGCCGCTGGACTCCGATCCTGAACTTATTCGATGAGGCTGGCGTAGATGTTTGCTATGAGTTGCATCCGGGTGAGGACCTGCATGACGGTATAACGTTCGAGCGATTCCTGAAAGCAGTGAATGACCATAAGCGCGCGAATATCCTCTATGACCCGAGCCACATGATTCTGCAACAACTGGATTATCTTGAGTTTCTGGATTTCTATCACGACAGGGTGCGCGCGTTTCATGTGAAGGATGCGGAGTTCAGGCCTAATGGACGGTCAGGCGTCTACGGTGGCTACCAGGATTGGATCGATCGCGCGGGCCGCTTCCGCTCGCTGGGCGATGGGCAGATCGACTTCAAAGCGATCTTCAGCAAAATGGCCCAATACGATTACCCCGGTTGGGCAGTGCTGGAGTGGGAGTGCTGTATCAAGCATCCGAGGGAAGGAGCTGTCGAAGGCGCGACGTTGATAAAGGAGTGGATCATCCGCGTGACGGATAAGGCGTTTGACGATTTCGCCGGATCTGGAGCGGACAAAGAGCAGAATCAAAAAATCCTGGGACTGAATGACGCGAAACAAGAGGCGACGCAAGAAGGCGGTACTGCCTAGGTGTTTATCCCTGCCGAGCGATAGATCTCAGTGATGTATCGCATGTCGCGCAAGCCTTCTTCGCCGGGCGATTGCGGTTCGAGTCCATTCTGAATGCAATGGGAAAAATGTTCGGCTTCCGCTTGGAACTGCGACGGGTCACGAGCCGGATTGGGCTCGTCCACTTGTTTGCCGGAGTACTCGGCGCGCAGATGCAGACCTTCGTAGACGAAGGCTTTGTCGACCTGGAGCCATCCCTTTGATCCGTAGACACGAAAATACCCATCCATGTTTGCGCCGTACGTGGTGCTGCAACTGGTGACGATGCCGGAAGGGAAGTGCATGGTCCAGGAGACATTCTCCTCAACCTCGTTGAAGCGGCCGTCGTGATCGATTACGGATGCATAGGCGGCGATGTGGTCGGGTTCTTCGCCGGTTAGATAGCGGCACGCGTTGAGGGAGTAGATGCCGACGTCGTAGAGCGGTCCACCACCGGCCAGTTGCTTATTGAGGCGCCATTCACCGGGAGAGATGTTGAACCCGAATGCGCTCTGGATGGTCTGCACCTGTCCGAGTGCGCCATCGCGAATGAGTTTTATGGCGCGAAGATTTGTTGGCTCGTAGTGGCACCGGTAGGCGATCATCAGCTTCACATTCGCTGCCTTACAGGCGGCTATCATCTTTTCGCAGTCGGCAACGCTGGTGGCCATCGGCTTTTCGCAGAGGACGTGCTTGCCGGCCTTGGCAGCGCGGATGGTGTACTCAGCGTGCATCGAATTTGGCAATGCAACGTAAACAGCATCGACCGATGGATTGTGCGCGATCTCGTCGAAGTTTTCATAGTTGTAAATCGAACTGGCCGGCACGCTGTATTCGCTTGCGATACGTTCGGCTTTGTCGCGATGACCGCTGACCAGCGCGGTGACTTGCGAGTTGGTGGTGCTGCGCGTTCCGGGCATGAAGTGCCCCGCAATGCGGCCGAGTCCGATCACGGCATAGCCGACCTTCTTTTGCTCTGATTGCGCGCGAAGGACTGTAGGTCCGAGATGCGCGGCGATGCCTAGGGCTCCAAGGCGGGAGAAGTCTCTGCGAGTAAGGTGCATGTGATCCTCGTTGTTTGATGACGATCCGTGTTTCAACGCGGCGATCAGTGCCGATTAAGGCTCGACTGATTTTATAGGCTGCACGCGAGCGATGGCGCATTGGAGTGCGCTCTAGCGACGGCGTGTGCGTTTTTTGCTTACCGAGGTCAGCTTGCCAAGGACGGCGTATTTGCGGTGCTCGACAGGAGACGAGAGAACGAGGCTGGTGACGGGATTGCCGTAAGGCAGCAGGGCTTCGATCAGAGCCTCAAGGTCGGCGAGGTCCGTGGTGGTCACCTTGAGCAGGAAGTCATCGCCGCCGGTGAGATGGTGGCACTCGCGGACCTCTTCGAGTGTCTGGATGAATTCCAGCAGGCGGTAGTAATTCTGCCCTCCGCAACTCATGCGAATGAAGGCGAGGACCTCAAGGCCTAATGCTTCGCGGTCGATTTCGAGCGTAAAGCCGCGCAGGATGCCGACCTCTTCCATCTGTTTGAGGCGCTCACCGGTTGCGGTGGGTGATAAACCGACGCGTCGCCCAAGCTCGGCGAGGCTTAGACGTGCGTTCGACTGAAGCTCATGCAGCAACTTTCGCCCGTGACTATCCAATAACGCAGAGGAATCCATTGCCATATCTCATAATCATAGGCGAATCATGTGCCAATAGGCACCGTGTGGGGATGAATCTGTATTTCTAATGAACGGCTAGCCGCCTAACATCGCGTGTATGGAAAAGTTGACTCTGAACGGACAGGCACCGACGCTGCACGAGATCGAAGCCGTTGCCCTGGCGGGATGCCGCGTGGAAGTGGCTGGAGAGGCGCTCCGGCGGGTGAGGGAGAGTCGCGGCTTGATTGAGAGAATTCTCGCCGCCGGAGAGACCGTGTACGGGGTGAACACCGGCTTTGGCAAGCTGGCGGATGTACGCATTCCCGGCGACAAGCTCGCTGAGCTGCAGATCAACCTGGTGCGCAGCCACGCAGGCGGAGTTGGCGAACCGCTGGCGGAGGCCGAGGTGCGCGCGATGCTGCTTCTGCGCGCCAACGTTCTGGCGAAGGGTTTCAGCGGCGTACGCACGGAACTGCTTCAGCTGCTGGTCGAACTATTGAATGCCGGTGTGCACCCGGTGATTCCGGAGAAGGGATCGGTGGGTGCGAGCGGCGACCTGGCGCCACTGGCGCATCTCGCGCTAGTGGTTGTGGGCGAAGGCGAGGCGTTCTATCGGGGAGAACGGATCGCCGGCGGAGAGGCTTTGCGCCGAGCAGGTTTGAAGGCGATGCAGCTTACTGCGAAAGAGGGGCTGGCGCTGTTGAACGGAACGCAGGCCATGACAGCGGTTGGCGCGCTCGCAACATCACGCGCGCAGCGAGTGGTAGAACTCTGCGATCTTTCGGGAGCCATGTCGCTTGACGCGTTGATGGGAACTCCCGCGGCATTCGATGAGCGCATCCACCTGGCAAGGCCGCATGCAGGGCAAATTATCGCGGCTGAGCACTTGATGCGGCTGCTGGAGGGCTCGGAGATTCGCGAATCGCACCGCGAGCATGATTCGCGTGTGCAGGATGCATACTGCTTGCGCTGCATGCCGCAGGTGCATGGCGCGGTGCGCGGTGTACTGGTGCATGTTGCCGGCGTGCTGGAAACCGAGGCTGGTTCAGCAACAGACAACCCGCTGGTGTTTCCGGGCGAGTCCGGCGGCGGTACCGTGATTTCCGGCGGCAATTTTCATGGCGCGCCACTTTCGTATGCCTTTGACTATGCAGCGCTGGCGATGACGGATTTGGCCGGGATCACTGAGCGGCGGGTCGACCGGCTCCTGAATCCCGATATCAACGAAGGGCTCCCCGCGTTTCTCTCTAACGATCCCGGACTCTCATCGGGATTCATGATCGCGCAGATTGTTGCGGCGGCGCTGATCAACGAGTGCCAGGTGCTTTCGCATCCGTCGTCCACGGGCAGCATTCCGACGGACGGGGGCAAAGAGGATCACGTGTCGATGGGGATGACGGGGGCGATCAAGCTGCGGCACATCGTCGAGCATGTCGAACGCATCCTGGCTATTGAGCTGATGTGTGCTGCACAGGCTCTGGAATTTCGGCGGCCGTTGAAGTCGAGTACGAAGATCGAGCGGGCGCATGAAGCGGTGCGCATAGTGATTCCGCGATTGGAGCGGGATCGCGTACTTGCGCCGGACATCGACGCACTTTCGGCCGCGATCAAGGCGGGGAAACTTGATGCTTGGCGCGAGTAGCTGGGTATTGACGGAATGCATACGCGGCGGTTCGCATTACGACGTGTAGGATGAAAGCGAATCCCGGGAGGCGGCGTGAGACTGTATCGCACGACGAATGGCGTATTTGCGGAAGAGGAAGAGCAATATTTCTCTGTTTCAGGCCACACGTTTGATGAGTTGCTGGCGCGGGAAGACCTGCCGGAGTTTCTGGCGGAATTTGTAGCGCGCGCCAAGCCTTCGCTGGGTTTTCATGGCCCCGAGTTGCTGGCGCCGATCAGCGGGCAGGAAGTGTGGGCAGCGGGTGTGACCTATTACCGCAGCCGCGGTGCGCGCATGGAGGAATCAAAGGACGCGGGCGGCGGCAATTTCTATGATCGCGTTTATTCCGCGGAACGCCCTGAGCTTTTCTTCAAGTCGACTGCAAGCCGCACGGTGGGAACAGGCGGCAAGGTGCGGATTCGGGGCGATGCGCATTGGTCGGTTCCTGAGCCGGAGTTGACGCTGGTGGTGAGCCCGCGGGGGCGTATCGTGGGCTATACGATTGGCAATGACATGAGTTCGCGCGACATCGAGGGCGAGAACCCGCTCTATCTGCCGCAGGCCAAGCTTTACAACGGGAGCTGTGCGCTCGGGCCGGGAATTCTTGTCAGCGCGAGTCCACTGGCGCACTCTACTGAGATCGCGATTGAGATTCTGCGTCATGACCGAGTGGAATTTGCGGGGTCAGTCGAGCTGACGGAATTGAAGCGGGATCCGAAGACATTGGTGGAGTACCTGCTGAGGGATAACAGCTTTCCGTCCGGCGCATTTCTGATGACGGGAACCGGGATTGTGCCGCCCAGTACATTCACACTCGCGAGAGGCGACCGCATTCGCATTACTATCGAGCCGATCGGGATGCTGGAGAATGAAGTCGCCTGAGCGGTTTTGCCTGGTAAGCGGGCCGTCTTACGTTAAGTGCTTCTTGAGGAATGCGAGCGCGCGGCCGCGTGCCAGAGCGGAGGCTTCGGCGTTGTAACTGGCGCGCATGTCGCAATTGAATCCGTGGCCTGCGTTTTCATACCAGTGAATCTCGACTTCGGGGTGGGCTTTGTGGACCTTCTCGACTTGCTCGGCGGGGATGTGGGTGTCGAGCTTGCCAAAGTGGAGCTGAACCGGCGCAGTGGGATTCTCACTGGCGAAATTTCCGATGCGTCCGGCGTAGTAGCCGACGGCTGCATCGGGATGGAGCCGCGCTGCGCTTAGCCAGGCAAGCAGGCCGCCGAGGCAGTAGCCGATGACTCCCGACCTTTTGCCGGTTTGCGCGCGCACATACTGGAGAGCGGCGTCGACGTCCTCAAGGGCCTCTTCGTTGTCTAGCTTTTGGAGGATGGCCACGCCCTTTTGTGCATCGGGGCCGTCGTAGGCAAGTTCAACGCCGCGCTCGACGCGATCGAAGAGCGCTGGTGCGACGGCGAGGAAGCCGTCGCGTGCGTAGCCATCGGCGATGGAGCGGATATGGCGGTTGACGCCGAAAATCTCCTGGATAACGACCAGGCCGGCGATAGGTTTGCCAGCGGGGCGTGCGACGTAAGCGTCCAGTTCGTGGCCGTCGGCGGCCTTCAGTTTCACAACTTCGCTCATGAGATTCTCACCTGACTCCATCGTGGCGGCTGCATACGTTGTATCAGACGGCTCATTGCGCGTCGCGGACGCATCGAAATCCAACTCCTCCGGACCGGTCGTAGGAGGGTGCCATCAACAGGACCTTGCTGTGCTCGTCGTTGCGATAGGCCTGGGGAAAATACCAGATGGATCCCTGCGGCTGATAGTAGCTGCCGCCGCGCACGACCGCAGCTC
Organism: uncultured Acidobacteriaceae bacterium; assembly: GCA_963829535.1. Lineage (GTDB taxonomy): Bacteria > Acidobacteriota > Terriglobia > Terriglobales > Acidobacteriaceae > Telmatobacter. Next base: position 676,646 of record CAWHIQ010000009.1, on the reverse strand, counting down.
GATTGTGATCGTCCTCGAACTCATCGGTCCATTGCCAGACGCTGCCAACCAGATCCTGCACGCCGTACTGGCTGGCTCCCTCACGATGTGCACCGACCGGTTCGGGACCATGCATGGTTCGTCCGGTGTCGGGCGTGGAAACGTTGGAGGGGTTCCAGTCGTTACCCCAGGGATAGGCTCGTGCATCAGTGCTTTGCGCGGCGAATTGCCACTCCCACTCGTGGGGAAGGCGCTTGCCGGCCCACGCGGCGTAGGCGCGGGCATCTTCAAGCGAAACCCACGTGACCGGATGGTTTTCCCATCCCGCCGGATAGGTTCCGTCTTTCCAATCACGGAGAAAGTCGCCGTTGTCGCGCGGTGCGTAGTGCGTGGCATCGAGAAACAGCTTGAATTGCGCGTTGGTGACGGGGAACTTGTCGATGAAGAATGGCTTGATGGTCATGGCGTGTTCGTGGAATCGGCGCGGAGAATCTTCCCACGGGTACTGCACGTCTACGCCGTTCATGGAACCACCTTCAATCTCGGTACCGCGCACGCGAAAAATGAATGAGCCTCCGGGGATCCTCACCATGCCATCCGGAGCATCGGTTGCGGGCTTCGTCGCAGCAATTTCGACGAGATGCTGTTGGAGCACGGTCGGTTCGTGGGAGAAAGAGGCAAGTGGCATCGCGGTCATCTCCGCCATGCGATGCATCAGGCTCTTCATAGCTTCGGCGGGCTCGACTGGCGTGGCAAGAATTGCGGCATATCCATTGGCTTCTATGTCGAAGTCGAGGACAGAAACGGGGCCATCTGGATCCGTCTTCAGTTCGACGCCGTGATAGAGGTCGAAGTAGCGCATTCCGGGCGTGGGCTGCACGTCCATCTGGCGACCGGCGATGTCATAGGGGTTTCGATTCACGATAGTCCAGACGGTTTGATCGCCGAGAGGCCAGCGGCTGGCGTATACACCGAAGTTGTGCATGGGGTAGAGCGGCTCCCAGTCGGGACTGACGAGGAAAGGCGCGACTGTGCGCTCGATAGTGGCGATTCTGCGTGTGGCCTCGGCATCGCGGGGATTGATGCCGTTCCAGATGCCCCAGATATTTTCCCAGCTCTCCCATCCCACGCCGTTGAAGAAGGCGAACTGCAGATCGTGGGTACGGTCGACGGCCCAGCGGTCGCTGATGTTAACCATGTGCCGTGTCTCAAGCCACTTGTAGCGATCGACCATGGGGATGAATGGAAACGCGTACTGTCCCCATGTCATCACGTTCCACGCTAGAGCTTCGTCGCTGGGGCCGCCTTCGGGTTCGAATGCAAGCGGGTGACCGATTGCATCAGCAGCGAGGGAGAAGCCGAGTGGGACGCCATCCTGCGTGTCGCCGTTGATGCCGTCGGCATCAATCTGTTTCATAAGCTCGGCGATGGCCTGCGGCCAGGGTTGCGAGGGTTGGCGCGTGCCTTCATCCCACATCATCATGGGAAAGAGAACCCGCACTCCGCGGCGATGAAAGTCGGCGACCATCTGTCGAACGCCTTCTACGCCGCCTGGCATGGACTCAACCATTTCGAGTTGGTTCCGATCGTCAATCCCCATGTTTGGGTAGGTGGACCAAATGAGGACCGAATCTATGCCGCCATAGCGCTTTTCGAGGTCGTCGAGATAGCGATCGACCGTGTAACGCCCGGTGGATGGATCGTAAAAGTAGCGATCATGGACCATCATCTGGGGCTGCATGAAACTGGACTGCGTCCACTTGAATGCCGGCAGGTCATAGCGGGAGGGGTCGAACGTGATGCGGATGCGACGCTCGGTGCGCCAGTGCTTGAGGTCGGCGAGCCAGTGCTCATGCGCGAACGGCGGGCAGGTAGTTTGCGGACCCTCCCATGCATTGTGCAGGTTCATGCAAACTGGGGTAGGGAACTGCTGGCCGCGCGGCGGGTAGAGCGTGTCCTGCGCCGGGGATGGCAATGCAACGACTCCGAGTATGACTCCCAAGCACGTGTTTCGGAACATCTCGATCTTCTCCAACCTGCAACCCGGCAAAGAGCTTTTCGTTTAGATTTTCTCTCCGCGATCGGCGACGAATGCGTTGAGGTCAGCGCGCGTGGGCATGGACGCCTGGGCGCCGCGACGCGTGACGGATATAGCTGAGGCAGCACAGGCGAATCGCGCGGCGGCCCACGGGTCTTTGCCTTCAAGCAGGGCTACGGCGAAGACACCGTTGAAGCAATCGCCTGCGGCTACGGTGTCGATGGCATTGACAGCGAAGGGCTGGACCCAGGCTGCCTTACCGCCTGCTTTTGCTACGTAAGCGCCTTCGGCTCCGCGCTTCAGAACGACGCCGCGAAGGCCGCGTGCGAGCAGTTTTTGGGCAATAGGCTCGGGATCGGAATCCTCGTCGAGGTAGAAAGCAGCTTCGGTCTCGTTGGGGGTGAACCAGGTGACTTGATTCCACGCGGAATCGCTGAGCGCGGCTGCTGGAGCGGGATCGAGCACAACCGGCACGCCAAATTGAGTGCAGAGGGCCAACGTGTGATCGATGGTGCCCATCGGTAGCTCAAGCTGGCATAGAACCATACCGGCATTACGGATCACGTCCACATGTTGGTCAACGTATGCGGAGTCGACCTCGCCGTTAGCGCCGGGAACGACGACAATCGCGTTTTGGCCGTTCTCGGCGAGGAAGATCGGCGCCAGACCAGAGGAACCGGACGCCGCGATCATCGCGGAGGTATCAACTCCCGCACGGGAGAGGTTCTCGATCAATTGCGGACCGTAGATGTCATCACCCACCATGCCGACGAACTGTACGGGATAGCCGAGACGGGCTGCGGCGACAGCTTGATTGGCGCCTTTGCCGCCCGGCGTCGTCGAAAAACTGGTGCCGATGACGGTCTGGCCAATGCGCGGGATCTGTGGAGTGCGGGTCACCATGTCCATGGTGACGCTGCCGACAACAACGATCGGTTTGCGAGTCTCAACCATGCGTACCTCAGTAGAGCGGCGCCAGGGCGACGGCGCCGAGGCCAAGGATGAAGAAGATAAACATGAGGACGAGCAGCAAATGTGCTGCCCGTGGTGCGCCCGCGAATTCACGCCAAACAAAAATGCCCCAGCACGCTGACACCATCGTGGCTCCCTGGCCGATGGAATACGAGACCGCCGGACCGACAAGATGGGCGCCGGACGCAACGAAATTTGCAACGGCACCGACGCACCAAATTGCACCGCCCAAAACCCCTGCTGCGTGCCAGCCGAAAGGAGCCCGCCAATAATCGGCCCCAACTACAGGCGGCTTGCCATCCAGGGGTTTGAACATCAGAAGGAGGTTTGCCGGAACCGTTGAGATCAGAACGCCAATTGCGAAGTAGAAGGCGATGGCGTATGGACCGGGAGAATCGGATCCGCGCATTGCATGTGCGACGAGCGGATAGAAGCTGCCCATCAGCACGCCCGCAACGAGGCTGAGAACAATCCCGCGGGTAGTGGTCGCCTTGGCCGTGGCTTCCCGTTTGCGATAGGCTGCGGCGTCGACGATGATGGCCAACGCTACGAGTGCGACCCCACCGAAGAGAAGCAGGGGATTGGCTGCGGGGCTGACAAGATAGCTCGAAACTGCGCCGACAACGAGGGCGAGGCCGATTCCGACGGGGAATGCGACGGCGAGTCCCGCAACATCGATGGCTGCGACGAGAAGCAGATTGGCCACATTGAAAATGGCGCCGCCGCAGATCGCCCAAAGCATGCGCGATGGCGCAGTTGCTACCACGGCGCCGAGGAAAGGCGAACCGGAGTGCCCCGACGATCCCGCCGTCAATCCCAGCGCGATGGCGCCCACGAAAAGACCGATGGCGTAATCCCAATAAAAGAGTTGGAAGCGGAATTTTGGGCAGAGTTTAAGGGTGTTGGCCCAGGAGCCCCAACACAGCATGCTCAGGACCATGAGAGCGAGCGTCACTTGATATGTTTCCGGGAGAAACATTCCGGTTGCCCCTGTCTAGTTGTGTTTGGTGCAACTCGGAACCATAGCGCCTGCGGCCCCGAAGATGCAAATGGCCGGGCAGTCCTATGCAGCGCCCGGCCATTTAAGTAGCTCGTTTGCGCTTCTACTGTCGCGCTGCTTTCAACGCATCGGTCAGGGCAGGAACTACCTCGAAAAGGTCGCCGACGATGCCGTAATCAGCCACTTCGAAGATCGGCGCCTCGGCGTCTTTGTTAATGGCCACGATGCACTGTGAGCCCTTCATGCCGACGAGATGCTGAATGGCGCCGGAGATGCCGATAGCCAGGTAGAGCTTGGGCGCAACGGTTTGACCGGAACTGCCAACCTGGCGCTCGATCGGCAGCCAGCCGTTGTCGCAGATGGGCCGGGAGGCTGCGAGCTCGGCGCCGAGTGCGGAAGCTAAACCTTGAACGAGCGGAAGATTATCTGCTTCCTTGATGCCGCGACCAACAGCGACGATCAACTGTGCCGAGCCTAGGTCTACCGTTTGGGCAGTGCCGCGGAAGGGCTCGCCTGGCTTAGTGCGGATTTGCGCCGCATCGATTGTTGGAGTGAATGTGGTGGCTTGGGCGGCAGCCGATTCGGCAGCGTCGGCTCGGAAGGCGCCGGACTGCACCGAGATGAAACTGGGGCCCGCGCCCGTGGATTTGTAGTTACCGTTGAGACGGCCCTGCATTAGCTGGCGCGTGAAGATTGGACCGGCATCGATCGCGATTACGTCACCGATAAACACTCGGCCCAGACGCGCTGCCAAGGCAGGTGCGTAGTCGCGAACTTGGTAAGAGTGAGGAAAAACCAGGTAGTCGGGCGACTCAGCGCGGATAAACTGCTCAAGCGCAACCGTGAAACCATCAGCCGTGTACTGCGCCAGAAGCGGATGTTCAATGCGAACGACTTTGCTTACGCCCTTGGTGGCAGCTTCTTTGGCGAGAGAATCGGTTTGTGTGCCGATGACAATGGCGCTCACCTTTGCGCTCGATTGCGCGGCCAGCATTTTCGCCGCGGCCACTGCCTCCCAGCTTATGCGGCTAATGCGACCACCGCGATCTTCAAGAACCACATAGATGCCGCTCATATGACTCGCACCTCGAATTTCAGTTTTTCAACGAGCGTTGCCGCAGCCTCTTTAGGCGAGCCGGAAATGATCTGCGTGGATTTCTGTTTTTGTGGAAGTGTGATCTTCTCGAGCACTGCTGTGGGCGCGCCGGCCTGCCCCAGGTCTGCCGCATTCACTTTGCGTAACTCCTTGGTTTTGGCCTTTTTGATGCCCATGAGGGTGGCATAACGCAGCTTGGTGCCGCCAGATTGGATCATCAATACCGCGGGCAGCGGCAGGTCGATGTTCTGGAACCAGCCTTCTTCGAGTTCGCGCTTTACCGTGAGGCCGGTGTCGGTCTTTTCGACGTGCAGAATGAGCGATGCATGGGGAAGTCCGAGCAATTCGGCCATGATGACGCCGGTTTGTCCGTAGCCGAGATCATCCGATTGAAGGCCGGTGAGGATCAGGTCGGGACTTTCCTGCTTGACCGCGGACGCGAGCAGTTGTGCGGCTCCAAGGGCATCATGCTCGTGAATGTCGTCGACTTCCACATGAATGGCGCGATCTGCTCCCTTGGCAAGCGCTTCGCGAATGGTGGTTCCGGCACGTTCAGGACCGGCGCTCAACACGACAACCTCACCGCCGTGTTTCTCTTTGAGTTGCAGAGCTTCTTCGAGTGCATAAGCATCAGACTCGTTCATGGCGAACTGCAGGTCGCCTTCCTCGATCCACTTGGCGGCGCTGTTGATACGCACTTGCGCGTCGCGCTCGGGCACTTGTTTGATGGCAACGATGATTTTCATATAGGAATGAACTCCGGCTTATGGGTGTTCTGTTTTTGGCGGGATATGTTGCGGCAAACTTCGGGCGGTTAGTTGGGCGATGTCCAACAGTTGCGGCGCGGATTCACCTGTCGCGGAGAGTGCGTCGCGGAACATGGTGTTGCAGAATGGGCAGGCTGTCCCGATAGTCGATGCGCCGGTAGCGACAAGTTCTCTGGTTCGTGTCTGGCTGATGCGATCGCCCGTTTCTTCGCCGAGAAAGGCAAGGCCTCCGCCAGCGCCGCAACAGAAGCTGCGTTCATGCGAGCGAGGCGCTTCCACAACCTCGCCCGCGAGTCGTGCCACAGTGCGTGGTTCTTCGTAGACATTGCGATAACGGCCGAGGTAGCAGGGATCGTGGAATGCAATCTTCTCAGCAGGCGCGCCGTCAAGCGGTTTTTGCCTGGGCAATTTATCGGCGAAGCGGGCGAGAAATTCGCTATGATGTTCTATCTCAGGAGGCGTGCCGAATTCTTTCCAATCTTCTTGAATGGTGCGGACGCAATGCGGGCAGATGGAGATTATTTTTTTGACTTTGGACTGGCTGAGTGCCTCAAGGTTAGATTCGGCGAGTTGCTGAAAGAGAAGGTCGTTGCCGAGGCGCCGGACCGGATCCCCGGTGCATTTTTCCTTGCGCAGGACGCCATAGCTGGTGCCGAGATAGTTCATCACGCGGGCGAAGTCAGCCACGATCTCGCGGCCTTTGGGATCGTATCCGCCCATGCAGCCTAGCCAGAGACAGTACTCCTGCGTGCTGTCGAAGATGGGAAATTCCTGTTTCTGGATGAATTTGTCGCGTTCGAGGGCGCCCATCCCGAGCGCATTCGATCCGCGCTCGAGCGCGAGGAAGAGCTTTGCTCCGTGATCGTCTTCCCACTTACCGGTGTTCACGGCGCCACGACGCAGGCCGATGATGATGGGGAGATGCTCGATGCCGACTGGGCACTGGTATTCGCACGAGCCGCATGTCGTGCATTGGAAGTCGGCGGTCATGGAGTTGAACTTGCCGATCAGGCTCTCTTGCGAAGACGGTCCGAATTCGTTCAAGTAGCCGCGTAGTCCCAGGATGATCTCTTTAGGATTGAGCTCTTTTCCGGTGTTGGTCGCTGGGCAATGCTCGCTGCATCGTCCGCACTCCACGCAGGAATAAGCCTGCAGGCTCACGAGCTGAGTGAGGTCCGTTCCGGCGACGAGGCCGAAGTCTTCATCGCCGACCAACGGCGGAATCTTGCTGAAACCGCCGCGGGAAAGAAAAATGGTAGCCGGACTAAGAACGAGATGCAGGTGTTTAGTGTGCGGGATGATGGGCAGGAAGATGAGCAGCGAAAGTGTGTGAGCCCACCAGAGAATGCGGGCAGCCGGGCTCGTATCGCTGACGGTAAAGCTTGCCAGGTACGTCACCATCAGGAGGAAGATGAGCAGCGCAATCACTCCCGATTCATAGGAGACTTTGTCGCCAAGCCATCGAGGCCGAACAAAAAACCTGCGGACGAAAAGGCCGAAAATGCCGGCGGCGCAGGCCATGGCAAACACTGCGGCAAGATAGAAATAGAAACGGCCGACCATCGCCCGCGGATCGAGGAACCCCATGCCCAGGCCGACCGCTATATGGTTCAGCGTGACCAGGGCGAATGCGCAGAAACCCCAGAAGACAAGAGCATGAGCGAGGCCGGGCAGCGGACGCTCCCGGATTACCTTGGCCTGGCAAATCACTTCCCAGAAAAAGTCCCACACGCGCTTGCCGAGGGGAGAAATGCTGAAATTTGGGTCTTTCCTGGATTTGAGGATGCGCTTGAGGATGGGACCAAATCGCCGCCAGAACAGGACAGCGGAGGCAACGATCGATGCCACCAGGAACAGCTTCTCCCACGGCGAGAAGCTTTGCGGTTCAGCTAGCGTGGCAGAGAAAAGGTTCATAACCGAACTCACTCACAATACACGATTAGGCCCACGGTCGGCAGGCCATCGCGGGTCCGGTTTTGAAGAGTAAATGGATTTCGAAATGAGCGGCAGCGAAGCGAAATGTGGCCACGATGGCCTTGCACAGCAAAAGGGCGGGGTCCTTTGCGAGACCTCGCCCCAATGTCCGAATTTTCGAAGATCCGGAATCGTAGCCGGATCACATTTTGGGTCTTACGGATGAGGAGGTTCATTCGAGCTCAGCCCGAGTTTCCCTCCCTTGCCCCGTACAACCCTTGATACACGAGTGTTCATGTTGCCATTCGTGAGTTTCGTTGCCGATTCTCTTGAAGGCCATAGACTACTCTCTCCTTCTGGAAGGCTTCTCTTCCATTCACAAATTAGAGGCGAGGTCCTTCCGGGGAGTTGTCGGCTAAGGATGTCTGGAGATCTCCACGGGCCACATTGTGGGAATTTCAGCGTTGGTCGGAGCGACTTCAACAAGAGCGATGCTGGGCTGTCGGGTCGGCCGGTTTCTCCCGATACCAAGCGCAAAGGTTGCAAGACCCTCAACTTTGGCTGCGTTGCTCGGCTGTGGCCAGCCAGCCGCGGCGAAGCTTCTCAGCGGGAATGCTCGACATGTAGGGCTTGATGTCGAGGATTGGGCTGCCCTCGAGCATGTCGACCCCACGTACGTGCAATCGCCCGCCATCGCGGCCAAGCAACTCTACAACTGTGAGCGCAAGCGGATTAGGGCGGCGCGGAGAACGCGTTGCAAAGACGCCATGCGGCCGCTCGTCAAAGGGGGGGCTGCCGACCAATTCAAAACCCTCAGACCGGTCGAAGGTCCAGATAACGAATAGGTGCGAAAAGCCTTCAATATCGGTGAGTCCTAGCTCGAACTCCGGAAGAATCTCAAGGACACCTTCCGCGTCGTGCCTGGCGCCGAGTCCCTTTGGAATGGCCTTGGTGTCGGTATAGGGGCTTCGCACAAATCCGATGGGTCGTGGCGTAAACACGTGTATGCTGCTCCGCGGTGCAGAACGGTTTGCGGTGCGGTGTTTATCGGCCGCAATCCGATGGTAGCGCAGAAGGATCCTCTACTGTCTCATAGTCGAATCTGCGCAGGTTCCTCATACACTCGCCGAGCGCCCCGACGAGGGTTTCGCTCCGTCCGCATGCCTGAAACCGAAGCGTCTTCTGGTTCAATTCAAGATCGGCAGTGGCATAGAATTGCATGTCGCTGGTTTTAGTCGTGGCAAATTCTTTCACCGTGATGCGAGCTTCAATCTCGCCCTTTGCGTGCTTCTTTTTGACGGAGAAGAAATGCAGGCGAGCGAGTGCTTCGGAGGGATCGTTCTGAACAAGCTTCCATTCGTTCACGCGGCTTGACCTCAGGAGAAATTGAGTGGCTTGAGTGCCGAGTTTAGCGGATTAGCAAGGCTAAGGACAGGGAATTCGAACCAAAGGAAGGGCGGTCGTGGTCAAACCCATTTTCGATCTTGGCGCGCGATGCTAACAGCGCACGATCTTCGGCGATTCGATGCCCTTGGTTGCGTTTCGGGTATCGACAACTAATTGCGATTGGTCCACGATCGTGCGGTAGTCGTAGGTTGAGTGGTCGGTCACGATCATCACGGCGTCGTATTGTTCGAGGTTATCCAGAGGAGTGTTGGTCATATTGAGCGCATAGTGACGACCTTGACCCACCGTTGGGAAATAGGGATCGTTGTAAGACACATTTGCGCCCTTCTCGCGCAACAACTCGATGATGGTGAGTGAGGGCGATTCGCGCAAGTCGTCGATGTCGCGTTTATAGGCGAGGCCGAGCACCAGAATCTTCGAGCCGTTGATGGCCTTGCGATGGCGATTGAGCCCGTCTGCGAGCTGGTCGATCACGAAGTAGGGCATGTTGATGTTGACTTCGCCGGCGAGCTCGATAAAACGGGTGCGGAAGTCGAATTGCTTTGCCTTCCATGATAGATAGAAGGGGTCGATCGGGATGCAGTGGCCGCCGAGTCCTGGGCCTGGGTAAAAGGCTTGGAAGCCGAATGGTTTGGTTCGAGCTGCGTCGATCACCTCGTGGATGTCGATACCCATGCGCATACAAAGCTGTTTGAGTTCATTGACGAGCGCGATATTGACGCAGCGATAGATGTTTTCGAGAAGCTTGGTCATCTCCGCAACGGAGGGGCTGCTGACGGGAACAACGCGCCGGAAGATGGCGCCGTAATAGGCAGCCGCAAGCTCGGCTGCTGCTGGTCCGCAACCGCCAACGACCTTGGGAATGTCGTGGCGTGCGACGGTTTCGTTTCCTGGATCCTCGCGCTCGGGCGAAAAGGCTACGTGGATCCCCGTGTCATCGAGACGGCGAGCGGCTTTCAACCCGTGCGGGTTTCCATTTTCGATGAGCGGAACGACAATCTCTTCCGTTGTTCCAGGGTAGGTGGTACTTTCGAGGACAACGAGTTGCCCCTCGTGCAGATGAGGCGCAATCGACTCCACGGTTCCGGTGACATAGCTCAGGTCAGGCTCGTGGTACTCGTTCAGGGGCGTCGGCACGCAGATGATGATTGCGTCCATTCGCGTAATCTCAAAGTAATTCGATGTGGCGCGAAAGCCGGACTTCTGCGCCTCCTGGATTGCCTTGGGAAGAATCCGAACGATGTAGGAACCGCCCGCATTGAGCGTGCTGACCTTTCTTTCCTCAATATCGAAACCGGTGACGGCGAAGCCTTCGCCGCTGAACAGCAACGCGAGGGGCAGGCCGACATAACCCATTCCAACGATGCCGATCCGCGCCTGCCTGGTCTCTACCTTCTTCTTCAGTTCCGAGAGGGTTGTTGTTGCTGTTGTAGTCATATGTTTTCATTGTAAAACCGGCGCTGGGACAGAGATGAAACCACTGGCCGATAGTATTCTTACCTAGGCAAAATCTGAACTGGATCGGGAGGATCGTTGGCAAAATACCTTGTGACTGGAGCTGCCGGATTCATAGGCCGCTCGATTGCTGCGGCATTGTTGAAGCGCGGAGACAGTGTTCGCGGCATCGATAACTTTCTTAGCGGCAAGCGCAGCAATCTGGCGGGGCTCGAGGATATGGAGTTCGTCGAAGGGGACCTGACCGACCCGCGACAATGTGGGCGTGCCTGCGAAGGCATCGAAATCGTGTTTCACGAGGCCGCATTGGCGTCGGTACCGCGTTCTGTCGCCGACCCGGCTGGCACGAATCTGAACTGCGTTACCGCCTCTCTGAACCTGCTCATAGCGGCGCGCGCTGCCGGGGTTCGGCGGGTCGTATATGCCGGATCGTCGTCGGCGTATGGCGACACGCCTACTCTGCCCAAGCGTGAGGATATGCTTCCCGACCCGATTTCGCCTTACGCGGTGGCGAAACTTGCCGCCGAACAGTACATGCGGGCCTTCACGCGTGTCTATGGGCTGGAGACTGTGGTTCTGCGCTACTTCAACGTATTTGGTCCATTTCAGGATCCGACGTCACACTATTCCGGAGTTCTTGCTATCTTTTGCAGGCGCATGCTGGCTGGAGAACAGCCCACCATCTACGGCGACGGCGAGCAGAGCCGCGACTTCACCTACATCGACAATATTGTTCATGCCAATCTAATGGCTGCCGAAGCGTCGGCGGAGAAGGTTTCGGGCGAGATGATGAATGTGGCAACCGGCTCGCGGTGTACGCTCAACGAAACCTTTCGCATTCTTCGCGAACTGACGGGATACAAAGGAGAACCGGCGTACGGTGAGCCGCGCTTGGGAGACATTCGCGATTCATTTGCTGATGTTCGCCGGGCCGGCGAACTTCTGGGCTACAGCCCGATCGTGGACTTTCGCGAGGGGCTGCGCCGGACCGTGGAGTGGTATCGGACTGGAATATGAGTCGGTAGTTCCAGGTTAAAGATTACGGGTGCTTTGCCCTTAACTTCATATGTGACGTGTCTCACTAACAACTGGCCGCGAATTGAGGACACTGATCAGTATTCGATCCGCTGCGGCCGCTCGTCGTGTACTGCGCGATTGCCCTTCGGACAGCAACGGGACCTGAGGACGCCAACCCTTGCCGGAGACCAGCGCAGTTCAGGAAGACCGAACGACGGATCGCGCTCCATCGCCGGGCTGGGCCTCGCGACAGAATTCGTATCTCTCTTTGCACGAACTCTGGTTTGCGGGCCTGCGCAATCTGCGGCTTTTTCTTTCGATCATGGGAGCGTTTCTAGGTGTCTGCCTGCTCTATTGCCTGATTGCTTCGAACGTATACGAAGCGGTAGCGCGCGTGGCGTTGCGAGGCGCGCCAGTTTCGGTCCTTACGCTGGATCGCGGCGAGAGCACTTCAGGTTCCTTCGCTTCAGGCCAGGTTCAGCTGGAAACACTGGCTAACGTGTTCCGGAGCGACCAGCTGGCCTGGGACGTGATTACCCGCCTCTCGCTGTACAAGACGCCCGGTTTCATGGATTCGTTCTCTCGAAAGTTTCCGACTTTCGATCCGGCGCAGCCGAGTCCAGATGCCAAGGCTTGGCTGTTGGAGAAGTTTCAGCGTGATCTGACGGTACAGACGATTCCACGCACACTTGTTCTGCAAATCCGGTTTCGTTCGTATGACCCAGCGCTTTCAGCAGCGATTGCCAATGCCATCATTGCTACCTATAAGCGACAGGACGCTAACGCTCGTGTTGAGGCTACGACGGACGCAACTACGTGGCTAAATACTCAGCTGGGTCAGTTGAAACTGCGTGCAGACGGCGACGATCGGAAGCTCGCGGAATTCCAGAAGCAACACGGAATCCTGGATACTCCGGAGACGTTGGGAAACGGCCGGCCTTCCGATGTGGAGCACACCACACAACTGGAGGAGGTGGACGGATTCAGCAGGGAACTGGTGAATGCCGCAACCGATCGCATCCTGCGTGAAGCCGAATATCGCGCAGCCATTTCCGGCGATCCTGAGTTGGTGCTAGCCTCCGATCCGAAGCTGCAGGGCACGGCGGGCTTTGCGTTACTGTTGCAGCAATTGCATGCGCGGCGAAGCGATCTGGAGCAAGAGCAGGCACAACTCCGCATTGAACATGGTCCGAACTTCCCCCGCGTCGTCGAGATTCGCAGCCAAATGCAGGATCTGGACGCGCAAATCAAGACCGAAGACATCAAGCTGGTCGAGCGGTTCCGAAGCGCATGGAAGACGGCTGCAGATCGCGAGCAGTTGGTTCGCAAAAGTCTGAGCGCTGCCACCGGTGCTGGCCTGGAAGTGAATGAAGCGGGGTTGAAATACGCGGTAATGCGACAGGAAGCTAATGCGAATCGCGACGTTTATTTGAGGGTCTCACAACAGGTGGAAGAAGCCAGTCTGACTGCAGGCAGCTATGGCTCCGAGCTTTCTGTCGTCGATTACGCGCGTCAGCCGGTAAAACCGGTCTCACCGAACCTGCCGGTTTACATGGCGATCACGCTGTTCGTCTCCCTATGGCTGGCAATGGCAGCGGTTCTAATCCGCGAGTCGATTCACTCCAAGGCTGCGTCGGTGAGCGTCTTGCTCGTATTCCTTCTTGCCATGGGCGCCGTTAGCCGCGCACAGGCGCCGACACCAAGTACGTCAGGTTTGCCGACGGGCGTCGCACGCATTCCACAATCAGTGGAGGCGAAGAGCCAGCCGAATGCGAAGGACGCGCCCGCGGTGTGGGAAACTCTGCCGGGCGCAAACCTCGCCGGCGTACCACCGGGCGCGGCTGCTCCTGCTGGAGCGCTGATGGCCGCTCCAATAGGTCCGGGTGATCTGCTCGAGGTTTCCGAAGCGCGCACTCCGGAGATACGCGCTTCAGTGCGTGTCTCGGAGTCGGGTGCGGTTACGCTGACACTCGCAGGCGAAGTGAACGTTCGCGGCATGGACGAGACGGCTGCCGCGCACGCAATTAATGCCGCGCTGATCGAGCGCGGAATGCTGCTGCATCCGCAGGTTACGGTACTGGTAATGGCATACGCGGGACAGGATGTGTCGGTGCTGGGCGAGGTGGCGCGGCCGGGAATCTACAGTTACACGGTGCATCATCGCTTGCTCGATCTGATTTCGTCGGCATCGGGTTTGGGTCCCAATGCGGGCCGCCTCGTCACCATCGGACATCGGGATGATCCGAAGACAGTTCATCCGGTGGTGTTGGACCCGGCAGGAACAGATACGACTACGGATCATAATCCGGAGTTGCTGCCGGGCGACACGGTGCAGGTAAGCCGTGCGGGCCTGGTGTATGTCGTCGGGGATGTCATCCGGCCAGGTGGATTTCCGGTTGACCCTTCGCAGACGGCGACTCTGGTGCAGGTATTGTCGCTCGCGTGGGGTCCGGGACAGAATGCGGCCCTGACCAAAGCCATTCTCATCCGTGAGCAGGGAGGGAGCCGCACAGTTACAACACTCAACCTGAAGCGCATGCTACGCGGTCTCGATCCCGATATTCCTATCCGGGACCGTGACATCGTTTTCGTGCCCGACTCGATGGCAAAAAACCTCTGGAACCGGACGATGGAATCGGTAATTCAGTCTGCGGCGGGCGTCAGTATTTATGCGGGCTTGGTCTACTCGCAGCGGTTCTAGCGCCATGCGGCGGATTACGTGGACTCTCCTGCTCTTCTTCGTCTTTGCAATCCCATGGGAGTATTCGCTCGACCTGGGCGCGCCGCTGGGAAATATCGCTCGCATTGCCGGGCTTCTACTACTGGTCGTCGCAGTGCCGGCCGCTTTGCAGTCAGGTCGCATTTTGCGCCCGGCAAATTGGATCTTGCGGTGCATCTCTTCTACGGACTGTTGCCCGTGATTGTTCTGACCGGCATCGCCTCGCTGTGCACCGCGGTTCTAAATACTGGAGGGAGCTTCGCACTGCCGGCATTGGCGCCCATCGTCACGCCGCTTGCCATTATTGCCGGCGCTCCTCTGCTCGCGAACAGATTCGGAATATGGGCGATGGTGTACTGCACAGTGGCCGGCGCCCTGCTGCACTCTGTCTGGATGGGGACGCTGATGAATTCCAGCGAGTATCGCCTCACGCTGCGATGGTATGGAATGTGCGAAGGCACTCGCGAAGTTGCGCGACAGTTTGGCCCCGTCTTCCTAAGTGGGATGGTTTCATCGGGCGGACTTCTCGTCGATCAATCCATGGCGGCCATGCTTCCTGCGGGAAGCGTTTCTGCACTGGTATACGCAGGCCGGTTCGTAGGCGTGGCCCTGGCGTTGCTGGGCGGCGCTTTTTCCTCTGCAGTTACTCCCTACTTTTCTGAATTGGTGGCCCGCCAAGACTGGAATAGTTGCCGGCGTATCTTGCATACCTGGGCCTGGTCGT
This sequence comes from uncultured Acidobacteriaceae bacterium, assembly GCA_963829535.1. Lineage (GTDB taxonomy): Bacteria > Acidobacteriota > Terriglobia > Terriglobales > Acidobacteriaceae > Telmatobacter. The sequence continues at coordinate 661,558 of CAWHIQ010000009.1, read as the reverse complement.
CGGCAGGTGTCGCGACGACTGTTGCTGCTGCGCTCATTCTTGTGGCACGCAGCCTCGTTCGTGTAACACTCCAGCATGGCGTCTTCGGGACGCGCGATACCTCTGCCGTCTCGTCCGTCCTGGTTATGTACGCTCTGCAGATCCCGTTCTTCGTCTGCAGTCGTGTCTACTATCGTTTCCTGGTCGCGATGCGCCGCACCGATCTTGTCTTTTATTGCGGGCTCTTGAATCTCGTGCTGGATGTTGTTCTGAACGTCTTGCTCATGCGGCGGTTCGGGGTAGCCGGCATCGCGCTGGCAACATCGCTTTGGAGCGCAAGCACGCTGATCTTTCTTGGCTACTGGAGTTGGAAGGTTCTGCCCAAAGATGATGGTGACGATTGGACTCGCGAAGGTAGAGGATTATTCTCGAGTTGTAACTGGTAAAGCTTCTCCCACTGGGTCAGTACTGCATCCAGACTGAATCTCTCGCAAACGGATTTGTGGATGCCCTCGCCGAGGTCGCGCCTTTCCATGTCAGGCAGGCGCATCACCCCCTCCATCGATGCCGCAAGCCAATGGGCATCTCCGGGAGGAACGGCTTGACCGCGTTGTGAATCCGGGAGCACTTCTCGCGCGCCCGGAATGTTTGTGATTACAGCGGGTAGCCGACAGGCACCAGCTTCCAGCAATGCCATCGGCAACCCTTCCCATCGGGAACAGAGAACAAAGCCGTCCGCCGCACACATCCACGGCAGCACGTCAGCTTGGAATTCTGATAGATGCACACGGCCGCTCAAGCCGGGTTCCTGTATGAGAGAAGACAACCGGTTTTTAAGCTGGCCATCCCCGACAATCACTAATCGAGCCTCTGACGGCAGTAGTGCGAAGGCCCGCAATAAAGTGGAATGATCCTTGACGGGGTCGAGTCTGCCGACAGACAGCCAGAGAAACTCATTCGTCAATCGAAGTTTGGCGCGCATCGCATCGCGAAACTCATCATCGCGCTTCCAGCGATCGATACCCTTCGCGCACCCAGGGCATGGACCGTATTCAACGACGCGACGTCTTTTGATGCCTGAAATGATTCCGTCACCAGCCCCAAGTGCACTTCGTACCTTATGGGACTGAGGTGTCGGGCGAGATTGGCGGCAATGCGTTCGGCTCCCCCTCCGCCAAGGTGCGGAATCAGTAGAAGAACTCTTGCACGTCCAGGCGAAGCGATCGTCATCCAGACTGCAGGGTAGCGGGCTGGCCGCACGGGAAGAAGTGACCTGTCTCACAAGCGAAAGTGAAGCAAAATGATACAGTTTCGTTGAATTTTGGGAAAGCACCCTGGCGGCTGCGTATTCGGTCAACTGCATCTTCCTAAGGTTCCGGCACAGGTCTACTCGATGATGCGCGGTTCAGAAACCCCAAGATTCGTAAAAGAACCTCGAAAACATTTGAGGCAGCCACATATTCTAGTCGGCGTAACGAGTCCACAGACTTGTATTGTTTTATCGGGCCGGATCCGTACTCTGCGAGAGGCGGGTTTTCGCGTATCGCTCCTCTCGGGTCCGGGACAGCTCTTGGAGCGAATGGCCCGACACGAACAGGTAAATGTATATGCCATCCCCATGGAGCGAGGGATGGCGCCATTGGCTGATGTCGTCTCTTTCGTCCGCATCTGGCGCCTGTTGCGCCATATCAGGCCTGACATTGTTGAGTTCAGTACTCCGAAGGCGGGGCTTCTGGGAACTCTCGCAGCGTTTTTTTATCGGATTCCAGCCAGGATTTACTTGCTTAGGGGCCTCAAGCTCGAAACTGCACGGGGACTGAAGCGGCTTCTGTTGCTGTGGGCAGAGCGCATCGCTTCGTATTGTGCCCACACCGTGGTCTGCAACAGCCGGAGTCTGCGCGCACGAGCGCTGGCGCTTGGCGTCGCGTCGGCTTCGAAGCTGGTGGTCCTGGGAGAGGGAAGTAGCAGGGGAGTGGATCTGGCGCGATTCGCACCGGGGGCGTCGCACACTCGAGAGCAGCTCGGGATTCCGCGCGAGGCGCTGGTTATTGGATTCGTTGGTCGGCTGACCGCGGATAAGGGACTTCCGGAACTACTCGAAGCTTTTGCCACGATCCTCGGCCAAGAGCCGCGTGCCTATCTGCTCCTGGTCGGTTGGTTTGACGCTGCTGAGGACGCATTGGATGTTGGGGTGAGAGCGCGGATCGAGGGACACCCCCGAATTGTTTGCACGGGCTTTGTGATGGACACGGTGCCCTATTATCGCGCGATGAATCTGATGGTTTTGCCCTCGTGGCGAGAGGGCTTTCCAAACGTGGTCCTCGAGGCTGCAGCAATCGGGGTTCCCGTGATCGCGACGTATTGCACCGGCTCACGAGATGCCGTGGTCCCGGAGGTTACAGGGCTGCTCGTTCCCCCAGGATATCCTGACGCGATTTGTGAGGCCGTCCTTGGCCTTTTGCGCGATCCGGATCGCTGTCGGCGCATGTCGGCGGCGGCGCGCAGATGGGTAGTCGAGAACTATGAGGATCGAAGGGTTCTCGGGATGGCGGTTGCCTTCTATCTGAATCTGATTAGTCCATCCGATGCGTCGAGGGTTAAAACGAAAGAAAATCTCCCTGAAGGGGTTACTGGTTTGCCCGCGTCCCTGTGACTTCTGCCGGGACAGAAGCAGCGGGTGGGGCTTGTAGGGTGTGCGCTCCTGCTTCGCTCGCGTGCAGAATATCTCCTGGTGCAATTCCGAGAACGAGCGTCGCGCCAACTGCAAACAGGAGCGCTGCGCCCACGGCAATCCCCATCGGCATCATCGGCGAGCGGCTTTCAGCGGGCTCCTCATCGGGGCGCTGCGCTGCGGCGAAGGCCAGCCGCAAGTAGTACGCTGCCGCCAATCCCGAATTCAGTAATCCGATGATGGCAAGCACCACGGCTCCACCGCCGACAGCGGCGGAGAAAGAGTAGAACTTGCCGAAGAATCCGCCGGTAAAGGGAATTCCGACGAGTGACACGAGGAAGAAGATCAGCAGGCTGCCGAGCAAGGGCGACCGGTAGACCAGTCCCTTGTAGTCTTGGATTAGCGGTCTCTCGTCGTTGTAGCCACCTGCGATCGTGACAACGGCGAAGATTCCCACATTCATGGCAGCATAAGCTGCGGTGTAGAAACTTGCCGCCGCAATTCCATTCGTTCCAAATGCGGCGAAGGCTGCGAGCAGATACCCTGCGTGCGCGATCGAGGAGTAGGCCAGCATGCGCTTGACGTTCTGTTGGCGTAGCGCAGCCAGGTTGCCTACGGTCATTGAGAGAACGGCGACAAGCCAGAGAACAGGAGACCAGACAGCTCGGATAGTCGGAAACATCTCGTAGACGATGCGCAGCAGGAATGCGAAGGCTGCAGCTTTAGGCGCGGTCGACATAAGCGCGACAACCGGCGAGGGCGCGCCTTCGTAGACATCCGGCGTCCAGACGTGGAACGGAGCAGCGGAAACCTTGAATAGAATTCCAACGAGCATCAGGGCAAGTGCGGCATGGACGAGGGATTGATTCTGAGCGCTCGATGCACTCCGGGCGATTTCGTATACAGAGGTGGTCCCGGTGGCGCCGAACACCATCGCGATTCCATAGAGCAGAAACGCTGTGGCAAAGGACCCAAGCAGGAAGTACTTGATGGCGGATTCGGGTCCACGGCCAGTCTGCTTGCGATACCCGGCGAGGATGTAGGTGGAGATTGAGGAAATCTCCAGGGCAATGAAGACCACCAGCAACTCGATAGCGCTGGTCATCAGGCACATGCCGACGGCCCCAAACGTTATGAGCGCGTAATACTCGCCCTGGTGGTGGCTGTCCTCGGGCAGCGTATCGAGCGAGAGAAGTAGCGTGACCAGCACAACTCCGCAGATCAGCACGTGGAAGAATACAGTGAACGGACTGGTCTCGACTGTCTCGGAGAAGCCGGTTCCAACCGGGAGCGAAAGCTGCCAGAGACTCGCCCACAAAGCCACGGTTGTGCCAATTGCCGCCACCCAGCCCAGGCCGCGGCGAGACCGTGCGGGCGCCAGCGACGCATCCGCCAGCATGACCAGCACTCCCGTGATGGTGAGAATCACTTCGGGAAGGATGCGGAATATGTCAGGAACAGGATTCACCGCTGAACCTCCCCGCCATTCGAGCCTTGAATCACATCAGGGTGTCCGAGCATGTCGATTGAACGTGATTGCTGAAGCGTGATCGGCTTTGGGGCCATCTCGATGGTGTGAAGCCAGAAATTTGGGGAAACACCCATTATCAGCATCAATACGGCCAGAGGCCAAAGCACCAGTTGTTCGCCTGAGCGCAAATCAGGCGCATCTGAGTCCGCCATTTTGCTCTCAGGTCCGTAGAAAATTCGCTGCACCAACGAAAGCATGTACGCGGCGCTGAGGATCACGCCCAACGTCGCAACGGCTGCCCAGCGATGGCTGACGCTAATGAAGGTGCTCGACAGGATCAGGAATTCTCCGACAAAGCCGTTCAGGAGAGGCAGACCGATCATGGCGAGAGATACGATGACAAAGACTGTTGCCAGCCGTGGAATCCGGCTTGCCAAGCCGCCGTAGGCCGAAATCTGGGATGTTGCGTAGCGGATCTCAAGCGCGCCGAATAAAACGAACAGTGCAGCATCGATCAGTTCGTTGTTGAGAATTTGATAGGTCGCACCGGTCCAGCCGGTGAACGTGAATCCGTAGATGCCTAGTGTGATCAGGCTCAGGTGACTGAGCGCCGCGAAGGCTAGGAATCGCCAGAAGTCACGCTGGACCAGCGCAAGGCACGCACCATACAAGATGCCGATGACGGCCAACGCGATCATCAGGGGCGCAATGGCTTGTGACTGGGCCGGGAAGAGGCCGATGTGGAAGCGGAGCATCGAATAGAGGCCCAGCTTACCCGCGACGACCATTGCCATTGCAACAGGCGCTTCTCCAAAGGTGTCGGCGAGCCAGCCGTGCAGCGGAAACACCGGGACCTTCACCGCGAAGGCGAACAAGAATGCCAAGGCAATCCAGTAGAGCGCTCCCGCGGGCACGATGCCGGCGGCGATGGACAGTTGCAAATCGCTGAAGTTGAAAGTGCCGGTTCGAGCATAGAGGTAGAGAATCGCCACGAGGAGCGGTGCCGACGGAATGAAGGTGAAGAGGAAAAACTTGATTGCCGCCCTGGATCCTTCCTTGCGCCCGTACATCGCGATCAGGATTGCCATCGGAACAAGCGACAGTTCCCAGAAGCCGTAGTAGAGCATCAGGTCCAACGAGATGAAGACCCCGTACATCGCCGTTTGCTGCACGAGGAATAGCGCGTAGAAGACCTTTGGCCGCCGGCTGATCGACTTCCAGCTTGCCAACACGCCGACCGGGCCGAGAAGGCCGACGAGAACAGTTAGCCACAGGCTCAGTCCATCAACACCGACGTGGTAGTAGATCGCCGGGTTCTCGATCCATTGCCGATTCACCGCAAACTGAAATCCAGACTGATGGACATCGAAGTGCGCGGGCAAATGCAGCGTCAGGCCGAAAGAGATTAGCGTCGTCAGCAGGGCAAGCCACGCGGGCAATTTTCCGCGATCAGGAAGCAGCGCCACGAGCACCGCACCGGCAAGTGGCGTCAGGAGAATCAACGAGAGTATCGGGCTATCCATCGCTGTCATCTCCTAGTGGGCCGCCCCAAAGATGCCGATGCCAGATGCGCCGAAGACATACGGCGCAAGCGCAAAAATAAGCAGGATTGCTGCCCCCAGGGCCAGCCACGCCGCATACGACCGCAGGTTGCCGGATTGCCAACGCTGCAGGATTGCGCCCCCCAACGAAGCAATACCAGCCAGCAGCCATGCCAGGCCGCCCAGGATCGCCACATCGACAACCCACCCCAGCAGATACTTCGAAACCGCAATCAGCGGTTTCACGATAGTCATGCTATAAAACTCGTCCACATAAAAATTGTTTGTGAGGAGTTTGTAGACTGCCGGAAATGAGGCAGCGAGCCGTTTCGGAGTTTCTGGTCGGCGACGGTAAAAGTAATCGGCGATATACCAGCCGAGCAGCGCCACGGCGACAGCCAGCACGATCAGCAAAACGTCGAGTTCCGTGTTGCCTCCCTCGGGGATCGGGCCGTCAGACGGCCTGAGATAGGCGGCGAAACGATTGATGCCGAACCATCCGCCAGCAAGCGACAGGAGGGCCAAAATGACGAGGGGACCAAGCATCGTCCATGGGCTCTCGTGGGGATGGACCTCGGGGCTGCGCGATTCGCCCCAGAAGGCCAGATACCACATCCGAAAGATATAGAAAGACGTGAGCAATGCCGTGATAATTCCAACAAACCACAGCGTCTTACCGAACCCGCCTTGAAGGAAGTCCTCGTATAAGATGGCGTCCTTTGAAAAGAAACCGGAAAATGGAGGCAATCCCGTGATCGCCAGGACTGGAGCAGTCATCGTCCAGAACGTGATCGGTATTTTTTTGCGAAGGCCGCCCATCTTGCGCAGATCCTGTTCGCCGCCCAGCGCGTGAATCACGGAACCCGCGGCAAGGAAGAAAAGCGCTTTGAAAAACGCATGCGTCATCAGGTGGAAGATCGCGGTGGAATAGGCCGCAACCCCGCACCCAAGGAACATGTAGCCAAGCTGGGAGATGGTGGAGTAGGCGAGGACACGCTTGATGTCGTTCTGGACCAGCGCGATCAATGCTGCGAAGAGCGCAGTGGCAGCGCCGACAATTGCAACCACGCCGAGCGCGAACGGTGATCGATCGAAAAGGAAGTGCATGCGCACGACCATGTAGACGCCCGCTGTGACCATGGTTGCCGCATGAATGAGAGCGGACACCGGCGTCGGACCTTCCATGGCATCGGGAAGCCAGACGTAGAGGGGAAGCTGCGCGCTCTTTCCTGTTGCGCCCACGAATAGACAGAGGGCAATAGCAGTAAGGACTCCGCCTGTCCACGATGGATTTGCAGCCAACTTCGCTGCGATCTCGCTAAAGGTAAGCGTGCCAAAGTTGGCCAGCAGCAAAAACAGGCCGATAAGGAAGCCAAAGTCGCCGATACGGTTGACGATGAATGCCTTTTTGCCCGCGTCGGCGGCAGAAGTCTTTTGGAACCAGAAACCGATGAGCAGATAGGAAGCGAGGCCGACACCCTCCCAGCCAACAAACAGCAACAGGGCATTTCCGGCGAGTACGAGAACTGTCATGAAGAACATGAACAGATTCATATACGAGAAGAATCGCCAGTAGCCCTCGTCGTCGTGCATGTAGCCGACGGAGTAGATGTGGATCAGAAAACCAACGCCGGTGACGACCAGCAGCATGACCAGAGCAAGCTGGTCGAGAACAAAGCTGACATCAATGTGAAGTGTACCGGCAGTGATCCATTGGCCATACGTTTCAACGTGTGGCAGAACATTCGGTTGAAATGAGAATTCGAATGCAGCCAGCACGACGAGCAACGATCCCAAAGACGCCAGCAGCGCAATCGCCGTGACAATTGGTTTTGGCAGTCGTCTTCCGAGCAGCCCATTCAACAGAAAACCGGCGAACGGCAGCAGCGGAATCAACCAGAGATGGAGATTCTCGTTCATAGTTTCATCAGGTCGATCCGGTCGACCGCCAGCGTTGCGCGTGCGCGGAATACCGCAATAATGATGGCCAGTCCGACAGCAGCCTCAGCAGCGGCTACCACCATCACAAAGAAGACAAAGATCTGCCCTTTCACTTGGTGCCATTGGTGGGCGAAGGTCACAAACGAGAGGTTGACGGCGTTCAGCATCAACTCGATCGACATGAAGACTGTGATGAGGTTCCGCTTGATGAGGAATCCGACTATACCGAGACAAAACAGGACGGCACTCAAAAGCAGATACCACTCGAGGGGAACTTCCTGTTGGACGAGGTGCAATGCGTTCATTTAGTGTCCACCTTTTCCCCATCTCCATGGCGCGCCAAGGCGACGGAACCGAGAATGGCCACCAGAATCAGCACCGATGTGACCTCGAACGGCAGCAGCAGTTTTGTGAAAAGAACGGTGCTCAGCTCAGCGGTGCTGGTGATGCGATCTTCAATCGCCGCATTGCCGAGGCCCTGGATTTTCAGGATTGTCATTGCAATCACGGCAAGGATCGCCACCACCGCTGGAAAACCGACTGTACGTGCCGCGCGACTGCCGAGCGTGCGCTCCTCGCGTCCGGCGTTCAGCAGCATGACGACAAACGTGAACAGCACCATAATGGCGCCGGCATAGACAATTACCTGTGCAGCCGCGAGAAATTCGGCGCCCAAAAGCAAATAGAGGACTGCCAGCGACGTCATCACCACAATCAGCGAAAGCGCGCTGTTGATGGGATGCTTCTGCAGCAGAAGGTTGACGGCTCCTGTCAGGCAGAGTGCGGCAAACACGATAAACAGAATCAGGTGCATCGTTCCGTCACTTACGGGCGAGTGCCGGGCGTTTGCTCCGGCAAGTTGAGGAGAGGAATCCAGGGAGCAGGCCATTCCTACTCTGCGAAATCCCTTCCGATTCTAACTGAGCGTACCCCTCAAAACGGTGATCGATGAACAGCGCATACCACTCGATCAGGGCCGTCATTGGGCGCGTACTCAGCGATACGCGAGCCAGAGGCTCGTGCCCACAATGTTGAGGATGGCCAGTGGCATCAGCCAGCGCCATCCGTAATTCATAAGCTGGTCATAGCGGAAGCGAGGCAGCGTGCCGCGCACCCACACGTAGAGAAACAGGAAACTGAAGACCTTCAGAACAAACCAGAAAATAGGCAGCAGTGCGCGGAGCAGGAAGTTGTTCGGCATTGGCAGCAGGTTGCCAAACGGACTCATCCACCCACCCAGAAACAGCAGCGTGGCCACGCATCCCACCATGATCATGTTTGCGTACTCTGACATGAAAAACATGGCGAACTTCATCGAGCTGTACTCAGTGTGATATCCCGCTGTGAGCTCGCTTTCCGCCTCTGGCAGATCGAACGGCGAGCGATTCGTTTCAGCGTAGGCAGACATCAGGTAGATGAAGAAAGCGACGAACTGGAAGCCGCCGAAGAGATTCCAGCTCAGCATTCCGTGGTTCGCCTGGCTGCGGACGATGACGTCGAGGTTAAGCGAACCGGCACGCATCACCACTCCGACAAGCGAAAGCCCGAGCGCGAGTTCGTAGCTCACCAATTGAGCCGATGACCGCAGTGAACCGAGCAGGGAGTACTTGTTGTTGGAGGACCAACCAGCCAGAGCGATTCCGTAGACGCCAATCGACGTTATCCCGAGGATGACAAGAAGGCCAATGTTGACGTCGGCGATCTGGAAGAAATGAAAGTTCCCGGGCCCGACCATTCCCGGATCGCCGAAGGGCACCACTGCGATTGAGATGAGAGCACAGCTGAGGCCGATGATCGGAGCCATCAGATATAGTGGCCGGTACACGCCGGACGGAATGATGTCTTCTTTGAGAAACGATTTCGCACCGTCAACAAGTGGCTGAAGTAATCCGAAAGGACCAACCCGGCTGGGCCCCCAGCGGTTTTGGATGCGGCCAACGAGTTTGCGTTCCAGCAGCACCGTGTAGGCAACGCCCATCAACAGCACCACCGTCACCACCACGACCTTAAGCAAGCTCCAAAACAAAAACTGCCAAATCGTCACGTGCCTTCTCCTGAGCGATGCGCAGCGCAGTCGAAAAACCTGCGTCTCGCCCACAATTCCATAAATCTTTCAGTCCGCTGCCGTTGCAGTTGCTTCTGCTGCCTGGTGTTGCTCCAGATCTTTCAGTCCGTTGCTGTATGTCCCGAGCGTGCCCGAGGTGAACAATCCATTGTGCGCCGGCCTCACGAGATCGGCGCGCGCCGATGTGATTGTCGACATGGGGACGAACCCCGGCTCCGTTCGAACATCATTTCCACCGAACAGATTCAACCGATCCAGCTTGTAACCCGGAACAAGTCGTTCGATTTCGTCCAGGAGGGCTAACGGATCGAATGGGCTCAGCTTGGGCTCGAGTCCATTCGCCGAAAGCCACACGGCATGGCGGTCGGCTTCGCCTGACTGTGCTCCACGAGACTGTCCGAGATCGGCGGTCACTCCCCCCTTGCCGAAGGGCACCAGCGCCTTCACATTCACACCCATGATTTCGGCCAGACGCACGAGGATTTCGAAGTCCGGCTTGACGCCAGCTCGATCGGCGGCCTTTCTTGCCAACTGCAGATCGCCGAAGGTGTTGGTCACCGTGCCGGTCTTCTCATAAAGACTGGCAGCGGGGAAAACTACGTTTGCAATCGCCGCTGTCTCAGTCAGGAAGATGTCCTGGACAACGACAAAAGTGTTCTTCAAGGTGTTTGCATCTACGCTGCCGTCACCCAAGGGGTTTGCGCCTACGATGAGCAAGCCACCCAGCCCACCGTTGCCTGCAGCCGAAAACATCTCCGGCTGTGTCTTGCCGGGCGTGCCTGGCAAGCCCGCGTATTCCAGTGCGAAAGCTCCGGCAGCGCTTACCGGCACGTAACCAGGAAGGAGATCCGGCAACAGACCCATATCAGCGGCGCCGCGCGAGTTGGCATAATCGCCGAGATACGCAAAGCGGACGTTTCCGCGGCCAAACCCCCACTGCACCAGGTCGGAGACCGTCGAACCGCGATACTCTTCGCCGAAGATGACCAGCAGCTTTTCCTCGCCGAGCACAGCCTCGCGGAATGCGGCGTTGTTGATCGTCGCATCGCTGCCGCCGAGGTAGGCAGCCATTGCCGCGTATCCGCCGGCAGGTAGCCGCAACGTGGCCTTCGCCTGCCGCTCCAGCTTGATCTGCTTCTCGTTGGCCACGTAGAGCCGCGCCCGGTTCAGACGCACATTGGTCCGGATATTCCACGCTAGAAGCGGATGCGCATTGGTAGGATCGCCGCCGATCAGGAGAATTGCGGGAGCGTTCGCAATATCGCGCAGGCTCGCGGCCTTTCCTTCATGGCCGGCCAAGGCCCGCGCAAACGCGACGTAATCGGTCGTGCGATCGTGGTCGATATTGTTCGTCTTCAGCACCGTGCGCGCGAATTTCTGCAGCAGGTAGTTTTCTTCGTTCGTAATGTGGTTCGAGCCGATGACGCCGATGGCATCGCCACCCTTGCTGTCTCGAATTTCCTTGAACTTTGCACCGGCCACGCGAAATGCCTGCTCCCAGCTCACCGGTTCAAGTTTGCCCTGTGCGTTGCGTACCAGCGGCGTAGTTAGTCTTTCGGCGCTGTCGACAAAATCAAACCCGAACCGCCCTTTGGCGCAAAGAAAATCGCCATTGATGCCGCTCTTGTCGCGATTATCGGCGCGCACAATTTCTGAACCATCGTTGGCCTGTCGTACACCAAGCGTCACCTTACATCCGTCGCCGCAGTGCGTGCACACAGTGGAAACGTGGTTCATCTCCCACGGCCGCGTCTTGTAGCGATAGCTGCCGCTGGTGAGCGCGCCAACGGGGCACACATCGATACACATGCCGCACTGCTCGCAGTCGAGGCGATCGCCCTCATTGGGCGAAATGACGGAACTGACGCCGCGGTTCTGGATGCCCAGCGCCCAAACGTCCATGCCTTCGCCGCACATGCGGGTGCAACGGTAGCAGAGGATGCAGCGCGGCCGGTCGTAGAACACCGCCGGCGACCACTGCTGTTCGTCGCGATGCTGCTTGGCCTCGGCGTAAAGACTTTCTCCCGCGCCGTACTTGAAGGTCATGTCCTGTAGTTCGCACTCGCCGCCGGCGTCGCACACCGGGCAGTCGAGCGGATGATTGCCAAGCAGCAGCTCGATGGTGGCCTTGCGTGCCTGCGCAATCTCAGGTGACTCCGTCGTGAAGACCTGGCCCTCGGCGACTGTCGTCGTGCAGGCTGTCTGCAGCTTCGGCACCTTTTCCTGCCGCACTACGCACATGCGGCATGCCGCTTGCAGACTCAACCCAGGGTAATAGCAGAACGCAGGAATCTCGATGCCCGCCTTGCGACACGCTTCAATTAGCAGCGTCCCTGCGGGAGCCGTCAGCTTCTTTCCATCGACCGTGAATGTTACGTCTGCCATTACTCTCCAGCGCCCTCTCTGCGCATTTTGCGCAGCTTAAACCACAGCCATTTCGGTGTGTTTGGCAAACGGGCAGGGCTTCCCGTCCAGGTGATCTTCAAATTCCTTGCGAAACTTCTTCACAAATCCAATCGTCGGCATCGCAGCCGCATCGCCCAGCGGGCAGAATGTGCGGCCCATCATGTTCTCGGCCAGGTAACGGATATTGTCGATATCCTTCGCGGTTCCGAATCCGGCGTGGAAGCGGGTCAATGATTTCTTCAGCCAGTCGGTTCCTTCGCGGCAAGGAATGCACCAGCCACAGCTCTCGTGCTGGTAAAAACTGATCGTTCGCAACGCAAATTCTACGATGCAGGTCTGGTCGTCGATGACGACGACACCGCCGGAGCCCAGCATGGATCCCGCCTTGCCTACCTGGTCGAAGTCCATGCCGAGATTTTCAATCTCTTCCGGCAGCAGCACCGGGGTTGATGATCCGCCGGGAACAACAGCCTTCAATTTGCGGCCACCGCGAATGCCGCCGCCGACTTCGTAGATCATCTTCTTCAGGTTGTAGCCCATCGGCAGTTCATACACGCCCGGCCTTTCTACGTGGCCGCTGATGCAGAAGAGGCGAGTTCCGCCATTACGCGCCGAACCTGCCGCCGCAAATGCAGCGCCACCCATCGTGATTACATGCGGGACTGTAGCGATTGTTTCCGCGTTGTTGATGACCGTTGGACCGCCATAAAGCCCGACCACCGCTGGGAAGGGCGGCTTGATGCGTGGAACTCCGCGCTTGCCTTCGAGCGACTCCATCAGCGCCGACTCTTCGCCCACCTCGTAAGCACCCGCGCCGCTCTGCGTGATGACCTGGAATTCGGTTTCTGATCCAAAGATATTCTTGCCGAGGAAACCTTTTGCGTAGGCGTCGGCGACGGCCTTCTCCATAATCTCGAGCAGATATCGGTACTCGCCGCGCAGGTAGATAAAGCCCATCTTCGAGCCGATCGCCAGACCGGCAATGATGGTTCCTTCAATAATCGCGTGAGGATCATGCAGGAAAATCAGGTGATCCTTGCAGGTCCCGGGCTCGCTCTCATCGCCGTTCACCAGCACGTACTTCGGCTTTGCCGACTGCTTGGGCACGAACGACCATTTCATGCCCGTCGGGAAGCCGGCGCCGCCACGACCGCGCAGGTTCGAGGCCTTCATCTCCTCGATCGTCCATTCCGGTCCTTGCGCCAGACATTTCCGAGCAGCTTCGTAGCCGCCCAGTTCGATGTATTTGTAGATATTGGACGCACCTTGGCCGAAACGCTTCGACACGATCTTCACTTCATCGGGATGCGAAACCAGTCTAGGCATTTTTCGCCGTCCCATCTGCTTTCGCGCGGCCTTTGTACTCGGCGAGAATACCCGGCACGCTCCCCGGCGTCAGTTCATCCAGAAAATCGTAGTTCACCTGGATCGCAGGAGCCCAGCAGCAAGCGCCGATGCACTCAACCTCTTCGAGCGAGAACAAACCGTCCGCAGTTACGCCTTTGTGCCCGATGCCAAGCTCTTCCTGGAACCGCTCGTACACGTCGTACGCCCCGCGCAGCATGCAACTGATATTCGTGCATACTTGCACATTGAATCTTCCCGTGGGTTTGAAGCGCAGCATCGAGTAGTAGGTGGCCACGTTGCGCACATCGAGTTCGGTGATGCCGATCCTGTGCGCCACTTCAGCGACCACCGCGTCCGAAAGATATCCAATCTCATCCTGCGCATACAGCAGCATCGGCACCAGCGCCGAGCGTCGCACCGGGTACTTCTCCACCAGCGCGTCGAAGCGGGCCGCCACCTTGGGCGAAAAGATGCTCATGGTTTCAGCGTTCATTGCATCAGCTCCCGCGCCCACGCCTCAGCCGCCATATCCATCTCTTCCTCACCGGCCGTGCTGCGTAACCGTCCAGCCTCTGTCAGCTCCAGCATTCCGCTCCGTCCGTCGTCGCGTTTCCATATCACCTGCGCGCCGTTTCGTTTCAAGTCGATCCACGCATCCGCGTGACGCACGGTGATCTGTTCTTCCCCCAACTCGACCGTTGCCTGCCGATTTCCATTCAACCCCTGCACCGCGGTGTAGCTGCGGAGCAGGGAAGCAAGCGATACCCAAAGTTCCACATACAACTGCGCCGTTTCCGGCACTATCGGTCAATCTCCCCGAGTACAATATCAATCGACCCAATCACTGCCACGACGTCCGCCAGCATGCGTCCCTGGCACATCGTTTCCAGCGCCTGCAGGCTTGCAAACCCTGGGTATCGCATGTGTACTCGATATGGTTTCGCGGTGCCATCGGAAACAACGTAATACCCCATCTGCCCGTGGCCCGATTCGATTCCCTGGTACACCTCGCCGGCCGGGACATTGAAGCCTTCGGTCACGATCTTGAAGTGATGGATCAGGGCCTCCATCTGCGTCTTCATCTTTTCGCGATCGGGCAGCACGATCTTCGGCGCATCTGCCTTGATTGGGCCACCCGGCATGCCGTCCAGAGCCTGCTGAATGATGCCGATGCTTTCGCGCATCTCCAGCAAACGAACTTCGTACCTTCCCCAACAATCGCAGCGATTCGATACCGGCACCTTGAACTGGAATTTCTCGTAACTCGAGTACGGCATATCGCGCCGCAGATCAAAGTCGATGCCCGAAGCGCGCATGGTCGGCCCTGTTACGGCCAGCGCAATCGCGTCGTCCGCGGAGAGGTGTCCCACACCCATCAGCCGATTGCGAAAAATCGGATTCCCGGTGAGCAGGTTCGAATACTCATCAATCTTCTCCGGGAACGTCTTGATGAACGCCTGGATGCGATCGAACAGATCGAGCGGCGGCTCCATCGACAACCCGCCGATGCGGAAGTAGCTGGTCATCATGCGCTGGCCGGCCACCGCCTCAAAGATGCGCAGGATCTCTTCGCGTTCCCTGAATGTGTATAGGAATACCGTCAGCGCGCCGATGTCCATGGCGTGAGTGCCGAGCCAGATGAGGTGGGAATTCAGGCGGGTGAGTTCGGTCAGCAGTACGCGGATCCACACTGCTCGCTCGGGAATCTCCAGTTGCAGCAGCTTTTCGACCGCCAGGCAGTAACAGAGATTGTTGGCCATCGGACCGAGATAGTCCACGCGATCGGTCAGCGGCACCACCTGCTGATAAAACTTCGCCTCACAGGTCTTCTCAATACCCGTGTGCAGATAACCAATTTCGGGATACAGGCGAACTACAATCTCGCCGTCGATCTCAAGCACCAGGCGCAACACACCGTGCGTGGACGGGTGCTGCGGCCCCATGTTCAACACCATGTGCTGGTCGCGTGCGCCCTCGGCGAGAGGAGCCTGCAGAACCGGGGTTCCTACATCCACCATCAGCGGTATCCCTCCACTGGATAATCCTTGCGTAATGGATGCCCCACCCAATCTTCCGGCATCAGGATGCGGCGGAGATTTGGGTGCCCTTCGAATCGAATCCCGAACAAATCGAAGACTTCGCGCTCGTAATAGTTCGCCCCCGACCAGACCGAGGTGATCGATTCAATTGCCGGATCGGAACTGTCCACCCAAGTCTTGAGACGGATTCTTTCCTTATATTGGTGCGAAAGGATGTGGTAGCTCAGCTGGAATCGCGGCTCGGAAGGCAACCAGTCCACCGCCGTCATATCTTCGAAGGCGTTATATCCCGCGTTTTTTACCGCGGCAACCGCACCGCAGATTGACTCAGGCGTCATCGTCAACGTGAGTTCGCCGCGATCGAAGAGGGCGTCGGTGAAGGCATCTGCATTCCAGGCAAGAATCGCCTTGACCGCCGGGTGATCCGGCAGTCCTTCGAGCACAGCTTGCCTGCCAGCGAGAGTTTCCTTTGGAGCGTCTGCCATTCTTAGAGATCCGCCTTGTCGGTGCTCCAGTTCAGAATGCCCTTGCGGACGATGTAGTACAGACCCACCGCAATGAAACCGAGATAAACTGCCATTTCCCAGAAGCCAAAAAGCCTTTGTCCCGTGATATGCGGGAGCTGTCGGTAGATGACCGCCCAGGGCATCATAAAGACTGCCTCCACATCGAACAGGATGAACAGCATTGCAACCATATAAAAACGGACGCTGAATCGAGCGCGGGCGTCGCCAACTGACTCAATTCCGCACTCGTAGGCTGCCAACTTCACAGGTAGATTGCGATGATGGCCAACGAACCAAGATGCAAGCACCATCATCGCCGCAAGTCCAATGGCAAAAAGGATTTGCATCAACAGTGGAAGATATTGCCAGTGGTAGGGAATCATGTACACCCTGTCTTCAATTGTCCGCAAAATGTACGGCATTCCCATTGGGCCAAAAAGAGCCCACTGCGACAGGCCGCTGGTTTGAGCTTAGGTTCCAAACCTCATCCCGTCAAGGCGATCAGGAGGCAATCAAAACTGCGTTTGAATTGAAACAGCAAAAGCCTGAACGATCCATTTCCCGTTTTAACCAACGCGGCAAACATGACTGCTCGTGAGCGAAATCAGTTCTCTCGCCTGAATTTGTATACCTGTCGCCCTTTTTGCGCATCTGTGAGGTGTGTCACATGAACTCAGAAGACTGACTTCCATACTTACTTTTCGCTCTCGAATACGGAGCACAGTCAGCTCAAGATTTTGAGTAAAGAGGCCGAAAGAAAACACAAGCCTCATTATTTAAGGTTCTGCAGGCTGCCAATACGATGGCAGCAACAACTTCAACAGGTTTTGCCGTTCATCCGATTGGTCGTACACAAGCGATCGCAGTTGCAAACACCAAACTCCGCTGTCTGGTCACTCCGGCGGCCGGTCACACGTTGGAGATCCCTGGCCACGCCATCGAGTAACTTGACGGACGAATACGTCTTTCTGTGTTTTTCAGTTACGGCAGGCAGTTGCTTCGTCGATTTTGGTGCTCGCAGTGCCCGATGTTAGCCTGAACCTGTGCATCTACCACTTCGAGAATCCCTGAGGCGGCGTGCGCGGATATTCATATCTTCCGTTTTCGCGTGCGCGTTCTTTGCCGGGGCTGCCCAACCGCCAGAGAAGATCGATGTAAACCCCACCTTTACCATCTCCAAATATCAGCCGGGTTTCCCCATCCACATGGTGGGATATGGAGACATGCGTTTCACCGATCCTTCGGTAAAAATCGGGACCAACCCGCGAGTTCGTAAATGGCTCGCGGAGCGCGTTGCTCAGGAAAATCCCGAAGTCTTGCTGCTCACCGGCGACATGCCTTATGTGGGTTCAAGCGAAGCCGATTGGCAGGTCTTTCGTGACGAGACCGCACTTTGGCGCAAAAACCAGGTCCTGCAACTCCCCACGATTGGAAATCACGAAGTCCGCAGCGACTTTCAGAAGGGAATCGCAAATTACCTGCAGAACTTTCCAGGTATCGAAGGCCATCGTTACTACTCGGTGTTGATGGGAAGCGTGGAAGTGATCTCGCTCGACATGACCTCACCCTCGGGAGGTACAAGCACGCAGGCTACCTGGTTCGCCGCCCAACTCGATCACCTGCCCAGACAAGTAGATTTTCTGTTTATCCTCTATCACACCCCGTGGGTCGTCGATGAGCAGTCAAAACTCTTTACCAACCTGCCCTCCAAAGAAGCGCTCACGCTTCGGCACCTCCTCGAAATCCACCTCCACAAGATGCATGCCAAGGTGATCGTCTTCAATGGTCACATCCATAACTATGAGCGTTTCGAACGCAATGGGGTGGAGTACGTCACGTCCGGCGGCGGGGGGGCCGAGCCTTATCCGCTGCTCTTCCGCGGATCTGAAGATCTCTACAAGGACACGGCTTTCCCGGTCTACCACTACCTCACGCTGGACTATCGCCAAGGGCATCTTCACGCCATTATGTGGAAAGTGAAAGATCCAGATGCCGCCACGCTCAGCGTAGAAAAAAGGGATGAATTCACCTTGACGGCCGAACCAAACAAGACGGGAAAGTTCATTCCATAGAAGAGGCGGAATTCCGGATTTCCCCGGGTGGGGTGGCAATCGCATAGTCTCTGCTTGCGCGCGGAGACCCGGAGTCTATTGCCCAATCACCAGAACGGCGAAAAGAACAAACCATGCCAGGCCCATTGCATGCCAATACCAGGCAGTCGCATCTACCGCAATCTGGCGGAGTTCCACGCGCTTGAACCTGCGGATGATGGCGAGGCAAACTGCCAGCGCAATGACCCCGGCAATCAGGTGTGCCGCATGCAATCCGGTAATGATGTAAAAGAAATAGCTTGCCGGCGTCGACCAATGGTCAAATGCGAAGCCTTGGGCTGTCAGTTGGCGCCACGCCATCCATTGCCCCGCCAGGAAGAGGGTTCCGAGGCCGAGCGTCGCTGCCATCCACGGCAGGGTGCGCTGCAGGGCCGGATGACCAAGGCCCAGCCACTCCTCCAGCACGTCAATTTCCCGAAAGATATTCCGCCGCGCAGTCTCCATGGTCAAGCTGCTCAGCAGCAGCAGCGCTGTATTCAGAAAGAGTATGGGAGGCAAAAGCACCGGATGCCAATCGCCAATCTGCTCGTGCGTGCGAGGATCCATATGAGTGCCCGCCTGGCGCGCAAAAAACAGCGCGACCAGGATGGCGAAAAACATCATGTCCGCCGCGAGGATGGAGAAGACAGAGAAGCGGATCTTGTGCAGCAATTCACGAGGACCCCGGCGTTCGTGTTGCCGATCGTCATCGCCCCCACCGCCACCGCCACCGGTAGGCCGTCGGTCAACAGGAGGTTTGCCGCCAATTCCCGGCTCTTTCCGTTCCGTTTCCGCAGGGGAATGCGTAAAGGTAGCGGGCATTCAGAAGCCTCTGTGCAAATCAGACTACACCACTTCTCGTTGGACGCAGCCATTCTCGATCAGGATGGCCTTTTTCTGGAATTCCATCACACCGTGGTGCAGTGCCGCTCTCTACGACGGAAGATTGGCGTTCACCAGATCAACAAAGGCTTTGTGAACACGCCGGTCTGCCGTGAGCTCCGGATGAAACGTAGCTGCCATCAACTTGCCCTGGCGAACCAGTGTCGGCTTCCCGTCCCGTCGTGCCAGCACTTCGACGTCAGGTCCGGTCTCCACAATACGCGGCGCGCGGATGAATACCATTTCCAGCTTGTCGCCCGGCAGTTTCGAATCCGAGAAGAGGATGGAAGAATCAATCTGCCGCCCGTAGGCGTTGCGTTCGACCACGGCATCCAGCACGCCCAGGCTCCGCTGCGGCGGGTTGCGGACCTCGCGCGCCAGCAGAATTGCCCCCGCACACGTTCCAAACACCGGCCGTGCCGAGCAGAACTGTTTCAATTCGTCGAAAAGATGGCCGCGTTCGAGGAACTTCAAGATCGTGGTCGATTCGCCCCCAGGCAGAATCAGCCCATCCAGATCAACTAGCTCCTCCCGTTTGCGCACCTCGACCGGGATGGCGCCGGCCTCCGCCAGCGCTTCGGCATGAGCTGCGTAATCTCCTTGTATCGCCAGGACACCAATTCGCGGCCGCTTGACTTCCGCGTTCAATCTTCGATCTCCTTTGCCTTGCGATTCCCATTCGCGGGCGAGAGATAGCTCCGCAAACCAATTTGCCCGCTCGAAATGCCTTCGAAGCAATGATAAAAGCCGGAAGTGGCTGGCACTTCCGGCTTTTATGCCTGGACAATCGATCTGACCGTGCAACTTACCAGCCGCGTGTCTGTAACAACTGTGACTCCTCGATCGCTGCAGCAGCAAGTCCCTTCATTGTGCCGGTGACCTGTTCGCTTACTTCGGCTAGGATCTTGGGATCGTTGTAATGGGTAGTCGCAATCACGATCGCCTTGGCTCGGGACACAGCCTCTTCGCGCTCCGTCGGATCGTTCTCCACATCGAGCGGAGTTGCCCTCTCCTTCATGAAGATCCCCGAACCAACAAAAATCGCCTCGGCACCAAGCTGCATCATCAACGCTGCATCCGCCGGGGTCGCGATCCCGCCTGCGGAGAAGTTCGGTACCGGAAGCTTGCCCGCCTGTGCCACCATCCGAATCAGTTCGTAGGGAGCCTGGTGCTCTTTGGCAGCCGCATATAATTCCTGCTCGCTCAGGACGGTCAGCGCCTTCATCTCTTTCACAATTTGGCGCATATGCTGAACCGCGTGAACCACGTCGCCTGTTCCCGCCTCGCCTTTGGTGCGAATCATGGCAGCACCTTCTGCGATCCGGCGCAGGGCCTCACCCAGATTCCTTGCACCGCACACGAAAGGGGTTGTGAAGGCGTGCTTATCAATATGGTGTGCCTCGTCCGCCGGGGTCAAAACCTCGCTTTCATCAATGAAATCGACCCCGATCTCCTGCAGAATCTGCGCTTCAGCAAAGTGTCCGATCCGGGCCTTGGCCATCACCGGAATGGAAACCGCCTGGATGATCTGCTTGATCAGGCCGGGTTTCGCCATGCGCGCCACACCGCCCTCGGCGCGGATCATCGCCGGAACCCGCTCCAGCGCCATCACCGATACGGCACCCGCCTCCTCTGCGATACGTGCCTGTTCCACGTTCATCACGTCCATGATGACCCCGCCCTTCAGCATCTCGGCAAGGCCAACCTTCAGGCGAAGACCAGTTCCAGCAATACTCTTGTTTTCATTCCCTTGGGACATATTCTTGACCTCAAATCTTAGCCGTCATTCGCAAAACTCTCAGGCAATCTCAGTTTCTAGTGTAGCAGCGATGTGAATGTTCATTCATGCGGAGGCCAGATGAGAGGAGGAGACTTCCATCGCGCGCAAGTATGAGCATGTTCTAAGAATTCTCTCTCCAATCCGGCCTTTCCAGTGCACTGAATCTCTCCCAGATGGCGGCACAACCACAACTCGCACCTCAGGCCGCTGGAACCGTCTTAGCGGCTCCCCAGATGGCAGTCGAAGCGGCACTAGTGCCGTCTCCAGCAATCTTCGATGGGGAAGGCGCTTTGCATATCTCTCCCGTCGTCTCCCGGCTGCCTGTAGAGGTTGATGTCGCCGTTCCAATCAGAAAATTCCGGGTTCGCAATCTACTCACTCTGGAAGTGGGTGTGGTCATTCCGTCGCAGTGGGTGCAGGGGGAAGACATGCCTCTCGCGGCCCGAGGCGCGCAACTGGCATGGTCCGAGTTCGAAGTCATCGATCAAAGCTGGCGGTTCGCATTACCCGCCTGGTTTGAGGAGAGCGAGATTGGGAGTCTTCGCCAATGCATTGAGTTTGGCCGTGGGGCAGAGCGGCGCGGCTCCACGCAAAAATCTGAAGGATTGGCCGGGTCTGAGGGTCTGGCTGCTTAACCGATTCCGGAGCCGCGCGCTCAAGCAGCCGCGGCTTGCTCTGTTGGAGAGGATCAACCTGGCTCCTCGACAGACCGTAGTCCGCTACACGCGCGATGGGAGCTTCCATCGCTCGCAGACTGGGGGCCTTGTGACGGCTGCCAATGAGCCTGTCCTGTCCTCAACCGATCAGCCGATCTCCATCCCGCCGGGTGAGGTTGCTGTCGGGGCAAGCGGGGTAATTTCAGTCAGCGGTGGAGCGGTCGCTACGGTTGGTGTCATCAGTTTTTCAGACAATGCGCAACTCAAACCTGAAGGCGCGAATCGCTATGTCGCTCCTGATGACATCAAAGCCACCCAATCCAGGGATGCCGCTATCCATCAGGGCGCCCTTGAAGGCGCAAACCAGGATGTTGTTCAAGGGACGCTCGATCTGATCATGATGCAGCGCCAGGCCGAGATGATGCAGAAGGCTCTCACGGTCTTTCACACCGAGTTCAACAAAACTGCGACAGAAGACCTGCCAAGGGTTTAGGACAGATTGTCGTCGAAGTCGAGGAGAAGAGATGATTCGAGCACTGTATACCGCAGCGAGTGGAATGACCGCCCAGCAGATGAATCTGGACACCATCGCCAACAATCTCGCCAACTCCTCCACCACCGGGTTCCGCCAGTTGCGGCTTCAGTTCCAGGACATGATCTATCAGAATCTCGTCACTCCCGGGGCAGCGCAAAGTCAATCCACCGTCTCTGCCGGCCTGCAGATCGGGCTTGGAACAAAGTCCGCCGCCACCGAAGTCATCATGACGCAGGGGGCTCTGAACCAGACCTCGAATCCGCTGGATGTTGCGATCGAGGGCCCGGGATTCTTCCAGGTGCAGCGCCCCGACGGCACGATTGCCTACACGCGCGCTGGACAGTTTCATCTCAACAACCAGGGAACCATCGTGACCACCGATGGCGATCCGATTCTGCCCAACATCACGATTCCATCGAATGCCACGGCGGTCACCATTACGCAATACGGCGTCGTCAACGGCACACTCTCTGGCCAACAAAATCCGTCGCAACTAGGACAGTTGCAACTGGCGACTTTTCCAAATCCTGGCGGTCTCGAGAGTCTTGGTTCCAATCTTCTTCAGGCCACCCTCAGTTCTGGCGACCCGGTGCTTGGTAACCCCGGGGGAGCCGAAGGTCTCGGCACTCTGCAGCAGGGATACCTTGAAAACTCCAACGTAGACGTGGTCACTGAATTTGTCCAGATGGTCTTGGCCCAGCGTGCCTATGAATCAAATTCCAAGGTCATCAAAGCCGCTGACGACATGTACTCGCAGATCAACAATATGACCCGATAGAGGTGGAGAAGCAGATGAGGCGCCTAAATTATTCCTGGGCCATCAAGCTGGCGAACATTTCTCTGGCGACCCTCCTAACCCTTCCTGGTCGGTGCCAGCAAAGCAACTCCACTGTGCGGAACCAGCCCGGTGGATGTTCAAGCATCGTCGATGACCGTTTTAAAATTGCGACGCCGTATCGCGCGATCGGCACCATCGAAGATCCCGGCACACATCAGCATTGGATCTTGCTCCGGAACCTCAGCCGTCCCGCTGCTCCGGCCGCGCTCGTCCAAAGCCCTCGCAACTCCTCTTGCTCTGGTTTCAGTCCTGAAAGATCTGACCTACGTTTTCCCTCTCACAGTGACGGTCCTTCGCTCCCTGTGATTCGCGCGGGCGATTACCTCGTCGTGTCCGAGCGCACGCGCGTCTTCGACGCAGAACTGGAGGCTTCCGCCCTGAAGTCAGCCGCAATCGGCGAGAGTCTGACCGTGCGATTGAAGTTCGGTGGTCGAACTCTCAACGCCATCGCGACTGCACCGGGCCGTGCGATCTCTTCCGACGACCTTGGCGAGGTGCGCCGATGATGGGCCCTCGCCTGATCTTCATTTTTTTTGCCCTGGCTGTTTTAGGACTCAATCCGCTGCAACTCCACGCAGTCAACAAGCAGAAGCCGCCTGTGCCGAGCAAAACTCCGCCTGAAGTGGCCTTGCACGACTACATCGACCGCGTACGCGCACAGCATGCGGCAGAGGTCAGCACTGCTGGATCAATTTGGAGCGCCGAGGGACGCCTGGTGCGCCTGGGCACGGACGCCAAGGCTGTCCGTATGCACGATGTTGTCTCCATCGTGGTCATCGAGAGCCTTGCGGCCTCCACGGACGGTCAAGTAAAGAACACGCGCGCATCGAACGCCAGTTCAGGTTTGACCGCACTGTTTGGCGCACTTAAGGCCTCAAACAGTCTGCAGAATCTCATTGGACAGAACTCCTCCTCCGGCCTGACGGCGCAGGGCCAGAGCACGACCAACTCCAGTCTTGCCACCACCTTCGGTGGCGAAGTAGTGGATGTCTTGCCGAATGGAATGCTCGTTGTTCAGGCCACCCGCCAGCTTACCTTTTCTCAGCAAACCCAAATCATCAAGCTGCGAGGCCTGGTGCGCCCAGAGGATGTGAGTGCGCAGAACCAGGTGCTTTCCACCGCCATGACCGATCTGGAACTCGAAGTCACGGGCAAGGGAATTGTGAGCGACTCAACCTACCGCCAGAATCCGCTCGTTCGCTGGCTCGAAAAGCTAATCGTGTTTTAGCGCTTCAGCGATTTTCAGAAAGGCCAAACCAAATCTATGGATGACAAGAGTAATTCGACTGAACAGAATGTGATACCGGGTCACATGCCTCACACCATTGCCCTCCTGTCGAGAGGCCAGTCGAAGACCCCGGAAGGTATGCAATGGACCCTATTCCTCGGCTGGACCCTTTTCGCGGCCGCAATCGCTATCGCTGCGGGGCTTGCCCGAAGCGAGACACACGGCCAACTCGCCCGTGTGAAGGATGTAGCCACCATTGAGGGAATTCGCGATAACCAGCTTGTCGGTTACGGCCTCGTTGTGGGTTTGCGCGGCACCGGCGATAGCTCGCAGACTGTTTTTCCGGCACAAACATTGATCTCTGCATTGGAGCGCATGGGCGTTACGGTTCCGCAAACCGGCTCGAACAGTGCCAGCAACATGCAGGTCAAGAACATGGCGGCCGTCTTTGTCGTGGCTACATTGCCCCCCTTCAGCCGGCCCGGCTATCGCGTCGACATTACGGCATCGTCTGCGGGCGACGCGCGCTCGCTCGAAGGCGGAATTCTGCTGATGACGCCGCTCTATGGTCCCGACGGTCAGATTTACGCGCAAGCTCAGGGAGCCCTTGTTCTGGGCGGTTATATGAGCACCGCAGCCGGTAACACGCGGCAACTCAATCACCCCACCACCGCCAGGATTCCCGGGGGCGCGCTCGTGGAGCGCCCCGTGCCATTCGAACTCAAGCAGATGCAAACCGTCAGTGTGATCCTAAACGAAGCAGACTTTCACACGGCCGAACGCATGGCTGCGGCCCTGAATCGATCCCTCGGTTCCGCACGCGCACACGCCGTTGACAGCAGGCGCGTCGAACTCTCACCGCAGCCCAACGAAGATATCCCCGCCCTTCTCGACAGGGTCGAAGGGGTCGAAGTCGAGGTGTATCCGCGCGCTCGCGTGGTGGTGAATGAGCGCACCGGAACCGTGGTCATCGGGGGCATGGTGCGCTTGCAGCCGGTCTCGATCCTTCACGGCGGTCTCTCCGTTAATGTGACTTCGCAGACGCAGGTTTCGCAGCCGGGGCCGCTGTCCGCGGGAACAACGGAGGTGGTGCAGCAGACCTCGGTCCAGGCGCAGGATAAGCCCGTCAATCGCATTGACCTGAAAGAGGGGGCGACGGTCGAGGATCTGGTGCAGGAATTGCAACGGATCGGTGCGGGTGCTCGCGATGTCATCTCCATCTTGCAAGCCATGAAGGCGGCCGGCGCGCTCGAGGCCGACCTGGAGGTGCTGTAGATGAATTCCATTGGAGGTGTCGAAGCCGAAAGCCGATCCGCCACGGTTCCGCAACCGCGTCTAGTCCAAGCTGCGCACGAGTTTGAGGCGCAGCTGATGAAGGAGCTGCTCAAGCCGATGACAAATGGCGCCAGCGTTAACGGGGACGACTCTGATGCCGGTTCGGGTGGAGCTCTGGCAGACTTTGCGGCCGAGGCCCTCGGACAAGCACTGAGCAAACACGGGGGGTTGGGCATCGCCACAAGTATTCTTCATGGCATTTCCCAGAATGAAAAGAAATCCCAATCCTTCTCCAATGCGGGAACAAATGAGCAGGTATTTTCAGACGATGGTGCTGCAGGGCTCAAGTGAAGTTCACGATTGCCGATAACCTTGCTAAGGAGGATTGCGCATGGAAATCCGAAATAATGCTGAGGCACTGAAGGCTTTTCTGGGAGTTTCTTCATCGGCATCGCCGCAGGCCCCGCAGATTCGCAGCAATGAAGCCGCCTCGGCGCAGGCTGCATTTGTGGGCGACCAGGCCACGCTGAGCCACGCCGGAACAGAGGTCTCGCAGTCCGCAGCGCAGGAGGGCGTCCGTACCGACAGGGTTTCGGCAATTCAGCAGGCTCTGGCGGGCGGCACCTACAACGTTCAAGCTTCCGCGGTGGCTGGCAAAGTGATCGACGCCATGCTCGGAGGCGGTGTCACCTCGGGCAATTAACGTGCTGCCGGCCCCTCCTGGTGCCCGCAACTAGGAAGTGAGGGGAACGAGTTCGTTAGCGACAATCGCGATGATGCATCAGGTCCCTCAATCCGTGTTGAAGAACATGCTGGTCGAAGCGTCAGATGCACTGGCGCATCTCGACGCGAACCGGCTCGAAGAAATGGCGCTTTCGTGTGCGGCGCTGATTCGCGATATGGACCAGGTGCGGTGCAACGCGAAGAATCAATGCGAATCTGGATCCGGCGACGCGTTGCAGGAGATGGCCATCCTCGCGCGTGTTCTTGACGCGACGAGAACCAACTTGAAGGTTATGCGCCGTCTTCGTGAGGTGCGCGCGGCCCAACTTGAATACGGCCCGGCGCAGGGCGACTGCAATGCTCCTGAGGAGAGTGGACATGGCGACCATTAACTCGGCGTTCAATCTCATTTCAGGCGCGCTTGATGCAGACCAGTCAGCCCTGAACATCGTGGCCAACAACGTAGCGAATGCCAACACCCCCGGCTACACGCAGCAGGTTCCTAACTGGCAAGAGAACACGCCGGTCCAGATCAATGGCGTCAGCTACGGAGAAGGCGTGACCGAGACCGGGGCCACTTCCGTTCGCGATCGCGTGCTTGAGGAACGTCTCCAGCAGCAGCAGCAGGCAGCTTCGGCCTCGACAACGCGTCTTTCCGCACTCGATTCTGTCCAGGCACTTTTTCCGCCGGACTCTGGGTCGCAAAACTCCGCGGCGGGCGACATCGGCGCCGACATCACCGGCTTTTTCTCTTCTTTCGCTTCGCTCGAAGCGAATCCCACGGATAATTCGCTGCGAGAGCAGGTGCTGTCCACCGCGGGCACACTGGCGGGAGATGTATCGAATGCAGCCGCAAGCTTGAACGCGCAGCGCACTTCGCTGGACCAGGAGGCCACGAGCGTTACCAGCCAGGTCAATTCCCTTACCGCGGCGATTGCGCAGCTCAATCTGCAAATTCAATCTTCGTCACCCAACTCAGACGCGGGCACTCTTGAAGATCAGCGCCAGCAAGACCTGAGCCAGCTTTCGCAACTCATCGGCGTCAACCAGATCACAACGGAAAACAATGGAATCTCCCTTACGACCACCTCCGGCGACGTGCTTGTCTCGGAAGGCACCAGCTATTCCCTCACCACCGGTAGCCTGAACGGAGAGAGCCGTTTCTTCATTGGCACCAGTGACGTGACCAAATCGCTCACCGCAGGAGGTGGAGAACTGGGCGGCTATCTGACGGCGCGAGATCAGGATATTCCGCAGGTTCTGTCCGGGCTCGACCAGCTTGCCTACGGTATCTCAACGCAAGTGAACTCGCTCAACAACTCCGGCTCCGATCTTAGCGGCGGCACCGGAACAGCATCCAACCCGCTTTACATCTTCAACCAGCCCACAGCGATTGCGGGCAGCGCGGCAAATATGAGCGTGGTGATGACCGACCCCTCGCAGATTGCGGCTGCGTCGCTGGGGCAGGGAAGCGGCGATAGTTCAAACTCAAGCGCGATGGCTGGACTGCTGGCGAAGCCAATCGCGAACGGCCTGACGCCACCGGATTTCTACTCCGAATTCGTCACTACGTTGGGTTCTACGGTTTCGCAGGTGCAGACGGAGAACACAGCGCAGAATGCTTCGGTGACGCAACTGCAGACCACTCGGGATTCACTCTCGAGTGTGAACCTGAACGAAGAGGCCTCGTTCATGCAGGAGTTTGAACGCAGTTACCAGGCAGCTTCGCAGGTTTTCACGCTTCTCAACACGGTCATGACGTCGGCTTTGAATCTGGGTGTCGAAACTGCGGTGTCTTAGCTGATCACGGGAGGGGGCATGAAGTGAATTCAGATCATTTCTCAGAAGATAGAGCACCTTGTTCCAACCTCGTGGTTTACGGGCACGGTCACTGGCGCCCGAATTCTGCTTGCCTCAGGAGCTAAAGCTCCCTTCTCTTTAAGCTGGACAAAGTACGGGCCAAAGCTCGTACCCTCCCAAACCTTGATATCTCGAATCTGTTGAGCCCTTACTTTCTGGTGATGGAGTCTTGCTATGCGCGTCGATCCTACTTATGTAACCAATCTGGTGAGCGCTCTCGATCAGACTCAGAGCACGGAGCAGCAACTGTCGAATGAGCTTTCGAGCGGCATACGATTTACCGCACTGGGGGCCGATCCGGTGTCTGCGGGGCGAAACGTCCTGCTTCTGAACCAGATTCAGCGTGATGACTCTTTCACCCAGAGTTCGAGCCTCGTCACCGGTCAACTGCAGGTGGCCGATTCTGCGCTGGGGAGCGTTGTATCGCAACTTACTCAGGCCATCTCGTTGGCCACCAGCGCAAACAACGGCACGATGAATGCGAGTGACGTGCAATCGATCGGGGCACAGATCTCCGGTGTCTTGAGCGAGGTGGAATCGCTGGCGAACAGCAGCTACCAGGGACAGTACATCTTTGCAGGCGGACAAACCACGACTGTTCCCTTTGCCACTTCCAATGCAACCTCGCCGGCAACGACCACGTACAACGGCGATGACGATGTGAATTACCTAGAGACGCCGAACGGCCAAAAGATCCAGCTGAATGTTCCTGGCAACCAGATATTTATCGGATCGACAAGTGTGTTCGGGGTGCTCAACAGTCTGGTTGCGGATTATGCGAGCGGCGTCGTAAATACGGCGCAAGCTACGCAGGATACGCAGGCGTTGACGGCGGCTCTCAACACCGTTTCGCAACAACGCGTAACCATTGACAACTCGATGACGCAGCTGACCGCAGCCTCGGGTGCCATCACGACGGAACAGACGCAGCTTTCAGCGGCGCAGACAAACCTCATGCAGGCTGATCTTGCCACGGTGGCGACGGAGTTGTCGTTGTCGAAGACACAGGAGACGGCGCTTGAATCGGTGATCTCGCAGCTTGGGTCGGGAAGTTTGTTTGACAAGCTGCAAGGGTGATGAATGCAGGAAGAGCCCGCCCCTATGGGCGTGAAGCCCTCTTTCTCTGATCGGGTGACGTACGGCATGAAGCCCGCACTCTGTCCATGGGTTACGTCGGCTGCGAACCAGAAGACCACCAAGTGACGGGGACTAGAGCCCCGCATTTTCGCCGAAGTTTACTCGCATGCATTTGTATATCTCCAGTCTTTCTGACTGAGACTGGCAGTGCCGCTCGGCCCCGTCAGATCGCGCAAGCGGCACCAAGACCCTTACGAGGATTCGTAACTATCTATTGACAGAGACCGCCGACTGATCGAACCCTGGCATAGGCTGTCTAAGCAAGTGATTTGGAAGAACTCGGGATGCCATGAGCCGAGATGAGATTCCACCCGGAACGCTGTCGTTGCTGATCTTGAAGACCCTTGCGGTCCAGGGCGTGCTGCACGGATTCGAAATCGCCAACGCCATTCAACAAACGTCGGATAACGTGCTGCAGGTGGAAGAAGGCTCGCTTTATCCTGCGCTGCAGCGAATGCTGATCAAAGGGTGGGTCACCGCGGAGTGGGGGACAACGGCGGGCAATCGGCGAGCACGTTATTACAAGCTGACAGCGGCTGGACGCAAGCAACTGATGGTGGAAGTGACGCAGTTCGAGCGGGTGATGGGGGCGATTACGCGGATCATTCAAACCGCCTGAGGAGGAAGCGTGACGGACTGGCTCAAAGAGTTTGGACGGCGGATCGGCATGTTGCTGCATCGGCGCCAGTTTCGGGCCGATCTCGAGGAAGAGATGCGACTGCACATCGACCTTCGGCAAACGCAACAAGCGGAGTTGGGAATGCCGCTCGATAAGGCGGGTGCGGCAGCGCGGCGGCGATTTGGAAACACGCTCGCACTGAAAGAGGAGAGCCACAGGGCGTGGGGATGGGGATGGCTAGAGAGCTTTTTGCAGGACATCGGCTATGGCGTGCGAGCCATGTTGCGCAGTCCGGGTGGGACGATCGTGGCCCTCTTGTCGTTGGCGCTCGGCATTGGCGCAAACACGGCCATCTTTACCTTTATGGATGCGGTGATACTTCGCTCGCTCCCTGTGAAGGATCCCAAGCAACTGGTGCTGTTGGGCCCGGGGCGGGTTGACGGCATCACCGATGCTTTCGCGTCGACAGACCTTTACTCCTACCCGTTCTATCGCCAGTTGCAGCAAGAGAATCATGTCTTCTCCAACGTGGCTGCCATCTTCAGCATGACGAACGATGTGCACGGATATGTGTCGAACCGCGCCGAGCAAGAGCCCATGCAGATCCAGCTCGTTTCGGGCACATACTTCCAGGTGCTGGGCGTACATGCCATGATGGGCCGTACGCTGCCTGGAGCGGCAGAATCTATGTGCAAGGAGCCGACAACGACAAGGACGCCGAAGTGAGGCATAACATCATCGGCAACGACTATTTTCGCGCCATGCAGATTCCGTTGGTGGCCGGCCGTGGCTTTGGTCCGCTGGACATGGCGACGTCGCCCAAGGTTGCCGTGATCAGCGAGTATATGGCTCACACCCTGTTCCCGGGGGGCTCGCCCATTGGACGGCATTACGGAACTGGAAGCCAGCAACATGCCAATGACATCGAGGTCATCGGCGTTGCGAAGGATGCCAAGTTCGGGGACCTCGCTGAGCCCCCGGTTGCAATGGATTATTTTCCCTACCGGCAAGTGCCGGGGTACCTTCGGGATCTGTCAGTTCGCTATACGGGAGACCTGAGCGCGATTTCTTCCGCCGCACAAAAGACGATTCACAGCATAGATCGCAATCTCCCCATTAATCATGTGCTCACAGTGGACGAAGAGATAGCACTCTCGATGCAATCCTCCACTCTGATCGCGCAACTCTCCGCCTTCTTCGGACTCCTGGCCGTCTTTCTCTCCAGCATCGGCATTTATGGTCTGATGTCCTATGTCGTGAGCAGCCGGACCAACGAGATTGGCATTCGCATGGCGCTGGGCGCGGATCGCCGGCATATGCGATGGATGGTGATGCGAGAGATTAGCGTGCTGGTTGTGGCTGGCGTTGCGATCGGCGTTCCGATCACCATAGCTGGAGGACACCTGGTTGCGAGTATGCTCTTTGGCGTACGGGGAACCGACCCGATGAATCTAGTGGAAGCCACCGGCTTGCTGCTCTCTGTAGCTGCGCTGGCAGGCTACCGTCCGGCACGACGAGCCTCGCGAGTCGACCCAATGGTCGCCTTGCGATGCGAATAGGAAGCTTACATGTGCAGTTTCTCGGATTGGCAATGAGAGATGTCCATGTCGCAAGCGATCTCGGTTGACGCGAGGTTACGCCGCGCTCATCAGAGACTCCAGGCTAGCTCCTGTTGATGCGCGGGGTGTTCGTGCGCGGTTTACACTTCAGAAGAGGATTCCAAACTTGTTTGGGGCGTTACGGTTTCTGTGGAATGCGACGCGTGGGCATCGGTTTGCGCCGTGGCGGAGTGAGTTTCTTCGCTGGCGGGTGGAGACTTATTCCGGCAAGCCGGCCGAAATGCTGAGTGCGCGCGACGTTTTCGGTTTTATGTGGGAGTCGAGGTGGGAGTTATTGAGTTTTCTGTTCTGGGCGGGACGACTTGAGAGCGAGGCTCGACGGAAGCCGTGATGCGGTCGGCTTCGGCAGGGCTGTTGATGAGGATCTCTGGCATCCCACTCCTGTGGCAAACGGCGCCGCATGAACTTGGCACCCAGACACAAATATGGCTCAGTCATTGAGAATTGTTCTCGGGGTTGAAGCCCCTTTCTTCTCGGCTGCTGAATACGCCCAGGCTGAAGCTCGTATCCTTCAACTTGGCGAAGTCTGCAGTTGGACTGAAGGGCTTGCGCAGATTGAAAACACTATTGAACGAATCATTTCGAGGTTCATAGCCAATACGAGGAAACATGACTGAGAAGAGCATTACGCAGTGGACGAGGCGTGAATTCGGACGGGCAACGGTTGCGGTGGGAGCCGCCACGGCGATTCCTGGATGGCTCAAGTGCGAGGAAATGGAAGGGGGCGCGGAGGCGAATGATTCGGGCGCTGACTCTTTGCGGGCACATGCGGCTGCGCGGGGGCTGATGTATGGAGCGGCGGTGGTTCCACAGTTGCTGGACGTGGATGGCCTGGCGGCGGGCACGACCGCGGATGGGTACACGCAACTGATCAAGACGCAGGCGAATATCCTGGTTGCCGAAAACGCGATGAAATGGGGCGCGCTGCGGCCTTCGCCGGGAGTCTTCGACTTTACGCAAGCGGACAAGCTGATGCGCTTTGCGGCGCTTGCTGGACAGCGGGTGCGCGGACACAATCTGTGCTGGCACGAGGGGAATCCGGCGTGGCTGAAGACAGCTGCGACCAAGGACAATGCGCGGCAACTGCTGACGCAGCACATTCAGACGGTGGCTGGACATTTTCGCGGACAGCTGCATAGCTGGGATGTGGTGAACGAGGCGATCGATCCGAAAGACGGGCTGAAGGATGGTCTGCGCAAAACGATTTGGCTCGATCTGATTGGGCCGGATTATCTGGAACTGGCGTTTCGCACTGCGGCCGCGGCAGATTCGACGACGAAGCTGACCTACAACGACTACGGCATTGAGCTCGATACACCGGATCAGACGCAGAAGCGGGAAGAGGTGCTGGCGTTGCTGCGCCGGTTCAAGGCGCAAGGCGTGCCGATACACGCGGTGGGAGTGCAGAGCCATCTGAGTGCAGACGGGCCGCAGCCAGGCGATGGGCTTGTATCGTTCATCCGCGAAGCAAAGGGGATGGGGCTTGAGGCCTACGTCACGGAGCTAGATGTGAATACGCGGAAGGTCGCCGGAGGGATTGCTGAGCAGGATGCGGCGGTGGCGCGCGTGTATCGCGATTATGCCGCGCTGCTGCTGAAAGAGCTGAACGTAAAGGCGTTGTTAACGTGGGGGATCACGGATGCGCACACGTGGCTCAACGAGACAAAGAGCGCATGGGCGTTGAGACCGGATGGCGCGAGACAGAGACCACTGCCGTTTGACGACGACCTGAAGCCAACTCCGGCATTCACGGCGCTGCGCTCGGCTATCGATGGAGCTTCGCCACGGGAAGGATGGGATGGCGCGATCGCGAATGCCAGAAACGCTTCGCGGTGAAAGTACGTCCAACCACTCAGACACACTTTCGTTTAGCAGGATCTCCACTCCATCAGAAGATGCGTGAGCGGTCACTTTATGATCGAGTCTGGGAGTTCATGCAGAGGATAAGATTCGAGTTGATTTGCCTGGTGAAACTCATTGTTCCGGCTGGTTTCTTGTGTGCGGCGCTTGCGCAGGCCCAGCAACTCCCTCCGATTGAGCCGCCGAAACCGATGCCGGGTTCGCACGCAGATTCGCCGACGATTCGCGTAACAACCAATGAGGTGCTGGTGCCGACCCTGGTGGAGAAGTCTCGTGGGGGCGGCATCGTTTACGGTTTGAAGCAATCGGACTTTGTGGTGGAAGACAATGGCGTGCCGCAGAAGATTCATGTGCAAGAGGAGCTGGACACGGCGCCGGTGGCCCTCGTTGTCGCCATGGAAGAGGGACGAGCGGGGGCGCTGGAGTTTCAGAAACTGGCGAAGCTGGGACCGCTGCTTGATGTGTTCCTGTCGGATCCACAGAGCCAGGCTGCGCTCGTGGGATTTGGATCAAAGCCACGGCTGATGCATGACTACACGCACTCGGAAGAAGAGCTGGCGGCGGGTCTGCAGCAGCTCGAGCCGGGCGATGGCGGGGCGGCGATTCTTGACACCATCAGCTATGGAGTCGATCTGCTGGAGGATCAGCCGAAGGAGTATAGGCGAGTGTTGCTGCTGATCAGCGAAGAACGCGACCACGGAAGCAAGCACACCAAGCCGGCACAGCTGGTGAGCAAGATCGGGCGGTCGGATGTGCTGGTCCTAAGCATCTCGTATTCACCATCAAAGGCGGAGTTGGCGCACGACTTCAAGGATAATGGCGAAGATCGGACGCTGAACATGGTGTCGACGCTGGTGATGGCGGTCCAGGCGTTCAAGAAAAACGTGTCAAAGCAGATTGCGATCATGAGCGGCGGAGAGTACACCACGTTTACCGGCGACCGGCGCTTTGAAGCGCGGGTGATGGAGGCTGCGAAGGATGTGCGCAACCGCTATTTGATTACGTTCAGTCCTTCGGAGCCGACGCCGGGGTTGCATACGATTCGTGTGCACACGGTGGAGGATTACGGGGCGAAGATTATTGCGCGCGCGAATTATTGGCGCGATGCGGGGCAATGACAGTTCAGGGCGACATCCGTTAACAGGGGATTTGTTAGCGCGTGGACAAAACGGCAGAAGCAGATCCTTCGTTCCGCTTACCCCATCGCGCCGACGCGTATCGAGGCCCCAACCTACGGAACTCAGGGCGACACCTTTCGGACTCGATTGACACTCGTCACGCGGCCGCGGCGAGGGGTTGCTCTTTGCGGTATCTGGGCAATGTGAAGCCTACTGCGATGATCCAAATGAAGCCGGGGAAGCGGGTCAAGGGGATCAGGAAGAGAAGCTGCGGGTTGATGAAATGGAAAATGCTCAGTTCGCCGCAGGCCGCGAGGAACAAACCGAAATACATGACCCATTTGGGAATAAGCTTTGTCAGGCCAGCGGAGACCGAGACACCGGCCATCAGCAGGCCCATGGGGATCGAGAATCCCGGACCGCCAAACGCGTAAGAGAGATAGTTGAGTGCGACGAGGATGGGCGGATTCGCGGCAACGGCGGGGCGAATCAACGTCCAGACGGTGAAGGCGCCAGCGAGACTGTCGAAGACGCAGAGGAATCCGCCGAAGAGGGCGATGGTTACGCCCGCAGCGCGTATGCCTAGAAATTGCAGGCGGCTTACGACGACGGCTGTGAAGAGGCCGAGGCAGATCATCGCGCCCGTTTGCAGGAGAAGGCACGCAAGCACGCGCGTGGTTTGCGTCTGGAAGAAGGTTGTGATGACCGCGGCCGATTCCCATGGGCCGGGCCAGTAAGGCATGCCTCCATACATCGTGACCGGAAAGAGGCCCGCGTTGAACAGGACAGTGTAGAGAATGGCGAGAAGCCAGAGCGGCGGCCCGGCATGTTTGACATTCATGCTGGAGACGGTGTGCGGAATTGTTGAAGTCATATCGCGCTCCTTATGGAGTTGGGGATTTGCGAGCGGGATGTGTGTTCTCGGTGCCGATCGGCAGAACGGATCCAGAGCTCAAAGATCAGGACATTGATGGAAAAGCCAATCCAGAAGGCAATTCCAAAGAACTGTTGCGGGAGCAGGTGAGTGAGGCGCGCCGTCGCAAAGAAGGCTCCCATCACCGGGCGCGTGGTGGCGATGCCCAACAGAATCGCGATGGCGCGGAGTTGCCAACGGCGCTCGTGCATGGTGTCGGATTGGAAGCGGCAGCCCCAGGCTCGGGCGAGAGAGAAGAGAAACAGCGTATCGAAAAGCAGGACTGCGGAGCGCTCCGTCCAGCCGCCCACGGAGTAGAGGCTCATGGCGTATGCGGTGAGACCCACGATTGCGCCGAGGGAATTGAAGACGCGATCTATCCAGACGGGCCGGTTATCGGGCCGGAGGACAATAACGGGGGCCAACAGAACGAACAGCAGGGCGGGTAAGATGTGTGCCAGCGTGAGAGCGGCGTGCGAAGCGAACACGTCATCGAGCCCAGTCAGTTGGGGCGGTCCGTTGCGTGTGGGGACCGCCAGGGCGACGAGGCGACGGATGACAACGGCGACCGCGATGGCGATGCAGATCCAGAAGCCGACGCGGAGCCCCCATGGAGCTTTTGCCTCGTGCGGACGGGCTGGGGCGGTATCAGAAGGTGACGGCATAAGCGACCTCGCACCAACCAGATCAGCTTAATATTCACTTGACATATTGTCAAATGTAATTTGGCCGGGTAAGATTGGATTCTGTGGAAAGCCGCCAAAATCCTTCATGCAAGAGGCCTTACGAACTGGGCAGACGCCTGGAACAGACGGACCACACACGGGCAGCGGTCCTGAAGGCTGCGCGCGCGCAACTGGAAAAAGGTGGCACGCGCGATTTCTCGATGGAGTCGCTCGCGAAAGCCAGTGGGGTGACGCGGCAGACCATTCATAATCTTTTCGGCACGCGGAGCGGCGTGCTGGAGACGCTGTTCGACCAGATCGCGTTAGACGGCGGTATGGAGCGCATGCGCGAAGTGATGATGGCGGGGGACGCGGATGTGATGCTCGAGGGGTTCATCGCGGTTTTCTCGAATTTCTGGGCGAAGAACCGGCTACTGTTGAAACGCATTCATGGTATCGCCGCTGTCGATCCCGAATTCGGCAAGGCGATTTATGCGAGAAACCAGCGACGGCACATGGCTGCTGCGCATGTAATGGAACGAATTGGCGCGAGCAGGAAACAGTCCGAAGCG
Organism: uncultured Acidobacteriaceae bacterium; assembly: GCA_963829535.1. Classification (GTDB taxonomy): domain Bacteria; phylum Acidobacteriota; class Terriglobia; order Terriglobales; family Acidobacteriaceae; genus Telmatobacter. The sequence continues at coordinate 625,222 of CAWHIQ010000009.1, read as the reverse complement.
ACTGCGTGCCTGGTGGCGTTGACTTCGTTCGAGTTTTTCGATGCGCTGGTGGAGTCACTGGGGACGGTGGAGGCCGCGGAGAAGCAGCTGCCCGGACTGATCAGAAGAGCTCTGCTGAAAGACTGATCTCCGTTCTGCAATTTCGGCGCAGGAAGATGCCGCGATCAGGCGTTTCCCGACGGCGATCACTTCAAGCCGATTTAACCGTGTTGCGGCGGAGATCTCGAACGATGCCATAGATCACGATTTCGATCCAGAGAACAGTGATTCCAGTTACCACCATGTCGCTCATGAACCGCTGGGATCCTCGCACCCCGTGTGGGATGCCGGCGGCCCCTGCGCGGACGAGACCAGACACAATCGCAATTAAAAGCGAGCACGCGAGGGCGATTCTGTCGCTCGTCAAAAAGTGCCGATCCAGTTTGGAATGGATGGGTGCGGTATGCCGATACCAGTAGATGCACCAAAGCAGAACGACAACGATTCCGAAGACGGAACTGATGTACTGCAAGATTCCGTACCAGGGGCGAGGACCGAACAGCGAAAGTGAAACCGTCTCGTGGAGGAAGTGCAAGTGATCGTAGATCCAATACCGGGGATGGGTGAACGCATCCCAGGAGATGTGTGTGGCTATACCCACAAGAAGGGAGCATACGATCAGCGCGAAGCTTGAAAAAGAGTTGATGGGGAGGGTGTTCGATCCCAGATTGAGTCTTTCGCGCGCACCTTCGGGCAGGCAGGCGGCGAGCGGCTCCTTGGCATAACGGTGAAACAGCCAGAGCACGACAAGGCCGAGAGGCAGGTCGAGTGCAAACATTCCGGTCAATGTGTGGCCGAAGCTGCCATGGTGTCCAAGAAAGTACTCGAAATCCGGAGCAAAGCAGCCGACGACCAGGGCCGACATGATCAGACGCGTGCGCCGAAATGGAAGCACTGCAGCAGCGTGAGCGAGGGTAAACGGCATTATATGAATTATGAACGGTTCTGCGGCGCGGGGGGTGGTGACAAGGTCAAACCTTGTCACCACCGGCGCGGGCTGACGTTGAGTGAAGACTATGTCTTCTATTTGGCTAAAACATACTCTTCCGTCAATCTGTGAGTGCGTAGCGTAGGTTTGCCGGAAGAAGATGTTCGATCCACATTCTGGTCCGTCTAGCCGCGCAAGTTAGTCTTTTGGCGACTGCGCGCCAGCCGGTGCGACGCCGCGAGCGTCGTCTTTACTCCCCAGGCCGCTACAGCTACACCGCCGCTTGCCTTGTAGTGACAAAAACAAATAAGTTATGGTCTTTCGCGCCGAATCGATATTTTCACGTAGAGTAACTGCAGATTATTACTTTGATGGGATTGTGCCGTGTCACATTCTCGATGTACGTTGCACTCGTTGTGCCCCCAAAACCTGGCGAGTGATTCGGATTTCGCTGATCACGCATAATTCAGGGAGTTTCGTTTTCCCGCTGTCTGCTCTTCAAGCGGACGATTCGGGAAAGTCGCTTGTGTATTCATAGCGAAGTGAATCATAGGGGTCCCGTGGCCGGTCGTCTGCCTTCGTCCTCTAATCCGGTGATTGTCAATTCCGGCCGGGATTCAACCGGTGACAGGGTAGAGAATCCTTCTCGTACCTCGCCTGACGCATCTATAAACCGGCGCATTGATTTTCTTGATCCAATTCGAGGAGTTGCCATTCTTCTCGTGTTTGCTTTTCACTCGCTTGGTGCGGCATTCGGGCGTGATCAGTTACCGTGGGGTCACTGGTTTCGCGATTTCAATGTTGCTCCTTCGTTTCTGCCATTGATTCCGGCAACCTTTGGATGGGTCGGAGTGGCAATATTCTTTGTTGTCAGTGGATTCTGTATCCATCTCAGCTTTTCAAGGTCACCGCAATGGCCACTATTTTTTTGGCGGCGGTTTTTTAGGATTTATCCACCTTATCTCCTCACCGTCTTATTTTTCGCGTTCGCTTTTCCCTATACTCGTCTTCATTCCGTTTCGTTGTGGAGCGCAGACCAGCTTGTTAGTCATTTGCTCCTGTTTCATAACTTTAGCCACCAGTCATTCTATGGCATCAACTTATCCTACTGGAGTATCGCCATAGAAGTGCAGCTCTATGCTTTATATCCACTTCTGATCGCGCTTGCGACACGCTTTGGTTGGGGACGATCACTCGCAGGGATTGCTGCCATTGAGGTTACATTGCGACTCTCGGATGGCATTCTTTGGACAGTCACTGGCAGAGGAATTACCTTCTACTTGGCCGGTTCACCGTTGATCTATTGGTTTAGCTGGTCAATCGGAGCCTACGTCGCTGAACGTCATATCCGAGGTACTCTCTATTCGATTCCGAATTACTCTCTATACGCAATCGGCACAGCCGCCGTTGCTTCTGCTTTCTTCAAGCCACTCTACAGCATGTCATTCTTGCTCTTTGCTTTACTTACCGCAGGAGTTGTAGCTGCATTTCTTCACCAGGGGAAGCAAGAGTTTCCCCTTCCCGCTGCCCTGCGATCACATTTACAAAAGGTTGGCATCTGGAGCTTTAGCCTTTATTTGTGGCACCAACCATTTGTTGCCGTTGTCCCTCATTTGGTCTCAAGAATTGCACCCGGCATTCATTTTCATGGGATTATTTTGTTTGTATTTTGCATGATGCTTTGGATATTCCTCGTTCCGATGGCACGGCTTTCATACCAGTTTTGCGAGCTTCCAAGCATTTCGCTCGGAAAGCCTTTTTACGCACGGAATGCTAAGGAAATCCGAACGACAAAGGCTCCACTCGCCGTTCTGAGTGAATGACCGGCCAACCGGCAATTACTTTTCAGTAATATTTCCCCGCCGGCCGGCCGATGCAGGTTACCCCTTCCCAAACTCTTCGTTCGCGAAAAAACCATAAAACTCAACAGAGTATTGGCTGGTGATTTTGAAATCACCAAGGCTGCTTTGATCTTGCATTTCATGAAAATCGACCAATAACTTTGGGTGCGCTTGCCACGACTCGGTTGGTTTGTCGCCTTTTCGGGCTTGAGGCGTTTCAACTTTTGGATTCTGGCTTCTGCGTTTGTCAGCAAATCGGAATCATCCACCGGTAGCGAGAGCGCAGCGGTCGAACCATTCGGGGCGGCCACCAGCATGTCTGATATCGCCGTCTGTTTTTCCTGTGCGGCGGAATAATTCCTTAACGGCATCAAGGAAGCCCCACGGGCCTATCGGTTCGACGGAGAGGTACCGATCGAGCTTGCCAGCTGCTGCGAGGGCGGCTTCCTCGCCTTTCGGGATAGGGTCTTCGAGCCAGAACCAATCTTCTGGCGCTCCGTCGCGGAGAACAAAGCCGGCTTTGCCATCGGGGTGATCGCGATCCCACTCGGCGTAGCGGAAAGTCTCGTTGATTGAGGCGCCATAGAGGCAGCGCATCAGGGTTGCAACGGAGACGTCTGCACCGGTCCCAACGCCGTCAATGTATGGCCAGGAGGTGAGCCAATAACAGTCGTACATGCGGCCAAGGACCGTGAGCTGGGTGATAACGCAGGGGCGGAGGTCGAATCCCGAACCGGGCAGGACCTGGGCGATGATGGTGTCGTCAACGTCGATGTAGAGGGTTGTCTTTCGTTGCACTTGTTGGAACTCCACAACTCAGTATCAATGTATTTCACGTATCGATTCGAGGGCACCTGCGTTGTTTCTAGTGGCAATAGGGGGCACAGGGTTCCTCGCGCAAGTTATTCATGGTAATCTCTATCTAGACACTTGAGAGTGGACTGAGAACGCAAGAGGAGTAATACCGCCGTGCTGGCGACTGCTAAGAAAACTACCCTGATCGAACGCTTCCGCACCCACGAGAAGGACACCGGATCCCCCGAAGTCCAGATCGCGATTCTGAGTGAGCGGATTGGTGAACTGACCGAGCATTTCAAGACACACAAGAAGGATCACGCTTCGCGGCGTGGCCTATTGATGCTGGTCAGCAAGCGCCGCCGCCTGCTGGACTACCTGAAGACGCATGATTCCGATCGCTATCGCGACGTGATCAGCAAACTCGGTATCCGCAAGTAATCAGAAAGCAAACGTTGAACCGGAAGCGCCCAGACCGGATTTTGGTCACGGCCCCGCATTATTCAGAACCTGGGGCCATGGTGTACCTGGCTAATCGCAAATGCCGCCAGGTCCTGCGCAGAGTTGTCGCTTGCGAGCGAGTTGTCGTCGCTCGACGAGCGCAAATCTCGACGCGGCCTGCGCTTTGTTTTTGGGGCAGTCGCGTCCTGCGGCTTCCGCGAATCTCTACACCTTCCGCATTCCGGCTCTTCCCACCTAAGAATTTCCCAAGTGAAAAATACGAAACGAGGACTCTATGTCTAAACACGAAGTGACAGTCGAGCTTGCTGGTGGCAAGCGTCTGGTCTTTGAGACCGGTCGCATGGCCAAGCAGGCTTCCGGAGCTGCACTGGTCTCCACGGGCGAAACCGTGGTCCTGGCCACCGCGGTCGCGTCTCCTGACCCACGAGAAGGCATCGACTTTTTCCCCCTCACGGTCGATTACCGCGAGTACACCTATGCCGGCGGACGTATCCCCGGCGGATTCATCAAGCGTGAAGGCCGGCCGAGCGAAAAAGAAGTTCTGACCTGCCGCCAGATCGATCGCCCCATCCGTCCACTCTTTCCCGATGGCTTCCGCAACGAGACCCAGGTAATTGCTCTTGTCTTCTCCGCCGACAAGGAAAACGATCCCGACGTTGTCGGCATCAATGCAGCCGCTTGCGCATTGGCTCTCAGTGATATTCCGTTCAGCGCCACGGTTGGCGCCGTTCGCGTGGGCCGTGTGAATGGGGAATTCGTCATCAATCCCACATACTCAGAGCGCGCGGAAACGACGGTGAACATCATGGTTGTCGGTCACAAGGACGGCATCGTGATGATTGAGTCGGGAGCTAAGGAAGAGACAGAAGAAGTCATTCTTGCAGCCATCGAATTCGCTCATATCGAAATCAAGAAGATTGTTGCCGCGATTGACGAACTGGTTTCAAAGGCAGGAAAGCCGAAGCGTGCCTTCACCGCGCCGGAGTTCGACGAAGCATATTACGCAGAACTCAAAGCGAAGGTCGGCGATCGGCTCAAGGATGCACTGGACACCAAGACCCACGGCAAGACGGAGAGCTACGCGCTAATCAAGCAGATCAAGGAAGAGCTGGCGAAGGAGCTTCCCGCCGACGACCCGAACGCCAAGAAGAAGCTGGCTACCTACTACGAGCATCTGCGTGAGCGGAGCTTCCGCGAGCAGGTAACGAAGGATCGCATCCGTCCAGATCGGCGCGCTTTCGACGAGATTCGCGAGATCACGATCGAGACCAGCGTTCTACCTCGCACCCATGGGTCGGCGCTCTTCACACGCGGCGAAACCCAGGCCCTGGTTACGGCAACGTTGGGCACCGCAGACGACGGTCAGCGGCTGGAGAGTTATGAGGGAGAGAAGAAGAAAAACTTCATGCTCCACTACAACTTCCCACCGTTTTCAGTTGGTGAGACAGGACGTATGACCGGGACAGGTCGTCGCGAGATCGGCCACGGAGCACTAGCGGAGCGCGCTATCTCCGCAGTTCTACCGAGTGCGGACGAGTCTCCGTACAGCATTCGCATTGTGTCAGACATTCTCGAGTCCAATGGCTCTTCGTCGATGGCCTCGGTCTGCGGCGCGAGTCTCGCACTCTATGACTCGGGCATCGCGCTGAAAGGCTCAGTGGCCGGCGTGGCGATGGGCCTGGTGAAGGAAGGCGATGACTACGCCATCCTTACCGACATTGCCGGTGCCGAAGATCACTACGGCGACATGGACTTTAAAGTTGCCGGTACGCGGAAGGGAATTACCGCCCTTCAGATGGATATCAAGATCGGCGGATTGACGCGCGAGATCCTCCAACAAGCCATGGAGCAGGCGAAGCGCGGTCGTCTCTTCTTGCTGGACAAGATGGATGCGGTTCTTGATGGGCCTCGCACGGAGCGCTCAGCTTACGCGCCGCGCATCGAGACTGTGATGATTCCGACCGACAAAATCCGCGATCTGATCGGCAAGGGTGGCGCAACCATCCGCGGCATCATCGAGCAGACCGGAGCAAAAATCGATGTGGACGATAGCGGCAAGGTCAGCGTCGCCTCCAGCGACGCCGAGGGTCTGAAGAAGGCGCTCGAGATCATTGGCAACCTCACCGCCGTGCCCGAAATCGGCAAGGTCTATCTGGGTAAGGTTGTCCGTCTTGCTGAGTTCGGCGCATTCGTAGAGCTCTTTCCGGGGACAGATGGCCTGCTTCATATCTCCGAAATCGCCGAGCACCGCGTCAAGGAAGTGAAGGACGAACTGCGCGAAGGCGATCAAGTGATGGTGAAGGTTCTTGCCATCGAAGGCAATCGCATCAAGCTTAGCCGCAAGGCGCTCATCCGCGAGCAGAAGGCAAAGCTGGCGCAATCGGCGCCGGTCGCCGAGGCATCCGAGCCCCTCGATGGTGGTACGGAAACTGAAGCGGCGCCACCGGCACCGGCGCGCCCTCGCCACGAATTCGACGAACGTCAGCCGCGCACCAATCAGAGCACAATTCTGATTGAGGGCGGGGAAGATTTTGACGATGACGACGAAGAGGGGGAAGAGATCGACGAGGAGAACGAACCGAACTTCAACCGCGCCGATGGCACGCCGGTTCCCGTGGGCCAGGTTGCGGGCGGATCTCCCCGGCCTGTCGGAGTGGGCGGCGCTGGCGGAGCAAAGGATAACAACCGTCGTCGTCGTCGCCGTCGCGGCGGACGTGGCGGACAGGGCGGCGGAGGCGGCCGCTAGTTCGGCCGGTTTCCAACCAAAAGCATTCGTACGACAAAATGCCCGAGCCTCAAGGCTCGGGCATTTTCATGTATCGGCCAGGCGCGCGCATGAGCGCGGGGACTTCAGGCGCATACGAATTGCGGCGGCATAGTCCCCCGACCGCCTGTAAATACTGCCAGTAGTCAAAGAATCGCGGAAACCGTAGATTCGCCCCATCGCGGAATCGTTTCTGAATTTGCCACTCGATCCGCCAGAAGAGGGACCAATCTTCATGAAGTGGTCAAAGAGAGAATCACACCGTTTGGCGGTGCTGGCATCATTCTTCATTTTAACGATGCCTCTGATCGCGCAGAATACGCCGATTGGGCCGGAGGGAACGCAGGTTGCAACCCAGGAGACGCCAGCCGCATCCACCAATTCCGATGCGCTACGAAAAGCGGCGCAGAATCCCGTGGCTAGCCTCATTAGTGTTCCCATCCAGAATAACGACAACACAGGAATCGCTCCCGGATACCGTACGCAGAATGTCCTGAATATTCAGCCGGTGATTCCATTGAAACTTGGCGACAACTGGAACTTGATCATCCGGTGGATTACTCCCATCATTTACCAGCCACTTCCTGCGCCGCCTCCCGCACCTGAAATTGGGGTTTCCGGTCTCGGCGACATGCAGCCCACGTTCTTGCTCTCTCCCGGAAAACCGCAGAAGGTAATCTGGGGCGCGGGTCCGATCATTCAAATTCCGACTGCGACCAGCCAGTACACCGGACAGGGGAAACTTGCCCTCGGACCGAACGTCGTCGCTCTGGCGATGCCGGGCAGTTTCGTGGTGGGCGTACTCGTCAACAATATCTGGTCTGTCGCGGGTAGTGGCAGCCGTACAGACGTCAATCAGATGCTCCTGCAGTACTTCATTAACTACAACATGAAGAAGGGTTGGTTCCTGACCTCGCAACCCATCATCACTGCCAACTGGAATGCGGCAAGCGGAAGCGTATGGACGGTGCCATTCGGCGGCGGCGTCGGGAGAATCATGAAACTTGGGTTTCAGCCGGTAAATATCAGTGTTCAGGCTTATGGCAATGCGGTATATCCCTCTCAATCTTCAACTTGGGGTGTTCGAGCATCTTTCGCGCTGTTGTTTCCCAAACTGTCAAAGCAGCAGGAGAAGATGCTGCTGGAGCAAAAGCTGAAACAGATGAACGAGGCGCCACCACCGCAGAAGAAATAGGCCTTTCACGTTTTCGTGGAATTAGAGCATTCGATGGGCACTTTTTGGGCGCGGAATGAAGGTTGAGCCAGGGGACGAATAAGGGTTGTCGTCAGAGCTTTGGTACATTCGCGATCATTTTGAACCCTTCGTTCTCTTTGCTGCGAAACTCCGGCAAGGGTTCCGACTTTACCGGGATTCGTTCGGCGCTGGTGTCGCGCGACACGTTTTTGTCGTCGTACATGCGCAGGTCGGCGGCGATGCAAAGGCCTTCAAGATCGCCTGCATCATCGGGGAATACAGCCACTCCGATGCTGGCTCCGACCTTTAGCGTGTGATCGCCCACTTGAAGCGGCTGATCGAGCATCTCCATCAACGACCTGGCAACCGACTTGGCGTTGGACCGATTGGTTGGCTCTTCGAGAATGAGAGAGAACTCGTCGCCGCCGGTACGCGCCACCGTGTCGGAACGGCGAACGCGGCTCTGGAAAATATCGCTCACCTTCTTGAGCAGGAGGTCGCCTGCGTGGTGACCCAGGCTGTCGTTGACCTGCTTAAAGTGGTTGAGATCGATGACCAGCAGTGCAGCCTTCGATTCCATCCGCCGGGCGCGTTCGAGCGAGATCGCAAGCCGGTCGAGAAACAGGCGGCGGTTGGGCAATCCCGTCAATTCGTCGTGGAGCGCCAGGTATTTGTTGTGCTCGATCTGATCCTCGAGCAGAAGCAGAATCATTCCCACGGCAACCACGTATTTGGGCAGATTCCAGACCTCGCTCTCAATCCGCGCATTCGGCAAAAACACGTTGGCGAGGGGGGCCAAAACGAAAACCGCCGACCAGCCAAGGAATCCAGCAATCGTAATCAGCGAGCCTGCGCTTCCGCGTCCCCTGTAGCTGTACCAGACGTGCAGGCAGCAACCGAAGTAGACCGTGAAGAGTACGGCGTTCGCTGCCAGCATGGGTCCACTGCCAGGGCGATTCTGCACTGCCAGCAGAAAAACGGCGAGCATGCTGTAGATACCCACAAGCAGCCAGCGAAGCAGGTGAGTGAAATCCCGTCGGCCCGTCAAGGCAATAGTCATAGGTGCCGCGCCGAAAAGAATCGCCGCCCCATTGAGCGCCCACCACCGAGGTTGATCAGAACTGATAAGGACGATGTAGAGAACATTCGTTGAGAGCACGGAGATCAACATCCAGCGGCTGGAGCGCTCGGTGCGATAGGGAACTGAGGCCCACATGAACAGCACACCCGCGGAAGTGATGGACGCCATCCCGATATAGAGAGCGAGAGTGCCCCAGAGTCCCGGAGCCGGCAAAAAGACAAACGCGCCGAAGTGCAGCGCAATCAACACCCAGCCGGTCAGCCAGTGGCGGGATGTCGAGGTCTGGCCACGCCGCGCTACAGACGCGAATGCACACGTCAGCACAGCGACCGCTGCCAGGTCAGGAAGCTTACTCCAATCCACGACGATCCCCTCGATTCAACCCACCGCCCATATTTAGTTTAGTAGGGCTATGGTTTTATGATTCGCTGTTTTGACCCTTTCGTTGTATGCGGTCAGTGGTTCAGTTGAAACTTGCGTAACCTTGCATTTGCGCGTAAACCATTGATCCTTTGGATTACCGGACGGGAATTTGAAGTTGTGCGACACTTTCCCTCCACTATGCTCAGAGCGATGGCCGCCAGCCTCTACATCGTCGTGGAAGGGGAAGACCCCGGTTTCGACATCTTCGTCAACGGCCATGCACTGGCTCGGAACGAAGATGCGCTGGAGCGGTTGGCGGAGTCGTTGCACGTTGCACCGCTGCTCCAGTTCTTCTCCGCAGACGAGAACTCGATGTGCCTGCTGCTGGACCAGGGCGCGGGAGACCCAGAGTGGGCGCGCCATTTGCCCGAACCGCAGTGGTTCGATCCGGTCGACGGCCTGGTCACCGTGCGTGGGCTCATTCGCTTTCTGGTAGAAACACCCGTGTCGCTCGGCTCAGAGACTTTGCCCATCTTGAGCGAATTGCGTGAGTATGAGCGCGTGCTGGTGAAGACTGCAGAGCATAAACTGCGCTGGCATCTGGCCGTTAGCTGGCGGTAGCAGACCTGAAGCGGACGCGACAGGCGGACAAGCGGGCATCTCGAATTCTTGATTACGGAATTGTGAAGTCAGTCCGGCCCGCGCGCTCCCTCAGCCTGTGTTTTCCTTCCCACTAGATCGATTTCGCCTGTCGTGACATGTGCACGCAATCGATATTCGCCGTCTGCTGTTCTCTTCGTGATGCTGCGGAAGAAGCCGCCCTTATCAGCGTCGTACATAGGCGCTCTAACTTCACCGATCGCAACCGATGCATTAACGCTGCGGTAATTCCATTCGTGGGCAGAAGAAACCGTAATCTGGCCAGCGTAAAGATCAATATCCTTGTCGCCCTTGATCTCCTCTACCTTGACCTCTCCCGCGGGCATCTGCACTCTCAGGTTTGTTTTCCACGGAACCTCGATCCTGACCTGAAGGCCATCGCCGTGGTTCATATGGCTCCCCTCAATTGTCAGTTTGCACCGTCTCGATTTGGAGAGAATCGAAGGAGAATGTGCCGCGCCGCGTCCTCATCATTGCCACCATGACACGTGACGTGGATCGCCTCTAGATCCGTTCCGACGATTTCGAGGCCTGCGGGCCGCGAGTCAATTATGAGAACAGCGCTGGAGCGGAGTGGCACTGTGAGCGTCTGATCGCAAGGGACCTTCGTCTCTGCGAACCCGCCAAGATTACAGGCAAACAAAGCCGCGCCAGCGATAGCACAGACAAATCTCATGATGTTATCTACGGTGATTTCGCGACAATAGTTCCCGAGGCGCGATCTTTTCGGGGCAAATCGATCACAGGCGTTTTATGACCAGCCCTTATACGAATCACATGCGAGCGAATGGCGAAGCCAGGTTGGTCGTCTAAAGCTGGAATTGGGACTAAAGCTGGAATTGGGACTCAGCCGAAGACGTTCCCCATGCGGCGGATCTGGGCGCCGACGCTTTCGAGTTTCTGTTCGATGCGCTCATAGCCGCGGTCCATATGATAGACGCGATCGAGGATTGATTCGCCATCTGCGACCAGGGCAGCCAGGACGAGCGAGGCTGATGCGCGAAGATCCGAGCACATGACTGCCGCTGCGGAAAGCGGAGCCGGACCGCGCACCGTCGCAGTGCGACCATCGACCTTGATGTTCGCGCCCATGCGGACGAGTTCCTGCACGTGCATGAATCGGTTCTCGAAAATGTTTTCCGTTATCTGGCTGACTCCTTCGGATTGCGAGGCCAGCGCCATGTATTGCGCCTGCATGTCGGTGGGGAACCCGGGATACTCCTCGGTAGAAATGTCGGCGGCTTTCAACTTGCCGTCGCTTCGCACGCGAACGCTGTCTGGGCGTATTACGTCGACTTGAGCGCCGGCCTCGGTGAGTTTGGCGATGACGGCACCAAGGTGATCCGGATTGCAGTCGGCGATCGTGAGATCGCCGGCGGTGATTGCGCCCGCTATGAGGAAGGTGCCCGCTTCGATGCGATCAGGATTGATGCGGTATTGCGCGCCCTTCAGGTTGGTCACGCCCTGCACGTGAATCGTGGAGGTTCCTGCACCCTCAATTTTGGCGCCCATAGCAATCAGCAAGGCGGAAAGGTCGCAAACCTCAGGCTCTCGCGCGCAGTTCTCCATCAGCGTTTCGCCTTCAGCAAGGACCGCAGCCATCAGAAGGTCTTCAGTTCCGGTGACTGTGATCTTGTCGAAGACAATGTGTGCGCCTTTGAGCTTTTCGGCGCGAGCCTCAAGGTAGCCGTGCTCCTGCAGAATGGTGGCGCCCATCTTTTCGAGGCCCTTGATGTGCAGATCAATGGGACGGCCGCCAATGGCGCATCCGCCGGGCATGGCAACGCGCGCCATTCCTGCGCGGGCCACGAGCGGGCCGAGCACGAGAGAACTGGCGCGCATGGTTTTGACAATCTCGTATTTCGCTTCAGGGCTTGAGAGCGTGCGGAAGTTGATGCGTGTGCGGTGATCAGAAGTACCAGTACCCAACTCGACTTCCGCTCCCATGGCGACCAGCAGCTTGCGCTCAGTTTCGATGTCGCGTACGAGGGGAATGTTTTCGAGCGTGACTTCTTCTTCCGTGAGGATAGCGGCGGCCATGCAGGGGAGAGCGGAGTTCTTTGCGCCCGATATGCGTACCGTCCCGACCAGCCGATTTCCGCCGCGTATGACAAATTTGTCCATGTAGTTGTGTATTGCTCCGTGTCTTCTCAGTGTAATGGTGCGGCCCGAACGTGCAGTTAACGAGGGATATACTTGGCGTGGTTTCAACTTTGAAATTTCGAGGGTTCGGAGATGGCAAGTAGCACTGCGTGGCGAACGAGGACGGGACTGGCAGTTGTTCTGGTCGCTTTGGAAACGTTTGCAGGAGTTTCGCGGATTGTGGCCCAGGAGGCCCAGCCAATCGCCGCGCCTCCGAGGCCGATCCCGACCATCGTCCAGAAGAATGGGCATTTCGCGCTAATGGTTGATGGTGAGCCGTACTTGATGCTGGGCGTGCAGGCGAATAACTCGAGCGCGTGGCCGGCGTATCTGGACAAGGTGTGGCCTGCAGCGGAGACGCTTCACGCGAACACTGTGGAACTCCCCGTCTATTGGGAGCAGATGGAATCGACGCAGGGAAGGTTCGACTTCAGTGTTGTCGATCTCATGCTGAAAGAAGCCCGTGAGCATCATGTCCATCTCGTGCTGTTATGGTTTGGCACGTGGAAGAATGGCAGTTCGCATTACACCCCCGAGTGGATCAAGCTTGACCAGGAGAAATATCCATTCCTGAGGAATGAAAAGGGCGAGACGCTGGATTCGCCGTCGCCGTTTTCAGATGCATTCCTCAATGCGGACAAGAATGCATTTCGAAGTCTGATGCGGCACCTGAAACAGGCGGATGCGCAGCGAACGGTGTTGATGGTGCAGGTGGAGAACGAAGCCGGCGTGTGGGGCGGAGTGCGCGATTATGGACCGGCAGCGCAGAAGGCGTTTACTGGGCAGGTTCCGGAAAAGCTTGTGAAGGGTCTGGGCAAGCAGCCGGGAACTTGGAAGCAGGTCTTCAGCGATGACGCCGATGAGACCTTCGAGGCCTGGTATACGGCCACATTCATTGAGCAGGTGGCAGCAGCGGGAAAGGCTGAGTATGGATTGCCGTTGTATGTGAATGCGGCGCTGCGCGATCCGATGAATCCGGGCAGGGCGCCAAGTTATGAGTCGGGCGCGCCGACAGACAACAACATTGGCTTATGGAAAATTGCGGCGCCATCGATTGATGCGATCGCGCCGGACATCTACATGGCGGAGTATGCGAAGTACATGAAGGTGATTGGATTCTATGGGCAGAACAATCCGCTGCTTATTCCAGAGACAGGCAATTCGCCGGCGTACGCGCGCTACGTGTTTGCGGCGATCGGGCAAGGCGCCATCGGTTGGTCGCCGTTCGGGCTCGACCTGACGCGTTATAGCAATGAGCCGACGGGGCTGGAAGCGATGGAGACGAGTGCGTTGAAGCCGTTTGCGCAACAGTACGCCCTCCTCGCACCTATTGCGCGCCGGATTGCGAAGGCGAATCTCGAAGGAAAGGTTGTGGGAGTCAGTGAAAATCCTGATCTCCACACGAATGAGATTCCTCTCGGCAAATGGGACCTTGTGGTGAAATACGGAATGCCTTCGTTTGGAAACTGGATGCAGCCTAAAGGGAATACACCACCGGACGGCGGCGTGGTTGTGGTGGAACTGGGGCCGGATGAGTACCTCGTTGCCGGACACCATGTGCGGGTGGATTTCAAGCCGACATTTGCGCCGGAGAAGAAGCGGCTATGGCTCAGGGTGGAAGAAGGCAGCTATGACGCGGCAGGGAACTGGAAAATGACGCGGATATGGAACGGTGACCAGACGGACTACGGCCTCAATCTGAAAGCGGACGAAAATGTGCTCCTGAAGGTCCGGCTGACGACGTTTTGATCAGAGGGGAGCGAGCCACGACTTCAGAGGTCATGGTTTGCCAGGAGTGAGGATGCTTTCACGCGAACCGAGTGGGGGATTGGAAAGTGAGCGAAAGGAACAGACCTGAGGGGCTAAAAGCCGCACCTCTTAAAGGCTCATCTTTCGTGAAGGTCTACAGTTCGAGCACGTTGTCTTCGATGGCGAGGCGAACGTTGCCGTCAGACTTGGCGAGGCGGCGGACAGCTTCGGGCTTATCGACCTTAGCCTTCAACATCACAAGCGCAACTGGGACGCTGCGACCGGCGCTCTTAATGGTGTGGACAGCAGTCTCGCGATCGATTTTGCAGGCGCTCATCAGGATGCGGATGCCGCGCTCAACCAGCTTTGAATTTTGCATGTGCACGTTGACCATGAGGTTCTCGTACACGTAGCCCAGCCGCGTCATGGCGCCGGTGGTGATCATGTTGAGGATCATCTTCTGCGCGGATGCAGCCTTCATGCGGGTTGAACCGGAAATCACTTCGGCCCCAACCTCGGCGATGATGGCGATATCGGATACTTCTGCGAGGGGAGTGCCCTGATTGCAGGTGACGGCGGCGGTGTAGGCTCCGCGAGCACGGGCGTAAGCCGTGGCGGCGACAACATAGGGTGTACGCCCGGAAGCGGAGAGGCCGACCACGACATCCTTGCGGGTGGGGCGCCGGCGGGCGATGTCGCGCTGGCCCAGTTCTTCCGAATCTTCGTTGACTTCAACGGCAGAGGCGAGAGCTTTGGGGCCGCCGGCCATAATGTATTGCACCTGTCCGGGAGCGGTGGAATAGGTGGGGGGGCACTCGGAGGCGTCAAGGGCAGCGATACGGCCGCTGGAACCGGCGCCAATATAGATAAGCCGTCCGCCATCGCGCAGGCTGCGCGCAACGTGGTCGATAACCTCTGCAATTTCGGGAAGAGCTTTCTTGACAGCACCAGCGATCTTGGCGTCTTCGTGGTTGATAATGCGGGCTATCTCCAGCGCCGACTTGGTATCAAAGCCTTGGGATGCTTCATTCTGGCTTTCGGTAGTCAGGTGCTGGAGTTGGGAAGCCGGATCCGTCTTGACTTCCTCTTTCCCGTGAGCGCCGGCGCCTTCGTGCGTCGTCGTACTGGTTAACATCAAAGTCTGTCCCCACAATCTATTGTATCTGCAAATAGAGCAAGTCTTGCAGAATTCTGGCGAGGCGAAATGTCACTTTAATGTCATTGAATCACTCAAATTATTGGGCTTGTTGACCGAAGAGGGTCAGCCGGACGCCATCATGAAATGCGCGACGAACCTCCGGGATCAACTGGAAAGGGCCTCTCATCTATGCCCACCCATGGCAGCAATAAATTGCATTTGGCTTTAGGTCTACACCAACTCCGAAACTGCTGGAGCCGATCGTTGCGCAAGAATCTTGTTGATCGGATGCCGATGTTTGAGGCCCCCCGGATGCACGTCGTCAAGTATGTATGAAAGCTTCGCCAAGACATTCCAATCAGAGTAAAAGCTGAACAACTCACCTTCTTGAAATAGCCCTAATGCCCAGGGGCGGAGGTCGTCAGGCGGAGGAAGGGTGTCGGTGAAAACAGCGATCACGTTGTATCCACCGGCTCGAGTGTGTTCTTTGGCTTCGACAATAAGCCGCTTCCAGTGTTTGCTCTCGAGCAGGTGCAGACATCCGTGCGCAATCACGAGATCGTAGAGGCCGTCGATCTGATACTCCCGCAGGTCTGCGACGCGTGCGTTGATGGGCAAATGCTCCTGCCCTGCGCGGAATGCCAGTTTTGCGATTGCAGCATTGGAAATGTCCACGGCGCGGACCGGACATGCCTTACGGCCGAAAAGCAGGGCATTCCTGCCGTCACCACATCCGAGATCGAGAACCAATGCATCTTTGGGAAGGGCGGGCAACAAATCCACGAGTTCTTTGCTTGGCGGCCCGAATGGACTCGGCGCATCAAAATCCTCGAAAGAACCTTCCCAAAATGGACGCGGCTCCATAACGGATGTTAGATCATCGGCGATATCGCACCCCGTGCCAGCTATTATGCGGCAACCGATTCAAATTCAGATCGACCTTCTACCGAATTCTAATGAGGTGAAACGGCCCTATGGATGACTCAATTATTGGGCTTGTTGACCGGAGAAGGCCAGCCGGACGGCATCATGGAAGGCTGGGCGGGCCTGCTTGATCAGCTGAGATTGGCGGTCGGGCCAGGTGCGGTTGGTCAGCAGCACGGCGGCGACCGATGCGTCGAGGTCGATCCAGAGCGAACAGCCGCTAAAACCCAGATGCCCGATGGAGTTTATCGAAAAATGACGTCCTGCCGAGGAGGCCTGCGATGGGGTATCCCAACCGAGCGCGCGCGAGCTGCCTTCAGGCCCCTGGCGCAAGGCGAAACACTCGACTGTATCGCGTGTAAAGAGCGGCGAACCGCTTTCGGTTTGGCTGCGTCGGGACCCGGCAAGAATCTCGCCCGCGAAGCGCAGCAGGTCTGACACATTCGAGAAAAGGCCGGCATGGCCAGAGACTCCATGCAGAACCGATGCGTTCTCGTCCTGTACCTCGCCCTGGATACGCCGATGGCGAAACTGGTTGTCGATCTCCGTGGGCGGAATCAGGGACCGCTGTTCAGAAGTGGGATTGAACCGCGTGGCTTTCAAGCCGAGCGGCTCAAATACCTGCTTGTGCGCCCACGTACCCAGTTCCTCACGGGTTAAGATCTCAAGTGCCTTGCCAAGCAGAATGAATCCAGGGTCGGAATACTCGCTGCGTTCGCCCGGCGTTGCTTCGATAGGCAGTTCGAGGCACGCGCGGTAAAGCTCCGCGGGGGTGGAAACGGTACGGAAAAACTCGACGTATCCCGGTAGGCCGGAGTTATGTGCCAGAAGGTGACGGAGGGTGACTTGCAGCGCAAGACGAGCGCTCTCACGACCGACGACAAAACCCGGCAGAAGTTCGCCCAGGGGCGTGTCGAGATCGAGCATGCCGCGCTGGTAGAGCAGCATGGCAACGGCGGTGGTGGAAACCACCTTGGTGATGCTGGCCACGTCAAATACAGTTTGCGGCTTCACCCGCGGGGAGTCCTCTTCGTAGGTAAAGCCGCCAAGCGCGTCCTCGAGAACAACCTCACCCTCCGCCAGAACTCCGAACGCGCAGCCGGGGAAGGCATGAGTCTTTACGGCATCCTCAAGAACCCGGTAAACATTGGTAAAGCGCTCTAATTCAGCGGACATTTCGGCGATTCCAGAGTTGGTCTCGGCGTGCATGGCATCCATGTCTTGTGTCTCCAACGGCCACGAATTTAGCGTACTCTGAAATAGGGCCCACGAAAAAGAGATTGGGAGGCTATCTTTGCTGCGAAGCCGCCCGTCTATGTATCCAGGAGAACCGGGGAGGAATAAATGCGTCTGAAATGCAAGACATTGACGTTGACGCTTTTATCGGCTGCCGCAATTCAATTTGGTTCAGCTGGATCGATGGCTGCCCAGTCGACGGCTCCGTCGGAGGGCACAGCAGCAAACGCCCAGCCCGCACCGGCTCCGACTCCCGCGGCAATTGCAGACCCCGCAGTTGCGACTCCAGCCAATGCGAGTGCACCGGTAATTCCGAAGAAGACCTTCACCGTTCCGGCCGGGACCAAGGTCCTGTTGCAACTGCGCAGTTCCGTCAATACCAAGAGTGCGAGAGTTGGCGACGGCGTTTATCTCTCCTCGGCATTTCCGGTCGTGGTGGGAAACCATGTGATGATCCCCTCCGGCGTATTTGTGCAGGGCGTGGTTGACCGGGTTGTTCGTGCCGGCCGTGTCTCCGGCAAGTCTCAGCTCGACATGCACTTTACTTCCATCATTTTCCCCAACGGGAGTGTTGTTGAAATTCCCGGTGTGGTGAGCGGCTTGCCCGGCGCCAGCAAGCAGGATGTGAAAAACGGCGAAGGAACCATCGAGCAGGACAAGGACAAGGGTCGCAACGCAGGAAAGACCGCGGAAATCGCCCTCCCAACGGGCGCGACCGTGGGTTCGATCGCTGGGATATCGTCAGGTCACTCTTTGGCCGGAGGGCTGGGAGGACTTGGCGCAGGGCTCGCCACGGTGGGCCTTGTAACTCTCTTCACCCGCGGCGCCGACGTGAGCATCGAGGCCGGGACGCAGGTGGAAATGGTGCTTCAGAGACCGCTGATTCTGGAAGAGGAAAACCTTGCGGAGGGGACGGTTCCCGGGGCATCTCCGGCAATGGTGCCTTCGGCAAGTCAACCAAAGCCAATGCAAAAACCAGGGCATCCAGACCTTTTGTGCCCGCCGGGAGGTCTGGGTTGCAGTTAGGCTTCGTGGCATTTAATAATTCGAGATAGAGATGTCAACTTCGGCTCAAGATCCTGTTGTAACTCAAACTTCTTCCCCCGTGGCGCCGTTGATCGCCGAAACCCTGACTCCAGCGCAGCCTGCGGCGGGCTCGGGCCTTGGTCTCTGGTTGCGCGATCTGGTGATCTCCGCCGGCATATCAATCCTGATCATCCTGTTTCTTTACCAGCCGGTACGGGTGGAAGGCACCAGCATGCTTCCGCGGCTCGAGGATCACGACCGGCTCTTTATCAACAAGTTC
Source organism: uncultured Acidobacteriaceae bacterium (assembly GCA_963829535.1). Lineage (GTDB taxonomy): Bacteria > Acidobacteriota > Terriglobia > Terriglobales > Acidobacteriaceae > Telmatobacter. Next base: position 606,599 of record CAWHIQ010000009.1, on the reverse strand, counting down.
GTCTACCATATCTCATCGATTGAGCGCGGCGATGTTGTGGTGTTTCACTATCCGCGCGATCCTGAGAAGAGCTACATCAAACGCGTGATTGCGTTGCCGGGAGACATCCTGCGGATCGATCACGGACAGGTGTGGGTGAACGGCAAGGCCCTGACTGAGAACTACGTTCCCGGGATGTATCGCGATACGCGCTCCTATGAAGAGACCATTATTCCCGACGACAGCTACTTCGTGATGGGCGATCACCGTTCGATCTCATCGGACAGCAGGGAATTCGGGGTGGTCGAGCGCGATCTGATCTACGGCAAAGCGGTGTTTGTGTACTGGCCTGCAAAAGATTTAGGCGAAGTGAAATAGCGGTCCGTTTTCCACGCCAAACGCCGCAGGACAAAACCTGCTAAAATCTATTGAATTTATTTTCCATCCCTGATAACAAAACACTTACAGATTACAAAGGTTTTAGAGAAGGCTAAAAGAGCCCAAAGAGCCGAGAAAGCCAGATTGGTTCTGCAAATCTTCTGCAAAATCCGTTGGCGGATCACGCCTCACGGCCAAAAGCCTTCTCATACTCAATGTGGTATTGGGCGAGTTTCTTCGCAATTTCCTCGGCCAGAGTTACAGCGGTATAGCGCCCCGGGGCACGCTCAAAGACGAACCACACGAATTCGTCTTTGACAATCTCAGGCTCTAGGTCCCAAGTCTTCTCACCCACTGGCGAGTCGTCAACGTAGGCTTGCCCCGAGCCAGCGGGCTTGCGCGAAAACCGCACGCGAGTTTTCTGCGGTGCACCGCCCTCGTCGCCATCATCCATCAGAACTGCAGCAACATTACTCAATACGAGCATGGGCCGCCCGGTGAGCGTCTTTACCCATTCAAAGCGCCGGTTGCCGATGCCTTTGGCGTCCAGGGCAAATTGAGACACCAAGCCTTTCAGGATTTCCCATTCGGCTTTCGTCTCTTTCGTCAGCCGGCTGCGGTTCTCTTTATCGCTCGCGTGCTCACGTGCAAAATCATCGAAATCCTGCGGCACTTTGGAACACTCCTTCTCTTTATGCGCGGCGTGTCTCACGGCTCGACTGCATCTCCGGTATCCGAAGCAAGCACTTCTTTCCAGTCTTCCTCGTTCAACGGGAGCGGGGAGACGTACACCGAGTCTCCATGACGCCGGACAGAATGCCCAAGCTCACGCTCCGCGAGCCATTGCAAGATGTGCTCTTAGGCGTCTTGACTTTCGGTTTCATCGTTCAGCGTGAGGACAAAGCAGTCTTGCCCGTCGCTGCCACGCAGCACATCACGTTTCAGCAATTCCATCTCAGGGCAATCCATAGGCGTATTGTATGTCTGGCATCAACGCGAACCAACACAGTAATCCTCTCCCGGTTTCGCACAAGCTGCTAGGCGGGGTACAGATTGAGAATCTGTGAAGGGGGAACATGCCATGCAAGAGCCAAAACAATACCAAGTTTCCGGTTGGGTCCGTCGCACTGATGAGCCCAAAGACAGCGACGGCGTAAGATACCCTCTTGGCGACTTTGACACTCTTCGAGATGCCGAAGGGGTCAGACGGGAGCACCTGAGGGCGGGATGGGGCCACGTTGAAATTCTGGACTCGTCAACCGGACAAATGGTGCCCGTCACGCATTGGGCCGATTTGTTGTAAGCGGAGAGACGCAGAATGTCCTATCACACGCAGAATGAAATCGCTGAAAAGTGGGACCGGCTCAGGAATGGTGATGACATGGACGGATCGCGAATTGTGACTGATGAAGGGCTTGAACAGGCACTGACGATTGTCATGCCTGCTCGCTACAACGACAGCAATGACGGGAACGCGTATGTCGCCTACATCCGCAAGCGTCTGGGCAAAAATGCGCCGCGGGGAACGTGGGAAGAAGTGACATAGGGCTGGCAATCTTTCGATGACACCCGGCTCCCACTCCAAAAAGCCGCGTGACCGTCTGCCGAGATTAGCCGGTCAACGTGGCGAATGCGCACATTCCCGCACCGAACGTTGACAAGTTGTCCAGCTCATCACGATTGGGACAGCTGAGTGTTTCCGGGTGGGCTGTACATACGGGTGCAGGAAGATGCACTGATTCCCGGAACCAATAGCGACCAAGAACGGCTACCAAATCCGACGGCTGGCCCGTCACAGACGGCGAAGGCACCATGGCTATGGGTTCCAGGTCCACTCTGAGCCGTAGATTTGCGGGATTCCGTACCGGTCGCCGGACGCCCAATTTAGGATGGTCCACATATCACGTTCGGGCGTGCCCTGAATCTTTGACGGCTTATCAAGTTGTTGATAAACATTAGGAGTGATGAAGGTCTTGAATTTGTCCATGCGAATGCTGCTGAGTTTGGCGGCAATATTCGGGGCGCGTCCGACCCATATGAGGTCGTTGCTATCTCGCACTCCAGACCGGGCGACATGGATTGAACTACGATCAATGCCCACGGTTTGATTGAAGTTGAATGCCGCGACTCTATCCCCGTAATACGTCCTAAACCTTGCCGTCAACACATTGGAGAAGAACCACTGTATCTGAAGTCCGCACCGTGCAGCGTTTGTGTTCTTGTAGTCTCCAATGAAGACGCCCATCACTCTATCGCCGTCAAAGCTGCGGACACGGCCTTCGTTCTTATGGATGATCTTCGTGACACCCCGAAGATAGGACTTGAATACTTCGGATGCTATCTGTTGATTGGCAATCGCGATTTCAGTTGAATCAGCTAGATCTGCGTAGAGCAGGACTGCATCAAGGACTACCCGGTCGTTGGCGAGTCGTAAGTCCTCTGACTGCGGCACCACTTGACCATCCCGGCTATCCCATGCCCCTTCGACGGTCGCTTTTACTTCGGCATTAAGCTCATCCGAGAATTGGCTCATGGCTAAGGCACAACTACGCGCACGTTCGCCCTGGTCAAGGCAAAAACCGCAAGGCTCAAGGCCCACGGAAGTGCGCTAATGGCCATGCAAATGAATGCAAGCTTCAGGCATCGAAACTTCTCAGTCAGAATTTCCGAGTTGCGCCAAATCTGACCTAGAACATCTTGCCGCAATGATTCCGAAGTGTGCCGACAGTACTCAGCGATGAAAGTAGCTTCTGTCCTCTTGGCAATCTCTTTGAAGTAGATGACGGATGAATGACCACCCTTCACATCTGGAAAACCGCCGCGGTAAAGATAAACATAGCTCGCTGTGAGCAGACCACTCGCAAGGGCCGGAGCTACCGCCAACCATACCGTCATTTTGTCGAATTGTGGCAGACTCGCGCTTAAAGCGGCAAGCATCCCCGTATCGAGTGCGAGGACTGTGGAGAGTTTCGCGTCAACGCGAGGAAAGAAACTCAATATCAAGTTGAGTTGGTCCCGTGCATCCTTCAAACCGGCATCGTTGACCGACATTGCGTCCTCTTCGTTTCAGCGAGGCTCAGGGAATCCCCGGTGTTTTCGCCTATTCTAAGCCCCGATGGCCTTTTAGTACATGTTCGCGTCATTGAGCAGTCAACCTGCCTAAGACGCGCTCCTACGCGGCGCGAGCTGGATAATATCAAAAGGCATTTATGGATTCACCACCGAAGGTCCGAAGTGTATGGAGGTGACCAGTTGGAAACAGGCCAATCTATCGAATTTGAACCCCATTTCACGGCATTCATTGATTTGCTAGGCTTCGCTGAGGCCAGCACTGGCGGCGATGATTTAACACGCGCAAAGGTGCTGGCCTTTTTGCTGTCGATCTCATCAATTCGCGGTGAATACAGCTTCCAATCCGAGGCTGAGGGAAGCGGCACGAGAATCCAAATCAGGCCCACAATAAGCACGTTTTCGGACCACATTGTCATCAGCTATCCCTTGAAGCAAATTGCAGCCAGTCTGGGAAAGGACGACTCACACGTTCCGTTGCACGTGCTGTTTGGCTTTGCAAGTATGCTCAAGGGCATCGCAGCTGCCGCACTATCCATCGGGTTCCTGATACGCGGCGGCGCAACGATAGGCAATCTCTATCATTCTGGCGGGATCGTTTTTGGCGAGGCGATGGTCAAGGCATATCGGCTAGAGTCCAGGACGGCAATTTATCCACGAGTTGTCCTGTCTCAAGAAATATGCAGTCAACCCGACTGGATTAAATCTGGGAAGATAAACCTTCGCAGGGGCAACGATGGTCTTTACTATTTCAACTACTATCGTGACCTTGTTATCGCTACTGTGCCCCCTGGAGATGGCGCGATTGATCGACAGAGGGTGTGGTTCGCAAACCTGAATCGAATAACTGCGGAGAATCTGTCGAAGCTGGAGAAAGAAGGTAACATGGCAGCCTTTTCAAAATGGGCATGGTTCGCAAATGAACTTTACGCTGCCATGAGCGAAATACCTGAGGGCACTCGCCGCGCCTTCGGACTCGACATCGAGGCGATCCCCAAAGTGCTGTTCTCTTAGCTCCGCCTGCGCATGGATTCGGGACGCCCAAGGATAGGTGCATGTACATCACGGCGGGAGGGGTTGTGTAAAGGTATACTTCAAGACGACTTCTGAGGTACATTATGCGGCCACACCTGTGCGGAACAATTCTCTGTACGTTGCTAATGGCACATGCCTGCTATCCGCTACCACAAGACGGTGTCGGCAACATCGTGAAGCGGAGCAGCGATGCTGTAGTGTTGATAACGGTCTCCGACTCTACAGGGCACGAAACGGCGCTCGGCAGCGGGTTTCTCGTCTCCGCTGATGGCGAGATTGTGACGAACCTTCATGTAATCAAAGGTGCAAGTTCAGCCACGTGAAATTGTCAAACGGAGCATTCTTTCCCGTAGCCGGGATCCTTGCCTCCGATGCCGATAAGGACTTGGCAATTATAAAAGTCGATGGAAAGAACCTTCCGTTCCTCGCATTGGCAGACATGGACAAAGTCAGCGTGGGAGAGCATGTTGTTGCAATCGGAAGCCCATTGGGTCTTGAAGGGACTGTGTCAGACGGCGTCATTAGTGCGATAAGAGACATCGGATACCGAAAACTGATTCAAACGACAGCGCCAGCATCCCACGGGAACAGCGGCGGGCCGCTGCTCAACATGGGCAACCAAGTAGTTGGGGTCGTCGCGCTCGGGATTAGCCTCGAACTAGGCCAGAATCTTAACTTCGCAGTTCCGTGCGGCGACGCGACTGCCCTTCTGCTGACCGCGAGACAAAAAGTTAAGCCACTGGAAACATCCGCGGGCGAGACTGAAGGCTCATTTACCAAGGGGGCTGTCTGGACTTCATTGACGAGTGGACATGATTTGAACGTAAGGCAGGACGGGAACTATATGTACGTTGATGTCATTGACATTCCTCAGAGCCTGAAAGCTGGAGGTGGGTTTGTCAGGTCGGAGCTAAAAGAGGATGCAGACGGAAAATGGCGAGGGAAGGAACGCGAGCGCCTTTGTTGTAGTTACACTGTGGGCCATGGCATTTATGCACGGGAGCTAACAAACTGGTGCACCACCGAGCTAGACATGGAGATTGACCTGATGTCCCCGAGGCGGATCGAAGGGATATCTACCAGACACGAGAAGTTCGATTGCAAGAAATGCGAGTGGTCCGGCAAGCCAGAGCAGAAGCCGTTCACTTGGATTCCCAAATGAGCTTGGGCCTGTGGTCTTGCTATTGCGGCGGGCGTGGGTCCTCCAGGGCCGAAGAGTCGCTCCGTCGGTCTACCCATGATGCCGTTCGGGCCAACCTTAGTCCTCGTCCGCGTATCGCATATCCCACGCTGTCCCAATTAGCTTGAAAAGATAGTCAAGTTCCTCTGGTGTAGAGCGGCCAGAGAAAGTCCATCCATCCGGCCTTGGCTTTCGATCTTTGCATTTTGAGCAGTGTTCGCCTTTGAAACGCGCATAGGCAAGGTCAAGCTCTTTGCCCTCCACGTGAAAGTTGTGTAGAGTGCAGTGGACGACCTTGGACCCCGCTGTCTTGATGTTGAGAAGATCGTTGACGAGAATCGCCATTGGTCCGACTGCACCGTGACTGACAAGCAGGTGCTCGCAATCTTTGAGAACCCGCTCGGGAGTGTCGTCTTTCACTGCAATCCGAAGAGCCTTGACCAAGGGAGAGGATTCATCCGAAATGTCAATGCCCCTCGCTGTCGCCATATTCTGAACCGCCTGCCAAACCGTATCCCCACCTATGTCGCCTTCAACCTTCTGACCTTTCCATCGGCGCGTTCCTCTCTCCAATCCTTGCAACGCCTCTGCTCTCCATTTTTCATCATCAATTGATTCGGCAGTCTCCTTTGCCCATTTGTACGTTTCCGTTTCCTCTGAATTAACGACGATCACTGAACTCAAAGTCGCCATCGCGAGGCCCGGCAAGTCGTCCGTTACCTTACTGGCCCACGCTGCTAACTTGCTGATTTGTAGAGCGGACCGAACGAAAGCGGACTCCTGGTCGGAGACGCCCTCAAGTCGAAGGTTTGCTACGAATACGCCAAGCGCATTCAAAACATTTGTGAGGGCGCGTCCGACAAGAAAAGGGTCAGAGAATTGGGCCGCATAACGAGCCAGCCGGTTGCACTGATTGTATTTCTTGGTTATTGCTCTTGTGAGTGCGGCCCGCTTCGCGAATACCTGCCAGGCGAGAAAAATGTTTCCCCCTATTTGCAGGTGCGCCTTGAGAAGCATACTAAGGCTAAAATTCTTGTGCGCAAGCGAATCCAATTCCGCCGCTCGCCTCGATACCAGCGCATAGAACTTGTGGGGTCGCGGCCCATTCTTCGTGAGCTTTTGCAGCACAATTGCGTGATCGAGCCGCGTTTTCGCAATCTCCGCCTGCGGTTGGCTCGAAGTCATCACGGCGGCAACGTCAATGTTGCCGATTTGGATAGAGGCCCAGAACTTCGTTTCAATGTTTGCATCGGGATCATGGAGAAGCAGGTCCGCCCGTTCACATGCGCCCTCAGTATCGCCCTGCTGAAAGAGAGCGGCAATCTTGTTGAGTTTTAGCACATCTGTTTTGTCTTGCATAGAGCTACGCAACGTCTCAGGATCGATTGCGTAGTCCAATGATTCCGCGAACTGCGCTGTAGAGCTGTTTGCAAGTCCGCGAAGGAAAAGGGCAATCTCTGCGCGGTTCAATTCATTAAGGAGTTCAGATGTTGTCTGCGGCAACGCATTCTTAGTCGGCACGCGGACTGTAATTGTGCCGCTGTCATTCGTCGGCTTGAGTTGGTCGAGCAAGCGATTGTCTGTCTGCGGGCAAGTCCAAAACACCTTCCCGGCAGTGGTGTCTGCAACTATCAGGAACACTGGCTGCCGGAGTTCCAACGCAAAGTGTTTCGCATGGTCGAGTTCTAGTCGCTGCGAGACAAAGTCCCTACTGGCCGAATAATCAGGGCTCGCGCTACTCTTCAGTTGAACGTGAAACCAAGCTCCGGTCGGAGATTGTCCATCGAAGATCTGCACATTCGCGTCAATTGCATAGTCGTCCTGTGTGTCGTTTACCGTCCATCCGAGCGGTTCTAGGACTTCTCGGAGAAGCCTCTTCCCCGCGCTATCAGTCTGATGTTCAGCCGTTCTATTGATCACACCTACACCTTACCGTTCTCAAATCTCCGAATATCCGAGCAGATTCAAGTGCATTCGTATCCTGTCCGTATCCACTCTGCGATGCGCTGCTTGTCCGCTCGCGCTGCGCCGCCCTATTGGGCCAATTTGTCTATGAGAAGGCAGTCCCCGATCTCTATTTTTGTCCTGGGATCGAGCGCCCTTCCGTTACAGGGCCAGACTCCCATTTCTAGCTTCCTGAACGTGAATTTGTGATAGTGCTCGCAATGCGGACAGTTGAATTTGAGCTTTTCCCGCATCAGACGGTGGAGACAATCCTCAATAGCCGAACGTTTCTTTGCAGGGCAAGGAACCATTCGCGTCTGGCTTTGCCTGTTGGGAGCAAGTCGCACGGGGAGACCCCATAGCTCTTTGACGTGAGCAATCCAGCAAGTCTTTGGAACGAAACCGTAACGCCGCTCCACACATTCGGCAATCTCTGCATATGTTGGATTCATGCGCCGAATTATACGTCCGCTGTCAGTTGAGCGTTTGCGATTCCGGGAACGCTCGATAGCATTTCCAGTTGCACCGCGTGACCTTTCCCCCTTTCGTCGCGGGGTTCTTTCATTCAAAAAATGTATTGCGGTTGCCGAAGCTCGGCTGGACGACCCTTGCCGGTCATTAGGATTCAACGCACCATCGCGCACTCCATGCGACCCGGCGTAGCTACGCTTCCGACTATCTTCGCCGGAGCGGAAACGCTCTCGCCTTACAGCGGACCTTGTGGCACGCTGACCTTGCGACCACGCAGCGGTACTGCCACCTCGCAGGTTCAGATTTGCAAGCTGCGCACCAGCAAATCACGTTGCTCAGATAGCGGTGCCGGGAAGGTCTGGCCCGTAGAAGCCACATTGGCATGTGGGTGGCGTTGGAGAAGTTCATCAGAGGATTGCGCATCACATCCTCGGAGTTGCCGGGCGATTTATACTCTCGGACCTATGAGCACGTCACGCAAAATTTTCATTCTTATAGTTGTGGCCGTGGGCCTTGTTTGGTTGAACAGGGCGTTGCAAGGGCGGCCTACACCGGCTACCTCGGCTTCCAGCGCTCCATCGGCGTTACATCAAGAGACTTCGGGAACACCCTGCACAGCTGCCGACTTTTCGATATCGAAAGCCAGAGCCATGACCGAGTATGACGAAGCAACGCTCACGGGTGTGGTGACGAATCACTGCAAGTCTAGCGCGGGCATCCGGCTCAAGTGGACCGCGTACAACAGCGATGGTACAGTGGCGTTCTCGAATGATTTCTGGCCTGCAAGCACAACCAATATCGCGCCAGGGCGGGATTATCCATTTCAAATGATGAATACCGCTCCTCGGGGAAAATGGACCTATGAGGTCGAGCCCGTGTCTGTGGATATTTGGTGAGATACGCGCACATGACCACGGCGGACCTTCAGGCCGTGCATGAGCGGGTGAGCCTGCTTTCAAAATGAGAGAATTGTTCCACCGTAGGATGCGGGTGTGCGGAATCGTCACTGAGTTGGCCCAACGGTAAACAAGAAAGCCAATTGGGTGCGGACAATGATGGCCTAATCACCCGGAGAATGCCCCTATCTGTCGCCGTGTCCTGCGGCCCAACGGTGCTCCAATTCAAAGGAATCTATAGTGGAACTGTGCGCACTGTGACAGGAGGATTTCTTCTCATGAACTTTTGGAGTTGGCTGAATACGAACGCAGGTGCACTCCAAGGTCTCTTCGCGATGGTCAGTGCGCTTCTCACCGCCGTCACTATCGGTGTCTTGATTGTCACGTGGAAAGCCATACGGACGCAGGCAATGGAAGCCCGCGCCCTGACTGAAGTCGCCAGACGGCAGACCGAAGTTGCGATCCAACAGACTGAGGTAATTGCCAGGCAATCAGAGGCCGCCCTTCAATCCGCCGCTGCAACGGAGGCGGCGAATCGCATTTCTGAAGAAGCGAATCGACTCACCGTGGAACAGATTCGAGTCGATTTGCGCCCTATTTTGATATTCGATTCCATTTTCTATCCCGAGCAAAAAATGTCGCGTGACGCCATCAAGAATGTTGGACGTGGCCCCGCCAAGGATGTGCAAATCAGTATTGGAACTGCCAAAGATGAACTGCCAAAGGGCTACATCTCAAGCCGTACTCTCATCGGTAGCGGAGACGCGGCATTTCTCTCGATCAACCAACAGATGTTCGCTCAAACGGGGATGACGATCCACTATGCGTCGCTAGACGGACGGCGATTTGTCACGTCCATTTACATGCGGGAGAATGCAATCAAACATGATTTTGAAGAGCTGAAGTCATAGCACTGGGTCTCGGACTTACAGACCTTGCATGAAGGCTTAAGCCCGATAGACTTGAGGGATGAGCAAGCGCAAAGACCGAAACTGGACCATAGCCATACGTCCTTCTGCTGGACACCCGCCCCGTAAGATAACAAAGATCATTGGGCTAAATGGTGGCGGCTTCTCGGTACTTGTGCCCTACCACAAAGCCAAAAGCGGATTCTTATGCAAATTGCCGGTGGATCCGAAAACCGATCTTGGACCCGGAGAGCGGTGGGTTCCCTATGCTGAGTGTGTGGGATTCACTGCCGGTGATCGTGTGAAATTGAGTTACCATACGGATGGTTTTGCCCAGTTTTCAGCGGAAGATCCGGGGAAAATCATCTCCGGTCGTGATCCAGCTACCGGTGAGCCCAAGGGCCTGGGCTTATTCACGCGCCCGCTCACGAGTCCTATCCGAACGGGGCCGAGCGTGGGCGTAACGATATTTGGTATAGATGATTTTGAACCGGTCACAGGTCGTGATGATCCGCTCATATTTGAACCAAGCGACTTCTACTATCGAGGAACGACATCTGAAGAGGCCGATGCGTGGGTACTGAGCATCTATGCATTTCCCATCGGAGTAACACCCCCCGTTCGCTTCAACAATGGGAATCCAGTACTTCAGGTAGCACTGGAGGGATTAAGCCTGCCCTGGGTCTCTGTAGTGGAGCTTAAGGTTGTTCATCTTCCGGCGGAAAAGATCTTTCTGGGCCTCATGGTCAACCACTTCAAGTCGAGCGGGCTTCCGAAGTCCGGCTGGATGTTAAACGGACCGGGCGATTGGACGATGCAACAAAAGGGACATGTATTGATGGGGTCTTATCCTCGCACCGACGCCCAAGGGAAGGGACGGGGCTCTCTCGACCACGGAAGTAAGCCAGTGTCCAGTGAATAGGGGGCGGGGCAAAATCTTGAAACCCATCCCTCTGTAGCCCTCCGCCGCAGACAAATTTACACAGACAAACAATTCCGAAAATAGTGTAAATTTTACACGATTATGGGCAAAGTGTGTCAGTGTTGACACGTTTTGTGTACTTTTTACCGCATTTCAGAAGGGAAAACAAAGCACTTATGGCCCGTTTACCCAACCAAAACATGCTCCCGGGCCGCCCGGCGAAGGAAAAATCTCGACAAATTGGACTTTTGGCGTCCGAATTCGGATATATCAAAGTTTGTGTAAATAAAACATTCCATGTGGCCTTATATAGACCCTGTTTCAAGATTTGACTCCGCCCCGGTACCCTTCCGCCGCGCGGTGAGCAATATTGCACAGAACGCGTCGCGCGGACTTGCGTATCCTGTCGCCAAGTAATCCTTCGCAGAAGCGGAAAGAGTTTCGCAATGGCCGCCTTATTGAGACCCCATTTCCCACATCGGCAAAATGATGACGGCAGTTTCGACTCAATCTGTTCCACGTGTTTTGCCACCGTCGCATCGGCTGAGAAAGAATGCGAGCTAGCCGCCAACGAGTCGACGCACACGTGCGACCCTGTAAGGCTCTATCAGGCAAGTCAAAGCCGCCCCGAATCCCGCGCTAACGGTGGAATAGCGCTATGATTCACATCGCACTCCGAGTTGCCTACGCGCTACTCTTGGCGTGGTTAGGATTGAATGTTCTCTTGTTCGCCGTGCTAGGCGTGGTGGCGTTATTCGCCAGACCCTCGGGCTCGCCCACCGAGGAAGCGCAAGAAATCCTCGACAGGGCGGATGCATTTTCTGCGACGGACGGACGAACTATTAGCTGATTGACTGCGCAGCACGCGCTTGTCCCAAATTCCTCATTGTCAGTTCTCATCTTAGCGCGCCGTCACTCCGCCTCGTCACCCCCGCTGCGCAAATTCTGGAGCGATAGGGACCCATCTCCAGATTTTCGATTAAGATCCAGCAGAAGCAACACGTCTTCTGGAACATAACGCGCCCGGTGCACGCGCCGCGCAAACCTCCGCAGTTTCATCCCGGCCTTGTCATTCGTCGCCACAGCCGACAGTGCCGCCTCATCAGTCAAATGCAATTCGTTTAACAGCTTGTCCCAACCGCAAGCGACGTGCATCTGTGGTAGGAAAGTTCCTTGCACCTGACCGAAGACGGTGCGGTGCCAACCGCTGTCCCTGAATCCAACCTTTGACGGCTTTCGCGGCATAGCGGCCCCCGTGCTTAATATATTGCGCCATCGGCGAATTTCAGCGTAGCGTTGACTGGCGTACTCTGACCAACTCAGAGAGGGACTGTTAGGGAATTAGCAGTCCCATCCGCGGACCGTACTCCGGTGGTGAGGGATGCTGGATAAGAGACCGCTTCGGATCCTCTGCCCACTCTGCAAAGCCAAACCCGGTCAGCCTTGCAAAAGTGTGGAAGGCCACTATATGAAGCGGTTCCATCGCCAGCGCTATCAGAAGACGGACCTTGCGAAAACGTGAACCACAAACTCTCATTCATTTTGCGCGCCGCTCGACGCCGATAGAAGACACGATCTGCAACACCCGGCGTACACCTGTTCATGCGCTTGCATCCCTTGGTAGAGTGACGCAGATCACAGTGCCAAGTAAGGATCGGACCTACAATGAAGCCTGCGCTTATGGCGAAACGGTGCTTCATAAAGGAGGGTTCAAACCCGCCCGTCTGCGGCGTTCACGATGTCCCCTCATACGGCATCAGAGTTCCGAGAGTCCTGTTACGTCAAAGCTCGGAAAGTTCACTTTCTTAACCTGCCCCGGTGAGCGGCGAAGTCCTCAACGACGAAGCAACGCACAGCGCAAACACTCTCATTCACCTTTGCGCGCCGGGCTTTACGGACTCCTTACGTGATCTAACGCTATGATCTCGGGAAGCAAGAGCAAATTGCATTCGGAGAAATCCCCATGCCGGAATTCATCCCGAGTTACTACGACCTCCATGCTTGGACTTTGGGCGAAGCCAGAAGATTTCTTGACGCGAAACATCAACTAGGGTGGCGAGTAGTAATGATGGTGCCCCAATCTGGAACCCGCAAAATTGTCTTTCTTTTCGAGAAAAACGCCCCTCACAAGGAATCAGCAACGCAGAGTTAGGACAACTCCTTTGCGCGCCGCTCGTAACCTCTCCTCAACCTTGAGTACCCGCAATTCGTAATTTGCAAGTTTCTAAACAACGGGAGATGATCGATCACGTTTCAATCCATCTAAGTGAATTGAATGTTGAGCGACGCCTGCCATTGAAAAATGGCGGGCGTTTCTCATTTGAACCGTCATCCGGCTCGACGCCCCCTTTTTGTACATTTGACCCCGCCCCGGTACGTTTTCGCGGCGCATGATCAATATTGCGCAGACGCGCCGGGCGGACTCCCGGTAGCTTCCCGTCATGGCCGCGCTGCTAAGACCTCATTTCGCACATCGACAGAAAGAGGACAGCAGTTTCGACTCAATCTGTACCAGGTGTTTTGTAACCATCGACTCGGATGAGAACGAAAGCGAGCTAACATCCAATGAATCGATGCACAAATGCGACCCCGAAAGGCTCGATCAGCTCTTGCACAACAGCCGCAACGCGCGCTAGAACCCGTACTTGTCCGTTCAGTCCCCATACAAAAGAACAGGAACGAAGAACAAGAAACTCATCAACCATGGTCACTTTCCTCCGACTATCCCATGGTTGTTTCGAGCATCATTTGCGCAACCTTTCCCTCTTGAGGTCGTCCATCCGCTGCATGCACTGTGCCTCATATTGCCCAAGGGCTATTGATGCAGCCCTCTTAAACACGGTGGATAGATTCTCCAAACCTGTGCACGATACTTTGTCGGTATCGACTACCACAGTCCCATTCTCCATGCTCACACGAACGTGAGGGATTAAATCCACCACAGACACTTCCAAGTCGAACCCTGAAACTTTCTCAGCCATATTTCCCTTTCGCCCGAGTATGGGCATTTCGTTTGCCGTACATCACTGCACCATATCCCCCACACACTTCGTGTGGGGGTAGGGTGTGTATCCTATTACTTTCTCTAAGGGGTATGGGTATGGAGTATCGGCTACTCCGAGGACAGAACAGCGCCCGTGCCAAGTATTTCCGCGCGCGTTGCCATTATCCAATTGCTCCCTTTCCCGTATCCTTTCTTCTTCAGAGCATCCCGCAACTTGTTGACTCCCATCTTTGGAGAGTCTTTCAGGATTGCAACCAACGCTTCCCGTGCCGCCTCTTCTTTCTTGCTCCTGATCAGAGCTTCCGGCGCGGGGTCACCATCCATCGTCAGATAGTACGAGCCGGGAGTGGGTTTTAGGTGGAATGGATCTGACTCAAAATCGCGCTGTTTCACGTTCCGCATTTTTGACAACGATTCATAGGGCTTCTTTATGTCTTCAAGTTCCGTGACCCAGCACGAATCGACAAACGCGGCCAACTCCGAGCTGCCTCGCAAGCCATCGTCCAGTGACCCTGAGGAGCCTTTCTTACTGTGGTGCAGAAGCACAACGGTTGCTCCCGCGTTCATAAGACGAAACACCTTCTGAGCAAAATGCCGCATGTCCTCCGATTTGTTCTCATCGCCTTCGATAAACCGGGTGATCGTATCAACAATCACGACAGCTCCGGGCAGCTCTTCGTTTAGCTCATCCAAGGCCGTCGGGGCTTCGCTCATGGTCTGGACAAACAACGTCTTGCCCATGAACTTGCCAAGTCCGATCTGCTTTATTCGCTTGACGAACGACGCCGCTCCCATCTCTGGGCAAAGATACACGGTGCGCGATGGTTTCTCCCCCACATTGAAATATCCGAAGAGCGGCTCCCCCGTACACAGAGCGTGCGCGATATTCAGGGCAATAATGCTCTTTCTCTGAGCAACCGGACCGCCGAGCATGGCAATCGACTTCTTGACTAGAAACCCGTCAATCAGAAACTCAGGCGGCTTGACGTTTAGATACTGGTCCTCCGTCATGTAGCGCGTTCGCCAGTCCACAGGCTCTTTCGGGGCAGCGTTTTTCCCGCCAATGGTGACTTCTAGGTCCGGCTCTGGCAGCGCGTATCGGCCAACATTCGCAGCTATCCCCTGGACCTCTTCCTCTTCAAGCGGCGGGGAGCATCTATCCGCGTTGACCTGAATCAAAGCAACCTCCAACGCGGCAGCCGACAGCCCCGCGTTGCGCAGCTTCCCAGCGATGCTGGTCAGCCTAATATTGCGATTCTCTGTAATGGGCTGCTCGTCATCTTCCACGGGCTTGCGTTCTGTCTTCAGTGAGCGCACCACGTCCGGCAGTGGGGCAATCGGCGCATCCGTCATCAGCTCATACGCTTCCCGGCTGTCCGGATGAATTGATCCTGCTGCCATGACGTAGCCGCCGAGACTCTTAACCTGCCCGGTGCCTCCACCGAGCGAAAACTCGCCAACGCTCGGCATGGTGTTCGCGTAATAGAGCTGGACTCCGTACTCCGGAGTGCCGTCTTTTGGATTGACGCGGCGGCCCGTGTGGACGGTGTACGTCCTCGGCAGTCCGGCCCGATTCATCCAGGCCAGCGCGTCCGCCTCCGTTGCGCTGCCGTGATCACAATCCACAACGGACAGGCCGCTTGGACCGCACGCAATGGCAACATTGGCATCCGGCTTGGCTGTCCACCAGCGGCAGACTGTTGCCTCATCATTGGAAGCGTCTTGCCAGCCGTGCGGAACGAGAGCGCCTAGTGGCTGTTTGCTGTAGGGAATGCACGGAAACACATACCACCCGCGACGGATACAGTCGAGTGCTGTTTGCAGCATCATCAGTACTGCCTTTCCATCCGAGCGGCTGCATTCGGTTCGTCGGCCTGGATCGGTTCAAGGATGTCAATGCGCAGAAAAGTCTGGCCTTTATGCTGCTGAAAAACGAGGTCCCAACGATGGCCGCATGATTCGCCTTGAACACGGACGGCTAAAGCATCGCGGCGATAGTCGGTCTTTCGTGCAACAAGGTTAGAGCCTAGATAGAGGCCGCCAGATTCGTCGCCACCAAGCAGAGTGTAGGCGGCTTGAACATGAGTGAACTCTTCATCACAGACGGGACACCGCAGAACACACTCTCCACCATACGTCGTACGGTCGAATAGCACTGCATCGGATGGAGCGTGAATTGTGCGGACTACTTTGCGTGGATTCTGAGGCCCTTCTTCGGGTTTTTGCGTTTCATGTTTCATTTGTGGCCTTTCTCGCAGCAAGCCGATTGAATTGCCGAAACGTTTCCGTTTCAGAACGGCATCTGCCCGTCTTGGTTATTGGCTGATGTTGAGCGCACAAGGCCCTGTAGTCGCGTTACGAAGCCTGTAGGCGCGTCGCAAGAGATAGAACTCGCAAAGGCAGGTAGCAGGAAACGTGGCTAAGAATACCGAACGATGCCTTGTCTGAATTGTGAGTGTGATCACAAAGCCAGCACAAAGGTAACGTCCGTCCAAGTGTCGCCATCGGGTAGCTTGCGCAAATTAGACTTCTTCCACGCTTAGGCGTGAGGGCAAAATAGAGAATCAGTGTCCAGATTGCCGTTAGCCGCGAGTGAGAAAAACGCGGTACGTACTCTGGACCGTCTGCGTTAATTGGTCCCGGCAAGCCCGCTGATACGTGGTATGCCCTGCGTGTTTGTTCGTTACAAAATGAGAACGCTTCGCCCGCGCTTTGCAGGAAAGATGACTCTATCAAGTGTGATGCCGAAGCGCGTGCGAGATTGATAAGGTTCCACCTACCGGCTCTCGCGCAGTGATCGGCCTCGGTGAGTTCCTCGGCGATGAAGCACTCTTTGAAAGTCGTCACGAGTCGATTGTGAGCGATCAGTTTTCCGAATAGGCGGTTTTTCGTCCACTTGCCGAGAACACAGATCGACTTGGATGGCTCTATGAGTGCATTGGTCTGTTCTCAACGGCTGAGATTCGCAGAAGTGGAAGAGCCCGAATACTTGCCGACTTTTGAACAGTAAGACATTGATACCAGATGGGTATCTTATGAGATGAGCGACTCCATAAGCATCGGTCCCGGCGCTCAATTCCACCGAGAATCGGCACGATGCGCGGATGGAACTCGAAACGCTGCTGAATGAGACAAGGGTAGTCGAAAACGATGTGACCCGCCTAGAGGAGGGATCAGCGCGGGCACGCACGAAGTTTAAGACTGCCTGATGCGGCTCTGTGATTCCGGTCGATTAACCGCCCACTCTCCCGGAATAACAGCAGGCTAAGCCGTTTCTCGATAGCGGCGATGATCTTAACAGATGGCGCGGCAATGATCATTCAGCGGTCTACTATACGACCGACGACTGGACGCGAACGTCCAGTTGGTCTCTGCTCGGAACGCGACATTCGAATCAGTGTGCATCTATTTAGAACGCAGCCCTATCCTGGCCGTCTCCCCCACTGTGGCCCTGGTGAGTTTAATATGTTCAGAAATGCCAACTCAGTGCTTTACAAAGAAGGGTTCTGACCCACCCGTTTGCGGTGTTCACAAGGTGAAGTTGGAAGAGCATCAGACTTCGCGTGAGTCGATTACTGGTGGAGTTGGGAGTTTCAGGTTCCTTGTCTGTCCCGTGAGCGGCACAGTACTCCATGACAACAACGCGAAAGCTTAGAGTGACACCGTTGCACTTCTCGGATTGGCTCCAGAGCAAGTCTTGGCCGGAGCCACTGACCTTGACTGAGCCGATAAAGGATTACCGGCTCACACAAATGGGCAGCTTCAAAGCCAGCCAGTTCCAATTCGTTCTGAACCGTGGCGACCGTCGCAAAGCATACTTTGCAAATGGAATCGTGACTCCCATCGGAGTTGTGTCTATGTGGGAAGCTTGGTTTCAATAGTGTGAGCATCTTCCCCCGTGTCATCTGCTATTGATTCCTAGAGCATATCGACATCCGAGGGGCATAGTCTGTTCAATTTCGCTCAATGCGGCAAATTGTCCCTGGCGTTTGCGGAGAGACCCTCGAAATGGAATTCGGATGAGTATTACGCCGCCTAGGCGTGCTGAGCCGAGAAACTCACGATTGTCTGTTTCAATTGGGAATCAACCTCGTCGGCTATTGTCATCACGTCGATTAGGAGAAGGCTGAAATCCACAACATTCAGGTTGGACTGTAGGGTGTTGAAAATGCTGACTTGCAAAATCCGGGACTCCTCGACAATCATCGGAATCGTATATCCCTGCGAGTGGCGAATTTTCCCATGTTCAACGGCACCGTCCGAGACCTGTTTGGTACCAAGGCTCCGAGGAACTCGCAACCGATGAACGAGCTCTCGAATCAGCAACGGAAGGTGCCCCATTCGCTTATCGTGGCTGAGAACCAGATGGTTCAGTTCCACATCCTTTTCAACCCGCGAAAGCCAATCGGCAATTGTGGTCTGGGATTCCCGCTCCAGTATGGAAGCCACTCTCTCAGTGTTTGAGGTACGCCGCGTCCCGCGATTCTTCAATTTTTCGCGAATCAACGCAAGCAATTCCGGAATCGGCATAGGCTTCACCATGATTTCGTCCGCTTGCAAAAGGATTGCGTCCATTGCCTCCTTCAATGCCGGATACCCGGTAAATAAGAGAGTGACGGCATCAGGGTGCCGATGGCGCATGGCACTGACAATGGTGAAGCCGTCGCCTGCTCCGGGCAGGTGTAAATCGGAAAGAAGAACATCGAACGCCTCTGTGGCGATAAGATGAATTGCCTCAGCAACATTTGCTGCTGTCTTAACGTCAAACTGGCTGAATTCCAGAACGGCTCTTAACGATTCGCGCACCGTATCGTTATCATCTACCAGCAGAATTCTTGGATTGACTGCTCCATCAAGAACTGTATTCAAAGAAAGCATCCCATGAAGCGGAATAAACGTATCCGCATCTCCATCAAGCGTACGTTGAGTTGACCGGGAAAGCAGAGCGGTATTGCACACTTGGTTAGTTGAACAGCTCAAGACAGTTGCAGGTACATCCAAACAGCTATTGGCCATCAGATGTCCTCTTTCGCATGTCCACTCTCTCTCCGAGCGAGTAGTTGAATTTTATTTCGATAGTGGCACGAATCTTCGGGTTCCGACACGGATTGTGGACAACCGCCCAAGGCGGGAAACCACCATCCCACTACGAATCGCCCAGCCCACCTGCGACTTCAACCAGATCGTCTATTTGGCCGCGGCTCCCAAGCTGGAAGAACCAGCCGCCGAATCCCGACGCCGTATACCTCGTGCCGTTGATCAGCTCCGAGGATGTCGGTTCCGGGTGTGTTTGAGCTTTCACCCGCGGGCGACGGCAGGCTCGTACAACTGTGCATTACTGAACAGACTTTGCTACCTCCAAATTGAGAACATTTCCGATAGGTCCGCCTGCAGACCCGTCTTCAGGGAGGATCATTCTGAGGAGGATCAAATGCCTGGGAAAGCTCTTAGCAAAGCCGTCAGGCAAGACGAACACACTGACAGGCTTCAATTGCCATTTGTCGACAGATTTACAAGTGAAAATCCAGAAGACGTCCGGCAACCTAGCAAGGTGCGGACGTGGACCGAGGTCCAGATGGGTCGCAGTCAGACTGATACCGGCGTGATCTGGATCACGACCATCTTTATGGTCATCTTCCACCTGGGCGCCATCGCAGCACTCTTCTTCTTTAGTTGGACCAACCTGATTGTTGCGTCGGTGCTGTACGTCTTTGCAGTCAACGCCGGCATCGGCATGGGATATCATCGCTTGCTGGTGCACCGCGGCTATCAGGTACCGAAGACGGTTGAATATATCCTGACTGTTTGCGGCACGTTGGCCCTAGAAGGCGGTCAGATCGCGTGGGTGGCAACCCATCGAATCCACCATCAACATAGCGATCGTACCGGTGATCCGCATACCCCGCGAGAAGGTACATGGTGGGCACATATGGGATGGATCGTCTCCGGCCGCGCACTCAACACTCAGACCACAGCGCTCGCCCACTACGCGCCGGATCTTGCCAAAGATCGTTTTCACGTCTGGTTAAGCAAATACCACTGGGTGCCGTTGACCCTGGTGGGCATTGGCCTCTTGCTCATCGGCGCTCGTATGGGTGGGATTAAAGCGGGTGTTGGTCTCGTCCTTTGGGGGATCTTCCTGCGCGTTGTGCTCGGTCTCCACGCAACATGGCTGGTAAACTCAGCAACCCATCTTCATGGTGGACGCCGCTTCGCGACCAGGGACGATTCTCGCAACAGCTGGTGGGTGGCCCTGCTCACTGGAGGTGAGGGTTGGCATAACAATCATCATGCCAATCCCGTTTCAGCCCGTCACGGCCTGGCATGGTATGAGTTCGATCCCAATTACTACGGCATTTGGGTGTTGAAGAAGCTTGGTCTCGCAAGGCGCGTCCGAATCGCCAAGTTCACCCTCAGGATCCCGGGCGATAAAGAGCGCACGACTTATATGACCACCTCTTGAATCTCACTAGCTTGAAAGAGCGACGCGGCTCTGGCGCCCCGGAGGGGCAAATCGCACTGATCTTAGCCAGCCAGAGAAGAAAGTTGCCGACGATGGTCTGCAGGTGGCCGTTGCTCAAGAAACGCCGCGGCGCGAAAGGCCGCATCCACGGCGAGGCTTCGATGGAGTCGAACCGTTACTCTCCTTTTGTGCTCATTGGGTCCCTGATTTTCACTTGCATTGCTTATCAGGATCGCCGTCTCGGAGAAATGCCCAACTGGCTCCAGGACCGCTGGAAGCCGCTTCAAGCGCAACGCCCGCCATTGTTGCAGCGGTCCTTCACATTGCGCACACTAAAGTCTCGCAATGTTTGCAAAGCATCATCCCGAAAGGCGGCCTGAGCCGCCCTCCGGGACGAAATTTGCGTCATTCTTACACGGCTGCGGGAACGTGATGGAAGGTCGAGATGACCGTCTCAAACGTCTGAACACGCGGCGTTCCATCGATGAACTTTGCCAGTGTCTTCAACACTTCGGGGTAGACGCGGGTGTTGTAGTCGTCGGCGTTGCTCTTGTACTCCCACAGGCTGATTGAAACCGCATCCTGCGAGCCGGGATTGTACAGAGCGATCTCATCCTTGAAACCCTTCTGTTTCCGTAGCAAGGGGAGAACCTGGTTTTCGAAGGTGTGGGTGTAATCGGACTGCATGTTGGCTTTAACGCGGAAAGTTACATTGCGTGCGTACATATATTCAACCTCCTAAGGGTTGTTTTGCCTATAAGTGGGGGGAACTTCAGATGGCCTTTACTTATATTCAGGGGACCTGAATGAGGTGACTGCTTCTATATGCCTCACCAATGAACGTAGTCTCTTGATTGGGAGTTGTCAAATCGAGCATTCATGGCGCCGATGCGCAGAGAGCCCGATGAATTGTCGGGTTCCGATGGGGCCGTGGGCAACTCGGACATAGCCCACTCTTGAGGTCGGAACTTCGGCTAGCAGCGAATGGAGCCTGACTTAAATGGAGGTGCCGACTTAGCGAGCGGCGGATGGGGAGAAGGAAGATCTAAGTCGTATACCCACGACACCACGGAACATATCTAGAATCTGGCGAATTAACCTCCCAAACGAGCAAATGTGACCAGCCGCCTGGACAAAAGCTTTGCCAAGATGAGTATGGCCTTGGCAAAGGCCGGACATATCCGGGGGGAGTTCTTGAAGATATCGATCCAGACAGGTAATTCGGGGCCTCTACATATTTGGCGGATAAGTACACCGGGTAAGTGGCTAGTTCGACGGCTGAAGCATCCATTCAAAATAACAATCCAATGGGCCATCGCCCTGATATTTGTCACAGCTATTGGGACTGTACTGCAAGCAAGATCGCAGTCACCTTCGAGTATCTCGTATTCCCTGACAGATGCAGGAACGACAACGTCAGCGACACCGGACCCGGCATACATACGTCCAACGCCGTCAAAGACGTTGAGGAACTTTACTTTTGACGCATTTGGCCCTTATGCTCTTTCGGGTGCAGCACTCACGGCCGGTCTCGACCAGGCAACAGATACGCCTCCGGAATGGAAGGAGGGCTTTGCCGGCTACTCCGAGCGATTCGGGTCTGATCTGGGGATCGCAGTGGTTAAAACAGCCACGCGCTATGGGCTGTCGGCGGCCTTCAGAGAAGATACCTCGTTCCATCCCTGCAGATGCACAGGTTTCTTTCCCCGGCTCCGCCATGCAGCGATCTCAACGCTGACGGCGCGCCGCGGAGAAGATGGCCATAAGGTCTTTTCCATCCCCGGGCTTGTCGCGCCCTATGCGGGTGCAACGGCTGCTATCTACGGTTGGTATCCGAATCGCTACAACGCGAAAGACGCGTTTCGAATGGGCAACTACAGTCTGATTGAATCTGTCGGCGGCAATATTGCATTGGAGTTTCTTTACAGCGGACCTCACTCGTTGTTTTCGCACATGCACCTGAAGAGTGCTCCTGGCGCTCCAGCCTCAGGCTCGAACCAGTGACGGAAATCGCGCCAGCATCGGCCCCAAGTATCCACAGTCCTCTTCCAGCACGGAGGAGCGATCATTTCCCGGATCCAATTGGTGCTCTGTTGGGGCTGGCCAGCGGATGTTTCGAGTGGTTTGGCAGCCTCGGAATCTTTTCCTGGCAGGTGCTTAAAGCCGCAGTGACTCCACCGTTTGAATGGCGCGAGCTGATTCGGCAACTTGACGAAGTGGGATCGAAATCTCTGCCGCTCGTAGCACTGGCGGGAGCCGCGATCGGTGTTGTGATCTCGTTGGAAGCCCGATATAGTTTGAGTCGATTCGGCGCCAAATCGCTGTTTCCCGCCACCCTCGTATATTCAGTGATCCAGGTAATGGGCCCGGTCGTTACCGGTCTTGTGGTGAGCGGCCGGGTGGGCGCCGGCATTGGCGCAGAACTTGCGTCGATGAAAGTGACCGAACAAATCGATGCTATCGAGGCATCCGCAATTAATCCCTACAGGCTGCTTGCCGCGACAAGGATTCTGGCTTGCATCCTGATGCTGCCGCTGCTGACCCTCGCGGCCGACGCATGCGGATTATTGACAGGCTGGTTTGCGCAGTCTTTGGTTGAGCCTCTCTCTTTCCATCAGTTTATTGAGAGTGGATTCAATGGCGCCACATTCAATGAGTTTCTGCCGCCTACCTTCAAGACGTCGGTGTATGGGCTGATCATCGGGCTCATTGCGTGTTTTCAAGGAATGCACACACGCGGAGGCGCTGCGGGGGTGGGTCGGGCGGCTACCAACTCGGTCGTGCTGGCTTCGCTCTTCCTTATTCTGGCGGACGTGGTACTGGTGAAATTCATTTTAGTTGTCTTCCCTTAGTTCCTAACCGCGCACGGAAGGAAGGAAAGTTATGGCATCAACTTATGAACCTGCGCCAAAGCGCTTGGAAGCAGAGCAAGACCCCAGAGTGCCCGTTGTTGCCATGGAAAATCTGCAAAAGAGTTTCGGAAGACAAAAGGTTCTGGACGGGATCAATCTGAGTGTGCCCCGCGGAGAAACCCTGGCTGTGCTCGGACGCAGCGGTACCGGAAAAAGCGTTCTGCTGAGACTCATTATTGGCCTCGCAAAACCCGACTCCGGGCAGGTTCGCATCAACGGCAAGGACATAGCCGGACTCGGTTTGGACAAGATGGGCGAGATCAGAAAGAAGATGGGCTTCCTGTTTCAGAACGCCGCGCTCTACGATTCGCTCACCATCGCCGAAAACGTGGCATTCCCCCTTGTGCACCACAGGAGAGAAATGTCGAATTCCGAACGGGCCGACCGAGTGAAGGAGTTGCTGGCAGAGGTAGGGTTGGAAGCCGGCTTCGAGAAGATGCCATCGGACATTTCAGGCGGCATGCAAAAACGCGTGGGGCTAGCGCGTGCGCTGGCCCTCGAGCCGGAAATTCTGTTGCTGGACGAGCCCACGGCCGGTCTCGATCCCATTAGCTCAGGGGAAATCAACGACTTAATTCTCAAGCTCCAACGAGAGCGACAGATGGCGTCCATCGTAGTGACACACGACCTGCATAGCGCCAGGACGATTGCCGACCGGCTTGCCATCTTAAATGAGGGCAAGGTTTTGATCGAGGGCACATTTCAAGATCTAGAACGAAGCGATTTTGAGTTCGTAAAGACCTTTCTTAAGCAGTCCTAGGGGGACATATGTCGAGAGTGGCGCGATTAGGAGCATTCATCATCTTTGCGTTGGCGGTTCTGGCGAGTGGCGTGTTTGTCATCGGGAGCAAGGAGTACCTGTTTCGCCGAACCTACCAACTGAAGGCGCAATTTGACAATGTGGCGGGCCTGGCTGAAGGGGCTGACGTACAGGTGGGCGGAGTTCACAGCGGGACAGTGAGCGAAATCCTGTTGCCGTCAAAACCGGGAGACAAGGTGTCGGTGGTCATGGAACTTGCCAAGTCCACGCACGAGATCATCAAAGGGAATTCCGTGGCTTCAATCCAAACCGAGGGGTTGTTAGGCAATCAGTACGTGGCGATTTCGTTTGGATCTGCCAGACAAGCCGAACTAAAGGACGGCGACATGCTTCTGAGTGAGCCACCACTTCAGATGGCGGATCTTCTTAAAAAGACAAACGGAATACTTGACGGCAGTCAGCAGGCGATCCAAAACATAACACTCGCGACAGCACACTTGAACGCGGTGAGTGCAAAGATTGATGGCGGCCAGGGAACCGTGGGAGCACTGGTAAATGACAAGCAACTCTATAGCAACCTTGAGGCGACCTCGACCACTCTGCATGCGACGATGCTCCAGGCCCAGACAGGTGTGTCCGACTTCCAGGAGAACATGGAGGCACTGAAACACAACTTCCTGTTGAGCGGGTATTTCAAGAAGCGCGGATACGATGATTCCGCCGAACTAAGTGCAAATCAAATTGGCGGGCTCCCGCGGGGTGAACCCGTGAAGGCATTTACATATACAGCGAAGCAGCTCTTCGATGGTCATGATTCGGCCAAACTGAAGAATCACAAGTCACTCAATGCCGGTGGAGAATTTCTCGCACAGAATCAATTCGGATTTGCCGTGGTAGTTGTTTCCACCGATATGGAAGGCGATACCCAAAAGGACTTGCTGCTTACCGAGGCCCGGGCCATGGTCATTCGAAGGTATCTGGTCGAAAATTTCGGATTCGACGACGGACTGCTCAAGACATTTGGAATGGGCAAGCAGACAGACACAGGCTCTCAAGCGGATTGGGGATCGATTCAAATTCTCGTCTTCCCTACAGGAACAGAAATGCCCGCCTCAAAGCCAGAACCCGCCGCGAACTCACCCGCCGCAAACCCTGGGTGGCCGATCCAGGTCACCACCGGAATAACTCAAAAGCCATAGTGCTTGGCGAGAAGACGATCGACGGCGGACTGTGCTTATCTGATCACTGATTTTCTGATGCTTTCAAAATGAGCGCTTTTACGATATTGTTGCCGTCGCAGCACTTCTTTGAATTTGAGTCGCTTAAGACGCCATTCAACCGCCCAGCTATTACTGCTCTGTTCGTTGAAGAAGAAGCGCTGGACAACGGCCTACAACCAGAGCAAAGACCGAGCTGCATTGAATGCCTCAAACAGAACCCAAGCACACAGAAGTGCGCGAACAGAATCCAACTCTCGAGAAGGGTCGCACCGCGGTCTTATTACTGCTTGTCGTAAACCAGTGCCAGTGTCAACTCTTTTCCATCCGCATCCGTACCCTTGGCCGTCAGCGTCATTGTCTTGCCTTCATTCGAAATAACGATGCGTCCGCTGACGGAATATTTTCCTGTCGTATTCTTCGCTTCGTAGTTGAAGGTATTAGCATCTACCCGCTTGAGCGAGACGGTGTCATACGGCGCTCCTTTGCCAGTGACCCCAGCAGGCGTGCCGTCGTAATTTGCGCTATAGGTGGTGTTGATCGCGGTGCCATCTATCCGCTCGCCGGTGTTTGCCACCTTCACGCCGCCGGGAACCGCTTCCCGCACTACAAGCAAGCTTTTAACCGGCAAAGGCACCGGGGTGTACTTGGAAGCTGCGATGTTGGCCTTCCAGGTGCCGAGAGAATTGTCGCCCTCCAGGGCAACCAATGTGGTGGTGAGCGCTAATGCAGCCAAAGCAAGACTGAGAATTCTTCGCATGATGAATCTCCTTTCGGTTTGAGTAGAAGGTGATTGTGAGTGCGCTGACTCAATACTTAGCCATCCAAGGGTCAAGGAGCAAACGATCCAACGGGGTATCTGACTTGTGCCAACAGTTATTTGCGAAGACTCTTTGTTCAGGGCGCACGTGCGGTTCTGAAATACAGAGACAAGCAGTGCTCCGGCCTGAAGCACTGGCTCGCAGAGCTTTCGGCGCGTTGCCACTACAACGTAGTAGGCGTGGCATTGGCCAACAAGCTGGCACGCATAGCATGGGCCGTACTGGCCAGCGGAGATGTCTATCGGCCCCCTGTCCTGGCTGACACGCCTGGTCTGCAGATGGCGGCTGTCTAACGACAGCCTTGGAAATCGCTGTGCGATTCCCACATCCGCAAGCCAGCTGCGGCTACTACGAAGAAGGTTATGCTTTCCCGCCAGGTCTGCTGGCGAACCATGAGATGGCACAACGGTCGAACCCGGCGCTCCCCAAACCCGAACCCGTCAGGAGTCTTCCGAGACTGCGTAATTAAAGGGGAACGGAGCGCAGCGCATTCCATCCTGGCCCGGAGACTCGGCTCCAACAAAGGCCAAATACATTTGCGCAGACCAACCCGTCACTCTCATTTTTCGCTTGCAACAACGCGGCGGACCATACATGACGGTTAGACGGTCACTCACCCCCATCCGCAGAATCTTAGGGATTTGACCACCTTAGAAGCTGCAGTGCGAGCGCTGCATCTTTGCCTGACGCAGGCCGACGAGCCCCGATTTCACCCCACCGGTGCTGCTCGGAACGTAACCCAGTAGTAGCGGCGCCAGCAGAACATGCACCGCACAGGATGCAGGGGCAAAAGACAAAGCAACTTGTCGAATGAACGCAACTCAGCTTGTTTGAATTGGACAGAGTTGCAGCGCGGACATTTGCAGCGTATCCAAAGTACCTGAAGCATCCAACTGGGCCAGTGCCAACTCTTCACGTCCATTTTTCTATCCTTTCGAGGAAGCCTTCGCACAAGCTAGCGACCGGCCGTTTGGTTCGCGCTGGAGTTTCTCTCTAACCAGGCGAGTGATGCACGAATGCTCCCTGTGGCCATGGCCATGCAGGAATCCGCCGCGCCGTAATAAAGATTGATGGTGTCTCCATCCGCGCCGATCGTCTGTCCGCACGGAAAGACTACGTCGTTAACGTCGCCGTTGCGCTCGTAGGGAGCCTCGGGGCCGAACATCCATGAGTCTCCACGCTGCAAGCAGACATCCGGTCTTTCCAGATCGAAGAGCGCGAGGCCAAGGCGATAGATGCTACCCGAAGCTGTATTCCTAACGCCGTGATAAATCGTGAGCCATCCTTTTGCGGTTTCGATTGGCGGAGAACATAGCCCGATCTTGTTGGCATCCCACCATCCACCCCGGCGAGCTTCAAGAATGATCTTGTGGCTTCCCCAATGGCGTAAATCCGGCGAGTAGGAGATCCACATGTGGGCCCCGAGGGTAGTGACGGGCCGATGAATCATGGCCCAATATCCGTTGATTCTCCGCGGTAAGAGTGCGGCATCCTTGTCTTCAGGCGGCATAATCACGCCGAAACGTTCAAAGCTCCGGAAATCTGTCGTCAGAGCCAGTGACACGCCGGGACCTCCGCGCGCGAATGACGTGTATGCCACGGCGTACTGTTCAAGCTCGGGGACGTAGGTGATGCGGGGATCTTCGATTCCCCAGATCTCTTCTGGATATTCGCGTGGATTCGCAGCCAGCGTAGGTTCCTGGTCGATACGCCATCCGTCGATGCCATTTGCGGAACGTGCGGCGCAAAGATGTGAAAGGCCACGGCGATCCTCAACGCGACAGAGAAGCAACGTGTCACCGTCGGCAAGGCGAACAGCTCCTGCGTTAAAAACGCTATTGATCGGATAGGGCCAATGCTCCCTGCTGAGAATAGGGTTGTGACCGTAGCGTGTGAAAAGAGGTGCTTCGCCGCAAGCTTTCTGTCCAGTAGCTTCGAGGGTCGTAGAACCATTGGGTGGAGCCGGGACGATAATCGGATTCAACAGGGGACACTCATTTCCTGATACGTTTCTTCTGCGTTTGTTCCGGTCGATGCCCGCATATCGAGCAGGGCCATCAGGAATGAGAGGGTTGATTCAGCACCCTGGTTTTCATTTACGCGATCTGGATGAAGTCCGTCCCTGCATCCGCCTGTCGTGGCATCGTAGAGCGGAACTTGAAGATCGTTCTTACCGAGGAACCAGCCGAAGACGCGTCCGGCTTCGGTGCGCCATTGCTCGTCATGCGTAATCCTGAAAGCCTCGAGGCAAGCCGAAATAGTGGCGCAAGCTTCTACCGGCTGTTGATCAAAGCGAGCCTTCTCCTCACCCTCACGATAAAATCCGCTGGAGCCGACGGGCACAAATATCTCGGGATCGCCACGATGTTGCGCGGTGACAAGCCATTGCAGCGCTTCGATCCCGGCTTCAACCATTCTTCTGTTACTGCTGCGCTGTCCGGCAAGGACGAGTGCCTGAGGCAACCTTGCGTTCGAATAAGACAGGCTCTTCTCAAACCAGTGCCAAATGCTAGTGCTGCTACGTTCGTAGATATCCAGCAGGCGATTGGCCAGCGCATTGCGGACGCCCTGAATGGCCCTGTCGCCAGGAAACCTTTCCAGATACGCCTGCATTCCGAGTACGCTGAATGCCCATGCTCGCGGGCTTGTGAACGCCAGAGCCGAGGGCACGGCTGCCTCAAACAATCTGCCTGCCGCCCCGCGCAATCCAGCATCTTTCGACTGGCCCAACACAGTTCCCAGAGCCCAGATCGCGCGTCCATGGCTGTCTTCCGAACCGATGCTCTCAAGCCACTTTCGATCGTAGCTTAGGAAGTTCATGAAGCGCCCCGTTTCGGCATTGAATGCGAGCCAGAGAAACGCAAGATACCTCTGAGAGAG
This sequence comes from uncultured Acidobacteriaceae bacterium, assembly GCA_963829535.1. Taxonomy (GTDB): domain Bacteria; phylum Acidobacteriota; class Terriglobia; order Terriglobales; family Acidobacteriaceae; genus Telmatobacter. The sequence continues at coordinate 577,760 of CAWHIQ010000009.1, read as the reverse complement.
TTTCCGATGCTGCGATTCGTCGTTACAGACCAGGCTATGATCCAAACCGGTTGATACGATGAGCGCTCGCGCATTGTCGTCTGTCGTATAGCCTTCGCGTGCATTCGGCACAGAGAAGATTGAATGCTGCAATATTCCCGTATCGTCGGTCATTGCTTCGAGGTGCTTGGTGCGCAGCTCGGGCAGCCGGTCGGTTGATTCCGTCGGCATCACAGCCAGATCGTCAGGATGAGAGGCCTTTGGCTGCAATGAGCGCTCGAATCGTGCGCGCTGAAAACTGGCCATGTAGGCCTTTGCTGTTTTTGGCCATGTTGTCCCACGTGAATGCAGATATGCCCTTTTACGCATTGCGTGGCGTTCCGCATCGTTCTCCAATAGAGCGATAACTTCCTTTGCGATGGCGTCGGGATTCTCGAATGGAACCAGGACACCTCTTTTATCCGCAAGAAGTTCCTTTGCATGCCAATAAGGCGTGGAGACGATTGCCTTGCCTGCTCCAAGCGCGATAGCCAAGGTGCCCGAGACAACCTGCGCCTCCTGCCTATATGGAGTGATGTATATGTCGGCGGCGCCTACATGCTCCACAAGCTCTTCGGCGCTCACAAAGCGATTGTTGAGGATAAGGTGATCACTTACTCCAAGCTCTTCGGCCAACGCCTGCAGACTTTCGCGATAGTGCTCGCCCTCGCGACGCCGAATATGCGGATGCGTCACTCCAGACACGATATAGACCACATTCGGTTGACGCGCGAGAATCGCCGGCAAGGCCCGAATGACGTTTTCAATGCCTTTGTTCGGGGAGAGAAGGCCGAAGGTGAGCAAAACGGACTTGCCTTCAGTACCAAACTTGTCTTTGAAGTAGTTGGGGTCCATGAAGGGAAGATCGGGAACGCCGTGTGGAATCACGTCAATCTTCCCGGCCGGAACGGCATAAACATCGCGAAGAAGTTGGGCCGCCAGTTCGCTCATCACGACGAGGCGGTCAGACAACTGTGCGATCTCTTCAAGGACGATGCGTTGATTTGCATCGGGCTCACGGAGAACCGTGTGGAATGTCGTCACCAGCGGCATCTTCAGTTTGCGAAGGAGCGTGAGGATATATCGGCCGGCAGCGCCTCCAAAGATGCCATATTCATGTTGCAAGCAAACAATGTCGTTACCGTTGAAGTTGAGAAACTCCGCGGCTTGCTCATAGGATGCGAGTTCCTCTTGTTCCAACTCCAGTCGAACCTGCTCAGGATATTTGTAGCTCGAGTCAGGATCGTTGACAGGAATTGCAAACAGGCGGCCTTCACCAAATTCGGTGGCTAGTGCGCCACATAAGTCGGTTGTGAAGGTCGCAATGCCGCACTCGCGCGGCAGATAATTCCCCACAAAGGCAATACGAGTAGGCAGAGGCAGGGCGCACGCTTTTGTTGCTACGGAATGTGAATTCGATGGAGAAGACTCTTCAATTGGTTTGAGAGTACTCATTGTTTCTGAAAACGACATCATCCCCTGCTTTCAATCGTGACTGGGAAAATACACGACGCATTGCGCATCGCCCGGCGAACCTGGGGCTCGCTTGGCCCATCAATCGGGTCATCTCGCGAGAATTGCCCGCGGAAGACCTTGATCGGAAACATCCAGTGAAGTATTTCGCTGAATTCGTCGAGCCTGCATCGTCACGTTCGCGACACAGAAGCCTGGATAATTCGTGATCCGCAGAGAATCAAACTCCGCAGCATTGAATCGCTGGGCGATTCCCTTAAGTGCGCGAGTCAGGGCCTGGTGAGTTGCACTGTCTTCTGTCGCTCCGAAGCCTCTTCGGGAACAAGCCCCTTGAACCCAAATGAAATGCCAACCCGCGCGCCTGATCATCGCATCGAAAGTGAACGCTTCAATCTTTTCAATTTGAGTCCAGTTCTGACCGAAAGGCACTCTCGCCGGATCTACGTGATCTGGCAGGACGCAACTGTCACGAAGGAAGACAGAATGCCACATCACGCCTGGGCGCTTTTTGATTGCCCTATTGCGACAACTTTGTGTGATTCCGATGCGGTCACAGTTGGTGCCGGCCCGCCTGGGTTGAGCGAACTTTCAACCGGGTCGATCGCATTCTGATCGCCTGCATTGTCTTCGTGCGGGAAACCGGTTGCATCCGCTTGGCTTTCTGGTTGTAGATGTATCTCTGTGCGGTGGCGAGCAGATAGATGATTCTTCACATCTGCCTTCTTAATGAGACTCATGACAGCTCCAGTCGTTCAGTTGCTTGCTTGGAAGACACTCGTCTGGAGCGAAGCCCGGAATGCCAAAGGCGAGAAGGGAATAATGGCTACCTCCTTCAACCATACGCTCAACTGGGTTCCCGTGCCGAAAGCTGAATCACTGTTTGTCCGTATCTAACACCAAGCCGCCGATTCCAGCCAAATCAACAATAGGATCAAGCATTTGCTCACTCAAGCTAGAACAGCCAACTTGGACAAGAATCCAACAAACTCCATGCGAACTACACAGATACCTGCTGAATACGGGCAAAACATTGATGTTGGGTCGCAGCGACAAGAGACAGCCGCTGCTCATGACAGAGTCAGCATGCAAGACGGTTCAGATTGGATTCAGCGATGAAGCTTGCCATCGCCCGTGCCAGCTGCGAATCCACCTCATCGGCAATGACCATCACGTCAAGGAGAAGCAAGCTGAAGTCCACCTTGTGAAGGTTGTGTTGCAGCGTTTGAAAGATGCTGACTTGCAGCATCCGTGATTCCTCCACCAACATGGCAGCTGAATAACCTTGTCTTCGTCTCATCCGCCCATGTTCGGCAGCGCCAGCTGAGACTAGAGCATGCGTGCCCAGGGGCAGAGGGTGGCGAAGGCGATGCACGAGATCGCGGAAGACTGCAGGCAGATGCGCACATCTCTCACTTCGCTCTAGTTGAACGGTAATGAAACTGGATTCATGTTCAGCGCATTTACACCAGTGCTCATCCGGACATCCAGTAGCAGTCCTACGCTTTGAAGGCGACATTGCCAGCACATCCAAGGACTCAGTTCTTGGAACATACCAAGGGCTCCCGAAGGAATCATCGAAGCTGATTCTCCTTGACTTCACCAAGGTGGATTACATCAATTCGAGTGGAATCGCGATAGTGTTGAACTTCTCCTAGAAGCGGCAAATTCTATGCAAAAGATCTCGGCTTTCGGCTTGTCACCGCACTTCAATAAAGTATTCACCATGGTGGGTATCACTAAGTACGCTGGATTGTTTCCTGACCAGTCTGAAGCGCTGGCAGCGTTGTAGAGGTCGCAGCGAACGTCTTCAACAGCCCGCAAGCCCGTTCGAGTCAGTTCCTGTGAAATCCAATGGACCGTCTGTTTGCTTTCAAGCTGACATGCTCGTCACGCGTACGTACAGTCGAAATTATCCATTTGACGCCAGTCTGCCTGCTCACCTTTCGAAATTGATACGTGGTTTTGCGCCATCGCACAGAGCTCCGCTGACCCATCGGGCAATTCCGCCTTGATGACAAGCAAACACTTCCGCGTCTAGTGTTTGCCTCTCGATCGACTTTTGCCAGAGCTTGTTCTGAGGAAGTGCAGTGCTAAGCATGCCGATGTGAGAACCCACCTTTTGGCGCAAGCGACTAGTTGATAGAGTTGTTGGCGTCAACTGTCGGCGCCTGGGCTGCAGACTTGAACTCGTACCAATCGAGACCATGCCAAATGTCTTCCGCGTCAGGCCGGATCTCAACGCCCTCGAGGGCCATTTCCGGCCTAAAGAGTCTATAGTTCTGCCTTCCATTTTTCTTTGCGTAATACATCGCAATATCGGCATTCCGGATCAGCGTCTCACCATCCTCTCCGTCGCTTGGATAGATGCTCACACCGATGCTTGTCGTAATGCCTATCTCGTGCGACTCGATGAAATGAACGTTCGCCACCGTCTTCAATAACCGCGCTACAGTAAAAACCACATCCTGCGGATGCTTCAGTTCTTGCAGCAGGACGATAAACTCGTCGCCTCCCTGGCGAACAACCGTGTCCGGCGAGCGTATGCAAGCGAGCAGCCGACTTGCGACTGATTGCAGCAGCTTGTCGCCGATGAGATGTCCGAGAGAATCGTTGACCTGTTTGAAGCCATCCAGATCCAGAAAAAGAACGGCGGCATGGCCTTTTTGCCGATGCGCAAGAGCGATCGCCTGGCCAACGCGGTCGTCCAGCAGCATTCGATTGGGCAACCCAGTAAGGAAGTCATGATGGGCGGAGTTAGTCAACTCCTTCTCCAATGCTCGAGTCGCGCTCACGTCGCGAAACACGATGACTGCTCCGGTCACTTGTCCTTCACGATCGTGGATGGGAGCCACAGAATCTTCAATATGAATCTCGCCTCCATCGCGCCCGATAAGAACGCAGTTCAACGGAAGGGTTCCTGTCTGATTCTGACAAGCTGCTTTTGCCATAGGATCGAGGATCACTTTTCGAGTGATCGCATCCACAATCTGGACGCAATCGGCCATCGTTTGTCCGGCTGCATCCTTCAGTTGCCATCCTGTCATCGTTTCCGCAACACGATTCATGAAGGTGATCTGGCCCGAGGCATCAGTGCAAATCACCGCGTCGCCAATACAGTCGAGAGTGACCTGTGCTCGTTCCTTTTCGACAAGCTGAATTTCTTCGAGGCTCTTACGTTCGATTGCATTGAAAAGAACTCGCTTGAACTCGCGTGCCTCAGTCCGTCCGTTGATGAGATAGTCTTGTGCGCCTTGACGAACTGCCTGGACAGCCATTGGCTCGTCGTCTGAATCGCATAGCAACACGATCGCAGCGTGGGGCGCCGCCGTCTGGACTCGCCTGACTGCTCCTAGTCCGTTCGCTTCTGTCGTTCTCAGATCCAGTACAACTGCTTCTACCGGATTCTTCGCGAGATGCTTCTCGGCATCGCTGACCGACTCAACTTCGGCCAATTGAAAAACTCTTGAACCCAGCTGGTCGAACATTGCACGAATCGTGCTTGGGTGTTCGGATCGATCTTCGATCAGAAGAACGAACCTGGTCTGATTGTTTTCCACGGTTCACCTCTGGGCCGGCAAACCTTGCTCTCCGGAGTTTCAGATTGGGCGCTTGCTCCTGCTTCACACGAGCTCGCGTTTTTCAATCATTTCAAGAAATGACGCCTTAGTCTGTTCCCTTTAGCTCTGTGCGGTAAAGGGGGCTCCGGGAACAAGTGTTTGGGCTCGCCTTCCGGCAAGCCCTTCAAGAGGCAATCGTGGCGGGAAATGCGCAAATACGTGAATAATGCTGACGGGAAAAAGCTCAGTGGCGGGAGATGTTGCAGAAAGTCGGCAGGTGCCTCTTTAGATGAACCCTAACATTGTGCTCGTTCAATAGCTGGTCAAATTAGCTCATAGGAGAACACAGCCCTGTTCCGCTCCTGCACTGGTCGAGTCTGAGATTTACCGGTGAGATCGAGCAGCCTAGTTGAACAGTGTTCAATTTCGACCAGCGCCGTTGTTGAGGAACCGCTACAGTACTTCTATCCCCACAATATTCGGTCTCGAAGGAGACGAATAGTGATACTCAGGCGCGTTCGAGGTTTCGTCACGGCCCGCGGAGAGAGAGACAAAAGTAAGATGAGCCCATCGCCGCCACCGAGCCTTCCAGAGGTAATCCGTCAGCTGCTCCCAAAAATTGAAGAGACCTCCTATCCGAACAATGACCCCAGTTCAATCGAGAGCCTAAAAGCCCACCTCCGGTGCCGAATTGTTCGGCTTGAAGTCGAGCAAGGGTCAGGACCGCTTCCGCTAGAAATACCGGAGCGCCCCCCTTTACGCTACGGATACGACTGGTGGCTACCTCGATCTCAGCTATCCCGTTCCATTTCCCAAGAGAGCCTGAGTGAGAAAGAGGATCGGCCGGTTCGGAACAAACGAATCCTACGATCTGAGCTACGTTTGGCAAAGTAGCCCAATCCCAAGGATTCTTGGGAGCGTCGATTTTCATGCATTTGTGTGCGGTTTTGGACAGCGATGGCAAAGCAGAGGCTTTAAATTTCAGGAATCCCTTGGAGAAATGTGAGAACGAGGTGTGCCAGAGCACGATGAGCGACCACAGCAATGAAAGAATCAATCAGTCGCAGATTGATTCTCGCACTAACCTTTTCTACCTGCTCCAAACGCTCGCCGACCATGCTCAGGCACGAACCAACGAACGCAAGTCGCGTGTGGAGTCCTCCGTCACGAATGAGCAGCTTGAAATGTCCGTTAGTCAAAACGGGATTATGTAGTAACGAGCGCGGCTCTTTGCTTTTGCTGTTTCTTTTGACCCCGCCTAAGCGGTCGGCCCATACTCGCGTCAGACTCGGTCTGCCGGAACCTGATAGAAGCGGAGCGGCGAGCGCAGCTGAGAAGATCGCAGGGCTGCGGACGACGGTTTGAGGTTCGTGTTTTTCCCGCCCTGAGCACACGGCGCACACTGATTGGTGTATTTCCAGTTCGCTTTTGGCTCGCGACATTTCTATCTCGCTATAAGCGACAAACCGCGAGCTGATTTGGCATAGACAGTATTTGAGCGGGCTTGGTGGTATTCGCTCGTTCTGTCCTCAAGGGCTCGTTCGAAATCGTGGCAGATCGGACAACGCATAACTTCCCCTTCCGGCTTTTTGGCCGAACGCAAGTGTGTTGGAGTGAGTTGGTGTTAACGCTGCGTGATCTGGAGCTCGGCGTTGAGCCAATCCTGAATGTCGTTGCCGTGCTCGCCACCGCGCTTCTGGTACATGTGAAAAGCGCGCATCCGGATGTCATCTATGGAGACGCGGATTCCTGATGGTGTCGCTTCGCGGGCTGCAGAAGGCTGACCGGCGATAATTTTATGTTGCTTTGAGGAGGCCTTTACTTTGGTGACGATCATGGATAACTCTTCCTATATATCAACAGCTAAGAGATGAATAACTTCAGAAGAACTGCCTTAGTTCAGAGAATCTGAATGAGGAGATAAGGAACTCTCTCATCCTTAATGCTACGCTCATTCGGCTCGAGCGCGCATAGTATCTAGAGTAATTGGATGCCATATTGCACTTATCGACTTATATGGGCGACGGCTGTCTCCCTAGCGGTGGATGTCGCCAGGGCCATGAGACCACGAACCCGCTGCAACGAACGCGCCGCCGGTCTGGACCAGCGGTCTTAACTGTCCACTTTAGACAGTTTCGAATTCAGGCTGACTTTAGGTTGTTCTTGGGTCTCGGCTGCTTCGATGGAGGTGCAAGAAGGCCTGGTCGTGCCGCATTATCTCCGGGCAACTTGTCGTGAAGGACGATGTTCAGCAACGACTTGTTGACGCGAATGCGCCCGTTGTACTCGATGAAACCGAGCTTGCGAAAGCGATTCATGAAAAAGCTGACTCTCGACCGCGTCGAGCCAATCATCTCTGCCAGACTTTCCTGCGAGATCTTAGGGATCAGAGATTCCGGTTCGCCTGGCTTGCCAAACTCCGCCATCAGAAGCAGAATCCTGGCGAGCCGTTTTTCACTGGAGTTAAACAGTTGGTCGACCAGGTCGGCTTGAGTCCGCATGCCTCGCACCAAAAGAAACTTGATGAATAAATCCGAAAACTGATGCTCGCCGTGCATTGCGCGAATCATTTCATCGCGCTCAATTCTGAGAGCGGTGCAAGCCGTGATGGCGGTCGCCGTGGTCAGACGCCTTGCGCCGACCGAGGCGAGCGACTCCTCCCCCACAAACTCGCGAGGGGCTAGCAACGTGATGGTGGCTTCTCTCCCCTCATTTGAGACGATCGTGACTTTTGCGCGACCTTTGCGCAGATAGTAAACAGAATCGGCAACATCACCCTGCGAGAAGAAAGATTGTTTCGCTTTAAGCTCGACAGTCCTGCGACCGATTCCGGAACCCTCAAGGAAGGATTCAGGATCGAATGCGGGTTGAGCTATCACATTCATTCGAGAGACCTTTAAGCTCAGATGGCTATGCCGGAAAAACGGGGATAGAACGCCTCCGCGGGCGCCGGAATACACCTGATGCGGACTTATTGTTCCACGTTTGTGGGCGAGAAACTGTATCGTTTTGCACTCTTTAGTCGTTCATCAGATATAAGTTGGGATCCTTATCAATAGGCCTCTAGCTCACAATTCCGGTCGAGTCCATAGAGTTGGGGTCCGTATCGATTGTCAATAGATGTGCTCGAGTCCGCCTTGGATCAATCCCCCGCGAGCGCCTGCTGTTTCTCGCCGCGAAAAGTAATGCTTTGCTCAGCGGTACCGAGTCTACATGCACTCAAGTCTGCATAGCGCGTATAGATTGTGCTCGACCCATCTTTGTCGTCGCGGCCGGAGCTCTGTCGAAGGGTGTTGAGCTTGCGGTTAGTTGCGAAGTCACGGCGCGTCGCCACTGCTCTCCTGCGTTTGTCAAAGAATGCCGCCAAGGCAAAAATGATAATGAGGACTAGAGCAAAGCTGACAATGATGACTTGGGTGTTCGTCAAATGAAAGTACATCGCGTTCTCGTGCTGGTAGAGGCCGCCGAGCTCGCCCCTAGACAGTGCCACGAGTTGGCTCTGATCCACGAAAAAGAGATGCAGAGAGGTAATCGCAACCGCGCCACCCTCGCAGTGGCGAGGAAGATCGTTGCCTATCTGCTCACAGTCGAACGCAGACAACAGGATTTCGTGCCCACCGAGGAGTTCGGAGGCACGGCGGCAGCCTAAAAACCTGCCCATGAATGAAAAAACATCAGGATCATTCCGTGCGCAGACTGCCAGGCCCTGCCATATGGCGACTGAGCGAAGGAGATCAAACTCCGGAGGCTCACCACGAATTGTTTCGGGACTGGCAGAGAACACAAACTCAATCTTCGGCGACGGCTCTGCGGAGCCCGAGGCTGCAAATAGATGTCTGGTTCTGCTCGAGAGCAGGAACCATCGGCCGAGAGGCCAATGATGCGAAACGGCGCATCCTGATTCGATCAATGCGCGCTCTCCCGAGCGCGCCATGGACACCTGCGTTTTTCTCTTGACGTTGACTTACATAGAAGTCGCCTTCTCGGACAAATGTCCAGCAACTGGCAGAAGTACAAGTAGGCTTAGATTTGCCGCTCTTCGACCTTAAGATGAATATATCGAAATCACCTAGGATCTGAATCAAATCGCGACTACGAACTCATTTGGTTGTGCCGGGCTTCACACCTTTGTGAGTTGCGGCCCACGTCCCCACGACGAGGGAGTCAAGCCGGTCTTGCCGCCCCTTCACCCACTTTGCTTAATGCTTCTCTGTGGTCTTGATAGACTCGCGGCCAAGCAGCTTTGAGACTTCCTCCAGGGGCACGCCTTTTTGGAGAAGGTCAACGGCAAACGTGTCTCATAGTCTGTGGTCCACAATGGAGATGGACCGGTCACAGCGTGACCTTGACGCCCATCCGCCGCATTGCTGCAACGGCCTCACCCTCAAGTTGCTGCCTCCGGCTTGCCGTCCACTTCGCATAGTATCGCTCCGTGATTGTGACGGACTCATGGGCAAGCAGCTTGCTCACTTTCTCCAGCGGCACACCGGCCAAGAGCATCTCCACAGCAAACGTATCGCGGAGCATGTGGGACCGGAACTTCAGCGGCTCCCCGGCCTCACCCTTGAAGGACAGATAGTCATTGAGCCGGTCAACTTTGCGAAGCCACTTGTTTGTGTTGATGAGCTGTGAGCAAGCTCGGGACCAAAAGAAGTAATCCGGGTGCTCTTCACCACGAGCGGGCAGGGAATTCAAGGCCGCGACAACGTGGTCCGGCAGGACGCATTCAATGCGGGCCGCTGTGGGCTTCCGGTTGAGTTTCTTCTGAATCGCGGCGGTGAGCCTGTTGCCATGGAGGGCCGCCTTGGGTAGAGCAAGCACGTCACCAACCCGGAGGCCCGTCCAACGCTGGACTAGAAAGAGTGCCCGGAGATGCTGTCCTACCTTTGCTGATTTGTACCGGGCATCCGCGTCCAACTCGTATGTTGCTTTTAGCAGCTCTTCAAACTGCTTGGGTGTCAGCGGCCACGTCTGACTGTCATTTGGCGTGACGGCCTTGAGCATCTGAGCCGGGTCGCGCCGTGTGTACTCCATCGCCGTGGCCCAACGGAAGAAAGACTTCACGCGGGTCAAGAGAGCTGCCTGTGTGGTCAATGCGCGTGTCCAAGAGCCTCTCCACTCATCAAGCATGGCGGGGGTGACATCACTGACACACACGACACCCACGCTTTCGGCCCAACGTTGAATTGTGCGCGTGGTGGATCGGTAGGCTTCCACGGATGATTCACCGGGCGTCTTCTTGCCGGAGAGCCATTGGTCAAGGGCCTCAGTGAGCGGCTTGAGCCGGACGGCATCTTTGGCGGCCTCGGATTCTGCAATTTTCTGCAATTTCACTTTCACCGGGTCACGCTTGTCCCGCTCCGCTTGCGCCACCCGCTCCGCTTGCTCCCATGACCGTGTCTTGGCTGAAATGTACGTTGTTTTTCCACCTTCGCGGATGTACAGGGACTTGCGGCAATTGCAGCGTTTCCACTGTGGATTCGCGGCCTTGGGACATTCCTCTGAGTGCCGCGTAAAGACTGTTATAGTGAAAGAGGCAATCGGTTCAACGTTCGTCATCGTATGTGTCCTCATTCAGCAAATCTTCAGCAAAACTCAAAATTGAAGATGCCATTTGTTGAATGTAAAGAGGATAACACCGTTTGATGTGAATCTATTGAATCCACTCCTCGGAGAGGCAATGCAGGCAATTCTTGCGCTCGAAGACGGGCGCATCTTCCGCGGCGAGGGCTACGGTCACCCTGGCGAATGCCAGGGAGAAGTAGTTTTCAACACTTCCCTAACCGGCTATCAGGAAATCGCCACCGATCCCTCCTATGCTGGTCAAATCGTCGTTCTTACCAATCCTCAGATCGGCAACTACGGAACCAACCAGGCAGACAACGAGTCGGCGAAGCCCTACATCGAGGGTCTGATCGTGCGCGAATTTTCCGCAATCAGCTCGAACTGGCGCTCGGAACAGGTCACGGACGAGTACATGGAACGCTATTCCGTTCCCGTGCTGGCGGAGATCGATACTCGCGCGCTGGTGCGGCATCTACGCACCCATGGCGTAATGCGTGGGGTGATTTCGACCGAATCCTCGAATACCGATGCTCTCGTCCAAAGGGCCAGAAGCATTCGCAAGATGGATGGGACAGATCTCGCGAAGGTGGTTTCGACCAAGTCCTTGTACACCTTTGACTCGGACGACAGCCGCAACCAGTCCGGCGATTTTCTACTGCCCTCCGCCCTTGTGCACGACGCGGAAATGAGGAAGCACCGCGTGGTTGCGTATGACTTCGGCATCAAGCAGAACATTCTGCGCATGCTCACGCGCGAAGGCTGCGATGTGACGGTAGTGCCGGCGGAGACGACTGCGGTCGAAGTGATGGCTCTGAAGCCGGATGGAGTTTTTCTGTCGAACGGGCCGGGAGATCCGGAGCCCGTGGACTATGCGGTGCAGGCCATCCGCGACATGATGGGACGCGTGCCGGTGTTCGGGATTTGCCTGGGTCATCAGCTTTGCGGACTGGCACTGGGTGGCAAGACATACAAGCTGAAGTTCGGACACCATGGCGGGAATCATCCGGTGCGCAATAACGTGACCGGCAGGGTGGAAATTACGGCACACAATCACAATTTTGCCGTCGATCCGGATTCGATCAACGCCAATGAGGTTGAGTTGACACACGTGGATTTGAATGACCAGACGCTTGAAGGGTTGCGGCACAAGACGCTCCCGCTGTTCAGCGTGCAGTATCATCCGGAGGCGGCGCCGGGGCCGCATGACTCGCACTATCTGTTCCGCGACTTCCGCAAGATGATGGAGGAGTGGAAAGGATGACATTGACCGTGAGCGAAAAGGTTGGCATTCCAAAACAGCGGGGCTTTTGGCTCCGCTGTTTTTTGAGTGGAGCGTTTTGGATCGGGTTGTGCCTGGCCGGTGCCGGTTCCTTAAATGCCCAAGTCGATATTCCCGGACCCGAGCGTCTCAGCCATGTTGAGGGCTACGTCGTGAATCCTGTCGGGCGTCCGGTAGTGGATGTGGAGGTCACGCTCGTTCGGGACGACAAGGTCTCCTATCAGACAAAGACCGACAAATTGGGCGAGTTCCGATTTGATCGTGTTTCGGGCCAGTTTACGTTTCGGGTGGCGCGGTCGGAGTATGCCCCTGCAATTCGGGAGATCGTGGTTACAGACGAGGTCGTTACAGCCCTCGAACGGAAGAAGCTTTACGTGATTTTGGGGCCCGGGGCCTGCGCGGATGCGTGCTCGGCGGTATTGACGAGCAAGCGAGAGTTTGACCGGGCCATTCGCGAAAACGCGAAACGTTAAATCAGTATTGAAGGAAGCAACCGAGAACAATGCCACGCAGAAATGACATTCAGAAAATTCTTGTAATCGGCTCGGGGCCGATTGTGATTGGGCAGTCGGCGGAATTTGACTACTCTGGCACGCAGGCCTGCAAGGCCCTCAGGCAGGAGGGCTATGAAGTGGTGCTGGTGAATTCGAACCCGGCCACCATCATGACCGATCCTGAATTGGCCGATCGCACTTACATTGAGCCGCTGACGCGCGAGTACGTTGAAGAGATTATCCGCATTGAAACGGCGATGCTGGGCCCCGGTTCGGGTAAGTTCGCGCTGCTGCCTACAGTTGGTGGACAGACGGCGCTGAATCTCGCAGTCGACCTGGCTGATGCCGGCATCCTTGATCGTTACAACGTTGAACTGATCGGCGCCAAGCTTGAGGCTATCAAGAAGGCTGAAGACCGACTGCTTTTCAAAGACGCAATGCTGCGAATCGGGCTCGATGTTTCGAAATCGGCGCTCGTGAACAATCTTCGCGACGGTTTGGATTTTGCGAGCAAGATTGGATTTCCGGTGCTGATTCGACCGAGTTTCACGCTCGGCGGCTCAGGCGGCGGTATTGCCTACAATCGCGAAGAGTTGATGGAGATCCTGGCGCGCGGACTCGATCTTTCCCCTGTGCACGAGTGTTTGATTGAAGAGAGCGTGCTGGGATGGAAGGAATACGAGCTTGAAGTGATGAGGGACCTTGCCGACAACGTCATCATCATTTGTTCGATCGAGAATTTTGACCCGATGGGTGTGCATACGGGCGACTCGATCACGGTGGCACCGGCTCAGACGCTTACCGATCGCGAGTACCAGAAGATGCGCGATGCGGCCATCGCTGTGATGCGCGAGATTGGCGTGGAGACGGGTGGGTCCAACGTGCAGTTTGCCGTGAATCCGGCTAATGGGCGCATGACCGTCATTGAGATGAATCCACGCGTGTCGCGTTCTTCGGCGCTGGCCTCGAAGGCTACGGGATTCCCAATTGCGAAGATTGCCGCGAAACTTGCAGTTGGTTATACGCTCGACGAAATTCCCAACGACATTACGCGCAAGACACCGGCATGCTTCGAACCGACCATTGATTACGTGGTCGTGAAGATTCCAAAGTGGCAGTTTGAGAAATTCCCGGGTGCCGACGACACGCTGGGACCGCAGATGAAATCCGTCGGCGAGGTGATGGCGATGGGTCGCACCTTCAAGGAAGCGCTGATGAAGGCGTGGCGCGCGTTGGAGACCGGGAAAAAGACCGGGACAGAAATTCTGGAACCGCGACGCCTGACGCAAATGCTGGTGACGCCGCGGCCGGAGCGGCTCGGCTACATCCGATTCGCGTTTGAGCGCGGCATGAGTGTACGCGAGGTTGCGCGGCTCACCGGGATGGATCCGTGGTTCCTGCACCAGATTCGCGAGGTGACGATCGCGCAAGGTTCACTCCAGGAGATTTCGCCAGAGAACATTACTGCCGAACAACTGTTGCGACTGAAACGTTACGGGCTGAGCGACGAGCGCATTGCGACGGAGTGGAAGCTGGAAGGCCACGACGGCGTGAAGCAGGTGAGAGAACTGCGCGAGTCAAAGGGCATTCGTCCAGTCTTCAAGCTGGTGGATACGTGCGCTGCGGAGTTCGAATCGATGACGCCATATCTCTACTCGACATACGACGAAGAGGATGAGGCGCCGCCGACCGACAAGCCGAAAATCATCATTCTAGGCTCGGGGCCGAATCGCATTGGGCAAGGCATCGAGTTCGACTACTGCTGTTGCCATGCGGCCTTTGCGCTGAAGGACGACGGATTCGAGACCATAATGGTGAATTGCAATCCCGAGACGGTTTCGACAGACTACGACACGAGCGATCGGCTCTACTTCGAGCCGCTGGTGCTGGAAGATGTGCTCGCGGTTTACAACCATGAGGCGCAATCGGGCGCGAAGATCGGGATGATCGTGCAGTTCGGTGGGCAGACCCCGCTGAACCTGGCGCAGCGCCTGCTTGCGGCGGGTGTGCCGATCATTGGCACGTCGCCCGCATCGATCGATCTGGCTGAGGACCGCAAACAATTCGGGAAACTTCTCGAAGACCTCGATATTCCGCAGCCGGCTGGCGGTACGGCCACGAGTGTGGATGAGGCGCTTGCGGTGGCCGAACGCATTGGCTATCCAGTGCTGGTGCGGCCCAGTTATGTGCTCGGCGGGCGCGCGATGGTGATTGCATACGATGCCAAGGCCGTAGCGGAATACATGAAGCAGGCAGTCGAGTATTCGCAGGAGCGGCCGGTGCTGGTCGATCACTTCCTGGAGAATGCTGTCGAAGTGGATGTCGACGCGATCTGTGATTCGCAGGATGTGATTATCGCGGGTATCATGCAGCACATCGAAGAAGCAGGCATTCACTCCGGTGACTCGTCGTGCGTGCTGCCGGCGGTGAGTATTCGCGAAGAGACACTGCAGACGATTCGCCAGCATACGCGTAAGCTCGCGTTGGCGCTGAAGGTGATTGGATTAGTCAACCTGCAGTTCGCGATCCAGCGCGATGCGGAAGGGAAGGACCACGTCTACGTCATTGAGGTGAATCCTCGGGCCTCGCGTACCGTGCCGTACGTTTCAAAGGCGACGGGCTTGCCGCTGGCGAAAATAGGTGCGCGCCTGATGACGGGGCGCACGCTGCGTGAATTGCTCCCGGAGCAGTTGGCATCGGGCAAGGACTTGGAGACAGGCACGCACTATTACGTGAAATCGCCGGTATTTCCGTGGTCGAAGTTTGCCGGCGTCGACACCGTGCTTGGGCCGGAGATGAAGTCGACGGGCGAGGTGATGGGTGTTGCAGCGACCTTTGGAGAGGCGTTTGCCAAGGCGCAGCTCTCCGCCGGTCAAGTATTGCCGACACAGGGAACGGTGTTCTTTACGGTGAACGACCATGACAAGCCAGCCGCAGTTGAGCTTGCCCGCAGGTTTGCGCATCTCGGCTTCCACATGGTCGCCACCGAGGGTACAGCAAACGTACTGGAACGCGCAGGGCTGACGGTGGAGCGGGTGTTCAAGGTGAAAGAAGGGCGGCCCAATGTCGTCGACCTCATCAAGGGAGATCGCATTCAACTGATCATCAATACGCCGCGCGGGCAGGACACGTTTTTCGACGAGAAAGCCATTCGCCGGGCGGCGGTTCTGGCGCGGGTGCCGACGATCACAACGATTGCTGCAGCGCAGGCGGCCGTGGAAGGCATCGCCGCGATGCAGCAGCGCGATATCACAGTCTATGCGTTGCAGAATCTGCACGCATCTGCAGCCGCGCCTCAGACAAAGTAAGAGGCATTTGAGTGGAATCATGAGTGTCGAGACTGGGAAGGGAACTGCCCTTTGTCGAATTCGCCCCTCTACAATAAATCCATATGTTGATCGAAGGTGTTTTTGCCGCCGTTACTACGCCTTTCTACCCTGACGAGCAGGTGTACTACCGCAAGCTCGAGGCCAATGTGGCTCGTTATTCGCGGAGCCAACTCGCGGGAATGGTGGTGCTTGGCTCCACGGGCGAGGCGCCGGCGCTCAATGATGCCGAAACCCTGGATGTGTTGCGCACTGCGGCGGACGCGGCAACGCCGGAGAAGGTGCTGATCGCAGGGGTGAATCGCGAAAGTCTGCGAGCGGTCGTAGAACTGGCGGAGGCTGCCGCGAGGTTTCAGTACGATGCGGTACTGGTGCGCACGCCGACGTACTACTCCACGCAGATGGCTCCGTCGGTTGTGGCCAATTATTTCCGGGCGGTTGCCGATCGCTCGCCGCTCCCGGTGGTGCTGTACAACATTCCCCGATGCGTGCCGTACCAAATTCCGGTGGAAATGGTGGCCGAGCTTGCGCATCATCCGAACATTATTGCCATCAAGGATTCAAGCGGCAGCCTCGACCGCATCAAGGGAATTGTAGAGGCGACAAGAACGGCTCCCAAGCGAAGCGTGACGGTCACGCCAGTTTTCGAGGCCGTTACCGGGCGGATGACGAACGCGGTTGCACCTGCGCGGCCTGCCACATTCGTGTCTGCGACCGACCTGGCGGGAGGGCCGGCGATTGCAGTGGCTCCGCCCGTGGCCGCCCTGAAAACACGGACCAAAGAGGTTGGGTTCCAGGTGCTCACGGGATCGGCATCCATCATCCTTCGGTCGCTTGAAGCGGGAGCTTCCGGAGCCATCCTCGGGTTTGCAGCCTGCGCGCCCGAGGCCTGCTACGAGGTCTACTTTGCCTGGAAAGATCGCGACGCGAAACTGGCGGCAGAGAAGCAGGAGCAGATTTCCAAACCTAACCAGCGAATCACCGCGGAGTTGGGAATTGCGGCAGTGAAGTATGCATGCGACTTCAACGGGTACTACGGCGGCTATCCAAGACAGCCTTTGCTTCCTCTGGATGCCGACCAGAAGTCCGAGGTCGAAGCACTGCTCACACAAATTCGGAATTAGCCAGCCTCGATCGGGGAAAGCCCCGGAAAAGCTCACAGGCCCTATAGACCCTCTATTCATGAGGATATCCTGCATGTCCGATAACAGATATTCTGTATACTGCAAGCGATAAATAATGATCCCCGCTGTAGATATATGCAAGGTTTAGTACTTATTGATCTGTGGACTAGAGCGCTTCCCTACATCTTGTACCGGCCAAGGTCCTCGTCATTGAGGCCTTCGAGCCAGCCGCGCAGTTCCTCGGCTGTAGGGCCCTCAGGCGGGCCTGCCATGTTCAACTTTGCCGACTGCATAACCTGTTCGGATACGAAGATTGGACAATCGGCACGGAGTGCCAGCGCGATTGCATCGGACGGGCGGGCGTCCATGGTTATAAGCTCATCGTCCTGGCGGATCCACAAAACGGCAAAGAACGTATCGTCTCTAAGTTCCGTAATGACTATCTTTTCCAGCTGCGCATTCATGTTGCGCAGGAGGTTTCTCGCCAAGTCGTGCGTCATCGGCCTGGGAGCCGACACTTTTTCGATTTCAATGGCGATTGCGTTGGCCTCGAAGATCCCCACCCAGATGGGCATTACGGTGTCGGAGCCGACGTCTTTGAGCACGACTATCGGCATGTTGGTAGATGGATCCATCATCAAACCGCGGATTCGCACTTCGATGTCCATGGGCGCGCTCCCTAGCTACAACCTTAGACGGCCTCACCGACGAGGCTGTTCGGAAATGTGCTTGTGATTTTCACCTTCACATAGGAACCTGGAGCTGGTGCGATTGGCAGAGATGTTGTGAAGTTCACCGGCTTGTTCTGGGTGCTTCTGCCGGCAACCTGGCCACGGGCGGGATTCATACCCTCGACCATCACTTCCATCTCTTCCCCTAAATGCATGGCGTAATTTGTCCTTTGAATCTCGCGCTGCCGGTCGAGCACGACCTGAAGCCGCCTCGCCTTCTCAGTCTCAGGCACGGAATCGATCATGGTTAAAGCCGGAGTGTTGGGCCGGCCGGAGTATTTGAATCCGAAGACGCAATCGTACTGCACTTCCTGGAGAAGGTCCATGGTCTGGATGAAATCGTCGGGGCTTTCCCCTGGAAATCCTACGATGATGTCGGTTGAAAGCGAGATCTTTCGCCTCGCGGCTTTGATCCAGCTGATGCGTTCGAGGTACCAGTCCGAGGTGTATTCGCGGGCCATCATTTTCAAAACGCGCGAGGAGCCGGACTGCACCGGCAGATGCACGTGATCGCATAAGGTTGGGATGGCATCAATGGCTTCGATAATGTCCCGGGTGAAATCGCGGGGATGGCTGGTCGTGAACCGGACGCGGCGGATGCCGGGGACTTGGCCGACCGCTGCAAGCAACTCGGCGAAGCTCAACTTCCCTTCCGGGTCGCGATAGCTGTTGACGTTCTGGCCGAGGAGCTGGATCTCGCTGTACCCCTGGTCAGCAATGCGACGCGCTTCTGTGAGCACTGACGCGGATCCGCGGCTGCGCTCTTTGCCTCGCGTATACGGGACAACACAATAGGCGCAGAATTTGTCGCAACCTTCAATGATGGTGATGTATCCCCGGTAGGGGTTCTGACGCGAGGTAAATTCGGTTTCGAAGGTCTCGTCGGTCTGGCGGTCGTCGAGACCGGTGATGCGGTATTCGCCGGCTTCGAGGCGGCTGAGCATTTCGGGGAGCTTGCGGTAGGAAGCGGAACCGGAGACGAGCGACACGTACGGGGCGCGCTCAAAAATCTTCTCGCCTTCTTGCTGCGCGACACACCCGAGGACGCCGAAGCGTTTGCCGGCCTTGTGGAGTTTTTTGTAGTCGTTGAGGCGGTTGAAGACTTTCTGCTCGGCTTTGTCGCGAATCGAGCAGGTGTTGTAGAGAATCAAATCGGCGTCTTCTTCGGTATCGACCTGCCGGTAACCCTCGTGTAGCAACGTGCCAATGACCTTTTCGGAGTCATGGGCATTCATCTGGCACCCGAAAGTCTCAAGATAGAAGGTTTTTTCGGATGCCATAGCAAGTTTGAGTATAGAGCATTTCCACTGCGTAATCTTTGGCGCAGGGCGCTTAGCTGACCGGTCGGATCGATGGAAACACCGTCCAATTCTGAACACGAGACCCCGAAATCGCACAGTGTTCTGCGGTGACTCCTATTCTTTTGGAACATCAAATCAACAACTTGCGTAACCAATATCATTGGGCTTCAGCATGCTTCACAAAAGCCAAGCCTGAGCTGCGTTCCGACGCAGAATCTCTGGAGGTTTCGCGCAATGGCAATCGAGGTTCAGGGTGTCGCGCCCATGGTCCAGGTATTCGATATGCCGCGCTCGATCCGTTTTTATCGCGACCTGCTGGGATTCGCGGTGACCGGCAGATCGAATGCGAAGTCGGCCGACCCCGACGACGTGAACTGGGCAATGCTGCAGCTTTCGAATGCAACGATCATGCTGAACACGGCCTATGACCCTGACGATGTGCCGCAAGCGCCAGATGCGGGACGCTGGTCCGGGCATCAGGACACCTGCCTCTACTTCGGATGTCCGGATGTGGACGGTGCGTATCAGCACCTGCTATCGCAGGGCTTTAAGGCCAATCCTCCAAAGGTGGCCTGGTACGGCATGAAACAGCTCTATCTCACAGACCCCGACGGTTTTGGCATCTGCTTCCAGTGGTCGGCCTGACGAGTCCACGCTGAAGGAGCGTCAATGAAGACCGTGTTCCAGGATATTCGTTTCGCCATCCGCCAACTCGTCAAGATGCCCGGGTTCTCTCTCACGGCGATTGTGTCGCTGACCCTTGGCATCGGAGCCACAACGGCGGTGTTCAGCGTTGTGTACGCGATCCTGCTGGACCCGTATCCCTACAAGGACGCGGAACGCATGATTCACATGCGAATGATCATGCCCGACGGGCAGTTGCAGGGATTTCTGGGAATCACGCGGGCGCAGTGGCAGCAAGTCCGCAAATCTCCAGTAGTGGAAGATACGTTTCTCCAGGGTACGCGGAACATGATGATCAGCGGCAGTGATCTGCCGGAAGGTGTTCTGGGCGTCGATCTGACTGCAAACTCGTTCAACTTTCTCGGGGTCCCTGTGGCGCTGGGGCGGCCGCTACAAGCCTCGGATGCGCCCGATGGGCAGGATCCCCAGCCTGTGGTCGTGCTGGGATACAAGTTCTGGTTGCGGCACTTCAATGCCGACCCCAGTGTTCTGGGTAAAACAATCCAATTGGATCACCAGAACTACACGATTGTTGGCGTGGCCGGGCAGCGGTTTGTGTGGGGCGACGGCGATGTGTACCTTCCCTTGAAAGTTACAGCAGACCAGAGCAGCGACTATTACGTAGGGATCCGACTGAAGCCGGGCGTGTCGCACGCGCAGGCAGATGCGGCATTGCAGCCGTTGCTGGAGCAGTTTGCCCATGAAACTCCGCGCTTCTTCCCGCCGCGAAAACTGCGGCTTCATGTCGTAGGGCTGAACGAACAATTCGTGCAGGATCTTGGAGGCACGCTTTACCTGCTCTTTGGCGCGGTTGCCTTGCTGTTGATGATCGGCTGCGGCAATGTTTCGATTCTGCTGCTGGCACGGGCTACGGCGCGACAGCATGAGTTTGCGGTGCGGGCCGCAATCGGTGCGAGCCGAACCAGGATCATTCGACAACTACTGACGGAGTCACTCTTGCTGTCCCTTACGGGGGCGGGGCTTGGACTTCTCCTCGCCTACAAGTTGGTCACGGTGATCGCCGTCAACCTGCCAGAAGACTCCTTCCCGCATGAGGCAGCAATTCACATCAATGGACCGGTCCTCATCTTCTCGATTCTGGTCGCGGTGGGTACCGGAATTCTCTTCGGGCTGTGGCCTGCGTGGCAGCTTTCACGTCCTGAAATCAGCCAGGTGATGCAATCCAACACGCGCAAGACGACCAGCGATGTGAGAGGACGCAAAACCCATGCGGCATTGATTGGCGGCCAGATCGCGCTGACCCTGCTGATGATGTCCGGCGCGGGAGCGGCAATCGAAGGATTCCTGCGTGTGGCGCACACCAAGCTCGGCTACGACCCGCACAATATCATGTCGGTTGGTATTCCCGTGCATCAGGGCGCGTACAAGACGTGGCCTGAGCGGGAATCTTTCTTCGAACAGATTCTTGCGAAGGTGACGCAGATTCCGGGCGTGAGAATGGCTGCGATCTCAAGCAATGCAACGCCGCCGGCGAATGGTGCCGGTCTCAAGTTTGAAATCGTGGGCAAGCCCTCAATGCAGGATCAGCCGTTCCGGTTCAATATCGTCAGCAAGGAGTATTTCCCAATTCTGCGGATTCCTCTTTTGCAAGGGCGAATCTGGGATGAGGACGAAACGCATCGAGGTGCGGCTGTCATTGTCGTGAATCAGACTTTTGTGCGCCGCTACTTCCCTGCCGGCGACGCGATTGGACATCTCATTCAACTGCCCGACCTGAAGTCGCCACCTCCATTTCTTCTGACTTCATCCGGTGCGGCAAACGGGTTATTGATCATTGGTGTAGTTGCCGACAAGCTCGACGACGGGCTTTCAAAGCCGATCGTGCCCGAAGGCTTTGCTCCTTACACCGTTGCGTTAACCGGTTACACACAGGTTCTTGTACGCTCTGACGGTCCGCCGCTGGCGCTGCTGCATGCTGTTCGGACGGCCGTGAGTTCGATCGATCCCGACCAGCAGACGAACAATGACGTCCGCGACCTTGAGCATTGGATCACCACGCAGCCTGAGTGGGCACGGAGCCAACTGGTCGCCTGGCTGTTCGGCGCGTTTGCGGCCCTGGCCCTTGCTTTGGCGGCGGTGGGGCTTTACAGCGTGGTTGCCTACACGGTAGTTCAGCGGACGAATGAATTCGGAATCCGCATTGCGTTGGGAGCAAAGCGAAGGCATGTGCTGGGCATTGTCTTCCGGACGACGGTAGCGAGCGTCGGTGTGGGGCTGCTTGCCGGAGTGGCACTCACGCTGGCACTCAACAAAGTGATGGCTGCCTGGGCTGCCGAGAGTTCGCGCGATCCCCTGCTGCTGCTCGGAGCTACTTTTGCCCTGTCGCTGGTCGCGACGCTGGCCTGCATGATTCCGGCGTGGCGTGCAGCGGCTATCGATCCGATGAATGCAATTCGATACGAGTGAGTGGACCCTAACCGTTTCTTGAAGGAGCCTTCGATGAGGATCGTGTTTCAGGATATTAAATTTGGCATTCGGCAGTTGATCAGAATGCCCGGGTTCACTCTCACGGCAATTGTTTCGCTGGCGCTGGGTATTGGGGCCACCACCGCGGTGTTCAGCGTAGTCTATGCGATTCTCATGGATCCTTATCCGTACAAGGCTCCGGACCGCATGATTCATATGCGGCTGACCGTGCCATCGGGCGATCTGAATGGCTTCGGTATCACTGGCTCGCAGTGGCAGGAACTGCGCAAGTCGCCGGTTGTGGAAGACACATTCCTCGAAGATGACTGGAGCCTGACGGTCACGGGCGCCGATCTGCCCGAAGACGTTTCGGGTGTTTATCTCAGTTCGAACAGCTTCAACTTTTTCGGAGTGCCGGCAGCGCTGGGACGCGGCCTGCAACCTTCAGACGCAATCGACGGACAAGATCCACAACCGGTTGTCGTGCTGAGCTACAAGTTCTGGCAGAGACACTTCAACGGCGATCCTTCTGTGCTGGGCAAAACCCTGCAACTGGTTCGCAAGAACTATACGATCGTCGGAGTTGCGGGCTCGCGCTTCACCTGGGGCGATGGCGATGTTTACCTCCCACTGAAGATCACCGGAGACCCGGTCAAGTCATTTTATGCGGGTGTTCGATTGAAGCCCGGCATCAGTCATGCGCAGGCCAACGCCGCACTGGAGCCGCTGATCTTTCAATTTGCAAAAGAAACGCCAAGACATTTCCCGCCGGACCGCCGGCACCTGCATGTCGTGGGCTTGAATGAGGACTTCGTCAAGCAACTGGGTGGAACGCTTTACCTGTTGTTTGGAGCGGTCGCGCTGCTGCTGATGATCGGCTGCGGCAATGTGTCCATTTTGCTGCTCGCGCGCGCAACGGCACGGCAGCACGAATTTGCGGTGCGATCAGCGATCGGCGCAACCCAGTCGAGGATTGTCCGCCAATTGCTTACGGAGTCGCTCTTGCTCTCGCTCACGGGTGCAGGCCTTGGGCTTGTGCTCGCGTACAAGATAATCGCTGTGATCGTTGCCAATCTTCCGGAGTTCTCGTTCCCGCATGAGGCAGCGATTCAGATCAACATGCCTGTGCTCATCTTCTGCATCGTCGTTGCGGTGAGCACCGGAATCTTGTTCGGCCTGTGGCCGGCACTTCAGCTTTCGAAGCCCGAGGTCAGCCAGGTCATGCAGGCCAATACCCGCAAGACGACAGGCGATGTAAAGGGACGCAGAATGCATGCTGTGCTTATCGGCGGCCAGATCGCGCTAACCCTGCTGATGATGGCAGGAGCGGGCGCGGCAATCGAGGGATTCCTACGCGTAGCGCACATGACCTTGGGCTATGACCCGCACAACATCATGTCCGTCGGCATTCCTATTCACGACGGTACATACAAGACATGGCCGGCACGAGCCGCCTACTTTGAGCAGATCTATACGAAGGTGGCGGAGGTTCCCGGCGTGAAGCTGGCAGCTGTTTCAAGCAATGCGACGCCACCGGATAACGGATTCAACGCCAAGTTCGAGATCGTCGGCAAGCCTTCTTCCGCCGATCAAACATTTCGCCTCAACCTGGTCAGCAAGGAGTATTTTCCCGCTCTGAAGATTCCGTTGATGCAGGGAAGAGTGTGGGACGAAGCCGAGACTCGTCGCGGCGCCGCCTTGGCGGTGGTCAATCAGACATTTGTGAAACGCTACTTCCCTGCCGGCGATGTTATTGGACATACCTTCAAGGTTCCGGATCTGAAAGCAGACCCGCCCTATTTTCTAGTTGCACCCGGCGCTGAGAATGGTTTTCTTGTCGTGGGCGTGGTGGGGGACAAATTGGACCAGGGGCTCTCCAAGCCAATTCTTCCTGAAGTATTTGTTCCTTACACTGTGGCCATGGGCATGTTCACGCAAATGCTTGTTCGGTCTGACGTGCCGCCGCTTACGCTGTTGCATTCCGTGCGTGCGGCGGTCAATTCGATAGATCCCGACCAGCAGACCAACGGAGATGTTCGCGATCTTGAGCATTGGATCTCACGAACACCCGAATGGGCCCGTGGACAGCTGGTCGCGTGGCTCTTTGGAGCGTTTGCGGCGCTGGCGCTAGCGCTCGCCTCGGTAGGGCTGTACAGCGTTGTGGCCTACACCGTGGTGCAACGGACAAATGAGTTTGGCATTCGGCTCGCGCTTGGAGCGAAGAAAGCCCACGTCCTCAGCATCGTTTTCCGGTCGACGGTGGCAAGCGTTGGTACGGGAATCGTGGCGGGCGTAGTGCTCACTCTTGCACTCAACAAAGTTATGGCCAGTTGGGCGGCGGAGAGTTCGCGCGATCCGTTGCTGTTGCTCGGAGCTACCTTCGTCCTCTCGCTGGTTGCGACCCTCGCCTGCCTGATTCCAGCCTGGCGCGCGGCGGGCGTCAATCCAATGACGGCGATTCGCTATGAGTGAAGAGCGATAAAATCAACCCGGGTCAATCTAAAATGAGAAACATTTGCCGAATCATTGCGCTTGGGTCCGGTTTTGCAATTTGTTGCGTTGCGCTCTCTGCGCAAGCTGGACAGAATAAGGCTGTAAATCCTGGAGGCGACGACTCGAACGTAAGGCCTCCGGTCACGGAGGCCGACCTGAGAATTGCGAAGCGAGCTCGGGAGATTCTGGACATGCCGTCAAAGTGGAATCGCGCCGATACGCGCGATTGCCCCGCGAAAGCCAATACGTTTAGTCTCTACTGCGCGCTAGAGCGGGCCACTGACGAAGTGAGCGGCAACTTTAAGCATCGTGGCGCAGCCATGCAAGAGGCTCGGTTTGTGATTGACGATGTCGCCCCCAATGCCAAAACCTACGAACACCGCCTTATGGGCTACAACAACGATCCCACAACTTCCTTCGCTGACATCCAAAGATTCTTTACCCTTTTGCAGGATCGCCTCAAGAAGCGACTGGCCGATCAAGAAAAGGGCCGCGATCGATAAACGTCCCGCGACCAATCGACGCTCAACGAAGGCCGGTATGCAGATACGCCAGCAGCGCGGACATCTGCGCATCATTGAAGCGGCCGTTGAACGCCGGCATCATTCCCTTGCCGGCTAGAACTACGTGTTGCACCTGTGTATCCGTGGCCGGGGCCCCGCTGGGCAGCGTTGCTTTGTTGAAGACGGCGTGGAGATTGGGAGGAACCTTTTTCAATGCGAGATCGTTGTCTTCGTGACAATGCGCGCAACGGCCCTCGTACAGATGCTTCCCTTCGACCTCCCGGGAGGTGAGGGGCGGGGTCTCGCGGCATCCTGCGATCGCTAGTGCGAAAATAGCAGAAATGATGACAACGGGAGCAGTGCGCTGAAAAGTCATTCCAATTCATTTTAGAGGTGCGGCAGGTTCGATATGCTGGAGCCATGACGCTTCCCTCTCTGGCCGAGATTCGTGGGGCCCAGGATGTTCTCTACCGCTACATGCCGCCTACTCCGCAATACACCTGGCCGCTGATCAACCAGAGACTTGGCGCGGAGGTCTGGATCAAGCACGAGAATCACACGCCGGTCGGTGCGTTCAAGATTCGTGGCGCGTTGATCTATGCCGATTGGCTGCGGAAAACGCAGCCCGCATTAAAGGGCGTGATCGCAGCTACGCGCGGCAATCATGGCCAGGGTGTGGCCATGGCGGCGCGTTTGCACGGGATCAAGTGCGCCATCGTTGTTCCCCACGGGAATAGTGCGGAAAAGAACCGCGCCATGATTGCGCAAGGTGCCGAACTACTGGAACACGGCCAGGATTTTCAGGAGTCGCTCGAATACGCTCGGGGGCTTGCTGCGGAGAGAGGCCTGGTAATGGTTGACTCATTTCACGAGCGATTGGTCATGGGCACGGCAACGTATGCGCTTGAGTTCCTCCAATCGGCGCCGGCGCTCGATCGGGTGTACGTGCCTATTGGGCTTGGATCCTCGATTTGCGGCGTGTCGTCTGCCCGCAATGCGCTGAGCTTGACGACGGAGATTGTGGGGGTGGTGGCGTCCGGATCACCGTCTTATTCGTTGAGCTTTGCGCAGCGCAAAGTCGTTGAAGCTCCTTCCCGGACTGAGATCGCAGATGGGTTGGCCTGCCGCACACCAAGTCAGAATGCTATGGAGATTATCTGGGAGAATGTGGCGCGGATCGTGGAAGTATCCGATGCCGAAATCTCAGCCTCGATGCGAGCGATCTATCAGGATACGCATAATGTGGCAGAAGGCGCCGCGGCTGCTGCGCTGGCCGGCGCTACGAAGGAGCAGGATGCAAACCGGGGAGAGCGCATAGGCGTTGTTCTGACCGGAGGCAATGTCGATGCGGATGTCTTCTCACGTGTGCTAGCAGGAGGGACGGCGTAATGATGAGGCCGCACTTCGATCAACTCACACCTCTGGCCCATGCTGCCCAGAACCGTTGCTTTGGCTGCGGAGAAGCCAATCCGCAGGGACTTCGGCTGGAGTTTCTTCTCGCGGAAGATGGCACTGTCGTTTGTCCGGCTGCGATCCCGGAAGCGTTCGAGGGGCACCCCGGATTTCTTCACGGCGGCATTATTGCGACGCTGCTGGATGAAACTATGAGCAAGGCCGTGCGAGCGCGCGGTCTTACCGCGATGACACGGCACATGGAGGTCGATTACAAGCGGCCGGTCCCATCGCGCGTGCAGCTCCGCATGGAAGGCCGGATTGTGAGGGACGAAGGTCGCAAACACTGGGTCGAGGCGTCAATTTTTGACGGCGACGGACATGCGCTCGCACAGGGCAAGGGGCTCTTTATCGAAGTGCGGCCTAAAACTGCCTGAATCGGATGGAAGCGCTGTTCTACTTCAACGCCCCCAGCCACTCAATCACAGTGCTCTCTAGAAAGATCCGGTGATCGGACCAGCCGTGATCCGTTGCAGCGTGGATTGCTTTGACGTTGTGACCACCCTCAGCCTGAATGGCCTGAACGAGGGCGTCGGTCTGCGGCGCCAGCCCATCGTTTGCGGAGAGGACCAGCATCGGCACATCCTTCAGTCCCGGTACGGCGTTGGCGAATCCAAAAACCTGCGCATTTTGCGCATCTTCGTTTGCCATAGACTCGGCAGTGACGCCGGCGAGGCCTTCCATGTTATCGGCCATCTCAGCGACAAGCTTCTTGTGCTCAATTTTGCCGAGCTGCCCCATATCGGCCGCACTGATCAGGATTGCTCCTGCCAAAGCGTGATCGTGGGCCGCCGTCATCACCGTAACCCATCCACCCATGCTGTGACCGGCGAGGACAATCTTCTTCGTGTCGATCTGAAGTCTGGTCACATTCTCGGGAACGCGAAGGTAAGCAAGCACAGCGTCTGCGTCTTCGAGATTCTGCGCAAAACTGTATGACCCCGGACTTCCCCATGACCCGCGGTAGTTGAATGTCACCGCGTTCCAGCCCGCTCGCCGCAAGGCCTGGGCGAGATCGAGATTCTTCTCGTTCCCAGGCAGACCGTGGCAGATGACGATAGTGGGATGCGGACCCAAGCCTGCCGGCGTGTATACGATGCCGCTGATCAGAACGCTGTGGCTAGGAATGTGCAGAACCTTCATGCCGGCCGGGTGAGCCGCGTCCACGGGCGGGTCGGTATAGATTGCGGAGGGAACGGTCTGGGCATAGGTCGCCGATGCCGCCAGAAAAACGACCGTCGCGAGAAAAAAAAGACGCATGGTAGAGACCCTTTCTGATTCCCCGATTCCAGTCGGCAGACAGGCGCTCATCATCTCAAGTGCAAGAAGTGCAGCGAGACCCAGGGATCGGAATTAGGGAGGAATTCGAAGTACAGCCAGTGTACATTTCGAATCTCAAGAGGAATGCGATTTGGAGAAGAGACAACGCCGGGCCGCGCGACAAACTACTCTCCGGCCCGGCGTCTTCAATCGGATTATTCTAAGCCGACCCAAGGTCGACCTAGTGAATCATGTTGATGGTTTCTTGCGTGATGGTGTCAAACGTCGTCACCGCCTTTGAATTCGCTTCGAAGGCTCGCTGGGCGATGATGAGGTCAGAGAACTCAGCAGAAATGTTTACATTTGAGGCCTCCAGCGCCCCGCCCTGCATGGTTCCGAGACCCGACGTTCCTGAAACACCTACGGTCGCCGTGCCGCTGGCGAGTGTTGTTGCGTAATCGCCGTTGCCTGTGTCTTGAAGACCCTGGAGGTTAACGACGTTGCCCAGAGCCAATTGACCGACGTTGAGTTTCTGCCCATTATTAAACGTTGCCGTCACCGTACCGTCCGAGCCGATCGTGAAACCGCTATAGTTTCCGCTCGCATAGCCATTCTGTGTTGTCGCAGATGCGGCCGACGTCTGGTCCACCTGCGTTAACGTAGATGAACCATCAGCTCCGAACAAGTTCCAGGTCATGTTCAGATTTGAAGCTCCGTCTGAGAGACCGGAAAATGTAATCCCGGTAACATCCGTTGAGGGGCTCACGAGGTTTCCATTCGAATCAAAGGTCAGCGAACCGGTCGCAGTTGCAGAAGCAACCGGGTCTTGAATCACACTTCCTGAAGTAGTGATATTGGCTCCGCTGATGGTCAACTGCCCGGCAGTTGCGGTTACTGTGACCCCCGAGATATTCGCCGCTGTCAGAGCGTTCTGCAGATCCGTGGCATAGGTGCTTATAGGCTCATCCGCTGTAACAGTTGGTGCGTTAATCGTCGTTGAGACGCCACCCGCGCCGGAGCCGGTAATCGTCAGGTTTGTGGCCGGATCGACGGTCGCGAGTGTGCCGGCACTGGAACCGAAGTTGTAGACTTGCGCTCCTCCGCTACTCTGCGCGGCGAGTGTATCGGGAAGCGTGACGTTGTACGACCACGTGTTGGTTGCGGTCTTGGTGTATGTAACCTCGGCCTGATAATCGTTGCCCAAAGAGTCGTAGACCTGGATCTTCCCAGAGAGACTCTCACCTACATTCGCTGCCGAATCCAGTGTCGCCGTCATGCCAAACGTGGCTGTCGCGCTTGGTGGTTCGACTTCTCCCACCGGGATGTGCACCGGGGCAAGTGGTGCGTTGGTATTTACGATTCCGTTCGTCGCCGGAAAACCCATCACGTTAAGTCCGTTGGATGTTACGAGGTTTCCGTTCAAATCCAGCGAGAAGTCGCCATCCCTGGTCAGGAGGGTGTTGTTGCCAGCTCCCACTACAAAGAATCCGCTGCCTTGCAGTGCGACGTTTGTGTCCACATTCGTTGTATTCGGCGAACCATTCGAAAAATCTGTATCGATTGAGGACACCTGCGTTCCCGAGCCCCGTTGAATGGGATCGCCGGAGCCGGCTTCTCCAACCTGCTGATAGAACAAATCGGCAAAGTTCACCGATTGCGCTTTGTAGCCGGTGGTATTCATGTTGGACAGATTGTTCGCAATCGTATTCAGTGCAGTCGAATCTGCGTTCAACCCGGTCAGCGGAATATAAAAGCTTGCCATGTTGCCTCTCCTCTGCGATGACTCCGGCCTCTACAGCCAGTTTGTGAGTGAAATGTGGCGCAAACCCACGGAGGTTCATAACCCATTCGAATGGGTGGCCAACGACTCCGCGATGCGCTGTGCTGCCGGATTGTTTGCCGGGACGGTGAGATTACCGTCGGCCAGGCGCGTCAGGGTGGATTCGGCTGATGCCGGCTGCACGCCTTCTGTTTTGACGCCCGGGCTCGCGGGCGTCGCGGTGGAATCCGTGGTGAGCGTCTGATTGATGGAGATGAGTTGCTCAAGACTATTTACCTGAACCAGTTGATTGATGTATTCATTCGGATCGGTATCGGCAGTCGGATCCTGATTTTGCATCTCGGTTACCAGGAGGGTTAGAAAATCATTTGCCGAGATGGTTGCAGAATCGTCGCTTGAACTGCTGCTCGTCCCGGTGTCTTGACTCTTGACCGACTGCGCATTGTTCAATTGGTGCGCCGCCGAAAGCTGGTTCCAGATTCCCGCGATTTGTGTGGCCATTTCTTCCTCCCCGTTATTTCATTCTTCAATCCGACGATTCGATGCCTTCTTTTGAGTCCAATTCACACGACGAAAGATACATGCCCATCGAATGGATTCGGCCCTGCGGTGAATATTTGCGTGGGGACGTCCGACTGCGGCTCTTCTGCTAAGCCACCTGCGGAACGAGCGATCGGCTCGATACGAGCGAACTCAGGATCTTCCTGCATTTGCTGCTGCTGTCTTTCCTGGCTGGTGCCTGCGCCATTTCCCTGGCCCATCTCCCGTCCTGCGTCTCGGCTGCTCGACGCATCGGGAGTTGAGAGGGTAACGGGATTCAGGTGCTCATACTGGTTGGTCATGTGCGCGTTCAAGCCGGCAAGATGACTACCGAGCACTTGTCCGGCACCCGCGCCCGTCATCAATCCATCCACCGCTGCGCGCGCCTGATCTTCCAGCTGGCTCACCTTGCCGATTGCATCGGTCAGAAGATCGCTGAACGGCGAGTCTGCCGCCTTCGATGAAGCCGATGGCGTGCCTGGTGGACCCGACAGACCCGCGCCTGTAATGTTCGTTGTGTGGATTCCCGTGATCATCGTCCCTCCCGTTCCGTCCCCCCCCAGTTTCTAGGACCTGGCAATGTCGAGAGCAGAGGTGATCATGCCCTTTTCTGCCTGCACCGCCGAACTGTTCAGCCCATATGCACGCGTGGCTCCCATCAGGTCAACCGAGTTCTTCAACTGGCGAGCGCTCTCTTCAACGGACGTGCGGATTCTTGTCAGGTCCTCGAGTTTCGCGATGGTTTCCAGCTGGGCGGTGACCGAATCCAATTGCTGCGCGACTCGGTCGTCCTTATGTCCGAGCGACTCGGCGGTTCGAGCCATCACCAGCAGCAGGTCCTTCACTTCTCCGGCTTTCTGCTGGTAATAGAGGGCGGTCTTGTTGCCCCAGCCATGCAACAGCGCGCGCACTGCTTCCCTGGTCGCCGAGATGGAAGCCAGTTCGGGGTGCTCTCCGAGTTCTTCATCGAGTCGCGCGAGTCCACTTTTGAGTCCCGAAGCGAGATCAGGACAGGCGTTCGCGCCGCATTCCCCCATCTCCGCCAACGCCGAGCGATATGCCCCCAGGAGTGCAAGACAGGTATTCGGTGGACAGTTTTGTTCAGGCTCGTCGATCCGGGGTTTGGCGGAATCGAGGTATCGCTTTAGCGAGATCATCGGCTTATGCTCCATGCGCAGTGGTTCCCTCGCGAATCGTCGAGAGATGGTCTCACCACCCTTATCGGCAGGAGGAAGCATAGCGTTCAGGCAATCGCGGCGGAGAACCGGTTCTTGAAACGAAGCCGGGAACGCGGAGGGGTAGAATCAGACTTTCCTCGTACCTGGCCAGAGGCCTTGGAGAATGGAAAGCAAAAAGTTCCTCTTGCAATTCGCTTTTTCTTCGCTATAATCCGCGCATGGCTGTTACTCGAAGGCAAAAAGAGATTATCGACTTTCTCGAATCGTTCGTTTCGCGCAACGGCTATTCACCTTCTTTTGAAGAAATTGCTCGCGGAATGAACCTGAAGAGTCTGGCCACGGTGCATAAGCACATCACAAACCTGGAAAAGAAGGGCTTACTGGACCGGGTTCACAACCGAAGCCGCTCGATCGACGTTCTGCCGCCGGGAGCTCGCAATCGAACCAGTGACCGACTGCCCCTGGCTGGCCGGATTGCCGCTGGATTGCCGGTTGAGACATCGGAGATTCCTGAGACAATCTCTCTCCACGATGTGGTTGGCAATCGCGATGTTTTTGCCCTTGAGGTTCGCGGAGACTCGATGCGCGATGAGCACATCATCAACGGCGACTATGTATTGGTCGAGCGCACCCGCACCGCCCGCCAAGGGGAAATTGTGGTCGCACTGGTACATGGCTCCGAAACGACGCTCAAGCGCTTCTACGCGGAGGGACAGGTGGTAAGGCTGCAACCGGCTAATGTCGACATGGATCCCATCTATGTTCCGGCCGCTCAGGTAGCGATCCAGGGCCGGGTACTTGGAGTTCTGCGGAAATATCGTTGAAAACCAAATTGATTTCAAATAACGAACGCCCGGCAATCTGCCGGGCGTTCGTTATGCTCGAACCAAGCCATTATGCTAGGAGGCGCTGAACTTTTTCCTCAATTACATCTTGAGGGGCATATCCAACGACCTGATCTGCTACCTTGCCGCCTTTAAAGAATAAAATCGCAGGAATTCCCCGGATGCCATAGCGCGACGGAGTAGCCGTATTGCGGTCAACATCCACCTTTGCCACCTTCAGTTTGCCCGCGAAAGTCTGTGCCACACCATCTACGATGGGCGCAATCGCCCGGCATGGGCCGCACCAGGCTGCCCAGAAATCTACGAGCACCGGCTGCTCACTCTGCAGCACCTCCTGCTCAAATGTTGCATCGCTTACTTCTAAAACACCCACACCTGCCATGGTTCTCCTTGTCGTGCCGCTTTTCTTTAGCGAAACCGCCTCTATAGGATGCTTCACCGAGCCAATAGGACGCAATCTGACTCACGGTCTGAACGGGTCGATGGATGGTTAAGCCAATCGTTTTATTACCAGTCAAAAATAGAAGCGCCCGGATCCTTCGCAGGATCACGGGCGCTAGAGCAGCCCTCCCCCAGAACTGCCCACGGAGCGAATTTAGGTTGTCTGCCGTTCAATATCAAGGAAACTTAGGTAATCGATTTAGTAATCGTGAGGAGGTGATTAACCTCACAGTTATCCCGATCTTCCATGAGTAACTGCTCAGTGAACACGTCCGCGACAGGAAAACTGGCGCAGGTTATTCAATCGATTGAAACGATGCCTTCGCGCCATTCTCCTCGAAGCAGCAATTGAGCAGCTTTGGAGCGGGCAGCGGGCGCGTCGCACGCAGAATCGCTTTGGAGGCGTCCGCAACCTGTGAAACGCCATTCACGATGACGAGAACCGCCGGTCCGGCGCCGCTCAAGCCGACTCCGAGGATTCCTCCGGTTCCGGCCAGGGGAAGCAGGCTGGGCAGGAGCGGGCACATCGCGGCTCGATAGGGCTGGTGAATCCGGTCCTGCATCGCCGCGTGCAGCAAGTCTCCCCGTCCCTGGGCAAACGCCAGCCCGAGCATGGATACAGCCTGGAGGTTCGCGACCACATCCGCGCTTGCGTAGGTTGCAGGCAGCACCGCGCGGGCCTTGGTGGTCGCCAGGGACTGCGATGGGAGAGCCACGATCGCACGCCAGTCCCGCGGCGGGGTGACGCGCGCCACGCGAACTGCCTTCCCCTCGTTGGCAGCCGCCACGAAGCCACCCAGCCAGCAGGCGGCAGCGTTATCCGGATGGCCCTCCACTGCACAGGCCTCCTCCAGAATGCGTTCCACGGTCCAGTCGAGTTCCCCGAAGTGGACGGCCATGGCGATGGCTGCGAGCCGGCCTGCAGCTGATGACCCGCATCCCATTCCCAGCGGAATGTCGTTTTGCATCCGGATGGCCAGCGGCGTTGCCGGTTTACCGTTCTCGGCGAGAATCCGGCTGTAGTTATCCAAAATCAAGTTGTGCTTTAGCCGGGAACATAGATTGCTGTCCTCTCCGGTAGCGGAGATCGAAAATGCGTCGGCCGCCTCCGCCTCAATCGAAAGAAAAAAGTTCAAAGCGACGGCTACGGCATCAAAACCCGACCCCAGGTTGGCAGACGTGGCAGGTAAGCGGATGCTGAATGGTTTGGAGCCGCTACTCATCCAGCCAATCCCTTCAAAGTTGCCAACACAGCCGATGGCGTTGCTTCGACCACTACGGCATTGCGCTGCAGGGCCGCGATCTCCTCCTGACGCCCAGCCACCTCATCGTCGCCAAGAAGTGTTCCACGATGGAAGTTGATGGTGTAGTCGGCATCCTTGAGCGTGTGCCCTGTAAGCACGAGGACGACAGTCTCGCTGGCCGCTACTTTGCCCTGCGCCCGAAGTTTCTTGAGGCCTGCCAGCGTTACCGCGGAGGCGGGTTCGCATCCCAGGCCTTCCGTGCCCAGTTCAGCTTTAGCGACCGAAATTTCGGCTTCGCTTACATCGAGGCACCATCCTCCGGTCTCTTTGATTGTGCGCGCAGCCTTGCGCCACGAAGCCGGATTGCCAATGCGAATCGCAGTCGCGCGCGTGTGTGCCTCCACCGGTTCCATGCGTTCGCCATTGTTCTCGGCGAAGCTGCGTGCGAGGGGGTTTGCGCCTTTGGCTTGAATTACAGAGATACGCGGCACCCGCGCCACCAGGCCGAGTTCATGCAACTCCCTGAAACCCTTGCCAAGCGCCGAGCTGTTGGCCAGGTTTCCACCGGGCACGATTAAATGATCGGGAACCGTCCAATCAAATGCTTCGGCGATTTCGAAGGCAGGCGTCTTCTGTCCTTCGAGCCGGTATGGATTCACCGAGTTCAACAGGTAGATAGGGGATTCCTTCACAATCTGGGTCAGTACGCGCACGCAGCCATCGAAATCCGACTTGAGTTGACATGTGATTGCACCGTAATCCATGGCTTGGGAGAGCTTGCCCCAGGCTATTTTGCCTTCAGGAATCAACACCAGGCTGCGCAGCCCTGCACGCGCAGCATAGGCGGCCATCGCCGCCGATGTATTTCCGGTCGACGCGCATGCCACCCACTCGAAGCCACGTTCACGCGCCACGCTGAGGGCAGCGGTCATGCCGGTGTCCTTGAATGAGCCTGTCGGATTCATTCCCTGGTGTTTGGCGAAAAGCTGGTCGATGCCAAGTGCCTTAGCGGCCCGTTTCAATTTGTACAATGGAGTGTTGCCTTCGTGCAGGCTGACCGCATTGCCGAAGTTGTCCAGGATCGGCAGCAGTTCACGGAACCGCCAGACTCCACTTTGATCCAGCGCTTCGCTCGAGCAGCGCCGCTCCCTCCACAGCCATTTGAGTGCGCCGGGATTGGGCCTGTTGGGGCCTTGGCGCTGACCCCACCCCGCGTATTCGACCTCAAAAAGGTCGCCACACAGCGCGCATCTGAAATCGGGACTTGCCTCCTGCCCCGCGATGCGCGAACCGCACCCAAAACACCGTAACGTGTGCAGATTTTCGTTCATGCCTTGGTGTTAGCGTAACAGAGCATCGGCAGCTCTCATGCGGTGCGCCCTTCGGCTCAGAGCAACATCGGGGGCGGTGCGGAATGCGGAATTTCAGGAGTTCCCGAACCCTAACAGCACCGGTTCCATCTGAAGCTGAATTCCGAATCGCTGAGCGACGGCGGCTCGAATTTTGTCGGCCAGCGCCATGATCTCTGCGGCCGCGGCATCGCCGCGATTGATCAGCGCCAGCGTGTGTTTGGTTGAGATTCCTGCGCCGCCGAGAACATAGCCTTTTGTGAATCCCGCTTTCTCAATCAGCCACGCGGCGGGTAATTTCACACAGCCCTCATATCCCGGGCCGGCGGCAAAGCGGGGAGGTTCAGTACCGACCACCGTCGTCACCGCAGCCACGCGTTCCGCATTTACGATCGGATTCTTGAAGAAGCTGCCCGCGCTATGAGAGTCCGCATCGCCTTCGACCAGTAGCATGCCTTTTGATTGGCGGATTCGCCGCACTGTCGCAGCCATTTCCTTCAGTGACGGCCTTCCATCCGGCTCAAAGGCTCGCTGAAGATCCGCGTACTTCAGCGTTGGCGCACCGCCTTGTTTGAGTCGGTAGTCTACGCGCGAGACGATGTACCGGCCGCGATCCGTCGTATTGAAAAAGCTCTTGCGATATGCGAAGCCGCATTCGGCGGCGCCTAACTCCACAAACTTGCGATCGTACAAATCGAAGGCGTAAACGAACTCGATTGTCGTGGATACCTCCTGGCCATAGGCGCCCACGTTCTGCACTGGCGTTCCGCCGACTTTACCGGGAATACCCGCGAGACACTCCAGACCGGCACAATCATCGTCAACTGCTCGCTGCACAAACTGATCCCAATCCTCGCCTGCTGCAACCTCGTATATTCGCTCGTTTGACTGTGAGGCACTCTCTCGAACGCGGATTCCTTTCAGCCCGATGTGCAGAACCAATCCGTTGAAGCCTGCATCGGCCACCAGCAGATTACTGCCGCCTCCGAGCACAAAGAGCGGGATCTTCTTCTCCCGCGTCCACGTTGCTGCCTCGGTGATATCTTCTTCGTTTCGCGCCTCGGCGAACCATCGCGCAGGCCCACCGATGCCCAGCGTCGTCAGCGGCGCAAGCGGCTTGTTTTCTTCAATGCGCATCGATGCAAGGCTACACCACACGCGGCAGCGCTCGGTGTAATCGGGCGTAAACGGTGTGCTGTATCCCATCTTTTCTGTAGAATGAAATCAGGCAACTGGCTTAAAGCCGCAAGACACATTGCCGGAGGTTACATGTACCCAGAACTAATGGTTATTCCCATGCGCGAGGAACTGGTGCGCGCCGGTATTCAGGAAACCCGCACCGCCGAGGACGTTGATGCCGCCCTTAAACAACCCGGCACAACTCTTTTGGTGGTGAACTCGATCTGCGGATGCGCAGCCGGCAAGATGCGTCCCGGCGTTCGGCTTGCACTCAGCAACACTGCCAACCTGCCCGATCACAAGATCACCGTCTTCGCCGGTCAGGATCGCGAGGCCACCGAGCGCGCTCGCAGCTACTTTGAAGGCCATCCGCCTACCTCGCCGGCCATTGCTATCCTGCGCGATGGCAAGCTTGCTTACCTGATGCAGCGCTTCGTGATCGAACAGGCGACGGCACAGCAGATCGCCGGTGAACTCGTTCGCGCCTTCGATCAGTTCTGCGCCAAGGCACCGGCCTAAGTCCCAGCCATACAATTCCGCATTACATGAGACGGCCTCCACGAGGAGGCCGTTCTGTTCTTCAGCGTTGCATGACTCAGATCAATCCCCTTCCACAGCCTGCGCTTCCGGCAACTGCTGCACCCTGCTGTGTTTCACGGAGTAGCCAAAATAAATCACGAGGCCGATCAGCAACCACCCGATCATTACTTCCCATGTAAAGAGCATCAGTCGCGTCATCAGGTAAACCGCGGAGAGAATGCCCAGGATCGGCACCAACGGCACGAAAGGCGTTTTGAATGGCCGCTCCATCTGTGGATGGCGCACTCGCAAAACCCAAACGCCCGCCGACACAATGGTGAAAGCGAGCAGGGTGCCGATATTGACGAGTTCAGAGAGCACATCGATGTTGAAGAACGCCGGCATGATGGCGGCAAAGGAACCAAACACGATCGTTGTAATCCACGGCGTGCGGAATTTTGGGTGCACCGCGGAAGCCCACTTCGGCAGCAGGCCGTCTTTTGACATCGAGTAGAAGACGCGCGTCTGGCCGAGCAGCATCACCAACATGACCGTGGCGAGCCCGAATACCGCGCCGATCTTCACCAGCAGCGATCCCCACCCTACCCCGGTTGCATCAATTGCCAGCGCCACAGGCGCCGAGACGTTCAGGGTCTTGTAGTTCACCAGTCCGGTTAGAACCAGCGAGACCAGGATGTATAGGATGGTGCACACCACCAGCGACCCTAGAATGCCGATCGGCATATCGCGCTTGGGGTTCTTTGCTTCCTGCGCCGCAGTTGAGACCGCGTCGAATCCGATGTAGGCGAAAAAGATGGAAGCCGCTGCCTTTGGAATTCCACCCCAGCCGAAGTTTCCATTCTGATCCGGTGGAGGCACAAAGGGATGCCAGTTCATTTTTGCGATTTCAGGATGCTTGAACAGAAACCAGCCCCCAATCACGAGGAAAATGCAGACGATCGTGACCTTGATGATTACCACCGCAGAGTTGAAGTTGGCTGACTCCTTGATGCCGATCACCAGGATCGCGGTGATGACCATGACAATGGCGACGGCAACCAGGTTGACCACGCCAGTCGCATGCGGCAAGCCTGCATCGCTCACGCCAGGGGGCAGGGACATCAACTGCAGCCACTGGTCGTGATAGAAAACGAGCGTCGTGCCCGTCGTCGCCGTGATCTGCGGCGGAAGATAAATGTGGAACTGCTGCAGGAGGCTGTTGAAGTAGCCCGCCCAACCAGATGCCACCGTAGAAGCGCCAAAGGCGTATTCCAGAGTAAGATCCCAGCCGATAATCCACGCTACCAACTCACCGAGCGTTGCATAGCCGTAGGTGTAGGCCGAACCGGCAATGGGGATGATCGAGGCAAATTCCGCGTAACACAGCCCGGCAAAGGCGCAGGTCAGTCCCGCAACCACAAAGCTCAGTGCCACGGCCGGTCCCGCGCGCAGCGCCGCAGCCTGACCGGTGAGCGTGAAGATGCCGGCGCCGATGACCGCTCCAATACCGAGAGTGACAAGATTGAGAGCACCCAGTGAGCGCTTGAGTGTGTGTTCGCCCTGCTCTGCAGCCTCTTCCGTGAGCATCGACATCGGTTTGATTCGTAGCAGCTTGGACATGAGTGAGGGACATCCTCCACAAAGGCTTTAGGTACGGTTTGTCATGGTTGCGTACGTGGTACAGACCGGCGCGACCAGAAGAGATAAACCGGGATTCCCAGCAAAACCAGAACCAGGCCCGGCCACGTGTATTGGGGCTTGTATCGCAATAATACGATACAAATCCATGAAGCCATGACGATATACAGCGCCGGAAGGACCGGGTAGCCCAGCGCCTTGTATGGACGGCTGGCGTCAGGTTGTTTGACACGCAAGACGAACAGACCCAGGATCGTCAGGATGTAGAACACAAGCACTGCGAAGATGATGTAGTCCAGCAATTGACTGTACGAGCCGGAGACGCACAGCAGGGCCGTCCAGCAGGCCTGCACAAGAAGACCCGCCGAAGGGGTTTTGTATTTCTCGCTTAATCTCCCCACAGATTTGAAGAAGAGTCCGTCCTGGCTCACGGCGTAGTAGACGCGCGCGCCGGCGAGAGACAGTCCATTGGCGCAGCCGAATGTCGAGATCAGGATCGCTGCCGCCATCAAATAGGCACCACCCGAGTGGAAGATCACTTCGAGCGCCGCCGTTCCCACGCGATCTTCTGAGGCATATTGCAAGCCGCGCGCTAGCGCCGTGGCTCCTTGCGGGTCGCCGTGCATCGGCAACACCATCAGGTATCCGAGAGTAGCCAGGAAGTAGACCGTAACCACGAAGCCGGTTCCCATAATGAGCGACAGCGGAATGTTCCGTCGCGGATTCTTCACTTCCCCGGCGGTAAACGTGATGTTGTTCCACGCATCGGCGGAAAAGAGCGAACCGACCTGCACCACGGCGAGAATCACTAGCAGGTTTACAAAGACGATCGGTCCACCGATTCCTACCTGGACTGGATGCAGCGCACTCCAGCCGGCATTCTTCCAAAACTCGCTCGCGCCGGGTCCGAAATTCGCGGCCATCGCGGTTGCGTTGCGTCCGATGGTGAGTGTGAGCAGAACCAGTGCAGCAAGCGATAGCGCCTTGGCGGAAGTGAAGACATTCTGGATCATTGCGCCCAACTTCACACCGAACATATTCACAAATGCCAGAAAGAAAACGATCACGATGCCGGTGAGATTCGCGGTATTAACGCCGATCTCCATGTTGCCCAGCACCATGGGCCCGATGGTGATGGGCGGAACGTGGGCAATGTGCCAAAGCCAGTGCGTGGTTGAGACGGAAGGAAAAAAGACGCCAAGGAACTTCCCGAATGCCACGCACACAGCGGCGATTGTGCCGGTCTGAATGACCAGGAAGAGCGTCCACCCATAGAGAAATCCCCATAACGGCCCCAGCGACTCGCGCAGGTAGACGTATTGGCCGCCGGCTTTGGGCATCATGGCGGCAAGTTCTCCGTAGCTCAAAGCCCCAATGACCGTCAGAATGCCGGTGACAACCCATGCGCCCAGCACCAGCGCCGGAGAGTTGGCGGTACGCGCAATGTCTGCATCCACAAGAAAAATGCCGGACCCGATCATGGAGCCGGCAACCAGCGCGGTGGAACTGAATAGCCCAAGCGTCTGCACCATTGACGGTGCTGCGTGGGGTTTGGCGGGGCTTTCGACGGTGGTGAGTTCTGGAGTCGGCACTGGGCTTGTTTTATCTGAATTTAAAAGAATTGTCTCTCCTAATTTTGACGTCCATTCCCTGATGGATGAAAGCGGCTTCTACTGGAGGTGCTTGATCCATCGCGCAAATTCTGCTGCCGGATCCGGAACTCGAAAGATAGCCTCAGCGACTGCGACCATGCTGGCGCCCGCGTCGAGAACAGCACCAGCCGATGCGAAGGTAATGCCTGCGGCGGCACTCAGGATTGCATCAGGTCCCGCCTGCTCGCGAAGGCGCCGAACGCCGTCAATGCCGATTGGTTTCTTGTCAGTGTGCTTGGTGCGCGTTTCAAAAACCGGACCGACGGCGAGATAGTCCACAGGGGCTTCGAGCGCTTCGGGCAGCAGAGCATCGCTTCCACCGAAAGTGCCCACAATGCGATCGGATCCAACAAGACGGCGTGCTTGAGCCGGAGTCACGTCTCCCGCATCGACATGGACGCCGTCAAAATCCGCCTGCTCAATCAGATCTGCCCTGTCATCGAGAATCAGCTTTGTCTTTTTGCGTGGCATTGCGGCGCGAAGAATCGCAGCGTCGGCTAGGATCTCGAACACAGAGCCGGTCTTGTTGCGGTACTCGAGCAGGGTGACACCCGCATCCGACAGAGACGCCCCTACCCGGTGGAGAAAATCTGCGCGGTTAGCGGAAGGAATGACCGAAGAATCAAGGATGGGATAGACCCTAGGAAATGCGAACTTCATGAAACAAGCATAATGCGCTGACCTGGCACTCTTTTCGAACAGCGAAAGGCCAGGAAATCGCCGGGAACGGCGATGGTTCAACGAACGATTCTCTGGCCTTTTGCTCCCTAATCCCTATTCCCGATTCCCTGTTCTTTTACATCTCGTCGGCTGACGGCCCGTACATGCCGGGAATCTTCTTGTCGAGCAGGCGCAGGTAGACCCCGAGTTGGGCGCGATGATGAACGAGATGGTTCAGCACCCAGGTGCGCCACACGTTGTACTTGGTGTCGTCGATCCAGGTCTGGTCGCCGGCGACAAACTTCCAGTTCGAATCCCACTTGGTTGGGGTCATGGCGGCCAAGGCAGGTTTGGCCTCTGCCACCTGCTTGTCAAAGCGTGCCAGAAGGTCCTTCTTGGTGAGTGGGTCTTCTGACTTCATGTCCGGGGTCCAGTCGAGTCGATCGCGAGTCAGGGTGTGGGTGGCCCAGTCTCCCGTTGTATCGCTCACGTGGGCGGCTAGGCGACCCAGCGCCATCGACTTATTATGGGGTTTCCAGGCCAAGTCGGCATCGTCGGGGATGGCCTCGAGGATTTTCCGCGTGCTGGCGGATTCGCGCTCGTATTCAGCGATAAGTTCCTTTTGAAAGTCCATGATGCAACCTCCATGTTGCGAAGGCCAGCATACACCGACTTCCTGTGAAAAGGCGAAGAAAAAGCGATACTTCTTCAAAACGGCTCACCAGCGCCCTGAACCGGCTTTTAGACAGTCTGCGCTGTCTCCGACACGACCGGCAAACCTGCTGCTTCCCACGCCGCCAGACCGCCGGCAATCTCGATCAGCTTGGTGATGCCGTGTTGGTGAAGGATGCTGACGGCGATGGAAGACCGATAACCGCCCGCGCAGTGCACCGCAATTCGACGATCGCGGGGTACTTCGTTAATGCGCTCCTGCAGGTGATTCAGCGGAACGTTGACGCTCCCGGCGATCTGTTTCTTTGACCACTCCCCCGCAGCTCGCACGTCGAGCAACAATGGAGGCTGAGCGGATTCCAATTCCTCCGCGGCAACCAGAACGCCGATGCGCTCGGTCGGCCAGACAAGATCCGGTCGGTCAGCCAGAGACTCCATGCCATCGCGCAAATATCCCATGATGTGATCAAAGCCGATGCGACCCAGGCGCAGTGCTGCCTCCTGTTCGCGGCCGGGCTCGGCGATGATGACGATCGGCTTTGCTCGATCAAGGACCGTACCGGCCCAGGTTGCGTATTGTCCGCCGAGGCCGATGTTGATGCTGCCGGCAAGATGGCCCTTGGCGTATTCGGCCGCGTCGCGTACATCGAGAATCTGCGCACCCCTGTCTCCGAGCTGAAGAACCTCGTCGAGTTCGACGGGCTTGAGAACTTCTTCGAGTTTCTTGTCGAGGGTGGCGCGCTCGCGGGTGTTGAGAATCGCGTCGTAGGTAAAGTAGGGTG
The DNA here is from genome assembly GCA_963829535.1 of uncultured Acidobacteriaceae bacterium. Classification (GTDB taxonomy): domain Bacteria; phylum Acidobacteriota; class Terriglobia; order Terriglobales; family Acidobacteriaceae; genus Telmatobacter. Next base: position 535,594 of record CAWHIQ010000009.1, on the reverse strand, counting down.
GCGCGTCGGGTTGGTCAGCGGTTACCAGGCGAACGAATTCCTCCTTGCTCATGGGCTTGAGTGCGTAGTTAAAGCGGCGCTGTTCACCTAGCGTCGATACAGTGTCGGACGAGAGCTTCTTGCCGCAGAGGGAACCTGCGCCGTGAGCGGGATAGACAAGCACGTTGTCGTGCAGCGGAAGCAGCCTGGTGTGTAACGAGTCGTAGAGATGACCACCCAGTTCGTTCGGCGTCCAGCCGAGAGAAGCACGCAGGTCAGGCCGTCCTACGTCGCCGATGAAGAGCGTGTCGCCGGTGAGGACTGCCTGCGCCTTCGTCTCATCCTTGGAACGATCGAAGACCAGGATCGAAATGGATTCGATGGTGTGGCCGGGCGTGTGCAGCACCTGAAGCCGCATGCCGGGAAACTCGAGGGTGTCGCCGTCGTTCATCGGAACGAAGGCGTACTCGGCCTTGGCTCGCGCGCCAAGGTGAATGGCAGCGCCGCAGGCATCGCGCAATTCAAGATGACCCGCGACGAAGTCCGCATGGAAGTGGCTCAGAAAGACGTGGCGGATCTCAAGCCCAAGACTCTTTGCATCGGAGACGTATTGATGAATATCCCGCTGCGGATCGACGACGACAGCGATTCCGCTCTGTTCATCGCCGAGCAAGTAGGAAGCGTGCGCGAGACAGCCAAGGTAATACTGTTTCAAGATCATGAGAGTGCGAGTCTAGCATCCACCTGCAGCGCGGGTCAGTACGAAATTCATTGCTTGCCGCCAGTTCCGATGGGCAACGCGAACGCCACATACACGCCGCCCTGCGGGTCGTTGGGAGTGCGCGCATTGCTGGCCGCGATGACGACGTATTGGCGGCCATCGACCATGTACGTCGCGGGCGTAGCTACACCCGCAAAAGGCAGCTCGGCCTCCCATAGCTCCTTGCCTGTAGTGGTGTCGAACGCGCGCAGCTCGTGATCGTAGACCGTGGCGCCAATGAACAACACGCCGCTCGCGGTGACGACAGGACCGCCGTAATTCTCGGTGCCGGTGTTCCTCATTCCCTGCTCTGCGAGCGCCGGGTATTCGCCGAATGGAACCTTCCAGAGGTACCTGCCGGTCTTGAGGTCGATGGCATTCAGCGTTCCCCAGGGTGTCGAGATTGCCGGATAGCCATCTGGATCAAGGAACTTGCGGTAGCCGGTGAAGATGTACTTGTTTGACCACTCTTCGGGATTGGATTCACGGGCTTTCAAGGCTGTTGGGACTTCGAGAAAGCGGAGCAGAGCTTCGAGATCCGGGCCTTTCACATCCATAGCCGGCATCTGGTTTTTGCCCTTTTGAATAATGTCGGCGGTCTGCGCAGCGTTCATGCGCGCGCCAAGGCCCATGAGCGGCGGCGAGGGTGCGAAGCCTTCCAATTTGTCTCCATGACACGCTGAGCATTGCTCGGCGTAGACTTTGGCCCCAGCGGGATCCATTGCGGATTTAGCCGCGTGTTCAGCTGCCGGTGCGGCCTGCAGTTCTCTGGGTGGTGCAGCTGCACCCGCTGTCCGCAGGTACGACACGAGGGCGTCGAGGCGTTCGCCCTCAATGTTCGGAAACGACGGCATGCGGCCGACACCCTGATGAATTGAAGCAACAACTTTATCGGCCGGCATGCGTTTGTCGATATCGACCAGGGTCGGAAATGCCGGCGGCGCACCAGCGCGATCGATACCGTGGCACATCGCGCACTGGCTCTGGTACACCAGTTCGCCAGGACTGCCAGCCGTGCTGGGGACCAGGCCGCCTGTCCAGGCCATCTCGGTCTCGTTGATGTAGATGACGTCGTGAACCGGATCGATAGCGGGACCGCCCCACTCTGCGCCGCCGTCGAAGCCGGGAAAGATGATGGTCTGCTGGCCAACGGCGAAAGGAAAGAACTGCCCGCCGTTTCGGAATGTGCGAAAGGTCTTGAGTGCCCAGTCGTGCGCTTCAGGAGTGCGGGTGGTGAGCGTATCATCCGTGAGTTGCTGGCGCCCATACGGCTCAGGTAGATCGGGCTTTGGCTGGGTAGGCGAAGTCACTTCGCCGGGAATCGTGCTCGACTGATAAGGATGTTCGTGGATCGGGAAGAGTGGTTCGCCGGTGATGCGGTTGAAGAGGTAAAGATATCCCTGCTTGGTGGTCTGCGCGATGGCGTCGATGCGCTTGCCATCGCGTTCTACGCTGAAAAGTGCCGGCGGTGAGGGAAAATCGCGATCCCATATGTCGTGGTGCACGCCTTGAAAATGCCACAGGCGTTTGCCGGTATTGGCGTCGAGCGCGAGCAGCGCGTCTGCGTAGAGGTCGTTGCCGACCCGATCACCGCCGTAGAAGTCCATGACAGCGGAGCCGGTAGGCGCATAGAGAACGCCGTGCTCGGCGTCGACAACCATGCCTGCCCAGTTGTTGGCAGCGCCGGCAGTTTTGTAGGCATCTTTGGGCCACGTTTCGTAACCTGGCTCGCCGGGCAGCGGGATAGTGTGAAAGACCCAGCGCAGTTGGCCGGTGCGGAGGTCGAAGGCCTGAATGTAACCCGGTGGCGCGGGATGCGCTTCTGGCTCCCTACCGCCGACAATGATCATGTCCTTGTAAATAATGCCCGGCGTGGTAAGCGCGATGGAGAGCGCGCTGAAGTCGGTTTTCAGGCCATCGATAACGAGGCCTTTTCTCAAATCGATTCGCCCGTTGTCGCCAAAGCTCGCGACCAGCTTGCCGGTGTCGGCGTCGAGGCAAAAAAGAAAATTCATCACGGCCGCGTAGATTCGCCCGTGCGTGCCGTCGTTCCAGTAGGTGACGCCGCGTGCCGGCTGGCCGGCAACGATGCCGGAGTCGAATTTCCATTTGAGCTTGCCCGTTGCCGCGTCGAGCGCGATGACCTCGGTCTTTGGCGTGTAGGCATACAGCGTGCGGCCGATGATCAGCGGGTTGGTCTGGATGCCGCCTTTTTCGCCGGTGTCGTAAGTCCATGCCTGCTGTAGCTGGTTGACATTCGCACGATTGATCTGCGTGAGCATCGAGTAGTGATCGCCGTCGACGCCCCCGTTGTAGGCGGGCCAGCCGCTCTGCGTCTGCGCTAGGCAGAGTGGTGTGGCGGCGAGTGCGGCGACGGAGAGATGAATTGCGGATCGGAGAAATGTTGTAAGAAGCATTGAATCGGGTGTCAGAGCTCGGCTGGTCAAGGATACATGGTGAGGCTCAAGGCCAATGCTCCTATTGCCTGGTCATGATTTCGGGAAATGACGAAATCGACAAGCGCATATCTTTTGATTCGCGAGGTCAGCTCTGACGCTTAGCCAAAAAGCGCTCCATGAACTTGGTGTCGAAGTTCCCCGCCCGGAAGTCTTCGTCGGCGAAGATTTCCTGGTGGAGCGGAATGGAGGTGTCGATTCCCTGCACTACGAATTGCGAGAGCGCGCGCTCCATTTTGGCAATAGCTTCTTCGCGATCGACGCCGTGGACGATGAGCTTGGCAATGAGCGAGTCGTAGTACGGCGGGACAACGCCTTCGGAATACTGCGCAGTATCAACGCGGACGCCGTTGCCTCCGGGCACGTTGAATGCGGTGATTTTTCCGGCCGATGGCGTGAACTTGACCGGGTGCTCGGCGTTGATGCGGCACTCGATAGAGTGGCCTTTCATCTCGATCTTCGCGGGAAGGATCGCGCTAAGACGTTCACCGGATGCGATGCGCAGTTGAGCTTTCACGAGATCGACACCGGTGATGGCTTCCGTGACCGGGTGCTCGACCTGGATGCGGGTGTTCATCTCGATGAAATAGAGTTTGCGATCCTCGTCCATCAGGAATTCGACGGTGCCGGCGTTCTGGTAGCCGATGGCGGTTAGGCAGCGGCAGAGAGTCTTGCCGATTTCCTCGCGCATCTTCGGCGTGACCTGGAGCGAAGGCGCTTCTTCGATCAGCTTCTGATGGCGGCGCTGGATGGAGCACTCGCGCTCGAAGAGCGTGGTGACGTGGCCGTGTTCGTCTGCGAGGATTTGGAACTCGATGTGGCGGGGCTGCTCGATGAACTTCTCCATATAGAGTTCGCCGTTGCCGAAGGCGTTCGCTGCCTCAGTGGATGCGGCATGGAATAGGTTGGGCAGCTCTTCAGTTGTGCGGACGATACGCATACCGCGTCCGCCGCCTCCAGCCTTGGCTTTGAGGATCACGGGATAGCCAATTTGGGCTGCTACGTCCTGGGCTTCTTCAGCCGTGGCGATAATGCCGTCGGAGCCGGGAAGTATCGGAACTTTGGCCTCCTTCATCGCCTGCCGGGCTTTTTCTTTTTCCCCCATCAGGCGAGTCACCTCGGGCGGTGGGCCGATGAACTTGATGTTGGAGGCGCGACAGACTTCGGCGAAGTTGGCATTCTCGCTGAGCAGCCCATAGCCGGGATGAATGGCGTCGACGTTGGCGATTTCGGCGGCCGAAATGACGGCGGGAACGTTCAGGTAGCTGTCGGCGGGACGCGGAGGCCCGATGCAAATGGCTTCGTCGGCAAAACGCACATGGAGCGAGTTGCGATCGGCTTCACTGTAGACTGCGACGGTACGAATCCCCAGTTCACGACACGCGTTGAGCACGCGCAAAGCAATTTCACCGCGATTGGCAACCAAGACCTTACGAAACATTGAAAACCTTAAAAAGCAGAGTTAGCGCGGTTAGTGGAGCTAGCGGAGTTTGGAACAGCTCATTCGATCACGCGTCTTTAGTCTTGAGACGCTGGCAGCGGGCGAACACCGCTAACTCCGCTAGCAGCGCTGACTCCGCTCCGGTTTCATCCGACGCGAATGGAGAAGAGGGGCTGACCGAATTCGATGGGCTGGCCGTTGGAGATGAAACACTTCACGACTTCGCCCGAGGCATCGGACTCGATTTCATTCATCAGCTTCATGGCTTCGACGATGCAGATTACCTGTCCTTTTTCGACGCGCTCACCGGGTGACACAAACGGCGGAGCTCCGGGTGAGGGCGAGCCGTAGTAGGTACCGACGATGGGAGATTTAACGATGTGCAAGCCGGCGTCGGGATCGGCCGCCGGAGCTGCAGAGGATGCCGCGAACTCCGCGGCGCGAAGGGCGGCCGGCGCTGAAGTGGTCGCAGGCGCTGCGGCAAGCCGGGCGAGATCCGCAATTCCTGTCGCGGGCGCTGCGGCTTGCGCAAATTTGAGCCGGATCTTGATGTCGCCGCGATCGAGATCGAATTCGGCGACCTGGTATTGCTTCAGGAACTCGATCAGTTCCCGCAGATCCTTCATGTCCTGTGGTTTCATTCGTTCCTTTTGCCCGCGCGACTGCGCGTCATCGAGTCAGAGTTCGATCAGTGCCTTGGGTGCTGGAGTCAGCACCTGGCATCCGGTTTTCGTCACGCCCACCATGTCTTCAATGCGAATGCCAAATTTGCCCGGCCAATAAACTCCGGGTTCAATGGTAACAACCATTCCCGGCTGCAACCTTGTTTTCTGTCCCGCACCCACCCGCGGCGACTCGTGAATCTCTAGCCCTACTCCGTGCCCTGTGGAATGCGAGAAGGCGTCAGCCATTCCCGCCTTGCGCAGAACGCTGCGCGCAGCCTCGTCCACTTCTCCGCAACTGACCCCTCCGGCTACCACCGAAACGGCGGATTGCTGTGCCGCGAGCACCGCCTCATAAGCGTTTCGTTCTTCTGGTTTTGGTTTCCCCAGGCAAACGGTACGTGTCATATCGGAGCAGTAGCCCTCCCGGATTATACCGAAGTCAAGGGTCACAAAACCCCTGCGGGGCAGCGGCGCGGTCGAGGCTTTCCCATGAGGTAGAGCAGAACGCTCGCCGGAGGCAACAATGGTTTCAAAGCTCATACCCTCTGCGCCGCGCAGGCGGGCCTGATGCTCGAGTTCGGCGGCGATTTCGATTTCCTGGATGCCGGGGCGCATCAGGTGAAGGATATGTTCGAAAAGCTGGCAGCCGATGAGGGCGGCTGCGGACATCAGTTCCAACTCCTCTTCGTCCTTAACGAGGCGGAGCGGTTCGATGAGCGGCGCGGCGAGGGTAGCAAGGAAAGTGCGCCGGAGTTTCGAAGGCAACTCTGCGCGAAAGCGGGAGAGTTCTGCAACAGTGGTGTGCGTGGGATCGAAGCCGGCTGCATCCACGCCGGGTTGTGCCGCCAGCCACTGCACTGCGGCGATGGCGGGTGGTCCGCTGGCGATTTCAACCTGCGCGCTTTTGACCTCTGCGGAGGCTTGCGTGCGATAACGGCCGTCGGTGAAGAGGCGCGCGGCGCGCCGCGTGACTGCGAGTGCGGCGCTTGACCCGGTGAATCCGGAGAGATAGCGGACGTCTGGGAGATGAGTAACGAGAAGGCCTGAAAGGCCCGCCTTGGTTATGCGACGGCGTAACAGCCCGATCCTGCGTGCATGATCCATCCGGAAAGATATATCAGAGAGCAGCTTCTAGCTTCTAGCTTCGAGTCTCATGTCTCTGGAATTCGTATCAGAATTGGTCTGTCATCCTGAGCCTGGTTTGGCCGGTTCTTCGGCCAAACGGAGTCGAAGGATCTGCGGTTGCTCTTTGCGCCTTATGTCACGAGCCTCTGAGACACCACACAACCTGTAGCTCTTAGCTGTCGACCCATTGCGCTTAACGCATTGGTGCCTTTTCCCGGGAAACAATGCCTGAGGGCGCAGGTTCAACGCGGCACAGGGAAGGCTAAAAGGTAACGGCTTACCTTCACATCGCAGGCTTGACGGGCTTCTTTTGCTCGGGGTTGAACTCGGCAGCTTGAATCTCGGACCGGCGGTCCATCCACTCGTCGAGGCGCGAGCGCTTGAAGCGCCAGCGGTTGCCCAGTTTGAATGCGGGCACGAAGCCCTCAGAGGCGTACTTGTAGAGAGTGTCGGGCGATATCCCCAGATAGTCCGACGCCTGGCGGATATCCATAACTTCGCGGACTTCAGGGACAAGGAGGTTGGAACGGGCGGTTGAGTTACGCATAACGGACACCCCAGGCAGGATTCCGGATAGATACCGGTGCACCTGTTTATATCGCGGTTTTGCCCGGCAATTCAAGGGATTTTCTGGAGTTCTCCCGCTTTTGCCGGGTAATGGTGGGTCTAAACCCAAGGGAGACCGATTGTTAGCGGGCCGAAGCGCATCCTATGGGGCACCTCTGCGGTCTGAACCCCATGCGTTGGGCCATTGAAGCGGATGGTGCCGCCGCGAGCGGCAAAGTTTCGATGGAGGTCCGGGATCAACTGCTAGGGGATCTTGCATGTCTGGAAACACAAAACGCCGCCGAAGCGATCGGCGGCGTTTTTGTCCCAGGATGGAGTGCTGCTCAGGTCAATTATTCTGATCGTCGCGACGGTGAAGGGTCGGACGGTCGTCCCCACTGTCGTCGCCGGCCTGCGGGTTGTTCGGATCGCTTGTGGTACTGGCGCGGCGCAGAGACGGCTTGTTCTTATCCTTGGTGTCGACCAGGCGGCGCTTGTTTTCGATGCGCGCCAGTCTCGCCTTTACGTCGTCGAACTCCGACGTGGTAACGGTGTATTCATCGCGCGCCGGCAGAATCTTGGCGATCTCTTCCTGCGAGTGCAGAATGCGATCGGGCGTCTGGGGATGATCGGAGAAAGCTTTTGCCACCAAACCGGGTTTCCGCTTTTCGAGCGCCTGCACCTTCTCAAAGAAGGCGATAAAAGCCTGCGGATCGTAACCGGCGCGATACATGTACTGGATACCAAGGAAGTCGGCCTGGGACTCGAAGTCGCGCGAGAACTTCAGGAAGGTCATCGGCACGGCGAATTGTATTGCCTCGTAGATGCCGTAACCAGTCCAGCTGTATCCGGTCATCATGATCACCGGAATCATGCTCAACTGGACGTAGTTCATGCGGGTCTGTTCGCGAACCGCGTGGTGGGCGCAGACATGCGCCGTTTCGTGCGCCATAACGCCAGCCAACTCGGCTTCCTCATCGGCATTGAGGATGAGCCCCGAATTGACATAGAAGAAGCCACCGGGCAGAGCCATCGCGTTGATTTCGTCGGAATCGATAACCTTGATAGTGAAGGGCACCTTGCAATCGGAGTTCTTCACGATGTTTTGCCCAACGCGGTTGACGTATTCGGTAATCACGGGATCGGTAATGAAGCGCGTACTCTTTTCGATCTCTGTGGCGTACATTTTGCCCATCTTGATCTCGGTATCGGTGGAGTACCAGTTTCCGAGTCCGCGTCCGCCGATATCACGATTACCCACTGCATTGACATCGTCGATACTGCCCGGCTTGACGTTGATCTTCTCGCTGCCGACTTCAACGATTTTTCCAGGATCGACGTTGGCCGCGGCGACATCACCCTGAACGGGCTCCGTGCCCGCTGGACAAGGATTGTCCTTGCTGTTCTTGTTCTTCTTGTCCTTCTTGCCGGTATCGGAGGGGACGCAATCCGGAGTATCGGTGCTGCTCTTGGCAGTGGTGTCTTTCGAGTTGCTGCTGGGCTGGGCGGGTGTGTCGCCAGCTACCGGTGTCGTTCCCGGCGCGGGCTTTGCTGTAGGTGTACCATCCGGCGGCGTCGTTGCTGATGGAGGAGCGGTCGTCGCCGGCGGAGTAGTCGTCGTTGCCGGCGGCGTGGTTGTCGCCGGAGGATTGGCCTGCGGTGTGGTTTGAGCCGGGGCAGCGGATGGATCGCTGCCTGGAGTCGACTGAGGCGTGGATTGGGCGCCCAGCGATGTGGCCATCGCGAACCCTATTGCTGCTACCCATGCCGCCTTTGAAATGCTGAACGCTGCCGTCATGACCTCACCTCTGGACTTGACCTTTTGATCAGCTCGAACCTTTTGCCCGTTCCATACAGCTATGCAACCAAATACACGCGCGCCGCTTCGCTTCAATCATTAGACGCCAGTATGGTCCGTTATGGGAGCGGAATCTATAACATTTTCGATGAGATGAATGTCCCGCTGGATTCCCACCGACATGAAGCTCCCAGAGGGCACAATCCAGCCATTTGGGGGAATCCAAGGTTGAAACCCAGATTCGTTTGGCGAGTGCGGCCTGCTGAATTAAATTGAAGAGCACGAAGGAATTCAGGAGGAAGCGTGCGCCGCGGAACGCTGTGGACCATTGCCTTGTTTGTTCTGGCTACGGTGCAAAGCCTTGCCCTGCAAGCGCACCCCCACCCCCCCTTTCCCGGCTTCCGGCACCCCCCCAAGGCGGAACCGCCCCCCCCGACCACGCAGGAGCCGGTGATCGTCGACGCCAGCAGGCTGGGCTCGCCGCTGGTTCTGGACAGGGGCTGGCGGGTCGGGATTTCGTCGGATCCCGCTGCCGGCGGCACCGGGTTTGATGACTCCAACTGGGCAATACGTGACGCCAAGGGCACCATAGCGGATGTCACGGCTCCAGACGACAATTCCGAGCACTTGGACCACGAAGACAAATATGCCTGGTTCCGGCTGCATGTGAAGCTTGCGCCCAACCACGGACCGCTGGCATTGCTAGTCGAGCTCCCCGTGACGCAGAACACGCCAGGCAATTTGACCAATACCGGCCCGGGCACAGATGTATATGCAAATGGCAAGCTGGTTCTACCTGACGGGCCACATCCAGACGACACGGGGAACTATCAGCAGATATCCCGAATCTACGAACTGAATATTCCTCCATCGGAGACTTCGGTCACGCTCGCTGTCCGCACGCTATACATCCCCTTCGGACTTACGGGCTACACCAACTTCTTCTTCAACCGGACATTTGAGCTCGGCAGCCCGAATGATTTGAAAGAGACGCTCGATCTGTGGTCGGTGCATACGCTTTTCGAGCGTCTTCCCCGCCTTGTGATTGCCATCCTGCTCTTGTTCCTCTCGGTATTTCTTGTGACGCTCTACTTCACCCAAAAGGGGCATCCGGAGTATCTCTGGCTGGCGTTGCATGAACTGGTGCAAGTGCCGATCGGCATCATCGACCAGGCCAGCAGCTCGGCGCGCCTCGACAACATCTGGTCGGGCGGGCTTTATCTGCAGCTCGTCTTCATTTCAGCCTATCTTTACTTTGAGTTCCTGGTCGCATTCCTCGCCCTGAAGCGCCGCTGGTACATCAAGGCTCTGCGCTATACCGCACCAATACTGGCGTTCATCGCTCCGACGATTCTGCTTGTCGGCCACAATAAGGCGATCGGCATTGCCTTGATCGTCGTGCTGCTGAGCGCGATCTTCTGGGTGATCGGCTGGGCAATCTTCGTATTCCTTACGCTGATTGTTGCCACGATCAAGCGGAACTTCGAAGCGGGGCTGCTGCTGATCCCGCTGGTGCTGACGATGGTAGGCGTTCTCGAACCGTTCCTGACCGGCGGCATGGGGGAATTTGGGGGCGCCGCCTACAAATCTCCATTGACAATCCAGGCGGGGCCGATCCCGATCCACTTTGCGGCGATCGCTGACTTCACAGGCCTGCTGGCAATCATTGTCATCATCTTCGTGCGCTTCCTGCGCATTCACCACGAGCAGGAGCGCGCCAGCGGCGAACTGGCTGCAGCTCGTAGTGTTCAGGAGCTGATGATTCCCCGCGAGAAGGTGGAGACGCCAGGGTACGAGGTCGACTCGGTGTACAACCCGGCGACTGAAGTGGGCGGCGACTTCTTCCATGTGGAACCCACGCCGGACGGCGGACTCTTGGTCATTCTCGGCGATGTGGCGGGAAAAGGTTTGCAGGCCGCGATGAATGTATCGATGCTGATGGGCGCGCTGAGGCGTACGTCAGAAAAAAGCCCGGCGCGGATTCTTGAATCGCTGAACCGGGTGCTGATTGGCAGCGACAGTTTTACGACGTGCCAGGTGGCCTGGTTCGGACCGGACGGCGAAGTTGTGGTTGCCAATGCGGGCCATCTGCCGCCGTATTTGAACACCCAGGAAGTCAGGCTGCCGGGTGGACTGCCCCTGGGAGTTATCAACGAAGTGAAGTACGACGAAGTGCGACTCTACCTGCACCCAGGCGACCGGCTGCTGATGATGTCGGATGGCGTCGTCGAGGCCCGCCAAGGGTCAGGCGAACTGTTCGGGTTTGATCGCGTGCACAATCTGAGCAACCAGACGGCGTTTTATATTGCCGACGCAGCGAAAGCATTCGGGCAGGAAGACGATATCACCGTGCTCACGATTCGACGCCTGGCGAAGGCGATGGCCGCCTAGCATCGCTGGTTTTTTCGAAGCGAGGGCGAACAACGGCGCCTCTCTCCTGCGCATCGAAGCGCATAATGAGCCGAACGTTGCTGCCCGGTAAGCCCTATCCGTTAGGATCCACGGCACACAGAAAAGGTACGAACTTTGCTCTCTTCTCCGAGGGAGCCTCTCGTGTCGACGTGTGTTTTTACGATGCGGAGGGAAACGAGACAGACTGCGTCACACTGCTCGAGCGAACTGCTCTTGTATGGCACGGATTCATAAGAGACATTAAGCCGGGACAGCTTTACAACTACCGCGTGTACGGACCGTGGGATCCGAAGCAGGGGCTGCTGTTCAATCCAGCGAAATCGCTGGTCGATCCGTATGCCAAGGCGATTTCCGGGCAGGTTGACTGGAAGGCCCCCATTTTTCCCTACGATGTCTCTTCAGGTGATCCGCTGAAGATTGACGAGCAGGACAGTGCGCGCGGCGTGCCCAAGTCGGTCGTGATTCACGATCCGTTTGACTGGTCGGATGACTACCGACCGGAAACTCCGCTGCCCGACTCGGTGATTTACGAGACGCACGTCAAGGGATTCAGCTACCGCAATCCCGATATTCCTAAAGATCTGCGCGGGACCTATGCCGGGCTTGCTCATCCGTCGAGCATCGAGTATTTCAAGAATCTCGGCATCACCGCGGTGGAGTTGTTGCCTATTCATCACTTCATTGACGAAGGGCATCTCGTCGAAAAAGGATTGCGCGACTACTGGGGCTACAACACACTCGGATACTTCGCACCCACGTCTCGCTACTGTTCCAGCGGCGACCATGGCGGGCAGGTGCGCGAGTTCAAGGAGATGGTGAAGGCGCTGCACGCGGCAGGCATCGAGGTGATTCTCGACGTGGTGTACAACCACACGTGCGAGGGCAACCACATGGGTCCGATGCTGAGTTGGAAGGGCGTGGACAACGCGACGTACTACCGGCTGATGCAGGACGAGCCGCAGTTCTACATGGACTACACCGGCACAGGGAATTCGTTGAACGTGCGCAATCCCCAGGTACTGAAGCTGATCATGGACTCGCTTCGCTACTGGGTGACGCACATGCACGTGGACGGATTTCGCTTTGACCTGGCAGCGACCCTGGCGCGCGAACTGCACGACGTGAGCAAGCTGTCGTCGTTCTTCGACACGATTCACCAGGACCCAACGCTGGCCGAGGTGAAGTTGATAGCAGAGCCCTGGGATGTAGGCGAAGGGGGATACCAGGTGGGCCAGTTCCCTGTTTTGTGGGCAGAGTGGAACGGGAAATATCGTGACACGGTGCGCAGGTTCTGGAAAGGGGATTCGGGACAGCTTTCGGATTTCGCCTATCGCCTCACAGGTTCAAGCGATCTATACCAGTTTGACGGCCGCAAGCCATATGCCAGCATCAACTTCGTCACCGCGCATGATGGATTCACGCTCTGCGATTTGGTGAGTTACAACGAGAAACACAACGAGGCGAATGGTGAGGACAATCGCGACGGATCAGACAATAACGACTCGTGGAACATGGGTGTCGAGGGACCGACGGATGACCCGGAGATCAATGCGTTGCGCGAGCGACAGATGCGGAATTTTCTCGCCACGCTGATGCTGTCGCAGGGTGTGCCCATGTTGACCGGCGGTGATGAGGTCGCGCGATCCCAGAAAGGCAACAACAACTGCTACTGCCAGGACAACAAACTCACATGGATGGATTGGAATCTTGATGAGCGCCGCAAACGATTGCGCGAGTTTACCTGCAGAATCATTCAGCTTCGCCTGGCGCATCCGAATCTCCACCGGAGGAAGTTCTTTCAAGATCGCGAAGTTCGCCGCCGTTCTGATGGAAGCTTGGTGCTGCTCGAAAAGGACGCGGTGTGGTTCAATCCGGACGGCAACGAGTTCTCCGACGAGGCGTGGAACACCGAGTGGAGCCGCGCCATCGCCCTGCTGCTGAATGGTTGCACGCTGCAGGTGTCGGATGAGAACGGGAACCCCGTTATCGATGACAGTTTTCTGCTGCTCGTGAATGCAGCCGATCAAGGAGTGGAGTTCAAGATGCCGCAATCTCCGCGAGGCAAGCCCTGGCGGCAGATAGTGGACACGGAAGATATCGACGATCCATTTCGTTTGGTTTCCGTCGATGCGTCTGTGATTGTGGGGGGGCGTGCGCTGAAACTCCTCAGCGACGGCCCAGTCCCATGATCCGGGCAGCAATACCTGCGCTGTGGGGTGTCGCCTATCTGCCCGGTAGATGCTCGCTGGTTCCGTGCATGGTGGCGCATTTCATCAACGACCCAACGGCGGCGCCGTGGGTTGCGTGGTTCATGTTTGCGGAGAGACTGGGATGACTGGCCGGTCCGGCGAATTGGAGACCCGGACTCTTATTGCGCGACGCCGTTGAGGATGGTCGTGGCCAATGCATTAAAGATGTGATTGACGCTGGTGGCGATGGCTGCCTCTCCGGCTACGCACCCGAAGGCAATAAGGCCGACTGCCATCGCATACTCGGTCATATCCTGGCCGTCGGTGCGATCCAGAATGGGCTTTGCGCTCAAATACAGTTTCAGGATGAGGTTTTGCATCGTCGATCCCCCCCGCCCTGGATGTCGGGCGGCCAAGTCCCGCCTGAAGAGCACCCAGCACCACAGCCCCGGTGCTTCCTACTACAACGCATAGGGGTGAATGAGAACAGATGCCAGGGGTCCATGAACCTTAGTTCCCTGTTGCGAACGACCTGCGTTTTCAGCAGAAAAGAGGAAAGCCTCACCCTTCAGGATGAGGCTCTCTGACACGTGCTTTTTTGGGGCCGACCAACGGGAGGCGGTTGGCCCCACGGCAGGTGGCTAGTCGTCGGGGTCCCCGCGGACAGGTCTTCGTCTGGGGGGTACTAGTCGTAGTATTCGAGGCCGAGGTGGGTGATTAAGTCGGCACCCATGATGTGGCGAAGCGTGTTCTTGAGCTTCATGGACTGAATGAAGAGATCGTGCTCCGGGTATAGACCTTCTCGCGTCTGCGGCGATTTGAGGTAGAAGCTCAACCACTCCTGGATGCCGATGGATTTCAGCGAGGGCGTGCGCCTGGCGAGGTCTAGGAACAGGACCAGGTCGAGCGCGATAGGCGCTGCAAGAATGGAATCGCGGCAAAGGAAATCGACTTTGATCTGCATCGGGTAGCCGAGCCATCCAAAAATGTCGATATTATCCCAGCCTTCCTTGTTGTCGCCCCTCGGCGGGTAGTAATTGATACGGACCTTGTGGAAGATGTCCTTATAGAGGTCGGGATAGAGTTCAGGCTGGAAGATGTACTCGAGTGAGCCGAGCTTTGACTCTTCCTTGGTCTTGAACGACTCGGGATCGTCAAGCACTTCCCCGTCGCGGTTTCCGAGAATGTTCGTGGAGTACCAGCCCGAGACTCCGAGAAGACGCGCTTTGAATGCCGGCGCGAGGACCGTCTTCATGAATGTCTGGCCGGTCTTGAAGTCCTTGCCGCAAATGGGGGCGGCATTCTTTTTGGAAAGCTCGATCATGGCCGGCACGTCGACCGTGAGGTTCGGCGCGCCGTTCGCGAAGGGAACGCCCTCGGTGAGTGCGGCGTAGGCATAGATCTGCGATGGGGCGATGCCGGGATCGTTGGCTTCAAGACCCTTCTCGAAAGCTTCGATAGTCTGATGAACGGCAGACGGCTCGAGGAAGATTTCAGTCGAGCCACACCAGATCATCACTAAACGATCAACTGTCTTTTTGAATGCCTTGATATCGGCGCGTACCTGTTCGGCGAGGTCGCGCTTGTTCTTGCCCTTCTTGACGTGCGTGCCATGCAGGCGCTTCACGTAGTACTGATCGAAAACGGCGGGTAGCGGCTTGATGGTTTCGAGAAAGGGCTTGAGTTGCTGGAGTAGATCTTTGTCGAGAACCTTGGCATGCGCGGCACTTTCGTAGACGTTGTCTTCGAAGATGTCCCAGCCGGTGAAGACAATGTCGTTCAAATCCGCCAGGGGGACAAAATCCTTGACCAGCGGCGACTTGTTGTCCGTGCGCTTGCCCAGCCGGACAGTACCCATCTGGGTAAGGGAGCCTATGGGCTTGGCGAGGCCGCGCCGCACTGCTTCAACGCCGGCGATCATCGTGGTTGCCACGGCGCCGAGTCCCACAACCATTACGCCCAATTTGCCCTTCGCGGGCTCCGGCTTCGCGGTCTTCTGGCCGCTTTGTTCTGTAGAGTTCATTTCGTTTTCCCTAACCTTCCTTCGATTGCTTTATGAATCAAGAAAACCTCAAAACACAGACGCAACAGTGTACTCCCGCAGACCGGCGGCTTTCCCTGCTCGGGCTCACGCTTCGCTGGCTTGGCGGAACCGGTTGATGTGCGTCCATACAAACCAGACGATCGCCGCGAGCAGGCCTAACTCGACGACGAGGTGAAAACGGTGAAACGCTTGTTCAAATCGCGGGTCGGTGTGCCACGCTTCGCCGAGCTTCATGCCGGCGTAGGCAAGCGCAAAGCACCATGGCCACGACCCGATGAAGGTGTAAAGGTGAAACCGCAATTGCGGCATCTTCGCCACGCCTGCGGGAAATGCGATAAATGTCCTGACCACCGGCAGCAAGCGACCGAGAAGAACAGTAATGGTCCCATATTTCTCGAAGAAGTGTGTCATGCGATCGAGGTCGTGATGGCTCATCAGCACCCAGCGACCGTAGCGCTCCACCAGCGGACGCCCGCCTGCGGCGCCAACCCAGTAGGCAATAACGGAGCCCAGGTTGCAGCCGATTGCGCCGGCGGTCGCGGCCCAGAACAGGCTGAAGCGGCCGGTGTAGACCAGAAAGCCGGCGAACGGCATGATGATTTCGCTGGGGAGCGGGATGCAGGCAGATTCAATGCCCATGAGGGCGGCGATGCCGGCATATCCCAATGAGCCGATGACCTGGGTGACGAAGTGGATCAAATAGGGCAGAATGCGTTCAGTCATGGGCTCTCCCCAGTATAAAGCTTGGAACTGCCTTACCCGGACCGGCGAAGGCAATCCAAGAATGGACCGCAAATCCGAACCGCCTCTTTCCGGGTCGGAGGATTCCGGGTCGGAGAAGGATGCGCCTTCACACCTTGCTGAAAGACTCCGGCTTCGCAGTCTGGAGGGAGCGTGGGGCTTCAGCCCCATGAATAGCAGCCTTAGAATCAGCCGGCTTTAGCCCCGGCCCTTTCATTGCAACGCTGGATGGGAATTCTCCGCGAATTCTCCAGGCCCGTGAGGAACTGTGATGCAGAACGCACGGCCTTCAGGCCCTGGGTAGGATAGACGTCACGCGCACCGCAGTGCCTTATGGAGGGAGCAGAGGCCTTCAGGCCTCTGAAATATCTGTGACGAGGAACGCAGGGCCTTCAGGCCCGGACTTCGTATCCTGCCGGAGTGAGACTTGCGCCGCAAGAACTGCGCACCTATTTCGTCACCACCGTGACCGCCAACCGTCGTCGCCTGTTTCAGTCGGAGAGCGCCGCAAATCTGATGGTCAATGTTCTTCAGGAGATTCGTCACTTCGAAAGGTTCGAGGCGTGCCAGAGATATATCGAAGAAAACCCGGTCCGGGCGCCATTGTTGACGGTGGCAGGAGAGTATCCATTTTCGTCGGCACACTTGATTGAAATGATTGATCCGGTCCCGGACCATTTCACTCGATGCCTGCGAGAGGTCCGGGGCTAGAAGCCCCCCTCCCCCATTTCATCGGGGTTTCAGTGGCCTGAAGACCACTGCTCCCTCCGTCAGACATGAACCAACCCTGCTAGGATTTACTTGGTTTCAACGCACGTTCGAGGTGTTCCGTTGGCTGAGTTTCCTCCCGTCCCGCTTACGCTTGAGGGGTCTGCACTACTGCATCAATTCTTTCGGTTCGACTGGAAGGCGTGGCGCTCCTGCGCGGACGGCGAACGTTCGAAGATGGTTGGTGAGTTTACTTCCACACTCAAGAAGCTGGAACAAGGTTCGGGTGCCGGTGCGCAGACCGGGCTGTTTTCGCAGCTTGGTCACAAGGGCGATTTGATTCTTATGCACTTTCGCGATTCGTTTGAGGCGCTGAACCAGGTAGAACTGGACCTTGCGCAAACGGCGTTTTACGACCTTCTTACGCCAACGCATTCGTATGTTTCCGTCGTTGAGTTGGGACTGTATGAATCGAGCCGCAAGACTTACGAGGCGGCTTCGGCAAAGGGATTCGAGAACCACACGCCGGAGTGGAACGCGGAGGTTCAGGGTTCATTGAATCGTGGCGCTGAGGCGATGAAGCCGCGACTCTTCCCTGCTATTCCGGACGCGAAGTACCTGTGCTTTTATCCCATGGATCGCAAACGTGGCGAGCAAGTGAACTGGTATACCGTTCCCTTTGCCGAGCGGCAGCGGATGATGCACGAACATGGCATGATCGGGCGCCGCTATGGCGATGTCGTGAAGCAGATCATCTCCGGCTCAATCGGCATGGATGACTGGGAGTGGGGTGTCGATCTGTTCGCAGATGATCCGGTCGTCTTCAAGAAGCTGATCTACGAGATGCGTTTCGACGAAGTAAGCGCGGTCTACGCTCTGTTTGGGCAGTTCTATCTGGCGTTGCGGCTGCCGATCGAAAAGCTGGGCCGCTGGCTGGACGGAAAGCTTTGAGAAAGTTTCGCACGAGCTGAATTGGATCTTCAATCGAACGCCGGCTTGGTTGCGCTCTCGATGATCACAACCTCAACGGAACCCTTCTCGGATTGGAGTTTCAAGCCAAGTTGCTCCTGCAGTGCGGTGAATAAACTTGGAAACGCGGGATCGGCAGTCGTGCCGTCGCCGTTGTCTTGTGCCCAGTTGAGCTTGAAATCGAACTCTCCTGTGAGCCCGGTGCGATTCAGAACCATTCTGCCGCCGGTTTCCGGTCGGTAATCCAAATCATCGGCAAACGAGTCCATCGAGGTTGCGGTTGCTGTCATGCGCCCGTTCCTTGTGGTGATATCGTTTCCCTTCGCTGCCATCGTCGCCGAGGTGAGCGTGAGCTTGGCACCGGACTTGACTACGACCAGTGCATAAACAGGCATGGTTTTGTGATCGAGATGCGCCTTGAGCATGAATCTTTCAGCAAGGAGCGACTGGAGCATCTGGTTCCGTTCCCGTTGCATCGCCGGCCAATTCATTGTTTTCATCTTCGCAATTTCGGCATCGTCGATTTTGGCGTTGATGTCGAATGCTTGCTTATCGAGCCAGTCTGGACCGCTCAAGATTTGCGAGTCAGTTTTGAGACCGTAGGCCAACCTGATCAGGTCCCGAAGAGTGTAGTTCTGAATGAGTATCCGGTCTGCAGAACCTTTCGTCGATTTGTGACCGCGATTTTCAGGCTTGCTGGGCTTGATCGCCGCCACTTCAAAGTGAGGAGCTTCGTCAGGAGCGTCTAGAGGAGGTTGGGCCTGCGCGCATGCACCGCGCACATTGATGATGGTGAGTAACAGCGCTAATAAGATTGAGAGCAAGAATCTACAGGCATGCGCGCCGCGAACCGGTTCCGGGAGGAGATCGGCTTTGCAAGTCTCTAGTACCATGGATCTGCAGGAATCCTCGCGACTATGGCTACAAAAAAGACAGTGAAAAAGACAGCTGCTAAAAAGGCATCTTCCCCGCGCGGGTCTGCCCAGACAGCACCCGGCCCCATTTCGATAAAGACGCTAACACAGCGAGAAGCGCTCGCCCCGGAGCGGATCGCGGCGATTCTGAAGGCACTGGATGAGGCCTATCCGGATGCGGTTTGTGCATTGAATCATCGATCGCCATGGGAACTGCTGGTGGCTACGATTCTTTCGGCGCAGTGTACGGACGTACGGGTGAACATGGTGACGCCGGAACTATTCAGGCGCTTCCCTACTCCCGCGGCCATGGCAAAGGCGGAATTGCCTGATCTGATCGAACTTATTCGCACCACAGGCTTCTTCAATAACAAGGCAAAATCCATCAAGGGCGCGGCGCAGGCAATCGTGGATCGATTTGGCGGGAAGGTTCCGGAGACGCTGGCGGAGTTGATCACCGTTCCCGGTGCAGCTCGCAAGACGGCGAACGTTGTACTGGGCGTGAGCTATGGAAAGGCCGAGGGCGTGGTCGTCGATACGCATGTGTTTCGCATCGCACATCGGCTCGACCTGTCGAAGGGCGATACCGCGGAGAAGGTGGAGCAGGACCTGATGCGGATTCTGCCGAAGGACCATTGGATTAGCTTTTCGCACCAGGTGATTCATCATGGGCGACAGGTGTGCATCGCGCGCAATCCCAAGTGCGACAAGTGCGACCTCGAGCAGCTTTGCCACTCCAAAGACAAAACCTGGTGGTCTTGATTTACGCACCTATCCGCGCGGATGGATGAAATAGACGAGACCGAGATAGTCGTCGGACAGCAGAAAGCTGTCTTTGCCGACGCGCAGAATTCCGCAGGGCCGTCCGTGCACAACCGCTTTTCCATTCACGTGAGTCAGAAATCCGGTGATGAAGTCATGCGGCTTGCGGTCGGATGGTGTGAATTGCACGACGCGATAGCCGGTGCCGATCTCAGGATGACTGGCGCCGTGCAGTGAGACCAGGAAACTGTCTCGTAAGACTGCATCGGCCGATGGGAAGTATGCGAATCCGAGCGGTGAACTGTGCGCGGCAAATGTGGTGTAGGCGGCCGGAACCTGTTCGCACGACTTGAGGGGCTCCGGCGCTTGTCCTAGATCAGCGTTTGGATCCGTTCTCCGCGCATGACCTCCGCCGGCACTTAGATTTGTTCCCGAGGCAGCGACACCGGCCTGCTTGCCGTAAACGGATTGATCCGAGCTATGCGGAGGCGGCACGGGGGACGTGAGGGCGTTGGCGCGAGCGTTGCCCAGGGTCGGAAGCGGGGTTCGATCGAGCGCGGGCTTGCCCGATGCAAAATAGCACGTCGGCCAGCCGTAATTGGGCGGATCTTTCGCTGCGGTTTTAAGTTCAAAGAACGTGTCTTCCGGAAGCTCGTTACCCAGGTGGTCGTCGCCCATGTTGGTGGCGAACAGGGCGCCTCCATCGAGTTCGGATGCGGCGTGAATGTCAACTGCATTGCGCAGCCCTTGCGCTGTCACGAGAGGGTGTTTCCCGTCGGGGTCCATACTCACGACCGAGGCGCGCAGCACCTCATCCTCCTGACAGTAATTGCATGAAGATCCAACGGAGACGAAGACCCGCGCAGAACCACTGATCTTCGTCACCGTGACAGTTCGCGTGAGATGCCAGCCGCCGTATTTGTAGCTGAGTCCGTAGTCGGGAAACTTGATGAGTGTCTCGGGCGGCGACGAAGGAGCATTATCGCCGGCGTTATATCGGTAGCGGACTAGCCGGTCAGTGAGCGGGATGTAGAGCCAGCTCTGTTGGGTTGCAGGATCAGTCCAGAAAGCAACGTTATTGGGATTGCGGAGGTGATCAAGGTAATGGGTGATCTTCGTAAAGCTTTGAGACTTCTCATCCCAGCCATCGAGAATGAAGACGGTCCCTCGCGTGTTATCGGAAAGGTCATGCATCCCGGTGACAAAGATGCGCCGATCCGGTGATTGCGCGAAGAAGCGGACGCGTTTGAGGCCGGTTGCGGCAATGTTGATGTCGAGAGTCGCAGGCAAAACGAGCGTGATCGACTTGCCCGGGGCGTATTTAAGATTGTGCGGTTGTTGACCAGTGGAGAAAGATGCAGCCGCGGCGAGAATCAACGATAGAAATACCCGGAGAGGCACCCAACCCATGAGGGAAGTCTAAATCTTCGCCCGGTCAGATTGCGCCGGCAGCCTACCCGTGGCCGAGCGTCTGAACTACCGCGGCGATAAGTCCGGGAATGTCGTGGGGGGTCGCTTCAGCGTCGGGTTCCCAATGGAGTTCGCGGAGGGTGGCACTTGTGACAGGGCCGATGGAGATGGCTTTGACGCCGGGAAATGGAAAAGCGACACCAGCGGCGCGGGCTACCTCGGCAAGGTGGCTGGCGCTGGAGGAGCTGGTGAAGGTTGCGGCGTCGACGCGCGATGCGAGGGCGGCGCGCAACTGCTCCGGTGCGGCGGCGGGGACGACATTCTGGTAGGCGTCGACCGCGTTGACGGTTGCGCCGGATTTACGTAGTGCGTCGGGGATGACGTCGCGAGCAATCGCTGCACGGGCAAGCAGGATGTGCTTGCCGTGGATGCGCGTCGCGAGCGCCGTGGCGAGGCTTTCGGCGATGTAATTGTCGGGCGTGAGGGTGACGTGAAGTCCCGCGTGGCGGGCTGCTTCGGCGGTGGCTTGGCCGACCGCGGCTACGTAGGGCCCCGGATCGCGAAGTGAGAGCTTAAGGGCCGCAGCTCGCTCGGTGACTGCGCGGACCGTGTTGGCGCTGGTGAGAATGAGCCAGTCGTAGCTGTAGAGATGGCGGAGTGCTTGATCGAGTGGATCATAGCTCGCGGGCGGGCGGATTTCCAGGATGGGCACTTCGACGGGATTGGCGCCGGCGGCGCGCAAGCCTTCGCTGAGCCGGCCCGCCTGGTGCGCGGCACGAGTGACCAGGACGCGCCGGCGGGCGAGGGCGAGCGTCATGGGTTGACTCCGATCTTGGATTCGGTTTTCACTTGGCTCAGGACCACCATCATAATTGGCTGATCCAGAAAGCGACGTGCGGTGGGATCACATATTCCGCTGAGGTGCCTGGTTAGGCAGAAGCGCCGGCGGGGGGATGGGCGGAAGCTTCGAGCAGCGGGGCGGCGCCGGCTTCGATGAGCAATTCGGCGGCTAGCTGACCAAGTTCTACGGGGCCGATGTCGGAGCGACGCGACTGGTGATGAATGCGGACGGCTTTGCCGGTGGCGGGATCGGCGACTACGGCGAAGATTTCCTGCCACTCGCCGGCTTCGCCCTGGGGAGCGACACGGCAGTGGATGCCGATAGGGACCTGGCAGCCTCCTCCGAGTGCGGCGAGGGCAGCGCGTTCGGCGGTGACGGCAAAGCGGGTTGCGGGGTCATCGAGAAAAGCGATGGCGGCGAAGGTTTTCGCGTCATCTTTGCGAATCTCGATTCCAAGCGAGCCCTGGCCGGCGGCGGGACAGAAGTCTTTCGGCTCGAGGCGCTCGCGAACCCACTCGGTTTTTTCAAGGCGATCGAGACCGGCAGCGGCGAGAAGGATTGCGTCGACCTGGCCTTCAGCGAGTTTGCGCAGGCGGGTGTCGACGTTGCCGCGAAATTCGACGGCCTGAATGTCGGGACGAAGAGCGAGTAGCTGCGCGCGGCGGCGCTGGCTGCTGGTGCCGACAACGGCCGCGCGAGGAAGCGTGTGAAGGCTGCGGTGTTTCACCGAAACGAGCACATCGCGCGGGTCAACACGGGGCGGCGTGGCGCCGAGCGTGAAGGGCGCAGGGAGTTCGGTGGGAAGATCCTTGAGCGAATGCACGGCAAGGTCGACGCGGCCCTCGGCGAGTGCTTCTTCGATTTCCTTGGTGAACATGCCCTTGGAGCCAACCTGGGCGAAAGTGACTTCCTGCAGGCGGTCGCCGGTAGTCTTGATGATTTCAATTTCAACGCTGTGGCTCTTCGCGCGCAGAAGTGCGGCGATGTGGTTGGCCTGCCAGAGCGCGAGTTGCGAGCCGCGGCTACCAATGCGCAGATTCATTTGCCTCCTACGGCGCTGGCTTCGCTGCGCTCCGCGCTTTTACTCTCTTCAGCGCGGATGGCGGAAGGAGAAGGTTCCGATTGAGCTTCGACGGGCTTGGGAGCGGGTTCGGCAACGGACGGCAGCGACCACGCTTCGCAGAGTGCGTCGACGCGGGTGGAATCGTTCTCGCGCGCGGCCTGCTTGAGCGCCTGCATCGGCGGATGAAGGAATTTGTTCACAAGACCGCGTGTGAGGGCTTCGATAGCGGCAAGCTGTTCTTCGCTCAGGATTCCGAGCTTGGCGTGCATGCGCTTGAGTTCGTTCTGGCGGATCTCTTCGGCCTGGTGCTGCAGCGAGACGATGGCGGGCGCGACGTTGACGGCGCGGCGACGCTGCTGGAAGCGCTCGACCTCGGCGTTGATGAGGGTTTCGGCGTCGCCTGCCTGAGATTGACGTTCGGCGATGTGCGAGGCGGCCACGGCCTGCAGGTCGTCGATGTCGTAGACGAAGATGCCTTCCACCTTGTTCATCGTCGGATCGACGTCTCGCGGGACGGCAATATCGATGAAGAACATGGGGCGGTTGCGACGGCGATGCATGAATTGCTGGCCGTGTTCTTTGCGGAAGATAGGGTGCGGCGCTCCGGTGGAACTGATGACGATGTCGGCTTCAGTGGCCGTCTCGTAGAGCTTTTCGAACGGAATGACGCGGCCATCGAAGGGCTCGGCAAGCTGGCGGGCGCGTTCAAGCGTGCGGTTGGTTACGAGGATGGCTCCCGCGCCCTGCTGAACGAGGTGGCGGGCGGCGAGTTCGCTCATCTTACCGGCGCCGACCAGGAAAACGGTGCGGCCCTGCAGCGATCCGAAGATTTTGCGGGCGAGTTCGACGGCGACCGACGCGATGGAGACGGAGTTCGATCCGATTGCCGTTTCGGTGCGCACGCGCTTGGCGGCGGCGAACGCGGATTGCAGAAGATGCTCGAGTTCGCCGGAGACCGTCCCGGCGGCCCGCGCGGTTGCGAATGCTTCTTTAACCTGCCCGAGGATTTGCGGCTCCCCAACGACCATGGAGTCCAGGCTCGAGGCAACGCGGAAGAGATGGCGGACAGCCTGCCGATCGCGATGCTGATAGATGTGAGGCGCGAGCAGAGCCTGGTCCAGGCCAAAGTGGTGGTGTAGAAATGCGGTCAGATCGGTCTCGGGCGACTCAACGGCTGCGAGCATCTCTACGCGATTGCATGTGGAGACGATCATGCACTCGCTTACGCCGGGCTGAACAGCCAGGGCGCGGGTAGCTTCGGGCAGCTCGTCGCGGGAAATGGCGATGCGTTCGCGCAGTTCGATGGGCGCGGTTTTGTGGTTGATGCCGATGAGAACGAGCTGGCTCATGGGGCACCGAACCTGTGAACATGGCTGACGGTGTTGGCCGCCCAGACGCAGAGCATCACGATCAGCACCGCGCCGGAGAGATAGGCGGCTTTGCGCCCGCGAAGCCCGGCGGACTGGCGCAGAAATAGAAGGAGAACGTAGAGCCCCCACATCGCGTAGGAGGCGATGACCTTTGGATCGGCGAAGTAGGCCGCGCCCAGTGAGGTTTCCTGGACCAGAACGGCGCCAAGAATGAGGCCTACGGTCATGCACGGAAAGCCAAAGAGCAGCATGGCGTGAGCGATGCGCTCAAGGGTGTCGAGCGGGGGAAGCCAATCGAGAGGAATCCACCAGGAGTCGTCGGAGGATTTGGGCTTGGCTTTCAGGCGCCGTTCCTGGACGAGATAGAGGAGCGATGCCAGCAGGCTGAACCCCAAAGCGGCGTAGGCAGCAAGAAGCGCGGTGATGTGAGCGACGAGCCAGCTTGTACGGACGCCTTCCGAGGGGAAACTATAGCCCTTGAGGCCGAGTGCAGGAACGAAAACCAGGAAGAATGTGATGGGCAGAGCGAAGACGCCGAGAGAGATGGCGTCGTAGATCCACCACGCCAGGAAGAAAAGGCCCGCAACGGCAAACCCCAGCAACGATTCGGCTTCGCGGGCGCCGACGGGCATCCAGCGATGAGCCTGGACCAGCATTTCCACGACGGAAACGAAATGAAAAAAGAAGGCCATGCCGCCCAGATGCACGCACCACCTGCGCGCACGCTCGGAGGAATAGAGCACGGCGGGAAAAATTGCGTAGCTTGCCGCGAAGTAAAGAATAGTCGCGACTCGGAGCCAGAGGAGATGCATGCCGTACTCAAATCTAAAGCCTGACTAATCAGTATACTGTGATCCAAATCACCAGATCGCGGCGGGTTCGTCCAGATGTGTGGCGTGGCGCACGGCGGCAGGATTCTGCTGGTTCTGTGACCGAATTGCGGAATCAGACGGTATTCATGGTATTCATTCCACTGAATGTGCGGGCTTTTGTCCGGTACAGCAGACCCAACCCTTCTTGGATTCGCTGTGAACCTCGACGTTGCGGAATCCCCCGGTTTCGAGGAGGGCTCGATGCTCGTCGAGGGTAAGGAGGGTCATTCCGGATTTGGATGCGTGTTTCTCGCAGAGGCGCGCGGCGGTGGTGTTGGCGCCTTTGTAGATTTCGGCGATGAGGACAAATGTTCCGCCCGGCTTGAGGACGCGAAGGACTTCGCGGACGTCGTTGGGCAGATCAGGCCAGAAGAAGTGGGTCTCCACGGCGGAGACAAGATCGAAGGTGTCGGCTGAGAATGGCAGTTGGGAGACAGAACCGACGCCGATTTCGACCTGGCCTGCCTTGATGGCACTCTCATTGGTTTTGGAAGCGACGGCCACGCTGTCGGAGGAATGGTCGATGCCGCGGATTTTGCCTCCGGCTGCTGCAGTGGCAAATTTCTGGATCGTGCGGCCTCCGCCGCAGCCGATGTCGAGGATGACGGAACGCTTATCGACAGTGATGTGACTGAGACCCCAGTCCGTCACCCCGGAGTGACGGGAGTTCATATTGCGCAGAACAAGGCGGCCGAACCACCCACTGGGCCTGCGGCATTGATTGGCGACCGGAGAGGGATTGCTGGAAGCGGCATCCGTCATGCGAAAAATCTTAAACCAAGCAGAATTGACCAGACGCCAATGGAGTCGAGAGCGCGACATGGAATCAGGATCCTAATGCCGGGTTGGGAAATTGGGCGGGTTTGCCCCTCGTTCTGCACAGGGCGGACGGAGTCGCGTCACGGTAATCTGTAGGCAATCGTGCAACCCGCAGATATCCAATCCGCGGCGGCGCCGCCGTCTTCCCCTGCCCCCGACGAACTCGAACCGGCGCCTGCTGAGTCAGCAGCGGGCAAGGCCGTCGGAAAGTCACTGGAGCCTACTCCCTTCATGCGGCAGTGGTCGGCGGCCAAGCGGGAGAATCCCGATGCCCTCCTTTTCTTTCGCATGGGGGATTTTTACGAGCTTTTCTATGACGACGCGATTGTGGCCAGCCGCGAGCTGCAACTGACGCTGACGGCGCGGGATCGCGAGCGGCAGTTGCCGATGTGCGGGGTGCCGTATCACTCGGTCGAGGGGTACCTGACACGTCTGTTGCGGAAGGGATATCGGATTGCCATCTGCGATCAGATGGAGGATCCAAAACTCACCAAGAAGATTGTGAAGCGCGAGGTGACGCGGGTTCTTTCACCGGGGACGGCCCTGGATGCGGCCTTAGGGCAGGAGCGGAACAACTTTCTAGCGACTTATTTTGAGAGCGGGCCGGAGAAACAGATGGTATGCGCGGTGGCGCTGCTCGATATTTCTACAGGCGAGTTCCGGACGGCGGAGTTTCACGGCGCAAAGGCGCGGCAGCAGGCGCTGGAGGAGTTGCTGCTGGCGGGGCCGAGCGAGGTGCTGCTGGCGACGAGCGCAGAGATTCCGGGGGCTTTTGAAAAGATTCCTGCAAAGACGCGCGTTGAAGACTGGGTTTGGACGCGTGACTTTGCGGTTCCGCTTGTGGAGCGGCAGCTGCAGGTGCGATCGCTTGAGGGATTCGGGCTCGTGGGACATGAGGCAGCGGCGATTGCGGCTGGCGTCGTTCTGCATTACGTGCGGACGACACAGAAGAACGAGGCGCTGCACATTGACTCGTTGAAGTTTCAGGAGCACTCGACGGCGCTGGAACTTGACCAGGTGACGGTGCGGAATCTGGAACTCGTTGAGCCGCTATTTGCGGGGCAGGATGACCGCGCGACGCTGTTTCACACTCTCGATGCGTGCCAGACGCCGATGGGCAAGCGACTGCTGCGAGCGACAATCCTGCGGCCGCTGATCGACGCCGATGTCTTGAACGCGCGATATGAGGCGGTTGCCGAGGCGCACGCCGATCTTGTGAAGCGCGAGGAGGTGCGGAGGGCATTCGATGGCATTCTCGACCTGGAGCGGCTGCTGGCGCGGCTGAGTCTGGATTCTGCGGGGCCGCGTGATGTGCGGGGACTGGCGGCAAGCCTGGCGCGACTGCCTGCACTGAAGTCGGCAATGGAAGCGATGCTGGCCCCGTTGTGGCGCGAGCTGATTTCCCGGCTTGACACGCTTGAGGATGTGACTGCGCGGATCGCGACAACGCTGGTGGCAGAGCCTCCGCTGACCATGGCCGATGGCGGAGCGATTGCCGCGGGAATGGATGCGGAGCTCGATGACCTGCGGGCAATAACGAGCACGGGCCGGCAGTCGATTGCGGCGATCGAGGAGCGGGAGCGGGAGCGTACGGGAATTGGCTCCTTGAAGGTGCGTTACAACTCAGTCTTCGGCTACTACATCGAGATCACCAAGTCGAATCTCGCGATGGCACCCGCGGATTACGAACGCAAGCAAACGCTGGTAAATGCTGAGCGGTTCACGACGCCCGAACTGAAAGAGTATGAAGTCAAGATTCTGACCGCGCACGATCGTTGCATCGAAATCGAGAAGCGGATTTTTCTCGAGCTTCGGGCGAAGGTTTTGCAGGCAGCCGGCAGGATTCGACGGACATCGTCTGCGGTTGCCGAAGCGGACTTGCTGACGAATTTCGCGCATCTGGCTGCACTGCGGCGATATGTTCGGCCGGTGCTGGCGGAGGAACCGGTGCTGGAAGCAGTGGCGGCGCGGCATCCGGTGATCGAGCAGTGGATGGAAGATACGCGCGAGGGGCGCTTCATCGCCAACGATCTCTACCTGAGCGCGAGCGAGGACGGGCCGAGCCTGCTGCTGATCACAGGCCCGAACATGGGTGGCAAGAGCACGTATCTGCGCCAGGCCGCCATGCTGGTGCTGATGGCGCAAATGGGAAGCTTTGTACCCGCACAGAGTTTGCGACTGGGGCTGGTGGATCGCATCTACACGCGCATCGGCGCAAGTGACAACGTGGCCCGTGGACGTTCCACCTTTATGGTGGAGATGACGGAGACGGCCACGATTCTGAACACGACGACGAAGCGATCGCTCATTCTGCTCGACGAGATGGGGCGCGGCACGGCGACGTTTGACGGGCTGTCGCTGGCATGGGCCACAGTCGAATATCTGCATGCGGAGACGGGCGCTCGAACGCTGTTTGCGACGCATTATCACGAGCTGACGATGCTGGCCGAAAAGCTGCCACGGGTGCGCAATCTGCGCGTGGGTGTGAAGGAAGGCGCGGGCGGGATTGTTTTCCTGCACACGATTGAGCCGGGAGCGGCGAGCAAGAGTTACGGTATTGAGGTGGCAAAACTGGCGGGATTGCCGTTAGCGGTCATCGATCGCGCAAAGCACGTGCTGCGGCAGCACGAGAAACAGGAGCGGCAGAGCGTGCAGGTGGAGACCGCGCCGGAGCCGATGCAGTTGACTATTTTCACACCGCTGTCGCAGCGGATTGTGGATCGCATCGAAGCCGTTGACGTGAATGCGCTGACGCCCCTGCAGGCGCTGAATCTGCTCGAGGAGTTGCAGCAGGAACTGAAGGAGAAATCATGACCGCGACAGTGCGGCAAGCGGCAGGGAGCCTGCTGGTGGTGGGACTGGCCGGAACAGAGCTGACTGCGCTCGAACGCGCGTGGCTCAGGCTGGTGCGCCCAGGCGGCGTCATTCTGTTCAAGCGCAACGTGACGGATGCGCAGCAGACGCGCGACCTGCTCGAAGACGCCACTGGATTCTGTTGCGCGAAAGCTGTGCGCTGCGTGGACGTGGAAGGTGGCACGGTGAATCGGCTGCGCGATGCGTTGGCGCCGATTGCCTCGGCGCAGGCAACCGCCTCGGCGATGCGCGCCGCGAAGAAGCCGGCTCTGGCCCGGAAGCATGGGGAATTAATTGCGCAGGCGGTAAAGGCGTTCGGATTCAACACGACGCTGGCGCCTGTCGTGGATCTTGCACTTCCTGAAGCAGTGGAGGTGCTGGGGTCGCGAACGGCGGGGGCGAATGCCGCGGAGGTGAATGCATACGCGCGGGAGTTTCTCGCCGCGGTTGCGGCACAGGGCGTGATCGCATGCGGGAAGCATTTTCCGGGGCTGGGCGGCGCGACGGGTGATACGCATTTTGTAACGCCCGAGATCCAGTGGACCTGGCCCCAGATTTGGGATGAAGACGTAGTTCCCTACCGCGAACTGCATCGCGCGATGCCGATGATCATGATGAATCACGCGGCTTATCCGCACACGCCGGGAAAGAACGAGCCGGCGAGCGCTTCACATTTCTGGATCACGGAGACGCTGCGCAAACGAATCGGGTACAAGGGGATCATTCTCTCCGATGATCTGGAGATGGGCGGCATTCTGAAGTTCCTGCCGGTTGAAGAGGCAGCGGTTGCGGCGATTCGCGCGGGATCGGACCTGCTGGAAATCTGCCATAGTCCAGAGCTGATTCTGCGGGCCTATGAGGCGTTGATTTCAGAAGGCGAGCGGTCGGCGACGTTTCGAAAGATTCTTTTGGCAACGGCGCGGGACTCTGCACGGAAGCGTTCGCGTTTGTATGCGCGCGGAGTCACGCCGACACTGAGTACTAAGAAACTGGACGCTCTGCGTACGGGCATTCTGAATTTCAACGAGGCGGTGGCAACTATTCTCAATGCTGTGCCCGTTGCCGCACCGCGTGCGACATCACCGGCGGAGGCGTCGTGAAGCCGCGCGCGATGATTGTTGCAGGCGTAATGAGCGGAACATCGGCCGATGGTATCGACGTTGCGATTGTCCGAATTGCCCCCGTAAAAAGTGGTCCGAAATTGACGCTGCTCGCGCATGAAAGCTTTCGCTATCCGGCGGCAATGCGGTCAGCGGTGCTTGCGGCGATGAATGCAAAATCGACTTCAACAGCAGAGTTGGCGCGGCTGAATTGGCGCTTGGGTATCGCATATGCCGAGGCGGTGAAGGCGACGGTCGCGCGGCATCATTTCAAAGTTGACCTTGTCGGATGCCACGGACAGACGCTGTACCACCAGTCTGTGCCCGCGGTGTATGCAGGCCGGAAATTCGCGTCCACGTGGCAGGCGGGCGAGGCTGCTCTGATTGCGGCAGAGACAGGCGTGCCGGTTGTGTCGAATTTTCGACCTGCGGATATGGCTGCGGGCGGACAGGGCGCGCCCTTGGTGCCGCTGCTTGACTATGCAGTGTTCGCGGACTCGAAACGCGGGCGCGTGTTGCAGAACATTGGCGGGATCGCAAACTTGACTGCGATTCCAGCTGGGCGCAGCAGCGATGCGGTCGTGGCCTTCGACACGGGTCCCGGGAACATGGTGATGGATGCATTATCGAAGCGGCTTTTCAACAGGACGTTCGATCGCAACGGCACGTTAGCTGCAAATGGAAACGTGATGATATCCGTGCTCAAGGACATGCTGCGGAATCCGTATTTCGCGCTGCAACCGCCGAAGACTGCGGGACGGGAAGAGTTCGGACGTGAGTATGCAGCCATGTTTCTTGCGGCTTGCCGTCGCGTGAGCCGTAAACCTGAAGACGCGTTGACCACGGCGACGGCGTTGACCGCGGAGAGCATCGCACGGAGCTTCGAGCAGTTTGTGCTTAAGAGGATGCATGACAGCCCGATTGATTACATCGTTTCCGGCGGCGGCGCGCGGAATCGGACGCTGATGTCGATGCTGAGGGCGCGACTGGAACCGCTAGGCTGCAAATTGACGACGACCGAAGATTTCGGATTGCCGGCAGAGGCGAAGGAAGCCGCGGCATTCGCGTTGATGGCGTGGATGACGTGCCATCGGCTTCCGGGAAATGTTCCGGCGGCGACCGGCGCGAGGTGTCCGGCGATTCTGGGGCAGATTACGTATGCGTAGGGGTTTCGGAGCGCTGGGAATCCCGCGTCTCGCAATCGTGACCTGCGGCACGCAGATATTAGGGTTAGTGATGATCCTGTGCCTGATCGGGTGTCATGCGTCGAAACACGATCCGAATACGCTTGTGTTCTTGATTGAATCTAGTCCTACGAATCTGGATCCGCGAATTGGGACGGACGGGATGTCCGAGCATATTGACGAGCTGATCTTTGACGGACTCGTCGCCAAGGATGCGAACTTTCATTTCACGCCGGCTATTGCGCAGAGCTGGGAGTTGCGCGATCCGGAAACGCTGGTGTTTCATCTGCGCGCCGGCGTGCGGTTTCATGATGGCCGGCCGATGACCGCGCGGGACGTGGTGTGGAGCATCAATTCCATGCGTGACGGAACCGTGATTACGGCGAAGACGGCGACGTACGCATCGATCAACACGGTGGAGGCGCCGGATGCCGACACCGTAATCCTGCACTTGAAGCACCCGGATAATTTTCTCCTGATCAATCTGGCTACGGGGGCCTTCGGCGTCGTGCCGGAGGGGAGTGGACGCGATTTCTGGCAGCACCCGGTGGGAACAGGGCCGTTTCGTTTTGTCAGCCAGCAGATCGATCAAAACGTAATTATCGAGCGCAATCCGTTGAGTTGGAGAGTGCAGCCCAAGCTCGCTCGCGTTCGTTTCGCCGTGGTTCCGGATCCGATTACAGAGTCGCTGGAGTTAGAGAAGGGCTCAGGCGACGTGGCCATCAATTCCCTGCCCATGGATTCGCTGCCGATTCTTGGCGCGCGGCCAAATCTGGAAGTCAACGACGCTCCGGGCACCCAGATTCAATACCTGGCGTTCAATCTCACCGATCCGCTCCTGAAAGACTTGCGAGTGCGCCAGTCGATTTCGTGCGCGATCGATCGCAATCTGATTATCCGCACGCTGCTGCGCGGGCATGCTCGACCTGCCGTAAGCCTGCTGCCGCCGACACACTGGGCATGGACGGGGGATGTCGCAAACTTTGACTACGATCCTGCCCGCGCCAAGAAGATGCTGGATGAGGCCGGATATCCGGCGGGCGCAAACGGCGTGCGCTTTCACGTCACCATGAAGACGAGCACGGTGGAGGATGTGCGATCGCTGGCAGCGGTGTTGCAACAACAACTGGCGCAGGTTGGCATTGCAGTGGACATCCGGACGTTTGAGTTCGCGACCTTTTATGCGGATGTGACGCGCGGCGCGTTTCAAATGTATTCGCTGCGCTGGATCGGCGGAAACGAGCAGCCGGATATTTTCAGCCATGCTTTTTCGACGGCGCGCTTTTCACCGAAGGGCGCGAATCGCGGCCACTATTCGAATGCGAAGCTCGATGCGCTGCTCGACGATGGTGCGACCAGCACGGACCAGGCTAAACGCCGCGCCGATTATGTCGAGGCGCAACAGATTCTCGCCGAGGATCTGCCGGCCATCAACCTCTGGTACAAGGACACCGTGGTGGTACACAACCGGAGGCTGACAAATGTGGCGCCAACGGCATCGGGCAGCTTCGCATTTCTTGAGACCGCGGAACTGCAGCCGTAGTGGACGCGACTGAGGCACGCGGCTTCGCAGAACATCTCGCGATTGCATCCCTGTTCCGACGTATCGGAGCTTAAGATTCCCTTAAGAAATCCATCTAATTAAGTGCCTTGTATACCGCTAGATAGGGCCCGTTATGATCTCCGCAAAAATCAGTTCATAGTTTGACACTGTTTCTCAACCTTTTGCGAAGCTGGTTCGTCTACCGAAACAGATAGCGAAGACAGCGCACCTTTTGAATGGGGATGCGCGGAGAGATGGATGAAGAGCAAGAACTGGAATCGATTTACGGTCACGATCGCGCGGGTGTCTCTCCTGATTGCATTAGCGGCGGCGTGCGCCGGGCTCAATGCGCAAGCTCCAACACGCTTTGTAGGCACCATCACCGCTATCAATGGAAACACGGTTACGGTGAAGACGGATGCAGGCGATTCGAAGCAGGTCGAGATTCCCGCGACAGCGGTGCTGAAAAGACTGGCGCCGGGGCAGAAGGACCTGAGCGCGGCAGAGACCATTCAGCTGACCGATCTTGCCACCGGCGATCGGGTGCTTATAAAGCTCGACCCGAATGCAACAGGCGCTACGCCTCAGGCTCTGCAACTGGTCGCGATGAAGCAAACCGATATTGCGCAGAAGCAGCAGCAGGAGCGCGATGAGTGGCAGCGCAATGGCATCGGCGGACTGGTGAAGAGCGTTGATCCGGCTGCAGGCGTCGTTATGGTGACGACTGGTGCGGGCCCGACCGCAAAGGTGGTGACCGTTCATATCACCAAGACGACCGTGCTTAAGCGTTATGCAGCCAACTCGGTTCGATTCTCGGATGCGCAACCGGGACCGCTCGATGCTGTGCATGCAGGCGATCAGTTCCAGGTACTTGGCCAGAAGAGCGCAGACGGCTCGGAGATAACAGCCGCCGAAGTGGTTTCGGGAAGTTTCAGAAATATCTCCGGCGTTGTTGCTTCGATTGATACAACTGCTTCGACTTTGACGGTAAAAGATCTGGCAACTAAGAAGAACGTGACGGTGCACATTACGCCGGACGCCGAAATGCGCCGCCTGCCTGACATGATGGCCAAGATGATTGCCGCCCGGTTGAAGGGCGGCGAAACCGCGGCCGGTGGGGCAACGACGTCGGCTCGGACCCAGGGTGACGGAGCGGCAACATCTGCGCCGGCTGGGAGCGGACAATATGGCGGCGCGGGAGCAGGTCAACCGCGTCGAAGCGGCGGCAATCTCGGGCAGGTTCTGGACCGCGCACCTGCCGTAAAACTCGGCGACCTGCAAAAAGGCGAGGCGGTCATGCTGGTGTCCACCGAGGGTGCGGCCGATGTTACCGCCATCAAACTCTTGGCCGGCGTCGAGCCGCTCCTGGAAAGTCCCGAAGCCTCTCGCGACCTGCTATCCAACTGGAGCATGGGCTCAGGCGGAGCCGAGGCAGCGGCCCAATAAATGTATTCGAATCAGATTTGGCACTCATAAGAAATTGAGCGAGGAATCAGTGCATCTACGACTTCATTGCATCCTTCATTTTTTGATTGCGTTTGCGCTTGGCATTGCAAGCCTGGCGGCACATGCACAAGCGGCCCCGGCCGCAGCGGCGACCGCGACCATCCGCGGCCACATTGCAGACCAGACTGGAGCGTTGATCCCCGGCGCGAAGGTTACGGTGACGACGGCCGACGGAAAAGTCGCCGGCACCGCAACTGCGGATGCGAGCGGCTTGTACTCCGTGACAGGACTCGCAGCCGGCAGTTACATCGTGAATGCAGAGTTTACGGGATTCGCGGCGTTCCAGTCTCAGGCGATTCCCGTAGCCGCGGGACAGATCAAGCGCGTGGACATCGCCATGGCGATTGAAGTGGCGCAGCAAAGCGTCGTGGTAAGCGATGAAACGCCGACGGTGAGCGTGGAAGCGGGCGCAAATGCGAGCTCACTCGTGCTGAAAGACAAGGATCTGGATGCCTTGTCGGACGATCCGGATGAATTGTCGAACGAACTTGCAGCACTGGCGGGTCCCTCTGCTGGGCCGAATGGCGGACAGATTTACATCGATGGTTTTACCGGCGGACAGCTCCCTCCCAAGTCGGCCATCCGCGAGATCCGCATCAATCAGAATCCGTTTTCCGCTGAGTTTGACAAGCTAGGCTATGGCCGCATCGAAATCCTTACCAAGCCCGGTACCGACAAGCTGCATGGACAAGCGTTCATCATGGGGAATGACAGCGCATTCAATACCGGCAGTCCGTTTCTGCCCGACGTCCCCTCCTACTATCGGATTCAATACAACGGCACTGTCAGCGGCGCGTTGACCAAGACCTCTTCGTTCTTCATAAGCATGGAGCAGCGTGATAACCACGACCAGGCCGTCTATACCTACTACCCAGCGGTGCTGGACGCAAGCACGGGGCTGTATTCGATCTCGCCGACACGCGTATCCGGCGCACTGGCCAATCCACACAACCACATCAATGTGTCTCCACGGCTCGATCTGCAGCTCGGGCAAAAGAACACCCTGACGCTGCGCTATCAGTGGTACTACGACTCGGAGACGGGTGACATCGGCCCGAGTTCGCTCCCCTCGCAATCCGAAACCACATCGACGACCGAAAACACTTTCCAGTTGAGCGACTCGCAAATCATCAACGATCACATGGTGAACGAGACTCGATTTGAGTACCGGCGGCAACTGACTAACGTTTCTCCGGTCAGTACGGCGCCCACCCTGATTGCCAGCGGCGACTTTACCAGCGGCGGAGCTACAGGCCAATTCTCCAACGATCATCAGGATCATCTGGAGTTGCAAAACTACACTACGATGAGTGTGAAAACGCAGTCCATCAAGTTCGGAGTGTGGCTGCGGGATAATCGCGATGCCAACGCCTCGTACGCGAATCGCAATGGTACGCTGGTGTTTTCGCAGCAGGGTTATGCAGACGCGCTCAATGCTCTGGCCCAGGGCCAGAGCTTGACGACCCTCCCCCCGGGCGCATTCCTGAATCTGAGCATTACGGCCGGCCGGGTTGCGTACACCCCCAACACTTTCGATGGATCGCTTTTCGTCCAGGATGACTGGAAAGTAAATCCGCGGCTCACTCTATCCGGCGGTTTGCGCTGGGAGACACAGAACCATATTGCAGATCACAACGATTGGGCGCCTCGCGTGGCGTTTGCGTACGCGCTCGATGCCAAAGGAAAGAAGCCTCCGAAGACGGTACTTCGCGCTGGCTTCGGCATCTTCTATGATCGGTTGCCGATCGCAGACCTTCTGGCCGCAACGCGGCAAGGCCTCAACGCTGGTTCGGCTCAAACCTCCGTTGCCTCGCCCGCCTGCCTGAGCGGCACGGACCTGAACAACATGGACTTCACGGCGTGCACGCCGCCGGCGCCGTATACATCAACGCCGGAGACCACCCTCGTTCAGATCTCTCCCACCTATCGCTCGCCGTCCACGCAGCAATTGGGCGCGAGCATCGAGCGCCAGTTGACCAAGAACACCACCCTGACTGGAACCTACCTTCACTCGTTCGGCGTCCACCAGATGGTTACGCGCAATGCCAACGCGTATACGCCGCTGCCCGGTACGACTTACTACAACAGCACTACCGGTCCGCGGTTGAATCAGAGTCTCGGCATTATCAACGAGTACTATCCTGAAGCGGTTTTCAAAGAGAATCAGATGATTCTCAACGTGAACGCCCGGCTCTCTCCGAAGCTCGGTATCTTCGGGTTTTACAACCTGTCGTTCGCTGATTCAGATAGCGCCGGCGGCGAAGCTTCGAATTCCTATAACCTGAGCCAGGATTACGGACGCGCGAGTTTCGTTTCGCGAAACATGCTCTTTCTGATGGGTAACTACACGGGTCCATGGGCGCTGCGTTTCAATCCGTTCCTGATTGCCCGCTCGGGGCGCCCCTACAACGTCGTCTCCAGTTACGACCTGACCGGCGATCAATTCTTCAATAGTCGGCCGTCGTATGCAGATGCATCGTCCTGTACCGCCGGCAGCAATCAGTACTACGAGACGCAGTTTGGCTGTTTGAATGCGGCACCCGGACAGGGAGATTCGCTCGTGCCCGCTAATCTAGGCAACGGACCTCCGAGCATAGCCTTCAACCTGCGTCTCAGCAAAACAATCGGCGTTGGACCCAAGGTTGAGTCCGCGGGCGGAGTTGCGAATGGCGGCGGCCCGGGTGGTGGCCCTCCCGGAGGTCGTGGCGGCGGTGGTGGTCGCGGCGGACCAGGCGGCGGACTGGGTCCCGGTGGACTCGGTGGTAGTGGTGGTGGCCCAGGCGGCATGATGGGTCCGACCAGCACCGGACGCAGGTTTAACCTGACGTTTAGCGCCCAGGCACTGAACCTGTTCAATAACGTGAACTACTCGACACCGATCGGCACCTTGGGATCGAGTAACTTTGGCCATTCCACGAGCCTTGCGAACGGTCCGTTCTCAGGTCCCGGTGGCTCGACCTCGAGGCGCATATTCTTCCAGGCGGTCTTCGCATTCTAGTGTCCTGTCTCTAAAACTCGCATCAGAATTGATCTGTCATCCTGACCGTAGTTTGGCCGGTTTTTCGGCCAAACGGAGCCGAGGGATCTGCGGTTGTTCTTTGCGACTTATGTCACGAACTCCTGAGAAACCACACTGGTAGCAAATGCAAGAATGGTGAAGGCCGGGGCAAAATGCTCCGGCCTCTTGCTTTTGTTCAATGTGCGGCAGTAATGGTGGCCGGCTGACCGGGTGCCGCAAAGGCGTCGGTGAGCGAGATGACCTTGAGTTGCGCCTTCAGTTCGTCGAGAGTGGCGTTGCTCGTTGCGGTGATTTCGACCGTCTCGCCGGGCAGAATGTCGAAGTAGTTGTCTGACAACTTTGCATCGATTGCGCCTAGAGAGAGATACACGTCGCGAGCTAGCACGGGCGAAGTGATACGAATCTCGAGATTGCCATTTGTGCCGCTGGAAGCAACGGTGAGATTTGCCGGCTTGAGGTGTACTTCCTTGGTCGGCGCGATATACACCAGGTTGCGCGAGATCGCTGTTCCGCCCGCGGATAATTCCGCAATGACGAAGACGCGCGACGTGTCGGCAGCGCCGGCCTGCGTCAACTTTGCCAGTGGCCATTCGAGGTACACCTTGCTGGCGAGGGTGTCGATGCTGACCTCGTGCTTCTCATCAAGCAG
This sequence comes from uncultured Acidobacteriaceae bacterium, assembly GCA_963829535.1. Classification (GTDB taxonomy): domain Bacteria; phylum Acidobacteriota; class Terriglobia; order Terriglobales; family Acidobacteriaceae; genus Telmatobacter. Next base: position 497,856 of record CAWHIQ010000009.1, on the reverse strand, counting down.
TACCTTGCCATCAAAATCCATGAGGCGCACGCGAAGGGAAGCAAGCGTTGATGCTGTCTTGTCAGAGACGATATAGACCTTTACCGCTCCGTCTTCGACGTGCGGCGAGACGAGAATAGGCGCATAGAAACGGCGCGCATAGTATTGCAGAGCCTTCCAGCGGCCGAAGTAGTCGATGCTGGACCACGAAGCAACGGGCCAGCAGTCGTTCAACTGCCAGAAGATGGAGCCCATGGTCTCAGGGCGGCTCCGGCGGAAATGCTCGGAGCCGATCTTGATGCCTTCGGCCTGCAGCACCTGGCTGACATAAAGGAAGCTGGCAAAGTCCTTCGGCTCCGGATAGTCCTTGAGCAGATAGTCGTGAATGATGGAGTTGCCTTCGTTGTTCTTCTGGTGCGCCAGCATGACAGGCGTGAAGATGCTGGTGCGGTCGGCAGGTTCGGTGAAGGCCTCGATGGTGCTCATTTCCGGAAACGACTGGAAGCCATACTCCGTCACGAAGCGCGAGTTGTGATGCTCGTACCGGGAGAATGGCACTCGCCCGTGCCACACATCCCACAAGTGCGCATCTCCGCTCTGGTAGTGACTGGAAAGTGCCTCGTAGTCGGCGCTTGGAGAACTGGGCCAGTATGGAATTTCGGGTTCGAGGCGAGCGACGACGCGCGGCAGGATACCGCTGAATTCGGTCAGGTAGTCCTGCCACATCTGGTAGCGGACATCGGCGGGCAGCGCAGGACGCGGTGCCCAGCCCATCGCACCTTCTGTTTCGTTGTTCCCGCACCACAGCACGATGCTGGGATGATTGCGCAGACGGCGAACCTGGTCTTCGGCTTCGGCTTCGATATTCAGCTTGAAGCTGTAGTTACCGGGCTGCCAGTCGTTGCCGAACATGAAATCCTGCCACACCATGATGCCAAGTTCGTCACAGATCTGGTAGAACTCGTCGGTCTCATAGTAGCCGCCTCCCCAGTGGCGGATCATGTTCATATTGGCGTCGCGGGCCGACTCGAGAATGCGGCGGTAATCGGCGGTGGTAACGCGATTGGGGAAGCTGTCGAAGGGGATGACGTCGGCGCCTTTTGCGAAGACTGGAATGCCGTTGACGACGAGTTGGAAGGAGCGTCCCCATTGGTCGGGATGACGATCAAGGACGATCGAGCGGAGGCCCGTGGTTACATTACGGGTGTCCATCTCCACTGTCGCAGTTGTCGAGAGGTGCGCCGTGAAATCGTAACGGGATTGATCGCCATAGCCCAGGGGCCACCACAGCTTCGGTTGTCGAATCTCGATGGGAAGATCGATAAGGTTCTGGCCCAAGTGAAGGTTGGCCGTAACGGTGGTGGATGGCGCGACGCCAGCAATCGGGACTCCGTGTCCCCAATAACTCACTGTTATCCGTACCGGACCAGCTTTGGCTGCCTCCACTTCGACCTCGGCGTCCACGCGCGCTACTTCCCTGCTTACGTCGCGCTGGCGGATGGCGAAGTCGGCGATACGGGCTTTGTCCCACGCTTCGAGCCGCACGGGACGCCAGACGCCGCTGGTGACGAACGTCGGACCCCAGTCCCAGCCGTACTCGTATGCGGGTTTGCGCAAGTAAGTTTTGGGCGCCGTCTTTGTCTTCGGCTGCCAGGGGTCGGCGGCCGCAAGTTCAGCCGATGCTTTTACAGGGGATTCAAACACCACGCGCAACTCATTTTTGCCTGCGTGTAGATAGCCCTTCGCCGGAATACGCCACACGCGAAAACTGTTCATTCCGGTCAGAACAAGGCTGCCATTCAAAAAGACCTGCGACGGACCATCGAGGCCGTCGAAGACGAGGTCCAGATTGGAGCGCGACCGCAGTGATGGCCCGGCGTCGAAGGTGTCGCGGTACTCCCAGCTTTCATCCTGGATACTTTGCAGCTTCGATTCGTTGTCGCGGTAGAACGGATCAGGAATCTTTTTGTTGGCAAGCAGATCGAGATGAACGTCGCCGGGGACTGTAGCCGGCATCCAGCCAGTTTCAGGGTCGGACGATGCCGTTACCTGGCGGAACTGCCACCCGTGATTCAGAACGACGGTTGCATTCTGCGCCGTGCCGGTCTGGGCCACCGCACCTGAATTCATGAATGAACATACTGCGACCGCAATCGCAACGAGCGCGATTCGTACCTTATGAACTAGCATCCAATCCCCTTCGGACTTCGCGCCGCCTATGTAGAATGGCGCGCCCCAAAATCCGCTGATAAGGGTAACACGGGATGTTTTGACCTCTCGTTATCGGCGATCACCGAGCAGCCGGGAGTACAGAGCGCTCCACTCCTCGGCCTTTGCGTTCACATCGAAGTGCTGGCGAATTCGTTCGCGCGCAGTCTTGCCCAGAGAGTCCCGCAGATCCTGGGGCATGCGCATGACCCGGAGCATAGCGTCAGCCAGCGCATCGGAATCTTTCGGCGGAACGAGGATGCCGGCATCGTCGACGAGTTCGCTGACTCCGCCAACATCGGTGGCAATGACCGGTTTCTCCATGGCCATCGCTTCTCCGACAACCAGCGGCATACCCTCCCACGCGGAGCTAAGTACGAACGCATCCGCGGCATCGAGAAGTGAGGGCATGTCATCGCGCAGGCCGAGCCAATGAACCGAGTCAGAAATTCCGAGGCTCCGTGCGAGTTCTTGAATGCGTCTCTCGTCCCCTGCATTTGCCTCGCCGGCTATCCAGAGTTGCACTTGTGGAGATGCAGAGCGCACCCATTCAAAGGCACGCAATAGATTCGGATAGTCCTTGGCGGGGACGATGCGACCAGCCGCTAGCCATATGAAGTCATCGCAGGCATTCAATTGCCTGCGCAAGGCGATGCGTCGACTTGGAACCGTCGTGAATTCGGCAAGATCAATTCCGTTGAAGACTACGGAGCACCGGCTTTGCGGCATTGCGCGAGTCTGGATGAACCGGTTCGCCACGGCCTGGCTGACCGCCGTGGTTTGGATCGCGAGACCGTCTGTGAGACCGTAGAGAGCGGAACGACGCCATCCACCCTCATAGACATTGTGGATCGTAGAGAGCACAGCTGGCGCGGAACCAGACACGTGGAGCATTCTAGCTGCCATGTTCGCCGGGAAAGTGTGGCTGTGCACGAGGTCAGGATGAAACCTGCGCAGAAAGCGATGCGCTTCCGCAACCCCTCCACAAAAGCTTGCGAGAGATCTGCGCATGCCAAGCCTGATCACCTCGAGCGATGTCGGCCATTCCTGCGATTCACGCGGCTTGAGTACGATGAGGACAACATGGTGCCCGCGAGCAACCATGCGTTCGGCGAGTGCGATGACCTGGCGTTCGGCGCCGCCTCTCCCGAGCGAGGTTAGCATGTAGGCGATGCGCATGATCCCTTGAGTCCGCTTGTGAGCTGGTCAGGAGATGATAGCGCAGGGTGATCAGGCAACTGTGTGCGCCCGCTCACTCTTCTGGGGCAGCATTGAACGTAAGAGCGCGTCGATGGCGAATTCTCCCGGCCCCATGATGAGAATCAGCAGCGCTGCGAACCAATAGGTGAAGGGGCTCGCGCCGTAGAAGTCGTCAGGCTTGGACAAGATGTGGGAGAAATTGACGCGGTCGTCGGGCACGCTGAGGTAGGCCATCGTCATGTTCACGAAGAGGACGAGCGAGGTAAGACGGGATGCAATGCCAAAGGTAAAGAGGAACCCGCCACAGAGTTCAATCAGCGCGACCATCAGGGCTGTCATGTGCGGAGCGGGGAGATTGAGGGTGGTAAAGAAGTCGGTCACCTTATCGAGGTGGGTCAGTTTGCCCCAGCCATCCTGCATGAATTGCCAACCCCAGTAGAGGCGAATGGCAAGCAGGAGTGGGCTCTGCAAACGGGCCATGATCGTAGCGAAGCCTTCGTAAGCTTTGCGAGCGGTGGTTAGCATGCTGCTCATACTTACCTTTCCAAATCTAAGGGGCTAAAACCAGGACAATCATCGCGATCGTTGAGTCACTTGGAATTCCACTCGGCATCTACCCGCCCTCAAGAATGAAACGGTTCGAGTTCGGGCGCGCAGATCCAGCCGAGTTCCGACCAGTTGGTGAACCACTGCCTGACCAGTTGCGGTCGCTTTGCGGCAGGCACTCGCGAACTCGTGATCCCGATCTCAATCGCCTGGGCGAGGTGCATGCCCTGGCGAATCGCGAAGAGAGTCTCGAATTCCTCGCGTTTCAAACGCAGGTAGTAAACGGACAGATCGACGCGATGCGCGGCGAGCCACGTCGGCTTGCGCCGCAGAGAAGGCAGTTTCGCAGGAGCTTGCTCCTCTTCCTCATGCTGGACGCCCGCTTCACTCGTCTGCCGTTTTTCGTGCCTGTGCAGGTTCAGCACGAGGTCGTCTACGGGAAAATCGAGTGCGATCAGTTGCAGATGCGGCTGCAGCGAGAGGCGCGAGTCTCCGTCGAGCGTGGAAATCTGCTCCAGGGTCAGCGGTTCTCGTTCAGCTGAATCAAATGCTTCAACAAACGCCCATTCCATTCGGGCAACATCCACCGCGAGCCTGGCGCGGCGGCCCGCGAAGTGCGGATTTTTCGCAAGCCATTGGGCAAGATGCGATCCGAGATTGCGCAGGGAGAACGAGCGGCTGGGGTGCTCGCTCAGGTAGGCAACTGACATCGCTTCGAAGGCGCGGGCTCCAATCACGGAACGCAGTGCGGGGAAATCCTCGGCCAGAGCGCCGACAACGCGGAACCAGTATTGCCGGTTGTAAATCTCGAGGCGTTCAAAGGGTGAGAGCTTGCTGTTGGGAGCGATAAATGAGGCAGCCACTCGATTCATGGATCGGCCATCGGACGATTCATGACGCATATTCTCATCAGAGGTCAACGGCATCATGACGGCGCGGGCCATCTCGCGTTGTAGCTGAGCGAGGGTCATCGCGCTCATTGTGCGGGCTCCAGGAGCTTCCCTTCCCAGATCTCAGAAGCGAGACTCGGGGCACCCACAGCATGGGGCGAGTCAGAATACTTTTGCAGATATCGGTTGGCTTTCAAAGCTTCTGCATGAACTTCGTCAAAGCTGGGAATGTGGTCGTCCCACTCAAGCAGGGTTGGCGTGGGTCCGCAGCGTTCGATGGCGCGCGCGTAAAGATCCCACACCGGATCGATCACGGGATGGTCGTGGGTGTCCAGAATGTACTTCTCATAGCGCGAGTGGCCGGCGATATGAATCTGCGCAACGCGATCGGCGGGCACGGCGTTCACGTACTCCATCGGATCGAATTCGTGGTTCACCGAGGAAACATAGATGTTGTTCACATCGAGGAGAATGCCGCAATTCGCGCGCTCGACTACCTCCCTCAGGAATTCCCACTCGGTCATCTGCGAATCTGTGAAAGCGGCGTAAGAACTGACGTTTTCGACGGCGACTGGGATTTCGAGGTAGTCCTGCACTTTGCGGACGCGCTCGGCGGTACGCGCAACGGCTTCCCATGTGTACGGAAGCGGAAGCAGGTCGTGCGTATAGGTGCCATCGATTGAGCCCCAGCAAAGGTGATCACTCAGCCAGGGCGTGCCGGTGCGGCGGACTAAGGTCTTAAGCCGTTTGAGGTGCTCCGGGTCCGGTTCGGTCGCCGAGCCAAAATACATTGAGACGCCGTGCTGCACGACGCGATAGCGCTCGAGAATCTGGTCGAGCATGGCGAGCGGGCGGCCGCCGTCGATCATGAAATTCTCTGAGATGATTTCAAACCAGTCGACCACGGGCTTGCGCGAGAAGATATGCCGGTAGTGCGGAATCCGCAGACCGATTCCGACGCCGTGGTTCTGGAATGCATTGAAGCGATTGCCGGGCATGAAAGACAATTCTCAGTTCGCAGTGGCCAGCTGTCAGCCTCTGCTCGCGATTCGCGGAAAAGGGATCGGCGGAATTTCGCGGGGGGACGAACTCCACCGATCCGGATGATTCTGGTTTAGGCGAATTTCGGCATCTTGGAGCCGTCGGTTGCGCAGCCGCCCTTGCCCTTGCAGCTGTTCTTGCCCTTGCATCCGTTGTCGCTGGACTTGCAGCCGCCCTGGCCCTTGCAGTCATTCTTGCCTTTACAGGAATGTTTGGCGGGCTTGTCCTGTCCGGCGTAGCGCAGACCGGCCTTGGCGGCCTTGACCGTGGGATTCTTTGCATTCGCGTTGGTGGTGGCCGCGTGTGCGACGGTTCCGCCCATCAGACCGGTGAGAGCAGCGGTGAGAAGCATTGCACTGAATTGATTTTTCATCTGAGATTGACCTCGCTGGGGGTTAAGGCGGGGAAGCCGCCGGTTGTCACTGAACGACATCCGCCCCGAAAGCGCCGATGCCGCAGAAACTGTTGCACGCACAGTACGAGTGCGAGCATGCGCGAAAGGTTACAAGGAAAGGGGGCAACCTGAAAACGAAATTCTTTGCACCGGTTCCCTCTCCAGATGAACGGGCTCGGCAATCAATTGGATTGGCTGCGGATGCACTTCTGCTGGAAGAGACGGCAAAAAGGGTACTTCCGGTGTTCGGATCGAGAGCTGGCAGGGACGTTTAATGCCACGAAACAGGAGCTTTTCGTCAGTCAGAATGAGGCGGATGCACCCGGCTTTGAATTCCGGATCTCGCAAGCTCATCCCTTGTGGCATCGGTTTGCGAGCCCCGCTTTTATGGGCTCATTCAGCGACTATTGGGCGCCAGAACAGAGGGGGCGAATCCGCTAAATCGATTGAATGTGAAAGGTTAGTTTCTGACGTTTAAGAAGATTCTTATATAAAAATTACCAACTCGTATGTACAATCGCCACGAGGAGAGCCATGGCCGGAGATATTCAACTTACGTGCAGCGATTGTGGACAAGACTTTACGTTCACCGCTGCGGATCAGGCGTTCTTTCAGGAACGCGGTTATTCGACCCCCAAGCGCTGCAAGCCTTGCCGTCAGGCAAAGAAGAGCGAACAAGGTGGGGGAGGCTCCGGGTATCGTCCGGCTCCATCCCATGGAACACCTGTCATCTGCTCCGGCTGTGGCCAGCCAACGACTGTTCCATTTGAACCACGCGGCGATCGTCCGGTGTTTTGCCGTGACTGCTACCAGGCGCGTAAAGGCAGCAGCAGCGGCGCACGTTCGGGGCGCTATTAGGGTGCAGCGGCGCGGATGCCCCAAAAGCATCCGCGTTCGTACTTCCTCTGACGCAAGACAAGGCAAGCTGAGACACACTGATAATGCCGATTCGGCTCTGGCCGCCTCCGCCATTTCGTGAAAAGTGGTTCTCTGCCTTTCGGCTGTACAGCGCGTCTAAACTCCTGCCATGAAGGTCCCCCGTTCTCTTCTGTCCATTCTGATAACCGCAGCCACTTGCGCCCATATGGGGCTCGCAGCCCATTCGATTTCGTCAGTCGGCCTACAGGCCGCGCCGGGCGCGACGGGATGCACGTTGCGCATTCATGTCGACGGATTGCGTAATTCAACAGGCGTGGTGGGCGCGGCAATCTTCAAATCGGCAGACGGATGGCCCGAGGACATGAGCAAGTCATTTCATCACTGGCCTACCCCCATTCCCGCCGGAACGGGCGAAGTTACGGCTGAGATGGAGAACTTGCCGCCCGGAGATTACGGCGTGGTCACAATCCACGATGAAAACAAGAATCGAAAGCTTGACCGGAATATTATCGGCATCCCGAAAGAGGGATTTGGATTCGCAAACAATCCTCATGTTGGATTGAGCGCACCTCCCTTCTCGGCCGCAATTGTGCACGTCGCGTGCCCGGTGACGGAGACAAAAATTCACATCGTCTACAAGTAGCCCGCGAACCCGGTCAGGGCTTATCGCCTGCGTTGAATTTCGTCCACGGCCCGGCCTTCATGTCTTTAAGGATTGGCTTCAGGTAGTCGAATTGCGGATGCGCTGCAAAGAACGGGGCTGCGACGAAGTCTTCGCCGCAGGGATGCCCTGCCCGCGCAATAAGGGAAAGATTTGCGGCTAGATCGGAGTCCGTGACCTTTCCGGTGACGGCGCCATCGGGATAGAAGGGCGCGTCTCCCCACTCCGGAACCCCGCGAGAATCGGCATCGATATGGCCGCAGAGCGTGCGCGCATCCGCGCTCACCTTGCCGGTATAGCTGTCTTCGTGGCTGGCGAGGAACTGCTCGGCGATATTGATGTCAATCTGACCCTTGTTCGAAGCAATCTTGCGTTCCCAGGTAACGTGGCGGGCGTTCATCGACGAGGACATGTTGGAAGTATCGAATCCATCCGTTTCGTCCTTGATCAATGCGGGATCACGGGGAAAGTTCGAACTGATGAAGTAGCCGTCTTTTGTGCGCCATACAGGAGTGTTCTTCAAGCCCAGTTCGAGGTATGCGATTTCCCCGGTCTTGCGATCTCCGACAAGCCAGTCGTTCGCGTATCCGCCGTTGTTGCCTTCCTTGATGATCGAAACGTACTCGTCGATCGAACTCGCATATTGCATGGCCTTGCGCGAGCGCACAAACTCCGGCGTGCCCTCGGGATTCCAGCCAATGAATTGTGTGATGGTGGTTTCGGTGATGATGAGGCCGGCGTCAGTCACTCCGAAGTCGTCCTGGCTGGTGATCACGCCTGGTTCCCCATCCATCACCATGCGGTGCCCGTGCTGGGGTTGGATGTCAAACATCACGGTCCACCGCTCGCCGTCCGCGTAGCTCGACCAATTGTTGTGGGCGATCACGATCTTGCCGCCCTTGGTGTAGCTCCCGGTTGCAATGAACGCGGAACAGTGGCCATCGGGACGAATGAGCGGCGCGTCCAGAGCGTGTTCGCGCTTGTTGAGCCAGGGAACATAGTAGGAAGGCAGCTCGATGCTGGCGTTGAGCGCAACGATGTCCCACACATCGAGTTTCACGCCTTTGGATTGCGCGCCTTTGGCGATACCCGTGAGCTCCTGCTGATACTCGGCGTCGATGTGCGGCCAGAGCATTTTGCGGCCGGCCTCGCGATAAAAATCCCAGTCCCGCTTTGTGTCGTGGTGCGTTTCGAGCTTGATGACGGTAATAAGGTCCGCAATTTCGGCTGCGAGCAATTGGCCGTGCTGGAATCCGATCTGCTCCGGTGTGCCTTCAAGATGCACATACTTCCAGCCCCCGCGATCGAATCGATAACCTGGACCACTGGTTTCTGTGGCAGGAGCAGCGGGCGAGATGCGTTTTGCATATGTAGGCGACGAGGGAACAAGGAATGCACAGAGCAGACAAAGAAAGGCGGCGCGGGGAAGCGGACTGACCATTCAGGTTCTCCGGATGTCTGGATTGTGAATCGAGAATAGCAGCTTGATGTGCGGGCAAGCGGTTTCGCCGGCCCGCACCATTCGGCTCAGCGCTTTTTGCCGGGCTTGGGAGCCGGTTTTTTGGCTACTGGTTTTGCGGACTTTGCCGCTGCGTGCGGCTTGGCCTTGGCAACAGGAGCGGGCTTCTTGGCTGGAACCGCCTTATGTGCGGGCTTGGCATGTGCCTTGACGTGAGCTGTCTTGACTGCCGGCTTTGCAGCAGCCTTGGCGACGGGCTTGGCGGCTTGGACCGTTTTAGCAGGGTGCGCGGCCTTGGCGGCAGGTGGCGGAGGCGTCGGCTTCTTCCCTGCATGAGCTGCATGAGGGGGCGCGGCAGCCACTTGCTTTTCGGGCTTCGACGGCTCGAGCTTGCCTTTCGCGGGAGGCAGCACTTTCCCGGCAGGAGCTGGTTTTGCCGGTGCTGCGGACTTCTGTGTGGATGCTTTCCCGGCGGCATGCGCATCAGCTTTTGCGGCGGCTGCTTTGCCCGGCTTTGGAGCTGGCGGCTGCTTGCCGCGCCCTTTGCGCACCGGCTCTTCATCTTCGTCGTCTTCGGCAGACTCGCCCTCATCGGAATCCGCTTCTTCTACATCGCCGAGTTCTTCGTCGAGGTCATCGCCCTTGGGGAGAGCCAGGCCGAGATCAATTTCTTCGTCGTCGCCGCCGACGCTGATGTCGTCGAGATCATCCTCAGCGCCTTCCTCCGCCTCGTCCTCGTCATCGAAGGATTTTTCCTTGATCTTCTCGACGTTGCGCTTGGCGCGCGTGCGCTTGATGGTGATCTGCGGCGGCGGAGCGGGCGGCGAATGCGGCTCAAGAAAAGCCTTAATCTCCTCGGGCGTATTCAACCCGCCATCGATCAACTGCAGAAAAACCTGGTGGATGATGTCCTTGTACGTCGCAAGATCTGGAGTAATGCGCATCTCCTGCATCTGCGCGTATGGAATGCGCTGCTTTGCCTCGGGCCATGTCTTGAGGAAAGCTTCGTATTTGGCTTTTACGGTGTTGTCCTTGGTGGTGAAACCGAGCCAGAGAACCGCTTCCGGATCGTACGTCGTAAACAGCTTGTAAGCCACAGACGGCGTTGCATTCGCCTTGTTCAGCAGGACCTTCGCGAATCCGCCGGCGAGCGAATCGAGGCTGTTCCACTCTTCGACAAAACCCGGCCGCAGCAACTGCTTCTTCAAAGCGGAGAGATCCTTCGGCGCCATCTTCGCGGTCAACAATTGCATCTGGCCCGCCGACATGTCGGGATGCACGCCCTGCATCTGCAACTGCACGCGCAGGTCGTGCAAAGCCGTAAGCTTCTCTTCGTCCGCCTTCGCAGATGTCCAGGCAGGAAAGAGCACTTTCATCCAGCCTTCTGCTTCAAGTGCCCGGAGAACTTTCAGCCCGTCGTCCTCGTGCCCAATCTGCTCGAGTTCCTGGCTGTGATCATGCGCAGAGAGAGACTCGATCACATTTTCTGTCTTGGCGTTCTCATAGCGCTGTTGCGTGCGCGGATCGAGATCCCAGCTGAGCCGTGCGATATACCGCGTGGCACGAAGCAGGAAAGCGGGCTCTTCGAGGAAGCCATAGTTCGAAACCAGGCGGAGCGTCCGCGCCTCGATGTCGGCCGCTCCGTTCAGGGGGTCCATGAGGAGGCCGAACGAGCCCTCGTTGAGTGAGATGGCCATGGCGTTGACGGTGAAGTCACGCCGGCGCAAGTCATCCTGGATCGAGGCAAAGTGGATGGCCGGTTTGCCCGGTTTTGGGTACTCACGGCGATGGGTGCTGACCAGGTCAACCCGAACTGTGCCGGGAAAGCAGAGGTAAAGAGACCTGGATGCCTCGTCTTCGCCCCAGGTTTTGGCGCCCAGCTTTTCGATCGCCTTTTTCAGCTTGAGCGCGTTGCCCTGGATGGCAACTTCGATGTCGCGAACGGCATGGCCGCTGGTCAGGTCGCGGACGGCGTCCCCGGTAAGAAAAAGGAGGCTTCCGGCCTCTCGGGCAACTTCGCGCAACTGCCGCAGTGCATTTCGTTGATCGGTCGAGAGCCGGTGCTCAAGAAGGTATATGTAGTCGGGCATTCCGTTCCTACTTCCGCAAGCAAAACCCAAGCCAAGTCTCTGATGCTGTTGCGCTTACGGCGCGAGACTCCAGAGGTGGCAAATGAGTACCTTATCACAATCTAAACCCTTTGACCAGAGCGTTTGGCACCGCTTTTGCGACTTTCCGAGGCGCGAACGAGTCGCAGCGTGCGACAATCCAAGCCATGGGCTCCGCTCGTAAGCCGGTGATTGTGCGCAAGTTCTCCCGCGAGTGGTATGCCGGCTATGCAGCAGCCAACTTCCGCCATGACACGCCTGTTCTCGAGGTTCTGGACCTCAACGGCAAGGTGCTCACCATCGGCTGGGACGCCGTCAAGTGGGTTTGTTATGTGCGTGATTTTTCTTCAAGCTCAGATTTAGCCAACCCGGAACGGCTCCTGCAGAAAAAGTTCACGGTTCGACCCCGCGCGGCAGGCCTGTGGCTGCGCATGACCCTGAATGATGGCGATGAGCTGGAAGGGATCGCCGCCAACGACAGGTCACTGGTCTCCGGCCCGGGACTGCTGTTGACCCCGCCGGACACACGTTCGAACACCCAGCGCATCTATGTGCCCCGGCAGGCCATCCAGTCCCTCGAGGTTGTGAGCCTGATCGGCGCTGTTGGACGTAAACGCAGGCCGGAGGCCGGCAGCGAGGCGGGTCAGCCCGAACTCTTCCCTGCCGATTCTGATGGTGAGTAGCTCTGAGCCGTTCGCGGCTGTTCAATAGTCGCCAAGCCTTTCAGCTTCGTTACTGACGAATTGGCCATATTACGCCGCGAACCACAATCCGAGTCACCCCCCACAACACGCTGTCATCCTGACGCAAAGCGGAAGGATCTGCGGCTGCTCTTAACGATCCATCCGATCCAGCGCACGGCGATAATCGGCAGGCTCACGGTCTTACCAATCGCGACTCAAGTCCGTCCATACCGGTTTATCGACTCAATCAACGCGATCTTCTTTGCTCTTCTCCAGCCTTTCAATTCCTTCTCGCGGCCGATAGCCCTTGCGACATCCTGGTGTCTCCCGAACCAGACGAGTCGATCGCAGTTGTACTTCGCGGTGAAACCTTCGTGCTCCTTCCATTTGTGCTGAAACACACGTTTGAGAAGGTCGCCGCTGACGCCGGCGTAGAGCGTATGGCTGCGGCTCGCCATGATGTAGGTGGAATAGTCGCCTTCGTGCATCGATGCATCGTACTTGTTGCGAAATGTATTGGCTGTGACGGGAAGAACAACCGCAGATCCTTCCGCTGCGGGTCACGATGACAACGCGGGACAATCACCCTCTACTCGGCAATAACGAAAAGTACACCCGTCTCAGGCAATGATCCGGCTTCCCAGTATTCATCCCCGCATACAAAGTCTGGGATTGCTGAAAGACCGCCCCGCCATTCAATCAGTTCCCTGACGGCCGACTCCGTTACAATCTCCACGATGAAACTTGGCGAAATAGCAAGTCGGCTGGGTGCGGAGTTGCGCGGCAGCGCAGAACTGGAAATCACTGGAGTGAAAGGGATTGAGGAGGCCGGTCCCACAGAGATCACCTTCGTGGCCAATCCCAAATACGCGGGACTGGCGCGCAAGACATGTGCCGCGGCGGTGCTGGTGGAACCCGAATTTCCCGAGATTGAGGCGGCCACGCTTCGGATCAAGAATCCCTACCATGCGTTTTCGCGGACGCTGGCCCTCTTTTACCAGCCGCCGACCTACCCGCCCGGAGTTCATGCCACCGCTGTGATTGACCCGACCGCCCAGATCGGCGAGGGGGCGCATATTGGGGCGTACGTCGTGATCGGTCCCAACGTGAAGCTCGGTCCGCACGCGACCCTGCTGCCGCACGTAGTGCTCTATCCAGGGGTGAAGACGGGTAGCCGGTTCTTTGCCCATGCGCATGCGGTGGTTCGCGAAGGCTGCGAACTGGGCGACAACGTCACGCTGGAGAATGGGGCGATCGTCGGCGCGGACGGATTTGGATTTTCGAAGAACGAGCTTGGACATTGGGAAAAGATTCCGCAATCGGGCCCAGTGCGGATCGGCGACCGTGTCGATATCCAGGCCAATGCCTGTGTGGATCGCGCAACCGTCGGCGCGACGGCGATCGGCGACGGGAGCAAAATCGACAATCTCGTGCAAATCGGTCACGGATCGCGTGTCGGCAACGACACCCTGGTTTGCGCGCAGACCGGCTTGGCCGGATCGTCTGTAATTGGCAACAACGTGATTCTCGCTGGACAGGTCGGGATTGCGGGCCATTGCAACGTGGGAGATGGGGTGATCCTGACGGCACAGTCGGCGGTGAGCCATGATGTGCCGCCCGGAAAAATGATCTCGGGGTCGCCGGGATTCGACAATCGCATCTGGCTGCGTGCCGTAACAATCTTTCAGCGGCTGCCGGAGTTGCTCAGGAGGCTGGACCGGCTGGAAAAGCGGGTGACGGCGATGGCTCCCACAGAAGGCGCTTCGGATGTCGGCGGCGACCAGCAATGAAGAAGATTTTTGGCTTCTGGCCGAGGTTCGCCGCCGCGACGATTGTGCTCCTTTGTTTGAACGCGATCAGTGGATGTCACTCGTATCACATCGAAGCGACGATCGAAAATCGCACCGGGGGAGCCATTACTCTGCTCGAGGTTGACTACCCGACCGCGAGCTTTGGAGCAGATACGCTGGCTTCCGATGCAGTTTTCCATCATCGAATTCAAACGCGAGGCAGCGGTCCGATCAGCGTGCAATACACGGCGGCAGGCGGACGCGCCGTACAAATCAAGGGTCCTGATCTCTACGAACAGCAGGAAGGCAGCATCGAGATTGTGCTGCTGCCCGATGGAAAGGCCGAGTTTCATCCTGCTTTAAATCCGCAGCATTAACGAAACACTTTTCGCTTGTCATCGCAGGTTCTCTTCAAGCTCATTCATTCCCTTTCGACTTAACGCCGATAAGGCAAATGGGAATCGAATTGAGCTGGAACCTAAAACTTCGCAGGAAAACGAATGCTGCGCGCCTCTTGCGTCGACATGGTCTTGCCCTGCGCTTGAGCGGGTGCTTCGCAGCGATCTTCACAGCAACTGTCGCTGTGGGTCTGGAAGATAGCGGCAACCTCGTGTGGGTAGCCAACGGCCTTTTGCTGTCCTACTTGCTTCTCGCACCAAGATGGCTGTGGAAGCACTACTTTGTCGCGGGATTCGTGGCCATACTCCTGGGCGGTCTCGCGGTAAATCCTGGCCGTTGGCCCAAATGCATCGCGCTCAGCGTCCTGAATATCGCCGAAGTTGCAGTGGCCGCATTCCTGCTGCGCAGGCGCTCAACGCAATTGCCGCGCTTCACTGACCAACGCTATCTGTTCCGGTTTGCGGCATGTGCCGTTTTGGCTGCCCCGATCGCGGCCGGCATCTTCTTCGCGACGGCATATTGGCTCTGGATGAGAGTGTCACCGTGGTATCCGCTTCTCACGTGGATCACGACAGATGGACTCGGAACCGCCGTCGTCACTCCTGCATGTGTTTCTCTTTTCTCATCGCACCTGGGGCAGTCGGGCCGCTGGAAAACATACTGGTATCTGCCCGCTGCCCTGATTCTGGTCACAGTTGCCTCATTCGGTCAGGCACGCGTCCCGGTCGTTTTTCTCATCTACCCCACGGTCGCGCTCATTCTCTTTCGATTGGGACTCGAGTGGGCTTCCATCAGCACGCTTTTTGTCATGTTGGTCGGAAGCTGGTTTACGATTCACGGCCTGGGCTTGTTTTCGCGTGCTGGGGTTGCTTTCCCGGGAGGCCCAACGATCCTGCTTCAGCTTTACATTGCAACCGGGATGTTCCTGGTCTTGGCAGCCGCCTCGGTGCTCGACACCCTTCGCGCCACGGAGCGCCGTCTGGGCGACATCGTATCTCTTCACAATCTTGTCACCGAAAATTCGCGGGATGTGATCATCCTGGCCGACTTTGATGGAAACCGGAATTATGTATCGGCATCCGCCTCAACATGGGGTGGATGGCGGCGAGAAGAATTGCTGGGTATGAATAGCCTCTCGCTTGTCCATCCTGAGGACTGCGGCAAAGCTGAGGCAATGGTCCGCAGTCTGCGTACGGGTGGCGATGGCGGCCTGCTGGAGTGCCGCGTAAGAAACAAGAGCGGGGATTTTGTCTGGGTGGAAGCGAATCTTCGTCCAGTGCGCGACCGCACCACCGGCGCAGCAATCGGGATCCTCAACATGGTGCGGGATATCGCACGGCGCAAGCGGGCGGAGGTGGAGTTGAAGAAGGCTAATCTTGCTCTCGAGGCACTCGTCGTCACCGACCCGTTGACCGGTGTTGCCAATCGTCGGCGATTCGATCAGTCCCTGGCGGATGAATGGCGACGCGGAATACGCGATCACCTGCCTCTATCGCTTCTCGTGCTCGACGTCGACTGGTTCAAGTCATTCAACGACACCTACGGGCATCCGCTCGGCGACAGTTGTCTGAAACGAATTGCCGAGGCCGCTGCCGATGTCGTCAATCGTCCCGGCGATCTTGTTGCCAGGATTGGCGGTGAGGAGTTTGCCGTTATCCTTCCCAACACCGATGCTTATGGCGCGGTCGAAGTTGGAGAACGGATATGCGCGGGCGTCCGACGCAGGCAGGTGCCGCACTCCAGCAATCCGGCGCGATGTGTCACGATCTCCATCGGCTGCGCAAGCCTCATTCCCGGACTTGGTCAACACTCCGCCGTCCTGATGCAGCGCGCAGACGAAGCGCTCTATGCGGCCAAGCACGGAGGGCGAAACCAGGTTTGCAGCGCGGAGCAATCACCGCATGCGAACCCTGCGCTGTACGCGAGCTAGCATCTGCGCCGAGACACAAAAGAAGACGGGAGCCGAAGCTCCCGTTTTCAAGACTGCTCTCGAAGAAGTGGAGATCAGTGGACCATGCTCTGAAACAGAGACGACTTCAGAAGGCTGTTGAAGTCGTTGTCAGTGGTGGCGAAGTGAACGCTGAGCTGACCTGAATTTGAACTGATATCGGTCGCGGCAAGGGCCGCTTTCTCCGTTTGGTCGCCGCTCATCTTCTTGTAGACCACCGCCGCGGAAAGCAGGGACGAAACCGTCGCTGCGGCGAATGAGTCACCGGTGGCGATGGTCAGGTCGAATTTGACGCCATGCTGGAAGTCCATGCCGTACCAGGATGAATCGAGACGCTTGCGCACAGATTCGTAGTCCGCAACCGAGCCGGCTTCTCCCAGGACCTGTTTCATCATGGTCTGGGTTCCAGTTTTGTCGAGCACGCTCCACAACGGCGCGGAGTCGATGGACTGCATTGCTTCCATGATTGGAGCATTGGTGAGCATTCCGGGCGCAAACCCGTCGCGTACATCGAGGGCCGCTCTCACTGCCTCTATGCTGCCGAAGACCATGGTCGATGGATCGACAAAGCACAGCACCATGCCGGTGTGGGCCAGCGGATACACGCGATTGGTACGGACCAGCTTGGGCTGCACCTTTTGCTTGCGGAAGTTGGCCATAATGTCCTGCACATCGAACTGGCCCTGCGCGATACCCACAGTCTCCAGGTCGTCGCCTGACGTGCCGGTGCGGAACAGCGCAAACGCCAGCTCATCCACGTCGTGGTTGTCGTTCAGGCCGGATTTGCGGATAGCCTCGTCAAATTGCTTCAGATCGGGAGGCATCACGCGGTCGCGTAGCTCCATGGCGGTATTTGAATTCTGCATGGCGCGGTAGTCGATCACGACCAACTGCTGTACTTCGTGTGGAATCGCGGCACGGGCATCGCCGGAAAGCTGTGCGCCCTGCGCTGCGGCTGCCATCGTTAAAAGGAAAGCGGGAACGGAAATCTTGGTAAGAAACTTAAGCACTCTTAATCCTCCGGGAAGCCCACGGCCTACCGTATTGCACGTTGCGGGAGCAGGAAAACTATCATCATCCTGCATCACTATTTTACCTCTGTACAG
Source organism: uncultured Acidobacteriaceae bacterium (assembly GCA_963829535.1). GTDB lineage: Bacteria > Acidobacteriota > Terriglobia > Terriglobales > Acidobacteriaceae > Telmatobacter. Next base: position 480,565 of record CAWHIQ010000009.1, on the reverse strand, counting down.
TTTTTTAGACGTTGTCCAGAGTGGTATTGGTACTGTTACCTTCGCCAGGCCACGCCACGGGCGCGCCAAGCCGATGTTCCAGTATCTTGGTCTGGTCATCGAATTCACTTAACTGACGCATCCACTCGCTTTCCCGCTCACAGGCTGCTTCAGGAATGAGTCCGACCACCTCGCCCTCGACAGGCACGGTTTTGTATTTCAGCGCCAGCCGCGACACCGTGGCGTACACCTGCGAAACCGGGGTCGCTTTGAAATCCGTGATGTTCATGGAGAGTTGCGTGCGGCCGTGCGCCAACACTCCAAAGGCTTTCACGCCGTGGAGGCCCGCGAAAACGGCGCGCACTTCGCGTGCGATCGACCTCACCACGGCAACATCTGAGGAATCAAAATAGACGTTGTACGCCACCAAAAACTTCCGTGCTCCTACTGCACACGCCCCCGCGGTGGGATGCAATCCGGGGCCGCCGAGATCGGGACGCCGTGCAGCCTCTTTGCGCACTGCATCGCGCAGCCCTTCAAATTGCCCCCGTCGCACGTCGTCGAGGTTGGCCCGGTCCGGACGCGACGCGGCAGACTCGTAGAAGTAGACGGGCACGCCGAAGCGGCGCCAGATCTCCAGACCGGCCTGGCGCGCCAGCATGACGCACTGTTCCAGCTTGATGCCGGAGACGGGAACGAATGGAACCACGTCTGCCGCCCCAATTCGCGGGTGCAAACCTTCCTGGGTGGTCAAATCGATCAGTTCGACCGCTTTGCCGACGCCGCGAACAGCGGATTCCAGCACTGCGGCTGGTTCGCCCGCAATCGTGACGACCGAGCGGTTATGATCCGCGTCCTTCGACCAGTCCAGCAGGCGCACTCCTTCAACCCGCATGGCGGCCACAATGGCTTCGACACGCCGCGCGTCCCTGCCCTCGGAAAAGTTCGGAACGCACTCGACAACAGCGTCTTTCATCTCTGTCTTTCCATCACACGGACTTCCGCTCTATCGCCAGAACGTGTAACCGATCTGTATCTGAATACTGGCATTGACACCTGGATTGCGATCGCCCAGCGAGGCAGAAGAAATGTGCACGGCGTTGACTCCCAGGTCTATCGAACGCTTCGCTCGCGTGAAGTAGTGGACACCGACGCCGCCCTGGGGTGAGAAGTTCCACACGCTTGTTCCGCCGTCAATCCCGTCGAAACTCAGCACATTTGGCGGAAACTTGTGGGTGGTATAGATAAGGCCGCCCGCACCCTGGAACCAGGGCTGAATCCTTCGCGATCGAGTGAGGAAATTCCAGCGGAAGATGACCGGGGTTATGCTGACGCCCCGAAAGGTGCCGCCGCCAACCGGGAGAAGACAGCTTACCGGTTGCCCGCTCGGAGTGTCGCAGATATATTCCTCTTGGTGCGGAGCCGGGGTATAGGCCTGCCACAGCGGCATGATGTTGCCGCCCAATTCGAACTGGCCAGAGAGAATCCCCGCATGCAGAACCGGGGAAAGGGGCTTTGCCAACTGGAAGCCGGCCCAGAAAAACTTGAAATCCGAGCGATTGCCAACGCCCGTACCCCAATTGACGAAGGGGCCATATTCCCAGCTTCGTTCGTTGCGAACCTGGGCTACCGGTGAATTCTCAGCGGCTTCGGTGGTCTGCGCCGATGCTGTGGCCGCTCCCATGGCCAGCAATGTGAACACTAAAAACTTCGCAGTTGGGGTCAACGTTCTTCTCTTTTTCTCATCTTTTGAAATTCTGTAACCCATGAAAAAGGCCGCCTACTTCAGGCGGCCTTCGGATTGCCAGCCTGCCCGCTGCTATCCAGCCACCTGCTCCATCTGTTCGGCGTCCATATCGAAGTTCGAATACACATTCTGCGTGTCGTCGAAGTCTTCAAGCGCCTCGAGCAGACGGATCATCTGGTTCGCTGCCGGTCCTTCAAGCTTGGTGTAGGTCGATGCCAGCATCGTGACTTCGCTGGAAGCGACAGAGATATTCGCGGCCTTTACCGCCGTCAGAACGCCCTCGAAGGCATGCGGATCGGTCACGATCTCCCATACTTCGCCCTCGTCGCGCAGATCCTCGCCGCCATGTTCCAGCACGATGTCCATCAGCTTCTCTTCGGTGGCGTTGGCCTTCTCGATGTCGATCACACCCTTCTTCGAGAACATGTGCAGAACCGAACCTGTCGAGCCAAGATTGCCGCCATTCTTTGAGAACGCATGGCGAATTTCGCTGACCGTGCGGTTGCGGTTGTCCGTGAGGGTGTCCACGATGATGGCGACGCCACCCGGCCCGTAACCCTCGAAAGTGATCTCTTCGTAGCTCACGCCTTCCAGCTCGCCGGTCCCGCGCTGGATGGCCCGCTTGATGTTGTCCTGCGGCATGTTTTCAGCCTTGGCCGCGGCAATGGCCGTGCGAAGCCGAGCGTTGCTGTCAGGGTTGCCGCCGCCCTTGGCAGCCATGGCGATTTCCCTTAGCAGACGGGTGAATATCTTGCCGCGCTTGGCATCGAGCGCGCCCTTCTTGTGCTTGATTGTGGCCCATTTGGAATGGCCGGACATGGAAACCTCAATAGACGTGAAAATGCCGGCGATCACCCCGGCCCCGACGACGAAACCCTGCCGATGGGGACCCGCGCCGCCCCTGTGAGTATACCACCGCAAAGGCTTTGTATATTCGGGCTTCCGTGCCCATCCCTGGCGCCGGACCGGGTGGGTAGAGCCGCAAAACTCTTTCCGTGCCACTGGTAGTTCTTCCAGTTGCGCACTCATTCAAGACTCACTACGTTGTCCTTGCAGTCGGCCCTCGGACCGCGATCCCAAATGGTCTCGCCGTCCAGCGGTCGTGCGTTTCGCGTCGGTCGTCGGGGTGAAGTTCCCGCTGTCTCTACCCCGGTAATGTTCAAAGTTGCTACAGGAAAGTAGGGGGAAACGATGATTCGCAGTAAAACGTTCAGAATTGTTTCAGGATTGACTATCATGCTCGTCCTGGCCGGGCCATCGAGCACGACCGTCTCCGCACAAACCAAGATGCAAGGAATTATCAAGGCCCGCAGCGGTGCGCAAATCTTCTTGCAGACCGCGGATTCACCCAAGGTGGTCGTACTTTTGACGGATTACACCGATGTAGGCCAGGTGCAGGGCGTACTGAAGGCCCGCAGTAAGAGCATGTCCATGGCCGCGCTCATCCCTGGGCTTCCGATTCAGGTGGAGGGCTCTCTGAATGCGGATGGCCAACTGGTGGCAACCAAAATCAGGTTCAAGGGCGACGACCTGCAGCAGGCACAGGCCATTCAGGCTGGTGTGAGTGAAACCAGCGCGCAGGCTCAACAGAATGCGGCGGAACTCGAAAAGCACAACGCCGAGCTTGCCGCGCAGAACGCGGAGCTGACCGAACAGCAAAAGAAGATCGAAGCCAACAAGGCCGCCATTGCTGAGAATTCGGCTCGATTCGGCCAGCTGAACGACTACTACATCATTGACGAGGTGACCGTCCTTTTCGCCAACGGCAAAACAAGCGTGGACCCCAAGTACAATCCTCAGCTGACAGCACTGGCTGAAAAGGCCAAGGGAATCAACGGCTACATGGTCGAAGTCAAGGGATACGCCTCTAAGACCGGCAGCGCCGCCCTCAACCAGAAACTGAGTGAAGACCGCGCCAATAACGTCACCAGCCTTCTCCTGCAGCAGGGCCACATTCCGCTTACCAACATGCTGGCTCCGGGTGCAATGGGCGAGAGCAGCCAAGTTGGCGGATCTGATAAAACCGCTGACACGGAAGCCGAGAATCGTCGCGTGGTGGTTCGGATCCTGCAGAACAAGGCCATTGCGGGAACATAGAGGCAGTCTTTGGACTCAGTCTTGCGCTGGGAGAATATCGCCCAGCGCAAGGCTATGCGTGTCTTATCTGACGTCGAGCTCTCGCGCCCTATACGACGTCACCCCCGCTGTCGAATCCACCGCCGTCGTCGAAGCTGCCGGAGTCATCGTAGCCGGAGCCGTCGTCGACATTCTGGTCAGCGAAACCGGATTGATCGTCCAAATTCGAAGTGTCGGCAAAGGCGCTTGTGTCTTGATCATTGGTTGAACCCGCGTTCTGATCGAATCCCCGCAGATTGTCGTTGGGGTCGCTGAACTGCGCGCCTTGATCCTGAATGGGATGTTCACCGTGCCCGGCGCCGCGATCCGGGTCGTCGTAATAGTTGTTGTTGATGACTTCTTCGACGGGTCGATCGCCCATGCCAAAACCGCCCACCCCATAGCCGGGACCGCCCATGCCATAGCCGCCGTGACCAAATCCATGCAGGATCGACTCGACACCTTCGAAGGCCAGTGCACCCGCGGCTACTCCCGCCGCCGTCTGCATTGCGCCGCTGAGGAAACTCGACTGACCGCCGACCGGGACGTATTGCGTTTGCTGATACGGCGGCTGTCCATACTGCGGGTAGGGCTGCGCCGGTGGAGCGTTTTGCGGAACCGGCCGATAAGGCGGCGCGGGAGGCTGCTGTTGCTGCTGTGGCGAAGCCGGATCATGCTCACCGAGCAGGCGCCCCAGGAAGCTCGTGGTGTGTGCGGGCTGTGGCCGCTGCTGTTGAACCTGTTGCATCTGCTGTTGGAGTTGGGAGATCTGCGCCTTGGCCTGGTCAAGGGCGATGTTCTGCACCAGAACCGTTTGCGCCAGCATGTAAAGCGCATCGGGATTCGGCGAGAGCTTCTGCTTCAGCAGCGCCTCGGCGTCAAGGTCTTTTTCGTCAAGCTGCGTCTGGTTCACCCGCTCGACCAGCGAGTCAAGAAGCTGTTCTTCCTGGGGAGTCAAAGCAATAACCTCCGGCGGCTGGTAACTGCGTGGGTTGGGCCGCCTCTCGCTATTGAGACGCGATCCCGCCGGCAAAGTTTCTCCGCCGCTGATGAATACGCAGGAAAGATTGGTTCGGTTCCGGGCGCGGTGATCTATAGGCGATAGCGGCATTTGCGAAGCTTGCCCCCATATTTGCGAATGCCGCAATCTTCGGGCACGTCCACGATCTCCATGAGTTCTGCCCCGGCCAGTTCCAGGCTCCGTCGCGAGGCCGTATTGTCCGGGTCGCAGGTAATCCACAGCGGATCGATGCCTAGGGTTCGCGCCAGGGGCAGAAGCAAGGCGACGGAACGCGCCGCGTAGTGATGGCCGCGGTGTGCGGGATGAACGCCGTATCCGATGTGCCCGGCGTAGCGCTCGATGTGAGGCGTTGAGCCGATGCGCAGATTGATGGTGCCCAGTTCCTCGCCACGATCAATGCTCGTCATGCGGAAAAAATAGGTTGGCACGCGGTGAAATGCGTGCAGCGAGTAGTCAGCGAGGCGCAATTCGAGGTCGCCGTGCCGCAAGTTGAGCGATCCCACGACCTCGAGTGCTTCATTCATAGGATGGTTCGTCTTTGAAGGGTACGGGCTTCAGCCCATAGATTAACCCTCGCATAATGAACCGGGCTTTTAGCCCCTGAGGGACCGCCTATCCCTGCCCCACCAGTTCGAAAGCGCGAATCTCTTCTTTGCGGACGGTTAGTTGCTCCACGAGGTCGGCGCGGACCTCATAGCCGCGACCGGGCGCGTCGGAAATCTCGATCTCGCCTTCCGATGTCACCGTGACCTCCGGCTCGATGATGTCTTCGTGCCAGTAGCGCGCTGAGGCCGAGACGTCGCCAGGCAGCCGGAAGTTTTCCAGCGTCGACAACGCGATGTTGTGCGCGCGGCCAATGCCCGATTCAAGCATCCCGCCGCACCAGACGGGAATGCCGCGCTCCTGCGCCGCGTTGTGAACTGCGATCGCCTCTGAGAAGCCGCCCACGCGCCCGAGTTTGACGTTGATGATCTTGCACGACTCCATTTCGATAGCGGCAAGCGCATCGCGCCGGTTGCGAATCGATTCGTCGAGACAGACCGGCGTGTTCATACGCTTCTGCAACATGGAGTGGTAGTAAAAGTCGTCATGCCAGAGGGGCTGCTCGACCATCAGCAGGTCGAAAGCGTCGAAGACGACAAGATGGTCGGCATCGCGCAGCTTGTAAGCGGAGTTGGCGTCGCAGCTCAGCATGATGTCGGGCCACTGGTTGCGCACCTTCTCGAAGACCTCGACATCCCAGCCGGGTTTACATTTCAGCTTGATGCGTTGATAGCCGGAGGCCAATTCCCTTTCGATAATATCCATCAATTCGGGGATTGATTTTTGAATTCCGAGTGACACGCCGCACGGAATGCGGTCGCGCACGCCGCCGATCAGTTGCGACAACGACACACCCTCGCGCTGCGCTTCGACATCCCAGATTGCGTTTTCGAGCGCAGCCTTGGCCATGGGATTGCCGCGCACCACGCTGAAGATCTTCGGGCAGTCCCCGCCGTGCTCAACAGTGGCGCGAGCCAACATCGGCCCCAGATCATTGGTGAGCACTTGCCATGCAGTGTCGGTCGACTCGCCGGAAAAATGAGGGCGCTCGCCGGCAGTACACTCACCCCAGCCGGTCAGCCCTTCCGACCTGACCTCGGCGAGCAGAATCCTCCGGTTGCGGGTTACGCCAAAACTGGTTTCAAAAGGTCGCACCAGGGGCAGGTGCAGTTCGCGCAGAATAATTCCATCGATTCTCATAACGTGTTGCTTCCTTCGGACGACAGCTTACGAAGATGTTGGTACTTCAATACGCCGGCCGTGAAAACCATTTCAGACTCACACCGGTCAGGCCCAATGGCCTAATTCGAAGACTCCGTTACCTTCCGCGTCCCTGGAAAAGGAGACGACGGCTAATCCTTTGGAAAATGCATCCTGAAACCTGAGGCGATTCTGCAACTGGACAGCAAGTGCTTGCTCCCGGCCACCGGGGGAAGCCTTCCACTCGTAAATGGCGGCTGGGACCAGGATGCGTTCTTCGATTTCATAATTGACTGGCGGACGGCCTTCCAGGGTACCGCTGACTCGATCAGAGTCGAGATACCACTCTGCAACGAGACGGTCAGTTGGAAGTCCACCTTGGAGTCGAGAAGAGGATACACCATAGAAATTCACATAATAGCTGCGAACGATCGCTCCGAGCTTCTGTATGTTTAGATGCGCGTTCTTGATCTCCAGCGGATCGAAGGTCCACTCCATGCGCCGTATGCCGCGCGCAAGTGCTTCACGCCGTTGCTCCAGTTTGAGTTGCGCCCCAACTCCCCGGTTGCGATAGTGATCGCGCACCGCCAGCATATGCGAGTGTAGATAGGGCTGTGGATTTCCGTCTGTGGAATTCTTTCCCGTTTTTACTCCCGGCAAAGACATGGCGAAACCCACCATCGACTCTGGCGTTCCATTCGGTCCCGCGCCCGGCAAGTCGGTGTCGAACGCCCCCAGCACCTGGCCGCCGATTTTTTGCCCGACAAGAAAAGCCTTGCGCGGAATGATGTCGCTGTCGTCGTAGCCCCACGTTTCGATCTGGAGTTGGACGCAGGCTTCGAGTTCATCGTGTCCGGAACAGGCACGGATCAGGATCATCGTCCTGCCTCCGCTGCAGGCCGTGCTTTCGCCAGCTTGCGTTTTGCTTCCGCCCACAGAGCCTCGAGTTCTTCAGGCTTCAATTCTTCAAGTGGTTTCCCTGAATCCGTTTCCATTTGTTTAAATCGCTGCCGGAAACGCAGATTGCATCCGCGCAAGGCCATCTCCGCGTCAACGCCAAGGTGGCGGCCGAGATTGACGACAGTAAAGAGCAGATCGCCGAGTTCGGCTTCGACCGCGATTTTGAGAGCGGGATCGTCTGATTTTTCCGCTGCGGCAGCTTCGACTTCGAGTTCTGCCGTTTCCTCGGTCAGCTTGGGTAGCAGGTCGCGCCACCGGGGCCAGTCAAAGCCGGATTTCGCCGCTTTCGATCCGATCTTGGCGGCTTCCGCCAGCGCAGGCATGGCTCGCTGCACCGTATCCAGCCGGGAACTCGTCCGACGTCCCGCTGCATGCAGTGCTTCTGCGGCCTTGATCTCTTCCCAGTTGCGCAACACCTTCGCCGCGGAACCTTCGACCGCTGAATCTACCATGGCCTCGTTGCCGGCCGCCCGTGACGCCTCCTCGCCAAAGACGTGTGGATGACGGCGAATGAGTTTGCGATTCAGGTGATCGAGCACATCGGCGATGGTGAAGCGTCCTTCGTTGGCCGCTATCTCGGCGTAGAACAGGACCTGCAGCATCAAGTCGCCCAGTTCTTCCGCCAGGTGCGGAAAATCGCGGCGCTCAATGGCGTCGAAGACTTCGTAGACCTCTTCGAGCGTGTATTTGCGAATGGTGTCAAAGGATTGTTCGAGGTCCCAGGGGCATCCGCCGGGAGCGCGAAGCCGCGCCATGATGGCAACCGATTGCTGAAACAGTGCCGCCGCCCGCTCCGGGTCGGTGAGAACTGCGCTGCCCGGTTCAGACGTTGATGACTGAGGACTGTCTGCGTCTCTCGCGCCGTCCATCGAAATCAGTGTACCTCTGCGATTCGCGGCGGGGTCCGCATGATGCGATACGTAGAGCGTGTTTCATAAATAGAATTCGTGTCAGGGCACGACTTTAGTCGTGCCGAAAAGAATCGAAAAGACTTGGGGGGTTAACCCCTGAGGCCCCTGAGGAATTTCAATCAACACGCCGGGGAGCATTTGTGAAACAAGCTCTAGTATTCCGTCCCTGAAGTTCGCCATAAAAGTTTGTGGTGTCATTCTGAGCGAACGGGGCCCCGAACGTCTTTCAGTTCGGGGGTGGTGAGCGAAGAATCCGCTTTTTCCACTTCCAGACTTATGGCAATAACTTCGGGGGCACCGCACTGGGCGCACTCGCGTTTGCCATCGGACAAAAATGTCAATCAATTCTTTTCTGCATCCTGGCCAAGCCCATGAATTCCAAGGGAAATCTCCTCCCCGTCGTTTGCATGTAATTTCGCGCTGTTCAGGCATAATCACAATCAATGCAAAGCAATCATTCCAATCCACCGCGTACGCCGCAGCTGCGGCCGTTCGCAGTCTCATGGAACGGGACGTTTACCCCCCACCCCCCTCCCAAAATTTGCAGTTTTGCACAGAAAGTTTGCAGGCTATTGCGCCTCGGCGTTGCGACCAATTCGGTCCGACATTTCCGACCGGTGTTAGCAAAAAGATAGTTTCCGGATTGGCGACCATCTTCCCGGAACCTCGGAAGGATAGTTCAACCTGCTTCCTCTTTCGATCGAATCTCCACCATAACTTTCCCATCCACAACTTTCACAGGATAAGAGGCTACGGCGGAGTCCGAAGTGCCAGCAAAGCACCCGTTAGTGGCGTCGAATTTCATCCCATGCACCGGACACGTCACGGTGCTGCCGTCGAGCTTTCCCTGTCCCAGCGATCCGCCAGCGTGAGGACAAGTATCGCCGATAGCGCAGATAGTTCCGTTCACGTTGAAGAGCGCCACGTCCTTGTCTGCCAGCGTGACGGTCGTGCCTTTGCCGGGGGGAAGTTGCTCCAGACGCATCACCTCAACAAATTCCGCCATAGCTTACGCCACCGATTTCTTCTTTACTGAATTGCGCTGCAGCTCCTCGGCTAGAATCGGTACACCCAGATTGAGTCCCTCAACTCCTTGGACCACGCAGAGCTTCAGCACTTCCATGATCTCTTCCATCGTCGCGCCAAGCTTGAGCGCGGCATTGATATGGCGCCGCGTTCCGGGCGCATACATGTGTGTGTAGGAGGCGTCGAATGCAATGCTCAATAATTCCGCCAGCTTTGGGGGGATCAGCGCACCCGTATAAATCGGCAAACCTGTGGTGATGAACTGCTCGGTCCACAACGGGTCCAGGTTAAAAAATGGATCCCATGCCGTATTCCATTGACCAACCTCTCGCGCCTTGTCGCACACCGGAGTCGGCACCTTGTTGTTCGTGCGTGGTTCCACTCCGGCAGCCTTGGCCTCTTCCATCAGGATCGGAGCGCCGAGGCTGCAGCTATGAATGCCAAGCAGGGACGCCATCTTGAGCACCGTCAGAATCTCCTCGCGAGTCGCCCCCGCATCCAACGCGCCGCGGATGTGAAGGCGCGTCCCATCTTGATTCAGATTGGTGCACGCGGCGTTCACCGCGATGCAGATCAACTCGATGGTCTTAAGCGGAAGAATCCCGTTGGTCCACGGATTTGTGGTCATCTTGAAGCACTGTTCTGCCCAGGCCGGGTCCCACTCTCGGAGCGTGGCCAGGGGGGCATCCCAGGGACCGGTCGCCGGTCTTTGCCCCACGGTGGCCTTCCTATCAGAAGTTGGTTTGTTCATGTGCTCATCTCCTAATGCGCCAACGGGTCCGAATCGGAGCCAACCGCGGACTGCCTTCTTTCCGGTGGTCTCCGATGCGGGCCATTTCAGGCAACCTTAACTTTTTCGCGTTCTTAGCTATTTCATGGCGAGAACCTTAACGTTCTCCACCTTCTCTTCCCAATCACCTGCGTGGATGTGTCCGCACCCGCCCTGCGCAGCCGGGTGGAACTTTCCGTCGGTCTCATGGACCATAAAGCCCATGTTGCCCGGTTTGCGATTGGGCGGCAGGCCGAGATTGGCAAGTGTTTCAGCAGTGGATGCGTACGTCACACCGATCTTCAGCATCTGACGCGCTTGTTCGGGCGTAGCAATCGCTCGCCCCAGCTCTTTGGCCAGGCGAACATCGCGCTCGATCATTTGGATGGTCGACATGCGCTCGCCTTTTTTGGTGCTCCACAGATTGTCCTCGATACCGCAGCGGGTGTGTTGCCCCAGCGCGATGCAGACCATTGCAAGCGAATGGGTCAGACGGAACGTCGTCTGGTAGGTGAAGCATGAGCCATGCGGCGTGCGGCGGATTAGCTCCATCAGATCAAATGGATTTGCGCCGCATGCGCCACCGGCGCCCATGCTGAAGAAGCCGTTCATCGGCCCCATGTAGTAGCCCTTGCGAATTAGCCGCTCGACGAGTTCAAGGCCGTGGATGTGACCGAGCGCGAAGTACGGCTGGATACCGTGCTGAACCATCTGCTTGATGTTCTCCAGATAGAAATCCGGTGTCGAGTCGGCGACCATGTTGGCCATGGCGTGGAGCATCGCCGGGTTTGTAAAGCGGGTTCCCCCAAAGGCATCATCTACCGGATGGAGTGCCGTCAGGTCCCAGAGGCCTGTACCACATAGAATCGTGACCTGATCGGGTTTAGGATCGATCTCGGCCAGCTTGTGTCGCGAGTCATAGCTCTGGAACTTCGCCTCTTCGCCGGGCTCAGGCGTAAAAGAGATGGACCCGCCGACCTGCAGGATCATCTTGGGTACGGCCTTGCGCAGACGTGCAATCTGTGCGCCATATTCGCTGAGTTTTTTGGAGATGTGGCCGGTCTTGGGATCGCGCACATGGATATGCAGGAGCGTGGCGCCTGCGTTGAAACAATCGACCGCGATCTGCGTCTGCTCCTCCCAGGTGACAGGGAGTCTCTGCTCGGGGGTGCAATCCTCCGGCAACCACATCGGCCCATACGGTGCGGCGGTGATCATCAGAGGGGCTAGATTCTCGGGTAAAAGCGAGTCGTCGGTGAAGTACATAAATATCTCCTTTTCTGGTTCGTGTTGAACTCGAAAAGCTAGAGAGTTTGGTCAAAGTTCTATCAGGGGTCTCGCTACTCTGTTCCGCCGTGCGTACCCGGTAAGTCCGCTACGCAGGGCAGAGAACCACTTGGTCGCTTGCGTTCGCCAAAGAGTCAACTCTCTGGCGCGATACAAGACAACTGGTAAAAGTGCCAGTGCGTTGAGACGCGGTCATTGTTCCGGTTGGATGACCGCCTAACCGGCAGCTACTAGTTAGGCAATGACTCTGCGTATCTCTAACCGATGACAACGCTATAAGAATCCAACCCAGGAGTGGCCGTTACGCCAATGTACGCCTACTCTGTGACGAACTCACCTGAATCCGCCGCGGGATGCACTTCGTTGAACGCTCACGCCTTCGGCAGCGTCGTTGCTTCGTAGCCGTATACTCAACCTTCCGATGATCCGCATCCTGGGCACAATATTGGCGGGGCTGCTGGGGCTGGCCTTTGGCAGCTTCCTCAACGTGTGCCTCAGCCGCTGGCCCGAAGGCGCAAGCGTGGTCAAGCCGCGTTCGCATTGCCGCAACTGCGCGCGCACGCTGGCCTGGTGGGAGAATGTGCCGCTGGTAAGTTGGATCGCCCTGCGCGGCCGCTGCCGAACGTGCCAGACAAAGATCAGTTGGCGCTATCCGCTCGTTGAAGTCCTGCTCGGAGTGTTGTGGGCGATTCCTGCCTGGAAATTTCTTCCTGAGATTCTCGATTCCTCGGAACCGGTCATGATCCTCTGCTGGAACTTGGTGACCGTTATTGGGATGTTTGTTTTCTATTGGCTGGTGGCGGCGCTTGCAGCACTCGACGCGGAGAGCCTTTGGCTTCCAAATTGGATCACCCTGCCGGGAATCGCTCTTGGATTCCTGTTCGCAATTGCGAAAGCAACCCTCGATGCCCTCTCTCCATTGCACGACACGGTCAACAGGTTTGAAGTGATTCGATACGAAGTTGGACGGGCTGTATGGAACTCCATTGAAGGCATGCTCGCCGCCGCCGCACTCATCCTTCTCATTCGCTGGACCTACTGGCTCATTCGCCGTCGCGAAGGCATCGGCCTCGGCGATGCCAAGCTCATGGCGATGCTCGGCGCGTGGCTTGGACTCTCAGGTGCAGTGCTGTCCTTCGCTGTCGGCATCCTGCTCGGCTCTGCCTTTGCACTTGCAATGCTCATCGTGCCCGCTACGAGGCGGGAATCGGACACATGGCTTCTGTCGAAGCTTCCGCTGGGTACGTTTCTCTGCATTGGCGGGATTGTGAGCGCCCTGTGGGGACAGTCGATCGTTGCCGCTTACTTGCGTTTGATTGGGATGAACTAGGAATGCCCTGAAGCTATCCGGCACGAATCTCTAAATCTCAACCTCTGCGGGTGTCATCCCTGAGCGACCAACGGGAGTCGAAGGATCTGCTCCGAAAATTCCAACCGGAAGCGGCGCTTGCAGGTGGAGAAATACGGAGGGAGCAGCAGCCTTCAGGCTGCTGAAATCATGCGGGCAGACCTACAGGGCCTTTAGGCCCGGACATTTTCATGGTTTTCGAGTGCCCGTGGGCCATGCACGCCTGCGACTTTTCGGATTTTTCCTTGCCCACCGGCCTTCTACTGCTGAGGCTGCACCGTCGGAGCCGGATGATTGGATGAGACCGCCGGCGCGCTAGCCAAGTGCGGCTCTTTCAGGAGCTTTTTCGCTTCTTTCCCGTGCTTGCTGTCCGGATCGTAATCCATCACCTTCTGGTAGTTCGCCTTGGCATTCGCATAGTCGCCGAGCTGGCGCTGCGACTCGGCAATGCCCCAATACACATCAGGGTTCTCCGGGTCCGTCACCAGCGCCGACTGGTACCGCGACAGCGCCGCCTTCCAGTGCTTCAGGGTCAATTCGTAGGCGCCCACGTCTTCGTCTTCCTTCGCGGTTTCCTGGTGCACTGGTGGCTCATCGGCTTTCTTATGCTTGCCCAGCTTCGGCTCGTCCGGGATGTTGACGTCATTCGCCCCCGTCAAGCTGGAACTGAATCCGCTGTCGGAATCGGACGCGCCGGGCAGCGGATCGTCGGGACTGTGCACAGGGTCTGTATCGTCTTTCAGAAGGCTTGTCGTTCCCGCGCTTTCTTCGTTGGCTGCGGCGGGCAGTGGCGCCGGTGCGGGCTCTCCGCTGGTCGGCACGACAGGCACATTGTTGGTGTCTTCGGGAAACGGATTCGCGTCGGCAGGCGGCTTCTGCGCTGGTTGCTGCGGCAACGCTGGTTGCTGGGTGCTCGCAGGCTGCTGCGTGCTGGCAGGCGGCTTCGACTGCTGCGACGGAGTCGACTGCGCGAACAGGCCAACCGCGGCCATCATGCCGCATCCAACCGCGAGTGCAATGTGCGAATTCAGTTTCATTCCAGATTCTTTTCGTCGTCGCGCCGTTCGTTGGCGTCACTTCAATGTTACGATGCCTTGCATAGCGTATTTCATCTCAACCTAGGATAAAGCCGCACAACTCATGGCGCTCATCATCCGCTCATCCGCCATTCATGCCGCCGGCTGCTACAGCACTACCGCAGTTCGCAAGGGCACGCGCGTAGCCGAGTACACCGGGCCACGCCTTAGTAAAGACGAAGCCGACTCCGCCAACGAGGACTCGCCAATCACCTATCTATTTGGACTCGGTGACGGCGCGGTCGTCATCGACGGCCATTGCATGGCGATGTTCATCAACCACAGCTGCGACCCGAATTGTGAGACAGAGGAGATCAAGGGGCGCGTCTGGATCAGAGCCATCCGAAAGATCGAGCCAGGCGAAGAAATCACCTACGATTACTGTCTTTACGACGGGGGTGATGACGAGGCCATCTGCAACTGCGGGGCAAAAACATGCCGTGGAACGATGTATTCGCCAGAAGAGATCCGTCGGCGCAAGGTCGCAGCCAGGAAGGCTGAGAAGAAGAAGGCAGCGAAGCGCCGAACCCGGACCAAGGCGATTCCCATTCCTCGGCCACCTGAGGTCATTGAAGAGGAAGACGCAGCCTAGGCTTACGCTTAAGCGCTTTTGGGGGATAGCATAGGGCTGGATGACGCAAGAGCCAGAACTTCCGCCCCTCACCAACGAGCAGCTCGAAGTGCTTCGCCGCTTCGCGCTCTTTGAGGTCAGCCGCGAAGAGATGCTGCGCTCGCTTGCCGGGGCATTCGATGTCAACTTCGACACCAAAGAGGAAACCGATAAAGGCGTCACTCAGCGTCGGTCGGCAAACAACCGCTTCCCTATTCCCGAGCCGGGAATCGTCATCACGCGCGAACACATTTCGAACGCACTCGAGCACAAACGCTTCGAGCTCGTCTCGGAGCGCGACCTCGTTTACTGGGCGACAATTCTGCTGCTGAACGACGCCTATGTCTTCGATCCTGGCGATGAGGATCTGATCGCCGAATGGCTCAACGACATCAGCTTCAACCTCGATGCAAGTTGATCGATCAAATCGGATCCGCCGCTCCGCGCCACCTTCTGTCAATTCTTACGCAGTTACACTCGTTCTGCGCTTAATCAGGCGGTAGATCCAGAGGATCAACACGGCGCCGAGAACAGACATGATGAAGCCGGCCGACTGCCCTTGCTTGTACCAGCCGATCAACTGCCCCAGGAAGGTCGCTCCAATCGAGCCGGCGATACCGATGATAATGGTAACGAAAATCCCGCCGGGGTCTTTACCTGGCATGAGAAGCTTGGCTACCGCTCCGACCACTCCCCCGATGACTATCTCCCATAGCAGCGCGAACATAGGCTCTCCTCTCTCGCAATGAAAGTGTGTGAGGGTCCTGTACAACGATAATTTGCGGCGTTCCTAGGCTCTTTGTCGCTCGGCCACTTTTGCTAGCGCGATCGACAGAGCTGCTCCGCCCAGCGTCTTCACAAGCGTTGAGTGTTGAGCGTAGAAGGCACTCGCCTTATCCACGATCGAAGGGTCGTTCTTCTCCGCATGCGCCGCGATCTGCTGCACCACATCTGGCGAAATACTCTGAGCCTGTTGCGGTGTAACCTGGCTCGCGCCCCCTCCCAGAAGACTCGCCAGCACGCCGCCGCCCGCCATTTGTGCCACGGTGCTTGGGCCGACCGACGCAATCAGCTGATTGAGCATGCCGGCTTTCTGCTCGCCATTGGATTGGCTGAACAGGTTGCCGACCATGCTCCCGAAAGCGGGCGTCTGGTCAGACTTGAACATCGCGGAAAGTCCTTCTGCGATGGCGTTCGGCGGTGCGGTTTGTGCGACCTGGTCGAAATGCTCTGTCGCATTTGCGGCGTTTGGAGTCGAGCCGCCTGTATATTGCTTCAAAACATTCGTGACTGAATCGAGTAAGGTCATAAGCGATCTCCTTGGGGGGCAGGTTCGCTGCCGTCAGGTTGGCGTGCGCTGGGGAAGTGGTACGGTGTTGCGTTGCTTGCCCGTACACCTTGGTGAGGCGATTGAGGCATCGGGCGGCGGACTCAACCACCGCCCTGGAAACATACCTAAGCGGCGGGAATCACCAGCTGTTGTCCCACCTTGATCATGTCAGGATCGGCGAGATTGTTCGCCTGGGCTATCACGGGATACTTATTCGCATCTCCGTAGTAGCGCTTGCTGATCTTGGACAGGTTATCGCCAGGCTGCACCGTGTAGGTCTGGCTGCCTTGGCGGAACTCGATGTCATGCTTTAGATCTTGATAGTTGGGATCGACGGCCTTGATTGAATCCCAGATGCGGTTCTTGCTGGCTTCGGAGACTGCCATCGCTTTCAAATAAAGCTGATTGCCGTTGAGACTGAGGCCTTGAACCTCTGCGCCTTCGCGCTGAATTGTATCCAGCACCGGTTGATATTTCTGTTTGAGTTGATCGAACAGATCAGGCATATGTCCTCCTAGTGCGTTGAGATGAGTCAGTTGATCTCAAGACGGAAGCGGGCCGATGGGATTTTGCCGGGTTTGGTTCCGTCTGGAAAGCCACTAGAGCTAATGAATGGAGGTTTGGAGCGCGCGTTTGCTGCACTCCAATTGTCTTGCGGTGAGACGTTTGACTCTCGAGCCACTGATCCTTCGCGATTGCTTCAGCAGCTTTTGACCCGATTTACACACTCAAATTCGAGGGCAGGCTTGCTACCGCTTGATTTTGAGATTGTGTTCCTCAGCTATGCAGCCGTCAAGCCAAAACTGGGTGTTCTTCGAGCCTTAACGAAAGGAACAGCGCGCATTTTCACGTGCCGTACAACCAACTTCCAGACTCCGAATACACAGCAAATCATTTCTTATAAATGCGCTAGCCGGTGACGATACAATCCCACCTAGGCCACGGTTAACAGGTCGGGCCGAAGGAGACGGTGCGCACATGGGTTATCAGGTTCTGGCCAGAAAATATCGTCCGCAACGGTTTGCCGACGTAGCCGGCCAGGATCACGTTACACGCACGCTGCTGAACGCGCTGACCCAGAACCGCATTGCACACGGCTACATTTTCTCGGGCCATCGTGGCATCGGCAAGACCACCATCGCACGCATCCTGGCCCAGGCGCTGAATTGCCGGACCGAGATCGGCTCGGCGCAGCGTCCTACGCCGGAGCCTTGCGGCGTTTGCGACTCCTGCATCGAGATTCGCCAGGGCAATGCCGTTGATGTGATCGAAATCGACGCGGCCACGAACCGCGGCATCGACGAGATTCGCGAACTGCGCGATGCTGCACGCTATTCGCCCGCCCGCGACCGCTACAAGATCTACATCCTCGACGAGGCGCACCAGATCACCGAGGCAGCCTTCAACGCGCTGCTCAAAACACTGGAAGAGCCGCCGTCGCACATCGTCTTCATGATGGCGACCACCGAGCCGGAAAACATTCCGCAGACCATTCGCTCGCGTTGTCAGCATTTCAGCTTTCACGCGGTCAAGTTCGACGACATTCTTGCGCAGCTCAAAATGATTGCGGGGCAGGAGGAAGTTGAAGCCGAAGAGGGCGCGCTTGCGCTGCTGGCCGAGGCCGGTGACGGATCGATGCGCGACGCGCTTTCGATCATGGACCAGGCCATTGCTTCCGCTCCGTGCGATGCAAAAAACCGGCCCGTTCTCGCCACCGCGCAGATTCGCGAACTGATGGGATCGGTGCCCAATACGGTCTTTGAGCATCTGCTGGAAGCAGTCGCCGCCGGCGAGAGCGCTCCGCTGATGACGCAACTGAATGATTTGCTCAACGCCGGACACAGCCCGCAATCGCTCGCGCGACAGTTGGTCCGCTACTTGCGGAACGCGTTGATGGCGAAGCTGGGCGGCGAGCAGACAGAACTGCTCCAAATCTCCGCCGATGAACGTGCGCGCGCTGCACGAACCGCACTGCTTTTTGGCGAAGAGGAGATCACGCGCAACCTGCAGATCATGCTTCGTACCTTCGACGACCTGAACTATCGGCAGGAGCAGCGCTTCCATCTTGAATTGGGGATGATGAAGCTGGTGCACGCCCAGCGACTGTTGCCACTCGAGGAGTTGCTAAGCGGAGTGGCAAGCGGCACGCCTGTCCGCAGCGGCGGATCGTCAGCTCCACGGTCTGCACCCGCGCGGACGCATTCCCCTGCCGCTCCAGCATCCGGTGTGACGTCGGCACCACCCGCACCACGCTCGCCGTTTGGATTCTCGTCTGGTTCCCAACCCGCGATGCAGCCGGCCACGTCGAAGGTCGAAAGCGTCGGCGTGATGGATGCGCCTTCTGAAGCTCCAACCATCGAAATTCCATCTGGGGCCCCGATGGCGACGAGGCCACAGATTTCAAGGCAGCCAGTTGGGTTTGCAGAACCGTTGGTGACCGGCGCTTCGGATGAATCTAGTCCCGCCGAGAAAGCTCCGATGAATGGGGCCGGAAAACACGCGGATAGCCCAACCGCGGACTCAGTGCAGAAAGCCATTATCGCGGCACTGGCGGAGGCGGGACATGCATCAGCGTCGACGCTTCTTTCCACCGCGCGCCTTAGGCTTGAGGCAACCAGCCTGCGCATTGAAGTCCCCGGCATGGGCAAGAAGATGCTGGCGCTTACCGTGAATGCCGCCGCCGAAAAAATCATCAAGCAGGAGTTGCAGCGGCTCGGCGCACCGATACGGTTCATGGTCATTCCAGGAGAAGGTGTGGCGTCTACATCCTCGGTCACGGCGCCCGTCGAAGGCAGCGTTCAGCAGGCGGCGCTTGAGCATCCGATGGTGCAGCGGGCAAAGGAAATTTTTCACGCCGAAGTGCGCAGCGTGGTCGACCTGCGCACCAAATAGGCCTTAGGAGGCCCAATGATCAATCCCCTCAAGATGGCAGAAATGCTCTCCCAGGCCAACAAGATGCAAGAGGACATGCAGCGCAAGCTCGCGCAAACGGTAGTCGAGGGATCGAGCGGCGGCGGCGCAGTGACAGCCACCATGAATGGCAAGAAAGAGCTGATCAAGATCAAGATCGACCCTTCAGCCGTGACCAGCCTTGGCGGATCGAATCCTGACGTGGAGATGCTTGAATCCCTCATTGTCGGGGCAGTCAACGATGCCGGTCATAAGGCCGACGAGGCAATTCAATCGAGCGTCAAAGGCGCGCTGGGCGGGCTGAATCTCAATATCCCCGGGCTTGGCTGATCGACTCTGGATTAACCCGATCCGTCCCGCGCTGAGGTAGAGTTTCATTTGAGTTGTTGTTCAGCAGCTCAGGGGGTCACGATGACATTTGAGATCAACCGCAGGAGTTTTCTCCGTCTTGGCATGGCCGCCGGCGCAGCGTCGCTTGCACCGCGCCGGGCCTTTTCCCAGGTCACGCAACCCACACCACCGACTGACCGAATTGCGCAAATGCGCGCAGCCGGCGCCGCGACGCCGATCAAGACTACGAAACTTTACGACAACATCTGGCTTCTGCAGGGCGCAGGCGGTAACATGGCTGTCCAATCCGGTAAAGATGGCGTTCTGCTGATCGATTCCAGCTTCGCGACGGCCGTTCCCCATATTCGCGAGGCAATTGCGGCGGTCAGCAGCGACGCGCCCCACGGGCTGATCAACACGCACTGGCACATCGATCACGTGGATGGAAATGAGGGCATGCACGCAGCCGGCTTCCGGGTCGTCGCCCACGAGAAGACGAAGACCCGTCTTTCCGAGCCCGCCGAAATGAAGTTGTTTCACATGAGTCTTCCGGCGTATCCGGCTGGCGCCATCCCGACCATCACCTTTGCCACCAGCATGAGCCATAAACACAATGGCGACGCCGTCGAATTGGTCCATTACGATCCGGCCCACACCGACACCGACATCTACATTCACTTCCAGAACGCGGATGTGCTGCACTGCGGCGATATCTTCTTCAACAAGACGTATCCGTTCATCGACGAGGGCACCGGCGGATCGATAGGCGGCACGATTGCAGCGGCACAAAAATCGCTTGCACTTGCAGGTGATAAGACCAAGATCATCCCCGGACATGGCCCACTGGGAGACAAGACCGATTTGAAGAACTATACCGACATGCTCTCGTCGGTGCGCGACAAGGTTGCGGTGCTCAAGCAGGCAGGCGCCAGCGAGCAGGAAGTGATTGGCAAAAAGCCCACCGCCGAGCTTGATGGGGATTGGGCGCACGGTTTTCCGCCTGAAATGTTCGTCGGAATCGTTTATCGGACTGTCTAGGAGGAGTCGCTGTGGCACGCTATGCCGAGCCTATGGCCCGGCTCATTGACGAGTTAAAGAAGCTTCCCGGGGTGGGAACCAAGACTGCCCAGCGCTTCGCCTTTCATATTCTGCGCTCCGGCGGCGACGACGCATCGGCGCTTGCAGAAGCCGTGCGCGGACTCAAGGCCAGCCTGCGGCTGTGCTCGGTGTGTAACAACATTACGGACGTGGAACCTTGCGCTTATTGCTCCAGCCCTACGCGTAATCAAAGGCTCGTTTGTGTGGTCGAGGAGCCCACCAACATCGAGGCAGTAGAGCGAAGCCGTTATAGCGGCGTCTATCACGTGCTGCATGGCACACTTTCGCCCTTGCACGGCGTAGGCCCCGATCAGTTACGCAGCCACTCGCTGATCCAGCGCGTCGAGCGAGGCGAAGTGGATGAAGTAATTCTCGCCACCAGCCCCACCCTTGAGGGCGAAGCCACGGCGAGCTGGCTGGCCGGCGCACTGCGGGAATTCAAGGTACGCATTACGCGGATTGCCACCGGCGTTCCCGCCGGAAGCGACATTGAATACGCGGACGAGGTCACGATGGCGCACGCTATCGAAGGCCGTCATGAGATGAAGCCCTGATCGACGGAAGGCCTTTGCGTGCGGGGTTAGCTGCGGAGCCGGTTCAACAGATCCTGCGGATGCACGGGCTTGGCGAGAATCTCAAATTCGTAGCCTTGGGCCCGCGCTTTTTCGAGAAGGTCGGCTGTGGCGGCCTGACCCGAAAAGAGCAGAATTTTGATCTTGGGCAGCAGCGAACGAATCTGGATTGCCGCATCAATACCGTTCAGATCGGCCATGATGACGTCGGCGATCAGCATGTCCGGCGCATAGCTCGAAGCGGTCTCGAGCGCAGCCTCGCCGGAGTATACGGCCCTTGCCTGAAAGCCGCTCTGGTTCAAAATCATCGCCAGCGTATCGGCAATGACGCGCTCGTCGTCTACTACGAGAACTTTGGGCTTAACATGATTATCGGGCATACACTCCTGAACGCCAAAGGGATTGACGCAAAAAGCCTTTCAGTCGAACGCGCCGCGCAGCGAAACCTGATAGCACCGCTTACGGTACCATCAGCTAGGTAAATACTCGGCTAGAATAACATCCTCGGACCGTACAACAAGAAACCACTGGTAGCCCGGTTTCCTAGTCTACGGGCGCCTTCAACATTGCGCAAGACTGGCGTTGTTCGCTGCAATCGCTCTACCCTTTGGACGCAGATCCGGAGTCTCACGTTCGCAGAGATGTTCCCGATTTGTTCCGCGCACCGCGTTTCCTTCGCGGAAAACCCTAGCCTCCCGTCGACTGCTGTACTCTAAACGCGCGGGTTGTTCCCTGGGGCATAACGGATTCATGTGGGAGCAACGCAACCCTCATAAGCTTTCGAAATACCAGTTCCCTGCCGGATTCTTCGGCAGATCCCCAGGCGGAGAGGCGTGCATGGAGAACGTTGTGCAGAACCCTGCCCCAGCGGGAGTCAGTCGCACGAATGGCGAAGCGATTATTCGCGCCGAGAAGATCGAAAAGTACTACGCCCAGCCCAGCCAAAACCGCATCCAGGTCATTTCTCCCACCGACCTGACCATTGTTCCCGGCGAGATTGTCGCTTTGCTCGGGCCTTCGGGTTCCGGAAAGTCCACCATGCTGCGCATGCTTTCCGGTCTTTCGCGGCCATCTGCCGGCCAGGTCTACTGGCACGAGAAACCGATCGCCGACGCCGAGATCAACGTCTCCATCGTTTTCCAGAGCTTTGCCCTGTTTCCATGGCTCACCGTGCTTGAGAATGTGGAAGCTCCGCTGCAGGCACGCGGCGTCGCGGCCGAGGAGCGTCGCACCCGCAGCATGCGCATGCTCGATACCGTCGGCCTTGATGGTTTCGAGTCCGCGTATCCCAAGGAACTCTCCGGTGGTATGAAGCAGCGCGTCGGTTTTGCACGGGCGCTCGTCGTTGAGCCCGAAGTACTTTTCATGGACGAGCCCTTCTCCGCGCTCGATGTCCTGACGGCCGAGAACCTGCGCAGTGAACTCCTGGAGCTTTGGGCCAAGAAGACCATGCCCACGCGCTGCGTCTTCCTTGTCACCCACAACATCGAAGAAGCCGTTTTGCTCGCCGATCGCATCATTGTGCTCGGACGCAATCCCGGGCACATCCGCACCGACTTCCGGGTCCAGATTCCGCAGCCGCGCGACCGCAAATCCGAGCCCTTCACGCAATTGGTCGACTACATCTACAAGGTCCTCACGCGGCCGGACGTCGAGCCCACCCAGGCGCCCGATCATCAGCACCCCAGCCCGCGCATTCGCGACCAGCGCCAGATGAAATACCAGATGCTGCCGCACGCGCGACCGGGCGGGATAGCCGGACTGCTGGAACTGCTCCTTGACAAGGGTGGTCGCGACGACATTTACCGCCTTGCCGACGACCTCGCTTTCGAGATTGACGATCTGCTGCCGATTGTCGATGCCGCTCAGTTGCTGGGCTTCCTCAAAGTGGAAGAAGGCGACGTCTCCATTACAGAAACCGGAACGGAATACGCTAACTCTGAAATTCTCCGGCAGAAGGAGCTTTTTCGCGATGCCGCGGTGGCAAACGTTTTGCTCCTGCGCCAAATTCGAAGAGCATTGGAGGCCAAGAGCGACCACACCGTTCCGGAAGACTTCTTCCTCGATATGCTCGACGAGCAGTTCAGCGACGAAGAGTCGCGTCGTCAGATTGAGACAGCGGTTAACTGGGGCCGCTACGCCGAGCTGTTCGATTTCGATGCGGCGCGACGCCGCTTCGTGATTCCCGATGCACTCGAAGAGGCCGCTGCCGCCGGAGGCGATGATTGACCCTTCAGCGCACCTTTGCACGATCGCTCGTCACCGTTCGCACGTGGCCTTTTTTTATCGATATGGGCGTTGGCCTGTGTGCGCTCGCGGTGTTCATGGCTATCGTGCATATGGCTTCCTACTGGATGGGCTCGGCTGTCCCTGTCTCTCCCATCTCAGAGAATGCGCGCTCCCTTCCGCTCTATGCGTTGTACTCGGTAATGCGCATCGGGATCGCCTACTTTCTGAGCCTGATCTTTGCCGTCTCTTACGGGTACATCGCCGCCCACAATACGCGCGTTGAGGCGTGGATGATTGCTGTCCTCGACATTCTCCAGTCCATCCCGGTGCTGAGCTTCCTGCCGCCGGTGTTGCTGGCGATGATCGCACTGGTGCCGCGCCATCAACTCGGCATCGAGATGGGCGTGATCCTGCTGATCTTCACCGGGCAGGTTTGGAATCTCGCATTCAGCTTCTACTCCTCGGTAAAGGGCATTCCACGCGAGATGATCGAGGCTTCGCGCATCTATCGATACTCGGCATGGCAGCGCTTCTGGCAACTTGAAATGCCGTACGCAGCCATCGGGCTGGTGTGGAACTCGATCGTTTCGGTGGCCAACGGATGGTTCGCACTCATGGCGTGCGAGATGTTTCCGCTCAACGGCATCAACTTCCAGCTCCCCGGCCTGGGCAGCTACATCCAGACGGCGACCTACTCTGGCGATGTTCGCGCATTGATCAGTGGAATCGCGGCCATCGTGCTCATCGTCGTTGCGACGGATCAGCTCATTTGGCGTCCGCTGATTGCCTGGAGCGAAAAATTCAAATTTGAGCAGGTGGAAGCGGCAGACCACGTCACCTCGCCCATCCTCACGCTGTTGCAACGTTCTGCTCTTGTAAATATGCTCTCAAGCCGGCTCTGGGCGAGCATCGAGGAGCCCATTTACCGCCGCATGGCTCGCACCCGGGAGTGCCGCGTTGTCCAGCCTCTCGATCAGGATTCAGACAAGGGCAAGACGTCGATCGCCTACTGGGTCGTGGGCGTTGCCTTCGCTCTCGCCGTAACGTGGGGAGCGATCCAATGTGCGATGATGCTCCGCCACGTTACGCTTGCCGATCTGCGCATGCTGCTCGAGGGTGCGGCCGCTACTTTTCTGCGCGTAAATGTGGCGCTGCTCATCTCCGCGCTCTGGACGGTGCCGGTAGGAGTTGCGATTGGCTTCAATCCCAAGCTTGCACGCATCGTTCAGCCGGTTGCACAAGTGTTGGCGTCAGTTCCGGCGACTGCGTTCTTCCCCATTTTGCTCATAGGCTTGCTCAAGATCGGCGGCGGGCTCGGCATCGGCTCGGTCGCACTGATGCTGCTGGGGACGCAGTGGTACATCCTCTTCAACGTGATTGCCGGCGCGATGTCGATTCCCTCGGACCTGCGCGAGGCCGCTTCGCTTTACAAGTTCACGCGCTGGCAGCGATGGACGACGCTGATCCTGCCCGGCATTTTTCCGTATCTCATCACGGGCATGGTGACGGCTTCAGGAGGAGCGTGGAATGCGTCGGTTTTTGCGGAGTATGCCAACATCCAGGGCCGCACCATTCAGACCATCGGCCTCGGTGCCCAGATCGACGCCGCCAGCGCCGACGGCCGTTTTCCCATCCTGCTGTTGGCCACCATCATGATTTCCCTCATGGTCGTTACTATGAATCGACTTGTCTGGCGGAGGCTCTATCGCCTTGCCGAGACGCGGTATAAACTTGAGGGCTAAATACAACACAAGCGGGCAGTCGCGATCGGGGGACGCATGATTCGCGTTGGGCTGGTTGGTTTCGGCATGGCGGGACGCGTATTCCACGCACCGCTTATCTCGTCGGTCGAAGGACTTGAACTCGCGGCGGTTGTCGAACGTAATTCGAGCAATGCCGCAGAGCGCTATCCGGGCATCACCACGTATCGCTCCGTCGAAGAGCTGCTGGCAGACGCCTCTATCAAGTTGGTTGTCGTCGCCACCCCTAATAGCACCCATTTCCCCATCGCGATGCAGGCGCTGGAAGCGGCCAAAAACGTCGTCGTCGACAAGCCTGTGGCTCTCAGCGCCGATCAAATTTCCCAACTCACCGAACTGGCCGGCGGTATCGGACTTCACCTTTTTCCATTTCATAACCGACGCTTTGATAATGACTTCCTGACAATTCGCAAACTAATCGATGAACACTCACTCGGTCGCCTGGTGCATTTCGGGTCAAACTTCGATCGCTGGCGCCCCGGCCTTTCCAGCCGGGCATGGAAAGAAGAGACGGATGAAGGCGGGATTTTGCTCGATCTTGGCACGCACCTCGTCGACCAGGCGCTGGTGCTTTTTGGGCCGCCGGCTGCCGTGGGAGCCGAGGTCCTCCGTGAGCGCGATGGTGAAGGCGCCAACGACGCTTTTACCATTCGCCTGCACTATTACACCGGATTTTCTGTCACGCTAGGAGCCAATTGCCTTTCATCGCTCGCCCGTCCGCGGTTCCATTTGAGAGGTACCCGCGGCAATTTCTGGAAGTGGGGCCTGGACCCGCAGGAAGATGCGCTTGGCAAGGTCACGAAGATCGCCGACACCAGCTGGGGCCAGGAATCGAGCGATCACTGGGGCACGCTCAGCGTCGATGTCGATGGCGGCGCGGTTACGCGACCTGTTCCTTCGGCCACCGGCGATTACCGGCTCTTCTACGCCGGCGTCCGCGATGTTCTGCTGGGCAATTCATCTGCACCGCCAGTTACTCCCACGGAGGCCTGGCGAGTGGCACGTGTGCTCGAGTGGGCAAAGGAAAGCTCGGAGAAGCACCGCGATATCGAATGCGTCTGGAGCGGAGAACCTGCGTAGAGTTTCTCCTGCCTCCATCTGGATTTGAAGGCAATCTGGTGGTTGACCGTGAGGAAGGATCCAGTTCTTGTAGAAACCGAAATCTTCAATTATCGCGAGGTCAAGCCGCATTTCATAAACGCTTGCTGCTTTGGAGAGGATTTCGCGGAATGGATGAGGACGCAGCTCCTTCGGAGTCTGGAAGCTGATTTTCGTCTTTCAAATATCATCCAAGAGGATTGGGGCTGGTGTTTCTGGGCCAGAAAGGGCAAAGACCCCTTCTGGATCGGCGTCGGGCACGTCAGCAATTGTGATCAGCAATCACCTGCACAATGGATGATCTTCGTCGAGTGCGACTACGGGCTGAACCTATTCAAGCGACTTTTTTATCGACCGAACGAAGCTGCTCTCGCGCACTTGCAATTGAAAGTTCGACAGGTGTTGGAGTCGGATCCGGCGATCAGAGTGCTTCCGGCTTGACGTCGGCCGTCTGTTTCTCCACCAACGGCACCCAGAACCGAAACGTGCTCCCGTGCTCCGGATTGCTCTCCACTGAAATCCCACCGCCGTGTGCCAGCATGATCGCGCGCGCAATCGCCAGCCCCATGCCAGTTCCCTTCCCAAGTTTGGCGCCCTTCTTGCCGCGATAGAACTTTTCAAAGATGTGCGGCAGATCGACTTTGTCGATTCCTGGACCGTTGTCCTCCACTTCAAATTCGAGACGGCCATCGACGCGCCGGCTGCGCAGCACAATCCGGCTCTCCGCAGGCGAATAGGCGGCCGCGTTCTCAATGAGGTGACGAAACACGCGGCCCAGCAGCCTGGCGTCGAACCAAACCGGCCTGTCCGGCTCCTGCACCATCAATGTGACCTGGTGGCGCCCCAGCATTGTGTACGACTCCTCTACCGCGTGCTCCAGCAGGGTACGCGTATGGCGCGGCTCGGACTGCACCTTCAGCACGTTCGCATCCAGCTCTGCCATCTCCACGGCTTCGCCAATCAGGGCATCGAGGTGAGCCGATTCTTCGTCAACCACCGTTGCCAATTCGTGGCGCAATGCATCATCCAACCCTTGATCCTGTGTCAGCGTTGTAGCCGCTGCGCGAATGGATGTCAGCGGCGTGCGCAATTCGTGAGTGAGCGAATCGATGAGCGCCGCCCGCAGGCGATCTCCCTCGCGCGCAGCCTCCATCCGCGCACTTGCCTCGATGGCGATGGCCCGCGTCAATGCAATCCCCACCTGCCCGGATACGGCCGTAGCAACCTCGCGCGAGAGATTTCCCGGCCGCCATGCCATCGCACCTACGGCCCGCATCCCAACCATCAGCGCATGTGCCTCAAACCCATCCTGCTGTGCAATTGTCGCGGGCGCGCCGCCGGTCACTTCGCGCAGGTTTGCTTTGAAGAGCTCTGCCAGTTCCGCAACCGTCGACACATATTGATCCCGATCCTGCACGTACAACACGACACTCTCGAGCGCCAAGATCTTGGCCACCAGCGCCGGCAAGTCGCGAATCAGCCCTGCTGAGTCCTCATGCAGCATCATCTCCTGGCTCAGCAGGTACAGCCGCTCCACATCTTCGCGGCGCTGTTCGGCCTGCTCCTTCTGTCTGCGGGCTCGTTCGGCTACACGCCCCGCCACGAGCGAACTTACCGCAAACGTCAGCATCGACACCCACTCCTGCGGACCGGCCAGGATGAAGGTGTGAATTGGAGGTAAAAAGAAATAATCGAAGGACACAGCGCACAGCAGAGCGCTATACAGCGAGATCACCATCCCAGCCTGCGTCGCCGTTACCACCACGACCATTAGAAACACCATGCCCGCCGTGGTTGCCCGCGCGTTGGTCATGGCCAAGCCGACGGTGGTCAGCACCGCGGCCATTGTGGCCCCCAGCCACTGGAAGTAGTGATGCGGCTTTGGCTTGAATTCCATGATTGTCTCAACCGGAATGATACTCGGCCTCCCCGATGATGTAAGCTTCCGGTGGAAGAAGAACAAAGATGCCCGGCAGAATTCTAGTGATCGACGACGAACCGCAAATCACCCGCGTGCTCCGCGCAGCCTTGTCTGCACAGGCTTTTGATGTCCGTACCGCCAATGATCCCGAAGAGGGCCTGCGCATCTTCGCAGAATGGCCGCCCGACCTCGTCATCACGGACCTGATGATGCCCGTGCTGAGCGGCGTTGAAGTTTGTCGCGCCATTCGCGCAACATCATCGACTCCGATCCTCGTGCTCTCGGTGCGTGATCACGAGCGCGCCAAGATTGAAGCCCTCGACTCGGGCGCGGATGACTACGTCACCAAGCCGTTCAGCATCCAGGAACTGCAGGCGCGCGTCCGGGCCCACATGCGCCGCGCGCCGGAGCGCACAGAATCGGCAATCGTCACCGGAGAATTCGTAATCGACGCCGCTGCGCACCGCATCGAAGTCGCTGGAAAGCCGATTCACCTGACGCCAAAGGAATTTGAGCTGCTGCTCCACCTCGCGCGCCATGCCGGCAAGGTGATCACCCACCGCGCGCTGCTCACCGCCGTCTGGGGAGCGCAATCTGCACACCAGCCCGAGTATCTCCGCGTCTTTGTGGGCCAGCTTCGCAAAAAGCTTGAGGCTGAAACCGGCAAACAGTTCATCCAGACCGAACCGTGGGTCGGCTATCGCTTTGTCCCCGAGGGCTTCAACGGCAAAGAAGAGTAGAGCCCTTTACCGCCTCATTAGGCGGGACCTCGCAGGCAAACTTGGCTCGATCTTTATGGTTCCTTTAGATTTCCCTTCCGCGAACACAACGCACAAACCCGCAAAATCGATTTTGGAATCCCACGCGTCCTCGAAGCTGCGTGCCGTTCCGAATCGAGGGTCCTCGCATGCAAGATCTGACCATGCTTTTTTTTACCGCTGTTTTCTTTGCCGTGGCCTTTCTCTACGTCAAGGCCTGTCAGAAGTTGAGGTAAACCATGGACCTCGTCACCATAGTGGCTCTCCTGCTCTCGGTCCTGTTGCTCATTTACCTCGCCGCCTCCTTGCTCTTCCCGGAGAAGTTCTGACATGTCTGCCAATGGCTGGTTGCAATTCCTATTCTTCTCGGTGGTCCTGGCGCTCCTCACGAAGCCGGTTGGGCTCTTCATTGCACAAGTATTGGAACGCAAGCGCACCTGGCTTGATCCGGTTCTGCATCCCATCGAGCGACTCATCTACAAGGCCTGCGGGGTCCATGCTGATCACGAGATGAACTGGCGCGAATACGCGTTCGGCGTGCTCGGGTTTTCTGCGGTGAGCCTTTTGCTTACCTACGGAATCGAGCGCCTCCAGGCCATCATCAAGCTGTGGAATCCTCAGGGGCTCGCTGCTGTCGGTCCCGATCTTGCGTGGAATACGGCCGCCAGCTTTACGACGAACACAAACTGGCAGTCCTACACGCCCGAGACCACCATGAGTTACCTGACGCAGATGGCAGGTCTCGCCACGCACAACTTCTTCTCGGCAGCTGTCGGCATAGTAGTCGCGGTGGCGCTGATTCGCGGCATCAAGCGGACGATGTCCGGCACGATCGGGAACTTCTGGGTCGACACAACCCGCACGCTCCTCTACATCCTGCTGCCCGGGTCCATCATCTACGCATTGCTGCTTGTCGGCCAGGGCGTGCCGCAGAATCTGCATGCATACACCGTCGCTCACACCATCGAGGGTCAAACACAGACCATCGCGCAGGGCCCAGTTGCTTCGCAGGAAGCGATCAAAATGCTGGGCACCAATGGCGGCGGATTCTTCAACGCCAACAGCGCGCACCCATTTGAGAACCCCACTCCGCTCTCGAACTTTCTTCAGATCCTCTCGATCTTCATCATCCCTGCCGGCCTGACCTATACCCTGGGCCGTATGACCGGCTCGCCGGGCCACGGCTGGGCGGTCTTTGCGGCGATGTACATTCTGTTTGCTGCAGGATTCACCACCGTGTACTGGGCCGAGGCTCATCCGCACCCGTCGATCCACGGGGCAGCTCAGACCGCCACAGCAACAGCACCGGGCGGCAACATGGAGGGCAAAGAAGTTCGCAACGGCATTGCCGAGAGCGCCCTGTTCGCCACCATCACCACCGACGCCAGTTGCGGCGCTGTGAATGGTGTCCATGACAGCTTCACCGCTCTCGGAGGCATGGTTGTTCTCACCAATATCATGCTGGGAGAAGTGATCTTCGGAGGTGTTGGATCAGGCCTCTATGGAATGTTGATCTTCGTCGTTCTCTCGGTATTCATCGCTGGCCTTATGGTCGGTCGTACCCCTGAGTATCTAGGCAAGAAAATTCAAGCCTACGATGTCAAGATGGCGATGCTCTACGTGCTCGTCTTTCCGCTCATCATCCTCAACCTCACTGCCGTCTTTGTTCTTTCTTCCAAGATTGGGCTGTCTGCGCTCACGAATACCGGACCCCATGGGCTAACCGAAATTCTCTATGCCTTCACATCGGGCGCGGGCAACAACGGCTCGGCGTTTGCCGGTCTGAACATTCCCGTAAATCCGACCACGCAATGGTGGTACAATGTCGCACTCGGTTTCGACATGCTGGTCGGGCGCTTCCTGATGATGCTGCCAGTCCTTGCTCTCGCTGGAAATCTGGCTGAAAAGAAAAGTATCCCGCCTTCACCAGGCACTTTCCCTGTTAATACTTCCTTGTTCACCGTTCTGCTGGTCGGCGTCGTTCTCATTCTCGGCGCTCTCACCTTCTTCCCGGCTTTAAGCCTGGGACCGATTCTTGAACATCTGCAGCTGAAATCCGGACAGCTTTTCTGAGGAGATCTGACATGAGTTCTTACGGTAAGTACAATTCTCCCGCGCAAGCTGAAGCTCATTCGGATTCTGGAGTGCCTTCCGCTGAGACCGGCGCATCCTCCTCGCTGCCGCCGGAACACCACGAACATCGCAGAAAGAAATCGACTGCCGGCGTGGTGGAGCAAAAGAGTCTGTGGAACGGCGAAATCATCCGGCAAGCTCTGATCGATGCGTTTCGCAAGCTCGATCCACGCTGGATGGTCAAGAACCCGGTCATGTTTGTTGTGGAAGTCGGTAGTGTGCTCACCTCGGCACTGCTGGTCGACAACACTCTGCATCATCGCGTTGGCTTCGGATTTAATCTCCAAATCACGCTGTGGCTCTGGTTCACCGTGCTGTTTGCCAACTTCGCCGAGGCGATGGCCGAAGGACGCGGCAAAGCCCAAGCCGACACGCTCCGCAAAGCCAAAGGCGAAACCATTGCGCAGCGCTATGTCGATTCGGGCGCCCTCGAGCAAGTTGCTAGCGGCCTGCTCCGCGCCGGCGATATCATCTACGTTCCTGCTGGACATTACATAGCCGGCGACGGTGAAGTCATCGAGGGCGTTGCCTCGGTGGATGAATCTGCGATCACCGGCGAGTCAGCCCCCGTGATCCGCGAAGCCGGCGGCGATCGCTCCGCTGTTACCGGCGGAACAAAAGTGTTGTCGGATTGGGTCAAGATCCGCATCACTTCGAACCCCGGCGAAACGTTTCTGGATCGCATGATTGCCCTGGTCGAAGGCGCAACACGGCAGAAGACTCCCAACGAGATTGCGTTGTCGATCTTGCTTTCCGGCTTGACGATCGTCTTCCTGCTGGCGGTTGTCACCCTGCAGCCGTTTGCCATCTATTCCAAGGCGCCGCAGACGGTATTCGTGCTGGTGTCGCTGCTCGTTTGCCTTATCCCGACGACGATCGGTGGTCTTCTATCCGCGATCGGCATCGCCGGCATGGATCGCCTGGTGCAATATAACGTGCTTGCCATGAGCGGGCGCGCGGTTGAGGCAGCGGGCGACGTAAACACGCTGCTGCTCGACAAAACCGGCACCATCACCCTCGGCAACCGTCAGGCCACCGAATTTATTCCAGCCCCGGATGTGACCGCCGAGCGGTTGGCCGATGCCGCACAACTCGCGTCGTTGTCTGACGAGACTCCAGAGGGCCGGTCGATCGTAGTGCTGGCGAAGGAAAAATACAACCTGCGCGGCCGCGATCTGGGCGGCATTCACGCCGAGTTTGTTCCCTTTTCCGCGCAGTCGCGCATGAGCGGCGTAAATCTGCCCGGCGTCCGGATCCGCAAAGGATCAGCCGATGCTATCGCGCGGTTTCTGGAAGACCAGGGATCTTCGTTGCCAAAGAAGGTCCGCGACGCCGTTGAAGAGATCGCTCGCGCAGGTGGCACTCCGCTGGTGGTGGCAGAGAATTCCTCAGCTCTCGGCGTCATTTATCTGAAGGACATTGTGAAGGGCGGACTCAAAGATCGTCTTGCCCGTCTGCGCGCCATGGGGATCCGCACCATCATGATCACCGGCGACAATCCGCTTACCGCCGCTGTCATCGCGCGTGAAGCTGGCGTCGACGACTTTCTTGCCGAGGCCAAGCCCAAGGACAAGATGGACCTGATCAAGCGAGAGCAAGGCAAGGGCAAGCTCGTCGCCATGACCGGCGACGGCACCAATGACGCGCCTGCGCTGGCGCAGGCCGACGTGGGGGTGGCCATGAATTCCGGCACCCAGGCCGCCAAGGAAGCCGGCAACATGGTCGACCTCGATTCCAATCCCACCAAGCTCATCGAGATCGTCGAGATCGGCAAGCAATTGCTTATGACGCGAGGCGCGCTGACCACCTTCTCCATTGCCAACGACGTGGCTAAGTACTTCGCCATCATTCCGGCAATGTTTTCAGTGGCCTTCCCGGTGCTGAATGCGCTCAATATCATGCGCCTGCATTCGCCGCAGTCCGCAATTCTGTCGGCCGTGGTCTTCAATGCTGTCATCATCGTGGCGCTTATCCCGCTCGCATTGCGCGGCGTGAAATACGAGCCCAAACCCGCAGAGGCGCTGCTGCGACGCAACCTTCTTATTTACGGTGTCGGCGGAGTAATTATTCCGTTCATCGGCATCAAGGCCATCGACATGCTGCTCGTAGCCATGCACTTGGCATAGGGGAACAGAACATGCACGCAACCACCACATTTGCTCCATCAGCGCCAACACATACAGCGGTAGTCACGCACTCAGTCTGGCGCACTTCCATCCGCTTCACCCTGCTGACCACGCTGCTGTTCGGCATCGGATATCCGCTCGCCGTCACGGGAATCGCGGGCGCAATTTTCCCGCACGAGGCGGCAGGCAGTCTCATCCTCAAGAATGGCCAGATCGTCGGATCCGAACTCCTCGCGCAGAGCTTCACTTCGGACCGCTACTTCCATCCCCGTCCATCGGCTGCCGGCAATGGATACGACCCGACATCCTCCGGGGGATCGAACCTCGCGCAGTCCAATGCCAAGCTCGTGCAGCGAATTCAGGGCGACATTGACAAGCTGGCGGCGCAGAATCCGGGCCACCCAGTGCCCATCGACGCGGTCACGACCTCTGGTTCGGGTCTCGATCCGGACATCACGCCCGACAACGCGTTTTTCCAGGCGCAGCGTGTTGCAAAGACGCGCGGCCTCAGCGGGGACCAGGTGCACGAGTTCATTCAACAGCACATCGCCGGACGCACTTTTGGCCTGCTTGGCGAACCGCGTGTGAATGTTCTTGAACTCAACCTGGCTCTCGATCAGCTGTCAAAATAGGCTTCCCCGGGCTTCCCTGGAAAATTGGGGGAGGATCGCATCCTCCCCCGCCTTTTTCTCCTCGCGTTGCCATCCTCTCTCAGCCGCGCCATTCGACAAGCCCCTTCCTGCGAAATATCATCTTCTTTAACACCTCGCTTGCTCGATGGGTCTCGCGGATGCGCGCATCGCTCTTCATCACCTGCTACAACGACACGCTCTTTCCCGAAACCGGGCGGGCCGTCGTGCGGCTCCTGG
Source organism: uncultured Acidobacteriaceae bacterium (assembly GCA_963829535.1). GTDB lineage: Bacteria > Acidobacteriota > Terriglobia > Terriglobales > Acidobacteriaceae > Telmatobacter. The sequence continues at coordinate 446,839 of CAWHIQ010000009.1, read as the reverse complement.
AGCGGCTTGGTGTCGAACTCGATTTCCTGCCTGCACAAACCTGCTGCGGCCAGATGCACGCCAACACCGGATTCCGCGCCGAAGCTTTTTCGCAGGCCAAGCGCTTTGTCCAGCTCTACCACCACGCCGAATGTGTCGTGATTCCGTCTTCCTCCTGCGTCGCTATGATCCGTGATCAGTACGCTGGCTTGTTCGAGGAGTTGGGCAATGAAGAGCTTCGGATGCAATTTGCAGCATTGCTGCCGCGCGTATACGAGTTGAGTGAATTCCTTACGGATAAGCTTGGCTCGGAAGACGTGGGCGCATATTTTCCCCACCGCGTTACCTACCACGCCAGTTGTCATGGCCTTCGCGGCCTGCATGTAGGCGACCGGCCATTCCGATTGCTAAGCAAAGTGCGCGGGCTCGAACTCGTTCCGCTCGTGAACCTGGAGCGTTGCTGCGGATTTGGCGGAACTTTCTCCGTGAAAAACGCCGAAGTCTCCACGGCCATGCTTGACGCCAAGCTCACCGACCTGCTGGCGACCAATGCGGAGTACTGCACCGCCCTCGACAACAGTTGCCTGATGCACCTGGGCGGGGGTTTGCACCGGCAGATGAAGAGGCTGCAGACAATTCATATTGCCGGCATCCTCGTCAGCACGATGGAGAATCCGCATGGGGCAACTGCATGAGCACGCCAGTTCACCCGGCTGCGCACGTCCCTTCTCCGGTGATGGATCCGCGCATTGCGCGGCCCTTCCCGACTGCGGCGCTGCCGATATTACAGAACACGCAACTCCGCAAGAATGTCGCTCACGCCACCGACGTGATCCAGGCCAAGCGCAACAACCTTGTCGCTGAAAAGATAGACTGGCAGGACCTGCGCGCCTCTGCGGCCGCCATTCGTGCTCATGCCCTCGCGAACCTCGGTACGTATCTTAAGCAGTTCGAAACCAACTGCACAGCCGCGGGAGGCACTGTCCACTGGGCTCGCGATGCCGAAGAAGCGCGTGCAATCATCCTGCGCATTCTGCGCGAAGAAAACGCCACTGAAGTCATCAAGATCAAGACCATGACCTCGGCTGAGATCCGGCTCAACCCCGTGCTGGAAGCCGCTGGGATCACGGCCATCGAAACCGATCTTGCCGAACTCATTTTGCAACTCGGCGACGACGAGCCTTCGCACATCGTGGTTCCCGCGCTGCATGTAAATCGCCGCCAGGTCCGCGACATCTTTGCGCAGCGCATGGGCCTGCCCGAACTCTCAGACGATCCCGAGGCATTGACTGCGGCGGCTCGATCTTATCTGCGCAAGAAGTTTCTCAGCGTTCCGACGGCGATCAGCGGAGCCAATTTTCTGGTTGCTGAAACCGGCTCGGTGGCGATCGTCGAATCGGAAGGCAATGGGCGCATGTGCCTCACGCTGCCGCGCATGCTGATCACGCTTGCCGGCATTGAGAAAGTACTGTCTCGATTCGCGGATCTTGAAGTTCTGCTGCAAGTCCTAGCCCGTTCGGCTACAGGCGAGCGCATGAATCCGTACACTTCACTCTGGTCGGGGATCACTCCCGATGACGGTCCACGACGCTTTCACGTTGTGCTGCTCGACAATGGCCGCTCCGAGATTCTCGCGCGCAAAGTCGAGCGGCAAACCCTGCAATGCATTCGCTGTGGTGCCTGCATGAACACCTGCCCTGTCTACCGGCAGACTGGCGGCCATGCCTACGGCTCGCCTTATGCCGGGCCCATTGGCGCTATCCTGACGCCGCAACTCGAACACATGCAACATGCGCAATCTTTGCCCTATGCGTCATCGCTTTGTGCAGCGTGTTATGAAGTGTGCCCGGTGAACATCAACATTCCGGAGGTTCTCATCGAGTTGCGTGCGCAGGTCGTCAATCAGGAGCGCACGCAGCCTGGGCGCTGGTTTGACCCCATGTTTCTCGGGATGAAAGCCGCGAACTTCGCCTTTGCCAGTGCCGCGCGATTCCGGCTCGCGCAGCGTCTGGGCCGCTTTGGCCTGAGCTTATTCACCGGCAAAGACGGATGGATTCATCGTCTTCCAGGCTTCGGCGCGCGCTGGACAATGTCGCGCGATCTCCGCGCACTCCCCGAGCAGACCTTCCGCGATTGGTGGGCGACGCGCCCTGCGAAGGCGACGCGCCCTGCGAGGGCGACACGCGATGCAAGGCAGACCAAGGAGGGCCGCTGATGGCAACGTCTTCGCGTCAGGCAATCCTCGACAGCATACGCGCAGCTACGCGCAACGACTCGAATACCTACGCCGACCTGCCGCGCAACTATATTTATCGCGGTGCACTCGACAACGCCAACCGCCTTCATCTGATGACCGAACGACTGCGTGAGTATGGCGCGGAAGTCGTCGAATCCTCGACTGGAGAACTCCAGCCCACGATCGCACGGCAACTCCAGTCCAGTGGCCGCCATACGTTCGTCGCGCCGCCCGGCCTTCCCGTCGAGTGGCGCGCCCCAGACTACGTGTGGAAGATCGACCATGAACTGAGCCACGACGAGATCGAGCACTGCGATGGCGTCGTTACTGCCGCATTTGCAGGCGTAGCGGATTCCGGCACGATCGTTCTCCATCATTCCCCCCAGGAGGGCCGCCGCGTCCTGACCCTTCTGCCGGACTTCCACCTCTGCATCCTGCACGCCTCGCAGATTGTCGAGACGCTGCCCGAATACTTCGCCCGATGTCCGCATCCGCCACGACTTGCCACGTACATCTCCGGCCCCAGCGCAACGGCCGATATCGAAATGACCCGCATAAAAGGTGTCCACGGGCCCCGTTTCCTCAGCGTGATTATCATTCGCGATGACGCCTGAGCAGCCGGAACGACAATTCCAGCGCTACACTTACAGAGCAGAGGCTGGCCGCCATGAATCCATCCGAATCCGCACTCTTCGATCAAGCCGCAGGCATTCTAGACGCATTCCAAATTGAAATCCCGTCCTGGGGATTTGCGAACACCGGCACGCGCTTCGGCAAGTTCTTCCAGCCGGCAGCCGCATCCACACTCGAAGAGAAGTTCAGCGATGCCGCCGAGGTGCATCGCCTCACCGGCGCAACGCCCACGCTGGCTTTGCATGTCCTATGGGACCTTCCACGCGGGTTGGTTGACGTCTCAGAGGTCCGGGCGCTTGAGCGGAGAACGGGCATCCGCTCGGGTTCCATCAACCCGAATCTTTTTCAGAATCAGGAATACAAATACGGCTCACTCTGCAACCCCGATGAAGACATTCGCGACAACGCGCTTCAGCACGTGCTCGATTCCATTGAAATCGGCAAGCATCTTCACGCGCGCGATATTTCACTATGGCTTGCCGATGGCTCCAACTATCCCGGCACGCAATCCATGCGCAAAAGGATCGAGTGGCTGCAATCTGCGCTCCGCGCCGCGCATCAGCACCTTGCCCCCGATCAGCGCCTGCTCGTGGAGTACAAGCCTTTTGAGCCGGCTTTCTACCACACTGACATCGCCGACTGGGGCATGTCGGCGCACCTGTGCCGCGACGCCGGTCCGCAGGCCTTTGTTCTAGTTGACACGGGCCATCACTATCTCTCGCAGAACATCGAGCAGATTGTTGCGTGGCTCCTCCATCTGGACCTGCTTGGCGGATTCCACTTCAATGACCGGCGCTACGCCGACGACGATCTCACGCTCGGCTCGATCGATCCTTACCAGATATTCAGGATTTTTCATGAGATCTGCCAGCAGTTGGATTCAGCCCCGTCCGAAGGTTCGCTCAATGCAATTGCTTTCATGATCGATCAGAGTCATAACCTCAAGGGCAAAATCGAGGCCATGATTCAAACCGTCGTCACGGCCCAGGAATTGTGGCTCAAGGCTGCGCTTGTCGATCGCGAGAAGCTTGCCACTCTTCAGCAATCCTGTGATCTGGTGGCCGCCGAGGAGGTTTTCCGCGGCGCATTCTGGCGCGATGTTCGGCCGCTTGCATCCGCCTGGCGCGAGTCACGCGGCTTGGCAGCCGATCCGCTAGCTGCGCTCCGTAAGGGCGGATATGTCGAACGGATCACCCGCGAGCGCGCCAGCCGCCAATCGGCCGTCAGCAGCTACGCCTGACCCGGCGCCTTCGGCAGTAGAATCGAAGTCTGGGTTCGATCAATTCCCCTCTCGGTGGTGCACAATGACGCAGGCAACTCTCGCAACCGCAACTTTACGCTTCCTCGAAGACCGCTGGGATCCCGCTATCGCCGCCACGCTCGATGAACCGGAGCTTCTGCGCTATCGCTCCAACCTGCTGGGCTCTGACCTGCGCATCACCAACTTTGCCGGCGGCAACACCAGCTCCAAGGTCATCGAAACGGACCCGCTCTCTGGCGAATCCGTCGAGGTGATCTGGGTGAAAGGCTCCGGAGGCGATCTCGGCAGCATCAAGCGCACGGGCTTTGCCACGCTCTACCAGGAGAAGCTACTCGCCCTCGAGCGCAGCTACAAGGGAGTCGACGTCGAAGACGATATGGTGGGGATGTATCCGATATGCACCTTCCACAACAACCCAGTCGCCGCATCGATCGATACGCCACTGCACGGCTTTCTTCCCTTCCCCCATGTCGACCATCTGCATCCCGACTGGGGTATTGCACTGGCAGCGTCTGCGAACGGCAAAGCCAAGATGGCAGAATTCAATCGCGAGTTCAATCATTCGCTGATCTGGATGCCCTGGCAGCGGCCCGGTTTTGAGCTCGGACTGATGATGCGCAGAGCGGTAAAGGAGAATCCCGGCTGCGACGGCATCGTTCTCGGCGGCCACGGCCTCTTTACCTGGGGCCAGACGCAGCGCGAGTGCTACCTGAATACCCTCACCATCATTGACCAGATCGGCCAGTTCATCGCGCGACACGGCGAATCCAAGGGTACGGTTCGTTTTGGTGGTGAGTCCGTTCCTTCACGCGCCGAACGCCAATCGCTGGCGCTGGAAATTCTGCCCTGTCTCCGCGGACGCGTGAGTTCGCAGAATCGCTGGATTGCCAGCTTCAGCGATTCGCCCGACGTGCTGCAATTCGTGAACTCGGCGCACGCGGAAGAACTCGCGTATCTCGGCACCAGCTGCCCGGATCACTTTATCCGCACCAAGATCCGTCCGATGTTCGTGCCTTGGCTGAAGAGCGGCAATATCTCCGATCTCAAGGCGCAAATTAGTCGATCGCTTACGGAATATCGCGAGCAATACTGGACCTACTACCACTACTTCGCTCAACCCGACTCACCGTCTCTCCGTGATCCCAGCCCCACGGTCGTTCTCATCCCTGGCCTCGGTATGTTCAGCTTTGGCAAGAACAAGACGGAGGCTCGCATCGTCGGCGAGTTCTATACGAACGCGATTCACGTGATGGAAGGAGCAACCCTCTTATCCGAAGGGGAGAAGGGCGGGAAGCTCCCGCAATGCGGAGAGGGGATGGATCCGGCCAATTTCAAAACCTTCAGCAACTATGTTGCGCTTCCACCCATCGAGGCGTTTCGCATCGAATACTGGGCGATGGAGGAGGCCAAGCTCCGCCGTCAGCCAGCGGAGAAGGAACTCAGTCGCCGCATCGCGCTCATCGTTGGCGGAGGCAGCGGCATTGGCCGGGAAGTTGCACACCTCGCCGCCGCTCGAGGCGCGCACGTGATGATCGCCGATTACGATGGCGCTGCTGCGTCACGCGTTGCGGATGAGCTCGCGCATATCACGCAGAAAGAGTTCGTCGGTTCGACGGTCGTCGACATCCGCAGCCGCGATGCGATTCGCGAGGCACTCCTCGCCACCATCGCCGCGTTTGGCGGAATCGATATCGTCATCAACACCGCGGCGCTGTTTCCTTCCTCGCCCGACGGACAAATCGCTGACGAGCTCTGGGCAACGACGCTGAACATCAACGTCACAGCCAACTACGTCCTTGCCGACGAGGCTGCGAAGATCTTCGCCGACCAGGATCTCGACGTCTCGATCGTGCTCACGAGCTCGGCAAACGCGGTGGTGCCCAAGCGCGGCAGCGAGGCCTACGACGTAAGCAAAGCCGCGTTGTCGCATCTTGCGCGCGAACTCGCCGTATCGCTCGCGCCAAAGGTTCGCGTGAATGCCGTGAGCCCGGCGACTGTCGTCAAAGGCAGCACGATGTTTCCACGCGACCGCGTCCGCGCCTCGCTTGCCAAGTACAACGTCCCCTTCGACGAATCCAAATCGGATGACGAACTGCGGGCGTTGCTCGCCGCGTTCTACGCCAGGCGAACGCTGACGCATCAGCCGATCGATCCGACCGACTGCGCCGAAGCAATCCTGTTCCTGGCCGGTCCCCGGGCGCGCTGTACAACCGGTCATATCTTTCCCGTCGATGGCGGCCTCTCCGAGGCTTTCCTGCGGTGAACGGCGGCCGAGAGCCGAACACGAACGATGGCCGCGCCCGTATCGCCATAGACCTCGGCGCAGAAAGCTGTCGCGTATCCCTGCTTCGCTGGCCGGGCGGCCACGCGGAGATCACAGAAGTCCATCGCATCCCCAATGGCCCCATCCAGCGGGGTTCTTCGCTCCATTGGCCGATCGAGAGAATCCTTGCCGGTCTCGAAGAAGGTTTGCGCAAGGCCGCCGAAGTCGCCGGCGAAGGAATTGCGTCAATCGCCGTCGATGGCTGGGCGGTGGACTACGTGAGGCTCGATCCCGATGGAGACGCGCTGTACGATCCATTCTGTTACCGCGACGAACGCACAATTGCCGCTAAACAAAAGGCTGATGACATGTTGGCTCCGGAAGAAGCCTTTCGACGCACTGGAGCGCAGCCGCTTCGGATCAACAGCATCTACCAGCTACTGGCTGACGACCGCTCTGTCGCGTGCGGCCCCTGGCTTTGCCTGCCGGAGTTCGTTCTTCACTGGCTCGGCGCTCCACGTGTTGCGGAGTATACCAACGCCACGCATACCGGCCTGGTCGATCTTGCCACCGGTGACTGGGCCACTGACCTCTTCAAGCGACTCGATATTCCCATTGAAGCCGCGCCCAGCATCGTCGCGTCGGGTACGCGTCTGGGCAGGATGAGGGGTCCATTGGCTGCGCTTGCCGCATTTCATGACACGGAACTCATCGCGCCCGCCTGTCACGACACGGCATCCGCCATAGCCGGAATCCCCGCAGACCTCGACTCGACTGCATACATCTGTTCGGGAACATGGTCGCTGGTCGGCACTCTGGTTGCGCAGCCCATCGCATCGCCCGAGGCCCTAGCAGCACGCTACACCAACCAGGGTGCGGCCACCGGCGCATTCTGCTTCCACACGAATGTCAACGGCATGTGGCTGCTGAAACAGTGCATGGAAGCGTGGGCTAACGCGGGCCGCGACGTCACCATCTCCAGCCTGATCCAGAACGCCGCTGCCTGCGCTTCAACAGACACGATCAACGTCGATGCCGAGTCGCTGTTACTCGCCGGGAATATGCCAGCACGGATCAACGAACAGATCACGGGCGCAGGGCATGAGCCGATCCCGGATGTACCTGGCAACGAGTCATTTTTTGCGCGCGTAATTTTTGAGAGTCTCGCCGCTCGCTACGCCACCGCTCTCGCTGATCTTGAAGAGATGCTTGATCGAAAGCTGGACCGCCTCCACATCATCGGGGGCGCGAGCCGCAACCGGCTTCTCGCAGATCTTACCGCGCAGCGTACAGGTCTGCCCGTCGATTGCGGGCACCCAGAAAGCACCACGATCGGCAACTTTGCGGTACAGCTTGCCGCAACCGAAGAACCCCTCGGACGAGTCACACGCGAAGGGGTCCGGCACTGGGCAGCCCTGCTCTCGAACCCGATCCCGCAACCGTCGAGTCACTAACTTCTGCAATAACTGGGAGTTAGTGAGTTAGTGGCTGGTCAAACTTTAGTGCTATAGGCGCTTTTCGGATTCCGTACTATTTTTTGTACACAAACCCTTTCTTGCGAACCAGTGCAGCAGACGCTGCCGGGCCAAATTCGGGGAAGTCCCTGCGCTAATCCCAACCAGTTCAACCCAGCGGCTGAACGGTCCCTTTCCCCGTCCATTCCTCCACGCGCTCAACCCAGCATCGGTCCGCCGCCACGCTCATGTGTTCCGGCTCAAGGATCACCTGGAATTCGCCCTTCTTTTCAAGGAAGATCATCACCTTGCCCGGACCCGGTGCGGCATCGGCAGCGCTCTTCAGGTTGGCCAGCAATTCTTCGGTGGCGCGGTCCAGGCTGATGCGGATGCGCACGGCCGTGGGCAGCTTGACCTGAACTGCTTCCAGAGGTTGAATCGAAATGATCGCGATCTTCGGCTGCGTGTCTTCTTCCGCCCGAATTGTCCCGCGGACCAGAACGGGCGCCTCAATCCTCAGTTGATCGGCAAGCTTCTCGTACGTTTGCGGAAACGCAATGAGGTCGATTTTTCCCGTTGCATCCTCAAGCGTGGCCTGCGCATAGAGCTTGCCTTCACGCCGCGTCTTCTGCACACGCAGTCCTAACATCATGCCCGCGACAAGGACATCGTCCGCAGGGTCCGACTCTCTGCCCCATTGCCGTTCAGCCGGTTTGCGCTCGAGCGCTTCGGCTGTCGAAATCACGCCGCTAAGATTCTTGATTTTGTCGGCATACTTGTCCAGCGGGTGACCGGAGACAAAAAAGCCGAGCACTTCTTTTTCATTCGTCAGGCGCTCGCCTTCTTCCCAATCCGGCACGTTGGGCAGGTCGTCGCCATTCCTTCCGTGCGCGGGCTCTTCGTTGAAGAGGCCGAAGAGGCCAGCCTGACCCTGCGCAGCATCCTTCTGCGTCTTTTGTGCGCGCTCCATCGCCTTGTCGATTGCGGCGAAGAGCTGTCCGCGCTTGCCCATCGAATCGAGCGCGCCCGCCTTGATCAGCGACTCGATGACGCGTTTATTCATCACGCGCAGGTCGACCTTCTCGCAGAACTCCCACAGGCTCTTGAACCGGCCACCTACCTCTTCGCGCGCCTTGGTAATCGACTCGATTGCATTGCCACCGACATTCTTCACCGCGGCCAGCCCGAACCGAATCGCATCGCCGTGCGGCGTAAACTGCGCGCCCGACACCTGCACATCTGGCGGCTCGACCTTGATATTCATTTCCCTGCACTCGGCGATATACTTCACGACGTTCTCGGGCTTCGATGTTTCCGAGGTCAGCAGTGCCGCCATGAACTCCACCGGGTAGTGCGTCTTCAAATAAGCCGTCTGATAGGCCACTAGCGCATAGGCGGCGGAGTGTGACTTGTTGAATCCGTATCCTGAGAACTTCGCCATCTGCTCGAAGATTTCAATGACCGGGTTCTTTGGAAGTCCCAGCGCCGCGGCGCCGGTCATAAACCGGTCTCTCTGCTCCGCCATCGCTTTGGGATCCTTCTTTCCCATGGCTCGCCGTAGCAGATCGGCTTCGCCAAGCGAATAGCTCGCCAGCACGTTGGCGATACGCATCACCTGTTCCTGGTAGACGATCACGCCCAGCGAATCCTTCAGAATCGGCTCAAGCTCCGGCAGAAGGAATTCAACCTTCCGTCTCCCCCACTTCCGCTCGACAAAGTCGTCGATCATGTCCATCGGACCCGGCCGGTACAGTGCATTCAGCGCCGTCAACTCCTCCACCGTATCGGGCTTGTAGCGCCGCAAAATATCGCGCATCCCGCTCGACTCAAACTGAAAGATTCCCGACGTCAGGGCCGTGTGAAACACTCTCCTGAATGTCTCTGGATCGTCCCCCGGAACCATGTCGATGTCCAGCTTTTCTCCGCGCGTCTGCTCGATCAGCTTCAGGCAATCGGTGATTACTGTGAGGGTCGCGAGGCCGAGGAAGTCCATCTTCAGCAGGCCCATTTTCTCAACGGCCTTCATGTCGTAGGCAGTTACAATTTCGTCGTTCTTCGTCCTGTTCAGCGGCACCAGTTCCGTCAGCGGACGTGGCGCAATCACCACCGCCGATGCATGAACTCCGGCTCCGCGAACCAACCCCTCAAGCTTGCGCGCCGTATCAATCAGCTCGCGCACCTGCTTGTCGCTGTCGTATGCCTTGCGCAGGTCGGGACTTTCCTCCAGAGCCTTTTCAATCGTGATGCCCACCGTAGCCGGAATCAGCTTCGCGATCCGGTCCACATCGCCGTACGGCATATCCATTGCGCGGCCGCAATCCTTGATCGATGCCTTCGCCGCCATGGTATTGAACGTGATGATCTGCGCTACTTGCTCGCGTCCGTACTTGCGCGTCACGTAGTCGATGACTTCCCCGCGACGATTCTGGCAAAAGTCCACGTCGATATCCGGCATGGTCACGCGCTCTGGATTCAGGAAGCGCTCGAACAGCAGCACATTCTGCATGGGATCGATGTTCGTGATCTCCATGGCATACGCCACCAGCGATCCCGTCGCCGAACCTCTGCCCGGGCCGACCGGAATGCCGTTGTCCCGTGCATATTTAATGAAGTCCCACACGATCAGGAAGTAGCCGGAATACATCATCTGCTTGATGATGCCAATCTCGTATTGAAGCCTTGCCTCGTATTCATGCGGAGCAGAGCGTCGCACCCCGCGCAGCTCCAGTTGCCGCACCGCGGTCTCCATCCGCTTGCGCAACCCCTCGCGACACACCTGCTCGAAGTAGCTGTCGATGGTGTGCCCCTCGGGAACCGCGAACTCCGGAAACGGATTGTCGACGGGATGAAGTTTGAAGTTGCAGCGCTCGGCAATCTCCATCGTCCGCTGCGTCACGCCGGGCGAGTCAGGAAACAGGCGAGCCATCTCGTCGGCGCTCTTTACAAAGAACTGGTCCGAGTCGAAGCGGAAGCGATCGGCATCGTGCATCTTCGAGCCGGTCTGCACGCAGAGCATCACGTCGTGCGCATGCGAGTCTTCGCCGCAAAGGTAGTGCGAATCGTTCGTCAGGACGAGCGGGATGTTCAGTTCCTTCTCCATCCGAAACAGATCCGTCTGGATCTTTTTCTCTTCCGCGAGCCCCTGGTCCTGAATTTCGAGATAGAAATTTCCTTGCCCGAAGATGTCCTGGTATTGTGCGGCCGCGCCCTTGGCCTTTTCGTAGTTCCCTGCCAGCAATTCTTCGCACAACTCGCCGCTCAGGCATCCTGAAAAACCGATCAACCCCTTGGCGTTGTCGGCAAGAAACTTCTTGCTTACGCGCGGCTTGCGATAGAACCCGTGCAGGCTCGCCTCGCTGGTCAGGCGGATCAGGTTGCGATAGCCCTCTTCGTTTTCCGCCAGCACCAGCAGGTGGTTGTACTGGTCGTTAGGGGTGTCGGCGCGATGGTCCTCCGCTTTGCAAACGTAGAGTTCGCACCCCAGGATCGGCTTGATGCCCTTGGCCTTGGCCGCATTAACAAAATGCACTGCCCCATAGATGTTCCCGTGGTCCGTCATCGCGACAGACTTCTGCCCCAGTGCCGCCACGCGGTCAATGAGTTTATGCACGTCGCAAGCGCCGTCGAGGAGGGAGTATTCCGTATGAAGATGGAGATGCGTGAATTCGGCCATGATCTACCTTTGATTTTAATCGTGACATGTAAATGGGAAAACGACGCCCGCGGCTGGAACATTCTCTACTGAGGAAAAGCCGTCTAAAACTCGAAATTAACCCGGAAATGGTCGGTACGAATGGAGATCTCGCCTCCAACGCGTGGATCGCGCTAACTCATCGGTTTGAAATCTCTTCGTCCGCGTAGAGCCTCTCCAGGGAATACTAAGCCACACAGAGCAAAAGAGGACAGTCTTACTTTGACAAATGGTTGAGAGTAGATGAGAAGAGCCCTTTTTATGTCCGTGCAGAATACGTCTGCCTCGTCTGGAGCACATCATGCCCACAGCAGACCGCCTTGCCGATCCGAGTAGCGCTCAATGACAGCACGAGTTTCTCAAACGTCTTTCAACCCCATCCGAGTCGCAGGCAATTTCGACGGCAGTGGTTGGTTTGGAGTCTGCCGGAAGGTAACACCCATGAAACGAATTGGGTGATGGATCCGTATCCCGACTATTGGGGCAACAACTGGTATGAGTCGGACGACGTCTACGTGGATTACTCCGGTGACGGATACTACCTCTTCAATCGCAGATATCCCGGCCGGCCGGGGATCGCGATCAACATCTCGCTCTGAACGGATTCGTGGTTACAAAGAAGGGCGGGCAAAGAGTCCGCCCTTTCTTTATTTCTTCCGGAGCCGGGTGCCCATGGTCCTCTTCTGTAACGATGCGACAGAGTAAAGGCTCCGAAGCAGACCCTTCGCGACGCTTACCCCATCGCGCGATGCGCAACGGGGCCCCAAGCATGCGTCGCTCAGGATGACACCGTTGTGGTTTGGCGTTCGGGTTGGTGGAGGGCGTCAAAAGGCCTGCAGCTACTTGAAGACGTTCTTCTCGGAAACTCCAAAGTGCGCCGCGTGGGGCACGCAGGTATCGATCGACTTCAGAACGATATCGTCCCCATCTCCCACGTTCATCCCTGAAATGACGTAAGGGCTATACCGATCCTTGGGTGTGTGGTTGTCTACATATCCCTTGATGAAACGCGGGCAGCCCATGAACCCCGCACCTTTTTGGTCGGTCCACCACACCACGTGAATGCGGAATGCCCGCCCGCTCTCGACCACACCCGAGATCACGGAATAGGAGGTATCCGCGCTGTTTGTGATCGATTTGAACTCATCGATCTTGAACACCAGCCAGCTCCCCTTCTTGCTGGCGTCGAAAAGCCGGCACGCCTCCGCTTCACACGTCCGCTCCAGGCGGTACACATCAATCGTGACCGGCGCTTGCGACACGTTCTTGTACTCCACCACGACTTTTCCGTCCGTGGGCGTGTAGTTCCCCCGCGCCTCTCGCGCTGCCGCGAACGGTGGAGCATGGGTTGCGCCGATCAGCGTCATCTGGACGCAGTCCGTGGTGCAGGGCTTCGCCTGAACGGCCGTCCAGCCTATTTCCACTGGCTTGGTGCTCTCAACGGTAGCCGTATACGACTCACCCGGTTTCAAAACCACACCCGATCGGATCGGGACATGCTTCACAGCACCATAGACGCTGCCGGTGCAGAGGATCGTCAAACACAAAATCGAGCGAAACATGCCGGCAATTATAGCTACGTGTTCTCTGCGCGATACGGGCCCCGTGGCAAAAGGACCGGGTGCCCGGGTCTCGCCTTTGCCCTACATATGCTCGCGATGCGGTGTCAGACAGTGTCTTCGATTCGTACGACACCAGGAAAAAAAATCCCGGTATCTGTGAATAAGGAGCATTGTTTCAATGGTGTACGAGACATTGCCGGCTGTAAATATTTCCATCCATTGGACTTATCTGCAGAAATCAGACAGCAAAGGAGTTACAGGCAGTTGTTCGGGTGCTCTCGTCCATTTCGTGTCGCATTGTGGCATCGTCAGAGCGCGCGATTGAAAGTGGACGAGCCGATGTGCGGAGCCGAAGCGACACTTTGGAGGCTTATCAACTTCATTATGGAGAAGCGGGAGAAATAATCTGCAAAGTTTTGGACTTTATTTTGCGCCCTTGGGTGAGACTTCTGCAGGGCTATCCGGGTTTGTGAGAAGGCCCATCCTTCCCAAGGATGGGCCTTCTCGTCTCTCATGATTCGGTGAAACCGCCCTACTTCTTGCCCCAGAAATCGGGCGAAGAGGTGAGCCACGAATCGGGGACGTAGCTGAGTTGCGGATCAAAAGCGAAGAGGTCGGTCTCGCTGGACTCAAGAGCAGCATCCAGGCCCTTGAACATCACCGCTAGCTGGTCTTCGCCAACACCGTCACCGAACTTCTTGTCGCCGCCCGCCATCGCGTCTACCTCTGCGAGAGACGCCATCGGGGTGACGAGGATATAGGTCTTGTCGCTATCCACGCCGTAGGCCTTTTGGAACATGGCCCAGCGCGCGTCGGGAAGGGTCGATTGATAGCCCTTGACGAAGACCTTTGCCAGATGCCGGAATTCCTCGTTGTGGCCTGACTTCACATGGAAAAGGATGATCCGCATGAAGCGCATCTTCGAGAGTTCCAGATTTGCATTGAGGCTCAGGTCCTTCTCATAGGTGTAGATACTGCTATGTTCGGCGGCGATCGATCCAGCCTGCGCGGCATCGTTTGTTTTCATCGCCTCCACGAGCTTAGGCATCGCAAAGGTTGCTTCGTGGTCCTTCTGCAGATCGCCGAACGCATCGAAGCCATGCATGTAGAGCACGTGGCCGGATCCTGTAATACCCCACATGCCGAGGTAGTGACCCGGAGCCTTGGCCGCGCGCTCGGCCTCGACCTGATCTCCTTGAGCCTTAGCGTAAGGAAAGCCCATGTTGGGTTTGAGCTCTACATTTTCGAGGAAGAGATATTTGCTGGGGCCAGTTGTGGTGCCGACTTCGTGTTGCGCGAGAGCGGCTGGAGCTGCGCAGAATGTGAGACCAGCAAACAACAGGCAGAGAGGGGCGAAAGTACTTGCAGTGTGCTTCATTGGGGACGTGCCTCCGTGGCTAATTTGGGGGAGGCCTAAGCATACTCCGCTAACAACACACCTCAGGGAGAAAGATCTTGCGCGAGCGCTATCTCCTCCTCCCTCCCCCGGAAGTGCGGAGCCCTTCTGTCACGTTACCTCGGAGAGACTCCCTCGTTTCCAGCGGTTCTTTTCCCTTCAAAGTGCCCGTAGACTCGGATCAACACCTTGGATTGAGGTCCTGAATGAGCAAGCCCAATTGGGTGGGTTTGGGGACGGTACTTGTCTACGTGGCGTCCTTTGCCCCTCCTGCTCCTGCCCAGAAGCTGGAAGCCACCGTGCTTTACCGGCAAGACAGCGACGTCAACTACTTTGCCGTGATCCCCGGTTACACCAGCACAACGCCGGAGAATAGCCCGAACTGTGTGCTGGATCCGGATCCCGCGGAATGTTCTCCGACGACCCACTCCAACCAACTGCTCTCCGCGCAGGGTGAAGTTACATACAACGTGGTCGGCACCACGTTATCGTTGCTGCTGCCGGACGGACGCATCGCGCTGGTCAACTGCGTGAACAAATACTCGTCCAAGGGCAACTACGTGAACCGGCGCAGTTGCGGAATGCCTCTCGTCGACCAGGTGCAGGCGGAATTCAACGGCAAGACCGCGAAGCTGAAATGGCCGGTGGGCACCGACGGCAAGATCGAATCTGAAACCTACAAAGTCGTAGCCATGCTGGATAAGCAGCTCATCGCCAAGCGCTAGCTGTGAGCGGATGGGCGCGAAAGTCTCCAATCACTAAAGCTGTCACGCTACCTGGGTCAAAGCTGTCCCGCTACCTGGGTTGCAAGGGTTGTCAGCGGCTTCTCGGCGTCTCCTGCACTAATGAAGAAGCGCACATTGCCCTTGCGCACGTGGATGCCATGCCGGGGATCGAAATAAGCCTCGTCTCCAAGACCCGGCACAGGCGTGGGCGGACTGTAAAACATCTTGAGCTTCGCGAACAAATCCGTTGCGGCCGCCGGCGATGGATCAAAGTAAATTCTGAACAGGAGACCGTCACCAGTACCTTGCGGAGAATAGTTACAGTCGGTCCCCTGGACAGAGTTTGCGTAAGGACGGGGAGCGACACTCTTTTGTGGTGCGCCGTAGGTCTTGCCCATGGCGCTGCTCACCTGGGTCGCCGATAGCAGAGAACATGGGTCCGCGGGAGCGGTCGCGGCCTTCGCCAACTGAGCCGTGCAGGCGACAGCGAGCAAACCGGCGACGAGCAACGAAGATTTTCCACTGCAGGCAATCGGAAACGTCTTTATGCGTCTCATCCGAATTCTCCTTTCTGGGCCTGGAAATGTTCGCGATTGTATCCCGCCGAGCCGCGCCTGCGTCAAGAGGAACCCGCTTCCCTTCCTGTTAAATTGTCGTCATGCTCCCAAACCGCTCCGTTCCGCCCTGTACCGTGATTCCCGTTCTCATCTACCCCGATCCTTCCGCCGCAGCCGAATGGCTTTCGGCAGCCTTTGGTTTTACGGTGCGACTGCGGATCGCCAACCACCGCATCCAGATGCGCGCCGGCGAGGGATGCTTCACGATTGCCGAGGGCAACGTTGTGCCCAACCGTTCGCACATCATCCAGGTGCGCGTCGCGGACGCTCTTGCGCACTGCGAGCGTGCACGGCAGCACGGCGCTATCATTCTCACCGAGCCGACTGATCATATGTACGGCGAGCGACAATACAACGCACAGGACTTTCACGGTCACCACTGGGACTTTACGCAGACCCTCGCGGACGTCGAGCCGGAGAGCTGGGGCGGGACTTCGGTCGCGCTTTAGGGTTGATGATGAGCTAGTTCCGGTCCAGGAGTTCCCCGGCCTGTAAAAGCACAGGCGAACGAACAGAGTAACAATGCTGGGCCATTCCGCCCAGCCAAACCTGTCCCGCCTTCGGGCCGGACGTCTGTTTTCAGGCCCCTTCACACCTCGCTGCACTTTTGTGTTAGAAGGGCCACCCCAGGTTGTATTTACGGTGACACCATGCGTCGGGTGTACTAACACCAAATAACGGGGGCCGTCTGAGCGGTTCAGCCTCCAGTTATCAGGTTTTCAAGGTCATCCGGGGAGTTGTACATGAAAGAACGGATTCTCTTTTACTGCGCTGCAGTAGTTGCCTTGGTTCTCATTCTTGCCGCAGTTCCATCACACGCCACCGAACGCCGCGATCCGCTCATCATGCAGGATGCAATGCAGACTCAGGCTGCCAAGCCGTCGGGTTCCGCGCACGCTACAGCATCCAGCAAGAAGCACGCCCCTAGGAGCACGCAAAAGCACCAGGGGACAAGCGCATCTGTGGTGAAGAAGAACTCGACCGGTTCGGGCCAGAACGCGACCGGTGCCTACGATAGCGCAGGGAACAGTTCCGCGGCGAAATAGACCGATCTCAGGGCTGAAGCCCACCCATTTGTCTCAAAGTCCGAACCGTCTTCACCGACATTCGCCTGAATCAGGTGTGCGGATTCCGCTCGCTAGTAGCGCCAGCTGGTGAGGTCGGCGCCGGGAGGGGCTGTCTCTTTGATTCGCTCGAGAATCTTGGGCAGGTACTGCGTGTTGTAGTGCAGCCGCGAATACGCATTCGGAAGCGTGGGGTCGCCGTTCCAGCAATGCTCCGCGCGCGGGCCATAGGTGACTTCCCCGCGGTAAGCCGGATCCTTTGTCGACTTGAGAAAATCTTCCATCCGATAGACGGCGTCGTTGAGGAAGTAGGTGTCGTCGGAGCCGACGTAGATGTGGATCTTGCCGGCGAGCTTCGGTCCTAGTGTAGGCCAGTCGCGTTCGAGTATCGCTTCGAGATCGTAGTGCTGGCGCCAGTAGTCGGCTACGCTGTGGTCGATCTCGCCGGTCTGCTTGTCGAAAACCTGCTTTGGATATCCGTCGTCGCCCACTGGGCCATAGACCGCCTGCCAGATGTCGAACTGCTCGCCGCTGCGGCCGTGATCGCCAAGCGCGAGTTCGTACTGGTTATTCTCCTGCGTGGTGATCAAGGTGTGGCCGAGGTAGTCGCGCATTGCGGGCTGCGGAACGCGCTTGTGTGCACCCTCCAGGAAGAACGCATTCTTGTCATCGTAGAGATCGATCGTCATGTATGAATGAAAGTCGATCGGATCAGGGCAGGCGGCGAATGCGCCGTTGTAGTGGTCTGGATAGAAGACCTGGGCTGCGAGCGATTCCCATCCACCGGTTGAACCACCGTAAACGAAACGCGCCCATCCCTGGCCGATGCCGCGGAATTGCTTTTCGATGGCGGGAATCAGCTCGTTTTCGATGGCGTCGCCGTATGGGCCGACATTGGCGGAGTTCACGGCGTAGGAATCATCGTAGTAGGGATTGGCGTGCTGAATTTTGACGATGAGTAGGCGCGGGAAGCCAGGCGATATCCACTGCTGGTAGAACTTGTAGTTTTCTTCCTGCTGGATTCGGTTGTAGCCGGCGAGGTGAAAGCGCTCGCTGTAGTCGGGCTTAAGGTTGGGATCGGGCGGCGTGGTGCGGAAACCATCAAAGTCGTCGACGAAGTGATCGTGAAAGATAATGAGCGGGAAATGTGCGTTGGGGTGCTCGTCGAAGCCTTCGGGGACGAGGATAGCGGCGCCGATGAACATGGGGCGTCCCCAGAATTTTGTCAGCACGTCGCTTTGAATGCGGATATGGCGGATGTACTTGGTGTCGGCCGGCGGCTTGATTGGGGGAATGACTTCAGTGAGCGCGACGGAGATAGGCGCAGCGCTGGGACCGATGACAACTTTGCGCGGTTTGGAGTAGAGATTGCCGGGCGAGATGTCCCAGTGCTGGCCTTCGCCCATGTCGGGATGCAGCTTGATGGTTTTGCCGTCGCTGCGGTGGAAAGTCTCGTATTTGTTGAGCACGGCCTGCAGGATGTATTCGCCGGCGGGCACGTCTTTCAGGCTGCGTATGGGATAGCCGTATGCGGTGGCGTCGACGACCGCAGGCTGTGCGGGCTGCCATCCATCGACGGTGAGGCCGAAGATCATCTGCGTGCGCGGCGTGTCGTCGACTTGGTTGCGCGGCTCATCGCTGGGGTCGGTGGAGAGCAGGAGCAGCAGGCGGCCATCGAGAGGCTGCGCACTGACTTCTCTGGGAAATGTGACGGAGAAAGATTGGGCGGAGATTGCGGAGGGTGCGGCAAGAAAAAGAAGAAGGGTGAGGTTCAGGGCAACGCGTTTGTGCATGGAGGAAATATACAGGGTGGATGTTCGCTTTGACGCCGACTAAGGGCGCACAGGAAAAATCAGATCCTTCGCGCCGCTTACCCCACCCGGACCACGTCCGCGAGGCCCCGGGCGTGCGGCGCTCAGGATGACAAGCGTGAGATTTGACCAAGCAGTTCACTTCTTGTCGAACGGCTGTTTGTCAGTGATCCGCGGCCGGTTTTCGGCTTGCAGTTGTTTGCTCACGTCTTCGACTTCTTTAAAGACGCGGAGGAGATTGCCGCCAAGGATTTTGCGGCAATCTTCGGCGGAGTAGCCGCGTTCCATGAGCGCCGCCGTGATTTTGGTGATGTCGCCGGGGGAGTCGATGCCTTCGGGTAGCTGCCCGTTCACGCCGTCGAAGTCGGAGCCGAGACCCACGTGGTCGACGCCGGCAACTTTGGCGATGTGGTCGATGTGGTCGATGAGCAGCTTGAGAGGCGGGCGCGGAATGCGGTCGGCATATTGACGCTGAAGCTTTTCGATTTCGTCAGGTGGAGCTTCCTTGCCGTCGGCTTTGTATTTGTCCTTGAGGGCTTGTACGGCCTTTTCGACTTCAGGCTGCTGGGCTCTCTGCGCATTGCGATAGTCCTGCGAGATGAAGCCGGAGTAGAAGTTGACCTGCACGACGCCGCCTTTGGAACCGGGTCCACCGGAGTTGGCAATAGCGCGAAGCATATCGTCGGTCATGTTGCGCGGCGCGTCGCACAGTGCGCGAGCCGCCGAATGTGAAGCGATGACAGGAGCGCGCGTGATGATGAGTGTGCGATAGAAGGTGCGGTCGGAGACGTGGGAGATGTCGACCATCATGCCGAGGCGGTTCATCTCGTACACGACATCTTTTCCGAACTCGTTCAGGCCTTCTTTGGTATGCGGGATCGAAGTGTCGTTGATGTCGCCGGAAGAGTCGGCCCAGCCGTTGGAGTTCGACCAGGTGAGCGTCATGTAGCGGACACCGAGCGCATAGAACTGGCGCAGCAATGCAATCGAATCTTCGATCGAATGACCGCCTTCGATGCCCATGAGCGCGGCAATCTTGTGCTCTCGATGAGCGAGTTCGATCCCCTCTGGCGAAGTCACGAACATCATCTTGTCCTGATGCTTTGCCACCTGCTGCTTGACGGCGTCGATCAGGATGAGAGTCCGTCGGGCGTAGTGGCCCTGGTTCGGCACCGGGTCTACCCATATGGAGAAGAACTCCGCGCCCAGATTGCCTTCTTGCGCGGATTCAAGATTCCAGTTGCCGCTGTTGAGAGGATCGGCGAGGTCGTAGTTTTCGTCGGCCATGCGTTGGGGCGTGTCGGCGTGGGTGTCGATCACGATGGCGGAGCGTTCGACTTGTTCGGGTGTAAGTTTTGAGGTCATCTTGGGCGATGTCCTGGCTGAAGTTTGTGCGCACAACATGGCCGGAACTGCGACCACCAGGGAGGCAAGCAAAGCACGAGTCCGCATAGGCTTGGGATGAGTGTACTAAAGACAGGGATTAGGAAGTAGAGAGTAACGGGCCAGATCGGCCGGCGGGTGAAGTCGCGGCCGATCTTGACTTGGGCGTAGTGAGGATTTGGAGATTAGTGGTGGTTGGCGGCTTCAGCGGCGAGCTTCAGTTCGCGATTGGCCTGATCGAGAAGGTCCTTGGCTTTCTGCGCGTGACCGTTCATGTCCCACTCGTTAGCCTGCTGCGCTGCAACAATTTTGTTGTAGGCCTGGTCGCAGAGTCGTTGCGCGGCGGCGAGATTGGGATGATGGTTGGGGTTGATGTTGCGCTCAGGCGGTCCCTGCGCGACGGTGATGCCTGCGGTTGCAAGACTCAGGCCCAGAAGGCTGCCCGCTACCCATTGATGTGCAAGTTTCATGTAAGACCTCCGCCAAAGAAAGTACAGACCAATAGGAATCGCGCGCAACAGAAAAGCCCCGGAAATGATGACTTTGGGAATGGGGATCTCGACTCGACCAATTTGCTCGCGATGTTGGCTGAATTGTGCAGGAGGCGTCGGGACGAGAACCAGCTTCTGGACTCTGGTGATTGACGCCTTCAGGTCATGATCCGGGAAAGGACCAGTTGGTAACGTAGGAGGTGCACGAGAACGGCCGATTTTTGTTTTTCCGGGGGAATGGGAGTGCTAAAATTCAGCCCAAATCGATGCTTATTGCGCCGAAAGGGGTTAACGGTGATGAGTTCTTTTCGCCACCTGTCCGTACTGGCTGTTCTTGCCGCTCTATTGTTTGGTTCCTCACTGCGTTTGGGAGGCCAGAGCGCGGACTTGCCCGATAGCGCTCCCATTGCCACCATTGGCGCTGGATCGACGGTCGCAGTGAATGTCGACATCGTTCTGCCCGCCAACCAGGGAACAATCTATTTTCAGGGCGGCACCGTGACCACCTGGGAGCAGATCGACAAGAAGGCTCCAAGCTGCCGGCTTTCCGCAGTGGAGAGTCCTGTTGTCCGACGCCTGGTCCCTGGCCGGAAGATCATCATTACGGGGACGCGACAGAATAACGCCAGCGTCAACTTCTACGGCGACGTTCTCGAGTTTGAAGAGGACGCGACGGTGGGCGAGCTGCAATGCGCGCCTGGCCACAAGGGAGCGATGACGATCGGCGAGCTGAAGCAGGTCTTCGGCGGAATGTTCTCGCTGATCCAAGCGCCTCCAATCGTTGGCTAGAGCAGTTCCAAGTTCATAGTTCTGAGTTCACACTTCGTTGAGGACGGCAATGGCATCAAGCCGAGCCCGCTCGCGGACGAGTGTTTTGGCGCCCGCAAATGATGCGGCCCTCTTTGATCGTTCGCGGCAACGCATGCAACATTGCCTCGGATGAAAAACCAGTAGCGAAACTACTTCTCTGACGTGAATGGCGAGGCAGGCAGTCCTTCGCTGTTGAAGAGGTTGCATTGCGGGCTGTTGGCCCATCCGTAACGCACGCGCACGGGATTGGGCACGTTCGGACTTGAGGCTACGATAGTGGTGCCATCAATGGTTGCCGTCGCAGCCGAGAAGCTCCCGTCTCTACCTGCAACTTCAACGCCGGTAACTGTACCGCCTTTGGCCATCAGCCCCTGGGCGTGATCGAGATACACGCGAATCGACCCACCTTCCGGTGCGGCCTGTCGGAACATGGGACCGGAATACTCTACCGATTCACCATAGGCCAGTGCGCGTGCGGCCCGTGCAAGGCGCAGGCCCACGTCGAGTTTGTCGGTAGGATGGACGTCGGTGGGATTGCCGATGTCGATGGTCACTACCATCGCCGTGTTGCGCATCGCCAAGGTGCGCACCTGCTGCTCGCGCAACTCAGCCCAGTCTTCCGCGGGTGTCGAGGTAAAGTTGGAAATCTGCACATAGAGAAACGGAAAATCACCCACACCCCATCGGCGGCGCCAGTCTTCGATGAGCGTACGCATGACGCGGTCATAGGAGTGGACCCGAGCCAGGGCACTATTGCTCTCGCCCTGGTACCAGAGAACGCCGCGAATCGGCAGCGGAGTGAGCGGCGCGATCATACCGTTCCACAACAGCCCCGGTCCCCAGCTGTTGAGTGGCGGATGCCATGGAAACTGCGGGACCGGCTTGCCCGCCGCCTGTGCTGCGTCGCGCTGGCGCTGTTCGTCTCTCTCCTCGGCAACGGCATCGGCAGCAGTATCGGTCATTTTTCCGCGCGCTACAAAGATCGGCGCGAGCGAGGCGTCTTCACCAAGAGCCGTGAGGCGTACCCATGTTTCGCCAACCGTCCCGCCCCATGTCGCGTCGATAACCCCGACCGTGACGTGCTCGCGCGAAGCGATATCTCGAGCGAAGTACCAGGCAACGGCTGAGAACTCCTTCGCGGTATCCGGAGTTGAAAGGGTCCAGCCATCCGTATCGGCGTCAGGCGTTGCGTAATCAGAGGAGCGCTTGCGAATCATGAGAAGACGGATCTGCGGATTTGCAGCAGTGGGCAGATCCTGCGCAGCGGTGTTCGCGCGGCTCAGAGGAAACTCCATATTGGACTGCCCCGATGCAACCCACACATCTCCAACCATGATGTCGTCGAGGGTGATCGGCTGTTCCGGGACGGCGCTTGAGCCACTCGTTGAAACTCCTTTCACGGTGAGCTGAAAAGGCCCGCCCGCCGCACCCGGTTTCAAGTAGATGCTCCAGTGGCCCCGCGGATCGGCTTCTGTGCCCCTCGATTCGCCACGAAAGGAAACCGAGACAGGCTGTCCCGGAGCGGAGTTACCCCACACGTGCACAGGTAGATCGCGCTGAATAACCATGTGGCTGGAAAGCACCTTCGGCAAGGTCACTTGTGCTGATACAGATACAGACCCGAGTAGAAGAAAGACTAGAGCAAATGAAATGCGCACTAGAACCTCACGTTGTGCAAGCTGACCGAAATTCGGGCGCGTATCTGCACCCATTTTTTCGGAAAGAGAACGTTATCAGACGAGGCGGGGCCTCGGCAGCGTCGACCGATTTCCCTGAGATTCCCATCTTCTGCACAACGTTTTGGCTCATCAGGGGTTAATTCGGAAGACAGTGGCCGGTTTGCATGTTCGAGTTCGCGCCAACTGCATGTTTTGAATAGGGTTGCAAGGACTATTAACGACTAGGACAGCACTGTCACTATTAGCAGGTTTCTTTTTTTGAGATGTGCTCCATACTGGAATGAAGCTGTTACTCCCCCGGAGACTCGATGCCTTTAATGCGTACCCCACGCACATTTGCATTTTTTCTCGAAGCTTTTGTATTCCTGTTTTTCTCATCTACGTGCTGCCACGCGCAGGCTGCATTGTTGATGGAGGAGCCCTACGGCTTCTTTGGGACAGTCAATCCTACCGGACATACTGCAATCTACTTTGCGCATATTTGCGCGGAGAATCCGACAAAGCTGCGCCGCTGCGAACCCGGCGAGATGGGCGCCGTAATTTCGCGTTACAGCGACGTGAGTGATTACGACTGGGTTGCAATTCCGCTGATTCCCTACCTGTACTCCGTGGAAGACGTCGCCGCGGCGCCTGATCGGGTAGATCGTGCTACGGTGAATCGGCTGCGGGACGAGTACCACGAAGCACATCTCCTGGACTTGGGCGAAAAGGTGCCAAAGGGCGGTTTCTGGCACGGCGGCTGGACAGAACTCATTGGCTTGGCTTATGAACGGCGCATGTACGCGTTTCGGTTTGACACAACCGAAGCTCAGGATGATGCATTCATCGCGCGCATGAACGACGCAAAGAACAAATCGCATTTTCAATTGCTGTTTAACAACTGCTCAGACTTTTCGCGCGGGGTGCTGAACCAGTACTTTCCGCGCGCGTTCGGGCGCGGCATCTTTCCCGATGCGGGGATGACAACGCCCAAGCAGATAGCCTACAAACTCGAGCGATATTCGCATAAACATCCTGAGATTCACCTCGAGATTTTTGAGATTCCGCAGGTGCCCGGGAATCGCCGCCTGAGCCATGCCAACAAGAGCATCTCGGAGTCGCTGATTACCACAGCATACGCGGTGCCGATTGCGATTCTGAATCCATACCTGGCTGGCGGCCTGTTTGTGGATTACGTCGTGCGCGGCCGATACCACATGATTCCCAAAGGCACGCCAAAACTGATGCCAGACGACTTGATCGCGTTGACATCTCCTGCTGCGCCCGCCGAGAATCCCCTCAGCGCCAGTGTTCAGGTCCACAGCGCCGCTGAAGTGAGCGGCAAAGCGGGAATACCGCCCGCCGCAATGGCCCATTCCGTCCTGAAGGAAGTCGTCGCCACGCATGAGTAAGACGCAGAGCCTGAGCAATCATGGCCGCTTCGATCCCCTCTATCACTTCTTTCTCGCCGCTCTTTACCTGCTCAACCTGGTGTATGCCGGGTTCCACCTCTATCGGCAGCAGACTATCTCCGCGGGCTGGTATCTGGCGCTATCGCTCGCAGCCATCGTCCCCATCCTCAAGCTGCGCACGTACCCGTTAAAGGTGCAGGATCGCGTCATCCGCCTCGAAGAACGCTTGCGGTTGCAGGCGCTCGCTCCGCCGGCTTGGCATGCGCAGATCTACCGCCTCAGTGAGGATCAGTTGATCGCGCTGCGCTTTGCCGCCGATGATGAAGTGGTGGAGCTAGCCAAACAGGCACTCGAACACAATCTGAGTCGCAAACAGATCAAGGAGCGCATCAAGAACTGGCGCCCTGACGACTGGCGCGTGTAAGAAGTAGCTCAGTCCTGGGCTTTTCGAGCGGCCCGATTCTCAATGAAGACCCAAAGAGTCAATCGGGCGTAAAATGGAGTCGATGAGGTTCAGGGCGTACTTCGCGCTAGTGACCGTTGCGTTGGCGTTGCCGGCGTGCGCGCAGCACGGTACACGTGGGGGATTCTCCAGCCACGGCGGAGTCAGCAGTCACACGGGCTCTGTGGGGCATCCAGGTTTCTCGGGATCAAGTGGATTGTCGCGGCCCGCGCCTTCCATGGGAAATGGATTGGTGCGACCTGGATTTGGCCGATTCGCCCCGCCTGCTCGTTCTGGATTCCGAATCCCCTACCAAGGCGCGGGATTCGCGCAAAGCCGGTCTCCATATCGCTCCGGATTCGGCTACGGCAACTACGCATGGAATCGTGGTCGGTATCAACCCAGGATTGTCTATGGCTACGGCTATGGGTATCCGGGCTACCTGGGCTATCCCTACCCCTACGTAATCGATCCCGGCTTTTATGACTGGGGAAGTGCAAGCGGCCCCGATGATGCACAGGGCTTGGCTCCCAGTTATCCGGATGCTCCCCCCTATGCCGACTATGGCGCTGAGCCTGGCGCACCGCAGGAACCTGGGTACGGACAGTCGCAGCCGGCACGGGCACCCATGACACGCCAACCTTATGCCGAGTCCATCTCTTCTGCGCCGGAAGCGGAACAGCCGCTCATCGTGATCTTCAAAAACGGGCGGGCTCCCGAGACGATCCAGAATTACATGATGAACAGCAGCACTCTGACTAATCTTGATCGGCAGCACTACGAACAGATTCCGCTGGGCCAAATCGACATGGCCGCGACTGAGCAGACGAACCGCGCGCGCGGGGTGGATTTCCAGATTCCGGCTGCATCGCGCGAGTGATCGCCTTCCCTTCCTTCTATCTCGCCGCACGCGGCTGAGACTGAAATTCGGTCAATTCACAGATTGAAGACCGCAAAGGGGTGCTCTTCGCCGCGCCGGCGGAGGAGGGGGAGTGCCACGTTGCAGACGCGCACTCCTGATTTGCTTTCAGCCGAAAACGTGCCTTTGTGTGCATGTCCATGCAACGCAAGCACCGGCTTGGACGCTTCAAGCGCGCGCTCGAGGCGGGAGCTGCCGAGGAACGGGAAGATGGGTTCGGGCTCGCCGACGATGGTCTCTTTGATGGGTGCGTAGTGGGTGATGGCGACTTTTTTTTGCGCCTGTATCTGTGCCAGGCCGTAGTCGAGCTTGATAGCTTCGCGCTCGGCGATTTCGACGAAGGTCTTGATTCCCTGCTCTCCGAACGGCATAAGCTCATAAGGAGCGAAGCCACCGCAAAAGCCTTTGGTGCCGGCGAAGCCGATGCCGTCGATCTCATGGCAGTGGCCATCAAGCAGGTGAACTCCGGCGAGGCGGAGAACGCCGGCGAGCTCGTCCTGGTGGCCACTTTCGTGGTCGTGATTGCCAAGGACCGCAATGATCGGAATGCGGATATGTTCAAGCACGCCCAGCACCGCGCGCATTTCTTCGGGCATGCCATGATTGGTGAAATCGCCGGCGATGACGAGCACGTCGGCAAGATCGTTGACCGGAGAGAATTCGTGGACATCGCGCTCGTGGTTTTCGGCTGCGAGATGAATGTCGGCGACTGCGGCCAGCCTCATTCCTTGCTCCTGGTCGTATTGATCTCCTGTAATGGATGCGGGTAGCTGTTGCAAAACTCGCGATAGAGATCACGTTCTCCCCACTCGTTGACGTCGATAGCAAACATCTTCGGATCCACGAGCGTTCCACGAAACGATCTGTCTGCCCGTGGCGTGACGACGGACCTGTGAAAACGCTCGCTGAGCTCGTTCCAAACTTGAGCCGGGATATCGTCTGTATAGGCCGGGTAGATGTATGCGAACAGGACGAGTTCCCAATACAGCATCTGCCAGTGTGATTCGGTGAGTTTGCGAAGCCGGTTCCAGTCGAGGGTGCGGGCGCAGGCTTTAAGCAGATGAGCAATGTCGGCACCGTCGAAGCGCTCGCGGCGCGTCACAAAGAGTTTGGAGGCGATCATCTCTTCGGCGGAAAGAACCTTGCAACGAATGCCCAGGACTTCGTCCTCCCGTGCGCGATCGATCCACGACTGCTCGACTGTAAGGGTAGCGTTGCCAACACCAGTAATGAGGTCGACAAAGTAGTCGCCGCGACGAGCCTTAGCCAGCCAGACAGGATCCTGGATATAGGTCTCGAAGCCCTCCTGCACGAGAACCTGGAAGGCGCGAGGAACCGCATCAGGCGGCGTGACTAGATCGAGATCTTTGGTGGTTCGCCAAATGCCGGTGTGGTGATGGAAGGCGAAGCCTCCGCTGACTGCAAATGGAACATTGGCCTGCAGCAGCCCGCGAACTACGCCCTGGTAGCATGCGTAGGCATCAGGAGCCCACGTGGGCTCCTCTGATGACGTAACGGGTAACTCGACGCCGTCTTCCGACATAAGATAGTTCGATGCATAGTAAAGCCGTCGGCGCAGAGAAAATGTGTGAAAGACTGGCGTGCCTCACAGAATGCCGCAACGTTGAAGAGCTATGATTTGCTGATAACAGGGCCCGTGCTCCAGAGGCAGTTGGATTGAAATTCTTGAATAGCATCGCGGTTTTGCTATTGGTCGGGGTGCTGACCGGATCGGCCGCAGCGGATTCCGAATTGACCCCCGAGCAGACCAAGGTGCTCGAAGCAGTGCGGTCTTCGGCACTCCAGTACACGCAGAACCTTCCCAACTTTATCTGCACCCAGGTCACGCAACGTACGGCTACAGCAGATACGAATTTTGGTACCTCCTTTGGTGGCGCAAGTTCGTCACGCGGCGGATTGAGCGGTACCGGATCTTCGGGCGGACCGGGCAGCGTGAACGACGTGATTGAGGAGCGGCTGACCTTCTTCAATCAGTTCGAACACTACGAAGTCATTGCCGTGAACGATAGAAAAGCCACCGGGATGGATCACATGCAGTTTGCCGGCGCCATCAGCGCCGGCGAGTTCGGCAGTGCGTTGCACAACTTGTTTGATCCGTGGTCCCACGCGACGTTTTCGTGGGATAAGATGGCCAGCGCAAATGGACGGAATGTCTACGTGTTCAAATTCCGCGTGCCCAGCCAGAACGGCACCATCGTGATTCATAAAGATACAGACCAGAAGATATTAGTCGCATACAGCGGGCGGCTCTTCGTCGACAGCGAGACGCTGCAGGTGGTGCGAATTATGTCGGAACTCGAACTTCCGATTGACTTCCCTATCAAGATAGCGACGATCGCAATCGATTACAAACCGGTGCTTATTGCCGGAACAACGTACAGTTTGCCAAGCCATTCCGAAGTTCGCATGAAAGACAGCTCGCGCCTCTACGTAAACCAGATCGAGTTCCGAAACTACCACAAGTTCGCTGTCGAATCGACAATTCATTACGGCAGCGACGCATCCCAGCCAAAGCAATAATGCCGGATCAGCTTTTCGGACCTCAACCGCCGGGGACCATCACTATAGAATCAGGCACTTGCCTTTAAGATAAGCCCGCACGGAAGCACTCTGGTCTGGTCGCCTAAGCTACTGATTTGACACATTTGGGCACGCAAGGCATGGCACAGTCTACGGCGCAGCTGATTTAAAGCTATGTTGGCTGGCTTTTATCACTCGCTACGTGGGCAAGGCCGTATGGTGGGTCGATTAAATAGATAAACCTGGATAGATAAACCTGGAGAATGTGTCGTCACTGCATTCCAAGCATCCTTGATCAATGGAAAGAGTACCAGCTCCCCTTCACAGATGAGGAGAAGGAGCGAAGCCAACAGGACCAAATACTCAATCCCTTCTCCGTTCTTTCTCCCGTACCAGTTCATCATCCACCCGTCGCGCGAAGGGACGATGAGGGCGCCATAAAAATGACGAAGAGCCCAACTGCAGCAATCCTTGACAATACAGCCAGACAGAATCGCAACCCTTCCGAAAGACTACCCGATGATGATCAGCCGCGCTATGCTTCTCGGAATCCTGCGAAAATCTAGATCTTTCAGGGTGCCGCCGATTCCTGGCCCCCCTCCAAACCACCCAACGAGCTTCTGCATGCCGTATGGAAAAACAATTAGTCCAGCAATAATCCTGAGGAAGTCCGGGCGTAGTCTGGATCTGTGTGAAGTAGTCTCTCGCATCGACTGCTCGCCTCCGATTAGCTCCTTGCAAGATTCAGGAGTCTATCGAATGTCTCGGAAGTGATTGCATGGGCCTGAATCCCTTGCAAGTTCTCTGCGGGCCAGGTCACTCGGAGCGTGCCCGGGTGGAACTTCGAGGAATAGCTCGCAACCAAGCTCATATGCAACTGTGGTTGCATCGTGCCATCGAACCCCATGAGCTATCGTAGTCGAACTCCGGGAACCGTTCATGCCAGACGTTCAATGAATCCACTACTATCGATGCGTCGTCGGACCTCGCGATTTCTGAGCTACTTTGAGACCTCACGTGCCGCACTCTCAATCAGGTCCGAAACCTCCTTCGGGTGCGAAACATAGACTGAGTGGCTGGCGCCTGCAACTTCGACTGTGTGGCTTCCAGCCCGCTTGGCATACCAACGCTCCAAGTCCGGGTTGATCGTTCGATCACTTCCCGCCACTAGCATCGAACTCGGTTTAGTTCTCCAGGCAGCCGTGGTGATCGTCGCTGAGAAATTGTCCGCAAAGTTGAACACCTGCGACCGCGCCATGATTGCGGCTTGTTCACTGGAAAGGTCGGCTGCGAATAACTCATGAAATTGCGCCGGGTCGATATATGTGAACCCGTCGGGCGTTTTCTTTATGGCGCCCGATTTGGCGAGGTCGCTCGGGAAGCGCTTTCCGTCCTCTGACTCTTTCTCGCCAGCGTCTGGCATGTGTGCCGCCACGTACACCAATCCGGCAACCGATGGATCCGAGCCAGCTTCCGTGATTACGGCTCCTCCATAGCTGTGCGCGACAAGGATGCTCGGGCCGTCTTGCAGTGCGAGGACACGCTTCACTGCGGCCACATCGTCTTGGAAGGACGTCTCCGGTTCCTGGACGATGCTGACGTTGTAGCCGTCCTTGACAAGAATGCTGTATACGCCTTTCCAACCGGAGCCATCTGCCCAGGCTCCATGCACCAGAACAATATTCCGGACGAGTTCCTCTTTGTTCTGCGCTGACAGTACACTGCACGTAAACAACAAGAAAGCGATGCAGGAGGACTGAAAGATTCCTCGTATTGCTCGCATAGGCTTCATCGAATTTCTCATTTGTGCTCCTTTTGTTTTGAATTGCTCCAATCGTTAGGGATCGTTCGGGGATACAGCAACAGAACGGCATTGATGGGGCAATGAATTCGAGTGCGAAGGCATTCGGATTCGCGCGTGATGCGTCCTAGTCGACGAGAGAGCTCACAAGGAATCATTCAAACAGGAAGTTACTCAAATCAACGGAAACGATCAGAGGTTCCTATGCCGGCTGGTTGTCGGCTTGACGGCTAGACATCCTCACCCTCGAGTCATTTCGAATGCGAACAGCCTGTCATCTGGTCATATTTGCCACTCCTCTCTCGCACCTGACATCTCATATCCGCCGATCTCGGTTGTTGATTCTTTATGAGCGGTTCGCGGATCGATTGCCGCAGATCTCAAAGTCGGCCCCACCACTCTTCAGGTCTTCGAGAGGTAAAGATCTGTTCTTCGTCAGACTTAGCGTGAATACCGTCCTCTCTCGATTCGATTCCACCAGGCGGACGCTGCCACCGTGTTCTTCAGCTACTCGACGAGCCAGGGTGAGCCCCAAACCTGTTCCGTTGGATTTTCCTGCGGTCACGAACGGATCGAATAGGGTCCTCCGAACAGAGGCAGGTATACCAGGACCATTGTCCGAGATCGTGATGCAGATCTGTTCATCGACTTCCGTTAGGCGAACCATCACTTCAGGCGCGTGAGTTGAGCGTGTCGCAGCTTGGCAGGCATTGAGCAGCAAGTTATATATGGCACTTTCAAGATCCCTCGCATCTATATCTGCTTCCACCGGCGAGATCTTCTCGACCGAGATGGACACGTTCCGCCCGTCTGGATGCGACTTCACTGCCGCAATGGCTCTCTCAAGAACCAAGGAAACGCACTCAGGGATCAGCGGATTGTTCCGTCCGTTACTACCGAATTGCAGTAATGAATCAATGCGCGCCGTCATCGCGAGCACTGCTTCTTGAATTTCGAGCAGCAAATCAACGCGCTCGCTCGCACTTCTATCGCGGCGCTCGAGGAATTCGGCGTTCGCATGGATCACCGCTAGTGAGTGGCGCATATCGTGGGATATCGAGCATGCCATCGTGCCAATCGCTGCCATCCTCTCTGCCTCTATTAGTGGGCTTTGTGTAGGCACCTGCGGGTCGCTTCGCAAATCCAGAGCGACGCCCTTATCAAACATGAGAATATTGCCGCGATCTGAAATCTTTGGCTTCCTAAGGTGTGTTCTCACTGTTCCCCCTTGTGATCCCGCCGGAGAGCGGAGCTGTTAGTTGCCCCACCAATGCCTCATGTGGGTCGGAATCGTTTCGATGAGCGAGCCTGGCCGATGCGGCGATCGTAATTCGACGAAAATCCGAAACTCCCGGTTTAGCCAGCCAGTTCAGAGACTCCAGCTCATCGATCCACTCCGCAGTGGACAGGTTTGCTTGTTCCGGGCCAAACAACTCGCTCACGGCTCTGGCAAAGGCTGCCAGCTCGCGTTCCGCCAGGATGATCAGATTGGCGTCAGAAAGTGCGGACCCTTGGTTGAGCGTCGGAGCTTCGCTTGCCCCGCTAGTGTGTGCTGGCATTCTTCACTCCTTTCCATATCTTCTGACGGTGACACGTCACGGCTCAGCCGTAGACGCTAACTTCCACCTCGTTGTCTCGTGATCCACTCGCGAACATACGCTGCGCAGTTTCTCAAGGTGACGCCGTCCGCTTCGCAGCGCTCCAGAAAGCCAATGGCGTCTCGACTTACCAAAGTCAGATCTTTGAGGTCTAGGACTATTGAGCGTCCCTTCTCTTCGGACCTAATTTGCGTCTCCAACTCGCTTATATCTTGATCATCTATTTGGCCGCTCAGTGCAAGGACCACTTGCCCATTCGACGATCTCTGAAGTTTCAGCATCTATCCTCCCTTGGGACATGAACCAATCGTCCAGGTTCAAACAGTTCGCCCTTCTCCCGAACTCCTGTGCAAGATTCGGGCAGTCACGGCTTAGACCTTGACCAAACTGATCGCTTCCGATCGCGGTATTCGCTTTGTCCTTATCAACCTGAAGCTCGAACTCCTCTTTCGCATCTATCCTTGCTGCTGTTCTCCCTCAGCTTTCCCAGAATGTTCTCGGCCTGAACCGAAGACCGTTTCGTCGGCGATCTTGGCGCAATGCCGGACTCCCGTTGGCTTTCGTCGCGAGGACTGCCTGGAATACACGGGACTTGAGCAATCTTGATGCCAATTGAGAAAGTTTTAGAATGAGTGGTTTACGCGCCATGAGGTGTAGGGAATTTCAGCAATTGCCGAGATTCCCTACAACATGTTGCCAACTGGCGATGCGCGTGGGCTAGATGTTCTTCGGGGACGTTGCATCCTTGAAGCGGTATTTGTTGATCTTCAACGACGAAATTTTCGATTCCAGGGTGGATCGATGAACCCCTAGTTTTGCAGCCGCTCCTGTCGGTCCGGATACCCGCCCCTGGGATTCGCGCAGGGCAGCTTCAATGATCTCTTTCTCCTGTGTAGCAAGCCTCCCCGAAAGTTCAACCTGGACCCCTGGCTCCGTTGCGAGAGTTGGTCGAGAAAGCCAACTCTCATCGACTAGGAAACTCTCGGTATCACATACAACGACAGAACGCTCAATCACGTTCTGCAACTCGCGAATATTGCCCGGCCAGGGATACGTCTCCAGCAGATCGAGGCTCTTTTTACTAATCGCCTGAAAGTGCTTTCCTGCTCTTCTCGCAAAACGATCAACGAAGTACCCGACGAGGAGAGGAATGTCTTCTCTTCTTTCGCGCAAAGGAGGCATCTCAATTGGAAAAACGTTGAGCCGGTAAAACAGATCGCTCCTGAACATGCCCGCAGCGATGGCAGCCTCCAGGTTGCGGTTCGTAGCGGCAATGATCCGAACATTGGTTTGGATGGATCCAGTTCCACCAACACGCTCAAATTCGTGTTCCTGCAAAACACGCAAGAGAGCTATTTGCGTCACGGCCGGGAGCTCCCCAACCTCATCGAGGAAGATCGTGCCTCCTTCGGCCAATTCAAACCTGCCCAAACGTTGCTGAGTTGCACCCGTAAAGGCGCCCTTCTCGTGGCCAAACAATTCCGAGGCGATCAAGTCATGCGGAATGGCAGCGCAGTTCACACTCACAAAAGCTCGCGAAGAACGGTGAGACCTTTTATGAATGGCGCGTGCCGCCAGTTCCTTGCCGGTTCCGGTTTCGCCTGTGACGAGGACTGTTGAGTCGGTGGGAGCGACCTTGGATACACGAGAAAGTACTGCTTGCAGTGCGGGAGAAGTCCCGACGATGTCCTCGAACATGGATACTTTGTCGATTTCTTCGCGCAGCGCAATGTTCTCGTTGTAGAGCTGATCCTTCAGGGTCTTGATCTCTTCGAAGGCATTTTCCAGAGCTTTCCTGGCGTTCCGCTGTTCCGTTACGTCGATAACAGTGCCGACAAATTCAACCACTTGGCCCGAGTCGTTGGTGATGGCGTGGGCGATGGTGCGAACATATCTTATGGAATTATCTGGGAGAACAATGCGGTAGTTGTATTGTGCATCGTTCCCCTTGTAGAGCTCAGTTGCGGCGGCGGCGATAGAGGCACGGTCATCCGGATGTATGCTCTGGAAGTAGTTTTCAGGGGTGGGGGTTGTGGTTTTTGGGTCAAAGCCAAAAATGTTAAACATTTCGGCCGACCAGAAGATCCGCTTGCTGGCAACATCCCAATCCCAACTTCCTGTATGACTAAGCCTTTGGGCCTCGGCGAGATTAGCTTCGCTTTTGCGCAAGTTCTCATAGAGATTCTGTAATCTTCCGGCCGTAGCGTTGAAAACCTGACCAAGTTGAGCTAGCTCATCCTGGCCGATCACGGAAACTTGATGTTGGAACTCACCTCGTGCCAAAGCTCTGGACCCCTCTACTAACCGCCCCAGTGGCTCCGTGATACTGCGCGTGATTGCTACCCCGAGGCCAGCGGCAATCAGGAGCGTGACGAATCCTGTGATTGGCACAGCGAGAAAGATTCGACGTTCAGCACGCGAAATGTTTAAAGTGGCTTGCGTGCGCTGCTCTTCAACCTTGCGGGCGACATCTTTGACCAGCTCGGAACTCAGGGATTCTAGCGGTTGGACTTGTACCTCGATCCGGATACGCACAGCTTCCCACTCCCCCGATGCAGCCAACGCTCTGATTGCATCCAGGTGTGACGGCAGCGCACGCTCGATTGATTCGAGAGTTGGCAGAACTGTCTGATCCGCATTCACTTCGGGAGGCAAATGGCTGAAGGCAGTCTGGGTGCGCTGAGCGTCCTCAACTAGCCCCGCCCGAAGCGTCTCCGACTCCTTCAGCAGCCGGCCAGTGTCTTCCGACCGTGCCGCAGCACCGAGCCTCTCATAAACTGACAGGAGACCGGTGTGTACGCGCAGCACTTCGATTAGCTCTTCGTTCACACCGTTTAATCGTTCCACTTGGGCACTGATCATGTGCAACTGCCAAACGAGGACGCAGTTGCCAATTAACATCAGGACAATGATGCAGATAAAGCAGAGTGCCAGGCGGCGATGGATGTTGAGACGGTTGAGGAATGGACTGCTCGCTGTCGCATGCCTCAGCCATCCAGCAGATCCAGTCGGACTGTTGGTACGAGTCATGCATTACCTCTAACTGAAGTGCAGACGGCATGGACTCCCTTCATCGAAGGGATTGCCGGTTGCGCGCTGGCGAACTTGTTCCGCACTCTTAATCCTTGGGGGCACGAATTCGGCTTGGCGGTCCTGTCTTGAAGCCAGTGATCCCAACAAGTTCTTTTTCCAACCCCGCCGCAGCTTGCGGCGCGCTGGTTTTGCCCATCAAAACTGAATGCACTGCCCCTATATAAGCGTGACTGACGTCTTCATATTTCTGCCCCGAAACTGTAGAGGGTCGACTGACCACGCCGCTCCCAAGTTGGTGCTGCCCAATCCCAGCAGAACCAAAGTGAGTCTTTAAAATGGCGGGCCACTCCAACTGCTCAAGCGGTGATTCGTAATGCGAGCGAACCGCCTCGAACTGCATTTCTCTACGGACAAGAAATCGGACCAATTCCAACGCCTCAGCGGGATGAGCTGCCGATCGGGAAACTCCGAGACCAAATCCACCCAAAGCAGAGACCTGCGCGGCCTTACCATCGGGCACACTGCTGATACCAATCCTGTCTCGAACCGCCGTCCCGCAGATGCGCCTGCTCGTCAATGCAGGCCCGCACTTATCATCGACGCTCAGAAAGTAAGACCGCGCCCACCCACGATAAAAAGCTGCCTTCCCTAAGTAAAAGGCGTTGATGGCGTCCCATTCCTCATAGGAGATCACGCTGGGAGATGATATCCGGCCGATCCAGTGAGCAGCGCGTTGCCAGCTGCGGATGGCGTCAGGATTGTTCACGCTGATCGTGCTGTCCCGTTCGATAATTCGGCCGCCCCCCTCCCCGACCTGCCATTCCAGCGCATTGCAGGTCAAACCTTCGCCCGCCGC
The DNA here is from genome assembly GCA_963829535.1 of uncultured Acidobacteriaceae bacterium. Taxonomy (GTDB): domain Bacteria; phylum Acidobacteriota; class Terriglobia; order Terriglobales; family Acidobacteriaceae; genus Telmatobacter. The sequence goes on along the minus strand of CAWHIQ010000009.1, from coordinate 411,203 downwards.
ACCCGGCCATACAAAACCCCAAAAATCTTTTTGTCCTTTGGCGCGTTCTCCCTGCTGGATCCTGGTGGCCATTTTCTCGAGTTGGTCCCACGTCCTGGGTGGTGTCTCATACCCATACTCTCGAAGAAGATCCTTTCGATAAAACAAGACCCCTATATCGGCAACGTATGGCACGGCGACGAGCTTCCCCTTGACCGTATAGCTCGCGACCACATCGGGGTCTACCGAAGAGAGTTCTTTCACAAAATATGGTTTGAGGTCGATCAAATCCTCACTCAGGGTTCCGGGCCAGATCACATCGACGCCAGACACATCCGGACTGGAGGATCCCTTCCGTAACAACTCCAGGGCCTCGCCTAGCTGGTCAAGAGCTGTCTCCGAAGCCGGCAGGTGCTTGACCCTAATTCCTGTTTGCCGCATGAACTCCTGCAATCTTTCGTCTGGGAGCACATTGCGTTCTGTCAGGTCGTGCGACCACTCTGGATCGAGGAAAGTCAGCGTCACGGGTTCCTTCGCAGGATGCTGGCATGCACTCAGCGACACAACGATCAGGGAGATGCCGATGGTCCTCGTTAGGCGGCTCGGCTTCGGGTACACGAGATCCACATGCCTATTTCCGGCCGCCGCCGCGTCTTTGCGCTTCTCCATATGTGCGTTTGTCCTGCGCATCGTGGGGTTCTCATGATTATTGCTCTAAGCCGAGATCCCGCTGGCGAGGGGCCTCCTATTAGCAATCAAGGATAGCCACATGAAGCTAAATCGCTTGCGGGCTAGTTCGCTCCGGGACTAGCGTCTCAATCTTCATTTCAAAGAATCGCCCTCACCACCCTTGATTCCGTGAATTGTAACCCTCGATTGCATTCGAGGCCAAAGCCTTCGACTTGATCCCGGGATCAGCGGACCATGCCGACGTAGGGATGGTGTCGACATGCCACGCGCGGTGATCAGGCGAAGCAACAGGCGGTGCGAACTGGCCGCCACCGAATGATCCGCTCGCACGATCGGTCTCCAAAAAGAACACCATTACGTCGTTTGGCTCGATGCCAGCGTCGCCAAGTTTTTCGACCAGGGCAGCAACAAGAGTTTTTTTCATATTGGTATCAGTTCCCGAAGAGACCATCACCTCAATCATCAACATCTGGTCGGTACGCGGCTTGGGCAGTGCGGGATAGTAGAGATCAACCCTAAGGTCACCTGGTCCCATCGAAAGGAACCGTTGGAAAAGGTCGTTCTCTGGGTATCCAGCAGCAACGCTTGCAGCGTGGATTGCCCTAGAAAGGCGGTCTTTCTCGTTGGTTGACCCGTCGGACATCATCGTGACTGTAAACAAGGGCATAGAACCTCCTGATCGCTTGGACTCCGCTTAGAACTCGGCCTGCGCACTGCAACGGACCGCCTCCATGACGCATCTCCTCGATCGGTTAGCTCCGACTGAAAAGATGAGCAATCGCCTCGCGAACGGGTGTTGTCCCATCCACATGCTCGGTACCCGCTACGCCGAAGTGAATCCATCCCGAATTGAAAGCGTCGACCATCTCAGCTCGTGGAGCAGTGCGTCCTTCGGGCATCCCTTGAGAGACCCAGAGTGTCTCCCATTGGTCTCGCGGCACGGCAACAGCCTCCACGGCGCGGCCCAGAACATCCGCAAAAGCCTTTGCAATTTCGATGGGGCTGGTGCCCTCAGGCCCGGCGACCTCGATGTGACGAGTTCCCTTCCAGTTCTGCGTCAATGCCTCCGCGCCGACCCTGCCGATGTCGGCGGTTGCCACCAGGGAGAACTTTCGATTCAGGGGATATAGCTGGAAGTGAATCCGGCCTTCGTCACGGGCGCTCGCGACGTCACCCGCCGAGTTCTCGAAGAACCAGCCCGCGCGAAGAAAGGCGTGCGGGAACGGCAGATCACCCAACGTCTGTTCGAGAAGATGCGAGCTGGTGATGAGACCCCGTCCGCTCGTCTGTTCAGCTCCGATCGACGAGAGATAAACCGCCTTCGGCGGCCGGGCCTTCGACAGAGCCTTGTGAAGGACATCGAGAGTCGCCTTGGTCTCCACATACCCCGGCGCTGGGGCGAAGTTGGGAGGCACCATCACAAAGACGCCATCGACACCGCCAAACGCAGCAGTCAGCGCTTCCGCATCGTCATAGTCAGCCTTGAACAATTCGACGCCCTGCTTTTGCCACTCTGCGGCTTTCTCCGGGTTCCGCACGATGCCACGAACCTTCTCGCCTCGCGCGAGGAGAGACCGCGCAACCGCACCGCCTACATTTCCTGTGATTCCCGTGACTGCATACATATGATTCGCTCCTCGTTTCTTGTCGTCGTTAAGGCTGGCTACCGTGAACGGAAGAGAGCGGCCACCGGAAAACCTCTATCGTTGTCTGTCACTCAGGAAGCGCAATGCCACTGAGACGCTCGCAGACTGCCAACAGTTGATCCTGCTTCGCTGCGTCCAGAGCTTCGCGACTCTTGTTTCATTGGGCAGGAATAAGACACTCCGCTGTTGACGTACGCTCCAAAAGATGATGGGACGATCGCATCCGTTTCATGCATAATAAACATGACCGCCATGCGTCTAGAGAAATTGCGCCAGGTTGATTTGAACCTCCTGATTACGTTTGCAGCAATCGCGGAGGAGAAAAGCGTCACGGCTGCTGCGACCCGACTGCTGCTGAGCCAGCCTGCCGTAAGCCGAGCGCTTCAACGCGCACGCGCGATGTTTCAAGATGATCTTCTGGTCCGTTCGCCCCAGGGCTTCGAGCTTACGTTGCGCGGCCGGAAGATCCTCGAGGAACTTGAGGGGCTGCTCCCCACAATGGAGCATCTCGTTACGCCGAATCTTTTCGATCCGGTGCGGGAGAAGAGCCACTTTCGACTGTCCGGTCCCGACAACGTGTGCACGGTTGTGCTCCCGCGATTGTGTCGTCAATATGTGAACGGACGCTATCAAGTGCAGTTTGAATTCCTTCCATGGCAGAGCGGCATTGCGGAGTTGGTGGAACACGGGCAACTCGATCTTGTTCTACACATTGATGACGGGCTTCTCCCGTCTCACTTTCAGTCGGAGAGACTTTATCGGGAAGATTGGATTTGCGCTGTAGCGCGTGAAAGCAGTTTCGGTGATCAGCTCTCTCTTAAGCAATACCTAGCTGCCAGCCATATCGTGGTCTCCACGCTTGCCGGTGTGCAGACGATTCCGGATAAGCGTCTAACGGCTGTTGGAGCAAAACGAAGCTCGTTCGTTCGACTTCCTTATTTCGGCGTGGCCCTGCAATGTCTTCCTGGCACAGAACTCGTGCTTACTCTAACTAGCGGTCTCGCGTCGGTTGTAGGAAGGGACAGCAGGCTACGCCTTGTGAAAGCGCCGCAAGAATTGCATCCGTTTCATTTCCTGATGGCTTGGCATCCAAGACTCAGCTCCGATCCTCGTCATATGTGGCTTCGTGCCGCGATGCTGTCAACAACCGAGAGTCTCAATGGGTAAGGAAAAGACGTCACACGTGCTCCACCGGACCCAGAATCAGAGCGAAAACGCAACTGGTGCCAGCAGGTCCGACAGACCGATGTTGCGGTACATTTCGGTGCGAACACGATCTGCAACTCCGTTTACGATCTCCGCACCATCCTGAGCGGGATCGATGTGCACTCGGAACGGCCGCTTACCGAAGGGCAAATCCACCACGCTGACGATAGCTCTGGCGACATCGGACACATCGGCATCAGCAGGCGCGGTAGCAGCGAACCCCTTCATGATGTCGTCGCCGAGATGCGCGTAAGGGCCGTTGTCGTACTCGGCCTGACGCGCCTTGTCTGCTGGTGCACCGGCATGGGCGAAGTGATTCGTGCCGGAGGTGAAGGCTCCGGGAACGATGATCGATGTCTCGATGCCCCAGCGATTCAATTCTGCCGCATAGCTGACAGCGAGCGCATCCATAGCTGCCTTCGCCGCAAAATAGGGTGAAAGATAAGGCGGTGTGCCACCGCGAGTGCTGGTGCTCCCAACCCATAGCACCAAACCCTCTTTCTGTTTGCGCAGTTGCGGCAGCGCCGCACGATTGACGCGCTGCGTGCTGAGCACGTTGGTGTCATAGACCTGCAGGAGCTGTTCGGGAGTGAAGGCTTCCGCCGCACCAAAGACCATGTGTCCCGCGTTGTGGATGACGACATCGAGACGGCCGTCTCTCTCGACAATAGTCTTGATGGCTTGGTCGGCTGATTCCTGAGATGCCACATCCAGCTCGATGGTGCGAAGGTCTACGCCGTTTTCCGTGGCGAACTGTTTCGCACCCTCAACCTGCACAGCGTTGCGGCCAGTGGTCTCGCGCATGCTGGCGTAAACGGTGTGACCTGCCATGGCGAGAGCGCGTGCCGCGAGGGCGCCAAAGCCGCTCGAAGCTCCTGTGATGACGATGATGTTCTTCATGTCGATTCTCCTGTTCTTCGGGTTATGAGAATGGAAGGGATGACTGGGTATGATTTCTGCTGTTTAAGCGAAGCCACCGTTTGCGCGAAGCACCTGCGCGTTTATCCATCCGCCGTCGGGCCCGGCAAGAAAGGAGACGACGTTCGCGATATCGTCGGGCTGGCCGAGGCGCTCAAGCGGCGCCATACTGCTGATCTGTTTGATCTGCTCTTCAGTCTTGCCGTCCAGGAAGAGCTCCGTCCCTACAGGTCCAGGTGCGATGGCGTTGACCGTAATCTTGTGTCCGCGAAGCTCGTTGGCGAGGACATGGACAAGGCCTTCGACGCCTGCCTTGGAGGCGATGTAAGGGCCGTAGGCGGGAAAGTTCTTAGCGAGGACACTGCTGGAGAAGGCGATGATGCGCCCACCTTCCGCAACATGCTGCGCTGCCTGTGAGAGGACGAGGAAGGTTCCGCGGAGGTTCGTGGCAATGACCTTGTCGAACGTCTCCACGTCACCTTTGGCGATGGGCGAAAGAGGCATGATGCCTGCGTTGTTCACGACGACGTCGATCTGTCCGAAGACCTTGAGGGTCTTCTCGAAGAGCTGCTTGACGTCTTCGGGATTAGCAACATCTGCCTGGACTGCAAGGCCGCGCCCGCCTGAGCCGGTTATCTCGTTGACGACCTCTTCTGCTTTGGCCGCATTGCCGGCATAGTTGACGACGACGCCGAATCCGTCGGCTGCGAGGCGAAGGGCGATGATGCGTCCGATGCCGCGGGATGCGCCGGTTACGATAGCTGTCTTTCTCACGGTGATTCTCCTTTTGGCGGCTTCTTCGAACTTGAAGTCCGTCGCTAAAAAGAGATTGAACCTGACGGTGTCATACGTCCAATGCATAGTGCTAATATTGATTATGCGTGTAACGCAGCTACGTCAGGCCGACTTAAATCTTCTTGTTGTGTTCTCGGTGCTTGCCGAAGAACGGAATGTATCGCGTGCAGCCAAGCGGTTGCTATTGAGCCAGCCCGCGGTGAGCCGCGCATTGCAGCGAATGCGGGATACGTTTCACGATGATCTGCTCGTGCGGACCGCAAAGGGTTATGAACCAACGCCGCAAGGGGAACGTGTTCTCAGAGAACTCGAGGTCATGTTGCCGAAATTGGATCGCCTCATCTCCGGTTCGACATTTGATCCGGCGACAGAACATTGTTCCTTCCGGATTGCGGCGACCGACAATGCGACCTCGATCATCGCGCCCGTTCTATGTCGCGAGGTGCTCCCGGTGGCGCGACAGGTTCGATTCACCTTCGCAAGTTGGAGAGGAGATGTCTTCGAGGACCTGAGTCACGGTCGGCTCGATCTTGCTTTGATTGGCGATGAAGGCCATGTGCCCTCACCCTTACTGACTGAGGTCATTTACGAGGAAGAACTCGTCTGTATTGTGGCAGCGGATGCTCCCTACCAGCGCCAACTCACTCTCAAACAATATCTCGCGGCCGAACACATTGGCGTCGATGTCGTCGAGGGCTCGCAACATATACCCGAGAAGCGTCTCGCAGCGTACGGTCATCGCCGTCGTACCGTGATTACCCTGCCATATTTCGGAGCGGCCACGCGGTGTATTCCTGGAACCAAACTGATTCTTACCGCACCCCGACGATTCGCAGGACTGGAAGCTGACAATCGCCAAATCAAGGTGCAGAAGGCGCCGGAAGAGATAACCGGCTTCAAGTACCTCATGATCTGGCATCCGCGAGTCAATACGGATGCCGCGCATGCATGGCTTCGGGGCGAGGTACGGAGAATCGGCAAGAAGATCGGCTCATGATCTTCCTATCGACGGAATCGGATTGCGCTGGTGGCAGGCTTCGGTCATAATAGGCGGTCGCAGACGATAAGAACGGTTGGCAGAGTTCGTGGGAACCAGTACGGGTATCTACGATGCGACCGGCAACCCTCAATCACGGCCGCAGCGTTCGAGCGTTGTCATTGCGTAGGTGTGCTCTTTGACTGGATTGGGATCGAAGTCAAGCTGATGTACGATGTTGTTGTTCCGCGCGGATCCATTCGGCGGAACACACGAGTCGCTTCCGTGCGGGCTGCTTGGAGGTGTTCTCGTGGAACTGTTCAGAAAGAGCAATTCGAAGTATTACTGGTATGACTTCACGGTGCGCGGCGAGCGCTACCGCGGGTCGACCAAGGAGACCAACGAAACGAGAGCGCAAAAGGCCGCCGCTCTCAGACTCGCTGCCACTATGAAGGGCAGCGACCCGCTCGACAGGAAACCGCCCACGCTTCGTGAATACTCGAAGGATTTCCTGCAATGGGTGGAAACGGGACGGCTCGAGGTCGACAGCCGCCGCTATTACAGAAACGGCTGGCGACTATTGGAGCAGACGAAGATCGCCGGAATGCGCATGGATCAAATCACCAAAGACGAGGTCGAAAAGCTCGAGTTTCCCGGATCGGCCTCGAACGGCAACAACGCCCTTCGGACGTTGCGGAGGATGTACTCCAAAGCCAAGGAGCACAAGATGATCTTTGAGGTTCCTGACTTTGCGCTCTTCAAGGAACACGGGCGGTCGCTCCGCCTCAACGACGAAGCGGAAAGGAGGCTGTCAGCGGTGGCCGACCAGCCGCTGAAGGACATCATCGTGGTCATGCGCGACACCGGAATGCGCAACGCCCGCGAACTCTACTGCATGCGGGTGGAGAACGTGGACTTCGATGCCGGGACGATCTTTACGCCGGACAGCAAGACGGAGTTAGGCCGCCGGTTCATCCCTATGAGCAGCCGCGTGAAGGAGATTCTCGAGGCGCGCTGTGAGGGACGGAGCGAGGGCTGGGTGTGGATGTCGCGTTATAAGGGAAGGCACATTGGAGAAGGGATGGTGTACCGGCAATGGGCGCGGGCGAGGCAAGCCGCGGGGCTGCCGCGCGAACTCGTCCTTTACTGTGCGCGCCACGACTTGGGCAGCTTCGTGTTGGCGAAGACCGGGAATCTGAAAGCTGTCATGAACGCCATGGGCCACGGTGACGTAAGAAGCGCCATGGTCTACCAGCACCCGGAAGGGGAAATCATTCGCAACGCGTTAAACGCACGGCACATTTAGCGACCCACCGTGCTCAACGACAACCAGGCAAGTGCTTGAACCTAACTTGGATTGGCCCCCAAACCGCCTTTCGAGGATGCTGATGCCGGATCAGCTTTTCGGAGCGCTTGATCCGTGGTGATCCGGCGCTTCCGCAGAACCGGCTTCGCCCAAAGGCTCGGTGTCGAGTGCGTGTTCTTCGCGATAGTGTTCGACGGGCATCTTGCCATCCCACCACGCCCAATTCATGGGATAAACATCGGGATCGAAGAAGACCTGGTAGAAGTGCCAGACTACGATCGCCAGCGTCGCGAGAATAGCTTCGTAGAAGTGAACGGCGGTGGCGACATCGACCCACCAGCGCGCCAGCAGATTGCCGACCCACACCTTGGCCCACATCATCACACCGGTGAGGCCCATGAGGCCGGTTCCCCAGACGAGCGCCCAGTACTCGGCCTTTTCGCCGTAGGTGAAGCGGCCGAATTGCGGCTTTGTTTTGCTGAGGCCGAGGTAGTAACGCATGGCGCTGAATGCATCCATGCCGTCCTTAGGTCGCGGCGCGATATCACGGATCAGACGACGGCCTTCGCGCGCGATGGCGACGTAGAAGACGTGGTAGAAACCGGCCGCAATGAGCACAACGCCAGCGATGTGATGAACGGCGCTGCGCAGGTGCTCGCCCATTCCCAGCAATTCCGCAAACCAGGAGTCAGGGAATTTGAGTGCGAAGCCAGTAATGACAAGGATGATGAAGCTCGAAAGCAGGATCAAGTGCTGCCAACGCTGATTGGTGGTCATCCGCTGCATCATGGGGCTCTGCATGCGGCGGCGTGCGGCGGCCTTGCTGCGCCACATGATGAAGTTGTGCAGGAGCATGGCGCCGATGACGCCGAGGATGAGGAGGATGTAAACGATGCGGACCCAGCGCGTAATGACCGAACCGATGTCCTTGGGATGAACACCGTCGGCCATGTGGACAGGCGTTAACGTGAATTTTTGCGTCACGCCCTTGTGACACTTGCCGCAGGTGGCATCGAGGTTAGCGCGATTGATGGTGGATTGCGGATCGGTCGAAGGTAGGATGTTGTGCACACCGTGGCAACTGGAACAGTTCGCAGCAACAACGGAACCGCCCTCGGCAGCGAGACCGTGGTAGCTATCCATATACGTTGACACGCGATTACCCGGCACGCCGAATTCGCTTGAGAGTCGCACCCCCTCGTGACAGCGGGCGCAGGTATCGCGCGACAGATTCTGCTCGGACACCGGGGAATTGGGATCGGTGTGCGCCTTGATGGAATGAATGCCGTGACAATCAGTGCAGACGGGCGACTGGTTGTTGCCTCGCGCGATAGCCTGGCCGTGAATGCTCTGATTGAAGGTTTCGGTGACTTCAGCGTGGCACTTGCCGCAGGTGGCCGGGACGTTGAATTTGGAGATCGGAGACTTGGCGTCGTTTGCAGGGCTGATCGCGTGCGCGCCGTGGCAATCGGTGCAGACAGCTGCCTGGGTTGAACCCTTTTCCGTGGCGCGCCCGTGCACACTCTCCTGGTAGGAGAGGAAGGGCTGCGTACTCTGGCCGTTGGATTCCATCAGGAATTTCTGGCCGTGACAGCGGCCGCAGGTATACGGAATGTTGGCGTGATTGACCGGAGAATCGGGATCTCCGCCGGCAAGCACCTCGTGTGCGTTGCCGTGACAGTCCTGGCAATTGGCGGCTGTTTTGCCGGCGGCGGTAACCTTCGCGTGCGTGCTGTGCGCGTAGGCGTCTTTCGCATCAGCATGGCAGTCGGCGCAAAGGACCTTTTGGGGTGGTGTCTCGTGCGCGAGGCTCTTCACGTCCTTATGGCAATCCACGCAAGCAAGCTTCATGGATCCGTGGATAGAGTGCTTCAGCTTCTTGGCGTCGACGAAGAGCGAAACGGACTTACCGTTCACGTCGGTGGTGAGGGTGGAGTCACCATGGCAGGTGAGGCAGTCTTCATCTTTCAGCTTGTGTTGGGCGCGAGTGGGGAGGGCCGAGCCCAGCAGAAAGAATGCGAACGTACAGAGCAGGATTCTGCTGGAGACTTTCACGCAATAGAGGAGACGCTTTTGACGCTGTAAGCGCGGTGATAGGAGTCACAGAGTGCAGCGAAATGAGACACAGTCACAGAATGGAAGGCGCGGAGTTCGGAGAAGCCTTGATACAGGCTCACTTCTTCACGCGCTTCTTGACTTAACGGAAATATGCGGTCAGTGTGAGTACCAAGAGCGTGAGGCCGATGAAGATGGCGGTGAATCCGACGACGCGTGAGCCGTTGACGAACCATGTCGCTGGCGCCGTGCCGAGGCGTTGCTCGAGCTTGCCTTCGCGGACCATGCGGGCGTATTCCTGTGGACGCTTGTGCTTAAACTCCTCTTCGCTTTCGACGCCAGTGAAGATCACCATGTCCATGGGAAAGCTATCTGGACGCAAGTGGGTGTTGACGAAGTGAATCGAAAAGATGAATAGAATCGCCAGCAATCCTTCTTCGCTGTGAATGACGAGAGCGGCATTCAGCGCCCAGCCTGGAAGGAAGCGCGCGAAGAACGGCGCGAACCACATTGCGTAGCCGGAGAAGCCGATCACAATCATTCCCCAGAACACGGCCCAGTAATCAAATTTCTCCCAATAGGCGTAGCGCTCGAACTTCGGCTTGGGGCCGAGGCCGAGCATCCAGCGCATGTGGTTGAACATGTCTTTTGCATCTTTCCAGTTGGCCACCATGGAAGTGGCGCCCCAGAAGATTCCTTTTTCGCGATGGACGAGGCCGCGCGTGAAGACTTCTTTTACGTGGATGAGAAAGGCAATGGAGAGCACTAATGCGCAGAATTTATGAAAGAAGAGTATCGCTCCAAAGCCGCCGACGGCACCCGCAAGACCGCGCGCCCATATGCTTTCGCTGAAACGCAAGGGTAGTCCTGTACCGGCGAGGCCAAGAAACGTAGAGAACAAGACAGCGTGAAGATAGCGCTGTTCGCGAGTGAACCGGTTGAAGAAGCGGCCACTCACCGCCTTTGGTGCTTCAGTTGCGATGGGTGCTTGTTCCAGCTCAGGCATCTTTCCCTCCATTTGCCGACTTTCTCCTGATCTGGTCGAATCGGGAACGAATCAGCCACAAAATCGTGTGAATCACAAAGAACGTGAGCACGCTCGCAAGCAACAGGTTCATAAACAGCCGCACAAAGTAAAGAGCGGGATTCAGATGGCGGTCGTGTGCGTTGGCATGTGGCTGATATTGGACGAAGCTGAGGTTGGCGCCGGCATGGCACCTGCCGCAGGTTTTGACCAAGTTGGCCTTGTTGATTGGCGAGCGCGGGTCGGATGCGGAGTAGATCTCGTGCGCTCCGTGGCAATCCCAGCAGCGTGCCGTTTCCACATAGCCGCCGAGTGAGCCGAGCTGTGAATGGAATGTGTCGCGGTAGGTGGAAAGTTTTTCCTTGTGACAGGAACCGCAGATCGGCGTGGACTGCATGCGGAATTCCGATTCCGTGGGCTGCAGGATGCCGTGTGCAGTGTGGCAGTCAGTGCAGACCGGTGCCTTCGAATTGCCAGACGCGACGGCATGACCGTGGGCGCCACCCTGGTAATCGTCATTTATCTTGGCGTGGCAGGTTCCGCAGGTCTTGGGGATGTTCGCCTTATAGGTTGGGCTGGCCGGATCCTTGTGGCTGAGGATTCCGTGCGATCCATGGCAGCTTTGGCAGTTGGCCGCGACCAGCAGGCCCTCCTTGCTGAGAGCGAAGCCGTGGATCGAATCCATGTAGTGTGTGTAAACGCTGGGCAGGCCCTTCTTTGTTGCCATGGCGCCGTCACTGTGGCACTGGCCGCAGGTCTTCGGAACGTTAAGCGGATAAACAGCCGAACGCGCGTCCGTCTTGGGGAATATCTCATGGGCATTGCCGTGACAGCTTGTACAGGGATGCTCTCTTGAGGAGGAATGCACGCTTCCGGCGAGCTTCGAAGCCTCCTCGGCGTGGCAGGATTTGCAGTCAACTTTGGCGACGTGGTCAGGATGGGGATACTCCTTGATGTCGGCATGGCAGTTGTTGCATTGCAAATTGCCGTGGATGCTGGCGTGGAACTTGTCGCTGTCGACAGAGATGCTGTGGCCTGAGGCATCCTGCATGGACTTATCGCCGTGGCAGGCGAGGCAATCCGCTTGCGCCGCCAGGTGATGGGGCGAAAGAAAAACCGCAAGTGCGAGAAGACTGAGGGTGGCTGCTCTGTGATGTCGAGCAAGTCTGAAGAGGTTGGATAGCCGCTCAGCTGGACCGGCAAACATTGCGATCAAAAATGCTGCGAAACGTGCGGCTTTGGTCATGCGGCCGTCTTTCCCCTACGCGGAGTGAGCAATCGCGTTCCGCACATGGCTTCCCCGCAGCGGATTTTCCGCTTGCACTCAAACCAATGGCGGGGATTGCAACTCTGAGGAGACGCTCTTTGTGACTCCGCTGCAGTGATAGTGGTCACAAATGCAGGGACTAAGTTGTGTCGTTGGTCCTTTCTCCTTGTGACGAGAGCCACTTCACCAAAGCAACGCTGCTTTTTGAGGCAGCAACCGACTTTTCGTCAAGCTTTTCTCTCCCCAAGAGATGCGGCGCGGCCCTAGTCGTGATGCGAGTCACATGCCGAGGTGTGTGATTTTCGGGACAATGATGCCGCTGTGTGAGGTGCCTTTTATGGCCACGTCTGCGACAACCGCGTCTCCAACAATGCTGACCCTGCCGGGCGATCCACTTCGCCAGATTCAGTGGCGATTTGCCGATCGCTATGACCTGCAAATGCTGGTGCAGTCGGCACGCACGGTGGCGCGTGGCACGGTGGCTCACATGGTGGCGGCCGGGGAGCGCAACAGCCACGAGTGGACTCCAGCGAAGCACGCGATGATGGAGGCGTTCGACCGCGCGGGAATCACAGGCGCATTCATGGAGCCGGAAGAAGGGGGATTTATTTCCGGTCCGAAGAACCTGGCGCTCGCTCTTGCTGCGTTCGAGCTGGCGTGGGTGGATGGCGGGGCCGCTACGGCGAGCCTTGCGGGATTTCTGGCGCTGGCGCCTATTCACGAGCGCGGAACACCGGAGCAGGCCGCGCACTACATGAGCCTCTCCGCTCCGCCTCAACCTGGCGAGAATCGGAAGCCCTGGCGCGGGGCGTTTGTGCTGACAGAACCGATTCCCTACGTCGGTGTCGACACCGGAATGCTGAGCGGCAAGGTGCGCGTGGCCGGATGGCGCGATGGAGAGGAGCCGTGGCTGCAGGTGGAGAAGCGCGGCCGGTTTATCACCAACATCGCGTTTGCGAATTTCGTGACGGCAGCGGTGGCCTCGGACGATCCGCGGATCAAAGGCAGTTGTGTGGTGATCCTGGAGGAGACAGACGAAGGCACATTTGATCCCGGCACGCCGACGAAGAAGCTGGTACACCAGTTGTCGTCTACGGGCGATCCGATTTTCAAGCTGAAAGTGCCAGTCAACCGCATCGTTGGCGGTTACACGGTGAAATACGGCGTGATCGTACCGAATTTCAATCACGGCGAAGTGATTGAAGCGGTCTTCCGGCGGACGCGCGTGACTGTTGGGCTGATGACCGCGGCCAAGCTGCTGTCGGCTGTTGAGCCGGTGATCCGCTATCAGCGCGGACGGTTTCGCGGAGCGGAAGGCGCGAGGCCGGGAACGTTGCGCTACGAGCAAGGCATTCAGCAACGCGAAGATGCGCTGCACCGGCTTGTGGATGTTTGGGCGACGGGCGAAGCTGCGGCTTCGCTGGGCTTTGCGGCGGCACGGCTGTTTGACGAGTTGGATCCGATTGAAAAGCAGAAGACGGCAATCCTCGCGGCACGAGGCGTTGTGAGCGGGCGCGCAGAGTCAAGAGCATTGCGTGAGAGCGAAAAGCGCGCCATCGAGCTACTCAAGATGCGCGCAGACGATGCCCTGCGCGAAGAGATTGCGGCCGATCCGCTGGTGCAGTTTGTGTTGAAGGATGCCGAAGCGAATGTGTTGTGCCCGGCGACGAAGCTGTGGAACACCGGCCACGGGGCCAACATGATGCGCGAAGCAGTGAGCCTGATGGGCGGATACGGCATCACCGAGGATTGCCCGGGATTCCTGGCCAGCAAGTGGATGGATGCGCAGCTTGAGGCGACGTACGAGGGACCTGAGGCCGTGCAGAGACGGCATCTCACCGTGACGATGACGTCGGAGGTTTTCCTGGCCGAAATGCGGGCGTGGGTTGACGAGATGCGGCAAATTGCAGCAACACGCCCCGGCACCGGTGCGTGCACGCTGGCTTCGGCCATGCGCATGTGGCTATGGACGCTCGGGCATCTGCAAAAAGCCACCGACGCCACAGGCAACAAGCTCTATCACGGACAGCGGCAGGGCGTAACGTTTCCGCTGGCCGATGCGCTTTGCTGGCTGCTGGCGTCGCGGCTTCAGATTCTCGATGTGCTGGAGTTGGAACATCGTGGTGCGACCGACGCGGCGGTTGCGGATGGGCTGGCCGGCACCGTCCGGTTTCTAAGCGACCTGTGCCACGTGCAGTCTGCGCAGGCAGCGGGCGAGGTGTCGCGCATCTGTGCGGAGCTGGTATTCGGGTACAACGAACACCCGGTGTGGGACAAGCGCGGGTGCAGCGTATGCTTCTCGGTTGCCGAGTTGGACGAGCTTGAGGAGACCATGCCTGGCATTGCTGCCATGGCGACGGACGTGGTGAGTGCGGATGGTGCTCTTCCGATGAAGGCGGGGCCTTGCGCAAGCTGCGCGGGTGCAGGTGAGTTCCTGCGGTTGCAGAACAATCTGTGCGGTTGTTTGAGCGGTTCGCGGCTGGCAAAGGATCGCGCAGCCGAGACGGTGAGCAAGGTGACGATTCCTGAAGCATTGGACTATCCCGCATGAAGAGCGGAACAAACACAAGCGAAAGCAGTAGGCCACCGATTGAGCGTCAGGCGATGGAAGCCGATATCGCATGCGTTGGTTTTGGGCCGGCAATGGGTGGATTTCTGACCACACTGACACGCGCGTGGAATGAGAATCCTGCCGACGCTGCGTTTGAGAGCAAAGTTGCTCCGGGACTGCCATTGCAGGTGCTGTGCTACGAGCGCGCCGATGACATCGCCTCGGGCGTCAGCGGCGTGGTGACGGCGGCACGCGGCATTCGCGAAAGTTTTCCTGAGTTCAACCCTGCGGACGTTGCGATGGCTGCGCCGGTAACACGCGAGCGAATTCTCTATCTACTCGATCCGAGTGGCGCAAGCCGTCGGCCGATTATGTTGCGGATGGCGGATCGGGCGTTGCGTGCACTGAGCGCGACGCTCGGTGTGCGGGACGATGCCTTTCATCTGCCCTGGACGCCGCAATTCCTGCATAAGGGCGGCGGCCTGGTGATGTCGATTGGTCAATTCAACCAGTGGGTGGGGGCGCAACTGATGGCGTCAGGGCTGGTACAGATCTGGCCGGCGATGCCCGTTAGCGAACCGCTGTTTCGAGAGAATAAAGATCGGAAAGGGGAAAGGGTTGCGGGCATCCGGCTGACGGACCAGGGCGTGGACAGGCA
The DNA here is from genome assembly GCA_963829535.1 of uncultured Acidobacteriaceae bacterium. Taxonomy (GTDB): domain Bacteria; phylum Acidobacteriota; class Terriglobia; order Terriglobales; family Acidobacteriaceae; genus Telmatobacter. The sequence continues at coordinate 396,132 of CAWHIQ010000009.1, read as the reverse complement.
AGGCGCACCCGAAGCGGGCTTTGTGGCTGGCATGGATGTGCGCGCCAACTTGACAGTTGTCGGCGATGGGCCATTCGGTGCGGTGGGTCGGGCGGTCGATAAGCGATTTGGAATGCCGCCGGGACACGACAAGCGCGAGTGGGCGATGGGCATGAAGTTCGTGATCGAGTTGCCCCAGGAAACCACCCTCGAAGCCGGTACCGTGTGGCACACCTTCGGTTATCCCGAGCCAGAGATTTTTGGGTTCTTATACGTGCATCCGGAGCGGCTGGCATCCGTCGGCATCTTTGTGCCGTCGTGGCTAGGCGATCCCGGTCGCACAGCGTATCGCTATCTGCAGCACTTCATCCAGCACCCGGCACTCTGGCGTCATTTGAAAGGCGGCACGCTGCGCTCGTGGGGTGCGAAGTCGTTGGATGAATCAGGCATGCACGGTGAGCCGTTCCTGGTGGGCGACGGCTACGCGCGTATCGGCGAAGGCTCAGGCTCGACCAACATGCTGGCGGGCTCCGGTGTGGACGAGGCGTGGACGACCGGCGTTCAGCTCGGCGAAGCGGTCATTGATCTGCTCCATACCCGGCGCAGCTTTACAAGGGAGAATCTAGCCGAAACCTACGAGTTGCGGCGGCGCGTTAGCTGGATCGAGCACAACGCGCTGGAAGGCATGAATGCCCGCAACGGATTCCATCGCGGCTTTGTCTCGGGGCTGATGGGCATGGCCCTCGCCGGGCTTACCGGCGGAAAACTTTCGCTGGTTGCGACCGTTCCGCCTGCACACAAGCAGATCAAGAGGCGGGCAGTGCGTTCGCTCAAAGAATTGAAGCGACGCGAAGCCGCCATGCTGGCAGTGGAAGATGGGCGTCCGCTGCACGATGCGCTGATGTCGGCGCGCGGCTGGCCCGAAATTGAATTCGACGGCAAACTGCTGGTCTCACACCAGGACGCGCTCTTGATGGGCGGCAAAGTGCAGGCAATGCCAGGGTTCGCCGACCACGTGGTGTTTCGCGACGCCGGCCTCTGCATCCATTGCGACGACAAAACGTGTATCGCGATGTGCTCAGGACAAGCGCTCACACTGGGTGGCGAGGGCGTGCCGGTTTTCGAGCGCGAAAAATGCGTGCACTGCGGAGCATGCTTGTGGAACTGCTCTCAAGCTTGCCAAGACGGATTTACCAATATTGAATTTCGTGCGGGCTCGGGTGGACTGCATTCGGCGGAGAATTGAAGAGTGAAGCCCTTAGCTTTTAGCTGGGTGGCACGGGCATTACGGAATGCTACGGGCTTCAGTGGAGGGTACGGGCTTCAGCCCCTGAGGGAATTGTGCGACCGGTAAGGAGACCAAACCGAGTCATTCAATGCGTCTACTTTGTAACCACACAGACGCGCGGCCGAACTCCATTCTTTCGGCATGAACGCTGGGCGCGCCTCATGGAAGAGCTACTTAATCACTACGACTCCCAAAAATGTTCTTTGCATGCATTCGTAATCATGCCCGATCACCTGCATCTGCTCATTACGCCATTTGAAGCTTTGGAGAAGTCGATTCAGCTTTTCAAGGGTGGATTCTCATGTCGAGCGAAACGCGAGCTCTTATGGACTGGAGAGATATGGCAACCCGGCTTCACTGATCATCGAATCCGCGATGAAGAGGACTGGCGAAACCACATTGAATACATCCGGCAAAATCCAGTGCGCGCTCATCTAACCGATGATCCAGCGCTTTATCCATACATGAACATTTCACGCAGAGAACTGCCTCAGGGGCTAAAGCCCATTGAGGTCTTGGATGCTTGATGTACGGGCTGAAGCCCGTACCCTCCACTGAATCCCGTACCCTCCGCGGAAGCCCGTACCCTCAGACTTCGCATGCAATAAAGGCCAGGGATCGGATCAAGCAATAGAGTCCAAGGGGTTGGAGAAACTTAAGTTTAGAAGCTAGGAGCTGGAAGCTTATGCAACTACGCATTGTTGTCTGCGCCGGCATTGTGCCGGATCCTCTGCAGACGTTGGAACCAGTAGTGGGGCCGAAGGGACCGGGGCTCAAGAATGAGATGATGCTGCCGGCGGTGCTCGATCCCTGGGCGGCGAGTGCGCTTTATGAAGCGGCGAATCTAGCGGCAAAACATCCGGGGAGCAAGCTCTGGCTGGTGTCGCTCGGGCCGAAGGCAAAACTGCAGCAGGTAATGATGACCATCGCGCAGAAGGTTAGCTTTGAACTGGTTGCGATTGACGCGCCAGTGAGCGGGTTTGCGGATGCGCATGCTTTAGGGGCTGTGCTGGCCGATGCAATCAATACGATCCCAGGGTTGGAGAAGTCGAAGCTTCTGCTGTTCGGCGGATGGGAATCGGCGGCGCGCGGCGCAGGCGTGACGCTACAACTTGTGGGCGAACGCCTCGGGATTACGGATCAGTTTATGGGAGTAGACCAGATTGAGTTGCACAAAGACGGATCATTCGAAGTCCTGGAGCGTGTGGAAGGTGGCAGGCACCAGGTGTCGGTTTGTACCAGTGCCCCGGCGGTGTTGGGATGGGCGACGGGCAACTTGCCGGAGCCGCGCAACAATCCGCAGATCGGCATGGCGAATATGCGCACGGTGATGCCTACTCTGCAGAAGGCGAGGCCGACGCAGCTTGCCGAGAATGGCCTGCAGTACGTTTCGGCGAGCCTGCCCAGTCGGCAGCGACAGACGCGTGTGGTCAAGGACATGAATGCCGACGCCATTGCGCAGGAACTCGTCGAGTGGATGGGAGCGAAGTGATGGCGGAATCAATTCTTGTCTTGACACATGCGGACGAAACGGGCTCCGCGCTCACGAAGGCGTCGCTCGAAGTCGTAACGGCGGGCAAAGAGCTTGCCGCGCGGCTCGGTGCCTCCCTTGCGATCGGCATTGTCGCGGTAGACGCGAAGTCCGCAGCGAGTTCGATTGCCGATGCGGACGCACGCGTGCTGGGCGTTTCGGGCGAAGCGTTTGCGCAGGCGCGTTATGCCAGCGATGCTGCTGCGTGTGAAGCGCTGTGTAAAGCTGCACAGCCCACCATTGTGGTGGCGCCGGGCAGTTCCCGGTTCGCACGCGTTCTGGCGGGCGTAGTGCATCGTGTGGGCGGATGCGTGGACACGCACGTCACTTCCATTGGCGGCGACGCTCGCATTGAAGTCTCGCGCTGGTTTTATCGCCAGCGCATTGAAGGAGTGATCACGCGGAACGCGCGGCCATGGTTCCTTCTGCTCGAGGCGGGAACGCATGCGGCGTTTGCGAGCGAGACAGGCGAAGTTCCGCTGGAAACGGTTGCGGTAGAGTTGCCTGTCTTGCGCACGACGGTGACGGCAATACGCGTGCCTTCCCGAGACGCGCAGACAATTCGGCCGGAGGCGGCGGTGCTGTTTGTCGCGGGCGCCGGATGGACAAAGAAGCAGCCCGATGGACAGGTGCATGCTGCTGAAGCAGGCGATTTGATTCTCGGATTTCTGCAAAGGAGCGGTGCTTCGCTGGGAAGTTCCAAATCGCTTGTCGACCAAGGCGGTGACGGACAGCCGGTGCTTCCCTTCCTCACCCACATGAACCAGGTGGGGCAAACGGGTTCGACGCCACGGCATGCCAAAGGTCTATCGACCTGCTGCCATGGCGAGGAGCCGCATGTGGTGGGCTGGCGATTCATCGGCGAGCGCCGTGCAATTTCGCTCGACCCAAACTGCGGTTGGACTCGCGGCAAGGCCGACGTCGTCTACGTGGCCGACGCGTTCAAGGTGATGGCAAAGGTGAATGAGATGCTTGGAAGCGGCTCTTAGCTCCGCGATCTGACCGCATGGCTCGCGCTCGGTTATTGCCTCCAGGATTCGGTTGTGTCTGTATGGCCACGATCCAGGCCCAACAACGCTCCTGAACCTTTGTGTTTAGCGGTATTGATCTCTAACCTGGGCCGATTTTCATGCGTCGCCAAGCGGCTCACTTCACAGGAAAACAGTCGAGATCATTGGCAAATGCGATGGGACCGGAAAAGTGACGCCTTATTTCTGCTTGTGTCTCGTTTTCCTTTCCCAGAGTCCGCAGCATTCGATGAGACAGTATCAGCAGCTTGACATGAGCATTTCCAGCCGTTATCCCGATCACGGAAGGCGGCATATGAAGGCGCCTTTCCACCCCGGTAGCACCCTCTGGCACGGCGTTATGAGCTACAAATAAATCTGCGTCTAACGCGAGTTGCGTCAGTCCGTCTCCTTCGCCGTTCGTATCCCCACTGAAGACAATCCGCTTGCCGCCCATTTCGACGCGCCATGCCAGAGAGGGAAACCCACCGTGAATAACGCGCACTGCGTACACGACCATATCGGAGTTGCGAAACACGAGTACCGGTTTGGAGCCGGCTAAAACGTCATGCGGTTGCAGTGTGTAGCTTCCTTGCTTCGCTGGCCCCACCAGGTCGCTCAGGTAGCGCCAGGCTCCGTGCGGATCACTGAAGAGATCGCGCACAAACTCAGTCGTAGATGGCATGAAGTCGTTTCCCGGCGGACCGTATACAGGCAAGGGGCGCTCGCGGTCTTCAAACCAGGAAGAAAATACCAAGGCGGGGAAATCGCCGCTGTGATCGATGTGAAAATGGCTGAATAGAACCACATCCACTTGGGACATCTGCGCTCCGCTCTCGCCAAAGCGCAGAGCGCTGCCTCCTCCGACATCGACAATGACGCGTGGGGTGCCGCGATCCCATATGAGATAGCTGGTCGAAGCTCGCTTATCCTGCAACTCCGGGCCGCCGGAACCGAGTACCTGAACCGCCAGTCCTGTAGAGCCGCAGGATTGCGCCTTCATGGGTGAAACTTCAAACAGTAAAAGCAGGACCGCTAAAGCAAGAAGCGCTTTTCCCGCCAGTCTTCCCGAGGGTGCGAGGACGCAGTTGATTTCCATTTCACACCGCCAATCCGCCCGACCACTTCAACGATAGCTGAATTTGGAACAGGCAGTCGGCCTCTCGAACGTTCGGTCACCCAAAACTTTCAGGTTGTGGCCGGTTACAAAATAGACACGACCTGAAACTGGGCTACGATGGAGTCATGGGCAGCCAGGAAACCGCCACCTCAATGGAATCTGCAAAAGCTGCAAAGCCCGATCCGCTCGAACTCGCCCGCCAGCGCCTGATCGTTGCGCTTGATGTGCCCGACTCCAGACCCGCCTTGCGACTTGTCGCAGAACTTCAAGGCACCTGCAACTGGTTCAAGGTTGGACTGGAATTGTTCATTGCGGCCGGGCCTGCGGTGCTTGAGCCGATTATCGCGCGCGGGCACAACGTTTTTCTCGATCTGAAATTGCACGATATTCCGAATACCGTTGCCGGAGCGGTTCGCTCTGCTGCCGGGCTGGGTGTGCGGATGCTGACAGTTCATGCCGGCGGCGGGCCAGCGATGCTGGCTGCGGCAAGAGGCGCGCTGGTAGGGATTGCCCACCCGCCGGAGCTGCTTGCCGTCACAGTCCTGACCAGCATGGACGCGGAACAGTTGAACGCGGTGGGTGTCGGTCAGTTGCCGGCGCAGCAGGTCGAGATGCTGGCAAAGATTGGTCTCCAAGCTGGAATACGCGGGTTCGTTTGCTCGCCGCAGGAGGTGGGCGCCCTCAGGACACTGACCGGGCCAGAAGGCGTGCTGGTGATTCCGGGCATTCGGCCATCGGGAGCAGCGATCGGCGACCAGAAGCGTGTCGCAGGGCCGGCAGAGGCGCTGCGCCAGGGGGCAAGCTTCCTGGTGGTGGGGCGACCGATCACGCAGGCGGCAAACCGGGCCGAGGCGGCCGCGGCGATTCTGGAAGAGATGGCAGTGGCGCTGTAGCGCTGCCACCCGCTGCACGAGAGCGCGTCATGGGCGGAGCATTTCTGGACGTTGATCGCACGAGGCGCGCGGCCTCAAGGGCAACCGCAGATTCCTCCGCTCCCGCTGGTCGGTCGGAATGACAGTACCTTGGAAAGACGAAAAGCCCGGCGATCTGCCGGGCTTCCCATGAGCTGAGACTTACATTAAAACTTAAAGTTTTTCGTAGAAGTCACACGCTGAGCAGGAGATATATACTCCGCCAGGCACACCGCGTTCGCGGTCCTTCACGCGCTTGACGATACGCGTTGGTTTGCTGCACTTCGGACAGTCTGTGGACTTCGTCGTGTCCATTGCTTTCTTGCGATCACCTGTTTTGGCTATTTTGGCCATGGGTGGGTGTTTCTCCTTTGAAGATTGTCTCTGCACACACGCGCAAATCTGCTGCACGCGGCTTCAACGGCGCGGTCGATTAACTCACCCCTGCTCGAAATTGTTTGCGGGAGGCAGCCGGACTCGCTATTTCCAGTTTACATCAGTGTTCAGTGCGGCTGGGACCCATCGGTCGGTGGAGTGCTTGGAGAAGAAGGGGCTTGAGCGGGCGCGGTTGTCGTTGACGGCGACGACGCACTGCTTCCCTGGCCTGCTGCGGCCGGAGGGGTGGCGGAGTTTGGATCCGCGGGTTTCGGAGTGCCCGATTGTGTTGTGTCCTTCTGATCGCCGGCCTGTGCGGCCGCCTCAGCCGCCTTTTGCTGATCGGCGCGCCGGGCTGCCTCCACATCGGGATAGTCGTCAGGCTTCTGCGTTGGAAATTGCACCGGCTTCATGGCGCCGGGCTGGTTTTGCCCAGCGTTCTCCGGCAGCTTCTCTCCGGGGGCCGTGAGCGTGGGAGCGGGGGCGGGGGCCTGCGTGTCGGGATTGCGCTCGACGTCTCCCATCTTCACGGTGCGGGTGCCCTGTTCAGCGACCAGCGGCGAGCCGTCGGTGCGCATCAAGCCCTCCACTTCGTCCTTGGTGAAGATCTCGATCGGCTCGCCCACCTTGGCGATTTCGACGCGGATCACGCGATTGCCATTGATGCGCACGAATTCAACCGGCTTGGGTGGCGCACCGTAGATCCACTCCTCGAACGGCATTTGCCCGTCGACCTCGCGCACCTTCCGCTGGGGCGGTCCCATGGCGAAGACAACCATGTCGGTGGTCATGCCAACCATCACATCATGATTCAGGATCGCGTCCTTCAGCTTTGGTGGAAGAGTGTCAGTGAACGCCTGGACAGGCGTCTTGACGTCGAAGGAGATGAGCGGCGCGAGGAGCGCTTTCACCTGCGTCCCGGTCAATTCCGGGATGCGGCCTTTGAATTCGAGGGTAAGCCGGGCGCCGGTCGCCTGCTGGCCGTCGTCTTGAACAACGGGGCTCGTCACCCCGCCGCCGCCGAGCTGAACGTGGCGCAGGAAGCGATGCTTAAGATCAGGACCGCCATTCAGCTCAAATACGATTTTGTTGCGATCAAATTTGACGTCGGACAGCACCACCCGGTCGCCCGGCTTGGCACAGATTCCGTTTTCCGTGGCCATGTCGAGGTAGGGCTCGCCCGCAGGGGTCAACTTACCATTCGCCTCCAGGGTTAACCCCTTGTGCCCCATAGGGAACGGGCGCATGGCAAACCCCTGCTCCGACTGCATCACCCGGATCAGTTCGAGGCGTGTCTTCGTATCCAGTTCCGACTTGTCGAGGGGAACATTCGTAGGCTGGATCTGGGCGTAGCGCCGATCCACGGTCCCCGTTCCCTTGTTCGCCCCGCTATGGGTATCGATGGTGATGGCCTGCGCGGCTGCCGTGCCGCTAAAGCAGGTGGCCGCTAGCGCACAGGCGCCTGCAAGCAAAAAAACACGATGATGGCAAACACAAGCAAATATGCGGGTATGGACTGACGGAAGTGGGGATGTGGGCAATGGCCTGATCATGGGCGTCCTCCCATGGCCGCGCGGGGCAATGTGCCAACAGTAGTTCCAATTCACCTAAAAGGTCAAATCGGAGATTCGAACCGGAGCCGGATGCCTACGAACCGGGTTGATTCATCGGGAATGTTCGGGCCCGTCTGCGGACTGTGATGCGGGTTGAGAGGACGGGGGTGGCGCAGAGACGGGAAGAATCTGCACCAGGGACGGGGTCGCCGGTTCTGCAGCAGAGGCCATCGCGGCCTCGTGCTGTTGGCGCGCAGCTGCATCAAGGTCTACAGCAATTCCGCCGGGAACGATGACGGGTGCGTTGTAGCGGAAATCGAGGTCACGGGTAACGCGATAAACGACTGGAAACGCAATAAGAAGCACCAGGCAGGCAAACCAGCTGGCATCGATCCCATATCCGCCGCCGGTCACCCAGAACGGTCCCATGGGATTGCCCTCAACGATGGGTGAATGGCTGCTGACACCCCGCACCGTCAAACCGAAGATGAGGGCCTGCGACGCTTTCCAGGCAAAGTTGAGCCCCCAGCTCACCCAGAGCGCTCGTGTGCGCAGATAAGCCGTGGTGAGCAAAAAACTGAAGACTATGGAAACGGCGACACTGGCGTTGGTCGCGCCTGGCAGAAGCGCATAAACAATCGCGTAGAACAACGCGTATCCAAAAGCCGCGCCAGATGAACCGACCACGGCGGTAAAGCGCTGAAATCCGTATCCGCGAAAGCCAACTTCCTCGTCGAGCGCGAGGAGCGCGAAGTACACCGCATCGGCCAGCAGCCACAACCATGCTGACGATTGCTCAGTAATGACGACAGCTATGCCGCCAATCGCAACCATGGCGAGGACGCAAACTACAACCGCACCCCAGCCGACCGCCATGCCCGTGGCAACCTCGCGCGTCCAACCGGGACGAAGCGGCAGCCCCTGCGCAGCTATGGAACCCTCCTGCCTGTCGAAGAGCGAACCGAAAGCCGCGTAGCCCAGCACCAGGAACACTACGACCAGGAACTGCTCCACCAAGGGAGCCCACACGTCATGGTGGATGGCGATCGCCGCGTTGCGTGCAAACGATCGCACCACGAAGAAGTAGAACACTGCCGCGATGAATTCAAGATAGGCGCGCATCCGGCCGCCGCGTGCGGGCGCACTCATCGCGAACTCCTTTGATGAAGCGAATGTGCGTGGCGCGCAAGCATTGAGGACCGGCGATGGACGTGCGAGCATACGCGCTCGATAGGCATTCGATTCGTCAAGCGCTCTAACTTTCTGTGTAGCACTGGGCGATGTTACGGAACTTCTTTTGCCGCGCTGCAACAAGTGCGTCGACGGACAAGGATTTTAACTCGGCCAGGTGCTTCTGGATCGCAGATCCCACCAATCCCGCGCCAACGGGGTGATCGGTGTGCGCGCCACCCGGCGGCTCTGTGATGATTTCGTCCACGCATCCCAGCGCGGCGACCTCTTGTGCGGAGATGCGCATGGCTTCAGCGGCCTGTTGCTTATGCGAGGCATCGCGCCACATGATGGCTGCGCAAGATTCCGGTGTAATGACGAAGTAAAGCGCGTTCTCGAGGATCAGCACGCGGTCGCTGACGGCAAGCGCCAGTGCGCCGCCTGATCCGCCTTCGCCGCTGATAATGGAAATGGTGGGAACGCGCAGTCGGGCCATCTCGCGGATATTGCGCGCAATGGCTTCTGCCTGGCCGCGCTCTTCCGCACCGAGGCCGGGGTAGGCGCCAGGCAGATCAATAAAGCTGATGATTGGGCGGCCGAACTTCTCGGCAATCTTCATGCCGCGGAGCGCCTTGCGATAGCCCTCGGGATTGGGCATGCCGAAGTTGCGCTTTACGCGTTCCTTGGTGCTTCCTCCCTTGCGATTGGCGATCACGAGGACTTCGTCTTCGCCAAGCTTGGCCATACCGCAGGCCACGGCGGCGTCGTCGCCAAAGGCACGATCCCCGTGAATCTCGCTGAAATCCGTGAAGATTCGCTCGATAAAGTCCATGGGGTAAGGCCGCTGGGGATGGCGTGCCGTCTCAATTCTTTTCCACGCAGGCGAAACCGGCTGCGGGTCGTTGGGTGAACCTGATGCGTGTTCAGTCATCGGTAGTTGGCAGCGGCCGGGCACGAACAACCCTCCTGCCCTGCATGCTGCTCCTAGTGATTCTACGGGTCGAGGCTGGCTTGGACAAACCCTGGCTGGATTCAGCGGGTCAGATCGAGAACTGAGCATTCGAGAAACCATTTCAGCTAGCGTCCGGAGTATATTGCTTCTAGTCTCCCCTTCAGCCAAGTTCAATCAGATTCAAAAAAAGAGAAACATGACTCAGACACGCAGAGACTTCCTCGCTGCCAGCGCACTAGGGGCCTTGGGCGCTGCGATCCCGCTTGATGCACAAAGCGGCACTCAGACCCCGGCTGCCATCCCCAACCAGCAGACGCCCGGGGCGCCGCCAGCATTTGGGACTGCGCAACCCGTCGGACCGGAGGTGACTCCGGCAACCTTTGCCGAAGCCGAAAAGCTGGTGCAGATCGAGATGTCGGCTGCAGATCTCGCGCAGGCCGCTGGAAATTGGCGCGAGGCGATGGCTCCTGTCTACGAACGCAGAACGGGACCGCGCAAGATGACGCTGGAAGCGGGACTTGCGCCGGCAACGGTTTGGAATCCAATGCTGCCTGGGATTGTGCCCGGAAAGTCGGGTCGCGGAGAGAACTACTACATTCGCAGCGCCGATACTCGCGCACTGCTGCCGAAAAACGACGCCGACATCGCGTATGCCTCGGTGGCCCAGCTTTCGCGCTGGATCCAATCGCGGCAAATTACTTCGGAACGGCTGACGAAGATTTACCTTGACCGGTTACAGCAGTTCGATCCGAAACTGCGGTGCGTGATCACGCTGACGCAGGATCATGCGCTCAAACAGGCGCGGCAGGCAGACGCGGAAATTGCAGCCGGAAAATATCGTGGCCCTCTGCATGGAATTCCGTGGGGTGCGAAAGACCTGCTCGACACCGCGGGCATTCCGACGACCTACGGCGCGGAGCCGTATCGCGATCGCGTTCCGAAAAAAGACAGTGCGGTTGCAGAACGGCTGAATGCCGCAGGTGCCGTGCTCGTCGCGAAGCTAAGCCTCGGCGCCCTTGCGCTGAACGATATCTGGTTTGGCGGGCAGACCATGAATCCCTGGCTACTGGAGGAAGGCGCGTCGGGTTCCAGTGCAGGCCCGGGCGCGGCAACGGCCGCGGGGCTGGTTGGATTTGCGATCGGCAGCGAGACCGGCGGCAGCATCGTGAGCCCCTCGATGCGTTGCGGCGTTACTGGCCTTCGTCCGACGTATGGACGCGTGCCGCGCACTGGCGCCATGACGCTGTGCTGGTCGCTCGACAAGTTGGGGCCGATGGCGCGGTATGTCGAAGACACCGCGCTGGTGCTAGCCGCGATCTCCGGGCCGGACCCCGGCGATGTTGCCAGCGTGCCAAGTTCGCTCTCCTTCGACGCGAATGCCAAGGTCGCCGGCCTGCGCGTCGGTTACTTTCCTGGCTGGATGAAGGAGGACCCCGCGACGGATGTGGACCGCGCAGCGCTGGAAGTTGTGAAGAAGCTTGGCGTGGAGCTGGTTGAAGTATCGATTCCCGATTGGCCCTACGACTCACTCAACCTGATTCTCTTTGCCGAGGGCGCCGCAGCATTCGAAGATCTGACACTCGCACACAAGGAGGCCGAGTTGAAGGCCCAAGTTCCCGACGCGTGGCCAAACACATTTCGTCAGTCGCGATTTTTATCGGCGGTGGACTTTGTGCAGACCGACCGCATGCGCCGCAAGGTTGCCGCGGAAATGGCGCGCGTGTTTTCGGAAGTCGACCTGCTGCTGGTGCCGTCTCTGCGCGATGAAATCCTCGTCATCACGAACAACACCGGTCACCCGTCGCTTACGCTTCGTGCAGGATTCGTGGAAGTGTCAGAGTCGCGCAGTGACTGGGCCCCTGATCCTGAACATCCTCTGCCGAAGTTCGCTCCGCCGCGCCGCGTTCCGCACGGAGTGACGCTGATCGGTAGGCTCTTCGACGAAGGCACCCTGTGCCAAGCCGGAATGGCTTTGGAGCGCGCGTTTGCTGTTGCTGCCGAACGGCCGCCGGGATTTTGAAAGCAAGAGATAAGCCGGTAGCCTGTAGCCAGTAGCCGAGAGCTAAAAGGTGCGGGCCACAAACTACAGGCTACCGGCTCTTTCCTGCTTTGCTTTTCGCCGCGGGCGTTGGCATAATTCCGGCCTTTTCGATGAGCTGTTCACGCAGCTGACTGTGGGCCCGCCAGAAGGTCTGCGCAGTTACCGGGCCGAGGTCAGGGGCGTTCGGGTGCTGATCCTTGTGAAAGACGTGCGCGTACAGCATGGGGCCGAGCAGCAGGGCCATGGCAGCCTCGAGGTCCAGATCTCTGGGCAGCAGGCCGCGGGAGATGCCGCGACGCAGCACGCGCTTGAGGCACTGGCGCGGCGGTTCCATCACCCGATGCCGCCATGCTTTTCCGAACTCCGGATGAATGGCAGAGTAAGCAATCAGCGACGGCATCATGCGATTGCGCGCGGCATCGAATTTATCCGGCGGCTTGCGCGTGAGCACCGTGGTCAGATCACTTTGCAGGTCGCCGGAGTCAACGTCTTCCGGCTCGCGGTCGAGTCCGTTGACCATCAGCATCACTTCCAGTAGCAGCGCTTCCTTGTCGGCCCAGTGGTTGTAGATGGTGGCCTTGCTTACGCCGGACGCCTGCGCGATCGAGTCCATGCTGGTGGCCTCGATGCCGCGCTCGGCAAACAGACCAAGCGCGGCGTTGAGGACCTTCTCGTGAGCTTCGCTACTGCGCGTCCTCGCCATGTCAGATTTCGATCTTGGAGAAACGCCATGCGCCTACAACCAGCAGAACGGCACCGACGCAGACGAGAACGGTGAGATCGAGGGAGGGCTGAAAGGTCGCATACGCATGGCCCAGCAGCACGTTGCGCATGCCGTCGATGCCGTACGAAAGCGGGTCGAGCTTCGTGATGTAGTCGAGCACCTTGGGAAGCCCCTTGAGCGGAAACAGCGCACCCGACAAAAAGTAGATGGGCATTACCAAGAAGTTCATGATGAGTTGAAATCCCTGCATGTCCTGCAAGCCTGATCCAATGGCCATGCCAAGTCCCGCAAATAGAATGGCGATCAGCGCCATGAAGCCAAAGGCAACCGGTATCCAAGCCAGATGCACGGGCCGGAAGCCGGCAATAAGGCAAACGATCGTGACCAGCAGGCCTTGCAGCAGAGCAACCGTTGCTCCGCCGAGCGTGCGGCCGATCATGATCTGCAAACGCGAAACAGGCGCAACCAGCGTCTCCTTCAGAAATCCGAACTGACGATCCCACAAAATACCCAGCCCCGAGAAGATCGAAGAGAACAGCACCGTCATGCCGATTACACCGGGCGCGACGAACTGCAGATAATCGCCATTGCCCGCGCGCTTGAATACCGGACCGAGTCCGAACCCAAGCACCAGCAGATACAACAGCGGGTTGCCGAGCGACGCCACGATCTGCGCGCGCGAACGTGTGTAACGCTTCAGTTCCCGCAGCCAGAGAATGTAAATCGCGCTCATCGCCTGCCTCCGCTCCACATCTTCGCAAACTGCCGCATCTGCGCCGCCGGATCCGCAGCCTCGTCGCGGATAGTTGATCCAGTCAACTTAAGAAACGCATCTTCCAGCGACTCACTGCCGGTCTGTTCCTTGATCTCTTTGGGTGTGCCTTGCGTGACCAGCTTTCCGTGGTCGATCACACCGATGCGATGCGCCACGCGATCCGCCTCGTCCATGTAGTGGGTGGTGAGGAAGACGGTGACCTTCTCTGCTTCGTTCACTTTCCTCACGTGGTTCCAAAGCTGATTGCGGCTCTGCGGATCGAGGCCCAGCGTTGGCTCGTCAAGAAAAAGAATCTTGGGAGTGTGCAGAAATCCACGCGCAATCTCCAGACGACGTTTCATGCCGCCGGAGAATTTCTTCACCTGGTCTTTGCGGCGCTCCCATAGTTCGAAGAGATTCAACAACTCCTCGGTACGCTGTTTCCGTACCTTGTGAGGCACGTGATACAACACGCCGTGAATCTCCATGTTCTCCATTGCAGTCAATTCCCCATCGAGGCTCGGGTCCTGGAAGACGATGCCGAATCGCTGGCGCACTGCATTCTGATGCGTCTGCGGGTCAAGGCCGTCCAGTTCGATGGCGCCGCTGGTGGGGCGCAGCAGCGTGGTGAGCATTTTGATGGTTGTGGTCTTCCCTGCTCCGTTAGGGCCTAGGAAAGCGAATATCTCGCCCGCCGCCACGTCGAACGACACATCGTTGACGGCGGTGAAGGTTCCAAATGTTTTTACGAGGTTTTGCACCCTGATCAAAATGAGCGACCTCCCGGGGCGCGAGATTCAATACTGAACGGTTCAGTTCAGTTTGTCAAGAGAGTTGTTCGCCGCCGCGCCGCATGCTCCTGCCTCCGGCTCCGCCGCGGAATGGCCCGTCCCTTACTTCTTGGATTCGATGGGAGTGTCTATCCTGGTCTTCGAATCGTCCTTGGCATTCGAATCTGCGGCGGGATGAGGATCCGCTTCTGATTTGCCGTGCTGATTCGTCCCCAGTGTTTTCGAGACCATCGACGGAGATGCGGACGGCTGGTCCGGCGTTGTCGGCTTGGACTCATCCTCGCCGAGCATCGTTTGCAAGCGATAGCCTGCCCTTTCCGCCATTGCCAATGTTTCGTGAACCTTGTTACTCAAGGCGTACACTTCAGCTTTGCTTGGCGACGGCTTCCCAGCGATGCGCAAAAGCTCCGGCATCTGCAGCCACCAGAGAAACTCCTCGTAGGGCTCTCGTACCAGATACGAATTCCCGCCGGCGTCGTGCACACCGGTCAGCCAGCGCACATCCGGATCGGACCAGAGATCCCGCGCAATTCCGCCAACCTGAACTGCTGGTGGCGCCGGCGCCGGAGACGCCACCTGGGCTTCTGCCGCTTTCTTCGGTGGAGTAGCTTCGGATTCCTTCGATGCAACTGTCACTGAACTCGCCGGTGTCGCAGTTCCCTGCTCAGGGGTTCGAAGGCCACTCTTTGTCTCAGCGAGCAGCACAACCTTGATGCGCGCAGCCGCACGCCAACCATCTTCACCCTCAAACCCGAGAGCATTCAGAGACTCGGCCAGCGGCTGGCGAAGGCGCAGGCGATCGAACGCATCGAGCGCAACCTGCTCCGGCTTCCCGGCATCGATGGATTCAGCCAGCGTCTCGAGAGCACACCATGCAATGATCGGCGCCCACATGGCGGTGGCGGTCATTCGCGGGCTGGGGCTGGGCAGCACACGCCGAGCTGCGGCGGTCCACGGCTCACGGAAGAGAGCTTCAACCACTGGGATGCGCATTGCTGCTGCGAGACGCTCCCGGAACGCCGGGCCGAGCAGCCCCGGCATCGTCATCTGTTTAGGGGCGCCGGTGCGCGCGCGGTACGCAGGCTGCGCGACTCGCAGGAATGCTTCGCAGCGTGCCCATGCCACGTTGAATAGTTCGCTGCGCTTGCGATTCAGCTTGCGATCGAGGGCCACGCTCACCGTGCCGTTGCCTGCGGTGGCGCGCGGATGTTCGGCCAAATCGGTGAGCAGGCGGATCGTGTCCTGGTCGAGGAGGGCATGCACGGCCTGGTAGACCGGCTGCAACTCCATGTCGACCAGCGCGTCCTCAAGGCTCGGAACGCCGCGCCCATTCAGCTGATCACACAACCGATCCCACGGTTTTTCCGCAGACGCCCATTTCTCATGCCAATCCATGAAGACGTGACACTGGTAAGCATGCAGGCGAAACGTCAACCCGCTGCCGGCAAATTCGTTGGCGCGACGAAGGTATTCAAGGCCAGTCAACGCATCGCGATAAGCAAGGATCGCGCCAGTGTCTCCGCCAAAACCGAGGCCCTCGCCGATGGTGCGCTGGCGTAGTTGCGAAGTCGCCTTGTCGGCATAGGCAGCCGAGTTGTGGATGGTGCCATGCGCAGTGCCGTACCGATTGTTGTAAACCACCAGCGCGCGCTCGTTGCCGGTGCGATTGGAAAACGCGAACACGTTCTCGTCGACCGAGCCCGAGCCTTCGAAAAGGTCATAGAGCAGGAAGTTGTGGCTCTCGGCGAAAACCCAGCGGCGCTTGAGCAGCGGAGCAATCTCGCGATCGTGGCGTTCTACCAGCCAATGGTCCGGCGTCTCGTCGTAACGAGGGCGCTGATACTCCATGCCGTACTTTTCCGTGAACCCTTCGATCTGCCCGTGGCCGAACATCGGCAGCCCCGGCAGGGTCGCCATCATTGCCGTCACACCGAAGCACTTGTCTCCCTTCCCGAACTGGTCAATTGCTGTTCTTTCATCAGGATTGCTCATGAAGTTCACGTAGCGCTTCATGATGTCCGGATCGAACTCCAGGGTGTTCTTGATGACCGACCGGTATTCGGCATTTTTCTCATCGCGCATCATGTTCATGAAGGCGCTGTTGTAGACGCGATGCATGCCAAGCGTACGAACGAAGTAGCCTTCCATGAGCCAAAAGGCCTCGGCGAGCAGCAATGTTCCGGGCACTTCCTTGGCGACGCGGTCCACCACCTCACGCCAGAATTCGTGCGGCATATGCTTGTTGAATTCCGCCTGGCTCATGCTGTACTCGGCGCGCGATGGAATGGCGCCGCTCGATCCGGGGCCGGGAAACCACAGCCGATGAAAATGCCGCTTGGCCAGCGTCATCGCAGCGTCGAAGCGGATGACCGGGAACAGCCGCGCTACATAGAGGATGGTCTGGATCACTTGCTCGCGAACGACCGGATTCAGATAGTCGAGCTGCGCGGTATCGTTCCACGGGAAGCTGGTGCCGTCGTTGCCGTGATAGATGTAGCGCGTGTCTCCGGTCCACTTGTCGCGGCGCTGAAAAACGACGGCAGCGTCAGTCTGTTCGAAATAGTGGTCTTCAATTTTGATTTCGACCCGGCTGTCATGCGACAGATCCGGGCCATTAAAGCTGTAGGCCGGATACGGCTTGTCCGGGCGCGAGATGAACCACTCGGGGTGCTCGATGACCCAGGGTGAGTCGATGCCCATATGATTCGGCACCATATCGCTGGCAAGTCGAATCCCCTTGTGATAGCAGCGGTCGCGCAGCGTAATGTAGGCCGGTTCCCCGCCCAGGTCCTCGGCAATCTTGTAGTCGAACAGCGAGTAGGCCGAAGCGACGGCATCCTGATTGCCGCAGAGTTGCTTGATGGTCTTGGAAGCACGGCTGCGCTCCCACACGCCGATCAACCACAACGAATTGAGACCGCGATGCGCCAGGGTCGCAAGCTCTTCATCTGGAATCTGGTCGAGCCGGTGGATATGCCGGCCATATTGCTTACTGAGTTGTGCCAACCACACGTATGTGCTCTTTGCAATCAGCACCGCGTTCGGCATCCAAGCCGTGTCAGGACTGAATTTTTCGTACTCATTCGCTGGATCGCCGAAGACCGGGACTTGCGACTCGCTAACGATCGAGGGCCACTGCTGCGTACCGCTCTCGCGACGGCGGCGCGCGGCTTCTTCGGCGGCGGCGCGCGCGCGGACTGCATCGGGATTGAACTGCATCCAGATCGCCAGTTCTTCTTCGTGCAACACTTCGCCGCCCATCATCAGCAGTCGGTCCATGCTGTCGCCGAGCAGTGGACGCCACAGCTTGCGAATGAGAGCAAGCTGATCTGCAAGCGAAGCCGGCGCACCGCTAACTGGAGCACGCAGCAGGTCGAACAGACTGATGGATTTCGCGCCATCCACGGGGATCAGCGGCCGCGTTGCAAAATACTGCGGCAGTTCCTGCGTCACCTGGCGATAGACGGTCTTCTCCGCCAACGGCTTGTCTTCAAACAACTCCTCGAACTTCTTGAATGCCTCGTTACGATTGGCCGACCAAAGCAGCAGCAATTCCTCAAGTGCGGCGGCACGATGTGACATGCTGCCGGTCTTGCCGTTCAGCCACTGCCGCGGAGTCTCCTCGCCGTGCATCACGCTCTGTCCCGGAAACTGCTCCACAAAGGTCAGCAGCAAGGTGTCGAGTTCCCGCGATCCGACTCGGCCCGCAAACCAGTCCAGCGCGGAGGTCATCACTTCGGGATCGAATTGCTCGCGATAACGCGCCATCAGCACGTGGCTCGCCTCATCGATCAGCCCCATCGCAAACAACTGCCCAGCGTGCACGGCCAGGTCTGGGTACTTGTCCGCCTGGCGTACAAGGTTCATCTGGTGGGCGAAGGTGCGGCAGGCCGCAACATTGGCGAACACCACGTTGCCGTTATAAGAGAAAAGCGAATCTGCGAACCGGTAACGTTCGCGCGCCTTTCGCGAAATGTGGAATTCCATCATGAGAAACGCGGCTCCCTGTCGAACGCCGTATAAACCGTGCAACTCCCGCACCGTGGTCATTCCATGCAACGGGAGAAGCCGGAAAATGGTGCTTTTCCGCCTCTTTAGAACTGACCTCATGAGCCAAAAACAGCCAAGAGGTAAAGTATCACCTTGGAGCACCAGGGCGCTGCAAGCTTACATGCAGTCGCGCCCCATGGCATTGCCAATCACAGGTCGTCAAATGCTCTGTAAGCCAGCGAATTCACCAGCAGTTGAGGCCCGTACAAGCCGAACTAATTCAAACAAGCTCCACGTGGATGAGAGCAGCTTTGCTCTTCGCCGGGTTGTTTCATAACCCGCTATCGGTTCTGACGCTCCGCTGTCTGCAACGCTTTCTGAAACATACTGAACAGGAAGGCAGTGGTCAGTCCAAACAGCAGACACCCGTTCAGCGCCTCTGCGGCGCCCAGCAACTGCCAGCGGGGTTCCAAAAACAGACTTTCGTGGCCGTAGCTGGTCATCGCATTGAGCGAGTAGAGCATTGCAGAACGGGCGTCAGGGATAGCGGCAAGAAGAAGATACGACGTAGCCCAGATGATGATCTCTATCATGTGCAGAGCAGTCGCCAGCATCGTAACGACGCCCAATACCAATACAAACCTGGCTGAGGCATGGCGGTGATTCCTTATCCGGAACAGCGTGTAGGCGGCTCTCGCATGCATAAGTCCGAGGCCTGTGATGTGGATAGTCACCGTCACGAAGATTACCAATAAGCCCCATCCCCAATTGGCATGCCACGCTCCAACGCCGGTGATAGAGGCTCCGAGAGCGCCTTCGACAATTCCCATGAGAATCTCCATTGCGTGATTCACTGAACCCAGGCCACTCGCGTTCATCTCGGCTCTGGATTGTTATCCCCAGAGCAATAGAAATCCCAATTTACCGCTGGGCCACGGTGGAAGCTGTGCCATACGGAAGTTCATTCCGTCTCTGCGACTGCTCTTGTGTATGCCGCGAAGGAGAGTAATCCTCACCGATCCTCATCTGAAACTGGCAAAACACACAGTGGCCCAAAACGCACAGCTACAGCGGACGGAACGTCGGTGCCAACTGGTTCTTCGCATGCGAGGCGTCGAGAAAAAACCGCATTGGTAGATGGAATTCATTGGTCCGAACCTGTAATCGAGCGATCCTGGAACCTTGGCGCGACAACCGCTCGCGTTGCTATCTCTGGATGATGGGAGGCGCTTTCCGGCGTCTGGCAAGGGTGGGAATTCGACGATCCAAATGACGGTGCGTTATTCTCAATGAGTGGCGAAAGTTATTCAGGCCGAGACCTATGGCCTGGATCTCTCTCTCTCCTGTGGGAGTCTGAACTGAAACAGACATTTAGCACTCTGGCCGGTTTTTCCACAGCCGGATAAGTAGTTGAAAACAAAGCGGAGAGGTGGCAGAGTGGTCGATTGCGCTCGCCTCGAAAGCGAGTGAGCCTTTACGGGCTCCGGGAGTTCGAATCCCCCCCTCTCCGCCAGAATCCCCCTCCAGCCGTATCCATCCTCCTACCAAGTCTCGGCGCCATGGACTTCCCTTCTGTCAAGAATTGGCAATGAATAGATGCTGGCATTAGAGAACCAAGCCCGCAAATCTTCGCCTGAATGACAATTGCGATTGGCACGAAACGGACACAGATCCCGTCTCGTTTCGGAAAAAGATGATAATCACTTGGCCGGAATACGGAAGGACAGCCATGTCTTGGAAGAAGGTTCAATTGGCTTTCTGGATTTCAACGCTGCTCTCCGCAGTCATCTCGATCTGCGAGTCACCTGCGCATGAGCCCGCACCTTTGGGAAAATTGGTTGACCTGGGTGGCTATCGGATTCACCTTTACTGCACAGGAAGCGGTAAACAAACTGTTGTACTCTCACCCGGCGGCGGAGACTATTCCTTCGCGTGGTATTTGGTCCAACAGCGACTGCAAAGTTCTGCGCGGGTTTGCTCGTATGATCGCGCTGGTAGCGCATGGAGTGATCCCGGTCCCCAACCGTTGACCTTGCGACAGGAAGCGTACGAATTGGAATTAGCTCTAAAGCTCTCCGGCGAAAAAGGACCGTACGTTCTGGCAGGGCACTCGATTGGTGGTTTGGTCGTTAGAACTTTCGCAGAAGGATACCCAGATGAAATCTCCGGCGTGGTTCTTGTCGATGCGCCGAGCCCAGACGCAACCATGGGGTACTACGGAAAGCTGGTTCGCGTGCGCGACCTTGCGACGCGAACGATCCCGCCGATTCAGACGATGAAGACGAGTCCTCCCATTCCAATCAGGGATGCGGAACGCGAAGAAGCCTTGAAATATATGAGCCACAAGATTCATCCGCCGTTCGACCGTCTGCCTCCGGAGATCCAAAATCTGCAACTATGGGCGCAAACGTTGCCGCCCAAAGCGGCCCAGAATCAGAAGGACGATTACACCCCCGAGGAATGGCAATTTCTCTACGAACTCCAACAGTTCGGACACCCTCTTGGAGACAAGCCCCTCATCACAATGATTGGCATGAAGGAAGCCGACGATCGGCCTGCCTCAACGTCGGTTGAGCAGTGGCACACTCTGCATCAGGAGAAAATTGAACAGAAGAGAGCTTTTATAACCCTCTCAACGAACAGCAAAGCAGTCGAAGTTCAGGACGCCGGACATTCGATACATTTGGAAGATCCGGATGCCGTGGTTGATGTGATTCACGAAGTGATGGCCGCGGCCCTCCACCATACCCATTTGAAACAATAATTGCCATTTGGCTTGACCCGCAGCGGCCCTCTCAAGGGCCGGTGCCGGTCCGAATCTGCGCGCTCCAGGCGGGTTGTCGGCATACTCTTCCCTTTCTCATCTGTGTGCGTCGGAGCCTCCCGGGCCGTCACAAACTGAGTATCGAAATATCGCCGGCTATTCGTCATGTGTGATCGACGAGAAAGTCGGGGGCGGGTCGCCTACGGAGAGCGGCGTACACAGTTGATGCGGCCTCAGCTGAAAGAAGGCTGATATTGCTTTTTGGTTGAGGAACTGGTGTGCGACATATTTGCCACAGAGTTCCCGGTGCGGCTAGTCTTCTGGTTGCGGCTTGGTCGAAGGTGCATGTTCCTGATGCCAAATGAAGAGGATGTTAGCGAGTGAACCTGTTCCGAGGCTTACGACCGTTGCAACGTGCATCTGCCGCACGCGACATGATGGCTGGTGTCGTACTTGCAGCCATGGATATTCCGCAAGTCATGGGATATGCCAAAATCGCAGGAATGCCGGTAGTGACGGGACTTTATACGCTGCTTCTCCCGTTGATTGCCTTTGCGGCATTCGGCTCATCACGATATTTGGTGGTAGCTGCTGACTCGGCGACGGCCGCGATTTTCGCGAGCGGGGTTTCCGGGTTGGCGAAGCCTACTCAAGCGCAATACGTGGCCCTCGCGGTGATCGTGGCGCTCCTGACGGCGGGATTGCTACTCCTGGCGCGACTCCTACGGCTCGGTTTCATCGCTGACTTTCTCTCGCGGACAGTACTGGTCGGCTTCCTCGCCGGCGTTGGCGTCCAGGTGGGTATCTCAGTGCTGAGCGAGATGCTGGGAGTGTCGGTTGATTCGCGAAGACCGATGATTCAGCTATGGGAGATATTCCACGAATTTTCGCGCGTGCATTTGCCAACGGTGGCGGTTTCGACCGCAGTGCTGGGCTTCGTGCTGATCCTGCGTCGTTTCGCTCCCAGGATACCGGCTGCGCTGATTGCAGTAGTTGCCGCGATCGTGGCGAGTACGTTAATAGGTTTTGCGGGGCACGGTATCGCGACAATCGGCCCGGTCATCGGAGGGCTGCCGCAGTTGGGAATGATGAACCTTATCACTCTTCGCGGGATGGGTTGGAAGGAGATGGAACTGCTGTTTACGGTGTCTGCCTCTTGCGCGGTGATGATTCTCACCCAGAGCGCAGCGACTTCTCGCATCTATGCAACGAAACATTACCAACAGCCAAACGAGAATGTTGATCTGATGGGGCTCTCCGCTGCGAACGCAGCAGCGGCGCTGAGCGGGGCATTCGTCGTGAACGGAAGCCCTACGCAGACGGCGATGATGGAAGACGCCGGTGGACAAAGCCAGCTGTCGCAGGTTACGACTGCGGCGGTGGTGGGACTGGTGCTGCTGTTTCTGACCGGGGCGCTCCAGTACCTTCCAATCTGCGTGCTGGGCGCGCTGGTGTTTCTCGTTGCGCTTCGGCTGATCGATTTGAAGGGGTTGTGGAGTATCCGAGCGGAAAGCGTGCAGGAGTTTGCTCTGGCATTGATGACGGCTGTCGTGGTGGTGCTGGTTGGATTGGAGCAGGGGATAATACTGGCAATGGTGGTGTCGTTGCTGCGCATCGTGCGGCATAGCTATCGCCCCCACAGCGGCGTCCTGGTAGCCGATGCTAACGGGACTTGGAGGTTGGTGCCGGTTGCTCCGAATCTGGTGACTGAACCTGGACTGGTGTTGTACAGGTTCGGAGCCGAATTGTTTTATGCCAATGCGGCGCGATTCCTTGAGGAAGTTTCCTGCGTGATTGAGCCGATGCCGACAATGGTCCGCTGGGTAGTTGTGGACGCAGAAGCGATGACTCACGTTGACTATACGGCTTCGCGGGTGGTGATGGCGCTAAAGAAGAATCTCGATGAAGCTGGAGTCGTATTGGCATTCGCACGAATGCCGTGGGACCTTCGATCCGACTTTGAGAGGCACCATCTAACAGAAGCGATCGGGGCAGGGCGAATCTTCAACCGGCTCCATGACGCGATCGCGACGTTCCAGGAATTTGTGAAGCTCCCGAGCAGCAAAACGAATTCGGATGACACGGATCGATCCTCCGTTGCCATAGCGGAAGACGAGTAGAGTGACGAACTATTTCGGACGGCATCTTTCCTGGACATTATTCGTTCTTCGCTATGCAGCGGGGGTTTATGCGACTGGGGGAAGGTCCTTCGCAGGTTCTGTTGAGCGGTTTGGAGCACTCAAACTGGTGTTTCCTTCCACAGTCAGATAAAAGGGCCGGGCCAGCGATACACCACGTGCATCGAGAATCCGCAGACTTTCCAACAGCAGTGACTCCTGAACCCGGAGGAACTCAACCGGATCGCGAGTCCGGATCATGCAATGGAGCTCGATATCCAATGCGCGGCCATCAACGCGAACGAGACGCACGCGGCGGGAAGGTGGGTCAATCATCGAATCTTGCGCCAGCGATTCCCGCAATTCCTCCATCAATTCTTCCAATTTGTCGACTCCCGTTTCCATCTGAATACCCAGAACATGGCGAAACTGGATCATGTCCCGCATCGTCAGGTTATCCAGAATCATTGTCGAGAACTGACCGTTTGGAACTGTCATGATCGTGCGCTCCGAGGTCCGCAAACGGGTCGAGCGCAGGCCGATGTCCTGGACGGTTGCAAGGCTATCCCCAATGCGGCACTGGTCACCAACACGGATAGGTTTATCCAGAATGAGCATGATGCCGCCAAACAGATTTTCCAGGGTTTTTTGCGCAGCGAAAGCAATAGCGAGGCCGCCCACGCCCAACCCCGCGACAAAGGCTGAAACATCGTAGCCTGCAAGTCGCAGTACGAGCACCACTCCGATAAAGATGCAGACGAAGTTGACGGTTCGCTGGATTAGACGCACCACGGCCATCGTTTCCACGCTTTCGGAACGATCGATGCGCCATCTGTATGCCAGAGCTGTGACGTTGACGATGGCGAGGATCAGCCAGACGAAGCCCGCAATCCCGAGCTTCGAAGCAATTTCGTACCAGCGTTCGCGGGCAAGCAGCGGCAGGCCCGCCATAACCACCATCGCTTGCGCAAGGGCGAGCCAGACAAGAGCGCTCAGGGGCCTGGCGACCCGCTTTACCAACTGCCTGCCTTCAGACGCGGTTTGCTTCGCGAAGAAACGCAATGAGACGCGCCCAAGCAAAGGGAGAAGGGCATAAACAGCCAGTGCTCCTAGAAGAAATCCCACCGCCAGTGCCAGGTATTTCCACAGCGGCACGAAGAGCCACGCAGGCCGGGAGAGAAATGGAGGCAAATGCCGGTCAAACGAGGCATCGCGCATGAATTCGTATGCAGAAGGAATTTCCCGTAGAGTCTCGGGCGAGAAGAGCCATATCCATTCCTGCCCGCGCTGAACCCGGCTCAGGTCGATGTTGACCGGACCATCCTCCCCCGGGACTGCAGCGATTCTCTCTGTGCCCCTGGACAACCCGGGCTGGTCAGTCCCTTCGGGGCGAACGCTCACGTCATTGAGGCGGAGGTGAGAGTTGTTGAGTACATACGCCAATTGACCGGCCAGCTCACCGAGCTCTTCGGCATTCTCCGTCGTGCTCAGAAATTGGCTGGCACGGTCGAAGTCGCGGCTTTCAACCGCAGCCAGGAAACCGGCGACCGCACCGCGTGGCGTGTCTCGTCCTAGCGGATCGGACTGGGTTACGAAGGGCGCAGGGGGCGCGTCTGACGCCGGGATAGCCGCCTCGGACGACGGGAGCAAGGCAACAGATTGTGAAAAGGCCGAAGGTATGAGGAAAAAAAACAACAGCCACAGGCAAATAGGGCGACTGTGCGAAGGGTAGTTCGAAACCCCAGACAAAGAACTGTCAGCGAACACGAACGAACACTCCGAGGAATGAGACACAGGCCAACGCGGCCGTTTCCAGCGCCGCAAGAAGAAGCACTAACGCTCAACCGCAAGCGCCGGATATGGCTAAACTCCGGCGCTCAAGCCGTCCCGACGTCCAACTGCCGGAGAGTTACTTCCCTCTGGCGAGGTTCTTCGGCGACGTTCTCCGCAGTTGTGAAATCAGACTTGTGGCGGACGGGGGTGCCTTTACGTTTCCAGCAAAAATCTCTTGCGCCGAGACTTTCTGCCCATAAAGCTTCTCGTTGTCGCCGTCATCGGGGCCTAAAGTTGTCCCGGAGAGAGAAACACCGGCGAAGACGCCTTGGGCACGGGAGTAGGAAAGCATCTGCGCTTGCATGGTTGCAGTCGTTGAGGCCTCTGCATTCCGTCCCACAGGGCCGGCGGCAATGCTGGTTTCAGCACCTAACTTGGCCCTTCCCTTCATCACCGAACGCGCTCCATCGTCATTCATCACAAGAATCACAAAGTCGGTTGCCTGTCCGCCGGCCTGCAAGCCGAAGCTTCCGCCGCTGGACTGCATCATGATGGGTGCGCCCCATGGGCCGTTAAAACGCGCCCCGCTTCGACAGACCATCACACCCTTGCCATATTGGGCTCCGACGATGAACGCAGCCTTCTTGACCGAGGGCAGAATAATAACGCAGTCTGCCTTGTTCAGAAGATTGATGGGAAGGCCACTATCGGCATTTGAGAGATCCCTGAATACCTGGCCGGCGCTGGTCACCCTGTCACTTGGCTCGTCGGCTCGTGCGAGCAGGGGTATCAAGCAAAGCGCGGCGACCAAAGTGCACAACATCGAGTTCGTGAGCGGATTTCGAGTCTTCATCACGTCAAGCTCCTTGTGAATGGTTTATGGGGAAATGGCAAACTCGGCTTGCTTCCGTGAGCGAGATCGTCAGCAACAACTTAGAAGACTGTCAAGATATCACCAACGGAATACATTCGGAAAGTCCCGTCCCTTGAATTCGTGTGTCGGCGCATGGATTGGTAGCCGATGTTAACTGCAGCACTGCATTCTGGCGGACTATCCGGCGATCTTCGTAGAGCACGACTACGGATAATGGTTTATTAGATGCAGGATAGAGTGGTGTGGTTTGCTGGAGAAATCGCGGTCAGTTGCTCCGCTCGCATCTCCGCACACATCCGACGCCCGCCCCTCATTCGTCAACGACGGGCAAATTCAGTTCTGAAGGAGCCGACTTAGGCTGCTTCAGCGATCTCAACTCCCCGAACAAAGTCGGTATCAGCTCTGCCCCCGTGGGATGAATATGCACCGAGTGCGTGAGGAGTGTGGCAGGCTGGCGTGCGTGCATGGCGACCAAAATGCTCTGGATCGTCGCTGTATCGTCCATGAGCCCTCGCGGAGATCCGTGGACGGGATGGTGAACTGCGCCGGAAGGATCTTTCATCGTAGCTTTATTAGGATTCGGAATTGTTAAAACTGCCGCTTCTGCTTGTGAACCCTTCGCCCGACCTGACTCATCTGAATTCCAGAAGGAGAAATTCAATGCCATCACGAACTGAACTTGTGGAGCGCCAGAAGGCTCCCCTGGCCAACCCTTCCGACATTGAACCGAAAGCCGTTAAAGAAATCTCCGGCGCCCTCAACGCCCTGCTCGCCGATGTGTTCGGCCTCTACCTCAAAACCAAAAACTTTCACTGGCACATGAGCGGCCCGCACTTCCGCGATTACCATCTACTGCTCGATGAGCACGGAGACCAGTTGTTTGCCATGACCGACGACATCGCCGAGCGCGTGCGCAAGATCGGCGGCACCACCATTCGATCCATCGGCCACATTGCGCGGCTGCAACGAGTCGCCGACAACGACGCGGACTACGTCACTCCCGAAGACATGCTTGCTGAACTGCATGAGGACGAGAAAGCCCTGGTCCTCAGCATGCGCGAAGTGCACTCGCTCTGCGACGATGCCGATGATGTGGCGACAGCGAGCCTGCTTGAGAACTGGATTGATCAGGCACAGCGCCGCAGTTGGTTCCTCTTCGAAGCAACCCGAAGTTCACGGTAAACAAAGCTACGCGCGGCCGCTTTCAGGCGGCCGCATTCTCACCCACTTCTCTTCAGATGGGGACCGGATCCAGCAGATAGGCGAGCCGGGGAAACCGGGGTATCTCTCCTCGGTTTCCCGCTGGTGCGGGTTGCAAGGCACCGGCCCACAATGGCGCGGAGTGCCTTTGTGAACCCGCACCTATTCCGCCCGTAGCGCCTCGACGGCGTTGACGTTGGCAGCGCGCGCCGCCGGCACCGCAGAAGCAATCACCGCCGCGGCCAAAATCGTGAAGGCTGAAGCCACGAACGCCAGAGAACCGGGCTGATGGAGTTCCGCGACGTACTTCCCTGCTATTAATGAAAGTCCTAATCCCAGCACCGCACCGGCGCTCACTCCGATTACCGCCATCACCAGTCCTTCCACAAGGACATTGGCAAGAATGTTGTGCCGTTGTGCGCCCAGCGCCATGCGAATACCGAATTCGCGCGTTCGGCTGCTTACCGAGAAGGCCAGCACGCCGGCCACTCCCACAACCGAAATCAGCAACGCCACTGCCGCGAACCCGCCAAACACGATCGCATTCAGCTTGTCGGGCGTTAGCACTTCTGCGCGGACATCTCCCAGCGTACTGGCCTTTTCCACCGGCTGATCGCCCGACATCTCATGAATGGTGCGGCTGATGGCCGGAACGAGTGAATACACATCCGAGCGCGCACGCACAAAAAGACGGCCGTTCCATCCTTCTTGCTGGATAGGTTGATAAACGGTCATTGCCGGTGACGGGATGATGTTCTCATCGTCAAAGTCAGGCACAACTGCGATGATGCGACGCGGCTCAACGCTGATGCCGATAAATTTCATCACGCCGTCGGTCCACCAAAGCTTGCGGTTCAGCGGATTCTGCCCGGGATATAGCAGATTAGCAAGGCTCTGGCTGATGATCACCACGCGCTCCGAGCCATCCTTGTCGCCATCGTTAAAGTCGCGGCCGGTCGTGATGGGCACGCCAAAAGTGTCAAAGAATCCCGGCGAGACACTGCGGAACCTCGCGCGGAAATCCTGCCCGTCGTTGCGCCTTGCACCCTGCGCAGCAAACGTGAATGCGATGTTGAGGCCTTGATCGTCGCGCCACGGTGCACTGAAACCCGACGACACATGCTCCACGCCCGGCAGCGCGCCGACCTTTTGCAGCACGTCGCGGTAGAACTCATTCACTTGCTCAGGTGTCTTGCCATACGACATCACTGGCAGATTCACAGCCAGCACATTGGCGGAATCGAAGGGCGGACGCGTTTCCTCGAGCACGAAGAGCGTCTTCATCAGCACACACGCGCCTGCCAGCAGCAGAAACGACGCTGTGATTTGCGTTACGGCGAAGATGCGAAGCCTGCGGCTGCTGCCACCCGCTGCCCTTACGCCGCGCGCAGACAGGCCGCCCTGCGCACCCTTGGGCGACGGCAGACGCGGAACATACGCCAAAAATACCGCCGCCACCAGAGCCAGTGCAACCCCGAACCATACCAGGCTGAAGTCAAGCGTCAGGTCATTCGCACGCACTGAGAACCGCGCTGCGTACCGGCCCAGTACGCTCACCATCGGAATGGCCAGCAGGATCGCCGCAATGGCACCGCTCCCGCACAACACTAATCCCTCGGCCAGGAGGGAGCGACGGATCGTACGCGTGCTCGCGCCCAAAGCCAGCCGCACAGCCAATTCCGATTCGCGCCGTACCGTCCGCGCCAGCACGAGGTTCGCGACATTGGAACTTGCAATCACAAACAGCAGCCCGGAGGCCGCAAACAAGATCCACAAGATCGCATTGGCGCGCGCATTAATCTGGTCATGCATCCGCGTTACATCGATCTGGTAGTGATCCTCCGGCTTGTAAACCTCGGGATGCGCAGCCATCATGGCTGCATACACCGCGCGCAGTTCCGAACGCGCAGCATCGACCGATGCGCCCGGAGCAAGCCGCGCGAACACCTCTGTCATGCGGTGTTCGCGGCCGGTCACCATGGTCGCGGAGAGGTGATGAGGGCTTGTAACCACATTAGCGATGATCTCGGTTGCCACAGGGTAAGGAACCGATGGCTCAAGCACTCCAACCACGGTCGCAGAGCGCGCGCCCATGATGCTTTCAAGCCGCACCTGCTTGCCGAGCACACTGGGGTCAGACTTCAGCGAAGTTCTCCAGAAGTGATACGTCAACACAATCGCTCCCGGAGCATTTGGCCCGTCGTCAGAGGGACCGAGCAACCGCCCCAGGATCGGGCGCAGTCCCATCACTTCGAAATAGTGTCCGTCGACAACGCCCGCGGGAATCTCGCGCGGCGTCCCCAGTCCCACCACGGTGAAGTCAATCTCGGAGAAGGTGCCGAGCTCCTGGATCGTCTTCAACTTGCCGCCCATGTCCTGGATCTCAGGCACTGAGAACGTCGCGTTCGTGACTCCGATCCCGGGTGCGCTTTGACGCAAATAGAGAAGGCGATCTTCATCGCGATTTGCCAGTGGCCGCAACAGTACCGCCCGCACCACGCTGAAGATGGCCGCATTCGCACCGATACCTAACGCCAGCGTAAGCGCCACCGTGAACCACAGCGCGCGAACGCGCCACAACGAACGAATCGCGATTTTGAGATCATGAAGGAAGGACATAATAGACGACCTCCGAGGGGATTCGGCCGGCACCGCACTGGACCAGTTTAGGTCCAATGATTGACAAATACGTTGATATCAACTATTCTGCTCCGGTGTCAAGTGCAAAAATGCTGACCTACGAGACAACATTGATGGTGAAAGACCGATGTCTCTGTCTTCAGGTGCAGCGTGCGGCACGCGCCCTGGCCCGGCGCTTCGATGAAGAACTGCGTCCCTTCGAACTTACTAATGGCCAGTTCTCCCTGCTAATGTCGCTCAATCGCCCCGAGCCTCCATCCATGGGTCCCGTCGCTTCCCTGCTGGCCATGGATCGAACCACTCTGACCGCAGCGCTCAAACCGCTCCAACGCCGCAGCCTCGTCAAAATCGAGAACGACCCCGGGGATCGCCGAAGCCGCATCTTGATTCTCACTGATAAGGGACGAAACCTCCTCGCCCGTGCCCTGCCTGTCTGGCAACGCATGCATGAAGAAATTGAAAAGCTGGTCCCCGGCGTGGATTGGGATTCCTTGCGCAAAAACCTCCGCGCTATCTCCTGATTGGGGCTGTCCGAATGCCATTCTGTGCAGGGAAGGCGCAGCCCCACCTCAAAAATGTCCGAAGGAGCGCATGACGACAATCACAATGATGCGGCCCGGTCCAGAGACAATTCGAATCGGACGATAAAGCAAGGGCTGGATCCTAGAAATACGTCTGCACCACATCCACTACGTTGTAGTGCTCATCCAGAATCGGCAGCGTTCTCCATTTATCGAACGTCAGACACGGATGTGAAATATTGAACCCTACCATGTCGCCAACACGCACATCATCCCCCGCCGCGATCTTCAAATAGGCATGCTGGTCCATCATCTTCGTAGTTTCCCAGTGCGCAGGGCTTGGCGTCGGCGCGTCGGTTCCCGGCCTGAAGTGAAGCGTCGGCGTCGGCAGCCCTGAGTCAAATGCCGCGTCGCGCCTACCCATCCCCACTACGGCCAATTCACTCTCAGGAATCGATTGAACGTACGCCCACACATGCAGTGCCGGCACCAGTCCCGACCGCATCTCCCGCGCAATCGGATTCGATGCGAGAATCCGCTTCTGCTGCGTCTCGTAGTTCCCAACATCATGCGTCAAGTAGCACCCCGGCCGCAGCACAATCTCCACAGCATCGCCGAATCCTGCCGCGGCAAACTCCTCCGCCACCACGTCGTACCACGCGGATCCCGCGCCCGAAAGCAGCGAGGGCGCTCGCGCAAATGCCTTCCGTTCGAGCAGTGCCCGCGTTACCTCGCAGGCTCTCTGCATAAATACCCGGATCTCCGCTTCCTCCTTCAGCACACCCTCGTACAGTTCCGCTCCGCATAGTTGTATCGTCTTGTTCCATCGAGACAGCGCGTCCAGCAGCGCCTGCAACTGCTCCTCGTCGCGAACTCCGCATCGACCGCCCATCACGCCAAGTTCCAGCAGTACATTCAGCCGCAACCTGCGCGCCGAAAAGAATTCGCCAAGCAGATCCAGGCCTGCCACCGAATCCACCAGGCAATAAAACTCAAACTCCGGATCGTTAAGCAGGCTCGCGATGATCTCCATGTTCTGCTTGCCCACAAGCTGGTTGGCCATCAGCACGCGCGGCACGCCGTGAGCATGGGCCACCATAGTCTGATGCGCACTGGCCAGCGTGATACCCCACGCGCCGCTTTTCAATTGCATCTCGAAGAGTCGCGGCGCCATTGTCGTCTTCCCATGCGGCGCCAACCGGACCTTGTACGCATCCATGAACCGCTGCATCCACGCTAGATTGTGCTCGAGTCGATCCCGATACAGCACAGCCGAAGGCAGGCTCAGGTCTTCGCGCAGAAGGTTCCACCCGAGACGCACAATATGCTCAGCGGTCGCTGGTTCGTCCATCCGGCCCAACCCCTTATTCAAAGGGCCGACCTGCCGTTCTGTCTGTACACCAATGCTGTTTTCGCGAATCATCTCACCTCGTTCGAATACGGGTCCTCGCCCCGCACCCGCGACCATAGTCTATATTCTGAGTCAGCTAAGATGCTGAATTGCGACACGCACATCCGGAATGCAACGGTGCTCGACGGTAGTGGAAACGATGGGCAACTGCTCGACGTTGCCCTTCACAACGGCCGCATAGCAGCAATCGGAGCATCTCTCCGTTGCGACGCCGATCAAATCATCGAAGCCGACGGCCTTTGTCTTTCCCCCGGATTCATCGACGTGCACACGCACGACGACACCAGCGTGATTGAGACTCCGACAATGCTCCCCAAGATCTCCCAGGGCATCACGACCGTCATTGTCGGCAATTGCGGCGTTAGCGCCTCGCCGGTACATCTCAAGGCCGATCCACCCGACCCGATGAACCTGCTCGGCAAATGCGAATACTTTCGCTATCCGACCTTCGCCCTTTACGTTTCCGCGCTCGCCGCAGCACAGCCTTCCGTCAACGTAGCTGCGCTCATCGGCCACACTTCTCTACGCAACAATCACTTGGACCGCCTCGATCGCACCGCAACCGATGTTGAGATTCAGTCCATGCGCGCGGAACTCACGGCCGCCCTCGCCACCGGAGCTCTCGGCCTCAGCTCCGGACTGGCGTACTCTTCGGCAAACGCGGCGAGTACGGATGAAGTGCTCGCGCTGGCCAGCTGCCTGATCGGAGCAAACGCCGTTTACGCGACCCATATGCGCACCGAGACCGACGCCATCCTAGATGCCATGGACGAAGCTTTCCGCATCGGTCGCTTCAGCGAATCTCCCGTCGTCATCTCGCATCTCAAGTGCGCAGGCATGGCAAACTGGGGCCGTAGCGGCGAAATCCTGCACGCACTCGAACAGGCGCGCGCAACGCAGCAGATTGGCTGCGACTGCTATCCGTACGCCGCCGGATCCAGCACTCTCGACCTCAACCAAGTCGACCCGCGCGTCAAAATCGAAATCACCTGGAGCGCTTCCTACCCCGAAGCCGCCGGCCGGACCCTCGCTGACATTGCTGCCGAATGGAACCTCACTCAGCTTGACGCCGCCCGGCGCCTGCAACCCGCCGGCGCCATCTATCACAGCATCGATGAACATGACATGCTCCGCATCCTCGCGCACCCCGCCACCATGATTGGGTCGGATGGTTTGCCGTGGGACCAGCATCCACATCCCCGCCTCTGGGGCGCATTCCCGCGGGTTCTCGGTCGCTATTGCCGCGACCAAAAGCTGTTCTCGCTTCCGCAAGCCATTCACAAAATGACTGCCATGCCCGCTCGTCGCTTCGGCCTCGCCCAACGCGGCGCCATTGCCGAAAGCTACTGGGCAGACCTCGTCCTCTTCAACCCCGACACGATCCACGACACCGCCACCTTTGCCGAGCCCATCCGTCCCGCTCAAGGCATCGAGCGCGTCTGGGTCAATGGTGCGCTGTCGTACACTGCTCAAGGACTCACCGGAAACCGCAGCGGCCGTTTCATACCTCGCGGCGCAACCCAGTGGCTCCAATGAAACGCCTCGCGACCTCTCGAAAACGGGCCAGCCGATGATCGATCCTCACAGCATCTTTTTGTTGCTCAGTGCGCTCGGTGCGGTTATCGGAATCATCCTGCTTGTCACCGTCCTC
The DNA here is from genome assembly GCA_963829535.1 of uncultured Acidobacteriaceae bacterium. Lineage (GTDB taxonomy): Bacteria > Acidobacteriota > Terriglobia > Terriglobales > Acidobacteriaceae > Telmatobacter. Next base: position 362,995 of record CAWHIQ010000009.1, on the reverse strand, counting down.
AAACTCAATCCATTTCTCAGCCTGCTGCTGGCTTCCCTCGCGCTAGCTATCGTGTCCGGAATGCCCCTGGCGGGCGTGGTCCACTCCTTCGAAGTCGGCGTTGGCGGAACGCTCGGCCACATCGCCATCGTGGTTGCGCTCGGCACTATGCTCGGCAAAATGATGGCCGAATCCGGCGGAGCCGACACTATCGCGCTCACACTGATACGCGTCTTCGGTGAAAAACGCCTTCCCTGGGCCATGATGTGCATCGGTCTCATTGTTGGCCTGCCTGCTTTCTTCGAAGTCGGATTTGTGCTGCTTATTCCCATCGCGTTCACGGTCGCGCGCCGCACCGGAACACCCCTCATCCGTGTCGCTCTGCCGCTCATCGCCGCTCTTTCTGTCGATCACGGCCTGGTCCCGCCACATCCGGCCGCTCTGCTCGCGGTCAACACTTACCACGCGGATGTCGGCCGTACCATTCTCTACGCGCTTCTCATTGCGATTCCCACCGCTGCGCTCGCCGGGCCTGTGTTCGCGAAAGTCATCGCCCCCTGGATCAAGATGCCTGCTGAGAATCCCATGGCCGACGACTTCGCCGATCACAACCCCAATCGCAAACTGCCTGGCTTCTGGCTCACCATCGGCAGCATCCTTCTTCCCGTCGGATTGATGCTCATCGGCAGTTGGGCCGATGTGTTTGCAGCAAAAGATAGTGTTGCCAACCAAGCCATCCGCTTTCTCGGCAACGACGATATTGCCCTCCTCATCGGCGTCCTGATCAGTTTCATCACGCTCGGTATTATGCGGGGCGTCACAAAAGAGACCATCCTGCGCTTTAGCAACGAGTGCCTTGCTCCCACGGCCACCATCACGCTTCTGGTCGGCGCCGGCGGCGGTTTCGGCCGTGTATTGCAGGATAGCGGCGTCTCTCACGCCATGATCCAGATCGCGATGGAGCGCCACCTGCCTTTGCTTTTTCTCGCCTGGCTGCTGGCCGCCCTCATGCGCCTTGCCACCGGCTCCGCCACCGTCGCCATGACGACCGCAGCCGGCATCGTCGCTCCCATTGCGCTGCAAACTCCCGGCGTTTCACCCGAATTGCTCGCCATCGCCACGGGCGCAGGTTCGCTCATCTTCTCGCACGTCAACGACGGCGGCTTCTGGCTGGTAAAGGAGTATCTGAACCTGAGCGTCACCGAAACCATGAAGTCCTGGTCTATCTGCGAAACCATCATCTCCTGCGCCGGGTTGGGCTTCGCCTTGCTCGCTTCCCTGGCCACTTGATCCAACCGCCAGCCCGCCCGGTGCATCTCGAACTGAACGGCGCCGGAACCCGCAGATCGAAAGCAATCCTCAGCCGGACAGATGTCCAGGAATGTTCCTCCGATCGAGTGAATCTGCGACTGCGCGAATCCCTTGATGATCTTTGAGATAATCAGATGTGCTATGTTTTCTCCAATTACGCACGCCGATACTTAAAAGCGCCACGCGTGGAAGCACGAAGAGCGCTTGGAATCCGAACGTGAGGTCTGTGGATTGAATGCCCCGGCGAGTGGCCTCGCATACATCACGCTTAGCCCCTGTTGCAAGGAAGCAACTCTGACTGTAACTGTTGTCATTTGCACAAGAAATCGTCCGGGTTACCTGAAGGAATGTTTACGGGGGATTTCCCGGCTGGATCCCAGGCCCGATCAGGTTCTGGTCGTTGACAACACCCAGGGCAACAAGGAAACCGAAGACGTGACCCGTGAATTCGGCGCGCGATACACCAGCGAGCCGGTCCAGGGATTAAGCCGCTCTCGCAATCGCGGCCTGGCCGAATGTGACACCGATATCGTGGCCTTCCTCGACGACGACGCCATTCCCGCACCCGACTGGCTCGGTATTCTTATGGAACCGTTCGGGGACGAAAGGACCGCTGCCTCTACCGGCAGGGTTGTTACCCCTCTTTCCGACGCCGCCCAGCAGCCTGAGAGCTTGCGCATCCTCAGCAAGAAGGATCCTCACTGGTTTGAGATTGCGACCTTTGGCGGCATGGGCCTCGGCAGCAACATGGCATTGCGAAAAAGTGCATGTAGCGGCCCAGCCATGTTCGATGTGCGCCTCGGTCGCGGAGCCCCTTTCCAGATTGGCGAAGAATCTTATGCGCTCGCACGTTTGCTCTCAGACGGTTTTAAGGCAGTCTACCTTCCCTCCGCGGTGGTCTTCCATCCGCCCCTGAGCCGCGACACGATCGAGAACGAAGCTCAGAACTCCATCGCCTACTGGCTCCTGCTGTTCGCTGAATTTCCCAATCAGAGAATCAGTCTCCTGCGGTTCATTCTTCGCCGCATTCGTCGCAAACCGCTCGACTGGCCCCGCGATTCCCAGGAGCCCGGCGAGATCGTCACCAGCGGTTGGCGCACCCTGTTTAAGGCCTCGGTGAAAGGCTTTTGGGTCTTTCTTCGCACCCCGAAACCAAAGAACAAATAGAGGCATCAGGATTAAACTGCAGAACTGCCGGGCTCAAGCCCCAGTTACCGCATCAGTTTTGTGTGGCAAAACACCGCAATCCGCGTTTGAGATAATTGAATTTACGCTGTAATGTTTGGTCAGCTTACTGTCCAAGGAGATGATTTGAGGAGAAAAGGGACCCTCTATTCCGCATATCGCGCATCTCGAGGGGTTCTGGAAAAGGTCCCGATTTTCCGAACAGCGATCGGCTACATGCTAGAAATCAAGAGCACCCTCGTCGACAGCAGCGAGCAAAATCGCGCCAACGTGAAGGCAGACTTTCAGGATCAACTTGATCCCTATGGTTTCGCTCGAGACCTCGAGCAGTTTCGTTTTCAACGTGCATTGGAATTCCTACGCATGGCAAAGCCCGATGGCGTCTTTCCGAGCGCTTTGGAAGTGGGTTGTGCGGAAGGAATGTTCACGAGGATGCTCTCGGACCGCTGCGGAAAGCTCTTCGCGGTTGACCTTTCCCCGATTGCCCTCGAACGTGCGAAGCAGCACTGTAGCGATCAAGAGAATATTGAATTCGCCGAATGGGACGTTCGCTGCGATCCAATCTCGGGAACTTTTGACCTGATTGTCGCCACCGGAGTGCTTGAGTACATCCTGCGCCCGTCCACGCTTCGAGATGCTTGCAAGAGGCTGACGGCGGCGCTCAAGCCGGGCGGCTATTTTCTGGTCGGCAACACGGTCACCGAAAACGAAGTGGAGCGTACCTGGATCGGAAAACTGCTTATACGCGGAACCTTGATCAACGATTTCCTCAAAGAAGACCGGCGCTTCGAGACTATCGACGAATCGATTGATCAATGCGTGTGTCCATTCGTCCATACTTTGCTGCGAAAGCGCCGCGATTGAATATGGTCTCTGTAATTATCGCGACATATAACCGTTGCAAAATGCTGGCTCGCACGCTACCACCACTCCTTGCGCAGGACTTTCCCAGCGACGAGTACGAAGTGATCGTTGTGGTCGATGGCTCTACCGATGGTACGACGGACTTACTTCGGGGATTCACGAGCCATCCCAATCTTCGAGTCATCGAACAGGACAACCGCGGCCAGGCGGCCGCAATCAATACGGGCCTTCGAGCCGCCGAAGGCGAAGTTGTTCTTTTTCTGGATGACGACATTCTGTGCGGGCCTTCGGTCGTAGCTGAACACGCCCGTGCGCTGCGGAACGAGCTCACTTGTCTTGCGTTTGGACCCGTATTGGTGGCACCCGAAGAAGGGCATCCTCTTGCGGTTGACTGGGCTCGATCTTTTTGCGATGAATTTTTCGAGAAGCATGCAGTCAAAGAGTCGGAAACAGGCTGGTCCGGCTGCATGGCGTCGGCCAATTCATCGGCTCCCCGATCGGTGATGCTTTCCGTCGGCGGCCTGGATGAATCATTCTCCCGCGGAAACGATGTTGAATTGGGCTTTCGGCTCTTGCAAGCTGGGTTTCGGTTCTCATATCTGCCCAACGCTGTAACACACCAGGTTTTCGTGAAGACTCCGAGCGAGGTGATTGAAGACGCCCGAGGTGAAGGCATCGCCGAGATACGCCTTTCCCGAAAGTTCCCCGCGTTGCGCGCGACTTCGCGCTTCGGAGGATTGTCGTCGAAGCCGTGGTGGAAGCGGTCAGTGGCCCATGCTCTCTCCACAGCCCCGGTTTCAGCCGAGCCCGTGTTGCGACCACTCGCTTGGGGATTCTCAAGGTTGCGAAATGTACCTGCCTGCAGAAAGGTTGCATTACGCCTCTTCTACGCTCAACAGAACATCGTTGGATATCGCAATGCAGTGAAGAAAGCCGGTTCATGGCGTGCGTTGCAAAGGGAGTTCGGAGCGCGGCTTCCGATTCTGATGTATCACAATATCGGACCACTTCGAGAGAGATTCGATCGTTATTTGACGATCTCGCCGGAGGTGTTTGAACGCCAGCTAAAATGGCTCTCACACCACGGTTACACGCCGATCCGCACGTCGGACTGGATCGCTTATCAACGCGAGGGCAAGTCGCTGCCGGACAAGCCAATTCTTTTGACCTTCGATGATGCGTATGCCGACATCGTCGAGTTCGGCCTTCCGCTTCTCATCAAGTTCGGCTTTACTGGAACGGTATTTGTCGTGTCGGATCAGATTGGCGGGACGAATAAATGGGATTTGCATCTCGGTTTGTCAGAGCAGCCGCTCATGTCAGAGAGCCAGATTCGTGAATGGGCTGACAAAGGAATCGAGTTTGGCGCCCACACAAAGACACACGCGGATCTGACTCTCCTGACGCCCGAGCAGATTGCAGAGGAGATGCAGGGAAGCCGCCAGCGCCTCGAAGATCTCCTGGGAGTCCCCGTTCCAAGCCTCGCGTACCCCTATGGCTACTACACTCCGGAAGTTGCCGAAATCGCGCGACGCTACTTTGACCTTGCGCTGACCTGCGACCGAGGTTTGAACTATCTGGGAACGGACTTGATCCGGTTGCGCCGAGCCGAAGTGGTCTCAATTCAGACTCCAGGTGACATGAAGAGCATGACGACCTTCGGATTCAACGTTCTATGTATGGGGTGGTACCACGCGCAGAAATTGGTCCGTTCAACCGGGCGGTTGCTGCTTAAAGCTTTGCATCTTTGAGGAGCTTGAGCTCAAATGAGACAACAAACGGCTGCGTCGAGTCACCGAGGTCGATGCCCTGAAACAACTGTTTTATATCAATCTTAAGTAGACAGCGTCACACGTTAGGATTGAGAAGCAATCCAATAACTCCCGGCCGAGCCTGGGAGGGGCTGACAACCTGTCTATGACTTCACTGGATCCCCTTTTTCGCACAAGGTACTCCTGAACCCATGATGGATACAGCCAAATACGAACTGGGGCGAAGTACAACCACACGAAATATTTCCTGGAATTACATCGGCCACTTTTGCCAGTTGGCCATCAACTTCGGACTGACCTCCTACATTGTTCGGAGGTTGTCGGTCACTGAATATGGCCTTTTCTTGTTTGTCGTTTTTCTCTCCTCGTCGATCTACATGCTCGATTTCGGCATTTCCGGCCTTCTCGTCCAAAGATACATCGCAGCCTCGTTGAGTCTCGAGAAGATCCGCCTTGAGGAATTGATAAGCACGGTATTTGTCGCATTTGCGGCCCTGGGATTAGTTGGCGCTTCCATCCTGCTCGGGCTTTCTCTTGTTTTGCCTGGCCCATTCAACATTCCTCCTCAGTACGTTCATGAGGCATCTCTTGTATTTGTGGCTTCGGCAGGCAACATCCTGTTTGGGTTCCTGAGTCTCGGATTCGAGCCCCTCTATGAAGCAGCCAATCGATTCGATCGCGTGAATCAGATCCAGCTTGCGGGGTCGGGACTGACCTTTCTTTCCAGCATTGCCTTGTTCTACTTTGGATATGGCATAGTTGCATTGGCAACAGTGCAGTGTGCGGCTGCCGCCTTTCAGTTCCTCCTATTTGTTGCCCTGATCCCTTCGGTATTTCCTGGGGTCCAAATCAATGTGCTTCACTTCCGCTGGAACGTGCTCAGGGACCTTTTAAGGCAGAGCAAATGGGCGTTCTTGGATGACATGGCTTCTTATATCTCTGAGATTTTCCTCTGGATGCTCCTTGGCTCCGCCGGTTCAATGAGGGAAGCCGCGCTCTTCGGGCTCGCGTCTAAAATGCCGACTCACCTGTGGTACCTGGTCGATCGGGGGGCAGGCGTCTGCTTGCCGTTGATGTCAGAAAGCGTAGTAAGTGACAATCGAGATAATCTGCGCAGGATCTATCTCGTGACTCAAAGACTGGTTCTCGGCCTGGCTCTGCCGTTTGTACTCCTCGGCTCTGTCTTCGCGCGCCCGCTGATCCAGATTTGGGCAGGAGATACTTACACACCATCGGCACTCGTGATGCAGTGGCTCCTTCTCGCTTCGCTTGCCCATGCAATCGTGTATTCATCCAATTTGCTTCTCTGGGCATTTGGCCAGTTCCGGAGAATTGCGTTGATTTCTGCCTCAGGCAGCATTATGACCCTCGCCATTGCGCTCATTCTGGTACCTCGCTACGGGGCGGTCGGGATGGCATTTTCCATAGCCGCCGCACAGGTCCTCGTTGTCTCCCCCTTTTTCACTTTCCAGGCATGCAAATACGCTCAAATCTCGTTTCGGCTGCTCGTGTCTGAAATGCTGCGCGGACTCGGATTGCCAACCGCAATCGCGGCTTGCGGCGTTGGTGCCGTGCTCGTGTTCCGGGGACAATTCTCAGCGCCCTGGATTGTGCTTGCCGGTATTGCCCTCGGGCTCTCATATTTTGTCGTTTGGGGTTTTTGCACCGCGCTACCGATCTATCGTCAGGCCTCAGAGGAGTCCAACTGATCTCGTACCAGCAATCAAAACTCCCTCGCGATATCGTCTACATCCGACAAATTGACTGAACCTGAAGAATCTTGAGCGACTTTCACTCAGATTTAACCTACCAGCCCCTTGACAAACTCCCCTCACCGCCCCTATCTTTAGCAATTGGAAGAGGCGATTGCTAGCACATCCTCTATCCAAGTGCTTAACTCGCTGAACGGCCTGCTTTTTGAGGCCGCTTTCCGGATGTTTTTACCCAAAATCAACCAAGTCCGCGGTCCGGCTTCCCGCCAGTCCGCGTGTGAAGGAGAAGCGAAGCAATGGCAGTGAAATCTGTTACAACGACCTTCACCCCGCTCCACGATCGTATCCTCGTCCGCCGTGTGGAAGAGGGCGAAACGATCCGTGGGGGCATCATCATCCCCGACAGCGCAAAAGAGAAGCCACAGGAAGGCGAAGTTATCTCTGTCGGCAAAGGCAAGTCGAACGACGAGGGCAAGGTATTCCCTCTCGACGTCAAGGCCGGCGACAAGATTCTCTTCGGCAAGTACTCCGGCACTGAAATCAAGATCGACGGCGAGGAATTCCTCATCATGCGTGAGGAAGAAGTCCTCGGCATCATCAAGAAGTAGTCTTAGCCGGACGGACGGATCGCGCTTGCGCGAGCAAAGAGTTTCCGGGGTCGTTGGCGTTTGATCTGTGACCTCTGGTCTCTGAACCCTTAAAGACTTTCAACAGATTGAGGAGAGTTACACAAATGGCAAAGCAGATTCTGCACGGTGAAGATTCCCGTCAGGCGATCCTGCGCGGCGTCAACACGCTCGCGGACGCCGTGAAGGCGACGCTGGGTCCCAAGGGCCGCAACGTCGTAATTGAGAAGAAGTTTGGTTCGCCCACCATCACCAAGGACGGCGTAACCGTAGCCAAGGAAATCGACCTCAAGGATCCCCTTGAGAACGTGGGCGCACAACTCGTCCGCGAAGTCGCCTCCAAGACCTCGGACGTCGCAGGCGACGGCACCACCACCGCAACTGTTCTGGCCCAGGCAATCTTCCGTGAAGGCGTGAAGACCGTTGCCGCGGGCGCCAACCCAACCGCTTTGAAGCGCGGCATCGACAAGGCTGTCACCACCATCATCGGCACCCGCGACAAGGACGGCAAGTGGACTGAGGGCGGCGCCCTCGGCAAGTTGTCGAAGCCCGTTGATGAAGGCTCGGTTGCCCAGGTCGGCGCAATCTCTGCCAATGGCGACCAGGAAATTGGCGACATCATTGCCCATGCCGTAAAGGTTGTCGGCAAGGACGGCGTCATCACGATCGAAGAGTCGAAGACCATGCACACCGGTCTCGAGACTGTCGACGGCATGCAGTTTGATCGCGGCTATCTCAGCCCCTACTTCGTCACCGACGCCGAGCGCCTCGAAGTGGCACTGGACGATCCGTACATCCTGATCTACGAAAAGAAGATCAGCGCGATGAAGGATCTGCTGCCTCTGCTCGAGCAGGTTGCTCGTGGCGGCAAGCCGCTGCTGATCATCGCTGAGGATGTTGAGGGCGAAGCTCTCGCCACCCTCGTGGTCAACAAGCTGCGTGGAACGCTGAACGTCGCGGCCGTCAAGGCTCCCGGTTTCGGCGATCGCCGCAAGGCTATCCTCGGTGACATCGCGATTCTCACTGGTGGCAAGGCCATCACAGAGGATCTCGGCATCAAGCTCGAGGGCGTCAAGCTGGAGGATCTGGGCAAGGCCAAGCGCGTCACTATCGACAAGGACAACACCACCATTGTCGACGGCGCCGGCAAGACTTCCGACATCGAAGGCCGTGTGAAGGAAATCCGTTCGCAGATCGAGAAGACCACCTCAGACTACGACAAGGAAAAGCTGCAGGAGCGGCTCGCCAAGCTCGTTGGTGGCGTTGCCATCATCAAGGTTGGCGCAGCAACGGAGACCGAATTGAAGGAGAAGAAGGCTCGCGTTGAAGACGCTCTGCATGCAACCCGGGCGGCGGTCGAGGAAGGCATCGTCCCGGGCGGCGGCGTAGCCCTGGTTCGTGCCACTCCGGCGGTACAGGCCCTCATCAAGACCCTCGAAGGTGACGAGAAGATCGGTGCGCAGATCGTGCTCCGCTCGCTCGAAGAGCCGCTGCGGCAGATCGTTGCCAATGCCGGCGAAGAGGGCGCGGTCGTGGTTGCCAAGGTGCTCGAGTCCAAAGACCAGCACTTCGGCTACAACGCTGCGACCGGCAAGTTCGAGGACCTGGTGAAGGCCGGCGTCATCGACCCGACCAAAGTAACCCGCACCGCCTTGCAGAACGCGGCCTCGATCGCTGGTCTACTGCTCACCACCGAAGCGCTCGTCGTCGAGATTCCGGAGCCCAAAGCGGCCCCGGCAGGCGGCGGCCACGGCGGCGGCATGGACGGCATGTATTGAGAACAGGAGTCGGGATAAGGGAATGGGAATAAAAACCCAACCCCGAGTCCCCGCTCAAGGGCAAAATCAAAAGGCCTCCAGCTTCGGCTGGGGGCCTCTTTGTTTCAGAATCCTCGCTTCAATAGGCTCTCCTGGCAGCCGGAGCCGCCATCAAGCTCCCCGAATCCTCAGGCGATCTGGCGGCGAACTTCGTTGATCGGAGTTGGAACGCTTGCCGTAGCCGCCTTGGGTCGAGAAGGCTGAAGCCATCCGGCCAGGAGCCATTTTTCGGGGACCAGAAACTCCGAAAAGCCGCAATCCAGGCAGATCTGGACATCGGGCTGAGGGGACATGGGCGGGTGGCTCATCGTACGGGGAGCGTTGCGATAAAGCCGAATTTCAGCAGGAACCGTGGACAGGGCCCCTGACTTGCACTTGGGACAGACCATTGGACACCCCAGAAAATAGTTGACCTGTGGAAAAACCAACTGTAATCCGGGTTCGGATCAAAGAGCAACAAAAAATGTGCAGCAGATAAAACTTTTGGTCTGTTTTTCATCCGGCCTTTGAGCAGGACCCTTACGGCACCTCCGGGCGACCCATTCCGCATCGATAGAAGAGCTGCCGTCCTCCCTCTAAAGCAAATCGGGAGCCCGAAGGCCCCCGATCCGCGTCCTTGCCGAGGAACCCACTAGAACATTACGTGGAACCCCATGGTGAAGGCGCGGGAACCGCCGATGGTGCCGGTCACCGAACCCCAGTTTGCAGCGTTGTTGGGGCAGGTGGGTGGGTTGGTACCGGAAATTGACAGGGCCGCGGTGCATGTTCCCTGGCCAAGTTGAAGCACCGGCGAAAGCTGCGTTCCTTTCCCAGTACCGCTCGAATAGGGCAGTTGATCCAGATTGGCCAAAGCTGTCTGTTGATCCGCCGGATTGTTGGACGTCACAATCTGGCCATAGCCGAGGTAGCTGCGGTATGTATTGCAATTGTTGCCATAAGGAGATGAGATCGCAGTGAAGGAGCAACCATTGTTCTGGCGGATCTGCGCCTGGTTCTGCGGAACGTCAAGGCTGGTGGTGTTGGTCAGGTTGAAGACGTTGAGTTCATACTGAGCCTTGATCTTCTCCGTAATCTTGAAGCCCTTGCGATAGGAAAGATCGAGGCGCTTCTGCGGCGCCTGGCGGAAGATATTGCGTTGGCCAACATTGAACGCCGTCTGGTAGATATCCGATGGATCGGTACCCGTTGAAACCGGAATACCATTCGTGCCTGGCGCCAGGTAGGTGATGGCAATCTGCGAAGGGTCAAGTGCTGGAATGTAGTTGGCCTCCGCTCCCCCCGTGCGGAAGGCGCCCTTGTTGCCGGTCAGCGCGGTATTAGGATGCTTCGGATCCTTGATACCCAGAACGGGGTTCATCAGGGTCGGGAAGTTTCCGAAGTTGATGCTGCCCACCGCTCCGTAGAACTCATAGAGTGAATACGGCTCGCCGCTCTGCAAGGTCCCGATGCCCGTGAAGTGCCAGTCGTTGAAGATGTAGGACGCAAAGTTACTGCTCTTGACCATGTTGGGTACATCGACCTGGAAGTTGGCGACAAACACATTCGTACGGTCAAAGTCCGAAGATGCCCAAGAGTCGCGCAGGTGGCTCGGGTTGTCGCCTGTGAAGAACAAGCCGATGTCGCTCTGTTCATCAAGGGAGTGGCTCCACGTATAGCTGCCGCCAACCTGGAAGTGGTGTGACAGCCGCTTCTCAACGTGCGCTTCAAGGGCGTCATATGCTGAAACGCCCACAGTCTTGAAGTCTGCGGCATTTGGGCTGAACCCTACATACGGCGCTCTGAAGTCGGTGTTGCCGGCGTCGAATGTGTTCCAGGGCTCAACCGCGATCGGGGCATAGTCGTAGTTAACACCCACCTGATTGTTCTGGTTCATGACTTCCATACCGTAGGAGGACGTTTCGCCCCAGATCGGATTGGTCGGAGTTGCAATGCCCGGCTCGTTGATGGGAATCGGAATCACCGCATGACGTCCCCTGTTTCCGGAATAACCGAGGCCTATTGCAAGATCATTTCTTGGCTGCCATTGCACATTCAGGGTGTAGTTGATTGTGTAGGGCAGAACGTTGTTCTTGTCGTAGATACCAAAGTTCAGGGGTGTGGTACAGAGGGTGTAACCTTCCTGGCTTTGCAGGCCGCTGCAGTTCTTGCCAAATTGAGCATAATACCCCGAAGCGGGCGCCCCCGTCATTTGGTTCAACTGCGACTGCAACGCCTGCCCAATAACGCTCGGGTCCGAACTTGGCGGCGTATAGTGGCCACCCTGCGCCGGAGTAGCGAAAGCCAGGTTTCCCAAGGGATTTGCCAGAGTGTAACCCGTATCCGAATTTGCGGTCGCTACGCTGACCAGCGGGGCGGATTCAGTTACACCAAAGGGACCACCGATGGAACTGCCTGCGGGCTGGGAGAGGTAGGTAAAGAGTTCACCGCGGTCATAGTACAGACCGCCGCCGCCACTGATCACAAGCTTGCTGTTCATGGCCTTGGGAGACCAGGCAAAGCCGAGGCGAGGCGAAAAGCCCCACTGCCGACCGTCGAGCGTTGACGCCGAAACACCCTTGGTTGGATTCTGCTTGTTGTTCCCAGCGATGACGAATCCGGAATTAACAACATTGAATCCTGTTTCCGAGGTGCCGGTCACGTCGTATAGCGCCGGGTTGAAGTTGAAGAAATTGCCGTACTTTTCCGTCATGCCGCCGTGGTAGTCATAACGAACACCGGCAGTGATGCTAAGGTTGCTGAGAGCCTGCCACTTGTCCTGCACATAGCCGTTGAACTCATTGCTGCGATAGTACCGATCCGCATTGTTGCGGTTCGTGGTCGGATCGATACTTTGAAGAACAGTCGCGGTTTTTACAGTCCCCTGAAGGAAATTGTCGAAACCGTTGACAATGACCTGAGCATGACCTGTGCGGTTATTCGTGATATTCAGCTGCGTGTAACTGTAACCACCGCCGGCGACAATTGTGTGCTTGCCCGTGGTGAAGATGACGTTCGTTGAAGGGTTCACACGATTCTGATAGTAGCCCATGTTCACAAAAGCGCCCGGGACGCCTGCGGGACCCATGTACTGATTCGGCGCGGACCCGTCGTTGTAGCCGAAGTGATCGATCTCCAAGCCAGGCATAACATTTGGGGTCAGGCCGGTTGTCTGCTCTCCCGAGACACCCAAGTTGCCACCGGGAACGGTCTGCTGATAATTGCTGAACGAACCCATGCGGACAAATCCGAGGCGCTGCTCCCAGTTCAACCTCGGGCCGATGGAGATCGTGTTGTCGAGCGAAAAGACCTGCGAACCGTTGTGCTGCGTAACCGGAAAGCCAGGGGTTTGCGAAAATCCGAACGGACGAGTGACCGGCGCGTTCTGATAGAAGTACTTCGCCGAAACGCGATCACTCTTGGTGGCGTCGTAGTCGAGTGCAACCGTGGCCTGATCGGAGTTCAAGCGGGCGGTTCCAATCAGGAACACATTGGGTACGCCATATTCATAGGGTGCACTGGACTGGGCCGAAGGAATCATGTAGTCGCCATTCGGCAGCTTGGCATTCAACACTTCGGCCGCAACCGGATCGACAGTAACCGGGCCGGGCCAATTGGCAGCCCCCCACCATGATTCATCAGCGGCTTCCAATCCCGCCGTGCTGCGGTCATTGGTCAGGCCGCTCGGAACCGTCATCGTCGACAGGCCCGTTGCATTGTCTTCATTCACGCGGTGCTGATAGGCGCCGAAAAAGAAGAGCTTGTCCTTGATAATTGGACCGCCCGCCGTGATGCCCGAGTCCCAGCGACGAAGCCAGGGGTTGACCATCGACTGCGGGAAGACCCCTATTCCCACCTTGGTTAATTGATATGCCTGGTTAAAGAAGAAGGGCGAGGCGTTCATCAGATTGTTCGCATAGGTACCGTAGAGCTGTCCGTGCCAGGTATTCGTGCCGGTGCTGGTACTGACGTCAATCTGCGCACCGCTCGTGGCGCCCTGTTGCGCATCGTACATCGAGGCATTCACACGCAACTCCTGAGTGAACTCCGGCGGAGGAGAAGGCAGACTGTTGCCGTTTGAGCCATATACAGATGTGCCTACAGAGAACGATCCGCCGACAGTGGGAGCGCTGCCAATATTGAAGTTGTAACGCTGCGAGTTCGCGCCTGAGGAACTCTTGCCGTTGAACAGGTTGGTCGAGTCGACGCCATTCACCTGGAACGTGTTCGACGTGTCGCGCTGACCATTCGCCCAGATGGGTTGATTACCCAATCCCGAGTTGGAATCTAAATTCGACAGTAGTTCTGCGTTGACGCCCGGCGAAAGCACCGCGACCTGCGTAAAGCTGCCCGTCGCCAGCGGCGTCATGTCGATCTGCGCGCTATCGAGCGTGTAGCCGTTTGTGGCGTCGGTCGCATTCAGCAGTGGAGTTGCCGTGACCTCAATCGACTCGGAGACCTGCCCAACCTTCAGGGTCGCGTTGACAGTAGTCGCGCGAGCTTCCTGAACAGCAATTCCCTTGTACTCCGTCGTCTCGAATCCTCCGTGGGTCACCTTTACCGAATAGGAGCCGATGGGCAGGTTGAACACCTGGTAAAACCCGGTGCCCGATGTGGTGGTCGTCGTCGAGTAATTGATAGCCGAATCGGTGACGGTAACGGTTGCTCCCGGCACTGCGGCTCCCGACGTGTCAACGACGGTTCCGTTTAAGGATCCTAAGGTCTGCTGGCCAAATCCATGCAGAGAACAAATAAGCACGGTCAGACACACCAAACCATACTGTGCGGCACTCCTCCAAAAAGGTCGATTCATATGCTCCTCGTGGCAATCTTTGTGATTCGTTCATCAAATTGGGGAAAGCGGCTCTGACGGTGCCGCTTTCGGGCCCATGCTCGAGAATTGCTTGGTAATGCGGCGATGAAGTTCGGGAGTTAATCGGATTAGGAATAGTTTGTGTCATATGCCCCGGTTTTCCAAAGAGAAATTCCCGTGACAACCGAGAATTAGGATCTCTTCCTGTGGAAAAACCAGGACAATAAATTGACAATCGGGAAGCCGGAAAGGAAGCTCTCTTCCTCGCCATCAATCCCGGATCACGCGATGTTGCAGAGATTGAATATGCTCTACCGCTGCGCCGAAGGCGTGACGTTCGCCTTTTCCCTGCCCCATTGGAGTTTCAGCCCCAGGCGCACGCTCGTCGGCAGGCTCACATAGCCGATGGGAGCGATGTGCTGATTGTTGGTCAGATTCTCCACCTGCCCGTATACGCCGAGCCAGTCCCGTAGCCTGAAACTGCCGCCCAGGTCAAGCTTGGCGTACCCGTGGTCGAGGTTGCGATTCGGCAGCAGAAGACTATTGCCACCATTGATGTCCAAACCGCCCAGAAAGTCCGAATCATCGGATCGACTGACAAAAGCCGAGTTGAAAAGCAGCGTCACCCTGTCATGAGAATAACTCGCCGTGAAAAACCCCGCATGCGGAGGCCGCCGGAATGGCCTCGCGCCCACCAGCGGTGAATCCGGACCGACAGGAATGCCGTCGTACGTTGGTACCGGCCCGAGCAGCTCCACATCGTCGTTGGTGTACGAGCGCTGAATCACGGCGTCGAGATAGGTGTACCCGCCGCGCAGAAAGACGTACCGACCGATCCCGCTTTCCATCGTGGCTTCAATCCCCATCGCGCGATAGGCCTCGGTGTTCAGCGTCAGTTCGTACGCGCCGCCCGCCTCCAGTTGCTGCGCCAGCTGTTCCTCCTGGGCCGGCGTGAGGTTTGGCAGCAGTTCCGGAATCAAATTCAGCCCTACATACTCAATTTGCTTTCCGAACTCATTGTGGAAGAAGCTGGTCCTGAACATCAGTCGCTCGCTGAAGAACGCCTGCTCCAGGCCTCCTTCGTACATCCGCGCAGTCGGCGCGGCGATCGGCGAGATATGCAAGGCCTGAATGGTCGCTGGACCATCGGGCGGGTTCTGCTCGAGGAAGGTATAAAGCGAATAGAGTTGATCGGTCCCTGACGGCTCGCGCACTGCGTCGCCGAAGTTAAACATCAGCCGCGTTCCGCTCAGAACCCCCTTGCGCGGCCGAAAAGCGTAGAACGACAAGCTTGCTCGAGGCGTAGTCTGCACGCCGAAAAGCGAGTAGTGCTCCAGATCTCCACCCAAGGTATAGAAAAGCCGATTCTTGAAGTCCCCATGCACCGCCGCGCGATAGTCGTAATTGGTGCGGTTGATCTCACCGGTGTAGCGTTCGTTTTCATATCCAAACCCGATTTGCGCCGTCAGGTGCGGCGTAATCGTGTAATCGCCCTGGTAGACAAGCGCATCGCGGTTAGAAAAGAGCTGGTAACCCTGCGGATAGGTGCCCGCGAAATCCATCAGCGCGCGCCCAGTCACCGAGTAGCCGTTCGCCCCGGTTATCGTCACCAGGTCGCCAAAGCTGTTGCCATAGTCATCGAAGATTCCCGAGCCCGTCTGTTCCCACAGGTTGTACTGCTCGCGCTTGCGGGTCGCACCGTACCGCACCATGTTGTGAAAGTCCGGCGTGGTCTGGTTGTCGATCGACCCGCTGATGTAAAGGTCTTGGTCCTTCTCCGTCGCGTTATCCGCGAGGTGATGAAACTCCCAAGTACCCGGCACGCCCACGCCGTCCACGCCGTAATACACCGTGCCGCGAATTTGCGTAGACCCCGTCGGCTGAAATCCCACATTCCCTACCGCGGTGCCTAGGTGATACTCGTCATTCGGCAAATCGTTCGACGTCTGTTGCCAGCTATACGCGCCGAGGTAATCAAGCTTGCCGAATGTGCCCGCCGCCTCCAGTTCTTCTCGCGAACTGTCGAAATTTCCCCAGTCCCCGTGGAAGATCAGCGAAGGAAAGCTGGTGGTCCCATGCGCGGTTGTCACGTTGACTACGCTGCTCTCGGCGTCGGCTCCATAGAGGTTCGAATTCGGCCCGCGATACACTTCGCTCCGTTCCATCCCCGTCGTCGAAAGCGGCCCGAAGTCGAATCTCCCACCCAGGTCGCCAGCATTCACACCATCCATCAGCACCAGGTTGTCATCGGAGTCGCCCCCGCGGACGAACAAAGAAGTCTGCGCACCGCGCTGTCCTGTCTGCGCCACAAACGTTCCTGGCATAAGCCTGAGCAAGCTCACCATATCCTGCGCCAACTCCAGCTCCGTGGGGCCAATCACGCTGGTCGCAGCGCCGGTCTGCGGTTGCGGTGTCGGCGTTCCCGTCGCTGTCACCACGATCGATTCGTGGACCCACTCCGGCTCCAGCACGATATTGCGCTCGATGCTGTCCAGCTGTCCCGCGTAGAAACCCGGCGTCTCCAACTGGCGAAACTTGGAGGCCGAAACCACCAGAAAGAATCGCCCGCGTTGACCCGTCAGGATCTGAAAACTTCCGTCGGCACCGGAGACCGCCGTCCCGACTACTGTTCCACTGGAAAGCAGGTTCACCGTTGCGCCACTGATCCGTGCGCCGGATGCATCGGTGACTACTCCACGAATAGACGCAGCATGTCCCACAACTGCAAAGAGGCAAAGCAGGATCATTGACCCCGCACCGCAGGCAAAAAAACGACCGGAAAGCAAGCGATGAACCGAACGAAATGACATGATTGCTCCTCCGTTCCCCTCGGAACGCAAGCTGGTTGAGCGCACAGGACCGGTCTCCTGACTTGCGCCTCGCCAGTCCTCAACGACAGATCTTCGTCGTTGGGATGGCATTCAGCCACCTTCCCGGAGCATGGCTCCAGTGGTTTTTGAGGGCCCCTCGCGGATTGCGGCAAAGGACTCTGGCTGATCTCCTCGTTCGACGAAAGCCGAACCAGGGGCGCTCACAGTTGCGGGGCAGTGGCGGAATTTCACCGCCTTCCCGAGCATCCTGACGATTGCGGTTGTAGCCTCCCGCGCCCACTACTGGGCGGAGAAGCTGTCATGAAATGAGTTTCAATGACATGAACATTTATAAAGGCAGACCCGCATGAAGTCAAAGCCGGGGTTTCATTTCGATAGATTGTCTTTCCGTGCACTGCCCAGGGACGCCTTTTATCTCGTCGCAGAACGCCCGACTGACGAGCCCTCGGTTCGGCTGAGATGTTGATCAGATGTCGACCGGACGACGCGAGAAATCTGCGGTGGTCTCTACACCTATCCAAAACCCCATGTCCATCCAGGCGGGTGGTGACCCCGGGCCGATTCGAACGGCCGACCTACAGTTTAGGAAACTGCTGCTCTATCCATCTGAGCTACGGGGCCACATGAAGAAGGAGGCCAGCCAACAGGTTAGCATCACGAAGGTTACACCGGGCTGAGCGCCGCGGAACTTCACGATGGCTCGCTCACTGACAGGTTTCTGAAAATGGAAATTCTCTCCGTGCCTCGCCGTGCGACCGAACTCGCTTTCTGCAAGGATTCATCTGGCGTATTGCCGTACTAACTGCTTTTTCAATATAACCACGAGATCGCGTACGCAATGAACTGGTAGATACGGTCTCTCAGTGTCTTTAAGGGATGGAATGGGCGCCCGGAAATAGATTCGCTGAAGGCGTTTGGGGTTGAGTCCCTCTCCGAACTCGGTGGGTTCACAATAACAGCCAGTCCTCCGCCCGTAGTTCCTCTGGGCTTTTGGTTAGACGCGACTAATTCTCAAGAAGACGACAGCGACAATCATAAAAGTCTCATCGAGACTACAATCTAGCTATGCCATTGGTACCGGAACTCCAAATGAGGTATGACGAGAACAGCATCCCTGTCTCGGCGAAGTGTTCTCTTTGCGGCGTACAGATGGCGCAGGGCTCACCGCGCTTTACGAACCCTATCGAAAATGTTGCGTGGTTCTCATCTCAGTTTGGGCTTCACGTTGCGCAAACCCATCCGGAGATTGCGGCTCGTAAATCGGCTGGCCCCGGCGGCCAAGGATACGGACCGAAGACGCAGAGAGAAGCCAAGGCTGGAATCTCCAAAAGCTGAGATGTGTGGAGAGCCTCGTCGTCCAGGTCAGAGCGCCCAATTCGGGGTCACCCAATCCTGGAAGGATGATCTCGTGGAGAGCCTCAAGCCGTTCCGATACAAAAGCGACAGCCCGCCGATTAGCGGGCTGTCGAAAGGGCCTCATGATACAGGGAACCTCAGAACTGCCAAGGTGACGCCTAGGCGCCACCCAAACATAAGGCAACACTTGCTCTATCTATAGGCTAGGTCCGATTCCACGAAAAGGAATACATCCTTGGACCTATGCCAATTGCACTGTTAGGGGACTTCGATGCCCGGGAGAGTGCCGAATGAGGGTATAGAAGCACCATAATGCATCGTGGAATGGAAGCTCGCCATCGGACCGGGTTCGGGGATAGCCTCAGACCGCCTCTCGAATCCCCTGATCACCCAACTTGCCGCTCCTGCCTTTCGGCGAGCCCTCTTCAGCCTTCTTACCTGCTACGATGTCATCGAGGTACGAATCTCTCGCGCCGGAACTGAATTCCGCGGAATCCAGCCGGCGATGTTTTTGCGCCCGATTCGTCCTACATCACAGAATTTGCACGAAATCCAGGCAGAACGTGGCATTCTCCAACTTCCCCATCGCGGTCGTCCGCAAGCTCATATTCTTTGCCCTGATTCCCACGCTTCCTTTCACGCGTGCGCTGTACGCTGCGCAAGAAACGCCCCCTGTTCAGCAGGCCCCTGCCCAATTCGACGATCTCGCTGCCCGGGCCGCCGCCGCCCGGGACCAGCAGAACCTGCCCCTCGCAATCGAGCTGTACACCCAGGCCGAACAACTCAAGCCCGATTGGCAGGAAGGTTGGTGGTACCTTGGCGTCCTCCAGTACAGCAACAATCAATTCCCAGGAGCCATCGACGCCTTCACCCACCTCCTTCAACTCGTCCCCACCGCTGTCCCTGCAATGGCGCTTCGCGGTCTTTGCGAATTTGAAACGGGCGCCTACGACGACTCACTCCGCGATCTCGAACAGGCCGTTGCGCACGGTGCCCTTAATCAGCCACACAACGAGCAGATTATTCGCTATCACCTGGCCCAACTGCTGTCGCACGCTGGCCGCTTCCAGGAAGCGCTTGAGCAATACCGCTTCTTCGCCGAACACCAAGCCGACGCCCCTGACCTGAAGATCGGCATCGGCCTCGCCGGCATGCGCGTCGCCTTGTTTCCAAAAGACGTTGCCGCTCAGGATCGCGAACTCTACCATGCTGCCGGCAGCGCGGGCTACGTCTTTCTCTCCGGCGATAATGAACAGGCCGACGATCTGTTCGCGCAGCTTTTTGTACGCTATCCCTCTACGCCGAATCTCCACTACTTCTACGGTTTTCTCCTCTTCCCGCACGACCCGGGCCTTGCCATTGATCAGTTCCGCAACGAGCTGGCCGTGGATCCTGTCAACGAAACCGCGAATGCCATGCTCGCCATGACCCTCGTGGTCGCAGGCCGCTTTACTGAAGCTCTCGAACCCGCGCAACGCGCCTATGCGAATGCTCCGGACATGGAAATGGCTCAACTCGCGCTCGGGCGCTCGCTGGCAGAAACCGGCGACATGAAGCGCGGCGTCGAATTACTAAACCAGGTCTTGGCGCATGATCCCAATAACCTTGAAGCCCATTTGGGGCTTGTCTCCATCTACTCCCGGAATGGAAACCGCGAAGAAGCCGAGCGCGAGCGAAAGGTCTGTCGTGATCTGGCAAAGTAGCGCCCGGTCGATGACTGCTACCGCCTGCGCGGCGGTCGCGGCGGCGCTCCTTTGCGCAATGCCCGTTCCGCGGCCGGTCATCGCTCAACATGCGAAGTCGGTTGCTCCGGTCACCTGCGCGACCTGTCACAGTGGTGTCACCACTTCCTTTGCAACCGCTCCAATGCGTCACGCCATGGAGCCACAAGGCGGAAATCCGGCATTAGCCGCGCACGCCGATTTGAGCCTTCAACTCGGTGCATACACATACAAGGTGCAGACCAAGGATGGTCAAAGCAACTATTCGGTCTCCGACGGAAGCGACACGCTCACTCTTCCCATCCGCTGGATCTTCGGACAACACGCGCAAACCTGGGTGCTTGAGAAGGATGGCCACTACTATGAAAGCCTCGTAAGCTACTTCCCACGCGCCAGCGGACTTGCCATCACCCCCGGAGATCAGAAAATCACGCCTCACAACCTCACCGAAGCGATGGGCCGCCTGCTTCCGATCTGGGAAACGCGGACCTGTTTTAACTGCCACGGCACCGGAGTCACCGATAACGAAAAACTCACCCCAGCAAAAGTCACTCCCGGTCTCGATTGCGAACGTTGCCATGCCGGCGCTCAGCAGCACATGGCAGATGCCGCGCAGGACAACTTCAAGACGTTACCCAAATCACTCAAGCGTCTCGATGCCGAACAGGTCTCAGATTTCTGCGGCCAATGCCATCGCACGTGGGACACCGTGATGCGCAACAAATGGCACGGCCCCGCCTTCGTGCGGTTTCAACCCTATCGGCTTGAAAACAGCAAGTGCTTTATCGGCAATGATCCGCGCATCAGCTGTCTCGCGTGCCACGATCCGCACCAGCCAGTAAATCACAATGTGGCTTCGTACGACGCCAAGTGCCTCGCGTGCCATGGCGAGGGCAAACCGGCATCCAGTGCTTCGGTTGCGAAAGCATGTCCCGTCGCAAAATCAAACTGCACAAGCTGTCACATGCCCAAGGTGGAATTGCCGGGCGGACACTCGCAGTTCACCGATCACTACATTCGCGTCGTCCGCGCCGGCGAATCGTATCCTGAATAATGTTGCTGAACTGAAAGCGCATCAGATCGGTCCGCTTAGTCGCAACCCCAATCCAGCCCCCAGATGGCGATTGTCAGTTTTGCATCTTGTAATTTGAACTTGGTACCTTGGCCGACATCTGTTTTGGAGTCGGGAGTTGGCTCTGATCCCATCCTCCACCAAGTGCCTGCACCAGTTGCACCGCCGATAACATCTCCTCCACCTGCAGCGAGTTCAGCGTGACCTGGTTCCCCAACAGTGTCGTCTGCGCGGTTATCACATCCACATAAGGATCAACGCCCGTGTTGTATCGCTGCATCTCCATGTCGAGAAATTGTTGCGAGGACTTCACCGCTTCTTCTTGCCTCAGAATTTGCTGCGAATACACGCGCGTCCCCGCCATCGCGTCCTCTACCTGCTGAAAAGCGGTCAACACTGTTTGCCGATAAGTCGCCAAGTCAGCATTGTAGATCGCTTCATACTGATGCAATTGGGCACGATAGAGACCGCCATTGAAGAGGGTCTGCGCTGCCGTCGGCCCGATCGACCAGAAGCGGCTTGGCCAATCAAACAGATCCTTCAAAGTTGAACTTTCAAAGCCGCCTGCTGCCGAGATGGTCACCTGGGGAAAGAACGCGCCGTATCCGATCCCGATCGTTGCATTCGCCGCTGCCAGCGTCCGCTCCGCAGCAGCCACGTCCGGCCGGCGCTCGGCAAGCTGCGATGGAACTCCCGTTGGAATCGCAGGCGGAGTGTAGATCATCGGCTTCACCGGAATCGAGAAATCAGTCGCCACCTTGCCAATCAGCATGGCGATTGCGTGCTCGAATTGCGCTCGCGACAATCCGACATTGACGGCTGAAGACTGCGCGGACTGTAGCGTGGCCCGCGCCCCGACCACGGAGATGTAGTCGCCCGTTCCCGCGTCAAATGCGCCCTGCGCGGCATCCAGCGCCTTCTGATCCGCCGCGACCGTTTCATTCAGGATTCGCTGCAGCATGTCCTGGCCGCGTATCTCAAAGTAATACTGTGCCAGACTCGCCTGCTCCGTCAGCTTTTCAAGCTCAAGGTCGGCTTCGCTCGCCTGCGCGCTAAACTGTGCTTCTCTCACCTCGTTGCGAATCTTTCCCCACAGGTCTGGGGTCCAGGAAACGTCCAGCGGTGCAGTCCATAACGTCGAGGTCTGTCCTGTGTTCGCTTGCGACGAGTTGCGCAAATTCGAAGAGCTGTGCGAACGGTTCCATGCAGGACCGACGGTCACCGTAGGCCAGTACTGGGCACGAGCCTGGGCAACGAGCGTTCTAGCTTCCATGAAGTTCTGAAACGACACCTGGATGTTCTGGTTGTTCACATTAAGCTGCTCTTCCAGGGCATTCAGTTCGGGCTCATTGAATACTTCCCACCACTTGCCCCGGATCATCGCGTCCTGTGGGCTGGCAACCTTCCAGCCATCCTGGTCCTTGAAATTGACCGTCGACTCCTTGTAATTCGGCGCGGTTACCGCCGGCGGCGTCGGCACGTGGTACGGCGGCCCAATGCGGCATCCGCCAAGCATTCCTGTCATGGCGAGAAATCCAAGGATTCCGTAGCTGAGTCCGGCTCTTCTAGCTTTCATAATTCATCTCCTGCTCGCCCCATCAATCCGCGCCAGCGGGTTCCGGCGCATTGATACCGTGCCCTCTGCCCATTGCCCAAAGGCGCATGCGATCCATTTCCAGGTACACAACCGGCGTGGTGTACAACGTCAGCAACTGGCTCATCAGCAGGCCACCCACGATCGTGATACCCAGAGGCTGCCTTAGCTCCGACCCGGTTCCCGTGCCAAACGCCAGTGGCAGTGCGCCGAAAATCGCTGCCATTGTCGTCATCAGAATCGGCCTGAAGCGCAGCATGCACGCCTCAAAGATGGCATCCCGCGTGCTCTTCCCGTCCTGCCGCTCCGCCTGCAGTGCAAAATCAATCATCATGATCGCGTTCTTTTTCACAATGCCGATCAGCAGAATAATGCCGATGATCGAGATGACGTTGAGATCGATGTGGAACAGCATCAGTGCCAGCATTGCGCCCACGCTGGCAGACGGTAACGTCGAGATGATGGTCAGTGGATGAATGAGGCTCTCATACAAAATGCCCAGCACAATAAACACCGCGAGCAGCGCCGTCACCACCAGATACTTTTCCGTGCCCAGCGAATCCTGATATGCCTGCGCCGTTCCCGCAAAGAATCCGTGCACCGTTGAGGGCATGCCCAGTGCGCTCTCCATGCGCGCCACTTCCGTCGTCGCATCGCTTAGCGACACTCCCGGCGAAAGGTTGAATGACACAGTCACCGAAGGAAATAGCCCCGTATGATTCACTTGCAGAGGAGTGGTCCCGGTATGGGCCTTCAACACGCTCGTCAAAGGAGACACTGAGTTGAGCCCAGCCTGCGCGGACCCCGACGAGGAGGGCGGAGCAAAATAGATGTCCTTCAGCCCTGAAGGACTCTGCCAGAACCGCGGCGCGACCTCCATCACCACGTAGTACTGGTTCAACTGCGTGTAAATGACTGAAACTTCCGATTGGCCGAAGGCACTGTAGAGCGACTGATCCAGCGACTGCGCCGTCAAACCCAGACGCGCCGCGGTCACACGGTCGTAAGTAAGCATCTCCTGCAATCCACCGTTCTGCTGGTCTGTATTCACATCAAGCAGCCCGGGAAGTTTCTTCATATTCGCCAGCAGAATTGGACCCCAGTGAAACAAGTCGTCAATGTTGTCCGCCTGGATGGTGTATTGATACAACGCCGCGCTCGATCGACCACCGATGCGCAGATCCTGCACCGGCTGCAGAAACGCCGACGCAATCGGCAACCTGTTCATCTTGGGTCGCAACCGGTTGATGATCTGCATTGCCGATTCCTTTCGTTCCGCTCCAAGCGGCTTCAGCGCAATGTAAATAAATCCGCCATTGCTCGCTCCATTGCCGCCCGTATATGCGTTTACGTGCGCCACCCCAGGGTCTGCCTTGATCACGTCCACCAGCCGCTGCACCGAAAAGTTCATGAACGGAAATGACGCATCCTGCGGACCCTGTACCTGTCCCACCACCGAGCCAGTGTCCTGTGTTGGGAAGAACCCCTTGGGGATCCGCACAATCACCACCACATTCAGGGCGATCGTCAACATAAGAACGATGATCGTCAACAAGGGATTATCCAGCACCCACGTCAGCGAAGATCGGTAAATCGACACCATTCCGTTGAAAACTCGCTCGCTCGTTCGGTAAAACCAGTTGTGCTTCTCATTGGGCCCGCTCGGTTTCAGCAGGTGTGCGCACATCATTGGCGTCGTCGTCAGCGAGATCACCATCGACACCACGATCGCCGTTGACAGCGTTACCGCAAACTCACGGAACAGCCGTCCGACAATCCCGCCCATCATCAGGATTGGAATAAACACCGCGATGAGCGACATGCTGATAGAAAATACGGTGAATCCAATCTCTTTCGCGCCCTGCAACGCCGCGCTGAATGCATCCATCCCCGCTTCAAGATGTCGCGTGATATTCTCCATCACCACAATCGCATCGTCCACCACAAAGCCCGTGGCGATCGTCAACGCCATCAGCGAGAGGTTGTCGAGACTGTAGTCCAGCATGTACATCACGGCAAATGTGCCAATCAGCGAGACCGGAACGGCCACAGTTGGAATCAAGGTGGCGCGAAAACTGCGCAGGAACACAAAAACCACCAACACCACCAGCACGACCGATCCAACAAGTGTCCTCTCAACATCCCTGACAGAGGCCCTAATCGTAGTCGTCCGGTCCAGCACGATGGTCGTATTGATTCCCTGCGGCAACACAGCCTGCAGAAAGGGAAGCTGGCTCCGAATGCGATCGACGGTCTGTATGATGTTCGCGCCAGGCTGTCGAAAGATGATGATGAACACCGCCCGCGTGCCGTCCATGTACCCGGCCGTGCGAAGGTTTTGCGTCGAATTCACCACGTCCGCCACATCGGAAAGCCTCACCGCGGCACCGTTGTGATATCCGATGATCAAAGGTTTGTATTGATAGGCCAGCGAGATCTGATCGTTGGTGATGATGTCCTCGGTCATTTCACCATCGTTGATCTGTCCCCGGGGCTCGTGGGAATTCTGCAGGCTCAGCACGGACTGTACCGTCCCCAGCGTCATCCCGAAGCTTTGAAGCTTCATCGGATCGACCTCCACGCGCACGGAGGGCGTAGCGCCGCCGCCTACGGCTACCTGACCTACTCCCTGGATTTGCGACAACTTCTGCTCCAGGATGGTCGATGCCAGATCGTACACACGCGTCACGTCGTACTTTGATGAAGTCAACCCGAGAATCATGATGGGGGCGTCTGCCGGATTCACCTTTCGATACGAGGGATTCGATGGCAGATTCGTCGGCAGGTACGTCCGCGCTGCGTTGATAGCCGCCTCCACATCGCGCGCCGCTCCGTCGATGTTGCGGCTCAAATCAAACTGCAGAGTCACGCTCGTGCTGCCTAGCGAACTCGACGACGTCATCTCCGTGATGCCCGCGATATGACTGAACTGCCGCTCTAGTGGCGTCGCCACCGAAGCCGCCATAATCTGGGCACTCGCTCCAGGCAGGCTCGCCGATACACTGATTGTCGGGAAATCCACCTGTGGCAGCGGGGAAACCGGCAACACTGTAAACGCAATGCCGCCCGCAATCGCTACCGCAATCGTGAGCAATGTGGTAGCGATCGGACGCCGGATGAATGGAGACGACAGACTCATGCGCGACCCGGTTCCGGCTGTGGCTCATTACTCGTCGGGCGCTGCGACCGCTTTCGATGCGCCAGGCGTTGCGCGATTCTGTCGAAGAAGATGTAGATTACAGGAGTCGTGTAGAGCGTCAGCACCTGGCTCAGCAGAAGTCCGCCCACCATCGCGATACCCAGCGGCCGGCGCAACTCCGATCCAAGTCCGGTACCAAGCGCCAGCGGCAAGCCGCCCAGCAGCGCCGCCATCGTCGTCATCATGATCGGCCGGAACCGCAGAAGGCTTGCTTCGTAGATTGCGTCCGTCGATGATTTGCCGTGCTCACGCTCTGCTTCCAGCGCGAAATCGACAATCATGATCCCGTTCTTCTTCACAATGCCGATGAGCAGAATGATTCCGATGATCGCCACTACCGAAAGGTCCTGGCGGCAGATGATCAGCGCGAGCAGCGCACCCACGCCGGCGGAAGGAAGCGTCGAGAGAATCGTTACCGGATGAATGAAGCTCTCGTAGAGCACCCCCAGTACGATGTATACCGTTACGAGGGCGGCGAGAATCAGCAGCGCCTCGTTCGAGAGCGAGTTGTGAAACGAGGCTGCCGTCCCCTGATAATCAGCTTGCAGGCTCGCAGGAAAACTCGCCTTCTTCGCTACCTTGTCGATGTCGCTGATTGCCGTTCCCAGGGACGCATTGGGTGCCAGGTTGAATGAAACCGTCACTGACGGAAATTGACCCTGGTGATTGATCGAGAGCGCCTCGGTGGTCGGTACCGCCTTCGTAAAGGCCGCCAGCGGGACGGCGTTTGTTCCACTTGAGGTCGTTGTGGTGTTCGGCGTCGTACCGGCGTTCGTTCCCGAAGACTGCGACGATCCTCCGCCCGAAGTGGTTCTCGTAAGCGCGCTGGCTGGGGCCGTCATCACCGAAGAAGAAGGCGTGTACTTCACTGACGTCGTCAATGCATTGGTACCGGCGGCCGCCGATGCTGACGATGAAAAACTGGTCGCGGCGCCGGCGCCACTCGCCCCGGAAGACGCATTCGATTGAATGTACAGATCGCCTAGCTTCGATGGATTCTGCTGCCACTCCGGCGCAGTCTCCAGCACCACGTGATATTGATTGGTCTGCGTGTATAGCGTATTGATTTCCCGCTGCCCATACGCATCGTAGAGCGTGTTGTCGATCGTGGTTGGCGCAATTCCAAGACGCGATGCGGTCACGCGGTCGATCGCCAGCGAGATCGCGCGCGCACCCATCTGCTGGTCGGTTGCAACATCCTCCAGGTCCGGCAGCTTTTTCAGTTCCGCGACAAACTTCCCCGTCCACTCGTTGAGTTCGTCCGTGTCCGGATCTTCGAGCGTGTACTGGTACTGTGTCCGGCTCACGCGGTCGTCCACCGTGATGTCCTGCACCGGTTGCATGTACAGGTGAATGCCCGAAACCTGCTGGAGTTTGCTCTGCAGCCTGCGAATCACATCAGAGGCGCTGATTCGCCGCTGATTCAGCGGCTTCAGGTTGATTGAAATGCGACCGCTGTTCAGCGTTGTGTTGATGCCATCCGCGCCGATAAACGACGAAATGCTCTCCACCGCCGGGTCTGCCAAGATGACTTGTGCCAGTGCCTGCTGTCGCGCCGCCATGTCGTTATACGAAATGGACTGCGAGGCCTGGGAGATTCCCTGAATCACGCCGGTGTCCTGCACAGGAAAGAATCCCTTTGGAATATAGATATAGAGAACGATCGTGAGGATCAGAGTTCCCAGGGCTACGAACAGCGTTATCGTCTGGTACTCAAGTACAACCTTCAACGTCCGCCCGTAAAACGCGATCATGCGGTTGAACATCTTTTCCGATATTTGATAGAACCGCGACTGCTGTTCTTCCGGCGTATGCCGCAGAATGCGCGAGCTCATCATCGGCGTAAGCGTCAAGGAAACAACCGCGGAGATCACGATCGTCACCGCCAGAGTCACGGCAAACTCCCGGAATAACCGTCCCACCACGTCTCCCATGAATAGCAGGGGAATGAGCACCGCGATGAGCGAAACCGTCAGCGAAACAATGGTGAAGCCGATCTGCCCTGCACCTTTCAGCGCGGCCTCCATCGGGGGCATGCCCTCTTCAAGATAGCGGGCAATGTTCTCGATCATCACAATCGCATCGTCGACCACGAACCCCGTGGAGATGGTCAACGCCATCAGCGAAAGATTGTCGAGGCTGTATCCCAGCAGATACATTGCGCCAAAAGTACCCACCAGTGACAGCGGCACAGCCACGCTGGGAATAACTGTTGCGCGCAGACTGCGCAGGAACAGGAAGATCACCAGTACCACCAGCCCGATCGTCAGCATCAGTTCAAATTCGACATCGCTTACCGATGCCTTGATGCTCGTCGTCATATCGGTCATCGTCGTGACTTGGATCCCCGCGGGCAAGTTGGCCTCCAGCTGAGGCAGAATCTGTTGAATCCTTTTCACCACCGTGATGGTGTTTGCGCCCGGTTGCCGCTGAATATTGAGAATTACGGCAGGCGCCAGGTTCATCCAGGCCGCTTGCCGCTGATTCTCTACACCATTCACCACCCTCGCCACATCCTTAACAAAGACCGGCGCACCGTTGCTGTATGCCACGACGACGTTCCTATAACCCTCGGCATCGGTGATCTGGTCGTTTGCATCAATCTGGTAATCCTGACGGGGACCGTCGAAGTTACCCTTCGCGGAATTCACACTCGCTTGCGTCAGGGCCGTACGAATGTCCTCCAGGTTCAACCCGTACGACGCGAGTTGCACCGGATTCACCTGGATACGCACCGCGGGCTTTTGACCGCCGCTGATGCTCACCAGTCCCACACCGCTCAGTTGCGAGATCCGTGGTGCCAGGCGGGTGTCAACAAGATCCTCGACGTCTGATAGCGGCATCGACGGCGACGTGATCGCCAACGTCAAAACCGGCGCATCCGCAGGATTGGTCTTGTTGTAGACGGGCGGCGTCGGCAGATCGGATGGAAGAAAGCTCTGCGAGGCGTTGATTGCTGACTGCACTTCCTCTTCGGCTACATCGAGGCTGAGCGTCAGGTTAAACTGCAGGACGATGACCGAGACTCCTCCCGCACTGGTCGAAGTCATCTGGCTGAGTCCTTGCATTTCGCCAAACTGGCGCTCCAGCGGTGCTGTCACCGTCGTCGCCATCACGTCGGGACTTGCACCCGGATAGAACGTCAGCACCTGGATGGTCGGATAATCAACCTCGGGCAACGCGGAGACAGGCAATTGAAAATAGGCGACTACTCCGACGAGTAGAATCGCCGCCATCAGCAGCGCTGTGGCGACTGGTCGAAGAATGAAGATCCGCGATGGATTCATGGAACGTTGTTCTCAGGAGAGTCCGACGTTGAGGGCAATTTCACCTTCGAGATCGTGATCTGCGAACCGTCCTGCAATTTCTCGAAGCTGCTGTTCGCCACCACGTCCCCCGGGTTGATGCCCTGCACCGCGGTCTCGCCTTGATCCGTTTGTCCCGCCTTGACGGTGCGCATTTGAGCCTTGCTGTCGGAAATCAAATAAACAAAATCGGTACTCCCGTTGTGCTGGATCGCCGATGACGGAATCAGGGTCTGGTTCGCCAGCGTATTCACGAGCAGTCGCGTATTCACAAATTGATTTGCAAACAGGGATCCGTCTTTGTTATCAAATTGCGCGCGCAGTTTTACTGTCCCCGAGGTTGTGTCGATCAGGTTGTCGATGGTGTTCAGCTTCCCTGTCGAAAGAAGATTCGCCTGCGTCCTGTCGAATGCCTCAACCTTGAGTTGCTTGCCGCGCGTATTCTGAAGTACCTGCGGCAAGTCATCTTCACCGACCGTGAAGATCACCGTGATCGGCTGAACCTGCGCAACCACGACCAAAGTTGTCGCGGAGTTCGCACTCACGAGATTCCCGGGATCAACCAACCGCAGTCCCACACGCCCGTTGATCGGCGACGTAATGTGACAATACGAGAGCTGTACCTGGTCGAATTCCAAAGTGCCCTCATCGTTCTTCACGGTCCCCTGATCCTGGAAGACAACCTTCTCCTGGTCTTCGAGCGTCTGCCGCGGGATCGCGTTCTTCGTCCACGCCTCCTTGTAGCGATCCAGATCCATCTGAGCTTCAGCCAGCAGGTTCTTATCGCGGTCCAGCAACCCCTGCGCCTGCACTACCTGCGCCGCGTATTGTCGCGGATCGATGTCGATCAGGGGGTCGCCTTTTTTAACGTACTGCCCTTCCCGATAGTGCACCGACGTAATCACGCCTGTTACCTGCGCAGTTATCGAAGCGGTATAAACCGGCGTCACGGTCCCGATCGCGTTGAGGTACACACCAATCGAACCGCTCTTCGCAGTCGCCGTGGTTACAGGCACCGGCCCAGTGATGGCGTGTCTCCCGCCACCGGTCGTCGCGGCCTGTGCTTTGCCGTGCTGACGAATTACCCAGTAGAACAACAGTCCAAAAAGCAAGAGAATGACAACCCAAATCCAGAGATGGCGGCGATGCGAAGGCTCCGCGCCTGAATCCTGGCCGGGATGCATTGTCGAAGAAGCATGTGGTACGGGTGGTCCTTTATCCATCGTCTCTCTCGTAAAGTCGCAGTAGAACTGCTCTAAGCTTTTGATCGCAGGTCAAGACTGCGAATCGCGCCCGCGCGTGCGATTGCGCCGCCGCAGTTTGTTTCAATCCGGACCTCAACACGCCGGCCTCGTTCGCCGCCTGCTGAAGCGTCTGTGAAAAATCGTTATCCTCGGGGGAGTAGCCGTGTTGATCGTCAATCTCTTCAAACTAAGACGACAAAACAGCGCACTTGGTCGCACGCCGAGGCGGCATGGGAAGATTTTCCATCATGCGATGGGATAGTTTTCTTCGAATAGAATCCGTCAGAAAACCTTCGGGGCCGGAAATGCATCAGAATACACCCCGGTGTTTGCGAAACACCCAAACTTACCTTTGATCCTCCACAGACCCCCCTTAACCAGAAACGCGTCTCGACAGATTGCTTTGCTGGAACCCTGAAAGTTTCAATAGCGGTCTCGCTGGAAACCCGTCGAGCCAATTCGGTTCAATCGACGACCGCCGACGATTGCCTCGGTCGCTCGGAAAGCATTCTCAATATCTGAATCACCGCAAGGGAGGAAGCAGCGACCTGGAGTCGACTTTCCCCCCCCCCAAAAAAATAAAGGGGCGCGGTAGCGAAAGCCACCGCGCCCCCATGGTTCAGATTCGAACTAGAAGATAAGCTTGCCCGCGAGTTCGAATGTTCTTGGATCCTGCACACCGTTCACTTCGCCAAAGTCACTTCCTGTAATGTTGTTGTGGAAGTTATTGAACTGGGTGTGGTTGAAGGTGTTAAACGACTCACAGCGGAACTCAAACCGTACGCGCTCGGTGAACGCGAACGATTTGTAGAGGTTCGTGCCGAAGTTGGTGCGGCCGGGGCCTACAACGATGTCCCTTCCCGCATTGCCAAAGCCCAGGTTCGAGCCCCCATTCCAGGCTGCCACCGGCTGTGTGAATCCAGTCGGGGCGACCCATTGGTAGACACCATTGGCATCCCTGGTCTTCGGATACTGCACCTTGCCGCTGAAGTTGGGACGAATGGTGTAGTTGCCACCCAGACCCACGGTGTCAGCTCCGCCATCGCTGGGAGCGTTGTTGCCCGCCCACGGTAGACCGGACTGGGAGATCATCGTTCCGGAGAGTTCCCATCCGCCGAGGATACTGTGCGCCAGGCCCTTCGAGTGTGCAAACACCGGAATCTGCCAGACGTAGTTGATGTTGAGAATGTTGCGACGATCGAGTGAGCCGGAACCCTTGTCATATTTCAGGTTGAAGGGGTTCGTGGACGTGTCCAAGTCGTTACTGCCAACCTGGTCATCGATCTCATGTGCGTACGTATAGTCGACTTCGAAGGTCAGACCATGCCGGCTTTGCTGACGTAGTCCAGCCTGGAAGCTGTTGTAGGTTCCTGTTGCGATGTTCGTTTCCTCGGCGATTCCACCAAAGCCAGCGAACGTCCGGTACATTGCAACCTGCGCGCTCGTAAGAGTACCAGCGCCATCCTGTTCCCTGGTCGCCATCGACGTGCTCAGCGGGAAGGGATTGATCGGGAAAATTACGTTCTGGTGCCATGACAGGTTGCCAACATACTGTGTCATGAAGATGAGCGACGGTACGATTTCACGCTGCACGCCCAGGCTGAACTGCGCAACGCCAGGGGCGGGATAGCTTGGAGCGATCGTCGTCATGCCTTGCGGCACCACCGGCAAGCTCGCCGATGACAATGCTGCACCAGTTTGCCAGCTCGCCAATGGATTTGCGAAGCCGACATTGTTCAGGCTCGGCGTATTTGAGAACGGCGCCGCCGTCGCAATGTTGTAAACGTCATTGCCCTGCATGCGTTCAAAGAATGTGCCAAAACCGCCGCGAAGGACAGTCTTACCATCTCCTGTAACGTCGTACGAGAACCCGACGCGAGGCATGTAGGTCTTGTAGAAGTTCGTGGTCATGCCGCGAGGCGTGCCGCCCTGCCCTGCGATGGTGACGCCGTTCAAATAGAACTGCGCACCTTCATAGGTTTGCAATCCCGCGCTGACGTTCGGACAAGTTGCCGTGACCGCGGTGCAAAACGCGCCGGTGGTCGGGTCGATGGTCGGAGCCTGTCCCGCCTGATACTGTGCAGGATTGAAGCTTGCCAACCGGTTGTTCCGCTCCCATGCGTGCGGCAATGCGTCGTAGCGGATGCCGTATTGAAGGCTCAAACGGGGAGTGATATGCCAATTGTCTTCGGCATACGCTGAAACCGTTTGATTCACATAGTGGCGGATGTCTTGTGTCTGCAACTGCGAATAGCTCGTGCTCAGACCCATCAGGAAGTCGATGTACGAGTCGCCCGTCAGGTTCGCGGTTGTCGGCGCACCGTTGCTCCAGTTGTCACTGAAGTTGAAGTAGCCGTTCGTATTTCCAAACAACTGTTGGTTCTTGGTGTAGCGGTTGTAGCCGCCGCCGAACTTCATTGCGTGCTTGCCGTGTGTTACCGAGAGACCGAATACTTCGGCGTAATCCATAGCAGCGTTTTTCCAAGGCTGCGACCACGGATCGAATGCTGTTCCATACGAACCAAGATTTACGCTGGGCAAACGGTTGTCAGCATCAGCCGATTGCGGGAAGAACGACTGCCCAATCCACCCTGAAGGCTTCATATAGGCACTTCCTGAAGGCTGAATACTGATCTTGTTGCCGTTGAAATTGAATGCGGCTTCAAGCAACACATTTGGCGTAAGCGAGCCGGTCAGCTTGATCACCGAGCTCCACGATGGGTTGCTGAAGTTCGAGCCGACTGTCGGATAGCTGTCGCCGCTCCAGATCGAAGTGGCATAAGTCTGGCTAACCGAATCGCCGATGTAGTGGCCAAAGAGCTGCCACTTGTCATTGATGTTGTGGTCGATGCGGAACAGGTCCTCACGAACATCGGTCGGCTGCTTGCTCGAAACCGAGATCAAGTCACCGGAAACGTTCGCCTTCGGAACTCCTCCAACTCCATTGAACTGAAGAGAAGCGGCGTCAAGCATGTTTCCCTTGACGACGTTGCCTGGGAACGGCTGTCCTGGCGTGAGGCCGTCGGCAGCAATAGCCGCCGCGAGGGCTGTGCCGGGAGCCGGATTCGGAACCACAATCTCATGGCCCGAATTGTATGCCGGAGCGACGTAGGTAAAGTCCTGCGCGGAAGTAATGAAGTTGGAGTCCGGAATGGCGTGGATGCCAGCCGGTGCGCTGCCCTGCACGATCTTGCGCCATTCTTCGTTAACAAAGAAGAATGTCTTTTGCTTATTGTTGTTGTAAACGTGTGGAATGAACAACGGACCGCCGACGTTGCCGCCGAAGATATTCAGGCGGAGTTCCGGCTTCTTCTCCCCCGGCGTATCAAAGTAGTTGTGTGCCTGGAGGGCGTCGTTGCGAACAAACTCCCACGCCTCTCCGTGAAACGCCTGCGTGCCGCGCTTGATCGACATCGAAATCGTGCCGCCTGAAGCGATACCGTAGTCCGGTGGATAGTTGCTGGCCATGACCTGGAACTCGCCCAATGCATCCTGCGAGGGCATCATGGACGATTTGCCGCCGGAACCACGGTCATAGGCTTCGCCGCCGTCGATCAGCCAGATATTGTGTGCCTGGTTCAGACCGTTGAAGCTGATGGCGAAGCTGGAACCAACCGAAGTCGGCGTGTTCGAGTCGGGCAGATTGCCGCTGACGCCGAGACCTAGTGTCGCGAGAGCCACAATGTTGCGGCCATTCGTCGCGAGCTCTGAAATCTGCTGCTCGTTGATCAGCGTGCTCACAACGTTTGAGTCGCTCTGCACCGTCAACGCATCCGCATTTACGGTGACTGTGGTCGACTCTGAACCGACTGTGAGTTTTGGATCGACACGGAATGTCGCGGAAACATTGACTACGATTCCATTCTGTACAAACGTCTGGAATCCTTTTGCCGTGACAGTCATGTTGTAGTTTGAAGCGTTCAAACCAGGAATTTCATACAGACCGGTGTCGCTCGTTGTAACTGTCTTCGCTGCGCCGGTGGTTGGGTCGGTGAGAACAACCTTCGCTCCCGCGACGACTGCTCCCGACTGGTCCGTAACGATGCCGGTGACGTTTGAATTGGCCTGCGCATATAACCCTACGCATGCCAATGCAAAAAACAACGGCAACAGAAAGAACCTGTAGCTCGTACGTTTCGCTTTCACTTCCATCTGACTCTCCTATTCCAAAGTGATACCGCTTTGTTGCTGCAGTCTGGGATCGTGCTATCTTGCTTCCCCTCTCGGAGAGTTCGGCTTCTTGCCGATTTCTCGTTCGGACTAGCTCCCTTGCACTTTCCTCCAGGCCACAAGGCCGCCCTACAATTTGGCTTCAACTCAACCCTCTGAGCCCATGCCTTTGTTCGGCTACTCGCACACCCATGCGAAGTTCACCGCACCTGCAAAGAAGTCACTCACGACACGACTTTCTCTGTCGCAGGATTTCCTGCTCAATAGTGCGGATAGCTCCGCGTAAATCGTTTCAGTAAGCCGCCAAGAACCTTACTCCAGCCAGCAAAGAATCGTCAATCTTTCTTTGAGAAGATGGGCCCCCAACGCCATCCTTCGCCCCCTCGATCATGCTTGGCACCGGGAAAAGAACGGTCCGAGATAACGTCTTCGCAGGACATCCGAGCAGATACCCCGCGGTCATGAGTCCAAAAATCCCGGCAAAGCCGGCTCGCATTTGCTGAACCGTCGATCATTCCGCGCTGTCTGCCTCGAAGTCTTGTCGTGACCCACCGCGGATGATACGGAGGGATATTCCCCTCTCGAACTCCATCTCTGAGTCTGCGCAAACGGGGGAGTTTTGCCGCTTGCCAACGTGCTCCGGTCAAACCACCCCGCGAATCACTTCCAGCGTGAAACTCATGGATTCCTGCGAACCGCCGATCCCGAAGAGGCGTCAATCGCCATTTTGCTTCAAGACAATCGCTTGTTTGTGATTTGAATCACGCTGGCTTGAAGTCGGTTTACTGGACTATTTCTCCCTCCGCCCTCAAGCCGGGGACGCAGAAATCGGATAGCGTTTACCTGTTTAAACGAGTTCCTCGAATGTACCCATTGAACGTCGGCTAGATTTCATCGTGCAATTCGGATTGTTTTAGTCCGGATTTATGCGCTCGCAGTCTTTTTGCGGATTCAGGCCTCCAAAACTGCCTGACTAGACAAAAGCGAGCGACGGTCCCGGTAGGCGCTGATCATTTGCAAACTTCACGTCTCAGCAAAGGTCGTTGGCGCTAACGCCTGAACCGCGAGACGAAGTAAAGGAGGATGGAAAGCACAACACTGATCAGGATCGATGTTCCAAGCGGGACAAATAAAGAAATGTTCTTGCCGCGATAAATGAAATCGCCGGGCAGCCGTCCGAGCGGCAACCCGAATCGCGCCGCAATCAGTGTTACGACTCCAACCACAACCAGCAGGAGCCCGAGACCGAGAAGCATTTTTCCAAGTTCAATCATGGGGCTTGGCCATGCCTGACTCAGCTAGGATACGGTAATCGGGCACTGCGCAATCAGCCGTCAAGAGGTGCACTGCCGAAGGAGGTCAATGCGAGTCGTCACGATGCTGCTGGGCATCCTCTGCTTGTTGGTAGTGCTGCTCGACGCCTTTCAGACCATCATCCTGCCACGCCGGGCCGCTGGCCGTCTGCGCCTCACGCGCATCTTCTATATCCTCACGTGGATTCCGTGGAGATTCGTTGCCGTCAGGATCCGCCACGCGCGCAAACGGGAAACCGCCCTCAGCTTTTATGGGCCGCTATCGCTCATCTTTCTTTTGGTAGTTTGGGCCTGCGGCATGGTCTTTGGTTTTTCTCTCATTTATTACGCTCTCGGTAGCCCCTTCAGCGACTCATCGCGGCCGGCAGGATATCTGTCCGACCTCTACGTCAGCGGGACCAATTTCTTCACGCTTGGCCTCGGCGACGTTACGCCTCATGCGCAGATTGCGCGGGCCCTCTCCACATGTGAAGCCGGTACAGGATTCGGCTTTCTCGCAATCGTCATGGGCTACTTCCCGGTGCTCTACGGAGCATTTTCGCGCCGCGAGGTCAGCATCTCGCTCCTTGACGCGCGCGCTGGCTCACCGCCAACAGCAGCGGAACTCATGCGCCGCCATTCCTTCGATGGAGCGGAAGATGTCCTCGCGAGCCTGCTCTCAGAGTGGGAACGCTGGTCTGCCGAACTGCTCGAAAGCCACATCTCTTACCCACTTCTCTGCTATTTCCGTTCGCAGCACACCAATCAGAGCTGGCTGAGCGCACTCACCGCCATGCTGGATACTTCGTCACTGCTCATCGCAGGCGTTCGCGGACACGAAGCCCGGCAGGCGCAATTGACTTTTGCGATGGCACGCCATGCAATAGTCGATCTGGCACAAGTTTTCTCCATCAAGCCGAGGCAGGACCTGCCGGATCGTTTACCGCGAGAACGCTACGAACAACTCTACCGAATGCTCTGTCAGAGCGGGGTCAGTGTATGCCGCGATGGCCAGTCCTACGAACGGCTCCGCGATCTCCGCGCATTGTATGAGGGCTACGCCGCAGCACTCAGCGATCATCTCTGCATGCCGCTTCCGCCCTGGATTGCCGAGCAACCGCATAAGGATAACTGGCTCGCCGTGGCAAAAGTTCGCAACCAGGCGGAAGCCGCCAATCCCGAGCCAAACGAGCCGCGCAATCTCACCGAGGTCATTGAGCAGCATCACGAATTCTAAGAGGTCACAATTCGCTGCAGGTTCTCTGCAGTAAACTGTTGCATCCAAGGGAAGTTGAGATTCTTCCACTTCCGCTGCCTCAGCAATTTCTGTAGCCTGTACTTGATAGGCAGCGCAGGAGAACCGTAGAAGATGAAGCAATCCGTTCTCAACCACGAGCCACCCGCAATTCAGATTCCGCCAACAACCAACAAACACCTCATTCGATGGGTCGAGAAGATGGCCGAGCTGTGCCGGCCAGACTCGATCCATTGGGTCGATGGCTCCCAGGCGGAGTACGAATTTCTTTGCGACCGCCTTGTGGCTGCGGGGACCTTCACGCGCCTCGATCAAAAAAAGTGGCCCGGTTGCTTTTACGCCCGCTCCGCTCCGAACGATGTCGCCCGCGTCGAAGACCGCACGTTTATATGTTCTCTATCGCGCGATGCCGCCGGGCCAACCAATAACTGGGAAGATCCCTACGTCATGCGCCGCCGCCTCAAGCAGCTCTTTAAAGGCTGCATGCAGGGCCGCAGTATGTACGTTCTCCCTTTTAGCATGGGCCCTGTCGGCTCACCCATGTCCGGAATCGGCGTGCAGCTCACTGACTCGCCCTACGTCGTGGTCAACACGCGCATCATGGCCCGGATTGGCGCGTCGGTCTTCGCCGAAATCGACAAGGACGAAAAACGCGTCGTCCCCTGCATGCACACCGTGGGCGTGCCGTTAAAGCCCGGCCAGCAGGACGTCCCGTGGCCCTGCAACGACACAAAGTACATCGTCCACTTCCCTGAAACCCGCGAAATCTGGTCCTACGGTTCCGGTTACGGCGGCAACGCCCTGCTCAGCAAGAAGTGCTTCGCTCTCCGAATCGCCTCAAACATCGCCCGCGACGAAGGCTGGATGGCCGAGCACATGCTCATCCTCGGCGTCGAGGATCCGAAAGGCAAAAAGACCTACGTGGCGGCGGCATTCCCCTCCGCCTGCGGCAAAACCAATTTCGCTATGCTCATTCCGCCCAAGTCCATGCAGGGCTGGAAGGTGTGGACCGTTGGGGACGACATCGCCTGGATCAGACCCGATTCCCAGGGCCGCTTGAGAGCCATCAATCCTGAATATGGATTCTTTGGAGTCGCTCCCGGGACAAGCGTGAAGACAAATCCGTCGGCGATGACAGCACTTTCGCGCAACACCATTTTCACCAACGTTGCTCTCACCCCCGACGGAGGCGTGTGGTGGGAAGGCATGACCGAGAAGCCACCCGCCGAGTGCCTGGACTGGCGCGGTCAGCAGTGGACTCCCGCCATCGGCAAGAAGAACGGCACCACCGCAGCGCACCCCAACGGGCGCTTCACTGCCCCTGCTTCGCAGTGCCCGACGATGGATCCCGACTGGGAGTCTCCTGAAGGCGTGCCCATTAGCGCGATCATCTTCGGTGGCCGCCGCTCTCACACGCTTCCGCTTGTGTACCAGGCATTCAACTGGTCAAGCGGCGTCTACATCGGCGCCACCATGGGCTCTGAAACCACCGCAGCCGCAGCGGGCACAGTGGGAAAAGTGCGTCGGGATCCCATGGCCATGCTGCCTTTCTGCGGTTATCACATGGGCGACTACTTCCGTCACTGGATCAAGATGCAGCGCGGTCTCGACGTTACCCCTCGCATCTTCAACGTGAACTGGTTCCGGAAGGATGAGGACGGCAAATTCCTCTGGCCCGGTTTCAGCGAAAACATGCGCGTGCTGCGATGGATTATCGAGCGCGTGCAGGGGCACGGACGCGGCCGCGAAACTGCCATCGGCTGGGTTCCGCGCTACGAGGACATCGACTGGACCGGCCTCGACTTTTCGCGTGAATCCTTTGACGCACTCATGGCTGTCGACCGCGCAGCATGGCGCAAGGAAGTGATTGGGCACGAGGAGTTGTTCATCGAGTTGCACGATCATCTCCCTCCCGAAATGATCTATGAGCGCGAACTGCTTATTTGCAAACTCTGATCATTTTTTGACTTTCCCGCAACTCCACTGGTGCGGAAATGGAAATCCCTCCCATTCCGTATTTCGGGAGTAGTCGAACCGGAATTCAGATATAGTAGAGAGTTCAGCACTATCCCCGTGTGCACGGGCCTGCCACGACAGGCTTTTGGACTAGCCGGGCGACTTCCATTGGGACTCGCCGCGCTCATTGTGTCTTTGCCGTTCCTGACAAATGAACTTGCAGACCGACCTTATTCAGCGGAAGGAAGCCATGCAGATATCGGATCAGCGAAACCGTCTCCCACAGCCCCAGGGCCTCTACCATCCACGCAATGAGCACGATGCGTGCGGCATGGGCCTGGTGGCTAGCATCAAAGGCGAGAAAAGCCACGACATCATTCGCAAGGGACTCGAGGTCCTCATCAACCTCACCCATCGCGGAGCTGCGGGCTGCGATCCGGAGACGGGCGATGGCGCCGGCATTCTCATCCAGATCCCCCACGTCTTCTTCGCGAGAGAATGCGGCGAACTCGGCATTCAACTCCCCGGCCCCGGCGCTTACGGCGTGGCCATGGTCTTTCTTCCTGTCGACAAGCACAGCCGCCTGCAATGCGAAGGCGTCTTCGAGCGCATCGCTGCCGCAGAGGGCCTGAAGGTTCTCGGCTGGCGCGACACCCCGGTGAATGGCGACGCCATTGGGCGCGAAGCCCGCGCATCGCAACCGTATATAGAGCAGTTCTTCGTCGCGCGTCCCGATGGCTTGGACGAAGACACTTTCGAGCGCGCTCTCTATCTGGTCCGCCGTCGCACTGAGAACGAGATGGCCGCGTCCGACATCGAGGGCAAGGACGACTTCTACATCCCATCATTCTCCTGCCGCACCATCATCTACAAGGGCCTCATGCTGGCTCCTCAGATTGAGAAGTTCTACTTCGAACTGGCCAACCCCCTTGTCACCAGCGCGCTCTGCCTCGTCCACCAACGCTTCTCTACCAACACTTTCCCAAGTTGGAAGCTTGCTCACCCCTATCGCTATATCGCGCACAATGGCGAGATCAACACCATTCGCGGCAACATCAGCTGGATGAACGCACGCCAGTCTGTGCTCGACAGCCCGCTGCACGGCGAAAAGATCAAAGAGCTTTTCCCGGTCATCACCTCGGACGGCAGCGACTCCGGGTCGCTTGATAACGCAGTCGAATTTCTCTTCCAGTCTGGCCGCTCGCTTCCGCACGTCATGGCCATGCTCATCCCCGAGGCCTGGGCCGGCAACCCCGACATGGACGAGGACAAACGCAGTTTCTACGAGTACCACGCCTCGCTGATGGAACCGTGGGATGGCCCCGCGGCCATCGCATTCACAGACGGACGCGTCGTGGGCGCCACGCTTGACCGCAATGGTCTGCGCCCGGGTCGGTACATTGTGACCAAAGACGACCTCGTCGTGCTCGCTTCCGAAGCCGGCGTACTCGACGTCCCCGCCGAAGACATTCGCAAGAAGGGCCGACTACAGCCGGGTCGCATGTTCCTTGTCGATACCGTACAGAAGCGCATCATCTCCGACGCCGAAATCAAAAAGAGCCTCGCCGCCCGCCAGCCTTACGGTGATTGGCTCAAGGATCAGCAGGTCTCGCTCGATTCCCTGCCCGAGCCGTCCCGCGTCATTGCGTCCAATCCTGAAACTCTCCTCCGCCGCCAGCGTGCCTACGGCTACAGCGAAGAAGATCTCCGCCTTCTGCTCGGACCCATGGGCGCGCGCGGCGAAGAGCCGGTCGGCTCCATGGGCACCGACACTCCGCTGGCCTGCCTGTCCGATCGCCCGCAGCCGCTCTTCAATTACTTCAAGCAATTATTCGCACAGGTCACCAATCCGCCCATCGACCCTATTCGCGAAGAACTCGTCATGTCGCTCATCAGCTACATTGGCACCGAACGCAACATCCTCGACGAGACGCCGGAGAATTGCCACACTCTCAAGCTGCCGCATCCGATCCTGTCGAATCGCGATCTGGAAAAACTCCGCCGCGTTTCCTCCGGTGATCTTCTTGCGACCACGCTTCCAGCGCTCTTCCGGGCAGAAGATGGTGAAGTCGGCCTACGTCACTCGCTCGATGACCTGAGTGCTCGCGCCGCACATGCCGTCGCCTCTGGGTACACCCTGCTCATCATCTCCGATCGCGGCGTCGACCCCACCTACGCGCCCATTCCGAGCCTTCTCGCAATGGCCGCCGTCCACAACCGCCTCGTCAAAGAGAAGACCCGTACTCAGGTCGCGCTGATCATCGAAAGCGGTGAGCCGCGCGAAGTCATGCATTTCGCGTTGCTCATCGGATACGGCGCCAGCGCCATCAATCCATACCTGGCTATCGAAACGCTGCACGACCTCAAGCGCCGTGGCCTTCTGCCCCAAAACGTCTCCGCTCATCATGCCGAGAAAAATTTCATCAAAGCCATCAACAAGGGCCTGCTGAAAACTTTCTCCAAGATG
Organism: uncultured Acidobacteriaceae bacterium; assembly: GCA_963829535.1. Lineage (GTDB taxonomy): Bacteria > Acidobacteriota > Terriglobia > Terriglobales > Acidobacteriaceae > Telmatobacter. Next base: position 321,478 of record CAWHIQ010000009.1, on the reverse strand, counting down.
GGCATCAGCACTCTGCAAAGTTATCGCGGCGCGCAGGTGTTCGAAGCCATCGGCCTTAACGACAATTTGATAGAGACCTACTTTCCCCGCACCGCATCGCGAATCGAAGGCGTCGGCCTCGACATTCTCGCGCGGGAAGCGGGGATGAAGCACTCCTACGCCTTCCAACCTCTCACCGACTCCGAAACCGAACTCGTCGTCGGGGGTCATTATCAATACCGCGAGGGCGGCGAGTACCACCTGCTTAATCCGGCCACCATCAGCAAGCTGCAGCACGCCGTTCGCGCCAACAGCGCAACCACCTTCCAGGAATACACCGACCTTCTCGATCAGCAGAGCCGCACCCTTTGCACCCTGCGCGGGCTGCTCAAGCTCAAGTACGCCGACACCCCTATTCCGCTCGAAGAAGTGGAACCAGCCAAGGAGATCGTCAAGCGTTTCACGACTGGCGCCATGAGCTTCGGCTCCATCAGCGCGGAAGCCCACGAGACACTGGCCATTGCGATGAACCGCCTCGGGGGCATGTCGAACACAGGCGAAGGCGGGGAAGACGAAGCCCGCTTCACGCCAGACCCCAACGGAGACTCCCGCCGCAGCGCCGTGAAGCAGGTGGCCAGCGGCCGCTTCGGCGTCACCACCAACTATCTGGTCAACGCCGACGAGTTGCAGATCAAGATGGCCCAGGGCGCAAAGCCCGGTGAAGGCGGCCAGCTACCCGGCCATAAAGTCGACGACATTATCGCCAAAACGCGCCACTCCATCCCCGGTGTCGGACTCATCTCTCCGCCGCCGCACCACGACATCTACTCCATCGAAGATCTCGCGCAATTGATCTACGACCTCAAGAACGTAAATCCAAAAGCGCGCATCGCCGTGAAACTGGTCTCCGAGGTTGGTGTCGGGACCGTTGCCGCCGGCGTTTCGAAAGCGCACGCTGATGTCGTCCTCATCTCCGGCGACAACGGCGGAACCGGCGCATCCCCGCTCAGTTCTATCAAGCACGCCGGACTTCCCTGGGAACTTGGTCTCGCCGAAACGCAACAGGTGCTTCTCCTGAACGACCTCCGCAGCCGGATCAAAGTGCAGACTGACGGCAAGCTGCAGACCGGTCGCGACGTCGTCATCGCCGCGTTGCTTGGCGCGGAAGAGTTCGGCTTTGCCACCACGCCGCTCATCGCGATGGGCTGCATCATGATGCGCAAATGCCACCTCAACACCTGTTCCGTCGGCATCGCCACGCAGGACCCCGTCTTGCGCGCGCGCTTCACCGGCCAGCCCGAGCACGTCGTCAATTTCTTCTTCTTCATCGCTGAACAAATTCGTGAGCACATGGCCAAGCTCGGCTTCCGAACGATGGACGAGATGGTCGGCCGCGTCGATAAAATCGAAGCATCCCTCGCCGACGCCCACTGGAAAGCCAAGGGCATCGATCTCTCCTCGATCCTCTACGCCCCAACCGTGCCCTCACGCGTAGCCCGTCGCAAGATGCAGGCCCAGGATCACGGCCTCGAGCAGGCACTCGATCACGCCTTGATCGCCAAGGCCGCACCCGCCCTCGAATCAAAAACTCCAGTCACAGGCAGCTTCGCCATTCGCAACGTGCACCGCACGGTCGGCGGCATGCTGGGCGGCGAAATCGCCCGTCGATACGGTTCAGCTGGACTGCCTGATAACACCATCCACTTCAAATTTGAAGGCTCCGCCGGTCAGAGCTTCGGCGCATTCGTCCCCAACGGCGTCACGCTCGAACTCGAAGGCGACAGCAACGATTATCTCGGCAAGGGTCTTTCCGGCGGCCGCATCGTCGCCAACCCGCCCAAAACTTCGTTCTTCCTGCCCGAAGAAAGCATTCTCGTCGGCAACGTCGTCCTCTACGGCGCCACCAGCGGCGAAGTCTTCCTTAACGGCATCGCCGGCGAGCGCTTCGCGGTTCGCAACTCCGGCGCAACCGCAGTGGTTGAAGGCGTAGGCGACCACGGCTGCGAATACATGACCAACGGCACCGTCGTCGTTCTCGGCACCACTGGGCGCAACTTCGCCGCCGGCATGAGCGGCGGTCGCGCCTTCGTTTTCGATGATCAGGGCGACTTCTCCACGCGCCGCTGCAACCGGGCCAGCGTCGATCTCGAGCCGCTTGCTACCGAAGAGGACGTCACCGAAGTGCGAACCCTTCTTGAACGCCATCGCGATTACACCGGCAGCCCGCGCGCCGCATGGATCCTCGAGCACTGGGCCGACGCGCAGCCGAAGTTCATCAAGGTCTTCCCGCACGAATACAAGCGCGTGCTTGGCGTCGAGCGCGTCGACACCATCTACTGTCCGCCAACTACCGCAGCGCCTCAGGTTGAGGCAGCCGCAGCCGAGGTGCAGCATGGGTAAGGTTACAGGATTCCTCGAAATCGATCGCGAACAGCCCACCCGCCGCAACGTTGAAGAGCGTGTGCAGGACTGGCTTGAAATCTATCAACCGTTCCCAGAGGAAAAGCAGCGCGAGCAAAGCGCTCGCTGCATGGACTGCGGGGTTCCTTTCTGCCACACCGGCTGCCCCGTCAACAATCTCATCCCCGATTGGAACGACCTTGCCTATAACGGCCGCTGGCAGAGCGCGATCCGCCGTCTCCACGCCACCAACAACTTCCCGGAATTCACCGGCCGCATCTGCCCCGCGCCCTGCGAAGCCTCCTGCGTTCTCGCCATCAATGCTCCTGCAGTCTCCATCAAGCTCATCGAACGCAGCATCGTCGAGCGCGCATGGGATGAAGGCTGGATCCATCCCGAGCCGCCCGAGCACAACACCGGAAAACGCGTCGCCGTCGTTGGCAGCGGCCCCGCAGGCCTAGCCGCCGCACAGCAACTCCGCCGCGCCGGCCACTCGGTCACTGTCTACGAAAAGAACGACCGCATCGGCGGCCTTCTCCGTTACGGCATTCCGAACTTCAAGCTCGAAAAGCACATCCTCGATCGACGTCTTCAGCAGATGCGCGCCGAGGGCGTCACCTTTCTAACCAACGCTCACGTCGGCGGCAACGTACCCGTCGAAGCGCTCACCGGACACTACGATGCCATCCTTCTCGCCGGCGGCGCGGAACATCCGCGCGACCTCAAGATTCCCGGCCGCGAACTCAAGGGTGTCCACTACGCCATGGAATTTCTGCCACAACAAAATCGCCGATGCGAAGGTGACATCGTCGACACATCCACTGCCATCCACGCGGAAGGCAAGCGCGTGCTCATTATCGGGGGCGGCGACACGGGGGCCGACTGTCTCGGCACCAGCCATCGCCAGGGCGCAAAGAGCGTGCACCAATTTGAGATCATGCCCAAACCACCGGACAGCCGCGCAGCTTCGACTCCATGGCCGTTGTGGCCGCTGCAACTCCGTACGGAAAGCGCGCACGAAGAAGGCGGCATACGCGACTGGAGCATCAACAGCATGAAGTTCACCGGCGACGATCACGGCAACGTCAAGCAGCTTCATGCTCTTCGCGTCGGTCCGCCGCCCAAGTTCGAGCCTATCGGCGGCTCTGAATTCACCCTCGATGTCGATCTCGTGCTCCTCGCGATGGGCTTCCTCGGTCCCGTCAAAGGCGGAATGATCGAGCAGCTCGACGTCGCCGTTGATCAGCGTGGCAATGTCGCCGCCAATGCCGACTACATGACCTCCATTGATGGCATCTTCGCGGCCGGCGATATGCGCCGCGGTCAGTCGCTCGTAGTCTGGGCCATCGCAGAAGGTCGCAAAGCCGCAGCCGCAGTCGACACTTACCTTGCGACAAAACAGCCCACAGCGCCCATGCTGAGGCACGCCCGGGTATAGCCGCACCTCGCGATGAACCAAAAGGAATGCCGGTCCACACCGGCATTCCTTTTTTCGCGCAGTAGCTAATTCCCCTTGCGCATTCCCCTGCGATATTTCCAGATCCCGTACAGCACGCCCAGCACCAGCAGAGAAACGTAGACAATCAGAATGATCGTGCTCCATCCCTTCAGGTCGTTCTGCCAGAAGTTGATCACCTGCCGCCCATATTTGTAGCCCATCCACGCGACCACGCCATAGCGCGCCGCGCGCGCCGTGCAGTAGGAGATCAAAAAGCGTCCACGCGCAAGTCCCGCAGCTCCGGCTGCAAACAGAAAAGGCATCAGGGGCACGGGCGGCGGCAAAAGTGACGCCAAGCCTACCGACAGCAATCCATTCCGCTTCACCCAGCCCTGAACGTGGCGCACAAAGCGTCCCTTGCCCAATCGATCGAGCGCGGCCTCGCCACCCCTTTTTCCCGCAGCCCAGGTTGTGTAACCACCGATGACCGACCCCACAAACGCACACGACGCAAATAATACCGGTGAGCCCATCGATTGCGATCGAAAAGCAGTCAGCAACAGCAGCACCAGGTCCGTGCTGCCCGGCAGCGGTATCGGGATTACCGACGAATCAATTACTGCCAGCGCGAATATCCCCACAGCGCCCAGATGCATCAACCAGCGAAGCGCCTGTGACGATCCTGCCCTGGTGGCAGCCGGATTCGACGCCGCGTCCAGAACGGAAGCTGCGAAAGCCATCCACTTGATCGAAACTGGGCCAACTGCGATTCTCAAATCGGTTTCTGCCGACAGCAACGCTCGCGAACTCCCACACCATCCTCCAGATCGTACGCAGCATTCACGAGCGCGATATGCGAAAACGCCTGCGGAAAATTCCCCACAAGCCGCTTCTCATGTAGGTCGTACTCCTCAGAAAGCAGTCCCAGGTCATTGCTCAACGACACCAGATGCTCAAATAGTTTCACTGCATCTTCTTTGCGACCAACGGCCTTCAGACTGCTTACCATCCAGAAACTGCAGGCCAAAAACACTCCCTCACCCGGAGGCAACCCGTCGCTCACGCGCGATGTATCGTAGCGCAGTACCAGTCCATCCGGCATCAACTCGCGCCGAATGGCTTCCACGGTGTTCTGCACACGCGGATCCGAACCCGGCAGAAATCCCACCAGCGGCATCAGCAATAGTGAAGCATCGAGTTCTTCCGACTCATATGCCTGCACAAAGCTGTTTTTCTTCACGCTGAATCCTCTTTCGCAAATCTGATGATGAAGCTTATCCTTGATCGCCTTCCATTCCTCCAATGGCGCTTTATAGTTCATGTGCTCAGCCAACAGAACCGCGCGATCAAACGCCACCCACGCCATCATTTTTGAATACGTAAACTGCTGTGGTCCGCCACGCGTCTCCCAGATCCCCTCGTCCGGTTCCTGCCATATCGTTTCAAGGTGTTTCAGCAGCAGAACCAGCACACGAAAATCTTCCTCCGTATGGCGTCCCATCTTGTGCTGCGCATGGAAGAACGAGTCGAGCATCTCTCCATAAATGTCCAACTGGACCTGCATGGACGCAGCGTTGCCGATTCGCACCGGCTTTGACCCTTCGTATCCGGGCAGCCAGTCGACTTCCCACTCCTGCAATTGCCGCTCGCCGCGCAGCCCGTACATAATCTGCACCTGGTCAGGACTTCCCGCCAGCGCCCGCAGCAGCCAATCCTGCCATGCCGCTGCTTCGTCGTAGTAGCCTGCATTCGACAGCGCCAGCAGTGTGAAAGTAGTGTCTCGCAGCCAGCAATAGCGATAATCCCAGTTCCGCACGCCGCCTATGCATTCGGGTAAACTTGTCGTCGCCGCCGAAACCACGCCGCCCGTCGGCATATAGGTCATCGCCTTCAGCGTGATCAGCGATCTCTCTACAATCTCTCGATACTTTCCTTCATAGTTAAGCCTTCCCGTCCATTCCTGCCAGAACGTCTCAGTATCTTTGAAAGCCTGCTCATGATCGATCGGCTCGGGGTCTTCCTCGTGCGACTGGCCATAGGTCAGCACGAACCATTCACGCTCTCCTCTCGTGGCAGTAAACTCGGCCATCGTTTTCAAATTCTCGCCGTGCGTCTCTACTGAACTACGAAGGATCGCGAGGTTTGGCCCCGCAATTGCCCGAACGCCATCATCTACACGCGTAACCCACGGCACAGTTCGTCCATAATCGAAGCGTAGACAAAGCTCCATCTGCATTCGTACCGTCCCACGAATGCCCTCCACAATCCGGACCACATCGGAATTCTTACCGCGAACCGGCATGAAATCCGTCAGCCGCACTGCCCTTTCCGCGGTTTCAAATACGGTCTCCACAATCAACGTGTGCTCGCGATATTTTCTCGTCGTCTTCCACTCACCTTCGCAGGGCGCGATCTTCCAATAGCCGTTCTCGGCAGCACCCAGCAGCTTGGCAAAACACGCCTCGGAAGAAAATGCAGGCCAGCACAGCCAATCGATGGAACCGTCCTTGCCCACCAGCGCGGCGGTCTCGCAGTCGCCAATCAGCGCGTAGTCTTCAATCCTTGTGGCCATACGCTGCCTATTGCTCCCGGTAGTTGCGCATAAGTCCGCCGTCAACAACAAATGTTGAGCCTGTCACATAAGACGCATCGTCGGATGCAAGAAAAGCCACCATCCCCGCCACATCTTCCGGCGTTCCAAGGCGTCCCAGGGGAATGTTGGCCAGCAGCGCATCCAGCTTCGGCTTATCCCCGAGAAGGGCCTTGTTAATCGGCGTCGCTATCGCTCCCGGCGCAACGTTGTTGATTGTGATCCCCAGCGGTCCAAGTTCTACTGCGAGGTCGCGCATCAGCATGCGGAGTCCACCTTTGCTGCTGCAGTAGGAAGCAAAACCGGGAAACGCCATATCTTCATGCACCGAGCTTATATTGATAATGCGCCCTGCCTTCTTCGCATCGCGTAACTGCCGCACAAAAGCCTGGGTCAGGAAAAACGGTGCACGCAGATTCACCGCCATCACCTCGTCGTAATCTAATTCCGACGTGTCCCAGAAGTCTGATTTCTTCTCCATTCCCGCATTATTCACCAGGATGTCCGCCGACCCGAACTGATTCCACGCCGTATCGACCAAACACTCCACCTCGTCGATGTGCGTAACATCTGCCCGCACAATCTTGCCTTCACCACCCGCCTTCTCGATCGCCTCTTCCGTCTCTTTCGCTCCATCGGGACTGCCCACGTAGTCCACAATCACCTTGGCGCCCTCGCATCCAAGCCGTTTTGCGATTCCCTGCCCGATGCCCGATCCCGCGCCCGTAACGATGGCAACTTTTCCTTGAAAACGACGCATGGCTCTCCTCGCAATAACTGCAATGCTCCTGCTGCTGATTATGTTGGATGCGCCATGAGCGCCAGGCTATTGTTTAAATTGAAGTTTGATGAAATTTAGTGCGCGGGATACGTTTCGCAATCGAACTGCGAAGCCCAGACCTTGCGGTAATCGAGCCCTCACTGGGACCGGAAAAAACCATACAGCAGCACCGCAAGGACCACGGCGCTCACCGCGGTATACAGCTTGTCCCGCTCAGTTGCAAAACCAAACAGCGCAAACACTACCCGCGCCACCGGCGTCGCAATCAGCAGCAGCACGGCCAACTGGATGATGGCTGCGGAATCACCAGCGGCCACCCCGCCCATCACCCCTCCAATATGCCGCAACGCTTGCGGTTCGCTCCTGAATAGCCGGTAATCCGGAGTTTCATCGTGATGCGCTCTGACGTAAAAGACCCCGCCCACCAGCATGACAAATGATGCCAGCAATACTCCAAACTGGAGCAAGCGGCCCATCGTCACTTCCATGCTGCGATCGTCGAAATGCCTTTCCGGCACCGCCGGTTTCTCTCTTAGAACCATTTCGTCACCCCGTTGATGATCATCTCCACACCCAGCGCCAGGATGACGATCGTAAACACGGCGCGCAGCACCGAAACATGCGCGCGGACCAAGTACCGCGCTCCAATCAGCGAGCCGCTGAGAACGCCCAGCATCACCGGAAACGCCAGCCCCGGTGCGATCAATCCGCGATGAAGATAGATTCCCGCACTAGCCGCCGCCGTCACGCCGATCATAAAGTTACTTGTCGTCGTCGACACCTTGAAGGGCACCTTCATAATGCGGTCCATCGCCAGCACCTTCACCGCTCCTGAGCCGATGCCGAGCAATCCCGAGAGCGTCCCGGCCACAAACATCATGCCAAATCCGCCGGGAATATTCTCCACTTCATACTTGCAGTGAGCGCCCTCTGGCCCGGGGTAATCGCCCGACAGTCTCAATCTGTCCGACCACGGGCTTCCCTTCTTCAGTTCCGGAACCGGATTCCGCGCCTGCTGCCACGACAGATATGCAGAGTAAATCAGCACCACCCCAAATATGATCGCGAGCGCTTGCGTGTGAACTACCGTCGCAAGATATGCCCCAAGAATCGCACCAATCGTCGTTGCAACTTCCAGAAACATTCCGATACGTACGCTTGAGAATCCTTCGCGAACGTAGGCCGCGGCAGCGCCTGATGACGTCGCAATCACGGAGATCAGCGACACCCCGATCGCATACCGGATATCGACGTGAAACCCGAGCGTCAGCAGTGGCACGAGCACTACGCCGCCGCCGAGTCCGGTGAGCGCCCCCAGCAAACCAGCAAGAAGTGATCCAACAAAAAGGAGCGCGGTAAAAGTCAGCAAGCTCATAGTGAGAATTCGTTCATCATAACGACTGCGATGGATCGTTTCTTATCCAGGTTGTGTAAAAGCGTCCGCGCGCCGGTTTTGTAACAAGGTGCGACTTCAGTCCGTGCCGCGAGAGCCCCAAAACCACGAGGGAGTTTGTCCCTGAAAGAACTCTTCGACTTTCGTTTCTGCGGCGCACCCGTTACAACGGCTTCCCCCGAAACAAATAAAACAACTCAATCAGCAAAATCAGCACCACCGTAAACTCCAGAAAAAATGCCCTGCTCTGGTTGAACTGATCGACCATATAGTTGTACAGATCTTCGGCGGTCTTGACCTTCCGCGACACCAGTTCCTTGTAATCGGGCACGCCGACCTTGGCAGCCGCCAGCCTGTACAGGCGCGCTGCAAACATATCGCTCAGAAACTTGATCGCATTATCGGCGCGTTCCGTCAGCTCCGCGACGTCCAGCAGTGTTGTATGTAGAATCCGCGCTGATTTCGCCAGCCGCCATCGCGCAAAGAATCCAGTCCGTTGCTCCAGCAGTGCATAAGCCCGATCGAGGATCTCGCTCAGCAACTCGTCGTAGTGCCTAAATTCAAGTAACTGCGAATTCGCATATTCAAGCAACTGGATCGCAGTCTCTGCTCCGGCTGTGCTGTCGTAGAGAAACGCCGCATTCCATCCAATTACCGTAACGTCATTGGCATAATACGAAATCTGCGAATGCAAGACCTCGTTGCACTCTCCCGGTGAAAGCTGCAACCGGTCTCCGCGAACAACCTGCGCGATTTTAAACCCATGATCACGAATTAACTCGGTCGCCGATAGCGCACCGGGAGCCTCGCTGACATGAAAGATGAAGTAGTCTTCGCTCAGCCAGCGCGTATACGGCCGAATCATGGCCTCCGCGCAGTGATCCAGCTTGGCTTTCACCAGCGGTTCCACACGCGATGCGAAATCGATGTCCCACACCCAGCGGCTCGCCAGGTGCGCCAGGTTGTCCCAATCACCCGTAAACGGCAGATGCAGCAAGACGCTTACCACGCCGTAGTCGTAATACTTGATTTCGCCTTCCAAGCGTTCACCGCTGTCGAGCTGTAGAGGTTCGAGCGGTTCAACCACCGGCGGCCGCTCATACCGTACATACGCCGGCGCGGCATGTTTCATACTGGGCTTTTGCTGCACCGTGCCTTCCCGCATACTCCGAAGGCGATCCAGGCGCAGTTCCTCGCAAACGTCAAACTGGATCAGCACCAGCACTGAGCCGGTCAAAACCGGTGAAACCGGGGATGGGGATGAGTTCGACACGTACAAGCGCATGGTAAAGCATCGCGCCCGCACTCCGCTTCAACAGCGAGAAGCAGCGCGAAAGAGCGCACGATTCGCCGTCGCGGCTTGACCTCCGCGCTACAGCCTGAGTGTGCCGCATACGATGTATTCCCGCCTACGTCGAACTGGCCTTGACCTTCTCCTGCGCAGCCATCACGCGTTTGGAAAGAAGCTTCTTTGCTCTTCCCGGTTCCGGCCGGCGCGACGCGCTCAACCCTTTGCCTGCCCGATTGATAAAGTAGGTCAACATCCTCATCCCCGATCCCGACCCCTTCGGCGGGACTCTCTTCGACGCGAGCTGCCGCGCGATCGTCTCCGCATCTTTCGTAAACGGCCCCTCCGGTGGATACGTCGACACCGTCTTAACCTTGCTCACCCATTTCTTCGCTGACCCAGCCATTGCGGATCCTCATGCCAAACTCGCTCGCGGCCTAATGTTTCTTGAAGTACTGAACCTCGCGCTCGTGCTGCTTGGCTTTCTCGAGGGTTGAAAACGTCCCAAGATTGCGCCGCTTGCCCGTCGCCGCATCCTTCTTGCGGGAATACAAACGAAATTCGCCGGATTTGAGTTTACGAATCATCATGTCTGTGATGCACGCGTCAAGGTTCAGGCGCACTGCTCTAGACTCACTCCATCGCAATCCTCCCGGACAACTTGTCCTTTCGACGCCTCATCGAACGACCAGGGCGTGCGAGAACCGGACATTTCCGGACGGTTACACCTTTGCGCACGCAGGAGGCGGGAATATGGCTGGCCGTCCATTTTGGTCCGGGCAACTGCGAATTTCACTGGTTTCTTTCGGCATTCAGCTCTTCCCTGCCACCAGCACCACGTCAGATATCTCTTTCCACCAGATCGATCGCAAAACGCGCCAGCGGATTCACCATTTAAACGTCATCAACGACGACCAGCCCGTCGACAACTCCGAAATCGTAAAGGGCTATGAATACAGCAAAGGCAAGTATGTGATTGTTGAGCCGGACGAGGTAAAGAAACTTCGCCTGGAAACGCAAAGTGCCATCGACGTCGCCCAGTTTGTCGATCCAAACGATCTTCCGCCGTACCTCTTTGAGAAGCCATACTTCGTTGTTCCCGATCCAAAGGGCTCCATCGACGCCTACGTCGTCATTCGTGCAGCCATGCAACAGGCAGACAAGGTTGCGATTGGTGAAGTCGCCTTTGGCGGCCGCGAGCATTTGGTCGCCATCGTCCCTGCCCCCGGCAAGAATTCCCGCGGCCTCATGGCCTATACCCTCCGCTACGCCGAAGAGTTACGCGATGCCAAGTCGTACTTCGGCAATATTCATGAGCATTCCATTGACAAAAAACAGCTGGCTCTCGCCAACGAGTTGATTAGCGCTCAATCCGCGCCCTTCCACCTCGACGACTTCAAAGACGACTACGAAGCCGCGCTGCGCGAACTCATCGAAGCCAAACGCACTGAGAAGCCGTTGCCCGTCTCCGAAGGCAAACCGCGCGCCAAAATCATCAATCTCATGGACGCCTTGAAACGCAGCCTAAGCGAGACCAACGGAAAAGAAGTCCGTCCCCGAACACGTTCTTCGCCGCGGTCCTCAAAGAAAGGGCCTACACTGGTGAAATCTGGTAAACGCCCGCATAAGGCCGCATAAAGTATGGCAAAGTCCGTCACTCGCCAAAAGGATCCAGCAAAAACTCTGGAAGACCAGCTGGCACGCTATCGCGAGATGCGGGACTTCAAAGTCACCGCCGAGCCCCGCGGAAGCGAAGGCGCCATTCAGGCGTCCTCGCATAAACACGGCGCCCTGCCCTTCGTTGTCCAGAAACACGCCGCCACGCGCCTACACTACGACTTTCGCCTCGCCTGGAATGGGGTACTGAAGAGCTGGGCCGTGGCCAAGGGACCGAGCGACCTTCCAGCCGACAAACGTCTCGCCGTTCAGGTCGAAGATCACCCAATTGAATACGGCAACTTCGAGGGCACCATCCCCAAGGGCCAATACGGCGGCGGATCTGTAATGCTCTGGGACTTCGGCGAGTGGGAGCCGGTCGATAACCATGAGGACGTTGATCGCGCCCTCGCTGAAGGCCATCTCAAGTTCAACTTAAAAGGCCAGAAGATGAAAGGCCGCTGGGCGCTGGTCCGCATGAAGACGCGCGACGCACGCCCCGGCAAGCCGAACTGGCTCCTAATCAAAGACCGCGACGAGTACGCGCGAACCGACAATCAACCCAACATCACCGAACGGTTCCCCGACAGCGCCGTCACCAAGCGCACCATCGACCAGATCGGCAAAGACAGCGACCGCGTGTGGCACAGCAATCGCGCGCCTGACCAGCAACCCGAAGCGACGAAGACGGCCGCTCCTCGAAAGAAGACGAAGTCCCGGCCTTCATTCACATCTGCGCTCAAATCCGTCCCGAAGGAAAAGTTCCCTGCCTTCGTCTCTCCGCAATTGGCCAAGGCATCGACCGCTCCACCCTCAGGCGACGGCTGGGTCCACGAACTAAAGCTCGATGGCTATCGCATTCAAATCCAGATCCGCCCCGGCGACGGCTCCCAGAGGAAGCGGGTCTCACTCCTTACCCGCAAGGGCCTGGACTGGACGCATCGCATGCCCGACCTTGCCCGCGCAGCCGAGCAGATCCCCTGCGACAGCGCCGTCGTCGATGGAGAAACCGTCGTGCTCGACGAGAAAGGCGCCACGAGCTTCGCGGATCTGCAGGCAGCATTCCAGGAAGGCACGCAGGTCCACCTGAACTACTTCGCCTTCGATTTGCTTCACCTCGACGGACACAACCTTCGCGGCCTTCCTTTGTTGAAGCGAAAAGATCTCCTCGAAAAACTCCTCGCTCCGCTCGATGACGATTCGCCCATCCGCTTGAGCGAGCACTTCAATGGAAACGGCAAAGAGATCTTCACCAAGGCCTGCTCGCTCGGAGCCGAAGGAATCGTCTCCAAGCTTTCCTCGGCGCCATACGCCTCCACACGCGACAGTTCCTGGATCAAATCAAAGTGCTTCCAGGAGCAGGAATTCGTGATTGGCGGATTCACGGACCCGTCAAGTGGCAGCATCGGCATCGGCGCCTTGCTCATTGGCTATTTCGACAAAGGCAAGCTGCACTATGCCGGCCGATGTGGAACGGGATTCACGCAGAAGACGCAAGAGATTCTTCTTACGCAGCTGGACAAGCTAGTCCAACCCAAAGCACCGTTCACCGACATGCCCAACGGAATCTCGCGCGGCGTGCACTGGGTTAAGCCAGAGTTGGTCGCGCAGGTTTCCTTTTCTAACTGGACTCGCGACAATCTCGTACGCCAGGCCGCATTCAAAGGCCTCCGCGAAGATAAGCCCGCCAAAGAAGTTATCCGCGAAAAAGCCGAACCGCTCGGCTCAACGAAATCATCAAAAGCATCTTCTGCAAGGTCTACGCCGGAATCGACGTCAGACCACAGTACACATAGAGCGAGCAAAACCGTGGGCGCGTCGAAGACCAACCTCCCGATCACCCATCCCGAGAAGATCCTCGACCCGGAATCCGGGATGACAAAGCTAATGCTGGCGAATTATAACCTGGCCGTCGCCGACCACATGCTGCCTCACATCGCCGACCGGCCGCTCAGCATCGTCCGCTGCCCTGAGGGAATCGGTAAACCATGCTTCTTCCAGAAACACGTTGGCATGGGTCTTCCGCCCGGCATCAGCAGCGTACCCGTTCCCGACAAAAAGGGCGGACCAACCGAACAGTACCTGACCCTCGACTCGCCGGAAGGCCTTGTCGGACTAGCGCAATTGGGCGTGCTCGAGATCCACCCATGGGGTTCCAAAAACGAGTCCCTCGAAAAGCCTGATCGCATCATCTTCGACCTCGACCCCGACGAAGCAATCGACTGGAAAACACTTGCCGCAACCGCCAACGAATTCCGCGCCCGTCTCGACGCACTCGGTCTCCAGAGCTTCCTCAAAACCACCGGCGGAAAAGGCCTGCACGTCGTCGTTCCCATCCGCGCAGAAAACGAGTGGCCGGTGGTGAAGGAATTCGCCCACAAATTTGTTTTGGGAATCGAAAAGAAGAACCCCGGGTTGTACCTCACCAAGATGACCAAGGCGCTCAGAAAGAATCGCATCTATCTCGACTATCTCCGCAACGATCGCGGCTCGACGGCGGTCGCCCCTTACTCAACCCGCGCCCGTCCTGGCGCGCCCGTCGCGCTGCCTCTCGACTGGAAAGACCTCAATACGAAAGCCCGTCCCGTCTTCCATGTCACGGATTTCGACTCATGGAAGAAACGCCTCAGTGCTGATCCCTGGGCCGAAATGAGCAAGCTCAAGCAACGTCTGTCCGCAAAGGCAATCCGCAGCGCCGAAGCCTGAACGTCTGCCAATCCATCAGAACAACAAAGCACACCGCGGATCAGGATGTGCTTTGCAAGTCCTCATTCAGGGTTCCATCCGGTTTCAGCCGCCGCCCACCTGCATGCAACCCGCATAGCAGCGCGCCACATCCCACTCGCTATGGATTGAACTTTGATCGGAGTGAAGAAATGCTTTGGACAATCTTTGTAATTCTTCTGGTGCTATGGCTTCTCGGATGGATCGGCTTTCACGCTCTCGGCGCTTACATCCACATCGTGCTCCTGCTGGCGTTGATCGTGCTTGTCATTCAGCTTTTCTCGGGCCGCAGACCCGTCGTATAGGCCGGCTTCGTTGTCTTGCCGGCCTGATCCAACTCTTTTTCGTACGGCGGATTCTGCTCAGTCGTATGGCGGCTCATCCGGCTTTGCGAGCAGCTCAGAAGCGCGCTCCAGCATCACTTCTGGATAGACTGGCTTAGCCAGGACCTCGAACCTGTGCCCCTTCTTGCCTGCCTCTTCCAGCAGCATCCCAGTGTTTGCGTGGCCTGAGAAAAGCATCACATGACATGCTGGATAATTTGCCTTGATTGCGATGGCCAAATCGATCCCGTTCATCGCCGGCAACATCACGTCCAAAACGGCCAAGTCAGGTCGCCACTTCGCAATCAGTTCAATGGCGCTCTCAGCCGAGTACGCCGCCCGCACATCGTAGCGTCGCATCTTGAAAATGAGCGCCAGCGTGTCCGCGATATTTGCTTCGTCATCAACGATCAGAATTCGCCGTCCGCCCTTAAGGTTTGCCAGGCTTTGCACGTTCTGTTCGGTGGCCGATGACATCTGCTCCCGGTTGGACGGAGTCGATCCAATTGAGTCAGAATGGGGCAGCGAGCTGTCAGCGCTTGGCTCCGGGCCCCCGGGGTTCCCTTTGTCGCCGCTGCGTTTCTGCGTGAACTGTTCGCTTGCCTTCATCGCGGAACCCGATGGTATGACCCTGCTTTCATATTGACTTACGATGCGTTGGAAAGCCTGCTAGTATACCTCGGACGTTGATATATCGTTCATTTCATTACAGCAATTGCATTGATGAAATCGGTTGTCGAGCGTACAGAAAACCACCGAAATGTTCGAACTTCAGCCAACAACCCGAGAATGGTCTGAACGGATCCGACGACTATTGAAAGAATTGAAATTGACCCAGGCTGGCCTGGCAGAACGCCTCGGCGTTTCCCCGGCGACCGTCTCCCGCTGGCTCGCCGGAAAGAACGAACCAACCGCCGAAACCTACGTCGCCCTCGGCAACCTGGCCGGAAGACCCGACGGCACTTACTTCTGGGAGCGCGCCGGCATTGACCCCTCCGAGCTGCCCGATCCCAGCCTTCGTCAAACCCTCTTTTCTATCCAAACAACTCTCGACGACTTCAATCTCATCACCGACAAAAAGGTCTACGAGCACCTTACCGGCAGAGGCAATGCAGT
This sequence comes from uncultured Acidobacteriaceae bacterium, assembly GCA_963829535.1. Classification (GTDB taxonomy): domain Bacteria; phylum Acidobacteriota; class Terriglobia; order Terriglobales; family Acidobacteriaceae; genus Telmatobacter. The sequence continues at coordinate 305,790 of CAWHIQ010000009.1, read as the reverse complement.
GGCGATTCCGCTCATGAACGTGACTGCCTTCGGCGACCGCGTCCCGCCCCATGAAAATATTCGCCTCTCCCAGGCCAAGGTCGAAGACGTTCTCCTCGCCCCGCTCTCGTGGTGCCCCCATCCGGAGAACATGATCAGCATGCATGTTGCTGGCGACTCCATGTACCCCACCATCTCCTCCGGTTCCATCCTCTTCGTAGATACGGCGGTCACAGACCGCAGCCATCTCAATGAAACGCTTGTTGTGGTCGCCCATCGTGACCTCGGCTTCAAGGTGGCGCGCCTGCAGCGTCTCGCCGGATCAGACTTGCTGGTTTCCGCCAACCCCAAATACCTCCCGCTCGATGTCAGCAACGCTACCAAGTGGAAGGTCTTCGGTGAAGTCCTGTGGTGGGTATCCAAAGATCTAAGGCAGAACTCCTGAAACTCCCTGATGATCGCTATTGCTGTTCTGTTCCTAAATCCGTACTGTGACAAACCACCCTGAAACAGATGATCATCTAAGCAATCCGATGGCGTTTCCCGTCACAGCCGATTCCTCCACCTACGTCTCGCACCACGACCTCGAGCAGCACATCGCTGCCGCAGAACGGTGCGTCAAGAATCCCATCGAAGGCATCTTCGGCCCCGACTCCATTTCCTGGCGCATCAATTGCGAGTCGGCTCTCTTCCTCGGCGCCGGCCGCGCCGCCCTGCTGCAACTGGCGCATCCCTGGGTGGCAGCGGCCCTCGATCAGCATTCTTCCCTGCTCGCCAAACCAATCGCGCGTTTTCACAGTACGTTCCGCTTTGTCTTCACCATGATCTTCGGGTCCGCGCCGCAGGCCACGCGAACAGCGCGTTCGCTCTATCAAATGCACACCCGAATCACCGGCGACCTTCCGGCCAATGTCGCCGGCTACGCAAAAGGCTCGCGCTATGAGGCACTGCAGGTTCCGGCGCTGCTCTGGGTCTACGCCACCCTGATTGATAGCGCAGTCATCGCCTATGAGTGCGTCCTGCCTGCTTTCACTCCAGATCAGTGCGAAGCCTATTATGCGGAATCGAAGATCCTCGCCGGCCTCATGGGGCTTCCACCCGACGCCCTTCCCAAAAACTGGAGTTCCTTCCAGGCATATGTTGCACAGATGTTCGCATCGCAGGCGCTTGGCGTAAGCGATCGCTCACGCATCATGGCGCACCGCATTATGACCGGCACCGGTTCGTGGATTCACATTCCCCGCTGGTACAGGTCGCTCACAACCGACTGGCTGCCGCCGCGCTTTCGCAAGGAATTTGCACTCGCCTTCGGACCAGCGGAGCAGATGCGTTCACAAAGAGCACAACGTGTCCTTCCCCGCGTGTATACAAGACTCCCGTCGTCGCTCCGCTACGTCGGCCCTTACCAGGAAGCGCGCGCGCGCATATCGAATCGCAATCCCAGCCTCTTGGTGCGCCGTAGCAATCAATTCTGGATCGGCGAGCCCTGCATGCCCTTCAGCAAGTAGTGCGACTCCCACGAATTCAAGCGCCAATCATTTGGCAAATAGTCGCGTTTCTTCAAGCACCCGTAGAGCCAATCCATGCTACTTTTCTTGTGGCAAGAAATTCGAATAGATTGCACCAACAGATGAATGCCTCTCAAAGAGGATTGATTCGACTCATCGCCGTCTTCAAGCTGCTAAAGGCTGCTTCCCTGATAGTGGTGGGCTTCGGCGTCCTGAAATTGATTCACACGGATGTGGCGGCACAGCTGGAGCATTGGATCGCGATGCTCGGCTTCGATCCAGGCAGCCGAATAATGAGTCACGCAATCCAGAAGGTCACCAATATTTCTCCCAACAAGATCAGGGAGCTGGGAGTCGTCAGTTTCATCTATGCCGGCCTGTTTCTGACAGAAGGCATCGGTTTGTGGCTCATGAAACGCTGGGCTGAGTGGTTCACCGTTGTGATCACATCCTCGCTGCTGCCCCTTGAGATTTACGAGATCTTCAACCGTCCAACCACAATCAAGATCCTCGTAATCATCCTCAATATCGCCGTCGTGGCATACCTTCTGTATCGAATTGCCAGCGAACGGCAAGCCTCTCGGAACCAATAGATCGGGCATCTGGCCCATCCAGTCCGCAGCAGATGAAATGGTGGTCTGTTTACGCCTGCGACGCCGACACTCTCGGAATCCACTCCCAGCGCAACAACACAAAACGGGCGTCGCTACGGTTCCAATAACCCGGAAACCAATGCTTCCCACTCTTCTTCAAGCGATGCTCGGTGAAATCTTCGCCCCGCCCGCTCATACCAATAATCCGCATTCGAGAGTGAGCCCTCCTTGCGATGCAGATAAGCGTGAACCGCCATGCCGTCTTTCGATTCCAGTTCGTCCACCAGGCCGTGCGCCTGTGTCCAGTCCCCTTTAGCGTCCCACCACAACGCCGCAAGGGGAGCTGTCAGACCCTCCGGCGGAATCTGCTGCCTTGTTGATTCGCGAAACTCGCTCACATCCATGGAGTTGCCCTCGGGATGCTCCAACCCGCTCTAGTTCTCTGTGCGTCCCTTAAGTGACCCAAATCACATCTTCGGAACGTCTTCAGGAATAAGAATAGTCATAAATCAGCTGGCAATGAAGCAAGTTCTGAAGGGGTCGATAAGGCAGACAAAGGCAAGACGCCGATGCATGCCTTGGAGGGGGTCGGGCCTTGAAGTTTCATGTGGCAGGACCAATCCGGACTAGCGTTTGCGATTCCGACCAAAATGGTCGTATACTGAATTCAGACCATTCCGGTCCTAGTTTTTGGGTGCTGCCCTTTCGGCAACCCCCAGGAGTTCGGCAATTGAGTGTGCTGACGGATCTGTGCATCGGAGAGACGGCGACGCTGGTCGCCTTAGATCTGCCCGACTCCGTTCAGAATTACCTCATGCATATGGGCTTCGTACCTGACGCACTCGTGACTGTTCTGCGCCGGGCCCCCGCCGGCGATCCTACGGTGTACGGCGTTGACGGCATGCAGATTGCCCTCCGCCGCGAAACCGCCGAAGCCATCCGCGTCCGCAGCACTACCGAAACGTCGCAAAGCGAGATTGATGCAGAGCTTGCGATGATCACAGAATCCTCGCAGCCTGAGAGCAATCTCGATATCCACGAATTTGCCGGGGCCATCCGATGAATGCCTGCTGTGAAACTCCGGCATTTGAGGCGCCCGTTTCCCCCTCATCTGGAAGCCTCAGCACCGTTGTCCTTATAGGCCCTCCCAACTCCGGCAAATCCACTCTCTTCAATCGCCTCACCGGCTTGCGTCAGAAAGTTGCCAACTATCCCGGCGTCACTGTTGAGCAGCGCTCCGGGCTGATGGCCGGCGTAGGTCGCGACGATCTCACGTTGATTGATCTTCCAGGCGTTTATTCACTCACGCCCTATTCTGAAGACGCGCGTGTTGCCGTAAATGTCCTCAAGGGCAAGATGCCCGGCACACCCAAGCCTGACGCCGTGCTGCTTGTTCTCGATTCCCTTCACCTCACGCGTCAGTTGATGCTCGCCGCACCGGTGCTCGCTCTGGGCCTGCCGACGCTCGTCCTGCTCAACATGAGCGACCTGATGGAATCACGCGGTGGCCTCATCGATCCGCTCAAGCTCGCTAAAGAACTCGGCGCGCCCGTAGCGCTCATCAGCGCTACACACGGCACGGGACTCGATGCCGTTCCTCTCTTCCTCAATCAGCATGCCTCGCCCCAAGCCGCACAGCAACCGCTCTCGCTTCCCGTGCTCGGCAACGCCGCCAGCACTCACACCTGGGCAGCACAGGTGAGCCGCAACACCGGATATCAGGCGCCGCTCTCGGCGGAAAACAGTCGCAAACTCGACAATGTCCTGCTCCATCGCATCTGGGGACCGCTGCTCTTTCTCGTTGTTGTCGTCGGCGTTTTTGAAGTCGTCTTCTCCATCGGCCAGCCGCTCAGCGACGGCTTCGGAGACATACTCGCAAAGATGGGGTCGCTTGTCCGGCCTCTGCTGCCCGCAGGCTGGCTGCAGTCTCTCGTGCTCGACGGCGCGTGGAAGGGCATCTCGTCAGTCCTCGTCTTCCTCCCCCAGATCCTGCTCCTCTTCCTTTTCATAGGAGTCCTCGAAGACTCCGGCTATCTCGCGCGCGCCGCCCTCATAGCCGATCGCGTCATGCGCACCATCGGCCTCAATGGAAAGGCATTTATCCCGCTGCTTTCAGCCTATGCCTGCGCCGTCCCGGCCATCATGGCCACGCGCACCATCGAGAACAAGCGAGACCGACTGGCAACCATCCTGGTCACGCCGTTCATGACTTGCTCCGCACGCCTGCCTGTGTACATGTTGTTGATTGCGGCTTTCATCCCTAACATCATGTTCCTTCACGGATTTCTCGGTTTGCGTACAATCGTAATGCTCGGCCTCTATCTCGCCGGATTTGTCGCAGCTATGACGACTGCACGGCTACTCAAGAGCTCGATCCTCAAATCCAGCGAAGCGCCTTTCATCCTTGAACTGCCGCAGTACCGCATGCCTACGCTCCGTTCGCTCGCCATGCGTCTTGTCGACCGCGCCAAAGTCTTCCTGCGCCAGGCCGGCACCGTCATTCTCTGCGTCACGCTCGCTCTCTGGCTGCTTGCGCACATTCCTCCAGTGCCCTTGCACAACGGCCATTACACTGCGCCGGAACTGGCCGACAGCGTCATCGGTAAGCTGGGACACTTCATCGAGCCCGTCATCGCGCCTCTCGGCTTCAACTGGAAGGTCGGGATCGGTCTCATCTCCAGCGTGCTGGCCCGCGAAGTCATGGTCTCCACCATGGGCACGCTCTACGGCGCCGATCCTGAGACGCAAGCAATGCATCTGCAAACTGCGCTGCACACCGACATGAAGCTTGGTGGTGCTGTGGCCCTCATGATCTTCTTTGCCTTCGCCATGCAGTGCACCTCGACAATGGCTGTGGTCCGCCGCGAAACCAACAGCTGGAAGTGGCCTGCCATCCAATTCGCCTACATGCTGGTGTTGGCCTACGGCGCCGCCTTCGCCGTGAACCACATCGTCAACGCCCTCTTCGGATAAGCACAGCTCCCATTCGACAGTGAACGGCACACAGGGTCCTCGCACTGTAATTGATCTGCGTCTATCTCGTCAGATTTATTGCCTCTCGATGCGCGTCCCACTGGGCATCCGAGCCAGCGATGGAAGGGTTCTTGAGCATGGTCCTTCGAGGAACCATGCAAAATCACTGTCATTATGAAATCGCGAGCCCGACATAGAGCGTGGGCTCATTCTGACCCAAATTGTTCGACTCGCTGCCAGCCCGTTAGCCAAAAAGGATACTCGGATTGGGAGCTGCTTCGTTTCTCCGTCCCAGTATGAATTGGCGTTATACCAGCGGAGGACGACCTTGGGTTCCACCGTCGCGACAAATGTTCTGGGAGCTTCCCTCACGCATGGGGAATCTCCTGTCCCTTTATCCAGCTGGTTGGCAATCTCTATTCGAAGCAATGTGACCGTTGGGTCGGATACAGTGAAGTGCAGATTCAGAGGATCGCTCATTTTGTCCTGCGCAGCCACAATCATCGACAGCCGCCCAGCCGCCAGAGCCGAAATCTCCGGCTTAGTCGAACCACTTCGGTCTTGGGGGGAAGATTTGATCACCAAAACTGCCCCGACCACGGACGCGATTGCGCCTATCGTTCCAATGACGATTTCCTCCACCACCACTGGATCGATGTTGACTGGAATCAGTGCCATCAACTTCCCCGTTTGCGCCTTCGCACGATGGTTCTATCATAGTGGCAATTTTGCGTCGAGCGCTCTTGCGAGCGGGCAAAAATATCGTGCTTGGATTCAAGCATTTGGAAAGATTCAGGGGAAGTCAAAAGCACATGGAACAGTGCAATGCACGCTTCTTGCAGCATTTTCGGTTGTCTTTGCAGCCTCTTCTTCCAAGCGGGCTACCTGTCGAAACCCCGCAACGTCCGAGTATCGTAAGCCCATGAGGGTTGAACGCAAGATGCGGATTCGTCCACTGCTAACAGACGCGTGTCTGCCGCTGCTTGTCTTGACCGTACTCGTTGCAGCCGCCCAGACCCCTACTCTCAAGACTCGCACGAAGGAAGAGCGCGACCGCGAATACATGGCCACCCGGCGCATCACGCTTAACGTACAGGTCACCGACGACGCCGGCAAACCCGTCACCGACCTCGACGTGAAGGACTTTACCCTCTTCGACAACCACCAGCCTCGCAAACTCGCTGCATTTCACGCCATCGACGGCGAGGCAATGAACGACGCCACCGAAGTCGTCATCGTTCTCGATGCCGTTAACAGCACTACTCCGGCACTCGAAGCGGAGAAGAACGGCATCTTCAAATATCTCGCCGGGAGCCATGGACCGCTCCCCTATCCGACTTCGTTTGTCCTTTGGTCCAATGGCCACCTGAAAGCCACGAGCGCAACTACGGACCGCAACACCATAGGCCGCGCCTTCGTAAGTTTCACCAAGAACGTTCACTCCAATACCTGCGGATCGGAGAGCGGCTCAACGACCAGCGGCCCAACGACAAAGGTCTCCGAAAGCGGCGGCGCGGCGAACCCCGACGACCACGCCCCAGCCCTCGCCACCTGTCTCAAAGTTCATTTCAAGGATTCGGTCTCCGCACTCGACGGCATCGCACAACAACAGCTCGTCGTTGGAGGCCGCACCATTCTTATCTGGGTTGGGCCCGGTTGGCCGCTGCCGGCGGATGCTGACTTTCAACAGTTCACGACAAAGGCTCGGACCACGTACTTCGAAGAGATCGTAACTCTGCTGCACGACTTGCGCGCCGCGCAGATTACTCTCGATGCCCTTGCTTCAGACGACGCGCACGACCTTAGACCCGAATCGAAGCTTCTGGAATCGGTTGTTGAGACAGCCACACGGGTCCCTTCATCACCGCAGAGCGCTCAACCTCGCAATCTCGCCCTTCCAGTACTCGCATTGCAGACCGGCGGTCGCCTTATGGCTCCAAGCAACGACGTCGTTGCCGACCTGCGAAAATTACTCGACGACGCCGACTGGTATTATGCGCTCACGTTCAATCCACCACCCGCGCAGAACGGCGTGGAGTCGCGATCACTCGAAGTGAAGGTGAATAGGCCAGGCCTCAATGTCCGCACCATGACCTGCTACTACACCGAGCCGTAGGAATTTGGAGAAACCCCCGTGGAGCAGCGCATCAGTGCGGTGACGCTTGCCGTGCGAGACCTTGCAGTGTCGAGGAAGTTCTATCGCGAAGGACTGGGCTGGGAACCCGTCTTCGAAAATAGCGAGATCGCTTTCTTTCAGATAGGCGGTCTCGTCTTCGCGCTGTATCACCGCGATGAGTTTGCCGCCGAATTCCAGGTAGACTCGAAAACTATTGGAAACACCGCGATTGCCCTGAGTCAAAATGTGCCGTCTAAGAGCGAAGTGGATCCGCTGATGGAGCGCGCCGCGTCAGCAGGAGCGAGAATCCTGAAGCCCGCGAAAGGCGCATCCTGGGGCGGGTATTCCGGATATTTCGCCGACCCCGATGGATTTGCCTGGGAAATCGCCTGGAATCCGTTCTGGATTCTGGAAGAGAATGGGACTGTGAAGTTCCGCAGCGGAGGTTAGGTCTCCGCTGCCCAAATTCGTCTGCGCAATCTACTTCAGTGCATCCTGATCAGGCAACCGACGCAACTGAATCGCCTGGCCCCTGCGTAAAGTAAGCTCGGATTGCCTGGTCCAGCGACGGACGATCGATATACGGCTCTTTGCCGTCAAAGCGGGCTGCCCAGCAGACCTGGTCCACGATATCGGTCGGATAACAGGCTCTGAGTTCTTGCTTCAAGTTGTGCTGAATGTGGTCGACTAGTCGTTGCGGAATACTGGGATCGAAGGGCACGCCCTTCTTGTCCGCGACCTGGCAGAAGATATCAAAAAATTGCTCTTCCGACACCGCACCGATCTTGATCTTTGTTTTGATCCTGCGAATGAAAGCTGGATCGACCAACTCGGCAGGATCAAAATTCGAAGCAAAGATGACCAGCATTTCGAAAGGGACCTCGAGCTTTTTGCCGCCAGACATCGACAAAAAGTCCATTCTCCGATCAAGAGGCACGATCCAGCGATTCAGAATCTCTTCTGGCCGCATTTTTTGCCGGCCGAAATCGTCGATGATCAAAACTCCGTTGTTCGCCTTCAGCTGCACCGGACCCACATAGAACTTTGATATCGGATTGAATTGCAAGTCGAGCATCTCGGCGCCAAGTTCGCCGCCGACGAGGACGGCCGGGCGATGGCAGTGCACCCACCGCGCATCGCAGTTCCGAGCTTCGGAGTTTGTTACCCTTTTGTGCACGGTTTGGTCGAAAATCGTGATGATCTGTCCGTCAACCTCCACGGCCTGCGGAATCCACACATCATCTTCCGCAAGTACCGCGGAAACAACCTCGGCAATTGTGGTTTTACCCGTTCCGGGAGGCCCGTAGAGGAACAGGGAGCTGCCGGAGTTGATGGCCGTTCCGAGCTGGCGGAGTGTCTCCTTCTCTAAAACCATGTGGGAAAAAGCCCGCTGCACATCGGCGAGGTGCACGTCCTTCTTAGTGGCGCTTTGCAGGCGCACCTGCCGCGAATAACTCTCAAAAGAGACGGGCGCGGCTCCAACGTAATGACTTTGAGAAAAGAGATCCACCGCCCTGGCTTTGCCTTCAGAGGTAATGGCAATCTGCGGAACCGTACCGACCATACCCGTTACCTGGCAGCAGCGGCTGCTACGGAGGGACAAGAATAGTTCATTTCCCACCCCGTAGCTGACGCAGAGCTTTTCCGACAGATTTAGAACTGAGAGAGAACCGGAGGCATAAAGGGTCTTGAGGGCGAGGTCTTCCAGAATACCTTCGCGCACATCAATCTCTGAAAGAGAATTGGGGCGGATTGCCGGGCCGGCATTCGCCTTCGGCTTTAAGTGCTCCGATGCAAAATCTTCGATTGCAAAGACGGCTGACATTGGGTTCCTTGGCCTTGCCGTAAATATCGCACCGGGAAGTAACCTCGTAACCTCCCCTTTTGGGGATACATGCGTAACCCAAAGGTTGTACACCGGTAACTTTGGACTCGCGCTCCTAAAGAACATTACTTAATCTAAAACATAGGCTATCAGCAATATCATATTGAATATAAACAGCTTTAAATCAACCCACGATCGGAGACCCAGAGGTAATCGAGCCGCCCCGAACTCGGCTCCGGAACAGTGGAGGCTAATGGGAAGTCGAAGATCGAATCCAGCCAAAGAGATGGTATTCCTGAGTTTGGCTCAAAAGCGAAGGCCCAATCGCGCTACACGGAGAATTGCGCGGCTGGGCTAATTTGACTTCAAAGTCGAAAGATCGCTATTCCAACGTCTCCGGGTGCAGCGCGATGTTCTTTTCGCCAGCGGCCTTGCGCTCGTTGTAGGCCCTGAGCCAGTCCTCCCAGTGCTTGCCTGCTGCGCGGTCCTTCCCGGTGAACTCAAGACGTGCAATATCGGCATAGCTCAGCTTCAACTTCTCCGGCGACTTTGGCGAAAAATACTGCACAAACGAGTCGGCCAACGTCGCCCCGGTCGAGCGATTGAAGATGTAGGCCTCAATGCGCTCGCCGCCCTTCGTCGTGATGGTCACGTCGCCTCGATAATCGAATGCCTTCTCGAGCGCATTGCGCATGTCTTCATCGCTCACGAGTTCTGGAACCCAGCCCTCCAGGTTCTCGTGCACAACACCGGGCGCAATCTCGAGCGCCTCAATCTCTGCGCGTGTATATTTCAGCACTTCTGCGCTCATGCGTTTGTCTCCTCAAGCGCGGGTGCACCCTTCTCAATTTGCACAAGAGGCGCATGCGGATGTGTATCCCACTCATTAAGCTGTTTCAGTGCGTGCTTGCTCTTATAACTGCTGAATGTTCCTTTGACCATGCCCCAGAATCCGCTCAGCGTCAGGAAGCCGTCGAGCACTGCGGTCGGCTCGTAACCGCAGCTCACCATGCAGTTCGCGCATTTGGGGTTGCCACTGCCGACGCCATACTCTTCCCACTTCGTCGTCTCCATCAACTCCTTGAAGCTGTCGGCGTACCCGTCCTGGAGGAGATAGCAAGGCTTTTGCCAGCCAAAGATGTTGTAAGCCGGCGAACCCCATGGGGTGCAATCGTAGTTGCGATCGCCCATCAGAAATTCAAGAAACAGCGGCGACATATTAAACTTCCACGACTTCTTGCGGTTCGACAGAATAGCGCGGAAGAGTTTGCGAACCCGTGCACGGCCCATGAAGTGAGTCTGGTCTGGCGCCTTGTCGTAGCTGTATCCAGGCGAAAGCACGATGCCCTCAACTCCGATGGCCATCATCTCGTCAAAATGGGCGCGCACGCTATTGGGATCCGTTCCATCGAAGAAGGTCGAATTGGGAGTGACGCGGAAGCCGCGCTTGACCGCTTCCTTGATCCCTTCCACCGCGATGTCATATCCGCCCTCACGGCATACAGACATGTCGTGGTGATCGCGCTGACCGTCGAGATGGACTGAAAACGTCAGATACTTCGAAGGCGTAAATTCGTGAAGCCGCTTCTTGAGTTCGAGAGCATTCGTGCACATGTACACGTACTTCTTGCGCGCAACAAGGCCGTTAACGATGTCGACGATCTGCGGATGAAGCAGCGGCTCACCGCCCGGAATCGCCACCATCGGAACGCCGCACTCTTCTACGGCGGCAAAGCACTCCTCCGGCGTAAGCTGCTTCTTCAAGATGTGAGGCGGATATTGCACCTTGCCGCAACCGGCACACGCCAGGTTGCAACGGAAGAGCGGCTCCAGCATTAACACCGTTGGATAGCGCTTCACGCCTGCAAGCTTCTTCTTCCACACATAGGTGGCAACCGTCCACACTTGGGAAATCGGAATGGCCATTCTTGTCTATCCCTCGGGGGCAATAGCCCCGTTCGTTCTGTCTTTCGTCGTTCTTATTGCATTCACAAGCAACACTGAAGTGGCACCCCATGCAGACTCTCTTGCCTATGAAGCCCGTTCGATCGTGCGCACGTAGCTGGTAAGTGCCATGAGCGGGAAATACTGCCGGTACATCGTATATGCCAGGTAGAAAACTTTGGGAAATCCCGTTCCCGTAATGATGCCCTCGCGCTGTGCGCCTTCGCCCATCGACTCATCCCAACTGCCGTCCTTGAGTTGGCGTTCCAGCAGCCAGCGCACACCTTTCGCAATGGAATCCGAGCGATCGTCGCCTGCGGCCAGCAGTGCGAGCAGAGCCCATGCTGTCTGCGATGGGGTGCTCGGTCCTTCGCCGCGCAAATTAGGATTGTCGTAGCTGCCGCAGGTCTCGCCCCACCCGCCGTCCGCGTTTTGCACCATCCTGATCCATTCCGCTGCCTGCTGCACTTGGGGCTCGTTGTGTTCGAATCCGATCGCATCCAGTCCGCGAAGCACGAGAAATGTGCCGTAGATATAGTTGACGCCCCAGCGGCCGAACCAACTTCCATCTGGCTCCTGTTCGCTGAGGATGAACTTGATGGCTTTCTCCACGCGCTTGTCTTTGCGCGTGTAGCCGTAGCAGGCCAGCATCTCCAGCATGCGTCCTGTAATGTCCACAGTCGGCGGATCGAGCATCGCGTTGTGATCCGCGAACGGAATGTACTGGAAGATCATCTTCGTATTGTCTTTGTCGAAGCTGCCCCAGCCGCCATTGCGGCACTGCATGGCAAACTCCCACTCAATCGCGCGCTGCTCCACCTGGTGCTGATAGCGCTCACGTGGATTGTCCACCTTGCTAAGAGCCAGCAACACCTGCGCCGTGTCGTCGGTGTCGGGATAGAACTCGTTGTTGAACTCGAAGTACCAGCCACCGGGCTCGGTCTTCGACACCTTCACGGCCCAGTCGCCCTTCTGTCGCACTTCCTTTGACAGCAGCCAGTCTGCAGCTTTGAGCATCCGCGGATCGGTGCGCAACACGCCTGCCTCGCCCAGCGCGTAAAGCGCCTGCGCCGTGTCCCAAACCGGCGAAACGCAGGGCTGCATGCGGAAGGTAGGCTCCGCCATGACGTCGTTCGCGGGCTCTTCGATGCCCAACTTTTCAAACTCATCGCGCGCGCGGATCACCTGTGGATCGTCTTCGGAGTAACCAAGGCAGCGCAACGCAAGAATCGCATTCAGCATCGCCGGATAGATGGCTCCCAGACCGTCCGACATCTCCAGCCGCTCCAGCATCCACTTCTCCGCCTTTTTCAGCGCCAGTTTGCGCAGCGGACGAATGTGTACAGCCTCGAACCAGTGCGTAATCCGATCGATCACGATAAAGAAGTTTCGCCACGAAACAAGATTCTTTGAATCCCAATGCAGGCGTAGGTTTGAATTCGCGCGCCCGCCAACAAAGAGCTCATCGATACTTTGCTCCGGCGGAATCTTCTTGTATGGCTTCTTGGCATAAATAATCGCCAGCGGCACAAGAATCGATCGTGACCACGCCGAGATTTCGTAGATGTTGAAGTAAAACCAGTTGGGAAAGAGAACAATCTCCGGCGGAATCGCAGGCACTGCGTCGTAATCGTACTGTCCTAGCGCGCAAAGGTACATCTTGGTGAACGTGTTGCACTCTGTGACGCCGCCGTGCGCAAGAATCCACTCGCGACACTTCACCAGCCGCGGATCCGTAGCCGGAATATCCATCAACTTGGCTGAAAAATAGCACTTCACCGAAAGCGAAACGTTGCCGGGACCACCCGGATAGAGGCTCCAGCTACCGTCCTCTTTCTGGTAGCGCATCATCTCGGTGCAGGCGCGCTTCAGGCGCCCGGGATCACCCGATTCGAGTAGCGTGTGCAGAAAAATGTAGTCGGCTTCCAGCATTGAATCGGCTTCAAGTTCCCCGCCCCAGTACCCCTCGGGATGCTGCAGTGAAAGCAGGTAATCGCTGGAGCGATGGATGGCCGATTCGACATCCGCAAGAGCCGCATCCATGCGGCCAAACCTTGGTGCCGCGGATTTTGTCTGACCTTGCTTGATACTCATTGCGATATACGGCCCTCGATGATCAAAATACCCGGATTCCGGATAGTGAGCAGCGCAATTTCTCGCCCTGCGATGTTCAGTCTGTTAGCCAGCCAGCTTAAGGCCAGTTTCGCTCTCAGAGATGCTTCGATTCCCCTGGCAAACCGCACGTTGGCTCAGCGAACCGGAACCGAGTGCGTGCCTCCGGGTCCCCCAATGGCCTGAACGATCTCCGGAGGCAGCCCAAAGCGCACATTCTCGGGCATTACCTCAACCTCTTCGACGCTGGAAAAGCCGTTTTGACGCAAATAATTGACCACGTCCTCCACCAGCACTTCCGGAGCCGATGCGCCCGCTGTCACCGCGACAGTCGAAACACCCTGAAGCCATTTGGGGTCGATAGCCTGGGAGTTATCAATCAGATACCCGATGGTCCCAAGATTACGCGAAACCTCGACCAGCCGATTCGAATTGGAGCTGTTGGTCGAGCCCACCACCAGAACCAGGTCCGCATTGTGAGCCACATTGCGCACCGCCACCTGGCGGTTCTCTGTCGCGTAACAGATGTCCTGCGAGTGCGGTCCGGCAATATTCGGGAACTTCTCTTTCAGCGCATGAATGATGTCCCGCGCCTCATCCAGCGAAAGTGTGGTCTGCGTCAGGTAAGCTACGCGGTTTGGATCAGGAACCTCAAGCGCTGCAACCTCCGCCACATTCGAAACCACTTGCGTTACATCAGGAGCCTCGCCCAATGTCCCCTCAATTTCGTCGTGGTCGCGATGTCCGATCAGCACCAGCGAATACCCCTGCTTGGCGAACTTTACCGCCTCGATGTGGACCTTGGTCACCAGCGGACAGGTTGCGTCAATGACTTTAAGGCCGCGGCCTTTGCTCCGCTCGCGCACAGCGGGTGAAACCCCGTGCGCCGAGTAAATCACCCGATGGCCGTCTGGTACGTCATCGATCTCATGGACAAAAATCGCACCCTTTTCCGCCAACTCATTCACGACATAGCGGTTGTGAACGATTTCGCGCCGAACGTAAATCGGCGCGCCAAAGGTTTCCAGCGCAATCTTGACGATGTCAATAGCGCGGACCACGCCCGCGCAGAAGCCGCGAGGTTTGAGCAGAAGAACCCGCTTCTGATCGGACGAAGTCTCGTTATGGGCGCGATTGGGGACGGAATCAAGCGCAGATGTAGTCACACTACCATTATATCAATTTGTCAGGAATTTACGCGGGCCCAGAGGTATCTGAACCCGCGCAGTTCATCAGGCATTTTGCTGAGCCTTCACATTCACTTTCTGCGCGATCGAGGTCAGTTTCTGATCCGCAGCCTTTTCCTCTTCCAACGTTTCGTCCAGGAGCTTTACCACCTGCGGCTGGCCGAGTAGTTCGGCATACGTGCGCACCGTGCCATACGCCGCCATCTCGTAGTGCTCGACCCGCTGCGCGGCCGAGATGAGAGCTGCGTCTCGAACGTCCCCTTCCCCTATTTCGTGCAGCATGGAGGAACCCTCGCTGAGCACACCCTTCATCCCTTCGCAGGATTTGCCCTTAGGACTGGTTCCAAGAATGTTACAAATCTCCACCAGCCTTTCAATCTGGCCCTCGGTTTCCCGCAAATGGCTCTCGAATGCTTTCTTCAGGTCATTCGAAGTCGCGGCTTTCGCCATTTTTGGCAGTGCCTGGGTGATCTGGTTTTCGGCTGAGTAGAGATCCTTCAATTCTTCTATGAACAGCTTCTCGATAGTGTCGACGCTCATTGCAATTCTCCATTCGGATTGGTTGAATCTTGCTCTGCGTGGGATGCCCCCGCAACACTCCTTGTTGCCCTTCCAACAGTGGAAGTGCAATGGGGACAGCCATTCTCAATGGAGCGGTCAACAAACGTAACTGGAGCCGCATTACCACAAAAATCGGCTTGCATTACCAAATGGTCTGGCAACTTCTTGATGACTGCCCTAACTTCAAGGTCTGCCTCTTCCGAAGCAGCGGGAGCGAGATTAACGATGGAAACGAAAGCGTCAATTCCCCAGATCGCGAATAACGTCGTGAACCACGTTGCAATGAAGGAACGATGCATTTACCCGAATCTGAAGCTCCGCGTGTACACGACCGGCATGCGTCAGAATCGCCTGGCAAGGCTCGTGGGCATTGATGAGGCCTATCTGAGCCGGATTATCAATGGAGTTCGGACACCGGGGAAGCAGATGCAAGAGCAGATTGCCCAGGTGCTTGGCTGCGATACAGAATGGCTCTTCCAGCAGACCACTATCCAAGTACCGGCTCATGAAAACGGCAACAGCCAGAAGATCGGATAAGCCGATTCCTCAAGCGTAAGAGCTATTCCGTTCATTGAATTTGCTTTGGGTTGATGAAGCGACTCATTCCTTGCTTCCGTCCCCTTCACGACAATGAGCTCCGACCTCCTCCACGAGCTCAACATGCCCTTGCGATTGAGAGGCTCAGATCGCTCTTGAGTCGCTCTGCGGGCTGGCGACCTATGCGTTCGCCAGCGCTGAGCAGGAGTACGTGGCGAATCCGGTTCAAAGCGCCAAATCTCAAGTGTCTCCGGTCATCATCTGCGAACTCTTGTGCGGCCCAATCAGGCTGTCACAGTGAAACTGGATGTCGCACTTTCACTGATCCGAACAGGTAATCTCATATAAGGTTACTAGTCGCCGAAAATGTCATCGACTGCGACCCATCGGCTTGGCTATTTCCCTACCACCTTCGGGTTACTTCTGTGATTCAAACACAAATGGTGCAGCGTGTTGGCCAGCTGGTACAAAGGTAATCAAAATATACCACGTTCGTGACTATCGTCACCTGTACCGACCCTCTTCCCAACGGTGATCCTGCTGATAGTCAACCAAGGCAGCATATAGATCAATTCCTCACTGCACCAAGCGCGGGCTTTCTGCATTGGCTGACTTAAACGCCAGACTCCACTGGCCAAGGTGACGCCGATGTTTAAATTCCGCACTATTTTGTCTTTTACAGTTGAAGAGAAGATAACGGCGGTTCTGCCGAAAGCTCCCTATAAAAAGCACGCTTCCACTGGACGAATGGCGGCCTGCGTCATTGCATCCGGTATGGCGACCATGGCGCTCATTCTCGGGCTCTCAGGCTGTGGGGGGAATTCCGCATTGTCATCGACGAGCGCGCCTGCCTTGGTGGTCAGTCCGTCCGTAATTGAATTTGGAGACGTGAACGTGGGGTCAGCTTTGTATCAGACTGTGTCGATAACGAACCCAGGCACGTCTCCGGTACAGGTTGCGCAGTTGAACACCTCGGCGTCCGTATTCACGGCGAAGGCGGGCGCGCTGCCGGCTACCTTGGCCGCAGGCTCCAGCATGAAGATACAGGTTGGCTTCGATCCTGCGTCGGCCACGGACGCGACAGGGCAGCTCAACGTGAGCGCGATCACCAACGCGAAAACCACTGTGGCGGGCACCGTCAAGCTGCACGGCAACGGGCATGCTACCTCTTCGGGAATTTCTCTGGCGGGACTCAGCTGCGCGAATTCGTCATTGACCGGGGCAGGAACAGATAGCTGCAACGTGACCTTGACCGCGCCCGCTCCGAGCGGTGGTTCAGCCGTGGCCCTGGCGAGCAGCAGCGCCGCCGTGACCGTGCCGATTTCGGTGACAGTACCCGCAGGAACGGCCAGCGCGAGTTTCGTGGCTAACGTATCGGGCGTCACCACGACACAGACCGTAACGCTGACCGCAACGCAAGGAACAGTATTAAAGACGGCGTCGATCAATCTGAACAGCACGGGTGGTGGCCCGACGGGAACCCCGACCGTGAGCGCAGTTTCTTGTAATACCACGTCAATCACGGGATCGATGGCAGATTCATGCACGGTAAGCTTGTCGGGACCTGCACCTGCGGGCGGACTGAGCGTCGCGCTTGGAGCCAGTAACGCCGCAGTTTCGATGCCAAGTTCGGTGACCGTTCCGGCGGGCGCGACAAGTGCGACCTTCACGGCAAATGTGGCTCCCGTCAGCAGCACGGAGTCGGTAACGCTGACTGCGACAACCGGCAGCAGTTCCAAGGCGGTTTCACTGCAACTGATCGCAGCATCGGCAGCATTGAAGCTAAGCGCCACTTCGCTTTCTTTTGGCAATGTTGCAGTGGGTACTGCGGTGACGAAGTCGGTAACCGTGACATCGAGCGGCACCGTCGCAGTCACGATCAAGTCAGACTCAGTAACCGGGACAGGGTACTCGGTTTCGGGAGGGAGCTTCCCTGCCACTCTGAATCCGGGACAGGCGACGGTCCTGACAGTTCAGTTTGATCCCGCAACCGGCAGTTCAGCAACCGGGCAGCTAACGATATCCAGCAGTGCGACAACGGCTACAGTGAGCCTGAGCGGCACGGGCACGACCGTGACACCAACGGTGAGCGCGGTGAATTGCGGTAGCACATCAATTACAGGATCGCTGGCGGATATGTGCACCGTAAGCCTGTCGGGTTCTGCGCCGAGCGGTGGCGTGAGCGTGACCCTTTCGAGCAGCAGTAGTGCCGTCTCGGTGCCAAGTTCGGTTACGGTACCGGCGACTGCGACGAGCGCGACGTTCACGGCAAATGTTTCTTCCGTGAGCAGCGCGCAGTCCGTCACACTGACGGCGACTGCGGGGGGCACTTCGAAGGCACTCTCGCTGCAGCTGAATTCGGGTAAACCAGCGCTGAGTTTGAACGCGACGAGCATCTCATTTGGCGGCGTGGGAGTGAACACTCCGACGACGCAGACCGTAACACTGACTTCCAGCGGCACGGCGGCGGTGACAGTGAATTCCGTCACCGCGACGGGCAGCGGCTTCTCGGCTTCCTCGCCAAGCCTGCCGGCTACGTTGAACCCTGGCCAGACGATGACTCTAACACTGACGTTCAACCCGTCGGCGGTGGGGACGGCGACGGGGCAACTGACAATCAGCAGCAACTCGTCGACGAATCCAACGCTCACGGTGCCCCTGAGCGGGACGGGAAATCCACACCAGGTGGATTTGACGTGGAATGCGCCGACTGGATCCAGCGTTCCGATAGCGGGATACAACGTATATCGCGCACCGGGCGGCACCAGTTCGTTTGCGGTGATGGACTCGATGGACACACAAACCGCGTACACGGACGCAAATGTTCAGAGCGGACAGAGCTACATCTACTATGTGACGAGTGTGGACTCGTCAGGAGTGGAAAGTTCGCCGTCAAACACGACGACGGTTGCGGTTCCATAGAAAAGCGTGCCGCTCTGATTTGGGCGGCGCGTCTATTTACGACCAATCAACTCAAATACCTGGGTCGCCGCCTCGGCAATATCGCTCCGTCTTCCTGCGTAGCAGACCGCGTCGGTGGCTACACGCAGAAAGAAGTTAACCATTTCGGGAGACTGTGCCATTTCGTGGGGGGTATTGCGCAGCAAGAGCATGACGGCCTCACCCTGCGACATCTCGTGCACTTCCCATGATGCTTCGCCTGGAACGTAGTCGAGGGCAAGGATCCAGCCGATGGGCGCCGGACGAGTCGCAAAGCTCGCGTTCAGCTCTCCAGGAAGGACAAGCGACTGCTGTGGGCGGCCGTTGCGGAGCAGAAGCGGACGTGGGTAGGAATGTATGCGGCCTTCGTTGTCGATGAGGGCGTATTCGTCAGAGAAGCAAGATGCGCCGCGACGGAGTAGTTCGGCAACCAGCGATGACTTCCCCGCGTGCGTGGAGCCCGGAAGAATCAAAGCCTGTTCCCCGATGAGCACCGCCCCCGCGTGCACGGCGCGAAACGTCCTCATGCGTTGGACCACGGCGTCGTCGAGTGCCTTGACGGCAGCCAGGGCTGCATCGTGGAGCGTGACGGCGCACGCTGCCAGCTCGTAATTGAGCACGACCCGAAAACCTTCGGTGCCGTGATCCACGCGCAGGTGGATGTCCGGGGAGGATGGTTCAGATCTCCTGCGGGGCACCGGCGGGAATATATATCGCTCAAGCGCGTCGCGGATTTCTGAGTCGGCACATTCAACATGAATGAACGAATCGAATGCGCGGATGCCGAACTCAAGGTTGGCGCCGGTGCTCATGGTTAGAAGAGTAACTGAAGCAGACGCGAAAATGGCGGCCGTGCGTGGCCGCCACTTTCGTTGCTACTACTTATTATACAAACGCCCTCCGTAACCCAGGAACGGAATGACGTTTCGACGGATCTGGGGAAAGTTGCTAAAACCCGATGGGCTACTACATTCCAACAAGAAGGTTGAAGCGGGCCCGGAAAACTGTCTTCATTAGAAATCGAACTTTTTGCGATCCTTGGGGACATTAGCGCGTGGCGAACGATCCCAACTCGGATCGGTTGACTTGGCTTGCAGTGCGTGCGCCTTCTGCTCACCGACCGTAAGGGAGACGACGAGAGGAAGCGCAACAGCGCTCAACCCGGCGAGAACCGCGCGACGAGTGTGCTTCGCAGCCGAGCCAGAAATGCTGACGAGGTTCTTCTCTTGAAACTGAAGAATGCAAGCTTCTGCCAGTTCGTCTGTGACAGTAGGATCAAAGGAACGCCGCATCTCTTCGGCGACTCCCGCAATCGTGGTCGCGGAGGAGCAAGCATCCCAGGCAGCACCGGCAGTTGCGTTAAGCGCGAACACTGTCTCGTTCTTTGAATTGCGGATAATGCGAGAACCATCAGGCATGGAGTTGATGACCAAATCATTCGTACTTACGCGCTCAACTTGCAAGGGACCCTCCTCGTTGCTTTCTGAAATGCGTTACTATTCTGCGACTGCATCTGCAGAATACTCGACCTCCGCGAAAAGCCAATACGACTAACTTCTTCCGATGGGTCTTCTTAAGTAATCCTGCGAGCGCAATAGGTAATCTGCCACATAGTACTTTCCGGGGACATACAAATACTTTGGATTTGACGAAAGTGAGAAGAGCCAAACCGGATTGCACAGATTGCGGATCCGTGGATATGGAATTTGGGCTCGCAGGATGGACGGCGAAAAGATGAGCGCTCTGGATCGCAATACGGCTAACCTGCTGCGGGCGGTTGTATGGCCGCGCGAAGAGCGCCGCGATCCTGAGATCGCGGTACTGGCTGCGAAGATTCAATGTTGGAAAGAAACGATCGATGGCGCGCGGCAGCATGGCGTTTTGCCGATCCTGTATTCCGAGCTCGCGGCGAACAGAACATCCATTCCGCCGGGAGTACTGGAACTCGCCCGAATCGAATTCGAGCGCAATGCGTTTCACTGCCTTGCGAATGCGGCTGAACTGTTTGAGGTCCTGAAGGAGTTTGAGAAGGCTGGCATCGCGGCAATGCCCTTCAAGGGCGTGGTACTTGGAGCTTCTGCTTATGGCGATATGACCGCGCGTACCGCTGGCGACCTGGACGTGCTCATCTACTATCGCGATTTGCTGCCGGCCGCACAAATCCTGAAGGAGCGCGGATACGAGCTGAAGACGAAGGCGCTTGAAGACGGATCACCCGAAGCAGAAAACTATTTCGAGTATCACTTCGAGCGTGCCGCCGATGGCATGGTGCTTGAGTTGCGCTGGAAACTCGAACTGACGCAGCCGCGCTACACGCACGACCTTGGGATGGACTGGGTGTGGCCAAGGCGAAGGACAGTCAAGCTAGCCGGTGCCAGTGTGCCGAATTTCGACGCGATCTCTGAACTCCTGATGCTTTGCATGCACGGTAGCAAGCATGTGTGGTCAAGGCTCATCTGGGTTTGCGACGTGGCGAAGCTGCTCGAGAGCGAGCCGGATCTGGATTGGGATTTGGTGCGATGTGAGGCAAAGCGCGTGGGATTGTGGCGATGCCTCGCGTTGGGCGTTCTGTTGGCACGGGGCGTAGCGGGCGCAAGAGTGCCAACAGAGGTGCTGCGGGGTTTTGAAGCGGACCAGAGGGTGCGAAATCTCGCCCAGTTCCTGGCGGATCATATCTTTGACGAGCCAGGAAAGATGCCGGGAGGTTGGATGCCGTACAACCTTCAGATTCTCGGGTTCCGGGACAGATCGCGAGTAATCTTCTCTCCCGCCTTTTTGAAGCCCGGTGCGCGAGATCGGGCAGTCGTGAAACTGCCGAAGGCTTTGGAGTCTCTGTACTACATAATACGGCCCTTACGCATACTGCTGGATCGCACTGCCCGGTAGAAAATCGGCCGTTTTTCGACCCAAAATTACTCTGTAGATAATACCGAACCTGGAAACATTTACATAGCTGGGCCGAGTCGCCGGGAGTCATGGCCTGTTGAAAACTCAGCTCGAAATAGGGCAAGTTTAACGATTTATTAGGATGACACTTAAGTAACCTCTCGAAACGGACTTTGGTCTGCTCCTTGCAAGAACCCATCCAGAAATTACGAACCCACGGGGCCAAAAAACTAAGCACACGGGATTGAATCCGTGCGCGCAGGAATGGCAGCGTTTCTCATCCTGCTTGGGGCACGAAGGACTGTTTCGCGTACCGGTCGCCGGCAGGAAATTCCCGCGATCTGCAAGAACAAGACTTCAGCAACACAAGGATGATTTCGTATGTCGACGGAGGAACCGGCGACACGCGCACGGGAGAGTTGTGCATTGAGCACGCGGTGTAAGAAATCGAATGCGGCGAGGAAGGAGGAGCGAAGAACAGAACTGAGCGTCTGAAGTTCAGTTTGCTTCAGGTGATCCATTTACCAAGTTTCCGTTCACAGTCTTTGCTGGGCAGTTTTAATTTTTTCTTTTATCTGCCGGCAGAACGCGTTGAAAGTGAATCGGGCCTTTAGAAAAGGCGCATTAGCGTCTGCCGAGGAGAAGTAGATGTACAAGTTTAAGGTTAGGCCGGGATTCGGCCGTGAACTTGCCGCACAGCAGCTAAAGCAGCACAAAGTCAGTCAACTTAATAACAGTTCTTTAGAAGTCGCGGGCTACTTCCTGCTTTCATTTCTTTCTACAAAAAGACGAATCGGCCAGGTCGCCTTGGCTTTGCTGACTGGATCCATCGTCTCAGTTCTGGCGGGCTGCGGCGGGGTGACTTATAACTCAAGCGCTCTTGCGCTGAGCGCCATTTCCTGCGGTACGCAGTCGCTGACGGGTGCACAGTCGATGGCATGCTCAGTAAATCTGAGCTCGGCGGCGACGAGTTCGACGACGGTGACGCTCACCAGCAGCAATGCGGCACTGAATGTGCCGGCTTCGGTAGTAGTTGCGGCAGGCGCAAAGTCCGCGGGATTCAACGCGGTGTCCGAAGCCGTGAACCAATCTGTAAACGTGACGATTTCGGGTCAAGCAAGCGGCGTAACGAAGACGGACGTTATCACTCTTTACCCCGTCGCGTCGCCTACCCCTACTCCTGGCCCCACCCCGGCGCCTGTTGCTACATTGAGCAAGGTTTCGTGTGCAACGCAGGCGTTGACCGGGCCGGCAACGGACTCGTGTTCGGTGTATCTGAGCGCCGCAGTCACCAGCCAGACTGTGGTGACGCTCTCCAGCAGCGCAAGCGCGTTGGCGGTGCCAGCCTCAGTGACTGTGGCCGCAGGTTCGACAAGCGCGGCCTTCAGTGCAACGGCATCAGCTGTGACGACTGCAGCGAAGGCAACGTTGACTGCGACGGCAGATGGCGTATCGCAAATGGAGGCGATCACGCTGTCTCCCGCCGCCGCCCCGACACCGGCGCCCGTGGCCACATTAAGCAAGGTTTCGTGTGCGACACAGACGCTGACCGGACTGACAACGGACTCATGTTCGGTGTATCTGAGCGCAGCGGCCACCAGCCAGACTGTGGTGACGCTTTCCAGCAGCAGTAGCGCGTTGACGGTGCCGACCTCAGTGACTATTGCCGCAGGTTCGACAAGCGCGGCCTTCAGTGCAACGGCATCAGCTGTGACGACTGCAGTGAAGGCGACGCTGACCGCGACAGCCGATAGTGTGTCACAGATGGCCGCGATAACACTGTCTCCTGACACCACACCAGCCTCCACGTTGAGCAAGGTGTCATGTTCGACGCAGACGTTGACCGGGCCGACAACGGACTCGTGTTCGGTGTATTTGAGCGCAGCAGCCACCAGCCAGACTGTGGTGACGCTCTCCAGCAGTAGCAACGCGTTGAAGGTGCCGGCCTCAGTGACTGTACCCGCAGGGTCGACAAGCGCAGCCTTCAGCGCAACGGCATCCGCCGTGACGACTGCAGCGAAGGCAACGTTGACAGCGACGGCAGATGGGATATCGCAGGTGGACGCGATCACCCTGTCCCCCACCACCGCCCCGACCTCAGCGTCCACGTTGAGCAAGGTCACGTGTGGGTCGCAGACATTGACCGGGCCAACAACGGACTCGTGTTCGGTGTATCTGAGCGCAGCGACCACCAGCCAGACTCTGGTGACGCTCTCCAGCAGCACAAGCGCGTTGACGGTGCCAGCCTCAGTGACTGTGACGGCAGGCTCGACAAGCGCAACCTTCACCGCAACGGCATCGGCTGTGACGACTGCAGCGAAGGCAACCCTGACGGCAACGGCCGATGGCGCGTCGCAGACTGACGTGATTCAACTCGATGCGGCCGCCGCGCAGCCTTCCACACAGCATGAAGTTCAGTTGAACTGGGACGCGCCTACCCCGACGTCGGATCCTGTGGTGGGGTATAACGTGTATCGCTCCACGTCGAGCACGTCAAATTATGCGCTATTGACCTCGTCGACGGATACGCAGACAAACTACGACGATACCACGGTCACAAGCGGAGTTACGTATTACTACGTCGTGAAGAGCGTGGACAACGAGGGCGTAGAAAGCCCGCCTTCGAATTCAACCTCCGTTACGGTGCCGTAACGATTGGTGAAGATCGAGTCCGCTGGCGAAGGATTGCGCGCACTCGGCGCGGGGAGCGGTTCAGCTCTCATGCGTCGAGTGCATCGCCTATCTGGTCGATGATGGCATCCGCGATAGTCAGACTGGCTGTCGCAGCAGGACTGGGCGCGTTGAGCACGTGAAGAGACTTCGCCTGACGAACGAAGTAGAAATCCTGCAGGAGCTCGCCAGAGACAGAGAGAGCCTGGGCGCGCACACCGGCGCCGCCTTCCATCAAATCGCCAAGCTGAAGTTCGGGAACGAGTCTTTGCAGGGACTGGCAAAATAGCGCCTTGCTGAAGGAACGGTGAAACTCGTCCCAACACATCGAGGGGTAGCGACCAAGAAAGCGCCAGAAGCCCGGATATGTGAGAGTTTCGAGCATGTCGCGCAGACGGACGTCGGTGTGTCGATAGCCCTCGCGCGCGAAAGCGAGCACGGCATTCGGACCGGCTTCGATGCCGCCGTGGATCAAGCGCGTGAAGTGAACGCCGAGGAACGGGAACTTGGGATCGGGCACCGGGTAGATGAGATTGTGAACAAGGTGCTGCGAAGAAGACTTGAGCTTAAAGTATTCGCCCCGAAAGGGAACGATCCGCGTCGCGTCATGATTGCCCGCCATGTTGCTGAGTCGATCACACTGAAGCCCGCCACAGTTTATGAGAAAATCTGCTTCGTAGTCTCCGCCAGTTGTGGAGATGTGCCATGAGCCGGCGTTCTTGAGCTTAATAACCTCGGAAGAGTAGCGGACTTCGCCGCCCTGGCAGAGAACCTCGCTAGCCATCGCCTCCGTCGCGGCCTTGAAATCGACAATGCCCTCTTCCGGTACACGGATAGCGGCAAGACCGGCGGCGTGGGGTTCGTACTCCCGAATCTGGTCGCGGCCCAAGAGTTGCAGGCCTCGAAGGCCGTTGGCCGTGCCGCGTTCGAGAAGGGCGTGAAGGCGCGGGATTTCTTCAGGCTCCGTGGCCACCACAAGCTTGCCGCAGATCTCGTGGGGCACACCATGGCGTTCGCAGAACTCGACCATGCGGCGAATCCCCTGCACCGCCAGCTTCGCCTTTTGTGAACCCGGTTTGTAGTAGAGGCCGCAATGAAGGACACCGCTGTTATTGCCGGTCTGGTGGCGGGCTAGTCCCGTTTCCTTTTCGAGAAGCAGTAGCCGGGTGGATGGGAAGCGCAACAAAAGCTGGCGTGCCGTTGCAAGCCCAACGATTCCCGCGCCGACGATGGCGACCTTCATATCTCTTCCCGAGAACACACGCCAATGGCATTAAGTTCCGAGTTCAAATGCCAACCTCATTTCAGTCTGGAGGCCGATCCGCGAAGGAGAAAGACTGTGGACCTTCGTTCGAGCTCAGCGGCCAACATTTTCGAAACTTGTGATCTGCGTTAGCGTCACGTTCTTCATATCGGCGCCATGCTGCCAGCTGCGGTACCAGTCCAGTGTCCATTCCAAACCTTTTTCAATCCCCAGTCGCGGCCGCCATCCGAGTTCTGCGCGGGCCTTACTCGAATCCAGCCGTAGAAGATGGGCTTCATGCATTTCAGGAACAGAATCGACTTTCCAAGCGGCACCATCACCCCACAAACTTGCGAGCTTGTCCGCGATCCGCTTTACCGGCCAGGGCTCCTCATCCCCTGGACCGAAGTTGAATGCAGAGGCTGAATCTGCGCTTCCGGCAAGCAGTTTCTCCGCCAACAACATGTACCCATGCAACGGCTCGAGCACATGTTGCCAAGGCCGAATCGCATGCGGTTGCCGGATAAGCATCGGCCGTTTTGCCTGAAATCCACGGACCAGGTCGGGAATGAGCCGGTCCTCCGACCAGTCGCCTCCACCGATCACATTGCCGGCCCGTGCTGTTGCCACAAGGACATGGTGTTCATTCAGCCGATGCTCTGGAAAGTAGGAGCTGCGAGATGCCGCGACTACAAGCTCCGCGCAGGCTTTGCTGGCGGAATATGGATCATATCCGCCAAGGGGATCCATCTCACGATAGGGCCAGACCCATTCCTGATTCTGATAGCACTTGTCTGATGTGATGCAAACCACTGCGCGTACGCTAGGCGTCTTTCTTATGGCCTCCATCACATGAGCCGTTCCCATGATGTTGGTCGCATATGTGACCAGCGGATCGGCATAGGAGCGGCGCACGAGCGGTTGTGCCGCAAGGTGAAAAACCACCTCCGGCGCAAACGCGGTCATTGCCGATTCCAGCTTCGGATAGTCTCGAGTATCGCCGCGAACGTCGTCCAGATTCCCGGCAATTGACGCGGCAGTGAAAAGATTCGGCTCAGTCAAAGGATCAAGCGCATATCCCCGGATCAGAGCGCCACGACTCGCGAGCCAAAGTGACAACCAGCCACCCTTAAACCCCGTGTGTCCGGTCAGGAAAACTCGTCGACCTTGCCACGGATCTGCCACGTTCTCCACGGAGTCCTCCCAATGACCCAAAGATCTTCGACCGCCTGTAGCGGCAATGAATGAGAGCCTGTCCTCGCCTCTTTGCGTTATACCTTATTTCAGTTATCTTGCCTGCATTGTAACGAACCGAATATCGCTGGACAATAGAAGTGTAGTTGCTCTTCTGCCCCACCGATGCAACTAATCGAGTGTGGACGTGCGGGCCCGGTTGCGCGACGAACGCCCTTCAGCGCCTCGCCTCAGATGTAGTGATGGCTTGACTCAGGCGAGCCTTTTGCCGCCGGCAGCTGATCTGAGATTCTCGAAGCGTTCGATGGTCACTTCACGATCAAAAAGATAGCAAAAAGGGCGTCGCATGGAATCCATCTCTCTTTGTAAGCGGTCGTGCCATAATAAAACGTCTGGTTTCTCCGGCTTTCTCAGACGGACTTGATTTGTGTTTACCGGCGCGCCAATTTAATAGAGGCGATCGATTAGCAACTTGGATACCAGTTCTATGGGGAAACTCCGGTCAGACGAATCTAGGTGGTTCCTTGTAGCAGCCCTTTTCGCTTGCTGTGCGGCTCCGTGTTTCATCAGCTATAGATCTCATTTTCTCTTCCCCGATGGTGCTGATTCTCTGGCGAGAAGCATCATGGTCAGCCGCGCGCTCTGGTCCTGGCATTTACATGGGCTCGGTGCACTGTTATCAGCGGATCATCCCCCTGCGATGATGCTGCTTGGCATACCCTGGGGGCCAATTACCTCTTGGGAAGGTGCCAGTAAATGCTTTTATACGCTCGCAGCCTTGCAATCGCTCCTCGCGGCTTCGTGTCTCTTCATGCTACTGCGCATCGGAGTCAGGCCGTTCGTCCTGATAGCAGCCAGTTTGTGCGTTTGTGCCTCCCTCGGCCCGTTCCCGGCTGAATCGCGCGCGCATTTAGAAGCCACCTCGCTTTTGGCGGACGGTCTATTGGGCTGGACATCGCTAGCCGCGATGCTACTGATTCCATTTGAGGCAAGGGTGCATTGCCCCGCAACCAATAGCTCTGTCTTACGTGGCATTGTCTGGGGATTGATCCTGTCTCTCGGGGTACTCGCAAAACTTAATTTCCTATTCTTTGTGGCACTTGTCGTCCCAACGCTGTTCCTTATCAAACTTCGTTACGATGGACTTCGCAGCGCATTTACGGCGATGGTTGCACTAGCATGTGTGTCAGCGCCGTGCGTTTTTTTCTTGCTGCGCGATGGGAAGGTCGCGTTCAATAACGCGAGGTCTGCGTCGTTCGGATTGCTGGCGCACTTCTACTTCATTCCTCTCTCTCAATTCCTGCGCCGATTGTTTATCCAAGATTCACCCGGCCTCATGTTATCCACCGTTGTTACTATTGCCGCGCTTATCTACCTTGTGATGAGAAGGCCGCACAGGCATTCATGGCTGGACTTTATCCCTCTGATAATCATGATCGGGTTCACCGTGATTGTGCTCTCGAGTCCAAGCAAAGACGTCCGGTACTTATTTCCTCCTATTGTGGCGATTCCCTTTCTGGTTGGGATACTCATCTCGCGTGAAAGCAACCCAGCACCTCGAGGAATAGCAGCAGTTGCCGCCGCTTTGGTCCTACTGGCCTTTCTTGCGGCTGCCGCGCCGACCCGGAATCGGGCAGACCGGGAGAGTTTGAGCAGGTGCAACGCAGTTTTATCCCTAGCGAGCCAATTCCACGCGAAACGCATCGTGCTCGCCACCGATAGTGCCACATTGAACACCAACTTGATGCGACTTGTTGGCGCCCTTTCTGGGTCCTCGTTCCCAACCATCGAGTCAATAGGCTGGAGCGCAGTGTCGGGAGTACCCATCGAAGACGATTATCGAACTATGAGGGGGTCCGATGTGGTTGTTTTCCAAGACAAGATCGCCTTGTTTCCTGCGTATACAAATCAACGTGTATCGGAGTACGAGCAGTACGCCCGGCAGAACGGAAGTGGCCCAATCAGGGCCGGAAAAGATATAAGCGTTTACCTGATGAGATAGGCGGAGGCCGTGAAGGTTTGTCTTTCAGCTTTCAATATCTCGCGGGCGGCCAAATGATCAAAGACTTGGTGAAGCAGTAAATACGCCTGCCCCCTGACGGTGCGGAGGCCGGCGTACTTGGCCGATCGCGCTGCGGTCGGGCATCGGATTTGGATCCTGTGGGCTGACCTACCTATTAGAGCTCGAGAAACGCTCCGTATGCTTGGAGCTACTTCGCATTTCCAATCAGATTGGTTGGCGCCCCAGGACCACCTGAACTACCCGAACTTACGAACGTCGTGACGCTCGATGCGTTAAGCGTGGCAGTAAAGCTGTTGCTCGAAGATGAAATGGCAGTCTGGTTTGCCAGGTTATTGTTCGCGTCGGTGATGTAGGGTGTTACCGAACTGGACGAAAGTCCACTCAAACTGAAGGATTGTGAAACAGACCCGTTGTTCGAATTGATAGCGACGATCGCGAACGCACCCGTCGATTGATTCACGAAGGCAGTTATATATAAACCGGACTGTGGAGTGGCGGTTGCTTCGATGCGGACCCAGCCCGGACGGACAAACTTGCTCCAATTGCCAATCGCATAGAAGCGCTTTGCAGGATTGAAGTTAACATCTGCTAATCCATCGTTGCAGCCATTCGGAGTAACCTCGGTGTGTCCGGACTGCAGGTTCCAGTACATCCACAGAGAGCCATTCTGGTTCGTGAGGAAATCGTGGATGTTCTCAGCCCACCCGATTCCATCGTTTATGCTCGGATCCCAGACCGGATCCGAGTCGGCCGAACAGCTCCAATTTCCATTGAGGCTGCCATCCACTTCTGTCTGCCATGAATGCCTCGAGCCAAAGGAAGAAGGCATAGCGGTATAGTGAGCGGCGGGTCCGAACGGCCAAGTAGAATAACCATGCTGCGCAGCGTAACTTACATACGACTCGCAGGTAGAGTCGACCATGCAGTCAGAATAAAAGTCTCCTCGAGGGTTGATAGAAGAGTTATAGACATAGTTAGCGCCCGATTCCGGCATGGCCATAGGTATGTTGTAGCCAGCAGAATGAAGAGCGGCACCGAGGGCATCGATCCAAGTGTCCTCTAGTGCATTGGTGAAATCGTTTCCGTTGCCGGGTTCGTTCTCAGGTCCGATGGCGGAAACCGGTACCCCTTGTGATTGAAGGTAAGCGATCCGTCCCACAGCATAAGTCGTCATGCTGCTGTAATAGGACGAATCTCCGTATGGATAATCAAACGTGATAAACACCTTTGCGCCCTGGGCGACAGCCATCTGCAGCGTCGCAAGGTCAGGCGTGTACGAAGTCGACCCAGAGCTCGCGCAGTCCGTATCAGAACCGCAATCCTGAATCCTGATCCACGAGAGGCCGATGCCTGATGTGGGGGAAAAGTAGGAAGCGGCTTGCGCCGAACTCATGTTGTTATTCCGTTCTACATATCCTGTGCTAGCCCCGAACCCATCCATTGTCTGATAGACGGTACCGCTATTAATTGTGGCGGTTTGTGCATAGCCCAAGATTGGCAGCGTGAAGAAAAGAAGCGCAGTGCCCCTGCACGTAATGGATTTAAGTATTCCTGTTATTGTAAGTCTCATTAAGCCCATTCCTAGGTTGGTCGACCGCGCCTGCTAGAATTTGGCGCGGCGAAGTAGCTCCCGCTGCACATGAAGGTTGATTCTCCTGAACCACTTCGTGAGGGGACCAATTCCGACTTTTGAAGAATTGAACAGCCTCCGGTGCCGAACTCGCCCGCACGCAGAAGCTAGTGGTTGTTGTCCTCATCGTCTTGGTCGGCTTTCCGGCACGCGATTGGCGTTGGTCTGATTTGAACAATGCTAGCGCCACCGGTAGTTTTTTCGCGTAGTTACCAAGGAGGTACTCATTTTAAATCTCGATAAATCAATTGTTTATCGATGATTCATGGAATTGCTAGGCCACTATTAGCAGGATCCAATATAGTGCAAATTGCACTAGACTGGAAGACGTTTCGGGCAAGAGTAATTTAGAACTATATTACTAAAGTTGACTGTAAAAGCAAACCGAGTACCACCTCAGTAATCAGAATCGAGGTAACTATTTGCTGACGTTCAGCTTATTCGACGGTGGGAGGCTAAATATCCGCCACCGGTCCGCCGCCCGGAAAATGCAGAGATCGAAGCGGGGAACCTCATAACCTCATTCTACTCCGCTGCGCCGGTAGGAGTGGGGCGGACGCACTGCGGAGTGGACCCAGCAGGTCCGCTGCACACAACCCTGCGCAGGGTGCATGTCGCTCGATGGCTGAACGAAGTTCAGCACATGGAGTCAAGCGATTGGATCAATTGATTGTGGAGGGGGTTCAGCTGGCTCTCGCGCCGACGTCGGACGCTTCGCGCTTACAGTCATTGCGCGGCATTCCGCATGTCTCGGCAGTCACGCTTTCTGTCGAGCTGGGCTACATCACCACGAGCTTCGAGAGTGCGGGACCTGAAGCGGTATAGCGGAGCGATTCCGAGCGGAGACTCCGCCGGCAAGCGTGTTCGAGAGGAGAGGAGAGGAGAGGAGAGGAGAGGAGACATTACCAAGTCAACCCATCCAATAATGTTGAGTCCGCAGATTGCGTATGCAACTCGACTTAACTGGATGCGATCCTCGTAATAGAAGATACGAACAACGGATATGTATTCATTGATCGAAAATACCGTGGGTAGCTCGTTATTGTTCTGCTCTGCGCGACGACATTTTCGTGGCATTCTTGCGGTGGGTGGACGATTGAGAGTTTGAGTATCTTTGTAATTTCCGCCGATCACAATCTCTCTTCCGAAAGAGCTTGATGTCCCGGGATTGATTCATTGAGCTGAAGGCGGTTTCCCGCGGCGGCCTTCAAACGGTCGCAGAATACGCCGATTGGATCTCCGGGGACCGATTTCTCAACTCTGGCTCGTCCTGCCTTGCCCATCGACTCCCATTCATTCCTTCGATCCCAAGCTCGCTCCAATGTATTAGAGACCGACGCCACAGTCGGTGCAGGTGCGACAAACCCGGTCACACCGTCTTCGCAGAGTTCGGCGTTGCCACCCACATCTGTCACGCATGCTGGCCTTGCACACAACATGGCCTCAACCAGCGCCAATGGCAGTCCCTCGAAGCGCGAAGGCAGTACGAGTAAGTGGTTTTGCTCCCAGATCTTTCGAACATCGTTTACGTGACCTCGAAAATTCACGTTCTTTAACCGCAACATCTCGGCATAACGACGTAGCGATGGCTCGTCGGGTCCAGCGCCATACAAGTTCAGTTCCACAGCACGAGCGCGCCATTCGGGCAAAGCAAGAGTTTTAAATAACACATCCTGCCCTTTGGCCGATGGTTCCATACGGGCAACGCACGCCAAACGCCAACAATCTGCATGATCTGGCCAAGCGGGTGGGGCTGCTTGAGATACATTACACGGATTCCACACGACCTCTGCATGCGTGAGCGGGTCACCCACCTGCATCCGGAGAAGATCAAGATTCCCTTGAGAGACGCAGAAGATCCCTTTTGCCCGCGTGTAAGTCGCCAGGGCGGAGTCAAGTCGATCGCCAAACCAAAAAGCTTCGCTGTTGCATTGGATAATCACGGCGTACGGTATTCCGGCTTGGTGGCAAATATCTGCCCAGTCAAACCCGCCGGTATTGTGGCCCTGGCAGATGACAACAAGATCCGGGTTGAAACGCTTCACTTCCGAATAGCATCGCAGTCGGTGCCGAGAGACCTTATCCCAGAGACGTCTGGTTCTGGTGCCCCAAAAAGGGCGGCGGACTTGAAGTTTGATACCCTGGTCCTTCATGGACGTCACCTTTTCTGACATTTTCGGCCAGAAAAGTACCGATGCCAATACATCGTGTCCTTCTTGTTTCAGACGAACAGCGGTTCGATGCCACAGTTCCTCACTTCCGCCCCATGGGTATCCATCCATTGTAGTAACGAATGCGATTCTCACCTTAAGTATCCCCTCTCGAAAAGTGTTGACAAGTTAACCAAGAACCTAATGCTCCAAACGCTCGCCAGTCCTTCCGTGCAGTTTTCGCCATCAACTAGGGACCCACCCTTTACCAACGAAGCTTGGAGTTTAGTAGCATCGACTGTTGTCTCTAAGGCCAGTTCCTGAGCGGAAGTGCGTAGCTATCGCATCGGGTGAGTTCCTGTAACAACATACGCGGATGAGCAAACAGTCTTGGTCGCGCGCGCACTGCCCGCGCAATTGCAAGAAGACCCTGCACATTCCTACCTTTCTTCCAAGAGGCCCTTGCGGCAAGAACTTGCATGTCAACTATGAGCAGCGAGTCATGGTAGCTTCCCTTGCAATCCCGAAGCATTTCTGCAACAGCGGTCGGCACAGCGTCATAGCTGCCTGATTCGAACATCAGTCGAATATAACCACGGAAGTCATCTACGAACTCCTTCTTCTGAGCCGCCTCACTCACGCCCATTGAAGCAAGGAGTGCCGGCGTCATCTCCTTTGCTGAATCCAACGGGTCGACTTTGCCTTCCCTGCGCAGTGATGCAGCCGCTCTGGCTGCGAGAGTACAAAACACCTGATCCTTCCGTTTTCGGACAGAGAGTTGCTGCGAATGAACCCTGTATTTCAGCACCTTCTCCCTCAGGTTTGCGCATTGATAGCGCTCAGACATCCGTAGCCAGAGATCATAGTCATCCGACTGGGTGAACGCCGCGCGATAGCCACCAACCAGAACATAAGCCTCCCTTCGCATTAAAACCGTCGGATGCCAAAAGGTGTTTCGCACTCGTAGTTCTGATCGAATCTCTGGATCTCTTGTCGGATAATCATCTGCGGTCGCCAACGAGCCGCCGTGAGCGTCAATCCATTCGACTGCACCGCCCAGAAAACCAACATCCGGATTCTTCTCCAGAAAATCAACTTCGGACTGCAGTCGATCGGGCAAAGACACATCATCAGCATCTTGAATTGCGATATAGAGGCCCTTTGGAAGTGAACAGGCTGCAACTTTCGCCTCGATATAACTACAAGGAGCAATCTCGCTAAGCTTTATCCTGCTATCGAGAGCCGCGTAACTTGCCGCAATGTCTTTTGATCTGTCCCTCGAACCGAAGTCTACGATGATGAATTCGAATTCCCGAAAAGTCTGGCTGAGGATGCTCTCAATAGCTTCGGACAAATAGCGCTCCACATCGCGAATAACCATCACGACGGAAACAAGCGGTAGATGAGTCGCGGTCATAGTGCGCGAGAAAAATTGCTGTTTATCCTTCCGACAAATGATGATTGCGCCCTCTCAGTAGGAACTGAAACCATAGACACTATCAGGGTAACCAAAGGGACTCCCTTTCCAATTTGAGAACGGCGCAGGCCTTTCTGATGTGATCGGACCCAACTCTCAGTTTGCATCAGAGCCAATCGAGAGGAACCGAGGAGCAGATATTGAGGGTTCCACAAAGCAGTCAATTCAGGATTGCATTCACCATCTCGTTCATCTGTTTATCGACATTGAAAGATTGACAAATGGTTTCTCGAGATTTCCTTGCCATCTCAGCGCGTTCATGAGGATGAGTCGCAAGATACAAGATCGCATTTTCAGCTTCTTCAACCGAACCAGGAGGAATCACCAATCCCGTAACTTGATGTTTCACCGCTTCAGCGTTGCCACCCACATCTGTAACAATACATGGAAGACCGCACGCCATTGCCTCCAGCACCGAGAGCGACAGCCCCTCGGCATGCGAAGTCAGAATAAAGGCCGAACCCGCCTGGAGATAGGGTCGAACATTTTTTTGAAATCCCTCGAAGTATACGTAGCCGGTCAGGCCGAGTGAGTTCGCCTCCTTCTCAAGTTTTTCCCTGAGTGGCCCGTCTCCCAGAATAATGCACTTGCACGAAATGCCCTGGCGAAGCGCCCGAGAAACAGCATGAATCAGAATATCTATGCCTTTCACCGCACTAAGTCTGGAGGTGGAGATAAGAAGAAGATCTTCCTCGTGGATATCGAATCGCGCTCGCACCGTAGCCCGCGTGCTCCCGCAAGGAGCAAAAGCTCTTGTCGAGACGCCATTGTGGATCGCCATCGTCTTTCGTGGGGCAAACTGATAACTCTGTATCAGTGAGTCTCGGACTGCGTTCGCGACACAGATTGTCCGGTGAAAGCTGTGCCCGGCAAGCTTCACCTTGAGCATATAGCGTGCCCTTCGCCCGGCTATTCGTCGTAACTTCTCCACTGGCGAGTGACCCTCTACGAGAGGAGGTGGTGGTGGAGGAATCAGCTGCTGAATTGAAATGCGCAGTCGCACTCCGGCTAACCAGCTAGCAAGAGGAGCTTGCCATGGAAACGCTTCGAACGAGTTATAACAAAACACAATGATGTCTGGGTGGGTCTTCCGGATCAATCGAAGCCAATCCCATAGCGATTCTGGTCGCTTCTGATATTCTACGGCTACTTGGGCCAGGCGGGGATCATCCGTCTTTGCGGTGACGAGGTCTTTATCGAAGCAAACAACAAGCGGCTTGCGCTGAGCCTTCCCAAACCTGCGCAACATCTCGAAAACATGCATTTCAAGGCCACTGAATTCATTCGCCCCCGCTAGAGCGAACATAATCCTTTTGCCTGGGAGCGCAGACCAGGATAGCGATTCCTCGCTCTCCTGCTCTGCAACTGGCCCATGGGATTCAGTGGTACTTGCTCCCTGCTCGCAGCCCTCCAGTAGGGATTGAGTGCCACGTTGCTCAAATCCCACATTTGAGACCAGTAACTGCTTCAACAACCCTCTTCGGAAAAGCTCCTCGCGCGAATATACGAAGGTATCTTCAAGAGGCACGTGGTTGCCGTGGCTTACAAGGTACTCTCGAAACTGGACTGATTCGTGCCGCCAGGGATGTTCACTATCAATCCTTCTTTCGAGGCGTTGAGATACAGTCCGGCGAAACTTGAAATGGTGAGTGACGCCACGCATATCTGCAGAGTGGGATTCGAGACCGAGAGCCGGGTGGTGATTACCTCCCTCTGCAAGATGAGTTCCACTTGCGCAGAAAAAAAGGGGGAACTTAAAAATATCCCCCTTGACACCCATTCTCCGATAGAGGTCCGTCGCGCATAATGGAAACATCTTGAATGGGTCGTCGATCACAGGTGGAGTTTCGAGCGATCCGTCCATCGTCAGTCTCTGAAGCATCGGAGCAGCCATCACATTTGCGCTTGCCTTATCCAACTCCCGAAGGGTCGCTGGAATGTCCCCATAAGGGAATTCCACGAATTCATCGCTATCCACCAACAGAACCCACTGCCCGATGTGACGAGCTAGCAACCAATCCAAGCGACATGTCTTCTCTGCAATGTGAAAGGCCCCCTGGTAAGTATCCTCGATGGTGATGGGATACGAGTTCTGGATCGCGAGGAGTGTCTGGTTCTCCTCCTTGTCGCCGTGAAGAATCAAATGAAAACGATCTACTCCTAGCCGGAGATAGTATCTCAGCCATGCTTCTATCAGATCATTGTCCCCGTTAACGTGACTGATGAGCTTCATGTTTACTGACAAGGGTCCGTACAAGATTGTTTCTGTTGCATTCGAAGAAATCTGCGCACCCAGATATGGCTCTGCTGCGTCGACCGTTACGCGGGCCATCCCAGGTGCCACGGAGACTCACAATAATTGCTAATTGAATCGCTCCTGCCAATGGTGCACCGCCGAACTTGTATTACCTTCGACTCACAGACTATACAATCCCTGCAATCTTACTTCCAGATGCCGACCGATGCTTTCAACCAGGAATTCGGTAGCGGAACAAATGGGAACGCCGGCGACACTACATGCAGCCGATCTACAAATGGCCACATCCAATGCGGGATCGGAGGCCACGACTCGTAGGACATTAAGAGGGTCGAATTGCCTTGCAGATAAACACTTGACTCATCGACACTTGTCGGATCATCCGGAAAAATCACGACTAAGTCGCCGTGACCGGGAGCGCTCCCAGGGTGACAAATGAAAGCTCTGTAACCGCATGGACCGTCTTTCTGCACCGCCGTGCCAGCCAGCAGCACACCATCGCGAAGTTCGGAGCTAGCCGACAGTTGCTCCACTGGAACGCCAACATAGTTCAAATAGGAAGCAAATTCCAATATGTAGAATGGTTTCGCAAACGGAAAAAATATTCTCTTCACACCTCGCGGATCTCTCTGATATCGCTCTTTGATGGCGTCTGCTATCTCAGCCTTTGCGCGAATAGCGTTCTTTCTCTCATAAATCCGGAAGGCTGAAAGGGAAAAGTCTTGAACAAAAACAATACACAAAAGCGCAATCGCACATAACCTTAACCCGAGACCCCATTTTCCCATGGACAGGAATACAAGACGCCCGATGTACAGAACAGCGATTAGGTCCACGGGGGCGAGGTAGTATGCGCTCTCGATTCGCAGAATGATATACCCGGCAAAAAAGGCTCCCCCCCCCACAGCAAGCCCATCCCAAAGGATTGAGGGAACCGCCTTGCGCCGAAGAATCAGAATAATTCTTGCCAACGTTACGCAAACAAAGATCCAAACCAGAAGATCCAGTTTAACGTAACTGCCAAGAACTTGTGACAGGGATAGCCGAAAGGTCTCAAGGTAATTTCCCTGAGAATAGGGCCACGTGACCGCAACATAGTAGAGGATGAAGGGCAAAACCAGGAGCGCCAGACAAATGTCCAGACGGCCTTCAGGAGTTTTGATGGGCTTGAAGTCCCAGGCTTCGCGATCTAATCCTCGACACCGCAACAACAGTCGACCGACCATGAAGCCGAATAGGAGCAGGAAAGCGGTTTCCTTATAGTAGATCAGGACCTGCGCGGAAAGCACTGCTGCCAGTGCCCATGAAGTGGAGTGAGTGTACTTGAAGCGTTCAAGAAACCAAATAAGACAAACAAGCCAAAAGACAACATTCGCCTCTGCATAGATCAGCCCACTGAAACTTATTAGAATGCTAGGCGTGATGAGAAGTACAACGATCAGGCCCACGCGAGCCTTAACACTCAGCTCATCATCGAGGACCAAAAGAAGTGCGACCACGACCAGGAGTTGGACAAGCCTCAAAGCATGATAACCACCGATTGAGTGCGTGACATGGCGAAGAAGATTGAATTCCTGGTACCCAAGCGGCCAGAAACGATCCGCTTCAGAAGAGATCGCGACGGGAATGTCACGTCCGGCCAAGCTTCCGTCCGTAAAATGCGATTCGTCATAGTAGGTGAAATCTTCCCAAATCAGACAACCTGCGCAGTAACAGGTTAAGAACAGAATCAGAAAAGAAACCGCGGGGGTTGCCTTGTATGTCCAACCGCGCCGTGGGGGTTGAATAGGAATCGGAGAGATGTTCTTACCGCCTCGGACCACCCACGGCACAAACACTGCAGCAAGGGTGGTTATCGCAATCCAAATGGGCCAAAACAGAGTAGTGCGCTCATTCCAGAGTACCTTGAGCGGGTGCAGAAGATGACGAAAATTGTGCATGAAGGCGCTCTGTGAAGAATTGCAACCAAGATAGCCACTGCTCTACCGTTTCATCAATGTGCGGATTTCTCTCTCAGCGTCTTGCCGATTTACCATCTGTCGGCAACTTCATCGGAGTGCGTTCGCATGAAACGCCGCGCATTGCCGATAAATCGAGCAGCAGCCGAGAACAACCCTCTTCTGCGCGGCCAAAGATATTCCGCAGTCCGCTTTGGGTTTCCAATATCGTCTAGGAGAACCAAAGATATCCACTTTGTCATGAACGCCAGATTGAAGGTATAGCCGATCGAAGCCATGCGTTCCCTGTGAAACTTCCAGAATTCAGGATCTCTGCCTTGCAAGGCAGCCCTCCCCAGGAAGTAAAAGTACTTGTTCTCTGCTTCTTTGAGGAAGTATCGGTACTCATCTTCCGGCAGGTACTTCCTGCCATGCGCGACGATTTTCGCCAAGCGGGAAAACAGTTCGAATCGATAGGGACCTATCCGCTTGAGAATCGATTCATTGTCCCTTCGCGAATAGGTCAGGACCTGATGTATGAAGCCAAAATTCCAAGTCTGAAGCAAATCAAAGCAGACGTGAGAGTCCTCAAAAGGCGCATGGCGCACCTCGTAGAAAGGGTTTCTCGATCGAACGAGATCAGAGCGCATGAGCAATGATGTGGGAGTCCCGAACAAATGCATGTTCTGTCGAAAAAAAAGACGACAGATGTCCGCGCCCGGTACCTCTGGACTGGGATAAGGAAGTCCGCTCAGACCAATATGATCGCCCTCGAGTTGATAGGCTGCAATAAAACCGACCCTTGGATGTGCTTCGCCTAGTTCCACCATGCTGCTGAGACACTGTGGGAAGATCCAGTCGTCTGCCTGAACCATCTTGCAGTACTTGCTATCAGGTGAGATGAGTGAAAGCGCAAAGTTGTAATTTTGAACCTGGGTAAGAAACGAGTCAGTGTGCACAAGTCGGATCTTATCTGGGAATCGGGCCGCATAGTGATGAGCGATGCCGGCCGAGCCGTCGGTACTGCAATTGTCCACCAGCACGTATTCCCAGTTCTTATAAGTCTGCCGCAAAACACTTTCAATGCATTCGGCAAGGAAATCCTCGGTGTTGTAAAACGGAGTGACCACGCTAACCAAAGGGATAGAATCCATGATCTCTCCTCAATTGTGAGACTCGTAATGCTTTAGTGCGAGCCCAGCCAGGAGGTCATATTGCTGTGCGGCTGGGGAAGCGAAGAGAACACTCCGGCGGTAGGAAGCTATCTGTTCGAGAATGACGTCTCGGTGCTTCTCGACGCGGCCGAGCGCATGGAGCACATCGTCTGCTGTGAAATCTCGAATATGGAGGAGATAGTCATTTTGATTGAGATCCTCCATGACCCAGTCCACCTTGGGGTCGAAAGAAATCGCAATGACTGGTGTTTGCGACAGAAATCCAAGAATTGTTCCGTGAAGGCGGCTCGCGATCAGATAGTCGGTATCGCGCATCACTGTTGCGAATTCCCTCCACGTCTTGATTTTCGGGAAATGGATGTTCCCATCCATGTCATGCTTCATTTCTTCGTCCATCCGTTCAAGAATGTCGGGGATAACACTTTCGTCGTCGCCGAGGGATGAACAAATAATGACGATGAAATTGCCGCGCAGAGAGAGACCGTGAAGAATCTCTGCCATCTCCTTGACATAGCGACCGTAGAGGGCCCGGTCCGGAGTTGGCCAATTTACGGGTTTGGCGTAAGCAATAGGGCTAAGAGCGACGACAGGGCGGCCTCGCGCCATTCTTCGAATAGCACCCGTGGCTGACTGGAGTTCCGATTCTGGCATGCTAAAAGCCAGGTCCGGCACTACAGAATCGTCTACCGCTCGCGGAAAGAGGTTCGCAACTATTGTTCGACTTCTCTGCTCGCGAAAGGATCTGTAACCGCATAGGCCAAGCGCCATCGAAACGAGGCGACGCGAAGCCGGCGAAACGATCCTGCCAGCGCCAATACTCGCCATAGCGCAAGGCACTCGAGCTAACCGCGCCAGCAACGTCCATTTGAAGATCGTGTATGGGAGACGCCAGGGTCCACCATATTCCTCATCCAATTGACCGCCGCCCGAGACAAACACAGCATCCTGAGTACGAAGAACTTGGTAACCCTGGTAGGAATGGGAAATTTCACTTCGGGCTACTCTTGCCCAGGTTCGGGCCCTCTTCAAGAACGGCACCAGCCCCGGCACACTCCCTGCCGCCCGTCTCATCGGACTTATCTTGGATTTACGGCCTGCTTGGCCTGCTCTTTCCCTACTGCGTGCCTCCCCATCTGCTTGTTGAGTCGAATTACTCTCAGATGGATTGGAAGCCGACCTCTTCGTAGCCAGAAGGGGATATGCGTCTACGCCATGTTGCTTCAGAAAGTTATCGCAATTTAGGGTGATGCCCAGAAATTGAGCTCCTGGCATTCGCAAGCGAAGATTTGAAATCATCGAGTCCTGAATAGCCGCATCACCAAGATTTCCTCCGTCGTAAGGAGTTATTAGGGCAATTCGCGGACCTGGCTCCTGCAGTTGCCGCTCAACTTCGCCTTGGGTAAGTTTGATTTGACTTGTCACCATGCCTCGCGCCTCACCTTTGCACCGTCGATAAGCCAGAGAGTCCAAATGTGAGAAGGTCGTGGCCCGCCGCGATTGTGATCATCTGCTTCCCGCCGATTGAGTATGTTACCGGAGCTGCCTTAATCCATCCGCCAGTCTCAATGCGCCACAGCTCCCTGCCGCTTCTTGCATCAAGCGCGAAGAAAGCTTGGCCAGCGCTCCCAAACACTACCCCTCCCTTGGTACTGAGCAGCCCTCCGACAAAAGAGCTAGTATTTCTGTCATATTCCCACCGAATCTCGCCGGTTGAAGCATCCAGCGCCCGCACGATGCCCACCGGCGCAGGGTCGTTTAGAATCTGTGAAGACCCGCCGAGAAAAAACTCGCCCGCATGATATGTGTCAGCCTTCGAATAGAACACGCCACCCCACTCCCTCACCGGTACATACATTAATCCTGTGACTGGGCTGTAAGACGGAGACATCCAGTTGGTAGCGCCACCACCAGAGGGAAAGACCATGGATCCTTCCGGCGTCGGCGTTGCTGCAGGATTCACGACCGGACGGCCATGAGAGTCAATCTCTGTCGCCCACGTTTGCTTTGCAATCGAGTGAGCGGTAAGAAAATATCCGGTCTCGCGGTCAAGGACGTAATAGAATGCGTTGCGATCTGCTTGTCCCAGGAGTCGCTCGCGCTTGCCGGCAACTGTCTTATCGAACGCAACCAGGATCTCGGTAGCGTCCCAGTCGTACACATCGTGAGGAGTGAACTGAAAGTACCACTTAAGAGTGCCATGATCCGCATCCAAAGCGACAACACAATCGGCATAGAGATTATCTCCCTTGCGATCGGCTCCGTTGTAGTTAGGACTTGGATTGCCAACCGGCCAATAGACCACATTCAGGTCCGGATCATACGTGCCAGTCAGCCATGTAGGGCCACCGCCTGTTTTCAAAGCTTCTGGCTCCCATGTCTCAGATCCAGGCTGTCCAGGCTGAGGGATCGTGTTGAATCGCCAGACCTCTTTTCCGGTGGCAGCGTCCCGTGCATCGACAAATCCCCGAATGCCGTATTCCCCGCCGGCGACGCCGGTAATGACAATGTTCTTAAGCGCAAGGGGAGCACTTGTAATGCTATATCCCTCTCGATATGAGGCAATCTCGGCATCCCACGCCACGGCGCCCGTCTTTATATCCAGGGCGACCAAGTGGGAATCCAAGGTCCCAAAATAGAGTAAATTGCCTAATACCGCGAGACCCCGATTGACAAATCCACAACAGGCCGAAAGATGCTCAGGCAATCTGCGATCGTAACTCCAAATCAGCTCCCCCGTCCTGGCATCCAGTGCTTCTACTCGATTGGGCGGAAGCGTAATGAACATGAACCCTTCCACCACCAAGGGGCTAGTTTCGATATACGGTTCCGTGGTAGTGATCTGACGCATCCAAAGCAGGCGCAGGTTCGAGGCATTCGCAGTCGTGATTTGGTCGTTCGGGCTAAACCTTTGTCCATCATATGATCCGGAATAGGTCAACCATTGGTGGGAATCTCTTGCCGACGACAAAATGTCTTCATAGCGGACGGGCGAAATCTGGGCGATTCTCACCCCGAGTGGCGAAGCCGGATGAACCGCCGTGCCTTCAGCAAGAGATTTCACAAAGGCGGTAAGCCTCCAACGATCGATTTCCGGCAGTGAACTCGGCGGCATGGCTGTTCCCCCGATTCCGTAGGACACTGTCTTAAATAGGGCCCAGTCGCTCGTTCCTCTCTCCATTGTTCGCTGCTTCAGTGCGGGACCAGCCCCGCCTCCCACACCGTTGGCACCGTGACAAAAACTGCAATTTGATTGAAAGAGCTTTTCACCGTGCTCGACATCCTCGGCGGAAATATACGGGTTCTTTATGGCGAAATACGCGCTTCGCGTGGTCACCAGGTCTTTGAGGTTGAAAGGATCACCACGACGATGCAGGCCGTAGAGCTCTTTCCATGTGATATCCGGCAAGTGGCCAGTGGCTTTCAACTCCACAACTTCGATCCTCCATCGAAATCGGGGACCTGAAAGCGCCACGATAACCAGGCCTACAAGTGCAATTGCAGGAATGCCAAGCACGACTGGCATGAATCGGGTCTTCCCGTTCCAGAAAGGCATGAATCTTACCTCCGCGAATTAATACTCAGCCGGAAGATATCTGGCAGAGAGACGGCATCTCCTTGGTTGCCGTCGCAAAACAGCCAGATGGACATTGAGTCATTGCCGCATTTCGTGGCAGGGGGACATCAATGTAAGTCTTCTGATAGATGAGACCGAAGCAGAGATTGGCCGAAAAGGCTCAGCGAGGAATAGTATTGTGCTCAGTGTTTCGTAGCGACGACAAAGAGTGACTGCCCAAAACCCGCGCTTTCTTTCCATTGTTTTATGCGCGGCGCACCAAACATTGAATTGCAGAAACGGTTGACCTTCCTCGAATTGATGATGCGAAGAACGCCGAGGTGACCTTCGGGCTCCAGGGTCGTAGCTCGACGGATGGAAAAATCTTCTCGCAGCAGGCTCTTGAGGGTTTTCATTGTTACCCACTGGCGAATCCAACCATCAGGAGGAGAGATATTCTCGGTGCGCTCAAAGACAAATTTATTTTGCGAGGTGATGAGTAAGAAGCCACCAGGTTTGAGCAGCTCAGCTAACCTGTGGATGAAAACACGCTGGTCAGGAACGTGGGATAAAACCTCCGAAGTGACAATCACATCAAAGTAGTCTGCAGGCAAATCCAGTGTGTGAACATCTCCCGATCGAAAATCGACGTGGGGATAATTTCTCTGCGCGGTTTCGAGAATTTTGCTCCCAAGGTCAACTCCTGTGACCTTCCCGAACTCCGAAAGCCTGTCACTGAGCCAACCCGTCCCACAGCCGGCTTCCAAAATCTTTGCATCTCGAATCTTGAGCTCTTCCATCGTCTTGCCGATCGTACGCAGACGGACCTTGGAAGGCTCGTCCAGCCGCCCCTGACGATAGGTCGAGTTCCATTTGTCCCATATTTGGACGTCGTTGGCTGGTCGTTCCAGGTATCGTTCCATATCCAGTGATCTCCTAAACTAAACTTCGCAATATTGCGTGGGAGGGGCAACGGTTTCTGACTCGATGAGTCTTGGGAAACAATTGACTGCACCACCTACGGCTGTGGTTGAGCCAATGAAGATGGTGCCGGCCGGATCCTGGCGATCATAGCCCTTCTGAATATCATAGCGATGGATTTCGGTGACCAAATGAAAAGTACCGCGAGCGATGTTCAGGGTCAGTTCGAAGGTGCAGCGATAGGTGCCACCAGCTTGCAGAGAGAACGGAGTGAAGCCAAGGCGCTCGGTCGACGTATGGAAAATAATGTAATCACTTTCATCTTTGAACCAGATCACAACGGCCAATTTTTCGAGAGCCTGCCGAGCTGTTACTTCGATGTCAATCCACGCTGTCTCACCTGACTCAAAGGTAGACTGCTCTCCGGCGCGGTCCCTGACGCGAACTCTTGAAATGTAAACAGGCTTGTCTTCAACGGTCGTATCCGACGGCGCAAGGAGGCTGAGATACTTCCGGGCGACCGCGCCTGTCTCGTCAATTGCGAGCACTTTGCCATGTTCGAGAAGCATTGCGCGACGGCAAATTTCGGTCACGGCTTTGAGGTTGTGTGAGACAAAAAGAACGGTGGTTCCCTCCTCAAGAATTGAGCGGATACGCTGCATGCACCGTTCTTGGAAGACAAAATCGCCAACGCTGAGCACTTCATCGACTATCAGCACATCCGGATCGACGTGAGCCGCAACGGAGAAGCCCAGACGCGCGTACATTCCCGATGAATAGCGCTTCACAGGAGTGTCGATGAATTCCTCGATTCCGGAGAAAGCGATGATTTGATCCAGTTTCGATTGAATTTCGCGCTTGGTCATGCCCAGGATCGCGCCATTAAGGAAAATATTCTCCATACCGGTGAGGTCAGGATGGAACCCTGCAGCCACCTCAATCAGGGCTGAAAGCCGCCCGTTGACGATCATCTGCCCCTTCGTGGGCTTCATGATACGGCTTAGAATCTTTAGCGCAGTGCTTTTCCCTGCACCGTTGTGGCCAATAATGCCAAGCGCTTCGCCTTGCTTCACTTCGAATGAAATGTCCTGCAGCGCCCAAAATTCGCGGCGGTCCCCTGCATCGAGTTCCTCTCCCCGAAACATTCTCCCCGTGATCGCGGGCAATAAATCGCGCAGGGAATTGTAGGTTTCCCCCTTGCGGAATTTTTTGTAGACGTGCTCCATTCGGAGCGCAGTGTCGGACATGAATGGTTTCCCCTAAATGCTCTCAGCAAAAGCCGGTTCGAGATGCTTGAACAAAACAAATCCAGCCAAGAACGAAGTCAAACTGAATACGAGACTGTATAGATACCAATCAACATCGGGTGACTGATGATGTGTTATGCAGGTGTTCAGCCCATCAAGCAACGGAGCAAAGGGATTCAACATTAACCATTTGCCACGATCGCCAAACATGCGAGCGTCAAAGAACACAGGCGTGAAGAAGATTCCGAAGGTTAAAAAGATTTCGACAATGTACCTTA
The DNA here is from genome assembly GCA_963829535.1 of uncultured Acidobacteriaceae bacterium. Taxonomy (GTDB): domain Bacteria; phylum Acidobacteriota; class Terriglobia; order Terriglobales; family Acidobacteriaceae; genus Telmatobacter. Next base: position 260,874 of record CAWHIQ010000009.1, on the reverse strand, counting down.
CATCGCGGAAGAATAAACTCGCGGCGGACACGATCATGCCGATGCCCATGCAAAACAGAACTAACGTGGCAAGCAGCACAGGAACCCATAGTAGATAAATGCTGTAGCCGATCTTCATGAGGACCAGAAAAATCAGTAAAGCAGCAGAGGCCACGACAAAATCGAAGAGACAGGCAAGCACCGCAGCCAATGGAAAAATCTCCTTGGGAAAATAGATCTTGACGACGAGGTCGCGATTACTGGCGAGGCTATTACAGGTGTAGCGAATGCTCGAGACAATGAATGCCCATGGAACCGACTTTATAGCGACGCTGGCGATATCCGCCGTTTTCAATGGCGCATGCGAGACCATGGCATAGGCGTAGCGCACCATAACGCCGGACATAACGATCAGAATCGGCATGAAGATGGCCCAGAGAAAGCCCATGATCGACTGCTTGTACCGCACCTTAATGTCCCGGTACGTGATCATGTACAGAAGCTCTCGATATTTATACAGCTCTTCCAGTTCTTTCATAGATCCCTTTGATTCCCCGAATTCCCTGGCGATTGCCAATCCCTTCGTTCAAGTTCTTCGCCAATTCCTGAGAAGCTTCACTTAGACCAACGTTAATTCGACTGCTGGGTGCGGGGTTGTTCCGCGAACAGCATCCCAGAAAGTCTCCGCGATCAAATCTGTGAGCGGCGATGTTGGCGGCAACTCGTATTCGTCCACCCGAGTGACAGGCGCGAGTTCAGCCAGTGTGCCAACAAGCCGAATCTCATCCGCAATGTGTAGTTCGGTTCGATCTACGGGTCGCTCGATGTACGGGATGGCCAATGAATGACAAATCTTGCGCACGATTTCAAGTGTGATGCTTTCCAATCGTCCTTCCGAAGCTGGCGGAGTGATCACGCACCCATCGCGTACAACCAGTACACAGGCACCAGTCGCTTCAGCCACCCGGCCTTGCTGGTTGAGCAGAATCATCTCAGAAAAGCCGCGCTTCTTGCCTTCGATGCGCGCCAATCTTGCAACCTGATAGTTTGTACTCGACTTGATTCGAGGAGACAAACTTATATCGCTCGACCGCTGCCAGGTACTGACACCGACGGCCACCGGTGCGGGGGCGTCCTTGGCCTGGTGATAGGCCGTGAGAACAAGGTCTGCAACCGTGGATTCGCCCCAGTGCCCTTCAACAACAAACAGTGTTGCTCGAATCCACATGTCTTTGTCCGGCTCGTAGAGTGCTCGAACAATTTTCGAGCAGGCCTCCCTAAACTCCTCGTAGGACACCGGAACAGGAATATGAAGCAATCGCGCCGAGCGGGCTAGTCGGTCATAGTGGCGGCGTAATTCTACGATGCCGAAGTCCACTCCACCAACCTGCCAATAACCTTTCAATCCTTCAAAGACATTGAGTCCACGGTTCACCGCTTCACAGGAAACATGCAAGGTTGCCTCTTCCCACGGTCTTACCTCTCCGTTGAAATAAGCGAACCTTGGTTGTTGTAAGCCGAGTGCGTAGAGACTCTTCTTTGCAGTCTGAGTCATTCCCTTTTCTCCGAACGCATTTCCATTTTCTTGCCCTTGTCCTGTCTGCAGAAAACCGACGATCGCTCATGCGGCGATCCATCGGCTGCGACCTCATTGCCCATGTATCACCGAGCCGTGCTCGCAGCCGAAGCAGCAGGAGACGGAGTGAATTCAGCCTCGGTCTCATCGCAATATGGAGCGATCGCATCTTCAGGGAGGTGCGAATAATCGGATGCTCTTATGTAGTCGCGCATGGTGGTGCCCGTGGATGCCGAGTCGATGTTCGGCGCTCCAGCCTGATTCCAAACATCGTCCAGATGAACAGTCCTGAAGTCGATGCTGTATCGCGTCAGCCCACAGGTATTCGGCACCGTCGAATGCAGCTGCGCAGCCGAAAAGAGCATGACGCCACCCACATTGGCAACTACGCGGACTTGTGGGTCAGGCGCAAGAGACACCTGAGCGCGTGGTTGCTCGCGCGTGTCAGTTTTGACGTGCTGTGCCGCGCTCTGCCGGTTATTGCGGTTCCATGTGTAGTAGTTATAGGTGTTTGAACTGTTCGCAACCGCTTCATCCCAATATCTCGGGTGAAAGGCCATGCTGTTCTCCGGATAGATTTCATATACGGGCATCCACCAGTTAATCTGCGAGCCCGGAGCTGAGTACCACGTGTCGCGGTGCGGGTGGAATGCATAGGCAATTCCCGACGCCAGATAATCGGCAGGAAATGCAGTACGCAATCGAGGGACATCAAAATATGTCTTCTCCAGATCGCAGCCTCGTTCCGCCAGCATACGCTGGATCAATTCCTTCGAAGTGGGGTGGTGAATGAATTTCGGCTTGAGGTCGGCGAGAATCTCAACGCACTTCTCAACAGGCATGGAATCCTGAATCTTGCGGGGATCGTAAGGATGGAATGCCGTCTCGATGAGTTCACGCGCAAATTCGCATAACTTCAGTGCACTGGGCGAAGGCGAATACACAAGTACGGATCCGCGGTATAGCTCTTGCCGCCGTTTTGCTTCATCCATTTGGGGATCTAAGAAAAGGTTCATTTCACAGTACCTCCCTTGCTGAATCGTTGGTTCAATCGCCCCAGTTCCCTTCGAGCACCACCTTGCGGCAGTGGAAGGCTTCGGCGTATCCGCTTGCAGCGTTGCACTCCATACCGCGAATTCGCATGAGGCCCAGGAAGGTCTCGCGGTCAAACCAGCGCCTGGCTCGCTGAGATTCGAACGTCTCGAGCAAATTGTTGATCTTCGTCTCGTATTGTGCAGAGTCCAAGGGCACGAACAGGTTCGGCCGCCCCATGTCGCCGTCATACTTCGGAATTTCGTATTCAAGAATCGAGTGATTTCGGAAGGTGTTCCAAGTGAGATCAGAAATCAGCCTGTGATCCTGGTGTGCATCTCCGTGCCAATGCGTGAAAATCAATTCCGGATTTACCGCACGCTTGATCTCCTCAAAAAACTCCTTCACCTCGTGTCCACTGTAGGGAAGAAATCCATCTCGAAATTCTTTGAGAATTATCTTTTTGTCGCAACCGGAAGTGAAGAACTCGGCCGCCTTGCCTGCTTCCTGGCCGCGAACGCCTGTCGCGCTGAAAACGACCCAGTAAAATCTCAATTCTGGAAAAATCTCTTTGAAATGCAAGAGCGTCCCACCGCAGCCGATCTCAATGTCGTCGGAATGGGCGCCAAGGCAAAGCACCGTGAAGGGCTTCGCATCTCCGCGCGGGAAACTCAGACTAATCACGCGACGTGCCCTGCGACAGGATGACCATTCTTCCACAAGCGCCACGGAGCATTGCCGGAGGCTTCGAGTTCGTCCAAAATCTGCTTGTCCTTAAAGGTATCCATGCATTGCCAAAAGCCGTTGTAGCGGTGTGACCACACTTTGCCCTCAGCGATCAGCCGTTGGAATGGCTCATAGATAAGCTCTTCGCCCGCATTGATATAGCGGAATATTTCCTTGCGCAAAATGAAATACCCGCCGTTCACCCAGATATTCGCGTCTGTCATATTCTTAATGGCGCGGACGCAGCCCTGCTCATCGGTCTCGACCGTATCTAAACTGCTGGAGCGCGGCTGTACAGAAAGGAAGGAAGCGTAGGAATCGCGGCCCGAGAATTCCTCGATCATTCTGGGAAGATAGAAATTGGTAAGGCCGTCGCTGTAGTTAGCAAGGAACATTTCTTCGCCATCGAGATGCGGCTCGATGAGACGAAGGCGGTCCGCGATTGTTGCCCGCAAGCCGGTATCAGCGAAGGTTATCTTCCAGTCGTCGATATCGCGCTGCATAAATTCGAGCTTTTTGCCACCCCGCGAGAAGACAAAGTCGTTGGAAACGGACTCGTCATACTCCAAAAAGTAATTCTTGATGGCATTGGCCTTGTAGCCAAGGCAAAGAATGAAATCCTTGTGGCCGAAATGCGCGTAATACTTCATGACATGCCAAAGGACGGGTCGTGCACCAATGGTAACCATCGGCTTCGGGACATCTTCTGAGTAGCCCCTGAGCCTCATTCCCTCGCCGCCGCAAAACAGCACGACTTTCATACATCACCTCGTCGTTTCCGAATCCTATAAAATCGCGACCTTCGGGATGGGAATCACGAAGTGTCCTCCCCACTCCCGGATATAACTCATTTGCTTCATGATTTCATCCTTCAGGTTCCACGGAAGGATGACGATGTAGTCGGGCTTCGTCTCACTGATTCGATCAGGGTGGTAGATCGGGATGCGACTTCCAGGAAGGTACCGCCCTTGTTTGTAAAGGCTGCGATCGACCGTATACTCGATCAGATCTTTTCCAATTCCGCAGTAGTGCAATAGAGTTGCACTCTTCCCAGGCGCTCCGTAACCGGCAACTTTTTTGCCCTGTCTCGCCGCGGTAACGAGAAAATCCAGCAGTTCTAGTTTGGTCTGGCGCACCTGCTTTGCAAAGCCCTCATAACCGACAATGCGGTCGAGCCTCGCATTGATCTCGTCGTCCATGACTTTTTTCACACTAGAGCTGGTACGGTGCAATTGGCTGGAGGAAAGGCACGCGAAAACTCGGAGTGACCCACCGTGCGATTTCAGTTCTTCTACGTCGAACACCCTCAATCCGTGCGCCTGCATGATTTTGCTCGTACTGAGTAGTGAAAAATAGGAAAAGTGTTCGTGGTAAATCGTATCGAATTCGTTGAGCTCAATCAGGCGCAACAGGTGCGGAAATTCAAGAGTGATGACCCCTTCAGGTTTTAACAGAATCTTGAGACCCTCTACGAAATCGTTGAGATCGGGCACCTGCGCAAGAACATTGTTGCCAACCACCAGATCGGCAAGCCGTCCTTCTGCCTCGAGTTCCTTTGCCACGGTCTCGCCGAAAAATCGGACCAGCGTGGGAACGCCCTTCTCTACTGCAACCTTCGCGACGTTCGCAGCCGGCTCAATTCCGAGTACCGGAACGCCGTGCCTGACAAAGTATTGGAGCAGATAGCCGTCATTGCTGGCTACTTCGGCCACAAAACTCTGTTCCCCCAAGCCAAAGCGCGTCTTCATTTCACTGCAGTATTTCTCGCAATGCTTGAGCCATGAGTCAGAGTAGGATGCAAAATAGGCATAGTCGCTGAAGATACTCTCCGCACTTTCGTATTCTTCCAACTGCACGAGCCAGCAACGCTCGCATATATAAACGTGGAGCGGATAGTAGACCTCGCCATGATTCAACTCCGAGGAAGACGGATATGACTCACAGAGCGGTGACATCCCGAGATCGACAAAGGTCCGCTCCAGGCTCGCACCGCAGAACCGGCATGCTTTGACGGTCGTCAGGTTCTCGAGCTTCTCAAGAGCGGTACTTGTATTCATCATTTGTGTCTGCAATCTCTTTCAGTTGCCTAGCGCACTTCGGCAAACTTCTCAGTCCAGCACAAGCCTTGGTCCAGCTTACCCGCCTGTTGAAGCCGGCGGATTTCGTTGATCCGAACGTAGCGCTTTTCTTCCATATCTGAAGTTTTGAGCCCGAACCCTCGATACGCCTCGTAGAGTTCCTGAGCGCCTTGACGTGCAGTCCATTGGGGACGAAACGCAGGAAGAAGACGGTTGATTTTATCGAAGCTGACTCGATAGCAACGGGGATCGGGGCCGCCACCGGGGGCGTACTCAACACTGCATCCAGGAACAACCTCGACGACGAATTCGGCAATCTCGCGGATTCGAAAATTCTCGTCATTGCGACCTACATTGAGAATCTGATTATGAACAACTTCCCGCGGGGCATCGAGAGCGGCAACGACCGCACCAACGATATCGCGAATGTGGACGATTGGCCGCCAGGGGCTACCGTCGCTCTTGATGTAAACACGTCCCGTAGTTAGTGCGGCGGCCACAAGGTCGTTCAGCACAATGTCAAGGCGCAAGCGCGGCGAAACTCCGTATGCCGTCGCATTGCGCATAAAGGTCGGCGAGAAGTCGTCGTCGGCAAGTAGCGCAATATCGCGTTCCGCAAGAATTTTTGATTCGCCATATGGAGTAACCGGATTGAGCGCGGATGTCTCGTCGAGAAAATCGTCGCCCGCGGCGCCGTACGTACTGCACGATGAGGCAAAGACAAATCGGCCGACACCCGCCGCTTTCGCGACCCTTGCCAAGTGGACCGAGGCAAGATGATTGATGTCGTAAGTAAGCTGAGGATTTAGGTTCCCTAGCGGATCGTTCGACAAAGCAGCCATGTGGACCACTGCATCGAATCCAGCGAGATCGGTAGTGCTTACGTCGCGCAGATCCTTGCGAATCTCTTCAAAATCCGAACTCAGGGCGCCGAAGTCGCAATTCGCATAGAGGTCGGTATCGAGCCCAACAACCTGGTGACCAGCTGAGCGCAAAACGGGCCCAGCTACGGTGCCAATATAGCCTCTATGACCTGTGAGCAAAACTCTCATGTCTCTCCTAAAGCTTGATCGAACAGTCGGTTATCCTGCAACGGGGGTTAGGTCGTCAAAGCGAACTTGCCTGGGAAAAGGCTCGAAGACCCGCCCTCGGCCCAGGCAAAATCCCGAGAATCTGGGTCAAGGTTGGGCGAACTTGATGATAGGACGAGCAGAGGCCTGCCACAATGCCCAATTCGTTACACCAGAGCTGTTACGAAGTCGCCACGGCTTCGACGAGAAGTCCATTTTCGCGCAACAATTGTGCAGCATCGTGAACAGCGGAAAATGGCAAGCCGGAGCGCTCTGCGACATCCAATAGAGAATGCTTGCCGTCAGAGAGATTCAGGACCCAAAGCCGAGCGCTAATTTCCATATCGATGGATTTCCCGCCCGTGCTGCGGTATAGATTTCGTTTTCCAAGCTGGGGTTCACAGCAAGGATTTTGATTAAGATAGGTCCGGTTGTTCTCAAGCACTTCTACTGCGCTTACACATACACTGAGCGATCGGGACAGTTGCTCAGGACGAATATAATCAAGATTGTCGGCCGACGTGTGGTATTCCGGAAAAGTTCCCCAGACACTTCGCATCATGCATCCGACCGGCAAGTTGAAGCCAGGGGAACAATACTGCCGTTCGTCGTATCCGTAAGGAGAAAACTCAAGAACCTCTGCCGGCTCTCCGCAATGACTCAGCACATGGGCCATTACTCGGTCAATCTCAGCATCCCCTTGCCTGCTTTTCTTGTAGTGAAAGCAACCTGCATCTCCTATGCAGGTCAAGACCATGCCATGCCGCACACGTTTTGCTGCCTCCCGGTTGCGCGCCAGCCAGGTTATCGATCCAATCGTCCCCGGGATGAAAAGAAACCGATAAGAGTAGCGAAGATCGCATCCTCGCAGTAGCTGGGCCAGGGCTGTAGCTACCGTCAACCCGGACAAGTTGTCGTTCGCGAGCGATGGATGGCACGCATGGGCCGAAATCAGGACTTCATCGCTCGACTGCCCCGGCAGATAGCACTCTCCATAAGTCAGGTGGCCGTCGTCCAGAGTGGCATCGATGCTTACCTCATACTCACCATCCTCGAGTGCCAGCAGTTGGTTATGCGAAAGGCAGAATCCCCAGTCCGGTTTGTAGTAAGAGGTCCTGTACGGAATCCAATCTGGATGATCCGGAAGCGTGTGCAGGTGCTGACGAAGTTCGCTCAGTGGCAACTTGGCATGGATCGGAAGGCTGTAATTCAAGACGTGCAGTGTGTGTTGCTGGAAGTCTATGACCCGCCGTCCGGACGCACCCTTAATATAGGCGTCGCGAATGTTCCACTCTTTCGGAACCTCCCAGTCAAAAACCTGAGTCCCGCTCCTCACCTCTGAAACTTCAAGGGGAATGACCCTTTGAATCCTCTCAAGCGTTTCCCGAATACCGTTTCCAGTTATGCTCCGGCAGATCGGATAAAGTTCGGAGGCAAACCTATGCAACTCCCGGCCAGTTTCCGAAACGTTTTTGCGTGCAAACTCCCTCGCGAGGTTGATCATTTCGATTTGAAGTCCGGAAAGCTCCGGTCGCGCTCTGAGATAACTTCCGCCACGCCTGGCCAGACAATCCCGAACGCCGGATCGTTCCATCGCACCCCGCGCGCCGTCTCCGGATGATAAAACTCTGACATCTGGTAAAGCGCCTCCGTGCTCTCTTCGAGCGTCAGAAACCCGTGTGCGCATCCCTCAGGAATGTAAAGCGCTCGATGGTTCGCTGCTGTCAACTCAACCCCGGTCGATCGCAGATAGCTGGGTGAGTCCGGTCGAAGATCGAGTGCCACATCGTATAGGGATCCCTTTGTGCACCGTACCAGTTTGGCTTCTGGATACGGCGGCGCCTGGTAGTGCACTCCCCGCAGCGTTCCCTTCCTCTCATTGTACGAGATGCTGCACTGCACCAGCTTTGGGTTCAGGCCGTTTTCGCGAAACTCCCTTTCGCACCAGGAACGCGCAAAGAAGCCGCGCTCATCGCGGTGGAGTTCCATCTCAATCTCAATCACCCCGGCGAGATCTGTCCTTCGGAAAATCATCGGCCCGCCATCTCGCTATTTGCCTCTCAACCGTGATGGAACCGCATCGACCGCACCATCCGTTGTGATCGATTCCATAGCTTCTTCAAACACGCAGGTATTCAGCGTTCTTTTTCGGCCAGAGATTTCCCGAACCCAGTCCAGCAACTGACCAAGGTAGCTTCTCGCAGACCACGGATGAAGAAGTTCCTGGACTAACTCAGGTTCCTCCACCGGCACATCGCAATAAACACCATCGATGATTCTCGAGTCGGTTCTGGATCCACCAGCGTCCCAGCACTGTGGGAAATAGGCGATTCTGCTGTTTGTTGTCACGCACGCCCTGTCCGGCTTCGGCTGTCCTGCCAGTTGTGCACACAAAGCTGCTACCAGATCGCGTCCTTTCCCGAGCGGTAGAGGACACGGCGGAGTGCATCGCGGATTCATCTCGATTAGATACATTAAGCCTGTGCCATTTTCAATCACAAAGTCCAGCCCGAAGAAGCCGGAAAGTCTGAGACGCCTAGCGATTCGTTTCGCTGCCCGCATCATTTCAGCACCTTCGACCACTTGCACCACCGCTGCTGGTTCTTTTGGACCAAGCGCTTGGATCACCTCAACACAAATCCCGGCCAGTAACTCCCCTCCCCAACACACCACTCCGCAGTTTGCTGGTCGTCCATCGATAAATGACTGCGCGATGATGCCCGGTCGCGGTCGCTTCGCTTCAGAGAGAATCCATCCTCTGTCCCGATTGAGCAACAGCCGCTTTGCCAGTTCAATCAGTCCGGGAGGTTGAACCAGTTCCCGAAAATGGTGTTCAGCCTCCTTGGCCGTGTTCGCTACGCGAACACCACGGCCGCCCGATGTTCCATCCGCTTTGACGACCCACGGCGGCGCCGTCTCTTTATTCCAGGAGTTCAAATCGCCCTTGCACTCGATTGCAATCATCCCTGGTATCAAGACCCCTTCAGAATGTGCCAATTTGAGAAGTTCGCGGCGGCTGGATATTGTTCGAAAACTGTCCGGCGAACCCAGCGAGCGATCAATCAATTGAACCATCCTGCGGTCAGAGGACCCCGGGGAATGGGCTAGAGCATACAAGTCATGCAAATGCTGCACGCCGCGATCGCAGAGGGGAATAATGATATCCGGATCGAACGACTCCACCGCCGCTTTCAATGCCTTCAGCGGCTGGAGACCGCTGTGACGGAAAATTTGATCCACAGCATTGGTTTTCTCAATTGGGTGGTTCGGCAACGGGCACAATACTCCAACTTCACATCCCAATTCTGAAAACGCGATCGCCAATCGAGGCCCAACCGGCCAACGAGCTGTGTCTGTGATCAGAACCTTTGGGCGAACCGTCGCGCCTACGTGAGGCTTTCCGTTATTGGGCTTCATTGCCATTTGAGATACTGTCTTCCTGGTTTCAGACGCGTTCCGCCGCCCGTGTGCTTTCGGTCCCAGCGTAAGCCTGGGATGCGCTTCGAATCGGCTTGACGAGATACTTCGAAAGCCGGCGTGCCGTATAATCCGCTCCAAAAGCGAACCGCATCATCGGTCCAAAAGTATTTGCGGAAGATACACCAACGAAATACAGCCGCGGAATCGAAGACTCAAATGATCCTGACAATGCCGGGGCTTTATCGGTGGTGCGGATTTTCTTTCTGATTGTTTGACTCATGAACTGCAGCTTCTCGATATCCACACGGTATCCAGTAGCTGCAATCACGTGATCGGCTTCCACCGCTGTCTGCTTGCCCGTCGCGTCCTTTAATAGTAAGGTAGGACGGCCGCTCCTAAGCTCGGCGGAAGTAATGTCGACGCCTAGATGAAATGGAATCTTGCCGTCGACTTCTTGTTTCGTAAACCACGGGGGAGCGGGGCCGAGAGTTTTTCGCACTCGATCGAGCCTCACGCTTTCAGGAAGGTGACGAAACCAGTGAGGAGCATTGACGTAGAAGTATAGCTGCATCCCGGAACCAATACCAGTTCTGGGATTAAGCAATCTCTGCTTGAAAGAACTCTTCCCGCCGGGTGGGTCCTGAAAGCGAATCGACGAACTCCTAGCAACCAACTGAACATATGCGCCAGCCTCGTGCAGTAAGGCGGCGAGATCGAGAGCAGACGCGCCGGCTCCTACGATCGCAATACTGCGCCCCTTGAATCCGGCAAGATCGCTATGTGCTGAGCTATGGCTGACAACATCCCTAGGAAGTCCTGCCAAAGCGTTAGGCAGATACGAGTAGTGGCTTATCCCAACGGCAATCACAACGCTGCGTGCTAGAACCTTTTCTCCATCCTCGAGCTGGAGTTCGTAACCAACGGGAGACTCCTCCAACCCAACAACGAGCTTTTCTTCAAGATTCGGCACAAACTTTCTTTGGAATGCCAGTCCGTACGCGATGAATGTCTCCAAGCGAACGGGCTCGCCAACATCGGCGTACTCGATACCTTGTTGCTGGCAGTAGATGCGCAGAGTGAATTGCGAGCGTGGGTCGGAGAGAGACGATGCGAATCCCTCCGACTTTAAGCGCATCCCTCTGGGCATGTGGTTCCGCCAAACACTCATTGGATGACCAAAGATGCGAAACCGGACTCCAGAAGATGCCAAATGCGCTGCGATGGATAGCCCGTAAGGTCCGGCTCCAACGATCACGACATCAGCGATCTTTTCAGATTGACCCTTCATTTGTGCCATGGTCGACTAACTCTCTTTCCAATCAATTCTGTCTTGGAATCCTTTTGTGGATTCCATATTCCCGGCTTCTGCGGTAAAGGAATTTGTTTCAATACACGTGGTGAGTATCTGGGTCTTTTTCTGCAGTGCAGATTTTCTTCACCGCCGTGTACTTACAGGCCTATTGACAACAGCGGCTTCAGAAATAGCGCTCGATGGTCTAAAGCTTCTGTGACACTCCGTTAGGGCTCCCGCGTTATACCATGTTTTCAACTTGGTCTCAAAACGACGCCGGGGATGGAACGTGATGGACCACTGAATTGCCCATCGCGCGACTCTCCGAAACATGCCGAGCGGAATCCCCCGAATCATCCGTCCATCGTCCCGGGGAATTCCGGACTCGCGGATCTCCGAACGACCTTTATCAAACCACCAGGTCAGAAAGTAGCTCTTACTTAGACGATCTTCAGTCACGGGGTGATACACCACAGCAGAAGGCACATAGTAAAGTCGTTCCCCCGCTCGCAGGAGACGTCGCGCGAATTCGCTGTCTTCGTTCCGGATCTCGTTGTGGGGCGAAGGTCCCAGATCGACTCGAAATCCGCCGTACTGCTCGAAGGCTCTCCGCGGGAAAGCCATGTTTGTGCCGACCGGACTCTCCGCGAGAATACAGCCTCGGTCGCCGCGATCAAACGATACAAGAGGACCCGCGGCTGCCCAGCCCTCGTGTGGAAGCCAGTTTGGAGGATCGGTTGTCCAACGTGGTTCGACTCGCCCGCCCGTCCCGGCAAATCCTCCCTCCTGTAGCGGCGCAACAAGATTCCGCAGCCACTCGGGAGCGACGGTCACGTCGTCATCCATGAATGCAAGTGCATCACCTCCGGCAGCCGCAATGCCTGCGTTGAGTGCATAGGATTTCCCTGGGCGCGATTCAAAAAGATAACGGAACCGCCCAGGATACTGGCGCGAGAAGGTCTCGACGACTTCACGGGTTTGATCCGTCGAATTGTTGTCCACAACCAACACTTCCCATAGCATCCCAGCAGGCATATTCGAGGCCGCGATACTTTCCAGTGCCGCCGGCAGAAGACGGCAACGGTTAAACGTACATAAAATGACAGAGATATGCATCTTATCCTTACGGCTCCTGACATCAGTCTTTAGGTACTACGCTCGCCTCGTTCGTCGGCTCAATTATGCTTGTGGACGAGTGGCTCCTCCCGGTTAGACTTGAACGCTTCTCGAAGGCGCGGTCGTAAGCTGCGAGTAGGTTGACGATTGAATACTTCCAGGCAAACTGCTGCTCGATTCGCCTTCGCCCAATCTCGCCCATTCTTTGGCGCTCTTCCGGGTGATCAAATAGCCAGAGGATTTTCCGTGCAAAATCCGCAACTTGATCGTGATTATCGGAGTAAAGAGAGGAGTCACCCGCTGTAGCGCGGCCTTCCTTCAGATCGAACTGAACGATCGGTTTCCCTAGAGCCATGTACTCGGTGATCTTGATCATTGTCGAGATGTCATTCATCTCGCACGGCTTGTCTGGATTGACGCAGACATCCGCGGTTGAAAGGACATCCAGAAGCTCACGATCGGGCACTCTGCCTGTGAAACGGACCGAATTCTCAAGCCCCTTCTGTTTTACGAGCTCACGCAGCCCATCCAGCCCCGGTCCGCCCCCAACGCAAGTGAAATGAACATCCGAACGCCCCATCTCTTGGATGTGAGACGCCACGTCGATTAGAATATCAAGACCTTCCTGAATACTCATGGTTCCGACGTATCCGACCAGCCACCGCTTTCCATTCTTCAGACTAGGCTGCGCCGGCATGAGTCGGAATTTATCCAAATCCGGACCATTACGGACAACGAATACATCCTTCGGATCGCGTCGCCCTCGTCCTATTGCGAGGCCACGATAACTCTCATTGGTCGCGATAACTACGTCGCTACAACGATAAGTCAGTTCCTCGAGCCAGACCTGTGCCTTATATAGAAAATCGCGGCGTTCATATTTCGACAGATAGAGCTCTGGGTTAGCATCGTGATGGTCAAAAATATACTTCACGCCGAAGAGCTTGAAGGGTAGAGCTACGAGAAAGATGTCGTCCGGCGGGTTGCAACCCTGGATGCAATGAAATCCTCTTGTGATAAAAATCCACCACGTGTAAAAGAACTGCCAAAAGAGAGCGCACCCATATTCCCATAAGTAACCCCAGGCGCTGCTTCCCTCCTTCGGCATCGGGTGCCGATAAATATGCACTTCTTCGAGCAGTTCATACCGCTTCGAATATCCCTTCCCGCGTGGCGAAAGGACGCAAACCTCATAACCCGCGTCGCGAAGCGCGCCAGCTTCCTTCCAGACGCGAGGGTCAAAGGGAACTGGCAAGTTTTCAACGATGATCAGAATTTTTCTCTTCACGAGATAATCTTTTCCCTTATAGGTTTTGATATAGACCGGCAAGAGCGCACATCATCGTCGCCTGGCCCCAGTGCAATGTCGGAGTCTTGTTTGCGAGCCATGGGGAATATCTTCTGTAGTAAAAATACCCGCTCTTGTCTTGCATACTGGCAATCGTCCATTCGCTAACCATCATGGCGAGGTTCAAACTATCTGGGTCCTCTTGCCGGAACAACACGAGAGTATCAATCGCCTGTGAACAGCATTGAATGTCAATCGGCAGTGTCTTGTGATCGTAGTATTTCGGCGTTCCATCGGACAGAAAGAAATTCTCCTTCCAGTACCGATAGCCGCGCATCATCGCGTCATCAAAGCGATCATCACTGGTGCTTTGGCGATAGATCTGAAAACAATCCAGCACATACGCAGTATGGAAGTTATCGACCCAGTGCAAATTTTCTTTTTCCCCGTAGTACCACGAGCCATCCGGGCGCTGGCAATTCGCGGTGTAGGTCATTGCCTGGCACGCCAGCTTGCTGTATTTCTCATTTCCGGTCGCTGCATGAACCCGAGCCAACAGGCTTGCTCCCAACGTGTTGGCGTTATGAACCATGACGTTCTTGCCCGGGATATACGAGATACAAATTGCATCTCCTGAAGAGATCGCTGCGAGATCATGCGTAATGTGTTCGCAGGCGCTCACTGCAATGTCCAAATAAGCGTCCTCATGAAAGTGCTCCCAGCCATCCAGAAAGGCGTGGCCGATCAAGGAAGTCCACACCACCGTTGGAACGCCCTTGGGAAGATAGAAGGTTCGGGACTGATAGTCGAAGTGATTACCCCAACAAGCCCCGCTGTAGCCAGGCGACCTATGCTCGATAAGCCATTGGAGCGCCGCCTTGGCTTTTTCGTTCCAGCCCGGATTGCCCGTCGCCTTATTCAAGCGGATGAAACCGCGGGCCAGAAAACCCATGCCCTTGGTCGAATGTGCCGGCGAGACGCCTAAAAGCGGTCGAATATTCAGAGGGAACCGTCGTACTCCCTGGAGGAGAACGGTACGCAGGAGAACGCTGTTGAACGTAAGCGGACGGACAAACCTGGCATTCAATCCGTCGAAGGTGTCATAGCCGCGATAGTCGTGTTCCTCCAGCCAGTGCGCAAGCCGCTCGATCGATTCATAGACGCCTGCTTTCGAACCGACGACAGGAGACTGTGCCACCAATGTTTCAGGCATAAGTGAGCTGCTGCGTTGCATTCGAGCTCCCTTGTCGAGTTATTCGAACAAAATCCACGAGGCACTGATCCTCGCGTAGCTTAGCCTGAATTTGACTGAATTCCGGATCGCGATTGCCGATCACGATTGTCTGTGCGTGCGCGAGCACCTCGTCTATGCTGGGCACCATCAACTTTGAGATGTGTGGAATGTGGTTAAGGATAAAATCCCGATTCGCGCCCACCAATGCAGCGATATTCACGTTTCGATCGTAAATGCGAAGGTCGTATCCTTTCCCAATGAGCCGTTCGATGACTTCGATGACTGGGCTCTCGCGGAGATCATCCGTCCCCGCCTTGAAGCTGAATCCAAGTACTCCGACACGCGGGCTTCCGCTGTCCATCACTAGCTTGACTCCGCGCACAATTTGCATTTCATTGCTGGGGAGAACCGCGCTGAGAATCGGGAGTTGCAAATCATGTACCTTTGCCTGATAAGAAAGCGCTCGCAAATCCTTAGGAAGACACGAACCACCGAAAGCAAAGCCGGGTTTCAGATAGGCTGGTGAAATGTTCAGCTTTTTATCCTGACAGAAGATATTCATGACCGCGTCGGCATCAACCCCGAAGGAGTCGCACAGGTTTCCGATCTCGTTCGCAAATCCAATTTTCAGCGCATGCCAACTGTTGTCGACATATTTGATCATTTCCGCAGTGCTGAGGTCTGTCCGTATGATTGGAGCCTGTACGTGTTCGTACAGCGATGCAAGTAACTCGCCGCTCGCTTGATCCAGCTCCCCGATAACTGTTTTTGGCGGGCTCCGGAAATCCTTAACTGCAGAGCCTTCTCGTAAGAATTCGGGGTTATTGCATATGCCGAAACCCTCCCCGGCTTTCTTCCCCGAGGAGTCCTCCAAAGTCGGAATTACGACCTTCTGCATAGTCCCGGGCAGGATCGTGCTACGGATCACGATTGTATGTCGGTCCGTCTTGGTTCGCAGGGCGTTTCCGATCTGTTCGCAAATGCGGCGAATGTAACGAAGGTCGAGATTCCCGTTCGGTTGGCTCGGCGTTCCAACGCAGATGAAGGAAAGGTCTGTCTCGTGGATCGCCGCAGTTGGATCCTGGGTGGCGCGCAGGTTACCCGCTCGGACGGTTTCCTCGATGATCCCATCGATTTCGGCTTCTACGATCGGTGAATGCCCGCGGTTGATCAGATCAACCTTGTCAGCAAGGGGGTCGACCCCAAGCACCTGGTGCCCTTCGGCCGCGAGGCACCCCGCGGACACAGCTCCCACGTAACCTAATCCAAAGATGCTAATCCTCAAAGTGCGCTCCTTATCGAAGTTGCCGTCTACTCAGAGTAGTCTCTGCCGAGTATCCCATTGAGTTCTTCTTCATCGCACCGGGCATCCTATTGCTCGGGCCTAAAGACCAAGACCATAGGAGTTCCAGCCTTCTCATATTGGAACGATTCGACAACATTAAATTCGCGCTTGATCAAATCTATCTTTCTTTGGACGCGGGGTTTGATCTTCCCTGTCTGAAAATCGCCGATATAGAGTCTTACTATAAAGACGCCGCTGCTCTTGAGATACTTCGAGTACTTGTTCAGCAACTCCATAACCGACCCGTACGGAATGTGATACATGGACTCCCTGAAGAGGATTACATCAAACTCACGCGTTGGCATATAACTAAGAAAGTCCGAACAAACGAAGCTATTCTTGGCTGCCCGGCCACTTTCGTTCGTCCGCTTCACACCTTTGGCCAAAGCTGACTCCGATATATCGACTCCGAGATACGTTGTGTATGCTTTCTCGGCTAGTTCATTCGCCGTGTTGCCCGGACCGCAGCCGAGATCCAGGATGTCACCACCTCGAGCGTGTTTTTCCAAGTGCGGGTAGATACAGTCGTTAGCTGTATCGTCGATAAAGTTCCATTTGTCACCAGAGAATTCCTTATCCCACAAAGCCTTCTTGACCTTCGTTGGGCCGTAACTTAAGAGAAACCCACGCACGAACGTTAACGTGCGTTGCACAATGTACATTTTCTGATCTCCATGGAAAGTTTGCTCTCCGCACTTGTCTTAACAAAACAAAATCGTTTATTCGAACATTGGAGCGGAAGGAGTTGAGGTGTAATCCAGCAAAATCGATGAATGTCCCCTGGATCGATTGAGAACGACGGTCACTCCGTCGCCGAACAATATTGCTTTCCAAGCGGGGTGATGCTTGCCCCGCCCAAGTCTGCAACAACTTTGCCTACCCGCGCGGCGCAATTTGTTGCTTCAATCAAATTTGTGCTAATCTCGCTTATATCTCGGGACAACAGACGAAGAAGATTTGATACAAACGCCCGGGGCGGGCACCGGCGACCTGATCGCTGCTCTGACCCGCTGGAGTTTAAATTGTTTTCGATCAATGGCTTACTAGACTAGCGCCTTGACAACAAAACCGTAACAAAATCTTGGTTTTTTTTGACTCTTCCAATTGAAGAACGTCGCCCTCCCTTGGTTACTTACGTCATTGCTCCACCTTTTCTGCGCTTATCCGACCAAGCCGAAAAGGAAATCATGGATCCACGTGCAACTTCAACTTTCGAAAGAGAGAAGATGCCCAGATCCATGCAGTGATCCGACCACCGGGGAGGTGTTCTTATGCTTTTGTCGTGAGTAACCGTGGTAACCATTCGCGCCCTGATCCGTGTTTTCCCTTTGTCTGGGAAAGACTAGATTGGAAAGAAAGCTACACGGAACTCTTGATTCCGCTATTTTTTGAGGTCTCGACCGCCTCGAGCGTTGACTTAACGCACGCATTTTATTGACAATAAAGGAGTTGGTCTTTATGAATCGCTTTTTCTCACGTTCACTCCTGCTACTTCTGCTCTTGACAATGACCGTGGCAGCCCACTCGCAAACGGGCGGCACGGTCAATGCGGCGAGTTGCAGCCAGTCCGACGTACAGACGGCACTCAATTCCGTGACATCGACCACGACGCTCGTGACGATCCCTTCAGGCACCTGTGCCTGGACTGGCAATCTCACGTGGACAGTTCCTTCAGGCAATACCAACCTGACGATCCAAGGCTCAACGGCTGTCAACTGCACGGGTACTCCGGGCACGTCTAGTTACGCTTGTAGCGCCACAGATCAAACGATAATTCAGGACTCCTACGCCAGCAGCGCGTCGATCTGGGTTATCAATGCGTCGGGGGTAAATTCAACTCTTCGCCTCACTGACCTAACAATCGAGGGAGGCACAGGGAGCTCAAAGAACGACGGTTTTGTGGTGGTTTACGGCCCCGAGCATAATCTGAGAATCGACCATGTTCATTTCAATATGACAACCTACACCTCGACGCCTGGCACACTTGCTGGAAGGCTTTACGGGGATATCGAAGGCGTACTCGACCACAATATCTACGACAACGGAACCTACACCACCCTGGCGCAGGGCTTCGCTATGTCGAACGACATCAGCGACACCATTGGCTACGGGGACAGCCCTTGGGCGGCTCCAACGAACTTTGGAACATCAGCTTTCGTGTACATCGAGAGTTCCATCATGAACGGTGGAATGCTGGAGGATTGCGATACCGGCGGAAGGTTTGTTGCTAGATACAACACGCTCTTGAATGGCTCCCAATCATCTTCTTCGATTCACACGCATGGGCTTAAATCCCAATCGGGAAGAGGCAGAAGTTGTCGGGCTTTCGAGGCGTACCAGAATTACATTGTCGGGCCGTCGTCCCCTGCTAATGCATTTCTGGGAATCAATGGCGGCACGGCTTTGGTTTGGGGGAACCACCTCGTTAGCGGCTACAACAACTTCGGTGGCGTCAGCACAAGTAGAAACGACGGATCAGAAGCAGAGACGAACACACCGACAGGGTGGGGTTGGTGTGGCACAGCAATCAACGGTAACGGCGTTGGATCAGCGTGGGACGGGAACAGTCCTGCCAATTCTGGGTATCCTTGCCTAGATGGTGCGGGGCGTGGCCAGGGGGATGCACTCAACGGACAGTGGTTCCCGAATGCACTCAATAGTGTCACCGGTACGATCGCGTGGGCGCACCAGAAGCTGGAACCGGTCTACTTCTTCGACAATAACCTTCCTAACGGAATTCCCGAAGTCTACATCTATGCCGCGGGCACAGGAGAAGTTCCCGCCGAAGTATTCAATCGTGATGTGTACGCGAGCAACGCCAGCTTCAATGGCACCACCGGAACTGGTACTGGCACTCTGACAAACCGTCCATCAAGCTGTACCGCTGGGCCGGGTGGAACCTACGGCGCGAGCCCGACCGGTTCCTATGGGGTGGCGTATTGGGCAACCGATGCGAACGGAGGTCAGGGAGAGTTATACGTCTGTACGGCGACGAACACCTGGACTCCCGTCTATGAACCATACACCTACCCCCATCCACTCGTCTCTGGATCAGCTCCCCCTGCTACCAGTTCGACTCCACCTCCACCTACAAATCTGAGCGGCACGCTTGCTCAATAGGAAAGAAGCTGATCGGATAAAGGGAGAAGAGCCTGTGATTTTGGAAATCTCTTCTCCCTAGAACTTGAGCACTATCCTTTCGATCTTCCCCGTATTTCGCCCCTGAATCAACTTTTCACGAAGCTGTGTCTGAATCTGCGTCCCTCGATTTGGAACAGGATCCTGTCCCACAGCCGTCCCAATGACCATTTAATGCGGGCTAGAAAGGCTTGAGCTCGCTTGGCTCGTTGGCGTCCGAAAAGCGCCGAAAGCCACACGATCTTCCAAGAGAGCGTCGGAAGTTGTAGTTTTCCGCCCAAGCTGACTGCGACCTCCTCGACTTGCCTTATGAGGTCTTCCCTTTCAGGATAGAAAAAACAAACCCAGTTTTGAAGATAGGTTACACATGCCTCTCGCACTCGTTGGCTGTCTTCGAGTGAACGAATATATTGGATGTGCAGCTTCATTGAGCACAGTAATGCGACCTTCTTTCTATCGGATCGGCCAATGTAGCTCAAACTGCCCGGGCCCGAAGTGCGATAGTAGACTTTCGCCTCAGGGACGAATTGCACTCTGTCAGAGGCGAGCAAAACACGGCAGAAATACTCACCATCGTCATCTACCAATAATCTGGTATCCCAAGGGCCCGCCGCCTCTGCTAATTCACGACTAACGAGCCACGCCGACGTCTGCATATACAGGTTGAATTGCATCTTGCGGATCAGCCATTCGACAGGAGTCAGATCGCACCACAACGCACTTGGCATGAATCTCGCTCGATAATATCGGTACATGAATCTTCCCCAACTCCCGGACAAGAGCGTTCGAGAGTTCGGGGAGGATCCCAATGCGTCAATCTGCTTGGCAATCTTGTCGGGTGCCATGAGATCGTCCGCGTCCAAGTACTGGATGTAATCTCCACGACTCAACGAAAGGGCCGTGTTCCGGGCAGCGGCTGCACCCTGATTCTTCTGGGTCACAACGCGCAACTGGGCAGTTTCAAACCGCCGGGCAATCGCAAGGGTCCGGTCGGTCGAACCATCGTCGACCACGATGATTTCCTTCGGCTCCCACGTTTGCGCAGTCGCGGAACGCAGAGTATCTGAGATCCATGCCTCTGCGTTGTATGCGGGAATGAGGATTGATACCAGCGGCTTTATGATGGCTTCCTCCCCAATATTTGCACATACGCTTCGCGCGTTAGCTCGGCAACTGCACGCCACGAATGATTCGTGTTGACGTAATCCTTCAGCTCCTGCCGGCGGCCCTTTAGGTCCTTGAACAGATCGCTGGCAAAATATGTTTCGATAGCTCTGGCCATATCGGTTGGATCGCCGGGCTTGCACAAAAACCCCGTCTGACCTTCGACGATATCTTCCCGAAACGATCCTACATCCGTTGCAATCACCGGTAACCCAAAACTGTACGCCAAAAAGAGTACTCCGCTTTGGAAAATTTCCTTATACGGAAGAACCAGAACATCGGCTGCTTTGAAGTACAACTCCATCTCCTCGTCGGGAATAAATTGGATCCTGAGAACAACCCGCTCTGGATGGAATTCACGCGCAATAAATTGCTGGATTTCGTGCAAATACTCTTCGGAGCCTTTCTTGGGCTCTCCAGCGAGAATCAAGCGGTAGTTGCCTCTGGGAGTCACAGAGAGCAGCTTGAACGCTTCGAGCAGATGTTCTATACCTTTGTACGGTCTGATTCTGCCAAAAAACAGGATTGTTCTTTCGTCATCCCTCAAGCCAAGCCGCGGCTTCGCCTCGACCGGCGCGAGTTCAGTATCAGGAAAGGCATTGTTCATCGGATACCTAATGACGGTGACCGCGTCTTCGGCCACTTGGAAATCTTCGCAGAGTTCTTCCTTCATTTTTTGCGTGTGAACGAAGATATGATCGCTGAGCCTATATTGCATTTTGAGTGTGACGCGATTGAGCAGCGAGTCTTTCCCGTCGCGTCTTGCCTGATTCACGTTGTGCGCAGTAAATGCGACTTTTTTCCGGCACACCTTGTAATAGAGCATCAAGAAAGTGCGATCGAAGAACTCTAACTTATTGTTCCAAAGGATATGCAGAATCCTCGGTTTTGCATGTGCCGCATACCAGATGAGCTTCCCGTAGAAGACAAGTAGCCTTGATACTCTCTTTGCAAATCCGGCTTTGCTTCTTTGGTCGCCGCGAAAGTTGAGGAAGCGCAAATTCGGGGTCGTGTGCAGTTCAGGACTGTCAATCTCGTCACTGCCCACAACATCCAGTCTCACGCCCTTGGCGACGAGCGCCATGGCCAGCCCAAAGGCATAATGCCGGTCCTGGCAACCTGTCAGAAGGCCAAGCTCGATCGCCGGCTGCGGATCGGGGACTTCCAGTCTCTGGATCTCGATTTCTATGACAGTCGGCCTCTCGGCAACGTTGCCGGTCTGCATGCTCATTTACACCTGACTTCTTTTGAGCCAGGTTCTTCGAATGTTGATCTGGCTGAGCTCGTCGTACTGCGTAGGTCGAAGACCGCTGAACCCTGACTCGAACGCCGGGTCTTAAGCCTCCTGCGTCTGGCCGTGCTTTTTATGGGAAGAGCCGACATTGGCACCCAGTATCTTGGGTGGCGGAAAGTCCGGTTTGGGCCCCCGCTGTAAAACCCAATTGAGGACGCGCGTGACGGCCTTCGCTTTCGAATCCCAGGTCAGACTTTCCCGCGCGTAGGCCATTCCTTGTCGCCGTAACTGCTTGAGTCTATCTGGATTGTGTGCCAATTCCGTCAAAACCACTTCCATCTGCGACACGAAGTCGTCTTCATTCGTCAGAGATATTTTGTAACCCACCTCTGAGTGGACGATATCTCCGGGGCCGCCGAAGTCCGCGACCACAGGCACCGCCCCAGTAGCGAGAGCTTCAAAGACCACGCCTGCACCGAAGTCACGAACGGATGGAAATACCATCACATCCGCAGACCGTAACCTCCGGAAGACCTCCTCATGACTAACCCAACCACAGAAAGAAACAGACTTCTCGATCCCAAGGGATCTTGTAAGATCCTCGAGCCGGCCCCGCTCTGGACCGTCTCCGAGCGCGGTAAACCGCGCCAAGCCGCTTCGCAAGAGGGGGGCGGCCGCGCGCAGTGCGAGGTCGCAGGCTTTGCAAGGTATTAGGCCGCCGACAAAGATCAAATCAAACTTCGCGCCGGGCTCAGGACTGCGCTCGTCGACGGAACACACAGAAGACCCGATGCCAGGTTCTGGAACAAAGAAGAGTTTCTCGCGATAGCCGGCAAACTCGGCATAGGTTTGGGACGAAGCAGCTATGATCGCTGCTGCGTTACGGTAAGTGGATCGCGCAAAAGGCATGAATCGATACAGACTTCTCAAATTCGAGGTCCATTGCCGCTCGTTATTGGCTTGGCTGAAACCCTGCACATAAGGAAGTCCGCCATTGATCGGCCCAATTACGAACGGTATGGGACCCTTTCGTAGGAAGAAAGCGAAAGGACTTGGCAACACCGCTGTCATCGGTAGGAGACGCAGAACGAGATCGAATTCGCCTGCAAAGATTCGATGCCGCAACTGTCGCCAAGCGAGCCATTCAAAGGCGACGGAAAAGGGGTAACCAAAGGCAGTCAACGTCTGACTCGTAAAGTCATATCTGAAGATCTTTCGCAAACTCCAGTCATATATCCTCTCAAGCAGCGGCATCCGGACCACCTCGATGGTGCGAAACGGTGCCTTGTCGCTGCGCACATGATCCTCAACGCGCGATCCAACAACCAAAGAGACATCGTTGAGTTTGGCAAGTGCTGCCGCATGAGAATATGTGACAAAGGGAATACTGACTCGCGTCGGATCACAGTCCGGCGCTAACAGCAGAATCCGCAATCGATCCATATGACCTCCACCTCGTGAAAAATTCTCTTCCAAGCCCAAATGGGAAGGCAAACTAAGCTAAAGCTAGCCTCTTCAGAAGAACTTCGTTCGTTGGTTCAGTACATGAATCACAGGGAATACAAAACGCATCCGATCCAATCCATTCTTTGCGGTCACGACCGAAGGCACATTCGAGTGTGCAGCCGATGCGACCACACGCGCCTAATGAAGCGAAGATGATCTTCGCCGACCCCGTTTGAGAGCTAATAAATATATTCGTAAATCTCATTCTCTTTGACATTCTTCACGTACGTTCTGGCAGCAAGTCGCGAAGCAGGCTGGAAGTTTCACTGAGTGGCTTAATCCCCCAGTGGAGCACGATGACTCCGCCGATATACAACCCGAAAAACACCAAGGAAACTGAAACCATCCGCTCAAAAGCGCCCGAGCCCCCAGATAGCGCCGCAAGTTGCGGCATAGCCTTGATAATCGGAACAGTTGCTAAACCGGCTCCAGCCGATGCAACAAAGAATTTCCAAATAACCGCGAATACGGGTCCAATACCTAGCCCGATTGGTTCCCCCGCATACCAGAGTCCTGGAAGCATCAGGAGGAAATACGAAGCCGTCCAGGCTAAAGCAATTCCCGAAGGACCCCAGGGTAAGGCCAGCAAGAAGAGAGTCACGGTAAAAGCAAACTCCATCAAACCCCAGCGAAACCATCTCTCGGGACGGCCGATCGAAAGATGAACCCAACCGTGCGTGTTATAGAGCAACATGACTCCGATTCCCGGACCGAATAAGGCAAAGATTCGACCAGCCTCTTCCCAGCCTGGCCCTAATAGAAAACGAATCAGGTCTACCCCCACTAAAGCAAAATCCGCTCCTATCCCCATACCCACGAGCGCCAAAACTGATAATGCCCGCAGAAAGTAGCGTTGGAATTGTTCGCGGTCCTTGTTGACTCGGCTAAGTGTACTCACTACAACGGCGGACAGCGGCGACAACAATTGCGTTTCTGGCAGAACGAACAAGTCGTACGCCCTTTTGTAAAATCCAAGTGGTCGAGCGCCAAATCGCCACCCAACGAGGAGGTTGTCCGTATTGCGGGTCAGGTAGCTGAATGCAAAATGCGAATAGACATTCATCGCAAACTTCAATCCTGAACCGGTGCCCGGAACGCGACGCGGCCGACTCGGAACCCATCGGCACGTAAACCAGGCGGCCACTGCCGTGACGGCCGTCTGCGCAACCATCCCCCAAACCATTGCCCAATAGTGGAAGCCCACCATTGCCAAAACGATCGAGACAATCACATAGATAAGCAGCCCAACGAAATTGATGATTGCAGTACTTGTGAACTGCATGGCACGCTGCAAAAGGGCCATATGGATATAAGACGAACAGCCCAACACAATCGTCAGCGACATGCCCGCTGTTACTGGAGCTACAGCTGAGTCATGATAAAAAAGCGCCAGTAACGGACCCGAGCCAGCAAACACAAGACTGAGAAATGCGCCGATGCCTAAATTAATCCAAAAGAGATTGCTCACAAGAGGTTCTGAGAGGTTTTCATGCTGAAGGATCAATTCAGTGAATCCATTCAGGCCGAAGCTCCGAAGCAGGAGGCTAAAAGTCGTGACCATGGTCACGATTCCGAAATCAGTCGGTGTAAGCAGCCTTGCCAGGATGACTACTGATCCGATCTGTACTGCGAACATTGCCAGGGAACCAGCAATCGACACCCCAGCACTGCGAACTGCGGTCCGGCGAAGTCCACCGCCCGTGGCGACAGGACGGAAGGTTCCGTCGGGCTGGAAAGGTTTCATTTTCAATCAGAATCCCCACGAATTTCTCTTTCTTGTAATGGCTTTTTAACATCCGATGTCCTCCTCGTTAGCGCCTCGAGGGCCCAATTTATCGGAGAACTCTCACTTCCGGTGGACTAAGTAGACGGGTGAAGTTCACTTTGCATGAGCATAATCCTTGCTCATCGTCTAGAGCTTTCAAATTCTTCAGATGTCTCTCACAGAGAACCTAGTCTGCGCGCCGACGTATCACCAGCAGGTTATTGCTACCTTGATGTTTCGGACTCGATATGATCACAAACGCAAACTCGCAATTTGGATATCGCTTGACATAGACCGTTTCGAGGCGATCATACCATTCATCAATGTCGCCCCACAGAATATCCTCGACGACGTAAATGCCGCCGGGACGAAGATGGTTGAGTGACCCGTCTATGAAGGAGATATTTGCCTCAAGAGTATGTAAACCATCCTCAATGATAATGTCAGCGCCCTTCTGCAACTCCTCGTGCGACCAGAGTTCACCGATGGAAGAAGGGCTAAGTTGATCGCAATAGAATGTCTTGATCCGAGTTTCCTCAAACAAGATTGAGCGATCGATATCAGCGCCATACACGACCGCCTTCGGAAGGACTTCTCGCCAACCGCGCAGCGAAGCACCCGGTATTGCAAATACCCCCATGTTCGATGGCAAATCTGGATTATTTGTACCCAATCCAAGTTCAAAAACCACCAGGGGTTCGTTGCAGCGTTCCCTGAAGAGGGCCGAGTAGACCGGCGTGTACTTGTTTGGGCGACCCTTGTCGCTCCCATACTTGGTCATTATGCGGCACATTCTGGTTGGGGCCAGCAAGTTCACGCTCATGAGTTGACTCGCAAGGCTTGACGAGCTCTGTGTCGTGCCGAAGCCGCGAACCTGAGGCATCCGTTTTATAACCAGACTGATCACCAGTCCAGGAAAATAGGATCCAAGACACCACCACCCATATCGAAGGGATTGGAATGCGCCCGGTGGGAGTATTGGGCGGAGCAATCCGCGAAGAAAGGGCTTCACGATGTTTTGTTTCAATTCAAAAACTGTCATATTCTCCCTATCTGCCAAACTTCAAAAAGATTCGCCCTCAAACAGGTTAAAACGTAGGACGTCCTTTGCAAGCGTATTCATGAGCACGCACCTATGGGCTGCGCGGTCGTGAACTCTAATGTGTTGCCAGCGAAGAACGAAAGGCAGTGAATAACCAGATACTAGGACCGCAACATTTGCGATTCTCGATCTCAAAGCCGGGTTTAGTGATGCGCGGGGCGACGACCAGAGAGCGAAATTTCTGCGAGTCTCAGGTCGGCGTTGCTCGAAATATAACCTGGACCGTTGGCCTACCCGTCGGCATCCGGCTCGCTGGAGCTGGATAACGTAGTGACTGTGGCGAATTCATGCATTGAATATTTGAACCGAAGCATCACCGAAGATTGCTCGTACCAGTAAATTCGGATTGGGCCAATCCGCGCGAAGCGGTGTACACGATCTCACCCGTCGGCGGAAATTCATTCCAAGCGGGCGTTTTTCTCGTTGTGCCAGCCGGCGAAGT
The DNA here is from genome assembly GCA_963829535.1 of uncultured Acidobacteriaceae bacterium. GTDB lineage: Bacteria > Acidobacteriota > Terriglobia > Terriglobales > Acidobacteriaceae > Telmatobacter. The sequence goes on along the minus strand of CAWHIQ010000009.1, from coordinate 234,368 downwards.
CAGGACTTTGGTCCCTTCCCGGCCAAAAAGACCTGCATTGACGCTACTCGAGCCCACGATAGCTAGAAGGAGAAAGATCCACATAGGATCCATCATCCTGAAACCGGCTTCAGTTATGCTGTAGACCGCAGAAACCATGACGTAGGTTAAGAAAAGGCCGCCAACTTGCTGATTTCGCCGATATGCCTTCACCGCGCGCCCGTAGCCTGTTGCAAGGATGATCGATATCAGGGCCACGCCAATACAGCCCAGATTCAAATAAACTTCGAGATAGCCATTGTGGGCTTCATTCAAGTCTTCTGCGTGCCACCAGCCAACCATGCTGTTGCGAAACTGTGACACGTTGGGGCCTATCCAGAAATCTTCAAACCCTGCACCGATTACTGAGTTAGGTGCTGCGGGAATCAAGGCAGCCCAAATCTCCGTTCGCCCCGAGAGACTCGACTCCCTGCCTAGGGCATGTGAGACAACTCCTTCACCCCCCAAAAGAAAAGCGACTACCCCGACAAATATAATTGCGAAGCAAAGCGCATGGATCCGGGCCGGCCGGCTTCGGAACGAGCGAAGATTAGTAGCGAGCATGAGCCCGCCGCCAAGAACGAAGCAGGCAATTGCAGTTGAGGAATGGGCCATCCAAAAAAGTACAATACCGAATCCGAGTAACGTGCCCTGTGCCAACAGATGGCGCCTGCGATCGGGCATGCCTTTGGCTCGCAAGATCGCCATGAAACGCCATAGCGTGCAAAGAGAGATAACAAGCAAGGCGACTCCCAGCATATTTTTATTCGTTGACACGCCCGTATTCATTGGCGCCCCGTCCGGCGTATAGCCGCGCCCCAGTAACGGGAAATATTTGATGAAAAGCACTGAAGCCGGCAATATGACGAAGCCTACACGAGAGATAAGACGCGCGAGAGCAATGACCGGTTTCCGGTCGGTCACGATGATGAGGACCATCGCAAAGTCGCCGATCGCTTTAATCCAGCGTTTGAACGAAATATCGGAATTGGATGACCAAGAAACACTGAGCAGGCAATAGAAGAAGTAGAGCAGGATGGGCCAGTTTGAGACTAGTAAGACACGCGTCCGGGTGGAGCGAGCAATCAACACGCCGATGGCAGCAACCAGCAGAACACCGAAAATCGCGGCGTCGATCGGGCTGCCCTCATATTGCACATTCGCTCCGGTCGGAGCAATACCAAGCCATTCCGAAACCGATCTAGAGCAGACGACCCCAATCCAGGCAACCGGGAGCCAGAGAGCTTTGGATGTGCGAACGGATTTGTCGCGGTCAAGATAGAATAGACCGGCAATTCCGCAAGCACAGATAAAAGCAGCAACTAAGGGATTCATTCAGGCCTTGTCAGTTGTGGTTAAGTCTTGCTCTTCGACGTCAATTAGCGTCCACGAACGCCCGGTGCAACAGTTCCAGTGAGAGGAGTCGGTGAATCTCGGTCGTGTAGTTGCGAGTTCCCTTCAGATGACAGTTCACAACAGCCTCAACGCCGGCTCGTTCCAGATACGGACGTGCAACCGCCCGAGGGTCCAGAAGTACATCCTTGACATAGTTTGCAAGAACCGTCCGGTACCACCAACGAAAATGGAATATCTTATGACGCCCCATCCAGAGACGCTCCAAGTGAAAGGGCGCAAAAGCGTGATCAACCTCTGCGACCCACTGCGGCATTCCGTAATCGTACGCATACTCGGCCTTGAATGTGAATTCCAAATAGGCCCTGTTGATCGCCGCACCGAAACGACTGGAGCCGCCAAGTCCTCGATCGGTGCGCAACCTGGCGAGTTCCGGGCTTCCATCACGGATGAGCCGCAAGCGCACGTCCTCACCTTGTTCAACTCGCGGCGCTCGAAAAACGGCACGTACAACTTCATTGTCCAAGTAAGGTGTACGAACCGTCAGCTGCGACTGTTCCAGATTTTGAATACCAAAATGGTGCGCCGCCGTCTGTCGGAATGCAACTGCGCTGGTCCTGTTTCCACTTATTTGATTTCGGTATTCTTCACTCGCCTTTGCTATTTGTAAGAGTACCTCATTGCAATAAATTCCCTGCGAAGGCGTCACCGCCTTGAACATGATCGCCCCGCGGATAATCTCACTGCCGAATGTTCCAACCATTCTTACAGGTGCAATCTGGCGAGCCATTTCGTTGCAGTAGAGGTCCGGCGACCGGCTCACATCAACACAACCGTCTGTCAGATAGAGAGTGCGCTCTGCGTATTGCGAAAACTTCGACAAGAATGTGCCGTCGGCTGTAATCACTTGATGAGTCTGCCCGCATATATCTGCCACGCGCCGTGCCAGATACACGTCCTGGTTTTCGCGGTACATACTGCCGAACGTATAGCAGGGCAACGAGTCGGCAGACGCCTTGCGCCAAGCCATGATAATGCGTGTATCAAGACCGCCAGTCAGGGAAACGCCAATTGGTTCTTGTCCGTTGAAGTAGCGAGGCAGCCGGCTTGTGAAAGCCTGGCGCAAATGGCTGTAGTAACTTTCCGCATCTAGAGGCTCCTGTTCCTCCCACTCGCGTGGCTCGAAGTACAGCGCCTTCTCCTCGATTGCGCCGCCACGGAATCTCCACGCCGAGCCCGGCGGCAGAAGTTGAAGGCCTTGAAACATGGTGCGATTCTCCAGAACGCACCCGCAAGCAATATACTCGCCAAGCCCTCGCGGATCTATGCTACGCAGTTCGCGCCGAACCGCAAGAATAGACTTAGCTTCAGCGGAGAAATAAAACGCATCCGATGCCTCGTGGAAGTAAATCCGCTGCAAGCCAAAGCGATCGTTGAACAGCGTCGCCGTGCCGCGCGCGCAATCGGCTACCAGTCCTTGAAAACGGCCATTCAGATTCCTGAAGAAGCTAGGGTCATCTTCATAAAGATGGACTAAGTAGGACGGTCCCGTCTCAGCGCACTGATGCCCTTTCTCTTTAACTCGGCGAGGAGCGCCCGGCTCAGGATAATCTTCGCCTGAGAAGACCAGTACGATATCATTCCGCTCGTTGCGAACCGGCATGCCTTCGGAATAGGAACTCTTCCGCGCCACCCAACCAACATATACGCCTAGAGAATCATCACACCAGGTACCCTTAACGTAAAAAGGTTCGTGGAGCATGGGCGCGATCATGCGGCCAAGTTCCTGCTCCGCCCACTCGCGAGGCCTCTTCGTGATCAATCCGACGATTCCCGGCATATACTAACTCTCCGTATTTGTTGAAACCTGGAACCGGCGTTGGTACCAGAGCCTTCGCAACTCGCGGAACTTTCCGGCGATCGACTCTGGAATTCGATCCGCGAATCGTCGATGTAGCCCGAGGCGCAGCGCAATGCGCCCCATCTGTGTCAAAGGAACGTAATAACGCGGTGTGTCGACGCGCTGGAATCCGTTCACTTCCTTGAAGTGAGAAAGGCTATCTCCCTGCTTGTTGCCATAGGTAAAATGCTCGTAGACGAGATACGAAACATTGCGATCGGCGCATGCCTTCACGGCCTCAGCAATCAGCGCGTTGGTTGGCGCCTTGTCCTTGTGCTGCGACATCGATAAAATATGCACGAGATCGGCCTGCGTTCGACTCTCGTCCATCGTCAGCTTGATAAAACCGATCATCTCCTCGCCGAGAAACGCACCCAAATAAACACTGCGATCAAGAAAGGTTCCTGCGTATTCTCGGGCTCTTTCGGATGTCATTCCGAACAGTGGAAAGCGCTTGCCTTGGCGCACAGGGGTCTCGTTGTAGATTCCACAAATACCTCGAATCAGTTCTTCACCGAACGGAACCTCGCGAAACGTTACTCCCCGTTTCTCGGCTTGTCGTGCCCGGTTGCGAGGATAGGAACGTATTTGATTCTTCCACCAATTCTCAAATGTCGAGACGGGAAGTACTGCCAAATTGTCCATCTCCACGGGATATGGATACTGAGCTGATGTCTCCGGCAACTTCTGGAGAAATGTGAAGAGATCTATGCGCGATCCACTTTGCCGTAGATTAGTCACAAATGTCTCAGGGTCATCCGGGAAAGTGTACTTTTCCCCGTCTAGACGAGCAATCCGAACCAATCGTCCGCGAATTGTAATATCTTTATCGCACACCTTAATCGACATCGGTCCTCACAGCTTTGCACGGTCTCGTACTTCGCGCGGATTTGATCGCACTTGAGACGGGAGAGCGCACGTCACTAGTTTGTAGTTAGGGCTGCTGGTAAATCCCGCCCCCGGCAAAGCCTGCCATACGTTCGCCGCTCAAAGCAGTTTGAGGGGGTTGATGCGGCTTGGGTTACCTTGGGCCACTTGACGGGTGGAATCTCAATTGCAGAGGCTAAGTTCGTCCATCCCGCGTCAGTGGCTTTCTGAGCGGGGTATCGATACGACCGGGTTTAGGGTCGTGTGCGACTTCCCACCAAAGAATCTCTTCAGTCTGTTCATCTGTTCTTTTCGGACAAAGGAAACAAGATCTGATGAGAGCGGCACTTCTGCTCGTCGAACAAATGACCAGGCATACCCTGATCCCAACGCCAGCCCGCCAATCACGAAGGGCCAGTTTTTCATCTGATAAATCGTCCGAAACAGTTCCCAGAGAGGATGGTTACCAACCGTGTAATCCTTGACGCCAAGCTTGAACCTGGCCTTAAGCGCACCGTGCATTGCAGTGCCCATTTGGCGGTGATGTACGCAGACCTTCTCTGTGAAGGTTCTGGTCTGCCACCCGTGCAGGCGTGCCGAGAGTACGGCGACGTGATCGATGCATCCGCCCTTCAAAGGGAGGTATCCGCCGATCGCCTCATAGCACTCGCGGCGGAAGAGTTGACAGCCCCCCCACACATTCTCAATATTCGTGAAGCGGTAGTCGTATTGAAAGGTTCCTTCGCGAAAAGGGGCGCCTGCAACTCCAAGTCCGGTATTCTGCCCCATCTTCCCGATCAAGAATTCGAAATGCTCGGGCTCGAACGAAACGTCTCCATCGAGGTTACCTATAACCTCGAAATCAAGACGTCTAACCTTCTCGTACCCGGCGTTGAAGGCCTGGACCTTTCCCGCAAAGTGCCGTTCCTGACGCTCCGGCATGCGCAGCAACTCAATCCAGGGATACCGAGATGCGTACTCTCCTACAATCTCATCTGTACGGTCGGTCGAACCATCGCTCACGATGACCCATTTAAGGGGACGGCGTGTCTGCGCCACCATCGACCGAAGCGTCAATTCGATGTATTGCGCCTCATTCCGCGCCGGCGTGATGAGCACGTAATTCAGATTATCTCTCATCTCTCGAACGAAATCCTCGGTCGCGCGGGTGAAGGGCTGGTGAAGAGATTGTTGCGGCGGTGACGGAAATCTGCAGAGCAACAAGAGGCGATTTTTATGGTCCATCGCCATTCCCCGCTCTCGACAGACAGCGTCTATTTCACGCGGTTTTCACTGCTGCCTCAAGCCAGCCCGCCCCAGGTTCCGTACGTTTGTTAGCAACCTTGGAAGTGAAGGCTAGAATCTCTTGGGCCACCCTCGCTTGCTGCTGTTCTGTAAGATGCGGAAACATTGGAATGGAGACAATCTCCGCCGAAGCGCTTTCCGCCACCGGAAAATCACCGGGGCTGTAGTTGAGAGAAGCGTACGCTTTCTGCAGATGAAGAGGCACAGGATAATGAATCGCGGACCCTATTCCCACTCCATTCAAGTACTTCATGAGGTTCTCGCGGTCGCTCGTCCGAATGACGTAAAGATGGTAAATGCCGCGTGACCAGGAAGGCTCCCATGGCAAACCTATCGCATCGCAGTCAGAGAGCAGCCGGTAGTATTCGGCGGCCTTATATCGGCGCTGCTCGTTCCACGATTTCAAACGAGACAATTTGACTTGCAGAATTCCCGCTTGCAGCGCATCGAGCCGCCCGTTGTAGCCTTCCAAGTCGTGAAAGTATTTCCGGCTCTGGCCATGGTCACGCAACATCTTCATCTTCTCCGCCATGGCCGAGTCATTGGTGGTGATTGCTCCGGCTTCACCACAAGCCCCAAGATTCTTTCCTGGATAAAAGCTGAAGGCCGCGGCGCGTCCCATTGAGCCCGCCTTGATCCAGCGATTGTGCTTCTTTGAGAAGTACTCCGCGCCGTGTGCCTGGCACGCATCCTCAATCACAATGAGTCCGTATTGCTCAGCGAGGTCCAGAATTCCATCCATATCGGCCATCTGTCCGTAGAGATGCACCGGGACAACCGCTGTAACGGGGCGCCCGCTGCGAAGGCTGATTAGTCTTCCGGAATTGTCCCGAATGCATTTCTTCTGCAGGTAGCGCTGGAGCATCAACACCGACATGTTGTACGTCTGTTCGTCCACGTCCACAAATTCCGGGATCCCCCTGGCCTGCGAGATCGCCTCTGTGGTAGCGATGAATGTGTTTGGAACCGTCAGCACGACGTCGCCGCTCTGCACTCCGCTAGCGATAATGGCAAACCGTAGAGCGTCCGTTCCGCTGTTTACGGCGATAGCATGCCGCGTTTCGCAAAATTCTGCAAACGCCGTCTCGAAGCTCTCCACCATTGGGCCGCCGATGAACCCCGCTGAACGCAGAACATGGCGAAACAATGCGGTGAGCTCTTCCTCCAGTTCGACATGAGGGGTAACAAGATCGAGAAATGGGATTGCTGCGTCAGTACTCATCGTCTCTCCTGACTTTTGCTCGCTGACTGATTGCGGAAACTCTGAGAATCGGGATTGAACCTTAATGGGGTAAGTGGGCTGGCATGGTGGTAAGATCACTGGCTGACCTAAACTCTCGTGCCTGAGCTCAAACTTCGGCACCGAGAGCCTTGTCCTTCTTCGACGCATTCACGTAACGCAGCACCTTTGCTGGATTGCCGACCGTGATTGCGTTTGCAGGGACATCCCTGGTGACCACACTTCCCGCACCGACAACGGCATTCTCGCCAATAGAAGTGTTGGGAAGAATCGTAGCGCCTGTGCCAATCGATGCTCCCCGTTTCACCACCGTCTTCTCCACTTTCCAATCTGCTTCCGTCTGGAGCTTTCCATCGAGACTCGTGGCGCGGGGATAGGTATCATTTGTGAACATGACGCCGTGACCGATGAATACGTTGTCCTCGATCGTGACGCCTTCACAGATGAATGTGTGGCTCGATATCTTGCAGCGGCGGCCTATCTTCGCGTTCTTTTGGATCTCCACAAATGCGCCGATTTTAGTCTCGTCTCCTATTTCACACCCATAAAGGTTGATGAACTGGGAGAGACGAACGTTTTCGCCCAACTTAACGTCGTCTGCAATGCAATTGAAGGTGGTCATAGATAAACCAGGGCTCCCTTCTTGTTTAGGGACTCACTTGCCGTTTCGAGCATGCGTACGACACGTAGACCAGCGCATCCGTTGTTGAACGGCTCCTGCCCTGTTGAAACACAGTCGACGAAATAAGACAACTCGTTGCGAAGAGCCTCGCCTTGCTCCAACTGCGGGGCCCACATATCTCCGGAGCGATAACTAACGAGAAGTTCGTACACACCTTCCTTGCTGCCGATTTTGACGCCCTTGTCGTAGACCTTTAGCTTTTCGTCGGCTTCGAGATCGTTCCACACCAACATGCGCTTCTCGCCGCCAATGAGTGTTGTACGCACTTTCACCGGCGAAAGCCAGTTCACGTTGATGTGGGCGATGACTTTTTCGGGGAAATAGAGTGTCATGAAGGCGACATCTTCATGACCGTTCAGATGACCCTGGCCGGTTGCAACAATTGCCTCCGGATCTCCCTTCAGGAGATAGTCCATGATCGAAAGATCGTGCGGCGCCAGATCCCACAGCACGTTGCAATCGTGCTGAAATAGTCCCAGATTAACGCGCGTCGAATCGTAGTAATACAGGTTACCCAGCGCTCTTTCATCAACAAGTTGCTTGATCTTCTTCACCGCCCCCGTGAAGAGGAAGGTGTGGTCGACCATGATCTTGAGGTTTTTCTGGGCGGCTAGATTGACCAGCTCTTCACCTTGGGCGGAAGTGCTGGTGAAGGGCTTCTCAACGAAAACATGCTTGCCGTTTTCGAGCGCCGCCTTGGTTAGCTCGTAGTGCGTCCAGACCGGAGATACAACGGCGATGGCGTCGATCTCAGGCGAAGATATTACTTCGGACGCGCTGGCGATGACTTTCACGTCGGGATGAGCCTTCTGAGCCCGCGCCCGGGCTTGAGGGTTAATCTCCGCAATAGCCATGACCTGAGAACCTTCGAGACTCATCAGGTTTCTCACGATGTTGGGTCCCCAGTAGCCGTAACCAATTACGCCGAACTTCATGATTCGCCGTCCTTCTGCAGAACCGCTGATTGGTTGGGGGAAGACATACGCAGGAATCCACCTCTGGATCAGAAACGATCTCCGCCAGTTGAATGGAATTGAATTGTCGTGGAATCGCCCCTCAGTAGGCGCCGGAGCCTCGGATCACGGCAAGAGGCGTACGAAGGAGGATTTTGATGTCGAGCCACGGACTCCACGCGATGGCATATTTCAGGTCGAGTCGCACCATCGCATCGAAGTCGACGGTGCTTCTACCCGTAACCTGCCACAATCCGGTAACGCCGGGCTTTACTTCGAGCAGTCTGCGACGATGCCATGTCTGGTAGGCGGCCAGTTCATACGGAATTGGAGGCCGTGGTCCGACAAGTGACATGTCACCACGAAGAACATTGAGAAACTGGGGCAATTCATCGAGACTCGTTCTGCGCAGGAACCGGCCGATCGGAGTGATTCGCTTATCGCCTGTGAGCTTGTAGACCGTGTCCGGTTTGCGCGCGGATCCTGCTGGCGTTTCGTTGTTGATCAGCTTGGTTACGTACTCGCGGTGAACACTGTGGTCGTTGTCTGCGTACATCGAGCGGAATTTCAGGAAGACGAACTGCCTTCCATGCTGTCCCACCCGCATTTGGCGAAACAGAATTGGGCCTTTCGAAGTAGCTTTGATCGCGATGGCGATCAAGGCACAGAACGGCAGGCAAATGAGTGAGAGAATCAGGCCGCCAATAACGTCGATGGCGCGCTTCAGAATCAGCAAAGGTTGCTTCCCATTCGCCCGATTAGAAAGGTCCGGATAGAGTGCTGGATTGCTTGGGCGCCCGGGTCCATCCTGATCCCAATCGTCGGGATAGTAGTGCAGAGAAATGTTGATAAGATTGAACTGCTCGAAGCTCAGTTCGCCGCGAAGTGAGTTGCTGACTCGGCTCAGAATCGTCGTCAGGACGGTACTCTTGTCGCTTGCAACCAGCCCGGTGAACAATGCGCCGATCGTGGTCTTCTCTTTGTACCAACCCACCAGGTCCGTATCGCGGCTCGCCGCCAGCAAAACCGACATCGAGGATTCGAGCGCCTGTGTTGCTCTCTCTGAATTCTGGTTCGCAACTTCGAGGAGCATCAGAACAAACGGCGCTTTGGATCGCTCCGTTCTCTTACGTTCAACGGCGATCACTCGTCTGAAACTCTCCTCATCCAGGTCCCTGCGTTCTAACGCCGGTTCGCTCAGAGGATCAATAGCAATTATTTGCCGATTTTGCCTTCCCGTATTCACAGCTTCCTCCCAAGGCACCTGATCCCTTGCTCAACGCCTTAAACCTGCTGGCATTTCATTCATCCAGCTTCCGCTCGAACTGTCTGAGCGTCGGAGTGCAAGTTAAATGTTCTACGAAGAAATCAATCTCAACTCTTGCATGAGAGAATAAGCAACTTCCGAAAGATTACCGAGAAGAATCAGCTTCGCGCATCCTCGTTTGGTAACCGGCCCGCTGGACGATAGTAATAGTCGGTGTGCTCCGCGTTCTTGGCGCTGTTCAAAAGCGCCCCGATCAGCTTCTGTGGTCCGAGCGCCTCCAGCCCACGTTGCAACTGGCGCTTCTGCGTTGTGCCCTGCCGCGTGACCAGCAGGATCCCGTCAGCCATGTTTGTCCACACGCTGGTGTCGGCCAGGGGAAGAATCGGAGGCGAATCGATCACCACCCAATCGAACCAGTTCGTGAGCTGCTCCATCATGGGAGTTACTCGGCCGGATTGCAATAATTCCAGCGAGTTTCCCGTCGAGACCCCTGCAGGGAGAATCCAGATGCCAGGCTCGGCAAGCCGGTAGAGACAATTGATGAGCGGCCTCTCACCATCAAGCCAAGCACAAATCCCCGGCTTGCTCCCAATTCCAAATATCTTTGATTGCGTTGGCCGCCGAATATCGCCTTCAAGCAGCAGCACCTTTTGCTGGGTACGCAGAGCCAGGGTGCAGGCCAGATTGGCGGCCACCATGCTCTTGCCTTCCTGCGGAATAGTGCTCGTGATGAGAACCTTCTTCAGCGGCCGCTGGCGGCGCATATGCCGCAACCTGACGCCGAGTAAGTGAAACGCCTCGTTCGCTGGACTCTCGCTGTCGGGTAGGGACATGAGATGGCTTTCAGCAGATACCGAGATGTTGAGGACCTCACATTGCATAGGTCCTTCGGTGCGATCTTGCTCCGGTCGCACCATGGTGGAGACCAGGAGCTCTGTCGCCGTAGCCCCCCCGGCCTCTCGCTTCGGCTCGGCAACAGCAATCGCAGGTTCTGCAATGAAGGGCGCATTCCAGGAACTGGGTAACTCGTCGGTAACCCGGCTCGCGGCAGCGTGTTCTTCAGCGCGTTGCAACAGCTCGGTTGCGCGAGGATCCGCGACCAGGCCTTTTCCGTTACGTTCTGCATCTGAACGCTGCAAAGCGTCAAATATCTGACTCATTTTCCCCCGCTTCAACCGTAATAGGTGAATCCAAATCCGAATCGGATCCATTGGGTCTTTGCATTGATGAGTAAAGATCAAGGAAGAAGTTCTTGGCCCGCTCCAGATCGAGGTCCGCACCTTGCGCTTCTTTGCCCAGCTTCGAGCCGTTGGTGGTTAGATGAAAGTCCTTGGCAACTCCCGTGATGACATCGGGGGTGATGGTGGGCAATTGTTGCGCATATCCCGTGATGAGAGCGTTCTCGCAGATGGTGTTGATCAATCGCGGGAATCCCCGTGAGTACTGATGAATTGCTTTCACGGCTTCCGGCGAAAACAACTGCTCGCTCCGAGAAACTCCCCCGGCAATCATCAAGCGTTCCAGGATGTACTTGTCGGTATCCTGCTCATCGAGAGGCGAAAGGTGGGCGCGCAATGCAATCCTCTGCTTCAACGGCCGCAGTTCAAACGAGTCGAGTTTCATATCGAGTTCGGGCTGCCCCACAAGCACAATCTGAAGGAGCTTGTCGTCGTTTGTCTCGAGGTTCGAAAGCAGGCGAATTTCCTCCAGAAGCTCTGTCGAGAGATTGTGCGCCTCATCCAAAATCAGTACCGTTGTAAGTCCTTGGAGACCACGCGAGGTGACGTATTTGCTCAGTTCGAGAAGAAGTGTGCTCTTGCTCTGCGGTGCATCCGTTTTCAGGCCGAAGTCCGAAGCGACATAGTGCAGAAACTCCAGTGCGGACAAGCGGCAATTGAACAAGTATGCGTACGAAATCTCGCTGCTCGACTTGAACAGTTGCAACAGGCAACGAAGCATGAGTGTCTTGCCCGTTCCCACTTCTCCCGTCACGACTACAACGCCTTTGTGCCGAACGATGCCGTAGTAGAGTGCGGCCAGAGCTTCGTTGTGCCGCTCCGTCGCAACAAAGCAAGTTGGATCCGGCGATAAGTCGAACGGGTTGCGTGTCAGGTTATAAAAATTCTTGTACATGGGGACCTGAACTATCCTCGTAAAAAGCTGAAGGTGGACCCGGCCACGATGACCGCGCCAATGATCGCTGCCATTACCCAACCCAATGCCATGCGCCTTCTCTGCTTCACCTGGTCCAGCGGATCCTGAATTTCAGGAATTTCCGCCATAACGGTGATTGGGAGCAGCGCCTTGAGCTCCTTCTCCCCGTGTATGCGATCGTCGAAGAACTCAAAAAGGAAGACGACCAGACAACCCAATCCCAGGCCGGCCATGACCCCGAAACCGCAGAACTTCAGGCGATTTGGAAAATCCGCCGCGACTGGAAGACTCGGCGGGTCGAGCATGGTGAATCGTTCGCCTTGCTGCATCTGCTCCATGCTGGTGGCCATCACGGAATTATTCTTCTTCCTCAGAAGTTCATCGTAATTTGCCTTCGATTGCTCGTATCCACGGGTGACGTCCGCGAGTTCCTGCTCCGCAGCAGGCTCGGAATTAAGCCTTCCCTGGTACTCGCCGATGCGCCCCTCCAGTCCTGCAATTGCTCGCTCACGGCTTGCAATCTCCATCTGATTTGCTTGGAGTTGACTCTGCAACTGAAGCAGCGGGGTGGACTCGGTACGATTCGTCTGCTTCGAGCCGGTTTTAGGGGCGGCCAGGAGTTCCTCTTTCTGCTTCTCCGTCTCGGCTATCTGCGCTTTTACTTTCTGCACGTCGGGATAGGAGTCCGTATAGTGCGAGTTAAGATCCAGGAGTTGAGCTCTGAGCCTGCTTAGTTCCTGGTCGATCGCGGTAATCTCACTCGGCGTTCCATCTACGTTCATCCCGGCAGCATGAAGGTTCTTGTACTGCTCAATTAGTGTTTGATAATAGACCCGCTGTTGCTTGGCGGTGTTCAGCGAGTCCTGCTGACTCTGCAATTGCCCCTGCAGACCAGCAAGGATTTGAAGATTGCCGGCCTGCTGGGACGGCAGTGCTCCCTCGTGTGCGGCCTCAAACTGCTTAACCTTTGCTTCTTGAGCCGCAAGCACTACAGCTGCATCTTGGAGTTTTTGCTCGATGAATTGCGTCGTGCCTTGAGACTCCTCCTGGCGAACCCTGAGGTTCTCGCCAATGAATAGCTGCGTCAACTCGTTAGTGACATTCTGGGCCAGAACGGGTTGCCGCGCAGAGTAGCTCACTTTGAAAGCGGTGATTTCTTGGTTGCGATTGTCGCGCACGAGATCGACATTGATGTCTTTGCGCATCGCTTCAACCTTGTCATCGGGAGTCTTGAGTCCGGCGTACAGGTTGAGCTTGTCAATGATCATGAGCAGCCGTGTGCGGCTGAGGATCTGCTGCGTGATACTTTGCAGGTGTTCCTGCAGATTCTCGTTCACGTTAGGAGCCACATAACTCTGCGGCATCGTCGGCTGCTCAACGAGGATCAATGTGCTCGATTTGTAGGTTGCCGGCAGTATCCAGCTGCTTCCCCAAACGAGAAGCCAGCCAAGAAACAATGGCACAAGGAAGTAAATGTGCCGGCGACGTACTAAGTCGAGGTATCGCTCGAAATCGGGCTGTGTTGATTCTTGTTCTTCGATTTGCTCGGGCATTGTTATCGTCCTATTGGGCGGTTGAATTGATACATGATCGAAATGTTCACTCGATTCGAATTGGGAAAAGTGGACGCGGCCGCAATCTCCGGGTAGCTCTGATAGAAATGACCGTAGCCGGCTTGTGCGTGCACCCTTTCCGCGATCCGGTGACTGACATACACTCCACCGAAAATGCTTTTGCCCCCGGTTCCATATCCGACGGCCAGGTTGGGGTCGACATTATTAAACAGCGCGTAGTTCAAATTGGCGCCGCCGCTCCATGTCCGCGCAAGAGCGATCCGACCGTTCAGTCCTGCAGTATCTGAATGGTAAGTGCCTAGCAGGCCTCCCGCCCCAGAGACCATGTGTGAGTAAGTAGCAGCAAGGTTTGTCCGAAGTGTCTGCCACCCAAAACTACCTTCCACTGCTGGAGTCCAGGCTCCTTGACTTGGAGTCGTGGGACTCCAGGTTACGTAATGTTCCGGACCACCTTGAACGGAGACGGAGAAGCTCCGGGTAAAATAGTAGGTGTAAAACGCTAACAAAGTGTGGGTCAGCGTATAGGTATCAATCGGGTGTGTAACAAACTTCGAGAACTGATACGTCACTCCAACGTAATGCGCTCCCTCGATCCTGCGGCTGAAGAATCCGCTAGCGCCCGTCGTGCCCTCATTGTTCAGCCCCGCGATCTGTGCGGACTCAGAATACTGCTGGAACGAGTATGAGCCGGTGGCACCAATCATCGCGTTCCTGCCGTACTGGTAATGAATGCCGGCGTTGGACGAATTGCCGAGCTGATTTTCGAAAGGTGCGATCACGACTCCGTTCGATTGTCCTGGCGCTCCTGAAATTCCACCCCCGGTGAACGGGTTCGACTGGTTATAGAGGTTGTTATTTTGCTGGAACGCATCTCTGAGATCGACAACCGTATACTTGCTGAGGTGAAACCGGTAACTGCCTGCGGCGCTTTGCGCCACGGAATTGTACTGACTCGTATGCTGATAGAGCGTGAACCCTGAACTGTAGCTCAATGTTTCGCCCTGCTTGGGAGTTCTGCGGTCGAAACCGATCGTCGGAAGAAATGAGTAGGTTTCATCGGAAATGGGGCTCGTGCCGCTTCCCACCAGCAAGTTATCTATATAAGCGCCCGTGAAGATCAAGCCACCAGCGAGATAATTGGAGCGCTCTTCAGAACCCACGGTCCCCGGGTAAGAACCTCCACTCACTGGCGCAGGCGTCATCATCTGAGTGTCGTCGAGACTTGAGCCACCACCCGACCCGCTGGGCTCGACCTGAGACCACAGCGGCGTTGCTGCGGCCAAGGCGAGACAAAGACAGGCAATCCTAAGCATGGTGGTCACTCCTACGGAACGATGATTGTGTCGTTGGGCTCAATCTTTATGTTTTGAGCAGGATTCTTTCCCTTGATGAAATCCTTGTAGTTGAAATTTATGCGGCTCTCACGGCCGTCAGGGCCCTTGCGCAGTATGTACACGCCGGATTTCTTTGCGAAATCCTTGAACCCCCCACCCATTGCGATTGCGTCCATGATCGTGGTCGATGCTGTGAGCGGAAACTCGCCCGGCTTATTGACTTCTCCGAGCATGTTGAACTTCCTGCTGTTGACTTTCTCGACGATGACCGTAACTTCCGGCGTGGTGATAAAGTTCTTCAGCTTTTCGGTAATATCCAGCTCCAACTGAAGCGGGGTCCGGCCCGTGGCCTGCATCTCGCCGACTAGCGGCAACGAGATCTTGCCATCGGAACGCACGGGAATCGACTTGGTGAGTTCGGGCTCCTTCCAGACGCTGATTGCAAGGACGTCATCATTGCCGATGATGAAGTTTTCGTCGTGAGGCTTTGAACTTGAGGCCGCGTCCGACTGCACACTCGAATTTGCTGCCAATGCATCCCCCCCACCCGGGGACTGTGTTTGACCTGATAAGTGACCGCCAAAAACGAGAATCACTCCAAGAACAACGCCTTTCAGAGTACTGCCTTTCATAGCAACTCCTGTCGATCAACTTCTGGCGTGCGAAGCCTGGTCCAACTCGCTTCGTCACTTCTTGGGAACTACACTCGAACCGGAACTCGGGGCCCGGTTCCACGATCGCGGCGCTTGCAATTTGGGTCCGCTGAAAATCGTCTCTTCAATCGCCAGCCGCCAAACTACGCTGGGAAGAATCCGATTGCTGTTGACCCGCAGGGTACACAGCAACCACATTTCGTTGGACGGCAGGCTCAACATCCAGGGCGTCGACCTCGACCGAAACGGACTGCGCCAACATATCAACCGAAAGAACCAACCTATAGAGATTCTTTTTGCGTGTCAGAATACCCTCGACACCCTCGAGAGATCCGCGGACCACCCGGACACGTTCGCCGCAGCGAAGAAAAGGATGAGGTTCGGCACTTACCTGACCTTCGACAATCCTGCGAATCGCCTCGATCTCTTCATCAGGCACGGTCGCGACCCGTTCCCCGCGGCTGATGATCATGTGCACACCCGGGGTGGTCAGCACGGGAAGCCGCCGCTCGTGCGCTCCGCGCACAAAAACATAGCAAGGAAATAGGGGTAATGAGAGGAGTTTCCGCCTGTCTTTCCATCGACGCGTGGACTCGTAGAGTGGCAGAAAAACCTCAAATCCTTTCGCCTCCAACATTTCACTAATCGATTTCTCGTGTTGATGGCGGGTGTAAACCGCACACCAGGGAGTTCCCTTTTCCTGTCGCAGTTCCATGCTTCGCAACGTCATCACTTGTGTGTCATCCTCGCTTGGCACTGCAGTTGCGATTCCATCTTGGACACAGCTTCGCCCTGTGAGCTACATGTACAGGGTCTCCAAATCGCCCGGACGTCCGAATCTCTCGCAGTTCCAGCAACTAACATCGCATTAGGAAGCAGGGAAGAAATTCCTCTTCATAGTCGGTGACCCGGCAACGTTCTACAATGCCCTATTAGGGTCGACGAAGTACCTCTGTAGTAACCTTCCATTACCCCCGCAGTAACCACGGCCTGCTTCCCGGCCTCCGTGTCCCAAAGCTTTGATTCCACGATCGATTGCCCGATCCCGCGTCCATCCCACAAGCTCAATGTCCGAAACCGCCATATTGTTACTTTCTGGTTAATTGCGTGGCGCAAAACCGCGAAACTGTTGGGGTGCTGCACTACCGCTGCTAGTAACCTCATCGGCGCCTGCCGAGGCGTCTTCCTCGGCCAAGATTCATGTGAGCGGCGCGATGGTACCGCAACGCAGGTAGATGGCCGAGCGCCAATTGGCGGCTAAACTCAAGATCAACAACTTCCTCAGCACCGAAAATGACGATCCGTGCAATCCAGTTTTCCAACTCGCGAACATTTCCCGGCCATCTCCACTGCTGGAAGGCCTCGAGCGCGCCCCAACTGAGATGTGGAACCGGGCGGTCAAAATCGCGCGCGAATTTCTCAAGCAAGTACTCGCAAAGTTGCGGGATGTCTTCTTTGCGCTCACGAAGCGGGAGCAGGCGCACGCGATGATAAACAAAACATTCCAGCAACTCCTCGAGAAACATGTGGCTCCGCACTCCGGCCTCCAGGCCGACGCTCGTGGCGCACACGAAGCGCACGTCTACGGCCAGGTCCTCCGTGCCGTTGATACGCCGGTAATGGCCTGACCTGAGGGTCCGCGTAAGTTTCTTCTGCAGAGACAAATCCATATCGTCAATCTCGTCGAGAAAGAGCGTTCCGCCCGAAGCCAGTCCGATGGAACCGCCCGTACTCTCCAGGACGTTGACGACCGAGCCGGCCTCGTACCCAAACATCTCTCCTTCCAGCAGGTTCGCCGACGCCGCAGCGCAGTTAAATTTCAAAAAGGGTCCGTCTCTGCGAGCCGAATTCTCGTGGAGAAACCGGCCGATTACTTCTTTACCTGTTCCGCTCTCGCCTTCGATCAGGAAAGGCAGATCGTCGTGCATCGCACGCTCGATATTCTCTCGGATATCGCGCATCCCGGCTGTGTGTCCGAAAATGAACTCCGAACTGAGAAAATCAGTGCGTCGAGGGGTCTGGGCAGTTTCTGCAGGCATAAGGCGTTGTTATCCCACAAACCTTTCTGCAAGATCATGACCAATAGTGATGAATACTCAGAAAACATTTCGCCGTTTTCAGCTCAATTTGGACGGAAATTCATCGTATTTGGCCAGGCGAGATACTGCGGCATCGGAACTGTGCAAGAGTTTGCACACTCCTGGCTATTGGTGTGTGCAAACGACTGCAACTTAAACCCGCACCCGCAATTGAATCCATTGAATGTCCTCGGAATCGACGCAACGTTGATGAAACAACAAACCTGAGCTCCATGGCTCGGATCATGCAAAAGGGAATGTTATTCGAAGGCGGGTTTAACGGTTCAAATCCTCGACGCAGATTGGCTCCAGGAATTGGACCTCGGTGCGAGCCCATGTTGCTGAATCTTGTACAACAGCCCCCGGTAGCTGATGTTGAGGTATTTGGCCGCGTGCCGCCGGTTCCAGCCTGAAATCTCCAGCGCGTCCTTGATCATCTGTGCCTCGGCACGATCCTTCATTTCGCGCACGATGGAGCGCATGCCAGCGTTTTCGGATGGAGGCGTTGGGGCTGGCTCCTCCTGCACCACTCGAGAACCTGCGCCGATCTTTGTCTCCAATTCTCGGATGGCAGTGTCGGTATCGCGCATCGTCATCGTGCGGGTAACAAAATTCCGCAGTTCGCGTACGTTGCCACGCCAATCGTAAAGAAGAGCAGCGTCCATTAGCCGGGAGGGAAAGGCAAAATCATTCCCGCTCCGCAACTCTTCCGGAGATCTGCGGATGGTTTCCTCGATCAGATGGGGAATCTCTTCGCGGCGCTCGCGCAGCGGAGGCACGTTGATGGTGAAAACATTCAACCGGTAGTAGAGGTCCTCCCGGAACGTCTTGCCGACTAGCGCCCCCTCAATCTGCAAATTCGTGGCCGCAAGCACGCGCACGTCTACCCTGCTGCTTTCGCGCGCACCGAGACGGTTGAATTGGCCGTCCTGGAGCACGTGCAGGAGTTTGGCCTGCATCTGCGCACTCATCTCGCCAATTTCATCGAGCAGCAACGTGCCGTGATTGGCTTGTTCAAATTTGCCGGGCTTGTCCTTGATGGCGCCCGTGAACGCCCCTTGTTGATAACCGAACAGTTCACTTTCGAGCAGATCGGTCGGCAGGGCAGCACAGTTCACATTCACGAAGCGATTCTGCGAGCGGCGCGAGTGCTTGTGAATGAGGTGCGCAATCACTTCTTTACCCGTGCCGCTCTCACCGAGAATTAAAACCGGAGCATCCACGTTTGCAAGAAGCTGGATTTGTCGATGAATCTTCAACATGGAATTGGCAATGGCGAGGAAATACCTACCGTCGGTCAGTTCCTCCAGAACTCTGCCGTTATACCGCGAAGCCGGGCGGATTAGTTCCGGCGACGCGACATGCTCCAGCTCCCGCTCTGAACCATCCACATCCTTGTCGTATAGCCCTTCGAGCATCCGGGAGACATCGACACCGGCAAAAGGACGCTCAAGGAAATGCGTGACTCCAAAAACGGCGGCCCGGTTTCTGATATGCTCCTCGCCCGGACCGCAAACAAGGCAAACAGCTGATCTGGAAGCAGCTTGAAGGGTGTTGAATACATCGGAAGAGTCTGCGCCAGAGGGTGATTCAATAATCACCAAATCGGGGTCGAGTCCATTGCTTAGGAGAATTTGGGACTGATCGCAACCGGATGCGTGGACCAGTCTATGGCCGGCGCTCTCAAGAGCGTCAGTCAGTAACGAGCGGGTTTTGGTAGATCGGAGAACGCTGAGAATGAGCAGGGTAGGTTTCACAAGCCACCTGGGGAAATCCTTCAAAGGCAAACCGGTTTTACGTCATTCGTTCCTTTGATGCCGGATTGGTGACGCGCAGTCGCTTTGCAATGTCCGCAAGAATGTCAGATTGGGTCAGCCTCAAAGAGCCCGAGGAGCTAAGGTTGACCGCAACAATGAGGAGGGCGACGACTTGCCCGGAACCTCAAAGAGCCTGGTGCCATTGACTTACAAGTCAATGAACACTAAACAACGCGGACTTGAAAAATGGGCCGTCTGGTTCCCAACGGTCCCACCCGTATTAGGAGTCGTTACTGTAGGATAGGTGGGTTTCTGAGTCAATGCCACTTTGGTAACACCCTAAAGTTTAAACCATGGCTAACATGCTTATTTTTCAAAAATTTTAATCTCCTCCGCAAACAACACTGAGCAGATATTGACGTAACTTGCTCCCCGATGAATAAACTTCGATCCCCAAAAGCTCTTTCGTCCAGCGTCGGCCATTGCCGAATCTACTGTCTCGAGACTGACCGCGACCTTCGCCCCGGTCGGTTTATGACGCGCAAGCAACAAGAATCGTGATGCTCATCCCATGACTCTGCCCCGAACGCAGATCCACCCCTGATTTCAATATATTGCCGCCCTCTACACAAAGCATCCCACGCCACTCGTGATCGCCTAGGTCTGACATCGTAGATGCACCATCGCTCCAGGGGTTCCAAATGATCGTCGATGTCGAACCCTGCTTCTCCGTTTTCAAAATTCGCCCCAGCAACGGATCAATGATCTCCACCGGACCGACCGCATCCTTGAAAGCATTGTCGGTTTGCCCCGAGAGAATTAGGTCACCGGCCTGTGTCTTCTCGCGGTTCCCATCGCAGTTGTCCAGATAGGCCACACCGTCTAGACCGCGCACCCTGACCCGCTCCACGTCGCTCACTTTGAAGTACGTGTGCAGAGCCTCTTCGAATCGCAATGCCGTCGGTCCGCAATTCGTCATCTCCAAATCGAGCCGCAAGGTCATCCCGACGGTGATTCGATATTCAATACGGAAATCAAAAGGCCACCAGCGCCGCGTCGACTCATCGCTCGCCGTCGACAGGCAAACGCATACAGAATCGCCAGGCTCCGTTGAAATCGATTCGACTTGCCACTCCTTGGTCCGCACAAAACCATGAGATGGAGCATGTGGATCATCGACTTTCCCGCGGAACCACGGGAAGCACACCGGAATTCCACCGCGAATCGCACGCCCCGTCTCCCAATGCGACTTCTCGCTCACAAACAATACTTCGTCCGCGCCCGATGGCTTCCACGATGTCACCTGCGCGCCGTAGAGATAAATCTCCGCAGTCGCCGATCTAGTTTCGATAAGAATCTTGGGCAGATCACCGTTTCCACGGAGGACCCCCGCGACTCCGGGAATTGAGAATTGATCATTCAGAGCTTCTATCTTCGTGTCGCTTTCCATACTTCTCGGATTCTACAGAACCGAGCCGGCCCGATCGGACAACATAACCTGTCGGGCGTAGCATCCACTCAAGTAATCGCAGTACTTCCTCGTGCGGCCTGAAGGCGGTCCCGAACCATGAATCTCGTCGTTAATCCACCAGTTCTTCCCATGCTTGCCAAACGTGTGGAAGAGGTGCCCCCGGAGGGAAAATGGATCTATGAGCCGAAATGGGACGGCTTTCGCGTCCTGGTATTTCGTGACCGCGATGCGATTCTCATCCAAAGCCGCGATGAAAAGTCGCTCAACCGATACTTCCCCGAGATGATCGATCCCCTTCTTCAGCAGCTTCCTTCGAAATGCGTTCTCGACGGCGAATTAGTCATTGCCAGCGAAGGGCGCCTCGACTTCGACGCATTGCAGCTCCGCATCCATCCAGCGGCATCGCGCGTCAAGCTCCTGGCTTCTCAAACTCCCGCATCCTGTATATTTTTCGATCTGCTCTGCAAAGGCACACGCGATCTTCGAGGTCATTCCTTTCGCAGACGTCGCGCCGAATTGCAATTGCTGTTGAAGTCCGCTCGGCCTCCCATCCACATCACTCCTGCGACCGAAGATCGCAAAACCGCACTCGACTGGTTCCATCGGTTTGAAGGCGCGGGCCTCGACGGTGTGGTTGCCAAGCCCGCCGATCTGCCTTACCAGTCTGACAACAGAGTGATGCTGAAAGTTAAGCACGAGCGTGATTGCGACTGCGTAGTTGCGGGCTTTCGGTGGTACAAACAGGCTGAAGGAAAGCAAGTCGGATCGCTTTTGCTCGGCCTTTACGATAAGGCAAAAGCTCTGCAGCACGTTGGCGTATGCTCGAGCTTCACCACCGAAACCCGCCGCGAACTCCTCGATTTCCTCATGCCCTATCGCAAGAATGCACTGCCGGGGCACCCGTGGAAGAACTGGGCTAATCCTGATGAACTGGATAGCGCAGCCGAACATCGCATGCCCGGCGGCAAGAGCCGCTGGAGCCAGGGCAAGGATCTCTCGTGGGAACCGCTGCGGCCCGAACTCGTCGTCGAGGTCTCCTACGAGCACATGCAGAGCGGGCGCTTCCGCCACATGGCGCATTTCCGCCGCTGGCGTAAAGATCGCGAGCCAGCCACCTGCACCTTCGAGCAACTGGAGGTAGTCCCTCCTGAGGAATTGAACGCGATTTTCGCCAGTGGCCGCTAGATCTCTCTAGATCTCTAAGGTTTGAATTCTTTTGTCCCGGTCACATCCACTGTCGACTGCACCGGCAGCTTGTCGCTCGAGCCGCCCGCAAGCACCCGTACCTTCTCCTTTTCCACTCGCCAGACGTGCCCAGGCGTATCCCAATACGCCAGATCACGTGCCTTCAACTCCATCGTCACCTCTTTTTCAGCGCCCGACTCGATCCGCACGCGCTTGAATCCTTTGAGCTCCAGTTGCGGCCGCGTTACTGCTGATCCCATGTGCTGTACGTACATCTGCACAACTTCGTCGCTCGCACGCTTTCCAGTGTTCTTTACCTTTATGTGAACCTGCACGCTCCCGTCCGGATCCATATGCGACGCGCTCGAACTCACGCCCCTGTATTCAAACGTCGTATAGCTCAGCCCATATCCGAACGGATATAGCGGCTTCTCTTTGCTATACAGATACGTCCTTCCATTCAACAGGTTGTAGTCGAGGATCGGCAGCAACTGCGCATCTCCCGTTGGCCATGTCTGCGTCAAGCGGCCCGCTGGTGAGTAATCGCCAAACAAAACATCTGCCAGCCCGTGTCCCTCTTCCTGGCTGTTGTGCGTCATGTGCACAATTGCTGGCACATTCTGCTGGCTCCAGACAATTGCATACGGAAAGCTCGACCGCAGCACCTCAATCGTTTTCGGATTTGCGGCAAAAACCTTCTTCACCAGCTCTTCCTGCTCCAGCACAATCGTCTTTCGATCTACATCTTCTTTTCCGTTTGAGGGCGTCGGACACTGATCCCATCCCGCATTGCACTCCGGATGATTGCCGACCACCACGATCGCTATATCCGCTTTCTTCGCCAATGAGGCCGCCTCTTCCGAATCAGAGCCATCCGCGAACAACACTTTCACATTCTTGCCTGCAGCTTCACGTATGCCGTCGAGAATCGTCACCGAATACGGCCATGTTCCGCTGTACCAATCCTGCAGTACTTGGTCGGCCCACGGACCAATCACCGCAATCGTCTTCAACTTCGTCTTGTCGAAAGGCAACGTGTTCCCCTCGTTCTTCAGCAACACGATCGATTCGTCGGTCGCCTGACGTGCAAGCGCCTTGCTCGATTCGCGCTCCCACGGCGGGACTTCCCCACCTGTCTCGACCCCAATCCTTGCGTAGGGATCTACACCCGGAGGGTCCATCTCTCCCAGCCTTAAATACACGGTCAGAAGATTCTTTAGCGCGGCATCCATGTCCGCTTCCGTCAGCAGATTGTCTTTCAGCGCCTTGGTCAGATCCGGCTTGTAGGTGTCGAGAAAATGATTGATCCCCGCTTTCACTGCAGCAGCCGATCCCTGCTCCTTATCCGGAAATCTCTTGTGCGCAGTAATCAGCAGGCCCAAGGCGCCACCATCTGTGCAGATCAGCCCATCGTTCCCCCACTCTTTGATCATCACGTCCTTCAGCACGGGATGAATCATCATCGGAATTCCATTCCACGCGTTGTACGACGCCATCACCGCGCGCGACCCGCCTTCTTCAAATCCCATCCGGAATGGCACCGAGTAGTACTCGCGAAACAGCCGATCATCGAAATCCGAAGACGTGTGCGTGCGCCCGTCCTCGTTCTCATTCGCCAGAAAATGCTTCATCAACGAAGCGGCCTGCCAGTGCTTCGGGTCCGGCCCCTGCAATCCGTGCACGAACGCAACGGTTAGCGTTCCCACCAGGTATGGATCCTCGCCAAGAGATTCCTCCGTCCGTCCCCATCGCGGATCGCGGCTCAGATCCGCATTCGGTGCCCGCACAACCACGCCGCCACGATCGAACACAGGATTCTGGTAGTAGTAGCGCGCTTCGTATCCCTCCAACGACGCAATCTTTTTCAGCAGATCCGCATCCCAGGTCGCCCCCAGGCCTTTTTCCTGGGGAAGTGTCGTCGTCGGCACAGGCTGACGTCCCCGTCCACCCCATCCCCCCGGACCGCCCAGTGCCAATCCGTGCAGCCCTTCCACCTGTCCTGAAAAAACAATTCCCAGCCGAGGGATCTTCGGGTGATCGCTCATCAGCGACACCTTCTCGTCCAGCGTCAAACGTCCCAGCAGATCTTGAATGCGCGCGCTGTCAGAGAGTGAAGTATCTCGGAATGGATACTTCTCCTGGGCATAAATTGCCGAAGTCAGACCCAAAATCAGCACCAATCGCATTGCCCAGCCCACAGGCCCTCCAGTTCCTACACGCATCCGCGTTTCCTCCCCGGCTCGAACATCGAAGATTATCACGCCGTGATGCGAGCATCATCCGGAGTAAATCGATTGATGCTGAAACAGCAGCTCTTTCGAACGTATGACCGTTGCGGACCCAAAACAAAAGAGCGAAGCGCTCATTGCGCCTCGCTCTCGCCTATTATTCCCTGTCGGGGTCCCCGGCGACGGGTCTTGGTCGCTGGGGGTGACTATTCCCTATCCCCCGCCTTTTTAGTACAGCCTGAAGTTGACCTCGATACTCATCATCACCGGCACAGGCGTTCCACCCTTCATCGCCGGCTTGAACTTATATTTCCGCACTGCTTCGAGCGCCTTCTCGTCCAGCCCCATTCCTAGCGGTCGAACCACTCTTGGATTCTGCGGATTGCCCTGTGCATCCACGATCAGCGAGATCAGGCAGACGCCCTGGTATTTCGCGCGCCGTGCCTCGTCCGAAAACTCAGCTTCTGGCGTAAAGATCGGAATCGGCGCCGAAACGCCACCACCAATATGATAAACGCCGCCACCGGTATTTCCGCCGCTGCCCGGACCATATCCATTGCCGTTTCCAGAGCCAAGGCCGCCGCCATAGCCGCTGCCCATACCACCGCCGCCACCGGACCCATTCGACGCCAGTTGCACGTTGGCGGAATTCTTGACCCCGAAGTTCATCAGCTGCGGATTGTCCGGCAGGGTGATGTCCTTTTGCACGTTAATGGCCGGTGTAAAGGCTAGTTTCGGCTTTTCCAGGATTGGCACCATCGGCGGCGTGATCGGGTCCTTCATTCGAGGAGGCAGCTTGCCCTTCAACGGATCCACAATGTCATGCGATCCTCCGCCGCCACCGCCACCGGCCGGGGTGGCCAGCTTGGGCGCCTTCAGAATATCGCTCACATCCACGCTGGTCAGGTTCACCGCTGGCTTCACTGGCGGATGAAGGAAGGTGAGTCCGAGCCAGATTGCCAGCGCCAATATCCCAAGATTGATAAAACTCGACGTTCCGACGGCCCACGGGTTCGCCTTGACGGCCATCCGGTCCGGCACCGGAATCGGCGTTGATGTCAGGACCAGCGGCGGAAGCTTCGGTGGGAAAAAGACGTCGTGGATATTCTCGTAGAGATCTTTCCAGATCGGCTTTTCGTCGAATGCCTTCCCGAGGAACGAGTCAAGCTCATGACCTTCCGTCGAGGGTAAGTCGTTCTTCGTCTGGGAATCTGGCTGGATTAAAAGGTCGTTTGCCATATTTGCCGATACTGGCCCTCTCGGCAGCGACTGCTCTGGTTCGCCGTCGCCCGCTTCCCGGTCCATCTCTCCATTATGCTCGACATTGCCCGTACTTGTCTTTAGATGAACAGACGAAGCGTTTTGGGTTGTCGCACTCTCCAGAGTCTCGTATTTCCCCGAAGTGAGAGCTCCCATAAACGATAGACGCCTTCAGAGAGCAGTTGTTACCCTAAAAATCTTTCCCGCTCCTTTTCATCGGGGTCCCCTGCAACAGGTCCCCGTTGCAGGGGTGATCTACACTAAACATTCACGATCTTCTTACCGTTCCAGGGAGTTCCAATGTCTCCAGCGCCGGAGTTGAAGGCGACCTTGACTTTGCCTCAAACCGCCTTCCCCATGAAGGCCAATCTACCTCAGAATGAGCCTCTTCGGCTCAAAAAATGGGCCTCGCTCCGTCTCTATCCAAAATTGCGCGAAATCTGCGCCGGCCGTCCCGCGTACCTGCTGCACGACGGACCTCCCTACGCCAACGGCCCGATCCACCTCGGGCACGCTCTGAACAAAGGACTGAAAGATTTTGTGGTCAAGTCAAAGATCATGGCCGGCTTCGACTCCCCCTACGTCCCCGGCTACGACTGCCACGGCCTTCCCATCGAGATCAAAGTCGACGAGCAGCTCGGCCGCAAAAAGCTGGAAATGCCGGTTCCAGCCGTCCTCGCCGCCTGCCGCGCCTATGCGCAAAAGTACGTCGACCTGCAAACCTCCCAGTTTGAACGTATCGGGTGCTTCGGCCGCTGGGAGAAGCCCTACATGACCATGGCCCGCGACTACGAAGCCCGGACCCTCGAGGCCTTCTACGGCTTCCTTGAAAGAGGCTTCGTCTATCGCGGACTCAAGCCCGTCTACTGGTGCATTCACGACCGTACGGCCCTCGCCGAAGCCGAAGTCGAATATGAATCTCACACCAGCCCATCCATATATGTCCGTTACCGGCTGACCTCGTCTCCTGAAACGCTGGATCCCGCCCTGGCCGGGCGCGAAGTGTACATCATCATCTGGACCACGACGCCATGGACCATCCCTGCCTCCATGGCTGTTGCCTTCCACCCTGACTTCGAATATGTCGCCCTCGAAACCGCCCCGGATGTGGGTGCCCCATCCTTGCGCGGGCCTTTGGGCGCAACGGTGGGAAACCATGACTCTGGCCCGGTATACATCGTCGCTGCTGAACTCGCACCCGCCGTCATCTCCGCCTGCAGGCTTGGCTCGACCACGGAACTCGCTCGCTTCAAAGGCAGCAAGCTCGAGCACACCACGTTCAAGCATCCTTTCCTCGAGCGCAGCATCCTCGGAGTCCTCGCCACCTACGTCACAGCAGATCAGGGCACTGGAGCCGTGCACACCGCGCCCTCCCACGGAGCCGACGATTTCTACACCGGCCAGCGATACGATCTCGACCAGACCTGCCGCGTTGATGCCGCCGGTTATCTTCACGTAGATCCTTCTGCTTGGCCTCATACTTCGCTCCCTCCCTTCGAAGGGAAAAAAGTCTGGGCCGCCAATCCCATCATCGTCGCCATGCTCGAGGAGTATCGTGCACTGCTGGCTGTCTCCGATCTCGAACACTCCTACCCGCACTGTTGGCGTTGCCACAACCCCGTGATCTTCCGCGCTACCGAGCAGTGGTTCATTTCGCTCGAAACACCAATGAAACGCGCAGACGGATCTGAAACCACTTACCGCCAATTGTCGATCGAAGAAATCGACAAGGTGGTCTGGGATCCCTCCTGGGGCAAGGAGCGCATCACCAACATGATTGCGACACGCCCCGACTGGTGCATCAGCCGCCAGCGCATCTGGGGTGTACCCATCGCTGTGTTCATGTGCGAGAGCTGCAGTCTGCCCATAATCAACGCCGCTCTCAATCGCAAAATCATCGGTCTCTTCGAACGCGAAGGCGCCGAGGCCTGGCATACCACGCCCACAGATGACCTGCTTCCCACGGATGCGAAGTGCGCGCATTGCGGCAACGGATCCTTTCGCAAGGAAACCGACATTCTGGACGTCTGGTTCGACTCGGGCACAAGTTGGTTCGCCGTCTGCGAATCGGACGCCGATCTTCGCCCTGCATATAAATCATTCCAAGAGGGCAACGGTACGGAGTGTCTTTATCTGGAGGGTGGCGATCAGCACCGCGGCTGGTTCCACTCTTCGCTGCTGACCTCAGTAGCCCTTCGTGGCCGAGCGCCCTACTCCCACGTCGCCACAGCTGGCTGGACTCTCGATGAACAGGGCCGCGCCATGTCAAAATCCCTCGGCAACGGCGTTGACCCGGTCGACATCGCCGAACGCATGGGTGGCGAAATCGTGCGCCTCTGGGTAGCATCCATTGATTTTCGCGAAGACATGGCCGCCAGCGAAAACCTGATGCAGCGCTGTGCCGAACTCTACCGAAAACTGCGCAACACCTTCCGCTTCCTGCTGGGCAATCTCAACGGCTTCGATCCCGTGCGCGACCGAGTGTCTGAAGCCGCGCTTCTGCCTCTCGATCAATACATGCTCGCCCGCACTCGTGACCTGACTGAGAAGATCCTCGTCTGGTACGAAGCCTTGGAATTCCATCGCGTCTATCAGGCCCTGAACGAGTTCGCCATCGTCGATCTAAGCTCGTTCTATCTCGACGTCCTGAAAGACCGCATGTATACCTTCGCGCCGACCAGCAAGGAACGCCGGTCCGCGCAGACAGTGCTCTGGAAGATCACCGAAGCCCTTGTCCGCCTTGTCGCGCCAATCATGAGCTTCACCGCCGACGAAGTCTGGGAATACCTGCCCTCCATCCCCGGCCGCGAACCCAGCGTCCACCTCGCGCTGTTCCCCCAACCCGAGGAGATCTACTCGCGCGACCCCCAAGAAGAACTTCTGACCTGGAGGCAACTTCTTCTTCCGGTTCGAAGCCGCGCACTTCTAAAGATTGAAGCTCTGAGGAAAGAAAAGCTCGTGGGCAAGTCTCTGGAATGCGATCTGAAATGGCTAGTGGCCGACCATCAAAAGGGTGTCTACGAGCCGTACCTAGCCGCACTAGCTGAGGCTGCAATTGTCTCCAAAGCGGAAATAGTTTACCTCCCACAGAAAGAGATCGAGGATCGTCTGCTGGCCACTCAGATCTTGGATACGAGCGCTGATGGGCCGCTGGATCTACTGGCGCAAAAACTAGAAAACGAGGTGGCAAATCCGATCGAGGCTCGCCTTGCCATTACGGACGTTGAAGTTTCTGTTGCCACCGGCACAAAATGCAACCGCTGCTGGCGTTATACAAATGACACTTCCAATTACGGCATCTGGCAAAACGTCTGCACCCGTTGCCAGAACGCTCTCAAGGAAATGGGCATCCATCCGCCGGAGGACGCCCAGTGAGTTTTCCCGCGCCGCGCAAACTTCCCTGGCTTCTGCTCATCTCGGTTGCCATCATCGCTGCCGACCGGATCACCAAATTGGTCGTAGCTTCACGCGTCCCCTTAGGTGAAGGCGTTCCGGTGATCCCAGGCTTCCTCCGCATCACCCACTGGCTCAACGAGGGGGCAGCCTTCTCGCTCTTCGCAGACTCGGCTTCGCCGAATGCGGTCCGCTGGGGCCTCATCGCCTTTTCGGCATTGGCCGCCGTTGCCGTCTTCATCGCCCTTATCCGCCTGGGCAGCCGCTTTACCCTCGCCACCGTCGCCCTTGCTCTCGTCCTCGGTGGCGCTCTCGGCAACCTCCACGATCGAGTCGTCTATGGCTCCGTGGTTGATTTCATTGAAGTCCACATCTTCGGCTATCACTGGCCCGACTTCAATGTGGCCGATAGTTCCATCGTCGTCGGGGCCTGCCTTCTGCTCCTCGACTCCCTGCTACCCGGAGAAGCCTCCGAATCCGACTCCACAATCGAAAGCCAGTAGCCAGCTTGGCACCTGTCACATCGGAACCGCGGTCGGTCACATTCGGTAAATTACTTTTGTGCACCCAAGTACCCTAAAATGGCAGAGGCGTCATCGCTGACTTTCCCGGGGCAGTCCCAGTTGACTGCGCAATTCGGAGTGGCCGGATTCTGCTGGAACACTATGTCGCTTCACAAATTAGGCCGCCGTTTTAGCGGCGCTTCAATCTCTGAGGATGAAATGAAAATTAACCCCGACTTCCCCCGGCACCTGACGCGCATTGCCCTTGTCATTTGCACTCTTGCCGCTTTCACAATCGCTCTGCCAAGCTCGCTCCAGGGCCAACGCCTTCCCGTCACGATCCACCCACAGCACTACTCCCTGACGCTCACGCCCGATCTCAAAGCCGCTACTTTTTCCGGCTCAGAGACCATCGACGTCATGCTGGATGACCGGACAAACTCCATCACCCTCAATGCCCACGATCTTGCGTTCAAGTCGGTCAAGATCGAAGCAGCAGGCAAAAAGCAAATAGCAACTGTTACCCTCGACAAAGAGAAACAGCAAGCTATCTTCACCGTTCCCAACCAGCTGCCCGCCGGCAAAGCCAAATTAACGATTGAATACGCCGGCATCCTGAATGGCGAACTTCGCGGCTTTTATCTATCTAAGACCGTCCGCCGCAACTACGCGGTCACCCAGTTCGAATCTACCGACGCACGCCGAGCCTTCCCATCTTTCGACGAGCCCGCCTTCAAGGCCACCTACGACATTACCCTCATCATTGACAAGGACGATACCGCCATCTCGAATGGCCCCATCGTCAGCGACACGCCCGGACCCGCGGCGGGCAAGCACACCCTCAAGTTCCTCACCACACCAAAAATGTCCACGTATCTCGTAGCGTTTCTGGTTGGCGACTTTCGGTGCTCCTCCGGCGAACAGGACGGCGTCGCCATTCGCACCTGTTCCACACCCGACAAAGTCGCGCTCACCACATACGGCGTCGATGTTGCTAAGTACGTGCTGCACTACTACAACTCCTACTTCGGCATTCCCTATCCACTCAAGAAGCTTGATCTCATCGCCTTGCCCGACTTCGAAGCCGGCGCCATGGAAAACTTCGGCGCAATCACTTATCGCGAAACCGATCTCCTCATCGATCCCAAAACTGCATCCATCAACGCCAAGATGGGAGTCGCATCAGTCATAGCCCATGAAATGGCGCACCAGTGGTTCGGCGATCTCGTCACCATGCAGTGGTGGGACAATATTTGGCTGAACGAAGGCTTCGCCACCTGGATGGAGAACAAGCCCGTTGAAGCAATGCACCCTGAATGGAATGTCGATCAGGCAGTCGTATCTGGAATGGACGGCACCCTCAACCTGGATGCGCAGCCTACCACCCGCGCCATTCGCGCGCGCGCTGATACACCGGCAGAAATCGAACAGATGTTCGACGGCATCTCGTACGGCAAAGCCAGCGATGTATTACTGAGTGTCGAAAACTATGTTGGGCCTGAGACCTTCCGCCAGGGCGTACACAATTACCTCTCCGCGCATCTTTACGGCAATGCCACAGCCGAAGACTTCTGGAACGCACAGACGGCAACCAGTCACAAGCCTGTCGACAAGATCATGGAAAGCCTCATTGCACAGGCTGGTGTGCCTCTCCTCACCTTCGGCCGGCCGGAGAACGGCAAAGTTGCGGTCTCGCAGAAACGCTTCTATCTCAGCCCCAGCGTTGAACCCAACGCTGCTCAAAAGTGGACGCTCCCCGTCTGCTTCAAGACCACCGGAGATGAACAAGACTGCCAGCTTCTTACGCCTGACACCGCTTCATTAACGATGCCGCAGGGTGCGCTTTTCTTCGCCAATGCCGGCGGCAAAGGATACTACCGTACCTCCTACGTACCCTCTGATTACGCCGCCCTCGCCGCGCACGTCGAAACCAGTCTCTCCCCCGCCGAGCGGATCAGCCTCATCGGCGACGTGTGGGCCCAGGTCCGCGCCAACAAGGCCACCGTCGGGGACTACCTCAACCTCGTCACCGCAGTCAAAGCCGACCCCAATTTCAATGTCGTCTCTTCCGCACTCGATGGCCTCGGTGCTGTCAATTCGCGCATCGCCTCAACACCGGAAGAGAAAGACGCGCTCGACGCATGGTTCCGCCAAACCTTTGGGCCCGAATACGAAAAGCTCGGACCTCCTTCCGATAATGACTCGCCCAACAAGAAACAGTTGCGCGCATTGCTGTTTGCCGCCCTCGGTGAAGCCAGCGACCGGCAAATCCTCGCGCAGGCACGTGAGATCAGCGCGAAGTACCTGGCCGACGCAGACTCCGTCGATCCTAACCTCGCAGAGACCGCTCTTCAGATCTCAGCTCGCAATGGCGACGCTGCGCTCTTCGATAAGTTGCAGAAGGTCGCAGAAACCTCCACCAATCCAGAGATCCAGATTGGCGCACTCCGTCTGCTCGCCATGTTCGAAAACCCCGAGCTCGCCCAGCGCGCACTGGATTACGCAGTCTCCGATAAAGTCCGTAACCAAGACGCTGCCATCCAGCTCGCCATCTCGCTTGACACCGAAAAGAATCGCGATCTCGCCTGGAAATTCATCCAGACCCACTGGAACGAAGTGAAGAAGGAGTTTACCCCGGAAATGGGCACCGTCCTCGTCGGCGCCACCAGTTCCTTCTGCACGGAATCTGCTCGCGACGAGGTCTCGCAGTTCTTCGCCTCGCATACAGTGCCGGATGCTGATCAGGAGCTCAAGCACGCTATCGAACGCATCAACGGATGCATCGAACTCCGCAACTTGCAGGAACCGCAGTTGAAGACCTGGCTTGCATCACAGCCCAGGTCCTCCACCAGCGAAACTGCCCACTGAAACGCGCAGAACATCGCGCACAGAAACGTCAATGGCCGCCCGGCTCCGGCCCGGCGGCCATTCGATTTTCCTTGCGCCCCCTTACCAGGCAATCTTCTGCGGCAAAAACTCCGCAAAAAGGTCGTCGTAATACGGTTTCAATTCCTTCACATCCGGCTTCGCATGTCCCTTGGAGTACAGATCGTACTGGTTGAATTTCAGAACCCACTCCATCATTGCCCGATCCCGGCCATTCGCCAGGTGATCGTACCCTCCATGACGATGCCACGGATAAAACGAATGAAAGCGCAGCATGTATAGGGCTTCCAAGCGCAAATAGGGCTTCATCACTTCGGCAATGTAACCGTCATGCCCAAACGACATGTGAAGATTCTCGAGTCCGCAGTTCGGCTCGTAAATTCCGTACTTCGTCTGGTACTCAGGCACCAGGCGATCGGGATTCTTTGCAAAATATTCGTGGAACACGATCGCCTCTGACCAGGCGCAGCCAACTGGGAACGTGTCACCCACGACTCCCCACTGCGGCTCGCCATACAGACAGAGGCATTTTCCAAGATCGTGCAAAAATCCCGTGAGTACCATCCAGCGCGGATGCCCATCGCGCCGGATCGCTTCCGACGTCTGCAGCAGATGTTCGATCTGGGTGAGGTCCGTGTCCGGGTCGCTGTCGTCAACGAGCGTGTTCAGAAACTCCGCCGCTTCCCAGATCGACTTCATCCCTCTCTTCAGGCTGAAGTACTCCCTCTCTTTGCGGAGGACATAATCCACCGTCTGTCCCTCGTGATTGAGTCGATAAAATTCAGCCACGCCGGGCGTAGCCGCCGCGTCATAAACGCGAAATTCCTCTTCCGACTTGCCTTCCTTGTAGCGACCTTCGACAAAATCGTCCCATTGATCGAGTTTGGCAAGCGGTTGTGCGTTGGGAATCGTTGCGCTCATGTCTCTCCTGACTGTCAACGCGCGACAATCGAATCTGCCGCTGTTCTATCAAACCGGGAGCGCTCTCGCAACTGACTCTTTTCGCTTTCAGTCAAGCTCAATCCAGGCAACAGTTTTCCTTTTCCCGTTGCCGGCCCGGATGTTACCTTCAATCGCAAGATGATCCGCACTCGTTGCTCTGTCCTCATCGGCCTTTCCCTCGCAGTGTGCTCACTGCAAGCTCAGCAGCCCCAGCCGCCCGCCGTGACCCAGGCCGTGCTTGCCGGCAAACTCATCGACGTCCGCACGGGAGTCGTCCGTGCGCACGCCTACATCCTCATCGCCGGCGACCGCGTTCAATCGATAGCCGAGGCCGCACCCGCGGGGATTCCCGTCACCGATCTCTCCGCGTACACCGTACTCCCCGGACTCATCGACGCGCACGCGCACACGCTCTCCAATCCGACAACGCAGAACATCGCCGCGCATCTGCGCACTTCCATTCCCCAAGCCACCCTTTGGGGCGCCTACAACCTCCGCCTCTGGCTCGATCACGGATTCACTTCTCTTCGCGATGCCTGCGAAGGGCCGCCTGACTACCCCCAGTTCGCACTGCGCGACTCCGTCAAACGCGGCATCATCCTCGGCCCACGCATCACTGCCGCCGGCAGTTGCATCTCGCTCACCGGGGGCCACGGCGATGGCTCGCCCTTCTCACCCGATATGCAACTTCCCCGCGGCCAGAACGTCGCCGACACTGTTGACGACATCGCCCACGTCGTTCGCCGCGACATCAAATACGGTGCCGATTGGATCAAGCTCATGGCTACCGGCGGCGTCATGGACCCCATCTCCGATTTCCACGTGCAGGAGTTGAGCGAAGAACAGATGGCCGCCGCCGTCGAGATCGCCCACCGTGCCGGCAAGAAAGTCATGGCGCACGCCGAAGGCTCCGCCGGCATCAAGGCCGCAGTCCGCGCCGGTGTCGATTCCATCGAACATGGCACCATGCTCGACGAAGAAGGCGCAGAACTTATGGAGCAGCACCACACCTGGCTCGTTCCCACCCTCTACTGCTTCCAGCACGACATGGAAACCGGCCTCAGCAAGGGTCGTGATCCCGACTCGTACGCAAAAGGCGTCGAGATTATGGCCGCACAGGGCCCAGCATTCAAGCTCGCCCTCGCCCACCACATTCGCATTGCTTACGGAGTAGATGACGCCGACGTCGATGAATCCGTTTCGAAAGAATTCGGCGCCCTTGTTCGCGGCGGCCTCTCAGCTCTCGGGGCCCTGCAAGCCGCCACCATCAACGCCGCCACCATGCTCGAGAAGGACAAAGACGTCGGTACACTCGAGCCCGGCCGCTACGCCGACATCGTCGCCGTCCAGGGCGATCCCCTCTCCGACATCACCGTAATGGAGCACGTCTCTTTCGTTATGCAAGGCGGTCGCATCATCAAAGACCCCGCCCACCCCGACCGCAACCCCGTCATCCGCGTCAAATAGTGAACGAGCAATCTCACCGGCACTGTATACGAATGTCCTTGTTATTTACCGACAATGAGGCCTGTCATCCTGAGCAAAGCGCAGCGGAGTCGAAGGATCTGTGGTTGCTGTTTCTTCTGCAGCCCGGGTGCCCCAGGTCTCGCCTCTGGGACTTGGGATTCTCCTCCCGATCCCCAATGGATAATGGTTCAATGAAAACTCCGCGCTCCCTGCGCACCATAATCGCGCTCATCGCTATCCTCACGACGCTCACCTCCGCGAAATCTCAGCAAATCGCCTTCACCTGGGACGACCTTCCCGCCCACAGTTCCCTGCCCCAGGGTGAAACCCGCGTCGAGATCGGCCACAAGCTCATTGCCGCGATGAAGGAAGCCCACCTGCCCCCCGTCTACGGCTTCGTGAATGGCGTTCAACTTGATCGCGAGCCCGCCTCCGCCCCCATGCTCCAGGACTGGCGCGATGCCGGCTTCCCGCTCGGCAATCACACATGGTCGCACATGAACCTCAATACCAGCTCCCTCGCCGACTGGGAAGCCGACCTGCTCAAGAACGAGCCTGTCCTGCAGAAGTATGCGGCTGGCAGCGACTGGCACTGGCTCCGGTATCCATTCCTCGTCGAAGGCGACACTCCCGAAAAGCGTGCCGACACCCGCAAATTCCTCGCCGCCCACGGTTACAAAATCGCGTCAGTCACGATGAGCTTTGGCGACTACATGTGGAACGAGCCCTATGCGCGCTGCGTCGCCAAGAATGACACCGCTTCGATCGCACAACTCGAATCCAGTTATCTCCAGGTCGCTGCCAACGATGCCGACTTCCGCCGCGCTGTGTCGAAGGCACTTTACTCCCACGACATCCCCTACGTCCTGCTCATGCACGTCGGCGCATTCGATGCGCGCATGCTGCCCCGCCTGCTCAAGCTCTACCGCGACAAAGGCTTCACGTTCATCACTCTTCAAGACGCGGAAAACGACCCGTTTTACGCCAGCGCAATCGATCCTTCCCTCCCCGAACAACCCGACAGCCTCGAAGGTGCAATGCAGGCGCGTGGCCTCCCCTTGCCGCCGCGTCCGAAGCAAAGTCTCGATGTAAACACGCTCTGCCGCTAGACCGTCAATAGACTCCGGCTTTATCGATGCATTCGTCCAGGCCAGGAACGTTGTCATCCTGAGTGGAGCGGCTTGGGGGCCCGTGGACGTTCCAATGTCCATGGGGTGGGCGGAGCCGAAGGACCTGCTTTTTCGGACTCTTGATTTTTCAGATTTCACCCGTCTACGAAGATTTTCGTTGACAATTACGAAACCCTTCGTATAACCTCTATCCATCATGGAACACGGCACTACCATCCCCCGTCCCACGGAATCCGAACTCGAGCTGCTCCAGATCCTCTGGGAGAAGCAACCGGCGACGGTGCGCGAGATTCACGACGCTCTCAATGAGGACCGGCCCTCCGGCTACACCACTGTTCTCAAGATGCTCCAGATCATGACCGCCAAAGGCCTGGTCGTCCGCGACGAAGCAAACCGTGCTCACGTATATCGCGCCGCACTCAGCCAGGACTCGATGCAGAGCAAGATCCTGAAGGACCTCAGCAAGCGTCTCTTTGCAGGATCTGCCGCGCAGCTCGCATTGCATGCTCTCTCCATGGAGCCCGCCAGCGACAACGAGCTGGCAGAGATTCGTGCCCTCATCGAACACAAACACAGCCCGACATCCTCAAAGACATCCAGACTCGTCAACGACTCCCGAAAGGACCGGCCATGACCCAAATTTCTCAAGCCATAGCCTGGACCCTGATTCACTTCTGCTGGCAGGCTGCCGCCATTGCCGCCCTGTATCGTCTTGTCTCTGCTGCCATCGCGCGTCGCGTCAGCCAAACCCTCTACCTGATCGCGCTCTCGGCTCTCCTGCTCATGCTCGGCACCGCGATCGCTACGTTTGCATGGGAGCTGCGCCCCGACGCACCGGCTGCTTCGATCCCCGTCTCCGCTTCCGATCTCCGCACGGCTGTCGTCGCTGATTTTTCGCGCTCCACCGCGCCCAGGCTTGCCGCTGCCATTCAACCGGCCCCGGACCGCATGACTCTCGCCGCCTTTCTTCCCTGGATCGACGGCCTCTGGCTCATCGGTGTTTTTGCTCTTTCTGTTCGCAGCCTCGGCGGTTGGTGGTATCTCCGCCGCCTGCGCCTCGCATCGACCGGCGAACCACCGGCTACCGTGCGAGCCGCGTTCCAGCGCATCTCATCCGCCCTCGGCCTCACCCGCGCCATCTCACTCCGCCTGTCTAACACCATCGATAGCCCCATGACCATGGGAACTGTCCGCGCCATCGTGTTCCTCCCACTCAGCGCCATCACCTTGCTTGGCGCTGAAGAACTCGAAGTCGTTCTCGCACACGAGCTCGCTCACGTGCGCCGCGCCGACTTCTTCTGGAACATCTTGCAAACCATCGCTGAAACAATCTTCTTCTTCCATCCTGCCGTCTGGTGGTTAAGCGCCCGCATTCGCTACGAGCGCGAACTCTGCTGCGACGACCTCGCGCTGCAAATCTGCCCCAACCCGATCGTCTACGCGCACGCTCTCGTGCATCTCGAAGAGCAACGCTCGCGCCACTTGCGCTTAGCCATGGCGCTCGATGGCCATCAATCTCACGCAACCCTTCTTACGCGTATCGCACGCATCCTCGGTGAACCCATGAGTCGCATTCCCAGCCCTCGTCTCCGCCCCTTCTCTCTGGCCGCAGCCTGCGCCGGACTCGCCGTCATCCTTCTTCCTGGGCCGCACCTGCTGGCAAGCCTTAACCCCAAGCCGCAATCCGAGCCCGCTCCGGCCATTGCCGCTCAGGTCGCCGCTCCAGTTTCCGCGCCCGCTATCGCTCCCGTCGTCGCCGCTCAAGTCGCCGTCCACATCGGCAAGCCATCGCCATTCCTCGCCGCACAAGTCGCGGCCGCGTCCGAACCGGCACCCGCACCGGAACCTCAGTCCAACGACAAAGCTGCTCCTGCTCCAAAGCCGCACGGTGACTACATCGACCAGATGAAAGCCGCAGGCTACGACGTCGACCTCGACAAAATGATCGCAATGAAGATCCAGAACGTCACGCCTGAATACGCCCAGGCGATGGCCCAGGCGGGCTTTGGAAAACTCTCCGCCGACGATCTCGTCGCCTGCAAGATTCAGGGAGTAACGCCCGAAGCCATCGCCGAGATGAAGAAACAGGGACTCCAGATCAACAATATCCACGATGCCATCTCCTTCCGCATGTTCCAGGTCACACCTGAGTTCGTCTCGGGCATGAAAGCCGCAGGATTCGCAAACCTCGATTCCAAACAATTGCTCGCCATGCGCGTCCAGGGAGTCACACCCGAATACGCCCGGCAACTCAAACAGACATTCCCCAACGTCACCGCCGATGATCTTGTCAAAGCCCGCATCTTCCGTATCGATGACGATTTCATCGCACAAGCCGCCAAACACGGCTTCACCAATCTGCCGTTCGACAAACTCGTCCAGTTGCGTATCTCCGGTCTGCTCGACGACGAGTCAGTGAAGAACTAGCGCATCACACCCGACCTGTCAGCATCGAGTTGCCCGCTCAACCACGGGACGGGAAAACCTCGTCTCGAATCCTTCATGGAGTTGCTATGCATCTTCGAAATCAAGTCGCCCTCGTCGTGACTCTTGCCGTCTTTGCGCTGGCAATGCGCGCGCAGTCGTTGGTTCCTCTCCACGCGACGTGCGCCATCGGACTCAGCGAAAGCGGAGGTCAATTCAGTCTCCAGATCAACGACACCGGCTGCCCAACCGATCGCCACTGCGGCTCTAGCTTCAGCAACGAATCCATGAGCCGCTTCACCGGCATCACGATCGCCGATCTCGCTAGCGATGGCGCCCACCTCACTGCGACCCTCAGCGGCGAAGCCGGCACCTTCAGCTGCACCGGCACCGTCCACGATCACGAACTTCGCGGCGACGCTCTCTTCATACCCGACTCCGCTTTCGTCGACCGCATGGCCAAGCTCGGCTTCACCGGCTTCAACACTGAAAAACTCCAGGCCTACACCTTCGTCAACGTCACATCGGACTATGCTCGGTCGCTTCAGCAGGCGCGAATCCAGCGCATCACCATCGACAACCTCATTGCCCTCCGCATCTTCAACGTCGACCCCGCATATGCCCAAAGCTTCCCCGCCATGGGCTACGAACTCCCCGACGCCGACAAGCTCATCGGCCTCAAAGTCCAGGGAGTAAATGCGGAGGAAGTCAAACAGATACGCGCTCTCGGATATCAGCCCACACTGGACGAGCTAATTGAGATCCGTATCTTCAAAATCACGCCGGATTTCGTTCGTCGCATGCAGGACCGTGGCTTCAAGAATCTCACCATCGCAAAACTCGTTCAGATCCGCATCTTCAAACTCGCCGAATAGGCCATTTTGTCAACTCTTTTATCGCTCGCGCGCAGCTCTCCCGTAAAATCCTCGTTAACCGAAGGAGAAATTGTGCGTCGAACTGGCATCGGTATCATCACTTCCTTATTACTCTCAGGATGGTTTAACATGCCGACTTTCGTTTCAGCACAGGTTCCACACTCCCAAACCACAACTAAGGATGGCCCAGTTTCTATGCACGCCGAAGGAACATTCGATGTGAAGACGTCGCCCCTGCTATCGGAGGATGCAATTGCCGGCACCGCCATCGGACGCTACGGGCTCGACAAGCAGTTCCACGGCGACCTCGAGGCCGCCAGTAAAGGCGAAATGCTCGGCGCTGGCAATCCCGCCACGGGCACTGCCGGCTATGTCGCCATCGAGCAGGTCACCGGAACCCTTCACGGACGCACCGGATCTTTCGCCCTTCAGCACTTCGGCACCATGGAAGACAACAAGTTCGACCTCACCGTCAAGGTCGTGCCCGGCTCAGGCGAAGGCGATCTCACTGGCATCTCCGGAACCATGACCATCGCGATCGTCAGTGGAAAGCACTCCTATAATTTCGACTACACGCTTCCCGCCCGCGGGAAATAGGCGCCGCTCGAATTTTGTACCATAGTTCATGCCTCAGTTTCCGCCCGGCCAGACGCTGCTCATCGACGCCGACGACACCCTATGGGAAAACAACGTCTACT
This sequence comes from uncultured Acidobacteriaceae bacterium, assembly GCA_963829535.1. GTDB lineage: Bacteria > Acidobacteriota > Terriglobia > Terriglobales > Acidobacteriaceae > Telmatobacter. Next base: position 194,771 of record CAWHIQ010000009.1, on the reverse strand, counting down.
TCGAGCGCGCCATCGCCGCCTTCATCAGCTACCTGAATCATCACGAATACTCACCCGCCGAAGTTCGCCAGGCGCTTAACGCCGTCGAACGCGAAACGATCTTTGCGCACGGCTACGGTCTCCCCAGCTTCACCCGCTCACTTGTCACATGTTTCGAGCGTCTCAGTCCCGAGCCTATGGACGAGAACAAGCGTCAGCGCGTTATGGGCTTCGCCCGGTCCATCTCCGAGCAGGAGATTGAACTTCTGCCGCATGTCGAAGAAACACTCCGCGACCTTGCAACCCGCCACCGCCTCATTCTCATGACCAAGGGTGATCATGCGGAGCAGGCTGATAAGGTTCGCCGCTCAGGTCTCGCAAGCCATTTCTCCGCCATCGAGATCGTCGCGGAAAAAGACCCCTCAGCGTACCGCGCCGTCCTCGAGCGCCACCAAGGCACTCCGCACGCCAGCTGGATGATCGGAAACAGCCCTAAAAGCGATATAAATCCGGCCCTCGCCGCCGGCCTCCACGCCGTCTTCGTCTTCCACAAAGACACGTGGATTCTGGAACATGCAGCCCTTTCAGCCCCTCCCGACGGGCAGCTTCTCATCGAGCTCGATGCCTTCTCAAAGCTCTCTACCATCTTCTAGGGATTGCCCCTTCGCGGTAAAATACGTTATGCGTCAATCCTCTGACTCGCGGGCTGCGAACAACGGCTCGGCCTTTCCATCTCCACCGCGGGTCCATTGGGCTGTTCTGCTTCTGTCCATCGTTGCGGCCGAGGCCCTCGCATTCAGGTTTGTTCCCGAACCTTATCGGAATTTCGCGATCTACGCCCTTGCTGCCGCCTGGCCAACCTACCTGTGCATCTGGATTCGAAAAATTGATCACCGCTCCAGCTCTCTTTACTGGGCAGTCGCATCCCTGGTGATCGGCGTTGGCTTCCTCTTCTCCTGGTTGCTTTGGATTGTCGTCATCTTTGAATTACGGGAAGAACTCCTTGAACACTACAACCGGCGTGAGCCCATGCATCTCCGGCTCAATTGGTTCCTGACTCTTCTCTTCTCCTTCGTCTACTTCCAGCTTGCCCTCAATCGAATCTCGAGAGAGAGAGAAGCAACGCGCGAGTCCTTCGCAGACGAGCCCGAAGGCTCTGTAACTGCTTGACGCAACTAGTTCGCCTCTGCTCTACTTCAAACTACGTCATGCGCAACCCCAGCCTCAACGCGATCGCTCGTCGTGAAATCACTTGCCCCGCGCTGCAGGCCGTTGTGTCCATTCCCGCTATTCGAATTAGCCGGCACAACATGTGCGCGGGAAAAGCCTGACTAACCGAATCCAGTAGTTCAGTAACACCAGGCCACCACCCGCAAATGCGGCTGGTGGTTTTCGCATTTTCAGTCACTTTTTATGAACGAGGAGCTTGTCTTGGAATCCGTATCCCTTGTCGGCATTCAATCCGCGCGCGCACGTATCGAGAACTCCATTCACGTTTCGCCGTGCCAGTTCTCGCATCACCTCTCTGAACTCACCGGACTGCCTCTGCATCTCAAGCTCGAGAATCTCCAGCGTACCGGTTCGTTCAAGGAGCGTGGCGCCCTCAACAAGCTGCTCACCCTCAGTGAAACCGAGCGCAAGCGCGGAGTCATCGCCGCCAGTGCCGGCAACCACGCCCAGGGCGTCGCCTTTCACGCCTCGCAGCGCGGTATCCGCGCCCAGATCGTCATGCCCCTTGCCACTCCTCAAATCAAGGTTGCCGCTACCCGCGCCTATGGTGCCGAAGTTATCCTCCACGGCGCCAGCTACGACGAAGCTTGCGAGGAAGCCCTGAGACGCCGCGTCGAAGAAGGCCGCGCCTTCATTCATCCTTTCGACGATCCTGAAGTCATTTGCGGTCAAGGCACTATCGGTCTTGAACTTCTCGAACAGGTTCCCGACATTGAAGCCGTCGTCGTTCCCATCGGTGGCGGCGGTCTCATCAGCGGCATTGCCTGCGCTCTGAAAGAAACCAATCCCAAAATTCGCGTCGTAGGTGTTGAGCCCGAACGCCTTCCTTCCATGCTTCGCGCACGCGAGGCCGGCGAACCTGTAACCATCGCCGCTGAAGCCACTATCGCCGATGGCATCGCCGTTCGCCGCGCCGGCGACATCACGCTTCCTCTCGTCTCTCGCTACGTCGACGAGATCGTCACCGTCGACGATGAAGAAATCGCCAGCGCAATCCTCATGCTCCTGGAACAGGAGAAGACGCTCGCCGAAGGTGCCGGTGCAGCCGCTCTCGCCGCAGTCGTCCAATCCAAAACAAATCTCCGCCACCGACGCACCGTCGTCTTGGTCTGCGGAGGCAACATCGACGTTTCGCTCCTCGCCAAGATCATCGAGCGCGGCCTCGTCAAAGACGGTCGTCTCCTGCGTGTGCGCGTCTATCTGCAGGACCGCCCCGGCGCGCTGTTGCATCTCACCCAGATCCTCGCTCGTGAGCGCGCTAACATCGTCGAGACCATCCACAATCGCGCCTACTACGGTGTAAGCCTCGGTGAAACCGTCATCGACGTCACTCTCGAAACCCGCGGCGCCGCTCACATCACCGCCATCAGCCACGCATTGCGCGAAGCCGCCTTTCGCTTCGAAAGAATTCAGTAGTCATGTTGTCCGTTGAACTTCAAATTCTATCGACATACTAACGTGGAAGACGTCTTGAGTGACCTGATCGCGATGCAACTCTCGACCAGTATCTCTGCTCTCACCCAGGTTTCTGTGCCAGTCAACTTGTCTCCCTCGGTATCGACCCTCTGTTTGTCACATATGTGCACACATTAAGGCCCCCAATGCTGGCCGTCGATAGACGAGTTGGAGGAACGAACATGAAGTTGAACTTCCGCACCATCGCCGTATTTGCCCTCATCGCCATCGCGGGACTGTCGCAGACAGTGCTTGCACAATCGAGTCGGCCGCCTTTAAAGATCGATGTGCCTTTCGCTTTTGATTACGGAAAGCAACACTTCGCGGCAGGCGTTTACACTGTCGCAATGCGTGATCAGAACATCCTCACCCTGAGCAGCGGCGATCGGACCGCTTGGGCGATGATTCAGACCGGATATGATCCCACTCAACACAAAAATGGTTATGTGACCTTCCGCAAATACGGCAACCGCTATTTTCTTACAGAATTCAGTCCAGCCAACGCATCCATGAACGCTTCTGTCTTTGAGTCGTACGGAGAACGCTTGGTAGCTCGCGATTTCGCCACCAGCCATCTCGTCCCAAGCCAAGTGCAAGTCTCCCAACTTTCAAATGCTATCGACTATGCACCATCGAAGTAGAACCCGCACTTTCCGGGCACGAGCCATCCCCCGCGGTGGCCCGGGCCTGGGCCCCTCAACGGTCTCGCGCCAAAAACAACTAAACTGGACCATTTACTGTGCCTTGTTGAGTCTCCACAATCCTCCTCGCGGCGAACCATATCAGAACAATTGCACCCACTAGAAAAAGCGCATTCCCCACGCGCACACTAGCATCCAACTTCCCCACCGCCGGATGCTGTAAGAACGCATGCCACCCGTACGCCAGCGCCGCACCCGCACCGAGCGCCAATTGATGCGTAAGTGTCATCGCACCCTTGCGCTCCCACGCCATCACGACAAGAAGCATTCCTAAATCCAGCGACATCAAGGCAGCCATCGCTCCCCATCCCCAGTCTTTGGGAACCAACATCGCGGCCGAGGCAAACGCAAGCGCCACCGTTCCCAGAATCCACGATGAAGGCGCAATGCTGTTCGCTGCAACCCCTCGTCGTACCCGTACATTGAAAGCAAGCACCGCCAGCAACACAACCACCACCGCCGCCCCCACAAACTGCCCTATCGAAGCCATATAGTGATCCTGTCTATATCCGATCGCTGTATTCGCGGCAGCCCCAAAGAAAAACACAATCGACACAACCACCAGCCCCAAGCGTCCCAGCCACGCGGTCCGCGCCCGATCCGGCACGCATGCCTCAACCAGTGCAATCGGCGTTGAGATACTCCAGATCCCGTGCACCATCAGCATCCACAACGCCCACCATGCGCCGATTCTGAGCGAAGGAATATACGCCGGCGCAAGAAGCCCCAGGTTCAGCTTTAGATAATTCGGATTGAACAGCGATTGGGTCGTGAACGCTTCTTCAAATATCGCGTATGCCATCCCCAGCAGCAGGATGCTAGGCCATCCGCGCCCAGTTCTACGCACCGCTTCACGAATCAGCAGCGCGCCGCCGCCATACATTGGCGCAAGCACGATGAGCGCCGGCAGCAGTTTGATCGGTAAATTCCCCAGCAGAAACTCGGCCACCAATGGGGCCACAAACACCAGTCCCAGTGCGGGCCCAATCCCACAGATCTTCACCGGCAAAATCTGAACGTCGTGCACGCTCAACGTCTCCGATCCCATCCTCACCTTCCGCCCCCCCCAGATTAATAAACGATTCAAAGACTAGCATTCGTCTCCGACCGGACCGTCACAAAATGTTGCCGATAGGGTTTTGCACTATACTCGCCGGACCATCAACGTTGAAGTACGTCTTCTCCCACTCCCGCTTCAAGGAGCTCGATGTACACACCCCGATTCAATCAGGTCTCCGATCGCTCCATCCTCATCGAAGCCATGCGGGCTTACGGTTTCGCCATCCTCTTTGGCCCCATCAATTCCACAGACAACGCCGTCCCGCATCACGCCACGCATCTGCCCCTTATCGTCAAAGATGAAGGCCCGCACGGCGTTCTCGAAGGTCACTTCGCCAAAGCCAACACCCACTGGCAATCTCTCGCCAATCGCGAAACCCTCGTCGTCTTTCCGGGCCCTCACAGTTATGTCAGCCCATCTCTCTACGCCGAGGAACTCTCCGTCCCCACCTGGAACTACATCGCCATCCACGCCTATGGCACGCTCGAACTCATCGAAAATGACGACGCCAAAAACACACTCCTCGCTGGCCTCATCCAGGCCAACGAGCCAGCCTATGCTGACCAGTGGCGCAGTCTACCCGACGGATTCCGCCGCTCCATGCTCGCCGGAATCATCGGCTTTCGCATCCCCATCGCCCGCATTGAAGGCAAATTCAAGATCAGTCAGAATCGCCCCGAAATCGACCGCCACGCGGTTCACGCCGCACACGCCGCCGGCACTCCCGACCAGCGGGCATTAGCCGCCTGGATGCAACGACTCACGGAGTGTTAACGTCATCCCGACGCTCCATCCTCCAATTTCGCGAAAGGATGCACTTCGCATGCGCAAACTCTGTTTCGTTCTCGCCGCCGCCGCGGTGCTATCATCCGCCAAACTTCACTCCGCCCCGCCCTCGAACTGGCAATCCAAAGTCAACGAGTCCATGCCTCTCCTTGGCCACCGGAATTGGATCCTCGTCGTCGACTCCGCCTACCCGCTTCAATCCTCGCCCGGTGTGGAAACCGTCGAGACCAACGCTTCGCACCTTGATGTTCTTCGCTACGTCCTCGGTGCCGTCAACAACTCCATCCACGTCCGTCCGCTTATTTACATGGACTCGGAGCTGCCATTTGTCCCCGATGACGACGCCCCTGGCGCCTCTGCTTATCGCAATCAAATCGCTCAGACCCTCGCCAACTACAAAATCGAATCCATCCCGCACGAAAAGGTCATCACCCAGATCGACGAGACCAGTAAACAATTCCATGTTCTTGTGCTGAAGACCACCATGACCATTCCCTATTCCTCGGTCTTCATCCGGCTCGACTGCAAATACTGGAGCGCCGAAGCCGAGAAGCGCATGCGCGCCCGCATGCACTGACTCGTTCGCTCCCTGCGCGATCGGAAGAAGGAAGGACATTCGCTCTCTGAAATAAAGGGAGGAATGAAAGGGACCTCGGCCCCGGATTTTAGCGAGTTTCCCACGATTGGCTCTGATTTCCCGCCCCACTCCCGCAGCCAAATCCTGATTCTCTCCAGTGCCCGCGATTCCATCAGCGCACCCCTATTTTTGATATACTTAACGGGTTCACCTCATGCGGAGGTGGCGAAATTGGCAGACGCACTAGCTTGAGGTGCTAGCGCCCACAAGGCATAGGGGTTCAAGTCCCCTCCTCCGCACCAAACACTCTCCTGCCCGGACCAACCGGGTGTGGCTTTTGAAAGCAGCTTTCGCAATGCAGATTCTTTTCTACTTCGTCGTAGTGCTCCACGTCATCGTCAGTCTGTTCCTCATTGGAGTCGTCCTCCTGCAGCAGGGCCGTTCCGCCGACCTCGCCGGCGCATTCGGCGGCCAAGGCTCGCAGACCGCCTTCGGACCCCGCGCAGCCGCCAACGTCCTCACCCGGCTCACCACCTGGTCCGCGATCATCTTCATGATCACGTCTCTCTCGCTGACTGTCCTTTTCGTCCGCTCCGGTAAATCACACTCTGTGCTCGACGACGTCAAGCCCGCATCGTCATCGGCCCCGGCAAAGCCCGGCAAATAGGGCCGCCGGCGCGGCACCGCAAGTTCCGAGGCAGACCGTTATGGTTTGCCTCTTCTGCTTTCCAGCAATTACACCAACCGCTCCGCTCTACAATGAACCCATGATTCTCGAGACATTTCCCGTCGGCCCGCTGCAATGTAATTGCACCATTCTCGGCGACGAGGAAACTCGCGAAGCCATCGTGGTCGATCCCGGCGACGAGATCACTCGCATCCACCGCCGCCTCACCACCCTCGGCCTAACTCTCAAGCAGATCCTTATCACCCACGCCCACATCGACCACATCGGCGGAGCCCTGAAGCTCAAGTCCCTCACCGGCGCGCCTATTTTTCTCAACGAAAATGACTTGCCCCTGCTAAAGATCATGGCTGAACAAGCTGCGTGGGTCGGCGTCGAAACGCCAGAAACCGCCCCTCCCGACGAGACCCTTTCCGACGGCCGCCGAGTCGGCCTCAACAACTATCCCGCTCACGTCCTTCACACTCCCGGCCACACCCAGGGTTCCATCTGCCTTCACTTCGAACCGTTGAAGATGGTCCTTGCCGGCGACACCCTATTTGCCGGCAGCATCGGGCGAACCGACTTGCCCGGCGGCAACTACAACCAGATCCTCGACTCCATCCAAGCACGCCTACTCACCCTGCACGACGAGACTCTAATCGTTCCGGGACACGGCCCATCCACTTCGATTGGTCAAGAACGCAAAGCTAATCCGTTTCTTCAATAATCAAACCGTTGCGAACCGTTAACATGACTTATTTTCAATCTATTACAAGCAAATAATGAAAGTTACGCTTCACTATCTACTAGACAATTGTTATTACCTTGATGCGTTCTGAAATAGTTAACAACCCGGCTTGCCCCCGTTTCAAATTCCTTAACAGGCCCCAGCAGACTCACCACCATCCACCCTGCATCCTCCATTCCGAAGAAGTATCCGGGATGCACCCACACCCCTCGCCTCAGCAACTCCAGCACCGTCCGATCATCTGGTTGTAGCGCCGGAATCCGCAGCACCGCATACCACCCACCTTCCAGGTCCAATCGTCGCACCATATCTGCGGCCACAAGCTGCCGATCGAGTTCGGCAAGGTTTCCCTTGACCCGCTCCTTGATCTGCTTTTGAATCGCCTGCCGCCCGGAAATCCATGTCGGAATCGCCCCCTGCACCGGTGCATTCATCGACAGAAACGTATCCGTTATCACCTCGAGCCGCTCCATCGCCTCCGCTGCATGCGGCCCGGTCGCCACTATCCACGCCGACTTCATCTGCGGCAGCCCCGCAATCTTGCTCAATCCGCTCACTACATAGACGTCCACTCCATCGAGTCCCGCTGCAAAACTCGTGGCCTCCACATGGCCAAATCCATAATCGAGAAAAACCTCGTCCACAATCAGTGCGATTCCCCGCTCATGGCAAATCGCCGCCAACTCCTGCGCCTCCCACGCTTTCGTAAAGTGTCCAGTCGGATTATTCGGATGCACCAGCACAATTGCTCGCGTCTCCGAGGTTAGAGCACGTCGAAACCCTTCCGGCTCGATCTGCCATCCGTGGTCGTAGACCAGTGGAGAGCCCTTGATCTTCAGATCGTCCAACGCCGCCAGAAAATCGAACAGCGGATATCCCGGTTGTGGCACAATAATCTCCGATCCCGGGTCGCACAGCAGCTTGAAGAGAAAGCTGTAGGCCTCGCTCGTACTCGTCGTCAGCACGACCCGCTCCGGCGAAGTCTTCACTCCATGATCCGCGTAGTAACCACATACAGCCTCGCGAGCACGCAACAACCCCAACGGTTGCGGGTCGTAGTCCAGCGCATTCGTATCCGTCAGCGCGTTTAGCAACTTCGCGTCATAGTTGAAGCCACACCTCGTTGGATTCGAAGCCGTCAGATCGGCCACCGGCAGCCCAGCCTGCACCCGCAGCCGGTGCGCCTGCGCCAGTTCACTCTCCTCCGTATTCCATTCGGTACGTTTCGAAAAGTTCATCGCAGATCTTGTCCGTTACTCCCTAATCCCGCAATGGTCCCACGGACGGGTCTTCATTCGTCGGGTAGCAATTCTCTGGCTCTAGCGTGCGCCCCAAATGCATCCTTCACAATAGAAGAAGCGCCACCTTCACCATACACGGCGCATTTACGGGAGGAACATTGGCTCTGCGTGCGGTCATCTTCGATTATGGAATGGTTCTCACTGGGCAACCGAGCGCCGAAGCGCACGATGCCATGCTCCGAATCACGGGCCTGCCCCACGATCAATTCGAAACCATCTACTGGGCCGACCGCCACGCCTACGACGAAGGCAAACTTACCGGCCTCCAGTTTTGGAAGAACCTCGTCCGCGACGCCAAGCTCAACCTCGACGACGACGCCATCGACGCGCTCAACCTTTGGGACGCACGTATGTGGACCACACAAAACCCCGCCATGCTCGCATGGCAGCGAGCGCTCAAGCAGCACGGTATCCGTACGGCAATCCTCTCGAACATGGGCGATACTGTGCTCGCGAACATGGAGCGCGAATTCGACTGGCTCCCGCGTTTCGATGTCCTCGTCTGGAGCTTCCAGCACAAGATGGCCAAGCCCGATCCCGCCATTTATCGACTGACACTGGAACGCCTCGGCACACGCCCTGAAGAAACCCTCTTCATCGACGACAGGCAGGCCAACATCGATGCCGCCCGCGCCCTCGGCCTTATCGGAATTCAGTTCACCAATGTCGAACACCTTCGTGAGCAGCTCATCGAAATGAGCTTTGGCGCTACAGTACCTCTCCCTGCGTAAATCCCACGGAGTCTGTCGCAGACCTCAAGAGACATCTTGAGTGTCGCGTTCACGCACCCAGCGCGGTCGGATACTCTTGCGCTGGCCCCGACGTCTCAATCGTCTGTTTGCGAATTACCTCCGCCACAACCAGAAACAGGGCCGCATATGCGAGAACGGATAACTGCACGTGCGCAACCTTTAGCAACGTGCCGAACAGCGGAAGAAAATACGCTGCATAAATGAGCAGCCTGGCGGCATCTCGCTCGGGCGATTCGGGGGATCCCAGGACGAAGTCTCCGATCAGCATAAGTGCCGGCACCAGTATGACGAGGTCATAGTCCGTCAGGTGCGGGTCCACGAGCGCACTGCCCAGCAGGAAAACTGCATAGCGATGCTGGAGTGGTGCTTTGCTCTTCCAACACCACACCGTGACAATGACCGCAGCCAGCGCCGTCGCTCCATATAGCACAAGCGCGATCCGTGGCCATGGCACCAGTAACTGCCAGAAGGCTTGCAGGCTATGCATCCTGTCGACGTGCGGCTCGAGGGCAACGGCGTTCTGGTTGATTCGCGTCAGCCCTTTGAGATAGCTGTCGATGGTGCCCCTCCCGTAGTACAAGGCTCCGGCCGTCAGCTGTCCCGCGGCGGTGATCAGTGCACCCGCTACGACCTTCCACTCGAGCGTCAATACAAACACTGCTGCCGCCATTATCCCGAACTGTGGCTTGTACGCCAGCAGTCCCAGTGCCATTCCCGCCAGCAACGGCCGCTCCGCACGAAAACAGAAAAATGCGATTGTAAAGGCAATCAGAGCCAGCGCCGAGTTCTGCCCGCTCGCAACCATGAAAAAGAAACCCGGGAAGGCTGCCGCGAGGATGAGAACAGTTGTACGGTCGTCTCGCAGATGCGAGCACACCCGCAGCATTAGCCAGCAGCAGACGCTGTACACGAGCGCGCTCGCCAGCATCCATGCCGCCGCGCTCCACCCATAGGGCAGCCTTGCGAAGGGGATAAACAGCAGCGAAAATTGCGGCCCATACACCGGCAAGTACGACTCGCCCGGCTCCTGGCGAATCAACTGCTGGGCCAGCGCCGCTTGCCGGGGCGCATCATAAAGCATGGTGCCGTCATGGATCCGCGCAATGTTGCCCAGCACATAGAAGTGCAGGAAATCAGCGCCTTTCAATTGCCCTTGTCGGTCGCGCAAACCGGGAGTTGCGATATTGATCGCATACAGTCCCCACAAAACCAGCCCCAGCAACACTGCATGTCCGCGTATCCGCTTGCGCGTCAAGTCCGCCGCAAGGCTGTGCAGATTCCGTTTCAGTGCTGTTCTCATCGTTAGCATTAGTGTAGACGGCTTCGCTGCGAAACATCGCTCCGCTCCGTTACAAAGCAAGGCGGTAAATAGCCATCGGTAACGCCCATGCACGAACTGCTTCGGCGCGCCTCGAAGGCTCGATCTGTCCCGCGCAGAGCTTGCGCACAGCAGATGCTTGCCTCCTTGCGTTACACTTGCTTGCCGCAAAGGAAGACGCCAAATCAATCGATTATTTGGCTCCTTCACGAATGTCCGCCACGCGGCCATGCAATTCGAAAAACCAAGGGGGCGAAGGTGCGTTCAAAGGAATCATTCCGACAATCCGGATTAGTGCGGTGTGCAATTCGCGTTCTCATCTCGGCTTCAACGTTCGCAGTCTTCACAGCACCTGCGCTCGCGCAATCCGTCCCCGTCGTCACCGGGGATGCTCGTGTCGATAAGCTCCTCAGCCAGATGACGCTCGAGGAAGAACTTACCCTGATCCACGGAACCCAGGAAGACCCCTCCGTCTACCAGGGTCAAGCCGGATACCTCGCCGGCATCCCTCGACTGGGCATCCCCGGCCTTCGTTTTGCGGACGGACCTCCCGGCGTACTCACGCGCCATCCCTCGCAAGGCGAAACAGCAACCATGGGCGTTGCCGCCACATTCAGCATCAAGGATGCTGAAGACAACGGCATCGTGATTGGCCGCGAAGACCGCGCCCTCGGAATCGACGTCTCCCTCCAGCCCTTCGTCAACATCGACCGCGACCTCGAGTTTGGCCGCGGCTACAATACCTTCGGCGAAGACCCATTCCTGACTTCGCAAATGGGGGCCGAAGAAATCAAAGGCATCCAGTCGCAGCACGTCATGGCGCAGGTCAAGCACTACGTTGGATACGACTCCGACAACGAGAACACCTTCATCGACGACCAGACCCTTCACGAGGTCTACGTCGCACCGTTCGACGCTGCAGTCAAAGTAGGCGTTTCTTCTATCATGTGCTCCTACAACCGTCTCAACGGCACCTTCGCCTGTGGCAACAAGGACACACTTACGACCATCCTTCGCGACCAGATCGGCTTCAAGGGTTTTGTCACTTCCGACTGGGGCGCCACTCACGCCGTCAACTTCATCAACGCCGGCCTCGACATGGAGATGCCTGGCGAACCTGATCCCAAGTCGCACGGCTTCTCAATTTCATCTTTCTTTGACTCGCGACCCGTCCCGCCGCCGCCCACCCGCGCGGCAGACGAGGCCAACGCCAACATGTTCGGCGGCCACATCCCTGAAGAACCGGCGCCAACGCGCGAAGGCGGCGGGAACTGGGGCGCCAAGCTCAGCCTCGAGAAGATGCCCGATGCCTTAAGAGACGGCACCGTTACTGAAGCCACCGTCACCCGTGCCGCCGGCCGTGTCCTCTATGAAATTGTTCATTTCGGCTATCTCGACGGTCAGTCCAAGCACGCCTTCACAACACAGGCCATCGAAGCAAATGCCAAAATAATCGAAAAGACCGGAGAAGACGCCGCCGTCCTGCTCAAGAACGATGGCAACATCCTTCCCCTCAAGCACGATGAACTCGACTCCGTAGTCCTGATTGGACCCACCGGTGCACAGGTTGATTCGATCGGCATTAACGGCGAACGGTCAGTTGGATTACCGGAGCGCCAGGTCGGCCCACTCGCTGCGATGAAAAGGATCTCGGGCAACTCCAGCATCGGCTTCGCAGTCGACGACGACATGACGGGCACAACCATTCCTGCAAGCGCTCTCAGCCACGATGGCAAGCCGGGTCTCCTGCGCACTATCGTCTCCGCATTAGGAGCTTCCGCCAGCGCCGCCATCCAAACGGACGCGCAACTCGACTTCACGTTAAAAGGCGGCAATGCCCTTCCGCCCAATTCCGTCATCACGTGGAAAGGCACGCTCACTCCGCCTCACGCTGGTACCTACTGGCTCTACATGCAAGCGATGGGTACCAACGCTCGCATCTCGCTCGACGGCAAACGTCTTGCCACCACCGGAGCCTTTCAGGGCGGCGTTCACGGCGACATCCTGCAAGCCAACCAGGACAACGCCGTCCCCACCACAGATCATCTCGACAACGTTCGCCGCGCCGTCGAACTCACCGCCGTTCCGCACACCATCGAGATCAATACAGGTCCAGACAGTTCCAACGCTCCTGTTCAGATTCGGCTCAACTGGTACACCCCTGAACAGCGCCAGGCCGACCATGAACGCGCCGTCGCTGCCGCCAAGAACGCTAAGGTCGCCGTCGTCTTTCTTTGGACCCGCCTTCAGCCCGTCTTCGGTTTGCCCGGCGATCAGGACAAGCTCGTCGAAGAAATAACCGCTGTCAATCCCAACACCATTGTCGTCCTCAACACCAGCCAGCCCGTCGCACTCCCCTGGGTCGACAAGGTCAAAGCCGTCCTCGAAATGTGGTGGCCTGGCGACGAAGGCGGTTGGTCAACAGCCAATATTCTCCTCGGCAAAGTCAGTCCCGCCGGCCGTCTCCCCGTCACCTGGGGCAAGAGTCTTGCCGACTATCCCGCCACGGATCCCAAGTATCCTGAGCGCTCTAAAAAAGGCGTCGACCACAAGACCACCTACAGCGAAGGCGTCAACGTCGGCTACCGCTGGTTCGATAAGGAAAACATCGAGCCGCTATTCGCCTTCGGCCACGGCCTCAGCTACACTACCTTCGATTACTCAGCCCTCAACGTCGCCAAATCCGGTGACGGCAGTCTCAACGTGAACGTCAATATCAAGAACACCGGCTCCGTGGCCTCCGACGAAGTCCCGCAGGTCTATCTCGGCGCACCGAGCAAAATTCCCGATGGAGTGCAGTTCCCCGTCCGTGCACTTGTCGCATTCGACCGCATCCATCTCAATGCCGGAGAGTCCAAAACTGTCACATTCCACGTCGCACAACGCCAGCTCCAATATTGGTCCACCAAAGATCAGGAGTGGAAAACACCGACTGGCAAACGCACCGTTAGTGTGGGCGGCTCCTCCCGTAACCTCCGCCTTTACGAAGCGATCGATTAGCGTACTCGTCAACTCAAATAACTACGCCGGAGCCGCAAAGCTCCGGCATTGCTTGTTGACTGGGAACTACGAACTCGGAACTGCGTTTACGTCGCCAGTCCAAGCCCCACCAAGTTCGCCGCCAGGATAATGACCACAATCCCCACCCACAGCAGGCGAAGCGAGCGGCTGGTTACGCCCGCCCACTCACCCAGCGCCAGTCCTACGATCCCGCCAAACAGTACGTACCCGCTCATGTGCAGCATCCAGTTCACATATCCCAACCGCTGCGGAATATTCGCCGCACCCCACGCATAAAAGAAGAACTGCAGATACCACATGATTCCGCCCGTCGCCGCCAGTGCCGCATTCCTCACAATCATCCTGCCAGGCTGCCGCAAGTCTTCTGTCACGGAAATCTTCTCCACGGTTGCCAGCCGTCCAAAACAGTACGCAAAATTTACCAGAGCACCGCCACCCATGATGAACACGTAACTCGGTAGCGCGGAGTACAGCGGGCTCACCCCAACGCTCAGAGCCGTCGCCTGCATCGGCTGCGCGGCGTCCATCGCAAACGACATTCCCGACGAGAAAATGCCGCACATCACCGCAAGCGCCAGGCCAAGTAATACGTTGAACTCTGTCGGGCCGCCGCTTTTCAGTTGCATCTCTTTCATGTGTCCCGCGTACGAAACAATAGCCACGCCCGCAAGCGCAACGACCACCCCTGCCATGTTGAACAGGCCGCCGCGCGTTTGAAACAGCGTCGCGGCCTGCCCATGCATCAGCGGAGGCACCAGCGTTCCCACTACCAGCGTCACCCCAATCGCAACGCCAATGCCCAGCGACATTCCCAGGTGCCGCATCGTCAGTCCATAACTCACATTCCCCACGCCCCACATGGCTCCGAATAATGCCATCTTCAACAACACGGCCGACGGAATTGAACCATAGAATGCCGCGAAGTGGGGCAGTAGCAGATAGCTCACGCCAACTGGCAGCAGCACCCACGAGAAGACGCCTGCAATAGCCCACGTCGTCTCCCACGACCAACGCTTCACCTTCTCAATCGGCGCGTAGAAAGAAGCGGCCGAAGCCGCCCCCACCATGTGCCACCCAATCCCCGCTATGATCGCCGGCATCCCCTGCCCTCAACTTGTTGGATGAACTCCACCAGCCATCCTACTGTCCACACCCAGTCCTTGCGTCGTTTTTCATTTGCTGGCAACCACTGTGACCGAAGGTGCCCCATCCCTGCGGCGCTTTTCCGCAAGGGTGGGAAACGAAAAACGCTCGCTCCCTCATCACGCTGGTCAGCGCTGTGTCTTACACTCTGAGTGATGCCCCTCCGCCTCTACGTAGCCACCACCAGCCAGGGCAAGTTACGCGACTTCCGCACCGCCGCCGAGTCCCACGCGGTTTCCATTGATCCTCTCCCGGATCTCGATGGCATCGAACCACCAGAGGAAGACGGCAAAACCTTCGCCGAAAACGCCAGCCTCAAAGCCGTCTATTACTCCCAGTTCCTCCCCGGCCAACTCGTTCTCGCCGACGACTCCGGTCTCGAAGTTGACGCCCTCTCCGGCGCTCCCGGCGTGCGCTCTGCCCGTTTCGCCGCAGACGCCGGCATGGTCGACTCCCCCGATGCCAACGACAACACCGACGTCTGGAACAACATCATCCTGCTGCAGCGTCTCGAAGCTGTACCGCCCCCTCGGCGCACCGCACGCTACCGTTGCGTACTTGTCGCCGCGCGCGACGGCAACCCCACAAACAAGTCCGACGGCAGCGTCGAAGGCATGATCCTCAACGCTCCCCGCGGCACCGGCGGTTTCGGATACGATCCTCTTTTCTATCTCCCCAAGCTCGACCGCACCATGGCCGAGATCGACCTCCAGACCAAGCTCTCCCTCAGTCATCGCGGTCGCGCCCTCGCCGCACTCCTTGCCCAGTTCCATCTTTAGCTCGAATTATGCATCATCGAATAGCCGCACGCTTCAACATCCACGCAGCCGCAGTTCGCCGCGCTTTTCATATCTCGAATACTTCGCGCCTCCGCGCTTGACGATCGCTATCTGCGTTACGAATAATGCACTTGTAATAGGGCGAGATACGCCGTCCCTCAATCTGATACCTCACCGCTCCGGATAACAGGACCCGAAGCACTTAGGAGCCACATCTCAATGGCAACAGCCCAAAATCCTGCTCCGCCCAAGCTCCGCGTCGGCGTGCAGCCGCTTCGCGCTGGTCAGGGATCATCCTTTCTTTGGCGCAAGCTTCATTCCCTCCTCGGCATTATCCCCATCGGCGCCTTTTTCCTTGAGCACCTGCTGTCGAACTTCGAAGCACTCAAAGGCCCCATCGCCTACGGAGAGCAAGTCAAGTTCCTCAATTCCCTGCCGCTCGTTCGTGTCCTCGAATGGGTCTTCATCTTCCTACCGATCCTGTATCACGGACTTTACGGCCTCTACATCTGGTTCCGCGGCAAATCCAACATTGTCTACTACCCCTGGGCAGGCAATTGGATGTACGTAGCACAGCGCTGGACCGGCCTCATCGCGATCCTCTACATTGGCCAGCACGTCCTGCGTCAGCGCTTCATGGGCATCAGCCTGCCTGAGAATCCCGGCGCCGCTTTCGCCAAAGTGCAGCACGAACTAGCCAACCCCTTCATGCTCGCAGTTTATGTGATTGCCATGATCGCCATCTGCTGGCACTTCGCCTATGGCATCTGGCTTTTCGCGGCCAAGTGGGGTATCACTCCCGGCGAGGTCGCTCGCAAGCGCTTCGGCTACGCATGTGCAGCCTTCGGCTTCATCCTGCTCGTCATGGGCCTCGCAAGCATCTGGGCCTTCGTCAGCCCCACGTATCAGAACACGCCCGAAATCGTCCCGGTAGCGATTGTTCAAATGCATACGCCGCCGGTGTTGTCGTAGCCCGCCCTCAGTTTCCTTGGTTGAGGAGTTGAATATGTCCAGCAATCCGCGCATCACCAGCAAGGAGTTTCAAACTTACGCCGGCGCAGCCTATAACGCCATCGTTGCGCTCAGCCAGGCCGTCGCAAACTCAAGTCTCGAGCCCGAGTTGCAGCAACTCGTAAAGATTCGCGCTTCACAAATCAATGGTTGTGCTTTCTGCACCCAGCTTCACCTGAATGAGTCGCGCCACATGGGCATCGCGGCCCCCAAGCTCGACCTCGTCGCGGTCTGGCGCGAGTCTGGAATTTTCTCCGACCGTGAAAAAGCTGCACTCGCCTGGACTGAGCATCTGACTCGCCTGTCCGATCACCACGTCTCAGACGAAGACTACTCAGCCGTCTCCGAATCCTTCACGCCGAACGAGTTGGCGTGGCTTAGCTCTGCTGTCGCCGTCATCAACACATGGAATCGCATCGCCGCGCCATTCCAATTTGCCCCACCGATTCCGCGACACACAATTCAGCCGGCGCAGGAACCAGCGCAGGTCTAGCGAAAGTTTTCTCCTGCGAGTTTTGCAGGCAAGTTGAAAGGACCCGAAAGCGAATGGCAGCACCAAGGATCATCGTAGTTGGCGGCGGCTTGGCCGGGCTCGCAGCAGTCATCAAAATCGCAGAGGCAGGCGGAAACGTAGACCTGTTCTCAATTGTTCCGGTCAAGCGCTCCCACTCGGTTTGCGCACAGGGTGGCATCAATGCTGCCAAAAACCTCAAGGGCGAAGGCGACACCACCGACAAGCATTTCGACGACACCATCTACGGCGGCGATTTCCTCGCCAACCAGACGCCCGTCAAGGCGATGTGCGAAGCCGCGCCTGCCATCATCGACCTTCTCGATCGCATGGGCGTTCCCTTCAACCGCACCCCCGAAGGCCTGCTGGACTTCCGCCGCTTCGGTGGCACTCTCTATCACCGCACAGCGTTTGCTGGAGCCACAACTGGTCAGCAACTCCTCTACGCGCTTGACGAACAGGTTCGCCGCTACGAAGCCGATGGCAAAGTCAAAAAATACGAGGGCTGGGAGTTTCTCTCTGCAATTGTCGACTCAAAGGGCGTGTGCCGCGGCATCACCGCGATGAATCTGCGCAGTATGGAGCTCCGCTCTTTCGCGTCTGACGCTGTGATTCTCGCAACCGGAGGTGTCGGCGCCCTCTTCGGCAAGAGCACTAACTCCGTCGTCTGCACCGGCTCCGCGCAATCCGCAGTCTTCCAACAAGGCGCCTTTTACGCCAACGGCGAATTCATTCAGGTCCACCCCACTTCCATCCCTGGTGAAGACAAGCTCCGCCTTATGTCTGAATCAGCTCGCGGCGAAGGTGGCCGCGTCTGGGTTCCGCGCACTCCCGGCGACAAGCGCCCTATCAAGCAGATCCCCGAATCCGAGCGCTTCTACTTCCTCGAGGAGTGGTACCCGAAATACGGCAACCTCGTTCCCCGCGACGTCGCCACCCGCGCCATCCACAAGATCGTCTACGAGCATGGTCTCGGCATCGACGGTCAGCCCATGGTCTATCTCGACCTCACCCACATCGACAAGGAAACTCTGAACCGCAAGCTCGAGGGCATTCTCGAAATCTACGAGAAGTTCGTTGGCGACGATCCGCGTGAAGTCCCTATGAAGATCTTCCCCGGCATGCACTACACCATGGGTGGACTCTGGGTCGACTTCAACCAGATGACCAACATTCCCGGCCTCTTTGCCGCGGGCGAATGCGAGTACCAGTACCACGGAGCCAATCGCCTCGGCGCGAATTCGCTCGTCAGTTGCATCTTCGGCGGATTCATCTCTGGCCCCAACGCCATGAACTATGCAAAGAACCTGCCCGCTGTCGAGGGAGATGGGGGGGCCGCAGCCGAACTCGCGCGCCAGACCGAGATGAACAAGCAGCTCCTCTCCAACGCCGGCTCCGAGAATCCCTTCAAGCTCTGGCGCGAACTCGGCGTCACCATGACGGAACATGCAACCGTTATCCGCTATAACAAGGGCCTCAAACAGGCCGACGAGAAGATCGTCGAGCTGCTCGAACGCTTCCAGAATGTAAACCTGAGCGACAAGAGCCAGTGGGCTAACACCAGCTTCGCCTTCGCCCGCCAGCTCTATAACATGCTCGAACTCTCGCGCTGCGTCTTGCAGGGCGCACTCTTGCGCGACGAATCGCGCGGTGCGCACTACAAGCCCGACTTTCCCGATCGCAAAGACGAAAAGTTTTTGAAGACCACCAAAGCCAGCTTCACCGGCTCACCCGAAGGCCCGCGTTTCGAATTTGAAGATGTCGATACGCAATACATCAAACCGCGCCCGCGCCGCTACGACGCCGCTAAATGACGTCGGCAAGAAGTTTGCCAATGTCATCCTGAGAGTAGCCGAAGGATTTGCAGTTGCTTTTAGTTTGTACAGCACGAAATTGAGTGCCCCACGTCTCGATTTTGAGATGTGGGCACAACTCTCAACCGTTTTGTATCAAGGCACGACTTTAGTCTTGCCACTAGCAGTCGCACCACAAAGAAGTATCATCCTGAGCGGAGCAGCTTGGGGCCCCACGAAGTGGGGTAAGCGGAGTGAAGGACCTGCTTCTGTTTTGCAGTGTGGGTAGCAATTCAAAAGAACGTATCAAAGGGCCTGAGGCCCTGAGGAACATGGCAACCAAAACCGTTAAATTCGAAATCAAGCGACAGGCCAACCCTGGCGCGGCGGCCACATGGGAAATCTTCGAGCTAGAGTGGCGTCCCGGCATGAACGTCATCTCCGCCATGATGGAAATCGCCGCCAACCCCGTCACGGCCGACGGCCGCGACACCACGCCCATCACCTACGACTCGAATTGCCTCGAAGAAATCTGTGGCTCCTGTGCCATGCTCATCAATGGCAAAGCCCGCATGGCCTGCTCCGCCCTCGTCGAAAATATCGAACAGCCCATCAAGATTGAGCCCCTCTCGAAGTTCCCCCTGGTTCGCGATCTGCAGGTCGACCGCTCTGTGCTCTTCGAAAACCTCATGCGCGTCAAAGCCTGGGTCCCCGTCGACGGCACCTACGACCTTGGCTCCGGCCCGCGCGTCTTCCCCCAGCAACAGGAAGCCAATTACCCGCTTTCCAACTGCATCTCCTGCACGTGCTGCATGGAAGTCTGCCCGCAATTCAATGAGGACACAGGCTTCGTCGGCGCCGCCACCATCGCCCAGGTCAAGCTCTTCAACAATCACCCCACAGGGAAAGTCTTCGCAGAAGAACGACTCCGCGCCCTCTCCGGCGACGGCGGAATTCAGGAATGTGGTTTTGCGCAAAACTGCGTCGAAGCCTGCCCCAAGCAGATCCCGCTCACCAACGCTATCTCCGACATCAGCCGCGACGTCCTCGTTCAGAAAGCCAAGGACTTCCTCCGTGGCTGACTCTCGATCATCGAAAATATGGGTGCCCCAGGTCTGGAATTTGAGACCTGGGATGGGATTATTCGAGTTTGCCCACAATTCCGAAGTGGCAGGCCACTAAAAAACTCAATTCGAATATGGGTGGCCTTCCCAGGGCCTGCATCCCCGGGGAACAGTTAGCCGATCTCTCCCGGGGATAATCGGCCAGCCCCCGAAACCCCGCTCTAGTGATGTCCCCCGCCCCCTGCATGCCCGCCACCGCCGTGATACCCAGGGAGCGCATGTTCATTCCCCGCAGGGTGACTGGCCTGGCCTACATTTCCATGCCCATCCCGCGCCTCATTGGCTTGGAAATGGTTGAACTGCTGCGCACCGCGCGCCGGCAACGGTCCATGGTATCCGTGGCGAGGATCGTAGCGGTTGTCCACGTGGCCATAGAATCCATGAGGACCGTGGAACCAGGGACCCGCTCCAATAAACACTCCGCCCACAAACCAATCCGGTCCATAGTAGCCGTAGGGAGCGCAGTCATAAGGGGCGTAGTCGAAGTAACCGTAGGGACACACAGGCGCAACGCCTATACTGACCGCAACCTGTGCCGGCGCCGTTGGAGCCCAACCGACCACGGCGGTTGCGAGAAGCATGGAAGCAAATGCGCTCATCGCAGCGGGACGCAAGAACGCGAGAAACTTACCGTAGGGCATATTCTCTCCTTGATTCACTCAGATAGGCAAAGGAAGATCAAGGTTGCGTCTCGGCCACACATTTTTTAAGAATTACGCTCCGGAATTCTTAGCACTCCCCGCCAGACACATTGAGTTCTTCATCAACTTCGAAGCGCGAGATCAGCCGTCGAGTTACTGCGGCGAAGAAGGCGCCGTCACATCCCCGCGTAGAAGCCTGCCATCCATTCTTGCAGTAGATCCGGCAAGCATCCCAGCACTACAACAGCCAGAGCGACGAACACCAGAACCACCATTGTCACGGGGTTTGCCTTCAGCGGTGCCTCATCCGTGGCCGGCATCACGAATACCCGCTTCAGCACCTGCAGATAGTAGTAGAGCGATACCGCGCTCATGCCCACGGCCAGCGCCACCAGCGTGAATGGCACCGCGCCGCGCGCTACGCCCAGCACCGCCGCAAACAGGTTGAATTTCGCCCAGAACCCCACCAACGGCGGAATCCCCGCCAGGGACAGGAAGAGAATCAGCAGCACCGCCGCCAGCAATCCATTGCGCTTCGACAGCCCCAGAAACGCATCCATCCGGTCGCTGCCACCCGCGCGTTCCACCACCGCCACCGCGCCGAACGCACCAATGGTTGTGAGCCCATACGTGAGGATGTAGTACAGAATCGCATTGGTGCTCAGCGTCGAATGTGAGAAATAGGCCAGGGCCAGAAGAATGTAACCCGCATGCGCAATCGCCGAGTACGCCAGCAGCCGCCGCACACTCGTCTGCGCCAGGGCCGCCAAGTTTCCCAGAAGCATAGACCCAACAGCGATCAACGCCAAAATCAACGACCACGGCCCTTGAAATCCAAAGTACTTCGGCAATGGCCCGGATGTGAGCACGACAAACCGCACCTCATGCGCACTGCCAAACGCATGCGCCGCCGCAGTTCCAATCCCGATCAGGAGTGCGAAACTCGCTACCTTAGACACCGAGGCGATAAATGCCGCAGCCGGCGCAGGCGCACCTTCATATGTATCCGGCGCCCACAGGTGGAAAGGCACGGCCGCCACCTTGAATCCCAACCCCGCTGCAATCATGACCAGCGCCACATACACCAGGGGCGCAGAATTGATCGCATTCGATCCATAAAGCGCCTTCATCACCTCGTGAAGGTTTGTCGATCCCGACAGCCCGTACAAATAGCTGAACCCGAATAGCAGAAACGCCGCCGACATCCCCCCGAAGAGGTAATACTTCATCGCCGCCTCGGCGCTCTTGCCCGACCTCTTCGCAAATGCAGTCAAAATGTAGAGCCCCAGGCTCAGTAGTTCGAGCCCGACAAAAATCACCAGCAGGTCCTGCGCCGCCGAAATCAGCAAACCGCCTGTCGCCGCCATCAGCACCACGGCCACAAACTCACCCACGTGTCGCGTAAAATCCGATCCGATCAGCAGAAATAGGGTCAGAACCGTAAGGCCCAGAATCGCCATCTGCGCAATCGCCGTATACCCGCCCGCGCTCAGCATCACATCCGCGCTTCCCGGATACGGCAATCCACCCTGCGCCTGGAACGGCATGACCAACACCGCGGCAAAGCAACCGAACGTGCCCAGCATCACCGCCGCTATCACGCGTGTCCGCAATGCGGCCTTGCGCAAGAGGCCCAAATCCACCACCAGCACCAGCAACGCCGCGATGTCGAGCGCGGTTTCCGGCAGTGTCACGCGAAAGAGGTCTGTGTAGTTCATCGCATCCCGCCCGCCAACAGCGCCTTCACCGCCGGCTCAATCGAGTCCAGCAGAATGCGCGGATAAACACCCACAACCACCGTCGCCGCCACCAGCAGGGATGTCCCTGCAATCTCCGGCCAGGTGATCGCGGCAAACTGATGCACGTGCTCCTGTTCAAGTTCCTGCGCATGCGGCAGCACATCGCTGAAAAATGCCTTCTGCAGCGCGCGCCATGTATACGCCACGCCAACGACGATTCCCACACCGGCTGCTGCCGTCCACCACGGCTTCGCAATCCACGAACCAACCAGCACCTGCAACTCCGCCACAAATCCGGAGAATCCCGGTAAACCCATCGATGCCATGCCCGCGATTACAAAAGCTCCTGCCGCAAATGGCATTCGCTTGCCGAGGTGCATCGTCTCCAGTTCCGCCAGTTGCCGCGTGTGCGTGCGCTCATACACAATCCGCCCCACAATCGCGAATAGCAGTCCCGCAATCACGCCGTGTGAAAACATCTGCAGCACCGCGCCCGTCATGCCAATCTGATTCAGTGTCACCAGTCCCAGGAGCACAAATCCCATGTGGCTGACACTCGAATAGCCGATCACAAACTTGAAATCGGTCTGCGCCAGAGCCACCAGCGCCCCGTACACAATCCCAATCACGGCCAGCACCGCAAACACGTCGCGCCACGACCCGATCCCTGCGAACGACCAACCCCATCGATCCATCCCATGCGGAAATAATCCAATCGCCACGCGCAGGCATCCGTACGCGCCCAGTTTCATCACCACGCCTGCCAGCAACATCGAAGCTGCCGTCGGTGCGGCCACGTGGCCAGTGGGAGCCCATGTATGAAAAGGCCACAAACCCGCCAGGATTCCAAACCCGACAAACACCAGGGGAAACACCCACATCTGGAAACTTACCGGAAAATTCGCATTCGCCAGCGCAACCAATCCTGTTGAATGGCTCCCCGACGTCGTATACGCCGCAAGCAATCCGATCAGCACCATCGCCGACCCGACAAACGAATACAACGCCAGCTTCATAGCCGCATATTCACGCCGCGTCGATCCCCAGATCGCGATCAGAAAGTACTTCGGGACGATAGCGATTTCATAAAACACAAACAGCAGGAACAGATCGAAGCTGAGAAACACGCCATACACGCCGCCAATCAGCGCCAGAAAAAATGCAAAAAACTCATTTGTCCGCAGCTCGACATTCCAGCTGAATAGCACGCCTGCCACAGCCGCCAGCCCAGTCAACAGCACCAGTACTCGGCTGATCCCATCCGCCGCCAGCGTGAAGCGGATGCCCATCGACGTCACCCAGGGCACATCGACAAGCGTCACACGTCCCTGCCCCGCATCAGCCGCAAACCCCGCAACCGCAATCCCAAATCCCGCCACCGCCACCACAAGCGCAATCCATCGCGCCAACGCAGCATTACCTTTAGGCAACAGCGCAAGCACCAGCGCACCGGCAAACGAGATGTAAATCGTCCAAGCCAACATTCAGGAAGTCCCTAAAAGCATCGCTCTGCCCATTCCCAGAAAACTACCGCTTTGACAGGGCGCGGGTTCATCCGCGCCCTCTTCGTATCCTTACTTCCGTTGTCATCCTGACCGGGGCACGCTTGGGGCCCCGCATAAGTGGGGTAAGAAGCGCGAATGATCTGCTTTTGCTCCGTATCAGGGCACGACCTTAGTCGTGCAGAAAAACCGGCATAAATGAAGCTGGGCTTTAGCCCCTGCAACAATTTCCGCTCGCCCAAAACCATCAAAATCTCCAATGCGCCAGCAGATAGTCAACCGTGGGATTCACGCGTCCCACTACCAACTGCGGCAATACGCCGAGCAAGAACATCAATCCAATCACCGGCGCCATGCCTGACCGCTCACCGCCATGCAGATCGGGAAACTTCGCCCAATGCTCCGGCACCGGTCCGGTGAATACCTTCTGAATCACTGTCAGAATCACCGCCGCCGTCACCAGCAACCCAAGAACTGAAAATGTCGCCGCCACCCATGACAGCGGAAACACGCCACGGAAAATTAGAAACTCACCTACAAATCCGTTCAGTCCCGGCAGCCCAAGCGACGAAAACAACGCAATCCCCATCAGCGCTGCAAACACCGGAGCGGGCTTGCGCAGACCGCCAAAGTCATCGATACCGCGAAGTCCGCCGCTGTGGAACTGGATCATCGCGATAAACCAGAACAGCGCTGCCGCCGTTAGCCCGTGATTGAACATCTGCAGGATCACGCCATTCAACGCCATCGCCTGGCTCGTGCCCACCGCAACATTCGCGCCCCCAGGAACCGCGATCGCAAAAATCCCCAGCAAACAATATCCCAGGTGATTTACCGACGAGTACGCGAGGATACGTTTCAGGTCCTTCTGTGCCGCCGCCGCCCACGCGCCCATCACCACGGTGATCACCGCCAGCACCAGCAACGGTGTCCTGATCTGGGCGATCTGCGCTCCAAACAGGGGCAGCGCAATCCGTAGCAAACCGTACACACCCATCTTCGACATCGCGCCCGTCAATAGCATCGTCACCGGCGATGGCGCTTCGGCGTAGGCCGCAGGCAGCCACGTGTGGAATGGCGCCATCGGCACCTTCACCGCGAATCCCGCCAGTACCCCGATCGCCAGCCACATCATCACGTGGCCCCCGGCAATTCGCGAGCCCAGGTGCGCCGTCACCTCCTGCGCCAGGGTTCCGTTCGCCGCCATCGCCGCCAGGTCCCCAAACTCCATCGATCCCGTCGAAAGGAAAACCGCTAGAAACGACAGCAGCAGAGCGACGCTGCCTGCCATCGTGTACACAAAGAACTGAGTCGCAGCCGGTCCGCGCTTCGGGCCGCCCCACAGCTTGATCAGGAAGAAGGCCGGAATCAGGCTCAGTTCCCAGAACAAAAACCAGTGGAAGAAATTCAGCGCCGTGAACGAACCAAACAGTCCGGCCTCCAGCAAGAGCACCAACGCAAAAAACAGTCCGGGCTCGTGGTGCACTCGATGCGCCGCATCCACACTCATCAGTGTCACGAGCGCCGAAAGCACCACCATCAGCGCGCCCAACCCGTCCACGCCCAGGTGATACTGAATTCCCAACGCAGGCACCCACGCCTTCAGCTCGACGAGGCCAATGGATCCATCTCCCGGCAAATGCAACCAGATTGCAAGAGAAAGCACGAATGCAATAACGCCCGTTACCTGCGCCACGCCCCGGGCATGCCTGCCGGAGAATAGTGCAATCACCGCCCCGACAACCGGCAGGACCGTAATGATCGTGAGCCACGGAATTCCACTCGCCATTGCGTTCATGAGCGGCCGCTCCAGATCAGGATCGCGGCCAGCACTACCACCGCCAACGCCAGCAGCCGAAGGTACATCTGCCCGCGTCCGTTCTGCACGCGCGCCAGCAATCCGCCGCCTGTCGCAAGTTCCTCACAGCCCTTGTCAAATCCGCCGTCCACAACATCCGCGTCCAGAAAGCGATTCAATTGCGCCCATCCACGAAACACCAGCGCCACGCCGGCCACGATTCCGCCCCACACGCGCCTATCCAGCCAGTCCGCCACCTTAGCCCACCATAGATAAAACGCAATCACCGTCGCGCCGTACAGTTCATCGATATAGAACTTGTCCCGCAGCACCACCCACACGGGCGGCATTGCCTTCTCTAGTGCATCCGGCTCTTCGGCTGCAGGCGACTTTGCGCCATAGACCCACAATCCCAACCCGATCCCTGCAAGCACCACCACCGACGACGTCAACATCAACGTCATGATTCCTGGCTCGTTGAAGCCTGCCCAATCAAACGGAGCTGCATTGCCGTTGAGAAATGCCCTGAACCAAGGCCAAGCCGGCGTTCCAATCGCAGCCAGCGCCACCGCAAGAAAAGCCAGGATCGCCAGCGGTATCGTCATCACCCGCGGACTTTCATGCGCTCGTCCATGTCCGCGCCACGTGCCAAAAAACACATAACTGACTTGCCGCGTCATGTAGAACGCCGTCAGCAGTGCACCAAACACCAGCATGTAGAAAGGACCTTTTGCCACGCTCCAGTGCTGTGCCGCTTCAAGAATCCCGTCCTTGCTCCAGAAGCCCGAGAAGAACAGCGGAAATCCGCACAGCGCCAACATGCCGACTGCGTACGTCGCAAATGTCACCGGCATCGCACTCTTCAGGCCGCCCATCTTCCGGATGTCCTGTTCGTCGTGCGCACCGTGAATCACCGACCCGGCTCCCATGAACAGCAGCGCCTTGAAGAACGCATGCGTAATCAGGTGGAAGATTCCCACCGCAACTCCACCCACGCCCAGCCCCGCCATCATGTATCCCAACTGCGACACGGTCGAATAAGCCAGGATCCGCTTGATGTCGTTCTGAGCGACTGCAACCAGCGCAGCAAACACCGCCGTCGACGCGCCAACCCACGTCACAACCGTCAGCGCCGTAGTCGTCCCGCCGGCAGGCATTCCCGCAGCCATCAGCGGATACACGCGCGCAATCAAGTACACACCCGCCGCCACCATCGTCGCCGCGTGAATCAGCGCCGACACCGGCGTGGGACCCTCCATCGCATCCGGCAGCCAAACATGCAGCGGAAGCTGACCGCTCTTGCCCGCCGCCCCTGCAAAAATCAACAGCCCAATCGCGCCCGCCGCCGTCAGTCCCCAAGCCGAGTGGTGCACCAGCAATCCGCCTAGCGCCAGTGGCTCCATCGAACCCGCACCGTCGTCATAAAACAGGAGCGTGCCGGTCTGCGCAAACAGCCAGACTATCCCAAGAAGAAAGAACACGTCTCCCACGCGCGTAGTCAGAAAAGCTTTTTTCGCAGCTGCGGCCGCTGAAGGCCTCTGATACCAGAACCCTATCAGCAGATACGACGTGAGCCCCACCAGTTCCCAGCACATGAACAGCAGCAGAATGCTGTTCGCAATCACGACGCCCAGCATCGCACCCGCAAACAAACTCAAAAAGCAAAAGAAGCGAGTGTAGTTTTCGTCGTGCTCCATGTAACCGGTCGAGTAAATGAAGATCAGCAGCCCGACAAACGTGACCATCACCAGCATCACCGCTGCGAGCGGATCAAGCACCCACCCCAATTCCACCGGCACCGTTCCCACCTGGATCCAGCTGAAATTCACCACTTCACGCACGGCATACCCATGCGACCACCCCGACAGCACATGCCCGAATGCCGCCAGCGCCACCAGCAGCGAAAACCCAAGCGAACCGATCGCCAGCCCCGCGGATAGTTTCCGCATCGGTTGCTTCAGCAGTGCAATCACCCCCGCGGTCACCATCGGCACCGCCGGCGCCAGCCACAACCACTGCGCGACACTGCTCGCTGCGAGTTGAGGAGTGAACGCCAATCCCTCTTGCATCACCGGCTCACCCCTTCATCCTGTTCATCTGGTCAAGGTCCGTTGTCTTCGTGTGGCGATAAATCGAAATCACCAGGCCCAACCCCACCGCAGCCTCCGCCGCCGCCACCGCAATCGAGAAAATCGCAAACATCATTCCCGTCAGCATTTCCGGATGCGGACCATAACGCCAGAACGCAATCAAATTCAGATTCGCCGCATTCAGCATCAACTCAATCCCGATCAGCACCAGGATTGCATTGCGCCGCGTCAGCGCCCCTGCCAATCCGATTGCGAAGATCAGCGCGGCCACCAGCAAATATCCCGTCAGCGGCGTCGCCATCACTTTGTCCCTTCTTTTTCATGCATGGCCACAATCACAGCGCCAAGCAGCGCAGCCGTCAGCAGAACCGCGACAATCTCCAGCGGCAACACATACCGTCCCATCAGCAACTGACCTATTTGGTTCACCGTCACCCGCGGCACCGCAGATTCATTCGGCAGCCAAGCGCCAGCCTGCAACACCACCCACGCCATCAAGGCAAACACTCCGGCGGCAATCGCCAGCCCTACCACCCAAGTCCTCGAGAACACGCCTTCCTTCGGAATCTCCGACCCACGGGTCAACAAGATCGCAAAGACCACCAGGATCGCGACCGCACCAACGTAAACGAGAATCTGCGCGAATCCCGCAAACTGCGCATCAAGCTGAAGGAAGAGCAAGGCAAGCCCAAGGAACGCCAGCGTCAACGCCAGCGCGCAATGCACCAGGTTTTTCAGCAGCACCGCTGCCAGCGCCCCCCCCACAGCAACCGCCGATATCAGATAGAAAACAACTCCCACCGCCAGCCGCTCCTTCCCCCACTGGGTGCCCCATCCATGGCGCAGTCTCATCGCGTCATGGATGGGAAAGCAACAAATCCCACCGCGTCACAACCTCACGTTACTCCGCACGCCAACACTCTGGGTGCCCCTTGTCTCGCGTCGGGGATATGGGAGGATGTAGGTGCCCCATCCATGGCGCAGTCTCATCGCGTCATGGGTGGGAAAGCGTGAACGCACCTCACTCCGCAAACCGATAACTCCTCGGCCCGAAATGCTTTCTCCGCATCTCCGCACTGCCCATCACCACGTAAGCCAGAATCAAAATCACCGAACAAACCACCCACCGCAACAATCCCTCGCCCAGAAACCTCCACAGCCCCGCCACAAACAAATTCAGCAGGCACATCGGGAGCACAAACTTCCATGCAAAGTTCATCAACTGATCCTGCCGTAACCTGGGAAGCGTCCCGCGGAGCCAGATGAATACGCACATCGACACAAACAATTTCCCAAAGAACCAGATCCAGGATGGAACCCACTGCAATGCAGCCAACGGCGCCGTCCAACCGCCCAGGAACAACGTGGATCCCAGTCCCGAGATCGAGAACATCGCCACGTACTCACCCAGGAAGAACAGGGCAAATTTGAATCCCGAATATTCGGTGTGATAGCCCGCCACCAGTTCTGACTCGCCCTCCGGCAAATCAAATGGCGACCGATTCGTTTCAGCCGTCCCGGCAATCGCATACATCAAGAATCCGGCGAGTCCCCACGGCGTAAAGATGAACCAGTGCGGCAGCCCGTAGCTGTAGTGGTTCTGCGCCTCCACAATTTTCACCAGCGAAAGCGATCCCGTCATCATCACGATCACTACGCTCGATAGCAGCAGCGCCACTTCGTAGCTGATCATTTGCGCCACCGCGCGCATCGCGCCCAGCAGTGAATATTTGTTGCGACTACCCCACCCCGCCATGAACACCGACAGTTCCGACGAGGCACCCATAGCGAAATAAAACAGCAGGCCGGCATCCATATCCACCAGCACCATGTTGCGTCCCATGGGCAGCACCGCAAAGCCCATGAACACCGTGATAACCAGCACGATTGGCGCCAGAAAATGCACCACCGCATCCGCACTTGTCGGAACAATATCTTCCTTGGTCAGCGACTTGATGCCGTCCGCAATCGGCTGCAGAATCCCGAACGGCCCCACGCGATTCGGACCCAGCCGATTCTGAATGCGCCCCACACCTTTGCGCTCCAGCACCGTCGTGAGCGCAAACAGCGCTGGATACAACCCAACAATGCACACCACACTGAGAACCACGCCCGCCGGGGTCTGCCAGGTGCCAGGCAGATAGCCAAGAATCCAGTGCTTCAATAGAACGAAAATCTGGTCGAGCCTGTCGGTCATGCCTTCGGCTCTCCTTCACTCGGCTTCGCCGGTATTGCCACAGCGGGCCTCGCCGCCGCAGCCTTCGCAGCAGCCGCGTCAGCAGCAGCCTTGGACTTGGC
Source organism: uncultured Acidobacteriaceae bacterium (assembly GCA_963829535.1). Lineage (GTDB taxonomy): Bacteria > Acidobacteriota > Terriglobia > Terriglobales > Acidobacteriaceae > Telmatobacter. The sequence continues at coordinate 164,747 of CAWHIQ010000009.1, read as the reverse complement.
TTCAGCCTTGGCTTTCTCCTCGGCTAGCCGCGCATCCACCTCCGTGGCCTCCGTTGGATGAATCTGGTGGTAGTACTCGTTCGATTTCGCCAGTTGATGCCGATCGAGCAGCAACCCGCCAAACCGATCGTCCGTCGCCAGCTCAAACTCGTTATTCATCTTGATCGCTTCAAACGGACAAACTTCAACACAAATCTGGCAGCTCATACATACCGAAATATCAATATCGAATTTCGCCGGATAAATTTGCGGCTTGCCCACATAGTCCGGCTTCTTATCCTTACTTTTCTCAATATAGATACACTTCGGCGGACACTCCTTCTCGCAGATCTGGCAGGCTACGCACCGCAGCCCTTTCTCCCAGTCGTCCGGATCCGAGGGATTTTTGCTGTCAAACACCAGGAACGGAAAATTCCGCGCAGCCTCCGGCAACGGCAGACGCTCTTCCGGGTACTGCACCGTCGTCATCCGTTCTTTCGAGACAAAGCTCCCGGCAAAATTTCGGGCCGTCTCCGCCAGTCCCCTCAGAATTCCCTCACCCAGCAAAGCCAAACTCCTTCGGAGATTTCAGTTATCAGTCTCCAATCCTCAGTTTTCGACAAACCGGAACTGACGACTGACAACTTCTACCTGTCCACTTCCCCCAACACAATATCCACACTTCCAAAAATCAACACAACGTCCGCCACATTGCTCCCCAGGCACATATCTTCCAGCACCGTCAGGTTGATCAAACTTGGCGGCCGCACGCGATACCGGTACGGATTCGGACTTCCATCGCTGATCAAATAAAATCCCAGTTCGCCCTTCGGCGCTTCGATTCGTCCGTACGCTTCGCCCGCCTTCGGCCTGAAATTCCTGATCTTCGCCTTCGGATCCATCACCGGTCCCCCCGGCAACTCCTTCAACGCCTGCTCCAGAATCGAAATGGACTCCCGAATCTCCAACATCCGAATCATGTAGCGATCAAAAATATCGCCACGTTCGCCAAGCGGCACGCGAAACTTGAAGCGGTCGTAGATGCCATAACGGTCGACCTTGCGAATGTCGTAGTTCACCCCCGATGCGCGCAGCATCGGCCCACTGACCCCGGCGTTCACTGCCAGTTCCGGCCTCAGCACGCCTATTCCCTGGCAACGCGCCATCAGAATCTCGTTCGACATCAGGAAGTTCTCAAACTCGTCGATGAACTGCGGCAATCCCGCCACAACCCTGCGCGCCCCATTCAGCCATGCTTCCGAAGCATCCACACGGCATCCGCCAAAGCGCATGTAGTTGCACATCATGCGCGAGCCCGTCAGGCTCTCAAACAAATCCAGAATCTTCTCGCGCTCGCGAAACGCATACATCAGCGGAGTGCCGCTCGCGCCCATCTCCTGCAGCAAGAACCCAATCGTCGACGCGTGATTCTGAATGCGCGTCAACTCTGCCAATATCACCCGCAGATACTCAGCACGCTCCGGAACTTCCTGCCCTGCCAGCTTCTCTACCGCCAACGCATACGCCCAGTTGTTTGTCAGCGAGCAGATGTAGTCCAACCTGTCCGTGTACGGCATCGAGGCCAGGTAGCTCTGACCTTCGCCCAGTTTTTCGTGGTTGCGATGCAGATAGCCGAAAACCGGCTTCAGTCTCACGACGCGCTCGCCATCCAGCGCCAGGTCCATCCTGAATACGCCGTGCGTCGAAGGGTGATGCGGCCCCATGGCAAGTTCGAGCAACTCACCCTCGCCATCCGTTTCAATCACCGGCGGCCGGTTCCACCCATCAAGCCTTTCTGAGCGTGCGAGTCGCACTGTCACGTTGTCGAATTGTGTTGATTTGTCGAGGTGGGTCGAAGACGAGCTCATGGCTTCGCCTCCGCCGCTTCAACGTGCGCTTTGTGTGCCTGCGCACGTTTCAGCACTTCATCGTGAGGAGTTGGCTCATACTCGAAATCATCCGGCTCTACATAATCCCGCCGCATCGGAAAATCCTTGAACTCATCCCACATCAAAATCCGTCGTAGGTCAGGATGGCCCTTGAACACGATCCCGAACAAATCGAAAACCTCGCGCTCCTGAAACTCCGCCGACCGCCATATCGGAGTGAGCGATGGCAATTCCGTCTTGTCCGTTCGGTTCGCTGTCCTCATCCTCAACACCACAGGCCCATACCTTTTCGCAACTGAATAGAGGTGGTACACGGCTTCGAGGTATCCGGGTTCCAAGTGCTTTCGCGTCTCTTCAACCGTCTCCTCCACCATCTCAACCTGGCCCGGATCGCCGCCTTCAAGGGGCTTCGCAACCTGCCGCGTTACTTTAACTTTCTCGGCGATCTCTTTGTCCAGCCAGTCAACTCCCGTCACATTCGAAAGAAAATCCAGCGCCAGATCTTCGTCATCACGCAGGAACGTCGCGATGGCCGTGGCATGTTCAGCGTCGATCAGCAGCGATTGCTGTGCGCTGGGGCTGGCGTTGGGCAACACCGTCAGTACCGCCCCCGGCACCGCCGCCAAAATCGCCGCCCTGATCTCTTCAACCGTTTTCACTGTTCCCTGTCCCGATTCAACTGTTCAGCGTCCCCTGTTCACTGCGCACTGTTCACTGTTCACTTAATTATGGTCGGCACTGTCCACACGCTCGGGTTCGACGGAGGTTCCAGATCGTGCTCGCCGAATTCCGGCACGGGAAATTCCCCCTGCGCCTCAGCATCGAGGTGCCGTGGCCTGGCTTCTCCTGTCAATGACTGCCCATCGATCTTCTTCTGCAATGTCATGAACGCCTGGATCAGCGCTTCCGGCCGTGGCGGGCATCCGGGAATATGGACGTCCACCGGAATGTACCGGTCAATCCCCTTCAGCACGTTGTACCCCTGCTTGAACGGGCCACCCGAGATCGCGCACGCTCCCATCGCAATCACATACCGCGGCTCGGCCATCTGGTTATAGAGCCGGACCACCTGCGGCGCCATCTTCTTCGTCACCGTGCCCGAGATAATCATCATGTCGGCCTGTCGCGGCGATGGCCTGAAAACCTCCGACCCAAATCGTGCCAGGTCATAGCGCGCCATCGTCGTGGCGATCATCTCGATCGCGCAGCACGCCAAGCCAAACTGCATCGGCCAGATCGAGCTGCGACGTCCCCAGTTGTAGAGCTCCTCAATGGTCGTAACGAAGACGCCCTGCTTCCCCAGTTCGATCTTCAGATTCTGATCCACAGCCATTGTCGTTTCGCTCCGCGAAGCTTCAGTTCACCGTTCTTATTTCCTGTTTCGAGTCCGAATTAGACCCAACCGTTTGGCACTGTGAACTATGAACTTAGAACCATGAGGTGTGGGCATAAGCCGGTCACGGCAGACTTAAGCCCACGTCAACACACCCTTGGCCCAAGCCCACGCCAATCCCTCTATCAGCAGCAGCACAAACACCATCATCGACAAACATGCAGCCACGCCCAACCCCGTAAACGCGACCGCAAACGGCAGCAAAAACACCGCTTCCACATCGAAGATTAAAAAAATGATCGCGTAAAGGTAGTAGGCCGAGCGAAACTGCATCCACGCATCGCCTTTTGACTCCAGCCCACACTCGTAAATCGCGTTCTTGATCGCATTCGGTTTTGCCGGCGAGAACACCCTCTGCCACAGCCACGCAAGCCCCAGCGGAGCCAGCCCGAACCCGAGCGCGGCGACGAACAAAACTGCGAGAGAGAAATAAGGACTGGAGGCCATCTAGGAGTATGTGATCTTACTCAACAACCGTACCAGTTTCAGCCCCAATTTGGCTAAGTGGATGTGCGCTCCATCACCCCGTCCAAAGTCGATTTGCGTCCATTCATACCACTCTGTGAACCACTCGCTGCAAACACCAAAAACCGGCGACCATTCAGAACGCCGGCATTCCGTCATCCGTGCGGCGCCCAGTCGCTACTTCTCTTGTACGCAGGCCTCTGGTCCATTCATCGCCATTATCGACAAGCCTGCAATCACTCTCCTTCATCGTTCTGGCCTTCTGAACACCAACCTAACCCCCTCGAAGACCAGCAGATGGCTCCGTGTGACACTCCGGAATAACTACGGCATCGCGCTTCTCGACGCCCTTCAGTACGACGCCTCTGTCCACGCCTTCGAGCACGTCGCCTCGCTGCGCCCCGACGACGCCGACGCCTACAGCAACCTGGCCATTGTTGAAATCTCCTGGGAACGTTACAACGACGCCGAGCCGCATCTCGCAAGGCTCTCTCGCTTCTCCCCGGCGACCCTCGCGCCCTCCACTATCGCGCTCTCTCGTCGAACGCAACGCCGGACGGGTCCGTCTCGGAAAAAAAGCAAAGGGCCGCTATCGAGTCAGCCAAATTCGCCGACCAGAAAAGACGACCTCACTGCCAGCACATACGCCCTCGGATTCCTGCGCAAGCATCCTGAAGTTGCCAGCGAATCTGTGGTCTGGCATACCCACGACCCGACCGGCGACCCCAACAGGCAGCCCGCCAAAATCGAATACCACTACATCCTCGGCGTCGGTTTCTAGCGAATAACCACTGCTCCACTCGAGCCTGTCATCCCGAGCGTAGCCGAGGGATCTGCGGTTGCCTTTCGTCCGTTTTCATAACTGTGTCATCGTGAGCGAATCGCATTCTTGCTAATCAACTGTGTCATCCTGAGCGGAGCGGCCTGGGGCCCGCCGCGCGGATACGCGCGATGGGAAAAGCGCAGCGAAGGACCTGCTTTTGCACGCCGCCCACATCTCCACAGCGCAAGCCCACGCGTTTTAAACTGAGTCATGGCCGCAGCCTCCTACACTCTCCACGGTATACAAGTACTCGAGGTGCCCGCGAATGGCTCCATCATTCAAACCGAACGCGAAGCTGCCGACATTCTCGGCGAAGCTTTAGGTCAGGACGCTAAACTCGTCGTCCTCCCCGTCGACCGGCTCTCCCCGACGTTCTTCCAATTGCGCAGCGGCCTAGCCGGCGCAATCGTCCAGAAATTCGTTACCTACCGTGTGAGGCTCGCCATCGTCGGCGCCATTCCTCAAGATGCCCTTCAGAGTACGGCTCTGCAAGCATTCATCAAGGAAAGTAACCGTGGCCAAAACATCTGGTTCCTTGACCACATCGACGAGTTGAAAATAAAGCTCACGCCCGATCCGAGCTGATCATCGAGAATGCCCGCAATCCGCCAGGAAAGGGTGCGCCATTCATGCGCAGTTTTTCCGCCCAGGAGTGGGAAACCACGAAACTCGCCTCGCTCAACCGGAGGCAGCAGTGGACTTCCGGCCACTGAAGAAAAAACAGGGCTTCAGCCCCGGACGAGCCCGCAGCCATCCGGTTGCCTATACCCCACTCTTCACCCTCCCCGGATTATCCTTCACCACCACGCCCTCTCCATGCCCGCCCAGATCCACCATCAACTGACGCATCGCCCCCTCGTGCAACGTGTTATTCGCAATCACGCAATCGCGCAACCCGCCATACACAATCCCGTGCGCCGGACTCCACACCCCCGCATTGCCGTCATCGCGTCCCATCTGCAGCACATTCCCCGTAAACGTAATTCCCGCGCCGCCCTCCATCACTACCTGCGCGGACTCGTGCGTCGCATCCTTTACCATCTTCCCGCTGCGCTTGATAAAGTTCCCCGTAATCGCCACCTGAACGCAAGACCGGGTGTTCTTTCGCAGCGCAATTCCCACTGTCCCCGCGCGATCAAAAAAATTTCCCGTGATCTGATATCCATCCCCTCCGGCAATCACAAAATTCTCCTCGGCATTCCACTCCACGCGGTTCGCCGTAAACGTCACCGACGCATTCTCCTCCCGCGCCGCAAATCCAGCGCGCCCATTCCCCGAAAACCAGTTGTCCAGCAGAAATCCGTCCCACCCACGCAGCGTCATCCCGTCCCCGCGATTCGCCATCATTTCGCAATGCCGGACGCTGAAACACCAAACCTTGTTCAGATTCAGGCCGCTGCCGCTAAACCTCGCAACCTGGCACGTGTCGATGCGAAATCCGTCCTCATGCTTTCCGTAGCCCGTGCGCATGGTCGCGATGCCGTGGATATTTGTGCCTAGCCCGGCGCCATCCAGCGCCAAGCCCTGCAGCGTTGCTCCCCGTGCCTCCGTTAGATCCAGCAGGCAGGCAGAATCTGTTCCAAGCAGCCGCAAAACCGTCCCGCCGCCAAAAGAATAGTTCCATCCCGCAACGCCCGTCAGCGCCACGCCTTCCCGTACGTGCAACTCACGCGTCAGATAGACGCCCGGCGGCAGCAGCACCGCGCCTGTCTTCTCCCCCGCCGTGTCAATCGCACGCTGCAGAGCCGCCGTATCGTCGGTCTTCCCATCTCCGGCCGCACCAAATTTTCGTGCATCGACAATTTCGCGCGTCACAGCATCCTGCGCGGCTGGAGAATCCGCGGCTAAAAATGCGGAAGCCGCACCCATCAAAGCGGTGCGGCCAAATCTACGTCGATCGATTGAACAACGGAGGCCACCAAACATGCCCTCCATCCTAATGCAGGCAACGCTATGCTGCGTCTACATCTCCCGCATAAACAAAGCCGTCACCGCTCCGTTCTCCGTCGTCCCCACCACGCGCACGTGATCGCCCTTCGACGCCTGGAATTTGTATCCATCCACAACGCCCATGTATCCCTCTGCCACCGAATTCTGTGGGATCTTGAACGTCTGCTCGGTCCCCGACTTATCCTGGACCGTAATCGTATGCTGTTTGCCCTCGAACTTCGTCACGGTCCCTTCTGTCGAAGTAAACGGACCAGCGCCCAGGTTCTTCAGCGCCACCGCTGTGCGTGTATCGCTATCGCCGTAGTAGAAAACGATGACATAAGCACCCTTCTTCTTGTTGGCCTCGGCGGCAGTCGTATCCAGTGCGATCTTCTTGTCAATCACAACGCGCATCTTGGCGGTCGTCATGTCTTTGAACTGTCCCTCGGAACCATTGTCCTGAAATACGACCAGCGTCTTCGAAAGGTCATCAATCGAACTCACCGTGCCCGTCAACGCGTGCACCACCTCTTGCGCTGTTGCCGCTACCGTCAGCGGCCCCAGGCATCCGGCAAATACACAACCGCACCACAGTGTTTTCAACATGCAATCCCTCCATCTACTCAATTGCAAACTGGCAACTTCTCGACTGAAGCCCCCCACAGGTGCCGCCAGTATAGTTTGCAATTGCCCCACTCGCAATAAGTGTAGCGTAAGCATTTCCGCCTCAATAGCAATCCTCATCCGCACTAGGCTCTTTGGTCACATCGCGGGCGTTCAGCACCCATCCCCTTATCTCCAAACCCCGCTCCTCGCAATCGACAGTTGACCAATTTCGGCTGAGACCTGACCAACGCCCTTCGAAACGTGAAATCGTAAGTCTGTAAGACAGTTGCGCCCATGAGATCTGACCTCACCCACGCCACCACATTCCTCCGCGCCGGCCAGCTCCGAGCCGAGCTCGCACTCCGTAACCGCCTCTATGCCCGCGGTCATCCCCACGTCGAGAGCTACGGCGGCAACCCGGTTGTCGTCTACGCGCCGGAAGACGGGCGCCACGGCAATTTCTACCCGCCGGCCTATGCAGCCATCGCAGAGCACCCCGAGTGGATCCGCCGCTTCGACAAGATTCACACCCAGGGCCGCTCTCTTCCCCGGCCGCAAATCGATCCCGCTCGCAAATGGCGCGAACTCGATTCCTGCATGAGCTCCGATGCCCTGCTGATGAACATCTTTTGCACGCAGGAGGTCATCGTATCTAGAGCGATTCGGCGAATGATGAGCATCAACGCGGAGTCCGAGCCACAATTCGGCTGGAAGGCCCGCGTGCCTCTCAAAAGCAAACGCGTCGATCGCACCGAAGTGGATATGCGCTGGGGTGACCTGCTCGTCGAAGCCAAACTGACGGAGTCAGACTTCCAATGCCGCGAAGCACATATTGTTGAAGCCTATCGCGACCTTGATGAGGTTTTTGACCGCGATCTGCTCCCGCGCATCCTGATCCGCACCCGTCGCCGTCGCGAAGCAGTCGAGCTCGCTGAGGAATTCACCCAGGAGTGGGAGCTGCCCTGCGAAGGCGCAGAGGATGTCGCCCGAGAATTCCACGCCGAGATCGAAGCCCGCGCAGATGCCGAACAGCCCTGGCAGCCTGGCTACGCGAGCTATCAGCTTATCCGCAACGTCCTGGCCGCCTACGCAGGGGGATTGAGCTTTTGCGTAATCCACGACGAACGCCGCCCCGACCTGCGCGAATCCTGGTTTCGGGTGATGAATGCCGTCAAAAGCGCCGACATGCGCGTCCGCTGCAAGGCCCTAACCTGGCAGGAAATCGTTACTCACCTGCCCGAGCAACTTCGCGACTTTCTCGAAGTAAAATACGGAGTCGTCGCACCCGGCCGCATTCCGGTCTCTGTCGAGGATCTCGAGGCGCGCTCATGAGGAAGGCAAACAGACATGAGAAAATAGCGATGTGATTCGTCGGACGAAACCCTCCAGTTCTCTTCTCCTACTTGGCCTCATTGTTGCCCTCTCAAGCCCCGCGGCCTACTCTGCTGTGAAAAAGAGTGACGAAGAAAAAGCAGGCGCCGTCCTGTTCCGCGACAAAGGCTGCACTTACTGCCATGGTGCAGCAGGTGTCGGAACCAGGAAAGCGCCGTCGCTCACCAGCCTCCCCAAAGATAAGACCTGGACTCCCGAGAAAATTACGAACCAGATCCTCAACGGCGGCCAGAAAATGCCACCCTTTCGCGATTCCGTAACCGACGAGGATGTCACCGACCTGATCGCGTACCTGCGCGCAAAGAACAAGCCGGTTCCGCCTCCTGACACTGCGCAGGATTCCACTCCGGCTTCAAATCCTCAGTAGATTCTCAGCATCCCGAGTTCTACTGATTCGGCCACTCCACCCGCGTGAGTTCTGTAGCCACATCCCACAGCTTGCGTCCCATCACAGGATCGAGCGCCCGCATATCCAGTGCCTCGGGAACGGTTGGTCCAATCAGGTCCGCGAGGCTCTTCGCCGCAGTCTGCTGCTCTTGCTCTTCCTGATCGGATGTATCCAATGGAGCCTGCAGCACATTGCCCTGCAGCTGCGCAGGCACAAACCCCAGAGCGCGACGATACCAGCCCATCGAGCCAGTCACCTCCGTCGCATTCGCAAGCAACGCCGCCCGCGCGCCAATCGGCTGCGCCGAGTTTCCAACCAGGCCCCATCGCTGCGCATCGCTCTGCCGCTGCAGTTCGATGGCAAAGATCAACATGGCTAGCTTCGACTGGCTGTACGCCTTAAGCGGCGTATACCCGTCCTCGAGCTGCAGATCATCCAGTGAAATCTCCCCGTGATGACGCCCCGTACTCGTTAGTTGCACGACCCGAGGCTGCTTGCTCGCACGCAAAAGCGGTAATAGACGCGCCGTCAACGCAAAGTGGCTCAGAAAGTTGGTTGCCAGGTGTAGTTCGAAGCCATCTGCCGTCACCGCGCGCTGCAGCAGCGCCAGCGCGGACGCGTTATTGATCAGCAGATCGACCGGCCTGCCGGCCTTGCCCATCCGGTTAGCAAAATCAGCCACGGATGCCTGGCTCTCCAGGTCCAGTTTTTCGAAGCGCACCAGGGCTTGGGGAGCTGCAGGTCGGATTTTGGCCAAAGCCTCATGTCCGTCAGCCGAATGCCGCCCGCTAATAATCACGTCCGCACCCGCCCGGGCCAAGGCGAATGCGATCTCGAAACCTATTCCACTTGTGGAGGATGTGACAACCGCCAGTTTTCCCACTTCAGGGGGAAAGTTGGCCGCAACCCGACGCGGCGAACCATTTAATCCTTGCACGACTTTCGAATTCTCCTAACGACGATCTTGCATCTGGATACTGAATGATTACTCACTCACTTTTTGCCGAGGCAAAATCAAGCCCCAGCAAGACCTCTCCAGACGAGCTTGAACCCGAGTTCACGGCTCTCCACTTCCAACTCTCGATGTGCCCCGATAAACTCGACTGTGGCTTCAGCTTGGGCGCGGAACAGCAGCACAAGAAACTCAGCTGACGCATGATGGAAGCCACCCGTTTCAGCGGCTTCTTTGGTTGTATGCAAGAGCTCCATGATCGCCATGTTGGGAGCTTCCGCATCTTTAAGCAACCTGCCCGAAGCACGCAGCTGCTGCAATACCTTGAGCCGCTTCGGATACCGCATAGCCAGACTGAGATAGCAATCCCAAACATAGCGAAGCCTGGTGTAGGCATCCGCAGTGAAGGGGTAATCCACCAACTCCCGGTCCATCTCCTTGCGCAGTTCGCGATAGAGCTCGTTCAAAAGCTCATCTTTGGTCTTGAAGTACGTGAACAGCGTTCCTTCCGCCACACCTGCGGCCGCCGAAATTGCAGAAGTCGGTGCATGTCCAATGCCCCGCTCCGCAAACAAGTCCATCGACGCCTCGAGGATCGCCTTCCGCTTGTTCTCGCTCTTCGGTCGCGCCAAGTGAGTGCCCCCTCTACGATAAGCGCGTGCTTACTCATTTAATTTAATGGAGATAACGTTGCGAAGCAAGGGTGTTCGCACATGCATTTAGCAGAATCAACAGCCATGTCGCTCATGCAGGTTCACCTAAACCCCACAAAATAAGGCGGATAAGGCCAGATGTCGCAACGAAAGGGTCGAATCCTCGCTTTGACTAATAAATACGTAGAAGCCCTGCTCTTGTTAGAACAGGGCCTTCGTCATGGCAAATCGCCATGCCGCTTTAGTGTGGATCAACGGGCGCATTCGGCTTCGCATCCGAAGCCGGAGCCGGAGCAGGAGCCGCGGGGCGTGTCGCCTTGTACGTTCCGTTGTATTCGGAAAACGCCCAGTCGCCCGCGAGAGCCGCGGTATCGTCCAGCTTGCCGTCAATCTTCATTGAGGCGGTTGTTCCCACCTCTTCCGAGGTGAACTGGAAGTCGAGAGCGAGCTTCCCATCCTTATAGGTACCTGCAACGTCGGAATTGCCCCACTTTCCCGTAACATTGCCATCGGCATCTACGGTGAAGTCGGCGTCTACTTCGCGGTCGCCGCCGGGGGTCTCGAGCACAAAGTGCCATTTTCCACTGACACCCGTGTCCTGGGCGTTCGCGACCGGGCGACCCATCACCAGAAAAACCATCGCTGCTGCAATTACCAGAAATTTCTTCAAAGCCCCTTCTCCTTACTGAGATCGTTTCATCGTACCGTTTTTGTCAAAGACTCGCCTGTGAAATTCTTAGACGGTGACGGGAACATTTTCAACTCCCGCGGTTCCAAAAATTCTCCGGTAGCGCTCAATTTCGGCTTGGGGCCCCATGGCCTTCTGGTAATTGTCAGAAAGCTTGACAGCTGGCCGCCCGTCGACCTCGCTGAGCTTGCAAACGAGGCTTACGGGATTGAAACCATCGTCTCCGTGCGGATTGCAGTTCCGAAAATCATTGGTCAGATACGTTCCCCAACCGGCACTGAAGCGTATTCGGTGTTCGGGCACCCACTTCTTTGTGTCAAGGAAATCGCCCGCGCTGCGAAAGTCCATCGGGGCCGCGCCGTTGCGTATCGTGCCTCCGAAGTAGGCATGCAAGGCGAGAATCAGATCGACGTCGAGTCCGTCCGACGCAATGAGTCGCTTGTTACGAGGGTCGCGGCCACGCTGGCCCAACCAGGCTATGTATTCGTCTCCGGCGAAAAACGGATCCTTGCTGTCCATGCGCTGGCCGGTCCAGTTCGCAACCCAGTCCGGAGCGTCCTCGAGAAATTGCGTAGTGCCAAAGGTGTCGGGGAGCATGATCAGCAGCTCACCCTGGTACGTCTGCTGCCAAAGTTCCAGCACGCGATACTGCGCGTTCTTCAGCTCTACCTCATTATCGGCAAGCGCGGCCATAGCCATCGGCAACTCGTGCGCATTCGTACCGATGGCCTCGAGATCGTGCGTATAGGCCATGTATGTATTCGAACTGCCGATGAAGTTTTCGCCCAGTACGTCACTCATCGCCTTGACCACGTACTCCTGCCACAGAAAACTGTGACGTCGGCGCGTTCCAAAGTCGCTGACGTTCAGCCCAGGAACGCCGCGGAGGCGAGCCATCTTCTCCCACAGACGCGTTTTCGCCCGAGCGTACAAAATGTCGAGCTCCAGTTCGGAGAGCTTCTTCAGGCTGGCGCGCGTTTTCAATTCATCGATGGCAGAGAGCGCATAGATCTCCCACATCGTCGTCTCAGCCCAAAGTCCGTCGAAACGCAGCGAAATCTGCCCTTCGTGGATCGATAGATCAAAGTCCGAGAGGCGAAAGCCATGTTCGAGCCACTCCAGAAATGCTGGCTCGAAAATGCCTCTGCGTCCATAGAACGTGTTGCCGGCAAGCCAGATCAGCTCCGATTTGTGGAAGCGCAGTTTGCGCGTCGCTTCGAGCTGTTCCCGCAACTCACGTATGTCGACTATGTCGCCGAGCGGCACCTCGTGCGACCGATTGATTACCGTGAAAGTGGCACGCGTTTCCAGAAAGTGTCTCCAAATGAACTGCAGCATCAGCAGCTTGTAGAAATCCGTATCGAGCAAGGACCGGGTGATGGGGTCAAGTTCCCAGTTATGGTCATGCGCGCGCCTGGCCAGGTTGATGATCACGATTGGCCTAATTGTATTGAATGGGAGGGAAAATCGGCGAAACGCTCCAATTTCAACCCGCAATTTCGAAGGTTTTGAGCCAAATACGAGAATCTCGAAATAATAATGCTCGCCCTTGCGGAGAACCGGAATATGCCTCGCTGCAACTGAATCAGGCATGCCTGCACGAGGAAGTGCATTCCCGGAAAACTGCTTTCCTCCCCCCTTTCCCGTCGCTATCCTCAAGATCCGCCGGATGTACAATCTGTCTACTTCCGGTGCGGTACGTGAAGTGCCAAGGTGAGGTCGCCTCATGAGTTCTTTAACCGCAATGCCCGCCTATCCCAAGGCTCCTGTGGAGTTGCAAACCGAGACATCCCCGCGCATTGCAGGAGGTCGCACCCTGCCGGGCGGTCAACTCATCATCGGGCTTGCCTCGCTGATTCTCGTGCTTGCCACCGCGGAGGAGTGCCATTCCATCACCCATCTTCCCTCGCTGCTCTACGGACTCGTGCTGTGGGGCTGGTGGGGACTGATTGCCGGCGTGCTCTGGCAGATGGGCCCGAAGATGCCTTCCCTGCTCCGCCTTTCGACATTGAACCTCGCGATTCACCTAGTAGTAGGTTGTGTTGTTGCGACGGCACACCTGATATTGCTCGGCAGCTTGAGCCTGTTTATCACGGAATGGAAGGTGAACGCTCCGGCCCTGACGATGTTGACGGGCCAGCTGCATCTGAACCGGTTCGGACTTGAAATCCTCATCTATGGTTTCATCTTCGGTCTCGTAGGCATCGTTCAGTTTCAGGTGAAAGCGCAGCGCGATGCCATGCGTTCCGTGGAACTCCAGCGGCAACTTGCGGCCGCCCACCTGAAGGCGTTGCAAATGCAACTTGAACCCCATTTCCTGTTCAACACCCTGAATGCCATCACTACGCTGGTGGAAATGGGCCGACAGGCGCAGGCGGCAGAAATGCTGGGACATCTGAATGCGATCCTCAAGCGCACACTGGAACGCAATGCTCCGGAGAAAGTTCTTCTTTCGCAGGAGTTGGAGGTCATGGAGAACTACCTCGCGATCGAACAGGTGCGGTTTGCGGATCGGCTGCGTGTCGACATCAAGGTTGATCCCGGCGCGCTCCATAGTCTCGTTCCCTGTTTTCTGCTCCAACCCATTGTTGAGAATGCGATCCGACACGGGATTGCGAATTGCGAAAATCCGGGAGTTGTGGAGGCGTCGGCGCGGCGAGAAGGAAATCGGTTGCGCATTGCGGTGCGCAATAGCGGTGCCGGCGCAACAAGGCAAGGGACGCCGGGCAACGGAATCGGCCTGACGAATACGCGGGAACGGCTCGCCTATTTCTACCCCAATGCTTACGAGATGGAGGCGGGGCCGATGAAGGCCGGCGGATTTGAAGTTGCCATCGACCTGCCTTACGAGCGGACCGGATGACGCTGAGAGCTCTCATTGCTGATGACGAGCCATTGGCGCGCGAACGCCTGAGACATCTGTTGTCGGTCGACGCTGAGATCGATCTTGCGGGGGAGTGCCGCAACGGGCGCGAGGTGGTTGCCGCGCTTCGAGACCAGTCGATTGACATTCTCTTTCTCGATATTCAAATGCCGGCAACCGGTGGCTTCGAAGTGATCGAGCAAATCGGCGCGGCGAATATGCCGGTGACTGTCTTTGTCTCCGCGCACAATCACTACGCTCTGAGGGCCTTCGAAGTACACGCACTCGACTACCTCACGAAGCCGGTTGAGCCAGAGCGTCTGCAGGCGACACTGGCGCACATCAAGGAGCGCATTGCTTCAAAGATGGCGCTGGCGGCGCACGAGCAGATGAAAGCAGTTCTCGAAGTTCTCAAGTCCGGTCCCCCGCAGCAGAAGACCTTCGCAAAGCGGCTTCTCGTTCACAACGGCACAAAAGATTTGTTGATTGCGGTTGGAGATATCGAGTGGATCGAGGCTGCCGACTACTATTCCTGTCTGCATGTCGGCACAAAGAGTTACCTACTGCGTGAGCCCATCAAGCAACTCGCAGTGACCCTCGACTCCACGAAGTTCGTGCGCGTGCACCGCTCGGCCATCGTGAATCTCGATCACGTGCGCGAGATTCTGCGCGAAGGGCAAACTGAGGGCTCCATCATCTTGCATAACGGCCAACGGCTCAAGATGAGCAAGCTAGGATGGCAAAATCTCCTGACCGCAAGCCGCGGTTGAGTGTGTCCAATCGAGAGTTTTCTGCAGCAGTGGCAGGATTCCCTGCGGTCACGCGGCTCTTCGCTGCAGGTAGATAGCCATTGTGCCGGGATCCCAGTCAAACTTGATAGGAGGTCGGAGATGTCGCAATTCACATTGGTAGTGAACGGTCAGCCCCGGACCGTTGATGCCGACGGCGCGATGCCGCTGCTCTGGGTACTGCGCGATCTGCTGCAGATGACGGGTACTAAGTATGGCTGCGGCATCGGTATGTGCGGCGCATGCACCGTGCACCTGGACGGCGAGGCAGTACGTTCTTGCCAGACTGCCATGGCCGACGCTGCAGGGAAAAAGATCGTTACGATTGAGGGCCTGGGCCAGGGTGAAACTCACTTTGTTCAGAATGCATGGATCGCCGAACAGGTGCCTCAGTGCGGCTACTGCCAGCCGGGTCAGATCATGTCGGCGGCGGCGCTGCTCAAGAAGACTCCAAAGCCCACCGACGCGCAGATTGACGATGCGATGACTGGTAACATCTGTCGCTGCGGGACGTACTTTCGCATTCGCAACGCAATTCATCGTGCCGCGCAGGAGATGCACGCATGACACTGAGCCGCCGCGCATTTCTAGGATCTGCAGTCGCCGCTACGGGTGGCGCGCTGGTGATCGGCTTCTCCTACCGCAGTCGCTTTCATTTCGGAAAACCTGCATCTGCGGGGGAGAAACCTCCCGAAAACCCGTATGAAGCATGGATTCACATCAAGCCGGACAACAGCGCCGACCTCGTATTTGCCCAGTCTGAGATGGGGCAAGGCGTCTATACCGCTCTGCCGATGCTGCTGGCCGATGAGGCCGATCTTGACTGGGACCGCGTAAAGATTGTGCAGTCGGAGTTTTCGCGAGGAACAGGCGGAAGCGGCAGTGTGATGAGCAACTACGACAACCTTCGCCGGGCCGGCGCTGTCGTTCGCACGACGATGATCGCGGCTGCCGCCCAGAAATGGGGTGTTGCCCCGGCGGAGTGCACGGCCAGCAGAAGCGTTGTCTTGCACCAGGCATCGGGACGCAGAGCAAACTATGGTGAGCTGGTGGACAATGCGCGGCGCATACCGCTGCCGGATGCAAAGACAATCAAGCTGAAAGAGCCGGGACAATATACTTTGATCGGTCGTGACACTCCGCACCTCGACATTCCCGACAAGTGCACGGGTGCTGCACGATTCGGGCTTGATGTGCGGCTACCGGGAATGGTGTACGCGGTGATCGCGCGTTGTCCCACATTTGGTGGAAGCCCTTCGAAATTCGATGCGACGAAGGCACTCGCCACTCCTGGGGTGCTGCGGGTATTCGAGATTCCGGCGCGGGGATATCGCATCTTCAGCGCGGGCGGGGTTGTGGTGGTCGCAACATCGACGTGGGCGGCGATGCAAGGCAGGAAAGCGCTGGATATTACTTGGAATCTGGGTCCGCATAGTGGCGAATCGACGGACGGGCTGCGCGCGCAGATGCGCCAGGCACTCGATAGGCCGCCGGTGTGGTCGTCGGACTCTACAGGCCCTGACCCCGACGCACTCGCGGGAGTAAAACGCATCGACAGCATCTATGAGTTTCAGTTCCTGTCGCACGCATGCATGGAGCCCATGAACGTGACACTGCATGCGCATGACGGCAAGTGCGAGGTGTGGTGTCCATCGCAGTCAGCGGACTGGACGCGCAGCTCTATCGCCGCGGAGTTGGGAATCTCCGAGTCGAACGTAACTGTCCACACGACCTTCATGGGCGGCGGATTCGGACGCCGCTACACTGCAGATTTTCAGACCGAGGCAGCCCAGATTGCGAAGCACGTGTCCACGCCGTTGCAGCTTGTTTGGACGCGTGAAGATGACATGTCGCACGACTTCTACAGGCCCGCCGGGATGCGTCGCATGCGAGGCGCCGTGGATGCGCAAGGCAATGTGGTGGCATGGACCGATCATGTCGCTGATACCGCGATTGGCGATTATTGGAGCGAGCCCGGAAAATACAACCCGGACGGTGGCGAACTGCCGGGACGCCCGGTCTATCCGATTCCGCGTGTGCGCATGACCTATTCTCCGATCGAGAGCGGGGTGCCGCGCGCATGGTGGCGTTCGGTAGGAAACTCACAGAACGGCGCTGCGGTGGAGTCATTCGTCGATGAGCTGGCGCTCGCGGCGAACCAGGATCCTTATCACTTCCGTCGTCGCTTGCTACTTCTTCCGCCTGTCAATGAAGACAAACCCAATCCGGACGAGCGCCCGGTGGATCGGAATAGACTGGTGGCCGTTCTTGATCTTGCGGCGAAGAAAGGCGACTGGGGCAAGCCGCTGGTGCCGAACCGGGGACGCGGCATTGCGTGCACGGCTGTTTATGCCTACCTGGCGCAGGTGGCAGAGGTGACCGTCGAGCGCGACACCATACGCGTAGATCGCCTTGTCACGGTTGTCGACTGCGGGCAGGTCGTGAATCCCAATGGTGCGCGTTCGCAACTCGAGGGCGGCATGATGTTCACGCTCAGCTCCATTCTCAAAGAGCAGATCACCATTCGCAACGGGGCGGCGGAGCAGCAGAACTTCGATGACTACAGCGTGCTTCGCATATCAGAGGCGCCCGCGCTGGAAACGTATTTCATTGAAAGCCACGCCGATCCTCACGGCCTGGGTGAAGCCGCCGTCGGTCTCACTGGCCCGGCGGTTGCCAATGCCATCTTCGCCGCTACCGGCAAACGGCTGCGCAGAATGCCTTTCCGCATGGACGAAGTGACGGGCTGAGTCCGCGACCGGGTTAAAACGCAGCTGGCTGCGCGTCGACTGCGTTGTCGACAATACACCCGAGTACCAAAGACATTCAGCTTAAGGTGTGCCGTTCAGCAGGCGGAGTTCACGGTCGGCGATCTCGTGCGGCAACGGAACATAGCCAAGCGCGGCGCAATCTCTTTGGCCCGACGTCAGCACCCAGCGAAGTAGTTCTGTAAGAGCGGCTCGCTTCGCGGAATCAGAAATCTGCGCGGGAAGAGCAATCCACGTAAACGCAGAGATCGGGTAGGCGCCTTTGCCATTTGAATCGGTAATTGTTGGAGCATGTTCGCTGCCATCGCCGAAAGCTTTTGCGGCTTCGGCAACGCTTTCATAGTCTGCGCGGATGAACTCGCCGGCACGGTTGCGGACAGCCCCGAAGTTGATTTGATGCTGGATGGCGTAAGTTAGCTCGACATAGCCGATGGAGTCGGGAGTGTTCTTGACGGAATCTGCCACCCCTTCGTTGCGCTCGGCGCCGGTCCCGAGGGGCCAATGGAGAGTGGTGTCGCGGCCAACTGAAGACGACCACGCCGGGCTGACCTTGGAAAGGAAATCGCTCCAGACCCACGAAGTGCCGCTGCCGTCTGAGCGATGAACCACCACAATTTCGTCATTGGGCAGTTTTATCCCTTTGTTCGTAGCTCGGATTTCGGGATCGTCCCAGCGCCGCACCCGGCCCAGATAGATATCCGCCAGCGTCTCCGCGGCAAATCGAAGATCCTGCGTAACGCCTTTTACGTTGTAGATAGGAACGACTGCGCCAAGGACGGTAGCGAAGCGATGGAGCTCTGGTGCACCCGCTTTACTCACAGCTGCCTCCGGAGCAACGTCAGAACCTGCGAAGTCTAGCTCGCCCGCGACCAGCTTCTCTTCACCAATCTGCGAGCCAACGGGCGAATAGTGAATGCGCACGCCGGGATGGAATTCTTCAAAATCCTCGAACCATTTCAAATACAGAGGCGCGGGAAAGCTGGCGCCGGCAGCGCTGAGGCTAGTTTGCGCAAGGGCGCTTGACGCAGCGGGAGAGACAGAAGGTACGGGAGAAGAATCAGAGGCCTCGATGAGCTTCCTGGCTGCGCGCCCGGCAAGGTCATCGATGACGTTGCCCCATGCATGCTTGCCAGGTGTTGCAAGCCAGGACCAGAGTGGCTCACCATGGGAGCCAATTACCTCCAGGGAAAGATATCCGCCATAAATCGCCTCCCGATCTGTTGATGGCGTATGCGGGTTGATCGCAATGTATCCTCGAATCCAAACCTGGCCATCGCCTTTGACGATTGCATCGGCATCCTTTTGCGATTGCACCAGCTTGAAACGGCTCTTAGCCAGGTGGCGCGCCAGGCTTTCGTGAAGCTTGCCGGCATCGGCTCCCCCGCTGAAAGTGTCGATGTAAAGGGTCCTGGTCTGCGAGAACGATTCCGCATGCTGGGCCCGGACCGCAACAGAAGACCCGACCACAATCACAAGAAATAGACGGCAAATGACCTCAACGATGCTACCGGCTTGAGCTTGCGAAAGTATCTTCATCGTCAGAATTCGCAATCCACCGCGAACCGCGCACATCCAGTTCCCTGACATGGATGAATGCAGTTTAGTAGGTCCGGAAGCGCTTCCTGCCTCCAATCTTCATGCAGCACACGGAGAATTGACGTGGATGTAACCATCGTTGAGGTGGGACGCACACCGAACTGGAATCCGACCGAGCCATATTGGAGAGATTCGCCCGTCTCCGATCGTCAGGCGATTTCGGTCGCTTTGGCTTCGGAATGCTCCTGCCTTGTTGCGAGATACGACCCGCAGGAGCGCCGGACCACGAGCCGCACGGGGACGAGCACATCGCGGATCGGCAGTTCGGGATGTTCCAGGCGTTCAAGCATTGTCGCCATTGCCACCGCGCCGATTCCTGCGCAGTCCTGGTGAATAGTCGTAAGCGGCACCGGCAGCAGGCTCGCGTAGCGTACATCGTCCATGCCGACAATGCGAACGTCTTCAGGAATACGCGGGCCTAATCCCAGAAGCATCTGCATCAGCCGCGCTGCGGTTAAATCATTGGCGCATACGACTCCTTCCGGTCTTGCGGCGTCGAGCATCCTGCGGACAAAGGCCTCATCCTGAGGGCTCCCGCGCCATACCGGTTCCCAATCAGGTTTGACCCCTCGGGTGCGGAGAGCCTCATAGAATCCGGTGATGCGCGCTTCCACTGTGTTGGCTGCGAATTCTTCTCCCACAAAGATCAGGCGACGCACTCCCAGTTCGAGCAGGTGAGCTGTCGCCAGGTAGCCGGCCCGGCGATTGTCCACGCCAACCAGGTCATGGGAAGATCGCTCGGGGTATGGCATGTAGCAGCGGTCGAGCAACACAAATGGAATCTGCGCGCGATCAAGTGTTCGCGCGATGCGGCGATTGGCCGTGTCCTTGTCGCTAGTAAGTTCGAGCGGCGCGAAGAAAACCCCCGCGACCTTCTGAGAGATGAACGACTGCACCATTTGCTCCGCCGCTTTGGCGCTATCCTGCACCGAGACCGAAGAATTGCCCCACAGAAGCGCGTCGGGCCGCGCAAAATGCGTCCGCATCATGCCGTTGCAAATAGGTTCGAAGATCTCGGTCAATCCGAGTTCGGGAATCAGCAGTCCAAAAGCCCGGCCGCTGGGTCGGTCCTCGGCCAATACGTGTGTGCCGGCGCCGGGCCTTCGCGTAACCAGGTCCATGCGCTGAAGGTCGTGGACGGCTTTGGCCACGGTGATGCGCGAGGCGTCAAACAGCTTGCCCAACTCGGCTTCGCTGGGAAGCCGGTCGCCGGGCTTCAATTCACCCGATTGAATACTGGCAAGAAGATGTTCGAAGACGCGACGATGCTTGGACCGTTGAACCGTCGGGTCACTCTGGGGAGGTGGGCCAATTTTGCTTGCCAATCTTCGGGGTTTCTTCATGCGCAATACCCTTAAACCGAAAAACGAGGCACCTAAGAACATTAGAAGATCGGCCGCCGGTTGTCGACAGAATGTAGATACATTTCCGGAGCCCTTGCGGCTCCAGGCGCTTCGTCTTTGAATATACAAATCCCCTATGCGGACCGCTCGATCGCAGTATCGATTTCGGTACGCGTCGCATCCGTCAACAGAGGCATGGCGCCGGATTGCGACGCAACCCAACTACCCCAGCGATTCCCAGCCTCATTTAACACCGGCAATTCCGCTCCACGAAGCAGGTAGTGCGTCATGGCGGCGGTGAACGCGTCTCCAGCCCCGATGGTGTCGGCAACCTTGATGGGAAAGCCTGGGTGCTGGTGCCACTCTTCGCGCGTGACTAGTAGGCTGCCGTTCCCGCCGCAGGTAACGGCGACCAACTGAAGGGTCGGGAATTCGAATAACAGCCGTTCGGCGCCCTGGCGCAGACTGCCCACAGTAGCATCGTCCTCCGCCGGCATTCCGAGCAGCGCCAGGACAAGTGGAACCTCTGCATCATTCATCTTCACGGCCGTGGCCAGTTCAAGAGATTCCTGAATCACTTCGCTGGAATAAAACGGAGTTCGTAAATTCACGTCGAAGATACGGATACATCGTGAGGATGTCTGCGCCGCGAGGGTCTGAATGGTTTGGCGCGACTCGAGGCCGCGTTGAGCCAGCGACCCGAAACAGATGGCATCTGCACGTTCTGCAAGGCGGACCCACTCGTCAGAGAGCTCCATCGAGTCCCATGCTGCCGGTTGATGGATCGTGTACTCCGGCTGTCCGTTATTAAAGGAGACCGTGACTCGACCGGTTTCATGCGCCGGATCAATCTGCAAAAAGCTCGTGTCTGCAGGCAGAGGATCCAGCCGATGCACAGCTTCCCGGCCCAAGTCATCGCGGCCGATGCGGCTCAGGATTGCAGAATGGCTTCCCAGGCGTCCAGCCATGACGCTGAAATTTGCTGGCGCGCCGCCCAGTCGCTGCCCCTCCGGCAATATGTCCCAAAGCAACTCCCCGATTCCCAGGACCAGATGCGGCTCTTTCAAAGCTGTGCTCCTTCGAGCTTGGGCCTGCGGAGTCTCAAACGGCTCCGCAGGCGGCGCCAGACCTGCTGCCACCCACCGAACAAACTTCCACCTTGCGGGTTAGATTCGTCAACACTTTGTGCGGGTTACGATTTGCCGGCCCAGCGCCAGATGGAGCAGTCCTCGTAGTTGGCTGAGGCGTACTCGCCATCTGGCTGGTTGGCCATAATGCGGTGGTCGGCAATGGCGTCGGCGCGCGAGCGACGTTCTTGGCCAAGGAAGAGCCTGGTGAAGCCGGGTTGTCCCTCGATTACCCCCTCCTGCTCGTTGTTGACGTAGAGGAGATCGAGTTGTCCCGGGCGATCGGCAAAGGCAACAGTCACGCGCTTCAGCAGCCGGCGCATCACAGAGGCCCCAAACGGGTTGAAGAGAAAGACCAGGCACGGTCCATCGGGAAAAACCGCGTCAACCGCATCGCCGCAGAGGATCTGCATTGGCACACACGCGCGGCCTGCTTCATTCCAAATTGCAAGATTGCGCCGGGCTACCTTCGCCAGGATCGGGTTCAATTCGATCCCGGTGACTCCCCGAAAGGTATACTCGGCAGCCAGCAGCATCGCGCGGCCCATACCCGCCCCTGCATCGATGAACGTGAATCGCTCGATCGGTGTTTCTGGCCTTGTCCGTAGCCAACGTCTCACAAGCGCCCGGAAAACAGATGGCGCCACAGCGAAGTATGCCGTGGATTGCCGGTCGTGCGCATGTCCGGTCTTCAGGTAGCGGCCGGGAATCAGGCCGCTGGTTTGGACGCCGTTCTCACGATCAAACGGATGCAGCGTGAATCCTTCCGCCTTCGTTAAACGCGGCAACGCCCTGCGTGGCATCACCTTGCGTGGTGGCGGCTTCTCTGCCGAATGCGACACTTTCTTGTGTTTCGCTGCGGTCACGCCTGAACCTTAGCACAAGCCACGCGGAGTGGCGCCCGAGACTCGCGCATACGCAAAGCTCTCTTCTTGGCGGGTTACCGAATATGGAACCGCCTTAGCCGCTTAACCACGGTGCCGTGACAGCCAACGCCAAATCGCGATAGGCTTGAAGTAATCGCGCATCGACGTGACCAAGGAGCACGCGCATCCTCATGCCAATTCAAAAGACCTCAAAAATCTGGCACAACGGCAACCTGATCCCCTGGGAGGACGCCACCCTCCACGTGATGAGCCACGTCATCCACTACGGCTCCAGCGTGTTCGAGGGAATCCGCTGCTATGCGCAGCCGCAGGGCTCGGCCGTTTTCAGGCTCCCGGAGCACATGCAGCGCCTGCTGGATTCAGCCAAGATCTACCGGATGGAGCTTCCCTACTCGCTCGACGAGCTTTGTGCTGCAGTGGTGGATCTGATTGAGGCCAATGGAATAGCTCCCTGCTACATTCGGCCCATCGCGCTGCGTGGCTATGGCGAGATCGGCGTCAGCCCCAAGGGCTCGCCTATCCACGTCTACATGGCCAACTTCCCGTGGGGCAAGTACGTAGGAGGTACCGGCGGCGCAGATGTCTGCATCTCCAGCTGGAATCGCCTGGCGCCCAACACCATGCCTGCCCTGGCCAAGGCGGGTGCGAACTACATGAATTCGCAACTCATTCGCATGGAAGCCGACATCAACGGCTATGTCGAGGGCATTGCACTCGACACCAATGGCCTGGTCAGCGAAGGCTCCGGAGAGAACGTCTTTGTGGTTAGGAACGGTGTCCTCTATACGCCACAACTCGCGAACTCCGCGCTGTCCGGCATTACGCGCGACAGCGTCCTTACGATTGCACGCCATCTTGGGCTCTCCGTCACTGAGCAGCCGATTCCGCGCGAGATGCTCTATATCGCAGACGAGGTATTCTTCACCGGAACGGCCGCAGAGGTGTCGCCAATTCGCTCCATCGATCGCATTTTGGTCGCCGATGGAAAGACGGGCGAAATCACAAAGAAGATTGCCGACGAATTCTTTGCAATTGCGAACGGACTGAAGCCGGATCGCTTTGGCTGGCTGACGCCCGTCAAGGTGAGTTCCACAGAGCCTGTAACAGCATAAGGCTTCGGCAAATAGCTCAAAAAGGAGGCGGCATTTCCTCGGCCGCCTCTCCCTCATTCAGGATGCCGATTCTGCCGCGGTTCAAGGCTTTGAGCTGGTAAGCGACATATACTCATCGCGCAGCTTGGTCTGCCGGCTCACCATCGGGACTGCATTTCCCTCAATAAATACCTGCTTCACCGAAGTTCTCACGTCCAGCGGATCACCGTTTGCCACGACAATATTTGCGGTCTTGCCCACATCGAGCGATCCCAGCGTATCTCCGAGTCCGAATATCTCTGCTGGATTGAGAGTGATGGCCTTCAAGGCTTCGTCGTAGGGCAAACCGTACGCCACTGCGTATCCGGCTGCGTAGGGCAAATTGCGGCTTCCGCCCATATCGCGACCTGCGGTCGAAAGCGCGATCTTCACTCCCCTCTTCTGCAATTCTGCGGGCAGGGAAAACACCGCATCATATCGCTCATCAGGACGAGGGGAGTCGTAAATGGGCCCGACAATCACCGGCACGTGATACGAAGCAATCTCGTCGAGCACGTCCTGGGCATGCGTCACGTGATTGAGAATGACCTTCAGGTGGAATTCCTTTGCGAGGCCCATCGCAACTTCCACCTCGTAGCCTTCATTCGCAGCCAGGACCACGGGCTTTTCGCCATGAAGATAGGGCAACAGCGCCTCCAGTTTCAGATCGCGTTTCGGCGGTGCCCCTTTATGATCGGGCTTCGCCGCTGCGGCCCGTTCTGCTTCGTAGGCTTGCGCGTCGAGAAATGCCTGACGGATCTGTGTGGCGACACCCATGCGCGTTGTGGGGAACTTTGAAGGACCGTTGTAGTTCGCTTTCCTTCGCACGTTTCCTTCGAAGTTCATCGCCAGGGCAATATCTCCCTGCAGCAGCATTGCATCACGGTCACGGCCATACAGTTGGATCGCAGCATCTTGTCCCGGGATGGAATCCTCCGAGGCAGGGGCAATAATTGCATTGGTAATTCCGTTCAGGCGTTCCACCGGAATATGAACCGTCTCGGCATGGAATGCGTCGGCAACGTGCATTTGCGGCTCGACTTCGTCGGCGGTTTCCACCAGGTCATTGCTGTTCTGGTCGGCTTCAACTTCAGTGAGACCGAGGTGCGTTTCCGAGTCAAACAATCCCGGATAGACCGTCATTCCCTTCGCATCGAAAACCTCGGCTCCGCCAGGCACCTTGGTTATCTTTGCCGCACCCACCGCGACAATCTTTCCACCCGACATCACCACCGTGCCGTCTTCTATGATTCCGTGCGAAATCGTCAGAACTTTCCCGCCGACAATTGCGATCGTCTTCGCTGGAGCCGAAGCAGTTGTATTGGGGCCGGGGTTGGCCGCTTGCGCCAGACCATTCACCTGTGTCAACGCAGGAAGCACCAAAAATGCAACAAGGATTGCCGGCTTCATTGTCCGTCTCCTTCATCGTCATTGCCTTCAAATCCAGCTTCGTGCATCACGCCGTTAAAGTGTGTCGTGCCAAAGCCCGGCAATGAACTGTCAAAGAACATGTCGCCGTCAATAAATACCTTTTCGACGCGTGCATACGTCGACAGCGGATCCATATTCCAGATCACGACGTCCCCGTCCTTCCCCTCGTCGAGCGATCCAACGCGATCGTCAACCCCGATAATCCAGGCGGCATTCAGCGTAATCATGCGCAGAGCCTCCTCTTCAGTAGCTCCGCCGTAGTTCACCATTTTGCCAGCCTCCTGGTTCAGTCGCCGCACATAATCATTCGAATCGCTCTTGAGAGCCACGCGCACTCCTTCACGCATGCTCATCACAGCGTTCCACGGGATGGCGTCCCACGCTTCGTCTTTGAATCCCCACCAGTCAGCAAACGTGGCGATGCCCGTACCTGTCGGGGCAATCTTGTCGCCAACTTTGTACATCTCCAGCGCATGATGAAATGCGCGAATCTTGTATCCGTACTCCTTCGCAATGGCCTCTTCAGTCAGGAACTCGTCGGCGCGGTAACAGTGAATCTGCACGTAGAGCTTACCGCGGAGCACATCGGCCAGCGCTTCCAGCTTCAAATCCTTCTTGGGCGCGACTGCGTCCTTGTCGTTCTTCGCCACCTTCGCGTTGTACGCATCCCACGACGCCATATACGCCTTCGCATCTTCAAACGCCTGCCGCATCACCTCGAAGTTTCCCATACGCGTCGAAGGAACTTCGCCCCGCCGCCCGTAAACGCGCTTGGGGTTTTCTCCGCTCGCAAACTTGATGGAGCGCGGTGCATTGGGAAAGAGCATTTCGTCGCGCGACAGGCCGAACTTATTCTTGATAACGACCGCCTGGCCGCCGATCATGTTCGCCGATCCGTGCAGCAGCAGTTCGGTCGTCACACCGCCCGCCAATGCCTGGTAGAGAGCCTTGTCCCGGTTATCGAAGGCATCGATCATCATCATCGAGGGCGTCACCGGGTTGGTGGCTTCGTTGATGTCGTCGCCCAGAGCGGAATGCGAATGCGGATCGATAATCCCCGGCGTAACATACTTCCCCGCCGCATCGATCGTTTTGGCGCCCGCGGGTACGTTCACAGTCGCACCAACGCCCGCAATCTTTCCGTTGTGAATCCATACACTGCCGTGCGGAATCGTGCCATGCGTAACGGTCATCACCGTCGCATTCTGAATCACGACATCGATGGGATTGCCGTTGGAAGCTGCTTGCGCAGAAAGACTGGTTGGCGTAGAACACATCGCTACAAAGAACACGAGTGCGCATCTGTGTAGAAGCACAGAAAGAAAACCAGTCATGGAGTGGCCCCTCCGGGGAAGTTTGGTTCGCAACAGATGTGCATGATAGTAACACGCTGCAGAAACAGGCAGCCTTTGCGCCGACCGCAACTTTTAGAGAACTTTCTAGCTCGAATCTGCGTACCTGCGACCTGAGACTTCTCTTCGACCGAGGCCTTCCTTGGAAAACCTGCTTCAGGATTTTCGCTACGCGCTGCGAACCCTTCTCCGGGCTCCCGGCTTTTCCATCATTGTCATCATCTCCATCGCGTTGGGGTTCGCTGCCAATGCCACCGTCTTCAGTGTCGCCAATGGGCTGCTGTGGGGCCTCCTGCCCGTCAAAGATCCTGGGCGCGTGGTCATGTTTTCCGAAGGCAACTCCTACTCCTATCCCGACTACATCGACTATCGCGATCAGAGCACCGACATCTTCGAGGGTGGAGTGGCGGGGCATTTTCCGTTGATTCCAGCAAGCATTGGCGGCAAAGGAGAGCCGGAACGGGTGTGGGGCCAGTCGGTCACGGGCAACTTCTTTCCTGCCCTCGGCGTGCCGATGACACTTGGTCGCTCAATCGGTTCGGAGGATGACCAGGCGGGCAGTCATAACCACGTAGTGATATTGAGCAATAATCTGTGGCGGCGGCGATTCGGCGGCAACGCGAATATTCTCAATCACGATATAGCGCTCAACGGCCGGTATTACACCGTGGTGGGAGTTGCACCAGCCGGTTTCTATGGCGTGGACCGCGGCATCGAGTCCCAGTTCTGGGTGCCACTTGCGGTCGCGTCGGAGATCATGCCTGATATGGCAACCGATGGGAGTATCACTACAAGGCGCGACAATCAATGGTTGATGATGAACGGCCGGCTTAAGCCCGGAATCACTCGCAAGCAAGCAGAAGTCGAACTGAATGCCATCAAGAAACGGCTTGACGACACCTATCGCAAAGACGAGAAGCGGCACGACACCCTGACGCTGCAAACGGCTGGCGGACTTATCGCCGGCTCAGCTACTCCCGCGTTCACTCTCATGGCTGTGCTAATGGTAGTGGTGGGACTGGTGCTGCTGGTGGCATGCGCCAACGTCGCCAACTTGTTGCTCGCTCGCGCAATCGGACGGCAGAAAGAGATTGCCATACGCCTTGCGATGGGAGCTAAACGCCGGCAGCTCATACGGCAACTGCTGTTCGAGAGCTTTCTGTTGGCTCTGACAGGCGCGGGTCTAGGTTTCTTGCTCGCCGCCGGAGCCGCGCGCGCAATCTCCAACTTCCAACTGCCACTGCCCTTCCCGGTGGTCTTTGATTTCAACGTGGATATGCGAGTGGCTTTGTTCACGCTGGGTCTTTCGATCGTTACTGCTTTGCTGTTCGGGTTGATTCCAGCGTTACGCGCTTCGCGCCCTGACCTGGTGAGTAGTTTGAAAGACGGCCCTGCATTATTCGGACGAGTAGGTCGCTCGCGGCTGCGCGATACGCTGGTTGTGGTGCAGGTGGCGCTGTCGCTGGTGCTGCTTGCGACTGCGGGGTTATTTCTGCGTAGCCTCGGCAACGCCTCCTCCATCGACATCGGTTTCAAGACTGACAACATGCTGATGATGACCATGGATCCGAAACTGCAAAGCTACTCTCACGACAAGACGGTGCAGTTTCTGACGCAAGTGCGCGAACGGGTGTCTGCGTTACCGGGAGTGCGCTCGGTGAGCTTCGTGGGCGTGGTGCCACTGAGTATCGGTTCGTCCAACAACAGCTACGACGTGGATGCAGTAAAGGACCATCCGAAACAGAACATTAATGCCGACACCAACAGCGTTGGCAGTGGGTATTTCAGCACCATGGGAATTCCGCTCTTGCGCGGGCGGGACTTTTCTCCCTCGACCGATGACCGGCATTCGGCAATCATCAACGAAACCATGGCTTCCCACCTGTTTCCCGGCCAAGACCCTATCGGTCGCGTAATCCGGCAGGACAAGGAGCAATACACCGTTATCGGGGTGATGCGGAATTCCAAGTTGCGCACCATTGGCGAAAAACCGCTCGATGCCATATTCATGTTTCTCAATGCTGCCCCCGAAAAGGCCAACAGCTTCTTTGGAACCACGCTCATCATCAAGACATCGGTTGCACCGGGCGCAATGGCTCAATCCGTACGCGCACAGATCGCCGCACTTGATCCCAACATGGCGGTATTCAACATCGAAACGATGCAGCAACACGTCGATAAATCGCTGCTGTTACCCCGTATATCCGCGCTGCTGCTGGGGATCTTCGGCGCCGTCGGTCTTACGCTGGCGGCCATCGGCTTATACGGAGTGATGAGCTACTCGGTCCGCAGCCGTACCCGCGAGATCGGAATTCGCATGGCGCTCGGAGCCAAGCCGCGGAAGGTGCTGAGGATGATTCTGCAGCAGGGGCTTATCCTGACCGGGATCGGTCTCGTAATTGGGCTTGCGATCTCGCTGGTCGTTGGTCGGTTCACCTCCAGCGTGTTGTACGGCACCAGTGGATCCGATCTGCTGACCTTCACGGTTGTCTCGGCGGTTCTGCTCGTGACTGCCGCAGTCGCCATCCTGATCCCCGCAATGCGAGCATCCCGCGTTGAACCTACCGTTGCATTGCGTTACGAGTAAGCCGACTCGCGATGACCGCATCGGTCTGGCCCGCACCCTTGGCGGGCGCGATGGCCTCTCCGTTGCTGGCTAGTATCATGAACGTATTGCTGTCGCCAGCGATGGCAATAGACATTCAGTACTCGAGGAAGACCAGAGCGCGTGAAACCCGACATGAAAGTGCAGTTCGCCGGCATCGAGTTGACCAATCCGGTCATCGCCGCGAGCGGTACTTTTGGCTACGGCATCGAATTTGAAGAGATCGTCTCACTGGAGCGGATCGGCGCATTCGTCACCAAGGGCATCTCACTGGAACCAATGCTGGGGCATCCTGCGCCGCGCATCATCCAGACCGCCGCTGGCATGCTCAACGCTATCGGCCTGCAGAACATCGGCGTCGCCGAGTTCATCGAGAAGAAGTTGCCCCCCCTCCGCCGCTATCCCTCCTGCAAAGTCATCGTCAATGTGTTCGGCTACACGGTGAGCGATTACAAGCTGGTCGTCGAGCGCCTGAATGATGCTGAGGGCATCGCCGCGTACGAGTTGAACGTCTCGTGTCCCAATGTCCACGCTGGCGGCATGGCCTTCGGTTCTGATTCCGGCTCACTCGAATACCTGGTCCACGAAGTCAAGAATGTCTCGAAGCGGCCCCTGATCGTGAAGCTCTCGCCCAACGTCACCTCCATCGCAGGCATGGCGCGGGTATGCGCCACCTCGGGAGCGGATGCCATTAGCCTTGTGAATACCTTCCTCGCCATGTCGATCGATGTAGAAACCCGCAAGCCGCGGCTCACCAACGTGACCGGCGGTCTTTCCGGGCCGGCCATCAAGCCAATCGCGCTGCGCATGGTCTATGAAGCCGCGCGTTCGGTCACCATTCCCATCATCGGTTTGGGCGGGATCTTAACTCCCGAAGATGCCGTTGAATTCATGCTTGCGGGCGCGACCGCCGTGCAGGTGGGGACGGCGAGTTATGCCGACCCGCGCGCCACGGAACGACTAGCCAAAGGGCTCGTATCCTGGTGCCGCAGCCATCACGTGGAACGGGTTGCCGCCCTTACAGGCGCTCTCGACGTGCCTCCGAAATAAACTCGCAGTAAAAGCGCGCTTCGTTTCGCGATCCGATTGATATGATTCCGTTGGAGTCCCTCTTCCCTTCAAGGAGCACACCTGTGAAGCTTTGCCGCGTGCAGTCGCTTGCCCTTTTCGCCTCAACATGGATCCTCGCCGCTTCCATGTGTCTGAATGCCCAAACCATTTCGCTCACCGTGGATGCAACCAAGACCCAGAACAAGATTCTGCATGTGCACCTTGTCATGCCGGTCAAGCCCGGACCGCTGACCGTCTACTACCCGAAGTGGATTCCCGGCGAACATGGTCCAGACGGCCCCATCGCCAACCTCACGGGCCTCAAGTTCTCGGCTGACGGCAAGGTCATTCCATGGCAGCGCGATCTGCTCGACGTCTTTACATTTCACCTCGATGTGCCTGCGGGCGTAAGCCGGCTTGAAGCGAACTACGACTACATCGAGCCCGACGGCGGCTCGGCAACCGACAAGCTATTGATTCTCGAATGGAACGAAGTTGCTCTTTATCCGGAAGGAACGCCGGCCGAAAAGCTGATGTATGAAGCAAAGCTGATCATGCCTGAGGGATGGAAGTTCGGCAGTTCCCTTCCCGTCGCCAGCCAAAGCGGAAATGAAGTCACCTTCAAACCCATCTCATTCGATCTGCTGGTCGACTCGCCCGTCGCAACCGGCATCTACTATCGCAACATCGACATCACGCCCCCGGGTGAACCGATCCACCACCAAATGGACCTGGTTGCGGACAGCGAAGACGCCCTAAACATGAGCCCGAAGGACCAGAAATCCATGACCAACCTGGTTGCGGAATCGGGCAAACTCTTCGGCGCTCGCCATTATCGCGACTACCACTTCATCCTCGGATTGAGCGATCACGTCGCGCACTTTGGGCTCGAACATCACGAATCGAACGACAGCCGTCTGCCGGAAAACGTCCTGCTTGGGCCTGGCTCCGGCATGGCGCTCGGCGGGCTGCTGGCGCACGAGTTTGTGCATTCGTGGAACGGAAAATTTCGCCGTCCCGCCGATCTTACGGTTCCCTACTACGAGCAGCCGATGAAGACCGACCTGCTGTGGGGATACGAAGGCCTGACCGACTACCTCGGCCCCATGCTCGCAGCGCGAAGCGGCTTGTTCACGCCCGAGCAGTATCACGAGTGGCTCGCCAGCATCGCGGCTTCGCTCGGGCCGGGGCGGCCGGGACGCACCTGGCGGCCTTTACGCGATACGGCGGACGCCGAGTTCGGCATGGGCTTTGGCGCGCGCGGATGGATGAACTGGCGGCGCGGAACCGATTACTACGACGAGGGCGATCTGCTCTGGCTCGAAGTGGCGACCATCATCCATCGCGAGTCGCACGGCACCAAGTCGATCGATGATTTCTGCCACGCCTTCCACGGCGGTGCAAACAACGGGCCCGAAGTAAAGACCTATACCTTCGACCAGCTGGTCAGCGATCTGAACACGATTGCGCCGTTCGACTGGGCGACGTTCTTCCACACGCGGCTCGACTCGACCTCGCCCGAAGCGCCGGTGGGCGGAATCGAAAACGGCGGCTGGAAGGTCAGCTACACCGATCAGCCCGCAAAGCTCGAAGGCCGTCGCGGAAATACCGGATCTGTCTACTCCGTCGGCCTGCAAGTTAGCGCGGATGGCGCGGTGGGAGATTCGATTATCGGCAGTCCCGCGTTTGAAGCTGGCATCTCGTCGGGCATGAAAGTCGTCGGCGTCAATGGCCGCGTCTTCACCCCGGATCTGCTTGGTGCGGCGATCAAGGATGCCAAGGACAACTCAAAGCCAATCACGCTGCTGGTGGTTGTCGACGAGTTTTATCGGACCTGCACCATCAACTACCACGACGGCCCACGCTATCCGCACTTGGTCCGCGAAGAAGCCAAGCCGGATTATCTGGATGAGTTAATCAAAGCTCGCGTCGGCCAATAACTTTTGGCTGGTCCAACAATTCAGAAAAGAGTGCTTCGCTGGGGCGCCCAGCGAAGTAACCCTACGCGGCGTTCATCGGGGTGGCTTTGCCTTCTCGCGGGGATTTGACGTCGCGCATAGGTGGCCTGCCGAAGAAACGACTGTACTCCGGTTGAACTGGCTTACCCTCTCGTGGCCGACTTCGTACGCCGCGCCTGTGGCATCGATCCCGCCCATCAGTACCCGCTGCGAGATTTTGCGGCTACTTCTCGATCACGCCGCAGGCAATGCGATCGCCTGAGTTGCCGGAGGGGTCTGACATTAGATCGTCAGCCTTCGCGTGGATAATCAACGACGTTCCGCCATCGTGGAAAAGCGAGTTGGCGTCCTCTCCGAGGGTGATGCCGTTGGCCATGAGGGTAGCCTTGGCGTTGCCCTTCTCGTCCACAACAAGGTTCATCAGATCGCCGAGGTGCGGATGAGGATCCTGTGTATTGTGAATGCCGTGATGCGCGCTCGTCGGGTTGAAGTGACCGCCTGCTGAAGTGAAGGCCGGGCCTTCGCATTTGCCCACCGTGTGGATGTGAATTCCATGCTCTCCGGGGGTTAACTGCGAGACTCTGACGGCGATCTTGACGCCCGTGCCGGTGGTGGTGATCTTCGCGATTCCGATCTTCGTCCCCTGCGCGTTCACGATATCGGCATGAGCCGATTTGGGGGCGGCGCCGGCCAACTGGACGGCAACGAAACCCAGGAGCCCGGCGATTATGACAAAAATTCGATAGCGCATGGTATCCCTCCTGCAAGACGCTTCCCTACCTGGAACGGGTTGGATACTATCACACGCCACGGGTCATGAATAGAGCAGCATCCGCTTGCGATTCTACGCGATCCGAGCGAATCGGCGCTGCGGCGTCATTGACGGGAGATTTCGTTCTTTCTTGCCCGCCGTCCCCATGAGTTTGGTGCCCTTTGACACAGTGCGATTGGCAAAGGGTTTTCAATTCATGCTTTCGAAATGTGAGCAGCCTCACATTCGCGCTTATGATCCACGCAAAAAGCGTGATTTGCAACACTTGTGACGAGGCTCACAGCCGATCGTATTTAGACATACGTACTGTGCCATCATTCACCGAAGTTCGAAATGTGATTTGGCCGACAATGATCGGCCCATACGAAACTGCGGTGCCTGCAAGGCGAATGAAGCCCTGCAAGCGAGGTGGGCATGGGGCAAACGATTTGGCAGTCGATGGAGCAAAAGGGGTATAGCCGCAGACAATTCCTGCAATTCTGCACGGCAGCCGCGGCGGCTGCCGGTTTTGCGAAGAGCGGCGTGGCCCAGGTGGTGTCGGCATTTGAGAAAAAGGAAAAGCCGGCCGTGGTTTGGATGCACTTTCAGGAGTGCACCTGTTGCAGCGAGTCGTTTATCCGGGCGTCGCATCCGATCGTGGCAGACGCACTGCTCGATGTACTCTCGCTGAATTACACAGAGACGCTGATGGCGGCGTCAGGGTTCCAGGCCGAAAAAAGCCTGAACGACACCATCCAGAACAATAAGGGCAAATATATAGTTCTCGTCGAAGGCGCGGTCCCCACCAAGGACGGCGGAGTCTACTGCATGATCGGCGGCAAGACGGCCGAATCTATTC
The DNA here is from genome assembly GCA_963829535.1 of uncultured Acidobacteriaceae bacterium. Taxonomy (GTDB): domain Bacteria; phylum Acidobacteriota; class Terriglobia; order Terriglobales; family Acidobacteriaceae; genus Telmatobacter. Next base: position 131,082 of record CAWHIQ010000009.1, on the reverse strand, counting down.
TGCAGGAAGTTTCAAGAGACGCGGCGGCCATTGTTGCCTGGGGCAGCTGCGCTTCCAATGGCTGCGTGCAGGCTGCCAAGCCGAATCCGACCCACGCAACGCCGATTCACAAGCTCGTGGACAAGCCGGTAATCAACGTTCCGGGCTGCCCGCCGATTGCGGACGTGATGATGGCAATCGTGACGCACGTCCTGGTGCTGGGGCAGCTTCCAGCGCTCGACAACCTCGGCAGACCGAAGGAATTTTACGGACGCCGGGTACACGATACGTGCTATCGCCGGCCGAATTACGATGCCGGGCTCTTCGTGGAATCGTTCGACGATGAGAACGCGAAAAAGGGATATTGCCTCTACAAGCTGGGCTGCAAAGGTCCGGTGACCTACAACGCCTGCTCGGTGGTGAAGTGGAATGAGGGGACGAGCTATCCGATCCAGTCTGGACACCCTTGCATCGGATGCAGCGAAGAGGGTTTCTGGGATAACGGCCCCCTGTATCAGCACCTGTCGTCGTTCCCTGGTTTCGGTATCGAGAGCACGGCAGACACGGTCGGCACAATTGTCGCAGCGGCCACGCTGGCCGGAGTTACAACTCACGCCGTGGTTACAAACATTCGCAAGAAGGCCGTCATCGCGGAAGTACACGCAGATGACCAGAAGGAGTCCTAAGCGACCATGACTCGTATAGTCGTCGATCCCGTAACTCGTATTGAAGGCCACCTGCGTGTAGAGGTAGTGGTGGAAAACGGCGTCATTACCGACGCATTCAGCTCGGGCACTATGATTCGCGGACTCGAAAAGATTCTTATCGGCCGCGATCCGCGCGATGCCTGGGCTATTACCGAACGCGTTTGCGGCGTTTGCACAACGGTGCATGCCATGGCAAGCTGTCGCGCAGTCGAAGATGCACTGGGCATTTCGCTCCCTCCGACTGCAGAGCTGATCCGCAACATCATGACCGCAACCCAGCATGTACAGGATCACGTGGTGCACTTCTACCACTTGCATGCACTCGATTGGGTCGACATCGTCAATGCTCTGAAGGCTGATCCTAAAAAGGCCGCGGAGATTGCGCAGTCGTTCTCAAGCTACGACAAGAACACGGCTGCCCACTTCACGGATGTACAGAACAAGATCAAGCAATTCGCCGCTACCGGGCTAGGCATCTTCGCCAACGGCTATTGGGGGCATCCGGCCTACAAGCTTCCGCCTGAAGTGAACCTGATTGGCGTGGCGCACTATCTCGATGCGCTCGAATGGCAGAAGGACGTGGTCAAAATCCACGCGGTATTTGGCGGCAAGAATCCGCACCCAAATTACCTTGTCGGCGGAGTTCCCTGCTCCATTGATGTGGATGAAGTGGCAGCGATCAACACTGAGCGCCTGAACCTTGTCGGCAGCCTGATTGCAAAAGCTGATGAATTCGTAAACCAGGTCTATGTGCCCGATCTCCTCGCAGTTGCCTCGTTCTACAAGGACTGGGCGAAGTGGGGCGGCGGCCTCAAGAACTATCTCAGCTATGGCGAGTATCCGACGCAGGGGTACAACAAGCCCGAGGCCTTCAAGTATCCGCGCGGCGCCATACTCAATCGCGATCTTAGCCAGGTTTATCCCGTGAATCCGAGGGACTCGCAGGAAATCAAGGAATACATCGCCTCGTCGTGGTACACGTACGCAGGCGGCGACCAGGTGAGCTTGCACCCATGGGAAGGCGAGACGGAGATCAAGTACACCGGGCCGCAGCCGCCGTTTGAGACGTTGGAGGGATACGAGAAGTATTCGTTCCTGAAGACGCCGCGGTGGAAGGACAACCCGATGGAAGTCGGTCCGCTGGCTCGGTTGCTGGTTGCCTATGCTTCCGGTCACGCCGAAGTAAAGGAATTGGTCGGGGCGACACTGGGAAAGCTCGGCGTTCCCATAGATGCGCTTTTCTCGACGCTGGGGCGCACCGCGGCACGTGGTTTGTCGGCGGCACTCGAAGTCGGCTGGCTGAAAGAGTTCTACGGACAGCTGATGGACCGCGTAAAGACACGGGAGACGTCGACCTTCAACAATGAAAAGTGGGACCCGAGCACCTGGCCGAAAGAAGCTGAGGGCGTAGGTCTGGTCGAAGCTCCACGCGGTGCGCTTGCTCACTGGATCAAGATCAAAGACGGCAAGATCGAGAACTATCAACTCGTTGTTCCGACCACCTGGAATGGATCCCCGCGCGACGCCAGGAAGCAGCACTCTTCGTTTGAAGCGGCTCTGATTGGAACGCCGGTCGCCAAGCTCGGTGAACCGGTCGAAATTCTCCGGACAATTCACTCCTTTGACCCGTGCCTTGCCTGCGCCGTGCACTTGTACGATCCGCAGGGTCGGCACCTTCACCAGATCTCCTTCGAGTGACGCTATGAGTACGACTGGAATCGTGGGTAAATCTAAATTTGGCAACGGCGATAGACCGGCGGAGTATCGGCGGGTGTATGTGTGGGAATTGCCGGTGCGAGCGTATCACTGGATCAACGCGATTGCGCTGGTGGTCCTGTGCATCACCGGCTACCTCATTGGAGCACCTATCCGCGCATTTTATGCGGCCGAGGCTTATCAGCAGTATTGGTTTGGCTGGGTACGCTTTCTTCACTTCCTTTGTGCATACGTGTACGTCTTCAATTTCCTGGCGCGCCTTTACTGGGGATTTGTGGGCAACAAGTACGCCCGCTGGAACTCGTTCTTTCCGCTGAAGAAGTCGCAGCGTCAGGAAATCGTCGACGTGATCAAGGCCGACGTGTTCGAGACAAAGCTGCATGGACCCATCTCAACAGGACACAATGCGCTGGCCGGGTTCGTCTACTTCTTTACCTTCCTGGCATTCGTGGCGCAGTCCATCACAGGCTTCGCTCTCTACTCCAGCATGAGCAATTCGTTCATACCGCGGATGTTCACCTGGATCGTGCCGCTGATGGGCGGGGAGATGAGCGTCCGCTATTGGCACCACTTATTCCTGTGGTTTTTTGTTACGTTCATCATCGTTCACGTGTATCTTGCTTTCTATCACGACTACATTGAGGGTCGCGGAACCATCTCCTCGATTGTGGGCGGATGGAAGTTCGACCGCGTGAAACCGACAGAGGACAAGAAATAGGGAGTAGGGAGCAAAGAACCTTCCGGCTCATCTTCGTCAAGGGATCGATCTTAGTGGAGTGAGGTATTGGTGAGCACGAACGCGAAGAAGACCCTGGTACTGGGGCTCGGCAACGTAATCATGGGCGACGAAGGTGTTGGCGTCCATGTGGTGCGGGCCCTGGAAAAACATCCCCTCCCGGCAAATGTGGATACCCTGGACGGCGGCACCGGCGGATTCGTTCTGCTGGAACCTCTGCAAAACGCCGGCCACATCATCCTTATCGACGCCACAGACGACGGGAGCCCTCCCGGAACCGTGACGCGCACCACACCTCGATTCTCTAGCGACTATCCCCCGACGCTTACCGCTCACGATATCGGCGTGAAAGACCTGCTTGATGCCTTTTACATGCAGGGTGGCGAGCGGGAGGTGGTGCTGTATGCCATCACCATCGATCCCAGACAGCCCATCTCCATGGACCTGTCTCCTGCTCTTGCCAGAGCTGCCGAAGAAGCCGCGCGGCGCATCTCCGCCGAGCTGAACACACCGTCTGCCTAACGGTCCGCAAAAACTCGCCGCTACCCGGTTCTGTATCAGGGCATGACTTCAGTCGCGCCGATTGCAGTTCAAAAGACAATGGGCTTAGCCCCTGCTGTCACTCTGTTTCGGGCCGATGCTACATCCCATCTTCATCAATTTCTTCGAAACACTCGACGTGCATCTTATCTAAGGCTCCATGCGCACTTGCAGAGGCGCGGGGGTAACGCTTAGATTTCAAACGTTACACAAATAGGAGATTTCCTCCAAAGCTGTTCCAGAGAAAGGAACTCCATGGACCGTCGTACATTTTTAGGTGCTGCTACCGCCGCCGCAATCGTAACGGGAATTCATCCGCTTCCCGGAGTCTCCGAGCCGGAACCTCTGGCTTTGAAACCGATGGCTTTGGGGCTGCTCATCAGCCCGTTCGGCGCGCCCGAGGCGACCATCAAGCGTGTTCACGATATGGGGTTCAGCAATTGCTTTCTGTCATTAGACGGCTACATCAACAAATTCACGCCGGATGCAGCGAAACAGATCGGGGATCTGCTGGCGACCTACAATCTGATTGCGACAGCTGTTGAAGTTGTAGGCCCGGCGCCGCTGGAGTGGAACTTCTTGCAGGGGCCGTCGACCATCGGGTTGGTCCCACCCAAGACACGCGCAGCGCGCATCGATGCGTTGCGCCAGGTGTCGGACTTTGCGAAACTACTTGGCATCAAGCAGGTTCAGACGCATTGCGGCTTTATTCCCGAGGACCCGGCCGATACTCTCTATCCTGGCGCAGTTGAAGCCATTCGCACGGTTGCCCAGCACTGCCAGGGCAACAGCCAGTACTTCCTGATGGAGACGGGACAGGAGACGCCGACCACGATGTCGCGCATGATTCGCGATGTTGGCATGCCAAACCTGGCCGTCGGACTCGATACCGCCAATTTGATCCTCTACGGCAAGGCAAATCCGGTCGACGCCACCGACATCATTGGTTCGCACGTGCGCAGCGTGCATGCGAAGGATGGCAAATGGCCCACCGATCCCAGCAAGCTAGGTGAAGAGGTGTTGATCGGCCAGGGGCTGGTAGATTTCAAGACAGTGTTCACCAAACTGCACAAACTTGGCTACACCGGAGCAGTCACAATCGAGCGCGAGACGTCAGGGCCGCAGCAGGTCGAAGACGTAAAAAACGAGAAAATGTACCTGCAGCACATACTCGATGAAGTGCTGGGCTGACTAGAAGCGGACCGGTCGTAACGAATCAGGACTTTTTCAGAACGCGAGGACACATGAATCGTCGGGAGTTTCTGCAGACAGGATCGGGGGTGGTTTCAGGCATGCTCTTGCTCAATCCACGCGCGGCATTTGGATACGAAGCAAACTCGGCGGTGCGCCACGGCCTACTCGGATGCGGCAATCGCGGCACCAGCGTCGCCACATCCTTTGCGAAGAATACCTCCGCTCGCGTTGTCGCACTCGCCGATCTGTTTCCTGATAATCTTGCCGCCGGCCATGATCACTTCGACAAGTTGAACGCGGGCCTCGGGCAGCCCGCCATCGACAGCAAGCTCCTCTTCAAAGGACCGCATGCCTACGAACAGCTCGCGGCCTCGTCCGATGTCGATCTCATCCAGATCTCCACACCCCCATTCTTCCACGTGCAACATCTTGAGACTGCCGTAGCCTCGGGCAAGCATGTCTATTGCGAGAAGCCTGTCGGTATCGACATCGCTCAGGCAAAGCATGCTCTTGAAATCGCCAAGCGCGTGAAGCCGAATCAAAGCGTCGACGTAGGCTTCCAGTGCCGCAATGCTCCACCAATCGCGGCTCTTGCCGAGAAGGTCAAAGCAGGCGCTCTGGGAAAGATCGCCACCGTCTCCGGCAACTACAACGCACCAGCGTCGACCGAGAAGAAGCGTGAAGGCGAAGGCCCTGACGAATACCGCTTGCGTAACTGGCTCTGGGATCGCGTGCTTTCGGGCGACATCCTCGTCGAGCAGAACATCCACATCATCGATCTCTGCAACTGGATGCTCGGCGCGCATCCGCTGAAAGCAACTGCCACTGGTGGTCGCAACGTGCTCACCCACTACGGCGACTGCTGGGATAACTACCAGGTCGACTTCACCTATCCCAACGACGCGCACTTCTCTTTCGCGTCCACACAGTTCGGATCGGATAATGTCTTCGACGCGGGCCTGAAACTTTTCGGTGCAAGCGGCTTGGCGAGCTGCCCCTACACTGGTCCTATCGCTATCACCGGAGCGAATGCCTGGACGTATCAGGATTCCGCATCGACGGCTTCCGGCTCGGGAAAGTTCGCGGCTAACGGCGCCTTCCTCGACAACCTCGAATTTGCTGACCGCGACAAGGAACGCACCTTCATCGCCAGCATCGTCTCCGGCCCGACACATAACCAGATTGCCGACGGCGTGGAAACCGCACTGAGCTGCATGCTCGGTCGCATGGCCGGCTACCAAAAGCGCGAAGTGACGTGGGAAGACTTACTCGCACACGGTGAGACCTACAAGCTCGGCTTCAGCCTCGATCAATTCGCCTGAAGGGTCACTTTCCCCGAACGCGGAAGAACCACTGCGGCATATTCTGTTATCTCGGTCTTATTCAGATGCCCTTCTAATCTGAATAGCATCAACAAGAGGTCAGCCATGTGTTTTCGCAGCCGTCACATTCTCTCTATTCCGATTACCCTGTTGTTTCTGATCCTTGTGTCTGGGAATGCAAGCTGGGGACAACAAATAGTTCAGCGCGGCGCCTTGGGCCAGCCATCGCAGGTTCTCGACGAGACACACCAGTGGACTGTCCCTCTTCTTGTAGCGTCTGACAAAGACGTGATGATCTACATCCCCGACATCACCAACCCCGAGTGGCTCAAACGCAACTACTCTGACTTTGAGAACAGGGGTGTCTACACTCTCTCGATGTTCACTTTCTATAAGACGCCGGAGGCCTGCCGCGCTAACCAGACAGCGTGGGGATTGGCTGACGGCAGGCACCTCGACGCCTGTAACTGGATTGGCTATAGAGTTCGCCGCGCAATGATCGACCCACAGCAGAAGTCGGTAACCTTGATTATGGCGGGGATGATCGATCAGGACGGACAGCTTGACCCGAAATCGATTCAAGATCAAAGTGTCTCTCGTTCGTGGCACCAGCTCGACGCCAACACGCAAGCCGCCCTCAAGAAGGCAAACAGTCTGGTTACCGAACAGATGAAGATCTACGACAGGAAGCTCCATAGTGCGCACTAGATAAACCCCATCAGGCTCGCAGTCACTATTGGACGAGACAGGTGCAGCCAGATTGATGCGCCGCAGCAGCGTGTCAACGATCGCCAGCGCCTACGGCAGTTCGCACCTGAAACGAAGCAGAAGGCTAACTTCCAGGTATCAACGCGGCATTGCGAGCCACGGGAATTCCAAGGGAGGAGCTGTGCGGCCATGGGTTCAGGGCTATGGCTCGGACTATTCTGGCCGAAGTCCTGCATGTGCCTTGTCGAGACAATGGGACGATGAGTTCGCGCTTCCTCTTCCCAAGCTTGCGCTTGGAAAGAACAAAGCGCCATTCCGCTGTGTAGAAGTCGACCTCTTCCCATTTCCATTTGTACAATTCACCAGAACAACTACCAGAGGCGGATACTGGGTACCCGCTGCAACGGGGCATGCCCTAGTTACATCATTGCGAGTTTCACAATGTCGGGGCTCGGTCAGTGTGCAAAAGGTGTGCTGAGAATGGGGACGGCCACTCAGGCAGAAAGTGGCGTTGAAGGCGCCAACTTCCTGCTATTGCCCGACAGGTCTTTCCATCCAAGCATTCTTTTGGAACCTGGCCCGATTCAGCAGGACGGAATCGTCAAGGTCGCACAGACGTTCCGATCCGGGACGAACGATATTGATGCGATTGACGTTCGTTGAGATGTTTCTGCAAGATGAGAATCAGACAAGCCCAGAAGCCCTAAACGACATCTATCTCCTTGTAAGGTCCGTCCCGCTATTACGAATTGCAACTGGAGGATGGATTGCGGCGTCGCAGGATACGACTGTACTTTCGGTCTTCCTCCATTCTTGTGGATTCCCCCGAACGCCCGACCGTTCAAAGGAGATACGCACGTCCTCCAGGACGCTGGTCGAGCCCACCTGGCGCTACTTCCTATCAGCTTTGCGCCTGGCGGCAGGAGCGGGGCCGCTTAATGCGGCCCCGCAGGAGTTTCGGCTGAGTATTCGGAGCGGGACCGGCCCATAGATAACTCCAAAAGAAGATAAAGGACCCGACGCTACAAGAAAAAAGCAAGGGTTCTGCTCGAGGGCTTCGATGTTATCTTTGGCAAGCGCGATTTGGCTGCGTTCACAAGGCTGCTGCCAAAATTGACAAAGACAGATAGGGGGCCTTCATCCATGTCGCACCGCCGTGCTAGGCTGTAATCTCTGCCGGGCAGTCGGTCCCCCTCAATCTTTGCAGCGGCACATCTATTTCCGGCGGTGGGTCGCAGTTTCTGTTCTCCCTTGGTTGGTTTTCCATCGTTGCGTAGGGCTGCATCGGCGGACCTCGTTGCCGGCGGGTGTCTGCACATCTCAATACAGAGCGAAAACATCACTTTAACGGGTCTAACGGATCTGTTCTTTCAGATACATGACTACAAAGGATTGGCTTTTGACGACTGCATTGCTTGCGCCCGCAATGCTCCCTACCGGTCTAATCGCACAGGGCACTCCACCTGCAGCAGGTGTTGTTTGGCAGCCCATTGGAGTGCAGGGGCTCCAAAGAGAGTCCGCCGCAAAACCGCACGACCAGATCACTCTTGCACCCAACAAGACCTATACGTTACCTGAATTGATCGATCTTGCCGAGCAACACAATCCCGAGACGCGTGTTGCCTGGGAAGAGGCGAAATCCAAGGCCGACCAGTTAGGCATCGCAAGAAGTTCACTGTATCCAACCTTGACGGCAGTCGCCCTTGCCGTCTCGCTGCGGCAAGCTACCCTGATTGGAGAGTACTTTCATCGCCAAACCGAGGGTATCTTTGAGCCCATACTCCACGTGGAGTATCTGGTGTTCGATGTTGGCGGACGCAGCGGGGAGATCGACGTTGCCAAGGCAAACCTGTTGGCGTCAGATCTTGCATTCAACGACACCCATCGCCGCATCATCTACCAGGTCGCAGAGGCTTACTACCGGCTCCTCAACGCGCAGGGTCAACGTCAGGCGGCCGAATCCAGTCTTGAAAACGCCAAGGCAGTTGAGGAAGACGCGAAGGCACGACTTGAAAACGGTTTAGCTACGAAGCCCGATGAACTTGAAGCCACCGCCGCCCGCGCCCAGGCAGACTTCGATTTGCAGTCCGCCATCGGCGCGATCGACATTGCGCGCGGTGACCTTGCCACTGCTCTCGGAGTCGATCCCGGCACAGCGTTCACGGTTGAAGACATTGACCAACTCAAACTCCCCACATCCATCGCCGACTCTGTCGACCACGAAATGGATCGAGCGTTTAGTCAGCGGCCTGATTTGCTGCAGCAACTGGCACACTTGCGTGCAGCCAACGCTTCGATTAAGCAGGCCAGATCGGCGTATTTTCCGACGCTGAACTTCAAGGGGGATGGCGGACTGGCACGCGCATACGGGCAGCAGGATCTTCTTCCCGGAAGCTATGCAGAGGGCGAGGTCTGGACCGCTGAACTCGAATTGCGTTGGAATCTCTTCGACGGCGCACGCCGCGAATATCGTATTGCACAGGCCAACGCCGACAAAAAGACAGCACAGGCGCAGATTGACGCGCTTCGCGATCAAATTGCAAACGAAGTTTGGTCCGCTTACACGAATATGCGGACCGCACTGAGGCAGCAGCAGGCGGCGGCCGCTCTTCTCGCTGCCTCGCAGGAATCGTACGATGCGGCACATGAGTCCTATGGTTATGGTGTTCGCAATTTGCTAGATGTGGTATCAGCTCAAAAAGTCCTGGCGCAGGCACGATCTGAGGACGTTTTTGCTCGAACCCAGTTGCTGCTCCAGGTTACTAATCTCGCGTTTCAAACGGCCGATTTCATCCAAACTAAGCACTGGAGCCCTGCGCCGTGAGTGGAACACTTCGCAAAAGGAGCGACGTGACTCTGTGAGCTGCCTTCAACGCTGGTCGATTCTGTCGAGTGCACTGCTGATGATCGAAATCGCAGGCTGCAGGCGTGCGCCCACCTTTAACATTCTCGGTTCCTTCTTTCCGTCCTGGCTAATATGCCTTTTCGCGGGCATTATCCTTGCCGTGATTGCTAGCCGCATCTTCGCCCGATTTGCACTCGACAAGGAGATCCTCTGGCCCATTGTTGTCTATCCCTGCCTCACGCTGTTTTTCGCTAGCGTCCTTTGGCTCATTTTATTTAGCTGATCGAAGGAGGAATCTTGCCGCACAGCCGCCTTCACATCATCGGGCGCGCCATCAGCATCGGGATCATGGCAAGCACTGCGATTGTCTCGCTCCTGGTGATTCACCAGGTGAACGCAAACCCGCGTACTGACGATGCTGAGGTCTTTGCCAACTTCATTGGCATGGCTCCTCTGGTCAACGGCCCTGTAACGCATCTCTATGTCTCAGACAATCAATTCGTGAAAACCGGCGCCCCGCTGTTCGACATTGACGACCGTCCGTATGCGTACGCCCTGGCCCGCGCGCAATCTGATCAAATTGCCCTTCAGGGCCAGATAGGCGACGAAAGCCGCATCATAGCGGCTAAGACAAGTGGTGTCGATGTTGCCAAGGCAAGCGTGCTTGGCGCTGATGCCAGTCTCGCTCATGCTCAAGCCGCGGTACAGCAGGCCAAAGCGGATGTGGCTAGCTCGCAGGCGGCCGTGGAGCGCTCCAATGCGGAACTCGAGTATGCATCGAACAACTTGCGCCGCATTGAACCGCTTCTGGCGCGCCAATTTGTCACCGTCGATCAGGTTGACCAGGCGCGCACACTTCAGACGTCCCGTCTGCAGGCCGCGAATCAAGCAAAGTCGCAACTCGCCTTGGCCGAAGCTGGTCTTCTCGCATCGCAGGCACAATTGAAGCAGGCACAAGCCATCGTCGAGCAAAGCCGTCAGCAAGTCGAAGAGGCGTCGCATAACGTGACGACGCTGCAACCGCTGGAGGGTCAACTTTCTGGCAAGCAGGCCGCAATCGACACCGCAAAATACAATTTCGACAATTGTCGCGTTGTTGCTCCGTTCGACGCGCGGGTGACGAACCTGACGATAGCAGAGGGCGCCTACGCGACCGCTGGAGAGCACATTTTCACTCTCATCGACACGCGCACCTGGTGGGTCATCGCAAACTTCCGCGAAACGCAGTTGCATCACATTCAGCCCGGTATGCTCGCCGAGGTGTATGTGATGTCGCGACCCAGCGTCCGCTACAAGGGTGTCGTTGATAGTGTCGGATTCGGAGTAACTCCAGATACCGACCTCGTGGGACGTCTGGCAGCGCCGGACCTTCCTGATGTGCAACGCACGTTGAACTGGGTGCACCTGGCATCCCGTTTTCCTGTGCGCGTCCGCATTCAAGATCCACCGTCCGAGGTGTTCCGCCTCGGCGAATCAGCAGTCGTGATCATCCGCGGCAACGCACCTCCCGGGCACAGGGAGTAAGCATGGCATCTGAACCAATTCATCTCCCGCACGCGGAACGCTTCATTGATTGGTTCCCCGACTTCCTTAAGAAAGAGCTTGCGCCTTATCCCGGCCGCGCTGCGCTCGTGGCACGCATCGTCATCTCTGCCACGCTGACCATGATCATCATCGAGACTTTTCGCATTCCCGGTGGTGTCGTGGGCGCCTTGTCTGCTTTCTTGTTCTCACGCGAAAACCTTGTCGCTACCGCTCGTTCAGCAATTTTCATGATGGCGGCGTTTTTGATCGGAGCGCTTTTTATACCCATCGGTGCACGTTTCTTGGCTTCCACCCCTGAAACACACTTTTTCTGGGTAGGTTGCAGCCTGTTTCTGGTTTTCTTTTTGCTGCGCTGTCTGGCCAACTATGGCGTGGCAACCGGACTCGCCCTGGTCGTCAGCAATGTCATCGGCATCTGGTACCTGCCCGGACCTGCGGAACGCAATGTTGAACTGACGCTGTGGCTCGTTTTGGCTACCATCATCGGTGCGCTCGTAACATTGGGCGTTGAGGTTGTGTTCGGCGCACTGTACAACCGCGATGATTTGATTGAGGGCATTGATACGCGTCTGGCTCTGATTGAAGATCTCATGGCGTGTTACGGCCAATCTCGGCCCGTTGCGCCGGCGACACAAGCTGGTCTCGCGCAGTTTGCGATCGTGGGCGCGGGCTCTCTCCGTCGTCACGTGGCGCGCGGGAACTACGAACAACTCTACCGCACCCGCATGAGTACGCTGGTGTCTCTCACGGCGCGCTCAATCGACTTTGCCGCTGCTCTTGCCAGCGCTTATCCGTCTCTGCCGGCCGTGCTTAGTGAACGCGCATCGCGCATAAACAGAAGCCTGGCCGATATTCGCAACTGCCTTCGTGCGCACGGCCAGCCGTGCGAGGCAACCCTGGAATCGCGACCCAGTCCCGGAACTCCGCTCCTATCCGAGATCGAGTCAATGGTTTCGTTGATGCCCGCGATCTTTAGTGAGGCGATTGCGGTCGATCCCGCACTTGAACCACTTGAGGAAGCTCCCGACACCATTCGCATCTTCATCCCCGACGCCTTCTCCAATCCAGAGCATTTGCGCTACGTCCTCGGTGGAACCGTCGCGGCCATGCTCTGCTACATCTTTTACGTTTCACTCGATTGGCCCAACCTCTCCACATCCGTAACTACTTGCGTGCTGACGGCCTTGACATCCGTCGGCTCCTCCAGGCAGAGACAGCTTATGCGCGTCCTTGGATTCGTCCTTGGTGGCGTCGTCGCCGGCCTGGGAGCTCAGATTTTCGTCCTTCCGTATATCGACTCGATCGGCGGGTTTACGGTGCTTTTCGCCACAATATCCGCCGTGGCTGCGTGGATAGCAACCTCCAGTTCCCGGCTATCGTACGCAGGCGCGCAATTTGCATTCGCGTTCTATCTGATCCACCTGAGCGACTTTTCCATTCAAACCAGCCTCGCCGTGCCACGCGACCGCGCTCTTGGCGTTCTGCTCGGGATCACCATGATGTGGCTGGTCTTTGAGCGTCTCTTTCCTCGTTCTGCCACCGATGAGATGGTACGGGTCTTCGTTCGCAATGTTCGCACGATGTCAGAACTGATGTCATTCACACCGCACCGGGAAGATCCGGGTGCGATCCTCAGGGTTCGGCGTATGAGAGAAGACATTTATCGCCGCTTCGGCGAGGTCAACGCGCAGTCCGATGCAGTTCCCTTCGAAACCGGCCCCCTGCGTTCAGGTGATATGGCCGCGAGGGATCGCATACGCCGCTGGCAGACCTCACTGCGCAGCTTTTATCTGCTCGAAGCTCCGTTGCTCCAGTTTCGTCTCTTCGGAATTGCTGCTTCGAAGTCGCCATCGTTCACTGCATTCGAAGACGATTTTCGATTCGAATGTTCGCGCGTTTTCCTGCAGATCGCCGAAAGCCTTGAAAGTCAAAGTGCGCATCGGGTTCACTTCGCCAACCTGACCGCCAGCCTTGTCGATCGTGTTGATACTATTCCACTCGAAAACGATGCAGAGTTCTCCGAGCGCGAGCAGGGGTTGGCGCGTCTCATTCGGTTCATCGCGCAGCTTGTCGATCGCCTGCAGGTAGAGGTCGCTTCTGAAGGGCTCTACGATGTACTACCGGCCCCCGAATCGCGACAGGCGGGGTACGAAAATGCTTAGGATTCCTCTTCAAGTCCTAGAGTTCAAGGTATTGGGAGAAGGTTTCCCGGAAGCCGCTTTAGCGGTAGGCTTGTCCGAGCGTTGCGGGAGTGAACTGATTCCGAACTGACTCAGAATACTTTCCCAAGGCGAGCGAGATAAGTCCCGTAACGCCGTGGTGTTCATTCATTCCCAGCGGGGAACTTTCCACATAGACGAGAAGTCGCCTACGCGTACGGTTGGGAGCCATGAACTAGGTCGCAAGCACTTCAACGGATAGGCGGCTTTACATCCAAGTGGACCGGATTTGTAACATTAGCCGACCTGCCTTTACTAATCCACCTCGATGAGTACATGGCGATGATGCGCAAAGCGACACCCATCCTAACGCCGAACTCGTCTCTGCCGGTTTTAACTGTCCGGGTAGGGCGTTTTCCGTCAAGTTGGCTCGAAGGAAATTTCAGGACACGAATTCTCAGAGACCACGGTTAAGAGAGCGCCATTCAGAGTCAAGATGGCGCCACTCAGAGGAATGGCGAATCGGCAGCCGGCCGAGGGCCTGACGGAACTCCTCTATCGTCTGGCATTCGACAAACAGCAAAATGGTGTGCTGGGCCACTTCGGCCTGTCGCATCTCTTCGTAAGCTGCGTAGATCGGCCGTGTATCAGTCACACCGGGAATGACTGGGGCGAATAACTTTCTGTAGTCCCGGAGAGCATTCATCGCATCCCGGATGAGGTCGGGTTCGATCGTGACGATTAACGAGTTCTCGCCCTGCCGCTGCTGCGAGGCGAGTGCATCAAGGATCGCGTCGATGGAATTCTTGGGTTTCAATGTATTCTCCTTTCTGTGTGACCGGGGGTGGTTTCCATTTGCAATTTCAGAATCATGTTGTGATTCGTTCTCATGCGAAAGGCGGACCACGCCTCGCACTTCCCATTCACAATTCAAATCTTGAAAATTGGTTTAGGCTCGGAAGGAATTACGCCTTGGCGGCAACCGAGACCGTGAGAGACTTAGAACTACTGCATCTCACTCCTAGAGTGTGTCTGGCGGGCGACAAGAATGTCAAGAGGAACTATTCGAGCCCTGGTACCAGGCGCGAGGATATGTCTCGCAACCCATCCCGGCGCAGCACGGACAACGAATTGCGGTGAGATGTTTGAGCAACGCCACTCGGAGAAGGATCGCGCTGTCTCCTTACACTACTTACGCCTAATCGCGCGGAGCAGCTCCGATAGAGTCCTGACGTTTTACGGCCAAGTGAAACGACCACGTTCGGGAAGCCCTGACCTGCCGGTCGGGTAGTGCATAAGTAGCAGTTGACGAGTGGAAGGTGATCCAACCGAAATTCGCAGGTGCGAACCCGACTCGCCTATATGCTGCTGACGAACCGCTTGCCTGACAGGACGGCGTCTATAGCCAGCAGCAGATCTCCTTCGGCATGTATTTTGAAGACGTATCCCCAGGCACCCAGCCTCATCGCTTCTTGAACGATGTCTGCAGCGGTCTCCTCGCTCGAAAAGATGATCTTCGATTCCTGCGAAAGTTCAAGTATTCGCCGTGCAGCCTCGATACCATTTAGTGTTGGGAGGCTGATGTCGAGCAAGATCAGGTCCGGCTTCAGTTCCTGAGCCTTCTGAACCGCTTCCAGTCCGTCGGACACTTCGCAAACAACCTGCAATTCGGGTCTTTGTTCCAATTTTGAGCGGACGAATTGGCGAAAGTGCTGGAAATCCTCCACGACCATTACGCGAATCGACGACTCTGCCACCACTGACTTCTCGCATTCTTTCGGGAACGCTACTTGGCCGTAGGTCGGATTTCGATGTGAGAAAACTCATCTGAACCCCTATTCTTGACGGCTCCCAGGTGCTGGACAGTCCGAAGACTGCCCAGCAATCCCTCGCCCCCATGGCCACCTATATGATTTGGTTATGATTGCTCTCGATAATTGCATGACTCGCGGATGGTAGTCGTTGCTGCAGAGCAGGTAATTGATTGCTCCCGCGCAATCAAGCCACCATCTCGACGCGGAAATCGTTCACAGCAAAGACCGAGAGGCGAAGTCAATCGCAGCAGTAAGTTCTCATTTGGAATCCATCAGGAGTTCCGGTCTTCGCAAAAAGAGCTTGCCCCGTCCCTTTGTCAAAATGCCTTTGCGCTGCCACTCCCCTAAAGTGCGGCTGACCGTAAATGGCGTTACATTCGCACCGGCCGCGAGGTCCTCGTTCCCAACCCGAATTTCGACTCCATCCGGACAAACCGTGCCGATTCCGCAGGCCAAGCTGAGCAATAGGCTGGCAATGCGCCCCGCAGCGTCGTCGGACATTAAAGAAATCCTTGCTGAGATTGCCCACGCGATGTGTTCGGTTACCGCAACGGAGAGCGCATTGTCCATGAGTATCGGAAAGCGAGACACGAACTCCCGCATGGTTTTTCGATCCCACACCAACACACAACTACCTGACTCGACTTCCGTGCTGGCCAGGTACTGGGAGGGAGTAGACAAAATCGTTACACCACCAAAAAGCTGTCCGGCGGTCAACCAGTGCAGAACGATCTTTCGGCCGCCGCGCGTGATGACAAATTGCCTCCCCTGGCCTCTTGTGAGAAGAAACAATCGCTCTGCTGGGTCGTCGCGTTGAAGGATCACCGAGGATTGAGGGAAATGCCGATGGGTCGCCGCGGACAAGATCGAACTGAGTTCGGTCGTTGTCAATCCGGAGAAAAATCGGGGCCTGAGCTGGCCGGGAAGGTCAACAGCCCGCTTGTCAGTCGAGGATTTGCAGCCGCAATTCACATGACTCTTGTATCAGGACGCGGTGCCCCAGGTCTCGACGATTTGTACCGGTAAACGGGCCAGGGTCCATTCGCGCGGCCTGGGTGGTTCTATTCAAAGGAAAGGCTTATCGCCCACCGCTGGTACCACAAGCAGTCGCAGCCTGATGACCAGATCGCTATTCCAACAAGGGCCGAATACACTCGGGCAGACCAATACTGTCATCCTTATTCTTCGCCTGCAAACGGCGGCGGACCGTTAGGCGGTCACAGGCCCGAAATGGCTTCTCTTCAGCTCAGTCGACTACAGAGCATCATTCCTGCCCCGCTTCTTTGCGTGTTGGTCCGAGTCGAGAGATAGCCGCATTCGACCTTGACAGGTTCACATAGGCATTCGTGTTTGATCCTCCAAACAGTACTTCTCCGAAGGGCTTGATCAGCGGCGTGGGTATCCGGAGCTCGGGGCCGAACAAATAAGTGAACATGTCGCCCAGCGAGGTGTAAGTACCCGCCGGTATGGTTCCGTTCCCCGGGATGACTACTGGCGTAGTAAGGGTCCTTGTGAACGTAGTACTGCCATATCCCATGAAGTCTCCCTTATTCCGAATCTTGAGGAAATACACTGAGGCGCCTCCTCCCCCGCCGTTGAAGCTGCGGCTATTGAGGCCGGTTATGGTGCGGCTGAAATGCAGATAGGAATACTCTCCAAAGACTTCGAACCGGTCCTGTGCGGTGGCAGACAAACTTACCCGCAGGATCTTGCTGAATAGAATGATTCTCGAATGTCTCATCGCTTCTCCTTTGCGGGTTACGGCGTTCTTGGTTGTTCGTGCGGTGAATGTGATAATTCTGGCTCTGATTTGCATTGCCTTCTTTTAGCCAGGAATAATCACATCGCACGCCTCTCTTTCTGCACCTATTGCTTCCGCTTCTCTTCCATCTAGAGGTTATGGCGCTTCCCAACCATCGAAAGAGAGCATAGGACTGGCAAGGATGCACGGTCCCAATGTTTGGACGTTGGAACTTTGGTCGTGTATTTTGCCGATGAGGAAATATTGGCTGTGATACATCCGGAACTCGGAACCGTGGAGTCCCTGTTCTATTCGCAGGGCGATCTAGCAATCTCTAATTGATTCGAAGAGCTGCCCGTGCGCATCAACGTCAAATACCAGACATCGCAACCACCATCGGAATTGTCTCCAAACAAATCTGATTGTCAGGATGCTGTGCAGCGGTCGCAGGGCGTTGGATCTGCGAGAACACTTACGGGCCGAGAGTCCAACCACAAACATTCGGGAAAAGAGCCCGAAAGGACGCAATTAATTGCACAAGATTCCTGCTGTGATGCGATTACTCATTAATGATCCACAGATCTACAGCGAATATGATATACAGATGCGATAAACGGCCACTGTATCCTCCCCTATCGCGCAAGCGAAGCGCGGCCGTGTGAACCAACGCGATTCACCCGTACATCGTATCGGACTTATCTCATAAGTACATGTTTGCAAGGGGATGCTCGTTCAATCCCAGGATGACCATCTCCGAGGAGTCGTGCCATGGCCCATTTTCTCCGGTCTGCCTTCAGCTGTTCCTCTCGTCTCTCGCCGCTCCCTTTTCTACGCAATTTATTCCGGCGCCTGTTTTGGAATGCGGATGACCGACATCGTGGCAGCGCACTCTCGACCACCAATGACCGCCATCCCCGCGGAGACTTCATGCGCTCAGATTGGGCCCGCATCAGTCTCGTCTGCATTTGCGGTGCACTTGTTGGAGCCACGCTCCTACTGATTCCGTTGATCAAAGCTGCCGTCCGTGCAAACAGGGTGAATGTGGAGGATGTAGCGCGTAGGTACCCCAACTTCACTGCGGAGCAACGGCTGGCAATTCTACGCCAGATTCAATCGGAACTACATCCGCGAGGACGTGATCTCACCTTTGAAGAATTGATCGCGAAGTTCACAAGGTACCTCACTTCATCGAACAATGGAATCGCACCGGCGGCCAACTTCACCGGCAACCTCACCACCGTCGCTGTATCCGAAAGTGATCTTTTTGCGCTTAATCAGCAATCCGACTGCTCACTCAATCTCGATGACGCCGCATACACTGTGAATCTCACTGGGCCTATGTTCAGCTACACGCTGGCGAACTCCACGCCCCATTACGAACAAGTGCTCCATAACGCAGCCGGCCTGACAACAACTCCTGACAAGTACCCTGCCGGCTGTGGAAACACCAACGTCGGCGTCACCTCGCGCAAGATCGTGTTTACCGGCACCACCACGGGAAACATCAGAGTCTACGCCGGACACTTCTATAACTCTCTCGTCGGCTATGATCAGATCTTCGCCTCCACCGCGAAGACGAATGACACGTTTCAGACATTCACGACGCTGAACGACCCCAATAGCGTCATCGATTTGGCCACCTCGGACCTGAACGGCGATGGCAACGGTGATCTGGTCGCGATCGACGATTCCCTCACAACTGGCGGCAATTCCACCGCCACCGTTTTCCTTGGCAAAGCCGACGGCACCTTTTCAGCTCCCGCGGAAATTAACCTGGACGGTACATACGCCATAAGCGCTGTCGTTGATGACTTCAACGGCGACGGCAAGAAGGACCTCATCGTCTCAACCTACGACTTCCCCTCCGGCGGGAGTCTGACCTTCCACATCAATTTTCTCGCAGGCAACGGCGATGGCACCTTCCAACCCGTGCAGTCCTACACCGAGACTCCACCAGCAGGAGTGCCGCAGAGTATGGGTTCTCCCTACTTCGGGCTCATCAGTGCCGATCTTCGTGGCTCCGGCCACAAAGACCTTGTGACCTCAGCGGGGATCGTTCTCTTCGGCAACGGAGACGGCACGTTCTCACAATCCGCCACCCTGGCTTTCCCTTCCATGAGCGCCACTTCGCAATGGGGACCCAACGTGGTTGCGGCCGACTTCAACAAAGACGGAAAACAAGATCTCGCTGTCGACAATGGCGAGACTATTCAGATTTTCCTAGGCAACGGAGACGGTACCTTCACGTTCAAATCCGCCTACTCCACTATCGGCAATGTCGGCTATCTCGTCGCGCAGGACATTGACGGCGACGGCAACATCGATCTCTGGACAGGCGACGGAAACAACGGATCTCTGGGCAGCGATCAGTTCGAATACAACATGGGCTATGCGCTCATGGGCAATGGAGACGGCACCTTCCGCGGAGCACCCTCACAGCTGTTTGCCTACACCGGAACCAACCTCGGCGATCTCACCGGCAGCAATGCGATCGATGCCGTCGGCGTCAACAGCAATGGATCCTTTACCTCCTATCTCGGCGACGGCAAAGGCAACTTCACTACAGGTTCTTCGCTGGTCTTTTCGCCCATCTCCATTAGCGGAAGCCAATACACGGTCGGTCTCGACTCCTATGCTGTCGGCGACGTCAATGGCGACGGCTTCGCTGACATCGTCTATCTTGGTACAGGCTCCTATGGGCCCAACATCACCCCTGGAGTCTTTGTTGCCACCGGGAAAGGCGACGGCAGCTTTAACTCTCCGGTCTTCATCCCTGCACCCTCCTTTGTTCAGGCCCCGGATCTCGACGTCAACCCGACTATCTCCGGCATCCGCCTGGCCGACTTCAACCACGACGGCAAGCTCGACATCATCTATACCTACGACACCACCAGCTACAACAATCACACCAACTACTTCGGCATCGCCGTTCAACTCGGCAACGGCGACGGTACCTTTAAGACCACGTCGCAACTCACCCAGCTCTATTCTGGCACTGCGGCTCCGAATCCCGGTGCTTATCAGCTTGCGCTGATCGGCGACGTCAATAAGGACAATAGTCCCGATTTGTTCATCCTCTCGGGTCTCTCCGGAAACAGCCAAAGCTTCACCCTGCAGATTTACCTCGGCAATGGCGACGGCACCTTCAAAGCGCCCACCACCGTCGCCGGAGTCACTCCAGGAGGCATCGAATACGGCACTCAGTGGGCCCCGATTGTTCTTGCGGACATGAACGGCGATGGCACTCCCGACATCGTTGCGCTTCAGATGGATCCAGCCAGCCAAAACCTGCAGATTGCTATCGCACTTGGCAATGGCAATGGTACGTTTAAAATGCCGAATCTTACCACCTACAATTCGCAATACATCACCGGCACCGGCCTCGCCGTGGCGGATTTCAACGGAGACACCAAGCTCGACGTTGCCACACTGAGCTTTCTTGGACCTTCTGGAAGCGGCATCGCACTCGGCAATGGTGACGGCACGTTACAGACTGGGGGCAGTTCCTCAAACGTAACTCCGGCGCAGACCTTCTTTGTCGGCGAAGCAGGCGCAACTCTTGCCCTTGACCTTAACGGAGACGGCAAGCCGGACATTCTCAATGGCTCCGTGGTTCTTCTTAACCAGGGGGCGTCCACAGGAGTTACCCCGCTCACCCCGACAGTGACAGTGACGCCGTCCGCATCGAGCATCACTACCGCGCAGTCTCTAACTGTGACCGTTGCCGTCAGCGGCCCGACCGGTAGCGCGACCCCCACCGGATCAGTGACGTTGACCAGCGGCACGTACTCCTCCGCGGCAACAGCTCTCGCCAGTGGAAGCGCATCGATCGTCATTCCCGCGGGTTCGCTGACCTCTGGGGCCGACACACTCACGGCCAGCTACTCGGGCGACACCAACTACAGCGTGACCACCGGCACAGGCTCTGTTACGGTCACAACCGCGTCGGTTCCCAGCTTCGCTCTCAGCAACAGCGGCAGCATCAGCATCACCGCCGGCGCCACTACCGGAAACACATCGACAATTACGGCAACACCATCGAACGGGTTTACGGGAGCGGTCAATCTGACCTGCGCAGTGGCAGGACCAACAGGAGCCACAAGCCCGGCGACGTGCAGCTTCACGTCAGACTCGGTCACCATCACCGGCGCCGCAGCGATGACTGACACCCTGACCGTGGCCACGACATCCGCAACCACCGCCGGAACCTACATGGTAACTGTGACCGGCACCTCGGGCACAATCACGCAGACCACAATCGTGACCGCGAACGTGACCGCGGCGCCCGTTTCATTCGCTCTCACCAACGGTGGCGCCATCGCCATAAGCTCGCCCGGCGCCACCACCGGCAACACGTCGACAATCACCGTGACGCCAAGCGGAGGATTCATTGGGAGCGTGACGTTGACGGCGGCGCTGGCCTCCAGTCCGAACGGGGCTGCGAGTCCACCGACCTTTAGCTTCGGCACGACGTCCCCGGTGAGCATTACGGGTGCAACCGCAGGAACGGGCACGCTCACGGTTCTCACTACAGCGGCAACCAGCGGAGTTTTGATCCGGCCCAAACTCCGAGAAAACCCCTGGTACGCGGCAGGTGGCGCGACGCTGGCCTGCTTGTTGCTCTTCGGCATTCCAGCGCGGCGGCGGCGCCTCCGTGCCATGCTCGGCGTGCTCCTGTCACTGGCATTCCTGTCCAGCGGAGTTGTGAGTTGCGGTGGCGGTAATAGCGGCGGTGGCGGAGGTGGATCAGGCAACACTGGGACCACGACGGGAAGTTACACCATCACCGTGACCGGCACTGCTGGATCGATTACACAGACAACCGTTGTCAATCTCACTGTGAATTAGTTTGAACTTGGCGGTGGCCGCATCCCCCTCAGGTGCGGCCGGGATCTTGCGCTACGCCCTTGTTGCCGAGGAAACGAACGATCTCAGCCTGCAGAACGGGCCATTTCGCCTAGTAACACGCGTTCCATCTCGCTGAATCTCGAGTTGCGGTCGGTTTGTTTGAATGCTAAGTCAGGGAGGAGCACGAGGCGTTGCGGACATCAGAACCACGATGAACACTTACGGGGACGTTGTAACGGACGAGATGACAACGGCGGGCGTCAGGGTGTCTCAGCTTGCTTTTCAGGTTAACGGAGCTCAAGCAGAGCGCAACGGAAGCTAAATTGTTGGATTATTGGCTCCTCAGGTAGGACTCGAACCTACAACCCTTCGGTTAACAGGGGAATTTTGGCGTTTGCAGGGCGTTGCAGGGCGTCGCACTGGTATTGATTACAAAATACTTATTCGAGTTTCACTCGCAGCAAGTCGCACCGAAATGCATAAAGTCCCAATTTCAACAGCCACCAAAACAGCCACCATTACCCACCTTCGGTGTCATAATTATTCAAGAAAGCCGAGGGGTCGGGACCGATGGCAAATGGGTCTGGCAAGAAGCCGAAACCAATCAGAGGGGTCTTCGAACACCCCGCCGGAAGTGGTATCTGGTGGATCAATTATTACGTCGAGGGTACCCGACATCGCGAAAAAGTGGGGCGCCGATCGGACGCCATCGCCCTGTATCAGCGCCGCAAAACGGATGCGCGCATGGGGATCAAGATGCCCGAAGTTCGGCCTCGCCGCGCGGTGCTGTTCTCGGAGATTGCCGAAGACGCCCTTTCCTATTCGAAGGAACACAAGGCCTCGTATCCCGGCGACCGCTCGACCGTCAACAAACTTCTTCCCGTCTTTGGCACTACAGCCATCGAGGACATTACGCCCCAGATGATCAAAGCCTACCTTGACAAGCGAGACGATCTGACCAAGACGACGATCAACCGCTACCGGGGGACACTCTCGATGATCTTTCAAGAGGCCATCCGGAACGGCAAGGCGAAGGCCAATCCTGCGCGGCTCGTGCGGCTTCACCGGGAGGACAATAGCCGAGTTCGCTTCATCACATACGCCGAGGAAGCTATCATCCGCGAGATCATCCGTCAGCGGTGCCCCATTCATGAACCAGAGTTCACTCTGGCGCTCGAAACGGGAATGCGGCGGGGAGAGTTGTATGGGCTTGAATGGGACCGCGTCGATTTCGAACGCCGGCAACTGCTTCTGCTCAAGACAAAGAACGGAACGACGCGGGTGGTGATTCTCACCGCCACCGCGGTGAGCGCCTTGGAGCAGCTTTGGAAGAGAAGAGATCCAGATTGTCCCAATGTCTGTCTCACGAGATATGGCGAACCTATGATTTCCCCGCGTGCATGGTTCGAGCTTGTGATGGAGGACGCAAGTAGGGAGAGCGCGTCATTGAAGGACGTGACGTGGCACATTTTTCGACACACCTACATCTCTCGCTTGGTGATGGCTGGCGTTGATCTCCGAACAGTACAAGAACTTGCCGGCCACAAGGACATCAAGATGACCACTCGGTATGCCCACCTCGCGCCGGCGCACAAACTCGCTGCGGTAGACCGGCTAGCCGAATACCGAAAGGAACAAGAAAAGGCGGAGGCAAAAAGGACCTCCGGCTTGACCCTGGTATCGGCCTAACAATACTCACCCTAGTTTATTGTGTTGCGGGTCAACATCGAAAAACAGCATTCCTAGGCCCGGAGGATTCTAAGTCCTATTTTTCCTTTTGAGCACGTCCCTGCACCACATCGCACGGGGTGGCATAAGAACCTCAGAATGAGATGCATGCACGGGTTATCCACATTGCACTATAGTGCACGAAAACGCATAACCTCACGGTACAAAGTGGCACCAAAAGCGGCACCAAGCAAGTCGGCGGCTAGAGCTCGGCGACCGTACTTGCTGCACCGCTTCAGGACCATCTGCAATAGGTTGCGCCGTTGGCGGCTGTGCTGGTTCGAAACCATACGATCGGAGCTTGAACGTCGCGGTATTGAAGTAGATCTTCTCGTCAATAATGCGGGTTCAAATCACAAGTGCCTCAACGGCCTTCTCACCATTGGAAACCGCAGGGATTGCACGCGGCGGTATTTTCATGCGCTCGGCCCTTGACTTGCCCGCGTAAGACCGGATCTAGAGACGCTCGATTAGAGACTGCGCAGGGCTGTCATAAAGTTTTCGATCTTGCGGGTCGACGAGGCTTTACCGGATTTGAGGTTGCGCTCAATGCATAATCCGGAGAAGAAGGACAGCACCATCTCCGCAATTGCGGAAGGAGCCTTCTTGGGCTTTTCGGCGCGTCCGGTAAACCGGATTTGCGACTGGGCCGGCGGGATCGCTTGCATCCGCATCATCCACTCATTCCTGATCAAAGGTCGAGGCGAGTCTGAAACGCCTCTTCACTGTAAGGGAAAAAGAGCTGATCTCCGGAGCCTTGGTTGAGTCGTTCGAAAACTTTTCAGCCGCGGCGAGCGACAGATCAACATCTGCCCGAGCTTGGCGCAATGTCTCGTCATCTGTCTCGAACCATTGATCGTTGTTGACGTTATCATTCAAGGGCCGGAGTTCCATTGATCTTCTGCATCTCTTCATGACAAAAGGATCAAGCTACTACGCAGTCAAGCAATGCAACGAGTTATGTCGTCGGATCATCACGGACGGGAAGATGCTCTCAACCGCGAATCCCTGCACCACTCGCGACGAGCTAAGCCCGCAAATACCATAGCAGTTGTGCAGAGCGCGACGATCAATTCCCATTCGAAGAGGCCCGAATGGAGATCGGGATCGAGGCCAAATAGCTGCTCGACCCAGTCTTGCCAAAGCAAAGTCAACACCGCCAAGAGGGCAGTGGCAAAACCAAGAGCGGACTCAACCCAAAAAACTGAACGCAGCTGTTTCACAGGAACCCCATGCTTTCCTTCCACTGTGGTAAGTGAGAATGCCGGACTAAGGGGGATTCAGAGAATGAGTTCTTCAGGAAGACTGGACCTGGTCGTCTCGCGACAGACGCGCGTCGCTTCCCCGCTTCGATTTGCAAAATATACACCACAGTGCTCAGCTGTCAAGGGGAGTGGACATAGAATTTGGGTGAAAATGCATGATCAAGCCATTGTTAATGATATAGATACGAGATTCAACGAGAATGCGTATCCGCGAATTCCCCGAGCGTACTCTTGCCGATCACGAAAGGAGTCAAGGAAAGGTGTCGGGAGTGCCGCTCAACTGATTTAATCGGTGATGTTTAGCTGTACGTTTGTTGGTTACTAATATGGGGCGCAGGTTGCTTTAGCGATTCGTCAGGGCCCCGCGCTTGCTCCGCGATGTTGCGGGTCTCACACGACGGGGAGCAATGCGGTCTGTAATGGCAACCCGATGCGATCCGCTATTCTATCGGTGGGAAGTTAACCCCTTATTCTGTTACACAATCGGCGTTCTGAATAGTTGCAAATTCGCGTCTTGGTTTACCGCGGCAAGGTTTGAGCCGCTTGGCATATGCGTAAAGGAAATGTCGCGTGGCCGAGGTGAACGGCCGTCATAGAACGAGGCTTTGTGCGAACATGAACACCAGGCAGTCGTGGATACTCAGAATAGGGAGGTAACCATGCCAGGCAAAACGAACGCAAACGACATGACTGATGACGCAAAGTTTCTCTTCAAAGGTACCGTACAGAAACTTGGGGCCAGCACGTTGGCGCAGATCCCTAAGGATGAGCCAACCGCAATAGTCCACGTCGACGAGATACTTTACGCTCCACCGGTTCTGGCAAAGACTCTAGGAAAACAAATCACTGTGAAGCTTGCCAAAGGCACAAAGCCCAAGGTTGGCGAACAAGTCCTTTTCCACGCCAATGGGTGGCTGTTTGGTGACACCGTGGCTGTGGAATCCGTGAAGCAGGAGAAACCTTCAACGACGACAACCATGCTCGCGGAACGGGCGTCGGATCCGGCGCGCAATCTTGCGGATCGGGAATTGCAGAACCGTGTCGCGGATGCGGATTTGGTTGTTGAAGGGGAGGTCTCCAGCATTCATCTGCCGCGAACGGAAGGCTTTGTTGCGACCAGGACTCCGAATTCAGCCAAGCCAGTAAGCGAGCACGATCCGAAATGGAGAGAAGCTGTCATCAATGTGGGGACAGTGCATAGGGGCAATCCAGAGACTAAGCAAGTTGTCGTGCGCTTCCCCAGTAGCACTGATGTTCAATGGCATCGCGCACCTAAGTTCCGTACTGGTGATCGTGGTGTCTGGCTGCTTCATTCCTCGAAGGAGACCCTAGCCAAAGGTGAGGTCGCAAAGCGGACAGGAACAATCGAAGCAGCGACTACAACCTCCGTACCTGGAGCCGCAGTTTACACAGCGCTGAGCCCCATGGACTTTCAGCCGGTGAACAGATTGAACACTGTCGCTCCCGTGATCCGGACTGCTGTCGGCGAGTCGTTCGCACTTACACGCGAACGTGTTCGTCAAGTCGAAGCCAAAGCGCTTCGCAAGTTCCGCCATTCGCGCTCACGCAATCTCCAGACGGAAACTGCCAAAAACTCTTGAATATTTGAGCCGAGATGAGCCACGTCAGAGCAAAGAGTCAGTGGTCGAAGAGGATGCCATGCCAAATAGAAAGCCAGCCGCTAGAAACACCGGTTCCAAAAAGGCAAACTCTGGCAAAAAGAGTGCACGTTCCACTGCTGGACGTCGTATCTCCGCTAAACCTGCCACAGGGCAGAAAAAGTTCGCTGCCCAAAAAGTACTCATCGTAAACATGATTCCAAAGTCTCTGAGTTCGGAGACTAATCAGGATAGTGAGCCGACGCTTGCAGTAAATCCGGTCAACCCTCTGCAGATTGCGGCTTCGGCCTTCACGCCAGACCCGGGCGGGGGTAACTTGGCGCCAATCTACGTCTCGACCGATGGCGGAAACACGTGGCTTCTGAACTCTATCGTGCCTAGCGATGCAGCTTCGGGATCGATGACGGCCGACATCACAGTCGCCTTCAGCAGTTCAAATAGTGTTCTATACGCGGGGATTATCCGCCTTCCGATTGTTAACAAATCCACTCGATTGAACATTCTGAGTACTAATGATTTTCTTAGTTCCACGAAAATGAAAGTCCTGGTTGATCGTATGGGTGTTGACCAGCCATTCGTGGAAGCCGCGACTGCCGCAAGTGGTGCGCAAAAGGGGAAGGACCAGGTCTTTGTAGGAAGCAATGATTTCAGAGCGCCTAATGGCAAGACTGCAACCATCGACCGATCCAGCAACGGCACGAGTTTTTCGCAAGTACGCATTGAGTCACGAACAACCTCTGGACAGGATGGTCCCCCGGTCCGGCCGGCCGTTCATCCCGATGGAACCGTCTACGCCGTCTATCACGCATGGCGCACCTTTGATTCAAATACGGGCAATCGCACTGCCGACATCGTCGTTGTACGCGATGACAATTGGGGAAACGGCGCTCCGTCATTTGGTGCTTTAAAAGACACCGATAACCTTTCTGGAAAGCGCGTGGTGCAGAATTCGCATTTCAACTTCGACGAATTTCTGGGGCTCGAGCGCATCGGTGGAGCTGTGGCCATTGCGGTCAATCCCACCAACAGCGACGTAGCCTATGTCTCTTGGGCCGATACGCAAAATGGTGTCTACACAATCCATCTGCGGAAGTCTTCGGACCGAGGCGTGACTTGGTCGGCCAACGACCTGAAAGTCGTCACATCTGCGACCAATCCTGCGTTGGCTGTAAATGGAAAAGGCACAATTGGGTTTCTCTACCAACAGTTGATCGGCACTGGGGCGTCACAGCGATTCGTCACACATTTCCAATATAGCAATGATGGGAAGAACTGGACCGACCTGATCCTTGCCGACACTCCCGCAAACACGCCACAGAAGGTGTTCGACCCGTATCTTGGCGACTACGCCCACCTTTTGTCAGTCGGAAGCGACTTTTACGGTATTTTCTCGGCGAACAATGAGCCAGATCCAACGCACTTCCCAAACGGCGTGAACTATCAGAGAAATCACGATTTCACAAAGAAACAATTACTCGATACCGACGGCGTTTCGCACGTCGACCCTTCAATCGATCCATTCTTCTTCAAAGTGTCGCTTTAGTCGGAGATGTTCGTCTGATTTCTCCAAAGTACCCTTCCCTTTTGGACTCTTGGATCGCTTGCCGGGCTTGGTCCCTCCAACTGACCTAGAGCAGTTCCTTAGTAGTTATATCCATGCGGTGAAAACGGGGCTAAAGGTGAAGGTGGCGACAACTCCGCAACAGAGCAGATGCCACAAGCCTATTCAGACGACCTGCGTAGGAAGCTGTCGAAGGCCTATGCAGCGGGACAGCGGGACGAGGAAGCTTGGAGGAACGGGCGAGCCAGTTTGACGTCAGTTATGGATACGCGAAGAAGATCCGCGGCCAGCAGTTGGAGACTGGGCGGCTGGAACGTCCGCGTCAGTTGCGTCACGGACCGACGCGGCAGCTGAGTGCAGAGATCAAGCAGTGTCTGCGGGCCGTAGTCGCAAACAGTCTGATGTGACTCTGGCAGAGTTGGGACAGCAGTTGCGGTCTGCGCATCGGGTGCAGATCAGCCGATCACGGCTGTGGTATTGGCTGCGGGGTCTGGGCTTGCGGCATAAAAAAACGCTGCGCCCAAGAGCAAGACAGCGCTGAGAGCCTGTGGCGGCGGCAGGCGTGGCGGTAACTGGTAGCTCAGATCGATCCGGCCTGTCTGGTCTTTTTGGACGAAAGCGGCGTGAAGACGGAGATGACGCGCCGTTACGGCTGGGGCCCGCGTTCAGAACGGGTGCGGGAGGCGGTTCCTGAGGCCACTGGCGTACGCTGACGATATTTGGCGGCGTTGACCACCGAGGGCGTATTGGCCAGCATCAGCATCGAATCGCCCACCGATGGCGATGTCTTTCTCGCCTTCCTTGAACAGGTGCTCGGCCCGGGACTGGAGCCTGGCCATCTGTGATCCTCGATAACCTGGGAGCGTATAAGGTCGAGGGAGTGCGCCAACTGATCGAGAGCCGCGGTGCATCGGTACTCTATCTGCCGCCCTACTCACCCGACTTCAACCCCATCGACCAGGCACGGTCCAAGATCAAACAACTGCTGCGCGCCATCAAGGCGCGTCTCGTCGAGCAACTGGAGCCAGCCTTGGCCCAAGCCATCGCCGCCATCACTCCACACGACGCCCGAGGCTTCTTTCGACATTGCGGCTATGGGATACAGCAACTGTGAAAATGCTCTAATGGGATGGACCCGCCTCGTAGAGTGAGTTGGTAGTCTCGCTCCGAGGAGGACGAACTGTCATGAAGGCAACGACGATTGGGCTGGACATCGCGAAGCAGGTATTCCAGGTACATGTGACAGACAAGGCGGGGAGGGCAGTGCTGCGACGGAACCTGAAGCGGAGTGAAGTGGCTCGGTTCTTCTCCGAGCATTCTCCGTGCTGGTAGGATCGAAGCCAGCGGGAGCGCTCACTACTGGGCGCGCGTGCTCGGCCGATTGGCGAGGACACCCGCGCTCCCTCCACCTCGATTTCTCTCAGACGCTATCTCGCCGCACCAGCACCGAGGACCTTGATCTTTCCGTACCGATTCGTTAGCCTACACCTGCCATCCTGCGTGCTTTGTGTGGAGGGGCGGGAATGAAGTGCAAAGATGCCACGGCAAGTGACACCCTGAGAATCACTGGTATCGTACAAAGCGGCACTCGCCAACGGTCCCGGGCAGAGATTCTTGAGCGAAGCTCCCGCGCGGCCACGGGATTTGCATCGATGGGCACCAAGCCGGGCGACGCCATCGCCATCCTGCTACGGAATGATATTCCATTTCTTGAAGTGATCTTCGCTGCGAATTCGATCGGCGCGTATTGGGTTCCAATCAACTGGCACTCAAAATCGGAAGAAGTGCGCTATATTCTGTCTGACTCACATGCGACCCATCTGGTCATACATTCCGATTTGCTCTTCGATGTACGAGATGCAATTCCAGACGGGGTCGTGGTGATTTGCGTCCCAACACCGCCAGAGATCTGCGTAGCCTATTCGATTTCGATCGACAACAGCTGTCCACTTTCCAGTTGCCTCGACTGGGATTCGTGGCTGGAACAGTATCCACCGCTGCCAGAGCGGCAACGGCATACCCACGGCTCGATGGTCTACACATCAGGAACCACAGGGCGGCCAAAAGGAGTCAAGCGGGATGCTGTGCCGCCCGACCGGCGCGAGGCCTATGCTGAGCTACGCAGACAGTGGTTCGGGCATCGCGCCGGCACGCGTACGGCGATCGTCGGGCCTATGTATCACAGCGTTCAGGCTAGTTATGCCATGGCCGCCTTCAGTTCGAATGGGGCAATATTTCTTCTTCCCCGTTTCGACGCCGAGCAACTACTTCGATTAATCGAAGCCGGAAAGCTGACGCACCTACATCTCGTGCCTACGATGATGAACCGGCTGCTCCAACTGCCCCCGGCCGCGCGTGACAGATACGATCTGTCGTCGCTTGAATTTGTAATCCACGGAGCAGCGCCTTGTCCTCCAGATGTGAAGCGGCGGTTTATCGACTGGTGGGGACCGATCATTCATGAATACTATGGGACCTCGGAGGCAGGGATGATCTCCCGGTGCGACAGTGAAGAGTGGCTCCAGCGTGAAGGTACGGTGGGCAGGGCGTGGCCGGGAAGAACGATCCACATCTTCAACGACGATGGCATGATCTTGCCTCCGTACGTTGAGGGTGAGGTCTATATGAGTCTCGGCTCGATGCCGAATTTTACGTATCACAACGCAGCCGACAAGCGCATCGAAATTGAGCGGGACGGCTTCGTCACAAACGGCGATCTGGGATATCTCGACGAGGACGGCTACCTGTTCCTCTGTGATCGCAAAGTCGATATGGTGATCTCCGGCGGGGCCAACATCTATCCCGCAGAAGTCGAAGCTGTTCTCGCGATGCATCCTGGCGTTGTTGACAGCGCGGTCTTTGGCATTCCGGACAGTCAATTTGGAGAGACGCTCATCGCAGTTGTTCAGGCTCGCGACGGCGAAGTTCTATCGCCCGAGGAACTATTATCATTTCTTGAAGGAAAGATCTCCAGGTACAAGATTCCACGGCAATTTCAAATCAGACACTCCCTAATTCGGGACGACTCCGGCAAGGTCTACAAACGCCAGATGCGGGAGCCTTACTGGTCCGCGGCAAATCGGAGAATCTGAAACTCCGCAGAGTACTGCGTCTCACGCGCTGTCTGGTCCGCTCCGCACAGTCGGTGTCGCGATGCCAATCGCCCAAGAGATTCCTCAGTTTCTGTAGGACGGATCCTTACGATCGAGAAGTCGCAGCATAGCCATCCATTGTTTGTCACCCCATGGCTTTGGCCGTGGACCACCCCAAGCGGCGAGTGCCTCCACCACTGACTCGTCAGGTGCTATCCATTCCTCCCCTGACCGGAGAACATCTACCTGAATCTCGCACGCCATCTCCAGAAAATAGTGGTAGAGAAAAGCCTCGCCCGCCGACCGTCCGCACGCCAGAAGTCCGTGGTTGTTGAGGATCATCAGATGCTTGTCGCCGAGGTCGCGCACCAGCCGCGCACACTCCTCAGGCCCCTCGTCCACCACAGCATACGGATGGTACGCCAGCGTCCCTCGTATCACGTTAGCTTGCTGCGATAGGGGAAGCAGACCGCACTTCATAGCAGACACAGCCGCACCCGCCCTAGTATGGCTGTGAATCACAAAGTTGATTTCCGGACGCGCTTTGAGCACCGAGGTGTGAATCAGGTGCCCAGCCTTGTTGTAGGGATGCTCTCCACTGACCACGCTTCCGCTGAACTCTACCTTGTTCAGACTGGAGGCGGTTATCTCTTCAAATAGCAGGCCATAGGGATTGATAAGATAGCAGTCATCCTCGCCGCCAACGCGGGCCGCGATGTGAGTGTAGGTGAGATCGGTCCAGCCATAGTGGACAAACAATCGGTACAGTGCGGCGAGGTTCACTCGGGCTTCTTGTTCTTCACTGGAGTAGACGGAAGCAGTGTTGGCGTGGACATCGGGAGCTACCATGCTTGCCTCTTTCGCTGGATCCACGTCCTTGAACTCTTGCTGCCACCGCGACACGTACGGCTCCGCAAAGTCCCATCCCGATGGCGCGCTAAGGTCCATAGCGCAGGTCTAACCCAATCTTGACGCTCACTCTTTCACTATGCTACGTCCCCATAGCATATCCGATGTTCCGCTGTCTCCGCATCGTGATGCGACGTTAGTCTGTTCTTAACTTGTCGTCTTGTACGTTGGCGACAGCTGACTGCTTTCATGCTGGTTTTCGAGTTACGCGACCGTCGCAGTTGCTGCGCCTGCAATGAAGTCACGCGCAAAGATCGTCAGACGGCAATAAGACACACACACCGCTCGTAGCTGTTTTAGAAGCTTATTCAAGCACTTGCCACAACGCTTCTCTGAGAACTCTCGGCAGGATCTCTTGAACTTTCTCTATCCACTTACCGAGTTCTATGAAGCGGCTGGCCTTCCCAGCCCGCCATTCCAGAAGGTTGGTCCAGAAGATATCCCAGAACCGAATAGGCGGCTTCTTGTCCACAAGCACTATATGACCGACACTCTTGAAGTCGCTTTCGGACAGAAGCTGGAGCTACGAGTCATCTCGCATTGCCTGCAGAAGCAAGTCTTGTCACGACACGTACTCCTGGTGACACAGGACGCGTCCCCTGTAGAAATGGGGGCCATACGCATCTACCTTCATGGTTTCCCAGACAAAGCATAGCAATTGATCGTGGAAGCCACCAAGCCCCTGGGAACGATACTTCGCTTCTGCGGCATCCAAGCCAACTGCAAACCCTTAGGATACTTCGAAATCGGCGCTGATGCATTCTTTCGCCGCTTGCTGCCGATGCTACCACTGGACCAACGTTTGTACTGTCGAAGGACCAGGCTCACCTATGCCGGACAGACGCTGGCGGACGTCGTCGAAATCCTGTCCTGGATCGACTTGCCTCCCCTCGAAAGGACACCGAGAGGCCGAGGTTGAATGCTACCAACAACGAACGAACCGCCTCCCATTGAGTCTCTGAGGTTTGCGCTTCTCAACGAGAAAATCCGTGGCGCTCCACAGACTGCGGCGAGGCGAGTAATTCTCCCGGCTGTCCGTCGGATCGACTAAATGACGCGGAGCAATGGCTGGCGACTAGAATGGTACCGATGACCCCTTCTCGACCACGCCGTCAATCGCTTGACCGAAGTTCTTTCCCGATGCGGCTTTGGGAAAGAGCCAAGGTTCACGGCACCTGGAACCCTTCCGAAGTCGACTTCACCGAAGACCGAAGGGACTGGCTCCGGCTGCCGGCTCATCAAAAGGCGAGTCTGGCAAACCTGTTTCAGTTGTTTCGATCAGGTGAAGAAGCCGTCACTCTGGACCTCCTTCCGTTCATCCAACTGATTGCGGAGGAGGGTCGACTTGAAGAGGAGATGTACTTGACCTCGTTTCTCCTCGATGAGGCCAAGCACACGGACCTTTTCAATCGCTTTCTGACTGAGGTCTGCTGCGATGTGGAATGGCAGATGCAGGAGTTTCCCGCACACAAATGCCTTTTTGACGAGCTTCACGAATCGCTCCAGCGGCTGAATCTCGACCGTTCGATTGAATCTCAAATGCGCGCCTCAGTCACCTATCACATCGTGATTGAAGGCGTCGTCGCAGAGACTGGCTATTATCTGCTCCGACGAATCCTGACTCGTTGCAGAATCCTTCCTGGAATGCTGCGGGCCATTGGCTTTCTCCAGAAAGACGAAGGTCGCCATATTGCTTTTGGGATTTATTTCGCCTGCCGCCTGATCACCGATCATCGCGATCTCGCCTATCGGGCATTTCTCGATCGCATGTGGGAGTTGAAGCCACACATTGACGCAGCCAGGTGCGAGTTGATGGGTTCCTCGCAGGGTTCCGACGCCTTTGGCCTCTCGGAGGTTGAAGTGATCAATTTCAGTCGTCATCAATTTGCAAGCCGCGTGCGCCGAATATTGCGGGCCCGCGCCCAAAGCAAGAAAAATATTCCCCAGGAATCGCCCCCAAGCACGGCCGTCCTCCACGGTAGTGGCCGTGTCGCTGACCGTGCAGGCGGTGCCGCGGTCCACCTTTGCAGTTCTGTGAACCACGGCCCTGGAAAATAGCTCGCACGCAGAAACGGAGGACAACTCCAAGACGGTATGAGATCATCCTGTAAGACCTGTTTGCTCCTGGCCAGAACGAGGCCTTAAATGTGTCAGCGTGTGCTAATTTCAAGTCGCTCAGAGCCTCAAGCTTGCATCGGCTTTGCTGCTCCGTTGTTGGCCATCGATAAAATCGAAGTGTCGGGACGCGAAGGTCTTCGTACGCTTTCGGCAACGAAGACGATCGATGCGATGGCCCCATTTCTGTCGGGGCATTTTCCGAATTTCCCAATCTTTCCGGGGGTGTTCATCATTGAAGCACTCCGGCAGGCGGTCGCGGCCGCACTCGGCGAAGTCGACGGCCTGATCCCGGAGATTCGGACTTTGCGGTCCGTTCGTTTCATGGCTCCTTTGCTTCCCGGGGATTTTTTGAGACTGGATGCAACTCTTGTGCCGAGTTCGGATGGAACGACCTGGGCGGTTGACGCGCATTGCTCGCGAAGTGATGGCGTGCCCGCCGCCCGGCTGAAGCTCGACTTTTGTTATGGAGTCATTCCCGGTGCTTGATTTCTCTCAGATTTGCGCTGTCTTGCCACAACGGTATCCGATGTTGTTAGTGGATCAGGTGGAGTCGATGAATCCGCCTAGATCGATCGTCGGTCTCAAGGCAATTACCGCGACTGAGACCTGTTACAAGGAGGTACACGCCGATTCCAATCTCGCACGGTATAAGTATCCCCAGTCCCTTATTGTGGAGTCTTTTGGTCAAACCGCTGCAATTCTCTGGCTTTGCAGCGCGAACGCATTGAATCCAAGCTCCGACCGAGTGCTCATGTTTGCCGGGCTTCGGGACTTCGAGGTCGAGGGTCATGCGTATCCCGGGGACGTGCTTCGCCATCTCGTGCGCCTGGAGAAGGCCATAATGGACACCGTCTTGGTCTCGGGCGAAACGTGGGTCGGCCGTCGCCGCATTGCCACGGTCGGCTCCATGGTTGCCGTAGCCCGTGTACGGTCTGACATTCTGGGTCAAGCGCGATCATCGCTTGGGACTTTGGGTCACAATGAATAGGCAGCAAAGAGCTTCCTGTCACGCTGCCTGTCAAACTTCCCGGTCGACCCTGAGCCGAAAATGGGTCGGCATACTTGAAGAAATCGTCGATCTCGCCGACAATGCTCTCCAACCCGAATCAATAAGTTTCTACGGCAGCGACCCCGGCGCAAGGGACCAATAGTTAGGAGATAGAGGATATGCGACAGAGCTTCGAGGAAATTCGTGAGATCGTTGCAGATGTGCTCGAAATGGACCCTCAGCAGATCACAGACACCGGTGATTTTCGCGAGGAGTACGAGGCCGACTCTATCCGAGCCATCGAAATCCTTTCCCGCCTCGAAAAGAAATATAAGGTGGAGATTCCTCAGTCAGAGTTGCCACAGATGCGGAACCTGCATGCGGTCTATGCGGTCGTGGCACGATGTGCAGGATGGGAGCAATGAACCGCGTCGTCGTCTCCGGCCTCGGACCCGTTTCCAGCATCGGGATTGGCAGACTCGCTTTCGAGGAAGCGTTGCGAGAAGGTCGATCGGGCATTTCTCCGATTACGAGCTTCGACACTACTGGCTTTCCTCATATCTGTGCGGGCGAGATCCGCCATTTCGAACCTGAAGCACTTCTGCGCCGTCTCGATCCCGCCTGCTGGGGACGCTCCACCTTATTTGCTTCCGCTGCAGCTCGCCTTGCCGTCGAAGACGCGCAACTGGATCTCGAGGAGATGTCACCAGACCGTATAGGGGTTGTGATTGGAACTACATGCGGCGAGTCGCAGGTTGCAGAGGAACTCGCCGCCCAGATTCTGAATCGCGGCTTTCAGCATCAGTCCCCTGACTTATTGCGCCAGTTGCCTGGGAGTCGGCTCGCGAATGGTGTCAGCGAAGAACTGAACGTTACCGGCGAATCCTTGACGATCTCCACCGCGTGCTCTGCCAGCAACTACGCTATCGGGTACGGCTACGACATGTTACAGAACGGCGAAGCGGATATCATGATCGTGGGCGGTGCAGACTCCGTGTGCCGGTGGGTCCATGCCGGTTTTTTTCGATTGGGGACTCTGGCCCGCACCCAGTGCTGCCCCTTTGATCGAGACCGTGCCGGCATCCTGACGGCGGAGGGGGGAGCGGCGCTGTTGCTGGAGACCCTCGACCACGCCCAACGGCGAGGCGTTCGGCCGTACGCGGAGGTTCTGGGCTACGGTCTCAACTGTGATGCTGACCACATGGTGGCTCCCAACGCCAGCAGCATCGCCAACTGCATGCGGATTGCGCATAAGAACGCTTCGGTCCGTGCTTCCAGCGTCGACTATATTTGCGCTCATGGCACAGGCACGCCATCGAACGATTCCGTGGAATTCCAGGCCATTCACGAAGTCTTCGGCGAGACCATGCCGCCGGTTAGCTCCATCAAGTCCATGCTCGGCCACACCATGGGTGCGGCCAGTGGCTTTGGCGCGATCGCTTCATGCCTGGCTATCGCGTGCGGCTTTCTTCCTCCCACGACCAACTGGACCGCTTCGGATCCCGAGATGAAGGGGCTGGACGTGGTTCCCAATCGAGCACGGCCCGCTGATGTTCGGATCGTGCAGAATGATGGCTTCGCTTTCGGAGGCAACAACGCCATCGTCATGCTGGGAGCTCCCGCATGAACCGGCTCACGATCACGGGATGGAGCGTCTTGTCGTCCGCAGGCATCGGTCCCCAATCGCTTGTATCTGCCCTTCAACAAGGCTTAGAGGGAAAACCTCACCCCGGCAACCTCGTGAGCAGCCTCTACCCCGAACAGCTACCGTCGCCTGCAAGTCATGCCCTGGTTGAGTTTAACGTGCGAGAGACGCTCGGACGCAAAGGCACCTCGTTCCTCGATCGCCGCAGCGCGCTCGCAATGGTCGCTTGCGGACAGGCGCTTGAGGACGGCGGCCTGATTATTGACGACCGCAATCGGCATCGTGTCGGCATCGTGCTTGGAACCACAATGGGAGGCCTGAAGTCGATGAATGAATACACCCGGGACACTCTCGTCGAAGAGCGCCCGTATCTAGTGAACCCGGTTCACTTTCCCAACACGGTGATGAACTGCGCGGCTGGGCAGGCCGCGATCCGCTTCGGCTTGAAGGGAGTCAATTCCACCCTGGCTGGCGGCCCGTTGGCGTTCCTCAATGTACTGCGCTACTCCGCCAGCGTCCTGCGCTGTCAGTACGCCGACGCCTTGCTGGCTGGCGGCGTCGAGGAGTTTACTCCGCACATGGCCTGGGCAACCTACCTCAGTGAGCCCTGCGGACCTGCATTGCCCGCAGGGGAGGGCGCAGCCGTCTTCCTCCTTCGCAGAGAGGAAACAGCGGAAGAGGCCGGAGCAGCCCGTACAGCAGAAGTTCTCGCGGTGGCAACCGGATTCAGCCCGGGTGGGAGCACCGGCGCAACATTTGGGGCGGCCTTCGAGGCTTGCATACGAAGGGCGTTGGAGAGCGCCAGCATTGCGCCACGCGATCTGCTATTTGTCGCCTCTTGCGAGACGGGAGATGAGGCCAAGGATCGCCTCGAGAAAAGCGCCATTACCGCAGCATTGGACAATATCGTCGTACCAAGCATTCCTGTGAAGAAGATCCTCGGTGAGTGCCACGCCGCTTCGGGGGCGTTGCAAGCAGCGGCTGTGCTGGCGCTGCATCGCGATCATCCCGAGATCGACGGACGAGCCTCTCTCATTACTGGCTGGAGTCGGGATGGCGGTGTTGGGGCTGCCGTTCTCCGGGGGTGGTGCCGTGCCAGCGCACATCGCTGCTAGCGCCATACGCACGTGTTTCGGCAATGGAGCAGCGACCTTCGCGGCCCTCCTCCTCGGACGATCCGGGGCTGGA
The DNA here is from genome assembly GCA_963829535.1 of uncultured Acidobacteriaceae bacterium. Taxonomy (GTDB): domain Bacteria; phylum Acidobacteriota; class Terriglobia; order Terriglobales; family Acidobacteriaceae; genus Telmatobacter. Next base: position 93,115 of record CAWHIQ010000009.1, on the reverse strand, counting down.
GATCTTTGTTTCTTCCAAGCCGCCAAACTCAATGTCAATCGCGCCTACCAAATCCTAGAGCACGGATCGAAACCTGGACAAGAGCCCTTATTCAGAGCCAGCCACTGGCTGACCGACTGCGTACGAGACGCACTGAAGCAGTCTGGCATCGACCCGGAGCGGCAGCATGTCGTTGCCATCGTTGGCACCGGCCTTCGCGAGATCCGCGCCGTCGAACGATGGTCGCTGGAGCCATTAAACGTTCCTGCGGAATATCTGCACTTTCGCGCTGCCGTCCAGGAGGCCTCGCCGCATATTCGAGAAGTAATCACGCTCTCAAATGCCTGCAGTGCGAGCGGACATGCGCTGGCGCTGGCGCAGGATCTGATCGAGCTCGGCGAAGCAGACGCGGTCATCGCCGCCGGTGCCGATGAGATGACAGAGTCCATGTTGGTGATGATTGGCCGATTTGCGGAGACTCCAACGGAATGTGTGCGACCATTTGACAAACGGCGAACAGGCGCCCTCCTCGGAGAGGGTGCCGCAGCCCTCGTCGTTGTGCCATGTGATTCCAATCATCCGCCACTGGCCAGCTTGTTAAGCACCGGGCTCTCATGTGACGCGAAACATGAAACTGCTCCCGATGCGGACGGAATCCGCCGAGCGATGTTGGATGCTCTCGCAAGAGGACAGCGAGCGCCAGCTCAAGTCGATCTCGTGGTGGCCCACGGTACGGGCACTCTCCTCAACGACCCCACGGAAGCCCACTTAATCCGCGACACGCTGGTGCCGGACGGGGACGGTCCTTGGATAACCGCCGTCAAAGGGGCAGTTGGACACAATTCCGGGGCATCGGCGCTGGTGAGCGTCGACGTGGCCATACGATGTATGCATGCCGGGCAAATTCCTCCGGTGGTCGGTCTTAGCCAACGTCTCGACGAATGTCAGGGATTGCGATTTGTTATAGGAGATCCAGTCCGGACTTCGGTGAAGCTCGCGATCATCAACGCCTTTGGATTCGGAGGTGTCAATGCCGTCACGCTTATCGAATCGGCCACCGGAAGCCGAACAGAAACTAGGTGAGACTGAGCATGCCGAGCAGACTAAGTCTGCAGTCGTTGCCGTTACGGCTTGGGGCATAAACGTTCCAGACTTCGATCCATCTGAACTAATCAGCGGATGCACGGAAGACCGCGGTTGCCCGGTGGGGCGAGCGCACGAGTTGCTCGGCCGTAAGGGCTTGTTGTATAAGGAGCCGGCAACGCTGCTCGCGTTTTGCGCCGTGCACCGTGCTCTTGGCTTGCCGCCCGGTGGCGTTCCCGCTGTGGGCGCCCCCGATCCGGCGACCGCCGTTGTGGTCAGTTCGAATCTCGGAAACATAGCGACGGTCCATAAGATCGTCAAGACGCTCCAGCAGGGTGGAATGCGCGATGTCAGCGCGATGGACGCGCCTAACGTCTCTAGCAATGTGATCGCCAGCGCGGTATCCATCCGATTCCGTTTCGGAGGACCGAGTCTCATGGTGTGTTCCGGAGCCAATTCCGGGCTCGACGCGGTGGCGGTGGCCTGCCGTCTCCTGCGCACCAGGCGGGCAGCGCGCGTGGTGGTGGTAGGAACGGAACCGGACGACGAGATTGCAACTCGGTTCCACCGGGAACGGATCGCTGCGACGCTGGGAGACGACGCCTCGTTGCGCGCTGCCGCTGCATGCATTGTGCTTCAACTTGCAAGCTCAGCTTCTCCTGTGGCGTCCACATTAGGGCGGGTACAGCATGAGACACACATCATAACTCACGCCAATCCATCATCTGCACCGGTCCTCATCGGTCGCGCGCATGCGCCGTCTCCAGGTCGCGTCATCGACCTGACCTCGTACCTAGGTGATACCTACGGAGCTCTTGGCGTACTTCAGGTAGGGGTCGCTGCCGCAATGATGGCCACATCTTCCGTGGAGGCGCTTCCCGCCGTCATGGTGACCACAGGCGACTCGGTAGAGGGATGGAGTTCGCTGCTAGTTGGGAGGAATATCTATTCGCTCGCCGATCATCCTTGAAATGGACGATAACAAATGTCTTTGCAGACGATTGCGGTATAGCTGAAGGATCACGTCGGACGTACTGTGCAAAAAACGATAACTTTCCAATCGCAGGACGGTACAATCAGGAGCCATGGGCGCTGACAACAACGTTTCGCGTACCGCCGTACACCCCCTCTTTGAAGGAGCGAATATAAGAACGTGGGTTGGCTTCAAACACCTGATGTACTTGATCGAAGAAGCGGTCCTCTATTGGTTTCGCGAGCGAGCCTATGGCCCGCAACGTCTTTATCAAGAGTTTGGTGTCACCTGGGACATTGTCGACTGTTCCGCTCAGTTCCTAGCGCTCATCGAGATTGACAATGAAGTGACCGCGGAGGCTACTTTCGTTCGGCCTGGACATTTCTCGGTTCGACTGTTCGCCAGACGCAACGGGGAGGATCGAACCCTGGTGAAGGCAAAAGTCCGCGTCGCCCTTGTCCAGGAGAATCACTCTGCCGGGCGCGAATCGATGCCCGAAAGCCTTGCTGCCATGCTTGCTCCCGATTTGGCAAGGGCATCGACTGGCGTGGAGCGAAGAAATCTTCACCTTGCTTTTGGAGAAAGCCCGGAATCGACTTTGACTCGCCAGAATCGACGGCTGTTTCTTTGGTCGTGGCGCGCGCGCTATTTTCATTGTCACTACTCTGATCACGTCCAGCATTCGGCGTATGTCCGCGCTTTGGAGGAGGTCGTTGACCGCTACCTCGCCGACCGAGGAATCTCGGTCGGTCGAATGTTGAAGGAGTACAGCTGGATTCCGGTTGTCTCCCGGGCACGCGTCCAAGTACTCGCCGACATCCACATGGAAGAGACGGTTTACACCACCTTTGTGGTGGAAGAGGTTATGAAGGGCCTGACTTATAGCGCTCGCATGGAGTGCTATGTCCGGCGAGACGATACAATGTTGCACACAGCGACAGCGAATATCCTCCACGGTTACGCCGTCAGCATGGGCCAAGACGCTGGGAAGCTGACGGAAATGGACCGGCAGACCCAAGCGGCCTTGCAGTCGGAGAACCTATGAAACGCAACCCGCGCGTTTTCTTTTCCTTCCGAAGTCCATTCAGCTGGATGGCATTGGAGCGCATGCATCGCGTCATCTCCAATGCGCACGAGTTGGTCGAGTTCATTCCCTATTGGGAACCGGACGACCGCACGAAACTGGCTTTGAGCAGCAAGAGCATCGTTCTCCCATATACGCAGATGAGCAAAGCCAAGCACCTCTACATTCTTGCGGATACAAAGCGACTGGCGACCGAAATGGGACTGCAGCTCACTTGGCCGATCGATGGCGACAACCCTTGGTGGGAGGTCCCGCATCTCGGCTGGATCCTTGCTAGCAGACTCGGAAACGGCCCTCAGTTCTACCGGGCCGTTACCGAGGCCCGATGGTTGCGCGGAGAGAATATCTGTTCCCCCGACGTGATTCGGAGGCTCGCCGATTCGGAGGGCCTTGACGGTACGAAGATTGCAAAAGCGACTGAGAATCTGGACATTCGGGCTGACGGAGTGAGTTGTCTAGCGGAAGCGTACGACGACGACATTTTTGGCGTCCCATACTTTCGGATAGGTAGCCATCGGTTTTGGGGCATTGATCGCGTCGACCGCTTTATCAAGCAAGTACAGGCAATATCTTGCCTGCCCTGCGAACCATCCTCTCGCTCGCCTTCCATCGATAACACCGACGACCCGTCCGTTGCCTTTTCGCCTGCGACGGGTGATGGTTCCCCTAATAGAACCGTCTCGCAGGAGGCTAGCCACACAGATCGCAGAGCCATCGCGGGTCCGTACGACTATGACACGGCAGGGGGATGCGGCTAACGTAATCTGCGTGGTATTCAATGACCGCATTCACCGGGTCAGCAGGGGTCTCACGCCGCCAGTTGACGATTGTCGCATCAATCTCTTCCAACGTTGGGTGATCAATGGCATCAAAACGACCGATGGCGCTTGAAGTGACCGCAACGAAGTCCGCCGCCCATCGCGTGCCGGATTCGAAACTGATAGCCAACCCGGCGGAGTATGCGATTCGGGTGCCATACGCTGAATTCGGCCGCCTGCGCCGCGACGCCCCGATAGCCTGGATCGAAGAGACCTCCGTCGGCCTGCGCAGTTCGTCGGCGCGCGCGACGAGCCAAGGCAGCGGGTACTGGGCGATCACCCGCTATGCAACCCTCGTTTCAGTCTCCCGTCGCCCGGAGCTCTTCTCCTCCGCAGCTCGAGGTTCTTTTCTGGCCGATCCAAAATCTCATTGGGATCTTGAGCGGACTCGCCAGTTGTTGATCAATATGGACGCTCCGCAGCATGGAGCGGTCCGCAAACTGCTCACCCAAGCGTTCACACCAACCGAAGTCCAACGTCTTCACCAGAACATCCGGATGCATGCAAAGGCAATCGTCCGGCAAGTTATACAGAAAGACGAGTTCGACGTCGTGCTCGAGATGGCTGCCGAGCTACCGCTTCTCGTCCTTGCAGACCTGCTCGGAATGCCTCGCGAGGATCGTCACCTCATCTACAAATGGAGCAACACCATCGTCGGATTTGACGATCCTGATTTCAGCGGTGGCGATGTCGATGCCTACCAGAACACATTTTCTGAGGCCTTTACCTATGCTCGAGAGTTGGCAGAAGCCAAGCGGAAAAGGCCTGCATGCGATCTAGTCAGTGTCCTTGCGAATAAAACGCACGATGGGCGCACTCTCAGTGACAGCGAGCTTTGCTACATCTGGATCATGCTGGCAATTGGAGGAAATGAGTCCACACGCCACCTCATCTCAGGCAGCCTCCAGGCACTGTCAGAATGGCCCGACGAGCTGGCGCGGCTGGCTACGAATCCAGCGCTGCTTCCCGCTGCCATCGAGGAGCTCTTGCGCTGGGTCTCGCCGATCATGCAGTTCCGCCGAACGGCCCTGGAGAATACGGAGTTGGATGGCAAGAGCATTCGTGCCGGCGACAAGGTCGTCCTCTATTATTGTTCCGCGAATCGCGATGAAGAGATCTTCGAGCGTCCGGATCAACTAATCCTCGACCGAAAGCCGAATCTCCACGTGGCCTTTGGCGTCGGACCGCACTTCTGTCTAGGCGCGCATTTGGCGCGCCTAGAGGCCCTCACACTCTTCGAGCAACTCTGTCCGCACCTCAATCGATTCGAGCTTGCTGGCCCGGTGGTCCGCCTGCGATCCAATTTCATGAACGGAATCAAGTCGATGCCGGCCCGCTTTGTCTCTTGATAGCAGGCCTTTGCAGAGACCTTGGTCGCACAAGAAACTCCACTTGCCTCTGCAAAAGGAGAGCCGGGCTCACGGTCTCCCACACGTCTGGAACATCAGCCAGACCGAACACAACATTGTCGTCAGATACATGCCGTCTTGGCCCCGAGAACGGCGGCCGCACGTTCGATAGCAGAGCATGCACAGCACCGTCTTCGGGGCACTCACGAACTTGCTGTTTCACCACGTTCAACCAGTCGCCGTAATTCAGTATGCGTTCAACAGCGCCAACAGTTCGCAAAATCTCTACCACCTCCTCCCAACTAACCACATCGGGCTTCACAAGATGAAAGGCCTTGCCTCGCGAAGAAGAATTAAGCGACAACTGCACAATCGCCCGGCTGACAAAATCGACGGGAGTCAACTGCACCCAGCCATCAAAGTCCGGCGCCACTCCCAGTTGCACGCATGACCTCAGCAAGAGGGAGAACATATCTTCCTCGCTACACGCTCCCGTCCTGCTGTGGCCAGTAATCCGTCCGGGGCGATAGATTGAAACCGCAAGACCGCCTTCAGCTGCGTCGCATACAAGTCCCTCTGCCGCCCATTTGCTCTCGGCGTAGCCGGAAGAATGCCGTTGAGGTCGCGGCGCCCGAAGATCTTCCCGGATCGGGGCGGAGGCGCCGATTGGCGGCTCGCCGAAGATGGAAATCGACGAAACATGGTGGAATTCTTTTACTGGAGCGCCATCAGCGAGCCGCAACAGTTCGCGTGTCCCCATCACGTTGGTAGGCTGCAAAGCGCGATACGGAAATATAAGATTGGTGTGCGCGCCATTGTGATAGATGACATCCACTTCCGTGCGTAGCGCCTCAAACTCTGCGTCGCTAACACCGAGTGCCGGCTTTGAAAGGTCCCCGACCACGACTTGGATACGACCTGCGAACTCCTCCTGCCACAGCCCTTGCGATTCTAGGGCTCGTTGCAGCCGGGGGCTCGCGTCACAAATTTTAGCGGACCGCAAAAGACACCTCACTTCAAGCGAGGTGCGTATAAGCAGATCGTGAAGTAGATTGGCCCCGAGAAAGCCAGTCGCACCGGTGAGAAGGGCCACTTTGGATCCTGGCGGTCTTCCGCTTGACGCGGGGTGATGCCGACAGGCTGAAGGTCGCACAAATCTATCGGAAAAACTTTCCTCGGAACTCACGGTCGTATCGCTCTTTTCCATAACGCTGGCTATCCATGCGGGTATGCATCGATTAACGAGGCAGTTCCGGAACGACACCACGCACTCCGGAGCTTTCTTTCACTTGCTTGTCGTAATCCGAAAACCCGATGGCCTGTTCGGCGAGTTGCCGCAAAAGAGGCGCAGGCCTCCAGTGTTCGCCGTACTCCTCACAGAAGCCACAGATTCTCGCATAGACCTCTGGCAGGCCAATCGTATCTGCATACCACATCGGGCCGCCGCGGTAGGCTGGGAACCCGAATCCATGAACGCAGATCACGTCGATGTCTGAGGCGCGCGCCGAATTGCCGTCTCCGAGGATAAGGGAACCTTCATTGATCATCGCGTAAATGCAACGGTCGACAATCTCTTCAGACGAGGCAATTCGCTGAATGATGCCGCGCTCCGCAGCCAGCCGTGACACCCATCCAGAAACCTCTGGATCAGGCGTTGCGCCCTGCCCCTCCAGATACATGTACCAGCCACAGCCCGTTTTTTTCCCGTAGCGCTTCAGTTCCACCAACTCATCCTCCACAAACGGTTGCCGCACACTGCGTTGTTTCACGTGCCGATTCTCTGTGCGGATCCGCCAAGCGACATCGAGCCCTGCTAGGTCGCCAGCCGCTAATGGCCCCATTGCCATGCCGTAGTCGCAAAGCGTCTGATCGACGACCTCGGGAGCAGTACCCTCCTCCACCAGGAACTGGGCCTCCCTGCGGTAGGCGCCAAACATGCGATTTCCGACGAAAGCGGGACAGTTTCCAACGATGACACCAGCCTTACCCAACTTCTTGGCAAGCTGCATGCACGTCGCAAGTGCCCGTCTGCCCGTTGCTCTCCCCCGCACGATCTCCAGCACACGCATGATTCCAGCTGGATAAAAAAAATGCGCGCCAACGACACTCATCGGCCGTCTTGTAACCGACGCGATCTCGTCGATATCGAGCGAAGACGTATTTGTTGCCAGGATCGCCGTCGCCTTGCAGACGCGGTCGAGCTCTCGGAACACTTGTTTTTTGGCAATTTCACTCTCGAACACAGCTTCAACGACCAGGTCTGCATCGCCTAAATCTTCGTACTGCGGAACTCCGGTAATGAGCCCCGTGCGCATAGCGACTGCCGCTTGCGTCAGCCGTCCCTTCTTGATGGACCGAAGATAAGCTCCATGAATAGCGGCTAATCCGCGCTCCAATGCATCTTGATTTAGCTCTTTGAGCAGAGTTGGAATGCCCGCATCCGCCAGCGCCATCGCAATGCTGCATCCCATAGTCCCTGCGCCGACAAGACCCACGCAACGGATGGAAGGAACCTCGCCTATCTCGGCCGCATCGTGGATCCGGGACGCTTCTCGCTCGGCGACAAACAAATGAACGAGAGCCTTGGATTGACTGGAGAAGAAACATTCAGTGAACAGCTTCCGCTCAAGCTCCAACCCTTCATCGAATGTCAGCTTTGTAGCAGCTTCGATTGCTTCAATCGCCGCGAGCGGGGCAGAAATCCCGCGATGTTTCCGCCGTGCAGCTTCACGCGCGGCAGCGAAGATCGGAAGGTTTTCTTCTGAACTACCAAGCCTTCCCTCGATCTCTCGTGTCCTAGGCACAGGTAGCGTCGCGATCTCGCGCGCAAATGCGAATGCGTGGTCGAGCAAATCTTTCTCGATGAGACGATCCAACAAGCCCAGTTTCACGCCCTCGTCCGTGTCGACCGTACGCCCCTCCACACACATCTCAATCGCTTTTGCAATCCCGGCGAGACGCGGTAGGCGTTGGGTCCCCCCCCCGCCCGGAATCATGCCGAGCTTCACCTCACGCTGAGCAAGGAGTGTGCCGACCGCTGCAATACGATAATGGCCGGCCATTGCAAGTTCAAGACCGCCTCCGAACACCGCTCCGTGAAGGGCCATTACGAACGGCTTTCGCGATGCCTCAATCTTCAGCAGCAATGACGAAAATGCGAACTTCGGTCCAGGTTCCAAGCCCGCCGTCATTCGTTCGAATTCCCGGACGTCCGCTCCCGCGCAAAAACCGGGCCCCTCTCCTATGACCACGATGCATGCAACCTGATCATCACATTCGACTGAATCGACAGCATCCGACAGCCCCTGCAACACCCCGCGGTTCAACGCATTTACCGGCGGATTGTGAAGAGTGATGACCGCGATTGTACCGTCTCTGGTGACTCGCACTGGATCTCGCATTGAGGTGTCCGAGCTTAGTAGGTCCTTACCGCAATTGGAACGCTCGCATAACAGCGGAAGCCGGCACTTAGTCGGCGCATTGTCTCGCCTGCCGGAGCGAAATGGGAGAAGTGCATCGGAAGACGGCTGAAAGTAACTCCGGCCTCGATGCGAGCCAGGGTTGCGCCAAGGCAATGATGAACACCTCCCCCAAAACTCACATTTGCATTAGGTTTCCGACCGACGTCGAGTTCCTCAGGTCGGTAAAACTGGTCTGGGTCGTGATTGGCCGATCCGAGCAGAAGGATCAGCACCCGATCTTTCTTGATCGTGCGTCCGCCAATCTCAATCGGCTCCAGCGCGAGACGTCCGACGGATTGGACCGCGGCGTCGTACCGAAGGAACTCCTCCACAGCGGATGGGACTAAGGACCTGTCGGCCCAGAGGCGCTCCAGCTCCCTCGGAAACTTCAAAAGCGCTGCGCATCCTGTCGCAATGAGATCTTTGGTAGTCTCAAAGCCGGCAAAGAAGAGGAAGAGAACATTGTCGATGATTTCTTCGTAACCAAAACGTCGCTCCCGAATGCTTGCCAAAAGCATTGAAGACAACAGGTCCTCTCCTGGGTTTTTCCTGCGCTCCTCCAGCAGGCCGCCGACATAGCTTCTCAGCCAAGTGATGGCGCCCGTTGCATCAACTCGGTCATGCTCCGGAATTTGGGTGCCAAAGGCCTTGCATAGATCAGTTGCACGCGGACGTACCGCATCATGATCGACCGTCGGGATGCCGATCAATTCGCACACAACCATCACGGGTAGCGGGAACGCCAAGTCGCAGACCGCATCGAATTCCCCGCGTTCTGACGCGGCAGCCAACAGCTGGTCTACCAACATGCCAATGTGGTCAGTCAGCCGGCGAACCTGATTCGGGTTGAACGCGACGCTCATAAGCTCTCGAAGACGCGTATGGTCGGGTGGGTCGCGATTCAGAAGAATGCGCTCAAAGAACGTCTCCATCGCACGATCGCCGAAAGAGAATTGCCGGTACGCCTCTGGAAATTGGTTACCTAGCCGCGGATCTCGCAACAATCGGACGACATCCGCGTAGTGAGTTACGACCCATTGTCCAGGACCACCGCGGCAGACCGGTCCCGCCGCGCGCAATCTTGCATAAGTGGGATAGGGATTCTCCATGACGGCAGGATCGAGCGGGTCGTATTTAGGAAGAAGCACGTTACCAGTCTCTTGCATTTTGTCCACTTCCCGACCGATTAAGATATGCTGCTAATTCTAAGGCATCGACGACTAAGGTGGGCCAAATCGCCTGAGGCACGAACACAAGTTGTTGGCGTCGCTAATGCTGCCTGTCCAATCAGCACTACTATTCCTAGAGGTAGTGGAAAGGACTAGAGTTCTCGGTCATGACACCTTCAGATCTGGATCCACAACATGAACTCTACGGTTTGATTACGGGGTACCACTTGTCGCAAGCCGTCCAAGTCGCCGCAAAACTCAAACTGGCAGACTTGATCAGCGATAGCCCGAAACACCATACGGAGCTAGCCGCCGCCACCGCAACTGACCCACAGTCACTGCGGCGGGTGCTGCGCCTGTTGGTTAACGCTCATGTGCTGACAGAAGACGATACAGGACGATTTGGATTGACGCCCACCGGGACGTACCTGCGCACAGATGTGCCCGAATCGATGCATGCAGTAGCACTGCTGTGGGGAGGCAGACCGCAACTAGCTTGGAGTCGGTTGCTGCGGTGCGTCCGGACCGGCGCCCCCGCATTTCCCCAAGTCTTTGGAACTGATCCGTTCACCTACATGTCCGAGCGTCAAGATGACGCCGATATCTTCGATCGGGGCATGGCAGCTCTTACCCAGCAGACGGCCACCGCTGTTGCCGCTTCGTACGACTTCACCTCCTTCAAGACTGTGGTTGATATTGGCGGCGGAAATGGTGCTCTCCTGGCAGGCATCCTTGCGTCATATCCGAACCTTCATGGTGTTCTCTATGACGTACCGCATGTGGCGGAACGGGGCAAGAGGCGACTGGAGGAAAGCAACCTCCTAAACCGGTGCAGCGTGGTGGGCGGTAACTTCTTCGAGAACGTACCTGTCGGTCACGGTGCGTATCTCATTTCCAACGTAATCACCGATTGGGATGACGACCGCGCCGCGGTCATCCTCCGCAACTGCTATGCTGCCATGACGCTCGAAAGCAAGTTGCTGATAATAGAGGCTATATATCCCGATAAGATCGATCAGACACCGGCAAGCCGTGCAGCGGTCTCAACTGACATTAATGTGATGGTCTGCACAGGTGGCCGCGAACGTTCAGAGCAGGAATTTCGTTCGCTGTACCAATCCACTGGATTTACCTTGACAAGGATTGTCCGAACTCGCGCTCGACCCTGCGTCATTGAGGGTGTTCGCGCCTGAATTTACATCGTCGAAGGTTGCAACGGCGCATCACGCAAATAGGTCTTCCCAGAAGCTCAAAGCGCTGTCGACTCCTGAGGAGTCATGAAGTGGTGTGTCAAAGCAAGCCGCGACAATGTCGTCGTCCCACACTTCGCCAAAAGGTTCGAGAGTCAGACGCACGAGTTGCTCGTACAAGAGCAGCTTTTGTTCGCGATTGGCTGAGGTCAGACATCCACGCAAAACTTCAAGATACGCAGGATCATGCTCCTGCAGATAATGGATTGCCCCCTTCTCCCCCTCCCAGGACAACCGTCGGACTTCGAAATACGCGCGGTAAGTCGCCCCTACGCTGGACGCCATCAGCATGTCGGAAGCCGTTAGATAGGTTGCATCGGCCGAAAGTATCATTCGTTTCACGTGTGCGAGCACAAAATTTTGCGTGAACCAAAGAAGATAGAGAGCGGAATACGAGACCGCTTTGAACCAGCCCGGGCCTTTGCCCGCCTCTCCAAGCCCTCGTTGAATTCGCCCTGAGCGATCGTGAATAATCTCAGAACCGGCCAATTTTCGCATGAAAATTCCATCGGGCGATGAAGGTGACAACCGGCGGCCACCTTGAACGATCTGGTCGTAGGCTTGGACATCCATTAGGAAGACGTCGGCGACCCGTTTTTCGATGTGCGTGAACAACTGGGTGATGTGCAACGGCCGCTCGGTTACGAGGATGAGCAGATCGTAATCTGTGCTTGGGTCGATCAGTGGTATAGCTCGCGTTCCACGAAGCGCGATTCCGTCAACAATGTCCAAGGCCGCAAGGCGCGCAAGAACTGCCTCGATACTCATCGTTTGCGTTACCGTTATTCTTGACAATCTGCGGCGCATCTCATCCTCCGCACTCCCTCATCTTCACCGTGCTTTTTCACTAAGTGACTTTGCTCGCACCGCTCGGAGGCAAAGAAAACAGCGCGCGTCCAATTGCGACTAAAACTCCGTCGCCATCATCGATCTCAATATCGGCAACCGCGACGGTGCGGCCAATGCGGATCGCTCGTGACCGTGCCATCAGCGTACCGCGACAGGGACGCAGGTAGTCTACCCTCAGATCGACCGTTTGTACGCCTGCACGCACGGTCGAAAATACAGCAAGATTTCCGGCCACGTCGATTAGGGTTGCCACCACGCCGCCATGAATTCGCCTCGAGCCGTCACGGCGAAGAAACTCATCGCGGAAAGGAAGTTTCACCTCTGCCCTTCCGTCTGCACAAGACAAGATCTCGAAGCCAAGAAATCGATGGAATGGGGAGGAGGCGGCAAAATCGTCGATGTTCAAACACGGCTCCTTTAAGGACCGTCGTCGACCTCGATCCGTGCGCGTTCTCAGAGATTCCGCGCACTTGCTCAGTATAGCCGTGCCGTTCGAAGCGGGAAGTCGTTGCCTCCGACTGTGCGAAACTCACTTGCCTGTACGGTTCGGAGCGGTTATGCTTCGCAGCAGCATATGGCAGATGAAGTCTCCTTTCATGCGATGGCTATGGTCTATATGTAGGATATGAAATAAGGGGGGACGAACGATGGCGGATAACTCACAGCAAATAATAATTCCCTATCTTTATTATGAGGATGTGGCAGCCGCCCTGGAATGGATTGCCCGTGTCTTCGGGTTCATAGAACGACATAGGGTCGTTCGTTCGGATGGCAGTGTCAACCACGCAGAGATGACCTTCAACAATGGTCTCATCATGATGGGAAACCCAGGGCCGGACTATAGAAATCCCAAGCGGCTCGGCCATCTGACGCAGACCCTTTACGTTTATGTGCCTGAGGTGGACGCGCACTACCAAAAGGCGAAGGATTTGGGCGTAACAATCGTCCAGCAACTGCAGGATCAGGACTACGGGGACCGCACCTACGGAGCTGAGGATCTCGAGGGCCACACCTGGTACTTCGCGCAGCATCTGAGCCACGCGTAACCCCCGAACACTCTATGCCATACACCACGCATCAGGGAGTTCGGATTTATTACCGTATCGTCGGGAACGGACCCCCATTAATTCTTCATCATGGCTTTACACAAACACTCAAGCGCTGGTATCTATGTGGTTATGTAGGAGCGTTGCGCAAACAGTACCAACTTATACTGGTGGACCCCCGCGGGCACGGCGGCAGCGACAAGCCACACGATCCGGCTGCATATGCATTGCATCTGCGCGTAAGCGACGTTATCGCGATTCTGGACGATCTCAAGCTTCCAAAGGCGGCGTTCTGGGGCTACTCAAATGGAGGTCGAATCGCTTTCGGCCTAGCGAAGTTTTCGCCCGAGAGACTCTCGGCATTGATCATTGGTGGACACGACGCCTATGAGCGGCGAATTCCCGACTCGGCACGCTTTGACGGCGTGGATCGGAATGCCTTCCTCAATTTCCTGTTGCGCCGGATCAACATCGATCCCGACGGCGTACCCGCAGCCCGGCGGGAAGAGCTGCTGGCCAATGACTTCGATGCATTAGCCGCAGCCCAGCAGGACGAACCCTCCATGGTCGACATCCTCCCCTCAATGACGATGCCATGCCTTATGTACGCAGGTGACCTAGATCCCTTTTATCCAGCAATTCTCAAGAATGCAACATTGATGCCCAATGTCAAAGTGGTCGGCTTGCCGGGCCTCACTCATAGCGGGGCATTTTGGGAGAGCGCCACTGTTGTAGACCATGTCGTACGATTCCTGAACTCGATCCACTGGAGCCGCTCCGAGTGCGAAATACGCTCCAGTCATGCCTCGATCCCAGACGACGTTGACCCAGACTCGGATAGCCCGGCAAGGATGTGAGATGAGTTCAAAGACCCATTACCTGCGTAGGCATCACGAGACAAGGATCTCTTCCATCTCCCGACGGGTCGGCCCGTCGGATGAAGAAAACGGCGACGGCGGTCCGTTGAGATAGACGCCCAAACTGCGAAGAACCATCCGGTCGCGAAGCAGATCGCCTGGTTCCATCAACAAATGGAATACCCGGTCGGCTGCTGCCCGAATGTATGGGTCGGACTGCCGCAGCGCAGCCAGCCCCGCGATGACCCGCGAAGTCAGGCTCGGCTTAGTCTCGCCGCTGCCCCCTTCAACAGCGTTGAACCGCAGGTCCCGAGCCGAATCTTCTGCAAGCTGCGATTCAAACCAGGGACCGAGATGCCGTGCGCCCCACCGGTCGATGCGCTCGACTAGGGAAACCGAATCGTCATCTCCCGCATCGATGGCGCGGGCAATCTCCTGTGCCTGCGCAAACCCGAGCGACACACCGCGCCCAAGCGCGGGACTTGTCCCAAACGCTGCGTCGCCCGCAACCAGAAAGCCTTCCGCCACCGGCCCATCGGCATCGACTAAGCGACGCCACCGGTTGATGAAGCGTCCCATGGCGTGCGGCTCATTCGTGGGTATGCCCGCATCCATCCATGGGAGAGTGAGGGGAATTGCAGCAAGCAACCGATCAAATGCAGCACCGTCGAGAAGTCTGCACAGCGCCGAATCAAGCGCCGACAAAACGATGGAGATCGAGAACGTTCTGTTATCGGACGGGAAGACGACAATGTCCATATACGGGAGGCTGGCTATGATGGGAAGCTCAACCGCGGGGAATGTTCGACTCGGCCGAAGGATATAGTGGCGGCACAGATACACAAAACCGCAGTCATGGCACCTCTCCACCATGGGGCGCGCACCGACGGCCGCTAGCCATTGAGGTGCCCGCGACGATCGCCCGGTGGCATCAATCACCAAGTCCGCCCCAAAGCAATCGCGAGTCGTTGTACGAACGCCCGCAAGTACCGGAACTCCGTTTCGCATGGTTGACCGAATTAGACCTGACGCGTTCGTCCTGATCCTTTGGATCCGCGGTTCCCGGTCGACGGCCCTCTGGAGTGCTCCTTCATAAATGAGGCGACGCACTAGAATCGCAGCGTGCCCGGCATCGCAATCGAGGGGCACCGCGACCGCCCCTCGGGATATAACGTCCATGAGAGCGTCGGGAGCTTCGTCGCGAAGAATCCTCGTCGATCTCGCCAAAAACAGATGGCCTTGTCGCGCTTGCGGCAGACCAGGCCGTTTCCATTTGTTGAAGTCTTCAGAGGGCAATCCTTCCGTCAGAGGAGCGTCACGCTCCAGCAAGTTCAGTTGATGGCCGCGGCGCGCGCAGAATAGCGCCAATGCCAGGCCACATAGTCCGCCTCCAAGAATCACCAGTTTCGCCAAGATGCTCCTAAACGGGCTCGCATTCCAGAGCGCTCATAGCACTATCGGTTCTTCGAATCTCCACGAGTCGAAAACCGCCCAGTTCAAGCAAGTCACGATATTGACTCTCGGTGCGTTCCCTGCCACCGAAATTCACCAACATCTCAAGGTCTAACCAGTTCGCGTAGAAGTCCGATGAGGCACCCAGCACGATCTCCAGGATGAGGAGGCGCGCGGCTGAATGCATCGCTCTCCTGCAATTTCGAAGGATCGTTATAACCTGCTCGTCGTTCCAATTATGGAGGACGTGACTGAGCAGGAAGAGATCGCCTTCCTCAGGGACCGCGCTCAGAAAATCACCTGCCACACAGCTATATCGTCCATCGATACCCTGTCCCGCCAGGAACTTAGACGCACCCTCCAGCACACCAGCCATCTCCACGAGCACACCACGGACTTTGGGATGTTCTCGAAGGATAGACGCAAGAAGGACACCTTTGCCACCTCCCAAATCGACGACCACCCTAATATCCTCCCGAATGTTTAGGGCTGAGACAGACGGCGAGAATCCGCCTGCGACCGATTCCATAGCAGCGTCAAACAGTGCAGCGTCATCCGGATGACCTGAGAGATATTCGTAAAACCCGACGCCGTGACAGAGGTCAAATGCAGGCTTTCCCGTATTGACCGAACCGAGTAGATCCATCCAAGGCTGCAAATGCCACGATTCACCCCCCAGGACAGCTAGATTGCGCAGAGAACCCGGGACGTCAGACTGGAGAAACCTGCCCGACGCAGTTAGAACAAACAGATCCCCATCGCCTTGGCTTATCATCCCGACACTCACCAACATGCGCATAAGCCGATTAAGAGCATCCGTATTCACTCCGACCGTCTCTGCCAATCGAGAGCAACTCGCCGGGTCATTTCCCATTAGGTCCGGAATGCCAAGTTTCGCCAAAACATAGATCGACTGCGCGATCGGAATGCCCATCAGCCATTTAGCGAGGCTAAGCGGAAAGGTTGTTGAAGGCATAAAGATACCGTTGTTCGCATCGTACCCTGCGAACTAACCGATCGCAATCCGCTCGGCACAAAGTAGTTTCTTTCGGAATCCATCGAGACGGAGAATGCCACTTACTATTCTGCGACAAACTGATATACGCTCGGGTACAGTACTTGCAAACCAGGTAATTGAATTTCGCTGGCGCCATCGATCTGGTAGGCGGCCGACCGCGGCAACGGGGAGCATTCTGTCGGAAGAGGAGCCAAGTTGACAACCACGGAACCAAAGCTACACTGGGTTGACGGACCATGGGCCGGCCGGCTCGCCTTGGCAACACGTCCACGCGGAGGCGAATGGCTGGCCGATGAGATCAAAAGCTGGCACCGCGCAGGCGTCAAAGTCATACTTTCCCTGCTGACTCCGGAAGAAAATGCCGCCTTCGATATCCTTACCCAGCCAGCGGAGTCTCGCACCCACGGCATCGCGTTTATCTCGTACCCCATCTACGATAGAAACGTGCCCGACTCGGATGCCGAATTCCACCAGATGCTGCTGCAACTGGATTCACAACTGACCGCAGGGCGCAACGTTGTGCTGCATTGCCAGCAAGGAGTTGGCCGTACCGGATTAGTGGCCGCATGCCTTCTGCTCACGAAAGGCTTCTCCCCTGAGGCGGCCGTGCGGATAATTTCTGCGGCCCGCGGTAGAGTCATTCCCGACACGCAGATGCAGCGCCAGTGGATCGATCGCTATGCATGCCGTCTGCTTTCCGAAGACTTCGCAGACAGTGCTGGAAACGGTGTTGCGTCTTGATCGACCGCTAAGTTTTCGCTGTCGTTGTTCCTGCGGTGGCCTTCACACAAGCCGATCGTGATAGCTTGTGTGAAGGCAACACAGGATTGACTGCTCAGATATGGAAACGATATCGAAGACGCGATTCGTATCAGCATTGCAACAGCTGCGTCCACCGAAGGCGCAGGTACTGCAATTCCTTAGCGCCCACTATGAATCGCCGGAACACGCTCTAACGGCCGCAAATCTCGCACAGGCCGCAGGATTCGATGACTACCGCAATATCTATCTTCACTACGAAAGTCTAGCGCTGCAAATCGGATCGCTCCTCGGAGACCCCGAAGCTGCTATGTCCCTGCTCGCAGAGACCACCGACCCGGAAAGTGTGCCGATGCAGAAATGGCGTCTGGTGATGCGTCCAGAATTCGCGGAAGCACTAAAAGAAGTCGGCTGGGTCTAGCTAGCCGACTTCTTTTACTTCTTGCAGCTCTCTCTTGTCTTGCCCCAATTTCGCTGAAGGCACGTCCGCAACCTCTGGCTGTGTAAGAGACATCAGCGCTAGGAGCAAAGTCTCTATTTCACTGGAAGTGCCGGAATTTTTGTCGTCTCATTCACGATAGCCTGAGACGTAATCACCCACTTGCCGTTCTTGTTCATCATATTCGTGATACTGTTCGACTTGAACTCCGGAACCGGATCACCAGCAAGAGTCATGACGTCTCGCGCTATGCACGATCCGCTAATGACAGCCACGTTCGGCCCATGCATCTGGACCCCCTTTACGGTCATCTCGACATTGGCCTTTTTGAAGCGTGTCGCGAACGTCCGGTAAAAGCGATCCGAAATCTCAGCATGACCGGAGCTTGTTCCAGCTGCGCCGACAAACGTGGGCGTCCCTTCTTTGTCAAACGTCTTCGAGATGAGCGCTTCAAAATCCGCTGGTTTCGCTGGAGCGCCCGACCAATATTTGTTTAGAGTCGCCAAGAAGCCCTGTAGGTGTGCAACGGCCGCAGCCTGTTCTGCCGCGTATTGTTCTGGTGCCATCTGTCGACCTCCGTCGGTGGTACGAATGCCAACATTATAGGCACACCCAAAAGCTCGCGACAACTCAATTATTGTGATTTTGTGAGAAATATTTCGTGGACTTTCAATGGCTGCTCTTGGCCTAAAGTTCTCCGTTTTTATGCGACATACTGCATTCATAGAGGCTTCGCTATCACACGCCTCCGCGCGAGCTTATCTGCTTGCCTCACGCAGCTCTTAGCGCTTGGCGCTTGTGGGCGGCGTCCAAGGCAGATCACGCGGATTGATGCGCGTATCTTCTCTCAAGCGCACTTTTCAAGCCAGCGTATTCGTTGCCGCGCGGCCATTAGGTGTTCTTGACAAGCAGACCGCGATGTGGTGCTGTAGAAGGCAATTGAGGATGCCCAAGGCTTCCCCGCCATCAGCGGTTACCTGAGAAAATCCGATGCCAGATCTTAAGTCTCGGGGGCCGAGTGCAAGAGTAATAAGTCACACCCTCATCAGCGAGGCCGACAGTGTCTACGGCTGCACGATCTCTTAGGCGGCTCGTCGCAATCTGGTTGCGGCGACAGGACTACTTGGTTAGAGGCGAAGCTAAACCGCGCATGATCAAATGGACCTTGTTGGCCACGCGTTCGGTGCAAGTGTATATCCACCGCTTCAACGGTGCAGACTGGACAACGGACCCTCACGATCATCCTGCCTCCTTCATTTCCATTGGCCTCATGGGCTCGTATATAGAGAGCGTTTACAACGAGCATGGGGACAAACTCTACGATCGAGAATGGCGCGCCCCCTGGATACGCCGCTTTCCTGCAACGCATATCCATCGCACGTCCGCAGTCGGTCCCAAGGGAGCGTGGACGCTTTGCTTCGCGCGCGAATACGTTCGCAACTGGAACTTCCTCGTGGACCGGGAAACCGTGCCCTGGCGGGATTACATGAAGCGCTACCGCCTTACCCGCATGGACACCGCACAAACCAGCATTCCGAAGCCCATCCAGGTGGATACCTTGACTGATGCAGGCTCTCTGAAGCGCTAATTCGTGCGCTAGAGACTGTCACATCGTCTGGTGCACGACTCTCGCATTGCAAGCGTTGGTTTCTACAAGGCTGCAGCGATTTCCTCAAAGGAGCAGCGTTTCTGGCCGCGGTCGCGCCGCCAAATCTTCTGATACAGTGGTCCAACAGATGGAAACTCCGGCGACGATTCTCACCCCGAAATTCGACAGGTTCGCGCCTACGACCATGATCGATCCCTACCCGGTCTACGAGCAATTGCGTAAGTCCGGCCCCATCTGCCGCGGCGGCCCCGGCGAATGGGTCGTGACTCGATACTCAGATGTCGCAGCGCTCCTGCGGGACTCGCGGCTGGGCCACCAGTTTATTGATCGGTATCAGACCTTCGCGCAACACGAACCAGTCACCACGTTCTTCCAAAGCATCATCTTCGAGCGGGATGAGCCGCGGCATCAACGCCTTCGGCAGCTTCTAGGGAGGGCTTTTCACCCTGCCCTAATGCAGCATCTGACCGGACGAGTTCACGATCTCGTGAACGAGCTTCTAGATGCTGCCTTCCATCGAGGCTCTTTCGATGCGGTGACGGACTTTGCCATGCTGTTGCCGGCTCGGGTCGTGGGCGAATTGATCGGGATTCCCCCACGAGACCTCGATCAGTTTCATGACCTCGCGTTGCGGCTCAGCAACGCATTCGACATGCGTAATCCTCCCAACCAAAACCGAAACGAAGCCAATCAGGCACTAGTCTGGCTCAGGCACTATCTTCGAGAGCTACTGACGGAGCGGCGACGAAAACCCGGAAGCGACCTTGTATCACATATGCTCGCAACCCAGACAACGGGCCAAGACGGGCTCACCAATGAGGAGATCGTCGACAACAGCATCTTTGTTTTTTTCTCAGGGCTGGAGACGACCAAGGATCTGATTGCCATTGGCTGCGCCTCTCTCTTGAAATTCCCGAAGGAGTTGGAACGGCTCCGCCAAAACCCGACCCTCGCTGGAAGCGCTGTCGAGGAGTTTCTTCGCTATGATGCTCCGATTCAGGCCCTGGCACGACTCGTCCCTGAACCCATCGAGGTCGGGGGGCGCATGATCAAAGCCGGCAGAGTGCTCGTGTTGCTCATTGGTTCAGCGAACCACGACGAAGATCAGTTTTATCGGCCGACCCAGCTGGACATTTGCCGTTCTCCGAATCAGCATGTCAGCTTCGGCGGTGGCGCCTACTACTGTCTAGGATCAGTGCTTACGCGGTTTACTGCTCGCATCGCCTTTGAACAGCTGCTTGCGCGAGCCGCCACGTTCGAGGCAGCGTCCCCTCCAGTACGACCTCCGAATTCCGCGTTCCGGTCGTACCAGAGCATCCCCATTCGGCTCATGGCTTCGTGACGACACATGAAAACAACGCCACAACGGGTCACAGCGGCCCACACGAATTACGAGCAGCGCCCCATGCAAGAGCGAACTCCTTACGGTATGGATCCGATCATCGACTGGCCCAACGCACCACCCAGCCTTTCCCTCGGGCACAGCGTTGCCCATGTCTGGGCCTGCCCGCTGCGCTGTTCCGAGCGAACCTTGCAGGACTACACAGCGCTCTTGTCGCCTGAAGAGTACGTTCGCATGCAGCGTTTCGTCTCTGACAAACATCGGGATGCCTTCGCGGTTTGCCACGCCAGCCTGCGGATTCTGTTGGGGCGCTACCTCGGGCAGCACCCTGCGTCAATTCAGTTCACAAAGAACAATTTCGGCAAGCCGTATCTTGCCTCCGACTTTTCCCCTTTAGGTTTACGTTTCAACCTTAGCCACACTCGTCACCTAGCGCTGTTAGCGGTCACAACTCGAGAGCTTGAAGTGGGAGTGGATGTAGAGGAGCTTCGCCCAATCGATACCGCCATCGCCGAACGCTTCTTTTCCGCAAGAGAACGAGCAGAACTCCGAACTCTGGCTGGCCCGCAGTGGCAGGAAGGATTCTTCAATTGTTGGACTAGGAAAGAAGCCATTCTTAAAGCAGAGGGCGTTGGAATTGGAGTGAGCCTAGACGCCTTTGACGTATCCCTCTCGCCGGGAGATACCGCATCGCTCGTAGAGTTCCGTCCCATGTCTGGCGTCACCGGCAACTGGCACATCGTGGATCTGCATCCAGCGCCGGGATTTACAGGAGCGTTGGCGACAAAGGCCGCTCCCAGAGAAATTTCGTGCTATAGGTTCTTGGGCTAGACTAACTAGGCCAGTCTCGCGCTTACGATCTGGAACAGTCGAAAATCTCGGGATCGTCCGCAATATCGCCTACCCCGAAAACCATTCTTAAACCCCGTAAAACGGGGGATTCGTGGCCACCGGACACAAATCTACTTCGGCGCATCCACCAACCGTCCGTTAGCGGATAGCTCCTGAATAATATGCTCTTCTATATCTTTAACGGAAATAATGCTCCGAGCGGTCCGTTCGTCAATGGGCTCGAGATCGAACTCGTCTTCGAGCGCAAACGCAAGTTCGAGCAGGGCCAAAGAGTGGAAGCCCAAATCGTCAACCAGCCTCGACTCGTCTAAAACCTCGAGGCCCGCGACCGGCATGAGCTCAAGAACGATAGAATGAACCAGTGAGTGGACCTTTTCCTTAGATCGCCGAGTAAGAGCGCCTGCCGGTTCAGTCATATTTCCTCCAGACAGAATACGAGCTTCGCACAACTGCATTTCTTGCGCAATCAGAGATCCCGAATCGACGCTTTTCATGACATGTGATATCGATGGGAAGCAGGTTTCAGCAGGCGCAGCGCGAGAGAAATGTTTGATCCAAAGCATCCTAAATCTCAAGCTTTCTAAGAGCCTCCCTCGCTTTCCACTCGCTTTCTGTCAGCTCGCTCAGGTGGTTGAATGAGCCGGCTCCCTTCAGCCACCTTCCTCCATCGATAACCACGCATTCGCCATTGATATAGCCAGATTGCGGACTGACCATGTAAACCGCCAAATCCGCCAGCTCGTCCGGCCGCCCAAAGCGCTTCATCGGATGTGCGCATCTCAGCCGTTCTTCATCCTGGTGATCGGGCAATAAGCGCGACCAGGAACCTTCCGTCGGGAATGGGCCAGGTGCAATTGCATTCACGCGAATTCCATAGCCGCTCCATTCCACCGCCAGTGAGCGCGTCATCGCGAGAACGCCTGCTTTGGCACATGCCGACGGCAGGACATACGCCGATCCGTTTTGCGCGTATGTTGTCACCATATTTAGAATCACACCAGGCCTCTGCTCGGCGATCCACCGCTTTGCAAGCGCCAGCGTGCAGTGAAAGGTTCCCTTGAGTACGACATCTACAATCGCCGCAAACCCTTTTGGAGAGAGCTTCTCGGTCCGAGCGAGGAAGTTACCAGCGGCATTGTTGATGAGTGTGTCGACCGGACCGAGCTGTTTTTCCGCGTCTAGGAAGGCGGACTCAACGGAGTCTGGCTCTCGGATGTCGCACTGCACGAAGCCGCACGTTCCGCCCGCGCCCCGGATCTCGATGCAGGCTTGCTCCAGCGGATCGATTCGCCTTCCAACGAGAAACACCTTCGCGGCGAGTGCGGCCATTCTCTTGGCCATCGATAAACCCAACCCGCTGCCTCCCCCGGTGATGAAGACAACTCGTCCGGCAAGCAAATCGCTCCGGTACATGCCGCGCGTCAGCTGGGTTGGATTGTCCATGGGCACGCTCATCCCTGGTTCGATCGTCGGATGCAGACTATTCTGGACTGCTGTCCGCTCTACTCTTACTATTAAATCCTGTGTAACTACCTGGACAGTGCGTGCCCGTGATACCTAGAAGGTCCCTCAGGCACGTGAACCGCTAGCAGTTCCGGAGTAAGATTCATGGCGAACGATCTTTCGTATGCCCAAGGATCGCATACTCTCTCCATCCTCCACGACACATTCGCAGACTATCTAAACCACACCGCTGTGGTCAATGGACAGAGCGAGGCCCTCGTTTCCTGTCATCAGCGCCTCCGTTATACCTATCGCGAGCTCCACTCTCAGGTTCAGCTTGCAGCCCGGGCCCTCATGGCCCTTGATGTGATGGTCGGCGATCGCATCGGCATCTGGTCGGTTAACTGTGCGGAGTGGCTGATCATTCAATACGCATCCGCAACGATCGGCGCGATCTTGGTGCAGATCAACCCTGCCTACGGCGTTCACGAAATGGCTTTTGCATTGAGCCATGCCGGCGTAGCGATATTGGTCGTGGGCAGAGACCCATTCAACAGCGATTGCCGCACAGTGCTGAGCCGACTCGAGCTGCACCCTTCCTCCAGCGGCCAACCCACGGACACGACTCGCTTTCCGCACTTACGATCGATCGTGTATCTGGAACGACAGCAAGATCTGGAGTTTTCGTGGGACGACTTGATGAAGCGGCACCGCGAGACGCCGGAATCCGTTCTCGAAGAACGAAAGACTTTCGTTCACGGCCACCTTCCCGCGAGCATCGTGTATTCCTCGGGAACAACGGGCAGGCCGAAAGGCGCCGTCCATTCACAGGTGGCACTTCTGCGCTGCGGCGCCATAATCAGTCACAGACTAGCCTATGGCATAGCTGACCGAATCTGCCTCCCTGTTCCCTTTTATCATGTGTTCGGCTCCTCTCTGGGAAGTATGAGCGCGCTCGTCTCCGGCAGCGCAATTGTCTTGCCTGGCGATAGCTTCGACACCCGCCAATGCCTCGATGCGATTGCATCCGAGCGTTGTACCGCTCTCTATGGCGTTCCTTCGATGTTTGGTGAACTGCTCCGTCATCCCACGCTGGATCACTACGATCTGCAATCGTTGCGGACGGGGATAATTGCGGGGGCACCCTGCTCCTGGAACACGATGGAGCAAATCATCCACAAGCTGAAGATTCCGCAACTGACGGTGTCATACGGTATGACGGAGTGTCTCGCGGCGCTCCATTCCGTCCTCGATAATGGACTGGAACGACGGGTATCGACGGTAGGTACGGTGTTGCCCTTCGTCGAGTGCAAGATCATCGATCCCGCCAGCGGCAGCACGCTTCCCCGCGGCAGCAACGGCGAGATATGCATTCGTGGCTATGGGGTCATGCTGGCGTATTGGGAGGACGTTGTCGCCACGGCTTCACTCATCGATATGGAAGGCTGGGTCCATACCGGCGATATCGGCATGATGAGCAGCGACGGATATGTCTCGGTGGTGGGACGTCTCAAGAATGTAATCATCCGCTGTGGAGAAAACATATACCCCCGGGAGATCGAAGACATTCTCCAAGCTCATCCCAAAGTGCGCGAAGTTCATGTTGTCGGGCTACCCGATCCGGATCACGGCGAGCAAGTATGTGCCTGTATTCGGCTTCTTGATGGGGAGACGGCCACCGCAAGCGAGATTCGGCGATATTGCCGTGGACATATTGCCACCTACAAGGTTCCACGCTACATTGTCTTCGTCGACGGTTTCCCCCTCACAGCGACTGGGAAAATTCAGACGTTTCGCCTTCGCGAAATCATGCTTTCAGAATTGGGCAATGTGCTCGAGTGACTTGTAACCACCAAGACCAAGGATTGCACCTTCATGGATGGCGAGCCCTCGCTGCATCGAGAGCATCGACTCTTGCCTCGCATTCCTGAAGAGTGATCGCAAGAACTTCAGCGAAGTCTTCGAATCTCGGGGCGCCGGCCAGCACGGAAACGGCTATCTCCACCGAGAAGGCATCCTGAACGCGGGACAGAATCCGTAGAGCCGTCAACGAATTACCTCCCATATCGAAGAAGTCGTCTTCGGGATTGATGACCTCGACAGCCAGCACTTCCATCCAAATGGATGCGAGTTCTTGATCGAGTTTTGAACGCTCTGGCATCATGTCTCTTATGCAGGGAATCGATTGTAGCAAATCCGATTAATTCAACACGCTGTTTTCGACGAAACGCTAAGCGTCGAGGACACTGTGATCTCGGGTGGCTCTGACGATGATTGCCCAAGCGAGCCTCCCTGCCAAGGTGTAGCATTCGGTTCTGGTCACCTGGTCGCAATCTTGCATTCGCAAGGAGCAAAATGGCAAGGATGGCTCCACCGTTATCGCTGCTTCCCGACGTAAGGCTGATCATTGGCGACCAGCGCGTGGCGGACTCCACTGGCGGCGAACACGAGCATATCTTTGCGGCAGACGGCCGGCCTACACGGCGCGTTGTGTTAGGGGGCGCGCCTGAGATGCGCGCCGCTGTCGATGCCGCCACCCGTGCGTTACCTGGCTGGCGGAGTCTCTCAGCCGAGCAACGCAGGGACAAGATGCTGGAACTTTGCCGGCTGATCCTCGCAAATGCCGAACAGCTCAAGGCCCTCCAGACCATCGAAAGCGCAGTTCCACAAATGTACGCATCGGCCTTTCCAAAGATCGCCGCCGATCATCTTGTCTACAACGCGGGATGGACGGATAAGGTGAGTGGGACCGTTGCTGCTTCAAGCGAGGAAGCTTTCGACTATACGCTGAACGAACCGTATGGCGTCGTTGCCCTTTTAATCCCCTGGAACGCTCCCCTTCCCTCATTGGGTCAACTCTTGGGACCTGCGCTTGCAGTAGGAAACACGGTGGTTCTTAAGCCCTCGGAGCTTGCACCGTTTACCTCCTTGAGAATTGGCGAATTAGCTTATGAAGCCGGTTTTCCACCAGGTGTTATCAACGTCGTTCCCGCCGGCGCCGAGGGCGGCAGCGCATTGGTTCGCGAACCCGGAGTCCACAAAATTCATTTCACCGGAAGCGGCGCCACCGCTCGTAGAGTTCTCGCCGGCGCTCTGCAAAACCTCACGCCCGTCGGCCTGGAACTCGGTGGCAAATCGGCGTTGCTCGTGTTTCCAGATGCCGACCTGATGCCGGCTGCACAGCAGGCCGTCAGTGGGGCCGTCGTGCTGAGCGGCCAGGGCTGCATCAATGGCACCCGCGTTCTGATCCATAAAGCGGTCTATGACCGGTTTCTTTCGCTGATGAAGGGCTTGATGAGGCGTACCACCATTGGCGACCCCTTTGACCTGCGAACGGCAATGGGGCCGGTCATTAGCGCCGCATCATGCGAACGCATCGCCGGTGTCATTGACGTGGCCATGCAGTCAGGCAAGGCAAGGCTCGTGACGGGCGGAGAGAGGCTGGGTGGCGCCCTGGCCGACGGCTACTTCATCGCCCCAACGCTCTTCGCGGAGGTCGACAATAACAGCGACCTCGCGCAGAACGAGATCTTCGGACCCGTCGTCGCCTGTATGAGCTTTGATACGGAAGAGAAGGCCGTGCAGCTTGCAAACGATACCCACTACGGCCTGGCGGCGTACGTACACACTAACGACCTGCGGAGGGCCCACCGCGTCGCGGGACAACTTGCCGCTGGCTGTATCTGGGTTAACGGTATTGCCACTATCTCGCCTGCCGCCCCGTTTGGCGGAAACAAGGAAAGCGGCTATGGACGAGTCGGGGGGCGGGAAGGCATTCGCGAATTCTCAAGATCTAGGAATGTTTGGATTTCGATGAGCGAGCCGACTCGCCCGGATGTCCGTTAGGCCACGGCTTCGTCCGCGACACTACCGTCGAAGACCCGCCTCGAGGCTTTGCCATACGTACCGACGATTATTGGAGGGGCACACGATGGCCAGCGCGCAATTGCTTGAGTGGCTGGAGGATCCAAATCCGAATCGCGGAATCTATTTTGCCCAGTCCGGCGAAGGCTGGGACCTGTGGTCCTATGCTCGCCTAGCTGAAATTACTCGCAGAGTGGCACACGGTCTGACCGAGGGCGGGATTGGCGAAAAGGACGTCGTATGTCTCGCACTCCGCTCCGGACCGGAGTTTGTAGCAACGTACTTCGGAACTATCCTCGCGGGCGCAGTTCCGGCGCCAATCAGCCCAATCTCGCTATTGCAGAACCCTCTGGCGTACCGCGACTACCTCACCGACACGCTCGCGAAGAGTCGGGCCGCACTGCTCGTGATTCACAAACATCCGCCGGTCGATCAGTCAGATCCCGCCGCAGGCGCTATCACCGCGAAAGTCTGGACGTTTGATGACGTCCTCGCCAGGGCTTCCGACCGGAAGAGTCGCAGCACTGGCCGTTCCTCCGAACTCGCAATGCTCCAGTTCACCTCAGGCTCGAGTGGCTCGCGGCGCGCCGTCAAGGTGCCGTTCAGCGCGCTCGAGACCAACATCAATGCGATTTGCCGTTGGCTGCAGTGGACGCATGACGATTCATTCGCATCATGGCTTCCCCTTCATCACGACATGGGTTTGGTCGGCGCGCTCCTCTGCTCCATTGTAAGCAGGACCGATCTTTGGCTCTTGCAAGCTGAGCACTTTGTGCGTAACCCAATGCGCTATCTTCGTTGCTTTGGAGGGTCGGGAGCACGACTGACGGTGATCCCAAATTTCGCGTTGGATCACATTCTCAGGAAGGTCAGCCCGGAAGATCTGGTTGGGCTCGAAGTTTCTCAATGGCGAGGAATGGTGATCGGAGCCGAGCGGATCGATCCACGCTCCCTGGAGGCGTTCTGCCAACTGCTTGCTCCCATTGGTTTTCGCCGAAGTGTTCCCTTGCCTGCATATGGCCTGGCCGAAGCGACACTCGCCGTCACCGGTCTCCCCATGGGGGAGCAGTGGGTGGCGAAGAGCGTAGTAGCTTCGTCCCTTCGAATGGGCTCGAAGGTCGTCAGCAGCGCCAGCGGCGACGAACGCATCAGCCATGCTGTCGTAGGATGTGGACGTCCACTCGACCGCGTTTCAGTCTCCATCATGAATGAAGGCCGTACGCTTCCGGACGGTACGGTTGGCGAAATCGTAGTGTCCGGCGAGTCCGTCACTGAGGGATATCTTGAGGCCCGCGACTCGCCCTCTTGGACCACGTTTTCCGATGGCAGACTCCATACCGGCGACGCAGGATTCCTAGTTGCGGGACAGCTCTTCGTGCTTGGCCGTCTCGGCGATGGGATCAAAGTTCATGGCCGCATCGTGTTTGCTGAAGACCTCGAGATCGATCTTGGAGCCATTGGAATCCCGCGGCGGCAGGTGGTAGTGCTTCTCGGCTTTCACCACGGAAGGCCGACCGCGGTCGTCCTGTGCGAGACGTTGCAGCAGGCGTGGACCCAGCGCATGCGCGAAATCCTCCGTTTTCGAGTTGCCGACGCGGTCCTCCTCTTGCTGGATGCCCCTAAGGACACGATCGTGCGGACGTCAAGCGGCAAGCCGAAGCGCCGCCTGCTTTGGTCGTACTTCACAGCAGGAGCCTTCGCTGGCTTCCCGGTGATATCAGAGACTCCCTCACCAGGTGCCTCAACCGAACTTTCAGACGAAGACTAAGTCAGCCGCGTGTTCACGGAATATCCGCGAGGCAAATCTCTGAGTTTGCCGCAATGACAGAGGTCATCTCCACATAAGCCCAAAGGAACCCACGCGCCCAAATCTTATCAATCCGCTCAGCGTTGTAGAACAAGATCACTCTGAATCCATCACGTTGCGGCACCAGGACCAATTCAAGCTCAAAGCGGCTTCCCAACGACTCTGGAATTATAAGATCGAGATCCAGGCCAGCCATTCTGGACTGCGATGCCGCTTCCGGCATCATTTGAAACACAACATCGTCGGGCCGCCGGGGGCTATCCCTAAGATCGTTCAGCGGAAGCATGCAATACGGAACAGCCTGGTGCAGCAGGGCGTCCATCACTGTCCTGTGGACGCTCGAAAGCACATCCACGAAACGGACAGCACGCCCCAATCGGGTACGGAGAAGAATGATATTGGCAAAGAACCCGACTGTTTGCTGCACCTCCGATCGAGAACGGTTGGCAAACAGAGACGCAACCAGCAAGTCCGTCTGACCGCTGAGGCGATAAAGCAGGCAACAGTAGATCGCAAGCATCACGTTAAACATCGTCGTCTTCTTCGCCCGCGCGAAGTCTCGCAGCGATTTGCCTGTCTCCGCATTTATTTCAAGGATTTCTCGTTCGCTTCGGCGACGCGGCGAACTGGCCAATTGGTCCAGCGGTAGCGACGGAAGCTTGGCCTTCTCAAGGACTCGTCTCCAATACTCGTGGTGTTGGCGCAGACTCTCTCCCGCCAGAGATTCCTCCTGCCACTGGGCGAAGTCAGAGTACTGCCATGCAGGAGCTGGTGGCGTTGGACCGCCGCTGGTCCTATGCTCGAAAAGCATACGGAAGTCGCGAAATACGACACCGCACGACCACGCATCCGATACAAGGTGGTGCATATTGATGCACAGCGTATGGTCGGAATCGCTCTCTCGATATAGCGTGACGCGAACCGGACAGGTCGTTGGGTCGATACGTGTGCGCAATTCCTCGCAAAGCGCTTTCTTAACGAATGTCGCTGGAGCGGCCGTATCGGAAAAATCCATTTGTTGGATAGAGACTGGCTGCGCAGCATGGACGATCTGGTAAATACCGCGCCCGCGCCGTACCACTGTCGTGCGAAGTGCCTCATGCCGTTCAACGAGATCGTTGACCGTCAACACGAGAATCCCCACATCCAGACGGCCGCGCACTCGCAAGACAAAGGGGCAGTTCAGTTCTCCCGCTTGGCCGCGATAGCGATCGACATACCAAAGAAGCCGCTGGCCAACGGAGGCCGGAATTTCACGAGCGCTCATAGCCGTCCAGAATGCATCTCAGACGCGTCACTGTATGCCACAAGAGAGATGCTTCGATCGTTTTCGGTACGCGCAAACCATCGAGATACTTGACGATGGATTGTGTCAGAATGGGTCAGCCTTGATTCAATTCGGCTCCTGGCAAGCAGTCGAATCGAACCGAATCGTCCCATCTAAGTGGGAGGAGTTACTCTTGACAAGTATTCTATCCCGCGTTCAGGAATTATTGCCTGAGATTGCACGACGCTCCGCGCAAATCGATCGAGACGGCAATATCCCTGACGACTTGATCGAGTTGCTCAAGCGATCAGGCTGCTTTCGCATGCTTTCGCCAGTCGCATACGGAGGCGAGCCCGAAACGCTGCCAGGCTTGTTGCATGTTATCGAGAACCTGGCGAAGGCCGACGGAGCCACGGCCTGGATTGTCAGTCAGACTGCCTCCGCCCAGCTGATCTTTGCTCATTTCCCAGCTACGACCATGGATCGAATCTATGCGGAGGGTCCCGATGTATTCGGTGCCGGGGCAGTAGCGCCCAAAGGACGGACCGTACCACACGAACTCGGATGGAGAGTAACCGGGAGGTGGCCCTTTGTCAGTGGATGTGGGAGAGCCTCATGGATCTACATGAATACGGTCGTGGTCGAAGGCCGCAAGCTCCAGTCGCTTCCGAACGGGATGCCTGCCACTCGCATGGCACTCCTTCCCGCAAAGGACGTGGAGATTCTGGAGACATGGGACGTCTCCGGGCTGAGAGGAACAGCCAGTCACGATATCCAGGTCTCCGGGGCAGTATGCCCACAGGACAGTTGCGTTCCGATGCCGGATTGCCACCCCTCCGTTAACGATACGATCTTCAAAATCTCGTTTTTTGATCAGGGTGGCCTCTATATCGCAGCTGTTGCTGCCGGGATCGCTGCGGGAGCGATGGACGAGGTCGCGGCCTTGGCGGCTGGCGGCAAACGGCCTTCATTCAGCTCACAGCTGCTGGCGGCATCGCCTTTGTTTCAGGACCGTCTGGGATCCGCGTACCTCGATCTTGAGGCTGCACGTGCGCTCCTCTTCCAGCAAGCGCAGAAGGCATGGGATGCAGCCGTCCGCGGTGATTCGCTGCCGGTTTTCGATCGGGCGCTCATGCGGGCAACAACGGCCACTGTCGTGGCCTCTGCCGCCATTGTCGTCGAGACAGCTTATAAGCTAGCGGGCGGAAGCGCCGTCTACGCGAGTTCTCCCCTGCAGCGACGGCTTCGAGATAGTCTCACGGCTACCCAGCATACTTATGCCGGAAGATACAACTTCAGCCTTGTAGGAGCATTGCTGGCGGGTCAGACGATCGATGAAACATTCTTCTAAAAGGACCCGCTGATGGAATTCCAGCAGCCTATATTGAAAAATCCAGGCGCTTTGGACGATAATGGGCAAACCTTTCGCGAGTAGAAGGTCGTCTCGGCACGGCTAGGACGTTGCCTGGATTCAAAGACAGTATTCACCCTCGCTCCTCGATCGCAAATTTCGATCATCTAGCAGTCGTCGATGCACTCGACAGTAGGCAGCAGGCAGACTCAATTGGTGACGCTGTGCAAAAGGAACCGATCACTCTGGACGCCATGCGCCGGGATATCGCGGCGATCGTCGAACTCGATGACTCCCAGGTTTGCGACGATGGAGACCTGATTAGCCTAGGCCTCGATTCCCTCGGTGTGATGCGGCTTGTAAGCGCTTGGCGCAAACGCGGAGCCACCGTCAGGTTCGCGGATCTTATCCGACGACACACTCTTGCGGAATGGTGGTCGTTGGTATCAACACAACTCGACGTCCCTACGCCGGCGAACCGGCATTCGGCTGCAGCGGAAGACAACGCTCCTTTCGCTCTCGCCACCATGCAACTGGCGTACTGGATTGGCCGCTCGCCCACCCTGGCGCTCGGTGTTAGCTGTCACTTCTATTTCGAATTCGATGGATGGGACATCGATCCGATTCGCCTCCGGAACGCTGCTCAATCAGTGACGAACCGTCACCAGATGCTTCGTGCGCAA
Source organism: uncultured Acidobacteriaceae bacterium (assembly GCA_963829535.1). Classification (GTDB taxonomy): domain Bacteria; phylum Acidobacteriota; class Terriglobia; order Terriglobales; family Acidobacteriaceae; genus Telmatobacter. The sequence goes on along the minus strand of CAWHIQ010000009.1, from coordinate 61,311 downwards.
TATCTGGACAATGGCCTTCAGCAAATTCTGGCGCAGTGCTCCTTACCCGAGCTCATCGTGCACGATCTGCGACGGCTTGTTTCCGCAGAAGCGGAGCGAACGCTGGCGGAGATTCGTGACCGGGAGTCGCATCGCAGGCTCGACGTGCAGCGCGGGAAAGGATTCGATGTGCAGTTGTCGTTGCTCGCGAACAATCGCACCCGGGTTCACCTGAACATTGACATGCTGGTCTGCGATGCGCAGAGCTTTCGCCTCCTGATCGATGAGTTAGCCCAGCTCTATGCCAATCCAGCGACGCAGCTTCCCGAGCTACGGTACACCTATGCGCGATACCTTGCTGAAAAGCAGGGCGCTCAGCAGGAAGAGCGCGTCTGCGCCAAAGCATATTGGCAGGACAAACTTGCCCAGTTGAAAGGCGCGCCGCAGTTGCCGCTTGCCGTGCCGCCAGATCGCGTTGATTGTCCTCGTGTGAAGAAGTACGAAACGACACTGTCTCCCGCAGAGTCCGAACAACTAGTGCAGCTCTCTCAGGAGCATGGGCTCACCTTGTCCATGGTGTTCATGACCGTTTTTGTTGAAATTCTGGCAAAGTGGAGCAGCGAATCTCGCTTTACGCTCAATGTCCCGCTCTTCGACAGGCAGGAACTGCACGAAGACGTTCCACGGATGGTGGGAGATTTCAGTAGCTCCATACTCTTCTCGGTAGATGTTTCGGAACGCCTGACGTTCTTGGAGCGCGCAAAGGGAATCCAACAGCAGTTCCGCACCGATGCAGCGAACTTGGCCTACCCTGGCGTGGATGTTTTGCGTGATCTTGCCCGCTTCAATAGCGAGGCCGCCTCCACCGCACCGGGCGTCGTCTTCACCAGCACACTCGGGATGGGGAGTCTCTTCAGCCGCAGAGTTAGCCGGACGTTCGGCAAGTTGGCCTGGATGAGCTCCCAGACCTCTCAGGTTTGGCTCGATCACCAGGTCACGGAACTGGACGGCGGTATTCTCCTCAATTGGGATTGCGTGGAACCGTTGTTCGTCGAAGGCGTTCTGGACGGGATGTTCGAGGCGTATCTGACGCTGTTGCGATGGCTCACCAGACCAGACACGGTCTGGTGCACTCCGATCCCGGAGCTACTTCCGGAGTGTCAACGACTCGTTCGCGCGAAGGTGAACTCCGATGTCCGGCCTCCAGCCCGCGGCCTCTTGCATGAAGGATTTTTCGACAACGCAGCCAGGCATCCGGAGAAGATGGCGCTTGCCTGGGGCGAGAGCTCCACCATGACGTACGGAGAGCTGGCGCAACGCGCCTCGCGTGTCGCCGGGCTCTTGGTGCAACGTGGAATGCAGCCCGGAGATCGCGTCGCGCTGGTCCTGCCTAAAGGCGAGGGACAATTGGAAGCCGTCCTCGGCGTCCTGTATGGGGGCGGCACGTATGTCCCGCTCGGAGTCGATCAGCCCGCCAGGCGACGAGCCCGTATTGTATCGGCGGCGGGAATTCGCTTCATGGTGACTAGCACTGAAGTAGATGAATTGCCGCCATCGTCCGAAGATCTCGACGTCATCCTGCTTGAGGATTGTCGCTCGGCGCGCATGTTGCAATCCGCCCCGGTGATCTCTTCCGAATCAATCGCCTATATCATCTTCACCTCTGGTTCCACCGGTGACCCGAAGGGCGTGATGGTATCCCATCGGTCTGCCATGAACACCATAGAGGATGTCCTTCGTCGCTTTGCAATCGACGCCAACGACCGCGTGCTGGCTGTCTCGTCACTGGATTTCGATTGGTCCGTCGCCGATATCTTCGAGCTACTGTCGGCGGGTGGTGTGGTCGTCGTGATTGACGAACAAGATCGCCGCGACGCGACGCGTTGGGTGCACTTGATAGCGCGTTGGAAGATCACGCTGTGGCAGTCCGTGCCAGCGCTTCTGGACATGCTGCTCCTTGCCGCAGAAGACAACCCTCTGGGAACGAGTCTAAGACTGGTAATGCTGGGTGGCGATTGGGTGGGCATTGACCAGTTCGAGCGACTCCGACGGCGTGTTCCCGGGTGCCGCTTGGTCGCGCTCGGAGGAATTACCGAAACTTCGATCCATTGCACGGTACACGAGATCACCGAAGTCCTTCCGCAATGGCGCTCCATTCCCTATGGAGTCCCCCTCAGCAACGTCAAATGCCGCGTGGTCGACGGTCGAGGAGGAGATTGCCCCGATTGGGTTGCCGGCGAGTTATGGGTAGGAGGTGCAGGTGTCTCATCTGGCTACTGCAACGATCCTGGGCGCACGGCCCGGCAGTTTGTCGAGTACGAAGGAGAGCGCTGGTATCGCAGCGGGGATCTTGCTCGCTACTGGCCGACCGGCACGTTGGAGTTTCTGGGACGAGCGGACTCTCAGGTGAAAATTCGCGGTCATCGCATCGAGCTTGGAGAAATCCAAGCAGCCATCGACGAGCACCCAGACGTTCTCCAGTCCTATGTCCTCGGCGTGGGAGATCGATCATCTTCTCTGGTGGCCGCTGTCGTTCCTGCTGTTCCTCACCTCGACGTGGGTAAGCTCGTTGCATTTCTCCAGCAGCGGCTGCCCGAGTACATGATTCCCAGTCGCATCGGCATCTTTAACAGCCTGCCGCTGACCAAGAATGGAAAGCTCGATCGTGCGCAGATCCTTTGCGTCCTGGCGTCCGAAAGCAACGCACAGGTCCTGGAGCCGCCCACGGGTCCGGTTGAAGAGGCCGTCGCAGCCATTTGGGAGAAACTGCTGCAAGTGCCATCTGTCGGCCGAACGCAGAGCTTCTTTGCGCTCGGCGGCGACAGTCTGCTCGCCACTCGTTTGGGCGCGCAACTTCAGCGCGCCGGGCTGGAAGGCTTTAAATTGCTTCGCCTTTTCGAGAAGCCGCAGCTCAAGGACTTCGCATCTACGTTGAGTTTCGGTCACGGCACGGCCCACGCTTTACCAGCTCCCATCCGTGCCTATAGGGAACATCGCCACAAGCCATTCCCCCTTACCGAGATCCAGAGTGCATATCGTCTCGGTCGCGAAGCGGACTTCGTCATGGGGGGCGTAGGCTCTTACTGGTACTGGGAGTTTGACGGCGTCGGTGTCGATCTCGACAAGCTGGAAGAAGCTTTGAATCGGCTCATTCAACGCCACGAAATGCTCCGCGCCGTGGTGAATCGCGATGGCAATCAATCCATACTTCCCGATGTACCTCGCTTTCGGATTCCGTGCGCATCGGTGTTGCCCGGTCATGAGGACCTCGAGCTGGCGCGATTTCGAGACACCATCTCGCATCAGGTCATGGACCCGGCCACCTGGCCACTGTTTATCGTGCGGGCCCTGCGCTACGGCGACAACCGCGTCCGCATCGGCTTCGGCTTCGACTACATCGTTCTGGATGCGCTGAGTATTACCATCGCCTTTCGTGAGTTGGCGCTGCTCTACACCGACCTCGACGCCGCGCTCCCGGTGATAGACCTATCGTTTCGAGACTACCTGCTTGCTTCCTGCACCCAGCCCGAGGAGGTAGCAGCGGCACGTGAATTCTGGGTCGAGCATATGGAGCAGTTGCCACCAGCGCCGCGACTACCTCTCAAGACGAATCCGGAACTCATCCTCCGGCCCCGGTTTAACCGCCGGCACAGCACGCTCGACGCTTCGACGTGGAGAGCCATCAAGGAGCGCGCCAGGAAGCACAATCTCACTCCTTCCGCTGTGCTGGCAACGGCCTTCGCCGAGGTGCTGTCTGCGTGGAGCGGCGAGCCCGCGCTGACTCTCAACCTCACGCTCTTCGAGAGACCGGAGGTTCACGAGGATATTCGAAAGGTTGTGGGCGATTTTACGTCTCTGCTGCTCGTTCCCTATCATTCCGTTCCCAAGCAGTCATTTGTCGCGATGGTGTCTACGTTTCAAGAGCAGAATTGGCTCAGCCTCGAGCACAAGGCTTTCTCCGCACTCGCCGTCATGCGCGAACTAGCACTGCGCACTGGATCTCCGGCGAATATGCCCATCGTGTTTACCAGCACGCTTGGCGTCGCGGACTCGCTGGCCCCCTTATCCACACCCTTCGGCGAATACGTCGGTGGACTGTCGCAGACGCCGCAAGTCTGGCTCGACAATCAGGTCATCGAATCACAGGAAGAGCTGCTCTTCAACTGGGACGCCGTCGAAGAACTATTCCCAGATGGCCTGTTGGACGCAATGTTCCTTGCCTACAAGAACCTGCTGAACTGGTCGGGAGCTCCTGCATCTGATTGGCACGTGGCCATTCCCGACCTGTTGCCGCAGGCACAGCGAGACACACGAAACGCGGCGACCACCAGCTTCGTTCAGGCTCCCGACCGTTTACTCCACCAGGGATTTTTCGAACACGCCTTGCGCCGGCCACAGCATCCTGCGCTGAGGTTGGGTACCGGTTCGACGGTCAGTTATGCCGAATTGGCCGAGCATGCTCTGTGTGTTGCCGCCTCTCTGCAGCAACGGGGCGTGCAGCCAGGAGACCGCATTGCCGTGACATTGCCTCGAGGCCTCTCCCAGATCGCAGCGGTCCTCGGAGTTCTCGCGGCGGGTGCCGCCTACGTTCCCGTTGGAATCGAGCATCCCGCCGCGCGACGACAGGCGATGTATGACAACGCCGCTGTAGCTCTTGTTCTAGACGACCTCAGCCACGTCCTGCACGTCAGACCATCTTCTGCCCCAGTCTCGGTCGCCGCCGACACGTTGGCCTATGTAATCTATACCTCAGGCTCGACGGGCGATCCAAAAGGCGTCCGGATATCTCACCGGGCCGCGATGAACACCATCGCGGAAATCAACTCCCGCTTTGGCGTAACCGAATCGGATACGGTGCTAGCTGTCTCCTCGCTGGACTTCGACCTGTCTGTCTACGATATCTTCGGCGTACTCTCAGCGGGCGGCAGCATCGTATTGATCGACGAGGATTTTCGCCGCGAACCACACCAATGGCTCCAGGCTATTCGTCGATGGGATGTCACGCTCTGGAACTCGGTTCCTGCGTTGTTGGAGATGCTGCTGGTCGCGGCGTCCTCGGACAACGCGGAATTAAACTTTAGGCTGGCGCTCGTCTCCGGCGACTGGGTTGCGTTAGACCTCCCGCGCCGCCTCGCGTCGGTTGCTCCGGCCTGCCGTTTCGTCGCTCTTGGCGGAGCCACCGAGGCTTCGATCTGGTCGAATGCCATCGAAGTTACCTCAGTTCCGAAAGACTGGCCCTCCATCCCCTACGGTCGTCCGCTCGCCAACCAGAAGTACAGAGCCGTCGATTCCCTAGGTCGCGACTGCCCGGATTGGGTGCCCGGAGAGTTGTGGATTGGGGGCGCGGGGGTCGCAATGGGGTACCAGGCCGATTCCGCCCTAACCGCTCTCAAATTTGTCGAGTTCGCCGGCGAGCGTTGGTATAGAACAGGCGACCGTGGCCGTTATTGGCCCGACGGAACCTTAGAGTTTCTCGGACGCATCGACGATCAGATAAAGCTGCGCGGCCACCGGATTGAGCTGGGAGAAATTGAGGCGGCTCTGAATCAGCTCCCGTCCATACTCCGATCCTGTGCTCTCGTCGTCGGCGATACCACCAAGACGCTCGCGGCATGTGTGGTGCCGCGGAAGGCCCCAGCCACCGGAACGCCGGACGTACGCCACGCTCTCGCCGAAAGATTGCCCGCCTACATGATCCCCGAGCTCATAGCTGAGGTGGACAGCTTTCCGATTAACGGCAACGGCAAGATCGATCGCCGAAAGCTCGCTGCGCTTTTTTGGGATCCCGCCGAGCAGAGCCAGGAGCAGAAACTGAACGGACCGATTGAAACGGTCGTAGCAAAGATTTGGAGCGACCTGCTTAGCGCTCCGTACCTCGATCTAAACCGCAATTTCTTCGCGATGGGCGGAGATAGCCTTCTGGCCACGCGGATGATCGCAAAATTGAAGCTCAGCTTCGGCATTGAGTTCTCTCTTCGCCAGCTTTTCTCCGCGCCGACGGTTCGCGGTCTATCGGAGCTGATCGCTGCGCGCCGTCCCGACCTGATCAAGGGAATGGAGGAGGGCACGATATGAACATTGCCGACGTCGTTGGAGAGCTTGAGACCGTTGGTGTGCGACTTTGGGAAGAGGAAGGCCAGCTTCGCTTCCGCGGCCCGCACGGAGTCATGACCGAGGAACGTCGGGCCATCTTGCGTACGTACAAGCAAGACGTGCTGGACTATCTCCGCCGCGATCAGCAACCGTTGTTGGTCGCTGACGCCGAAGCTCGTTTCCGACCCTTCCCGTTGACCGATGTCCAAGCCGCGTACCTCCTTGGCCAGCGCCAGATGTTCGCCTACGGTGGTGTTGCCTGCCACGGCTATGGAGAGATAGCGATTCTGGAGCTGGACCCGGTGCGGCTCGAAGCAGCGTGGCAAGTCCTGATCGACCGCCACGATATGCTGCGCGCGATCATCGACTTGGACGGTTCGCAGCGTGTCCTTCCAGACACTCCGGCTTACCGGATGGCAGTGCGCGACCTTCGCGGAGCGCCGCCAGATGCGGTGAAGGCCGCCATCGAGAGGACGCGCGCCGAACTCAGTCACAAGAAATATGCTTCCGACCAGTGGCCCTTGTTCACCGTCAGCATCACTTGGACTTCGGACCGCTCGATCCTTCATGTTTCTGTTGACTTTCTCATCGCCGATTACGTCAGCATCCATCTTCTGCTCGACGAGCTCTATTCTCTGTATACCCGGCCTAAACGGGCCTTGCCGGAGCTTTCCATCACCTTCTGCGACTACCTGCTCGGCGAGCGTCGCTTGCGCTCCGGACGCCGTTACGAAGTGGACCGGGACTATTGGTGGAAGCGCGTCGACAGTTTCCCGGCGGCCCCAGAGTTGCCGCTCGCGGCGCCGGGGACGCCGAACACGCAAGTCCGGTTTCGCAGTCGGCAAGCGAAGCTCGAGCCTCACGTCTGGCAGGCCTTGCAGCACCTGGCAGGGAGCCAAACCGTCACGCCTTCGGGAGCAATTCTCGCAGCGTATGCCGAAGTGATGGCTCGATGGGCACGCCATCCCCGCTTCTCTCTCAACATCACACTGCTGCAGCGACTCCCTATACATCCTGACGTCAGCAGAATCGTCGGCGATTTCACTTCCGTCAGCTTGCTTAGCGTTGAACACGATGCATCCGCTTCCTTCCGAGATCGCGCCCGTACATTGCAGGAGCAGCTTTGGAAGGACATCGATCATCGTCTGTGCTCCGGCATCGAAGTCATTCGTGAGATCGCGCGGCGCCGCGGCGCTTCCGATGCACTGATGCCCGTGGTGTTCACCAGCACGATAGGTTTGGACCACGATAGTGCCACAGGAGGCTCGTCCGGCTCTTTGTTTGAGTTCGTCTACGCCGTCAGCCAGACCCCGCAGGTTTGGATCGATTGCCAGGTTATGGAACGTGGCGGAAGGCTAGAGCTTCGCTGGGATGTTCGCGAAGGCATCTTTCCCGATGACCTGATCGACGATATGTTTCAATCGTTCGAGGTGCTTCTTCGCCGGCTCGCCGACAGCGAGGACATTTGGAACCTGCGCTCGCCACTTCCGCTTCCCGCTCGGCAGCTGGAGCGACGGAAAGCGGCCAACGATACCGCTGGACCATTGCCTGACGGCTTGCTCCAAGAAGCTGTTGTCGCTCGGGCTCTGCGCGATCCCGACGGGCTTGCCCTGGTCAGCGGCTTTCAATTTGTGTCCTACGGCGACCTGGTTCGCCGTGCCTTGGCGGTGGCCAACGCTCTTCGCGAGCGGAATCTTCCTCCTGGTTCCGTCGTCGCAGTCGTGATGGAAAAAGGCGCGGAGCAGGTAACAGCGGTCCTTGGAATCCTCTTGGCAGATGCAGCGTACCTGCCGGTTGATATGACCTCTCCGCGTTTACGGCGCAATCGAATTCTGGAAAGTGCTCAGGTCCGATACGCCGTCACTCAATCCTGGGTAGACGCCGAGTTGCCGGACCCAATCTACGCAATCGCCGCCGACAAGTTGCCGCTGGAGCCACTGCCTACTGGCGTCCCACCGTCGCAGGCCAAGCCGGACGATCTCGCCTACATGATCTTCACCTCCGGTACAACCGGCGAGCCGAAAGGTGTAATGATCAGCCACCGCAGCGCCCTAAACACAATTTTCGACGTCAACCGCCGATTCAACGTGAACTCTTTGGACCGTGTTCTAGGACTTTCGCAACTCGGATTCGATCTCTCCGTCTACGATATCTTCGGCCCGCTTTCCGTCGGTGCAGCATGCATCATGCCAAATGCAACTGGCCGCGCGGACCCCTCCCATTGGGCGCGGCTTGTGGCGGAGCACGATGTCACGATTTGGAACTCCGTACCCGCGCAGGCTCAGATGCTGCACGAATATCTCCACAGCGAGCCCGTCGTGACCCTTCCGTCCCTCCGCCTTGCGATGATCAGCGGCGATTGGATCCCGGTGTCGCTTCCCGGCCAACTCCGCAAACGTCTCCCTGGCCTGCAGCTCGTCAGTCTTGGCGGAGCCACCGAAGCCTCAATCTGGTCCATCGTCTATCCCATCGATGAGGTAAGCCAAGGGTGGCCCAGCATACCCTACGGCAAACCCCTAACCAACCAGACGTTCCACGTGCTAGACGATGCGTTCCGTCCCTGTCCCGAATGGACAATCGGCAACCTCTACATCGGCGGAGCCGGATTGGCAATCGGCTACTTCGGCGATGAGACTATGAACGCGCAACGCTTCATCCGCCATCCCGACAACGGAGAGCGCCTATACCGAACCGGCGATTTGGGACGATGTCTCCCGGATGGCAACATCGAATTCTTAGGCCGCGAAGACTCCCAGGTCAAGATCCGCGGCCACAGAATAGAGCTGGCGGAGATCGAAGCAGCCCTGCAGGCGCACCCCGCGGTCGCAGCTTCAGCCGTGCTGGCCTTCGGTGTCACCTCCGTCGACCGTCAGTTGGGCGCGTTTGTCGAGAGCGCCCGCCGCGCCGATAACGACCACCTCACTTTAGCCGCTGACGTAGCGAGCGCAGCGGAGGCTGCTGGCGTCGCGATCCGCGAAGGCGTCGCATCCGAGCCTATCGTGCAGTTCGCCCATCAATTGGATAAGACAGCTCTTCTCGGCATGTTGTACGCTTTCGAGCAGCAGGGACTCTTCGCGTGCCCGGAAGACACGCACTCTCTGTCCGAAATCCTCGCGCGCGCCGCGGTAGCTCCCCAGCATCACCGGCTTGTTCGGCGTTGGCTCAATGCCCTAGTGGCCAACGGTATGCTCGAACAGGATCATGACGGAAACTACCATGATGCCGCTCCGGTGACAGCGAAGACTCTCGATCAGGCATGGCGAACCGTGGAGGAGTTGCGCCCACCGATGGACCGGCGAGCCGAGCTCCTAGAATACTTCCAGACGGCGGCGCTGCATCTTCCTGAGCTGCTGCGCGGAGAGCTGGATCCCCTCCAGCTGCTCTTCCCACAAGGCGATGTCAAGATCCACGAAGTCGCATATAATGGCAGCTTCCTCAGCCAGTATCTCAATCGGCTGGTGACCACAGCGGCGCGTCGGATCGCGGAACTACACATCGGATCGAGACCCCTGCAGGTTCTTGAAATCGGGGCTGGGGTCGGCGGCACCAGCATTGAGCTCATTCCATCCTTGTCTGGCTTTCGGGTCGAGTACCTCTTCACCGACGTGTCGAAGTTTTTTCTCAATCTTGCCCAGGACCGCTTCGGCGGATATCCCTGGGTCAAATACGCCTTGTTCGACATGAACAAGGATTATCGTTCGCAGGGTTTGTCATCCAATACATTCGATCTCATCGTCTGCGCAAACGTATTGCACTATGCGTTGAACGCGGACCTCGTCTTGAAGACTATACGGGAGCTGCTGCGACCCGATGGATGGCTCGTCTTCATAGACATGGTGCGTGACAATTATCAGGTTCTCACATCCATGGAGTTTCTTTTCGACGCCACCTTCAGCGACTTTGACGATGTGCGCCGTGGACACGACGCCACCTTCATCAACCTCGACCAGTGGCACGGATTGCTCAAGTCAGCCGGAGCCGAAACGGCGATGTGTCTTCCCCGCGCCGACGATCCTCTCTTCAGCATCGGCTTCCATGTATTCGCTGCACAATTCAAGACCGACCGCGAGCCCCTGGATACTGGAGCGCTTTCGAGCTTTCTCGCGGAGCGGCTGCCCGACTATTTCGTGCCGTCGCGCATCGAGCTCGTCGACGCACTTCCTCTCACGGCCAATGGCAAGATCGATCGCAATACCCTGTCGTCCTGGCTGTCGATGACGAGGGACGACCAGTTTACAGATAGCCAGGAACAGCCGTCGGATGATCTGGAGCGTCGCTTGGCGGCAATCTGGTCGAAGACGATCGGCGTGGCGCCCATTGGTCGCAACGTCAATTTCTTCGAGATCGGCGGCGATTCACTCCTCGCGGCGCAGTTAGTCGGGCGCATTCGCGAGGAGATGCCCGAAGCACAAAACCTCTTCTTCGATCGTCTGTTACACCTCATGCTCGAGGGCCCAACTGTCGCCCAGCTTGCCACCAGCCTCCGGAAACCGATCGAGTCCCCCCAGACGCTTCCGAAGCCGCAAGCCTCACCTCTAATTCACCTCGGTGGTTTCGGGTCCGCCCTCAGAGTGTTGGTTCATGACTCCTCGGGAACGCTGGCGTCGTACAATGAGCTTCTTCCTCACCTAGCCCAGAGTTGCCGTCTGGCAGGCCTCGCCGTCGACGATCCCAAAGCCTATCTGCAACAGCAGCCCGGCATGCTCATAGAGCGGGCGGCCTCACATTTCGTTCGCGCGATACAGAGCGAAGCACAAACAGACATTCATGTCGTCGGGTTCGACGCCGGCGCGCTTTTTGCTGTCGAGACGGCGTCGCAGCTGCTCGAAGCAGGAATTCCTGTCGGCAGCCTCACCCTCATCGGCAGCATTCCATTCGCCTGCGCCATTGAAGATGAGCTCCTCATCGAATATCTCTTTGTACGCGGCTCTGGCGTCGACCCCATGCGACTTGGGTTTCCTGCTGAGCCCGCACTCGCGCAGGCTCTTGCCCTCATCCGCTCCGAGACTCTCGACAGGGTCCCTGAGGGGCGCTTGGCTCAATGTACCGGCAATTCAGCCTTGGATGGCGTTTCTTGGTGTTTCCGCCGTCTGCTGGACACCTCGCATGAGGATCGCATGACTGCCTTCGCTCGTGTACTTGCCTCGCCGCAAAAGGATCCTGCCCCACTGAATCAGGTGCTGACGCTCTATCGTGTCTTCCGCCACAACGGGCTGGCTGCGGCTGTATATCGGACGCGACCCTACGCCGGCGACATGGTACTCCTGATTCCATCCGAGCAGGATCCACTATGGCCTTCCTCCGCCCCGGAGACGATCTCTTCGTGGCGCCGACATTGCCTCGGAGAGCTGCGGGTTATCAACATCGACGGAAGCAGTTACACGTGCAGGAGCGCAAAGCACGCTGCTCGTCTGGCCCAGCGCATTTTAGATCGGAACGGATGATCAGATGCTCCCGCTCGTCGGCATCCTTGGAGCCTCCGGTGCGGTCGGCCGCAGGGTTGCGCTCCGGCTCCAGGTCTCCGGCAGCCTCCGCCTGCGGCTCGGATCTCGCGACCTGCATACAATTCGCCAAGTGACTCAGCGTCCGCTCAAAAACGGCTCCGAGTTCGTGCAAACGAAGATCGAGGATCCGGCGAGTCTTGCGAGCTTCTGTGCAGGCTGTCAGCTGATAGTCAACTGTGCTGGACCGTCCTTTCGCATCATGGACCGAGTTGCCCTCGCTGCCTTCGCCGCGGGGGCCAACTACGTTGATCCTGGCGGCGACGAACCTGTCTACTGCAGATTGGCCAGGCCCGGATGCATGCCGGCGGGACGGATCGCCGTTCTGACGGCAGGTATGATGCCCGGCCTATCCGGACTGCTTCTGCGTTTTCTCGCCCGGCAAGGCTTCGATCGAACTACTCGGCTAACCGCCTACGTTGGGGGACGTGGCGACCTGACTCGGGCAGGCGCCGCCGATTATATTCTCAGTCTGGCCAGCTCCGGCAACGATTCCCTGGCAGCCTGGCGACATGGTGCTCGCGTGGTTCGAGCTCTCAAGCCTCTCATCGATGTCGATCTGCCCTTCTTCCCTTCAGGTGTAACGGCGCATCCTTTCTTAAGTTCCGAAACCGAACGGTTAGCTCGCGCTCTGCTACTCGATGAAGTCTCCTGGTATAACGTATTCGAAGGAGGCCGGATGTTATCCGCATTGGGTCGCCTTCAGGGCGCTACCTCTGAGGCCGATCTATCGAACGCCGTGCAAACCCTGGTTCACGCGGCCGAACTCGATCGATTCGGCCGCCGCTCCTACCAGCTCTTCGTCTTGCAACTCGAAGGTCAGGCCGATGGACGTCCCCGCAGCAGGACTCTCATGCTGCGAGGAACGGAGGCCCACGACCTGACCGCCGCGATCACGACCCATGCGGCCGCCGCCGTGCTTCATGGAGCGGTGCAGGCAGGCTTGCACTTTGCGGCTGAAGCCCTCAGTCCGGACATCGTGAATACCCTGCGCAACGATCCCTCCATCATGGCGTTCGAGAACTTTGACACTGCAGGCATCGGGGCTAACGATGAAGAGGGTGCGTTTTGAGCCGTCGACTCAGAGTCGTCGTGTGCGGCACTAAATTCGGCCGCATTTATCTGGCGGCGTTTAGACTTCCGAATCTCCCGTTCGAGCTTGCCGGCATCCTTGCTCACGGTAGTGAGCGTTCCTCGGCCTGCGCCAAATTCTACTGCGTCCCCCTCTACACTCACCCCGAACAGCTCCCTCCCGACATCGACATAGCTTGTGTCGTCGTAGGATCCAGTCTCAACGGCGGTCGGGGCGTCCAGTTAGCCACCGCCCTGATGGCTCGCGGCATCCATGTTATCCAAGAACACCCACTCCATCATGAGGAGGTAGCCGAGTGCCTTCGCCAGGCCCGCCGATACCGCGTCGTCTACCGCCTCAACACCCACGACATCCATCTCACGCCCGTCAGGCGATTCCTCGCGGCAACTCACGCCCTATTGCGCCGTCAGCAGCCACTCTATATCGATGCCGTCGCATCGTTTCAGAAGTCCTATACCTTGCTAGACATTCTCGGCCGAGCATTCGGAGGACTCCGTCCTTGGTCCTTTGAACCCTGTCGCGATCACCGCGCCAGCCCCGCAGAATTCCGAGATCTCGACAGCCCTTTTAAAACTCTCGTGGGCGTCCTCTCTGGGGTTCCTCTTACCCTGAGAATTCAAAATCAACTGGACCCGCAGGAGCCGGACAATTACTCTCACATTTTCCATCACATCACCATCGGCACGGAGAGCGGGAACATCTCCCTGGTCAACACACACGGTCCCGTCATCTGGTGTCCGCGTCCTCACATGCCGGCCGATACCACAACCGCCGTTGTCATGAGCCAATCGGACGACCCGCGTCTCGACTTTCCCACTGCCACCATCATCGGTCCAGCGGACGCACCTAACTACCGGAAAATACTGGAGACTGTCTGGCCGCAGGGCATTGCTCAAGCCCTCAGCGAGCTCGCGCATTCGATAGCCGCTGGCGCTGATTCACCCGCCATAGGGCAGTATTATCTTGCTCTTTCGCAGCTCTGGCACGATCTGACAACCCGGCTCGGTCCGATCTCTTTGATCCAGGGGAAGCTGCCTTCGGCACTCTCAGTCGAAGACCTTATCAAAGAACTCCCTGCCGAACTCCTTTCTTGATCTCTCCTCTAGTCGAGCTCACGATCCCTGATCACGGAGCACACCAATCCATCAATTCTTCGTGAGTCGGAGAGCATCTCCCAACCCGCGGAATACGTCCCACGGGGTCGCCACGATTCCGGAATACGGTTGGCCTCGGCCGCGGCTTGCAGCATCGATTTGGTATCGACCGCGCGCCAGTCAAGCGAGGCGAACAGCCTCCTCCACTCTGTCGGATGGAATTTAAGGGGAGCTGGCTGGTTCTTTGTTCGCCCCATCATCCGGTCGAGCAGCCGCATCAAAGCGGGTAACTGGATATCGAACGTCCAGCGGCGAAAGTGAAGGGAAAGTGCGAGATCGCGGGCGATGGAAGAAACTTGATCCTCAGTTAGGTAGATCAGCAAACCTTCCGTCAAAATGCATGCACTTTTCGTCCTACGGTCGAGCTGCTCGAGCATCTGCCGCCGCGATGCCATGTCCGTCAGGTCGAGAGCAATCCTCTGAAGACCGCAATTCGGTTCCGCATCCTGCAGAATGCGTTCCTTGTAAGCCAGAAGTCCCGCCAAATCCACCTCAATCCATTGCAACGATTTGGGCAGCACCATTCGGTAAGGCCTCGTGTCCAGACCAGCGCCAAGATTGACGACCATATCAACGCCCTGGTCGACTGCCTCGCGAATGCACTGGTCGATCAAGTAAGTTCGAATGACGATCACCCAGCCGTTTTCCGCGGCCTGCGGTACAGCCTCGATAAGCTGCATCCCATGTTGACCCGCAAGGCGCCGAGCCCACCGGTCTCTGAACAAAGCGTCCGGACGCTCCGTCTCCTCTGCCCTATAAGCAGCAGTCCAAAGGGCGGTTTCGGAAATGCTTTTCAGCGCCATGCTGGCTCGCCTGCATCGTCGCTTGGCAGAGGTTCTCGCGGCCCTGCTGTCAATTTCACAAAGCCATAATCTCTCCACAGTGACTGCTGCCAGAGGGCAACTATGAAATCGCCGCTAACCAAGGATTTTACGGTTCTGTGAGACGTGCTGTTCGTTCATCAATACTATCTTCACTCCCATTTGTATGGAACAATTACGTCTCAGTATGCAGCCGTCCATCTTCGGATACTACAACCCCAATCCCCTCGGCACCCTCCGTATGTTTTGCCTTCCCTATGCAGGTGCAGGCACGTCCACCTATCGGAATTGGGCGGCTCGGCTCCCTAGTCAGGTGGAAGTCTGTCCTCTTCAATTGCCGGGTCGCAGCCATCGAGTTCATGAGCAGCCACTCCGCAACTGCGCTGCCCTCGTCGAGAAGCTGGCTGGCGAGATCACGCCGTACACGGACAAACCATTTGTTTTTTTCGGACATAGCATTGGTGCGCTTCTCAGCTTCGAGATCGCCCGCTCCCTGCGCCGAAAACGCAGCCCACTGCCGGTCCATCTGTTCGTCTCCGGACGCGCCGCGCCGCAGGTACCTAGAAGCCCGGGCACCATCTCGGATCTTCCGGAAGAGGCGTTCCTCATGGAACTCCGGTCTCTCAATGGAACTCCTCCCGAAGTCTTCGAGTATCCCGAGTTGCTGGAGGCTGCTTTGCCCTTTCTACGAGCCGACTTCAGCGTCGCTGAAACCTATGCCTACCAGGACGAGCCGCCCCTCGCGACTCCGATCACAGCCTTCGGCGGACACGAAGACACTATTCGCTCAGAGAACCTTCAAGCGTGGCGTCGGCAAACCAGCAGTACCTTTGAGCTCCACATGCTTCCCGGAGATCACTTCTTCATCAATACCTCACAGAATGTTTTGCTGGAAATGTTGTCTCATCGCCTGGAGACGATCCTCGTTGGGGACCATTCCTGAAATCGGAGCCGCTACCGGTGCACTACAGCTTCACGCTCACCCCGTTAAATGACGCCCTGCGCCTCGAGGCTCTGAAGCCGCTCGCTATCGTACCCAAGCAGCGTCCCATAGACCTCTCTGTTGTGCTCTCCAACGCGAGGGGGGCGTAAAGGCTTCTTGCCAGGCGTACTGGAGAAGCGAATCGGAAGCGCGCCTATAGGCACTCGTTCCAACCCCGCGCCCCCCAGATCGAGGTACTCGAGCATTCCACATGCCCGTACTTGAGGATGATCCGGGACTTCCGCAGTGGAGTGATACACGCCGCACGGAATTCGTGCCGTCACCAGCTCCGCTACGGCTTCCGCCACGGTTCGTTGAGCCGTCCACGCGGCGATCAGAGGATCCACCTGCCGGCGGTTGTCAAAGCGGAGTTCATCGGTTTGGAGCGCCGGGTCATCAATCAGCTCCGGATGGCCGATGAGGCGTGTGATCGATCGCCACATAGTCTCCGTCGCGGCAGCTATATAGACAAAGCCGTCGCGGCAGGAAAACAGATCGGTCGGCCCAACATATGCCGTGCGATTGCCAAGCCGAGGACGCTCTCTGCCTGCCGTAACCGCCTCCGCAATCATTGGAGCCGTGTAACTCACCGCGGTCTGGAGCAAGGCGCAATCGACCGCCTGACCTTCTCCCGAAGCATCTCGATGCCGCAACGCAAGCACTGTGCCCAGCGCCGCGCACAGCCCGGTGCTGTAATCGACCCACGGAACGCCGCAGCGTAATGGAGCCTCGTCTTCAAATCCTGTAAGCGCTGCCGCGCCGGCGCTCATTTGCGCGATCGGATCGAATCCGGGCCGAAGCGACCATGGGCCCTCGGAACCGTAGCAGGAGATGCCAGTGTAGATAATATCCTGTCGTATCGCCCTGATATCGTCGTGAGCCAGCTTAAGCGACATCGTTGTCGCCGGACTGAAGTTATGCAAGAACACATCCGAAGACGCTATAAGGAGGCACAGAACTTCGCGGCTCTCCGCTTTTCGGAGGTCCAGTGTGATCCCCTTTTTGTTGCGAGCCAGTCCCGGAAAAGTGAAGTTTTCGCCATTGGCGCTCTTCAACCCCAGGCGTCGGTCCTCGTCACCACCTGGACGCTCAACCCGAATCACTTCCGCGCCCATGTCCGCCATTATCATGCCACAGTATGGAGCAGAAATAAATCTGCCCAAATCAAGCACGCGAACACCGTTGAGAGCGCCCTTCGTGATCATAATCGTATGTTCAATATCTCCTGTTTCTTTCTAGAGCGTGTTTCATAAACATTTCCTCAGCGTGATCCAGAGGCAGGCGAGATAGAAGAAAGCCCGGTAGGTGGAGAGCAGATGTTCATGACGGATGAGCAATCGGCGGAACTGTCCCAGCCAGGCGTTGGTGCGTTCGATAATCCAGCGCCGTTTGTAGCGTCGCAGTTTCCGGCCATCTTCATATCTCCTCTCCTTGTTGTTCTTCCGGTAAGGGGCTATCAGCTCGATGCCACGCCGTTTCCATCTCTCTCGCAGTGGATCGGAGTCGTAACCCCGGTCTGCGATCACCCGTTTTGGCTTCTGCCGCGGCCGACCTTTCGGCCTGGGGACTCGAACCTCTTTGAGCGTGGCGTCAGCACGCGTAACTTCTGGCGGAGAGCCACTTTCCAGCCGAACTCCCAGCGGAACACCTTCACCGTCTCCCAGTACCATCCACTTTGTGCCTTTACCACGCTTGGCTTTGCCGACTGCATCGCCCCCTTTTTGGCCGGCGCAAAGCTGCCGTCCAGGAAGGCTTCGTCCCATTTCAACAGGCCCTCTGCGTCCAGGGCCCCCAGCAAAGTTCGCCAGGCGTTGAGCCAAATATCTTCCTCTTCCCACTGCTTCAGCCTCCGCCAGCAGGTCGACGGCGAAGGATACTCGTCGGGCAGAAAGCGCCACGCCGCGCCTGTCTGCAGCACCCACAGAATGCCCTCCAACACGCCGGTTCTCAGCCCACGGACGGCCCCGCTTGTCCTTTCTGCGACTCGGTTCCAGAAACAACGGCCCGATCAACTCCCACTGCTCGTCGCTCAACAGCTTCCCGGTCTCACACGTAAGTCACTGACTTGAGGCCGAACCTATTTATGAAACACGCTCTAGCGAAAGGTCGACAGAATCTAAGTGCCAAAGGCGTGCACCCTCCGAACCTGAAAGGCCTCCGCGAGTCTAATCCCTCACACACAGGAGTGCCGCGACCGGCACGTTCTTCCGCGAGCGCCATACACAACACGAGCTAGAAACTCTCAATGGAAGTTTAGAATGGGTTTCACATTAGCCCAGTATTTCAAACAACCCCTCGGAGACTCGCTTCCACGCAGTGATAAGAATACAGATCTTCGGAAGGAGTGGACGTACATGATAGAAGGATTCATACCATGGCCGAAAGAGTTTGCAGAGCGGTATCGGCAAGAAGGCTATTGGCTGGGCGAGTCCCTTGGCGACTTGCTCCGCCCCTGGGCCGGTCGCTGCGATTCACGGATAGCTGTAGTCACCGAAACGCATCGGTGGACATATGCCGATCTTGACCTGAAGGCCGACAGGCTTGCCGCCGGATTACGAAAGCTGGGCCTTCGCTTCGCGGACCGCGTGGTTGTGCAGTTACCCAATTGCGTCGAGTTTGTGACCCTGTCGATTGCCTTGTTTCGAATCGGCGCGCTGCCGATTTTTGCTCTGCCCGCGCACCGCATCAACGAGATCGCGTACCTCTGCGAGGCCAGCGACGCCTGCACTCTATTTATCGTCGATCAAAACCATGGTTTTGACTATCTGCCGCTGGCAGCGGAAGTGCGGCGGCGCACGAAAGTCCGCAATATCGTCGTTGTGGGCGACTCGCGTAACTTTTTCGCGTTCAACGACATCGATGACAACCCGCATGACGGGCGGGTACCAAAGCCGGAAGACGTAGCATTCTTTCTGCTCTCCGGGGGTACCACAGGACTTCCTAAGCTGATTCCCCGTACCCACGACGACTACAGCTGGCAGCTCCGCGCCACAGCCGAAGCGGTACGGTTCGACGCAAACGGTGCCTATCTAGCAGCTCTCCCGGTCGCTCACAACGCCGCGCTCGGATGCCCCGGCATCCTCGGTGCGTTGCGCGCAGGCGGCCGGGCTGTCCTCGCAGCCAGCCCCAGTCCCGATGACGTCTTCCCTTTGATCGCCTCCGAGCGAATCACCCTAACAACGCTGATGCCCTCGCTCTTGTCTGTTTGGACGGAGGCGGCCTCTCTTGCCGGCATGGATCTTTCCTGGCTTCTCATCGAAGTAGGCGGCGCAAAACTAAACCCCGAAATCGCTCTTCATGTCATGCAGACTTTGCGTTGCCGTTTGATGCATTGGTTCGGCATGGCCGAAGGCCCACTCTGCCATACCGTCTGGGACGATACCGCTGACGTCATCACCCACACCCAGGGCTGGCCCCTCTGCGTAGCAGACGAATTGCGCGTGGTGGACGACTCTGATCATGAGGTTCTGCCCGGAGAGGTCGGCAACCTCTTGTTTCGCGGCCCGACAACATTGCGCGGCTACTACGCCGCAGCTCAATATAATGCCACCGCCTTCACAGCGGACGGCTTTCTCAGAACGGGTGACTTGGTTCGACTGACCCCGGAGCATCGCTTGGTCGCAGAGGGACGAGTCAAGGACACGATTAATCGAGGCGGCGAGAAGATTTCAGCCGAAGAGTTGGAAGGTCACCTGCTTGCGCACCATGCAATACGCAGTGTTGCCGTCGTTCCTGTCCCGGATGATGTGATGGGTGAAAAGATATTTGCCTTTATCGTTTCTAACGATCCATCTCTCTCTCGCATGGAGCTGAAGCTATTCCTTCAGCAGTCCGGCGTCGCGGATTACAAAGCACCCGATCGTATCGAACTCGTCGAAGCACTTCCTTACACTGAGCTGGGAAAGGTTGATAAGAAGATCTTGCGTCAATCCTTGAGGCGCGACTGAAACAGATGCCAAGCCATTTATACCGATCCTTCTTCCAGACCTACCTCCAGATCGTGGTCCAACTTCTGTATCGATCGAACTCCTGGAGAGTTCCTGAGCCTCGCAATTGTGGTCTCTGATTCAAGCACTTCGGCAGCAAAATGAAGTCCCGGCGGTACCCTATTCAGCAGGATCACATCCGCCGCAACATCAGCCACTGCGGCAGTGACGGCTGCGGTTTTATCTCCGCGAAAGATAGCCGTTTGAGTGGTAGCCTTCCCCTTCACCTCTCCCTCCATTCGGTACACAAACAGCTGATAAGGATCGCGTCCCAGAAGGTCAAAGTCAGCGGCGCGGCAGAGATCCTCGGCTGCGGCACTCATGTCCGCCGCGTGCAGGCTCGTACGCATCCGAGCGAGGAGCGTGAGCGTCTGCCCAGGCTCGAGCACGCTGAAACAGCGCAGCTCTCGCAGACGAAGCTCATGGGCAACCCGCTCCGCTTCCCGGCTCAGAAAGGGGAAGAACATAACAGGCCCCGGGAAGTACGCGAGTTCAGATTCACTCTGCGGCCCCGTTGATAGCGGGACGCGAAACCCATGTTGCCACGCAGCCGCGGATGTGCCATAACCGTTTCCCAGGCTGAGCAGAAAATCCTTCGACGAAGACGGTGAGAAGTGATCGCGAATACAAAAATAGGCAGTTGCGCTTCTAACCCGATCGAATCCTGACTGAGCCAGCCATCGTGGCAAGATGCCGGACAACCCCGGCATCAACCCCGCCGAGAGAATCGAGGTGAGTCCCTTCTCGCGGAGCGGAAGGCCAATCAGTCGTTCATGAGTTAGCTCATCCCCCCCAACATCGATGTAATGCGCCCCGGCCGCCGCCGCCGCTCGCGCAGGCTTGTCCAGAATCAGATACGATGGTCCGCCGCAATGGATTACCAGGTCGCAGCCGGCACAGAAGGCTGCTAGGCTGGCTCCGTCTTCCACGTCTACCGTTACCCATTCGTCGCGGGGCCTTAACTCGTCTCGTGCCAGGACAAGCACTCGCTCCCGATTGCGTCCGCCCACGCGCAGAGCGTCGTATTGGCGCATTCGCAGCAGACGAACAAGGCATTGCCCCACCGCACCATACGCTCCCAGTATGCCGATCCGCTTCATGCCTGTATCCTCATCGCAGTCGATAAAGTCGATAGAATCGGTTCCGGATCGGGGTGACCTCGACGCTTCGAAATCCCGCTTGCGCGGCGTACAACCGCACTGTATCGGGACGCATAACGGTTCCGGTGGCCGCCGACGGAGTTTCAGACAATCCCACCGGAAGGCAATGAAGCAAACTGACTGCATAGAGGAATCGCTCGGTTTCACTTGCGGGAGCCGTGAAGGCATCAGCCGCGTTCGGCTCCATCAGCAGTACCGATCCAGTTCTTGAGGTCAACCGCAAGCACGTCTGCAACGCCTCAACTGGGCGCGCCATATCATGCAGCGAGTCGATGATGCAGATCAGGCTATAGTCGCCCATTAATTTCGGGTCAGTAATATCTTGGACGTGAAACGAAACGCGGTCTGCAACTCCAGATTCGACCGCCTGCAGACGTCCCGCACGGACAGCCGGCTCATCGAGATCGAAGCCGTCGACCTGTGCCTTCGGGTACGCCTTGGCCAATGCAAGGGTAGACCAGCCCGTCCCGCATCCAAAATCGGCGATCCGCGCTTCGCCTGAGCGAAGCCTAAGGTCGACGTCCGGGGCGGCAGCGGCGATCCATTCCTGAAGATCATGGGCAAAGATCGAGCGGTTCAGTCCCACCTTGCCGCCTCGGAACTCCTCGCCGTAGTCGCTATATGGAATTCCTCCGCCGCTGCGATATGCTTCAATCAGCTCCGGCAACATCCGCGCCATTCCGACCACCGGTAGGATCGACATCGGTCCCACATAGAACGGGCTCTCGGGTTGCAGGATGACCTCTGCATGCCCCGGCGGCAGCAGATAAAGTCGGTCTTGGGCAGGCCGCCCAGCATCGTTCACCAGTAAGATCCCGCACGCGGCCTGTTGCTCCAGCCACTCCACAACATATCGCAGGGCTACCCCGGAGTGTCGGGCGACCTCTGATGCTTGCAGCGGTCCGAAATGAGCCAGCGTCTCATAAAGGCCCAGGCGTATCCCCAGATAGGCGGTAAGTAGCTCCGCCGCGCCAAGCCCGGCTGCAAACAACCGAGTTGCTAGGGTTCGCGCTGCTGCACTGCTTTGCTCGATGGCGTCACTCACTCAAAGGTGCGTCGTTCGTGCGATTATAATAAGCTGCAGCAAACGCCATGTAAAAGGCGCTCCCCGCATAGGCCAACGATGCATTTGAACCTTTTCACCCAATGCTCGCCTTCGCCTCAGTTTGCAGGTCTCTGGCGGGATCCAGGCGACCGTACCCGGAACGGCTATCGTTCTCTAGAATACTGGATTTCTCTTTCACGGCGCCTAGAGTCCGCTTGCTTCGACGCCTTGTTTCTTGGCGACAGTCATGGTGTGTTCGATGTGTACGGCGCATCGTCAAACGCCGCAATTCAGCATGCCGTGCAGGTGCCGTCGATCGCTCCGCTGTTAGTACTTTCAGCTGCGGCCGCAGCCACGAAGCACCTTGGCTTCGCCGTCACATATTCCACCACTCATCATGCGCCGTATGAGTGCGCCAGAGTCTTCTCGTCTCTTGACCATCTCACTGAGGGACGCATCGCTTGGAACGTCGTCACGTCGTTCCTGCAGTCAGCGACCGCCAACGGGCTCGGCGAGGAGTTGTCGCACGATCTTCGCTACGACCGTGCCGACGAGTACATCCAGATTGTTCGTGCGCTGTGGGAACAAAGCTGGGACGATCATTCAGTCGTTCACGATGCCGATAAAGACATGTTCACCGATCCGGCCACCGTGCATGACATCAAATATAACGGCAAGTGGTTCAAGGTCCGGGGCCCCCACCAGTGCGAGCCATCGCCGCAGAGAACTCCCGTGCTCTATCAAGCGGGCTCTTCCGCTCGTGGCGTTGAGTTCGCGGCGCGCCATGCCGAAGTCGTCTTTGTCACCCTGCCCAACCGCCAGAGTGGAGCTGAAGTGGTAGCGGCATTGCGCCGACGCGGTACCGACTTCGGGCGCGGACCCGATTCACTCAGGATTCTTCAGGGCAGTCTAGTGCTACTCGGCGACACTCGAGAAGACACCGCGCGAAAGGCAAAATCCGTCGAACAGATGATCAGTCCGGAAGGCGAGATTGCCAAGTGGTGCGCCTGGACGGGGCTCGACATGGCGGCCTTCCCCGATGACGCTGTGCTTTCAGAACTCCCCAGCGAAGCTAGCAGGTCGGTACTGAAGCTCCTGCAGCAGACCAATTCCGAGCGCGCCTGGACCATCGGCGATCTGCGGTCGTTTCTCTCCATGGGCTGGCGGCCGCGTCGCCGCAACGCCCTCTTCGGAACCCCTCAGGAGGTGGCGGACCAGATGGAAGAATGGATGACCACGACGGGTGTTGATGGCTTCAATCTTCTGCCCTGTCCGCCTTCTTCCGGTATCGATGATATCTGTGATCGTCTCATTCCCGAGCTCCAGCGCCGTGGCCTCTTTCGCAAGGCATACAATCCCACGGAGGAAACGTTGCGCGAGCGATATTTTGGCTCTGGCCGTCGGCGATACGGTTCCTAAATCCGTCCCCCCCGTTACCCGATTTCAATGATGTCAGCTCATTACTATCTATGCAGAATCGAGGCTACTGATGGAGAACTCACTGAATTCTGTCCGTGCCAGCATCGACGTGCCCCTGGATCCGGTCGCTGCGTTTAGTGTGCTCGTCGATGAACTCTCTTCCTGTCTCGCCGCGCGACAAATCCACTTCGACCCGGGCCCGCGAGGTCGGTTAATGCAGGATACTTCGGAGATAGGACGGGTGATCGCATGGAAGCCTGGGGAGCTAATCGCCTGCGAGTGGCATCCTGCATCCTGGGAACCGCAACGTGTCACTCATGTCGAGTTGCGTTTCGAAGCCGTCTTTGGAGGCACGCGAGTGACCGTCGAACACGCTGGATGGGGCACTCTCATCGAAGATCCAACCGAGCTTGCAGGATGGTTTGCCACTGAGGTCGTAGCACCCTTGCTCCAGGCCACTTCGCCGTTCGCGTTCGGAGACTGGTTTACCGACCGACGCGCTCGAAGACCTTCGGGCGCGTGTGCGGCCGCTACCTATCGCGACCCGCTCTATCACTGGCCCAGCTTCCGCGTCATGCTCGCCGAACTCGCCCTGCACCCAACCGACTACCTGCTCGACGTGGGCTGCGGCGGCGGTGCATTTCTCAAGGAGGCTCTTCGCAGCGGATGCATCGCAGCCGGCGTGGACCACAGCCTCGAGATGGTCCGTCTTGCTCGCCGGGAAAACCAGACTGCGATCGATCAGGGCCGCCTCACCGTCCTCGAAGGCGACGCCGGGCACTTGCCGTTTCGCGACGCAACTTTCACCTGCGCAACGATGCATGGCGTTCTCGGATTCCTCTCCGATCCAGTCGCAGTTCTGGCACAGATACGTCGCGTGCTGCAGATCGGCGGCAAGATGGTCATTCTCGGCGCAGATCCAGAGCTGAAGGGAACGCCCGCCTGCCCAGAGCCCGTCGCCTCGCGCTTGCACTTTTACGACGATACCGGCTTGCTGGATCTGGCGCGCGCCGCAGGATTGAACAAGGCAACCGTCTTGCGACGCAATCTGACCGAGTTAGCCCGCGAGGTAGGTATCCCCGAGGAACATCTGATACTCTTCTCCGGCCATGACGCGCGCATTCTTCTCGCGCACAAAGAGTAGATCAACGCACTCGGCAAGCCTGGTTAGGACAGGTCGCGGCGGACGGTCCAACCCGAAGCGCATAGCGGGAGGCTTGCGCTCTCCATTGGAACTCCATCAAAAGATTTGCCGATTAAGGAATGCGTCCAGCAACTGATTGAACTCTTGCGGCTTCTCCATCATGGGGAAATGGCCTGCATCAGCAAGCTCGACATAGGCCAGCGCCGAAAATCGGCTCTTCAACTCCTCATAATCCGCGAACCTCGACTTCCTCTGGTACACCCCCAGCAGCGGTAAATCGAGTGTGTCTCCATTCCACGAATCCGGCTCCAGCATCGCGTCCACTACCCCAACGACAGTCGACGCCGGCGTCCCAAGCATCATCGACAGCACATGCTCCCGCACTGCTTCCGTCGTCGTCGCGGAGAACAGTGTCGTTCGGATGATCGTCTCGAAGACCTGCCTCCCGTTGGGCCGCCTCAGTTGCTTGGCCGCCAGTTCCAGCAGCTTCGGCTGACGGATCACCCCCTCGACAAACACCAGCGCCACCACCCGCTCCGGATGCATCCGCGTATAGCGGAGAACCATCTGCGTGCCCAGGCTATGTCCTACAAGCGCAACCCGTTTAGCATTGGCCTCGGCACGAACCATCTCGATCGCCCGAGCAAATAACTCGATCGAGAATTGTCCATCGCTTGGATGTCCGCTTTGTCCGTGACCAGGTAAGTCAAGAGTGAGAACACGATAAGCTTGTGACAGCTGCTCCACCTGTTCGGTCCAAGTGGTCTCATCGCATGTCCATCCATGCACCAGAAGCAGAGTTTTCGGGCCCTCACCGCTCTGGGACCAGTGCAGCCGAATACCGTCCACCATCGTCTCTTGCGACTTATGTCCAGCGGGGAACAGAAAACTCATTGCGGCAGCGCCAGCTAATTGCGAAATACAGTATACATAGCTGGACAATCTCTTATGATGGCAAAAGGAAATCGTCAACATGGCTGAACGACCGTACGCTCTCGTTACTGGCGCCTCCCGCGGAATTGGCCGCAGCATTGCTCTGCATCTCGCCCGCGAAGGCTACGACATCGCAGGCTGTTTTCGAGCTGACTCCGAGTCCTCAGACAAGACCAGGACGGAAATCGAAGGATTGGGTGTGCGCTGCTATTTCGCTCCTTGCGATGTGAGCGATTTTGCCTCAGCGGAAGAATTCTTGCGCCAAGCAGAGGCCACGATTGCACCGCTGACGGCTTTGATCAACAACGCCGCGATCGTTCGCGATAACCCTATTGTGCTGATGCCCCCCGAAGATTGGAAGTCGGTTCTGGATACGAACCTCACCGGCACATGGAACTTTTGCCGAGCCGTTCTTTTCAGGTTCATGAAGCGGCAGTCTGGCTCGGTCGTTAACGTTTCTTCGATTGCCGGAATCCATGGGAACGCAACTCAGGGCAACTACGCCGCCACCAAAGCCGGCATCATCGGACTCAGCAAATCGCTCGCCAAAGAAGCGGCCCGCTATAACATCCGTGTCAACGTCGTCGCCCCCGGCTTTATAGAAACCGATATGACCTCTGCCTTGTCGGAAAAGCGGCGCGCTCAGGCGTTAGCTGGAATCCCTCTACGCCGCTTCGGCACTGCGGAGGATGTTGCGGAGCTAGTTGCCTTCTTAGTATCCGAACGAGCTTCCTACATCACCGGCCAGGTCATCCAGGTAGATGGAGGAGCCGTGCTCTAAACCCGAGTAAACCGAGGTGTACTATCCAGGTTAGGGCGCCAACGCGCGCCGGATTCCGTCCCGCACTCTGCACGACTCTTGCGACCCTCTAAAGACGTTCCAAGATCGTCCCGGTGCCGACCGCTCCGCCGCAACACATTGCAATCAGGGCAATTTCCTTCCCCGAGCGCTCGAGCTCGTGCAAGGCCGAGACGATTAGGCGGCATCCTGTCGCCCCCATGGGATGGCCTAGCGCGATAGCCCCTCCATTGACGTTCAACTTCTCCGGATCAGCTTTGAACACTCTCATCCACGAAACAACTACTGCCGCAAACGCCTCGTTAATCTCAAACAGGTCGATGTCACCGATAGTCATGCCGCTTCGTTTGAGCAGAGCGAACGTCGCATCGATCGGGCCCCCCAGGTGAAAATAGGGGTCGGTTCCCACCACCACTTGCGCGAGGATGCGGGCACGCGGCTTCAGCCCCATCGCTCTCGCTTTTTCTCCATTCATCCATAACACGGCGGCGGCTCCATCGGAGATTTGGCACGTGTTCCCCGCCGTGTGAATTCCACCTTCCACGGTGGCCTTCAGGGCCGCGAGTCCTTTCAGTGTCGTCGCCCGCGGACCTTCGTCCCTGGTGATCAGCGCTATTTCATCGCGCGCCCCGCTTTCAGTCATCATCGGCATCTCGATAGGCGCGATCTCTCGCTCGAAACGCCCTTCGGCCACAGCGCGGGCTGCTCGCTCCTGAGACAACGAGGCAATCGCATCCGCTTCCGTTCGGCAGATGCCGTGCTGCTTCGCCATCCGCTCTGCCGCAATGAATTGGCTAGGCATATCGTACGGAAAATCCAACGGTTTCGGTCGTCCCGGTCCATGGAGCGTATTCGCTCCGATGGGCACGCGGCTCATCGCCTCCACGCCGCACGCTATTCCACTATCGGCCTCGTTCGCCGCAATCATCGTGTGAATCAGATGATTTGCCTGTTGCGATGACCCGCACTGGCAGTCCACCGTACTTGCGGCAATCTCGTAGGGCAACCCACTGGCCAGCCATGCCGTTCGCGTAACATTGAATCCTTGCTCTCCCACCTGGGTGACACACCCACCGATCACTTGCCCAACGTCCCGCGGGTCTACCCCGGAGCGCCGTAGGACTTCCTTTTGGACATGACCGAGAAGGTACGACGAGTGCCGTGTCGACAAAGCCCCGTCTCGCTTTCCGATCGGTGTACGAACGGCCTCAACGATCACCGGCATGGCCATTCTCTTTGATCCCTTCGAGAAGACCAACTTAGCAACTTCACCCGCTCCAGTCAATGCGCATTCGCCTCGGCATTACGGGCTTCGCACGGGTGCCCAAAGACTGTAGGAGAGTTATAGTTGTACTCTCGGATCATCCGGCAACTGAAGGGCTCGTTAAACTACTCGCAAGCTCTGGCCTTGGATCGGAGGACGTGTTGAGCAGAAAAAAAATGAAGTTTGGCGTGCTCCAGTTCTTCAGTTGGTCGGAGAAGCGCGTTGCCTTGGCCACTATCTACGAGCGCGCCATGCAGCGAATTCATATCATGGACTGCTCCGGATACGATGCTGTCTGGCTTGCCGAGCACCACTTCAGCGCCTACAGCGTGTGCCCTTCCATCCATATGATGGGCGTGCACATCGCCAATCAAACCCGAAATATCCGCATTGGTACGGCGGTCTCTCTGGCGTCTTTCTATCATCCGTTGCGACTCGCCGAAGAAGTTGCCTTCCTTGATGTCCTCTCGGGTGGCCGCGTGAACTGGGGCGCAGGCCGCGGCTTCGATCCGGTCGAGTTCAGAGTGTTTGGAGTTCCCATCGAAGAAAGTGGACGACGCTTTCATGAAGCCGTCGAAATCGTTCACGCCGCATGGACCCATGACCGTCTCGATTGGCATGGAGAGTTCTGGAACTTCGAGAATGTCGAAGTCTTGCCGAAACCCGTGCAACAGCCGCATCCTCCTACATGGCTCAGCGCCGGATCGCCGGGCGCCATCAATTGGGCGGGAAAACGCGGATACTCCATCATGCTCGGGCCCCATTCCACCTTCATTGAGACCGCGGGGCACTATCAGTTATACCGCAGCCAGCTCGAGGCGCATGGCCACTCGATCGATGGCCGCGATCTTCCAATAGCACGCCTGCTTGCAGTCGACGAATGCGATGCGAGCGCAAAGGACGTCGCTCGCCGGGGCGTCAGTTGGATCGCCGGCGCCTACATGAATCCGAGCAAGGCTACGAGACCCGAATCAAAGGACCAAGACATTCTGACTATCGAACCAGAGGCGCAGATGGCACGTTACATCGATTCCGTTGTTTTACACGGTTCTCCCTGCCGGATCATCGACGAGATTGAGCGTCTGCGTGACGAGATATGTCTGGATTATCTTATGGTCGCCCCCCTCAGCCACACTTCATTCCTCCACTTCACCCAAAAGGTCATGCCGCATTTTCTCTAAATCGATTTTATCGGCTTTCATTCACTCACGATCACTGACAAGATTGTCCATTGTCGAACCAAGCGCCGGAGACTGCGGTCTGGTCAAGCACTACGGGTGCGCCCCAACGAAACAAACGTCTGGACCGGGAACGGATTCGTCCCGTCAGCTGCATTGCAATCCTCCGTCGTAACGCAACTGCATCTCCCAGCGAGTTCTTGCCCAACCCGTAATGCTCTCAACCTACTCTCGCAGGGCATCCCACTCACTGGACGCGGACGACAATGTTGATCACGGCCGTCTCGATCCGCTGGTTGTCTTCTCTGCCAATATCTGCATGATTACTACGACACTACGACAACTCCTGCATCGGAACATCCCCACGAGGTCGCAACTTCATCGCGTGCTCCATGCTTGTGCAAATGCCATACGTGCCTCCTTAGTAAATCGTGTGAGTTTGGAATCCGGATCACGCTCGCGGAGAGCAAATGTGAGTCGGAGATGGGAACGATCTGGCCATCGTCTCCCAGAAGTAGCGGGCGGCCAGTTCTGCGTGCATTCCCTGCAACCTGAATCCTTGGCGCGCCTTCCTATACTTTCGCACCGGGGCGGTTATTGCTATAGTTGGCAGCGTTAGATCGGTGAGAAACTGCGAGCAGTCGGCGAGGACGTCATTGCGAATGCCGTCAAAGACATCTGTCGGAATTCCGCCAAGGTCCTTAGGTCCTAACCGGTCTTGACCGGAGGCGCTGTAGATGCTAGGCTACGACGTTTTGGTTCAAGTTGTAGTGCTCAGCGGCGTGCATCAAAGGCGGATCAACCTCCTAGCTTGACATGATCCTTCCAGGTATCGACCCAAATCGGCATTCGACGGTCATAACGATTGTTGTTTATGTCTCCGCGATAAGAGCAACCTACTCATAGCTCAGACATTTCAGTGACGCAGTTCAGAAGCAGTTGCGATCGGAGGATACATGGGCAGTGCAGGCGAATTTGGAACGGCCCTCATCACTGGCGCATCAGCAGGTATTGGCGCAGTCTATGCTGACCGGCTTGCCCACCGAGGCTTCGATCTCATCCTTGTGGCCCGCGATCATGACAAACTCAACGCGCAAGCGACGAAGATCCATCAGGAGACTGGTAGGAAGGTCACGGTCATAGCGGCCGACCTCAACGAAAAGTACGACGTTGGTTGCGTGGAAGAGATTCTTCGTTCCGATCCCGACATCGCGATCCTCGTGAACAACGCAGGCGTTGGATCGACCGCAAAGCTTCTAGACGCAGACATAGAGCGTATGGAAGCAATGATTGGCCTGAATGTCTTGGCAATGACGCGCCTGACATATGCTATCGTTCCGCGTTTCGTTGCTCGGAATCGAGGTGCCTTGATCAACATCTCCTCGATTGTGGCAATTTCTCCAGAGACGCTGAACGGCGTTTATGGTGGAACCAAAGCCTTCGTCCTGGCGTTCAGCCAGTCTCTGAAGCAAGAACTTTCGGGGACCGCTGTGCGCGTCCAAGCGGTGCTCCCGGGAGGGACGAGAACGGATTTTTTCAGCGTAGCAGGCACTCCCATCGATCAGATGAGCGATGAGCGGCGGAACAGGCTTATGTCTCCCGAAGATTTGGTCGACAGTGCTTTGGCCGGATTTGACATGGGAGAATTCATCACTTTGCCCGCGCTGCCCGACCAGCAGGATTGGGACAACTACGAGGCTGCACGCCAGATCATGATCCCGAAACTGTCTCGTTCGGAACCGGCAGTTCGTTATCGGGGCTTTGCAAAGCACTAACTTTCTTCGTGTAGAACGCCACGCGGGGAGACGGGCTGTCTCGAATGGGGCTTAATCATCATAGCGCGGCGCGAGCGAGGTCTCTGCGCGCGAGTTGCCAAAGAGCAGGGGTTGGTGCCGGCGTGTCTTAGCAGCATGGTGGGTTCCTTTCTGGCGCTGCGGGGCACTCGAACAAGCGGAGTCCACACGAATCCCCGTTGCGTGAGAGCCGAGTTCTTGCGCTCCCGGGACCAGCCCGGGACCAGACAATCTGCCATTAGGGTCGTTGCGATGTGTTCCGATCACTTCGTCTGCCTTTAAAATGTTAGAGTTGCAACTTGCATCCGTTTTTTGTAAGCTGTGACATCAACGAACCTAAGGCCGGCGTGCTGATCTTTCGAATGAAGCCATGGTAAAGATACTGCTGCACGGGCTGCTGGTCGTTCACATGAAAGTCCGCAACCGCGGAAGAGACCGACTTCGAAAGCACATAAGCAACGATGGAGTTGGTGCCGAAGTCCTTGCCAACCTTCGCGGCAACTTGCTCGATGCTGTATTTCGGGTCTTCCAAGTTGAGCAGGGCCTTGGATCCTGGCGCCTCCTCCAGTGGGTGGACGTCGCGGCGTTGCAGGTTTTCGATTTAGCTGTGCCTCTAATGCCTCGGCGTCGGTGAGGTTGACTATACGGACGGGAACCGTTGTGGTCTCGGCCATCTGCGCGGCGCGGTAGCGTCTGGCTCCGGCGATAATCTCGAAGCCCTGATCGGTGAGAGGCCGCACAAGCAAAGGAGAGAGAACGCCCTGGCTGCGAATGCTTTCGGCCAGTTCCTTGAGAGCGGAATCTTCAAAAATTCGGCGTGGGTTGGTGGCGGACTCGGTGAGGACGGCGAGGGGAAGGTTGCGGTATTCAGTTGCGGTGTTCGTGTTCATGGGTTGCTCTCCTTTGAGGGGTTGGGCTTGCGGGGAGTTGAGCGGACGGCGCGGGACCGTCCGCATCTTGAAAGTCGCGGTTAGCTGGCTTGCGCCAGTTCGGGCTCCGGTTCTTCGGCTGTCTCCGCTTCGGGATTTTCGATTGCGGAGAGAATGACGGCGGAAGTTTTCTGGATCACTTCCAAGCTCTCGGTAAGCAGGGCGACGTTTCCGTGGTACAGGTGGATGTAATCCGCCGATGCCCTTCCAGTCTCAAGGCCGATGGTCTTTCCGACCACAAAGGCCACGGCCTCGGCTTCGGTTTCGCGGACAGTCTTGGTTGTGGCGGTGCGGCGTTCGGCTTTGTGCAACATCTCGTGCGCCAATTCATGCACAAGGGTTGAGAACTCCTCGGCGGAAGACTGGCCGGGAAGCAAAGCGATCTTGCCTCCGTAGCTCATACCAAGGGCGGGAGCGATGCTCTCTTTGAACTCCAGCGCGATGCCCTGAGCGATGACAAAATCCACAAGGCGGTCGCGGTACTCTCCGGCGCTGCCGGAGACGCGCTCGGAGAATTCGGGAAGCTCCTTGCCTTCGGTCTGGCTCACATCGAAGACATAGGCGGCGCGGAACCCAACCAAAACGGCCTGATTCTGAGTGCGGATGTCCTTCTCGGCTTCCTCGTCCTTCTTCCGGCGAATGCCGATCACGGGAGCGAGAATGCGGATGCCGTGCTCGCCCTTCTTGACCTTGCGGCCAAGCTGGTTCCACGCATAGAGGCCAGCAACGCGGGTTGCGTCCGGCTTCTGCCGTGCAATCTCCAGAATGTTGCCAAAGCTGTAATTGTGAAACCTGCCCATTGCGGTGAGGTAGGCGGTGAGGGCTTCGGAGTGTCCCTGCTCCAACTGCTCGATCAGGGCTTGCACGTTGGCCGCGATTACTTCTTTCGCGGTCTGCTTCTGCTGCTTGTTGGTGTTCGCGGTGGACTGGTTGACGGCTGCGGCGGTGGTGTTCATGGGTGCTTCCTCCTTGGGCTGTTGCACTGGCCGTTGCCCTTAAATCGGGCGGCGGCGTGTACATACATGCCGAACGCCTCCTGGCGAAGGCGGGGGGTAGCAAGCGCAAGGGGAGGGGGATCTCCCACCCTTGAAACGAAGCGAAGCGGGAGTGGAAAGGGCGGAGCGAAGCGGAGGGCTGCACAAGCGAAGCGCGGAAGCCTGGGGAAACCCCTTGCGGGCGCGAGGGGCGGAGCTCCTGAGCGTACTTAGCACTTGCGCTACAAAACAGACCAAAGACATGCGTTACAGCGAAGGGGGACCCTTATGATTCCTCGGCTTTGGTCATACGCACGATGATGCGGTATGCCCTGGAAAGAGAGTCGTATCGAGGATCAACGCCTGCAATTTCTATCGAGCTACCAAAAAGAAGAAATGTCGTTTTCAGAGCTCTGCCGCGAGTTCGGAGTGTCACGGCCCACCGGTTATCGGTGGATCAATCGCTACAAGGAGACTGGACCGGAAGGGCTGCTAAACCTCAGCAGTAAGCCTCACAGCTGTTCGCATGGGACTCCTGAGGCGATCGAGAATGCGATATTGGCGCTGTGCGGCAAGTATCCTTCATGGGGAGCGAGGAAGCTTAAGGCGAGGTTAGAGCAGCTATCCGCCTCTAGGCAGGGGACAAAACGTCGGGTTTCCGTGCGCCACAGAAGAGTGATTATGCTAAATTGCTCTTTACAAGCCAAGCGTTATATTTGTCGGGCATTCTTGAGCGACACCGCGGCGCTTTCCGTTGTATAAGTCTGGTACCGCGGCTTCTAAAGTGGACGTTTGAGATGTGCGATTGGTCTGTGAAACTATGTGGTAGAACCGAAACTTCGATCTGGCGACAGAGTTGACGGATACGCGAATATGCCTCGAAAAGATGTCGCTAATCCAGGCGGGACTGGTGATCATGTCCGGGATTTCCGGGATCGCGTCGTGGGAACCATTTGGAAGATCCTCCAAGTCTTCCTAGCCCTCTTCTGGTTTATCTTCCCGATTGTTTTCTTGAAAACAATCTCCTGGCTCGACAGGCAGACAGACTACTATCAACGATGGGCGTTCTCTAGAGTTTTTCTCTATGCCCTTGGGACAGTCCTGTGGCTCGGCGTTGCGTTGATTCTCTCTTTTGATGACGATCTATTTATTCGTCCTCCGGGCCGCACAGTCGGTCGCGAAAGTTTCATGGCGAGAGCGGTATCTGCTCTGATTGCCGCATCGCCTGTGCTGTGGATTTTTATCTGGATCCAATTGGGAATACCACCCAGTCGATCCTTCTTCTATTACTGTATTTATCTGGCACTTCTGATTTTTGTCATCCGGCTCAATAAGAAACGAAGAGCCAGTTTCTTGACACGGCAACATGTATTTGCTCTTGGCGCACTGGCAGCAATGCTTTTGACGAGTGCGGTGTCCATAATTTTTCCGATCCTCTGGGCAGATATAGCAATGCGCGTGGCAGATGATTCCTTTCTCGTCCCGACACCTGTTACCCCATCGCCGTGCGATCGCGACAACGCAGTAATTGCTCACATTAGCGACCTGCACATAACCGAAAATCAGAGAACACGCGACGGAAAGCTTCGCGGAAACGAACGCCTTCCGCTACTCCTAAGTCGAATTGACGGATCCAAGGCGGCTTATCTGGTCGTGTCCGGTGATCTCACTGACTCGGGAAGTTCTGGTGCTTGGAAGATCACCAGTTCAATTCTCACCAAGGGGCTACCACGAACCCGCGTGATCGCAACGCCCGGCAATCATGACCTAAACGAGTTTTTCGGTCTCATCCAACCCAGCTGCAGCTGCGAGAAAAGGACGACGAGATTACAACGGACATCGAAAAGATGCCACGTTTGTCACGCTTTATTGTTTATCAATCCCTTCTGTTCCCGTCATTCCAGACGTATAACAACATTCCACTCTCGAAGCTTGTCGCAGAAATTCCAAAGAAATCCACCCTTACCCCGGAGGAGGAACAAAAGTGCTTCAAGCAATGCAAGGACCTATGGGGACCGGGATTGCGCGAAACACAACAATGCTTTGCTTCCTGTCGCCAGAATTGGCAGTTCGCGCGCTTCGATTACCTCTACTCATTCGCGGATACGTTCCCTTTAGTGTATGTGGATTATGACCGGGGTATCGCCTTCCTTTCGTTTGCCAGCACCCTTCATCACAGCGACACGGTCGGCGATAATGCAATCGGCGAGATTAGCGAGGAGCAGATCGTTAGGGCTAGGAAGCTATTGGAGGGATTGCCCGCATCAGTGAACTATTGGGTTTTCACGATGCACCACCCATTAATTCGTCAGCATAGTGATCTAGCGTTTCCATTTCACCTCTCGGACTTGAGACATCCTGTAGCGTGGGTCGATAGATTATATGAAAGCGATTGGTTTCTGGCGATTTTTTTGCGAAATAACCCCAATGAATCGAGGAAGCTATTGGATGTCATTTCTAAAGAACTTGATCACCGAACAGAGGCGAAAGCCTTCGTCTTTTATGGCCATCGACACCGACGCTCGCTATCTCGGATTGGACGAATAACGTTTATCGAGGCTCCAAATGTCGCAACATCGAACCCTGATGATTTGGGCTTCTACTCGGTGAACCCGATGCGCAACACGGCCGAAGTTTCATGGTGCGCAGTCAAATAGGCTCAGCCGTTTCGTGCACGCACTTGGCTAATCGTCTTTGATCTGGTCCGGCCTTTGCGCGATAGGGCTGTCTGGAGCGGGTAGTACAGGATGAACGGCCGCGATCTGTACGAGCCGGCAAAGCTTCTCGGTCATTCGAATATAAAGAGGACTGAGCGCTATGCCAAACTCCTAAAAAAGGACATCGTTGAAACTGGAAACACTGGCGCACCACGGCACATTGCAGCGGGTGACAGCGTATCGGTTTATCAAGCAGCGAGAAGCCGGCTTTCCACCCTTCCCACACTCTTTGGAAATCCCTTCGGGATTACCACATTCCCACGGCCTCGACTGCTGGCATATTTCAGAACGCAAAAACAAGAGAGACCGAATTTAAGGCCTTTAGACCTCAAGGGGGTTGTAATGGAGGTCCTTGGTCCAAATTGTAACGAACGTTCAAGTACACTGACTCCCTTAGAATTCCTTTGTTCTTGCTGCCGTTCTGTTTGAAAAAGAGTTGAAATATGACTCCCAGACGAGACTGATAAAGCTGCTGTCTCGCCCGGCGCCTCCGGCGAGGGTTATACTTGCCTGTCATTTCAGATCACTCAAAAACCGGGATTAACCCAGTTCGACTCTGTTATTTGCCGTTGCAGGAAGGACCGGAATATCGCACTGCTCACGTGCTCTGGGTTGCACGATTAACCTGTAAAACATTTGTTGTAGCAGTCAGGAGAACGCGCATTGGGATATGCACCGCCTCGCCGAAGAGAATTGTCTCGGTTGGTTAGGGGTTGGCGGCTTAACCGGGCACGTGAACGCACCCCACAACTCCTTGCTTGAGGAAGGCTACGCATCAATGAATGCCAATGATCTGCAGATCGGCGATCTGCTCGCGCAGAGAGCTCCCTATCAAGTTCCGAAGTATCAGCGGTCCTATGCATGGGAAGAAGAGGAACTGAAGGACTTTATCAACGATCTAGAGAATGCATTTCTTGCCAGACAAAAGAGCGTCCCTAAAAGACACTTCTTTGGAGGACTGGTATGTCTACAATATGTTGCGCAAAATGCACTCGGTCGCACATACGAGGTTATAGATGGGCAGCAGCGCCTTGCTACATTCGGGCTTCTCTTTGCCCGGTTGCACCATTGGAATAAGGCAATAGCAGGAGAGTGTCAGGTTGCGGGGGAGACAGACAATGCTGAACTTGCGGCAGCTCGTGCTGCCGGCATAAAAACCAGTCTCTTGCAATATGCGGACGAGATCGATGGAAAGCCTGTCCAGCAACCTCGCGTGGTGCTTTCCAAGGCAGATAAAGAGTTCTATGCAGCATTGTTAACGGGCACAACGCTCACGCCAACGCGCGAGTCCCACAAGCTGCTGATCAAAGCCAATAACGCTATCGACAACTTCATCAAACGCATCCTTGGCATGCTCGACAACAAGTCAAAACTGGCCGCGCTGGGGACCCTGTGCAAAGCTGCAACCGACGATTGCCATGTGGTGCATCTCGTTAGTGAATCCAAAGATGAGGCTTATCGCCTTTTTGAAGTCTTGAATGATCGCGGTAGAAGTCTGAGTGAAGGAGATCTACTTCGGTCCACCACGTTAGAGCGCCTTGAAGGATCAGATGCGCTCCAGGAGCAGGCTCAGGGGATTTGGGACGAAATTCTGGCGGCTAGGGCCAGCCATGTAGATCATTTCTTGCGTGTCTATTATGCTTCTCGGGTTGGGAAACGCGCTGGCCACCGGAGCCTGTTCGATGACTTCCTGAGTGAGTTCTTCCCTCGTACTCTGTCGCACGCTCAGATAATTGGACAGCTCACGCTCGTCCGGTCCGCATTCGTATCCTACAATTGCATTTCCGAAGGTGAATGGCCATATGAAGAGAGCGTTGTCGCGGCCTGGGAACGGAACCGGCTTAAGTTGTTGCTGCTCGTTCTCAAGAATGAGCTTTCACTTCCCTTGCTTCTTGCATCGTGCGAGCTCACGGAGAAGAACTTCGCGGCATTAGTTCATCTTCTAGAGCTTTCGGTGTTCCGATATATTCACTGCTGCCGACAGCACCCCAGTAAGCTCGATAGCGTTTTTCTCGCCAACGCTGTGGAAATACGGAAATCCGCAAAAGACTATAAGACATCGGCTCTCAGGACTGGTCTGAAGACCCTGCTAGATACGTATGCAGGCGATGACGTATTTGGCCAAGGCATTCGATCCGAGCTGGTGTACCGGGAAAAAGCCGGAAACACGGTCTCAAAGTACTTCCTTACCACCATTGAACAATTTCACGCGTGGTACAGGGCAGGCGCAGCTGGTGTGCCAAAGTGCAAAGATAAATCGTCAGTTTATGATTTCGGTCAGATTGAGATCGAGCATGTATATCCTCGTAACGCAACG
The DNA here is from genome assembly GCA_963829535.1 of uncultured Acidobacteriaceae bacterium. Taxonomy (GTDB): domain Bacteria; phylum Acidobacteriota; class Terriglobia; order Terriglobales; family Acidobacteriaceae; genus Telmatobacter. The sequence continues at coordinate 24,030 of CAWHIQ010000009.1, read as the reverse complement.
ACCAAGAACCCCATCCTGGAGCCTCTGAAGAATAGGCTGGGGAATCTCTCGTTTTGGGCTCCGGCTGACAACACGAAGGCTGCAAACCAGAGCTTTACCGCGAAGAAGAAGGTATATGCAGAGTCAAAAGTCCTGCTGAACAGAGAGCTCGCCAAACTCTCCAAGTTTGAGGAGAAACAACTTCGTGATCGCGAAGATGAGCTTGTTAAACGTGGGCTAGCTGTATTTAGGATGTAGAATCCACTTTCCAAGATCGTTCTGCGCAGGGCTTAGGATTGGGGCTCTGTCATTTCAAGAGACTGGAGTCCAGCGATATTATGGAGACTTCTCACGATGTCGCCGCCTTGGCAAGAGATCCTCACGGGGCGGGTCCGAAATCATCTGCTCAAGGATCTCGCATAACGATCGTTCAAGCGATTGAGCAGGTAATTCGAGAAAGTGGTCGTGCCTTAACGATCGTCGAGATTCACGATGCAATCGTTGCTCAACACCTCTATGAATTCAAAGCTGACAATCCAGTGCATATTGTTGGAAGTCAGGTGAGAAGGCATTGCTTAGGACTGGATTTCCCATCGGCGGCGCCAAATAAACTGTTCAAAACGTCGGGAGCGGGCAAATACGACGTTCTCGAAGCTCCTATCAGACAGCGCGATAGGAAACGCCGTGCGCGGCAGGTGAAGGCCGTTGGTGGTTCAAGCTTGGAATCACTGAGGAGACAGCACGAGCGTTATATCGCCGAGTTTCGTTCAAGGATTCTCGATATCCTCAAGAAATTGACACCTCAACAATTTGAACACTTCTGTCGTAATTTGCTCAGCGCTTATGGCTTTAAGACCGTTACAGTAACGCGAAACGGGAGAGACGGGGGGATAGACGGGAACGGTCAGCTGAAGGTTGGCTTTGACTTTTTCGATGTTGCATTTCAGTGTAAGCGATGGGGCAAGGCAAATATTGGAAGACCTGAGCTGAACCAGTTTCGCGGCGACATACAAGGCCAGTGTCAAATGGGCGTATTCTTCACGACCTCAAAATTCACACCTGAGGCTAAGGAGAATTCAGTACGACTTGGCGCCGTTCCGATCACTTTGATTGATGGGCGCACGATTGTAGACATCATGCTCGAGAAGAGCTTTGGAGTGGAGAGAGAGGAATTGCCCGTTTATTCACTGGCTCTAGACATGGCCTTAACTGATTAGCGATTCAAGAGCCCAGAGCGATACTTCGTCCTTTTGGGGTAAAGCGCCTAAACTTATCCAGAACCTCTTGCGGTCATTTTTTTCGGATCAAGGTGCTTATGGACCAAAGCGCAAACACTTTCGTTTTGCTGTGGAAGGAGTTGAGGCGTCGCCTCTTCAGGCCTTTTCCATCCTTCACGTTCTGGTCATTTCTCGTTCGTGGGATAGTGATCTTTGGCGGGCTAGCAATCTGGATTGAGTGTTTGAAGTACCTGGTCTCCGATCAGCCTTCCAGCGAAGGCATACGCTTGGCATTGCTAACCTATTACCCTGCTGTGGGCTGCGCAGCCGGTCAGCAGATTGCCGTTTACGAAGAGACGAGAAACTACCTTAGGGAGTTCGGCAACAGTTCAAGTTTCGCGTTGATGGGTCTGTGTGCCGTCTCATTCTTTCTTCAGAAGAAGTATCCGATAACAGTTCTGATCTTAGGAATCGTATTGAGTTTCTTTGCTATCGGCCTGGCGTGGATTGCAGTAGGTTTGGACAAACCCTTCAATGAACCTGATCCAGAAGCTGCAGTAGGTGGCAAGACAGATGTCCCACTAGCTGGCGATGCCGAGGGTTTTGACCTATGAAACAGGATTCCTTCGTGAAGCTTCCGATTTCCGTACCGGCTCTTCGGGTCGATCAACCGATGGGAGTCTTCTATGTCGCTGTTCTTTCGGCTCGACTTCTCACGCAAGTTTGTTTTAGTGATCGTCTGAGAATCACTGAACAATCGGACTCCTCTTATCAACTCGAAGGTAATCAACGCCAATTAGACGAGAGAAGACTCCGAGCCATTGGTGAATACGTTTCGCGCGCAGACGCTGCCTTTCCGAACACGATCATTCTGGCCGCCAATTCTCGCTATGAGGATGGTCTCATTGAAGAGGTAGAAGAGAAGCGTTGGACGGTGGCTGCGGGACCAACAGAAGACAGTTACGTTATAACAATCCCAAGTCTTGAGCGAAAGGTTGCCGTAATCGACGGCCAACATCGCCTGCGATCTTTCGATTTTGCCATCTCTGAACGACTAAACATGCCTCTTGTTTGCTCCGTATTCTTTGACCTTAATAAGCCATTCCAGGCGCAATTGTTCGCGACCATCAACTCCACACAGAAACCGGTTGACCGCAGCCTTACCTTCGAGCTTTTTGGATACAACATTTCGGACGAGCCCGAGGATGCATGGAGCCCTGACAAGCTTGCGGTATTTTTGACGCGAAAGCTCAACACCGAAGAAGGCTCTCCATTGCGGGGACGTGTGACGATCGCCCCCGAAGGAGATCTTCTTCTCGGCGATGATGCCTACAACGACAAATGGCACATTTCGATGGCAACGGTCGTGGACGGAATTATTCGCTTGATTTCGAGCAACCCTAAACAAGATGCGAATGAACTACTGAAGGAGATGCCAGCTCGAAAACGCTCAGTCCTTAGCGCTGCGAGACCCAAGGACCGATCTCCGCTTCGTCCTTTGTACCTTGACGGAAACGATAAGGTGCTCTACTCGCTCACGACGAACTACTTGATGGCCTGCAGATCCATATTCTGGCAATCCGCCCGCGAAGGTTCATTCATCATCAAGACCGTAGGCATTCAGGCGCTTTTTGATATTCTTCGCCTCTTAGGCCCTGAGATACTCGACACTAAGAAAGCCAGTGTGGCGTTTTTTATGGAGCGACTTGTAGGTGCTAAGAATATCGATTTCGCGAGCGCTCAATTCCGCAACGCATCCGGTAGCGGTCGCGGAGAAATCAAAAACGCTATCAAAGCGGCAATTCAACTGTAGAGGAAACGTGACGGTTGGAGATGACCTGCCCCCATATTCCGCACGGTGATCTTACAACCTAACCAGCAGCCGCAGTAGCTGTGGGAAAGTTGGAAACGCCATCGGCGTTTTCAAAGTGGGCGGAGCCCACGTCATTTCCATAGCTTGCTTGGCGTGCGAATTCTGCTGGTGTCCGATAGTTCAAACTGCTATGTGGCCGTTGTTCGTTGTAGTCGCGGCGCCAGAAGGCGATCTTCCTCTTGGCGTCGAATAGGTTTTGGAACCAGCTGATCCGCAAGCATTCTTCGCGCAGCCGTCCATGGAAGCTCTCGACGTGAGCGTTCTGAGTGGGCTTGCCTGGTTGAATATGAATCAGCTCAATCTTCTTTTCGATACACCAGGCCAGAAAATGGCGGCTGGTCAATTCGGGTCCGTTGTCGCAGCGAATCGATCTCGGTTCGCCCCGTTGTTGGATGATTTCATCCAGCACGCGTGTCACGCGCCGGCTGGCGAAGCTGGTATCAACCTCCAGGGCGAGGCACTCGCGGGTAAAAGCATCGACCACGCTCAACACCCGGATCGCTCGACCTGCCGCGATCGCATCGTGCACAAAATCCAGTGCCCATTCCTGGTTGGCTGCCGTGTACTGACGCAACGGAGCACTCTGCCTGACGCAGTGTTTACGCTTCTTCCGCCGCAGGGCCAAGCCGGCTTCACGATACACTCGATGGACGCGCTTGTGGTTCACCAGCTCTCCGGAACGGCGCAGCAGTACTTGCAATCGCCGATATCCGAAGCGAGGTTTTTCTCTGGCCAACTCCACCAGACGCGCCCGCAGGTCTTCATCTGAGCTTCTTTCCTGATACCGGACGCTCGACACGGCGACCATCAACAGGCCGCAAGCTCGGCGCTGGCTGAAGGCGTACTCCTGTTGCACATGCTCGACAGCTGCCTTCATGGCTACGAGCTCCATCCGTTTTTTCGAATTACCGACTGCAGCGCTTCCTTGTCCAGACTTAGATCCGCCACCAGCTTGCGAAGCCGCGTGTTCTCATCGCGCAACTGCCTGGCTTCCTGAGCTTCGCTTACATCCATCCCGCCATACTTCGCCTTCCAGGCATAGAGAGTGTGCTTCGACACTCCTACTTCCCGCGCCACGTCTTCGACCTTCCGGCCTGCCTCCACTTGCTTCAGCGCAGCAATCATCTGCGCCTCCGTATGCTTGCTCTTCGACATCTCCGCCCCTCACTCCTGAATACGAAAATCGTACTCGGTTGTGTGCGGAATATGGGGGCAGGTCACTAGTAGGGACTCGGCGTACGCTTACGGACTTCCCAAAGTCCGTCTGCCTGTAATCGCCAAAATGGATACTCGGGATGGACTGATTTTCTCGCGGGGCCATATTTAATATTTAATCAACAAGTTTCTCATTACATCTTCGTATGAGCGAAACTCCTCAAGCCGCGGATTTCCTCTTAAGACTCTGGCTAGCGCTAGAAGGAGGAGAAGTGGCTTATGAGGTGCACGTTCATTGCGTCGATGCCAAATGTTAATCTTCTCGAAAGTGTCGGCGATTCTTTCGGCTTCCTGTGGTTTGCTCATGCATCTCACCTCCTCTCGATTTACACGGAACGCGTTGCGGTCTCCCCCTTACTCTTCCGTCCGTCGATACACGTAGAGAACGTGCCTAGCCCGGGATCCTTGAACATATAGCGCTCGAGATTCTTCGTCATGTTCAATTCTTCCTCGGAGCAGTAGAAAGACAACGTCGGCCTCAAGGCCCTTGAATATCTCGATTGTTGCATAATGAATCTGGCTTGCACGGGGATCATATCCTCCATAAGTACTAGCCAGAGGAATTCCCTCTATAGATTTCGTCTTGGCGAGCGAGGACTCCTCCTTCGGGCAATTCAGGAGGATGACGATATTGCCGGGCTGGATTTGCTCATTATTCAGAAGGTGCTTAATATCCCTGACCAATTGGGTCTGCTCGTCAGTGTCGTTGCGGACTGTCCTGGCTACGACGGGAACTCCCTTAGGCGAACGATCGAAGTAGCTCATCTGAACGGGATAGCATACCTTTAGGAAATCCACGATAGTCTTCGTGTTGCGGCAGTTTTTTGTTAACAACTTCCTAGCCGGTGGAAAATCGGATGGGAAGCTCTTCCAGTGTCCAAAAATGTCTTGATGTTCGTCGAGAAAAACGCAAAAGTGGGACTCCGGGCCGGGGTTCGCCAGGGTCAACAAAAATTCGTACCATTCGGGCTTGAAGTCCTGCCCTTCGTCGATAATCAGGGCGTCGAACTTTGGAAGATTGTCCTTGCTGATATCGAGTAGGCGTGAGGGTACTGCCAGTTCCCAGAAGTTCGTGCCTTTGTTTTCTTGGTCCTCCCACCATTCTGGTTCTTCCGACTCGATCAATCTTTTGGCGAAGCTGAAGAACGTTGCGACTTGAACTCCCGATTTCCGTTCGAAAGCCCTTCTCACTTTGTCTGCTATTGCCTTGTTGTAGAAGAGTAGAAGTACCGATTTGCCTTCGAGGCAGAATCGTTTTGCGAGCTCTTGAGCCAACACTGTCTTGCCCGTGCCCGCTGCGCCATGGACGAGAACGCGGCTGTTGATCTCAAATTCTCTAAGAACGTCGAACTGTTCTTCTGTTACTTCCAGAAGCTGGTTCGACTCTCGAGCGATTCGCACGCCAAGTATCTGGACGAACCCCATGTTCCTGGTCATCCGCTTTACAAGATCGGCTGCTCCTTGAGGATTTAGACCTTGCTTCTTGTACCGTTGTCGGATGTCGTTCTCGAGCCTTTCGATTTCACGGTGGAGGCCCGCGAGGTGCGATTCGTCGATTATCCGGCTGAGGGGAAATCCAGCCGGGGCGTCTTTAGATGAAAGAACGCATTGAGGAAAGCAAAGCGCCCAGTCCACATTCACATTCTTTAGCTCATGCTCCATCTCGCGAAGCAGCATGTGCGACGCTTCGGACGCCTGACGTTCTGGAGACTTTGCCATTGGAATCGCGTTTTGAGCCCAGACGTCATTGGCTCCGTTATAGGACAGGATTCCGCCTTTTACTTCTAGACAGATGAAGACATCGCGCTGGTTGAAGATGACGAAGTCAATTTCACATTCTGGCTTGCCCAGCAGAGTCGCTGTAAATCGCTTCGAGTAGAAAACCGTATATGAGTCTGGCAGCTTTCGGAGTGCGTCATACATCACGTACTCCGGATCTCCTTGATCAGCTCGCCTTGGGAAAACCTCGGGATAAATTATCGCCATTCCGTCATCTCACCTGGGAACTTTTGTCGGTCCAATAGATCACTTGTGAGTAATTCGGCGTGTTCCACTGGATCTCTTCGAAGAAGAAGGCGAGCCAGTTGTACAGAATTCGTGTACTCTCCTTTACTTCCCACCTGTACGGCAACGGTACATCCTCACATTTGTTGTGAATCCATGACGCCACGCTTCCAAAGCGAAGCTCTGCCTCTCGCTTAAGAAACTCAACAAACTCTCTGACGAATGGGGACGAACGGAATGCATTGCGCAGGGCCACTTCGAGCTCTGGACGTTTAAGATTGTTCTCGATACCGAAGATGGTGATGTCGTGTACAAATCGGCGCAGTTCATCCGCAGAGCGGCCGCTACTACTCAGATAAATGTCAATCAGGCGCGAGGGGGTTTCCACCGATGGAAGTGACGACAACGAATATCTCTTGGAACAGCTCGGAAGAACTAGTTCAGGAAATGGAGGCTGCACAATCTTGGCGCATTGCTCCTTATATGCCTTCAGCGTTGTATAGATTGAGTTGTCAACACGCCGGCTCTGCTCAAACAGCCTGTAAAGTCTGAGCCAATCTCCCTCCGCAAGTTTGATAAACTGTCCAACCTCGATGTTCGACTTCTGTGCGTATCCTAGGCCGCGCAATGTTAAATTGGCCGAGGTGTTAAGCGCACAATTAGACTCGAAAATGTAAAGTTTGAGGTGAATATCATTGTTCATATAAAGGGGAATTTTACGCTCGGCAAGGTAAGGATAGATTTCAATATCCGTAACTCCCGTCCGCACATCATCCGCGCGCCATCTCACCAGTATCTTCAAATCCTGGCAAGGACGTCCCCCTTGCAACAGCTTCTCAAGAGCCTCTAATCCAATGAACGGGGAGATGACAATTATCAAGGCATCGTCTAATGCGTACCTCTCCTCGAGCGCTTCATACGGCGGTTTCCAAATTAGCTGCTCTTCCCTCATCTCACCACGATCCCCTCAAAGCACTAGTCAAATTTTTGAGGACTCTTCATGAGCGGACATAAATCGTCGAGAACCAGCGCTCGGATTTCAGCAATAAGGTCCATTTCAGATTTCAAGCCCCGGAATTCGCCCGGATGTATCGACTCTAGTTGTTTCTTAATGCGTTGCAGGTCGTTTATAAAACCCTTTTGATCCATCCGGGTACTGATGCCATCCCAAAGCTTATCTAACGACTTCTCGCCCGATTCTGCCTGCGAGACTTCCAGGTCGGTTCCATTCCTATAAATCAACGAAAAAGTGCGAAAGTCCTTCGGGTTGTTTATTGCTCGTCGATTCCGAATGCACAGTTTGTCGAATCGGGCTAAGCCACGATTCGAGAAATGGAATGTCACAGAATTTAGCTCGAAATATGTTTCCCCGAGATTTCGGTCTGTGACTGCCAAATCGATCAAGGTGAAATGGTGCGGAGCCACATCGTACCCTTGTTCTTTGAGGTGCTCATAAACCCGATAAACGATGATTTCTTTTCGCACTGCTTTCACGGAGAGGTTGAAGAAAGTGGCGATTTCTCTGGCGCAGCTTGTTAGGTAAGCGAATTGCTGCCCAGGAGCATGTTTGCTCAGCTCTCTACGATAGCTTCGATATATGTAATATGCCTTTTCCAAGGCGCCCCATTGCAGCCGACCTGTGACATGGATCGTGCCGAGGAGCGTATCAATGATCATGTCCTCCGAAAAAGAGCTATTTGGCTTATAGATAAACTCCTTCACATGAAGTGTGTGAAGGGTCTGGCGAACGGCCGGGTGCAACCGTTCAGGCTTGGCTGCTAGATGCTTGATTGCGGTCGTGCGGCGATTACCTTCGATCACGAGAAAGAGAGAGGACTTCCCAACTCGTTTAACGATCATTTCATCGCCCTTATCGAGGAAGCCACAAGTCTCAATGCTACGGATGAGCTCCGCAATATGATGGGCTTTCTTATTGATTACGCGGAGAATGTACTCTTGGATTTCAGGACGCTGAATCTCTGGCTGAGTAAACTGGCGATCTGTCTCCACGTCAAGAATGATCCGCGGATTCGTAGGGTCCAGCAACAGCTGTTGCGGCTGCACGTCGAAGGGCTTGAGCTCGTAAAACTGTGAAACCCGGGATATATCCATCGTCTCTGCTCTGGTGAATAGGATCTGAGCTACAGCCCAAGAATTCTTCTTATTGGCTCCAGCGTTGCTCTAAGCTCGTCTTTCCGGCCACGGTCGAGACCCTCGCCGTTGTACAAGTCCAGCTTCAATTCACTTTCCTGCTTCGTCAATAGTTCCTTTAGGGCAGATATCCATTGTGTCCTCTTCACAAAGACGACAAGACTGTTCGCCGCTCCCTCGAGCGTCATATCGAGATCATCTTCATCCTCAACTCGCTTAATCAAATCTCTGGAGTACTCCTTAATAGCGGTATGTGCATTAGCGCTGCCCGCGACGAGTCGACCGAGCATTTTAATCTGCTTCGGATCTCGGATTATCTTCTTCTTGTTGTCCGTGGTGCGATCAGGATTATTGGAATCACGCGACGCAAATTGGCAGACTGTGTTCAGTTTTGTCAGCGACTTCTCATCGAGCTCAAATGTGTCCTCGTCGATTTGGTAGTATGACCTGCTCAAGATCTTGTCTATGACGTTGGACTCAATGAGAGAGAAGTGATCGTCTTTCACGTCTGGAAAACCATCTCGAACCTGGAGATACGCGACATAGGTTCGAAGTGCCTTTCTTACGTCGCTCGCCTGGATACAAAGCCTGTTGGCAACCGCCCGCGCCTTCTTCTCGGAATACGAAAATCCACTTTGCAGCGGTTCTTCGTCCATATATTCGGTGTAGATGTTGTATGCCTTGGGAAGAGGGGCCCATTCCAAGACTGAGCCGTGATGTCTAATTCCAAGAATGACAGCAACGTTGTGAGCGACTTCCTCCTTTGTGAGACCTTCAACGTTCAGTTGCATCGCGGTTATAGTGCTCAGGGAATTAAGGTGAGCTTCAACTTCTTGACGCGCAGAAGGCTTATCAAGGGGAGGCGCCTTTTCGGCCAAATCCCTCAAAATGCTCTTTACAGTTGCGATTCGGCGATTCCCCTCAATCACGAGGTATTTGCCAGATCCGTTCAGTGGACGAACAACTATACGATCGATACCGACAAAACCGATCCGACGCATTGAATCGTACAAATCGCTAATGTTGATGACCCCGATGTCCTCGTCATCCGTAGCCGTTGGATGTCTGTCATACATCTTAAGCGTGTCGGTCTGGAGGTCAGGAACCCGGTCGTCTGGTATCTCGGTTGTCTCACTCAAGTCGTGCACGAACCGCGGATTGTTGGGATCAAGAAGGAGTTCAGCTATTCCGATCGTTTTCTCCTGCAGCATTGTGGCTCCTTTAGTGCACATCCCTAGTGTCTAACTGATTCAAAAGTTCTGAGAGCTGGGTAACAACCGGGCGCGAAGGCTCGGCGTTCGTCAGTTCAGCCACCGTGACTCGCTGAAGCACTGATTTAACTTCTAGCAACCAGAGGTCCCAAGTGTATTTGATCAGCTCTTTTGTTCTCACTGCCCACACATCACTCGGTTGACTTTTATCCTCCTCAACCTGTTTCAGCATGTCCGCTCGCTTCACAAGATCCTCATCTCCAACAATCTTTTCAAGAGCTCGCCATTCCGTGGGATCCTTTATTGGCGCACCTTCGCGCTCGGGCTTATCGAAGTGACAGAGATTGACCATTTTCGTGAGACCGTCGTCATTCAGAAGAAATGTACTAGAATCCTGCTGAATGTACGTGGCCAAACCTTTGCGAAAAAGTGGCTCGCGACAAATCGAGTAGTATCGATCTTCCATCTTGCCAGCGGCACCTTCCAGAAGCTGAGATCTGCCTATCTGCCCCATAACGCGATAGACCATAAGGCGATCCTTCACTTCTTTGATCGGAATGCTGAGCGTATCTGCTACTTGCTTCCCGACTTTGTCATGCCATTCAAAGTTCTCATATGATTGTTGGGACCGCTCCAAGTAGAGATTGAAGATATTTCGAGCCTGTGCGAATGGCGTCCATCTTCTCAGCGAGCCGTGGTGCCTCACGCCAAGGAGGTACGTGATTTTCTTTTGAAGCTCCTCATTTGAGCCGTTGTCGAGCACCTCCATCACTTCGATAGATTCGAGTGATGCTTTTATGTGCTCAGGAGAGGTCGGATCTCCCATAATTCTTCTAATTGCGCTAACTCTTCTGTTGCCTTCGAGGACGACATAGCGATTAGCTTCACCATCGAGTTTCCGAACAAAAATCGAATCCACGGGTAACCAGCCATTCTGCTTGATCGAACTCACGAGTTCCGCGATTTTGTACCGGTCACCATCATTCGGCGCCATCTTCTTCTCGGTTTGGCCCGAAATGTCCAGGTCCACAAAGTGCTCCTCCCCAATTGTGTCTTCCTTTCGTGTCGTAAAGCGAGGATTGTTGGGATCGAGAATCAACCTCTTAAAGTCCACTGAAATCTTTTGGAGGTTTGGTGCAAGCGTTGTAGTCATTGTTACTCCTCACTTACAGATGCAAACTATAGTCTTCGTCTGTCCGAGCGATTTGAACAAGGCTGTCCTGATGAGCGAGTTCGATCGGCAGGATCGATTCGCTCAAGAGCTGCGTCACTTTCACTCGATGATCAGAATCTCCAAAGGACGTTCGTATCTTCCGCAACCGGCAAACGATCTGGTCAATTGCCAAGAATTCGGAGTCCGTTACGATGCGTCCGATAAAATACGCAAGCGGGAGCGGGAGTCTGATTAGGTAAAAGCCTTCCTCAAAATCACGGTCTCGTATCATTTCCAAAATCGCTTCGCGATTTATCATGTCGCGCGTAAAGTTGAGCACGTCCTCGCTAACATCGACTTGGCGATAGTGAAGTGCAGCGTACGTAATCCAAGGGTATCCCTTGGCTTCGAATTCGTCGTACTCACCGGACGACTGATTCGGAGCTGCAGATTTCATCGCCTCATAGATCCATCGTCGCTCCGTCGGATTGGCCGGCAGCGTGGACGTGTACGAACCCACCATGTTAAAAGCGGCATTTACAGAAATAGATTGACTCTTAAATCTCTGCATGCGAGCAGATAGGAAATTAAAGAAATTGCCTATTTGAAGCCGATTGTCGTTTGTGATTACCAAAGGAAAGTGGGCATAGTTTCCAGGCGCAAGATAGCGTTTGAAAAATAGCACCGAGTATCTTTGATTGATGTCGTATGGTGGCGTGTGACGCTGGTCGGGGGGAACGCCGAATTGGTCAAACAGACTTTCGATCGCATTGTTGAATTGGGTTTCTGTTCCATACTCAATATCGACAACCGCAGGTTCAAGCTCGTCTGAAACATCGGAAAATAGCCAGCGGTTGTCAATTCTGTATCTAATATTTGGAAGATCGTCCTCAACTTCAATGCAGTATGCCTTTTTCAGCGGGTCTGCGATATCAAGTCGTATTGCCCTTCCCATCGCTTGCATGTAATACAGTTTGGATTGACTAGGTGTGGCCATTACAACGGCGTTTACGGTGGGATCGTCATATCCTTCCGTTAACACTGCCACATTAACCAGGATTGAACGCTCGTATGCCTTTTCCTGTGCAATGAAGGCGTCTCGGTCCTGATTCCGGCTATTCCCATTTCCAAGGATGTATGAAACTGATTGGTAATGCTGCGTGAGCGGGGAGTTCTTGATCAGATCATACAAAGACTGTACGTGTGCAACCGTCCCAACGTAGATGATGATTTTCTTGTACTCGTTGGTGTGATTCAGTAGTTCTGCGATTATCTGCTGGTTTCTCGCTTGAGTGTCGAGTTGTTCTAGTGAGCTATCGTCGCTGAGATCGGTAATTCCAAAGGTCCCGCCTTTGACTTTACGTATTTCTGGCCTTAAAACGATGCCCTTCTTGACCAAATCGGGGAACCCGATAGAGAATGACTCCCGTTCGAAATCCAATGGTTCGCCGTCGTGGCGAGACGGTGTTGCGGTAAGTCCGAGAATTCCCAGGTTTTTGTGAGCAAAAAGAGGTCCGTAACTGACGTTTGTTAAGGCAGCATGATGCGCTTCATCCAGGACGAGTAATCGAAATCCACCATCCTTTTGGATAGCGGCCTCTGCTGCACCTATCATCGTTATTTGGACATTTTCATGAAAGCTTTTGCGATGGGGGTAGAGTACGCGGAATTTACTGAATGTGTCCTGAGCTTGTGCGATCAGTTCGGTCCGATGTGCTGTCCAAAGCACTCGATCATTCTCGCCGAGCACCTTCTGCTCAAACAGGCGATTGATAGCCTTCACAGCTGTGAACGTCTTCCCACCACCCGTGGGAATTACCAGCAAGTAGTGGCCATTTGGCTTGCTCGTGAAGTCCGCGAGCACATTCAAAACGGCCTTTTCTTGGAACTCATCGTACCGGTCTTGAATTGAGCCAAAAGCCAAAGAGCCTCCCCGAACCCTGGGAACAGCGCTCGGGTCTCGAAATCGTGCCTTAGACCTCATAGCCCGTGATCTGGGTTGTTTTCATAAGTTTACGCCACAAAAATCATTGTTGTCTGGACTTCAATGAAATACTTCCACAAGTGGGGGCCATTTGACTTCCATAACGGGTGCGTTACACTTCCCTTTAGGAGATTCCGGGGCGCTTTTCATGCTCACACCTCGAAATTACACTTCCAATGAGCCTTTCAGAAACTTCCATCCGAACGGACGACAATTCTTCTCGCGAGAGTTTCTCCTACACTTTTGCGGCTCTTCGTGGGCGCCAAGCCGGTCGAAGCTATTTCGTCGCCATGTGTCCCATGAAGTTGATTGCAAAGATGTTCTTGTTTGACGAGGAGGAAATCCCGGCTGAATTGCGCGCCCAGAGAGGGCTGAACAAGAGTCGGATACCGGAAATTGCGAGGTATATCCTCGCAAACCCAGCCGAGTATGTCTTTTCCGCAATTACAGCTTCAATCGATGGTGAAGTGAAGTTCGACGGTTGGGATGGATCATCCCAGGTCGGCAGACTGACTGTACCGATGACAGCCAGAATCATCATCAATGATGGCCAACACCGTCGAGCAGCGATTGAAGAGGCTCTGAAAGAAAAGCCGGAGCTTGGCGATGAAAACCTGGCCGTCGTTTTCTTTATCGACGAGGGACTCAAACGAAGTCAGCAAATGTTCGCGGATCTAAATAAGCATGCAGTCCGACCGACCAAATCTCTAGGAATTCTGTACGACTTGCGAGATCCCTTGTCTCAGCTCGCGCGGAAACTCATACTTGATGTCCCACATTTTCGCGGATTGACGGAAACCGAAAAGACAACCATATCCAATCGGTCGATTAAGCTCTTCACGCTAAGTGGAATTCATCAAGGAACTCAGTCTTTATTAAACAAGGCAAAACGCTCCACAGTCAGTGAGAATGAGCAGAACATCGCCGTTGAATTTTGGACTGAAGCGGGAAATCAGATCCCCGAATGGCAACTTGCCCAACAAAGAAAAGTAACGGCAGCGGAACTGAGGAAGGAATTCCTCCACGCACATGCCTTGGCTCTCCACGCTTTGGGCATTGCCGGTGCAGCGTTACTTGCCGCTGAGCCCAAAAAATGGAAAGAGCGGCTCAAAGGGCTACGAAAAGTAGACTGGTCGCGCTCAAATTCAGATGTGTGGGAGGGACGCGCGATGGTCGGTGGGCGTGTAAGCAAGGCTTATAACAATGTTCTTCTCACGGCGGTGCTACTCAAGCGCGCACTTGGCTTGCGACTCACCGCCGAGGAGGAGAAGGTCGAAAAGATGTTCAACAGAGGTAGGCAGCCATGAGCGATACACCCCGGCTCGAGAAAGATCGTTTGGACGCGCGTTGCGATGAGATTAGAGAGCTTTATCTGTCCGATCAGCGTCCTTGGGTACTTGGTTATAGCGGCGGGAAAGATTCAACCACGGCGCTACAGTTGATCTGGATGGCACTCGCGAAGATACCGAAAGAGAGGCTCGTGAAGCCTGTCTACATCTTGTCATCCGATACGCTTGTCGAGACGCCAAAGATCGTTGAATATATCGACGAATCTCTGGCGCGAATGAACAGTGCCGCGAAATCACAAAACTTGCCTTTCACCGCTAAGAAAGTCAAGCCTGAACTTGACAGAACATTCTGGGTGAATTTGATCGGACGCGGCTATCCAGCGCCTAGCCGAAATTTTCGTTGGTGTACAGAACGGCTCAAAATCGAGCCCGCCAATAAATTCATCCTCGATGTTGTCGCGAAGCATGGTGAAGTTGTCATGATTCTCGGTGTGCGACGGGATGAAAGCGCCACGAGAGCTCAGGTCATGAGCCTGCACCGAATACAGGGTACCGTTCTCTCGCGACACACGACGCTTCCGAATGCATTCGTTTATACGCCTATTGAAGACTTTTCTGTGCAAGATGTATGGACCTTCCTCTTGCAGGTCGCATCCCCCTGGGGAAACAACAACCGTGATCTTGTCACCCTGTATAGAAATGCCCAGGCCGGCGAATGTCCGCTAGTCGTCGACAAATCCACGCCGTCATGCGGAAATAGCCGGTTTGGATGCTGGGTATGCACTGTTGTCGAGCGTGACTCCTCGATGGAGGCTCTGATAGACAACGGAGAAGAGTGGCTGACTCCATTCCTGGAGTTTCGCGATTATCTGTCGTCTACCCAAGATCCAGAAGTCCGGGACCAGCTGAGGCAGTACAAACGTCGAAACGGTCAAGTGATCTACAAAGACGGTAGGCCGGTTCGATTCGGCCCGTACAAACTCTCTGTTCGGAAAGATCTTCTGCACCGACTTTTTGTAATTCAAAAGACTGTTGGTAGCCGCGGTACGAACGACCAAGGCACAGTAATTAGCAAAGAGGAATTGGAACAGATCAGAGCTATTTGGAGGTTGGAAGAAGGTGACTGGGAGGACAGTGTCCCAAGACTTTATCGTGACGTCTTCGCCTGTGACCTCGAGTGGGCCTCAAGCGAGCTCCCGGCGTTTTCCGCAGAGGAAAAGGGCACGCTTGAGCGGATATGCAGTCGCTACGAGGTAGCTCCGGAAATGGTAGCTAAGCTATTGGAACTTGAGCGTAGTCTTCATGGCATGAGCCGACGGTCATCAATACAGCAAAAGATAGGATCTATCTTGGACGAAGATTGGCGCACTGAAGACGAAATTCAGATGCAGCTAGGCAGCATAGCTGACCAAGAATTAGTGCAGATATCGACCGGAGCTGAGTCCATTGATACTTAACAAAATAATTCTTACGGATTTCGGCCTTTATCGTGGGGAGCAGGAGATCGATCTTTCCCCAAAGCGCAATCGGAGCATAATCCTCATTGGCGGAATGAATGGTGCAGGGAAGACGACCCTTCTTGAGGCGATTAAGCTTTGCTTTTACGGACAATCCTGGTCTTCCGAATTGACGTCTCGTGCAAAGTATGACAATTATCTGAACGGCAAGATTCATCGGAATCCAAACGCACTCTTACAACCCACCTCGGCCTCGATCGAAGTGGAATTTCAAGTAGGCGAGATCTCAGGTGTTCATCTCTATGCCGTAAAGAGAAGTTGGACAGCGAAGGCTGCAGGAAAGATTACAGAGTATTTCGTTATTCTGAAAGACGGCCAATTCCTCGACGAGGTATCGGAAGAGCACTGGCAGGATTTCGTACGAGACCTCATCCCATCGGGGATTTCACAACTGTTCTTTTTCGATGGAGAAAAGATTCAGCAGCTCGCCGAAGATAATACTGACCAGGCCACGCTGGCCGATTCGATTAAGTCGCTACTCGGCGTAGACACTATTGAAAGGCTGAGTTCAGATCTCGCGATCTTTCGATCGAAAATTGTTAAGACGACCGGGTCATCCGAAGCAGGGGCGCAATTGGACAACACAGAGAAAGCGCTTCGCGATATCGAGAAACAGGAGGAAGAAAAGAAGGCAGAGCTACAGCTGCATCGAAGTGCCGCAACCGAGATTCAAGCAAAGATCAACCATGTTGAGGAGCGCATTGCTGCTTTAGGCGGGAACTTCGCAAAGCGTCGAGATCAGTTGAGCAATTCGCGGGCGGAGCTCAAAGCGAAGATTGGACTAAGCGAAGAAGCGATTCGGGAACTTGCAGCAAATGTTCTTCCCTTCTGCTTAGTGCCGGAACTCGGCTCTACCTTGAAGGGCTCCTTGAAACGTGAGGAGACGGTGAAAAATGCGAGAGTGCTGCGAGATGCAATTCTGGTGATTCGTCAGAATCTACATGTGAAGCTAGCAGAGAGCATGGCACTGTCGCGGTCGAGGCTAAGTTCTAAGCAGCGAGAAGAACTGCATTCTGAACTCGAGCAAGCAGTGATTGAGGCCATTGATCTTCCTGAAGAGGGAGATACTGAAACGGTCCATAATCTCTCCCCGGAGCAATCGGACCACCTGCTCGTAGCACTTGAACAAGCTCAATCGGCAGCGCCCGTCCTGAAGAAGATCGTCCGGGAATTGGAGTCTGCCTACCGGGAACTTCAGAAGGTGGAGCGCGATTTGAAAAATGCTCCGACAGATGAATCCATTAGGCCGTTGTTCCAGGAACTTTCTTCTCTCCATCAACAGCAGGCCCAAGCAAATTTGGCCGCTCTTGAGTGCGATAAACGCTTGAAAGAGACAAGTCTCGCAATCGACGAAAAGCGTCGCGCGCTGTCTAGGCTCGCTGAAACGCTGGCTGCTTCTGAAGGCAGAGCGGAGAGCATTAGACGCGCCTCTCAGATTCAACTTGCACTTGAGGACTTCAAAACGACTCTTATAGAAAGGAGAGTTGAGCAACTGCAGCGTTATCTAACGGAAGCCTTCAACCTGCTCTGCCGAAAAAAGGATGCGTTAAGGGGGGCGTTAATCGACTCGCGAACGTTCTCCGTTGTTTTGCTTGACCGATATGGGCGCCCACTCCCCAAATCTGAGTTGTCGGCAGGCGAGAAGCAAATTTACGCTATTTCGGTTCTCTGGGCCCTTTCTAAGACATCAGGGCGACCTTTGCCCACCATAATCGATACGCCCCTGGCCCGACTTGATGGTGATCACCGCCGTGCTTTAGCTCGCCACTATTTCCCTACTGCTAGTCAACAAACTGTTATCTTGTCCACGGACACGGAAATTGACCAAGCCTTCTTCGACGAGTTGCGGCCAAACGTTGCACGGACCTATCGGCTCGAGTATTCCCAAGATGAGAATGCAACCACTATCCAAAGTGGTTATTTCTGGAGCAAAACGGCATGAAGCTGACAAAGCTTAGATTCTCCAAGCAATCCTCAAACATGATGAGATTCCTCGCGGGGAAGACAGGGCTGACGCCGAACCTCCTCTGTCGGATCGGCTTTTGCTTGTCTCTCAACGAACCACGAGTACCGAACGCTGACGAATACCCAGAGGACGATCGCGAATTCAACCGGTACACACTTCTCGGGGAGCACGATGCTCTCTTTGTAGCGCTGCTAACTGAAAGGTGCAAACGGGACGGGATCGAGCGATCAAACGTCGAAGAGCAGTTTAGGGCTCATATGAACCGCGGTGTAATGCTGTTGCAGCTTCGCGTTCGAAACATCGGAGACATTGCTGACCTTGTGACGGAGACTCAGGCGCGCTTTCAATCTAGCTCCGCACAGCACGAACAGGGCTAGACGGGTTTGCTATTCGGCTGCTCGAAATCGGGAAACGCCAAGATTAGTCCCTGGTCTTGAGGTTATCTTTATTATCTTCTAGGAAGGCCCGAAGTTCGTTTGACCGCTCGAGGAGCTTTAGCCATTGCTGGTAATACAGTGTCACGGGGAACCTCCCGAGACCGTAAACACTGACCGCTCCCTTCTCGCTAACTTTGAATGTGATGCGAGAGCTATTCTGTTGCTTCGCTTGGAGCTCAGCGAGCTTAGCTCGTAGCTCCTCGTACGTGGGTTCAGGCATCCAGTTATCCGCCGATTCTTCGATTTATTCTAATCCGCGAGGAACACTGGACGCAATTGAGGGCCGAAGTGTCAATTTGAAATCGCCAATGCCTTGGGATCATTTCATGCTGTGTCCTTGCGCGATGGACGAGTCTGGAGTGATCTCAATGGCAGAAGTCTTGGTAACCTGAGCACTAAGTTGGCGTCCCATCTTTGAGGCATCGTCTGTGAAAACCAAGGCTTCGTTGCTGGCTCGGGAGACCGCCACATATCCGAAACGCGAATTGAGCAGGTCGGGATGAACGCTGTGTATCAGCGTTAATGAGAACACGATCAGCGGTGAGCCCTTGCGAGCTGTGGCTGGTCACCGCATATCCGTGATCGAAATGCCGATGCTCGCCGGCGTCGAACTCGATCTGCCGACCATTGTCGAGACGGGCAGCAATTTGTCCATCGGCTCCGACTGACTCGATGACCGCAAGGTCGCGATTGGCGACGCCAAGCGACTTGTCCGGAGCGGTGAACTGAATGCGGTCGCCGACGGAAAACTCCCGCGCGACTTCCCGATACACGCTGACGCCGGTGAGTCGGCGCGGATCGTAGTTCGCTAGTTCACCCGCAGACCTCTCGACGGTAAGCAGGTTGGCGGCAGAATTGATGCCAACGACCTTTCCATACTCTCCTGCTTCGATTCCAGTGCTCTTGCTACCGCGCGCATAGCGGACGACATCATTGATCTCATAGCGACTCGCCCAGGACCGTTCAGCGCCGGTCATGTCTTGGCGCTGCACGAGCACTCGGAGGCTCTGTTCTTCCGGTGCAATGGTTCCATTGGCTTTCAATTCCTGTCGGACGGCCGCATTCAATTCGCGCCGCGAGGCATTGTCCGGCGACACGATAAGCGTCTTTTCAGGCGATTCAGCGTAGCTCCTGGCGATAGCTCGAATCCGGTCTTCGGCATCGGGAATCTCCCTGACGCGGCCCTGCTTCTGTAAAGCGTCCAGCGCGGCGGACACCTGACCTGTCGCAAGCATTTCGACAGCGGACTTGAGTTCCGGGTCTTTCTGGCGAACGATCTGATCGAGCTTCGCCGTGCGCATTCCGGCCTCCTGCAATTGCTCAAATGGCCGGCCTGCTTCAACGCCCTGATGCTGTCGCGTATCGCCAATCAACAACACCCGGTCCTGAGGAGCGAGACGGGAGAGAAACTCGCGCATCTGGTTTGTGCTTGCGAGGCTCGATTCGTCGACGAAATAGAAATGCTTCTGCTCCGGAGGCGACGGAACCGCTGACCTAGCGAGGAATCCTTGCAGGGTTCCGGCCTCTACGCCCGCCTCGCCAAGCTGGCGCGCGGCGCGGGAAGTTGGCGCGAAGCCTTCGACCTGAAACCCCTGAATCTCAGCGGCACTGCGAATGACGGAAAGCGTCGTTGTCTTACCGGAGCCGGCGAAGCCCTGGATGCCCTGAATGCGGTCTGGCGAACTCAGAACGTCTTCCACAACGCTCCGCTGAGTGCGGTTCAGATGCTGGTGTTGGTCGGCAAATGCGATTGCCTGGGATCTTGGTAGCAGGGGCTCGATTTGGTTTCGGCCTTCCCGAACGCGGCTAACGATTTCGTGCTCGGCGGCAATTGTCTTGGCCGTTGTGAATTGGCGGCCGGGCATGTGCGCCCGTTCCACGGCCTGGAATTCTCCGGATGCAATTCGAGCATTGAGATTGCCGCGAACTTGTGCATAAGTGACGTCGCCCATGCCGCGGCGAAGTCCGTCACGGATCAAGACCCGCTCGTCTACGACGGCCTCGCGCTCGAAGTTCTTATCGCGAGAAAACGTCAGTGATTCCCGCACCCGATCGACTGAATTTGTAGGCTTCTCCTGATGCTGTTGCCGCTCCCGAGCGGCGCGAACAACAGCATCCGCCTGGTGTCCGAAGTCGGCGGCGAGTTTGCGGTGAGCGGCCATCACCTCGCCGGGAGAATGGACCTCCTTTCGGTCACGGGTGGAGTGCGCGGCAATCTCGGCGGCCTCCCTGCCGTTGCGGCCGGTACGCTCCAGATACTCGCGAATCTGCTGACTCCGCGGACTCGAAGCGTCGAGGTATTCCTGGGTATAGCCCTTGATCTCTGGCGCTCCGCTTCGGCCAACGGTGATTTCATAGCCGAGATCCTTCAGTCGGTAGGTCAGTTCCGATTGATAGATGGCAGTGGCGAATTGCTGCGAAGCGAAGAGACTTTGAGGCTGGATTGCGCGCGCCTGACCATTCTCGCGCTCGGTCAAATTGAAAATGACCGCATGGGTATGGAGTTGTGGGGCAACATACCCATCCACCGGCCGAGCTGTATCGTGCTCGAATTTGGCGGCGATGAATTTGCCTGTAGTCTCTGGCGGATGGTTCCCGCCGATGCGGGCCTGCGTATAGTATTCGAGCTGTTCAAGGGCGGTGCTGACGCTCTCGCGGTGCGCCTCACGCACCCGATCATCGCCGCCGACAAGTGCTGTCAACGAAACGGACTTTGGAGCGGAAAATGTAGCGTCCCATCCGGCCCGATGCTCCATTGTCTTGACGGTCTTTCCGTCGGCATCCTGGTACTCGTAGGACGCTCGCTGTCGAACAAGTTGTTCGCCTGTCTCCGGGTGCTGGCCCTGGCTGAGCTTTCCAAAATCCTCTGCAGAAACCGCACCGGCAAGCCCGAATTGTGCAGCGAGACGGCCCTGCCACTCGCCCGCGATCACACCCCGTTGTGACCAGTAGTTCTGCTCCTTCGCCGTGAATTCCTTCTGGTGATATGTCTGTGCCTGGCCCGCGGACAATGGCTTTGAAATGGTAAGCATGGACAATTACCCCACTTGGTGCTCGGGCGGTTGGACAGCGTGTTCGGGTGCCAAGCAGATTCCCTTGCATCTCCTCCGGCTCTGGAGGAAGAGGAGTGCTCGGAATGATCAAGTCGTCCATCTTCCTTTCATCGAATCCCGGGTTCTTCTCCCGAAGAGCGATGAACGGGAACGAGAACCGCGCGACATGATTTCCGTACTTCAAAAAGCCACGCAGGTCATCCAGGCCTGAGACTTCTGAAGGCAGAACGAGCGGCTCGGTCTGCCGGTCAAGAGCGAAGTTCTTCCCCGCGCGTGATCCGTCGTAATGAGTTTCCCTAAGCCGCTCGATCTCGACTTCACCGATTGCTTCGCTCACCCATTTGGCAGCTCGCGGTTCAGTAGTCCGCAGGAATATTTTCGTGGCGGGCTGCGAGAGCATCGCTTCCGCATCCTGCCCATACCGTGCCTCCATCTGGCTGCGACCCTGAAATCCGAGGATGACAGGATTCTGTGATTTCCGATTCTCAGTAATCGCGGTATGAAGCTGCGGCAGACGCTGCAAGCTCGCCAGCTCGTCGATCACAAACCAGACAGGTTTCTGATCGGGCATCGGCTCATTGAGGAGACGCAACACAAGAGTATCGATCCACAAACTTATCAGAGGCCGGAGCGCCTCGCGCATGGTCGGGCGCGACGTAATGAAGATCCACCCTCGACGGGATTCGGCCCACTGTGTTGCTGTCCAAGCCGAACTTGTCTCATCCTCCTTGGGAAGTAGGCGGAAGCTGTCGGCACTCATATTCAACGAGCCGAGAACGCCGGTCCTCTGTTGTGGAGCCTTCGGATCGATCAACATCCAGTACTCGGTTCCCTTTACGCGGCGATCGATTTCAGCCGGGTCGGACATCCATTTGACCAAGTCCTCGGGCGTCGGCAGATACGTCAACAGATGAGCGAATATCTTCTGCGGAGCCTCAACAAAGAAGCGATTTGACACCCCTTCTGGTTGATAAAGCGAGACGGCGAGTGCTTTCGCCTCGGCCTTGCGGCGCAGCTCTTTGGAAGGATTCCAATATGGCATTCGAGCGTCAAGAGGATTGAGAACGATGTCGCCGCGATGCGGACTGTAGAACTGCTTCACGAATTCGCAAGCCGGGTCGTAAACAATGGCGCTGTCACCTCTTGCCTCGACTTGGTAGAGCATCTGGCGAATGACGCTCGACTTGCCACTCCCCGTGTCGCCGACGATCAAGAAATGCTTGTTCTCGGCATCGCGCGGAATCCGCAACGGCAGCTTTGAATCGTTGGTCGTGATTCCGATTCCGTTGCCGGCCACAGCCTTTGTGAACTGCTTACCATTCACAAGGACCGGGCCTTTGAGTCGACGTCCATAGCGCAGATCCTTGATTCGCCGGATATCCCTAGGAATTGAGAATGGAAGCTGCAGGGCGAACGCAACCACGCCAAAGACGAGTTGCATCGAGAAGAGCTTGTAGATCGGCACATCGTGATAAATCCAGCGAGCAATCCATGCATGCAGCGCTTTGTTTTGATAGTTCCGAAGGTTTTCTCGCATCAGATAAAACGCGCCATGCTTCGCCGTCTCTGCTGTAAGCATTAGAGGCAGCGGCTTGCCGCCGAACTGGGGAGTGGAGCCCGGCTGTACATCGCTATCCAGGGCCGCTCGCCCCGCCTTTTCGCCGTCCGACACATATAGTAATTGATATTGGCTGACGGGATGAGTGAGGCCAGCAGTCTCGGTCCGCAAGTAATAAGGAAGGTAGTAGCGTTGGAGTGGCGAAAGACCGTATTGGAAGCGAATGTAGATGAACAGACCAGCCAATATGCATGCGAAGATGAAAGCTCCGAGGGTGTAAATGTAGCCCCGTGGCGGCCAGATAATCGACTCTTTACGTCCCCATTGTTGAACAGTCGCCATAGTCAATTCCCCTTGTTCTGACCGCGCTTGGCCAGGAGTTCTTGGGCTTGCGTGGTCTTGGTCGCCTGGACACGGCGATAGAGCGCAGCGAGTTGTTCTTGGGTCATCTTCTCGCCGCGCAGAAGTGGATCGAGGGCATTCATCAGGAGCATCTGGATGCCGACAAGCTCCGTGAAGAGGTGCATCTCCATCTCTCCACGATTGCTAGCAACTGCTCCGCGCAGCAACAGATCACGTGCCCATTCGCTCGGCGCTTTCCCATCAGCCTCGGCTGCAACCAAGATCTGACGCTCCTCATCCGGCGTCAGCTTCGTGCCAATGCTCTGCGACCGCGCCAATCTTCCCCGGAGGCGTCGCAAATTCTTCTCACTTCTCTCGGCTTGTTCGGGCATGTGTGCTCCAAATTGACTGGTTCCTAGCAAGGAACGTGAATTTCGTTAAAGGTCTGAAGTTTGATAACGTTCGCAACGAGGAACCAAAGTTCCTTGCCAGTACCCTTTCAGGGGTGGAGTGTCACAATTCATCCGGTGCGAAGCACCGTCGTCGCTCCATCCCGGAATTGAATGGCAGATCCTCATGCCTTCGCCCGCACTGGTTCCACAGGCGACAATGCGCTCACAGCCCTTTTCGCTGGCTGCTCCACCACTTCACTGCTCGGCGCCTTCCGCACGCGCAGTGTGGAACTGATCTGCTTCGCCTCCGGGGTCTTCAAGAAGTCCTGAAAGTCGCGGTCCTTCGAAAAGACATAGTTGAGCGCCTTGTCCACAACATCGTCTGCAGATGCCCGGATGAAAGCGGCATATTGGTCGACCTGGGTTGCAGTCGCCTCGTCGAGTCGAACGGAGGCACTGATCTGGCGGCTTTGAGTGATTTCGAGCAGTGGCATATTAGTTCTCCTTGAGGTGGTGAATTCGGAATCTTTCGATAACCGGGAAGACCTTGGCTCCGCGGCTGTTCTCAAAGGCAAGCCGACCGAAATCGATTGACTCCCATCAAATCGGAGACGCGAATGATCCGCTGCAGCGTGTGCGTCTGTTCGGGGAGCCGATCTAACAGCGCAAACGTCTCGTCCGTGCAAAAC
>CAWHIQ010000008.1:0-232271 GCA_963829535.1 uncultured Acidobacteriaceae bacterium | reverse complement strand
CCTGTAGCTCAACGGTTAGAGCAGGGGACTCATAATCCCTTGGTTGGGGGTTCGAATCCCTCCGGGCCCACCAAGTGTTCATGTCCTGGCGGGTAACAGACGGCGCGCACCTCGGATTGACTCGTCCGCTGCAGTGTCGCCACACTCGCCTTATACTCGAGCCAGCGTATGTCTACCCGACTCGACAAGATTCTTGAGACCACGCGAGCCACTGTCGCGGCTGCGAAGTTGCGGGACTCGGTGGCTGATCTGGAGCGTAAGGCCGCGTACCACCGGCCCCGCGGCTGGGCAGCAGCATTGCGACAAAGGGCTTCGTCTGAGCCCGCGATCATAGCCGAGATCAAGAAGGCCTCTCCATCCAAAGGACTCATCCGCGAACACTTCGACGTTCCTGGCCTGGCGCAAAGCTACCGAAGCGGAGGGGCAGCCGCTCTCTCGGTGCTTACCGACGAGCCATACTTCCAAGGAAGCCTGCTCAATCTGGAACTCGCCTCTGCCGCCGTCAATCTGCCATGCCTGCGCAAGGATTTTACCGTTGACGAGTACCAGATCATTGAGGCGCGCGCACATTGCGCCGATGCAGTTCTGCTGATCGCCGCGGCGCTCACCAAGGAACAATTGAAGCGCTTCGCCAGAGTCGCACACGAGCATTCCCTCGATGTCCTCGTGGAAGTTCACACGGCAACCGAACTTGAACAGGTACTCGAAGTCTTTGGCAACAACGGTGCAGACGCCATCGGCGTGAACAATCGCGATCTAAAGACCCTTGAAGTGCGGATGGAAACCTCGCTCGAACTCGCGAATCGCATTCCGCCCAACATCCTTCGCATCGCAGAAAGCGGAATCACAACTTCGGAAGACATCGATCGACTGCGTTCAGCCGGGTTCGACGCCTTCCTGATTGGCGAGAGTTTGATGCGGCAACCCGACCCTGGGTCAGCACTGGCCGCTCTCCTTGCAGGGTCAAAAGTCGCCCGATGAATCTGTGGATCAAGATCTGCGGAAACACCTCAACCGAGGATGCGCTTCTGGCCGCTGAGGCCGGGGCCGACGCGCTTGGCTTCGTGTTTGCACCCAGCCCCCGTCAAGTCACAAGTGAGCAAGTCGCAAAGATCATTCCGCGGCTGCCGGCCGCTGTAGAGAAGATCGGAGTCTTCGTCGATTCCACCTTCGACGAGATCGATGCAGTCGCCCGCGAATGTAAGCTGACGGGTGTTCAATTGCATTTTGAATCGAACCCTGATCTGCTGGAAAAATTGCGAGAGCGGTTCGGATCCAACCTTCGCATCCTGCGGGTCTTGCAGTACAGCACAAGCATCCCCGGGCGAGCTGCCGCGCTCGCTCGGAACAAGAATATTGATGCGCTTCTGATTGATTCCCGCGCCGCTAATGCTGCAGGGGGAACCGGCATCGCCTTCGACTGGAACTCAGCCGCAAGCCTGTTCCGGAGTTCCGGACCCTCCCCTCGCCTTGTCGTCGCGGGCGGCCTGACGCCCGAAAACGTCTCCGAAGCCGTTACGACACTTCACCCCTGGGGCATCGACGTGGTCTCTGGCGTAGAGGCACTTCCCGGCCGAAAGGATCCGGAGAAGGTGCGCACGCTCATCGCGAGAGCACGCGCAACGTACGAGCTGGTTAAAGCGCCAAAAACTCTTGCGCCAACCCGACCCTTTACCTCCTAGTAAACTGGAAAAGATCGCCTTACCGGCGAGTTCTGCAGGAGGCCATACCCATGGCATCAGTCGTTCTTCCAGCGAGCCCATCCGAGTCGCGTCCCGGGCGCTTTGGTATCTACGGCGGCCGGTACGTTCCCGAGACGTTGATGGCCGCGCTTCTGGAACTGGAGCGCGAATACGAGCTCGCCAAGACAGACGCTGCGTTTCAAGCCGAACTCGATGGCTTGCTTAAGGACTTTGCTGGGCGGCCCACACCCCTTTACTTCGCTAAGAGACTGACCGAAGAACTTGGCGGAGCCAGAATCTACCTGAAGCGCGAAGACCTTCTTCACACCGGTGCACATAAGATCAATAACGCCCTCGGGCAGGGGCTGCTCGCCCGGCGCATGGGCAAGAAGCGCATCATCGCCGAAACCGGTGCGGGTCAGCACGGCGTAGCCACGGCCACCGTCTGTGCGCTGTTGGGCATGGAGTGCGTGATCTACATGGGCGATGTCGACATGGAGCGTCAGGAATTGAACGTTCTGCGCATGCGGCTGCTTGGTGCTGAAGTTCGCGGCGTCTCCTCTGGTTCCAAAACACTCAAAGACGCCATCAGCGAAGCCATGCGCGACTGGGTCACGAATGTCCGCACCACGCATTACCTCCTTGGCAGCGCTCTCGGCGCGCATCCTTACCCGACGATGGTGCGCGACTTTCATCGCTGCATCGGCCGCGAAATGAAAGAACAGATTCTGGAGAAGGAATGCCGACTGCCGACCGCTGTCATCGCATGCGTCGGTGGTGGTTCCAACGCGATTGGCGCCTTTTACGAATTCATCTCCGATCGACAGGTGCGACTGATCGGGGTTGAGGCCGGCGGACGCGGAACCGAACTCGGCGAGCATGCGGCACGTTTCCATGGAGGAGTGCCGGGAGTCCTGCAGGGCACGTTTTCGTATGTGCTGCAGGATGAAAACGGGCAAATTGCTGCTACGCATTCAGTGTCAGCGGGACTGGACTACGCATCCATTGGGCCGGAGCATGCCGCTCTGCACGATTCAGGTCGCGCGGAGTATGTGTCGCAAGACGACACGGCCACGCTCGACGCCGTAGTGAAACTCGCACGGACCGAAGGCATTCTGCCTGCTCTCGAGAGTGCGCATGCGGTTGCAGAGTGTCTGCGTATTGCCCCGTCATTTTCTCCGCGTGACATACTGATAGTGAACCTCTCCGGACGCGGCGATAAGGATATGGGTATTCTTGCCCGCGAGTTGAAACTCCAGGGAGCGTAGCTGACAGTAATGGCACTCAGTTTCAATCACAAGCCAGGTTTAGTCGTCTATCTGACGGCCGGCGATCCCAGTGTGGAAGCCACGCACGCCATCGCGCTCGCGGCGATTGATGCCGGCGCAGATGTGATTGAACTCGGCGTGCCATTCAGCGATCCTCTAGCCGATGGCCCCGTGATCCAGCGCGCCAGCGAACGCGCCGTGGCGCGCGGAACGCGCATGGCCGACGTGCTCAAGATTGCTGGTGAGATTCGCGGCGCAAGGCCAACGGCCGGCCTGGTCATCTTCACCTATTTGAATCCCATCCTCCGCTACGGTTTTTCGCGATTTGTCGACGACGCCGCGGCTGCCGGTGCAGACGGTGTTTTGATCACAGATATGATTGTCGAGGAAGCCGACGAATATCTTGCCGAGATGGATCGTGTCGGACTGGCACCTGTTTTTCTCGCTGCGCCGACAAGTCCAGACGAGCGCCTGAAGGCTATTGCCACACACTCGAAGGGATTCATTTACGCCATCTCGCGCGTTGGTATCACGGGAAAGCAGCAAAGCATGACTTCAGATGCGGCGGATCTTGTTGCACGGATCCGGCGATGGACCGAGCTGCCGGTAGCCGTGGGGTTCGGCATCTCCGGCGCGGAACACGTTGCGCAAGTGGGGGAGTTTGCAGATGCTGCGGTGATCGGCAGCGCGATTGTGGAGTTGATCGAGCGGTCAACGCCTGAATCAGCTCCCGGAGCTGTTGCCCGATTTATCAAGGGTCTGCGCCTGCCCGAGGCGGCGCTGACCCAGTGAGAGAGACAGCCCTCAGCCTTCAACCCTCAGCTTGTGCACGGCAGGTTCAACTGCATGATGCTCGCATCGGAAGGATTGAGCTGAAAGCTGATAACTGAAAGCTATCGCGAGGATGGAATGACGCTGGAAGAATTGCGCAATCAAATCGACGTTCTCGATCGCCAGCTTGTGGAGTTGCTGAGTGAACGGGCCCGCGCCGCCTTGATGATCGGTCATCTAAAAGTCGCGACCTCTCTGCCGGTGTATGAGCCGGCTCGCGAAAAGATCATCTACGCCAACGTGCGCGCCGCAAACAAGGGGCCCTTGCCTGACATCGAATTGACGCATATCTACGAGCGCATCATCGACGTGATGCGGGCATTGCAGAGGAACGAGTTAGCTTCAGAAAGGAATGCCCTCAAGGGCCAAGACACTGGCGCCCCGCCACCCCAGCAACAAGGATCTGTTGCCGGAAACCCCGGAGCCGCGCCCGAGACAGGGAACGAGAAATGATTGTTGCAATGCAGGAGAAGGCCACCGAAGAACAGATTGACTTCGTGATTGAAGTAATGGTTGAGGCCGGAGTCGGCGTTCATCGCACCACCGGCGCAACTCAAACTATTCTGGCTGGCGTCGGCCCGACAGCGACCATTGACCTGACAAAATTCGAGAATTTACCAGGCGTGCTCCACGTTCACCGTATTAGCTCGCCATACAAATTAGCAGGCCGAGGATTTCGACCGGAAGGTACAGTCATTGAATTTGCCAACGGCGTGAAGCTGGGTGGCGAGCAAGTGATTGTGATGGCGGGGCCGTGCTCCATTGAAAATGAGGCGCAGATCCTCGAGACTGCCAGGCGTGTGAAGGCGGCCGGAGCCAGCTTTCTGCGTGGCGGAGCCTTCAAGCCGCGTAGCTCGCCATACTCCTTTCAAGGTATGGGACTTCCAGGGTTGAAGCTGATGCACGAAGCGGCCCGTGCCAACAATCTTCTGGTCGTCAGCGAGGTCATGGAGATTGCGCAGATCGAATCCATGTTTCCCTACGTCGATTGCTTCCAGGTGGGTGCGCGCAACATGCAGAACTTCAACCTGCTGCGCGAGCTTGGCGTTGCCCGCAAGCCGGTTCTGCTCAAGCGCGGAATCGCTGCAACCATCGAGGAACTGCTCTTGTCGAGCGAGTACATCATGTCGGGCGGAAATTACGACGTCATTCTCTGCGAGCGCGGTATTCGGACGTATGAAACCGCCACGCGCAACACGATGGACATCTCAGCCATTCCCGTTGTGAAGAAGCATTCGCATCTGCCCATTGTTGGCGACCCTTCGCACGGCACCGGCCATCGCGAAATGGTTGCGCCAATGGCACGCGCTGCCGTCGCTGCCGGAGCAGACGGCATCCTGGTCGAAGTACATCCCAATGCAGACAAAGCCACCTCCGATGCTGCGCAGACTCTTTACCCCGATCAGTTCGAGAAACTGATGGCTGAGTTGCGAGTGATCGCCAAGGCCGTTGGCCGAACGCTCTGAACTGGAGAGTCTTCATGATGGAACGAGTCGCGATCTTGGGTACGGGCCTGCTGGGCACGTCGGTGGGCCTCGCTCTACGCGCGGCGGGATTTCAGGGTTCAATCATCGGTTGGAATCGAAGCCGCGGCCAGGCGGAGACCGCGCTCGCGATGGGTGCAATCGACTCCATCGGCGCCGATGCAATCGCAACAGCGAAAGCAAGTCAGGTCATACTCCTCGCAGTTCCTATCTACGCGACGCTCGATCTCATGGAGCAACTTGCGCTTGCGCTTGGTCCAGACCACCTCGTCACCGACGTTGGCAGCACCAAGACTCAGATCACCGAATCCGCCGATCGTCTGTTCAATGCAACAGATCGCGCGGGATTCCTCCCCGGCCATCCCATGGCCGGTAAAGAACGCGGTGGCGCGGAGTTGGCTGATGCCCATCTCTTCCGCGGCGCGGTGTGGCTCTTCACGGATTTTCGGGCATGGCAAAGATCCCCAGAATCTTCCCTTCTCGCGACAAACTGGCGCGAGTGGGTTCTTGCCATGGGTGCTCGAATCCTTGATCTTGGCCCACAACGACACGACGAACTGGTCGCCTGGGTAAGCCACCTTCCGCAATTTGCCGCTACAGCGCTGAGTGCGCTCCTCGAAAGCGAAGTTGGCGAAGCGCCGGAACTGAAGGACGTCGGCGGTCGTGCCCTGCGCGAGATGACGCGGCTCGGAGCCAGTCCATGGTCTATGTGGCGCGACATCGCCCATACCAACACAGATGCCATTGCCACCGCGCTCCAGGCACTCGAACAGCGCCTTGCGCACATCCGCGAAAATCTGCGCACACCCGAGTTACGCGATGAGTTCGAGAAGGCGAATCGCTTCCGCAGGGAGTAGTTCGTCAGGCGTGTCCTTCCGCTTCGTTACTCGCCTATAATCTGTCACCATGCGACTTCTCCTTCGCGATCTGCGCTTCGGCCTGCGCACCTTGGCCAAGACGCCTGTTTTCACGTGCGCGGTGGTCTTCACACTTGCACTCGGCATCGGTGCCAACACGGCCGTTTTCACGGTTACGAACGCGTTGCTGTTGCGCCCGTTTCCCTTTCGTAATCCCGAGCAGATAGTCAGCATCATTTCAAAGGACCCCACGAAGGACAACGGCGGAACGCTTCTGCGCTATGAGCTTGTTCGCGATTATAACCGGTCGTTTCAATCTGTTGCCGTATGGACAAGCGACAACCTGAATCTCACCGGAAGCGGCGAACCGCTCCAGGTTCCCGTAGCGCGCATCTCGCCCACTTTCCTCCCTATGCTCGATGTCCAGCCGAAACTGGGGCGCGTGTTCACGCAAGAGGAAGGCACTCCCGCGGGTCGGCCAGTCGTAATGCTCACTGACGCGATCTGGCGAACCCGTTATCACGCCGATCCCAACATCGTTGGCTCCGTCGTTACGCTCGACTCGGTGTCCAATACGGTTGTCGGTATTCTGCCGGCAGATGCCCAATTCCCGTTCATGCCCAAAGCGGACATCTTCACGCCGCGCTACTTTGAGCTTTCTCTTATGACGCCGCAACGCCTCAGGCTCGGCGTAGGATACCTCAGCATCATCGCGCGCCTCCGCTCCGGAACCTCCATCGCCGAAGCCAACGATGAATTGGCAGTCCTGAATCAACGTTATCGCGAGCAGAATCCTACCGCGCCCGATGCTTCACCCAGCACCGTGATGATCGCCAAGGGCCTGCGCGATGAGGTTGTCGGCGACGTCCGGCCAAAGGTATTGATCTTGTCGGGAGCGGTCGCGTTGGTCCTGCTAATCGCTTGTGCCAATGTCGCGAGTTTGTTGCTCTCGCGTGCGCTCTCTCGAAAGCGTGAAATCGCGACTCGCGTTGCAGTTGGCGCAAGCCGCGGCGCGATCATTCGTCAACTGCTTACTGAGAGCGTCATGCTCGCTCTTGCGGCTGGCGCGCTCGGCATAGGAATCGGATGGGCCGCTACGCGTGCGCTCGCGACGTGGGGTGCTTCCCAGGTTCCCCAGGGCTTCTCCGTCAACCTGGACCTCTGGGTCCTCCTTTTTACGCTTGCCATTTCCTTGCTTGCCGGTATCTCCTTCGGCCTCTTTCCCGCCATCCAACTTGTCCGTGATGATTTGAGTGCGACCCTCCGCGCTGAAGGCCGATCCGCATCCCCTGGCCGCTCGGGTTCGAAAACTAGAGCGCTGCTGGTCGTCGGCCAGATTGCGCTCTCTCTGGTCTTGCTAATTGCAGCTGGTCTTCTCTTGCGAAGCTTCAACAGTCTGCTGCGCGTTGATCCCGGCTTTGACGCGCACAACCTGCTCACGATGAATATGTCCCTTTCTACCATGAAGTATGCCAAACCCGACCAGCAGATTGCCTTCTTCGACGACGTTCTTCAGCGCATCTCCTCGCAGCCCGGAATTCACTCAGTTGCGATCTCTGCTGCCCTGCCGCTGACCTTCAAGCGCGTCACGCCTGTGCTTCCCGACGGCCAGCCAGATGTGCCGCTCGCTCAGCGCCCGTTTGTTGATATCGAAGCCATCAGTCCGCGATGGTTTGAGACCATGCGCGTCCCCATGCGTAGCGGCCGCACATTCTTAAACGACGACAATGCCACAGCGCCGCCCGTGGTCGTCGTGAATGAAACATTTGCGCGGCAATACTGGCCCGGCCAATCCTCAGTGGGCAAAAAAGTCGCGATTGGGCGCAGACCGGATCCCGCCGTGGTCGTCGGCGTGGCTGCCGATGTCAAAAATCAGGGCTTGGAGAAGGAATCGCAACCGCAACTCTACTTGCCGTTCCCGCAACTTCCCTGGAGCGACATGAACCTGCTGGTGCGGACGGATATTCCTCCCAGCGCTGCCGTTGCGACAGTGCGCTCCCAGATCGCTGCCGTTGACAGCAATCAACCGGTCAACGAAATTCAGACTGCCGAAGACCTGATTGATAATTCGCGCGCGCAACCCCGCTTCACCATGCTCCTCATCGGTGGTTTTTCCGGGACAGCGCTTGTGCTTGCCATCGTCGGCGTTTATAGCGTTTTGTCCTATTCCGTCGGGCAGCGAAGGCAGGAGTTCAGTATTCGACTGGCACTCGGGGCGCATCCCATCGACATCCTGCGCATCGTCATGAGGCAAGGTCTGTTGCTGGCGTTGGTGGGGATCCTTGCTGGACTGGGCGCGTCGCTGATGATGACGAGACTGTTGGAAAATGTGCTCTACAGGACCGGCTCCCGCGACCTTGCCACATTTGTCTTTGTTCCGGTTGTCTTTTTGGGGGTAGCGGCGCTCGCCAGTTATCTTCCAGCACGTCGTGCCATGAAAGTAGAACCTGTCGAGACTCTCAAGTAGGCCGTTTGAAGCCGGTCAAGCAGTTTGTTCAACGGCCTCCATTTCGTCTTTCTCGGGGTCGAGAGCTTGAAAGCCTTCGCCTCTCGCTGCCTCCAGCAACAGAAGTGAAGCCGAAACAAAAATAATCTCGGTACCCCGGAACATCTCTCGCGCAACCAATGCGGCTCCCAGTTGAAGCGCGTCGGTCCATCGTAATTTCGTGCGGTCAAGCAGTTGCCGAGCCGCTTCAAGCACTGCCGGATTCAACGGTTCCTGCACCATGCGAGCGGCTTCTATGCGCAGTATTTCGAAGACCGCGGAGGCATCCGCGGAACTGATATCGCCGGCTCGCTCGCGTCGACGTATCGCCGCATAAACCTCGAGGGGCGCACTGGCGGCAATCAGCTTGCGGTTGTCTTCGACAGTCTCCATCAGCCGTATCAAAGCATTGGTGCCGGGTTCCTGCACAAAAAGCTTCGCGAATGCCGTGGATTCGAGAAAATAGCAACTCACAGCTTTCCCCGTTCCTCTTGAATTGCTTCGCTGATCGGTTCACCCTGTACGACAACAGGGTGGAAGCGCTGAGCCTCCTCTGGCACGCCGGCCTCGGCGCGGTTCAAACGAATTGTCGTCGTCGGGTAGGCTGGAGTCTTCGGATTCGCAATTTTGCTCGTAAGAACAACGCCCCGTTGAATCGCCTCGGCCAGTACGGCTTGCCGCGATTCCGGATGTTGATTCCAGCGGAACGCTTTTCGCGGCAAAAACGAGTCTCGGAACCACTTCAAGGCAATGAAGGCGTGGCCGCCACGCTCTGCCTCAGCAAGCGCCGCGCAAAGCTCCTTGACCCGCGCATCCAGGTCGGCCGGCACCGTCGCGCCATCTTCAGCATCTTCGTCGAAATTCACCTCGACGGGAGCTCGCGAACCGCGAGTTTGTCTTGTCGGGACAGAGCCGTCGTCAAGACGTTCAAAGTAAATGCGTACTTCATCTTCTTCTGGGGACCAACTGTCGGCCGGTGCATTCCTGCGCTTGCTGCGCCCGTTTTCGCTGCATAATTCCACGATCGCCTGGTATCCGGGAGGCGCCAGAAAACGCAGTGCGCGTGCAAGTCCGGGGTCCTGGGAAAATGCCAGTTCACTCAAGGCTTCTTCAATGATCTCTTCCGCATCCGGAACACTCAAATTGCTTATGTCTACGCTGCTTTGCGCAGCTCGATTCGACTTCATGAACAGTCTCCGTATAAAGCATCTCTAGCCTGCCTTTATCTCGCTGCGCTCTGATGAAAGTAACCCCTGAGAGATACGGCGCTTTTTCGGCGGGTGACAGGTTCCCCGATCTGGCTGTAAATGAACCACTTGGTTTCCTGAACGGTTGTATGGGTTCATGGCGGTCTTAGCGTTGCCGAAGCGGCCCGAACCCCATTCTGCTTTTTCGTGATTCCCCACAGGGCCGAGAAAACTTTAACTAAAAAGGACTTCCAGCCTAACCACGCACCAGTGTAAACGATTGTGCAACCTAACCCCACACTGGTGCAAGCACATCCGGGACCGCGAAATGGCCGGCAACCCCAGATTCTGCGGAAAGTCTCGCTCTCGTCCCCGTATTTTTGAGAGCGTCATGTTCGTACAATAGAACAATGCGGCGTTGTTCCCTGTTACTGTTGTTTGTTTTGTTGATTTGGATAGTCCCGCCTGCCCGCGGCCAGGCAGCACCTGCTTTCGACTTGATCGGGCCTAAAGTGGATGTCCATGTAAAAAGAGGAGAAGTCACACTTCCGATCGGCGAAGTCCCCAACCTTCTTCCCGGCGACCGGCTGTGGATCCATCCGGATTTTCCTGAAAGCCAGTCCACGCGGTTCGTGCTGATTGTGGCCTTTCTGCGCGGCGCCACCAACCCTCCCCCCGCCGAGTGGTTTACCCGGGTCGATACGTGGGAGAAGAAGGCCCGCGAGGAGGGCGTCTTCGTTACGGTTCCTGAGGAAGCGCAGCAGGCAATCGTGTTCCTGGCGCCGGCCACCGGAGGCGATTTCAGCACGCTGCGTAACGCGGTCAGGGGCCGACCCGGAACCTTCGTTCGCGCAGCACAGGACCTGCAGTCAGCGAGCCTGGACAGGATGCGCCTGGATACCTATCTCGCGGAGGTCAAAGTCACCTCCCAGACTGACGCTAAATTGCTGAAAGATCGAGCTCAGAAGACAGCCTCAGTCCTGGGTATCCGGCTCGATCAACAATGCTTTGACAAGCCGACGGATCAGCAGGCCCCTTGTCTGACTCAGCATACCGACGGCTTGGTCCTCGACGATGCCAATGCATCCAATCGCGTGTCTCAGCTAACCAGCGGCAATAGCGGGGATCTGATGAACCAGCTCAGCTACTCAACGCTGGGCGGAGCCGGTCTCTACAGCCCCTACATCGGCGCGATTGTGGATACTGCCCGGATCCTTGCTTCCTTGCACACGGCGCACTTTCAGTACATTCCGGCGCTGGCGCTGCCCACAGAAGATACCTTGAACCTGCGCCTGAATGTGCCGCCGTCGTTCCGTGATCCGAAGTCGGTAGTGGTTGTCGCATTACCGCCAGTGGGACCGGCAAAGATGCCGCCCCTGCATCCGGTCAACCCCGCGGATCAATTCTGCGCGCAGAAGACCGGGCTTGTGCTCGAGGCTGACGGGGCGCCGCTGGTGTACGCGACCCCGATGGCACATGACTTGAAGCTCCATATTGAATCGAAATCCGGCCCCGTTGACGTTGCGCTCAAGGCTGACGCCGCGGAAGGCGGACTGGTCTTGGCGCAACCAATGCCTTCGCTTCCTTCGGGAGAGTTGACAGGGGTGGTCAAGGGCAAATGGGGCTTCGATGATTGGGAGGGCCCGAGATTTCACCTGGTGAGTGCGCAGGCCGGAAAATGGACTGTTGCGCCGAGCGACGAGTCGGCCCTTGTGGTCGGGCGTGAAGACACGCTTCACATCGAGGGCGCAAATACGCTTTGCGTCGAAAAGGTCGAGGTGCAGTCAAGGGGCGCGAGTCCGTCCGATCTTCCTTGGAAGTCGCCGAAGCCTGAGACGCTGGAACTGGCCGTGCCTTTGAAGGATGCGGAGCCCGGTCCGGTTACGATCAATATCCACCAGTACGGCATGGACAAGCCAGACAAGCTGACCCTGATGGCTTACTCCGAGGCAGCTTCGCTGGAAAGACTGAAGCTGAGCGTTGGCGACTCCGAAGCGGCGCTTACTGGAAACCGGTTGGATGAAGTAGCCAAGGTCTCTTTGAACGGCATCGATTGGATGCCCACGGAACTGAAGCGCGTGCAGGACCAGGACCGCCTGGAAATGAAGGCAAACAACGATACCGCCGGTCTTGAGGCGGGAAAGCATTACACCGCCAAGGTTCAATTGCGCGATGGGCGCGAACTGAAGGTCCCGGTCACCGTAGAACTGCCGAGGCCGGAAGTGACCTTGCTGAGCAAAGGGACACAGGATGAAAAGTCGGCGGATCCATCGCCTGTTCGCCTGGGAAGCCCAGACGATCTTCCGGTGGATGGAAGGCTGGTGTTCTTTTTAAAATCAAAAACTCCGGTAAACTTTCCCCGCGACGAGAAAGTGGAGGTTGCAGCTGCTGACAACAGCTTTCACACAATTCTCTCGGTCAGCGACGGCACGCTGATGCTGGAAGACGCGGATACCGCACTGGGCGTGGTCGAGCCGCTGGCCAAGTTCGGCTCCTCTGCGTTTGGCCCCCTGCAAGCGCGAGCCATCTCGTCCGAGGGCGTGGCCGGAGAATGGATGTCGCTGGGAACGCTTGTGCGACTTCCGGGTTTCAAGGAACTGCACTGCCCCCACAATCCCTCGCGCCCATGCACTTTGTCGGGAACGAATCTGTTTTTGGCCGAATACATTGCTTCTTCACCGGACTTCGATAATCCGGTGGATGTGCCCGCGGATTTTACCGGCACGCAACTGACTGTGCCGCACCCGGTGAATGGCACTTTGTACCTTAGGCTGCGCGACGATCCTGAGACGGTGCAAACCCTGACGCTATCGGTGATGCCGCTAACGCCAGGCGCGCAGGCTCCGGCGGCCGTCAAACCCGCGGCGACCGCGCCGACAACGGAGCAGCAAAGCGCGCAGACACCTGGGCCGCCTCCCTCGAAGGCCGAGCCCTAGCGAGCCAGTTGCGAACTTCCGCGAGAATCCAAAACAAGATCTATTGAAAGTAGGCGCGGTTCTTCTCCGCGAAATGAGCCTTGTCAGCGGGCAGATCCGCTTCGGGGTAGATCGCTTGCTGGGCACAGATGCTCGCACAATTGCCACAGTCGATGCACTCATCGGGATTGATATAGACCTGCGACACGGTTCCGCCGGCATCATCGGCGGCTTGCGGCGCGATGGCGGCGGTGGCACATTCGGCCACACAGACAAAATCCTTGGTGCAGGCATCGGTTACGACGTAAGCCATGAAAGGCGCTCCTTGATAGCGATATGTACTGTGAATAAGACGCTGAATTGAGCTTAGCCAGCCGTGGTTGCAAGGCTCCGTGACTCGAATCACACGAAGGACCATTCCTCCTCATAGCGCAGCTTTGCGCCGTTTAACAGACTGTTGATGAATGCATTGCCAAAATGCCCATTTATGCTGAAATCATGATTCGGCTTTCCCTGATTCGAACTCTTCCCTTGTTCTTTGCCTTTGTGACCCTCTCCGCTATTGCCCAGACGGGCGACGCTACCTGGACTTTCGCCGTTTCCGGAGACAGCCGGAACTGCGGCGATTTTGTGATGCCGGCGATCGCCTCCGGTGTCAAAGCGGAGAACGATGCGTTTTACTGGCATCTCGGTGATTTCCGCTGGATGTCGAAACAGGATCAGGACCTGGTGGCGATGTTGCCGGCAGGCAAAGAGCTTTCCCTCGACGAGTATCACCGCACTGCGTGGGACGATTTCTTTACACACCAAATGGCGTCGTTTGGATCGTTTCCGGTGTTCCTGGGGCGCGGGAACCACGAGACGGTGCCGCCCATGACGCGGGATGGCTACATCGAGAAGTTCGCGACATTCCTGGATCGGCCGGAGATCGCTGCCCAGCGCAAGGCTGATGGCGCCGATGCGGGACCGGTGGGGCCGTGGTACCACTGGACGCATGAGGGCGTGGACTTCATTACGCTCGATAACGCAAGCAAGGATGAGTTCTCGGATGCGCAGTTGAAGTGGCTGCGGGGGGTTCTGGATCGCGATCTCGCGCCTGACTCGGGTATCCGCGCGATTGTTGCCGGAATGCATGAGGCTCTGCCTCACTCAACGGGCTCGGAACACGCGATGGACGACTGGGATCTCGGCGAACGAACCGGAGACAAGGTGTACACGTGGTTCTATGACGCGCAGGCGGCAGGGAAACACGTGTACCTGATTGCAAGCCACTCGCATTACTATTCTCCGAATATCTACGACACGGCGTACTGGAAGCAGTACTCAAACCGAGTTGTGCCAGGGCTGATCATCGGCCTCGCCGGGGCGCACCGCTACGCGCTGCCGAAAACCGCGGGCAAGGGTGCGAAATCGCATATTTACGGATTCATGCAGGGCGTAGTGAGTGCTGACGGGCAAATCAACTTCAAGTTACGTGAGCTATCAGAGGAAGACCTGATCAAGAGCCGTTGGCCTAATGCGCCGCTCGATGCGATCCACGAGTGCGTGGTAAACAACGCTGACTAGCGCGCACGAGAGGGAGATGGCCTGCGGCGGGTGTTTCGATCTAGGCTCGATGCACTCAACGTTTCAGGGCTCTCTTTCTTTTCGGAATCTCGTTATGTTGCTGCAGATGGTCGTGTGGCGGGAGGTTCACCGAATGCGTGGGAAAGGGAGTTCGGGTGGGTCGCCGTTGGGCTTTAGGGCCTCGAGCCACGTGCGAATGCTCGCACGAAGTTCCTCGACTGCGACGCCGCCGTACTCCGGTGAGAAACCGTCGAGGCGTCGCAAGGATGCGCGCAAAAGGGATGCTGTGCCGGCGGGGTTGCCGCGCTGAAGGTGGTGGAAGGCTGCGGTGACCTGGATCAGGGCCTGCAGGAACGTCTTCTCCGGCTCATCGCACTTGAGCCACACGCCTTCCCAATGTTCGTGCGCGTCAAAGAACGCTTGATTGCAATAGCAGCGGAGACCTTCGGCCAGCGATTTCTCTGTCCAGTCAAACGGCATCGTGATTTCATTATCACTTCGGCAGGATGCGCGACGTGGATCCAAACTTGTGGTAGTTGAGGAAATGCACCACATTGATGTGCTTCTCCAGGCCGACGCCGTCAACAGACTCCATCACCAGGTTGTGTACTTCGGATACGGCTATGCCTTGAATCGGACAAACGTAGCTCTTTCCGCCGATATCGACGGAGCCATACTGCACAGCGATGCCCGAGCTCGTAACAGGGTCCGCGTCGGCTAGTTCGGCCTGAAGAGTGATGCGGGTGATGACGCCTGTCGCGGGATCCAGATAGATTTCACCACGGTATCCCGGCTTTTCGCGGAAGGAATACTGAACCGGATCATCTTTGGATTTCTGATAGCAGCAGAAATCGATGAGATAGTGCGAAGCCGATTGCGGAACGGTGAAGCGAAAAACAGCGAGGAGAGCGCCGGTCTCACTTGTTTGCCAACGCGCCCATTCGACGTTGCCCATGAAGGAGTCGCCAAGGACGGTTTTGAGGATGGGACCGAATTCGCCCCAGGTGGTGAGGCCCGAATCGGTTGAAGCGGCGTCGGCAATCTCACGGCCATTGCGATATGCGATTTCACGATGAGATTCGCGCGCGATGTGCATCGCGGCTTTTGGCTTGGCGCGCATCGGACCTGATTGTTGCACCAGAGTGTTTTCGAAACTCAATGTGGTCCGCGTAGCGAGGAAGTCCGGAAGTAGTTGCAGCGTAGTGTTTACGTAGCTTACTGCTGCGGAGATCATTCTTTGCCGGTCAGCGGAATCGGGTGCGGGAGCGTCGGGCAGTTCGGCGCGAGGAGGCGCACGGAAGATGGACGCAAATGCGAGCAGCTGAAGCTGTTCGGCGGCTTTCGGGCCGCCCTCTGATTCAGCGAGGAGTCTGGAGAGCGTGGCCGGGGTCAGCTGTTCTGACAAGGCCACAGAACTCAGCCGATCCGCAATATCGGTGTCGGACTCCTTTGCAGCCTGTTTTGAGGTCAGGAACTCCCGCAATTGCGCGACGGTTACATCAGTCTGCGCCGGGATGGGAACCGCAGGGCCGAAGAGGGTCAGCAGAATCGTCAGGCAGCGCAATGGAATTGGAGATTTCAATTCGATGTAAGTGTAGCTGTTTGGTTGGAGCTATATGCACCCTGACCCATCGAAGGATGCTATTCCGGCACGCTATCAAAAAGAGATGTTGGCAGGGTAATTGCGACTTACTGGATAACTCTTTAGCGGATTTTTGCGTCTGTACCTTTGTAACCTATTTTTCTCGGCCGCCCGCGGGGCGTATGTCCGGCGGGGGACGATGAGGCTGGTTGCGTAAAGAGGTTTTTTAGCTCAGATCTTTAACGAATAGAAGAAAACAGACCACTTCGCTCTTGATGCTCTCTCTTAACTGAAAGCACCTGCAGCATTTGTTGCCAAGATAATCGAAGAACTCAGGCCCGATGAGCGTGGAAAACGCCCGTTCAGGCATTCGTGTCTCCGAGGTTAAGCAAGAGAAAGAAAAACATTTCGGCGAGATGTGGAAAACACCCCACCAAGTGAGGATGGCGAAGCCATGCGCAAAAACATCGTCGGTTCTTCGTCGACTATGGAAAGACGGTGGTTTGCGGTGTATACGACGTGTCGTCACGAAAAGCGCGTAGCGCAGCACCTTGAGCAAAGGCAGATCGAACACTTTCTGCCGTTGTATCGAACGCAGCACAGGTGGAAGGACGGATCGCGCGTGATGGTGGATCTTCCGCTGTTTCCGGGATATGTTTTCGTTCGAATAGATTCGGGCAATCGAGTCGGGGTGCTGGCGGTGCCGGGAGTGGTTTCGATGATAGGGACGGCATCGCGGCCGGCCCCGCTGCCGGACTTCGAAGTTGAAAAATTACGGACCGGATTGGATCCAATGCGGGCGGAACCGCACCCGCTTGTCACGGTGGGGCAGCATGTGCGAAT
The DNA here is from genome assembly GCA_963829535.1 of uncultured Acidobacteriaceae bacterium. GTDB lineage: Bacteria > Acidobacteriota > Terriglobia > Terriglobales > Acidobacteriaceae > Telmatobacter. The sequence goes on along the minus strand of CAWHIQ010000008.1, from coordinate 215,571 downwards.
AAAAACGGGTGCTCTTGCCGGGGTTGAAGGAATTGTAATTCGAAAGAAAAGCGGGATCCGGGTTGTACTAACTCTCAGCCTGCTGATGCAAAGTATCGCAATCGAAGTCGACGGCGATGATGTGGAGTTTCTGGAAACCTCATTTTCGCTGCTGTTGAAAGCTACACATAAAGAGAAAGAAATAGAACAACCAGAGCGGTTGCCGCTTTATCAATCTTAAGTTAGTGCCTTGATTTCCACCTTGATTCACCTCCAGTGACTTTCCCGGCAGCGAAGTCTCGTACGCCGCTGAAGGGGACATTAGAGGAAACCTATATTGCAAGCCCATGCGCACGCCATGGTGGATTCAGTCTTTGAATCATTTGCCAAGGCATGGAAACACAAAGAGTGAGGGTATCGCAAATGCACGCGACAAATAGAGCCTTAAATATATTGGAGTCCGATGAGCCGAGAGTTGGAGCGATCACTGCCGTCGGCGTATACCGTGATGCAATTCCGACGAGCGCATGGAGGCGTCCAACCCCTTACCTTTCCGCAGCAGTGCGCCGAGCGTTTTCATGGCGCTATGCAGTGGCGAAGCGCACGATCGACATTTTGCTGTCGAGCCTGCTGATCGTGCTTTTCTTTCCCGCAATGCTCGCGGTTGCAATTGCGGTGGCGTTGACATCGCCCGGGCCAATCTTTTTCTCCCAGGAAAGGCTGGGGCGTTTCGGCGTTCCGTTCCGCATCATCAAGTTCCGTTCGATGTACGCTCGGAAGCACAAAGACAATGTGTTCGAGATCAACGGCCAGCGCAGGAGTGAAGCGGACCACAGAAATGAAGCAGCATATCCGCTCAACAAGGATACGCCGGATCCCCGTATCACCCCCGTGGGCCGAATCATCCGCAAACTGAGCCTCGACGAGCTTCCGCAGCTCTTCAATGTGCTGTTGGGGGATATGTCGCTAGTGGGGCCGCGCCCGATTGTGGAGGCGGAGGTGCCGCTGTACGGGCATCAATTCCCTTATTACGACCTGTTTCGACCCGGCATTACCGGGCTCTGGCAGGTTTCGGGGCGGAGCGATGTCGGCTTTGAACGGCGCGTGATGTTCGATCGCGAGTACGCGAGCGAGTGGAGCTGTCTGCTCGATATCAAAATTCTCTCGCTGACCGTGCCGGCGGTCGTTACGATGCGTGGGGCTTATTGAGCGCGAGGAACGACCGGCTTTTTGGGCTCGCCTGTCGCAGACGAGCCGGGCGCGGCGCTGGAATTTTACGACCCAAAGACAAACAACATGAGATCGAGCATGAGTAAGTGTTTGCGGATATTGATCGCCTTTTCAGTTGCCCTATCTCTAACCGCAGCGAGAGGACAGTCGTCTACTAACCCGAATTTGACGCCGGGTGGCTCGCAGCAGCAGGACACGACCACGCAGAACTGTGCGGAGGGTGATGTTTCCGCTTGCCAGTCCCTGACGCCATCGACCTCAACGAACGGGCTGTCCGGCGATGGGTCGACCGGGTCTTCTTCCCCGTGGGGATTCCCGAACATGAATCCCGGTTCTCCGAATGCGCCAATGTCGGTTTATCGTGACGACGCAGACGGGATGAACCGCACGGAAGGGCTTCGCCAGCAGCGTTCTCAGCTGCAGAACATCAGCAAGCCGCAACCTCTTTCTGAATTCCAGATGCTCGTAGCCGGCTCCATCGGCCGCATTATCCCAATTTACGGGGCGGATTTGTTTGCGAATGTGCCGGATACTTTTGCCCCGGTGCAGCGGCTTCCCGTAACTCCGGATTATGCGATTGGCCCGGGAGACGAGTTACTGATTCGCACATGGGGGCAGGTGACGCAGAATCTGCACCTCACGGTGGATCGATCCGGATCCGTGTATGTCCCGCAAGTTGGCGAATTGCGCGTGGCGGGGCTGCAGTTCAGGCAATTGCAGGAGTTCTTGAAAACGCGATTTGATCGCGTCTACCGCAACTACGATCTCAATGTAAATCTGGGACAGCTGCGGTCGATCCAGGTGTTCGTCACTGGCGAAGCACGGAGGCCGGGCAGCTACACGGTGAGTTCGCTTAGCACGCTGGTGAATGCTGTGTTTGCGTGTGGAGGCCCGGGGCCGCACGGTTCAATTCGCCATATCCTTCTCAAGCGCAATGGAGCAGTCACGACCGACTTCGATTTGTACGATCTGCTGCTGAAGGGGGACAAGTCAAAAGACGTGAACCTGGAAACGGGCGACGTCATCTATTTTCCGGCAGTGGGGCCGCAGGCGGCGATTGTGGGCAGCGTGAATGTGCCGGCAATCTATGAACTGCGTGGACACGAGAGCATTGCTGAAGCGCTTTCGCTGGCCGGGGGCGCTTCCGCCACTGCCGAGACTTCGTCGCTGGAAATCGAGCGCACCGAGAAGAAATCTGACGGCGGCAGCGCGCGCGTTGCAGTTGACATCGCGATGGATCGGTCTTCGCTGGCCGCCGCCGTGCGCAATGCAGATATCGTTCGTGTGCGCGCCGAAGTGCCGCGGTTTGAAAAAACGGTTACGCTGCGTGGGAATGTCGCGACGCCGGGACGATTTGCCTGGAAAGAGGGAATGCGGGTTCGCGATTTGATTCCGAACAAGGAGTCGTTGCTGACGCCGGACTATTGGTTGAGGCGCGAGCAGCTTGGACTGCCCGTCGCAGATTTTCAGCCGATGATGCCGCCCGTGAAAATGGAAACGCCGCCGAATCAGCCGGGCCAGTCGATCAATCGCCCCGCAACGCCGCAAGACGCGCAAACGATCAACAGCGGTCTCTTTCCGCAATTGACGGAAGGCGTTCCGGCAGACAACAACACGCCGCAGGGAGGCAACGGAGAGCAGTTCCAGTCGCTGGCGGCCTCAAGCGATCAGGGAACCGGATCAAACGGAGAGCAGGCAGGGAAGGTCGCTCAAGTTTCCGGGGCATCGCATGAGACGCTGGGCTCGGGCCCGCATCTGGTGACGACACCGCGTTTTCCCATCGAGACACAGGTTGTGAGGGTGTCGCCAGACATCGACTGGAGCTATGCGGTGGTGGAACGCGTTGATCCGAAGACGTTGACCACGCGGCTGCATCCTTTTGACTTGGGTGCGGCAGTTCTGGGAAACGATGAGAATGCCAATATCGCTCTCGAACCGGGCGATGTGATCACCATCTTCTCGGATGCGGATATTCGCGTGCCGCGTGCGCAACAGACGAAGTACGTTCGCCTGGAAGGGGAATTCCTCCACGCCGGTGTGTACAGCGCTCTCCCGGGCGAAACATTGCGGCAGCTTGTGGTGCGGGCGGGCGGACTGACCCCGCAGGCCTATCTCTATGGGTCCCAGTTTAGCCGCGAGAGTACCAGGCGGGAGCAGCAGCTACGCCTCGACGAGTATGTTTCGGCGCTGTCGTACCAGATTGAGATTGGGGCATCGAATAAAGCGACATCGGTTGTGAGTGCGCAGGAAGCAGCTACCACCGGCGCTTCAGTGGCGAGCCAGCGCGAACTCGTCAATCGTCTGCGTGAGATTCGTGCGACCGGCCGCATTGTGCTGCACATTGACCCAAACGGCTCTGATATTGCCTCTCTTCCCGATCTTCCGCTGGAAGATGGGGATCGGTTCATCGTGCCGCCGGTCCCTTCCACGGTTGGAATTGTAGGTGCTGTGTACGATCCCAATTCCTTCGTGTATCTGGCACACAAACATGCAGGCGATTATCTGCGCACGGCGGGTGGCCCCAATCGCAACGCCGACAAAAAGCAGATCTTCATTATCCGCGCGGATGGATCGGTCGTCAGCAGGCAATATCTCGATCACACGTTGTGGACCGATGACAAATTTGATCGCCAGGTGATCTATCCGGGCGACACGATTGTCATTCCGGAACAACTGAACAAGACAACACTTTTGCGCGGCCTGACAGATTGGTCACAGGTGTTCTCACAGTTTGCCCTTGGAGCGGCGGCGATCAACCTGCTCAAGTAGACACAGAGACAGGCAATGATCTCCGTTTTGGCGGGCGGAGCGTCAAAGAGTCCAGTGTTGCGATAGCACCAATCGGAGTACATAAGCCATGGTGAAGATGCGAAACGACGAAATGACAAGAGAAGTGCCGGATGACATTGTCTTTCCGTCGATTCAACCAAGTCAGCAGGACGACCTGACCTTTCTGGATTTTCTGCTCATCATCACGCAGCGCAAGAAACTGGTCGGGATTGTGACCGCAACCTGCACGGCGATTGCGTTGATCCTTGCCTTCGCCCTGCCGCCGGAATATACGGCGACGGTGATTATTCTTCCGCCGCAGGGGAACTCTTCTTCGATGAGCTCGATGCTGGCCGGCCAGCTGGCAGGCATGAATAGCGCGATGGGCGGCGTGGCCGGCAGCATGCTGGGCATGAAAAACATCAACGACATGTATGTCTCGATGTTAAAGAGCCGGTCGGTCGAGGACGCGGTGATCCAGCGCTATGGGCTGCAGGCGGAGTACCAGAAGACGTACCTGGCCGACACGCGCAAAGCGCTCGAAAAGCATGCGAAGATCGACGGATCGACCAAGGACGGATTAATCCGGTTGAATTTTGAGGATCGCAATCCCAACCGGGCCGCGGAAATCGCGAACGGATATGTGGACCAGTTCAGGACTCTGTCGCAGCAACTTGCGATTACCGAGGCGTCACAACGCCGAGTCGTCTTCGAAGCACAACTGGAAAAGACGAAGACGGACCTTGAGAATGCAGATGAGGCGATGAAGCGCACGCAGTTGTCGACCGGGATGGTGCAGGTGGACGGGCAGGCAAGAGCGATGATCGACTCTGCCGCGCATTTGCGGGCGCAGATTGTGGCGAAGGAAGTTCAGATCGAAGCGATGCGTTCCTATGCCGGCGATGAGAACCCGGCTCTGACGCAAGCGCAAACGGAATTGGATGGGCTGCGTTCGCAGTTCAATAAAATGGTGGGATCGACGGGCGGTTCTGCAGACGACCTGTTTCTCCCCAAGGGCGCGGTTCCGGAGGCGGGCTTGGAGTATGTTCGCAGGCTCCGTGATGTGAAGTATTACGAGGCGATCTTCGACGTACTGGCGAAGCAACTGGAACTGGCGAAGCTGGATGAGGCTAGAGAAGGTGCGTTTATTCAAGTTGTGGATCCAGCAGTTCCGCCGGAGAAGAAGTCATTTCCCAAACGAGGCCTGCTCACGATTGCGGGTCTGTCGGTTGGCTTTACATTAGGAATAATGCTGGCCCTGCTGCAGGGAGGGCTGCTGAGGATGCAGCACAATCCTGCTACCAAGGAGAAACTGGATCTGTTGAAGCGCTCACTATGGACGGGGCGCACCGCCGGGCCGAAGCCGGTTAAAGAAGAAGTTACTGCGCTGCAACACGCACGGCCTGAGACAACCAGCTGACGGAAACTTTCTTTGCGCGCCAGAGCCCCGCTCTTTCCATCCCAATCTAATCCCGCCACCGGACTCGTCTCCGGTGCTCATTTCCAGGACTCATGCTGACCGAGACACCGACATCCCCACGGCCCTCAGGAAGACCGTGGCTTGCGCTCCGGGACTTTCTGCGCTACAAGCTTCCTCACGCTATCGGTCTGGACAGAGCCGTTGCATTTACAGTGCTCGGACGCGTGGTGCAAGGACTGGGCAGCGTGGGAAGCGTGCTGCTGATTGTGCATTTTCTATCGGCAGCGGAGCAGGGCTACTACTACGCGCTGTGGAGCCTGGTGGCGCTGCAGAGCGTATTCGAGCTGGGATTTTCGTTTGTGATTCTGCAGGTAGCGGCCCATGAACGAGCACACCTGGAGTTCCATCCGGACGGAAGCATCACGGGCAGCGAAGGTGCACACTTCCGGCTCGCGTCACTGCTTCAGCGCGCGGTACGCTGGTACACGACAGCGGCCGTTGTAATGGGTGTGGTGCTGCTGCTGGGAGGGATGCGGTTTTTCGCACTGCATCAACAGCCGCAGGCCCCGAATATCTGGATCGTTCCATTGAGAGTCACGGTGCTGGCCTGCGCCATCACGTTCTCGATCGGGCCGGTGCTCTCGTTCCTTGAGGGGTGCGGGCAGGTTGCACAGGTGGCGCGGATGCGCTTCTTCCAATCAACCGTGAGTGTCGCGCTATCGTGGACGGCGATGTTGAGCCACCACGGATTGTTTTCGCCGGCAATGGTGCTGCTGGGGCAGGGCTTTGTGGCCAGCAGTCTGCTGTATTCGCGGCGCAAGATGCTGATACCGCTGCTGCGGCTGCATGTGGCGCATATGGGGATCAGCTGGCGGAGTGAGGTGTGGCCGTTCCAGTGGAAGATCGCTGTGAGCTGGCTCTGCGATTACTTCATCTTTCAGTTGTTCACGCCGGTGCTGTTTGCGTTTCGCGGACCGGTCGAGGCAGGCAAGATGGGCCTGTCGATGAGCATCGTGATGCAACTGAGCGCCATGATGCTGGCGTGGATGACAACGAAGGCCGCGCCGTTCGGAAGCCTCATTGCCCGGAGGGATACTCCGGAGCTGGACCGGATGTTTTTCAGGTCGCTTCGACAGTCGATCTCGCTCTTCACTGGGGCTGCCGCACTGGTTCTGGTTGGCGTCCTTATGGCTCCATATCTTTCTCCAAAGATCAGCAGTCGCATTGAAGCCTGGCCGATCTTTTTGCTGCTTCTGTTGACAGCATTGAGCAGCCACGTGGTGCAAAGCGAAGCGATCTATCTACGGGCGCACAAGTGTGAACCGTTCCTGGTGCAGTCGATTGTGATCGCCCTTTTCACTGCGGGAAGTGTCGTTGTGCTTGCGAAGACCTCAGGGGCGTTGGGCGTCTCAGTGGCTTACTTTGTGGTGCTTGGCGTGGCAGGAGTCATCTCTGCCACGGCGATCTTCAGGACGAAACGCAACCAGTGGGCGCAAGCGGAGATCTGATTCATGAACTCGAACGGTACCGGCACGTCTGGCCCGCGCGTTTCGGTAGCAATGTGCACCTTCAATGGCGGCCGCTACCTTGAGGAGCAGCTTGAGAGCATAGCGTTGCAGACGCGGTTGCCGTGTGAGCTGGTCATTTGTGACGATCGTTCGACCGACGACACGTTCACAATCCTAAAGCGGTTTCAGTCCGAAGCGCCGTTTACGGTGAAGGTGATCCGGAACAGCCAGAGGTTGGGGTCGACGCGCAATTTTGACCAGGCAATCGGGTTGGCACGGGGCGGCTTGATTGCGTTGTGCGATCAGGACGATCGATGGGTGCCGACGAAGCTGGAGCGCCTTTCTGTAGCCCTCGAAGCGGATCATTTTCTCGGCGGAGCGTTTTCGGATGCGAACCTGATCGACGGCGACGGAAGGCAGATGGGTCTGCGGCTGTTTGCGCGGCATAAGTTCACGCCAGCGAAGCAGCGTGACTTTGTTGGCTGCCCGACCGCGACGCTGCTGAAGCATGATGTTGTAACCGGCGCGACGTTAATGTTTCGGGCGACAATCCGGCGCTACTGCTCGCCAATTCCAGCGTCTTGGGTACACGATGGCTGGCTGGCATGGATGATCGCGCTGCACTCCCGTTTGAGCCTGGTCGCCGAGCCATTAGTTGACTATCGGATTCATGCTGCGCAGCAACTTGGGGTAAGCTCCGCAGTCAGCGCGCAGGGCGCTCATGGAGAGACCGAAACGCGACGGCAGTTTTACAAGCGCGTCGCGCGACAGTTTGAAGACCTATTGCAGCGCGTGCTGGCCGAGGGTTGGAATGAGAACGACGTACTAATCGGAAAAATCCGCGGGAAGATCGCATTCTTGAAAAGACAGGCGACCCTCTCGCCGAGCTTTGGGGTTCGGACGCTGCAGATGATGAGCCAGTTGCCGCGTTACATGCACTACGCGCGAGGATTGGGATCGCTGCGCCGCGATCTTCTGCTGGGCCGGGAGACGCCATGAACGAGCAACTCCGCAGTACGAGTTTCGGTGCAACACAACCGGTTGAGATACCGATTGCGCCCACGGCAATGTGGGCGTCGCTGACGGAGAGACTTGCAAAACATAGATTTGTCCATGGCGTGTTGAAAGGACGGCGAGAACTCCCGCTGTTCTGCAATCCCCTGGTGATCTTCGTTCTCAACTGGGCATTGATGTTGTTGTCGCTCAGTTTTCAGGTCACCTATGTGTCGTATCCGAAGATGGGGATACCGATCCTGCTGTTTGTGTTGTCGCTGGGTTCGTTTCTGTTTGGATACCTGGTTGCGCGAACGCTTCTGCATCGCTGGCCCACACGCTCGGAAGCGTTGCCCTACGCGCTCGACGTGACTCGGCTGTGGCAAGCCAACCTCTTATTCTGCGGCGCGGCCGTTCTGATCATCGTCTTCAACTGGGCACTGTCGGGTCCTCCGCCCGCAGTGGGAGACCCTACTTCGTATCTGACGTATGGTCGATTCAAGCAGGTGCTGTTTCCGCTTCTCGTTGTGGTCACGGTGAACTCGATGCTGGATGCATCGCGCTGGCGCAAGGCCCTGTTTTGTATGTTCGGCATCGCAGGCATGGCGCTGTACATCACGCGTGGACTGCTGATGGTAGCGCTGCTGCAGATGATGTTTGTCTTCGCGCTGAAGACGCGAATGAGCAGAAAGAAGCTCTATGGGATTGCGGTTGCCTGTCTTCTTCTCGCGGTTGTCGCGATTACCCTGATCGGGAATGCGCGAACGGCACAGGGAGTCTTCCTGGAGTACCTGCAGATACGGCACAAGTTTTCTGACTGGCCGATGGCGTATCTGTGGCTGACGTCGTACATTTCGATTCCGTTTTCGAACTTGTGCTGGTTGTTCGCAAAGGGCACTTTCCACGGTCCGACGCTGTCGTTCCTGTATCCTCTGCTGCCTTCATTCCTGACGCCGGCCGATCCGCATGCTTCGATTCACGACGACTTGAGCATTATCGACGGAGCGAGCACATACCTGGCCGCGTACGCTCTGGACTTTTCGTACCTCGGCGTGTACCTCGCCAACCTGGCGTTGGGGATGGGCTGCGGATGGCTGATGGAGCGCTCCCTGCCAAAGAACATCCTGGTAGCGGGCATTTTTCTCACGTGTCTTACCTTCATCTTTTTCAGCGACATGTTTACGCCGCTTTCGACGATCCTACAGATTGCGATTCAGGTCGCGGTGCAGCGGAATTGCTTTCGGTGGGGCGGCGCGCACCTGGAAAGCATGGTGCTCAAATGAGCGACGTGAGATCGGTATTTGCGGAGTCAAAGGGCCGCCTGACGGTGACAGTGGCGATTGTGCTATATCGCATGGAGCCTGCACGGTCGCCGGCGTTTCAGAGCGTGATGGCTGCGCGCGCAATATTCGATGCCGATTTGGGCAGCGTTCGCGTACTGCTGTGGGACAACAGCCCGGGGACGGGTGGGCGCGAACTCCCGGAGGGTGTGCATTATTTCCCAGACCGAAGTAATTCCGGTTTAGCGACCGCGTATAACCGTGCGATCGAGTGGGCATCGCAATGCGGATCGGAGTGGCTGCTGACGCTGGATCAGGATACGACGGTGCCGGATGACTTCTTTGTGAAGATGGCCGCCGCTGCGTGCGCCAGTACTCGCTACGCCGGAATCGGCGCGATTGTGCCGCAGATTGCCGCGGGTGGAAGGCAGCTTTCGCCGAATTATTTCCAGTTTGGCGCGATTCCGCGGTGGTATCGCACGGGCTATGTGGGAGTGCCGAACGATTCGGTGTTCGCCTTCAACTCGGGCGCGATGTTGAAGGTCGCGGCGCTGAAGCAGGTGGGCGGATATGATCCAAGGTTCTGGCTCGACGACAGCGACGCAATGATCTTCAGCAAATTGCATGAGCATGGCAAACGGGTATACGTGGCCGGCAACATCCAGGTCGAGCACGAGTTCTCGATGAAGGACATGCAGAAACGGATGAGTCCGGGGCGGTACCGGAATGCACTTTTTGCGGAGTCTGCCTTTTGGGACCTGCGCATGACCCGTGTTGCGGGCTGGGAGAGAACGCTGCGTCTGGCTCTGCGGCTAGTGAAACAGTGGCTGCGGAAGGACTCGGCGGAGTTGCGGCGAATCACGTGGCAGGCGCTGATGCGACGACTGATCACATCGCGACAGAGGCGAGTCAAGGAGTGGATGGAGGCGACTGCGGATCGTGTAAGCGGTGCAAGATCGGCGATGCAAGCTGCGACCGAGCCAAGGATTTCGGCGTGCATGGCGGCCTACAACGGCGGCGCGTTTGTAGAAGCGCAATTGCATTCGATCTTGTCCCAATTGAGGCCGGAGGACGAGGTTGTCATTGTTGACGATGGATCGACGGACGACACGTTGCAGCGCGTTATGGGGATCGGCGACGCGCGGGTTCACCTGCTGAAGCATGAGAGGAATCAGGGCGTGGTGACGACATTTGAAGATGCACTGCGCTCGGCGACCGGTAACATTCTGTACCTATGCGATGACGATGACCTGTGGGCGCCGACGAAGACGAGGCGATTTCAGGATGTGTTTGAAAGTCGGCCGGACGTTGGTATCGTGCTCAGCCGGGTGCGCATGATCGACGACAAAGGTCAGCCGATGCCGGATTCCAGAATCAATCGCCATGGTAGGTTCTTACCGGGATTCTGGCGGAATCTCTTTGTGAATCACTACCAGGGATCGGCGATGGCGATTCGCGCATCGTTGTTGGGGCGGGTGCTGCCTTTCCCGGCGCGAAAATCGTTCCTGCATGACGCGTGGATCGGAACGCGAAACGATTTACTAGGCGGAAAGGTTGCGTACCTCGACGAGGACCTCTTGTTTTACAGAAGACATGGCAACAACGCAAGCCGCACGAAGTCGTGGTTGTTGCAGATTCACACGCGCGTGGAACTTCTGCTGGCGCACGTCCTGTATGCGTTTCGTTCGTCGACGCGGTCGCCAGAGAGCCTGCTCAGTCGGCAGTCCGAGCGGTAAGGGCTTGCTCTCCAGCCTGCAGCTAGGGTCAGGAGCCAAGGTGTTCCCACGCCAACACTAGAGCCCAATCATTCTTCCATTGCGTTTACAGCATGACCGAAGCCACCCCACGGACGCGCCCAGAGGGTGCCCGCTGTCCGGTGGGCCACCGGCAAGGCATGCCTTCACAAGACAGGATGCGGCGCGGGAGTGTCTCTGCATGATCGAACAAAACGAGTCGTCGGTTAGAAGCGCGGCTATATCGTCGGATAACCGAGTCGCGGTCATCATTCCAACATTCAATGCCGCACAGTATTGGCCGGCGTTATCAGAGGGAATCCTCGCGCAGACTCTCGTGCCAGATAAAGTGATTGTGATTGACTCGTCTTCCTCGGATGGAACGGCGGAGTTAGCGCGAAAGAACGGGTTCACGGTTGTCGAGATCTCTCTGCGTGAGTTTAACCACGGTGGGACTCGCCAGATGGGAGCGGAGTTTGCGGAAAACGCCGACGTCCTGATCTATCTGACACAGGATGCCGTGCCGATTGGAACGAATGCGTTCGCAAACCTCGTGCGTTCCTTTGAGGATGCGGAGATTGGGGCCGCGTACGGGCGGCAACTTCCAAGGGAGGGGGCGAGCCCGATCGAGGCGCATTCGAGGCACTTCAGTTATCCTTCAACGTCGCTTGTGCGTTCATGGGAGAGCCGGCGGACCATGGGATTCAAGTCCATCTTCTTCTCAAATTCGTTCGGCGCATATCGTCGCAGCGCGCTTATGAGTGTGGGAGGGTTTTCGCCGGATGTGATCTTCGGCGAGGATACCCTGGTGGTGGCACGGATGCATCGCGCAGGATGGAAGACGGCATATATCGCGGATGCAATGGTGAGACATTCGCACGCCTACTCCGTCGCTGCAGAATTCAGACGCTATTTTGACATCGGGGTGCTGCACGCACGGGAGAACTGGCTCGTCGATCAGTTTGGAAGCGCGTCGGGAGAAGGTCGTCGCTTTGTTGCCTCGGAGTTGAATTACCTGCTGAAGCACGGCGTACACCTCGTGCCGTCCGCGGCGTTACGGACTCTCGCGAAGTACCTGGGATACAAAATCGGGCGTCAGGAAAGCGGGATCGATGCGCGGCTGAAGTATCACCTGGGGTTGAACCGGCAATATTGGAGCCGCTAGAACTCTAAAGACCGCAGACAAAGAACGAGAGACACACAAGCGCGATTCCGCTGAACATCTTGAAGTTTCGTTTTGGATCGTTCCCTTGACTTGTCGGGTTACGTTAGTAAAGGTAGTCGGATTGAACCATGCGTAAACCCGATTTAACATAGTGGGGATGAGTTTTCCGATCAAAACGTGCGTTGTTTGCGGAGAAGAGTTTGAACTGCGGCCTGGCAAACCGGGATTTGCCAATCGCTGTCCGGAGTGCAGCTCTCCCGAGGCGGAAGTGGGAACGGACAAGCAGTCCTTGAGCGCCGAAGAGCGCAAAGCGTTGAACGAAGTAAATGCTGAGAGGCGCAAAGTCATCCGGGACATGCTCTATCGCAAAGACCGGTGAGCTTGAATCCGCCCTGGTGGTGCACACGGTTAGCGGCAGAAGTAAAAATGAAATGCCCGGCGGATCGATCCGTCGGGCATTTCATTTTGGGTGCGGATTCTTTAGTAATGGTCGTGATCGTGCTTCAAGTGATCTATGGCGCGACGGTAACCCTCACGGAAGCCGTCGCGGAAGTCCTTGCGAGCTTCTCCCTCAACTGGCGGATGCTTGTACATTTCATGGTCATCGGCGTCGGCGTGGCGATGCTCGTCGAAGTCATGGCGAGCGGCTTCGACGCCCTCGTGAAAGCCGCGCTGCTGCGCTTCGCGATACTCAGAAGGTGGCTGATCCCAACGGTCCTGATACGGTGCAGCACTGGGAACAGGTTGTGCCTCATGGGCACCAGCTTTCAGAGTGCCGGTTGAAGCGATGCAGAGAGCAAGCAAAGATGGTGCGAACCATTTTATGTTTCTCATAGAAATAGAAACCTCCACGTACAAGGCCTACAGATGAAGGAGCACCGGTTTTCGTTGCCCTGCGAAAGGTTGCCTCGCGCGTGCGGTTCTTCGGCGGCAGGGCCTTGCTGCTTTACGGATTGGATGCGGTTTGCCGCTGTTATGCCGGAATCAGCCCCAACAATGCAATAGGATTGCAGCATGACCCGGCTCCTCGAGATTCGCGATCTGTTCATCTGGTTTGGCGCGACCGAGGCGGTGCGCGGGATCGACTTCGATCTCGATGATGGCGAAGTCCTCGGGCTGGTGGGGGAGTCGGGTTCCGGCAAGAGCGCGACTGCACTGGCGCTGATGGGATTGCTTGGCCGGTCGGCGCGGGTTACAGGAAGCATTCGCTGGCGACGCGAGGACTCGGCCGGCTCAGGAAAGCATGGACGCGAGGAGATGGTGAATCTCCTCGATCAGCCGATGCACGCGATGCGGGCGCTACGCGGACGCGAGATTGCGATGATTTTCCAGGAACCGATGACCGCGTTGAACCCGGTGATGACGATTGGGCGGCAGGTAGCGGAGAGCGTGGAGGCACATGCACCGTCGTGCACGAGGAGCGAGGCGAAAAACAGAGCAATTGCGGCGCTCGAGGCGGTTGCGATTCCCGATGCCGCGGCGCGATTCGGCGATTTTCCGCACCAGTTCTCGGGAGGGCAGCGGCAGCGGATCCTGATTGCCATGGCATTGATCAACCGGCCGCGGTTGCTGATTGCGGACGAGCCGACGACGGCGCTGGACGTGACCGTGCAGGCGCAGATTCTGGCCTTGCTGGGCGATTTGCAACGGCAGTACGGCCTGGCGATGCTTTTCATCTCACACGATCTTGCCGTGGTCGGACAGGTGGCGAGTCGGGTTGCAGTGATGCGGGCTGGGCAGGTGGTGGAGACAGGGCCGTGCACGACGCTGCTGACTGCGCCGCAGGATGCTTACACGCAGAGTTTGCTGAGGGCGGTTCCGACGTTGCGAACGGATCGCGAACAGCCGCTGGCGATGGTAGACCTCAGGGGTTGAAGCCCCTCCTTCATTCCCCTGTGCACGGCTAGAGTCCGAACCCTGCGGCTAAAAGTCCTGCCCCGCGGATCTGGAGTCTCTGGTCATAGGAAAGTCAAGGTTACGGAATGGAGTCGCGACGGCCTCAAATCAGGTGGAATGAGGTGTGGTCTGTCCTATGATGGGCGGGAAGACTCATGATTCAGGTCGAGAGAAGGGTCGGTTTATCGCTCGCGGCGGGTGTCTGTGCTGCCGTGCTGGCAATTGCTGCGCCTACGGTCTCTGCTCAGACCGCGACGCCCAAGAAGGCTGCTGCGAAGCCGGCGCTCACATCGCAGGATCTCTATGCGTATATTCGCGGGGCGCTCCTGGCATACAGTCCTGACGATCGGATCAATGACAATCTCGAAGTCGCCCTCGATCCCACGGCAACAGTGCTTACCATCAAACAGCCGGACGGGCACTGTGACATATTCCTGAATGCGCTTGATGCCAATACAATCACTTGGGATTTTTATGACGCCAGCGACTCGATGGCGTCGCGCCAGCCGCTGGCGCGGTTGACCGTGATTTCGGTTCCCGGGAAGAATGCGCGTACCTGTTACGACTTGGACAACCAGGTGGATACGACGATTTCCGGAAACCGAGCCCGCTTGTTGTTTGCGTGGGGAAAGATCCCAGAGGAATCCGGATTCCAAACGAAGATGACGAAGGCTATGAAGAAGCTGATCGCCTTGAGCGGCGGATCGGCAGAGAAGGATATCTTCAAGCCGTAGTTGAAAATGGGTTGTGTGATAGCCGGCGATGCGGCTGGATACACGACCGCCTCCCGTTGGATTGGGAGGCGGACTGGTCCAGGCGCAAGTTGTCAGTCAGCGACTGCGGGTGCGGCGACAGTCTCGGAAACTTCTTGAGATGCATCGGCCGCGACGCGAACCCTGAGGTGAGCGGTGACCTCACGGTGCAGCTTGACGGAGATGGTGAAGTCGCCCAGGCTCTTGATTGGCTCATTAAGCTGAATTTTGCGGCGATCCACTTCAAAGCCTTTGGCATCAAGCTCACTGGCAATATCGGCAGAGGTGACGGAGCCGAAGAGTTGGCCGTTTTCGCCTGATTTGCGGGTGAAACTGAGAATAACGGGCTCGAGCTTGGCAACCAATTCCTGAGCCTGGGCTTTCTCAGTGGCGGAGCGGCGCGCGGCAGCGGCTTTCATCTGTTCAATAACAGCCTTGTTGGCCAGCGTCGCCTGTAGGGCCAGCTTACGCGGGAGAAGGAAATTGCGGCCGTAGCCGTCAGCCACCTTAACGACATCGCCGCGGTGGCCGAGATTGGCTACGTCTTCTTTCAGAATGACTTCCATTTGAAACTCTCCAGATTTACGGGCGGCCAGACATCTTGCCGTCCGTCCGTTGTGTTAGACACAGGCGGCTCACATTGAGTTGCGCCGCGCCAGATTCTATCGCGATTCTTGCGCGGACGTCGCCTGTCAAATTGTGTCAACGCTACAACTAAAGCGCTATAAAGTAACGAGCGCCCCAGCGAAGTGCAAGTTAGTGCCTTGTTGCAAAGGGCAGCAGGGCGATGTTGCGTGCCTGCTTGATAGCCCGCGTCAAACGGCGCTGGTGCGTGGTGCAAACGCCGGTGAGGCGGCGGGGCACAATCTTGCCGCGCTCAGCCACAAATCCCTGCAGCAGACGGACATCCCGATAGGGGATGGCGTCGATCTTCTCGGTGCAGAACTTGCAGACTTTCTTGCGGCGGAAAAACTTACCGCGTCCGCCAGGTCCGCCCGATCCACCGGGACGGCCTCCGGGACGGCCGCCAGGTCCACCGGGTCCGCCGGCCGGGCGTTCGCTTGGTGCTGCTGGTGCGCTCGCTTCGGGCGCCTTTACAGTTTCGTCAGACATTTTGTTTCCTCTTCACTTGGTTGGCTTTCTGATCCTGAGCTCAGGCGCAGAAATGCGGTTTCAAACCGCCGCGAACGGGCCCGTGGGCGCGAAGGCAGCGAAATCCATGCGAACCTACGCGCTGGCCGGGACGGTCTCTGGAGCAGCCTCAGCAACCGGCGGTGCGGCAACCGGAGCGTGGACAGCGGGCGCGGCCGCAGGCGCTTCCGCGCTGACCTTACGACGCGTACCGCGGAGCGCCTTCACCTTCGCCAGACGCTTCTCTTCCTCGTCAATGCGCACGGTAATGAACTTGATGACCGGCTCGGAGACGCGGAGACGGCGCTCCAGTTCCAGCACCACGGGGCCACCGGCCTCGATGGTCATCAAAATGTAGTTGCCGTCGTTGAACTTGCGGACGAGATAGGCGAGCTTGCGACGGCCCATCTTCTCCACGTTCTTGACCACGCCACCACCGTTGCTGACGTTTGTGGTGAAGCCAGCGATCAGCTTGTCGACGTCCTCTTCGGCCACATCTGGCCGAACAATGAACATAACCTCATATAAACGAGACATCCATATTCCTTTCGCCGCTTGCGCGGCAGTGATCAGTTGTCAGTGAACAATGATCAGAAAAGCTACTGATCCTGCCACTGAATTTCCTATCACCGCAAATTGCCGGTCAAGCCGGTTTACTCTGACCACTGAACACTGACCACTGGTCACTGTTCCTTGCGGTTAAATTCATTCATTGCCGGACCTGCCCCGTCCTGAATGATGCGCCGGGTAGCACTTGCCACCTTGTCCAGCACCTCGTCCAGAATGGTCAGTTCCGACTTGCGCATAGGCGAAAGCAGGTAATCCCTGCCGGGCCTTTTCCACCCGACTGCCTCTTTGGCTTCAGCAGGTAGATCCGGACCAACTCCAATGCGCAACCGCAGCCACTCCTGGCTGCCCAGGGCATTGGTAACGCTGCGGGCTCCGTTGTGTCCCGCCGGCGAACCGCGCTCCCTGATCTTGAATGTTCCCAGCACCAGGTCCAGCTCGTCGTAAATCACGAGCAAGTCTCGTGCCGGGTCCACCTCGAACTCGCGAATCAGAGCGGCCAGTGAAAGCCCGCTGAGATTCATAAATGTCTCCGGCTTGGCCAGGATCGTTTCCCGTCCTCCCAATCGGCAGGTCGCGGTAACGGCCCGGCAGCGCCGGTTCTGCACCACAACGCCCTCTTGCTCGGCGATGCGGTCAATTGCCATGAACCCCGCGTTATGCGGCGTCCACAAATACTCGAGTCCGGGATTGCCCAGCCCCACCACCAGAAATGGTTTGGTCGGGCCGGGCCGAACTCCGTGCTCGCTTGCTTCTTCCACCGGCGCTTACTTCTTTCCTCCGGCAGGGGGTGCGGCCTTGGCAGCGCCTTCTGCCGCGGCGGGCTCGCCCTTGCCCTTCTTGGCCACTTCGGGTTCGGTCGGCGTAGCACCGGCTTCGCCAACTGCAGCCACTTCGCCCTCGGCGGGAGTTTCGACAACTTCTTCGCGGATCGAAACGACGTGGGCCACTGTCGCGTCTTCGTTGTTCAGGTACTTGATCTTGTCTGAGTGCGGCAAATCGCTGACACGAAGAACGCCGTGCATCGCAAGTCCGCTGACATCGACATCGATGTGATTCGGGATGTCTGCGGGCAGGCACTCGATTTCAACTTCACGGAGAACCTGGTCAAGGATTCCGCCCTCGGTCTTTACGCCAATCGGCACGCCGAGCAGCTTGACTCGGACGCTGACGCGCAGAACCTTGTCGAGCGCGATGCGCTTCATGTCGATGTGGATCAGCTTGTCCTTGATCGGTTCGCGCTGCCAGTCGACGATCATGGCCTTGGCCGCGGGAGAGCCGGCGACCTCGACATCGAAGATCGTGTTGTGGCCAGTTTCGGAGAAGAGAATCCGCGAAATCTGCTTGGGATCGACTTCGACGGCGACGGCATCGTGGCCTGCACCATAGAGGACGGCAGGAATTTTTCCGGCGACACGCACGCGGCGCGCGGCATTCTTGTTGAACTTGCCCTCACGGGGCTTGGTTACGATAACTTCAGGCATTCGAATCTCTCGTTTCTGTATTCGGGCACGGGCGTTTTAAATTGCCGCTCCCTTTGTGAGTGCCAGTGGACAGTGAACAGTGGTCAGTGGTCAGTTAAGAACCCGACGACGACAACCGGTTAAAGCCTACTCAGCTCGTTTACGTTTCTGATCACTGATCACTGATCACTGATCACTTCTTACGAGAACAACGTACTGACGCTGGTCTCCATGTGAATGCTCTCGATGGCCGCGCCTAACAGACCGGCGATAGAGAGCACTTTAATCTTGGGCAACTTCTGGGCCGCTTCGCGCAGAGGAATCGTGTTGGTGACAACCACCTGTTCGAGTCGCGAGTTGGCAATTCTGTCGATGGCCGGGCCGGAAAGGACTGCGTGGCTGGCGCACGCGTACACAGCCGCAGCGCCGTTGGCGTAAAGCGCATCCACGGTCTTTACCAAGGTTCCCGCCGTGTCGATAATATCGTCGATGATAAGGGCGGTTTTGCCTACAACATCACCGACCACGTTCATGACTTCAGCAACATTGATGTCGGTGCGGCGCTTGTCGACGATGGCCAGCGGTGCTCCCATCTTCTGCGCGAAGTGGCGTGCCCGTTCCACACCACCCGCGTCCGGTGAAACCACGGTAAGGTTGGGCAGTGCGAGCGAGCGGAAGTGACTCACCAGCACTGGACTGGCAAACATATGATCGACGGGAATGTTGAAGAAGCCCTGAATCTGGGCGGCGTGCAGGTCAACGAAGAGGGCCCGATTGGCGCCGGCCGTAGTAAGCAGGTCGGCGATGAGCTTGGCGCTGATGGCGACGCGCGGGCGGTCTTTGCGATCCTGTCGCGCGTACCCGTAATAGGGCACAACGGCCGTGATCCGTGCAGCCGATGCGCGCTTGAGCGCGTCGATCATCACTAACAGTTCCATCAGGTTCTGGTCGACGGGATAGCAGGTGGGCTGTACGACGAAAACGTCGACGCCGCGGACATTCTCGAGCAACTGGAAGTAGACTTCGCCATCGGCAAAGCGCTGCAGCTTGGCATCGCCTACCTTCACTCCGATATGCTGGCCGATCTCTTCAGACAGAGGCCGGTTGGCCGAGCCACTGAATAGCCTGAATCGCTTATCCTCGCTCAGAACACGAGTCCGCTTGCGATCGGGAGCCGGTTTGGCGTCCTTCGCCTTTGCGTCGGGATTCTGCCCCGGATTCGGCTGCTTGTTCGCGCCATCCTTGTTGGCGTCGCCCGCACCCGGCGTCTGCTTGTCTTCCAACGTTTCTGTCACCGATCCCACTTCCATCTCCGAGGTACCTCCAAGCTGGTTTGCTTTGGCTGCATTCCGGTCGTACAAAAAAACTGGCTGGGCGACTAGGATTCGAACCTAGACAAGTGCCTCCAAAGGGCACTGTCCTACCATTAGACGATCGCCCAACTTCCAAGAATTCGGCGTTTCCCGAACCATCCTGACTGACAGCCGTTCGCGAGTCTCTCTCCCGCCCAGGCGGGCTGTCAACCTTGCTGCTGCACAAGCATCTTTGCCCAGTATTCCGAGCGCGGCAGGGTCTTTGTAATCTCGCTCTCCACACCCGCCGCAGTCAGCCTGTCCTGGGCCGCCTGAGCATCTCTCCGCGTCAGGTACAACCCGAAGAGTGCTGAACCTGACCCGGACAGCGAGGCATGAAGGGCTGCCTCCGGAGTGCCGGTGGCCGCAAGTAGGCGCTTGATTTCTGCAAGGGAGGGATGCTGGGGAAAGACCACACGTTCGAAGTCGTTCTGGATCCAGCTACTGATCCCGGTGCGGACAAGCGCGGACTCTTGAGGTCCGGCGAGGTCCCCGCCCAAAGCAGGGACACCGGAGGAGCCTGATCCATGCTGGTCCTCGGGGATCGCTCCCGCGAAGGCGCTGGCATAGGCGCGGCTCAACTCTTCCAGTCTATCTTCTGACGCATCAGCGGTCAAACCCTCGGCTGTGCAGAGCGAGTCCCAGTCGCGGAAGGCTTGGGGGGTAGAAACGCCAATGGCGGGTATGGCGATCACGCACCATATTGGTTCCAAGTCTGGCAGCGGAAACACATTTTGCCCCCGATCCCGGCCCAACACAGCTCCCCCAACCAGAAAAAGCGGTACGTCTGAGCCCACCTTTTCGGCCAGGCTGAGCTGCCGAGCGGGCCAGTATGGCGCAATCTCGGTGCCGATTAGGGTGAAGACCTCGTCCATTGCACCGGGCGGAGCGGTCAATATCGGTACTGGCTGTAAAAAACGAAGATTCGATAGGACGTTAGCCTGAATCCCAAGTTCGGTTTCGAGCCCTGTCAGAGCAGCCACGGCATTGGCAGATCCGGCCCCTAGTCCCCCCTGAATCGGAAGTCGCTTTTCAATGTGAATGGCAACCTTAGCCTGAACTCCTAGATCTTCGAGCGCCAGTGAGACCATCCTCCACGTAGTATTGCGGTTATCTGTAGGGACGCGCTCGTCGTTGGAGGTCAGAACAATGGCTGAGGACGACGCCGGGTGAGCTTCGATAGTGACCAAATCGTGGAGTTCGATGGTCTGATAAACAGTCACTAGGGAGTGAAAACCGTCGTCTCGCGGCGCACCTATATACAGACCGAGGTTGATCTTGGCATGCGATCGGACCGTAGTGGGCATACCGGTCCATTGTAGAGCGGGGCCGTCCTGCGGCTCGCCGGTCCTTTCCTGTAACTTACCCGACCCAATCGGCTGGAATACTCGTAGAATCATCGTGCAATTCGGACCCGGATCGCGTTGAGCATATGCACGCGAGAGGAGAGTGCCATGCCTACCCCAGGCGAGGTCAGATTTGGCTCTGTGGCGAGAATTGCCTGTGCTCTCCTTTTGTGGGTTTGTATGCCTGATTCGGCTGCACAGAATGAAGTACAGCCCTCCCCCCTCGTTTCGGAAAAGCCGGCTGCTAACACCGCTCCGCTCGAGTTGATCCACGACAAGCCGTATGTATCCGTAATGTTGAATGGCCGCGGGCCTTTTCGGTTTCTCATCGACACCGGCACAGGCGGCCAGGCGCTGGTGTCGCCTGAGTTAGCGGATGAACTGGCGTTGCCGACGGTGGGGCACGCGCGGCTGATGGATCCCAGTGGGAAGGGTGAACAGAGGTCCGACATCCTGCTGGTTCACTCGCTCAAGATCGCGGGCGTCGAGTTCGCGGAGATCAAGGCGATTCGGCACCGCCTTTACGGAGAGGAAGACGTCTGCCAGGGCGTGCTGGGGTTCACACTCTTCAAGGACTACCTGTTCACGCTGGATTACCCGGATCGTCGACTTGTATTTGCCAAGGGATTAATCAGCCAGGAAGATGGCGGCTCTGTGATGCCGTTCCGTATGCCGGATGGAGTGCCGATTGTGCCGTTGCGCATCGACGGGCAGCATGTGGAAGCGCAGATCGATTCGGGCGGAACGGGGTTGAGCGTGCCGGAACAGATTGCGCGGGAGTTGAAGTTCCTGTCGACCCCGGTCGAGTTTGGAAGCGGAGAATCGCTGTCGACGCGATTTCAGATCAAGGCTGCGCGGCTGCGGCCCGATGTGCGCCTGGGACACTATGCGTTCAAGCAGGCGTTTGTGGAAATCAATCCGGCGTTTCCACTGGTGAATCTTGGTTCGACCCCCCTGCAGCATTTCATCGTCACGTTCGACCAGGCGAGGATGCAGTTGCGCCTTTATTCGAACCAGAAGACACTGCATCTTGATGCATCGCCCACCCAGCTCGACCTGAATAACGAACCGAGGCGCCAGGCCTCAGACCACAAGCTTGTACCGGTAGGGTAAGACGCAGTTCTAAGTTCTCAGTTCTAAGTTCTCAGTGTTCTTTTTCAAGTTCTACGACCATGACCTCAATCGGATCTTTGCCTGTACTCACGTCGGCGTGTTGCGTGCCCGGAGGATTTGCAGGAAGCCAGTAGGCATGGCCGGTTTCCCACGCGTGTTCTTCTGAGCCTCCACTCTTTTCGACGATCTTCATGGTGCCGCCTTTGAGGGCGATGATGACTCGGGGATGATCGTGCCGGTGCATGGTGAGCGGCGCGCCTGCGTATACGACCGACTTCCACACTTTGACATCTTCGTTTTCGAATTGCGGAAGCCTTTGCGTTGCCGCCTGCTGCGAGCGCATTACGACTACGGTTCCGACAGATACCAAAAACGCAACGACTGCATGACTCGCGATTTTTTCTCATCCAGTTTGCTCCAGTGGCGGAAGTCTAGCATTCCTGTCCCGAATTCCGTTGCGGTTCGATGGCCGGGATGGTTAGGCTGAGATCGATTGCTCCTTGATCCAGTGGTTTTGTTCAACTCGACTTCTGTTGAATTGCCCCCTGTTCCCTCTCTTCATTCGGTCTTCGGAGGTCCCGGTGTTGAAACGTCGTTCCTTTCTCATGAGCGCGGCCGCATTCCTGCCGGTTGCGGGATTCGATCCTATGGCTCTCGCTGGCATTCCGGGCGTGGACGCGTCGAAACCAGGTGAGGTTATTGGTGCGGGCAAAGATCGCCTCGGCGAAACGCATTCGCGCGGCTATAGTTCAATTCTTTTCAAAGTGCTTCCGCGGGAGACGGGCAACGGCCTGTTTGTGATCGAGCACATGAATCTGGTGAATGGCGGACCCCCGCTGCATAAGCATCTGCACCAGGAAGAGTATTTCTACCTCATCTCGGGAGAGGTGCGCTTTGCAGTTGGTGACCAGCGCCTGACCCTTCGTGCCGGCGACTCGATCCTTGGTCCGCGGGGGATTCCACATACGTTTGCGGCGATCGAGGGAAAGCCGAGCCACATGCTTATCTCGTTTTCGCCGGCGGGGAAGATGGAAGAATTTCTGCGCGACACCGCGGTGCCCAATCCGCCGGTGCAGGATGCGGAGTTCTGGCGCAGATACGAGATGGAACTGGTGGGACCGTCCCCGTTTGCGGCATAGCCAGCCAAATTGATGTGAGAATTGCGCTGAGCGAGCCACGCACTCTTGGGCTACACTGGTGCCGCACGAATGACCGTGCTTTAAAAGCACGCGAAAGGTGAGCAACGCAAAATGACGAAGATCATCCACGGCATAATGGCTGTTACAGTGCTTGCAGGCGCGGTTTCATTGATTGCACAGACAGCACAAACTGTTCCGGCACCCCAGAGTTCCCAGACGGCGTCGAGCGCGCTGACAGCCGACGAAATCGTCAGCAAATATGTGGCTGCCATCGGTGGTAAAGATGCGATTAGCCAGGTGAAATCGATGACGATGGAGAGTTCTGTCCAGGTGATGGGGAGCGAAAATCCGAGCATCACGACGATCGTAGACGGTGTCGGCTACAAGAGCGAAACAGACCTCAACGGCGCGAAGATTGTGCAGTGCTACACCGACAAGGGAGGCTGGATCGTAAATCCCATGGCGGGTGTGAATGATCCCGCTCCGATGCCGGATGACGTTTACAACACAGGCAAAGGCCAGATCAATATTGGCGGTGCACTGTATAACTATGCAGCCAAGGGAAGCAAAGTTGAATCGATGGGAAAAGATGGCAACGCCTACAAGATCAAATTGACCACCAAAGAAAATGTCGAATCGACTTATTTGATCGATTCGACTACGTATCTTGTTTCATCCCTGATGTCGAAAGGCAAGATGCAGGATCAGGATATAGACATCACCACGAGGTTCTCCGATTACCGGAAGACGGACCTCGGCTACTTGATTCCTTACGCCATCGACGTCGACTTCGGACAATTCGCGCTGTCGATCGCGGTGAAGAAAGTGGAATTCAATAAAACGATCGATCCGGCTATCTTTGCCATGCCGAATGCGGCGCCGGCAGTTCCGGCAGCTAAACAGTAATCCCGCGCATGTGGCATGCCCTGCCTTCCTCAGGCGGTGGCAATAGAGTAGTTTCGGAATACACGTAGATGTTTTGGGCGTAAGGAAGGGTGGCTTTTCCTTGATGAAAAAGCCACTCAAATGTGTGCCTTCGGTCTACACAGATTCCGAAACTGCTGTAGCGCTGGACACCATCTGTCTCGCCGCGCGCAGCGTAGACACCGGATCTCCGGTCGGATGAAACTCCATGGCGACTGCATGGCCGTAGTTTAGATCGGCGAGTTTGCGATAGATGTTGTTGTAGTTGATTTCACCGGTGCCGGGCTGGTGCCGGCCGGGAACGTCGGCCACGTGAATGAGACCGATCACATCGATATGTTTCTCAAGTTTCGCGATCAGGTTGCCCTCCGCGATTTGTTCGTGGAAGATGTCGTAGAGGAACTGGATCTGCGGGTGGTTGACCGCGCGCACGACGTCGATCGCTTCGGCGGCCGATTGCAGGAAGTAGTGGGGATTCTCCTCAGGATCGATGCATTCCAGTAGCAGACGCACGGGCTGACCGTCGATCTGCTTGCCTTCAATGAGTTCCCCGGCGCGCTTGAGGCCTTCGATACAGCTCTGGTGTTGCGCTTCGCGTAAGAGGCCGGTGACCACGTTGCCGGAGAGGACGATCATCGCCGGGCAATCGAGCCTCTGCATCGGCGTCAATGCTTGCTTGACCTCGGCGAGGAAGGCAGCCTGCACCGCGGGATTGCCGACCCCATTATGCAACCCGGCGGTTGCATCGAAATGAACGCCGAGGCGCTTGCGCGCTGCATTTGCCTGTTCAAAATCGATGTCAGCCCATTTTGCATATTCGCCTACCAGTTCGACGTTGGTGTAGCCCGCCTTTGCGACATTCGCGAGGCGCTGCACGAAAGGCAAGTCCCTCCAGACGGTCCACAACATGATGGAGAGCGGGAAGGGCGGATTTTTTTCCGCTTCTCGTTGCGGATTGAGCGGGAACTCAGCATTTGAGACTGTGCTTGCAAGTGCGGCGGAGGCGACGCTCGCTGCAAACTGACGGCGATTGAACATTGGCTGATTCATCGGTTCATCCCGGGATTGCGCACGTGATTCGGAAATACGACGGGGCTGTATCCAATATGATCCATTGCTATCTTGTTTCAACCTTGCCCGACCGGCGGAGAGCCTGCCAGTCTTTTTCGGTCTGGTCCGCGTAGAGGGAGCCGAAATTGGCGAGGGCTTCGGCGAAGGTCGCGCCGTTTCCGAGATAACCCGCGATCACCAGCGGATCGCCTGAGCGGGCGTGACCGCGCGCCAGCAACTCGCCGCAGACTTCGCCGAAAGCCATCAGGCCGCTGCCGGCAAGGTCCGTGAGGTCGATGGAACCCTTGTGGTCATTAAGTTGACGGACAAGGAAGTGACGCGCGCCGATGTGTGTCCAACCGAGAAATGGGTCTGACTGCAACTGCATGGCGCGCTGTCCGATGACGACGCGTTGACCATCGTGCGGACAAGCATGCGTATTAGGAAGATAGGGCGAATAGGCCGATGGAGCTTCCTCCTTGATTTGCAGAAAAAGCGGATCGCTGGGGCCGTTGCCCTCGAAGTAGATGCAGTAGTCGCGCAGGCCTACGGAACCGGTGCCGACCACCTTGAAGGCCACGTCGATGGGGCGGTAGAGCGAGAGCAGGTGCTGGCGCTGCAACTCGAGCATTTCGCGATAAGGGTCGAGGGCCTCGAGAACTTTTTCCGCCTGCGCGCCAGTTACGCGCCAGAGGCAGCGCTCGATCTTCTTGAATCGGCGTGTGCCTGGTTTGCCCGGCACTGGCTCAGTAAGCTGTTCGAGCGAGTGCACGGGGGTTGCTCGCTCTGCCTTGAGCAACGCCTGATGAACCGGTTGAACGTCGCCGAGACGATGCACCTGAAACCGAGCGACTTCCAGAAGCGGTATCCTCGCAAACGCGCGCATCTGCTCGCAGTAACGAAGAATGCATTGTTCCACGGCCTGTCGTGCAGATGCCTCTTTGTGCCTGGACTCACGCGCGGCCAGTACCAGGGAGGCAGCCATGCGTTTCAGGTCCCACTCGAACGGGCCGCGAATGGTTTCATCGAAATCGTTGATGTCGAAGACGAGGCGGCCGTCGGGCGCGGCAAACGCGCCGAGGTTGCGCACGTGAGCATCTCCGCAGAGTTGCGAATCAATGCCGGTACTGGGAACGACCGCGAGGTCGGCAGCCATGACAGGCGCAGCGCCGCGGAAGTATCCAAAGGGCGATTGCGCCATGAGCTGATGCTTAAGCTTTAATAGCGCTGGAACGCGTCCTCGTTCGGCGCGCTCGAGCAGTTTAAGCGGAGTGGTCTTGCGCGCCTTGATGTTAAGTTGGTGGTTTTCCTGGCGGCGCAACTGCTTGCGCCGCGATTGACCGAGATTTCGTCGTTCCTCAGGCGTTGCCCAGTTCATGCGAGCGATGTCACCTCCGCACTGTATGGAACTATAGCTGCTGCCGCGAATGCAATCACCAGGTTTCGGCGGCGGAGTTCTGATCGGAGGATGCTGTCGCTCGTTTACACTGATTCTCGGCACACGATCCACCCCTTCATACACATCCACAGTGGCCGCCCGGAGGGAATCCATTTGAAACGGCTTGATATTTGCCGCTTGGCGGCATCTGTTGCGGTGTTGTCGCTTGTTCCCGCGATCCCGGCGCAAGCGATCGCAAAACCGCTGACCGTGGAAGGGATTTTCTCTCACGGCCCGGTAATAGGCACGCCACCCGCTGGGCTGGCCTGGTCTCCAGACGGGCAGCATCTGACGTATATTGACGGCGGCGAACTGATTGATCTTGATCCGGGCTTTAAAAAACCGCACGTTTTGGTGAGCCGGGCGAAGCTCGCGACGCTCGCGGGTGGAAAGTCCTCGGAGCAGGATCGCGATCACCGCGAGCGCTATGGGATGGCGAACTATATCTGGGCGCCGGATTCGAAGCACCTGATGTTCGACTCGAATGGCAGCTTGTGGATCTACGACTTGAGCAATGGAACGGGCATAGACATCGGCTATTCCGGCGAGGGTTCTGGCGACGATCCCAAATTCTCACCGAACGGCGAGTATATTTCGTTCATTCGTAATCACGGGCTGGCTGTAGTTCGCCTGCGTGAGGCGGGAACACCAACAGTGATGGCGGCTGCGGCTCCGAATCCAGCGATTCTCAACGGCGAAGTGGACTGGGTGTACGAGGAGGAGCTTGACACGAAGAGCAATTACTTCTGGTCGCCGGATTCGAAAAACCTGGCGTTCCTGCAGATGATCGAAGAGAGTGTTCCGGAGTATCCGATCACCGATTGGATCTCGACCCACGCCAAGGTGGACAAGCAGCGGTATCCGCAGCCGGGCGATCCGAACCCCGATGTACGCGTAGGGGTGGTAAGCGCAAAGGGCGGCAAAGTTTCGTGGGTTCACGTTCCGATCGAGCAGGGCCAGGACTACATTCCGCGGTTGGGATGGGTTGATCGCAAAACACTGTGGGTGGAAACGCTGAGCCGGGATCAGAAGCATCGAAGGATCTATTTTGCCGATCCGGGTTCGGGGACGGCGCACAGCGTACTAGACATTTCCGATGAAAAGTTCGTCGACGAGAACTTCGACGTGTACATAGCGGATGGTTGCATCGTCCTGACCAACTGGACTGACGGCCACAACCATCTCTATCTCTACAAGTACAACGAAGGCAAGACCGACTCGACGAGCGCCGCGCTGGAAAAGCAGGTGACGAAGGGGGACTTCGAAGTTGGCGAGGTATATCGTGTCGATCCCTCGCAAAAGGAAATCTATTATGCGTCAAACGAGGGCGCCGCGCTCGATCAGCAGGTGTGGCGCACGACGTTTGACGGCGAGCGCAAACAACTGACCACCGGTGCCGGCAATCACGAAGCCAATTTTGCGCCAACAGGAGGCAGTTTTACAGACAAGTATTCGACCCGCATGGAGCCGCCGGTATTGCAACTTTGTGCGATCGGCGCTAATTGTGCGTTGTTCTGGGCCTCGCGCGCGATCGAATCTATGGGTCTGCGCGCCCCGGAACAGTTGGAAGTGAAAGCTCACGATGGAACCACGCTGTATGGCACGCTGCTGCTGCCTGCGAATCTGTCTGCTGCGGCGGGTGCGCCGGATGCGGCGAGCGTGCCGCTGATTGTGAATCCCTATGGTGGGCCGGCGGTGCAGACGGTGTTGGATCAGTGGAGCGACGGGCTTCTGTTTGATGAACTACTCGCGCAGCATGGGTTCGCAGTGCTGCATGCAGACAATCGTGGCATGGGTGGGCGCGGGCGCGAGTTTGCGCAGGCGGCATATCACAACCTGGGGCCGGTGCAACTTGAGGATCAGTTGGCCGTTGTCGATGCAGTACTGGCGAAGTATCCGCAGCTCGATGCAAAACGCTTGGGCTGGTGGGGTTGGAGCTGGGGAGGGTCATTTACGTTGTACGCTCTGACGCATTCCGACCGCTTCCGTGCCGGCGTGGCCGTGGCGCCGGTGACGGACTGGCGCAACTACGACTCTATTTATACGGAGCGATACATGAACAGGCCGATCGACTTTCCGGAGGGATACAAGGATTTTTCGGTGGTGAATTCGGCTGCGAATCTGAAAGGCCGGCTTTTGCTGGTGCATGGGACCGGCGACGACAATGTGCACATCGGAAATACGGTGCAGTTTGTGCAGAAGCTGATTGAAGCGCAGATTCCGTACGATCTGCAGATCTACCCGCGCAAGACCCACTCGATCTCAGGCCCTGATGTGCGCACTCACTTGTTTACGCGCATCCTCGCTCAATTTGAGCAGTATCTGAAACCGCCGGTGCAATGAAAATGGTCGCAGAACTGGATGAGACAACGAAAGCCGAATTGGAGCGGCTTGAATTGCTGCTGATGGATCCGGCGGTGCGGCGTGATCGAGAACGAGTGGCAGCGCTGCTCACAGAGGATTTTGTAGAGTTTGGCTCATCGGGACGCGTGTGGACCCGCGAAACCACGCTGGAGATGTTGGCGACCGAGACATATTCGCCGCCGGCGGTTGTGTCGTTTGCTTGCAGGGTGCTCGGAAGGGATGTAGTGCTGGTCACTTATCGAGCAGTGCGCACAACCCAGGCCACCGACGAACGAACGGTCACATTGCGGAGTTCGATCTGGACAAGAGAGTTCGGCAGTTGGCAGATGTGCTTTCACCAGGGGACGCGGACGAGCTAGGGGCAGTAGGTCGAAGCAACCACGCTACAATTCGTGCCGCCTGAAGATATCGTCTTTCTCGCGGCTGGGGCAATTTGTGCACTCAAGACAGCAAACCAGGAGGACCGCCACCCCGAGGGTGACTAAAATTGCCAACACGCTCGCGTACGAAGCGAACCAATGAACCAGGTTATGCATACTCCAAGGCGGCCCGCGCTCGCATCAAACTCCGCACCCGGATAAAACACCAGTAGCGGCAGAAAGGCTCGGAGCAGACGGCGCTCCGGCAGCCCAAGTCTACCATTGATTAAGACGGAAGGATGCTGCAATTCAACCCTTGTCGTAAGGCGAATAAAGGACGAAGATTGAGGGCGCGATGGTGCCTGACGACTTGAACCTGGTCGACGACCCTGGTCCGGAGGAATGGCCGGAGGGAACTCTGCCCTCGGCGGCGCAGAAAGCTTCGTTTCGCCAGGATCCCCGTGAAGGTCCTTGCCTGAACTGGCTCTTTGTCGACCTGAATTCCTATTTTGCTTCGGTAGAGCAGCAGGACCGGGTGGAACTGCGCGGTAAGCCAGTGGGGGTAGTGCCCATGCTGGCAGACACAACATGCTGCATCGCCGCGAGTTACGAGGCAAAAGCGCACGGCGTGAAGACGGGGACAATCGTCGCCGATGCGAAGAGAATGTGCCCCAATATCGTGCTGGTGGAGGCGCGGCATGAGATTTATGTCGATTATCACCACCGGATCGTGGAGGCGGTGGAGACCTGTTTGCCGGTGACGGCAGTGATGTCGATCGACGAGATGGCCTGCCGGTTGATGGGTCGGGAACGACCGCTGTTAGCAGCCCTGGATCTGGGGCGAAAGGTCAAGGCGCGAATCCAGGAACGGGTTGGGCCCTTCCTTCGGAGTTCGGTCGGCTTGGCGACGAGCCGGTATCTGGCCAAGGTGGCCAGTGACATGGAGAAGCCGGATGGGCTTGTGGCGCTGCCTCTGGATGTGCTGCCGGAGGCGCTGCGGCGGCTGACGCTGCGGGATTTGCCGGGGATCGGGGCAAAGACGGAAAAACGGCTCAGCGAGAAGGGCATCCACACGATGGACGACCTGCTGAAGCTCGATTTCGAGCAGGCGGGGGAGCTGTGGGGATCGGTGTGGGGCGGGCGCCTGTGGCATTGGCTGAAAGGCGAAGACTTCGAGATGTCGGAGACCGAGCATCTGAAGTCGATCAGCCACTCGCATGTGCTGGCGCCGGAGATGCGAAATGGGGAGAAAGCCTGGGCTGTGGCGCACAAGCTGCTGCACAAAGCGGCGATGCGGCTGCGAACGCACAAACTGTGGGCAAGCTCGATCGGGCTGGCAGTTGGATTTTCGGTGCCAAGAGGCCAAAATGCACCGGTGAGTCGCTTCGGTGTGCCGACGCGGGGTTGGCATGACGAGATCAAGCTAAGCGAGTGCCAGGACAACCAGACGCTGATTGGCGCGTTATGCCGGCTGTGGACTGAGCGCCCCCAGGGTGCCGGATACGACGAGCCTTATTTCATTGGTGTCAGTTTGAACGGACTGGTGCCCGACCGCCTGCACTCGCTGAATTTGTTTGATTCGCTCGATAACGCGAAGAGCCGGGCGAAGCTGCTGGAAGCGATGGACCAGCTGAATCAGAAATACGGAATGAGCACGCTGGCGCCAGCCACGATGCTGGCGGCATACAAAGCCGCGCCAACCCGCATCGCCTTTCACAGCATTCCTGATTTGTTTTGAGGATCGTTGAAGCGGTAAAAACGTGCGATGTGCGGAGTCGTCGACGGCACAGAACAGCGAGCTGTTCCTTCCCACAAGCCGACTTTACAGGACTGTGTTGGTTCGCCCCGGGGGAAGGCATCAGCTAAAGGAATGACCGGCCTTATAAAATCGCTCACCGATTTGAGACGAAATCCGGATCGAGGCCCCACCGCTGTCAAGTGCGCCATTGTCTCCCGCACTCCAACGCTCACATTCCAAACATAAAAATCCCGGCGTAGTTTTGCAGGCAATTTCGTTTGTTTAAGGCACACTCATCAGTAGCGGCAGAACGATTGATCTGCGTTCCAATGGGGCGTTAGGGGCTACCCCCACCCCCTCTCCAATATTTGCAGTTTTCCACAAAAAGTTTGCAGAAAATTCAACCTCGGAACTACGACCGTTTCAGTCGGCCGCGTAGATCTTCGGCCACGCATCGCCTGATTTCGCGAGAGCGAACGTCACGTGGCGCCCGTTGCGGTTCCCGCTAGTTGCGTCTCTTCGTCTACTGAACACTGACCGTGACCTGCATTGTCGTCCGTCCGTACTGGTTGGTCGCATTCAAGGTATAGGTCGTCGTGGCAGTCGGCGTCGTGGTTACACTTCCTCCACTTACTCCGCCAAGCAAATCGATGAAATCGTATGAGTCGTTGGTCGTATTCCAGGTAAGGGTGATCGGTGTTCCGGCTGCGACGGAAGAAGCGGAGGAGGTGAAGCTGTTGATAGTCGGTGGTGTGCCGGTGGGGGCGGTGTTGGCGTCGTAGCCGGGGAACGCCGGCGTCATCTGCACAACTTCGAAGTTGGAAGATTGAATGGAGTCGAGGTTGACCAGGTCGTCGTCATTCCACCGTGGATCGGGCACTCCCTGAAAGTAGAAGTAGCTGCCATTGTCGGCGAGGATCATGCCGTACTTCTTCATCGCGGTGAGAATCACCTGGTTTGCGGCGGAAAAACCGGAGATGTCGAAGCTGGCCTTTAACCGAATACGCATCCCCATGACGTTGCTGACTCCATACACAGTGCCGGCTGCATGACTTGCCGGTTCGACGAAGTAGCCGCCATTGGCGTCGTTCTTGGTTTGCTGCATCGTGAAGCGGATGGCGTGATTGATTGCACCAGAAGCAACCTCGTCGTAGCGGACAAGGCCTGGAAAGATCGGTAGTCCGGCTGCGTCTGCCGATGTCCAGCCCCAGGGCCGGCGGTCGTAGTTCTTCAAGTCCCAGATGGTTTCAGAGGATGCGCTCCACGCTCCATTGCAGCGATGCGTGTTGAAGGTCTCATAGAGCATGCAGGCATGGCGGTCCAACACGAGCACATGCGAGTCGCCGATATAGGTATCGGGCCATCCATCGCAATCGGTTGGAGAGCCTTCAATGGGCGCGGTGATCGGGAAAGGAGCCGCCGCAACATCACTTTCGCTCGCGTAGTCGACTACAGAGATTGGAACCAGCGGGGTGGAGCTGGAATCGACCACGACGTACGGAATGCCGTAGTTTCCTCCCGCGACGGAGGACCAGTCGTGATGAAGATGCAGTCCAGCGAACCCTGCGGCGGAGGTGATCGCGGTATTGTTCGGGTCGAGCGGAGCAGAGGAGATGTCAGTGTTCCACGCTGTGGTTGCTGTGAACGGAACGAAGCCATTGAGACTGGCGTTGTCTCCGGTACTCATGTTCGCGCAGCTCGGGCCGGCCGTTGCTGCCGTCACCGTGATCGGTATGGAATAGATTTTTGTCGAGTCTGCGGTTGATGTTGCAGTGATGGTTACGGAATCTGCGCCTGTATCGGCGGGGGTGAAGGTGACGGCAGTCCCCGAGATAACGCTCGTCGCATCGCTAAAGGTTCCGGCGCCAACCGGGCTCATTGAAAGATTCACGGTGTTCGTGAATGCTCCCGTGCCGGAAACGGTGGGAGTGCAGGATGTTGTCTGGGTTTCGGCGATGGAGGTCGGGCTGCAAATGAGAGAGACACCGGTGATCGTGGGTGGTGCTGCCGGCGCGGTGATGGTGATCTTTGCCGTTCCCAGTTTTGTGGAGTCCTGGGTTGAAGTTGCCTTCACGTTATCGGAACCGGAAGCAGGCACTGTCGATGGAGCAGTGTAGAGCCCAGAGCTGGAAACGGCTCCGGAGACGGCGGACCAGGTCACACTCGAGCTGTAGCTGCCGGATCCCGAGACGGTTGCCGAACACTGGCTGGTTTGTCCGGTTTGGAGGCTGGTTGCCGCGCACGATACGCTGACCGCCGTGACGGCGGGGGATTGAGGAGGTGGCGTCTTGGCCACATTGCCGCTAACCCCACATCCCATAAAACCTAAGGATCCGAGAAACGACAGGCCCAGTAAAGTCTTGCATCTCATGGCACTTGTCCTCGCATAGGAGCCAGGATGTCCTGTATCGATGGGGTGATTTTATGCGCCCCAAAGGTCTTAGGTCCCCTGAACCGATGCAGGTGCTCACCTTTTGGTAATGTCGTCTCCCCGCATGAACTTTCTTTCGTCCAACGCGTACCTTTTGCATCCCGAGCCGCGTTCCCCTGCGGATAAGAAGGTAGAAGCGAAACCCATGGCCGAGAAATGGCACCCGGATTTCGAACGACTGGTGGACGAACATCAGTCCATGGTGTTTTCGCTTGCCTGGCGCATGACCGGCGACCGCGGATTGGCGGAAGAGGTTGCACAGGATGTTTTTCTGGAGTTGGACAGGCATATGGACCGGATAGAAAGCCCCGAGCACGCAATGTTCTGGCTGCGGCGCGTGGCGATAAATCGCTCGGCAGATGCGTTGCGGCGGCGCAAGGTGCGCGGCGTGGACCTGTGGGTGGAGATTGAAGAGAATCACGGAGCGCCTGCGGAGGAGCGGTCATCGCCCCTGAGTGCACGGCTGGAGCAATTGCTTTCAACATTGCCCGAAGCGCAACGTGCAGCGCTGGTGTTGCGGTACCAGGAAGATTTGACGCCGGAGGAGATTGCAGCGACAGTGGATGCGCCGGTGGCGACCGTGAAGAGCAATCTGCAACGCGGATTGAAGCTGTTGCGGTCGAAAGCAACAACGCATTTGAAGGAGTACATTCGTGGACTTTGAGCGGCCTGATCAGCCAGAACAAATCGACGAGTTTGAACGCGAACTGAAACAGGCGATGGAGCGCCGGCCTGCGCCCCCGAGCTTGAAGCGGCGCATCTTGCAGAAGCGCAGCATGCTTCACATAGAGCGCGTGCAGAGTTACACCATCTGGTGGCAGCGGTTGGCGGCATCGGTGTTGCTCGCGGGTGTGCTCGCCGGTGGCTATAGCTGGCGGCAGGCGGAAGACCGGCGCAAGGGTGAAGAAGCAAAGCAGCAGGTGTTAACGGCGCTGCGCATCACGAATCGCGCATTGAACGACATGAATCGGCGGCTTGCTGTGCGCAATCGCGACCAGTAATTGCAGGCCACGAATCGCCGAATGGGAATCAAGGAGAGACGGATGAAAAATTGGATTGCAGCTTTGTTTTTGGTAATGGTGGGGCTGGTTGTTCCTGCGGTGGCGCAGAATTCGCAACTGCCTCTGCCGTCACCTGTCGAGAAAGAACTGGCTGCAAAGGCCTCGAATGTCACGGAGGTGACGCTGGGCAAGAACATGCTGGCCTTTGCTGCGAAGTTCATGAACGGCAAGGGCGAGGATGACGCTGCGACCCGGCGCTTGATCGAAGGGCTGGACGGAATCTACGTCCGCGACTACGAGTTCGACAAAGAAGGCCAGTACTCGATGGATGACATTCAGAAACTCCGCTCCTATTTTGAAACGAGCGACTGGTCGCCCATTGTGCGCGAGCGCGACAAGAGGTCCGGCGAGAGCACTGACGTGATGATGAAGATTGTGAACGGCGAGACGCACGGCATGTTCATTCTCGACGTGGAGCCGAAGGAATTGAGCATTGTGCTGATTCTTGGTCCGGTAAAGATGGAGGACCTGGGCAAGCTGGGAGGCATTGGCGGACTTAGCGTACTGGGCGACATCGAGAAGGAATCGAACAAGGACAAGGCGAAAGACAAAACCAAAGACAAGACCAAGAAGGACGGTGACGAATGAGACGTCTCGTACTGATTCCGATTTGTTTTTTGGCGCTGGCCGTTCCAGTGGTCGTGCTGGCGAATGGCGCACAGGGTGGGTTTGATGGTGTGGTGAGTTCGATCGAGTCGCGTTATCACGTGCATGCCCAGCGCATTCCTTTCCTTGGCCTGATCAGCTTTATTTCGCACAAGGCGACGAACGGCGGCGTAAATGGGATGCATGTGGCCGAGATCGACGACTTCCACGCAGATGTGGATGGCGAAGAGCTGAACAAGATGGTGGAGCAGAAGCTCGGCTCTGAATGGGAGCGCGTCATTCGCGAAACCAGCCGCAAGGGCAATAACCAGACGCTGATTTACATGCATCCCGAGGGGTCGCGAATGGGCTTGTTTGTACTTGACCTCGATGGACACGAGATGGACGTGGTGCAGATTTCGGTCGATCCCAATCATCTGAATGAGAATCTGGGCAAGTACGAGCATCGTAATCAGGACCGTGATGCGGAGATGAGCGACCACGGCGACGTTTCAGAGTAGGCGGTTTCACGCCTGCGGCCCATCGGCGGTAAGGTAGCCGGAATGGAAAGCTGCGGACGGCTTATTCTGCCCGCAGCGTAACCATTGGATCGGAACGCGATGCGCGTCTTGCCGGCACGTAGGACGCGATGAGCGCAACTGTCAGCACAAGCAGAACGACCGAGGAGAGGATAACCGGGTCTGTGGGACTCACTCCGTAGATGAGATTCTGCATCACGCGACCCAGGCTCAGGGCAAGCAGCACTCCAAGGATCGTCCCGGGCACAGCCAGCTTTGCACTCTGCGCCAGCACCATGCGCAGCAAGTCGGTTCGTTGTGCACCCAGCGCGACGCGTAGGCCAAACTCCGGTGTCCGCTGGCTAACGGTGTAGGCAATCACACCATACGCTCCGATGGCGGCCAGCAGAATTGCGAGTCCCGCGAACATGCCCACGAGCACAAAGGTAAAGCGCGGTGTGGAAACCGAAGTATCTACCACGTTGTCCATCAGCTTCACGTCTGCAACCGCGAGTGCGGGATCGAGCCGATGCACCGCGTCTCGAAGTCCGTCGGCAACCTGCCTGGGATCGGAACGCGTGCGAATCGCAACCGACATGTCGGGCTCCGACGCCTGGAACTCCGACCACCAGAAGGCGGGCTCCGCACTCGGACTGTTCGGCTGATCTTTTACGTCACCCACAACCCCCACAACGGTCATCCAGTCAGAGTCCTTCTTGGGTACGTCTTCGAAACTCATCCGCTTGCCGACGGCATCTTCGTGCGGCCAATAACGCTCCGCCATTGCGTGGTTGATGATGAGAGCCCACGGCGCATCTTTTTTGTCTGCCTCTGTGAAGAAGCGTCCTTCGAGGAGCGGAATTCCCATGGCACTGAAGTAGCCCGGAGTGGCCATGTGATAGCGCGCGTGATTTTCCTGATTCGGCGTCGGCTTCTTGCCTTCAACGATGAACCCGCCTGCATTTTCGTCGTAGCCTGTCCAGGGCAAATCGCTTCCTGCGCCTGCGCTCTCTACTCCTGGCAGCTGATTCAAGCTTGATGAGAGACGGTTATAGAACTGTCCCGTCTGCTCATTGGTCTTGTATTGCGAGTGCGGCAGTGAGAGGCTTGCCGTCAGCAGGTGATCCTGTTGAAATCCAGGATCGAGGTGAATCAGGTTGAGGAAGGTGCGCAGCATGAGTCCCGCGCCGATGAGAAGTACACTGGCGAGACTTACCTCTGCGATCACCAGCGCGTTGCGCAGGCGGCCTTGATTCCGCCCTGCCGTTGAGGTTCTCCCGGCCTTTTGCAGACCCTCTTTAGGATCGGTTCGCGATGCCTGCAGTGCCGGTGCCAGCCCGAAGAGAATTCCTGTTATTAGGCTTACCAGCAGTGTGAATAGCAGTACGGGTCCACTCACGTGAATGTCGTGTGCGCGCGGGAAATCGGCCGGCAGCAGCGAGACGAGCGCTCGCACTCCGCCAAACGCCATTGCCAGCCCCAGTGCTCCTCCTATAAACGAAATCAACAGGCTCTCGGTCAGAAGCTGCCGTACCACGCGTGAGCGCGGCGCACCCATGGCAAGCCGCACGGCAATTTCGCGCTGGCGCGCCGAAGCTCTAACCATCAGCAGATTGGCTGCATTTGCGCACGCAATCAGCAAGACAATGCCCACCGAGCCCAGCAGTACCAGGAGCATCTGGCGGCTCGCGCCCACAAGCTCTGTGTATAGCGGCACCACCAGAACCGTCCAGCCTCTGTCGCCACCCGGATGCTCGCGCGCAAGCTGCGCCATGATCGCGTTCATCTCCGCACGCGCACGCTCAACGCTGACGCCGTCTTTGAGGCGTCCGATGCCCTCAATGAAATGCGAGCCGCGCTGATTTGAGTTTCCTGCAAACGAAAACGGCCACCACACATCCACGCTTTCGCCATAGGCCACCGCATGGTATGCGTTGCCGGGATGCTCGGTTCCTGCTGGCATGACACCGATCACGGTGAAGGGCTGCATGTTCATCGTGATCTTGCGGCCGATGATGTTCGGGTCGGCGCCAAATCGCGTTCGCCAGACGCGATCACTCAGTATCACTTGGAGTCCATTGCCGGGAATCTCTGCCTGAAAATCGAATTCCCTTCCCAACTCAGGCTGCAGGCCCAGCACGCGAAAGTATCCCGAGGTGATGCCGAACCCATTGAGCCGCACTGGTTCGCCATCGCCCGAAAGCTGCACGTCACCTCGCGTAAATGCCGCGATGGAATCGAACGAACGATTGCGCGCCCTGAAGTCAAGAAAGTCGAAGGGATTGAGCGGAAACTTCGGGTACTCGCGGCTCGACAGAAAGATTCGAACCAGGTGGTCAGGCTGGCGGTACGGCAGCCGTTTCAACAGCACGCCGTTAATCACGCTAAAAATGGCGCTATTGGCGCCGATGCTGAGCGCCAGCGTGAGAATCATGACCAGGGCAAAAGTCGGATTGGCCCAGAGCTGGCGGAATGCGTACTTCGCGTCCTGCATCGTCAACTCGATGAATGCGGTGCCACGTGCCTCGCGGCAATCCTCCTTTGCTTGCTCATGCCCGCCGAATGCCTGACGCGCGCGACGCTTTGCTTCCTCTTCGGTCATGCCTGACCTCATATACTTTTCAACCTGGCGATCGAAGTGAAATCGGAGTTCTTCGTCGAGCTCGGTTTCGACCTCGTTGTGGTGAATCAGCGCGCGCGTTCGATAACGCAGATCATTCAGCATGGCGGCCTCACGCTCCTTCCAGAACCTGCGCAACAGCCACGGTCAGCTTGCGCCAGGCTTCTGTCTCCCGCTCCAGTTGCTTTTCGCCGGTCCGCGTAAGTTCGTAGTACTTTGCGCGCCGGTTGTTGTCGGATGTGCCCCACCTTGCCTTGATCCAGCCGCGCCGCTCGAGCCGATGCAAAGCTGGATACAGCGATCCCTGCTGGATGCTGAGCACTTCGCTCGAAACCTGCTGCACGCGCTCTGAGATTGCCCATCCGTGCTGCGCGCCAGGCAACAGTGCTCTCAAGATCAGCAAATCCAGGGTTCCCTGGGGCAACTCGATTCTCTCCGGCATTCGTTCCTCGTTCCCTTCCGCTTCGACAAGAGGATAAAGTGAGCTCTTGTAGAAGTGCAAGGGGAAATCCCTGAGGAACCTTGAATTGTCGAGTTACGCGCGGCGAAGCCGAAGGGTCTAAGCTGCCGGTTCGGGATGGCTACACTGGACGTGCTGTGGACGGGATGTTTCCATTGTCGGCTGTGGGATATCGAGGTAGGCTCGCGCCATCACCCACCGGGTATCTGCACATCGGGCACGCGCGGACGTTTGCGACCGCATGGCGGCGAGCGCGCGAGGCGGGCGGAGCACTGGTGATGCGGATGGAGGATTTGGATCGGGAGCGGAGCCGTGCGGAGTATGCACGCGCCGCGCTCGAGGATTTGCGCTGGCTGGGGATGGATTGGGATGAGGGGCCGGATGTGGGCGGGGCGCTCGGGCCGTATGCACAAAGCGCGCGAGGCGATGTGTATCTGACAGCGTGGAAGCGATTGCGTGAAGGCGGATTCGTTTATCCGTGCCGGTGTTCGCGGAAGGATCTGGCCGCGGCCCTGAGCGCGCCGCATGAAGGGCCGGATCCTGGATCAAATCGCGGGCATGATCCGGACGATGAGCCCCTGTACCCAGGGATTTGTCGCCCATCGCGCACCGGAGAGAATGTGTTTGAGATTTCCGGTGAGATGGACGAGTCCGCGTTGAACTGGCGGTTTCGGGTGACGGACGGCGAGACCGTCGAGTTCGAGGACGAAAACCTGGGGCGGCTGCGGTTTGTGGCGGGCGCCGACTTCGGGGATTTTCTCGTGTGGCGGCGGGATGGAACTCCGGGGCCCCCACAAACGGGTCCTCGGCCCCGGGGTGGTGGGGTGCCGAGCTATCAGTTGGCTTGCGTTGCGGACGATGCGGCGATGCGAATCACGGAAGTGGTGCGCGGGGCAGATCTGCTGAAATCGACGGCGCGGCAAATACTGTTGAACCGGGCACTGGGGCTTGCCGACCCGAAGTGGTTCCATTGCGCGTTGAGCGTGGACGAGCAGGGGCGGCGCCTCGCGAAGCGGCATGATGCTCTGAGTATTCGCGAGCTACGGCGGCGCGGAATGTCGCCGGCGGATATTCTCGGATCCTGACTGGCGCGAGACGACCGGGTCGAGACGGCATCGGCGTCAGGACTAGGAGAGTATGGGCTTATGCAGCTTGGCTCTTTCTGATCTCGAAGACTTAACCTCGGTCTTGATTACGGATGTGTCACAAGTCACCTAAGCAAGGATGACCGATTCTCCCCTCCCCGGGGTGACTATCTTGGGATGGTTCAGAAGTGCTATCGATGTCACTCTTGATTAAGGAAATCTTCGAGACCGGAGTCTAGACCCGGCGCGGGTAGCATCAAACCCACACCTTTCCCCAGGAGCATTGCAAGCGATGGCACACGACAGCAAACGAGGTTTCTTTTCTTCATTGTTCGGGAGCAGAAAGCAGAAGGAACAGGAAGAAACTGCTGAGCTGGAATCGAGATACAGGTTGGAAGAACGAATCCAGCAAATCCTTGCGGAGAGGGTCGTCGAGGCTCCCAAGGTGATTGTTGAACAGAAACAAGTTGCCCTTGTGAAACAGGAAGAGGAAGCTGAACCTGAGGTTGAACTCCTGCCCATCTCCGCAAGCGTGCTTCCCGTCCGCAGAGCCCCTGTTCAGCCTGCCTTCGTGCTCTCGGCATTTGAAGTTCCCCGGTCTTACGCGTCCAACGAACGGGCATGAACCGCCTTTGATGATCCTCGAAAAATTCGACATGATGAAGGCCTGAAATCAGGCCTTCATCACGTTTGGGGCTTTCACTGGTGCTTGATGAACTTGCCGGTTTGCAAGTCTTGCATGGCTTGATTCAACTCGGCCTGTGTGTTCATCACGATGGGGCCGTACCATGCTACCGGCTCCTCCAGCGGTTTGCCTGAGACGAGCAGGAAGCGGATGCCTTCTGGGCCAGCTTTCACCACGATCTCGTCGCCGCGATCAAACAAGACAAGCGAATGGTTTTTCGCGTCGTACTTTGCCGGGGCGTTGGGATCGACGGCTGACTCAGTAAGTACGGCTTTTGGATCGGACGCATCGCGGAAGGTGCCGGCACCGGCGAAGACATAAGCGAACGCGTTCCGCGTGACGTCGACCTTGATACGGCGGAGCTTGTTGGGGGGCACCGAGATGTCGACATAGCTTGGATCGGCTGCTACACCCTCGACGGGACCGCGTTTGCCCCAGAACTCTCCAACGATGACGCGGGCCTTGGTTCCGTCATCCTCGGTGACTTCAGGGATGGCTGAAGAGGGGATGTCCTGGTAGCGCGGGTCGGTCATCTTGAGAGACGCGGGCAGGTTAGCCCACAACTGGAAGCCGTGCATTCGACCGCGCTCATCGCCCTTGGGCATCTCCTGGTGCAGGATGCCGCTGCCGGCGGTCATCCACTGGACGTCACCCGCGGTCATGCGGCCTTTGTTGCCAAGGCTATCGCCGTGAGCGACTTCGCCGGCAAGGACATAGGTGATGGTCTCAATGCCGCGATGTGGGTGCCAAGGGAATCCTGCGAGATAATCCGAAGGGTTCTCGTTGCGGAAGTCATCCAGCAAGAGGAACGGATCGAACTCCTTGGTCTTGCCGAAACCGAAGGCGCGTTGGAGCTTAACGCCCGCACCCTCGATGGTGGGCTTGGTTTCAAGAATCTGTTTGACGGCACGAAGGGACATGACTGACCTCACTTTTTGTCTTACACCAGATTAGATTCACGAGGAAGATATTCGTTGCAACAACTATCCCCCCGTAGACAGCGGACACTCACCATAGCCGGTCAGAATCGAGGATCTGGGCCTGAAGATTAGAGATACAGTAGACAAATGCGGCACGGTGCAATCCGTGCCGCGTTTTTTCGCTCTCCACTTTTCACCGTCGACTGTTCACTGGTGCTATGCCTTGATGAACTCGGCTTCTATAGTGATCTGAACGTCGTCGCCTACCAGGATTCCGCCGGTTTCGAGGGCTGCATTCCAGTTCAAGCCGAAGTCCTGGCGGCTGATCTTGGCGGTGGCAGAGAGACCGATGCGGGTGTTGCCCCATGGGTCTTTGCCGGGCGCGCTTGGGCCATCGACTACGAAGATCTGCTGGCGTGTAGCGCCGTGGAGGGTAAGGTCGCCGGTGACGTCGTAACCACCGTCCCCATTGGGCTTGACCGAGGTGGACTTGAAGGACATGGTGGGATATTTCTCGACCTCAAAGAAGTCGGCACTCTTGAGGTGGGCATCGCGCTGGGCGTCGCCAGTGTTGACGGTAGCGACGTCGATGGAAGCCTCGACGCTCGAGAGGGTGGAATCAGCGGTGTGCTCGCTGAGGGTGCCGGAGAGGCCGTTGAAACTGCCCTTCACGTTGGAGATCATCATGTGCTTTACCTTGAACTCAGCGTGCGAGTGCGCGGGGTCGAGTTTCCAGGTGGTGGTTGCTGCGGGGGTTGAGGCGGTGGTTGCCATGGGTTGGCTCCTTTCATCAGTCTTGGATGCGGGAGGATGATATCCGTTGCAACAAGTATTTTCGGGGGTTCAGAGTTCTGAGTTCGATGTTCTAGATTGTCGGTGGCCAGTTTTCAGTTGGGCGACCTGGTGCCCGGCGTGCTTCTAGTGAGGCAGTTCTTGAGTGCCGGTGATGGTGAATGGGACGGACTGTGAGGTCGAGGCTGCATCGCCATCAGGCTGGGAACCGCCAAGCGAAAGCTTGTAGTTGCCTGCGGTTACAGCGCGGGCGCCTTTTTCATCAACTTGCGAGAGGGTGCGGGGATCGAGGGTGAAAGTGAGGTGCCGAGTTTCGCCGGGATTGAGGTGAAAGCGCATGAAACCCACGAGAGCGAGTCCAGGAGCCAAGCGGGATTGCGGTGGGATGAGGTAGAGCTCGGAGACTTCGTCGCCCGGGAGGGAACCGGTGTTGTGGACCTCAGCCTGGACAGTCAGTGTGTCACCGGCTTTCAAGGCGTTGGACGAGACTCTTAAGCCGGAATAGGTGACAGTTGTATAGCTAAGGCCATCGCCGAAGGCATAGAGGGGCCTGCCTTTGAAGTAGCGGTAGGTGCGGTTGGCCATGGAGTAGTCGTCGAAGGCGGGAAGCTGGTCAACGCCGGTGTAGAAGGTGACGGGAAGGCGTCCGGATGGATTGTTTTTGCCGCTGAGGGTTTCGGCGATGGCTTCGCCGCCGGACTGGCCGGGATACCAGGCTTCGAGAAGAGCGCTTGCATTCTGTTGCGCCCAGTTGACGGCGAGAGCACTGCCGTTGAGTAGGACGACGACTATGGGTTTGCCGGTTTTGGCGACGGCTTCGAGCATTCGCTGCTGGACGTCTGGCAACTCGATGTCGGTTCGATCGCCGCCGGAGAAACCCTTGGCGTCGACACGCATTTCTTCGCCTTCAAGACGCGGCGTGAGGCCGACGAAGGCCACGACGACGTCGGCTTTTCTTACGGCTTCGATGGCCTGGTTTTGAAGGAATTCCTCAGATGGCGTCCACTCAAAGGCTACGCCCGCGCCGGGGATCCGGCCGGTCTGGAGATAGTCAATCCGGAGGCCGTGGGGGCGTGTGTCGGCGAAGGGAATGGCGAAGCGCTGGATGGCTCCGTAGTTGCGACCGGAAGGGGGAAGCTTGTTGGTGGTGGGCGTGGGCGGAGCGTCAGGTACGAGTTGCTTTCCATCGAGGTAGATGGCGAATTTCACCTTGTCGCCGCAGGGGAAGCAGAACGGCAGGCGAAACTGGAAATTGAGTGTTTCGGCAACGGGAGCGCGGATGGCGCCTGTCCAGCGAACGGCGAAGGCCTGGGTGGTGGTGTCGGTGGGCTGGGCGGGGTTGGAGAAGGCCCAGTCAAAGTCGATTTCCTTGTCGATGCGGACCATCTCAGGTGCGCCGTCGAAGCTGGGATGGGAGAAGTACTGGCCTTCGAGTCCATCAACGGTTGAGCCGCCGGAAGCACGAAGCATGGTGCGAGGAACGGGAAGTTCACCTCCCGTGATGTATGGCGAGCCCTCGGCGTAGAGTACGTGATCGTGGCCGAATTCCTGCTCGATACCGTCAATGGGGAGAACGGGGTGGAGAGGGATGGCATTGTAGTTGCCTTCGAGGGCGATGCGCGACCCGGC
The DNA here is from genome assembly GCA_963829535.1 of uncultured Acidobacteriaceae bacterium. Classification (GTDB taxonomy): domain Bacteria; phylum Acidobacteriota; class Terriglobia; order Terriglobales; family Acidobacteriaceae; genus Telmatobacter. The sequence continues at coordinate 172,076 of CAWHIQ010000008.1, read as the reverse complement.
CAGCGGTCCGATGACGGCGATGGTCTGGTGCTTTGCGGGATCGAGGGGGAGAAAGTGGTTATCGTTCTTGAGCAGCACCATCGATTCGCGCGCCGCGCGGAGGGCTAACTCGGAGTGCTCGGGCGAGTCGACGACGGAGTACGAAATCGTGGAGAACGGGACCTGCTGCGGCGGATCGAACATGCCGAGTTTCATGCGCGCTGTGAAGAGGCGCTTCACTGAGACGTTGAGCTGAGCCTCGGTAAGAAGGCCTTTGTGAACGGCGTCGGTCAGTTTGAGATATTCGGTGCCGCAGTCGGTGTCGGTGCCGGCGATGATGCCTGCGGCTGAGCCGGTTGCGAAGTCGGCGGAGTAGTGATGGCCGTAGGGCTCAGAGAAGTCGCCGATGGCGCCGCAGTCCGAAGTGACGAAGCCGGGAAAGTGCCAGTCGCCGCGAAGAATGTCGCCGAGGAGCATCTTGCTGGCGCAGGCGGGGACTTTGTCGACCCTGTTGTAGGCGCACATGATGGAGTCGGCGTGGCCCTCGGTGATGGTGGCGCGGAAGGCGGGCAGGTAGGTGTCCCACAGATCGTGCGGAGTGGGATCAACGTTGGCCTTGTGGCGCGTCGACTCAGGGCCGCTGTGGACGGCGTAGTGCTTGGGAGTGGCGATGGCGCGGAAGTATTTCGGGTCGTCGCCCTGAATGCCTTCGACGAAGGCGGTGCCGAGGCGGGCGGTAAGGAACGGATCTTCGCCGTAGGTTTCCTGCCCGCGGCCCCAGCGGGGATCGCGGAAGATGTTGATGTTGGGCGACCAGATGGTGAGGCCGAAGTAGCGGTCGTGATTTCCGTGGGCAATAGCGTCGTTGTACTTCGCGCGAGCTTCAGTGGAGACGACCTCGCCGATGGAGTGGACGAGGGGCGCGTCCCATGTGGCCGCGTTGCCGATAGCCTGCGGGAACATGGTGGCGAAGCCGGAGCGAGCGATGCCGTGGAGGCCTTCGTTCCACCAGTTGTAGGCGGGGATGTCGAGGCGCGGGATGGGCGCGGCGCGATCGATGAGCTGTGAGACTTTTTCCTCCAGCGTCAGCCGGCCAACTAAATCATCGACGCGCCGGTCGATGGGGTGGGCGGGATTGCGGAAGGGCATGGCGGCAGCGGCTTTGATCTGGTCCTCGGTTGGCGCAGACGGTGCGGGTGTTTGCGAAGGCGACTGAGCGGCTGCGGCAAGGGGCAAAACGAAAACAAGAGCGAGGAAGGCTGGATGCGCGCGCATGAGGGAGATTCTCCCGAGGCCATAGTAAGGCGTAAGGGTGATGGTCACAAAGAAATGGCGGAGGTGCCGATGCTGCAAACTACAATTCAGGTGAATCGGTTCCCCGCTGGAATTAGTGAAGGAAGATGAGGAGGAAATCCAGAAATGCGGATTCAGGTGCGGAGGTTTGCGTTTGCTGGCGTGGCGACCACGCTGGTCGGCGTTTTTGCGATAGGGCAGACGAATCCAGCGCATAAACCGTTTACGGCGAAGGATTGGGCAAATCTGCACGGTGCGCATGCTGCGGCGGTGAGCGCGAACGGCACGATTCTGTATAGCGTGTCGTTTGGCGCAGAGAAAGGGCCTACGCATACCGAGTGGTGGACGATTGGCGTCGATGGGAACAATGCGAAGAAGCTCGACGTGCCGGACGAGTTTCATCCCCTGGGATTCACGCGCGATGGTCAAGGCTTGTATGGCGGATGGAAGGTGAATGACCACCAGCAGTTCGCCATCTTTGCATTGAAGGACGGCAAGGTTGCGCCTTCGCCATCCACGGTTGTGGTGTTGCCGCGCGGTGTGGGGTCTGCGAGCCCTTCACCGGATGGAAAGCGGTTTGCGATGACGGCGGATCCGCGGGAGCCTGATCCGCTCGATAGCATGCGCCACGTGCAGGAGCCAGAGGAGACGAGTCTCTACGTGGTGAGCGCGGACGGTACAGGCGGTTCGTGGTGGTGCAAGGATCTGAAGTACATTTCGGGAACGATCACGGTGGGTGGCGGCGCGAGTGCCGCGGCGTGGAGCGCCGATTCGAATTCGCTCGCGGTGTTGTCGCAAGTGCCGCGGATCGGACATCACGAGGTGGGCTCGACGATTGATGTCTGCACGGTGTCCGGGACTCGGCGCGTGACAGACATTGCGAATTCAGTGAACGGGATCGCGTGGGCGAACGTCGGGAAGGATCTCGCATTCTTGTCGACGAAATCGCTGGTGTTGACGCCGGAGCATGTGTGGACGGTGCCGGCGGCAGGTGGAACGGCGGAAGATCGCACACCGGATTTGAATGCGACCGCAATAGAACTCGCGAACGATGCGAATGGACGGGTGTGGGTATCGGTGAATCGAGGAGTGCGCAGTGAGGTGGATGAGTTTCGCGATGGCGCGCTGACGACGGCATATCGCTGGCCGGAGGGGATCGTGCGCGGCACTCCTGTGGAGAGCGAGTATGCCGAGAGCTCTGTGGGCGGCCAGATGGCGTTCACTGTGAGCGATCCGGCGCATATGGGAAATGTGGCAGTCCCTGATGGCGATCATCTGCGTGTGATCACGCATGAGGGCGATGGGCAACTGGCCGCAATCGACTTGGGACCGGTGCAGGTGGTGCAGTGGAAGAGCAAGGGTGGGATTGCGCTCGAGGGCATTGCGACGTTTCCTGCGGGGTATGAGAAGGGGAAGAAGTACCCGTTTCTGGTGCTGCCGCACGGCGGCCCGGAGGCGAATGACGAGCTGGCGTTCGATTCCTTTTCGCGCACTGTGGCGGGATTAGGCTACGTGGTCCTGCAGCCGGAGTATCGGGGATCGACCGGATACGGTGCGGATTTTCTGGCGGCAATTTATCAACACTTCGGTGACCGCGCGTCTGAGGATGTGGACAGTGCGACGGATTTCGCAATCGCCCAAGGCTGGGCCGATCCCAGTCGGCTGGCGATCTTTGGATGGAGCGCGGGCGGTTTCATGACGTCGTGGACGGTGACCCAGACCACCCGGTACAAGGCAGCAATCGAGGGAGCAGGAATCACGGACTGGGGGCCGTTCCTGTGGGCGAGCGATATTTCGCAGGTTGATTATGACGCGCGGTGGACGGACGAGGACCCGGCGGCGTTCAGCAAGTTTTCAGCCGTCTATTTTGCGAACAAGGTCACGACGCCGCTGCTGATTCTGCATGGCGAGGCGGACCAGCGGGTGCCGACCTTCCAGGGAACGGAGTATTTTCAGATCCTGGCTGCGCGCGGAAAGACGGTGCGAATGGTGACGTATCCGGGGTCGCCGCATTTTCCCGTGCTGTGGGAGCAACGGTTGGATGTGATGAAGGAGCTGGCGGACTGGCTGGCGAAGTACAACAGGTAGTTGCACGCGCAAGTCATCGCCGGACTTTGATCTGCCAGTACTGACCGTTCGATTTCGAACGGTTGATGCTAGTTCCGGACGTTGAGGCGATGGGCTCGAATTTAGGTGTAGCGGAAACGATGAGATCATTAAATAATGCAGTTTCTGAATTGGAATTACACCTGCGGCGATTCCTTCAGATGCGTGTCTTCATTCTCGGGGGCTTCAAATGCAGAACTTCCTCTATGACTTGCGGTATGGCATTCGACAGCTGCGCAATACGCCCGGGATGGCGTTGCTGGCGATTCTGACGCTGGCGCTCGGGGTAGGGGCGAACACGGCCATTTTCACGGTGATCGACAGCGTACTGCTGCGCCCGCTGCCCTACGCACATTCTGACCGGATGGTGTTTATCGGGCCGGGTGGAGACAAGCCGAGCTTCGGGTCGACCTCTTGGCTGAACTTTCGCGATGTGCAGGCCCAATCGAAGCTATTAGAGGACACGGCCGGCTATGCGGAGGACGTTAGCGTGCTCGAAGCGCGTGACAGCTCGGTGAGCGTCGTCGCACCGCGGGTCACAACGAACTTGTTTGCGTTGCTAGGTCAGCGGCCATTGCTGGGGCGCACGTTTAACAACGCGGAGGGGCTTGCCGGCGGGCCTCCGGTGGTGTTGTTGTCAGAGGGATTGTGGCGGAGCACGTTTCGTTCGGATCCAAGCATCGTTGGTCAGGTTGTGAAGGTGGGAGGAAAGCCAACGACGGTGGTGGGTGTGATGCCGGCGAGTTTCAGTTTTCCCGACAATATGGAGCCGGACCTCGGGAAGGGTGTATGGCTGCCGATCCAGCCGACTTCGGAGATGCTGAAAGATCGCGGCTATCACTTCTTCAACGTTACTGGAATCATGCGGCCGGGAATATCGGTGGCGCAGATGCAGCAGGAGGCGAATGCCATTGCGGCGCGCATTCCGCATGAGCACAACGACTCCCCTGTCACGTTTCGCGTCGATCCCTATCAGGAAGTGCTCACGGGGCCGGTGCGGCCCGTGCTGTATGCGCTCCTTGGCGCACTGGGACTGGTGCTGTTGATTGCGTGCGCGAACGTTTCAAATCTGCTGATCGCGCGAGCACTGGGGCGTCAGCAGGAGTTTGCAGTACGCGCAGCGCTGGGTGCGGGCAAGACGCGGCTGATCGTGCAGATGCTGTCAGAAGGATTGCTGCTGAGCCTGCTGGGATGCGGCGTGGGCGTGGCGCTGGCGGAGTTGGCGATGGTGGGAATTCGGAAGCTGCCGGATGGGACGATTCCGCGCGCTGACACGATTGCGCTTCACTGGACGGTGTTGCTGGTGCTGGCCGGAATTGCGGCATTGACGACAGTGCTTTCTTCGCTGCTGCCGGCACTCCTGGTGGCGAAGGCAAATCCGCAGGTGGCGCTGCAGGCGGCATCGCGTGGCGTCGGCTCAAAATCAACGGGCGGGAAGCTTAGCGGGTGGCTAGTGGCCGGAGAAGTGGCCCTGTCAACGCTGCTGCTGGTGGGCACCGGTCTGTTGTTCCGCACGCTGTGGAATCTCGAGCAGTCTCACTTGGGATTTGAGACCGCACGTATCACCACGTTTTCGGCGATGCCGGCCGATGCGGCGGGATTTTCGGGAATGGCGGTCTCAGAGGATACCGGGAATGCGCCGACCTCGGTCGCGATGACGACGTATGAACCGGTGCTGGAGCGGATCAAGCAGGTGCCGGGCGTGGAAAGCGCGGCGCTGGCCACATCGCCGCCGCTTTCGGGCATGAATCTAGGCTCGAGCTTCGATATTCTCGGGCAGCCGACGGATAGCTCAAATAAGCCGGAGGCGCGGGTGACAGCAGTGAGCGGGGACTATGCGAGGGTGCTGGGAACCCCCGTTGCGCGTGGACGCATGATTGCAGATGGAGATGCGCTGACGACACCGTTTGTCGCAGTGGTAAATGAGACCCTGGTAAAGAAGTACTTCTCGGGCAAGGATCCGCTGGGCAAACAGATCAACCTGGGCGGGAAAGACACGGGGATGATCAAGCCATTTACGATCGTGGGCGTGCTGGGCGACCAGGTAGACACAACTGTGGGCGGGGAGGTGCAGCCGCTGGTTCTGCTTTCGCAGCAGCAAATTCCGACGACGTCTCTGTTTTACCAGGCCTTGCTGAAGACGGTTGTGACCTTCGTGGTGAAGACGCGCGGAGATATTCCGGTGGCGCAGGAGATGCGGTCGGTATTTCACCAGCAAGCGCCGGGCTTCGCTTTGGATAATTTTCAAACCATGCAGGAAGCCGTGGACAAGAATACCTTCAGCCAAAGACTCGGCCTTTACCTTGTGGGGTCGTTTGCGGGGCTGGCGATTGCGATGGTGATCGCTGGGCTGTATGGAGTGCTCTCGCAGCTTGTGAGTTATCGGAAGCGAGAGATTGGCGTGCGCATGGCGCTGGGGGCGACGCGCGTGAGCGTGGCCAAGCTCGTCTTGCGTCAGGGGGCAATTCTGATCGGCGCTGGACTGGCCGCCGGGCTGCTGCTGGCTTTCGCGACAGGCAGATTAATCAAGGGCTTCCTGTACGAAGTGAAACCGCTGGATGTGAGTACATATGTAGCAGTAGCGGTAACGCTGACTGTGATCGGGCTGGTAGCCGCGGTCATTCCGGCGCGAAGGGCCGCGTCGATTCAGCCAATGCAGGCGCTACGGGACGAATAACTGGAAGCAGGAAACAGGTAGCAAGAGACTCGCCGCTCAACTGCTATTGCTCTTTCAGCCCCGCTTTGATTCGACTGGGTGGAAGCGTTCTCAAATCCATTTGCAAGTGTGTAAGATGGTGGGTCGATATGTTGAGTCCTGCCATGATTCATTTCTTTGCTCCTTCGAAGAGCGGGAGAGCTCTGATTTTATTGTGTGTTTTATGTTTGCTGGTTCGCGGAGTCGGGGCGGCGGCCCAGGAGGCACAGCCTGTTTCTGCCGGTCAACAGCGGGCGGTGGGGGCGGCAAAGATCAGCGAACTGGCGCATCGGTTGATGGTTGCCGGGATGAAGGCGAATGCGCTGGCCAGCTCGGATCTGAAGCCATGGCACATGAAGATGGATTTTGAAGTGATTCCCTCCGGCGCGAAGAAGCCGGTGAGTGGCTCGATGGAAGAGTGGCACCTGGGGCCGACGCAATGGGCGCGCAGGTTCAAGACTTCGGAACAGAGATTGACGGGAAGCGAGTGGAGCGCTTCTGCGACGGAGCAGTACCAGAGCAAACCGAGCAAGGTGGGTTTCGATCATCGTTTGCTGGTGTTGCGTGTAGCCCGACCGGTGATTGATCCGCTTTACCAGTCCGCCAATATTGAGCCCGATTATGAGATGGACGTGAAGCGCGTGACCACTGCGGGTGTGACCCTCAATTGTGTTTCTGTGCTCGATCCGCAGCGTTACGCTGACCAGGCCAATCCGGATTGGCTCTTCCCGACGATGTGCTTCGATGGCGAATATCATTTGCGGCTGACGACTACGCCAGATACAACCGTGCAGTTTGAGGATCCGCAGCCCTTCGAAGGACGCACGGTGGCGCGGGATGTGAAGGTGATCTTCAATGGAGCGCTCACTGCCGAGATGAAGGTGACGCTGCTGGAATCGTTGAGAGACGCCAATGCCGATCTGATAAAGCCTCCAAAGGATGCGATTCCCGAGCCGTACACGATCGAGCCGGGACATCCAAAACCGGTGTCGGTCTACGAGGTGGGCGCATCGGTGCCAATACAGCCCAATGGGTTTCCGTTTCGCGGCAGCTTTCCCATTCCGATCATCATTCACAAGGACGGCAGTGTGAAGGCGAGGAACGATGATACTTCGTTCTGGAGCCAGCCCCTGAAGGATGCGCTGGTATTAGCTATCGACAAGTGGAAGTACAAGCCGTATCTGGTGAATGGCCAGCCCGTTGAGGTTGCCTGGACGGTCGTGTACATCATCGATGGAAAGCCGTTTGTACCGTCCTACGAGCGAACCGAGCCGCAGGTGGCGCCCGCGCAGCAGGACAGTCCTGGCAGCTCGAGCCCGAGCGTGGCGCGGAGACGTTACGGACATTAGGCGGAATGCATCGCAAAGTCGGTGAGGCAGAAAAAGAAGAGGCCGGCAGCTAACACCGAGTTGCTATTTCTCTTTTGGCGAGATCGCCGCATCGAGCTTTTCGCGGATTTCACATGGGCCGAGGCGCGAGTCGTATGCTTGAGTACATTGGCAGCCCCATAATCCTCGATAGAGAGAAGGTGCACTATGCAGACGCCTGTTCTGAAGCCGACTGCCGCGCGCAACGAGACATTTGCTGGCGTGACTTATCACGTTGAAGGTGACTTGGTTCCGGTATTGCGCCTTGAACTGAAAGACGTCCCGGTTTACTTCGAACATTACATCCTTCTTTGGAAAGATCTGAACGTGCAGATCGGGGTGCGGCCGATGACAGGCGGCATGAAACGCATTCTCGCCGGCATGCCTTTCTTTCTGACGGAAGTACGAGGGCCGGGCCAGATCTCGTTCAGCCGTGATGGAGCAGGGCAGATCTTCGCGATTCACCTGGGCGCGGGAGAGCGAATCGACATGCGGGAACACCAGTTTCTGGCCGCGACGGGAAACGTCGAATACGGATTCATGCGCATGAAAGGCGTTTCGAACATGCTGCTTGGAGGCACCGGCTTCTTTGTCGACCACTTTACCGCGCAACATGGGGACGGAATTGTGTGGGTGCACGGATACGGCAATGTGTTCGAGGTGACCCTTGCACCAGGTGAGCAAATCGATATCGAACCCGGTGGATGGATATACAAAGACCCATCGGTCACGATGGAGACGCAGTTTCAGAAGTTTTCGACGGGACTCTTTGCCAGTGCGGCCAGCTTTGTATGGAATCGGTTCACCGGCCCGGGCCGCGTGGGGATCCAATCGATGTACGTTCATATGCCGACAGCGGAGTAAAGCAGCGGCTGAAAGATAGACTTGAGTTGCGGCAAGTCGATGGCTCGAACGGAGCAAGCAGCAATCCATCGGGCTTCGCTCGCGATGGCAACTTGAGTCCGTGATTTTCATGGCATATTCCTCTCGTTCGAGTTTGGATGCACCGGCCGGGAAGGGAGGATTGTCGAAGTGAATTGAGACGTGAAGTGCACAGGCTTGAAGATTTGGTCGGGCTATCCTTAACTACAGATTCCATCCGTGTCCGATTTCGCTCAAACCGTCAAGCAACAGGTCGACATCGTCAAGGTGATCGAGGGGTATATCCGTCTGCGCAAAGCGGGTGCACAGAATTACTCCGGGTTGTGCCCGTTTCACAAGGAAAAATCGCCATCGTTTTCAGTGCATGCGGTGCGGCAGTTTTATCACTGCTTCGGGTGCGGCGTTTCGGGGGACGTGTTCTCGTTCGTCGGGAAGATTGAGAATGTGGGCTTTCCTGAGGCCGTGCGGATTGTGGCGCAGAAGAGCGGGATTCCCTTGCCAAAGCGGGAGTTTTCCTCGCCAGAAGAAGCTGCCGAGGTGCGGATGCGCGGGAAACTGCTGGATCTGCATGAGGCAGCGGCTTTGTGGTTTGAGGAGCAACTGCGCGGGCCCGAGGGGGCGTTGGCGCGCGAGTACCTGGCCGGACGCGGTATGACGCCGGAGGGAATCAAGGTTTTTCGTATCGGGTACGCGCCGGACAGCTTTGGTGCGCTGCGCGACCGGTTGAGCGAGATGGCGGATGAGGCGACGTTGCGGGCATCGGGGCTGTTCAGTTCGAAAGAGCAGGGCGACGGGACGAAGGGCCGTATCTATGACCGGTTTCGGAAGCGAGTGACGTTTCCGATCTGCAATGAGAACGGACGGGTGATTGCGTTTACAGCACGGACGCTGGAGACAGGCGAAAAGGCGGGCGCCAAGTACATCAATTCGCCGGAAACACCGCTTTATACCAAGGGGCAGGTGCTTTTTAACCTGGACAAAGCCAAGGCGGCGATCCGGCAACTGGAGTTCGCATTACTTGTCGAGGGTCAGATGGATTGTATCCGCGTATACCTAAAAGGGATACAGAACGTGCTCGCAACCAGCGGTACCGCTTTCACAGAACAACAGGTTGCGATCCTACGCCGTCATACCAAAAGCGTCGTGGTCAGTTTTGATCCGGACTCGGCCGGGACCAATGCGACGGACAAGACGGTCGCACTCTTGATCGAAGAGGGTTTCAAAATAAAGGTCGCTAATAAGGCGTTTCGGGAAAGCGGATTGGATCCGGATCGTTTTATCAGAGAACGCGGCGAAGAGGAATACTCGGACGCAACCCAAATCGGCGAGAGTTGGTTTGGCTCCGGGCCCACCAGCGTTAGAGATTGGAAAGCATACGTTGAAAGCATCCGTTCAGCTCAATGGCATGCCGACTATTTGATCGACCGCGCACGGCAACTTTTCCCTGGCTCCTCAGCAGACCAAAAGCTCAAGGCAATGAATTACTTGCTGCCGCACATTCGACGCATTCCAGAGAGATTAGAACGGGATCAGTTTGCAATGGACGCTGCGCAGAAGCTGGGAATTGACTCCGCAGTGCTGCGGGAGGAGTTGAGGCAGGCGGCGCTTAGACGACGAGACCATATCGAGGTGCGGACGACAACACTGACCGAGGTGGAGCGGGTGCTGCTGCGGGCGCTGGCGATCACCGACCCTGAGCATGAGGAGGCACGTCGGACTGGGGTCGATGCCCTGACGCGTCAACCACATTGGTTTGAGGGGCTTGGAGCATTCGAGGCGCTCAGGGCACTGGCGGAACGAGGAGTGCGCGATCCGATGGAGGTGGTCGAGGATCCGGCTCAAAGAGCGCTGCTGGCAGAGGCTTTGCTGGCGGAGACGGAGCCTCCCTCTGCTGACACGGTGCTTGGGGCGATCGTGAGCCTGCAGCAGAGGAAGATCGAGACGGAATTACGGGATCTGCGAGCGCAAATCCAGGAATCGGAGCGACGCGGCGACTATGCGGAACTGGCGGTTCTGACGCAAAGGAAGCTGGAACTCGACCGGATATACAGGCAGTTGCGGGGCTCAGGTGCGGGTGGTGCGAGTGGGAATTGAAGCTCAAAACGTTGATTTCTTTGAGTCGCTTTAAGCTCAAAACACGTCTAAAGGGACAGGAGCAGTGGGGCGAGCTCGGCAGGCCGCCCGGTCTTGGTTATTCAACACGCGGGGAATGGCGGTTACCTGCGGGGAATCCAGGCTGAGATTTCGCGGTTTAATGGCGGAATCAGCTGTGTTAATCTATTGATCTCTGTGAGGATGCGCGCCCCTTTGCCCCAAATATGAGCTTCGGCTCGCGGGCGGCCAGGCGAAACCTGAAGCGCGAATATCCTGCTCCGAGCAACTATTCAGTCCGCTTTTTTCATGCGGGGGACGGGAGTTCGTGTCCGCAAACGCGCAGGTTTGGGCATCCAAATCTTGTTGCGCGGAACGAGCTCCGCACTGGTGCGCGACCCGGTGCTAAAACTTGATCGTGCTGGAGAGTAGGAAACGTTTTGGCCATCAACGATAAATTCGAAGACGACATCACAAACCTGATCGATACAGGCAAGGAGAAGGGCTACCTGACCTACGGTGACGTGAATGACATGTTGCCCGAGGACATCAGCACTTCTGCAGACGACATCGACGATCTGATGACGACGATCGGCAGCCAGGGTATCGATCTGCTGGACGCGCCGAAGTTTGGCGCCGAAAAAGATTTTGAGCTCGAAGAGGGCGAAGACGTCGAGCTCGATCTCACCCCGGGAACCCTTGAAAAAACCAATGACCCTGTCCGCATGTATCTCCGCGAGATGGGTACTGTGCCGCTGCTTACGCGCGAAGGCGAAGTGGAAATCGCCAAGCGCATCGAGCGCGGGCAGATGCGCGTGTTGAAGGCGATTTCGCGGTCGCCGATCGTGATTCGCGAGATTGTGGCGCTGGGTGAAGACCTGAAGCGCGGCGTGCGCAACGTGAAAGAGGTCGTGGTCTTCGACGAAGAAGAACTGACCGAGGACGTGGTGCAGGCGCGGGTGCGTTCGACGGTTGCGCGCATCGATGCGCTGGTGAAGCACCAGAAGAAGATTGCGGGGTTCGAAGAGAAGCAGGCGGCGGCGAACAGTAAGACCAGCCAAAAGGAATTGCGCAAGCTGCGCTGGCTGATTGCGCGCGAGAAGGTATTTGTATCGCGGATTGTGCGCGAGCTGAAGTACACCGGCCTGGAACGCAAGCGGCTGCTCGACAAGGTCAACAAAACCGTCGACACCATGCGCACGCTCGAGCGCCAGATTCGTTCGCTGGATCAGAAGTACGAAGCCTCGAAGAGCGATGAGCTGAAGAAGGAGTACCGGCGCCAGCAGAAAAACTGCAAGGTCGACCTCGAAAAGATTGAGGGCGATGCGGGCGTTTCGATTGTCGAACTGAAGCGTACACAGCGCGAAATGATCCAGGGCGACATGGACGCCGAGCAGGCGAAGCGGGAGTTGATTGAAGCCAACCTTCGTCTCGTCGTTTCGATCGCGAAGAAGTACACGAATCGCGGACTGCAATTCCTCGACCTGATTCAGGAGGGCAATATCGGCCTGATGAAGGCGGTGGACAAGTTCGAGTACCGGCGCGGGTACAAATTCTCGACATATGCAACGTGGTGGATTCGCCAGGCGATTACGCGCGCGATTGCGGACCAGGCACGCACGATCCGCATCCCGGTGCACATGATCGAAACGATCAACAAGCTGATCCGCACAAGTCGGCAGTTGGTGCAGGAATTGGGCCGTGAGCCGTCGAGCGAAGAGATCGCGCGGCGCATGGATATTCCTGTAGCCAAGGTACGCAAGGTGCTGAAGATCGCGCAGGAGCCGATTTCGCTGGAGACGCCAATTGGGGAGGAGGAAGACTCGCACCTTGGCGATTTCATTGAAGACCGCCAGGCAGTTTCACCGAGCGAGGCAGTGATCAGCGTGAACCTGAAGGAGTATACTTCGCAGGTTCTGCGTACTCTGACGCCGCGCGAAGAGCGGGTGATCAAGATGCGCTTCGGACTGGAAGATGGTTCGGAGCACACGCTGGAAGAAGTGGGGCAAAGCTTCCAGGTCACGCGCGAACGCATCCGGCAGATCGAGGCGAAGGCGCTGCGCAAGCTGCGTCATCCGTCACGGTCGCGCAAGCTGAAAGCGTTCGTCGAAGGCGTGAAAGAAATGTAAGTGGAGCAGGAGATGCGCAAAAGCCGCAGCCGAAAGGTTGCGGCTTTTGCTTTTCCGGAGGGAATGAGTCTACAAGTGATGCGCACGTAAGGGCCTTCAGGATTTTCCTTGCCAAGTGTTAAAGTGGTCTGCTAAAACGTTTTTGCGAAGGTTCGGAGGGCAAGGATGAAAACGATTACGCGCCGTGAGTTTGGAAAGGGCGTGGCTGCAGCAGCAACCGCGGCATGTGCAGGCGTTTCATTGCCGCACCTCGCGTCTGGAGAGCCGCGGACGATACGGCTTGAATATCCCAAGGGATTCTTGTGGGGTTGTGCAACGGCGGCATACCAGATTGAAGGCGGCGCGCAGGCGGACGGCCGTGGGCCATCGCTTTGGGATACCTTCTCGCACACGCCAGGCAAGACGTATCACGGCGAAACCGGCGATGTCGCGGATGATTCGTATCACCTTTATAAGCAAGACGTGCAGTTATTGAAAAACCTGGGCGTAAGCATGTATCGGATGTCGATTTCGTGGTCGCGCGTGTTCCCGAGTGGGACGGGTCAGGTCAATCAGAAGGGTCTGGATTACTACAACCGGGTGGTAGATGAACTGCTCGCGAACAACATTACGCCGTACATCACCATGTTTCACTGGGACACGCCGCAGGGACTGCCGGGTGGATGGCAATCGCGCGATACGTCGAGGGCTTTTGCAGATTACTGTGCCTATGTCACGAAGCACCTGGGTGACAAGGTGAAGCATTGGATGACGACGAATGAGTTCATCTGCTTCACGGACCTGGGTTACAAGATCGGCCAGTTTGCGCCGGGGTTGAAATTGCCGGCGGCTCCGGTGAATCAGATCAGGCATCATGCCATCCTGGCGCATGGACTGGGCGTGCAGGCCATCCGTGCGAATACGCCGAGCGGAACGCAGGTGGGGCTCGCAGAGAACGCGGTGGTGGTTGTGCCTGTGATGGAGACGGCCGAGCACATTGAGGCTGCGCAAAGGGCCACCCGCGACACCAATGCACCGTTCCTGACGACGTTGCTGGATGGCAAATATCCGGAGAGTTATCTGGCACGCGAGGGAGCCAATGCGCCGAAAGTTGAAGAAGGCGATATGAAGGCGATCGGCAGTGCGCTTGATTTTGTGGGACTGAATATCTACACGCCGCTTTATGCGCGAGCCGACGGTTCGGCGCAGGGATACGCGATGGAGCCGATGCCGACATCGTATCCGCATATGGCTTCTCCCTGGCTGCAATTGGGACCGGAGTGCATCTACTGGGGCGTGCGTAATGTGTGTGATATCTGGAAAGAGAAAGTGCCGGGGATCTACATCACGGAGAACGGAACTTCATCCGACGACGTGTTGACGCCAGCGGGCCGCGTGGAGGATGTGGATCGCGTGATGTATCTGCGCAACCACCTGACGCAGTTGCATCGAGCGGTGAAAGAGGATTACCCGGTGAGAGGCTATTTCCTGTGGAGCCTGATGGACAACTTTGAGTGGGCCGACGGGTACAGCAAGCGGTTTGGCATTCACTATGTGGATTTCAAGACCCTGAAACGGACGCCGAAGCTGAGCGCGGAGTGGTATAAGCAGACGATTGCGAAGAATATGGTGGAGTAGGAATGCGCAAGTTGGATGAAGGACCCGCGGCCGAAGCTGCGGGTTTTTCTTTTGCGAGGAATGAGTGCCAAGAGGTTCCCGCCCCTGATGGTGCGGGGTATACTGCGAGAAATTCTGGAGGAGATACTCCGTGAGATGCTCTAAGGTCCGACTTCCCCTGATTTGTATGACTGTTGTGATGATGGCGTGCAACGGCCAGAGCCAGAATCCGGCCTCGGCCACAGCACCGGTAGCCGCTGCAACGACAGCGAAGGTGCCGACGATTGATCAATCGCTCGAGATGTATAGCGTGGCATCGCCAAAAATTTCGCCGGATGGCAAGCGTGTGGTCTATGAACAGACGCGGACGGACTGGGATGCAAATGCCTTTGAGACGAATTTGTGGATCGCGGACGTTGCGACGGGCGAAAGGCATCAGCTGACGACCACGGGGCACTCGTGCAATCCGGCAGAGTGGTCGCCGGATGGGAAGTGGATCGCGTTTGTCTCGGATCGGCCAGGTTCGCTGCCGAAGTCGCCTGAGGGCAAGAGGCAGCTTTGGATCATGCCAGCGGATGGTGGTGAAGCGCAACAGTTGACGAGAATGGAGAAGGGCGTCGGCGGTTTTGACTGGGCGCCGGACTCGAAGCGAATTGCTCTTTCGGCGGAAGCACCGGAACCCAAGCCAATGAAAGATCGCAAGGAGAGCTTTGGCGATTATCACGTGATTCATGCCGATTACGAGATGACACACCTGTGGCTGGTCGATCTGCCGAAGACGGATGAGGCAGGCCGCGTGAGTGCAGTGGGTGAGCCCAGGGAATTGACGAAGGAAGATACGTTCAGCGTGGAGGAGTTCGAGTTTTCGCCGGATGGGGCGAGGATCGCGTTCAGTGCGGCGCGCGATCCTGATCTGATTTCGTCATTTTCGAAAGATGTTTATATCGTGTCGGTGGCGGACGGTACGGTTAAGAAGATTGTGGACACACCTGGACCGGATTCTGATCCGCATTGGTCGCCGGATGGGAAGCAGATTGCGTATGTGACGTCGAATGGCGCGAAGTATTTCTTCTATGCGAACCGGAAGATCGCAGTGGTGGATGCTGTAGGCGGGGTGCCGCGGGTAGTGAGCGATGCGTTTGACGAAGATCCGGACCTGCTGAAGTGGGCGCCGGACGGGATTTATTTCTCGGGTCTCCAGAAGATGAGTTCGTCGCTGTACCTGATCGATCCCGCGAACGGGAACTTGAAAAAAATGGCGATGCCGGGGAGTGAGATCGCGGGGTCGTTTACGTTTTCGAAAGACTTCAAGCAGATGGCTTATCGCGGGACGGGCGCGAACGCATATGCGGAGATTTATGCGGGTCCGTTGGCGGCTGGTTCAGCTGTGAAACTGACCACTGCGGGCGCGCAGGAGGCGGGATTCACGGTTGCGAATCGCGAAGTAGTGCGCTGGAGGTCGGGGGATGGAACGGAGATCGAGGGCGTCCTTTACAAGCCCGTGGATTTCTCGCCGACGAAGAAGTATCCGTTGCTCGTAGTGATCCACGGCGGGCCAACGGGAATCGATATGCCGATTGTGAGCGCCGATCGCTACTACCCGATTGAGCGCTTTGTGGCAAAGGGGGCGCTGGTGCTGCGGCCGAACTATCGCGGGTCGGCGGGATATGGCGCGAAGTTCCGCGCGCTGAATGTGCGCAACTTGGGCGTGGGAGATTATGCGGACGTGATTTCGGGCGTGGATTGTCTGATTGGGCAGGGGTTCGTGGACAAAGACCATGTGGGTTCGATGGGGTGGAGTGAGGGCGGATACATTTCGGCATTCATCACCACGTCGAGCGACCGGTTCAAAGCTGTGTCGGTTGGCGCGGGAATTTCGGACTGGATCACGTATTACGCAAATACAGACATTACGCCGTTCACGGTGCAGTATTTGCGCGCGACGCCATGGAACGATCCCGAGATTTACAAGGTGACGTCGCCGATCAGCTACATTTCGAAGGCGAAGACGCCGACGCTGATCCAGCAGGGGAGCGTGGACAAGAGGGTGCCAGTTCCCGATAGCTTCGAACTGCGGCAGGCGCTGGAGGATCATGGCGTGCCGGTGAAGATGGTGCTGTACGAAGGCTTCGGGCATCCGATCAACAAGCCCAAGCAGCAGCGCGCGGTGATGGAGGAAAACGAAAACTGGTTCGGGCACTACATCTGGGGCGATCCACTGGCGCCGGCGCTGACGCCGCGGCCGAGCGAGAAGAAAGATGACAAGGACGCGAAGGGAACGCCGGACAAATGACTTCGCATGGCAACCCAGGTCCCGCGTGATGCGAGTCAAGCTTGTGGTTTTGTTGCTCGTCGTGTTGAGTTGCTTGCGCGCATTCTCCCAAAGTCCGCCCGCCAACCAAGGGATGCGAGGCGAGACGATTCGCGTCGAGCCGGCGCGGCAGGTGCGCGAAGACGTGGACTTGTGGCCGCTTATTGCGCGCCCGAAGAGCGATGCCGAGCTGCGCGTGAATGCAACCCTCACGCGGTTAAACAAAGAGTTTGTGAAGAGTTTGCGAGATTGCGATGGGGACATAATTGAGTTCGAGAAGCAGGCCGGACAATCCGGGGATCCCACCAAAGACGATTGGGGGCGCAGCATAAAAGTCACAATGCGCGGTCCTCGATTCCTGAGTATGGTGGCATCGGATGATTTCTATTGCGGAGGAGCGCATCCGGACGAAGACCTGACCGTACTTGTATTCGACATGAAGACTGGCGCACAAGTGGATTGGAGCACGCTGGTGAGGAAATCCGCTGGGGCATCCTCAGCGAAGAACGTGCTTGGGGATGCAGAAGGCGCGACCCATCCGATATTGCTGCCCGAGTTGCAGGCCATCTATGCGGCCGCCGAAGAGGATTATTGCAAGGACTACTTCGAAGATGATCGGCCGTTCTTTTTGTGGCCGAACGCGGAAAGCGGCACGCTGATTGCAGAGGTTGCTGGCCTTCCACACATCGCCGCACCCTGCAAGAACGAACTCAAATTGACCATCGAGCAGGCACGGAATCTCGGATTCGACGAATTGCTGCTGCAGGCAATCGAAGAAGCGCATCGAATTGCGGCTGCGCATCTAAAGGCTAAGCCGGTGCAGACGCAGTCTGCTCCAGCTGCACCCACTGGTCCGGACTAACATTGAGATCGGCGACGGCAATGTTCTCTTCAAGGTGCTTGACCTGCGATGTGCCGGGTATGGGCAGCATGACGGGTGAGCGATGCAGAAGCCACGCAAGTGAAATCTGCGCAGGGGTGGCACCGTAACGAGCGGCGATTTCGGCCAGCGTCTTCGAGCTGGAATTATCAGATTTGAGCAGCTTGCCGGCGGCCATTGGATACCAGGGCAGGAAGGCAATGTTGTGTTGCTCGCACCAGTTGAGCGTTTCCTCGTGGCGGCGATCGGCGAGCGAGTAGCGGTTTTGCACGCTGACGAGGGGGACGATCTTCTGTGCCTGCTCGATTTCGTCGGGTGTGACTTCGCTGAGGCCGATGTGGCGGATTTTTCCCTGGTCTTGGAGTAGCTTCAGGGCGCCCAAACTTTCTTCGAGCGGGGTGCGCGGGTCGATGCGGTGGAGCTGGTAGAGCTCGATGCGCTCGATCTTGAGACGGCGCAGGCTCATTTCAACACATTGAATTAAATACCCAGCGCGGCCGACGTACTCGGTTTTGGCAGGGCCCTGGCGAGTGATGCCGCCCTTAGTGGCGATTGTCAGCCCCGGCGGATAGGGATGGAGCGCTTCGCAGATGAGGCGTTCGGCGATCTCGGGGCCATAGGCGTCGGCGGTGTCGATGAGGTTGACGCCGAGCTCCACGGCGCGGCGGAGGACGCGGCGGGCTTCATCCGGATTGTTTGGCTCTCCCCACGCGCCGTCGCCGACGAGACGCATGGTTCCGTAACCCAGGCGGTGCACAGGGAGATCGCCGCCAATCCTAAAGGTGCCGCTCGATTTTGGCGTGGAGGTACTCATGATCCCTATGATGCTTGAAGACAGCGGGCAGGAACCAGGGGACTGGCAATAGCCAGCGGGAACCGGGGAGCTTGCCGATGCGCGGGTTGCGGGGGTAAGCACGGAAAGGGAACTCTTGAGGTGCTCGGCGCGTATGTTTTAATGCAAGGAACGCCAGGAGATGGGGTCATGACAACCACGCCGTATGTAAATGCGCAGGCAGTGTTTTACCAGCAATACGAACAGGTGCGGCGCGATGAGGTCGTGGGTATCTTGTTGGCGCTTTTCCTGGGCGGGTTTGGGATTCACCAGTTTTATCTGCGGCGGACCGGGCTTGGCATCCTCTACGCCTGCTTCTGCTGGACGCCATTTCCGTGGGTGATGGGGTTCATTGAGTGCTTCTTCATGCCGGGGCGAGTGCGGGAATTCAATGCTATCCAAGCGGCGGGAATTGCGGCGGCGCTGGGAATCACGATGCCGGCCTATGGGCAGCCCATCAACGTGACAGTGAACGTTCCGCCTGCGACAGACCATGCTTATGCGGGAACGCCGAATCCTCCGCCGTATACGCCGGTAATGGCGATCTCGCACGGCGGTACGCTAGTTGCCTGCAGCAAATGCCAGAAGGCGAATGTCGCTGGAGCGAAGTTCTGCGTGGGGTGCGGGAACGCGTTGTAGAAACAGGGGAAAGGCGATCGCGGCCGAATGCTGCAGCTTCTGGCGGCTTCGAGCGCACCCGGACTTTTATGAGATACGAGCCGGTATCACCGCTATCGAGAGAACAGCTGGTCGCTAATCTTGAGAGTGACGACACCAAGCTTGTTGCGGAGGCGCTGTACTCGGCCGCACGCTTCGAACAGGATTGGGAATGGGTTCAAGACCATTGTCTTTTCAAGTTGAATTCGCTTTCGGTTCCGATTCGGTGGGCAGCGGCAACGGGTCTTGGAGATATGGCCTTTCGTCGATGCCCTCTCACGCTCGACAAGGTCATTCCGGCTTTGGAAGAAGCAAAGAAAGACCCAGAGATCGCCGATCCAGCTGCGTTCAACCTCAGCATGGTCAAACAGTTTCTAAAGTCCGATTAATTGAAACTACATGTTTGCCGCGGCCGCTGGTCCCGCATTCGCATTTCGGGGAGGGAGAAGCCGAAAGCAACTGCAGGTTTCTCCGCTCCCCGCAGTCGGTCGGAATGACAGTTTCAGGATAAGTGAAACGTGGGATCGCTACATATTTGCGTGTCCGGAGCGCATGGACTCGTTGAATTGAGGCTTGGTGAAGTTGAGAGCCGCATCGCGGGCTGCCTCGTATTCGGCGGCGCGCGCCATGAGCTTTGGCGTCGCTGATGCGTACTCCCCATCGATCTCCATCAGACCTTCGCTGGCTTCATGCCCAGCCATGCGCAGCAAATCGGCTTCAGTCGTGTTCAGATATTGGGCATCGCGCGGGTCGGAGATCCACACGGGCTTGCTGTTGCCCAAGACACCGGAAAGCCAATAGACCTTGCTGAGCAGATAGCGCAAGCGCTCCTGATCGTCAGTTTCGGTGAAGAGGAACTTCTTTTGCCAGCGGCTATAGAAGCGCGTGGTGACGGGAACTGGTTGGCGATTGCCGGACTTCAGGAATTCGAGCTGGCCGAAGTCGACGGTTTTGCGGATCGCGTTGTAAACGAAGGACTCGGCGTAGGGCTGCTCCATTGCCGGCACTATTTCAGCGAAGGTGACGGTGACGGAGGCGGCGATCTTGGCGTGAAGGTGATGAATGCCGCCATCGGCGAGGTTGATTTCGCCGTGGACGATGTAGGTGTCGGCCCCCGAGGTGGAGCGATGGAACGGCCATTGGAATTTGCCAAAGGCGAGCGGCAGACCGCCTAGTGTGACGTAGCATTCGGGCCGCGGATTGCGCAGACGCTTGGCCTCGGCGGCGAGATGAGCTGCCATCTCGGATAGCAGGCTTTCTTTGTCGAAGTCGAACGCCTCGCTCAATTCGAGCTGCAGGCGGCGGTCATCCAGGCCGGGAAGGCCAAGTTGAAAAACCTGCGTAGGCTGACCGTTGAGATCGAAAGCCTCGGAGGCGGAGACAAGCTTTAGGCCTGCTCTGGTGGCGGCCGTTTCGATTGAACTGAGAAGATTAGCTTTCGATGTCATGAATGTGACCTGCTCTGAGATCGTTTCATTTCCAGTTTAGTGCATCAGAACCATGAATCTGAGGATTCGCGGGTGTAACCAGCGTGGATGCCGCCGCGCAAAGGAGATATGCATCGTAGGAAAGGAGATGCAGAGGAGCAGACAGCATGGCGAATCATACAACTCTCGTTGTTGGTGCCGGGCCTACCGGGATGACGGCGGCCATTGAATTGAAGCGGGCCGGAATGGATGTGCGCATTATCGATAAGTCCGACCACATGGCGCGCTACTCGCAAGCACTGGTGGTCCAGGCGCGAACCCTGGAGCAATTTCAAAGATACGGGCTTGCAGATCGGGCAATTGCGATTGGTCGCAAGCTGCGTGAGGCGAAGTTCTACAGCGAAGGAAAGCTAATCGTCGACTTCACGCTGGACCGCGTAGAGAGCCGCTACCCCTATGCGCTTTTCATTCCTCAATCTCAAACTGAGGCGCTGTTGAATGGCTACATGGAATCGTTGGGCGTACGAGCCGAGCGCAGCGTGGAACTGATTTCATTGCAACAGGATGAGGGGATACAGGCAACGATTCGCCGAGCGGATGGGCGGACAGAGGAAGTCTCGCCGCGTTGGTTGATTGGCTGCGACGGCGCCCACAGCGTGGTTCGCGAAAAGACGGGGACGCCATTTTTGGGTGGAGGCGTCGGTTTGTCCTTCTTGCTCGGCGATTGCGAAGTCGATGGGCCGGATGTGCCAAAGGAGGAGCTCTCAATTCGCGTGCACCATGGCGACCTTGTCTTCATGGGCCGGTTGTCAGAAAGAATTGTGCGCGTGATTGTGGCATTGCACGAGCAGCAGGGTAAGGGAGATCGGCATGAGTTGACGATTGAGGAGATGCAGAGTGCAGTGGATCGCGTTGGTGTGAGGGCGAAAATCCGCTCTGCGGAGTGGTTGACACCGTTTCACGTGAGCGATCTCCAGGCAAAGCACTATCGGATTGGGAATGTATTTTTGGCCGGTGATGCTTCGCACATTCATTCGCCCGTGGGCGGCCAGGGGATGAATACGGGAATCCAGGACGTGGCCAACTTGGCGTGGAAGCTTGCGGCTGTAGTGCGCGGAGCGGATGACTCGCTGTTGAATAGTTACGAGGAGGAGCGAGGAGAAGTAGGCAAGGCCTTGCTGCGGTTTACTGAGCGCGGGCTCAAGCTGGCGACGGTTTCCAATCCCCTGCTCGAGCGCCTGCGTGACGCCTTTGCGCCAATCATTACAAAGTTGCCACTGATACAGCAGAATGCCATTGGGTTTATTTCAGAGACCGCCATCGAGTATCGCTCGTCCTCGATTGTTGCGGATTTCGGTGGGGACGGAGTTCTGAGAGCAGGCGATCGCTTGCCCGACCTGCACCTGCGGACTCCTGGGGTGCGGTCGTCGCTATTACAAGATTGGACCGCCTCGAGGCACCGCGTGTTTTGTCTCAATTCTGATAAGGACGACGTTGAATCATTAAGGAGCAGCATGAGCCAAGCGGATGTCGTTCCACTCGCCACTTCAAACTTGGAGGATGAGGGAAGGCGGCTTTTAGGGGATGAGGGAAAGTTATTCGTTCTTCGTCCCGATGGATATGTCGGATTCCGAGCGAGGATGGGATTTCAGGCTGAACTGATGAATTACGCACGCCGGGATGCTCTCGTTTGACCGCACCGTCCCGGAGTCCAACTCTATCGTGACATTTACAATAAGTGCTGTGCGAGCAGAAACGTCGACTCCCATCATTCTTGCAGAGAATCTGAGCAAGGTATATGCCGCTGGCCGGATTATGGTTGCGGCAGTCCGCCACGTCTCCTTCGAAGTGACACGTGGCGAGTTTGTCGCGATTGTGGGGCCATCGGGTTCGGGAAAATCGACACTGTTTTACTTGCTCGGCGGGCTTACGAGAGCAAGCGAAGGCAAAGTGGTTATCGATGGAGTGGATTTTGCCAGCCTGAGCGATGCGGAACGGACGCGCCTGCGGAAACACCGGATCGGCTTTGTATTTCAAAAATTCAATCTGCTGCCAACGCTGTCGGCGATGGGCAATATCGAAATTGCTTACACGGTGAGCGGACGCAGGGAGCCGATGGATCGCAGATACCTGGAGCATTTGAGCGATCTTTTGTCGATCCGAGGGCGATTGGAGCACCGGCCTTCGGAGTTGAGCGGGGGTGAACAGCAGAGGATCGCGATTGCACGGGCGCTGATTACGCGTCCATCGATTGTGCTGGCCGACGAGCCAACGGGCAATCTGGACACGAAGAACTCTGATGCGGTGTTGAAGATGCTGTTGAGATCGAATCGCGAGCTGGGGCAGACGACCCTGATGATTACGCATAATCCCGAGGCCGCGGCGATCGCGAGTCGTATCTTGCACATGCGGGACGGGCAGATCATCAAGGTCGAGAATGGGTCGGGCTACCAGGAAAGCTTTGCCTGAGTGGCAAAGCGGGCCACAAAGATGCAGTTTCAGCGGTTTGACCCGTTTTACCCAGCCCGGTATACTCAACCTTGCAGTAAGCGGGAGTAGCTCAGTGGTAGAGCATCGCCTTGCCAAGGCGAGGGTCGCGAGTTCAAATCTCGTCTCCCGCTCCAAATCGCCCTCCGGCGCCAGCCGGGTTGGCTACGGCGATATGGAGCGCTGAATCAAAGACAGCCCTGCCAAAGGCGCGGTACCCAAGTGGTAAGGGAGAGGTCTGCAAAACCTTTATGCGCCGGTTCGATCCCGGCCCGCGCCTCCAATCCTTTCGATTACTTACAAGCAAAATTCATTCGAGCCCTCATTGTGCCGCTGTGGGGACTTTGTGGGGACTACTTGAATTTTGCCCCTTCCTCGCCTTCATTGCGTCATCTCAGACTGCTGCTGGAACGCGGCGATCTGTTGAGCTGCATTGAAGCGCTCAAGCTGCTCCATCGCTCTTATATCGCCCTTATCTGGTGCGCTTGGGTGGGATGTACGTACCGAAGCACCATCTGAATTCGGGAATGCCTAGCACCGCAGCCAACGTCACCAGATCAATGCCGGACATTGCGACCCGTGTGTTCGATTGAAATTGCACCACGAAGCCAACGCGAACGTAAAGCTAGCTGACCAAAAGCAAGAGTAATTCCTGGGAACGCCAAACTTGTCCCAAGCAACGTCGAGGGATCTCCCGATGAGCGTTTTGAAAAGCTAACTGTCGCGCTTCTCGCCGGATTCCGTCGGCAGGGAAGCGCCGACCCAACCGCTGATTCCCGCTGACATTACGTAGACGTTTCGGTATCCCATGTCCTTCGCGCGGCGGCCGCGTTCGGCGCCTTTCGACACATGAAACTCGAGCAATAGAACACGAGCGTGGAATCTCTGTCTGCTGGGAGATCGCTCTCGCCGTAGCCCATCGGGTCAAGAGGCCGCGCACCCGGCACACGCGCCGTGAGCCAGCTCTGCCGAGAGTTCACATCAAGGACGCTCACGGACTGCTTCTGCATCAGTTGCTGCAGCTTGCCGGGCGAGATGACGCTGTGGCCCATCAATCGGGCGAACATGGTTGCTCCTTAATCTCCGCGGCGCTTCAGAGTGCGCTCGGCTGCGCCCGTCGCAGCCAGACCGCTCGCCCGACCGTGACGAGGATGGCGCTCGGCAGCAAGAGGAAGGACATCGCCTCTGCCAGATTGATCGGCAGCGTGAGCCATGCAATCGCAACCGCGAGACCCGCCAGCGCCCAGATCCAGCCGGCGAGACGTTGAACGGCCTGAACCTTTGCGGGGTCGCAATGCAGCGCCGCGAACGGCATGAGGGTTTTCGGTATGGCGTTCCCGGTCACGGCCAGGAAAGCGCCCGCGATCGCCATCGTCGCGCGTAGCGCAATATCGCCGTAGTGGACCGCGCCAATTTCGAAGTATCAGCAGTCAAGAATGGGACGATTCCGATATGGATAGCATCATTGCGTCTCATTTCGACTGGAGTCGCCCGCGAATATCCCGGATTGTCTACACGGAAGCTATCCATACACGGGGTTATGGGAAGTTTGGGAGGATTGCTAATGGGGAGTCGGCTTTCCGTCACCTGAGAATGTCCAGACGTCATTCCGCCGGGAATGCTGGCCGTTTTTTGGGACGATGGAAGGGCAGCTTCTTTGGCGCGATTTAGAGTGCAATTTGAGGTCCGCAAACTGTGGTGAGATTTGTGGGGACTCTCGGTAGTTCCCAGTAGCAAACGACTCGAAGGCACATGATGGTGAATGAGAGGATACTGCCGAAAACACGGAGAATCCGCTTGTAGTGCAAGAGGACGCCGTTCCCCGACAACTTGATGGCCCTTACTTTCATTTACCTTGCCTCGACCGGTAAACTTCCAGCAAGTCAGATTGAAGAGGGAGAGTTCCCATGAAGGCGCTGGTCAAGAGCAGGGCAGAGCGTGGTCTCTGGCTCGAAGACATTCCCGAACCGGTGATCGGCATCAATGACGTGCTGATTCGGGTGCGAAAGACGGGAATCTGCGGTACCGACGTCCATATCTTCGAATGGGATGAATGGGCACAAAGGACCATTAAGGTGCCTATGGCCATCGGTCATGAGTTTGTCGGCGAGGTCGTTTCCGTCGGATCAAACGTTAATGACTTTCATCCCGGGGACATCGTAAGTGGAGAGGGTCACGTCGTCTGTGGACGCTGCCGGAACTGCTTGGCTGGAAGAAGGCATCTTTGCGCTGCGACGGAAGGTGTCGGGGTGAATCGTCCCGGAGCTTTTGCCGAATTGATTTCTCTTCCGATGACCAACATTTGGCGGCACCATCCCGGAATCAATCTGGAAGTTGCCGCTATCTTCGATCCGTTCGGCAACGCTGTCCATACCGCGCTCTCTTTTCCGGTCTTGGGCGAGGACGTCCTTATAACCGGGGCGGGACCGATTGGGATAATGGCTATACCAGTAGTGAAGCATGCGGGTGCAAGGCATGTGGTGATTACGGACTTGAATCCCTTCCGGCTGGACTTGGCTCGAAAGATGGGTGTCACGCTGGCGGTGAACCCCCAGCAAACTCCTCTCATCGACGTGCAGAGGCAGTTGAAGATGACTGAGGGCTTCGATGTCGGGCTAGAGATGTCCGGTAGTCCTCAAGCTCTGAGCGAAATGATCGCGAACATGAGCCATGGGGGAAAGATTGCCGCACTCGGCATCCCGGCGAAGAACGCCCCGATGGATTGGCGGCCAGTCATCTTCAATATGCTCACGATCAAGGGCATCTACGGTCGTGAAATGTACGAGACGTGGTACCAGATGTCGGTGTTGCTCGACTCAGGTCTAGACATCTCGCCGGTGATTACGCACCGGTTCAACTACGACGAGTTCGAGCTGGGCTTTAGCGCGATGATTTCCGGCCACGCGGGCAAGGTCATTCTGGATTGGACGAAGGTGACGTAACCTGCATGAACCGAGGTGTGTCACGTGCGGGGTTCAGAATCGAAGACGCTGCATCTGATAACTGAGGGTTCCTGGTCGATCGCGCCTAAAACAAGTTGCCCGAAACCTGCTCCGCCGCGATTGAGATTCGCGATTTTAGATCTTGAGTGCTGAGGATCAAGTCCCCTTTACCTGTAGTGCTGATCAAGATCGCAAATACCTGATCGCGCACCCGGCCCACGACGCGCTCAGCGACAGCCTCCTTGCCGTGCTCTGTCGTGCAGACATAAGCCTCATTTCCGATCGCCGGAAGAACTTCTTGAGGCTCCTTACAGCCCTTGGCTATGCTCATCACTTGGGCATGCGCGTCGGGTGTTATTTCAACGCTGATCGCAAATGTGCGAACTCCGCCAGCACTTTTGAACACGAAGTTGCACGTCGCCGGCTGACCTACGGTTCCTTGATTGAAGAGGCCAACTGCCTTGCCATCGAGCAATCCGGAGACCGTAGCCTCATTGATCCACGGACAGTTGTTGCTGGCGTGTGCGGATCCCGGAATGCCGAGGATACAGAGTGCAACTGCAAGTTGTCCGATTGCTCTCAGAAATCGGCGATTTTCAATGAGCCTACTTACCATTCGCGGGTGCTCCTCCCTCGGTTTGCAAATCGGAATGCATGTGCCAGGGGACGCTTTCATTGGATATCTCCGGGTGCAAGCGCAGAAAATTGAGAGAGTAAGTCGGCGCACCAGGATCGACCTTCTTCTCGACAAACGCAGCCTGCTCGATGGCGGCTTCCTTGGGCTTGCCCATGCGACGGTAAAGGATCGAAAGGTTGTAGTGTGCCGCCAGATCGTCAGGGTCGATCTGTTGCAACGCCTGGAACTGCTCCAGCGCGGCTACGTTGTTGTGCTGCTGATAATAGGTGATACCCAGTTCGCGTCGGACATCGCGCGACTGCGGAAACATCTCGACCACCTTACGAAAGTCAGCGATTTCGTGTTCTGTATCGCCCGCACGCCGTTGCAGAAGGCCATCGTAGTAAAGCGCTCGCGCGCTGTTGGGATCAAGGGAGAGGGCTCGGCGAATGGCCGTGCGAGCCGAGCCATACTTCTCCCATGAGATTTCGGTAAGTCCGATGTTGGTGTATCCCTCGACATACAGAGGACGCAGTCTCACCACCTCCGTGAAGGCCTGGACAGCCTCTGCATATTGGAATTGGTCGAGCAGAGCGATACCGAGATTATTCCAGCGCATCCAGTCGGGATTGTCGACGGGATCTGGCGATTCCGGCTGATTCTCGCCGATCTTCAAGACGCGGCTACGCGAAGCCAACTCCACGATTGGATAAGCGGGATGATCCTTGCCGAAGATGTTGTTGAGATAACTTTGGCGCAGATGGCGGTAATTCACCTTTGCGCTGACTGTCACCGCGCCGGAAACGTCAGCGGGTAGACGGAACTGATAGCGAACCAGTACCGAACGTCCGGCTGGCACAGTGTTGTCGTAGGCTACGGAGTGAATCGTCCACACTTTGTGGTTGTCAACGAACTCTCCCTCGTTAGTGACGGGCCGGTTCGTGAAGCTGTGAGCGCGCGGCTCCAGCATGCCATCGGGCTTGAGGAAGCCGCTGTGATAAATCTCCTTGCCACTGTTATCGGTAACTGTGAACTCGACCCAAGCCTCATAGAGATCGCGTACCTCTGGAATCAACGAGTGACCTATGTTCTTGTTCTGGATCACGACCAATGCTTCGACTACATCGTTGGGAGCCAGACTATAGGATGCCCTGCCAAGCGGTGCGATCACATCGTCGCTGCCGGCCTTCCTCAGCCCAAAGATATCGACATTCAGATAGTTGCCTGAGCGTAGGAACTCAATCGTCTTGTTCAGTTGTTGATCGAATCCGTAATAGAAAGGAACGGCTGTGTTTCCGGCAAGCCAGCGGTGCGACACAAATGTACCGTTTTTGGCACCGTACTCGGGAAGTGTAATGGGGTTGCGCTTCATGTGGCAGCCCTGACAGGTGGTAAAGTCCGCCGTGTAGAAAGTGAGAGGGTTGCGCTGTGAAAACTTGGATTGCTGCCATTCGTCATATGCCGTGAAAGCGCGCACGAATTTATAGTCGTTCAACGGACTTGGCAGATTGGCCTTGTGACAAGCAGCGCAGAACTCGGGTGTGTGAAGGAAGTCATGCATCACCGCCTTCGAATGTCGCTCGGGGTGGCGGAGAATCATCGAGAAGGGAACCTCGCCGGGAATGCGTTCCCCATTCTCATCTACGATTACCGCGGGTACGCCCATCTTGATGCTGGCGTTTCCGCTGGTCGAGTCCTGGCCCACGACGGAGTGGCAAGTCGTGCACGTCAGCCCGTCGGAATCGAATCTTGCCCGATCAACCTTCGAGTCCTCGGTCAAGGCCGCGCCCAGAACTCCGATGGGATTGTGGCAACTGTCGCAATGGCGAGCGAAAGCAATGCCGCGCGTCTTATCCCGGATCAGAATGTTGACGCTGGTGCGGTAAAACGGTGTGCGAAAAGCGTTCGAATGAAGCGCCTGACGCCATTGACTGTATGCCTCCTGGTGGCAAGTACCGCAGTACTCTGCAGTGGGGAAGGCCCCCGGTTGAAGAAAGCCCTCGCCTTGGACTTGCACATTGCCCGGAGTGAAGGGGTTCTTAACGCCGTAGTGAAAGTTGTAGCTGGTGGTCACTTCAGCGTTGTACGCTTTGCGGTCCGCTTCTGTCCGTTGCTCGGCCTTGGCCTTCCATTTCGCCAATGCCTCACGCTCCGCCGGCGTATCCTCGGCGGGCTTGACGCCTTTCGGCAGAGGCGTGTAGGCAGGCGGGGGAGTCAGGCTCTGCGCGTCCCCCTGCGAAGTAGCCGGTTGCGTCCCAGTTTGCTGCGCGCGTACCGGGGCCATCGAATACCCGACAAACAATACTCCCGAAGCGACGAGGACTCCGCTCACCACTATCTTCACAAAAACTCCTGCCAGATCGATGTGAATACGTGTCAACAAATTCCAGCTCACTTTGAATGGTGTTCGCTTACTTTCCCGCGTGTGTGCTCGCCTTACTTTCAGCCACGCGCTTGGCGGCGATTGCATCATAGACACTGGGCACGAGGCCCTTACCTTCTTCAATGGCAAAGTAACGGTCCACACCAGGCAACGTGAAAGTTTCCTGCTTTCCATCCGGCCAGCGTATTTCCACCTTGTCCACCGTCGTGGTCTCGCCGAGGCCGTAGTGCAGGCGCATGTCATTCGATGATTCGAAGCTGCCACCGCTCATCACATCCCCGCGCTGGCGCTGACCGCCCGCCGTCAGATACACCGTTGATCCAACCGCGTCACGAGGGCTGTTAGGCCCCCCCATCAAAAGCAATCCCACCCAATGGTTGTGATCGTCGTTCACATTCCTCAGAAGAACTGGCGCCCGATCAAGACAGTTAATAACCACGTCAATCTTGCCGTCATTGAAAAGGTCGCCGAACGCTGCGCCACGAGCTGGAATGACATCGGCCAGCCCCGTACCCTCCACCGCGGGTAGTACTTCGAATTTCTTACCGTGCTCCAGATTATGAAAAAGAAGTGGGCGCTCAGCGAACGATGTCCCCCAATTGTGCGTGTCTGCCTGCGGATAGACGTGACCGCTAACAAACATCAGGTCTTTCCAGCCATCATTGTCATAATCAAAGAATTGTGTACCCCAGCTGAGGAAGGGATACGTAGGCTCGGCGATGCCCATCTGTGGTGTTATATCCACAAAGTTACCTTCGCCTTCATTGCGATATAAAGTCTTGTAATCGTCTGAAAACGTGGTGGTGTAGAGGTCGAGATTGCCGTTGTTCGCGTAGTCGCCCACCGCAATTCCCATCGAGGCAGTCTCACGTGCGTCCTGGTTAAGCGCGAAACCGGAGTAGAAACTCGCGTCTTGAAATGTTCCGTCTCCCTTGTTCAGGTAAAGATAGTTAGGCGACGAGTCATCCGTTACCAGCAAGTCCACCTTGCCGTCGTTGTCGATGTCGACAAACGTTGAGGAGAAGCCGTAGTAGCGGCGCTTGTCGCTCACCCCGGCCTTCTCGCTCACGTCGGTAAAGGTTCCGTCGCCGTTGTTGTGGAACAGGTGATCGGGTTCGCCCAGCAGACCGCGTGGACCACACATCGTTTGCGTACCGCGGAATGAGCAATTTGCAAAGCCCACGGCCTTGCTCCCCGAGACAGGCAGGTTATTCATATCCCAGTGGATATAGCCAGGAACGAAGATATCGAGACGACCATCCCCGTCGTAGTCACCAAAGCTCGGCCCCGTTGACCAATTGCCTAGCGTTACCCCTGCCGTCTCCGCGATATCGGTGAACGTACCGTCGTGGTTGTTGCGATACAAACGGTTCTTGCCGTAGTTGGCTACGTAAAGATCTGGCCAGCCATCGTTGTCGAAGTCGCCCACGGCCACGCCAAAGCCCCATCGGCCATTGCTTACGCCCGCCTGTTCGGCAACGTTGGTGAAGGTGCCATCGTGATTGTTGTGGAAGAGAGCTGCATGCGGTGGTTCGACCTTCCCGTCCAGAGCGTCATATGTTGAGCCATTCACAAGATAGATATCGAGCCAGCCATCATTGTCGTAATCCAGCAGCGCAACACCCGAGCCTATTGTCTCGAGGATGAATGGCTTCTGCGGGGTACCCATCTTGTGCTGCCACACCGTCAGTCCGGCCTTCTTTGAGATGTCCTGAAAGATGAGGGGGCCTGTCTTGACGAAACCTCCAGCGGTGATCGGCCGCTTTTCTGAATCGAGGACCGGCGCAAAGGTGCCTGCAGTTGCTGGCCCGGTCTGCTGCTGCGGCGCAGCCGAAGCGGAACTGCCGCCGTAGAGCGGAGGTTGCGCGGGTGACTGCCCACTCAAGCAGGCGCTTCCACAAATAGCTGCTAGGGCAAGAAATGCGCTGGCTGAACATGAGCGGTTGCATGCTCGGGACCCATAGGGATGAATCAAGCAGAGACCTCGTGTGAAAGGGAAGACCTACGGCTTCCGATTCTCATGCGCTCGATAGCTACTGTCTTCCTCCATTTGGTTGACTTGAAGCGTTCATTCGGCCGATTCTATCGGCCCGGGTCAAGTTGAGCGCTGCCTCGTCGGGGTCGAAACAGTAGCGGGCAATCAGCCACTGTCTTCCTCTTGCGATTCGAAATCTCCATCGATCAATTGGAAGGGATCCAAGCAGGAGCTGTGAAGAACTGCGTTCTTGGCGGGATCAGATCCGATAACACGATGGCTCCGCGCGTCTTCTTCCGTTTCTCTGTTTCAGCAATTCGTCATTCTGAATGCCGAGCAAATTCAGGATCGGGGTGGTGCACATCGTCGTTACGAGTGCCATGACGACCAGCATGGTAAACAACGTCGCGGCCAAGAACCGACGGCCCCAAAAGGATCCCCCCGAAAATCTCGCCGATCACTCGCGCCTGGCCGAGTCTACGAGCCAGTACGCCGCTGGCAAGAGTCACGAGAACCACAACTGGTATCTGGAAGAGAAGGGACATCATCACCAAGCTGGCAGCATTTTCGGCACAAACTTCAGACCCTCTTATATCAAGAGTGAAAGCGATTCGAAAGCGGATGCAATTGGTTGGATTTGACCTCTAGCTTGCGACAAAATCGCCCCCCTCAGAGCCTTAGTCCGCAAGCTCAGCCGCGAACGCGAAACAGGAGCCCCAGACAAGGCGTTCCAGCGCCCCGCGCGACCGGCCTCTCGTTTGTTTCTATTAACTCCACCTTTTGATGGATGCTCGCCTGAATCGTGTTGTTATAGCGTTGCCCTGCAGTGGTCTGCGCCTTCGACGCGGCGCATAGGTAGCTCAAGCACTTATGTCAGACGAGAGGCGAGACGACAAAGCGCAAATCCATGCCGATTGTGTCGTTATCGGTGGCGGCCTCGCCGGTCAGGCGGCAGCTATTCATCTTGCTCGCGGCGGAATGCAGGTCATTTGCATTGAACCTCGAGAGTCCTTCCACCACATTGTTGGAGAATCTCTCGACTGGTCGGCCCCGCAATTGTTTGAGCAACTCGGCTTGACGATGGAAGACCTGGTTAACGCAGGCGCAGCCACATTCAAGCGGCATATCACCGTCGCTTCAATCGATGGCACGCGAGAGGATTACCTTCCCGGCGCGTGGCTCGCCAAGCGACCGTGGAATGTTGAGGTTCGTACCTTACACCTGGATCGCACGCAGGTGCATAACCTGTTGAAGCGGTCTGCGCTCGAACATGGAGTAGAGACTCTTCGCGAGCGCGCCGTTGGATTCAAAATTCTCGAACGCCGGGTCCTTGCCATTGAGACTTCCGAAGGACGACACATTCGGGCATCCTGGATCATCGACGCATCCGGCGCCGCGGCCAGTTTGCTCGGCAGGGAATTCAGCTTGCCCTTCGCGGCGTACGGGCCTCTCAAGGTCGGAATCTGGGCTCACTTCCCCACTGAAGATTGGGTCGAAGGAACCACGCTTTATATGCTCAGCCCGCCCGGAGAGTATATGGATTGGATATGGGAGATTCCCATCCGTCCCGGCGTCAGCAGTATCGGGTACGTTGTACCCGGATCGAAAGTCAAGATTCAACGCGCCTACGGGCGTTCGAATTCCGAAATACTTTCTGAACAAATGCTGAAATTTGCGCGCCTTGGTTCTCTCGTGAGCGAAGCGCCTCCCGAGCAGACAGCGGTCACGTCGTTTCTCTGCCGCACTTACAAAGGTGTCTGCGGCCCCAATTGGATCATCATCGGAGAAGCTGCCTCCCAGTCCGACCCCATCACTGGAAACGGAGTCACAGCAGCGCTGCGGCATGCCGCCGAAGCAAGCGCCTTGGTTTGCAAATATCGGAACCGAGAAAGCATTCCCATTCTGGCAAGAACGTCGTATAACCTTCGCGTGCTCGGAGTCGGTCGCTTCTTTAACAGCCTCATCGAGAAGATGTTTTACGAGCCTTACCTTCGCGCTCGACTGGGCCTGTTCGGCATTGCCCGCGCTTACACAGTTCCAGCGTGGCTCATGAATCTTGTCTATTCCCGTGTGCGCCCGAAGCGTCTCTTCGGAACGCTGATCTTTTGTTCTGCCTTGTTAGGGATGCGTGCAACGGTCTGGGCAGCTTCGAGACTCAGCCGTTTCTTTGCAATCCGATCCAGCAAATCGCGCCATTCTGTCGATGAGAGTAGGGGGCAACGCCGTGCATTGCATGCACCAAGGTAAGGGCGAGGCCATTCTCTTTATACACGGCATGCCGACCAACCGCATGCTGTGGAATGGCGTCATCCGGCAGCTTTCAAGCCGTCACTGCTGCTTTGCCGTCGATTTGCCCGGAATGGGGAAGACGCCCTTCATTCCATACTGCCCCGGCTATCTCGATCACCTTGCAGAAGAGATTGAATTGCTTCGTATTCAGCATGGTGTGAAGAAATGGCATGTGGTTGGACACGATGCCGGTTCCGCTGTCGCTGCGCAGTACGCCGGCCGCTTTTCGGCTCGTGTGGGTTGTCTGGCGCTCTTGTCGCCGGCGATCTTTCCTGAACTCAAGCCTTTTTATCTTCTTAGTCCGCTCCGCAAACCGATGATCGGAGAAGTGTTCGCCCCTTTATTGCATTTTGTTTTCTGGAAGATTGCAATGCAACGAGCCATCGCAGGTGGATCAGACAGCGCCTTTTTCCGCACGTTCTACCAGCCCTTCTCAGGACCGGCCGGTGCCTGGAAACTCATGCGCCTCGTACGCTGGGGCAAACCCGAAGATATGTTGGGCCAGATTCCTGCAACACTCGCTATGTTGCCGATGCCTACCTTGCTCGTCCGAGGCATGCGCGACGTGTTGCCGGCTGAATTCGTTGAGCGAGCAGCCTCGATTATTCCAATCTCTCGCGTGGTCGACCTCGACACCGGGCACTTTATCCCGCTCGAACGACCGGGCGATGTCGCATCCTCCCTGAGCACGTTTTTTGCTGAGAACCGTGCTGCAATGGCTGTGTCTCCCCTAGCTTGCAACCCTAGAAAGCGGGGCACTCCAGTTCGAACTCTGGTTGCTCATCCGCGCTCAGCAACGGCTTCAGAGCATGCCTGAAGATCGCTGTAAACGAACATGGGCGTATCATTCACGACGCTAGCTTGGCCGGGACTGAGCCGTATTCAACCTACCATCGGAGGAACTATTGGGATGTTCACGCAGCGAGGCGCCGGAGTTCGGAGTAATCACAAGTGTTTTTCGGGTAAAGGCGCTTTTCCAGATGGGCAGAGCGTCGTAACGGTCGCGAAGATCCTTTCCGTCCCATTCTTCATGCGTATGGATGAGAAGCAGCGCGTTAATCCGGCTCAGGATTGCGATGAGGCGAATGCCGCAAGGGACTCCTCCATGCTTGGGCGATTGCCTATGGCGATATCGCGACGGCGAAGCTGGTGGAACCGACTCAAGAGAGCGTTAGCGCTGGCAAGTGTACCGATGCACTCGGCGTAGGCGTCAAGCTTTGATCCTGGAATCGCAAAAATCGCTGTCGTATCGCTGAAATTGTCGAGATAGGCACGTGCACCGCAGCAGCCGAGACTCATCGCCGGGCGGCCCGTGTTCATCACCTGAGCCACAACGGCGCACGCGGGCCGGCCCATCGCGGGAGCATTCTCGCTTTCAAGCTGCTGTGTCGCTTCGGTCAGGATCAACGTCTGATCAGCGCGAACGAACAAGATAACAACATCCGGAGGGAGCGGCGTTTCTGTCAGGCGGGAGTAGGTGACATAGCGAGGAGGGTTCCTAAGGACGGGAATTTGCGGCACATCTTCAGGCCGCACGTATCCGAGGTCCGCAAATACCTTCAGTGCGTCCACCAGGTCCTTCTGTTGGGCCGGTGATGACTGCAGGTTGTGCGTGTGCACGCCGATGGCGCACAGTTCATGATCGTGTGCAGACGTAGTGAATGTGGATGTGGCCGCATCCTGCCAGAAGCGGCAACCCGCGGGGGCTTGGCCGACGTAAGGTGCAACTCCCTCTGGCGGCGCGTTAGTGAATGAGATTGCGATAGGTGGCTGCTCGAGATGCAGCGCTTGGACCAACCGTTGAGACAATGCGGCGTAACTCTCCATGACGATATCCTTGTTCCTTGGAGTACCTTCCCGACCTTCAAGCCGGGTGGCTGCTAAACAGAGAAGCCCATCTCCGCGATAAACTTCCGGATCGCTTCCTCCGAGCATTCCTTCGGATTGAACACGACTGTCACTTTGCCTTCGGGATAGGTGGACCGGCTCGACACAATCCCCTTCTCCTTGCCGAGCAAGGTATCGAGGCCGACCGCACAGGTAACGCAAGTGAAACCCTTCACTTGAAAGACCAGGGTGGCGTGAGAACCGGCTGCGATCGATTCGACAGGATTGAGCGCTGCAACACTTGACAGGGCTACGAGCTGCATAAATTGTCTGCGAAACATGTGTTCTCCTGGCGCGATTCTCGATTTGCGATCTGCCGTAATCTACTGGGCCGAGCCGGTTGCAGCTTCGTATCTCCATGGTGTTTCAGAGCTGGACTTGTCAGAAAAGCGCGTATCGGCATACTCACTGAATTCGAGCTTCTTGTTCAACACGCCGGTTTCGATCATCATGTCGCGTACCAAATCGAAGTCCGCTTTTCTGGGGGCGAGCGGGCTGTAGACGACGCGGTCAAGAGGTTTGGTTAGCGCCCAGCGCAGCAGAGCCGGTTTTTGGTTGTAATAGAAGCGCCCGACGAAATCGGCTGCTTGCTCGCGATGCGGCTTACTGGTGTCGAGCCACAGCCCTGATCGTGCGATACCATCGACGAGCACCTGAACGATGTCGGGCCGGCGATCAATCAGGTCCTGGCGAACGACCAGGATGCACGACATGTAATCGGGCCAATATTCACGGGCCTGGAAGAGCACGCGGCCATATCCGCCCATCTCCGCCTGCGAAGGGAAAGGCTCGCCCATCACAAAGGCATCAATGGCATGCGCGGCCAGTGCGCCGGAAACGTCGGGCGGCGCCATCTCGAGCATCTTGATCTCACCTGGTTTGATTCCCCAGACTTTCATTGCGCGGAAGAGTAGAAGGCGTTCATCCGAGAAACGGCTCGGGATTGCGATGGTCTTTCCGCGCATATCGGCGAATGTTTTGATCGGGCCGTCTTTGCGCACCACGACCGCGCTGCCGTAACGGTGTCCGAGATACACAACTTTGATGGGAACTCCCTGAGCCTTGAGGGCCAAGGCCATCGGAGCGACGATGAAGGCGGCTTGCACACGATTCGAGATGAGTGCCTCTTTCATCTCCGGAAATCCCTGAAACATTCTGGGCAGAAACTCTTCGCCCGACTTCGAGTACTTCGAGATGTAATCGGTTACGGGACAAGTAAGCTGGCAGGTGACGGGGAGATACGCGACGATGATCTTGCGTTTTTCGATCGGCCGATAGTCGTTGAGGACCGCGCCCCAGT
This sequence comes from uncultured Acidobacteriaceae bacterium, assembly GCA_963829535.1. Lineage (GTDB taxonomy): Bacteria > Acidobacteriota > Terriglobia > Terriglobales > Acidobacteriaceae > Telmatobacter. The sequence continues at coordinate 135,952 of CAWHIQ010000008.1, read as the reverse complement.
TGACGTTAAGGTATGAATGCAGCGCCGAAATCAGCACCAGCCACGCAGTCACCACCAGGATCGCTTTGGTCTTAAGTTGCATTCCGGAACCCCCAGCGAACAGATCTCATCTTCTCAAGACGTCGAAATGCGAAGTCGAGGATAAGGCCGATCACTCCGATCATGAGCATCGCGGCAACTACGAGGTCATAGCGCTTGCCGGAGTTGCGCGAGTCGATGACGAGATAGCCAAGGCCCGAATCCACCGCGATCATTTCTCCCGCGACGACAACCAGCCAGGCGATCCCCAGCGCAATCCGCAACCCGATGAGGATCTGCGGCAGTGCCGCGGGAAATACCACTTTGCGCAGCAGTTGAAAATTCGACAAGCCGAAGTTGCGACCGGCGCGCCGGAAGATCAGCGGCACGCTCGACACGCCTCCGACAGCCGCGACCACGATGGGAAAGAATGCTCCGAGAAAAACCAGGAAGATTGCGGCGGGATCGCCGATGCCGAAAAAGATAATGGCGACGGGAATCCACGCGATAGGGCTGATGGGCCGCAGAATCTGAAGTAATGGATTCACCACCTGGTTCGCGGCGGGGAACCAGCCGAGACAGAGACCCAAGGGAATGCCGATTAAAACAGCGCCTCCATACCCGATGGCCACACGGCGCAAGGAGTCGACGATATCGGCCCAGAGCACGTGTTTGCCCATTAGTTCGGCGATTCCCCTTTCGACACTGAAAGGAGAAGGGAAGACTTTTGTGCCTGTACCCAAGACGGCATAGTGCCAGACGCCCAGCAATAGCGCGGCCGCAGCGATAGGCCAAAAGAACTTCTCCCATGAGCGCGGGCTTTTGAGCTCACTCATATCTCGTATGCCAGCCCGATCTGTTTGAGCAATTCATCGCGGAGTTCGAGATAACGCTGTGAACTGATGTTGCGGGGGTGGGAAATATCGATGTTGAGGATTTTCTGAATTCTGGCAGGACGAGAACTGAGCACTACCACTCGATCGGCGAGTTGCACAGCTTCGTCGATGTCATGGGTAACGAAGACGATGGTGCGCCTTTCGGTCTGCCAGATGCGGAGAAGCTCGCCGCGCATGATCACGCGCGTGATGGAATCCAAAGCGCCGAAGGGCTCATCGAGAAACAGGATGTCTGGATTGACGGCAAGCGCGCGGGCCACCTGAAGGCGCTGCCTCATGCCTCCGGAGAGATCAGACGGATAAGAATGTTCGAATCCTTGCAGCCGGACCAGCTGCACGTAGTGGGCGATGCGGCTCGCGCGTTCTGCGCGGGAAAGCTTCGATAGCCCGAAACCGATGTTTCCCTCCACCGTCAGCCACGGGAAAACTCCGCGTTCCTGAAAAACGAGGATCCGCCGCTGATTGGGTCCAGTTACGGTCTCCCCGTCGATTGCGACTGCCCCGGAGGAGGGTGACAGAAATCCGCCCATTAAATTCAAGAGCGTCGATTTCCCGCACCCAGAGGGCCCGACGAGGCAGACGAATTCACCGTCCGCGATGTCGAGATTGATATCTTCCAGCGCGGCAACACTCTTGCCGCCGGCGTGATAGACCATGCCGAGCTGCTTAGCCTGCAGTTTATAGCCGTTCGTTGGAGCCGCTAACCCTGCCTGTTCAAGAGACACTAGCTTTCTGATGACCTCCAGCGAAAAGACTTGATTTGCTCCAGCGAGCGCATTGCAAGATCGAGCAAGAGGCCGATGACACCAATGACGACCATGCCTGCGACGACCAGATCATAGCGGTTGCCGGCATTACGGGCGTCGACGATGAGAAAGCCAAGCCCAGAGTTTACCGCGATCATCTCGGCCGCCACGACGACAAGCCATGCGATGCCAAGAGTGATCCGCATACCCACGAGAAGCTGCGGGATGACTGCGGGATAAAGGACTCTCGCGACAAAGGCGGAAGAGCTAAGTCCGAAGTTCCGGCCCGAGTGGATGTAGACCGCTGGAATGTTGTGCACCGCGCTCATCGCCGTGAGCAAGAGTGGGAAAAAGCACCCGACAAAAATGAGAAAGATCGAAGACAGATCGCCCACCCCGAACCAGAGAATTGCGATGGGAATCCAAGCCAACGGCGAGATGGGGCGAAAAATCTGAATGAGCGGATTGAACGCCATCTCCCCGCGACGATACCAGCCGAGAGCAAGACCCAGAGGAATCGCCGTGATAGCGGCCAGCACAAACCCCCAGGTGACGCGGAAAAGCGAAGCTACAACGTATCTCAGCAGCAGGCCGTGGTGAAGAAGTTCTCCTAGACCGGCAAGGACCGCGATCGGTCCTGGAAGAATGATGCCCGGGTGCATGCGCACAGTCATCTCCCAGACGGCCAACAGTATGAAGAGAAAGAGAATCGGACGCAGCCAGACGGGTATTCGCATCCGTTCGATCTCCTTTTAGAGGGGAAGTTCTCGGGAAACCTGCTTCACTGTGGAGCCTATTCGAGTCGCTGTGCAGTTACCTCCATCGAAAGGTGGAGGTGAACGTCTGAAGCCGGTGGTGAGCCTCATTCCGATTCAGCGAGGATCGCGTGACGGCCCTTCAGGAAAGAGGCATACGCAGTACTCCCTCGCAAGACGACCTTCGCTGTCCTGAAGTGACCGCAGGGGGGGATCTGGCCGGAATAAGAGCATCGATTCACGTCGCAGATGCAGGCACGCGGGTGGCTTGCATGCCTGCACAGGCTACTAGAAGAGCAGGCGCGCCGTGAAAACCAGGTTGTGATTGTATGTGTGGAGCTGGGAAGTGGCGATCTGTTCTCCACCGCCAAATGCAATGGCCGCCCGGCTCGCTTCATCGCCCGGATGAAACTTGAATTTGCTGAAAGTGATACCCGGCGTCAGAAAGTTCTGCATCTTTCCGCCATTCTTTCCGCCGTAAAAGAACGTGGCGTTGTCCTCAATCTCAGGCCAGAAGTATTTGTGAATCCTGAATTGAGCGGTCGTATTCCAGGCAACCGTGCGACCCAGCTTTGCGGTGTCTCCCGTGGGAAGCGTGCCGCCGACGCAGGAAATCACGTCAAAGTGTCCGAAGCCCTTGCCGGCGAGCAGTGTGGGGGAAACCGACGCATCCGTGCTCCCATTGCTATAGCTGCCCGTCGGGATTGTCGCTGCCAGCTGCGCACTCAGCATGTAATTCCCGTTCTTTTCGTTGGCGGAGAGAATCCGGTATTTATAAAGGAAACCGACGTCGCCGAAGCCGTCCTTCGCCGTCTTGACGTTGTGCTGAATATAAGGAGGGTAGTAGAAATCAAACTCGCTATTGAAACCGGGTATCAGGTTCAGTCCACGGCTTCCTCCATAGTTCCATGTATCTGTCAGCGCCGGTGTGACCTGGCGCGTAAAGTCCGCGCGGAACACCTGGATCAGCATTGGGTAGGGCGCCACCAGCGGAACAGACCATGACGGCTGCTTGGATTGCGTGTGCGAGGCGCGCTTTTCCCACTGGGAAAAGAAATTATCCTGCGCGGAAAGAGTGGCTCCTGCGCAGGACGCGAGGATGGCGAAGGTCAGGACTGTCTTCAACAAGAATCGGCTCCGGGAAAGGACTGGGGAAAGTCAACTCATCCTACCGGAACCCCAATGAGACGGCATCCATCGGACGGTTGATATAGAACCCAACCTGAACGACCAATTTGTGCCCCCTTGCGCCTGCTCAAATGGGAGGATAAGTTGTCGGGGCCTTACGAGCCGTTCTTTTAAGGAAGAATCCGAGCGAAGCAAATGAACCGGCCGTTGCGCTCGAACGAGACCCTTACGCGTGTCAGTTCAAGTGGCCATTGCGGGTTATATGTGGGACCCGTCAGAATGAATGTGCAATGAAAATGTCGGTAGCCCTTTATTCCCCCAAGCTGTTTCATGGTCGAGGTTGCTGCCGAATACGGTACGGATGCGCGCTTCTCCTTGTTGTGCTTCTGACGTTTTCGGGTTGTCGGCGGGGCGACAGGCTGCCAGATCCGTCGTCCCAGACTTACGCAGATTACGTGTCCGCCTTCTATGTCGGACTGGCCGCGCTCCAGGTGGGGGACGATGTGCGCGCCGACGCCAGACTCGGCGACGCAACGAGAATTGTTTCTGGGGAGCCGGCCGGGTGGGCGAATTGGGGCATTCTCGCACTGCGCCAGCGGAATTTCGATGTCGCCGCTCAGAGGTTCGATCGTGCGCTTTCCCTGGATAAGGACGATGACCGGGTGTACTACCTGCAAGGGTTGCTGGAGAGCGATCGGGGAAATTCGACGCAGGCGATCGCAGACTTGCGCGAGGTCATTCGACGCAATCCCAGGAACCTTCGTGCGATCTACCTTCTCGCGTCCGAGGTCGAGCGGCAGGGCGACCAACACAGCGAAGCGGAGTTTCAGAGACTCATCGAACAACTGCTGGCGGCCGATCCAAAGAATCTCGCTGCTCTCCTGGAGGAGTGTCGAATCTCAGCCAAACGCGGAGACGTGGCGAGCTTGCGCAGCGCCATCGAGAAAGTGGATGCTCAATCTGGTTCTTGGCCCGAAGAGGTGAAGCAGCAACTGGATCTGGTGAAAGCCGCTGCCAACGGGCAGGATCCCAGGGCAGCCGCGACGCGTTCCATTTTTCTTCGCAATGTTCTGATGCGCATTCCCGAGTTTCGTGCGAGCCTTTCGGAGTTGAAATCACAGCCGGGCGATGAGGCGCAGCCCTTCACGGATTTTGTGCGACTCCAGACACCGGTATTCGCGCCCGCAGTGCCGGACCAAGGCCTGAGCTTTGCGACACAGACTCTGTCTCAATCCGCCAGCGACTCCTGGAACTGGATTGGCGCCGTTTCGCTGGATGGCAATGGTGCCCCCGCGATTGCAACTGCGAACGGGCGGGAAGTCCACTTGTCGACGAACGCGAAGCTCCCATTTCCAGGAGGAAAGGAGAACGTAGGTCCCACGCCGGAAGGTATCCTGCCGTTAGATTTCAACTACGATTTCATGACGGATCTCGTGCTTGCCGGCGCAGGCGGAGTTCGCTTCTTCCGTCAGGACAAGCCTGACCATTTCACTGATGTAACTGGGGCTGCGAAACTGCCTGCTCAATTGGTCAACGCGGCATACACAGGAGCATGGGCCGTTGACATCGAGGCGGACGGCGATCTCGATATCGTCATGGGGCAGGCGCGCGGCTTGCCCGTTGTGCTTCGTAACAACGGCGACGGCACATTTCTTCCAATTCATCCGTTTCAGGGAGTCTCTGGAATTCGTCAATTTGCCTGGGCCGATTTCAACGGAGACGGCAATCCGGATGCAGCGTTGATTGATAGCGCAGATCATCTGCACGTGTTCCTTAACGAGCGCTCCGGCAATTTCCGCGAGGTGAGTGTTCCGATCGGATCAGCCACTGTGAAAGCCATTGCTGTGGCAGATGTAGATCACTCCGGCCCGCTCTGTCTTCTCCTTGCAAATGCTGACGGGTCTGTGAATGCCATGAATATCCGGAACGGAAACGAAGTCTGGTCGACATCGAGCTTGAATGGAGTTGTGATTCCGCAAAATCTGCTCGGCAGCGATCTTCGAATCAAGATCGAAGACTTCGACAACAACGGCGCTTTCGATGTGCTGGCTTTCTCTGCATCTTCGGCGCAAACACCGGTGCTTTGGCTCCAAGGGGACGGCGAAAAATTCAATCGGATTACGGAAAATATTGCCCCGGCGGCCGCACTTGCCTCAGCTGATCTTGGAGCGAATGGTCGTTTAGACTTGTTGGAAATATCCAACTCGGGCCAAGCCATCGAGGCGATTAACCACGGAACGAAAGACTACCATTGGCAAACGATACGTCCGCGCGCCCGTCAGACAAACGGGGATCAAAGAGTGAATTCATTCGGAATCGGGGGCGAGATCGAGATTCGTTCGGGACTCCTCTCTCAAAAGCAGTCGATTACAAGTCCTGAGTTGCACTTCGGTCTCGGCCAACAAACAGGTGTCGACGTGGCGCGCATTGTGTGGCCCAACGGCTCGGTGCGCGCCGAGTTCGCCCTGAAAGCCGACCAGCCGATTCTGACCGAACAGCGACTGAAAGGCTCCTGTCCGTTCCTCTTTGCCTGGAACGGTCGCGCGATGCAGTTTGTAAAGGATACGGTGCCGTGGGGTTCGGCGATTGGTCTTCGCATCAATGCAATTGGCCCCGCACGTGTCGAGGCCACCGAGGAGTGGTACAAAATTGATCGCGATCAGCTTGCGTCCCGCGACGGGTACTACGATCTCCGCATCACCGGCGAGCTTTGGGAGACCTACTACTACGATTGGCTGCAGCTCATGACAGTCGATCATCCCGCAGGAACTGAAATCTTCACGGACGAGCGCTACACTGTCCCTCCCGTGAAGCTTGCGGTGACTGCGGTTAATAAACCTAATCCAATTGCGCAGGCAGTCGATGACAACGGGACGGACGTAACCGAAATCCTCCGATCGGTCGACGGCAAGTATCTCGACACTTTTGGGCGAGGGCAATACCAGGGCGTTACGCGCGATCATTATGTGGAGGTCGATCTTGGCCCGGATGTTCCCTCAAAAGGCCCGCTTTGGTTGATTGCGACAGGGTGGTTGCATCCATCGGACTCATCCCTCAACATCGCGATGGGCCAGGGGCACCATGATGCGCCGCGTCCCTTGAGTCTCGAGATTCCTGATGGCCACGGCGGATGGCGAACAGCGAAGAGCAATCTGGGATTTCCGGCTGGTCGCAACAAGACTTGCCTCATCGACCTCACCGGGATTTTCCCGGCAGGGTCCACGCACAAGCTGCGTCTGCGCACCAATCTCGAAGTATATTGGGATGCGATCGAATGGGCCACGGGTGCACCCGCCACGCCGTTGAAAATTACTCAGCTCACGCCGACAATGGCAGACCTGCACTACCGCGGCTACTCCGTGATTCACCAGGCGAATCAATCATCACCTGAGATTCCGGATTACCAGCATCTAGCTGCGACAACGCAGATTTGGCGCGATCTCAGCGGCTATTACACCCGCTACGGGGATGTGCGCGAACTGCTGGCCAGGACCGACGATCGCTACGTGATTATGAATGCCGGCGATGAGCTGGCACTTCGGTTTGGGGAGCCGGCGCCGCCTGCTCCGGGCTACGTGAGGGACTACGTACTCGCGGGTGACGGGTGGATCAAGGATGGCGACTACAACTCCACATATTCTGCGACCGTGCTGCCTTACCCGTTCCACGCCCGGCAAGTCTACGACACCCCACCGGGTCGGCTTGAAGATGAGTGGGTCGTTCGACACCATCCTGAAGATTGGCAGACATATCAGACGCGGTATGTATCCCCGGAAATATTCGAAGATGCTTTGAGGAGCCAGCCGACCAAATGAAGCAAATTCCATGGGCTCGCATTGCTGTGAGCATCTTTTTCGTTGGTTTGCTGGCCACTCCTGCCGTCATGCGATGGCGATTGGCGCAGCGCACTCTCGCCGCGCACACTACCCTTGACAGTCAGGCGGCTCTTGCACGTCACGGCTTCTTCCTCGAAGAAGTGTCGCACGCAGCCGGCATCGATTTCGTTCACCAGGCTCCGACGCTCGATTCAAAGCTGAATCCGATCATGCCGGAAGTAGCTTCGATGGGCGCATCCGTGAGCATCGTGGACTTCGACCGCGATGGCTGGCCGGACATCTATGTGACCAACAGCAAAGAAGGAAGCAAGAATCATCTGTACCGGAACATGCACGACGGCACATTCAAAGACGTAGCCGAGGAGCTTGGCGTTGCGGACGTCAATCAACCGGGCACTGGTGTTTCGATGGGCGCAGTATGGGGCGATTACGACAACGACGGGTACGAGGATTTGTTTCTGATCAAGTGGGGCCGTCCGGAACTCTTCCATAACGATCATGGACACGGCTTCACGCGAGTAACCGAGCAAGCGGGGCTCCCGTCGTGGATCAACGCCAACGCCGCAGTCTGGCTTGATTACGATGGCGATGGACTTCTCGATTTGTTCGTCGGCGGATACTATCCTGAAAACGTGGACCTCTGGCATCTGAAGAACACGCGCATGATGCCCGATAGTTTTGAATACGCGAAAAACGGCGGTCGGAAATACCTGTTTCACAACCTCGGCGGCGGCAAATTTGAAGAAGTCAGCGCGAAAGCCGGCATTGACAGCCGACGATGGGCTCTTGCGGCGTCGGCAGCCGACCTGCGGGGAACAGGTCACCCTGATCTTTTTGTTGCGAATGACTACGGAGTGTCAGAACTCTATCTGAACGACGGGAAGCGATTCCATGAAGCCGGCGAGCAGACGGGTGTAGGCTTCGCTCCCAAGAGCGGAATGAACGTGGCCTTCGGCGATATCCTCAACAATGGGCACTTCGCGGTGTATGTCTCGAATATTTCTGAAAATGGCGCGCTGATACAGGGCAACAATCTGTGGGTCCCCAAAGAAGGCACTCCGGCAAATACGGTTTCGTTTGAGAATCTGGCACGTGATATGGGGGTCGAGCTGGGAGGCTGGAGTTTTGGTGCGCAATTCGGCGACTTGAACAACGATGGCACGCTCGATCTCTACTTGACGAATGGCTACGTTTCGCTCGATCGCGGCAGAAGCTACTGGTACGACTTTACGAAAATTGCGGGAGGAAATTCCGCAATAATCGGCGATGCCAAGGAATGGCCGGCGATGGACGGTAGAAGCCTCTCGGGATATCAGCAGAAGCATGTGTGGCTGAATGACGGAGCCGGCAAATTTGTCGATGTGGCGCAAGCTGTTGGCGTTACAGATACATTTGACGGGCGCGCAGTCGCTATGGCGGACCTGTGGAATCGCGGTTCTCTCGACGTCATTGTGGCCAACCAACGGGGCCCTCTGCTCCTGTATAGAAATACCGTGGCGCCGGGAAATCAATGGATTGAATTTGAACTTAGAGGAACGAGGAGCAATCGCAGCGCGATTGGTGCACAACTTGAGCTGGCATGGAACGATCAAAAGCAGATCCAGGAGGTCTCCGGCGGAAGCGGATTCTCTGCGCAGAATGATCGCCGGCTGCACTTCGGACTCGGCAAAAACCCGCAACTCAAAGGAGCTACAATTCATTGGCCATCGGGCAAGGTGCAGACGATTGACTCGCTTGTTCCGGATAAGCTGTATACGATTGAGGAGCCGAAATGAGTCAACCGACGACGCAATCAAAGACACGTGCGACGGAACCCTCGGCAGGACCTCTCTTCCGAGGATGGACGCCTGTTTCCAGCCGCCTCAATCCTTATCTTCCGCCGATATTCATCACGCTCATTCTTCTCGTCGGTCATCTATCGTTCGGAATCCTCGAAAGTTACCAGAAGACGATTCTCGCGATCGTTTCCAGCATGGCCTGCGAACTCGTGCTCGGCCGTTTGCTTCTGCATAAGTGGCCGAATCTCGCGAGTTCCTACATCACCGGGATCAGCGTGGGCATTTTGCTCCGCTCACCCGGCTATTGGCCTTATGTCGTTTGTGCTCTGCTCTCCATCACGTCGAAATACGTGTTGCGAGTGAAAGGGCGACACCTCTTCAATCCTTCGAATTTCGGCATTTGCGCGATGCTTTTTCTCGCGTCCGACGCCGTAGCTACATTGAGTATTCAATGGGGCAACAACCTTGCTGCCATGGCAGTGATCTGGGCGCTTGGTTCCTTGATCATCTGGCGCGTGCACCGCTTCCACATTTCTGCAGTCTACGTTGCATCCTTTTTCTTATTTTCCTTCGTACGCGCTGGGATCACCGGCGATCCGTGGCTTTCCGAGTTTTCGCCGGTTACTGGACCGGAGTATCAACTTTTTATTTTTTTCATGATTACCGATCCGAAGACGACGGTTCGATCCAGGTGGGGGCAATGTGTGGTTGCCTTTCTGGTGGCGATGGTTGAGATGTTTTTCAGGCTCGGTCAGAGCATTTATGCTCCGCTCTATGCGCTCTTCTTCGTCGGTCCTGCGGCGCTCGGCATCGAAATGTGGATCAACTCGCGTCAGTCAGTGTCTGGAACTCCGACAGCAGTTGTTCAAGTAAACCCGGCGCAGCCATAAGCGCCTGAACGCTCAAGAAACCGACTATGAGATCTTTCCCAATTCTTTCCTTATCCTGGGTTCTTGTCATCCTCACCGGCTGCAAGCAGAATCACAACTCTCCCGCGCACGCGGGCGAACCTTCATCGCCGGTGTCTTCCGCGATGCAGCCGGCAAAGCAGGCAGATGCCGGCGCAATGTCGTTCCGTCCATCTGGACCGATTCGCTTTACCGATATCACTGCGCAAGCGGGCATTCACTTCAAACACAACAGTGGGGCGTTCGGACAAAAATACCTGCCCGAGACAATGGGCAGTGGAGTGTGTGTATTTGATTATGACAATGACGGTTGGCAGGATATTCTCCTCGTAAATTCGATGGACTGGCCGGGTCATGCTTCTAAGAAGTCCTATTCCGCGTTGTACCACAACGAACGAAACGGGACTTTCAAAGACGTCACGAAGGAATCTGGCCTCGATATTGAAATGTACGGTTTGGGGTGCGCCGTTGGTGATTACGATAACGATGGCCGCGAAGACATTTACATTACCGCGCTCGATGGCAATCACCTTTTTCATAACGAAGGGAATGGAAGATTTGTCGATGTGACACGCAGAGCCGGCGTGCGCGACGGCGGATTCTCGACCGGAGCAGTCTGGTTCGACTACGACAACGACGGCAAACTCGATCTCTTTGTCTCTCACTACGTCGATTGGTCCATCGCAACCGATCAAACTTGTCAGCTCGATGGGAAACACAAATCCTATTGCACGCCGGAACTCTACAAGGGGCAAAGTGGAACGCTTTTCCACAATCTTGGCAATGGCAGGTTTGAGGATGTCACGCGCAAAGCCGGTTTATACGATCCGTCGAGCAAGTCGCTCGGTGTCGCCCTTCTGGATTTCGACAACGACGGATGGATCGACTTGTTTGTCGCCAACGACACGCAACCAAATAAGCTGTACCGGAATAATCACAACGGAACCTTCACTGAGATTGCGCTCTCTGCCGGAGTGGCTTTCAGCGACGCGGGCAAGGCGCGCGCAGGCATGGGTGTCGACGCGGCAGATTACGACTCGTCTGGCCGGCAGAGCCTGATCATTGGCAACTTCACCAATGAAAGCCTGGCACTTTACCACAACGATGGATCGAGCCTGTTTTCTGACCAGTCCGTGGCATCGAGGATCGCCTCCCCGTCAGCGCGTTCTCTCACGTTCAGTACGTTCTTTTTTGACTACGATCTAGATGGTCTGCCGGATGTCTTTGCGGCCAATGGGCACGTTGCCGACGACATCAGCGTGATTCAGCCAACCATTCATTACGCGGAACCTCTGCTGCTGTTTCGCAACCGAGGAAGTGGAAAGTTCGAAGATATGTCGCAGAAGGTGGGGCCTGCTTTGCAGCAGCCGATTGTCGCGCGCGGTGCCGCTTACGGGGATTTTGACAATGATGGCGATCTTGACGTGATCGTCTCCACCAACAACGGTCCCGCAAGGTTGCTGCGCAATGACAACGGCAATCAGAATGACATGATCCGTGTGAAGGTCATTGGAACACGTTCCAATCGCGATGGCATCGGGGCAAAAGTGACGGTCGTTCTCAACAATGGTGCGCGTCTCGACCAAATGGTCAAGGGTGGATCGAGTTATCTTTCGCAAAGTGAGCTGCCGCTCACGTTCGGAATCGGGAAGCCCGGAGCCAACAGGATCGTGAGTCTGGAGATTGTATGGCCGAGCGGAAAGAAAGAGACCTTCGGCGACATCAAACCGGAGAACACATTGACGTTGGAAGAAGGTAAGGGCATCGTATCGACCCAACCGATCTCCTTCTCAGGGGCAAGTGCGACCGGGCCGCAGGCGCATTAAACGACGCGTGTCAGGGCTACTGCTGGGGCTGATGAAATCCGCAGCGCAGCAACAGCGACTCGATCTCCTCCGGCGTAGATTGGAGCTTGGCGCAGGAAGCAAGCAGGTCTGCCGCGTCGACGGGGTACCAGCTTCGCGCATTCGGTTTGCTCAAACCTGCAACGTCGATCGGCTCGATCGAGTGCAGGATGTCTTGAATGAGATCGCCTGTTTCTGCCCCCTGAGTCGTTTGCATCGCTCGCGCGATCAGGTCTCTGCTACGGGGTCCGAATTGCAGGTGATCATGAAGCAGAAATGATTGTGCCAACTCAGGTTTACCCAATCGCCTCGCCGTTTCTGAATAGCTCGCGGCGGCAAAGTAGAGCAGGCATAGCGCCTTGAACAGCGGAAAGTTGGGCATGTTCGCATAGAGCGCACCGATCAGTCGCGCCGTTGCGAAGAGTTCGTCGAGAGTTCTTCCTTCGTAAAGGGCCAGGCCCGATTCGAGATACGGAGAGTCGAGTCCTGACTCGAGGATGCTTGCCAGTCGTTCGACTCCGAGTAGCGTGAGCGGAAAGCCCGTCGAGAGAAGCGGGTCAATAAAGCCGGCTGCCGAGGGAAGCATAGCCCACCTCGCGCCTACAACGCGTCTGCTGAGGAACGAGAGCCGCGAAATATGCCGGAAGGGCTGCACCGAATCGGAAGATGCGAACTGCGCCTGCAAAGCTGGGAGCCTAACTAACAATCGATGCCACGCACTCGAGCCGTCATCGAGACGCAGGCTCGCAGCGAGCTTATCGGTTGCTGCAATCCCCGCGCTGGCGATTCCGTTATTAAAGCGCAGCACCCAAATCCATCCGCCATCGAATACGTGGTGGACGGCCGCATCTTCCGGGGGATATGGTGCCGATTCGTCCATGCTGGTATCCGGCCGCGTCACGCCGGAAAAGTGGCTGTAGAGGGCCTGCGTTGCTGGGTAGTGCGGGAGCACCGCCTCACCAAGATCCAGCGCGCGATGAAGCAGTCCACGCGGTCCGGTCGCATCGATGAGAAACCGTGCGCTAACGGAAAATCTCTCGCCGAGCCGGGTGCCACTGAGGCTTGCGCCAGTTTCATGACAAGTGACCTTGTCTATTTTCACTTCGTCGCGATAAACGACTCCCAATTCTTGCGCCTGTTCAACCAGAAATAAATCGAAGTCGGATCGAAACCAATGCGTGTCCGAAATCTCGTCGTGGGGACTGGCCGCAACGAGAAGTTGGCTGTCGTAGGATGCAGTCAGATCATCTGACTCCCCGAATGGACGCCGATAAAAGGTGAAGCCGCGCTTGAGCCCGCATCCGACGTGTGGATACCTTCGTTGCCAGCTTCCCCATTTTGCCAGCGGTGCAACCACCGGCAAATCGTAGCGGCGGCAGAGCTCTTCGAGCAGAAGATTCGCCAACGGTGTGGATGACTCCCCAATGACGACACGAGGATGCATGCCTCGCTCGAGGAGAACGACGGAGTATCCAAGCCGTTTGGCGATCATGGCCATCAAGGATCCTGCGAATCCTGATCCGGCAATGGCGATGTCACAGGAGCTGGTCAACTCTGTTCCTCACAACTTGCGCATTCGACTGCGTTGAGCACTCGCTGATGAAGATTCATGGCAGCTAGACGGGCAATTCGCGCCGGATAACATTGTGCGCAAACAGGAGCCGCACGCCGAAGATCCCATAAATCGGAGAACACCCGTCCGCGTTGCAAACCGATCCCATACTCGACCGCGGACTCTAGCGTTGCGAGACCTGGAGGAAGGAAATCGCCAGAGCGTGCGAGCGTTTCCATGGCGCCATTGCCACCTCGTGTCGGAATAAGGCTTGCCACCGTAGCTCCGCAGTCGAAAGCAAAATCAATAGAACGCTCCGCCCAATTGAGGGACTCATTCGGCTTCATAAATGGCGGTTGCACGAGAATAAATGTTCGCACATCAATGCCATGGGAACGCAGAGACGCCGCCGACGAAGCGAAGGCCTCCGACGACATACGTTTGTTCAGCCGCTCCAGTACTTCGGGATGCACTGTCTCTAAACCCATGGCTATTTCGAGCGGATGCGGCAAGAGATCGCGAAATTCGAAGCATCGCGGTCCGATGAGCGCAGGATGGCACTCAACGATTGTTCTTTCAAAACGCCTGATGATTCTTGCAATGGCCGCATAATCCTCGCGTGGGATTGCCTGAACGTCAAAGAAGCTGCCGCTGTTGTAGAGCTTGATCTGCCGCGCCGCCGGCAATCTCTCCAGTGCAAACTCAATCTGCCGCGGAATCGCTCCGGGGCGAGTCGGCTCCGTCAACGTGTTCTTCCATAGATCGCACATCACGCAGTGCCAGGGGCATTCGCTGTTGGTTAGGAAGATGGTCACGACGGGGACGACTTCGCCAGAATGCGTGCATTCCTCCTCTACGAAGAATGCATACGGTTTCTCGGGATCGAGTTCTGCCCGCTGCGGTCTCTGCGCAAGAATCCAGTCCGTACGACCGTCAAGTTCCGAGGGATATCGCAGGTCCAAGGAATGTCCTCACTGATAGAGCGCCAGAAACTGCTTGCGATATTCGGCTTCCTGAAAGGGGAGACTGCGATGCAAAGCTTCTTCGGGAAGAGCACCGTGCTGAAAACGACGTTTGGGATACATCGGCATCTTCATGCCGGTCACGTCGGCCACGCCGCGGCCCACAATCTCGCCCTTGAGCTGGTACAGCTTGTCCACGTTATGATCTGTCAATTGTACGAAGGGAATCGCCTCGGCAATCGCAATCACGCCCGGTCGCGTGTAGGGGCTGAAACCCTGGAAGCCGAAATGATGAGCGGGAGCATAAGTACGCACATAGGAACGGCTCAAGCCGCCACTGTAGGTGAGCGAGTGCTTGATCTTGCCAACGCCCCATCCTTCCTGGTAGAGCAACGGGTTGTTGATGACACTGCGAATCGTCAGCTCGGGATTCTGTTCGATGGGGTAGTCTTTCAGATTCTCGTCGCCGCCATCTCCATCTAACAGAAACCTCCACTCAGGATAGCGTTCGCGGATTCCGCGGCACAGCGCCACAGCCATCGTTGCCGATTCGATATCGAGCGGTTTGTAGTCTTCCACGATGCGAATAGTTTCGCGCACATCGAGTGAATCACGATCGGCTTCAATGGGCTCAAGGAACATTTCGAGCCCGAGAGATTTAAGAAATGCACGGGCCTGCCGGACGTCGGGGCCGTCGCCGAGGTCGAGCACGAAGGCTTTCAATCTGCCCGGATGCATGCCGCCGTTCAGCAGCACGTGGTACGCCGTCAGGAAGACGCTGCCACTGTCGATGCCGCCAGAAAAACAGACGCCAATCGGTTCCTGCGCCGGAACAGCATCGAGCCATCGCGCGATTTCTCCTGCGAGCGCGCCGATGTAGCGGTGCCCTATCACGTCAAGGTCGGGTGGGAGTGTGCCCATCTCGGGTGTGAAGAAACGTGTGCACACGGGGTCTGGGTCGGGGCAGCCCACCAACTGAATCTCCACGACGTGATGGGCAGGCACCATGCGTGTGTAACTGGGATGAAATTGGGCTTCCAGGCCCTCCTTGCAGAGCCATTCATGGATGGTGTCGATTCTCGAGGCAACAATTAACAGAGGTCCGGCTTTCTGCTTCGCGAGAAAATACCGCATGGGCCGATCGAGCGATCGAGCCATGCGCACTGTCTTGCCCTCGTTTGCAACAAGTGCGAAGGAGCCGGCGATACTCCCGACCTTGCCGGGTGCGGATGAGAACAGGCATCGCCGCGCCTCTTCAATCGATTGCCCAAATATCTGGTTCGCGGCGGGATCGATCAGGTCGACGATTCTCTCGATGTATTGATATTCAGCCACTTGAACCTCGCGGGCAAGGCTGAACCGAGCCCGATGAACAGACTATACCGGCGAGGACTGGGAAGCGAAGTGTAACCCGGTGTCGAGATCGATATACCAGCCAACCCCGGCGGTGTACTAAGAGTGCGTTGCTGGCTTTGTGGGAGTTCGTCTCTTCGGGGAAAATGCCCGCACGATAGATCTCCAAAAGGTCCTTACGAAGGCCGCGAACGGGACGATGAAATATGACAGGGCCTGTCTTGACGAAACCCGGGCGGTGATCGGCCGGTTTTCTGAATCGAGGACCGGGTAAAGATGCCTTCGGTTGCTGGTCGGCTCGGCTGCTGCGGCGCGGCGGATACGGGACTGCCACCGTAGATCGTAGGTCGCGCGGGTCACTCCTTTACCGTCACTAGCTCGGCATGGGAGAGGCGCCATTCAATTGATACAGCCACGCTTGCGAGCTCCTGGGCATATCGCACGGCTTCACCGTCATCACGAAAGCCGAGACAGTCAGCCCTTTACAACTGCGGGAGGTCACGCATTCCGTCGAAACATTCCAGCACGGGAAGTTCTTGGCCAGAGACCACGCTCCCGTATTGCCGGTAACGCTGCAACGGGCGAGGGCCTCGAAGAAGTGCGCGCAGAATTGCTCAATCCGCCCGGAGGATCTGGCGCAAGCGATCCTGAGATCGCATTCAGCAAACTGAGCGCTTGGTTGCTCTGCCGAGCAGGCTCGCCTTGCAACGTTCCAACTTTCCCCAAGAAATCGCAAAGTCTGAGCATTAACACCACTTTGCGACTGCTGATCCGCCTTCTCGAATAAAGCAAATGGATCTGAAATTCGCGGAAACCGTTGGGAACGCGACCGAGCTTCTAGCCCATAAAGCCGAGGTAAGGACTCGAACCGAAGTTACCGAGGTTGGGCAGAATCTGCCGGATCTGACCGTCGGATAAACCGAACCAACGGGCTAGAGTTCCGGCGTACTCATCCACGGATATCTCAGGAATCAGGCGGCCGGCGCCCACATCGTTCGCTTGGTTTGCGCCGACAACGGGATATTGACCGTAGATGTCCTGGCCCTGCACGGCGCCGCCCACAACGAAATGGTGACTCCCCCAGCCGTGGTCTGTGCCATTGCTATTGGACGTGAGCGTTCTGCCGAAATCCGAAGCGGTAAACGTGGTGACTTGATTGCCAAGACCCGCAGACGTCATGAGCCCATCGAAGTATTCAAGAGCCTGCCCAAGCTGCGTGAGCAGGGTTGCGTGGAGTTGAGCCTGGTTGTTGTGCGTGTCGAAGCTGCCCAGTTGCACGTAGAAGATCTGCCTGTTCACGCCCAGTCCTGAACGCCCGCCGATGATCCTCGCGACTGTTTGCAACGATGTGGCGAGAGGATTGTCCATGAGTTTGTTCGTGGTGGGATCGAGGTATTGTGGCGGATTGGGAATGCCGGTTGCGCCCGCAGGCAACATCGAAGTGGAAAGTTGTTCCTGCGCCTGCTGAGACCTATTCACGACAACTTCGTATTCCTTCGCGAACAGGTTGGTTTCGTCAGCCGTCAGAATTGAAGAAAGGGCATTGGTGCCTGCTGACTGCCCAAACAGGGGCTGCGCTAATCCGCCGATGGGAATGGGTCCTGCCGATGTGACGTTGAGCTGAAAAGAACTCTGACCAGAGAGGAACAAGGCGATTCCGGCAGTCGAAATACAAGTAAACATGGAATTTGAGTTCATGCCCATGCTTTCGATCAAATCGGCAACAGATCCACCCCAGCCAATGTGCTCGGCGCTTCCGCTGTTGGAGGCAATCGCCTGCCACGCTGCTGTTTGATCGAAGTGCGAATAGAGAGATGCGGGCAACGGAACGGAGCTGCTCATCACCTGAGCCTTCGTCACCGGGGTGATGAGGGTGCCGACATTTGCGACAACGGCTGCCCGACCCGCATTGAAAAGGTTTTGGACCCCCCCGAGGTAGGGATTCAGGGCAAACGTGCGGCCGCTTTGCGTGGTTCTCGGAATGATGGGAAGCAACTGGCTGAGAGGATAAGCAAGTCCGGGTGCCCCGGAACGGGCCTGGGTGAAGGCCGCATAGGAATCCGGATCAGTGGCGATGACTGTGCCATGGCCGTCATTGCCGCCCTGCAGGAACACGCACACGAGTGCGCGGTAGTCGGATGCTCCAGAACTCTGCGCCATCGCCGCCACAGAATTGAGTTCCATCAGGAATGGGCTGGCGTAAAGGCCTGCCATCGAGGCCATCGAGGCTGTCCGAAGAAACTGCCTGCGGGATCGTTCGAATTTATTCACTGTCATCTCCTAGAATTGCGCACAGAAAGCGGGTGAAGCCATCGTTAGATAAATTGCCGTTTGCACGCGTGCGGTAAGTGCGGCGTTGATCGCATTTTGATCGCCCGACGGGATCGGGATGGCGCTAACGGCACTGAGTATCTCGCTTTGCAAGTTGCTATCCATCTGTCCCGCCATGAGCAGAAGATTGACGCGGACGACAAGTTGATCAGGTGTATTTGCAAGGTTCAACTCTGCGCCGTAGGAAGAGAAAAGGTCAGATCCATTCTGGGCGCCGCTGCCGATTGCGGACTGCATGTAATTCAGATAGCCGACGACAGTCGTGACGTTGGTCATCTGCATTTCGGGAGCGACGAGTCCCGCCTGCGCGATGCTGGTGCCGGGCGGCACATAGCCTGGAGCAAACCAGTTGAAGACCGTGGGCGAACGCATGGGCATCTGTCCAAGTCCCCAGATGGGGTCTTCGGTGCTGCCAAGGTAATACGATCCGGTTCGCGACTGCGCTGTAAAGGCCCGAGCCCAGTTGGTATAGCGAATCAGCGCTTCGCGCACCTTGCCGTACTGGGGATTGCCTACGTCGGTTGCAGTGTCACGAGCTTCGGGGTCGAGAAGAATTGCGGTGATCACGGCCTGCATGTCGCCGCGAACTCCCTGGCCGTTGTCCTTGAATACCGCAGCGACTCGGCCCACGTACGCCGGACTGGGATTCGACGTCACCAGATGCTGAATCAGCTGCTTTGAGAAGAAAGCTGGCAGGTTCGGATGATTGAAAAGGGTATCGAGGGCAATCTTGAGATCGCCAGTCGGATCCGGGGAGCCCGATGCCGGGATGGTTACACCGAGGAAATCCTTCTCGTCGGTAGAGTGGTGGTTTGCGTAAGGCTGCATGGGCAGAAGATCCTCGCCATACCCAGCGCCGACATAGATGCAACAGCTTGACCAGGCCGTGTCGCTGGTGTTGCCGGGGATGTTCCAACTGAAGCCCGTGAACACCTTGGCCAGACCCATGACATCGGTGTTTGAGTACGTGGGAATCGGATTGCCGGTTGAATCCAGCTTCTGGCTACCATCGTCGTTCAACTGATAAAGGCCGATGGTAAATAGCTGCATGACCTCGCGCGCATAATTCTCATCCGGATCAGTGTTCGCATTGCCCTTGTCGTTCTGAAGCATGGAAAGGAACTGTCCCATCATTGGGTTCAATGTCACGTCCTGGAGCAACTGCCGGAAGTTCCCAAATGCATCTGCGCCGAGCATGTCGTAGTAGGCAGCTTCTCCGCGCGGCATATTCTGCACAGCGGGAGTAGTCCCCGAAATAACGAATTGCTCTGAGAGAGCATATTGCACCCGCTGCCTGAGCTCATCGTTTGCCGAAAGCGCCTGTTGCCAGAACGCATTTTCGACGTAGACTTCGCTCTGGTTGTTCTGCAAGAAGAGAGCCGAGTTGCACGTTACATCGGACGCACCGCATGGAGGGTTATTGAGGATCAATGCTTGCTCAACCCCGGGTTCTCGCAATGTCTGCAGGACGTTAAACTGCTGATTGAGCCAAGTCTGGAATCCGATCTGTGAGACTTGATGGACATCCGCATCAGTGGCACCGAAAGTCGCCTGATCAAGGAATCGTGCTGCATCCTCCGGCGATACAGGTAGCACCGGTGCACCGCCGGCAACGTCTTCAATCAAGTCGTTGGAGTTCGCGGGGCCCGGGCTCGGATTGAGCACCTGCAAGTCGAGCGTGCCGGGTTCTGAGATGGTGAGGCTTGCCGTAAGCTGACCGCCGCTGTTGAAGGTTGTGGGTACAGCGGAGCCATTCATCAGTACTTGTGCGCCGGAAATGAAGTTTTGGCCCTGGACCACAACAGATGCCGGCCCAATGTTGAATGAAGTTGGCGTTGCTGAACTGAGAATTGGAATCGGATTCAACACAGAGATGTTGTGGTTGATGGAAACGCTCGGGTTGTCAACGCTGACGATTGTGAGTTGGACGACGTTTGGACTGGGAACGACGGCTGGAGCAGTGAAGGTGATTGAACCGTCTGAGTTAGAAACCGCCGTGCCGATTTGCGCGTTGCCGCCGGCAACCCCGTTCACGAAAAGGTTAACCGCTGGATTGTCGGTACCGGTCACCGTGAGCCCAATATTGAGCGGATTGGTCACGCGCACGTCGGTGCCTTCATAGGTTTGCAATGTGAGTACGACCTGTCCGGGGCCGACCTTCACCGAGATTGGCTTGGTCGTCACCGAACCTGGATTTGGATTGCTAACAGCCAGGGGAAACGTCCCGGGATTTGGCGCCGGTATCGAAGCGACCAGTTGAGTTGAAGAAACGAAGGTGGTCGGAATCGCAGCGCCGTTCCATATAATCTGCGCACCATAGACGAACTGCGAGCCACTCACCGTGACCATGGAGGTGCCCTCAGAAAAACCGGCCGGCGTCACCGAGGTCAAAATGGGAATTGGGTTTAGAACGCCAACCGCAACCGCGCCCGGAGGATCGTTAGGAAACTTGGCCGTTGTGCTGGTGATGGCGACCGTATTTGGAACAGGAACAATCGCGGGCGCGGTGTACAGGCCGTTGCCGTCGATTGTTCCAAATTCTGCGTTCCCGCCTTGAACTCCGTTGACGAAGAAAATGACCGGTACGCCGGTCGTCCTGGCATTGTCTTTCAGCTGCATCTGCTGATTTACACGAAGAGTGCTGGCCGGTGCCGAGATTCCCGCGTAGAACGAAGGATCGGTGACGGCGAAATACCCGCAGCCACCCAGGAGCGGGATAACAGCAGTGAGTAGCATGAGCGACAGCGGAAGGGTCAAGACGCAATGGCGAACAAATCTTTCTTGCATTTGGGCTCCTGGTTCGTGGGGGAAAGTAATTCACTCCAGAACCTCTGTAAGGAGCCAGGTGAGATTTCAGCGCAAGCGAGTCCGGCGACGAATTGCTTACGTACAGAATCTCTTCAACGTCAGAGGATGCGGATAGGCGGAGAAGGTCTCTTAGGGCAAAGCTTCCCGGTAGTAAGAAATCCGGTTCTCTATGCCGGGTCTTTTGGTATTCCAAGGTGATCAGATTTCAATGAAACACGCCAGATTCCCTGTGGTCTCAAAGGGGCTGAGTGGGCACTCACAAAAGTAATGCCTGCGGGTCCGGCCAGGGATTCTGGCCGGACCCGCTCCTGCACATCTCAAAGAAGTAACTAGAAATTAATTCTGCCGCTGAATTGTAGGGAGCGGGAGTTTCCAAAGCTCGTGATATAGCCGAATGTTCCCCCGGTGACGGTCGTATTCGGATTGTTGAGGAGGGCGTGGTTTAAGACATTGAACGCTTCGAAGCGGATCTGAAATTGGCTCTCGCGATACATACGGAATGATCGGAAGAGGCTTGCGTTGATCACCGTCTGTCCAGGTCCGCGGAACTCATCGCGATTCGTGTTGCCGAACACGCGAGGGGCAATGGCCGTCGGCAGCTCCGTGGCCGTGTAAGTCGGCTGAACAGGAACAGCGAAGGAAGTCGGGTCGAACCAGGGGTTGCCACCGCTGACCGCCGAGTTGCCGGGGGTGCGGTTGTGACCGCCGATCTGGTGATAATTCTTGACCAGACTGGCGTAGAAGGGGTTCCCCGGCGCGTCGGCAGTATTGCTGGGAGTGCCCACGGTGAATGGCGCGCCGCTGATGTGGCTGAGTTGACCGTTTAGCTGGAAGCCTCCCAGGATTGCGCTTGCAATGCCGTTTTGGGCAAACATTTGGCCGCGTCCGAAGGGCAACGTGTAAATGCCCCAGAACTGGATGTTGTTGGTGCGATCGTAGCTCGAATTCGCACGATTTCGGTTGTAATACGCCGGATAGTTCCACTGCAATCCAGCAGAACCAGAGCCCGCACCGTTCTCTTCGAAGGCAATGGCATGCGACCAGGTGTAGACCAGTCCGAACGAAGAGTTCTTGCCCGCGTTGCGCGACAACTGCGTTTGCAGGCCGTTATAGTTCGCACTGAAGAGTGGCTCGACCATGCCGATACCTCCGGTGTTATAGCAGGCGCCCTGGGCGCCGGCGCTGGTACCTGGTGGACATGCGACGCCGAGGTTCACGATTTCGTTGGCGGCAAAGCTGCAAGGATTGCTGCCCAGTGCTTTTGTGTAGTACGGCGACGAGGGATTGAACTGGCCATTGGCCATGCAGGTGGTGGTACCATCCGGAATCGGAGCTGCATTCAAGTACCCCGTCTGCGCAAACTGCCGCACGGCATGCGTTCCAACGTAGCCGAGATCCCCCACTAGCCCTGCACCGAACTCGCGCTCGAAAAAGAGGTTCCAGCTTTCGATGTAGCCGCGATGAAAATCCTTGCGAGCTGTGACTGTCGACCCGCTGATGGGAAGCGAGGCGAACCCATTGACAATTGGGGGGTAGACAACGGGGGGGATGCCATAAGTGAGGGTCATGGGCGCGTTGTTGTTCCCAGGATCTACTGCGATGGAGTTCGCTCCGGTTCCACCGTAGTTAGGTGCCACATCTTCAGGGAAGGTGTCGCGCAGGAAGCGCAAGCTATCCGGGTCCGAGGTGATGCCCGCGCCAGTGCGTACAACTGTCTTATCGTTGAGGCGATAGGCAACACCGGCACGTGGAGCAAAGTAGCCGTAGCCCATATCGAGACCTGCGTTTTGAGGGTTGCCGCCCACGCCGCCGATCTCAACGTTGGCGGACTGTGGAAGCGTCGGATCGAGAATGTAGACGCCAGTGTGATCTCGATAAGGCGCCGGATAGTACTCATAGCGCACGCCGTAGTTGAGAGTCAACTTCGAGGTCGCTGTCCATTGATCCTGCGCATAGCCCGCATATTCCGTCCATCGGAGGGCGTTGGGATTGGTCAATTGGGTCGCCTTCGCGACTGCCTGGCCCGTGCCCTGGTTGGGAAGGCCCAACAGGAAGTCGGCAAGAGTGTTGTATGTCGAGATGCCGCAGCTTGCTCCGCCGCAGGTCATGCCGCCCTGGAACGCGAAGCCGCCGCGCGGGTTGCTGATGGCGCCGCCGCTTGTGGGTTGAAAATGGTTGAGTAGGAAGTGATAGTAAGTGAAGCCGTACTTGGTCGCATGCCGACCCTTGGTCCAGCTCAGGTTTACATCGCCGGTAAATTGATTGTCTCGGAAGAGAAACGGGTTTGCGCCGTTTGCGTTGCCGATAGACGAGAAAGAATTGGTTGCGCCGCTGGATTGCACGGTCCCAAATGCAAACTCCGGCTGGCCCACGTAATTTGGCCCAGTACCATTGGTACCCGGGATGCCCAGAACGTCAAGGCCGTAATCGCCTGCTTTAATGTCGATCGTAGACTGCGCCCCGGTGACTTGGCGGGTATAGCCAAAGTCCGCATCCAACACCAGGCTGCTGGTGATGATGTGGCTCGCGCCTAGCCCCACGTTCTGAATCCGTCCCGTGGCCGCTCCAGGCTGTCCGCCGTCGAAGGTCCCACCTCCGGCCGCGCCTAGGGTCTGCGGGTCGTCAACGGTGAAAGGCTCAATGCTGTACTTGCCGAAGATCTGAGTATCTTCGCTGGGAAGGTAGTTGATCTTTGAGTCCGAGGTGTTGCGGTTGTACGCCAGCGTGCCGGTTCCGAAGTAATCGTTGAGCATCCCGCCAGCCAGCAGTGCCGGTGTCGCTGTGATGGTATCGGTGATGGGCTTCAGCAGTCCCAGCATGGTCGTAGCGGCCTGCGACTGCCGCGAGGCGGGTATGCAGTTGCAGCCGTATTCCGACTCAAAAGTGGGACGCGAACCCGCCGGCAGGTACGGACCAACGCCCATGGGCTGCGGATCGTAGAGAATTCCGTTAGGCACCGATGCCGTCTCCGAGAAATCGCCGGAGATCATGCTTGAATCCGGCACGCTCAAAAGGGGATTTGAGAAGATCAGCTGGCGACGAGTGGTGCGCTCAAAATTCTCGAAGAAAAAAAGCTTCTTTTTGCCCGTCAATATCCTCGGGATGTAGACCGGGCCGCCAACATTGAATCCATATTCATCGAAGATATTTTTTGGGATTGTGGGGGAGGAAGCTTGTGTCGCTGTGTACCCGCGAGCATTGATAGCGGCATCCTGGTAATACCACCAACCGCTGCCATGGAAGTCCCGGGTGCCGCTCTTGGTTGTGATGTTGATGGATGCGCCGCCGGCTACGCCCTGTTCGGCGTTGAACGAATTGGTGATGATATTGACGTTCTCGATGGAATCGACTGGCGGCACGTACGCAATTAGGTACGGGAGCCAGCCGTAGTAATTCACCGCGCCATCAATGCGGGTGGTATTACTCATGTCGTTGATGCCGTTGAAATTTACCGACATGGCGCGGGAAGGATTCGATGCTGTGGAATTCTGCTCTGCCACTGCAGCCGCACCCGGAATGATCGTGTAGAGCGCCTGATACTGGCGGCCCTGGCTCGATGTCACGGGAAGATGTGTCAACTGAGTTTCAGTGATGTCATGACTCACCTCCGCTGTCTCCGTCTGGAGGAGCGGCGCCGTAGTATCTACCACCACCTGTGTGGTGACGTTGCCCGGTTGCAGCGAAAAATCCACGCGCACTGCACGGTTCACTTCAACCCGGATCCCGCTTTGCGTGGCTTTGCCGAAGTTTCCCGTCGGATTTACCGAAACCGTATATGGGCCGGGCAGCACATCCCGTAGGGCATAATCGCCCTGTCCGTTGGCCGTCGCGCTTCGGACCTCACCCGTGGACTCATTTGTGATGACTACGGTTGCGTTTGGTACCACCGCTCCTGATGTGTCGGTGACAGTTCCGGTGATAGAGCCATAGAGCACTTGAGCAGGAGTTGTTATGTCGTTCAACATTGCGACGAGAAGGATCGAGAGGAATGCGGACGGCACAAACTTCCGCAGATTTGTTTCTCTGGCAAACATGTCGGACCTCCGAAGAGATATGGCGTGATCAGCCTGTCGGGTTGCGGCTTGCAAGAGTTCAGTTTTTTCGTGTCGTAACAGGGCCGAGGGAAGAGTACTTGTTTAGTACGCGTGCCGAACTATATGCCTGCGATGCAGAGACTGTCAAGAAAAGGAAATCGATTTAGTCATGGTCTTGCCTAAATTCGAGTCAGGGCGGATCAAGTTCCCTTTGAACCGGTACACTTGGCGGCGCAACCGCGAAGTCAGAGTGTACTCCCGTTAGCGTTTTCTTGGAGGCTTGCGGACCTTTTTCTGCAGAACGGTACTGGATAGATCGTCGGAATCGCGATCGGGCCAATGACGCTGAAACACAAGCGCGGCAGCGCCCCGGAGGCGCGCAATCTCTCCCTCGTGTGCGGGAAGGATTTTTGGAGAGGGTCCCGCCACCGTAAATCCGGCTGCTTCGCGCTCGATAATCGGGCCGAAGCGAGGCCATGCTCCCGTGATTTCGCCGGCGACGAGGATCATGCTGGGGGAGAGCCCGGCGATCATCAACCCGAACCCGCGGCCAATTTGCTTTGCTTGCTTCTCGAGCGCCGTCGCAGCGTGGGGATTTCCATCATCCGCCAGCCGGAGCAAGTCGTGAAAAGTGATATCGCGACCTTTCGGCTGAAGCTCGCGATAATACCTAAGGGCAGCGCGGCACGAAGCGAATACCTCCCAGCAGCCGCGACGACCACAGGCGCAGAGCGGTCCATTGGGGTCAATGGGAGCGTGCCCGAACTCGCCCGCGCGGCCGCCGTCGCCGGTGATCAGGTGGCCGTTTGCAAATATGCCGGTTCCCACGCCTTCTGAGATGGTCACAAGAATGATGTTTCGGATCCCGTCGAGTCGGCCAAACGTGAGTTCCGCGATCAGGCATGCATTCGCGGCATTCTCCATTTTTACCGGGAGCCGCATCTTCGCTTCAATCGCCCCCTTCAGGTCGAAATCGGGCCAGCGAAGATTCGGAGCGAAGATGAGATGCTGCGTTGCAGGGTCGACGCGGCCGGGAAGACTGATGCCAATACCCTCAATCGAAAAGCGTGGCAATGCGTTGCGAACCCGGTGAGCGGCCTCATTGATGAGGCGAGTGGAAGCTGCCGGGTCGGAGCTGATCGGTACTTGGGAGCGTGATAAAAGTCTGCCATTTAGATCCACCACCGCAATCGTTGCGATGCTTGGACGAAGATCAACGGCAATCACGCCAAGTTCCTCATTCAACCCAACCATGGTCGGGCGACGGCCGCGGGCTGAGATGATGACAGACCCTTCGCGCACCCACCTCTCACGAATAAGTTGCTCGACGATCTGCGATACGGTACTGCGCTGAAGCCCGGAACGCCGGGACAGATCGGCTCGCGAGATCGGCTGATTTTCTCGGATGAGTTCGAGCACAATATCGCGATTGATCCCCCGAGCCATTTCGCTCGAAGCCCGCTGGACATGCGTCAGATCGATATGCCGGATGCCGACAGGATGTTGCTCCACTGCAATTTTCATTCTGCGTCTGTTTTGCACAGGCAGCAGATTCCTTTCTTGCTTACATCGATGGGTGTAAGTTCGCGGATTATCACGTCGAAGACCGGTTGGGAAACCCAAACAGAAACGGTTAAAGGAGCTTCCCAGGTCCCGAGCCACCGCGCTTGACAATCTACTGCTGCGAAGGCGTGTGCCCGATAAACTTGTCTGCCCATTCGATAAAGTACTTCATGTTCGGCGCATCTGTGTGACCCCCGTCGTGCTGGCGCCATGCAAGCTGGCCATCGAGAAGGCTCGTATTGACCGGAGGCATTTGCGCTGTGTGATAATCGCCTTCGACTGTAAGGCCCTTGGCGCCGAGCAACGCGAAGACACCGCTTGCATCCACGGTTGCCATAAAGCTGCCTTCGTGATCGAGCCACTTGGCGTCGCCCTTCGCCGGAATTCCATAGCTGATAAATGTCAAACGCGGCGCGCAAAGTGCGATCAGCTCATTTGAATCAACGGGAATATCTCCGGGTGTCATGTTGCCGAACGAGCCTTCGGACGCACCATACTTCATGAAATTCCCAGCCATCCAGTAATACTCGCCGCCAGTCAAGCTTTCAACTGCTTCGCCAAAGTTCCGGCGCAGCAGTGTGGCTCCGCCCTTGCCGGATGATCCGACCAGCACCATGGCGAATCGCTGATCGAATGCCATCGTGACGAGTGCGGCCTTGCCGTAACGCGAAACACCTTCAACGCCGACATGCTTTGCGTCGACTGCGGGATCGGTTTCCAGGTAGTCCAGACCACGACCGGCGCCCCATGCCCATGCCCGCAGCGCACCCCAGTCTTCGGGTTTGCGCGGCTGTCCCTTGTTGACGAGACCGATGATCCCGCGGGTTATACCTGCACCATCGTCAGCCTGCACGCTGGCTGGATCGAAAAGCACGAATCCCCAACCAGCCGCCACCAGTTGCCAGGTATTGGGCAGTCCAGCATCTTCATTCAATTGCGGGAATTGGAATGGAGTGGCCTTCACCGGCTGCCATGCCGGATGCTGCTCGAATACTTGTTTCAGCGATGGATCCTGCTCCGTGAGTATCGTCTCCCAGGCCTTGTTGATCTTGTCCAGATCGCCGCCGGAGGGTTCGTTGGGGTTCGGGAAAGTGGCGCGGCCGAACATCATCAGCACCGGTATCGGACCCTTCGCGCGGGCCGGCAACACAACCATCATGTGAATGCGGACGCTGATCGCCGGATACGAGGAGTTGTCGACAACCCCCTCGACGTCTTTGGCGATGACCGGCGTGAAGCCAAGCATCTCGTGATCCACCGTGCTTACCGTCCACGCTACTTTGGGGACGTTGTTCGGGACACGGCCATAGACGTACTTCGAGAACAGCTCAACGATCTCGGGACGGCGCTTATCCCACCACATTGCGGGCGTAGTCACCTTCTGTCCGTCGTTCATAGTCAGCGCGTCCGGCACATTGGGGTAGGGATTGGCCCTCGACTCGTCGTAGTTGGCGTGGTTCGGCGCTTTTTCATCGCCGCTCGGGCCCGGACGCAGAGCCTTGATGCCGAGTTGATCCATCATGTTCTGGTGGTCTTGCTCGAATGTAAACGTGACCGGCGGCGGGGCCGAGTCTTGAGCGCCCGCGGACCTCGAACTGATTGCGCAAAGTGCAATCAGAAAAAACAGAGATATAGAGAAACACTTAATGGCGGTCACGGACCTGCTCCCAGATGCTATGCTTTGAACGCTTTCGCAAAGATTTAGTTGGGGGTCCATATTAAACCTTCCGCCATGAAACAAGCACGGAATTTCTTCGCGCTCCTTTCTCTGTTTGTGCTTCTGAATTGCGCGGCAGCTCGGTCGCAGTCTCAACCTGCAACGACGGCGTCGATCTGGGTCGCAAGTTGGGGAGCTTCGCAGCAAATACCGGAGCCTCAGAATGCATTGTCGGCGGACGACCTTACCGATGCGACAGTACGGCAGGTTCTTCATTTATCCATAGGCGGACCGGCCGTACGTGTGCACCTTTCGAATGCCTTCGGAACGGAAGCGCTGCATATTGCAACTGTGCATATTGCACGGCCCGTTTCGCCGGCATCTCCGGCCATCGACCCAGCAAGCGATCGACCCCTGACCTTTGCAGGTAGCACAGAAGCCGTGATTCCACCGGGCGCGGAACTGATCTCAGACCCCGTGGACCTCGCGGTGCCCCCACTTGCCGACCTGGCTGTGACCTTCCATTTGCAGTCGCCACCCGTACGGGAGACAGGGCATCCAGGCTCTCGAGCAACGTCGTATTACGTTCATGGCGACCAGGTGAGCGCGGCCACTCTGGTGGAACCAAAGCATGTGGATCACTGGTATCAAGTCTCTGAGGTTGACGTGCAGGCTCCTCCAGGTTCGGCAACAGTGGTCGTACTTGGCGATTCCATCACCGACGGACACGGTGCAACGACGAATGGAAATGATCGCTGGACAGATGTGCTTGCAGGCAGGCTGCAAAGCTCACCGGCGACGCGCAACATCGGAGTATCGAATCAGGGCATCGGTGGCAATCATCTGCTGACAGACGGACTCGGGCCAAATGCGCTGGCTCGCTTCGATCGCGACGTGCTTGCACCAACTGGCGTTCGTTGGGTCATTGTCTTTGAAGGCGTGAACGATCTGGGCGGCTTGGCACGGGATGGCGAAGTGTCTGCGACACAGCATGCGGCGCTCGTGGAACGAGTACTTGCGGCGTACCAGCAGATCATGGTGCGCGCACACGCTCATGGATTGCACGTCTTTGGGGCGACGATCACGCCTTATGTAGGTTCAAGCTATTACCATCCCGGGCCGCTAAACGAAGCCGATCGGCAAGCCGTGAACCGATGGATTCGCGCCAGCGGAAATTTCGACGCAGTGATTGATTTCGACGGCGTAGTGCGCGATCCACAGCACCCCGATCGGCTTCTACCCGCGTATGACTGCGGTGATCACCTGCATCCATCACCTGCCGGATACAAGGCCATGGGCGATGAGATTTCTTTAAGCCTGTTTGATCGTGCAAACTGATAGACAGGAGTCAAAGCCTTGATGCCCAAAGGAACGATCGTTGTTCTGCTTGCCGGATTTCTCTCAGGCGCCTTCGTAGCGCGTGCGGCTGAACTTCCCAGGATTACCAAATCGGGCGATAGCGGACAACTGATCGTTGATGGCAAGCCCTATCTGATTCTTGGAGGCGAACTGGGCAATTCGTCCGCTGGTACAACGGCGCAGGCAGGCAGCATCCTTCCTCGACTCGCCGCAATGCACGTCAATACTGTTCTCATGCCGGTGGCCTGGGAGCAGATCGAACCTGCCGAAGGAACTTACGACTTCAGCATTTTGGATCATTGGATTGAAGACGCGCGAGAGCATCACTTGCACCTGGTGCCCTTGTGGTTCGGCAGTTGGAAAAACGGAGTGTCGAGCTACGCTCCCATCTGGGTCAAGCAGAATCCCAAACGCTTTCCAAGAGCCGAAACGGCAGATGGTGAGGATCTTGAGATACTTTCGACTCTGGGCACCGAAACGCTCAAGGCAGACAGTGCCGCATTTGCACGACTAATGAAGCATCTCAAAGAGAAAGACGAGAATCAGCAGACCGTGTTGATGGTGCAGGTGGAGAACGAGGTCGGTTATCTCGGCTTTGGTCGCGACCGTTCTGCAACGGCAATCCGGTTGTTCGAGGGCCCGGTTCCTCCTCAGTTGCTGCAGACACTCCAAAAAAATGGTGATCTCCTTTCTCCGGAGTTGCGAGCCCATTTCAACCCAGCTGGGAAGACTTGGCGCACTGTTTTCGGCGACGCTTCGGCCGAGGTATTCATGACCTGGAATTATGCTCGCTACATTCAGGCCGTCGCTGAAGCAGGGAAGCGCGAGTATCCTTTGCCGATGTATGTGAACTGCCAGCTACCGGCGCCGGGCGAGCGCGCAGGGCAGTATCCGAGCGGCGGACCGCATCCGTACTACCTGGAGGTCTATCGCGTTACCGCTCCCTCGCTCGACTTCTACTCGCCGGATATCTACTGGCCCAACTTTGAATACTGGATTGACCGCTACAGATTCGACGGAAATGCAGTCTTTGTTCCGGAGGCTAGGATGGACGGCGCTCCCTACAATGCGCTCTATGCCTACGGGGAAGCGAAGGCCTTTGGCTTTTCTCCATTCGGAATTGAGAGCGTGCAGTCCTCGCCGACCTCGGAATCCACGGGTCCGAACATTGCGGACGTTTACGAAGTATTGAGCGAACTGAGCGACATGCTGTTGCCGGCCCAGGTTTCTGGCAATGTGCGAGCGCTTGTGCTTCACAAGGACAGTCCTCGGCCAACGCGAACCGTTGATCTCGGTGGGTATTTATTCGACGCCGCGTTGTCTCGCACGTGGCCGGCCAGAACGCTCGCGACCAACGACGGAGCGATGATCGCAATTCAATCGAAGCCGAATGAGTTTTATATTGCCGGTAGCGGCTTAACAATTTCATTTGCGCGCGATCCTGACGCGGACAACAAGCTGAGCGGTATCGCGAGCATCGAAGAAGTGAGCCGTGATGCCGATGGCGGCTGGATCGCGCAGCGGTGGCTGAACGGAGACCAGAGCAATCAGGGGCGTCAGCTCTCAATGGATCCTCATCGGATGCGGATCTATCACGTGAAGCTGTATGCCGTTGACCGGCCGGCTTCCGAACGCTAAGGGATTGCAGCTAGACTCCTCGCAGACTCACCAAATAGCGCCAATCAAATGGATACCCGCAAGATCATTCACGTGGACATGGATGCGTTTTACGCGTCGGTCGAGCAGCGGGACGATCCGAAGTTGCGGGGCGTGCCTGTGGTCGTAGCCTGGCGCGGAAAACGCTCCGTGGTTTGCGCCGCCTCATATGAAGCCAGAAAATTTGGTGTCCGGTCCGCAATGCCGGCTGTGCAGGCCGAACGATTGTGCCCGCATGCCGTCTTTGTTCCTCCGGATTTTCCCCGATATCGAGCAGTATCGAAGAGTGTGCGTGAGATTTTTCTGCGTCACAGCGACCTGGTCGAACCGCTTTCACTGGATGAGGCCTATCTCGATGTCACTGAGAACAAGACCATGCTTCCAAGTGCGACACAGGTCGCCCGCACGATCCGTGAGCAAATTCGACAGGAAGCGAACCTGACTGCATCCGCTGGAGTCGCACCGAACAAGTTCCTCGCGAAGATCGCCTCAGACTGGCGAAAGCCGGACGGCTTGTTCGTCATCAAGCCGGATGAGGCAATCTCTTTTCTTACGCCGCTTGCCGTGGAACGATTGCCCGGGGTTGGCAAGGTGACGGCGAGGAGGCTCACGGAAGTCGGTGCACGGACGGTCGGGGACATTCGCAACCTCGATCTTGCAGTTCTCCAGAATCGATTCGGACGCTACGGGATGCGTCTCCACGAATTGGCCCGGGGAATTGACAACAACCCGGTCGAACCAAACCGGCCAACCCAGTCGATTTCCGCCGAAGACACGTTCGAATCCGATATCCTGCTGAACGAGACCGACGCCGTGATCCGGCGACTCGCGGAGAAGGTGTGGGAGGCTTCGCGTAACGACTCGAGAACTGCGCGAACCATCGTTCTGAAGCTGAAAACCGCAGAATTCAGCATTCTCACCCGAAGCCAAACGCCCATCTCGCCCGTTTCCTCGTGCGACGAACTCGCCAACATCGCTCTCGCGCTGCGGGAAAAGGTGCGAATGGAGCCGGGGCAGAGGTTCCGGCTGGTAGGAGTGGGCTTATCAAACTTCCGCGATCCGATGATCGATCCGCCAGAGGATCTGCTCTTTCATTGAACATCGCCTTCTAAGTGTTTTGCAGCTGACTTGCCCATCCTTTCATGCCTCTATGGCGCATTCTCCACCGGATTGGCAAGCGTGGACACGCGAGCAGGAAACACCGGCGGACGCGGATGTCCGGAGTTCCAGCCAAACAGGAATTCAGTCGCCGGCCCACAGATGCGTCCCTGGCACGGTCCCATGCCGCAGCGGGTATGCAGCTTGGCTTCGCGCCACGAATGCATTGAATCGAGCGTACGCTTGGGCACATCTTCGCAGCGGCATACGAGAGTATCGGAAGTTGAGAGCTGTTTCAAATCGGCCCTCAGCGCGAATGTCTCGTCCAGCTCACGTGCAAATCGCAGGTACCGATCGCGTCGCTTGAAGAGGTGGGTGGCTGAGCGTCCGGTGCATGTCAGGCCTGCAATTTCACCTTCGCATAGGGCCTTCTCAAGACCCCCGATACCCGTAGGCTCTCCGACGCAATAGACACCCTCAACAGATGTCTCCATTGATTCATTCACGCATACATAGTCGGATTGAATCTGACACCGCAGCAGGCGCGGCAACTCGAGGTTTGGCACGAGGTGGAATCCGCACCCAAGATAATCGCACTGAATTGTGAAGATCGCGCCGTTCACCGAGACGGATATTGACCGCAAGGAATGATCACCATGCGCTTCCACAACCCAGGAACCAGTTCGATAAGATGCGGACCGCGCTGCCCCGCGAAAGGCTGCTCCCTCCCGCAATTTGCCTGGGTAGCCAAGCAGTTGAACGCCAAATCTCAAGATTTGCGCGAGTCGCGCTTGTTCGAAGATACCGAGGATCCGCGCACCGTTTCTCGCAAGGTTGGCAGCAACGGCCAGCAGCAGAGGACCACTGCCCGAAAGCACCACGCGCTTGCCGCGGATGGGAAGACCGGCATTCACCATCGCCTGAAGGCCGCCCGCTCCCATCACGCCTTGCAACGTCCAGCCGGGGAATGGCAGAAAACGCTCACGCGCTCCGGTGGCCAAAATCAGTCGCCGATAGCAAATATCTTCGAATCCGCTGGAAGTCTCCAGGCGCAGCACACCATGTGCCGGCAACGCCACGACATAAGCTCCGATGCGCAATTCAACATGGCTGCTCTCCAGCGCTTCTTGCAATTGTCCGAACCGGCTTTCGCGCGCGTGCTTAGACGATTGGTCGTCGTATCCACGCCAGATCTGTCCACCGCATTTCGCGTTGTCGTCGATGAGACAAACTTCTGCGCCATGTTGCGCGGCCGCTGCCGCCGCGGCCATCCCTCCCGGTCCCGCGCCAATCACAACTACGTCGAAACCGGTCATCCGGTCGCCACTTCCATCCCCGGCCGCACCATCAGCTGGCAGGTGCGCACGTGTTGAACGCCATTCACCGTGGCGCAACACTCCATGCAAACCCCCATGGCGCAAAAGGGGTTTCGCAACTCTCCGGAAACAGACTTGCGCGCCGCGACTCCAGCTTGCAGTAGCGCCGCTGCTACGCTAGTGCCATGCGCAACAGACACCGCCCTCCCATTCATCGTGAGAGTGACTGTCGGATTTGCGATTTGTGCGGAGATCGATCGGCTCATCGAAGTCCCGAGAGACGTTGATTGTAACCCATTTTGTATACTGCGCAAGAAGCACGCAAATTCTGTCAAGGGGATCCATGGCTGACGACCTGAGCTTATCCCACCGAATCGAAGTGATTGACTCGCACACCGCGGGCGAGCCGACGCGGTGCGTCCTTTCGGGTGGGCCCGATCTTGGCACAGGTTCTTTGGCGGACCGGATGGCGAGGTTGCGGGGTGACCACGATTGGATGCGCCGCGCCATTTTGTGCGAGCCGCGCGGCTCCGATGTCGTCGTCGGTGCATGGCTAATGGAACCGGATACGCCCGGTTGTCTTACTGCTGTTGTCTTCTTCAACAACGCCGGCTATCTCGGCATGTGCGGTCATGGCACTATCGGTGTCGCAGCCACGCTGGCACATATGGGGCGAATGCAGCCGGGCATCGCCTTCCTGCAAACTCCGGTCGGCAAAGTCAAAATCAATCTTCACTCCTCGAATGATGTCACCATTGAAAACGTTCCAGCTTATCGCTACACGGCAGGAGCGAAGGTCCATGTGCCCGAGCTCGGAACTGTGGTCGGAGACGTAGCCTGGGGTGGAAATTGGTTTTTCCTTGTTGAGCACCATGGCCAGCCGCTCGAACTGGAAAACGTTGACGCGCTGACGGAAATAACGTGGAATATCCGCACTCAACTCAAGGCAAGCGGAATTACTGGCGCCAATGGAGCGGAGATTGATCACATCGAGCTCTTCACTTCGCCGCGGAGCCCTGCGAACCGCAGCCGCAACTTTGTGCTTTGCCCGGGAAAAGCCTACGACCGCTCGCCGTGCGGAACGGGCACGAGCGCAAAGATGGCTTGCCTGGTTGCCGACGGAAAGCTTGCGCAGGGCGACGCGTGGCGACAGGAAGGGATACTTGGCACGGTTTTCGAGGGCTCTGTTCGCATCGAGAACGGAGCAATCATTCCCTCAATCACCGGTTCAGCCTTCGTGACGGCGGAAAGTACCCTCATCTTCGATTCAAAAGATCCTTTCCGCGCCGGAATCGGCTCATGATGCGATCCTCCTTCGATGCAATCATCGTTGGTGGAGGCATCGTTGGAGTTGCCACCGCGGCGGCTTGTGCACAAGCAGGAATGCGCATTGCGCTCGTGGAGCGCGACGTATTCGGAGGTGGTGCAACCGCGGCCGGCATGGGCCACATCGTCGTCATGGACGATTCCGAAGCGCAATTTGCGCTGACTCGGTATTCACAGGTGTTATGGTCTGAGCTTGCACGTGTGCTCCCCGCCAATGCTGAATACGAGGCGTCGGGAACGCTCTGGCTCGCCGCAGATGACGAAGAGATGGGCGAGGCCGAGCGAAAGCTGAAGTACTATCGGGACCGAAACGTGCCCACGCGCCTTCTGAATGCACGTGAACTCGCAAAACTCGAGCCGAATATCGGGCCTGGGCTTGTCGGTGCGTTGCTCGTTCCGGAGGACGCGGTCATTTATCCTCCAATGGCTGCGCTCTACCTCGCTCATGTAGCAAAGGATCTTGGTGTCACTCTGCTGCTCGGGC
The DNA here is from genome assembly GCA_963829535.1 of uncultured Acidobacteriaceae bacterium. Classification (GTDB taxonomy): domain Bacteria; phylum Acidobacteriota; class Terriglobia; order Terriglobales; family Acidobacteriaceae; genus Telmatobacter. The sequence continues at coordinate 100,544 of CAWHIQ010000008.1, read as the reverse complement.
GTAATGCGATCGAAATGGGAAACGGACGAGTGTTGCTCGCTGACGGGCAGGAACTGGCCGCCTCCTGCACGATCAATGCAACTGGAGCGTGGGCCGCGGAACTCGGCGGTGAAATTCCGGTAAAGAAGCGCAAAGGGCACCTGGTGATCACCGATCGCTACCCGGGCTATGTGCGCCATCAGTTGGTCGAGCTTGGGTATCTGAAGAGTGCCCATTCCGTGACTTCCAATTCAGTCGCATTCAACGTACAGCCTAGAAAAACGGGCCAGATTCTCATAGGTTCTTCACGTCAGTACGGCGACGAGACCTCGAGCGTTGACCAGCAAATCCTGAGCGCCATGCTGCAGCGAGCCTCCCTCTATATGCCGTCGATCGGTTCGCTGAACGCGGTGCGCGTCTGGACCGGGTTCCGTGCCGCCACACCTGACAAGCTTCCTCTCCTCGGGCCCTCGCTACACGATGGCACGGTGTGGCTGGCAACTGGACATGAGGGATTGGGAATTACAACTTCGCTGTCTACAGGTGCACTGCTGGCAGCTGCGCTCACCGGCCGGCCATCATCCATTTCGCTGGATCCTTATCTTCCATCCCGGTTCAACCAGCGCAACAACTCTGCTGATGCAGCGAAGGAGCCGCTATGCAATGGAAGGGCGTAATGCCGGCCATGACAACGCCGTTTACCGGAGACCTTGGAGTTGATTGGGCCTTTTCAGAACGACACGCACGATGGCTGGAGGCGAATGGATGTACTGGCATTGTGTGTCTGGGTTCGCTCGGCGAAGCGGCGACGCTTGCGTTCGATGAAAAACTGAGAATTGTTCGAGGAGCAGTGGCAGCAGTCGGCTCATCCATTCCGGTAGTTGGCGCAGTCTCTGCGCTGTCAACCTCCGAGGCGGTGTGCCTTGCCAAGGCGCTGGCGGACGTGGGAGCGCGTGGATTAATGATTTTGCCGCCCTATGTCTACCGAGGCGACTGGCGCGAAACGAAAGCACACATTGCCTCGATCCTCCGGGCCACTCCGCTTCCTGCAATGCTCTATAACAATCCTGTCGCATATGGAACCGACTTCGTGCCTGAGCAGATTCAGGAACTCGCTGCAGACTTTGAAAACCTTGCAGCGGTAAAGGAGTCTTCGACAGATGTACGCCGGGTGACTGCGATTCGTGCGCTCACTGGCAATCGTCTTGCCATTTTTGTCGGCGTCGACGATGCAATCGTGGAAGGAATTGCAGCTGGTGCGGTTGGTTGGATCGCCGGGCTGGTGAATGCTTTCCCGCGCGAATCCGTCGAGCTGTTTAACCTTGCAATCGCGGCAAACGCAGGAGCGTTCGATCTCTATCGTTGGTTCCTACCCCTGTTGCGCATGGACACTGTCCCCAAATTCGTCCAGTTGATCAAGTTAGTGCAAGAGGAGTTGGGCGTTGGATCGGCGCTGGTGCGGCCGCCCAGGCTACAGATCGTGGGCCGGGAATTAGCCGAAGCGAAAGAGGTCATCGCTAATGCATTGCGCCATCGCCCGGAAAGCGTGCCGCGAAGCTCGCCTTTACATCAGTAAGCCGATCTCGCTCTCTTTCGCCATACTGACCGTTTTTCAGATCTTGAGCAGCGAAGCAGGGAGCGGACATACATCCCCCTGCAATCATGGTTGCATCTAAACGGTTACGGTTTGTTTTCCCCTGTCCTCCCAATCCCAGGCCAACCAGGTGCGACCAGAGAAATGCCGCGCGTTCCCACCTCGACATACCGGCTTCAGTTGCACGCGAATTTCACATTCGACGACGCAGCGAACGTAGCCGCATATCTCAAAGCGCTGGGCATTTCGCACGTTTATTGTTCGCCATATCTGCAGGCTGCCCCCGGCAGCATGCACGGTTACGATGTTGTCGATCACCAGAGCGTGAATGAAGAGTTAGGAGGCGAGGAGGGCCATCAGCGCTTCTGCTCACGGCTCGAAGAGCTTGGGCTAGGCCAGGTGCTCGATATCGTCCCGAATCATATGGCGACCGGACCTCATAATCAGAACTGGTGGGACGTTCTTGAAAATGGCCCCTCGAGCCGATTTGCTACCTGGTTCGATATCGACTGGCACTCCTCCGAAGTGAAACTTCAGAACAAGATTCTGATACCCGTGCTCGGCGATCAATATGGCCGTGTCCTCGCCGCCGGCCAGCTGCAGATCGATCGGGACGACGCTTCTCTTCGAATTCGATATAGCGATCATCTCTACCCTCTCGCCCCACGTTCACTGCCCGTCATTCTTGAACGCGCTGCTCAATATGCATACAGCCCGACCCTCAGCTTCCTTGCTGACAGCTTGTCGCGCTTGCCCGTGCCCAACACGACAGATACCGAAGCAATCAACTCGCGCCACCGTGACAAGGTCGTTATCTACGGTCTCCTACAGCGATATTGTGAAGAACATCCAGAGGCGTCGCAGGCGATTGACAAGGCGGTTGGCGAACTGAATTCAGATCATGATGCCCTGGATGAATTGTTGAATCTCCAGCACTACCGATTGGCGTACTGGCGAACAGCCGATCAGGAACTTGGCTATCGTCGTTTTTTCGATGTGAACACTCTTGTCGGACTTCGGGTTGAACGGCCACACGTCTTTGAGCAGACACACCGCCGCATACTCGATTGGCTTCGCGAAGGTGTTCTCGATGGAGTTCGTGTCGATCATCCCGATGGCTTGCGCGACCCATTGCAGTACTTCACGCGTTTGCGGCAGCGATCTCCCGACGCGTGGATCATTGGTGAGAAGATACTCGAGCCCGAAGAGTATCTTCGCGAGAACTGGCCAATCCAGGGCACAAGTGGTTACGACTTCTTGAATGCTTGCAACTGTTGGCTCATGCATCCAGGCGGTTTGAACGAGCTCACGCAGATCTACCGCGACTTCACTCAAGAGTCGACTGATTTTGCCGCCATCGCCCAGGATAAGAAACTGAACGTCGAACATGAAGCGCTGGGAAGCGATGTGAATCGTCTAGCCAGCCAGTTTGTCGAGATTTGCGAAAACAACCGCGATCGCCGCGATTTTACGCGAGCGGAAATAAGGCGAGCCATCCGTGAGGTGGCGGCCGGCTTTCGGGTCTACAGAACTTACGTTGTTCCCGACCGCGAAGAGATTGCAGAGGAAGACCGTCTCCAAGTCTCCAATGCAATCGAGACGGCCAAGAGCCATCGGCCCGATCTCGATGGTGGTCTCCTTGATTTCATCGGAGATGTGCTGTTGTTGCGTGCTCGTGGCCCACTCGAACCCGAATTTGTTTATCGCTTCCAGCAGTTCACTTCACCTGTCATGGCGAAAGGCGTGGAAGATACGGCATTCTATTGCTACAACCGTATGATCGGACTGAATGAGGTGGGTGGTGCTCCGGAGCGCGATGGCCTTACCTCTTCGGAGTTTCTTGGATACTGCGCGAAGATGCAAGCTTCTCACCCGCTCACCATGACCACGCTCTCAACGCATGACACCAAGCGCTCTGACGACGTGCGCGCGCGGCTGGCTGTCATTACAGAGGTGCCCGGTCAATGGCGGTCGTCCTTGAGACGCTGGTCGCGGATCAATGCGCCTCTCAAAACTGAAGGCAAGCCCGATCGCAATACGGAATACTTCCTGTACCAGACGATGATTGGCGCGTGGCCGATCGAGCGCGATCGATTGACCGCCTACATGGAAAAGGCAGTGCGTGAGGCCAAGCAGCAAACGAGTTGGACACAGCAGAACAAGGAATTCGAGGATTCTCTCAAAAACTTCATCGAGCGCCTCTATAGCAGCGACGAGTTCATGGCCGCAATCGGCGAATTCGTCGGCCGCATAATCGCTCCGGGAAGAGTGAACAGTCTTGCCCAAACCTTGCTGAAATGTACCGCTCCAGGCGTTCCCGACACATATCAGGGAAGCGAATTGTGGGATCTTCACCTCGTCGATCCCGATAATCGTGGGCCGATCGATTACACCGCGCGGAGGTCGTTGTTATCGGAACTCGAAGCAGGCATGCCGGTTGAAGATATCCTGAAGCGTATGGATTTCGGAATGCCGAAACTCTGGGTGCTCCATTGCGCGCTCAAGCTACGACGGCAAAGGCCGGACTTATTTGGAGCGGACGGAGACTTTAATCCCCTGGTGATTGAGGGAAGGAAGTCGGATCATGCCGTGGGCTATCTGAGGGCCGGCAGCCTTGCGACAATTGTTCCCAGATGGAATATGAAACTCGCCGGGAACTGGTCAAACACAACCGTTGAGCTGCCTGGCGAGCGCTGGAGAAGCGTGCTTACCGATGAGGTGCTAAACGGCGGTCGCGTTCCCATGCCAAATCTATTGCGCCGTTTTCCTGTGGCGTTGCTCGTCAAGGAAGAGAGCTGAGCCATGCATGTATTCGAGGTTTGGGCGCCGCTTGCTGCGTCTGTTGCTGTGCACGTCGACGGAAGTTCTATCTCCATGGTCGGACCGAATGATGATGGTTGGTGGAATGCGGCATCAGACTCCGCGACCTACGGCACGGACTATGGGTTTCTGATTAATGCGGGCGATACCGCCTACCCCGATCCCAGATCTCAGTGGCAGCCGAACGGCGTTCATGCACTCTCCCGAGTCTACGATCAGAGCGCGTTCCGCTGGACTGATCAGGGTTTTCAGGCAAAGCCGTTAGCAAGCGCGGTCATATACGAGCTGCATGTCGGAACCTTCACATCGGAGGGCACTCTTGATGCCGGAATTGAAAAGCTTGAGTACCTGCGAGCTCTTGGCATCACTCATGTCGAACTGATGCCCGTTGCAGCCTTCGATGGCAATCATGGATGGGGTTATGATGGGGTTTCTCTTTACGCAGTGCACGAGCCCTACGGTGGCCCTGACGGATTGAAGCGGTTCGTCAACGCGGCTCACGACCTTGGCGTGGCCGTGCTGCTCGATGTGGTCTATAACCACTTCGGCCCCAGCGGAAATTACACGGGCAAGTTCGGCCCCTATCTCACGGATGCTCATAAAACCCCGTGGGGTGGAGCAACGAATCTGGAAGAGTCCGATTCACACCAGGTGCGTCGCTTCTTCTGCGATAACGCTAAGATGTGGCTGAGTGATTTCCATTTCGACGGCTTGCGAATCGATGCCGTGCATTCATTTGTAGACAGGTCCGCGATCCACTTTCTCGAACAACTCTCAACGGAAGTCGAGACCCTTGGCGCAACACTCGGTCGCCGGATGGTGTTGATTGCCGAAAGCGACTTGAACGATCCGCGCATTGTGATCCCGCGTGATTGCGGCGGCTTCGGCATGGATGCTCAATGGAGCGATGACTTTCACCACGCGCTGTTTACTGTTCTCAGCGAGGAAAAACTCGCGGGCTACTACAGCGACTTCGGATCGCTTGCCCAGCTTGCAAAGGCAATGGAGCAGACGTTTGTCTACGACGGAATCTTTTCCCGTCATCGCAACCGCGTTCATGGCCGCACTGCGAGAAATCTCTCTCAGCATCGCTTTATGGGTTTCATCCAGAATCACGATCAGGTTGGCAACAGGATCGTCGGCGACAGAATCAGCCAATGTGCAGGAATCAATCGCGCAAAGATTGCGGCAGCATTGGTGCTGCTTGGCCCCTTTATCCCAATGTTGTTTCAGGGTGAGGAATGGGCATCAACCTCGCCGTTCCTTTACTTTGCCGATCATCAGGATCAGGAGCTGGCTCGAAAAGTGTCAGAAGGGCGCAAGCGAGAGTTTCTGGCCTTCGGTTGGGACGCGGCGGCAATCTCCGACCCAGAGAGTCATGCGACCTTCGAGCGTTCAAAGCTGAAGTGGGATGAACTGTCGGAACGTGCTCACGCCGCGATGCTGGACTGGTATCGCAAGTTGATTCAGCTGCGGCGCACTACGCCATGCTTAAACGACGGAGAACCCGGGAATACAAAGGTCACATACAACGAGGAGCAGAGATGGCTTCGGGTGGCACGCGGATCGGTTGTAATCGCCTGCAACCTGGCGTCAAACTCCCGATCGCTGCCGGTGATACGCAGCGCCAAACTGATGCTTGCTTCGCGATCCGGCATTGTCGTCGAAGATGGCAGCATAGCTCTGCCTCCAGACTCAGTGGCAGTTTTTCAAACCGACGATATCCTCTAAAAGTGGCGAATGGACTCCCGAATAGGCTCAACCGGAGCCGGTGCAGCCTCGTTCTGCGGCGCGTGTGGTCGATCGCCCGACCGGTCCACGCGTCCCTCCAGCGATCTACTTACAAGGTCGCGCGAGCCAAGGCCCACGGCAAGCGCAAGAGTCAATACGATGCCGCCAAACAGAATCCCAAATGCGAGTTCAACAATGTTTCCACCTACCTGAAGGTGGTCAAGCACCATCGCAGAGGTCAACACGAGCACCAGCCATTTGACCCCGAGAGAAAGGAATCTTGCATATTGCAATTGAGCATTCACTGCTCCAATGAGCACAGAGCGGGCCAGGAACCGGGCAATCAGAGTTCCTGCGATGAGTATCAGGATTGCGCCAACAAGATGCGTTAAGTAGGGAAGCATTGAAACCGGCAGAGGCGCGCCGGTTGCGTAGGAAGCGTCGAAAGCCGACACTCCGATGATCAGTCCAAGCAGAACGCAGCCCCAGAATGCGGCACGCGCGATCAAGGCTGTGGGAGAGCTTGAGGGCGCCCATTCCGAAGTGCCGCGATTCAATCGATCATCAAACTTGAGAAACGCAAGCCCTTTTCGCAGGAGCATCGAAAGAGCCATTCCGATCAGTGTGAAAAGAGTGAGCGCGACGAATACCGCCAGAATGCCGGGCAAGACCGCGATAAACAGCGAGAGCACACGAAAGACGGATTGATGGAGCGCGTCGGACATATGGTGCCAGATGGACCCGTTGTCAATCACCGCCGGTGCAGGAGGCGGATTGTAGTCTTGAATCGTCAAGAGCATTGTGGCGAGGAATCGAAGCATCGGACTCTCTCCTTGAACTGTCCGTCCCAGGTCTTCGGTGAATGGAACGGTCTCGCTCCCAAGCGGAGCATCATGAATTAAAACGATCAGGCCAGCGCCAGCGCGAGACGATGTATTGCTTGTCTGATTCAAATGCTGCGGCTACCGCCTCCACGTGAACCTCGGAACTTGTGCCCGATTTCACGACATTCAGGTGGCCGGCCACCCAAGCAAGATAGAGCGGAATGAGCGCGCCCAATAGATGTCCACGATTGAGAGTGCGGAGCCTGTAAGCCACCAGAAAATCAAAGACGATGCGAGCCCAGAGATTCTCTGGCATACGAAACGCCTCTGGCTCCACGACGGAAAGTCGCTTCAGTCCCAGCAGGGAATTGGGCGCCAGTACGAGAGACCAGATTTCCTGGAGGTTTGAAAACGCTAGGCGAAAGGCCTCGACCATGGGTACGATATCAATCTCTCCCTCGATCCCATGAATCGCGGGAAAAGCTCGCCGATCTGGCGGAAGACGCCGCGGTCGCTGCCAGAAGGCTGCTTTTGCCTCAATGTCCGCGAACAGAGATCCGGTAACAAGGGTGAGAATAGCGTTGATGTTTGGTTCGGCAGGTTGCGGCAACATGCGTTCGCCGACGTAGATCTCTTCAACACTCAATCCTGAAACCGCTGCCTCGCTTACGGGCCACAGGATGGCGTCTGGCTGATTTAAGTGGACGCATCGCTGGGCTGTGCTGGCAAGTCGCTCAGCCATGCGGATCGAGAAAGACACATCGATCGACAACGGAAACCGCACTCGAGACCCGAACAGAGCGCGGACCAGCGGGTACAGAATGGCGGAGTTCACCAGTCCGGCGTTCGGTGGCAGCGAATAATGAGGAACCGCCAGATCGGCTGTGGAATCAGAAACTGCGTTCGCGAGATCGCGAAGTGCCGATGCGCTTAGCGAGTCGGCGCCCGGTCCAAGCATTAGAACCGCGCGCGCTTCATATTCCTTGGCCGCATGAACTGCATTCGCAAAGTCGGTGGCTGTGAGAGGCCAGACGGCATTGGTAGCTTGCGTTGAGATTATGCGCAGAGCCGGATACGCCGTGCCCGTTGTATCATTCGGCGTCGCGATCAGCAATTCCTCAGCGGGAAACAAAGCTGTCAAACTGGCGAAGAGATTATCCAGTGACTCCGCAGCCATTGGTGCGACAAAAACAAGCAAACCGGCTCTCGCGGGAACGGCCGTGGAGTGAGCATCCGATACTGAATTTGCGGTCGCCATAGAGGTAGGGAAAGTTCGTGCCCAAGCAGAAAGGCGATCTAACGACCTGCCGGCTCAATCAGTTCGATGCCGGTCATCTGCATAACGATAGGATACCCGCAATTGGGATGTGTATCCATGCAGGTCGGTTGTTTAGCTCATACAGCAACTCGTAAAGTGCCTTTTCGAGCACAAATGCATCCAGCAGCAACTGTGTCTCCCGGGGCGGCGGCAACAAGTCCTGATTCGTCGTGACGGTCTCTCGATAACCACGAAGAAACTCCTCTGATGCGCAGTTTTGCCAAGCCTGGGCCCACTTGACCAAGATTCCAGCGCTTGTCGGTTGCGAGCCCTCTGCGCCGGCATCCTGAAATTTCTTCAAACCGGCGAACGCCGCGTAGGAGAAGGAGCGCAGCATCCCGGCCACATCCTTCAAGGGCGACTGCTTGCGGCGGCGCTGCGACAAGGGTCGCGCTGGCTCACCTTCAAAGTCCAGCAGGACGAAATCCCCGCTCCCCGGCTCGGCATCTTTGGCTACGGTCCTTAGAGTCTGGCCCAGGTGGTAGTCGCCATGAATGCGAATGCGCTGTCCAGCCGCCAGGTTCGCAATCGAGCGGCTGCGTTCCATCAGTTCCAGGCGTTTAGACAACAACAGGCCAGCTTCGTCAGAGGCAGATTCATCCAGGGTCGCGAATTTGGACTTGAGCGCTTCCAAGGCAGACCGAATCTGCGCATCGATCTGGCGGGCATCCTTCTCCAGATCGTCATGAGAACAAGGCTCGGGCGCAAATACCGGATCGCTCGCGGAGCAACTCAAAGCGAGATGCATCTCGGCCGTGCGGCGACCCAGAAGCGCCGATGCCTCCATAGCCTCTTGTCCAACTGCCGGCATCCGATTTCGATGAGTCGTTGTGTTTCGAAATTCTGGTACGGGCACATTCGGCACATCTGTATCAAACGCAACGTTCTCGTAAAAGCGGCTGAGCTGATGAAGAAACCAAGCCCAGCCGTCGCCCTCATTGGCCACCAATCCTTGCAGCATTGCGATTGTTGTCTTTTCTTGAGAGCCGACGGTCATTGATATTTCGCCGAGGAATGGCGGAATTCGATCAAAATGCGCGATCTCGGTCAAGAATCTTCCGATTTCCACATCGGGATTTTCTCCGGGCTGGAGGCGTCGGAACAATTTCAGAATCAACGCATCGCCGTAGAGGATGGAGGTGTTGGACTGTTCGGCGGATCCGACCCGCGAGGGCAACGCCTTGGTCATTTTCATTTCGCGAAACGTTGTCGAAGCAAGTGCGCTGAGAGCTCCTGCTGGGCCGATGGCGCCTCCCGTTACGGGCGATTCGCGGGGCCGACTCTTCTGGATGCCGGCGATCTCTCCGGTTGGCCTGTCTTCACGCGGTTCTGACGCAGCCTCGCCGGGCTGCACGTCCAGTGGCAAGGGCCGCGCGGGAAGGACATTCGCCATAGCATCGCCGGTTGCCGGCTCGGTTGAACTTCCTCCCGCAGAGGACCGGTCCGCTTCGGCACGGTCGGCGAGGGAAGTCTGCGACCAGAAGGGTACAGAGATACTCGTGAGCGGAACCGATGCGCTTCGCTCAATCAGCATCAACTCCATCCGACGAAAATCTTCACGGGCCGTGGCATCATGTAGAACGGCAATCCCAGATGCGGAAGTCAGCGCCGTCAGGACACTATCCGGACGCTCCGCGGTCACGGCGTCCGCTTGATTGCCGGCGCTGATCACAAGTGGCAGCTGGTAGTTGTCGGGCTCACCATCAAAGTACCTCACCTCTACGAAAAAAATTGCCGGCGACTCAAGAGCAGATTCGGACGGCTCCGCAGTTCTTTGGTCCTCGACTGGAGGCTGTGCGACAGAGAGGTGGGTCCAATGCAAAATGCGTGCGGATTGGATCCTTCTGCTTTTCGCTCCGAACCAACGCTGGCGCGGCAGCCATGACGGTAGCGCCGCTTCAATCTGTGCGAGACCATTCGCGGCGAGCAGTGCCGGCCATCCCGCTGTTGCTAGATCAACCACGGGGTCTTCCGTTCCAACCGTTTCGACCACTGGCACTAACTGCGGCTCCGGCAGGCTCGTTGCGTCCGAGTTTGAGGCCTGCAACTCGAGCCAAAGAAAAGAATACGGCGCGAGCGTCAGTTGATACGGATCGGCGGTGACGGTTGGGAAAGGAACGTAGCCCAGCATCTCCACCGGTTCCATGCCTTCGTACGCCGACAGGTCCAGCGATACAGGTTGTGCAAACCGGCTGAGATTGGCGAGGCATAAGACTGTTTCGCGCGCGCCGTAATCCTGCTCCAGTTCGCGCAAATACGCAAGGATCTTCCTGTTTGACGGGTTCAGAATACTCAGGCTGCCCCGGCCAAAAACCTGGAACAGCTTGCGCAGCGCGATCATGTTGCGCGTCCATTGCAGCAGGCTCGACTGGTCTGCCTGTTGCGCTTCGACGTTGACCACCTGGTACCCGTAGATGGGGTCCATCACGACGGGGAAATAGAGCCGCGCCGGGTCGCACTTCGAAAATCCGGCATTGCGATCCGAAGTCCACTGCATCGGCGTGCGCACGCCATTGCGGTCGCCAAGATAGATGTTGTCGCCCATCCCGATCTCGTCGCCATAGTAAAGGATCGGTGTGCCGGGAAAACTCAGCAGGAGCGAGTTGAGCAGTTCAATGCGCCGTCGATTGTTATCGACCAGGGGGGCGAGTCTTCGTCGAATGCCGACATTGACGCGCATCCTGGGATCGGCAGAATACGCGAAATACATGTAATCGCGCTCGTCGTCAGTCACCATCTCTAGCGTCAACTCGTCATGATTGCGCAGAAACAGACCCCACTGGCAGCTATCGGGAATCGGCGGGGTCTGCGCCATGATGTCCGTGATCGGCAGCCGATCTTCCTGCCGAAGCGCCATGTAGATGCGCGGCATCAGTGGAAAATGAAAGGCCATGTGGCACTCGTCGCCATCGCCAAAGTAGGGACGCACGTCGGCCGGCCATTGATTGGCTTCCGCAAGAATCAACCGATTGCCATATTCGGCATCGATAGCCGCGCGGATCGCCTTGATGACACGATGCGTCTCCGGAAGGTTTTCGCATGATGTCCCATCGCGCTCGACCAAATAAGGAATGGCATCCATGCGTAGCGCATCGACGCCCATATCGAGCCAAAAGCGCATGGCCTTCAGAATCTCATCCATGACGCGCGGATTGTCCCAGTTCAGATCCGGCTGATGCGAAAAGAAGCGATGCCAGTAGTAGGCCTGCGCCTTCTCATCCCAGGTCCAGTTGGATTTTTCTGTATCCGTAAAGATGATGCGAGCGTTCTTGTAGAGTTGATCCGTCTGCGACCAGACGTACATCTCGCGTTCCGTGGAACCGGGCGGCGCCAGGCGAGCTGCCTTGAACCATGGATGCTGGTCACTCGTATGGTTGATGACCAACTCGATCATCACCTGCATGTTGCGTTGGTGAGCCTCATCGAGAAACCGCTTGAAATCGCTCAACGTTCCATACGAAGGATTCACATCGGTGTAGTTCGCGATATCGTAGCCATCATCGCGCAGGGGAGAGGGGAAGAAAGGTAGAAGCCAGATGCATGTAACGCCGAGGTCCTGCAAGTAGTCGAGCTTCGAAATCAGTCCTGGAAAATCCCCGATCCCATCGTTGTTGGAGTCGGAGAATGCGCGCACATGGAGCTCGTAGATGATCGCGTCTTTGTACCAAAGCGGATCAGTTGCGCTTGCGATCTTTTTCACGAGATGGCTCTCCAAGCTTATTTGATGTGCCTTGCTGACTCACGTTCACATGCTGCTTCGGATTGTCAGGCCGGCAAGCAGGCACTTCTTGTGAACGATCACTCAGCGGCGGCTCACGACGAGTCAGAAACCAAAGTTGTCGAAATCGAACGATGCTAGAGGAAGTATTCGAAGTCTGTCTCCACCCTCATGCGACGATGGATTTTAAGAATGTGGCCCGACATTCTTGAGGGATTCAGCTCAACGTAATTACGTGGGCCCTGCCACAAGTATCGCTCACCCGTCAGCAGGTCCTCTGCCTCGAAGCCCCGATCCTGAGGAATTTCGAGCTCGTCCAGGGGCAGGATCACAAATCCAGCTTGCGTGTGATGCGGATCGAGATTAACGACCGTCACGAGCAGGTTCGAGCGATCATCCGACTCCTTGCTGTAGCAGATCAGCTGATCGTTGTCGGTAAAATGGAATTTCAGCGACCAGTCATTTTGCAGCGACGAGTTCTCGTTTCGAATTCCGTTCACGCGGGCTATCAAGTCGTGCAAACTATCGGGTCGCGCCAGGTCCCAATGCCTGATTTCGTATTTTTCTGAATTCAGGTACTCTTCGCTGCCGTGCTTGACTGGCTTATTCTCCTGCAACTCAAAGGCCGGACCATAAATGCCGTAGTTGGCGCCAAGCGTAGCAGCCAACAAGAGTCGAATTACGAACGCCGGTCGGCCCCCCATCTGAAGAAACTCGGTCAAAATGTCCGGCGTATTCGGCCATTGATTAGGCCTGAAGAATTCGCGCACCGGCATTTGCGCCAGTTCGGTGAGATAGGCCGTGATCTCCTGCTTCCCGTTGCGCCACGGGAAATAGGTGTATGACTGGCTGAATCCAAGCTTGGCAAGACGGTACATAATCTTGGGCCGCGTAAATGCTTCCGCCAGGAAGAGCACTTCCGGGTGGTCGCGCTTGATCTCCGTGATCGTCCACTCCCAGAAGGGAAACGCTTTGGTATGCGGATTATCGACGCGGAAGATCGTCACTCCCATGCCGATCCAGTACTCAAAAACGCACTTCAACTCCTCCCACATCCCCTCCCAGTCTTCGCTTTCAAAATCAAAGGGGTAGATATCCTGGTATTTTTTCGGCGGATTCTCTGCGTACTGAATCGTCCCGTCCGGACGTTTCTTGAACCAGTTCTCGTGCTTCTTTACGTATGGGTGGTCAGGCGCCACCTGAAAAGCAATATCCAGCGCGACAGACAATCCGAGCCCTTCGGCTTTGCCAACAAATCGCTTGAAGTCTTCCGTTGTCCCAAGATCGCCCAGAATTTCCTTGTGTCCGCCCTCTTTGGCTCCGATTGCCCACGGACTACCGAAGTCGCCCGGCTTCGATTCAGGATTATTGTTGGGCCCTTTGCGGAAAGATCTCCCAATGGGATGAATGGGCGGCACATACACCACGTTGAAGCCCATCCCCGCCACGTATTGCAGCCGCTTCTCGCAGTCGGCAAAGGTTCCGTGCGCTCCCGGTTTTTCCGCCGTTGAGCGGGGAAAGAATTCATACCAGGAACTGAATCGCGCACGCACCGGATCGACAACCATCGACAACTCCGGATTCGATGCCGTCGCAAATCGTTTGTCAGGATAGCGCAGTGCCAGCTCGTGCAGCATCGGATCGGTCGCATGGATCCTGAGTTCGCTCGGAGTCTTCGCAGAACGCAGAACCGCCGCCCTCTCTCGCAGCCATTCAGCATCCGAGCCGATCGCCCGACTGGCCGCCTCCGACAGGAGATCCGCGCCAATTAAATAGTCCACCGCTACATCGCTCTCGGCCTTGATGCGCTTCAGCAGATCGCGTCTCCAGGTCTCAAAATGATCGATCCACCCCTGCACCTTGTATCCATAGCGACCTAACTCTCCGACCCGAAACGACGCGCCCCACCGGTCATTCACCAGCGGCTTCATCGGAATCTCGGTCCAATCGTCGCAACCCTCGCGATGAGCGAGAAGTGAAGCCGCAATGGCGTCGTGGCCATCCGTAAAAATGTCGGCCTCCACCCGCACCTGGTCGCCCACGGTGCGCTTTGCCGGGAAGCGGCCGCAGTCTACCTGCGGAGTGATTCCTTCGATAATGACGCGTCTGCGTCCATCTGAATGTTTTGTCGTCATGGTTCGATCACGTTCTGCTGGATTCTCTTTGTTCCGCATTACAAGAATGTTCACCGAATCTCGCGTATTTTGTAGCCCATTACTTCGCCTTCTTCTGCTCAATCAGGCGCTGATAAAGTTCAATCGTCTGGTGCGCGATCGCCGTCCAGCTGAATATCTCTTCGACCCTCTGCCTGCCTGCATCGCCAAACCGCCTGCATTTCTCCTCATCCTGCAGCAATGCGTTGATCCGCGTCGCAAGATCCTTCGCAAATTTCTCCGGATCCCGCGGAAAGCTCGTTACAGGATCTTGATCGAATGGAACCAGATATCCGGTCTTGTCGTCGACGACAACCTCTTTGATGCCGCCGGTCGCACTTGCAACCACAGGAGCCCGGCAGGCCATAGCCTCAAGGTTGATGATGCCGAACGGCTCGTAAACCGAAGGACAGCAAAAGACGCGCGCATGGCTGTAAAGCTGAATCGTCTCCTGCTTTGTCACCATCTTTTCGATCCACACAATGCGCGGATGATTCTTTCGCGCTGCCTCTACCTTTTCGCGAAGCTCGGTCGCAATCTCGGGCGTGTCTGGAGCGCCGGCGCACAGCACCACCTGCGTCTCGGCAGGCAAATAGCGAATCGCGTCGACCAAATGCGTTACGCCCTTCTGCCGCGTAATGCGCCCCACAAAAAGCACATACGGGACCGCAGGATCGACGCCATAATCCGTCAAGGCCTTGGCTTCGCTGGTTTTCTGGTATTCCGCGAGATCGATCCCGTTATAAATCACGTGAATCCGCGCCGGGTCAACGTCGGGATACGCCTTCTGAATATCGGTCTTTGTCCCTTCAGAAACAGCGATGACCGCGTCCGCATCCAGAATCGCCGTCCGCTCCATCCACGAACTCATGGCATACCCGCTGCCGAGTTGCTCTGCCTTCCATGCGCGCAGCGGTTCAAGCGAATGGGTCGTCAGGACAAACGGCACTCCGTAGAGTTTCTTCGCCAGATAGCCCGCCATCGACACATACCACGTATGTGTGTGAACGAGATCGATTCCCTTGAGAGCCTTGATCTGCGTTAGATTCAGGCTGAAAGCTTCGAGCGCCCCCTTGAACTTCCCCTCAGTCCCGTTTGAAATTTCGTCCCAGGGCTCAGCTCCGCGAATACGCAGGTTGCCGGCGTCTGAATGCTGCGGTCCCCAGCAGTGCACCTCGACCTCAATCTCCCGCGCCAATTCCCGGCTCAGGTAATCGACGTGAACGCCTGCACCGCCATACACCAGGGGCGGATACTCGCGTGTAAATAAGCCGACGCGCATTCCTCTGACCTCCGGCCGCACCAACCCGGCATTCTCTCGATGACCCCGGCGACGCAAGCGCGGTCGTATTCAATCGGGAAGGCTATCGAGAATCAAGGGCCGTTCCAGTATTTTCGACCGCGCCCGCAATTCCCCAATGTTACTGCACCGGATGAGTTTAGCTGTCCACCCCACCTGGCGCAAGCGCCCCCGCAACGAGCGATCTTCACATCACGTGATCCTCGCTCTCCTCCGCAGACGCTCATTGCCGGCCTGGTCCGGCGAATCCCTCCGGCAGCATCTGAAAGCTCACAAAGGCCAGATGGGTTCCATCTGGAGCCCAATTCGGCACATTGTCGCTCCCTGCACCGCCAACCAGGTTGACCAGCACGCGAATCTTCCCGTCGTTCACATTCAAAATCCGCAGCGCGATGTCTTTGTCCGCCGGATGCCCCTTCACATCCTTGTCGTAGCTCACCACGACAATCGACTTGCCATCGGGTGAGGGATGGGGAGTCCAGTTGTTGTGGTCGTCTGAAGTTACCCGTTCCGCGCCAGTCCCGTCAGGTCGCATTCGCCAGATCTGCATCAGTCCACCGGCACGATCCGAGTTGAAGTAGATCCACTTCCCATCCGCTGAGTAGTCAGGGTCATCGCTCATCCCGCTCCCGGTGGTCAGAGGCGTCTCCGTTCCGCCCTCCACGGGGATGGAAAGAATGTTGCCGCCTCCCGTGTGATTTGGACGAGTAAACGCGATCGTCCTACCGTCTGGCGACCAGCTGTGAAAATACGAAGATGGATTCTCCGTCAACAGCCTCGGCTCACCGCCTGCAGAAGGCACAATGTACACGCGCGTTTCCGGCTTGCCCGGCGTGCTGCAACTGATCGCCAGCCATTTGCCGTCCGGCGAGAGTCCATGGCTTCCCGTGCAGTTTGTCGCGGATTCGATATTGAGCACTGTTGCAACGCCGCCTTCAGCTGGAATTGTCCAGATATGCCCGTCGCGGTTGAAGATCAGCGTCTTCCCGTCCCGGCTCCAGTTTGGCGCCTCTATCTTTCCTGGCCCGGTTGCCACGACCAACGCGCGTCGGAAGTTATCTTCGACACCAATTGTCTGCAAAGTGCTGAAGAGAACGGTTTGACGCACATCCGGCGTCGGCACCTCGAGCTTCAGGTTGCTAAATGTCGCCGTCTCCACGATGTCCGGGTTGTGCGAACACACCCCAATCCCCGCGTAGAATGTGCCCTCGAATCGCAACTTGATCGACGCACCCACCTGGTGCAGCGGCTCTCCATGGTTACTCAGGAACATCGTGATCGTATCCCCGCGCTTTTCCAGCCGAATCTGCTGCGGCGATTGAATATTGAGCTCGATATCCTGCGTGGTTGCGCCGCGCTGGCGTCGGTACTGCAATGCTGTCATGCCCGATCCATGCTGAGCCGCATCGACATAAATGCCATCCGCATCCAGCGTCTGACGAAACATCAGCAACGCTTTGCGATGCGGATTGGGATTGCCCGTCGCCGAAGGAAACGCCATATCGGCAGTCAGCGAAACATCGCCCGATACGCTCTTCCACACAAAGTGAAATGCATCGACTGTGGACCACAGGTTGGCGCCAGCTGCGGCGACCGTGTAGACGCCTTTGCCAGCATCGTAAGTGCTGATTCCCGGCGGCGACACCGCTCCGACGTCCGCCTGGCCTTCAAATACTCCAAGCCCGCCAGCACCTGTCTGCGCTCCAGAAGATTCGGCCCCAAAGCAAAGAACGAGACCATAAACAAACGCCAATAGCAAACGCGCCAGTCTTGCTTTCATACTCGGTCTTCTTTCATGAACCGTGGATCGATCAAGTTCGGCTTTTTCCCCGCCTCGGTTATTCATGCGTCTCAGCCGGAGTAGCCGCAGTCTTGAAGTTGATTACGTGATAAACCGCCGGATCCGTGCCCACATTTCTCAATCCGTGCAGCTGATTCGACGCGAAAAAGATTACCGACCCAGGACCCACCCGTTTCCACTCCCCATTGACCAGGGCCTCGACGGTGCCTTGGCGCACAATGATCATCTCTTCATTGGGGTGGCGATGCGGAGGATGCGGCGACTTTCCCGGATTCAGCGTGGTGACGTGCACATCCAGTTCTTCCAGCGTAGGTGTTCGAACCTTGAAAAAGGAGCGCACCGATCCCACATCAGTTGGTTTCGCCCCTACGCTGTTCCAGTCGAAGACCGCCGAGCCTAGCATTGGCAACTCGTCGGCAACCGCAAACCCGCTTGCCGTGCACGCCGCCGCAATCAATGCAACCATTAGATCCCTGCGAGTGACCATCTCCACACCCCCTGCACCAAAATCAGATGACCTTTCGTATCAGTGAACCGTTTTACTACAAAGACCATGTGGTGTCTCGCAAATCCGCCGAGGCCCGGAAACTCGGGCGTCCAACGAACGGTCAAGAGAACATGCCAGCGAAGAAGATTGAGCAAGGTTCCCATGGCGCACCCAGGAAGATTAAAGTGTTGATGAGCACGTCGACCACGAGCATACCCGGATTTACCGCGTCCGTTCTCGAAGAGTCCGGGTGATGTGCTCGTCTCAACGAAGAAACACGAGGACATTCGTTTCTTTGGAACCCAAGCGAAAACACACGCGCAGATTTCTCTACGTGATCGCGTTGATCGTGATTCTCGCGGTCTCGCTTACAGCCGTTTATAGGTCAATTCGACATCGCTCGCAAAACGCCCATGTAGGCCACACGCCGAGAGCGTTGCAGCATGACGCTTCAACCGTCGTGGATGGCCAGATGCTCCAAGGCAAATTCGGAAACACCGTGTCGCCCGAAGAGCGCCAGATCGTCATGGCGGAGTTACACGCACCTGATCAGTCCTATCCCGCCCCGAGCCGTGCGGCAGGATCTGACACACAAGCCGGCAAGCAACAGATCGTCCTCACCCAGCCGTTGGGAACAACTGTGGAGGATACCCAGCCCACACTTACCTGGGATGTCCGCATCGATGGCTGGAGTTACCGGGTTCACGTAGAGGATCGCGACTCCCATCAGCAGCCAATTGCTGCAAGTCCGATTCTCGATGAGGCAATATGGCGCATCCCGACTCCGCTCCTCAGAGGACATAGCTACTTGTGGCGCGTCGATGCCAGTCCGAGCGGAACTCGCGCGATCGCAACAACCGCTACGAGCCCAACGGCTCACTTCTCAGTTCTCTCCGATGAAGGCGAGAGAGAAATCGAAAACGCGAAGGCCGGCAATGCCTCGCATCTTCTCCTCGGATCCCTCTACACCCACTATGGAATGTGGAGAGATGCCGTACTTGAATACAGAAAGCTGGTTGACGCCGCTCCGGATTCGCCCGATGCGATCAAGCTCCTCCGCAACGCCGAGATACGCTCGCATGCGCAACTGGCAACCGAAGCCCAACGATGACCTTGCGGGATGCAGCAATCTCACACTTTGAGCAATTCCGAGTGGAGTAGTAAGCGGTGTTCGCCCGTTAGGCCCTACGGCATTTAAGCAAAAGGAGTCGGCATCGTGGCAAAAATGACGGTTTCTGACCTGCTGGTGGAAACCCTTGCAGCAGCGGGGGTCGAGCGAGTCTATGGAGTCTCAGGAGATTCTCTCAACGGAATTACCGACTCGATTCGAAGACAGAAGCAAATTCAATGGATTCACATGCGCCACGAAGAGGCAGCCGCATTTGCAGCCGGCGCGGAGGCACATCTCACTGGAAAACTGGCAGTATGTGCGGGAAGCTGTGGCCCCGGCAATCTGCATTTGATCAATGGTCTTTATGATTGCCACCGCAGTCGTGTTCCGGTGCTCGCCATCGCCGCTCAAATTCCCAGCAGCGAAATAGGAAGCGGCTATTTTCAGGAAACAAATCCAGAACATATCTTTGCGCAATGCAGTCATTACTGCCAACTGGTCCCTATTCCCGAGCAGATGCCCCGCGTTCTGGAGATCGCGATTCAGACTGCCATTGCTCGCGGCGGGGTCTCGGTGATTGCGATCCCTGGAGACATGGCCTTGCGCGACGCCACTGAGAATGGTCCGCGTCTGCATTTTCCGCCGCCTAAACCAACCGTTACTCCCTCTGGCGAAGAAATCGAGACGATGGCGAAGGTTCTCAACGGGTCCAGGAATATCACGATCCTCGCTGGGGCGGGCTGTGCAGGAGCCCACCCGGAGTTGCTTCAACTCGCAGCCAAACTGAACGCCCCAATCGTCCATGCAATGCGCGGGAAAGAATTCATCGAATACGACAACCCGTACGACGTGGGAATGACCGGGCTGCTTGGGTTCTCGTCTGGTTATCGTGCCATGATGACCTGCAACCTGCTGCTCATGATCGGAACCGACTTTCCTTACCAGCAGTTTTATCCGAAGGATGCGACGATCATGCAGATTGACATTCGCGGAGAACAATTGGGCAGGCGTACCAAAGTCGACTTCGGCTTCATTGGAGACGCGAAGTCCACTCTCAGCGCTCTTCTGCCAAAGCTCGAACAGAATAAGGACGACCAGCATTTGACGGCCGCTCGCGAACACTACCAAAAAGCGAGAAAAGGGCTTGAAGAGCTTGCGGCGGTCGGATCGGGCAGAAATCCTATTCATCCGCAATACGTTGTCCGTGTGCTCGACGAACTCGCTGCCGAAGATGCGATTTTTTCCTGCGACGTGGGAACGCCGACGATCTGGGCAGCACGCTATCTCACCATGAACGGCAAAAGGCGCCTGGTCGGCTCTTTCAACCACGGTTCGATGGCGAATGCCTTGCCGCAGGCAATCGGGGCACAGGTGTGTTATCCCGGCCGGCAGGTCGTGTCCCTCTCGGGTGACGGCGGCCTTGCCATGCTGCTTGGAGATCTGCTGTCGCTGCACCAATTGAAGGCACCCGTCAAGATCATCGTTTTTCGGAATGAGTCGCTGGCCTTTGTCGAGTTGGAAATGAAGGCCGCTGGAATTGTCGATTTTGGAACCGACCTTCAAAACCCGAATTTCGGGAAGTTGGCCGAGGCCGCGGGTCTGCTGGGCCTGACCGCCGAAGCGCCCGATCAAGTGCGACCAATGATTGTGCAGGCCTTGGAGCACGACGGACCAGCATTGGTCGAGGTTCCGGTAAGCCGCCAGGAGCTATCCATGCCGCCGACCATCACATTCGAGCAAGCGAAAGGCTTTGGCCTGTTCGCTCTCAAAGCAGTTCTCAGCGGGCGTGGGGATGAGGTGGTTGATCTCGCAAAGGTCAATCTCTTGCGGTAAGGAGGTCGAGGTTTGCAAATTCAACGCAACGGTATGAGCCCTGTGCCCCGCCAACTGTTTCCATTGTGGCGCTCGATCTTCACCTCTTGCACGCCGACCGTCTGAAACCAGTCAAGCACCTCTTCCTGGCTGTGATAGTAGGCTGTAGGCGCTACGAGCTGGTCAAACACATTCCAGAAGTTTTCGGCAAACGTATAGTTGGAAATGGAGCATAGGTAATCCGAGTAGGGCAAAAGGCGTTTCAAGGCAGGCCGTGTTTTGGCCGGGCCATACAGAAGCTTCAATCCCACATAGAGCAAGATCGCCGGAGGCAGGCACAGGCACCGGGTGATGAATCTCGGTAAGCGCGAAGTGACGTTCTTGCGCACTGGATCGACAAACTGCTCGATCCATCGATTCCCTTCTTTTCCATAAACCCAGGTGGAGATGCGGCCGCCCGGTTGCACGTGGCCCGCAAGCGAGCGAAATCCCTGGCTCGGAACCGGGAGGTGATGAATTACACCGATGCTGTATGCCAGCGTAAACGGGTCTCGAAATGGGAGATGCAGAATGTCCGCCTGGACGACGTGCACGTTGGGCAACTCTCGCGTATTTCGAAACGCCGCTTCCACCGCGTCGGAGAGATCGACACCAATCACTGTGCGAGCACCAAACTGTGCGGATAGATAGATGTGCCTTCCTTTTCCGCAGCCGGCATCGAGAATAATCTGGTCCTGAAAATCCGCTGGCGTCAATGGCGCGATCCAAGCCAGGAATTCTTTCCTGTCGGCTTCCGTAAGCTTGGAATAATGCGTCCACTCGTAGCCAAACGCTGCCGCCGTTGCCTGCTTTTCGGGATCGAGGTCCTTCTCCACAAAACGCGGAATTCCACCGATGATCGGGAAGGCGCGGGCACAGCCCTGGCACGTCAGGCTGCCCTCCATCACCTCTGCGCCGTCGACTTTCTCTACCAGCAAGGTCAACTCTCGGCCGCAGTCGCTGCAAACCAGATAGGATAGAAGATCCGTTTTCACTGCAGTCTCCCGGTCATTCCTGCTGTCATTGGGACACAGCCTTCCTGGCATCTGGAAGACGGTGGTCATCGCTCGTTGATTCGCCGTTGAGAGGATGGCGGCTTTGCAGCATCTTGAAGATCCAATAGCACGCGATGGCAGCCGTAACATGTTTAAGCGAGTGCCCGCTCACGAGACCGCCGAGATGCCGATAGATTGAGTAATCGAACTCTTCAAAGATCTTGGCCGCGACATAGAATCCGAACGCGATAACCAAATAACCTATGCCGGAATAGCGCGGCCGGAACAATCCGATGATCAAGGCCAGCAGAACGGGCGAAAAGAATTGCACGAAGAGATAGAACTTATAATCGCCGTTTCCCAGCGAAGTGGTAATCATCCAGTACACGACGGAGAGTATGCCCAGCAGCAATGCCGGCACCAGCGCAAAAAATCCCGCGCGCAGATTCACTCTTTCCATGAAAGTGACCACCACCATAGAGACAAACGAACATGTCATCGGTAGCAAATCCCATGGAAGACGATCGTCAGAAGGGGCCACGTGATACCAGAACGATCCAACCCCCGTCAGTGTCACACCCGCAAAAAAAACGAGATAAGGTATGCGTTCTCTATCCTCGAGAAAGACAGACCGGCCCTTCTTTGCGCTCAACCAGAGAAAGCCCCAAATCCCCACGAGGAAAAACGGAATGTTTGAGAGAACATCCTGTGCGTTCGGGATGCCGAAGAATGTGCGTTTGTCTGCAAAATCGTGATACCCGGGACCTATCGGCACGCGCGGAGCAAGGAAGAGAAAAACCAAAGCCGCGATAGTGATTGCGGTAATGAGTGAAAAACGTGCCGGTCGAGACCAGCTGCGCGGCTTCAGAAGTGCCAAAAAGCTTGTCCTTTCAACATTTCCCCCGGGACTGGAGGTTGAGCGCTTCCTCACCAGTATAAAGCATGGAGAGATCGCTTCGAGTCCGCACCAGGACGTCCGTATCGAGACAAGGAATGCCCGCCAACCGCGGAGAAACCAGCAGATTGAAACTGATTTCAGCGTCGGAGCAGTGCGGACTTTCCGGGCCACATTGGTCGGGTGAATGTGGCTATGTTACGATTTCTCAAGTCATACTGGATCGTCGCAAAGAGTGAGAGCTTCCTCGAAGCCTGATTGGAATAGGATTTGTGCGGCATACTCGGATTCACAGCGAAGAGTTGGTTCCCCGAACCTGAGCGTATTCGACAAGCGACTGCGACGCTGATTCATCGCGGCCCCGATCAACAAGGCGTCTACGAATCCAGCCAATGCTATCTTGGCGCCACCCGTTTGAAAATCATTGATCTCGCCGGGGGAAATCAGCCGATTTACTCTGCTGACCGCGACACCGTCATCGTCTTCAATGGCGAAATCTATAACCACCTCGAAATCCGCAAAACTCTCGAAGCGCGCGGCCACATCTTTCACACTCATTGCGATACAGAAACGGTGCTCCAGGCATTCCTCGAATGGGACACGGGTTGCTTCGAGCATCTTAGAGGCATGTTCGCAGTTGCTCTGTGGACTAACTCCAGGCGCAGGCTGTTGCTTGCCCGCGACCGAGTCGGGATCAAGCCCTTGTACGTCGCCGAACGAGGGAACGATCTCTTCTTTGCTTCCGAATTAAAGGGCATTTTGATCCACCCGGAAATCGAGCGGCGCATTAGCCGCGAGGGCCTTGAAGCGTATCTCTCGATGAATTATGTCCCGTCTCCCTGGACGCTGGTCGACGGCATCCGGAAATTGCCCTTGGGCCATTGGCTTGAGTGGCAAGACGGCCGCATCCACACGGAATCCTACTGGCGCATCCCTGCCATGGCACCCGCGCCGATCTCGCTCCACGACGCAAAATCGAAGCTCGACGAGTTACTTGCTCAGTCCATCAGCGAGCACATGATGTCAGACGTCCCACTCGGCGTCTGGATCAGCGGCGGCCTCGACTCCTCGACAATTCTCCACTATGCTGCGCGGGCATCCAGCGCAAGGCTACGCACATATTCGATCTCCTTCCGCGGTCAAAGCTTCGATGAATCGCCCTACATTGGCGAAATGGTAAAGAAGTATGGCACGGATCATGAACAGTTCGATCTGAATCCCGAGCAGGATCTGGAAGGTGCCATTCAGGAGCTTTCGTATTACTCCGACGAGCCCAGCGCAGACTCAGGTGCATTGCCCGTCTGGTTTCTCTCCAAGCTTTGCAGGGCGCATTGCACTGTTGCATTCAGCGGTGAAGGCGCCGACGAAATCTTCGGCGGCTATCTTACCTATCGCGCCAACCGCTTTGCCCAAGGCCTGCGGCGTCTCCCGCCGCCGTCGCTTCGACTTGCCCTGCAATGTCTTCGTGCCTGGCCCGGCTCCAACGAAAAAATCAGCTTTGAATACAAGCTGAAACGACTGCTGGAGGGCAGCCTCCTTCCGCCGGAACAGGGACACGTTTATTGGAATGGAACATTCTCGCAGGCCGAAAAACCGCAATTGCTCAAAACTCCTCTGACAGGCTCTTTCCTTGACATACTTTTGCCGCTCGCCGCCACACTTCCTGGCGATGGCTTCGCGCCTTACCTCGAATTCGATCAGAATTACTATCTTCCCGACGACATTCTCGTGAAGTCCGATCGCATGAGTATGGCGCACTCTCTTGAAGTGCGGCCGCCCTTCCTTGACCATCGCATCATCGAGTTCGCGGCGACCCTCCCTTCGTCTTTGAAGATCCGTGGTTCCGAACAGAAGTACGTTCTCCGGGAATTGATGAGGCCGGTCCTCACCTCATTCATCACGCAACGTGCGAAAGTCGGGTTTGACATCCCCGCGCATGAGTGGTTTCGTGGAACGCTGCGTAACCTGCTTATGGAGACGCTCGATTTCGCGGAGGCGGAGTACTCTGACTTATTCCGTTTTGACACAATCCGCAACCTGACAAAACTGCACCTGAACAGGAGCATCAGCATTGGCTACCATCTCTGGGGTCTTATGATCGTGTTCCTTTGGATGAAGCGATGGAAGATAAGTTCAGCACCGATCCCCCAATCAAAGGCCCAGATGTCCACGATTGGTTTGTAAGCCGGCGCCGCGTTCTCCTGGTCGTTGCCTTGTTCGCGGCGGCCGTCTATCTCGGTTGTATTCTCTCCCCACCGTCTCTCATGGACGATGTAGACGCAGTGCAGGCACAGATCGCGCGCAATATGCTGAGCTCAGGCGATTGGGTTACGGCGCATCTGGATGGAGTGCCCTTTCTCGAAAAGCCTCCGCTCATCTATTGGACGATTGCAATTTCCTATGCGATCTTTGGCGCTCACGATTGGGCCGCACGCATCCCCGAGGCCCTGTCGGCGATCCTCCTTTGCATCGTCACTTCGGCCTTCGGCATCTGGGCGTTCGGAAAGCGCGCCGGTCTCTACGCTGGTCTTTGCATGTCCACCTGCATGGGCCTCTTCCTCTTCACTCGCATTCTGCTGCCCGATGCAATGCTTTCTTTCATTATCACCTTAGCTTTGTGGGCGATGCTGCGTTCATTGGACGAGGAAGAAAACCATTCAAAACGATGGGCGGCAATTATGGCGGCCTGCCTTGGCGTCGGTCTGCTCCTCAAGAGCCTGATCGGCATCGTGTTTCCCATCGGAACCGCCTGTCTCTACCTTCTCTTCACCCGTCAACTTTTCGCCATGCGTACCTGGAAGCGGCTTCGTCCCTTCACCGGCTTGTTGATCCTTTTGCTGATCGCTGTTCCCTGGCATGTTCTCGCTGCGCTCCGGAATCCTCCCTATTTCAGCTTTACGCTCAAAAGTATTCCCGGCGAATACCACGGCTTCTGGTGGTTCTTCTTCATCAATGAGCAGTTGCTTCGTTTTCTCAATCTGCGCTACCCGCGCGATTACGACACCGTCCCACCCGTGCTCTTCTGGCTCTTCAATCTCATCTGGCTGTTTCCATGGAGCGTTTATCTCCCTGGCGCGTTCAGGCTCTCTTACCGGCCCACAAACCGCTCCGGAAAGACTCTTCTCCTCGCGTTGTGCCTCATCGCGTGCGTCATGGTCTTCTTCACGTTCTCCACGACGCAGGAATACTACTCGATGCCCATTTATTCGGGCGTGGCGCTGATCCTCGGCGCAGTCATGACGCGAGAGAGCCGGATTCTCCGCATCGGAAATCGCGGATTGACAATTATCTGCGCGGTCGCTTTCCTCGGCGCGGTTTCCATCCTGGTCGCCGTACGCCACGTCGCCACGCCTGGCGATATTTCGCGGGCTTTGAGCTATAATCCGTCCGCCTACAAGCTCTCCCTCGGGCACATGGAAGACCTGACCCTCAATTCGTTCGCCTATCTTCGCCTTCCGCTTGCCGTGGCGGCGGCTGCATTCCTGATCGGCATGGTCGGTACCCTCTCGCGATTCCGAAAAACTTCGTACTTCGCCATCGCGATTATGATGGTTGTTTTCTTCCATGCTGCTCGATTGGCGATGGTCACCTTCGATCCGTACCTCTCATCGCGTCCGATGGTGAAGGTCCTCGATCAGGCTCCCCCGGGCGATTTGATCATCGATCATCACTACTTCTGGTATTCGTCCGTATTCTTCTACACCAACAGGACCGCCCTGCTTCTCAACGGCCGGTTCTTCGGTCTTGTCTATGGTTCCTACGCCCCGACCTCGGCGAATCCATTCATCGACAACGCCCAGCTTCAGCATCTCTGGCGGACGCCCGCTCGCTACTACCTCTTTGCCAAGGCCACGCAACTCGATGACCTGGCGTCTATCGTCGGCAGAGATCAGCTGACTACCGTGTGCACGAGCGGCGGCAAAGTGCTGCTCACAAATCACCCTATTTCGAAGGTGGGTGGTTTTTGATGCTTCGAGAACCGCCAACTCTAGCAAAATCGACGATTATTGTGGGTCTCGGGTGCGTCAACCTGGCTAAGAAGTTCGTCTAAATCTTTGTGTCCTTTGTATGATCAACTTGAGCTTGTAGGAGAGAACATGAGAATTGCCATTCTGGGTGGGGACGG
The DNA here is from genome assembly GCA_963829535.1 of uncultured Acidobacteriaceae bacterium. Lineage (GTDB taxonomy): Bacteria > Acidobacteriota > Terriglobia > Terriglobales > Acidobacteriaceae > Telmatobacter. Next base: position 73,841 of record CAWHIQ010000008.1, on the reverse strand, counting down.
TTACTGCGGTTGGGCTACGGCACTTTATCTTTCGAGCAAAGGGCACTCCATCGCGATTATCGACAACTTTGTGCGGCGCCAATGGGACTTTGAGCTCGGCGTACAGACACTAACCCCTATCCGCCCTCTTCCCGAGCGGCTGACAGTTTGGCAGCAGCTTACCGGCCGCTCCATCGAGACCTTTGTCGGCGATGTAACGGACTATGAATTCGTCGCCTCCGTGATCAGTACCTTCAAGCCGGAAGCGGTCGTGCATTTCGCAGAGCAGCGCTCCGCTCCCTACTCAATGATCGATCAGAAGCATGCCGTGTTCACGCAGGTGAACAATGTTGTCGGCACCCTGAATCTGCTCTTCGCCATCAAAGAGTTGGCGCCGGATTGTCACATCATCAAGCTGGGAACCATGGGCGAATACGGCACGCCCAACATCGACATCGAAGAAGGATTCATAACCATCAATCACAATGGCCGCAGCGATACGGTGCCTTTCCCCAAGCAGCCCGGCTCGTTCTATCACCTCTCCAAGGTGCATGACAGCCACAACATCATGTTCACCTGCAAAATTTGGGGACTGCGCGCCACCGATCTGAACCAGGGCGTCGTCTATGGCACCGTTACTGACGAAGTGCAGATGGACGAAGCGTTGATCAACCGCTTCGACTACGACGATGTCTTCGGCACGGTTCTGAATCGATTCTGTGCCCAGGCCGCTATCGGCGTTCCTCTTACGGTCTACGGAAAAGGCGGCCAGACACGCGGCTTCCTCGATATCCGCGATACCGTGCGATGTATCGAGATAGTTTGTCTGAACCCGGCCGAGCGGGGCGAGTTCCGCGTCTTCAATCAGTTCACTGAGCAGTTTTCGGTCCTCGAACTCGCCAGGCTGATCAAGGAAGTGAGCCGCGATCTCGGCCTCAATGTGCAGATTGACCATCTCCCCGATCCGCGCGTCGAAGCCGAAGCACACTATTACAACGCCAGGCATTCGAAATTGGCAGATCTCGGTCTCGAACCTCATCTGCTTTCTGAAGCACTCGTGAATTCGCTCATCAACGTTGCGATTCGCTATCGCGATCGGATTGATCCTGCGATGTTTGCTCCCCAGGTCAACTGGCGCGTTGGGCGCAACCCTCGCCGCAGTGTCAGCGCTAATCGTCCCGAGCTACTGGCAGCGAAAGAACCTCGATAGTCGGAAACGGCGGAGTCATAGTCTCTCTCGCGCAGATCGCGGCACGCAGAAAAAATCCGAAGAAAGATTTTTCGAACGAAATCGGAAGGGAGGCGTGCCGGCTCCCGAGTGGGAGTTGCACTTCTACACTTTCACCGTCGGTCCTGTCGCAGCCGGCTCAACCGGAACCAGGTTTCCCTGCACGATCCGATAATCCTGGCCTCGCCACCGGATCGACTTGCGCGTGAAGCTTGTCAGCCAGATGAGCGTCGCAATCGCGTCCCACGCAGGGATCAGAAGCAGTTTTCTCCAAACACCGCGCTGCTTGAGACCAGCGGAACCAATCAGCAGCGTCAAAAACGAGCGGAAAACGAAGTATCCACCAAAATACGCGGCTGCCACAGCGGCTGTCGGCTGCGTCGCAACGGCTAACGAACACCATGGCAGAGCTAGCGTAAACACCAAGCCGGCATGTCCCCATGGCCTCATCTGGCGCATGACCGTAATCCAGCGCAGCCGCTTAAGAAACAGTTCGCGGAGTGAGTGGTAATCGGGAACCGTCAAAACAGCATAGTTCAGCAAGACAACTTCATATCCCGACTCCGCGATCAAGCGACCAACCTGCAAATCGTCGGCTGGCTGGTTCTCAAGCACTGGATAGCCACCAAACGCCTGCAGATGGCGCCGGGTGGTGCAGATTGTTGGCCCCAAAGCAAACTTGATCCCGTCGAGCTGCCAGGCCGTCAGGATCCCTGGGTAGAAATCCGACAGCATGCCAACGTCCTGCAACCGCTGTACCCAGGTGGTCTCGCTCGACGGCACATAGAAACATGTGACTGCGCCGACATGCAGATCTCTAAGCGGCGCCACCAGCCGCCGCAGATAATTTGGCTCAACCCGCACATCGCTGTCGCTGATGACTAAGTGCTCGTAGGCGGCCTCCTCCACCAGTCGCGCAAGTTTGGAGACCTTGTCGTTGGTCCCGGTCCGTCCGGATCCAATCACAATACGGATTTGCGTTTGGGGAAAGTCGTTCTTCAGGCGCCGGAGCACGGGTAGAGCGGGATCGCCGGCGTCCACACAAAACAGGATCTCGTAGTTCGGATAGTCCTGTCGGCAGAAGCTTGCGAAATTCTCATAGGCCTCCGGGTCAAGGCCACGCACAGGCTTCACGTTGCTGATCGGGGGCAGAAAGTCAGCCGACCCGCGTTGGGCCGACCGAAAAAATCGGATACTGCTAAAGATCGCGATGCAGTAGTAAACAAAAGGGATCGCAGCTATAGCGAGGAGTACTGTTCGCATTGTGGAAAGGGTCAACAGGGCAACACGCTTAACCAGCTTACAACCTGAAATCGGATTCCGCGACGAAGAGGCATGACGAGCAGGATGAAATCAAGCTGCCATCGCGAGGCTGCAAATCCAGAGGCGACGTCACAAAAAAGCCGATTCTATATAATAACAAGGTGTCTATAGAACCTCTTATTGATAAAGGACTTGAATCGGATGTGGCTGCGCACAAGCCCCTTCAATCCAAAACTTTCCTGATGATTCTGGTGATGGTGCTCGCTGGCCCGGTCGGCAACGTCCTGCTTGGTATGGGAATGAAAGCAGTCAGCCCCTTGATCTTTTGGCCTCCTGCGCAGTTGCTTCATGCCGGCCTTAAGGTCTTCGCCACCCTACCGATTTGGTTCGGAATTCTCTCGCTTATAACGTTCTTCGTCGCTTACATGCTTGTGTTGTCCTGGGCAGACTACAGTTTTGTGCAGCCCGTATCCTCGGTGGCGTACGGCGTCGTGGCCCTGCTCGGTTGGCTCGTGCTGGGGGAGAAGGTCTCCGCTTTACGATGGACCGGAATCGCGATCATCTGCCTGGGCGTATTTGTTGTGAGCCGCACCGGCTCGCAAGCCACTAGACATGAGACGGCAGGGGAAAGTTAGCATGCTCGATTTGGTGCTTTTCACTTTGATTGTGGCGGCGGGGACAGGCGGAGAACTCTGCGTTTCCCGTGCCATGAAAAGCGTCGGCGAGCCAGTCGGCTTTCATCCTGCGGAGATCGTCCGGATGGCTTTGCGCGCAATTCGCCAGCCTTGGATGTGGGCAGGCGTCGGTATGATGGCGCTTGCGTTTTTCGCGCTCTTGGGCGCTCTCTCCATGTACAACGTAAGCTTTGTCGTCCCGGTCACCGCTTTAAGCTATGTCGCCGGAGCCTTCGGGGGAGCCGCATTCCTTCGCGAGCGCGTCACCTTCTGGCGATGGGTCGGTGTGCTGCTGGTGACAATTGGGGTAACCCTGGTGTTTTTTGGGAAAAGCTGATCGCACTAACGAGGCTGGCTTCGAAGACATTCGAGAGAGCGCGATCATGACGAATCCATCTAATTCGACACGAAGAGCAAGGTTCTAAGTGCGAACGAAGCTTCTCGCAACTCTTTTGACGACCGTGTTCATTGTTGGTGCGCTCTCTGCGCACGCATCCACGGAGGCACTCGCGCAAGCCAATGCCGCACTGCAAGCTGGGCAGGCAGACACAGCCTTGACTTTGCTCCAATCCCATCCCTCTTCTGCTGAAGTTCACAACCTTCGCTGCCGGGTGCTTTTTACCCTGGAGCAGTGGGACGCGGCCGAGAGCGAATGCGAACAGGCCGTCAATCTCGACGAGCACGATTCCGACCTTCACATGTGGCTCGGCCGCACGCTCGGCGAAAAAGCGGATCATGCTTGGTTTGGCTCGGCATATTCGTTGGCCAAACGCGCGCGCATGGAATTCGAAGAGGCGGTCCGGCTCAATCCGCGAAACGCCGCAGCCTTGGCAGACCTTGGCGAGTTCTACTACGAAGCGCCAGTCGTTATAGGTGGCGGCGCCGCAAAGGCCGACGAAGTGGCAGTTCAGTTGGAACGGGTCGATCAGGAGCGTGCTCACGAGCTGCGTGGACGGATCGCCGAATCGCGCAAAGACTTCGGGACCGCCGAGCGCGAGCTAAAAGAGGCAATTGCTGTCAGCAAACACCCCGCATTTCGCTGGATGACCTTGGCCAGCTTTTATAGTCGTCGCGAGCGCTGGAACGACGTGAATATCGCTCTGAGAGCGGGCGTGAAGGCGGCACAGTCGGACCCTCAATCCGCCGTCGCGCTTTTTAATGGCGCCTCCGCACTTGCCAGGTTCAAGATCGAACTCAGCTTGGCTGCACAGATGTTTCGCGACTATCTGGCAAGCTCCTCGAAGAGTGAGGATGCCCCGGCATTCGTCGCCTACACGCGCCTGGCACGGGTCGAAATGTCACTCGGTGACCTCGCAGGCGCACGACGCGAGCGGGCGGCTGCCCTCGCGCTCGCCCACAGCTACCGCCCGGCATTGGATCTCAAATTTTGATAGCTACTCAAACCGAAGACTTCACTTGGCTTACGAAAGCGTCAATTTGCATTTGCTAAGAGCCGAACGAAGAACGGCCATTATCTCGGAACTCGCAATGTCAAATAGCCGGTGCGGCTCCAGGCATCACCGCCCGCAGGCCTCAGCAGGAACCTGAGATCTGGTGATGCCGCGCCTGGAGCTCGCGTTCTTCGCAAAGGCAAACACGCCAACCGCGTCGAAACAGGTTGTGTGCCCACAAGCCGTCGAATAGTCTTTGTAAGTTATTGAAAATAATGGTAGGCACGACTGGATTCGAACCAGCGACCTCTTCCGTGTCAAGGAAGCGCTCTAACCAACTGAGCTACGCGCCTGTAATGCGACAGAGACTAGTCTACCAGCATCAGCGCGCAGGGAAAAGCGGGGCTGTTGCAGCAACTCGTCGATGCTGTACCATCTATGACTGATACGTTGACGCCCGCAACTGCAAGGCATGTCGGGGCTTATCCTGCCCAGACCGCCCGTCGGAGCAGGACGCAACAGTTCCAGAAGCCGCCGATCGATGACAGAGGTCCCCACCAACCCACAGAACCCACTGCGCAACGCGCCAAATCTGCTTACAGTTTTGCGCATCTGTCTGGCACCCTTTCTCGTGGCTGCCATTCTCCAAAACCGATTTGGCCTCAGCTTTATCCTCTTCGTCGCCGCCGGATTGACCGACGCTCTTGATGGCGTGCTGGCACGCATACTCAAGCAGCGCACCGTGCTGGGGCAATACCTCGATCCCGTTGCCGACAAACTCCTGCTGAGCACTTTGTTCCTGGTTCTGATGTACAAGGGCCTTATGCCAACCACCGTGACCATATTGGTTTTCGGGCGCGATGTCGGCATTCTGCTCGTGGCGGCCGTCCTTTACGCCGTGGTGGGGCGTCGAGAATTTGGCCCGAGTATCTTCGGCAAGGCGAATACTGTGGCCCAGGTGACGGCCGTGGCGGTTGTCCTGCTAAGCCAGCTAATGACGGCAAAGTGGGTTGTCATCCTGCGACTGGTTGCGCTCGACGCAACTGTAGGGCTTACCGTGGCTTCCGGTCTTCACTATGCCTGGATGATTGCATCGCACCGCTCCGGCGCACAGAGCAGCGGAGCCACCCCGAAGTGATCCAGAGCAGCAATAAACAAATTAAAGTCATTGGATTATGCGGTTTAGATTGAAACGAAGAATAGGTCAGAGTCGCGGCGTAAGATGCTTCATTCGTCCTCTGTTTCTTCTTTCTTCTCGGTGGATTCCTCAATGGCCATATCGTGAAATTCTTCGGAGTCGAAGACATCGCCACATTCCAGGCATTCAACATATTCGGCGTCTTCGTGTCGGGAAACAATTCGGACCCTTGGGTGTTTGCAGGCGGTAACCATCGTTTTGATTTGGCTCGGGTTTGGATGCTCTTGCCGCAGATTGTAGCGACCTTTTGTGCGTTTTCAAACGGCAATTTGGTGAAATCTTTCTGTCAGGTCCTTACGCGCGGTGCCAGAAACCGGTTCCCAGACCTTCAATCATTGAAAAGCCGACATTAACGGTCGTATACTAAATACGGACTGAAGAAGTCGCATATTATGCTCAAGCTCACCAAAAAAGCCGATTACGGGTTGATGTCGCTCAAATACCTTGCCGAACGTCCCGACACGGCTGCCTTGAGTGCCAAAGACATAGCCGACGCTTATGGCATCCCCGCCCAGTTGCTGGCCAAGATTCTTCAGCAGCTGACGAAGTCAGGCCTGCTGAAGTCGCACGCCGGCATGAACGGTGGATATGCACTCTCGAAGCCGGCTTCCTCGATCTCGGCTTACGAGGTGATTCTTGCGATCGATGGACCATTTTTTATTACTTCGTGCACGAAGGGCGCCAAGGGATGCGACCTTACACCGAGTTGCACAATCAAAGAACCACTGGCGCGGGTAAACGAAACCATTGCCGGTGTTCTGAAGAGCATCAGCATTCAGGACCTGGCCGAACATGAACACCCGCCCGGTCACGTGCTTGAACCGAAGTTGGTTTCGCTCACGATTTAGTTAACACTCCGCCCTGAGCGGAGCCGCAGCAACGATGGAGAGGTCGGATGAGTACAGTTACGAGTCACGTTGAAGTTCCTGCTGGCGTCACGCTGCCTATTTATATGGATAACCACGCCACCAGCCCGCTGGATCCACGCGTGCTTGAGGCGATGCTGCCCTATTTCACGGCGAAGTTCGGCAACGCCGCCAGCCGCAATCATTCCTTCGGCTGGGAAGCGGAGCAAGCCGTGGAGACGGCGCGCGAACAGATTGCCAAGCTCATTGGCGCAACTGCGAAGGAGATCATCTTCACCTCGGGCGCGACCGAATCGAACAACCTCGCCATCAAAGGCATTGCGGAGATGTATCGCGAGCGCGGCAATCACATCATCACGCAGGTCACAGAACATAAGGCCGTTCTCGATACATGCAAACGCCTCGAGAAGTACGGGTATCGTGTCACCTATCTGCCGGTAAAGGCCGACGGTCTCATCGACCTCGAAGACCTGAAGCGCGCCATCGACGACAAGACGATCCTTGTTTCGATCATGGCTGCAAATAACGAAATTGGCGTGCTCCAGCCCATTCGCGAAATCGGCAAGATATGTCACGAAAAGAATGTCCTCTTCCACACCGACGCGGTGCAGGCGGTAGGCAAAGTTCCTGTGAACGTGATCGCCGACAACATTGATGTGCTTTCGCTGTCCGGCCACAAGATTTATGGCCCGAAAGGCGTGGGAGCCCTCTATGTTCGTCGTCGTAATCCGCGCGTACAGATCGCGGCGCAGATCGACGGTGGCGGTCACGAGCGCGGCATGCGTTCCGGCACACTCAATGTCCCTGGCATCGTCGGACTCGGCAAAGCCTGCGAGATTGCTTCCGCAGAGATGGAGAACGAAGCCGCATATTTGCGCGGCCTCCGCGATCGTTTGAACAACAAACTCCAATCTGAGCTCGACTACATCCACGTGAACGGTTCGATGGAGCATCGTCTGCCCGGCAACCTCAATGTGAGCTTCGTGTATGTTGAAGGCGAATCGCTGCTGATGGGCATCAACGATGTCGCCGTCTCCAGCGGCTCTGCTTGCACCTCGGCAACCCTCGAACCTTCGTATGTTTTGAAAGCACTGGGCTTGGGCGATGACGTTGCGCACAGCAGTATCCGGTTCGGACTTGGTCGCTTCAACACGCAGGCTGAAGTGGACTATGTCGCGGCGAAGGTTATCGACATTGTTAAGAAACTTCGCGAGCTTTCACCGCTTTACGAGATGGTGAAAGAGGGAATTGACCTGACCAAGATAGAGTGGCAGGCGCACTAGCAACCTGCGATGAGGCCAACCATCTTCGGCACGGGGTTAGATGGGGTTCACCGCTGGGTGTTGAGGGTAGCAACGAGCTAGGATTTTGGGGGCTTTAGCCCCGTTCGGATCTGGTGATTGATAAGCATCGGCGGGCATGTCCGCCGAATCTAACAAGAAGACGCGGCTTCCCGCGGGAGGAGTTCGAATCATGGCATATAGCGATAAGGTCGTAGATCACTACAACAACCCGCGCAACGTGGGCACACTCGACAAGAGTTCCGGAGATGTAGGCACAGGTCTCGTCGGCGCTCCCGAGTGCGGCGACGTCATGCGTTTGCAGATCCGCGTCAATCCTGAGACCCAGGTGATTGAAGAAGCCAAGTTCAAGACCTTCGGCTGCGGCTCGGCAATTGCGAGCTCTTCATTGGCTACCGAGTGGATCAAGGGACGCAAGGTTGAGGAAGCCCTGACCATCAAGAACACCGACATCGTGAAGGAGCTTTCGCTTCCTCCGGTCAAGATCCACTGCTCGGTTCTGGCTGAGGACGCCATCCGCGCGGCTATCGGCGACTGGAAGAAGAAGAACGCTGTCGCGGAAAACGCGGCAGTTGCCGTCGAAGCCAAGTAAGCGAAGTTTCACGGCAAGAAGGAACCAATGTCGAACTTTGTGTCAATCGAATCGAAGCCGGCGCAGGGAGCGAGCGCTGCACCGGCGCAGTTGGAGAACAAGTCGGCTGCCCGACCGGCATCGGCTGCTGGGCCTGCGTCCCAGGGGCTTCAGGTCACAGACCGCGCGGTGAAGCGCATCCGCGTGGCGATGGAAAAGGAAGGCGTTTCGCCCACCGAAGGCGGATTGCGCCTTGGCGTAATGGGCGGTGGCTGCTCCGGGCTTTCGTATTCCATCAAATTCGACACACGCCCTCGCGAGCGGGACCGTATCTATGAGTTTGACGGCGTACGCGTCTTCGTCGATCCCAAGTCGTTCGTCTATTTGCACGGCATGACGCTGGACTATGAAGAGACACTGATGCGGCAGGGCTTCAACTTCATCAATCCGAACTCCTCGCGCTCCTGCGGCTGCGGTTCCTCCTTCTCATAGCCCTCCGCCTCAGGAGTCTCTGATGTTGAAAGTTCTCGATTCTGCAGTACCGGTCGCGTGCTGGTCGTGCGCAGTTGCGCACAACGACGCGACTTTATTTTGTCCGCACTGCAGCAAGATTCAGCCTCCTCCGGGAGGCGATTATTTTTCCGTCTTTGGACTGGTGCCGCAGCTCGACCTGGATCTCGGCATGCTCGAACATCAATTCCATAAGTTGAGCCGCAAACTGCATCCCGATCGCTTTGCCCGCGCGCAGGAAAACGAAAAACAATGGAGCCTGGCCGATACCGCGCTGCTCAACGACGCCTATCGCACACTGAGAAATCCAATACGCCGCACCGAATATCTGCTCAAACTACACGGTGCCGAAATCGGCGAAGAGCACGCCGGCAAGGATCGTAAAGATCAAAAGGACCCCTCCCGCGTGCCTGCCGACCTTCTCGAAGAGGCCTTCGACCTCAACATGCAGCTCGAAGAGATGCGCATGGCCCACAAGATGGGCGACGCCGATCCCGAGTTGCAATCCAGTCTCGAACAGGCGAAGAAGAAATTTGACGGCCTGCTCGACGACGTTGATCGTGATCTTCGCGCACAGTGGAAGGTGTGGGATGCGGGCGACGCAAACGCTCGCCAGGAATCACAGAAAACTATGGTGGCTCTGCTCGATCGCCGGCGCTACATCAACAACCTTGTCCGCGACGTGACAGAGACCCTCGCGTGATTAATCGTTTGTATCAGGGCATGACTAAAGAGATGGTTGGACCGCAGTGCATGGATTTTGGAACTGGTTTGTAACAGGGCACGACTTTAGTCGTGCCGAACCGACTCCATAAGAAAATTCGGGCTTTAGCCCCTGAGGGATTCAAAAATCAGCATGGCAGAAGGACGCGTAGTTGGAATCGACCTGGGAACAACGAATTCCCTGGTTGCCTATATGGAAGGGGATAAGCCGGTGGTCATTCCCGGTGTCGACGGTTCGAACCTTGTGCCGTCCGTGGTGGCCCTCGACCCTGTGCCGGCCAATGGCAGCAGGCCCACCGTCACCGTCGGCAACAGTGCACGCCGCGCCCTCATCGAGACGCCGGAGCGCGTCATCTATTCGGTCAAGCGCCTCATGGGTCGCGGTCTTGAAGAAGTACAAAGCGAACTGAAGCTCTTTCCATTCCGTCTCGCCGACGACGTTGAAACCGGCGAAGTGCCGCGCGTTCAACTCGGGGAACTCCGCTTCACGCCGCCGGAGATTTCCGCCTACATCCTGCGCCAGCTCAAACGCAACGCAGAACGCTTCTTCGGATCACCAGTAACGCAGGCCGTCATCACTGTCCCGGCGTACTTCAACGATGCGCAGCGCCAGGCCACCAAGGATGCAGGCCGCATGGCGGGCCTCGAAGTCCTGCGTCTCGTCAACGAGCCGACTGCTGCAGCGCTTGCTTACGGCCTCGACCGCGCCAACGTCGGCACCATCGCCGTCTACGATCTCGGCGGCGGCACATTCGACATCTCCATCCTCAAGCTTAACGACGGCATTTTCGAAGTACAGTCCACCAACGGCGATACGCACCTGGGTGGCGACGACATCGACAACCTGTTGCTTGCGATCGCGCTCGACGAGATTCATGCCGAACACGGCGTGGATCTGCGCAACCATCCCAGCGCAGTGCAGGCCCTGCGCAAAGCGGCTATCGACGCCAAGATCGCACTCTCTGTGGAGGACGTAGCCCGCTTCGATATCGAACTCCCCAACGGCGATCGCTATCAGCGCGATATTCCACGTGATGTATTCGAACAGCTAATCGAGCCGGTTCTCAGCCGCACGGTCGGCCCCTGCAAACAGGCGCTCACCGATGCGGGTATTACGCCCGAACAGATCGATGAAGTCGTCATGGTCGGCGGCTCCACGCGCATTCCCGCCGTTCGCAAACTGGTCGACGATCTCTTCCATCTCGCAGCCCGCGGCAAAAAGCCGCACATCGAATTGAACCCCGATGAAGTAGTCGCGCTCGGTGCTGCCGTGCAAGCCGATATTCTCGCGGGTGCGTCAAAGACCACCGAAGAGATGCTTCTGCTCGATGTAACGCCGCTTTCGCTTGGCATCGAGGCATTGGGAGGAACGGTTGCAAGGATCATCCAACGCAACTCGACGATCCCCGCATCGGCAACGGAGCACTTCACCACCGGCGTCGATGGCCAGACCAACGTCGCCATTCATGTGGTTCAGGGTGAGCGCGAAATTGCTGCCGATTGCCGTTCATTGGCTCGCTTTGATCTCAAGGGAATTCCCCCCATGAGTGCCGGCTTGCCGCGTATCGAAGTGAAGTTCCTCATTGATGCCGACGGCATTCTGCAGGTCTCCGCTCGCGAGCAACGCAGCGGTAAAGAAGCGCAGATTGAAGTGAAGCCAACTTACGGCCTGACCGACGAGCAGGTCGAAGGCATGATCCTCGATTCGTTCGATCACGCCGAAGAAGACTTCGCAAAGCGCTTGCTGATCGAGGCATGCAACGAGGCGGACACAATTCTTGCGGCCGTCGAACGGGCCCCAGAGAATCCCGCATGGCGCCAACTACGCGGTGAAGAGCAGGCATCGATCATGGCTGCGCAAAACAAGCTGGCAAGCGTAAAGCAGGGCAATGACCTGGCTGCAATTCGTGAAGCGACAGCAGCACTTGATCTTGCGACTCGCCGCTTTGCAGAACTGATGATGGATTCCGCAGTAACCACAGCAATCCGCGGCAAGACGATGGAAGCCGCCGACGAAGAACTGGGCGAAGAAGTAACTGCGCCGCATCCGATGGCACGGGCGGAATTCAAATGAAACGCCGTGAGAAAGTTTTTGTATCTGGCACGACTTCAGTCGTGCCGAAAAGGCATCTGAAATAGCGTTAGGGCTTTAGCCCCTGCGGGATTTACTCGGAACATCATGCGAATGAATTCCCGCAAAGGAAGAATCCAATGAGCGAAGCAAACACCCAGAATATACCGCCCGAAAAGCTGGTCCGCGTCACCTTCATGCCTGAGGGCAAGACGGTTGAATTTGAATTCGGCACCATGCCTTACGACCATCACGGTAAGCCGATGTCGTTCCTCGATGTCGCGGAGAACTTCGGCGTCTTTCTTGACCACGCCTGCGGTGGCGTCTGCGCCTGTACTACTTGCCACTTGTGGATCAAGAACCAGGAAGGCATCAGCCCGGCCGACGACGACGAACTCGATCGTCTGGACATGGCCGCCGACCAGCAGTTGAATTCGCGTCTTGGCTGCCAGGCCGTCATCACCAAGCCCGGCAACTATGTTGTCGAGATCCCCAAGTGGAATCGCAACTACACGTCGGAGGGCAAGCCGCTGGCCCTGGCCGAAGGTAAGTAGCGGCACAAACCTGGGTGCCCCATCCTTTTCACGTCTCTTGTGAAAAGGGTGGGATAGCACGATCTCCGTTCTATCGATTTGAGGAGCAAAAGATGCCGCGCGAGATTCACTGGACCGACTCCGAGGAGATCGGCATTCAATTGCAGGAGAAGTTCCCGGACATCGATCCGCTCACGGTGCGCTTCACCGATCTGCACAAATACGTGACGGAGCTTGAAGGCTTCGCCGACGACCCCGCAAAGTCCAATGAGTCGCGCCTTGAAGCGATCCAGATGGCGTGGCACGAAGAGTTTGAAGACGCGAAGGGCTGAGCGGCAGAACTAATCGCGCCAACTCTGTCCCCAGCCGAATGATCCTTTAAAGTGCTGGAACTCGCGTTTCTGCCCCGGCACCTGGTAGACACTCACAACATCAAAACGCACCGGGGGCGCCGTGGTTTGCGGAAGCTGTCGTACATACCTGCGCGCAAGCCGGCGCAGCACATTCCGCTTATGCTCATCGACGGCAGTTTCGGCCGGAGTCAAGTCGTGAGCAGTGCGCGTCTTCACTTCGATGAAGCAGAGCATCGGACCGTCCCAGGCAATCAAATCAACATCGCCAGGCACATCTCCTGAAGACCAGCGTCGCGCGACAGTCGTATAGCCTTGACGCTGCAAATAAAACAGCACCGCGTCTTCGCCCTCGATGCCGATGATGAGATGGACGGGCAGGCTTCCGGAACGCCCGCGCTTCCGCGCCAGCCAATGCAAGCCGTGCAAAGTTCTTTCCAGCCATGCAACCCGCATCAGCCTGACAGAATCCATGCAGACCATTCTGCGCCGTGATCCGACTGCAGCGCAAACGCGAAAACAAAAACGCCGTGATAAGTGCGCGGCGTTTTCATCGACCTGGCCCGCTACTAAGCTCCCGCAACCGCGAGTTCACCCGCATGCGCGTGTTCTTTTTCAACCTGCGTCAGAACCTCTTCGAGGATGTCGAGCGCAACCGTAGCCTCTTCTTCGCTAACAATCAGCGGCGGACAAAGCCGAATCGAGGATTCGCCGCAGCCCAGGATCATCAAGCCACGTTCGAAGCAGAGAGTCTCAACACGATTCCTCAATGCATTCGCGGGCTCACGTGTCGTCTTGTCCTTCACCAGTTCGATGCCGATCATCAGCCCGCGTCCGCGCACATCGCCGACAAGAGCGTGCGACTTCTTCCATCCGTATAGCCGCTGCAGCATCTTGCCGCCAACCTTCGCTGCATTGTCGATCGCTTCGCGCTCGAGGATGTTGATCGTCGCCAGCGATGCCGCAATCGAAACCGGATTGCCGCCGAATGTTGATGCATGCGAACCGGGAACCCAGTCCATGATCTCCGCGCGGCTCATGCAAATGCCGAGCGGCATGCCGCTGGCAATTCCCTTGGCCATGCAAACGATATCCGGCTGCACGCCTGAGTGCTCAATTGCCCACCACTTGCCTGTGCGGCCCGCACCCGATTGCACTTCATCCACAACCAGCAGAATTCCATGCCGGTCGCAAATCTTGCGCAGCTCGCGAAGGAAGTTATCGGGCGCCACCACGTATCCGCCTTCGCCCTGGATTGGCTCAACAAAGATTGCCGCCACCTCTTCCGGAGGCACGATTGTCTTGAACAGCTTCTCCTCGATATAACGCGCACATCCCAGGCTGAAGGCCTCTTCTTCCTGTGGGCCACCCGTGCATCCCCGATACGCGTAGGGATAGCGCACGTGCGTCACGCCTGGAACCAACGGCGAAAATCGCCGCTTCTGTTGAGGCTTTGAAGCAGTCAGCGAAAGCGCGCCCATTGTGCGTCCGTGAAATGCGCCGAGAAACGCAATGATGTGCTGCCGCCCGGTGTGGTATCGCGCCAGCTTCAGCGCGCACTCAATCGCCTCCGCCCCGGAGTTGCCATAGAAGAACCGATGCGGACCGGGCATGGGCGCAACTGATGAAAGCTTTTCTGCAAGATCCGTCAGCAGCTCGTTATAAAAGTCGGTGCCCGAAATGTGAATCAGCTCAGCCGCCTGCTTTTGAATTGCAGAGACGACCTCGGGATGGCAGTGGCCTGTAGAAGTCACGGCAATGCCCGCGGCAAAATCAAGAAACTCATTGCCGTCCACGTCTTCCACGCGAAGCCCACGCCCCCGCTTTGCCACCAGCGGATAGGAGCGTGTGTAGCTTGGCGAAATCAGGCGATCATCCGCTTCGACAGCAGCCTTGGCCTTGGGGCCCGGCAGGGGACCAATCAGTTTCGGTCCAAACTTGGCATGTAACTCTTGTCTATTCATCTCTAGTCTCCTCGTCAGATTCGTTTACGCGGCTTCAGATGTGGCAATGCCGCGGCCCCTTGAGGGGGCTTTTCGTTTCGCAGACGGTTAGGGTCCACGAGAGCAGGCGAGGGCCTTCGGCGGTCAGGAACTAATCGCCGCCGAAGAGACTAGGTCGTGTGCGGGTGGGCAGAATGCGTAAATGGCGCCGAGGGCAGATGCTTCGTGCGCGCGACCGCGACCAGCGTTTTGTAGCTGGAATCAGCTGCAGAGCGTCTGAGAAGTGCCTTGGCATGGAGCCCCCGCTGATCGCAGCATAGCACGCACAGACAACGACTTTCCATCAGTTTCGGCGGCACAGCGAGGCGGGATCGAACCAAGGGCGCGCAATTTACGAGAAATGAATCAATGGTTTACACGCTAGGATGGAGTCGAGAGATGCCCTCCATTCCTGCAGAAACAGCGCATTCCGCGAGGCAGCCAGCCACGAGATTCTCCATCGTGCTGGCATTTGCCAGCGTGTACTTCTTCTGGGGATCGACTTACACAGCCATCCGAATCGGCGCGGCCGAGATGCCTGCGCTGCTGCTAGCCGGGACGCGCTTTCTCATCGCTGGCGCCATTCTCCTCGCATGGTGCCGATGGCGAGGTATGCGGCTTTTGTTTCCTGCAAAGACGATGCTCCTGCTGGCCGTGATGGGACTGTTGCTTCTCGGCGGCGGCAATTTGGGACTGGTCTATGCCGAAGAGACCCTGCCGAGCGGCCTCTCTTCCCTGATCCTTGCCGTGGTTCCACTGTACGTTGCGTTGATTGAGATGTTTCTTCCGGGGGGCGAGCCGATGCCGCGGCGCGGGTGGCTCGGCATGTTGATCGGATTCGCGGGGCTGGCCACATTGCTTTGGCCTTCCTTGCGCACCGGATTCGCAGGCGACCGCTCACGCCTCCTTGCAATTCTGGCACTGCTGGCTGGTGCGCTCTTGTGGACGGCGGGCAGCATTCTTTCGCGGCGTACCAAACTGCCCGTCAACAGCTTTGTCGCGGCATCGTGGCAGATGCTCGCGGCCGGCATCTTCAATACGGCCATCGGAACCGCGCTGGGGCAATGGCCGCAGTTTCATTTGAACCGAGCTTCAATCGGATCATTGGCGTGGCTCGTCACCGGTGGATCGCTGCTTGGTTACACGGGCTTCATCTATCTCATCGAGCACGTTCCCGTGGCCAAGGTTACTTCCTATTCCTACGTCAACCCGGTGGTAGCGGTACTGCTGGGGATATTCCTATTGCACGAGCGTCCTGAGACCGCCGAGTTCGTCGGCATGGCCGCAGTCGTGATTGCGGTGTTTTTGTTAACCACCGCGCAGATGAGTGCGAGACCCACGGCCGCGGACAGTTGATCCGTGCGGGCCATGCGCTGGAATTCGATTCAAGCCCCGGGCTTTTTGTCGAATGCAATCGCAGGAACAAGCTCCGTAAAGAAATCTCCATCGAGCGTGACGGCAGTTCCCTCAAACTCCTTCAGCGCCTGGTCATCGCCTGCTACGGTCATCCAACATACAGCCGACTTCTTCAACAGACTGCATGCAATCTCAAGGGTATAAGGCATTTCGGGGTGACCCTTGGGGCTTCCTTTGGCGCGCTCGATCCACATGCGGTGACTACCCATGGAATAGGAGCCATACACGGGATCGGCAAAGTCGAAAATCGCCCTGGGGCCTTCAGAACTTCCTTCTGCGAAGCCGGGCAGGTCCTTCTCTGTCATGATCTGCCCAAAGCAATCGAAGGGCAGCGCCATCGCCGCCAGAAAGGAAGGCGGAGCCCCGCGACGGGCGCTGATGGGAATCTGAACGCAGGCGATCTCTCTTTTCTCATCGTCCGTTTTCGCAGTTTCCATTTGACGCTTCTTCACTTCCGGAAGGGTCGATTGGGCATCGATCGGATCCCAACCGGCAGGGAGGTGATACGTGAACCCCAAGTCCTCAGCGGAAGGAGGGGAAACTGCGGGCGCCTGCGCTAGCAACGGCGCGGCAATCAGAAGGAATAATGGTACAAGATGGCGGACAGTCATTTTGCGGCAAGTCTACCACGATGCGCGAGGCTTCGTTGTTCGACGTCGGCATGGGCTTGTTACTTCAAAAACAACACCGAGAGCGCTGAAGCAATTCCACAGATCGAGAACACAATGCCGAGATACCAATATCTGCGGGCTCGCGTGAGCAGCGTGACGGAGGTGATCACGAGGCCTATCTCGAGGAGCGCTTCGGAGAGATCGAAGCGAGCAGCGCGTATTTCGGCGTGTTTCACTTCCGCTTCAAGCGCGGTTGCCTCGTCCATCGATTTCTTGAGGTCTTCGGTCCATTTGTCCTGATGACCGGCGTAGGATTCGATCAGCTTATTTGCGGCGTCCTTGTCGGTAACCGTCACCACGCTCAGCAAGTCGGAAATCAGCGCTGTGTCATTCGAACGAATTTTGTGGGCCTGATACTCATTCCACTTGTCCGTTGCCCTGTTCTGATCGAGCACGGCCTCGGTGTGGGTGCGATGCCCCAGCACTGTCATAACCGCCACCAACACGGCCAGCACGCTCATCGTAAAGGCGACCGGCCGCAACGAGGACTCGCTCGATCCGTGCTCAGCCTGTTCTTTCAGTTCCTGCGCTTCATTGGCTTCCATGTGAGGAAGTCCTCCCTTGTGCCGGTATTCGCGAGGCAGTGTCATTTCCGCTTCCAGCGTACGCCGTCTTTCGAGTCTTCAATTATGATTCCTTTTTCGGTCAGCTCTTTTCTGATCTGATCGGCACGGGCAAAGTCGCGGCGTTTCTTCGCCTGGTCCCGCTCGGCCAGGAGCGCGTTGATCGCCTCATCCGTCAGCGACTGCTGCGCCAGCAACTCCGGCGCAACGTCGGCCAAGCGTCCCTCTTTCTTTGCCCACTCAATAGCTCGGCGCGTCGGCTCTGTGTCGCGATCCTCAATCACCGCAAAGACCGCGTCAAAACTTGCCAGCACTGCCTGAACTGCCTCGCGATCGGCCTGGAAAAACCTGCCCTGATCCATCGCGGTATTCGACAGTCGCACCAGGTCAAAGATAGGCGCACGTGCCTCGGCAGTATTCAGATCATTAGCGAGTGCGGCGATGTATGTCTCTTGAGCTGCCTTAGCGGCGGTCTGGATCTCGGAATTTTCACCGACCGGGAAAGCGTCCTTCCCTAATCGCGCATGAAAGGTGCGCAGGCGGTCAATCGCCGCCGTTGCCTCTATAAGCCCATCGAACGTGAAATTGAGCTGATGGCGATAAGGAACCGAGATCAGAGCCAGACGGATAGCCGAAGCTTTATACCCCTTGATCAGCAGATCGCGAAGCGTATAGAAATTGCCCTCGCTCTTCGACATCTTGCGCCCGTCCACCAGCAGGAAGCGCACATGCATCCAGTGATTCGCGAGCGGCTTGTGGGTCACGGTTTCGCTCTGCGCAATCTCATTCTCGTGGTGCGGAAACATCAGGTCTTCGCCACCGGCGTGCAGATCGAAGCTGTCGCCCAGGTAATTCATCGACATGGCGGAGCACTCGATATGCCACCCGGGCCGGCCGCGTCCGATCGGCGTTTCCCACGATGTCTCTCCTGGCTTCGCTGCTTTCCATAGCGCAAAGTCGCGCGCCGAGTCCTTCTCGTATTCGTCCACATCCACGCGGGCGCCATCTTCCATCCCGCTCAGGTCCTTTTTGCTGAGTTTGCCGTATTCAGGAAACGACCTCAGACGGAAATACCACGAACCGTCGTCAGTTCGGTAAGCAGCACCGACCGCGGCGAGTTTCTCAATCAGCTCCACCATCCGGCCAATGTTCTCAGTGGCCCGGGCAATAATCTCAGGTCGTTCAACGTACAGTGAGTCCAGATCTTCGAAAAACGCATCCACGTACTTCGGCGTGTATTCGCCAATAGGCACGCCAGCCGCCGCGGCGTTGCGAATGATCTTGTCGTCCACGTCAGTGATGTTCATGACGTGCCGAATCGATGTTCCTGTCAGCTTCAGAAACCGGCGCAATACGTCTATCTCAAGGAAGGTTCTAAAGTTGCCGATATGCCCGTAGTCGTAGACGGTGGGTCCGCACGCGTACATGCGCAGTTCTTTCCCATCCAAGGGGAGGAGCTCGTCCACTTGTCCGGAAAGGGTATTGAACAGGCGCATAGGCATGAATGTAGCGGGAGGGAGACGCATATTTCGGGTCAAAATCGAGGCCAATTGGTCTTTCCGATTGTAGCAGTGGGGATTACGGGTGGGATTCCGGTTACTTTTGTGGCTGAAAAGTGACCTTGCCTTCGGCGTATCCTTGCTCCGAGGTGGAGTGTTGTCATTAACCGAATAGATGGAAGATCACGTCTTATCTTTACTTTGTGACCCGGATACGCGCTATGCCCTGGAGATGGCGGGCAGCAACCTGCGTAATACGGCAACCGGCCGCATTTACCCGATCCGTGATGGCATTCCCCTTTTTGTCAGCACCGTCACTGGTTCAAACTTGAAATACCAGACCCTCTACGACCGCATCGCACCGGGGTACGACCTGGCCGAGCAGCTCTATCACTGGTTCACCCGCAAACCCAACTACCGGCTGGACTTCATCGGCGAACTTGAGTTAAGACCAAATGCCCGGGTACTTGAGACCTCCGTGGGGACGGGTGCGAATCTTCGCTTCCTGCCCCGAGACATCGATTTCTATGGCGTCGATATTTCCTGGGGAATGCTGAAAAAATGCCAACACAACCTGCTCAAATGGAAGAGAGACGCCCACATATTCCAGGCTGAGGCCGAGCGCCTGCCATTCAAGGTTGAAGCCTTTGACTGTGTCTTCCATGTAGGCGGCATCAACTTCTTCAGGGACAAGGTCCGCGCCATCAGGGAGATGATCTGGGTGGCAAAACCCGGAACCAAGATTGTGATTGTCGACGAGACCGAACGGGCCATCCGGGAGAACTACCAGCGCACGCCAATCGTGCGTAATAGCTACGAGCCGGGAAGCGAAAAGGTGCAATGCCCCATTGGCCTAGTCCCTTCGGAGATGAAAGACATCACCGCTCGCGAAATCTGTGGCGGAAAACTCTACTGCCTCACGTTCCGGAAACCGTAAGGCCTGCCCTTCGCTTTCGCGATCGTTACCCCTCGCGGTGTGTTGAGGCGCCAGTTCGGTCTTATGCGCAGCTGACGAACCGCTTGCCCGACAGGACGGCATCGATAGCCATCAGCATATCGGCTTCGGCATGCGTCTTAAAGACGTAACCCCATGCACCCAGCTTCATGGCTTCCTGCACGATGTCAGTAGAGGTCTCCTGACTCGCAAAAATGATCTTCGATTCCGGCGCAAGCCCGAGAATTCGCCGCGCGGCCTCGAAACCATTCAATGTTGGCAGGCCCATGTCCAGCAGGATCAGATCCGGCTTCAGTTCCTCAGCCTTCTGAACCGCTTCCAGCCCATCAGACACTTCGCAAACGACCTTCAATTTGGGTCTTTGCGCCAATTTCAGACAGACAAATTTGCGGAAGGACAGGTAGTCCTCGACGATCATCACGCGGATCGATAACGCCGCCTGCATTGGCTCTTGTACTCCAGGCTGCTGCACCGCGCCGTGGGGGTACGTGCGTTTTGCGCAGCTTAGCTCTTATTCAGCGAGGACGTCTGTACGATATCTTACAGATTAATTGAGAAATCGTGAAAACAGATCCAGTCCCATTGTGGAAATTTGATGCACTAACCGGAGATCACGGATGCACCGCCCAGAGTATCTTCGACTTTTTCATTTCAGGCGCACCTGACCATCAAGGCAGGTTTGAGGGACGATACGCAGGGTTTCCAGCCATCCGTTGCGCGACCGTGGGATGAATTGACGAACCTGGCTCAATATATCGAGGAGAGGCCAGCGGCAATTCCCACTTCCATGCTGGAGGGGTAAGCCGCGTATCGTAGTGTCTTCGCGGAAATATCTCCAGGATCCACCACCAGCCCGTCAGGGAATTGTGCATGGTTGCCAAACAGTCCGCTTTGGCCATATTGGAATCGGTAATGCCGAGGACCTGATCCTTGAGCCCCTGATCAACTGAGAGGCCTTGCGCCTCGGCCTGGTCCAGCATCCACTGGAGCGTAATCTTTGCCAGCCCACTTTCAAGCTCGGCGTATCCACCACCGACGTCGGAATGCACGCCTGCAAACCAGATTTGCTGGATGTCTTGCCCACAAGTCGGATCCGGCGACCACAGATTCTGCCGAAAGGCAGCTCGCCTTTCATCGATGGAAATCGCCTGGCGACCAATCTCTATGTCCGGGTTGGTCCTGGTGAAAGGCAGCGACAGCGGATCGTAGAGCCAGCCGATCGAGCACACCGTGTCCCACACGCCCACGAAATGAATCTTGCACTGCCGCGAGAAAGTGGCCTTGAATTGGGCAGCCAATTCGAAATCCGCATTCGTCCTCTTTTTCTTCTTGAACATCTTCAGGACGTATCGAATCAGCGGCTCATTTCCCCTTTGCATGAGACCGTACATGTGCACCATGGCGGCAAGCGCCCGTGCGACATAAGCGCCACGACTAAATCCAAAGATGAAAATCGTGTCATTCTCTTCGAGCATCTCCATCAAATATGTGTAGGAGTCCTCGAGCGCGTCGCTCAGACCATAGCCGAATGCAAGGCCGCACGTCCTGGTCCACCATTGCTGAAACTTGCTGACGGCGTTTGGAGAGCCCATCGTGCCAAGCCCCGGATGATAGAAAGCGATCTGGGACGCATCATCTCGTTTCAGCACGGAAAAGAGCTTAACCACATTCGAGTTGCTTACTCCGAACTCGTTCCCAGTCCCATCGATACAGATGACAATGTTTTTGGCCATTGCTCGTCCTCGAAGCTCATTTCGACTGCGCGAGGCAGTCAATCGGCGTGCGATCCTTCGACGGAGGATTGTCCTGTTTGATCTTCAAGTACTCGATGATGTCCATTCGCTGAGCCGGCGTAAGTTCCGGACCAATGACGCCGGGAGGAGATTTGGGTGCATTGGGATTGGTGGGATCGTAGGGCTTGTAACTGGAATTAAACTCGTGGCCGGTATTCCGATTTCCGTCAAGGGTGGTATCAAACCAGAATCCACTTTTTGTACCCGGCGCCGGTTCCGTGACGTATCCAACTTTTACCGGATCGAATTCGCGGCGGCCGATGAAGAATCGCTTTGATCGCTCAGCGACGGGCGACAACAGTTCGTAGAGGTTCGGCACCGATCCATTGTGAAGGAAAGGTGGAGTTGCCCACACACCTGCAAGCGGGCGCGGCTTGTATCCTTCGACCACCTGGGGGAGATCGAGTGTATCAAAGCCTGCGTAACAGCCCTGCAAAGCCTTGGACATGTGGTTGTCGCTGTAATACCTGTTGCGAATGATCAGCCCGAGCATATTCAGGCCTGCGCCTTCATTCACCGCTCGAAGGTCAATGCCGTCCAGTTGCTGTTCGATGTATTCGTCAGTGACGGGACTAGCTTCCTGCAACTCCTGTTGGTATTCGCTGAGCGCGGCGGGATCGGCGCCGGAGCTTTTGGCTCGCGCGATTTCCTGCTGCAGTGCGGGAATCAGCGCGGCATCTCGGGCTTTCTCGGTCTCGTACTCAGCCTTGAGCAGCTGCTTGACTTCATCGAAAGTAATGCCTGTGCGCGTGAGATCGACGGTGTTGTTGACGAAGTTGTTAGCTGTAGCGGGATCGGTGCCTACCACGTCGATTGGCTTAAATCGGATAACCCACATCGGATCGCCGGGTAAACGTCCTGGGGAAACATCCCGCTTCAACGCATTGGAGGCAACGCTGGGACCGTGACAGCGAATGCAATGCTGTTCGAACAAAGCCTTGCCGCGCTCGGCCGATGGTACGCCCGGATCCGCCGATGTCTTATTGATTTTCCCCAGTAGATCTTCGGGCCATGGCGGTGGTGCGAGCTTTTGGACTGTCGATTCGATACGAAGCAGGTTGTCGAACGAAACAGAAGTGCGATATCGGTCGCCTATTGGGATTGGGCGTCCGTAATCGTCAACCAGACTGAAGTTGGCGCCAACGCCGAGGGCTTCGCCGACGTTGCGTGCCATAGGCTGGCTGACGGACGCACCATACTGCTCCCAATTGAATTTCCAGATATTCCACATGTAGGGATAACTAACGGGACCGTTCCCCAGATGAAGGTTGGTCCGCGAGACGTGATCGCCGAATACCACGTTGGCGATTCGGGTTAATGCGTCGGTTCGGCCATATCCCTCTTGAATCGGGTAGAGATGTGGATTAGAGGAGCTTGCGACGACTTTGCCCAGTTGCCCCATGACAGAGCTCATATTGCGCCATAGCGCCAGCTTGTTTTTGAGGGTGTTGGAGTTTGGCCCGAGAATCCGCGCCGAAAAGCGATTGAACTTAAGCGGATTGACGAGTGTCTCCGCGATGGACAAGATGAGGTCCACCTGGAAACTGCCGGGCTTGACGTCAGTGAACGCCGTCATTGCAGCGCCACCGTCAATACGGATCGCTGTTGTCCTGCCGTTTTGGGTTACGTTGAGTTGACCGGTGTGGCAGGCGGAGCACGTAATATCGACCACGTTGTCATGAATCTTTTCGTCGAAACGGCGCGCGAATCCGATGGGAAGCAGATCAGGGTTTGCAGGAGTCGGAACGGGATCGACAACGAAATCGAGTGCGCGCATATGGTCAGGATCGGTGAGGCGCACGCGACTGAAAGGCTGCTCGAGGTTGATGAACCAGCTGTAACGCACCCCATGCATCTCGGTACCTTGCGGGGTGTAGTAGAAGGTCTCGCGGTCATTCGAATCACGGTCCAGACCCCAGCCCTGATTCAGGTAGCGATAGTCGTCGATATGCTGTGGCGCGGGAATATTGCGGGCAGCCAGCCAATGGTAAACGAAGCCAGCAACGAAATAGAGGCCGAAAATCGCGACCAGCGACATCCCCGCCAACTTGGTCAAGCCGCGAAAACGAGGCCTGGGAGCAGGCGGAGCTATGGGCAGTTCTTCCAGGATGGAATCAACAGTCGCTTCGCCGAGGCGAACTTTGCGGCTGGCAAGCTCCGCGGCGAGGCGAGCGCGGTTGATGCTGCCAAGAGGCTGAGTCTCGGGCGTGGAGTGTTCTGTAACGTCGATGAATCTTGGCTCGCAATCCTCGGGTTGCAGGATCGATTTCGGCAGGAGTGTCAGCCGGCCAACTACATAGAAGGGCGCCTGGCTTTCCTTCCACTCGACACTCGCATTTTCAACCCAGAAACTCGCGCTCCGGCGAAATCCCCATCGCGTCATGCGGTCGGTATCGAGAAGTTGCAGCGCGAAATCGAATGAACTCATCTGCGCATCTTCGTTCAAGTGGCGAATGAGCTCATCCTGCAAGTCGTTCGGCCCCGGCTGCAATTCATGAGCGGGATTCTTGGCGGAGGGAATGGCCGTGTATTTCACGGCTTCAAACGGTCCGTTGCGGAACGGCACCGTGCTCCAATAGCGCATCTGCTGGTATGCGCGGGTCTTGCCATGTTGCTGAATTGTGCCGCGAATGGCAGCCCCGAAGAAACCGAAAAGATCTGGAATCGATAGCGACCAAATTGCCTTGAGCTTGTCTGCTCCGCTGCCGGCGCTTAGAACTTTCATGAGCACCGCAAAGGTGTGCGCATCATTGATCGGGAAAGTCGTGGCACTCTGCAGCGAATAATCCTGATAGGAGGAGCCGGTGGCCGCGTCGGGTGTCAAGTCAACGGAAAAAGACAGCGCGCGGAGGTCAGGCTTGCGGTCGGAGTCAATCGTGGACGCTGCGTTGGCAAATCGCACGGTCGCGGGATAGACACCGGGTCTGGCATAGATCCCCTGGGCCAGGCTGGCCGCCAGAGGGCCGTCTCCAACTTTGCGAACGATGTCGAAGACTTCAAACGTCGCTCGCGCGCAGATGCCCTTGGTGTGCGTTCCTCTGCCGAGTGGTCTTTGTTGCGCCGCGGCAAAGGCGGCCTGCACCTTCAAAATGCCGCGCACGATATTCGCAGCATCAAGTTCCTCTGTGGGGAGTTTACGGTCAAAATTTATCAAGGCGAATTCATCCGATCTCGGACAGGACTGTCCGGGCATTCACCAGATCCGCAGTATTGTGGCCTTCCGTGAACCAGTTGTAGACAGGGGTGAGGATGCCACGCGCCTCGTCTCGTCTACCTTGTGCGAGCAAGAGTTTGGCTAATGCTGTTGCTGTGCGGATTTCGAAGGACTTGGTCTGTTGCTTCGCGGCGTAGTCCAGAGCCTCGCGCAAACTCGCTTCGGCCGCTTCCGCGTCGCCTGCGGCCAGCAGCAACTCGCCTCGAACCCTGTGCAGCTCGGCTACGTAACCACCCTCAAAATTCAACTCCGCGTGGGCCAATCCTTCTTTGATCGCCTGTAACCCCTCTTCTATTTGTCCCGACTGACGAAGTGCATCTGCAAGGAGAGCAAGAAATGCCGAGCGGACTAAGCCGGCAGAGATGGCTTTCTGCTCCGCCAGACTTTCCTTCAGAACATCGATACCCTCGCTGTGCCGGCCGAGAAGATACAAAGCATATCCCTGGAATCCCTTGCTCCATGCAGCTTCTTGCGGCAACTCATACTCGCGACAAAGCGCCATGAGTTCTTCACCAACTGCAAGTGCCTCGGCCGCTTCGCCACGGTAAAGATGAATGCCATGAATCACAACAAGAGCGAAAGCGATCACCGTTGGCATTCTCTGCGACCGGGCTATGGCAAGCGTCTCAGTCGCGCGCTGTATCGCCCGATCGGGATAGCCAAGCGCCCAGAGCGGACGGGCAGACATTGCGCGCCCAAGCGTACCCGGATCCTGCCCGTACGTTGCGGCGTTGATCCGACCTTCAGATGGATTGTGCAATTCCCGGCATCGTTCGAGCAGGCGGCTCGATTCCACCATGTCTCCGATGAATTCTCTGACCACACCGGCGAGATGATTGGCCGCCATGATGTACGACCGGACCCCCGAGCGCTCGGCCTGTCGCATCAATTCGTCTCCGCGCTCACGGCACGCAATCAGGTTCCCCCGAATGAGAAGGAACAGGGTTGTAGCCCAGAGGACGGGGATTAGTTCTGGCGGATCGTCCATCTCCTGGCATAGTTGCCGCGCCTTTGTGAAGACTCCCTCGATCTGTTGAGTCGCCCATCCACTCGTCGAGCGAAGTGCGATTCCCTTCATCATCTGGAGGACGAGTTCCTGCTGCTTCCGTGCCGGACCCTCTGGAAGGGCGCTTACCGCTTCCAGCCCGCGTTCGGCCAGGGACAGCGCTTCGCGGAAGGCGAACAATTCAGCCGACCGAGCTGACGCGATATAGAAATACTGTGCACAGGCTGAGAAATCGCGCGCTGCTTCGAACAGAACGGCCACGCGCGCAGCCACGCTGGCAACCTGGTTGCCGTGCCGCGCAACCAGTGCGCGCGCCACGCGCCCGCTCAGCGCTGCGCGCCGCGTCGGCTGCAATGAATCGATTAACGCGTTCTGATATAGCACATGCACAAACTGGTAGTTCAACGTCAGCGAACGATCTGGAAATTCGCTTTCTTCACCGCGTCGAACGAATACATGCACCCTCTCAAGAATGTCCAGACGCTCCTCGACCTCAGCCGGATCCATCTCGAGCGCTTCTGCGACGATTGCCGAATCAAATTCATATCCTTGAATACTCGCCACCACGAGCAACTTGCGATCACGTTCTTCAACTTGTTCGATCTTGCGCTGAATCATCCCGCGGACCGAGGCCGGCAGATCGCGAGGGGCCTCAGGCAGATCGCGGGCAGTCGCCCACGCGCCGTCCACCTCGACGATTCCACCGGTATCGCGGAGATAGCGTACCAAGTCAGCCATGAATAGCGGGCTTCCCTCCGTTTTGGAATGGATCACAGAAGCAAAATCAGCCGGAAAATGGTGGTGCGGAAACTCCAGCGCCAGGTAGCGTTCCACGTCTTTCGTCGCAAGAAAGGGAAGCGCGATTTCCTGAAAGAGGCCGCGCGATTCCAAATCGTTTCGAATTCCCAGAAACGGATTTCCGCGTAATGCCATGTCGGACGGGCGATAGCTCCCAAGGACAAGCACGCGCGTATTCGAAAATCGGCCAGCAACATAATTCAGCATATCGATTGTCGAGATATCGGCCCAATGGAGGTCGTCGATGAAGATGATGAGTGGCTGCGTGCGTGAAAGCTCCTGGCAGAGCGTGCTGAATTCGCGTTTCATCCGCTCCTGCGATGTTGCCGGAGCTGCCTCGCGCGGTTCGCCGCTCGACGAAGTGATTGCCGAGTCCGGGGCCACCAGCCCATACCATGTCGGTGCCGTGGCCTTCATCACGCTCGCGAATCCGAGGCCTGCCTGCGGGTGCAGAAGGCTTTCGAGCGCTTCCAGGATCGGCAGGTAAGGCTCATCGCCCGCCAGTCGTTGCGAACAGCGCCCACGCCCAATCACTGGAGACTCGCCGCGACTTGGCAACTCAGCGAGAAAGTCCTCCAACACGCTGGTCTTGCCGATACCTGCCTCGCCCGTGACCGCCAGAATGAGTCCGCGACCATTTTTCACGCGGGTGTATCCACGCCAGAGCAGTCCACGCTGCTCTTCGCGTCCGACTGTGATTCGAGCTGCTACGGTCGGCGCATGAACGACAGTCGATGACGGTCTCTCCCGCAGCCGGCCAGAGATCTGCTCGAGAGCAACCCGTAGTTCAGCCATGCTCTGAAAACGCTCTCGCGGGTTTTTGGCCAGGCACTTCGAAACGATGTCCTGGAGTTCTACAGGCTCGTTGACCGGTGCGGGGGTATCCCGCAGGATGGCGCTTAGCACCGATGCCACCGAATCTCCGTGAAAAGCGCGTTTGCCCGAGAGCATTTCGTATAGAACAGCGCCAAAACCGAACACATCCGAACGTTCGTCGACCGGCTTTCCTTCAGCCTGTTCCGGCGCCATGTAGGCAACCGTGCCCATCACCGTGCCCGCGAACGTCTTGGTTACATCCGGATCAATTTCGGTGGTGCGTTTGGCTAATCCGAAATCCAGAAGCTTGGTCACACCCCTTGCGGTGACCAGAATATTGCCCGGTTTCAAGTCCCGGTGCAATATGCCTCGACCGTGAGCCTCTTCCATGGCGCTTGCAATTTGAAGAGCCAGTTTCACGGCTTCATGCACGCTTAAGGGTCCCGATATAGGTTTGCCCTCGATGTATTCCAGGACCAGAAAATCGGGACCAACATCGTAAATCTGGCAGATGTGAGGATGGTTCAGGGCCGCGATGGCCCTGGCCTCCTTCTCAAATCGGGCACTGAACTGCTGGGTGGAAACTTTAATGGCTACATCGCGGTCCAAACGCGTATCTCGCGCGCGAAACACCGCTCCCATTCCGCCCATACCGATGGGAGCGAGGATTTCATAGGGACCGAGTTTATCGCCGACGGCAAGGGGCATGGGGTAGCTAGGCCAAGTCTAACCGAGGAGATAGCAGCCTGTGCGGGGAACTTACTGCATTATCTGAAGTTGATCTCTCATTTCGCTCAAGCCCAGGATCGCGCGCCCACGGCCCTGCCTGCTTGTCTGGAACGGACGAGAATAACCGCCTCGCCCGCATAGTGTTTCCGCCCACGCTCCATCCCGAGGGTTACTCCGACGATTCTCCAAGCTGAAGCAAACAAATCATGCCTTGGAGTGATCTCGAGCAGCCGCCAACTTACGAATGCGGGGGAGGGAATACAACTCATGTAAAGGCTTTAACGCAGATTTCTCCTGCCAAATTTGCAGGTGTGAGAATCGATCTCCGACGCGTAACCAATATGCTAACGTGTTCTTATACCCCGGCTTGCTCAATGGGTTCGGCAGCGCGAGGCTCTGGTGCCAGCAAATGTGGACTGCCGGCTTCAAGCGTGTACCGCATGAGGGCGGATGGGAATCCAGGTTGAACTGAAGCATCGGACGCATTATCGATACGACAAGGCCGTTTCGCTCGGTCCGCAGATCATACGGTTGCGCCCCGGTTTTCACTGTCGTACGCCGATTCTCAGCTATTCCCTCAGCATCACGCCCTCTGAGCACACCCTCAGCTGGCAACTCGATCCTTCATCGAATCAGCAGGCGCGCGCACTTTTCCCGAAGAAGACCAGCGCGTTCGGGGTCGAAGTGAATCTGGTCGCGGATCTATCCCCCCTCAACCCCTTCGATTTCCTGCTCGATCCCGCAGTCGAGGAATATCCATTTCAATATGCGCCCGACGTTGCACGGGATCTCCATCCTTACTTACTGGCCGACCATCCGGGACCTCTTCTTCGCACCTTCATTGAAAGCTGCCGGGATCAGCGGACCAGTACCGTGAAGTTCCTGCTCCTCCTGAATCGCAAGGTGCGGGATGAGATCGGCTACGTGACCCGGTTGGAACACGGAATCCAGACGTCGGAAGAAACCCTTCAAAAGCGCTCAGGCTCTTGTCGCGACTCTGCCTGGCTGCTGGTAGAGGTTCTGCGGAATTTAGGGATTGCAGCACGTTTCGTTTCCGGCTACCTCATACAGCTTGCAGAAGCGAAGATGGAGTTGAATGGCCCGAATAGCGGGCCGCAATCCGACTCTGCCGATCTGCATGCGTGGGCCGAGGCTTTCCTGCCGGGTGCCGGATGGATCGGATTGGATCCCACCTCAGGCCTGCTCGCCGGCGAAGGACACATCCCGCTGGCATGCACCTCCAGCGCGGCCCAAGCCGCTCCAATCTCGGGCACAGCAGAGCAGGCAAGCATCGACTTCAGTTATGAAATGTCAGTTCGCCGCTTGAACGATTCGCGTCCGCTGCCTCAGGGCGATGCCGAAGATCAATGGCTCCGCATACGTCAGGTTGCACATCGCGTTGATGCAGAGCTTGAGGCGCACGATGTCCGGCTGACCATGGGCGGCGAGCCTACTTACGTCGGCATCGATGAGCCTGAAAGCGCGCAATGGAATATCGACGCCCTCGGCGACATCAAGCGAACTCGCGGCCTGGCTCTCATTCAGGCGCTTCGCGAAAAAATGGCGCCAGGTGGGCTTCTGCACTACGGCCAGGGAAAATGGTATCCGGGCGAGCAATTGCCTCGCTGGGCGCTCAGTTGTTTCTGGCGCGCGGACGGCATTCCAATGTGGGAAGACATCGATCTGATCGCGCTAGAAAATCATGATTATGGATTCAGAAGAGGGGACGCTCTAAGATTCATGCGGGCTCTCGCGCGACGACTTCAAGTCACTGCCGAAAACATTCTTCCTGCTTTTGAGCAGGATGCGCCGGCAGCTGAGCCTGCAGGCTACATCCTGCCGATTCGCCGGCGACAACCCCACGGAGTTTTGCGCTGGTCCAGTCAATGGTGGTTTCCAAGCGCACAGGTCATCGTTCTGTTACCCGGCGATTCTCCAATCGGCTATCGCATTCCGACCGAAACAATGCCTTGGATCGCCCCCGACGAGCTTGAATACGCGTTCGATGACGCGCCCTTCGCAGATCGCGTCAAGCTGCCGCTGGCCAAAGCGCAGCACATGGATCTATTCGATGCAGACCCCGAGGCAGACCCACTGCCGCCAGTCGTACGTCCCAACGAGGCCGCGCAGGAACTCATTCGGCCGTCGTTGTGCATCCAGATCCGCGATGGCCGTCTTCATGTTTCGCTGCCCTATGCGCCCATTCTCGCGGACTATCTCGATCTGGTCAGCGCAGTCGAAGACACGTGTCGATATTTGCAGATGCCGGTGTGGATAGAGGGCTATGCGCCGGCTGCCGACCCGCGATTGCGTTCGTTCAGCGTCACTCCCGACCCCGGCGTTCTGGAAATCAACCTGCCGCCCGCAAGAAATTGGGAAGAGCTCGAGCAGATCAACATGCTGCTCGATCAAGAAGCTCGCCAAAATCGATTGGTCTCTGAAAAGTACAATTTCAGCGGCAACCGGGACGCGACCGGAGGTGGCAGTCACATCGTGATTGGCGGAGCAACTGTTGCGGATAGTCCCATACTGCGGCGGCCGGATCTGCTGCGCAGCATGATCGCGTTCTGGCAGAATCATCCGTCGCTGTCGTATCTATTTTCAGGAATGTACGTAGGTCCTACGAGTCAATATCCGCGCGTGGATGAAGCGCGTATGGACGCCTTGTATGAACTTGGTGTCGCTTTCCGTCATCTGCCCTCCGCAGATTGTCCTCCGTACATTGTTGATGGATTGTTTCGAAATCTGCTCGCCGATGTAACAGGGAATACGCATCGCGCTGAGTTTTGCATAGACAAGTTGTTTCCCCCGGATGGCCTCGGACTTCGGCTCGGCCTTCTCGAACTAAGGGCCTTTGAAATGCCGCCCAACATGCGCATGGGTCTTCTGCAAATGCTGCTTATCCGCGCATTGGTTTGTGCATTTTGGAAGGTGCCATTCGAGGCGAGCCTTGTTCCCTGGGGGACGATGCTTCACGACCGCTTCATGCTCCCTCATTTTGTTCAGCAGGATTTCCTCGAGGTTCTCGCCCACTTAAGGCAATCCGGATTTGAATTTGAAACCGACTGGTTCTCTTCGCATTTTGAATTTCGTTTCCCAAAGATCGGCTCGATCTCTACCGATAGGGTGGAAGTCGAACTGCGCCGCGCGCTCGAACCGTGGAATGTGCTGGCGGAAGAGACCGCATCCGGTCGGACAGTCCGAAACGTCGACTCGTCAGTTGAGCGCGTACAAGTGAAGGTCTCCGGGATGACCGCGGATTCCCGGTACCTCGTGGTCTGCAATGGCAGACGCGTGCCGCTTCATCCCGCCACTGAGTCCGGAGTTGCTATAGCTGGGGTGAGATTCCGCGCTCGCAAACTGTCAGCAACTATGCATCCTACGATTCCAGTGCATTCGCCGCTCACCTTCACGTTGATGGATCGCCGCGACGAGCGCTCACTCGGCCAATGTGCTTATCGTATAGAGCCACCTGAAGGCCGCGAATACAAAGGCCGCCCGAAGGATGCCGCTGAGGCCCTGGCGCGACGACTGGAACGATTTGAAATTATCGATCCAATCGTCCCGATGCCGATACCCGAGGAGGAGATCAACCCGATCTTCCCCGGCACTCTCGACCTGCGCATTCCCCCACCCCGGCCACGCGTTCGCATCGAAACGCGGGAGCCTCTGCCATGAAGGTCGATCTCTATCAGACGCCGCTTCGCTACGGCGGAGCGTATGACGAGCTATCCGCTGACGGCGTGAATCCCCGCGCTCACTGGGCCCACCTGATGGAGTCACTTCGCGCCATCGGCCCCGAAGAGTTGGGCCGACGCTGTCTGCGAGCCGAGCGCCGCATCCGCGAGAATGGCATTACTTACAACATCTACAGCGATCCTCTCGGTGCAAACCGTCCCTGGGAAATTGACATTGTCCCATTCCTGATTGCAGCCGACGAGTGGCGTTACATTGAGCAGGGCATCATTCAGCGGGCCAAACTGCTGAGCTTGATTCTCGAGGATCTTTACGGACCTCAGTCCTTGCTGAAGAGCGGCCATTTTCCAGCCGAACTTCTCTATGCAAATCCCGCATTTCTGAGGCCAATGGTAGGTGTGCGCGTTCCTTCGTATTCTTATCTGCACATGCTCGCGGTTGACCTTGCCCGCTCGCCCGATGGGCAATGGTGGGTGCTTTCCGATCGCACCCAAGCACCTTCAGGCAGTGGCTACGCGCTTGAAAATCGCACCATCGTCTCTGACGTCTTGCCGAGCGTTTTTACAAGCTCGAATGTTTTGAGGCTTGCTCCATTTTTCCGTGCGCAGCGCGACGCTCTTACTTCCCTCGCCGAATGCAGCAATCCACGCATCGTGCTGCTCACTCCCGGCCCGCACAACGAGACATACTTCGAGCATTCGTACATCGCACGCTACCTCGGTTTCGCGTTGGTCGAGGGGGCTGACCTCACCGTGCGCGATCGGTGTGTATTTCTCAAGACCGTCGATGGACTGGAGCGCGTCGATGTGATTCTTCGCAGGGTCGACGACAGTTTCTGTGATCCGCTGGAGTTGCGCAGCGATTCTCTTCTCGGCGTACCCGGCCTCGTCGACGCTGTCGTGGCCGGCAACGTGAAGGTCGCCAATGCTCTTGGCAGTGGTGTGATCGAGACGGCTGCCATCATGCCGTTTCTTCCCGGACTTTCCAGGCACATGACCGGCGAGAGTCTTAAACTGCCCTCCGTTGCGACTTGGTGGTGCGGCCAGTCTTATGCGTACGACTGGGTCATCAAGCATCTTGATTCGGTTGTCCTGAAACCGGCCTTTCCATCTCGCGGAATGGAGCCGGTATTTGCTGCAAAGCTGCAGCAAGCAGAAAAGGGAAAGCTCACCGCGCAAATGAAGGCATTTCCTCATGAATACGTAGCCCAGGAGCAGATTGCCTTATCCAACGCTCCGGTCTGGGGAGACGGCCATCTTTACTCGCGTAGCGTGGTGCTGCGCGCGTACGTGATCAACACTGGCAATGGCTGGACGGCGATTCCCGGAGGTCTGGTGCGTGTCGCCGAGGCCGAAGGCTCGGTCGTGTCGATGCAGCGCGGAGGACATAGCAAGGACGCGTGGGTTTTGTGGGACAGCCCCGTGGACACTTTCAGCCTGCTGCACCCGCGTAACCAGCCCGTCGCGCTGCGTCGCGGATCGCCCGACGTTCCGAGTAGCGTAGCCGACAGAGTTTTCTGGCTGGGACGATATGTCGAGCGCGCTGAAAACACTGCTCGGATTGCACGGTCGATGATGTATCGCGTGCGACGAGCCGAACCGGGAGAACTCGCGTGCCTGGTCCGCCTGCACAGTTGCCTGAGATCAAGGCAGAGTAAGCTGCCGAAGGCAAAAAAGAGTCGTCCAACTCCGCTTGAATTCGAACGTGAATTGATCTCTGTGATCTCGGATGCAAAACGGACTGACAGCCTGGCTTTCATCCTTTCAGAGGTTTCTCGTGTTGGTAACAGCGTCCGCGAGCGGCTGTCTGCCGACATGATGATCCTCATCGGCCAGTTGCGTACCACACTCGAGACGGAGGGTGATGCGCAGATTCCAGAGTATACGGCGACGCTCACGCTCTGCCTGGAACTGCTCTCGGCGTTCTCTGGGATGGAGCGGGAAAACATCAATCGCGGCTTGGGTTGGATGTTCATGAGCATTGGCCGTCGTCTCGAGCGCGCCATCTACCTCACGCGCATGCTGCGACAGATAACACTTCCGCTCGGTGAGCAGGACTGGCCGCTCCTGGAATGCCTGCTCGAAGTTGGAGACAGTACGATGACCTATAGGACTCGTTACTACACTACACTTCAGCCAGTGGCCGTGCTGGATGTCTTGATGGCCGACGAAAGCAATCCTCGGTCTTTGGATTTTCAACTCGCGCATCTTGCGGATATATACAAGAAGCTTCCGAGGCATATGGCTGATGATCTTGAAGCCATGCAGGACGCGCTTTCAATGCTGCGTAGTTTCGATTTACGAACACTCAGCTACAGCTTGCCGACTGAACCGTACAAGGCAAAGGATTCCGAGGGTCTCGCTCGACTCGAGAATTTTCTGGGGAGCCTGGAACGATTGCTGCCCTCATGGTCAGATAATTTATCGAGCCGGTATTTCAGCCACGCTCGCACGCTTCCGATCAGCATAGGCCTATGATCTATAAAATCGTTCACCGCACGACTTACAAATACAAATACCCCGTGTCGGTCGGCAGCCACGTTGCATGCCTCAAGCCGCGCTCACTGCCTCGTCACCATCTGGCGCAAAGCGAACTGCAGATTGTGCCCAGTCCGGCCATCATGACGGAGCGCGTGGATTATTTTGGCAACCACCAATATTTTTTCACCATTGAAGAGCCCCACGATGAGCTGATTGTTGAAGCGCGAAGTCGCGTTGTCATGGAAGAGACCGCACGAGATCCGCAACTTTCCTCTCCTTCATGGGAAGACGTTGTCAGGGCCCTGCCCGAAGATCTCAGCCCTGAGGCCCTTGAGGCTTATCAGTTCCGGTTTGAATCGCCCCGTATCCGGCTACGACCGGAGTTTGCCCGCTATGCCCAGCAGTCGTTCACTCCCGAGCGCCCTATGATTGACGGGCTGTTGGATCTCACGTCGCGGATTCATCATGACTTTCGCTTCGATTCCAAGGTGACTACAGTTAGAACTCCGATAGAAGAGGTTTTTCGGAAGAAACGCGGCGTCTGCCAGGACTTCGCGCACATCCAGATCGCTTGCCTTCGCTCAATCAATCTGCCGGCAAGGTATGTAAGCGGCTATCTGCGCACTTATCCGCCGCCCGGTCAACCGCGAATGGTGGGAGCCGACGCATCCCATGCCTGGGTGTCTGCCTATTGCCCTGGGATCGGCTGGATCGACGTGGATCCCACCAATGATGTTGTTCCATCAACCGGTCACGTCACGATTGCATGGGGCCGGGACTTCGGCGATGTCAGTCCTTTGCACGGCCTGATTCTCGGGGGCGGTGCCCATACGCTGAAAGTCGGAGTCGACCTCGAAGCGCTTGAGTCTTAGCCGCCCCCTTCAGCCCGGAACTGCAGCTTGCTCCAACTCAGACACGACGAAGAAACTCCACAAGTCGGCTTGTCCGAATGAGGTGGTCATGGCAACGTCCGATGCATCCCGGCCCGTCGCCATAAGAATCCGCCCCAGCCTCGGCTGATTGTTGCGTGCGTCAAACGTCCACCACCGCCTATCGAGATACACCTCGAACCATGCGCTGAAATCCATCGGCAAACGAAGAGGCACTCCGATATCTCCCAGGTATCCGGTTGCATACCGTGCTGGAATATTGAGCGCTCTGCAAAACGTGATGGCGAGATGCTGATAATCGCGGCATACGCCGACTTTTTCCGTATAGACATCGAGCGCCGTCTTCGTTGGCCGAGCCTGCTGGTAATCGAATGAGATGTGATTGTGCACCCAATCACAGATGGCCTGCACCCGGCCCCACCCGGGAGTGACAGTTCCAAACAGCTCACCAGCAATGTTGGAAAGCCGATCTACTTCGCAGTAGCGGCTATTCAACAGGTACATCAGCACCTCGTCCGGTAGTTCCCCAACCGGCAATTCGCGGGCAGACAGATTCACCTCGTCCGGCTCATCCGTGTGCCGAATCAGTGTCGAGCACGAGAGCCGCAGCATTCCCGGAGGCGCAACGAACCGCGAGCAGCGATTGCCAAAGCTGTCAAAATAGTGCGTAACGTTGAGTTTCGGTTCCGTATTCAATTCATCCGGCTCCAGAAGCTCGTGTGCTAGAGAAGGATGGACACTGAGCAGCGCAACCATCGCGACGCTGGCCGGAATCTGGAACTGGATATCGTATCCAAGCCGAATCAGCAATCTGAACCTCATGTCTTAGAAGGAATGTGCGCTCTTGTTCAGGTAGGACTGCGAAATGACATGTCTATCATCTCATTGACTTGGATGCATTAAATCGGAAGACAGCGCCATCGTCTGGGGAAGACCGTGAAATTGCGCAGCTCTCCCATGTTAAGGTCGCGGGCTAATCTCATTAAACGCCGTAATCTGGGTTGATTACTGAGGAATCCGACCGCCTGGCGGATAGAACGAAGCGGGTCGCATCGGTCGAAGCGAGTCGGATACCCGGATTCTAGACCGAATTGATCTATTCCCCGGCATGGAGTACATGCCGATGCTTCAGAAGAGCTTGCCGAGCTTCCGGAGAGATGATCTCCACAAATTCTCATGCCATTCTTGATCGGATAGGGTCAACCCGACATGCCTTACTTGCACGGTGGTTCGCTCGAAATCGCCGAGCAATCGGATCTTCACCATGCTTGGTGCTGCCTCCGAGAGCGCATTGTGCTCCCAGGAGAAGAGCAGTTTACCTCTGCGGCAAACCTTGTATGAGCAGAGAATCCTAAACCGTTCACCCTGCGTGCACGAGTAGTTGATCGAAAAGAAATCTCCCTTGGCGAATACTTCCGTGCTTCCCGCGATTGCCTCGGGCGCTGAGAACCAAGCTTCGATGTATTCCGGGACTGTGAGCGCCTGATAGATTCTGTGGCGATCAGCTTTCACACTCGCCATTACGGAAATGCTGAGCGGATGTGCGGTTGGCGGGTATCTCCTCCATTCTCGTGTGATGTGCACCGGAATTCCGGGGGATGCATTCGTGCTCATATGGAAGACCTCCATCCAAGTGTCTGCATGCCAGCTGCCGCAGGAACGCCGAATCGGATATTTGTGACGAGGTGATGATTTGCGGGATGATTGCCTCGGAGGGTTGCACCGGCTGCAACCCGTGTGAATTCGATTTAGTAAATGGAAAAGCGGAATATCCTCGTAACAATATTTACTGCGCAAAAGTTACAGATTTCAATAAATCGGGATGATCGGCATGGAAGTAGGGACCAATAGCTAGTAGGTGAAGTAAGTTGACTAGTTATCACTGTGCGACGCGGCCCAGGGCTTTCCGCGGAATGCAATCTTTGGAATCCTGTCAGGCTTCGGCGATTCTCTGAATCCGCGATCGGTAGCTGCGGCTCATGGGCACCCTCTCGCCGTTCGTCAGCACGACATTGGCATCGCCGTTCGCCTCGTTTTTAACTTCCTTGACATACTGCAGGTTTACGATCGACGAGCGGTGAACCCGGATGAAAGACCGAGGATCCAACCGACTTTCAAGCCGCCCGATCGTCTCGCGAAGAAGATGTGACTCATTTGCAGTGTGGATTCTGACGTAGTTCTCTTCAGCCTCGATCCAGCGGATATCTCTGATGGAAACGAACTGGAGCAGTCCGCGGGATTTGAGGACTATCCGAGTGTTGTAATGCTCTTGTCCCGAATTTTGCATATCACCGCAATCGACTATTTCGCCTGACGCGAGCCGCTCCCGAGCGCGCTGAACGGCCACGTGCAGTCTTTCGACCGTGAACGGCTTGAGCAGGTAATCGAGTGCGTGGA
Organism: uncultured Acidobacteriaceae bacterium; assembly: GCA_963829535.1. Classification (GTDB taxonomy): domain Bacteria; phylum Acidobacteriota; class Terriglobia; order Terriglobales; family Acidobacteriaceae; genus Telmatobacter. The sequence continues at coordinate 36,278 of CAWHIQ010000008.1, read as the reverse complement.
ATTCGAAGGCGCGAACTGCCCACCGGTCGTTTGCGGTTACGAAGATGATTTGCGGCAACTTGCTGTCCGGATTCGACGAAAGCGCATTAACAGTATCGAATCCATCCATGTCGGGCATGCAGATATCAAGAAACAGAAGTTCAGGGGACGCAAGTGTTACGAGGTCAATGATTTCGCGCGCCGTAGCGCATTCGCCGACGATGTCGATGTCTTCGAAGGCCTTAAGAAGTTTACGAAGCTTTTGCCGGGCCAACGCTTCATCGTCTGCGAGAACTGTGCGAATCATTGCGTACCGAACTTGGCCGTCGGCTTCATGACTTCGGGCGAATACTGGATCGGAAGCATGATGTTGACCTGAACGTGCCTGGGATCGACCTGCGCAATCTCGAAGAGAGACTCATCTCCGTAGTGCAACTTAAGCCGGCTCTTGATGTTGCGCAGACCTACACCGTGGCCGTTTAAGTATTCGTCAGGTGCGGGATTCAGTCCAATACCGCTATTTATGACCGTAATTCGCATCTGATGTTCGTGCCTGCGAACTTCGAGCGCAAGCGTACCGGCCGATTCTGTCCTGGAAAGGCCGTGCACATAAGCATTCTCGACGACAGGCTGCAGGAGCATGGTGGGAACCAACGCGTCATGTAACTCGGGTTCTACGCGGATAGACTGCTTGACGCGTCCGGAATACCTGCGTTCTTGCATTGCAAGATACATTTCGATGAATTCAATTTCTTCCCTCAGGGTAATCAGCTGAGATTCCCCGCGTTCAAGCGACATACGCAAAAGGCAGCTGAGTTGTTCAAGCATATTGTCGGCAGATTCTACGTCGCTGCGCATGAGGCTGGAGATGCTGTTCATGGTGTTGAAAAGGAAGTGCGGATTCAATTGCATCCTCAGGGCTGCAAGTTGCGCATTCGCGAGCTGAATCTCCAGTTCCGCTTTGACGTTTTCGTGTTCCCGATTGCGCTGGTAATATCCAACTCCACGAAAGAGGAAGAAAGCGCACCAGAAGATGAGCATGTTATCCAGCAGTTCGGCATAAACATAGATCGACAATCTGCGCCAATAAGACAGTTCCGGATGATTGAGTGGAAGATTTCGAAAGACGAAGACAAACAGCATCTGCTCTGCCAGGCTGATGACAACGCTAAGCGGAAGGAAAACGGTGATAATTCTGAGAATGGACGCGCCCTGAACCTGGGGACCGAGGAAGCGCCAAAGCAGCCAACACAGAATTCCCCACGCTAGAAACTGAAAGCCCCAGGACTCTACGAAAATCAGTGCGGGCAGGCGATAACCCATGTGACGGATGCTCAACCACTCTTGAAAGGCGAAAAGAAGGCCTAGCAGCACCGAGGCGCTGATGAAGATTGCCGGCTTCATGAAGACCGGATCGTTTGCTCTCTCTCTCCGCATCGTGCTATGAACCAGGCCTCGCTTTCGTCCGTGTTTGTGAGACCGCATCAAGGAACAGCGTAGCCAAGGTCTGCCATATCATCAGCGCCGGCAGCATCGGGGGCTCCCAGGAGCAATCCGGCGTGTATATCCTTTGCCGGATACAGCAATGCATACGCAGGAAATACGCCTACGTTCTCGCCGTGCGCGCTTACGAATTCGAGAGGGCGATTGTGCTTCTGCACCCACGCAGCGGCTTCCTGATCAATTGCCTGAATTTGCGTCTGGCCCAGCTCCAAAGAGAGTGCTCGGAGGTCATTCGCGGCCAGTGTAGCAGCCTTCTCACCACCCTGGAGTACTGCGATCTGAAAGTGATAGTAGGCTGCTTTGCTGTCTTTCGCCAACTCCTGCCCGTCGCGCGAAAGAATTCCCAGCACCAGAGACGATTTCCAGAAACCATCAGAAGCCGCCTCTTCGAAGAGCGCGACGGCCTCATTGGGTGTGCGGGCTAGACCGGGCTTGTGGAGAATCTCGAGGCCGAGCTGGTGCTTTGCGGCCACCACTCCACCGGCCGCGGATTCGCGTAACAATCGGAATGCTCGATCCCGGCTTGTTGGGTCGGGCTCTTTCGAGAGCACAAGGGCAAGATCGTACTTTGCAGGGATGCTGTGCAGCTTGACTCCAAGTTCGAGCCAATGCTTGGCCTGCGACGCATCTTTCGGAACACCAAGACCGAAGTAGTACATAAGTCCCAGATAGCATGCTCCCGTGCCGTTGCCTTTCTGTGCTGCCTCGCGAAACAGCTGAGCCGCGAAGACGGGATCCTTACGCCCTCCCAGTCCCCATACGTACGCGACGCCCAAGTTGACCTTTGCGCTAACCAGCCCGCCAGCTACCGCGCGCTCGAACCATTGAACTGCGCGAGTAGGATTTCGTTCTACACCGATGCCCGCCTGGTAGAAATACCCGATCTGTTGCTGCGCGCCAGGATCTCCACCGTTGGCGGCCTTTTCGTACCAATAGGCCGCCTCCTTTTCATCGCGCGGCACACCGCGCCCGGCGAGGTATGCGGCAGCGAGCTCTATCTGCTGCTGAACCGAACCCCTCTCGGCACCAGCCTGGATCCGTGGAATATCCGGATCTACCGACCGCGCCATTCGGGGTTCGGCGATGCCCAGTAATATTGATGTGATGATCACAAGAGGGATGATTGAGAGTGCACGCTTGCTTCGATAGCTAGTCATGATGCCTCCGGTAACTGAGAAACCGTGAACTTTGAATGTTGTGTTAAGGCGCGATTGGGCCCAGAAACGATTTCGGGATCACGATCGATGAAACCGGATCCCGATGCGCCCAAGTTACAAAGTCGCTGAAGACGAGTTATCGTGACGTTCGAGGTTGATTGTCACGTTGCCTCACTCGCATTCCAGATCAGCTCAATCGTCCGAGAGAGTTGACCTTGCTTTTCGCAAACACCATCGTTCCTCAAAATTACGGAGCAAGCTATCCCGATCCTGCATCCAATTCACTGCATCGCCGATGCAGAACTAATGTTTTCGTTTCTCAGGTCATGTCAGTGCGACCTCAAGAACGTGTTTCCTCCTGGTGCTCTCTAGACTCACCGTCTGTGCGATTGTCACCGCGCGAGAGGAGTGGTTCGTCTCATCTATGCTCAAGTGACCATGCGCAAAGACCGTTTCATCATCGCGAAGACGCAGTTTGTCACAAAAGAAACGGTTCATTACTCCATTTTTGAATGCCGGAAATGTTGCATGAAGCAGTTAGGAGCGAGATGGCAGTTCGTTGCGAATTATGCAACGTCATTCAAGGTGACTGCCGTTGACGCCATACTGGCATAGCCACGCTGGCATGGCCGCAATGACTATTCTGGCAACAGTTTCATAGTTACTGCCGGAGGTCCTATGCGCAGCCCTGTTGCACAATTTAGAGCAACGGTCTGCTCTCAGATGTCAGCGAATGGTACGGATGCTAATGAAAGTCGCTATTCCGGATCCTCTAACCCCTCCGCTTCAACCTTTCGTAGCTAGCCCGAAGCTCGCCGTCCATTTTGAACCCAGGAGAATGGGACGAACTGCTGCCGGAGAGTGATGAAATGGGCAGAAACAGGGACGAAATAGCGAAGTCGTATTGCTTGTAATGCTTGTTAACTGAGACCAATCAGACGAAAAGAGCCCAGTGGTCGCGCCGACGCCTTTCATTGCCACGCATTGCCCGAATAATATTCCCGAAGATCAAATCAAACGAGCCTGGCCGCCGACTTCTTGAAATCGAGGCGTCATCTTCAACAGACCGCCTATCCCTATTTCGACTCCTCTCGTCCAATCCACAATGCATCTGGCACTGTCCAGAATCGGACAAGTTATCGCGAAAGTGAACAAGTCCGTCGACCCATGGATGCCGGCAATGCGGGTAAGTGATTGAAATCAGGGCGAGGCCGCCCTCGGTGAGATGGCAATGGACTTGCGGTCTAACTGGATGCTGCAGCACTTTCTGATTCGAGGACAAATCTCAATAGCGCTTGAATGGGAGAGTCCATGGCTATCCAGACCTTGATTGCTGATGATGAACTGCTTGCCCGCCAGAAGCTGCGGCAGCTTCTTCGCGATGAACCGGATATTGACGTCGTAGGTGAAGCTTCCTCTGCGCGCGAGGTCTATGAATTGGTTCGCGCGACGACTCCGCAGCTCCTGTTTCTCGACGTGCGCATGCCCGGTATGGACGGGTTGGACCTGATCGCAGAGCTTTCACTCTCGACCGGCATTACGCTGCCTCGCGTGATCCTCACGACGGCCTACGATCATTACGCATTACGAGCTTTCGAGTTGAATGCGACCGATTACTTATTGAAGCCATTCAGTGCGGAGCGCTTGCGCTTGGCTGTCGTCCGCGCCAGAGACCAACTTCGAAGCGGTGAACGGCATGATGGCCACAAAGAACCCAGAGAAGGAGCACCGGGACAATACACAGCCCGCATCATCTTCAAGTCGCGTGGACGCATTCTGTTCCTTCCCGTCTCCGATATCCGCTGGATAGGTGCAGAGGAGAATTATGTCCGCATCTGCACGGGAACAGAGACGCACTTGTTGCGAGAGACCATGAGTTCGATGGAACAGCGTTTGGATCCCGAGACATTCTTGCGCGTCCATCGGTCGGCCATCGTGAATCTGCGCTATGTCAAAGAGGTCCGTACCGAGACGCGCGGCGATTTTATGGTCCATCTTGTCAACGGACAGAAGCTTGCCATGAGCCGCAGTTACCATGCGCGCATCAGCGATTTGCTCAGTCGTGCAGGATGAGAAGCGCGACGACCTGGAGGAAATCGCATTGCCGATGGCGCTGAACCGCCACCCCGCAACCTCGCAGCAGATCCAACTCGGAGTGAAGATCGTCTGGTAGCGATCCTGAGAGAGTCGGTTAGTCAGCCTTCGACTTGATACCGCAACCGGAGTTCCTGGCCACGGGGCTCCGGTGCACGCTGACTGACGTGTGACGATTCCCACCGTTGGCGACTTCGTGTTCCTGATTCTCCTGTCATTCGTGATGCAGGTGCGTCCAGGGCGCATTTGGAGTCACTCCCCACCACTCAACGAACGCTCGCGCGACGCCGTACGCCGCCCCTTTCCCCGTTTCCCATCTCGATATTCTTGTCGCGTTGCCCCCTATCGCTTGATACGCTTGCACATCAAATGGGCTCTTCCCTGGACGCGTCATGTTATTTGAACTCAGCGTGATAACATCGCTCTTTCTGATTCGTGCCTTCAGACCGGGAAGCGCGACATCGACTAACAGCGTAAGGTCAGGTCCTGTTTTCACATGACATCGAGAGGTTTTCACGGATGCGAGGTCTGGTGGAGTTGGGCTGGCTCCATTGGAAGGCGACCGATTGTCTCGTCCATGACTCCTGCCCAGCGTCGGAAGTGCCCTCGAATTCGACGGGGCAAGGAATAAGGAGAGAATTCGCCCATGAGGATCATGATCTCAGTTGCAGCTTCAGCAGTTCTGCTGACTGGAGGAATGGTCGGCCAAAGTGTGAAGTCGGAGAATCCAGATCAAACCTTGCGTGCTCCGGCAACACCCCTCGTTGTTCACGATCCATATTTCAGCGTCTGGTCAATGGGCGACCGGCTCACCGATAGCTCGACCCGGCATTGGACCGGGACTAGGCAGGCCCTCAACGGCCTGGTACGGATCGACGCAAAGACCTATCGCTATCTGGGCGACGCGAATGACGAGATTCCGGCGTTGGAAGAGACGCACCGCGAGATCACGCCGACACGAACAATAGTGACCATGCAGTCGCCAGCAATCGAGTTGAAGCTAACGTTTCTCACTCCAGCCCTTCCGGACGATCTTGCAGTGATGGCGCGACCGGTCACATACCTTACCTGGGACGTGAAATCGCGCGATGGAGCGACACACAACATCGCCCTCTATCTTGATGCCGATGGCAACGTCGCCATCAATCACCCCAATGAGACGGTGACATGGTCGCGCGCTGAGATCCGGGGGCTGCATCTGCTGCGAGTGGGCAGCTCAAAGCAGCCGGTACTTGAGGATTGGGGCGACAACGTCCGCATCAATTGGGGCTATTTCTACATGGGGATTCCCAGCGGAGAAGAGGCCGAATGTGCTGCTGGAAACCAGGCTTATCGCGAAGATTTCGTCAAAACCGGGAAGATCCTGACAGACGATGACCTCAATCAGCCGCGAATGCCACAGAGTCGCTACCCCTCTCCCCCGGCGCTGAATTTGGTGATGCCGCTGGGTGCGGTTGGAGCAGCAGCCGTCACGCGTCATGTCTTGCTTGGCTACGACGATATCTATTCGGTGGAATACATGCGGCAGAGGCTGTTGCCCTACTGGCGTACGGAATTTTCGAGCTTCACCGCATTGATGAAAGGGGCGGACCGCGATTACGCGTCTTTACAAAAGCGCGCTGAGCAGTACGATGCAGATCTGACGCACGACCTTCTACAAACCGGCGGTCCAGAGTATGCGGCAATTGCAACGCTCGCGTTTCGCCAGGCAATTGCGGCTCACAAGCTGGTTCAGGACGACGCCGGCATCCCGTTCTTCATGCCCAAGGAAAACTTCAGCAACGGTTCGATCTCGACCGTTGACGTTTTGTACCCTTCGTCGCCGATGTTTCTGCTTTTGAATCCCAAGCTGGTAGAGGCGCAGCTCGAGCCCGTGGTTCGCTATGCCGAGAGCAGTCACTGGAAGTTTCCGTTTGCACCCCACGACCTTGGAGTCTATCCGCTTGCAAACGGACAGCTCTATGGCGGTGGCGAGGTAAGCGAAGAAGACCAGATGCCTGTGGAGGAATCAGGCAATATGATCCTCATGTTCGCGGCGCTCGCACATGCGGAGAACAATGCGGCATATGCGCAGCGCCATTGGCCGCTCTTGACGAAGTGGGCCGACTTTCTATTGGAAAAAGGTTTCGATCCGGAGAATCAGCTTTGCACAGATGACTTTGCCGGACATCTCGCCCACAATACCAATCTCTCGATTAAGGCGATCGAGGCGCTCGCCGCTTATGCGCAGCTTGCTGACAAGCTTGGAGACCATCCGGCTGCGGCGAAGTATGGGAACGCCGCAAAAAGTATGGCTGCCCATTGGGTGAAGCTCGCAGTGGATGGAGATCACTACCGACTGGCGTTTGACAAGCCTGGCACGTGGAGTCAGAAATACAACCTCGTATGGGATAGCATCCTGGGACTTCATCTGTTCCCGAAGGAGGTGGCGCAAACAGAGGTGACCTTCTACAAGACGCATATGCATCCCTACGGACTGCCACTCGACGATCGGGCCAACTACACCAAGCTCGACTGGTCGGTCTGGTCGGCGACTCTGGCCGCAAGTCCTGAGGATTTTCGGGCAATTGTCGATCCCATAGTTCAATTCCTCAACAAGACTCCAGACAGGGTCCCGATGACAGACTGGTACGACACGGTGACCGCGAAGCAGGTTGGATTTCAGGCACGTTCTGTCGTGGGTGGTGTATACATCAAGATGCTGAGCGACCCGCAGATGTGGAGCAAGTGGGCCAGCCGCGCAGACCAACGCTCCCGTGAGGGAAATTGATTCGAGTCAATGAACTGAAGTTTGGCTGGCTGACGCCTGAATGTCTTTCCAAGGCATCCCGCTTAAGAGTCGCAGCATCCAACGAGGCGAATTGATGGTTGCGCATCTAGCAACAATGAGCCGACTGGAAACCCGCAATCCCAAAAAGGAGAAGGAATGCAGAGCCTTAAATGGATATTGATCGCCGCCGGAATGCTTGCTATCGGAAGCATGGCAATTTCGCTAGCGCCCGATATCCGTCGTTACGCCAGAATGCGGGCGATGTAAGCTCATCGATCGCTGGATTCCTCACCTCGCCAAAGCATCTGGGCAATTCCTCCAAAGCGCGTGCAAGATAGAATGTGGTGGTCGTCATGCGTTTTCGACTTCCCCACATATTGCTGCTGCTCGCTGGGATTGCGGGCGCGACCGCCTATTCCCAGGAACCGTCGGCAAGTCTGCGACAGGCTGATGCCGATTATCGCGCCGGCGTAGAAGCGCTGAACCACAACGATCTCAAGACTGCCCAATCGAAATTTGAATCCGTTGTCCGCCTTGCGCCAGCCGCGGAGCAGGGACACAGCGCTCTCGGTGCGGTGCTGGTACGCGAGGGCCAGTGGGCTGCAGGTACGCGTGAGCTTGAGAAGGCGCTGGCACTCAAGCCCAATGACAGCGCCGCGCAACTGAACCTGGCCATGGTCTATGCGCAATCCGGGGCAGCTTCCGAGGCAATTCCGCTCTTTCAGAAACTGGATGCAGAAGCGCACAAGACCAAGCATCCGTTGGACCCAGCGGTGCAGGCGGCTTATGCACGGTCTCTTGCTCGAAGCGGAGAAACACGTCGGGCTGTCAGCGAAATGAAAGAGGCACTTGCGCAAGACAGCCGCAATGCCGAGCTACACGATGAGCTTGGATCGCTCTACGCGATGCAGAAAGACTGGGCGCCAGCTGAACAGGAATTCTCAGAGGCAGTCCGCCTGAAAGATGATCTCGCGAGCGCGCATCTGCACCTGGGACTCGTTCTCCAGGCAGAACAGAAGCCGGGCGCGATAGAGGAATGTGCGAAGGCGTACGCCCTGGCTCCCGGCGACCCGGCCGTTGCTCTGACGGCAGGCAAGGCCCTGGCCGATGCCGGACGCGACTCCGAAGCAGTTCCTATTCTTGAGCATGCCGTCGAACTGCAGCCCAAGTCGGCCGACGCTGCGTACCAGCTCGCGATTGTGCTGCAGCGTGTGGATCGGGTTCCGGAAGCGATTGATTTGCTGAAGAGGGTTGTTCATTCGGAGCCCGCGAACGCAGCCGCGCTCACCAATCTTGGGATGGCGCTGGCCCAGATGCACAAAGCTACGGAGGGTATCCCGTTCCTGAAGAAGGCCGTCACGATCGACCCGAGCGATCCGACCGCCCATCAGGATCTCGCAGCTGCTTACATCCAGATAAATCAGATCGAGGATGCAGTGGCTGAGTTGAAGGTAGCAATTAGGCTGTCCCCTGATTCACCGCAACTGCACTACGACCTTGGCACCGCTTACAAGCTGCAGGATGATGCGACGGATGCAATCCCGGAACTGGAAACGGCTGCGAAACTGAATCCTGCGGGATATGAGCCGCCTTATGTCCTTGGGCTGCTCTACTTACAGGTTGGTCGCTACCAGGAGGCCGCGCAGCAACTCGAGGTGTCGCTCAAACTGCATCCGCAAAATGGGGAAGCCTGGGCGACGCTTGGCAGCGTTTATAGCAAGCTCGATCGCTTGCCCGAAGCGGCTTCGGCTCTGCGGAAAGCGATTGAGCAGATGCCCGACCAATCGGATTCGCACCTGCTGCTTGCTTCGGTGCTCGTGAAGCAGAACGACACAGCGGGAGCAGCCGCGGAGCGCAAGGTTGCTGCAGACCTGATGCGTAAACACATGAATCTGCAACGTGCTGAAGTCGCAACCAACTCCGGCAAGTCGCTCCTGGCCAGTGGAAAGATCGATGACGCGATCGTTCAGTTTCGCGATGCGCTGTCGTTCGATCCCAGCTATACCGAAGCGCATTTAAAACTGGCTGAAGCACTGGACAAGCAAGGCAAAACGGCCGAAGCAGCTGCAGAGCGCGCCCAGGCGGAAAAGCTGAACCAGGCGTCGCAGTAGGTATTTGATGGGCACCCAAACCTTGGGTGGATGTACAGTCGACATTGGGTTGCCCTATACTTCGACTGGCACTCACGGCGTCCCTCTTCCCTGTTCGCATCGCCGGCGCCTGCAAGTCTGCGCCTGCCTTTGTCTGGACCGAACCCACGGGCAGGACCCGCCGCGAACTCCCGGTGGCTACACGCATGCTGAATAATTCAACACGACAAATCTTCATCTTCCTTGTCGTGGCGTGTGCGTCGTCGTTCGTAGCCTTACGCGGCATTCACGGAGCCGAGCAGGATGCGCGCGCCCAGGAGGCGAGCCTGCGCAAGGCTTATGCCGATAAAGTACGCGAAACCTACAATTTCCCGTTCGGCAAAGGAAAGATGTCGGTGCCCGGCAATGCTGCCGTGATGGGAGACGATTTTCTCGAGCCGAGCGCCTTCCTGGATGCACAGTACTGTGGCCATTGCCACCAGGAGGCATACCACCAGTGGCGCCAGGCCTTGCACTCCAACTCCTTTCGTACACCGTTTTACCGGACAAGCGTGAACATCCTGCTGCGCACCAAGGGAATCGAATTTGCGCGGCATTGCGACAGCTGCCACAACCCGATTGCCGTTCTTGGCGGAGCCATGAATCCAAATTCGCCAGTCGATCGGCTTTTTGATCGCGATGGCCTGACGTGCACCACCTGCCATTCGATCCAGAGTGTGAAGTCGAAGGTGGGAAACGGCGGATTCGTCATGGCCGTTCCTTCGGCGCTGGTGGATGAGAACGGGAATCGCATCCCAGGTATGGTGCCCGATTCCGAGATTCTGGCCCATCTCGTTAGGCATTCGAAGGCCGTGATGCAAGACATCTATCACACGCCGGAATTCTGCGAAGCCTGCCACAAGGCGAATCTGCCGCCGACGCTGAACGAATACAAATGGATTCGCGCCTTTACCGCCTATGACGAGTGGCAGACCTCCAAGTTCTCCAATCGCAACCCGCTGACTTTTTACACGGCAGATTTCACTACTTGCCAGGGTTGCCATATGAAGCGCGCACCCAACGTCCTGCCCGAGCCTGGCGCCAAGGATGCCACGTTTGTCTCTCATCGCTGGCTGGCAGGAAATACGGCCGTGCCCTTTTACTACGGATTCAATGAACAACTGGAAAAGACGATCGAGTTCCTGCGGACCGGCAATTATCTCAACGTCGATATCTTTGGCCTGCAGATCGGCGAAGACGGCAAACTTGCTGCGCCGCTCGGAACGGTCCCCTTTCACGTCAATGCGGGAGACGTGCTTGAGGCCTACGTCGTCGTCCAGAACAAAATGATCGGACACTCGCTCATCCCTGAAGTGCGCGACCTGTATGAAGCCTGGGTCAAGTTCACGGTGACCGACGCAAATGGAACAAAGGTCTACGAGAGCGGCTTCCTCAATCCCGATGGAACGCTGGAATCGGGAGCTCATAGTTTTACCAACCGGCCCGTGAACGTAGTTGGAGAGTTTGTCGACAACCACGTTGTCTCAGCAATACATTCTGTCGCGTACGACAACACGATCCAGTCCGGTCGCTCGGCCCTTGTCCGCTATCAGTTTCGTTTGCCTGCTGGGGCAAAGGGCCCGTTTACGTTGCAGGCGCAGGTGAACTATCGCCACCTTCGCCAGACTTACCTCAACAATGTGTTGGGGCCTGATCATCCAGCCTACCCGGTGGTTGAAATTGCATCGCGCAGCCGCGTAGTCAACATTGGCGATAATCAGGCCACTGCGCCGCTGCCCACCGATAACCAGGACTGGATGCGCTGGAACAATCTCGGCATTGGCTTCCTCGATCAATTGCAGCATTCTGATGCCATCGCAGCCTTCGAGCAGGTGACGCGGCTTCGTCCTGATTACAAGGATGGCTACATCAATCTCGGACTGACCTATATCGATTGGGAAAAATATGACGAAGCCAGGCAGCCGCTGGAGAAGGCCCTCGCGTTGAAGCCCGATGATGCGCGAGCCCTGTACTACATGGCTCTGGTCGAACGCCGTGCCCGCCATTCTGAAGCCGAAATTGCCGATCTCGAAAAAGTGATTGCGCAATATCCTGATTGCCGCGATGCGCGTCGGGAACTTGGAATCTCCTACTACCAGCAGCATCGCGCCGACGACGCGATGGCGCAGTTCAAGGCGCTGCAGGCAATTGATCCCGACGATCTCGCCGCACATTACAACCTGGCGATTCTGTATCGACGCAAAGGCATGAAGCACGAGGCTGAGGTGGAAGCCTCACTCTATACAATCAAACGAATTGATCCGGGTGCTCCGACCTATTCACTGGAGTATCTGCGCAAGCATCCCGAGATTTCAACCGAAAGCGTTCCATGGCACGTGCATAGCAATGTGCAAACTCCGCCTCCAACCACCGGCGGGGGCACACCCTGAAGAGGAAGCAACAAGTGGGTCATCGCGATCTGAATCGCCGTACATTTCTTCGTTCTCTCAGCCGCACAGCGTTGGTGTTGCCATTTGCCGACATCGTTGCTCTCGCCTCCGGCCGGCAGGAACCGCAAACCACACCGGCCCCAAAGATCGGGCCGCAGGAACGCAGCTATGACGCCAAGCCAGCTCCTCCTCCGCCCGGGCCTAAATCGCCAATCGAGGGAACTCCGCTGGGTGTCAGCTTCGTCGAGGTTGCTCCGCAAGCGGGACTGACGGGCAAGACGATTTATGGCGGCGAGTTCCACAATAAGTATCTGTTGGAGACGACAGGTTGCGGACTCGCGTTTTACGACTACGACCATGACGGGTGGCCAGATCTCTTTCTTGTAAATGGCTGGCGGTTGGAAGGATTTCCTGCCGGGCAGGAACCGCATTGCCGTCTATTCAAGAACAATCGCGACGGCACATTTACAGATGTTTCAATCGGCTCGGGCCTCGAGCACAAAACCGGTTGGGGCCAGGCATGCTGCGTGGGCGACTATAACAACGACGGCTTCGACGACCTTTTCGTCACTTACTACGGACAGAATGCGCTCTATCGCAATAATGGCAACGGCACCTTCACCGAAGTTACGCGCGAGGCAGGGCTTATCCAGCCGGGACCGAAGATTCGCTGGAACAGCGGGTGCACGTTTGTGGACTACGACAAGGACGGGCACCTCGATCTCTTCGTCGCCAACTACGTCGACTTCGATTTGAAGACGGCGCCTCTTCCGCAGGATGGCCCGTGTACCTACAAGGGAATTCTGGTGGCTTGCGGTCCTCCAGGGCTACCGGGCGGGAAAAACGTTCTGTATCACAACAAGGGCGACGGCACATTCGAAGATGTCAGCGAGAAGAGCGGAATGTGGACAGCGGTGGGCACCTACGGGCTGAGCGTGGCTGCCTCTGACCTCGATAATGACGGCTGGCCGGATATCTACGTTGCCAACGATTCGGCTCCCGCCACGCTCTATTTGAACCAGAAAGACGGAACGTTTCGCGACATCGCCATCGAAGCCGGAGCAGCTCTCTCGGCCGAAGCAAAGCCCCAGGCCGGCATGGGCGTTTCCATCGGCGACTATAACCGCGACGGCAAGTTCGACGTAGTAAAGACTAACTTCGCCGGCGACACCGACTCACTCTACACGAATCTTGGTGATGGAAACTTCGAGGATCGCACCTATCCCGGCGGCCTGGGAGTCAACACGAGATTGCTTGGCTGGGGTGTCGGCTTCTTTGATATGGATAATGACGGGTGGCTCGACATTCTCATGTCGAATGGGCATGTCTATCCCGAAGTCGACAATTCCAAAGCGGATTTGAAATACGCTGAGCATAAATATCTCTATCGCAACTTGCGCAACGGGCGCTTTGAAGAAGTGACCGACGCCGGCGGACCGGGCATTCTGGAAAATGCACCTGCTCGCGGCTGCGCTTTCGGTGACTACGACAACGACGGCGACATTGACATCGTGGTGAACTGCATCAATGCGCCGCCGCAGCTTTTGCGATGCGACTCAACACTGAATCGGAACTGGATCAAGATCAAACTCGTCGGCACCAAGTCGAATCGATCGGGTATCGGCAGCCGCGTGATCGTCACCGCCAAGACCTCGCCCATCGCCGCGAGTCCTCTCGTGCAGATTGAGGAATTGCGCAGCGGCGGAAGCTACTTCTCGCAGAACGATCTGCGACTTCACTTCGGACTGGACCGGGCGAAGCAGGTGGATACAGTGGAAGTGCGCTGGTTAAGCGGACAGGTTGATCAGTTCCACAATCTCGATTCCAACTGCCTCTATGTCCTCGAAGAAGGCGGCAAAATCCTGAAATCAGACAAACTCATTCCAGCCAAGTCGAAGGTGTAAGCATGCGCTTGGCCATTTGCGCTGCGGCGCATCTTCTCATCGTCTCCGCGACCATCGCGGCGGCACAGCAACCTGCGAGCTGTCCATGGTTTTCATCCGGGAGCGCGCAGGCAGTTCTTGGCGGTCCGGTTTCGTTTCATTTTCAGGCGGAAGACAAGGGGCAGGGGCTTTGCGAGTTCATGTCTCAATCTGGCGGAAGCGCAAAAATGCTGCGCATCCTCGTCGGCACGACCGATAAGCACGTCTGTCCCCAGGAAAGCACGCAACTCAAGGCGCTTGGAAATGAAGCCGTACAATGCAGGCGCCCCGATGAGCAAGGGCATCCATGGGATGTGATTGCCGGACGAATGCGAGATGTCTTCTTCGTCGTCACGAGCAACGTTCCCGACGTAGCTGCGATGCCCAAAGCCGATGGGCCGCCCACCGATCCCTATAGCGCCTCCATCCTCGAGCGAGTTGCAGAGCAGGTGGTCGGCAATCTCGATTGATTGGGATTGCGGACGAACGGCGAATCTCTCCTGCAACTGACCGCGCAAACGGATCTCGCCATGGCAAGGGTGAGACGCTCTTGCCGATGATGCGGTCATCATGGCAGAGTTGATGTTTCGTGTTCCTGCATGAGCCGGAAAGCTGAACTGTCCGGTCGGCATCTCTCAGCAAACATGAGCAGGGAAGGGAAGCTCGATGTCCATTGGTTCCACTGAAAACGAACCGGCACAAACTTTGCCCGTTCGGCCGCGGTTGATTCCCCATGGTGTGCTTCTACCGTTCGTGCTGGTGACCGCGCTTTTTTTCCTGTGGGGCATTCCCAATAACCTGAACGACGTTCTGATCCGGCAATTCATGAAGTCGTTCGCCTTGTCCCGCTTTCAGGCGGGACTGGTGCAATCCGCCTTCTATATGGGCTACTTTCTCCTCGCCACTCCGGCAGCCCTGCTGATGCGAAGATTTGGATATAAATCCGGCTTCATTGTGGGACTGCTTTTATTCGGCACCGGTGCTTTCCTATTCTGGCCTGCTGCCATGATCGGCCGTTACCCTTACTTTCTCGCAGCGCTGTTCGTGATTGCCAGTGGGCTGGCATTTCTTGAGACCGCGTCGAATCCCTTCGTCGCACAAATCGGTGATCCCGAATCAGCCGCGCGGCGTCTTAACTTCGCCCAGGCCTTCAATCCGCTCGGCTCGATCACCGGTGCACTGATGGGCACCGTCTTCATCTTTTCCGGAATTGAGCTCAGCGGATCGCAAGTAGCCGCAATGCAGGCTGCGCATACCTACACGGCCTATCTCCGTACCGAGACGATGCGCGTAGTTGCGCCGTACATGGTTCTGGGTGCCGTCGCCATTGCCTGGGCGGTGCTCATCGCCGTCACGCGTTTTCCCGTCGTTGCCGGCGAACACCAGGCCGAGGGAGAGAGCCATGGAAAGTTTCGTGACCTCCTCGCCTATCCCACATTTCTGTTCGCAGTTGTCGCTCAATTCATGTACGTCGGCGCGCAGGTAGGCACGTGGAGTTACTTCATCCAGTACGTTCAGGATTCAACCCACCAGCACGAGAAAATTGCAGGTTACCTTCTGACGGGAACATTGGGCGCTTTTGGCGTTGGACGTTTTGGGTCATCGGCCATCATGCGCTACGTTCGTCCACATCGCCTGATGGCCCTCTACAGCGTCATCAATATCTTCCTTGTTGCTATTGGCGTGCTCTTCCCGGGATGGATCGGTCTCTGGGCGATTTTCTTCACCAGTTTCTTCATGTCGGTCATGTTTCCCACCATCTTTGCGCTTGGCATCGAGGGCCTCGGCCGGAACACCAAAATCGGCGGCTCGCTCATCGTCATGTCCATCGTCGGCGGAGCCGTTCTCACACCGCTAATGGGATGGATCTCGCAGGCAACCCATCGCATCTCCCTGGCATACGGGGTGCCCCTCATCTGTTATTGCGTTATCGCCATCTACTCTTTCTTTTGGCAAAGAATGCAAATGGCAGAAACAGCGACTCTCCGCTGATCAACCTCGGGAGCGATGGATTATTGACGAAGTCCGTCCCATCCGGTTTTGTGATGGCAAGAAATTGTCTGAGAAGCTCGAACAATGTCGAGGATTTCCGCGTTCTTCCCGAGATCCTGCGCACATATGTAAAGGACCTTCGGCAAAAGTCGAGACGATGTTCCGAACAGTCAGGGTACGCCCGATATATTTTGATCAATCGATGTGGTAGCATGGCCGGAACGTTCCGTCCCACCTGAAAATTCCGAAACAACCAGGAGGACCACAGTCTTGGCTCTCACCATCTCCGGCCTTTCGAAGACCTACCCAAACGGTGTGAAGGCGCTCCAGAACGTCTCTCTGACAATTGGAAATAATATGTTCGGGTTGCTCGGCCCCAACGGCGCCGGGAAGAGCACGCTGATGCGCACCGTGGCCACATTGCAAGCTCCCGATGCCGGCAGCGTAACCCTCGACGGACTTGACGTTCTCTCG
Organism: uncultured Acidobacteriaceae bacterium; assembly: GCA_963829535.1. Lineage (GTDB taxonomy): Bacteria > Acidobacteriota > Terriglobia > Terriglobales > Acidobacteriaceae > Telmatobacter. Next base: position 19,868 of record CAWHIQ010000008.1, on the reverse strand, counting down.
AACAAGCAGGAAGTCCGCAAGATCCTCGGATATCTGCCCCAGGAGTTTGGCGTGTATCCAAAGGTCTCTGCGCTTGACATGCTGCATCATCTCGCCGTGATGAAAGGCATCACAAAAAAGAGCGAGCGCAACGAAATCGTCGATGCTCTCCTTCATCAGACAAACCTTTGGGATGTGCGCAAGAAATCGCTCGGGACTTATTCCGGCGGCATGAAGCAGCGCTTCGGAATCGCACAGGCCCTGCTCGGCAAGCCCAAACTGATCATTGTCGATGAGCCGACCGCCGGCCTGGACCCTGCTGAGCGCAACCGATTTCTCAATCTGCTTAGTTCCATCGGCCGCGATGTCATCGTGATTCTGTCGACCCACATCGTCGAAGACGTCCGCGAATTGTGCCCGCGCATGGCCATCATCGCCAACGGCAACGTTCTGCTTGAGGGCTCGCCGACTGAGACGCTCGATGCATTGCATGGGAAAATCTGGTCCAAGGTAGTCGGTAGCGATGATGAATTGAAGGCGCTTGAAGCCAATCTACAGGTGATTTCCACGCATTTGATCGCGGGCCAGCACGAAGTGCGCGTGTACGCCGATTCCGATCCCGGGGATGGGTTCAAATCTTCTGAGTCGGAACTGGAAGACGTCTACTTCCTCAGCCTTGCCCGTCACGCGAAAAACTAGCTACGGAGCGCACATGCGATTGTTTCTGGAATTCTTCGTATTCGAGCTGAAGTTTCGCTTCAAAGCCATCTCCACCTACGTGTACTTTGCCATTTGGTTTACCTTCAGCTTTCTGTGCATTGCCTCGGAGAACTTTGGCCCTATTGCGTTCGGCAATGGCAAGGTGTTGCTCAACGGACCCTACGCCAACATCTACAACGACGTCTTCTCCACCTTCTTCGGACTGATCATCATCGGTGCCATCTTCGGCACATCGATCCTCCGCGATTTCCAGCGTGACACTACGCAAATCCTGTTTACGAAGCCGATCTCAAAATTCGCATACCTTGGCGGACGATGGGCGGGCTCCTTCCTGGCAACTGTATTCGCCTTTTCTGGATTGATCTTCGGTGAACTGCTGGGCACCTTGGCGCCGTGGGCCGATCACACCCGCATTGCTCCGACACACTTGTGGTGGTATCTGCAGCCGTTCCTCTTCATCGTCCTCGTACAGATATTCTTCATTGGATCGATCTTCTTCATGGTGGCTGCTCTCACCCGGCGAATTTTTATCGTTTACGTTCAGGGCGCTGCACTCTTGATCCTGTACCTCATTGGTCTCGGTGCCTTTGAGACAACCCGCAGCACCGCGCTTTTCTGGCCCGGCGTCTTCGACCCCGTCGGCGTTATTCTCAACGACTCCATCACCCGCTACTGGACAGTGGTGGAAAAGAACACGCTGCTGTATTCCTGGTCTCTTCACTCTGCCGGCGGAGTGTTCCTCTACAACCGAGTCCTCTGGATAGGTATTGGCCTCCTCAGTCTCGGAATACTCTGGAGATTCTTCCCGATGTCGCTTGAGGCGCTCACGGCGCGCACCAGCAGCCGGCGTGCCCGCATTGCGCTCGAGCAGGATGAAGAACTGCAACCGGTACGCAGCCGGGCCGTGGCCAAAATTCCGGTTGTTCAGCAATTCTTCGGCCTGGGCACCTCCCTTGCACAGTATCTTTCGCTCACCCGCATGCGAGTACGCAACGTTGTACGCGACGTCCCGTTCTGGGTACTGCTCGTGCTCATGGCTGCGGTGGCGCTCAACAACGGGCACTATGCCGGGCGGGTGGAAGGAGTAAATGTCTGGCCGGTCACCTACCTCATGCTGCAGTCCGTTGAGGGTGGCGCCATGCTCTTTTTCTATATCGTTGCGACGTTCTATGCAGCAGAGCTTATCTGGCGCGAGCGCGACACCCACTTCGAGGGCATTCATGATGCGCTTCCCATGAGCGAGTCGACCGACTGGCTCTCGAAGCTTACCGCACTGAGCGTCGTGGAACTCGCCTTGCTCACCATCGCGGGGATCTGCGGGCTCATTATGCAGACCGTCGCCGGTTACTACCATTACGAATTACTGCAGTACGCCAAGGAACTGTACATCGTTACCTTCCCTCAGGTTCTCACCTTTGCGCTCTTCGCCATGTTCGTGCAGACCATCGTGTCCAACAAGTTCATCGGACATGGCATCGTCATCGGCATTTTTGTGTTGCAGCCGGTTCTCTTCAATTTCGGCTGGGAGAATACGCTCTACCTGTTTGGCGCAACACCGCCGTACACCTACTCCGACATGAACGGCTACGGACACTTCGTTCAGCCGCTGTTTTGGTCTATAACGTACTGGCTTTCGATTGCCGCTTTTCTCGGAGTCCTCTCGATTGGGCTCGCGCGCCGAGGCGCGGAAGACTCACTTCGTTCACGGTTGCATCTTCTCCGCCAGAACGCGGTTGGGCTCGCTCCGGCTGCCGCGGTCTTTCTATTGATGGCCGTGGGCAGCGGAGCCTGGTTCTACTACAACACGCACGTCCTGAACGAATACCTCACCAATAAAGACAGAAGGGTCATCCAGGCAGACTACGAGCGGGACTTCAAGAAATACGAACATCTTCCGCAGCCGAAAATCATATCGGTCGATACACAGATCGACATCTTTCCTGAGCGCCGCTCCTTCAGCGGAACCGGTCACTTCGTGCTCCAGAACAAATCTCCCCAGCCGATCACCCAGATCTATATCACCAACATGCAACAGTCGGTCGCGAGCGTTGCGTTCGATCGGCCGTTCCATATCGTCTCCGCCAGCCCGCGGAATCTCTACGTCATCTACGCTCTCGATAAGCCTGTCGGCCCGGGCGAAACGATGAACATGACTTTCAACATGAGCCAGGAAACTCGTGGCTTTTCCGACGGCCATGAGCGTGCCGAGCTGGCCTACAACGGCACTTTCTTCGACTCGGGATACTTTCCAACCATCGGCTACAATCCCGATATCGAACTGAGCGATCCCCGCCGCCGCCGCGAAGAACATCTCGGGACGCAGGAACTGCTGCCGAATCGAGGCGACCCCGCTGGCAGCCTCACCAACCTGTTTACTCCGCAGTCCGATTGGATTCACTACCGTACCACGATAAGCACCGCTGCAGATCAGATCGCCATTTCTCCGGGCTATCTGCAAAAAGATTGGATCGCGAACGGCCGTCACTACTTCACCTACGACATGGGTGACGTGCAAACCCTCGACTTCTACTCCTTTGTCTCGGGAAAATACGAAGTCACGCGAGACACATTCCAGGGTGCAAATGGCCCCATCGCCATTGAGGTTTATCATCTGCCTTCGCACAGCTTCGACGTTCAGGACATGATCGCCGCTTCGAAGGCTGGACTCGCATTCTACGAAAAGGATTTTAGTCCTTATCAGTTCAAGCAGTATCGGATCCTCGAGTTCCCACGCTATCGCGGCTTCGCTCAATCCTTCCCCAACACTGTTCCCTACTCTGAAGGGATCGGGTTCATCGAGCGGATGGAGAAACCCACCGACATCGACTTTACCTATTTCGTTACCGCTCACGAACTCGGTCACCAGTGGTGGGGACATCAACTAATCGGCGCCCGTGTTTCCGGGTCGAACATGATGTCGGAGACGCTGGCTGAGTACTCCGCTCTGATGACCATGCGGCATCGTTATGGCGATGACAACATGCATAAGTTTCTGAAATACGAGCTAGATCGCTATTTGCGCGGCCGCGGTACTGAGATTCGTAGAGAAGAGCCTCTGGCGCAGGTCCAGCAGGAAGCGTACGTCTGGTATCAGAAGGGCGGCCAGATCATGTATGCGCTTTCTGACTATATCGGTGAAGACAAAGTTGACTTGGCGCTGCATAACTTCCTGATGCAGTCTCGTTATGCGAACGCCGGAAGTGCGCAATCGACGCCATATCCCGACACACGACAACTTGTCGCTGCCCTGCGCGAACAGACCCCGGCCAACCTGCAGTACTTTGTCGACGATTCATTCGAAAACATTGTTCTCTACAACAACCGCGCCGAGTCGGCGACCGTAACGCAGACACCTGATCACAAATACAAGGTCATGCTGGTGGTGGAAGCGCACAAGATGAAGTCTGACGGCAGCGGCAATGAGACGCCCGAAAAGATGAACGATCTCGTAGATATCGGCGTCTTCACTGGCCCGCGCGATAGCGAAAAGCCACTTTACCTCCAGAAACAATGGGTGCACGACGGCAAGCAGACGTTTGAAATTGTTGTGAACCAAATGCCTGCGCGTGCTGGAATCGATCCGCTCAACAAGCTAATCGATCGCGACGCCGACGACAACGAGACAGACGTGACCAAGCAGTAAGGATGCTGATTCACCCAGATCAGATCCTGGCGTACCGCGACATCGCATGTCGTGTTCCCCCCGCCACATAAAATGTGAGGGAGCGGGAACCGGCGAGGTTGAATCATGACAGGCGGCATCTTCGTGGGGTTGTCGACCATCGATCTAATCCACACCGTAGATGAGTTTCCTCCGGCGGACACGAAAGCAGTCGCACAAAGTCAGGAGATCCTCGTAGGCGGCCCTGCGTCAAACGCGGCCATCACTTTCAGTCATCTCGGCGGGAACGCCACGCTGGTCTCCGCTGTTGGCCGCCACACCCTCGCCGTCTTGATGAAGGAAGAACTCCGGCACGGTGCGGTCAGTCTCATTGATCTCGCGCCGGAATCTGAAGCGCCGCCTCCGATCTCCTCGGTATGGGTAAATCAACGCGGCCAGCGCAGTGTTGTTTCGGTGAATGCAACACGCCTTGAGATCGCTGCCCCGCAAGTCGATCAATCGACGTTGCGAGAGGCAGGCATATTGCTGGTTGACGGACACTTCATGGCAGCATGTCGGACGTGGGCCGCGGCAGGGCGTTCCCAAGGGGTCCGAGTGGTCTTCGATGGAGGAAGCTGGAAGCCCGGAACCGAACTGCTCTTGAGGTCCATAGATATCGCAATCTGCTCCGCCAGCTTCCTACCTCCCGGCTGCACCTGCGAAGACGCTGTCATGCAATATCTGCTGGCGGCTGGTGTGCGCCAGGTCGCCATCACCCGGGGTCCGAATCCCGTTCGATTCGCTGACGGCTTACATGCCGGTTTCATCGAGGTCCCGCAGGTCGAGACCGTCGATACCACCGGAGCCGGAGACATCTTCCATGGCGCATTCTGCTTCCACACTGCCGAGGGTTACAGTTTCGAGGATGCGCTGCGCGAAGCGGCTGGCATCGCCGCGGTGTCCTGCCAATTCCGGGGAACGCGAGATTGGATGTCCATGCGATGAGCGAAGCGCTCGAATTCCAAAACATCTCCGTGGCGACTTCAAGTGGTCGGCTTATGCTCGACGACGTTTCGCTAACGCTTGGAGAAGGCACCGTCACGGCGATTCTCGGACGCAGCGGCTCGGGCAAAACCACTCTGCTGCGCACCGCTAATCGGATGGTCGAGCCAGGCCGCGGCCAGGTCCTTGTCGCTGGAACCCGTGTTGACGATCTCAGCCTCGTGCAACTGCGCAGAAAAATGGGCTACGTGATTCAGGAAACCGGCCTGTTTCCGCACTTCAACGTTCAGCGCAACATCGGCATCGTTCTTGAAGCTGAGGGACAGTCGCGGGAAAAACGCGGCGCGCGCAGCAACGAATTGCTGCAACTTGTCGGCCTCGACCCCGCGGCGTTTTCCCATCGCTTTCCGCGTCAGCTCTCCGGCGGACAGCGGCAGCGCGTCGGGCTGGCTCGCGCACTGGCTGCGGAGCCAAACATTCTGCTCATGGACGAGCCCTTCGGCGCACTCGACCCGCTCACCCGCGCCGAGATGCAGGACATGCTCCGAGAACTTCTGAAGCGGCTTCGCACTACGGTGCTCCTTGTAACCCACGATCTCGACGAGGCGCTCTATCTCGCTCATCGCGTCGTCTTGCTGGAAGAGGGCAAGGTTCTCGCAAATCTTTCTCGCGACCAATTCCTCCAATCCACCCAACCGGAGATCATTGCGTATGCCCGGGCATTCCATCGCGGCCAGTCAAGCGTATCCCCTGATCCGAACAAGAAGGATGGATGCGCATGACTACCTCGTTTCTGTCCCAATACGGCAGCCAAATTGCTACGCTCACGCTGGAGCACCTCTGGCTCACCGGAGCCGCCATGCTGTTTGCCTCCTTTCTCGCCGTGCCCGCCGGTATTTGGCTCACACGCTCCCCGCGCTGGGCCAAACCGGTAATCGGCGTGGCCAATGTGCTTCAAACAATTCCGTCGTTGGCCATGTTTGGATTCCTGCTCCCGCTGCCGTGGCTTGGCGAGCGTGCCGCGCGCATCGCCATCGTCGCGCTCACCGCCTACGCGCTTCTTCCCATCCTCCGTAACACCTATGCCGGAATCCGCGGCATCGATCCGACCCTTATTGAAGTTGCACGCGCCATTGGCCTCACCGATGCGCAACGCCTGTTCAAGATTGAGCTTCCTCTCGCCGCATCGTTCATCTTCGCGGGACTGCGAACGGCCACCGTGACCTGCATCGGCATCGCGACCATCGCGGCCGCAGTCGGAGCCGGCGGGCTTGGCGAATTGATCTTCCGCGGCGTGGCGTCGGTGGACAATCGTCTCGTTCTTGCCGGAGCCGTCCCCGCGGCACTGCTTGCGCTTGCTGCCGACGCAGCGCTTGGACTGCTCGAACTCCGGTTCAAAGTTTCGAACGTCGAGGGAACCGGCCAATGAGCCGAAGAACCTTGCTCGTCTGCATCATTCTGCCCTTGCTCTCACTGTTGAGTTGCTCGCCCCCGCATCCCAACCGCCCGGTCATCGGAGCGAAGAATTTTACCGAACAGGTCATCCTTGGTGAGTTGCTTGCACAGGAGATCGAGGCCAAATCCAGTCTCAAAGTCGAGCGCCGCTTCTACCTCGCCGGGAGCTACATCTGCAACCAGGCGCTCCTCGCGGGACGCATCGACGCCTATGTCGAGTACACCGGCACCGCGCTCACGGCCATCCTCAAGCAGCCGGTCGATCGCAATCCGGAAGCGGTTCTCGACACAGTGCGCCGACTCTACGCATCGCGCTACGGCATCACCGTCGTCGAGCCGCTAGGATTCGAAAACACCTTCGCCATGGTCGTTCGCAGTGACGATGCGCGTCGGCTGCATCTTGCTACGCTGAGCCAGGCAGCTCCGTATGCGCCGCAGTGGCGCCTTGGCGTTGGATACGAATTCGAACAACGCCCCGACGGCCTGTCCGGATTGAGCTCCGCATATAATCTGCACTTCAATGGGTCGCCGCGAACCATGGATCTCGGCCTGCTCTACCGCGCGCTGAACGCCCACCAGGTCGACATGATTGCAGCCAACTCGACCGACGGGCCGATCCAGGCCTTCGGCTTCGTTGCTCTCCAGGACGATCGTCATTACTTTCCACCCTACGATGCGGTCCCCCTCGTGCGTGACGACGCCCTGCGACGCTGGCCGCAAATGTCCGCCGCCCTCCATGCCCTGGCGGGGAAGATCACCGCCGACGACATGCGTGCGATGAATGAGGCCGTCGACGGGCAGCATCACGATCCCGCCGAGGTGGTTCGCGAATTCCGCATGAAGAAGGGTTTGTGAGAGGCTGTAGTTCAGCGCGCTCAGGTTTAGGAATTCGCCGCCTCCAGCGCAGAAGGAGCATAATCTTTTTCAAAGGTATCTGCTTCCCGCACTCATCAATGCCTCCGAGGTCCAGTTAACCGTGAACAACACTATGGATCACCCGGCCTGCTGGCCAGCCCTTCCTCTCGATTCCTGGCAGGATACATACGCCACTTTGCACATGTGGACGCAGATTGTCGGAAAGATTCGCCTCCGTCTCACGCCGCTCGTCAATCACTGGTGGAATGTTCCCTTTTATGTGACAGCACGCGGATTGACCACATCCCGTATCCCATATGGAGAGAGAGCATTCGAACTTCGTTTCGACTTCATCCGCCACCAGCTTGTTCTTGAAACCAGCGACGCCATCGTAAAGACGCTTCCGCTTCAGTCCCGCTCCGTGGCTGAGTTCTACCAGGAATTTTTCGCTATGCTCCAATCAGCTGGAATCGACGTCAAGATCTGGCCAATGCCGGTTGAGATTCCGAATCCCATTCGGTTTGATCTCGATCGCCAGCACAGTTCCTACGATCCATATTCCGTAGTCAAATTCTGGCGCATTCTGCTCTCCGTCAACGCGGTATTCCAACAATTCCGGGCAGGATTCATCGGCAAAAGCAGCCCGGTGCATTTCTTCTGGGGAAGTTTCGACCTTGCCGTCACGCGATTTTCAGGCCGCAAGGCACCGCCGCGTGAAGGAGCCGACTACATAACTCGCGAGGCCTACTCTCACGAAGTGAGCAGCGTTGGATTCTGGCCCGGCGCCGGCATTGCCGGCCCGGCGTTCTACTCATACATGGCGCCGGAGCCGCAGGGGTTTCGCGACGCGCAGGTACAACCCGCGGGCGCTCACTACGACCAGGCCCTCGGCGAATTCATTGTCATGTACGATGACATCCGCGCAGCTTCATCCCCCAGCGAAACGCTGCTCGCGTTCTGTGAAACCACCTACGATGCTGGAGCAAATGCTGCAAAATGGGACCGCGAGAGCCTCGAACGGAGCATCTCGTAAGCAGCAATGCCGCCTGATCCGCGCGAAAGGGAAATGCTACTTGGCCTGCGCGAGGTTGTAGCCGCTCACGCGCACGCTGGGCTTCTCTCCCCGCGTATCCGCATCTTCGAGTGATATTGATATGGTTCGCTTCTCGCCCGGCATCAGCGCGATATAGTTATCGTCGTATAGCGCCGGAACAATCAGATCGCCGCTCTTGCTGCGCACTGCTTTCACGCGCACCATCAACGCCGGAGTCTTCGAAACGTTGTGCAACTCTGTCTTGATCTGCCAATCCGCGCCATTGCGGTGAACGTGCGATCTCGCCGTCACCCTGGCACCAGCCAGGTCGCGAATTCCCTGGTAATCACCCTCCGCAAGCCCGTGCAGGTAGAAGTTCGACGAGACAACCTCTCTGGCACGCATCAGCGTCAAGCGAACGAAATGGGTACGAGCAAGCCCCGCAGGAAACTCCAGTTGCATCGGAGATTGCGTGCTGTCCTCATGACTGTCGAGTGTCGCGCTCTTGTCCCATTTCACCGTCCCGTCTATGTTGATCACCTGCGCATGAGCCGTAAGCCCCGACTGCTCGCCGGCACTGTAGTTCACCACTTCAACAGCATCTGTCGCAGCATTCCACTGGATGTGTAATGGCTCCGCGGCTTTCTTCGCCCCGTAGTAGCCCGCATCGGTGTCGAAGAAGTAGTCGTAGGTCTGCCACAGCAGAGACGGCCACGCAGGATGGCTCATCCAAATCAGCAGCCCCAGCCGATTCTTGCTCTGTCCTTCGAACATCCCGCGATACGCGTCGTAATCTACGAACTGCGCAAAGCTGACCCAGTCACCCACGCTACTTGCGCCGCCATACTGCTGCTCGACCGCCGTGGTAAATGGATTGTGTTCGTGATAATCATGCAGAGGCCACTGATAGCCCTGCGGCCACATGGCAGATTCCGGCATAGTCCGTCGTAGGTCATCCATCTCGACAACATTGGGGGAACCCATTTCGCTGTGCAGCTTTGTCGGCGCGTGTTCGAAGTAGTAGCGCAGCGGCTCTACGCGATACGGCCCGTGCCCACTTACTGGCCCATCAGCCGAACTCGAAATGTAATGCGTTCCCGGTTCCAGCGTTGCAACCAGGCTGCGCAGACCATCGTCGATCGGCTGTGGCGGCAACCCTTCATTGCGACCGCAGAAGATTCCCAGCGACGCATGGTTGCGAATGCGCAGCAGGTAGTCGCGCGCATTCGCAAGGAATAGATTGTTGTTGTCCGGGTTCGGTCCATCCCATGGATTCGCCAGCCAGAAGTCCTGCCATACTACTACGCCATTGCGATCGGCTGCGTCGTAGAATGCCTCGTCGCCGGTCTGTCCCACCCAGTTCCGAATCATGTTGAAATGTTCATCGCGATGGTAGCGCAGAGCCGTGTTGTACTCGCGCGCACGGTAACGAAGCATCGACTCAGGAAATCCCCAGTTCCCCCCGCGTGGGATGAACCGCCGCCCGTTGATCCAGATCTTCAGCACCCCGCCGTCTTCCGAGTAGCTGAATTGCCGCACTCCAGACTGAAACCAAATCTTGTCCGACTCCACTCCGTCGACCAGAAAGCTGATCGAAACCGGATAGAGGTTGGGATCTCCATAACCCACTGGCCACCATAGTTTCGGATTCGCGATCCGCAGTGCCGCCTGCGTCGCCGGTGAAAGCTCAATTCTGCTTGTCGAAGCTGCGTCCACAGTCACTGGCAGCTCGACAGAGGCATCGCCAAAGCTCGCGCGCAACCTGCCCGTGACTGGTCTCGAATCGAGATTGCGTAACGTGGCCTGGATCGTCACATCCGCGTGCGTCGTATCCGGCAGCGGCAGGGCGGTTGTCACCAGCGGGTCCTCAATTTTCACCGGACCGCTGGCAGTAAGGGAAACATTGCTCCAGATCCCCGTATCGCGACCGCGAATCGTCGAAATCCAGTCCCACCCCGCCGAAGCATGGTACGTCGGATTATCGCGACCCAGTGCGCCGCCATTCACTGTAGGCCCAGCTTTGTCCTTTGTACTCCCGGGATTCGCCACGCGAATGATATGCACTGCCAGTGCATTCATTGCGCCGTGATGTACAAGAGCCGTCACATCAAAGCGCCCGCGCATGAACCCGCCATCAATTCGCCCGACCTTGCGGCCGTTCAGAAAAACCTCCGCCTTCCAGTTGATCCCATCGAAATTCAGCCATGTGTGTTCACCTGGATGCCGCTCCGCGATCAAATCGAATTCGTCGCGATACCAGAAGTCCGCGCAAAAGAACGAGTCGGAGATCGCGTACTGGTTATCGCCAAAATCAGGATTCGGAATTGCACCGTCATTCAGGTAGCTGGCTAGCACTGTTCCGGGAACCGTCGCGATCATCCAATCTTTGTCGGCAAAACCTGCTGTCGAAAGTTCCTCGCCGCTCGCGGGCACAAGCGACGCCCGCTGCACACGCCAGTTTCCGCCTGCCAGAGGCACAGTCCCATCGGCCGTTGCTTGCGCAGCAGCGTGAGGTGCCGGAACGGTTCCGCCGCGCCCGTAGACTTCAAGCTCGCTCAGAATGTAGCGGTCTCCCGTCTTCTCCGGCTTCGTCATCAACACGCGCACATACCGCCCCCGCGCTGGCTGCGCCAGGTGAATGTCATCGTTCGTACCGGTCCCTGAAGGCAGTGACTGCAACGTCTTCCACTGGTTCGCATCATCCGAAATCTGGATCGAGCCCTCTGCCGGACGCTGAAGCCATGCAAGCCCAATGCGATCAAAGGTGCAAACTGCACCCAGGTCAACGTAGACCCATTCTTCTCCACTCCCCGCGCTCATCCACGTACTCGCGAATACATCTGGCCCCGCCACGCGAACCGGCTGCCCCTTGTCGAAGAGCGCAAGCTCCGCCACTCCCCATGTGCGCACATTCGCTGCCATCAGTTGCACGCGATACGAGTGAAACCGAGCTGGCGCTGCAAATGCAATCGCCTCCAGAAAACTCGGGCCCGGTTCCCGCATGTCCGGCCAATCGGAACCCGTAGCGCGTCCCACCTCCTTCCACGTCTCGCGATCGTCAGAACCTGAGACTGTGTAGGTCCAGGTCCCAGATAACGATCTGCCATAAATCTTGCGCAGATAAAGATCAATCCGGTCGATCTCGGGCGACTCGCCTCCGCCATTCAAATCAAATTCAACCCACGGCGCATCGCCCGACACATTCACTGACGATGTGACATTGCCATCCAGAAAGAGCTCGCGTTCATTCTTCGGCAAAGATCCGCCGTCGCTGGTTGAGGTTTCAATCCACTGCGGCATCGAAGACTCCTTGATGCCGTCCGTGATCAATTGCGCCGTCAGGTTATAGTCGTAGGCACTCGACTGATACGCGGGCCGGTGGAGCGCCAGGTTGCGATAGGTATTTGCGTCCGCAACAAGCGTCGGCCCGGTGTATTCCCTTGGATCTCCCGGATACACACCAATTCCGCGCGTGTAGTTCTGTGCGTGCGCCGTCAGCACGCTGAAAGCAAGGATAAGGGCGATTCGTCTCATGATTTACTCCGCGGATACGACCAATGCCTTTCGTACGCGATCGGTCGTCCCGGCGCGAGGATTTCTGGCATTCAGCTGAACGAGCAAGTGTAACCGTCGGCCCGATATGCCGCAAATCGCCAACGTTCCTGCCATCACGCGGCAGAAACAGCTCGAGTCAAAAAGAAACGGCGCCGATCATCAGGATCCGGCGCCGTCTATCAATTTTCGCGATTAGTCGCCCGGTCACTGCTCCTGTTTCACTGCATTTCCGGGGACGCTATGAAGCGTCGTCACCGTGATGCCCCAATCGGTCGGTTCAGGTTCAGACAGGCCGCGGGTCGAACTGCTCGCATTGTTGAGCAGCCTTTGCAAGGGACTATCGACGCCGCGCGCACCACGCGTTGCCACCCCCTCAAACGTCAGCGATGCCGGATCGGGCAGGGGTTGCGAAGTACTCAGCATGATCAGCGTGTCCACTCCGTATGGAGGTCCGACCTTCAACGTAAGCGAGTGCGGCAGCACAAATCTGCGATCATTCGCACCGGCATTTGGAAATTGATTCTCGGTGAAATTGATCGGATAAAGAAGAGTACCCTTTCCATTGCAACTGATGTCGAGGACGTACACCCAGCGCGGATCGACAACCCGCTCCTCTGACTGGAGCGCCATCTGGATCCTGTCTCCCGGATGCGCAGGTTGATCCCGCTGCACGGGGCTGCCATCAGCGGCGTGCACCAGCGTCAGTTTGTAATAGCCCTCAGCCGACGCGCCATTCGCGCTGTCCTGCAGCGTGAGCCATCCGTGAACCTTTCCCAGCAGCATTGCGTATTCATTCAGCTTTTTGCTCAGTGCATCCGATTGCTCGGCATCCCCCAGCGCTGTCCAATCGGTTCGAACAGGGTAAGGAGAATCCGTTGAGCAGCCAGGGCTGTGATCCTTCGCGTCATTCGCGCGCGGCCCGGCAGCAAACTCACTCTTGTGAAACCACGCATATGCGGGACCGTCTGCGGTAAGAACTCCAGTCAATAGATAGTTGGCGCCGGAAAGATCCTTCGCAGTCTGCACTGCACTCTGCGGTTCGTGCAGCGCAAGCTTTTCGGCGATTTCCTGCGGCACAGGCAGGTTCGCCCATACGCGTGCGCCCGCACCAACATGCTGCTTCAATGTGTCCGCTGTCAGCTTCGGCCCAAGCTTTACCGGGGGCGGTGCGGTCTTGTCCAGATTCTTCGTCGGGCCTGATTTTGAATCGCCGCCGGGCTTGGCTTGCTGCAGTGTCCAGTCTGTTCCATCCCAACTGAGAACATGTGTCCATTGCTCCTCAGCCGGGTCGTTCACCGAAACCACGCCAGATGCCTTTATCTGCGCTGTCGCCGCAGCAATATCGTTCTGTGAAAGGTTCGAAGGCCAAAGCCAGAAGAAAAGCGGAACCGCTTGCGGGGGAACCAGCTTGCTGAGCGCGAAAATCTCACCCGGCAAAACTTTGGCGCCCGCAGGGCTCATCACCTGTGCAGTCGAGCGTGCGATTCCCTGCAAGTCGGTCACGCGCAACTTCACCGGGGATGCATTACCACCTTCATTCGCCGAGGTGAATTCGCTCCCCGGACCCATACCCGAAACCCGCCCGATGTCGAGCCACACTGCGCCGTCGTCATCTGTTTTGATCGCAGCTGTCAGCACCTTGTCACTGCTTGCTGCTTTTCCCCCAAACAGGGGCTCCTGGCGGCGCTGCGTATTCGCATCCAGATCCGGCTCCTGGTCTGAGACACCATTCCCTTCAAGAACCGCCTTCACTCTCTGGTACACCACAGATGCCGGCGCATCCGCCGGCAGAACCTGCAGCGCTTCGATCAGAGCAGCCGTGAATGCGCCATGCGGTTCCTGTACGGTGTCCGGGGGTGGCGCTTCTTTTGCTGTCTGATCCTGCTGCGCCGCCGAAAAAACCAGTGCGGGATTGTCCGTGCGCTCTGTTGGCGGCGTCCGCTCTTTGCCGTCGCTACCGCTGTCGGGAGCCTCGTTAATATCGCGAGGATCGTACGCAAGGCTGCGTTCGCGATACTTCGGGCCAATGCCGCGCGACGCCCCACCGCTATGGCAACTGTCGAAGATCACGGTGAGATGAACGCCCTTGTCCAGCGCTGCGTTGAAAATACGGGTCATCTCCCGGTCGCGCACGTCAAAGCCGCCCTTGTACGCGTCGCTCGGAACCAGCGTACTGTCGGCATGCACCAGCTTGCCACCCGCCCACACCGCCAGCTTGGTTCCCTTGCTGTTCACGCGAAGCGAACCGTGGCTCGCGTCATAAAACACAACCACGTCACCTCGTTGGGGAAGGTCAACGAGATACTTCTGCATCGCTGCCAGAATGCCGTCACGCGTGGTCTCCTCAGCGGGCAGGATTGCAACTCCCGGTCGCGGCTTGGGTGGTGCAGGATTCGTGAGCAACGTGACGTTTGCTACCGGAAACCCGAACTTCGGCCCCGTCAGCAAATCGGCCATCGCCTGCGCGTCGTTGACTGAGCCTTCAAGGTTCTCGAACGCGCCCAGTTCGCATCGGCCATACATGCATCCGGGCGGATGCGCCGCTGTCGTGCCCGTCGGCTGGTATGTATTGATGCCGATCAGCAACGCGCGGCGTGTCTGAGCGCCAACTTGCAGGGAGGATAGAGCAACGCAAATCAACAACGGGGAAGTGAGCTGCCGCATGTAGGCTCCGGGGAAGATTGGTGAAAGCCTAAAGCCTTCCTTCCGGTAAGGCAATAGGTTTAGTCCGCCCAGCGGAAAGATTTCCAATTTCGCAAGAGGCAAGCGCCCGCGGGAAATTTCTCGCCATCTCGATTGATCACATCTGTGTTCGCGGCTAGCTCCAAGCGGAATCTCGCCGAGCCGCTTTTCCGTCAGGCGATTACCACTCTTCAAACCAACCTTGGCGCAAATTCACCACACATCGGCGAAGCGCAGATGAGCCTGGCGGTCTTCTACTACGCATGGGATAAGCCTGACCCGGCCGAGCCGTATTTCGAAAAACGTCTGGGAAACCTGATGGCTCAATTCAGAGCCAACGCCTCAACCATGAGCGAGAAAAACAGACTCATCTTCCTTGCCACGACACCCGGAGCGTTCCCGCTCTTCTACATTCTGTGGTCAGGCAACTGGTTTGCAAATCCACAGCAGATATTCCCCATTTCGGGACGGGCAGACGATTAGTAATGCCGCTTCGATTTAGTAATTCTTTTGCGAGAAAGGCATTACCAAGGCGCATTCGTTGCACGATATGCACAGTTTGCTAAATCCATGGTTTTTATTGTATTTGCAGCATAATTAGTGATTTAGGAGCTCTTATGGTGCCGAAGAAGGGATTAGGAAGGCAGAGCCAAGTTTTCTCACGAGAAATGCTAAAACTTCTGGTTCAAAAAGGCAAGCATTTAGGACGCCCTGAATTCTTCCATCAACACTGGGATTTTTGCTTAGGAGACTCTTCTACCTTAGGAAGTCTTAGGATGCCTTAGGAATTAGGAATGGCTTAAGAAGGCAACGCAAGACAGGATTGCGACACGGGTGACCACAAAAATATTTCTTCCAGCTTGTCGCGAAAAATCGTTCTGAACGACACTATATAGATATAAAAATCCAGTTCGCGTCGGTGGCGTCCAGAACCGTCAGTCGGGTTGCATCGCAGGGATGCCATTGTTGGCTCCCATCAGGGGCGGCGACATCAGACAAGGAGCCGAGCATCCCCAGCGAAACAGAGGCCGCTAATGTTCGACCCGGACTTCAGGGAGGAGACGATAGCTAACATTTGTGCGGCAAACGCAGAGCGGAGGGTAGCCGCCGTTTGTGTTGAATGGGATAACGGTCTTTCCCTTCAAGTTGTATTGGTGCAGGAAGCTCTTGACTGGTGGCGGCAGTTGCATTCCCCATGTGGGAAAGCCAAGAAACACAAAATCGTACTGATCTATTTGTTCGATCTTTGTTTTGAGAGACGGCAGATAGCCGGTCTCGTTCTCGTGCACGACCTGCATCACCGTTGCCCTGTAGTCAGCCGGATAAGGCGTTTCCAATTCGAGAGCCACAAGTGTGCCGCCGACCTTTTGATGAATGATTTCCGCGATGGCCTTGGTGTTGTTGGTTCGGGACAGATAGACAATCAGTGTGTTCTTTTCCGTGGGCACTCGCTGAGAGTTCGCCGCTAGTTGCTGCGCACGCGAAGGACCAGATGCGAGACAGAGGACTGTCGAAATGGTCAGCAAAAGAACAGCTATGCGTTTCATCATGCTGAAGACCTCAACCTTGCCGCATCATCCTGCACGCAGCCTCGTGGCCCGATACCTTCGGCGGCTATTTCTTATCGCTATTCATTTTGACCGGCCGGAGCAGATGCGAGAACGTGAGTTGGGCGAGCTTCCACTTGCCGTTTTCGTTGATATAAAGCTCAGTCACCATGAAGGGATTGGTGACTTCGTGCTCACCTACTGCTGCCAGCAGATCAATGTCCTCAAGGAGAATGGCCGTGTTGCCAAATATGCGAGCGTCGACGGCGTAGACTACGGCCTTTTTGTACCAGATGCCCCCGCTCTTGATGGTTGCCAGTTCCTGGGTCTTCCCCCAGGTTCCCCCCATGTGAGTAAACATGGCTTTGTCATCAAAGAGTGACTCCAGGGAATCAACCTTCTTGTCCGCCATCCATTCCCATTTCGTGTTGGAAAGATTGATGACCTCTTGTTGTTCGGGCGTAGGATTCGCAGCAGACGTGATCGTTTCCGTTGGTGGTGTTGGCGATTGTTGTGGATTGGAAAACGGTGCAGCCAGCGTTGATAGAAACAGACCCAGCATTAAGGTTTTCATGGCTCTCCTCGATATGTGATGTTCTGGCTTCGGTTGCGCATCGTTCAGCCTCTATTGCTTCGCCGGCGCCTCTACGCCCGAGAGTGCGAGAATGCCGTCCGGCAGGCGCTTTCCCTGGATCTGAATACTTGATACCGCGGCGTTCAGCTCTTTGATCTCTTCAGGCGTGAACGCAACCGAAGTGGCGCCGACATTCTGGATCATGTGCGCCATCTGCGTCGTGCCGGGGATTGGCACGATCCACGGCTTTTGCGCCATCAACCATGCAAGAGCAATCTGACCCGGAGCGGCATTCTTCCGTTCGGCCCATTGCTTGGCGAGCTTTACAAGCTCGATATTGTGCTTCACGTTTTCCTGCGAGAAACGCGGCTCCATGCCGCGGATGTCGCCAGGTGCGAAGCGGGTATTCTCGTCAATACACCCCGTCAGGAATTGCACACCCAACGGACTCCACGGCACGAACCCAATGCCTAGCTGCTGGCAGATCGGGATAATCTCTTCTTCGGGGCCGCGCCAGAGCATTGAATACTCATTCTGCACGGCGGTGACGGGAAGCGCTGCATGCGCGCGGCGAAGGGTAGTCGGCCCCATTTCGCAGAGGCCCCAGTGCAGAATCTTGCCCTCGGACATAAGGTCCTTGACCGCGCCGGCAACATCTTCAATCGGAACCTGCGGGTCAACGCGGTGCTGATACACAAGATCGATTCGATCGGTCCGAAGCCGCTTGAGCATCCCTTCGACAGCCTTCTTGATATGGTCAGGCTTGCTGTTCAGCCCCATCTGGAAACGGCCCGTCTCCGGATCGATGTTCCAGCCGAACTTCGAGGTGATTGCGACCTTGTTCCGGAATGGTGCGATGCTCTCACCGAGGATTCGTTCGCATTCGAGAGGCCCATAAGCCTCAGCCGTATCAAAAAACGTCACGCCATGGTCATAGGCTGCGCGGATGATATTGATCATCTCCGGGCGGTACGGCACGAGCGTTTCATAACTGCGGCTCATATTCTGGACGCCCAGACCCACGCTCGATACCTCGAGCGAACCCAGCTTGCGTCGCCCATTCATTCGCACTTGCGTGCCTCGTTCGGCTGCCGCCGAGACTGCATGGCCGCCCGCAACCGTTGCAACTGCGACGGCTCCGGTGACGCCTAGGAACGAGCGGCGGTTCATGCTGCGCTTTGGGCCCGCGTCATCGAATTCCTGCATATCTGAGCCTTTCGTACATCATGGAAGAGTGTTTGAGACTGACTGGCTGACTGCGCCACAGCACCGATATTCCCCACATTAGCCTCGATGTGATCGCGGCGCTCTGCCAGACGCGCCAATATGACTTCGAATCACGCCAATCTTTTTTGGCGCCTTCTGCTGGCATTCTGGCGCGGTCTGAATGGTGGACAAATCGGAAATCCGGTACGCTAGTGGCTGGAGGACTCCGTCATTCTGAAGCGTTTTCGGGTTCCGGGTCGTCTTGCCCTTAAGTTGAAGGAGCACGGCGTCTCAGTCGCCGCGGTGCTGCGCAAGGCGGGACTTCCCAGAGATTTGTTTGAGCAGACGCGCGTTCTCGTTTCAACGGAAGAGCTTTTTGCACTCTGGAACGCGGTCGAGGTGGTCAGTTCCGATCCGCTCATGGGTGTAAAGCTGGGCATCGAAACGAAGACCGAGCGCTTTCACCCGATGGCTATCGCGGCCCTCTCGACTCAGAATCTCGTGACCGCCACCGAGCACCTGGCTCGCTATAAGAAGCTGACCGCGCCAGAAGAGATCCTCAACAAGCTCGGCAAAGAGGAGTTCAGCGTCTCGTTCCGGTGGCTGTTGGCCGTCGATGCAGAGCCGCATGTGCTCACGGACTACTGTTTCTCGTGGATGATTTCTCTCGCTCGACACGGAACCGGAACGCAGCTGAATCCACTCCGAGTGGAGTATGTGCAACAACGTCAGAATCTGCGTGTGCTTGAGCGCAGCTTTGGCTGCAAGGCGGTATGCGGCGCTCCGCGCAACGCGATCATCTTCCGTGCCTCCGATGCCACCACGCCATTTGTCACCCGGAACGTCGAACTGCTCGAATTGCTCGCGCCGCAGTTTGAAGAGCAGTTGCGACAGTACACGGAAAAGGAAGAGGACAGTTTCATCGAACTGGTGCGGCGTGCCATTCAGGACCGACTGACCGGACAGCGCCCCTCAATGGATGTGATCTCCGAGACGCTTCACATGAGCTCTCGCACCTTGCAACGTCGCTTACAGGAATCTGGTTCCAGCTTCCAACGGGTTTTGGATGAAGCTCGACATCAGATGGCGCGGTATTACCTCTCAAACTCTGTATTGGAGTTGAATGAGGCCGCATACCTGCTTGGCTTTGAAGATCCCAACTCGTTTGGCCGTGCGTTTCGCACCTGGGAAGGCGTGCCGCCCAGCGATTGGCGTGAGACTCACCGCACTGCTAGCGTTAATTGAAGCAGGTCGTGCGGTCTGGAGCCGCACAAAGGAAATGTGCACGTCTCTGATGTTGGCGGGAGCGACGGGACTCGAACCCCGCGGCCTCCTGCGTGACAGCCATGCTCCTTCCTTTGTTGTTGTGATGGAAGCGACGATGGACTGGAATGAAGGCATGCCAGTGGATGCCAGCGGGAGCCAGCAGGAGCCAATTTAAGGCCACAAATAGTAAGACGGATCTCGCGATCCGCTCTAAGTCACTGATTATAAAGGACTTGGTGCCGAAGAAGGGACTCGAACCCCCACACCCTTGCGAGTACGTGGACCTGAACCACGCGCGTCTGCCAATTCCGCCACTTCGGCACGAGACACAAATCCAGCGATTTCCGCCGGATCGGCAGCATCTTCGAGTCTCGCAAAACGAGCCTGCCGTGT
>CAWHIQ010000007.1:0-661288 GCA_963829535.1 uncultured Acidobacteriaceae bacterium | reverse complement strand
ATATCAGGCCGATGCACTCATCGACGCTGGTCTGTGACCGCAATAATTCGGCCAGATGTGGATTAGTACCGAAATACGCCGTAGCGTCCAATGATTTCGTGTGAGGCTTGCCACTTGGACGAAAAGCCGCCTACGCGTCGTGCTATCCCAGGTCTGAGAATGCAGAGCTGGGGCACCCTCTCGTTAAGCCGGATGCAGTTCCCAAAACTTGGGCACCGGCCCACGCTTATCGTTACCTATCGTGGTTCACGAGAGAAATAGCTTCGGGTTGCACAGTCGAGCGTCGTTCAACGCCGGTAGTGCGGATCCGGTTTAGTGTCAAAGCAGGCCGCGGTGGCCAGTGTAGTTTTCGTCGACGTCCAAACCATGCTCCTTGATAACCTCGGCGGCAGCAACCAGTGCTGTTGCGATGGCAGGATAGCCGACGTATGGCAGCGCCTGGATGAGAACTTCCTCGATTTCTTTCAATGTGAGGCCGTTATTGAGCCCGGCCCCCATGTGGATGGCGAATTCATGGGGCTGACGCATGGCAATCATGACGGACATCGAAACCAGGCTGCGGGACCGCCTGTCCAGACCGGGACGAGTCCAGATATCCGCAAAGACCTGGTCGACCGCGTAGGCAGCGATCGAGGCACCGAAGGTGTTTGAGTCAGCGGAAGCGCTGAGTTTTGCGGCCGCCTGGTCGCCCATCATTTCGCGGACTACATTGATTCCGGCTTCTCTGTTCGTCATGATTGAGTCCTTTTGTAAAGCTCAAGTGACTTCCCCACCCCAAGACTACCCGAACGGCTCGAGGACACATAAGCACCGTAAAACGCCGCGGCGACGTCGATTCTCCAGGATTGCTGGCTCACGAGATTCCAGTCGCGATGCCGACATTTCGGGATTAATTGATCTCTCTATAAGTGAAAGGACGGAGATGCTTGAATCGAAAACTAAGGCTCGATGGAGCGGGTGAATTGAAGGTCGTGCTATCCCAGGTCTAAGAATCCAGACCTGGGGCAGCCTCTCGTTAAGCCGGTGTAGTTCCCAAGACGTTGGCCAGCCGCCTGCGGAGAAGAATTGAACTCGCGTGTCGCTTGCTGGCGACTTGCCGACATCAGCGGAGAAACATGGCGCGTTGGAAAACCCAATGCGCACGGTCGAAAGCGACATATCCTTCTGCAGGAGATGTCTAGGTAATCTCTAAATACGAAATTGACGCCCAGCTTCCTCCCTGCGCGGTGATCGAAGAGGCCGGGCTATTCCGACAAGACGAGGAGAGCCATGCGGACACACAGGTTGTCATCTCTCGTTGCTGTAACCCTGGGGCTGATTTCGTTTTCAGCCGCGCTTTCCCAGCCTGCAAATTCTTCCGCCACGCCCGGCGCGCGACTGAAGATCGGCGTTGCGCTGGAGGGCGGCGGGGCGCTGGGACTGGCGCACATCGGCGTTCTGCAGTCGCTTGAAGACCAGCACATCCCAATCGACTACCTTGCGGGCACCAGCATGGGCGGGTTGGTTGGTGGCCTGTACGCTCTCGGCAAGTCTCCCCAGCAATTGGAGGAAATTGTGCGCAAGCAGGATTGGGATTTCATCATCGCCGGGCAAACCAACTACGAAGACCTCTCCTACCGCCGCAAAGAGGACGCCACCGCGTATCCCAACCTGCTTGAATTCGGTCTGAAAAAGGGTCTCTCTCTGCCTTCCGGCCTCAATTCAGGCCAGGGCGTCAGCACGCTTATCGACGAGCAAACACTGGCCTACGCGCACTCCGGCTCATTTGACGATTTCCCGACGCCTTTCCGTTGCGTGGCCACCAACCTGGTCACCGCGCAGCCCAAAGTCTTCGACCACGGCTCGATTGCGCTGGCCCTGCGCTCGACGATGTCGATCCCCGGGGTCTTCGCCCCGGTGCGTGATGGCAAGGACGTCTACGTGGACGGAGGACTGCTTGGCAACCTGCCTACCGACGTGGTTCGCAGTATGGGCGCTGACATTGTGATCGCCGTGCATCTTGACATCACGCCCACCGATCCCGATGAGATTCAGTCAATGTTCAGCGTCCTTGGCCACTCGATTGAAGCAGTCATTCATGCGAATGAGTTGCGCGGCGTAGCGGGCGCAGACCTGATTATCAATGTCGAACTTAAGGACTTCAACGCCATGCAATATGACAAGGCGCAGTCCATCATCGCCCGCGGCAAGGGGGCTGCGGATACCAAGTCAAAGATGCTGTCTCCGTATGCAATGAACGACGGCGACTGGAACACGTATCTTGCACGTAGAAAGAGCCGGGAGAAGATCAACGTTCCCGTACCCTCATTCGTCGAAGTGCGAGGCGCTGGGGCAGAGGCAACCAAAGAGCTCAAAGCTTACCTTCAGCCGCTGGTTGGCAAGCCCGTCGATCCGGCGGCGACCAACACGATCATGGATCGGCTGACAGGCACGGGAATATACGAATCAGCCGACTTCTGGCTTGCGGAAGAGGAAGGTAAGACTGGCCTGATCGTGAACGTGCACGAAAAAAGCTACGCGCCTCCTATCCTGCAACTGGGATTCGTCGTTGATGGCTCCGAACCTAACTACGTCACCTTCACCCAGTCCGCGCGGCTCACATTGATGGACATTGCCGGCTTCCGCTCCGAGTGGCGGACAGATGTGAGCGTGGGCAACACCTACGGCCTGTCCAGCGAGTTGTATCGGCCCATAACTCCGTTGAGCAGATGGTTCGTCGCGCCGCATGGCGAGGTCTACGACCAGGGGTTACGACTTTTTCAAAAGAGCAAGCCCGTCGCCTTCTATCGCGTCGACCGCGCAGAAGCCGGCTTTGACATGGGCTTTCAGCCGAGCCGCTTTACGGAAATTCGTGGCGGCTATGACATCGGTTACGCCAAAGACAATCTGAACCTGGGCACTCCGGACTTCACTTCGATCGAAGGCCGCATCGGGGACACGCATGCCAGTTTCAATACCGATCACACCGACGATCCCGTTGTGCCCAGCAAAGGTTACGGCGTTACCACGAACTTCCATTGGTATGACGCCTATCCCGGGTCGATCAATGGTCTGCCTGCGATGGACGCACGCCTTCAGGGCTTTCTACCCGTCTCTCAGAAGGGGTCAGTCTATGCGACCGCGGAGGGAGGAACAAGCTTCGGAGTCCTGAACACGGGCACGCCACTTTATTTTCTGGGCGCGCCCCTGCGGCTTAGCGCGTACGGCACCAACGAACTCTACGGTGACCAGTACTACCTGTTCCGGGTTGGCTACCTGCACAATCTCTTCGCGCTGCCGCCATTTGTCGGCAAGAATGCCTATTTGGTGAGTGACTATGAGTTCGCAAAGATGTATGCCTTCGCAGGCCCGGAGAGTGGATTCCCCAATGATGGGACAGCCGGCATATTGATCGAAACCGCGTTGGGGCCGCTTTACGTCGGTGGGAGCTTCGGCGATTCCGGCCACCGCAAATGGTTTTTCCAGATCGGCAAGGCATTCTAGGGCAGGCAGGAGACAGCCTTAACGATAAGTGGGCTAACCGATCGTTCGATACAGTTCAAGGATGAACGCAATCTCGGACAACAGCGCCAATACCGCAAAGGTGGCGTGAAACCAGGGATTCTTGACTTTGATAGCGACGAGGCTGAGCACCACATAAGCACTGGTGCGGATTTGGTAAGCTAGTCCCAACTGGCGGAGATAGCCGGAGCCTTTGATCAATGTGTCGGCGATGTCGGCGAGGTATAGAAGCGCCATCAAGGCGAATATCCATGGACGGCGGGAATAAAAATATCCTTTGAATCCATCATAATCGCCGATTGCATCGGGGAAAAACATCGTGCAAAGCAGATAGAGCAGGACCGCGTATAGCGCGATGAAGAAATACAGCGGAAAAGTCCACTCACGGACCCTGGCAAGATTGAACTCCCACCACCAGAAGTGAATGAGATAGAGAAAGAGGAAAACCACCCAGACCAGGTGGACCCAGTAAACCCTGTATCGTTTCGGATGCTGAACGATGAGAGCTAACCCACGAAGCAGGTGAGCCACGCCAAGGCCCACAATCATTCCAAAGAGCACTCTGACGTGAAGATACACATCCATCGTCTAACCTCAGACCCGGCGATTGTAAATGAGGCAGAAAGTATTCTGTATCGAGTTTGAATGATGCGCAGAAGATTCGATCATCGGCTTATGGGCTATGGGCATCTAAACCGAGAATTGATTTTGCGGCCGGACTTCAGGCGATCTCTCTGAGGGCCCCAGTCCGATGCTTACAGCGTTTCACGGCCCTGTTGCTTAGGTACCGCAGAAAGTCCGACTGACGTACTCCTCGGGGCGGGCTGGCGTGGCGTAGCGCTCCAGATTTGGCCTGTCGTCGAATGGGCGTGACACGACATCCAGTAACTTTTCGAACGGCTGGAAGTCCTGTCGCCAAACGGCAGCATTGAGCGCCTCCTCCACGATGTGGTTGCGCGGGATGAACGCCGGATTGGTCCTCAGCATGGCTGCTGCGCGCACATCAGGCGAGGTGGGTTCCGCTTCCAAGCGCCGACGCCATTTCGCAGCCCACTCGTCATAAGCAACTGGGTCGGCGAATAGAGCGCGCACGCCTACATCGGCCTCGACGCCGGCTGCGGCACTGCAAAGTCGGCGGAAGGTCAACGTAAAGTCGGCATGGTTGGCGGCCATGCGTCCCAACAAGTCTTCAGCCAAAGCAGCATCGCCTTCGCGTTCGGTGGTGAGGCCAAGCTTTCGCCGCAGGCCGGCACTGCGAGATGCCTCGAACTGAGGAGCAAAAGCAGCGAGGGCTTCGTTGGCCGAAGCCAGAGCGGCCTCTTTGCTTCCCGCCTCCTGCTCGAAGACGGGAAGCAATGTCTCGGCGAGGCGCGTCAGGTTCCAGAGTGCGATGCGAGGTTGGTTGCCGTAGGCGTAGCGTCCATTCGCGTCGATGGAACTGAACACGGTGGCAGGATCGTATGCCTCCATGAAGGCGCAGGGACCGTAATCAATGGTCTCGCCCGAGATGGACGTGTTGTCGGTATTCATCACGCCGTGGATGAAACCGAGGAGCATCCATTGCGCGACCAGATGAGCTTGCCGGGCGATCACGCCGTCCAGCAGAGCACGGTACGGCTTCTTGGTCTGCGCGGCTTCTGGATAATGCCGAGCAATTGCATAGTTCGCGAGGATGGCGAGCCCTTCCGTGTCGTCCTGTGCGGCGAAGTACTGGAAGGTGCCCACGCGGAGGTGGCTCGCGGCTACCCGAGTCAGTATGGCTCCAGGCAGAAGTGTTTCACGGAGCACCCGTTCGCCTGTGGTGACTGCAGCCAGCGCCCGGGTTGTTGGCACACCCAGCGCCGCCATGGCCTCACTGACGATGTACTCGCGCAAGACCGGTCCCAGTGCCGCTCTGCCGTCGCCGCGGCGGGAGAAGAGAGTCGGTCCCGAGCCCTTGAGCTGGATGTCGTAGCGCACGGCATCCCGCCCCGTCACTTCGCCCAGCAGGATGGCGCGACCGTCCCCTAGTTGGGGCACGAAATACCCGAACTGGTGACCTGCATAGGCGAGGGCAATGGGCTCGGATCCTTGAGCCACACAGTTGCCTGCCAGGATCTCCACGCCTTGCGGAGTTGCCAGCGCGCTGGGATCAATGCCCAGACTGCCGGCAAGTTCCAGGTTCACCTTGATGAGTTGCGGGGCCGCGACCGGTGTCGGGTTTACTCGCGCGTAGAAACGCTCAGGCAAGCGAGCATAGGTGTTTTCAAAATTGAAATGGATGGTGTTGTCGCGAGGGCACGGGCGGTCTGACGACGTCTTCGTGGGAATGGGGGGCGAACTCACAATCTATTGGATGTGCGCAAGTTGTTTTTGGTCTCGCGATTGTGGAGAGTGCCTTGGAGTTTCTCTTGCCTACTCGATGTGCAGTCGTGATTTCATCAGGACAACAACGTAAGGATTCCAGGTTGAAAGCACGTAGTAAATGCTGAGTTCGGAACCTTGCACTTTTGTCCACCGCTCGATGACATAAGGCGCATAGGCGCCACCACGCACGGCGCCTGGATTCGCCTGACCCTTTCCGATCACCGGTCCTGCCAGCCCATCGTCAGGAACTGCCTGGGGATTGTGGATGAATTTGCCAATGGCGCCGTCGCGCATCGCATTGAAAATGACTTGCGGCTCACTCCACGGTCCCCACGGCGTCCGGGAATACGAAAACAGAATGCCGCGCGGCGCTGGATCTCGACTATCGTAGGTCATCAACCACAAGCCGAGATCCTTGCACCACGTTACGGAAAGATCGCCCATCGTGCCGTTTTGGACGATGGCGCTCGAATCCGATTCCTTCTCACTCCAGATGGGAGCTTTCGCGGCGTCGAATCCTGCGAAATACCTGGTTCCTTTTCCGCTTTCGAATTGTGCCGCCGGCACGATCGAGAAATACGCATCGCTCCTGCGGTAGGGTCCGGTGCCCCAAACCAGGATGAACGGTCCGCCGGGAGGCAGTCCGGCGATCGCTCCCGGCTCCAGGTGCAGGGACATCTTGACGAAGTGTCCCTCAGGAAGTTGCGAGATGGTTCGTAAGGCTTGAAAATTTGCGGGCGGCGTGAATTTCGTGAGTACGGAACGATCTGTTGATCGATCCTCGGAGTGATTCGTCGAAACAGCCACATACACCTGGCCGTTAAGACTTATGCCGGACACCGGAACCTCGAAGGCGCCCATGCTAATTCCCGGAGGCTGAATGGTCAGGTAATCGCTCCCGTTGGTGAGGAAATCCAGCCGCACTCCGTGCTCGGGCTCGGTTGCATCGGTTGTCGCAATGGTGTCGAGCGCGCGCCGTAACCGCCCCACGGTATCGCCAAAGAGAAAATACACGCGCCCACCGTTCTCGAACGAATTGCCCAGATCCGTGCCTTCGATCCCGTAACGCGTAACGGTTTGGCTAAGCGTGGGTTGATGCAGTTGCTTGTCTTCTTCCCCAAGAAGCTGTTGAAGCTTGGTGGTCGAGCCAGCCTCGTAGCGCAGCGCCGGGCCGGTTGTTGATGGCACGGCACCGATTGCGGATTGTGCATTCGATGGCTTCGCAGGAAGATGGCGTGTGCTGGTCTGAGCGGGTGCGATAGCAACCGGTAATACCAGAATCGCCATGGCGGCGATGAGAGGTGACTTGCTCTTTCGAAGCATATGTCTCTCCGCGTGATGACAGCGCGAGATGCAGCGCAGAACGCCGGAAGCCAGCCCGCCATCATGCTCTCAGGTCGGCGAAACGGCGGCAAGTTAAAAAATGCCCGTGCACAGAGATATTCGCTCGAACGGCGTGCTAACCCACCCTTCGCAAAATGCGCGAAGGATGGGGCACCAGAGTTGGGGCCGGAGTCAAGGGTGGGCCACCCGCGCTCGAACGGTGGGAGAGCGTCTTGAATGCCTATCCATTGGGGAATCATCTCCCCTTGACATTCGACAAGAAGCAGGAGATTCTGTTGTCGAACGCCGAGGGGAAGATGGCACAGTCTACGGATTTGTTGCAGGGAACGCTGGACATGCTGATTTTGAAGACTCTGGCTCCGGGGAAGGAGCACGGATGGGCAATCGCGCAGAGGATTCAGGAGATGTCGAACAACGTGTTGCAGATCGGGCAGGGATCGCTGTATCCGGCTCTGCACCGGCTGGAATATCGCGGCTGGATCCGGGCGACGTGGGGCGCATCGGAAAACAATCGGCGCGCCCGGTTTTATGCGCTGACGGCAGCCGGACGGAAGCAGCTGGATGCGGAGTTGGAGAACTGGGATCGACTGACGGGCGCAGTGAACCTGGTTCTGCAGGGCATATAGTTCGCGTGGTTTGGTTTGGCAGGAGAATTATG
The DNA here is from genome assembly GCA_963829535.1 of uncultured Acidobacteriaceae bacterium. Classification (GTDB taxonomy): domain Bacteria; phylum Acidobacteriota; class Terriglobia; order Terriglobales; family Acidobacteriaceae; genus Telmatobacter. The sequence continues at coordinate 653,439 of CAWHIQ010000007.1, read as the reverse complement.
TTGCGTGAATGGTGGTCGCGGATTCGCTTTTTTGTTTCTGGCAAAAAGCGCGCAGACGTGGATGAGGAGCTTCAGTTTCACATGGAGCGCGAGGTGGAAGCTAACCTGGCGGCGGGGATGCCGGCAGCAGAAGCGAAGCGGCGCGCGACGATTGCCTTTGGAAGCAGAGAGCGTGCGCGCGAAGAGTGCCGCGAGGAACGACCGTCTTTCTTTCTGGAGTCGCTGGGGCGCGACCTGCGGTTCGGTCTGCGGGGATTGTGGAGGAATCCGGGCTTTACGGTGATGGCGGTGCTTACGCTGGGGTTGGCGATCGGTGTGAACGCGACCATCTTCAGCCTCTTCGACCAGGCATTGATGCAGGCGTTGCCCGTACGCAGCCCGAACGAACTCGTAGTGCTGAACTTTACGGGATCACGCGAGGGTCATTTGCATTCGGAGGGCGGAGACACGCCGGGCCACCAGCATGAATTCTCCTATCCCATGTATCGCGATCTTCGTGACCGCAATACGGCACTGAGCGGGTTGATTGCGGAGGCACCGGAAACGCTGGGAGTGACCTGGAACAATCATGCGGAATCCGTCTCCGCAGAGTTGGTTAGCGGTAATTATTTTGAGACGCTGGGCGTGCCGCCGGCGATGGGGCGGTTGTTTGGCTCCAGTGATGAAACGGCGCCGGGAGCGAATCCCGTAGCGGTGCTGAGCTTCGATTACTGGAAGTCGCATCTCGCAGAAGCACCGGTTGTCGGCAAGACGCTGCTGATCAACGGAACTCCCTTCACGATTACGGGAGTCGCTGCCCCCGGATTTCACAGTATGGTCTGGGGACACACGCCGGCTGTGTTTGTACCGCTCTCGATGGAGCAGGCGCTGACGCCGGAGTGGACCTTTCTCGCCGATCACAAATCGTACTGGATCGACATCGCAGGCCGTCTGAAACCGGGCGTCACGCGCTCGCAGGCAGAAGCTTCGCTCAACCCACTTTTTCTTGCATTGCGGTCTGAAGAGTTCAAGCTGTTGCCCGATCAGTCGGCGAAAGCGCGGCAGGACTTCATCACGTCGGCGTACCTCCACGTGGATGCAGGAGCAAAAGGCTTCAGTCCGATGCGCGGCGACGTGCAGGCTCCCCTCACCATCATTCTCGTCATGGTGCTGCTGGTTATAGGTATGGCGGTGGTGAATGTCGCCAGCCTGCTGCTGGTGCGGGCAGCGGCGCGTGCGCAGGAGATTTCGGTTCGCTATGCCCTGGGCGCCACCAGCCGGCAGGTTCTGCGGCAACTGCTGGCGGAAGGAATGATCCTGGGCCTGGCCGGAGCGGCACTGGGGCTGGCGCTTGCGCCGGAAGCACTGCGGCTGCTGATCCATCGGCTCTCAGCCAACATGGGGGGTGCGTTTCCCTTTGCGGCAGTACTCAACTGGCACGTTCTCGGCTGGTCTCTCCTGGTCACGATGCTGGCAAGCTTGCTTTTCAGTCTTGCACCGGCTCTGCAGTTCCGGAATCCGCGACTGGCAGAGGTGATGCAGCAACGGACGGGAACGAGCGCAAGCGGATCGCTGAAGTTTCGCCGTTCGTGCGTCGCACTGCAGATAGGATTCAGCCTGCTGCTGATCATAGCGGCGGGAATGTTTGTGAGGACGATCAGTAATCTGCGCCATGTGGAGACGGGATTCGCGACCGATCATCTGCTCGCATTTCACCTGGATCCGACGCTGGCGGGCTACCCGGGGAATCAGGTTGCACCTGTTGAGCAGCGCGCGCTGGACGCGATCGCTGCGCTGCCGGGGGTGCGTTTTGTGGGAGCGACAAACGACGCGGATTTGACGGGCGACGACATCCAGGGAGACATGGTGCCAGCGGGGTACGCGGCCAAACCCGACGATGAATTCGACGTGGAGCTTCCCTGGGTAAGCAACGGATATCTACAGACGCTGGGAGTGCCTTTGATCGTGGGGCGGTATTTCAACGCGAGCGATACGGCGACGTCGCTGCGGGTGGCTGTGGTGAACGAGAGCTTCGCAAAGCACTATTTTGGCGGAGCGCAGCAAGCGCTGGGGCGAAATGTGGCGCGGCCGAACAAGCCCGGCACAGACGCTTCGATTGTGGGAGTGGTGCAGGATGTGAAGCACGCAAGCGTGCGCGATCCTGCGCTTGCCACCTGCTACACCCTCTTCTCGCAGGCGACCCGGCAGACGGGGCTTACGTTCTACGTGCGCACATGGCAGCCACCCGACGCAGCCACGGCGAGCGTGCGGTCGGCGATTGCGGATATTGATCCCAAGCTGATCGTCGACAATCTTCAGACCATGAAAGAAACGATTGAAGCGAATTTGGTTGCTGAAAGGGCAATCGCGATGCTGGCTTCGGTGTTTGGCATGCTGGCAACGCTGCTCGCGGGCATCGGGCTCTACGGGATATTGGCGTATTCAACGGCGCAACGGACACGGGAGATTGGGATTCGCATGGCGTTAGGTGCGCGACGGACGACGGTAGTGGGACTGATATTGCGAGAAGTGCTGATGCTGGCCGGGGGCGCTATTGCGGTGACGATTCCGCTGGCGATGCTGGCGACGCGGACAGTGCGAAGCGAGCTCTTCGGGGTTTCGGTAGCCGATCCGGCGGTATATGGAGCAGCGATCCTGATCATTTGTGCGGTGGCGGCGCTGGCGGGCTTCATTCCAGCACGGCGGGCGGCGACGGTAGATCCGGCGCGGGCACTGCGAACGGAATGAAGTGACCCAGGCCATGGCTTCAAAACGATAAAGACAAAAAGCTTGCCCCAGTCAGAAAACCTGGGGCGAGTGGGATGCGCTTTAGTTCTTAAAGGTCTCTCCGGCTATTTTGGACGTTGGTAGTCGCCGGATTTTCCGCCGGATTTTTGTTCGAGCTGGAGGTTGCGGATGACGATGGATTTGTCGAGGGCCTTGGTCATGTCGTAGACGGTAAGGGCGGCTACGGAGGCGGCAGTGAGGGCCTCCATCTCGACGCCTGTCTGCCCGGTAGTTGTGACGGTGGCGCGGATGTGGACTCCGCCTGCCGCTACTTCGGCATGCACGTCAACATGCGTGAGCGGCAGTGGATGACACATGGGAATGAGTTCCGATGTGCGTTTGGCGGCCTGGATGCCGGCGAAGCGGGCTACTTCGAGTGGATTGCCTTTGGGGTTTGCAGGGAGCGCGGCAAGAACAGCGGCGGAGAGTTCAACGAATGCGGACGCGGTGGCGGTGCGCTTAGTAGCCTGCTTGGCACTGACGTCGACCATGCGGGCGTGGCCAGCGGCGTCGTAGTGGGAAAGCTTACCACCCCAGGGACCAGGACCTGTCGCTGGGGACACTGGGGACTTGGCGCGTTCGGATCTCTTGGGCATCTGGACTTTCAATGTAGCAGGATGCGGACGGTCGTTCCTGCAGTTAAAAAGGCTGCGTCCTCAGGGATGACGAGGAAGCAGTTGGATTGCGCGAAGGCGGTGAGATCTCCGGAGCCATGCCAGGGGACGAGGGCGACCTGTGGAAGCTCGTTGATTGATGGGTTGAAAGTACAGAGTGCGGGGAGGAAGCGGGTGAGGCCGGGTTTGGTTTTGCGGTCAGTGTCGCGTGAGAGATGGGCGAGAACAAAACGCGGGTGAGTTTCGTGGCTGCCAGCGAGAGCGGCGATGATTGGTGCGGCGAAAAGGTGGAAGGTGGCGGCGGAAGAGATGGGGTTGCCGGGGAGGCCGAAGAAGACCTTTGCGGTCGGCGATTTCCGTTTTTGCGCAATCTGTCCGAAGACGAGAGGTTTGCCGGGCTGAATACGGACGCCGGTGAAGTGGAAGGTTGCGCCGAGACGGGCGAGGGCGGGTTCGACGAGATCGAATTTTCCTGCGGAGACTCCGCCGGAGATGAGGATCATGTCGGCTTCGAGAGCTTGCGCGACTGCAGCGTCGAGGGCTTTGGCGGTGTCGGACACGGTGGGGAGGACGACTGGTTCGGCGCCGGCGTTGGCGACGAGTGCGGCGAGCATGGGGGCGTTGGAATTGCGAATTTTGCCGGGACCGGGTGTAGCGCGGACGGGAACGAGCTCGTCTCCGGTGGTGAGGATGGCTATGCGGGGACGGACGTACACGTTGAGGTGGGTGTACCCGCAGGATGCTGCGAGGGAGATCTGGGCGGGGGCGAGTTTTGCCCCGGCTGGGAGTTGCTCGTCGCCGCGGTGGCCTTGCGCGCCTTTAGCCACTACGTTTTCGCCGGGCTTGATGGTGCGCTTTTGAAGAAGCCTAACCTTGTTGGCGGATTTGGCGACGTGCTCCAGCATGACAACACAATCGGCTCCAGCAGGGACGGGGGCGCCGGTCATGATCTCCCAGGCTTGGCCTTCGGGAAGCGGGCCTGCGGGAGGCTGGCCGGCGTGCGTGGATCCGGCGATGGGGAGCGCGTTGTGCGCGGATGCTTCGGCAGCGCGGCAGGCGTAACCATCGCGAGTGGAGCGGGCAAAGGGGGGCTGATCGTCGTCGGCTGCGATGGCGGTGGCGAGGATGCGGCCCGCGGCGTGGGCGAGAGGAACGCGCTCGGTGCGGGGATTTGTCAGCTTTGCGAGTTTGCGGGCGCGAGTAGCTACGAGGGCGGCGGCTTCTTCGTAGCTGGGGAGATCGGAACTCATGGGGGAATTGTACCCACCTATGCCGCGATCAAGCCGCGTCATGAATGGCACCTAGGTGCACAGTCCTGCAGGCGAAGGGCAAAAGCAGATCCTTCGCGACACTTACCCCATCGCGCGAGTTTCGCGTGATGGGGCCCCAAGCATGCGTCGCTCAGGATGACACGGTCTTTGGGATGAGTACCCAGATTTGTGGGGGAACGAGGCGTTAGTGCTTTACTACGCTGAGGGTAATGGTCGATGGGTATTGGGTGGAGTGGTGGACCTGGTTGTGGGCGACCACCGCTTTGACTTCGTCGTAGTTGTTGCCGCCCGTGTTGAGGTTGCGGTCGTAGCGGGGAAAATTGCTGCTGCTGATTTCAATGCGAAGTTCTTCGCCCGGCGCGAAGTAGTTGCTGGTTTGCATGGGCTGGAAGGCGATCTTGTAGACCTTGTCTTTCTCCATGAAGAAGGGCGGCTTGTCGTAGCCCTCGCGATAACGAGCGCGCTGGATATTTTCGTCGATGTTGTAGGCAGTGCCGTCGGGGAGGACATCAATGAGCTTGACGGTGAAGTCGGTGTCTTTGGCGTCGCTCGAAACGTAGAGCGTGACTTCGACGGGGCCCGTGACCTCCATGCCTTCCGTGAGAGGGCCGGTGGAATAGACGAGAACATCATCGCGCGCTTCGAGGGGACGCTGATCGACGGCGCCGGGTTTCAAGTCAGCACCCATGCAGCAGAAGCCGCCGCCTCGCGTGGGCACGGGGTTCATGGGATCGTAGAGGAACTTGTCGGCAGCATCTTTGGGCGGCGCAGCAGAGACAATGGCGCCATCGCCGTCGAGTGAATTCGCACGGCCTGTGCTGGAGAGATAGAAGGTGACGGGCTTGGCTTCCCTGGGAGGCCAGGTGTCGGACGATTGCCACTTGTTAAGGCCCATGGTGTAGTAGCGGACCTTGGGAGTTTTTGCGAGGAGGCCGTTGTCTTCGCCCTTGAGGAAATGATCGAACCAGCCGAAGGTGAGGGCGTCATAGTCGAGGCGCGCGTCGCCGAGATCACGTTCGCCGACCATAGTGTGCTCGGCGGCGCGCTTGTAGCCGCAGTGCGGGACGGGCGCGATGATGGCGTATTGCTCATTGGCCATTTCGGGGCTGGCGGTGGAGCGTACGAAGTTGTAGGCGGCGAGGTTGGGAGCGACGCTGATGTCGTACCAGGTCATCATCCACAAGCCGGGGACGTTGATGTGCATGGAGTCGTTCCAGAGTCCACCTTTGTACCAGGAAGGATCGTTTGGAGTGCGTTCGATCATGCCGGGCTGGCCTGAGGGAGTTTTGTCGGCGTAGATGCCTTTGGGCGCGCCGACGGCGGCGAGGAGATCTTTTTCAGGTAAGTGGGTGAGGGCCCTGGTCCAGTCGACGGTGGGAGGGTGCGCGTTGAGGTCCCAGAATTTCGCGGCATCGACGAGCGCTTGCTGCGATGTGTTGGGCGGGAAGTTGGGCTTGGCTTCGTTGGTCTGGAGCCCGTAATCGTAGAGCCAGGTGGCGAAGAGCATCTGCACGGCTCCGCCGCGGAACCAGTTGCCCTGCTCGTAGTAGGGACCGACGCGGCCAACGCCGGCGCCGTAGCTTTCAGGGATGATAGTGGTGAGCGCCTTATTGCCACGCGAGGCGACGTTGAGTTGCCATTCGGCCGTGGACGAGCAACCGATGAGGCCGACTTTCCCGGTGGACCAGGGGAGCGCGGTCATCCAGTCGAATTCGTCGTCGGAGTCGGTGAGCGGGGTGCCGAGGATGTCGTAGTCGCCTTCGGAGAAGTAGCGACCGCGCTCGTTCATCTCGACGAAAGCGTAACCGTGCTTGACAGCGTCGAGTGCTGTGGACATATCACGCGGGGCGCCGAGAGAAATGTCCCAGTAGTTGAAGTTGTAGGGGGTGCGCGAAAAGATGACGGGGTACTTTTTTGATTTGTCTTTGGGGCGATAGATGTCGGCCTGCATGCGTTTGCCGTCGCGCATGGGGACCATGACTTTGCGCTCGATGATAGCGACGGATTCAAGTTCCTGCTCGATGGCGTTGCGGCGGGCAATGAGGGCGGTGTCTTGCGCTGTTCGCGCTTGCGAATGGGCAGGGAGAGAAAGAGCAAGGCAAACGAGAGTGAGGGCCGCCAACTTGAATTTGGGTTGCATTGTGACCTCGAAGGTTGGTTGGGGAAGGTTGAACCCGTGGAGCCAATATAATTCAGCAGCGCGGAGAATCAGCTGGGGTCTTAGGGACACAGAAATAGAGACTGAGTTGAAGAGGCCAAAAAGATCCCTCAGGGGCTAAGCCCGAGTGCCTTTTTGAGGAACTTGATGTACGGACTGAAAGCTCGTACCCGCGACCGGGGCTGAAGCCCTTTTTCTCGCTGCGAGGCCATTCAGTGGCCTGAAGGCCACTGCTCCCTCCGTTCTCAGACTCGAGATTCGTTGTATTCCACCCATGCTGCGATGAGACTGGGGCATGGATGGGGCACCTCAGGTTCGCGGTGGTGCAAGCGGCAAAATGCAAAGGGCGCACCCGGAAATCGGGAGCGCCCTTGTTGAGCAGAGGTTGAATGAACTACTTCTTTGTGGCTTTGTAGGTGGAGCTGATCTTCTGGCCGGCAGAGTCGAGGATGCCCTTGACGTCGACCGAGTAGGGGCCGTTGGGATCAAGCTGGAGATACTTCTGATAGGCTTCGCCGCAACCCTCAGGCAGAACGATGCGCTGGGTCTTGGGGTCGACGGTGGCCTTGGTAATGAGGGCCTGGCCCTTCAGATAGTAAGGCAACGGGTCACTGGGATTGGCGGCGATGGCTTTTTCGGCCGCCGCAGCCTGGGCGTCAGTGTTGCCGACCTGCGAGTAGATGACCGCTTCATTTTTGTAGTAGAAGCTGGCCTTGGTGGGGTCTGCCTTGACGGCTGCATCGTACGCCGCAGCGGCTTCAGGCACCTTGCCGTTGCGGGCATAGATTTCGCCGAGGCCGGAGTTGGCCAGGCCCTGGATTTCGGGGCGAGGCTTTTTCGAAGCGGCATCAAGGTCGATGGCCTTCTTGAAGGAAGTTTCGGCGTCGTCGTACTTCTTGAGCCCCAACTGGCCCTGGCCCAGATAAGCCCAAAGTACAGATTCCGTCGGCCGGGCCTCGGTGTCTTTTTGCATCAGGGTCACGACGTCGGTGTACTTGGCATTCTTGATTTCGGTCTCTTTGGCGGCGAGATCGGTTTTCGATGCGGAGGCTCCCAGTTGTTGAGCGGCAGCGGCGCGAGCGCCGTCGGCATCGTGAATATCGGCCATTGCGGTCTTGAGATCCGCATTCAGCGTCTTGATGACGGCGTTCGCCTTGAGGGCCTCGGCATTGTGCGCTTTCATGTCGGCGAGCTGCTTGCGCGTCTCTTCAGGGAGGGTGTCGATATATTCCTTGCGCGACATGTCGTCATCGGCAGCGGTGTCTTGTCCGACCACGATCTTGATGTTCTCGAACTTGTCGGCTTCCTTATCCTTCTCCATGCCGGGGGTGCGGTAGATCATGGTGTAGTTGCCTGGAGGTGCGGAGCCGGAGTAGTCGCCATTTGTATCCACGTTGAAGGTAACAATCTCTTTGGTTCCATTGTTGAGGCTTACGGTACCGCCGGATTGGGCTGCTCCGGTAGGGTTGATCACATGGCCGTGAATCTTGCCTGTCGGCGCAACATTGACGGGCGCAGTGGTTTGCGCGGGAGCCTGGGCCAGCGCGACCGGCAGGGCGGCGAGTGCCAGCAATCCGAGCAATCCGGTCCAGAGCGAAATCGTGCGTTTCATGTTCTTCTCCTTGGGAGCATCGGCGGGTAAAAGGGCCCGCAGGCTCGATCGAAAAAATTTCCAGAATCTTTCAAACATCAACCAATCTAAACCCACTCATCCGGTTAGATGCGATCTGAGCGATTCGTCTGACAGCAGCAGCAAACTTCGACGCTGCAAAATCGCCCGGCACATCGATGACCAGGAAAAATGCCATCCCGCAGTCGCCGCAGCCTGCCGTCATGGCAAGCAGCGCTCTCCTTGGCACGACCCAAGGTAAATGCAGCGGATGCTTGAGCACAAGGCCGGAAGACGACCCAGTCTCGTATACCGACCCGGTTGCGTGTCTAGTCGCTGCCCGCTTCACGATGGTAGTTGAGCTGGTCGATCGGTATTGTGGCCTCCGTCACACCATAAAATAAGAATATGGCGACCACGATTCGACGGGCAGTGGCGGAAGATGTGCCGCAGATTCTTGAGTTTATTCGCGGGCTGGCCAAATACGAGCGCGAGCCGGATGCGGTAACGGCAACCGAGGCAGATTTGCTGCGGGACGGGTTTGGGCCCACCCCCTACTATTGGTGCCTGATGGCAGAGCACGACAGCAAACCGGCCGGGTTTGCCTTCTATTTCTTCAGCTATTCGACATGGCTGGGCCGGCCCGGGCTGTACCTCGAAGACCTGTTCGTATATCCCGAGTTTCGGGGGCTGGGTATCGGGAAGGCACTGTTGAAACGTGTGGCGGCGATTGCGGTGGAGAAGGATTGCCCGCGGCTGGGTTGGGAAGTGCTCGACTGGAATACGCCTGCGATCGATTTTTATCGCGCCATGGGAGCGGAGTTTCTGGATACGTGGCGGAACGTGCGCGTGACCGGCGAGGCACTGAAAAGGCTGGCCGGAGCGGAGGAACCAGCACAGTGAAGATTCGCGTAATTGGCGGAGGGCTGGCTGGTCCAGAGGCGGCACTGACCGCGGCGCGACTGGGCTGCGAAGTGGATCTCTACGAGATGCGCTCCATGGTGGACGGGAAAGCGCGGCTGACGCCCGCACACCAGACGATTGAGTTTGGCGAGCTGGTGTGCTCAAACTCGCTGAAGAGCGAGTCACCGAACACGGCTCCGTGGCTGCTGAAGCAGGAGATGCGGCGATGTGGATCGGCGCTGCTGAAGATTGCGGATGAGACGGCGGTTCCAGCAGGACACGCGCTGGCGGTGGATCGCGTCGAATTCTCGAAGCGGATTACGGAGGCGATTGCGAGGGAACCGGCGATTCGCGTGATTCGCGAGGAAGTGAAGCGGCTTGACGAGCGGGCGCGGCTCGACGAGCGGGCGCGGCTCGATGACTTGGCGGAGGAATATGCGCTGACGATTGTGGCGACGGGGCCATTGACTTCGGGCGCCTTGAGCGAGGAGATTCAGCGGATCACGGGCTCGGGACACCTGGCGTTCTACGATTCGATTTCGCCAATTGTCGAAGCGGAGTCGATCGACATGGAGCGGGTATATTTCGCGGCGCGCTACGACAAGGGCACGGCGGACTACATCAATTGTCCGATGAATCGTGAAGAGTACGACCGCTTCTACGAAGCGCTGGTGGCTGCCGAGAAAGCGGAGAGCAAGGAGTGGGAGAAGCTCGATTACTTTGAGGGCTGTCTGCCGATTGAAGTGCTGGCGACGCGCGGGCGCGATACGTTGCGCTTTGGGCCGATGAAGCCGAAGGGCTTGAACGATCCGCGAACCGGCAAGATGCCGTGGGCCGTGGTGCAACTGCGCAAGGAGAATGTGCGCGCGGACAGCTACAACCTTGTCGGCTTTCAGAATCATTTGAAGTGGGGCGAACAGGCGCGAGTGCTGCGGCTGATTCCGGGGTTGGAGAACGCAAAATTCCTACGTTATGGGCAGATTCATCGCAACACGTATATTTGCGCGCCTGTTCTGCTCGACGAGTTGCTGCGCCTGAAGAGTGAGCCGCGGATCCTCTTTGCGGGGCAGATTTCGGGGGTTGAGGGATACACGGAGTCGATTGCGACGGGAATGCTGGCAGGGATCTATGCGGCGGCGCTGGCGCGGGGGGAGGAGCCGACGCCGGTACCGCGCGGAACGGGCCTGGGATCGCTGGTGCACTACATTACGCATGCGGATGCGAAGGATTTTCAACCCGCGAATATCACGTTTGATTTGCTGGAGCCGCTGGAAGAGGACGTGCGTAAGAAAGTGCGGGACAAGAAGGAGCGGCATCGGATGGTGTGCGAGCGGGCGCTGGAGAAGTTTGATGCTTGGTGGGCTGGGATACAGGTTGGCGCTTCGTCTCTGGTTGAGTAAGCAGGGATGGTAACGGAATTCCAACTGCCGTGTCGCCACAATGACCCCGATCATAGGCGCGACATATCGTTGTGGCAGCGGTGTCCCAGGGTTCCTATGAGCGGCTGGGCTGAGGCATCCTAAATGGAACCGATGGGGTGGGCATTGCGTAGTTCCCATGGTAGGCTGGGTTCCCTGGAAAGGTCATGCTTATGCACGCCATGTCTGCCGCAGATGCTATTTCTCCTGCAGTTCTACGGACCAAGGATTTTCTGTTCAGGCCGTTCAACTGGGGTACGTTTCTGAAGCTTGGTCTGGTCGCCTTGATTACGGAGGGGCAAGGGAGCAATCTCCGTTCGTCGACGGCGCGGAGTGAAGGCGGCGCTGGTTCGTCGTCGGGCTCCGGGCCGATGATTCATTCCCTGAGCGACATTCCGCCGATGCGGATTGCGGAAGGGATAGCGGCCATCCTGCTGGCGTTCGTGATTGCGGCGGCGATTTTTTACCTGATCACGCGGCTGCGTTTTGCCTTCTTCCATTGCCTGGTGCACAACACGAAAGAGATTGGGCCGGGCTGGCGGCTTTATAAAGAGCAGGCTTCCCGCTTCTTCTGGCTCAACATTGGGGTGGGGATCTGCTTCCTGCTGCTGGTGGGGTTGATCGCAATTCCTTTTGCGGCGGGATTCTGGCGCGTGTTTCATGACATGCAGGCAAGCGGTCATCCGAATATCGGCCTGGTGATCGGCCTGGTCCTTCCCTTGCTGCCGATTATTTTTCTGTTGATTGTAACGGCGATCGCGCTGGACATTATTATGCGCGACTGGATGCTGCCGCACATCGCACTGGAGAACGCGTCGGCTGGCGAGGCATGGAGTTCAGTGTGGGCTCGGATCATGGCGGAGAAGGGGCAGTTTTTTGTGTATGCGATTTTGCGCCTCGTTCTGCCGATCGTTGCGTCGATCGCCATCTTCATGATCCTGCTGATTCCGGGACTTGTGCTGGCAGGGGCCGTGGCGGGAGTGGAGCTTGGCCTTCATTCGGCTTTTGCGAATTCAACGGGCTCGGCGTCTGTTGCCGGTATTATGCTGCAGGTCTTCTTCGGGCTGGTCGCATTTGGTTTTGCGCTGCTGGCGAGTATCTGTCTTGGAGGACCGTTGAGCACGGGAGTGCGCGAGTACGCGATCATCTTCTACGGTGGGCGCTACCCGGTGCTGGGAGACTTGCTGTATCCGCAGCAGCTGCCTCCATCTCCGATGCCTGCGGGCCTACCCGCAGTGTGAACGCACCGGACCGACCGGAGCAGCGAATGGATGCTTGCGGGAGACGTGGTTTGAAGCGCGCGGGGCGAATCAGGCGCGGGTGCGATGATCGGCCCATGCCTGCTGCAGCATGGCGGCCGCCTTGCTGACCGGCATCGGCTTTTTCTTCTGTTGATCCCGGTAGATGGCCCACGCTGCGGCGAATGCCGAAACCCCAAGAACATATAAAGACAAACGGAACATTCCAGGTTCTCCTCCGTGATCCCGGGTTCGATGCGTGGCTTGCCTGGAGAGATGCCGGAGTGGAGTCCGACATTGGGCACAAACGCGGGCATCGCGAAAGGGAAAGGTTCATCGCAACGCGCATGATAGGGTTAGCGCGGAGAATGAGCGTGGCTTCTCTGCAAAAAAGCGTCGCGGTCTCAGTGTTGTTCACCTTGTTCGGCGGACCGGGAATTCTGCTGGTGCTGGTGCCGTGGTGGATGACGCGGTTTCATGTGCCCGAAGACGAGCCGCTGTGGCAGGTGCTGGCATGCGCGGCGCTTATCGTCGCAGGATTGATTCCTTTGCTTGAGTCGATCTGGCGTTTCATCGTGGTTGGGCGTGGAACGCTGATGCCTGCTGTGCCCACGGAGCACCTGGTGGTGAGCGGGCTCTATCGCTATGTTCGGAACCCGATGTACGTGGGCGTCTTCATGGTGATTGCCGGAGAGGCAATGCTGCTGCAAAGCCGGAGCGTGGCTTTGGAACTCGCGTATGTGTTGTTGGGGATGGAATTGTTTGTGCGGTTCTATGAGGAACCGAAGCTGTCGCGGACATTCGGCGACGAATACACGGCTTACCGGTCACACGTGTGGAGATGGCTGCCAAGGTTGACGCCGTGGCAAGGCCCGCGTAGTTGTAGTTAAGGAACGAACATTTCCGGGGTTGGTGGTGTCAAAGATAGAGCGGCGCTGTCGGCCGTTTGGTCGCGGCTGTACGGGCAAGAGATGGGATAACGGCAAACGCCTGGGTGGTAGCCTGAGATTGGGAGTTTCTCTGATGCGGTGGATGGCGATCATAGCGGGTGTAGCGGTTCTGGCAGGTGCCGGGATGCGCATGGACGCGCTTCAGGCTGGCGCTGCCAAGTCTGCGCAAGCCAAGCCTGCTGAGACCAAGTCGGCGCCGATGATGGTGACGATGGGATCGCCAAGCGCTCAGAAAGATAAGCCGCTGCTGCCCGATGCGTTTGCAGGGTGGGTAGCGACGGATAAGCCGAAGGCTGTGACCGATGCGGCGGAACTGGACAGCGCCAACGCGGCGGCGCTTAAGGAGTATGGCAACACCGGCGGGATGACGGCCAGTTACAAACGCAGCGATGAGACGCTGAGCGTTAAGGCGCTTAGCTTCCAGGATGTAAGCGGAGCGTACGGCGCGTATTCGTTCTACCGCCAGAATGGATGGCCGAAGGCGGATATCGGCGCGGGCGCTACTTCGGACAAGAACCACGTGCTCTTCTGGCAGGGCAACACGGTGGTGGATGCGACGTTCTCGCATGTGGGGCCCATGTCGGCGGCCGAAATGCGGGAGCTGGCGAGGGGTCTGCCGTCGCCGCAGGGAAACCGGGCGCTGCCGCCGCCTATCCTGGCCACCCTGCCGCAGGGCTCGCTGGATAAGCAGACGACACATTTTGCGCAGGGTCCTGCGGGTTATGCGGGCGCGGGTGGCGTATTGCCGCCAGAACTGGTGGGATTTGATCGCGATGCGGAGACGGTGACGGCAAATTACTCACTCGGCTCGGGGCCGGCAACGTTGACACTGATCGACTACCCAACACCGCAGATGGCCGAGGCGCAGGAGAAGAAGATTCGCGCATACATCAAGGCAGGCAGCGGGGCGCAACCGGCGTTTCCGCAACCGTTGCAGAATTCGGACCAGGTCTCGCTCGAGGTCAGCCGCAGCGGACCGATCGTGGCGTTGGTGAGCGGCGACGCAATCCCCGACGAAAGCCACAAATTGCTGGCGCAGGTGCACTACTCTGCCGAACTGACCCGGATGCCGCAGGGGAAGGATGACGAGATTGTGAGGACCAGCCGCTTCCTGATGGGTGTGGCGATGCTGGTGATCATCGGGTGTAGCGCGGCGGTGTTGCTGGGGTTCTTCCTGGGCGGAGGCAGAGCACTTTACCGTGTCGCGCGGGGCCGACCGGTTTCCTCGGTCTACGAGGTGGAGTTCATTCGGCTGCATCTTGAGGACTGAAACTGTTGGGTGAGAAGAATCACCAGACGCATCCGAACGGTTAATATGGCGTTTTGGCTGTGGAAAAACGGACGTAAACCCTAGAAAACACCCAAAAAACGCGGCACTATACGTAGTTTAAAAGGCGAATGTCCGGCGAATCTCGAATGATCAACGAGAGAATTAACTTCTCTGTAAACTCCAGTAAATAAAACCACTTATATCGATCCGGATTTATTCTTGACACTCCGGTCCCCCGCACCTACTATGCAGCCAGAAAGTTCTGATGGTTTTGCCTCCGTTGGAACTATTCTCCCTGAGGAAGGAGCTGCCCTGTTGCCGGGCGGCTCTTTCCGTTTTTGCCTCATTTTGCGAGTGATAGGAAGACCCGCGATCCTAAGGGGTTGGATAAGGCTTGCCTTTCCCGCCGGATACGCAACCGCGCCGTCGAAGGTCGAAAATAGTTCGCCTCGCCCGCCGCAATGCCCTCGTCACCGCTCACGCCTCATCCGTGACATTTTTCTTCCTGGCAACCGTGCCTATATGCAAGGCTCGATTCGCTCGTGCGTTTGTTGCTGGGGTTCAGGTTCGATTGTCGTGCAGGTTTGAGAGGCGCATCGAGAGCTCTCGAAGACAAATTGGCGGAGGTCGAGAACCGATCATGATTCGTTTGCGGGGGGCAAAGGAACTTTGTTTCAGCGCGGCCGTACTGTTGGCAGCGCTCGGCCGTGCGCATGCAGCCGATGTGCAGAAGTTTCCCTTGACGGACGCAGCGGGACTTGCTGCACATAACGTGAAGTTCGAAACGGTGACCTACCAGGGACGCAAAGCGATTCGTATGACAACTGTAACGCAGGGAGATGATGCCGGGTTTGCGCTGCTGCCGGGGACCGACTTCCAGGACGGGACGATTGAAGCCGATATCGCGGTGAAAGTGACCCGACCGCCCGGGGCTCGGACGCCTGGATTTACGGGGATTGCGTTTCGCGCCAAGCCCGATGGCTCGGAGTACGAGCTCTTTTACGTGCGTCCGAAGAATGCACTCTCTGAAAACCAATCCATGCGCAATCACTCGGTTCAATATTGCGCGGAGCCGAACTACGGATGGTACAAGCTGCGCCGCGAATGGCCGTTTGTGTACGAAAGCTATGCCGAGATTGAGCCGGAGACCTGGACGAAGGTGAAGATCGAAGTTGCAGGACGGATGGCGCGGATCTTCCTGAACGGGTCAGACAAGCCGAGCCTCGTGGTGGATGGATTGAAAAGTCCGAATCTGCGTGGCGCCATCGGGGTGTGGGGATATGCCGGAGAAGAGTCGTATTTCTCGAACCTTCAAATCACACCGACTGTGCCTAAACCGATCCGGAATGGTTCGGAAGCGAAGGGCACGTGGGATGTGAAGGTATCGAGCGACGCGATTGGATTTCAAACCTCGATGAAGCTGACGCAAGATGGAAGCAAGTTGAGTGGGACCCTGGAGGCTGGCCCGGGAGAATCGATTCCGATAACGGGGAGCTGGCGAGATGGGTATGTAGAGCTGTCGTTCCCATTTGACTGGCCTGCGGGTGGAGACGGTGCACCCGGCCCTACCAAGGCATTCATGGATGGATGGGTGGATGGGGACGGCGCAAAAGGCCGGATTCGCGTGGATGGGCGCGCAGACGGAATGTGGGTGGCGCAGCGCAAGGCAGAGTAAGCGCGACGCTGCCGGCAGGTCAGCTGGCTGGTTGTGTCTCGGTCGAATCGAGGATGGGATCGGACCAGGTGTAGCCGCAGGATTCGCAGAGCCAGTTGTTGGAGGGTTCTACGGATTCGAGGGTGGGATCTTCGGCTTTGCATTTCGGACACCGGGGAATTTCGTAGGCGGGAGTTGTTTCTGCTTCCCTGACTTCGTTGATGATGTCCTGGGGGATGGGTTGGGCCATAACGGCCTGGGCTTGTTCGAGCTGATCAGCGGCCACGTTGATCTGAAGATCTCCAACACCCAACTCCAGCCAAGGAACGACGAATCGCGTGCCGGGACGCTGAACCCAGCTCTCGATTCCGGCGCGACGCAACATCTCGGCTCGCTGAGCTGCTTCGTTGACCGAATCGCAGCGGCAAAGGCCGGTCTTCCAGGTGTATTCAACGGACCCAATTGCGGCAACGTCGTCAGTGTCCTGGTAGCTGTCTTCTCCAGAATCCCAGTGGACTGCGGATGTGTCGTTGTGGACTGCTCCCTGGTTGGTCGAGGGCGAGTCAAAAGATTTCTGGGAAATGCCGCGCTTTTTCAATTCATCGCGGAGGATTTGTTGCGCGGTGTCGGTGAGGTCGTTGATTTGGGTGGCGAGTTCGCGGATTTCAACGTCACCCATTTCACCGTAGAGCGTGGTGAGGCGTCGCCATTCTTCCATGGGGTCTGTTTGCATGGGGAGCAGTATAGCGGGTTGTGACGTTGGGGTTGAAGCGTGAGGAGTTGATGCTATCCCAGGTCTCAAAAGCGAGACCCTTCGACTTCGCTCAGGGCAGGCTCCGGGACGTCCATCGTCGAGGTGAATCCAGCGAAAAGCAGAAGCGGATCCTTCGCGCAGCTTACCCCATGAACGCTAATGCGTTCACGGGGCCCCAAGCTTGCTGCGCTCAGGATGACACGGGGATGGGTAAGTTCGGATGTTTAGCGGAAGGTGTTCCAGCCGATGTCGGCTAGCATGGCGCGGCCCACTACGAGGACGGTGACGATGAGGGCGGCGAGCACGCAGGTCCAGAAGCCCATGCGGCTGAAGGGAATGAAGAGGGTGCTTTGATGGCCGGTGAGCGTGAAACCTGCCTGATCGGGCAAGAGGGCTTCGACAGCCACTGCGATCAGAAAACCTGCGGCCCAGACAAGGGCAATTCTAAAGGAGAGCTGCAGGGTAATGTTCATCATTGAATCGATTCGCTCCTCTCTCAACGGATATTGAAGGGACGCCGTGCGCATACCTTTGGCTGCCTTGGTGTCCAGCTTTACCGAATACCGGCACAACGATACAATCGTAAGGGAGACACGAACTGCGGCGCTTGAAGTGTGCCCGTTCGCATACGCCCCACAAACCCGGTTTGCGGGGACCCCAGTTTCATCGGCCGACGTAGCTCAGTTGGTAGAGCAGCTGATTCGTAATCAGCAGGTCATCGGTTCAAGTCCGATCGTCGGCTCCATCTGATTCCAACTACAGCGGATTTCCTCTTAGAACTTAGACACCGCAGAAGGCTCGGGCGGGCAATTGTGCTGTTCGAAGCGCTTCGAAATGAGTTGCGAGGGGGTCGTAGTTTCCCACTCATGACGTGATGAGACTACGTCATGAATGGGGCACCCGGGTCTTGTTGCAACCGCGAAAAAAACAGATTCTTCGCGCGGCTTACCCCACGAACAGAGACCTGCTCGTAGGGACCCGATGGCTTGCGGCGCTCAGAATGACAATTCCGAGCGAGGTCTGACGTTTCGAATGACTGACGCTACGGCTTGATGATGACCACGTTCATGCTCCACGGAACGAGAGTGAGGGTGAGCGGCAGGTTTTGCGCACCCATATCCGCAGTGGTGGGGTCGGCCCAGACGTTGCTCTGCGACTGATCGTAGATGGCTTTGCTGTAGGTCTCGACGCTGACGTCGGAACTCGCGTTTTCAGCGGAGAGCGAAACCGTTACCGGCTCGCTCACGGCTTCGCTAAGGTTGAACAGCACCAGCACTGTGCCGCCGCTGTGCGTCGCCGCATAAGCGCGCACATTTGTGGTGTCGCCGTTGACATTTGCACTGAGCACGCTTTCGCCATTGACGGCCACCTTGCTGAAGAGTTCGAAGGCGCGCGCGGTGGGCGACATGGTTCCGATGGGACCTGCACCTGCGCATCCAGTGTCGGTTGGGCCGTCAGCGAAGACGTTATAGGCGCCGAAATTCTGCCAGCCATACAGCGAACTGGAATCGTTGCCATTGGTGCCGTTGCAGTTGCCGAAGCCGATCCACCAGGTCGCGCGTGAAACGCCATCGTTCATCATCTCGCCGAGCACCTGCCCCGCATAAAGGCCCTGAGTGATGGAGAGGCTTTGCTTGCCGGGGTTGGTGTACACGGAGCCGATCTCGCCAACGTAGATGGGCGTGTTGGGTTTGCCGGCAGTTGCAAGCTCTGCCTTGATCGTATTGATCGATGAGGTGAGTCCCTGGGCTGCCTGTTGCGTGAGATAGGTATCGCTCTCGCTGCCGGGAGCCTGCGGATAGTAGTGGTATTCGACAAAGTCGTACTGCGAGTTGGCAAGAACGGTCGGGTCCCACGCGGGAGAGTTGCCGGGATTGACAGAGACGCCTACCAACACACTGGAGTCGGCTGCCTTGATTTGCGCATAGTAACCGGCGCTGGTCGAAGCAGTGCCCACGGCGGCGGCGTAGGTGGCGGCGTCGTTCTTGGGGGTATGAAGATCATCTTCCCAGCTTCCGTACTCTTCATTGCCGACAGTCATGTGACTGACATGCGCATTGATGGCCTTTGCCTGGGTGATCCAGGCAGCGGCCTCCGACGGTTGGCCGGGACCATTGCATGTTGAATTGGTTCCATAATTCGCGGTAAGGGCGACGTCGAAACTGCCTGGAAGAACCAAGTCATTTACGAAATTCGCGAAGGTGGCGTTGCTGTTGGGAGTGTTGCCGCACATCGTATTGGTGGCCCAGTGATAGTCGTCGGACCACGAACCGCCCGGCCAACGCACGGCCTGGATGCCGGCTGCCTGGAATGCGGGCACAATCGCGGCTGTTGTCGGGTCATACCATGCGGCCATATTCATTCCGAGAAGCTGATCGGTTACGGCTGGACCGATGCTGGACTGATCGATCGCAATCGCAGTAGCGATGGCAGTGACGGTTACGGCCGCGGATGTTCCATTGGCGGTGTTATAGGCCGAGGAACTTGCGGAATCGGGCATGTAAGAGGCCGCCAGCGTATCTGAACCCGCTGCCAGCGAACCCGCAGGCACATTTACAGTGGCAGAGCCACTGGCCAGTGTGGCTGCGGCGGAACTGTAGGACCCGCTGCTGAGCACGACGGAACCCGTTGGAACGGGGTTGCCGGTGCCCCCATTTACGACAATGGATACGGACAGAGACTGCGCCGTGGTGATAGCGAACGACGCCGGCGTCACCGTGACCGTGGGCGTGGTCTTTGGCGTCGCATAGGTTGCCGTCACGGTGGTGTTCGCACTGATCGTGATGTTGCAGGTTTCAGTGGATGCGGTGGTGCATCCCGCCCAGGAAGTAAATGTGTTGTTGCCCGAGGTAGCGGGTGCCGTCACGGTCACAGGAGTGCCGGAGTTATAGGTACGCGTGAAACTCGCGGTGCCATTGGACGCGCCGTTGTTGTCTGCCGGGGAGACAGTCATCCCCACGCCCGTAGCGGGATTTACTGAATTCACGGTAAGGGTGTAGGTCGTCGGAGGCGGAGGTGACATGGTTTTGCTGCCGCCACCACCACATGCTGTCAATGCTATTGCGAGAGTCACTGCCACCCAAAGTGCTGCATTGTGCTGCGAATTCTTCATTGAGATTCCCCCGGTCGGACTGATGCATGTTTGCTTTTCAGTTCTCCATGCAGGTAAAACGCTTCCATCCCGCTTTTGGAAAGCGCGCATAATGCATGACAATTCCCCGAAAGGGCGATTTAGCGCGTTTCAACCAGCGTGGAATTTTCGAGCAATGATACGCCAAGAGGGGCTCGCGAGGCATGCTTGTCATCGAGCTGGGTAGTGACTTTCGGACAGGGTCGGAACGGCACTGATTCGCGGGTTATTCACGCTTGAGAAGGAGTTTGAGTTCGGCGAGGAGGCTGTCGCGGAGGGAGTGGAGGCGGGACAGTGCTTCGGTTGCCTCGGCGGTGCGGGCTTCTGCGTTGAGGGTGAGAATGTCTGCGCCACAGGCGTGCAGGCGGCGATGCGACGACTCGATTTGGCGGACGACAGGAGGCCGGCTTTCCAGTGAGAAACCTTCAGACGACATCCAGGCGCCAAGACGACACTGGTTGGGATCGAGCGAAGGCGGCACGCGGCGTTTGCCATGCAGAAAAGCTTCGATGGCGCCGACCCATGCGGCGTGTTCTGCGCCTGCATAGAGCAGCGGCCGGTCGATTGGGTCAAGCGCAGTCACGTTGGACCACTGCGGATCGGGAGTCCACGAGGCAACCCATGATGGCAGGTCCTCGGCGGGCATGGGGCGCGCAATGCAGAATCCTTGCGCGACCTGGCATCCGAGACGTAACAGGAGCACGCCCTGCTCGACGGTCTCGACTCCTTCGGCTATGGCCTGACGGCGAAAAGCGGAGGCTAGTCCGAGCATGCCTTCGACGATGGTGAGGTCTTCGGGATCATCGAGCATGTCGCGCACGAAGGTCTGATCGATTTTGAGAACATCGACGGGGAGCCGCTTGAGAAAGGCCAGGGAGGAGTAGCCCGTGCCGAAATCATCGAGAGCGAAAGAGACGCCGAGTTTGCCGCAGGTATGAATCACCTGGGATACCTGCGTCATATCGGGGAGGGCGCTGCTCTCGAGCACTTCAATTTCAAGGCGGGAGGGATCGATGGAAGGGTGAGCGGACAGCAGTGCACTGAGGTGTTCGGCAAAGTCTGGGTCCTGGAGTTGCTGCGCGGAGATGTTGGCGCTGACCGGAATGCTCAGGCCGCGGGCCTGCCACGTTTCCATCTGCTTGAGCACATTCTCGATGACCCATTCGCCGATTTCCAGGGCAATGGGATGCGAGTCGACTACGGGTAGAAATTCGCCCGGAGGCAGGAGTCCTCGTTCGGGATGGCGCCAGCGGATGAGGGCTTCAGCGCCCTTGATGGCGCCGGTGGCCATGTTCATTTTGGGCTGGTAATAAAGCAGGAACTCATTGCTTGCAAGAGCGATCCGGATACGCTCGAGATCTTTGTGGTGTCCGCGGGTAGAGAGCGCGAGGCCTGAATCGTATATATGGTAGCGATTTTTCCCTCGGATCTTCGATTGATAAAGGGCCTGCGTGGCCTGGCGCAACAGCTGATCGGCATCCACTTCTTCCGCTTGCGGATAGCAGGCGATTCCGGCACTGGCCGAGAGCTGAAGAGAAAGAGAACCGATGGACACACTCTGGGAAGCGGCATCGAGAAGCTGCCGGACGGCGAGCACACTGTGGTCGGGGTTGTCCAAGTCGAGAAAAACCGCAATGAATTCATCACCGCTGAGTCGCGCGAGCGTGTCTTCTTTGCGCATTGCGGATTTCATGCGATGGGCAACGGTGGTGAGGAGTTCGTCGCCGATGGTGTGACCGTGGCGGTCGTTGATGGTTTTGAAGTTGTCGAGGTCGAGACATACGACGGCCAGGACGCTGCCACGGCGGTTGGCCTGCGCCAAGGCATGGTGCAGCCGATCGCGGAGGAGCGCGCGATTAGGCAGACCGGTAAGCAGGTCGTATTGAGCGAGCCGCTGGAGGGCCTCCTCGTGTTCCTTTTGCGAGGTGATGTCAGTGAAGAGTGCGACGTATTGCTCTGTTTTCCCGGCTTTGTCGCGCACGGCCGTGATGGTGAGCGTCTCGGCGAAGATGCGGCCATCCTTGCCGCGATTCCAGATTTCGCCGGACCAGTGGCCGCTTTCGATTAGGTCGCGCCACATGTTGGCATAGAACTCCTTGCCATGGCGACCGGAACGCAGGAGGTTGGTGCTGCGGCCGACGGCTTCTTCGCGGGTGTAGCCGGTGATCTGTGTGAATGCGTCGTTGACATCGAGAATGAAGCCTGCGGAATCGGCGATTACGATGCCTTCGGAGGCGTGCGTGAAGACACTGGCGGCGAGTTGCAAGCGGGTTTCGGAGCGCTTTCGCGCGGTGATGTCCTCGGTGAAGATGATGATGCCGCCGATGGCGCCGGTGCCGGCGAGCCATGGACGCACCTCCCAGCGCAGCCATTGCACCGTGCCGTCGGAACGATCGAATCGGTCTTCTTCAGTCTTGACGGTTTCTCCACCGAGGGCGCGGCGATGAACTGTCAGCCAACGGGCGGGAAGATCCGGAAAAATCTCGTAGTGGGATCGGCCAAGAATGTCGGCGCGCCGAAGGCCGAAGTCGTCGCACCAACGGCGGCTGACGGCGATGTAGCGCATATCACGGTCGAACATGGCCAGGGCAGCGGGCGCGTGCTGGGTGAAGAGCTGGAACAATTCCTCGCTCTGACGGAGATCGGTCTCAGCGCGCTTTCCCTCGGTGATGTCCTGGATGGTGCCGCGCATGAGGATGGGTTTGCCGGCTTCGTCGCACTCAATGCGACCTCGGCCATGGACCCAGCGGCCTGCATGATCGTTGTGGCGGATGATGCGGTATTCGTGGTCGAAGAGCTCGCCGCGACCTAGAACCTCCTGGGAAAAGTAGGCGGCCATTACTTCGCGATCGTCGGGGTGAACGAGCGCGATCCAACCATCAACGGATCGCTGATATCCCCCATCGATCCCGAGGATTTCATCGAGAACATCGGAGGAAGACCAGAACATCGTCTTCAGATCGAGAATGTAGCTACCGAGGCCCGCAATTTTTTCGAAGTCCTGCAACGAACGCGCTACTTCGCGGAGCATGCGGTCGGCGTCAGAGCTGAGAGTTGGATCGGGCATGGGCTTGTCTCCCCAGCCTTCGCTCAGAAGCAGAAAAACCTAGCCTGGTTAGAGAGGCAAAAAATAGCATACCTCGACGTCAATAGATAGGAACATTCTCTAACTTACAGTCAACTTTCGTGGGAGTTGGGAATTGCGGAAAAGCTGCCGACCTCTTTGGGAAATGTCGCGGTTGTAGGGCATGTTATTGCGATAGGTACGGTGCGTATGCGGTTATAAGGCGGAGACGGCAAAGGCCTTGGAACCAAATGAGGTACCGGTTATCCACGCACTTTTTCATGCAATCTTATTTCGTCCCAGCTTATCCACGCTTATTCTTGGCATAATCCAAGCTGTGATGTGACTTACGCAAAGCGAAGCCAGGCAGTTGGTGCAAGAGCTGCGAGGCAGAATTAGCAGTTGGAAGCCCAAACCGAGCGAAAAGCACATGAACGAGAGCGGTTCCTTCGTCGCTGATCCGAGCGCCACGACCAGGAGCAGAACCCGAAATCGATTTTCAAGAAGCCGAGTTCGAATCCTGCGTACGACCGGGAAGTCAACACCGGAGCATTTGAAGAGTGAACAGCTTTAGCCGCCAGGATGTGTTGAGGATTCTTCAGATCAGTTCCCGCCAGTTGCAGGGTTGGGAAAGAGCCGGGCTCATCTCCCAGCGCGAGACTTACACCTTCCAGGACCTTGGCCAACTAAGAACACTGCGTTCGCTGCGCGAGGATGACGTGTCGGCAGCATCGATCCGCCATTCGGTTGCGGCCATGCAGGCTGTAGCCGGGATGTCGAATCCGCTGCAGGAGGCGTCCCTGGTGCGCACGGGCACCCGGCTGGCGTTCCGCTGCGACGGGGCGATGGTCGATCCAATCCGGCGACAGCTGCTGTTTGATTTCGAACGCATGGAGCGGCAGCCGGCGACTGCGGCGGTATGCGCACTGCGCCGGGTGGAGGATGATCTCCGCGGGGTGCAGGAGCTGTTCTTGGCCGCGGTGCAGGCAGAAGAAAGCGGCGAAAAGCATCGCGCCATTTCTCTTTATGAGGAGATGCTGCGGATCGATCCGGATTATGCGCCGGGCTATATCAACCTCGGCACCATTCACTTTCATCTGCGGCAGTTTGTGCGCGCCGAGGAGTTGTATCGGCAGGCGACGGAGAAGGATCCGGGATACGTGCTTGCATTCTTCGACCTGGGCAACGTGCTGGATGAGCTGGAGCGGCCGGACGAGTCGATTGCCGCCTATCAGCGGGCAGTGGAACTGGCGCCCCGGTACGGCGATGCGCATTACAACCTGGCCCTGGCGTTCGAGCGCAAGGGTGAACGTCGCGCGGCTCTGCGACACTGGCAGGCCTACGTCAAGCTGGATAAGGCCGGTCCGTGGAGCGATCACGCGCGAGCGCAGATGCGCAAGCTGCTCGACAATGAAAAGCTGTCAATCTCGTGGCGGGCATCGGGGTATGTCGCTCCCGGCAAGGGAGTGGCCGCGCTGCAGGTGCTGCAGCGGCTGAACTGATGCCGAAAGGCTGAATTCCGGGCTGATCTTTCGTACCCCGATTCGGCTGTCTGGGGCCACCGGGAGCCGTGAAGGCTGATCGCGCACCCGCAATTTGGCCCTCAAATACCCGCGTCCACAACTTTGTTGAGCGTTCCGAGTCTAAAAAAAGGGGCTAACGCTGGACGTCGGTCCAGGGGGGTTGCCTTCACACGTTGCGCCGGGCGGCTCGGTCTTCCCAGAGACGTTCCATGCGGCTTGACATTGGCTTGACTCGAGTATGAGCCTGGCGGCTCACGTCCGGTCTCAAACCTTTCCGTTTCCAAGGATGGCTATGATTAAGAAGTTGCTTCAAGGTCCTGACAGGCTTTGGGTTTGCGGTTGGATTGCTGCATGTGCGTTGACGGCGAGCACGGTGGCCGCGCAAGCGCCGGCTCCGCGAATCCAATCCGAGATTTCAGGTTCGGAAATGTCTACCCTGAAGGGTTCGCTCCACCCGCTGGCTTCGGCTCGGTCAGATGCCGGCCGGATGCCTTCCAACTCGCGTTTAAATGGGATCAGCATTTTCTTCAGTCGTTCGGCCGCGCAACAGGCCGACCTTGAGGCCTTGATCGCCGCTCAGCAGGACCCTTCCTCTCCTCTTTATCATCAGTGGCTCACTCCCGAGCAGTTCGCAGCCCGCTTTGGAATGTCGCAAGCAGACCTCGACAAGGTACAGGCTTGGCTGCAGCAGCAGGGCTTTCAAATTGACTCAGTTGCGCGAAGCAAGAACGCGATTCATTTCTCGGGGACTGCAAGCCAGGTGGAGCAGGCTTTCCAGACGCAGATGCACTATTTCAACGTCGGAGGGGAACGTCACTTCGCACCATCGACTGATCTATCGGTCCCGGCAGCGATTGCGCCGACAGTCCTGGGTGTCCGCAACCTCAACGACTTCCGGCTCAAACCGATGCATATTTCGGGCAGTTCGTCGCGGGTGCGTCCCGGGTTTACATCGGGTGTTTCAGGGAACGTGTTTTTCGCTCCGGGCGACATCAAGCTTGCCTATGACATCAATCCGTTGCTGAGTTCCTCGTATAACGGTGCCGGCGAGACCATCGCACTCATGGGCCAATCGGAAATCCTCAACAGCGATATCGAAGCCTTTGAGGGCGCAGCGGGGCTGGCGATTAAGGACCCCAACGCGGTGCTGGTACCGATCACAGGCAGCCCAGTGACATCGGCGGGCGACGAGTCGGAATCGGACATCGACATCGAATGGTCAGGTGGAATTGCACCGGGGGCGGACATTTACTTTGTCTATACCGGCAGCAATACCACCTACGGAGTCTTCGATTCGCTCCTCTACGCGGTAGACGAAAAGATCGGGCAAATCCTCAGCATCAGCTACGGTGCGTGCGAACCTCTTCTGGGCGGCGCGAGCGGTGTGGCGCCCATTGAATCGGCCCTCCAGCAAGCGGCGACGCAGGGACAGACGGTGATTGCCGCATCCGGCGATCAAGGGTCCACTTCCTGCTTCGTTGAAAACCCGCCACAGCCCGGAGATCCGACCCTGCAACAACAGGAGCAGATCGCCGTTAACTATCCTGCCAGCAGCCAATACGTCACCGGCATGGGCGGGACCGAGATTACGGCTGCCGATTCCCTGTCGACCAACTCAACTTACTGGGACGCGGCCTCAAGCGGCGGCAATGACCTCGTGACGTCATTGAAGGCCTACATTCCTGAAGTGGCATGGAACGACGATACTGCCAACTGCGGACAAACGAATTGCCTGAGTTCGAGCGGCGGCGGCAAGAGCGTCCTGTTCCCAAAACCAAGCTGGCAGGACGCCCTTACCCCAGCCGACAGTGCACGCGACGTTCCTGATCTGGCGCTCTACGCGTCACCCAATTTTCCCGGCTATTTGTATTGCACGAGTGATCAGAGCAGTTGGAATACGACCTCACCACCTGTTCAGGCGGCAAGTTGCAACAGCGGGTTCCGGGATTCTTCCTCGGGAGACTTAACCGTCGCCGGCGGCACCAGCTTTGCCGCTCCGATCTTTGCCGGCATGCTGGCAATCATCAACCAGAAGGCGGGCTACCCAAACGGACAGGGACTCGTCAATCCCACGCTCTATGGGCTGGCCACCAGCGGAGGTAGTTATTCCGCCGCCGCGGGCTTCCACGACATCACCTCCGGGAACAACGACTGCACTGCCGGTTCAACTTACTGCAGCAGCACAGCCGGCTATTCCGCCGGTGCGGGCTATGACCAGGTGACAGGCTTAGGGTCAGTCGATTTGAACATGTTGGCCAACGCGTGGCCTGCGTCGACCTCAACCCTTGTTGGTACCACGACCACGGCAACGGCAGCGTCTGCCTCGCCAAATGTCGGCACCAACGACGTGATCACGATTACCGTCGTCTCGAATACCGGCGCAACTGTTCCTACGGGAACCGTGAACCTATCGATTGACGGCGGCGGGACGACGACGTACAACAACGGGGGCTCCACAACATCGGTGACCCTGGCGTCAAACGGCACGGCGACTTATACTGCTTCCTTCACAACGGCGGGAGTTCACTCGATCGTTGCCCAGTACCAGGGTGACACGACCCATGCGCCTTCAACTTCTGCGGTGTCTGTAACAGCCCAGGCGACCAATTCAGGAAAAGGGAATTTCACTCTGGCTGCAACAAGCGTGACGGTCAGCCAAGGGTCTTCCGGCTCATCGACCATTACGGTAACGCCGGCGGGTGGCTACACGGGCACCGTCTACCTGACGTTCGATACCAACAACGACAACGCACTTTCCAACTTGTGCTACGACTTCACCACGACCCTGACCGACGGCGACGGCTCGGTCGCGGTTACCAGCGCAACTGCGGTGACAACTCAACTGCAGTTTGATACCAACGCGGCAGACTGTGTCTCCGCAGCGGTCGCCAAAGGCAACAAGCATGCAATGCACCGGCTAGGTCCTGTGAAAACCTCGCGCAACGACGCACCGAATCCGAACCCGGTGCCGGCGGGGATTGCTTTTGCAGGTCTTCTGCTGGCGGGATTCCTGGGTCGCTATTCGCGGAAGTTCCGCGGCATTGCCTGTATGATCGTTCTCGCGTCGATAGGCCTTGCACTCTCAGCATGTGGTGGAAGCAGCGGCACAACCGTTTCAGATCCGCCGAAGGGGACATACACAGTCACCGTGACCGGAGTCGACTCGGTAACTTCTACCACCACCGCGCAGACGACGTTTACCTTCGTAATCGACTAACCCATTTGCAAGTTCACCGGGCAGACTCCACAAGGGGTCTGCCCTTTCTCTTTGCACCCCGGAGCATTTCCTGGCAAATTCGTGGCCGCTGCGGTTCCGAAGGCAGCTGAGCCATCGAGTCTCCTTGTCTGATACACTCCGATGCCGGAGGCATTGATTTCCTTGTCTGACAAGAGCCACTTCCCTTCTCCGCTGACCCACCTGACTGAAGAAGAACGGATGTTTTTCGCAACGGTGCGACAGTTCGCGCAGGAGACGATTGCGCCCGCAGTGCGCGCCATGGATGACGAGCAGCAGTTTGAGCCGGGACTCGTGAACAAGCTGTTTGAACTTGGGCTGATGGGAATCGAGGTTCCCGAGGCGCTGGGAGGCGCGGGCGGGAGCTTTTTCGATGCAGTGCTCGCGATCGAGGCGATCGCAATGGTCGATCCGGCAGTTGCGGTACTCGTCGATGTACACAACACGCTCGTGGTGAATGCCATTCGGCGCTGGGCCGATGAAGACCAGCGCGTTGAGTGGCTATCGAAGCTGGCCAGCGGAACTGTAAGCGCGTATGCGTTGAGCGAGGCTGGTTCGGGTTCGGATGCGTTTGCGCTGCAAACGCGAGCGGAGAAGGTGGATCTGCCCCATCGACGTGGACCTGTCGACGGGAACCCCGGCGGCTATCGGCTGAACGGGCGTAAGCTGTGGATCTCCAATGCGAAGGAGGCAGGGATCTTTCTGGTATTTGCCACGCTCGATCCGGCGCAGGGATATCGCGGGATTACGGCGTTTCTCGTGGAAAAAGGCACGCCGGGATTTTCTGTCGGTCGCAAGGAGGACAAAATGGGAATTCGCGCCAGCAGCACTTGCGAACTGCTGTTCGACAACTGCGTAGTACCAGCCGCGAATTTGCTGGGAGAAGAAGGCAAGGGATACAAGATCGCGATCGAGTCGCTGAACGAAGGGCGCATTGGCATTGGTGCGCAGATGCTGGGACTGGCCGAAGGCGCGTGGGGACATGCTGCGAAGTATGCGAAGGAACGGCGGCAATTCGGCAAACCGATCGCAGAGTTCCAGGCGGTGCAGTTCGCGCTGGCAGAGATGGCGACGGAGATCGAGGCCGCGAAGCTTATGGTTTACAACGCGGCGCGTTTGAAAGATGCGGGTCAATCGTATGTGCGCGAGGCGGCGATGACGAAGTACTTTACGTCGCAGGTGGCAGAGCGCGTGGCCAGCCAGTGCGTCGAGGTTTTCGGCGGGAACGGATTCGTGCGCGATTATCCAGCGGAAAAGTATTATCGCGACGCCAAGATCGGCAAGATCTATGAAGGTACGTCGAACATGCAGTTGATGACGATTGGGAAGATGGTGCTGTGAGAAGTAGACAGTGATCAGTGCACAGGCGGTGATTACCGGAACAGATGTGCAACCTGGCGGATATGTACGGGGCGGGTGCGACAGCAGCCACCGATGATTTGCGCGCCGGCAGCGAGCCACTCCGTGGCTTTGACCCCATAGGCTGCTGGATCACTGCTTCCAATCCAGCAACGAGCCTGCGCATCCCAGCCTTCGCCGGAGTTGGGATAGACGACGATGGGCTTGTCGGACGCTTCTCGGAGTTCGGCAATCAATGCGGGAATCAGCATGGGGTGGGTGCAGTTGACGCCGATGGCGACGGTCTGCGGAAAAGCTGCGACGGCATTGGCGCACTGACTTAGAAGTTCGCCGTGCGCGACGTGCTGCTGGTCGCGGCAGGTGAAGGCGAACCATGCGGCGAGTTCCGAATGCGGCGCGAGTGCCTGGCCAATGGCTTCGGCTTCAGCCAGAGAGGGCAGCGTTTCGAAGGCGAGCAGGTCTGGAGCTTCTTTCCCTCGAGCTTTCGCCAGGATTTCAATCCGGTCGGCATGGAATTCGACAAGATCGGTAAAGGTGCATTTGTAGTTGCCGTGGTATTCGGCACCATTGTGCAATGCAGCGCCGTATGGACCGAGCGATGCGGCGATAAGGATGGAGCGGTTGGGAAAGGCGGCTGCGGCTTTGCGGGCCAGCGCAACAGAACGAAGCAGAGCAGCATCGGCGCGGGCGGGGTCAAGGCCGACTTCTGCGTAGCCCATGCGGGAGACCTGGTAGCTGGCGGTCTCGACGCAATCGGCTCCGGCTTCGATATAGGCGCGATGGACAGCGACGATTTTTTCGGGCGCGTCTTCAAGAACATGCGCGGACCAGAGCGGGCCGTTGATGTCGGCTCCGAGATATTCGAGCTCCGAGGCCATGCCTCCGTCGAGGACATGTACGCCGCGAAGAAGGGCGTCGCGGGATTTGGGGAAGTCGCTCATCGGGCTCCCGCGTCGGATGCCTCAACTGAAGACATGCCAGAAGAATGTAAGGTAAACAGCGACGGAAGAGAAAAGCGCGCTGACGAGCCAGGTCAGCCAGAAGAGCCATCGCCAGTTCGCGCGCAGCGCAGCGAGTACGGCGAGACCGAGAAAGGCAAGCGTAAATGGCAGCGTTCGGAGATCAGTGTTGTACGCCGCCTGGCCAAGTTTGCTGACGCCGTGTGCAAGGTCGAGCAGCACGGCGACGCAAAGCACCGTTGGAAACAGCACGAGCAACCAGGTGCCGATTGTGCGCCAGCGCGTAAATTCGAGGACGGCACAGGTGACAAGAAGAACAACTGCGAACCAGCAGAAGAGAGTTTCCACAGGGTGCCTCCTACAACTGCGGTTGCTGCTTGACTGAATGGTAAATGAGGGAGCCGTTCTGAGTTCACAGCAGACGGAGCCGATCGCCGGAGGAGAAAACCAGGGGACGGGATGAATGTTGCCGAATCTGCCCGCTACTATTTTGAAACGGCTGCGTTTTCGGGGCTTGAATGATCTGGTTGTTCGTGGACGAATGTCCGATTTTGACCGATGTTCAGCTTGAATAGTCTTCCGTCTGCACTCTGCACCGTAACTCCACTGATCAGGTGCTTGTCTGAGAGCGTGTAGTCGTAGGAATAGACGCTCCCGTCTGCAAGCGTTTGCTTTACCAGCAGACCGTTGGCGTACTCGTTGCGCATCAGGGTGCTCGGCACGGCATTCGAAGTATGGGCAACGCTGAACGTGAGCAGGTGTTGCGCATCGTCATATTCGTAGTGGCAGCTTTCCCCGGAGGGATAAGCAACGCTTATCAGCCGGTTCTTTGCGTCGTAGCCGTAGCGCACAACACGACCGGTCGTGTCGGTGATTGTGGAGATGCTGCCGACCGGGGTGTACTCGAGGCGAATCGAACTTTGGTTGGGAGAAGTAAGGCGCATCAAGCGGCGATGCTCGCCGCGCTCAAATTTGAGCTCCTGGCCCTGCGGACTGCGGTACCCGATCTGATAACACAGGATGGAGGGAGTCATGCAGGGAAGATATGCTTTGACCGCGCCGTCAAACCGTTTGAGGTCGTAGTGCTCAAACGGCGTGGGCTGCCAGCGCAACACGTCAAGTCCCGGATCAGTCGTATCGACATACTTTACGAGAGCCAGGTTCGACACATTGCGCGGGACTCGCACGAGTTCTCGACGGCTGGTGTCGGCGGCGATAACCGAGATGGTGATGTTATCGGGAGAAGAAAGGAATTCGTCATACGAATCTGTTCCACTAATCCCGAACGGATTCTGATTCCTCCATCCGTCGCGAGTTACGCGCTCGAACTGAATCGGGATGTCGTCCGGCAGGTTGAAATCGGTGTGCATGTCGATCAAGAGTCCAAGCCTGAGGTCGAATTCAAATCTTTCAACCGTCGTATCTTCCTCCGGACGCCTGTCTTCATTGCAGCCGCGAATAAGCCTTCCGGGCATCGGTTTCATTCCCAGACGGGGAGAATACTCGAAGAAGATACACGGTTCGCGTTCGAGTTCGCCTTCCGAGCTGAGCGCCGGGTTGACGTCGGACTCGAAGATGTCTTCGGCAGGCACGTCCGGATCAAGCGTGTTGTGGAGAAGGCTTGTGCGATCGCTGCTGAAGGGGAGATGCCAATAGAGAATCGCGACATCCTTCAGCAGGATTCGACGAAGGCGCGCATGGAAATGCTCGGTTGCCGCAGCCTTGTCCATGGTAAATCGCGAGTCCTGCATGCTATCGGACGAGATGATAGCTGCGCGTCGCCAGTCACGCTGCGTAAAGGTCCCCTGCCAGGACTCATTCACTGTGTACATATTGCCGTCGGTAAATCCGATGAGATAGGCGTCAGGATCCGCGGCTAGATCTGGATAGTCGTGATTCATCTGCGCGCAAAGGGACTCGGCCACATATTGCTTGCGGCTTTCATTCCACGCGGATTTGTCGATCTTGACGGACGGCAGCACCTGCACGTCCAACGCATATTTTGTTCGCAGCCACTTTGCGAAATCGTCGAGCGAATACGGATCCTTGTGATCGCCCATCTGGACGAGATAAATCCGGCCGGTTCCCTTTAATTGATCAAGGCGGGCAACAGGTCCGACGTGCCTCAGAGACTGCGCCACATAGCGTTGACCAAGCCTTCGCAGGAGCACACGACCGCTGAGTCCCAGGAGAACAAACGCTACAACCAAGACCAGGTAGATAACGAGAGTAATCGGGTTGTATCTCTGATCCCTGAATGACGGAGAATCTGCGGCAACTTCCGGTGTTACCGGGAAGGAACTGTTGCAGGAAATGCAACGGCCGGTGGACATGAGTAGTTGACCGCAACGCGGACAGGTTGTCTGGGCCATGATCGAGAAAGTTAGCACGAATCATAGCAGGCCCTGAGAAGCAGATTCTTCGCTCACCATCCCCGAACCTACCCCAATGAGCGATTTTCGCTCTTTGGGGCCCCCGAAACGTTCGGGGCCCCGTTCACTCAGAATGACACGGTCGGTTGTGGGGGCGTGGCACGATTGAAAGTCGTGCCCTGACGCTTCGTGCGTCATTTCGAATTTGCGTTTGGGATTAGAGCTTCGGGGTGCGCTGGACGGTGCGGACGCCTTGCACGCGGCGGATGCCGAGGACCATGCGGTTGAGGTGGCGCAGGTCTTCAGCTTCGACGATGAATTCGATGACGGCTTCGCCGCTGTCTTCGTGGTGGATGTCGACGCCGCGGATGTTGGTGTTGTCGTCGGAGATGACGGCAGTGAGTTCCTTCAGCATGCCGGTGCGGTCATCGCAGTAGACGGTGATCTTGACCGGGTAGCGTTGTGCGCGGCTGGTATCGTCCCCTACGCGTGACCATTCGACATTGATGCGGCGGTCGCTCTCGTAGAGCAGGTTCTGCACGTTGGGACAGCTTCGCGCATGAACGGCGACACCCTTGCCACGAGTGACATAGCCGACGATTTCTTCGCCGCGGATGGGATTGCAACATCGCGCGCGATAGACTAGCAGATCGTTCTGGCCTTCGACCTCGAGCGAATCGGAGCCTGTGAGGTGCAGCTTGCGCACCGCGTCGGACATGGCTTGCTCGAGGGTGCCGGGCTGCTGTTGCGCCTCGGCGGCCTGCGAACCCTCAGGGGGATTGGCATAGCCGGGAGCGAGCTTGTTGAGTACCTGGTGCGCGGAGTGCTTGCCGGCCCCGAGGGTCGCGAGCAGGTCGGCGGCGGTGGCTACGCCGTATTCACCGGCGATGCGGCCGAGGTCCTGGTCGTCAATCTGGCTCATGGGAACTTTGAACCGGCGAGCTTCGCGTTCGAGAAGCTTGCGTCCAATCTCGACGGCGCGGCGGCGCTGGTCTTCGTTGAGCCAGTGTTTGATCTTGTTACGGGCACGCGGGCTCTTGACGAAGGTGAGCCAGTCGCGGCTGGGCTTGTGATCCTTCTGCGTGACAATTTCTACGATGTCGCCGGTCCGCAGTTTCGTACGGAGAGGCACCATGCGGCCGTTGACCTTGGCGCCGACGCAGGTGTGACCAACTTCAGTGTGAATGGTGTAGGCGAAGTCGACAGGCGTGCCGTCGGCGGGAACCACAACGACTTTTCCCTTGGGCGTGAAGGTATAGACCTCATCGGGATAGAGGTCCATCTTCAAGCTGGAGAGGAATTCGTTGGGGTCGGTCATCTCCTTTTGCCACTCGACGAGCTGGCGAATCCAGTTGAGGCGTTCTTCGTCGCGGGCGGTAACGACTCCGTCTTTGGATTTGTACTTCCAGTGCGCGGCGATTCCCTCCTCAGCGATGCGATGCATCTCTTCAGTGCGGATCTGCACTTCGAATTGATGGCCGCCTTCGCCGATCACCGTGGTGTGAAGGGATTGATATCGGTTGGCGCGAGGAATGGCGATGAAGTCCTTGATGCGGCCGGGGACGGGACGCCAGAGCGTATGGATAAGGCCGAAGACGGCGTAGCAGGAGGCCACGTCCTGCGTGATGATGCGAACGGCAAAGAGGTCGTAGACCTGTTCGAAGGTGACTTTGGAGCGCTGCAGCTTTTGGAAGATGGAGAAGTAGCGCTTGATGCGCCACTCGACGCGCGCCTCAATGTTGTTTTCGCGGAGTTGGTCGACAAGCGTGTCTTCAACGCCACGGAGGAACTGCTCGCCCTCGACTCGCTTCGCTTCAACGGCTTCAGAGACCTTCTCGTAGCTAACGGGGTCGGTGTAGCGGAAGGCAAGGTCTTCAAGCTCGCCGCGCACCTTGCCCATGCCGAGACGATGGGCGAGCGGGGCGTAAATGTCGAGCGTTTCACGGGCGATGGCTTCGCGGCGGTCCGGCTGCAGGTGCTCGAGCGTGCGCATATTGTGCAGGCGATCGGCAAGCTTGATGAGGACCACGCGCACGTCAGTGACCATGGCCAACAGCATCTTGCGGACGTTTTCAGCCTGGCGATCTTCGCGGTTGGCGAACTGGATCTTGTCGATCTTGGTGACACCTTCGACGATGTGGGCCACCTGGTCGCCGAAGTCGGCTTCAATTTGTTCACTGGTTGCGGGGGTATCTTCGACAGCGTCGTGAAGGAGGCCGGCGGCGATGGCCGTCGAGTCCATCTTCATTTCGGCCAGAACTTCAGCAACCTCAAGGGGATGGATGACGTAAGGCTCGCCCGACGCGCGCGTCTGGCCCTTGTGGTGTTTTACACAAAACTCCCAGGCTTTGCGGATAAGTTCAATGTCTTCAGTGGGACGATTGGCTTGAACCTGGCGGAGAAGAACTTCGATGCGACGATCGATGGCAGCCTGGTCGAGGACGGGACGGACAGGCACGGAACGCGCCGCCGACTCGGCGGTGGCGGTGGAGAGCTCTGGCGGAGTGGGCTGCCGGACTGTCGCCATGCTTCATTATAGGCCGCAAACGTTGTGCTTGCCGTAACGGAGCGGGTTAGCTGCCCGGGTTGCGCTCACGACACCGGAGATGGATGCGATTCGACGGTCTAAACGAGGTCGATTCAATTGTCGACGGTTTTGGATGGACGCGAGAAGTTTCGAAAGCGGACGTGGGTTTTTCGCGTTGTTGATGCGGATTTCCTAGACTCCCCCGGAAGTTAATGATGTTATGCGGAATGGCAATTGTGCTTCCGTTATTAAGTAGATTGGGCTATTACTTCACCTATTTAGGCTGCTCTCAGTGTGTTGGCCATCACTGCCTGTCGTATATGAATCGGGAGTAGAGTCTGCTTCGGACTAGAGGTCCAGAACCGAGGAACTTATGCTGAAAAGCCTCTTAGTTACAGCTGTGGCCGCAGTGTTGGCGGCAAGCTTGAGCTTTGCAGATCAATCGCAATCGAAGGTAGTGATTCCAGTCAACAAAACCGCTCCGACCGACGGCAAGCAGATGTACACGAGCTATTGCGCTCCGTGCCACGGCGTAGACGGCAGGGGACGCGGCCCAGCGGCGTCATCGCTGAAGACGCAGCCGCCCGATTTGACGGAATTACAAAAGAACAACAACGGAAAATTCCCTGACACGCATGTCATCGCGATTCTGCAGTTTGGTGCAGAAGTGCCGGCGCACGGCTCGGCAACCATGCCGGTATGGGGACCGATTCTTGGTAACATGAACCATTTGAACGTTCAGGACAAGCAGCTCAGAATCAGCAATCTGAGTCGTTACCTGGAGAGCATTCAGGCACGGTAACGGCCGGCAGCCAACCTGCTCCCGGCAGGGGTGACAAGCCCGAGGGGAGCAAATGACCAAGGCAAAGCGACCTGGACCTGACAAGTACGAGAAGGCGCCGACAGCGAAAAAGCCGAAGGCGCCTTTTCACCGAATTCATGACAAACGGCGGCCTGACGAAGCAACCGCTGCGCACGATTTGAAGCGAATTCCCTACGCTGCGAACAAATCAACAAACCAGCCAGAGAAGCGGAAAGCGGACCCTCCAGCAAACCCCAAAACAAACTCAAACGAGCATGGCTTTGGCGCGCGGATCAGCCGGCGCGCGGCGGATCGGCTGCGTGCGGGGCACGT
The DNA here is from genome assembly GCA_963829535.1 of uncultured Acidobacteriaceae bacterium. Classification (GTDB taxonomy): domain Bacteria; phylum Acidobacteriota; class Terriglobia; order Terriglobales; family Acidobacteriaceae; genus Telmatobacter. The sequence continues at coordinate 617,530 of CAWHIQ010000007.1, read as the reverse complement.
ATGGGTTTACGCGTCGGACGTGGAGTCGCTAAACGCCGGCGAGGGCGATGCGCCTAAAGGCGATGTGCCTGGGGCCGGTGCGCCTGCGCTGTTGCCGGTGGCGGACAGCCGCGGGTTGTTGCTGGGAACGGCGCTCTATAGCCCTACCTCGCAGATTACGCTGCGGCTGGTGTCCCGCGAAAGGATCGGCGAAGCGAAGTGGCTGGAGTTGCTGGCTGAACGGCTTCGTGGCGCAATTGCACGGCGCAAGTCGATGCTAAGCGATGAAACGGACGCCTGCCGGCTTTGCTTCAGCGAAGCAGACGAACTGCCGGGGCTGGTCGTGGACAAGTATGGCGACCTCGTTATCCTTCAACTTCTGACCAAGGGTCTGGATTCGGAGGCGGTACGCGATGTGTGCATACGCGTGCTGCACGAGGAACTGGATCCGGCGGCGATTGTAGAGCGGCCCGATCCGCGGGTGCGGGAGCTGGAGGGGCTGTCTGCGCCAACTGCGGAGGCGCTCTATCTGCGCGGCGCGGAGTCTGCGCAAAAGAGTGGCGGAAAGAAAGCCGCTGCAAGTGACGATGCGGGCATTGCGAGTTTGAGTTCGCACTTCCGGCTGAATGGGCTGGTGTTTCACTTCGACGCCGATTCAGGGCAGAAGACGGGAGCGTTTCTCGATCAGCGAGCGAATTACAAAGCTGCGCGAGAGTGGGCGATGAAGCTCGGCGCTACTGGGCGCGCGTTGGATGTGTGCTGCTACCATGGCGGATTTGCACTGCACCTTGCCGAGGTGTGCGAAGCGGTGACGGGCATTGACGCCTCTCGCGCTTCTCTGGAAGTGGCTGAACAGAATCTTGTAGCGAATCGTGAGCGGATAAAGGCTGAAGTGGACTGGATGGCGGGCGACGCGTTTGAAATTCTGCGCGACTGGTCGGATGGGGGCGAGAAGTACGACACCATCGTGCTCGATCCGCCGGCGTTTGCAAAAACACAGCGAGCGGTGGAAGGTGCGCTGCGCGGATACAAGGAGCTGAACCTGCGTGCGCTGAAGATGGTTCGGCCGGGCGGTCTACTGGTGACGTGCTCGTGCAGTCATCACGTGGGGTGGAAGGACCTGGTGGGCGCAGTCGCCGCAGCTGCTTCTGACGCTCATCGTCGCGTGCGGTTGCTGGAGCGGCGTGGCGCTGCGCTCGATCATCCGGTGGTGTTGAATCTGCCGGAGACCGAGTACCTGAAGTGCCTGGTGCTGGAAGTGGAATAGCGCCAGGCTTATCCGGCTGGGGAAAAATTCGTGGGCCGAAAAAGCGTCTCTCAAGAGCTAAACCCCATGATCTTTCCATGCGGTTACGGCATGACTAAAAGTCATGCCCTGTTACAAGACCGGCGCGAAGTTTGATTTTTCCGCAACCCGTTACGCCGATGTGCGATGACGCGGCCAGTGCGGAAACAAGCGGGCTCGCCAATTGGGTGCGGGCTTTGGAGGCATTTCATTGCTGGGGTGCGATTCGGACTCAGGCGCCACTTTCATCTGCGATAGCGCTTCTTTCACTTGCGAGCGAAGACTTTCGGCTTCGAAGATGCAGGAACGCAGGTAGGCCGAGACACTGACTTGTGCGGCGGCGGCGCGCTCGTGGAGCTGGGCATCTTCCGTTTCGGTGAGTCGGATGGTGATGCTGGCGCTCTTGCGCTTTTTGATGCCGGCGTCGGCAAAGGGCATCAAGGCTACGGCGTCTGCGGACAATGGAGCTTCTTGCACGGGCGACTTTGCCGTTGCTAGATCGGCGGCGGGAATACGTCGATGCGAGCGCAGAGCCTGCTCGTAACTGATAGTAGTGACATCGTCGAGCAGCGCACTGTCATCCCATATGTCATTCGACTTTTTTGCAGCGCCAGTGAACGTCGCCAGCAGATTGGCGAAGCTGGTCGCTTCTTTCGGCGCTGGAACCGGGGATAGATCGGACATCGCAATAGAAGCTTATGTCCGATCCCCCGGCGTCATGAGGAATTCGAATGCGATGTGTACGAGAGCATTTTCATTCTGGAACAGAGATTCGAAAGCGTTTCAAAATGGGATGCGACACCAAAATCATTGCGATGGCTGACGAGCAGGCTTTCCTGCCTTTGCTGAAGCGCCTGTTTCGGTCCACAGAAACGAGAGTTGATCGGCGTCGTCCTGGATCTGCTGCTCAACGCTGACGCCTGCGGAGTGACCGCCGGCGGTGCTGTAGTGGAGAAGAATGGGGCGGCCGCTGGTGGAAACAGTCTGCAGCAAGGCGGTCATTTTGCGGGCATGGAGCGGGTCGACGCGCGTGTCGCTGTCACCAGTGAAGAACATGATGGCGGGGTAATCGGAGCGCGGCTTGATGTTCTGGTAGGGGGAGTACTTGTAGAGATACGGGAATTGCTTCTCGTTTTCGGCGGAACCGTACTCGGTCGTCCAGTGTGGGCCTTGTTCGAATTTCTGATAACGCAGCATGTCGAGCAGCGGGTAGCCGCACCATACGGCGGAGAACAATTCGGGATGTTGGGTAAACGACGCTCCCATCAGCAAGCCTCCGTTGGAGCGCCCGGTAATTGCGAAGTGCTGGGGTGACGTGTATTTTTCGTCGATGAGGTAGCGGGCGGCAGCGAACCAGTCGTCGAAAACGTTTTGCTTCTTCTCGAACATGCCCTGCTCGTGCCAGCTTTCGCCGTACTCGCCTCCACCGCGCATGTTGGGGACGGCGAAGTATCCGCCCTGCTGAAGCCACCAGGCCCAGGCGGGATTCCATGTCGGCGTCTCGCTAAGGTTGAAGCCACCATACCCCGTCATCAGCAGGCGGACGGATCCGTCTTGCGGCAGGCCCTTCTTGCCGGCGATGAATATGGGAATCTGCGTGCCGTCCTTTGATTTGCAGAAGATCTGCTTGAGTTCGTATTGGGCGGTGTCGAAGGGAACCTTGGGCTCTGCGAAGAGTTCGCGCTTGCCGGTCAGCGTGTCGATGCGGTAAATGGTAGGCGGCTGGATATAGGATTCGAAACTGAAGAACCCATAGCGATCGATGGGGCGGCCAACCACGCCTGATGCAGTGCCGATGCCGTCGTAGTCGATGTTGCCTGCAGGCTTGCCGTCGAGGGTGTAGGCGCTGGTTTCGGACTTCACATCGTGAAGGCGCTTGACGTAGATCTTGGCGCCCACGATGGAGAAGTTTTCGATCACGTCCTTGCCTTCGGGAACGATGGTCTTCCAGGCTTCCGGCATGATACCGGGATCAGCGCGGAGGATGCGGCCATTGGGCGAACTGTAGTCGGTGCGAATGTACCAGGCGCCCTTTGTGTAGATGGTCGCAAAGCGTGAGTCGAGTCCCCAGACGAGCACGTCGAAGGGCGAACCGGGCTTGGTGAGATCGCGAAAACAGATGTCAACGCGTTTGGCAGGCACGCCTCGCTCGATGGTGATGACGAGGTAGCGAGCGTCGTCGGTGATACTGGCGCGGAAGAGATCGATGGGGCCGAGCAGTTCGCCGTGGAATTCGCGGCCGAAGATCAGCTTGTCGTCAGCGTTGCGTGAGCCGATGGCGTGGAGGTAGAGCAGAGTGCCTTTGCGGTCGGTTCGCGCGTAGTAGAGGGATTTGCCGTCGGGTGTGAATTCGATGGAGTAGTAGATGGCAGCGGGAAGTTCGTCTTCAAGCGGCTTCTTTTTCGCGAGGCTGTAGATGCGAACGGTCGCCTCGTCTGCACCTCCCTGGCGCACCTGATAGGCGAGGTACATGCCGTCACGGGAAACATCGGCGAGGCGAACGGATGTGTTGGGGTCGCGGCTGAAAGCCGCGGGATCGATGAGGCGCTCATCTTTGGAAGTGGAGGGCGCAGCTTTCGACGCGGCGCCTGTCCAGCCATGGCGCACGTAGATGGAAGCCTGGTCTTCGCCGGCGAGGCGCTTCATGAAGTAGTAGTTGCCGGCGCGCTGGATGGGAATCGCCCAGCGAGATGTGTGCTCGAGCGGATCAAGATCGTCGAGGGCCTGGTTACGGATGGGGTCCAGCTTCAGGTAGCGCGTGGTGTAGGCGTTCTCCTGGTCGATGAAGGCGCGGGTTTCAGTGCTTTTCGCGTCTTCAAGCCAGCGGAAATTGTCGGTGATTTTGGTGCCGAAGTAGTTGTCAATGACGGGATTCGCTTCGGCGACGGGCGGCGGGGGGAGTGTAATGCCGTCGCGGCCGTGGATGGACTGAGCTAAGACCTCGGAACCGAGCAGAACAATGAAGACAAGACCGGCGATGCGCCGCATCGAGAACCCCCTGCGGACAGGATACTCGCGAAAACCGGCTGACCGCGCGGGCTGCATTCTGTTGCTGAGTGCCGGCTGTGAGGTGACGCCGCTGGCACCGGGGGTTGGCTGCGCGCGCATTGCGACGCGCTCGAATCTGCAACCCCGGTAGAATCGAGGCAGTGGAAAATTCACTGCCAACTCAACCGCGTGCGGGCTCACCTTCGCTTCTGACGAGGGCGATGCGCACAATGCGGCCGTCACATGCGCACTCGGCGTTCAGCGCGACCGTGGTGCTGATGGCGTCGGTGTTTCTCTCGCGCATCATCGGGTTGGTTCGGGTGAAGTATATTGCGTGGCTGTTCGGGAGCGGGATGCAGGCCGATGCGCTGAACGCCGCCTTCGTTCTGCCCGACATGATCTCGTACTTTCTGGTTGGTGGAGCTGCGTCGATCACGTTTGTCACGATCCTGACGCGCTATCGCGAGACGGGACACGAGAAGGAGGGCGAACGGTCGCTCTCCGTGATTCTGACCACGATGTACCTGGTGCTGGGCAGCGCTCTCTTGCTCGCCGAAATCTTTGCGCCCCTGTTCGTCAGTTTGCAGTTCAACGGGTTCGATGCGGAAAAAGCGGCGCTCTGTGTAAAGCTCACGCGGATTCTGCTGCCGGCGCAGTTGTTCTTTTTTGCAGGCGGCGTGTTTGGGGCCGTGCTGCTGGTGCGGAAGCAGTTTAACGTTCAAGCAGTTTCACCGTTGATCTACAACCTGGGCACGATTGTGGGCGGCGTGCTGCTGGTGAAACAGCTGGGAGTTTCTTCGCTGGCCATCGGCACGGTGGCAGGCGCGTTTTGCGGGCCGTTTCTGCTGAATTGGGTGTTTGCGCGGCGGGTCGGCACGCGGTACCGGCCGATTCTCGATTGGCACGATGAAGGATTGCACGAATGGGTCCGGCTTTCCCTGCCGCTGATGGCGGGTGTTTCGCTGGTGACGGCCGACAGCTGGATCATCGCGCACTTTGCCTCAAAGATTGGCGGCGCGGTTTCTCAATTCAATTACGCCAAGCAACTTTTCACGGCTCCGATGGCAGTGCTGGCGCAGGCGGCGGGGGCGGCGTCGATGCCGTTTTTCGCGAGCTTATGGGCAAAGCAAAATCGGTTCGAGTTTGCGCAGGTGGTGGCGGACTCCGTTTCGCGAGTGGCCTGCATGGGGCTGCTGGCGGCCTCAGGGATGATCGCGCTGGGCAAGCCTGCCATCGACCTGGTTTTCACTGGGGGGCGTTTCTCAGCCGCAGATTCGAGCCAATGCGCCGCTTATTTTGCGGTGTTCTCGATTTCGTTGTTCTTGTGGTCTGCGCAGGCCATCTACTCGCGCGCGTTCTATGCAGCGAGCAATACATTTGTGCCGATGGCGGCGGGAACCATTGTGACCGCGATTTCGCTGCCGATCTACATTGGACTGTTCCACGGATTCGGCGCCATGGGGCTGGCGTTTGCTTCGGACATCGGGATTGCCATGCAAACGCTGGCGATTGCGGGTCTGCTGCATCAACGGCACATGGTGTCGCTGGCGAGTCTTGACTACCGCGAACTGGGGCGCTGCCTGGCTGCGGCGCTTACTGGCGGGGCAATCACATGGATCGTGTTTTCGTGGATGGCCGGCGCGTTGATTCAGAGAATGCACCTCGCGGCGCACAGCCGCTTGAATGACCTGGTGGTGCTGGCAGCGGGGGGGCTGCTCTGGGGCGCGATTTCTTTATGGGTGCTGGGCAGGACAGGGTCGGCGCTGCCAAAGGTGATGATGAAGCGGCTTAGGCTGGCTTGATCGCTGCGGCCTGGTGAAATCCCTCAGGGGCTAAAGCCCAATGAGTTTTTGCGGCTTGATCGGCACGCGACCCACCAGGTGGGTTCCCCGAGTCGTGCCCTGTTATAAGGCTCGAGTTCGAATGAGTTCTTCAGCAAGCCGCGAGGTCATGCACTATTACAAAATCGCGAACGTCGGGCGCTTCGGCACTGAAAGAAGCAACAAGGCACCGGGACCCCTGCCGAGGCAGGGGTCCGCGCGGTCCCGAAGAACAACAGCGCCTTACGAGTGAACTGCTACCTTGGCGGGCTCGGAAGGCACGGCAGTGGGCTTCGAATCCGGCTTGCGGATGTCGATGCCGCCCTTGAAGAACGCGCCATCTTCAATGCTGATGCGGGCTGCGGCCACGTCGCCGGTGAGGGCGCCTTCAGCACGGATGTCGACCCGATCGGTGGCATTGACGTTGCCCTTGAGCTTGCCGAGAACCACGATCTCGCGGGCGCTGATGCTGGCCGTGACATTGCCGTTCTTGCCCACGGTGACGCGATTGCCGGGGATGCTGATGCTGCCCTCGACTTTGCCGTCGATGAACAGCGATTCGGTGCCGGTAATTTCGCCCTTGATCGAAAGGCCCTTGCTGATGCTGGCTTGCTCGCCGACAGAGGATGTAGCCGGGCGCGGTGTTTCAAGTGTGGGCTGCACCGGCACGGGGCGAGCGACAGGCTCGGGGGTCGGTGTCGGAGAGGGTGATTGGCCTTGTTGGGTGGGTTTCCACATAGCGCTCAATGCAATTTCCTTTTCTGTCCTAACGGGACTGAGGGTGCCAAGGCATGGGCCACTACTGTGGGCCCGCAGACTTTAAAATTCTCGGACGCGGCCCTTGCTTGCCGGGGGCACATGTGTCCTGACTCTGATGCTAGTCCTTTGCTCGGACTTACCAAGCATGGTTGTTGCCGTTATTGTAAGACGACTGGGCAAAAATATACGAATGCCGAGGGTAACGGGTCCTTCCGGTTGCCAACAATGACAACAGCTGGAGACTGCAAACCCGATGAATCGCGGTGATTTACCTACAAATCCCGAACCAAGAAAGGAACCCATGCAGCGGATCGCAAGGAATATCGCGTTATTTTGCGCTGTGGGAATGCTGGGCCAGTTTTCCCTGTGGGGACAGGCGCCCTCGGAGCAGAACCCATTCGATGTCGTGATTCTGCATGGGCACATCCTCGACGGGACCGGATCGCCCTGGTACTCGGGAGACGTCGGAATCCGGGACGGGCATATTGCCGCAATCGGAGACTTGGGAGCCGCATCGGCAAAACAGAAGATCGACGCGCAGGGGAAGGTCGTCGCGCCGGGATTCATCGACATGCTGGGGCAGTCCGAGCTGACCATCCTTGTCGATCCGCGGCTGCCGTCGAAGATTTACCAAGGCATCACGACGGAGATTACGGGAGAAGGCAACTCCGTGGCGCCCGTGAATGAGGCGATGCTCGCTGCTGACCGCTCAGGCTACGCGCATCTGCACATCACGCCGGACTGGCGGACGCTGCGCGAGTATTTTGCGCGACTTGAAAAACAGGGCATGGGCATCAACCTGGCGACGTATGTCGGCGCGACTTCCGTGCGGCGGATGGTGCTGGGGGATGCCGATGTGCAGCCAACACCTGCACAACTCGACCAGATGAAGGCGCTGGTGGACCAGGCAATGCGCGATGGCGCAGTGGGTCTGTCGACGGCGCTGCAATACTCGCCAGCGCCGTACGCAAAGACCGAAGAACTGATTGCAGTGGCGCGCGAGGCTTCGAAATATGGCGGCATCTACGCGACGCACATGCGCAGCGAAGGGGATGCGGTGCTGGAGTCGATTGACGAGGCGACGCGCATCGGGCGCGAAGCGCATATCCCAGTGGAGATCTGGCATTTGAAGGCCGCGGGAAAAGCCAACTGGGGCAAGATGCCGCAGATTGTTGCGCGCATCGATGCCGCGCGGGCCGCGGGCGTGGATGTGAGCGCGAATACCTACGCATACACCGCGTGGTTCAACACGTTTTCGGCTTTTGTTCCGCCGTGGGCGCACGATGGCGGCGACGTGAAGCTGGTGGAGAGGCTGAAGGATCCGGCAACGCGGGCACGTATTCGCAAGGATATGACGAGCAGCGGAAAGAACTCGGCTGGAGAGGATTGGGATAACGAGTGGCAGGAGATTCCGGGACCGGAAGCAATTCTGGTTGCGGTGGTGCAGAATCCGGAGTTGGTGCCCTTGCAGGGAAAGCGGCTGTCGGATGTGGCAGCGTTATGGCACGAGGACGCGATCGACGCACTGTGTGATCTGCTGATCAAGGACAACGCGTTTACCGAGGTAGCAGTCTTCGGCATGGATGAGCCGGACGTGCTGCTGGCGCTGAAGCAGCCGTGGGTGTCGTTTGACAACGACTCGCAGGGAACTTCGCCCGAGGGACTTCTGGGCAGCGAGCATCCGCACCCGCGGGCCTACGGGACGTTTCCGCGAGTGCTGCGCAAATATGTCCGTGAGGAGAAAGAGCTGACGCTGGCCGATGCGATTCGCAAATTCTCAGCGCTGCCAGCACAGCGGATGCGGCTGACTGATCGCGGCGTGCTGAAGCAGGGCATGTGGGGCGATGTTGTGGTCTTTGACCCGGAGAAAATCACCGACAAGGCGACGTACGAGAATCCGAACCAGCTTTCGGTAGGGATGGAGTATGTGCTGGTGAATGGGGTGCCGGTGATTGCGGAGGGGAAGATGACGGGTGCACTGCCGGGGAAGGTGCTGCGTGGGCCGGGGTATGTGCCATAATCTGGCACCTGTCTGCATCGAAGATCAACTCTGCGCATCCTCTCTACTGAAAGTCAATTATGAGCCATCCTCTTTTCTCGCCATTTCAGCTGCGCTCTGTTGTGTTTCCTAATCGCATTGGTGTTTCGCCGATGTGCGAGTACTCGTCGCAGGACGGGTTCGCTAATGACTGGCATCTTGTTCACCTTGGCTGCCGCGCGCAAGGTGGCGCGGGGTTGGTGATGACGGAGGCTGCGGCGGTGACGCCGGAGGGGCGGATTTCGATTAACGACCTCGGGATCTGGAAGGACGAGCATATTGCGAAGCTCGAGCAGATAGCCCGATTTGTCCATTCGCAAGGTGCAAGGGCTGGCGTTCAGCTGGCACACGCGGGGCGCAAAGGAAGTATGACGGCTCCGTTTGGCGGCGAGCGTTTGCTGACGGTGGAGGAAGGGCGATGGGAGACACAGGGGCCCAGCGCGATCGCCTTCTCGCCAAACTACGGGGTGCCGAAAGCACTGGATGACGCTGAGATAGCCGGCGTGATCAGCGCATTTGCGGATGCGGCGCGGCGCGTCGACAAAGCCGGGTTCGATTTTGTCGAGATTCATGCGGCGCACGGGTACCTGTTGCACGAGTTTCTATCGCCTCTGGCCAATCAGCGCGTCGATCAATACGGTGGCAGTTTCGACAATCGCATCAGGCTGCTGCTCGAAGTGACGGATGCAGTGCGTGCAGTTTGGCCCGATCATCTGCCGCTGTTTGTGCGCATCTCGGCGACGGATTGGGCCGAGGGCGGGTGGTCTCCGGATGAATCGGCGGAACTGGCGCGGCGGCTGCGCGAGCACGGCGTCGACCTGGTGGATGTTTCTTCAGGCGGACAAGTGCCGAATGCGAAGATTCCGGTGGGTCCGGGATTCCAGGTGCCGTTTGCCGCGCGAGTTCGCAAAGAGACCGGAATGCCGACGGCCGCGGTGGGCATGATCACGGAGCCGAAACAGGCCAACGACATCATCACCAATGGCGAGGCGGACGTTGTGCTGCTTGCGCGGGAGATGCTACGCGATCCCTATTGGCCGCTGCATGCGGCCACGGCATTGGGTGAAACGGCGAGCTGGCCGGTGCAGTATCTGCGTGCCGCTCCGGCAGGTTCGGGCACGCGGGCGCCTATCGAGAGGTCTGCGGCAAGCTGAATCCTGCGATTTTGGCCTGATTTTCAACAAGATTCGTTGCCGTGAAGTGGCATCGCTGCGCATTTTGCTTCACTTCGAGTGCAATTGGTGGCCTATACTGCGTCTAAGCAGGGATCCGTAGGAGTATGCGGGACCTTCTGTATTAGCTATGGCATCGCATCCATCCCCGAAGCGCGCCGTTGAAACTCCGACTATCCCTGACCGTCTTTACTTTAAAATCGGGGATGTCGCGCGCATTCTCAAGCTCGAGCCATACGTGCTGCGATTCTGGGAGTCGCAGTTTCCGCAATTGAAGCCCAACAAGAGCGGCACCGGCCAGCGCCTCTATCGCAAGCGCGACGTGGAGATTGCCGTCGAGATCAAGCGGTTGGTGTACGGCGAGGGCTATACGCTTTCAGGCGCACGACAGGCGTTAGGGCAGGCGCGTCGTGCGGAACCCCAAGGCGCGGCTTCTGCTCCGGCGCTGTCACCTGCCGCGCGCGTGGGGAAGAAGCGCGACAAGGTTGCTGACGTGATTGGGAGAGCGCGCGCTGAATTACGCGAGATTGCAGGGATGCTGGGGTCGCCGGCAAACGCTGCAACGCCGCAATTGCAACCCCTCCGCCGCCGGACCCGATCTTCGTCGACTGAGAAAGCGTCAGGCTCGCTGTTCGACGCATAGCTTCTCGATAGCACGCTTTCCCGAATCTTTCACACAGGCGGATGGTGACTTTTCTAGCGTGTGTCTTCTCGCTTGTCTTCTTCTGTAGAGGCGGATGTTCGGCGTTCAGCTTCCAAAACCGCTTCCATACGCTTCCCACCCTGGCTGTCGTTGCCAGGCGATCCAACATACACTTTCATCTGCAACAGCGGGATAGTGAGATTCCCTGCGAAGTTGTGTAGCGTTCCCTGCGAGGTGTTCCACAATTCTGCGCAATGTTTTGTCGCGTCATAGGCGCCGCATCGGCCGGTTCTTCGGCGTGAAGAATTCTCAGATTTTTTTGGAATCCCATAAAGTGATCTCGGACGCTATGTACTTGGCTCAGTAACGAACGTGGGTCCTTCCTATGAAATCTGTGCTCACGGTTGGCTGGGTGGGGAGACTCGCGGTAGCCGGTGCTGTTGGATATTCGGCTATGCGTGGGCATTGCGTCCTTGCCCAACAGGTTCCGACTGCTCCGGCAGACAGCTCCCGGATGGCGAGCAACGATCAACGAAGCTTTTGGGAGAGACTGGTCGAGTTTTACCGGGAAGACTGGAGTGGTACTGCCCCCTCCGGGCCAGCTGCGCCTCGCCGGGGATTGCCTTCCCCGCTGAACTCACCGCCGTTTCCAAGCTTAGACTGGTCCTATGGCGGCTCGCCAACTATTGGAGAGGCGGATGGGAATGTATATCCACTCCAGACCGCGATCAATGGAGCGAAGGGCCGGGCAAAGCTGTATGGATGGATCGAGGGGACGGGGAACCTGTCTACGTCCAGTGAAAGGAACTATCCGGAGACAAACGATATCTATTCGAATCGCGTGGAACTGGGCCAAGCGGTGGTGTATTACGAGCGCCTGCCCGATTCGGTTCAGCGAGACCATGTCGACTGGGGATTTCATCTGACCGGGTTCTTTGGAACGGACTACCGGTCGACGACAAACAAGGGCTACTTCAGCAACCAGTTGCTGGTCCACGACAGGCAGTATGGGTTCGACCCGGTGCTGGAATATGCGGACGTCTACTTTCCGCACGTGGCCAAGGGAATGAACCTGCGGATGGGGCGGTTTATCTCGATCCCCGGAATCGAAGCGCAGCTTACCCCGAACAACTACATGTTCAGCCACTCTCTGTTGTATGCCGTGGACCCTTTTACGGACACCGGCGTGCTGGCGACGATCCAGGCCAACGATCAACTGGTCGTGCAGGTCGGGGTTTCCGGTAGTCATGACGTGGCGCTATGGACACCGGACGCCAAGCCGTCGTTCATAGGCTGCGTGAGCTATACGACGATGAGCGTCGATAACAACTTCTATCTGTGCGCAAACGGAATCAATGATGGTGAGTACGCATTCAATAATCTGCAGATGTATGACGGCACGTGGTATCACAAGATCGACGCCACCTGGCATATAGCGACGGAGATGTATGCGATGTACCAGAGGGATGTGCCCAGCGTTGCGGGGCCAATTGTGCCCGAGAAGGGAACCAATGGCGCGAATTGCCGACCGGGCTTGCAGAGGTGCTTCGCTCCCGAGTGGGCGATGTTGAACTACATCAACAAGCAGCTTTCGCCGCACGATTTTGTGTCGTTTCGCAGCGACTTTTTGAATGACAAGAAAGGCCAGCGGACAGGCTATGCGACAAAATACAGCGAGGCAACGCTCATGTTGAGCCACTGGGTGGGATCCACTGTGCAGCTAAGGCCGGAGATCCGGTTCGATCACGCCTGGGATCGCCGGGCCTATGACAGGGGAACCCGGACGAATCAGTTCACATACGCAGCGGATTTGATCCTTCACTTCTGAACGGTTCGAAACCGAAATGCCGGGGCGAGCAGAATTGAAAAAGAGTAATGGTCGGGACGGGCAGATTTGAACTGCCGACCCCTCGCACCCCAAGCGATTTCCCCGTTTTTTCGGCGGTATCCTCTCATCTACCATGATGTACCTTCCAGTCAGTATTCATAGGCCTTTGAGAGCATGTCCAGTGTTGAGAGCGTTACTGTCATTTACTACTGAAAACCGCCGAGGGTCCCCCCAAATCTCCCCACAGTTTGCGCGCTTCAATTTGCGCTCGAAATCGTGCCAAAGAAGCCGATTAAAATCGGCCTGCATTCCCGACGCAATAACGTCTGGACATTCTTGGTGACGGAAAGCCGACTTTTGAGTATCTATCCGGGTTCGGCGAGTGCTCTGGCGGATTTAGCACCAATTGAATCCGGCCGCACCTCCGTGGCCGACTATACTGGCGGAACAAGTCTCAAATTTGGCCGAATGATGCCCCTGGCCTTCATCTTATTCACGACGGTCGGCACCCAATTCGCCCAGACCATCGCCTCAGCAGCCCAGGCGCACGGCCAGGAGGACGGCATTACCGTCCTTACCCTCGCCTTCGCTCCCGTGGAGGTGCTCCATGCGTAAATTGCCTGCTCTGCTGCGGTCATTTGCAGGACTCCTGCTGGTGCCGCCCGTCGCCCCTGCTCAATCGCCCGCGCCGCCGCAACCGGTCATCACCGTGCCCGAGTCGAGCTGCGCCGTGCACTCCGGCGACAACCCGGCGTGGGCCGCGGCCAATATTGACACCTCCGGCTGGCAGCCGCTTTCACAATTCAGCCCCTCCGGCAATGACACGGTCTTCTGGGTCCGCTGCCATGCCAGCCAGAACCTCGCGGCTCTGGCCGATCCCGCCGTCCAGGTACTGAATGTCTATGCAGGACCTGTCTGGGTGAATGGTCAACCGGTTGGCGTCATTGATTACCGCGACGGCGATGCCACGCGCAGAACCGCGGCCGGACTGACTTTCGCCGTCCCCGCCGCCGTCGCAGGTCATGTTCAATCGATTTCCATTCGCTGCATCCTCACGCACGCAGGCTGGGTCCACTCCTATCAGCCGGCCCTCGTCCGCCTCGGCAACCGCGAGTCGCTCATCGATTATCAGGTGGTACAGGCGCACCATTTCACCGACGGTCTGCTTCTCGCTTACTCCCTGTTCCTGCTGGTGGGAGCCTCCGGGCTTTTCCTGCTCGGCCTTTATTTCTACGACCGCTCACAGCGCCCGGCGCTCTGGCTTGCCCTCTATTGCGTGCCGATCGGGCTCTTTCGAGTCAGTTCTTATGTCGTCTCTCTGACGTCGTCCACTCCAGAGGCCGTCATGATGCTCTGGACGACCCTGTCTGTCTTTAGTAGCTGGTTTGCCGTTTTGTTTTTCTTTTCCATCGCACAACGGCGTATACCCAGGATTTACTGGATCGTCTTCGCGGCCATCGGTTATTTCGTGATCGGAAACAATCTGGTCCTGATCCTTCCGGCGCGCTGGGCGCTTCCCGTCTCGCTCTTGATGGCTCATACCCGTGGTCTAACCCAAACCGTGGAGAGCTTTGCCTACACCGCCCCGCTGGTGGCGTTCTGGCCGTACGACCGGCTGCGCGGCCAGCGCAGAACTCTTCTTATCGTCTGTCTGCTATGGTCTGCAACTGAGTTTCTCTGGTTTTTCCAGGGCTATTTGTTCCATCTGCGATGGACCAGCCCGATCCAGAATTTCATGGCGCTGGCGAATTTGCTGGTTATCGCTGCCCTCGTGGCCATCATCTTCGGGAATCAGCGAGCGGTGGCGCTGGAACGCGCGCGGCTGAACACGGAGATCGAAGCCGCTCGCCAGATCCAGAATCAGCTTGTCCCAGCGGCGTTGCCGAGCCTACCCGGCCTCCGCCTCGACGCCGCCTATCTCCCCGCAGCAGAGGTCGGCGGCGACTTCTACCAGGTGCTTGGGCAGCCCGGAGGCGCTTCCCTGATCGTCATCGGTGACGTCAGCGGCAAAGGACTCAAAGCCGCGATGACCGGCACGCTTGTTCTCGGAGCTCTCCGCTCGCTCGCCCAGGAAGGCCGCTCGCCCGCACAGATCCTCAGCCGGCTGAACGCGCAGCTCGCCGCAGCCTCCGACGGCGGCTTCGTCACCTGCCTCTGCGCCCGCATCGATGCCGTTGGCGCGCTCACTCTCGCCAATGCCGGCCATCTCGCCCCCTACCGCAACGGCGAAGAACTCCCCATCGACAACGGCCTTCCCCTCGGCATCGCCTCCGGCGCCACCTATTGCGAATTCACCGTCCACCTCGCTCCGAACGACCATCTCACCTTCCTCTCCGACGGCGTCGTCGAGGCCCAATCCTCCAGCGGCGAGCTCTTCGGCTTCGATCGCACCCGCGCCATCTCCGGGCTATCTGCCGAAGACATTGCCCGAGCGGCCCAGGCATTCGGCCAGGAAGACGACATCACCGTCCTCACTCTCACCTTCGCCGGAGTAGAAGCCGCCCACGTGTGAGCATCTACCTCCGCGGACTTCTCGATTTAGCTAACAGGGCAAACTGCTCATCCACACCTATTTGTGTGAAATCGGTCCGATCGATCCTGAAAAACGCCCAAGGGTTACGGTCACACTCCGTCGCGTGTGGGCCGTATTGAGACTCCGTAGAAATTCCAGGCGCCTTCACCGACCTTGCAGAGTCGCACTCCTTCTCTCCGTCTACCGCCTTGAGAGCCAGTACGGGACGCGGCCATCGTAGTCCTTTCAAGCGGCGTGCAAGCGCGATACGCGCCGAGTAGAATTGGCCCTCGGAGGTCACCGGCATGTGGATTTCCCGTCTGCGCTGCGTAGCCATTGTTCTGATAGCGATTTGCCCGTGGTGTGCGCTGCCTGCTCGAGTCGGTGCCGAGACGGTTCAGTGCGCACTGGGCGGCAATGCTTTGCCGAACGGACCGGTCGTGCTCCTACCTTCGGGAGAAAAGAACTATCGGTCGATGAAACTGCAGCTGTTGAGCAATCCCTCCATGAGCGGCGTCGCGGTACAGGTAAATTGGAGCGACATCGAGGCCAGCGAGGACAAGCCGGATTGGTCGCAGCTCGATGCGCTGTTCGCGGCCGCGGCTGCGGAAAAGAAATGGGTACATCTGATCATGTTCCCCGGTTTCTTCTCACCGCCATGGGCGCTCGAAGGAGTGCAGACGGATCTGTTCGAGATTCAGTACGGACCGGGCAAGGGCACCAGCGCCAAACTTCCGATGCCGTGGGATCGGGTGTACCTGGGAAGATGGTTCGCCTTCATGAAGCTATTGAGCGCCCGCTACGGGGAGTTGCCCGCGTTCAGAATGATCGCGGCTGCCGGTCCCACCTCTGTTTCCGTAGAGATGACTTTGCCGAACTCGCCGGCCGCGCACAGGCAATGGATGGCCGACGGCTATGCGCCCGCCCGATATCTGAGCGCCTGGGACGACACGTTTCACTTCTACGCCGAGACGTTTCGCAATCAGTGCATCTCCCTGTCCGCTCCAGGTCTGCCTATTCTTGGAGCCGGCCCAAAGGATCGAGCGGCGCATTTGCGCGCCAAGCAGGAGGTCATTGAGCGCGCCGCGCGAGCTGTCGGCAACCGACTGGCGATTCAATCTAGTGATCTTCATGCCGGCCAGGCGGCAGTTGAAGCGCCCGACAATACCGAGTTCATCAACAGCTACAGCGGGCGGATCATCACCGGCTTTGAAATGCGCAGCGGCTCGCAAGACGCAATCGCGAGCAGGGTAATGGGTGCGGAGGGGGATCCTCCGCTGGCCTTGCGAAGATCCATCGATAAGGGGATGGCACGCAATAGCGACGGCCGGCACGTGAACTATCTGGAGATCTACGCAGCGGACGTAGCACCGTCTGCTATGCAACCAGTGCTGCAGTACGCTGCGCAATTGTTTGCCGCCAGCAACCACTGATCCTTGGCCTGCGACGAGCACGGGGGTTGATCTTTCAGCGGCCGGACATTTGGATGCTGCGTTGGAAGGGCTCCGCCGCACGCCGTCTATGAATCTTAGTTGGTCGTGCCACACTTGTGATCTCGAATTCTCTCAAGTCGTTTGTCTTAGTCCCATGCAGAAAGTTTAAATCGATCCAATCGCCAATATTCATGCGGCTTTCGGGAAATCAACAATTTCTAGCGACATACTAGCGACATAGACTCCCCTCGGTGTCCGACGTACCAATGGGCCGATTCGCGGCGACTAGAGCGTTTTTCGGGACTTAAGCCCGTACGCTGTCGCTTTACTAGATCACCCTTCAGATCTAGCCTCTTGACATCCCTTGAGACATCCGTAGAAACTCCGACACAGTAACTTTTCCTCACTCGCCCAAAAGCGACGGAAAAGCAACATGCTGGGTTAAACATTGGGGACTCTACCGGTAAAAAGACTGTGTATTTGCGCCCATAGTTTGCAGGCTCAGATTTGTACTCTTCAATCTCTCGGAACAGCCAGCCGGCGGCAGCGGGGAGCTTCGTTGAGAGTACGACACACATCAATGATCGTCGGCGGGATGAGCCTCGTGCTATTCAGCGCTGGGTGTAGACACTGTGTCGTTAGGCATGTCCCGTTCTGTGTGACTCCTCCCCCGCCGGTGACCCTGGCGTGCTCGGCCAGCCCTGCTTTGGTATTCCCCGGCGACACGGTAACGGTGACGGCGACGGCCGGCGACCTGGATCCAAAGCTTAGTGCGATTTACACTTGGTCGGGCAGCAGCGTGACCGGCAACGGTACGACGGCTATCGTGGCCACAGGTTCGCTCGCGCCAGGCAGCTACACAGTGAAAGGCGAAATAAAGGAAGGCAACCCGGCAAGGAAGGCTTGATGGATGGCCAGACTGCCGACTGCTCGGCCAGCTTCACGGTCAAGGCCTTCGAGCCGCCGACCATCAACTGCTCGGCCAACCCGACCACCATCCGGCCGGGAGACACCAGCACCATCACCTCGCAGGGTGTGAGCCCGCAGAACCGTCCACTGACCTATAGCTACTCGGCATCGGCCGGTTCGGTATCCGGCAGCGGCACGTCGGCGAATCGTCGGATGGCACTTTTTCGTGGCGATGGAGCGCACAAATCGAAGATCGATCCTATAAGAACGACGGAGATGACCGCATCGCACTCACACTTACCAGTCCACAAGCCGGTGGCCAAGCCTTTCGCGAGGACAATCACTACGTTGCGCTTACACCCATTCCCGTGCCTCGCCTCTCAGCACTACTGAACTGGCTGAAGAAGGCGATTTTAGATAACTTACCTGACGTGCTGTTCGGAACTGGGGGCGTGTTCGTCGGCCTTATTGTTTATTTCGTCAAAAAGCTTCGTGACACTCAACAGAGGCAGCTGCCCGCCCAGCCGGAACCCCCACCTCAGCCGCAACCGCATGTCAACATCTTCGTGGCCCCCCCGCAGCGACAGGATCCAGACCCCGCTTTACGGGAGCCTTCGCCTCCGCGACCCACACATCGGCGCCCGAAACGGCACAGCTAATATCGACCTCTCTTTCTTGGATTACTAGATTACATGAGTCCAAAGTCGCAAGGTGCAAATCGCCACGCCTCCAAAACTATACCGGCAAGACTGGCTAAGAAATAGATCGGCAACGATAAGTCGACTTCTCAGCTGCAACCGGCCACATTCCATCATTCCATCTGAATGGTGAGGCGTGCACCCTCCGAAAGAGCGAGGTTGACCTCCTCGTGTTTCGAATAGGTTTCACCTCCCACGACTGCAAGACCGCAAGTAACTCAGTGGAGTATGCGGCGGCTCAATGGAATTCGACCGCGACCTCTGCCCCATGCACTGTGGGTGACTCATCCCCGTCTCGGCTCCAATCGCAAACGTGGTGCCCTGTCCTCGAGCTCAACTCGAATTACTCCGGATCAGTATCGGGATGTCGGCATTGCGACTGTGATCTCGTAACCTATCGTCGAGTGAGGATCGCCGTCGCCATGGGCGTTTATCAGGACTGATCCGAGCGTTGATCGAACTCGATGAGCACTTTGGCCTATCGGCAACGACTGGTAGAGAAAAACTCCATTTGTCCAAGGAGGCGACTTCGCAAACGTGTGCATAGCGGTATCTCTACGGAGTAAACTGACAACCTCCATTCGAGGTAACATCAATGACCGAAGAGGCCGCGAAGCCGAAAGAAGAGTTCCGCGAAATAGCGCATTCGGGTGGGACAATCACCATCCGAATGCTTACGCGCCCTGAAGGTCGGGCCTATTCGATTGAGTTCAGGCACTGTCGTCCGGTCGCCTGCAGTTTTTATTCGATTCACGTAGTTCAGCCCGGCATCCCGATTGCAACCGCTGTACTGGGCGGAATGGGTTCGCCACACGATCCGGGGCCGGTACCCGGTTGTTTTCAGGTCTATGTTTTTTCCGATAGCGAAGGAATGTACGGACGGCAGTGCCGTGCCTGCAACCGGTACTGGAGGAGCAGGTCGCCTTCGACATTTTGCGCATACTGTGGGTGGAGCGGCGAATCGCATGAATTTCTTACTGATGCGCAGGCACGTTACGTTCAGCAATACTCCGCAGCGTTTCAAAATGCTTTGTCGCATCAAGAAGATGGTGAATACGTCATTGACCTTGATGCAGTCGCGGATGCTGTAGGAAGTGAAGAGAAGCCCCCGTTTTACTACGCGGAGGAGAGTCAACAAAATAGATTCACATGCTCGGAATGCGACAATCACGAGGACATCCTTGGAAGGTTCGGTTATTGCTCAGTGTGCGGAAGCCGCAATGATGTGGCGGAGTTGGAAAAGAGCATGACCGCTATCCGTGAACGGATCAATAACGGCGGCCCTTATGAAGACTGCGTGAGAGATACCGTCGCTGCGTTTGATTCGCTAATCAGCCAATATGTGAAGGAGCTTGTCAGAAGAGTGCCGATGACGCCAGCCCGCAAGAATCGTTTGGAATCCGGCCGATTCCACAATCTCGCTGCGGTGACTGCGGAGCTGAAAGGCACATTCGACATAAACATCACGGCGGGCGTGAGTACTGAAGACGAAAAGTTTGGTGCCCTCATGTTCTATCGAAGACACGTCTATGAACACAATGGCGGCGAGGCTGACCCTCAGTACATTGAACAGAGCGGCGATAGTACCGTTCGCCTAAAACAGGCACTACACGAGAGTCAGCAATCCGCTCACCGAATTGTCGGACTGGTCATACGAATGGCTAAAAATCTAAATCAGGGATTCCACGAAATCATTCCTGTAGAAGCGCGTGCCATCGCCCGGCACAAAGCATACCTGCAAAGGGTGATTGATAGCCGCTCAAAGACGCTACAAAATGCACGGGGCATACGGGAAACTTCCTGATGTGTTGTCGCCACTTTCGACGTTCGGATATCCGACTAGATACAAGACACCCTTCGAAGACTGAACAAGTTTTCCTTCCGGGCATTTCAAAGTCGTCCGATCCCACCACTCGATCAGCAGGACGAGAAATGGGCGTCGCAGACACTTGGCGCTTCCGAGATGTTTGCCAGCGCGATACCAGCGTCGATTCTCGCGAAATCGCCCATGCGCTCATTGAGACCGAATCACTAAGTCGGCTTCCGCGAAGCGCGTTTATAGGGACTGAGCCTGGCAAACCCTCTGCAGATCGCGGTGCGTCGTTTCCCGGCCATCTAAAATATTGAGATGGGCAGATGTAGAGCATATGGAGGATGCGTTTCAGTGGGAGCGACATACGCCGTCTTGATCGGAATTGAAACATACCAAAAGCGTGGCATCAGCTCGGTTCAGTTCGCTCAAGCCGATGCGGCTGCGATGAAGGATCTTCTCGTTCAAGACTTGGGTGTGCCCGCTGAGAACATCACCGTTTGGCTCGATTTCGAAGCTACGAAGTCGGTGTTCGAAAATGAGCTCCCTTACCTGATTCGCGGACTGTCTCCCGGGGATCGGTTCATCTTCTTTTATGCCGGTCACGGGTTCTTCGCCAATGGCACAAACCGTCTGACGACCTGGGACACTCACCCCGGCAATCTGTCCGGAACGACCGTCTCTTTGGAAGACGTGCTCCTGAAGCCACTCAAGGAACAGCAGGGTGTCGACAGCCTTGTCTTCATCGACGCGTGCGCGGCGGATCTCAAAACCAGTCTTGTACAGGCGAGAGACATCGTAAGCGATCTGACGCCGAATGATTTCGAAGCACTCGTGCGGTCGACGGACCATTCTGCCGCGTTCTTTGCCTGCTCTCCGAACGAGAAGGCGTACCCAAGCGATGCCTTACAGCACGGCATTTGGACGTACCACCTGATCCAGGCGCTTCAGGGAGATGCCGAAGGTGCCTTGGATCGAGCCAGGTGGATCACCGGCGACTCTCTAAAAAACTATCTTGCGCTCGCGGTTCCTGCCTATGTCCGTGCGAACACAAAGATTCAAGGGGAACAGAGGCCGTATGCCATCTTGAGCTCTAATGGCCCCTTTGGCATTCATCAGGTGCCGCCGTCCGACGCCCCGAAGTCCGTATTGCCTCTGAGCCCAGCAAAAATCGAGGACGTCGAAACCAAACACACGTCGGAGCAGCCAGTCCATAGCAGCGGAAACAGGCCGCGGATCATGCTGTCGACAATAGAGGGCCACTACAACCAGTGGAGCGGCGATGTCTTTACGTTGAACCATCTGGGCGGCGATGCCGCCCAATACATCGAAATCGACCCGATCAACTTCGAAGGCTTCAGCAAGGTATCCCTGAGATTTGAACCCGTTCCGTTCATCGGTCCGACGAACCCGGCTACTAAAGTCCACTTTCATGTGGTGACCGGCGACGATGGCGTACCGAGACATACCGACAAACCTTCGTTTGTGATGATGTCGTTCGTCTACGACGCTCAGCACTTGAACAAGCCGGAAGTCTCCTACCCGGTAGTAGTGCGCTACAAATGGGGAGCAAAGACGGAGGAAGAACACTTTCGAATCACCTGGAATAACAACCGGCGTAGGCTGGCGGTTACGCCGTCGAACGGTGGAGCACCACGGAAGGAACGGAAGCACAATGTTGTCTTCCTGAATGCGGGGTTCGTGAAGATCGCTTATTCCGGCCCCGGATACAGTGACCGAACGGATGGGATGCACTCCTTCAGTGAGGTAGAGGGTGCTAGTACGGGCGACATGATCGGCTTGGTAGCTCGTTTTAGGAATGAGGCCATCTACGGCCAAGATGTAGAGGCCGCACGTGCAGTGCGGGCCCACCTGAAGCTTTTTGACCGAAACGGCAAGGAAATTGGCACCGGCTTTTCTTCTGCTCAGTGGCTCGGACATCCAAGTGACACATTCGATCTCATCCCGAACGGGCGCGGGGGATCAGTGCTTGTCTGTGGGGGAAGCAAGACGAGGGCTCACGTGAGGTGGAAGGCTCACGACTCGGGCGGCAGACTGCGCGATAGGGATCTTGAACTGAGCGAGGGTTATCCCAGCAGAGCGGAGATAACGTTAATGGATTCAAACCACAGGCTGCTGCTGAAGCCGATAGTGCTGGAGATAACAGAAGCGGGAGGCGAATTCTCGGTCGACGCCAAACAGCAAATTTGAAGTTTGCGTAACGTCAGGGCAGACAGGCAGGGCTGCGTTGATTGACCTTGCGGATTCGTCCTGATGAGTTGGCTTGTCGTCAGTGATTCGTCACTGGCGAGCCCGTTGTCTCCCGTTAGGAAATGCCCGGCTGTATGATTTTTGCATGGCCGCTATCGAGAAGAGCGCATGAATGTAAATCGGCGGAGTTTTCTGGCGCAGGCTGGCGCGGCGTCCTTCAGCCTAGGGATTCTGGCCACACCCGCGTTGGCGGCGGATAGCGTGAGCGCGATTGACCGCGAGCGAATGCGATCGGTGGCCGCCTTCACCGCGGAGACGCTGAGCACCGACCATCCGGTCCCGTTCGGCGCAGACATTGTGAGCACGTCTACCGGTGAGCGGTTGATGCGCGCGGTGAACCGCGTAGGTCCCGACCACGATCCCAGCGCGCATGCCGAAACCCTGACGATTCGACTCGCATGCGCCAAGCTGGCCACGGGATCGCTCAAGGGCTACACGCTGTATACGACGTGCGAGCCGTGTGCGATGTGCATGGCCTGCGCTCTCTGGTCAGGCCTGGACCGGCTGGTCTTCGGCGCCACGATTGCCGACGCGGCCCGGTTCGTCTCGCAGATTACGATCGCGGCGAAGGAAGTGGCGCGGCGGACCGACCTCCATTGCGTGGTGGCTGGGCCGGTCGAGCGCGAGGTTTGCGTGAAACTCTTTACCGATCCACGCATGCAAAAGGCGTTTGCAATGTGGAAGAAGTCTTGAGCGAGCTCCGGGGTCAACAGTCAAAGATATCGCCACGCTGGTCACTCTTGCTTCTGCTTGCAGATCGATAACAATAAGTCGGCTTATCCGCGCCAAGGATGCTGGAGAAAACGGCGTTTTTCAGGACGGATCCTCTGGACGAGGCTCAAACCATGCTCAATGAGCGCTCTCGCCTGTTAGAGTCATTCCACAATCAGCGGTTGAGGTAGCCACCACCCTAGCCTACTAGCTCGCTCTTCTGGTTGGGCTTTGCAAAGCGCTCTAACGACACTATGATCTCTTTCATTTCAATAGGAACCTCTATTTCTTCATGGACTCGATTATCGCGTTCGGAGTGAGGGTGACGCTCCACTTCCCTTGCAAATACGTGTTTACAGCCGGTGGGAGTTTTTCCTCCATGGGGTCTGCCCATGTGCGATCGATGCGACCCAACGGTGCCCCTTGGTGCTGCGTCAAAGATCAATTCACAATCGAACAGAGTTGAGCCGACAATGGTCACTGTTGTTCGTTTAGGGGATCGGTAAACAACGACATCTGGCGGACCATCTGAAGGGAGATCGTTGAGGAAATGAAGAGGCGCACGCTTCCCGCGTTGCGCCTGTGTGGTTCTGTCTCAGAGCATGTGAAAAGCGTGCCTCTTCGAATTACAAATGTCTGATTGACGGTTTCTATCGCTATTTAGATGGAGCCAAATAGCTGAGTTCGGGGGCGAACTTCCAAATGCTAAATTCGGTGCTCTCGATCAGCGGCAGCAGTTTCGCCTCAAACGCTTTGTACTCATCGGCTGTCATGCCTTTTTGCACGCCGAAGGGTCCGTCCAGATCATCCCAGCCTTTCAATCCCAGGTAGGTATGAATCTCGTTGGTCGGCGTGCCGAAGCGCGCCACCGCGACCCCGAAATCCGAGGCACCAGACTTCTTAATGGCAGGGAACAACGCATCGTGGAATAAGGCTTTGACCTCTTCCATCTTTGCCGCGATGACCCGCGTGCGACCGACCCGGATCATGGGAGGGATATCATTGGACCGGATCATCAGGTCGGGCTGTATCTCGTCGATCCAGTATTCAAGGCTCTCGGTGACGCTGTTGAGGCGTGCAATCCCTCGCGCGACATCCGCCTCCGAACCCTTCATGGCCGGATCCTGCTCACCCATCTCCTTCCACTTCGAGGAGTACCAGACGACGGCGTGTTGCGAGGGGCCAGTTTGCGAATCCCAGACGGTTACGTATTGCTTGGATCCTGCTTTTTTAAACAGAGCGACATAGTCTTTTACGGCAGATCTCCAGTTGTCTTCCTGCCCCGCCTTCACCTTGACCAAAAGGACGGTGCGGATGTTTTGCGCCACAGATGGCGTAGCCAGTGCGAAGAAGGCAATCGCTGCGAACAGGAAGAGGCGTAGCCTCAACAGGACTTTCATGGCTCGATCTCCAATGCCTCGTAAAACAGAGTTGCACCGCCCGACAGGAGGAGCGGGAATGTGAGTTGTGCTGAGGCAGTCGAATTATACAGTCAGAGCCACTCAACTTCCGGATTGCCCACCATCCTCCCGGAGTACGGCACGCCCAGGTGGTGGCCGAGAGAATCGCGCATTGGCTTTTGGGTCTTAGCTTGTTAGCGCGCAGTAAGGGGTTTCTGGATTGTGGTCAGGAAAGCTAATTCGAGACCTGGGGCACCGCGTCCTGATACAAGAGTCATGTGAATTGCGGCTGCAAATCCTCGACTGACAAGCGGGCTGTTGACCTTCCCGGCCAGCTCAGGCCCCGATTTTTCTCCGGATTGACAACGACCGAACTCAGTTCGATCTTGTCCGCGGCGACCCATCGGCATTTTCCTCAATCCTCGGTGATCCTTCAACGCGACGACCCAGCAGAGCGATTGTTTCTTCTCACAAGAGGCCAGGGGAGGCAATTTGTCATCACGCGCGGCGGCCGAAAGATCGTTCTGCACTGGTTGACCGCCGGACAGCTTTTTGGTGGTGTAACGATTTTGTCTACTCCCTCCCAGTACCTGGCCAGCACGGAAGTCGAGTCAGGTAGTTGTGTGTTGGTGTGGGATCGAAGAACCATGCGGGAGTTCGTGTCTCGCTTTCCGATACTCATGGACAATGCGCTCTCCGTTGCGGTAACCGAACACATCGCGTGGGCAATCTCAGCAAGGATTTCTTTAATGTCCGACGACGCTGCGGGGCGCATTGCCAGCCTATTGCTCAGCTTGGCCTGCGGAATCGGCACGGTTTGTCCGGATGGAGTCGAAATTCGGGTTGGGAACGAGGACCTCGCGGCCGGTGCGAATGTAACGCCATTTACGGTCAGCCGCACTTTAGGGGAGTGGCAGCGCAAAGGCATTTTGACAAAGGGACGGGGCAAGCTCTTTTTGCGAAGACCGGAACTCCTGATGGATTCCAAATGAGAACTTACTGCTGCGATTGACTTCGCCTCTCGGTCTTTGCTGTGAACGATTTCCGCGTCGAGATGGTGGCTTGATTGCGCGGGAGCAATCAATTACCTGCTCTGCAGCAACGACTACCATCCGCGAGTCATGCAATTATCGAGAGCAATCATAACCAAATCATATAGGTGGCCATGGGGGCGAGGGATTGCTGGGCAGTCTTCGGACTGTCCAGCACCTGGAAGCGGTCCAACGCTTTCTAGCCGTCAAGAATAGTGAAATCCGACCTACGGCCAAGTAGCGTTCCCGAAAGAATGCGAGAAGTCAGTGGTGGCAGAGTCATCGATTCGCGTAATGGTCGTGGAGGATTCCCAGCCCTTCCGCCAGTTTGTCTGCTCAAAAATTGGAGCAAAGGCCCGAATTGTGGGTCGCTTGCGAAGTGTGCGATGGACTGGAAGCGGTTCACAAGGCTGAGGAACTGAAGCCGGATCTCATCCTGCTCGACATTGGCCTACCAACCCTGAATGGCATCGAGGCTGCACGCCGAATTCGCGATCTAACGCCCGAATCGAAGATCATCTTTTCAAGTGAGGAGACCGCTGCAGACATCGTGCAAGAAGCTATGAAGTTGGGTGCATGGGGCTTCGTCTTTAAGAAACATGCCGAATGCGATTTGATGTTGGCTATCGACGCTGACCTGTCAGGCAAGCGGTTCGTGAGTTGCGCATAGGCGACGTACGACTCTGCCATCCCCTCAACATGCAATCGGGTGCCCCCAATCATTTGATCTCGATGTGATGCAACTTGCCAACTCCTGCGAGCTTCGCCAATTCGGACGTTGGTGTCATAAGCGAGGAAGAGCCGCAATCAAGGCAGACCAAAACTCGTGGAAACAGTACAGTCGAACAAAAAGAGAATATATGCACAGCCGTCGCTTTCTCTGCTGCTAAATATTGTCATCCATAATTCGAACAATCTATTTAAGTTAATCGTTGCTCTCCATAGAGCCCCGTTCAAAAGAGGAAATAATAAGGCAAATAAAAGGCGAACAGTTTAGAATGCCTCATGGGCTTCCCCGATGAGCTCTCCTGGGCTCACCCCATTACCCAAGAATGGTTTGTCACACGGTTCGCTACGCCTACAGAGCCGCAGGTCCTTGGCTGGCCGAATATTCTCGCCGGTAAGCCGACGCTAATCTCGGCGCCGACCGGGTCAGGCAAGACGCTGGCGGCCTTTCTCGTCTGTATTGACCGGCTGTTTCGCCGATCCCTCGAAGGCACCCTTCGACCGACCACACAGGTTGTCTACGTTTCCCCCCTCAAAGCGCTTTCGAATGATATCCAGAAAAACCTCGAAGAGCCATTGCGCGAGATTCAGCAACTGGCACTCGAGCGCGGTTATCTTTCAATGGGGATCCGCACTGCAGTTCGTACAGGCGACACGTTGCAGAAGGAACGCGCCTCGATGTTGCGTAACCCTCCCCACATTCTGGTGACAACGCCCGAGTCGCTCTACATTCTTCTCACTTCAAAACGGAGCCGGGAGCATCTTCGGTGTGTTGAAACGGTGATCGTCGATGAAATACACGCGGTGGCCGACGACAAGCGCGGCGCTCACCTCGCCTTATCGCTCGAACGCCTGGATGCCCTGGTGTGTGGTGAAAACCAGCTCTCTCCGGGTGGATTCATTTCGGGGTTGGCTAATCCGCCTCAGCGGATTGGACTTTCGGCAACACAGAATCCGATAGAGCTGGTGGCCGAGTTTTTGACCGGAACTGCACCGCACCGTGCGCCGGCAACGATCGTCCAAGTTGGGCGGAAAAGGGAGATGGACATCGCGATCGAGGTTCCGAGCGATGAGTTGACGTCGGTAACCTCTCAGGTCATGTGGGAGGAAATCTTCGACAAACTGGCCGCATGCACTGAGACGCATCGATCGACGCTCGTCTTTGTGAACACGCGAAAGCTGGTCGAGCGAGTTTCATTCGCACTCGCAGAACGCCTCGGTACCGAAAACGTGGGCGCGCATCACGGCTCGCTTTCCCGCATGCTGCGTCTCGATGCCGAGAGGCGTCTGAAGCGCGGAGAGATCAAGATCCTGGTGGCTACAGCATCGCTTGAACTCGGCATCGATATCGGGACCATCGATCTCGTCTGCCAGATCTCGACCACGAGATCGATTGCAGTCACCTTGCAGAGAATAGGCCGTGCAGGGCACTGGCGCGGTGCCGTTCCGAAGGGCCGCTTGTTCGCCACGACGCGCGATGACTTGCTCGAACAGGCGGCCCTGGTCCGGAAGTTGCGCAAAGGTGAGTTGGACCGGCTTGAGATTCCTCCACAGCCGATCGATGTTCTGATGCAACAGATCGTAGCTGCGTGTGGAGCGGAACCGTGGCACAAGAAATCTCTCTACGAGGTTCTGCGCCGTGCTTATCCGTATCGAAATCTAACCTGGGAGCAGTACGAAGAAGTCATCGCGATTCTTGCGAACGGAATCGAATCGAGCCGCGGAAGGTACGGCGCGTATCTGCTGCAGGATGGGATACACGGCGAGCTGCATCCCCGCCGCGGTGCCCGCATGATTGCGATCACGAATGGTGGTGCAATCCCGGATACAGCCTTATTCAATGTGATTCTCCAACCGGAGAACGTCCAGATCGCAACACTGGACGAACACTTCGCGGTCGATTCAAGTCCGGGCGATGTGATCCTTCTCGGAAATACCAGCTGGCGCGTGCAAAGGATCGAAGCGGCAGGGCAAGTCCATGTAGAGGATGCACACGGTGCGCCGCCCAGTGTGCCGTTCTGGACCGGAGAGGCGCCACAGCGCACAGACGTTCTGTCCGATGGTGTCAGTGAATTACGAAGAGAGATCTCCGAGCGAACGCAGAGCGTTTCGCCGGAGTACATCTCGCCGGCGCAGCCGGAAGTCATATCCGCTACCGGCTGGCTGATGGAACAGTGCGGAATCTGCCAATGGGGCGCGCAGCAGCTTATCTCGTATATTGTCACGGGGCGCGCTGTTCTCGGGGCTGTACCTTCGAAGACTACGATCATTGCAGAGCGGTTCTTCGATGAGGGCGGGGGAATGCAGCTGATTCTTCACGCTCCGTTTGGCGGGCGAATCAACAAGGCCTGGGGGCTGGCGTTGCGGAAGCGCTTCTGCCGGGGGTTCAATTTCGAATTGCAGGCAGCCGCCACCGACAACGGGGTTAACATTTCGCTCGCCGAGCAGCACAGCTTTCCACTCTCCGACGTCTTTCAGTTCCTCACTGAAGTCACAACAAGGTCCTTGTTGGAACAAGCCTCGCTCGCCGCCCCTGTATTCAAGACGCGATGGCGCTGGGCGGCCGGACGAAGCCTGCAATTGCTGCGGAACTCCAAAGGCAAGCGCATCGCTCCCCAGGTGCAGCGCACGCGTTCGGAAGATCTGCTGGCCAGCGTCTTTCCGCAAGCGGCTGCGTGCTTTGAGAACATCGAAGGCGACATCCAGATTCCAGACCACCCGCTGGTTAGGGAAGTGATGCAGGACGTCCTGCAGGAAGCCCTGGATCTGGACGGTCTGCTGGGGGTGCTCTGTGGCATTCAGGATGGAAGCATCCGATGCCTCGCTGTTGACACGCCGGTCCCGTCGCAATTTGCGCACGAGCTGATCAACGCAAACCCCTATGCATTTTTGGACGATGCTGGACTGGAAGAACGCAGAGCACGCGCCGTGTCACTCAACCGGGAGATCCCTCCGAGCGTTCTCGAACAGCCAGGAAGACTGGACGCTGCAGCCATCGCGACAGTCCGTTCTGAGTGCTGGCCCGACATACGCGATCACCACGAGCTGCACGATTTGTTGATGAGCATTGTCCTGCTGCCGCTCTCCATGATCGATGAGGAACGCTCCAGGCATTGGCCTGACCTCTTTGAGCGTCTCGTATGCGCCGGGCGCGTTCAGAGCCTGCACAACAACGGAACTGAGTGTTGGGTTGCAACCGAGCGAGTCGCATTCGTAGATGCTTTGTGCGCTAACGAGGGCTCTTCAGTTGAGTTGCGGGAAGATGCGCTTCGCAAGTGCGTTCAAGGATGGATTCAGATTCTGGGTCCCGTGACTGCCAACAGACTTGCGAACGACTTTTCGCTTGATCCCAGATTGATTTTCCAGGCCTTGCTATCGCTAGAGACCCACGGCCTCTTGATGCGAGGTAGTTTCGAACGAACCACTGCCGGCGACGAACTCGATACGGAATGGTGTGAACGTCGGATCCTGCAGCGCATTCACAAATTGACGATTGCGACGCGCCGTCGGCAGGTTGAGCCGGTCTCACCTGCGAAGTTCATGCAGTGGCTGCTTGGATGGCAGCACCTCGCGCCCCAGACACAGGTTTCAGGCGAGGACGGATTGCTTGAGGCAATCTCAAAACTAGAGGGATTCGAAGCGCCGGCCGTCGAATGGGAGAAGTCGATTTTGCCATCGCGTGTCGCAAACTATGATCCCCGCTGGCTCGATCAGCTTTGTCTGTCGGGCGTTGTCGGCTGGGGGCGCGTTTCACCGCATCCGGCTTTTCACGAAGGAAACGGAAACGGCCCGCAGCGTGTAATCCCAACCAACGCCGCTCCTATCACGTTCTATCTGCGTGACTCTGCAGCGTGGCTGGATCATGCACTTCGCGAACAGGCGGTCGATGAGACAAAGCTCATTCGGGCCCTCACACCGAACGCCTTGCGGATCTGGCAATCTCAGAAGAAAAGGGGAGCGTGCTTCGCTGAAGAGCTCGAGCGGAGTCTTGGCTTGAGTTCTATCGAGGTCCAATATGCTTTGTGGGAGCTTGCCGCGGCCGGACTGGCTGCTGCCGACGGATTCGACCAGCTTCGATCAATGATTGATCCGGATCGTCGCCGCGCGGCAAACTCTTCCTACCGCAAAGTCCGTAGTGCCGCCGGCAGGTGGTCGTTGTTCCGCAACGATGCTCCGGTGCCGGAAGATGCGATCGAGCAGGCTCGCTCTAACGACATCGCCATCGAATCAGCTGCGCGCATGCTTCTCAACCGGTACGGTGTCGTGTTCCGTGACCTGCTCGTACTCGAATCGAATATTCCCCGCTGGGGAATTCTGCAGCGGATGCTTCGTCGTCTCGAAGATCGGGGATTGGTTCGTGGCGGCCGCTTCGTCTCGGGCTTTGGTGGAGAGCAATTTGCCCTTCCTGAAGTGCTGGATAGTTTGCGGGCGTCCAGGAACCAGGAGCTCAGGGGCGAGGTGATCATTGCGGGGGCCGATCCGGTTAACCTGATCGGGATCCTCATTCCGGGAGAGCGAACGCACGCAATCCCGGGCCGGGCGTTTGTCATTAAGAGTGAGATGCTTGAACAACCTTCTTCAATCGTTTCGCGGGAAACCAAGCAACCTCGATACCGTGAAAACCTCCAACTCGAGACTCGAGCACCGGCCATGTTATTTGACGCATATTCGGCTGGAGCCGGACGCCACGATGCTCAAGCATGCTGCGGCGAACAACGCCCGCCTGCTGGCTGTCTTCCCGAAAAGTTTCGCCCTGGATGCGACGTATACACCACACATCACGCTGACGCAGCGTTTCGTGAGGACCGCTGACCTCGACAAGGTATATGCAGCCGTCGACAAGTGATGAACAGCAAGAGTGCGAGTTGATCCTGCAAATTGGTGACATCGGAATGGTGAAGATCGGCCATGAAGAGGAACTCCTATGCTTGATTTACAGGATTGCAACGTCGTTCTGTACCTGTCCTGAAGTGACAACCAAGGCCCGACAATGCGACTTGCCGCTTGCGCCCCAGATACTCAGCATCTCGCTCTCCAAGCAAACGCAAGTCTCCTGTCTCGAGCACGTCTTGCTGGCCTGCAGAGTCAAGCTGAAGGCTCCCTTCTAGGACGTAAACAACTCCGCTGAACGCTTTGCCGACCTGCGTTAATCCCCTTACAACTCCCGGCGGAAAGTGAACCTCTCTTTGCAAGAATGGGAGAATCCGCTCCCGCATTTAGCGGGAACTGCTTCAGCTCTTCGTCCGGTCTCATGTAACTTGCGCGCGATCGACAGGGAATGTTTCTCTGCGTCGGCGAAAAAGAAGCTGAGGCCGACACCAACCCTTGCGTCAATGCTGAGTAACTGCCGGATGAGCGGTTATTCGCCCGGAACTCGGTGACATGATTGTATGTTGCTCTAAGAATCGAGAGATTTCAGCACCGAATTGTGCCGCCCACCATGTTGCTCTTCATCGCATAGTGGATGAGTTCGGCAGTGGTCTTGAGGCTCAACGCGTCTCGCGCGTTGTACTTATGGAAGGCCACCGTACGAGCCGTCATGCCTAGTATGATTCCCACTTCTTTCATCCGCCTCCCCTCGGCGATCAATTGAAGAACATTGCATTGCCTTGGTGTGAGTTCTTGACGATGCTTCGCCCGGGGCTTACGCTCCCAGATCAGACTGTTGACTTTATCTTTGGAGATTGCGGAACACATAAAAGACTTGCCTCGCAAGACACTCCGTACGGCAAATATGAGTTCTGAAGCAGCGCAGGTCTTGACCACATATCCTGAGGTACCCAGAAGCATGGCCTCGGCTGCAGTTTCTTCCGACGAATCCATGGCTAGGTACACCAATTTCACATTCGGGAGTATCTCTTTCAATCGCTCACCAGCGTCGAGGCCATTCAGAATCGGCATTGAAATATCGACGACGACTACGTCTGGCTTTAAATCCAATGCCAAGCGAATGAGTTCCCGGCCATTG
The DNA here is from genome assembly GCA_963829535.1 of uncultured Acidobacteriaceae bacterium. Lineage (GTDB taxonomy): Bacteria > Acidobacteriota > Terriglobia > Terriglobales > Acidobacteriaceae > Telmatobacter. Next base: position 585,549 of record CAWHIQ010000007.1, on the reverse strand, counting down.
TTGGCAATCCCGACAACGTCGAATTCTGCCGCGAGGAGAACCTCGCAGAGTTCTGCAACCAAACGAAATTCATCTGCGATGAGAACCTTGTGTTTATGGCTAAGCAAATCGAGTCTCCAGAGGGTATGAGGCTGTTGAACCTATACATATACCGGAGACCGGTATTCCTCTGTGACCGATATCACTGGACTGTTCGGGTCCAATTGTGAGCTATCCCGACATTACCCCCAAACGGGATTGCTTCCGAGTTGGCGGTCGTCCACCCGGTACTTGGAAAACGTGGGATTTTCTTGCATGGCAAGAGAAAACCCGGACCTGTCACTTCTGTCAGTTTCCGCAATAAGGAAAGAGTGCGTACTATCGCGGCACTACAAAACCAGGAGTTCGCCCCTATGGTTTGTATCGAGCTGCCTTTCGGGCCAGAAAGATCGCCATGGTTTCCGAAGCGCCCAGACAACTCCGCGTCTTTATCGTCGACGAAGAGTACATGCTCGCTTCGACCTTAGCTCAGTTCCTGCTCCTCGAGGGGCTTGATGCGCGGCCCTTCGCTGCGCCACTTGAGGCTTTGGAGGCTGCACACACATCGCCGCCAGACCTCCTTATCGCCGACGTAGCGCTCCGCCCTCTTTCGGGCATCGAACTGGCGAAATCGATGCGAGAAAACTGTCCGGGCTGTAAGGTGCTGTTGTTTTCCAGTTTTGTCCACACCAATAGCCTGCTTGAAGTCGCCGCTGCATCAGAGGAGATGGGCTGCTGGATGATCCGGACACCACATATATGGACGGAATAACAGCCAAGGTCCTGCATCTTCGCGATTCCTTCGTGCCAGAAATATTAATCCTGTTATTGCTTGTGGTTTATGTCGTGACGTCATATCACGGCTTAGTCGATGCGACCCCTTGGCTGGGACAAGGAGTTGGGCCAGACCTGCAGGCTCCCGAGAGCAGCGGATTTCGGCTTACGGTCAGATGTTTGAAAAGATTGAAAAGTTGAAACCTCTCCTTCTAGATAAGGATTCTCTCTATATTTTGGCAGCTGCAGTGATAGTTCCGCTCCTACCCGCGGTACTTACTGAGATCCCATTTGTAGTTGTAATCAAAGATTTACTGAGAGCGCTGCGCTGATCTTTTCCTCTCGCGAGTCGCCCCGCAGGATCAATTCCATCTCTCTGCCTACGCGCTGCGGGCATCTCCCAACCAAGAATTTCCACTCAGAAGGAACTCGGCGAGGTCTTGCTGGATTCTCCACAGACTGGTACTTTTGCCAGTTTCCGACTCGGCATTGCGTTTGTACGCTTTCTTGCATACACGCATTCAGACACGGTCGAAACGGGAACGGAGACTCATGCCGACCCAGGTTTTTACTTCGTTCGAGGCTTACATCGACGCGATCCGGCACGCTGATATGCGTGCGATGATCCTTGGCCCCGTGCGAGCTAATTGGGTTCTCACGAGTCTTGTTCTTAATAAGTTGAGCGTCCAATGGGGCCAGGCAGGTTCCAAGGCTGTCGCCGACGGAAGTCCGAGAGCCGGTGGTCTCTCAATCCTTATCCCCACTCAGAGAGCCTCGTCATTGTGGGGCAATGGAAAGCGATTTGACGAATGTTCTCTACTGGTTGCTGAACCGGGCGATGAATTCTCTTTAGCGGCGGATGTCTCGCGCCGTTGGTGCTCTCTCCACATTCCGTACCCTCTCCTGGGTGCCGGACACCGAGACAGGACGAAAGCTGATGATCCCAAACGTGGTGTTTTCCAGTTGCCTGCCGAACGAATCGAGAGGTTTCGATCGGTAATTGGGCAGATTGATGAAATCTACCAGCGTGAGCCTGCCGCTTTCGATTCAAGTGCGGCTCAGGCAGCGGCTGAACAGAGACTGGTCCAAGAGGTTCGCTTGTTGCTCGCGGTAACGCCCGAGGTCGAATCGTTGCTTGGTCGGCATGCGGTTCCGAGAGGAGAGATCATCCGCGCTGCCATGGACTTCGTCGACCAGCACGAGGGCGAATATCTCTGCGTTGAACAGCTCGCATGTGCCGCTGGTGTTTCGGAGAGAACACTCCGTGATGCGTTTCAACAGTACTTCGGCGCAGGGCCGGCGCGATATTTAAAAACGAGAACACTTCACCAGGTTAGGAAAGCACTTAAATCGACAGACCCTACGATGACGACTGTGACCGAAATCGCGACCCGCTTTGGTGTTTGGCATTTAGGTCGCTTCGCCCAAGACTATCGAATTCTTTTTCATGAACTCCCCTCCGAAACCATGCGCCGCCCGAACTAGGGACATAGAAATCAACTCAAATATTGCCGAATTTGGATAGACTCGAATGCCCAATTTCCCATACGTTTCGCAGTGAAGGTAATTCGGTGCGAATTTGCAGCCAAATTGCAGTTGATGAGGTGCTCCATGATCAGGCCTGAGGACATTGGGTCCCTGTCAGATTTCAGTCGAAATGCGAAAGCGCACCTGAAAAGACTCAAGCGCACTGGACGACCAGAGTTGCTGACTGTCAATGGAAAGGCCGAAGTGGTCGTCCAAAGTGCAACTGACTATCAGAAATTAATCGAGACGCTGGCGAGGTTAGAGCGCGAAGCGGCCAAACGAAGTTAGCAAGCCCAAGCGAAATCGAACTGTTAAAGAACTTTGCGGTCCGCAAGTCACCGAGAGGAAATAGTTATGGCAATTCCAGTCACGCAGAAGAATGCAACAACGCAGACGAACCTTCCGCCGCACATTGCAACTCCGGACTCGCTCGAGTCTTCGCTCGGCACGCTCGAATTCAAGGATGGTGCGCCGTCGAAGGAAACAGTTGAAAAGGTCTATGACTACCTTGACCTGATGCACGCGGTCGAGGCCTACGTGAACGCTTATCAGGGGGTTTCAACCTATGCCATCTGGAAGGGATTCAACGATGCTGGCATTCCTGATAACTCGGTCCTCATCTTTTCGGAGCTGATGGATTCGAAGTCCTTATTTCTGACAGCGAATGCGGACGTGGTCTATTTTTGGCCGATCATTGATTTGAGCAATGGTCCGATGGTCGTAGAGACGCCGCCAATGTCGCTCGGCGTTATCGACGACATGTGGTGGCGCTGGGTGACTGACATCGGCCTGCCGGGTCCCGATCGCGGAGCGGGCGGAAAGTACTTGCTGCTACCTCCGGGTTACACGGGCGAAATCCCCGACAGCGGTTACATCGTCGAGAAGGTGCGCACGACGCGGGTGAACGTGCTTGGCCGTGCATTCCTTCAGGACAACGGCCCGAAATCAGCCGTCGAACTAATCAAAAAGACAATGAAAATCTACCCCTACCAGTCAGGCGGCTTTGGTACCAGCATCGCTACGGCGCTGGACGGTAAGGTTCCACTGGCGCGCGATTCCAATGGTCACCTGGACTGGTCCTTCCTCAGGCCGCACCCGCCCGCAAACTTCGTCGAAGGCAGCGGTAAGGTAATGAATACAATTCCACCCAGTGATTTCAGCTATTTCGAGATGCTCAACGAAGTGGTACAGCGAGAGCCTGTTGGATCGCTGGACCCGGAAATCATGGGTTCTATCGCGGCCATCGGCATCGTCAAAGGCAAGCCGTTCAATCCCGATGCCCGGATGCGGAAGATTCTCAACGACGCGGCGGCGATCGGGACTGCCGCGGGTAGAACCTTGCTTTGGAGTTACCGCGAGTCCGAAGGTTTCGCTTACTATCCCGGTTCTGCGTGGATGAACAGCCTTTTCGTCGGCGGCTACAAATTCGAAACGGCGCCACCGCAGGTGAGTCCCACCGGAGTCGTCACGCCCTACCCGCCGACAGGTGCGCGGACGCTCAATTCCCGGACCGCGATGTTCTACTTTGCCACGGGTGTCACTCCGGCAATGTGCATGCGTCTGACGGAAGTCGGTTCGCAATACCTTGCCGCCTTCGTGGACTCCGACGGCGAATACCTCGATGGCAGCAAGACCTACAAGGTGACGCTTCCACCGAACATTCCCGCGGCGAAGTTCTGGTCATTCACCGTCCATGACAACCAGACGCGATCCATGCTGGATACGCCGCAGCGATACCCCAGGGCAGGCAGCCAGAGCTACCCGAGTCCCGCCGCAGTGACGGGCCCGGATGGCTCAACAACCGTCTACTTCGGTCCGGCGAAACCCCTTGGAGTCAGTGACGGCAACTGGGTCCAGACCCTTCCCGGCAAAGGCTGGAACACGCTGCTCCGCTTCTATAGTCCGCTCGAACCGTTCTTCGATAAGTCCTGGCGACCGAGCGAGATCAAATTAGTAGGTAAGTAGTCCCTTGGCCCGAACGGCCGTGGTGAACCGTAACGTTTTGAACGCTAGCAATTTGAGACATGGAGAAACGGCATGACAAATTCTGCAACGAGTCCGATGGATGCGAAAAACACAAACACCCCAACCACAGGTCAGAAACCCAACATCGTGTTCTTTCTTGTGGACAACGTCGGCTGGGGTAATTTCGGGGTGTACGGTGGCATGGTACCAACGCCGCGCATCGATGCGTTAGCGAACGAAGGCATTCGTTTCAATAACTACAACGTCGAAGCCCAATGCACGCCGACGCGCTCGGCCATCATGACGGGGCGACATCCGGTTCGATCGGGAACAACCTCCATTCCTCTTCCTGGACAGGGCGCCAGTGGGATGGCCCCGTGGGAATACACCATAGCCGAACTCCTTTCCGACTCAGGCTATGCCACCGCGTTGTACGGTAAGTGGCATCTTGGGGAGGTCGACGGCCGGCTTCCAAATGACCAGGGCTTCGACGAATGGTGGGGCATCAAGAACACATGGGACGAGGCCGCCAACACCTCGTATCCGCTCTATAAGGAAAGCGGATTGGAGGTGCCCATGATTTGGGAAGGCAAGAAAGGCGAGCCCTCCAAACCGGTGATGCCTCTTGACCTCAAAGTACGGCCGATCGTCGACGAGCAGTACATCATTCCTAAGACAGTCGATTTTATCAAGCAGAACGCAGCGGCGAAGAAGCCGTTCTTCGTCTATGTGGGCTACTCGGAGATGCACCCCCCAATCCTTGTTAACCCGAAGTTTGCCGGTAAGTCCACCAGCCGCGGCGGCCTCTTCGCCGACCTTATTGCCGAAATGGACTACCGCGTCGGTCAGGTTCTGGACGCGATCAAGGAGGCCGGGGTCGACGACAATACCATTTTTATTCTGAGTAGCGATAACGGAGGCGGCGGTGCTCTTCCGCAGGTGGGGCCGGGCTCCAATGGCCCGTTCCGCGGCGATTTCATGAACACGCCATTTGAAGGAAGCCACCGTGTTCCGGCGATGATCCGCTGGCCCGGTAAAATCCCTGCCGGCGTCGTCACGCAGGAGATGTTCTCTGCCGTTGATTGGCTGCCCACACTGGCCGGAATCGCCGGTGCACCAAACCTCGTTCCTTCCGATCGGCCCATCGACGGTCTCGATGCCTCAGCTTTCATGCTTGGCCAGAGCGAGACTACGGGGCGCGACTCCTACATGTTTTTCGGCATAGACGGTGGAATTCTTTCGGTGAAATGGAAGATTTACAAAATAATCTTTCGCTACACGGAGAATACGCCGCGGCCAGCAATGGAGCAGCCCTACATCAAGCCGCAGTTTCCCATGATTTACGACCTCAGCAGCGATCCGCACGAGGATTCCAATCTCTTTCAGACCGATCTCGCGAATAGCTGGATGCTCGGACCGCCTCTGAGGCTTCTCGGGGAATACGAACAGAGCGTAAAGAAATACCCCAACATCCAACTCGGCGAGGAGTTCACCGGTTATAAACCAACGCCTCCAAAAACGGCTTAGCAACTGCTTAAGAAAAAGCGTCCTGACCAATTGCGACTCACGAGGTGCGGGTTATCCGCGAGCGACCTGCACCTCATTCAAATCAAGGCATTCGGGGCCGTAAGAGGAGAAACCGCGATGATCCACGATCTTATCGATACAAGTTGGCACTTGGGTATCCGGCTTGACGGTCCACTAAAGTTCCGTTGCGTCTTGCAACCGGCGATGGCGATCTTCCTGGCGGTACGCGCCGGGTTGCAAGACGCAAAAGCAGGTAGGCCAGCCTATTTCTGGACGCTCCTCACAGGCAATGCGGCAGAACGTCTTGCCGAACTGAAGGATGGCTGGAAGTCCGTGGGAAAGCTGCTCATCACCGCAACGGTAATGGACATGATCTACCAATACATCATCGAGCGGCGGATACATCCATTTGAAGCCGTCCTGGTTGCCTTGGTCCTCGCCATCGTGCCATACCTACTGGTTCGAGGCCCTTTGAATCGAATCGTGGGGCACTCGAGCAATACTCAACAGGCTAGAGCCATTCGCTAACAGAGATAAACAGATAAATGGAGAGCGGAAAATGAAGATCAAGAATTCAATCCTTGTCTGTGGATGCTTTGTTCTGGTGTCTGCCTTGTCTTTGATGGCGCAGCAAAAAGGGCAGTGGGTCCCGGGCCAGTTCGGTCTCAACGCTGGCGTGATTCCCGACCCCGGCATCACATATGCAAACCTTGCAGTCAACTACTCCGCGAGCCAGTTGAATGACTCCAACGGAAACAAACTCTTACAGAACGTCACCGGAACCTATGCGTTCTGGGCCGATGAGAACATTCTCTATTACGTACCGAACCACAAAATTCTTGGCGGCTATTTCATGCCGTATATCTCGATCAACGCCGCCAGCGGTTCTCTCGTGGCTGACCTGCCTCCTCTCTTACCGCCGATAGGATCGGGAATCAATCTCAGCGGCGGTGGATCAGGCTTTGCCGATCTTTTTGTCGAGCCGGTCAATATCGGTTGGCACTTTGACAAGCGTGTTGACTTCAACGCCGGATACGCCTTCACCGCTCCAACCGGTCGGTACACTGCAGGCGCCAACGACAACGTGGGTTCCGGTTATTGGGGTAACAACATCACATCGGGCACCACACTTTATATCACCAAGGATCAAGGCACCACCGCAAACTTCTCCACCGACTGGGAAATCCATGGGCAGAAAACCGTCGCCAGTGCTGTCACGGGACAACTCAGCAAAATAACGCCTGGTCAGGCATTCACGCAGGAGTGGGGTATTGGGCAGGTCCTCCCCTTGAAAAAAGACATGAGTCAATTCGCTCAACTGGGTCTGGTTGGATATGACCAATGGCAGGTTACGGCCAACGGCGGCAACTACCTGGTTGCCGGTATCCCTGTTGCCGCGAGCAGGGTTCCGTACTACTCCGTACATGGAATCGGTGCCCAGGCCAACTACATTCTTCCCGCAAAGGATTTCTCTCTCTTTTTCAAGTACTACGATGAGTATTCCGCCAAGGCCCGCGTGGAGGGCCGAACATTTGTCTTCGGAGGTTCCTGGACGTTCAAGATTCCGAAACCGAAACCACCAGCCAAGAAGACGTAGACAACCTGCATCTCATTCTTACTGTCTCCGACGAATGGAGTTGGAAGCAGTCCTAACGTCAAGCACTGCGCCCGAGCAGAATAGTAGTTCAGTAGGATCAACCTGGAAATTCATAAGCGCCAAATGGAAAGAGGCAGAGAATTGGAACCAAAGAGCGTTGCAAATCCATCGATGAGCCCGAGCCTGAAGTCCGCCAACTCGACCGGAAATTTCCCAAGGCCAACGGTCCTGCCTCGACCTGAACCAAAATTCAAGGGGACTATCGGCCGGACCTACAAAGACTCCTCTCCGGACAAAATCCCTCTCATGAAGGCGCCCGAGGGGGCTCCAAATGTACTGTTCATCATGATTGACGACGCCGGCTTTGGCCAGTGGAGCACTCTCGGCGGCCAGATTCCCACGCCTAACCTCGACCGACTCGCACAAGCGGGCTTGACCTACAGCCGGTTCCATACGACGGCGCTCTGCTCACCGACCCGAGCGGCGATGTTGACCGGACGCAACCACCACTCGGCTGCCACCGGCGTCATCACTGAAATAGGTAGTGGTTATCCAGGTTACAACGGTCAGATTCCGAAAGACGAAGCTATGTTCGCCGAGACCCTTCGCCAGAACGGATACAGCACCGCTTTCTTCGGTAAGAACCACAACATCGCGGACTGGGAGACAAGCGTATCAGGTCCATTTGATCGTTGGCCCACGATGCAGGGGTTTGACCACTTTTACGGGTTCATTGGAGGAGAGGCGAACCAGTGGCAGCCTGCGCTATACGAGGGCAACAAGCCGGTTGAGATGGAAGTGCCGGAAGGCCGGGAGAATGACTACACGCTGAATGAGAACCTGGCCGACAAAGCCATCGAATTCATTCATCAGGAAAAGTCGGTTACTCCCGACCGTCCGTTCTTTATCTATTACGCGCCCGGGGCGACCCATGCACCTCACCACGTTCCGCAAGCCTGGGTTGCCAAATTCAAGGGCCAATTCGATCAAGGCTGGGACAAATACAGAGAAGAGACCTTTCAGCGGCAACTCAAGTTGGGGATCATTCCACCCGACACGAAGTTGACGCCGCGTACCAAGGAGATTCCGGCGTGGGATTCGTTGTCGGCAGACGAAAAGACAGTCGCAATTCGCTTGATGGAGACGTTCGCCGGTTTCACCGCGCAAACGGATCATGAAGTGGGTCGCCTGCTTGACTGCATTGACGAAATCGGACAACTCGACAACACCATGGTGATGTGGGAGATCGGCGATAACGGCGCTTCCATGGAGGGAACGTTGAGTGGTGTGTTTAATGAGATGGTCTCCCTTAATGGGCAAAAGGAAGATACCTCCTACATCATTCAACATCTCGATGAAATCGGCGGCCCGGAAGCCTACAACCATTTCCCGGTCGGCTGGGCGTGGGCGATGAACACTCCATTCCAGTGGGGGAAACAGGTCGCTTCGCATTTCGGCGGCACTCGCAACCCGATCGTCATTTCGTGGCCCGCACGGATTAAGGATAAAGGCGGTGTCCGGTCCCAGTTCCACCATGTCATCGACATCGCTCCCACTATCCTGGAAGCGGCCGGAATTTCCGAACCCGTTGAGGTGAATGGCGTGTGGCAGAGGCCGATCGAGGGTGTGAGCATGCTGTATTCCTTCGACGCTCCACAGGCCAAGGGCACGCGCGGCACTCAGTATTTCGAGATGTTCGGCAATCGAGCCCTTTACCATGACGGATGGATCGCCGCCTGCCGCCACGGGCGTTTGCCGTGGGTGACCCAGGGCTCCTACGATTTCGCCGACGATGTGTGGGAACTCTACAACCTGGAAGACGATTTCAGCGAAGCTAACGACCTGTCCGCGAAGTATCCGGACAAACTGCGCGAGCTGCAAGATCTATTCTGGGCCGAGGCGGCCAAGTATAACGTTCTGCCTTTGGACGACCGGTTCGCCGAACGTGCGGATCCGAGCTTGCGGCCAAGTCTGATCGAGGGCCGAACCCACTTCACGTATTTCAGTGGAGCCGTCCGGATTCCGGAAAGTTCCGCGGCCAACATCAAGAACAAATCGCATGTAATCATTGCATCCCTGGACCGACCCGGAGAAGGAGTTTTAGTTGCCGCAGGTGGCGTGGTGGGCGGATACTCGTTGTTCGTGAAGGATGGAGCGCCCACATACGAGTACAACTGGTTCGGGCAGGCCCGTTACCGGGTGACTAGCTCCGAGAAACTCCCGCCCGGGAAAAGCGTCGTTCGCGTTGAGTTTGCTTATGACGGGGGCGGATTGGCCAAGGGTGGAACCGTCGCAATCTTCATCAACGACAAAAAGGTTGGCGAAGGCCGCGTTGACAAGACCATTTATGCTCGTTTTTCCGCGGACGAGACCTTTGACACGGGGTTAGATACTGGATCGCCGGTGAGCAACCTCTATAAGTCTCCATTCAAATTTACAGGCACGCTCAAGAAGATCGAAATCGAGCTTGCCCCGGCGAGTCTGAATGCTGAAGAACTGGCGCAGATCGATAAGGCACACAAAGCAGTTGCGGCAGCTGTGGAGTAAATCGGTGCGCCAGGTATAAGCCCACAGCGAATCGACTTCTCAATTTGCGATTACAGGAGAGCGCACTCATCGACGCAGAAATGAATGCATTCTCCTGAGTTCCGGTTGGATAGCGGACAAACTCTTCAGATAACCGTTCTGCTGCCTGTTGCTCGCATAGGCGGTGATCCAGGCGTTACGCACCAAATGGATGCGCGGGGCACGCCCCCCCGCGAGCGGCACGCCGAAGAGGCCACCACTCGCGGATACGGGAACGCAAAGCCAGAAACTATTTGTAGACGCCCTCTCCTCTGAGCAACTCGTCGCGATGGCCGCTGGATTCCGTCATGGAACCAAACGCCGGTCCGGCGAACGGGCTTGATTTCAACGAGTCCGTGATCCCCGCGCTCACGGTGTCCAAGCCTTCTGGGCTGGAGGCGACGTAAACGATCCAGAAACTACCTGGAGCTGAGGTGTGAATTGCCTCCGTGTCGACTTCGTATTCGCGAATGGCGCCGTCCGCGAGCATCTTCTCGAGCATCGGCACGACCAGGTGTTTGCTAAGCGATTCGACCGCGTCGTCAGGCGCGTCCTTCTTCAGCTTGTAGGCCGAGACATGAACGTAACCGCTCTTCCATGCGCCGGGCTTCCAGTTGTAATACCGGCTGACGAAGATGAGGTCCCAGTGTTTCGTGGCGCTGGCCAGCACGGGAGAGGCGATATTGCTCGACGCATAAAACTGGTCAAGCACCTTGATCAATCCGGCCATGGACATTGAGGCCCACCAATTGTCGTGGGTTTCGCCGTCTGGCTGGTGGACAAGGTTCTCATCGTTGCCATACCCCACAAGGGTGCCGTCACCCAGGGCCTTATCGAGGATTGCCTTGTCCGCCGCATTGGCTTTTTCCATGTCTGCCCATTGAGCACGAGGGATTTGCCAATTGGAGACATATGAGTACATCGCCGGTTTTTCTTTGACCTCCGCCATCTGCGCGACTGACGGTATGGCACACAGGGATATCATCGCGACCCCGCACATCCCCACGAAGACGCTCCACAATCTTTTGTACATTGTCTTTCTCCAGTTGTGCTGCGATTTAGCCAGCGTTGCTCGGGGGAGTATCTGACCGGGGGAAGTCTACAGGAGCGAGCCATGGATGCGCGCCGAAAGAATTGGGACTCACCGAAGCCTCTTGATTTTCAGTCCCCGTCTCAACACAACGGCTGATCAGATTAACAATCCGCCAGAGGTGATTCGCAACATGTCTTCTCAATAACAGCACCATCAGGGCATTGCGGGCGCATGGTGGGCGACACGGAAATACCCCCCCGTTTTGCCGTTTCGGGGTTACTTCCGCATAGACGGTGACACACTCACAACAATCTAAGAGGACTCTGTAGTCCTTGCGCCGCCTACCAGGTGGTTCGTCATGGCATAGAGGAAAAGGTCCGCATCAGTCTTTAAGCCCAGTGTGTTCATCGTCCTGTACTTGTGGAAGGCCACCGTGCGGGCAGCTATGCCTAGGATGGTGCCAACTTCTTTCATTCGCCGCCCCTCTGCAAGCAATTGAAGAACATCGCGTTGCTTTGGTGTGAGTCGTTGTTTTGGCGCCCCGCGGTGCTCCCAGATCAGCCTGTTGACTTCATCTTTGCGGATTGCGCGACAGATATAAGACACGCCTCCCAAGACACTCCAAATGGCAGCCGTGAGTTCGGAAGCCGCGCAGGTCTTGACCACATATCCTGAGATGCCCAGAAGCATCGCCTCGGCCGCAAGTTCTTCTGACCGATGCGAGGTAAGGTACACCAGTTTCACGGTCGAAAGCTCTGCTTTTAGTCGTTTGCCGGCCTCGAGGCCGTTCAAGATCGGCAACGAAATCCCGAGGACGACAACGTCTGGTCTCAAATCTAGTGCCGAGCGCATAAGTTGCTGGCCATCATTGACAATTCCTACAATGTCGAAATCTGCCTCTAGGAGAATCTTGCAAAGTTCTGCAACCATGAGATGATCTTCCGCAATTAGAACTTTGTATTTACGGCTTAGCAAATCGGTCCCCGTCTCTTCAGATCAAGATGTAAGGATGTTGAGCCTACCGATGGATGGCGGACCGGTATGTGACGAAGATCACTCGGATGTGTTCTGACAGTGCATCGCTCGGATTCGCGGAAGATGCCCGCTCTTCGGCTGCGACGGGTTGTCGGTTGGGTCGCAGCTTTAGCAACTTCTCGACCACATATGCTCCGGTTGGGCCGGGCGAAAACGTCGCGATCAGTCCGTCTTCGCCGCCCCAAGTCAGCACTAAATATGTGGATCTCGGCGAACATGGCGCGGACTGTACTCCGCAACCGAGTTGCGAACTGTTCCAAATTGCTCACTTTACTTACCGCGTCGCCCCTTAGTGTCGGTTTGATAGCAGAATTTTGACCTACAGACCCGAAGGTCCGCACCTGAGGGATCTGCGCGCCGGCGTGGGCCGTCCTGAATAGCGATCGCCGGGACCGCGAAAACAGACTTTTCGAGGCGATTTTTCGATTTTGGAGAGGCAGAAATTTCATTACGTGGCGGTCTAGAGGATCGAAGTTTGAATATTTTCGACCCCCATATCCCCCGCACTCTTGCATGATTCAGCATGGCCCATGTTGATGTCGATTAGATCGACGGCATCAACACGGGCATGCAGTTGTCTTCAATCACAACTCGGGGCTCCGCGCCTTCCTGCCCCTGTAACCCGCGACCATGATTGTATCCAAAACTTCCTGTTCACTCATGCCTAAAGTCTTCTTCTGATCGTCTACGAAATTCCAAAAGACCTGTTCGCGATACTCCCTCTCACGTTGATCTGCTGTTTCTTGCGCCCACTTGGCGCGATGTATCTTCAACGCCTCGAAAAGATCGCCCAGCGCCGGAAAGGCTGTCTCTCCTTCGCGCCGTTGTGTCGTGGCCATTTTTGTGCATACATGCTCAACGGAATCTATCGGCCATGCGGCGAGTTTCTTTACGTACAAGTTGAGCGTTGGTTCATTCACCGATGCCTGACGAGCTTCCGCCAGCATCAAGAGCATTTTCAGAATTAAGACGCTCGGCGACCCGCCTTGCGGCCCCGAAATTACCATCTGTGCGTTGCTGAGACTTGTTTGCATTGCTTACTCCTGTGTATCCGGATTGGTTTTGGGCCCTGGTGAGCCAGTTGACGATTGCCCGCGCGACGCCGCTGCGGGTCTTCTTTTTGGTCGGATTTGCATCGAGCCAGCATTTGAAGCGGCGAAGCTCAGCGATCACATCAATTGCCGGGTATGCGAGCGACCATTCGGCCACTCGTGCTTTGGCGACGCCGTAGTCGGTGCCGTCTACTAGCGGGAGCGTTCCCGCCAGTTCCTCTGGCGGAACGCTCCGCGCAAGAGCCTTTGTCTTTGTTGCCGAAGCTGAAGATGAAACTGCAACTGAAGATGAAGGGGTTGGATCTTGCTTATCTGGGTTGGTTTGAGTTTGCTTAAGCAAAGCGGGATTTCCGCCCTGTGAGCCGGCCGCGACGCGCACTTTCCGCAGATATTCGTCGTTGACCATACGACGACACATCACGGCGCCGGTGCCTTCTTCGCGGCTTGCGACGCCGGTGTCGAGGAGGACGGTCAGAGTCTGGTGGAATGTTTGGATATCCAATCCGATGGAGCGAGCGATCATTTCCTCCGACATCGGCTGACCATTCAAGACGAGAACTCCGCGACGTTCAGACCCGTGCATCAGCATGAGCATCTCGAACCAAACGCCACGATCGTGAAATGTGAGCGCCTGGACGCCCATGTCCTTCCGCCAATCTCCGGGATAAAACTGCATCGCCGGCAGCTTCTTATCCTTCTTGGCCGTTAGCGCACGTTCGCGTTTCTCGGGTTGTTGACTCATACACGCCGCACCGGTGTGGTGCCCTCTTCGATCAGCCGCTCGATCTCGGAAAGCGGGACGCGGACAGCACGCCCCAGCCTCACCACCGAAATACGGCGGGCATAAATCCACTGCCACAGGGCCTTCTGAGACAGTGCAAGGATTGCCGCGGCTTCAGGAACTTTGAGGAGCTTTACTACTGCCATGTGCTGGATGCCTTTCTTTGCTATTCACATGGTCGTTTTTCGAAATAACGTTTATTCCGTTCAAAAAGCGTTACAATGACATAAGTTCAATAATTTCAACGGGAAAGAATTTTTTTGCGGACGTGCAAAACCAATTTTGATTGCATCTACCTGCGTACACCATGGCAAGTCGAGATGGGCGCTGGGGAGGATCCGGTTTTTACTTTCTCCCGCATGGGGTGGAAGCCGCGGAAGAACGTGAGAAATGGAGAGACGGCTAAACATCTGAAAGTTGTTGGGGGCTTGCGTCGCTGCGTGCAGGCCGCCACTGTTGTTGACCCCTGGCTTGTTAGAAAAAAGCTCTTTTCGATCTCAAAACCGGAGGAGGCTCTATCCTTTTTCGGAGAATTTGGGCTGTGGCGATATCGCCGTTCCGAAGAAGTCGACTTCCACGAACAGTTCACATCAACATGGATCACGGATTGTGAAGGCGAGCCGGACCCGATCAGTTTCAGCGAATTGATGCATCAACGAAATTTCTTCGAGGGTGCCGTCCGATGCGGGCCATCCGAGTGGCACCGCCTTACTAGGAGGGCAGGACGCGTCAAAAGAGCAGACGAGGATGATTCAGATGCCGAGTTGAGGGCAGCATCGGAGCTTCTATATCTCTTTGGGGGAAATATCTCGGGCCCAACGGTCACTTTGGCAATAACAACTAAGACCCTCTATCCACACCCCGTCTCGGGGCGGATCACTTGTCATGAAATCCAAGACGCGCTACGCGCGACGATCCTTCTGGATTGGATGGATGGGCGCGCGTGGCCTAAATGCCCAACGTGCAAGCAATACTTTAAGCAAGTAAGCAAACGTCCGATGATCTACTGCACACCACGGTGTTCCAGTCGGGCTCGCCAAACAGAATGGCGTAAGAAGCATCGTAACGCGTGAAGAAAGCGATAGGTGAAAAATGGGTGTGTTCAAGCGCGGCGGAAAATGGTGGTATGAATTCAGCTTTCAGGGACAGCGCATTCGGGAGTCTACGAGAAGCGAGTCGAAGACGCTGGCGGTTAGGGCGGAACGTCAGCGCAGACGGGAATTAGAAGAGTCTGCCAACGGTGTTCGCGCCGCCCGCCGTCCAATGCTCTTTCCTGTAGCAGCGCGGGAATGGATGGCCGTGAATCGGGCGCGGTGGAGCAGATCGAACATTGCCATCCAGGAATTCAACCTGAAGCATCTTTCCGTTTACTTCGGTTCCATGTTGCTTTCCGACATTTCCTCTCAGGACATCGGCAAGTATCAGGGAGTTCGTCAAAGGGAAGGCGCATCGAATCGGACGATCAACATGGAGGTATCGACTCTCCGCATGATGATGAAAGCGGCCCGGCTGTGGGGCGCAATCTCAGAGGACGTGAAAATGCTAACGGAGCGGCGTGACGTTGGAAGAGCACTAACGCCCGATGAAGAGACGCGGCTTCTTGAGGCTTGCCGCAAAAGTCCCCAGCCGAGTCTGCACACGGCGGTGGTCATCTTCTGCAATACAGGCTTACGAAATGCCGAGTTACGCTGCTCCCGATGGTCTCAGGTGGATTTCCTAAAGGCGGAGTTCCAGGTGGGCAAGTCGAAGTCGGCGGGCGGAGAAGGGCGCATCATTCCGTTGAATCAGGCAGCGATGGGAGTGCTCAAGGAATGGCGGAGTCACTGGCCTAATGCGAAGCCAGAAGACTTCATCTTCCCCACTGAAAAACTCGTGTTCAGAGGCGCGGGAGCACCAGATCATGGCATTATGACGGCTTACGATGCAGACCCCGGCAAGCCGCTGGGAGCATGGAAGCGGGCATGGAGCACCGCAAAGAAGCAGGCCGGGGTTGAGTGTCGCATTCACGATCTGCGCCACCACTTCATTTCAGCGTTGGCACAGACACAGACTCCAGACGCTACCATCCAGGCGATCAGCGGCCATCTCAGCCGGAAGATGCTGGAGCACTACAGCCACGTTCGGCTAGAGGCAAAGCGGAGGGCGGTTGAGGCGTTGGACGCGACCACAAGGCAGCCGGTCCAGTAGGTAAAGTGTGGGGGCTCAGAAATGCAGATTTGCATCAGGGTCCCCACAGAATCCCCCACAATGCCCACAAATCGTCCAAATCTGATTTTGTAAATGATTGATTCTAATGGTCGGGACGGGCAGATTTGAACTGCCGACCCCTCGCACCCCAAGCGAGTGCTCTACCAGGCTGAGCCACGTCCCGACACAGTCGAGCCGGCTCGGGTGAGCCGGCCCATGGGGTTCTGATTTAGTTTACACCAGCACGGGGGTGCTCGAGCGCTCGCTTTCCGAGTCTGCTGAACGGGGCGATCGTGTTCGAGAAGGTTTTGCTTCCTTAGTAAAAGGACGGGGCAAAATACGTCCCGCCGATGCCACTGAAGCCGCGCCCTTCAAGGCGCCGATTTTTCGGCACGCTTGTTTTTTCGCAGAAGTGAATCGAGGAGTCTTGTTTAGTGCGACGGCGGGACAAACTCCGATGGAAGGGCTGAGCCCTCGCCGAAGAAAAACTGCTCCATCTGCTCGACCAGGAACTGCTGCGCCTGCGGGGTCCAGGGCTGCAGCCGGTATTCATTCAGCAGCATTTTCTGCCGGTCGACCCACTCGCCCCATGCGGCTTTCGACACATTCTTATAGATCTTCTGACCAAACTCCGAGTCGAACGGCGGCTCGTCGAGGCCTTCCATTTCTTTCTTATTGCGAACACAAAAAACCATATGCGCCATCGTTCTTGCTCCTGACTTCATTGTAATTGGATCGTGCGCTGGACGGTCGCACTTGCCTGCCGGGGCGGCTCGCAAGCTATTCTCAAGCCATGTGCGGCCGGTTTGCCCGTCGATCCACGCAGGAGGTCCTCGCCGACTGGTTCGGTGTGGAGATAGAGGACATGCCGTGGTTTGCGCCGACTTACAATGCGGCACCGCAGAGCACCCAGCCGGTTGTGCGCCTGAACAACGATACGGGTAAGCGCGAGTTTGCGCTGATGCGATGGGGGCTGGTTCCCTACTGGGCCAAAGATGCCAAGGTCGGCTACTCGACCATTAATGCGCGTGCCGAAGAGGTTGCGTCCAAACCCCTGTACCGGGATGCCTTCAAAAGGCGCCGATGCCTGATTCCGGCGGACGCTTTCTATGAGTGGCAGCGCATCGACTCAAAGGCCAGACGGCCGTTTGCGTTCGGAATGCAGAGCGGAGAGCCCTATGTCTTTGCGGGGCTGTGGGAGCGATGGAAGCCAAAGGAGGGGGAACCGCTCGAAACCTTCACAATTATTACGACCAATCCGAACGAGCTGGCCGAGCGGGTGCACAACCGCATGCCGGTAATCCTGGAGCCTCGCGACTATACCCGGTGGATGGAGACGGGCGATCCGGCGCGTCCGCCGATCGATCTGCTGCGGCCTTATCCGGCGGAGAAGATGCGCTTGTGGGCCGTGGATGAGCGAGTGGGCAATGTACGCAATGACGATCCTGAGCTGCTGACGGAGCGGCTGATTCAACCGACCCAACAGCAACTGTTCTGAGAATTTCCACAGTACTGCCGAGCGGACAATGTACTGATTCCGCTTGACTTTCGCTCGCGTTGGCGGTCTCTTTGAGTCATCCTACCGATTCATTTGTCTTGCCGCGCAAGGCAACGACCTGCTGGTTCCAGAAGACACAGATGGGGCAGGGGTTGTGGGCGCGGCCATGAATTGGTTTGGAGCGAAGGAAACCCGATGACCGTCACGACTCGAACCGGAATCTCAGACAACGCAGCCGGCGCAATCTCCTACTTCACGTTTTTTCCAGCTATCGTCTTTCTTCTTGTCCCTCCGTACAAGGACAGCAGCTTCGTTCGCTTTCACGCCTGGCAGTCGGTGCTGCTATCGATTGCCGCTTCTGTGGTCGACATCATTCTCGGAATGATTGCGCTTCTGACACTGTTCCTGGGCACCGTTACCCTCGCCTACACGTTCAGGATTGTCTCGCTGCTCTGGCTGGTTTTGTGGCTCGTGTGCGTCATCGAGGCAATGAACGGCAAGCGGTTCAAGATTCCGCTGCTGGGAAGTGTTGCCGAAAAGCTTGCGATGAAGTAGTCTTTTTGCCACCACTGAAATTTGCGACACGGTGATTCTGGATCCCCGTTCAGCACGGTGTCTGTCATTTCTGAGAACATTCGCTCTTTTCCTTGCAGTTCCGGGTTCCCATCCAGGTTCAAAGAAGGAGAGCAGCCATGTCTGATTCCCCGCAGTACCCACCCGTTCCCCCGCAGGCCGCGCAGAGCGGCTTATCCGACACCGCAGCCGGAGCGCTGGCTTACATAACCATCATTCCGGCGATTATCTTTCTGCTGGTCGAGCCCTACAACAAGAACTCATTCATTCGATTCCACTCGTGGCAATCGATCTTCCTGGGCGTTGTTGCCTTCGCGCTCGGCTTTGTCAATGTCATTCCCATACTAGGGCAGATCATCTTCCTTGTTGGCATGCTGGCCCTTTTTGCGGCGTGGATCATCGCTCTGATGAAGGCACTGAAGGGCGAGAGGTACGAATTGCCCATTATCGGCAAGTTTGCCGCGCAGCAGGCCGGCGCCTGAGGGTGAATCTCGAAGAATGATCGCGAGTCGGCGTGATTGCTTGCTAGCGGCGCTTTCGCTTCCAGATCTGTTGGAGCTTCTTTTTCGATCCGGGAGCCGAGGTTTCTTTGTGCTTCTTGGCTTTCGATTTCGGCGGCGATTTCGGCTGCTTCTTGCCGGTCAGCGCGATGCCTTCTTCCACGATTGAGAACTGCAGGCGGCGTTCCTGCGCGAGAATGCGATCGAGGATTACCTGCACGCGATCGCCCGCGCGGAAGCGGCGTCCCGAGCGCTCGCCAATGATCTCGTGCGTGTTTTCGCGCCAGGTGTAGCGGTCGTCGCGCAGTGTATCGATGGGGACCAGGCCTTCGACAAACAGGTCGGTAAGTTCGACGAAGAGACCGTACTTGGTGGGGTTAAGCACCAGCGCGGCAAATTCCTCGCCTACGCGGTTCTCCATGAAACGCACCTTTTTCCACTCCACCAGTTCGCGCTCGGCTTCTGCGGCGCGGCGCTCGGCCTGGCTGGATTCGTCGGCAATTTGCGCCAGTTCGGCCTCGGGAATCGGGGGCTCTCCGTGGAATCCTTCGCCGTGCTTGCGTAGCTTTGCCCGATGGATGACGATGCCCTTGAGCGCTTCGTGGGGATGCGTCCAAGGAGAGGCATGACGATCTTCGGCAACATCGGCACGGCTTTCAACGCCGTCGCGAAGAAGAGCCTTGGTGATGCGGTGAACAATGAGGTCGGGGTAGCGGCGGATAGGCGAAGTGAAATGCGTATAGGTGGGCGCGGCGAGCGCGAAGTGGCCTTCGTTAATTTCGGAGTAGCGGGCCTGGCTGAGTGAGCGCAGCATGAGGTAGTTGAGGATCCGCTCCTCGGGCTTGCCTTCGATGCGCGCGGTTAGCTTCTGGTACATTTTTGGGGTAACGGCGATGTCCTCGGGGACTTCGAGGATGCGGGCCTGGCGACCGCTGCGCTGAGCATCGCGCCGATCTCCGCGGGTCTGGATGCGCTTGACGGGCAACGCGCCCAGGCCAAGGGAATAGCCGAAGCTGGCAGCGAGCTCCTCAAATTGCACAACGCGACGCGGCTCCGGTTTTTCGTGAATGCGGTAAAGCGAAGGGACGCCGAGGTCTTCAAGCCAGGTGGCAACGCACTCGTTAGCGGCGAGCATGAATTCTTCGATGAGACGATTGGCCCAGGTTCGCTCAGACTTGGTGACGCCGCGCATCTGGCCGTTTTCGTCGAACTCGATGACCGGCTCGGGCAAATCGAAGTCGATGCTGCCACGCTCTTCGCGGCGCTTGTTCATCAATCCGGCAAGGTGGCGCATGCGCTGGATGTCGGCGACCAATGCGGCATAGCGGGCGCGGACTTCAGGATCGCCCTCCAGAATCGCATGGACGTTGGTGTAGGTCATACGTTCGGCGGATCGGATGACGCCTTCGACGATCTCGAAGCTCTCAATGCGGCCCGAGGAACTGAGTTGCATGATGCAGCTCAGGACAAGGCGGTCCCGGTTGGGACGCAGGCTGCAGATGTCAGTCGATAGCTCCTGGGGAAGCATGGGAATGGCGCGGTCGGGGAAATAGACGCTGGTGCCGCGGAGTCGCGCTTCGAGGTCGAGGTCGGTGCCTGCGCCGACGTACTCGGCGACATCGGCGATGTGTACCTGGAGTTCATATCCGCCATCGGTACGCTCGCGAACCAATACCGCATCGTCGAAATCTTTAGCGGTTTCACCGTCGATGGTGACGATGGGGAGTCCGCGGAAGTCGCGGCGGCGATTCACTTCGACGTCATCAAGAAACGCAACGGCGCGCGCTTCGGCCAGGACTTTGTCAGGGAACACGCGGGGGAGCTGATGCTTGCGGATCATCATTTCCACGTCAACGCCGAAGTCGTCGGGGTCGCCGAGCACTTCGATGACGCGACCGATCGGGGACCGCGTGGGCGTGGGCCAGCTGGTAATTTCAACATCGACAACGAGGCCATCGAGATCGTCGTAATGCGGCGTTGATGCGGCTTCGCCGCCCAGGACGCGATGGGGCGTGGCCGGCTGCCCGGTCTCCGATATCTTCTGCCCAAAGGGGATGACGATGTGCTGCGTCATCCGATCATCAAAAGGGACAACCTTGTCGCCCATCTCGCGCTCAGAACGCGCGTAGTGAAAGATGCCAACAACCGTGGGATTTCGCCGTTCGAGGATGCGCGCGATACGACCAAGGCGGCGGCCGTCGGCGCGGGGAGGCGCCAGTTCGACCAGCACCTGGTCGCCCTGCATGGCACCGTTGATCTCGTCGGGCGGAATGAAAACATCGTCTTCTCTTTCAGAACCCTGGCGCGCATTGAGGCGCACGAATCCGTAGCCATCCCGATGCAGATCGAGCCGGCCGGCAATGAGATTGTCGCGTGTACCGCCGCTGGGTCTTTTAGGAACACTCCAGTGCTCGCGATCGGTTTTGATCAGATCGCCGCGCGCTGTCATGCGGGCCAGTTGCTCGAGCAGCAGACGGCGTTCGCGGCCGCCACCGAGGCCAAGCTCGCGCACCAGTTGCTTGTATCCGGCTTTGCCGCCGGCGGAGCGTGCAATCTGTGCCAGCAATTCCCGATCGGTCATAGATTAAGAGTAGGACAACGGAGCAGAGTATGGCGCGTCGCAAATCGAGGTCGAGCAGGTGTTCGGAATTCCAAAGTTGGGTTGCAGGCAAAAAAGCACAGGCCGCGCGCACATTGCCGCACGGCCTGCATCCCCCCATGGAGAACTTGTCTACTGCTTCTTGAGAACCGCCGTTCCTTTTTCGTCCATCAGGATGGTGCTTTCGAGCTTGCGGAAATCGGCAGCGCGGGCCGCAGGAAGCTCGACCTGGCGAACGACAAATTCTCGCTCGTAGTGGAGCTGGTCATCTTTGGCCGTGATGTTGGAGTGGTAGCTGGCGAAATCGAGATCCAGATTCACAGGGTCAGGTGTCTCATCGACCACGTAGCCCGGCGGCAGGGTTATGTCGAAGCTGTCGTGCCAATGCCCGGTCGCGCTCAGATCGATCGGCACGGTGCGCGGCTTGTCGTTGAACGGAATGGCGTGCGATCCCACGACGCGCGGCCGCACCAGTAGTAGTGCGCCGGCCTGGTGGGCATATTGCGAAGCGGTGAGCTTGTAATGCACTTCGAGCGGCTTATCGAGTTCGGAAGGTTGGACAAACTGAAATGAGTTGAGCACCACGCCGGGGACATCGTGGGAGATAGCCGTCTCCAGTGATTCGCGCCGCTCCTTCTCGTCGGAATACTTGAGGATCATGCGCATATCAGCGCCCTCGGGACCGGAGTGCGTGGTATCGACCAGACCGGTGAGGGTTCCATCCGCCGCCAGCGTGAATGCGCCCTTGCGCACGGTGCCGTTGGCATCGGGCGGCAGAATGGGCAACTCAATAATCTGGCTCGCGTCGCCTGCGGCGAGCGTTCCGTAGCTACCCTGGAGATACGAAGGCAAATTGCCGACGGGCGTCCGCTCGTTGGTGGGGTCAAAGATGAGATAGCGCTTGCCACCGTGAGCCTTCACCACTGCCAGCAGCCGTGAATCGTTTACATCGACGGGTATTTCGATGGCGGTGATCATGTGATTGCCGTAGAGCGATGGGTCGTTGGGATCAACGATGCCTCGGCGGTCATCCACCGGTACGTAGTACGCATTGATGCCGGCCACGCGCAGCATGGCAATAAGGAGCGTGGTCTTGTCTTTGCAGTCGCCGTAGCGATTGCGGAAGATATCGGCAGCGTGATTGGCCTGTAACCCTCCGATGCCGCGCTCGACGATGAAATAGCGGATGTTTTTCTGGATGGAATCCGTGATGCGGCTGAGCCTGGTGTAGAAGTCCGGCGCGCCAGCGATGAGTGTCTGCGTGAAGGAAGTGATCTCCGGGGAAGGTACGGGCCGGTCTGCTTCGAGTGTCGTGACCCACTCGCCAATTGCCTTCCATTCCTTGTCGGTTCCCTCCACTGCTGCATCGCCCCATTGCACGCTCATGCGGGCGGCGAGCGCGGCCCACTCCGGCCGCGAAGGTATATCGCGCAGGTCGAGCGCGGGCATGTCTTTGAGTTCCCAGCGCCAATGGTTGGGCGCAACTTCGACGGGCGGAACAGACTTGAAACTATGCCACGATTGCACGTGAGGGCGTCCTGCGGGCAGGTCAACTTCAAGCGCCTGAGAGACTACAGGGATCTTCTGTTGAATTTCCCAGATTGTTTCATGGAGATAGGGCTGCAGGATCTCTTCCGATTCACAGACGACCGTGGCTCCGACATCGATTGCCGGTGGGATGGCAACTCGGGCCTTGTGTGTCGAAAGCATGATAGGGATGCTGGTATCGCCCACTTCGGCGAAATCAGTGTCCTGGGCCATGTACTGCTTTTCGTCGGCGGCGATGGTCCACGCGTGGAGGTAGTTGATCTTCTCATCCACGTCATAGCTGACCTCGCAGGCCTCTTTCCGTCCCTGCGGTTTGAGAACGCGCAGAACCTTGCGATGGCGCTCGGTTGCGCGACCGCTGCCATCGACGGATTCCACATATTCCTCAAAGAGGATGACCGAAGAGGCATCTTTGGCGTAGTCGGGAGTGTGGGTCTTGTTAGCTTCGAGGGCCCAGTCGGGCACAGGTTGATTCTTGCTGAAGATGCCAGCCAGCCCTGGAGTGGGAACGATCGCTAGAAGGCTCGCAACCAAAAAGGGCTGAAGATGAGCGATGATCCTGAGCCGAATTCCCATTCTCAGTTCCCTTTGGCGACTTGCGCTCGTGTCAGCACGAGTTGTTGTTGATCTGCGGTAGCGACTTTCTGATAAAAGTCGTGAAGATCGGGATAGTCCGTCGCCGGGAGAAGCGTGTAGTTGTAAACCAGGGTGCGGCTCGCCGTGGTGGTGTCGCCGTTTGTCTCGAAGCCAATTTTGAAACCTGCGTGGTTGGCCCACATTGCGCTTGCCGGTTGCGGTGCGGTTTCCAAGGCATATCCCGGCGGGAGATGGAAGGTGACTTCATCTTCCTGAGTCTTGGCATAATGCACATCGATCGGCGAAATCCGTTTCTCCTGCGACACAAACGGATGATTGGAATGTGCCTCAAAAAACAATGCGGGTACAAAGAAGTGCTTGCCTGTCGCGGACCCGATGTTCCCGGAAAGCTTTACCAGGGCCATAAGGTTTGAACTGTAATCATCGAGCCCCAGGAAGTGATCGAAATCGGCGGCAACTCCGTCGGGCAGGTCAGCCTGGACGTATTCGTTGAACTGTTTTTTAACTTCGGCCTCGTCGTTTTCGAGGGCTAATTGACGCCAGTGAAGAGCATCGGGGCCGGACATTATGTAGCGAGTCGAGCCCTTGAGCGATCCATCTGCACCGATATACAAGTCGGCTATTCGTTCAACAGCGGCGCTCTTGAAAGTGTTGCCGGGTGTCGTGACAGGCGTAGGCCCGTTGTCGGTAAGGCGAAATCCAGTGGCCAATGAGTGCTTCCATGCCAACTGGCCAAAGGGAGCCATCTTCTGACCGGGATCGACAAAAATGTCCTTCCCACCGAGACTTACCACGGCGAGGTAGTCATCGAGTTGACTCGCGGAAAGCAGGTGATCGTCGAAGATGGCGCGGTTGCGATCGACCACTTCTACGGGATAAACCTTCAAACCGGCTGCGCGACCCAGGGCTACGAACAGTAGCGCAATTTCGTCATCTGTGCCGCTCTTCTGTTTCCAGACATCCTCGGCGTTGCGGATATTTTTCAGTTTTTCCTGTTTTCGTTCGGCCGCCGACTTGGTCCGCGTGAAGTCTGTGTTATCCAACTTCTGCACGGCGTCATAGATTTTGCGGGTCTTCTGCTCTTCAGTGTCTGCGGGAGAAACGATCGTAGCCACGACTTGCGACAGGTCCTTGCTGGGATTGGTGAATTCCTGTGCATGCTTTGCCCAGTGCTTGCCGGCGTTATTCCAGAACTCGGGGCCGGTAGCGGCATTGGTGTAATAGAACTGGACGCGCCACCTCAGGACATTGGTGGGCGGCATCCAGTCCTCTTTCGGGATCCCTGGAATATCGACAAGGTCCATGCTGTAAAGGTCCTTGCCGTTGTTGTAATCGAGCTTGTTGTTTTCGCCGACCCGGGTGGAATACATGAGGCGCGTTAAGACGCCCCCGTTGCCGTCGATTACACCGCCGCCTGCGTTGGGGTGAAAACTGTAATGCGCTTTGTGAACGAAATAGGGCTGCTGGATATCCCAGTCGGGCTGGGAAACGCGGTCGTCAGGCGAGCGAATTTTCAAGCGGTATTCCAGGACGCTTCCCACCTCGACGCTGGGCAGGGTGAATACCACGGTGTTGACCTGGTAGCCCTTCTCTTTGAATTCCATAAGATCGGTGGGCTTGACCGAGAGCGGAATGACTGTGCCATCGGAATGAATGGTGCGGCCCTGGATGTCGGTGACGGTGTCGATGCCGTGCGCGTAAGGAATTCGGATAGTGGCCAGTTCCTTGCCTTTCTCCGAGAACACCTTGATGCGCTCGTAGTAGCTGAGGAAGTGCATCTTATCGTCAGTGACCACCTCGCGATAGAGGTAGACGGCATCGGCTCCCGGCGCTTTGGGATCGGAGGTCATCTCCAATTCTTCTTTGGCCGGCGCCTGAAACTGAGCGCGGAGAAAGGCGGGAAACGCAAAAGTGACACAGCAAAGCGAACAGAAGACAGCGATTCTCGACCGCATGAGTTTGTCCCTTGAGATTGATTGACTGGAAGTGTACCGCAGTTCTGCACTGTCGCGCCGCAGTTCTATTGACCCGTTTGGGCCATTTCCATTTGCTCCCAGCGGCTGAAATCAAGCCTCGTAGCGTGTCCGACCGCACTGAACGACGAGGATGCACGTTCCATCTATGCCCGGGCGTTACACTTGATGCGTTTGGAATCTGCGCGAAAAAGGAAACGTATTCAATGGAAATTCGTCGATGGACAGGGCCATTTCTCGTGGTTTGTGCCGCAGTCTGGGCGCCGGTTGCAGCCTTAGCGCAGTGGAACCCGCCGAACCCCGTGGTCAGCTTTGAGAAGCAAGCCAACGGCCTCGAAATTCGCCAGAAAGAAGGCGCGCTGAAATTCGAGGTAGATGCGCCGGATGTGTTGCACGTCACCTACTCGCCGCTGGATGCGAGCCAGTCGGCGCGCCCATCGGATCACGTGGTGATCAAGACGGATTGGCCGGCAGTGACCTTTGACGTCTCTGAGAATGACAAGGCAATTACGCTGACGACTACAAAACTGAAGGTCGCGATCGAAAGGCAGAGCGGATCCATCCATTACCAGGGTGCGGACGGGAAGCAATTGACGACCGACACGTATCGGATGCTTCATCCCGCGGAAGTAAACGGCGAGCAGACATTTCATGCGGAGGTTGCCTTCGGAATCTACGGGTCGCATGAAGGGTTCTTCGGATTGGGCCAGCACCAGGCGGGGGTGTGGAACTATCGCGGGGAAACGGTCGATCTTTCGCAGGAAAACACGCAGATCGCGATTCCGCTACTCGTCTCAACCAATGGCTACGGCATCTTCTGGAACAATCCGTCGCGCAGCACCGTCAATAATCGATTCGTTCACTGGCTCTACATGAGCGGCGAAGTCGCTGACCGCGTCGATTATTACTTTTTCTATGGTCCAGATGCGGATCAGATTATTGGCCGTTATCGCGAACTGACCGGTGAGGTACCGCTTTTCGGGCGCTGGGCTTACGGCTTCTGGCAGTGCAAAAACAAGTACCAGTCGCAGGCGGAGATTGAGGGTGTCGCGGCGAAGTACCGAGCGTTGCACATTCCGGTGGACAACATTGTGCAGGACTGGTTCTGGTGGATCACGATGGGCGAGATGAAGTGGAATCCCAACTATCCCGATCCCCAGGGCATGATCAACAAGCTGCACGAGGAACACTTTCACCTGATGGTCTCGGTGTGGCCATATTTCAGGCCAGGCAGCGCGACCTATGATGACTTCGACAAGAATGGATGGTTCGTGGCAAAGACGAAGTCGGGCGGTTTCCACCCGCTGGGCCAGGCGCTCTACGATCCGACGAATCCGGAGGCACGCGCCCAGTATTGGACGAATATCAATGCGGCGCTCTTCCAAAAAGGGGTGGACGCGTGGTGGCTCGATACCGATGAACCGGAGACGGAGGGGCAGCAGGACAACATTCTTGTCGATCACAAACTGCACATCGGGTCGGGTGCGCGCTATGCAAATGTCTACCCGCTCTTCCACACGGAAGGCGTCTCAGAGGGACAGCAGAAAGCGTCGGATCAGAAGCGCGTCTTTATCCTGTCGCGCTCGGCCTACGCAGGAACGCAGCGGCTGGGCGTGACGGCCTGGTCGGGTGACGTGCTCAGTGACTGGGTCACATTTGCCCGGCAGATTCCGGCGGGATTGAATTATTCCATCTCCGGCATGCCGTACTGGACAACGGACATCGGCGGGTTCATTTCCGGCGGCAATTTGAACGATCCCAAGTTCCGCGAGCTCTTTGTGCGCTGGTTCCAGTTCGGCACGTTCTCGCCGATCTTCCGAGTGCACGGTACGCGGTATCCAGATGAGAACGAGTTGTGGTCATATGGGCCCGATGCGCAGAAGATCCTGGTGGACTACGACAACCTGCGTTATCGTTTGCTGCCTTACATCTACTCCCAGGCATGGCAGGTGACGAGCAAGCACGGCACACTGATGCGGCCCCTGGTGATGGATTGGCGTAACGATGTGGAGGCGCAGAACACGGGTGATGAATATCTCTTTGGGCCGGCTATTCTTGTCAGTCCAGTAACGACACAGGGCGCGACGAGTCGCACGGTTTACCTGCCGAAGGCGACGTGGTACGACTTCTGGACGGGCGCGGCGATCGAGGGCGGAGAGCGCATTGAGGCCGATGCTCCGCTGGCGAAGCTGCCACTGTACGTGCGTGCGGGTTCCATTATCCCGATGGGGCCGACGATGGAGTGGTCAACCGAGAAGCCGGCCGATCCGATTGAAATTCGCGTTTATCCCGGAGCTGACGGCGACTTCACGCTCTACGAAGACGAGAACGACAACTACGATTACGCCAAGGGAAAACATGCAATCATCCAGTTGCATTGGGATGATGCGGCAAAGACACTGAGCATCGGGTCACGCGAGGGGAGCTTTCCGGGGATATTGGAGAAGCACACCTTCAGTGTGGTTGTGGTCGGTGAAGGCAAGGGAGTTGGCATCGGTGATGGCACAGTACAGGCGCACGCAGTGACGTACAAGGGTGATCAAGTAGTGGTGAAGCCCTAAAGGCGGCCATTAGCTTCCAATCGCGCCGACGGCATTTTGAGGCTCCCCTTGTTGTCGAGGCGACGACTTGCAGGATAAAGCTAACGGCTAATAGCTAATGGCTTCCAGCATCGCTGACACTAGTGCCAGCGGCAGACCAACCACGTTGAAGTAGCAGCCTTCGACACGGGGAATCCATTTGGCGGCGAGGCCCTGGATGCCGTAGGCGCCCGCTTTGTCCATGGGTTCTCCGGTAGCGATGTAGGCAGCGATTTCTTCGTCGCTCAGCGCGAGGAACTGCACTCCGGTGACTTCGGCAGCCACCTCTGTGCTTTTTGCCGTTGCCACCGCGACACCTGTGATCACGCGATGCGTACGCCCGGAGAGCAGGCGCAACATGCGTGCGGCGTCGGCGACGTCTTCGGGTTTCGCGAGGATGTGGCTGTCGAGCGTGACCGTGGTATCCGCGCCCAGCACGATCGCGTCGGGGTCGTTGACATCTGCGAACACAGTCTGCGCCTTATCGCGCGCCAGGCGGACGACGTAGGCGATCGGATCCTCATCGGGGTGCAAGTCCTCATTCACATGGGCAGGATGCACCTCAAACGCGTAGCCGGCCTGGGTGAGCAGTTCGCGGCGGCGCGGCGATGCGGAAGCGAGGATGAGTCGGCGCATATCGGCTTCTCTAGGGTAGCGCGACGCGATGGCTGGCGCGGAATGTTGAGTGCATTCGCAGCATGTGCCGTGTAGGATCAGGAACGCGATGATTTTTGCGAACCTGGATTTGGCAAAGCGGCTGGAAGGCGCGGAGGCTTACTCCTGCGCGCAATTCGCGATGGCGCGCAAGCGGCTCTATCCCGACAGCACATCATCGTGGATGAAATGCGCGGGTGCGACTGTTGTTTTTGACGGCATCGACGCACCTACGACGCAGACCTTCGGCCTCGGTTTGTTTGAGAAATTGACGCCTGCCGCGTTGGACGAGATTGAGCAATTCTTTTTCAAGCGGGGCGCGGAGGTAATGCACGAAGTATGTCCATTTGCAGGCGCGGCGACGCTGGACCTGCTGTGCGAGCGTGGGTATCGGCCGTTCGAGATCAGCAGCGTGCTGTATCGCGCGGTCGAAACACCAACGGAATCCCACGCTGCGGGCGTCTCCGTCCGCATGGCAAGGTTGGACGAAGCGCAGCTATGGAGCGACATCAACGCACGCGGTTGGACCCACGAACATCCCGAATTCGAAAGCTTCGTACGAGAAACCGGTGTTTTGATGGTTGCGCGGGAAGGAAGCCCGTGCTTCCTTGCCGAGTTCGACGGAACGCCCGGAGCAGCGGGAGCACTGATTGTGCATGAGGGTGTTGCGCTATTCGGCGGAGCGGCTACGGTTCCCGATTTGCGTCGGCGCGGATTACAGGCGGCGCTGCTGAACGAGCGGATGTGCTATGCCGCTGAGCACGGATGCGATCTCGCAATGATGGTGGCGGAAGCAGGTTCCAACTCGCAGCGCAATGCGGAGCGCAAAGGTTTCCGCGTGGCGTACACGCGGCTGAAGTGGAAGCTGGCGCGGCTATAGGGCGCAACTCTCGCATCCATATTCCCTATTCCCTATTCCTATTCCTATTCCTATTCCTATTCCTATTCCTATTCCCTCTAGATCTTCAGCCCCGTCTCCAAACCCGCCTCGGTTGCCAGGCCCCACGCCATGGCCGGGGTATTGTGCGCCATGCCGAAGCGACCGTCGGGGCCGAGCAGGATGATGCCGCCATGGCCGCCGAGGCGGTTGTGGAGATAGGAGATCGCCTCGCGAGCGGAGAACTCTGGAGCGCTGCCGGCGGCAACGCGATCGGTGGCCCATTTGCCCAGCACCAGCTTCATGATGGGCTCGCCCCACCCGGTGAGCGACACGGCGGCCGACAGGTTGTCGGCATAACAGCCGCAGCCGATGAGCGATGAGTCGCCAACCCGGCCCGGAGTTTTGTTCAGCGTGCCGCCGGTCGATGTTCCAGCGGCGAGATTTCCATGTGCGTCCAGAGCGACGGCTCCCACCGTGTCGTGCGAATACCCCAGCGGCGAAGACGCGTCGCCAGAGGTCCCGTGCGACGATTCCATCGCGCGAACGATTGCCGTCTCCGGACTCTTGTCGTCTTCGAGTCCCGAGAACGTGGCATCGGCCAGTCCTGCAGCTTCGCGCTCTTGCGCGTTCTTCAGGCGTTCGCGCTCGCGATCGAGCACCAGTTCCGCATTGTCGATGAGGGACATACCGTGCGAGCGGGCGAACTCTTCCGCACCGATGCCGACGAAGTAGACGTGCGGGCTCTGTTCCAGCACCAGCCGGGCGGCCCGGATGGGATTGCGCAGACGCTCCACGCAGGCCACTCCGCCGACCTTCATGCGGCCGCCATCCATGAGCAGCGCGTCGAGCTGCACGCGGCCGTCGGAGGTGAGAAAGCTGCCTCGCCCGGCGTCGAAGGTCGGGTCGTCTTCCATCACGGTCACGGCAGCCTCGACGGCATCGAGCGCAGAACCGCCGCGTGTGAGGATCTTGTATCCGGCCTCGAGAGCGCCACGTACGCCGGACAGATGTGCTTCAGCAGCGTCATCGGGAATGGCCCATGCTCCGCCGTGAACCAGCATGATTGGTTTCCGCATCACCGGTAATGTTAGTCGATCGAACCCTGATCATGAAGTCGGTCGGCCGCGGACGAAGAATCCAATCTGTTTGCGACAGGATCTCGCTCAGTCAAGACCCACAGCGGGGTCGGAATAGCTTAAGCTCATGAATCCATTGCGCAAAAAAGTCGGTCGGAGTTTGCAGGCAATTCGGCGTTATTCCGCTAAGCTTGAAGTATCAATCGCAATCAATGCACGCAAGAGAGCCGCTGAGGCTCTCAATTTCTTTCGGACTCCTTCCGCGGAGAACCGGCCGCAGAGAAGAGGCTGAATCAGCACCAACTCGACGCAATTAATTTGGGAGCCTCGCCGAAAACGACGGGAAGCGCCGCGTTGCGTCCAATTGCCAACGGACGAGTCAACTTTGAAATCGCTCGTCCTCTCCGTGGTTGAGGGTTCCAGCAAGTGGAAGGCTGTCTGGAAAGGTCGGACAGATGAAAACAGCAAAACCGAAACTCGTCACCATGAAGAAGAAGGCGAGTGCTCCAAAGCCCAAGGACAAGGGAGGGGCAGCAAAGATGCGCGAGGCGGCCGACGAGATTGTGGGTCGCGATTGCAAACCGATCATTGAAGCTCTCTCATCCAACTGTAAGAATGGCGAGACGCTGAGCGCCAAGTTCCTGTACAGCCTGGCGCACTCAGCCGAAGAGTCAACTGAAGGCGAAGGCGGCGCCAGCAAGCTCCGCAGTATTGCCACGGAATGGGCCAATTCGCCGGAGTGGATTGGTGATTCGGAAGCAGAGGAAACAGGGGAAGAAGACGACGCGGACTAGAATCCGCATCGATGCCTGCTTTTCAGCCAACGGATCCTCGATCAACGTTAACTTTGAAACGGGCCATGACCTTCAGCCGCGCGACAGTTTCTGACTGCGCAAAGCTGGCGGTCATGGCCCGGGTTGCAACACAAGAAAAGGGACGAGTCAAGCATGAGCCTTATTCGAAATCAATGCATTTGCGCCGCCAAAACACTCGGAGTATGCGTCGCTTTCATGGCGCTGGCCGTTGTTGCCCTCGCGCAAACCATCAGCACCACGACGGTGCAGGGAACTGTGTACCTGGCGAACGGCTCTCCGGGATCGGGCACCCTGCAACTGAGCTGGCCTGCGTTCACCACAGCATCCAACCAGACGATCGCTGCGGAAAAAATCACAACGACCATCGGCGCGGATGGATTTGTAAGTGTGAACCTGGCGCCCAACCTGGGCTCATCGCCGGCCGGTCTTTACTACACGGCGATTTATCACATGAGCGACGGCACCACGAGCACCGAGTACTGGGTAGTTCCCGCAGCTGCGCAGGCCAGCATCGCACAGGTGCGCTCACAGGTGATGCCCGCGGCGCAGGCCGCGCAGGCCGTCAGCAAGGCATACGTTGACCAAGCGGTTCAGTCGGTGGCGCAGGGCAATTTGACATCGACCGGCGGCCAGCTCACGGGTCCGTTGTATCTCACCGGCGATCCTACACAATCGTTGCAGGCAGCAGACAAACATTACGTCGACGCGTCGATGGCTCAGGCCGTGCCTCTTTCAGGCGGAGCGGTCAATGGCCCGCTCACCGCGCGGCAACTCGGTGCGGCTTACCAGGTTGACCAGTTTCCCGGAGCTGATTTCGGGGCCAAGCTTCAAGCGTGCTTCGCGACAATTAGTGGTGTCTACGGAGGCACCTGCGACGCGCGCAACTTCAGCGGGAATCTCGCGATGGCCGCGAACCTTACCATCTCGACCGCGAACACAACGGTGATGCTGCCTTGCGCGACGATCTCCACGGCCAGCCAGATCATTGTCGCGGCAGGCACGCGTAACGTGTCATTGCGCGGGTGCGCTCTGCGAGGCGCCAGCAACGCAAGTGGCAGCCAGGGCGGCACTGTGCTGCTGTATTCCGGTTCGGTCGCTGCGATACAGGTGGGCGACCCCACGTATGCCGCGGATACCAACGGCTTTCATCTCGACAACGTTGTCGTCAACACCACGGCTGCGAACGGCGCGAGCGCACAAGCGCTTGCGATGTATCGCACGCAGGAGCTCGATCTCGAGAGCCTGTATCTGCTCGGCAATGCGAATCAAACGGGCATGACCCTTGACGGCACCGGCAATTATGCCGGTGGCACATTTTACGACAACCACATCAGCGGATTTCAGACGGCGATCAACGGCATCGGGCACCAGGTCACTAACTCGGCCTCCACCGACTGGCTCAACGCGAGCACCTTTGTGCGCCTGCACATCGACTGTCCCACGGCCAACGGCAACCCCATCCCCGGATCGTATGGAGTGAATCTGCAGCAGGGAGACGGCAACACCTTCACGGGCGGCGACGTGGAGAACTGCGGTACCGCGGTCCATCTAGGCGCTAACGCTCAGAACAACACCATCGTCGGCTTGCGCAACGAAAACTCGACGTATCAAGTAGTGGCCGATGCAGGCAGTTCCTACAACAGCTGGATGACCGGCGGCACGATGTTCACCGGCAAGCTCACCGATAACGGTACGCGCAACAGTTTTCTCGACACGTTCCACCGGAGCTTCAACTCGCTCAACGGCGACTGGTACGGCAGCCAGCAGGACGCAACGCTGACCAACCACTTGCGCCTCGGCATCGGCAACGGCAACGAACGC
Source organism: uncultured Acidobacteriaceae bacterium (assembly GCA_963829535.1). Lineage (GTDB taxonomy): Bacteria > Acidobacteriota > Terriglobia > Terriglobales > Acidobacteriaceae > Telmatobacter. The sequence continues at coordinate 552,375 of CAWHIQ010000007.1, read as the reverse complement.
GGGTTGCTCGATCGCTACCAGACTGACTACGGCTATCGATGGACGATGGGGCTCAGCGACGCAACCGGAGGCGAGCAGTTCTACCAGGTGCTTGACGAGTTGAACAGCGTCTATCGTCTGTCAATCGGCCAGTACAACAGTGGCCAGTCAAGCACCAATAATCAAACGGTGGTGAATGCCGCGGGCGCAGGCGCGGTGGTTCTGAACGGCTCTAACAACGCGGGCACGGGCGGAGTGGTCTTTGGCTCCGGCGGTGCTCTTGAAAGCACTGTCGCTACGGTCAGCAATACCGGCAATGCAACGTTCAACGGCACGCTGCAGGTCGGCAGCACAGCGCAATCCACCGGCACCATGACGGTGCGCAACAATGCCGACGCTGAGGTCGACTACTATCTCTGGCCCGGCCTCACCACCAGCCAGAAAGGTTCCTTCACCTATAAGGACTGGAACGGCAACAGCCAGTGGTACATGGTGAAGGATGCAAGCAACAACTGGGCGTTGAATTCAGCCATCGGCGGTCTCGACAGCTTCAAGGCCTACCAGAGCACCAACAGCGGCGACACGTATATCAATGCTTCGAATGCATCGGGCGTGGTCCGCGTGAATTATGAGACCGGCGCGGGATCCGCGTTCAACATTTACGGCGGCAACAGCGGCAACCTGTACGCCAGTTTTTCGGGGAACACTTCCATCAAGTTTCCTGGTCTTTCTGCATCGAGCGGTCACAACTGCCTTCAGATTGACTCGTCGGGTTACATCACGAATAGCGGCGCGGCCTGTGGTTCGGGCAGTGGCAGTGGCACGGTGAACAGCGGATCGACGGGCCAGATCGCCTACTACAACGGCACCGGAACCGCGGTCAGCGGCATGAGTTCAATACCCGTTTCCGCAGGCGGAACTGGCGCAAGCACCGCGGCCGGCGCCCTCGCGGCACTTGGCGGCGTATCACTGGCTGCAACCACGTCACAAAATCTCGCCGGACCGCTTAACGCTTCAGTCAACACCCAGATCAATGTGATGATGTATGGCGCGAAAGGCGACTGCGTAACGGATGACCACAATGCGATTATCCTGGCACAGACGGCAGCCCTGAGTTATGCGACCGGATCTACCTTGCCGGCTGCGCTCTATTTTCCCAAGCCCCCCGGCGGCTGCTATTACACCAGTGCGATCCAGTGGGCGGGAGAATCGCTGCTCGGGCAACCGGCATCAGGCGGCAACGTGCCGGTAAGTTATGGCGTCGTCATCAAAGGCAAGCCAAGTCAGGATATTCTCTATGCTCCTGATCCGTTGTCCACCTCGTTTACCTGGTATCCATCCGCGTCTATCCATGACATCAGTTTTCTTACCGACACCAGCGTTCAAACCCCCCATGCTCACCGCTGGCCGGGACGATGGTTCGACGATGGCGGGATGACCTCGGGAAGCGCTGTCCTTACGACCACGCGCGGCGAAATCAGTTGCGGCGATGTAGGACAGGCCATCCAGGTCAATGGGGCAGGACCGAGCGGGGCGAATCTGGTAACGACGATCGCATCCGTCTCGCCATGTTGGGCAATGCTCGGCACGAGTCAGACGGACTGGCAGGTCATCACCCTTTCAGCGAACGCATCGACCACGGTCACCAATGCCCACACCTATCTCTCCGTGCTGGGTTTTCCAGTCACGCAGACGCTCAACAACTGCGCGATGGGCTTCGACATGCAGGATGGCAACCCCGCGGATTGGGCGAATCCCAGTCAAAGCGTGGGCCTGGGCGCCCTCGATCTCAAGAATGTGACGTTCGGCTCGACGAACGGAAGCACCTTCTACACCTGTGGCATGTATACCTCGGGATATTGGGCGGGGTACAAACTCGATGCGTCGAACATCAACGTGACGGGTCAGCTGTACGGCATTGTCCAGACCCTGCCAGAGTTAAATTCCTATCTGCAATCGAACGGGGATTACCAGCACTGGGATCACCTCTTCTTCTTCGTTGATACCTATCCGTGGATCAGCGTGGACGGGCTTGCCAACAAACTCTCGCAATGGCAACTGAACACCCTTGCCGGTCCGCAGATTCTCACGGTTGGAACCAACTCCGGCGACATTGCGGCGGGTTGGGACATCTCCGATTCGGGCTTTGAGACGTACACCGGCACAACCAATTACGGATGGAGGATCGAAGGCTACGGCCACACCATCAACGGGGTGGGATTTTCGGCGGGAGCGGCCACCGGCCAGATAAATGCCAACTCGACAAAGTGCTATGGCTGTGGCGGCAGTTTCACCGTCACCGGCAACAATAACGACACCGATCTGGGGCAATCAACCTATGTCGGCGCCACTCTCACAAATCGAGGCCGGGGGAATACGCTGGTAGGCTCCTATAACGCAGCGGGGCCGTACTCAGGCTTCACGCTTCCCTGGAAAACAACCATTTTCCCCATGAAAGGCGACGGGCGAAACATCATCGGGCGCGTGACCGGAGACAACATCTTCGATGGCAACTATTCGACGCCGTACAACAAGTACGACCTGCAAATCTGGCCGGAGGAGTTTTCGCCCGGTCCGGGCTCGGTTGCCTATTCGACGTTTTTCAACTACGACTCCACGTCTCTCAGTGGAGAGAGCGTCACGTTTCCGCCATCGCTTGCTGTCAGCAACTTCTCCACCGTTCCCTATAACGCGACGAACAACAATACTGCACTGAGTATCGGCAGCCAGATTCCGGCCGGCAAAGTGACCGTCGCTTATTCGGTGAAATGCCCAAATACCGTCACGAGTTACAGCCTGCAAATGCTGGCGAACAGCACCACGGTCGCCACAGACACAGAAACCTGCTCAACTTCTTACGCGATACATTCCTTTGTCGCTGATTACACCAGCTATTCGACAGACGTTCTCGGTATCAAAAACAGCGGCGCGAATAACTTGACGCTGGCGTGGATTGTGATTCGCCCTTACGTGCATGACATCAATGGATTTCCGATAGGAGGAACCGGGGCGGATATTCTGACGGGGTCGGGAAACGGGGGTTATCTGTCTTTGTGGAGTGGATCAGGAGCCTCCTATACGCTTGGGAGTTCGCTGGCGGATTATGGCATTACGGGAGCCGGCGTTTTCACATTCAAGCCGCTTAATGGCATGTCGCTCACAACTTCAACAGCAGGCGAGAATCTCTATGTTACTTCGAGTTGGAGTAGTTCAGGCGGCGGCGCGGAACTCTGGCTCCAGGGCGGCACGTATAACGCCAACATTGGAACAAAGTATGAGGCTTACAATCCCACTCTTATCGACTATTGGGAAACCGGAATGTTCAGCGGAGGCGTACATCTGGATTGGATCATCAAAGACGATCAAAACAATAACACCCTCCTTGATTTTCCGAACAACACGATGCCTGCCAATTCCATCGGCGGAAACGCGAACGGCGCAACAGCGATTACGCAAGCTGCCAGCGATAATTCAACCAATATCGCTACAGACGCTTTTGTAAAATCGAACCTCCCGCTAACCGGGACCACCACCAGCATCGGCGGCTCGGCGTTGTCAGCGGGAGCCTGCACAAGCGGGACGGTGAACGTGACAGGGGCAACTACAAGCATGGCGGTGGTTGCGACTCCAGCGACATATCCGGGCGACGGCATGGATTGGCGAACTTACGTTTCTTCTTCGGGCGTTGTCACCGTGAAGGTCTGCGCTGCGATTGCCGGAACGCCGATGGCCAGCACGTACAACGTGCGCGTGATTCCATAAGACGCTGAAGATGATGGCACCGGCTGCACCAGGAATTCAGCAATCGTGCTGGGTCTGATGGAGCCGGTGCCATCCGAGACAGGCCAGAGCGATTCCCGGGTGAGTGTCTCCTCTTGATGTTTGAGCCGGGTCGCCGACTTCCGATGGTCGCGTCGACTTGAAGACACCTGCTTCGGCACACAGCAACCCGGAAATCGCTGTAGCGCCGCTATGCTGGCCTTTGTTGAGCACGCCGAAAGCCGGCTCGATGCTTTCATTTCGCCGGGAAACAAAGAGGAAATAACAGATGGACTCTGAGGATTGGGTGTTCGAACTGGAGTCTCTGGATGCTGATGAACTGGTGCGGTTTGGCAAGCTTCTTGATTATCGGCCGGCTCAGCTTCATGGCCGCAATGGGGTGACGGAACTTGCGGAGCGCCTGTTGTGGGTGCGCACCCGTTCCGGGCAAACCAGGACTCTGCGGGCCAACCCTGTGCAGAACGCTTTCGAGAGCGCACGCGGCCGGCGCAACATCGTTCTGAAGGCCCGCCAGGTCGGGTTGACTACATGGGCTGCCGCGCGGCTATTTCTGAAGACCATTACGCAGCCAGGCACGCTCACCCTGCAAGTGGCGCACACACAGGAGTCGGCAGAGGAGATCTTCCGCATTGTGCACCGTTTTCTTGATTACTTGCCTGACCGGCTGCGCAAAGGATGCCTGAAGACATCGCGCGCCAATGTGCGCCAAATCGTCTTTCCGGTCTTCGATTCTCAATACCGCGTCGTCTCCGCGGGAGAACGTAATGCCGGCCGCGGCATGACGGTGCAGAACCTGCACTGCTCGGAATTGGCGCGCTGGCCGGGCGATCCGGCGGAAACTCTCGCAGGTCTTCGCGCCGCTCTTGCTGTGGACGGCGAAGAGATTCTCGAGTCGACGCCGGACGGAGTTGGCGGATGCTTTTACGAGGAATGGCAGACGGCGCCAGAGACCGGGATGGTGCCGCACTTCTTTCCGTGGTGGATGGAGCGGCGATATCGCACAAAGGCTGTCGACAAAGACTCATTGACCGAGGAAGAACGAGCGCTCGTTGAGCGGCATTCTCTGAGCCTCGCGCAGATCGGATTTCGTCGCAAGACGCAGGCCAACTTTCGCGGCCTTGCACGGCAGGAGTTTGCCGAAGACCCGGAAAGCTGCTTTCTTGCCAGTGGAGATTCAGTGTTCGAGGTTGCAGCTATTGAGCAAAGGCTCTTATCGGCGCCGGCTGCGCATGAATCGCGCCTCAATGGCGAATTGGAGATCTGGCTGCCGCCGATGCACCGCAAACAGTACCTGGTCGCGGTTGATCCGGCGGGCGGCGGCAGTGAAGGAGACTACTCCGCAGCCGAGGTCGTGGAGGTGGAGACGGGGCTGCAGTGCGCAGAGTTCGCCGGCCATATCGGCGGACTCGAACTGGCGCGGCTCGTGACAGGCATGGCCACCGAGTACAACCACGCGTGCCTCGTGGTGGAACGCAATAATCACGGCAGCGGTGTACTCGCACTGATCGAGAGTGTCTGCCGCTACCCGCGCATTTACCGCCAGTCAGGCCAGTTGGGATGGCTGACGACGTCGTTGAGCCGTCCCGCGGTGATTGGGCGTTTGAACGCAGGCCTGATCGAACAACCGGATCGATTCATGAGCAGGCGACTTCTGGCGGAGTGCCGAAGCTTCGTCCGCAAGCCTGATGGAAGTACTGGCGCACGCGCCGGCACCCACGACGACCGCGTGATGGCGATGGCCATTGGACTGGCAGCAAGAGCGGAATTGCTGGAAAAACAGCCATCAGCCTGTAGCCCTTAGCCTTTAGCTTCAGGCCGTCGAACGTTGCGGCAATCCCAATGAACAGGAAACGTGGGTTGGTTCAGAGTTGTGAAGCTTGTCTTGGCGATAAGTCGGCTACAAGCTACCGGCTAAAGGCTGTTCTTCCGCATACAATCGGAACATACTTCAACAACGAGCGGGGAAACGGACTTGGCGGTTCTGGCGGTGCAGCATATCCGGCGCATGCGGGGCGGCGCACAAGGCCAGTTGATGCTGGGGGCCGACGGGCACGCCTACGTCGTCAAGTTCCAGAACAATCCGCAACACATGCGCGTGCTGGCCAACGAATACCTGGCATCGAAGATCGCCACAGCGGCAGGTCTGACTGCGCCGGCGGCCGAACTCATAGAAGTATCGAGTTGGCTCATCGAGAACACATGCGAGTTAGAGATGGACTTCGGCCGCACTCGGCAACGCTGCCAGCCGGGGTTGCAATTCGGATCGCGCTTCGTCGGCGGTCTGATGCCGGGGCAAGTTGTCGACTACCTGCCCGAAGAGCACCTGGCGGGATTGAAGAATCTCGGCGAGTTCGCCGGCATTCTCGCCCTCGACAAGTGGACCGGCAATGCCAATGGACGCCAGGCCGTGTTTGCGCGTAAAGCTCGCGAGCGCCGTTATCGCGCCGTGTTCATCGATTTTGGATATTGCTTCTTTGCCGGCGAATGGAAGTTTGAAGATGCGCCTTTGCGCGGCGTCTACTATCGCAACGATGTCTATCGCGAGATCACGGGCTGGGATTCGTTCGAGCCTTGGCTCTCGCGGCTCGAAACCATGCCTGCCGAGACCGTGTGGGCTGCGGCGAACGAGATCCCGCCCGCGTGGTACGGCGGCGATTTGTCTGAGATGGAAGCGCTGGTGGAGAAGCTGCTGGCGCGCCGCAGCCGCATCCGGGAACTGATCGAGACATTCGGGAACTCGGATCGCAAGCCGTTTCCCAAATGGGGCCTTCGAACCAACAACAACCCAGAGGGCATCTGGATTGCAGAGCGCTGGGGAGCTACCATCGTCGGCAGGATCATGTAGGCCGCGCCGACGCCGATGACTGAGGGGACGTGCAACCATGACGACCGACCATCAGCGAATCAACTGTGAGTTCCAGTTGCTGCGTTACGTACCGAGTCCGGTGCGTGACGAGTTTGTGCACGTCGGCGTGCTGGTGCGGGAGCAGGGCTCTCCGCAAACCGGCGAGCCCGCGATGGAGTTGCGCTTCACCCGCGACTGGCGGCGCGTGCGCTGCCTCGACCCGGACGCGGATACTTCAGTGCTGGAAGGCATGGAGACCGAATTGCGGAAACGCCTTCGCCATGACCCTGACGGCAAGATGATGCGCATCCTTGAGGAGTCACTCTCGCTCAACGTCCAGATGACGCCGCCGAAGGCCTACCTGGCCGAGAGCTTGCCCGCCGGGGTGGAAGAGTTGATGCGCCTCTATGTCGATCCGCCGAAGCGCGAACGCATGCCGCGGCTGAGTGGCCGCGCCGCCATTCAGTCCGCAATGCGCACTGAGTTTGAACATGCGGGAGTGTGGGATCTGCTGCGCAAGCGCATTCCTGCCTCCGATTACACGCGGGCAGGCGACCCGCTGCGCCTCGACGCCGGCTACCGGCCCAACGGAGTGATCCGCATGTTTCATGCCGTCAGCCTCGAGCCGGGCCTCGACCTGGCCAAGGTGCTCGCTTACTCCGCGGCAGGTTTGCGCGAAGGCGTTGAGCGCGTAGAGAAGGCCGGACTTGAGTTGACCGCGATCATTGAACCGGCTGCCAAGCTAGGCGCCACCGACGAAGACCCTGATCGCCTCGTCATGTACCGCTTCGGCGTGGAAACCATGGAAGAGAACCAGATTCGAGTTCTCACCACCGCGGATATGTCGCGCGTGGCAGAAACCGCACGCCGCGAACTGCACGTCTGAGATGCTGTCAAGGACTTGCTTGATCTCGAACCATTCGATGCTCAGAACCTACTACTTAATTAACTACAACTTACCCCATCTAGAAATAAGTTGCGGGAGCTTGCAGGTAATTAATCATCCTTTGCGTAAGATAGATTCTGTTGAGAGCGAGATAGTTTTTCTCGCGAGTTAGAAGCTAATCGAAACGATCGGCTTCACCGATCACTGTTCACTAAGACAGAAAAGGCATGGTCCTTCAAGGATCATGCCTTTTCGTTTCCAGAAGGAAGGTAACGCGTGAAGGTACGAGAACAACTGCGTGCTCTGTGGCGGCAGGCTACGGGCGGTATAGATGTTGCCGTCGATGCTGCAGATGCTAACGCGGAACGGAAGACCCTGGCGCTCCCGGCAATTCTGAGCCCGGTGCGGTTTCCAGGGCAATCGCTGCCGAAACCGTCGCCGATGAATCTGCGCCGGTTTGCGGAGACACCCGTGGTGCGGCGCGCTATCAACGTCATCAAGGACCGCGTCGCGGCCATGGACTGGCAGATACGGCTGCGGCGAGGATTTGCGCCCAGCGAGAGCAACACGCCCGATGACCTCAATCAAGTTAATCAGCACCTTCTTGCCCTGCGGCACATGCTCGAAGAGCCGAATGCGGTCGACAGCTTTCGAACGCTGATCGAACAGGTCATTGAAGATGCACTCACCGGAGGATACGGCGCGATCGAAATGGAGCCAACGGGAGATCCGGAACGGCCCGCGATGCTGTGGCCCGTAGATGGGGCCTCGATCCGTATCAATCCCCGCTGGGATGGCCAGCCGGACACGCCGCGCTATGCCCAGGTCATGCCCGGTCAAGCGGAATCGAACGCCATTGACCTCTGCGATAACCAGCTCATCTACGTGCGCATGAATCCGCGTAGTTTCACACCCTTTGGACTCGGGCCGCTGGAAGTTGCGTTTGAGTCCGTCAATCAGTTTCTGAGTGCGCATCGCTTTGCGGGAAAGCTAGCGGCTAACTCCGTTGCCCAATATGCACTGTGGCTCAACGAGGCCACTCCTGCGCAGCATGACCGTTTGATCCGCTGGTGGCAGGACGAGATTGAAGGCACTGGGCGCGTACCGCTGATCTCGACTGAGCAAAAGCCGGAGGTGCTGCGCTTTGCGCAGGGCACCGACGCCGATCTGCGCATTGCATGGCAGGAGTTTCTCATTCGCATGATTGCGAATGCATTTGGGTTGCCGCCTCTGCTGCTTGGTCTGGAGAGCGACGTCAACCGCTCCACTGCAGCCGAGCTTGCCGACGAGGCCTTCCGCGGCGCGATTCTGCCGCTTGCGCAATTGATTGCTGGGCACATTACGCGCGACCTATTTGCGAAGTGTATCGGCTGGCGCGAATTTGAATTTATCTTCAACGATCTGAATGCGCGCGACGAGGCCACGGAACTCGCGGTCCAGGTGCAGCTGCTCCAGGCCGGCGTGCTGACCGTGGACGAAGTGCGCGCCATGCGGGGGCTGGCGCCTCTCGCGCAAAACAGGGCGGCAAAGGTATCGGACTCTCCCGAAGCGGGTAAATGAGCGGTCATGGGCACTTCGGCCGCATCGCCTCAAAAGCGGTGCGGTCACTTTTCTGGGGACAGGTGGAAACAACATGCAATTCGAAGCGATGGCGGTAACAATTCCACACGTTGAAGGACATCCCAACCGGGTGCCCTTCGAAGGTGTGCTAACGGTAGTGAACTCAGCCAGCGATAAGGCCCCAGCCGGCGCGCGGGGACACCGCGTCATTCTCACCCGCGAGGCGGCTGAAAAAGCGTTACCGTCGCTGCTGGGAATGGCGGTTGACTACCGGCCGGGCTGGGATGGGCACGATGCGCGGCGCAAAGTCGGACTGCTCACTGAAGCCAATCTCACCGGAAACCGATTGGTCGTGCGCGGTTACATTTATGCACGCGACTTTCCCGAGGTAGCAAAGACGATTGCGATTCACGCCCCCGAATCGATGGGCATGAGTTACGAGTTAGCCGATGCACGCGTGGAAGATATGCACGCCGAGGTATGGAAGCTGACGCGCGTCACCTTTACTGGCGCCGCGATTCTGCTGCGCGACAAGGCGGCGTACCGCGCGACCAGCTTCCGCATGGCGAGCTAAAAAACAGTGGACAGTGCGCAGTGAACAGTTGACAGCTATCGCCGGTCGGTAGGAGCCGTTTTCTGCACTGTGCACTGTCCACTTTCAACTGTCCACTCAAGAAAGGAATCTCATGGAGAACAACGACAACCAGATCATGGAGCGGCTCGAAGCCGCGACAAGCTTGCTCGAGCGAACGCTCGCGCTGCTGGAAGAACGGCACGGTGCCGGTGAAGTGGAGAAGATTTCAGCCACCGTAGAGCAGGGCAGACGCGAAGGCGAATTGCAAGAAAAGCTTTCCGCGGCCGAGCGTGAAATCGAAGATTTCAAGGCCGAAGCAGCTCGGTCCGTCCTGAATCCGCTGCGCAGAACTGTCCCGGCTTCGACATCGGAGATGCTGGCCAAGCACGGCATCGCCGAAGGACCCGTCGACGTACGCACACTCGATGCGGCACTGGCTGGCCTCAGCCTCGAACAACGCATCGCGGTAAAGAGCCAGCTGCTCCGCGCCGGAGCTATCACCTAAGAACAGTGAATAGAAAACAGTGCGCAGTGAACAGTTCGCGCTGATCGCGCGCCACTGAGACTGTTCACTGCCCACTGATCACTGTCCACTTTCCAAATAGGCCCCATGGAGGGGGCGAGACACTATGAACGCATCTTTCGCAGACATCCACGCCGCGGCTGACTTCATCGGGCCGGGCGCAATCGAAGTTCCCTTGTACCAGACCGAGATCTTTGACATCTGCCGCCGCTCCAGCCCCTTCGGCCAGCGCATCAAGCAGGTACCTGCCACCGGGCATCCGTCGCGTTTCTTTGAAGAGACTGCGCTGCCCAACCCCGGCACTGCGGGCTTCGTCAATCCGCGCAGCATTGTCGCCCCGGTTGTGAGCCCCACGCGCGTGGAGCGCAGTGTGCCCCTCAAGGCAATCGTGTCGCAGATCAACTACAACCTCTTCGACGTCGAACTCGGCAATCAGCAGCAGCAGTTTGCCTACCTGCAGGCAAAAGACCTGGTCGATACCGTCAGCGGAGTGATGGTGGCACACGACGTGGCTCTATGGAACGGCAACGATACCAGCCTCAGCTCGCCAACTACTACCCAGTACATGGGCGCCGTCCCGCAAATCGTATCCGGCGGCCAGACCACGACCATCGGTACCACGGCCTCTATCGTTGACGGCATCAAGTCCGCGGTCGCGCAAATGGTCGCGAACAACGGCTACAACGTGCGGCCCACGGCAATCTATGCCAACCCGGTGCTGCTTGACCTCGTCGATCGCGAGATGAAGACCGAGTTCAACGTGGTGCTCAACACCGACCAGATCACGGGCGGCTTCCGCGTGAAGATGTTGTCAACTCAGGCCGGCGACCTGCCCCTGATTCCCGATTGGAGCTTGAGTTACACCGGCACGCCGGGATCGGGCTCAGCAGTGTTGCCCGCGTACATCGTTACCGAGGATCTGATCGAGTACCACTGGCTCGGCGATCCGGCTCCTCGCATCTTCGAACTCGGTATGCCCGGCTCCTTGACGATGCAGTATGTCGCCGTCAAGTTCGGCGCCATCGTCGTAAAGGGTGCCAACTACGCACACTACCAGATACTGGTCGACCGCTAGAGCGATCTCCTGTGAACAGTGAACAGTGAGCAGTGGTCAGTGAACAGTGCAGCAGTTTCGCCAGGTTCGCTCTTCGCCGTTCACTGCTCACTGTGCACTGTGCACTGAACCCAGTTCCGGAGGAACACATGGCCTATCTTCAGCCAACTGATTACTCAAATTACGGATTGCCCGACAGCACGACGGCCGATTGGATTACCGCCGCTACTGCGCTGATTAACAGTTTCTGCCGGCGACCGGATCTGAATGTTACGCAATATGCAGAGCGTCAGCGAGTGATCAGCGGATCGCGCACGGTGCGGCTCAGCTACCTTCCGCTCGCACCGCTAGGCAACGCTTCCTCGCCGCTCGTCAGCATCGAGGGCCGATATGGGAAACCGCGCCGTGGCGAAGCAATCGACAACGCATTGTTCGAAGCAGCGTGGACATTCTCGCTGCCGGGCGAGTGGACTACCATCGACCCCGGCTCCGTGGACTTCGACCCGAATACAGGCGAGCTCGTGCTGCCGTGGAACGTTTTCGGTCTCCCTTACAACGAGATCTCCGTAATCTACACTGCCGGACTTGCCACCATCGGCGACGACGTGAAGACCGCATGCGCGCAGATCGTGCGCAATGCTCAGTCCACGCCTGCGTTGAATGCCAGCAAGACCAAGATTGACACAATGCAGATGCAGTACTTCTCGAGTTCGCTGCTGGACGAAACTGTGCAGGCATGGCTGCGCCCATACGTTGCGAACAGGCTGGGGTGAACCATGACCGACACAGCACCGCGCAATCCGACGGGGGCGCCGCAAATGCTTGCCGATGCCCTGCTGCGCAGCGTGGCTGGGGCAAGCGCGCAGCTACGAGTTACTGGAACCAGCACCGTATCCGATCAGTCCGAAGTCGGCCTGGTTGCGACCACGTTCTCCGAGATTGTTCTAAGCCCAGTTCTGATGCGCAAGCTGCGTCCCACTTTCAAGGAGGGCGACGCACCGCGGTGGGAGATGCTCGTCTCGGCAACCAGCGTGCAGGCACAGATAAGCGCGCTCGACGTGCCGTCGGCTCAGGCGTTGTTTGCCATGACACTCGCGGTCACCGTCGCCGGACAAGACTATCTCATCGAATCCGTCGCTTCGAACGAGGCATTCGGCCAGGTGTACTTATACCGGCTCTTGCTGCGACAAGCTTTCCCGCAATCGCTCTGAGAGTGGACTGGCTTTCATATTTATCCATCATTCATGGCTTCTCCTGTTCGCGAGGGGCCGACCATGTGGATCACTAACTCGAGATCCGATCCGGAAAGGGGATCAGGAAAAGAGAGGAAGAGGTATTGGGGTTTTGTACTCCCTATTCCCTGTTCCCTATTCCCTGCCTTTATGCAAAACGCGAAAGATTCCTTCTACCTGGCGCTCCGCACGCGCCTCGCAGCCATCAACCCTGAGCGTACGGTACTGTTGCGCGGCACACTTCGGCCCGGCATTCTCGTCGAAGAAGCAGAGGCTCCGGCCGCGCAATTGCCCTGCGATGTTTTTGTTCTACGCTGGCTCTGGCTCGGCGCCGACATGGATCTCAGTACCGCGATGGCAGCCGAGGAATGTGAAATTCTCTACAGCACCTGCGGTACACAGGCATTCGGCGGGCTCGACCGCGGACGCATGTTGAGCGCCATGGACGAAGAGGTACTTGCAATGTTGCAGCCCTTCTACACGCCCAAGATTAACTACTCCGTTCAACCCCCAGGCACAATGCAAACGCAAGTCTTCTGGGACGAGCCAACATTTGCACCCATCAACATTCAGCGCGATCGCCTTAGTCGTTCCATCAAAGTCTTGATCTACAGCTACCAGGAACAGGGGGAATAATGACGGCTACTTCGTTTTCGGCACCTGCGCCGGTCACGCGCCGAGTGCGCGCCTACTTTGCTCCCGTCAATCGCGCCACGCAGACTCCTGTGCTCTTCGACCCTTCGCAGCTTGGCTCGTTCAATCTCGATGCGCCACCGACACCCTGGGTCGACCTGGGTTGGATTCAGAACTTCGCGCGCAAGTCCATAAGCAAAAGCGGGCCCATCCTCACCGGCATCCCGGCCGCATCGCTGGAGCAGACGCGCGAATCACTCGATGCGCGACTGAGTTTCGAATTCCTGGGATGGACGAAGCTCACAATGGCACTCGCGACAGGCTCGCAGCACATGAATCTCCTGGCGCCGGCGAATGGCGCAGCGGCGGCAGCGGATGGAGCAAAGGCTGCGCAGGCCGTCATCGTGCAGAGCGGCTCAACGGCATCCGTCATCCAATTGGCAGCCGCAGACGCAGCAAACTTTGCGCCCGGCTCCATGATCGCCGTCGATGCCGACTACACAGGGCAGACGGGGTATCTGGGTTCCCCTATCTCCGGCTCTTACTTGCGTCAGCCACTTACTGATGTTGATTACATCCGGCGTATCACTTTTAATGTCGGCCTTGTGCTCGGCGTAAGTTCCACGTCGCTGATCCTTGCACAACCTTTGCCGGGTGGTATTCCGGTAGCTGGCGCAAAGCTGCAGGCGATGACCGGTTTCGTCGATCGCGAAGGCGGAAGCTTCTATCACGAGTGGTCGGCACTCTTCGTGATGCAGGGTGGCCAGGGCGATCGCATCTTCTTCCACTACCCACGCTTGCAGAGCCTTGCCGCTGCTGAGGAGTCGGCGACGCCCCTCGATAGCAAACACAAGGGTGGACTCGCGCGCATTTTACTCAAAGGCCAATTCCTCGCGCTGCCCGTTTTGGATCCGCTCGACGGTGAGCGAGTGCTTTGCTATCGCAGTTTCAAGCCCGCCGCTTACGCACTCATCTAGTCCTCGCGGTCTCTTCGCAATTGGCCCGTCACGCAACAAACAGAATCCTGGAAAAGATGCAATGAAAATCACAATAGGCGGACAGGACTACACATCGGCTCTGGACGCGGCACATCCGTTGACCATCGATCGCAAGCTCAACGAGCCGTCGGTTTGCCAGCTATGGATCACCCTTCCCGCAATCGATTCGGCCGCGTTGACGCGCAACCAGGCAATCCAGATAACCGGCGATGATGGAACCCTTTACTTCACCGGCTATCTCGCGGCCAGCCCGATGCCAGAGTACGCCGGCCTGGGACTCGAAGGTCCGCGATACCGCATTACACTTCAAGCCATCAGCGATGAATATCTTCTCGATCAACTGGCGATGGCGCCGGGCAAAGGCGCCTCGGGATTAAATGCCGGACCTCTTGTCACATCTCTCGTGACAAAAACCGGATCGGCAACGCTTTCGACCCAGTCGCTCGTACTCAATAGCCCTGTGTCTAACTTCGCACCTGAGCCCGGCGCATCGTTCAGCAGCAGTGCCGGGACAGTTTGTAACCAGGCGCGCGCTGCGTATCGCGCTTTGAATGGAGCCCTCGCACTTGCGTCATTGCCTGTGTCAGTGCATCCGCTCAGCGAGGATGACGGCACTCTCACGCTCGCAAATCTCACGTTGACCTCCGACGTGAAGCGCGCCCTCGCAAATGACATCACGGTATGCGGGGAGCATGAGCCCACCGCATACGTCACAGAATATTTTCTCGGCGACGGCGTCACCACGCAGTTCAACTTGTCTTCCGATGCCTTCGCTTTGCCCTCTTCCAAAGCCACAATCATCCATGAACTATTCGACGAAGGACAGATTGATCAACGTGTGTGGGGAAACTCTGGAAGCCATAACTACCTGTCTCTAGGCGCCGGCGGACTTACAATGCAAGGCGGCACCGGAAAGGACGGAGATACCCAGTTAGTCTGGGTCGATCCGGTAGAGATGGGCGGGACGCTCTTGCTTGAAGCGAGCGGAGTTACTCTCGCCGACGGAAGTACTGGGATTCTGGCCGGCTTCTTCAACGGCGAGCAAACGCAGCAAGCTTGCATGGCGGGTTTTCAGGTCACTGCGCAGCAGGGAACGGGCGCCGTCTCGGTGCAGCCGATGGTTTCAGGATCGGCGGCGGGCACCCTGTATCAGGTAAACGCAGCCAATCAGTATGCACTGCGGGTTCGCGTACATTGCCCTGAGTGCGAACGGGGTCTTGCCGTCTATCGCAGCTATGGAGATGGCGGCGAAATCTCCTTCGGAGGCCAGTGGAACACGGCTCCCGCGAATCTACTGTTCGAGATACAGGAATACGTGAATGGCGTCGCCGGCATGCCGGTCACTCTTTATGACGGCCAGGTCGCCAGCCTTCCAGGCGCATGCTCGGTGATCGCGGCGAGCAGTATCAACCTGTTCGGCACCATGCGCGCCTTCAATCTCAGCAATCTTGGATCAAGCTGGGTTGTCACCACGCCCATGAATGGCAGCCCCTCAACGAGGCGCGTAGGCACTACGGCTCAGTCCGCAGAGTGCCACGTCGAGAGCACCGGCAAGCTCGTCTTTTACATGGGATTTGCGCCGCCAGTTGGCGAACAGATTGCAGTAAGTTATCGCGCCGTCGGCAGAGCAGTCGGGCGGGCTGTGAATGCGGCGAGCCAGCAGGCCCTGGCGCAGGCTAATCTGCCTTCAGTCTCGGCTTGGATCGGCACTGTTGCCAATCCTGCTACCCGAAGTTCAGAAGATTGTCGCAACGCTGCCCTGGCTCTGGAACAGGCCGCCGCAAGCGTCAGCGCCCTGTGGAGCGGAACCTACAAATGCACGCGAGCAGCTCTTGACGCCGACGTGTGGCCGGGAGACGCGCTCGCACTTATTGCTCCTTCCGCGAATTTGAATGCGCAGGTGGTTGTCCGAAGCGTGAAGCTGACTTATATCGCCAGCTATCCCGACTTGGTGCAGTATGCCATCAGTTTTGCGAATGATTGGGCCGATGATCTGGCAATCAAAACCAGCAGTACGGTTCCTGCGGATGCATGGTTGCCTGCGGCAATCGCGCCAGCTTACTTGCCCAATCTGAGCGGGCTCGTCGTCGCGGCGCTCGCGGGCAGCAACGTGTCGATCAGCATGGGCTCGACGCTACCGAGCGGGGGTGGCTTTGAAATTCGCAGGCGTGATAATTGCTTCGTGCCCGGAACTGATCCCGACCTGGTGATGCGCGGATCGCAGCCAAACATGACTTTTACGCGCATCTCTGCAAGCGACCGCTTCTACATAAGGATGTACGACGGATCGAACCCGCCCAACTACTCGGAATTCTCGGCGGCTCTGATCTTCAATCTGCCGCTGGCTTCTTGAGACCGCATGAGGGCACGCGCCTGTCCGCGGGTCCCGAGGCGACCTTGCAGACGGGATTGGTAACACAGAATCAATGGCTGGAGAACGACCGATGCGTATGATGAACGAATTCGAAGCGCAGGTGCTGAGCGACCTGACTGTGTTAAAGACCCAGATGAATGGGCTCATGGGCGACGGAAACGGCGGACGCATCGTTGACCTAGAACGCCGGATGGAGCGCCACGAGCAGAACTGGCAGCGCGCCAAGGGCTTTCTGGCGGCGTTCAGCGTGCTGCTCGCCGTTGTTGAAGTGGCTGTCGAGGCGTGGCATCGCCATTAGATTCTGGAAAGGCTGCCGCTCAATTCTGTGGAATTGCCGCCACGCTCTTATAATCACCCCATGAGCGAGAAGCCGTTAGTGGGCGTGGTGATGGGCAGCAAGAGCGACTATGAAGTGCTGTCCGGGGCCGTGGAGATTCTGCGCGCGCTCCAGATTCCGCACGAAGCGCGCATCGTAAGCGCGCATCGCACTCCTGACTGGCTCTTCAAATATGCCGAAACAGCACGCGAGCGTGGCCTGCGCGTGATTATCGCCGGAGCCGGCGGCGCAGCTCATCTACCTGGCATGCTGGCATCCAAAACCCTGGTGCCGGTGCTTGGTGTTCCGGTAGCTGCGACCCAGCTCAACGGCCTCGACTCGCTGCTTTCGATTGTGCAGATGCCCAAGGGCGTTCCCGTTGGTACGCTGGCCATCGGCAAACCCGGCGCTGCCAATGCGGCACTGCTGGCAGCTGAGATTCTCGCTGCGACCGACTCCGCACTCTACGACCGCCTGTCTGCATGGCGCGCCGCTCGGACAGAAGAAGTGATGACGCAGGAGTTGCCGTAGTGTCTACTGATTCTCTCCTGATCAAGACACCGCCAGTCGTGGAGCCGGGCGGCCTGATCGCCATTCTCGGCGGAGGCCAACTTGGCCGCATGACCGCCATGGCCGCACGCACCATGGGTTATCGCGTACGCGTCATGGACCCGGAAGCCAAGTGCCCCGCGAGTTTTGTGGCGGAAACCGTGGTGGGCAACTGGGACGATGTTGCCGCAGCACAAAAGCTGGTGCGCGGCGCCGATGCAGTGACATTGGAGATCGAGCAAATCGGCGTGGATGTCTTGAGCGAAGTGGCGAGCATGGCTCCCCTGCGGCCGGGCGTGGAACCGATCCGTATCATCCAGGACAAGACGCTGCAAAAGACGTGGCTCGCAGAGAACGGATTTCCAGTCGGCCCGTTTCGCATTATCCGCAACGAAGAAGAGCTTCATCATGCCGTGAAGACGCTCGCCGGTCGCGTGTTTCTCAAGGTCGGGCGCGGCGGATACGACGGCCGAGGCCAGGTACGCATTGGCATGGAGGCGCTGCTCAACAAGCAGATCATCACGGACGCGTGGACCAGCATTGGACAGAAGCCTTCCGTCGCCGAGCAGGCGCTTGACCTCGTGAGCGAGATCAGCGTGATGGCTGCACGGAATCCTGCAGGCGAGGTACGCACGTATCCCGCTGCGCGCAATCACCACGAGAACCAGATCCTTGCGTGGAGCGTGCTGCCCGCGGGCGTTTCACCCGAGATTGAATCGCGCGCTGAAAAACTGGCAAAGGACATCATTGAGAAACTCGGCATCGAGGGATTGCTCTGCGTGGAGATGTTCATCACCCGGCAAGGACGGCTGCTGATCAACGAACTCGCGCCTCGTCCGCATAACAGCTATCACCAGAGCGAGCGCGGATGCGTAACCGGCCAGTTTGAACAACTGGTGCGGGCGACGTGCAACCTTGCGCTTGGAGATACTTCGCTGATCTGCCCGGCAGCCATAGTGAACCTGCTGGGAGATGTGTGGCTCACCATGACGCCGAATTTCGCCAAGGCACTTGAAGTTCCCGGCGTACGCCTGCATTTGTATGAGAAGCGTGCCGCCAAGATGGGCCGCAAAATGGGGCATCTGTCGGCGATAGGCGCCACTGCGGAAGAAGCTCTGGAGCGGGTGCTGGAAGCGAAGCAGCGGCTTTAATTCGAGCGCCTGATCTAATCGGAATTAGATCCACACGTCGTTCGCCGCAGTGCGCTCGCCGCCCTCTTCGCCGGTGTTGCGCACGCCGCGCGGTTCAATAAGCATCAGCTTCACTTCACCTTCCGCGAAGGGCTTGTGCTCTACCCCTTTGGGAACGACGAACATCTCGCCGGGGCCGATATGCACCGCGCCATCGCGAAAATCAATCCGCAAATCGCCTTCGATTACGATGAAAGTCTCGTCCGTGTCTTTGTGGTCGTGCCAGATAAAGTCACCCCGAAGCTTCACAATCTTGAACTGATAGTCATTCATCTCGGCAATCACTTTGGGCTGCCACTGCTCGGTGAACAGCCCGAATTTCTCGTCAAGATTGATCGCTTTGTAGCTCATCGGGGCACCAGCTTTCACACTTGCCGGAGACCCGGCAACGGTTCGGGTCCGCTGGAAAGCATCCCGCACAGCAGATCCTTCGACTCCTGCGGTCGCTCAGGAGAATTGCTCGGCCTTCTCCCACCGTTTGGGCCGCTTGTTAGCCTGCAGAATCTTTTTGCGCAGGCGCAGCGACTTGGGTGTAATCTCCACCAGCTCGTCGTCAGCGATGAACTCGATGGCCTGCTCAAGGTTCAGCGTCTTGTAGGGCACCAGGCGAATGGCATCGTCGGCGCTCGATGCGCGCATGTTGGTCAGCTTCTTTTCGCGGACAACATTCACGTCAAGATCGTTGTCACGCGAGTGCTCGCCTACAACCATGCCTTCATAGACGTCCACGCCAGCCCCGAGGAAAAGAATGCCGCGTTCCTGCAATCCATTCAGCGAGTAGGTTGTGGTCAAGCCCTGGCG
The DNA here is from genome assembly GCA_963829535.1 of uncultured Acidobacteriaceae bacterium. GTDB lineage: Bacteria > Acidobacteriota > Terriglobia > Terriglobales > Acidobacteriaceae > Telmatobacter. The sequence continues at coordinate 533,081 of CAWHIQ010000007.1, read as the reverse complement.
ATCCGCAATCAACGCGCCCGTGGGCCGTTGCGGAATCTCGCCCTGGTACGGGATATAACCGTCGAAGAGCGCGTTCATCACAATCGTTCCGCGCGTCTCTGTAAGCATTTCACTGCGCAGGCCGATCAGGCCGCGACTGGGCACGCGAAATTCCATCCGGACGCGGCCCGAGCCGTGATTGTGCATCTTGGTCATCTCGCCCTTGCGGGGTCCGAGCTTTTCGATCACTACTCCGGTGTGCTGCTCCGGAACGTCGATGGTAAGGTGTTCCACCGGCTCCATGCGCGTGCCTTCAACCATTTTGGTGACGATTTCCGGACGCCCTGCCATCAGCTCAAATCCTTCGCGGCGCATCATCTCAATGAGAATTGCGAGCTGCAATTCACCGCGGCCCAGTACCTTGAAAGTGTCGGGCGAGCCGGTCTCTTCTACGCGAATCGATACATTGGTCAGCAGTTCCTTTTCAAGCCGCTCGCGCAGGTTGCGGCTCGTTACGTACTGGCCCTCTCTACCCGCGAAAGGCGAGTTGTTCACGCTGAACTGGATGGCAATCGTCGGCTCATCGATAACAATCAGCGGTAGTGGCGAAGGCGTTTCGAGCGAAGTGATGGTTTCGCCGATGGTGATGCCTTCCACTCCCGCGACGGCAACAATGTCGCCCATCGTCGTCTCGGTAATCTCTGTACGCTTCAAGCCTGAAAATGTGAACAGCTTGGTGATGCGCGTCTTCATTAGCGAACCGTCTCGCTTCGAAATGTTCACATCGTCGCCCGCATGCAGCGTGCCCTGGAAAACGCGGCAGATAGCGATGCGGCCAAAGTAATCAGAGTAATCGAGATTGGTGACCAGAATCTGCAGCGGCGCATCCACATCGCCGGTGGCAGCAGGGATCGTGGAAACGATCGTCTCGAACAACGGCTGAAGATTCTCCCCCGGCTTAGCCACATCTAACGTCGCTGTACCGGCCTTCGCCACGGCATACAGCACCGGAAAATCCAACTGCGATTCTTCCGCATCGAGATCGATGAAAAGATCGTAAATTTCGTTCAACACTTCCTGCGGGCGCGCGTCGGGGCGATCGATCTTGTTGATCACAACAATAGGCTTGAGTTTCGCTTCAAGCGCCTTAGCCAGCACGTAGCGCGTCTGCGGCAGCGGCCCCTCGGCCGCATCGACAAGCAGCATCACGCCGTCGACCATCTTTAGTGCGCGCTCCACCTCGCCGCCAAAATCGGCGTGGCCCGGGGTATCGACAATATTGATCTTGCCGCCTTCAAAGTTAATTGCCGTGTTCTTGGCAAGGATCGTGATTCCGCGCTCCCGCTCCAGGTCGTTTGAGTCCATCACGCGCTCGGCCACCTGCTCGTTGGCGCGGAAAGTGCCGGACTGGCGAAGCATGGCGTCAACGAGGGTAGTCTTACCGTGGTCAACGTGGGCGATGATGGCGATATTGCGTATCGTCTGGCTCACAGGGGCTATGTTCCTTTTCTTCTAGGGCAAATCTGGATTTGCGCTCAGGTATGGCCTCAGGCGGGCCATCAGGTTGGGAATGAATACAAGATGAATGGCCACACAGTGCGGCAACTTCTATTTTAGCAGCAGTGCAGTTTTTCAGCCCGTTCGGCTGAGTTCCCCAACTAATGGTTGGTCTTATACACTTTTCCGCAAATGCGAATTGCCGCTCACCAACGCACCTGCGCTTGCGACCACCCCCGGACCTTTGCGCTCGTACGCACCTTCCGGCTTCTGCTATCAGCCTGCGCGCTAACGCTGTTTTTCGTCCCTGCCGCGACCACGCAGGCACAAGCAACTGAAGAGAACCTGCTCATCTACACCGTTGACGTGGAAGGTGGGCAAGCCACTCTGCTGGTGGCGCCGGGCGGCCACTCGCTGCTGGTCGATACTGGTTGGCCGGGGAATAATAGTCGCGATGCCCAGCGCATTCAGGCCGCGATGAAAGACGCCGGCATCACCATGATCGACAGAGTGCTCATCACCCATTTCCATGTCGATCACGTCGGAGGAGTTCCGAACCTCGTCGAGCACGTCAAGGTCGGCGAATTCCTCGATCACGGCGAGAACCGCGAAGACTCCGACATCACCCGCCACGACTACGCTGCCTACGTCAAAGCCATCGGCACCACGCCGCGTCGAACTGTTCATCCCGGGGATACGATCGACATCCCGGGCCTCAGTGTCATCGTTCTTACAGCTGATGGCGAACACATCAAATCGGTTCCGGGCGTAAAGCCGGAGCCGAATTCCTACTGCGCCAGCGAGCCCAAGTGGGAACTGGATGCCACCGAGAATCCGCGGTCAGCTGGAATTCTTGTTCGCTTCGGCAAATTCCGCTTTCTCGATCTTGGAGATCTCACCAAGGCCAAGGAGATTCCGCTGGTCTGCCCCGACAACCTGATCGGGCACGTCGACCTCTACCTGGTGAACCACCACGGTTTCAACCTCTCCAACTCTCGCGCGTTTGTCGATGCGATTCAACCTCGCGTGGCCATCATGGACAACGGTGCGCATAAGGCCGGCAGCCCCGAAGCATGGCAAACAGTGCACGAAAGTCCGGGCCTGCAGGATCTCTACATGCTGCATACGGCCGAAGACTCCGACGCCGCACACAACAGCGCCGATCCCCTCATCGCCAATCTGAAAGGCGGCGGCGACGGCGCATACTTCAGGGTAGTCGCGCATCAGGATGGCAACTTCAGCATTACCAACTCCCGCACCGGACAGACGAAAGAGTATAAGGCGCAGTAAGGGAGTCGGGTGGGATGGCGATTGGAAAGATGCAATTAGACAAAGTAATAACCGAGGAAGACCGACGAATGCGCATGCCGTTATGGGGATATGTTTTTATCCCGGTTGGCGCTTTCTTACTTTCTGCCTTGTGCGACCATTTTGGCAAGTTGGCTCTTGTGCGTCCCACCGGTTCCTCGGTTTCGGTAATCATAGTAAGCATCCACGACCTGAAAGGTTGCGCCAGGATCACGAGGTATGAATTAGTGCGTATCGCTGTTGGACGGGTGATGACCATAAGCACCAGTCAAATTCTTTAGCCGGGTTTTTGAGGAGCACATGACCATTTCGCGCCGCAAATTCGTTGCCGCAGCAGTCGCGGCAGCATCGATCGCCACCTTTACGCGCGCGGCACGCGCAGCCTGCCCCTTCCGCGTCGCCGTTATCAACGACGAGATTTCCCAGGACTTTGATCACGTTTGTTCGGTGGTTACGCACGACTTCGGCTTGGAGTGGATCGAGTTGCGCAGTATGTGGGGCAAAAATGTAACCGACCTGCCCGATGCCGATATTGACCGCGCAAAGACCATCCTCGCCAAGTACAACCTGCGCGTCACCGACATCGCCAGTCCGCTCTTCAAAACCGACTGGCCCGGCGCACCGCTCTCGAAGCAAAGCGAACATCGCGACCAGTTCAAGGCCGACTTCACTTTCAAGCAACAGGACGACCTGCTCGAGCACTGCATCGCGATTGCCAAGAGGTTTGGCACCGATCGCATCCGCTGCTTCGATTTCTGGCGGCTCGAAAACGTTGCGCCGTATCGTGTCGCGATCAATGAGAAATTGCGCGATGCCGCCCGCCGCTGCGGTCAAAGCAATCTCGTTCTCCTGCTTGAAAACGAAATGTCGTGCAACACAGCCACCGGTGAAGAGGCCGCCGACACCCTACGGGCCATACCGGAATCCAATCTGATGCTCAACTGGGATCCAGGCAACGCCGCGACCTTCCCCAACAGTGATCCCTTTCCGAAAGGCTACGACCTGCTGCCGAAAAAACGCATTGGTCACTGCCACGCAAAGAACGTCGTCCGCAAACCCGATGGCAAGTGGGAGTGGGCACCGGTTGGAACAGGCGTTCTGGACTGGGCCGGGCAGTTGACAGCGCTCCAGCGCGACGGCTATCGCTACGCCGTGAGCCTCGAAACGCACTGGCGCGGCGCCGGAACGCCGGAAGCCTCAACCCGCGAGAGCATGAAGGGCCTGAAAGACGCGCTGGCGAAGGCCGGTACAGGCTGCTGACGTGTCGCGACCCAGGGATGCGGTAATTGCAACCCTAAGGTTGCACGTTAAGATCATACGCCGTAACTGGCTTGCAGCAATTTGCTCCCTGGTAACTTCGGCCGCGTTTCTCTCCGTCGGCGTTTATCGCAATATCCGCGCCTTGGTTGGCTATGCGCTTGCACTCTGGCTCGGAGCATTCTTCACAGACTTTGCGATTGCCTTTCACCCAAAGCCAGGCGGCGGCTTCCCGATCAAGCGTCCGCCATGGCAGGAGAGCCTGCTCGTTCTGGCCTTCACCTGCGCCGCTTTTGTCCCACTCTCGGTGCGATTCAGCCATCTCTGGCCGATACACAACGCGCCCGCACGCGCCGTCTTCGCGGCGGCGATGCTTTTCTTCACACTCGGCGCCGGACTCGCATGCATCTATCTTTTCGTGTACCGGTACCGATTGACCGATCTGGGCGTGAACTTCCGTTACTGGTATGTTGCGCTCGCGGTGCACATCTTGTTCGGTGTGATTACCCTGGCATTTGCCCCGCAGAAATCGCATTGGCAAGCAACGTTTCGTGCCGATGGCGTATGGGGCACCGTTGTAGAGGGCGTGTTGACGGCGGCGATACCGGAAGAATTCCTGCGCATGCTGCTGATGACACGCCTCGGCGCCGTCTTCTCCAACAAGGGAATGGGCCTATTTGTCGCCACATTTCTATGGGCCTCGCTGCATATCCCTGTTTTCTGGTCAGGCGTCCCCCAATGGTCATTCTGGAGGGCGCTGATCTCTCCGTGGGGAATCATCCCCATCGGGCTGCTTTGGGGATATATCACGCATCGAACCCGCAGCCTTGTCCCCTCGGTGCTGCTGCACGGCTTCAATCTATGGGGGCTGCAGAACTTCTAGCGAACTCCTCCTACTGCGTGCTCGACATCTCTTTTGAGTTGCCCTCAACCGGAATGTTGTGGTTCTTCGCGATCTGCTCGATCAGTTGGAGATGCTGCGAGATGATGTTTGAACCTTGTTCAGCGACTTGTTTTACATTTGGGTCCTGGGCCACCTGCGCTTCGTCCTTGAAATCCTTCAGATCCTGCCGGTGATCCTTCACCATCATCGTGATGTATTCGCGATCGAAGTCATCTCCGGAAAGTCCCTGCAGTTTCTCGATTTCCTTCTTGTCCTTCTTCGAAGGGCCTTTGGGTTCTGAAACGCCAAGCTGCTGCGCAACCGGCTTGAACCATTTGTCGGCCATCTGGGTGTGGTCCGACACCATCTTCTGCGCGAACTGCTTCACGTCGCTGCTCTGGGATTTTTGTTGGGCCAACTGGCCGAGCTGCACTTCGGTTTCGCCGCCTTCGAGCGCCTTCGACACAAATGCCCGCTCTGAAAAATCCTGGCCGGTCGGTGCATTTCCGGGATAAGCACCCGGCCCCATACCCGGATTTCCAGGGTTTCCCGCTCCGGGGCTTGTGGGTGACTGCGGCTGTTGCCCCGGCATGCTCGGCTGCTGCGGGCTGCCGGGAGCCTGGGCGAGCGCAACCACACCCGCCAGAATCGTTGCCCCTGCACTGATACCCAGCTTGTAGGCTATTCGTTTAAATTGCATAAGTTACCTCCTGCTGCTGCCAGCCTGGAATCGCAAAAGACGCGCTCCATCCGCACACATACAATTAGTCTCCGATGCGCTTAGCTTGCAGTGCGGTTGCTCTTCCGGCCGTGGGCGCGCCGGGCCCCGAAGTGCAGTGATTCGTTGGGTCTTCGATGATGCCAATAAGCGGAAAAGGGCGACAACGATTCTCGTTAGATCCCGGGGGGCGCAACTCACATAGACGAACGAGTCCGCTTGTACAACGCTTCGAGCGCATCGCAGGCCGTCTTCACACCGTCTTCGCCTCGCAATTGTTCGGCAACCGCGCGCGCTTTTTCGGCGAGACCGGGATCGTCAAGCATCTTGCGCAGCTTCCGCGTAACCTTTTTCGGCGTGTAGCTAGCCTTCTGGATCACCTGGGCAACGCCGAGCCGCTTCATGCGTCGCGCATTGTCGGGCTGATCGTGGGAGTAGGGCATAATCAGCATCGGCTTGCCCGCACGCAGGCACTGCCCCACAGTTCCCACGCCACCCTGGTGCACCACCAGCGACGCGCGCGAGAACAGCGCGGAAAAGGGCGCATATTCAGCAGCGCAGATTGATGCCGGAAGGTCCCCCTTCGGCTTGTTCCGCGGATCAGTACCAATCAACAGCACCGCCCGAGTGCCAAGTTCCATGGCGGCTTTCGCCGAGACTTCGTAAAAGTCTCCTGCAGCCAGCACCGCCGCCGACCCCAGCGTAAACACGATAGGCGGCTCGCCGGCTGAGACAAATCCATCGAGGTGCGGCGGCAGCTTCGCATTGCCTGCATCGGCATCGTAGTATGCGAAGCCGGTGATGAGTGTGTTTGGCGGCCAGTCCTTCTGCTCCACGCCCAGCGCACGCGAGAACAGCGCCAGAACAAGTTGCGGCGCGTGCTTGGCATCGAAAAGCGGATTCGTGCCGCGCGGCAATCCCAGCTCACGCCGCAGATCATAGATCGGCTCCGGCCACTTGCGGCTCACGAATCGCGCCACGCGCTTGATCACCCGCCCAAATCCCGGTACCTTCTTGTCGGCCTTCGCAAGTTTGGGATACGGGGGCAGCACCGGGGGATCGAACGCCGAAAAAAACGACAGCGGGGCCAGCACGTAGCTCGCCCACGGAATTCCTGTCACCTCGGCGACGATAGGCCCTGCATAATTCAGCTCGCCCAGCAGCAGCAGATCGGCCCGTACCGGTTTTGTCGCGGCGTCCAGCAAGTCGTCATACGTTTGGCGCAGCGACGGGAACAGGAAGTTGCGCAGCCCGTGCTCGGTGCCGTGCTTGATGTCGTAGACCATCTCCACGAGCACATTGTTGGTGGGGTCGATATCCGGCCGGATGGCATGAAACTCAAGACCGAGCGGCTCAAGCCTCGTCCGATATACGTTGGGCAGCGCCATCACCGGCGTGTGTCCGCGTCGCTTCAGTTCCAGTGCCAGCGCGATCAGCGGATTGATATCGCCAAGCGTACCGATGTTCGAGAGAACAATGCGCAATTGTCAGGTCCGTGGATCAGGATGGAAACGCAGGGATAAGAGTAATGCATTGACCGGCCAGATGCCCTTCCTGAAAATGACGGCCCCACCGCTGGTGGCTTCAGCCTCGTTTAATCTTGCAGCAAGATAATTACTGAGGAGAATCAGGCCCATGCGTGTGCTGCTGGTGGAAGACGAGGTCCGGCTGGCCGACAATCTTGCCGCCGCCCTGCGCGACGGCCCCGGTCTTGCGGTCGATTGGGCCGCGGACGGCGAGGCCGGCGACGACGCTGCGCGCAATCTCTGCTACGACCTCGTGATCCTCGATCTGATGCTGCCCAAGCTCGACGGCTACGGCGTTCTGCGCCGCATGCGCGCCCGCAAAGACGCAACTCCTGTCCTCATTCTCACAGCCAGGGAAGGCAAGGACGCCATCGTCCAACTGCTCAACGCCGGGGCCGACGACTACCTCGCCAAGCCGTTCGACCTGGGCGAACTCCTCGCCAGGGTAAAGGCGCTGATCCGGCGCGGCAAGGGTGCGGCTCATCCCACGCTCAATGCTCTTGGAGTCGAACTCAACACGCTCGAGCAGACGGTACGCCGCGGCGGCGCGCTCGTCGATCTCTCCCCCACCGAGTACCACATTCTCGAGTACCTGCTGCACCACCCGCGCAAAGTTGTCAGCAAGCAGGAACTGCTGGAGCATCTTTACGACTACAACTGGGAACACCACTCCAACGTGATTGAGGCGCACGTCTCCAACCTGCGCAAAAAGCTCGACGCCGCCGTCCCCGATGCGGAGCCGGTGATCGAAACCCTGCGCGGCCGCGGTTACCGTCTCAGCGCCGAGCCCTCGTCATGACCCGCCGGCCCACATTCGGAAAAACCAGCATCGCCTTCCGACTCATCGCCGCCGTGATGCTGGTGGAGCTGGCCTCAGCCGCGCTGGTCATCGTGGTGGCGTGGGGATACGAACGGCACAGTCACTTCCGCTCTTTTGACGTGATGATTCACGGCCGCGCCGATTCTGTGCTTGGCGCCGTGCAGGACGCCGAAGATGTGGGCGATAACGTCATGCTCGACCTTGCCGACCTGCACGTTCCCCCCGACGACGTTTACGAGGTTTGGGACGGACGCGGGCACCTGCTGGGACGCTCGCCAAACTGGCAGGGCAGCGCCGCTATGCTGGTTCCTGACCATAATGGCATCTTCCGCGCGCAAATCCGCAATCGTGACTTCCGTCTGCTGTACATGCGTGGCACGCGCATCGTCGATCCCGGCGAACCGGGCGGCGGCAAGTTGCGCTTCGTTACTATCCTCTATGGAGCACCAACCGAGCGCGTTTGGGAAGCGATTTACGGTGCTGTCGAATTCTACGCGGCGGGCATGCTGCTGCTGGTTCTGATTACCGGGCCCCTGATTGCCTGGGTGCTGCATCGCGGCCTCGAACCTCTGCGCCAGCTTGCCGCGCTGGCCGGCCGCGTCTCAGCCGAGTCCTGGGAGTTTTCCCCGCCCGCCTCCGCGCGTGAAACCGCCGAGCTTGCACCGTTGACACAGGCGCTCGAAAACGCACTCCAAAGGCTGGAGCGCTCGTTCACCCAGCAACGCACATTCGTCTCTGATGCCGCACACGAACTCAAAACTGCCGTAGCCGTCGTCAAGTCGTCGCTGCAACTGGTAGGCATGCGTCAACGCACTCCAGAGGAGTACCAGGCCGGGAACGAGCGCGCTCTCGCCGACACCGAACGCGTTGAAGAACTCGTTGCCAAGATGTTGACCATGGCTCGCGTTGAAAGCGGAACCGTGAGCGCGGCGGCTAACGGCAAGTGTGATTTGAACCAGTGCGTCTGCCACACCGTTGCTGAGCTTGAGACCTTCGCCGTCGTGCGCCAGGTGGAGTTGGCCGTGCACGGCCTGCCCGCAGACACGTGCGCCGTTTCGCTGAACGCGGAAGACTGCGAACTTGTTCTCTCCAACCTGCTGATGAATGCCATCCAGCACAGTCCTCCGCGCGCGCAAGTTGAATTGCGCGTCTCTGCGCAAAACGGCTCCGTTGAGATCGTCGTTCAGGATCACGGCGAAGGCATTGACCCAGCCGCTCTGCCGCATGTTTTCGACCGCTTCTATCGCGGCGATCCCTCACGTACGCGTGCCACCGGCGGCGCGGGCCTTGGCCTCGCCATCTGCAAAGCCGCGGTGGAGAAAGCCGGGGGCACGATCACGCTGGCAAGCGAGCCGGGCCGCGGAACCACTGCAACCGTGCGCTTCCCGAAGAGAACACGATGATCAGGTATCTCCGAGGTTTGTATCAGAAAGTGTTGTCATCCTGAGCGCAGTTTGGCCGGTTTTTCGGCCAAACGCAGTCGAAGGATCTGCGGTTGCTCTTTGCAACTTATGTGATGAATCAGGGACAAGCTCCGGCGCACGTCTTCACGATTCCTGCTTCGTCTCCATCGCGCGCAGCAACGCTTCCATCTCCGTGTGTCCCTCGTGCCGCGCCCAGTCCGCAGGCGTGCCGTGCCATAGCAAATCACGTGCATCGGCACTGGCACCGTGTTTCAGAAGAAGTCGAACCACTTGCTCATGGTTGCCCAGTGCCGCCTGGTGCAGCGGTGTCGAATGCGAATGGACCGGGCTGTAGCCGTTGGGATCTTCGCCGGAATCGAGCAGCAATTGCGCAATCACGTCGCGGCCAAACTGGCTCGCGAGCGCAAGCGCTTTGCGCCGGTCTGAGCCGTCTGCACTCGCAAGCAAACGCCTGGCATCCTGAACTCGTCCCAGGACCGCGGCAACTGGCAGAGTGAGTCGAGCGCCTCGCCGTACCAATGCTTCCGCCGCATCAAACTCTCCATGCGCCACAGCTGCTTCCAAGGCTCCATCCGGATCACATCCTCGATCGCAAAACAGATCGATCAGGGCAATCTGCACTCCGCATTCGCGCGAAACACGTCCCGTCGAAACCAGCCCGAGCGTGTCGTGAATTGCTGTCCGATCAGCTTCCGCATCGAGAATCACTTTCGCGACCTCGACAATATTCTTCGGCAAAGTCCCGTGTCGAATCGGATTCTCAGCGATGAACTCCAGCAGCGTCGGGCTATGAAAGTAGTTGCCGCTCTCAAATTCAACGTGCTGAAGCACCAGCTTGGGGTGCCGCTTTAAATGTCCGCGCAACCCCTCAACGTCTCCCGCATCCAGCAGATCGACAGCGCGCCGAAATGCGGCATTCTCAATCCGCTCGTGGTGCGGCAACCTCAAGCGGCTCGCGAGTTCGGGCGACTCCACGTGCGCCTTCAACCGTGCCCAGCTTCTGAAGCCGTACTCGCGCGCGATCGTGAATTGCGCATCACTCAGCCGCAACGGGGTTTCGAAGATCTCGCTGTCCGTGGCTCCGCTGAACCGCGGGTTGAATTCGCGGATGCGTTGCGCCACTCCGCGATCGCTGGCGGCATGGCCCTTGAGCAGATCCTTGGCCTGATACTTGAAGTGGTTAAGGTCGGGTTGGGACGGGAATTGTTTTGCCGGCATGACGAACTTCCTCTCGTATGCCCAGGTCCGCATATGGAGGGCTGAAAGTCAGTTCGCAAAAATCAGATTGTCAGAAAAGGTGGACTTCTGTCCTTCCCGCGGACCGGATGCGCCCTTCAGCGCTCCGACGAGCGTACCACGAATCGCTCCTTGTTCAGCCACCCCGAAGAAATGTTAGTTCAACTTGCTCCTCAACCGTGTTGCGTTTCGAAGATACTCGATACTCCCGTCTCAACCTGGTTACAGTTTCGCTACTGACGAGTTGGCGGTGATCCTCTCGGAACCCCTTTATCGGCCCTCTCACGGTGCCGTTGCGAAGGAGGAGGGGGCAGGTCGCCAACAGTCTGGCCCCTTATTTGAGAAAATCGAAGCCAAAGATAGACCCCAGCAAGCAAACGATTCCGATCACGAGATTTATCGCAATACCAAACCAGAAGAGAGGTGCTCCTTCAGATCGTCTTAACGTGGCGAATTGCAGCGGAACCTCGCCAGTGGATATGCCTCGAATTCCAAACCAAAATGCCAGCATTCCGGCGAGAAGGATCGTGATCCTTTCAGACGTGGAATAATGCTCACCTGCAAACGCAATAGCCATGGTTTGTCATTCATGATACCAACGCCTCGGGGGTGGGGTAATCAAGTCGTAACTTCCGGTTGGGCGGTTACTCACTCATCACTCAGCAAGGAGCAGCGGAATAGCACGTCCAGACCTATTCTGTCAGGCGAAGCCGTTGCATTCGATAGATAGGATTTTCTGCTGCTTAAGTGAATAGACCAGATTGATGACCGCGCAGCCACCGTCGTAGATCGTCGGGAAAGCTCGCTTGTTGCCAACTATGTGTATGCCAGGTTTATAGCCCGACCCCAATGGCATTACCAATTCTCCAAAGATCACCTGCACATCGTTCATGGCCGAACCAGCGTAATAGCGCGTATATCCACTTACCGGCGGCAAGCGCGCATTCCAACCGGACAATGTATTCAACTTAATGCCAGCTTCTAGCTTCGCAATGTCAGCATCGCTAGGTGTCCAACTCTGCGCGTTGGCCATCGCAACCATTCCGGCGAGACCTGTGGTCAGGCCAACTGCCAGAGTCGCCAATCTCAGAGATTTTCCGAGGGTCTTATAACTGGTGGCTGTCATGCTCAAAGTCTACGGTGATTTCTTTCAACCCGGCCCGTTTTTTCCGTGCTCTCGATCCGTGCTGGCTTCGTATGGCTTTTTAGGCGGCCGGGCCAGCTCACAGCACCATTTGAGGCGGCGACTCAACTGCCTTTGCCATCAAGTGCAGGAGTTCGGGCCGTATGGTGGCCCAACCGGCAGTAACGGAAATATAACGTCCGGGTTGACGGTCACTCGCCCCGGCGAGCAAAGAGACCGCACCTACTGGTCCGTTAGCTTATCTGTTGAAATTGAAATGAACAAAACTACCTGCGCCGAAAATCATACTTGCGATCAGAAGCAGACGGAAACCTTGCCAGTATCTTATTCTCTTCAATCCGAAAATCTCAGGCACGGTAACGTTCCAGAGCAACTGAAAAATCAAAGGCACAACAAAAACTCCTATGATCGCGAAACCGACGGCGAGAATCATGCAAAGCTCCTAGCGGCTTGAAGTTTTGGAGTGGTCGATTATAGCGCCAAGTGCTCTATGCAGGTGGGCGTCGGCGCTCATCGAGAGCGTCGTGGTCGAATTGTGGCCAATCCGGAAGTTATGTTTTCGTTAACAGCTCGCGCTGTGGATCACTCGATATTTCCAGCCAACAGCGCCCGCAGGCACTCACCCATCTGCCGATTGTCTTCAGCATCCCTTAATCCCCCCATGGAACAATGCTTGCGCCGGCCAATCGCAAAGAATTGCCCTCGCGATTTGCCGAGCCCACGCGGAGTCGAACATGCGAAATCAACGTTGTCTCCCAGCCTTTGCGCGCACCCTTTTTGCCATTGCCCTGCTTTGCACCGCCTTTGCTGCCCCCGTCGCCGCCAGGGCGCAGTCAGGGGTCCCCTACAAAGTTCTCGATCAATGGAAGCTTGCCGACGCTGGCGGGTGGGACTACCTGCTTGCTGACTCCGCTGCCCATCGCATCTACATCACCCGCGGCGATCACGTCGATGTGGTCGACACAGCCAACGGCAAGCTGATTGGCACCATCGGCAGCATGCACGGAACACACGGCATAGCGCTGAATACCGACGGCAAGCTCGGCTACATCTCCGATGGAGGCGGCAACGCGGTCGTCGTTTTTGATCGCTCCAATCTCTCCACGGTCGCCACCATTCCCGCCGGCACCAACCCGGACTGCATTATCTTCGAGCCCGCTACGAAAACCGTGTGGGCATTCAACGGCCGCAGCAAAGACATCACCATTATCGATGCCGCTTCGCAAAAAGTTGTCGCCACCATTCCCGTACCCGGCAAGCCCGAGTTTGCCGCAGCCGACGGCAAGGGAAACGTCTACAACAACATTGAAGACAAGAGCCTGGTAGTCAAAATCGACGCGCGTGAAAAGAAGATTACTGCAACCTGGCCTGCCGGCTGCGAATCGCCCTCCGGGCTCGCGATGGACATCGACGGTAATCGCCTCTTCCCTGTGTGCGACGGAAACAAGATGAGCGTGATTGACGCCGCGAGCGGCAAGATCCTCGCCACACCGTCCATCGGCGACGGTCCTGATGCCGCAGGCTGGAGCGCCAAACACAAGCTGGCTTTTGCCTCCAGCGGCGATGGCATCCTGTCAGTCGTCGATGCCACGACCTACCAGACCATCCAGTCGCTGCCCACCAAGCGCGGCGCGCGCACCATGGCCTACGATGCGTCCACCGATCGTATATATCTCGTCACCGCCGACTTCGGTCCGCGCCCTGCAGCCACTGCCGACAATCCCCACCCGCGGCCACCGATGATTCCTGGCAGCTTCGAAATCATCGTCGCAGGCCGTTAATCTACGCGGGAAATTCTTCGCAGGAAATGCCGCCGCGGCCAACCCCGGCGGCATTTCTTCCATCTGGCATAGATGAGGCATTGTCGGATGCGCTCAAACCTGAAGGCTGCCCTTCTCGCGGCTGTTCCCATTGAGATCGTGAACTTCTGGGTCGTCGGCTACCCCGCCGGTGCAAATGGCCTGGCGTCCGCCAGCCAGTCTGCCGCCATCGCCCTCCAGTGGTATCTGCTCCATCTCCCCGGCATCATCGCCAGCGATCGCAGCCCCTTCCTTCGCACGCACTCGGTTACTTGTTCCATCATGCTTTTCGCCGCCGGCTATATCGACACCGCGATCCTGCTCGCCGCTATTCTCTGGGCCTCACGATTGGCGCTCCACACCCTCCGCAAGCTATCCTCCCCCATGAAGCACGCTCACTAATGCGAGAATGCGGTTTGCGGGATTTTTATTCCATAGTCCATAGTCCCTGTTCCCTGCTCCCTGTTTTTATGAAGCTCGCCCTCGCCATTCTCGCGCTTGTCGTCTTCGCCCTGTCGTTCGCGGCCGACTACAAATGGCGCCAGTGGATGGCTAAACGCCGCGCCGACCACGACCAGACCCCATCCTCTACCCCGGACCACCGCCGCGAACCCCGATAAGCTGACCCGATGAGCGCAAGGTGGCCCAAACCAAAGTCCGATGCGTCACCCAGCGTCTCCCAAAGTGGTACTCCCGCTCGCAACTTTCCTCCTTTCCAGCCGTTACAATGAACGGAAGGGAGTCGTCCAAGACGCTATGCTCAGTTTCCTTGCCCTCGCCCTTCGTTTTCCCGTTCGCCGCGCTGCCCTTTTGCTGGGCCTCGCAACCGCCTTGTTGGCGGCAGCCCCCGGCGTACGCGCCCAGTTTGGACCACCGCCGACAACCACGGTGCACGATCCAGCCGCCCTCAAGCCGCCCGCAGGCGCCCACGTGGCCATCGTCGAATTTGAAGACATGGAGTGCCCCGACTGCGCCAATGCCAATCCGCTGCTGCGAGAGGCCGCTGCCAAGTACAACATTCCGTGGGTGCGTCACGACTTTCCGTTACCCTTCCATCCCTGGAGCTTCCAGGCTGCCGTGAACGCCCGCTGGTTCGACACCAAGAGCAAGAAGCTGGGCGACGATTACCGCGATGCCGTCTTCGCCAACCAGCGCTCCATCGAGACCCTCGACGCGCTTCGCCAGTTCACTGAGAACTTCGCCAAGAACCACAGCATCGCCCTGCCCTTTGCCATCGATCCCCAGGGCAAGTTCGCCGCCGAGGTCAAGGCCGACTACGCACTCGGGCAACGCATCGGCATTGAGCACACTCCAACCATCTGGATCACTACGGCCAACAGCAAGGGCGCGCCCTTTGTAGAAGTGGTCGACCGCACCAAGCTCTTTCAGCTCATCGACCAGGCAATTGCCGACACCCGCTCGACGCCAGAAAAGACAGCACACAAATAGCGTTGCCTAACGTTGCCGTAGTTCGGGGCACCCGGTTCCCCATGTCAGACTTTCGCCACGTCGTTGAAATCAAGGTCTCGCCGGCACGCATCTGGCCGGTGCTGCTCGATGTAGAGCACTGGCCGGAGTGGACTACCTCCGTTACCCGCGTCCAGCGCATGGATATCGGCCGCCTCACCCTCGGCTGCCGCACCCGTATCTGGCAGCCCAAGCTCATGCCCGCCGTCTGGCAAGTCACTTCGCTCGACGAAAAGCGTCACATCTTCGCCTGGACCACCCACACCTTCGGTATCAAGATCGTTGCCCGCCACCAGGTGGATGCCGTCGGCGCCCACAGCCGCGTCATCCTCACCCTCAACTACTCCGGCCTGTTCGGAGCCATCATAGCCCGCCTCTACCGCGACCTCAACTGGGACTACCTCGCCCGCGAAGCCAACGGCCTCCGCACAAGATGCGAAGCGCCGGTGCAAGTGCAAAGAATCAACACCAAGGTCAGCGCGTCATCCTGATCAGCGCCTCGGGGGCCACACCTCAAAGTGTCATCCTGATAGCCTTCTGGCCGCTGCTTCCGCCAACCAAAACTCAAAAATGTCATCCTCAGCGAAGCGGCTTGGGGCCCCGCGGACCAAGTCCGTGGGGTTAGCGGAGCGAAGGATATGCTTCTTTTCTCTATAGGCCGTTTCCAATAAACAGAACGGAGGCCATAGCCCCCGTTTCCTCTGAAAACTGACAACTGATCCCTGACAACTACATCTGTATCTTTACCAGCTCGCCCTGGCCGCCCGGCGAAACAGTCTTCGTCTGCGGAGCGCGCCAGTGGTCGATGTGGCTGATGCGGTGCACGCAGCCAATCGTGCAATTCGGCGCGCAGCTCTTCGCCGTCAAAAACTCCCGCTTCACATCCGCCGTCGTGTACTCCGCAATCGGCACCCCGGGATACCCGCGCTGTTGCGAGCAGTAATGCACCAGCCCGTCCTCGCAGATGTAGAGGTAGCGTGACCCCGCCCTGCAGCGCCAGTCATTCTCGCGCCCCTGCACAATCGCTTCCTGAAACGCGTCAAACTGCGCGTAGTTGGTCTTCTTCCGATTCGTCATCTCGAAGTAAACCTTCGCCTCGTCCGGCTTCAGCGGCTTCAGCTGCCCGTCGCCGTCGTGAATAATCCCGATGGTCGATTCAAACCCCAGCGCCAGCGCCCGCTTCCCAATCACCAGCGCATCATTCGGATCCTTGAATCCACCGCCCACCACGGAATTAATATTCACGTGAAACTCGGCATGATCGGCGAGCATCTGCAGCTTCTTGTCCAGAACCTTCAGGCTCTTCTTCGAAATCTCATCGGGCTCCACGTTATCAATCGAAATCTGCATGTGGTCGAGGCCCGCGCGATTCAGCCGCTCGATTCGCTCCACGTTTAGCAGATATCCATTCGTGATCATGCCCGCAATGGCGCCTGTCTCGCGCATGCGAACGATGATCTCGTCCAGTTGCGGATGTGTCAGGGGCTCGCCGCCGCTGATTCCGATCATGGCCGTCCCCAGCCGCCCCAGGTGATCGATCCGCCGCAGCATCTCTTCTAGCGGAACAGGCTCAGAAACCTTGTCGTATTCGTTGCAGTAAGCGCAAGAAAGATTGCAGAACCGCGCCGGAACTATCTGCGCCAGAACAGGATGCGCCGTGGACGCCAGCGCCCGCACCACCATCGCGTACTCCCGCGCCTTGCGCCGAGCCGCAATCCACTTACCGCGAGCCGTAGATCTCCGGGGAACACCCATTCTTACTATTGAAACATATGCCAGAAGGACCATGCCCCACGCCTCGGTCACAACAAATCTGGTGGTCCAAGTTTCAATCTCCACTACAGTGGGCGCCATCCTTGACAGTTTCATCGT
The DNA here is from genome assembly GCA_963829535.1 of uncultured Acidobacteriaceae bacterium. Taxonomy (GTDB): domain Bacteria; phylum Acidobacteriota; class Terriglobia; order Terriglobales; family Acidobacteriaceae; genus Telmatobacter. The sequence goes on along the minus strand of CAWHIQ010000007.1, from coordinate 516,151 downwards.
CAAGGGTGGGAGAGCACGAACCTTTGCAATCCTGCGTTTCACGCGTCGACAATTCCGATCTTGACCCGCCTTGACCTCGTCCGCCTCGCTGATATCATCTCCTCGAATCCTCTTCCTCAGAAGGATCACCCCCTCCATGAAGAACCTGTTTCAACCGGAGACCGTGCAGGAGTTGAAAGAGCGGCTGTCGCATCTCGGCCCCGACAGCCCGCGCCTATGGGGCAAGATGACGCCGGCGCAGGCCATGGCGCACTGCGCGATGGGCATGGAACTGGCTCTGGGCGACCGGCGCCCGCCGCGCATGCTGATCGGCCGACTTATCGGCACCGCGATCAAAGCCAAGGCCTTCCAGGAGAGCGAACCGATGCGGCGCAACTCCCCCACGGTTCCCGGGCTTGCCGTCACCGACAACCGCGACTTTGGCCGCGAGCGCGACACGCTCTACGCGCTCATCGACCGTTTCGCCGCAGCCGGTCCCGCCGGATGCACAAACCATCCCCACAGCTTCTTCGGCCGCCTCACCCCCGAGGAGTGGTCCTTCTGGATGTACAAGCACATCGACCACCACCTCCAGCAATTCGGCGTTTAGCGCGATTCGGCCCACCTTGGCGCTCAACCCAAACCCAGCCCCCAAAGCCCATGTAATTCTGAGCGAACGGGGCCCCGAACGTCTCAGGGGTCCCCAAAGAGCGATGCTCTTTGGGGCAGGTTCGGGGGTGGTGAGCGAAGAATCTGCTGCTGCCATCTTGCGCCCGATGCGAGCGCTTCGTATAGTGCCCGCATGCATGCCCAGATGCAGTGGATTGTGTGGTCGGTGATAGGCGTGATCGTTCTCGCGTTCTGCGTGCTGCTTTACGTCGCCGCCCGATCGTGGCGGAAGATCGGAACCGGGAGATGGATCGCCGGGCTTGTACTGCTCATCCCGCATTTCCTCCTGCTGGTGTGCATCCCCTTCGCCCTGCAGGGTGGGAATGCGCCGCAAGGCTCGCCTCGTTTCAATCAGGCTTTTGCCGCCGACGTTTACATGATGTTCCTTCTTCCGGTTCCAGCTTTGCTGGGTTCCATCGCATCGCTCCTGGTGTCCTCGCTCTCCCGCCCGGTGAACAGACCAGACACGCAAGCGGCGCCAGCCCGGCACCCAACCCTTCGACCCTGATCCCCTGATCGGCCTTCGCCGTGCTCGCCAACAAGAGCCTTCCAAAAAAAGAGAGGCGGTCAGATTCGATCGCCTCTTGTCCAAATTCCTTTTCTAAGTTCTTCTTTAGTGTTTCCAACCCCGCAACCGTTTCACACGGCGGCTGGCCCAGGTCTCAATCACCACAAACCTGGGGCACCCGGCGGTAGGACTCATTGGGGAGTTCCTTCTCTTCGTGGGACCTCACATCGCCTACAGAACCACTGCGCAGCGATATGACCGTGGTGCGCCCGATACTCGGGCGCAGTTGAGTCGGCTGTGGCATTATTTGAGCAATCATGCTAATCGAGTTTTGAGAAAGCCTACGCGGTTATGACACGTGGACTCCGACCGAAGCAACGGTTGAATCGTCCAACTATTCCGATCGGGTAACCACTTACGCGTACACGCAGTCTACGGACGGGCTCCCCAGGCCAGAGACGACGACGGTGAATCAGTCAACCAGCGTCATCACCTGGAACGATGAGTCGGGAAATCTCTACAGGAGCCAATACACGGTTACCAAGCCTTCTCCACTCTTCGAGTTGTACGGTGGAGAAAAACTGCCGATTCGCTACAACCCCGCCAACCCGCGCGACTTTTGTATACGCGAACTCCGCCAAGGCGAAATGTCTTCGACGCTCAAGAAAGTGCTATCTGTAATTCTGGCTATCGCAGCGGCTGTTTATTTTTACTTGCGGCATATCAACTGATCTCCGCCCATCGGCTAGATGATCGACGCACCTTCGACCCGCAAGTGTGGTCGCAGGTCTCAATCTCCACAAATCCGGGCGCCCCAGAGCCTGCACTGAGCCGAGTCGAAGGGTCTCGCCTCTGGGACCTGAGAGGAAGGATCGCATCACTCCCGCCGAATAAGCGGATTCCCGTGGGCAAGACCCTGGCTGGCGAGGTTCCTGAAAATCTCCGCGGCGGACGGAGTGAGGTGGTGGCCGAATCGCAATTGAATCTTGTTATTGCCGACTGTGTTTGTCCAAAGCATGCCGCTGGTCTGTGCATTGGGATAGAGCACCGTGAGCTTTCTCACGAAATCTGCACAAGGCGGCACCTTCGGGCAACTGCTGCCATCGAAGGTGTCGATGACGACGTAGTACTGGGCGTCGCCAAGCTGGTTGAGCGCGGTCAGGTCGGCGGTCTTCGCTTGCACCTCTGCGTCGACTTGCGCGAGGTTGCCGACTTTGCTCTGGAGGTCGGTAAGCTGCTTCTCAGCGTTTTGCCTTGCCGTGTCGGCTACGCTCGCCGCTTTGGCGGCCCTACTTTGATCCTCAAACTGCAGGTAGGTGGTGAAGAGGCCGCCACAGAGGCCGGCGATCGCCAGGCCTAGAAGAATGCGCCGCGTGGGAGACGCCTTTTCGTCGCGGGCGAGACTCACCACCGTTGCAGCCACTCCAAGGATCAGACCAAGCGCAGTCAACAATGCTTCCGTCCTGGGCGCCTCCTGCCGATCGATTCAGTTCCGGATGGATGGGACTGTATCACGGCGTGTGGTGGAGTGATGCGGGCCGTCTCCCAAAGACGACACGTGGTCTCTATAGCTCAGACATCCCCTTCCAAACCCGTTAGGGTCATGGTGTGGGATGCCATGTGGCATATCCGCAAGGTTAAGGAGATCTATGAAGGGTTTGAAGCTTGTTGTGTTATCGGCTATTGCTGGATGCTGCATGTTGGCAGCCGCCCCAAAAGCAATGGCTCACGGGCAAATCGCAATTGAAATCGGCGCTGCTCCCGATTGTCCGTATGGCTACTATGAGGCCCCGCCGAATGCGTGCGCCCCCTACGGCTACTACGGTCCGGAATGGTTCACCGGCGGCGTCTTCGTTGGCGCGGGTAAATGGTTTCATGGCCCCAGCGACTTCCACGGCCAGGTAGACAACCGTCTGAATGTCGACAATGGCTATAAAGGCAAGCTGCCCGAGCGCGGCGAGAAAGCCGAGCCGACAAACCGTGTCGACAAGAACGACAACTTCAAGGGCAATGAGACGCGCGATGGCCGCGGCAACAAGGGCCCCGAACCAAAAGATGAGAAGAAATAGATTATTCATATAGATTTGACGGGTGGCCCTGCATCTCTTGATCGGGATGCGGGGCCACCCATATCCAACATATCCAGTAGATAAGTGCCAGGACGCGCAATAACTCGAGAAACAGCGTGCGTCCGCAGGGAATGAGCGTAGCATTAGAAGTGAGCGAGTTAACCTATCTCCTCTTTCAGATTCTCTGAACTAAGGCAGTTCTTCTGAAATTATTCCCCTCTTAGCCCTTGACTTACATGAAGGGTTCCCTATGATCGTCACTAAAATAAAGACCCATTCAAAGCACGATAGAGTTTTAGCCTCTCAGCCTTCCGCAGTCACTGAATCAACAACTTCAGGAATCCGGGTTTCTCTGGATGACATACGCGTGCGCGCCTTTCACATGTATCAGAAGCGTGGCGGCCAGCACGGTTACGACATTCAGAACTGGCTCAAAGCCGAACGCCAGATCACGCAGCGCTAGAGCTAACCCATCCCACTAACCTAAGTCTGGCCAGAAAGCTGGAAGGTGAAGTTATGCGCTGTCCAATCTGCGACGATTTCGAGCGAGCTCTTGAGGATAGAACGAGCGAATACCACAAAGCCTGCTCAAATACCGTCTATTGCCACATCAGCTCGCGATTTGTTGCCTACAGCGAAATAGAAATGGCGCGAGCCCTGAGCGAACTGGAAGTGCACCGCTCCGTATGCGCCGGCGTCGCTGCTGAAGCCCACAGGCAACCCGATCCCTTCGCAGATCTGAACCTCATGACATGGGGATATCCGCGGGTGGCCTTATACTGACGACGTGAAACTCCCGCTGCCGGGCCATGAACTTGTCGCGCTGATCGTTGCGGTGTCGTTTGCCGCTGGGATCAACGTGTACGCCACGGTGGCGACGCTTGGCCTCCTGGCACACACGGGCCTGCTGGTGCTGCCGGAGCCACTGCACCTTCTGGCGAGCTGGTGGGTCATCGGCGCCAGCGTTACGCTGTTCGCGGTGGAGTTCTTCGCCGACAAAGTTCCCGCGTTCGACCTGATTTGGAACGCGCTGCACACCTTCATCCGCGTTCCGGCGGCAGCCCTGCTGGCTTGGCGCGCCACTACCAATTTGACTCCCGGCGAACAGCTTGCGGTCACATTGCTAGGCGGTCTCATCGCACTGGCTGCGCACGGGGGCAAAACCGCCGCCCGCGCCGCCGTCACGCCGTCCCCAGAGCCTTTCTCGAACATCGGCCTCAGTCTCGGCGGAGACGCGTTGGCCATTTCACTCACCTGGCTGGCAACCGTGCATCCGTACCTTGGGGCCGGAATCGCAGTAGCGCTTGTGCTGGCCGTCATCCTCCTGATTCGGTGGGTTTGGCGGGCGCTCGGCTCCCTGTTTCGAGGCGCCGAACACGCAATCGAGCAATAATTTCCGAGAAACCCGGACGTCTCCCACAGATTTCGGTTGACTATTACACCATAGTTATATAATTATTAAGTTATATAAGGTTCACGTTATGCCAAACCTTGATTCCACTTTTGCCGCCCTCGCCGATCCCACCCGCCGCGCCATTCTTGCGAGGCTCGCGCTCGGCGAGGCCACCGTCATGGAGTTGGCAAAGCCCTTCGAAATGACGCAGCCCGCCGTTTCCCGGCATCTGAAAGTGCTTGAAGGAGCGGGGCTCATTGTCAGGCGCAACGAAGGTACGCGGCGTCCCAGCCGGCTGGCCAAGCCCGGACTTGACGCCGTGGACCAGTGGCTCGATATGCTTCGCAGCGCCCTGACGAAGAACTATGACCGGCTCGACCAGGTTTTGGCAGACATGACCCCAGACACCGGAGGAAAAATCGGATGAAAACCATGACCAAGCTGACCCTCAAGACCGAAGGCGACACCCATATCGTCGTCACGCGCCGCTTCAATGCGAAACCCGAAGCGATCTACCGCGCCCACACCGAACCGGCCCTTATCCAAAAATGGCTTCTTGGCCCTGAGGGCTGGACTATGCCGGTCTGCCTCTGCGAGCCACGGCCGGGCGGCAAATTCCGTTACGAATGGGAGAACCCGGCGAAGGGCAAGTTCGGCCGCTTCCACATAACAGGCGAGTACCTCGAACTCGAGCCATTTAGTCGTATTGTTCACGTTGAGCGGATGTTTCTGCCCGATCCCACCCCGGACAACCACATCGAAACGCGCTTCGATCGCGACGGCGACGGCACCCTGATGACCATGCGCATGACCCTGCCCGATGCGGCGACTCGTGCTCAGATGCTCTCCACAAACATGGAGCAGGGCATGGAGATGAGTTACGTCCGGCTCGAAGGCATGCTCCCGGCTTGAGAGCTGGGTCCCCCAGGCGCGGCCTCCCGGGTTTCAATTCCGAAACCCCGGGAGGTCTTCAATCTTGAGTTTGCTTAAGAACCATCGTCCGCAATACTCGGCATCCGACAGGCCGCGTAAGTCGTTATATCCTTCATTGTCCTTGCATTACTCAATGCTCTTGCCGAGGGTGGGCGGTGAAAGGTTTCAGACTCCGGAACTCCCTTCGTTACCAGCTGTAGAGAATTTTTGAGGCTAAACGAAAGCGATCGGAGTCTATACTGATGAGACCTTTGCTGCACCGTTCGAGGAGCCGAGGACACTTTGCACGGCGAATTTTCCATCGCGACCAATCGTGACGCGCAGAATCAACAGCCGTCGGAACTGATTGCGCACGACTTCGGAATGCCTCTCGCGGTCAGGCTGTTCTTCCAGCCCTACGTGCTTGCGGTCGTCGCACTGGCGATCGCGGTGGGCGGTTGCGGCTACGGCTACAAGCTCTCGCAATACTTTCAGCACTCAGAAGTCAGCAAGGCTTCTCCCACCCGCATGTGGGTGGACCATCGGGACGAATCCCTGGCGGCACCGGCACAGCAGATCATCAAGCCGCAACAAATTGGCGGATTCGCGCTTTTCGCTCTTGCTGCTCTTCAGCTTCCGCGCCTGTCGCGCGATCATGCAGTCACCACGCCGGCTCCGGCGCGCGTCACGCTCATCATTTCCTCGCATATTCCCTTCCGAGCTCCTCCCTCACTCAATCCTTCCCTGGCGTAGTCGGCGGTACCGGCCTGTGTTGTAGCTAGCGCAATTGGCCGCGTGCTGTGTTATGGCTCTTCATTCAAACCGAATGAATTTGAAATGCCCACCCGAATGGAGCGGGTGTATATGCCAATTGCCTTGAGTGCAATGGAAGTGGAAGCAGACGAGCTGATGCGCGAAGGTCGACTTGGGGAGTTTCTCGAAACTGCCGAGCGGCGCCGTCCCCAACTGCTGCGCATGGCCCGGCGTCTGACGAATTCGAACGAAGACGCTGAAGACATTGTGCAGGAAGCCTTCATGAAAGCCTACAGGGCTCTCGCGAAGTTTCGCGGGGAGTCGCAGATGTCGAGCTGGCTGGGCGCGATTGTGCAGAACACCGCGCACGAGCACCTGCGCAGCCGCCGCAACCGTGTCTTCGTGTCAATCGAATATCTCAGCAAACAAGACAATGAAGTCGTCGAGATCGATTTGCCCGATCCCGGCAAGAATCCTGAAGAGACATGGCAGAGCAAGGAAATGGAAGGCATTCTGCGCGAAGAAGTGGGCAAGCTGGGCTTTGTGTGCCGTCGCGCCATTGAGCTTTGCGTGCTCGATGAGACTCCACAACTCGCGGCAGCCGAATCGCTGAACTTGAGCGTTGCTACCATGAAGTCGCGTGTCTTTCGTGGCAAGCGCATTCTGGAGCGCACAGTTTCACGACGGCTGGCGGCGCGCCAGGGAGTCATCCCCATGGCAGCCGATCACCTGGTAAGTTGCCAGATGTAGGCGGAAACGTTTGCCTCCCTGATCGAGGGTAATCTACGTGCAGTGTGTTGAGCGCCGGTTCACCGGCGCTCATTCTTTTGCTCGATTGTGGGCTCCGACGGAGTGTTCTGTGCAACTACCCACGCGGCTGCGCCGATGGTCCACGAGATCCACAGCGCCGTCCAGGCCAGGCGCCCTCGGGGGGTGGCAAAGATTGCGGGCAACCAGATGAGCAGCGTGTAGAGCATGATTTGGCCGGCCTCTGCCCACGCCGCAAGCCGCGGGAACACGCCGAAGAGCATGCCGAGCCCTGAGGCCATTTGTCCGGCGCCGGTGAGATAGGCCCAGCCGGTTTTGAAGGGCAGCCACGGCGGGATCAGTTCCACGGTTTCCTTGGTGTAGATCCAGTGGGAAAGGCCAATCGGGATGAGCCAGAGCGCGAAGTAGTAGCGGGCGAGGCGCACGCCTGTGTCGCCGGTCGCCCAGGCAAGGCAGGCTGGAGCGCGAACGTCGCCGAGCCGTGCGAAGAGTGTCCAGCCGCCGGCGAGCAGCAACGCCAGCTCGCCGAAGCCCAGGTAGACTCCCTCGACCTTTGGAGCAACGAAGAGCGCCGGCAGCTTCAGCAACTGCCACACAATCAGATACGGAAACAGGATGCGTGTGGCCCAGACGGAGGTGGCGCGGAAGAAAAGTCCCGCGCCGCAGAGGAGCATGAGCGCGCCAGCCGCGTAGGCCAAGGTGGTGCGAGCCGGGAACCAAGCCGCCACCGGCTGCCACACCATCGCGAAGTCTCCCACCGAGAGCGCCAGCACTCCCAAGCCGATCATGCCAAACGCAAGCAAGCCAAGTGACGGTTGCTGCTCAAGCTGGAGCTTGGAGCGCGGAGGTGAACGGGATTCAAATTTGAGAACGGCCTCTGGGCGCGGCGTCATGTGAACTCGAAAGCTAGCCGATTCTGAGCCGAATTCCAATTGCGAAGTGGCGCGCATGCACTGAGAAGTTCTGAAGCGGCCTGGGGACGCACGTTGCCGGAAGCCCGAGTACCAGGCTCGGCGTTATACTTCCGCCACCGCATTTCCCGCGAGGTCATCATCGATGAAAAAGTATGCGTTTCTCCTGCTCCTTGCCGTTCCCCTCTTCGCACAGAACAACGACAAGAAACCGCCAACGACACTACGCGGCGTTCTGCTCGAACAGTTGCGCACTACGCACGACCAGGAAGACTGGTTTGTTCCCGTCAGCATCGCCGTCGACGGGTTGACCGCGCAGCAAGCCATGTGGAGTCCCGGCAAAGGGAATCACTCGGTAGGTCAACTGGCCTACCACATCTGGTACTGGGACGATCGCGCGCTCAACGATTTCAAGGGCGTCAAGAATGAGAAGTTCGATGGCAACAATAACGAGACCTTCGACAACTTCACGCCGGCACAGTGGGATGACCTGGTGAAGAAGCTGAACCAGGTGCTGGTGGATTGGGAGAAGGCGGTGAATGACGCAGACGATGCCAAGCTCGCTGCCAACGCTTCGCTCATCGCACATGTCGGCGCGCACAACGCGTATCACGTCGGCCAGATTCTCTACGTGCGTAAGTTGCAGGGCGTCTGGAATCCGGATAAAGGCGTGAAGTAACACGTCGAATCGTTATCGTGCCCTGAAACAAAACTGCGTTGCTGAGTCTCTGCTATGCACCGATCTCAGGCAAGGCTTGCGGGGCGCAGCGCTTTGTCTACCTGGTCGCCGATGCGCACAATGACGGGCAGCAGCGCCTCGACATCCTGAAGCGTGGTGCGGAAGTTGACGATGCAGGCGCGCAACGCGTACTTGCCGCTGATCACCGCGTTGGAAAGATAAGCTTCTCCGCCTTGCTGCAGGTGCGTGAGCAGTTCGCGATTCAGATCGTTCAAATAGCTTTCCACTTGCTCGTCGTTGCGCTTCAGGTCCGGCGGAACAAAACGGAACGTGGTGATGCTGAGTGCGTTTGTCAGCGCTTCCAGTTCCCCGCAGCGCGCGATGCGATCGTACATGGCGCGCGCGAGACGCATGTCATCGGAGATCATCTGCGCATAACCATCGCGGCCTACTTGCTGCAGCGCGAGCCACACCTTGAGCGCACGAAAGCCGCGCGAGTTCTGCGGACCGAGATCGAAGTAATTGATGGCCTCGACGCCGAAGTGATAGTAAGGCGGGTGATACGCAAACGCGTCGCGCAACTTTGACAAGTCGCGCACCAGCGCACAGCCCGCCTCGAGCGGCGCATAGAGCCATTTGTGCGGGTCCACGGCAATCGAGTCTGCTGCACTTAGTCCGGAGAACTCAGGGGGAGCATCGGGCGCAAGCGCAGCAAATCCACCGTAAGCTCCGTCCACATGAAACCAGAGATCCATCTCGCGGCAGAGCGCCGCAAGCTCGGGCAGCGGATCGACAGCGCCAGTGCTGACGGTGCCGGCGTTTCCAATCACCAGGAACGGCTTGTCGCCGGCAGCAAGATCGGCGCGGATTTGCGCGTTAAGAGCGTCGACGTCGATGCGGAGTTCGCCGTCGACTGCGATCCACCGCACCGCATCGGTGCCGAGACCGGCAATGTCCGCGGCTTTCTGAATCCACGTATGGGTTTCCTTCGAGCAGTACGCGCGCAGACGAGTGCCTGCTACGCCCTTGGTCCGCACATCGCTACCGGCCTTGGCCTGGCGCGCAGCGAGAAAGCAGACGATATTGGCCATGTTGCCGCCGCTGACAAAGAGACCGCCGCAATCGGTGGGATAGTTCAGCATCTCCGCAATCCAGCGGATCGTCTGCGCCTCCATTTCACTCGCCATCGGAGAGAGCAGCCACGCTCCGCAATTGGGGTTCACCGCAGCTGCCAGCAGTTCTCCCAGTGCGCCGATGGGTGCGGCCGAAGAAGTGACGTAGCCCCAGAAGCGGGGATGCGCATTGAACAGCGAATGGTCAAAGAGAAGGCTGGCGGCGTGGTTCAGCAACTCTGCCGGATCGGCGCCCTGGACTGGCAGCGTGCGGTCGGCGCAGAGTGCGTGGCGGATTGCGGAGGGAGATTCGCCCGTGGTCACGGACCGTTGCGGAAGCGTGTCAAAGAAATCCGCGATACGATCGACGAGTTGGTGACCGGCTTCGCGAAACTCATCAGAATGGATGTCCAGGGGAGATGTGCGCTTTGCAGCTGTCTCGGCTTGTTGCATGGGGCGACCTCGCAGGAATTCTACTGGACCACGGCACCGCCGGGATTCCCGATTCTTGCCTGATGTTGGCACCGCCCTCCGGACTCCCGTTTTCCGCACGCCTTCTCTGAAAAAACCTTGCAGACCACGGTGAGGTGCGCCTGTACAATTGCGTGCATCCGGAGGTCGGCAAGTGAGCAAATACGCGAGCATTACGGAGACAGTCGGCAAAACGCCGGTCGTCAAAATCAACCGGTTGGCGCCGCCCGACGTAAATCTTTACGTCAAGATCGAAGCGTTCAACCCGCTGGGGTCGGTCAAGGACCGCCTCGCGCTGGGCGTGATTGAAGAAGCGGAACGCACCGGCAAACTGAAGCCGGGACAGACCGTCGTGGAAGCGACCAGCGGCAACACCGGCATCGGCCTGGCCATGGTGTGCGCGGCGAAAGGCTATCCGCTGGTGGTCACAATGGCGGAAACATTCAGCATCGAGCGCCGCAAGCTGATGCGTTTTCTCGGTGCCAAGGTGATCGTGACGCCGGCCGCTGCGCGTGCTGTCGGCATGGTCAACAAGACCGTGGAGCTCGCCGAAAAACACGGCTGGTATTACACGCGCCAGTTTGAAAACGAAGCCAATGCCGATATGCACTCGCGCACCACGGCGCAGGAAATTCTCGAAGATTTCAAAGGTGAGCGCCTGGACTACTGGGTGACTGGATTCGGCACCGGCGGCACCCTGAAAGGCGTAGCGCGGGTGCTGGCCAAGGAGCGTCCCGACACAAAGATCGTCGTCTGCGAGCCGGATGATGCGCCGATGCTGTCGAGCGGAGTCGAGCAGGAGCGCAATCCAGACGGTTCGGCAAAATCCGGCCACCCAAGCTGGAAACCGCATCCCATGCAGGGCTGGAGCCCCGACTTCATTGCCAAGCTGACCGGCGATGCCGTGGCTTCCAAGGCGATCAGTCAGGTTTTGCGCATCGCCAACGCAGACGCTCTCAAATGCAGCAAAGACCTGGCCAAAAAAGAAGGCATCTTTGTCGGCATCACTTCGGGCGGAACATTTGCGGGGGCCTTGCAGGTGGCCAGTACAGCGCCCAAGGGCTCGACGATCTTGTGCATGCTGCCTGACACCGGCGAGCGCTACTTGAGCACGCCATTGTTCGCGGATGTGTCAGTGGATATGACCGAGGAGGAATGGGAGATCGCACGCTCGACGCCCGGGTGCATCCTGCAACCACCGCAGCAAACGTAGGCTTGCAGAAAAACGATCTTCTCCTGTTACGCGCAACATAAAAGGCGCCGGCCGGCAGTTTCCGGGGGCGCCTTTCAGTATGAATCTCCGAGGCTATTCAAACCGCGGCGGAAACGCCTGCTGGAATTCACGCATCTGGCGTTTCCATTCATCCATCTGTTTCTGATCGAATTTGAAGCCATCTCCGTTGAAGTTCTGGCGGAATTTCTCCATCTGCTGCTTCAGCTCATCCATCTGCTTCTGGTCAAACTTGAATTCATCAGCGTTGAAGTCCTTGCTGAATTCCTGCATTCGTTGCTTCATTTCGTCCATTTGCTTCTGATCAAATCCGAAATCCTTGTTCTTGAAAGCATCGCGGAACTGCTCAGCCTGCTTGCGGAATTCTTCAGCCTGCTGCGGAGTGAGTTCGAAATGCAAGTTGCCTGAATCGTCCTTCCATTGCTTGAGTTGATCCTGCAACGCTTCCGCCTGATCGCGCATGGACTGCGCAGCAGATTCGTCGATATCCAGATGCTCAGACAGATCCCGCATCACGTCGGGATCGGCAAAGGCCATCAGCGGGCAATCGCTATCGGGAAAGAACTCTTCGAAGTCCAGTTCACTTTTCTTCTTTGAGTCCACCTGCAGGGTCAGCGTCTGCTGCCTCTTCTCGCGAAGGATCGTGATTTGTACGGACTTCCCCTGGTTGGCGCGCATTGAGCGATCCCAGTCGGAAACCGTGGCCATGCTGTCTGGTCCCACCTTCAAGATCACGTCGAAGGCCTTCATGCCGGCTGCGGCAGCTTCGCTTTTGCGCGCCACCTGCTTCACCATCAAGCCATTCTGAATGCCGAGATAGTCAGCCATCTGGGCAGTGAGAGGCTCAACTATGGCGCCAACCTTCAACGTGCTGCTGCCCACGAATGGCATGTGGAATCCACCCGGTAGCGGCGCATCTCCAGCGCCTCCAGTGCCCAGGATTCCCAGGCCTTCCACAGGAGTGCTGATGTCGCTGCCATTGTTCAGCTTGTTCCAGGTGTCGGTGTCGAGCTTCTTGCGGTCGGCAAGCTGCACCGTGACGGTCTGGGTCGAGCCGTCGCGACTGATCAGAATCGTCACCTTGCGCCCCGGAGGAATTTCGCGCATCATCCGCCCGAAGGCTTCTGCACTCTCTACTGTCTGGCCGTTCACTTCGAGCAGAACATCGTTCACGCGCAGTCCCACCTGCGCCGCGGGTGCATCGTGATCGATAAGCGTAATTACGGCGCCGCGCACGTCTTTCAGTTTGAGTTTGTTTGCTGAGTCGTTGTCGACGTCGCCCACAAGCACGCCGAGGTAGCCCTGCGAACTCGAGTGCAACAGCAGTGGGTTGGGTTCCTCAAGGATTTGCCAGATGCGCGTTCCCTGCGCATTGGCCGTGGCTGGCGCGAATGCGATTGCGGCTCCCAGCAGGGCGATTCCAGCTCGGATGTAAGGCCTCGTAAAGCGGTTCATGTTACTTTCCTCGTGTTCCTTCATCCAGGTCCGCACTCTGTATGGACGGGGCGGTTGCCTGAAGGTAAGGGTTAGTTATTGAAACTCCGGCGCCCGACTTAGAACCTCACGGGACGCCGTGCGGATATGGGGATTTCGATCTGAATTGGCAACTGTGGACAATACTCGTCTTACGCCGGTATCAGCCTGCACCGGCTCAAGTTCGGTGATCGCTGAGGCGCGAATGCGCGGATCGCGGTCGTTCAAAAGTGCCTCCAGCACGGCGTCGCGAACACGCATGTCCTCGGCAACATAGGGTTGCAGGCCTTCGAGTGCCTTCAGGCGGACGGCCTCGCTTTTGTCGTAGCGCAGCGCCACCATCAGGTAGTCACGGATGCCCTCGCCCTGGCAGGCATGTCCGGCCCGGCATTCAGCCGCAAGCAAACCTACAGAGTCGTCGCGAACGCCCTGCGAAGACGCATTCGCCGAGGCCAGCATCAGCAGTTGGCGGATCGCTGGATCGTCAAGCGAACCCTGAATATGCTGCGGTACCACCTGGTTGTAGGTCACGTCTACGATTTCACTGTTAGGCTGGCGGACGATGCTCGAAATGTTGGCAACCTCGGCCGAAGGCGCCGGGACGACCGGCGCGGGATCAGCTTTGGCATTCGGAACGGTCGATGCCCGGCCTGCAGCATGGGCCGCACGCGCCTGCGCATATTCGTAACCACCAATCGTTCCGGCGCCGGCTCCCACAATCAGCAGCAGTAGTGCCGCAACCGGGGCTGCCTGCAAGTTCGAAAAGTTGTTCAGGATCCGCTGGCCAAATCGTTCATACCAGCTCTTCGGCGGCAGTGCATCCAACGCCTCTTCCAGGCGTATGCGCGAGCGGGTAACAAAATTGGGATCGGGCTCAATGACAGGATAGGCCGTAGCCAGCGTCTTCAGCGCTAGCAGCTGCTGCCGCTCCTGGCTGCATTCAGAGCAGGCGACAATGTGCCGATCCAGCTCGTGTACCTGATCATCCGGCAGCTCGCCATAGGCCGCCAGCACAATGCGCTCATGTGCAAGTTCGCAATTCATCTCTTTACGTCCTTCCAGCCTCAGTAAGTACTACCGCGAATCTCATCCAAAAGATTCGCCACCCGCGAAGGGTTAGCGCAAACCCGCCAGTTGAGTTCTCAACTTTTTTGTCGCTCTGAAGAGCGTATTCTTGGCGGTTTCTTCCGTCGTGTTCAACATCTCTCCAATGGTGCGCAGGCGGAGACCCTGGTAATGCTTCAACTCAAAAACCATGCGCTCACGCGGGGTGAGCTTGCTGAGTGCAGCTTGAATTCGCTCTCCCAGCACCTTGCGATCCAGTTCCTTCGCAGGATTTGAAAACGACCGATTGTCAGAGACAGACGACAAAATATCGATCTCGTCGCCGGAGTGGTCCAACACCACTGCCTGATCTTCGCGACGCGTCTTACGGCGGCGAAGCTGGTCGAGACAGAGGTTGGTCACGATCCGATATATCCAGGTATAGAAGGAGCACTCAAACCGGAAGTTGCCGATGTACCGGAAGGCCTTGAGGAAGGCTTCCTGGTAGATGTCTTCGGCATCGTGCTCGGAACCGGTAAGGTGCAGTGCCAGCCGCAGCACCTGCTGCTCATACTGGCGGACCAGGGCATCGAAGGCTGCCCGCGATCCCGCCTGTGCCTCGCGAATCAACTCCATCTCCGGAGCACGCGCTTGCAGGCGCTCCGCAGCGCGATCCGGTCCGTCCATTGCCCTAGAGGCCATGCCTGCGGAAGATTGTATCCTCCTTTTGGCAGGCCATGCTAAAGCGCCGGTAACAGCGGTCGGCGATGAAGGGTAGCTCACTGCATCCGTTGCCATAGAGATTTTCACTCCGGTGGTGCAGACGTGATCGCATTTGTGAGACGCCAGACAAGCCTGTTTGTGAGCGCCACTTGCCGTCGGAGCAGCTCGATAGTGAGGCACATTACACTTGAAAATATGAACGAGTCTCTCTTTTCAGGAGTGGAAGCCGTGCCGGGTGAGACTGGCGGTTGGTTCACGGCTCATTGCGATGGCGGATCGCGGGGAAATCCCGGACCGTCAGGCTACGGCGCCGTCATCGAAGACCCAAACGGCAAGGTCGTCGCCCGGTTGAGTGAATTTCTGGGTCGCCAGACCAATAATTTTGCTGAATATAAGGGACTTCTGGCCGTTCTAGCCTGGGCGAAGGAACATGGCGCGCGGCGCCTGAGGGTGGTTTCCGATTCGGAGCTGATGGTAAAGCAGATGAAGGGCCACTACAAAGTAGCCAGCCCCGGGTTGCGTCCTCTTTGGGAAGAAGCCACGCGCCTTGCCGGCCGGCTGGAACGGTTCGAGATGCGCCACACCCTGCGCGGCGGCAACAAGGAGGCCGACCAGCTCGCCAACGACGCCATGGATAAAGGAATGGGGCGCCCATCCGGCTCTGCTATTTCCGGTGGCGCCCATCCACCGAGCGGCGGCAACAAATTGCCCCAGCCTGGTGCATCATCAAGTGCCGCGCGACAGGAATTCGAGGGCTACGTAAAGGATGGCGTGGTTCATCTGCTCGAAGGCGAATTTCCGGACGGCACCTTCGTAAGGGTCATCAAGAAATAGCAGCCGGTGCCCCGGAGCCGGGGTCCCACGAACGGCTCCATCGTTCGCGGCGTGGAGAGCCTGCTCTGAGCGAAGCCGCAGGATCTCGCTTTTGAGACCTGGGAAAAGCTCGGGAATTGTCACTAAACGAGGGTGCCCCATCCTTGCGACGCCTTTGTTCTTGCCGCAAGGGTGGGAAAGCAACGAACCCATCCACGACCGGTCTCCATTTTGATATCCGGAAAACCTTGAGAATCGTTCCTACGCGGCATCCGCCAGCCGTTCGTATTCCGCAAACTCCGCGGGACGATTCAGAACGACGCTCAAATTCATCAGCGCCCGCGAAGAACAGGCAGGGCACTCCCGATTGGCGTCGCTCACGCAATTGCAGTCGAGGCAAAGTACAGCATGATCAAGCGGAATGGTCGTTTTGTTCCTGAGAGATGTCATATGTGTGGTCCAATCCTTTGGACTCCTATATAGAGGAAACCGTCTCGCGGCGATGAGTTGCGCCTCGTACCACGAAGGTGGCAGACCGCAGGCTCCCACGTTCTAACCGCGAGTCCTGCATGGTAGTGAAACAAAACACGCAATCGTTTCAAGCGAGCTTGATCTTGAATTGTGCGTAGTTTCCTGGTAGCCGTTCATTCACCAACATCGGCAAAAAGCAGCTAGTCATGTTGAGCGCAGCGGTGATTCAACGGGAATGCGACAATCCCGCGGCCGTCAGCTTGCCATTATTTGTTTGGAGCCGTCGGGGTAGCGTCCAGTCGCGCCGTTTCGACCGGGAGCAACTTCAGATTAGGATAAAGGGCGCCAGCCAGCGGAGTGCGCTGTTGCTGCTGTGCGAAGCTTTCCCGAGGCGGCCGGTGAATGATGTCCGAGTCGAGATGCGGGTCGCCAACTTTGGGTGCGTGACCCAGAGTGACGACCTGTGGCAAAGGCATAACCTGCAATGGAGCCTTAAAGGCCGGCGGTTTGCTAAAGTCACGTGGGGCCACCTGGAATTGCCTGGGCATTTGAAAAATCTGATCTGGATCGATGGAATGTTGCGGGGTGCTCTGGCAAGGAGAAGGAATCGTTGCTGATAACAGCAGAGCCAAAACCAAACATTTCATCGCACGCCCCCTCGCACGTAGGAACGACTCGAACAGGATGAGCGTAGCACCAAATCGGATCAGTCTGCTTCAAGCACACCAGAACCAAACGATTGAAGCGCACCATCGGGCTGAGTCCACGGAACTTGGCAACTCATCTAATGCTTGGGCAACTCTACGTGTAGCGATGATGTTTTCGACGACGTCAAACCGCGCCGCCCAGTCCTGTGTGCTCAGCGCGCGGCATTCTTCGCACCTCGCCGATTTGGCTTCATCAACCGTGCGAATGTGCCGCGGGGAAATCTCAGGTCGGGACTCTCCTCAGCCGAAGTTGTTGCGCCAGACGTGCCCGCTGTGTTCCAGCAGTCGGTCCGCGCAATCCGGGCCCCACGTTCCTGCAAAATAATTCGGAAATACCTCGGGATTCTTAGCCGCCCACGCTTCGAGGATCGGTGTGTAGAGCGACCAGGTCACTTCCACGCCATCGCGATGGGCAAACAGTGTCTGGTCGCCGAGCATCGCGTCCAACAGCAGCCGCTCATACCCATTTGCCGTCGATGTGCCGAATGCCGCGGCATAATCGAAGTCCATGTTCACTGGGCACACCGACATGTTCGGCGTGTTGGGAACTTTCGCACCGAAGCGCAGAGCGATGCCTTCGTTCGGCTGAATGCGAATCGTCAGCAGGTTCGGCTGAATATCCGTGCACGGTCCGCTTGACTGCATGCGATTGAAGATGAGCAGCGGTGGCTGCCTGAACTGGATGCTGATCTCCGTGGCGCGTTTCTTCATCCGCTTGCCCGCGCGCAGATAGAACGGAACTCCAGCCCAGCGCCAGTTCTCGATTCCGAGTTTCACTGCCGCATACGTTTCTGTGCCCGACTCAGGATTCACACGATCTTCGTCGCGATAACCAACGACCTTTTTCCCATCCACAACCCCGGGGCCGTACTGCCCGCGGACTGCATCCTTTATCGGAATGCTGGGAATGGCGCGCCACACTTTGACCTTCTCGCGGCGCACAGCTTCAGCGTCGAAGCTCGACGGTGGCTCCATCGTTACGAAGCTCAACAACTCCATCACATGGTTCTGCACCACGTCGCGCAGCGCGCCCGCCTTCTCATAAAACGGCCCGCGGCCTTCCACGCCCAGCGTCTCCGCCGCCGTGATCTGCACGTGGTCGATGTAGTTGCGATTCCAGATCGGCTCGAAGATCCCGTTTCCAAAACGAAACACCAAGATGTTCTGCACCGTCTCCTTGCCCAGGTAGTGATCAATGCGGAAGACCTGGTTCTCGTGAAAGACGGCGTTGACCTGGTGGTTGAGTTCGCGCGCCGAGTCGAGATCGTGCCCGAATGGCTTCTCGATCACCACCCCTACCCGCACTGGGGCGCCCTCTGGGCCCGGTTGCGCCATCCCCTGCGCGCCGAGATTCTCGATGATGGGCGCAAAATACTCCGGCGCTGTCGCAAGGTAGAACAATCGATCCGGGCCGATGTTCCGCTCCTGCGCAATGCGATCGAGTTCTGCCTTCAACCCCGCGTAATGTGAGGCGTCATCGAAACTCAGCGCGTAGTAGCTGATCTTTTTTACAAACTCATCCATCTTCGGATCGGACTTGTCCACGTCGCCATAGTCGATGAGACCCTCGCGCATGTCGGCGGCAAACTCATCACCCAGGGGACGCCGTGCCACGCCTACGATCGCAAAGTCATTCGGCAGCAGCCCGTCCTGCTCGAGGTGAAAGAGCGCAGGCACGAGCTTGCGTTTAGTCAAATCTCCCGAGGCGCCAAAGATCACGAGGATCCCCGGATTGGGAATGCGCTCGCCGGTTTTCGGGACCTGCTTAAGATCTTCGGGACGAATCTTCATCTGTACAGTAGCCGTTGCCATAGCGACCTCCTTCATCAGTCGAGTGGACAGTGTGCAGTGAACAGTGGGCAGTGTACGGCGGTCTCTTTGATGGGACTATCTAACACTTTGCGCCCGCCTTGTTCACTGTTCACTGCCCACTGCTCACTGTTCACTAGTCTTTTTTAACCGCATGCCCGCCGAATTCGTTGCGCATAATCGCCAGCATGCGATCGGTAAAATTATTCTCTTCGCGCGAACGGATCCGTCGAATCAACGACTCCGTAATCACCGGCGCCGATACATTCAGATCGATCGCTTCGAATACTGTCCATCGGCCTTCGCCGGAATCCGCGACATACGCCTCGAGCCCTTCGAGCGTGGGATTCCTGCTGAGTGCATCGGCTGTCAGATCCAGTAGCCAGCTCCGCACCACGCTGCCAAAGCGCCAGATCTGCGAAATCTGCACGAGGTCGAGGTTCAGCTCTTCCTTCTTTTCCATGATGGTGAAGCCTTCGGCATAGGCCTGCATCAGGCCGTACTCGATGCCGTTGTGCACCATCTTCACAAAATGTCCGGCGCCCGCTGGACCCACATGCCCCCAGCCCTTGTCTTTTGCCGGCGCGAGCGTTTCGAGGATCGGCCGCAGATACTCGACCGCATCCTTGTCGCCGCCGACCATCATGCTGTAGCCCTCTTTCAACCCCCACACACCTCCCGACGTTCCCACATCGACAAATTGGAATCCCTTCGCCGTAACTTCCTTGTAGTGCCGCTGCGAATCCTTGTAATTTGAGTTGCCGCCATCAATCAGGATGTCGCCTTTATTCAGCAGCGGCTCAAGCTTGGCGATGGTGTCGTCAACAGGCTTGCCCTGCGGCACCATGATCCAGATGGCCTTCCGGCCTTTCAGGTTCTTCGCCATGTCTTCAAGCGAACTCACGCCCACGTTTCCCGAGGCAGTCAGCTTCTGCACAGCCTCTGTGCTGAAGTCAAACCCCACCACCTGGTGCCCGCCAAGGCGTAGCCGCTCGGCCATATTGCCGCCCATCTTGCCCAGACCAATCAGTCCCAGTTGCATATTGTTCTCCCTTCCAATCTCGTTACAGAACTTCCAGTGCTTGCAAGTCACGGCGCAGTGCAACCGCACCTGTGAAGCGGAGCGCCTTCATGCCAACGGCGGCCGCGGCCGCCACGTTTTCGAGACGATCGTCGATGAACAAGGAGCGCTCCGCCGACTTGCCCAGAATGCCCAATACCCGGCGATAGATAGCCGGATCCGGCTTGCGAAGGCCCATGTAGCATGAAGTGAACGTAAACTCCAGATACTGGCGAAGGCCGAACTTCTGCATTCGAAATTCATGGGTCTCCCGGGCCTCGTTATTAAGCGAGCCCACCATGCACTTATGAGATGCCGCCAGTTCCTTGAGGATGCGGATCGCGCCGTCGGGCAACTCTTTTGATTGCGCGCAGATTGCTGCGAAGAACTCCTCGTGCGTGAAACTGCGCGGCTCATAAAACACCGCTGCATCCAGATATTCATCCAGCGTGATCTCCCCGCGCTCCCATGGCTCGAACGCCTTGGCGTGATGCGCTTCCAAGGCCGCGGCATCCAGATGAAACTGATCGACAATGGCCGCGCGTTCACGATGATCCCAGCCGTTGGTCAGCAGGACCCCGCCAACATCGAAGAGGATTACGTCGAAGGGGAACATCGGCGTCTCTTAGAAACAGTGGTCGGTGATCAGTAAACAGTTGACAGTGAGCAGTAACTGCCCACCCTGAGTGATTCTGGAAACAAGCTGCCGACTTATTTGGAACCGCATAGATACTTCGCTTCAATCGCCAGCACTTTCTTGAAGCGACGCGTAAACCGTGGCTCGCTGGAAATAAAGTTCGCCCTGATGAATGCATCCACAAGCTCGTAAGCGAGGGCTGATCCCACGATCCGCGCGCCTAGCACCAGCACGTTCATATCATCGTGCTCTACGCCCTGGTGCGCGGAATAGGTATCGTGGCACATGCCGGCGCGAATGCCGGGCATCTTGTTCGCAGCCACGCTCACGCCCACACCGGACCCGCAAATCAAAATTCCGCGCGGCGCCTCGCCCGCTATGAGTGCATCGCCGACACGCTCGGCAAAATCGGGATAATCATCCTGCGGCTCAACCTTATATGCACCAAGATCGAGCATCTCGTGCCCCGCGCGCGTCAGGTAGGCGCGCACTTCTTCCTTCAGTTCGAAACCCGCATGATCCGATGCAATAACCAGCTTCATGAATCTCCCTCAAACTGAAACCTATTCCCAAGTCCCTGGTCCTTGGTCCCTAGTCCCTATCTTTTTAAAATCGCCTTGGCCCGCGCCGCTACGTTCTCAGGTGTGAATCCGTATTCCGCCATCACCTTCGGCCCCGGCGCCGACGCGCCGAAGCGATCGACACCCACAACATCGCCGTCCAAGCCAACGTACTTCCACCAGCCAAGGGTTGCGCCCGCTTCCACAGCGAGTTTCGGTACCCCGGCAGGCAAAACGCTTGCCTTGTACTCGGCCGATTGCTCTTCGAAAATCCGCCAGCTTGGTAAGCTCACCACTCGTGCGGCAATTCCCTCGCCCGCGAGTATCTTCGCCGCGTCAATTGCAGTCGAGACCTCGGAGCCGGTGGCAATCAAGACCACCTTTACGTTCGCCGCATCCTCTAGAACATACCCGCCTTTGCTTACACCCGCGTAAACATCATGCTTCGACGCATCAATCACCGGCAGATCCTGCCGCGTCAGAGCGAAGAAGCTCGGCGTAGTGCGGTCCAGTGCCAGCCGCCAGCACGCGGCAGTCTCATTGGCATCCGCGGGACGGAAGTCCGTCAGCCCCGGCACAGCGCGCAGCATCATCAGTTGCTCAATCGGCTGGTGCGTCGGGCCGTCTTCGCCAAGCCCGATCGAATCGTGCGTGAACACGAAGATGGAATGAATCTGCATCAGCGCCGCCAGTCGCAGCGCGGGCTTGCAGTAATCGGAGAAGGTAAAAAACGTCGACCCGAATGGCACCAGGCCGCCGTGCACCGCCATGCCGTTCACCGCCGCGCACATGCCAAATTCGCGCACCCCGAAAAAGACATTGCGTCCCGTAGGATCGACATGAAAACTCTCGCCCGGCTTGAAAATCGTCTTCGTCGACGATGTCAGGTCGGCTGCGCCGCCAAATAACTCCGGCACAACACCCGCCACGGCGTTCATAACCGCGCCGCCGGCGTTGCGCGTGGCCTGCTTCTTGTCCACCGGGAAAGACGGAATCGCTTTCTCCCAATCTTTTTTCCGCTGGCCTTTCTGGGTGCGATCGAATTCAACTGCCAAATCGCGAAACTCAGACGCATAGCGTGAGAAGAGCTTCTTCCACTCAGCCTCGGCCGTCGCGCCACGATCAACCGCCTGGCGCCAGTTCTTCAGCGCATCGTCGGGGACATAAAAACTCTGGTCCGCAGGGAAGCCGAAGAACTTTTTCGTTGCCGCCGTATCCGCCGGCCCCATCGCTTCGCCGTGCACCTTGTTGGTGCCGGCCTTCGGGCTGCCATAGCCAATCACGGTGCGCACCGCAATGAACGATGGCTTTCCCGTCTCCGCCTTGGCCGCTTCAATCGCGGCTTCAATGGCCTTCAGGTCATTTCCGTCGGCGACCCGCTGAACGTGCCAGTGATAGGCTTCGAAACGCTCCAGCACATTGTCGTTGTAGCTAAGTTCCGTCGGGCCATCCAGCGAGATCAGGTTATCGTCGTAAAGCACGATCAGCTTGCCCAGGGCCAGCGTACCCGCCAGCGCGCATGCCTCGTGCGAAACGCCTTCCATCAAATCGCCATCGCCGCACAACACATACGTGTGGTGATTCACGATTTCAAAGCCCGGCTTGTTGTACACCGCTCCCAGGTGCTTCTCCGCAATCGCCATACCCACGGCCATCGCCAATCCCTGGCCCAGCGGACCAGTCGTGACTTCGACCCCATCGGTGTCGCCGTATTCCGGATGCCCCGGAGTGCGCGAATGCCACTGGCGAAAGCCCTGCAGGTCTTCGATCGTCACCTTGTAGCCGGAGAGAAAGAGCGTGCCATACAGCAGCGCGGAGGCGTGCCCGTTTGACAGCACAAACCGGTCGCGATCGGCCCACTTTGAGTTCGCCGGATTGTGCTTCATGATCTTGTGAAACAGCAAATAGGCGATGGGAGCACAGCCCAGCGGTGCGCCGGGGTGGCCGCTCTTGGCCTTCTCCACTTCGTCAACAGCGAGCAGCCTCAATGTGTCAATCGATACTTCGTCGAGTGAAAGATCCGCGAGTGTAGCCATAAAACTCTGATCCATTTCCTTTCGAAAAAGCTGCGGAAATTAAGCCGGGTTCCGGTCTTCGATCTTGATGTCCACGTTGTAACCGAGCCAGCGGTTCTGCTCGCGCCAGTGGAGAGTCCATGATAGACCACCGCTCGCCTGGTCTGGAGCGGTGGAAAGGTCCACGCTGTAGCCCGCGCTGCCGAGACTGTGGCCCATGGTCGATTGCGTCGTCTTCCATTGGTCCGTCGTCCAAACCACCTCAAATGGCGCGTCGTCGAGGATGCGCAGCGTGTCTCCAGCCTTGATTTTCTGGGTTGGTCGACGCAGGCTGTAGAACTCCAGGTTGGCGCGCAGCTGCTTTCTGCCTCGCGGATCACAGTAACGGTCGTACACGCTATCGATGCGGTCGAAGACCTTGCCGTCCACCGTCGAACGCAATAGTTTGAGATATTCGGCATGCGCCCACACCAGCGGAACCGCCGAACCTGCCGGCTTGCCCATCTCAAAACCCTGCCGATCCGCCTCGTCCCACACCTGTTCCGGCATCATCTGGCCGAGAGTAGCAAAGCGCTCATAGGTCGCGATCAGCGCAGCCGGATCCCTGTCAGCCGCCAGTTCGTAGTGGGCGCGCTCCCCGGTGAAAAGAGGCCATACCCGCCCCTTTCCCCATCCCAGAAACGGCCCGCCGTCGGGGCACTGGCCGTAGCCGTCCCAGTTGTACCGGTGCCAGCCCGGACCCTGCGGCAGATCGGTCTTGAGCACCGCATCCACGACCTTAAGCGAATCGATCACCAGCGGATCGTCGGCGCGCCGCACTCCATAGCGGACCAGCTCGAGAAAACCCGCATCGATAATCTCGCGCGCTTCAAACTCGGTGCGCTCCCCGGGCGGCCGATTGTTGATGTGGATCATCTCGTCGCCGCAGCTCTCGCAAGCGTAGGCTTCGCCCTTCTCCGGCGGCCGAATGCGCATGTAATGGCGCTTGACCCCGGGCAACAGCACGCCATCGTTGGTGACAGTCCACTCCTCCAGATGGCGTTCGATCCAGTCGGCAAACTCTTCCAGGAACACGGCAATCTCCGTGGAATCGTGGGCCCGCGCCATGTCCGCCGCGCAAATCAGCCCGCCAATCACGGTCGCCAGTGTCGAGGGGGAGTAGCCCGCGTTCTCCTCCCACCGCTCCTGGTGGGTGACCGGCGCATGCTTCACCAGGTATCCTGCGGCCCGTTCGATGAAGGGAAAGATCTCAATCTCGCCGAGCGCTTTTGCCTTCCAGAGCCGCCACGCCAGGATGATGGGGAACGCCACTTCGTCCAGCTGCTCGCCCGACCAGTAAGGCCGCCCATCCACCCAGAAATTCTGCGCGAAACCTCCGTCCGGCTCTTGCGTACACGCCAGGTAAACCAGCGCGCGCCGCGCCGTTTCAGCGCGCCCGCAGGCCAGTAGCGCCGTCGCCGTCTGCACCATGTCCCGCGTCCATACCAGGTGATAACCGCCCAGGTCATCGTCGCCATGCGCCTGCCCCCACGGAATCGATGCCGAAGCCACAAACGCGCCGGAAAATGTTTTGTCTTCGTGCGCCAGCAGCACGTTGTGGCTGGCCCGCATCAGCTTGCCGCCGTCGCACGCCTTCGCCGCCAGCCATTCAGGATTCGCCAACCGATGCCATTGCGCAATAAACCGGTCGCGATGTTGATCGAATGGCGTCGCCAACGCACTCACCGTCTTCTGAAGCGCCGTGTGGTTCCCTTCCCCAAGACCGAAAGCAAGAGTGAACTCGCGCGCACCGTCTGTTCCCGCTGCGCCCAGGTTCAGTTCGCCGAACAGTGCGATATTGCCGTTTGTAGCTGAACCAAATTCCCAATCCATCAGGTAGTTATCACGCAGGTCGTGCCACCCGTCGCTCGAGCCCACAAACCCGCAGCTCACGCGAGAAAAGCCGCAACTGGCGCCCATCGCCAGCGACCACTGGTTCTTGAACGCGAGCAGCATCTTCTGCCCCGCAATATCCAGCGCGCGCGCCGTATTCCCCGCGCCCCCGCCATCAAGATGCGGCGCCAGCAGCGCGTAGATCTTCAGGCGCGGGATCAGATCCTCATGGCCTTCCAGCCGAACGCGCTGCAGCACGACACTATGATGGGGGTCGCAGATGATCTCCTTGGTCAACGTGTATCGGCCGCTCGGATCGCGATTGATGTATCGCACACCCAGCGCTTCCGGATGGATGTACTCAAATGTCGACACCAGGTCGCGCTTCTCTTCGTGCGAAAACGTCTCGCCGTCCGTAATCAGAAATCCCATGTCGCGGACCTGGGCGCTGTCGATCGTGGGATTGTAAATCTCGTTGAGAATGCCGTGGGAGCAGGTAAACCAGACCCGGCTCGAAGCCGAGTAGGCCGTCCCAATGGCGTCTTTGACGCTGGAGGTCCAGCGGGGTTGGAGTCCGGGCGCGCCGAAGGCCTCACCCTGCTGGTCAAGCCAGCGGTACGTTAGTCGATCATTCATCCGTTCACACCAATTGTTTGTGTAGGGAAGCTCAATTTCGGGGTCCGACATGTTAGGGATGTGCCGAATGACCCCAAGGTTTCCGTTTTCCTGCCGAATACTTCGAACCCCACCATGGACTTATCGCATCCATCCAACCATAGGGCACTGCCCACGGTGATGAACGGTTGGTTTCATTTTTACAGTACCTGCTCGGGTCGATCCCACCGGACGCGCTTTCGAAGATCCAGCGATGACCCTCCACTGAAACAGTACAATCCCAACTGAGGAGATTTCCCCGATGGCATACGAACTTGCACCGCTTCCTTACGACTACGCCGCTCTCGAGCCTTTCATCGACGCGGAGACTATGAAGCTGCATCACGACAAGCATCATCAGACCTACATCACCAATGTGAATGCCGCGCTGGCCAACCACCCCAATCTGGCTGCGAAATCCGTGGATGACCTCATCAGCGACCTGAACGCCGTTCCCGAAGACATTCGCGGTGTTGTCCGCAACAACGGCGGAGGCCACTCCAACCACACCATGTTCTGGACCATCATGGCTTCGCCAAAATCCGGCGGCGGCGGCGCACCAACCGGCGCCCTTGCTGATCACATCAAAAAGGATTTTGGTGATTTTGAAGCCTTCAAGAAGACTTTCAATGAGACTACAGCCAAGCAGTTCGGCTCCGGGTGGGGCTGGCTGGTAAGCCAGGGCGGCAAACTCAAGGTCATCACCTCCGCCAACCAGGACTCACCGCTCAGCCAGGGAATTTATCCGATTCTCGGCAACGATGTATGGGAGCACGCCTACTACCTGAAATACCAGAACAAGCGCCCCGACTACCTCGCCGCCTGGTGGAACGTCGTCAACTGGGCCGAAGTCACCAAGCGCTACGAAAAAGCAAAGAAGTAGAAGAGCGAGTGAGAAGTGTAAAAGATAGTGAACAGTGGTCCGTTGTCCCGCCCGTGATTTTGGGTCAGCGTGTTCGGCTCAAGCGGTTGATGCGCGGCCACTGTTCACTGTTCACTATTCACTGTCCACTGTCCCATGTCGCCGCCTCATCCTCCCGCAACCCTTTCCGCGCCACGGTGTCTAATCAACCAGTGAGATGGACACGCATTTTCGCACTCTGATCCTTGTCCCCTCCGCGGGACTTGTTGCCTTGGTTCTGCTCGCTGCTCCGGTTGCGGCAAAGGCTCAGTCGGCCAGCTTTGCCGTCAGCCAGAACGGCAAGTCTATCGGCACTGCAAGCTTCAACTTTGTCTCAAAGCCGACCGGCTACGACTCCACCTCCATCGTCCATGTCGACATGCAAGGGCTGAGCTACCAGCTTTCCAAGACTGAAGAGCTTTCGCCCTCCAACGGCCTTCTTCACGTCCAGCTCAGCGCCATTGTCAACAACTCCGCCGTCAACGTCGTCGCCAAACCCGATGCCGCGCAGTTCCTTCTGAACATCTCGGCCAACGGGCGCGCCAGCACCACTCGCCTGGCTGCCCACAACTTCGCGGTCTTCCTCCCCGACTTCGACCCCGGCGCCCTCGAAACGCTACTCTCCATTGCCGCCAGCAGCAACAATCGTGACTTGTGGGCCATCATCCCCAAGCAGGCCGGCACCATCGAGCCCGTCCAACTCGCCACCTACCCCGATGAAAATGGCACCCTCGATGGCAAGCCGGTTTCCGTCCACCATCTGATAGCGACCATCGCCGGCAGTACCACCGACCTCTTCGCCGGACCCGAAAATCAGCTCCTCCAGGCCGA
The DNA here is from genome assembly GCA_963829535.1 of uncultured Acidobacteriaceae bacterium. Lineage (GTDB taxonomy): Bacteria > Acidobacteriota > Terriglobia > Terriglobales > Acidobacteriaceae > Telmatobacter. Next base: position 489,126 of record CAWHIQ010000007.1, on the reverse strand, counting down.
ATTGCCCCAGCAGGGCTTTGCCCTCGTCCGCAGCGGATTCGTGCTCACCCCACCCACTAAGCCCCTCGCACCCCCGCCCTCACCTGCTCCCGCTTCTGCAACACCGGCCCCCTCTCCCACCGGATGATGGTCGAAGACGAACTGAAGAATGGATGTTAGAAGCCCTCGCTTTCGCCCAGCCCTGCTGCATCGCCCAGCCGCAGTTGCATCGTTCATCCGCAGCTGCATCAGCCTTCTGCCGCATCGCTCACCAACCGCCCGAAATTCCGTCTCTATCTACAGTGCAGGTGGAAATTTATCCGGAAGTTATGCGGAAATCTACTACTTGTAACAAGGAATCGGCCACCTTGCTGGTGGCCAATCTGCTTTATGGAGTACTTGAATTGTCATTGAGAAGCCTTCGCACCCTGACCCTGGTGATGTTGATTTCCGCATGCGCCCTGGCGCGTCTCGCCACCGCAGAGACGGAACCTCAGGCTACTGTCCGAAGTCCGTACGAGCTGCACTTTTTCCATACCCATACCGGAGAACGTCTCAACATCGCCTACCGCGATAGCAATGGATACGACCAGGAGTCGCTTGAGCGGCTCAACCACTATCTGCGCGATCACCGTACCGGCGATGTTCGCGCCTATGATCCGCGCGTCTTCGATCTTCTGCACGATCTCACTACGTCCCTCGGCAATCCGAATCTCGAAATCGATGTAGTCTGCGGCTATCGCACCCCCTGGAGCAATGAGTACCTCCGCACCCATGGACACGGCGTGGCCCTCCACAGCCTCCACATGCAGGCCATGGCAATTGATATCCGCATCCCCGGCATTTCCACGGCACGCTTGCGAGACGCAGCCATGGCTCTCCATCGCGGTGGAGTGGGCTACTATGCAGACTCGAATTTCGTACACGTCGACGTAGGCCGCGTTCGCTACTGGTAGCAAGAGCCTGTTCCAGTATCCTGCCCCCTCAAGTTCACCATAAAATTGAGCGTCCCCTAAAGTTCACGAAAAAGTTGGCGGTGTCATTCTGAGTGAAGGGGGCCCCGAACGTCTTTGGGGCAGGTTCGGGGGTGGTGAGCGAAGAATCTGCTTCTTCGACTCCCAGACCTACGCCAATCACCTAGAGGACACAACATTTGTATCCCGCCCCTGAAGTCCACGAAAAAGTTGAAGGTGTCATTCTGAGTGAACGGGGCCCCGAACGTCTTCGGGGTCCCCAAAGAGCGTACTCTTTGGGGCAGGTTCGGGGATGGTGAGCGAAGAATCTGCTTCTTCGACTCCCAGACCTACGCCAATCACCTAGAGGACACAACATTGGCATCCCGCCCCTGGGGTTCACGAAAAAGTTGAAGGTGTCATTCTGAGCGAACGGGGCCCCGAACGTCTTCGGTGTCCCCAAAGAGCGTACTCTTTGGGGCAGGTTCGGGGGTGGTGAGCGAAGAATCTGCTTCTTCGACTCCCAGACCTACGCCAACAGCATCAGCGACACAACGCTATGGATACGGATAGCCCTTGGCCAGCGCCGTCTCCAGCCTCGCGTCGAATCCGTAGATGTCGTCGCTGAAATGAACTTCGCCGTTCGCGTAGGCCAGCGCAGTTCCATAGACGATAAACACCGGCACGCGTTTCGCGAGAGTCACGGTCACGTTGTCTTTCCCGCTCTGCATCGCTTGCTGCACCTTCTCCAGCGTCCATCCGGGATTATTGCGCAGCACCCACACCGTAAGCTCAGCAGGCTTCTCCACGCGAATGCATCCATGGCTGAAGTCGCGCCGTGAGCGCGAAAACAAGCTCTGAGAAGGAGTGCTGTGCAAATAAACATTGTTCTCGTTCGGAAAGATAAGCTTCACAAGGCCCAGCGCGTTCGTCGGTCCGGGTTTCTGCCTCACCATCAGCTTGCCCGCCTTCAGCTGCGCCAGCACGTCATCCGAAATAGCCCCCGACGTGACCACCTTGCCATCCGGAGTCGTCACCTCGTAGTTCTTGCTCGCGATGTATCCCCGATTGCGTTGAATCGCCGGCACAATCTCACTGCGAAGGATGCTGGGCGGCACATTCCAGTACGGACGCAGAACCACATACGTCATGTCGCGCGAAAATACCGGGGTCTGGGTGCGCATCGCTTTGCCCACGACTACACGCATATCGAGCGCAGGATTGTTGTTTTCGTCGAGCGCGCGTAAACGGAAATCCGGAATATTGACGATGATGGGCGGAGCGGAAAACTCCGCCGGCAGCCAGCGCCAGCGCTCCATCGTCAGTTGCAGTTGGCGCACTCGATCGGCGAGCGGCACGTTAAGCTGGTTGATCGTTCCCGCACCCAGCCGCCCGTCCTCATCCATGCCATGGCGGCGCTGGAATCGTTTCACCGCATCCACCAGCGCACCCCCATAAACACGGTCCTGCGGTCCCGCCGCGTCCTCCGGCAGATCGCCCACGAGACGCAAAAGCCGAGTGAGCCGCGGCACTCCCGCATAAGCCTGCCCCGGTTCGATTGGCTTGGTGACCGCTGGAAGCTTTTCACCGTCATCCTGTTTCGCCAACTCGGTATAGTGTGCCAGCGCCTGCTCCGTCCGGCGATACGCTGGAAAGGGAGGTTCAATGCCTTCGATCGTTGCCTTCATATTTATGGAAGGGATAACTTTTTCGCGCAGGAACTCGGCCAGGTCATACTTCTTGCCTTCCACGTTCAATCCGTATTTGAAGTGCTGCGGATTGATTCGCCCGATGCGCAGGTCCGACACGTAGCGCATCGTGCACACCGTCATCGCCACATCAAAGCGAGCCACCGCCGACGCAGCCGATGCCCCTTTCAGCGCCTGAATCCGGTCGCCCCAGCGCGAAGTGTCATAGTCCTCCGGGTTGAGCCCCTTTTGGCCTGCATTGCGAAACTGCTCAATCAGCGCAAGCGCGACTGGCGACGGTTGCGAACCGACAACCCAGGCCGGCCCGTACCCGACCGGCTCGTAGAACTTCTGCAGCCACGCGCGGTAGTCGACGAAGTTCGGCCAGCGCATGCCGTCCATCTGTCCGCTCGTCACCAGGTTCTGAATATCCGCTTGCTGCCCCACCGCGGCGCATGCAAAGCACGCCGCAAGCAATGCGATTCCCCACACGATACGCATCCGATTCCTAACAGTCTGCACTTGTTTGCTCCGTGGTTGCCTTTGATGGCCAGATATACGGTTACGGCTTCATCAGGTGGTCGTAAATCAGCTGGTATGGATCCGCGCTCACTCCCAGATCGCCCACAAACGGCCGGTCGAGCGCCAGCGTCATAAAGATCACCAACCCTATGAAAATCGCGAGCAGCGTCACCAGAATTGCATGCAGGCGCACATCCTCGACACTGAAAAAGAAGGAAGCGCTCAGGCTGATCACCGCGCCCAGAACGATCACCGTCCACATTACCCCCGGCAAATGGGTGAGCACCGCATCGAGTCGCATGCGCTGGGCCTGGATCATGTCGTTATAAGCCCGAAGCGTCTCGGCGTGGAGCAGTTTCTGACCCTCATCGGCAGGCTGAAACGCGACCAGTATGCTCTCGAAGCGGTTCATCCGCTCGACTCCTCCCTCTGGCACGTGTCCGTGTGCCTGCAAGGGCCAGTCTTCATGGATCACGCTGAAAATGTAATCACGCAACTCCTTTTGTAGTTGGGATCGAATTGGCTCGGGATAACCACTCACATCCTGGTACAGCATGGCCGACGCGGTCGCCTCCTGCGAAACGATCTTCGACACGTCGGCATAGGTCTCGAAGACGTTCACCGCGATCAATGCCAGCGCCAGCCCGTAGAAAACCATCACGCTGTGCACCATGGTTCCGCTAAAGTGCCCGTCCTCGTGGTGAATATGGAGGCGCGGCAATACTAAGCGGCGAACCAGCAAGAGTCCGCCAATCGCAAACAGGCAGAAAACCCCGACGATCACCAGTCCGGAAGCAATCAGCGGAAGTTCGAAGAAATATTCAACCATGGTGTGTGTTCTCGAGTCTCTCCTGTCTCTGGAATTCGCATCAGAAGTGATCTGTCATCCTGAGCGTAGCTTGGCCGGTTTTTCGGGCCAAGCGAAGTCGAAGGATCCGCGGTTGCCCTTTGCGACTTTTGTCACGAACTTATGAGACACCACACTCGATCGTTTTTCATAAACCGGCTTGGTATCACGCACGACCTCCGTCAAAAGACTTTGTATCAGGGCACGACGAACGTGTTGATGGTGTCATTCTGAGCGAACGGCGCCCCGAACGTTTTCGGGGTCCCCAAAGAGCGCTCTTTGCTCTTTGGGGCAGGTTCGGGGGTGGTGAGCGAAGAATTTGCTTTTTCTTGACCTCCATACTTATGCCCATAACTCCTCGGACGCTGAGCGTGTTTCATAAACAGGCTTGGTATCACGCACGACCTGCGTCAAAAGACTTTGCATCAGGGCACGACGAACGTGTTGATGGTGTCATTCTGAGCGAACGGCGCCCCGAACGTTTTCGGGGTCCCCAAAGAGCGCTCTTTGCTCTTTGGGGCAGGTTCGGGGGTGGTGAGCGAAGAATTTGCTTTTTCTTGACCTCCATACTTATGCCCATAACTCCTCGGACACTGGGCGTGTTTCACAAACCGGCTTTGCATCGGGCACGACTTCCGGGGTCCCCACGGACAGCTCTTCGTCAGTGGGGTGGTTTCAGTCGTGCCGAATAGAACCGAAAGACGAGGGGTCTTACCCCCTGAGGAACTTCATCTATCGGTGAATTACTGTGCCCTGAAATGCGTTTCTCTTCCAATCTCATCTCACTGCGCATAACCGGCCATGGAACTTGACCTTGCCCCTCCATCCGTTCGAGTGGATTCAAATCTAGGCTTGCGGGTACTTCGCTACTACTGTCAGATATGACAGCGTGCATTACGAAGCTCGTGATTGCATTGGGTTCGGACGGGCCGACAAATCCCTATCTGAACATTATGTTTGCCTCCATCGATCCGGATTGGCCATCCGAAGCCATCACGCGGGAACAAGCTGTAACCGCCTACACCCTGACATCCGCATACGCCGAGTTCGCTGAAAAAGACAAACGCAGTCTGGAAACAGGAAAACTCGCCGACCTGGCTGTTCTATCGCAGGACATTTTCACGGTTGAAGCTTCGCATCTACCAAAGACGGAATTGGTACTGACGATGGTCGGCGGAAAAATTGTGTACGACGGGAAAGCAATCCAACACCAATAGACAGACCGAGTGGAAATCTATGTCAACCGGTCCTCGGAAAAAATTCTCTTATCCCCTTCCATCTCACCAGCTTGCGAGACTCAGAAATTTGCAGGCAATTTTCCGAAAACCTCTATCCTTGAATTCGAAGCTCGAACCAGCCAGATGCGGAACTCAGCCCGCTGGCGCGTGAGCGCGATTCACTGACCGCTGCATGCCTAGGACGGCCCACACAATGCGAAACGAATTCGGTCCGGAAGGCAAAAAAGCACCCGTAACTCCTTGCGGGAGAGATATCTGCAGCTAAGCTCTTCCACAGGAAATATTTACAGCGGCAATAATAACCTTGACGCACAAGTAGGAAAGTAGTATTCTACTTACAGATAGCAGGTGTGAAACATGAAAAAGCCGGTAACTCTTCAGCAGGCAATAGTTTACTTCGGTGACCCGGAGCGTGCTTTTGAGTACGCGAAGTGGCTCCGTTGGCCCGATGGCAAGGTTATTTGCCCCCGCTGTGACTCCGAGAAAGTCTCGTTTGTGAACGCCACCACAAAGCGCGGGGGAAGCCGCAAAATGTGGTTCTGTAATGGCTGCAAAAAGCAGTTCACTCTCAAAGTCGGAACAGTCTTTGAAGATTCCGCCCTTGGACTTGACAAGTGGATGGCAGCGTTTTGGATGCTGGCGAACTGCAAGAACGGCATTTCCAGCTATGAACTGCACCGCGCCTTGGGAGTGAGTCAGAAGACAGCTTGGTTCATGCTGCATCGGATTCGGGAAGCAATGAAGTCTGGCAGCATCGCGAAGATGGGCGGATCGGATGGCGGACCCGTCGAAGTGGATGAGACGTTTGTCGGTGGCCTGAATAAGAACATGCACCCGGAGCGGCGACTCCGCTACAACCAAAAGGGCGGAGCATGGGGGAAGGCTACTGTTGTGGGAATGCTGGATAGGGAAGCCCGTCAGGTTCGGGCTAAGGTGATTCCGAACACAAACCGCGAGACCTTGCAGAATGAGATTCTGAATAACATTGAGAAAAAGTCCAACCTCTTCACTGATAACTGGGCTGGCTATCTCGGCACGGAGAAGGACTTCGTTCACAAGACCGTGAATCACGTTCAAGAGTATGTGCGCGGCGAAGTCCACACCAACGGAATCGAGAACTTCTGGTCGCTCCTGAAACGCGGACTCAAGGGAACCTATGTTGCGGTTGAGCCGTTCCACCTTGACCGCTATGTGACGGAACAGGTGTTCCGCTTCAACAATCGCGCTACGAAAGATAACCCGCTCACCGACGAAGACCGCTTTGCGCTGGCCATGATGCAGGCGGTAGGCCGTCGCCTCACATACACCCAACTGACGGGACAGGGAGCGGACTGACACAGGACTCGGACGGTGGGGACGTGGGAAACGCATCACTTCTCGCTGTCTCCCTTCTTAGGTTTAGGTTTCTTCGTCACCGCAGTTTTCGGAACGCGAAAGAGTTTCTTCATTCCTTCTTCGAAGTTCTTTCGCGCTTCCACTCCTTTTTTGTATTCAGGGCTTTTCAATAGCTACCCCTTCCACTTGGCCAGTAACAGTCCAGAGGGTTCCGATTAAGTCCTGTATTCTTTCAACTGAATCGCCCACGTCTGCAACACTGCCAAAATGCACATCCCTTATACCTGCGGCGACAAAGCGGTGATATAGCTCAAGTGCATCGGTTCTGAAATTAAGGGTATAGAGCGAGCGTAGCCGCCCCCTAAATGGCATAACTTTGTTGTGCCACTCTGTTAGCCTCTCTGCATTTAGCTCTGGATCGTTTAGGCAATCAGAGGTGTCACAAGCTGGCTCCGGGCCGATCTGTTTTAAGAAGACAATCAGTTTCCATCGGAGATTTAGCGCATCGATTTGCAGCGGAGACAAAACTCCATCGATGGATCGGCCTAGTTCGATGAGTTTGTTTTGGAACGCAATGCTGTCCCGCCATTGTTGCTCGCTTTCATAGCCAATCCACGAAGGCTTATTTTGTACATACTCCAACTCTGATTTCAACTTAGCTGCCCTCTCGACAAGAGCGACATGTTCTCTGTAAAGGTTGCGCACAACGCAATAGAGAAATAGCAGCCCATAGGAAACCAGGGTAATTATGGTTCCAACCCAAAAATCGTGTCTCACGGCCTGCCATCCCGTCTGACTGATCTGATAAACGAGGAACAGAACGGCAGGAACAAGGGGGAACCAAACACCCAAGTGATTCGACCCAATAGAACTGGGTAAATCGGACAGTGCCCTGCAAAGGAAATGCCACAGGCGGCGGAGAAATTGGACCATGAACGATTGTCGCGCCAACCTGACTTGTGCGTCAAGTTCGTTATTGCCTTTACAGCCACAGTCGACCGCCAACCCATTGAAAACAGGAAACTTCTTTTCAGAGACCGGGAATTTTTTCTTTGAGGAATAAGGCTCGGCGAATACCTGAAGAGCTAGAAGCTGGCAGCTAAACGCTCGATCCCGTCGCCACCGCCGAGGCCCAGGCCCACTGGAAGTTGAACCCGCCCAGGTGGCCGGTCACATCGATGCCTTCGCCAATGAAGTAAAGCCCCGGCACGGTGCGCGCCTCCATCGTCTTCGAATTCAGCCCAGCCGTGTCCACGCCGCCCGCCGTCACCTCGGCCTTCTCAAATCCTTCTGTCCCTGCAGGCCGAAACTCCCAGCCGCGCACCCGCCGCTCGGCCGCTTCCAGTGCCGCATTTGACCATCCCTCCGGCGCGCCCACCTCGGCCAGTTGCGCGGTCAGTCGCTGCGGCAGCACCTCGCGCAGCGCCTGTTTGTACGCAACCACATCGCGACGCGCTCCACGCTCCAGCAGCGATGCCAGCAAGCTCGACCTTCCATTCAAGTCGGGCGCAAAGTCCACTTGAATGGCCTCGCCCGGCCGCCAATATGACGAAGCCTGCAGTACCGCCGGCCCGCTCAGCCCGCGATGCGTCACCAGCAACTTTTCGCGGAACGCCGGCCCCCGATTCGCCTGCGCTGTCACATCCGCGGAAACGCCGGCCAACTCGGTCCAGTTCTTCTCAGCCCCGGCCAGCACCAAGGGGACCAGCGCCGCCCGCGGTTGAATCACCTTCAACCCGAATTGCCGCGCCAGGTCGTAAGCCAGCCCAGTCGCGCCCATCTTCGGAATCGACAACCCACCAGTGGCGACCACCAATGCGCTGGCCGTAAACTCGCCCACAGAACAGACGACGCGAAACTCGCCTGAACTGCCCTCGACCGCAGCCCCGCGCGCGTTCATGCGAATGTCCACGTGCCCGCGTTCGCACTCCGTCAACAGCATATCCACGATCTGCCGCGCCGAGTGATCGCAGAACAACTGCCCCAGCGTCTTCTCGTGCCACCGAATGCCGTAACGCTCGACCAGTTCAAGAAAGTGCCTCGGCTGGTAAAGCGCCAGCGCCGACTTCGCGAAGTGCGGATTCTCAGAGATGAAATTGGCAGGCGTGCAGTGAACATTGGTGAAGTTGCATCGCCCCCCGCCCGAGATCAGGATCTTGCGCCCCGGCTGCGAATTGTGTTCGAGCAACAGCACGCGGCGACTGCGTTGCCCCGCGACCGCGGCACACATCAGCCCTGCCGCCCCCGCGCCCAGCACGATCACATCGAATTTGCGAACCTCGCCCGCCACGCTTCCATTGTCGCCGAGCGAACTTGTGGCAGCCATCGCGAATGACAACGGGTCATTCTCGTCATTCCGCCGGATCACGGCTACGGGAACCGTTCGGTCCGGCAATGCGTAATGCCTGGGGAATGGAGAGCTACTACAACTGGGCGTGGGTCGAGTCCGAGGTCTCCACGACCATCGAAGAGTGGAATTCCTCGAGCGGCGCCGCGGTTCGCGGCGGTCCTCAATTCAGCCGGAAAGAGCAGGAGAAAAGAGAAGAAGCCTACGACGAAGCCCTCTACGCTGTTGAGCGCGAGGCAAAGCACGCACGCCGAGGCCGCGCCGAGAGGCTTGCTGCCCAGCGCCGTATTGTCGCCATCTTTCCGCGATTCGCGTCGCTCGCCCTCGGGCTTGAAGACGAAGCGGTGCACTTGCTCGCCGACGGTTTTCTGCCCATCGGCACCCAGTTTGCGCAGTGGTCAAGGCGCTTCGATCCCAACCTGACGATGGCCGATACAATCCAGGCCTGCCGCAATGCCTGGACGGTTTGCGGAATCCAGCCCTTGCTGGGTGATCGCATGCAGATGACCCAGGCGATCATCGGCTACAGTCTGCTGTACCCCTACAGCGACAACTATCTCGACTCTGAAAAGATCTCTACAGCACGAAAGCTCGCATTCAGCGCGCGTTTTCGCGATCGACTCTGCGGCCTGCATCTCGCACCCCGCGATCGGCATGAGACTGCGGTGTGGGCCATGGTGCGGTTGATTGAAGAACAGTTCCCGCGGCACCGCTTCCCGCGCGTCTATGAGAGCCTGCTGGCGATTCACCAGGCGCAGGAAAACAGTATGGCCCAGCTCACGCGCAGCCAGACCGCAACCGAGGCCGAACTGCTGCGACTAAGCTGCGCGAAAGGCGGGACGTCAGTGCTCGCCGACGCGTGCCTCGCGCACGGATCTCTCAGCGAAGAAGAGTCCCGATTCGCCTTTGACTGGGGCGTGCTGCTCCAGCTTGGCGATGATCTGCAAGACGTGCAGGACGACCTGGAGCACGGAGCAGCCACTTTATTTACGCGTTCAGCTGCTGCCGGCCTGCCACTCGACGATCTTGTCCGGCAACTCCTCACCTTCAGCGAACGCGTCGCCGATCAGATTGACCGGTTGCCACATGGAGAACCCGCGCTCAAACAATTGCTGCGCATGAGTTGGCGGTCGCTGATCCTGATGGCTGTGGCAAGGTCGCACACCTTTTTCACCCCTGCTTTCCTCGCAGAATTGGAACCTGCTTCTTTGTTTCGCTTTGGGTTTCTGCGCGCACGCCACCAGCGGCTCGCCGGCAGGAGCGGGCTCTACAAGATTCTGTTTGAATCGTTTCTCGAGTCGTGTGACGCCGACCTCACGCACTTGCCGCGGCCTGAGGATTGGCTTGCATTCACACTCCATCCGAATGAGTCTCGCCAACTTCAGGCGATTGGTGGCTCCCTGGCCTGAGCTCGATCTTTTGAATCGCGTAGAACATCCTCGATGCGCGTGCCGGGACAACTACATCTCGTCGTCGCGAAACATCGGATGCGGAATCAGCTTGCGGTAGTCTTCCTGGTGTGCGCCGTCTAGACAGGCCTCGACGATACGCCGGCCCAGCGGATCGAGCTCCGGAACTCGGAACTGCTCGAGCTCGCGGGCAAAGAATTCGCGCCACTGACGCGCGCCTTCTTCATAGACATCCATACCTCCCTGAATCTGCTCCTCGACGCGAAGAAAGACGCGCGGAATCATGGAGCCTTCGATCTTCAACTGCCTGGGGATGTAGCCGAGCAGCGGAAAGACAGTCTCATCCACCTGCTCGCGGCCAAACTTTGCGCTGCCGCGACGCGCCAGGTATTCACGCGCAATCCACTCGGCCATGAAGCCGACTTTCCACGCGCCAATGTGCTGGTTGGGAATGAGCACGTAGCGCGTTTCGGGAGTGTTAACGATCTGGCGCAACAGCAGGTTCGCCTGGTCGACGCGGCGACCGGTGGCAAACGCCCAGTATGACCCGACGCCTTCTGACTGCATTTCTTTCGACTTCTGCGCCTGGATGCTCGGGTTGCCATGTCCGCGCGGTGCAACCAATCTCCACAGCCACGCGAGTGCCGGGCTTAACACGTGCAGCATGGCAAGGATTCCATAGAGCTGACTGTCGCGGTGTGTAGCCGGGCAGCGGACTCCAAAGCTCCGCACGTCTACCGCGCGCGGCTCGCCGGCAATGTCTTCGAGCATGCGGCGCGGCAAAATCACGCGCGGGTTCGTGCAAAGCTTGCCGGGTGCGTCTTCCACATGCTCCCACGTCAGGCAGGTTCCTCCGGGGACGATGTAGTGATTCAGAAAGATCAGCGGCTCAGGCGGATCGATGCAGAGGCGCTCGAGATTCGGCGCGGTGCCGTAGCTCTGGATGTGGTCAACGCGCACAAACCATGCATTCTCCGCATCTGCGATCGTGAGACGGCCGTGCTCCCGCTGATAGCTTGGATGAGCGCACGCCATGTCGTCGGCAATCGGGCGCAGATGGCAGGCTTCGGGCAGATTCAGCGTGCGTTCTTCTTGGGTGATGACATTACGTCCGATCAGCAGGCGCCCGTCCTCCATCCGATGGATGTGTTCGGTCATCTCGCTCTTGCCGCCGCCGCTTGCGCCCTCGTGCATCAGGATCAACTGGTTTTCGTACGGCGTAACAACCGCAACGGCTGAGCAGTGATTTGTAGTCCAGTCTTCGCGCTCACCGATGTCGAGCAGCATGGAGTAAACGCCCTTCTTGGCACTGGGACCGGGATAGAGATTGTAGGCAAAAACCTCCTGGTGCGTTGCAGTGCGATCGTGCACCACCACTTGGCGTCCGCTGAAATGCGTATGACGAAATGGCGGCGCAACAAAAAGAACTCCGCCGGTGATTTTGAAATCCGCCGGCACCTGGCTGCGCGGAATCATTCCCTGCAAGTCAGCCAATGTCGCCGCAAAAAATGCGGCCTGGCGCGGCACAATCAGCAGTGAGCCATAACCGAGCGCGTCGGCGCCGGCATAGAAAGGCATCGCCACCAGTTCCTGCGTCTTGAGCCAGTCAAGCGTTTGTTGGCGCGTGCTATCGAAAGCCTCTCCGAAGCGCTGCTCGTAGGTGGGTTTGTCTGTGGGAAGAGCATCACCGATCACCATCGCATCGGGATCGCGACGCCGCATCGCAGGATCGGGAAAGTTGATAGCCAAGCCGTTGCGCGCCTTCGTCACGACGGCTTCGACGATCCGGCCTTGCCCGTTCGGCCGCCCCAGGACATGGAAGATGGCCTCATAGACGCCGTGATCTTCGCGATTGCCTAGACGCCAATCCGTTGTGCCGGTGGGCCGGCCCAGAGCCCAATCGAGAAGCTGTGGCCGGCTTTCCGGTACTTGCACCAAAGGTGCACCACTCAATACTTCACGCACATGCGGAGGCAAATCCAGCTCAGCCCATGCGGATTGAAAGTCAACAACGCTGGTGATTTCTGCAGCGATGGTCACGATTGATCTCACTTTCCGGGGATCAGAATGTGGTCAATATTGTTGTTAAACGCCAGAGAGACCACACACTTTTTATCGCATTCAGCGGTATAACTGGCAGTGCGCTTCGTCACGCTTAGTGCGATAGAGTAAGTGCAGTTCCTTCCAGCATCAGTCAGGCTTCATCGGAGCAGCGGGTGTCAAAGCAGCGCAATCGAGAATCGGTGCCTGAAGTTCCGGCTGCCCCTTCGCAGACGGAATCGGAAGAAACTCCATTGGAGGCACTGGCCGGCATCTGTTCGGTGCTTGTAATCGGACTCTTCGTCATGACATTTATCGGCCAGAACTTTGCAATCCCTTCCGGCTCCATGGAGAACACGCTGCTGGTCGGCGATCATCTGCTCGTTGATCACATCACGTTCGGTCCGTCTACACCGTGGATGCCGCTGGTTCATCATCGCGATCCGCAGCGCGGCGACATCGTCGTCTTCTTTCGGCCCGCTCCCCAGCCGGAGCCCGATGCGGATGGTAGTCCCGTTTATCTCATCCTGGTGAAGCGCCTGGTCGGAATGCCCGGCGATCACATCCATCTGCACGATGGAACCGTATTCATCAATGGCGTTGCCCAGTCCATGCCAAAGGACGGACGCGACACTCCGGTTACGCCGCCGAGCGAACGCGATTACGTAGATGAGTTTCCATCTGTGATGCCGACGGTAGAAGATTCACACGGCGCGTTGACTCCATGGGTCGTCGAACTGCCGAATCACATGGAGAATGGCGACCTTGTGGCGCCGCAGGGAAGTACTTCATGATGGGCGAACATCGGCACGCCAGCCTCGATTCGCGCTTCTGGGGATTTGTGCCACGCGAGAACATCATGGGTCGGCCGCTCTTCAACTACTGGTCGTTCAAGACTCCTGAAGATCAGCAGGACAAGAAGGGGCTGGGCAATCAACTTGCGTGGATGGGGCATGTTGCCGTGCACTTCTTTACCGATACCCGCTGGACTCGCACACTCAAGCGCGTGCACTAGCTTGCAGATGGCGAGCCGAACTTTTCGAGCACCAGTTCGATCGCTTGCTCTGGCGTTGTGATTACACCTTCCAGCTGTGCATCCTCGATTGCATTCAGCATCTCCTTGAAGGCAGGTCCCGGCGTGTAGCCAGCGGCAATCAGCTCGCGGCCAGTCAGCAAGGGCGCTGGGCGGACCTCTTCGGCAGGCAGAGTTTCGTAGCGCTCCCGCACGAAGTTCCATATCTCGAGGTTGCGATGCGCGGCCATGCAGTCCATGCGATGCAGGGCGAGGTGCTCAGGAAAATTCTCCAGGCGAAAGAACCGTTTCAGGGTGGACGCCTTCATGCGCGGCGCGTCGGCAAAGCGCATGTGATTTTCGATCAATGCAAGAATCTGGTTCGTCTCGTCGTTCGAGAAGCGAAAGCGGCGGCAGATCTCCGCGCCAATGGCAACGCCAACTTCCACATGCCCGTCGAAGCGGATGCGGTCGGGCGCCTCGCGAAATGTTGGCGGCTTGCCAACATCATGCAGCAGTGCTCCCCACGCGAGCGTCATGGCGCAGCCGGGTTCGAGTTGTTCGAGGAGCATAAGCGTGTGGATCCACACGTCGCCCTCGGGGTGGAATTGCGGGGGCTGCGCGACGCCTTTCATCTTTGATACCTCGGGAAGCACCTGCACGAGGAGATCCGTCTCATCTAGTAGCTCGAAGGCGCAGCGAGCATGGCCCTCGGTGAGCATCCTGGTCAGTTCTTCGCGGATGCGCTCGCGGCTCACGGCGTGAATGCGTGCGGCGAGCCTGCGCATCGCGGTGAACGTGGCGGGTTCGATATCGAAGCCAAATCGCGCGGCAAAACGAACCGCACGGAGGAGGCGGAGCTGGTCTTCTTCGAAGCGCTTTTCGGGACGGCCAATGGCGCGGATGATGCCAGCGTCGAGATCGTTCAGCCCGCCAACGTAGTCGACAACGGCCGCGCGAAGACTCTTCGGGTCAGGAGGGAACTCGTCCAGAACTCGTCCCCCGCGCAGTGGATCGAGCAGCAGGCCGTTGATGGTGAAGTCACGGCGCTGCACGTCTTCTTCGGCAGTTTTGGTGTAGCGCACCTCATCGGGATGACGGCCGTCGGAATAAACGCCGTCGGAGCGGAAGGTTGCCACTTCGGTTGTGCACCGTTCTTCCACCGATCCGTCTTTGCAATCGCTGCCGATCTCTGATGCGACGAGCACTACGCCGAAATGAGCTCCCACCGCGAAGGTGCGGGGGAACATTCGCAGCACCACGTCCGGTGTCGCCGAGGTTGCGACATCATGGTCCTCAGGCTTGCGGCCAAGCAGCAGGTCGCGCACGCAACCGCCCGCGAGATAGGCCTCGTAGCCTGCTGCACGCAGCGTTTTGATGATCTCCAGTGCTGCTTCGAATTGGGCCGATTTGGGCATCATCTCCTTGCTAGAGAATAGTCCGTCTCAGGTGCCAGATTCGAGGCCGTTAAACTTGAAGTATGCCCCGCGGCCTCATCCTTGGTATTGAATCATCGTGCGACGAGACTGCTGCGGCTGTGGTCGAGCGGGGCGCGCGCACGCTTTCGTCGGTTGTTGCGTCACAGATTGCGACTCATCTTCGCTACGGCGGGGTGGTCCCGGAGTTGGCCAGCCGCGAACATTTGCGCGCCATCGTACCGGTGGTTCGCGCAGCGCTGGCCGAGGCGGGCGTAACATTGGCCGATCTCGATGGCGTTGCTGTCACCTCCGGTCCGGGCCTGGCGGGGGCGCTGCTCGTCGGTATCACGTATGCCAAAGCGCTGGCATTCGCACAGGGGTTGCCGCTGATCGCGGTGAACCATCTCGAGGGTCATATTCATGCCGTGCTGCTGCAGGAGCGGTCCTTGCCGGGCGGGCAACATTCCGAAGTTGACGAGACCGCATTGGCGCTGGTCGTCTCCGGCGGGCACACCCATCTCTATCTTGCCCAGCCCACCGACGGCACATGGCACTACTCGCTGGTCGGTCGCACTCTGGATGACGCGGCCGGCGAAGCCTACGACAAGGTGGCCAAACTGCTCGGGCTCGGCTATCCGGGCGGGCCGTGGATTGACGCGCTGGCCCGCTTTGGTGATTCGCATGCCGTGCCGTTCGCCTTCGCGCAGATCAAGACCAAGGCGCACCTCGGCGGTAAGGCCCCGCGGACCAAGGCAGCAAAGACCGCACCGATCGCTTCGCTCGATCCGCACTTCTTGTTTTCGTTTTCAGGCATCAAGACTGCGGTGCTGCGGTATGTCGAGTTGCATGGACTGCGCGACGAAGCTTCCGCCCGTGTTTCGCTCATGCTGGCTGCCGGACGGGTACCGCAGACAAGGGATGAAGCTCTCGCGCTGTGCCCACAGCCGACGCTCGACCTGATTGCCAGCTTTCAGCATGCAGTGGTTGGCGACCTGATGAAGAAGACCTTTGCTGCGGCGGAATCGCTGGATGCCGGGCGCATCCTCGTCACCGGCGGTGTGGCTGCGAACCGAGAACTACGCGAGAGGTTTACCGCGGAGGCGATACGCCAAGGCATTCAGATCGCTTTCCCGACGCTGGCGCTCTCGACAGACAACGCGGCGATGATTGCCGCCGCAGCATGGCCCCGGTTTGCCGCCGGCGAGTTTGCCGCGACAGACCTGACCGCAGACCCATCATTGGCGCTGGGTTCCTAAGGCGAGTCTGGTCTCGATCGGCCCCCGGACACGGCATTCCCTTCGGCATATCAACACGGGCGTCCTGATACTGTTTTCCTTTGTGTTCCGATCAAAGCAAATCAAGGGACTCGAGTCCCATGCCTTTTTGGGCGATGTCGAAGCCCTCTTGCATCCCGGAACCCAAAGAACGCTAAGGATTCTGGCGCAATGAGGTTGGGCTGTCGCTCGTGACCGCGGTCACCGAAGTCGAAGTAAATCGATTCTCTCATGCAAGAAATGATCAGTTAATGGTTGCGGATCCTGCTCCGCACATGCAACACTTCGGTCGGCACATTAACCACGCAATACCCATCTTCCGAAGGAATGGTCTCTTCCATGAAGCAATCCGCGGCTACTACTCGTTCCACGAAAGCAACACCGGTTTACAAGAACTCCAAGGCGCCTTCGGCAAGGCGAACGCAGGATCTGCTGTCGCGCATGACGTTGGAAGAGAAAGCCGCGCAGATGCTCTGCATCTGGCAACAAAAAGCGGAGACGCTTGTCGACGCAGATGGGAATTTTGATCTGGCGAAGGCGAAGAAAGCCTTTCGCAACAAGCGTGGGTTGGGTCAGGTGGGCCGACCCAGTGATGCTGGCGGCGGCAAGAAAGCCCGCGCCATGGCGGAGCTGACCAACAACATCCAGCGCTTCTTCCTTGAGAACAGCCGGCTCGGGATCCCGGTGATTTTCCATGAGGAGTGCCTGCACGGCCACGCCGCGCCGGATGGAACCAGCTTTCCGCAGCCCATCGCTCTGGGAGCAACGTTCGATCCCGCGCTGGTGGAGTCGTTGTTCACGATGACCGCCCTGGAGGCGCGCCTGCGCGGTGCGCATCACGCTTTGACTCCAGTCGTTGACGTCGCTCGCGAGCCGCGCTGGGGACGCGTGGAAGAGACCTACGGCGAAGATCCTTATCTCGTTTCGCGGCTGGGAATTGCTGCGGTAAAGGGGTTCCAGGGCGACAGGAATTTCCGAGACAAGCGCCACGTGCTGGCGACGCTAAAACATTTCGTCGGCCACGGGCAGCCGGAATCGGGCATGAACTGCGCACCGGCGAATGTTTCGCTGCGTGTGCTGCGGGAAACTTTTCTCTATACCTTCCGCGAAGCACTGCGCGAGGCTGGCGCGATCACCTTGATGGCCTCCTACAACGAGATCGATGGCGTTCCCTCGCACGCCAACAAGTGGTTAATGCACGACGTGCTGCGCAAGGAATGGGGTTTCAAGGGTTTTGTGGTTTCTGATTACTACGCCATCTGGGAACTTGGTTACCGTCCCGATACGCATGGTCACTTCGTCGCCGAGGACAAAAAGGAGTCGTGCCGGCTCGCGGTTGAGGCGGGCATCAACATCGAATTGCCAGACCCGGACTGCTACCTGCACCTGGTCGAGCTGGTGAAGAAGGGCCTCCTCAAGGAAAAGCAGCTCGACGCGCTGGTGGCGCCAATGCTCCTCTCGAAGTTCGAGCTCGGTCTTTTCGACGATCCCTATGTCGACGCCGATGAGGCCGAGCGGGTGGTGGGCTGCGACGAGCATCGCGATCTGGCGCTGAAGGCCGCTCGCGAGGCGATCACGTTGCTGAAGAACGACAACCAAACTGCGCCTCTCGACCTGAACGCCATCAAGACCATCGCCGTGATTGGACCCAATGCAGATCGCACTCTTCTTGGCGGCTATAGCGGCGTGCCGAAGCAGGAAGTTACAGTCCTTCAGGGCATCCGCGAGAAGGTTGGGAAGCGCGCCAGGGTGCTCTACAGCGAAGGCTGCAAGATCACCATCGGCGGCTCGTGGAATCAGGACGCGGTGACGGCAAGCGATCCGGAAGAGGATCGAAAAGCGATTGCCGAAGCCGTCAAAGTGGCGAAGAAGGCCGATGTTATCGTGTTGGCCATCGGCGGCAACGAACAAACATCGCGCGAGGCGTGGAACTTGCAGCACATGGGCGACCGGACAAGTCTGGACTTGATCGGCCGTCAGGAAGAACTGGTCAAAGCGATGGTCGCGCTGGGCAAGCCGGTCATCGTCTTCCTCTTCAATGGCCGTCCTCTATCGATCAACTACGTTGCGCAGAATGTGCCGGTGATCTATGAGTGCTTCTACCTGGGACAAGAGACCGGACGCGCCGTGGCAGACGTTCTCTTCGGCGACTTCAATCCGGGGGGAAAGCTGCCGATTTCGGTGCCGCGCTCAGCGGGCCATGTGCCTGCTTTTTACAACTACAAGCCTTCTGCGCGGCGCGGTTACCTGTTTGACGACGTGTCGCCGCTGTATCCGTTCGGCTATGGCCTGAGCTATACGACCTTCAAGCTTGAAAATGCGCGCCTGACCAAAAAGCGCATTGCACGCAAAGGGTCAACTTCCGTCTTAGTGGATGTGACGAATACCGGAAGCCGCGAAGGCTCTGAAGTAGTGCAGCTCTACATCCGTGACCTGGTCAGCTCGGTGACGCGACCGGTAAAGGAGTTGAAGGCCTTCAAAAAAGTATGGCTCAAGCCGGGCGAGAGCACTGCCGTTGCGCTCGATATCAACCCCTCATCGCTCGCCTTCTACGACGTGAACATGAAGTACGTCGTAGAGCCGGGTGATTTCGAAATCATGGTCGGCACTTCGTCGCGCGACTCCGATCTGACGAAACTGAAGCTGCACGTAACAAAGTAATCGGGGCGCCGGCGAAAGGCGAGGCACATATGCGGCAAACACTCACATTCGGAGAGAAATTCGGTTACAGCCTGGGCGATCTTGCGGCGAACTTCATCTTTCAGGCCATGCTCGCCCTGCAGCTGGACTTCTACACGCACACCTTCGGACTGACAGCGGCGCAGGCCGGCACGCTCTTCCTCGTCGTCGGCCTCGGGGTGGCATTTCTCAATCCTGTGATGGGAATGATCGCCGACCGCACCAGCACTCGCTGGGGTAAATTTCGGCCTTGGCTGCTTTGGACGGCGCTGCCTTTCGGCGTGATTGGCGTGCTCACCTTCACAACGCCGAATATCAGCCCAGCAGCCAAGATCATTTACGCGTGGACCACATACATTCTGCTCCGCGTGATCTACACCGTGAACAATGTGCCATACGCGTCGATCACGGCTGTGATGACGTCCGATCCCGACGAGCGCACGAGCATCTCCTCGTACCGCCAGATCGCAGCCAATTCCGCGGGCTTCATCATCGCCAGCCTCGCCATTCCAATGGTCAGGTTTTTCGGCCATGGCGATGACGCGCGCGGATACCAGCTCACCATGGGCCTGCTCTCGGCTCTCAGTGCCATCTTCTTCGTGATTGCGTTCTTCTGCACCAAAGAGCGCATCCAGCCCGATCCTCAGCAGAAGACCTCGCTGACCCAGGATCTTTCTGACCTGTTTCGAAACCGCCCCTGGATCGTCCTGTTTCTTGCCACGTTGTTCTACTTCGCGGCCATCGTGGTGCGCGGCAACGTGATGCTCCCCTACTTCCGATTTGTAGCGAACAACGTGGATCTGTTTGCATGGTTCAACGGATTCGGCCTGGCATCTCTGTTGCTCGGCGTCGCTCTCTCGACGACCGTTGCCATGCGCATCGGCAAGCGCCCCCTCTTCATCGCCAGCATGGTCCTGAGCGGCATCTTCACTATGACGTTGTTCTTTATCCCACCGCAGGCTACGGCCGTGATCATCGCTACAGAAGTTCTTCGCCAGTTCGCCTTTGGATTGTCCGGGCCAATTATCTGGGCCATGATGGGCGATGTTGCCGACTATGGCGAATGGAAGACCGGACGGCGCGCCAGCGGCACCGTCACCTCCGCTGTGGTCTTCGCTCTCTGGGCGGGTCTCGCTCTCGGCGGAGCCATTGCAGGCTGGCTGTTTTCGTTCTATGGCTTCGTGTCGGAGGCGCAGGTTCAGACGGCTCACGCGCAGTCCGGCATCCTGCTGACTGCAAGCATCTATGCCGGGCTCGCGTTCTTTGCGTCAGGTGTCTGCATGTTCTTTTACCCGGTCAGCCGCGACGTGAGCCGCAAGATTGCCGATGAGCTTGAAGCGCGCCGCATCAAGCACTCGGCTTCCTGAATGCAGGTATAGCCTGCGCGGCACTGCTCTACAATGCCGCGTAGCTTTTGTTCCGCTTGGGTGCGGTAAGGATTTCCCGCTTCCAACATGAATCCACGCCTTTTGGATGATAAATTGAGATCCGTGAAGACGACGGACTTGCTGCGATTCAATGGCGCTGTCGAGCGGGATCCCGCCATCGATGCGTGGATGAAAAAGCATGCCGGTGAATTGGGAGCCATCGCCCATCAGTGGTTTGAGGAGATGCGAAAGTGCGGCGACGAAGTCCGGGAGCTTTTACATGACGGCTGTCCGGTTGCATGTTTGGGTGATGCGCCGTTCGGCTATGTCAATGTATTCACCTCGCACGTTAACGTGGGGTTCTTCCACGGTGCGTCGCTCTCGGATCCGGCCCGCTTGTTGCAGGGCACCGGCAAGTTCATGCGCCATGTGAAACTGAGTCCCGGAACGGTTGCGAATACCACGGCTCTAACCAGTCTCATCGATATGGCGTACTCGGATATAAAGGCGCGCGTCGAAAACGGCTAGATCCGAGAAGCGCCTCGCGCGCCGACGGTTTTTACACGAAGTTAATCTGTCTCGTGAAAACTGAAGACGTTGCACTCCTCCGCATTGGCTAGCGAAATCGCAGTGCCAGTCGATCGAAGCGCTCATATGTCCAAGTCTCGATGGGTACTGGTTTTCGCCTTCTGCATCGCACCTTGGTGCGCGCCTCTCCATGCCGAACCGGAAGGCCAGTCGGCTTGCCAGCGGCCGGCGATTGGAAGTGTCGTTGCTGAGCCGGCAGACTTGCGTAGCCAGAACGGGGTGCTGGAAGCAGAGCTCACGGCACGCGATGCGCCGGGCGTCCAGGGCGCCACGCTGTACTGCTATACCGATGCGGCGGGTCGCGAATCCCCAACCTTGCGGGTGAAACCGGGCGATCTCGTGATCCTTCATCTAAAGAACGAGCTGACAGACGCGAACGGGGCGAAGACTCCGCCGATGGCCGCGCATACCCATCGCACATTGTCGTCCGAGAGTTGCGGCGATGGAAGGATGAGCGAGTTGTCGACGAACCTTCATTTTCATGGTCTGACGATTCCTCCTGTTTGCCACCAGGACGATGTGCTGAAAACCCTGGTCCAGCCGGGAGATCCAGCCTTCGAATATCGGTTTCGCATTCCGGACGATGAGCCGCCCGGTCTTTACTGGTACCACCCGCACATCCATGGATTCAGCAAGCCGCAACTGCTGGGCGGGGCCTCCGGAGCGCTGGTTGTCGAGGGAATTGAGCGCGCAAAAAAAGTGTTGGCTGGACTTCCGGAACGGATCTTGATCATCCGCGATCAGGATCTGGTGAACCCGAATGCGCCGCCTGCGAAATCCGAGCCGGTCGTACCGAAGTTTCTGATCGACCGGGATGGTGACGCGGCGAACACCGGAACCGGTTTCGGAAAGCCGGCGAAGGATTTGTCCATCAATTATGTTCCCGTGCCTTACCCGGATTATCCACCCGCGGTGATCGAAATGAAGCCGAAGGAGCGCCAGCTATGGCGCGTCCTGAATGCCTCGGCGATCACGTATCTGAACATCGAAGTCCTGTTCGACCACGCGCCTCAGCGGTTGGGGGTCGTAGCGATGGACGGTGTGCCCATAAGCCACGACGATCCGCAGGGAGAGACAGTGAATTGGCAGAAGCATCTCGTGATTCCTCCGGGCTCTCGAGTGGAGTTCGTCATGGATGGTCCCGCGGAAGGCGAAGACGCACTGCTGGTAACGCGAACTGTGGATACCGGCCCCGGCGGCGAGAACGATCCGAATCGCATGCTGGCAAAGATTGTTGCCGCGCCCACTGCGCCGGAACCGCAGTCGAGACTCAGCAGCTCGCCGGAACCTCTGGCCGAGGGCGACACGCCGTGGCTCGGCGATATAGCGCCGGTGCGCGTGCGGCATTTGTATTTCTCTGAGAAGCTGGATAACCCCGATGATCCGACCAGCGCGGTCGAATTCTATCTGACGGAAGAGGGCCGGCAGCCGAAGATGTTCGACATGACTGCAAGCGAGCCCAATATCGTGGTGCAGCAGGGAACAGTGGAAGATTGGATCATTGAAAACAGATCGGCAGAACTGCACGACTTTCACATGCATCAGCTGCACTTCTTGCTGATTGACTACATGGGCAGGCCGGTGAAGGAGAATTTTCTGCGCGATACCGTAAATGTCCCATATAACAACGGACACAGCCTGGCTTACCCGACCGTCCGTTTGCGGATGGATTTCCGCGATCCGAACATCATCGGCACGTTTGTGTATCACTGTCACATTCTTGAGCACGAAGACAAAGGAATGATGGGATCGATTCGCGTCGATCCGCCAGCCGCGTCGACAAAACGCGAGAATACTGCAGGGCGGCACCAAAGAGAGGAAAAGTTTGATGCCGGCACATCGTCGCGAGTAGCTCAGCACTGAATGAAATTTCATTGAATTGAATGAAAACTAAATACACACGCAGCGCCGATGAAGAACGCTCGGTGATTCATTCACTTTTCATGCAATAAGCACGCTGTCGCAATGAGCTAAAAATATATCTCTTCCAGTTGAGTCTCCCAACTCAACTTGGAGGTTCAGATGTCCATGAAGTCCTTCGCGTCCGCGGCCAGGAGCGTTGTCCGCACCGGACTGGTATCCATCTCGATATTCCAGTTCGCCGTTGGCAATAGCTTTGCTGCCGCCCAGCAGCCATCACGCGATAACGACACTGCCACACCGATCAAGCACGTGATCGTTATTGTTGGCGAAAACCGCAGCTTCGATCACGTCTTTGCAACCTATGTACCGAAGAAGGGTCAACGGGTGTGGAACTTGCTCTATGAAGGGATTGTGAACGCCGACGGAACACCGGGCCCTAACTTCTCCAAGGCAGAACAGCTTGCGGCCAACGACACGAGTTCCGACGGTTACCTGCTCGATCCGCCGACAAATACGTTTGCCGCTTCCGTTTTGCCTGCACCGCTTGTCGGAGGGCCAACCGATTCGTACGTCAAGGATGACAGTCTCACGCTGGCGATGCAGTCTGAAAACGGCCTGCCCGCCGACTACTATGGGTATCTCGTCACGGGGGGTACCGGCTTGACATCCAAAACCCCCGACACTCGCATCGCGAAAGTGAATGCACTCCCGACGGGTCCATTCCAGCTTACGAATGGGGACACCTTTACCTACAACTCGTACGCCGCAAGCCCGGTTCATCGGTTTTATCAGATGTGGCAGCAGCTGAATTGCAGTGCAGCGAATGCAACGCAAGACAATCCGTCCGGATGCAGCGCGAAGTTGTTTCCGTGGGTTGAGGTGACTGTAGGCGCGGGCACCAATGGCCTCGCCCAGCCCGCGGCCTTCAACACTGAATACGTTGCCGGCGATACGACCACGGGCGAGGGCTCGGCCTCGATGGGCTTTTACAACATGCAAAACGGCGACGTGCCCTACTTCAAGCATCTGGCCGACACCTATTCCATGAGCGACAACTTCCACCAATCAGTGAATGGCGGCACCGGCGCCAACCATATAATGCTCGGACATGCCGACATGATCTGGTTCAGCGATGGCAACGGAAATCCGACGCCTCCGCCACATAACGTGACGGTTGATAAAGGGACGGCGAATGCCGGCATCGTGGACGAAGTTGAGAATCCGAACCCTGTGAAGGGCACCAACAACTGGTATTCAGAAGATGGTTATGGCGGCGGTTCCTATGGGTCAGCTTCGTACGGTGGCGGGTCCTATACGAATTGCTCTGATACGACACAGCCGGGTGTCACCGAGATTCGAAACTACCTCAAGTCCCTTCCGACTCCGATCGATCCGCGCTGCGAAAAAGATCGCTATTACCTCTTGAACAATTACAACCCCGGATACTTTGGCAACGGCAATAACGCCTATACCGATACCAATCCAAACAATACAGTCTTCACGATTCCGCCGTCTTCAGTAAAGAGCATCGGCGATTCGCTGATCGCGGCGAACATCTCGTGGAAATATTACGGCGATCAGTGGAACAATTACGTTCCCGATCCATACCAGCTGAACTTTGCTGCCATCGGCAAGAAGACGGATGAGTACTGCAACATCTGCAATCCGTTCCAGTACGATACCTCCATCATGAAAGATCCGACAATTCGCAACGCTCACATTCAAGACACTGCTAACCTGTATGACGACATCAAGGCTGGTACTCTTCCGGCGGTCTCGATTGTGAAGCCCAGCGGATTGGTAGACGGTCACCCGTCGTCTTCCAAGCTGGACCTTTTTGAGGGCTTCACGCAGAAGATCGTCGATGCCGTAAAGGCAAATCCGAGCCTGTGGGCTGACACGGCCATCTTCATCACGTTCGACGAAGGCGGCGGTTATTACGACTCCGGGTATGTTCAGCCGGTGGACTATTTTGGCGACGGCACGCGCATTCCGCTGATCGTAGTTTCGAAGTACTCCAAAGGTGGAAACATTTCGCATGAGTACTCCGATCATGTCTCGATCGTGAAGTTCATCGAGCGCAATTGGGGACTTAAGACGATCACACGCCGCAGCCGGGATAATTTCCCAAATCCAATCACCACTCCGGACAATCCCTATGTGCCGGTGAATGGGCCTGCCCTTGGGGATTTATTCAGCCTCTTCAGCTTCAGCGACAGCGAATAAACCTAACGCAGTGCGACAGCGCCGGAGTTGGCGTGCCAGCTCCGGCGTCTGATTTCATAGTTGGGATATCAGCGCCCTCCAAGTTATCCGTGATTGCAAGCTTGGCCCCGCGCCTCAGGAAGTCTATAGATACAGCTCACCTAGAGCCGCACGTTACGCGAATTCCCACCGACGAGCGATACGGCGAGCAACGAGAAAAAGCACGATACCTATCCCGAGAAGCACCGCGACTTGTGGCCAAAGCGCGGAGACGGGAAGGTCGCGCCAGAAGACCTTGGTGAAGCCATCGATGGCCCAGGCATTAATGGTGAACAAGCCGGCCTTTTGCATGGCAACGGGCATGAGGAACCGTGGGAACATGCTGCCGCCGACCGCGGACATAACGAGGATGAAGAGCGTAGATACGGCTCCGAGCTGTGCCCGGGTGTGACAGATGCTTGCAAGCAAAATTCCGAAAGTTGCCACGGCGAACGCGGTACACACTCCCATGATCACGAAGCCCGCAACGCGATTGCGGAAGTCTAAATGGAAGACGGCCCATGCCCACAGAAACATCACCACCAATTGCGTAAATGCCAGCATGGTGTTGAAGACGACCTTGCCACCCAGAAGTGTGGTCATGGTGACGCGCGAACTGAGCACGCGGTCGAGCGTGCCCGAGTCGGCTTCATCGAGTATTGAGCCGGCGGCGCCGCTCGCGGTGAAAAGAAGGAACATGACGCCGATGGCAGCAGCGTAGAAGGAAACCATGTCTTTGCTCTCCCCCACGACGGCGCGCGAATGGACGGCTATAAATCCGCCGCCGGAGGGGTTTGCGGTAGTTGGCCCATCGGCAGAGGTCCGCCCGTTGGCGGCGGCTTTCTCAAGTTCCCGCAACCGGTCCATGTTCTCGTCCATCCTCTTTTGCTGTTCAGGGGTAAATCCGCCGATGTACTTCCCGGTATAGAGTGAGCCCTGCTCGGCCATTGCGAGGGGCATGCCGGTCATAGCGGCCTTCTGCAACAGCCCGGCAACCATCTGCGGTGCAATCATGTCGCTGGAATCGTTCAGAAGCTCAATGGAGGGTCCGCTTGGGGTCGGGCCAAAAGTGATGGGATTCTGGCCGAAGCCGTGAGGAATAATCAGAGCGACCTGGGCTTCTCCCGTCTTGACGGCGGCCTCCGCGGTGGCCGCGGTATATTCCGGCTGCTGAACTCCCTTCCTGGCTGCAGGCCTGGCTTGGACATACAGTGAGCCCTCGCGCTGAAGTGCATGAAAAAGCTGCTGCGAGGCAGAACTCCGATCTTCATCGACCACGACGACCGCGATCTTCGGCGTGGAGTTGCGTTGGCCACCGAAAATAGCGGCAAAGATGCTGAAGAATGCGATCGGCAGCAAGAAGCTAAGCGCCAGCGAGGCACGATCGCGTCGCAATGAAGTCATGGCAGTCCGAATGATGGCGAAGATCAATCGCGCAGCTCCCTTCCAGTGAGGTGCAGAAAGACAGACTCAAGATTGGGGCGTCGGAGAGAAACGTCTGCCAATTCCAGTCCGTCTTCAGCGGCCTGCTGCAGAAGCCCGGCAATCTCGATGGAGTTCGCGATAGTGAATCGGGCGGTGGAGTCGACCACGTGCCCACCGCGGCTCTCGACCCAGGCTGCGATTTCATGGGAGCTTCCAGCGAACCGGGCAGTCACCTGGCTCTGTGACGCGAAGGCGTTGTGCACCAATTCCTCGTTTGTGCCGAGCGCGATGATGCGCCCGTGGTCAATGATGGCGATGCGATCGCAGAGCCGTTCCGCCTCTTCCATGTAGTGGGTGGTGTAAACAATTGAAGTCCCGGTGGCCCGAAGCGCTTCAATCATCTCGAAGATGCGAATCCGTGACTGCGGGTCAACCCCAACTGTAGGCTCATCCATGAGCACAACGCGGGGACGGTGAATGATACCGGCGGCCATGTTGAGCCGCCGCTTCATGCCGCCGGAGAGGTTCTTAGCGAGTTCGCTCGCGCGATCCTCCAGCGCGGCCCAATCCAGACACCAGGCAACGGCCTCATCGAGCTTGCCGCCTGAGAGGCCATGATAACGGCCAAACGAGAGCAGGTTCTCCTTGCACGTGAGGCGCGGGTATACAGCCAGATCCTGCGGAATCCATCCTAGAGCGGAACGAGCCTCCGCAGACCCGGAGGCGGAGCCGAAGATAGAGATCCGCCCCGCATCGGGAATGGCGCGGCCCACGATGCCCCGGATGACGGTGCTCTTGCCCGCGCCATTCGGCCCCAGAAGGCCAAGACATTCGCCTGTGTGGAGTTGGAGAGACACGCCGGCGACAGCCTTCACTGTGCCAAAGCTCTTGACGAGAGCATCCACTTCGAGGGGAAGCGCTGAAGTGGGTGCGGCGTGCGCAGATACCATTAGGCCTCCGGGAGAGGCTACGAGGTCATCCTACACCAGCAAACAAACCTGGCTGGTGAATGAAGTCCCCTTACTCCTGGGCTCGCCGGCTGCGCGTTCAACAACAATCACTCTTATTCTTGGGCGGATTCTTTCATCACGGCGTTGTCGGAGGCGGAGCAAAGTCGCTGAGGTTGAACGGGCGCGTCGATTCCCCCGGCGGCTTGATGGTGAGGATGAGTGCGACTCCCGGCGGCGAACCTTGGAAATATGGCACGTGGATCGTATGCCGGCCGGCAGCGAGATTGACCTTTGCGGTTTTGGACTGGGCCGGATGAAGTTCGTCGTTATCGATGAGCTGCTGATTATCGATTTCGAGACGGGAACCGTCGTCAGACTCGAGATCGAACTTATATTCGCCGGGTTTGGTGATAAAGAACTCGCCGTAATAATCCACGCCGAACCACATCACGGAGTGCGACACACCGGGAATGCCTACAGCACCGGTGGCGTCCTGGTCGACGACATTGAGCGCATTGGCGTATATAGAGCCGATGGGTTCGAGATTCCAAAAATCGGGAATCGCCGACGCGCCATAGGAGATCTCGTAGACATCGCCGCAGAATGCGTTCGGAAGTGGAGTCACGACTCCGAAGGCGCGAATGGTTCCTACAGGAGGAGGACTGAATTTGTCTTGATTGCCCTGGCCGGCGAGTGAGACGGGGCGCGACACATCCACGATGCCCAGGTTGCCGGTTTCGTGCTCGCGGACGACGAGGCGCACCAGATATGGCGTATTCCCGGGGATCTCGAGCTGGGTGCCAAAGCCGTGAGCTTGCGCGCTCTCGAGTTCGGAGGCGGTGAGCTGGTGGTCTTGTGAGGTGTGAAAGTACTGGGCAAAATTGCCGGAGGCATCAAAGGTGCACATACCAAAGTCGAGATGGACCCGGGTGTTGGTCCCGTCGAGGCCGATTAAGGCAAGAGACTCAGGACGGACAGCGACCTCGTAGCGCGTTGCATTCCCCGCGACGATTGGGTGCGCGGTGATGGCAAGCGTTGGTGGCAGAAGGGAATGGAAGCAGGCGGCGTCGCCTAGAGCGATGCTTTCCGCGGAGTTCTTGGTTTCTTTGGGTGCGGATCCGCTGGGGGCCGGGCCCACATAATATCGACGCCGAAAGGAGAGTGTAACTTGCGCGCGAGTGCTTTTTATCAGTATCGGGTGAAACCCGGGCTCCGGCGAGGCCTGAATTGCGAGCTCGTAGTGAGGAGTGGCGCCCAGCGCGCAAGTGGCGCCGGATCGGATGCTAAAACCGCTTTCACCCCCTCCAGCGTGGCTTGGGTCGGTGTGCGGGTCGATGACGCGCATCGAGAGAATGTGCTTAGGATTCTTATCTGCATGTTTGCCGACATCAAAGACTTGGAATTCGCTCTCCGCAAGATCGCCAACCGGGTTATGGTTCTTGTCTCGCGCTATCACATCCAATACCACCTCGCGAGTGGTTACACGGAGGACCAATGGCGCCTCTTGCGGAGCAGCGGTCGGAGCGTTTTGCGCGGACATCGGAAGGCAGAGCGAAGGGACGAAGCAGCACGCAATCAGAAGATTGCGGTATCGGTCAGGCTGGCTGGGCATGACCGCAACTCTATCGCAGCAGGAGAAGGATCGGGAAGAGAGAATCTGAAATGCCCCTGTTGCAGACGACCGGGCAGAGTAGCAGCCGAACCAATAATTCGCGCCTTGATCGAGTAGCTCGCGGAGCTGGTGAACGTGAGGGGGCGGCGATACGGCCGTGATAATATCATTCAACCAATGTTCACAAAGACCGCAATTCCGCGCCGTTGTAGTTTCCCCTGTCAACTTCTGCGCGGCTGAGCCTGCGCAGTCAGTTGTTTGACGGCTGCTTTCGATCCCCCAAATCGCAAAGAGCTTACGCAACGTTTTTGGAGTGGATTCGTTTGAATCTCCGGTTTTTTGAAGAATTGGCCCTAATTTCTGGTTTTTGGGAGAAGAATGTTCAAGGCGCGTTTCCAGCAGGACAAGCCGCTCGGCTGTATTGGACCCCGAAATTCTCGAAGTTGTAAGCGCGACTGAAGCTGTCCCTGCCACGGACCACCTCAAAGTAGGCCCGGGGTTTTTGTAAAAACTGCGGTTGACCGAGTTGAGATCGAATCGTAGCCGCAGAACAGACCACTTGCTTCAATTCAAGGAGGAGTTATGCAAACTAGCGGAAAGTGGCGGCGGATTCTCTCCGTCCTGCTCACCCTGTCGTTGCTGTCCTCTGTGCCGTTATTGGCGCAGACGTTCCGTGGCACTATCAACGGTGTGGTCACCGATCCAACGGGTGCGGTGGTTCCAGGTGCAAAGGTGACGGCCACCGAGGTTGCCACAGCTGGCGTTCGCACGACCGTAGCCTCCGGCGCGGGCGAATTTGCGTTCAGCGATCTCCCCTTAAGCTCCTACAACATCAAGGTCGAGGCACCCGGTTTCCAGGCCACTGAGGTCACCGGCGTCCAGGTGCTGGCCGGCAAAATTTACACTCTCCCGGTCAAGCTGAGCCTTGCACAACAGGCTGCTACCGTCGAAGTGTCTGCCGATGCTCTTTCGCTCGACACCACCACTGTCACGCAGACCACGACCATCGACTCCAAATCGCTGCAGGATGTGCCGCTGAACGGTCGCGATTTCACGCAGCTTCTTGGCTCTTCGGTGGCCTTTTCCGGTTACAACAACTCCGGCTCAGTGAACGGTACGCGCAACAACCAGATTAACTACACCATCGACGGCACTGACAACAACGACCTGTACCTGAACGTGGACGCCGTCAATCAGGGCGGCATCAGCGGCATCGCCGGCGTCGTCTATCCCATTGACGCGCTCGACGAGTACTCACTCCAGACCAACGGGAACAGCGAATCCGGCCGCAGCCCGGGTGGCAACCTGAACATCACCACCAAGTCCGGCACCAACCAGTTTCATGGCACAGCCTATTACTACAACCGCAATGAAGCGCTGGCCGTGTTGTCGCCCTTTGTTACTCCGGGATCGCCGGAGCAGCCGCTGCGCAACCAGAACTACGGCGGCTCGCTGGGCGGGCCCATCTGGCACGACCACACTTTCTTCTTCCTCACCTACGAGGAGCAGAAGTTCGTCATCGGAGAGCCCAACACCGTCACCGAACCCTCGCCGGCCTACCAGGCGCTGGCGCTTGCCGAGCTGAGCAAATATGACGTCCAGCCCAGCCAGGTCTCGCAGAACATCCTCAGCACGCTCTGGGATCCGAGCCAAATCGCCAACCTTCCCGCTCAACCGGGCAACTACTCCAGCAGCGCGCCGCAAAGCGGTTACAGCCACAACGCCGTCGTCCATATTGACCACAACTTCAGCGATAGGAGCCACTTGTCACTTCGCTGGTACTTCGGCCAGGGCTATGCTGTAGCTCCAAGCTGCGTGTTTGTTTGCTCCTACCTGCCGGAGTATTTCCAGACGGTTCCCTCGCATATCCAGAACTTCGATGCGGTCTGGAATTACAATCTCCGCTCCAATCTGAGCAACCAGGTTGCCGCCGGTGCGAGCTTCTTTACGCAGGCCTTCGCCGATGCGGTACATAGCCAGAATCCCCTGACACTGGCCGGCCTCAACACCGGCGCTACGTTGTCCGGCTCTCCGCAAATCGCCATCAACGGATTCGACTCCATCGGCGTCACGCCGACTTCGGGCCGCAACGACATCACCGGCCATATCGGGGACACGCTCTCATGGACAACCGGCAAGCACCAGTTCCGCTTCGGTGTTGAGTATCGGCGCGCCTACATCGACCTCTACTACAACTGGGGCGCACGCGGCGCGTTCAACTTCGGCACCGGACCGAGCCCACTCGGACCGTGGGCAAACGACACTTCCGTCACCGACCCCAACGTCCTGAATCTGGCCGACTTCCTTGCCGGTTACGCATATACATCCGGCATCACCCTCGGTACCCAGGAGCGCTTCATCTACACCCACACGGGGAGCGCTTTCGCCGAGGACTCATGGCAGATGACATCTAAACTGAACGTCAACCTCGGCCTGCGCTATGACTTCCAGCAGCCCTACTACACCAACGATCCCAATCTCTCCATCTTTGATCCCAGCAGCGCCAACGGTTTGGTGGTAGCAGGCTCGGGTTCAGGGGCGCCAGGGTACATCTACAACAGCAACAAGGTCGACCTCTCGCCACGCGTCGGGCTCTCCTACCAGGTCCACAGTGGCACCGTCCTCCGCGCCAACTACGGCATCTACTATGACCAGCCGGCCGGCCAGGCCTTTTTTGGCAATATAGGCATCCCGAACGGTGGCGCTGGCGGCGTCAACAACAACCCAGCCGGCAGCCAGCCCAACCAGTCCATCGTTCTCAACACGCCGAATCCGGCGCCCATCTGGACAGCCAACCAGGCAACGCCGATCTTCACGCCCGCCTTGGGCGAACCGACGGG
The DNA here is from genome assembly GCA_963829535.1 of uncultured Acidobacteriaceae bacterium. Taxonomy (GTDB): domain Bacteria; phylum Acidobacteriota; class Terriglobia; order Terriglobales; family Acidobacteriaceae; genus Telmatobacter. The sequence goes on along the minus strand of CAWHIQ010000007.1, from coordinate 457,496 downwards.
CGGCAACATCGTTTCCATCTACTCGGTCACCCGCAACTTCAAAACGCCCTACGTCGAGCTCTTCGGCCTGAACCTCGAGCAGACCATTGGCAAGGCGTGGATGTTCAACGTTGGCTATGTTGGCTCGGTGAGCCGCCACAACCTGGTCCTGCAAGACATCAACCAGAATGCACTGGGAGCCGACCAGAATCCCACGATGGTTCTCGGCCCGAACGGCTACTTGTTCCCCTACCAGCAATCCACGCGACCATACTTCTCCCAGTTCCCGAACTTCGGCATCATCAACCAGATCAACTCCGCCGCTTCGTCCAGCTACAACTCGCTGCAGGTTACGCTGCGCAGCAGTTCGTGGCACGGGCTTGCCAGCCAGTTTGCCTACGCCTGGAGCCACAATCTGGACGACTCCAGCGTCTTTAACACCATCCCGCAGAACTCGCTTAACCTGAAGGACGACTGGGGCAACGCGAACCTGGACATCCGAAACCACTTTGCTGCGTACCTCAATTACGCGATTCCGGCCTTTGAACACGGACCGAAGGCTCTTACGCAGGGCTGGGAAGTCAACAGCATCCTCAAGTTCCAGAACGGCGAGCCGGTCAACGTCCTCACCGGCCAGGACAACAGTGGCACGGCCGAAGGCGAAGACCGTGCCAGCATCACGGGTCCGGCCCTCAACACCGACCGCTCGGTGCAGTCGCACGCCTATGCGCAGTACCTCAACCCCAGCAGCTTCATCGTGCCGGCTCCTGCCACCTACGGCAATCTTCGCCGCAACCAGGTTGTCGGACCCGGCTTCGGAGATGTGGACATGTCGCTGCTTAAGAACATACCCATTTATAAGGAACGGGTCCGCGCGCAGTTCCGTGTAGAGATGTTCAACGTCTTGAACCGCATCAACCTCGCGCAGCCGCTCAACAACCTTGGCTATGGCAGCGCGTTTGGCTGGAGCACCTCGACCATCGGCGTATCCTACGGCGCGCCCGGCATCGGCTCCGGCGAACCGTACAACACACAGCTTGCCCTGAAGATTATTTTCTAGAACGTTTTCGGGAGAATTCATGAGCCGGCCACAACGGCCGGCTCATTTTTTTGAGGAAACCTTCGAACCTTCAGGCGCAGGGCACCAGACGGCGATATCACTTCTGAATCGGATGCCAATACGTGGGAGCGGCTCAACGAAGTGACGACGCGATGTGCGCAGTCCTCGATTGAGACAGTGATGAAGACAATTCTGGATCCCGTGGAGGAGTTTGCTCGAGGTGCAGGTCAGGCGGATGACTTGACCTCCTGATTGTGCGATATCGGCGGATTGGCAACTAGCTTCAGAGTTCCAGTTCCTGATGGAGTGCGCCGCACCCTTTTCCACAATGTGCGGACTTACAGACATCCGTCACGAACGAATCAGACGACCACGTCTCATCGCAAGGACGCGATCAAATCGCTCATTTGCAATTGTCTCCGATTCCTTGTGACAACCACAGGGGCAACGGGGAAATACGCCGCGCCGAACCCTGAATACGGCAATTCGATCGGCGGTGGCCGAACTGATCGCCCAGCGACCGAAGACCGGCGGCATGTCGAGCCAGCGCGGAACGAGTCCTGTAACGTGTACCGATCCATCCCCTTCACGCGCTAGTGCGCGATAGGTCCCGTCAGAGATTTTCGCTACCGCGACGGCCCCATCCTCATGCCCAGGAATTGTCAGGACTTTAACCAGGCCAGGAATTTCGATTGGCCAGTTGCCTGCATTTGCAGACGACGCCGAGCTCAGCGTCCGCCCCGTGGCAGATACTGTTGGGGCATTTGCAGCAGGTTGACTCCCAAAGGGGCGAGATACGCCGAGCGGACAAACGAGAACGCTCTGAATGCTTCCGTCGCGGAAAGTTGTCGTTATCACAGTGTCTTCGGGGCCGCCGGAAAGCTGGTGGGAAACGGCACCGGGGATATCGAGTGTCGCAACACGCTCGAACAGCGTACAAGCGATCGCCGGCGTACCCAGCTCACGCCGGTTCGCGCGTGACAGCACGGCCTTCTCATCCATCGTGCGAACGGCCAGGATGACGGGAAGCACCGCGATACCGTTGAGATCCGCTGACACAGTCGTAAGTCCGCCATCGGTTGGTTGGTCAAAGGTCACGATTTCGCCAGGTTCGACGCCGGTCATCGTTATGATCGAGACCTCAAAGGCTGCAACCTGCTCAAGGCTATCAACCCACGATTCCGGTGGATCGACATTCCACTGCGGGTTGAAGCTATGGAAGACCTCGTACCAGGGATCAACTGCGGTTGGGGGAATCGGGCAATCGTGCACATAGACATACGAGATGTTCGTGACTCCTCCGAGACCCGTCTGCGGTGCTGGAGGCACTCCGAGATTAATCAATCGAACACCGCGCGTGGTCTGCACAAGGAATTCAATAGGCAGGCCCGTTTTCGCAAGAACCTGCGAGACAACACCGTTGAATTGGACTGTGATCGACCCGGTGTCCGTAAGTGAGCCAGCGCTTGGAGAAAGACTGACGTAAGGCGAAAGGTCGAACGTGGCCGGGGGTGGAGAAATCTGAGTTACCGCACAGAGTTTGTCGGCATCCGCGTACGAGGCCCCAGAAGAAGCAGTGACGTTCGCGAGCGTCGCGGCCTGTGGACCCGTCATGCAAAAATCCAGCAGCGTAAATTTGTCTGAGAACTTTCCCACGGTGTAATTGAGCACGCTTTTTGAAGGAGTGACGATTCCGGTTACCTTCCCGCCCAGAACCATGCCAGTTGATAGTCCAACCGGAGTGCTGTACCCAAACGTGGCATTGCCGAGGGTCAGTGTCGGGAGTGTCTGGTCTAGCAAGAACTGGCCGCCGGCTACGGGATAATCCGGAGCGATCGAAGAGGTGAAAGAGCTGATGATTGTGCCCCCAAATCCTGTGGTATTGAATTGGTTCAGCACTTGGGTAACTTCCCTGGAGTTGGCAAAATCGGCGCCGGTCTCCGGAATCCAGATCCAACTGACCAGCTCTGTCAGGTCCCAATACGAGACCAGGATGTAATCCACGATCTCGCCAGTCGCCTGGATGCCGAACTGGATTCCCAAGTTCATTTGGAAGTTTCCATTAAACGGATCAGGAACCGTAACCTTGCCCGTGACAGTCACATTGACATTTGGCACCGTCCCGGTCGGGGCCCATAAAGCAGTCGTTGTGTGACTGGTGATCAAAGAGACGCTTCCCAAGGTATTGTTGACCTTGGCTGCCGCAAGAGTCTGCATCGTTGCGGCATCAATGAAGATGCACCACTGCTGCCCGCTCTGGAGGTTATCCACGGGCGTGCCCGTCGCGTCGAAGCTGATGAACAGGCTTCCTCCGGACACCGTAAGAGCGGAGCCGCTCGGCGCTGGAATTCCTAGCCCGGAAAAAATGGAGCTCAAATCAGCATTCACAGGCGGGATACCTGCCTTGATCCCCAACGCGGCAAGCCCCGCGACTGGACCAAGCAGGCTTGTGAGTGCGGAATCGAACGAGACTTCAGTACATTGCAAATTGAGCGTCGTACCCGAGAGGGTCAGCGCGAGGACGATACTCGCCGTGCCTGCCGGAGTTGTCGCTCCAGATGGAGTGCCGTTGGCGCTGGCCATCAGGGAGCTCATATCAACAATAAAAACGTTTACCGGAAGACTGAAATCAACTGCGCCCGAAGATGTGACCGAAGTGGTACCTGTCGCCACCTCCACGTGGTCAACGTAGTATGGATCAAACGCGGGAAAGCAAGTGGTGTTGAACGACTGTTGCAGTTGAGTCTGCATCTCGTTCAGAAGAACTGAACTGAGAACCTGAATATCGATTGCCATATCGCTGCTCCTCTCGAATGAGCCACCGCTATTCTGCGAAGGTCAGAAATCAGCCGCGCACAGTTACTGGACCGGCGCTTCTCCAGCAATACGGCTGATCAAGTCAGCCAGATTTAGCCCGTCCGCGAACGCATCCGCATCCACGTTCAAGCCAAATTCGCAATAGAGAGTCTCGCTCAACATTGTTGCGCCCAGCGAGTCCAGTCCCTGATCTATGAGCGGAAGTCTCTTGTCCAGGTGATTCCGCGACGACAACAATTTCGCCATCAGGTTGCGCAACCGCTCCTCATTGGAGTCGGGCTGCTGGCGCGGCTCGGCCTCACCGGAGGTTTGACTAAAGCCGGAGTCAACTTTGGAAGATCTAAAAACAGCTGGCTCTCGCAACACATCTTCGAGGATCGGCAAATGCATCTGGTTCTGCGCGGAGATCCGTTGCCAATCAGCGGCCAGCGCGATCGGCCGCGAACACTCGGCATGCCACAGATTCTCAAGCAACTGGATACCCTGAGAAACTGAAAAGCACTCAAAGCCCGCATGATGGAGATACTCCATGATTCCGCCGCGTTCCGTCATCCCAATCTCCCAGGGACCCCATGCGATGCTGAGGGCCGGCAAACCCGCGAGGCATCGAAGTTCAGCCAGGGAATCAAGGAAGCAGTTGGCGGCCGCATAGGCTCCCATTCCTGCGTTCGGCAGCACTGAGGCCACGGAGGAGAAGAGCACGAAGTGCTCGAGAGGCGAATCGCGGAGCGCATGGTGCAGCGCCCACGCTCCAGCCGCCTTACTGCGAAAGACGTTTTGAAATGTCTCGTGGTCAATTGCCGGCGCAAGCTGGTCGCGAGAGCGGCCGGCGCAGTAGATTACGCCACGAATCGGGGGTTTCTGTGCAGCTTTGCGCTCGTCGCAGTAGGCCGTTACTCGGTTGGCACAGCAGAGATCGAGCGCCGGCATTTCAACTATAGCTCCCATTGACTCAAGTTCCGCGACAAACGCTGCACTCCCCGTCGAGTTCGCGCGATGATGCGGAAGTATCAGGTGCCGCACGCCGTGCGCGACCATCCAACGTGCAACGGCCTTGCCCAGTGCACCAAATGCCCCTGTAATCATGTAGGGCGCATCAAGGCGAAAAGCGATCTGTGGACTCGCGGCGGGTGAAGGCGCAATAAGTCTCCGGAGGCGCGGAACAAATTTATCGTGTTCGCGAACTGCGAACTGGTCTTCATATTCAGGGTCAAGAATGACGTCGACCGCAGTTTCGATCTCGCTTGGAAGACAGTGTTGCGACAGGTCGAGGAGGCCACCCCAGACTCGCGGCATTTCACGCTGACCGATCGCGCGGGCCAAACCCCACGAGGCGGCTTGAAACGGATCGGTTGCCGAGTCAGAGAGCGCCACCTGGTGTGCACCGCGGGTGACCATCCACAGCTTCGCATTCTCCCCGCGCTTGAACAGGGTTTGCGCAACACTCAACAACGATTCACAACAGAGCTCGGCACCGTCTGAAAACGGGTCTGCTATGGAGCGGGTCAGTTCCAGATTTCCCAAATGAATCACACCGGCGATGCGGTCCGTTTGGTCCAGGAGATCTTCGAGCTGAGAGCGCGCATCCTGGGCCGTTTGCTGCTGTCGCCACGCGCAAATCACTACGCGGGTAGCGCCGCGTTCCACAAGACGGCGCTCAAAGAGTCTTCCAACATCGCTGCCGGAGAGAATCACCCACGCAGCATCTAGATTCGGCGATTTGTATTCGTCTGAGGAAACCTGGCCAGATCCGTGGGCCCGCCATTCGGTCTGAAAGACGCATCGATCGGTGCGACTCATTGCACTCGCATGAGTGACCGATTCAACACGGCGAGTCCTGAATTCGGAGATATACGCGACTGGCTGCTGCGAGCTGTTCAGAATAGTGATTTGGCCGGAGCTCCCCGACCCAGTATCGCGAACACATGCTCGCACGAGCAGTTTGGAATCGGGCACTCCCGCAACGCGAATGGTTCCGATCGAGCTGGGGACTTCCAACGCGAACGGCAGGCCGTTGCTCTGCGGCTGGCCGCCAGCGCGCGCAAGCAGGAGCGCTTGAAATGCGGCATCGAGAGCAGCCGGATGAAAGGAATAGCCAGCGGTTTCCGTGCCAGCCGGAAGCTCGATCTCACACACAACCTCATCCCCGTTCACCCATGCACGCGTAATTCCGCGAAATGCGCTCCGATAGTCGTATCTCATCCGCGCGAAGCGCTCGTAGAGCAACTCTCCAGTCAGCTCAGTGTGTTTAACCTCGGACGCCGAATACGCCGGGAAACTTGCGCCGCGCGGTACGCTGCGGAGTCTTCCTTCGGCAACTCGTTGGGCCGAGCGATTGGTCAGGCTGGGAGTGGCAAAGACGGCAAACGTGCCGCGTGCGTCGTCGAAGTGAAATTCCATGAAGAAAGCGGAAGCGCGATGCAAAGAAACCGCCTTGAGAAACTTCACATCCTCGACTACGAAAGGGCGGCCAGCGAAATGCGCCTCCCCGGCGCACAGGGCCATATCGATGTATCCGGCCGCAGGAAACAGTGCTTCGCCGGCGATGCGGTGATCGAGCAGGAAAGGAAATTGTTCTGCAGTGATTTCGGCTCGCCAGACGGGCGGCAAGCTCGAAACTCTCTCTCCAAGCAGGCTCGAAACGTTCGGCCGGGTGCGATGTTGATGGCTATTCTCAGGCTCGCGCCAGTAGCTGCTGCGCCGCCACGGATATGAAGGCAGATCGAGTACCGTTCCCGATGGATAGAGCGTGGACCAGTGGATGTTTTCGCCAGCCTCATAAAGTCCGCCGATCGAGTTCAGCACCGAAAGGACCTCATCGTGCCGTGGATGAAGCGCTGCGAACACGCGAACGCCATCTTGTTCAGTGGTTGCCGTAATCGAGTGCGTGAGAGTCGGTTGCGGGCCTAGTTCCAGATAGCGACGAAACCCAAGTCTGTTTAGCGTGGAGATGACTGGACGCAGTCTTACGGTTTCCAGCAGGTGCGCCGCCCAATACGACGGAGCCGGGGGCGTGTCGACCGCCGCGGCGGTCACGGTAGAGTACAACGGCGTCTGCGGCGCGCGTGGCTGCAATCCTCGCACTCGATTTTCCAACTCCTCCGCCGCCGCTTCGATCGCCGGATGATGATGATGGCAGCCGAAAGATTCTGTCAGACGATGACAACGGATTCCGGCTCGCGTTAGGCACTCGCGCACGGCTTGCATCGCTGGGCCGTGAACAGACAATGTAATCGCGTTGGGACCGTTGACGGCGGCTACAGCCCAATCCTCGCCCACGAATTCCAGTACTGCGCTTATCGCCTTCTCATCCGCGCCAACAGCCAGCAGGCCGCCCGATCCGTGCAAAGGCTTCAGGCTCTCGCAGCGCGCGAAAACGAGCTGGAGGGTTTCCGCCAGGCTGTACACGCCCGCGGCGTGGAATGCGGCGGTTTCTCCCAGGCTGTGACCGACAATGGCCGCAGGTTCGGCGCCCCACTCCCGGAACAAAGAGGCGAGCCCGATCTGGATCGAGACAGTTACGGGATGGGCATGCCAGGCCTCTTGGATGTACTCCTCCCCAGACCGGCTGCGCATCACATCCAACAGCGAAAAGCCCGCCAGTCCGCAGTAGATCTCATCGCACTGTTCCAGCACCTGCCGGAATAGCGGCTCTTCACGAAAGAGCTGAAGCCCCGTTTGATAACGCTGATTGCCGGCGCCGGAAAACACCCAAACCGCGCCCGCTCCGGAAAAACTCGCCGCGCGCGCATCTTCATTGCTGGTGGCCGCGAAAGACGCGAGCTGATCCCGCAGAGAGTCAAGATCATTGAATGCAAACGCCCGTCGAAATTCGTGGTGAGTGCGTCGTGCGCCGGCCGTGTAACAGAGATCTCCCATGCGGAAATCGCATGGCGGAGGATGAAGCCACGCATCCATTCTTTGCGCCGACTCCCGCAATGCTGATTCGGACCGCGCCGAAATTGGAAGAAGGAAGGTATTGCGCTGCGACTTCGGTAACGATGGCGGCGTGCACTCCGGGCTCGTGGCGCCGCGGATGACGGCCGCTGCATTGGAACCTCCGAATCCAAACGAGTTCACGCACGCGAACATCGGCTCATCGGAAACGTGAGTTGAGGTTATCGGAACGCGAAGATGAAGCCTGTCGAAGTCGATGGCGGGACTGGGCGTCTCAAAATGCAGATTGGGAGCCACTGTGTGATGCTTGACGGAGAGCGCAGCCTTCATGAGCCCGCAGATTCCAGCAGCCGCCTCTGTGTGTCCAATCACCGATTTCACTGATCCAACAAGCAAGTCAGAGGAACAATGCGGATCCACGCGGAAGACAGTCCCGATCGCTTCCGCTTCCGCGCGATCGCCGGCCGCCGTCCCGGTCCCATGTGCCTCAACATAGCTGATTCTGTCTGGGGAGACGCCTGCTCGCGCGCAAGCCCGCAGCATCACTTCCTTCTGTGCTTCCGGATTGGGATGAGAAATCGTAGGAGTGCGGCCGTCCTGGTTCATTGCGCTGCCCAGCAGGATGGCTTGAACGGGATCGCCACACGCAAGTGCATCGGCCAACCTCTTCAGCACCACCACCGCGATGGCTTCACTTCGCACATAGCCTCGTGCTTGAGCGTCGAACATGCGGCATTGGGAAAGGTCTGAGATGAACCCGCCTTTGGTCTCGGCAATGTTGAATTCCGGAATCAGATTCAACTGGCTTCCGCCGGCCACTGCAACTTCGCAATCGCCTGAGCGCAGACTTTCGCAAGCCAGGTGCACGCTGTGCAGCGACGACGAGCATGCGGTGTCGATCGTCATCGACGGTCCCTGGAAATCGAACGTATGCGAAATCCGCGCGGCGAGCATCGTGCCGATGGCCCCTGTGGCTGTGTAGGCGCCCACCTGGTAAGGATCGGCAAACTGGATATGGAGATAGTCATTAGTGAAGCAACCGATGAATACTCCCACGGATCGGCCTCTCAGGTTCGCAATAATCACGCCGGCGCGCTCCATCGCTTCCCAGGTCACCTCGAGGAGAATCCGGTGCTGCGGGTCGAGATAGGGAGCCTCCGCTTCCGAGATCCCAAAAAACTCCGGCTCGAACTGGTCGATACCTGCAAGAAATCCACCCTGTGAGCTGATGACCTTCCCCGCCATTGCGCGATCGGCAGAGTAATACGCGTTTCCGTTCCAGCGCTCCGTGGGAACGGCGGTGATTCCATCTTGTGCATTGATCAACGACTCCCATAAGCTGGCGGGAGACTGGATACCACCGGGCAGGCGGCATCCCAATCCGACAATCGCTATAGGTTCAGCGATTCCGTGATGTTTCGATGCGAAGTGTTTCTTCCCGATATTCATCAGATCTCCCTGGCGAGAGTTTGGGATGACTCAGGGAATCACCGTTGAATCTTGATCCGCTACTTCCGGCCCGTGGCAATCAAGTCAATCATGAAAGGCCCATCGTGCCGCACCTCGACTCCGGCAAACGAAGGGGAGATCACATCGAGAAAATCCTGCAATGTAGGGCTCGTCATTCCATGGATGCCACCGGCGTCTTCGAATTCCCATTCGCACAGGTCCGCTGTACGTGGCGTGACAATACATCCGGTACGCTTGGCAAAACCCGACTGATTGAAACGCACGGCTCTCTCCCCGAGCAGCACTTCAATGTAGAGAGCCCCGCCAGAACTGACCCAATCGACAGCCGAGCGAAACAGCCTCAGGATTTTCTCCCGGGAGCCAAGGTAGCCGTAGGCCGCCCAGAAATTCGTGACCAGGTCGAATGTGGCCCTGGGAAACTTCAACTCTGCCATGTCCTTGCATACGAAAGTAGCGTCTGGAGCACTGCGCCGTGCTCGCACCAGTTGAGCTTCACTGAGGTCGATGCCCAGCATCCGGGCATGCCCTGAAAAGACAGAGAAGTGCCAGGCCTGTCCACATCCAAGATCAAGCCAGCGCGGCATGGGCACATTCAGCCCCTCGAGAATCCGAGTAAGATGCCTCGCATTGCGCTCGTGTTTCTTTGGCCACTTATCAACGTAAAGGGATGGATAGATTGCCGCGTAATCGTATCCATAGATTTCCTGTACAGAGGTCGGCGCTCTTGCACCTGGCGCAGGCCGGTGCGGAAGCAACGCGTCTCGTTGCACTTGTATTTCAGCGTCATCCATTTCAAGACTCTCAATTATGGATGGATGTTATGTTCTAGAGCGCCTGTAACTCGTTGAACTGTCTGCTGGCTGTGATTTGCTTTCGGCATGACCGTGTCGTCATCGCTTAAAGGTGCGTGGCTTAAGTCCATGATGCCAGACGACCTGCTTCAAACGCGACGGCCGCAAAGACTTGACGCGAAGAGTACCGCGGTCTCAATGGTGTGTCAAGCATAGACAGTAATAACTGGAGCCTCGGATGGTTTTCCACCGCGGAAAAATTTTGAGTTGACTTTGATTCTCCATCATGCGAGATTATCGTCTGTCTTCAGACTTTGAAGACCCACCCATCAGACCTGTGTAACCACCGTGTCCCCCGGTACTCCAAACGGCTATCTCAAGCCAGTTCGCAGGAGGTCAAAATGGAATCAGTTAAAGACTACGATCGGCTTCTCGGAACGCGCCGCGACCTTTTGGGCGATCCGTTGTGCGTGGATGTCTTCACCTGGCTGAGGCCGATTTATCTGCGTCCAAAAAGCTCCTCTGTAGGATCGTTCACAAGCAAGATAGCGGAGTTAGTGACGCTTATAGAACCGGCGGTCAAGTCGGAGGAAGGCGTGCGGGCAAGTGTCCATAGCCTCTCCAAGCTGGTGTCTGCGCCGATCGGAGCCGAGTACCAGAAGACATTCAAGGCAATCAAACGGCCCAAATCGAGTCTTTTCGGCACCTTCGTGTCGCTGGCTTACGCTCGGGCTGTCCTTCTGCTCGCGGCCACTGCGGGCGAAGCCTCGCGGGTGGTTCCTTGCTTCAAAGACATTCTGGCGAGTCCCCGAAAGTTTGAGAAAGGTCTCTCGACTCAGAAGAAACTCGACGAGCGATTTGTCGGCCACCTTGTTACTCTGGCGGAGATCGAAGCGCAGTTAGATCCATACTTTCACAAAGTTCTACGGCGCTCCGCGGATGCGTTCGTAGAGACTCACCGGCCTGACCGGGAATCAAAGAATCCCCTCCATGATCCAGAAGCTGGACTGGAATTGCTCGGCAGCACTCACCAATCGTCGTGGTGGTGGTTGCCAACAGGAGTAGCATTCGCACTGACCATCTGGGACCAGGAAGTCGTTTAGTTACTTGCCCCATTCCTGAGCAAAGGAGAGAACCGATGCAGGTCGAATTCGCGAACCCGAAAATCATCGAAATCGATGAGTTTGATCTTGATCTCCGATTAGGGTCGATTGAGATTTCAGACTCGCCATCTGTCGAGATCCACGCCAGCGGGAGTTGCACCTGTTCGCACGGCAAGACCTGCACATGTTACTCCAACTGCTCCTGTTCCTGTAGTTGCAGCAACTGCTGCAGCGGCAGTTGCGATTGCGGTTCTGATGGATGCGGCGACGATGACGATTATTAGGCGTTAGGTGTCGCTGCCAGCCATCACCAGAGCGCATGCTGTATCCAACATTTAATCCAATTGTCCTGACGAGTTACATCGAGCGGGCGATCTCGCTTATTGCAAATTAGGGTACTTATGTTGTTGGCAACGACAGCGACGCGAAGTTGGCGCCCTTTATGCATCGTGGCAGCGGAGAGGGCGCGCTCTGTGGCTTTGGAAGTCGTGCGCCGTCTTGAACGCGATCAGAGCAGCCATACAAATCAGTTCTATGACCCCGGTCTCGCTGGCGGCGATGCGGGGCTTGCTGTCTTGTTCGGCTTCCTTGATCGGATGTTTCCAGCCGAGGGGTGGGACAAGACTGCTCATCAAATGGTGCAGCGAATCAGCGCCGGAGTCGGCCCCTCCTCTGAAGCGTCGATCGGACTCTTTGGCGGCCTGTCCGGATTGGCGTTTGCGCTGTCGTACTTGTCCAGGGGAGACACGCGCTACCGTCGTGCGCGCCAGTCGATTGACGAGATCCTTTTACCCCGCGCTGTGAGACTAGCTGAGTCGCTCGGGTGCAGCTGTGGTCTTCCGGTCGAAGATTTTGACGTGGTCACAGGGATCAGCGGAGTCTCGGCGTATCTGTTGTCCAGGCTCGGGGACCCCGTGGCAAGGGACGCAATGCAATCGGTGGTAGGGTCGCTCGTGGAGTTTGTCAGACGCGATACCCCCGTCCCGGCATGGTTTACTCCGGCCGGCATGATCTCAGGAAAGGCGATGGTCGGCAAGTATCCCGATGGATGCCTGAATTGCGGGTTGGCTCACGGAGTCCCCGGAATTTTGAGTGTCCTGGCGCTGGCGTACCGGTTCGAGATCGAGACACCCGGCATGCATCCTGCAATGGAGCGCGTCGCGAACTGGATTCTGGAGCAGGCACAGAACGATCGTTGGGGAAAAGTCTGGCCGGCGGCGGTGGGAGTTCGAGAATCAGATCGCCCTACCCCCGGTCCGCTCGGGTGGTGCTACGGAAACCCAGGCGTCGCGCGCTCGTTGTGGCTGGCCGGAAGTGTACTGAACAATACCGCGCTGTGCGATGTTGCCACTGACGCGCTTCGTTCCGTTTTTAGCAGGCCGCCTCTACGGCGCGGCGCGGTCTCGCCCACATTCTGTCATGGTGCGGCTGGGCTGCTCCAGATCACAATGCGATTTGCGAGCGACACCGGATTGCAGGAGTTTGTCGAGGACGCGGATTGGACCCTGGAACATCTTCTTTCCATGTTCGAGGAGAATTCTGCCTTCGGATTCCGCGACCATGACCACATAGAAGGCCTCGTAGACCGGGCCGGCTTGCTGGAGGGGGCCGCGGGCGTGGCGCTGGTACTCCTGTCCGCCACCTCCACACAGGAACCAGACTGGGATCGCATCTTTTTGCTCTCATGATTGCCGACAAAGATGGAAAGCGTGAAAAGAGGGCTAGCGCGGCGAACCAGCCGGCGCCTTCCACTCTGTATGATCCGCTTGAATTCGTTGTGGCTCGCGCTCCACTTCTACCTGTCGAGTCTTACGCCAGATTCTGTGCGAAACCATTTGACGATGAATCTCTGCACGAAATCCTGGCGGATGGCCGGATCGTGGCAGCGATCAACGCCGCAAGCCCCGCGCTGATGACCGCGCTGCTTTCGCCGTCAACGAATCGATCCGATCGCGAACGTGCAAAGCGAAAGTTGCGCCGTTATCTGATTCGCATGTCTACGAGACCCACGCCCTTCGGAGCATTGGCAGGCGTGGGCATCGCAAAGCTGGGAGCGCAATCCACGCTGCGCCTGGATGACCAAGCGGTAAGGTATTGCGCGCATTTGGACGTGCCGTGGCTACTCGAATTTGCGCACATGCTTGAATCCGACCCGGATATCTTCCGGCAATTGAAGCTCCTGGCAAATCCATGCGCGCTCCAGCGTGGCGGCCGAGTCTACATTCGTGAGTTGAATCCGCTCTGCCGCGAGAAGAAGGCAGTTACAAGTGCCTCACTGAAGGCTACCCGCGTGGTTTTGCGGGCGCTGGAAGCAGCGGCAGCACCCATCGCATATGACAACCTCGTTGCCTGCCTCGGCGGACTATCCAAGGCGAATGAGGAGAAGATTCATCGTTTCATTACCGAACTCTGGCGGCAGGAATTCCTGCTGACTGAGCTTCGACCTCCGTTCACCCAGGGAGATCCCTCTCGATATCTCATCGAGCGCCTGGAGGGGATTCGCGGCGGAGAGCCGTATCTGAGCGAGCTTGAGCAGTACCTGGCAAGGGCGGGTAGAGTCGGCCTTTCAACTCATGCGTCAGCTTCAGACGACCGGCCTGAGGAGCCGCCCGAGACAAACGAACATCCGCCGCGCATCCACATCAGTTCCGTGCTTCCTGTAACGGGAGAACTGAACGCGGCAATAGCCAGAGAGGCCGCGCGGGCCGTGGATATTCTGCTCTCGCTTACGCCCTGGCCCAACGGCCTCAACTATATCGCGGCGTACCGCCAGGTTTTTGAAGAGAGGTATGGCACGGACCGCGAGGTGCCGCTTCTCGAAATGGTCGACCCGGAATATGGTATTGGTTTCCCACCCGTCTACGACGGTAAGAAAAGTCAACCGAATCCCGAGCAGAACCAGGCCCAGCGGATTCGACGGGAAACGCTCTTCGACATTGCGAATACGGCAAACGTTGAACGGCGTCTCGAAGTGGAACTCGACGAAGGTACCCTCAAGCGCCTGCAGACCTGGACACCCGATGCGCGAAACATCCCAACGTCCCTCGAGGTAAACGTGTTCGTCGATGCTCAATCGGCACAGGAATTAGACAACGGACACTTTTCCATTGTGGTCGGCCCTAATGTGGGTGCCATGCAAGCAGGACGAAGTCTTGGGCGCTTCGCCGAGTTCCTCGGTCCCGATGGGACCCGGGCATATACACGCGCGGCGCAAGCTCACCAGGCGTCGTGCCGAGGACGGCTGCCGGTTGAGCTCAACTATCTGTCGCGGCGCCCCCCGCTAACGAACATCCTGGTGCGGCCGTCCGCGCAACAGTATGAAATCTCTGTCGGCCTCCAGGCTGGAGTTCCACCCAGTCAGTCCATCGCGGTAAGCGATCTGATGGTTGGCGTTCGTGGTGGAAGATTTTACGTCAGATCTCTCCGGCTGAATCGCATCCTCGACATCTGCTGCGGCCATATGGCGAATATCGATTTTGCTCCATCCATATGCCGACTGCTCGCTGAGCTCATGCATGACGGCATTGCAATGCTGAGGGACTTCGATTGGAATGTGGCGTTCATGCATCCATTCCTGCCCAGGGTGCGCGTCGGCCGCATCGTGCTCAGCGTCGCCAAATGGCGAATCACGGAACGCACGGTTGCGCGATACCTCCGCCTCGGCAGCCACGAAGCCTTCCGAACCTCATTGGAACAGTGGAGGAATGTGTGGATGGTTCCCCGACATGTTTACCTTGCCGATGGCGACAACCGGCTGGCGCTGGATCTGGACAACGACATGGACATCGAAGACCTGCGCACCGAGATTCGGCATCTTGCCGAAAACTCTGCCCTCACGCTCGAAGAGGTTTATCCCAGCGTTGCCGATTCATGGCTGCAGGGAAGCAATGGAAAGTATGTCGCCGAATACGTGGTTCCTCTAGCGCCACGCGCCCGCATCGTATCGGAGCCGGCTTCGGTCTCGCAGCCGCGGGGCCTCGACGCGATCGCCGTGGCGCCCCTTGTCGTGGCCGCGCGCCGCCTGAAGACTCCCGGTTCTGATTGGCTCTACATCAAGCTGTATGTCTCGCCTTCACTCGAAGAGGATCTTCTGCTAGGCACGATACGCGAGTTCGCTGGAGAGGCACGTTCCTCGGCAATCGTCCAGAAATGGTTTTTTGTGCGCTACGCCGATCCTCAGCCGCATATTCGGCTGCGCTATCAGGGAACCCCCGGGGCGCTGTCGGAATCCTTGCTTCCGAGAGTGCTGAGTTGGGCGCAAGACCTGGTCAATCGGGATCTCTGCCTGCGTTTCTCAATCGATACGTATGAGCCGGAGATCGAGCGCTATGGCGGAATCGACTCGATCGATCTCGCAGAAGAGTTTTTTGCTATCGACAGCGACGTGACGATGGCTCTCCTGCCGTTTCTCGGAGAGCAGGCTTTGCGCCGCGTGGAACTGGCGGTTTTCGGCCTTCATTATCTCTTCGGGAAATTTGGTTGGAGCGTCAATCAACGGCGCGAACTGTTCAGGAGCATGAGTGCGCCGCGGGAGGAGTCTGGCCCCGCCTATCGCGAGCGCAAGGAAGTGATTCAGGCGCTCATCGGAATGCGCGACGCGTCACCCGTGAGCAAGGTCGCAGCCGTGATGGCGCGAACACTGGAATCGACCGCGGCCGCAATTGAGGATGTTGGCTGGCGATTTCGAGCGCTGGACGAAGAGGGACGATTGACGCCGCCGCTGCATTTGATCTCGAGAAGCCTTGCTCACATGCACTGCAATCGTCTCGGTTTGGATCGCAGCACCGAAAGGCTCGCATATGGTCTGCTGGAGCGCGGCTATGACTCGATGGAGGCGTTGGCGAAGCATGGGGGTTCCCGCCGCGACGCCGTTTCCGATGCTGCCTGTGGACGAAATGAGGTCCGATCGACTCATAGTCAGGAATCGAACTGAGAAGCAACGGAGGAGTCTTTCATGGAAAGTGAGACGGTATCGTTGAAATCGGTCGGGGTGCTGCAGGATTTTCTCGTCGATCTGGGCGCCAGGAAGACACCACATTCTGGTCGTTCTCTCTACGACCATCTCTGCGGTGTGTACTCTATTCTCGAGGCTTGGGAGTGTCCGAACGACGTCTGCGTTGCCGGCATGTTCCACTCGATTTATTCGACCGAGAAGTTTCACCATGCGCTTCTGTCCTTGACGGAGCGCTCTCGATTACAAAGCGCCATTGGAAGAGAGGCGGAACATCTCGTTTATCTCTTTGCAGCGCTGGAAAGGGGTCGAATCCAGGTGGCCATCGACTCGTGGTCGCCACTACTATGTGCTTCTCGTGCTGAGATCCCAAGCCGGTGGGACGCCTCGACCATGATCAGTGTCTCCAGGACTGAAATCACTGATCTCGCGTTGCTGCACCTGGCAAATCTCATTGAGCGCTCGTCGAAGCCGGCCACGGACCTGGGATTCTGGCTGGCGCGGGCAGGCGAATTGTGTGACAAACTGGCTCTTCTTTGTGATGGCCTTCCGAAGGTTCTCCTCAACTTGGGGACGATGACTCGTGATGATGAGCGCAGGCTGCACTCTCTTTATTTGCAGGGAGTGAGTTGTCTCGCAGCCGATGATCCCAGCGGGGCGAGGTCGCATTTCGAATTGGCGTGCCGTGATTTTGGATTCGTAGCCGAACCCTTCCTGCTGCTGGCAATCACCTACCAATGGCTGGGGAACCCGAAGCCTGCGCGGAATGCAGCTATCAACGGCCGCGCACTACTGAATGGTTGGGGTATTCCCTGGCACAAACGCCTTTCCATCGACGATTGGCGTGTGCTCGCCGATCTCATCGAGGACGCGGCGCCAATCGAGGACATCAGACCACTCCTTCGCAAGATCGCCGCGCCCAGCGCCAGGGCTCAAGCGGCCCCGGCACCCAGTGTTGAAGTCGAATCCCCGGGAGGCGGCTCGGATGCCCACACGCTGCCGCCGAATGCATCTCGCTTTTTCTCCTACCTGAGTGGCGTTAGGCGTGACCCCTCCGAAAGGGCGTCTCAGTGGTATCCAGGACTCAGCAGAAAGCCCTGGTACGATGCGCAGCAATTCTCGGTTGCTCTGGAACTGGAATCTCGCTTTGCCGAAATCAAAGCCGAGGCTCTCCGCGTCGAACACACACGCTATTACGAAGAGGCGGAGAACATTGGGCGCACGGGAAGCTGGCAGGTATGCATGCTCTATGAGCAGGGACGCAAGAATGAATTTGTCTGCCGGCAGTGCCCAACAATCACCGCAATTCTGGAAGGCGATCCGATTGTTCGCAAGAGCGCAGGGCTGATTTATCTCTCCAGGATGGTCGCTCACACGCATATTGCCGCGCATCAGGCCGGAAGTAATCTCCGCCTTCGCTGCCACCTGGCCATCAACATTCCACACGGAGACTGCGCCATTCGCGTGGAAGACGAGGCTCGCCACTGGGAAGAGGGCAAGTGCATCGTGTTTGACGACACGTTCGAACACGAAGTGTGGAATCGCACCGACGAAGAGCGCCTGGTGCTGCTGGTCGATCTCTGGCATCCCGACCTCAGTGCAGAGGAGCGCGACTCGCTCGATGCGATCAATTTGTTAAGCGTAAACAAAGCGCAATCGATGCAGCGCGTGTGGCAAAGAAACGACGGCCAGCGCGGCAGAGAAGGAAAGCACGGCGGCGATCAACAGGCCAGTTTCTTCGATTAGGAACGTTCAATTTCCGAATCGTTTTCACTGCTCGGCGCAGTGATCCACTTGTGGTGCACACCGAGGTAAGCCTTGGCCCGAAGAGGCAATCCAGGCCTGTAATCCAGCTTCACATGATGTACCTTCCGAACGAACGCACTGTGCAGCGCCCCGCCCAGTTCGCAGGAGGCTGAAAGCAGATTGCCCGGCCAGCGTTCCGGTTCTGCAGACTCATCGACCGTTCGAGGCCACGCTCTCAGTGCCTCCACTTCCGGCTGCGTGCACAGTTCACGTAAAGCGAGGAATTCTAGAAAGGAATCTGCTCGTACGTCGGGGTAACATTCAAGCCCAATCTTAGGAAGCACCGTATCGGTAATATCGACAGCGAGATCGACCCGCGTCAGAGTCTGCCCGAGTTGCTCCAGCAGGTCCTCGAGCAGATGCCATCCGCCTTCCCAGCCAATGGCTTCAAGATACTCCGGAATCTGCCATGTTCCGATGCCGCGCAGGCAAAGCCGGACGGCCTGCGATTCGCGCGCCAGCATTGATCCCACCTGAAAGACACGAACATTCGCGGGCAGCGCCTCAAGAGCCCGTTCCACCTCGGAGTGAACCGCAGGACGCATCTCTCCGCCCAGAAGGATGGGCAAAGCGAGGCCCATTAGCCATGGACTCTCGTCCCGCGAACCGCATGTTCCGGTTCGGATTGACGAGGGGCCAATCTGGTGCGTCCCGAGAAACACACTGGGGACGGGCAGCTGCGAGCGCGTGCGGCCGACATCGAATTCAAACCAGATGTTATGAACCGCCCCGTGAAGCGCCGATTCAGGCTTCGCCCATTCCCTGCAGAATTCCCGTATGCGCTGCCAGACGGCGGAGTCCGCCAGTTGTGCGAAGGGATCCCATGCGAGCCTGTTTCCAGCAAGGATCTCCTGCGAGATGTGGCTCGTTCTGCAGCAGATCCCGAAACCAGCCCCTGTGCAATGGCTTCCAAGCGGACATTCGAAGCCGAAGAAATCAGTGATTGCGCCGGGCAGGTGGCGTGCTATCTGCGCTATCTCAGCGAGCGCCTGCGCCGGGATCAGCAACCCGTCGCCGTTGTGGCCCACGGCGGCCATCACATAGTCGGCAATTGAGTCAGTATGATCCCGCAGAATGATCCTGAGCGGAGCGTCGGGAGTGGTTCCTGGCTTCATGCGGACCGCATCCGAATACAATCGAGGGGACAATTTACGGGAATTTGAGTTGGTTGCGGGGCTGGATTTGAACCAGCGACCTTTGGGTTACGAGTTCTCAAATGAAGACATCTTAATACAGTTAGCAAAGATGGTCGGTTGCCAACAGTAAGCCTGAGGAACTCACAGGAATGTAGAAGAGGCTTGAGAATGGGTTCGCTTTGGGTTGGCGAGGGAGACCCGTACCCAAGAGGCCGGGGGTCGGCAATTGTGATTCGGATTGAGGACGATTTCGACGATTTTGATTGGTGCTCGGCGATTTGGCGACTCGGCATCACCCGAGATGTGCAGGGAGGCTCGGCCGGAGTTATAGTCTTTGCGTCAGCAGTTTTGTCCCCAGACACGTGCCCAAAATCTGATCCGATCTGCCGCCAGAATGCCAGGTGCCTTATCAATCAGTTTCCGAAAGTCCTCAGGAGGAATCAATGTCCGATTCCACGAAATCTCCCCGCTCTTCACCGGAAATCCAAGATGAAAATCGCGGCATCAGCCGCCGGGGCTTTCTCAAGGGCGCCGGATTGACTGCAGCCGGATCCGCTTTGCTCGACGGGGTTCAGGCATTCAGCCGTGAGACCGCGGCCACAACGAACCCGGATGTCGAAGAGATGGGTCCAGGTGCAGTTTCCGTTCAGCTCAAAATCAACGGCAAAGAGCAAAGCCTGGAGATCGAGCCCCGTACTACGCTGGCCGACGCTTTGCGCATTCATCTCGGAATGACAGGAACCAAGGTCATTTGCGATCGCGGAGCCTGCTCGGGATGCACGGTCTGGCTCGACAAGATGCCGGTGAACAGCTGCATGACGCTGGCGGTGGATGCGATCGGTCACGAGGTGACGACGATTGAAGGAATTTCCGTCGACGGTGAACCGCATCCCTTGCAGGCCGCATTTGTGAAACACGACGCCATGCAGTGCGGCTTCTGCACGCCCGGCATGGTGATGAGCTGTGCGGCGCTTCTCGAAATGAATCCCCATCCCACGGAGTCGGACGTTCGCCACGCGATTTCAGGCAATTTGTGCCGCTGCGGAACGTACCCCAAGATTTTTGCCGCAACCCTCGACGCAGCTTGGAACACGCGAAAGGCTTAACGGAGGAGATCATGCCGACTCATTGGAATGAGGAATCGATGCTCCAGCAACCAGGAGCCGTGGCAAGCGGAAAATCGGACAAGAAGACCGTGAACATGCCAGTAGGCGTGCCCGATTACACGTTGCGCGATGAACCGCGCGAGGTGCCGGCTACTGAGCCTCCCGTCTGGCCGATCAATAAAGATCTGAAATATGTCGGAAAATCCCCCGAGCGGTGGGACGGTTATGCCAAAGCTACAGGCCGCGCACGTTACACATCCGATGTGCAGCTCCCGGGAATGCTTTACGCGAAATTTGTGAACGCCAACGTTCCTCATGCGAAGGTAGTCTCGGTGGACACCTCGGCGGCGGAGCAACATCCGGGCGTCCGCGCCGTTCACGTGATTGAGCATGTGCTGGGCAATGCCTCTTTGCGCGATCCATCACTCGAGCAGGCGAATTACCCGGTGGTACGCTATGCAGGGCAGCCGATCGCCGCGGTTGCTGCCATCAGTCCCAGCGTCGCGGAAGAAGCGGCTGCGCTGGTGAAAGTGAAATACGAGACGCTTCCTTTTGTCGTCGATCTCGACAAGGCTCGCTCTGCTGACGCACCGCTGGTCTATCCCGGCGCTGCCGACCAGGGAGGTACTGCGGGCGGCGGAGGTGGGCCGCATGGCGTACCGCAAACAGGCAATATCCATGGGCCTTCCATCCGCAAGGTTGCGGATGTCGAGCAGGGCTTGCGTGACGCCGATGTCGTTGTGGAAGGGCACTACGTGACGCAGGTGCAGACACACTCGGCACTAGAGACGCACGGCGTGGTCGCAGATTGGAAGCCGGAGATGTTAACGGTTTGGGCTTCGACTCAAGCGGTTTCCAGCGTGCGCGAGGAACTCGCAGGGTTCTTCAAGATTCCCATGACACAGATTCGGGTGCTCACCGAATTCATGGGCGGAGGATTTGGCGCAAAGTTTGGAGCAGGCAATCCCGGCGTGGTCGCCGCGGCTTTATCAAAAAAGACGGGAGCGCCGGTCCGCCTGATGCTCGACCGCGAGGAAGAGCATCTATCAGTCGGCAATCGCCCCAGTTCCGACCAGATGCTGCGCATCGGCGCAAAGAAAGATGGCACGCTCACGGCCGTCCACCTGGTCAGCTATGGCACTGCGGGCTGCGGTACGGGAGCGGGATGTGCAGGTCCAGCTTCGAATCTCTACAAGTACGCCGCACTCCACACCGAGGAGAATGACGTATTCACGAACGCGGGACCGGGTGCAGCCATGCGGGCGCCGGGACATCCGCCGGGAGCTTTCGCGCTGGAACAGACCATCGATGAACTTGCGGTGAAGCTCAATCTCGACCCGCTCGATCTGCGCGAACGAATCGACTTGCACCCGGTGCGCAAGGTTGAGCGCCAGGTCGTCCGCGAGAGCGCGCTTTGGAAATCGCGTAATCCCGTGGCGAATGCGGATCGCGGTCCCATGAAGCGCGGCGTGGGGTTCGCGCAGTCGGTGTGGTATCGCTTCGTGAACATGGATTCTTCCGCCGAGGTTCGGGTCCACAAAGATGGATCGCTCGAAGTGCTCTCCGCGGTGCAGGACATTGGTTCTGGCATCAAGACCGTGATGGCGCAAATCATCGCGGAACAATTTGGAGTGCCACCCAAGAAGATTTCGGTGAAAGTCGGCGACACGAATTACCCGGTGGGTCCGAGTTCCGGCGGCAGCATGACCACGCTCTCGCTTACGCCTGCGGTTCGCGACGCAGCATGGCAAGCTTCGCAGAAGTTTCTGGAGGAGGTCGCTCCTGCCTTCGGCACGACCGGCGAGGACCTGGAGCTGGTCGACGGAGAAGTTCGCAGCAAGTCCGGGAAGATGCAACCGGTCAACTTCAAAAGCGCCGCGGCCAAAATGAAGACCGATCAGATCGCGGTCCAATCCAAACGCGTTCCGGACTACGATCGCAGCAAGTATCTGACCTATGGCGGCGTCGACGTTGCGGAGGTCGAAGTTGACGTCGAGATCGGCCGGATTCACGTCAAGCGCGTCCTGTCTGTGCACGACTGCGGACGCCCAATGAATCCGGGACACGTGATCAGCCAGATTAATGGCGGCGTTTTGCAAGGCATCTCGTACACCCTGTTTGAGAACCGTCTGCTCGATCCGGATTATGGCCTGATGGTGAATCCGAACCTGGAGCAATACAAAATCACCGGATCGCGCGAAACACCTGAAATTGATGTGCGGCTGGTCGAAGCCTATATCGGCCAGAGTTCCACCGATGCATCCGGAATCGGAGAAGCAGCCGGCGTTGTTTCAATTGGAGCCGCGATTGGCAACGCTGTTTATAACGCAATCGGCGTGCGGATTCGCCAGACGCCGATGACGCCCGCGGTGGTGCTGGCCGCGTTGCATCAGCCCGTGCCGGGAAGGAGTTTGGCATGAACAGTTTTGCGGTCGCGAATTGCACAACCGTTGACGCGGCATTGTCGCAATTGAAGGACGGCGCGGTCGTCAAAGCCGGCGGTGTCGATCTCATCGGACGGATGAAGAACGGTACGATCCAGCCGACAAAACTTGTGAACATCCGCAACATCTCTTCGCTGCGCGGAATCCATGAGACAGAGAAAGGACTGACCATTGGCGCGCTCACTACGCTCGCCGAGGTCAGCGACCATCCTCTGATTCGAGAGAAGTATCAGATTCTCTCGGATGCGTGCGGACACGCGGCCACACCTCATTTGCGGAATATGGCGACGGTGGGCGGCAATCTACTGCAACCGGTTCAGTGCTGGTACTTCCGTTCGGCGGATTTCCAGTGCATCAGGAAGGGCAAGGAGTTTTGCTTCGCATTCACCGGGCTCAACCAGTATCACGCCATCATGGATTACGGCACGTGTCCTGCGGTGGCGCCATCCTCGGCTGCAGTAGCATTGCTGGCACTGAGCGCTTCGGTCGAGTTGGAATCCGTGAAGAAAGGCAAGCGGACACTCGCGATTAAGGAACTCTACGTCGAGCCTGATGCGAATCCTACGAAGTTCAACGCTGTCGAACCGGACGAGTTGCTCACCTCGATCACGATTCCCAAGCCCGCGCCGGGGACGCGCTCCGCGTATCAGAAATACGGAGAGAAGGAGAGCTTTGACTGGGCGATTGCCGATGCGGGAGTGGTGCTGGAGATGGACGGCAACGTCTGCCGCAAGGCCGTGATCACCATGGGCGCCGCATCTCCCGTGGTGCGCCGCTCGGCGGAGGCAGAGGCCCTGCTCGCGGGCAAGACGATTACCGAAGAGGCGGCGCGAGCCGCCGGCAAAGCGGCCATGACCAACGTGCAGCCGCTCTCGATGAACTCATACAAAGTAGAACTTTTTCCGGTCGCCATTTATCGCACCGTTTTGCTGGCTGCCGGCCAAATGGACCGCGACCCGAGCGCGGCGGGCTAGGAGGTACACCTCATGAACACAGTCGATACAAAACCGCTTCCCTGCCAGTGCCTGCGAACCAAGAATCCGTACGGCTCCACTCCGACAGACGCGGAGTCCTGGCTCCCGGGAGTGCACACGGCTTCCAACTACTGGTGCCTGCGCACCATGAGCCCCGCGGGGCCCGATGAGAACTACGTGCATCTCGCCCGTTGTGTGCCCGGGCGCAAGTGCTATGAGGGAGCGGAGGAATAGAAACCGTTCTCAAATGTCAGGTGCGCCACTACAGTAGGCAATTGGCGCCGATCGGGTTGGCAGCAAGGCCGCTTTAATGGATCACGAAATGACGTTGCGAGCCAAGCGGATGGAGGTATATCCTCCCGTCGCCAGGAAAGACAGTTCAAACCTCAGGACACAAGTTCCGGGAGAGCCGCCCCATGAAAATCCACCCTCCTCTAGCGCACCGTGTGTTTGCCGCTGCATTTGCATTCCTTCTGCTGGGCATCCTTGCATCCATCGCCGCATTCGCCGATCCGGCAATTCCCTCGGGGTCGATACGCATCCACTACTTCCGGCCTGACGGCAACTATTCCGGCTGGACCGTCTACGCATTCGACAACACAACGGAAAACACCGGCAACTATGGCGGCGGCCCAGTCCAAGTGACGGGCACCGACAGCTTTGGTGTCTATTTTGATGTGGGTGTAACCACCGGCGCTCAAGAGGTTGGCATTATCATCCACAACCCCACCGCACCGGGCGGTGACCAGAAGGATACGCCCAACAATCTATTTGTCGACCCTTCGACCCAGGGCATCGAGTACTGGACTTATTCGGGGATTGCGAAGCTCTACACGTCCGCGCCCAGTCTGACCAACCCCACGGCGATCCTGCCAGGTTACGTGCGCGTCCACTATCACAGGACAGACGGCAACTACAGCGGCTGGACCATCTATGCCTTTTACGACACGACCGAATACACGGGCGACTACAACAGCGGACTGGTGCCGCCGACGAATTCGGACGCGTTCGGGGTTTACTTTGATGTTGCCGTCCCTGCCACCGCGCAGAATCTCGGGCTGATCATTCACAATCCTTCGGCGTCAGGCGGCGATCAGAAGGATCCAGGTCCGAACGAGTTTGTCGATCCGGCTACAGAAGGTTTTGAGTACTGGGCCTTTACCGGCATCGGCAAGCTCTACAAAAGCGCGCCCAGCCTCTCCAATCCAAACGCTGTGCTGCCGGGCTACGCGCGCATCCACTATTACCGCCCCGACGGGAACTATTCGAATTGGACCTGCTATGCCTTCAACGATACCGCGGAGTACACCGGCGACTACAACGACGGATTGACCGGCGTCACCAGTTTCGATTCCTATGGCGCATACTTCGACATCAGTCTCATCGCCAATGCGCAGAATCTTGGATTCATCATCCACAACATCTCGACCGGCGCCAAAGATCCCGGCCCCAACATGTATCTCGACGTAGCGACCAATATCCAGGCATGGGCGATCTCGGGCAACGCGAGCGTCTTCACCGCAACTCCAACACCAACCCAGATCCTGGACAGCCTGCTGAACATCGAGCAGGCCTATTGGCTCGATCGCCAGCGTGTCGCCATTCTGCCGCAATTCGCGCAGAGCGGCTCTACATATGCGCTGAGTTCGAGCCTCACCGGCGGACTTTCGGTCACACCCACCGGCATCACCGGCGGCACCACGATTCCGCTCACCGCGGGCGGAAGCCTTACCGCGGACGAATTGTTCCGCTACCCGCAGCTAAGCGGCTACACCGTGTTGCAACTGCCTGCCGATACTCCGCTCTCTACCCTCCGGACGGCGTTGCAGGGTCAGCTTGCGCTTTCGGTTGTGGGACAGAGTGGCGCACTCAACTATGCGACGGGGCTCCAGTTCGCCGGCGTGCTTGACGATCTTTACTACTATCCCGGCAAACTCGGCGTCGTCTTCCATGCGGGCAATGAGCACGAATGGAGTGACTTTCCCGACTTGGAGAATTACGCAGTCAAGCTGAAGGTTTGGGCGCCGACAGCCCAGAGCGTGTCGCTTCAGATCTTCGACCACGAAACCGACACTACTCCGTCTTCCACTATTCCGATGACCAATCACAACGGAGTGTGGGGCGCGGGTGGAGATATCAGCTGGCAGGGCAAGTACTACCTCTACAGCGTGAAGGTGTGGGTGCCCGCCGATGCGGCGGTGGATACCAATGTCACCAGCGATCCCTACTCCATCGATATCGCGTTGAACGGAACCAAGAGCCGCATCACCAATCTCAAGTCGGATGCGACCAAACCAAACGGCTGGGACGAGTCGACGTCTCCGGCGCTCGCGAACATCAGCGACATGAGTCTGTACGAGCTTCATGTGCGCGACTTCAGCGTGAATGACCTTACAGTGCCCGCATCGCATCGCGGCATGTACGAGGCATTCAACGATCAGAATTCCAACGGCATGAAGCATCTTCGCGCTCTTGCGCAGAGCGGATTGAGGGCCGTGCACATCTTGCCGTCATTCCACTTCGCCAGCGTGAACGAAGACAAGTCCACGTGGATCATTCCCACCGGCTTGGCGGCATATCCACCCGATGGCGAACAGCAGCAGGCAGCCGTCACCGCCAGCCAAACCAATCCTGCTTACAACTGGGGCTACGATCCGGTGCACTACATGGCCCCGGAGGGCAGCTACGCTATCAATCCGGATAATCGCGTCAGCGAGTATCGCACCATGGTTGAGGGCTTGCATAATGCAGGCCTACGCGTGGTGCAGGACGTCGTCTTCAACCATACCAACGCCAGCGGCGAAGGCCCCAATTCCAATCTCGATGAGGTGGTGCCGAATTACTACCATCGCCTCGATGCCAACGGCAGCCTCGAGACGGGCTCGTGCTGCGCTGATACCGCAGCCGAACACAAGATGATGGAGAAGTTGATCATCGATACGCTCGTGCTCAATGCGAAGGATTACAAAATCGATGGCTTTCGCTTCGACATCATGAGCTTCATGTTCACTTACAACATGCAGGACATCCAGAATGCCTTGCAGGCGCTCACGCTGGAGAAGGACGGCGTGGATGGTTCGAAGATCTATCTCTACGGCGAGGGCTTCAACTTCGGTGACACCGTCAACAACCAGATCGGTCCTGAAGCCGACCAAATCAATCTCTACGGATTCGGCATCGGTACGTTCAACGACCGGATCCGGGATGGTGTCCGCGGCGGAAGCCCGTTTACCGACGAGCGTGTCCAGGGTTTTGCGACCGGCTTGTTCACTGACCCAAGCACCTTCACCGACGGCAGTTTGTCATCCAGTCAGCAGCAGGCCCAGTTGCTGCAATACTCCGATTGGATCGACATCGGATTGACGGGAAATCTCCGCGACTACACATTCGTCGATAGTGCAGGAGCAACCGTCACCGGATCCGAAGTCAGCTACAACGGCCAGCCGACCGGATATACCAAGAGCCCGATTGAGGCGGTGAATTACGCATCCGTCCACGACAACCAGGACCTGTTCGATGCGGTGCAATTGAAGTCGAGCTTTAGCGACAACATTGCCACCCGCGCACGACGGCAGGTGATGGGCATGGCACTCGTCACGCTGGGGCAGGGCATCCCGTTCTACCAGGGTGGCGACGACATGCTCCGCTCGAAGGACATGGATCAGAACAGCTACGACTCGGGCGACTGGTTCAACAAGATCGACTGGACCGGTCAAACTGCGAACTGGGGCATCGGTCTCCCCATCGCCAGCCAGAACCAGGGGCAATGGCCGATCATGACTCCGCTCCTCAGTAACCCGGCCTACACGCCGCAACCCGCAAACGTTGCCTACACCGAGGCCGCGATTCAGGACCTGCTGAAGATCCGTTACAGTTCTGGTCTCTTCCGCATGGCCACGGAGGGAGAAATCCAGCAGAATCTCGCCTTCCTCAATACAGGCCCGGGCCAGGTTCCGGGACTGATTGTAATGAAACTCGATGCCAATGGCGGAAACTACGGAATGTACAAACACGTTCTCGTGGTTTTCAATGCGACCAACGTGCAGGTGACGTTTACCAACAGCAGCCTGCAGGGCATCCCCCTGCATCTGCATATGGTGCAGAAGCAATCCAGCGATCCGGCCACCGCGCAATCTACCTTCAACTTGAAGACCGGTACGGCAACCGTTCCCGCGCTTACGACGGCGGTCTTCGTGAGCGAGGCAAATTAAGCAAGGTCAAAGCGAAATTTCGAGAGACTCACGCAGACCATCTGAAGATGGTCTGCGTGAAAACCCTGGTCCGGCCTAAATCGCAAAGTCTTCTTCCGATTGTGTACTTAGTTGCTGACGCTCACTGAGCGTTTCTTCGATTGGATCATCTGAGCACTCAATGCGCTCAGAAGAGCCAGTCCGACGGAGATCCAGATCACGTCGCGGTATCCAGATACGAAAGCTTCATCGAAGGCGAGCTTTAAGGGCGGATCGCTGATTTGAGCACCCGCCAGTTTCAATCGCTGACCCTCGGCGCTTTGACGCAGTGAGGGGGAGAGTTGCATCTGCGCCAGGCTGCGGCCGAGCGCACGGTTGAATCCGGCTGAGAGAATGAGACCAAAGACTGCGACGGCAAGTAGCCCGGCGATTCGTGACACAGCGTTGTTGACTCCGGAGGCGACACCGGCCTCTCTGGAGGGAACCGATTCCATCACCGCTGTTGTAAGTGGAGCGACAACGAGCGCCATGCCGAGACCCAGAACGATCAGAGCCGGGAAGAAGGTGCTCCAGTATGAACCGCCGATCCCCGGCCTCAAAAAGAGCGCAAAGCCTGTCGCCGCGACGAGTGATCCAACCGTGAGTGGTAGTCTGGCGCCATATCGAGCCACCAGACCTCCGGACCAGCGGGAAAGTACGAACATCAGCAGGATGAATGGAAGCAACGCAGCTCCGGCCTGTGTTGCCGAGTAATGCTGCACTTGAATGAGATCAAGGGGAAAGAAAAATAAAATACCACCAAGCGGCGCGTAAAGCAGGAATGTGAGCAGGTTGGCCCCGGAAAAGTCTCTGGACTGGAAGAGACGCAAAGAGACCATCGGGGCTGGCGAACTTGATTCTACGAAAAGGAAGCAGAGCAGCGCACCCACGCCCACCAGGCCTACGACCCAAATGATCTCTTTGCGCCCTGGCGTCGCGGCCGAATCCTCGATGAGTGCGTAAGTAATCGCTCCCAGGCCAAAAGTAGCGAGCGAGGCGCCCTGCCAATCGAGACTTTTGCTTGCTCCTTCGTCACGGCTCTCCGGCACGCGCCACAGCGAAAGCAAGATTACGATGATCGCGAGCGGAAGATTGATGAAGAAGACCGAACGCCACGACGCATTTTCTACCAACCACCCGCCCAGGACCGGCCCGATGGCAGCAGTGATCGCTGTGAAGGCGGACCAAGTGCCGATGGCCCGCCCTCGCTCGTCCTTTGTATAAGAGGCGCTTATGATGGCCAAGCTTCCCGGGACGAGGAACGCCGCGCCAATCCCTTGAAGTCCGCGAGCGACGATGAGAGAAGTGATTGAAGTGGCCAGGCCGCACCAGGACGACCCAATTGCAAACAGGATAACGCCGCAGAGGAAGACCCGGCGGCGACCGTAGAGATCGCCAAGAGAACCGCCCAGTAGCAGCAGCGATGCAAGCAGAAGCGCGTAGGACTCGATCACCCATTGAATGTTCGTCACCGATGCATGAAGAGCAGTCTGCAAAGCGGGCAATGCCACGTTGACGACCGTCCCGTCGATGAATGCCATGCTGGAAGCAAGAATAGTCGCAATCAAAACCCAAGGCGCTCTGCATGACTGTACTCCGCCTGGAGCGACGCGGGCTGCCAGTTCGTCACACGGAGATTTTATCGGCACCATGATTCCTTATTCATCCTGATCTTCCATTCTCGCGCCCGAAGTCGCAGAACGAATCTGTAAGTCCGATGAAATAGGTGCGTGACTTGAGGGCTTGCATGAACATATTCTGCCAAACCGGAGTCTGGCTGGGATTAGAATCAGCACCATGACGCGTTTACCCATCCGTCAGGTTGTTCGAGCCTATCTGTTGTCGATCGGCATCTGGACCACTTTCTCGTTGCTGACGGGGTGGAATTACCTGATTTTTGACAGGACCGCAAAACTTCAATCCACGCTGGGGGACATGATTTTGTTGGCCGAGGCGCGCGGCTTGGCCTACGCATTTCTCACGCCTCCCATCTTCTACATCGTCGGGCACTATTCGGCAACCACTTCAAGATGGGCACGTGTTTGTCTGGCTTACTTAGTTGGAATTGCGCCTTTCATGTTGATCTTCGCATCGATTCGGTGGTTAATTCTCCCACCGTGGGATACGACATTGGGGCATTTTATATCGCGCTCCGCAGCCAGCCCGTTTGCTTACATTCGGGACGACTCCGCGGATATCATTACGAACTACTTCGCGCTGGTATTCGCTGCCCATGCATATGGTTACTTCGAGAAAATGCGCAGCCATGAGCTTGAGAGGTCTAAACACGAACAGGCACTCGCGGCGAGCGAACTCCAAACGCTGAAGATGCAACTTCAACCTCATTTTCTCTTCAATACGCTGCATGGAATCTCGACATTGATTGATAGCGACCGAGCGGGAGCAAAGGCCATGATCCTGAGCCTTTCCAGGCTTTTGCGGAGAGCCCTGGAACTGAGCGGTTCCGATCTGATTCCGTTGCAGGAGGAGCTAACTTTCATCAACGAATATCTTGATTTGGAGAAGATGCGCTTCGGAGCAAGGCTTGAAGTGACTCAATCCATAGAGCCCGATACCCTTCGAATCCTGGTCCCACAGATGATTCTGCAGCCCCTGGTTGAAAATGCCATCCGACACGGAATAGCCGGCTCGCGAGAAAGAGGCTGGGTCAAGATTGTTTCGCGCCAATCGCACGCCGGGCTCGAACTCATTGTCTATAACAGCATTGGGGATACCAGGCGCCCGGGAAAGGGCGTAGGGCTCAGAAATACCGAGTCCCGTCTGAAACATTTGTATTCAAATGAGGCGACCTTTTCCTTTGAAATGAATGGAGGTCATGAGGCGACTGCAAGCATCTCGATTCCAGCCCTGGGATCAACTCTCGAGCATGACAAATTGAAAGCGTGAGAGTCTGAGCATACATTAGGTTTGCGGAGGTCGGGCATGCGAGCGTTGATCATCGATGACGAGCCCCTGTCGCGAGCTGCATTGGCCAGTGTCCTCGCGGAAAGAGTTGACATAGAACAATTCGACTCGGCGGGAGATGCCGTAGAAGCACTCGATAAGATATCCGCGGCTAACTACAATGTCCTTCTCGTGGATATCAATATGCCGGAAACATCGGGACTAGAGTTGCTCGATCGAGTCAAATGGCGTGAAACACCTATCCCCTCCATCATCTTTGTTACCGCGTACCAGGAGCACGCTCTCACTGCGTTCAGCAAACATGCTGTCGATTATGTGCTGAAACCTTTTTCGAGAGAGCGGATTGATGCAGCGCTGGATGCTGCACTCCGCAGAAACGCCGGTGAGAGAGCCGCGAAGTTGATCGAACAATTGCCTCACTTGCAGAAACGGGCGCACGAAGCTTCTACGAAAATTGCGATCAAGGCCCAGGGAAGAATTCTGTTTATCGAACCGGAGGCGGTAATTTCGGTTGAAGCAGATCGGAACTACGTTCTGTTGCGGCGTGCTGCAGACTCCTATCTTCTTCGGGAGTCAATTTCAGTGATTGCAAATAAATTGAAAGCCTTCGGATTCATCCGTATTCATCGTTCCGTCCTTATCAACTCTGCGTACGTCGAAGAAATCCAGCCGCTGCCGACGGGCGAATATGGACTCCGTTTGCGGTGCGGCAAAGAGTACACGGTTACGCGGAGCTACCGGCAGAACTTGAAAGGGATCGCTGCTTCGTGGATCGGGACGGATGGATTCTGTTGAAGGCTTCTCTTCAATACAGACCGAGACGAGATTCGTAAACCCTCAGGATCGGGCCGAAAGTCTACACAAACGCGGAAAATGGGCGAAAATCTATGTTTTTTGGAAAGATAGAGAATCTAACCTCCCGCCAGGGATGAACTTACAATCCGCGATTTCCAGCGCACGCAAATCCGCCACAGACTAACGTTGCTTCAATCCCGGGCTAGCCGGCAACACTCCTGATCCTTGTATCGGTGGAGTTGGCCTTCTGTGGCAAGGCCAAGAAAAAAAACGATTTACAAATTGGCATAGCAATTGCGTTCGTTAGGCGTTGAGCGAATCGGATTTCCCTGTTTCCCATTCGATTCAGACGATAAGCGTTCAGGAGAGGTCGCCATGCAGCGAAGCTACGTCGTTTTTGTGCAGATTCGCAAACTCGTATTCACGTGCGCGGCAATTGCGTTCGCACTGTTCCTGTGCCATTCCGAGCAGATGTGCGGACAAGGAATTATCACTGGCGGAATCAGTGGAACCGTGGTTGATCAGAACGGAGCCCTGATTCCAGGTGCCACGATTACGGCGGTGAACGACGCGACCGGAGTGAGCCTTGCGGGAAAGGCGAATGGCGAGGGAACATTCCTGATCTCAAACGTTCCGCTCGGCACGTACACAGTTACCATCTCCGCGGACGGGTTCAGTTCGAGCGCTGTCAAGCGCGTCCAAGTAGTGGCGGGAAACGCAACCCCAATTGGCAAACAGGCGTTGACATTGGGGATAACTTCGCAGACCGTCGAGGTTACGGGCGGCGCAGCGCAACTGCTGAACACCGAGACGGCGCAGGGAGAGGTTGTTCTCGATTCACAGCAACTTTCAAGCATGCCCGTGGATGGCGGGTTTGACGACGTGGCGCTGGTGGTTCCAGGCGTCGTTGCAACACACGATGACAACATGTCAAACACGAATGGTGTGGGTTACTCGGCCAACGGGCAGCGTGGACGTTCGAATAATTCCGAGATCGACGGGCAATCAAATAACGACAACTCGATATCAGGGCCGCAGTTCTTCTTTTCCAACCAGGATGCCATTCAGGAAATCCAGGTCATCACGAATAATTTCAGCGCCCAGTATGGCCGCAACATGGGCTCCGTGGTCAATTACATCACCAAGAACGGCACCAATCAATTCCATGGAACCGCATTTGAGTATTACCTGGGCTCCTGGGGTTCCTCGCTGACACAGGGCGAGAAAGGCACACAATTTGGTTACTGTCCGCAGGGAGTAAGCCCAAGCCCGTCAAATCCATGCAATGTCCCGACAGTTGCTCGCTTCGTGCAGAACAATTTCGGCGGAACGTTCGGCGGACCAATTATGAAGGACAAGCTTTTCTTCTTTGGAAGTACCTATTGGGATCACACCTACCAGGGCGCCTTCACGTTTACCTCCGGCGGAAATGTCTTTCCTGATCCGAATGGATTGAAGCAACTGCAGACGGCATTTCCAAATAACCCAGGCGTCGAGGCCATGACGCTGAATGGTCCCTATGCCTATCCCACGGGCAATCCAACGCCGTTTGGCGCCACGTCATTGCTGCCGGTTACGGACGGAAGTACCACGGCGAGTATCGAGGTTTCGCAATATCTGCGCCAGGTGCCCAACTATGTGCTCGACCAGGAAGAACTCGGCCGGATTGATTACCAGATGACTGCGAAGGATCGCTTCTACGTCCGCTATATGTACCAGGACAACCCGACCGTACCGGCCGGCGGCAATTTTGCAAGCGGCGGATATTATGACGTAAGTGGGATCACCCACTCGGTGGGCGGAGATTGGTCGCACATTTTTACTCCCACCATCGTTAACCAACTTCGTTATTCGTTCCAGCAAGCCACGATCGCCTTTGAAGGCGGTGGCGTACCGAGCTGCACGATAGCGAATTTTGGGAGCTGTCCTTCGCAGGTATCGCTTGGCGCAGGCCTCGAAGGATTTGGCTATGCATCCAATCTGCCGCAGGGCCGAGTCGTCAAAGTGACGCAGGTTCAGGACAATGCAAGCTGGAACCACGGACGTCATGCAATCCTGTTTGGCGGTGAGTGGGACTATCAGAACTCGCCCAACGTTTTTCTACCCAACGCGCTTGGGGCATTTAACTTTGCACCCGGTGCGACGAACATTGCGTTCCGCAATGTGACCAGCGCGGCGATGAATAACGGGATTACTGGACTCCTGGAGGGAATTGCCTTTACTGGCTTGACTGCGGGAAGCCCGACCACACACTTTACAGAACCGGACTTCGCACTCTACTTCCAGGATGATTGGAAGGTGCTGTCGAATCTTACGCTGAACCTTGGCCTACGCTACGAGTTCTTCTCTCAGGCCATCAACATCGTGCACAATCAGAGTCTGGCGCAGCAGACCGGATCGCATCCCTTCTGGAACACGGCGCTTCCCCTATCGGTAACCACCGTTCCGAAAGTTGATTCATACTTCAAGAATATTGAGCCGCGCATTGGTTTTGCGTGGAACCCCGAGAGTACGAAGAGACTGGTGGTGCACGGCGGATTTGCCATCAATGTAGACCCCGCGTTTTATAACATCTTTCTCAACATCGCCACCGGTGCTCCGGCTATCAACGCCGGGGCATTTGTCTGCGACGGAATCAGTGTGCAATGTGTCCCCAGCAACGGCTTGACTTTCAGCACAGTGCAGGCTGCGAATGACCAGTTCATTCCCACCGGCGGCGATCCTCGTGTGAACCCCTATGAAACAGTGCCGACCACCTTCAAGAATCCGATGTCGGAGAGCTATACGCTCGGGGTTCAATACCAGTTGGGCAGCGCAGGTGTAGTGGAGGCGCGCTACGTGGGCAACCATGTGTTCCGCCAGTTCCAATCGCTGAACAATAATCCGGATATCGCCGATGTCCAGGCGTCGTTCCCGAGTTACGGTGCCGGACAGCCGGTATGCACAGACCCAACGCAAATTGGTTACACACGGTCGAACTGTAACTTCGGCCTCGTCCAGACCACCGCGAACACGGCGTTCTCGCTCTATAACGGCTTGCAGACTTCGTTCACGGCACGCAATTTTCATCACTGGACGGGAACAGCATCGTATACATACAGCCGTACCATCGACAACACCAGCGAGATCTTCAGCACGGGGGCAGGCGGCAATACCAGCGCCCTTGCGCAGGACCCCCTCAACCCGGATATCGGAGAGCGCGGCGTTAGCGGCAACTCGTATCCCAATGTCATCGGCTTGCAGATGGCGTACACGGAACCGTGGTTCAATGGCCAAAAAGGAATTCTCGGAAGGATTCTAGGCGGTTATTCTTTCAACGCTTTCTACACCTACAACAACGGGCAACCGTTCACCCCGGAGCAAGCGCTGACGGCACAGTCGCCGTTCGTGAATTCGTCAGATCCGATGGCATCCACAGCCTTCTGTGATTACGGTTTTTCGCAAGTCTTTGGAAATCCTTGCAGGCCAATTCTCTCCAACGCGAAAGCGCCCATCGGCACCGTAGGAATCAATACGGGCGCGGGCGGCTACATCAATTACGTCACGGGCGCATCAATTTCTCCGTCAGACGTTCACTGGCTGTGGAGCAACGAGTACGAAGCTCTTGCGCGGAACAATCCGTTCCCGGGCGTTGGACGCAACACACTGCGCGGAGACAGCTTTAACGATCTAGACCTGACTGTTGCCAAGAACATCAAACTGACCGAGCGCTTGACGACGATTCTGCAGATCAGCGCCTTCAATTCTCTCAACCGCGGCTATTATGGCACTCCTGATCCGAACATTGAGGATTCGCTGTATCCGACGCTGTATGGAACTCCAGCCGGCTTCCTCAGCAACTACTATTCCGCAGGTGGCGGCGAAAGCCCGGTTGCCGGCGGCGCCTTCGGAGCCGGCCCCGGAAACCGGAGCATCCAGCTCGCCGGAAAAATTGTTTTTTAATCAGATGTGCCGGTGGCGTTCGATCGAAGAAACCCATGGATCAGAGAGAGCTCAGGAACGCGACGAGATCCGACTCTTGCTGCGATGTCAGCGTCAACCCGAACCGCGTTTCATAGAAATGGACGACGTCCAGCAGTGTTCGCGCAGAGCCGTTGTGGAAATATGGAGCACGCGCCGAGAGCCCGCGCAGGATTGGTCCCTTGATCTTGCCAACATGATCGAAATCGCCATCGATCAAAGCCTGGCCTAGGTCCGTCGTTGTTTTGCAATTGGATGTTGGCAGCCCCGTTCCCGGATCGGTTTTGCATACCGTGATAGTCGGCAAATAGCTCAGGTCCAGTCCTCCCAGATTCGTCGATGCGTTCGATGGATTCGGGTCGCCGGTGCCAATGTTCAGCGGTGTCGGGAAGGAATGGTTTCCTACATTCGGAGTGTCGTGACACGTACCACAGGTGCCGGGGAGCGAGGGAATGCCGCCGGCTACCAGGCCACCTTCCGCAACATCGTCATTGATTCCGGCTACGCCCGTAATATTGATCGGTAGCGAATTAAAAATTACTTCGCCGCGCGCTACCGCCGCTCTCGGGTCCCACGCCGGCAGGTCGGCCCAATTATCGAATGCGTTGAAGATTGCAGGAGTGAACTGACCATCTCCCGGCGCAACCAGCCCGCCCGGCTGTTCGAGTTGCGCGACCAGATGGTTCACACTCGAGTTGATGCTGATGAAGAATGGCTGCTCCACCAGCGCCTGCGGCCCTCCAGTTGCCCCTTTTGCATTAAGCGGCCCCGTGCCGAATCCAAGCACTTGAGTGGTGTTCAGGCCCATCTCGAAGTTGACAATCTCCTGCTGTTCAGTGGTTGTGGGTCGCGTCCCGTCTCCTTGTGCGTGGATGACGGTGGCATCGACGGATTGATGCTCCAGATCGCTAGTGAGCGCGGTAGGGTAATTGCTGTAGACGATCTTGGTCGTGCCCGTCGCAGGGGACGATTCTCGTCCATCGAACATCACGGCACTCAAGAAGCGAAGATTCGTTGTCGGCAAAGGGCGGCGATATTCTGAAATCGTGTCCGTGTCATTGCATCCATACGGATTGCTGACGTTCATAACCTGGTAGTTCGCGTTTGCCGGCACGGCGAGAGGAATTCGAATCAACCCACGCGTCAGCAGCAGACTGTAAGCGGCCCTCTTCCCCTGCAGAGTCGAAACGTCAATGTTGTGATCGCAATTCGATCCGTCCACCGTACGGAAGATCGGGTCCGTACCCTGAGTGAGGAAGAACCGCACATCGACATTCGCGGCCGCAATTGACATTCCGTCGCTCGGCTGGTGGCACGTTCCGCACGTCCGGCCGTTAGTTCCCATGCTTTGGAAGAACGGGCCCGTCAGATCGATCCCTCCACCATTGGTGCTGTACGTTTCCGACGCACCATTTGAGTTCGCGAAGAATACTCCGTTGGGAATGAACTTAGTGAAATAAGGGAATTGACCGTTTACCGCTGCGATCCCAACGAGCATCGTGCCTGCAACTAATGCCGCGCTGACCACCAGGCGCTGGTTTCGCTTGACCCGCAATTCACATAGGTACGTGATTCCCCGAAAGCGCTGAGCCGGGCTTCGCATCGACAGTCCCCCCTTGAGCTCCCATGCCGCAAGGCACGGCAAGTCAATTTGGCATTCATGTAAAGGAATCGAAGGCGGCTGTCGTTCCAGGGATCGAGTTGGAATCGTGGTAAGATTTCTCCAACTTCCTCGTTTGGGCCGCTCTGGCAATCCCGAGGCAAACGTTAGTTCGCGCTCCCCTCAAATGTCCTAAAAATTGGCCTCAAAAGTTCTCAAAGTCGCTAAGAGACCGGTTATGCCCAGTCTGACCAATCACTTGTACCGGTTCGGCGAGTTCAGCCTCGACGCACAGAGTCGGACCTTGAAGAGAGGCAGAGCGACGGCGCCAATGACCCCGAAGGCCTTCGACACCCTGCTCCTGTTGGTTCAGAACGCCGGGAGGGTCGTGACCAAGGACGAGCTTATGAAGGCCGTCTGGCAGGACAGTGTCGTCGAAGAGTCGAACCTGACGCAGACGATCTTCATGGTGCGGAAAGTGTTGAACGAGACGAGCGATCGGCGCTACATTCTCACCGTACAAGGACAGGGTTACCGGTTCCTTGTTCCCGCGACAGAATCGGCAACTCAGGCGCAGGAGCAGGATGCGCCCATGGCCGCTGCGGATGCGGGAAGCATTCTCGAAACTCCAGCGTCTTCGCGCCCGCGAAGCGCCATCGGGTGGAAGCTGGCTGTTATCATCTCCGCCGCGGTCGCGCTCGTCCTGATCGTCGCGTTCACCTTTTGGCCTTGGCGTTCACGGCGCAGCGCTGCGGAGCCGGAAGCCAAAATCATGCTGGCGGTCCTGCCATTCGAAAACTTCACTGGCGATCCGGGACAGGATTATTTCAGCGACGGGCTGACGGAAGAGATGATCAGCCAGCTCGGGGACCTCGATCCGGCTCATCTCGGGGTAATCGCGCGGACCTCGGTGATGCACTATAAACACTCCCAGGAATCGCTTCCCCAGATCGGGAAGGAATTGGGGGTGCAGTATGTGATCGAGGGTAGCGTTCGCCGGGATTCGGCGCGAGTTCGGATTACGGCGCAGCTGATCCAGGTCAAAGACCAGAGCCACGTGTGGGCACGGGAATACGATCGCGATCTGGGGCACCTGCTGGAATTGCAGGGGGAGATCGCGCGCGAGGTAGCCAAGGAAATCGACTTGAGCCTGAATGGGCGGCGACGGATCCGGGCTGCGCAGGGAGCCGCTCCACGCCCACCAGGAACGAAATCGTATGAAGCGTATGACCTGTATCTGAAGGGGCGGTATTTCTGGAATAAGAGAACGGGGGAGGGATTCCGGCAGGCAGCCGATTATTTTCAGCAAGCGATCGATAAGGACCAGAATTACGCGCCGGCCTACGCCGGGTTGGCAGACACGTTCAGTCTGATGAGCACATGGTATCTGGGACCGCAGAACGAGCTAATGCCCAAAGCACGGGCCGCCGCATTGAGAGCGCTAGAACTCGACGAGGGTCTGGCCGAGGCTCACGCCTCACTCGCCCTGATCGAAGAGAATTACGATTACGACTGGCCAGGATCGGAGAAGGAGTTCCGGCGGGCGATTGAACTTAACCCGCAATACGCCACCGCTCACCAGTGGTATGCGGAGTTCCTCGCGTGGCAAGGGCGATTCGATGAGGCGTTTGCGGAGAGTTCGCAGGCACGGCAGCTCGATCCTTTGTCCTTGATTATCGCTACCGATCACGCGTCGATCCTGTATTATTCGCGCCAATATCAGAGCGCTATCGAGCAATGCCGCTCTGTGCTCGAACTGGACCCGACTTACGACCATGCTCAGAGCTCGATGATTGCTCCGTATTTGCAATTGGGTAGATATGACGAGGCGATCGACGCGAACAATAGCTGGGCGGCCCGCGGAGACGAACAATGGCGGTGGGCGTGGGAGGCGGCTGTTTACGGACGCTCGGGCCGCGCCGCAGAGGCGTATCAAACCTTGGCCAGACTCGAGCGGGTTGCTGGCTCGCGGCCAGATCGATACGCATTGCTCTTGGTGGCCTATTCGGCCACAGGTCCGAAGGAACGGGTTCTTGAACTGCTCGAGGGTGCGTATGCAGAGCACTCGAATTCGGTGGTCGAAATCAAAGTGGATCCGATCTACGACCCGATTCGAAGCGATCCGCGGTTTAAGGATTTACTGCGGCGGCTTCGATTGGACCGCTAAGAACTAGTATTTCAGCTGTTGACTTCAGGGCAATGCACTCATTTGAAATGGCTGCGGGTGTGTGGTGACCAATCCGGACATGACCCGTTTTGTGGATACTACTGACATGGTCCGCCGCCCCTGTCTGGCGGTCCGGTTGGAATGATGATGGCGCGAAGCCCCTCTCTGAGCATCTCCCGCTGCTTCGTGCGTCAATCCAATCAGTGCAGCTT
Source organism: uncultured Acidobacteriaceae bacterium (assembly GCA_963829535.1). Taxonomy (GTDB): domain Bacteria; phylum Acidobacteriota; class Terriglobia; order Terriglobales; family Acidobacteriaceae; genus Telmatobacter. The sequence goes on along the minus strand of CAWHIQ010000007.1, from coordinate 418,074 downwards.
GTACGGCTCTGCCGGTGGCAAGATCGGATCAGGCACCTTGGGCATATCCGCCTCTTGAATCGGCTTTGCTCCCGCTAGCCCGGTTCCGCTGACGTTGGAAGTCAACAGCAGCGGGCCATCAAAGCCTGTCACCTTGATTCCCGAAAGGTGAGCGTTCTTGATGTACGCCAGCGAGATGCCCTTCTTGCATGTCCCGGTCACATTCTCCAGCACAAAACCATCCAGCGGCTTGCGAGGATGTATGTCGATTCCGTGCACCAGTTCCGGCATATCGGTAACTTTGATGTTCCGGAACTCAAAGTTGCGAATCGTCGGAATCCCTGCATCACCGGGAACCAGGTTTGGCGTATCGGCAATGCCGCTGTTCAGAATATTGAATCGCAGGAACCCATTTTTCGCGCCGGACACATCGAGATCGCTCATGTAAATATTCTCGATAAACGCACCGCGTCCCGGCCGGCTCTTGATGTAGATGGCGAATGTCCCGGCGCCCAGGCACTTGCAGTGGTCCACGTACACATCGCGAATTCCGCCAGACGTCTCACTGCCAATGCCGATGCACGCCCAAACTTTGTCGGTAAATGTGCAGTTCGAGATATGTACGTCTTCAGTTGGACGGGAGATGGTGTATCCCTCGATGCCGCGCCCGGACTTCAGTGAGATGCAGTCGTCCGTCGTGTCGAAGTCGCAACCGTCGATCGTCACGTGCTTGCAGGAGTCGACATCGATCCCGTCGGCGCCGCTTTTCACAACTATGTTCTTGAACGTCACATGATCGGAGTAGGTGGGATGGATCGACCACATCCCGCAGTTCTGCGTGTAGCAGTTCTCTACGTGAACATTGCTGCAGTTCACAAATTCCAACAGAGCGGGAAGCCGAAGTCCGCTTGGCCGCTCGAGCCGGCCCTGCACGGCAGGACTGCCAATAATCTTGCCCGGTCCTGCGATGCCGATATTCTCTGTATCCGTCGCTGAAATGAAAGCGCTATAGCCATTCATCCAGTGGCCTTCCCAACGCACCTGGGCTAAAGGGTAGTCCAACATATCCGGCGAACCATTCAGCGTCGCACCTTCCTCAACGCGCAGCACAACACCGCTGCGTAGCACCAGTGCGCCGGCCAGATAATCCCCCGCGGGCACCACAGCTTCGCCGCCACCCAATACCGAGCAGCGCTCAATTGTCTGCTGAATCGCAAGAGTATCCTTGGTCTTCCCATCGCCAGTCGCGCCATAGTCCTTCACGTTTAGACTCACGGCGGGCTTCGCGGACGGCAACGTCACTTCACGCGCTGAACTCGTGGCGCTTGCATTCTTCCTCGGTTCCTGGGCCTCCGCTACGTTGCGTAGCAATGCAAGCATCGGGGTTGCCAGTGCGCCTTGCACCAGCTTCTTCAAAAAGCTTCTGCGTCCCAACAAGATGTTGACAGTCAACTTGTTCCCTCATCTTGCCGTTGTGCATCGTGCGACAGGAAGGCGTTGCTGGCCGCTACTTAGCGTTCGGAACGATTCCTGGCGGATATTGATCGAATGTCAATGCTGTCGGCTTGCCCATTAGAAACTTGTCTCCGAATGCCAGCAGCGCATCCCAATCGCCTTGCACCATGCCGTGTGGACGATCCGCGAAGCTGATGCCTAGCCGGTCCGGACTCTTGAAGAAGTCATATGCCGGGCGTGCCGCAACCAGGGATCGGTAGACACCATTCTGGTTCACGTTCTGGTCATGATCGCCTTCGAGCGCAATGAATGGCCGCGGCGCACACAACGCGATGAACCAATGTTCGTCGAACGGCAGTTTGTCCGGCTGCCCCCAGAACTGATGCAGATGGTCCGAAAACCAATTCGGATACTTCTTCATCATCTCGGTTAGTCCTTCCTTGCCTCCGCGATCGGGAACCGATCCGCTGTACCTGTACGCGGGTGTTCCCCCGCCGGAGCTCGCTATCGGAGCTACCAACGCAAGCCGTTCGTCAAAGGCTCCTGCAATCAGCGCCGATTTACCTGTGCGAGAAACTCCCGTCACGATGAATTTGGTCTTGTCCACCGACGAATCTGTTTCAAGATAGTCCACGATGCGTGAAACTCCCCAGGCCCACGCGCGCAACAATGCCCAGTCATAATTCGGATAAGCCGGAAAGAACCGCGTTGTACGATACGCCCAGCTCCCATCCGCATTACGCAGTGTCGTATCTTCGCCGCAGTCGCTGTTGTTGAACGTTACAAATGCCCAGCCATGCTGAATCGCCTGGTTCGTTTCGGCAATCTGCGAGGCTGTGCGAGGACCGCGAAATCCACGCATGTCCTCCGTTCCCGCCGCGCCCATACCCACCACCGGCGCGCCGCCCGTTCCATTCGGACCAGGTCTGGTCGCACCATCGGATCTCGAAGTCGCCGGCCCAGTCACCAGCAGCACATCCTCATTGCGTCCCTGATTTGCTCCCTGAGGCAACCGCGGTAGTGCCGTCGCACCCGGAGGCGTACCCGAAGGAGAAATCAATGTCGGCACCGAAGCATTCCCGACTGGCGTAAAGATCCCAATATCCATCCCCAGGCTCTCGTTCGGACCGAATGTCAGATGCACGAGCCGGTACTTCACCTTGCCGTCCATCAGCAGCTCCGAGCTGATCTCTTTGCCCTTCACGTTCCCCGGAGGAGGCGGCGCCTGGCCCACGGCGTACCACTCCAGAATCCGCTTCATCTCCTCTCGCCGCTGCGTCCACTGCTTCACGGTCTTCACCTTCTGCCCATTGTTCAGCGTCATCACGTCCGGCATCTCCAGACGGTTTGGCAGTTGATCGACGCCCGGCATCGGTGCCATCGACGTCTTGATCACTGGAAGGGGAATCTCCTTCGGATCTGGCCTCAGCGAAGTTGGTGTGTGTGCATTTGGCTGCGTAGCCTGCCCATTCAACATCCCCGGCGCAAGATACAGCGCGAGCGGACAGTCCTTTAATCCCTTGATGCCCGTCACCACTGACTCCGCATTCAGATGAGCGCCCGCTTTTCTGCTGTGCTGGTTGTCATTGAAAAGCGCGTGCGTAGCCTCCTGTCCCAGCGCGTCATATTTGTCCGCGGAGATCGTATTCAAGTCGATAAACAACGCGCCACGCTGCCGTGCCGCTTCCGCCGCCCAGCCCGCATAGCCGTCAAGCCCGCGTACGATCTTGCCATCTACCCAGGTGTCACGCGGCGGCGGCGAGCAGATAATCACTTGCGCGCCCTTGCTCTTCGCGTCCTTTACATACTGCCGCAAATACCATCCGTAACTGTGAATCGTCTCCTTCCGGTGCGTTACCGGCGAGTCGATCTCCTCGGTCTGGTCCCCATTCCCCTTCGCGGTTGTGCGATCAGGATAGTTCTGCGAATTGGCCGCGTCGTTATGACCAAACTGAACAATCACCCAGTCGCTGGGCTGCAAGTGGTCCATGATCTTTGTCCACGCCCCCTCCTGGATATAACCCCGGCTGCTTCGGCCGCCAAGCCCCTCGTTGTACACATGAACCTTCGCCGCGTCGAACATCGGAATTATCTCGGAACCCCAACCCCATGGTCCGGTTTCGCCGTCCCCAGTACCTGTGTGCAAGATCGAGTCGCCAACCAGAAACAAGGCTGGATGCTGCGTCTCGATCTCTGCCTGACCGTTCCGGGCGCCCCCCGCCGGCGTCAGCAACAAGAGTGCGAACAGTGGAGAGAGAAGCCCCCGACTCGAAAGATGCAGCGTCTTTGAAGAAAACATCAGCATTGTAAAGATCTATTTCCCTATCACAGTGGTTAGACCACGCCGCTCCGTTGGCCGTTCTCAAGTAAACCAGAGAAAATTTATATTTGCCAAGGATTTTGCATAACCACGATTTTCTCTTGACATTGCTGATCGCAGCTTCGGATAATTCGAGCGTTTCTAAGGTCAGACCACTGAGTATTCGGCAATCCCGTCCCCAGGTCACCAACTAGATCGCACTGATTGTGCCTAACGATTCTTTCGGAGGTCCTGTCCATGCGGCGCATCCCATTCGCCTTCATTCCTGTAGTGTGTTTGGTGGCCGTATCGTACGGTGCCGCCGCCCAAGCCCCGACCGCTCTCCCTTACACCATGACCACAATCGGCGGTGCGTCGCCAATGGCAGCCGCGGCCGGAACCCAGTGTCCGAATCTCCCCAGTGGCGTGGTGTCGACTGACGCATTCGGAGATGGATGCCTTGCGGTGAATGGCATCTTCGGCGTGGGCGCTTTCAGCGGGCTGGTCGTGGACCCCTTTGGAAACGTGCTCGTAAACGACGATATCAAGGGAGTACTGCACCTCATCAATCCGAATTCGGGAATCATGACCCTCGTAGCGGGCGGCGGAACAGCCTGCGCCAGTAAACAAGACTCTTCAGGCGATGGATGCGCGGCCGCCACCGGTACGCCTGCCACGCCAATCGCCGATGCACGTGGAGTCGGCATTGATCCTTACGGCAATATTCTCCTGGCCGGCTACAACGATCACTTCGTTCATATCATCTGCCGCAATGTATCGCCCTTGTGCGGAGACGGCGCGCCGTCAGCGGCGAGTCCAATTCAAATTCCTGTCGGCAATATGGGCCTGGTCGCCGGCTGTGCCTATTCCTCGGGATCGAGTGGCGTTACAGGCGCGGGATTGGACAATAGTCCCGCATTCACTTTGCCCACGGCCGGATTCAGCGGTTCGCCGTTTGTGAATGCAGGCGGCAGTTCCTCGGCCTGCACCGCGTCGCTGGGCGAGGTGGATCAGCCGCGGGGCGTCTCGGCAGATGCATATGGAAACGTCTACTATGCCGACACCGCCAGCGAGCGCTGGCGTGTGGTGCTCGGCCCGCAAACGTATAGCGGCGCCACCAATCCACTGTGGGCCGTCCTCGACCAGAATTCGTCCTGGTACAACGGCACAAGCAAATTTCTTAGTGCAGGTTATGTGTACACGGTTGCCGGGGGCAGCACGACTGCCACGACGAAAGGTTCGTCCTGCGCCGGCAGCGGAATCGCCACCGACAGCAACGGCGACGGCTGCGTCTTCACCGCTGCAACGGTGTTTGCCAGCACCAGCGATGCCCAGGGCGTAGGCGTGGATGCCGCCGGCAACATGATCTTCACTGACTCGGGCCACGGGCTTTTGCGCGTCCTCTTCGTCAGCGGAGCAGGAGCAGCAGGCGCGGCGATGGTGAATGCCATCGAAGAAAACAATGAGGGCATGAATCCTTCGAGCCCTCAACCGGGCTTTGTGTACTCGTTGGCCGGCGGCGGAACAACCGGCGGCGTCTCCGCCACGCCTGCTCTTGGCAACAACCGCACCGCGCTCGACTCGTCAACCACCAAGCTGACCGTAAGCCCGCAGGGCAACATCTTTATCGGCGACAAGACGCGCGTTCTGTTTTTCGACATGAACACGGGCTTCATCCGCACGCTAATCTCGCAGGCATCGTCAAACGTGGCCATTGGCAGCTATTGCAATGGAAGCTCGGGACAACAATCGTTAAGCGCATACAGCGATGCATGCCCGGCCGCGAACGCCGAGTTTGGAAATAGCAATGGACTGAGTGTCGGCGTCGATGGCGCAGGCAATCTGTATTTATATGACGGTAGCAGCAGCGCGACGGGCCAGCTTGTCCGCAAGGTTCTCGCCCAGGGCTTGGCTAAGCAGTCGCTCGGTGTTCCGCTGATTCAAAACTTTGAGATTCATCTGCCCGAAAACGCGACCGGTTCTGTCAGTGGAGCAATGGCCGCTTTGACTTCGACTCCTGACATGACCGCCGGCACGCCTGCGTGCACTCAGAACGGCGATGAATCCGTCGACTGTCTGGTATCTGTGACCGCGACACCTTCGGCGGTGGGTCTGCGTTCGGCGACACTCACGGTAACCTTACCTGCGGCGAGTTGGGAGAATGCGTCAGGCAGCATTGCGCTGGGCGGTACCATTCCCGGTTCTGTGTTGGTCGCCGACAGTGCATCGACCACGACGAACGGCATAAGCACGCCTGTTGCTCCCTATGCGAATGCGGTTTTGAGCGGGATTGTGCCCGAAGGTGTTGCGCTCGATGGCGCAGGCAATGTCTACGCGATGGACGCAAACAGTGGATCGGTTCTCGAGTCGATGCAGGGTGCAGCCGGTGTAGCCATCGCTTCGCATCTGCCTTCGAACCCAGGCCAGATCGCAGTCGACCAGCTCGGCGATGTCTTTGCCGTCGGTAACGGCACGCCTTCGATCCAAGAGTTGAAGGTCAGTGGAGCACCGGCATCTGCGAGCGCTCCCGTCACATTTACGTCCACCACAATTTCCTACGCCGCGGTCAATAGCGGCACGCCGGCTCCGCAGGGAATCGCAGTCGACAATGCCGGCGATCTTTATGTCGCCGACAATCAGGGTGCGCCAGAGAATAACGCCGTCTACCGCCTCTCGCTCGAACCCAATACTGCTCTTCCGCAAATCACGATGGCAACGGGCTTCACCAATCCGGTTTCTCTGGCGGTGGATGGCTCCGGAAATGTGTTTGTCGCCGATAAAGGCGCCGGCGCAGTGTATAAACTCGCTCCCAACGCGAACGGATCCTACACACAGACCACGCTTCTTTCCGGCGTAATTCCCGTTGCCGTAGCCACGGACCCGGCAGGGGATGTTTACGTGCAGGACCAGAGCAGCGCCACTGTGATTGAGGTTCCGCTCAGCGGCGCAGAGACGCCAGTACTCACAGGATTGCAAGCTCCAACGGGTCTTGCGGTCGACGGCATGGGCAATCTATACAGCGCCGATGCAATGAAAATGACCATCGTGCGCGTGGTGCGCAACGCTGGCTCCTACGGATCTACTACGAGTCCCCTCGCCAGCATCGCAGCCACGCTCACCAACGTGGGCAACCAGGCCGCGGCAGGAATAGCGCAAACGCAATCCAGCGCGTTCACGCTTTCGGCCGGCGATTGCGGCCTCACGTCTACCAGCGCTTTTGCGGCCGGCCTGGCTTGCCCGGTTGCGGCCGCGCTGTCCTCTTCGGTGCTTCAGAATCCCGGCATAGCCTACACCGATGCGCTCTCATTCCGGGCCGCGCCCTCTATTGGGTCAGTCATCTTCAGCGACATCGTACCTGCCGGTCCGACTTCCATGACCCTGGTTGGACCGACGAACCCGCTATTCGCATCCAGCGGCTCTGAAGCCACTTTTGTCGCGACGGTCGCCGGCGTGGCCATGCCCAGCGGCACCCCGATCTCCGTCACGGTAAGCTCTGTCGCGCTTTCAGGCACCACCGTCGTTTATTCGGCCACACCCACGCTGAACACTTCGGGGCAGGCGGCCATCAGCCTCTCGGGTCTGGCGCCGGGCAACTATTCCATTGCGGTCAGCTACGCCGGAGTGACGAACGCCTATTCTCCTTCCAGTGCGACGGCCTTGTTCACCGTTGAACAGTATGTGGCCACCGGCGACAGCCGCACCGTCATCGAGCCATCCATCCCAGCCATTTGCGACGTGCTCAACGCTTCAATCGCGATGGTGAACAACGATATTCCCGCGTCAGTGGATTCCACCGTAAGCAATCCCGACGGCGCCCGCATCCAGGCAGCGCTCAATAGCTGTGCAGGCACCGGTCAGGCGGTCGAGCTTTCGCTGGGCACCGGAGGCAATAGCGCCTTCCTTAGCGGCCCGCTTTCCATGCCGTCAAACGTGACGCTGCTTGTCGACCCGGGCGTCGCGCTCTTCTTCTCGCGCAATGTGCAGGACTACGACACAACCCCCGGCACACACACCTGCGGCACCGTCAACTCCAACAGTGCAACAGCGAGTTGCCAGCCTCTCATTGATATTCCCAACGGCGCGACCAACGTCGGCATCATGGGATTCGGCAAGCTTGATGGCCGCGGCGGAGATCCGCTTCTCAATGCTTTCCCGGCCAGTTTCGCCGGCCAGAGCTGGTGGGGCCTTTCGTCCATCGCCAACAACGGAGGCAATCAACAGAACCCGCGTTTTATCCAGATGGATTCAGGGTCAAGCAACATTACGCTATACAAGATCACGCTGCGTAACTCGCCGCTCTTCCATGTTTCTACGACGGGCGCAGTCTCCAACTTCACCGCATGGGACATCAAGATCGTCACGCCCACAAGCTCTCGCAACACTGACGGCATTGATCCCGGCAACGCACAGAACTTCACCATAACCCGTTCCTGGATCTCTGATGGCGACGACAACATAGCGGTCGGCGCGGCAGGCTCTGCGCCAGCCGCCAACATTTCGGTCACCAATAACCGTTTCTTCGCCGGTCACGGCGAGTCCATCGGCAGTTACACCCAGGCAGGCGTAAGCAATGTGCTCTTCGACAGCAATATGCTGTCGGGCAATGGCGTAGCTGGCGCAGGCAGCTCCATCAACAACACCGCCGACAGCAACTCCACGGGCCTGCGCATCAAGTCAGGCTTCGATCGCGGCGGCCTCGTAACAAACATCCAGTACTCGAACTCCTGCTTCCAGGACCACAAAGCCGAAATCGTCTTCAGTCCAAACTACGAAAACACAACCGGGAGCGCTGCGCCCAATCTCCAGAACATCTTGATGCAGAACCTTACCTTTCTGACGGCCGGAACCGTACAACTCACCGGCACAAGCGATGGCGCCACGATCTTTCCGCTGCAACTCACGCTCGACAATGTAAGCTTTCCCAGCGCGTTTGCAGCTTCAGAGTTCAGCCCCGCGCCTACCGATACCGCGATCACATACGGACCGGGAGAGGTTTCGAGCGATTTCATCAATGACTACGCAACCTTTGCGGGTGCCACCGGCAACACCGTCACAAACAACATCACTGCGACCAGTCTCAACACGCCCCAGTGCAGCTTCACCTACATTGCGCCGGAGCTCACTGGCCCCAATGGCATTTCGCAAACCATCACCGAAGGCCAGAATGCAACGGCAGTCGCAATTCTCACGCCGGCAGTGGGCGGGGCTGCTTATCCAACTGGCACCCTCACGCTTACTGACGCGCTCTCAAACGCAACCACGACGGTCACTCTACCTGGGAGCTCGGACACATTCTTCATTCCGCTTACTGGCCTGACACCAGGCACACATAGCTTCACCGCGACCTACTCCGGCGACGCCAACTACCCGCTTGCCGCCGGCCAAACTGCTTACTCCACGGCAGGACCCTTCATCATCACGGTCAATGCAAGCAGCCTCGGCGCCACTACCACCAGCTTGTCTGGCGTGCCCGCTTCGATCGCATTTGGTACTTCGTTCACAGCCGTGGCATCCATTACCGGCAGCAGCCCCACCGGCACCGTCGAGTTCATCGTGAATGGTACGGTCTATCAGAGCGCGCCAGTCAGTTCCGGATCAGCCACAGCTACCATCAGCCTTCCCTACAGTACCGGCGCCTACAGTATCTACGCCGTCTACAGTGGTGACCCCGCCAACGACGGTTCCACTTCCCCAGCGCAGTCAGTCACGGTCACTCCCGCACTCACCATCACCGCGCTCTCGGCAAACACGACCACCACCACGCTCGGCCATCCCGTTGTCCTCACAGCAACCGTCACGTCCTCCGTCGGCGCGCCCGCCGGAACTGTCGTCTTCGCCTACACCACAACCGGAAACGGCACACCACAAGCCACCGTAGCCACACTTGTTGGCTCGTCCACGCCAAACACCTCCGTGGCCACCGCCGGCATCGATCTGCCGATCGGTACGGATAATGTTACGGCTACTTATAGCGCCAGCGGCAGCTTTGCCGGTTCGGTTTCCGCGCCCATGACCTTCACGGTCACTGCGGGGACGATTCTTTTGCTGCCCTCCAATCCGATTCCGCTGCCCTATACGATGACCACGTTTGCAGGCGGCGCAACGGCCAACTGCTCCGGTGAAACCGACAGCTTCGGCGACGGCTGCCCGGCCTCATCCATTATCTTTGGCGGCTCCGTCGACCTCCGCAGCGTCGTCGGCGATCCATTCGGCAACGTGTATCTCACCGATGCAGTGGCCAGCGTGATTCGCCGCATTGCGCCCAACGGCGTGATCACCAACTTTGCCGGCAAGGTAAGCGGATCGGCCTGCGCTCCAAGCCCGACAGTCGGCTGCATCCCGACGCAAGTCACTCTCGACAAGCCGCGCGGAGTTGCCTCTGACGCTCAGGGCAACATCTACATCGCCGGCTACGACAGCCACGAGATCTTCAAGGTGAGCGTCTCCACCGGTTTGCTCTATCTGGTTGCCGGGACAGGTACAGCAGGCAGCTCCGGCGACGGCGGCCCGGCAACATCCGCACAGGTAAACGCGCCGCGCGGAGTCTGGGCCGATGCAGTCGGTAACGTCTACATCGCCGACACTTCGAACAACAAGATTCGTGTCGTCGACATCACCGGCAACATCCACACCTTCGCCGGCACCGGAACTGCATCGTCGTCGGGGGATGCCGGCCTCGCAACTTCGGCCACCATCAACAACCCACAGGGGGTGATGACCGACGCGAATCTGAACGTTTACATCGCCGACTCCAGCGGCGGCAAGATCCGGGTAGTCTGCGTCACCTGCGGCACCGGTTCGCCGCTCGATTCTCTCCTGGCGATGCTCGGCATCGCTTCGCCGCAGAACGGATTCATCTACACCATTGCCGGCGGTGGCAGTTCGACGGGACCGTATCCCACTCTCGCCACCAGCATCAGCATGAGCCCTCAAAAGCTGGCCATCGACCTGAGTGGCAACATCTATATCTCCGACGGTAACGGCGTCGCGTGGTTTATCGATGCACACACTGCCTACATTCGTCCCATTGCCGGCAACACGAGCGCCAATTGCTCCTCGGCGACGGACAAATTTGGAGATGGCTGCCCGGCCACGCAAGCCGTTATCGGCGATGGCGGCAACGGCATTGGCGTCGGCACTGACGCGCTTGGCAACCTCTACATCTCCGACACGCTGAACGCGCGCATTCGCAAAGTCGTCACTGGCCTCGCATCGCCTGCCTCCGCAACCGCGAGCACCGCCAGTCAACCCATTCAATTGCACTTCATCGCCGGTGACACGATCGCCTCCACCAGCGGCCTCGCCTACACTTCGAGCGAGTGGTCTCTCACCGCTCCCGCTTGCACCGTCAACTCCGACTCGACATCCGACTGCCTGCTGACCTCGAGCTTCACGCCCGCAGTGCCCGGCGCGCGCTCCACGCCGCTCACGGTCAACAGTGCGCAAGGCAACGCGTCTCCTCTTGGACTCACCGGTGTCGGTCTTGGCGCTGGCGCAACCCTCGATCCAGCAACTCAGTCCAGCTTCGGTTCGAGTCTCGCCGTCACCGGACTTGCCGCTGACAATGCTGGCAACATCTACGTCTCTGACTCGAGTACGAAGCAGGTATTTCGCTTCACACCTGCCGCGCAGGCGCAAGGCACGAGCGCTACGGGAACCGCTCTCGCCACATTCGTTGCTCCGGGCGCAATCGCCATCGATCCCCGCGGCTTCACCTATGTTGCCGACACCTCCGCGGGAACTGTCACGCAAATCTCGCCCACCGGGACGGCCACACCTTTACCGTTTACGTTCACCTCGCCGGCGGGTCTCGCAGTCGACGCGCTAAACAATCTCTACGTCTCCGATTCGGCAAAACAAACTGTCTACCAAATCGATCCCATCACGGGCGTAGAACACGCGCTCCCGCTTGGAACGCTCGTTTCGCCCGCCGGTCTGGCCACAGATCCCGCAGGAAACCTGCTCATCGCTGATCCCGGAGCGCCGGCGGTTTACCGCTTCAACCTCGCCTCTGGCTCGCGCACCACGGTCTCGAGTCCTGCCGTCGCGCCTTCCCTTGCTCTCACTGACGCGGCTGGCAATTTGCTCATCGCCGATACAGCGTCAATTCTCGCAGTTCCCGCAAGCACCAACAGCGCCCCATTCACCGTAGCCAGCCTCGCACCATCAGCGCTTGCCGTCGACTCGGCTGGCAACCTCTATACGGGCTCGGTCGGCGGCGTGCTCAAGCTCGCGCGCACGCAGGGCAATGTGCAATTCGCTCCATCCTCAACGCCGCAAACTGTCAATCTCCTCGAATCGGGCAACCAGCCATACTCGGCCAGCTCATTTACGCAGACCGATACCACCGACTACACGCTCGCTCCGGTTGCATCCACTGACTGCGCGCTCACGGGCGCCGGCTCGGGAACCATAGCCATCGGCGGTAGCTGCGCACTAACCGCAACCTACGCACCGACGACCTATTCCACGACGACTGACACCGTAACCTTTACTGGCAATCTCTCCAACGCCGCGCTCTCCACGCCGTCATCGGTTCAACTCACCCTCACCGGTCCTGTGACTGCGCCTGCCTCCACCACGACGCTTGGCGCGTTCAGTCCAGCATCGCCAATCTACGGCCAGCCCGTTACATTAAGTGTCACGGTCTCCGGCGCCACAGTTATGCCCGCCGGCATAGTCGTCTTCACGGTCGACTCTTCCACCTTCAACGCCACACTCGCCAACGGCGCCGCTTCCACCGTGGTCAACGGCCTCACCGCAGGCTCGCACAGCATCTCCGCCGCCTACACCAGCAGCAATGGTTATGCATCGTCCACATCTACAACGACCACACTCGTTGTCGCGCAGGTCACTCCAGTCGTTACCTGGCCCGCGCCTGCTGCCATCAGTTACGGCACAGCGCTTGGCGCAACGCAACTCGATGCATCCGCTTCTATCGGCGGCACGTTCGCTTACTCGCCGTTGGCCGGGACCGTGCTCGGCGCAGGATCCCAGACGCTCTCCGTCCTGTTTACACCCAATGACACAAAAGACTACAAATCCGTAACACAAACCGTGCAGTTGACCGTCAACAAGGCGGCATCGTCCGTTGCGCTCTCCGCCGGCCCCAATCCCGCCGCCCAAGGCAAACCGGACGTGCTTACAGCGGCCGTTTCCGGCGCCGTCCAACCTGGCGGAACGGTCGTCTTTCTGTCCGGATCGACCACGCTCTGCACATCCACCGTCAACGCGGGCGTAGCCACCTGCACCTTTACACCTTCGGCGTCGGGCACACTCGCCATCACCGCGCAGTATCAAGGCGATGCCAATCACATGGCGTCGTCAGCATCCCTCACGCTCAACGTCTACGACACGGCAATTACGGAACAGTTCTCAAGCACGCAGTTGGCTTACCCCGGCGCGACCAATGTGACCGTCTGCGTAGCGGCCAGCGCGCCAACTCCCTCCGGCACTGTCCAGATCGTTGACGGAACAACAGTGCTCACCACTCTCACTCTGGGAGGCAACGGCTGCGCCTATTGGTACATCTCGCCCGGCTTGAGCGCGGGCACGCACTCCATTACCTCGGTCTACTCCGGCAACCACAGCTATCCGGCGGGCTCTTCAGCGCCAACGGTTCTCACCGTCAGCCCTGTTCCGGTCAACATGTCTGTCTCGTGCTGGAACTCGTCGTTCCCCTACGGCAGCAATTACCAATGCACCGTCAACGTCAGCTCGAACGCAGGCTCCGCGCAGGGCAACATCACGTACAGCTACGATGGAGGCTCGTCGGTTGCCGTCCCTCTCAGCAATGGGAATGCACCGTTCACTATCGCCAAACCAATCGCCGGAAGCCATAGCGTTGTCGTCGGCTATGCGCAGCAGACCAATTACGCGGCCGCAACTTCGCAAACTGAGAACCTCAGCGTTACGCCTGCCCCGGTCGATCTCTCATTGACGCCGTCCACCTGGAACGCGGCGGCAGGAACGTCTGTCACCTTCCAAGCCGTCGTCGCTTCGTGGAGCGCCGGTCCGCCCGATGACAACGGATCGGTGTCCTTCTATCTCGGATCAACACTGCTCGCTACCGTGCCCGTCAACAGCACTGGTCAGGCCAGTTACACCACGTCAACTTTGCCGGCAGGTCAAGACACGATTACGGCTACTTACGCAGGAGGAGTCAACTACGCCTCTGGCTCAGGCAGCGTAACGATTACGCTCACTCCGTAAAATGGCTAACGCTCCGGAAGTGAAGCAGTAGATCGAAATTCGATCGCTCTAAGATCGCCTCTCCCTCTCGCCACCATCTGAGCGGTCCCGGCGATCGGGGTTGGATAGCGGGGCCATTCTGGACGAGAAAATGTTAGCTTGAGATATGCCCCGGATAAAGGTGGTTCCCGCAATCAAGCCATGTGAGAGCGGCTTCGAGACTGAAGTTAAAGCGGTCGATTCGTTCTACAAATGGCGAAAGAAATATAGAGAAATTGGCGATGCCTATATGGAGGCCGTTCAACTTGGCTTGGCGACCCTGGAGGGCGATCCGGCTGGAAGACTCTCGTTCGTCAGAAGGACTCTAAAACCCGAGGCTTGGATAGAGACGGAGCAACTCGAGCGGTATCGATTCCGGCTCGTCTGAATTCTCGAGGGACCTGGAGCACTTGGGATGAACCGGAATCCTGAGAATCCGGAAGTAATGCTCGGCTTGCATCCTCCGTTATCCCAAAGCGGTTACGCTAGACAGCCCTCCGATTGGGAATTTTCCGTTCAGTTCTGCGCGTCGAACTTTGACGGTAGTAGCATCGAACGACCATCAGAGGTCTGAGCGTCAATATCATGAGCCGCAAGTCTACTGCTGAATTGCTCGAATACACGCGGCTTACACTACGACTCATCGAGCAATACTCCCACCGCGAAGAAGATGCTCATCTTGCACACGAACTGACGTCGGCCCTTCAACGCTATATTGCCGAACTTGAGCGGCCAGCGACCAGCCGGATAATTCCTGTGCGCGCTTTCAAGACATCTGAGCCGACTTCTGACTAATTCAAGATTCCGAGTGCTGAGGCTAAAGAAAACCCAAACACGAAAGCCCCTCGATTTCGAGAGGCTTTGTGGAAGGGGAGAGCTGCTTCAATTGACCGTAATGATCCAACTTGCCCACTGTCAAACAATGCGCCGCTTGCGAACGCTCCTAGCCTAAACCATTTGTTGATGGCACTTCAAAACTGAGATCTATCTCGGCTTGCGTACGGAAGAGACCTATCTGGTATAGCCAGGAACCTGTCCTTAAAAATTTTGCCCACCCCACTCCAGCTCAAAAGTGAGTTGCAGCCTTCAGTGGCGAGGCGTCGTCTCGCTTTTACCTGCAGCGGCAGGTGAGCACAACCATGAACGTTTATGGCAACCCCAATGGATTCGAAACGGGAAGCCCACAGCAAAATGGTTCGCATGGTGTTGAAGGAGGCAGTATGAATTCGGTCCGATTCGCGACGATTCGTTTCTATATCCCATTGTCATGGGATTTTATGGGCTCGTTTGCACAAAGCAAAAAGGAACCGATTGCACCGGTTCCTTTTGATAATCAATATGATAGCTTTGGTTGCGGGGGCTGGATTTGAACCAGCGACCTTTGGGTTATGAGCCCAACGAGCTACCGGGCTGCTCCACCCCGCATTCCTAGTTTAGCAACGTGCCTTGGGCGGGTCAAATCCCAGCGGCCGCGCTTCCAGCGACCGCACTGCCACTCCATCCGTTACACTTCTGGCAGCCTTAGAAACATGGCAATCAACTTGCGCTGAATCCGGCGTTTTGCTCTTTGGTCTTTTCCCCGAGAGCAGCGATCTCCGGGCGAAACAACCATTGAAACCGAGCAGACTCCCCAGGAGCCCACCGGATGTCCCAACTCTACGTTGTAGTCCTGGCCATTATCGTGATCGTTCTTCTTTCCGTGGCCATTTTTCGGACAACTCTCGTCAAAACCAAAGCCGATTACCTGGTTGCCGGACGCTCTTTGCCTGCTTTCGTTCTCGTCCTCACCCTCCTCACTTCTTGGATTGGAGCCGGTTCTCTCTTCGCAGGGGCTGAAAATGCTTACAAAAACGGCTTCGCTGCACTATGGCAGCCAGCGGGCGGATGGCTCGGCCTGCTGCTCATCTATTTCATTGCTCCCCGGGCTCGCAAATTCGCGCAGTTCACCCTTCCTGATCTGCTCGAAGCCCGCTACAACCAGACCGCCCGCGTGCTTGGCACCTTCGCCATCCTCTTCGCCTACGTCGGAATCACCAGCTACCAGTTCAAGGGTGGCGGCGATGTGCTCCACCTTATATTTCCCGACACGGTCTCTTCGCAACTTGGCACCTACCTCATCGCCTTCTTTGTCATCGTCACCACGGCCTTGGCGGGCATGTCCTCGGTGGCTTACATGGATGTGGCCATCGGCTCCCTTGTTACCGTTATCTGCCTAATTGCCGCACCCTATTTATTTCTTCAGGCTGGCGGCTGGGCCGGTCTGCATTCCGCGCTGCCCCCACACTATTTCGAAGTGCTCGGTAACTATCGGCTCTCTCCCACCGGAGCCGAACAACCCGTCGCCATGGGCCTCGTCCGCGCTCTCGAATTCCTTGTTCCCACGATGTTGCTGATGTTGGGCAACCAGGTGATGTATCAGAAATTCTTCTCGGCAAAAAGTGAGAAAGATGCGCGCTTCTCTGTAGTCGGCTGGATCATCGGCACGCTGATCCTCGAAACGCTGATCGTCGCCATCGCCGTGTTCGGCCGCGCGCTGTATCCGACTGGAGAGGTTGCGATGCATCCGCGTGAAATCATCCCCTACACCGCGCGCCACGGATTGCCCGCAGTTCTCGGTGCGATCCTGCTCGGCGCAGTGTTCGCCAAGGTTATTTCCACAGCTTCGAACTACTTGTTCTCACCCGCCACCAATCTCGTGAACGATGTCTTCGTTCGCTATATATCACCCGACGCTTCAAACAAGCGCGTGCTCATCATTTCGCGTCTCGCCGTAGTGCTGCTTGGCTGCTGGGCTCTATATCAAGCGGTCTATGCCGAAAGCATTCTGCAGAAGATGCTCTGGGCCTACACCATCTACTCTGCCGCGCTCACTCCGGTAGTTCTGGCTGCGTTCTACTCGAAACGCGTCACCGCATGGGGTGCAGTCGCTGCTATCGCCGGGGGCACCGTGGTCACGCTTGCGTGGGATTTGCCCGCCGTCAAGGCTCTCTTCCCGCACATCATTTCCGATCGCGACGCCATCTTTCCTGCGCTCTTTGTCGCCGTCGCCGCGCTCATCGTCGTAAGCCTCCTCACCGCGCCTCCAAGGGAGTCCCAACTGGCGCAATTCGCTGAATAGACAATCCGCATCGTGATTTCCGTCATACGAAACATCCGCGTCGATAGCCTAGACTGTTGATTGGACAGTCTGATGCATACGCGCCCCTGCTGGGTCGAGATCTCTACCCGAGCCTTCGAAGACAACTATCGTTTTCTTGCGAACCTTGCTGGCCCGCAAATTGACCTCCTCGCAATCGTCAAGGCTAATGCATACGGTCACGCACTCAAACTGTGCGCGCCCGCCGCCCTGCGTGCAGGAGCCCGGTGGCTCGGCGTCACCAGCGTCGAAGAAGGTATTGAGGCACGCCGCCTTTGCCCCGACGCGCGGATCCTCGTCATCGGGGGCACCTTCCCGGGTCAGGGAAAGGATGTCGTCGGGCACAAACTTACCCCGGTGGTCTGGGAGCCCTGGCAATTCGATGAACTCGAAGCGGCCGCGCACGCTGCTCAAGTTCGCTTCATTTCCGTTCATCTTGAAATCGACACCGGCATGAGTCGCCAGGGAACCGATCCTGAATCGCTCGCATCTCTTCTTGCGCGCTTTCACCGCAAATCTCCGCTGCGCCTCGAAGGCGTGATGACCCACCTCTTCGCAGCCGACGAATCCGACGAGAGAGTCACTGGCGATCAACTTGAACGGATGGAGTCCGCACTGAACAGCATCCGCGAAGCCGGCATTCACGCGGGTTTGCTCAACGTCGGCAACTCGGCTGCACTGCTTGCCGGCCAGACCCACAAAATCTCCGACCTTGCATCGCGCTATGGAATGAAAACCCTCCTGCGTCCCGGCCTTGCGCTCTACGGACTTGTCCCCGGCTATGATCCAGCCTTCGAAATTACAGAGCCCATCTCGCTCGTCCAGGCTCGCCGCGAACTGCGCCCCGTGCTCGGTTGGAAATCTCAGGTAGTCAGCGTGCGGTCCATTGGACCCGGCGCAGTCGTTGGATACAACGGAACCTTTGTCGCCACCGAGCCCATGCGAGTCGCTCTCGTCGCAGCGGGTTACGCTGACGGACTCGATCGCAAGCTCGGCAATCATTTCAGCCTGTTGGTACGTGGCCAGCGTGCACCCGTCGTCGGACGCATAAGCATGGATCAGTCCGTCATTGACGTCACTGACATTCCCGACGTAGCCGCCGGCGATGAAGTCGTCATCCTCGGCCCCCAGGGCGACGAGTCGATCACGGCCTTCGATCACGCCAAAGCAGCCGACACTATTCCCTGGGAGATCTTCACGCGCATTGGAGCCCGTGTTCCACGCGTAGCAAGTTAGTGTGCTGTCACTAGAATTCGCATCAGAAATTGATTTGTCATCCTGAGCGTAGTTTGGCCGGTTTTTCGGCCAAACGAAGTCGAAGGAGCTGCCGTTGCTCTTTGCGACTTATGTCACGAACTTCTGAGATAACACGTAGAGTCGCAATCTAGCAGGGAGCGCCCGTAGGCCCGATCGAACCCGCCGCGGCAACAGGGTATGCGATCTCTAATTCCGCCGCCCCGCTCACCGAGGCAATCATCGCTTCAGTTCCCATCGCCGAGTTCAGCAGCATATGGTAGAGTCCGCGCGAGCACCACTCCTGCTGATAGAACTTGCGAATAACCGCGGCTCGTCGCTTGTCGTACGCCGCCAGCGCCTGTTCCGCGTTCTGCGCCTGCTTGGGAAATGCCTGTGTGAACCAATCGCGCTTCGCCTTCAGCGTGGCATACACAAAAATATGAAAACAGCCCGCCTGACACGCGAGTGCGCACGCTGCTCCGCGGCCCACCAGCACGCAGTTGCCATGCTTCGCCGCCATCATAATCTCTTCCCGAATCAGCGTCAGCATACGCTCGGAATCAAATACCTGCTCCTCCGAGAGGCCAGTCATCTGATATGCCGTGTCATGCCAGAACACCTTGCCGTAGCGGTAATACCAGGGGTCGAGGCGATCGTCGAAACGAGCAGCCAACTCCGGCGAAACTCCCGCGCGTTTCGCCGCCGCACTCACCAGTTCAGAATCAAGCAGCCGCCATCCCAACCGCTCGGCGAGATCGTGAGCAAACTCTCCGCCCCGCGACCCGTACTCCCGCTCAACCGTGATTACCCTGATTGGCGCATGCATCATCAACTACTCCCCTTGCCACTGGAAGCATACAACGAAACAGCATTTAACCCGCAAGGGAATAGACTCGCCGATGACGTCTTCCGTTGCACACACGAACTGATACCTTGACTATCTACAATACTTGTTGTAGATAATCTAGGTATGGGTAAACCAAGCGATCTCGTCCAGGGCACGCTCGACCTTCTCATCCTCAAAACACTTCTGCCTGAGCAAATGCACGGCTGGGCTATCGCCAAGCGAATTCAACAACTTTCAGGCGCGGTCCTCCAGGTCCAGCAGGGTTCGCTCTACCCGGCTCTGCACCGACTCGAGCAACAGGGCTGGATCAAGGCCAAGTGGGCCGAAAGCGAAACCGGCCGCCAGGCGAAATTCTATGCGCTCACCGCAGCCGGCCGCGCCCAACTCGAAAAGGAAACCGCGAACTGGAACCGGCTTTCCGCCGCCATCAACCTGGTTGTGAGCGAGGCCTGATCGAGACGCTTCTCTCAGCTGCATCATGGAGAAAACTATGCGCTGGCTTGATCAACTCCGAATGCAAGTCCTGATGCTCTTCCGCCGTGGACCCGCAGGCATTCGTCTGGACGACGAACTCAGCTTTCACCTCGATCGCCAGATCGCCGAAAACATAGCTGCCGGCATGAGCACCGAAGAAGCCCGCTACTCCGCCCTTCGCACCTTTGGCAATCCCGCGTTGCTTCGCGAACAATCGCGTGCGACGTGGAACTGGAACTGGCTTGAGTCTCTTTTTCGCGATCTCGGTTACGGGCTTCGCACGCTGCTCCGTACACCAGGCTTCGCCTTGATTGCAGTGATGGTCATCGCCCTGGGAATCGGCGCCAACGTTGCACTCTTCGCCGTGGTTCGCTCTGTCCTGCTCAAGCCTTTGCCCTTCGCTGACCCGGGCCGCCTGGTCCGCCTTTATGAATCCAGCGCCGATGCCAAGTTCACATTCAACGACAGCGCGCCGGGCATCTACGCCGAGTGGAAGAAGCTCAACCACGGGTTCACTGACATCGCAATCTGCGGATACGGCGGATACAACCTCTCAGGAGACGGCGGTCAACTGCCCGAGAGTGTTCGTGCGGCCAGTTTCTCCTGGAATTTTCTTCCCGCCCTCGGCGTCCAACCTGTTCTCGGTAGAAACTTTAACGCCGCCGACGATCAGCCATCGGCGAATCCCACTGTCCTGCTCAGCTGGGGTCTATGGAAGCGCCGCTTTGGCGGCAATCCTGCTGTCCTCAATCAAACCGTGCTGCTCGACGACAAACCCTACACCGTCATCGGCGTCATGCCTGCTTCGTTTGGTTTTCCCTATCCTGCCACCCAGCTTTGGGTTCCCACCTATTACAAGGAACCGGCCAGCTACATGAAAGCGATCGATTCGCACGACTTCATCGTGATCGGCCGCCTCAAACCCGGCGTCTCGCCAAGTCAGGCAGTCGACGAGCTCTCTGTCATCACCCGTCGCATCCATGACGCCAATCCCGATGATCCTTTTGTAAGCGTGCGAGCACAAATCAAGCCGCTCCTCGAATCTCTGGTGGGCGATCTGAAGACCTCGCTCTATGTCCTGCTTGCCGCCACCGGCTGCCTTCTCTTAATCGCGTGCCTCAACGTCGCCAATCTCCTTGTCGCGCGGGCCGCCTCGCGACGTAAGGAACTCGCCATTCGCACGGCCATGGGAGGAAGCCGGTTGCGTCTCATTCGTCAGCACCTCATCGAAAGCCTTCTGCTTGCGCTCGCCGGTGGGGCAATTGGATTCCTTTTGGCGATAGCCGCATTGCAATGGCTCATCACCACCCGGCACGACATGGCGCGATCGGAATCCATCGCCATTGACTGGCCCGTCATCGCATTCTCACTCGCGCTGATCTTTATCTTTGCGACCGTTGCGGGCATCATCTCCGCATTTTCGTCCCGCTCCGATCAACCCCTCGGCGCTTTGCAGGAATCGTCGCGCGGGCAGAGCGCCGGGCGGCCTCGCGCTCGCCTTCGTGCCGTGCTGCTGACGCTTGAGGTGTCACTCACCGTGGTTCTGCTGATCGGCGCCGGACTCTTGATCAAGAGCTACGCCCGCCTGCGCTCCACCGATCTTGGCTGCCTCACACAAAACGTTCTCAAGATGGATATCAACCTTCCTATCGTGCGTTATGAACAGCCGACACAAGTCACCAGCTTCCTGCAGACACTTCTCGCCCGTGTTCAGAACATTCCCGGCGTACAGGCAGCTGGATTCATCTTCCCTGTTGTCCCGGGAGACGGCTACGGCGGCGACAACGGCTTTGTCATCTCCGAGCATCCGCCACTGCCGCAAGGCAAAATGCAATTCGCAGTCCATCGCTGGAGCGATGCAGGTTACTTCACCGCAATCGGAATTCCCCTGCTGCGCGGCCACACATTCACGTCTGACCAACGGCCCGGCCACGCTACACAGGTCATCATCACGGATGCGTTCGCACACCAGTACTTCGCGGCCGAAGATCCCATCGGCAAACACTTGCAAACCTTGGGCCAGCGTCCGTTCGAAATAGTTGGGGTCGTCGGCGACACGCGTACCACTGTGGGCGATCCGATACATCCCACGATGTACTTCCCCCTCTACGCAGTCGACGATATGCATGGGGCCACCCTCATCGTGCGATCCGAACGCGATGTTACCCAGTTCTCGATGCCCATCCAACGCCTCATTTCGCAGATGGATCGCGACCTGCCAGTCTCCGACGTGCTCACCATGGATCAGGTCCTCGGTAGAAACACGCTCGACGCAAGCTTTGACGCAACACTGTTACTGGTTTTCGCCGCGCTTTCTCTGTTGCTCGCCGCGGCTGGACTCTTCGGAGTTCTCTCCTACATTGTCGCGCAGCGCACCGGAGAAATTGGGATTCGGATGGCACTTGGCGCCCAACGCCAGCACGTGCTCAAAAAGATTATGCTGGATGGTTTATGGCCGGCGTTCTTGGGACTTGCCTTTGGCCTCATTGCGAGCGCAGCAACCGTCAAGCTCATTCAGTCCATGCTCTACGAAACCGAGCCGCTCGATCCAGCAGTGTTTGCCGCGGTAGCCGCACTTCTGCTTTCAGTAGCGGCACTCGCTTGCCTGCTCCCCGCCTGGCGGGCCTCGCACCTCGACCCGATGAAGGCCCTCCGCACCGAGTAGGAACATACAGTCCTCGAAAGCAGAGGGGCGCAGAGCTCGCGCTCCGCGCCCACTCTTCCTCATCAGTGGAACTGCCTTTCAGTCCCTCTGTCTTACTGCGTTACCGGCGCCGCCGGAGGAGCTTTCGGCGCCTTCAAGTGCGGTGCCGTTGGAGAGGCGGGGCCCGCAACCGTCGGGGGAGGCCCAGGAACTTCGTCGCCCCGCTTGATGTGAATATCGCCATTCTCCGCGGTTAGCGTTACCTTGGGCCCACCCGCACCGATCTTGCCGCTCACCGACTTGCTTTCGTCTCCGCTCACCGCCAGCGGAAAATCAGTCACAATATCGCCGTTGCGCGTACTGCCGGTTACAGTAGCGGCAGCATTGGGCGGCAGAGTCAGTTCCACATCACCCTTCAGGTTTCTCGCTTCAACTGCGTAGTTGCCCGCAGTATCCACGGCAATGCGGCCATCGCGATCCTCGACGTAGCTGTCGCCGTACACCTGGCTTAGGTCCACATCCTTCGAGTGCGTCGTGACGCGCACCTGCCCCTTGGCCTGCGTTACGCGCAGATTATCGGGATTCAGCGTCAAGTCGCCGGGGAGGGCCGCCACATCCATGTCCGTCACCGACGTGTGCACATGTAGAGGCCCGCTCACGCTTTCCATGTGCACGTCGCCGAACAGTTCGCCGTTGACCGTAACCTTGCCGGTGATCTCCGACAGGGTGAGGTCATTGCAATTCCCTTCAGCTGTAATGTCTCCGTCGACCTGGTGAGCAGAAAAGTCGCCCTTGTCCGTCGAGAAATGTACCTGCACAGAACCCTTGATCACGCTCAGGTGCACATCCCCGTGATTGGAGTTGATATTCACCCCGCCATCCAGGTTTGCCGCCGTCACGTCGCCGTGGCCGGAATGTACCGAGACATGCGCGCTCTTGGGCACCGTCACTGTTAAGTTCAGCCGGCCATTATTGTTGCTGTCCGACTTCACCAGCACCGCATTGCCGCTGACGGTCACATGTGCCTGTTCGGCGTCGTATATCTTTTTCGCCTCTTCGTCCGAGCCCGCATATGCCACCTCGTGGGCTTGTACCACGAGATTCGGCGAGTCTCCGGCAGTCACACTGACATCGCCGCGCGGGTTCTCGATCTGAATCGCCGCATCCGACGGGATTTGCACGTTCAGTACCTGCTGATCGAAATCGTGCTCAGGCAGGCCGAACATATTGAAGAAGTTGCTCTCGTCGCGGTCGCCCCAATTGGAAGACCATGGTCCCCAGAATCCCCGTGTCGATCCGGAAGCGAAGAATCCGATTACGGCCAGCAGGATCAGAATGCCCACAAATCCAGTCCCGCGTCGTACCGGAGCTTCGCGACGCAAATCCAGCGCCCACTCGGCCAGCATCGCCAGTCCGGCGGCAATCAGCAAGAGCGGCCACCACTTGCCGTACCACGTCCAGAAGTTCTCCGGAGCAATGCGGCCAGCATAGATCAGCAGCCACACAACGCCGATAGCGACAAGGATCAGCGGGCCAACCACAGACGGAACGCGAGGTCCGTATGCATGCTGATACTTCGCTTTGTAGGCGTATTGCTGCGCCTTCCAGGCGTCGCGCTGGGCGCGCCAGGCAGCCCTTTGCTGCTCGCGATACACTCGCCATTGCGTGCGTGGATCGTAACCACCGGGCGGAATATTCGGGGGCGCGCTGCTCATGACTGCCCTCCCTCAGAATCTTCAGAACCCTTCCCGTATTCCTGCCTGGCGGGAACAATGGATGTACCCGGCTGCGGCTGTGCAACTCCTGCCGCCACTGGGTTCGCAGCCGCTCCATAGGGATACGGAGAGCCCGGGTAAGCCGTCTCATCTCCGGCCGCAGCCAGTGCCGCACGCTCAGCCAGCTTCAACACGCCGATCAGAATCAGCAGGAGCGGAAAGAAAAGGCTCCAGAAATCGACGAGGCCGGCTTGATGCATCAGCAGAATTGTCCCTAGAAGCAGCAAAATCGCTGGTCCCTTCAGTCGACGAATCAAAATGTAGCGGTTCATTACTGGCCTCCTTTCGTATCTTCAAAGCGACGGACAATCAGCCATACGCCAAGCGCGATAAAGATGAGCGGCCATAGAAACCTGAAGAAGTGTTCGGCCAGGAAACCCAGCTGGTTCAGCAGCAAAAGCAAACCGAATCCGATGAGAATGAGTGCACCGATTGGCTCCTTGCGACGCCAGAAAACCGGAGGAACTGGAGGTACGGGCGGGATCGCAGGATCCACAAACCCTGGAGGAGGTGGCGGTGTATAGGACGCCTGGTACTGCTGGTACGGAACCTGCTGATACCCGCCCGCACTCGGTCCCGGATTCGGCGTCGCAGGCCCTGGTCCCGGCGGAACCGAACTGATAGGCATGCCCGGCCGATGCTGCGGCCCACCCAGGTTGAGCCAGTTGCCTACCTCGTTCAGACCTAGCGGATCTGGAAGCGGCTGTCCATCACGAATCGCCTTCGCCGTGTGGAACGCCTCAAAGGATTGATACAGAATCCATGCCGGAATAAACAAGCCGAACAGTCCGTAGTGGGTCGTGATGCTGATGATCACGACAAAGATCACCACGTGAATCAGCCCTTTGAAGTACTGCCCGTTGTACATCGCGCCGACGCCGGGAATGATTCCCAGTACGGCCGCGACCGACGGATTCGGGCCTCCCGCACCGGGCGCTACAAACGGTTGCTGCATGCTTTGCCATGCCACGAAGCAAGGCTCGCAAAGAATCTGTCCGTTACCCGCATTGCGAACGCAGGCCGCGCACAGCGCTTTGCCGCAGTTCTGGCAATAGGCCGTCGCACTGACGCCGCTGTGATTTACGCAATCCATATCGTGCTCCCTTCCCGTATTGCCATGTCGAACTCGGGGTCCTCAAGAAAAGCTCTCTGCGCCTGAGGTGGAGTGCCGGGTTCCGAAGAGCCCTCGGAATGCACGGGCCGATCGTGATGCGTAACGGAAGTTTCCAAATAATCGAAGTCCTTCAGCGATGGTGCGCCGGATTGTTGGGGCGGATCGACTCGGGATCCGCCGTCTTTCCGGTTAAGGTTTTGTTTTGACTCTCCCGGCGTCGCCGGCTGAGTCTGTTGTTGCTGCTGCTTGCCCTGGTTGTTCTGGCGTATCTCCCGCATGCGTGATTCAACTTCGTACACCAGCCGCAGGTGATCGTAGTAGCGAATGATCGGCGTCGAAGCCATGGTCAGCCTGCGCTCCATGAAGGAACGCACTGCCGTTGGCCGCAGATTTGAAAGCCGAATGTCTGCAAGCTTGACGCCCGTCATGTTTAGCGTCAGTGCGATCGAGAAGAACGCCATTGCCGCCGTCATCAGCAGCCGCGGCTCCGCAAAGCGGCGAATCCGCCCCATCATCCCCGGCCGCTGCCATGCCGGAATCAGCATCGGTACAACGTTGCCCGCCGTTGCCAGCTTGTATTCAGAGGTGTGTCCCGGCCCGGTCTGCGCCAAAATCTTATCCAACAGACCCTCCGGGACCTCTGGTTCCGGGCTTAAGAACTCCAGCCACTCCCGGCCTCGCCGGGCTTCCTCAAAAAGAGCGGTGCATGACGGGCAGACAGCCATATGAGAGGAGAAGGTTGCTTCATCCTCCGGCCGCAACAGCCCGTCCAGTGCGTCGGCCAGGAGAGTTTCCCAAAGCCCGCAAGCTGGAGAGTTCGGAATGTTTCCGCGGTCCGCCATCACATCACCTCCCGCTTATTACGTTCCAGCAGGCGTGCTAGTTCCGCACGGCCTCTGCTGATGCGGGATTTAACCGTCCCTTCCGGTATACCCAGCACCTGGGCGATCTCTTTGTAATCCATGTCCTGTAAGTCCCTTAATATGACTGCTTCGCGCAACTCTACTGATACCTTGGCCAGCGCTCCCTGCACCATCTTGGCGAGTTCCTTCTGGGCCGCCTTTTCATGCGGTGAAGGTCCGCTTGCGGTCAGCCTGTCGATCGGCCGCAGTTCGTCGGTTTCATCCCATCCGGCATCGAGCGAATCCGTGGATCGCTGGTTTCTTGTACGACGGAAATTGTCGACCAGCAGATTACGGGTCATCGTGGTGATCCAAACCTGCAGGCTGCCCCTGGCGGTATCAAAACTGGCTAAATTGGAATAAATCTTTAAGAAAACGTCCTGCGTAAGATCTTCGGCGTCAGCTCCATTGTTCGTAAATCGATAGCAAAGCCCATAGACACGGCGATGGTGGGTGCGCACCAGTTCGGCCCATGCTCCAGAATCCCCGTCCATGCAGCGGCGGACGATTTCAGACCAATCGATCTCCAGTGGTCTCACCTCCCCGCCAGCCGGGGTAGACGTAGGGCGGGTGTCCGGCGTCATTGGTCTAGCTTCCTGACCGTGGCCCTGAACCGGTTTCCGCGGCGCCTGGTCTAACTTGCTCGGGGTCCCCGCGAATCGCTCTTGATGCGTGGGGTGGCCCTTGCGCCGGATAGGCACCGTCGGCGCCACCAGTCCTGCCACGCTCCAGCTTAATGTACCCGCACAAGCCATGGAGGCCTATACGCATGATTTTGTTGTGCAGTTCCCGCCTCGGCACCGGTTCGTTCCAAAGCCTGCGAAAAGGCCAATCGGGCCTGCGATTCATCCCAAAGACGACTCCGCCCGGGGATGTCGAGTCAAGAGACCGGTTTTGATTCAGGCCCTCATATCTTTTGCGTGTGGTGTCGATGGGCGGTGCTCTCCCCAAAAAGTCATAAAACGCCCGTTACTCTTTCGGCTTTACTCGGTGCCGAAGGCGTTTCTCATTTCAGCTTTCTCAATTGCTTGCAGAAATCCAAAAGGTTAGGTTGATCCCATTACCCCAGATGGAGGTTAGACAGATGAACGACATGGTGTTCAAGATTTACGCTGCGATCCATAATTCGCTGCAACGCGAAGAGGGACAAGACCTGGTCGAGTATTCCCTCACTTTTGCCATGGTTGCTTTCGGTTGTGTCGCATCCATGAATTTCCTGGCAAACAGCATAGACATCGTGTTCGAGCAGGTGGGACAAATCTTATCCACCAACATTACGTAGACACTCTCGACGCAGACACTCTCTGTCTCCGTTCGCCCAGAGCCAGGATCGTGCATGGACTGTCCGATGTCTGTGGCAGTCCACGCACGTGCCACGGGCTCGGCGTTATCTCGCCAGCCGGTTGATAACGAAATCCCGTGCGCGACGGCTCCACGCTTGAGCATTAACGTCAATCTTTCGACAGGCTGCCGGAACGCTTGCGCGCTTCCGGAAAGATTCCCCTCTTCGCGCTCGCAGCGCAACCGCCCCACGAGCCCGGCGGGATGTTCAGCCAATACCCGCTGAGCGTTTCCGAAACCCTCTTCGCGCCTGCGTAGAGTTGCTTCGCCCTCACACTCGTTCCCCTCAACATTCTGCCGACTGCTGGCGGGCTGCGCAGAGTGCGAATCTCAACAGATTGGGAATGAATCGTCTCGATCGCAGGTTTCTGGATTTGTAACCGCAATGCAATAACGCCGCAATCAAATTGTCACAATTCATTGTTACGGTTCAGACAATTCCCATTTGTCTAGGTACGTTGCTCTTCCTTCGTGGGAGACAACTCTCAAAGTCGTACCCCAAAAACTCAGTCTGTTTCAACTTTGGAGGATCGCAGTGATGCACTCATTCTCGAGCGGACGGAAACGTCTGTCGCAATTGGCGTTGTCGCTTCTTGTCTTGACGTTCGGTGCTTTGGCGCATGCGCAGGGCGCCGGTTCCAAGCTCACCGGAACGGTCGTTGATACGCAAGGAAAAGCTATAGCCAACGCACTGGTAACGGCGAAAGGCGCGGGAACAACTAAAACCACCCGGGCAGACGCAAATGGTTCTTATTCATTCGACGGGCTTCCTGCCGGGACCTACAACGTGGAAGCGAGCGCAACCGACTTTTCTTCCGCTTCAAAGGCTGGTGTCACGCTCGCGGCCGGCCAGTCTCAGCAGGTCGGGCCTCTGACCTTGAGCATCGCATCCGTGGCGGAGCAGATCACCGTAAACTCCGGAATCGAGTCGATCGCCGCAGAGACGGCGCCCAGCGGCGGCTTCGTCGAGGAGCGTTCAGCGCAATCGCTGGTCTCCGACACCTACATTGAGAACTTCACATCGCCAATCTCCGACTTTGGCGAAATTGTGCAGATCGTTCCCGGCACGTTCACCACCAGCAGCGACGGAGTCGGACTGGGCCAAAGCAAAACTTACTTCCGCGGCTTCCCCGACGGCGACTTCAACATCGATTTCGACGGCATTCCGTTTTACGACACCAACACGCCAACGCATCACTCCTGGGCGTTTTTTCCCGCGCAGTGGATCGGTGGCGTTGACTTCGACCGGAGCCCGGGATCGGCTTCCACCATCGGGCCTACTCCCTTCGGCGGATCGATTCACCTGCTCTCCAAACCCCTGGGCAATGAGCAGGACATTCGCGGAACAGCTTCCTACGGAACATGGAATACGAAGCTGTTCGATGGCGCATACAACTCCGGCAGTTTCGGACTCTTCGGAGGTCAGAAGAGGTCGAACCTGTTTATCGATGTTCACCACATGTCCTCAGACGGATACCAGACCTTCAACTTCAACACGCGGAACGCCGGCTCGATTCTTTACCAGTATTCTTTCTCGCCCCGGACGGTTCTTACCGGCTTCAGCGGCGTCATTTGGCTCGATGCCAACACCTATGGGTTGAACCCGACCCGCTGCCAGACGCTCGGCCTGCCGACGGGCTCTGCCTACACCTGCACGGGCTCCAACTCCGCCTTTATCGGCTCAGGCTACAAATTCATGATGACCGACAACACCGACCCGGTGAACTGGCTCGACTACCAGTACAACAACTACCACGTTCCAACAGACTTCGAATACGTGGGCCTGAAGACCGAGTTCGGCCATGGCTGGTATATGGAAGTGAAGCCTTACACCTACGACTACGACAACGCGGAATTGTTCACGAACGCCACCCCGATCACCCACTCCGCCACGGTCAACGGATCAAACATCTACAACGGCGTGACAATCGCTCCCTGCAATATACCTGTAGTCAAGAAGGGTGTATCCGCGCTTCCTTGCGGCGTGGACAAATACAACAGCTATCGCAAGTACGGCGAGACCTCAGTCTTGACGCAGACTTCGCACCTTGGCGTCTTTCGCACGGGCATGTGGTACGAGTGGGCCCGTACGAACAGGCACCAGTACCCCAGCGATCCTTTGAACAACTGGGCCGACCAGGCTCTGCCGAACTTCGCCGAGCAGTTCTGGACCAACTCGTATCAGCCGTACGCTGAATTCGAATACCACGCCACGCCGAAATTGAATATCACCCCGGGAATAAAGTTCGCGGGATATACGATGGACGTGCTGCATCACGCGGACAATGGCAAGACCGTGGGCGACCTCTGCCCCCTTGGACAAACCACTGGCTGCCCAACGACTGCTACCGACAAAGGTACGTTTACCGCATGGCTGCCGTCGCTCGATTTCAACTATCGCATCCAGCCGAACTTTTCGGTTTACGCACAGGGTGCAACCGGCAGCATCGTACCGCCCAGTTCCGTTTACGACTACAACCACACGCCGAGCGCGGCCGATCCGACGCCAGGCCTCCAGACCCCTCCGAAACAACAAAAATCCACCACCTACCAGGTCGGAATGGTGATGAAGCTGCAACGGTTCACGCTCGACGCCGACGCCTACCGCGTCCGGTTCCAGAACAGCTACAACAGTGTGATTGACCCTGCGACGACGGAAACGGTTAACTACTTGCAGCCAAGTTCCATCACCCAGGGCGTCGAGTTCGAGACCACCGCAGTTTTGACGCGCGGCCTCAATCTTTATCTGAATGGAACGGCAGCCAACGCCTACTATGTGGGCCAGGTAAACGCCGGAACATTTTCGTCTCCGTTCTACGTGAACGCTCCTGCCGGCCTCTGGGTGCAGCAGACGCCGGCCGATTCGGAGATGGTAGGCCTCACCTATCAGAACCGCTCCTTCGATCTGGGTTTCTTCAACAAGCGCGTGGGCGAGCAACGCATAGACGCCGGTGCATATCACAACCAGGCCATCGTGAACCCGTTCAATACAACCAATGCCTACGTCAACTACACGGTGCGCAACCACTCCATCTTCGACCAGACAAAGATCCGCATGAGCGCCGACAACCTGCTCGACCAGCACAACATCACCGCGCTCACTCTCGCAGGAACCACAACGTCGAACCTCATCCCTGGGACGACTTACGTGGATCCCTTCAACCAGACAACACCCATCAGCGGAAGCGACAATCCAACCTTCATCGCGGGTCGCTGTTTCATGGTCTCGGTGACCTTTGGCTTCGCGCCGGGAGAGCGCAAGTAAGACAACAACCGAAGCACCCTTCCGCATCGAAACTTAGGCCGCGCCTGTGGAAACAGGCGCGGCCTCTTTTGTGTACATCGCCACTCGCGACGCCTCATCACCACAATCGCGCTTAGTACCGATCTCCAAACTCCGGCTCAACCGGGTTCTCGAACAGAGATGCATCGCGTGTCACAATCGTCAATCCCGACGGCGTAACGAAATAGCGGCGCTTGTCTTCGACGGGATCGTAGCCGATGACAGTTCCCTCTGGAATGTGTACGTCGCGATCGATGATGGCGCGGCGGATGCGGCAATGGCGCCCGATCTGCACGTGCGAGAAAATGATGCTCGAGTCGACCTCGGAGTAGGAGTTGACGCGCACATCCTGCGACAACACGGAATTGGATACCGAGGCACCCGAGATGATGACGCCGGCGGTGATCACGGAGTTTACGGCCATGCCCGTTCTTCCCGGCTCGCCAAACACAAACTTGGCCGGCGGATACTGCCGCACGCGTGTGCGCATCGGCCAGTTCTTGTCGTACAGATTGAACACCGGCGAAACCGAGCACAGGTCCATGTTGGCTTCGTAGTAGGAATCCAGAGTGCCCACATCGCGCCAGTAAAGGGCGGTCTGCTTGTTCTCATCCACGAAGCTGTAGGCCATCATCTTTTTCTTGCCCAGCATATTGGGCAGGATGTTGTGGCCGAAGTCATGTTTTGAGTTGGCGTCCTCGGCATCGGCGATAAGAGCCTTGAGCAATGTTTCGGTGTTGAAGATGTAAATGCCCATCGAGGCTTCAACCTTGTCGGGATTGAAGGGCGAACGGAACGTGGTGGACGCCGGCTTTTCCTGAAATCCCTGCAACTCGCCGCTCTTGCTCACGTCGACCACGCCAAAGCGCGCTACCTCATCGGGAGCAATCGGCAGCGTGGCCAATGTCACGTCTGCGTGCGTTTCCCTGTGATACTCCAGCATCCGGCTGTAGTCCATCTTGTAGATGTGGTCGCCGCTGAGGATGATCATGTGCTTGGGCTGCTCGCTGCCAATCGAGTAGATGTTCTGATACACGGCATCCGCTGTTCCCATGTACCAGTTAGTTCCGGTGCGCTGCATCGGCGGCAACAGCTCAAAGAACTCGCCCAACTCCTGCGCGACAATGCCGGTCCATCCCTCGCGGATGTGCCGGTTGAGCGAGAGCGCCTTGTACTGGGTGAGGATGAAGACCCGGCGTAACCCGGAGTTGATGCAATTGGAAAGCGTAATGTCGATGATCCGATAGTGCCCGCCAAATGGCACTGCCGGTTTGGCCCGGTCGCGGGTAAGCGGAAAGAGCCGTTCGCCCGCGCCGCCCGCAAGCAAAACCCCCAAAGTGTCTTTCATGTCCGTATGAGCCTGCCTTGTCGCGTTGTCTTTCCGGAGCTTTCTCAGCGCGAGTCCAATGTGCCGCTATCCGGTACGGCATTTTTTCAGAGAAGGATCTTTCAAATCCGCCTCTGAACGGCGAAGAATACCACACAGAGATAACACGTGCAGCCTGTCTGCGTTACAGGGCATTTGCCAAATGGAAAAACTGCGCAGACCGGCACCCGCCGGGATTGGGACCCCTTGTGCCTTCTCCGGCCTTGAACTGCTTCGGGCAGCCTTGGTCTATTTGCGGCGCTTTGGCTTGAACCGATACTCCGCGCCAACCGAGATCGCGAAATTCACGTCCGTCTGGGTGTACTTAGCCCCGTAGTTTATGCCATACCGGGTAATGATCGCGTCCGGGGTGACCCGAAACACCCAACGCTGAGAGCGATTCAGGTCAATATGCCCGCCGATGATAGAGGCGAAGGCGAGCTGG
Organism: uncultured Acidobacteriaceae bacterium; assembly: GCA_963829535.1. Taxonomy (GTDB): domain Bacteria; phylum Acidobacteriota; class Terriglobia; order Terriglobales; family Acidobacteriaceae; genus Telmatobacter. The sequence continues at coordinate 385,548 of CAWHIQ010000007.1, read as the reverse complement.
TTGGGATAGAAAGCGACCGCCGAAGGAGGCAGCCCGCGCAGATCGTGCTCGAAGTCGCCGTAGACGCCCCCGACAAGGGCGTGCGCGATCAGCGCGCCGTGCTTGTTGTGCGGTCCAAGCCACTCTGGGCCGCCAAGAAAAAAATACTCTTGAACAAATGGGCCCGAAATCAACTGCGTCGAAACATTGTTCCCGAGTCCCGCGCCGCTTGTGCCTGCATAGCCCCGGATGTTGCCTTCCACTGCCCAATGCTTGCTCAACCAATAGGATCCGGACAGGTCAAGACCACCCAGATTCGACCCCTCCAAAATCGTCGGACCGGCTTTCATGTGGGCATACGCCATGCCCAGCGAAATATCGTACTTGTTGTCGTACTTGATATTTGCAAGCGGGTCGATGGCAATGTAGGTGCCGTTGCCGGTGCTTTGCGAGGAGGTGCTTTGCACCGACGGCTGCACCTGGCTGAACGCGCGCGGAACTGGGGCAAGCAGACCGAGGACAAGGACTGCCGAAAGCAATAAAAACCTTACTGGAAGACGCATCAACACAAAGCTTACAGGACCATACCTTGGAGGGACAATGAGCGGAACTGGGTGTTAGACGCTCGCCAGTCTCCTTGGCTAGCACTCTTTTGCTCGATGGCGCTAAGGCTCGCAGTGCTCCGCCCAACTCGTGTACACCAGGTAGCGCATCGTCTTGAGTGTCTCGAGTGCCGCGTCAGTGCCAGAGCCTGCCGTGGCCGGCTGCAGCGGCGTTGCTGCGTGCATCCGCCAATCAAGCGACGTATGGCTGAAGATCATCGCTGCCCGCGAAAGATGGTAAGCGCTGGAAATGATCTCGGCCGAATGCCATCCGTGCCCCTGCATGATCCGTTCTGAATAGCACGCATTCTGGATAGTGTCGTTTGCCTTCGTCTCCACAAAGATTGAGGAGGGCGGAATGCCTTGCGCAGCGGCCGCACCAGCCATTACGTCGGCCTCAACATATTTGTTGTGCGCGGGTCCACCAGTAAAAAGCAGGCGCGGAGCAACGCCGCGCTCGTATTCCCGCACGCCTTCAGACACGCGAGCCAGTTGCTCGGGAGTTGGATTACCGTCGTCGTCGGCCGGATAGCCGAGTACAACAATGGCATCGAAATGATCGCGGCTGGTGTTCGCTCTGGGCGCAAGCCGGCGCGCAATCACTGCCCAGCCCACAAGAATGACGGCGAGGACAACGCCCGCCAAAGTGGCCCGCAGGATCCAACGCTTGTTACCGAGCTTGATGGGCTTGTAGCGATGAGGGGGTCGGCGCGTGGGTGCGCGTCGGCGCGTCGGGCGGGATGAAGATGCAATGGCCAACCGGGCTCCCCCTCCTCAACTCTAAAAGCGAAAGCCCCAGCGCGGCGGCACGAAGGTATTAACTGAAATGGGACGGCGCCCGCGCCTCAACCAAGTTCCGCTGGGTGTTCCCAGCTCGAGAAAACGATCTCGCTCAGCGGTTTACGGCTGCGCGGCGATTGCTCCTGCCCCTGGTAATGCTCGCTAAGCGTGGTCGGATCGCCCTGGTAACCCAGGGCCATTACCGATCCGATGGCGTAAATCTCCGGAATTGCAAAGACTTCGCGCGCCTTGGCCTGATCAAAGCCAGCCATCTGATGAGTGGCAATGCCCATCGAAGCGGCTTGCAGGGTGATGAATCCGTCGGCTGCGCCGAGATCATGGACAGCATAGTTATTGGGCGAGTCGTTGTGGCTGAACCGGGTCTTGGCGATGCCGAGAATGAGCACCGGAGCGCCCGCCGCCCATGCCTGGTTGAAGGGAACGAGCACGCCGTGGATCTTCTTGTAGGTCTCAGAGTTACGATGGCCAACAATAAAACGCCAGGGCTGTTCGTTGAACGACGATGGTGCCCACCGGGCAGCCTCGAAAATCTTCTTCAGATCGGCATGGGTAACGTCACGGTCGGCGAAGGCCCGGGGGCTCCACCGTTCGAGAATGACGGGCAGCACTCCTTCCGTCGAGGGTTGCGCATGCTTCATCTTGTGGACTTCACTGGCAGTTAGCGGCATTGATCTCTTCTCCAGGAAATGCGTTGTACTACTTCCGATGCGCGCACAGGGGGAAGGATGCGCGTTCGCGCCCGCAAAGACCATGAAACCCGGACCTTTGGGGGCGAGTTTCGGAAATTCAAACAACCGAAGTGCAGGATTCGACACCGGATTGCGGTACACAAAGACGTCTCCGCTCATCCCCTATTCACACAAATTTGTCATACTTTTTGCAGATCTGAATTGCCCCAGTTCTGCGCAGCAAGACCACCTCACAGGTGTTCAATGCCGCAGATTTCCATATGGGTCTGGGGGACAGACTCGGTCGAGCGCAAGTCATGATGACATGCATGCCAGGCAAGCTTCGACCGCATGTTGAACGAACTCTTTTGGAGGATCTATGACCAGTTCAATTTGGAAGAGCCGCTTTGCGCTTTTCGCGGTTCTTCTCTCTTTGCTCAGTTTTGCTTCTGCGGTACAGGCTCAGACGGCGGTCGACGGCGCCGTTGGCGGCAATGTGCTCGACAGCGCCGGCGCGGTTGTCGCCAATGCCCCCGTCACAGTTCGCAGCATCGACACCAATGCCGAGCAGAAGACCGTCACCGACGGCTCCGGCTATTTCCGCGTCATTCACCTGCAGCCGGGCACGTATGACGTCACCATCACTGCGCCTGGTTTCGACACCTACGTTGCGAAGAGCCTGACGGTCCAGGTGGGGTCGCTGACCGACGTTGAAGCGCGCCTGAAAGTGGGTGGCTCGGCGCAGACCGTCGAAGTAACCGGAGATGCGCCACTGGTAAATACGACATCGCCCGACTTTGCCGGCGTCGTCGACCAGGCCACACTGCACAATCTGCCTCAGAACAACTACCGCTGGTCGGCCTTCGCACTGCTGACCCCTGGGGTGGTGAACGACATCAATGGATATGGGCTGCTCAGCTTCCGCGGCCAGAGCACCCTGCTTAACAACGTCACCATCGACGGAACCGACGACAACCAGGCGTACTTCTCTGAAGAACGCGGACGTACGCGCGCGGGATACTCAACCATCAAGGCCGCAGTGCAGGAGTTCCAGGTGAACACCTCGAACTACTCCGTGGAGTACGGCCGTTCCGCCGGCGGCATCGTCAACTCTGTCACCAAGAGCGGCTCGAACGCCTTGCACGGCGAAGGCTACTACTACGACCGCGACAGTGCATGGGCAGCGCAGAATTCCTACGTCACGCACCCCGTTCAGGTTTCGACCAACCCCATCACCTATTCCGTCGTTCCCTTCAAGCCGACCGATCTGCGCCGCCAGTATGGCTTCGGCGTCGGCGGACCGATCCTGCGCGACAAACTCTTCTTCTTCTTGGCGGCGGATCGCTTCTATCACGACTTTCCAGCAGCTGCGACCATCACCGGCACCAGCGCCAACGCAAACTTCTACAGCACCAGCGGCACCTACGCGCAAGCCCAGATTGCGCAGATGGTCAAGAATACGGGCCTCACCACCTCTGCCGCGACTACGTTCTACAACAACGGCATCGCTGGCTTGACCTCCATGCTCGGCACCGTTCCCCGTATCGGCGAGCAAGTCATCTACTTCCCCAAGATCGATTGGCAGGTGACCCAGAGAAACCACGCGTCCGTAGAGGCCAACCAGATGCGGTGGTCTTCTCCGGCAGGCATCCAAACCAGCCCCGCGGTCGCCTACGGCATGGCCAGCTTCGGCAACGACTACGTTCGCGACAACTGGATCGTCGGCAAACTCGACAGCTTCCTCAGCAATAACTGGAGCAATGAAGCGCGCTACATGTATGGCCGCGACTTCGAGTTCGAATTCAACCAGACTCCAACTTCTTATGAGCAGAACAACCTGGTTAAAACACCCAGTGGATATTTGAATCCGCTAGGGCTGCCGGCCAATGTCTATCTCAGCGGCTTCTTCCAGTTCGGCACACCGCAGTTCCTCAATCGCGCCGCACTGCCCGATGAGCGCCGGTGGCAGCTGGCTGACACCGTTGTATGGGCGCATGGCAACCATACCGTGAAGTTCGGCGTTGACTACATCCACACCAACGACCTCATCTCGAACCTCTACAACCAGTACGGCGGATTCACCTACAGCGGCAACACGCCGCTCGGCAATTACCTTTCTGACCTCTACCTGTCACAGAATCCCGTGGCCGGCAAGACCGCCGAAAACTACACTTCCTTCAACCAGGGCGTAGGCGCGGCAGGCCTCGACTTCAACACCGGCGACTACGCGCTCTTTGTCCAGGACGAGTGGAAAGTGAGGCCGCGCCTGAGCCTGACCCTGGGCATCCGTTGGGAATACGAGCAATTCCCAAGCCAGCAGTTGCCCAACTCTCTGGTGCCGCAGACAGCGACCCTGCACGACAACAAGGACAACATCGGCCCGCGCGTGGGCTTTGCGTATGACGTTTACGGCGGCGGAAAGACGATCCTCCGGGGTGGTTATGGCATGTTCTTTGCCCGTGCCATTAACTCAACCCTTTATCAGGCCTTGATCGGCACCGGAGTTTCCGCCGGTCAGGTCAACCCCACCCTGAACCCCGGCACGACCTGCTCACCACAGTTCCCGCAGATCGTTCCGGCGGGTTCCTACGCAAGCTGCCTGCAGGGCTCCAGCGGCAACGCAACATCCTATTACATCGATCCGAACTTCAAAGTTCCTGAGATTCACCAGGCCGACCTCTCGCTCGAGCAGCAACTCAGCAAAAACGACGTCTTCAGCGTCTCGTGGCTCGGTTCATGGGGACGCCGTCTGCCTGACTTCGTCGATACCAACCTGACCGCGCCCACGCCTACGACCTTCACCGTAACCGGTGCCGGACCCCTCGCCATCGGAAGCACCGTGAACGCCAACGTCTACTTCTACGACACGGCGAGCCCCAGTCACCGACCGAATCCCAACTTCAGCTCCATCACCGATATCTTCAGCGGAGTTACCTCGAACTACGAAGCGCTGGTCGCCCAGTTCAAGCACCAGTTGTCGTATCACTTTGCGTTCGGCTCAAACTTCACCTGGTCGCATGCACTCGACTACGGTGAAAACAACACCACTGGCGCATCGGCAACCGCGCTGCTCGACCCCAGCAATATCAAGCTCGAATATGGCAACTCCAACCAGAACGTGCCCTATCGCCTGCAAATCTACACTGTTGCCGATTCACCATGGCATGTTCACGGTCCCCTCGGCTACCTGTTGAACGACTTTGAGCTTGCCCCCAATTTCTCGACGCAGAGCGGCTTGCCCTACTCGGTCGGCATCAGTGGGTCGTCGGCAAAGCTATATCCCACCGGATCCACAACACAGCAGTCGATCATCAGCACCAGCTCATTCAACGGCAGTGGCGGCGCCAACCGCGTACCGGGTCTGAACCGCAACGACTACCAGTATCCGAAGACGTGGGTCGTCGATCTGCGCGCTTCGAAGAGCGTAGTCGTGCACGAGCACTACAACCTGCAGTTCTTGGCTGAAGCTTTCAACCTGGCCAACCACCAGAACGTGACCGGCGTTGGCGCAACCGCTTACTCCATCTCCGAGAACACCACCACCCACACCAACAACCTGGTGCAGTACACGGCCACGCCCTTCGGTTCAATCACCAGCACCAACAACAGCAACTTTGCCTACAACATTCGGCAGTTGCAAATGGCCGTGCGCTTTACCTTCTAGTCGGCAGTTGCTTTCGAATAAACCGCGGCGCTTTCGAGCGTCGCGGTTTTGTTTTGCGCCAATGTTGGCTCCCAGCCTTGGAGCTGGGGATATAAAGTTGAAATGGCGCGGCTTCACAGCCCGCGGAAAAACTAGAATCAAGGTTCGGCTTTGAAGGGTACGGGCTTCAGCCCGTACATTAACCCTCGCGTGATGAAAAGGGCTCTAGCCCCTGAGGGACGTTCTTTCGGCGATTCGGCAATTCTTCACCGTTTTTCCGCAGCCTGTTTAGCCTCCGAGGGATGCTTGTTCCGCGAGCCTCTTCATCCGTGCGGCAAGCTGGCCCGTTGCCGATTGCCATCAGCCTCGAACTCGCATTAATCTCCTTCGCCACCGTCGCGCAAGCGCAAGAACACGCGGGGATACGCAAGCGAAACCCATGCGATCAAGGCCGCAAGCTTTTCATCCTGCGTCCAGGGAGGGCCGAGCCCAGCACCGAGACCGGCCAGCCGACGGCTGATCTCTTCCGGTTTGAGTCGCAGCGCGTCGGAAGACTTGTCCATCAACTCGCGGTCTTTCACGGTGAACATCTCTAATCCACAGCGCTCACTTGCATGAATCAGTGCATGGCGGAACAGTTCTCCATCAGCGGTGTGAATCAGCGCATGAGACTCCAGAATCTGCGGAAGACTCGGAAGCGCCCTACCGGAAGCCAGAAGCAAACCGCAGCACTTGAGTACATAGCCCTGCGTCTGAAGACTTGTTTGGACCGAGTGGATGGACTTATAGGCGAGGCTTCGCGCCTCGGCGCGTGCGCGCGAGATTATCCCGCTCGCTTCTGCCCTGGGCGCTTTCTCCGCGGTGTGATAAGGCTGGCGAAATGCATAGGTGAAGGTCTTCACCAGATGAGGACGCTGCCGCAACAGGACCATGGGAGAACCCTCTTCCAGCGAGATCGCAACCAGAGAAGTCCAGCCGGAGTGGACGCGAAAACCAAGGGCCGCCTGGTTCATAAGAACTCCCACGGGAATGATTCAAATTCGCGGCGAAGATCACACCCGATGCATACACAAATCAGCCAATAGCGATCTTGCCGTTGCGCAATCCCATCAGGGATAGATTCGGTGCAGCGTGCGCGCAAACGGAATCGTCTCCCGCACGTGATCCAGCGCGCATACCCATGCCACTACGCGCTCGATACCCATGCCGAAGCCGGCATGCGGAACCGATCCATAGCGCCTCAGATCGAGATACCACTGGAAAGCCTCGAGCGGAAGCTGGTGATGCTCAATGCGGCTCTTGAGTAACTCGTAACTCGAAACGCGCTGCGATCCGCCGATCACTTCGCCATAGCCCTCGGGTGCCAGCACATCGACGCATAGCGCAAAGTTCGCGTCTTTCGGATCGGGCTCCATATAAAAAGCCTTCACCGCAGCCGGATAACGATGCACCATCACTGGCCGATCGAACTGCGAACTGAGCCACGTCTCATCCGGCGACCCAAAATCATTACCATATTCAAACGGCTGCTCAAGCAATCCCTTCGCGTGCGCGTCGTTCAGCATCTTCGCCGCTTCGTCGTAGCGCAACCGCGGAAACGGAGGCAAGATGTTCTTCAGCTTCTCCGGGTCGCGGCCGATGACCTGCAACTCCGGCGCGCGATTCTTCACCACGCTCTGCACAATGTGCGATAGGAAATTCTCGGCCAGTTCCATCAAGCCATCGAGATCGCAAAACGCAACCTCCGGCTCCACCATCCAGAACTCCGTCAAATGCCGCCGCGTCTTTGACTTCTCCGCGCGAAAGGTCGGCCCGAAGCTGTAGACCTTGCCCAGCGCAAGCGCCGTCGACTCAATGTAAAGCTGTCCTGACTGCGTGAGGAACGCCGGATCGCCAAAGTAGTCCACCGGAAACAGCGTTGAGGTTCCCTCGCAGGCCGCCGGCGTCAGGATCGGCGGATCGGTCCGAATGAAGCCGTTGTTGTCAAAGTATTCCGCCGCCGCGCGCATGATCTCAGCACGAATCCGCAGAATGGCCGATTGCCGCGGCGATCGCACCCACAAATGGCGATGCTCCATGAGGAAGTCGACGCCATGCTCCTTCAGCGTGATCGGATACGGATCGGATTCGGGTACGCGCTGGATCACCTGGATGTCTTCGACGTCGAGTTCGAAACCTCCGGGGGCGCGCTTGTCGGCCCGCACTTTGCCGGTGACGACGACGCTGGACTCCTGCGTCAGGCCCTTGAGCGATTCGAAGACTTCGGGCGGCACGCTCTTGACGTGCGCTACACCCTGTACCGTGCCGGTGCCATCCCGAAAGATCGGGAACAGCAACTTGCCTGATTCGCGGGAGTTATAAAGCCATCCGCGAATCTGCACGGATTGCCCTTCGTATTTGCCCAGGGTTGCGATGGTCGCAACAGGCGCGGCTGGCTTGGCGGCTTCGGTGACTGTGGTGGAGGCGGTTTCTTCAGACATGGCTCAACTCTCTGGGTGCCCTATCCAATTCGCGTCTTTTGCGAAATGGGTGGAAATGACTCCGTCGTACCAGCTCTCTTTTTTCCTGAGCGAGCGGCATCGGACCCTTTAGGATAACGCGCCGTATCCCAACCGGGAGTGACCACCGCAACACCAGCACTCGCCGCGTCCTACCCGCTTGATTTATCGTCCATAGCGTATGGCTACCAATCCCAAGCCCCAGCCGGCCCCAAGCAATCAGCCCCATCCTACCGCCGAGGCCGAAGAGGTTTTCCGCCGTTGGATCCGCTTTCTCGACGAGGAGTTTTACCGGCATCGCTCGCCCGAGCGCCGCGCTGAAATCGTGCGCGACCAGCTTTACCAGCTCTACCTGGGCAGGCCCCACGGCGGCAAACCCAATGTCACGCTCTCCAGCGAGTTGCCGGGCAACGTTCTGGGAATGTCGCTCGATCCCGTGAACGTCACCCTCGAAGCAGAGTACTTCGGCGGCATCGATGAAGCAGAGTTCGCCATCCGCAAGCCCCTGCTCTGGTTCTGGAAGATGTTCGACCGCTCTCCGATCGGCCTGAACCTGTGGCTCGGCATGCGCTTTCGCTGCATGCTGGGCCGCCATATTTTTGACCACATGGGATCAGGCGTGAAAATCCACAACGGCGTCGACCTTACCTATGGCTACAAACTCTCCATCGGCGATGGCGTCGTCATCCACCAGGGCGTATTGCTCCACGACCGCGGCGGCATCACCATCGGCAAGAATGCGGTTATCGGTTCTTTCGTGCGCATCTTTTCCCACAGTTACGGAAACGAGGGCACAGACGATGTGAAGCTCCTGCCAACCACCATTGGCGAGGGCGCACGCATCGGCAGCCACGAGATCATCATGGGCGGTACCAACATCGGAGCAGGTCAGGTCGTCGGTCACTACCCGGCGTACAAGGTCTAGAGATCGCAGACCGAGGCGTGACTGCAAGGCGCACATGCTAACCTGAGCTTTCCAAATCCAGGGAGCGTCTGGTGCAGTCTGCCCAATTTGCAATTGCGGTCTTCGAGTTTGTTCTGCTCATTTTCTCGTTGAGTGTGCACGAGTGCTCGCACGCCTGGATGGCTTCGCGCCTCGGCGATCAGACCGCACGGCTGCAAGGTCGCGTCACCCTGAACCCGATCTACCACATCGATCCGGTCGGCACCCTCATCATGCCCGCCATCATCATCTTCGGCCCGTTCATCGGCTTTACGCTTTTCAGCGGAATCTTGATCGGATGGGCGAAACCGACGCCGGTCATCAGCCGCAACTTCGCCAAAATCCGCCGCGACGAGAACATGGTTACCCTCGCCGGCCCGGTCTCAAACCTGCTGCTGGCCGTGGTGGCCACCGTCGTGCTTCTGGTCGTCATCCATGCCGTCCCGGGCGGCCGCCAGATCGTGAACTTCACGGCGCAAGGCATGCTTCTGCCGGGCGTGAATTCCTCTGTTCAGGCCACCGTTTTGCTCGGCATCGCAGCGGTGCAGATCAACCTCGCGCTCTTGTTCTTCAACCTGCTCCCGATTCCCCCACTTGACGGCAGCCAACTGCTGCGCAACATCCTGCCTTACAACGCTGTTCAGTCCTACGACCGCATCCCAATGTGGGTCAGCTGGATGCTTATGATCTTCGTCGGCGGTTACATCATGCGTCTCCTCCTCATCCCGGCTTTCGCGGTGGTTGGCCTTGTACTGACAAAAGGGTAGGAGCAGAGCCTGCGGCTACAATGGAACGAGCCTCAATTTGACCATCTTGATCAATCGCGGCTGATCAATCCCGGCCTTATCCCGGAATCGAAAAACAGAATGTCGGAATCTTCCAATACATCCTCCCGCCCGCGCGTCCTGAGCGGCATGCGCCCCACGGGTAAAATCCACTTGGGCAACTACATGGGCGCCCTCGCCAACTGGGTCAAGCTCCAGGACACCGGCCAGTACGACTGCTACTTCTTCATCGCTGACTGGCACGCCCTCACCACCGACTACGCCGACACCTCCAATTTTTTAGAGAACACGCGCGAGGTGATCTTCGATTACCTCGCCGCAGGTCTCGATCCAGCCCGCTCCGTGCTCTTCGTCCAGAGCCATGTGCCAGTGCACGCTGAGCTGCATCTGCTGCTGAGCATGATCACTTCGGTCGGATGGCTCGAGCGCGTGCCCAGCTACAAGGAGCAGCAGGAGAATCTCGTCGGCAAGGACCTCAGCACCTATGGCTTCCTCGGCTATCCGCTGCTGCAGGCCGCCGATATCCTCATGTACCAGCCAAAGTATGTGCCCGTGGGCCAGGACCAGGTCGCACACGTGGAACTCACACGCGAAGTCGCCCGTCGCTTCAATAACCTCTACAAGCTTGGCGGCCGCGAAGTGCTTCCCGAGCCCGACGCCCTGCTCACTCCCTCGCCTAAGCTACCCGGCACTGACGGCCGCAAGATGTCCAAGAGCTACGGCAACACGATCATGCTCACCGATCCCGAGCCGGAAGTTCGCCAGAAGCTCAAGACCATGGTCACCGACCCAGCCCGCATCCGCCGCAAGGATCCCGGTGACCCCGACAAATGCCCGGTGGGCGATCTGCACAAAGTCTTCTCGTCGCCTGAAACACTGGCGAAGGTTTACGAGGGCTGCCGGTCCGCCGGTATCGGATGCATCGAATGCAAAGGCTGGGCCGCCGACGCCCTTGTTCAGATCCTCACTCCAATCCAGGAGCGGCGAGCCCGCTTCACCCTCGGCGAGGTTAAGGATATCCTCAGGGATGGCTCCAATAGAGCCCGCACACGGGCCGAGCAGACCATGACCGAAGTCCGCGCGGCAATGAAATTAACGGCCAAGCAATAGCGAACGAAATCCAATCCCCCGAAGTAGAGATGTCTTTGAGCCAAGCCGACAAAAATCCGGAGATCGAGCCCACCATCGATCCAGCGAAGGACCCAATCAAGGAGCCGACGCCGACGCCAAAACCCGTCGAGGATCCGGACCCGGGCCATCGCGGTCCGGTAAACGATCCCGGGCCAGGCCCGGAGCCAGAGCCCGATGCGCCCGAACCTTCACCAGAGACTCCTCATGGCGATCCGCCCTCGAAGGAGCCGGGGATCAATACCGCTCCCCCTCTTGTACTCACCTCAAAGCCGGTTCCCGAAGACAAGCCCGCCAATCCCGCGGAGCCCAAGCCGAAGAAACAGGAAGAAGATTCAGAGCAATCGCCATTCTCTGTCACCGTAGGCCAGGTCTACGACGGCCCCCTCGACCTGCTGCTCGATCTGATCCGCAAGCAGGACATCGACATCTATGACATCCCCATCGCCAAGATCACCGCGCAGTTCCTGGCCTATGTCGACAAGCTGAAGGCGACCGATATGGACGTGGCCGGCGATTTCATCTACACCGCATCACTGCTCATTCACATCAAGAGCAAGATGCTGCTGCCGCGCTCGCCCGCCGGCCCTGACGACGCAGCCGACGATCCGCGCCGCGAACTCGTCGAACGACTGCTTGAGCACGAGCGCTTCAAAAACGCTGCCCAGATGCTTCAGCAGAAGCAGATGCTCGAAGCAGCCACGTGGTCCAATCCCGGCGTCCGCGAATTCAAAGACGATGCCGCAGCCGAGCCGGAGATTGCCGCTGACACCGTCGACCTCGTGCGCATCTTCCGCGACATTCTGGAGCGCGCACGCAAGCGGCCCACCTTCAACCTGCAGGACGACTCCATCACCGTCGGCCAGATGATCCAGTTCCTCACCCGCCGCCTCTCTATGGAAGACCGCCCCCTGGCCTTGCGCAAGTTGTTGAGCCACACCAAATCCTCGCGCGCCCTCGTGGCCATGTTCCTCGCGCTTTTGGAGTTAGTCCGCCTCCAGGCCATCCTCCTCCGCCAGGACCGCGCCTTCTCAGAAATCTTCATCAAGAAGAGCACCGGCTTCGACACCGTCGTGAATGAAGGCTTGACCAACTCCACCGACGAGTGGCGCTGAAACAATAAGGTCTTTCGGGAAGTTATAACATATGTTACAATAAAGACGAAGAGATTAAGTATGGCCACCGCAATCAAGATCATCTCGATCGGAAATTCCAACGGTGTCATCCTGCCCAAGGAGACTCTTGCCCGGCTGAACGTGCAGAAAGGCGATACGCTTTATCTCACGGAAGGCCCGCAAGGTATTCGGCTGGTGCCTTTCGATGAAGAATTTGCGGCGCAGATGGAGGCTGCTCGTGAAGTGATGCGCGAGAACCGCGACGTCCTTCAGAGACTTGCCGAGTGAAAGAACCCATCTGGATCCGGCAAGACGTCGTTCTTGCCATGCATGAAGAAGTTCTGATGCTGTTTGGCGGACCGGAGGGCGTCCGTGACATGGGCCTCCTCGAGTCCGCGCTGGCCCGGCCAAAGAACCTCTTTGCGTATTCCGAGCAAACACCTTCTCTCGCGCAGATGGCGGCGAGCTATGCAAAAGGAATCGTCGCGAATCATCCATTTGTGGACGGGAACGAGCGAACAGCCTTCATGATTTCTGTAACCTTCCTTAGACTGAATGGACATCAATTGATCGCGCCCAAAGAAGAGAGGGTTTTGAAATTCTGGGCCCTGGCCGCAGGCGAGATCTCAGAAGAACAACTAGCCGACTGGTTCGCGCGCAATATCCGTTCGTGACGGGGCACTCAAGATCCCTGTCTGGTTCTCTGACTCTGAAGTTCGCGTGGGTCTTTCGTAGTCCCTCTTCGGCATCGAAATCCCGCCTTCCAATAAATGCCACCGATTGGTTGCATTACTGGAAGACGGGTATCCTGCGCAACCATTTGGTTGCGGCTTTTCTTCCCCTCCTGAAGGCGATTTCTTGCGCTGCGGGCGAGAATCCGAAGCTGTCTCTGAACTGGTGAGAAAACGGTGCAAAACCCTGTGAATCAACTTCGCAATCTCCAAATTTTAACAATCACTTAAGTGAATGACGGCAATGGATTTATGATCAAATCTGCGCGAGCCCCCCCAGTTAAGCAACCCCCATCCGCTATCTCGTGTAAAATCAATAGTGCGGATCCTGAATCAAGGCGTCGCGCATCAAACAACTGTGGCACGCATTCAGTTGTTGGGGTTTTATGCAATCCTTTTTTGATTGTCCCTCCTGCAGCGATCTCAGATCGTTCCATCGTCATTTCAATCCAAAGTTCTTAGCCGATTCCGCGTTGGTCTGCTCCACCGCGCGCCGGGAACCGTTCGCCGCAATCGGAGAGATCTGATGGCTGCAACGACGGCAACTGCTTTACCCAGGCCCTCACTCCTCGACCGCAAGCTCAAGAGCACGCCGAGCAAGACCGGCATTCTCGCATTCCTTGCCGTGCTCGCTGCCGGCATCGTCTACATCGTTTTTCACGTGGCCCACGATCTTGATGCTGCATCCATCACCAGCTACGCGCCGTACGGCATGCTCGCGCTGGCGTTAGTGATTGCACTGGGTTTTGAATTCGTCAACGGATTCCACGACACGGCCAACGCCGTCGCCACCGTCATCTACACTCACTCGCTTGAGCCGAATATCGCCGTGGTGTGGTCGGGCATCTGCAACCTCGCCGGAGTGCTTCTCTCCTCAGGCACCGTCGCCTTCGCTGTCATCACCCTTCTACCCGTCGAATTGATCCTGCAGGTCAGCTCGGGCGCCGGCTTCGCCATGGTCTTCGCGCTGCTCATCGCCGCGATCCTCTGGAACCTTGGCACCTGGTGGCTGGGTCTGCCGGCCTCCAGTTCGCACACCATGGTGGGCTCCATCATTGGCGTCGGCATAGCCAACCAGTTAATGGGCATGCACAGCGGAACTTCAGGCGTCGATTGGGAGCAGGCCATGAAAGTGCTAAAGGCCCTGCTGATCTCGCCCGTCATCGGATTTGTTTTCGCCGGCATGCTCATTCTCATCGCTAAGCAGGTAGCGAAGTTCCCTGAACTCTACGAAGCTCCCAAAGACAACATACCTCCGCCGTTCCCCATTCGCGCCCTCATGGTGCTCACATGCACCGGTGTCAGTTTCTTCCACGGATCGAATGACGGGCAAAAGGGCATGGGTCTCATCATGCTTATCCTCATCGGCACCGTGCCCACGGCCTACGCGCTGAACCACGCCGTAAGCCCGATGCAGATGCAGGACTTCATCGCCTCGTCGGAACGGGCAGGGCACATTCTCGATCGCCACGTTGACTCCAGGGGCATTCTCGGGCCGGATGCGCGCACAACGGTTACTGACTACATCCGCACCAAGCAGTTGCAGCCCGACACCATCCTCGCCATGCGCGAGTTGGTCGAGGACCTCGACCACGAGGTTTTGCTCTACAAGGAATTCAAGGCTGTCCCGCCGCAGGAGCAAGCCAATGTCCGTAACGACATGTATGTGGCCAGCGAAGCCTTGCGGATCATGATCAAGGCCAAGAATCCTGCCTTCAACGCGGAGGAACAAGCGGCCCTGAACGGTTATAAGGACAAGGTGGACAACGCTACCAAATTCATCCCCTCGTGGGTCAAGGTCGCGGTAGCGCTAGCGCTTGGGCTTGGCACGATGGTTGGCTGGAAGCGCGTCGTCGTCACCGTCGGGGAGCGCATCGGCAAAGATCATCTGACCTACGCGCAGGGTGCCAGCGCCGGACTGGTCGCCATGGGAACCATCTTCGCGGCCGACAAATTTGGACTCCCCGTCAGCACCACGCACATCCTCAGCTCGGGTGTAGCTGGAACCATGGCGGCAAACGGCAACGGCCTGCGCTTCAAGACGATTCGTAACATCGCCGCGGGCTGGGTCTTCACACTTCCGGCAGCGGCGCTGCTCTCCGGTTCGCTCTACTGGATCTTCCGCTATCTGTCGTAACTTGAGTCAGGTCTTCTGATTATGGCCGCGCTTCGGCGCGGTCGTTTTCGTTTCTACCCTCCTCGCTACCGCGCATCCTCTCTCGCAAATTCATCTCTGGTTCATCTCGCGTTCATCTGTCTCGGATATTCCTTGGTGCATCTGGCGAACTCGCTCTCCCTCACCCAGAGAAAAAATTCCACCTCTCAATTCCGGAGTACATCCATGTCCGAATCGGCATCCGCTGTCGCAGCCCGTCCTCCGGCTGCTGCTTTGCTTGATAAGAAAATGCACAGGTCGCATGCCATGATTACCACCGCGGTCGTCCTGATCGCGCTGGCGATCGGCATCTGGTTCATCGCCGCGCACATCTCTCAGGATTTCAGTGGCGTGGCCCTGGGCAGCGCGTGGCCTTATATTCTGTTGATCATCGCCTTGCTGATCGCACTCGGGTTCGAGTTCGTCAATGGCTTCCACGACACCGCAAACGCCGTGGCGACTGTGATCTACACCCACTCCCTCGAGCCCAACATTGCCGTGGTGTGGTCTGGGATGTGCAACCTGGCTGGTGTACTCAGGTCCAGTGGCACGGTCGCCTTCACCGTCATCACCCTGCTCCCGGTCGAACTCATTCTTCAGGTGAGCTCAGGTGCAGGCTTCGCGATGGTATTCGCGTTGCTGATCGCTGCCATCATCTGGAATTTAAGCACGTGGTGGTTTGGGCTTCCCGCTTCCAGTTCGCACACCATGGTCGGTTCCATTATCGGCGTCGGCTTGGCCAACCAGTTGATGAGTGGGCACAACGGTACATCCGGAGTAGATTGGGAGCAGGCGACCAAGGTTTTCAAGGTTCTCCTCATCTCGCCGGTCGTCGGCTTTGGTGCCGCTGCTCTTCTGTTCCTGCTCGCCAAGGCGACCATCAAGTACCCCGAGCTGTATGAGGCGCCGAAGGGCAACACGCCACCACCGTGGCCCATTCGCGCACTGCTGGTGCTCACGTGCACGGGCGTCAGCTATTTCCACGGCTCAAACGACGGGCAAAAGGGCATGGGACTGATCATGCTGATCTTGATCGGTACGGTGCCCACTGCGTACGCGTTGAACCACGCGGTAACGCCCGCTGACGTTCAGCAATTCGTCGCGGCATCTGACAGTGCGGGCAAAGTTCTTGACGCGCACGTCGACAAGACCGGCATACTCGGGGCTGACGCACGCGCCACCGCTACCGACTACATCCGCACCAAGCAACTTCAGCCCGACACCATCCTCGCGCTGCGCGAGTTGGTGGAAGACCTGAGCCACGAGGTTGCGCTTTACAAGGAGTTCAAAGCGGTTCCCGCAAACCAGCAGACCAACGTGCGCAACGACATGTATGTAGCCAGCGAGGCGATCCGTCTCATGCAGAAAAACCATAACCCCACCTTTACTCCGGAAGAGAACACCGTCTTGACGGCGTACAAGGGCAAGGTCGACAAGGCCACCAAGTTCATTCCCACCTGGGTGAAAGTGGCCGTCGCCCTCGCTCTTGGAATGGGTACCATGGTCGGCTGGAAACGCATCGTCGTGACCGTAGGCGAAAAAATTGGCAAGGAGCACCTCACCTACGCGCAGGGCGCAACTGCCGAGCTGGTCGCGATGGCCACCATCTTTGCCGCGGATAATTTCGGCCTCCCGGTAAGTACCACGCACGTTTTGAGTTCAGGCGTGGCGGGCACCATGGCGGCCAATCGCAGCGGCCTGCAAATGTCCACCCTGCGCAACATCGCCGCAGCCTGGGTGTTCACGCTGCCAGCGGCCGCATTGCTATCCGGCTCGCTATTTTGGCTGTTCCGCCATTTCGCGTAAAACTCCTCTACGAGTTGCTTTGGTAGCACTGTGAGCGAAGGGCGTTCGGTCTTCCGGACGCCCTTTCTTTTTCCGCATGCCAAATCGGCGCGACTCTGTGGACGCATCCAACCCTCCCGTCCAGTACCATACATAAGGTACTGATTGCTGCATGAGCCTGAAATCCAAGCTGGAAGCCGTTATTTACGCCGCCGAAGAGCCGGTCACTCTGACCCAGCTCGCAACCCTGTTTGGCGCGGAAGCGCTGGAATGGAAAGCGTCGCAAGAGGCCGCCCAAAAAGCCGCCGCTGAGGCCACGACCAATACCGCCGACCTTTCGCAATCCTCAATCGACGAGGGGTTGGAGTATCTGGACCTGCGCACCGAGGACGGCCGCACTCTCGGAGAACACGCGTCTCCGGACCCTGGATTTGCCGCGCCGGCTGAGACCGAGTCCGCCCCTGTGCTAGCGGTCGAGACCGAGTCAGAAGCGGCTCAATCGACCGCAACCGGTGAATCGTCCGCGACCGAAGTCGACCAAGCTGAAACCGCCGAGTTAGCTAAGGACGAATCCGCTCCGCCGGACCCTGAAGCTGAAGCCCGGCGTGCTGCTCGCCAGCGCGATCGCGAAATCAAGGCCATTCTGCGCCAGTTGGTCGACGAGCTCATCGCCTACTACGCTTCCGACGACCGCGGTGTCGAGATTCGCGAGATTGCCGGCGGCTACCGCATGGCCACCAAGCCCGAGTGCCACGACGCCGTCCGCATGTTCATCAAAAGCCTTAAGCCCGCGATGAAGCTCTCCCTGCCTGCTCTCGAAACGCTGGCCGTCATCGCCTACAAGCAACCCGTAACCGCGCCCGAGGTCAATGAGATTCGCGGCGTTGATTCCTCCGGCGTCTTTGGCTCTCTGCTGGCGCGCAAGCTCATCACCACCGCAGGACGTAAACAGGTGATCGGACGCCCCATCCTCTACAAGACCACCAGGGAATTCCTGATGCGCTTTGGGCTGAAAGACGTCGCTGAGCTGCCGTCGATGGATGAGTTCGAAAAGATGGCCAGCGAGTTGGAAGAGACCGAAACGGCACCGGTGGATGAGGCGGACACTGCCAACGCGGCCTATGATGCCGAGGGCGGCGGCGGGCCCGAACTGGACGAGAACGCACCGGAGGAGCCGGACAACGATTCGCCTTTGACGGCTGACAGTACCGCACAGACCCCGACGGCCATAAGCGGGACCAACGAGAAATCGGAACCGGCCGAATAGCATTACCTCTCCGCACAAGCCCGCGCCTGCCGAGCCTGACCGGAAACGCAGCAGGCAGAACCGAGATTTTACCAATGAGCGACAATGTGCGCCCCGATGACAATGAGCCGGAACTCGACGGCCCCGAAAATGACGCGGCTGCGGCCGATGCGGCTGCGGCCGAAGAAGCGACAGCCGCTGCGGCCCGCGACACGTTCGAGCAAGCCAGTGACGCTGAGTCAGATCCGATTGCCGAAGACGCCGATGCCAGCGGAGGAAACACACCGGAAACGGATGAAGAAATCGACTTCATTGCCGAGCCGGAAATCCCGGGCAAACTCGAGCGCCTGCAGAAGATTCTCGCCCAGGCCGGAGTTGCGAGCCGCCGGCACGCCGAAAATCTGATCACCGAGGGACGCGTGCAGGTGAACGGCAAAGTCGTCACGGAACTCGGCACCAAGGCTGATGCCGCCCGCGATCATATTCGCGTCGACGGCAAATTGCTGCAGGGCTCCGAGCGCCTGCGCTACTTCATGCTCAACAAGCCGCGCGGCTTTGTAACCACGGTCCACGATCCAGAGGGGCGGCCAACCGTGATGGAGTTCTTCACGAAGTTGCGCGAGCGGCTCTACCCCGTCGGTCGCCTGGACTATCTGAGCGAAGGCCTCCTGCTTGTAACCAACGACGGCGACTTGGCTAACAAGCTCACCCGCGCTGCGGCAGGCGTGGAGAAGACCTACTTGGTTAAGGTGAGCGGCGAGCCCACCGAGGAAGCGCTGGATCGCCTCCGTTCGGGCGTTGGCATCGAGCGCGGCAAGCCCGGCTCCGGCCGGGTGCAGACCGCGCCCGCCCAGATTCGCAAAGTCCGTCAGGGCGACAACCCCTGGTACGAAGTCATCCTGATTGAAGGCCGCAACCGCGAGCTGCGCAAGATGTTCGAAGAGATCGGCCACCACGTCGAAAAAATCCGCCGTGTTGGTTACGGCCCCCTGGTGCTCGACATTGAGCCAGGCAAAATGCGCGAACTGGAAACCGAGGAACTCGAAGATCTGCGCAAAACTGCTGACGGTAAGCCGCGCAAGCCAAAACTGAAAGATATCCGCAGGCGCAAAGCGATGCATGCGCAATTGCCCACCATCAAACCCCGGCCAAGCCGTCCGCCAGTTGCTCCGCCATTCATCGATCGGCCTGCGCTCGCACCGCGCCGCGAATTTCCGCCGAAGAAACAGTTTGGAATTGACCGGCCTTCGCGCCCGGCGCGCCCGGAAGGTGAAGGTTTTCGTCCCAGGCCCGAACGCGCTGGAACCAGTCCCGTCCGGTTTGGCTCACCCCGGCCTGGCCCACAGCGATCCGCTCCGACGCGTCCTGGCTCACCACGTTCTGGGCCCCGGCAGTTCGGCGCAGGCCGTTCGCCGGCATGGAAGAAGGACGATCGCCCAGCCCCTCCGCCGGCTCGGTTTGGGGAACGCCCGCCGCGTTCCGAGCACCGTCCGGCACAGTTTGGATCAGGCTCAGCGCGTGAGGATCGGCCGACTGGTGGATTTCCAGGGCGTCGCCGACCGGATGGCGGTCGCCCGTTCGAGAAGAAGCCGTGGAAGAAGCCCGATTTTGATCGTCCAGCATTCAAACCCCACGCCGGACCGCGTCGTGATGTTGCGCCTTCTAGCGAAGAAATCAAGCCGCCCAGACCGTCCAGGTTGCAGATTGAAGCAGTCGATCCGGATCGCGAATCTCCAATCCGCCCCAGTGCAAGCCGTCCCCCGACCGGCCGCCCCACAACGGGACGTCCGCCGTTTCGTGGTGCAGGATCTGACAGGCAAAGTGCTGGCCGTGCTGGCCATAGTCGACCCAGCCAGTTCCGGCCGCGAACAGACCGGCCACGTTCCGATGCAGATTCACATCGTCCACGGCCTTATCGCGCAGCTTCTGACCGGCCAAGACCGGACCACCCCCGTTTTGATCGCCCCACCTTCGATCTTCGCAGCCCTGCACGCCCAAGTGGCGGGCCCGGCCGCACCGGCGCTCGTGAATTCGAGGCACGCCGTCCTCCTCGGGCGGAAGGCGACCGCTCGCGTCCGTTTACCACCAGCTCCGGCAAACCCCGTGCCGGCGGCGCTCGACCCAGCAACAAACGCTCTGGACCCTCGGCAGGAAAGCCCGCGTGGAAACCAAAACCAAGCGGTGCCGGCAGACCCGCTTCCGGAGGCCGCTCAAAGCCAGCCTTCGGTTCCCGACCTGGCGGATTTTCAAAGTCCGGTCCCGGCCCCAAAGGCAAAACCGGCGGTGCCCGAAAGCCGGACACGGGCCGACCTGGCGGACCACGGTCCGGAGGCAAACGGCCTGGCGGCAATCCCGGAGGCAAGAAGCGAGGCTGACCGTCGCGAATTCACCCCGGGTGCCACACCCGCGCTTCGCGTGCTAGATTGAGTGCCGGACTTACCCAATCCCATTCGTCCGCACCGATTCTTGCGGCGGCAAGGAAGCCCGCATGGCCAACACCTTTAGTCGTGACATCCTGATCCAGGCGCCTGATCCCAAGAGCGCCGCGGCTTTTTACGTCGACAATCTCGGCTTTGAGGTTACCGGCGAAGAGCCCAACATGATCAGCCTGCACGGCAAACACGTCACCCTCTTCATCGAGCAGGGTCCGCCCCTCGGTCCGGTTCTCGAAGTAACCGTGGACAGCGTGGAAGCCGCCAAGCGGCGCCTGCTCGCAAAGGGTTGCACGGTGGTTAAGGACGAGCCGGATTTTCCGCGATGCTATATTCGCGATATTTACGGCCTGACCTACAATCTGACCAGTCACGCCCACGAATGAAGGGCAACCTTTGAGTTGCGTATTTTAGCAAATAGGTCTATTATGCAACCCTGAGGTTGCTTATGGAGTCCAACAAGATCGAAAAACGTATCGAGCTCAAGGCGCCTGTGTCCCGCGTCTGGCGCGCCCTCACCGACTATCGCGAGTTTGGCCAGTGGTTCAAAGTGAAACTCGAGGGCCCTTTTGTTCCCGGCCAGGTCTCGCGCGGCCAGATCACCTATCCCGGCTATGAACACATCACCTGGGAGGCAAGCGTCGAGAAGATGGAGCCTGAACGCCTGTTTTCTTTCTATTGGCCCCATGTGCAATCCTTTGAAAAGACTGGCAAACCAGCCGATTACTCTAACGCCCCCCGAACCCTCGTCGAATTTCGGCTCGAGCCGATTCCGGGCGGTACACTTCTGATACTTGGCGAGTCCGGCTTCGACAGCATTCCTGCCGACTGGCGCCCCGAGGCGTTCCGCAGGAACGATGGCGGCTGGACCGAACAGATGAAGAATATCGAGAGCTATGTCACACAAAATCCGTAAGCGCATCACTGCCAAACCGAAGGCCCGGGCGCGCGTTTTTGCCGCACTCGGCGACAAAACCCGCCTCGCCCTGGTGGCCCGACTATGCTCCGGAGAACCATGCTCCATCTCCCAGCTTTCTGAGGAGTCGAAGCTTACCCGCCAGGCCATCACCAAGCACCTTGGCGTTCTGGAACGCGCAGGCATCGTTCGCAGTTCCCATGCCGGTCGCGAGCGGCTCTTCGAGTTCGACCCCGAGCCCCTCGACGGCCTCCAGGCATACCTGGGCTCCGTTTCCAAGCAGTGGGACCAGACCCTGGCCCGCCTCAAATCGCATGTAGAAAAGTGAGTCAAGCCGAAACACCTTCAAGAGAGGGCGTGATCGCGTGAGGAAGATTCGCCCCAACATCAAATACCGCGATGCATGGGAAGCCTACGACCGCAGGTGGGCGTTGGCGTGGGCGGGCACTTTGATCTTTGTGTTGGCCCTGGTAATTACCATTGCCGGGCCTCAAGGTGAGACCAGCCCCCTTCCCCTGATCGGCGCGATTCTGGTGTTTTTCGTGCTTTATCTGCGCTTTATGCTGTGGCGTTGTCCCCGCTGCGGCCATGTCTTCTCTATCCCCGGCCTCCGCAGTCTTGCCCGGGGAAGCGAATGCCAAAGCTGCCATCTTCTCCGGTCAAAGGTCTGAATTCCATTCGTCAGGGCATTCGAAACAAATTCTGGGGCTCGCGCATCTGATACATATGAGCATCGAAAAAGCAACATTTGGAGCAGGTTGTTTTTGGGGTGTTGAAGCAGCCTTCGCCGCCATCCCCGGGGTTACGGCCACCGCCGTCGGCTATGAAGGCGGTACCCTCAACAAGCCTACCTACAAAGACGTCTGCACTGATCAGACCGGCCACGCCGAAGTAGTCGAGTTGGACTTCGATCCCGAAAAAGTCAGCTACGAACAGATTCTGGACGCGTTCTTCAATCTCCACGATCCCACTACGCCGAATCGCCAGGGTCCCGATTGGGGCACGCAGTATCGCTCCGCCATCTTCTTCCATTCCCCCGAGCAGGAGAAGCAGGCCAAGGCCAAGATCGAGCAGCTCACAGCTTCGGGCCACTACCTTCCCAGGCGCATCGTCACCAAGGTTGAGCCCGCTCAAACGTTCTGGCGCGCCGAGGAGTACCACCAGAAATATCTGGAGAAGCGTGGCCAGGCCAGCTGCCACATCTGAGGCTGTCCGCTTCCAAACGCGCGACAGCCGGGTGGCCTCACTTGATATTCTCCGTAAAATCTTCCCGGGCGACGCGGTTTTGAACGAAAGCATCGGCTTTCTCGATACTTTTCTTCAGCAGTAAATCGGCAGTGACAATGTGCAGTTTCATCTGTCCCAGCCGCTCTGCCATCTGGCCCGCTTGATCGATGGTGATCTTGCTCTTGTCACTCCAGTTAAATCGTGTCAGCAGCCCGACAAGATAGGCGACGTCTTCTCTGGGCTTCTCCTGAGTCGCGAGAAATTGATCCTGCGAGCGATAAATTTCAGAGTATCGCTGCGCTTCTTCATAGGGCATAAATGCCAGCGCCCCCGTGGCTTGGGCTGTTCTCCAGGCTGTATCCCGCAAATCAATCGAGTGGACGTTGAAAGCCAGCTTGGCGTGCTGCGCTTCGGGATCGTTTGGATGGTCCTGGATCCTGCTCATCGCCCTCAAATCGTCTTCGACTTCCTGCCTCCACTTCATCTCGCCTGATTGCGCATCCTTCATGTCCGCCAGGTTGTGCACGATTTCCTGGTGGAGTGACGCCCGCGCATCTTCGGCAAGATGAACGTGATGACGCCACTCCATGCAGCTCTCGACCTGCGTCGCGATCAGCAGACCCACCGTGATCGTAAAGATGTGAAGAAAAAACTCCCCGTATCCATGGATCTTGCTGTGGAGCGCGTGAACATCCAGCATGTGCGATCGATTCCCTTCAGTTTCGTTCCACCCACGCTTGCCATATCTAAAGCAGAATTGACGGCGCCCATCACGCAAGCCAAGCGTCAGGAACTGTGAACTTAGAACTACCAACTTAGAACTTTCTCATTCCTTCCGCTGACCCATCCGCCACGCCTTGATGTACTTCCAGTGGATGTACACCGAATGATTGATATGCAGAATCAGCCCTTCTCGCCCATCCAGAAATCCCAATCGAAAAATGTAGTTATAGATGAACGTCGCGGCCGGGTTCAGCACCGCGTTCCAAATAAACGGAAGCAAAGCCCGGCTGTCCTTGCCCTGCTGATGCAGCAGTTGCGCAATCTCTGAGCTGTAGCGGTTCATGTGCTCGAGATAAACGCCCATCGTGGGATAGGCATAGTGCAGCATGTCTCCGCGCAGCTTGCCCCGACGCCCGTTGAACTGCGGCGTCGAATGCGGCCCCACGCCTTCGCTCAGCCGCGCCTCCCCGCGCTTGAAAAGCCGCAGCTTACGGTCGGGATAAAACCCTCCGTGCCGGATCCATTTGCCGAAATACAAATTCAGTCGTGGAATCCAGTAAGCATCGCACTCCGGTTCGAACGCCAGTAGCTTGCGAATCTCCTGCTGCAGCTCCGGCGTTAAGACTTCATCCGCATCCAGCAGCAAAATCCAGTCGCTCGTGCACAAATCCAGCGCGACATTCTTCTGTTCGCCATGCCCGCCAAACGCGCGATAGCTGGTCTTCGCCCCGAATGAATTTGCAATTTCGATGGTCCGGTCGCGCGAGCCCGAGTCCACCACGATGATCTCGTCGGCCCACTTCACGCTCTCCAGCGTGCGAGGAAGATTGGCCTCCTCGTTCATGGCGATCATCGCGATCGAGAGAGTCTTACGCTGCGGCGGCATCTCACCGAAGGATAAATCAGCGCTCCCTGCGCTTCTCGTTGTGAGCCGCCGGCGACCTGCCAACTAGAACCTGATTGTCACGCCTTGCTCGCACATGTCCGTCAACACCGACAAGAGATTCGTGATCCCCAGCAACTGCCGAATGCGAGGGGCCATGTTCACCAGCACCAGGCAGCTTCCTCCCGACTTGGCCGAGACGTAGAGCCGCACAATCGTGCCCAGCCCCATGCTGTCCATGTGTTTCAGGTCGGTCAGGTCCAGCACAATGTGCTTTGTGTCCGGAATCAGCGCGCGAACCTTGCAGGTAAGCACATCGCAGACACCCATCACCAGTTTGCCGTGGCACTTCACGGTTGCAACATCGCCATTGAGTTCGACATCAAGGGTCAGCGGGGGGACGGCCGCGATCTCTGGCATTCGGTTTTCCCTTCAAGAAGGATGGGAACAAGGAACCGGGTTGCTGGATTCTCTCACAACCCTGAATCAACATGAAATCGAAAACCAAATCTCAGCTCGAAGAATTCTCCATACGCACGATCAAGACTCCGATCCGATCGGACCCGCCGGAGTTCGCAGCGGAAGATGATATCGAGGGTCCAATTTAATCGCTTGGATGCAATGACCCGAACCGCATGTCAGGTCGTCCCATAGCCACTCCGCTGCCTCGGCTTCTCCTGGCGGCACATCGCCTTCGAGCTTTACAAACAGCGGAACCCGCAAAGGGCAGGTGTCCTCGACACACTCCAGCCAGTACAGCAGCGCCGTCTCACCGCAGTTCGGCGCGTGCATGATCTTGTGACGCGTGTCGAAGCCGCGGCACGAACGAAACATGGAGTAATTGCCGATGTGCTTGCAGGTGCCGCAAACCGTTGCGATGGAGCGTACGTCGATCTTTCTGGCATCGGGGTTGCCAAAGGGAGACCCAATACGGTCATTGGGCAACAGGATTGGATGTCCGCACCACGCACAGTAAAAGCAACAATGCGGCACAGAACAGTTCGTGCTTCCGGCCGTACTTACGACCTCGGCCGGCGCAGCAGGGGAAGTTTTCGCCTCTACGGCGGCCTTTCCACCCGGCAAAACCTGCAATCCCCTGAGTACGAGTACATAACCGCTTTCGTCGCGCAGTATCTTCATAGTTTTCACCTCTACCGCCGTCGACTGCATATGACCTCTGGCTCAGGGGGGAACCATAGTGTCTAACACTGAAATAACTCGACTTAGGAGGGATTGGGAATTCCACTAATGAACTAATTACGATAAGTTACCCAGGGTAGTTACAGAAACTAATGCAATGATTCTCAGATACAGTACTTTTTGTAAATAAGTAATACGTTACCTTGCCCTGACTTAGGATCATGGCAAGATTCTCGGCTCTCAGAACCAGGCTGCAGCGAGCCCCGAAGGGGATGTCTCTTACTCAGAACACACGAAGGCCGCCGGATTCGACCACTCCGACGGCCCTTGGATGTGAACCCTCTGTGCTTAGTGGGCGACGATAACCGTGTGAATCTGGAAGTTCTCTGTGTTGACGAGAACGTAATTGCCGTCAATCAAACGCCACTCATATCCACGAGGCGGCGCGGTCAGGTGGTACTGGTGATAATCGACCTTGTCGCCACGATCCCAGTCTTCGTGCCGGATCTCCTGGCCCTTCTTCCAATCCTTATGCTCGACGTAGTGATGGTTGTCGTTGTCATGATGATCCTGCGCAAAAGCCAGACCACCAAACAGGCTTGTAGATAGAGCTGCCAGTGCTATAGCGGTGCGAAATCTATTCAATGTATTCTTCCTCCTGATTAATTGATTCAAACGAAACAAATTCGGGTTGTCTCGGTTCTGCTTGAAAAAGCCGTGAACCGGTCATGCTGATGCAAGAGAACGGGGTTCAAGCAGATGAAGGTACTGATCTTCGGCGCAACAGGAATGGTCGGCCGCGGTGTCCTGCTCGAGTGCTTGCGCGACCCCGATGTCAAACTGGTCGTCACCCTGGGCCGGACCGCTACCGGTATCCACGACCCCAAACTGCAGGAGATTCTTCACCGCGATCTGCTCGACTACTCCGGCATGGAAGAAAGCCTCACCGGATTCGATGCTTGCTTCTTCTGCCTCGGCATTGCATCGGCTGGAATGACCGAGGCCGACTACACGCGCGTCACTAACGGCTACACCATGGCCGCCGCCGAAATGCTCAGCCGCCTCAATCCAGGGATGACCTTTATCTTCATCTCCGGCTCCGGCACCGACAGCTCTGAAAAAGGCCGCACCATGTGGGCCCGGGTCAAAGGCCGCACCGAAAACGCCCTTCTCAAATTGCCCTTTCAGGCCTACATGTTCCGCCCCGGCTTCATCGAGCCGCTTGACGGCATCCAGTCCAAAACCCCGTTGTATCGCAAGTTCTACACCGTACTCGGTCCCGTGTTCCCGCTGCTCCGGAGAATGTTCCCGAACCAGGTGCTCTCTACCCGCCAGCTTGGCCAGGCGATGCTCAACATTACGCGTTCCGGATGGGCCAAACGCGTGCTCGAAGCGAGGGATATTCGCGCCGCGGCATCAAGCTAAATGTGAGAAGCCCTGCAAGGTGAAGCAACATCATCTAAAGAAAGCCATCGACTGCCCCACCACTGGCCGTGATAAAGTGAGATTCCCCGCAAGTCTAAGGTAGAAGTTATGGCAGCAGGCATTCATTTGTCCGACAACAACGAGACCATTGATCTACAGCAGCAGGTAGCCCGCCTGCAGGCGCTGCTCGAGGCCTCCCGCCAGGTCCATTCCACCATTCGCGAAGAGGCCGTACTCGGCGCCGTGCTTCGCATCGTGGTCCGGGAGCTTGAAATGGCCGGGGCCGCCTTTCCCGGCACGGGGCTCAGCTACGGCGAGATGCCCGATCCGCCCGCGCAAACCGACGAAGCCCACGCCCTCCCTATCTACCTGCTGCAGGATCGCGAGGGCAAGCGCATGGCTGAGTTGGTCGTCGCCCCGCCCGACGGCCGCGAACTGACCATTTATGAAGCCGACTTCATCGAGGGCCTGGTTCTGCAAGCCGCGGTCGCCCTTGAAAACGCCCGCAACCACGAGCGCAACCTGCAATGGGCTCGCGTGCAACAAGATCTCGACGCCGCTCGGAATATCCAGCGCTCCCTGTTACCGCAGGAACTGCCCGACATCGCTGGTTACTCGCTGGCTTTCCGCTCCGTCACCTGCTACGAGGTTGGCGGCGACTACCTTGATATCGTCGAGCAACCCGACGGCAGCCTGCTGATCGCCGTCGCCGACGTTGCCGGAAAGGGCTTGGCCTCGGCCATGATGTCCACGAGTTTTCGCGCGGCTTTCCGCGCCATGGCCATCACCGGCCCACCCCTCGACGAATTGGCCACGCGCATGAATGAGCACCACTGGCGCGAGGGCGAAGAGGCTCGCCGCCGCTACGTTACCGCCATCTTCCTGCGCCTCCATCCCGAACTGGGCAAAATCGAGGTGGTCAACGCCGGCCACAACCCCGGCTTCCTGGTTTCCGCCGACGGCACCGCCCGCCAGTTCGAGGCTGCCGGTACGCCCTTGGGGTTGTTGCCGGGCATGCGCTACTCCAGCGAGCAAGCCGTGTTTATACCGGGGACAAGGCTGTTGTTCTACACCGACGGCCTCACGGAGGTATTCCGGGGCGAGGAAGAATTTGGACCGGAACGACTTATGGATGAATTTTCCAAGTGCCCGGGCGAGCGAGCCGATGTTATTCTCGATGCATTGTGGGCAACAATTGACGACTTTGCCGACGGCGGCCCGCAAAGTGACGACATGACCGCACTTGCGTTGTGCAGGTGTGCGCAGGGTACGGAGATACCGGCATGAGCAAGGTGAAGTCCACTTCAGTGGAGGTGCGGCTGCCTTCGCAGCTCGGCTACGAGAAAGTGGCGATGAGCACCGCGGCCGCTGTGGCCAAGCTGATGGGTTTCCGCGAAGATCGTGTTGAGGATTTAAAGACGGCCGTAGCTGAGGCCTGCATTAACGCCATCGAACATGGCAATAAATTGAACGACGACCTCTCCGTCGGCGTAGTGCTTTCAGCAGGCATTAACGCGCTTGAAGTAAAAGTGATTGATGATGGCAAAGGATTGAAGACCGTTCCTCCCAAGCCGGATATCGATAAGAAAATTCATGGTGAAGAAGATCCCCGCGGCATGGGCATGTTCTTAATCCAGGCGCTGGTCGACGAGGCCGAATGGGTTAAAGGCTCGAATGGCAAGAGCAGCTATGTCAGGCTCGTCATTCGTCTGGATGCAGTAGCGGATTAACCGATTAACACGGAGACACGAGATCGTGCAGAGTGAAACCAAAGCGCGCGTAGACCAATTGACTTCCCCAGCAGGCCACAATGTGACCGCCCTCCGCTTTGAGGGCGATATTGCCAGCACGTCGAAAGAAGCGGTGCTCGGCAGCTACCAGTCGCTGCCCAAGGAGACCGCCAAGCTCGTGCTGCTCGACTTCACCAAAGTGGATTACATCAATTCCAGCGGCATTGCCCTCGTGATCCAGATGCTCATCGAGGCAGCCAACTCCGGTCAGAAGGTCTATGCCTTCGGTCTCTCGCCCCACTTCACCAAGGTCTTCACCATGGTGGGAATCACCAAGTACGCCGGCCTCTTCCCCTCGCAGGCCGATGCTCTCGCGGCGCTGTAACCCAAGCGCCGCCACTCCCAATCCCGTCCTAGATAACCGAAGCTGTCATCCCGGGCGCAGCCGAGGGAATCTGCGGTTGCTTTTTTCTGTGCGCAATTTACTGAACTGCCGGGCGCCCCATCGATGACGCGCTCTTTTCGCGGCATGGGTGGGAAACCACGAACCCAACCTGCCTCGCAACCCCCACCCACGCGATGTAAACTGCTCCCATCAAAGGCGGATGTCCCATCTATGACGCGTCCTTTCGCGCCATGGGTGGAAAGTATGAACCCGACCAGAAAGGCCTACAACCCTGCCTCTCGTCGAAGCTTGTCAACCGCTAGGCACCTGCGCCCCCGGCCAAGTCTTTGAAAACCCTTGAAAAATCACACCTCGCAGTTTTGCATGCAATTTCTCGCTCCTCAGGCACAATCATGGGAGCATAGTGCTTCGCTCTGCGCACCGATGAACAGAAGGGGTACCCCACCCCCCCTCCAGAATTTGTAGTTTTCCACAAAAAGTTTGCAGGTACCTCGACACCGAAAGTGCGACCAATTCGGTCCGCTCGAAAGAACTCCGGAATTCACGCACTAGAATGCCTCTATGAACCTGGACGCGATTCAATCCGCCCTGCGCGACGCCGGGCACGATGGCTGGCTCTTCTACGATCACCACCACCGCGACCCCATTGGCGAGCGCATTCTCGGCCTCGATCCCAAGGCGCACGTTACCCGGCGCTGGTACTACTACATCCCCGCCACCGGAGAGCCGCGCAAATTGATGCACCGCATTGAGCAGGGAAGGCTCGACACGCTCCCTGGCTCAAAAGGCCTCTATTCAAGCTGGCAGGAGTTGGCCCTTGGTCTCAAAGCCATGCTCGGCGGATCCAAACGCATCGCCATGCAATACTCTCCCAACAACGCCATCATGTACGTCTCCATGGTTGACGCCGGCACGGTCGAATTCCTCCGCAGCATCGGCAAAGAGATCGTCAGCTCCGCCGACCTGGTCAGCCAGTTCGAAGCCGTGCTCACGGAAAAGCAGATCATCAGCCACTCCGTCGCCCAGATGGCCATCGACGACATCCTCGAAGAAGCCTGGAAGGAAATCGGACGCCGCCTGCGCCCCGCCAAAGGCAAGAACGGCAAGGTCACTGAGTTCGACATGGTGCAGTGGTTGAGCGAGGGCATGAGGCGCGCTAATCTCGTCTGGGAGAACGGCCCCAACGTCAGCGTAAACGCCAACTGCTCCGATTCGCATTACGAGCCCACCGCCGAACGCACCGCGGAAATCAAGGAGGGTGATTTCCTCCTCATCGATATCTGGGGCCGCGTCGACGATGCCGACAGCATCTTCTACGACATCACCTGGACCGGCGTCGTCGGCCGCGAGCCCACCGAGCGCGAGCAACTCGTCTTTGAGACCGTCCGCAACGCCCGCGATGCCGCCGTCAGCGCAGTGGAACAAGCCTTCGCCGAAGGCCGCCCGATTCGCGGCTTTGAAGCCGACGACGCTGCCCGCGCCATTATCCGTGCCGCCGGATTCGCCGACTACTTCACTCATCGCACCGGCCACAACATTGCCCACGAAATCCACGGCCCCGGTGCGCACCTCGACAATCTCGAAACCCACGACATCCGCCAGATTCTCCCCAACACCTGCTTCTCCGTCGAACCCGGCATCTACCTCCCCGAGTTCGGCGTCCGCAGCGAAATCGACATGCTCACCGCCCCCGGCAAAGCCTGGGTCACCGGCAAAATCCAGCGCGAGCTGGTAAGAATTTAGGGAATAGGGGAGCAGGGAATAGGGAGTAACGAGCAAGAATCTGAATACGATGACTCCAGCACGAACTCCAAGTTCGAAGCAATTTCTGATCGATCGCATTGTCAATCAGGCAAAGCTAGAGAACGTACCGCTAGCCGATGTAGAAATTCGCATGCTCGGGTTTGCCGAGGCCTCTGCAGGTGCCAAAGCCATGGAAGCCGCGCAAGCGTTCGAGCGCGATTTCGACGACGAGGAATACGAGGCGAAAATCGCTCGGCTCATTCGTCACGCTTACGAACAGGATAAAAAAGCGGGTGGAATCCAAGCCTGGGACAACGCTCTCGCGCGGATCGCGAGCCGTGACATGTATCTGAATGTGATGGTTGACCGCGCAGGCATCGGAAATGCGGGGCCTGCCACGCTCTTTACTGATTGGCGATTTATCGTCTATGGCCTTCTCCCATGCGGGCTGTCTCTGGTTGCTGCCGTGATAGTTGGGTTGGGTCCGTTTGGAGCAAGGCTGATCCGGAATGACGCACTTCGGCTCGTTATCGCCGCGCTCCTTATAGCATCGCCCTTTGCCATTCAACCGATCTCCCGGTCAAAAGTAAGGAACTCTCGTAAAAGCCGCCGCCATTCCAACGCGGATTGATCCCGATCTCTAAACCCTGACCCTGCCTGCTGCGTTATAGTCAAAAAGGAATGGCAAGTACCCCCAACAAACCTGCTCCGGATGCACCAGCGCAACAGGGATTCGTTTTCTTACCTCTCATCGTCGGATGGCTCATCCCCGGCGCAGGACATTTTCTCCTGCGTAAATGGGGCCGCGGCGCGCTGCTCGCGATCTCTATCGTCTGTATGTTCGCGCTCGGCCTGGCGATGCAGGGGCGGCTTTACGCCAATGCTCACGACATTCTCGAAATGCTGGGCCTCGCCGGTGATCTCGGCAGCGGGCTGCTCTACATCGTTGGCCGCGCCATGGGCCTCGGTGCTGACTCGGTCCAACTCACCATCGCCGACTGGGGCACGCGCTTCATCGTCGTGGCGGGCCTCCTCAACATCATCGCCGCAGTCGACGCGCACAACATCCGCACCGGGAGGAAGCTTTAGTGTTCAGCCCCTCTCATTTCGTGGCCGTACTGCTGTTCGCTACTTTCGCATCGACAGTCTTCGGCATCACGCAGCGCGAAACGCCGCAGCGCATGTTCCGCTACGGCCTTTACTGCTGGACCCTGTTCGTAGGCTCTGCCATCGTGCTGAGCTGGGTCATGTTCCTGATCGCACGCTAAAGAAATTCACTCTTCACTGGGAGCTTTAGGCTTCACTGCGATATCAGGATTGATGACGACCAAACTCGTGAGTTCTCTAAAAATCCGGGCCCGACAGCTTGCGGGAAAAAGCAAACGGTACGCCGATTTTGTAACAGGACATGACTTCACAGCTTGGTGAAAAACTCGAATTAAGGTTCGGCTTTGAAGGGTACGGGCTTCAGCCCGTACATTCACCCTCGCACAATGAGAACGGGCTTCAGCCCCTGAGGGACGCTTCTTTCGGCGAACCGCCGCTTCTTCACCGTTTTTCCGCAGCCTCCTAAGTGTCCCGCTCCCACACCGCAGCATCGAAGACGTGAGTGCATTCGTACCCTTCGCTCTTATAGAGCTCGATCGCGTTCGCATTCGCCTCCGTCACCGTCAGCGAGATCTCGCTCACACCCTGTCGTACAAAATGCACAGCTGCCACCGAAAGCAACATGCGCGCGAGCCCGTGGCGGCGATAGCTGGGGTGCACGCAGAGCTGCGTAATATGCCCGCTCTGCGGACTGACCCGCGAGCCCAGTACCAGAGCCGCTAATTCGTGAGTGCTGCGCTCTACCACTACGTGCGACACCTGCGCGGAGAACACTCCGCACCCCGAGTAGCGCACGATGTTGTGCAGGAATCGCATCGATCCATGGACCGACCGGTATTGGTCGTTGATCAGACTGTCAGGGTGCCCGCCGTACGCAGACGCAATCAGTCGTGATGCGGCATTCAGGTCGTCATCGCGCCAGGGCCGCAACTCAAGTTCGTTCGGCAGGTCAACGCGCGGGCGGCTCCAGTGTCCGGCAAGCTGCTGCACCATAAAGTGCCGGCGATATATCTCGAATCCCGATTCGCGAAAAATCGCTGAGTGCGTGCCTGAGGGATGGAGCAACAGCTGCGATTCAATCCGGTCAACGTTGGGCGAGTTCAGCAGCGTCTCAAACAGATGCCGCAGCAGCGTCCCTTCAATTTCCCGCGCCGGCTCCGTCGCTCCATCGGCCGTCCCCGCGCGCTCGGGATTCTCTCCCGGCAGCGCAAACACATCGCCGATCACCGCCTTCGTTTCTTCGTAGACGCAAAATGCGTAGCCCGTAACTTGTCCGGATTCCAGCGCGGCATATCCCGGTAGCAGGTGGTTGTCGAGATACTGCATCAGCAGCCGGGCTGAGGCGCGATAGTCCC
Organism: uncultured Acidobacteriaceae bacterium; assembly: GCA_963829535.1. Lineage (GTDB taxonomy): Bacteria > Acidobacteriota > Terriglobia > Terriglobales > Acidobacteriaceae > Telmatobacter. Next base: position 352,382 of record CAWHIQ010000007.1, on the reverse strand, counting down.
AGTGCAGCCGCTTGCTCCATACCTCACCTTCAGCGTCGAGCACGGGCCGCAGCACCGGCGCAGCAAAATGCCGAAGATCGAGGATCTCGATAGTCACGCCAGCTGCCATGTTTCCCTTGTTGGATGCGGCCAGCTCTCGGCCAGCGTCAGCATTGCAAGTCAGGTCCGCAGCGTGCCCACCACCACGCACGCCGCCAACGGGCCTCCCGGTCACTGTGCCACGATTCACTGCCTTCCTGCAAGTTACACAACGCTCGAATGTTGTTTGTGGAAACCGGAATCTACCGGGCACCAACGAGATAGACTTCGAGTCCCTGCTCGGGCCAACTCAGGATGTCTTCATAGTGGCGGCCCTCCAGGTACTCCTGCAGCGCTGCCGGCGTATGTAGATCCACGCCGCGGCGGCCGGTTACGCGCGCCACCAGCAGATGTTCCTCGTCCGGCACGCCCGTATCTTCATAATTCACCACTTCGCGATTGCGGTAAAAAGCCAGGCCGTACTCCACGTCGCGCCGCACACGAAAGACGGCCACCGTCTCATCCGGGGGCGCCAGCAGGGAGAGCCGATCGGCCAGCGGACGTGCCGAATAGGATTTGTCGAGCAGGTGAATCGCACGCTTGGTTGACGCGAATGCCGGAACACCGAAAAACGGGCCGACCCCGTAGAGGAAGAACATCAGCACCACCAGCACCCCGGTCGTCGCCAATCGCAGCCGGGCTACGCCGTAACCTTTCACCACTACCACGATCAGCAGCGCCGCTCCCGCCGATGCCAGCAGAGACACCACCAGGGCGCGCGTCGGCGGCATCTCCGGCCCGTGCCCCACAAACCAGGGCAGCAGCAGGGCAAACATCGTCATCACCCCGCACAGTGCGGCATGGCCCACAAGTTCCCAGCGATTCAAGCCCGCCTTCCGCCGCCGGTAAAGATAGTCGCCGGTGAGAATCGTGATCGGTGGAATGGAGGGCAGAATGTATCCTGGCAACTTCGACTGTGAGAACGAGAAGAAGACAATGGGGATAATCGTCCATAGCACCAGGAACTCAGGAAATGCATCGCCGGGGCGATTCGGAACGCGCCTCTTGGGATTCAGCCTCCGCAGCCGCCACTCCGCCACCGAGGTCTGCACGCCGTCAATCAGCGCCCGCACCGCAATCACCGTCCACGGCATCACGGCAAGCAGCACCACGATGAAGTAGTACCAGAAGGGCTGCGAGTGCTGGTAGCGGTTGGTTGCGAACCGCTCCAGGTTGTGCTCCAGAAAGAACTCGCGGAAGAACGTCGGATTCTGATGCTGCACGGCGATAAACCACGGCAGCGTGATTGCAAAGTAGAGCGCAATCCCCGGCCACCAAATGGATCGCTGCACGATGGACCACTCTTTGCGAAGAAACGCAAACGCACAAACGATAATGATGGCCAGCAGCGGCGCGACCGGCCCCTTCGCCAGCGTGGCTACGCCGGTAAAGAAATAGATATCGAAGAGCCAGAACTTCGAGTCGGTCTCGTACCATGCATACCAGCCGAGCAGCCCTATCGAAAGGGGCGCGGCCATCTGCATGTCTGTCGAGGCGCCCCGCGAAAAGCCGATGATTCCCGCGCACGCCACCGTGATCAACGCGGCATCCAGATGGCCTCCGGCGCGAAATCGTTTCATGTGCAGATAAATGAGCGCCACCATGATGAAGGCGAAGCTCGCCGAGGGCAGCCTCGCACTCCAGTCATGCACCCCGAATTCCTGAAACACGAACATTGCCCGCCAGTAGTAGAGCGCGGGCTTTTCCAGCCAGGGATGTCCATAGAGATAAGGGGTAACGCAGGCGCTCAGCCGGTCTTTTATCGTGTGCGCCGCGTCAAACCGCACCAGCATCTCGTGCGCAATCTGCGCATAGCGCGGCTCGTCCGCGCCTACCAGGCCAAGACCATCGCCGCCCAGTAGAGGAACAACTCCATAGAGGATAAAAAAGGCGCTGAAGACCACGAAGACCGTAGCCTCGCAAAACGTAGCCCAATTTGGCAGGCGCATGCGTCGACTATCGGGTGAGTCCGGTGCAACTGGTTGCAGCTGAGTCTCCACGTCCAGCGATTCTCCAGGCTGTGTTCTGCGGCGCCGCTTCAACTAGGCCAGAACCGCCCGAACCAGCCTTCCGGCCAACCTCCGGGACTTGGGGGATCCCACGGCCAGGGCAATAATGATCCACGCCTCAAAGCTCAGGCAAAACGCAGAAACCACACTGCGTTCCAGACAGAAGCTAGGCTAACAGATTTGCGCCGGTTCTCAACCCGACTCGGTTGACCGCCCCGCGAGCGCCGTGCGTAATTTCCCCAGAATCTGCGTGCGCGCGCGGTTTAGCGGACCCGCGAGCGTGCAACCCGACGCATTCTCATGGCCTCCGCCGTCGAACCGCTCCGCAATTGCGGCCACATTCATTCTTCCCTTGCTTCGCAGGCTCACGCGAATGCGATTTTCCGGTAGTTCTCTCATGAACGCCGCCGCTTCCACCTCCGCAATCGAAAGCGCGTAGTTCGCAATCCCCTCGCAGTCTTCCTCGATGGCGCAGTTCCTCACCATGTCTTCGCGCGTAATCCACAGCCACGCCACGCGACCCTCCCGATGCAGATTCCTGAGCGCTGCACCCAGCAGCAGCAACTTCGCCATCGACGCTGAGAAATACACCTGTTGCGCGATCCGAATCGGATCCGCACCCGCCACCGTCAGATCGCGCGCCAGCCCAAATGTCGACGCCCGCGTCCCGCCGTAGATAAACCCGCCCGTATCCGTCAACACAGTGGTGTAGATGCAGGTCGCAACCTCTGGCGTAACTGCTATGCCGGCAGCCAGAAAGAGCCTATACACCATCTCGCCTACACAGGCCGCATGGCAGTCGATCCAGTTGATGTGCGCAAACTCCAGGCCAGTGGCGTGGTGATCGATGTTGATCAGGAGAAACTTTTCCAGACCCTGCAGCCGCGTGCGCTCCACCCCATCGCACTCCAGCAGGATCGCCGCGTCGTAAGGTCCGTGTATCCGCATGGCGGTGCGGATGTCCACCGCTCCCGGCAGCGCACGGTAAGCAGCTTGAACACGATCGGCGGAGACCAGGTCGCTGCGCTTCCCCATTTTTTCGAGCAGGATCCCCATCGCCAGCATGCTGCCCACGGCATCGCCATCCGGTCGCGAGTGCGAGCAGACCAGGAAGCGCTCTCCCTCGCGAATCACCTTGAGAATGTCGGCAATAGAGTCGTTCGAAGCTTTTCGCGTATTGATGCCGCTCGCGCTGGTTCGGGGGAGATCCATGCGCCTACTCCACCTTGGCCTTCAGCCGTTTTCGAGAACGGTCCATCAACTCTTCGATGCGCGCCTGGAAACGTCCTGAGCGGTCTGCCAGAAACGTCAGGTCGGGCACATGGCGAACTCCCATCCGCTCCTTCAACTCGAACTTGATATAGCCTTTGGCCGCTTCAAGGCCGGCGACCGTGTCCACTTCGGCCTTGGCAATGTCGGGAACGGCATTGTCCACCGCAACATACACCCGCGCCGACTTGCCACCAGGATTTAGCACAACTTCGGTGACGTAACAGAACGCAATACGCGGATCCGAAAGCTCGCCCTCGATCATCGCACCAATCTCTTCGCGTAACGTCTCAGCCACCCGGTCCTGATGATGCTTGCGCCCCCTGTGTTCCGGCATAGTCTGTACCTCCTCGAGTGGCTTCAAGTAAACCAATCAGGATAGCAGAGCCATTCAGGCTCCGCCCGCGCAGATGGGACGGTGGTACCGTTGTTCCGCGGAGGAATCAATGCATAGATTCATTGCCTGGAAACGCTGTTTGGCTCTTGTAGCGGTCGGATGCCTGGCGCAGTCTGCGGCGACACAGACTTCGCCCGAAAGCAAAGCTGAGGTCGAGCAACACATTCAGCACGTAACCTCGGGCCTCATCGGCGGAGTCGTCTTGAAAGTCGACGAACACGCAACCCACACGCTCGCCGACCGCATGAAAGAACTCAACGTGCCCGGCGTCAGTATCGCTGTCCTCCACAACGGAAAAATCGAGTGGGCCCGTGGATTCGGCGTACGCAGCCTGGGCGGACCACCCGTTGACGCAGACACCCTGTTTCAAGCTGGATCCATCAGCAAACCGCTGGCCGCGATGGCCTGCCTCCGCCTGGTACAGCAGGGCAAGCTCTCCCTCGATACCGATGTGAACACGTATCTGACGAGCTGGAAATTCCCCAGCGATCCCGTGGCAACGGGCAAACCGATCACCCTCCGCGAACTGCTCACCCACACCGGCGGTACCACCGTACATGGCTTCCCCGGATATGCCAGCACCGAGCCGGTCCCGACTCTGGTCCAGGTGCTCAATGGCGAGAAGCCGGCCAATACGCCACCCATTCGCAGCGAGGCCGCTCCCGGTGCGCGATGGAATTACTCCGGCGGCGGCTTCACCATCATGCAGCAGACACTCATCGACGTAACGCATGAACCTTTTCCCAAACTCCTGCATGATTCAGTGCTGGCCCCGATTGGCATGAAGCACAGCACCTACGAACAACCCCTGCCGCAGGCCCTCCGTGAAAATGCAGCCACGCCTTATCACGGAGACGGCAAACCCGTCGAAGGTGGCGCGCATACCTATCCCGAGATGGCCGCCGCAGGTCTGTGGACGACCCCCACTGATCTGGCTCTCTACGCCATCGAGGTCGAGCGATCCCTCGCCGGCCAAGCCAACCACGTGCTCTCCGCGGACATGACGAGGCAGATGTTGACCGCCGGGATGGGCCATTGGGGACTCGGTCTTGAAATCGGCGGCTCTGATGCCGATCCGTACTTCTCCCACGGAGGGGTGAACGAGGGCTTTGTGAACATGTTCGCCGCCTACGAGAAAAACGGCGAGGGCGCATTCGTGATGACCAACGGCGACAACGGAGGCCAGATCACCGATGAGGTGATGCACAGTATCGCCGCCGAATACCATTGGCCCGACTTTCAGCCAAAAGTCCGCACCGCCGTCCAAGTCGATCCCAAAGTCTTGGCCAACTATGTGGGTACCTACTCACTCTTCAAGGGTTTCGATCTCGTTGTAACCGTCGAAAACGGCCAACTGATGACACAGGCCACGGGGCAAGGCAAATTCCCGATTTATGCCGAGACAGAAACGAAGTTCTTTCCTCTCGTCGTTCCCGCCGAAATCGAGTTCATCAAAGACGACCAAGGCAAAGTGACCTCCCTGATCCTCCATCAAGGTGGCCACGACATGAAAGCCCCGAAGAAATAAGAATTTGCAGCTTCATATTTCGCGGAGGGAGCACGGGTCTCAGCATTGCTTGCGCGAGCCCTTGCGCGCCAGCATGAGACTGGAATTCTCGCTGGCCGCACACGAATCCTGAGTCAACTTCTTACCGAAAGCCTTCTTCTTTCGTCTCTTAGTCAATTGCCGGCCTCAGCTCTCCAGGTATTCCCAGAAGGAATCCGTCAGCTCAGCGCCGAGTTCATTGGACATCCGCCGCGCAGCCCGCTCTACCTCTTCGATGAGCTGGTGCAGGTAACTGCGCGAACCGGAGATCGCAACCACCCCAAGTGTCGCCGATTGCCACGTCGCCGCCTCATCCATTTCGGCAACGGATATGTTGAAGCTCTGCCGCAACTGATCTTTCATTGAGCGCACCACCTGCCGCCGGTCTTTCAGCGATTGCGCGTGTTCAATGCGGAGTTCGAGGGTAAGCTGGGCAACGGGCATGGCGTCACGCGGCCTCTTGGATTTGAGTCTCCGGGGTGCCTCATTCTAACCCCACTGTGCCTTCCATAAATAAAGATTCCGGCCTCTCGACGATGACCACCAAATCCGCTGAGTCGCTTGGCTGGCGCGCAAGGGCCGCTCACCCGCTAAGCGTCATGAACCAGCGCGAACGCCACCACGGTCTCCCCAGCATCGCCAACCTCATCCACGAGCCGTTCCTCCAGTTCGTGCGGGACCAGCATCTCGCAGGCGGCAATCTCTTCCTCGCTCGCACTCACAAAGCACAACTCACAGCACCCCAGCGATTCCCCTTCCCCCATTCGCACCGGCGGACCGAACACCCGGCACGTCATCGGTCTCCACGCATATACATCACAGAGCCCCGTCTCCGGATTCAGCGCCGGACAGGCTGCCTCATTCGCAAACTCCTCAAAACGGGCCTGATCTTCCTCCGACGTGCCCAGGACTCCCGTCTTCGCATCACCCGGAAACTCATCCCCGTACTGAGCGATCCACGCTTGTGCTCGCTGGATTACAACCTTCCTTTTTTCTGGATTTTCCGAACCAAGAACCTGCATGCCCTCCCTCAGCCGCACTGCATCCAGGGCGTTGATGGCAAATGCCCCGTGGCAGCACTGCGTGCACCCGGGCCGGCAAGCCAGCCATGTCCCTGCCCGGCGCGCCGCATCGCTCAGCGCCGCATCCATAATCTGCACAAGTTGGTTATCGCCCGCCGGCAGCCGCATGCGCCAAGCATAGCTGAGATCACGCCTACGCGGCCGTGGCCCCGATTCCATCTCCGCCGCGCAACGTGCTATAACGGCCTCGAGGTCATCTTGCTCTACCTGGAGCGCATCCCCGCCGCCCCCCTCAACCAATTCATCCGTTCGCTCTGGTATGCGCGATCTGGCAACGTCGCGCACCGTCGCGAGCGCGTCCTTCCCGGCGGCAGCGTTGAGATCATCCTCAATCTCGCGCGCGATTACCTGCTCGAGTGTCCCGAAATTGGAGACGATCGGCGCACGGCTCCCGCCCTTGTCGTGGGCGCCCGTTCCATCTATGAGATTATCGACAGCTCCGACATGGCCGACCTCATCGGCGCAGTTTTCGTTCCGGGTGGTTTCGCACCCTTTGCCTTCGATTCTGTCGATCTCTTCAGCAACCGAGGTGTTTCGCTAGAGGACGTTTGGGGCGCCTCGGTCCGCAGCCTCCGCGATCGACTCCGCGAATTGCACACACCCCATGCACGCCTGCGGTGCTTCGAGGAATTTCTGGTTGCACGTTTCGCTATGCGCCTCGAAGAAAGCATCTCGCCCTGGCGCGGAGTGGTCCAGTTCTCCCTCAACCGCTTTGGGCGTTCATCGCGCATTACCACCGTTGAGGAAGTGGCGCGGCTAACGGGATGGAGCGAACGCCGCTTCTCCCAGGTGTTTCGCGAGGAAGTCGGTCTTTCTCCGAAATTGTGGTGCCGGGTTCAGCGCTTCCAGAGGACGGTGCACCAACTGCATGCTGGCCGGCTTATTCGCTGGGCCGAATTGGCGCTTGACTGCGGTTACTACGACCAATCGCACTTCGCCAACGAGTTCCGCGCCTTTTCCGGTATTGACGCCACCACCTATTCGGCCCTGAGAGGTGGCCCGTGGGCGAACCATATCCCAGCAAAGTAAGGGCAACGTTTCCGATTTTTCCAAGAGAAGCGCGACCTCCCGCCGTCATGATGATGAAGTAGTCGAACACCACGGAGGTTCTCATGACCGACCCCGCGCCCAATTCGTCGTCAACAATCATGCCTACTATGCGCTACCGCGATGCGAACGCTGCCATCGAGTGGCTTTGCAACGTCTTCGGTTTCCAGCGCCACGCCGTCTATCCCGGCCCGAACAACACCGTTGGCCACGCCGAGCTTAGCCTGGGCGGCGGCATGATCATGCTCGGAACAGGGAAGGACGACGAGTATGGCCGCGGCTTCAAAACGCCGCAAGAAATCGGCAACATTGAGACCCGCAGCGTCTACATCATCGTTCCCGACCCCGACGCCGTCTACGCGCGCGCAAAGGCCGCCGGCGGCAAAATCGTCCGCGAACTTCAGAACACCGACTACGGCAGCCGCGAATTCGGCGTCAAGGATCCTGAAGGCCACTCCTGGAGTGTCGGTACCTACAATCCGTGGACCGTGCAATCGGCTTAGCGGCATGTCTCTGGTTTCGCGACCACGTCAAACACCGGGAGCCACATCATGATCACGAAGCATCACGCCGCGATCGGCTTCGTCTTTGTCACTGTCCTTCTCGACATGCTCGCCTTCGGCATCATTGCGCCGGTGCTGCCGCGCTTGATTCTTGAGTTCCTCGGTGGCAACATGGCGCGCACCTCTGAAGCTATGGGCCTCTTCGTCACCACCTGGGCCCTGATGCAGTTCTTTTTCTCTCCCATCCTCGGCATCCTCTCCGACCGCTTCGGGCGAAGGCCCGTGATCTTGCTCTCCAACTTCGGCCTGGGACTGGACTACATCGTGATGGCGCTCGCTCCCACCCTTCCATGGCTTTTTCTGGGCCGCGTTCTCTCAGGAATCACCGCCTCCAGCATGCCCACAGCGAACGCCTACATCAGCGATGTCACCCCGCCGGAACGCCGCGCACGTGCCTTCGGCATCTTCGGGGCCGCCTTCGGTATCGGCTTCGTTCTTGGCCCCGCCATCGGCGGTTGGCTCGGAGCAGTCAATCCACGCCTGCCGTTCTGGGTGGCTGGCGCTTTCAGCCTCCTCAACGCTTGTTATGGCCTTCTGGTCCTACCCGAGTCCCTGCCCGCGGAGAAGCGCTCGCAAACATTGCGCTGGAGGAAAGCGAACCCCGTTGGCGCCTTGAAGCTGCTCCGTTCCCATCGCGAATTATTCGGTCTTGCTGCCGTCAACTTCCTCGGTTATCTCGCGCATGAAGTCTACGCAACGGTATTCGTGCTCTATGCCACCGAGCGCTATGGTTGGACGAAAGAAGCCGTCGGCGAATCTCTCGCCGTAGTCGGAGTTTCAACGATGATTACGTCCGCACTGCTCGTCGGCTGGAGTGTGCGCCGCTTCGGCGAACGCACGTCGCTCTTTGCCGGGCTGTTGAGCGCAGGCATCGGCTTCCTGATGTTCGGATTCGCAACAACCGGCCGGTTGTTTCTGGCCGGAATCCCCATCAACGCGCTCTGGTCCCTGGCCGCTGCTCCCTCTCAATCCATGATGACCCGCCGCGTTTCGCCCTCCGAGCAAGGCGAACTGCAGGGCGCGCTCAGTTCGCTGCGCGGGCTCGCTATGATCTTCGGACCCACTATGTTCTCAGCCACCTTCGCGTTTTTCCTGGCCCCGGGCCGCAACTTTCCCGGCGCACCCTGGATGCTGGCGGCTCTTCTTCTTCTGGTCAGCGTCGCCATTGCCGCTGCAGTTGTGCCCGGCGCAACCCAGGCCGAGACCGCCAGACCGGCAAGAGCCGAAATTGCGGAGTAACCAAACCCGAAACGGTCTTGAGTCTCATCCATCTTGCAATACCTCGTGGTTCAAGGTATAGTGCTCTTCAATGGCGCTGCGCGAGACCAATCCAAGCTTCATGAACGGCGTTCCCGAGTTGCTCATCCTCCGCTTGCTCGAGGAGCAGGAGATGTACGGCTACGAGATCGTTCAAGCCATTCGGAGGCGTACCGGGGAAGTGGTCGCCGTCGGCGAGGGTGTTGTCTACCCCGTGCTGCACGCGCTAGAACGCGATGACGCTATCCGCTCGCGCCGCAAAACCGTCGCCGGACGCAGCCGCATCTACTACGCCGTCACGCGGACCGGTTCGCGGCGCCTCGCCGAACTATCCGGCTCGTGGTCTCGCCTCGCCGGTGCAATCCAGGACATGCTCGCAGGAGGTCAACATGGTCAAGCCTTTTAGCGAACTTCGCGAGCGCCTGCTCAAAGCCGGCGTAGCGCCGCGTCACATTCGCCGCTATCTCCACGAACTGTCCGAGCACCTCGCCGACCTCAAGGCCGAAGAGATAGCCGCCGGTCGCAATCGCACCGATGCCGCAACCGCTGCCCTCCTCCGCCTCGGCACTACCGACGAACTCGCCAGGGCCATGATCGATCAGCGTCAGTTCCAGGCGTGGAGCGTCCGCGCCCCGTGGGCCATCTTTGGCCTTGCGCCGATTCTCCTTCTCTCTGGAGCCTGGTTCGTCGCCTTGTTCATCCTCTGGTCCGGCTGGCAGATGTTTATGCCCCAAGCCGAAACGCCCTTCGGGGGCAGTCCTCACGATGGCTTCGTCAATCTCTATTTCCAATTCGGCAGGATGATCTACTACTTCTCGCCGTTCGCCATCGGCTGGGCCATTGGAATCCTCGCTATCCGCCAAAGGTCAAAGTCCGTCTGGCCAGCGATCGGCCTGGTCCTGCTGGCTTATCTCGGTGGCACTGCCCGGGTCCATGCAAACCACAAACAGGTGTTGAGCGGCGTTGGCCATATCAGCATGGGTTTCGGCTTCGCTTCGTCCGGACAAGGCATCTCTCAGGGTCTCATGCGAGTTCTCGTAATTCTCGGGATCACGTTACTGCCCTACGTGGCCTGGCGCCTCCGGCAAGCGTTCTTCCTGCGCGCTTAGCCAATCGCAGATCGCTTTGTCCAAGTTCCGACTTCGGCGAGCATTGTCGCATCAGCGAAGCGCCGCATCGCCGCTTAGGCGCATCGCCGCATCGCTCCGCCCATCAGCGCTGAGATATATTCGTTTCGTAGCTCTCGGAGGTCGTTCTTGAGAACGATGCGCGTTGCCCTTTTCCTGCTTGCCTCGTTTCTGCTTTTTCTGCATGTTTCAACAGCGCGCGCGCAATCCCGCTTGCTCGTCGCGGAGAAGGGCGCCCAGAGGCTCGCCATCATCGATCCTGCCAGCGGCTCCGTCCTTGCCTCTGTTCCCGAAGGCGGCATTACGGGCCACGAAGTCATCGCGTCTGCCGACGGCAAGCTCGCCTTCGTCCCCATCTACGGAAACTCCGGCGTAGGCAAGCCAGGCACCGACGGCACAAACATTGCCGTCATCGACATCGCCACCCGCAAAGTAGTCGGCAACATAGCCTTCGACCACGGCGTGCGCCCGCACTGCCCCATGATCGGCCCGAAAAACGGTCTGCTCTACGTCTCCACCGAACTCGACAAGACCATCACCGTCATCGATCCCAAGACGCTGAAGGTTGTCGACGCCATCCCTACCGGCCAGCCTGAGAGCCATATGCTCATCCTCTCGCACGACGGACAACGCGCTTATACTGCCAACGTTGGCCCCGGCACCGTTTCCGTCATCGACCTTCAGGCGCGCAAGGTGCTCAAGATCATTCCCATATCCGGCAATACGCAGCGCATTTCCATCTCGCGTGACGACAACTGGGTCTTCACTGCCGATCAAACCAAGCCGCAGATGGCCGTCATCGACACAGCCACCGGCACCGTGGCCAGATGGATTCCGATGGAGGGCATCGGCTACGGCGCCGCATCCACTCCCGACGGCCGCTGGCTGCTCGTCGCACTTCCTGATCAGAACAAGGTCGCGGTCATCGATCTCAAAACCATGCAAGTCGCGCGCTCTGTTCCCGTAGCCGCATATCCGCAGGAGGTCCTCGTCCGTCCCGACGGCAAAGCCGCTTACGTCTCCTGCGAACACGCCGACCAGGTCGCCGAAATCGACACCACAACATGGAAGGTCACTCGCACCATCTCCATCGGCAAAGACGCCGACGGCCTAGCCTGGGCCGGGCGGTGATCCGCCGAACTTGTCACATGAACCCATGGGTGCCCATCCATGCCGCGAGGCATGGGTGGGAAAGCAACGGACCCCGCGGCTTGGATTGTCGCGACGCCAGTTTGACAGTCGAGGGGTCCAAGAAGGAGCTGAAACGCTTACCCGATCGCCCGATCCCACGTCTCCAGCGTCCGCTTGAACTCGCTCATGAACTTGCCCGCATCGGCCCCATCGATCAGTCGATGATCAAACCCAAGGCAGTAATACTGCATCGAGCGAATCGCAATCGTGTCGTTCCCCTCGGCATCGGTCAGCACCACCGGCTCTTTCTTCAGAGCGCCAATCGCCAGGATCGCCGCCTCCGGCTGGTTGATAATCGGCATTCCAAACTCATCGCCGAAAATGCCCGGATTGGTCAGCGTGAACGTCGATCCGCCCACTTCGTCCGGCAACAGCTTCTTCGCGCGCGCCCGCCCAGCAAGGTCGTTAATGCTGCGCGCGATGCTTGCAAAATCGCTCTTCTCCGCCTCGCGCACCGTGGGTACGATCAATCCCCACTCGAGCGCCACCGCGATGCCGAGATTAATGTTCGCGTGATGGTGAATCGAATTGTCGATCAGCGACGCATTCACAATCGGAAACCGCCGCAGCGCCTCAACCGCCGCCACCGCGATAAACGGCATGTACGTCAGCTTCACGCCATGGCGCTGCTCAAAGGCCGCCTTCTCCCGCTCGCGCAGCCGCACAATTCGCGTCATGTCCACCTTGTAGACCGAGTGCACATGCGGACTGGTGCGCACGCTCTCCACCATCCGTTGCGCGATGATCGACCGCATCTTTGTCAGCGGCACAACCTCAGCCGTCAGCAACTTTGGCTGCGGCAGTTCTGCCTTTGGTTTTGCCGGTGGTGCCTGCGGTGCGGCCAACTGAACCTGCGGTGCGCCTGCAACTCTAGCGCCACCTTGACTGATGTAGCGAAGAATATCTTCCTTATTAATGCGGCGCTCTGAACCTGAACCCGGAACGAGACGCAGGTCAATGCCGTGCTCTTTGGCGATTCGCCTGACGAGCGGCGAAGACCGCACTCGCCGATCCGGATCGACCGCCTCCGGGGGGACCAACTGCGCCGGGGGCGCGCCCGGGACTAACGCCGAACCCGATGTTTCTGTGGGCTCCGTTGCGTATGCCGCGGATGCGCCTTCGGCTGTGGGCGTGCCGCCGATTACCGCTACCACCGCGTTGATCTGAACTGTCTCGCCTTCGGCCGCCTTAATCTCCGACAGCACGCCGGCCACGGACGAGGGGATTTCCGCGTCGACCTTGTCAGTAGAAATCTCAAACAGCGGCTCGTCTTTCTCGACCCTATCACCAACCTTTTTGAGCCACTTGGTTATGGTGCCCTCGAAGATTGACTCGCCCATCTGCGGCATCACGATCTCGATACCGCGGCTGCCTGGTCGTGCCGCTGCCGGCGACGCCTTCGTTACCGGCGTGGGTACCGGCTGGGATTTGGCTTGTGGAGCGGGGGTGGCAGCCAGCGTAGGCTTTTCGGGTCCCCGCGCGGTCTTTGCTGTCGAATCTCTTTCAGTCAAGACGGCAACGACGGTGTTGATTTCCACCGTCGCCCCTTCGGGGAATCTGATCTCGGTGAGAACGCCCGCCACGGTCGACGGAATCTCCGCATCCACCTTGTCGGTAGAGATCTCGAAAAGCGGCTCGTCCTTCTCCACCGGCTCGCCGACCTTCTTGAGCCACTTGGTTATGGTGCCCTCAACGATCGACTCCCCCATCTGGGGCATGATCACGTCGGTTGGCATGAATCGTTCACTCCGCCCTGCGGGACATCGGCACCCGCCCGGTTCCTGCCGGATTATAAATTGCAGCCCGCACCCGCTGGCCCGCGCCAACCCGCCAGACTCAAGCCCGCACCGGCCGCTCCGGGTCCCCATGCAGCCGTTTCACCTCGGAGGGAACCTGTAACGGCGTATCCTCCGCAGGGATCTCCGGCTTCATTGCGGCCTGAGCACGCAGAGCATGCAGACTCTCCGCCTCCAGCACCTGCTGCCCGAATACTTGCCCGAACTGCCGCGCCGTCTGGTGCGCCATCTCCTCGAGTCCCGGCAAACTGACACCTTGCCCAATCTCCTGCTCCAGGCTCGTGACCGGTTTGTCCGTGATACCGCAAGGATTGATCAATTGAAAGTCCCGCAGGTCCGTCGCCACGTTGAACGCAAATCCGTGGGAAGTGATTCCCCGCGATACATGAATCCCAATCGCGCCGATCTTACGTTCGCGCGTAGAGACCACGTGCATCGCTCCTGAGGGTTGGGGCATCTGCTCGAAGGGTCCTCGCTCCACAGTGGAGGGTACGGGCTTTAGCCCGTACTTGAAATCCTCAGCGATCAACTGGCCTTCAGGCCCTGAGGCATCACTTTCGGCCCGCGCATCTTCCGGCGGAGAAACCCCGCACCAAACCCCCGTCAGCCCCGCGATCCGACCCGCGCGCACACCATACACGCCGCAAACCCGGATCAACGCTTCTTCCATCATCCGCACAAAGTCGACCGGCCCCAGCCGGCCGCCTTTCACGTTCACTAAAGTTCGCAGATCGAAGATCGGATACCCGACCAGCTGCCCCGGCCCGTGATAGGTCACATCGCCGCCGCGATTGATCTCGTGCAGTGTCACCCCGCGCTTTGCCAGCAGCTCATCCGAGGCCAGCACGTTTTCGCGCCGCGCATTCCGCCCCAGCGTCAGCACCGGAGGGTGCTCCAGCAGCAGCAGCACATTGTCTACACGCCCGGCAAGTCGCAACGCTGCAATCTCGGCCTGCAACTTAAGTCCGTCGTCGTACGCCACACGACCGAGATAGATGTACTGAATCATCGCTACTTCGATTGTAGCCAGCTGTCCTGCACGCTCATCTCCTGGGCAGCCTTCATTCCTCAAGCCGCGCCGCAAACAGCCTTGCGAATACCACTCGATGCTCCCAGGCAACGAGCACCCATAGAAGCATCGCAAATGCCCCCAGTCCAATACCGCCCGGGTCCATGAGGAGATGGTAGGTAAGGATGTTGAACAGCACGGGACCCAGAAGCGTCAGACCCAGCCCGACAAACCGGTTCGCCAGCAGCAAAATCGCTGCAAGAACCATGATCGTGCCCACCACATAAAAGTAGTGCGCGGCAAACAGGGCGACCGTAAACTGTCCGGCCAGCCCCGGCGGCAACGGCGGATTCGGCAAAAAGTGGAAGAGCAGGTTGGAACCAAAAAAGAGGAAGATCAGCCCAAGCAGGTAGCGGGCAATCGTACCAACAATCTTCACCGGAAGCTCCTTGGATTGGGTTCTAGCTCGAGAGGGCTCGCTGAAGTCATCGATCCAGTGCAAAAGGGATGCTTCGCAATTGCCGCCCGATTCACAAGAATCAGGGCAGCACCCGGCACGGATGCCTGCTTCTTGGTAATCCGATTAGATCAAGAAATTGATTCTGCGAGCGGCGGCACCCTCGCGGATGCCGCAACTCGCATCGCCCACTGTCGGCAGAGAAGCCGTCAGCTGGCTTGAGTGGGTTGGATTCGCCTTCCCCGAGCGTCCCCAACCCCTTGGACTAGTTCCATTGGAGGTCTGGCTCCTAGTCCATTGGGTTCCCCCAGGCAAGAACGTGAGGGACCCCAAGCTGGATTCGTTCCCGTCGCAGTCGTTTCTTGTTTATCCCTGCCTGACCACCGTGCGATGTTCCATTCGGCACACCTTTGGCGAAATCGTCGGGCATTGCCGGCACACATTGCTGAATCAAGGCTGGAGTTTGAGGGTCAAGACCCGCACACGCACGTGTGCAGTTCAACTGATCGCTGCTTGCATCAAAGGGAGGCGAGCGAAGGAGGTCCGCGCGACGGATTGGGGCCGTCCATGTCCTGCTGACAAACGCGCGCGTCTGAGATGAGGCAACGCGTCGACGTGCAGCCGCGGGGTGTCTGGATCATGCCCATCTGAATGCTGATCTTCTCTCCGCGAATCCGATGCAGCCGCGGCGCCGGTGCATGATGGCCCGGCGTGGAAGCCACGAGCTGGACCAGGGCCGCATGCCCTGCTGCGGGGCTGACCCGAAGTTTTGCCTTCGCGACTCGGCATGAAAGCGCGCCAAGCGGTCTCGCTGACGTCCGCAGCGCGAACGGCAAGAGCACCAGGGCGAAGAGCAAAGCTCTAACGAAAAGAGTGCGTGCCTTCATTGGAGGGAACCTTGAGTATAACCAGCAGCAAATCGATTCCGCAATCATTTCGTGCAGGTCAAAGAAATGGAAGCGTGCCCGCGCCATCGGAACAGGATGGAATTGTTTTCGTCGTAATGACAGGGCAGCGAACAGCCGGATCACTCGCGATGTGGGTGACTGCAAGTGTCACAAGCTTCCGAACAACACTTCGAAGAGTGCGTAGGTGGCGAGGTCACGACGCGCATCACGCGCCGTGACCTCATGACTATTCGGCAAAAGGACCTATAAGCCGAATTCTGTCGTGTGCGGTCATTCCTCTAGGCGATGCGTTGCCGCAAACGCTCATCAGCGACCTACCCGGAGGTTTCGGCAATTGCTTGAGCCGCCTAAGCGCGTCGGGCCGATGCGCAGCGCCGCCTGGCTCTTAGCGGCAACTTCCCTCCCTATTTGGTCTTGCTCCGTGTGGGGTTTACCTTGCCCCCGGCCTTACGGTCGGAGCGGTGCGCTCTTACCGCACCATTTCACCCTTACCCCGGCGGGACTGGCCGTCCAGGCGAACCTGGAGAGTCATTCCGGAAGCCCTGCCCATCTCGAAAGAAGGGAGGGGTAGCCGAGGCGGTATTTTTTCTGTGGCACTGGCCGTCTGTAAGCCTTGAAGCTCACATCCCGGACGTTATCCGGCACACTGCCCTGCGGAGTTCGGACTTTCCTCCCCCGGTATCCGCGGTAACGGATCCCGGCAGCGACCGCCCGGTCCTCCTGCCAGCGTCCAGTTTACCTCGAATTGGCGTTCTAACCCGAATTCACAGCCTCCACCCCATTCGCCCGGTACCATGAGCACATGCTCCGCGTGAAACTACTTGAAGAAGGCGCCCGCTTACCCGTTGTCGCCCACCCCGGTGAGGACCTCGGCTACGACGTCTTCTCCCTCGAATCGGTTATCCTCGAGCCCCACAAAGCCATTCGCGTCCGCACCGGCATCTCCGTCGAAGCACGCCATCCTGAAACGGGGAACCCGCTCGGCCTTCTCGTTCGTGACCGCTCGTCAATGGCTTCGAAAGGCATCGCCACCACCGCCGGAGTCATCGATGCCGGCTATCGCGGCGAAGTCCAAATCGTCATGACCAACCTCGGCACCAACCCCATCGAGCTCAAAGCCGGGGAGAAAATCGCCCAGATGATTCCAGTCCCCGTGCTCACTGGCTCTGTCCAGGAGGTAGAAACACTGGAAGAGTCAGCCCGTCTCGCCAAGGGCTTCGGCAGCTCCGGCCGCTAACGGAAATGATTTACTGCACATCGCGGAGTGGCCTCGTCGAGCCTGATGTCCAGGAAGAGTGCAAAGAGACTGAAGGCGGCGCGGGAAGTTGGAAAATCTGAATAGCACCCGCATTGAGGATGGCTACGCGCCGGCCGGATGGCGAGATCGCCACATTGCCACCGGCATCGAGGATTGGAGTTAGCGGCGCCTCCAGCACCACCTTGCCATCGGCCGCATCAAAGACCTTGACCATCTGCCCCTCGAAGTCTGCAACGCCGAGCAAGCGGGATTTATAGCTCTCGACCGAGCGCTTGAGGAGCAGCGTCTCTCGCGCCGGCCGCAAACCGTTTGTCGACGTCACCAGCAGTGGCCAAATCGCATTCGTCGAGGTCTTCACCTCCCAAAGCGATTCACCACGAGTTGAGATTGCTGTCAGCATTCCCGTGTTGTCTAGATCGCACCTGGTCACCAGCAATTCTGTTTCGGAAACATAGCTGTATTTAGGCAGGCACGTCGAATCCACGTGGGCCAGGATTCGGTCTCCACCGGCATAACCGGTCAGTTTCAAAACCCAATGGTTGTTCTTCTCATGCACCCTCTCCAGATATCCGTCGGAATTCATGGGCCAGTTTGAATCCTGGCGAGTCCACGGTACTCGGCTGACATGGATCACATCGCCTGACGCGCGCTTCAGAGTGCGGGTCGCAAGAACGCCCTGCTCCCCATGCTCCTGCGGGTCCGCACTCGCGGCGGGCTGGCCTGTTGAGGAACTTGCGGTCTCGCCGGGCGTTTGCCCTGCGTTTGTGGACTCAAGGGAGTTGGCCATAATGAACTGCTGACTGGGATCCATTTGGATCCAGAGCAGGCGGCCCGGGAGACGCAAAAAGGAAGTCGTCTTCAGATCGCTGTCACCCTGATCGAGACCATCGCGCACGCGCAGCAGAAAGTGTCCATCGTTGAGCATCCAGAGATAGCGCGAACGGTCGGGCACGATCCATGCGGCCTGGGACTCAATCTTGCCGGTCGAGACGAACATCACCATAGCTTTGATCTGCTGCGGTGCGCCCTTGGGGTCGTCGTCGACATCGCGCTGCATGAGTCCCGACACCCGGAAAGTGAACAGAAGCCGGTCTTCATCGAGAAAGTCGAGGCTCATCAGAGTCTGGCGGCGCAAAAGGTAGTTGTCCCCGGGAACGGAGAAGCCAAGCGGACCGACGGGAATCGAGAATGCTGGCGGGAGGCTGGGCATGAGGGGATAGTGGTCGAGAATTTTGACCTTTCGCTGCCGCGGCGGCCGCGTCTCGGTTGGCAGCGGCGGAATCTCGATGCCATACTGCGCGCGCATGAGTGGCGCCGTCGCGAGAAGAAGGTATAACCCGGTAGCCAACGAAATGTAGAGTCGTTTCACAGTTGCTTTCAATTCTCATCGATGTGAATGAGTATGGGGAATAAGAATAAAACCTGTCGCGCCGCCCATTCGCCCAAAGGGTAGCATCATCTTCGCGGTGATCGGGCAATTCTTGTCACAATGCTTGGGGAAAATGCTATGCGCGCCGGCTGGTCATTTCGTGGATCTTTGCGCGTGCTGGCGCGAGCACCTGTTGGGCGGCGCGGATGCCTGATCTCATGGCGGCGTGCACCGTGCCCCAATGGCCGGTCACGTCGGTGTGCTCTCCAGCAAAAAACAGCGTCTGCTCTGCCGGCGTCGCCATCTTCAGCACCGCATCCAGCGCGCCCGCAGGTACATAGCTGTAGGCCCCGCAACTGTGGGGATCAATCTGCCAGTCGTGCGTCGCGCAACCAATAAGTTGCCCTCGCAGCATCGCCACTGGCAACGCAAAAATGTCAGCCAGCTCCTTGCACGCGGCGTCGCCGACCTGTTCCCGGGTGAACTGGTCGAACGCCGCCGACCGCGGTCCGCCGATCCATCCTGTCAGTGTGCGCTTTTCCCATGGATGCGCCGTCCACCACACCGGCGGCATCGCATCCTGCGCAAACAGGAAACTCAGCTTTGGCAGCTTCACTTTTTCGTGCGTGGCCCACCAGCGCTCTCGGAACAGCAGGGTGAACCGCCGTACCGGCCCCATGGCCAGCTGATTCGCGGCGAGCAACGGCGCCGGCACCGGATCGAACACGACTGCCAGCTGCTGCAATACCCCCAGGGGCAACGCGATGACCGCCTGCGCCGCCGAGTATTGCGACAGCTCGCCACCATCGCGCACGTGCACCCGCACATTTTCGCGTTCCCACTCAATCTTCTCCACCGTCCGCGACAGCTCGATGCGTCCACCGGCCTCGCGCACCTTATTCGCAACGAACTCCGGCACCCGGTCATAGCCCTCGCCAACCCGAAACACTTCGTCGCTCGCGATCTCTTTCTCCGCCCTCTGCTGTACCGCCAAAGCGTGGACGCCGATCCGCCGATAATCGGCAGCGTTGAAGCTCTGGACGTAATTGATGACTTCTTCCCGCTTCTCTGGCAAAAGCTTCTCCAGCGGCGGATAATCCGCGAAGGCCAGGTCCACACCCTTCCACTTCTCCAGGCCATTGAGAAACTTGAAGACTTCACCCTGCTCGTCGCACTGCTTCAGCCTTCCGTTCCTGTAGCAGACATCTTTCCCATCCAGAGCGTACGTCTCCAGTCCTGCCTCGCGGATCAGCTCCCACAATTCCGGCGGACGTCCGTGAATGAACTCCGCTCCCAGTTCGAGAATCTCGCCCTCGTTGCGCAGTGTGAGGATTCGTCCGCCCACGCGATCGCGCGCCTCCAGCACCAGCACCTTTCGGCCAGCCTCGGCCAACTGCCGCGCCGCAATCAGCCCGGCCATCCCCGCGCCGATCACCAGGATGCGCCTCGACCTGTCTTTCATACTTGATTAGATGCCCCAGTTCTCGAATTCAGTACAAGACTGTTAGCCAGATCGGAACTTCGGCGGAACCGCCAACTCCCCATCCGCGTAGATATCATTGTCTCGGTCGGATCCATCCCCGTATGATCCGTTCCTGCGGTTAAAGAATTGAGGAGAAACGATGCGCAAGTTCGTCGTTGTCATGGCTGGGTGCGCGGTGATGCTCCTGGCAGCCACTCTGTCCACCGCCCAGGCCCATGCAGGCAAAAATTCCGCCGGCCAAATCGTGATCGTCTTCAAAGACGGCCACCGCCAGACCTTCAATTTCGCTGACGTGGCGCGCATCGAGTTTTCAGGCACCGGAAGCATCCCCATCGGCGACGCAAGCCCGGCACCCCCTGGAGCTCCGCCCCGCGGACATTTCCTCGGGAAGTGGGAGGTCGGCGACGGCGCAGGCAGCACCTTCTATATCACCCTCGATGGCGATGGGAACGCCTGGCGCTCGCTTCACAGAGTCCATGGCAAGTGGGCATATATTAATGGAGAAGCACGGGTTACCTGGGATGACGGCGCCATGGACGCGATCCGCAGGATCGATGGCAAAGACCAGAAATTCGCCTATCGCGCCGGCAAATCCTTCACCGATGAGCCAGACAATGTAACCGATGCCAAAAACACCAGTCCCCGGCCAATCTAGCTATTCGATCGCTGATACTCAGGAAGCGCGGGGACGCCTGTGGACCGCTGCCACCCGATCTGCAAAAATGTGACCAGTGCTCTCCATTTGGAATAAGCAGCGCTTCTATTCCACCCGAGTTGTGCTCGCCTGGATTTTTGCCGTCGCCGCCATCACCCTCGTGTGCGGTGCTGCGGCCGGAACTCATCCCGGAATGGAATCGGCAGGCGCTTCGAATGGCGCGAAAATCAACATTGATTATCCGCTGAACGGGTCCGTCTTCCCGCCCGATATAACGGCTCCCACGTTTCTCTGGCACGATCCAAGTCAGACAGCAACGGGCTGGGTAATCGACATTTCCTTCGCTGGCCGCGCCACACCACTGCGTATCGAGGCGCCCGGAAAACACCTTCAAATCGGCGAGCTTGATCCCGACGCCGGCCCGGGCCCGGAACTGACGCCGGAGCAAGCAGCGACACACACATGGCAGCCCGACGAGGCAACATGGGCAACCATCAAAAAGTTCTCAGTGAACGCGCCCGCAACCATCGCGATCAGCGGGACCGGAGGGAACACCGATACGCCGGTGTCGTCCGGAAAGGTGACGATATCGACCTCGACCGATCCGGTCGGCGCACCTATCTTCTATCGCAATGTTCCCCTCCGGACATCCGCACCACCCGAGGATGCTCCGATTGCTCCTCTACCGCAATCCGCCATTCCCCTGATCAAGTGGGAGGTTCGTAACATCTCCGAGCCTGAGAGCCACGTGGTGATGGAGAAGCTGCCCACCTGCGCGAACTGCCATTCCTTTTCGCGTGACGGTAAGACATTCGGGCTCGACATGGATGGACCGAGGAATGACAAGGGGCTCTATGCTCTGGTTCCGGTCTCAAAGAACATTACCATCCACACCCAGGACATGATCCACTGGAGTTCCTTCCACCTCAACTCCGAGGCGAGTACTGCATCGACTGCAACCAAGCGGTTTGGATTCATGTCGCAGGTTTCGCCCGACGGCAGATATGTGGTCACTTCGATCGGCCCACCGAACAACGCAAACAAGAACCAGAAAGAGATCCCGGGGCTCGCGTCGGGACTGCTCGATCGACTCTTTAGCACCAACTACAAGGATTTCCGCTTCCTCCAGGTGTTCTATCCCACGCGCGGAATTCTAGCCTGGTACGACCGCAAGGAAAAAAAGATGCAGCCCCTGCCGGGAGCCGACGATCCCGGCTTCGTGCAGACCAGCGCATTCTGGTCGCCGGATGGGAAATACCTGATCTTCAGCCGGGCAGCAGCGCGCGACCCGTTTCCTCCCGGTGCGCCGAAGCCGGAGTATGCCAACGACCCACGCGAGCCCCAGATTCAATATGACCTCTACAAGATTCCATTTAACGAGGGGCGTGGCGGAAAGGCCGTTCCCCTGGCAGGGGCCTCAGGAAATAGCATGAGCAACAACTTTCCCAAGGTCTCACCCGACGGAAAGTGGATCGTTTTCGTGCAGAACAAAAATGGCCTGTTGATGCGTCCCGACAGCAGGTTGTACATCATCCCCTTCAATGGCGGCGAGGCGCGTCTGATGACGTGCAATGCGTCTCTGATGAATTCATGGCACACCTTTTCGCCGAACGGCAGGTGGCTCGCATTCTCTTCGAAGTCGCGCTCACCGTACACGCAGCTGATGCTGACCCACATCGACGTAAACGGCAATGACACCCCCGCGATTATGGTGGAGAACACCACAGCCGCCAATCGAGCCGTCAATATCCCCGAATTCGTGAATGTGGATCCGGAAGACAGCATCGCCAAAATCGATCCCCAGGCAACCGAGTTCTACAAGATGGTGGATCAGGCCTTTGTGTTGGCAAAGAGCAACCATTTGCCTGAAGCTATCGAGCTACTGCGCAGCGCCCTCGAGCGCGATCCAGACGATGCCATGGCTCATTTCAACCTCGCCAACCTGCTCAACGCTACCCAGCAGCCTCGCGATGCGCTCGACGAGTTTCGGAAGGCCAGTGCCCTCAATCCGGAGGAGACGATATTTCTTGAGAATCTCGGGATGTCGCTCGAGATGAATGGGAGACGTGATGAGGCCCTTCTAGAACTTCGAAAAGCAGCTGAACTCGACCCCGCCTCGGCATCCTTCGCATTCAACTTGGGCTCTGTCTTGGAGTGGAACGGAGACTATGCCGAAGCGGTAGAGGCTTTGAAGACGGCTTCTAAACTCAGTGGTTCCAATAACCTGCGCGTCGAAATCGGTCTAGCCCAGGCCTTCGACAAGGCCGGAGATCCCTCCAAAGCCGTCGAAACCGCGCGCCATGCACTCGACTTGGCGACCGCAGCCCATGATGTGAAGGCCAAGAAAGAAATCCAGCAATTCCTCGATTCTTATGAGCGTAGAAGCGAGCTCCGTTAGTTTTTGAATCGACTCGATTGACCTCCGCCGGATTCGCCGGAACCGCCATCTCTCCCGCTGCGTACTCAAGAACGGGACGCTTTCTGCCTGATTTGCGGCCCGACTGCGTTCCCAGCCGTCATTGCAATATCGGGCGAATCCTGACTATCAGTTACCGCCTTCAATGGTCGGTAGCAGGAGCCGTTTCGTCACTTGTCGCAGAAGAATGATCCTATCGTTGCGTAAACTGGACTGGCGGCGCTAGGAATTCTCCGCGGCAAGCAAGAAAGTGATTCATGAGCATCCTCGAAGCTTTCAAACTCGCGCTTCAATCCCTCTGGGGCAACAAAATGCGCTCCATCCTCACGCTCATCGGCGTGGTCATGGGTGTGGCCTCGGTCATCATGGTGCTCACCCTCGTGCAGGGCGCCAAGCGTTTCATCTCCACCAAGCTCTCCGGCTACGGAGCCGACGTCTTCACCGTGAACCGCATGTCGAGCGTGATTCTTTCCGCGGATCAGTACTTCAGCTATCAGAAGCGAAAGATTATTCGCATCGAAGATTACGAAGCCATCAAGGATGGTTGTGATACCTGCAGCGAAGTGGGCGCGTCGCTTTTCAAGAACACCAACGTGGTCTACAATGGCCACTCCAGCAACAATACCGGCATCCGCGGCTACACGGCCTCGATGATGTCGCTTAACAATATCGACATCTCCCTTGGGCGCGGCTTCACACCGGCTGACGAAGAGCACGCTTTCCACAATGCAATCGTCGGCTACGACATTATCGACAACCTTATCGGCGACGGCGATCCACTGGGCAAGGAAATCCGCGTTGACGGAATTCCGTTCACCATCATCGGCGTCGGTGACCGCCAAGGCAAGACGCTCGGCCAGTCGCAGGACAATTGGGTCGCCATCCCCATTACAACCTACCAGCAGATCTATGGCTATAACGACTCAGTGGACATCTATGCGCGCGTCTCCGGCGGCTCCCAGGTCATGGTTCAAGCCGAGGACCAGGTTCGCGTCATCATGCGCGCTCGACGGCACAACGCCCCAGGCCAGCCCGACGACTTTGAAATCCAGACCAACGATACCTTTCTCGATATCGCCAACCAACTGCTGGGCGTCTTCGCCTGGGTTGTGCTCGGCCTCGGCTCCATCGCGCTGGTGGTAGGCGGTGTCGTGATTATGAACATCATGCTGGTGAGCGTCACCGAGCGCACCCGCGAAATCGGCGTGCGCAAGGCGCTTGGCGCCAAGCAGCGTGACGTGCTGATGCAGTTCCTCATTGAAAGCGCATCGCTCTCTTCGGTCGGGGGCATCTTCGGAGTCCTTTTAGGTGTACTGGTCGGCAAGCTGATCACTGTCTTCGTGGGCTTCCCAACCGCCGTACCTATCTGGGCAATTTTTCTGGGCCTCTTCCTCGCCAGCGCTGTGGGCATCTTCTTCGGCGTCTATCCCGCCAGCAAAGCGGCAAGACTGGACCCAGTGGTGGCGCTGAGAGCGGAAATGTAAAAAGACCAGTTCACAGTTCACAGTTCAGAGTTTGTAGTTCTTAGTTGTTGAAGCTTCAAAAAGGGGTCAGGAAGACGAAAGTGGAATGTCCAGCGGGTTTCGTGACTTGGTTGTTTGGCAGAAATTTATGCAGTTGGCAGTTGAGATTTACGAATTAACCAAAGAGTTTCCGCGGGAGGAAGTCTACGGACTCACCAGTCAAATGCGGCGATCAGCAGTTTCCATTCCCGGCAACATCGCGGAGGGACAAGGCAGGGCCAATCCAGCTGAGTTTCGCCAATTCATATCAATCGCCAGAGGCTCCAACTGCGAGCTTCAAACACAATTGGAACTTGCTCTGGCCCTGAAGTTCAGAAATCCCGCGACGATTTATTTGGCACAGCAGTTGTCGGATGAGGTTAGGAAGATGCTGTATGGTCTCCTCTCATCTTTAAAACAACCGTCAGAGCGAAGGAACTTAGAACTACGAACTCTGAACTAAGAACTGAGAACTGAAAACTCTCAAAATGTTTTGGAGTACCCCATGCGCGGACAACAAGCCGGCGAATCCGTCAAGATGGCCCTTCAGACCATTCGCACCAACAAACTGCGTTCGGGTCTGACCATCCTGGGCATCGTCATCGGTGTCACTACCGTTATCACCATCTCCTCGGTCATCAGTGGCCTGAACAACCGCGTTCAGACATGGGTCGCCTCGTTGGGCAGCAATGTGTTCTGGGTTTTCCATATGCCTGTCATCGGTGTGCGTCCCACAACCGAGATGCTGACTCGCAAAAAACTGACCATCGAAGACGTCTACGCGCTCCGCACACTTCCCCACGTCGTCGCAGCCGACGGTGGGCATCAGCATGTCAAGTCAGAATTCCGCGTCGGCGACGTCAGCGTGAAATACAACGGCAAAAAGATCGCCGGCACCATTCTGCAGGGATCGACTTCTCAGGTCGGCCTGGTCACTGACCTCGTCTTCCTTCAGGGTCGCCTTTGGAATGACGCGGAAGATCAGAGAGCCGAACACGTCGTCGTCCTTGGACACGACGTTTGGGAAGAGCTTTTCGGCGAACAGAATGCCATCGGCAAGGAAGTCAACATAGAGACCGGTCTCTACACGGTCATCGGCGTTCTCGACAAGCAGAAGCAGCCCTTTGGAGGCGGCAAGAATCCCGCTGACAACATGGCCTACTTCCCCCTCGGCACCTACCATAATCTTCATCCCGAAGACCTGGACATGTGGGTGAGCGTCAAATACGACGACCCCAAGAACAAAGCTCTCGTCGAAGAGGAGATTCGCGAGTTGCTCCGCATTCATCGTAAGGTCAAGGTCGACAAACCCGATGATTTCGAGATCTTCGGCCCCGACTCGCTCTCCAAGCTCTGGAACCAGCTTACCGGCGGCCTCGTCCTCTTTATGATCGCGGTCTCCAGCGTCGGGCTCATGGTCGGCGGTGTCGGCGTCATGAACATCATGCTCGTCAGCGTCACTGAGCGCACCCGCGAAATTGGGGTCCGCAAAGCTATCGGCGCCACCAAGCGCACGCTCCTCATTCAATTCACCACCGAGGCGGTCACCCTCTGCGCCGTGGGTGGCATTATCGGTATTCTTCTCGGCGCTGTGCTCACGTGGATCATTTACTTTCTCCCTATCGGCCTGCCCGCCACCATGTCCACCTTGTGGGTCATCACCGGCTTCGGCGTCTCCTGCGCCATCGGCCTGATCTTCGGCATCTACCCCGCCTGGAAAGCCGCCAACCTCGACCCGATTGAGGCGTTGAGATACGAGTAAAGCAGTTCTGAGTTCTTAGTTCAGAGAGCTGGGGCAGCACCAACCATTCAACTGTGAACTACGAACTCAGAACTGTGAACTCATTTGGAACTTTGCACTCGCCGGAGCATAATTGGGTTGAACCCTCCCTAGAAAGTCAGGCAACGCATGGCACGGGGACAGACGCGCGAATCCATCAAGATGGCTCTCGACACCGTGAGAACCAACAAGCTCCGTTCCGGGCTCACCATCCTCGGAATCGTCATCGGCGTCACCACGGTCATCACCATCTCCTCGGTCATTACCGGCCTCAACAACCGCGTCAACGACTGGGTCAGCTCGATGGGCTCCAACGTCTTCTGGGTATTTCACATGCCGCTGATCGGCGTGCAACCCACGACCGAGATGCTCACGCGCAAAAAGCTGAACCTCGAAGATGTCCTTGCCCTGCGCGCTTTGCCTCACGTGGTAGCCGCTGACGGCACATATCAGCATGTGAATCAAACCTTCCACGTTGGCGACGTAGACGTGAAGTACAACGGCAAGAAGGTGGCGGGAGCATTCCTTGCAGGTTCGACTGCAGAACTAGAATCGGTGTCGGAACTCACCATGAAGGAAGGCCGATTCTGGACCGATGACGAGGATCAACGCCACGCTCATGTCTGCGTGGTGGCCCACGACACTGCGGATGAGTTGTTTGGAAACGAAGATCCGATCGG
The DNA here is from genome assembly GCA_963829535.1 of uncultured Acidobacteriaceae bacterium. Taxonomy (GTDB): domain Bacteria; phylum Acidobacteriota; class Terriglobia; order Terriglobales; family Acidobacteriaceae; genus Telmatobacter. Next base: position 325,503 of record CAWHIQ010000007.1, on the reverse strand, counting down.
CAAAGATGTGAATGTTGCGTCCGGACTATTTACCGTGATTGGCGTCCTGGAAAAGCGCAAGCAGCCCTTCGGCTCCGGCAAGAACCCAGGCGACAATGGCGTCTTCTTTCCGCTTGGTGTCTTCCATAACCTCTACCCCGAATTGAAGGATATGTACATCAGCGTGAAGTATGACGACCCAAAGAACAAATCGCTCGTCGAAGAAGAGATACGCGAGACGCTGCGTGTTCGCCGCAAGGTTAAAGTCGACCAGCCCGACAACTTCGATATCTTCGGGCCCGACTCGCTCTCAAAGCTGTGGAATCAGCTCACCGGTGGACTTGTCCTCTTCATGATTGCGGTCTCTAGTGTCGGACTCATGGTGGGCGGCGTCGGCGTGATGAACATCATGCTTGTCAGTGTGACCGAGCGCACCCGCGAGATCGGCGTGCGCAAGGCAATCGGTGCAACCAAGCGCGCGCTTCTGCTGCAATTCACCACCGAGGCGGTTACCCTCACTGCAATGGGAGGTATCATCGGCATTCTCCTGGGCGCCGTGCTTACGTGGATCATCTATCTTCTGCCCATCGGCCTGCCTGCCACCATGTCCACGATGTGGGTCGTTACCGGCTTCACTGTTTCTTGCGGCATCGGATTGATCTTCGGCATCTACCCCGCTTGGAAAGCCGCCAACCTCGACCCGATCGAGGCTTTGCGATACGAGTGAAGATAGATCACAGTTCTTAGTTCGTAGTTCACAGTTAGCGGGCCCGTCCACCCGCATCGGAACTCTGAACTAAGGACTCAGAACTGTCTACGAACTCAGAAGTGTCTTCCGCTACACTAGCTTTCGTGAACCCCCACGCATTTGCTCTGGCCGTTGAAGCGTTGACCACGGTCTTGGCTGTGGCAGGGATAGGGTACTTTCTCTTCGCCATCATTGCAACGCGCGTGTTCCTCTCGTCCCGGCGCGCCAAACTCGATCCCTTTGCTCCGGGCGTCTCTGTTCTCAAATCGTTGAAGGGCCTCGACCCCGGCATGCTCGACGCCTTTCGTTCCCACTGCCGCCAAACCTACGCCGGCCAATTCGAACTCCTCTTCGGCGTTTCCTCGCTCGATGACCCCGCCGTTCCCGCCGTTCAGCAACTACAAAGCGAATTTCCCGACCGCTCCATCCACCTTATCGAGTGCCCTGCACGCCTCGGCACTAACGGCAAAGTCAGCACGCTGGCGCAACTCACTCCTCATGCGCGGTGCGAGTTCCTTCTCGTCAACGACTCCGACATCACCGTCAGCCCGCGCTACCTCGAGCGGATCATGGCCCAGTTCGCGCCGCCCCAGCCACTCCTCCATCACCAGACGCCAAAACCCGTCGGCCTCGTTACCGCGCTCTACCGCGGCCGCATGCACGGCACTCTGGGCTCGCATCTCGAATCGCTTGGCATCGCGACCGACTTCATGCCCAGCGTCCTGGTCGCGCGCATGCTCGAGGGCGGTTTGCGGTACGGCCTCGGCTCCACGCTCGCCGTCAGTCGCGAGGCTCTCCAGAAAATCGGGGGATTCGAAGCGCTTGTCGATCATCTCGCCGACGACTACGAATTAGGCAAACGAATCTACAAAGCGGGCTACCGCGTCGCACTCTCGGCCGAAATCGTCGAAACCAGCGTACCCGCTTACACGTGGCGGGATTTCTGCGATCATCAACTCCGCTGGCTTCGCACGGTGCGCGATGCGCGCCCTGCCGGATATGCCGGCCTTCTCTTCACCCACGCATTCACGCTGGCCCTCGTCAACGTCATTGCCAGCGGGCTCAGCCCTCTCAGTCTTTGGATTCTCGCCTTGAGTTTCTTCCTGCGCCTCTCGCTTGCAATGACTGTCGGCGCAGCGGTTCTGGGAGATCACCAGGTGCTTGCGAACCTGTGGCTGCTTCCCGTACGCGACATCGTTGCCTCGGGCCTCTGGGTCGCGGGTTTTGCCGGCAACACCATCGTCTGGCGCGGCGAACGTTTCACGGTGAAGCGCGGTAAGTTGCGCAAGGCCGACGACATTTAAGTTCAGGGTTCTGAGTTCGCAGTTCAAAACACTCTTGGTGTAATGGGCAGCCCGACTATGAACCGTGAATTCTGGCATTCATTCCTCGCGTAGCGCAACGATGGGGTCGATGCGCATCGCGCGGCGAGCGGGGATCGAACACGCGGCGAACGCCACAAGGACCAGCAATATCGATACCCTTGCGAACGTCGCGGGATCGTCGGGTCGTACGTTGTAGAGCAAGCTCGCCATGAGCCGGGTGATGGCCATGGAGGCGCCGATGCCGACGATCGCGCCAGCAAAAGCGAGCGACAGTCCACGCCGCACCACCAGCCGCATCAGTTCGTGCTTTTGCGCACCAAGGGCCATGCGAACACCGAGTTCGCGGGTACGACGCGCCACTTCGTACGATAGCAATCCATACAAGCCCATGCACGCCAGAATCAGTGCTAGGATCGCAAAAAAGCTCGACAGCCGGGCCATCAGTCGCTCCTGATAGAGCATCTGCTCAATTTGCTGCGTCTGCGTGCGCACATCGAAGAGGGGCAGGTTATTGTCGGCCTGCGCAACGATGGCCCGCACCTGATTCACCAAGGCTGTCGGATCGCCTACCGAACGAAGTTCGAAGTGGGCGCTGTGTCCCACCAGGGGCAGGAACATCGTGGGCATGATGTCTCTCCGCAACCGGGAGTATTTTGTGTCGGCGGCAATGCCCACGATGAGATAGCCAGGCTGCGGACCCGTCGCCGGCTCATCTCCTTGCGCATCGCCCATGTGCGAGCCCACAGGATTCTGGTTGGGGAAGTACTTCCTTACAAACGCTTGATTCACGAGAACCGGCACAGAAGCCGGCTGCAGTCCAGTTCCCGTTTGCGCGCTCTTTACTCCATCGCCAGACGCCGCGGCTTCCTCCGCTGCGGTCACCACCGCGTTCGTCGCTTCTGCCGAGGCAAAGTCCGCAGGCGTGAATGCGCGGCCGGCAAGAACCGGAATGCGCATCGTCGGGAAAAAATTCAGTCCCACCCAGAGCGTCGCGGTGTTGGCATCCGACTTGCGCGCCGCACCGTCGAGGTGCACCGATTTGGCTGACCACATTCCGCTTAAGAGCGCGTTCTCCGAATAACTTGTAGATACCACGCCGGGCAGCGCGTCGAACCGCTCCTGAAGCGTCCGATAAAGCTGCACGGTTTGTCGGTCTTTGTATCCCGCCAAGCCGGGATTAATGCCGAAGAGCAGGATATTTTGCGCGTCGAAACCCGGATCGAGCGTCTGCAGTTTATGCAGAGTACGTACCAGCAGGCCCGCGCCGGCCAGCACCACCACCGAGAGCGCCACCTGCGCTACAACCAGCGCGTCGCCTGGCCTTGCACGCCGGCCGCCTTGCGAGGCGCCGGAGATGGACGACGCATTCTCCCGGAGCGATGGTGTAAGGTCGGCGCGCGCGGTGCGGAAGCTCGGAGCAAGACCGCAAAGGATCCCCGTCGCGAGCGTAACACCGCTGGTGAACACGAGCACGCGCCAGTCCGGAGCCATGACAAACGGGAAGGGCTGATCGAGGCCGCTGGTGATCAACTTCGTGAGTGCACGCACGCCCCACACGGCAACCAGAATGCCCAGCGCACCGCCGCTGGTTGCCAGCACGAGGCTTTCGGTCAAAAGCTGGCGCGCAATCCGAGCGCGTCCCGCGCCCAGCGTCTGGCGTACGGCCAGTTCCTTCTGCCGATTGGCAGAGCGCGCCAGGATCAGGCCGGCCACATTGGCGCAGGCAATCAGCAGCACAAAGCCCACAGCGGTCATGATGAGTTCCAACATAGTTGCAATCTGGCTGCTCTCGCCGTTCAAGGCCTCGCGTGCAGGCAAAAGCCGCAGAGCGGGCGCGTCGCCCTCACTGAAGATTAGTTTGGAAGCTGCGAGCACCTCCGATTGGAAGAGTCGGTTTGCCTCAACCTGCGCCTGTTCGATGGAAACGCCCGACTTGAGCCGGCCGGCAACGACGACCCACCAGCTTGCCGGATCGGTCAGCCGATCCCCTTTCTTCCACCATTCGCCCCGTACCCGCTTCGCAAGCGACAGCGGCATGAAGAAATCCTGGCTCTTGCCGGGCGTCAAGCCGGTGAAGCCCGGCTCGGCAACACCGATGATGACCACATCCATGTTGTTGAGGCGCACTGTACGTCCCACCGCGGAGAGGTCGGCGCCGAACGCGCGCTGCCAGAAGCCGTAGTCCAGCACAATCGCCGGCGATGCAATGGGCGCATCGTCTGCCGGGCTTAGCGGCCGCCCCAGCATTGTCTTTGCGCCGACAGTCGAGAAATAATCGCCCGAGACATACTCACCGCGCGCGATACTCGCCGGCCCGTTTCCGCTGAAACCAACATTGAGAGGGCCCGCGAATGCTGTCACGCCGGAAAAGGTCTTCGTCTGACTGCGCAAAGCCTCATAAAACGGCACGGAAAGGGAGCAATCGCTCGTGTGTCCATTGTCAGCGCAATCCCCGTAATCGCTGTGTTCGGGCAGCTTCGCCTCATGATGCGCGCTCCACGCTAAGATCACCAGGCGCTGTGGGTCTTCAGCGGGAAGCGAGCGCAACATCACTGCGTCGATGACGCTGAAGATCGCGGTATTGGCGCCGATGCCGAGGGCGAGGGTTAGGATGGCGACCGCGGCGAAGCCTGGCGATTTCGCCAGTATGCGCACCGCGTAACGGAGATCTTGCATAGTCTGCTCGATCCAGAGCAAGGTGCGCTCATCGCGATGGGCCTGCTTGGCTTGCTCCACGCCGCCGTAAGCCCTCTTCGCCGCGATCCGCGCGTCTGCGGGCGACATGCCACGCCGTTCGAATTCATCACCCAGCAACGCGAGATACGACGCAACCTCGCGCGCCAAATCCTGTTCCGTACGACTGTTGCACAGAAGATTACGGAGCCTCGACAGGATTCTGCGCCAGCGTGCCATGGCTACCGCTCCTCCGCCAGCAGTCTCTCCATCACGCCCGACATCTGCCGCCAGCGCGTAGTCTCTTCATCTAGCGCCTTCAATCCGGCCTTGGTGATGGTGTAGTACTTCGCCTCCCGATTGTTTTCCGTCTTGCCCCATGACCCGCGCGTCCAGCCGTGCTGCTCGAGCCGCACCAGAGCCGGATAGATCGTGCCCTGGTTGAGATTCAGCAGTTCTCCTGAGACTTGCTCCAGCCGCGTAGCGATGCCATAGGCGTGTTGCTGACCCATGGTGGCCAGGGTGCGGAGAATCATCAGGTCGAGTGTGCCTTGCAATATTGGCAGCGCCGTGCGCTTCACGAGGTGTGCTCCACTTGACATCCAAGTAGACAATGCATTTTACTTGAATGTCAAGTGGAACGATCAAATTTGTGACGAGTTGCAGTCTGCACGGGATTTGCCCGGATCGCGCGCCAAAGGCATCTCGAAGGAGAACGCGTTATTCACCCTCGTGAAAAACCGCCTTGAGACTCTTTACTTACGCTCTGTAACAGATCCACACAATTCCGCTATCTGGACTCACAGCCTGTCTGCTAGATTTGGCTTCACGCGGCGCGGATCCTCTACCGGTCCAGGCAAAAAGGACCAGCCGCGAAAGGAGAGATTCGATGAACACCCCCTCACGAATTGCCACTCGTCTGCTGCTCTGTTGCGCCGTGACCACTGCGCCTGCATTTGCTTTCGCCCAGGAGGCTGCACCCGCCAAACCGGCCAAGCCGGCTGTAGGAACGGCGATGTCGCCCTCGGAAACTTACGGAAAACTCCTCACCTTGATGGAAAAGGAATTTGTGGATGCGGCTGAGGCCATGCCCGAAGATAAGTTCGACTTTACGCCGCCCGCCACAGCTGGTGACTTCAAAGGCGTGCGTAGCTTCGGCGCACAGGTAAAGCACGTCACGGAAGCTAACTATTACTTCTTTGGCGGCGGCGGCATGTCAGAAGCCGACATGAAAGCCAAAGGCGCTGCAATTGAAAAGCTCACCTCCAAGGCCGACATCATCCAGGCGCTCAAGGACTCGTTCGCGCAGGCTCATACCTACGTCAACGGCATAACCCCTGAGAATGTTTTCGTCATGACGGCCAGTGGCACTCGCGGTGGGATGTCCACCTTCGGCATCTCTCACATGATGGATCACTACGGACAGATGGTCGTATACCTGCGCATGAATGGCATTGTTCCACCGGCCAGCCGCGGCGGAGGCATGTAACACGTACCCGCGCATACCAATAACGAAAGCCCAGATCGTTGACATCCATCACGATCTGGGCATTTCTGTCACTGCTCCCGGATTGCCGACACCGGGTTCACTCGCATCGCGCGCTGCGCAGGCATATAGCACGCCAGAATTGCCATTGCAGCCAGCAGCGCAACCACTGCGGTTACGGTCATCGGGTCCGTCGCACTGATGCCGTAAAGCGATCCCGCGATAAACCGCGTCAGTCCATAAGCTAGCGCCAGTCCCAGCACCAGCCCCGCAACCGTGAGCCGTACTCCCTGCATCAGAACCAGCCGCAGCACGTCAGCGCGCGTCGCCCCCAACGCCATGCGAAGCCCGATCTCATGGGTACGCATTTGCGTGCGGTACGCCACCACCCCATAGATTCCCGTCGCCGCGAGAATCAGCGCAATCATCGCGAACATTCCTGCAAACGTGCTTTGCATGACCGCAAAGATGCTCGCCATCTGCGTGGTCTCGTGCAACGTGCGCACATCAAACACTGGAAGCCTTCCGTCGACCTGGTGGATCGCCTGCTCCACCGCCGAGTCCAATTCCTCCGGATTTTCCCTCGTCCGCGCCTGCACGATCGTCTCGCTATCGGGCTCCTGGAAGTAGCTCATGTACACCATCGGTTCAGGCGGTTCATTCATGAACTGGTGCTTAGCGTTCTTCACAACGCCAACCACCGTAAACAGCTGTCCAAAAATCTGCAACCTCCGACCCAGCGGGTCCTGTCCCGGCCAGTAGTGATTGGCCGCAGTCTGGTCCACCACCAGCACGCGCGGCGCCTTCTCGTCGTCGTCCCGCGTAAAGTCCCGGCCCGAGATCATTTGCATCCCCATCGTCTGGAAATATCCCGCTGTCACATCGGCCCGCCGCACTTCAAGGGACTCGTGCGGTCGCGGCGCGTATCCTTCGGGGAATGCATCCACCGTTTTGCGGTTGAAATTGAAAGGAACCCAATCTGTGAGTGATGCCACGGTGACGGAGGGCAATGCCGAAACGCGATCCAGAATCTTGTGCTGGATCGCGGTAGCTTCCTCCTGTGGATAGCCAGCGATATTCAAGCCCACTGACGCGGTAAGAACGTGCTCCTGGTCAAAGCCGGGATTGGCATTGCTGATATTCCTTAGCGTTCGCAGAAACAGTCCCGACGTCACCAGCAGCGCCAGGGAAAGGGCAATCTGCGTCACCACCAGGCCACTCAGCAATCTTCGATTGTGCGAGCCGCCGGATACGCTGGCGGATTCTTCCTTCAGGGTTTCGGCTGCCGGCACACGTGACGAGCGAAGCGCGGGAAACGCCCCGCATATCAGGCCAGCTACCACCGAGAGCAACACGATGGCGATCACCACATTTTGATCCACCACTCCATTCAGCGCCAGCGGACTTGAGTTGGACGGAATGAAGCGCGCTAAGCTCTTGGCAGTCCACGACGTCATCAGCAGCGCCAGGGCTCCACCGGCAATCGAGACAAGGAACCCCTCCAGCACCATCTGCCGCATCAGTTGCATGCGGTTTGCTCCCAATGACTGCCGTATCGCGATCTCACGGCGGCGAGCGACGAAGCGCACCAGCGACAAAGTGGCTACGTTGGCACACGTCAGCAGCAGTACTACTCCCGCAATCGCCAACAAAATCGGCAGGGTCGCTGCCATATACACGTTCGCGCCGAATGGCGAACGCCACATGGGATCGAGCGTGATCGTATTCACGCCCAGGTGGTCGTTCGGATACGCGGCCACGATCTCCCGCATCAGCGTTTCCAGGTTTTCGGTGGCACGCTCGCGGCTCACACCGGGGCGCAAACGCCCCATCACGTTGAGCCACGCGCTGCCGCGCTGCTGGATGCGAAACGCATTCGTTCCCGGATCCAGCGGAATCCATGCATCCTGCCGGATGCCGGGCATGGCCCCGATAAAGCCCTCCGGCGCAACCCCAATCACGGTGATGGGCTTTCGCGCAATCTCCACAGATTTGCCCACAATCTGGGGATCGCCGCCAAAATGCGTCTTCCACATTGCATAACTCAACACAATGTACCCAACGCCGCCTTCCCGCGCTTCCTCATCCAGCAAAAAGAACCGGCCGAGCGCAGGCTTCACTCCCAGCACGTCAAAGTAATTCCCGGACACATTCGCGACGTAGATGCGCTCCGGCACGGCGCCGCTTGTTAGCGTAAGCCAGTCGTGGTGATAGGCCAGCATCCCGCTGAAGGTCTGGTTACTCTCCCGCAGGTCTCGATAGTCCGGATACGAGAGCGGCGGCGAAGGCGAGGTGTTCCACTGGCCGCGCATCACGCTAACTAGACTGCCCGAATCCTGCGCGCCACGTATGGGGCGCAGCATCGTTCCGTCGATCCAACTGAAGACCGTGCTGTTGGCGCAGATGGCCAGCGCCAGCATCAACCCTGCGGTAATTGTGAATCCCGGGCTCTTGCGCAGTTGCCGCAAGGCAAAGCGAACATCCTGGAGCAGCCCACTCATGGACAGCCTCCTTAAGGAACTTTGCTCTTGGGGAATGAGAGTACTGCTTCTTGTGTCTGCACGCAGTGCGCCAAAGCACGTTGCTCTTCAACCATTCGGTCTTTCAGCAACATACGACTATCCCATTGGACTCATTGGAATTCGTTCTGTCCGTTGGCATCGCAACCTGTCCGCTTTCGGACACACGGAACCTCTGCTGGAAACGCATTGATCGTCAGCCGCTATGAAGGCGCTGCACAAAAACCGCCGTGAACGAAAAGCTGTTGGTGCAAATCGAAACGGCATGTGTGCATCCCCGTCCTGATGACTCAGGACGGGGCGTGAGGGTCGCAGATCAACCCTGATCAGAATAGGCTGGGGAATGAGGTTGAGGTGGTGATGCGGGTTCCGGCGACGACGCCTGTAAATGTAACGGCCTTGGTTCCATCGAGGTTATAGGCCACCAGTGTAAAGCTACCCGAATACTTGTTGCCGTCTTCGCTAAGGGTCACGCGCTCGGTGATTTGCGCCCCTGCCGTAGGATTGCCGATGCCGCTGGGCGCATTTGTCGTATCGTTGCCGAGCCAGGGCAGGTGGTTGACATAGTAAGCGCGATCGCCCGTCTTCTCCCAGACGCCGAGACAGAAGTTCCCATCCTGCGGCGGTCGGGCCGACTCCATGATCTCCGTCTTGTCGCTGTGCCACACAACCATGGCGTTGTCGATCATGGGGTAGGCGGTGCTGGGGATCGGGTTCCCGTTCATCGTATGCGCAGTGAATGTCACATGCCACATACCGATGATCGAGGAGCCGTCGCGGTCATCGTCGTCGTTAAAGAGGGCGGCGCGCATGAAGTGCGCCGAACCAAGCTGGGGATGCCAAGCGGCGGGTTTGACGTAATTCTTGTTGAGACCACATTGCGCCGATGCGCTCGGAATCATCGTCACTGCGATCACTAGCGCGCCAGCCGCTGTCACCAATCTGCAATTTCTTGTCTTCATTCGAATCTCTCCTCGGCCGGGGATCTCGCATTTCTTCGAATCAATTTCCGCGAAATCGGTGGATTCAAGTCGACGCGACCATCAGGGAGCGGCGACCTTCCGTGAAACTTTGCAATCACTGTGAATTCGAAAAAATGCCGTCGCCGGCGTGCTTTCGACATAACTCCGATCCACACCACCGGGCAATGAAGAGGTGGTAAAGCTCTTGGTAAAGGTTTGGTGAAGCAATATCTGCTTAAAATCCATAGCCGTACGCGCTATCCTTGGATTCCGGCCATTCAAGCTTCCCTGCGGAGGGTATTGCCTGCCCAATTCCCAGCCCGGTTCGGTTTACCAGTTCGGCGATTTTCAGCTCGACTGCGGGCGATTTGAATTGCTCCGCAACGGCCGCGCCGTCCGTGTGGAACGCAAGCCGATGGAGTTGCTCATCCTCCTTGCCGCCCGCCAAGGCCAGCTCGTCACCCGCGCCGAAATCGCCCAGCGCCTCTGGTCCAGCGAAGTCTTTGTCGACACCGAGCACGGCATCAACACCGCTATCCGCAAGCTCCGCCATCTTCTCTGCGACGACCCCGAGAATCCCAAGTTCATCCAGACCGTCACCGGCATGGGCTACCGCATTGTTGCGCCAATCACTACTGTCGAATCGAGCGCTTCAGAGGTTGAATCCGCGACCGCGCCGGTCATTTCAGCCGAGGTCCCGAAAGAGCCGGACGAGGAGAAGTCGCCGCAGCAATCTCCGCGTTCGCGGACGCAGATCTCGCTGGCACTCACGACCGGCCTCGTCCTCATCGCAACCTTCGCTCTCACCACGAGCCCCCGTTCCCTGGTTGCCCGCCTGCTCCATCGCGACACCGAACCCGCCATCACCTCGCTCGCTGTGCTCCCCCTCGACAACCTCTCCGGCGACCCCAATCAGGAGTATTTTGCCGACGGAATGACCGACGAGCTGACTACCATGCTCGCCAAAGAGTCATCCCTGCGCATTGTTTCCCGCACGTCTGTAATGCAGTACAAGGCAGCCCACCGTCCGTTGCCCGAAATTGCTCGCGCCCTCAACGTCGACGCCATCCTTGAAGGCTCCGTCTCTCGCGCCAACGGCCAGGTCCACATGACCCTGCAGCTCATCCGTGCCGACACCGACGCTCACCTCTGGGCCGAGAGTTACGATCGTAGCGATAACGACGTCGCCGCACTGCCCAATCAAGCCGCACAGGCCATCGCCCGCCGGCTCCATAGCGCAGTCGCTTTACCTGGGTCTGCCCACACGGTAAGCCCCGAGGCACATGATGCTTACCTGCGCGGCCGCTATTTTCTCCAAAAACGCGAAGCGGACAAAAGCACCCAGTATTTTCAGCAGGCCATTTCCATCGATCCTTCATGGTCCCTTGCATACTCCGGCCTTGCCGCCGCGGTGCAGTCGGAAGGTGTCCTCAGTCTGATGCGGCCGCAGGATTCGATGACCAGGAGCGAAGCGGCCGCACGTCGGGCGATTGAACTCGATCCGGAGAATGGAGAAGCATATTCGACGCTGGGCCTTACGCAGGCCGTCTTTGAATGGGACTGGTCGGACGCGGAAGAGAATCTGAAGCGAGGAATTGCGCTCAGCCCAAACAGCTCTGACGCCGAACTGCACTATGCGATTTACCTCGATGCAGTGAACCGTCCTGAAGACGCGGTTGTACACATGAGGAGAGCGTTGGAGATGGAACCGGGCTCGTTCCTGATGAATCGGCACCTTGGATCGACGCTCTTCTTTGCACGGCACTATGATGAAGCGCTCGTACATCTGCAGCAAGCTCTCGAGATGGAGCCCGGCAAACAGAACTTCGTTGCTGGATGGGCAAGCAGGATCTATGAGATGAAAGGTATGCGAGATAAGGCTGTGGAATCGGACGCATTAGACGTTGGGTTGGAAGCGCCAGACGCCAACGCCGGCAGCATGCTTGCAATCTACAGGCGCGATGGGTGGAACGCCTACTGGGAAGCTCGAATGAAGATGATGCTCGCCCGCCAGAATGACCTGTGCGTTCCCTACGATATCGGGGTCAATTACATCCGCCTCGGAAAACCGGATCTCGCCTTTTCCCGAATCAGTGCGGCTATCGACCAGAAGTGCTGGGAGTCTACCTGGATGATGGTGGATCCGACCCTGGACGGTATCCGATTCGACAGTCGATATAACGATCTTCTTAAACGGATGAACCTGCCTCACTGATCGGGCTGTGCCGTCCTCGTCTCCAACGCGCCGGTACTCCACTCCTAACTGAACTGTTATCTTGGTCCCACATGCCGTTGGTCACCACAACTGAAGCCGGAGTGCCGATCCAGGGCCCCAGCGCGACCCTCATTTACGACGACTGGTATCCGGCGTTGCGCACCGACAAGCTCCGCAAGGGCAAACTGGCAACAGCCATGCTGCTCGGTATCCCGCTCGTACTCGGCCGCCGTACCGATGGCCGCGTTTTCGCCATGCGCGATAGTTGCCCCCATCGCGGGATTCCGCTCAGCGAAGGCTGGTTCGACGGCAACCGCGTCACCTGCCGCTACCACGGCTGGGAGTTCGAGCCCTGCAGCGGACGCTGTGAACTGATTCCATCGCTCTCAAGCCACGACCACCTCGATGCCACGCGCATCTATGCAACGGCTTTCCCTTGCGAAGAGCGCGATGGCCACGCTTGGGTCTATATCGCAGGCCCGGGATCAGGTCGAAAGGGGGACACCGCGGAGCGTCGAGAAGTACCGGAGCTGGCCAAGTTCGGACTGCGCTACCGAACCGCCCACCTCTCCGCCGACCTGCCCTGCAACGTGGACCACGGCATCATCGGTCTGATGGATCCAGCCCACGGCCCCTTTGTACACCAGGCCTGGTGGTGGCGGTCCCGTGCCAGCATCCGTGAGAAGACCAAGCGTTTCGAGCCGATTCCCGAAGGCTTCCGCATGAGCGCGCATGCCCCCAGCGGCAACTCCGCGCCTTACAAACTCTTGGGCGTTTACGGCCAGCCTGTCGAAACCACGATCGACTTCACGCTGCCTAATCGCCGCACTGAAATCATCCGCTGCGGCGACAAGTGGTTCTCCTCGCTGACAACCGTAACGCCGGTGACGGCCGCCACCTGCCGCATCGATGTAATCGCCGCGTGGAACGTCTTCTACTACCTCCCCTTCCTGACGCCGATCGCGAAATCCTTCGGAGCGAAATTCGTTCGACAGGACCAGAAGACGATGATTCAGCAGGCCGAAGGCCTCAAACACAACCCCAGCCTCATGTTGATCGACGACGCCGACAAGCCGGCCAAATGGTATTTCGCTCTGAAGCAGGCACGCCTCGACGGCGCCAGCAAACATCCTCTTGACGGTCCTGTGGAACTGCATTGGCGCAGCTAAACAGGGTTAACAACCTCACGCGGATACGTCAACAGATTCAATTTGGAGTGTGCTTCGAGCCCGCTGCGAGTCAGCTGGCCTGGGTCTCGTCTTCGCCCTGAGTCAGTTCGTCGTTGTCTTCGCCTTCGACGGAAATGCGCAGAGAGCGCAGAAAGTTCACATCGTTTTTGGTAAAGGTGCCACCTGCAGCCTCTGCCGCCGCGTCAGCTTCCTCGGTCTCCTTCGAGACCTCATTGAGGCCGATGGTGGCCTCAAGCATAAGGAGCACGTCGAACCCGTGCTTGCGGATGTCCTGGACCACGCCGGCGATCTGTTCGCTCTCAATAACGGACTCGTGGATTGCTTCTCCGAGTTGCTGGATCAGTTCGCGCAAGCGTGATGTCAAGGATTTACCTCCGGCCGCGACCAACGCGGAGAATTGCGCAGGGAGCAGCGATTGATTTCTATACCTTACTTCTCAAACGGCCATCCGGCAACTGGCACCTAAGTTGAATGCGAGCAGGTCTCCCCGCGGGTCTGGCGCTGCTACCATCTTATCCGGGGCCCCGGCAACAGGCGGGAACCCTCTGGGTGGTTGCAGGGGTGGTGACGAAGTGAGACCTGAATCCATCGGCCGGGTGTTGGGCATCGGACTGCGCGTGGCGGGTCGTGCGGCCGGCCGAGCCATCATGGGCGAAGGCCAGCAGGCCAATGCGGTTGCGCCTGATGCCCAACCGGGTCCGCCACCCGGAAAAGCCACCGACCGTGGCCGCGCCGCAGGGCAAACCACCCGCGGTGTGGCTCGCGGACTCAGCGGATTCTTCAAGCCCTTCCGCAGCGTCGGCGGCAAAATCTGGCTGGAGGTTACCGGCGTCTTCTTCCTCCTCCCCGTTCTGGTCTTCAGTCCTGTTCTGTGGCGAACTAGGGCGAGCTGGCAGCAAGGATCCGACCATCGGACGTTTGTCGCAGCGGCGGTGATTATCGTCGTTTTCCTGTATCTCGGTGTCAGCAGCTTCTGGCGGGCGTGGCGGCATCGCTAGACATGGTTTTTTCGCGATAATGCCATGGCAACGACTGTGCAGCGTCAGCGTCACGATACCTTTCGCAGATTCATAATATGGGTGCCCCATCCTTTCGCAGCCTCATCGCGATAGGGTGGGATGCGACTAACTTCAGACTAAAGATACTTTCGAATCTTAGCGCTGAACCTCGTGTAAAGAAACGATACCGCGAGCAACGCGGTCCCCAGAACAATCAGCGTGACGTAGCGGTCAGGCGGCGCCAGCGCCCAGACATCCATCAGCAGAATCTTCGCCACGCTGACGAGCAGAAGCCCCAGCCCTGCAAGCCGGAAACTCCTCTCGCCGACAACCAATGCAAACAAAAACGTGCCCAGGCCCAGAAGACTCCACGCAATCGTGATGTGACCCGAGCTGAGCTTCATTGCAAGGGCAACCACCATCATTCCGAACGGCGCAAAGAAAAACCACTGCTCCGGCCTGCCCAGCGCCTTCACGAACGGCTCCGGCAGAGTCACCGAAGCGCCGGTCCAGAACTCCGGGCCGCGCAGCCTGAACGCAAACGGCAGTGCCGCAATCAAAACCAACGCGACGACCGAAAGATGATAGAGCGGCCCATGCCAGAAGTCTCCGTGCGTTTCACTAATCAGATCGAACAGCAATCCGCGCAGTACCGCCGCAACGGCGAGCGCAATTGCCTGCACCAGAAACGTGCGGCGCCGCATGATCCACGCCAGCGCAACAAACACCGTTGCCATTGCCGCCCAGATCGGCGCGATCCAACCTTCGCCGCCGTGCACATAGAACGGAAAACGCACGCCGAACCAGACCACAAGACAGAAAGTCCCCACCGCGTCGGCGAGAAGACCAACAATGTGCTCGGTCTTCGTTGTGCGGGAGAAATCCCGTGTTCGCTCCAGCAGCCAGTAACCACCGCCAAGCAGAATGATGACTTCAAGCAGCCGGGAGAATACCAACGAGAAACTGGCCAGCGTTGAGGAAGACGCCAGCCCAGCTACCGCATAAGGCAGGTCACCACTGATGTATGTGCTGAATGCGATTGCGATCAGGGAGTATCCCTGCCGGCGCAGGAAAGCTTTCCGAGCAAATCGACCAATTTCAAACAGGGTCAGCGCCAGCGCAGTGAGAACTGGCGCGACCCAGGGCTCCTTGAAGATATCGAACGCCAGAAAGGACAGGAATACAGCGGCAGCCCATGAATAGGCGGCGGGAACGTAGTTGCGTGCACCGCCCACCACTGTTTTCCGACGCATGCCGCAATAGAGGAGCGCCACCGCGATCAGAAGCGGCGTGCGATGGGCCCAATCCGGTTTCCACACATCCCAGCCATTCAGCGACAGAATCGAAGCAACGGCCAGCGCATCCGCCTGCAGCGCCAACGCGCCGCTCGCAATCCAATCCGCAGCCAATCCAAGCACCGCCACCAGCGCAAGCCATCCGACAGCCACCCATGGCGCAGGCAGCGCAACCCATATCGCCGCCGCTGCCAAAGCGGTCCCGAGGCAACTGGCCAGCGGCAGCATCACCGCCTCCCACGCCGCAGGATCCCAACTCGGAATTGCATCTAGCTTCGGCAGGAAGCGCGGAAACAACTCGGCGCGCAACCAGAAAGCAAGTGCCGCGATGCTTAGCACTGTCGTGAGTGGGGGATGCCGGCTCGGGTCCGCATTCCCAAACCGCAAGAAGACCAGAGGCAAAATGTGATGGAAAGCGAGAACGCCTGCACTCAAAAGCGCCAGCACATCGCCCTCAAGCGGCGGCATCGCGGCTTTGAAACGATGTCCCACAATGACCAGCGCGAGGAAGAGCGCGATCCAGCCGAGAGGCAGCCATTGATCGGGCATCGACGCCCAAAGCGCCGCCGTCGCCGCTCCCAATCCCAGCCAGCTTGCGCACGGCAGAATGAAGGCATGCCAGCCTCTCAATGTCAGCGGCGGCGATCCCTCTGGATCGAGGCGCGGCAGGACGCGCGGAAACACCTCAGCCCGCAGCCAGTATGCAAGGGCCGCAAGAGCCAGCACCGTCGTTTCGGCTGGATGATGGCTCAGATCAAAATTGCCCACCCGAAAATACATCAGCGGCAGCACATGATCGAATACCAGCAGCGCCGCCGCGCCCAGCGCCAGCACGTCGCCTTCCACCACTGGATTGGTGACGTGGAAGCGATGGCCCGCGAATACCAGAACCAGAAAAAGTGCGAGCCATCCCACCGGCAGCCACATGTCCGGAAGCACCACCCAGAGGCATGTCGCCGCCGCGCCCAGCGCCAGCCAGCTTGACAGCTTCAGCGCCAGGCTCTCCAGTGCATGCGTCGCAATCTCAGGCCAACGCCGCGGGTATACCTCAGCGTGCGTCCAATACAGAATCGCCACCAGCGCCAGCCCGGCCGCTAGCGACCAATGACGGCTTGAGTCTCCCGCCATCGCCCGCTCCATTGCTAACGGCATCACGTCGTGTAGAGCCAGAACACCACCCGTGATCACGCCGGTCAGAAGCCCGAGCCGGCGAAATACCGGCTCACCCAGCCGCAGTCCCGCTATGGCGAGAATCTGCGCCTGCACCAACCACAGCACCGGCCAGCTCACCCCATGGAAGCGGAACGGCACCGACGAAACGAGCAGTACGACAGAGATGGTCGACAACACGATAAACGCCTGGCGCCGCTTCTCCTTCGCCCAGTAAGCCAGCGCCATCTCGAAGACGCCCAGCGTAACCAGCGCCCAGAACGCCCACTCGGGATGCGCCGACTGGAGTTTCAGCAGCCCCAGCACCCCGCCTGAATTCAAAATGGCTGAAACGCTCGACAGGTTCTCCTCACGTTTGTCGAGCGGAGTTCGCAGCACGTAGGCCAGGCGGAAGATAAGCCAGTAAAGCAAAATCAGCGCCGTCGACGGCCAGAAGTCGGGAAAGTCGGCGTGATTCGCCGGCAGCACTTCGTTGAGCCAAACAAAGTGGCTCACATACACCGCGATCAGGCCGCACAACCCCAGTACCGCCCAGTGCCGCATTGTCGTAACCACCACCAGCGCGACGGCCAAAATCGCACTCGCCGCAAGCGAGAAGACAACCGTCTGGGTCGGCTCCTCCACGTGACTGGTCAGCAGTGTGGCGAAGCCGAGCATGAACGCCAGCGCGGTTACGGTTTGCGACCGGTAGCGCAACGAGTGACCCACCATGCCCGCCGCAACCAACATCATCAGCATCAGGTCGATCGGCAGGGAATCGACGATACGTGCCGCCTGCAGGTGGTACATCGCATAGGTGGTGAAGTATGCGAGCGCCCATCCGCCGCCGATGCCGCCGCGCGCAAAAATGCTGTAGGTTGGCTTACGCTCGAGCCACACGCCGCCGCCTAATAGCGCGATGCTCACCGCAAATCCGCAGAGCACCTTCCCACCGGGCCCCCAGGTTTGCAGTTTGTAAGCGAGGAAAAACGCCAGGCCGATCACGATGCTCGCGATGCCGATTTTATTGAGCCAGTTCGCGCCCAGCGCCTCCTCGAGTGAAAATAAGCGCGCCCTCGCTTGCGCTGCCTCATTGGCAGACGAGGGCGCAGTCGCTTGAAACGCCACGGCAGCATGCCCAGGTTGCACCGGCGCTGAATGAGGCGGCCTGGCAAGCTCCGCAGTTCTAGCGGGCGCCATTTGCGGCTTCGCTGGTTTCGACGCGGATGGTTGCGGAGCGTCAGGCGGCTTTGCCTGAATTGCCCCGGGCTGGCTTGGAGCAGCGGCCGGCTTCGGCACTGGGGAAATGGAAGGGGCTTGCGCCGGTGCAACCGATGGCGGACCTGTAACCGGAGACGCAGGAGCCGGCGCCGCGGGCTCAGCCGGCTTGGGTGCGGCGACTGCCGTGTAGCTCGCGATCGGAGGCGCCACACTGTGCGCCGCTTGTGCTGCCTCAGGCCGAACTACAGGCTTGGGTGGCGTCTCGGGTGGAGTTGAGGGAACCGATGCCGACGCAGTCGATTCGCTACTCCTGGCCCTCGCCAGTCCGGCAAGTTGCGAACGCAGAAATTCAAGCTCGCGCTCCAGCCGGTCCACCGCTTCGCGCAATCGCTCGTTCGCATTCCGGCTGCTGTTCCAGACCGAGAGGACAACAATTCCCAAGACAATAATCAGGAAATATTCCATAAAGGTAATTGGCGGGAATTATACGAGGGTTTCAGCCGCGCGGCCGGATAACTTCCGACCCTTCTTTACTCGGAACTATTGCGGCCATCGTGCACGAAGTGCCACGCCGACAGCGCCAGCGCCAGAACGCCTAAACCGAACGCCATCCACGCATAGTGGCCGTGGCGAATCTGCCAGCCTCGCCAGAAGGCAATCGCTGAAGCCACGATCATGAGAACTCCGCGCACTGGATTCAAAGCCGGCTCCCTTCCATGGGCTGAACAGACCATCTTAAGCCGTGAACCCTTGCGTTTGACCCGCGCCGGGCCGGTGCCTATCGTTGGAAGGTAGATTTGCCGAGCGAAAGGATCCTTCATTCCATGTCCACCCCCGTCGCACCTGTTGCCCCCACACTTAAAAAGACCGCCCTTAACTCCACCCATCGCGCCCTCAAGGCCAAGATGGTCGACTTTGGCGGCTGGGACATGCCCGTCGAATATCCCGGCCCTGGCGGAGGCTTGATCGCCGAGCATATGGCGGTTCGTACCGGGGTCGGCCTGTTTGATGTGAGCCACATGGGTGAAATCCAGTTCCGCGGTCCCGGCTCGCTTGCCGCCGTGCAGCACATCACCATGAACGACGTCTCGCGCCTCAAGGATGGGCAGGCACATTACTCCGCGCTGCTGACACCGCAAGGAACCTTCGTCGACGACATCCTCGTGCACCGGCTCAGCGAGAATGACTACCTGCTGGTGGTAAACGCAGGAACCAAGGACAAGGATTATGCGTGGATTCGCCAGCAGGTTGGCAGCTGGCCGGGGATTCATATCACCGACTACTCCAGCTACTACTCGCAACTCGCGCTCCAGGGGCCGCGCGCTCTTGAGACCCTCCAGAAACTGACAAAGGTTGATCTCAGCGCGATCAAGAACTACTGGTTCACCTGGGGGCAGGTCGCCGGCATCCACAACGTGTTGATCGCGCGCACCGGATACAGCGGCGAAGACGGATTCGAGGTGTACATCCCCTCGGACGAAGCCTCTACCGTAAAGATGTGGAATGCGCTGATGGAAGCGGGCGCGGAGTTCGGCATACGTCCCTGCGGCCTGGGCGCGCGCAACACGCTGCGTCTCGAAGCCGGAATGAGCCTCTATGGCCATGAGATTTCTGAAGACATCAACGCGCTCGAAGCAGGCCTCGACCGCTTCCTCAAACTCGACAAGGGTGAGTTCATCGGCCGAGATGCCTTGCTCGCCGACAAGGCGAGCGACGGTCCCAAGCGCAAAATCATCGGCCTCGAAATGGTGGACCGTGGGATCGGCCGCGACGGGTACACCGTACATGACCTCGACGGCAAACAGATCGGCGTCGTCACTTCCGGCTCACCCGCTCCGTTCCTTAAAACCAACATCGCTATGGCACTGGTTCCAGCCAGCGTTGCCGCCAGCGGGACTGATGTAGTGGTCCAATGCCGCGCCAATTCGGTCAGGGCGAAACAGGTCCCCATCCCGTTCTACAAGCGCCCGAAGAAGTAGACGCTGCGCGTCAGTTCACAGTTCTTACTTCACAATTCTCGTTACTCTGAACTAAGAACTACGAACTTTGAACTGTCTCACCCGCTGTGGCCTTCGCACTTCAGCACGCCTAGAAATGCACCAAAAGGCCCGACTTCGTCGCGGTACTGGTGTGCCATGACCCGCGAGACTTGGTGCATATGCGTGAGATCGTGCACCGCCCAAGTGGCCAGTAGATTTGATAGGGTCACCGTGCCTAGCGCCGGATGCCGCCCCTGCAACGCAAGCTGCGCCGGCGTCAAATTGAGCGCGCGCAACTCATCGAGGCGTTCGGCTCGCACCTGTGCAAATTCATCCAGTAGCTGCGGAAGATTCTTGCCGCAGCAAGTCTTCACATGTCCAAGGCGATCGAATGGCTCGAACGATTTGTTCTCACCGTGCTCCAGGATTATGCGCACCCGCGGCATCCAGTCGGCGCGGTCGGCGTAGATGAGATGCCCCACGACATCCACCACCGTGAATGTCCCCTCGCCTTCATTGTGATTCGTCCAGAGCTCAGGCAGGCCGCGCAACAGTGCATCCAGTGCACCGGGAGTACGCTGAAGCAATGCGACAGTACTGTGCAGATGGTGGCTCACGTTGCGACCATTTCGATTACGAAGGCCCAGTCCAGTGGGCCATTCAAACCTGCATCACTTCGACTTCCTTCTTGCGCGAGAGCTCTTCCATGCGGCGAATCTCTTCGTCGGTCATCTTCTGGACCTCTTCGAGGGCACGCTTCTCCTCGTCCTCGCTGATCTTCTTTTCCTTGGCGAGCTTCTTCAGAGCGTCGTTGCCATCGCGGCGCACATTGCGAACCGCGGTGCGGTGTTCTTCGAGAACCTTGTTCAGATGCTTTACCACGTCGCGGCGGCGCTCTTCGGTCATGGGCGGCACCGGCACGCGAATGATCTTGCCGTCCGAGAGCGGATTGAAGCCGAGATCCGAAGCCTGGATCGCTTTCTCGATCTCCTTGAGGATCGACGGATCCCACGGCTGAATGAGAATCGACTGCGGCTCCGGCGTGGACACCTGCGCCATTTGATTGATCGGCGTCATCGTGCCGTAGTAGTCCACCTTGATCTGGTCGAGCATATGGGCGCTGGCGCGACCGGTGCGCGTGGAGGCCAGGCTGGCCTGGAAGGTTGCTACGGCCGCATCCATCCGCCGCTTCAAATCGCCTGAGAGTCCTTTAAGTGCTGGATTGCCATCCTTAAACGATGCCATGGTCATTTCCTCGCTATCGCAATTCCTGAGTGGCTGTATCCCGGAGCCGCTGCACTCAAGTCGACGCGACCACCAGGGAGCGGCGACCTTGCATGAAACCCCGAAAGGCCACACCAACTCGGGACTTGCCGTAAGCCAATAGCCAACGGCTATTCTACAACCCGGCACCGCAGGGCGCGCTCGTGAGCCAAGACCTTCAGAGGCGTGTTTGCTACTCCTGCAGCGTTACCCGCTTCGCAGCAAGTTGCGCCTTGATGACCAACTCTGCAGCGAGCAGGCATTGCGCCTGGTCTTGCGCTACGTGGGTACGGTTGACGACATCCCCCACAAACTGCGGACCGAATGGCAGCGGCATATCGTTGCAGTCGATGTATCGCGCCTGCTTGCCGTCCACAATGAACAAGTTGTTCCCCTGCGCTTTTACGGCCACGTCGGTGTATTTGCGGATCTCGATGTATCCGTCGGTTCCGAGGATAAAGAGGCGCCCATCGCCCCATGTGCCGAGACCATCGGGGGTGAACCAGTCGAGACGCACATACCCGAGGCCGCGATTTCCTCGCAGCACCATGTCGCCAAAGTCCTGGAATTTGGGATGATCCGGATGCCGGACATTGGCGATCTGCGATTCCACCACTTCAGCTTGAGTTGATCCCGTGTAGAACAGAAACTGGTCCACCTGGTGCGATCCAATATCGCAAAGAATCCCGCCGTACTGCTCGGGATTCCAGAACCAGTCAGGCCTGCCCGTCCCTCCGCCCGCCACGCCGCCATGCTGGAAAATCTGGTGTGGCGCAATGTTGATCGTCTGGATCACCTTGCCGACAGCGCCTTGCTGTACCAGGGTTCCTGCATATACCGCAGCCTTCACTTCGAGCAGTTCGCTGTACATGATGGCGTAGATGCGTTTCGTGTCGGCAATCGTCTTGCGCACTTCGCCCAGTTGTTCGAGCGTTGTGATGCCCGGCTTGTCTGAAAGAAAGTCCTTGCCGTGCTTCATTGCCCGTACGCCGAGCGGTGCGCGCTCGCTCGCAATCTGCGAGCTCAAGACAAGCTGGATCGAAGGATCGTTGAGAATTTCGTCCTGCGTCTTTACAATTCTCACGGTGGGGAAGCGCTTGGTGAAGACAGCGAGTTTGTCCTCTTCGCCGCCCCATGCCGCCACCATCTCGCCGCCGCCGCGCTGGATGGCCCCCACCATGCCGTAGATATGGTCGTGACTCATTCCGCATACGGCAAACTTGATGTGGTACTTGGGAGTCTCCTCGGCTTGCAAAGGCACGGAATCCTCAATGACGCTGGTCAAGCCGCTACCTGGCGGCAGAGCTTCCGCGGATGGATTGCCAGCCAACATGGCCATCGATCCCATCAGGCTTGCCCGTTTTAGAAAATCGCGCCGGTCGGTAGACATGCAGTCGTGTCTTTCCTTTGCTTCATCGAAAGGACAATTTGAAACCACCCCGCTCATTCCTGCAAGCGCGAACGCATTGCATTGAATCGAGTACGAGGGGGTTCATCAGGCCGAGGCGGGCCGCTGCACCGCAATCATGCCGGTTGCCGCAGCCTGCTCGTGTGCGTGGTAGCTCGAGCGCACCAGTGGCCCCGATTCGACGTGGCGGAAACCCATCTTGAGAGCTTCAGTCTTCAACTCGGCGAACTCGCGAGGCGTATACAGGCGCGCCATCGGCAGGTGATCGCGCGACGGCCGCAGATATTGCCCGATGGTAAGGATGTCGCAGCCAATACTAGCCAGACCGCGAAAGACCTCGAGCAGTTCGTGTGTCTCTTCGCCAAGCCCAACCATCACACCTGACTTTGTCACGCCCGCCGGGTTCAACTCTTTGGAGTAACGCAACAGCTCAAGCGAACGCTCGTACCTCGCGCCCGAACGAACCACGCGATAGAGCCGCGGAACCGTTTCGGTGTTGTGGTTCATCACTTCTGGCTTGGCATTCACCACAATGCCGATCGCCTCGCGGTTGCCCTGGAAATCGGGAACCAGCACCTCCACGCGGCATCCCGGCGCCTGGCGGCGAATCTCTTCGATCACCATCGCAAAAATCCGCGCACCGCCGACAAGATCATCATCGCGATTCACACTCGTAATGACCGCATGTTCCAGTCCCAGCGTTGCCACCGCTTCAGCCACGCGGCGCGGCTCGTCAAGATCAATCGGCTCGGGCCGTCCCTTGGGCACCGCACAGAACCCGCAACGCCGCGTACAAAGGTTGCCCAGCATCATGAAGGTGGCCGTCTTGTGATGCCAGCACTCGCCAATGTTGGGGCAATGCGCGCTTTCGCACACCGTGTGCAGTCCCAGAGAGCGCGCCAGTTGCTTCAGCGCGTGGTAATTCTCGCCCACCGGCGCGCGTGCCTTCAGCCACTCCGGCTTCGGCGCGGGCGTCCTGCGCGCGGGCTCAATCTGCACCAGTTCCATCACCCTTATTGTACCGGGAGTGCATAGGGCTTGAAGTCGGGGTAAAATCCTGCGCAGGAGGCTCGCGTGAAGAGCGTCTTGGTGGTTGCTGTGGCTTGCCTGGCAGTAGGGCTGTTCGTCATCTTCTACTTTTGCAACGGCACAACGGGCCTCTCGTTTGCCTATCCGCTGTCGGGCTGTTCCATTCACATCGACGTCACCACTACCGGCGCCGGAGTGCCCGGTGCAGTTGGGCTGACGCTGATTGGCGGATTCCTGCTGATCGTCGCCACCATCATTGCGCTCGTGGGAATGTTCCGACGGAAAAGCGACACCGAGCCGACCAAGCGCCGCGAAACCGCCTTTGAAGAATAAGAATCCCGCAGCCAGCTCGGGTGATTTTGCCAGTCCGCCCGAGCGATCCCGTATTCGGCTTCCCTCTACACCGCCTGCTTGTTCGGGGCTGCAGCTGCCGGAGCTGGCGTCGCCGGCTTCAGATACTTGTCCCACCACGCCAGCCAGCGCTCATAGCGGTCCTTGATAAAGCTGGGCCGCGTGAATCCATGGAACTGGCCGGGGTAAACGACAAGCTCCGTCGGCCGACCCAGCGACTTTAGCGCCTCATACATCTGCTCGCCGCCCAGCAGCGGCACATTCATATCCGAGGTGCCACCCATAAACAGCATCGGCGTGTGCACGCGCTTATCCACTTCGAGGAACGGATAGCTCATCTTGATGTAGAGCGGCAGATTCTTCCACGGCGGCCCCAGTTCGTTGTCGTATTGCAGGATGTACTGGTCCACTCCGTAGAACGACATCGGCGCCGCCACGCCCGCCCCGCTGATTCCGGCCTTGAAGCGATCGGTGCTGGCAACCGTGTAGTCGGTAAGGATTCCGCCGTAGCTCCAGCCTGTGACGGCGAGCCGATTCGGATCTGCAACGCCCATCGCCACAGCTTTGTCGACGCAAGCCAGCAGGTCCTCGACTTCGTAATGGCCCCAGTCGGCGGCAATCGCCTTTGCGTAATCCTGCCCACGGCCCGAGCTCCCGCGATAGTTTACGTTCAGCTCGGCGTAGCCCTTCGTTGCGAGCCATTGGCGCATGAAATCGAAGCCGTGCTCATCCTGTCCGTTCGGACCGCCATGAATGTACAGGATCATCGGCACCGGCGAGCCCGCCTTGAAATCCGCAGGCCTGGTCAGCAACCCATGCACTTCGACGCCTTCCTTGTCCTTCGCTTCGATGTCCTCGGTCGGAACCAGGTTTAGTTCTGCGATCAACGCATCGTTATGCGTAGTGAGCTTGCGCAGCGCCCCATTCTCCAGCGCGTAGACCTCCGCCGGAGAAGTGTCGTTGGTGTACAAAACCGCCGTGTGTCCGCCCGCCTGGTCCCACGTCATCACGGCGCCCTGTTGGTCGAGTTCCTTCTTGATGCCATTTCCCGCCAGCTCCACTCCTGCGGGATATTGATTGCGATCGTCGGCGACCAGGTAGCTCAACCGTCCATCGGCAGAGAAGAACGGCTGGCTCACGCTGCGATCGAACGTCGCCGCCGGGTAGCTGACCTTGCCGTCGAGCGTCACCACCGCCGGCTTGGCCTGCGAGTACTCCAGCAGCTCCAGTTTCGCGCCCTGCGTATAGGCAATCGACTGCGAATCCGGCGACCACGCCAGCCGGCCGCCGTCAGGTCCCGTCCAGGTCGTCAGCTTTTTCGCGGTTGATCCTGCCTTCGCTTCCACCACAAACACATCGGAGTTGTTGCTGCGGTCCGGGTCCGGATCCTGGTTGCACACAAACGCAACCCACTTGCCATCCGGCGACCATTCCGCCTCGCTCTCGCTCACATTCTTGCCGGTGGTCAGCTTCTCTGCTTTCTTTGTCGTCAGGTCCCAGAGGTAGAGCGCGTTGAAGGCGTCGTTGCGCAGATAGCCCTGGATGTCCTGCTTGAAGTGGTAGCGATCGATCACAATAGGTTTCGGCGGCGCCGGCGGCTTGCCCTCTTCGGGATCCGGCTCTGTCTTGGGATGCAGCGTGAGTAGAAGCTTCTTCGAATCCGGCGACCAGCTATAACCCTGGATATTCTGGTCGGTAATGTTGGTGAGCTGCTCGGCCTCGCCGCCGCGACGATCCATCACCCACACCTGGTCGCCCTTGGTGGTTCCCGGCCGTCCCGACATGAAGCTGATGTACCGCCCGTCGGGGCTGAACTTCGGCGCCGATGCGCCTTCTTTGCCGTATGTCAACTGCAGATGAACAGATCCATCCCACTTCACCATCCACAGATGCGACTGAGACTTGTCTTCCTTCGTATCGACCTGGCCGACGCTGTAGAGCACCCACTCGCCATCCGGCGAGACAACCGGCCCACCCACGCGTTGCAACTTGGCAAGATCGTCGAGGTTGATGTCCCGCTTCTTCGGAGCATCTGCGGCATGTACGGCAACAATTGTGGCAAACGTCAGGAGGGAACACCCAGCAAGCTTCAGCATTTTCGGCGGCATGGGCAAGAGATTACCATCCCGCCTCGCAAGGATTCCATGAGAATGTGTCCGATGCGAAGTAGACATGTTCCAAATAGAGCGCAGCTTCACAACTCGACGAAAGACTCCGAGTCTAACTGCCTTGTAACAGAACATGACTTTGGAACTTGCGGAAAACTCATTTCAAACCCGAGTCTTGTAACAGGGCATGACTTCAGTCATGCCGCAAGTGGCGGAGAAGGATGTGGGCTCTTAGCCCCTGAGGAATGAGCGTTCTTATCGAAACTTGACTTTTCCCCGCAGCCTCTTTTGTCGTGCCGTAAAAGGCCGGCAAAAACGAGGGCTTTATCCCTGCACGCTTATCGCAGCTTTTCCCGAACCTCCGTCCGCACCAGGTAGAAGAAGAAAACCAGGTTGAGCAATCCCTGGATCAGCGCTGGAAACATGTGCAGGTGTATAAAAATCCACACGTTATATCCGCCCAGCATAAGCACCGCGGCCAGCGCCATCGCCCACGCCCAGCGAAACAGCATCATCAATCCGCCGGATGCCGCGAAGAGAAAGACAGGCATCAGCAGGAACAACGCGGGATAATGCCCGCCTACCACTCCGACGATGATGACCACCGCAAGCAGCAAGAGATACAGCGAAATCGCCGCGAGGCCTGGCAAGGGCAACAGTTCCCGCTTCGCCGCCAGAGCATTCTTCGATTCTTCAGCGGCACTCTTCGAAGGCTCGTCTTGTCCCTTCGACTCACGCGCGCTGCTGCGCTCTTCATCACTCATAGTGTGTGCAGGTAGGCCAGCAGGTCGCGCAGCTCCTGCTCGTCAAGCGCGGTGCCGGGCATCGTTCCATGCCCGTGCAGGATCACCGCCGTCAGCCGCTCATCCGTTGGTGGAGCGCCCGAGGGCATCGCTTTTATCTTCGTGATCGCCTGCAGCCCCGGCCCATGCAGGCCCTGCGTCGTCGTCGGATAGTGGCACTTCGCGCAAGCCTGGTGAAACACCTGCGCACCCTGCGCCTCTTCCGGCGTCCACTGGGACTCGGGCTTCGAGGGGGGCAGAGACTTGCACCCGGAAACGGCAGTAAGAGCCGCGACCCCAGCAATTAACCCAAACAAGCAACTGCAAATACGAATCTGCATTTCGCCTTTGATGATACAGGTCTTGGGCGCCATTCAACCCGTGTGCTCCAGCTCACAGCTCCCCGGAAATCCCATGCCATCCTGAAGATGTCTTGAAACTTTTCTGTGCCGCGCAGCGCAAGGACTATTGTTGGCCTCGCGTCAGCACCGCCCGCGTGGGGACGCAGCAGCTGCGGGAAGGGATCGCATGAAGCGCCGCCTCATCATCGCCGGAGTCATCACGGGTGTGCTCATCGCCGCTATCTGGGTCATATTTGCGTGGCAGTCGCATCGCAGCCGCTTCGACTACTCCGGCACAGTTGAGACTCGTGAGATCCAGATCGGATCGAAGATCGGCGGCCGGGTCACCGCCGTCCCCGTCGAAGAAGGGCGGGTCGTCAAGGCCGGAACGACGCTCGTCCTCTTCGAATGCGACGAACTGAAAGCGCAGCGCGCGCAGGCAGAGGCATCGCTCGAACAGGCGCAGGCCGACCTCAGCAAGATGCAGCGCGGAAACCGTCCCGAAGAAATCGCCCAGGCCGAAGCCACCGCCCGAGCACAGCAGGCCTCGCTTGAAGCAGCGCGCAACGGCCCGCGCCGCCAGGAGATCGACCAGGCCCAGGCTGACTACGCCGCCGCCGTAGCCGATTCCGCCAATGCCGACGTCTCCTACAAGCGCATGGAAAAGCTGATCGCGACCGATACCATCTCTCGCCAGCAATTCGACGACAGCCGCGACAAACGCGATGCAGCAGCCCAACGCGCGGAGTCCGCGCGCCAGCGCCTCGCGCTTCTTCAGGCCGGCACGCGCGTTGAAGACTTGAACGCCGCCGAAGCCAGATACAAGCAAGCCGACGCCGCGGCTATTCTTTCGCGGAAAGGTTTTCGCAAGGAAGACATCGAAGCAGCACGCGGCCGTCTTGCTGGAGCGCAGGGTCGCGTGGCCGAGCTCGACGCCCGCCTGCGCGAAGCCGAGCTGACCGCGCCCGCCGACGCTGTCGTCGAAGTCGTCAGTGTTCGCCCGGGCGATCTGGTCCCCGCTGGCCGCATCGTCATCATCATGCTCGAAGCGTCCCAGCTCTGGGTCAAGGTTTACGTGCCCGAAACGGACCTCGCCCACGTCCAGCTCGGTCAGCACGCCACTGTTCGCGTCGACAGCTTTGGAAATCGCGCCTTCGAAGGCCACGTGGGACAAATCGCTTCGCAGGCCGAGTTTCTTCCTCGCAATGTGCAAACCAGGAGCGATCGTGATCACGAAGTCTTCGGTGTAAAGGTATACGTCGATAACGCGCAGCAAATCCTCAAGTCGGGCATGTCGGCGACGGTGTGCCTCGAATGACGGCCATCATCGCAGCCGATCACCTTACCATCCGCTTCGGCTCCTTCACCGCGGTTAACGACGTAAGCTTCGAAATCGGCAAAGGTGAACTCTTCGGCTTCCTCGGCCCCAACGGATCCGGCAAAACTACCATCATCAAGGCGCTCTGTGGACTGCTTCGTCCGACAGAAGGCACCGGACGTATTCTTGGCATGGACATTCGCAGAGACGCGGCAGAGATTCGTCGCCACGTCGGCTACATGTCACAGAAGTTCGGCCTCTACGAAGACCTCACGGTTGCCGAGAATATGGATTTCTATGCAGGCGTCTACGGCCTGGACTCCGCAAAAGCCGCAGAGCGCACCCGTGAATTGCAGGCCCTCACCGGCATCGAGCCCTACATGAATCGCCGTGCAGGACAGCTCTCCGGTGGCTGGAAGCAGCGCCTCGCGCTCGCCTGCTCCATCATTCACTCACCCGAAGTCGTCTTTCTCGACGAGCCCACCGCCGGCATCGATCCTGTTGCGCGCCGCGCGCTGTGGGACTTGCTCTTTCAGCTCTCCGGTCAGGGCGTCACCTTCTTTGTGACCACCCATTACATGGACGAAGCCGAACGCTGCGGCCGCGTCGGCTACATCTATATGTCCAAACTCATCGCCATCGGCACCGTGGCCGAGTTGCAGAAACTGCCCGACGCCAATCCCGTCGGTACCTCGCGCATTCAGATCAGCGCCGCGAATCCCTCAGAACTCCTCGACAGCGTGCGCCGCATACCTGGCATTCGCGAGGCAACCATCTTCGGCCACGCCATTCACGCCCTTGCGGAAACCAATCATCTCGCCGATCTTCGCGCCCAACTTACGCACGCGCAGATCGAGACCATCGAACCTTCTCTCGAAGACGTCTTCGTCACCCTCACCTACCGCATCATGGAGGCGCAGCGATGAACGCCCTCTTTCGCGGTCTCATTCCCGTCTGCCGGAAAGAATTCCTGCACATCGTCCGCGACCCCGGCACCCTTTTCTTCGCGCTGCTCATCCCCATGTTGCAACTATTTCTCTTCGGATTCGCGGTCGACACTAACATCCGCCAGGTTTCCACTGTCGTCCTTGACGAATCGAATACGCAAGACAGCCGCCGTCTGCTTGAGAGCTTCGCCGGATCTGACGTCTTCGCGCTGAAAATATACGCCCGCTCCCAGGATGAGATGTATGAAGCCGTCCGCGCCGGCAAAGCCTGCGTAGGTATCCGCATCCCCTACGACTATGCGCGCCGCCTGCAGGACGGAACCACCGCAACGGTGCTCGTGCTCGTCGACGGCTCCGACTCCAGCGTCGCCGGCCAGGCCATGAGCACAGCCACCGGTGTCGCTCTCAAGGAGTCCCTCGGCCGCGTTCTGCCCGATGGCGCCATGCCCATTGAGGTGCGGCCCTCCGTGCTCTACAACCCGGCCACGCGCTCCGCCAACTTCTTCGTCCCCGGCCTGATCGCGATCCTGCTTCAGGTCATGGCAATTCTCATGATCGCCCTCAGCCTCGTGCGCGAACGCGAGCGAGGAACCCTCGAACAGCTCACCATGACACCCGTCGCCCCCCTCGGCCTCATGGTTGGCAAAATGATTCCCTACGGCGTGCTCACCTTCGCCGAACTCTGTGCCATCCTGCTCGTCATGCGCACCATCTTCATGGTCCCGATTCACGGCAGCGTGCTTCTGCTTCTCCTGCTATCGGTGCCGTTTCTGCTTACCGTGCTCGGCATCGGCCTCGTGATTTCAACGCGCGCACGAACGCAGGCCGAGGCCTTTCAGCTTTCCATGGGAACGATTCTGCCCTCGGTCTTTCTTTCTGGCTACATCTTTCTCATCGAGAATATGCCGGTGTTCTTCCAGGGCATCAGCCGCCTCATTCCTGCGACTTATTACATCCAGATCCTCCGCGGCATTATCCTCCGCGGCGCTGGAATCAGCGAGTTGTGGGTCCCGGGACTGGTTCTCACGTTGATGGGCTGCGCCAGCACTCTCCTCGCGGCCAAGCTATTCGTCAAGCAAGGCGCACAATAACCCGCCGCTCTGCCGCGACCGAACGTGTCGCGGACCCTCATACAGACCTTTAAACCTAATCTCTGTCATTCCGACGGACCCTGAACGTAGCGAAGGGGAGCAGAGGAACCTGCAGTCGTCTTTCACCCTTTCGGACCACTTATTCCGTAGCCGCAATCGCCTCGCAGATCTTCTCCATCGCCGGAACCTCCGCCTGGCTTCCCGGTCGACGTCCATTCACAAGGATCGAAAACGCCAGCGTCTTCCCGCTCACTGTCTGCAAATACCCCGACAGCGCATACGTCTCATTCAGCGTTCCCGTCTTCGCCCACAGTTTTCCCTTCAGCGGAGAATTCCTGAATCGGCCCGCTAGCGATCCATCCACACCCGCGACCGGAAATGTATCGCGCCAAGCCGCGCCCCACGCCTTCCGCGAGGCATACGCCAACAACTGCGTATACGCCCGCGGCGCAACACGATCATCCCTGCTCATGCCTGAGCCGTCATAGAAGAAGAAATCCGAGTCGCTCACGCCCGCGTCCACCAGGAACTGCCGCACTACGCGCGTACCCTGCGCCAGGCTGCCGTCTTTCGCGAAAGCCTTGCCCAGCAATCGAAGCAGCAATTCCGCGTGCAGGTTCTGGCTCACTTTGTTGGTAACCGTGATGTCTTGCGCCACTGGCACCGACACATGCGTTGCCAGCACTTTGTGATTTCCGACTGGGGCTTCCATCGTCACCAGCGCTCGCGGCGCCAGCTTCAAGGGCTCTGCTCGCTCGGCGTTGAAGTCTCCCGTCCCATCCGGGAACCGATGCGCCGAAGCCGCATTTCCACTCACCGTCACACCCCGGTGCAGGAGCGCATCCTTGAAAGCCGCCGCAGTAAACTCCGCTGGATCTTCAACCGCCAGTGGCGCATGCAGACCCTGCGCCGGTGCTGTTCCCCACGCACGCACCAACATGCTTCCCGGCCGCCGCTCCAATCCCGGATGCGGCGCGTCGCCCGGCTGTGCCATGGTCATCGAATTCTCCAGCGTGTAGTACTCGACGTTCGGCGTCCACTGTTCCAGCGTCGCAGGGGGTTTCGCCGGGTCCGCCGTCAGCGTCAGTTCAACCGAATTATCGGCAAACGAGAGCGCCGATACCGGCGCGCCATAGCCCCACTGCAGGTCATCCCACGCCCAGGCGGTTCCATACGGCTCGCTCAAGTAGTAGCTGTCGTCGCCCACCACACTGCCTTCCACCGTCCGAACCCCCGCCTGCTCCACCTGCTGCGCCAATAGATCCAGCAACTCCATGGCGCGCGGCTCTGCCGTTACTTCCTGCGGGGTTGGAGTGACCTCAGGCTTCCCGGTTGGCGATTGCGCCGGCGGACTTGCGGGAGTCGGCGTCGCACTCGGCGGCTGGTAAGGATACCGCCGCGCACTCATCGTGGGATCGCCCGATCCCAGGATCATAATGTTCCCATGCAGCACGCCGCCTGCGTCGACCTCTCCATCTGCAACCACGTTCGTGGTCCACGTCAAGCTCTCCACGGGGAGCAGCGCATAGGCCGCAGCGGTGGTCGCAAGCTTCGCATTCGAGGCCGGGGTAAACAACTTGCCCTCATTCAGCCCGAAAAGCGCCTGCCCATCGAGCGTGCTTACGCTGATGCCGAATTCCGTGTGACTGAGCGCAGGATCGGAAAGAATTGCCTGGATCCGCTCGGCAATTGCTCCCTTCGCCGGGGCTGGATGTGCCGGCTGGTGCGCAGCGGTTCGGGCAGAATGAGTCTGGGCAAAAATGCATGTGGCGGAGAGGAGAAGAATCGCCGGGCAAAGCGCCAGCATTCGCCGGATGGGGAGCATGCAGGGAGTGTAGCAGGGCATGATCGCCGAGCGCCCTCCGCCATCGATTGCCGTCGTGCTCATAGAATCGAAGCTGGCTCCTGATCGCACGAGTTGCAGACCGGTTGATTTTGGTTCGATTCGATGACTGCTTTGACGCGCACATTCTCGCATTGGAAGCTGCGTACGCGCACGCTCGAACTGGGCAGGCGAACACTGGTCATGGGCGTCATTAACATCACGCCCGACTCCTTCAGCGATGGAGGACTTTTTCTCGCCCCTGAGGCGGCGGTGGCCCGCGCCCTCCAACTGTTCGACGAAGGCGCAGACTTGCTCGATCTGGGCGCCGAAAGCACGCGGCCCGGCTCCCAGACCGGCCGGGCGGCCGACGCTGCCGTCACCGCATCCGAAGAACAGGCGCGACTTCTGCCGGTCATCGAAGGAATCCTCAAAGCCAGGCCCGATGCGATCCTTTCCGCCGACACATATAAGTCCGCAACCGCGCGTGCCGCCCTCGCCGCCGGTTCCGAGATCATTAACGACGTCAGTGGATTTTGCTGGGACGACGCTATGCCTGCCGTTTGCGCCGAATCCTCTTGCGGCGTTGTATTGATGCATACGCGCGGCCGCCCCGATGAGTGGCGGGAGCAGAACAAACTCCCTTCGGGCGCGCTGATGAATCTAGTGCGCTCAGGGCTGGCCAGGAGCATGGAAATCGCAGCGCTCGCGGGCATACAGGCCGAGGCCATCGTACTCGATCCCGGCTATGGCTTCGGCAAAAAGCTCGACGAAAACTACATCCTGCTCGCCCGCCAGGCCGAATTGCTCGCGCTCTGCCGCCCTCTGCTCGCCGGTGTCTCACGCAAATCATTCCTCGGTCACACGCTGGCCCCTTTGTACGCAAGCAAGCAGGCACCCGTTAAGGCTCGTGAGACGGCAGGCATCGCCGCTCTCGTCGCCGCAATCTTCCACGGCACCTCGATTGTCCGGGTACACGACGTGCGCCCCGCCGTCGAAGCAGCCCGCGTTGCCGACGACGTAATCGCGGCACGCGATCAAGATTCAGCCCGGTAGTGACGTGCATCACCACGTTTCTGACCCTTTTCGGTTCAGGATTTAGCCGCAAGTGTTATTCCCAAAACACATTGTGGGAGTGATCATTCCTTATACGAAGTTATTCACTTTGGGAAGGGAAAATGAACACTTTACTATTTCGCGTTTCGGCTTACGTTAGGGATCTAATCGAAGATGAACAAGGCCAGGACTTGGTCGAATATGCCCTCATCGTCGCGCTCATCGCCTTTGCCGCGACAACCGGCATGCGCGTTCTGTCCACTGGAATGAATCACGCGTTCACCCAGATTGCCGCGGTCCTGTCAACCAACATCAGTTAATTCCATACATCGGAGTTGTGTACACACGGCGCCGGATCGATTCGAATCCGCGTTAGTGTTCCCCTGCCCTCCGCAAACACTGCGGCTTCATCAGCTCGTTGTGGAGCGCGAGTGACTACGCCTTGCGCTTCGACATCTGATGCAGCTTCAGGACCGTGTTCCAGTTCCGCGCAGTTCCCATCACGCCCAGAGCTTTGTCGAGCGACTTACCTGTAAACTTCGTTTCTGCCGCTCCATCCGGCAGGTGCAGGTACAGGGTGTCCTCAACCAGCCGGTACCGATCCCGTCGCTTGGGGTACTGCGTAACTATGCGTTCAAGACCGGCCGCAGCTTCCTCGCCCGGCGACCCCGACAGAAACGCTGCATGCACCCTCGCTCCGTCCGCCGCTTCCGCCGCAAACGGATTCTCCCGCACTACGCGATCCATTTGCTCA
Source organism: uncultured Acidobacteriaceae bacterium (assembly GCA_963829535.1). Lineage (GTDB taxonomy): Bacteria > Acidobacteriota > Terriglobia > Terriglobales > Acidobacteriaceae > Telmatobacter. Next base: position 291,494 of record CAWHIQ010000007.1, on the reverse strand, counting down.
TGCGTTCTCACCACAACACCAGCCGGTGCGCCCGTCAACTTTTCCAGTCCAGCCGCCACAGCTTGCGCCACCCGTGCCGCCGTACCCGTCGCATCCACCACCGCATTGCCGCTTTGGATGTAGGTCTCGACCCTCTCAAATCCAAGCCCCACCAGCAGCTTCCGGAAGTCCGCCATCGGCAGCTTTCCGTGCCCGGCAAGGTTTACTGCCCGCAGAAGAATGACATAAGTTGGCATGAGATATCCTCTCCCGCCACATCCGGCGCATCCTACTGAAAACTAGCGTAGGATGCAAATCCACAACCCGGCAACCGATGCGCGTGTAGCGCCAAGTCTTGAAGAGTCCCGGCCGCAGTCCCGGTCAAATCCGGGGACCATCGAAGGGGCCAGAACTCTCGACGAATTGGAAGCTCAATTCACCGCCTTCGGGACGCGGGCACAAGCCCTGGTCGCGTCGACAGGGGCGCAGTCGTGTAACACCCGACCTGCCAACGTCCAAATCGGCGCCCAGTGTCGTACCATCAAGTGTGTAGGAGCGCCGAATGCAGCAGTTGTTGAATCTGTCTGGTTGGCCGCCTGTCGGTGGCGCTGGACCATTTGATACCCGCAAAGCAGCCTTTGCGAGTCACCCTGAATCTGTGACCTTCAGAAAAGTAGACAGGATCGTGGGTACTCGCCTCGATCTGACCTGTTTGTACGGCAAAGAAGTCGTGACTTTTAAGTTCTTTGCTTCAAATAAGGGAATGGCTGAGAAGGTTGCCGAGGTTCTGGGCCGCAGTTCCGGCCAAAGCTTGCGCGATCTAGGCATGCTCTATGTTGCCGACGACACCGAATAGGGACCGTCAGTCAAATCCCCACCTAAAGAAACCCAGATAGCCTATAGCGCCGTGAGCGCGTCAGCCTCGCTGTGGAATAACCCGGCATAATTGGTGATCCCCGCGACAGTGAAGACCTTGGTAAAGTGCGGAGACAGGCCGAATGCGTATATCTTCCGCGCCGATTGATACGCCTCCATCAGCAGTTGAATCACCAGCGTGATGCCGCTCGAATTGATGTAACCGACTTTGCTGAAGTCCAGCAGGATCAGCTTCGACGATTCCCTGGGAAGTCTCTGATAGACCCCTAGGACGGCGTCCTTCGAAGTAGAGGCGATATCACCCTCAAAGCGGACGACAGTCACCGGATGTCCTGCGGGGGATAGGAGCTGGTCCATGTGCACCTTGGTTTTGCTCTCCAAGATTCGTTCCCTCCGTCTTGATTTACGCTTGCCCCGTTAATCAATATGCAACCGGATTATTGCTTTTCCGTCGCCAGGTAGACAACCACGCCGCTCAGCAGCGCTACCGTTGCCAGCACCGGCAGCACAATCGATGCCATTCCCCCCGACTGTGACAACGCTGTTGGCACCAGCGCGTCCAGGTGCAGAGCTCGCGGCAAATCCTCGAGCCACGACTTCAGCCAGTTTCCCTTCCAGGCGACCATGGCTACGCCCATCACGACCGATATGGCCAGGGCAAAGATCTGCGCTCCGAATATCGGCCGCCCCACTTTTTCAATAGCTGCGTTACGCCGCCGCAGTTGAGCCCGCCACCAGAATGCTCCGGCCAAATCCATCTGCGGCACCCGCATGGCCTGCTTGTGAGCAGCTTGAAACGCTTGGCTTACCACCACAAGATCGGCACACAGGCGGCACGACCCGACGTGCGAGCGCAGCTCAGCAGGACAGGCGTCAGGCCAGTAGCCACGATCAAGCAACTCCGTCACCTCTCGCTCACGCGCACACGTAAACGGGCTCATGCTTCACCTCGTTGCCGGAGCAATCGCGCCATCTTCCGCCGTGCGCGGAACAGCAGAAGCCGGATGCTCGCCGAGGCCAGCCCCGTCACCTCTGCAATTTCGTGGTGCGAGTAGCCCTCGGCATACGCCAGCCACAACAACTGCCGGTCGCGTGGACGCATCAAGGCCATCGCCGGCTCCAGCATAGCCTGCGAATCCGACTGCGCCACACCGCACCTCGCCTTGAACATTTCTTCCGGCATCTCTTCAATCGACGACGACTGCGGACGCCGCCAGTGATCGCGCAACAAATTGGTTGCAATTCGAAACAGATACCGTCGCGCCGCCACTTCGCCGTCTTCCGGATGATTTGCGCAAAGAAAGCGCACGTAGCTCTCCTGCATCAGATCGTCCGCCAACGCGGGGTCGCGACTCACCCGCGCCAGGTAGGCCCATAGCGACCGAGCCGAACGCGCATAAAACGCCGCGAACTGCTCGTTATCCACCGCCGTAACGGGCGCGTTGGCAGCAAGAGGCTGTACCTCGCCTGCCAGCACGTTCGGAATGATCGACTCCCAGGGCATCGGCCTCTGCTTCCTCACCTTCACCGCGCTCCCCGCAACTCACTGCCTGTCCTTGAATACCGAGGAAGCGCCGAGGGGCGAATCATACCTGCTTTGTGCTGCCGTATCAGCAGGCATCAAGCCTAGCTTCGCCGCCAGCAGCCACGAAACACCTGCAGAGATAATAAAGCCGATTCCAGGCATCAGCACGATAGTTCCGAAGAACAGCATCGGTGTGTCCATGTCCGGTCCTGCATGGCGCAGCGTCAGCAGACCGATGCCCAGCAGCACCATGACGATGCCCGCCTGCAAAGGTGTGAGCACGCGTGCCACAGCGCTCGGCATACGGCGGCCCTGTTCAATACCGATCGGAATCGGCGCCGCCTCCAGGAATTTCCTGCCTGCGTCGGTCTCCATGTATGCGGCCAGTTCCTGGTTGCTGGTGAACTTGTCGATCAGCTTGCCGTGCACCTCGCTCTGCAGCTTGAAGATGCGGCTCCAGCGGCGATTCTCCACGAACATCCGGGCAAGGACAAAGATCGCAGTAAGGCCAAACGCAAAGGCGATCAGCGGCACCATATCGCTCCAGATGCGTTCAAAGGACGAAGGCTGTCCCTGCGAGCGATACACGTCCGGCCACACTGCCCGTTCCAGCGCCTCATCCGGCTGCCCGTTCTCGTGATTCAGATGCGTGAACAGGTAATACTCCGGATTCCTCGCGACTTCGGGATGCTCCGCAAGAAACGCCGCCAACTGCGGGTTGTTGTGCGCAACATAATCCTGATTCGACAGCAGGGAGGGGTCGTGCGATACCACGGTTGTCAGTGTCGGACTAAGCCGCAGCAGGCGAATGAGTTTTGTCTGTGTTGCCGCCACATCGCTGTCGCTGGGAGCGGGAGCGGCACTCACGGCGGGCGCAGGCGCCGGAGTGGCCGCGCGCGGCTGTGCCACTCCAAGAGTGGATAGAAGCAAAACTGAAAGTGCAATTGCAGAAAGAATCCGATGTAGGCGGCGCTTTTCCATTGTTGTCTTCCCTCAAGTCGAAGAGACTTTCTCAGCCCTTCTATCGAGAACAACGAACGAACCAGCACGTTGGTTAACACTCCTTTTTGGGCCGGATTCCTCCGGAAATCCCCGTTGGAGGGATGTCATGGAACTTTAGCAGTATTTAAGTAACCGCTTTCATAGGGTACTTTCGAACTATCCCCAGGGCTGTACTTTTGGGTTCCGACAATTGGTTTGAGTGTTCCGGGTATCTCCCCGACCGATTTCGCTGCAGAGGAGACAAGAGACACAATGGACGAGCGCGATCACACCGGGAGAGTCATTTTTCGACTCAAACAAAGTTACGCAGACCGACGCAACACCCTTACCTGGGCTTTATTGATCTGGTCTTTCACCGCCGTCGGATTCGCGCTTTTCATGCCATTTGACGCCACCATGCTCCGGTCTGTTGGCGTCGCCGTGAGCTGGTCCGCCATCCACCTCATCCGCAGAATGTAAGTTCCAGCGTTTTCCAGAGCGTAGGGTAAAGCAGTTTCGGAATTGGCGCAAACCCAAAGCACGCACCAAAGTCGCTTTTTTAAAACAGGATAAAGCCACCCTTCTCTACGCTCAAAAAGTCTACGTGTATTCCGAAACTGCACTAGAATTCCCGCCATGTCCTCCGCGCACAGCAAGGCGACCATCATCAGCATGGCCATCGTCGCTACCGGCATCACTGTCCTGCTGCACGAAGGTGTGGGCCACGGCGTCACCTCCTGGCTGCGCGGCGGAGTACCGACCGAACTCACCAGCAACCACCTCTCCAGCCTGCATGAAGATCGCTGGGTCGAGGCCGGTGGCACCCTCGTCAATCTCGCCGCGGGAATATTGACACTCCTGGGCACGCACATGGCCGGAGCGCGCGCTTCCCTCCGCTACTTCTGCTGGCTGCTCTCCGCACACAATCTCTTCTCCGGCGCAGGCTACTTTCTGTTTTCCGGCGTATTCGGTTTTGGCGACTGGCAGCAGGTTATTGCCGGATTGCCGCACCAGGCCTTGTTGCGCACCGCGATGGCGATCTTTGGTCTCGTCCTCTACGTGTTTGTCGCGTGGCTCCTCGCGATCGCGGTCCGGCCGTTCTGCTCGACGCACAGCGACTATAACGTCATTGGCCGCCTGCCCTATCTGGCAAGCTGCCTCTTTAGTTGCGCTGCTGGAGCCTTTGACCCGCTGGGGATCAAGCTGCTGCTTGTCTCCACCATCCCGGCCGCCTTTGGCGGATCCTCCGGCATGCTCTGGCTCGACGGCTTCATTCCCCGACCGTTTCCCGAATCGCGTCTCGTGGTCCCGCGCCTGCCCGCATGGTGGATCTGCGCGGCACTCTTCGCCATCGCTTACATCGTCGTTCTCGGCCGCGGCATTGAATTCGCCCATTAGACAACCGAATTCGAAACCCCGGCGGCCCAACGCCCGTCATCATCAGCAGGCCCCATACCAATGAAGACCCGCTTCTCACTTGGCTTTCTGCCCATCCTTGCCGTTATTGTCCTGACCCATCGCGCTACGGATGCCCGCGCCGACCAGCTCAAGTCGCCCTGGGACGGCCATCCCGTCGCACTGACCGACGCGGCATACACATGTCCCGATCCACCGCCGTTTTCCAAGTCGCTTGATGCAGACAGCTACTACAGCGATGCGCATCACTCCATCATCGACCCCGTAAAGAAAGCAGCTTACGAGAAAGCCGCCGAAGCGCCTGACCACCTCGGCCAATGGACCACGCAAGCCGCCGACGCCTACCTGCGTCACGGAAGCCGTGCCGGCGCTCAATGCGTCTATACGTTGCTTACCGCCGCAGCCGCAGCGAAAGCATGGTCCGCTTCCATGGCAACCGGCCAGGCTCACTATGTGCAGAAGTGGCTGCTGGCCGGCACCGCGATGGCCTACCTCAAGGTCCGCAACACCGGCGTTGGCACGCCCGAGCAAGACAAGGAAATTCAAAAGTGGTTCGGCCTTCTCGCCGACCAGGTTGTTGACTATGTCGATGACAAGATGAAGAACCCCAACAGCGATGCCTGGAACAATCATCGCTACTGGGCCGGACTCGCCGTCTGTGCCACCGGCATCGCCCGCAACGACACGCGCGAGTTTCACTTCGGCATGGAAGCCTTCAAAGCCGGCGTCGATGAGATAGGTCCCAGCGGAGCGCTGCCCCGCGAACTCCAGCGCGCAGGCATGGCGCTCCATTACCACCTTTACGCCCTCGCGCCACTCATCATGCTAGCCGAGCTGGGCGAAGCCAACGGCATCGACATGTATTCCCAGAACCACAACGCAATCGACCGGCTCGTCAACCTCTGCGAACAAGGTCTCCAACATCCCGAGATCTTCGAGAAAGCCACAGGAGTGCAGCAGAACATGCCCGACAAAATCGCCGGCGCTACCATCGGCTGGGCTGTGCCCTACGTCAAGCGCCACCCCGACCCGCAACTCTCCGCCTGGCTCGCCCAGGCCGAGTACACAAGCTTCTGGCAATGGGGAGGTCTTCCGCCTGCCTGATTCACGCTGTTCGCCACCGTTTCGAAGCTCATCTTCATCGCCGGCAGTGGGGGCGAAGACAAGACGAAAGTCCTGTCGTTTACTATATATACACTTCTCCGACGTTTACAAAATGCGCTAAACTCCTCAGTCTGCGGGTTCTGTGCTTCCCATGCCGTTTCCGGCCCGCTCTTTTGGAGGATTCATGGCACGTCCTTATTGGTCGGGCAACGTTCAAATCTCGCTCGTGGCGTTTGGAGTGAGCCTCTACGTCGCCACCGAAAGCAAGGGCCAGATCAGCTTTCACCAGATCAGCCGCCGCACCGGCGAACGCATCCGTCACCAGAAAGTGCTCGAGAGCGCGGCCGAAAGCAAAGAGGCCACCACCGCCGTTGAAAACGATGAGATCGTGAAAGGCTACGAGTACAGCAAAGGCAAATACGTCATCATCGAACCCAGCGAGCTGGAGAACCTGCGCATCCCTTCCAAGCACACCATCGCTGTGTCGCAGTTCGTTGACGTCGCCGACCTGAATCCCGAATACATTGAGAAGCCCTACTTCGTCACGCCCGAAAACGATATGTCGGCCGAGGCCTTCAACGTGGTGCGGCAGGCGCTGGTAAAAACCGGCAAGGCCGCCATCGGCAAAGTATCATTCTCCGGCCGCGAAAATATCATCGCCGTGGTGCCCGCGGGCGCCGACAGTCCCGGCATGATGGCTTACACCCTCCGCTATCAGAACGAACTGCGCAACCGCGCCGACTACTTCCGCGACATCAAGCAGCCTGCTATCGACGCCGACTCCCTGCAATTGGCTGAGACTCTGATCGCGAAGATGTCGACCAAGCTAGATATCCACAAGTTTGAAGACGGCTACGAAACTGCGGTCAAGACCCTCGTCGACGCAAAGGTCAACAACCTGCCTGTTCCCATTGACGAGGCACCGCCATCGAGGCCAAGCAATGTGGTCAACCTCATGGATGCCTTGCGCAAGAGCATCGGAGCGGACAAGACTTCGGCCAAAAAGCTGCCAAAGAGCGTGAAGGCACCGCCAGCCAAGGGAATCGGCATCGTGAAGACTCCCGCCAAGGCCGCCAGGCGCAAATCCGCCTGATACGCCTCGCCTTGGCAGAGCCTGTTTAGAGCCCGCTTAGAGCCCGGTCCCAAGCCGGATAATCGGACACCTTCTACGGCTGATGAGCCGTAGGCTTGGGTTCTAGAATCGTCCAGTTCAAGCCAAACACAATCGTCGTTCCCTGGTAGTGCGAGTAAGCCAGGTACTCGTCGTAGTACTTGAAAAAACCAACCAGGTTCTTGGTGGGCAGAATGTAGTTGGCCTGTCCCCCGACCGCATGGACTGAGTAGTACGGAATCCGGCTTGCATCCACCGTCAGACCTGTATTCCCAATCGGCGCTGTGCCGCTGTTTGCGGTCACTTGCCACTGGTCGTAGCCCACTACACCTAGTTGCAGCAATTGGGTCATGTTCTTTTTCAGAGGCAGAACCTGCCCCAGTCCCCACTCCATGCTGAATGCCTGTCCCGGAGTCTTCTCGGTGCCATTGGCGCCTGGTCGCTGACTGTGAACCTCCCAATCGGTGAATAGGTTGGCGCTGGTCCCTTTGTTTTTCGTCACGTAATAAGTTGTCCCGGTCTGCACGTGGTTTCCGTAGTAGCCTGATCCGACATTGTCCGAAGCTCCAGGGGTGTAACGCCCTGTTGGGAAAACCATCCCGTCGCCTACCTGGAAATCCACGCGCTTCGCATGCCAGCCAAGGTTCAGTGGCTGAAACCAAAGGTCAGTCAAGCCGCTGCCTCCCGCCGAAGCTGTCAGATCCGTGAGGTTGGGGAGGATATCAGCGGTAAGATAGCCGCTTACCGGCGTAATTCCCACCATGGCTCCATAGTTGCCGCCCAGATACTTCCCAGGGAAAACATAGTAGAAGAGACTTTCGTCGGCCCAGACGGTATAGTTGCCGTTCTCTATCAGGTTTGTCAGGATCGCGTTCCCGGATGGACCGTTGAATCTTCCCGCGTTATAGCGCACGGCAATATTCACATACGTGAACCCCGGAGACGGGAGGATGCCGGCATTGAGCCCTACCTGGCCTGGTAGCCACTGTGGCTTCTGCTGGCCTCGCGACATCCCGGCAAAGCACATGATGAAGATGATAAGAATCAGCTTTGGAGGGCGAATTTGTCCTGTCATGACATTCTCCTTCAAGTGTTCTAGAAGCCGCTCGCGATTGAAAATGAGGCCGACGAAACTCTATCCCTAGCTTTTTTCTGGGGGCATGCTATCGAACGAGCTCCCACGGGGTCAGGGCGTCTGCGGCTCAGGTCTCTCTGAGAGTCAGCGCGATGAGTTTTCCGCATGAGCGAAAGCCCACTCGCGAAATAATCGACCACACGTGAGGATGGCCTTTGGATCAGGACCTCGCAACTGGCAAAATTGCCAGAGACCCGGGGGTTTTTGAAGCCAGTATTTGGTTGTAAAACATCGAGGTGCGCTGCTCTATCACAAGAAGTCTCGATCGCCACACGCAGCAAGGGCCGGACGCCTGAGGGCGCCCGGCCCCGAGTGCCAGTCTGGGCTACTTCATAGCCAGTTCAACCGTCGCGTCGGTCGAATCATTGCTCGCAACCTGGTGTTCCCTCTTCAGTTGAGCCAGCAGTTTGCTGTGTGTGCTCGAACCGGCGAACTGCACCTCGGTCAGAATATGGCGGCCGCCGCTGAGCTGGAAGCTCAACCGGCCCTGCGTCTCGATGGCGTCTCCATTCTCATGTCGGACCAGGAGCATCGCCTCCGCCTTCCTGCTGTTCTCATTGATCAGGATCAAAGTCGAGTCGGAGGGGAGCACCTGGTAGAAGCCCGCCGGAACGTAGGTGTGGTTCGCTTCGAACCCAAACGGCACGTTCACGTGGGCGGAGTTCTGGGCTGAGGCATTCGCTGCAGCCACGGGCAGCAGCGCAACGGTTGCGGTCAGAATCATGTTCTTGAGCAATGCGAAGTGAAGTGTCATGGGAGTATCTCCTGATTTGGATTTGGCTGCCGGCGTTCTTTGTTCCGGCCTTCCATGCTCCCCAAGTTGCGCCCCGTGCCGAGATTCCTCAATGCACGCGAGGTGATTCCGGTCTGAACTCCTCATAATCGCGCAAGCTGCTCTCTCGCATCGAATTAACCAGATCAATCATCGCTAAGTCGCAACTACGAATACGCTCAGCCACCGGAAACAGCCTATGTTTACCTGGCGTTCACCCGTGTGAAACGTTCTTTCGTTGACGCGCACTATCGGGGCGGGTAGACTTCGGCCATTCGAGCGGCCCGATGCCGGATGTTCCTCTCTGCCGCCGAACCCACTCGGAGGATTGACGATGTTCCCCTTTTCAAAGCGCGTCGCGCTCCTGCTTGCTCTCGCTCTCCCCGCTGCTCTTCATGCCGCTGACTACACCTACCAGCAGACCACGCAACTCACCGGCGGATCGCTGCTCCACATGATGAAATCGGTCGGGTTCATCAGTTCGCAGGCGCGCCACATGGGCGACCCAATCGTCTCGACGATTTATTTGAAAGACAACCGGCTGGCCAATGTCTCTCCCGAAAACATCGAAATCATCGATCTCGACAAGGAGACCGTCACCCATATCGACGTCCAGAAGAAGACCTACACGGTGATGACGTTTGACCAGATGAAGCAGGCCATGGCGAACGCCCGCGAGCAGATGCAGAAGCAGCCGGCCGTGCAGCCCACCCCTCAGCCCGCTCCGAATCCAAACGCGCAAAACGTAAAGATGAGCTTCGACGTGAAGGTGCACAAGACCGGCGTTCAAAAACAGATCAGTGGCCTTGACAGCAGCGAAGCCATCCTTACCATGACCATGACGGCAACTGACACGCAGACCCAGCAGTCCGGCGCTATGGCCATTACCAACGACATGTGGATGGTGCCTGCAATTCCCGGCTACGACCAGGTGCGCGACTTTTACAGGCGCATGGCCATGAAGATGGCCGATTCCAGCACCATCGGACTGGGCTTCGACTTCAGCAAGATGCTGGCGCAGAATCCCGGCGCCGGCCAGGCGCTCGGCGACATGGCAAAGGAGATGCAGAAGCTCGACGGCGTCCCCATCATGCAGGTGATGCGCATGGGCACGACAACCAATGGCCAGCCGCTGCCTGCAGCTTCAGAAGCGCCAACGCCTGCGGATCCGGCAGGGCCAAGCGCGGGAGATGTCGCAAAGCAAGGAATGGCTTCCGCTCTGACAAGCCACTTCGGCTTGGGTGGATTCGGCAAGAAAAAGCAGGACCCGCCGCCCGATCAGAATCAAAACGCAGCCCAGGCCCAGCCCGCGAACGCCATCCTGATGGAAACGCAAATCACTACCTCAAACTTCTCTTCGGCCCCAGTCGATCCCTCGCACTTTGACGTTCCCGCCGGGTACAAGCTCGTGCAGCCACCGGCACAGCCACCCGCCGCAGCCGCTCAATAAAAGAAGAGGCATTCAAATCCGCGGTCGAGAAATGCTGTTCAGATTCAAGTGTGAATCTGCGCCTTCGCTAGCCATCTGCTAAACCCATGAAACCAAACGCCAGGATTCTCGCCGGTCTTTCGCCGGTCTTTCCGCTGGTCCGCGCATACCCATTTACATCCCCGCCACCCGCGAAACCTGCTACCGGAAACCGCGAACCCCGAACTTTCGCGCCTCACAGATTCCTTCCAACTCAGGGTTTAGAATCGTTCGTGGCGCTGGCTTGAGTCGCGCCATCTTTTGCCCGTGCGTAGCTGGACACATCAAGGGGCTGCGGCGGGTTAATTTGTGTAATTTTGTAGGAAGTGGGCAGGGGATGCGAGCGAAGACGGCGGTAGCGTTGGGCGCCCAATGGGGCGACGAGGGCAAGGGCAAGATTGTTGATGTGCTGAGCGAGCGCTTCAGCGCCGTGGCGCGTTATGCAGGCGGACACAACGCCGGACACACCGTGATCCACGGCGGCCAGAAGTTCGTGCTTCAGCTCATTCCCTGCGGCGTGTTGCGCCCAGGTTGCAAGGGCGTCATCGGCAACGGCGTGGTGCTCGATCCGATCGCCTTTCTCAAGGAAGTGGCTAAGCTGCGCGGACTCGGCGTCGAGGTCGATGGCCGGCTTTTTGTCTCCAATCGCGCGCAAGTGATTCTGCCCTACCACCGCATGATCGAGCTGGCAGCCGAAAGCGCACCGGGGCGCAAACGCATCGGGACAACCAGCCGCGGCATCGGACCTGCGTATGAAGACAAGATGGCGCGTAGCGGTTTGCGCATCGTCGATCTGCTGAACACGTCGCTCTTGAAGACCCATATTGAGGCGGCCTGCGCCGAGAAGAACGCGATCGCGCATGCTCTCTTCGGCACTGATCCGCTGGACCCGGAGAAGATGTACGAGGAGTACGCGGCGGCAGCCGAAGACGTGCGTCCGTTTGTAACGGACACCGGCCGCCTGCTGCACCAGACCATCGCCAGCGGCGGCTCCGTGATGTTTGAAGGCGCGCAGGGCACCATGCTTGACATCGATCACGGCACTTATCCGTTTGTCACGTCATCGTCGGCAACGGCGGGCGGCGCGGCCACGGGTACAGGCGTTGGGCCGACGGCCATCGGTACCGTCATCTCGGTGACAAAGGCCTATGTCACGCGCGTCGGCGAAGGTCCGTTTCCGACGGAAATCCATGATGCAATCGGAGATCAGCTTCGCGCGCGCGGCAATGAGTACGGCGCGGTTACAGGACGTCCGCGCCGCTGCGGATGGCTCGACATTCCGCTGCTGCGCTACTCCAACCTGGTAAACGGTGCCGAGTGGCTGGTGGTGACGAAGATGGATGTGCTCGACGAACTGGAAGAGATTCCTATTTGCGTTGGCTACCAGGTCGACGGCAAAGTGAGCGACGAAATTCCTGCAGACGTGCAGGGACTGGAACGCATCAAGCCGGTCTATACAACACTGAAGGGCTGGCGCGCTTCCACCGAAGGCGTCACCGAATTTGATAAGCTGCCGAAAGCGGCGCAGGAGTATCTCCGTTTTCAGGAGCGCGAGAGCGGCGCGAAGATCGGCATGGTCTCCACGGGTCCTGACCGCGACCAGACGATGGTGCTTCCGGAGTTTGCCGCGGCGCTTGATGAGATTCACGCATAGACTGAACTGACTGCCCGAGGAATTCGCCTTGGTTTGAGGAAGTGCACCCCATGATCAGCTTTACTGTCCGGATGCGGTTTGCCCAGGAAGATCGGGCGGAGATTGCCGATATTCTGCATGAACTCACCGCGGCATCTCGTCAGGAACCGGGATGCGTGAGCTACATTCCCCACTGGGTACAGGGTGATCCTTGCACGGTGTTGATCTACGAACAGTACCAGGACCAGAAAGCCGAAGAGGCGCACCGGCAATCACCACACTTCAAAAAGTACGCGGTGGCTGGGCTCTATCAGAAGATGCTGGAGCGAAGCCGCGAAGACCTCGCGGCACTGGCGTAGATTTCGGTTTGCTTAACTGCGAGTCGTCATCTCGTGCAAAGTCGAAAGATCTGCGGTTGCGTTTAGGAATGAATCCGATCCGTTGCACTAGCTGAATCTGCTGAAACCTGCGGATATAACGGCAAGGTTTTTGCTGAGTCAAAAGATTGTGACTAAGGATTCCTTTGGTCACGCCATCTAATGACCTAAGGATTTCTTATGCCCATACATTCACATGCCGCGCATTGACCCACAGTACAGTTCGAGGCTACTATCCGTTACGCCTATGGAAATGCTGAGGGCAGACTTGTCTGCGAGCAGAAGTCGCTATCTTGCGATGGGCTTTGCGATTCTGGTGATGATGGTTGCCGCTGCGACGGTGCACGCAATGCCGCGTGCCGAGCGGCACGAGACGCGGCACGAAATCGAGCACCTTGAAGATGCCTGGCGTGACGCCGTGTTGAAGGGAAACATTGCGGCGATGGATGCGCTGCTCGCGGATGACTACATGGCGATTACTCCCACCGGAATCCTGCAATCGAAAGAACAGGCTCTGGCAAATCTTCGCGCAGGTACGGTTCATTTCAATTCCATTGACCTGAGCGACCGCAAAATTCGCCTCTACGGAACCACAGCGCTGGTTACCTCGCGCGCCGAAGTGACTGCCACGAGTTCGGAAGGCAACATTTCCGGAAGCTACCGCTACACCCGCGTGTACGTGAAAGACCTGCACGGCGCGTGGCACATCGTGAGCTTCGAAGCCAGCAGGATCAAGGAACCCGGCGAACACCGCTAGCGCTAGTCCCCGACTCATTTCAGGAAATCATCTTGGAAGTACTCGCCCTCGCTCAACCGCTTTCTCGCGAGCAGCGACCAGCCGGTTTTTCGGCATATGCCGATGCCTCTAAAATAAGTTGATGCCTGAACTGCCTGAGGTGGAGACAATCGCACGAGGCGTGGATGCGCGCGTGCGCGGCGACCGCATTGTGGATGCTTGGTTCGGCTCGCATCGCGAACCGTTCAAGACGCCGGCGGCCAGACAGGCCGAAGGATTGCGCGAGCGGCATATTATTGCCGTCCACCGCACCGGCAAGCACATCGTGGTGGAACTGGGCCGTTTGCCCGCCGAGCGCACCAAAGGAAAAGACGCGCAGGAGAAAACGGCCGAAATCGCCGCGCAATGGATTGTCCATCTGGGCATGACAGGACGCCTCCTGGTGACGACGCCGGACGCCCCCGTCGCAAAGCATACCCACGCACGCCTCACACTGGCGAGCGGACGGGAGTTGCGTTTTGTGGATCCGCGCCGCTTTGGTCGGTTGGAGTTTCGCGACCTGCGCAAAGGGCTGGGATTCGCGGGGCCGGGTGCAGAACCGCTGACCATCGATGCGCAGGCGTTTGCACAACTGTTTCGCGGTCGAACCCTGACCATCAAAGCCGCGCTACTCAACCAGACGCTGCTGGCTGGCGTGGGAAACATCTACGCCGACGAAAGCCTGTTTCGTGCCGGAATTCGTCCGCGGCGCAGAGCGGGCCGTCTGACGCGCGCCGAGCTCGAGAAACTGCGGGAGGCATTACGCACGGTTCTGGAGCACGCGATCCGTTTAGGAGGGTCGTCGGTTTCGGACTATGTGGATGCCGAAGGCGTGCGAGGTTTTTTCCAACTGGAACATTGTGTGTACCAGCGTGCGGGGGAACCTTGCCGTACCTGTGGAAACACGATCAAGCGCATCGTGGTGGCCGGACGAAGCACGCATTATTGCGCGCATTGCCAGCAGTAGAGCCCGAATTTGCGCAGAGAATCTACTGTTTTTTGAAGTAAGACATATCAGCTTTACTAGAATCAAAACGGTTCACAATTTCCTAAAGATGCAACTAATTGAAACCAAAGACAAATTAGAACGGCACGCCGATTGCTATTTAGCAGGGTGCCAGTGATGTACCGGCTGCTGGAAAAATTCCGGCCAGCCCGCAAAAACAAGCAGACACTCGGCAAGAGCAGCCGTCAACGAAGCGGCAGACCGGCCGAGAGAGCCTGTAGAAGGCGCGGTGGATATAACCACCGCCCGTAATTTGCTGGGAGGCCAGTGACCAGCGCAGGGACACGAAACGCCACTCAAATCGAGTGGCGTTTCGTGCGTCAAAGTGAAAAAGGCTGCATGAATATCAGCACCGGGGAGTTCCTGCGCGGTTACGCTTGTACCGGAAAGTTGCAAGAGGCTCTACTTGCGCTGTAATGCGGGAGCCTGTACTATCGAACTTGCCTATCAAGCGGCTGAAGCGAACCACCCGGATTAGGGTAGAGCCGGCTCGCCGCTGACAAAAGATCCTTCGCAAACAAAACCGGCCCATCAGGCGGAAGCCGCGAAGAATCCTATAGGACAGGCATCACCCTTGGAAACGCTGGCCGAATTGTACCGATCCAGACAACCGGAGAGTGCTGTTGCAGGCGAGTCGGGCAGAAGGCTTGAGCGTTTTAGATAGATGTTTGGCCCTGAAGTCGCATCGAAGTAATGGCGGTCATTCTCCGCGGGGGTCCTGGCGACAAGCGATTGTCGAGGGAGCAGACCGGAATGCCGCAGTGCACCGGGCAGGAAAGGTTCACCCACTGTTAACGCGTCATGGGTACGCAAGTGTCGGGGTAGATTGCGTTCAGAAGCACTGTTCCCCCGCCAAATTGCGCGGCTTCATCGACAAGCGGAAAACTACCCGTCACGCGACTTCCTGCGTCAATCGGAACCAGCGGTCGGGAACGGGAAAACTCAGCAGCACCAGAACTGAAGCAAGAGATTTAATGCAACCCACAGAAATGTGCCAGGAAGTACACGCATGACAACAGAACCGACGGTGCCCCAGCCCGAGCTAGGGTCGGCCCAGGCCAATGGCCAGGGACAGTCGCAAGGACATCGGCGCCGCAGGCGTCGTCGCAAAAACAAGACCAACCAGTCTGGGGCGCAGCCACAGGGCCAATTGCAGCCGAACCAGCCTCCGCAGGCTCAGCCGCAGATGCAGGCTCCGCAGCAGCCGCAGCAGGGCGGGCCGCCCAAGCAGGGTTCGGGTCGGCATCGGAAGAAAAAGAAGTTCTTCCAGCAGAAGAGCGGCGCTCCGCAGCCCGGGCCAGGCAACAGCATCGCTCCGCAGCACAATGGCCGGCGCAAGGAAAAGCAGCGAGGGCCGCGGATGTTTGTGGGTCCGATGGACCACAGCTATCGCATCGTGAACGGCAATGTAGCAGACGGGCCGCCTTCGACGATTCCCACTTCAGGAAACGGGCACCACGGCTACTACAACGATGTGAACGTGGGATCGCCGACGGTTCCCGTGAAGCCCGATGCCCCAACGCGCATCTTCTGTTTCATCGATGACCTGTTCTTCCAGGCGAAGATCCAGGAGACGGCGAAGAAGCTCGGCGTGAAGGTGGAGTTTGTGAAGGGCGAGAAGGACACCATCTCGCGGATCATCGATTCTCCCGAGGCTGAGAAACCAACTCTCGTAGTCTTCGACCTCAATAATCTCAACGCAAAACCGATGACGCTGATTCCGAAGTTCAAGACCAAATTCAAGAAGGCGACATCGATTATCGGATTCCTCAACCATCTCCAGGGCGATCTGAAGATGAAGGCCATCGAAGCAGGGTGCGACACCGTGATGCCGCGCTCGGCATTCTCGCAGAGCCTTCCCAACCTGCTACGCCGCTACGGGCTTGAAGAGGAAGACGAAAACATTCCGCAGCCGGTGTAATGAAGACCGGGAATAGGGAATAGCGAATAAAAGGCGGGGTGCCAACATCGATTGTTGGCGCCCCGCCTTTTTGTCGAGGAGCATTGTGTCTAAGATCTCGCGGGAATTAACGGCAATTCGCTGTGCTTCGTGAAAATGACGGAAGATGTTGCACAAAGGGGAATCGTTCAAAGATCTGGTTGTTTGGCAGCGGGCGATGCAGTTGAGCGTGGCAGTCTACAACCTCACTGCCTTATTTCCAAGCGGCTTTGTATTCGCTACTCCCTATTCCCTGCTCCCTATTCCCCGCTTCTCTACCCCGGCGGCCAGGTCATGGGACGGCCGCCAAGCAAGTGGACATGGATATGGCCGACTGTCTGCCCGCCATCTTCGCCGGTGTTGATCACCGTGCGGTAACCTTGCGCCAGTCCCTTGGAGCGTGCGATCTCGGCGGCTGCCCAGTGAAGATGGCCGATCAGAGCGCTGTGCTCCTTCCCCGCATCGGCGATCGACGCGATGTGCTGACGCGGAACAATGAGGACGTGCACCGGCGCCTGAGGATTGATGTCGCCGAAGGCATAGCACTGGTCATCCTGGTAGATGGCTTTGGAAGGGATACTTCCCTCGATGATACGGCAAAAAAGGCAGCTCATTTCGGCTTCAGTCTACACGAACGGAGAGTCCGCATCCGCTGGGCGCACGAAGCGCTCGAGGAATCCGCGCCCGGAAATGCGTGGCCGCGAAGCCCGGCAACTACTCCCTAATTTCGGGCGCGTTTGTCTGGTTGAGCGGTGAAAGGCTGCGATGATTGCTGCCATGCCCGGTTCCATCCTGTGGTTATCGATTCCCGGCGTCACCCTCCCGCTCACTGGCTTCTTCTCTGGCGTCGAGAAAGCGATGAATCGCATGCGCCAGGGTCCGATTGAAAGTGCGCAAAGACGCAAAAGGCACATCGACAAGCCGATGCCTGCCTCCTCTTTCCATCAATTGAGCAACGCGGCGTCCATGATCGACATGCATGACAACGAACAAACCGTCCGTGCTGGCCACCTGGACAATCTCACCCGATGTGGGGATTTTTTTGGAACGACGATCCGATTTAATAACAATGCAGGAAATATCGGAACTCACCGAACACCTCAACAAATAAGTGACTTCCGGCGACCCCCTTCCAAAGTCGATCGCACTATTCCAGAGATGCCCGGGATGAAACCGGGGTTGTTCGACGTTGATGTATCTGATTGATTCCGTTGATGAAATTGCACGGTTGAGGGAACTGTTTGTCTTTCTCTCCGAAGTGGGTCAAACTCCGTCAATGCGTTGTACATGGTTTTTCGGAACTAGGAGGATCCATGGCAGCGAAATCGGACGGCGCCACGGTGTTGGTGGTCGACGAAGACAGGATGCTTGCCGACACACTCGCAGAGATCCTGAGGAAACACGGATACCAGCCTGTCGCCCTCTATAGCGGAGAAGAGGCCCTCGAGTTGGCACAGAGGTTTCGCCCCGACGTGGTCCTCAGTGACATCCGCATGCGCCGGTTGGATGGCATCGAGGCAGCCACGCGCATCCGGGCACTGCATCCCGATTGCCGGGTGATTCTGTTTACAGCACACACGGTATCCGCGGCAATGAGGCAGACGATTCACGAACTGAGATTCGAGCTCTTGCAGCGGCCGCTGCGCCCTGAGGATGTGTTGACGGCCCTGGGGGTAAGATCCTGAGGCGTCAGAATATTATCGACGCTCAAGGCACGGGAATCGCGCCGAACTGCTGTTTCTGCGCCCTGAACCTGGTTCTGTATAAGCTTTCGTATGGAGACCAAAGTGCCATGATCTCCACCCCAACCGTGGATTGACGCTCGGCAAAGGCGAATAATAAGTTCAATATAGAGTGCACTGGCATTGAGCAGGTGTTGGCTGCACTTTTTACGCAAAGAGCCCGCCGTAAGGTGGGCTTTTTGCGTCTTGGCATTTGGTTCATGGATCGACAGATAGGGAAATGAAGGCAATGGACTCAGATTGGCGCGCCAGAAACGGATAGTGATTCAAATCACATGCATTAGGGATGTCGGCTGCGAGACTAGTTCTGCTGAGTCAACCCGGAGTCCTGGCAGTACCTGTCACAGGCGGATAAAATAGATTCAGTTCCCGAACCGCTCAGCGCTGTTGCACGAGATACGACCCTTACAACGTTGAAGTTTGAACGTGCGGAGTCGGTATTTCAGCTTCGATGCAGGTGCGCGCTGCATCAAGCGCATTGAGGGTTCCCAAGTGGCAACTGCAGAACTTCTTCCCATTTACACCAAACTCAGCCAGAAAATCCTGCGTACAGCGGCGCGCCGGCGCGAGGTAGGCAGCTACCGCGAGGTAGGCGGCAACCGGATTGTGGAGGGGCTGGACTTGTTTTGGCTTGTACTGCGGTGCCCGATGCACGCGTGGAGCTGGCCGCGTACGAACAGGGAAGAGCGCTTCGAGGGATTCGACGCACACCAGACCTGCCACAAGTGCACATCGCGACGGATGTTCGATACGCGGGAATGGCAGTCTGGGCCGGTATATCGGCACGTGGAACGACTGGAAGCTATAGGAGAAGAGCGTTCCGCCAACTTTGCAAAGAAGACGGAACACTCGTTCTCATCTGGCTACTTCGTTGACTGGATCAGATCCTGGACCACGTAGAGATCCGACTTGATCATGGAGCGCAGCTTTTCATACCGCTCGAAGGTCGTGCCCAATTCCATATCTGGATGTACCTTGTGCCAGCGATCGACAAACTGGGCGTCATCCTTGTAGATGGATTCCCAGTTGGGAAAGACATCGACGGTTACAGCCTGGAAAGGTTGTTCGCTTCCGCCCGGCAGGACGCGTCTGTTGAGCGACCATCCGGTCCGCACTCCATCCTTCGCCATCGCTTCGGCAATTGGCTTCCAGACCTTCTTCTCCCATGCAAGATAGTCGTCGATGTTCTCATCAGAGACCTTCATGTAATTCACTACGAAGTAGTCGCCTTTCTTGAAGCCTCCGACATACCCCTCGTTCTGGAACATGTCGTTTGAGATGAGAGTGGTCAGTGAGTTGCGACGGTCGACGTATTGTTGTGCGCTGACGGTGATCCCCGCCTTTTTCAGTGCGGCGTCGAGCTCTTCGAGACCCAATGGAGCAGGTGGGATTCCCGGATACATGGAGACGATCAGATAATCGCACTCCGCGGATTTGCCCGCTGGAATGACGGCCCGCAGCATCAGCCATTGAGAGTATGCGCCGGAGTCAACCCTGGATTGTGCGTACTTATGGACGTCTTCCGCAGCCCATTTCCGGAATTCGGTGTTGTTTTCGGGCTTGACCTTGATGCAGGCCACGCTGTGATAACCGCTCGGTGCCTGCTGCGCAAGCAGAGTGGCAGAGAACGCCGCGGCAATTGCGGCAGATGCAAACAGATGGGAAGCCTTCATGGAACCTCTTCTTTCGTTTGGTCTCGGGCCGGTCGAACGTGCATCCAGCAGTGCCAGTCTGAGGTTCGGGTTTGGAGTGTGGGGGAAGCAACACGACCATATAACACTGGTGCGGAGATGGGAATCGCTATTTTGTCTTGCAGGGAAGAAAGGCTGATGACAGCGTTAAAACATAGATTTTCTGCGTGCCGACGATGTAGCGGCTTGCCGCTACTGCGATGGCTGGTGGCCGGTCGCGACGGTGGTGGAAGCAACCGGGCAGATGCCGTAATCCCTGTTCAGCTTTTCCACTTTGAATACGCCAGGGCCAGTTGAATCTTTGGTCTTCTTGATCTTCGAGCCGTGAATCTTGACCTTATCGCCAGCCTTGATACTGGCTGCGTCTCCTTCCAGCACGTAGATTTTTGCGTCACTCGTATGCAATTCAAGTCCGTTGGCACTGGTTACCACGCATCCTGTGAGGATGTGATGGCTGCGGCTGATCTCAACCGGGACGATGATAGCCACCGCGATGACCGCGCCGATGCCGACGGCAGCGCCAACGACCTCGCCATTCGATGGACCGATGCTGCCCTGGCACTGAGTGGGCGATGTTGAGCCTGAGCACAGGAGAACCGTAAGGGCAGTAAAAGCGGTGATGCCCAGGCGGCGCTTCAGCGGTGAACTTGTTTGTTGGGATTTGCGAGTGAAGTCAGGCCTCGAAGAATCGGGCAAAGTTCTCCTCCCTTTGTCGACAGCTTTCCGTGACTGCGGGTGGCCCAGGACAGAACAATCCTCGCCGCGACTGCTCAACAGAGCCTGTTCCATGCAAGCGGGCAAGATTCGCGAAAGTATGCGGTGTTGCCGGCATTACATGCAAGACAATTCTGCTGCGCGCCAAAATGGAGTTAGCTGGTGTGGTCGAGGATGATCTTCCAGCCGTGCGGGCCTTTGCGCCAGACCAGGGAGAAGATGCCATCGTCTTTTTTGGCTTCGCCGTGAGCAGTGCGGTCGAGATGGAACCTCCCTGTGACGAGAGCGATTTCGGATTTGCCGCAGCCCGAGGGAAGCAGGCGGACGTCGAGTTCACTGAAAGTGAGCTTGCCCATCTGTGCCGCGGTGGTGTAGTTGCGCAGATAACGTTCGCGGATTGGTTGGTAGCCTTTGCCGAGCGTCGCGCCGATGAAGGTGGTATCGGGCGAGTCCTCATAGGCCTGCATGAACGTGGAGATGTCAGCGCGGTTCCAGGCATCGGACTGGGCATTGATTGCGGCGCGGATCTCCGTTTCATCGGCGGCTGCGGCGGCCTCGTGGGCGGTTTGAGCAGGTAACGCGGGTGCAACGGCGAGGACCAAGGCGAGGAACGGCAGGGCGCATTTCATGAGAAGGCCTCCGGATGGGGGGTACGAGGAAAGATTACAGGAAGCGCATTGTCGTAGTCCTTCAGGTGACCGGAATCACTTGGGCTTGGCCTACAATTTGGGTATGGCTATTTCGGCTGAGACTTCCCCATTTCGCGTGGTGCACACGGTGTGTTCGCATGACTGCCCGGACAGTTGCGCTGTCTTGGTGACCGTAGACGCGAACGGGCGCGCCGTGAAAGTCCAAGGCGATCCTTCACAGCCGGTGACGCAGGGCTTTCTGTGCGGCAAAGTGGCGAAGTACCTTGACCGGGTGTATTCGCCGCAGCGAATTCTTTACCCGATGAGACGGAAGGCTGGAACGCAGAAGGGCCCACGGCCCCGAGGCGAGGAGCACGAAGCCTTTGAGCGCGTGACCTGGGATGAAGCGCTCTGCGCGATCGCAGAGCGGCTGCAGCAAATCAGCGACACATACGGGCCGGAATCGATTCTTCCTTACAGCTACGCAGGGACGATCGGTGTGCTCGGGTTTGGCTCGATGGACCGGCGGTTCTTTCACCGGCTGGGCGGGAGCCAGCTTGACCGGACGATCTGTTCCGAAGCTGGCGGAGTGGCGTGGAACCTCGTGTATGGGAAGAAACTGGGAATGCCCACCGAAGATTACAAACTCGCCAAGCTGATCGTGGCGTGGGGCGCCAACATCCACGGCAACAATATCCATCTGTGGCCGATGGTCGAGCAGGCTCGGCGCAACGGAGCGCGGCTGATCGTGATCGATCCCTACAAGACGCGCACTGCGGCGCTGGCCGATTGGCACATCGCGATCCGGCCGGGAACGGATGCGGCGCTCGCACTCGGCATGATGCACGTGATCCTGCGAGAGGGTCTTGAAGACCGTGCTTACATCGCCGAGATGACGCATGGATTCGATCGGCTGGCAGCGCGGGTTCGCGAGTACACACCGGAGCGCGTAGCAGCCTGGACAGGGATGACCGCCGGAGAGATTGAGCAACTCGCGCGCGAGTATGCGACCACGTGTCCGGCGGCTCTGCGGCTGAATTACGGCGTGCAGCGGAGTGAAAACGGTGGCACGGCGGTGCGGGCGATCGCGATGCTGCCGGCCCTCACCGGGGCGTGGAAGTATCGCGGTGGCGGAGGCTCGCTATCGACTTCGGGCGCGTTTGCGTGGAACAAGCGGGAACTCGAGCGGAGAGACCTGTCTCTCGATTCACCACTTGGTCGCGAGGCGCGCACGGTGAACATGTCGGTGCTGGGACAGGCCCTGAATCAGGGCTTTGATGTCAGCGTTCAGGGATCAGAGATCCCTACTGCGGAGCCCGAAGCCGACGTGCTCAGCGGTGGCCCCGCCGTCCATGCTCTGTTTGTTTACAACTCCAACCCCGGTGCGGTCGCACCGAATCAGAACGCGGTACGACGCGGGCTGGCGCGAACGGATCTGTTTACGGTCGTGCATGAGCTCTTCTTCAACGACACAACGGATTATGCCGACTATGTTCTACCGGCGACGACGTTCCTGGAGCATACCGATATACAGGGCGCGTATGGGCACTATTTCGTCCAGCTATCGAATCAGGCAATCGAACCACCGGGAGAAGCGCGGTCCAATGTGTGGTTGTTCGGGCAATTGGCGCAGTTCATGGGCTTTACTGAGCAGTGCTTCCGCGACAGCGAGGAGCAGTTGATCCGGCAGGCCCTTTCTGTGGGGCTGGATGGTCGATCGAAGAATCCAGGGATGGAGCACATCACACTCGAGGATTTGCGAGAGCAGGGGCACATCCCGCTGGCGTTTCATCGCGATCCGGAGAACGCACCCTTTCTGCCCTTTACGTCGGGGCTGGTGGCGACGCCCTCGGGCAAGATCGAGTTTGATTCCGAGGCCCTGATCGCCCAGGGTCAGGACGGTTTGCCCGCTTTTGCACCTCCGAGCGAATCACGTTGGAGTGATGGCGCGAAGCGCTTTCCGCTGGAGTTCCTCAGCCGGAAAGCGGACAACTATATGAACTCGACCTTTGCGAACCTCGACGGGCACCGCAAGATGGAAGCGCGCACCAGCCAGAAGCTCGAAATGCATCCTGCAGATTCAAAAGCGCGTGGGATCATGGATGGCGACCGGGTTCGCGTGTGGAACGATCGCGGAGAGATTCTGCTGACGGCGCTGGTGGACGGCACCGTTCCTGAGGGCGTGGTAGCGGGACGGATGGACTGGGCAAAGTTCAATGAAGGCGGCGTGAATGTGAATGCGCTGACAAGTGAGCGGTTGACCGATATTGGCGCGGGAGCCACATTCTATTCCGTGCTGGTGGAAGTGGCGAAGGCCTGAATCCTGACGTGTCCAGCAGCCATGGATAAACGATTCAAACGAAAATGAGATTTTCTGGGGAGCGTATCCGCGGGAAG
Organism: uncultured Acidobacteriaceae bacterium; assembly: GCA_963829535.1. Taxonomy (GTDB): domain Bacteria; phylum Acidobacteriota; class Terriglobia; order Terriglobales; family Acidobacteriaceae; genus Telmatobacter. The sequence goes on along the minus strand of CAWHIQ010000007.1, from coordinate 268,224 downwards.
GGATCCACGCCAGCCGGAAGTCTTATGAAAGGCGGTAGACTAAGACTATGACGTGGTTACCATTTTTAGTCGTTCTCGTTCTGGCCGTCGGCTACATGGCGATGAAGCGTTCTAGCCAGATTTCTTCAAAAACAGCTACAGAATACCTGAAGAACGGGGCGATGGTGATCGACGTCCGGAGTGTGAATGAGTTTGAGTCGGGGCACATTATGCAGGCTCAAAACCTGCCGCTCGATCGCATTGAAATGTCTGCATTGTCGGTTGTAAGGGACAGAAACAAGGTACTTTTGCTGCATTGCTCTACCGGAGTTCGCAGTAACATGGCGAAGAAGAAGCTCGAGGGTCTTGGGTTCAAGAACGTCTTCAACCTGGGATCGTACGAGCGCGCCGCAAAGATTATCACCAACCAGTAATCGCCAAAAATTCGAAAATAGAAGAATGGAAGCTGCTTTTCAGTTGCGCCTTGCGACGGACGAGGATATTCCTGCACTTCATCGGCTGATCAAAGCCTCTGTGCGCGGATTGTGCGCGGGGTCTCCAAAGACGGAACCAGGTCGTTGGGGTGCAGAAGCCGGACACTATACGCTTGCCCAGATTGAGGGCGCACTGGGGACGGTGCTGGGGCTGGATACACAGCTGATTCTGGACCAGACGTATTTTGTCGCCGAAACTGTCAACCAGAAAGCAAAAGCGCGGAAGCGCCTGGCCGGGTGCGGCGGTTGGTCGAAGCGAAGGACGCTGTTCGGCGCCGATCGCGGGCCGGGGCGCAAACCGGAGCTGCTCGACCCGAATATCGACGCCGCGAAGGTGCGAGCCATCTTCGTGCACCCGGAGTTTGCGCGGCAGGGGCTTGGTTCGCAGATTCTTGCAACGGTGGAGGACGCGGCGCGGGCGGCAGGATTCACCCGGTTTGAGATGGGGTCAACGCTGACGGGCGTGCCGCTCTATCGTCTCAAGGGGTACGTGGAGATTGAGCGGATCGCGGTGCCGCTCAAGAACGGCGAGGCGCTTCCGGTGGTGAAGATGGTGAAGAGCGCCAAACTCCTGGACTCAATTGAATTAGGCCATGAAAGGATACCTTCGTGATTTGGCTAGGGTCCAAAAATGGCTATCTCTCTGATTGGGTTACCCAGCAATGGGTTCGCGCAACGGGCAGCAGAGTTCTCCTCGCAGAGTACAGCTGGCTGGATGGTCCGATAGGAAACACAAGAGTTATTGGAAAAGGGTTCTTTCAGGCATACGCGCAAGAACATGACCTCGAGATTGTTCAAGATGCGAATTGCGGGTTATTGAATAATTTCTCCGCTCTCGCGGGGGACTCAAACAATCTGGACGGCGTGTCCTCGGCGGTGCACGATTTTTACGAGCACACCTCAGCGTATGATCTCGACGCGTGGTCGGAATGGCATGGATTGTTCAGGCCATTTGGATTGGCTCTCGCGGTGCTATTCAGCAGACGGCTGCAGCAGCTCAATATTCCGTTGTCCGCATTGGACAGCAGCAGAGGGATGAGCAGTAACGTGCTTCAGATGTGTAGCCGGCAAACGGGTCAGTTGGTTCAAACAGCCTGGGTACGCGAACTGCATGCAACCAAAAACGTTATTTACGCCGGCTGTTATTCCGTATGCAGAATCCCCGGACACGGAAACCCTTGCGTCAAAGTGGTGTTCCCACTGCCGAATGGAAACGCAATCGTTCTGATGAAGCCCGAGTCGCATGCCGATGGATCCCTTTCACTGACTTCCGCTGGAAAGGTCTTCGGTGATCCTGGATTCTATTTCACGGTCCACGGTCGAGACGGAAAGATATGGGCACGCTACGTAAAGGCGATGCAGGAAAAGATCACGGTGTACCCTGCCGAACGGAATACGGCGCGCGCCGATCACGTTCTGTGGTTTTGGCGAAAGCAGTTTCTTCGTTTGCACTACCGAATGAGTCCTAAATCAGTATCCGTCTGACGTAATCTTGGACCTTTGGACAAGACTTAGATCACGTTTCCAAAAGGGTCTTCGAGCGAGGGGCATTGCGGAGTGAGGAGCTCTGCTCCATCTTGCGTGACCAGCAGATCATCTTCGAGGCGGATGCCGAACTGGCCCGGAATGTAGATGCCCGGCTCGTCGCTTAGGGTCATGCCGGCTTCGAGGCGCGGGTTCAGATCCCAACCGAACATGTTGTTGCGCACAAAGTAGGGCCATTCGTGCATGTCCAAGCCGATGCCGTGGCCGACGCGGTGCGTGAAGTACTTGAAGCCGGGTCCGTAGCCTCCGTCGACAATGACCTTGCGCGCCGCAGCGTCGACATCTGCGGTCTGAACGCCGGGGCGAGCCGCTTTGAGCGCTGCGGACTGCGCGCGTTGGACGACGTCGAAGACCGATTTCATCTTGTCAGTCGGTTTGCCCAAGACGAAGGTACGCGTGATGTCGGAGGTGTAGCCTTCGACCTCACAACCATCGTCCAGCATAAGGATGGAGCCCTCGCGAAGAGTTTGCGGCTTGGCCGATCCGTGGGGAACAGCGGTAAACTCGTCGACGTTCAGGCTGGCTTCGCCTTCAAATCCGACGCGATGGTAGGCGCCCCCGATGAGCGAATGCACCTCGGCCGTCGTCATGCCGGGAACGAGTGACTGCGCGACCGCGCGATACACCAGCAGGGTGGCGCGACAGGCGAGGCGCATGCATTCGATTTCGTGAGCATCCTTGATCATGCGGCAGCCCGCGGTGATCGGAGTGGCCGAGACGAGATTGAGATGCGGGTTCGCAGCGCGAATGCCTTCAGCAAAAACAAACGCCATGTGCTCGTCGAGGCCGATGGTCGCCGCGGCGAGGCCGCGGTCGCCCAGGCCTTTGCCGAGCGTGGCATAGGGGCTTTCGTCTTCCTGCCAGGTCAGGATGTCGCAGTTTCCGGCAAGGGGGCCGCTGGCTAGCAATTCACCTGCACGGCCTTCTTCAAAGGCGGGACACACAAGGAATGGCTTCGATCGCGCAGGAAGACCGAGGGCCCAGAGGCGTTCTCCGCCGTAGAGGTGCAGGTTGGCGAAGTACACCGAGGAACTGGTGGAGTTGGCGAGAACTATCGCATCGATTTTTGCGGAGATCATGAGCTGCCGCGCCCGTTCGATGCGTGCGTGGCGCTCGGCGCTGGTGAAGGGACGAGCCTGGCCTGAGAGATCGGGGAGCGCGGCAATAGCCTGTGGAACTTGTTTGCCCGTGGCCTGCGCGGCCCGCGCTGGGATTGCAGTGGCGGCAACAGCGGCGGTCGCGGCGCTGAGAAAGTTGCGACGTGTTAGTGCGGAATTGCGGGACATGGGCCTCCGGAGAAATACGAACGGTTTTTCTAGAGTAATACGCTGCCCACCCTTGCAAGCAGGTGCAAGCACGTCGCAGGGAAGGGGAAACCGCAGTCTTGTATATTACTCCAATATTTGCGCAACCTTTCGGTTGTGTTTTATTGCGAATTGCCTATAGAAAGTGTCAAGCAGTGCTGCTGGCTGACTTCGCACTGGAGCATGTCTTCAGCTAGCAGGTTCCAACCAACGAAGCCGGCGAAGTGGCCGTTGGGAGATTGCGATGGGGTAGGTGCGAGACCGTCGCCGGTTTCGGCGTCGTAGTCTTCGTGCATGGATCCCCATTTTGCGATGTCGCGGTGGATGTCGGAAGCGAGAATGAGGGCGAGCCAACGGGCTTCGTCATTGAACCCGTAGCGCCGCAGCGCGATCCAGTCGAGAAAGTTGGCGTTGATCCAGATGGGGCCGCGCCAGTTGGAGTAGGGATCGATGATGGCCTGGTTGTTGTAGGCGGGATCAAAGCGCGAAAGGCTCCGGAAGCCATGCTCGGAGCGCATCTGCGTCGGGTTGAGCAGGTAGAGCGAGATCGTGCGGCGGCCTTCGTCCCGTGGCAGCAGGCCATCGACGAGGGGCAGGAAATTGGACCACGCGATGACACGCACAATGGCGCCGGTGTCACGGCGGCGATTCCAGAACATGGCCTCGCGCGGAGACCATAGCTGGCGCAGGATGGCATGGCGAGTGGAGAGGGCCTCGGCCTCGTAGATCTTCGCATCAGCCGCATCGCCGAGATGGATGGCGATCGCTGCCATGGCGAGATATTCGCGCATAGCATAGACAGATGCGTCGACGGCGAGGATAGCGCTGCGGTCGTTAGGATCGTTCGTGAGTGCGGCATTGTTGTCGGCGCCGGATTGCATGGCGTTGTCCCAGAACCAGAGCTTCCACTTCTCGTCATATTGCGTACGGCGGCGATAGTCGAGGACGCGCTTCATCGCGGGCCACACCGGGCGGATCCACTCGTAGTCGTGCAGATCTTCGGCGGCGATGACGGCGCCCTGCGCGAGAAATGGCTTCATCGCAAATTTTCCAAACAGAGGGCGCGGACCCTTCGGCGTGATGCAGCCTGCTACGTATCCGTCAGCGTCGACGGAACCAGCGAAACCAAGTACCCAGTCGCGGAGATACTTCGCGTTGGCGGGATCCTGGTTCGCCCAGTGGAGACCAATGAAGAATCCGTCCCAGTCCCACATCTGGTTGTAGTAGCCCGCCGGGATGAGGTAGGGGTGCTTGATGTATCCGTCGGCAGGGCGGATGGTTTGCGGCGCGAGGGGGTAGAAGTCGGCGGTGAGATCGTGGAGGAGTGCGGTAGCGTCGGCCTGGTCAGGCGGAGATTGGGCCACGGCGCGGACGCTTGCAATTAAGAGTGCGGCGATAACGACAAGATTCGCGCGGATGAGTCTGCGAAGGATTGGCACGGAGGAATCATAACGCGTGCGATGGGGCCTTCCTGCGCTTGTGCAATCTCACTCTGCACTACGTGAACATTCTGAAGATCACACGGGGACGACCTCGCTGACTTGAACCACGCTTTCGCCACTGTAGTATTTGCGCTGGTCGGCGACAAGATCGGACGCTGTGGCGGCAAGAGCCGTGTCCAGTTGCAGCATCGACTCAAAATACAGGTGGCCGATGGCGTGGTAGTGCGAGGGCGTTCCCGGCGGGAAGGCGCCGATGCCGCGATCAACTTCGATGCGGACAAGACCGTGAGGCAACAGCAATTGACGCGCCAGCACGAGGTGCGGACCAAGATAGTAGTTCCAGTCGAAACTGGACTCCGGGCTAGCTGGGTAAAGCACGCTAAGGCGGACCATGGGTTGGGAATACAAGGTGGGCGGAAGAGATGTCAACGAATCTCGGTCGCGGCCGCCCCATCCTTGTTACGATGACGGTGCAAAAAGGATGGGCACAGGTTATGGAGTAGCCGGCAGAAGCTCGATGTAGTCGAGAGCGGCAGGGTCAGCCCCATCGGGCAACCCTTCTATACTCAAAACATCCCCGGGCTTGAGATTCACCGTGAGTACAGCGAAGCGCGTGGAGTTGTCGCCATGGGGGGATTTCGAAGGCAGAGTTGCGTTCGCCCTCCATCCGATCAGGGCATGGCCGTTCAACAAGAACGTAAAACGCGCATCGCCGCCCTGCAGATCAAAGTACTGCACCGCAAGACGAAAACTTCCAGCCGCTCCCTTCCAGGTCCATTCCGCCGTGCATCCGCTCGCGACGGGGCACGAGACGGCCTTGCCTCCGCTAGCGTCCTCCCATGGAGTGACGTCGATAACCTTGTAGCCGGTTAGATGGGCATCTTCGGCTTCGAGTCGGTTGGGATAATGGCCAGCGCGGCCGCGCTCGTCGGGGATTCCGCTGAGTTTCAGGAAGTACTGTACGACTGCGTCGCGCCAAACGATGGAGTGGCTGGCCTGGTACTGCAGGCGGCCCAGCATGTCGGCGTAGAGCTCTGGATCGATACGGCCTTTCAGCGACTCCCAGTCGCCGACGAACTGCGCGGCCTGTGCAGCGCCGTCGTAGTGCGAGTCGTAGAGATATTGGATAACGGTTTTGTCGTCTTGGAGCTTATAGGTGTACGGCACGTGGTGGAAGAAAAGCAGCAGATCGTCGGGCGTGGTGGAGGCAGATTCATAGTCTCTGGCGACCTCAGGAGAATATTGGCCCACGTAGCCGGTTCCTGACGAAACAGTCCGATCCATACCAACGCCTTCGTGGTCGGCGCGGTGCCACTGGCCCCATCCGTTGTTTTCACTGGACTCGATATTGGGTCCGTAGTGGCTGCCGGTAATGTCAGTCAGTGTCTGCAGGCCGAGCGGACCTGTGTAGCTTTCATAGGCGGGCCAGCTTTGCATCAGCATTTTTTCGACGGTGCGTACAACCGCGGGATCCGTGGAGATAGTCTGGCGCGTCCACTCGTCGGCAATCTGCTCCGGGGTAAGATTGGGACTCCACGCGAGGCGGCCGAAGGCATAGAGGTTAGCGAGAGCGAGGGGCGAGCCGAGCCATGCCTGCTGGCCAATGCCGGAGACACCGACCATTCCTCCCAGGGGGCGATGGAAGGATCGACCCGCGATGATTTGCTTGACCGGTGTCGTGGCGCCGCCGACACGCATGTCAAAATCGAGGACCTGTCTCCAGATGGGGGCGAGATAAACGAGGTGGCGCTGCTGGCCTGTGTACTCCTGCGTGATCTGGAACTCCATGGCCTGGTTGGTGTGTGTCAGTCCGCCGAACAGCGGCGAGACAGGCTCGCGTACCTGGAAGTCGATGGGGCCCTCCTTGGTTTGGATGATGACATTAGGCGCAAACTTGCCGTCGAGGGGATGAAAGATGTCGTAAGCAGCTCGGGCGCGGTCGGCCTTCGGGTCGCGCCAGTCGGCGTGATGGTTGTAGACGAAGGCGCGATAGAGCACCACGCCGCTGTGGGGGGCGAGAGCGGCGGCGAGGGTATTGGCTGCATCGGCGGGAGTGCGGCCAAAGCTGGCTGGGCCCGGTTGACCTTCGCTGTCTGCCTTGACGGTGAAACCGGCAAAATCGGGGATGAGGTCGTAGATTTCGTTGACGTTGGTGGCCCACCAGTTCTTCACTGCTGGGTCAAGCGGATCGTAGGTGGGGAGGCCGCCGATTTTTTGCGGGCTGGCGATATCGACGGACAGAGAGACGTGGACTCCGTAGGGCCGCATCGTGTCGGCAATTCTTGCTACGCCTTGAAGCATCTCCGGAGTGAGAAACGGCGAGGCGCCATTCACGTTATTCAGGTTGCAGCCGTTGACACCAATTGATGCGAGCAGGCGCGCGTACTCGGCAACCGGTGCAAGGTCGTCGCGAACATGGCCTGCATCGAAAAAGATGCTGCGGCCGGCATAGCCGCGCTCGATGGAACCGTCGGCGTTGTCCCATTCGTCGACCCAGCGGATGGGCATGGCAGGGCGCTCGCGAACGTCAGCCTTGCTCATGTCGATGCCCTGGGCAAGGCTGCGCAGCAAGGCAAATGCTCCGTACAGGACGGCGCGGTCGCTGCCGCCTACGATATCCACTTCGCGAACCAGATCACCACGACGCGCGGAAATGAGAAATTCGTCGGGTTCAAGCGAAGGTACTGTGCTTTTGGAGTCGTGCTCGTGCATCTCCTGCACAGTCCCGAGGAGGATCGTGTTGGGGCCAATTTCCAGAGGCGCGCCACCGGAGAGCGAGAGCAAACCGCGGCGAAGTTCGATGGCTGCGGTCTGTTCGAGAAGGCTCTGGCCGAGAGTGCTTACCCGCGTGGGCACGCTAAGCAGCTTGCCTATCGGACGATACTTGAGCCAGGCCTGGGCGGCATTCTGCGCGAATGAAGCCACAGGAATTGCCCCAAAGGCCAGGAACGCAATAAGGGCAAGTCTCTTGCTCAAGAAGGCGCCCCGTCGTGATCGGCGTGCCCGAACGGTCATCAAACTCCGCATCCAACCGTTCTATCATCCCCGACCCGCCCGAGCGTGTTAGCCGTTATTCCCTATTTCCCATTCCCTGTCTTGACATGCCTAGCTATCTATGCCTAGACTTCTTTATACCAAGATTGCTAGGGGTAAACATGGCCAAGAACGATCTTCAGGGAACACTCGATCTACTCGTCTTGAAGACACTGGATCAGAACGGCGCACTCCACGGCTACGGAATCGTCCTCCACATCCAAAGCGCCTCCAACGACATGCTGCGCGTCGAAGAAGGGTCGCTTTATCCGGCACTTCATCGCATGGAACAAAGCGGCTGGATTGCCGCGGAGTGGGCAACGACTGAGACCAACCGCCGCGCGAAGTATTACAAGCTGACCGCCACCGGCCGTCGCCAACTGCAGCAAGCCGAGGAAAGTTTCGATCAACTCGTCAAGGGCGTGCGCGCAGTATTGCGTTACGCCTGATTTGCGACGCTTCACCCGGGAAAGGAACGCCATGGCTGCATTTCGCCGCATCGCCAATCTTTTTCGCCGCACCAGCATCAATCACGAAATCGACGCTGAGTTGCAGACACACATTGACCTGCGCATCGAAGCAAATCTTGCTGCGGGCATGTCACCGGCTGAGGCGCGGCGGCAGGCGCTGGTGCAGTTCGGCAATCTCACCTCTACGCGAGAGCGCGTCGCCGGTGCGGATGCTGCTCTCGGACTAAGTGGACTGTGGCGCGATGTTCGTTATGCTGCGCGTCAGTTGCGCAAGTCGCCCGGATTCGCGATCACCGCTATCGTCACTCTCGGACTGGGAGTCGGCATCAACACGGCCGGATTCAGCAGCATGGACGCAGTCGTGCTGCGGCCGTTGGCGGTTCCTGATCTTCATCGCGTGATGACCTTGGCTGAGCAGCCGGGACGCGGAGCCCAAGGCGATTTTCAGCCTGTTGCTCTTGCCAATTACGGGGATTGGCTTCGCCAGGCGCGCTCTTTTGAGAGCCTTGCTGTCCGCGACCGCGCCGACATGAGCCTCACCGGATCGGGCGACGCATCGCATGTGGTTGCGACGATTGCCTCGGCGAGTTTCTTTACAGTGCTGCGTGCCCCGGCACAACTGGGACGCGTCTTCAACGATGCCGATTGCCAGCCGGGCCGCGATGGAGTGGCACTGTTGAATTACGGATTCTGGGAGCGGCGCTTTGCCGCAGACCCAACGGTGCTGGGTCGTCAGATTGAACTCGACCAGCGCACCTACACCATCGTCGGCGTGATGCCGAAAAGGATGCAGTACCCCTCGGATACGGATGTCTACCTGCCCTTCGCTCCCACCAGGCGGCAGCTTGCCAATCGCGCCGATCGCAACTACCTCGTGATCGGGCGCCTCCGCGACGGTGTGACCGTGCAACAGGCGCAGGCGGAGATGCAGACGCTGGCCACCCATATGGCTGCGGCTTATCCCGCGACCAACAAAGATTGGACGGTCAAGATCGAGCCCCTGCTTGACGGCATCAACGGCGAACTGACTCCGCTCTACTATCGCCTGGTCATGGGCGGAACGCTGTTTGTCCTGTTGATCGTGTGCGCAAACATCGCCAACCTGCAACTCGCTCGTGGTGTCGCACGCCGGCCTGAGATTGCCATGCGCAGTGCTCTGGGCGCAAAGCGCTGGCACATCATTCGCCAATTGTTGACAGAAAACATTCTGCTGGCGCTCATTGGGGCCGGAGTTGGCGTAGGCGTCGCCGCGCTATATCTGCACATTCTTCTCATCACCATGCCGGCACGCGTTGCCCGTTACATGTCTGGATGGTCGAGTACGTCGCTCAACGGCCGCGCGCTTTTGTTTTCGCTTCTGCTGGCCGGAGCGGCCGGTATCCTTGCGGGAGTTGCGCCGGCCCTGGGTGCATTGCGCGTAAATGTGCTTGATCAGCTGAAAGCGGGCTCACGCGGAGCGACCGGGCAGGGTCGCACGCGCATGAGGAGCGTGTTCGCGGTCTCGCAAATCTCGCTGGCGGTTGCGCTTGTGGTGGGTGCAGCGCTCATGTCGAAGGGCATGTTCTCCATGTTGCACCTGGCCGACAATTATCACCCCGGCAGTGTGCTGGTGTTTACAGTGAGCTTGCCGGAGGCGCGGTACGATACCCCCCAAAAGCAGGCAGCATGGTACAACGAGAGCCTCGAACGCCTGCGCACGCTGCCGGGCGTGACCCACGCCGAGATGACCGGAGCGCTGCCTTACAGCGATAACGGATGGCTGCAGGATCTCGATATTCAGGATCGGCCTGTGATGCCGGGCAAATTCCAGAGCGCGCTGGGCCTGCCGGTGAGTGCAGGCTACTTTAGCGCGCTCCACATTCCCATTATCGAAGGGCGCGGTTTCACGAAGTCCGATTCCATCGGCTCACTCCCTGTCGCCATCGTCAGCGAACGATTCGTCGCGCAGTATTTTCCGGGCCAGGACCCGCTGGGACATCGCATTCGGCTGGGCGGCGCAGAAAGCCATGATCCGTGGCTGACGATTGTGGGCATTGCGAAGGAGACAAATTACTCCATGTGGGAACAGACGCAGCATCCGGCGGTCTACCTGCATTCTGCACAATTGCCGCTGACCGCAACCACCTATTTTCTGATGACCGATGGTAATCCTTTGGCTCTGGCTCCGGCGGTGCGGAAAGCCCTGGCTGGAATCGATCCAGCGCTGCCCCTCGATGCAGTCGAGACCTGGGAGCAGTCGATCCACGAGTCGCTCACCGGCCTGATGGATGCCGCTGTAATGCTCGGGATCGATGCCGTGTTTGCCTTGTTGCTGGCGGTGATCGGAATCTTCGGGGTCATGGCCGATCTGGTCGGCGAGCGCACCCGCGAAATTGGCGTGCGCCTGGCCATGGGCGCACAGCGCGTCGACGTTATGGGGTTGATTCTGCGCCGCGCTACCTGGCTCACCGGAACCGGGATCGCCGCCGGGCTAGTGCTTGCCTTCATCCTTTCGCATCTTGTCGCCAATCTACTGCGCGGGGTTCGTCCCGACGATCCGGTGGTCTTTGTTGTCATTACCGCAACCATCGCCGCAGCCGCGCTAGGTTCCAGTTGGATTCCCGCTCGCCGCGCCTCGCGTGTCGATCCCATGCAAGCCCTGCGCGCCGAGTAAAACAGGAGAACGCCAATGGCCGTCTTCCGCCGCTTCGTTAATTTGTTTCGACTCTCTAGCATCGATCACGACATCGATGCCGAATTGCAAGCGCACATTGCCATGCGCATTGACGCAAGCATTGCCGCGGGCATGTCGCCAGCGGAGGCTCGACGGCAGGCATTGCTCCAATTCGGCAATCCGACGATGACAAAGGAGCGGGTGACGGCTTCAGACACAACGCTGAGCTTTGCCGAACTCGGGCGCGACATCCGCTATGCGGCGCGCCAGTTGCGGCGTTCGCCGGGGTTTGCGCTGACGGCCATTCTCACGCTCGCGCTCGGCATTGGAGCAAATGTTGTTGTGTTCGGCGTGCTGAACGCATTGATACTCAGGCCACTGGATCTCCCACATGTCGAGCAACTCGTGCAGATCGAGCAGCAGCATCCTGGATACATCACGCAGTCCTATCCCGACTATCTCGATTTCCGCGCACGCAACTCCTCGTTCAGTGATCTCGCCGCGTTCCGTATCAACGACGTCGGCATGAGCTTAGGCGGATCGGCGCAACACTGCTGGAGCTACGAAGTTTCAGGCAGCTACTTCGACATGCTGGGCGTGCAGCCCGCCCTGGGACGGTTCTTACACACAAACGATGAGCGCGGCCCCAACTCCGCGCCTTACGTCGTCCTCAGCGACGCCTTCTGGCGCACCCGCTTCAGCGCCGACCCCCGCGTAATCGGGATGACAGTTGAACTAAACAAACATCCCTTCACCATTATTGGCGTCGCGCCGCGCACTTTTAACGGCACTGAGTTGTTCTTCTGGCCTGACTTCTGGATTCCCATGGTGAACGAAGAACAAATCGAAGGGTACAGCTACCTCGTCAAACGTGAGAATCATGGAATCTACGTCATCGGCATGCTCAAGCCCGGTATCACGAGGCAGCAGGCCGCCGGCGACCTAACGGCCATCGCACACCAGCTCACGCGCGAAAACCCGGTGCACGACGACGGACTGGGTGTCAGAATGAGCAAGCCGGGGTTGATGGGTGACCTGCTCGGTGGGCCCGCACGACCTTTCCTGGCAGCCATCATGGTGCTAGCTCTGCTGGTGCTCGCAGCTGCGTGCGTCAACCTCGCCGGCATCTTCGCCGCGCGTTCGGCGGATCGTGCACGCGAACTCGCGATCCGGCTATCGATCGGCTCCTCTCGATGGAGACTGTTGCGCCAGGTTCTCACCGAGGCTGTTCTTGTCTCAATCTGCGGAGGCATTGCAGGAACGTTCTTTGCTGTTGCGCTGCTCAACACGCTCACTCGCTGGCAGCCTATTTCCGAGTACCCTATCCATGTCACCGTAACACCCGACGTACGCGTATTTGCTTTGGCGTTCCTGCTTTCTCTTGTCAGCGGGATTCTGCCCGGCTTGCTGCCCGCGCGCCAGATCTGGAAGACCGATGCCATGCAGGCCATGAAAAGCGGCGCTGCTGCCTCCAGCCTGATTCGCCGCTTTACCCTGCGCGATTTGCTGCTCGGTGTGCAGATCACTCTCTGCGCGCTGCTCGTAACCGCCTCGCTTGTCTCGTTGCGCGGCATGATGCACTCACTGCACGCCCCCATCGGTTTTGAGCCTGACGGAGCCATGCTGGCAATCGAGGATCTGCAAATGGCCGGCTACTCCGACGACTCCGCGTTGCCGGTCCAGCGCCGGATGATAGACGAGGCCGCGCACATTCCCGGGGTCACGGCTGTCGGCACCATCAACGGAGTACCCCTCAGCGGAAGTAGCAGCGATACGGATGTCTACCGCGAAGGTACCGCCGATTTGCGACCTTCCAACAGCGTGACCGACGCCTACTTCTATTCCATCTCACCCGGGTACCTCACCGCAGCCCAGACACGCCTCCTATCCGGTCGTGACTTCACATGGGACGACGGTCCGAAAGCACCCAAGGTCGCCATCGTCAACGAAACCTTCGCTCGTCGCATGTTTGGCAATACCCCTGCCGTCGGACGCCACTTCCTGGAGCGCGATAAGACGCTCGACCAGATCGTTGGAATCGTGGAGGATGGCAAATACCAGTCGCTCACTGAAAATCCGTCGGCCGCCATGTTTTTCCCGCTTGCCCAGCGGCACGATGACGACACCACTCTTGTGGTCCGGTCGCAAGGGTCTCCGGCTGAAACTGCAGCCGCCCTGAACCGGCTTCTCAGTGGAATCGATTCCGGACTGCCCATAACCCTGCAAACCTGGCCTGACAACCTTGCCCTTGTGCTCTTTCCTGCTCGAGTGGCAACTGTAGCTCTGAGCGTAATGGGACTGCTGGCCGCCATGCTGGCGATTACCGGCGTGTTTGGCATGGCGACCTATACCGTATCCAAGCGCATGCGCGAACTCGGCATCCGCGTGGCACTCGGGGCGCATCGCGCACAACTGATGCGAGCGGCATTGGGCCGACCGCTGGTTGTGCTGCTTGCAGGTTCGCTGGCCGGGCTGCTGCTGGGCGTACTCACGAGCCGGTTGCTTGCGGCCCTGGTTTACGAAGCTACCCCGCGCGACCCCCTCGTCCTGATCGGCGCGGTGACCGCAATGGTCATCATCGGCGTCATCGCCACCTGGATCCCGGCTCGGCGGGCACTGGCCATCAACCCTGCGCAGTTGCTGCGCCAGGAGTAAGCCGGGGCAAGACCGAGCGCGGCGCTTGGTCCCAGGGTAGCGACTTTCCTATTGCCGGTTTGTCCGTCCAACCCTTGTACCCCGGCTAATTTGGGAGGACCGGCTGGTCGCCTGCCACCGCCCCAGCCGGATACAATGGGAGTACGCGCGAAAACCGGGCGATCATCGACTTTTCTTTCCATCTGGAGCAGTGCAAGTGATACGTATGTTCCGCCGCGGTACGCGGCTTTATTCGGTTGCCGCACTCGGCGTCGCCTTCGCGATTCCGGCGCCGGGAGCCGCTGCCGCAAGCAAGCAACAAGCCACGCAGACCACGCTCGTTGTGGGCGCCCGCGACCTCGATGGTAGGACGCAGGCCACGCTTTCGATGGTGGTTATGGGCTCGGATGGGCAGCCTGCGACGGGTGCGATTATCCTGGCCGATCACGGCACGCCGCTGGCTGGTTTCGCTCTGGATGCGGATGGACGGTTGACGACAACCGTCGACCTGGCCCCCGGCGACCATAGCCTGTCCGCCGCCTACGCGGGCGATCAGACGCATCTGACTTCAAGTTCGGATGTCACGCCGGTTCGCGCCGTAACCGGTACCACACCCGATTTCTCGGTCTCCATTGCACCTACCACGATTTCGCTCGTGCAGGGACAGTCAGGGACGGCAACCGTCTCCATCACGCCCATCAATGCGGCCTCGCTGACGGCTCCAATGTTCATCACAATATCGTGTTCGGGGCTGCCCGACCAAAGCGCCTGCAGCTTCACTCCATTGAATCTTGAGATTCCGGTTGGGGCTACGGCCGCCATCAACAGCACGATGGTGATTGCCACCCAGGCCACCTCTCTTGCCAGGACCGAGCCGCTCTTGAAGCGCGGATCGCGGCCGGTTGCATGGGCGGTGCTGCTGCCTGGCGCACTCGTTCTCGGCGGATTCGCCTTTGGCACACGTCGCCGCTTCCTCGGCCGCTTCGTGCTGCTCGCTCTCCTCGGCTTTATTGCGGTGCTGGGCACCACCGCCTGCAACCCACTCTACAGGTACTACAACCATGGTCCGCCGAATAACCTGCCGACACCTGCCGGCACTTACACCGTCACTGTCGCGGCGCAGTCCAGTAACGGCGTTACGGCAACCACTCACAAGACGACCTTCGCGCTGACAGTCACTCAATAACGCCCGAGCGGATGCATGAAGATCTGGCATCCTTTTCCGACGGCACTTTACTCTTTTGCAGAGCAAACGCCCGGTACACTGCTGCTGGAGAGTTCGCGCCCCTGCGCATCCACATGGAGTCGCGTCTTTACGAATCCGGTGCGCGTTTTGGAGGCCCGCACGACGGCCGATATTGCAGACTTGTTCCCGCAAATCGAAGAGGCCGTCCAGCGGGGACACTTCGCCGCCGGTTTCTTCGCCTACGAGTGTGGAGCATCCTTCGAGCCAAGCGCCGCGCTCCGACCCGCGCCCAACAACGAACTTCTCGCATGGTTCGGCATCTACGACCGTAGCTACATCTTCGATCACACCATCGGCAGATTCCTCGAGGCCGAACCGACAAATCTTGGGTCCCGGCTTGAGCCTCCAGAGGTCTCTCCCCCTCTGGTGTCACTCGCCCTCGACGAACTGCAGTTCACCGAACGCATCAAGCAAATCCACGAATGGATACGCGCCGGCGACGTGTACCAGCTCAACTTCACATTCCCGGTTCATGTAAAAACCGAGTTGCCGCCTGCCGCGCTTTACAGTCGTCTTCGCGCCGCGCAACCGGTCGACTACGGCGCGTTCCTGCACTGCCAGAAGGGTCGGCACATTCTGTCGCTCTCCCCCGAACTCTTCTTCCGCGAGCGACAGGAGGCCGGCAAGCGCCGCATCACTACCCGGCCCATGAAAGGCACCGCCCGCCGCGGCCGAACCACGGGCGAAGATCGCGAGATCGCCCAAAGGCTGGCCAGCGATCCGAAGAATTGCTCGGAAAACGTGATGATCGTCGATCTCATTCGCAACGACCTCGGGCGTATTTGCGCCTTCGGCAGCGTGCGCGTGGAGAAACTGTTTGACGTTGAGCGCTACCCCACGCTCTGGCAGATGACTTCAACCGTCACCGGCGAATTGCGACCCGATATCGGCTACGAGCAGATCTTCCGCGCTCTCTTTCCCTGCGGCTCCATTACCGGCGCTCCAAAGATCCGGGCGATGCAACTACTCGCACAAATCGAAGACAAGCCGCGCGGAATCTATACCGGCGCCATCGGCTTTTTCTCGCGGGAACAAACGGTCTTCAATGTTGCCATCCGCACCCTCGTACTCGAGGATGGCGAAGCAATCATGGGTGTAGGTGGCGGCATTGTCATCGACTCCGAACCAGGGGCAGAGTTTCGCGAATGCCGGCTCAAAGCTGAGTTTCTTACCCGCACAACCAATCCGTTTTCGCTGATCGAGACCCTGCTCTGGAAGGGTAGCTTTCCGCTGCTCGACCTGCATCTCGACCGGCTTGCCGACTCAGCCGACTACTTCGGCTTTTCCTGCGATCGCACTGCGATTAAATCCGCTCTGCTCAATGAATCAGCCCGGTTTCCCGACCAGCACCCGCGCAAAGTGCGTCTTCTTCTGGATTCCGACGGTACGATTCGCATCGAGACTGAGCCCATCGTCGATACCCTCAGCCCCAGCCCCGGCCCCGCTCGCGTCTGCATCGCCGACAAACGCACCAACCCAGACGACCCCTTCCTCTTTCATAAGACCACGAATCGCACGCTCTACAACTCCGCCCTTGCAGCAGTATCCCGCGCCGGCCTCGCCGATGTTCTCTTCCTCAACAAGCGCGGCGAAGTAACGGAAGGCGCCATCAGCAATGTGTTGATTGAGAAAAACGGGCGCTGGTGTACGCCGCCTCTCAGCTGTGGTCTTTTGCCGGGGGTATACCGCCGTCACTTGCTCGAAACGCGAGTCGACCTGGAGGAGAAGGTCCTCACTCTCGAAGATGTTCGCAATGCCGACGCCGTTTACATCTGTAACGCAGTGCGTGGCCTCCGCCGTGTGGATGTGTCGATGACTTCCATCCTGGAGTGATCCCGAAAATGCCGCCGGCCGCATCGCATTGCGAATGCGGCCCGGTCCCTTTTCCGCTATCCTTTTTGGTTGAGGTGGATTGGTATGACTGAGACGGCTACGCGTCCGCAGACGACTACGCGTCCGCAACTTGCTTATTTGATGGCTGTGCTGGATGAGTTGAAAGCCAAGGGAACACACTTCAAACTGCGAATCCTTGATGATCAGCAGGCCCCTGTGTGCCATTACGACGGGCGCGAGGTCATCAACCTTGCCAGCAACAATTACCTCGGCCTCGCGAATCATCCCAAGCTGATTGAGGCTTCGCTGAAGGCAACGAAGGAGCTTGGCGTGGGCTCGGGTGCAGTGCGGACGATTGCGGGAACGATGCGCATTCACATGGAACTCGAGGAGAAGATTGCACGCTTCAAGAACGTAGAGGCCTGCGTGGTCTTCCAGAGTGGGTTTGCAGCCAATGCGGGCACCGTGAGCGCGATTCTCGGCAAGGAAGACTTCATCCTCTCCGATGAGCTGAACCACGCCAGTATCATCGATGGCGCACGCCTGTCGCGGGCGAAGATCAAGGTCTTCCGGCACAAGGACGTTGATCATTGTGAAGAGCATCTGAAGGAGATCGCCAGCGAGCCCGGGCACAAACTTGTCATCACCGACGGCGTTTTCTCCATGGACGGCGACATCGGGCCCGTGAATAAGCTCGCGGCGCTGGCGGAGAAATACGGCGCCATCATGATGGTGGATGATGCGCATGCGTCCGGCGTGCTGGGGCGCAACGGCCGCGGAAGCATCGATCACTTTGGCATGCATGGGCGCGTAGATGTGCAGGTCGGCACGCTTTCGAAGGCGATTGGATCGCTGGGCGGATATGTGTGCGGGTCGAAGGATCTGATTGACTTTCTCTACCACCGCGCTCGGCCATTTCTGTTTTCGACTTCGCATCCGCCATCGGTTGCAGCAAGTTGCATTGCGGCTTTCGACATCCTTGAGACAGAACCCGAACGCATTGATCGTCTGTGGAAGAACACCAGGTATTTCCAGGGCGAGTTGAAGCGCGCCGGATTCAACATTGGCGGCGTAAACACTCCAGCAACAGAAACGCCGATTACGCCGGTAATTGTCGGCGAAGGCCGAGCGGCAATGGATTTCTCCAGAGCTCTTTTCGACGAAGGCGTGATGGGCACAGGCATCGCGTTTCCGACTGTACCCGAAGGCAAAGCGCGCATCCGTCTGATCCTGACCAGCGAACACACGAAGTCGCAACTGGATCGCGCCCTCGAAACCCTGGAACGCGTCGCGAAGCGCATGAACCTTCTATGACACAGATCTCCGAAGTGTCATCCTGAGCGTAGCGGCTGTCGGGGTCCCCAGCGACGGGTCCCTGTCGCAGGGGTGACTTTGGGGCCCCGCAAACGCGAGCGTTTACGGGGTAGGCGAGCGAAGGATCTGCTTCTGCATCTTAGATCTCCATCGAATGGCATGAGCCGCACGTACAATAACAAGCAATGATCGCGCATCTGCGGGGCAAGCTGATTCACAAGGAGCCGGGCCAGGCTATCGTCGAGGCTGCTGGCGTTGGATACGACGTTGTCATCTCGGTGCCCACGTTTACCGCACTGCCGAGCATAGGCGCAGAAGCGTCCCTGCACATCCACACGCAGGTAAGCGAAGACCAGATCGCACTGTTCGGCTTTCTCGATCGCGAAGAGAAACGGCTGTTCGAGCGGCTGATCACAGTCAGTGGAGTCGGCCCGAGGCTGGCCATCAAGATTCTCAGCGGGCTTTCACCGGAGCGAACGGTGCAGGCGATTCGCGCGCAGGATCATGCCCAGTTGACGCGCATCCCCGGCGTGGGCAAAAAGCTCGCGGAACGGCTTGTGGTGGAGTTAAAAGACAAGCTGGAAGACTTCGCCGTGGCCCCGACCCCGAGTTCTGTTGCAGGTCCGGCTGTCGACGATGTGCTGTCAGCACTGACGAACCTCGGCTATCAGCGACCCGCGGCAGAGAAGGCAATCGAACAGTCAGTGGCGAAGGAGAAAGCACTGGCCAGCGATTTCGATGGGCTGTTCCGCGCGGCGCTCAAGGTGATCCGGTAAGCCTCCGCCTTTCGTTCGAGCTAAGTAATTAAATCATCTCACTCACATACCCAGGTCTCAGAAGCGAGACCCTTCGACTTCGCTCAAGACAGGCCCTGGGTCGGTCAGCTCATTTGACGCTATGCCGCCGAATTTCCGATTTCCTCAGGAAATACGCGGCCTGTGCATGCACCGCATCGCGCACTCGCCTACACTTTGAAACGTATGCCACGCACTTCCAAGTCATCTCCAACTGCGCCCGTCTCCTATCTTCGACCTGAAGCGATTACCTTCCTCCGCAGCCTTGCCAAGCACAACGACCGCGACTGGTTTGCGCCGCGCAAGGCACAGTTTGAGGCGCAGTTGAAAGAGCCAATGCTGGCGATTGTTCGCAGGATCACTGATGCGATGATCGATTTTGCACCTAATCATGTGCGGCCAGCGGAGAAGAGCCTGTTCCGGATTTATCGCGACACGCGCTTCAGCCACGACAAGCGTCCGTACAAGACACACGTCGCAGCGTGGTGGTCGCACCAGGGGTTGGAGAAGACATCGGGAGCGGGGTACTACTTCCAGGTGAGCCCGAAGGGTGTGGTGATAGCTGCAGGCGCGTACATGCCCGAAAAGGAGCAGTTAGCGGCGATTCGGAATTGGCTGCTCAACAATCACGAGGAATTCCGCAAGCTTCTCAAAAAGCCGGCGGTGCGCAAAACCTTCAGCGAGTTTGAGGGTGAGGCTTTGACGCGGCCGCCCAAAGGCTTTCCTGCCGATCATCCGGGGATGGATCTGATTCGCTGCAAGCAGTGGGGGCTAAGCACCACCTTGCCCGTTGGAGCGGCGCAGCGGAAGGATTTTGCCAAGGTGCTGGTCAAGCATTTCAAGCTGCTGGCACCAATGGTTGATGCGCTGAATACACCGATTGCGGCAGCGGCAGCGCCCAAGCGGAAGGTGCTTTTTGGGCTGAACTGAGTCCGTGTCGACGGGGGACCGACAGCCGAATTTGCCAATATTTCAAGGGGTTCCGCCATCTGAAAACCGGAAAAACCGGCCAAAACCGGCATTTTCAGGCAAAAAAGGCACAAAAACCCAAGAAAATTGTGGAAAACCGATGTTTTCCCATTGACTTTAGGTCATCCAAAGCCGCATTGTTACGAACGACAGGGTTCTCGAGAACCCGCATGAATACAGGGGTTTTGTGCACTACGTTGCCTCCAGGCATTTCGGCAACAGGGTCGGAAATGCTTGAGGTCGCACTACTCCATGCGGTTCGCTTTTAGGCTTCTTTGAGTTTCGTTGGAGATGCCGAGCGGCGGGATACCAGGCAACAACTCGCGAAGGAGAACATCACATGGCAACTGGATTGACCAAGACTGGACTTACCCGGCATCTGGCCGAGAAGCTCGAATTGACCAACAAACAATCGGCAGCTTTCCTTGATCTTTTGGCTGAGACTGCCATCAAGGAAACCAAGAAGAATGGCGTATTCGTAATCCCCGGCATCGGACGCCTGGTGAAGGCGGAGCGCAAAGCGCGCATGGGCCGCAACCCGCAGACGGGCGAGGCAATCAAGATCAAGGCGAAGACCGTGGTGAAGTTCCGCGTGGCCAAGTCGGCCAAGGACACCATCGCGCCGCCAAAGAAGTAGTTTTTCCTGAGGGGTGCTGTACAAGCTGGGGAAGAGCTCACGCTCTTCCCCTTTCTTGTTCTTCCGATTTTCTGATGGCTGGCTCTGCACGAATATTTGCGCACACCTTTACAGGGCAGCCACATCCAAATAGCCATGGCAACCCAGGCGAACCAAATCTCGCGAACGAGTGCAGCGGTTACAGGGTCGGTGCTCACGCTGCTGCGGCTTGAAGGTCTCGCGGTGGCCGCGGTGTCGGCGGTACTGTATGCGCGCATAGGTGCGAGTTGGTGGCTGTTTGCGGCGCTGTGGCTTACTCCGGATTTGTCGATGCTGGGCTACCTTGCCGGCTCATGCTGGGGAGCGCGCAGCTACAACGCCGTGCACTCGTACGTGCTTCCATGCGTACTGGCGCTGAGTGCGTTGCTGCTGGGTGCGCCTGCGTTGCTGCCGTTTGCGTTGATCTGGTTGAACCACATTGGGGTAGATCGGTTGATGGGCTATGGTCTGAAGTATTCCGACGGCTTCGGGTTTACCCATTTGGGTCGCTTGGGGAAGCGCAAAGCTACTTTGCCGGCTCAGAGCTGACCAGCACGCCGGGCATCAATGCGCGTACCACCAGCGATGCTCCGAAAAAGATAAGGATGATGCGGCCGGCAAGCTCGATGTCGTAGTCCTTTGAATAAACCACAATGGCAATGAAGATGCCGATGGGCGTGAGCTCGGCCAGCGATGCGCGAAGCCAATGTGGCTTTGCACCTGCGGCCGCGGGCGCTCCGCGCAATCTTGGGACGAAGCGAGGCACCGCGCGCAGGTAGGCCAGGTATGGTTCGCCGAGCTTCACCGTGAGAAATGCTTCTTCACCGAGGGTGAGCCGAATGAGAAAGACCGCGATGAGCACTACCGCAAATAGGGCACCACCCACCGGCATGAGAAATGCCGCAGCGATAACCATGCACCACAGCCCGATATAGAGCGGGTTGCGCAAGTAGCGGTAAGGCCCGTCAGCCATCACTTTCCCGGCCACCATGTTTACGCTGTTTACGGTGCCGGGGCCGAGGTAAGCCGTCCCCCAGACGCGAAAAAGCACGGCTTTGGCGGCTATCAACGCGGCTATGACCAGGAGCGCATGCGTTGCGACAGAGAACGATGCGAGCCCAGTGCGGTTGACTTCGAGGGCAAGCCACTCTAAAAGCGAGATGCGGTGGCCGATATGCCACGCCTCGATCCACGGCGCCCAGAATCCCATGATGACGATGATCGCGTTGATCACCATCCGCAGTCGGAACGCAATTGCACTTGCTCCCATTCCATGTCCCTCGCGCCGGAGTGTATCATCCGGCGCTTTGGGAACATGCGGTCGCTACTCCCAGCGAAGCGCGGCCATCGGATCGGTCTTCATCGCATTGCGCGCGGGAATGAAGACAGCGATGAGAGCGACAACCGCAAGCAGCGCAGCGACGGTGATAAAGCTCGTGGGATCGTGCGGACCGATGCTGAAGAGGAGGCTCTTGAGGAGACGGGAGAGAGCCAGCGCGGCGGCCAGGCCGATAACACCGCCGATGAGGATGAGGCGCAGGCCTTCGCGGAGAATGAGGTCCAGGATGTCGATGCGTGTTGCGCCGAGGGCCATGCGTATGCCGATCTCCTGCGTCCGCTGCGTGGCCAGGTATGCAATGACGCCGTAGAGTCCGATGACGGCCATGATGAGGCCGGTAAGAGCAAAGAAGCTGAGCAGCGTGGTTTCGAAACGAGGGCGCTTAGAGAGGTCGCTCACCTGCTCGCTGAGCGTTTCGATTTCAACCGGAACGGTCGGATCGACTTGTGCGATTTGCGAACGCACCCATGGAACGAGCGATTTGGGTGGCGTGGTTGTTTTGAGAATCAGCACCGCAGACGAAGACTGTTGCCAGTCGTCGGGCAGATTGCGGCGCAGCTGGTAGAACTCGGGCTCCTCGGGAACGTCGAGGCCCGAGTTTTTTACGTCCTTCGCAATGCCCAGCACAGTGAACCAGGGGCCATTGGGGACGGGCTGAATGTGTTGGCCGATAGGGTCATGGCTCGGGAACAGGCGCGACACAAGCAGACTGCTCAAGATCAGAAAACGCTCACTTGAGGTGCGTTGAGCTTCGGTGAAGCTCTGGCCGCGGATGATCGGGATATCGAGAGATTTGAAGTAATCCGGTGTAACCCAGCGCCATGCGACCATGCCGCCGGTTCCGCCGGTCGGCGCGGGCTGACCCGCGATCGCAATGTTGCTGTAAATCTGATCATGATGAAGCCCCCCGGGGGGCACACTGTCGCTGAGCGCGACGATGGAGACGCCCGGCAAGCGCCGGAGCGCAGCTTCAGCCTGGGTGAAGAACGCCATTCGCGATTGCGGCGTCGCGAAGCGATCGGCGTTAAGCGAAATGCCGGCGGTGAGCACGCCGTGGGCCTGCATGCCTAGGGCTTGCGTTTGCAGGCTCGTGAAACTGCGCACCAGCAGCGCCGCACCGGCAAGCAGGATCATGCTGACGGCGATTTGTGCCACAACCATTCCTCGACGCAACATCGCGCGTGCGCCCGATGCAGGAACCCGCGCGGCGAGCGCAATGGCCCGTGGTCTGTATAGAGCCGGGATCAGGCCAAAGGCTGCCCCGGAGACGAAAGAGAGCAGGACCGTAAACTCGATGATGCGCAGATCGAGTTGGGCGTCGGAGAGGAATGGAAGGCTCGAAGGAGCGACGGCGACAAAGATGCGCAGCAGTCCCTCGGCAAGGATGCAGCCGGAAGCCGCGCCAAATAGCGACAACAAAAGAGATTCAGAAAGCGTTTGCCAAATGAGACGGCTGCGGCTCGCACCCAGCGCGGAACGAACGGCAAGCTCGCGTTCTCTGGCCGCGGCGCGTGTCATCAGGAGACTGGCAACATTGGCGCAGGCGATGAGCAGTACTGCCAGCACAGCGCCCAATAGCACCCACGCAATCAGACTCACATCCTGCATCTGCCGGTCGCGAATCGAGCGGACGCGGAGATGAACTTCGCTGCGAAAGCGCGGCGGAGCGAGACTGAGCGAATAGTCGAACACTGGCTGCAATTGCGCACTTGCCTGTGTGATGGTGATGCCGGGCCTTAATCTCGCGAAGGCATAGAGCACATGGCCGGGATCGGCCTTGCGTTCGGCTGCGGTGTCGAGAGCTTCGGGCACCACGAGGTCAGCTTTTTCGAGCGCGGGCATTTCAAAGTCTTTCGGCAGCACGCCGATCACTCGCACTGGATGGTTGTCGATCTTGATGAGACGGTTCAGGATGGCGGGGTCGCGACCGTACTGCGAGTTCCACAGTCCATACGTGATAAGTGCGACCTTGGGTCCGTTTGGCCGGTCTTCCTCGGGGAGAAAGTTCCGTCCGAGAATCGGCGCGATTCCCAGCGTCGGCAAGAAATTTTGCTCAATGCTTGCGCAACCAAGTCGTTGCGGATTGCGCTCTGTCAGATCGCATTCATTTACACCGGTGTCGGAAGTAAACGCCGTAAAAGGCTTCTGATTGTCTCTCCACTCGTAGTAAGAGCCTCCAAGCATGAATTCCTGGGGAATAATAGGGGCGGTAAGGCCCACCGAGACCAGCTGGTCATCGTGCGCGAAGGGCAGAGGGCGAAACAGAATGCGGTCGACGACGCTGAAAACCGCTGTGGTGGCACCGATGCCCAGGGCCAGCGTGAGGATGGCCGTAACGGCAAAGACCGGGTTCCGGCGAAAACCGCGCAGGGCATACCGGACGTCGCGAATAGCGCTTTCGAGCCATGGCAGCGTTGCGCGGTCGCGATAGTACTGACGGGCCTGCTCGGCGCCACCGATGCGCAGCAGCGCCTGCCTTCGCGCTTCAGCCGCACTTAACCCAGAGCGCATGCCCTCCTCAGCATGCTCATCGATGTGACTCTGAAGCTCGGCATCGAACTCGTCGCCGATCCCGCGCGAGACGAATAGAGCACAGAATCTGATCCAGATCGCACGCAGTGTTCGCATTGGGCCTCCTAGTCTGCTCGCAGAGCTTCCATGGGATCGACAGCGGCGGCGCGACGAGCAGGGATCCATGCCGCCACGAGAGCAACAAGCGCCATCAAGACTGGAACAAGAGTGAAGGTCACTGGATCGATAGCGCTTACCTCGAACAGAAAACTGTGCATCAGGCGGCTGAGCGCAACGGCGCCTGCGAGTCCAATGACGCAGCCGCCGACGGCGAGAATGAGGCTCTGCCGGACGACACTCAACACAATCTGCCATCGCTGCGCACCCAGTGCCAGACGTAGACCAATCTCCCGCGTGCGCCAGCTGACGATATACGAAATGAGGCTGTAGACACCGACCGCCCCGAGGATGACAGCGAGACTGCCAAAGCCAAGCAGCAGCACAGCCAGAGCGCGTGGCGCAGCCACCGTTGTTGCAACAACTTCGTCAAGCGCGCGAACCCGCGTCACGGGTACCTGTGAGTCAATACTGGTTACGGCGCGGCGCAGGCCTGCGGCGGTTTCGGCGGGCGTTGTGTGCGACCGCAGCAGAATATACATGACGGGTTGCTCGCGAGCAGGCGTCATCGGCAAATACACCTGGAAGTCGAGGTCGCCTGCCAGGCTGCCTTCGCGTGCGTTTCGCACGATGCCAACAATAATGGCGGCCATCGCCGAATTCCACACAGACGGAGCCGCCTCGTCCTTCACATCGAGCAGATGTTTGCCCAGAGGATCTTGATGCGGCCAAAGCTGCTGGGCCATTTGTTCGTTGATCACGACGGCGTGAGTCGTGCCCGAGGCATCTTGCTCGTTCAACAGCCGTCCACGCACGAGATGCAACCCAAGCGCCTCAAAGTATCCCGGTGAAACGATGCGCCCCGTGGCCTGTGGGGAGTTCTGATGCGCGTCGCGAGGATGGTCCTCCGCGTCAAAAACGTAGCTTCCGTGGCGCCCGTTGAGCGGCAGAACATCGGCCAGCGCCACCTTGTCCACGCCGGGAATCGACCCGGCCTCCTTAAGCAGAGTGTCAAAGAATGCCTGGCAACGGCCCTTGTCTCTGCATGCCGCCGCGTCCAACGCAACCTCGGCGGTGACCGTATGGTCGGTGCGGAATCCTGGATCGACGAGCGTCAGCCGATATAAGCTGTGCAGCACCAGCCCTGCCGCGGTAATCACCACGACCGTCAAGCCGATCTGTGCCATCACCAGAATCATGGACAGGCCAAACCGTGACCCTCTGCCAGTGAGTCCGCGCCCGCCAAGGCGCAACGTGCTCAACAAGTTCATCGACGCCATTTTGACCGAGGGAATCAGGCCGAAGAGAAGGCCAGCCAGGATCGACGCGCAAAGCGTGAATGCAATATCGCCGAGGTGCAGCGAAATATCCTGGATGCGCGGTGTGTCGGCGGGAAGCAGGCGCACAAATAGTCTCAGGCTAGTGAGCGCTGCACCCAGGCCAACTGCGCCGGCAGCGATTCCCATGACAACGCTCTCTGAAAGTAACTGCTGGACGAGCCGGCGGCCCGAAGCGCCGAGCGCGCTGCGGACGGCAATTTCGCGTTCGCGAGCGCTCGCCCGCGCGAGCATGAGGTTCGCCACATTGGCGCAGGCAATCAGCAGGATAAGACCGACCGCACCGAAGAGAAGAAACAGCTTCGGTCGCACTGCGCCGGTCTCGGATTCCAGAAGGGACACCACGGTCATGGCCGATGCCCACTGGTCCGGCATTTGCCACGGAAAGGTGGGTAGCAACACGTTATGCAGACCGCGCAGTTCCGCCTGCGCTTGCGCGGGAGATACGCCGCTGCCCAGCCGCCCAAATGCCTGCAGGTTGAATTCCTTCCATGGGTCAAATGGGTCGTCGCCGCGATACGAAACCGGAATCACGAATTGCGTGTCGGCATACGGAAAGTGAACGCCCGCGGGCATCACGCCGATGATCCTGCGCGAAACGCCGTCAATTCGGATCGAACGGCCGACGGCTGCCGCGTCCGCTGCAAAGTGTTGGCGCCAGTAGCCGTAGCTCAGGACAACATCGTGGTCCTGCCCTGCCACCGCATCCTCGTTGCTGAAGAAGTTGCCCAGCGCGGGGTGAATTCCCAACGTGTCGAGCGCATTTACGGTCACCGTTGCCCCAAAGACGCGATCCGGACTATCGGAGCTTAATAGATTCGACTCTACGTCGGGCCCGTATCCGGCTACCGACCAAAGCGCGCGCGTGTGTGAGCCCAACTCGCGAATCCAGCCCTTGGGATAAGAGGTTGCATTGGTGTTGTCTGTGATACTGTAGCCGACGATTTGCACCAACCGCTGTTGTTGCGGGTAGGGCAGAGGCCGCAGCAGAATGGAATCGATGAGCGTGTAGATGACAGCATTCGCGCCAATGCCGAGAGCTAGTGTGAGCACCGCCGTGATGGTAAACCCCGGTGCTCTGCGCATCTGGCGCACGGCAAAGCGAAAATCCTGCAGAAAGCTTTCGACCGGCGGTAGTGTAGCGCGATCGCGAAATGCCTGCCGGGTCTGCTCAGCGCCGCCGAGTCGCAGGAGAGCCTGGCGACGCGCCTCTTCAGTGCTGAGGCCTGAGCGTATCGCGTCGTCTGCATCCATGGCGATGTGGCTTTCGAGTTCCGCGTCAAATTCAACGGCCCTTTTGCGAACGAACACCCCTCGAAGTCGCAGCAGTAAAGCCCGCAGTTTTTCCATAACAGATACTCCTATTCCGCTCGCAGCGCCTGCACTGGGTTAACGGATGCGGCACGGCGAGCAGGCAGCAAGCACGCAAAGAACGCAATAATGACTAGAAAAATCGGGACAATGGTGAAGGTCAGAGTGTCGTGGGGTTGAATGCCATAAAGAAAGCTCGACGCCAACCTCGACAACATCCACGCGGCGGGCCAACCCACCGCCATGGCAATGACAGCCAGCACCATTCCCTGTCGAACGACGAGGCGTTCCACGGTTCCGGGCTTGGCGCCCAGCGCCATGCGAATTCCGATCTCGCGCGTACGTCTGCTGACCGCATAGTTCATCACACCGTAAAGACCAACCGAGGCCAGTACCAGCCCGATAATGCCGAAGACGCCGAAGAGCGTGGCGGCCAGGCGCGGAAGGAAGAACGCGGTGCGCACGTGCTCGTCCATGGTCTCCTCGTTATAGATGGCTATGTTGGAATCGAGCTCATAGACTTGGCGGCGCACTGGCTCCGCCAGCGCTGCAGGGTTTCCGGTGGTATGAACAACAAGCGTATAACCCATGACGGATGGATCTTCGGTGATGCTCTGGTCAAGCGAACGATACAGAATGGGTCGCGTGTCTTCGCCCAGCGTGCGCGATTTTGCATTGCCGACGACACCAATGATCTCGTAGTTCCAGTGGCCGCCATTCACATGTTGACCGACGGGATTTGCGCCGGGAAA
Source organism: uncultured Acidobacteriaceae bacterium (assembly GCA_963829535.1). Lineage (GTDB taxonomy): Bacteria > Acidobacteriota > Terriglobia > Terriglobales > Acidobacteriaceae > Telmatobacter. Next base: position 240,492 of record CAWHIQ010000007.1, on the reverse strand, counting down.
TAGTCGATCGGCGAACGCCTTATTGACGATTGCGACCCTTGGGCCGTCGGCGACTTCAGTGCCGAAGTCGCGGCCGGAAAGGCGCGGGGTTCCCAGTGCATCGAAATAGCCAGACGTGGTCATGTAGAGGTCGGCATTCGTGAATGCCGCATCTTTGCCGGAATGTCCTGCGACGGTAAAGCCATCACTGCGATTGCCACCGGAAAGCAGTGCGACGTCAGTGGAAACAGCCGCATCAACGCCAGGCAAAGCCGCGACGCGACGCCGAAGATCGGCGAGAAACTGACTTATCTGCTGCGGCGTGTATCCATTCAGGCGCGGATCGACAGAGAGCAACAGCAAACCCTGCGGGCGGAAGCCGATGTCGATGCTGGCTGCGCTCTGCAAGCTGCGGAGAAAGAGGCCGGTGACCAGCAGAAGCACGAGAGACATCCCGACCTGTGCCACCACCAGGATATTGCGCAAGCTGAACCGCCGCCCCGGACGCGTAAGAGCATCTTCGCCTTTGAGTGCATTGGAAAGAATGGGTCGGGCAGCCGCCCAGGCGGGGGCAAGTCCGAGCAGCACCCCGCAGAGAACGCTTACCACCACGGTGTAAAGCAGCGTGCGCCAGTCGATCCCGACGTGCACGTCAAGCGGGATTGGCGCGGGAAGATGAAATGCTGAGAGCGATTGCGTTGACCAGAACGAGAAGAATGCGCCAAGCAATCCGCCAGCCAGGCCCAGCAATGTGCTTTCAATCAGCACCTGCCTGCGCAAACGGCCACGCGTAGCGCCTAGCGCAAGACGCACCGCCATTTCGCGTTGCCGGTCCACAGCCTGTGCGAAGAGCAGGTTCGCCACATTGGCGCCCGCAATAGCGAGAAGGAGAAGCACGACGAGCGACAGTGCCGTTAGGAACGTGAGGACCGCTGTCTTCTCGCGCGGTGGCAGTGAACCCGCCTGCTCAAAAACGAATGAATTATCTTTGTCTGACTTCGGATAAGCAAGAGCAAACCGCTTTGCCAGCGTGTCTAGTTCAGCCGAAGCTTGCCTGCGCGAGACACCAGGCTGCATGCGTGCGACAACCTGTAGCCAATGGAACTCTCGCGAGTCCTGCGGAGGCAGCTCAGGCACCAGCTGCCGTACGATTCCAAGCGGAACCCAGAATTGCGTGTCCAGAATCTGGTCGACACTATGGAACGATGCTGGCGCTATGCCGATCACGGTAAATGACCGGCCAGAAAGCGCAATGGTCTTTCCGACAATCTTGCGATCGCCTGCGAACCGGCTCTGCCAGAGTCGCGCGCTGATCACCACCGCAGGAAGACGATCATCGCTGCTCGCAAAGCCGTGACCCAGCACCATGGGAAGTTCCAGAACATCGAAGAAATTCGCCGTTACGGCTTGTCCCCAAACGCGCTCGGGCTCACTGCCACCACTGATGGATGCGGGAATAAGCTCATAGAACGCGGCGACTGCGGAGAACGATTTCGCCTGATCGCGAAGATCGTTGTAAATTGGCTCAGGGAATGCGTTGCAGCACTGCTCGCCCCGCTCCGCGATGTGGAGTGATAGAAGCGTCGAGGGGTTCCCGACCGGCGCGGGTCGGAGAACGAATCGGCTCACCATGGAGAAGATCGTGGCGTTTGCGCCGATTCCCAGCGCAATAGAGAGCACCGCGATGGCTGTCACCGCTGGGTGCTTGACAAGTGTGCGCAGGGCATAGCGCACGTCGCGTAAAGCGCTCTCAAGCCACGGCAGACCATGGCGTTCGCGCTGCGCCTGGCGGACTTGTTCTCTTCCGCCCAGCTGGACGATCGCGCGACGGCGCGCTTCCGCCGGACTCAGCCCCGATCGAATACCGTCGTCAACATGCATGGCGAGATGCGATTCGAGTTCATTTGAAAACTCGTGGTCGGCGCGGCGAGAGTGCAGCAGACCGGTGAAGCGAATCCAGAATGCACGAAGTTTTCGCATTTGTTCTCCTATTCGGTTCGCAATGCCTGCATGGGATCAATCGACGCAGCGCGGCGCGCGGGGACAAGCGCGGCGATGATGCCGCAAACAAGCAACAACAGAGATACAGAAATGACCGTGAGTGGATCGTGCTCGCTTACGCCGAACAAGAATGACTTCAAGGTGCGCGTTACGAGCCAGGTGCATACGAGCCCCGCAAGGAGCCCCGTGCCGACAAGTGTCGCAGCATTGCGCAGGATGAGAAGCAGAACGTCGCTCCGCTCAGCACCAAGCGCCATGCGAATGCCGACTTCGCGCGTGCGACGATTGACGGAAAAAGCCATGAGACCATAGAGGCCAACGAGTGCCAGCAGCAGCGCGATGCCGGCGAATGCGGTCAGCAGTGATGCCTGGAACCGTCGCCGCGCAGTCGCGATGGAAACCCAATCTCCCATGGTGCGAATATCGGTTACGGCAAGGTTTGGGTCTATGGCTCTTAGTGTCGTTCGGATCTCATTAACCACCGACGCGGGTGGAATAGTGGCACGCACCGCAATATTCGCATCTCCTGAATCGAAGCCCGCGTTATACGTCTGCGGCTGGGGCTGCTCTTCGAGGCTCATGTGTCGAACATCTGCTACTACGCCGATTACCGTCCCCCAGTTTTCCAACTTGGCTCTTGAGTCACCACTGATGCGGCCACCAATAGGATTTCGATTCGGGAAATAGATCTTCGCAAACGTCTGGTTGATAATCGTGTTCCCACCTTGTGCCGCATCTCCTTCGTTGAAGGTCCGCCCCGCAATGAGTGGGATGCCCATTGCTGCGAAGTAGCCCGGCGTAACCTTTCGGAATTCAGTCTGCTGAAAGCCCGTGTTCGGGTAGCCATCCACGACGATCATGCCGATGCTCTCGGAATTGCTGAGTGGCAGCACATTGACTGCGCCGGCGGCCTGTACTCCTGGAAGCGCCTCCAGCTTCGACATTAAATTTCGATAGAAATCGGCCGCCTGCTGTGGCTTATAGTGTCCATCCAGAGTCAGATGAAACGTGACAGTCAACTGCGAGAAACCCGCGTCCACGGTTTCAACCTTGATGTAGCTCCGAATGAGCAGCCCCGCCGCGGCAAGCAAGACCACCACCATCGCCGTCTGCACTACGATCAGCGCACCCTGCATTCGGCCGTGACCGGCCGTGGTTCCGCGCGCTGCATGGGACTTCAAAAAGTCGGTAAGCCGCATGCGCAGAGTGCCTATCGCGGGTAACAGTCCCGCAATCACGCTGGTCAGAATCGATGCGCTGATCGCCACCAGCATTACGCCCACGTCGAGCGAAGCCTCATTCAAACGCGGAATGTTACCGGGATCGAGCCCGGGTAGAAAGCGAAGGAAGAGATACGCGAGAACCACCCCGACCGCACAGCCGCCGATCCCAATCAAGAGCGATTCCGTCAGCAGATGCCTTACCATCCGGCCTCTTCCCGCACCCAGCGCGGCACGCACACCGAGTTCGCGGCTCCGCTCTGTCGACCGTGCCAGCAGCAGGTTGGCCGCATTGCCGCAGGCAATCAGCAGCACCAGCGCGACAGCAGCAAGCAACAAATGCATCAGCGGTCTTATGGGCCCAATCGAAATGTCGGTAAGGCGCTCGATCAGAGCGCCCCACTGACCTATCGATCCAAGGTCACTGTTCGGATCGCCGGGATATTGCTTGTCGAGCCGCGCCATTGTGGCCGCCATCTCCGCCTGTGCCTCGCTCACGGTCACCCCGGGTCGCAGCCGCGCGATCGTCGTGTTGTCGTCAGGTTCACGCGCGGATCTCTCTTTTGCGCTTAAGACGAGCGGTACCCAAATCTGTGTGAAGTGGATGTGCGAATTTCCATACGGAAGATCTGAACCGAAGGGATACTCGAATTCAGAAGGCATCACGCCGATGACCCGATAACTCGCTTTATCGAGCACCAACGATTTCTGCAAGACGTCGGCGCGACCTCCGAGGAGGGAAATCCACAACGAATGGCTGATAACCGCAACCTTATCGCGTCCTTCCTGTACATCGTCGTTATTGATTGCACGCCCGATCTCCGGCTGCGACTGCAAGGTCCTGAAAAAGTCCTCATCCACGCGGGCCGATCCAATTTGGCGAAGCGTGCCTCTCTCGTCAAGGTTCAACATCACCTGGACGAAATTGCTCATCGACTCGAATGAGCGGTTCCCTCGCCGGATGTCGTAGTAATCGCCATAGGCGGGACAGATGACCTCGGCGGGAATTTTCAGGTTAGGATTGGGCGTGAAAAGATAGACGAGGCGGTCGGGATCACCATAGGGAAGCGAGCGGATAAGCACCGCATTGACCAGGCTGAAAATTGCGGTGCACGCGCCGATGCCAAGACCCACCGTGAGGACAGCAGTGACGGTAAAGCCCGGCGTGCGGCGCAACGAGCGGAAGCCGTAGCGAAAATCCTGGAGGAATTGTTCGGGCCAGAGATACCCGCGCCGTTCGCGGTGTGCCTGGCGAACCTGTTCGGCGCCACCGAGACGCAGCAGCGCCTGCCGACGGGCCTCTGCTGCATCTAAGCCAGTCTTGATGCCGGCTTCCGTGTCCATCGCGACATGCGCTTCGAGTTCCGCATCGAAGTCTTGCTGGGCATCGCCGTGCCGCAGTAGACCCCAGAGACGGAGCCGGAAGACTCGGAAATTTGCTCGCAAGCGACCCATAGAATCTTTCCTCAGGCGCCTTCGGCAGGGGTTAGAAACCGGGAGAGAATTTCAGTCGCCTGCTCCCACTCGGCCGCAGCCTTCCGCACCTGCTTGTGACCGGCCTTGGTGAGCTCGTAAAACTTGGCTCGGCGGTTGTTGTCGGAGGTGCCCCACTCTGAGCGAACATACCCCTCCTGCTCAAGCTTGAGCAGCGCCGGATACAACGTGCCGTAGTTGAGTTGCAGCAGATCGCCGCTGGTCTGCTCAATGCGTCGAGCCAGCCCATATCCGTGCTGCGGGCCCATCGTCTCGAGCGTTTTCAGAATCATCAGGGCCAGCGTGCCCTGCCATACATCGGTTTTGTCTCCCATTTGGCTGCTCCTCTGGCTAAGCAATAGGAGCACTCTACGCTTGTTTGTATGGGAATGCAATACGACGATTTCGATGAATCGGCAGAATACTGCGAATTCAGCATGTTAGGCTGGCCGAAGATTCTCATGGAGGCTTGGACAGATGAACCGTCGTTGTCTCACCCTTGTTGCGATGATGGTTGCTGCATTCCCGGCGATCGCTCAGACGAGCGGACCTGCGGCATCGGGCTCGTCCACATCGGACTTGGCGGCTTCAGCCGAGCGGCAGTTGCCCGCGCTGACTGAGACTTATAAGCACCTGCATCGCAATCCTGAACTCTCGCACCACGAAGAAAAGACGTCGGCGCTGCTCGCAGGGGAACTGCGCAAGCTGGGATACACGGTGACAGAGCGCGTCGGCAAATACCAGGATGGCTCGCAGGCCTATGGTGTGGTTGCCATTTTGCGGAACGGCGCAGGGCCGCGTGTGATGATTCGCACCGATATGGACGCACTGCCGTTAGAGGAGAAAACTGGCCTCGATTACGCATCGACGGTGCGATCGACGAATGCGCAGGGCCAGGATGTGGCCGTAATGCACGCTTGTGGCCACGACATCCATATGACAGTTCTGCTGGGCGTTGCGCGGGAGATGGTGGAGCGAAAGAGCCAGTGGCATGGAACGCTGGCGCTGATCGGGCAGCCCTCCGAAGAGACAATCGATGGAGCGCGGGCGATGCTGGCCGACGGTTTGTACGAGCGCTTCGGCAAGCCGGATTTTGTGTTGTCGGAGCATGATGACTCGACTTATCCGGCAGGAAACGTAGCACTGAAAGCTGGGCCGCTCTTCGCTAGCTCGACAAGTATCGATGTCACGATGCGCGGCGTCGGCGCGCACGGTTCGGCCCCGCAAAACTCGAAGGACCCGGTTCTGATGGCTGCGGAGTTCGTTGTCCTGGCGCAAAGTATTGTGGCACGTCAGGTGGATCCTCAGCAGCCGGCGGTTCTGACAGTGGGAATGATTCACGGTGGAACGAAGCGCAACATCATTCCCGACGACGTAACGATGGGTCTGACGCTGCGCACGTATTCCGACAAGGTACGAGATCAGATCATCGCCGATGTGCGACGTACGGCTGAGGGCATCGCTGTGGGCTACGGCGTGCCACAGGACCGGATGCCGGTGGTGACGGTAAGCCAGACTGAGATTGCGCCAGTCACGGCCAACGATCCTGAGCTGACGGAGCGGATGCGCAAGGTTGCCGTCGTCGCGCTGGGCGCGGACCACGTGGAAACTGCAAATTCAATCATGGGCTCGGAGGACGTTGGGCTGTATTCGCTGGACGGCAAAATCCCCGCGATGATGTTTCGCCTTGGCGCTTCCGATCCCGCGAAGCTCGCGCATGCGCGAGAGACGGGAGTGCCACTGCCCGGTCCGCATTCCGCTCTGTTTGCGCCGGTCTATGCACCCACAATCAAAACGGGCATTACCGCAATGACGGCCATGGCTCTCGACCTGCTGAAACCGTAAGTTCCGCACTGACTACAGCGGTTCCGCAGTTCCTGTGTCCGGAAGCCGTTGCCGCCAGCGGATTCTCCTTAAGAAAAATCCACCATCGTGCGGAGCCAGAAACGGCTACACCAACTGTGGAACCGCTCTAGCGCTGGCAATCTACTTCGATGGATCGACAAGTGCCTGATCGACAACCGCGTGAGCGCGGTATTCCAGCGGATGGTTGTCGGGGCTGGACCTGCGCTGAATCATCGCCACGAAGACAATGTCGTTGGTTGGATCGACGAAGAACCAGGTGCCTGCGGCGCCATCCCAGAAGAACGTTCCCTTGCCATCGGAAAGATTCGCCGCTGCCGGATCGAAAATAACAGCGCAATCGTAGCCCCATGCAAAACCGGGCCGGATGACAGACATGCCGATGCCGAATTCGCCGGTGAGCAGGCTGTCGGGCATGTGTTCTGAGGTCATCAATGTCACGGTTGACGGAGCGAGCACGCGTTTTCCGTCGAGCTCACCGCCGTTGGCCAGCATTTGCGCAAAGCGGTAATAGTCCTCAGCTGTCGACACCATGCCGCCTCCGCCCGATGCCATCGTGGGCTGCTTCGCATAATCGCCGGGGTCGCCGGGAACCAACTCGCCCTGTGCGTTGGCGTTGTAGAGAGTAGCGAAGCGCTGGCGCTTGTCCGTGGGAACATAGAAGCCTGCATCGCGCATGCTCAGCGGCGCGTAGATATGGTCGCGCATGAAGTCAGGCAGCGACTGGCCAGAAAGCTTCTCGACGATGTAACCCTGGATGTCCATCGAGGCGCTGTAGAGCCAGCCTTTGCCCGGCTGGTAGAACAGCGGGATCGTCGCCAGCTTGTCTATCATCTCCTGCAGGGTCGCCGACTGCATGACCTTGAGGTCGTGGTACATGGCGTCAACCGGTCCTTTGCCCACTCCGTAGCCGAAGCCCGCGGTGTGCGTCATCAGCTCGCGCATTGTGGGCGCGTGATCGGGATCGACGAGGATCATCTTGCCGTCCGCGTCCATACCCTTGAAGACCTTGAGGTGGGCAAATTCGGGAACGTACTTCGAGATCGGGTCGGATGGCTGCCACTTGCCTTCTTCATAGAGGATCATCATCGCCACGCCGGTCACCGGCTTGGTCATCGAGTAGTCGCGGAAGATGGTGTCGCGCGTCATCGCCGTGCTGGTTGCAATGTCGCGCTGGCCATAGGTGCGATATTCAACGACCCTGCCATGGCGCGCCAGTATCGTGACGGCGCCTGCGAGCTGCTTCTTGTCGATTTCGTTTTGGATCAAAGCGTGGAGGCGCTCAAGACGCTCTGACGAAAAGCCGGCCGTCTCGGGCTTGACCACCGTGAGATTGAGTGTGTGGTTGGATCCAGGTTGCGCATGCTGTTGCGAAGATGCAGAGCCGGCGCTAAGGATAAGCGCGCCAGAGATAATGACCAAGCGCGCTCGATTGAAATGGAATGTCTTCATCGGAGTCCCCTGCGACCCGCATGAAATAGAAAGCACGTTTGCGCCGCTGGAAAATTCACTGCGCGCGACGAGCGGGCCGAATGCCAGTCCTTTATAGCAGAGAGAGAGAGAGAGGAGCCCGGACCGCCCTGTCGTCGTGCGTCGCTAATAGATCAGTTTCAGCGAGAACTGGATTTGGCGCGAATTGCCCGCAGTCTTGCTGATTTCGCCAAAGCCTGAGCCGTTAAGCACATTTGCCGGCGTGCCCATCGTCACGATGTTGAAGAGGTTGAAGAACTCAGAGCGAAATTGGATGTCTATGAGTTCAGCTCCGCTATTCCGGCGGCCTAGCGGGGTATCTTTGATGAGCGCGAAATCGAAGTTATAGAAAGCCGGTCCGCGAAATGTGTTCCGGCCGACCGTACCGAAGACACCCTGGTTGGGACCCGTGCCGCCGGCCACGTGAATCGGAATCGAAAAGAAGTCCGTCGCATTGTTTGCGCCTTCGCCAAAATAATCCTGCCGGTCCTTGCGTGCAGTAGAGAGTTGGGGCTTGGCAATCTGGTCGGGGCGATCAACACCATTGGAACCAACGCCCGTTTGCTGGATACCCGAATAGACGGTGAACGGCGAACCCGAGCTGATGCTGGAGATGCTGAGCAGTTCCCATCCATCCGTGACCTTGCGGCTGACGGCGCTGAGAAAACCAGCGCTTTCGAGATGCAGGTCCTGGGCAAGGCTAAGGCCGAAGCCGTGGGTCACGTCGAACGACGACGGCCCCTTTTCGGTGTGCGTATCGAACGGGTTCTGCGGGAACGGTATTGACACCGACCCCGTGCCTCCAGTCCCACCCACCACCTGGCTTGTGTCGTCAATCGACTTGCTCCACGTATAGCTCGCCTGGATGCCCGGCCCCCCGTGGCCAACGGTACCCGAGAGCGAAGTCTGCAGTGCATGGTACGTCGAGTGTGCGCTCGCGGTGATCACGTTCATCACGCCGAATCCGCCGATAACATCTCCTGCGCTGTCGAACTGTGTATAGGGCGCGAAGGCGGGATCGGCGCCGGCGTACCCATTGGGATAGCTCACGCGCGGCAGCTTTTCCGCGGCTGTGCCCACATAGCTTGCATCGGCGGTGAGGTTGCCGAATCGCCGCTCCAGCCCCGCCGTCCACGTGTATAAAGTGGCATTGTTAAACGCGCGATCGATTCCGCTGAGGTTGAGCGCGCTGACCACACCATTGGGCGTTAGCGCGGCTACGTCTTTCTCATAGCGGTCGACATCCATGATGGTGTTCGGCGCGACCTCCTTGGTATTCCCCGATGCGAAGATATTTTGTCCCGAAGGCGTATACGTCGCCGGAAGCTGCGATGGCGTAAGCTGAAAGCCGTAATGAATAGGCGCATTGGACGCCGAGAGAAGACGTGGATAAACCACGAACGGCGTCGAACCGGTAAGGAAATTGTCCTGCCAGATATTCGGTTGAATCGTGGTGATGCCGCCACCCGCATGCGCCGAAAGCTTGTTGGTGATCTGCCACGACGCCTGCACTCTCGGGTCGAACGCGTGATAGTTCGTCTGATACCCGGGCTGGGGATTGATGACGTATTGCTGCACGCCGTCGATTGCCACGAATCCGCCGGTGCGGCGAGCGCGCTCGGTGATGGGCGTGTAGAGATCCCAGCGAACCCCGTAGTCAAGCGTAAACCGCGGCGTCACTTTCCATGTGTCCTGAAACCACGCGCTGAAGTTATTGCGGCTGATGGCCGCGGGACCGATATGTTCGCCATTGGAAAAATAAGGCGGGGCGATGGCGACCGTATACACGAATGGGCTGCCGGTGAGAAAACTGGAAAGCGTATCGGGAAGAGGATCACCAGGATTCAGATTATGCTCGCCGCTGGCGGATAAAATGGCTCCGAGCGCGTAGGCCGAGCCGCCGCCAAAGTCGTATTCGCCATTGGGGCTGGTTCCGAAGTAGGTGGTGTCCCGATTGATGCGCGCTTCGAAGCCTGCTCTGAAAGCGTGCGTGCCGCGCGTGAAAAACACGGTCTGCGTGCCCTGGAAGAGATTGCCGTAGGCCTGCATAACCGACCCGCCCGCTGCATTGAAAGCCTCGAAAAGACCGTCGTTGAATTTGACTGCCGGGTCCGTAACGTCCGGCGTTGGAAAACCCGGCGTCGTGCGGGTAATGCTGATCAGCGATTCCAGGATCAGGCGCGGTGAAATTGTGCGCGTGTAGGTTCCGACCACATTCCGTTGGTGATCGATGTATTGGACACCAAAGGCAGGATCGACAGCCGTTTGGTCGGGATTGGTGGTTGGGCCGATCAGATTGTCGTAATTAAAGCGCGCGAAGAATTGGTCTTTCGGCGAGAACTTGTGGTCGATCCGCACCGAGAACTGGTTCGCGTTGGTGACCACCTTCGATGGAGTTGCGTAGGTATTGGCTCCGTACGATCCGGTGGCCAGGTTCGGCAGCGGATACCGAGCGAGTATCGCAGCGATCGCGGGGTCAACGGGTACCGCCAGGGTATCCACGCTCCCGTCGGGGTAGGTCACGGGGTCATAAACGATGTTGCTTCCCGCCGTGGGACGCTGCGCATCTGACGGCACCGGCATCACCTGCGTGGTGCCGAGCACCTGGCGAAAGCCCTGGTACTGAGTGAAATAGAAGGTCCGCCCTCGGCCGTCGTAAACGTGCGGAATGTAAACCGGTCCACCATTGGTGAAGCCGAACTCATTTCGCCGGAACGGCGGGATGCGACCCGGATAAGCGGGCGTGGCGTGGTCGAAGTAGTTACGTGCGTCGAATGCAGAGTTCCGGACAAACTCGAAAAACGAACCGTGGAATCCGCTGGCGCCCGAGCGCGTGTGGATGTTGGCGAATCCCGATGCGCCGCGACCAATCTCAGCGGGCATCCAGCCGGAGCTCGAATCAATACCTTCAACTGCGTCGACGTTGAAGTTGGAGAAGGTGGCGCCGCCCATTTCGGGATCGCTGATATCCGCACCGTCCATGGCGAAGGTGGCCTCAACGCCCCTCTGGCCGTTGATGGCAAACTGTGCGGTAAAGTTGGTGGCGCCATTTGCGTCTGTCATGGTGCCCGCAGCCAGCAGCAGCAGCGTACTGAAATCGCGCTTGTTCAGCGGCAGCTCGCTCACCGCTTGGCTGGAAAGCTCTTGGCCGCCGGTGCCTTTCTGCCCCTTGCTTTGCAGCGTCGCGAACGTCAGTTCGCCACGGCCCGACAGCGTAAGCAGAGCCTCAGGAGCGCCTGCCGTCAAGTCGACCGGCTGAGCACACTCCGCCGTTCTGCCCTTCGTAGCGACAGTAAGGTGATAATTTCCCGCCGGCAACATGGGCAACAGGAATTTTCCGTCTGAAGCGGTCTTGCCTTCGGCTTTTAGAAAGCCGGAAGAGAGCCTCACCTTGGCATCCGCGATCGGCGCGCCCCCCGCGTTTCGCAGCACACCGCTCCAGGCTCCCTGGGGAGAAATCTGCCCGGCCGCCATAACTGACGCGGCGAGAACGATGAGAGCAAGAGAGCAAAAATACTTCAAACCCACGCCCGAACCTGCAATTGCAACTGAACAAAACCGATTTGGATTCACTGGACTACCTTATATGTGCGATATGCTCTGCGCGGCTGGTTCGCTCCAGTCTCTGCCAACAGAGCTGTCGAGAATTATATCTTTAAATGCGCTACTAAAACCTTTTTGTAGCGGCTCGGACGCCTTTTTGGTCAAAATGGTCCCACAACGATACGCGCTGGCGGACATCTAAAAACTGGATGCAAAAATGGCAGGCTTCGAGGTTCTTCCGCCTCTCGTTCGCGATTTCTTCTAATGGTCTGGAAGGAGCGTGGGGCTTCAGCCCCACGAATAAGGGCCATAGAATAGGCGGGCTTTAGCCCCAGTCTTTTGATTGCAGCGCTGCAGCGGAGATTGTCCACTCGTACCGAGAACGCCTGCGAACTCCACTCGGCTTTAGCCGCGCATTCTTCGCTCAATGAAAAACTCTGCCCGGGATGAGATTCTCTAAGGCAAGCCCCTCTTAAAAGACTGGTCTCGTGTTGTAAAAATATTCCAGCGAAGCCATCGAAGCTCACGCGGAAGGCAGACACTCATCATGAAAAAGACCGGTTCCCAGAAAGTCGTATCTGCTTCGCGCACATCTGCCACCAACCAGATCGATGCGAGAATCCAGGAGCTCGCCGACTGGCGCGGAGAGATGCTTGCGCGCCTGCGCGCTGTCATCATGCAAGCCGACCCTGAAGTCGTGGAGGAGTGCAAGTGGAAGAAGCCTTCTAACCCCCGGGGAGTGCCAGTGTGGTCTCACGACGGGATGATCTGTACGGGCGAGACCCACAAGAGTGTAGTGAAAATGACATTCGCCAGGGGCGCCTTCCTGGATGACCCCGCAGGTCTCTTCAATTCCAGTCTCGATGGTAGACTAAGACGCGCCATCGACTTCCGCGAAGGCGACAAAGTGAACGAGAAGGCATTGAAAACGCTGATTCGCGCCGCCGTGGCTCTGAATAAGGCCAAGGCCTGAGGGCCTGAGATTTTTGCCACCGGCTGTTTGAGGAAAGAAACGATTCATCATCGCCAAGTCGAGACGGACCGCGACTGAATGGTAATCTCCGGTTGACGGTGATTCGCCCCCGACGCAGAAGCGAGATGCCTCAAGCTGGTGGTTCATCGTCTTTCGTAGCGATGTCGATATCCCAGGTGCCGAAATGCGAGGCACCTTACCCGCCCTCATTTGTGGGGGGGACTCACTTCGATCGGCCGGCACCTGGGCTATCTGCTAAAGGTCTTCTTCTCGCAGCACGGAACGCGTGGGGTCGCGCGGGTCTACGTGGACCTTGACGGTTTCGCCTTTGTAGGAATTCGCCCAATCCTCGGCATCTTCCTTTTTCCCAAAACTGCGGATGTAGTCGCCCATCTGCTCTTCGGGATAGTGGTAGATATAGGTCAATGTGGCTTGGTAGTAGGTGTCGTAAGAACTGGCTCTTTGGGCAGGTATAAGACTGTCGTCCTCTATGAAAGCGACACTCACAATATCAACGACGGCGGAGACTGTCGGCCAGTTGCGGCCGCGAGTGCGTTTAATCCACGCCCTCACAATGTCCCAACAGATGGCCACAAGCATAATGGCCCCGGCAACCAACGAAATCAGAATGAGCCAGAAGCGGGTGTCTGCGCCATCCGCGCGCATGAGGAAACTGGCGATTAAAGGAGTCATTGTCAGGCTCGTTGCCTTCACGGTAACACAGCCAGTCAGGGATGAATTTCCGTTCGTTTCCATGGAGGCTTATCACGTCAACGAATCCCGCATCCGTCTCGCGGTGAAATGCTCCTCCAGTTAGCTTGAACCCTCTCGGCTCCAGTATTCTCCTGGCCTCCGAGAAACAGCAGTGCGTTTTTCGTCGTTCCGATCGAGCGGTCGCCAATCCGGAAACTGATATGTAAACAACCCGAAAACGGCCCGATCAGACTTGAGTGGAACTCTCTGTGAGCTGCCCCTCGCGTGTCTACTCATCAAGCAGACCCTTTCCCTTCAGAATATGCGGCATGTATCTTCGAACCCGCGCCTCGCGGGTTTTCGATTGCTTGGGAGCGGAAAAATGATAGATGTAGCCTCGTTGCCGTCCCGGCGTCAACGCGTAAAAGGCAGTCCTCAACTCCGGAAACTCATCCAGCATCATTTCGAATTCTTCAGGAAACTTCAGATCGGAAGTCTTCTTTAATTTCACCTTCAATCCGGCTTTTTCTACCTCGATCGCTTCACGAACATAGGCCTTCACGACAGATTTCATCTCCGCAATTTCGCGCGCACAGGCGAACTTGAACCATCGCGTGGATTGCGAATGCTGACCGGGCCTGGTGAGGACGCCGTGGACATCCTTCAGCAGGACCCCTTTGAAAAAAGCCAGCGCGCACGATTCCTTCAATCCACTGATGACGATGACATTTTTCCCTTCGAACGTGTAGCAGGGTTGAGCCCACTTGAATTCTTCAACCAGCTCAGAGTCAAGGAGGATCGCTCGCAACCTCTTCAACTCTTCCTGCCACCGGTTTGCGTTGGCGATGAAGGCATCAACCTTCGGATTCGCTGTACTCGATGTCATGGTCGGTGATTTCATTTTTTCGAGTCCGAATCTCAGTCGATCGGCGGATTCCCATCTTTGCTTTCGGAACCTTGACTCATCAAGAATCTGCGGGTACCCCATCCTTCGCGCGTTTTTTGCGCGAAGGATGGGAAACCTCAATACTGCTTGTGGACCAGATCAGTAGAGTCCTTAGCCAATGTTCGCCGCTCTCGCGTTCATGCCGGTCTGCCGTTTTTCGCCGGCTGGAAAGAGGACGCCGACGGTACGGCTCTCCGGTCGCAGCGCCCACGATGCCACAAGAAGGCCGGCGATAAGGAGAGGGGCAATGACGTGAAATCCGTATGCGCCGTAACCGCCGACCCATGCGCAGGATGCAGCCGCGCCCGTCAGGTCAAAGAAGATCCCGGCGTACGCCCACTCCTTGAGCCGCGGAAAGCGCGGCACCAGGATGGCAATGGCTCCAAGCACCTTCCAAATCCCCAGGATTGCAAAGAAGTACATTGGGTACCCAAGTTCGGGCACGACTCCTCGGGGGTTGGCGCGATATTGGGCTATCTGCGCGACACCGCCGGTCATGAAAAACGCTACGAGAATGGTCGTAGTCCAATAAGCAATCTTTCTTGTGTTCATAGTCAGTCCTCCTCTCCAATCACGCGTTCCAGGTTGCCGATAAACTTCTGCCATCCGTATTTCGCGCCCTTGTAGTTGCGACCTTCTTCCGACGGAAAACCGGATTGCTCCATGCGTAAATGCGTGCCGCCCTCGGTCGGGGTCAACGTCCAGGTGACAACGCTCTCCATTCCCATGGTGCCCCAGCTATAGGCGAGACGCGCATGCGGTTCGACCACCAGCACTTCACAGTCGATGACGCCGTTCCAGCCCGGCACAGGCGCGGCGCGAAAGTTGAACCGGTGGCCTACGACCGGCTGGAAATCATTCGTCATCAGCCACTGCTCTATCAGTCGGCCTTGCGTAAGCGCACGCCACACTTTTTCTGGCGAATGCGCGATCTCCCGATCGATTACGAGAGTATGTGTCGGGGCGGTAGTGCTCATTTCTCCATCCTTTCCAGCAGGTTTTCGAGTTGATCAAATCGTTCGCGCCAGAAAGCGCCATATTGGCTCATCCAGTCCACCAGGGGCGCCAGCGCTTGCGGCTGGGCGCTGTAATGGGTTTCACGTCCCTCGCGGCGATGCCGTACCAGCTTCGCCCTCTTAAGCACCGTCAAGTGCTTCGAGACAGCCGGCTGAGACACACCCGCATAACGAGTCAGTGCGTGAACGGTCTGTTCGCCGTGCCGGGTCATCTCTTCGAAAATGCCCCGGCGCGTCGGATCGGCGAGAGCCCGGAAAACATTGTCAGCTACGGCTTGCATGCGAATCTCCCCTCAGTTCGTTGCGTTGTTACCAATCCAGGTGAGTTATCTGAATGAGATTTCCGCAGGTATCGTCTAACACTGCGATGGTTGATCCCGTGGTCTTGGTAGGCTCCTTGGTGAACTTCACGCCGCTCTGCTTTAGCCTCTCGTACTCCTTTTGAACGTCCGCGACAAAGAAATTGGAGGCCGGTATCCCGTTCCGAAAAATCTCGCCTTGATAGGTTTTCGCGGCCGGGTTGTAGCCGTTGTTGGATTCCAGAACCAGTTGCACGCCCTCTGGTTCTTCGGCGGAGACCACGGTGAGCCATCTGTAATTTCCCGCCGAAAAGTCCATTTTCTTGGCGAAGCCCAGAACGTCGGTGTAGAACTTCAGTGCCTTCTCCTGATCGTCCACGAACACGCTCGTTAGTTTGATTTGCATGACTTTTGTCCTTTCTACTCTGCATTCTTAGCGCTGGGTAGGCTTGGTGTTTCATTGCGCTGCCAGCGGTCCTAAGTTCGCCTCGCTGGCCGGGTCGAAGCTATGAGGGCCTTGAATACGTCGTTGGCCGTCACTTTCATTGCGGAATCATAACCAAATGGTTATTGGTTGTCAAGCGGCAAAAAGGGCCCACTCCATTGCTGTCAATGTCTCTTTCCCGGCCCGATCGCCAATCTACTGATTCAAAAGGCCAATCTCTTTGAAACGGTTTGCAGGCAATTTCCGCCATCCGTCGCATAATCAAGGTTGAATCGCTCACAGACCCATAATTTCGCAAAGGAAGCCCACCATGCCATACCGTCCTCGACTGTCTCTAGAACTGTACTCGTGGCCCTTTTCGGACTCCTAAGTCCTTTGCTGTCTAATTTCTGCGGCTAAGCCCTTTGACTGGAAATATTTGCGGCGGGGCGTCTTCCTTAAGTTGCTGAAAATAGGAAACTTATTTCCAGAGACCACGATTTTTTTCTAGAGACAATGGGCTGGGTATCGGGCCATGCAAAGCAACGGCATAGACTCGTGGCTGGAGGCAAGGGAGGGATGGAGACCGAGACAAATCGCCTTATCCGAAGAATCCGTATCTGGCTCGTACTCTTCATCATCGGGCTGGTCCTGAGCGGGCTGACGGCCTTCCCCCTGGAACGAGAGACCGCGCTGCTGAACCGGATATTCGGAGTTGCGGCCATACCCCCGACCGGCGGAGACTCTGGTCTGCACGTCTGGTTGCGCCGTGTGCATGAGGGCATCGCGAACACCAATCGCGAATACCCTTTCATGGCCTACGGCACTGACTGGCTTGCGTTCGCCCATCTCGTCATCGCCGTAGCCTTCCTCGGCCCACTCGTCGATCCGGTGCGCAACAAGTGGGTGGTCGTTTTCGGAGTGGTTGCCTGCCTTGGAGTGTTGCCGTTGGCCCTCATCGCAGGCCCCATCCGCGGCATTCCGTTTTACTGGCGACTCATCGACTGCAGTTTCGGCGTCATTGGCGTCCTGCCTTTGCTGATCTGCCTGCACTATATTCGCAGGATTGAGCAAACAGCATGAGTCCGGTCCCGGGCTGTTCGGTTCCCTACAATTGAACAGAGCAATGAGCACAGAATCGCAGGAGCCCGAGATAACAGCAGCCATCGTCGATACGATTGCGGCCATTTCCACGCCGCCGGGCCGTGGCGGCATCGGAATCGTACGCCTCAGCGGCCCACAGTCTGCTTCTCTCGCAGCGCAACTCGTGCGCCTGCGCCAGCCGTTGGAACACGCCCGCGCCCGCCTCGCCGAAGTCCTGGATGAGAACGATTCGAGCGATGAGCGCATCGACGAGGCGATGGTCACCTTTTTCGCCGCACCCAATTCCTACACCGGCGATGAACTTGTTGAGATTGCCGCGCATGGATCGCCAGTGGTTCTCGACCTGCTTCTGCGGCGCGCGCTTGCTCTCGGCGCGCGGCTGGCCAACCCCGGCGAATTCACTGAGCGCGCATTCCTCGCCGGCAAGCTCGACCTCACGCAGGCTGAGGCAGTGCGTGATCTCATCGACGCACAAACCCTGACCCAGGCGCGCCAGGCCGCAAGCCAGATGGGCGGTGCGCTCAGCCGTCGAGTAGGCCCAACCAAGCAATCGCTCGTCGAATTGATCGCCCTGCTCGAAGCCGGCATCGACTTCGCCGAAGACGACGTGGACGTAGCCCCAAAGACCGAGATCGGCCAACGCATCGCCGAGATCTTGCCACCTCTTGCCGCGCTTGAAGCTTCGTTTGCCCGCGGCCGCATTGTTCATGACGGACTGACACTGGCGATCGTCGGCCGGCCGAACGCCGGCAAGAGCTCGCTGTTCAACCGTCTTGTGCAGCGCGATCGCGCCATTGTGACCGCAACGCCTGGAACCACCCGGGACCTCGTGACCGAGCACATTTCGCTCGATGGCATCCCGCTGGAGCTGGTTGATACTGCGGGCCTGCGCGAGGCCTTCGAAGAAGTGGAGCAGCTTGGAATTGCGCGTAGCCGCGAAGCTCTCGCCGATGCGGCGATCGTATTGGTAGTGCTGGATGCCACTCAGCCGCTGAACCAGGAAGAACGCGATGTGCTGGCTGCTGTCCATGGCCGCCCTGCGCTGGTGGCCATTAACAAGAGCGATCTCGCTGGTCACCGCAGCGCTGTATTAAATGCGGACCAATCGGCCGCAGAAGAGCTGGCGATTCCAGCGGTGCCGACATCAGCGCTGACTGGAGAGGGCATTGGCGCGTTGCGAGAAAAAATCCTCGAGCTTGCCACCGGTGGAGCTGCAGTTGAACCTGGCCCGCTGACCAATCTCCGCCAACAACAGGCCATTGCCGCCGCGCGAAGTGCGCTTGAGGATGCAGCCCGCGCCAACGAGACCGCCATCCCCCACGAGATGATCCTCCTCGATCTTTATCGCGCCCTGTGGGCCCTGGATTCCCTGACCGGCCAAACCACCCCTGACGACATCCTAAACCTGATCTTCTCCACCTTCTGCATCGGAAAATAGCTCAACTCTCAGACCTGATGGATAATCAGGTTCATGCGTACCAAAAGCGCTCTATTATGCTTATGCCTATGACAAAAAGTCCTATTCTCGATATTGCGCGGGGACAGGTCAATAGACTTCGTCGCCATCTTTTCCCGATAGATTCATTTTTGAGCAAGGTTCCCGGCGTGATCCACGTTGGAGCAAACATGGGCCAGGAACGGGACAAATATGCAGCCCTCGGCCTGAATGTAATTTGGGTTGAACCGATCCCGGCGGTATTTGAAGTGCTTGTCTCAAACATTTCAGGGATTGCCAACCAGCGCGCCTGCAATTACTTACTGGCAGAGGAACAAGGCAAAGAGTATGCCTTTCACATCTCTAATAATGACGGTCAGTCGTCCTCGATTCTAGATCTTGCCAAGCACCGGGAGATGTGGCCAGATGTTCATTTCGGTGAGGAAATCCTCATAAAGGCAACCACGCTTGCCCACTTGGTCGAAATTGAGCAACTTGATCTTCGCAACTTCGGGGCGCTAGTCCTTGATACGCAGGGATCCGAAATGCTGGTCCTGAAAGGGGCGATTCCGGTCCTCAAGGAGTTCCAGTTTGTGAAATCAGAAGTCGCTGATTTTGAGTCTTACGCTGGGTGCTGCCAACTGGACGACCTCTCCGATTTCATGCACAAGCAGGGGTTCTTTTTATCCCGAAAAGTGCCGTTCTTCGCCGTTGGCGGCGTAGGAACCTATTACGATGTGTTGTTCCGCCGCAAGTGATTCCGGTTTAGCCTTTCGGCAGTTCGTGGACATATCATGAACTACGAACACCGGGCATATCACTAGCTAACGACAGTGGCCTATCCGTAGTAACTAACAAATGCCTTACTCCCGGGCTGATGGGACGCACACATTGGCGCCAGCGTCATCATGGCTGGTCCATGTTTTGTAGCAGCCATTGAAAGGGGAATGAGAGCGCAGCGATTGCCGAATCTCGACGCTCGGTAGTCTCTGGAGACTCAGCTCTCCAGAAGCAGCAACCGCGCCGGATCGAGCGTTATGTGCCACGGCTGCGGCTGCTTTGCGAGATCGCGCCACACATCCTTCGAGACGTCCGCCTGCAAATGAGGCGCCTGCCCCGGCGACGGCTCGTCATGCATTCTGAGATACAGCGTCATTTCATGCGGTGCCTCGCTTGTGGTCACCAGCCAGCACAGAAATGTGTTTTCTGTTGCCGCAGGCTCTTGAAAGACCAGTTGGTGCGAGCGAAAGCCCACATGTGTCAAAGTCTCCGGAACCTCCGCCGCCGATCGCAGCCGACACTGCCACGCCTCTACCTCGACGCAATCCTTGCCTGCACGCCGTGCCCTCACAATATTCTTGCAGCCGGTTAGCTGCGCAGTCGCCACCGTGCGCGGGCGTTCGAAGAGTTTGTGCTTGGGCCCGCTTGCGATTACACGGCCGCTATCCAGCACCTGCAACTCTGAGCAGAATCGGAACGCCTCCTCCATATCGTGCGTGACGAAGACCACCGGACCGCTAAAACCTGCCAGGGTTGCACGAAGCTGCTCTTCCGTTCGACGGCGCAAGTGCGGATCAAGCGCTGCGAAGGGTTCATCAAGCAATAGCGCATCTGGCTCCATGGCCATGCATCGCGCAATCGCGACGCGTTGTCGCTGGCCTCCCGAAATCTGCCGCGGGTACCGATCCGCGAGCTCAGCAATTCCCATGGACTCAAGCTGATTCCAGATGCGTGCGCGCCTCTCATCCTTTCTCATATGAGCGAGCGAAAAACCGACATTCTCCGCCACCGTCAGATGTGGAAACAGAGCGTAGTCCTGAAAGACGACGCCGATGCGCCTGCTTGCTGCCGGGACATTGCGGCCCGCTGCGCTATCGAACAGTACACGCCCATTGAGAACGATGCGACCGCGATCAGGCATCGAGAGACCCGCGATCATCCGCAAGGTCATCGATTTCCCTGAGCCCGATGGCCCTAGCAGCCCAACTGCTCCGTTCCGCGCACCAAGCGCAATGCGCAGCGTAAAGTTCTCCAACCTTCGCTCCAGATCAATGCCCAAAGTGACCGCCGATGTCGTGTCTCGAACAGGCACAACTGCGGCGGGTAATTGCTCAGGAAACTCCGTCTTCGGCAAATCCGGTTCGGCCCGCGCCATACTACGGGTCTTCTTCTCCAGATTCAGAAGGCGGATAATCGCCAGCGAGACAACCACGATAAGGACGACCCATAGGAACGCCGCGTGCATATCGCCGCCCTCTGCTGCAGAGAAGATCGCGATCGGCATGGTTTGCGTTCGCCCGGGAATGTTTCCAGCCAGCATCAACGTCGCGCCGAACTCCCCTAGCGCACGGGCAAAGGCCAGGACGGTTCCGGCAATCACGCCCGGCCCGGCCAGGGGCAATAACACACGGTGAAATACAACCCACTCGCTGGCTCCCAAAGAGCGCGCCGCTTCCAGCAATGTGGGGTTCACCTGCTCAAACGCTCCGAGCGTAGTGCGGTACATCAGAGGAAATGCAATCACCGTGGCTGCGATCACTGTAGCCGGCCACGAGAATGCAATGGTTATGCCTACGTGCTCAAGCGCGCGTCCGATGAAACTCCGGCGCCCGAAGATCAGCAGAAGGAAGAAACCGACAACCGTCGGCGGAAGCACCAATGGGAGCGTCAGGATGCCGTCGATCCATGCGCGAAAACCGCCACGCACGTCGTACATCAAACGCGCCGCTATCATTCCAAGAAAGAAAGTGGCTACAGTTGCGACACAGGTCGTGGCCACTGAGATGATAAGCGGCGATGTGTCGGCGGGCAGTATCACTGTGAAGCCAGTGTATATCCGTGCTTCGTGAAGATTGCCTTGGCCTCGGAACTGCCCAGAAACTCCACGAAACTGCGCGCCGCATCCTGATTCTCACTCGTTTTCACGACCGCCGCTGGATAGACAATCGGCTCATGCGCGGACTCCGGCACAATCGCAACCACGCGAACTCGCCTTGATATTTGCGCGTCAGTAGCGTACACAAACCCGGCATCCGCGTCTCCCGTTTCGATATAGGTGAGCACTTGGCGAACATCCTTACCCAGAACGAGCTTCCCTTTCACCTCGTCGTACAAGTGAAGCGCATTCAGCGTTTGCTGCGCGTACTGACCGGCAGGCACACTTGCCGGATCTCCGACCGCAATCAACCGAGTCGATGCATCACTGAGTCCAGCAAACCCCTGCAGCTTCGAGTCGAGAGGCGCAATCAGAACCAGCGAGTTGCGCAGGAGATTTACTCGTGTTCCGGTCGCGATCAATCCCTTTCCTTGCAGGTCATCCATCGGTTTGGCTGCGGCCGAGATGAATATATCAACAGGCGCTCCTTGCTCGACTTCCCGTGCCAGTGTCCCCGACGATCCGAAATTGTTGCGAAAATCTACCGTCGTGTGGCCGAACCTATACACTGTTTCAACCTCGCCAATCGCTTCTTGAAGGCTCGCTGCTGCCGAAATCGTAAGACTGACACGACTGTTGTCGTGACAACCACCGAGCGTCATCACAAGCAGACAGAGAATCAGGACCGAACAGATGTTGCTACCAGCGTCCCGGCATGCTTTCATTCTTCTCATTGCCTCAGATCCCCTCCGTAGCCGATCTCGATTCGTCCGGTGACATCATCTTCCCATTCAGCCGCTTTGCTGGCAAATGCTGTATTGTAAGCTGCAAACAGCCCGCCTGAAATCGGGACTGAACACCACAATGCCTTGTACACTCCCCGTCCGGCAATTCTCGTCGTTTCCGAATCGCATCGTCTGCCTTTCAGACGAGGTTGTCGAACTCATCTACCTGCTGGGCGAACAGGATCGCATCGTCGGGGTCTCAGGATTCTCCAGTCGTCCAGCGGAGGTGCGTTCGAAGGCACGAGTTTCAACCTTTCGCGACGCCAACTTCGATGCGATTGCACAGCTGCATCCCGACCTGATCATCACATATTCCGACGTGCAGGCGGAGATTACGCGAGAGGCATCTCTGCGTGGCTTGACTGTATTGAATTGCAATCAACGGAGCATTGCTGAAATCTTCGATACGATTGCAATGGTCTCCCGGATACTGGGGAAGCAGGCGGAAGGAGATGAACTGATCGCTTCGTACACAAACGGTCTTGAGCGCATTGCGGCGGCGGCCCGCGAATTCGCGTATCGACCACGGGTGTTTTTCGAAGAATGGAACGACCCTATCATTAGCGGCATTGAATGGGTTGAAGAGCTTGTCGAGGTCGCCGGCGGGGAGACGATCTTCCCAGAATTTCGCAAATGCCGGAAAGCGCGGGATCGTATCGTGAAATGGGATTCAGTAGTAGAGCGCAATCCCGATGTGATCTTCGCTTCCTGGTGCGGAATGAAGGTGAACGTGGAGGAGATCACATCGAGGCCGCGGGCAAAGGAGATCACAGCTATTCGCCTTGGCCGTATCTACGAGATTCCTTCTTCGCTGATTCTTCAGCCGGGTCCGGCGGCGCTGACGGAAGGCATAGGCCGGTTGCACGCGCTTCTCGCGGAGGTTGCGCATCGAGAAACTCCGCCTCGTGATTGAGTACGAGACTCTCCCTTCGAGCTACACATCCTGCACGCTCAGTGTTTGCGGATCGCGCACGCGCTGCATCAGGGCTGCGGCAATCAGCATGAAGACGCCGCCGGCAATGATGGCATAGATACGATTATTGTGCATAAGGTGGATCATGAACCACCCGAAGAAGAGTGACGCGAGAATCTCCGGCGTAACGATGAAGAAGTTGAAGATTCCCATGTAGACGCCGGTCCGGGCTGGCGGCAGCGAAGCTGCCAGAACCGCATAAGGCATGGACAGAGTGCTCGCCCATGCAATACCCACGCCCACCATGGTAAGTAAAAGTAGATATTTGTTGTGAATGACAGCGACCGACATTAAGCCCAGCGCTCCGCAGATCAAACAGATGGTGTGTGTGTTCTTGCGTCCGAGCTTTCTGGCTAAGCCTGGCAACGCGAACGAGAACGCGAAACAGACAATGGAATATACCGCAAAACAGTTCCCGCCCCACTCCACTCCGGCTTGATAGAGCGGTGAGCTTGTGTCGTTCGCGCCGAAGACGTTGCGTGCCACGGCAACCGGAAAATAGAGCCACATGCAGAAGAGCCCTAGCCATGTACACAACTGGACAGGTCCAAGCTTGCGCATGGTGTCGGGCATCTCGGCGATGGCCGCAAGAATTTCTCGTGCATTCGCAGCAAGTCCTGTCTTCTCTGCCTTGGCCCGTCGAAAGGCTTCCATATCCTGCGGCGGGTATTCCCTGGTGGTCACGATTGTCCAGAGGACAGCGCCGATGAAAGCCACGGCGCCTGCATAAAACGAAATGCGCACAACGGTCGGCACTGCGCGCGTATCTCCTACCTTCTGCTGCATGTGGAAGAAGTTTGTCAGGATGTAGGGCAGCGCTGATGAAAACGATGCGCCCAGGCCGATGAACAGGCTCTGCATGGCGAAGCCCGAAGTACGCTGGCCCTCCGGCAGAATATCGGCGACAAATGCGCGGAACGGCTCCATGCTCACGTTGATGGAAGCATCGAGTATCCAAAGCATTCCCGCCGCCATCCACAGCGCTGATGCGTTCGGCATGAAGAGGAGCATGAGCGAACTGAGGATTGCACCGGCTAGAAAATACGGGCGGCGGCGGCCAAGCCGCCCCCACGTGTGGTCGCTTGCGTGACCGATGAGGGGCTGAATCAGCAGTCCGGTCAAGGGAGCAGCGAGCCACAGGATTGGAATCTGATCAGCTCGCGCGCCAAGATACTCATAGATGGCGCTCATGTTGGCCATCTGCAAGCCCCAGCCAAACTGGATGCCAAGGAAGCCAAAGCTCATGTTCCAGATCTGCCAGAAGCTGCGCTCGGGTTTGCGGAAGTACGTGACGGTCTTGGCCCCCACCTGTTCGGTCTGCGATGTACTCATGAGCTCTTCCTACTGGGCTTGTTTCTGAAAGATGCGAGCCTCGAACGCGTTCAGAGAGATAAACGGAACGGCTTCAGGTTCAGGTTTTGAGACTGGAAGTTCGATCTCTTTCCAGTCTCCGGAGGCTTCAACGCTTCCGCGGAAAGGCGTGTTCGACAAGTTGATTGCAACTAGAAACTCTTCGCCGCCTGCGCGTCGCAGATAGGTCACCACATGTTGTTCATCGCTGTTGTGCAACCAGATGGTTGCGCCCTGCTGAAGTGCCGGGTGATCCCGCCTCAGCGATGTCATGAGCGCATAGAATTTCGGATAATCGGGATGCCACTTTTCCGCACCCCAGAAGATCTTCTGCGGCTCAAAGAGGGCCGGGTCGCGCGATTGCGTAGAGTCGCCAACCTCCATGCCGTTATAGATCAGGGGAGTACCGTTGAGCGTGAACATCAAGGCCGACGCGGCAATTGCGCCGGGAAATCCGTAGCGCGTCGTTGCTCGTAGCTCGTCGTGGTCGTCGCTCATGCGCATATGAAGTGTTCCCCTGGGAAACAATGCGTCCTGCTGCTCGATCGTGTCGCGGACTTTCGTCGCGGGTTCGCCATTCATCTCGATGTCGTCGACGGTGTGAAGCATGGGCCATGCATAGTCGATATCGAATGCGCTCCGCAGCAGGTCCGGCTTTGATGCTTCGGCCATCATCATGATATCTGGCTTTGCCTGGTCCAGTTCTTTGCGTGCCTGCTCCCAGAAGTCGGTTGGAATCTCGCCTGCGGCGTCGCAGCGGTATCCGTCCAGGTCAACTTCCTTGATCCAATAGAGAAGTACATCTGTCATGTACCGTCTTAGCCTGGGATTGGAGTAGTCGAGCGCTGCGACGTCTGTCCAATCGTAGG
Source organism: uncultured Acidobacteriaceae bacterium (assembly GCA_963829535.1). Taxonomy (GTDB): domain Bacteria; phylum Acidobacteriota; class Terriglobia; order Terriglobales; family Acidobacteriaceae; genus Telmatobacter. The sequence continues at coordinate 215,201 of CAWHIQ010000007.1, read as the reverse complement.
GATAGGTGACGTGGCCTTCCTTGTCCTTCTTGTAGAACTCGGGATGCGCCATCATCACGCTGTCCCAGGAGGTGTGATTGGCCACCATGTCGAGGATGACTTTCATCTGCCGCTTGTGCGCCTCCTGCACGAGGCGATGAAGATCGTCCTTCGTTCCGAGCGTCGGATCGATCGCGTAGTAATCGCGGACTGCGTACGGACTTCCGAGGGAGCCCTTCTTCTTCACCTGTCCGTCAGGGTGAATGGGCATGAGCCACAGGATGTTGACGCCGAGTTTGTGGAGGTCGTCAAGGCGTGCAATTACGCCATTCAAGTCGCTTGTGGGGGAGAAAGAACGAACGAAGATCTGGTAGATCGTGCCCGATTTCAGCCATTCGGGTGACGAGCGAGCCTGCAACGACGCAATGGCCGGATCAGGCTGCTGGGCATAGGTTGATAATCCGGCTCCAAGTGATGCGGCAAGAACACAAGCGAGAGCAAAGTACGGCCTCGACTTCATAGCGCGAAAGCATAGCATCCCAGAGGGTTATGCCGCCATACCGACCAACACGCCGTTATACCGGTCGCAACGCTCTGCGAGGGTCGCTAAAGGAGTGGCGCAGAAGCCAGTTCGGGACGAAGGAATGCTATCTATGTTTTTTGGATCTTGCCGAGTGATTTTGCTTTTTCGCCGGCGCAGTAGACACCTGCGTCATGGGTGCCATGCCTACATCGAGGCGCTTGGTGATGTGGTCCTGGATCCAATGCGGATCCCACCATTCCTTGGGGTCGATCTGCACGCCATCGAGTTGCATGGCGAAGTGAATGTGATCGCCGCCAGCCATCCCGGTCATGCCGCTCTGTCCCATGATCTGGCCGCGCTTGACTAAGTCGCCTTCGTGCACATCGAAGTGGCTCATGTGCCCATAGATCGTCTGCAGGCCGTATCCGTGGTCGACCACAATGCAGTTGCCGTAGATGCCCAGGGGCGCAGCCCAGACGACGCGACCGTCGTTGGAGGCTTCGACGCCGACATGCTGAGTGACGGCGAGGTCGTAGCCTAGGTGCACCTGCTGGTCGATCTTCTTGCCTTGGTATATGTAGTTGCGCAGATCGGCAAAGGTGGCTTCGGCCTGGGAGTGCGACTGGCGCGCGAAGGGCTGCGTGAACAGGAAGTGATCGGCGGTCTTGAGGCGCAGATCGGAGAGCGTCTTGTTGTTCGACTTGCGCATCTCGGTATTGATCCTGACGAAGCGTGCGACCATGTCGCCTGAGCCGTTCGGATCGAGCTCTCCAACCACCTTCTGCATGAAAGCCTCGCTCACCTGCAGGTCGTGCACCGTGTAATGCGGTTGCTCCTTTTTTGGAAAGATGACGGTGATTGGACTGGTGACGTCGTTGCCCGCTCCATTGGAGGCAAAGACCATCGGGATGGTGCTCTGGGGCATATTCCAGGCAAAGGCAAACAGCGAAAACAAGCCCGGTTTGCCGCCCGGCATGGGCCACGCACGATACGATTGATCGCCGACGCGCACTCCTGCCGCCGTATAGGCTCCGGTCACGTTGAACGTCGCCAAGTCGGCCATGCCGATGTAGATGTAGTGCTGTTCCGAGTCGACGCTGACGGACGGCGGCTGCGTGACAACTGTTACATTCTGCTCAACGCGGGCTGACCTGCGCAGCAGGTCGTTGGAAGTCGCCTCCACGATCAGCTTCGCCTTGCCATCCTTCAACTGGGGCGTGGTTTTAACTCCGGCGGTGAATTTCCATGTCGCTTCCTTCGCCTTCGAGGGCTGCGCCATCTGCCAGACGGGATAGCTGGCCCCGTCCTGCTCAACAGTCGCGGAAATGCTGCGGATTCCGCGCGGGTCGGTCGCATGCACGGTGACCGGAGTGACTTGGCCGATGGTGCTGATCGGGGCAGGAAAGCTGATGGAAGGTGTTGCCGAACGTGCCACAACGATGACGACAGGCACAATAATGACGAGCAGGATTACAGCGAGAAGGGTTTTGCGCACACTTCATTTTAGGTCGGCAAGGTTGTGGATCGTGCACAGGGGTGTTTCCGAAAGAGTGACGTTTTGGCAGAAAATCTCATCGGGACAGGCAATTGCGGGAATCGAAAACTGCATCGATGATTGGTCCGATATATGCAACCGTTTGGTTGTCCTTTACCCTATTATGCCGTCTCTGGCGAGAAACTCCCTGAAACCATGAGTGCGAGCAGGGGATGGCCGTAAAAAAATACGACGAATAGACTCGGCTGCAGATTACTAGCGGCAAAGGACTTGGATCAGATCAGGATCAGAGACAATGTAAACGCTGGGTAAGCTTTGCCAGGCTGTTATTGTGCGGCTGAAGCAGAAGATTACATCCAAATAGTCGGCGACAATCGAGCGAATGGACTCAAGAGCTTAGCAATGAAATGAGTTGACGATATGAGGGACGCGCGGCGGTCCGAGTCGACCGCCATCTGCCCGCAACCTTGTCGCCCCATCGGTTCCGTGAGCTATTGAGACCAGCTTTCATGTGCGATAGATGACACAGTGCAACTAGTTCCGACCCAAGTTCCGCCGTTCCGGAAGAAAGAACACAATGTCCCATGCTCAAAATGAATTGCTTACGGTTGCCGACATATCCGCATTAAAGCCAAGAATTCTGGTTGTAGACGACGACAAAGCAAACCGGGGCTCCCTTGGAATGATTCTTCAACTCAATGGATTCGACGTAGTCACTGCGGCAGATGTCAACGAAGCACTCAGGCAGGTTGGGTCTCAGGCTTTCGAAGTTCTGTTGACCGACCTGCATATGCCGGCTCCTGGGGATGGATTGACCGTTGTGAGCGCGATGCGGCACTCCCATCCGAACGCCGCAACATTCATTCTTTAGCGGTTATCCAGAGATGTCTGCGGCAACATCTGCAATTCTTCTTCAAACGGATCAGGTGCTATTGAAGCCGATGGCACCCGGAGCGCTCGTTGAAATGATTAGAAAGCGATTGAGGGAGGGTGGTATCACTTCAGTGAATGAGATCGAAGATGTGGCCACGATACCCGAACGCGAGTCGAAGACTACAGTTGAAGACTGGTATAGGCGCGCGGAACGTGATTCCAGCGTTATTACCATTCAACTAGAGCGAAGCGAAAGATGTGCACATCTGCCTGCAGTCTTCCGTGATCTTGTGCATCGCCTTCGCCATCCTCTGCCCCTGGGTACGCATGCTCTGATCTCAGCCGCTGCTGCTGAACATGGGCGGATGAGACGTAGACAAGGTTATACGGCTGCCATGTTGGTGGAGGAATCACGGATGCTGCAAGTTAGCATCTTTCAAACGTTGCAGAATCATCTTCAGAGCGTGGGCTTCAGCTTGCTTCTGGTCGACGTGATGGCCATTGCCGATGAAGTTGATTCGCAGTTGGCACAGGCGATGACAAGCTACATCACGGAAGCCAATCTGAACCATCCCGCAAGCTGACACTGTCATGAGCCGCGGCTGCCCCCAACCGAAACCACTCGTGAGCAAATGATTTTGCCCTTGTCTCTACCACTTCCTATCTTGTGGTGGGTTGACCGCCTGCTCGGAAATGACAAGCGCTTTGCCCTTATTGGTGATTGACCGCAAAGCGGAAGCTTCAGAACTCGAGGTATAGCTGAAGCAGCCTCCAGCCCGTTTCAGGCGGACAGCGTGTTGATCGCGCGCACCAGCTTGTCTAGATCGGGAATGGTTGTGTAGACGTGGGGGGTTACGCGGACGCAGCTGATGTTCTCCCAGACGATGCCGACGGTGTGGATCTTGTACTGGTTGAAGAGCGCGTTTTCGAGTTCGGCGGGCGTCATGCCGTCAATGCTGACGCCGCAGATGGCGCAGGAGTATCTGGCGTTGAGCGAGGTGTGGAGTTTGACCTTCTTTGTGGGCTGCACTCGCGTGGCCCAGTAGTTCTTCAGATAGCGAATGCGTTCTTCCTTGCGTTGCGCGCCGATGCCTTCGTGGAAATTGATGGCTTCGCCGATGCCCTGCTCGATGGGGAAGCTGCGCGTGCCGAGGCTTTCGAACTTGCGGATGTCGGCGCTGTGGGGAGTTGAGTTGCAGGTGAGCGGCCAGAGCTTTTCAATCTTGTCCTGCTGCACCCACATCATGCCGGAGCCGATGGGTGCGGAGAGAAATTTGTGCAGACTGGTGCCGAAGTAGTCGCAGTGGAGGTCGGTGACCTTGAAGTCGATGAGGCCGAAGGAGTGGGCACCGTCGGCCAGCACCTCAATGTTGTGAGAGTGTGCCATGTCGGCGATCTTGGCGACGGGCATGGTCTGGCCGACCCAGTTGATCATGTGGGTGACGTGGATGAGCTTTGTGCGCGGCGTGATGGCTTGTTCGTAGGCGCGGACGATCTGGTCGTCGTCTTCGATGGGGAAGTCGAAGCTGATCTGCTTGTAGACGATGCCTTCGCGCATGGCGCGCTGGCGGTAGGCCTGGATCATGTTGGGGTAGTCCTGCTTAGTCCCGATGACTTCGTCGCCGGGCTTCAAGTCCAGGCCGTAGATGATGGTGTTGAGAGCCTCGGTGGAGTTTCGGTTGATGGCGATTTCGTCGGGCTTGGCGCCGGCCAGTTTTGCCAGCTTCTCACGCAACGGCTCGCGGCCCTGGTCGAGGATGCGCCACATGTAATACGACGGGCCCTCGTTGGAGAGCTGGTTGTAACGCTCGACCGCCTGCTGGACGACGATGGGGGATGGAGACACTCCGCCGTTGTTGAGGTCGATGAGATTGGGGTTGACGGAGTATCCGCGCTGGATGACGGCCCAGTAGTCTTCGTCCTGCGCGGCAACATCGGGACTGAGGTGCGCGATGCGCCCGCCGGCGGCGGCGAAGTCGGTGGCGTGCGCCTGCTGGAAGAGGCTGTTGACGGAGAATGCGCCGGCGAGGGTGGCGGCCTGCTTAAGGAAGGAGCGGCGGCTGTTGGCGAGCATACCCGACAATGTAGGACTCGCTTACCACTGCAGACAACAACAAAATCGTGTAGTTTGATGAGAATTTCTGTTTCAGGACGCTAGTTTGCGCCGGTCAGGCTCCGGATGATTTCGACCTCGCGTTGCCGGTAGGGCTTGCCGTCGGGATGAAATATGTCGTGTTGCCAGACTGCGGGCTGATCTTTGACATAGGGGTGCTGCCAGGAATCCCAGGGGATCCACGTCTGGCTTTTGCCTGCGACGAGGCCCCAATTGATGGCTCCGACGTGATACTGCTTCGCGAGGGGGAGGATCGTGTCGAAGGTGCTGCCGATGTTGCGGGCCATATATTCCGTGCAGATGATTGGGCGGTGATATGGGAGCAACAGCTTTACGTGCGCTTCAAAGTCTTCGGGCCAACCGTAGTTGTGGAAGCTGATCACGTCGGACTGTTCAATCTGGATGCGGGAGACTGGAGTCATCGTGCTGGTTGAGGTCCAATCGCCATGCCATAGGCCGCTAGTCAATGGCTGCGTGGGATGGGCTGAGCGAGCCCACGCAAATACCTGTGGCAAAAGTGCTGCGATAATCTCGTTTTTGTTTTTCGGTTCTCCATGGAGGTAAGAGGAATCGTTGCCATTGTCAGGCTCGTTCCAGAGGTCCCAGGCCAGAATACGCGGGTCGTTGGCGAAGGCGCCGACGACACTCTCGACATATTTCTCAAGCTGCGGATACTGGGCGGGGTCGGCAAGAATCTCGGCTCCCGGAGCCTGCACCCAGCCGGAGTTGTGCACGCCGGCAACGGGTGGATGCTGGGGCCCGAATTTTGGGCGAGGGTCCCAGCAGGAATCGAACAACACAAACACCGGCCGGATGTGATGGCGCGACGCGATGGTGAGAAACGTGTCGATGCGCTGTTGAAATCCCTTGGGATCCTGCTCCCACAGAAGGTTATGCAGGAAGACGCGCATGGTATTCATGCCAATGCTCTCGGCCCATCCCAGTTCGCGATCGATTGTGGATGGGTCGAACGTGTCGGCTTGCCACATCTCCAGCTCGTTGATCGCCGTGGAAGGCAAAAAATTTGCGCCCACAAGCCAGGGCTGACTGGCGTACCAATTATTGGCCTGCGCTTCGGTCCAGCGCTGCTGCGCATGGAGTGCGGAGGACGCGACCACAATCGTCACAAGCAACAGAAACCAGCGAATGGCACGCGGGAGTGTGCCCACGCCGCCGATGCAGAACGAAAACTGCCTGTATTGCATAAGGGCCCCTGGAATAACGAGAAATATGAAGGAGTATTCTACTGCGCCTTGCCTAGGTCTGCGGCCTTTGTGCGCTCCGCAGCGGCTTCATCGGCGCGGCCCTGACGGTCATACGCGTTTGCCAGTTGGGCGTGTGCTTCTGCAAAGGTGGGATCGGCGCTAACCGATTCCTGGTAGCGTGCAATGGCGTCTGCGATTTGCCCGCGCAGCATGAGTTGATTGCCCGCATTGAGTGCGAAGTTTGCGCGCTGCCGGCTGACAGCGCCCTGCGCCAACACTGCTGCCTCTTTGCGGTAATCCGCCGCCTGGCTGCGGAGCTGCTTGGTTTCGGCGCGCAACGCATCGGCATTCTTCTGGTCGCCGGCGGCATCAGCAGCGTCGGCCTGCGCGCTGAGATCGCCAGCCTGCTCAGCCAGAACTCCGGCGAGCGTAACCCGTGGACCTGGCTGACCGGGCAACAGCGGAATGGCTTTCTTGAGTGCCTCGGCCGCTTCGGGAAGACGGGAATCCTGCTTGAGCGTACTGCCCAGAATTGCCCATGCGTCGCCGTTCTCGGGCCGCAGCGCCACGGCCTTGTGCAGCTGCACCACGGCTTCGTCGAGCCTGCCGAGCTGCATGTAGAGGATGCCGAGGGTGTAAGGAGGGTCCTGCAGGTTGGGGTCCATCTGGCCGGCGCGGCTTAGCTCAGCGATCGCATCTTCCGGTCGGTCTTTGAACTTGTACGCAAGCCCGAGATCATAGTGAAGCTGCGGATCGTGGGGATCGAGGGCGATCGCTTTTTGAAAATCGGAAATCGCTTCGTCGAAGGCCGAAAGCTGAATGTGACAGACGCCCAGATCCTTGTAAACGGTGGGATCGTTTGCATTTTCAGCGAGGGCGCGCTTGAAGTAGTCAAGCGCCTCCTTGCCCTTGCCGGTCAACGTGAGCGCCAAGCCGAGGTTCGTGAGCACCGAGGGATCGTGAGGTTGCTGCTCAAGGGCCTTCTGAAACCACGGAATTGCCTCCTGTTGGCGGCCTAACCGCTGCAATGCCATTGCCAGCTCGAGCTGGATGCCGGGGAGATTCGAGTCGGTCAAAATGGCCGAATTGAACTGCTGGACTGCGTCTTCGTCTTTGCCGGCTGCCGCGAGGGCGCGGCCGTATTCCATCAAGACTTCGGCGTTCGGCGGATTCGTTTCCGCTGCGGTCGATAGTGTGTTCACGGCCTCTACAACGTTCTTCTGCGTGAGGAAAAGCATGCCGAGGTGAATTCGCGCACGAACGTTCGCTTGATCGAGGGAGATGGCTCGCTCCAGCCGCTGCTGCGCTTCTTCCCATTTCCCCTGCTGCGCATCGAGGGTTCCGATCGCGTCTTCAAGTTCGGAGCGCGGGCCGGTGATTGCTTCTTCGGCGACGAACTGCAAGGCCGCCTGGTCGGGCTTGCCGGCCGCGGCCAATGCGTGGCCATAGGCGTCGTAGAAGGAAGCCTCCAGCGCAGCGTGCCCGGCCTGCTGCGAGAGGCTCAGTGCAGACTCGAAGTGAGGAATTGCCTTTTCGGATTGGCCTGCCTGGAAGTACGCGAGGGCAAGGTTTGATTCAATTCCGTCATCACTCGGTTTGATTTTCTCTGCGGCTTCGAACTCCCGGGCGCCGTCGAGCGGTTTGCCTGATTCCACCAGGACCGCGCCCAGGGCTTCGTGGCCTTCTGCGATATCCGGCTGCAATCGGACTACTTCGGCAAACTTGCTCCGGGCAAGCTCAAGATTGCCGTCCTGGCGAGCAGCGTACCCTTCGCGGAACGCCGCGTCTGCCTGCTTGATGACATCGGGTACGGGCTTTTTGGCATCCTGTGGGGCCGCGACGAGAGGCATGCTAAGAAGCACCAAGAGAGCCACTTGGAATCGGATTGCGCTGAATGGGAATGTGCTAGTGCGATTCCCGGGTAAGTGTGTCCCGTGAAGAATCGTGCCAAGTCGCCGACTCCTTGGTGCTCCCACGCCAACGACGAAAGACCTGTCGTTGGCGACCCTTGATGGCGGCTTCGACTTGACGGTATCCGCTTCGGGATATAGTGACCCGGAAATCACTCTAGCGGGCATCGTCTACTTCCCCGCTGGCTTTGGATCAGTACGATGCTGGATCTCGACCACCAGTTTGAATTCGCGATTGGCGGCGTCGAGTTGGCCCGTCGCTTTGTAAGCCTGCCCCAGCAGGTTATGCGTGATGTAGTTGGAGGGATCCATCTTCTCGGCGTGGTCGAGATAGTGCAGGGCCTGGATGGGCTGTTTGAGCTTTAGGAATGTCTCTCCCAGAAGGATGTATGGCCCGGTGGCTTGCGGCTCAAGTAGGACGGCCCGGTTCAAGGCAAATTGTGCATCCCCGTATTGCCCGTTGCGCAGATAGGCATCGCCGAGGCGATCGTAGAGGTCGGGGTTGAGCGGATTGATTTTGCGCTCGGCCTCGAACTCGCGAATCGCGCCCGCAGTATCCGCAGTCGACAACGCGACTTCGCCCAGCAATTCGTGAGCCAGCGGAAGGGAAGGATTCAGTGCGATCGCCTTGGCGGCTTCGGCTCCTGCTTCATCGCGCAACTCTCGACGCAGGAACAGGCGCCCAGCGAGCAGATAGGCTTCGGCGGAATCGGGCGGAAACCCATACTGCGCGGCAAATGCGTGGCGAGCGTCATCGTAGCGTTGCACGTCGGCGTAAGAGAGCGCCAGCACATAGTTTGGATCGACGTTGGCTCCCTGCACTTCGGCGCGCGCTTTCTCGAGAAACGGAATCGCCTCTTGAATATGGCCCTGGCGGAAGAGGCTCACTCCACGCATCTCAAGCGACTCGCGGTCGTCGGAGTCTTGGTCTGCGGCTTTGGTGAAGGCATCAATGGCCTGCGGAAACTGCTCTCGCTGGTAGAAGATCATACCTCGCAGACGCTCGACACCGGCGGGTTCGGGAGTTTGCGTGGCGAGTTGATCCAGCTGCGCCATTGCCGCGTCGAGGCGGCCTTTGCCTGCGAGTTCCTGGGCCGTCTCAAATGTGACGGCGGGAGCCGAGGTGTTGGAGGAAGGAGGTGCGCCTTGCTGAAGTTGCAACGAGAGGGCGGCGTGCGAGACGGGCAAAAGAACAGCAATGGCGATGATACGAAACATGATTGTCCTGATGAGTTCAGTTTAACTCTGAGCGATCAGCTGTTGCTTGGACGAACGCGGAAAGCGCTGGTGAGGGCAAAGAAAGAGGGGAGCCTAAGCTCCCCTCGAGGTTTTGGAACCCTAACGGACAGGTCTCTTGCTCCGTTGGTGAATTACGCCTCCCTGCGCTTAGAACTGCACATGGAGAGAGAATTCAAGCTGACGCGGCGAATAGCCTGGCGCTCCGCCGGTGATCGGGGCAAAGTTGGTGGCGCTGGAAACATCCGTGTTCCCCGGATTGCCAGCGTTGATGTGGTTAAATGCGTTGAATGCATCCATCCGGAACTTCGCAACAACCTGCTCCCAGATCGTGAACGACTTCGTGATCGCCATATCGGTGTTAAAGAACCCAGGTCCACGATATGTGTTCGCGCCCGCATTTCCGATTTGGTCTAGACCCGGCCACGCGAACAGCTGCGGATTGGGTGTCCAGAAGTTTCTGCTGATCGTGCCACCCGAGCCAATACTCGCACTGGTCAGGCTGGTTTTAAGGTGTCCATTTGCATTCGGTCGGCACGGTGCAGCTGTTCCGCCGGTGCTGTTATTGCAATTCTCTGCCGCTGCCCCCGACCCGCCGAAGTTGCTGTATCCGATACCGAACGGCAGACCGCCTGCCCAGTTCAGTACATAGCTCAACTGCCAGCCTCCGATAATCAGGTCTTCTGCGTGGTTGGCACCGGGCGCAAACTGCTTACCCTTGCCGAAAGGCAGATCGTAGCTTCCGTACATGGTCACCTGTTGCGCACGCACGTTGCTATCGCGCTGGTGAGGAATCGAATGGCTCCATGTCCAGTAGCCGGTCTGATCGTCAAAGGCATTTGCCCATTGGTAGTTGATGGTTGTTGCGAGGCCCTTGTAATAGGACTGCGCAAGGGTTACCTGCAAGGCGTCGAACTCGGTGTTCTGATCGTCGCCATAGTAGGCGATTCCCTGCGTCCAGCCGCACATGCCGGGTGACAGGTTCAGTTCACCGTACTCAGATTCCAACAACGCAGTACCGATGTAGTTGGAGTCTCTGCATGCTGCCAGGGTACCGCCGTAGTACCGCTGCAGGTACGAGCCGTTGGAAACGCCGCCGCTGTACCCAGGCGCCAGAGTACCGCTCGGTCCATTGGGATCCCAGTTGAGTGTCTGTCCGGTCACACTGTACTGGCCGGGAAGAACGAGAGGAGCTTCGTTCGGGTTGGTGTTGTTGCCGTCACCGTCACCGAGCGTGTGCGTGCCCTTATTTCCGACGTATGCCAGTGTCAGCGCCAAAGTCGGCGTAATAGCGCGTTGGACGCTGATGTTCCAGGCATCGATGGTTGGGAAGTGGAGAGGATTCGGACGAGCCTTGGTGCTGACCTGATAGTTCTGGGCCGGCAGCAGGCCGTTCGTGGGTACAGCTGGGAACGCCAATGCCGGCGGTCCACTCGCCAGCGTCCACTCGTACCCAGTGCTGGTGGTTGTGTTGAGGCTTTGATTGCCCAGAACCGGAAGGTTCTGGGTTACGACGTGGCCGAAGATGGATCCGAATACGCCGGTATCGAAGCTACGTCCATAGCCAGCGCGGATGACCGTCTTGTCATCGAGTTGATACATGAGGCCAATGCGAGGATCCCAGCCCTTTCTCTTCTCGACCGTCCATCCCATGTCTGTGGGAACTTGACCGACGCCGGCAACATGCAGATAGCCGTCGGCAAGGTTCATAAGGGCACCGTGCTCGATGCCATTGACCGCCTCTGGGAAGTAGAGCTCCCAGCGAAGGCCGAGGTTCAGAGTAAGGTTCTTGGTAACGCGCCAGGTGTCCTGTCCGTAGAAGAATGTTCTCTTCTGGAACTCCTTGGCGTTTTGCTCACCCACGGTGGTGTTGCCGACGTAGCGGCCGAAGCTCGGCACCTCGCCCATGGCGAACGTTGCCCAGCCCAATCCGTCCGTTCCGTTGTTGGAGGTTGGACCAGCTTTGAAGTTCATCTGCCCGGCGCGATCCGTGTCGGATGGAACACGCAGGTTGCGGCCGTAGCGCAGATCGGCACCCACCTTGATGGTATGGTTGCCCTTGATGAAGGTCCAGTTGTTGACGATCTGCCCTTGATCTTCGCGTTCGGTCAGGGGGCAGTTGCAGCGGTTGATGCCGAGGCCACCGCCGATCAGAGACGTCGCACCGCCGTTTAATGAGGTTTCGAATCCCGGAGCGCCGGAAGTGAAGTAGTCACCCAGGTTAAGTCCTGGAATGCCTAACTGGTTGGCGAACTCGACACCCTGATCAAACTTGGTGTCGATGATGTTATATCGGTAGTAGCCGAGACGGAAGTCCGTCAGCAGCTTCGGGTTGATGGCGATATCCATGCCTGTTGCCAGGCTGTCGTTGGCGCCGTTGGAATTGCCGCCATACGGTGGAGCACCCAAACCGAATCCGGGACCGCCCGCCTCGCCGAACATCACCTTGCCGGAGAGGAGGTCAGTAAACCGCGAGAAGCGCTCAAAGAGGTGCATCTTCTCGTTGATGGTCCAGTCGCCGCGCTCTGCCCACTGATCGCTGTTAAACAGGCCGGTGCCGCTGGCGATGTAGTTGGTTTCAAGCGGACTCAGTGGGGCGGAAGTGATGTTGTTGGGCGTGTAGGGCTTCATGATCGTCAAAAGCGCCTGCGCCTGTGGCGACACAAGAGCAATCGGAACCACGTTCACCGCGAATGCGGCATCGTAGGCCGGGTTCCCGGTGTTGTTGTGGATCAGTTGTGGTGAAGAGGACTTTCCTTGAGCATAGTAGATCGCAGCGTAGTCGCTGAAATCGCAACCCGGGATTCCCTCCGGTCCAGTTGTGAGGCCAAGACAGGTGCTGACCATTTGTGCGGTCGGAACCGTGTCGTTGTTGGAAACACCCACCTTCTGGCGCTGTCCTTCGTAGTTGCCGAAGAAGAATGCCTTGTCTCTCCAGATTGGACCACCAATCGATCCCCCAAACCGGTTTTTCAATCCCGGAGGAATGGAATTCGGAATGCCTTCTGGTCTTGTGATGGAGGTTGGCGGCTGCGAGTAAGGATCGCGGGCCAGGTTGGCATTGCCCGTACGCCAGTCGTACGCACTGCCGTGGAACTGGTTCGTGCCCGAACGCGTTTGAGCAGTCACGACAGCCGAAACAGCCTTGCCCAGTTCTGCGTCGAAGTTTTGCGTGGTGATCTTGGTTTCGGTAACCGCATCCGTGGACGGATTGATAACGATGATTCCCAGAATCGGGTCCTGGTTGTCAGTGCCGTCCAGCTCAAATGCAGTTCCGCCAAACGCCTGTCCGTCAACCTGAATCTGTTTTGATCCTTGCGGGTTTTCATCGGAAGCGTGGGACCATCCCAGAATCTGGGCGCCCGGCAGAAGCAGTTGCAGGCCGGTGAAGTTCTGATCGCCAATCGGCAAGCTTGAAACCTGCTGCTGATCGAAAACGGTCGAAACATCGGCCTTTTCCGTCTTCAGTAGAGGTACTGATTCCGCATTGACTTCAACGGTTGTCCCTGTATCGGAACCCACATCCAGCGTGGGGTCGATGCGTGGCGCCGTGTCGGCCTGGACAGTGATGCCCTTCGTCTCGAAGGGCTTGAAACCCTTGGCAACAACTTTCAGATCGTATACGTCGGGAATAAGGTGCGGGACGCTGTAGTCGCCGGCCCCGTTGGAAGTCACGGTGACAACGGTGCCTTTGGCTTCGTCCGTCACAGTGACCAGGGCGTTCGGTATGACAGCCCCGCTCTTGTCAGACACAGTGCCAAAAACCGATCCATAAACCGATTGGGCACTGGCCGTCACAATGAGCAGTGAACTCGCGCAGGCCAAGAACGCCAGCACAAGTGCTGTACGAAAAAGTTTGTTCATGCGGTCTCCTGAAAAGTATGCCGTTGTTCTGATCTCTTAACTTGTGATAATTCTGCCGGCCCGTTCTTCTGCTTCGACTAGTCGGCTTACAGGGCTCCCCTGCCGCGATAGCAGGATTGCTCAATTCCCGGAGGCACTACTCCCGAACACAAATAGAGAGCGATAAATATCGAGACTCCGGAGCAAATCGAAACCTTACTGAAAGTGCGACCCCTTGTCAATGTGAAAAGCGGTGAAACGGACCTTGATGGCGCCGAAATGGACATGTCATTGGGGGAAAAGCTTTAACCGGGTGCCCAGCTTGAAGACTCACCGAAATACCCCATCCAATCTGCCCCACTAACCCGAGCATATAAAGCGATTTACTCAAAAGACTTGGAAAATGGCACCTATCGGCTCCGTACATCCCATTTCGGGCCATGCCTCTTCGTTTGTCATTTTGCAAATAGACAAATTGCCGAATATATCCACATATTGATATGGCAAATTCTTAGGGTATTTCAAGGCCTGGATTTGCAGTGCCAGCATTTACATCTTCGTGGTAAACCGCTTAATTTCTACGCTTTGAGGATGTCTTTTATCTCCACCAAATGGTTGATTCTGCACGCTTTTTTCCATTCGCCCTGTCGGCGAGAGAGGCCTTGGATTCCGTGCGCATGAGGCTGCAAACCTGCTGCGGTGGGCATGGCCCGTCTTTCCTTTGCTGTCTGGATCTAAAGAAGTTTCGCCCCGCGAATTTGATTTAGGCATAACATTCCGTCTTTCAGTGGAGAGATCGAAGCCCTCCTCTGTTGACTGGCTGGATGCGTCTCGGTGGGGAAGGCTCAGTGAGCGCCGCATTCTTGACTGCCGGCGCGAATTCGAAGGGCCAGAGCCTTCGCTTTCTGGTTGTCCGGGGCGAATTCCAGCAATCGATCCAAGATTGCCAACGAGACGGCGCGCTCTCCCAGACCGCACTCGACGACAGCCAAATTCATTCCTGCACCTATCTGCGCCGGATCGTGCTCAAAGACCTCCTTCCATAGGCGGGAGGCGTCGGCATATTGATGCTGACCGGCCATGAGCAAAGCCAGATCCCCGGCAGCCAAAGAGCTGTTTGGATCCGCCTCGAGCGCCATTTGATACTCCTCGACGGCTGCGGCCGAGTTACCGCCCATCTGGTCAAGAAAGCCGAGTTGTGCGTGCAGTTCATGATCGCGTCTGGCTCCGCTCTGACTGTGTTCCGCCCGCCCGAGTAGTGTCATCGCTCGCTCGCCAGCCGCCTGGTTTCCGCGCGCGGCCATCTGCGCGTAGGCCAATCCAAGATCGCGATCGTCAGCAACAATGCCGCCCACTGCTTCAAGGTCCCCCGTTGTCGCCAAGGGGAGCCGTGAGTTGCTGATCCGCTTCTTGATCCAGTGGTCTGTCACCTGTTCATGCGCAATGTCGTTGGAGGGCGGGCGTGCCATGTGGCAAGCGGTGCAGTCCTGATTTTCAGGATGATGATTCTCGGCGAATCCTGCCGCGTTATGACATTGCAGGCACTTTTGCCGATAGAAGGCGACCTTCTCCCCGGATGCAGGCGATCCGTGCGGATCATGGCAACTGGTACAGGTCAGGCGATCGCCGGACTTCTTCTTGCATTCGCTGTGCAGGAGCGCCTCCCACTGACTGGTCGCCCGGCCGCCGGATCCATTTTCACCGCTGTACACGAAGTAGAGCGTGTAGTCGAACAGGCTTTCGCCGGGAGAGAAATTCATCATCTCCTTGCCATTGCGAACGACCGCGGCCTGACCTTCGAGGTGGCAGTTGAGGCAAACCGAATCTCGCCGCACGGGTTCGAGTGCGTCGATGTCGAGCATGTGCGTTTTGCCTTTGGAGGCAATATGCGCTTCGCCATCCCCGTGGCACGCGGCACACGTAATGCCCCCATGCGCAAACGGCGCGCCGGTGTATAAGTTGCGAGCTTCGGGCAAAGAGTGCGCCACGTTGGATGCGTGGCAGTGCAAGCATCCCGGATCCACTTGCAGGGTCAGAGGCATCTCTCGCGCTCCGAGATAGTTCGGCGCCATATCCCAGATCTGCTTTTTGCCGTACCAGTTGATCGGTGATTCGAACCAGTATCCGGACTGCTCGAAGAGATAGGTTCGGCCACGTTTGCCCGACCCGATGAAGTAGCGCAGTTCCTGCCGCCCTTTTAAGGCCTTGTCAGGGGATGTACTGTCCCGTTCATAATTCAGCCAGATATGGCCGGCTTCTTGGGATACGCGGTAGTGCACTCCGGATGCGGCGTGAACAAAGTCGCCGGGCAGAAACCCGTCTGGCGCGGGCCCGCTGGCATTGGCCATGGGTGTGCTGCGATAGCGCTCGTAGATTTCGCGATGGCAGGAGGCGCAGGCGGCGTTCGGGTCGCGCGAGATTTCCGATTCTTTCGCTGCGACCCTGGTGTGTGGCCGCATCAAAATTGCCGCGGCAATCAGGCAAAGCAGCAGAACGCCGAAGCTGGAAATGCGCGCAGGCCGAAACACTCCACTAGCATATCTCTCCAATGCGCAAGAAACCCCGCCAGGAATAAAATCAGCTGAGACAGTTCCTTCCACGCCGGCCAGAACGCTTCCACGCCATGACAGAACGCTTACAGTTTTGGATTGATTGCTTCTCCACGCCGATCGGCGGGATGATGATCGCCTGCGATGCAGAAGGAAATCTGCGCACAGCCTTGTTCACTCAGGATGAGGAAGTGATCCGGCGCCAGTTGCGGCTTCAGGCCGGCAAGAGAGAGCTCATCCTCAAGCCGGCGAGCAATCCGCGCGGGTTGACAGCGGCGATCTTGAATTACTTCGCGGGAGACCTTGGGGCAATCGATGCGCTGTCGGTTGAAATGGGAGGCACACCTTTTCAGAGGGAAGTCTGGCGCGCACTGCGCGAGATTCCGTGCGGCTCGACCACCTCGTACGGCAAATTAGCCGAGCGCATCGGGCGTCCTGCAGCGGTGCGCGCGGTTGGGCTGGCCAACGGCGCGAATCCGATAGCGGTTGTGGTTCCCTGTCATCGGGTCATTGGTTCGGATGGGTCACTGACCGGCTACGGAGGCGGCATGGAACGCAAACGCTGGCTGTTGGATCACGAGAAGGGTCGTCTGGGACTCTTCTGAGGGTCCGGACCGTCTGACCCGCTCCAGGAAGACATTCGATCGGAAGAATTCCTTCGAGATGCAAGAATGGTCCCGAGGCTTCCCGTGCGATTCTGGTTTTCCCCTGAGAGCGAAGTGCCTATCTATCGTCAGTTGGTCACGCAAGTCGTGTTGGCCATCCTGAGTGGCGACCTTCGCACCGGTGACCGGCTGCCCAGCACGCGCGAACTCGCGCGCCGATTCAGCATCCACCCCAACACCATCAGCGCGGGCTACCGCCGGCTAGCGCGTGAAGGTTGGACGGAATACAGGCATGGCAGCGGTGTCTTTGTGAAAAGCGAAGACGTATCGCCTTCTACGCCCGAGCAGATTCTTGATCAGCACATTGCGGCGTTCTTCCGCGCTGTGCGCGAACTCAACCTGTCATCCTCCGAAGTCCGGCATCGCGTAACCCAGTGGCTCGCAGCCCCTCCTCCGGATCATCTGCTGCTTATTGAGCCGGACCCCGAAGTTCGCGAGATCCTCGTTACCGAAATCCGCCAATTCGCGAAACTTCCTGCAATCAGCGCAACGCTGGAGGACTGCGCGAATCCCGAGACCCTTCTCGCGGCCATTCCCCTGTGCCGCCCCAGCAAGACAAACTCCGTGCGCGCTATTCTTCCCGCAGGTGTTGAACTCATCACGCTCCAGATCCGCTCGGCCAACGCGTGGCTCGATCCCTGGCTGCCAAAGCTGAAGGGCCAACTCATCGGCATAGCCTCCCGCTGGCCCGACTTCCTCGAGATCGCTCGCACCATGCTGAGTGCCGCCGGCGTTGAACCCGAACTGCTTGTTATCCGGAATGCGACTCGTCCACGATGGGTGCGAGGCCTGGAACAAACCGGAGCCATTATCTGCGACGCCCGGACGGCCGCGTCCGGCAAGCTTCCTCAAGGGCCTCACATTTTCGTCTTTCCTTTCCTCGCCGATATCACGCAGGCGGAACTCAGCCGCCTTTCTTAAGTTTTTGTTGTGACACTCGCGAAACTGTACGGACGCGCCTTTCTGCTTCGCTCGGTCTGGGTATGCTCGCACCATTCTCGTTCCCCGCCGAGGAGGTCGAAGCAATGATGCGCCGCGAATCAATTGCAGTCACCAGAGAGTTCGGAAAGATCAAGGACCTTTCAGAAAGACTGAGCCGTTCGATCTTCTCCGCGATATTGGCAGCCTTTGAAGCCTACGGGACGGCATTATGCGGACACGTCCCAATCGCCTGCCCACTCGAGCAAATCTCCTGCCACGCCGAAACGAAACAAGGCACCACGAGTGCCGTCCGCGAACCACGAACGAAAATGTTCGCCGCTGTGCACAGTCGTCCCAACCATAAGCTCCCGGTGGTGTCCCAGTGCCAGCTTTAAATCTGATCGGCGGATGGATCGGGATGTTGGCCGGCGTCGTTTCCGGTGCTCTCATCGGTCTGCTCTTCCACCGGGATGACTGGATGGGAGGCTACGCATCGCATCGTCGCCGGCTGACCCGACTCGGGCACATATCTTTTTTCGGAATTGGGTTTCTGAACCTCAGCTTCGCCGCGACGGTCGCCGAACTCCATCTGCATGGTCCGTATCTCGCTCTTGCCTCGTGGGCACTCCTCACGGGCGCGATCACCATGCCGCTGTGCTGCTTTCTATGCGCATGGCGAAAACCACTGCGGCATCTCTTTCCCGTTCCGGTGCTCGCCGTGACAACAGGCGTTGTCGCAGTTTTGCTTGGAAGCTGGCACCTATGAAACTTGGACTGATCGCCATGAGCGGAGTGCGCGCCCACAACCCCGAACTCACCGCACTGGGGCTCACGCTCCCTGGTTTTGTTGAGCGCAACCGCGTGATCGCCTCGCTGCCGAGTCTCGGTCTTCTTACCCTGGCTGGACTCACTCCTTCCGATGTTGAGATGAAGTACATGGAGGTACCCGATATTCTGAAGTTGAACGGAGTGCCGCAGGAGTTTGATGTCGTTGCCATTTCCAGTTTCTCTGCGCAGATCCGCGAAGCGTACGAATTGGCGGACCGTTACAGGAGCCTGGGGACGTCGGTGATTCTCGGCGGTCTCCACGTCACCGCGCTTCCTCAGGAAGCTCTTTGCCATGCTGACGCGGTGGCTATCGGCGAGGGCGAGCCGGTGTGGCCCGCGATCATCTCCGACCTGCGTTCTTCCCGAAAAGGCCTGAAGCAAATCTACGATGCCCGCAGTTTTCCCCACAGCTTTGCCAAATCGTCGATGCCGCGCTTCGATCTTCTTGACATCGAGCGGTACAACCGGCTGACAGTTCAAACCCAGCGTGGCTGTCCGTTCCGTTGCGAGTTTTGCGCGGCATCCATTCGCATCTCGCCCGTGTACAAGACCAAGCCGGTCGACCGTGTCATCGCTGAAATTCAAAACATCAGGTCGCTGTGGAAGCGCCCGTTCATCGAGTTCGCCGACGACAATACGTTCGTTGACAAGACAAGGTCAAGACAGCTGCTGCGCGCTGTTGCGAAAGAAGGCGTGCGCTGGTTCACTGAGACCGATCTCTCCGTGGCAGACGATGAAGAGTTGCTCGACATGCTGAGGGATGCAGGTTGTGCGGAGGTCCTTATCGGCTTCGAAAGCACCAGTTTCTCCGCTGTGGACGGCATTGAGCAGCGCGCCAACTGGAAAGCCAAACGCGTCGACTCGTACCTTGATGCGATTCGCAGAATTCAGGATCGCGGCGTAAGAGTGAACGGATGCTTCATTCTTGGTCTCGATGGCACCGGGTCAGAGTCCTTCGACGCCATCTGGGAATTCGCCCGACAGAGCAATCTGTACGACGTGCAGATTACTGTGCAGACAGCTTTTCCAGGAACTCCGCTGTATACGCGATTGAAAAACGAGGGCCGTATCCTGCGGGATGAAGCGTGGGAACTGTGTACTCTTTTCGACGTAAATTTTCAGCCGGCGCGAATGAGCGTCTCAGACCTCGAAGCCGGCTTGAGGGATCTCGTAAGCCGAATGTACTCCGACGAGTTTACAAGGACGCGGCGCGCAGCCTTCCATCGCAAGCACCGGGCAAAGCTGCGGGGGCAGGCAACTGCCGGAACTGGGGTTTCTTCAACTTAGTTGCTCCTCAGTCTCAGCTTGTCCTTCATGTCGCGGGCCAGTTTCTCAATGGCATCGATCTTGTGAATGGTGCTGACCGGTAGCGTGTCCTTATCAGTCTTATCGAGTTCATCTTTCAGATCCGTTGCCATTTTGATGAGCTTTTCGCTGTCTGTGGTGATCTGCTTCTTCCGTTCTGCATTCGCCGC
Source organism: uncultured Acidobacteriaceae bacterium (assembly GCA_963829535.1). Classification (GTDB taxonomy): domain Bacteria; phylum Acidobacteriota; class Terriglobia; order Terriglobales; family Acidobacteriaceae; genus Telmatobacter. The sequence goes on along the minus strand of CAWHIQ010000007.1, from coordinate 195,586 downwards.
TTCGATGCGATCCGCATCGCTTTGCTGTTGCTGCATCTTGTCGCGGTCGTTGGCGTCAGGCACGCGATTGACTGCATTCGGCACGTAGCTTCCGTTCTGCTGGCTCGACGCGCTGCCGGCCATCGGGGTAAGGACAAGTGCAAACTGGATCGCGATGATGCCGGCGTAAATCGCCGGCCTGCGTCGAAATTGCAGGATCGTACGGGTTTTCTGGAACGTCATGGGCCCTCCGAAATCGCCTGGGAGCTGTGCGGGAAAAGGCGCTTTTCACGGCCGACGAATTCCGGTCGAGACACCGTACGCACAGATTCTTGCGCACAGTATAGGCACAATCGGGAGTTCGTATGCATGCGAATTATAGTCGCAGCGTGGGTTGTTTGATGCTTCCAGCCAGACTGTTGAGGATGCGGATGATAGGTGGTGCGTGGGCCTGTCTGCGGGTTGAATACGGTCTCGGTCGTCGAGAAGGATCATAAAGGGGTAGATTGCCGAATGGGCCGCGTGGCTCAGATCCTTTTCTTGGCGGGCATCAGCAATTCACTCTTCAGGATCTTCCCGCCTTCTTCTATTACATAGAGGCGCTTTACGTCCAGATCTTTGAGCGTGTCGACTGCGCCGGACGGCCAGCGAATCTCGACCAGGTCCACTTTCTTCGCATCATTCAGACCGAAGTGGATGCGCAGGTCGCTGGCGGAGTAGTATCCGTTACACGATTTCACGTCTTCAATCTGAGTGAGAGCGGAGCCCGGCTTTGCTGCAAGTACCGGCGAACCCGTCTGCGCGACAACTTTAATCCGTGCGCCGATGCCGGCCTTGTTCGACTTCGTTCCAACGAGGCGAATCTTCACCCAGCTTCGGTTTAGCGTAGAGTCGCAACGCAGTAGTTGCGGAATTGCATTCACACAGTTCACGACAGCATCGAGATCGCCGTCGTTGTCGTAGTCGCCCACAGCAAAGCCACGCGCCTTTGCGTCCGCTGTGATTCCCGATCCGCCAAGCAGACTCACATCCTCAAACTGGCCGTTGCGCAAATTGCGATAGAGGTACTTGCGCTCTGCGTAGGCAGCGTCGACCTGCGTGCCGTCGACTTCGGGATACACGTGGCCGTTAGCAACGAGGATATCGAGCCAGCCATCGTTGTCGATGTCGACGAAACTGACTCCCCAACCCAGCAGTCGCGTATTGATGCCGAGACCTGCCTGGTAGGTGCGATCGTCGAAGGAGCCATCGCCGAGATTCATGTAGAGAGAATCAGTGTCGCCGGCAAAATTGGTCTTCACGATGTCGAGCATGCCATCGCGGTTGTAGTCGCCAATGGAAACACCCATGCCTGCCTGCGGCTTGCCATCGGGCGAGTAGGCAACGCCTGCCTCGATCGCCTGATCCTTGAAGGTTCCGTCCTTCTGGTTCACGTAATATGTTGCGGAGGTCGAATCGTTGGCGACATAGATGTTGGGCCAGCCCGCGTTGTCGAGATCGGCGACGCCGCAACTGAGGGCATAGGTGCCAAGCGTTCCCCACATTCCGGCCTTTTGGCTTACGTCTTCAAACGTGCCGTCGCCCTTATTGCGGTAAAGTAGGTTTTTGCCGCCCTCGAGCCCCGGTGGTCCGCAGGCAACGACGATGCCTTTGTAAGTGCAGTCCGCGTCTTCGGGAAGCGGAGTAGTCTTCAAATCCAGGTCGATGTAATTGCCTACAAAAAGATCGAGGTGCCCGTCCTTGTCGTAATCGAGGAAGGAGCAGCCGGAATTCCAGCGCAGGCGATCCTGCAATAAGCCGGCTTCTTTCGTCACTTCAGTGAACGTGCCGCTGCCATTGTTGCGGAACAGGGCGTTCTGGCCGTAGTAGCTGACGAAGAGATCGTTCCAGCCGTCGTTGTTGTAGTCGCCGACGCAGCACGCCTGTCCCCAGCCGGAGCGCGCCAGACCTGACTTGATCGTTACATCGGTGAAGGTGCCATCGCGGTTGTTCTTGAAGAGGTGGCAGACTGGCTCGTGGCCCTTGGGAAACCCTTCGAGCCGCCAGCCGTTCACGAGAAAAATGTCGACCCAGTCGTCGTGGTCGAAGTCAAAGAAGGCCGCGCCGCAGCCGGTGGTCTCGAGGAGATACTTGTTGCGGTGTTCGCCGCCGAAGATCATCTCCACGTTCAGGCCCGCTTCTTTGGCAACATCGACGAACTGCACTCCGAGCGGAGTTCCCGTCACTGGCGAAGGCGTCCCTTTAGGCGCCGGCCTTGCCGGAGCTTCGTAGGACTGGCGGGAATTGCCTTTTGGCGCTTGAGGCGGTTGCTGGCCGAAAGCAGGTCGCGCCAGCCTCAAGACATCGTCGAGCGATAAAACCAGGGCGGTTCTCGACAGCGACTTCAAAAGTCCGCGGCGGGTAAAGGACAAAACAGCGTTCTCCATCGGGCGCGCTGGCCCTGGTTGGGCTTTTACGCTCTAAATGGTGAGTATATCGGCCACGCCGCGGACGCAGCGGATCGACCCAGCGCATCCAATGAAAGAACTCTCCATCTCACAGCGGAACTGGCGTCAGATCCGTCTCGGCTGCCTTCCCCTAGAAAACCGAGGAATCGTTGGGTTTTGCAAAGATTGATTTGAACTGCTGCCTGCATCTCTGGTGGAGACTCTCCAACATCGTAGCGCGATAGAAAACGTCGCGACACTGTTCTTCTCTAAGACCGAACATATTCCGGTAGAGATTCTCCGTGCCGGAGGTTGTGACTCCATCCGCGTCAAAAACCAGGTTCATGGCCTGGGCGTCTTCCATCGCTCTAACGGCAAGAAGCTTGATCGCATCCGGATGGGGCTTTGTGTGCGAGTTGTCCGCGGAAGGGAGGCCGAGTGTCGACAGCCAGTAATAGCAACGATTGTTGTCCCAAACGTAGACGATGGCCGCATCATAAGGGGCAGACCGGCCGGAATAACCCCGCAGATTCAGAGAACATGGCCTGGCGGCAATGGCTCGCGCCTGACCGCGGGATATGGCCTCTTCAATTAGCCACGTCAGCGTGTCCAAGGGCGCGTAGCTCGTTTTCCCCCGGGCCTTCAAGTTCGTTTCGAAGAACTGGACGAATTCCTTACCGCTGACGTCGACGCAATCCAGCTCTTTGGCTGCTCTTTTGATGTGTCCTTTGTGTTTGCTCTTGCGGACATTTAACACATTGTCCTCTGAGGGAAGACGCAGATAGGTTACTTGAGTCATGTGGTCAAAGCCTGATTCGCTGAAAGCACTCCTCACAAGATCGGCATAACTCAAATCGGGATTGCAAACAAAATGAAAGGAGACCGATCGTGGAAGCTGCTCGAGCAATGAGCGGATCACGTTCGCCTGTTTTGTGCGGCTCAGCCTACGGTCGACGATCGGGCCACCAAGATGCGACCAGTGTGGGTCGAGGCCTCGAGCAAGGCCTATCCGGTTTCTCGATAAGACATAGGGAAGGCGTCCAATGGTGACGTCTCCATGGACGACCTTCGCCTCACGATATTCGGAAGACGCGCGCGCAATGTCAATCCACCAATCCTGATTGAAAACGGGGAGTTCTGATTGATCGATCCCTGAGACCTGCTCCGGCCTATAGTCGACACCGACAGGATAGGATGCTTCGCGCAATTCAATGCTCAGGCTGCTTCTCACGTTGCACCCGCATGCTTCGGACGCCAACGACCGTGACGTTCATTCGAAGCGCGAGGCCTTTGCAGAAGTTCAGCCAACTCACATAAACCGAAATGCTGCATTAAAACGCTCGCACCGAAAATACGCTCGAGGGAGGGCATAGGGGACCTTGGCGCTTTCAGACGCCCTAAATACCAAGCCGCCTGCCTGAACAACAACAAAGTTCATCTCATTTGATGGCCTTTGTGCGATCTGTCATTGAGGGCGACACCTCATTAGAGTTCAATACGCGACTGACATAAACTCCACCCAAGTGGCATGGGATACACGGAAGTTGCAAGAGTGGCAAAGCTGACTCATCAGGCATCCCCGTATCCGGCGTCCTCGGGGGGATCGATGAGTTAAGTCACAAGCTGTTCTTCCCTGCAACTGTGCGGCGTTTCGAATCGACGACTTTCGCTGTGACAAGTTGATTAATTGGTTGCGCTTTTGCACCCACCGCAATCGCGACCTTCCCTCTTTCGTCACCACACCGGAGTTACATTCGTCCGCGGCTCACCAAATCGTGTGATTGCTTCACCCCTCAACACCGGTGCTACGCTTCGCCTATCACATAACAGGCCTCCGAATAACGACCGGAAGAGGTTTTTCCCCATGCTTGAAGCGACGAAGACGCTGGACTACTATGAGTTTCTCCAAATCAGTCCCCACGCAGATGTGGAGACGATCCACCGCGTTTACCGGTACCTCGCCGCGCGCTTCCATCCGGATAATCCCGACACTGGAGATCCGGAGAAATTCTTCCTGCTGAAATCTGCCTACGACGTTCTCTCAGATCCGGAACGCCGCTCAGAATACGACCGCGACTATGAGAGCGAAAGTGGCCCCGAGCGCAACCCGCTTTCGGAGTCCGTTGACTTCATGGATCAGGTGCGGGGCGAACTGAACCGCCGTTTGGCGGTGCTGGCCGTGCTCTACTACCGGCGTCGCAGCAACCCCTTCGAACCTAAAGTCAGTCTTGCCGAGATCGAAAAGCGCATGGGCTTTCCGCGCGACTATCTGGACTTCACCACCTGGTATCTCGTCAAAAAGGGCTACATCTCGAGGGCCGACAACTCCGACTTCTCGTTGACAGCCGAGGGCGTGGACTTCATTGAAACCCAGCGCGTGAATATTCCGGTTCTCAACAAGCTGCTGACCACCGGCAACATGGCCTGCAATGTCGACGCAGACGAAGACATTCTGAGCCTTGACTCGGCGAATCCTCCGATGATCGTACTTCCCGATATGACACGTATTCCCGACCGCCGCGCGAACGTGCGCGAACGCCGTACCGGTGCTCCTGACTGGCGCGCAGAAAAGGTGGAGCGCCGCAAGGGTCCCCGCCGAGAAGCCGAGTAACATCGCTGCAGAATCTCGTCTTGAACTGCCTGGAGTGAGTCACGACTCGACTCGCTCCAGGCAAGTCAGCACCTTCAGGCCGAAATAACAACCGGTTTTGCTTCTTCAGCAGCCGATTAGACCACTCGCTACTTTACTTTTCCTTCCTTGACATCAACTCGACGCGGTAGCATGTCAGCGCGGTAAAGTCGGCACGCAGGAACACACAGCCGATCTTTCCGCATCTTAAGAAACAGCAATCAAGGAGAAACCTATGCGATTCGCTCGCTTTACCTCCGCGGTTCTAGGATTAGCGGCTTGCTCTCTGCTCAGCATCCTCCCCGCAACCTTCGCGCAGTCCACTGCAACCAAACCGCCGGTCAAAGCTGCGGCTCCCGCGAACTCTCCAGGGGGGCTTGTCGACATCAACTCGGCGACGGCCGATCAGCTCAAGGCACTTCCGGGCGTTGGCGATGCCTATTCGCAGAAGATCATCTCCGGCCGCCCCTACGCCAACAAAGCCCAACTGCTGAGCAAGGGAGTTGTCCCGCAGGCAACCTATGACAAGATCTCCAGCTTGATCACCGCCAAGCAGCCGAAGAAGACGAAGTAATCAACTTTAAGACCTGACCCGCCAAGCGGAAGGGAGCGAGGCTGCGTTCCCTCCCGCAATTCCCCTGATCTGCATTTGCTGCGAATCGATTCGAGGTCAAGAGGCTTTAACGGTCTCTGCCACCGACCGTTTGAGCGCCGCCCACGCCAGCAGCCGGGTTGAGTCCAGGGTTGGCAACGGCGAATTCTTGTTACTAATGATGAGCGGAATTTCAGTGCAGCCGAGCACCACGGCATCACAGCCCTCATCTTTCATGCGGCGGATGACGAGCTGGTGATAGGTCACGGATCCCGGCCGAAAGACGCCGTACACCAGCTCATCCATGATGATGCGGTTGATCTCCATGCGCTCGTCGTCCGTGGGGCGCAAGTAGCCGATGCCGTGACCCGCCAGCTTTTGCGGATACACCTCGCTCTCGACCAGCCAGCGAGTACCGAGCAATCCCAGTTGCCTGTAACCGTGTTCTACCGCTTCGTTTGCAACTACCTCAGCGATATGCAGCCAGGGCAGCGCCGATCGCGGCTCAACCATATTCATTGCCTGGTGAATGGTGTTGTCGGGACAGATGACGAAATCCGCGCCCGAGTTCTTCAATTTGCCTGCAGAATCAAGCATGAGGTCGGCGACGCCTTCCCAGTCGTTGCGTTCGATGCATTCGACATAAGCCGCAAGCGAGTGGGTGTGCATCGTAATCTCAGGATGCGCATGCGAACCGAGCAATTGCGCACCCTTGGCGCAAATGGTGCGATAGCACAGCGCGGCACCTTCGGCAGAGCAACCCACTATCCCGATATGGAGCGGCGATGGCATCCCCTGATTCTAATGATTCGATAGCGTGCAAATCTTCTGGTGGGTTGAAACCGTCTGTGCCTTTAGGCGGGACTCAGAAACGTGCCGCCGGAAACGCGCGGTTTAGCATATTCAATGCGCGACCGGCATGGCCCCGTCGGGCTTCGAGCGCAAGCGAAGAACACCTGGGGTTTTGCTTCAGAGGAGACGGAATGGTCACCAGACGTGAATTCCTTGACACACTTGCAGTGGGAGCAGCCGGCCTTGCGATCAGTTCGACAGCCAAGAGCTATGGCCAGATTGTAGGCTCCAACGAACGCCTCAACTTCGCGGTGATCGGACTGAACGGCCGCGCCTATGCACATCTTTCTTCGCTCAAGGCCAATCAGGATGCGGCTCATATCGCTTATGTCTGCGATGTCGAGAGCAACATCCTGGCCAAGTTTGCCGGTGCCACGCAGCAGATGATGGGCTACGCTGCCGCGACCGAGAAGGATTTTCGCAAGATTCTGGAGCGCAAGGATATCGACGCCATCACCATCGCCACGCCCGATCACTGGCACGCGCCAATGGCGATCCTGGGACTGCAAGCCGGCAAGCACGTCTACGTCGAAAAGCCCTGCAGCCATAATCCCGGCGAAGGCGCGCTGCTGGTTGACGCGCAGAAGAAGTACGGCAAGCTGGTGCAGATGGGCACGCAGCAGCGCTCGTCGCCGCACACCATCGAGATTGTCAACAAGATCCACGGCGGGCTGATTGGCCGCGCATACTATGCCAAGTGCTGGTATGACAATACGCGCAAGTCCATTGGCGTGGGCAAGCCGGCTCCCGTTCCCACGACGCTCGACTGGGATCTGTGGCAGGGTCCGGCGCCGCGCCAGCCATACAAGGACAACGTGCAGCCTTATAACTGGCACTGGTTTCGTATCTGGGGTACGGGCGAGACGCTCAACAATGGTACACATGAGGTCGATGTCTGCCGTTGGGCGCTCGGTGTCGATTACCCCAATCGCATCACCGCATCGGGCGGGCGCTACGCCTTCAAGGACGACTGGCAGTTCTACGACACCCTCATCACCAGCTACGAATACGACGACAAGCTGCTCTCGTGGGAAAACACGAGTTGCCAGGGCATGCGCTACTACAATCGCGGCCGCGGATCGATTATCGAGGGGACCGACGGGACGGTCCTCATCGATCGCGATGGATACGAGATCTACGACCTCAAGGGCAAGAAAACCGGCGAATTCAAGGTCGGCAAACAGACTTCGACGGCCGACCTTATCGGCGCAGATTCGATGACCGACGCACACTTTGCCAACTTTATCGCTGGCATACGAAAGGGCGAAACGCTGAATGCGCCCGTTTCTGTGGGGAACGTGGCCGTCACCATGCTACAGCTTTCTAACATTGCATGGTTCGTGCGCCGCGATCTGAATTTGGACGCCACTGACGGTAAGATCAAGAACGACTCCGAAGCAATGAAGTACTGGAACCGCGAATACGAGAAAGGATGGGAGCCACGAATATGAGTCTCTCCCGCCGCACATTTGTCCGCTCTTCAGCCCTGCTTGCTGCTGCTTCCGCTCTCCCTGCCGGTCATGCTTTCGCGCAACTCGTGGAAGCTGGCGGCTCGCCTTCGCCTATCCTCCTCGGCCTCGCCAGCTACACGTTTCGCAACTTTACGCGTGCGCAAATGATCACATCGATGAAGCAGCTGAACATTACCGACCTGAATCCCAAGGATGCGAAGGATCACCTACCGATGGACCCGACAGCGGAGGCGCAGGCTGTATCCGATTACGAAGCCAACGGCATTCGCCTGCACGCGGTGGGCGCCATCTACTTCCAGAAGGATGATGACGAAGACATCCGCTCCAAGTTCGAGTACTGCAGACGCGCGGGCGTCAAAGTCATCGTTGCAGGAGATCCCGCGCCGGCCACACTACCGCGGGTAGAGAAGTTCGCGAGGGAATACGACATCAAGATCGCGATCCACAATCACGGGCCTGAGGACAAGATCTTCCCGTCACCGCTCGATGTGTTGAAATTCGTGAAGAGCATGGATCCGCGCATGGGTTGCTGCATTGATGTGGGTCACTGCGTTCGCGCCGGCACCGATGTCATCGAGGCTATCAAAGCCGCAGGTCCGCGCCTGTTCAACGTGCACATGAAGGATCTGACGAGCTTCACATCGAAGGAGAGCCAGGTTGCGGTTGGCGAAGGCAAGATGCCGATCCGCCAGATCTTCCAAGCGCTCATCCAGATCAAGTATGCGGGCTGGGTGGATCTTGAATACGAAGTTCACGCCGATGATCCCATGCCCGGCGTAACCGAGAGCTTCGCCTATATGCGTGGCGTTCTGTCTGGCATGGGTTACAACCCACGCGCTTAGCGCTACCAGCTCATGTTGCGGATAAAGAGACCATAGGCCTTATTGCGCTTGAGAAGCGCGCTCTGGCGAAATACTCTTACCACGACGCGGTCCCTCACTTTTGACGCGACGCGATAGCACGATTGCACCATGGCATATATTGAACTTAACTGAGCGGCACAATGGAGTTCCGGTTTTGTTGATGCTCTGTACGAATGCGCGACCCCGGCGCCGATTTGGAGAATAGCGATGAAAGAGTCTCCGGGGAAAGATTTGACGCTTCCGGATTCATATCTCGCCGACTTTTCTTCCTCCTACGGGGAAAATGTCGATCTGCTTCTCAGGCACCTTCTGCAGAATCGACCGCGTATCGAAGAAGATATTCATGAATTTGCCAAATCCTTCTATAGTCGCCTCCGCGATCGAGCCCAAAGCGCGGCAATTCTTGCTCGATTGAGTGCGGAAGAGCTGGACAATCTCGAATCCAAACAGGCACAGCATCTGAAAATGCTGCTCTCGCCGGGAATGACACCGCAGGCGCAGTATGAGAGAGCGTTGCAGGTTGGCTGGATCCACGAAATGGTCGGCGTCAGCCTTCCGATGTTGATGGAAACGTATCACCTGTATTACGCCAAAATCGAGGAAATCCTCAGCACTACGGTCCTGACCATTCAGCAAAGGGACCGGCTCAGGGCAGCGCTGCATCAGCGCCTGCAACTCGATGTGGAGGCACAGATCTCCAGCCACGCCCGGTTTGATGGCGAGATCGCCTCGCTTCTCGCGACCTTGGATGAGGCGATTCAGAAGGCCGGCAATCTCGCTGACATATTGCGATGTACCTTGCAGGCATTGGGGGACTTCGAGGGCATCGCGGCTTGCCTGTTCTCTCGTCCCGATGCCCATGGTGTTATGCAAATCGAGGCAGAAGGCGGAGAGCAGGGTCCGCGCTACGCCGAGGCGCTACGTACGCAGCGTGTGCCCTTGTTCGAGACGCAGGCCGCCACTGAAGCCGGGAACGGACCGGCGGGGCGCGCATGGCGTTCGGGACAAATACAGATCAACAACTCCTTTCAAGAAAATACAGCGATCGATGTCTGGCGCGATGAAGCCTTGCAGCGTGGATTTCGCTCTTCAGCAGCGGTCCCGCTCCTGGACGAGTCGGGTCAGTCGTTCGCAATCCTGAGCCTCTACAGCCGATGGCCCGGGTTTTTCAGCGCTGTGACGCGAGAATCAATGCTGCGTCACATCCAGCAATCCATGATTCAGGCCATCTTGCGTTGTCAGCAGACGACCGTTGTTTCCGCAGATTTGAGCCGCAACTACCGGCGGCATCTCGAGGACGGTGCGCTGGAGACGCTCTATCAGCCCATCGTCGACCTGCGCACCGGGGAACTGGATAGTCTGGAGGCTCTAACGCGGATGCGCAGCGCGGATGGACAGTTGATTGAGCCTGCCGCGTTTTTGCCGGCGTTGGGCAATGCCGGCTTGCTGCGCCTGTTTCAAATTGGTCTCGACCAGGTTTGCCGCGACTTGCGATCTTGGCGGAACAACGACTCCAATCTGGCTCTGTCTGTGGGTCTCAACCTTCCTCCCGACGGCCTCACTCTGGACTCCTACCGGGATTGCGTCTTTGAAACTCTGTCTCGTTGGGATTTGCCCGCCAGCGTTTTGACACTGGAAATGCTGGAAAGCAAGGAATCGCTCGACGTCGCCCGACGAGATATGCGCATCGCGGAATTCCAGCAAGCAGGCATCCGTATCGCTCAAGATGACCTGGGCTCGGGGCATAGCTCTCTGCTGCGCATGGACCGCGTTCCCTGCGATCGCGTGAAGATCGATCAGGGACTGGTGCGCGGCGCGTTGAAGAGGCCGGTTCGGGCTCTCGAGTTCATCTACCACCTGACCCTGCTGGCACAGGGCTTTGGGGCTCCCGTAACCGTAGAGGGCCTCGAGGATATCGGATTGATCGAAGCGGCCGCTATTCTCGGCGCGGATTACGGGCAGGGATACGGAATCTCGAAGCCGATGCGCGCTCAAGACGTGATGATCTGGAGTCGGGAATGGACCTTCCCCATCGACGCGGAGCGACCCCGTACGGCTCTCGGAGCCCTGGCGGGTTACCTGCTCTGGGATCACAAACTGGGAATGCTGTCGGATTGGCCCGAACTCGCCGCAACTTTTATCAAGGAGCCGTGGCTCGTTCATCGCTATCTCGATCGGGGGATAAACACCGATTCGGAACTGCCCTCGATGCTGGAGCGCACACAGATCCTCGCCCTGCACGGCGAAAAAAGCCCAAAATATGCGAGGATGCGCAAGGAACTGATCGAACGCCTCGGCGAGATATGGCTGCGGGAAAGAACGCATTCCCTTTCTTGAGACCTCTTCGGCCGTTGTTTGAATTGCTAGGCAAATCCTCGTCTACACTGATTACGCCATGAATGCTGTTTCGATTCGCGGCGACTGGGTTGGCCGGGTCATCGACGGGAGATTCTCGCTCCTCGAGTGGCTGGGCGGATCTGGCACCAGCAGCACCTTCGTCACCGAGCTTGACGGCCCCGGATCCCGGAGAGCTGTCATTAAGCTGTTCTCCGCCCCGGCCCAAGCTGAAGACAGGCTCTCCACCTGGACAGCAACGACATCCCTGTCGCACGTGCACCTGGTGCGCATCCTGCACTTTGGACGCGCAGAGATCGATGGTGTTCCCCTAGTCTATGTTGTCACCGAGCTGGCCGAGGAGGTCTTGTCGCAGATCATTCCCGAGCGGCCGTTGACAGCTGTTGAAGCGCGCGAGATGCTTGCGCCGCTTCTTGACGTGCTCTCGTACCTCCACGCAAACGGGTGTGTGCACGGCCACCTCAAGCCATCCAACATCCTGGTCGTCGAGAATGAAGTGAAACTGTCGGCAGATGGAGTGGTGACCCAGGGCAAGCCTGCCCTTGAGTTCAGCAGCAGTGATGTTCACAACGCGCCCGAGACGACAACGGAACCCATGGCGCCAGCAGCCGATATGTGGTCGCTGGGCGTGACCGTGGTGGACGCGCTGACCCAACAGTCACCGGTATGGGACTCTGCAGGCGAAACCGATCCTGTGGTGCCGGCTTCCCTTCCAAAGCCATTTGATGAGATCGTGCGGGAATGTCTGCATGTCGTACCTGCGCGTCGATGCACGCTAAGCGAAGTCCGTTTGATGCTTGAGAGCAAGCCGAAGCGTGTTCCGCCGCCGCAAGCATTGCCGGAGACCCGTACTCCGCCGAAGATCGCCTCGAAATCTTCGCCGGCTCGGATACCGGTGGTGCCGCTGATCGCTGGATTTGTTCTGCTGATAGCCGTCATCATCGCGCTCGCGATGCACAGCCACAAAACGCAAACGATCCCACTGCACACGGAGGCGACACAACAGGCTCCGCCGGCGGAACCCGAACCGCAGGCACCTACACCACCGCGCGCGACCACAGGAGCCGCGAAGGGCGATGTACTTAGCCGGGTTATGCCTGATGTTTCGCGCCAGGCGAGCGACACGATTCAGGGGAGGGTCAGCGTCGCTGTTCGCGTAACGGTCGATGCTGCCGGCGCGGTCACAAATGCTGAATTCGCACCGCATGGACCCAGTGCCTATTTCGCACGCATCGCAATGGAATCGGCGCGCAGCTGGAAGTTCAAACCGCCAGTCCAGAACGGTCGAGCAGTCGCCAGCACCTGGCTTCTGCGCTACCAGTTCAAGCGGAGTGGCGTGGATGTCGCCCCCGTAGAGACGGAGCCATAACCCCTGATCCGGCCAGCCTGTTTCGATATGCAACTATATGGTTGCATGTCTTGGATCCAAACAAGAAGATCGTCACGCGGCTTTCCCGATGAGGGGTCGCGGAAACGTCACTAGGACCTATGGCCGAAGTGCTCTAGCACCTCGATGATGCGCGACATGTGACAAGAACGCGTCTGACTCAGCAGCCAATCGAGAGTAAAGCCGTCCCGTCAGTCTCGAGCTAGCTGCTCCAGCAGACCGTCGAAGTCGGCAAGGTCGGCATACTCGATGATGACGCGGCCGCGACCGCTTTTGTCCTCAATCCGAACCTTGAGGCCGAGGGCACGCTGCAGCTGCTCTTCCACTTCCTTTACGTTGGGATCGATCGGCATCTCGGGCTTGGGTTCCTTTTTGTTTTTTTCGGGGAACAGAATGCCTTGAACGAGGTTCTCTGTCTGGCGAACAGAAAGCGAAAGATTGGCGGCCCGTTGCGCTGTCTTTTCGAATTCTGGATTCAGCTTCAATCCTAACAATACTTTAGCGTGACCAAATGTCAGAGCGTCGGATTCGACAAGTTTCTGGACGCTCTCCGGCATGCTAAGTAAGCGCATGAAATTGGAGACTGAAACGCGGTCTTTGCCGGTGCGTGTGGCAATTTGTTCCTGCGTCATGTGGAACTCGCGGGAAAGCCGCTCAAAGGCGCGCGCCTGCTCCATGGGATTCAGGTCGGAGCGCTGCAGGTTTTCGACGATGGTGATCTCGAGTGCCTGCTCGTCGGAGACCTGGCGCAGGATGGCGGGAATGGTTTTCTTGCAAGCCAGTTGCGAAGCACGCCAGCGGCGTTCGCCGGCGATGAGTTGGAAGCGGCCGCTGGCGAGAGGCCGGACAAGGATGGGCTGTACAACACCATTGGCGGTGATGGAAGCGGCCAGTTCTGCCAGTTCAACTTCGTTTACGCGGGTGCGCGTCTGGAAGGGATTGCGATCGATCTCTTCGACTGGTATTTCGCGCGGCTTGCCGCCTTCGCTTTCGATGGGGGCTGGCACATGAATCGGGGCGGCAGCGACAGGCTGGCTGTTGACGCGAGGCAGAAGAGAGTCGAGGCCTTTTCCAAGAGCGCGACGTTTGCTATCGGTGGTGGTAATGCTCATCTTCAAGTCCTCAAACCGGCCGATTTGCCGGTGGATTTCTCTATGAATTTATAAGTTTGCGCATCCTGGATTGAGGTGCGCTCACGAGTATGGCCAGAAGCGGACCTCGGCCTTGGGCTTTGAATTCGCGGCAACTTTGCGCTCAACACTCTTTGGGCTCTCAATGCGATTCCGGGCCAGATACTCCCCGGCAAGCTCAAAGTAGGCCTCGGTTCCGCGGGACCGCGAATCGTAAATCGCCACGGGCTTGCCGTGGCTTGGGGCTTCGGCTAGCCGGATATTCCTAGGGATCACGGTGATAAAGAGCCGATCGCGGAAATGTTCGCGCAGCGTATCGCGGACTTGTTGTGCCAGGTTCGTTCGGTCGTCGTACATGGTCAATAGGACGCCTTCGATCTCCACGTTGTGATTGAAGGCAGCGCGCACCCTTTCGAGGGTGGAAATCAGCTCAGTAATGCCCTCCAAGGCGAAGTATTCGGCTTGCATGGGCACTATGAGCGAGTCAGACGCGACCAAAACGTTGAGAGTCAGCAGATCGAGCGCAGGCGGGCAGTCGAGGATGACCATGTCGTACTTGTCTTTGACCGGAGCCAGGGCCTCGCGGAGCCGCACAGCACGGTCTTCAGCGCTGGTGAGCTCAATATTGGCGCCAGTCAGGTTCTTGGAGCCGGGCAGAATCCAGAGGTTATCGACTCCGCTCGGAAGGATGACCAGTTCAGCTTCGGAATCGCCGACCAGCACGTCATAAATGGAATGGCGATTGTCGTCGCGGGCTACACCGAGGCCAGAGGAAGCGTTGGCCTGCGGATCACAATCGACAAGGAGGATTTTGAGGCCTTCCAGTGCAAGACATGCGGAAAGATTGATGGCGGTGGTTGTTTTGCCCACACCACCCTTCTGGTTCACGACGCCGAGAATCTTTCCCATAGCGTTTCAGGTTAAAGGAAGCGAGCCGCAACGTGCGGAAGTGAATCTGTGGAGAACGTGTCCCAGTTGTGGAAAGGTATAAAAGCCCGCGTCGGCATGCCTACACAAAGACCTTACGGATCACTCGTTTGCGCGATCTCGCGGATTTGGGGAAATTTGAGGTCGAAGCGAAGCAACCCGGTGGAAAACTCTGGCTGAAGGCTTGCCGAATTTTAACATTTGGCGTTGAAGCGAACGATTGTTCCACGTGGAACATTGGAACGCTGCCCGACCAATCTGTCCATCATGTTCCACGTGGAACATCGAATGCACAAGCCCCAACCGGTTTGACTTTTTCGATCAGGAAAGCGAATCGACTTTGGACGCCAGCGCCAGGACACGCTGTTCCGAGCCTGGAAGCGGAAATGGATCCGTCCATCGAAACGCGACACCTGCCGATTTTTCCACGAGAGGAAGCTGCGCCCGGGTCGTCAAAACCGCCAACCGCCCCCCGACTCCAAGCAGACTGGATGATGCGGCAACGGCCTGCTCCATGCAGTCCACTGCGCGGAGTGCGACGCAATCAAATAGCTGAGGCAACTGCTCGGCGCGCTTTGCGAAAATCGTGGTATTCAGGCCAAGCACGCGAACGGCTTCTTGCAGAAACGCCGCCTTCTTGCTTTGCGACTCGGCCAACGTGACCTCGATTTCGGGCCGGCAAAGAGCGATGGGAATCCCGGGAAAGCCCGCGCCGCTTCCAAAGTCCAGTAAGGAACCGATACCTTCAGGTAAACGGCGGGCGCACACGATCGATTCGATGAAATGACGGCGAAGAATCTCTTCCGGATCCCGGATCGCCGTCAGGTTCATGCGGGAGTTCCAGCGGATGATCAAAGCGAGGTACGCGTCAAACTTGGCTGCGATGTCTACGTCGAGGGGTTGCAAACCAGCCGTCGAAAGGAGGTGGTTGAGGCCGGACCCCACGCCGGCGACGATTGGATTCTGATTCATGCCGAAACAACGGAGGTTTCAATGGGACGAGGACGCCAAGATTCAGCGGCGCGAAAGAAAACCGCAAAGAGAGCGCGAGAAAGACGGCTGACCGTGTAGGTACGTTCGGGATGCCACTGCACACCAACTGCAAAATGATCGGCGGAATCGAGCTCGATCCCCTCTATGACTTCATCGTTAGGGCAAACAGCTGTGACTCGGAGATTGTCGCCGACGCGATCGATAGCCTGGTGATGGCTGGAATTGCATTCCGTTTCAAGGATCCCGTTGGCCGCAGAAGCCAGACGCGAGCCGGCAGCAATACGAATGGGGTGGGCATTCACGACGACCCGACCGGGAGAGTGATTCACCTGCGTATCCAGTACCGTTTTTAGATCCTGAACGAGAGTGCCGTTCAACCAGACATTCAGCGTTTGAGCACCGTGGCAGATTGCCAGGATTGGCTTGTAGAGATTGAAGGCATCCTGCAGAAGCAGTTCGTCAACAGCGGTGCGGCCAGGATCGGCTGGGCCACAGGCGGGAATCCTTTCTTCGCCGTAGCGCTCCGGATCTACGTCAAAGCCACTGCCAGGGAGAAGGACCCCTTGCGTGCCGACGAGAAGGCGGGCCACACGGTCCTGGCGCTCATGGAGCGGAATGACGACCGGCGTCGCCCCGACAGACTGAAGTGCCGCGAGGTAAAGAGGAAGGGAACGCGCATTGTAGGCGGCGTCACTGGTGGTCGGCTCGGGAATGGCTATGCGGACTGACATGGACGTTTTCAAGTGTATGCGAGATTGCCGCGCGATGTCCTGTTGAGGACACACGTTTAACTAACGGCTTTAATACCCATCTATATTACAGATTCTAATACACTTAATATACTTATAGGTACACGGGCACAACATATTTAAATTGAATGAGTTAGCTTTGTCTAACCAGACGGAATCGACCTCTCTTACGACCGAAGAGCGCACGCTCGGTCTTTCCGCCGCGTCCAAGGACTGCGGGATTAGTTTATCGGGTTGCCATCAAGCCAGCAGGGGAAGCCGTTGCGGGCGTGAAGACCACCAAGTACGAAGCAGAGTTCACCGTGACGGTGGACGATCTGAATTTGAAGGCAGACGTCGACGGCACGCGAACTGGATCGCTTGTCGTTGGATTGACGGTGTACGACCGCTACGGACAGGTGGTGAATCAGCAAACGCGCCGGGCGGCGCTGACGCTAAAGCCGGAAGTCTATGCGGCAGTGAAGGCGGCGGGGCTGAAGATGGCGGCGAAGTTCGATGCTCCCGTGGGTCAGTACTGGCTGCACACGGGAGTGTACTACGAGGGAAGTACAAAGGTGGGAACGCTGGAGATTCCGCTGGCCGCGGTGAAATCGGTGGCCGCGCAGGGAGGGAACTGAGGCGATGTTACCGGGTTGCAGTGACGTTCAATCCCGAGCGATCGTGGGCACCTCTTATAAGAGATGGCGGACCTTTGGAGTATTTGAATCCAGAATTCTTCGTGTCCCATTCCAAAATGATGTTTGCTTGTCTTGAGGATTTTCCTCGCAATCGCGCGGTCCTCGGATTGGCGCTATCGCAACGTTGCAGTCAGGTCCGCCAAAACTCGTCTCGCGATTGAAAGCTCGATTCCGCTGCAACATCGGGGAGCATCAGCATCATCGTATACACGAGAGGAATTCGATGCGAGTGCCCTTGGCTTGTGCGTTCTGGTTGGGTGTGGCGGGTGGTGCGCGAACCATGCTTCCGGCGGCTGCGGTGAGCCGGGCAGTTCGCGCGGGAACGTTATGCATGGAAGGCAAGCCGGTAGCGTTTCTGGAAGGAATGAATCTTAATCGCCTTCTGGTCGGCCTGGCGCTGGCGGAGATTGTGGCCGATAAGCTGCCGATGACACCCAGCCGCAAGGCGACCGCAGCTTTTACAGCGCGCGTGCTAATCGGTGCACTCGCCGGAACAGCGGTGGGTGTTGTTGCGCGTCGAACTACGTTGGGCGCGCTGCTCGGCGTGGCGGGTGCCGTGGTCGGCACAGAGGGCGGCGCGGCGTTTCGGTCGTGGCTGGCGTCTCTCTTCGAGCGAGACCTCCCGGCTGCGGTGATCGAGGATCTCGTCGCACTTGCACTGATCGGCTTTGTCTCCAGCAAGCTCGAGGCTTGCGCAATGCCAGCTGAAAGCAGCCAGACTTAGGTCGCCGTCTCCGAGGTCTAGCCTAACAGCCGACTTATCGCGACGAGGAGTGCCAGTAGTCGGCGTGGTCGATGGTCGTGAGCGATTCTGACGTCATACCCTGAAGATCGAAAACGATGATCTCGTTCGTCCCGAGATGAAGCCAGGGGCCGGGCGTGTACAGCGTGAATTCCGGACCGACGGACCAGAAGCGGCCGAGCGGTTGCGCATTCAGAAACGCGATCCCTTTGGTGAGAGCCTTTGTATTGAGGAAGGTGTCGGGAGCCGCGGAACTGCTCGATGATTGCGCGGCGGGGACGCGCATCGCGAAGCGATAGAAGCACGGGCCTTCGCACGGATCAGACGTAAAGTGCAGCGCCGCAAGGTTCGTCATTGGAAGCGAATATATCTGCCAGTGCTGCGGCTGGTGCCCGGCGAGAGTCACTGAACCGGTGATACCTTTACGCTCAGTGCGGATGACTTTGGTGAAGTTCACGCGGCCGGAATTCTCGACGAGTATGTCGAGCGTCGCGGGGGCGGAGACTGCAGGCAGGGGCAGGTGCGACTGACCGAGGCGGCGATCAAGGGTGCCGATGGGTTTGCGGTCTATATAAATCTGCGCGTAGTCATGCAGGCCGTCAATCGCAAGCTCACCGCTCGAACCCACGGCGAGTTGCGTCCGGTAAAGGATATAGCCGTAGGACTGGTCGAGGTCTTCCATTGTGAGCCACCACGACGACGAAGACCTGTCGTTGGGGACCATGGCGTGGATTCTGTCGGACTCGACAGGTTCGGGCAGGTTGCTCCAGAGCGATGCGGATTCGGCGTGGGGGTCGATCGGGTATGTGCCTGCTGGAGTTGAAGGCGGGAGGTCGGGCAGAGTTTTGCCGGTGACACGAGCGATGGCATCGCGGAAGGCACTGTACTTGGGAGTGGGTTGGCCGCTTTCGTTGAGAGGAGCGTCGTAGTCATAGCTGGTGGTGTCGGGCTCGTAGTTGGTGCCGTTGCTGTTGGCGCCGTTCATCCAGCCAAAGCTGGTGCCGCCGTGAAACATGTACATGCTCACGGAGTAACCCTGGCGGAGCATCCATTCATACTCCGCGGCATTGCCTTCGATGTCAGTGGTGTGGTGCTTCTCGCCCCAATGATCGAACCAGCCGGCCCAGTATTCTCCCGACATGAAGGGGCCTTCGGGGCGCACCTTCTTGAGAGTGGCGAAGCTGCTTTGCGCGTCGCCGGATCCGAAGTTGATGACGGCGGGGAGTTCAGGGAGCGAGCCGTTTGGGATTTGCTCGGGGCCGTCGGCAGTGTAGAGTAACGTTTCGCGTGCGGCGAGGCCCGATTGCAGGAGCGCGGATTTCACGGCTTCCATGTAAGAGTGATCGTTGCCGAAGGAGCCGTACTCGTTTTCAACCTGGATGGCGATGATGGGGCCGCCGTTTTGAAGGAGCAGCGGCGAAATTTCGCGGGCGAGACGCGTGAACCACGCGTTCATCGCCGCGATGTACTTGGGATCGGTGGAGCGGAGTACGAGCGAGTGGTCCTTGAGGAGCCAGCTGGGGTAGCCGCCCATATCCCATTCGGCGCAGACGTAGGGGCCCGGGCGGAGAATGACGTTGAGCCCTTCTTGTTGGGCTTCGCGGATGTATTCGGCAACGTCCTTCTGACCGGAGAAGTCGAAAACGCCGGGGCGCGGTTCGTGGATGTTCCAGAAGACATACGTGGTGATGGTGTTGAGGCCCATGGCGCGAGCTTTGCGGAAACGGTCGCGCCAGTAGGCGCGGGGCACACGGGGGTAGTGCATTTCGCCGGAAAGGATCTGATAGGGATGACCATCGAGTTGAAACTGGCCGTTGGCTACGGTGAAGGTATGGGGTGTTTGTGGTGAGCCGGTAAGAGCGGGGGTGAGGAGCAGCGCTAGGGCACAGAGTCTGTGTCTCATTTTCAGAAACGAGTGTACCGCGGCGCAGGCTGCTCAGCGCGCTTCGATTTTGCCGGCAATGCGGTCGTATTCGGCGCGGGGAATTACGCGGCGTTTCACCAGGTCATCGGAATCGGTGTAGGGGCGGTGATCGATGATGCGCCGGGCCGCAGCGTCATCAATGCCGGGGAGACCCCTAAGATCGTCGGCCGAGGCGTGATTGATGTTGATGGTGCGCTGCTGCTTGAGGCCCTCCACCACTCCCTGTGCAGCGGCTTTGGCGTCGCGAGCGGCGGTCGAGGTAGCGCGGGCAGTCTGTTCGCGGATTTCGTCGGGGCTGCGGTCGTGGCGTGTGCAGGCAGTGAGAGCGATAAGGGTGATGGAAAAGAGCGCGCTAAGCCTCATCCACGGTTAGATGCGGTTTGATTGGAGCGAGGTGGCCGGGCCGGAGCCTACGAGAATTCAAGGCTTTCGAGGGCCAGTCCACTCGAGGTAAGAGCGCCAGTCCTGCTGGCCGGGCATGCGCATCTGGAATTTGCCCGACATGACCGCACCGTTCAATTCGTAGAAAAGCCGGAACTGAGGGCCGCGCTGCGCGGGGTCGGAGAGTAATTCGGCAGTGGTTGCCGTGGCCGCAGAGACAGTGTAGTGGATGACATGGCCCTCGTTGTCGAAGTAGATGGCATGAAGAGGTTGGCCGGGAGCGTCGGCGTAGATGTAGAGCAGGTCGCCGTGTTCGCAGTCAAAGTCGACGGGGCCTTTGCAACCTGCCGAGTTTGACGTGCTGTGCCGACCCAGGACGTGGCCGTTGAGTTCAACACGAAAGGTGTAGGCGCCGCGGGCCGTGACTGCTGGGTTGTTCACAGTTTTGGCATCCCACGTTCCGAGGAGGAAGTAAAGCTGCTGAAAGGGGTCTGCTGGCTGAGCACGTTGTTCAGCGGCTTTTTCGGGTGCGGGAATTGAGCCCGCGGTTTGCGCGAGGACGGCGCCCGAGACTGGCGCGGCGACACAATCCAAATGGTCAAGCGGACAATAAGACGATATTTCACTGGATTGATCAATGAATTGCTCCTTGAGAACAAGCTTTTCAGAAATTGTGACGACCGGTGTTGGCAGTCTATCTCCGACTCTCATTGCGGGCCACGCACTTCATAACTTTTGATTTTGCAAATTCCCGCCTGACGCCGTTTTCGTGGTTGTGCAACGAACGTAGACGCACGACATTCGTGGGAGTACACTGCTGCCTTCGCTATTTCCGCATCATAAGCTCGTTCAATTCACTGCGATTGAGCAGAAGATTGAGGACCGGATCAGATCCCGCCATTTTCCAAACGGGCCACGTTGCCAATCTTTTACCTGGAAGGAAATCCCGATGCGAGTCGTCCAACGCAGCAAATCCGCCATCGCCTCTATCGCAGCAGTTTTCTTTCAACCCCGGCCGGGTGCCAAGTCAGCCAGATTTTCTGCGAATGTAGGCCTTTGTTTTCTTTCCGCGCTATTGCTGATGATCGCGCCTGTTGCGGCGCGCTCGCAGGACTCGACCCACGCCCTCGAATTCACCAAAATCGTCGTCTTTGGCGACTCGCTGTCCGACACCGGGAATGTTGCGCACTTGACGTATGACAAATACGGGGTCCGGATTCCGGGGCCTGTCGCCGACTATACCGACGGGCGATTCACCGATGGCTTCGACACGTTGCCGCCTGCCGAGCTTTACTCCGGCGTGTGGATCGAGCAACTGGCCGACACCATGCCCTCAAAACCTGAAGTAAAGAACTCGCTCGACGGGGGAACGGACTACGCGTATGGATTTGCTACGACCGGCTCCGGCACCGGCGTCTTCACCTTTGGGACAGGGGATGCGCTCTCAGTGAACGTAGAAAACATTGGCCAACAGATTACCGACTATCTGGCGACGCATCCCAGGATCACGCCGAAGACGCTGTTTGTTGTCTGGGGCGGCGCAATCGACCTGCTCTATGCCACCTCTGAGAATGACGTTATCGATGCCGGCATCAATCAGACCTTGAACATCCAGCGTCTCATCGATGCAGGAGCAACGCAGTTCATCGTGCCGAATCTGCCCCCGCTGGGATTGGTTCCGCGACTCAACGGCTCTCCCACCACGTCGATTCCCGCAAACGAGGCCAGCGCACTCTATAACGAGGTGCTCGGCAGCGGGATCGCACTCTTGCGTGACTTCAATCCAAGGAAGAATCTGCACATCGCGCAGCTCGATGTCTTTGCCTTGTTCAACAGAGTCGTCGAAGCGCCGGCGAGTTACTCGCTCGTAAACGTCACTGCAAGCTCGCAGGATATGGCGGTCGACCCTGACACCTATCTCCTCTGGGATGACCTGCACCCCACGACGCATGGCCACAACATTCTCGCCGTCACGGCGGCCAGCATTCTGGCGCGCAGCAATTGCACGGACAACGCGGCCAACGTCGGCGCCGAAGTTTGTAGTGGGGTCACGCGCTAACCGACGAAAAACTTGGAGATTTGACTATTGAACTTGGTCATGCCATCGCTACAAGGTCTCACTTCGTGGCCAGAATCTGAGACGGGGGGTCGGGTTTGGCAAGCTTTTCGATTGCGGCCTCCGCCGTTCCGGGACCGACGATCTGGCGGATCGCTTTTTCGAGCGCCTCATCGCGGCCGGTCTTGATGTCGGCAATTGTAGGTTTCGCCTCCACGTCGGGAACGATGCCGATTCGCTGAGTAGGACGGTGGTCGGGATAGAAGACGCCCATCCCGCTGATCATGGTATTGAGCCCTCCGGGCAAGGGGATTGCGGAGACGTTGCCGTCCGCGCCAGCCGTTGTACTACCTACGACGATGGCGCCTGGTGCGGCTCGCAGTGCCATCGCCGTATACTCTGCCTGGCTTACCGAGGTCTCATCAACGAGGATCACCACCTTGCCGTTGTAGCGGTTGTAGCTGGATTGATTGTGACGGCATTGCCGAAGTGGAATGCACCAGGGTTAGCGAGATCAGGCACAGTGAACATCGCAAAGGGCGTGGGTTCCTTTACAAGATGGGAACCAAGTACGAATGGCACAAACTCGGAGGGGTAGTTGCGGATGTCGATGATGAGGCCTTTTGTATCTTTCGCGAGTTGGAGATAGTTCCCGATGTCGGCCGCCTTAACGGTGGAAAGCTTGAGATAGGCCACGTCCGGCGACAGCAGGCGAAATGTGTCGCCAGGCAGATCGTGCCATTTGGGTTTGTTATCGGCTTGCGCAGACTGACGTTCTGCGTGAATCTCGACCAGTTTGCCGTTGCGCCGTAGACCTACGGTGATTGATCTGCACTCGCCATTGGTGAGGGTGCGGGCCATATCGCGCTGGCGAGCGGCAGCGTTGGAGTCGGCGTAGAACGGGGTCCAGTCTTCGATGAGCTTTGATATTGGAGTGCCGTCGATTGACTGAAACATGTCACCAATGCGGAATTCTGAGGTGGAGGCAAGGTCCTTTGCGGCCAATCCAGTGACCACAGGCTGACCCTCGATGAAGCGAACTTCGACCGGGAGCGCGCATTTGCCGGCCGGCGGCCTCACATTGAGAGAACTCCACAAATTGGCGTGCGTGTCGTTGGCCTTGGCCACAAGCTCCAACATCGCGAGTTGATAGGCGGTGCGATCTTTCGCAAGCGCGAGCTTCGGGATAAATTCATTGAGCACGGTTGTCCAGTTTTGGCCGGCATCGTTCCGGTAAGGCGACCAATATTGCATGATGTTCCACCAGCGAAAGAGCGCGAGAAGTTGAAATCCAGGATCGGGAAATGCAAGGCCGGCATAGGAAAGCTCGCGCTCAAAGACCGGGTTCCCTACGCCCGGGGCAAGCTTGACGTAGAACTGAGTGCCGCTCGGGCGATTCTGATAGATGCGCTGCAGGCGCATGCTGAGCGCGGAGCCGAGTGTTGTGCTGTCATGGATCCAGGCGAGATCGGGCGTCAGGTTTAGATCGCCGGCGGGATCGGGCAGGCACTGATTGGCGTCGCATGCGGGAATTTCGCCAAGGCTGTCGATCCATTCAACAATCGCTTCGTTCGTATGCATGCGATCGGGCGAGGCAAGGACAACAGGAAGAATGCGCAGCAGCTCGTAGTCCCACTGGCGCTTGCCTGCGGCCACCGCAGGGTGGTGATATTTGAGGAAACCCCAAACACGTCCGAGTGTGAAAAGGTTGTCGATCTGATTCGGCGTAAGCGACGAAAGGGCTATCTGCGATCCTTTGTCGAATTGACGATCGGTCTCGAGCACGGTGAGGGGGCGGTCCATCGGCTTGGCTTCCGCTATGGGCTTGCCGTCGACCAGGAGGCGAAGATCGTCGGCCCACAGTGTGCCGGTGCCGACTAGGAGAACTCCAAAGAAAAGCTGGCGCGCTTTTGCATCGATGGGGACCTTGATCGTGTACTCGCTCCACTCGCGTGTACCGCCGACGTGCTGGCTGGCCATGTTTTCGAGCATAAGCATTTGGCCCTCGCCGTCTTCGCGCATCCAGAGGCCGGCGTACCCAGCCACGTCTTTCGTGCGGAGATATCCGTGCAGCTCGACATTGCCACCCGCGAAATCCACTGGGATGCTCCTGGTAATGACGGAGAAGCCGTCTTCGCTCGCGGAGTTGCGATCGAAGCGAACCGACCAGCGGCCTGAGTGCGCAACGTGGTTGTCGACATTCACCGTGGTCGAGGGATTGGTGTACCACCCGCTTGGCGTTGTGCCATTCGCTATCGGGGTGAATGCGAGTGAATCCTGTACGGTAAGCCATGGCGACAGCACCGGCTGGCTCGAATCGCTTTGACCGGTAAGTGGCAGACGGAGGGCAAAGAAAAGGACAAACAACGAGCAGCGTTTCATGGCGAGCATCCTACTCCTTCAAAGATCTGAGGAGCTGTGAGCAACTGGGGGCGTCGCTTTCGTTGCCGAAAGTTGGACTCAACGAGCGAGAGTTGGTCAGCAGCGAAGACGCGGGTTTTGCGAAGGCAAGCGAACGGCAGCCTCAACGGTTACGACGTGAGGCCTGGTGCTCTCCATCGTGGCTTAAGGGCGATGGAGGAGGATTTTATCCCCCTGCGAACTGGATGGCAAGGCTCGGTTCGCGTTTAGCGTCGCGGTTGCGTCTCTGGTCCGAAGACTCCCGAGACTTCCCGGCCTGCGGTGAGAGAATGCGCCGCAGTACACGCCGCGCCTTATGCAACTGAGATTTCGAGTTACCCAGGGTACAGTTCAGAATCGAGGCGATCTCTTTATGTTGAAAACCATGGATATCGTGGAGCAGGAAGGTGCTCCGATACCCGGGCGCCAAATTGACGGCCGCGCGATCGATGGCAACGCGATCAACGACACCGATTTGTGAAATATCGCGAGCACCAACCTCGCACCCAACGCGTTCTTCCGGGATAGCTGTCATCAGATAATCGAGAGAGACAACAGGCAGCGCGCGTTTTCGCAAGTGCATCAGCACAGTATTCACCGTGATCCGGTGCAACCACGTGGTGAAAGCGGAGTCGCCGCGAAATGTCGCGAGCTTGCGGTGCAATTGAAGAAAGGTTTCCTGCGTCAGGTCTTCTGCCTGCGAGTAATCGTGCACCATGCGCCAGCAAACTGAGAAGACGTGTTTCTTGTGGTGTAGGTAAAGCTTCGCGAATGCGTCATCGTCGCCAGCCTGGGCCTGCGCCAGGGTGCGAGCTGCGTCAGGTAGCAGGACGGGAAGGGTAGAGGTGGCCATTTTGCTCCAGTCAGACTGGCAATTCTCAAGGGAATTCGTGGACTTCTTGCCTAGACCTGCCGGCTCAAGGGAGCGGGTAAGCGGGCGAATGTGGTTGTTGCTCAGGGTTCTGATTTCTCCGGGAAATCAGGTGTGCAGATGCCTCTTCAGAAACACTCTCATTGCCTTCGTCGCTCCCGGTACTTCGCAGGATGAAGCTGAATTCGCGGCCTGAACGCGAATCGCGATCCGGCGACGCTTTTGCGATGCGCCCATCAAGGAATGCCGCCATCGCCAAGATCATGATAAGAACGAGAGCAAAGGCCCCCAGAATCCATTGGATTTCCGTCAAAGTTATGATCCACGCTGTCTCCGTTGATTAAGCGCAACGACCGAAACGTCGCGGGGAATCCTTCTAGCTTTAATGATTGTGAGATGTTTAGCGGCAAGAAGCTGTTCAGAATTGCACACGTTAGAATAGGCTGCTGCACATTTGGTGCATAGTTCGAACGGCATCTACTGTCTCCCATCCACGAGCTTCTGAGGTCGAGTTGTTTCCTTAAACACCTCAGCCTGTTTTGTCAGAGGTTTCAAAATCTTGTGAAGCCCGGCTCGAAAGAAATGTGCAATTGTGAGCCGGACTGCACAGCATGAGGGCGGGAACTGCCATAGCCTTCAATCAAAGAGGCATCCTCAATCCAATCCACGTTGTACGCAAACCCCTCGCAATATTGACGCACCCCTCCGAACTACTTCTGCAATTTCTTCCCATCTCCAGTGCCTAATGAGCGGGTTCGCCGGAAGGCGAATCCAAGGCTCTTCATGGCTAACATCGGAGCCAGATATGCTTTGCATTTACATTCCGCAACCATACGGTTGCCGTTGTTACGAGATGTTGTCCCTGAAGGCCCAGTTCTGCTCCGTTCTGAATGACGTGAACCACTAGGAAGCGTTCAGAAGGAGGCAAGTGATTGAGGAGCGGGTATGGATTGGGTGCGGAGATGTTCGATGGTTTCGCGAAGGCGGGTGTTCAGTTCTTCGACCTGGCGCAAGGTCATGCCGGCCGTGGAGATCGGTTCGCCGACCGTCAGCGTGATTTCACCCGGATAAAAGTGACGGGTGTGCATGGGCAGCAGGTCGTAAACGCCGCTGAGCGCAATAGGCACAAGCGGCACCTGCGCGCGAATAGCGAGGAAGGCCGCCCCGGCGAGGAAGGGCTGTGTGGTGCCGTCGGGGGTGCGGGCGCCTTCAGGAAAGACAAAGAGAGGCATGCCGGCGCGGAGGGCGCGAACGGCGGTGCCAAGACTGGAAACAGTGGAATTGGGGCTGACAGTGTCGACCGGAATCTGGCCGGAGCGGTTCAAATGCCAGCCAATAAACGGCATCGTCCATAGTTCCTTTTTGGCAAGGATGCGGAACTGGAAAGGCAGTGTGGAGAAGATGACGGGCGTGTCCATGTAGGACGTGTGGTTCGATGCATAGACGGCAACCGGATGCCTGCGAAGGTTTTCGGCTCCGCGCACGACCAGGCGTGCACCGGATATTTTGACGCCGCCACGAGCCCAAAACCGCGCGATGCGGTGCTGGAGGCGGCCGCTCTTGTCCCATAGAGAAGCGAGGAGCGATAGGCTGCCGCAGCCCGCCGTGTAGAAGAAAAAGAGAGGGGCTTGGAGAATATTGGTGCGCCAGCGGTAGAGACGGGGCAACGGATCGGGGGGGCGGAGACGGGTCACGGGAGCTGGCCTACGCGTTCGGCAGTCTGATTTGGGGCAACGGCCGGAACGGATCTATCCAACAAACGTGTGCGTGCGTCGCCAACCAGGTAGACGGAACCGGAGACGACGATGGGGCTGGGTGGGTGAGCCGCTGCGTGCTCAAGAGCGAGTTCGATGGCCTGGTTGACAGAGGAAGCGGCAAAGGCAGGAGTCCCCGTGGAAGCAGCGGCCGCGAGCAGGTCGCGCATCGGTGTCGCGCGAGTACTGTTGATGGGCGCGAAGATTACGTGGTCGAAAACTGGAAAGAGGATGTGGGCCATTTCGATGATCGGCTTGTCGCGCAGACAGCTGAAGACGAGGGTGCCGAGATGCTGGCGGCTCGGCAGCAAGTCGCGCAGCCCAGCGCGCAGGGCCCATGCACCGGCGGGGTTATGGGCGACGTCGAGGATGAACTCTGTTCGCTGGTGCGTAACAGGGTCTTCGACGGAAACACGCTCCAGGCGAGCGGGCCAGCGCGTGTTGCGGATGCCGTCGGCGATAGATTTCGGCGTGACGGGGAATCCGTGGCTGATGGCGAGTTCGACGGCAGCCGCAATGGCGAGGGCAATATTGCGATGCTGGTGCGCTCCCCGTAGCGGAGAGACAACCTCGATGACCTGGCCCAGAACCTCGACCTTATAGGAATGCTGTTCATCGGTGTCGCATGCGCTCTGCGATGACGTTAGTGCCGGATTGGTATCTGCATTACCTGACAGATGTGGATCGATGGGGGGCATGTAGGGAACGGCACTGACGCCGAGCACCGAGAGAGACATGGCAACTTCACCCAGAACCTGGTTAGCCTCAGGGTGTTGTGGCAAGGTGACGAGGGTACCGCCGGTGCGCAGAATGCCAGCCTTTTCGCGGGCGATATCGCTGATAGTGTTGCCGAGCCACTCCATGTGATCCAGCGAGATGTCGGTGATGATCGAAAGCAGCGGATCGACAACGTTGGTAGCGTCGAGACGTCCACCCAGGCCCACTTCAAGCACCGCGATTTCGATGGCTGGTTCGGCGAAGTGCAGAAAGGCCATAGCGGTGAGGGTCTCGAAAAAGCTGGGTGCCTGCGCCAGCTTCTTTTCCTCTACCAGCTTTTGCCCGGCGGCGCGCACGCGGAAGAAGTCTTCGGCAAAGTCGGTGTCGGAGATTTCAACACCGTCGATGCGGATGCGCTCGTTGGGACGCGCGAGGTGCGGCGAAGTGTAGAGGCCGGTGCGCAGTCCGGAGGCAGAAAGAATGGACGCGAGCGTTGCAGCTGTCGAACCTTTGCCATTGGTTCCGGCGATGAGGACTGACGGAAAAGTACGCTGTGGATTGCCGAGGGAGGCTAGGAGGGTCGCCACCTCATCAATAGAGAATTTGCGGCGCGTCTGGCCTGTTTGCGTGGCCAGTTCCGGCGCCATGGCCGCGAGATGATCGATAGCGGATTGGTAAGACATGGAAGCTTCAGTATAGAAGCCGTAAGCTCCCAGCTTCTAGCACCTAGGTTGGTACATGAGACCTTATCGCGTCAGAGGCTGTCGAGAAAGCTGCGGACAACAGCGTTGAAGGCGCCAGGGTTGTCGGTATGCAGCGCATGGCCGCCGTCAAGGATGAGGAGACGGGCATGGGGGTGGCGCCTTGCCATCTGCTCCATCTGTTCCAGCGAGGTGACGCGACTTTCGCGGCCGCGAAGAATAAGCGCGCGGCAGTCGGAAGCAAGCCAGTCAGACCAGTGGTCACCGACAAGGTTCTGCTGATTTGTGTCTGTGGGGCAGACGACACCAGATGAATCGCCGTTCGCTTGGATTTAGGGATGATTATTGCTGAATAATTTGCGACATGTGAAGGAGGTGGAATACGCGGCAGGTGTGGAGGACATGTCGCGCGGAAGTCCAGGATTTATGCGGGTGGGGACGCATATTACAGATAAAAGGCAAAGTTTTCACAGGGGTTCATGTGAAGTCTGTGGGAGTGGTGGGAAATGTGGGTCGCCAAGGAGTCATGCCGAGCCTTTTTTCCAAATGTCCGGAGATGCACAGGCGGGTTTTGGAAATCTGGGATAGTGGTGAAGTTGAAGATGAGAGATGACATGAGCCAGGTTTCCACTTTTCCGAAGAGAACTACTGTGACTACGGCTCTTTATTAATTAAACAACGGAAATACCTATAACCGTCGCGAAACAACGACCAGAGGCCCTGCACGAGCAGGAGAAGCTCGCATTGCTGATCACAGTTAGGCTTCGATAGACTGAGGCTCCCCATTCGAGTCGAGTTCTGAAGTCGCGCGGGATCTGGAGGTCAGTCAACGCTGTGCTGAAACGTGCACGGAGGTGCGAGGAGCGGTGCATCGGCTCGGCACTGGCCGTGCTGTGCCTGGTGGTGTTTGTCTCGATGGCTTCAGAAAGTATGGGGCAGGCGGTCGACGCGACGCGGTGGCACTCCGGCACGGTGACGCTGAACGATGGATGGCGCGAGCACGACGGAGACAATCTGGCATGGGCCCAGCCGGGATTCGACGACAGTGGATGGCGGACGGTGGAGCTGGATGATCTGGGCGGGGCCGAACCGGGGTGGCGTTGGTATCGGCTGCACATCAAGTTCGATCCTGGGCACGATCATGTGCACATCTTGATTGCTGGCGGCGTGGGGACATTTGAAGTCTATCTGAACGGGCAAAGGGCGGAAGACGCCGAACTGAAGTCGATGTGGAGTGTGACCCGTCCGACCGAAGAAATCTTCATGCCGCGCGATGAGGACAGCGACGTCACCCTTGCGTTGCGAACACATGCGCCGACGATGTACACGCTATGGCATCTGCCATTGTTTCTGACGGTAGCTGTGGGAACTCCGGGGGCGATCGACAATGAGCGACTGGCAATGGAGAGCCAGCGTCTCTACGCAGCCATTCCTTCTATCGCGGTCAATCTGATGCTCATACTGGCGAGCATTGGTGCTTTTGCGCTTTATAGAAGCCAGCGTGCGCGCAAAGAATACCTATGGTTGGGCCTTTATCTTTTTCTCCTTGGATTGTCGAATGGGTTGCTTTTCTGCGCTACGACCGGCCTGGTACCGATTGCCATCAATACCGTGTTTGCTGATCCATTGATCTACTTCTTCACGATCATGCAGATCGAGTTTACGTTCAGCTTTGCGGGGCGGCTAGTAGGACGAATCTGGCGAGCGTATGAAATCGCGTTACTACCGATGCCGATCCTCGCTTTTCTTCAGGTACCGGGTGCCATTTCAAATGGAGTTTACGTCTCGTTGGAAGCGGTGTTGATATTACCGGCGGCCCTGATGCTCCCGGTACTGCTGCTGGTGTGGTACCGCCGAGGGAACCGCGAGGCAGGTTGGCTGATTTTGCCCAGCTTGTTTCCGGCGGCGGCCACGGCGCTCTTTGATATCGGAACCGCGTCCATCGACTCTGGTTGGGGCCGAGCCGACTTCCTGGCTAACCCGATCCAGGTTGGTCCCATTCCGCTGCAAATTTCCGATTTGAGTGACTTTTTGTTTGTGGTGGCGATCGGGATAGTCATGTTCTTTCGGTTTACAAAGGTGAGTCGGGAGCAAGCTCGGGGTGCAGCAGAACTGGAGGCGGCGCGAGAGATACAGCAGCGGCTGGTGCCGGCGAAACTTCCCCAGGTGAACGGGTACGTGATTGAGGCTGCATATTTTCCCGCGCAGGAGGTAGGCGGGGATTTCTACCAGGTTTTTGCGCAAGGGGATGATGCCCAACTGGTGGTGGTTGGGGATGTAAGCGGCAAGGGGTTGAAGGCGGCGATGACGGGCACTCTGGCACTGGGTGCGTTGCGCGCTTTGGCCGCGGAGGGTTTTGGGCCGGCAGCTGTGCTGACCCGGCTGAATCGCCAACAAGCCGAAACACAGGATGGCGGATTCATCACTTGTATTTGCGCGCGGGTGACCCAGCAGGGAGAGGTAACGGTGGCGAATGCCGGCCACCTGCCGCCGTATCGGAATGGCGAGGAATTGCTGGTGAGTTCAGACCTGCCGCTGGGAATCTCGCCAGAGGAAACCTACGAAGAGCGTAAATTCCACCTGGAGCCTGGTGACCAGTTGACACTGCTCTCCGACGGTGTGCTGGAGGCGCGTGATGCGCACGGCGCGCTTTTCGGCTTCGAGAGGATGCGTGCGATCAGCGCGCAGACGGCAGCGTCGATTGCCGGGACTGCACTGAAATTTGGGCAGGAAGACGATATTACCGTGCTGACACTTGCGCGGTTGAGTGCCGGTAGTGGAGGGCAGATTGAAACCGAAGCCATTCCGGGATGAGAATGGCTCTCGTTCCGCGACAGCCCCGACGCCCAGGAATCCAGAGATGTTGCCCGGTTTTCCACGCACCATGTTTTGTGAAGATGCATACAATCAAAGGCAACAAACTAGAGCGGTTTCTCGCCGTAGCGCGTGTAGTGTAGGCTTGGGCCAGCGGGGCAATGGCGAAGATTGCGCGGGTGGATGTAAATTGGGGCTGGTTTGCCAGGAGCGCGACGGCAACCGAGATGGGGTGGGACTATGCCGATTGTGGAAACTGAAGTAGAAAAGCCGGCAACACAGGGGGCAGCGATGGAGATTACCGTAAGCCGCCAGGAACTGGTGAAAGAGCTCACCGCCACGCAAAGCGTGGTCGAGCGCAAGACTACGATTCCCATCCTGTCCAATTTCCTGATCGAGGCCGAGGGTGACCGGCTGAACATTACGGCGACTGACCTTGACCAGGCGATCAGGACCAGCGCCGCGGTGAAGGTGAAGAAGCCCGGCTCGTGCACCATTCCGGCGCGCAAGCTTTACGACTACATCAAGCTGCTACCGGATGGCGATATCTCGATCAAGTTGCTTGAGAATCACTGGGTCCAGATTCGCTCTGGCCGCTCTAACACCAAGATGGTGGGCATGGCGCGCGCCAACTATCCGCAGGTGCCCGAGTTCCCTGCTGTCGCTTCGACGAGTATTCCAGCGGTCGCTTTGAAAACTCTGATTGCGCGGACCATCTTTGCGATCTCGAACGAGGAGTCGCGTTACACGCTGAACGGCGCGCTTCTGGTGCTGAAGGCAGAGTCGATTGCGATGGTGGCGACCGACGGCCATCGGTTGTCGTTCGTCGAGAAGCCAGGCGAAGCGATCGAAGGCATCAGCGGCGAGAAGCGCGTGCTAATTCCGCGCAAGGCGCTTCAGGAGCTGCAGGGACTGCTTTCGAGCACCGACGTCGAGAAGGTGGAGTTCGCCGACGACGAGCACACGCTGTTCTTCAAGGTTGGTCATCGCACACTCAGCACGCGGCGTCTGTCGGGGCAATTTCCAAACTACGAAGCGGTGATGCCACGTGACAACACAAAATTCGCGGTTGTCCGATCGATCGAGCTGTCCAGCGCCATCCAGCGCGTGGCGCAGTTTGCCGATGAACGTTCCGGCGCGATCCGGCTTCGGCTCGAAGGCAACGAGCTCAAGATCAGCTCGCAATCCACCGAGAGTGGCGAGAGCGAAGACACAATCGATACACCGTACTCGGGTGATCCGATCGTGGTGGGCTTCAATTCGACTTACATCATCGATTTCCTGAAGGCGCTCGGCAACGAAGGCGAGGTACGCCTGGAGTTCAAGGACTCGCAAAGCGCCGGCCAGATGCGTCCCGAGGATCCCGATGCGGAATATCGGTCGCGGTATGTGTTGATGCCAATGCGGATCTGATTGGATGGGATTTCAGTGTGTGTGTGCAACAACAACGGCCGTGGCAGCGATGCCAGGTCGTTTTGTTTTGGTGTGCGTAAGCTCTTGTCGAGTGGTGGACTATTCGGAAGTGACATTATCGCCAACATATTCATCCGACTGAAATAGTCGTACTTTCAGAGTCGAATTGCTTGCAAACTTTTTGTGGAAAACTGCAAATTTAAAAGGGGGGGTGGGGGTGCCCACTTCCGCCTGATTGATCCGCAGGGCCGAGCATTTCTGCGGCTACGATGATTGTGCCTTAAACAAAGGAAATTACCTGCAAAATCCGCCGGTTTTTCGACGTTTGGAATGTGGAGGTTGGAGGGTCGGGCAGCGATGGCACACTTGATAGCTGCGTAGCGTGAGCATCTTCGGCAATCCCACGAACCAGTTTGAGCGCAGAAGCGATGGCGCTCGTTGCGCATTTCGTCCCCAGAAGCTGCAATTAAAACTCGCCAGGTCTCAGACCCTGATTAGAAACTGATACGCCTGCTGGACGGCACCCACTTCGTCACCGCTCGCGGTCCCATCCTGCTCGATGAAGACTTCTTTCACGCCCGCGTTCTTCAAGGCATTCAGCATCTTCCTCCAATCCGTAGTTCCCTGGCCGAAGGGTGCATACTTCGGCCAGTTGATGGTGACGGTCGGCGTGAATGGAGAGGCCCATTCTTTCACATGGGCGAGTTCAAATCGATGCGGATACTTCTCAAGGTAGGGATAGGGATCGCCGCCACCGGCGATGAAATTGCCGGTATCAAATTCCATGCCCACTACGGCGGGATCGGTCAGGCGCAGCACTTCATCGAACGCTACGATGGTGCCGTATTTCTGAGCTTCGATGTTGTGGTTGTGATACGCAAACCGCATTCCCGCATCGCGCACACGAGCGCCGATTGCGTTGAACCGTTCCGCGCTCCATCGCCAATCTTCAAGCTCGATGTGCTCAAACGGATTCCCGGATGCAGGCTTGCCCGAGGCTGATAAAGTGCCGGGTTTGATCGACGGTATGGCGGCAATCATATAGGGCATGCTGACTTCGTGGCAAAAGTCGATCATGCGGCCAATTTCATCGTCGGACATGCTGGCGAGCAGGCAATGCGCGCCGCTTGCCGTGAGTCCGACGTTCGCCAGGCTGGAGCGCACTTCCTTCGCGGTGCGTCCATAAAAGCCTGCGAATTCAACGTTCTTGATGACGATCGATGCGACCTTGGCCAGCGTTCCGTCGAAATCCTTCTCCAACTGGGCGCGAAGAACGTAAAGCTGTACGCCAAATCTATTCGGACTGTAGTCGGCGGCCTTCGCGAATCGTGATGATGCCAGAGCGAACGCTCCCATTGCGCCTGTTGCCAGAAAATCGCGTCGCGAAATCAATTGTTGCCTCCCAATCGAGCCACGGCGGAATCATACGGAGAGGTACGCAAGTAGCACAAGAAAAGGAGTGGATGCGCAACTGGAGGAAAAGTGATTGAAAGCGAAACAGCGACTCCGTGGAGAACTCGCTCGGCCGCTGTTCGTCGGAACTCGAGCCGGACCCTGTTAGAGCGATTGCGCCTGAATGTAGAGAACGCCTGTGTAGGTGCCAGCCGGGAGTTGCTTCTGGTTCGAGAGATCGATCTCCAGATTCAGCGGATCGGTGCGCGAACCTCCGCCAGTCAGGAGAAAGAAAGATTGCTGATAGAGCTGCAGGCTTGCACCCGCTCCGCCAAACGGGCTGGTCTGCGTGAAAGCGGTGTAAGTAGTGGGAGAGCCCGTGGTCACGCGGCCGAGCACCTCCGTGCCCGGGATGTTATCCGTTCCGCTGGAGAGCGCGGCATTGGAATTTGAAAAGTACGCGTACATGTTGATGGTGCAGGTAAGCAGGCAGAGGCTTCCGCTCCAGGTCGTTGTCACTTGCACTGCGGTTGATCCGGTTGCCACTCCGCCGGAGACCAGATTGAAATTGACAGCGGCTGGACTTGCCGTCACCGAGAGGGAACTGACCGAGGTCTCCGGCCGCGCTGCCGTCTGTCTCACCACGCGCACCGCCTGGGCTGTTGCGCACTCACGAGCCGCGCCCGCTATGCAGACGATCAAGATGACCGAAATCGCAATTTTCCTCATCGCCTCTACCCTATCGAGCCGCAACCTTGATGCGCTCGACAATTACCACTGAACCAGGCTCATCACTTCGAGCGCTGCTGCGCACCGTGGCAGGTGCGGAGACGACGCGGTATGCAAATCCATCGAGAAACTGGTTCATCATCACTTTAAATTCGTGGTCCCGAGGCTTTCGCTCGCGCACATAGAACATCCCATCGTCATCCGTGTAGACCAATAGCTGATCGATCATCAGCGCTGCGCCGGCAACAGGGCGATTCTCGACATCCACCACGGTGCCGTGCACAACGTTCGGACCCATGTCGGCGTGCAGCATGTTGTTTTCTGAACCGGCCGGCAACGTTCCACCTTGGCGCACCGCCATTGCCTGCGCATCTGCCGTGTACCGCAAGGATCCATCCGGAGCGACAAATGTTGCGCCGTGGAGAGTCAGTCCACGAATCAGGTGCAATTGCACATCGAGTATCAGCGCCTGTTCAAAAGGCGCCGAGTTACGCTCTGGCACATAGTAGGTCTGGTAGCCTGCATTGATCGTGCAGAGATTCGACAGCAGCGATCCCCCAAAGGATACCGTAGTTTGCCCCTGAGACCTGTTCACGAGTTCCGTTACGCTCAGGCGCGGCGTCAACGTCTCAGAAAAGTTGCCCAACAGAGTTCTTATCTTTGCCGCGTTGTCGGGCCGGCTCTCCAGATAGCTTGCTGTGGCCTGAACGCGCGAGAACAGTCGCCGCTCCGCGGTATATGCGGTTGCAACATTGGAATTATTCAGATACGTGGATTGAAAGATAGATGCCGATAATCCGGTTTTCGCGACCTCAAGGTTTCCCGTTGCGAGATTAACCGTGCTGCGGACACTGGTCAGAGAATTGGTTTGAGGTGACAGGAAATTCTGCCGGCCTCCACTGATGCTGAAGAATCGCGCCGGCTTGAGTGTAACGAGAACATTCTCCCGGTCCGGCTCACTCATTAACGGAGCCTCAAGGACAACACGGTGGAACTGGTTTCCCGCCTCGATGTAGGCCGCCTTAACAGCGATCCAGCTTCGTGCGAAGTCGATGCTTCCGGCGCCATAGGGTTGATTCGCGCCCACGCCGCCGGAAAGAGCGAACCGCAATTTGTCGGCCGCAGTCCACTGCAAGCTTTCGATCGCGGTCGTTTGGTTCGAGAACACCATGTACGACGAGGCTTCAAGATCGGGCATCAGTTTTCTCTTCAGAAAGAGGATGCCGGCGGGATTCTCCGCGCGAACGCCCTCAAACAACGGACTTGAAAAGTCAGTGGATGTCGCGCCCGCGAAGGCGAAGAGATCGGTATCAGCAATCCTGGTATGCACGCCGGCGCCGAGCGCAACCAGGTAGTGGCTGCTGTCAAAGATATCGGTGGGGAGTTGAAAGCGGATGTAGTCCGTTCCGAGTAAATAGGTCGATTGCCCCACCACCTTGGTAAAGTTTGCGCCGCCGACAAACCTACCGGCAATCACTCCCGCACCGATAGATGCGTCGTAGCTGGCGCCTTTTACAGAAACAGTGCCTCCCTGCGCATCGTAGAGACTCGATGAGCCGCCGTTGACTTCGAACACCTGTGCATGCAAGTGAGGCATCAGGGCCGCAATCAAACATACTGTGCAGAAGACCCGCAACGTACTGCGCCTCTCATCATTTCGAAGCACTACTGATCGCTAGTGCTCAAGGGTATTTTCACGGTTGATCGATCCATGTGAAGCACCACCATGTGCGGCGGTTCCGTCTCCTTCCAATCCATTTCCAGGTGGCGCGTACCCCCGGGCAGCAACGGAAAACCAGCCGCGGTAATGCTCTTGGAATTGGAGGAGATGCGCATCTCCTCGACCCTCTCAAGATCGGGACTGTTGTTAGCAAGATCACACACAATCTTGCCGGCTTTGCTGGAGTACGCCGCCTGCTTCACATCTACAGCGTCGTCTTTGGATTGGGGTTTTTTCGGATAAATGTACACCGTATGCGGAAGCAAGATCCGAACGTCGAGCCCAGGCGTGTGCTTGACGGCTGAGAACGTCGAATACACGGTGAACCACGCCGGAAGCTTGTCTGCCTTGGCCTTGTAAAAAACGTAGTACGTCTGGCCGGGATCGATCCGGAAACTCATCGACGAAAGGTCGACATGAATTCCCGGATCAAGCGGCCGATAGATGCCGTTTCCATCCGGTGCGACGCTGAAGCTGCGAGGTTCCAGCACCACTGCCATAGGTGCAAGGGTGTTATTGGTGAGAGCGATTTTGCCCTCAGCCTTTCCCTTGTACTCCACAATCACCGGTGACACTGTCTGTGCGTAACAACAGCAACTTAGAAACAGCAGTGCGCTGCTTAGCAACCGTCTCAGAAACAATGCAGTAATCCTCCCCATCTGGTGTGAGGTCTTTACCTATTAACTAAAACTCTGTTTAGAGGGCCTGGGCCTGCAGATTCAAAGTGCCGGTGTAGACGCCTGCGGGTAACTGGGGTTGAGACGTCAGATCGATCTTCAGGTTTAGATTGTCACTGCGGTTTGCGGAGCGGTTGGCGTTGCTGATTGCCTGCGTAAAGAGTGTCAACGTTGCTCCGGCAGTGCCCAATGCACCTGAACCCGTGAATGCGGTATAGGTGGTTGGCGTTCCCGAAGTCACCTGGCCCAATACTTCCGAGGTAGGAATGTTATTCGCGGCGCCATCTGTCAGTGCGGCTGTGGCACTTGCGAAATAGCCGAACAGCGTGACGGAGGTGCGGCTCTTATTCATGATCCACGTGGTGGTCATGGCGACCGGAGCAGTAGTTGTCGCAGAGCCTCCAGACACGAGGGTGATGCTCGCGGTTGCAGGTGTGGCCGAGACCGTAAGTGATTCACCCAGCGTTGCGGTCAAAACGACCGTAGCTGTATTCGAGTTGAGCGCTTGGCCGAATGCGGGCGCGCAAGAAACGAAGACGACCAGCGCAAGCGCAAACAGGCAATTAGAGTTTCCAAGATTTCTTTTCCAGGACATGCAAAGTTCTCCCGTGTTTGAAATTTCAATTTTGGACACAGAAACGCGCACGGATCGCAGAATCCGGAGTGCTACTCATGACCAAATTGATCTGGTAGGGAGAAGCCTAACATGACTTAGGTACGAAGGTTCAAGATGAATATCACTGATTACTAATCACTTAGGTAATGTTCCTCATTAGTTATCTTCGAGCCTGTTTTTGTGTGCCAAATCAAAACACTTCTGCAGATTTTTTCGCAGGATTACCTACTACAGTGCCTGCACCAGAATCCTGACCACGCCTCTCAATAATCCGTCCGTTTGTCTCTCGGTCCTATCGCTGGGTAGGACTAAATCAATATTGTCGATCCGTCTTGCGACGCGATTCGTCTCGCCTGCTTTCTGCGTAAAAACAGTTATGCCGTCATAGGTCACTTTTACGGTAGTGAGATTTGAGGGCACTGCCCATGTGGTCGTAATCGTCAGGGGAAACAGCCGTGCCCCTTGCATGCCGTTCGTTGAGAACTCAAGCCCGTCTCGAGAAGTCGCTGCAACAGAAAGTGACTCCAGCGTGGCAACCAGGGTCACGCTTGCTGTTCTTGCATTGAGTTGGCCCCAGCCGCTCGCTGCATTCGCCAAGAGGAAAAGTGAAGTCAGAACGATGCACGCGAGGCACCGATAGCCGCGGCTGCGCACAGTGACTGGGGAGGTCGCGCGCGCGATCACGCGAGTCAACCGAGTCAACCGAGATGGACGTAAGGTCTGCTTCAAAGCTCGGACCCCTTTGTCGGGACATATCGGCACAAGGAGCAAGAACTTCAAGCTTGGGCAAAAGCGTCTCTTCGAGAATGTTCCGAGGCTGGATATTTCATGAGGCAGACGAAGGCCCGGCTTCCGGTCACACAACGCATTTTTCCGACGCGATGACTTGCTCCAATCAACATGCCAATGCAGATGCCTCAAAGCGATTTAAGTTGCCTTGGTGGCTGTCAATTTCGAAGAGGCGCCGGTGCGCTAGACTACACCTACAACGCGGGGCAACGCGCCCTGCGCGTTACCCGTTCTGGCTTGAGAAGCAGGTCGTCAGCCGTCGGCATGCACGAGAACCGATCCCACTGCACGCTTATTGACTTGCCGCATGGGACCCTCCTTGTTGCCGAGACCGCATGCTTGTGTCGTCAGGTGCCGAGGTATTGTTGAGACCGGTTGTAATCCGCGAGTTGGAGGATGGAGATGGCCAAAGCCGAAAAGAGCCGTATGAGCGAAATCAAGGTGAAACCCCTGACAAGCCTGAAGGCGTGGAAGGACTTGAAAGTCCACGCGCGCGAAGTTGCGAAGGTGCATCTGCGCACTCTGTTCGCCGATGATCCGCAGCGAGGTAAGCGGCTGACGGCAGAGGGTGTCGGCCTTTTTCTTGATTACTCGAAGAACCGCGTCACGGACGAGACGATCAAGCTGCTGCTCGCTCTGGCGGAAGAGTCGAAGCTGCGTGAGCACACTGACGCCATGTTCAGCGGCCAGAAGATTAACATCACCGAAAAGCGCGCCGTGCTTCATGTGGCTTTACGCGCGCCCAAGGGCCAATCCATTGTCGTCGATGGCGAAGACGTCGTCCCTAAAGTGCACGAGGTGCTGGACCGCATGGCCGCCTTCTCAGATCGTGTACGCAGCGGAGAGTGGAAGGGACACACCGGCAAGCGCATCAAGAACGTGATCAATATTGGCATCGGCGGCTCTGACTTGGGGCCGGTGATGGCCTACGAAGCGCTCAAGCACTATAGCGATCGCGCCATGACCTTCCGCTTTGTTTCGAACGTTGACAGTACCGACTTTGCGGAAGCGGTGCAGGATCTCGATGCCGCGGAGACGCTGTTCATTATTTCCTCCAAGACATTTACTACCCTTGAAACCATGACCAATGCACACACTGCGCGGTCATGGATGCTTGAAAAACTGGGTGGAGACGAGTCGGCGATTGCCAAGCACTTTGTTGCTGTATCGACGAACGCCGGCGAGGTGACGAAGTTCGGTATCGACACTGCCAACATGTTCGGCTTCTGGGATTGGGTCGGCGGACGCTATTCCATGGACTCGGCGATTGGTCTTTCCACAATGCTGGCGATCGGACCGCAGAACTTCCGCGCCATGCTCGATGGCTTCCACCAGATGGACGAGCACTTTCGCACCGCGCCTCATGACAGGAATTTGCCAGTACTTCTGGCGCTGCTGTCGGTCTGGTACACAGATTTCTTCGATGCGCAGACCATCGCCATTCTGCCCTACGAGCAATATCTGAAGCGCTTCCCGGCCTACCTGCAGCAATTGACGATGGAGAGCAACGGCAAACACGTCACCTTGAAGGGTGCACAGGTTCGTTACAACACCGGCCCCATCTATTGGGGCGAGCCCGGCACCAACGGCCAGCACTCGTTCTATCAATTGATTCACCAGGGAACGCGGCTCATCCCGTGTGATTTCATCGCGTTCTACAAGACCCTGAATCCCCTGGGTCGCCACCACGACATGCTGCTTGCGAATGTATTTGCGCAGACTGAAGCGCTGGCGTTCGGCAAAACGGCCGAGCAGGTGAAGGCGGAGGGCACGCCAATATGGCTGGTTCCGCATCGCGTCTTTGAAGGCAACCGGCCGTCCAACACGATCCTGGCGGAAGAACTGACCCCGGCAGCGCTGGGCAAGCTGGTTGGGCTCTACGAGCACTGCGTCTTCACACAGGGCGTTATCTGGCAGATCAACTCGTTCGACCAGTGGGGCGTGGAACTCGGAAAGGCGCTGGCGCAGCGGATCATTCCCGAGCTGGAAAATCCGTCGGAGCCGCAACTCGCCCATGACAGCTCAACGAACAACCTTATCGGGCTCTATCGCAAGCACAAAAAATAGACCCTCGACAGGGTTCTCAAGAAATTTTGGCTCCGACGGGCAGCACAGAAGATGTATTCAGCGGGTGGCGTCGCCTGAACTACAATTCGGTGTCCGGTTTCTGGGACCCTTATGACAAATTTCCGCCACAGGCGGCCGTGCATCTTTGTGGCGGCTGTTCTTGCTCTTTGCCTCGATTCCTCGTCTTCGTCGATTGCCGTTGCGCAAGATCAACAGCAAACCGCGGCGCCAGCCCGCATCACGCAGAAGATCAATGAGTCTTCTCTGGTGAGACTCCAAGGCAACACGCCTCCGCTGGCACAGCCAAGATACGATGCTGGTGTTGCCCCTGGGACGAAGGTCGCAAGCCGTCTCATTCTGGTCCTAACGCGCAGCGCGGCACAGGAAGCGTCTCTCCAAACCTGGCTGGATTCCGTTCAGGATGCGAATTCGCCCAATTTTCACCAGTGGCTGACGCCGGAGGCTTTCGGCAAGCGCTTCGGTGTCTCCGATGCTGATTTGGCCACGGTTGAAGGCTGGCTGTCGGGTCATGGATTCTCGGTGAACAAGGTTTCGCCGTCCAGGATGTCCATCGAGTTCTCGGGAACAACCGCGCAGGTTGAAGCAGCGTTTCATACGTCGGTGCACAGCTACGCTATCAATGGAACGCAACACTGGGCCAACGCCTCGGACCCTCAGATTCCCACGGCGCTCGCGCCCGTTGTGGCTGGGGTAGCAAGACTCAACGACTTCAACCCGAGATCAACAGCGGTTCGCGGACCCAGCGGTGTATATAACCCCGAGACGAAGCGCATCGAGCCGACTTACACTCTCGGCAGTTCGACCAATGGCTACACACTCTTTGTGGGTCCTTCCGATGTAGCCACTATCTACGACACACCCACGACCTACAATGCCACCCACAGCAGCACTCTTTACGATGGCACCGGTGTCACCATCGGCATCGCGGGCGATTCGAACATCGATATAACGCAGAACGCGAATTATCGTGCAACCTTCGGGTTGCCGGTCAATGCCACGACAGTAGTGGTAGATGGAGCCGATCCGGGCGAAAACGGCGATGCGATCGAGGCGTATCTAGACACGCAAATCGCTGGTGGAATCGCTCCGAATGCCAATGTGATTCTCTACACCGCCGCGAATACGTACCTTAATGCCGGCCTCTTTCTGGCCATCGCTCGAGCGGTTGACGACAACGAGGTCGATATTCTCAACATCAGCTTCAGTGGTTGCGAAGCCGAGCAAGGCGCTTCGGGGAATCAATATATCTACAACCTGTGGCAACAGGCGGCTGCACAGGGCATTTCTCTCACTGTCTCCACTGGCGATAGTGGTTCGGCTGGTTGCGACAACGAGAATACTGAGACCGCGGCATCTCTGGGTCTCGCCGTGAACGCACTCGCATCCACTCCATACAACATTGCGGTCGGAGGCACCGACTTCGACGTGCTGTACAGCAATTTCCCGTCGAGTTTCACGCAGTTCATCGACGTCACCAACACCCTCGCCAATCATCGCAGTGCGCTTAAATACATCCCCGAGCGTCCCTGGAACGATTCCACATTTCAAGGCGACAACACCACGATCAGCGCGAATATTCCCTGGTCCGCAACTCAATACTCCTCCAACGCAAGCATCGTGGCTGCGGGCGGCGGTGTCAGCGGCTGCGTGCAGCAGAGTGGGGGCGCGTGTATCGCCGGCTATCCGGTTCCCAGTTGGCAGTCGGGATTCGCGGCGACGGGCACCGGTCGAAACTTGCCCGATGTCTCTTTCCTCGCCGGAAACGGACTCTATGGCGTGGTGTGGGGCCTGTGCACCGACCAGGAGTATGACGGATCGGGAAACCTGATCGTGAACTGCGCCGGCAATCCGACTACCGGCTCCAATTTCAATTTGACCGGTGTGGGCGGCACCTCGGCCGCTGCACCCGTATTCGCGGGAATGCTTGCCCTGCTGAAGCAAAAGACCGGCAGCCGGCTTGGACAGGCGGACTACGTTTTGTACGATCTAGCCAAATCGCACTACAACACAGTGTTTCACGACATTCAAACAGGCAACAATTCGGTTCCATGCACAAACGGAAGTCCCAGCTGCGCCGTCAATGCCGGTAGTTACGAGTTCATGACCGGTTACAACGCCGGTGTCGGCATCGATGATGCATCCGGCTTCGGCAGTGTTGACGCGTCACAAATGGTGAGCAATTGGACTAGCGCGGGGCTGATAGCCACTAATTCATCGCTGACTCTGAACGGGGCGACGGCGGCATTGAATATTACCCATGGCACCAGTGTTGCAGTCAATGTGGGTGTAACGGATGGCGGCGGTACGCCAGCCGGCAATGTGGCGCTGGTCGACAGCATCAATCCAGCCACGGTGCCGAACAGCGGGAGCATCGATTCGTTCACGCTGTCCAGCGGCACGGCAACCGGGACAACGGACAGTCTGCCCGGCGGCAGCTACAACGTCTCTGCGCACTACGGTGGCAGTCAGATCTTCGCCTCGAGCGACTCCAACGCTATTCCAGTTACCGTGAGCGCCGAAAGCAGCTCCACCAGCCTGACAGTCAAAGGCTACTTCGATCCCAAAACCGGGCAGTCCTCTTCCACGCCCTACTACGGATTCATCTATCTTCTGGATGCACAACCCTACGGCAACAGCGCATCGGCATCAAACCCGGACGGCGCAGCGACCGGCACCATTAGCTTCAAGAGTGGCACAACAACGATTGCTATGGCAGCCCTTGCCAGCGACGGAATTGCCGAGATACAGACTGCGACGCTTCCAGCGGGCTCCGATGTTTTGACCGCATCCTTCCCGGGTGACAACAGCTTTCTTGCCAGCACCAGTGCTCCCTACACCCTATCGGTCGTCCCTGCGGTGACGACATTGAGCACGCCGGTAAGTTCATTTATAAGCGGAGTCGTTGCAGGAAGCCCCATTTCGCTCAGCGTAACGCTTTCTGACGATAGCGTCGGCGCTGCACCTGGTGGCACGGTCAACTTTCAAGACGGAGCGACCTCGATCGGTTCAGTTTCGATGATGGGGACCGCCGAGAGTCCTACAGCATTTGCGTCAGGCGGCGCTACTCTTACAACCGCTATGCTCAGCAAGGGAACTCACAGCATTAGTGCTGTCTATAGCGGAGATGGAAATTACGCGACATCCACTTCGTCCC
The DNA here is from genome assembly GCA_963829535.1 of uncultured Acidobacteriaceae bacterium. Taxonomy (GTDB): domain Bacteria; phylum Acidobacteriota; class Terriglobia; order Terriglobales; family Acidobacteriaceae; genus Telmatobacter. The sequence goes on along the minus strand of CAWHIQ010000007.1, from coordinate 151,617 downwards.
CAGCGTCGGTTCTGATCTACCCGATGAGTGAATCGCTCGTTGTCATCCCCCCGGCCGGACTCACGCCGATTAACCAACCGGTTCAGGTAACGGTCAACATGTACGCCGCCATAGCGAACGGGCTCCCGGGCCCCACTGGAACGATCACGCTCTCGTACAACGGTGTGACATCCCCTCCAGTAAACGTGGTAAATAGCTCTGCCGCGATTACTATTCCGGCGAACACCTTGTCGGTGGGGACGACTACCGTAACCGCCAATTACAGCGGAGATCAATACTACGACACGGCCACGAGCATGGGATCCGTCAATATGAAAGGCTCCGGTAGCCTGATGCCGACCATTGCGGTCACCGGTCCTCCAGGGGTCGCAAGTTATCCCGTGACCGTCAACGTCACAGTGAGCGGCGGCGGGAGCGGAGCGCCGGTTGCGACGGGAAACGTCTTGCTAAACGGCGCCCTCATCGCGGTTCCGCCCGTTCCGCTTGTGAACGGAATGGCAAGCTACACTTTCCAAAACGGCCTCGTCGGAGGTCAGAACTCTCTGACTGCGACATATCTCGGTGATTCGAATTACACCAACGGTGTCGGAACCGGAACATTCACAGTGATGGTGACTCCAAACGTGTACTTTCCTTTTTATGCACCCGGTATCATCGTGAATCAGCCGCTGAGCGTGACCGTGAGCGTCGCTCCAGGAACCGGCGTGCCGGGCCCCACCGGTTCCATTACGCTTTCCAGCGGAAGTTTCACGTCCTCTTCGACGGCGTTGGTTTCAGGATCCGCCACCATCAACATTCCGGCGAATTCATTCGCGGTCGGAAACGACACTCTTACCGCGACCTATAGCGGCGACACCTACTACAGCCCCGGGGTCGGCTCGGAGCCCGTAACTGTGAGCCCGGTGCCAAACCCCATGATTGGCCTGACCGGAACCAATCTGACAGTGGTGCCGGGGGCGACGACAAACAATGTATCCACCATTACCCTGACGCCGACGGGAGGTTTCACGGGGAGCGTCGGCTTGACTGCTGCGCTTACCAGTTCACCGGCTGGCGCCGTGGACCCGCCCACGTTCAATTTTGGAACCACGTCTCCTGTGACGATCACAGGTGCCGCCAGCCAGACGGCCGCTCTCACCGTCTCCACCACGGCGGCGACCGCCGCTTCGCTCGCTCCGCCTTCGCCCCCCGGCGCACAATGGCGGCACGGCGCGGTTGCCTTTGCCTGCATGCTGCTGTTCGGAATCGGCGCGATTCACCGCCGCGGGAAACGCGCATTGCTGATGATGTCGTTGCTTGTCCTGCTGCTGGCCGGCGCGGTAAGTTGCGGCAGTGGTGGTGGGTCTGGCACCGGTGGCAGCGGATCGGGTAGCGGCGGTGGCGGGGGGAATAGCAATCCGGGTACAACGCCTGGCGCTTACACGGTAACGGTGACGGCCACATCGGGAGCCATCAGTGCGACCACGACGATCAACCTTAATGTGAACTGAGTGGATGCGCATTTGTCTGCGGAGGAGAAGCGGGCGCGAACAATTGCTCTAGATGGGACAGACTGCTCCCTCACCAGGTGAGAGTGACGGTGACGGTCTTCCAGCCCTCGCCCGCGGGGAAGTTGACCGTCGCTATCTGCGGTGTGGAAGTCGTATCCGTGCCGCCGTGCCCTTCCGGTAGGGCGAGTTCTGCTCCCTCGGCGCGAACTGTGGTTCTTGGCGGGTGAACGAAGAGCGGAAACTGACCTTGGGTGCTCGCAGGTCCTTCAAGGATGAGAGTTAGCTTTCGCTCCCCGTATTCCTCACTCAGCACACGCACGGATTGGGTGCGATCACCCGGAATCGGCTTCCGGAAGAACGGGCCAACCTCGATTGGATGCGTCAAAATGCTCAGTCCGTTATCGGGTAACGGTTTCGATCCTGAGAGCGTGCTGCGCAATTTGATCTCCAACTTGGCTGACGTCTTTGCATGGATCAAGACCTCCCCGTTTGTCCGAACGAATGACAAATCCACGCTTTCATCACCAACGCGAAGATTCCTAACCTCGGCGTGATCCCACCCCGCTGGCAGAAGGGGGTTCACGGTGATGGTTTTCGTCTGCGCATCGATGTCGATCCCGAAGAGGCCGCGCATCGTTGGTGTGATAACCATGGCAGACGACCATAACTGGTGACTCGTACTCCGTCCAAAAGGAACAAAAAAGTCGCCGCTCAGAAGTTCCGTCACCGCGCCGAGATCCTGCGCTTTCGTCAGGTTCGCATTCTCCATCAACAATTGATATCCCACGAGTGGCTGATTGCCGCGGTACTCCGCCAGCGCAGCCCATCCAGTGAAGAGCGGCCATACCGAGCCCTGGTGGTAGCTCATACCGTCGTAGATCTTCTCGTCGTTGGAGACATCGCGCAAACCCCAGTCGGTGTTGAGCGCGTGCCCCGCGAACTGCTCAAGGCAGTCGTTCGGACGGGTAAAGATGGACGCGCTGGCGTGGAAATTGGGGGCGTCAAACACTTTCGAGAACTCGACCGATGAATTGGTCCACCAAGCTAGCGCTGGGTAGACGGTAGTTGTGCGATCCAGCGAGGCATCGGTATTGCGGCTGAAAGCGTAGCAACCCTTGTCGGTGTCGTAGAACTGTTGGTTGATGGTGCTGGCGATATCCTCGGCACGTCGAAGCGCCGCAACAGACTTGGCGCGGTCGTTCAGAAGATTCTCGAGCACTCCCATTGCCGCCGATGCCTGCTGATCCAATACCGCCAGGTAGATCTCCTGGTGCGGCATGCCGCCGGGCCAGCTTTCTACCCACCCCGTGCCCTGCGTGTTCGAGTAGATTCCGTTCGAGTCGGCATGACTGGTTTCGAAACCCCAGGCCTTTTCTATCGCGTCGCGGTGCGCGTTCAGGAACGCAACATCGCCACTCGCGCGCACATAGTCGGCCACGGACAGCAGGAACAACGGTGTGGAATCGGCCGCGGCGTACATGTACGGGAACTGGAGCCAATCGATAAACGCGGCGGTCTGTGAGTACTCGTGCATGATTTTGCCGTCTTCGCGCTGGCGTTTGATCAGGAACTCCAGTTCGGATTTCGAGAGCGAGAAGTCGCCGTAGCCGTTCACGGCAAAAAGCGTGTAGAGCGCGTCGCGTCCGAAGAACCAGCCAAAACCCGGGCGCGCCGAGTCGGCAGAGGCGAAGTATCCGGCGACCAGAGCCGTCTCATTATCGGGCAGCGCCCGGGTCTTAAGCTGCTCGATCGAGATAACGGCCCATCGGAAAGCTTCGTCAAGCGCATGGTCGGGCGTTTGGATCGAGGTGGCGTTCGACAGCAGCTTCTTGTAATTGTCGGCGTGCGTTTTGTAAGCGCTTGCAATGGTGCTGTTCAATTGGGCGATGGTCGCACCGAGCGCCGCATTTGTCGCGGCTGTCTTGTTCATGCCTGCGGCCATCAGCAACGGAAACAGCCGGCCGCGGTCGCGAGCTGGATCGATGTGCAAGTGAAATTCGACCGGGTGAACCTGCGGGCGTTCCTGATACGGCGCAAGAATTCCCGGCTCCGAGCCTGGGATTGCGATGGCGCCGGCGAGGTCGGGATAGTCGGCGTGAAGGACATAGAAGCCACCCGGAGCTGATGAAGCATGTGAGTCAGGCGAAACCCACTCGACACCCGGGACGCCCTCATTCCGCTCCGGCCACATCCAGCGTAATTCCGGAGTGAAGCGAAAAATGAATTCGGTCGGATGCACGCAGTCGAATTCGTACAGCACGACAGGCCCGGTGCTGGCCAGCGCGCCTGTCAACGGCTCAGCGGGCGAGAACATGATCTGCCGCACTGTAAAGCCAACGTGGCTGTAAGTAATCACGGTGCGATCAGGCCGAACCTCAATCTCGGCTGCCTGCCGGTTTACGTCGATCGGAACGGTGTAGCCCTTGATATCGGCCTCGATGGTGAGGTGCGAGAGCAGCTTGACGGGAAGTACCCAGGCTTCAAAGGTGCCGTTCTGCTGTCCCAGAACCACGCCGCGTTCTCCAGCTACGGTAAAAGGCTTTTCGGTTTCGGAGTGGGCGCGGATCACCGGGCCTGAGCTGTCGAATGCGATGGCGGGGACGGAGCTAAAGGTTGGCGTCTGGGCCTGTGTGGTTGCGGCAACGAAAAACAGGGCGATCCGGCAGAATGCGCGACGGCACATCGTTTTTGATCCTCTATGGCGTTTTCCAAAGGAACCAGTCTACGTCGTCGCCGCGAATGGCGGCAAAACCGAGAGGTCGTTGGCGCTTCCAATCTCGCGACGGAACACACGAAGGAGACAAATCCCTGATATTGAAGGAAGAACGATGGTTATACCGTTTTCCGTAGAGTTTTGCTGAAAAACGGATTCAGAAACGGACGCAAGGGGTACGCGCGGGCCGGCTGATGTCTGTTAAGTAATTGTAAATAAACAGAAGAGCAAGTATTTCGGCTTTGGAAAGCTTTGGCATAACAATTGCTAAAAGTGAGCCTAGTCACACCATCTTTCCCCTCGTTCTTCGTCTTTTTGCTTTTAAGGACATTGGCAAGAAGCATTCTGGCCGCCCCGTCGCCCCCCAGGCGGGTGTAGTTGCTGATCTTGGCCAGAATTGGCAACCTAGTCTTCAAGTTCAAACGCGGTCTGAATGAGAACACAACGGAGCCGGCCGAATTGACCGCCAATTCTGGGCAATCGGTAAGTCAGGATCACATCACTGGCGCTGGCGAATTGAATCAAAAAATCCAACTCCGAGGAACAATGGTATGAGAAGTCTGCCAAAGCTGAAGGTATTGGCTCTTTGCCTGATCCTTGTCGGCGCGATGAGTATTGCCCACGCAGTCGACGTGAATGGCCGCATCAAGGGCACCGTGACAGACCCGCAAGGTGCAGTGCTGTCGGGCGTCAAGGTCACAGCGACCAACGAAGCAACCGGCGTGAAATTTGATACTGTTACCGGATCAGACGGAGGTTACCTCTTCCCAGAGTTGCCGGTCGGCACCTACTCCGTCGCCGTCACGGCCACAGGCTTCAAGAGCTTCACGGCCAAGGGCATCGTGCTCAACGTCGACCAGGAATATGTCGAACAGGTCAAGCTGGCTGTGGGTTCTACCGCCGAGGTCATCGAAGTGGCCGCCTCACCGGTGCAGGTAGATACCTCCGATATTCAGTTGAGCAACGTTGTGGACTCTACTGAAATGGTAGAGCTGCCGCTGATCGGACGCGGATTTACCGGACTGGAACTGATCCTTCCCGGCGTTCAGGCCTCGAGCGACCGTTTCGGCACTTACTCAGTAAGCGGCGGCCAAACGCAGCAGTCGGAATACCTGATCAACGGCGCCGACTCAAACGACATCGCACTGAACACCGTAGCGTTCAGCCCGAATCTCGATGCCATCGATCAGTTCAACTTGATCGACGGCCCACTGAACGCCGAGTATGACCGTAACTCGGGCGGTATTGTAAGCGCCACCATTAAGGAAGGCACCAATCACTTCCATGGCGATGCATTTGAGTTTTATCGCGATACGTTCCTGAATACCCTAAGCTATTTCCAGAAGAGCGTCACCACCGGCGAGGGAACGGTGAGCCCCTATCACCAGAACATCTTCGGTGGCACGGTGGGTGGTCCGATTCTCCACGACAAGCTGTTTTTCTTCGGAGCCTACCAAGGCACTCGGCAGCGGACTCCGGACGGCGTCGGCAGCGTGACCGTTTACGACTCTGCGAACCTCGGCGGCAACTTCTCGGTAGAGGACAATGGCCCTGCTGGAACTCGTCCGGGACCGACGGATGCGTGGGGCAACTTCTATCCCAATGCAATTCCGGCAAGTGTTACGATCCCCGGTTGCACAACTGCAGGCGAGACCTGGGCGCAGTGCGCATATGATCTCGGCGGCGTTTTTCCGAAATCAAGCTTCAATTCAATTTCGGAAGCCCTCGTTGCAAAGTATGTCCCGGCGCCGAACAGCGGAACCTACGGGTACTTGTTCAACCCGGTGACAACAAATTCGGCGAACCAGGCCATCGGTCGCATTGACTACGCAATCAACACGTCCAACCAGATCAGTGCGCTCGGGATTTACAGCAAATCGGTGACCAGCGACACGCTGCCGTTTACGGGTGCAACGCTGCCTGGCTTCGGCGACATGAGCACCCTGGTCATCCAGCAGTACACGGGCGATTATGTCCACCAGTTCAACTCAACCACGGTGAACGACTTCGCCGGGCACTACACCCGGTTCAACTACGCGGCAGTCGAGCCGCAGAATGTGGTTTCGCCGGCCAGCCTGGGCTTCAACATCAATCCGCAAGACGCGTCGGCGGCCAGTGTTCCTACCATCTCGGTGGGCGGCAGCACAGTCGGCTTCACCCTGGGATTCAGCACCAACGGACCTCAGCCCCGTATCGACCAGGTCGCTCAGCTTGACGACAACATATCCAAAGTCTGGGGCCGCCACACCCTCAAGTTCGGCTATGACGGGCGACGGTTCAATGTCTCGAATCCGTTTTTTGCGAATAACAGCGGGTCGTTCGGCTTTGCCAATACCGCAACCTACTCGACCGGTGACGGCGGACTCGACTTCTTGCTGGGCATTCCCGGAACCTATGCACAGGGCAGCGGCGCCTCGATTATTGCAGAAGCCTGGCTGAACTACATGTTCGCTCAGGATACGTGGAAGCTGACAGACAAGCTGACGTTTAGCTATGGCCTCGGCTACTCCATCGACACTCCGCTCCATAACTTGCAGTACGGTGGTTCAGGCATTGCCTGCATCATTCCGGGCGAACAGTCTGGAGTATTCGGAAACGCGCCGGTTGGCTTGGTGTACGGTGGCGACCCGGGTTGCACCAACTCCGGTCAGGCGAAGACACGCTACTCAGAATTCGGGCCTCGCATAGGTTTCATCTATGCACCTGACTGGGGCGCATTTACTGGCGGTCCGGGCAAATTCTCAATCCGTGGCGGCTTCGGCATTTACTATGACCGGACAGAAGAAGAGACATCGTTACAGACCCTTGAGACTCCGCCATTCGGCACGACCACCTCGGGAGCTGGATTCATCGGAGCAGCTTCGTTTGCCGATCCTTTCACCGATGTCAACGGCGCAGGATCGGTGGCGAATCCGTTTCCATACACCTTCCCCAAGAAGGGTGACACAATCAACTACGCGGCATTGGAGCCGATCTACAACATCAGCACCTACGGCCCCGACTTCCGCGCACCGTACGCTGAGAACTTCCAACTCAGCGTGGAGCGCGAGTTCCCGGCGCGCGTTGTTGCCCGCTTGAGCTATGTCGGCTCTTTGGCCCGCCACAACCAGATCACAACCGATGCCAACCCGATAACCGCAGCGGGTCACGCAGCCTGCGTAGCCGACACGGCATTTTGCAACAATCCGACCCAGGCCATCTACCGCGAATTGCAGAGCTACTACTTCCCGAATCACACGGCTTCCGGCGCGATCGATCCCAACACCGGAAACCCGGGCTACCTGGATATCGGTCTCGTAGGGTCTGGAGCCACCTCGAACTACCATTCGTTCCAGGCAAACATCGAAAAGGCGACCACGCACAACCTCTACTTCCAGCTCAGCTATACCTATGCGCATGCGCTGGACAACGCGTCGAGCTTTGAAAATGCCGGATTCGGCGAAAGCAGTACCCGCGGCTACAACCAGTTCGACAGGACACTCAACTACGGTGACTCGGCATTCGACGTACGGCAACGTATCGTCTTCTCGCCAATCTACGTAACGCCAACGGTTCGCAGGACGGCTAGCTGGTACGACCCGTTGAACCTCGCATTGTCAGGCTGGGAAATTACCGGCATTGTCACGGCAGCCACCGGATTCCCATATGACGTCTCCTACGCCGGCGGCACTTCGAACTCAGAGTGGTGCCCAAACTTCACCAATTTCTATGCGTGCCCGGATGCCCCGAACCAGGTGGCCTCTCTGTCCTTGAGCAATCCACGCGTCCGTAGCACAACGTTCGGCTCCAGCGCCTACGTTGCCAAAACGAGCTGGGCGAACGAGCCTCTGGGCACATTCGGCACTTCCCGGCGTGACATTGCGCATGGGCCTGGCATCAACAACACCAACATGGTTCTGGCGAAGAACTTCTACTTCTCCTCGGACCGCAACCGTTGGATTCAGCTCCGAATGGAAAGTGACAACGTGTTCAACCACACGCAGTTCACCAATCCCGGAACGACCTGGAACGACGGCATACTTGGCAATCCGAACAGCACGTTCGGTTACATCAGCGGTACACAGTCAGCCCGTCTCACCCAGTTGGCCGCGAAGGTTTACTTCTGAGCCGAACTGAAAACAGCAAGACGAGAGGCGCCTTCGGGCGCCTCTCGTCTTTGTGCAACGAACAGGCTGCGTAAAACTCAGAACGATTGAGGATGAATTACCGCGCCGCTGCCTTGGCTTGTTTCGGCACCTTCATGAAGTCCAGCGCACGGATGAGGTAGTCCTTCAATTGATGGCGGTGCACCACCGCGTCAAGGAAACCTTTTTCGAGAAGGAACTCGGAGCGCTGGAAGCCCTCGGGCAGCTTTTGCCGGATGGTCTGCTCGATTACGCGCGGCCCGGCAAACCCGATCAGTGCGCCTGGTTCGGCGATGTTGAGATCGCCCAGCATGGCAAAGCTGGCAGTTACTCCGCCTGTCGTGGGGTCCGTAAGGACGCAGACGTAGGGGACGCGCGCATCGTCAAGCTGCGCGAGCGCTGTCGAGATCTTCGCCATCTGCATCAGGCTGACGACGCCCTCCATCATGCGTGCTCCGCCTGACGCGGCGACAACGATGAGCGGCTTCTCCTCATCGCGTGCACGATCGACGGCCCGGGCGATTGTCTCGCCCACTACCGCACCCATCGAACCGCCAATAAAGCCGTATTCCATGGCGCTCATGACAACCTCGTGCGCACCAATCTGCCCTTTCGCGTTGAGGATTGCGTCATTGAGCCCGGTGTCCTGCTGGGCCTTGCGAAGGCGCTGTTTATATGGCTTGACGTCGGTGAAGTTGAGGGGATCAGTCGAGCAAAGCCCGCCATCGACCAGCTCGTAGCCCGGCTCCAGCAGCAGATCCAACCGCTGCTTTGCGCCGATCTTGAAGTGGTACTGGCACTTGGGGCAGACGCTCATGTTGGCCTCAAGGTCAGCTTTCCAGATCGTCTGCCGGCAACCCGGACACTTCACCCACAGGCCCTCGGTGCGGACGCTCTTTTCCTCGTCACCGTTGCCGCCGGGACCGTCGAATTCGCCGTTCTCACGCTTGAACCAGGACATAAAGGCCTCAGCCATTATAGCGAGCCGAGGTGCAGACCCGAGTTCAGAGTTCGCAGTTCAAAGTTCAAGCCTCCGATTGTCAAAAATAGCAGTGCGCGGCTGTCAGGGGCGCGTTCAAGCTACATCAACTATGAACTCAGAACTGTAGACTCCGAACTCGGAACTAACGAACTCAGAACAGCAGCAACTACCAGGAGTAGTGGACCGCATACGTGACCGTCGCCTCGCCTTTGGCCGGGACATCGACCGGAAACTCGATGGTCTGGCTGTCACGCTTGGTGAAGGCTGAAGATTTACTTGTGATCTCCCAGTTATCGCCGCGGTACATATGCTCAATGATTCTCACAGTGACGGGCTGCTGCTTCTGGTTGGTTAACTTGATTTCGAAGTCTTCGTCGAGTTCGCGCCGGTTGTAGTCAACGTGGAACTCGGTCTGGCGGCGCGAGCCTTTCACGTCGAAGGCGCTGCCTGTCGGGACTTTGAGCGTTTCCTCGGTCGGCGTATGGTTGATGGTGCTTTCGCCTACGAATTCCATCTGGCCGTCGGCGTCGCGGCGATAAAGACGCAGGCGTCCTGCAGGCAGCGGCATACCGAGACGATTTGCTTCGCTGTTCTTGATTTCTTCGACAATCAGGACCTTGGTGTTCTCGTTATCCAGTCCATATCCGCGGTTCTGGTTCACGTTGCCGCCGTAGATTGGCTGGATCTGCGCGTTCAGGCCATCGTAGGTATAGGTCCGGCGCATCGAGACGTTAGCTGCGTCGATGAACTGCACCTGCTTGGTTTCGCCATCGCGCAGAGCGACTGTGCGGTTGAGGTCGTACAGGTGAAAGTCGTCGAAAGCCTTTTGCGTGACTTGGGGAGAGCCATCCACCGAAACGGCTCCCGCGATGACTCCTAACTGAGCATAGGCGCGGCCCTGCTGTGGCGCTATCTTGGCTACGTCGCCGGCCATCAGCTTGATTCTTGCCTGCAGGAATTCTGTGCCTGACTGGTTGTGAATCGTCACCCAACCGCGGACATCTGCTTTTTCGTTGCCCGTAACGTCGGAGCTTTCGGGCGCAACGACGTTGTAGGTTGCGCCCCAATCGAGGCCGCCGGTGATGTAGGCGAGCTCGGCGGAGAAGTGCGCGGCAGATTCCGAGTCGATCTGCCAGCGCAGTGTGGGCTTCAAAAGCAACCCATCGGTTGCAGATGGAAACAACGGGAGGCCGGGAAGCTGGAACTGCATCTTGCCGTTGACTTCAATGAGAGGTTGAGCCTGTTGGCCATTTTGGTATTGGCCGTCAAAGGTATACATTGGCTGGCGGTTAAAGCCGGCGCGAATGATCTTGCCCTGGACAGTCTGAGTTCCCTGGGGCGTCATGACCTGGAAGTCAATGGTCTTGCCCTCGTACTTTTCAAGCAACCACTCCTGGCTGACGACTGCGGCATCGTAATTCTGCTCGACGACGTGGATGGTGCGTTTGCCGGAAGGATCGCGGAGAACGACAGAGTCCGGCTCGAGCATGCTGGTGACCCGGGATGTTGTGATCTCGTTGATGCCCGCATGGAGATCGAGGTCGATGGATGTTCGCGCGACAGCAAAGCTCTGGTTGTAAATGGTGAGGGCTACCGGTTGGGGTTCTTGGGCATACACAAACGCGGCGGTGAAAAGAACCACAATGGTGAGGGACGTAATCCGCACTATTTTCCTCCTGACTTACCTTGGAACGCAGGGGAGGGAGTAACTTGCAGTTGGACGCAAAAGAAAATGGATTGGGAGTGTCGGGCGATCAGAATTCGATGCCCTTCTGGGCGAGGATGCCCTTCTGGTAGGCGTGCTTCACTTCGCGCATCTCCGTGACGGTATCGGCAAGTTCGACAAGCGTGGTGTGCGCGTTGCGACCGGTAAGAATCACATGGACCATCTCCGGGCGGGTGCGCAGCGTCTCGGCGACTTCGGCGGGATCGAGCATGCCGTAACCGATGGCATAGTTGATCTCATCCAGCACTACCATATCCCACTCACCGGACAGAATTGCTTCGCGCGCCTCGGCCCACGCGGCCTGCACCATGCGAATGTCCTCGGGATCGGTCTCCGCTCCGCCCACTTTCACGAATCCTCGGCCCATCTGCTTGAGTACGAAATTCTGCCCAAAGGCCTGCGTGGAATCGAGCTCTCCATAGTGCCAGGAGCCCTTGAGGAATTGCAGCATCAGCACACGCATGCCGTTGCCAACCGCGCGCAGGGCCGTGCCCATCGCGGCGGTGGTCTTGCCTTTGCCGGGGCCGGTGTTGATGAGGATGAGTCCGCGTCGGGAAGACGGTTCAGAGTTCATAGTTCGTGGTTCTCAGTTCCGGGGTAGTAGACGAAGCCGCCGTTCGGGTCGGCCAGCCAGAACGTTGCCCGGACGGCCAGCCTTGCTTAGTGGCCAGAGTGATAGGGGTGGCCTGTGAGGATTGTAAATGCGCGATAGAGCTGCTCGGCCAACACGACGCGGGCTAATGCGTGAGCAAGCGTGAGAGAGCCGAGCGAAAGCAGAAGCGTCGCGTGTTTTCGCGAAGACTCCGACCAGCCATCCGCGGAGCCGATGGCGAAGACGATCTGCTGGGCGCCGTTGTCGCGCTGACGGCCGAGCCACTCCGCAAATTTCTCCGAGGTCATCTGCCGTCCGCGGCTATCCAGCAGGACGATAATCGCCGGCGCACGTCGCTGTTGCCGCTCGATCCACTCAAAGAGCGCGTCTTCGCTGCGGAACGATTCTGCCTGGCAGCGCGCATGGGCAGCGCAGCGCTCGAGATACATCGCCGCGAGACCTTCAAACGGATCTTTCGACGAAGGGCGCGCACCGATGTGCGCCAGGGCGATCTGCATGGAGCGAAGATACATGATCGCGCGACCAAGCGGTTCTCGACAAAAGAAGGCAGCGACATAATACTTTGTGAAATACGCGACAAACGCTCTACAGCTTCTCATATTTGAGTGTGATCTAAATCACTCATTTAATTGGATTAATCCTTTAGATTGCGAAATGGGACTGTGATGAACGTTTGGCATGCTGCTTGCAACAATCGAACACAAGAACCCTGTTCATCTTGGGATGGATTTCGTCACTTGCTACGAGTTGTGACGGAAATCGGACCCTTTCTTTATTTGTTGTTATTTGTTTTTTTGAATATTAACCGCGGAACGGACTCTAACCCTCCCCAGCTAGACCCGAGACGCCGAGCGCGATAAGCGGATCGGGAACTCGCCCCCATGAAGTCCCCCCGATCCGGAGTCGATCCGGAGGATTTCAATGCGATTCTTGCGAATGCTGCACGCTGCTGCTCTGACCGTGAGTCTGCTAGGCCTGACCGCCTATGTTGCCTCCATCGGAACCCCTGTTGCCCAGGCTCAAGCCGATCTTGGCTCCTGCTCTGGTGTTGTTACAGACGTGACCGGTGCGGTGATTCCTAATGCCCAAGTCAAGGTGACGAACGAAGCCACCGGTTCGGTAAGAACTGTCCTCACCGGCAGCAAGGGCGATTACTCGGTAACCGAGCTGTTACCGGCCGCCTACACCGTGAGTTTCAGCGCGCCTGGATTCACTTCGGCTTCGCAGGTTTTACAGGTCACTGTGGGCTCCTCCAATACAATGAACGTCAAACTGGCAGTAAAAGGTGAGAACACCCAGATTACCGTTACTGCCGATGATTTCGCCGGCGTGCATCTCGATAAGCCCGAAGTCGCCGCAGTCATTCAGACTGACCAGATCCTTACGCTTCCCACCCTTGATCGCAATCCTTACAACCTTGTTGCATTCTCGGGAAATCTTTCGGCCGATCCGACTGCGACCGCGCGCGGCGTGGGATTCAATATCTCAGGATCTCGTAATACCTCGGTTGACATCCTGCTGGATGGCGCCGAGAACACCGATCTCTATGCTGTAGGCATTGGGCAGACGGTGCCCATGGATGCCACGTCTGAGATTCGTATTGTCACTTCGAACTCCGGCGTCGAGTACGGCCGCGGATCAGGAGCCGTGAACGTCTCGACTAAGTCGGGCAGCAACGGACTGCACGGTTCGGCCTACGAATACAATCGCATCTCGACCTTCGCTTCGGATGGGTACAACAACAATTATCTGCATGCCCTGTATGGCACTGACGCCAAGCCTCGCTACACGCACAATCAGTTTGGCTATTCGGTCGGCGGGCCGATCAAGAAAGACAAGCTCTTCTTCTTCTCTTCCACGGAGTGGACGCGGATTCGCAGCGCACAAAACGAAATTTCGATTATCCCGACTCCAGACTTCATTGCCATGACGCCAGCGAACATGCAGGCGTTTTTTGCCGAATACGGTAAAGTGGCACAGCCTATCAACGGTTCGATGTACACGGGTGCGTCGCAGGCGGTTCAATCCGTGTTCGGCAACGATATCAATGCGCTCGCTGTCTCGAATCCGGCAATCCTGACCACCAATCTCTTCGGCCAGTCCATTTATGAAGTGCCGGCCGACTCCGGCGGCGGCGTTCCGGTGAATCAATGGATCAGCTTCAACCGCGCCGATTGGACGATCAACCAGACCAGCTCGATGTTTGTCCGGTATATCCAGCAAAGTACGGTCAATCCTCCCGGAACCAACAACTACAGCCCCTATGCCGGCTATGACACGGGCATAACGCAGTACAACCACAATATCGAGGTTGCATTTACCAAGGCTTTCACCCCCAACCTCGCATCGGCAACCAAGCTGCTTGGCTCCCGCCTCAACGCTTCGCAGCCCCTGGGCACGGTTCCTGTTAGTCCCACACTCTATGTGAATTCCGGTTCCCCCGTAACACTGGGAGGTGGGTACGTGACATTCCCCGGCTATTTGCCGACATCTCCCGGAAATGCCATTCCGTTCGGCGGCCCGCAGAACTTCATTGGAGTTGGCGAGGATCTAGCGTGGACAAAGGGCAAGCATCAGTTTGCGTTCGGAGGAAATTTTCTCAATATCAAGGACAACCGCACATTCGGTGCCTATGAGAACGCCGTCGATGCGCTGGTGCAGACAGGAACCAAGGGAGCCCTGGAGAATTTCATGGCCGGCGGCATGGCATATCTGAACGTGGCCATCAACCCCCAGGGCGCGTATCCGTGCAAGAAGGATGAAGCAGGCGCGTATCAGGTCACGACCTCCTGCGAGATCAGCATGCCGGCAACATCTCCCAACTTCTCGCGTTCCAATCGCTACCAGGACGGTTCGGCATATGGCGGCGACACATGGAAGGTAAGCCCGAAAGTGACGATCTCCATGGGTCTGCGGTGGGAACTCTACGGCCCGCAGCACTCCCAGAAGCCGCAGTACGATGCGAACTTCTTCCTCGGAAGCGGAAGCGACCCGTGGGATCAGGTCCGCAATGGACAGGTTCTTACTCGCAATAACGCGCCAAACGGACGTCTCTGGAATCTGAACACCAAGCAGTTCGCTCCCAAATTCGGAGTTGCCTACGATCCATTCGGTAACGGCAAGACCAGCATCCGCGCCGGCTATGGCATCAACTACGAGCGAAACTTCAATAACGTCACCTTCAACGTGATTCAGAATCCACCGAACTATGGCGTAGTAGCGTTTACAACCGCCGACAATGGCGGCAGCCTCATCCCTGTTTCGACAAACAACTTCGCACAATTTGGTTCAGGCACCGGACTCAAGCCTCTGCCCAACGTTACGTTGCGGGCTGTTGACCCGAAGATCAAGCCTGCCTATGCCAGCAACTGGAGCCTTTCCGTCGAGCGTCAGTTTGCCAACACCACCACTGCCAGCGTCTCCTACGTGGGCACCCGCGGAATTCACAACTACTCCATCGCCAACATCAACCGCGTGTTCGACGGTTCCAACTACCTGGGCGATGCCAACACCCCGAATCGCAACAACTATCAGTACTCGAACATCAACTGGCGCGGAGCCGACGGCGACTCCTACTATGAAGGCGTGACTGGCGAGCTTCGTAGCTCCGATCTCTACCACTCAGGTTTGAATGTCCGCGCCGACTACACTTACTCACACTCGATCGACAACACCAGCTCGGCGTTCAGCGATAGCGGTAATACAGCCGGCGGCGGACTCGTCCTCGGTTACACCGATCCGTGGAACAAGGCGTTGGATCGCGGTTCATCCGACTTCGATCAGAAGCAACGTATAGCGGTCGCCATGGTCTGGACGATTCCTTATGCAAAGACTTTGACGGGCGCATCCAAAATGTTGCTCGATAACTGGACCCTGGCAACGACTTTCAACGCCCAGACCGGCACGCCCTACACCGAGTTTGATTGCTCCTACGCTTACACCGTCTGCCCACGGGCGAGTTTCGTCACGAAGCCCAACCGCAACAAGGGCACCATGACGGACCTCAGCAATCAATTGGGAGCGAATACATACTCGTATCTGCATCTGCCCGATTTCTACGATCCCAACAACCTCGTGACGGGTGTCAATGCGGCCAATTACAACGAGCAAATCAACCCCAATACCGGTACCAGCGATACGCCGATTTGCGCCGGACTTCATGGCGTGGGCTGCAGTTTCGTACCGGGAATGGACGGCCGCAACGCATTCCGCGGGCCCGGCAGCTGGGACCAGAACCTTGGAGCCGTAAAGGACTTCAAGATCCGCGAGCGGTATGACATCCAGTTGAAGGGCGAGTTCATTAACATCTTCAACCACGCGAATACCTACCTGGATCTGGGCGGCGCCAACGATGTCTCAACCTATACTGACGTCCTTGCATACAAGTCCGGCAATCGCAACTCCGAGTTCTCAGTTCACATCGCGTTCTGAGCCTCGCACAGGAAATCGCATCGTTCTACTGGCCGCAGCCTCAAACTGCGGCCAGATTCTTCTTGGAGGAGAATTGTGTCGCGGATTGGCGCGTCGGCGTCTGGAATTCCATGCACATGGTTCCTTGCCTTGCCCATTGAAGTGAAAGCGGTCCTGCTGAAAGCGGTCCTGCAATCCTGAATTGAGACGTCACCGGTATATCCCGAATCGCGGAGGTCTCAAGCTAACTCGAAGAAATATTGAGTTCTTATGCTGCAGGAGGGGCTCTATTTCTCAGATTTCGTTACATACAGCATTAAAAACTCTTGAATTTTGAATTATGAGGCGGCATTATCCCATTATCCGTAGACTCCGTTTCCCGTGGGGGCCAAGCTGTTAGGCCTTAACTATTTTGTTTCAGCTGCTTGCTGCCGGTCAGCCGCAGATGGCCCGAAATGGCATCCGTCGTGCTTACATTTCCTCGTGCACTTGTCCCCGCACCTTCCCAGTACGCACGCCTTCGGGACAAAAATTGAACTAAATGCAATGAGGTTAAGTGCGGTTTAACTACCCCCACGGAGTATGTGCCCCAATTGGTTTCAAAAGGCGAACCAGGGTGCAAATCAACACAATACACGAAATCGATTTAGCCCCGCGTTGTGTGCGGGCGTTTTCGATTTGTCACGAATTTGGAGGAGCAGTATGCGGTCTAAATTTTTGAGGAACATAGTCTGGTCAATTTGCCTCGCGGCGATGACCGGATGGTTAGGGACCAATGCGGTGCCGATGGCGCACGCACAGTCCGCGGTCACGGGTGCAATCAGCGGAGTGGTTACTGATTCGGCGGGAGCAGTCGTTCCCAGTGCGACGGTCACGGTGACAAACACCGGCAACGATTCAAAGCTGACGGTGGTCACCAATGGAGAGGGCCGCTACACGGCTTCCCAATTAAATCCTGGCAGCTACAGGATCTCTGCGACCACAGCGGGAATGCAGTCCGAAACCCTGCAGATCAGCGTTGTTGTTGGCACTACGATTCCCGGCGACATCAAGGTCACCCCCACCGGCGACAAGACGATTGTCGAGGTAACCTCAACCAACCTCCCGTTGATGGATACCCAGAATGTGGCGCTGGCGACAACTTTCAACGAACAGCAGATTCAGGAATTGCCTACCCCTGGTGGCGACGTGACCACGATTGCATTCACGGCACCCGGCGTTGTGGTGAATGCCGGAGGCTCTTACGGAAACTTCAGCTCCAATGGCTTGCCGGGTATTTCGAACCTGTTTGTGCTGAATGGATTTGATAACCAGGATCCATTCCTGAACCTGAACAACTCGGGTAGCTCCAATCTCACGCTCGGCCAAGGGGAAGAACAAGAAGCCAGCGTTATTCAAAACGCATACAACTCTCAGTACGGGCGTGCAGCAGGCGCAACGATCAATTACGTGACCAAGTCGGGAACAAACAAATTCCACGGCATGGCCGATTACAACTACAACGGCACGGTTCTCAACGCGAATGGCTGGTTCAATAACTTCAGCGGGACTTCAAGGCCCCACGCGGTGTCGAACGAGTGGGCAGGGAATGCCGGCGGTCCGATCATCAAGGACAAGCTGTTTTTCTTCGCTGACTACGAGGGCCTTCGCTACGTCCTGCCGGCCAGCGGATATCTGACCACGCCCTCTCCGCAGTTGGAGGCTTACACTCTAAACACGATCGCAAGCGAAGCTCTCCCCGCAGACGTTACCAACTTCGCCAATCAGACCTTCGGCCTCTACAACACTGCGGCTTCGAAGTACAGCGCTCAACCCTTAAATTCCGCTAACTCGACTGCGCTAGGTTGCGGCGCCGCAGCCGATGGTGGTCTAGGCGGCACTCCGGCGCCTGGCGGAGGAACTTTCGGCGTCGACACGCCCTGCATGCTGCAGGGTTATGGGTCGGCCAACAACTTCAACAAGGAATGGCTTTTCACGGGTCGTGCCGACTGGACCGTCTCGGACAATCACAAGATTTATGGCCGCTACAAGATGGATCGCGGTTCGCAGCCGACCTACACAAGCTTTATCAATCCGCTGTTCGATGCGGTATCGATTCAGCCTGAGTACGAAGGACAGTTCAACGACAGTTATGTGTTCAGCCCCACCAAGACCAACGTATTTGTCGCGGCGGCGAACTGGTATTCAGCGTACTTCGGACCTGCAAACAATGCTGCTTCTCTGGCGGTCTATCCCTATTTCGGAGTGCCTGATGCAGGCCTTGATGGAAGCGGATCGAATACCAGCGGCGGTCTCTCGCTGCTCGGCGTGCCTGGAGCTTTGACTCAGGGACGGGATGTGGCGCAGTACCAACTCGTAGACGATTTCACCTGGGTCCACGGAAAGAACACCTTCCGATTCGGCGAAAACTTCCGCCGCGATCTAGTCAGCGACTACGATCAGCGGATCGGAACTGTCTTCCCGCAACTCACAGTTCTCGACTTGCCCGACTTCACGCAGTTTCAGATTGGTCCGACGAACGAGTTCTATCCGTTCAACAGCTTTGCCCTGTCATTCACAAACGCACAGACCGCGCACTTGGCGCTCTATAACCTTGGCGTTTACTTCCAGGACGAATGGCAAGCACTGCCGAATCTCAAGCTGACAATCGGTGGCCGAGTCGATCGCACTGGAAATCCTCTTTGCCATGACGCTTGCTTCTCCACGTATAAATCCGGCTCATTTGCAGCCGGCACGCTCAACGATCCCTATACCTCGGCGCAAGGCGGCCCGATCGCGGCAAGCAATTCGCACCCGTTCCCCAACGTTCAAACCGGCAATTTCCAGGCCAGGTTTGGATTCAACTATTCGCTCGATAACAACACCGCGATCCGAGGAGGCGTGGGAGTCTTCTCTGATCTGTATCCCGCGTCGTTCCTCGATGGAGTGATCCAGAACTTCCCCAACTACTTTACCCCTCCAATCACGACGGGTATCGTCTCTCCAACAGGAGCGGGCAATATTGTCGACGCTGCGCACGCGGCTAACGCCACCGTACAGAGCGGCTTCACATCGGGCCAGGGATGGTCATCGATCAACTCATCGTTGGTTTCGCAGGGTGTTTACTTGAGCGCCCCTCCGGCGATTGGAGCGTATTTCCCAGGCACATTCAAGGTACCTGAGTACTTGGAATACAGCCTCCAGTTCCAGCGACAGCTCGGACGCGCGGACGCGTTCACCATTACCTACGCCGGCAACTATGGCTACAACGAAGTCATTGTCAATCCGCTGCTCAATCCCTCGTCTGGAACCTTTAACCCGAACGATGGGGCCTGGGAAACTGCCGGCGCACCGATTATCAGTGGCATCGGATATGCTCCCGTGAACCAGAACTACGGCAAAGTAACGGCATTCACCAACAACGCCCATTCCAACTACAACGGCTTGCAGCTGAATTACAAGCACAATGGCCACGGGTTGACTGGGCAGGTCAGTTACACATGGAGCCACTCGCTCGATACCGTTTCCAACGGCGGCACAGGCCTGCCGTGGAACGCCGGCGCCGTAACCACTCAAATCACGCCAAATCTGAGTACGTACAACCTGAACTATTCGAATGCCGATTACGACATTCGCCACAACGTGACGGGCGACTTCGTATATGAGGAGCCGTTCAAAACAAAATACGGCATCGTGAACCAGTTTGTTGGCGGATGGGTGCTGGGCGGCAAGACCTATTTCAGAACCGGCGAGCCGTTCTCGATGCTCACGAGCCAAAGCGGAAGTTACACGCAGCTCGGTACGATGAGCGTACAGACCGTCGGCGCAGGATCCCTCCGGAACACTGCAGCGTCCAATCCTCATTCCTGCGTGATGAATGGCGACTGCTTTGATTCAACGCAATACGTGCCAGTAGGCTCGCAAACGACCTTTGGCAATGTCCGTCGTAACGCGTTTTTTGGCCCTCACTATGTGAACACGGATCTTTCCCTCTTGAAGAACATCGTCAAGAGAGAGAGTATGACGTTTTCAATAGGTGCGAACGCGTACAACATCTTCAACCACGCAAACTTCTCGAACCCGGGATCAACACTGGGATCTTCCACCTACGGATACATTTCCAGTGTGAACGCTCCGCCCACCAGCCCCTACGGTTCGTTCCAGAGTGCAGCCGTAACCCAGCGCGTTCTTCAGGTCCATGGCAAGTTCACCTTCTAAACGCGGTACAACCGTTTCGACAAAAAGGGCGTCCGCACTGCGGACGCCCTTTTGCATGCCTAAGACCAGCTGTGCGCCAGGAAGCGCGGTGCTCATTTCTTACGCGCCGCTGCTTTCGACGGGCTACTTTTCCTGGTTGCGGAATTGGCTGGGGATTCCTCGGCGGAACTCTTTTTCGTTGCAGCCCCCGAACGGCTCTTCGACTTAGTCTCGGCCGGCTTTACGGCAGCCTTCGATTTGCCGCGAGCCGCGCGCGTCTTTGCCGCCAGCGCCTCCTTGAGTTCCGCGTCGAACTCGGCGGGCGTGAGCGGGCGTGCCGATTTGCGCAGCCGTTCGATATCGTAGAAAGCGCGCCGCTCGGTCAGAAACACATGCGCGACAAAATCGACATAGTCCAACAGGATCCAGTCGCCATGGCGACGCCCCTCAACTGAGTGCGGCATCACGCCGAAATTGCTCTTCAAGCGATGCTCAATTTCATCAGCGATGGCGATAGCTTGGCGATCGTTGGTGGCCGAGGTAATCAGGAAAAAGTCGGAAAGGCCTGAATCGATCGGGTCGAGTTCCAGAATTCGGGTATCTTCGCCCTTTTTGTCTTCACAGGCCGCAGCTGCGGCTTGTACGAGAATGCGAGTCTGTTCGTGCGCCTGGGTTGTGCTCATGCAGCGGAATTTCTCTCCTCGCTCATCGTAGTCTCTGGATTCCGCACCGGCAAGCCGGGGTTGCTGAGGAACTTGTGAGAAACCGCGTTGAAGTCAATCCTGACGATACAATCCATGCTCGGCAATGTATTCGCAGACAGCATCCGGCAGCAGCTCGTGGCCGGCGCATTGCCGATCGAGTGCCGCGCTCATCTGGGACCGGATATCCGAAGCGCTGATCTCGATTTCCAAGTCCGGCAGCAGATAGAACGGCGTCGAGGCTCCCGCGGCGTTGCGAAGCGTAAATGTGCGCAATGGCACCTCCGCCGCGTCTTCGACTCTTTGTGTTTCCCCGGAGATCGTCAGACCGTCAGGAAGAATCGCGGCCAGATCTTCAAGGCGCTGGTGTGGCCGCGAAGCAACGATCAACGGGGTCACGAATGGAATTTCCGCGCCGCGATACCAGCGGCGAAGAGCAATCAGGGAGTCGGCCCCCATCATCGTAAAGAGAGTCGCGGAAGCAAACTGCTTGCGCAGACGGAGAAGCGTATCGAATGTGTAGTTGGGCGTGCCGTTCTGGTTAGGTGCATCCGCCAGGGAGATGGCAAACTGCGGCGACCCTTTGATGGCCAACTCGGTCATGGCCAAACGGTCTTCGAAGCTCGCGGTTGAACCAGGCGGTTTCAAGGGTTGAACACCCACAGGAGCAAAGAGAACAGTATCCAGATGCAAGGCCATTTGTGCTGCCCGCGCCACCCCGATGTGACCCAGATGAGGAGGGTCGAAGCTACCCCCAAAGAAGCCGATGCGCCGCCTCTCATCCGCTGGCTCAAGCATGGGTTCATGGTACGGCATCCCGCAACTGTTTCCGTTTCAGGCCCTAAGCCTATCGATTTAGGAAGCAGTCCAATCCGAGATCGAAACTCCGCGATCGTCTGCTAGCATCATTCTCACTATGCGATATGTGATTGCGGTTCTCGCGCTGGTCGGTGCCGTGGTCTCGGGCCTCGCTCTTCAAGTGCATTACACGGTCGCCACAACTCCATGCTCGATTAACGAGAAGTGGGACTGCGGCGTGGTCAACCACAGCTCCTATTCCCTGGTTGAGGGCATTCCGGTTGCTCTTATCGGAATCATCTGGTACCTAGGGCTCGTGTGGCTCGGGGTGGCGCGCCAGCGCGCGGTGCTTACGCTGGCAGCGGCCGCAGGGCTCGCATTCTCCCTCTACCTGGCGCACGTTGAGCGCGACATACTTGGCGTCTGGTGTCTCTACTGTGTGATTTCGCTCATTGACATTGCGCTGATCATGGTGATGGGTATCATCTGGCTTATCACCGATGCAGTACATCGCCAGGAGCGAAGGCGCTGGTAGACTTGAACTAAGCACATGTTCAAGGGAAAATACGCGCGTTGGATGTACGACTGGGAAACCCGGCTCACCACGCGCGACGAAAATCGTGTAGTCCGGCCGCTGGAGTGGGGCTTCGAGTGGATCGAGCCTTTCCTCGAGACCCATGGATTTGGCGCAGCGATGCCCAGCCCGGAAAGTATGCGCGACGGCGCCGCCGCCGAAACCGCGATGGCGCGCATCAATCAGCTCCTCATTCGCCATAGCGACGTGTTCTTCGGCTACGAAAAGCCCACCGACTATCGCCTCGAAGATCGCCACCCCGAGCTGTTCCCGACGAATGTAAGGCCAGAAACTCTGGCCAAGGACGCGGAGATCAGGCGGCTCGCTGCCGAGGGCAAGACCCCGACGGCGCAGTTTTTGCGCTTCACTTCGCCCGAGCGGTCGGCCTATCCCGAAAATGACCTGGTCAATGCGCGCTGGTATCCCGCTCCAGCGCACAAGGATCCGAAACGGCCAAAGCAGGCCATCGTGGTGATGCCGCAGTGGAACGCCGACGCTTTCAGCCACAACTCGCTTTGCTCGATCTTCAATCGCATGGGAATCTCGGCGCTGCGTTTGTCAAAGCCCTACCACGACATTCGACGGCCGATTGAACTGGAGCGGTCCGATTACGCAGTCAGCGCCAACATTGGACGCACCCTCTCGGCGTGCCGCCAAGCAGTAGTCGACATTCGCTGCTGCATTGACTGGCTTGAAGAGCAGGGCTACGAGCACTTCGGAGTGCTGGGCACGAGCCTCGGATCCTGCTATGGATTTCTGGCGAGTGCGCATGATCCCCGCATTCGCGTCAATGCTTTCAACCACGCGTCGACGGCGTTTGGAGACGTAGTGTGGGCGGGGCAGAGCACCCGGCACATCAAGCAGGCGCTCGACGACGCGGGAATGACGCAGGACCGCGTGCGAGCGTTGTGGTCGGCCATTAGCCCGGTGAGCTACTACGATCGCATCGCCAGCGCGACGGCCGGCGGACCCGAAAAGAAAGTTCTGCTGGTCTACGCGAATTACGACTTGACGTTCCCTCTGACCTATTCGCTGCAGGTAGTCGAAGCGTTCAAGCGCGTAGGTCTCAACTTCGAAAAGCGCGTCCTCCCCTGCGGTCACTACACCACCGGCGAAACCCCCTTTCAGTACATCGACGGCTGGTACATGGGCTCGTTCGTGCATCGCGCCTTCAAGGAGCTGCGCAGAGAGAAAGCCGCAGGTGCAGGTGCTGCCCCCTTGCCAGTGCAGGAAACTGAAGAGGACCTGGTCTCGCGTTAGGCCAGTCTTTACCGGATTGCATTCAAGTTCAGCTTGAGCAACTTCGCCGGGTCAAGGTAAGCACCCTCCCATCGAACTGCCCAATGCAGATGCGGCCCGGTAACGCGCCCCGTTGCGCCACTGAGCCCCAACTTGTCGCCCGTCGCGACGCGCTGACCCTCATGCACATCGATGCGGCTGAAGTGCATCGATACGGTATACAGCCCCAGGCCGTGATCGATGACGACGCAGTTGCCCTCGTAGTAGAGCGGCCGCGCCAGGACTACTAAACCGCTATTCGACGCGCGCACCACCGTGCCCAGCGGCGCGCGAAAATCCATACCCTTGTGAATGCTGGCGAGCTTGCCATTGAACATGCGGCGCGTTCCGAAGCTATCTGTCGGCTGGGCGAGCACCGGTGCGCGAAAGTTCCCATGCCACAGCGGTTCAGACGCACTCGATGCGAACACTTTGGCCTTCACGTCGGCGTCTGCTGCGATGACTTTCTGCTCATCCGGTCCGGGCTCGACAAACTTCGGCGGCACGGTGAGCGCTCCGGTCCGGTAGTGCGCGGGATGAATCTCAATGGTCTGGCTTAGGTCGAGTGGGCCGCCGGTGTCGAGTTGTGCGCTGATCCGAACTGTAGAAGGGCCGACGGCGCCCTCCACATCGACGCCAGCGAGTGCAATCCACTTATCCCCACGCTGAAAGAACTCCAGCTTGTGCCCCAGCCATTCTCCGTTGATGCTCTTCGCATTCAACGTAGAGATCACAATCAACTCGGGTGAGCCAGCCTCAACAATCGCGGGCGCAAACGACACAACAGATTTCACTGCGGAGTGCTGCGCCTGCGAATTGATTGCGATGAACGCAAGCAAGCACGCGAGCCCCGCAGCGATTCTCGGGTTGCTGTGTCCCGAAGCCAATGCTTTCAAGGCGACGCGACCGGCAGGGAGTCGGCGACCCGGCTCAAGCCTCAACAGGATATGATCACCCGGGAATCGCTCTGAAAAACGAGAGCCGGTCATGGGTTCAGCATAACCGGCTCCATCGTTCCTGGGGGAGAGACTTGATTATTTATGTGCAACCTTGTTGTTGTGTTTCTGACGATAGATCTGCCGGCTGGCGCCATTCTGCTCGTGATTGACCTGGCTCTTTTCCTGGCCCGTCAACTTGCCACCATTGGCCTGCCGATCCGCGTGAATCTGCTCGTTAATTCCCTGCTCGCGATTCTCAGTGCGCGCAGCTTCACCGGCGGTCATCTGGCCGCTGCGAATGCCCTGCGCAATGCGGTCCTGCTGATTTTCGCGGCGTTGACCGACTTCGTTGTTGCCGTAGTGTGCAGCGTTGGCATTGCGCTTGTCGTCATAGATCGACTTACTCAGGTTGTTCTGCTGCTGGTTCACCTGCTGGTGTTCCTGCGTGGTGAGCTTGCCGCCATCAGCCTGGCGATCGTCCTTGATCTCGCGATTCAGGTTCGCCTCGCGGCCTTCAAGATTTTTGGTCTCGCCTGCGGTCAACTGACCAGACTGCACGCCATTGGCGATGCGGTCCTGCCGATCCTGGCGGCGATCGTTAACCGAGCCTTCCTTCGGCTGGGTGGTCGTGGGTTGAGTTGCGGGCTCGGTCTGTTGCGCGAAAAGCGGTGCCGAGGCGAACAAGGTGGCCAGGGCAAGTAAAGGCAATGTGCGTCGCATGGTTTCCTCCAGGGCCTCGTTTACTTATCTCCGGCCCAATGTTGTGTCCAGACCCACGCTTCCCAAAAAAGTTCTCGCCCGTCTAACCAATCTTTCCTCACCAGGCACTAAGGTCACCGCTTGAATACTTTCCCAGTCCGGCTCGCACCATCGATTAGGAAAGTTGTGTAACCCACGGAAACAATGGTGAATCAAACGCTTGCATGTCTTCTCCCAGATGCTTTTCCGTCGCTCGCCTGTTTGCCTCGATGCTTGTCGTTGCGACTGCGAATGGGCTCGTGCTGAGACTTTTGGGTCAAGCTTCAACACCGGCCGCGACCGCGCAACGCGTTCCCGTCCTGGTGGAGCTGTTCACTTCAGAGGGCTGCTCGGATTGTCCTCCGGCCGACGCGCTGCTGGCCAAACTCGATACCACGCAGCCCATCTCCGGCGCCCAGGCGATTGTGCTCAGCGAACACGTGACGTATTGGAATCACCAGGGCTGGAGCGATCCTTTCTCGCTGAATGCCATGACGGAGAGACAAGAGGAGTATGTCCGCCGCTTCGGTCTCGACTCAAGTTACACGCCCCAGATGGTGGTGGATGGAACGGAGCAGTTTGTCGGCAGCAACGCCCGTGCCCTGACCGCAGCAGTTGAGAAGGAAGCAAAGACGCCCACGCAAAGTCTTGCGATCGAAGGTGCACATTGGGACCAGGGAGCCGTGCAGTTCTCAATCCACACAAATGTTCCTGCCGGGACGAAACTCGTGGCGGTCCTTGCCGCCGATGCAACGCACCAGGAAGTTTCCGGCGGAGAAAATTCGGGCCGAACATTGCACCATACGGCGGTCGTGCGTGTGATGAAGGAACTCGGGGCTGATGTCGCCGATGGTCGTCAACTGAAACTGCCCGGCGGCCCGTTGGCACAAAAAAGCGAAGCCGGCGGCCCGGTGCGTCTCGTGGTCTTTCTCGTTGATCGCAAATCGGGCCACGTGCTGGGCGCAGCAGAGCAGACGCTGCAACGCTAAGCGCGTACGCGCTGTCTGACGGAATGAGCTCGCTTACTATTCGGTTCGCAATGCTCGCATGGGATCCACCGAGGCGGCGCGGCGCGCAGGAATGACTGCGGCGGCGATGGAGACCAGAGCTACGCCGCCAGCCGCGGCAGCAAAGCTGAATGGATCGTGGACAGAGAGCTGGTACATCATTGAAGCCAGCCATCGCGATGCCAGCCAGGCCAGGGGCAAACCCACCGCGACGCCGACTGCGACGAGGTAAAGGCTATCGCGCACAACCATCCACAAAACCTGAGCGCGCTGCGCCCCGAGGGCGAGACGCACGCCTATCTCGACCGTGCGGCGATTCACGCGAAAAGCCAGCGTGCCATAAAGCCCAACAGCCACCAGCAGCGCGGCGAGACCACCAAGGAAAACAGCCAGGCGCGCGACGAGAGCGGGCATCAGGTAGGTCTCTTCAAACGCGGAGCTGAGCACTTGCGGGTTGCCGAGCGGAATTCCGGGGTCGATCTCATTGACAACGTGTTGAACCGCTGGCAGAAGCGAGAGGGGATCTCCGGTCGCTCCGAGTTCAATGTCCAGGTCGCCGATCGAGTCCGATTGCTGATAGCTGTACCAGGACATGGGCATCTTCTCTTCGTCGGTGCTGCTGTACTTGCTGTCGCGCACGATTCCGACGATCCGGGCGTGCTGTTTTGGGCCGCCCAGGTAGTGCCCGATCGGATCGACTCGGCCAAAGTACCGATCCGCCAGAGTTTGATTGATGACGGTTACAAGGGGTGCGCTCTTGGTATCCGAGTCGAGAATGTCGCGTCCAGCCAAGACCGGGATTCCAAGCGTGTGGAAGAAATCTCCTGCAACCCAGTTGCTGCGCAACATGTTCTTACCGTTGTCCCATGCATACTGACGGGCATCAATGATCAAGCCGTTGTTGTCAGACCAGCCGGTACCAGGACGCAGTTCGGCCATGGTCGCAGTGCGGACGCCGGGGAGCGTACGGAGACGATCGAGGAGTTGGCGATAGAAGGCAAGCTTGGTGGAATAGGAAGGAGATCCCAGCGGATGAGCACCGAAAGCAAGAACCGAGTCTGCGTGCATGCCGAGATCGGTCTGGCGATAATTCAGCAACGTGCGCATCAGCAGTCCGGAGGCAAAGAGCAGTACGCAACAGAATGCCATCTGCATGGCAATCAGAATTCTGCCGGAAAGAGCGTGGCGGCGGCCGGCCGTGGATTGTGTGCTGGAGGAAGACTTGAGAGCGAGTCCGACTGGAACAAGGATTGCGGTCCGCAACGGGGCGAGACCAAAGAGAATGGCTGCAAGCGTCGAGACTCCGAGGGTGAAGGCGAGAACCGCAGAATCCGGCGCGAGACTGATCTCCAATTCAGACCACAGAGCGAGCTGCCGCGTTGCCTCGACCGCAAACAGCCAGCCCAATGCGGCGCCCGTAGCCACGAGGATGAGGCTCTCCGCAAGTAATTGACGGAAGAGCGGCCATCGGCCTGCACCCAAAGAAAGACGCAGTGCAAATTCCCGTTCGCGGCCGGCGTTACGCGCCACAAGAAGCATCACGATATTGATGCAGGCGATGACGAGAACAAGCGCGACCATTCCCATCAGCACATGCAAAGGTTCATCGTAGTCTTTGTTTGCCGTGCCCAGGCCACGGGCCTGAACCAATTGCAATTCGAGTGGAGGGCTGTTGGGCCCAGGTTGTCCCGCAATTTCATACGACGCGTGCGCGTAGATGGCACTGAGATGACTGGCGGCTTGCTTTGCTGTCACCCCGGGCTTCAGTCGCGCCATCAGCATTATCGCCCACCAATCGGGAGAGCTGTAGATAGTCCGCCCCGTCGTGCTGGGGATTCCCCATGCCGGCAGCTCAAGGCGATTTTGCAGAGGCACCCACAGATCCGTGGCGGAGCCGCCGGAGTCGACCCCGTAGAAGCGAGGAGCCGCGACACCGAGAATGGTGAAAGGAACACCGCGAACGAAAATCGTTTTGCCGATGACGCCAGAGTCGCGATCAAAGCGAGCGGTCCAGTAGCCATAACTGAGAACGGCCACGGAAGAGTGATTGACTTCATCTGCGGCGGCGAACGGATGCCCAGCAGCCATAGAAACTCCGAGCGCATAGAAGAAGTTTCCACTCACTTCGTCAGCACGGGCTTCTTCGGGGCGATCGCCAAAGCGCACAGCGGTCTTAGTGAGTGACAGCGGAACATAGGCGATGATGTCGGAGACCACCGCATGGTCCTCGCGCAACCGGTTGTAGATGTTGATCCCGCAAGAGTAGCGCGAGTCACCTGTGCTGCCGGTCTTGTCGGGCATGTTTTCATGTGTCAGATAAAAAAGCTGCCCTGGATCATGGACAGGCAGCGTCCGAAGCAACACCGCATTCATCACGCTGAAAATGGCGGTGTTTGCACCGATGCCGAGAGCAAGCGTAACAATCGCCGTGAAGGCGAAGCCGGGCGACTTGCGCAACTGGCGTATTGTGAAGCGGAAGTCGCGCCCAAACTGCAGCAGCACAGGAAAGCCCCGACGTTCTCGGTAAGTTTCGCGGGTTTGCGTAACGCCGCCAAAGGCACGCAGGGCGGCGATCCGCGCTTGGTCAGACGACAGGCCTTTCTGCTGATTCTCGTGGATGGCGAGATCTATGTGACCGCGCAACTCGTCGTCGAGGTCGGCATCGAGCTTGCGATAGTGGAAAAGCGCCGCACAACGGTTGAGAAGAATGCGAACTGCGTCCATCGCTAGCTCCTATTCGGTTCTTAGCGCGCGCATCGGGTCGGTGGATGCTGCACGTCGGGCCGGAATCATCGCTGCTATCGCGGCGGCAACCAAAAGCAGCAGCACGCTGCCGCCCACAGCGAGCGGGTCCACGACAGGCGTTTGATACAGCAGGCTGCGCACCCAGCGGAGCACAATCAGCGCCATCGTGAGTCCAACCCCGGTGCCGAGCAGAACGGGATATGCGGCCTGACGCAGCACCAGACCGATCAGAGCGGTCTTACCGGAACCCAGGGCGATGCGAATGCCAAACTCCTGGCGCCGCAGCGAGACGGAATAAGCCAGCACGCCATAAACGCCAAGAAGCGCAAGCAGTAGCGCGGCCATGCCGAAGCTTGTTAGAACGATAGCTTGAAAGCGTTCCGTGGCGGCCGAATCGCTGACCTGTTCATCCATTGACTTGAGAATTGGAATCGCTACCTGCGGGTCGATATTCCATACCGTGCGCCGGATTTCGGGAATCAAGGCAGCGCCGGGTTGCGAGCTGCGCACCAGGAACGACAGCGTCCACGGCGTGTAAGTCCAGTAAGGCATGTAGACCATGGCCGCATCATCCTTGAGCCCATTGATGCGCGTATCCGCCACCAATCCGACAATCGTCACGTCGTGCTTATCGTCGGGAACGATGTTGTTGATCTTCCGCCCGACTGGATCCTCGCCGGGAAAACCCTCACGTGCTGTACGTTCTGAAATGAGAGCAAGGTAGGGATTGGCGCGATCCGCAGATGTGAAGTTGCGGCCTTCCACGAGGTGACTCTGCATGGTCGGCAGATAGTCCTCATCAATCCAGCGCACATTGATCCTGGGCTCTTTCCCAGCGGCTACGGGATGATCCGGTCGAAACAAGGTATCGACCCAGGTTTCCCCTGTAAGAGGAGCTACGCTGGTGATGCCGACGGATTGCACACCGGGTAATTCCCGCAGCCCGGCAAGCGCTCTGTCCGCAAAGGCCAGCTTCACCGCTTTCACGTTGGCGTGCGTGTCACCATACTGCGGCGCGAACAGATCCACCTGCGCCAGCGTCACGTGGCTTGCATCGAATCCGCGATTTTCGCTCATCAGATGCGCGAAACTACGGAGCGCCAGGGACGTAACGATAAGAAGAACCACCGTGCAGGCCACCTGGGTCGCCATCATGATCGACCGCGTGCGTCTGCCTTCCTGCGTGTTTACCGTGCGCGCGGAATTGCTCTGCAACGCCGCTTGAGGATGAACACAAAGAGATCGCAGAGCCGGCAGAATCCCGAACGCGATGGCGGCGGCAATCGAGATTCCCGCAGCAAATAGCAGCACGGGCGTATTGACATAAACCTCGTCCAGGCGTGGCACATTTGCCGGTACAAGCGCAATGAGAAGCCGCACCCCGGCAAATGCCAACGCAGCTCCAGCTGCGCCGCCAATCACCGCCAGCAGCAGACTCTCCGCGAGCCGCGACCTGACGAGTTGCGCCCGGCCTGCGCCGAGGGCGGCGCGTACTGCAGTCTCGTGCTCAGCGTTCACGGCGCGCGCCAGTTGCAGATTGGCCAGGTTGACGCAGGCGATTAACAACACGGCTCCGACTGCCGCGAACAATAACCAAAGCGCCCCGCTGATCGCTGACGCTACATCCTTCGTCAGTGGCGTGAGCGCAATTCCAAAATGCAGGGGAAGATGTGCGGAAATTGTGTACGAATTCTGTAAGGCCTCCAGTTCGGCGCTCGCCTGCGCGATGGTCGTGCCGGGCTTGAGCCGGGCAATCGCCTTGTAATTGAAGTTGCCCATGTCGGTCTTCAGGTCCCGGTCACTCGGTATAAGCGGCTCGAACAGGAGGGCATCGCGCGCCATCTCCTGGAACGCAATTTTGGGAGCAAGCGCAATTTGGGGGAATCGCATTGCCGGCGGGAGAACTCCGATCACCGTGTAGGGTTGCCCCCCTAACCGCACCGTCTGCCCAATGGCTTTCGGGTCGCCGCCGAGCAGGCTTTGCCAACCTGCATAACTCAGCACCACCACGGGGTTCGCTTTGTCGCGCGCGTCGGCTTCGACGAAGCCTCGACCCAGGATGGGTTGCACACCAAGTACCGCAAACAGGTTTGGCGAAGCCAGGATTTCACCCACGATGCGGGGGTGCTCGCCGTTGGGCGAAACACTCGCTCCACGTTGTCCAAAAATGGCGGCATCTTCAATTGTCGTCGTCGAATTCTTCAGGCGCAGAAAATGACGGTAGTTGTCAGGGGTTGCGACCCGCCCAGCCTGCGGGTCTTCTACCGCTTCGCGCAAGACGACGAGCCGATCGGAGTTGGGGAAGGCGAACGGCTTCAAGAGCACAGCATCGACCACACTGAACACCGACGTTACCGCGCCGATGCCGAGACCGAGCGTCAGAATCGAGGTCATTGCGAATCCCGGCGACTTCCGCAGTTGCCGAAACGCGAAGCGAAGGTCGCGGAAAAATTGCTGCAGAATCGGCATCCCGCGCTGTGTCCGGTAGCGCTCCTTGATCTGCGTCACGCCGCCGAAAACTCGAAGCGCTTCGGTGCGCGCATTTTCCGGGGACATGCCGCGCTTCATGTTTTCCGCCGTCGCGAGGTCGATGTGAGCGCGCAGTTCTTCGTTCAGATCCGCGTCAAGCTTGCGGCGGCGGAAGAGTGCGGTGCAACGGCTTAGAAGAATGCGGGTCCAGTCCATAAGAAGCTCCTATTCCGTTCGCAATGCGCGCATCAGGTCGATGCGCATGGCTCTGTGCGCCGGGAGATAGCAGGCCATAAAAGCAGCGCCCATCAAAAGCAGCGATGCGGCGACAAAGGTCAGCGGGTCGCTTGTCCGCACTCCGTATAGCAACTTGGCAAAGCTCGACAGCACCCGTGCCAACGCCAGCGAGCCGGCTGCCCCGATAGATAAGCCCACAAAAGCCAGGCTCAGGCCCTGCCCCAGCACCATTCTCAAAACATCGTGCCGGTTTGCGCCAAGCGCCATACGGATTCCTATCTCTCGCACGCGCAAAGTTACAGAGTAGAAAATGACTCCATAAATGCCCACCGACGCAAGTACCAGTGCCAGAACCGCGAAGGCTGCCAGCAGAATCATCGGAAGCCGCTGCGAGGCCATCGAGTCAGACACGATTTGCTGCATGGTCTCAACGTTGAAAACCGCCTGGTCGTTGGCGGCGCCGTAAACCACATTGCGGACGGCGGGCATAATGGACCCAGCATCGAGCGGTGTGCGCACTGCTACCGATAGTTGGCGTGCAAACGCCGGCACCCACTCATCTGAGATTTGGTAAAACGAAATGTAAATCTGGCTTGGGTTGTATGTTCCGGGATCACCGAGCCCCCAGTGCCGCACATGGCCCACGACGCCAATCACCCGGGCTGTCCGCCAATGTGCAACCGTGATGTTCTCGCCAATTGGATCTTTACCGTGGAAATAGGTCTGCGCCAGAACGCTGTCGATGACCACAACTGGCGCGGATCCGGAGTCA
The DNA here is from genome assembly GCA_963829535.1 of uncultured Acidobacteriaceae bacterium. GTDB lineage: Bacteria > Acidobacteriota > Terriglobia > Terriglobales > Acidobacteriaceae > Telmatobacter. The sequence goes on along the minus strand of CAWHIQ010000007.1, from coordinate 119,126 downwards.
TCTTCTGCGGTGAAGAAACGGCCTCGCAGCAGGGGGATTCCCATCGTCTGCAGGTAGTCTGGACCGGTCTCGAAGTAGAGCGCATGCGGCGCATCCTGCATCGACGTGGATTGTTGCGCGCCGACCCAGAATGGTCCCCCGTTGTCGTGCTCGCTCAGCGGAACGATGTTGGTAAAATCTGCTGCCTGCACGCCGGGAATCTGACGGATGCGCCCGAGCAGCTGCAGATAGGCCGTTCTCGTGCTTTTTGCCGTCTGCGTGAGCGAAGGCGAGAGGCCCACCTGGAACGTGATTACATGGCTCGTGTTGAAGCCCGGATACACACTCCACAAATCGCGAATCGTGCGCAACAAAAGGCCGGAACCGACCAGTAGCACCAGCGTCAGCGCCATTTGGACAATCACCAGCGCGTTCTGGCTGCGAGTGTGGATTTGCGTAGATCCGCGCTCACCTGCCTTCAGTGATCTCTGCGCGTCGACTCGTGAACCTTTGAGCGCAGGTGCCAGGCCGAACCCAACCCCAACCACAAGCGAAATGCCAAAAGCGAAAAGGAGCACAGGAAGGTTCAGCGCGATGTTCGCCGTCCGTGGCACGCTGCTGGGGATATACGCGACCATCAGCTTGATTGCCGCCTCGGCAAGTCCCAGCGCGAGAACGCCTGCTGTAAGGGCAAGCAAAATGCTTTCCGTCAACAACTGCCTCACCACACGCCCCCGGCTTGCCCCCAGCGCCGAGCGAACGGCGAATTCGCGCGTCCGGGCTGCGGCATGTGCAAGCAAGAGGTTCGCGACATTGGTGCACGCAATCAGCAGGACAATGCCCACCGCCCCCAGCAGCATGACAAATGTTCCGGTGGCGTCGCCAACGATGGACTGCTTCAGCGGCATGACATTGATACCAAGGTTTCGATCCGCGGCCGGATAGAGGCGATCCAGATTCTGCTGGACACTGCTTAGTTCAGCGTCTGCCTGCCCCATGCTTGCGCCAGGCCTCAAGCGGCCAATTGCGGCAAGTGCATGAATCGTGCGATCGCTGTAAAGCAGAGGCTCACCACGCTCCAGCGATGTGTACACATCCGCCGCGCTCCACAACCGGAATCCAGGGGGCAGAACGCCAATGACAGTGAAGTGCTCCCCATCCATCGTCACCGCTCGTCCCACCGCTTGCGGGCTTGATAAAAATCGCTCTCTCCACAGACGATCGCTGATGATCGCCACCGGCGCGGCATCCCGCTTGTCCTCCAGTGGAGAGATCTCGCGCCCCTGCGTCAGCTTCACGCCAAGCATCGAGAACAATCCGGACGACACTTCCATGCCATGCACTTGCTCCGGCGTGCCCGGCGCGTTCAAAACATAGTCGCGCCACGCGACCGCCGCCTGCTCAAATGAGCGGGTGTTTCGTTTCCAATCCTGATAATCCGGGTACGAAATCCCAAGCTGTTGCACGCCGGGACGGCTCTCCTCCAGCATCATCAGGCAATCGGGCCGCCGATACGGCAGCGGCGCCAGAACGACACCCTCCATAAGGCTGAATATCGCTGTGCTGGCGCCTATGCCGAGCGCCAGCGTAAGAATCGCGCTGACCGTAAACCCCGGCGATTTTCTCAACTGTCGCGTGGCAAAGCGCAAATCCTGCCACAGCGTCTCCAGGAAAGGCAGTCCTCTTCGCAGCCGATATTCCTCCCTAAGCTGCGTCACTCCGCCAAACTCAACCAACGCCTTCGTGCGAGCAGTATCCCCCGCCATTCCTTTCTCGATGTTCTCCTCGACGGCCAGATCGATGTGCGCGCGCAATTCTTCGTCGAGGTCCACGTTCAGCTTGCGGCGACGAAAAAATGCTGTGAAGCGGCTGACAAAGATGCGGATCGCGTCCATCGGGCTCGAAGACATGAGCGGCTCCTAGTTCGACGGCGCAAGAAAGCGCGCCATGGTCGCGGCGATGCGTTCCCAGTTTTCCGTCTCTTCTTCGATCTTCTTGCGTCCGATGCGGCTCAGCGAATAAAACTTGGCGCGGCGATTGGTCTCCGATGTTCCCCATTCGGCCTTGATCCATCCGCGTTGCTCCAGACGGAGAAGTGCCGGGTAGATGGTGCCCTGGTTCATGCTGAGCGCATCGCCGCTGACCTGCTCGATGCGGCGCGCAATTCCATATCCATGCAGCGGGCCCATGGCTTCGAGAGTCTTCAGGACCATCAGGTCCAGCGTGCCCTGCAAAACATCTGACTTGTTCTCGCCCATTGCTTCTCCTGTTGAGATTCAACATATACGCCACGGATAGGAAGAATGTCAACAGGAGTGTGATCGGCGGCGGGACGGTCAGAGTGAATGAGCTTTGCGGCGGAGGAACCAGCGGCGCACAAGCCACGCGAAAAACATCAACGCGGCGAAGAGTAGAAACGGGATGAAAGGAAAGATGCGGAGAGCAGTGCGGAGAGTGCGTCCCGTTCGCTCGGCTCGTTGGATAGATGCGGCAGGCAGAACCACCGACTGGCTCCAATCCATCCTTGCGAGGCGCGGCAGAAACCCCTGGTGAACGCATCCCTCCAGGTTGTAGATCCCAACAAGCCTCGTGAGGTGGCTTGCCACAATCAGATCCCGCGAAAACTCGTTCCAATCGAGCGGCCCGTTTCCTACCCCCGCCTGTGTGTCGCCATTTGTAACCCCAATCGTAATTCCCTGCGCGTTACGGCCCAGAGACCAGATCATCCCCGCACCCACCCGGCGCGCCTCACTCGTGTAGAGCATCAGGTATTCTTCGTTGCCGCGCACGTCTACAGTTCCCAACACGCGATCGAAAGCGGTGGAGTGAACACTGCGCTCGGCTGGAAGATAGGGCATCTGGTAGGTCTGGACGGCATAGCCGCGAGCCTGAAGCTCCGCGATCATCGCGGAATACGCGCGCTGGGCGTGGGCGATGCGATGGCCATTGAAACTGTTCCGCACGAGCGTCGTAATAGAAAGCCAACGATGGGCTTTCAACTCGGCCAATTCACCGAAATTCGGTTCGATGTCCAATCCCACGGCCGTCCATCGCAATCCGTTTTCGTTTGTCCATTTCTCAAACTCGCCTATGCGGGTAGCAGCTTTCAAAGTGGTGTCGGCGTTCAGGTAGTAGCCATCTTCCTGCGCCAACTCAATCCACGCGATAACAGGAACGCCGTCTTCGTTGAGGCGACGCACAGTTTCGACCCGCTCAGGTGAGAAGTCAACGATGGCGACCGCGACTTGCGCGTGCAACTCTTTCAGCGAGGCAATCACGCTGGTATCGGCAAAGAGAGATTGCATTTGAGCGATGCCTTGATCACAGCACGCAAAGCCAAGTTGGGGACGGGTGCCGGGGCCCTGGACCCGAATATCCGATGCCTCATCGGTTGCAGCAACGGCGAGTTGCGAGAATATGACGCCGGCACCGCAAACAAGCAACGGAGCAAAGGAAGCCGGCAGGCGTTTTGGGAAATGAATCTTCATGAGAGCCCACGCGTGTTGCCGTATTTCAAGAATAGCTGGAATAGCGCGTTCGTGCGGTCCAGGCTCTACGTCAGACGGTGCAGATTTCCGAATCTGTGCGGGGGATGGACCGGCTAAAATTCAAACATGACTGATCGTATGGCCCTTTCTCTGGCCCAAGCAGACCCCGATGTTGCCGCTGCCGTCGACCACGAAACCCTCCGCCAGCACGAAGGCCTGGAGATGATCGCCAGCGAGAACTTTGTCTCCGAAGCAGTGCTCGAGGCCGCCGGCTCGGTATTTACCAACAAGTACGCCGAGGGTTATCCGGGGAAGCGCTACTACGGCGGCTGCGAATACGCCGATGTAGTAGAAAACTTGGCGCGTGATCGTGCCAAACAAATCTTTGGTGCGGAGTTTGCCAACGTCCAGCCACACTCCGGCTCGCAGGCCAATGCATCCGCGTATATGGCGGTCCTCCAGGCGGGCGATACGATTCTCGGCCTTGACCTGGCGCATGGCGGCCACCTGACCCACGGGCACAAGCTGAGTTTCAGCGGCAAGCTCTACCACACCGCGTTTTACACCGTGCGGCGCGATACCGAAGTTATTGACTACGACGAACTCGAAGGTATCGCCGAGCGCGAAAAGCCAAAGGTCATCATCGGCGGCGCGAGCGCGTATCCGCGCCTGTGGGATTTCGCGCGCATGCGGCAAATCGCCGACAAGGTTGGCGCCAAGTACATCTTCGACATGGCGCACATCGCAGGTCTCGTGGCCGGCGGATCCCATCCCTCGCCGGTGCCCCACGCGCACATCACCACCACCACAACCCACAAAACGCTACGTGGGCCGCGCGCCGGACTGATTCTCTGCGGCAAGGACTTTCAAGTAGGCCCGAAGCCAGAGCAGACCCTCGGCAAGGCCATCGACATGGCAGTATTCCCCGGCCAGCAGGGCGGCCCACTGGTGCACATCATTGCCGCCAAGGCCGTCGCATTCGGAGAGGTTCTGCGGCCCGACTTCAAGACCTACGCTGCGCAGATTGTGGCCAACGCAAAAGCGCTGGCCTTGGCAATGCAAGAGGCTGGTTATCGGCTTGTCTCCGGAGGTACCGACAATCACCTGCTGCTGGTAGACGTCTTCGAAAAAGGAATCCTCGGATCGGAAGCGGAGCTTGCTCTCGGCAAAGCCGGCATTACGGTTAACAAGAACGCGATTCCCTATGACACCAATCCGCCCCTCAAGCCCTCCGGCATCCGCATCGGCACCCCCGCACTTACCACCCGGGGCATGAAGGAGCCGGAGATGCGCATCATTGCAGCATGGATCGCCAAGGCGCTCGAAAAGCGCAACGACGATGCGGCACTCGAGCACATACGGGTTGAGGTCGCGGAGCTAGCCGATAGGTTCCCGCTTTATGCATGGCGACGTCCGCGTAGCGCCTAAGTTCCTCCAACCACTCCTTATCCGGCACACTTGCAACTTGCCAACTGGTGCAGGGTTTCATGTAGTGTGTTTGGATTAGCTTATCGGGATTTCTTGAGCGCGATGACGCCGCTTTCCCGAAGGCGATGTGGAGGAAGAACTTCATGCGCGTAGCAAATCTTGTTTTGACCGCGTTGCTGGCGATGTCGCTGCCCGCAATTGCTCAACAACGCCCGGAGCCTCATGCACAGCCGGCGCCGCCGCCCTCACGCGGACCGGCTCCATACAAGGCGCCCAAGGCCGCGCCGCCGCACAAAGCAAACGATGTGAACCAGCCGCCTCAGCAGCGGAACTACAGCGACAAGCCCGGCCATCCCAATGCACCGCACGTCGATCCTGGCAATCATTGGGTCGGACATGACACCGGTCCCAACGACGCCAACTACCATCTCGATCATCCATGGGAGCATGGTCGCTTCAGCGGTGGATTTGGTCCGTCCCATAGATGGCATCTCGCGGGTGGCGGACCAAGCCGGTTCTGGTTCAACGGATGGTACTGGAGTGTTGCGCCGTCTGATTTCGGTTTCTGCGATGGTTGGGACTGGGCCGGAGACGATATCGTAATTTACGAAGATCCGGATCATCCCGGCTGGTACCTCGCCTACAACGTGCGCCTTGGAACCTATGTCCATGTCATGTATCTCGGACCCCAATAACTGGCGTACATAAGTTGAGCCGAAGCTAGAGGGCAGGCCAATCGGCTTGCCCTCTTCACTTGTAAAACTTAGCGCAAGCTCGCATAGGCATGTACATCTCGCGACGCGAGGCAGTAATATGGTCGGTCCGCCGAGAGCCGCGCGCGCTTGTCGTGAATCCGCGGGCCTCTCTCAAATCTAATCCACTATCTCAAGAGGATTGGCATGACTGGCTTCGTCGCCCGCCCTGATGCACTCCGCATATCTTCCAGCTTTCGTTCCTTCATCCTTCTTCTCATTGCAATCTCCGTGTCTGCTCCTGTTGGCATCGCAGCGCCGGCGCCCGTCGTGCTCACCGGCGCCGACCGTCGTCCCTCGACTTCGCTCGATGGCGAGTGGGCATCCATCGTCGATCCATACTTCTCGGGCTTATTCAGCTTCCATCACGAAGAGAAAAAAAACGGTTTTTTCATGAATTACAAAGCCAAGCCCGGCGATCCATTTCCCACGGAGTATGACTTTTCCAAGGCGCCGAAGCTCAAGGTTCCGGGTGACTGGAATACGCAGCGCGAGTCCCTGATGTTCTACGAAGGTCCGATCTGGTACGAGAAAGACTTCACTTACGAGCCCAAGCCGCATACCCACGTATTTCTTCACGTCGGTGCAGCCAACTATCACTCCTGGTTCTGGGTAAATGGACAGAAAGTCTGCGAGCACGAAGGCGGATTCACAGCTTTCAATTGCGAAGTTACCCAGGCGATTCATAGCGGTAATAATTTTGTCGTCGCTGCCGTAGATAACACTCGCCACGAGGACAACGTGCCAACTCTCGAAACGGATTGGTGGAACTACGGCGGCCTCACCCGGGAAGTGTCGCTGATCGAATTGCCGGATTCATTCATCGACCAATACGACGTACACCTGAGCCGCAATGACGACGGCGTGATCGAAGGCTGGGTCCATGTTGTCGGCGCGCAGTCTGGCGAGAAAGCAGAAGTCGAAATTCCCGAACTGCACGCGACGACAACAGCGGAAGTCGGCGCCGATGGTCGTGCGCCACTTCACTTCAACGTGCAAGGCCTGGAGCGCTGGACCCCTGAGTCGCCGAAACTGTACAAGGTTGAAATCCGCGCGGGCGGTGACTCCATCGACGAGCTGTTCGGTTTCCGAACCATTGAAACGCGAGGCACTGAGATTCTCTTGAACGGCAAGCCTATCTTCCTGTACGGCATCGCCATCCATGCTGAAGCGCCTTATCGCACCGGGCGCGCCTATTCCGACAAAGATGCGGAGACATTGCTCGGCTGGGCGAAGGAACTCGGCTGTAACTATGTCCGCCTGGCCCACTATCCGCACGATGAAACGATGCTGCGCGCTGCCGATCGCATGGGACTGCTGGTGTGGTCAGAGAATCCGGTGTACTGGGCGCTCGAATTCGATAATCCCAAGGTGCTGGCGAAGGCCGAGCAGCAACTCGACGAGGAAATCAATACCTCGCGCAATCACGCTGCCATTATTCTCTGGTCGATGGCGAATGAAACGCCTAATACTCCAGCGCGCACGCAATTCATTGAGACACTGGCGACTCGCGCCCGCGGTCTCGATCCAACGCGGTTGATTACGGCCGCATTACTGGTTCGTGCCCAGGGCAATACGAAAATCGTTGACGATCCGCTGGGACAGGCTCTCGATGTAATCGGCATCAACGAATATATAGGCTGGTATGAAGGCCATCCCGAAAGCGCCGATACAACCCAGTGGCAAATCGCTTATCAGAAGCCGCTAATCGTCAGCGAGTTCGGCGCGGATGCAAAAGCCGGGTTGCATGGCGGAGAAAATGAGCGCTGGACAGAGGAGTACCAGGCGAATGTCTTTCGCCATCAATTGCCAATGCTGAACAAGATCGCGCAACTCAGGGGAATGAGCCCGTGGTTGCTAATGGATTTTCGTTCTCCGAATCGTCCCTTGGTCGGCATTCAGGACGAGTTTAATCGCAAAGGATTGATCTCCGATCAGGGCCAGAAAAAGGCGGCTTTTTACGTACTGCAAAAGGCATACAAGGACAAGACCGTCGGGAGGCCTGATTAACTCGATGAGAAATCACACATGTACGTTATAAGTGGATGGATCTTCGCATCGCAGCGATGATATATCCTCTTTTTATGTCAATTGAAACTATCCTTGCTGAAATAGACGCGGAGATCGCGAGACTTACCCAAGTCCGTTCTCTGCTTGCGGGTTCTCGAGCCGCTACATCTTCGGGACCTAAGAGTAAGACAAACAAAGCACCGGGCAAGAAAAAGAAGCGCGTACTTAGCGCCGATGCGCGCAAGCGGATTGCCGATGCGCAGCGCAAGCGTTGGGCAGCTCAGAAGGCAAAGTCGAAGTAGAATCTGATCGCGTTTTCCGTACGACACCACAGTTCTGACACGGGCTACCAGGTTTCAACCGCGAGAATATTGGGCGGCCCAGAGTGGCCCTCAATGACCTGCGTCTCTATCACGGCTTCCATATTCATCTTTTCCCAGTTGGCGGGTGCCTTGGCCAACAGCGAATTGAGATAGACGGGGTTATAGAGGATCTCTCCGGCCGCCTCGGTTCCTTCTTCTGAGATTCCCGCCGCGATAATCACTGGCTGGCCGGTGGTGCTGTCGTGTATACGTGCAACAATGGCATAGTCGCGCGAGAGCTTCTGATACGGCAGATCCCACGCGGTTGCCCAGGTCGTTTTTGTCTGGCTCTTGCGGTCGACGATCAAGGCTACCCCGTCCTTTGACTCGAAGCCAAAGCGCAGTTTTTGCGTTAAGCGCAGCGTCCAGATGTTGTCGAACGCGCCGATCAGCACGATGGGACCTTCGCGCAACTGGGCAAACGTCGCCTCAGAGGCGGGAACTACTCGGAAAGCTTTGTGGCGAACTTCGAGCGCCGCCGCTGTGCGCGTGAGGGTAATAACGTCGGCCAGCGCCAGGTTTCCTGAGAGGTGAAGCCGCACGTAGAGCTTCTGCGGTTCGGCGGGAGCGCTGACCGGAGCCTCAAAAGAGTTGATCGAGTCCATGTCGATGTTCTTCGCGGGTTCACCCAGGCAGAAGGTGGTCGGATTAAGGCTGGAAGTGAATGGTTCCCAGAAGCGGTCGATATTCGAAGGCGGGTCCGGCGGAGCCGCCTGGCGGATGCGCATTCCCACCAACAGGCCCGCCGCGCAACCTGCGATCAGAAGCACACCGGCCGCAAACCAGCGGAACCGTGAAGGTCTGGCCGGAGTGATCGCGCTTGGCGCAGGGAGAATTAACGGGGTAGTTGGCGGCGGAATGGAAACCGCAGCGAATTCCAGCGCATCCGGCTGTGGTTCGATTGGCGGCTCGGACTGTCGGAAAACAGGTACATACGAACCCAGCGGAAGTTCAACCACTAGTTCGCCCGCGTGCGACGGGTCATAGTAGTAGAGGCTTAGCCGCTTGCGAACCTCACCGGCTGTGATGCGCACCACCGGATCAGCATTCGCATCGTAGGTTGGCGTACGGCCAAAAACTTCGATGCCAATGCTGCGTTCCTTCAGTTCGGCCGCATTTCCCAGCAGCGTCTGCTCCACCGCATAGGCCAGCAGGGCAGGATATCGCTTGCTGTTGGCAAACAAGGGGTGGGCGAGGAGCCTTTGCAACTGTTCGCGGATTGCAGCGGGGTCAGAGACAAATGTCAACTGGTCCACGTCGTGCAGGGATTTCGGCGCCAGCGGCATTCAGAACTCCTTAAGCGGCTCTATACCCTTCAGGGCGACGGCTCGTGACCCTTAGTTGCGCACCGGATCCGCAAAGTTCCCGGGACGCGGCAATCAATTGGCTACGAGTCCAAAAAACAAATGAAGCATATCCGTGATTTCCCTTCTGGTCCGTCGTGCCCCCGGCATCTCTCAGTGGAAAAGAAGGTCGTATTAATTTCTGGATTGCCCGCACTGCGTATGATACGTCCCACTCTCCCGCATGTCCATACTTCAACAAAGGCTAATTCTGCTGCATCTTATGCAGCTTCCTGGGTCATTGCTACCCGATGGAACCTATTGGGCATCTTCAATTCTGCATATATTGAAGACCGGTCCAGGAGATGTGCCCGACGTGTGTCACACTCAGGCGCGTTTTCTTGTGATTGCGGCTCCTCGCCCCTCCGGTTACCAGACCTGGATGAATCCAGGCAGGACTAATCGGGGGGCGCTTTTTTGTCTTCAGTTGCGCACGCGAGTGCGTGAAGCCCGTCCCAACCCAGTCCTCCGTCTTCTCAAGCGCCCTGCCGGTCTGTCTGCCAACCATCCTCCTCATGCAGTATGCTTAACGGTCCCGCGGAGGGGATCAGTCCAGTGATGCAAAGCAAGCGGTATTTCAAAGCACTCGTTTCAATCAGTTTCCTCGTAATTTCCCTACCCTGGAGTCTCGCCGGACAAACTGCGCCCATGACGCAAGCCGAGGCCCGTCGCCGGGCTGAAGAACTGCTCAAGCAGATGACCATTGAGGAGAAAGTCGGGCAGATGAACCAGTCTTCCGGCGTTGTCATGCCGCTTCTGGCGAGCGAAAAGCCCGACGGATTGATCGTCCAGGGCAAGGTCGGCTCCATCCTCTGGCTCATCGACGTCAAGGAGATCAACCGCCTGCAGCACCTTGCCATCGATAAATCGCGTCTTCATATCCCCATCCTCTTCGCTTTCGACGTTATCCACGGATACCGAACCGTCTTTCCCATCCCGCTGGCCATGGCCGCCTCGTGGGATCCGGGAGTCGAAGAAGCTGCGCAACACCTGGCCGGCGAAGACGCGCGCGCAGCCGGCATCCGCTGGACCTTTACACCCATGGTCGATATCGCCCGAGACTCCCGCTGGGGGCGCATCGTTGAGGGCGCCGGCGAAGACCCCTACCTCGGCGCCGCCATGGCCCGCGCCCAGGTTCGCGGATTCCAGGGTGAATCGCTCGGCCCCGATAGCGTGCTGGCCTGTGTCAAGCACTTTGCCGGTTATGGCGCAGCCGAAGGTGGCCGCGATTACGACTCCTCTTACGTTCCTGAAGAGCTCATGCAGAACGTCTATCTCGTTCCCTTCCACGCCGCCGAGCAGGCTGGCGCCGGTAGCTTCATGAGCGCTTACATGGACCTAAACGACGTGCCCGCCACCGGCAACCGCTGGCTGCTCACCGATGTGCTGCGCAAGCAATGGGGGTTCCAGGGCTTCGTCGTCTCAGATGCCTGGGCCGTAGGGGCCCTGCAAACCCACGGCTACGCCAAGGACCCCGAAGACGCTGCCTACAAAGCCGTCACCGCCGGGCTCAACATGGATATGGCGAGCCTGACCTACCCAAAATACCTCGCTGGCGTCGTCCACTCCGGCAAGGTGTCTGAAGCTCAGCTCGATGCCGCCGTACTTCCCATCCTCGAAGTGAAATACCAGCTTGGTCTTTTCGACCACCCCTATGTCGACGAGTCCAAGGTGGAGTCAACCCTCAGCCGCCCTGAAGGCCGCGAACTCGAGCGCAAGGTTGCGGCACGTTCCATGGTGCTGTTGAAAAATGACAACCACACTCTCCCGCTCACCAGGTCGATAAAAAGGATCGCCGTAATCGGCGCGCTTGCCGACTCCGTCCGCGACATCGAGGGTGGCTGGACGGTCGAAGGCCTCTTCGGCGGCGGTTCAAAGAGTCATCCTGTTACGGTACTCGCAGGTCTGAAGAACCGGCTCGGTCAGGGTGCCGAGATCAACTACGTTGCCGGACCTTACCCGGTGCGGCTATTTCCGTCGCTATTCGATACAATCTCCGGGACCAAACCCCCGCCGCCACCCACCGAATCTGAGATCACTGAGTCGATTGCAAAAGCGAAGGCTGCCGCTGCCGGAGCCGACATTGTAATCGCAGTTCTGGGCGAAACAGCCGTGATGAGCAGCGAATCCGCCTCTCGCGCCTCCATGGAACTGCCCGGCATCCAGCAGCAGATGCTCGAAGCCGCAGCCTCGACTGGCAAGCCGGTCGTCCTTGTCTTGGAAAACGGTCGCCCGCTCGACCTCCACTGGGCATCGCAACATGTTTCGGCAATTCTGGAAGCGTGGTATCCGGGCACCGAAGGCGGCAACGCAGTGGCCGACGTTCTATTCGGCGATGTAAATCCGGGGGGCAAGCTCCCCATCAGCTGGGCACACGCCGCAGGCGAGGAACCGCTTTACTACAATCACAATCTCACCCACGAACCCGAAGACCGGCCCACCTTTACCTCGCGCTACTGGGACGTCGCGAGTAAGCCGCTGTATCCATTCGGCTACGGCCTCACCTACACCAGTTTCAAATTCGACCACTTGCGACTGAGCAAAACAAGTATGAAAACAGGCGAAGTGACGGAGGTTCAGGTCGAAGTGACCAACACCGGCAAAGTGGCAGGCGATGCGGTCGCGCAAATCTACATCCACCAGCGCTGGGGTTCGGCCTCGCGCCCCGTTCGCCAGCTCAAGGGATTCAAGCGCGTCACACTCCAACCCGGCGAAACCCAGACGCTCAAGTTTCCGCTGAGCAAAGCGGAGCTCGAGTTCTGGAGCCCGCAGACAAAAGTATGGGCGGTCGAGCCCAGCACCTTCGACGTTTGGGCCGGCGAGGATTCCGCTGCAAACCTCCACACTGAGCTGACCGTCACCGAATAGAGGTCCAAGAAGCGACAAGGGCCGGAATACTGGGAACATTCCGGCTATTGTGCGATCTGAAGTTAAACCGAGAGCAGCCGTCCAAAGAAAGCGCGGTAACGGCGCAGTGCAAGTCGCAGCTCTTCGGTTGAAACGCTGTCGCCTCGATCCCACTGTCCTTCCAGCCGCGCACGCTCCTCCGCGAACATTTCGGCCAGCCGCTTCATAGCTCCGGCCACCAGCGAATCGGCACGCTCTACTGCCTGGCGTGGCTCGTCCACAAAGCCGACCTGAATCGTATCCCACTTCGCGTACAGCTCTTTCGACTCATCCTGAGAAAACAGTGCCGCCTGCCCATCTGTCTCCGAAGGCTGTGCCACACCCCTCTTGATCTGCACCTCAACCGACCTGCTGCGATCGTGCGCCGTCTCCCTCTGCTCTACATAATCCTGCTCGACGGATTCGTCCGCCATTCCATCAGCGCGAGCCAATGCCGCCGTGGAAAGCCCCGCGTTGTTGATCATTTGTTCACGTTTAATTTCAGCCATAGGTTTCCTCCTGCCTGTTATGCACCACTTCAGGTTGCGGCGTTTTTCAGTGTGCGAATTGAAGGTTCTGCGAAGTCTATGCCGCCAGGTGCTTTGGCAATGACGCAAGAATCGTTGTCAGCAGTTTGAGATGAGGACGCGCGACAAAGGTTGCCCACTTCCTCAACTCGCCCGGGAGGGAACCAATGCCGCATCGCGCAGGCGCAGTGAACGCATATCTCGCCGCAAGCCTAGGGAGCGTCAATAAACGGAATCATCGCGCCGAGAAACTGATTCGGCTTCTCAATGGAAGGCGCGTGGCCACACTCCGGAACGACGACAAACTTCGCCCCGGGAATCCCCGCAGCATAAGCGCGACCTTGTTCGATCGGCACAAGTTCGTCGTTGCCGCCCCACACCACCAGTGTCGGCACTGAGATCGAGGCGATGCGATCCCTTACGACTTCCGTTGCAACCTTCGCATTGCTCCAGAACGAGCGCTCCGTGAATCCGTCGTTGGCTTTCATCTTCATTGCCCATGCCTCGCGAACGAACTCATCCGTCACGCGCGACTTGTCGTGGAAGACGATGGCCACCCCGTGCGCATCGGCGAAAGTGCCTGCGATCGGGATCGGCATCGATTGCGCCATTGCATGCAATGCCGACATTCCCGCTGCATCTTCCAGTACCAAACGTCTCGGCACAGGCAGAGCGTTGCCACCAGAGTTCGCCGGCGCAAGAGATTCGATCGTGTAAAGCGCCGATATCCATCCCCCAGAGATTCCCCGGCCAGCGTGAACTCGTGCACCTTGAGTGTGCGCAAAAACTCGCCGAGAAAGTCGACATACGTCTGGACGGAGTAGTCGATGAATGGCTTGTCCGAGCCGCCAAATCCAATCTGATCCAGCGCGATCACGCGATGATGCTGCGAAAGGATCAGCAGAACGTTGCCCCAATCGAACCGGGCCTCGCTGCCAAAACCATGCACCAGGACGATCACCGGCCCCGAGCCCACGTCGTAATAGACAATCTTCAGCCCGAAGACAGGGACACTGTGCCGCGCCGGAAGCTTCGACTCCGGAGTGAGCAGCGGCGCGGGCGCCTGCGCTGCAACAACTCCCACCAAAGTTGCACAAGCCAAAATTGCGAGAGCAACCCGTTTCGCCATTCTCTTAACCTCGTCGGAAATTGACTGAATCGTAGCACTTTACAGCCCTTCCGGATTTCACTCTTGTTGTCCTCCGGCAGACCCGAAGAGGAATCGGAGCCGCCAGTCTTCTTCTGCCCGTGTCCTTCGTAACCATCTGGGTGCGATAAATCACACAAATTTTCGAAGAACGGTTCCACCATTAAAGTCACACCAAAGGTTCATCCATGAAGACCTTGTTTCGCTTGTTGCTGGGTTGCCTCGTCCTTGGCTCCATCGCCTGCAGCGCGCAGGACATCCGCTCCCACATGGAGCAGATGAAGACCGCCTACACCGCTTCGGGCAGTATTGTCATGCTCGACGGCCTAACCCTCGTCATCGAACCCAACATGCCCGCGCCTGTCTGCGCGTTGCCGCGCGAAGAAGACGGGAAAATCGCGTGGTACCGGTACGCATTTCCTCTCTCGTCAATCACCGTTCCACTTGCAGACGTCGATGAGTCGCTCATGGGCGAGGATCGTGTCTTCACCGATCCTGAGGCTCCCAGTGCATACAAGCCGGGTGACAAAGGTGACGCTGTAATGGTTGTTGTGGTGGGCATGCCGGGAAAGAAATTCCGCGCCCTCATCTACGACCGCGACAAGCTGCAGCACCTGGGCCCCGGCCCGCACAGCAGTTCTGACTATGGCCAGGTGCCGGACCAGGTCGAAGCCTTCGGCCTCACGTTCAACGACACAGCCGCAGCCCACGCCTTCGTCACCGCGCTCAGGAATGCCGTCATCCTGGCCAAGACGCAAGCCATGGCGCACTGATCTTTCGCCTGACGCCGAATCCCACCCCAGACGTGTCATCCTGAGCCCCGCAAGCTTGGGCCCCGCAGACATGAGTCTGCGGGGCAAGCGGGGCGAAGGATCTGCTTTTCTCGTTTGGCGGGAAGATTTGGTTTTCAATCGATAGCTGTCGAAAGAAGCCCCGCAGGGTGCTAGGGCAGCTCCCGCACCCAGATGTTCCTGAAGCTCATCGGTTCGCTCTTGTCCCCGTGCGCCTGCAGCTTGATCGGTGCCGTGTCGTACTTCTTGTAAAACGGCTTGCCGATGTAGAGGGTCTGCCCCTTCAGCTCAAAGTGATTCTGCACCAGGATGCCGTTGAAGAAGACCGTCACGTACGCCGGCGTCTTTAGCGAGCCATCGTCGTTAAAGGTGGGCGCCGTCCATGCAACGTCGTACGTCTGCCACTCGCCCGGCTTGCGGCTCGCATTCGCCAGCGGAATGCTCTGCTTGTAAATGCTGCCCGCCATGCCGTTGACATATGTCGGGTTGTTATATCCATCGAGAACCTGCAACTCGTACCCATCGTCGCCCAGTCCGGTTGAAGCTAGAAAAACGCCGCTGTTGCCGCGTCCCTGCCCGCTTCCTGTGATGCTGGCTGGAATCCTGTATTCCACGTGCAGTTGGTAATTCTTGAAGCGGCGCTTGGTCTCGATGTTGCCGCCCGCCTTGTTTACCGTCATTACGCCGTTGTGCACATCCCACAGCGCGGGTTGCTTGTCTTTCACGTTGACCCACTCGTCCACATTCTTTCCGTCGAAGAGAATGATCGCGTCCGAGGGCGGCGCATTGCATTCGGCTGACGGCGTAACGACCTTCGGCACCGGCTGCCAGATCTCGCTGTCTTCCGGCTTCGGCTTGTTCTGAGCGTCAGGTGTCGCTGTCGGTTGTTGTGCGTTTGAGGAAATTGCCACTACAAGGAGAGATGCGAAAAAGACGACCTTCGAAACGCGAGTGAGCATAACGTCGGGAGTATACACCCCTCACATTCTTCGACCGCGCCTCAGCGCTCCATTCCGAATCCTTCATGGATCAAGCAGATGCTCACCAGCGGCATCGTACACCGTGCGCGTATCCGCAATCATTGTGCTCAGACGATTATGCATTCGGGAGGCAATCGAGATCGGCACTGTCTCCGGATCAAGAACCGGGAACCGCGCACCGAAGATACGTCAGGCTACAGCTTCGAGCCAGGTGCCGCGCTTGAATTGGACATCGAGAGTAGTGTCGTCTATCTGGAGTTTGTAGCTGCCTTCCGGCGGCTTTTCGGGGATCCATACGTCAAGGGTCCGTTCCGGCGGGAAATTGGGAACCGTTCTGGTGACGAGTTCCACCCTGCATTTGCAGTGAATGCCGTTTCCGCTCAGCCAGCCTTGGCGGACCTCCCGCGTGATTCGAATCGGTGGCATGGGGACTCCTCTTCACATTCTGGACTGATTTTGTCCAATTGACCAGAAGGAAAAATGAGGATAAGCGGCATCCAGACCGGCGCATCGCGCACTCGAATTAGCCTCCAGCCGCGATTCAGTTAGCGCGGAGAGCGACCGTCGGGTTGATGCGTGAAGCACGGAACGCCGGGATATAGCCGGAGACCGCCGCTACCGCCAGAAGCGCGATAGCCATGCTGCCATAGGTCATCGCATCCCACGGAGATGTCTCGAACAGAAGCGAAGCAATCAGCCGCGCCCCTGCAACGGAGGCGGCCGCTCCCAGCACCACGCCGATTAGCGTCAGCCGCAATGTCCCGGCGAGCACATGCCGCTGCACGATCCCTGCGCTCGCGCCCAGTGCCATACGAATGCCAATTTCTTGCGTCTGCCGCGTCACCGAGTACGAGATCACGCCGTAAATGCCAAGCGCCGCCAGCAGCAACCCCAGGGTTGCAAATGAAACCACAAGCAACATAAAGAACTGCCGCCCCGAGATTGCGTGATTCACCAGCAAGCGTATCGGCTTGAACTCCGCCATAGGCTGCTTTGGATTGATGTCGCGAAGCGTCGTTAAGACGCTCGTCGCCAGCGAAGCAGGTGGCACGCTCGAGCGCACTACGAGTTCCAAGCCATTGGGGCCCGCCTGTGTATTCGGATAATAGATCTGCCAGCCGGCGTCGCCGTCCACATTCTCTTCATGAACGTCGCTTACGACGCCTGCGATGACAAGATCTTGCCCACCGCCATTCCCGAGAGCTTTGCCAACCGCATTGCCATCTGGCCACATGCCAAATGAGTTTAGGAAACGTGCGTACGCCTCATTGATCATCACCACTGGCTGGCTCGTTGGTCCGTCGCTCCAGGCAAAGTCCCGGCCCCGAAGGTGGGTGCCCATCGCGCGCATATAGCCCGGCGAGATCACGTAGACCAGCGGACCCGTGTCCAGATGATCGGGGCGCTTGGCGCCTTTAGGAAGCGGGGTACCCCATGCGCGATTCTGCCCAAGCGGAAGATAGTCGGTAAACCCCGCGGCCTCGATGCCGGGCAATGACCCGACGCGGCCGAGCACCTGCTGCTGAAACGCGGCGCGCCGCTGGGCAATGGCGTTCTGCGAAGCTTGAGTGCTGCCGTTGCCATCCGCAGGATTCCCCTGATAATCCACCATGATTGCCGCCGCCCGATCAGGCTCAAATCCCAGATCGACATCGAGAACGCGCATGAAGCTGCGCAACAGCAACCCCGCACCGACAAGCAGCATGCACGCCAGCGCAACCTCCGACACCACGAGAATGGATCGGGTGCGCTCGTGCTTGCGGCTCGCGCTCGCGCCCGGCCCCGCATCCTTCAACGATTCCTGCAGATTGCCGCTCGCTATCCGCAGTCCCGGAACAAGCCCGAACACCGTCGCCGCAAAAACCGCAATCAGTACCGTCCAGGCCAGCGCCGCGCCATCGATGTGCAGCGTACTCAGCAGCGGAAGCGCGATCGCCCCCTGGTGTGCCAGCCACGAAACCAGAACCGCCGCAAGCATAAATCCAAAGACCGCTCCGACGCTGGAGAGCACAAGGCTCTCCGTTAGAAGCTGACGAACGATGCGCCCGCGGCTCGCACCCAGAGCTCCGCGCATCGCAAATTCCTTTGATCGCGCCGACGCACGCGCCAGCAGCAGATTCGAAAGATTGACACAGGCGATCAGCAGGATCGCACCAACCGCAGCCCAAAGCACAATCAAAGATTGGCGCAGCTTTCCGCTGACGTAATCCTTTAGCGGTACGGGAACCACGGCACCTTTGTAGTCGCCGCAGGTCTCCGGGTGCTTATTATTCCAACACATATGTGGAGCGATACGCGCTGCTTCATCGCGCGCCTGGCCCAGCGCAACCTCGGGCTTGAGCCGCCCGATGAACGTGATGATGTTGCCCCAGTCCCGCGGCGGCCCATAAAGGTTCAAGGGCGTGATCGCGTCGACCTTGGTACCCGGTGCGAACACCGCGCCAAAATCAAACGACGCTGGCAGCACGCCGATCACCGTGGTCTGCTGGCCGTTCATGTCGAATGCCTTGCCCACGATGTTCGGATCGCCGTTGAACTGCCGCTTCCACCACGCATGGGTCAGCAGCACCACGGGCGCCGCGCCGTTGCGCGCATCCTCAGGTGTGAAAACGCGCCCCATCTGCGCCTGAACTCCCAGCACGTGAAAGAAATTCTGTATGACATCGATGCTGGTTGCCGTAATTGGTGCGCCGCCCAAGTTCAGGCTCAGATTATCACTGGTCGAGAAAGCAAAGTACCCCGTCACATCCTGGTAGGACCGGCTCATCGTGCGAAATTGATCGTAGGCATCTGTCGAATACGTTGCGCACGACAACCCACACTTCGTTGGCGGCGGCGCGATCCACACCAGCTGTTGCGCATTCGGAAAGGGCAGAGGCCGCAGCAGCAGCATGTTTACAACACTGAAGACCGCAATATTCGCGCCGATTGCCAGCGCAAGAATCAGCACCGCGACTACCGTGAAGCTGGGATCGCGCCACAGCGTGCGCACGGTGTACTTCAGGTCCTGCATCAGGATGTCGATATTCATAAACCCTCTCGCCTCGCGATGTCTGTACCGCGCCTGTTCCATTCCACCAATGCTCACCAGCGCCAGCCGTCGCGCTTCAGCAGCCGGCAGTCCGTGAGCCATGTTGTCCTCAATCGCCATCTCGAGGTGCGCGGCAAGTTCTGCATCGAGCTCCGCGTCGAGAGGCCTCCTGCGCACGAATGCCCACATGCGTCCCAGAAAGCGCCAAAGCCAACTCACGCGTCAGCACCCTCCGTAGTCTTGTCCATGGTCATCACCCGTTCCATCACGTCCTTCAGCCGTTCCCAGTAGCGCGCATCGGCCATAAGCTGGCGTCGCCCTGCCGCGGTAATCGAATAGAACTTAGCTTTGCGGTTGTTGTCTGACGTGCCCCAGCGTGAGTTGATCCATCCCCGCTGCTCCAGCCGCACCAGCGACGCGTAGATCGTGCCCTGGTTTAGCAACACTGCGTCTTCGCTCACCTGCTCAATGCGCCGTGCGATACCGTAACCATGAAGCGAGCCCATCGCCGTGAGCGTCTGCAACACCATGAGGTCGAGCGTACCTTGCAGAAGATCAAGCTTTTCAGGAGACATTTTCGATACCTGTGGTACGACCACAGAAGTATCACAAAACCCTATGGTAATGCCACAGGAGAGTGACGAAGCAGCACGCGAGCGAAATCCCTCTCGCCTGCGCAGCTCTAACGTCGATGCAAGCTATGTCAGTGCACGATCCAGGTGCACGTACCCGCCGTCTACGATCAGATGCTGCCCCGTGGTGTGTGCCGACTGCGTAGGAGACAGCAGAAATACCGTCGCTGCCGCGATCTCCGAGGCCAGCGTCATCCGATGCCCCAGTGGAATCTTGTCGGTAATGCGTTTCAGCTCTGCCTCTGGATCGCCCAGCGTATCCAGCCACCGCCGATAGAGCGGCGTCATCACCTCTGCCGGCAAAACGGCATTTACGCGGACATTGTAGGCCAGCAGCTCGGCGGCCCATTCGCGCGTAAGCGCAAGCTGCGCGCCCTTGCTCGCCGCGTATCCCGAAGTGTTCCCCTGCCCGGTAAGCGCAACCTTCGAGCTGATGTTCACAATCGCTCCCTGCGCCCGCATCAGCGAAGGCAGTGCGTAGTGAGCGAGCGCGTAGTAGTGAATCAAATTCTTCTTGAGGCTCTCCACGAAGCGCGTTACGCTTCCGTTCTCCAACCCGGCGCCGTCATTAACTCCCGCGTTATTCACCAGCCCGTAAATATCTCCGTTCCGCTCTTCAATCTCTGCGATGGCTGATTGGCAGCGATCCAGGTCTTCGAGATGCGCCTCCACCAGTTCGCACTGGGCCTCAGCGGCCTGCATCTCTTCCATGAAAGCCAGCACATTCTCGGAGCGCCGCCCAAGTACCACTACGCGTGCTCCTTCCGCCACGCAAGCGCGCGATATACCAGCCCCGATGCCCGCTCCGCCACCGGTCACAACAATCAGCTTGTCCTTCAGTCCGAGGTCCATAAAACTTCATCTCCACGCAACCACGCCGGCGCAATCCTCGCCTATTAATGCTGCGCAGCAAAATCGCGACGCAGTGACAGCCCCTTTCCAAATCATCGCACCAGCCACTGCCCAAAACACTGCCCGAGTAGGTTTGGTGAGCTTCGAAGGGTTTCTCGTTGCCCACACTAAAACGGAGCAAACGTGGGGCCTTCAGGACGCTGGAATCTCGGCCCGACACGGTCGTCCCTGAGGGTCGGACCTTTCAGATCGTACGAAGCTAATCCGTTCTATTGTTTTCCCGGGCGTGAATACGCTCTTCACCGGCTCACGCAAATGCCGCAAGCCCAACCATCATCGATGGCCGTTGCACCGCGCGTACATCTCCAAGCCCAAGCTCGTTGGAGTCGTCTTCGTCTTTATCTTTTTCTCGGTGGCGGCGATGTACGATGGCCTGGCGCTATCCGTCAGCAATCCAAAATTGGATAGATGTCTGATCGTCTGATGGATTCGGGACAAGCTGTGCGTACCTGCCGCTGCGATCAATTCGTCCGTTGTGAAATAAAGAGTCAGCTTGGAAGTGGATTCGCCCGCCGACACGACTTCCGATCCCCTCCTGCAGGCAGCCGACAAAATCCGCAGATGAATCGGCGTGAGCTTGTCGAGCATATCCACGAAGACGAGATTCGATTTGTCTTGTCCATCCGTCGTGCACGCTGTAACCATAAGGCCAGCCCAGAATTGCTGGATCCACTCATCCTCGGCCCACGACCCGTCCTCAAGGATGCGGATCACAATCTCCGGATGAGCGAATAGACTGCCGGCGTCACGGCTCCGCGCAACCAACTCCTCTGCTTTCAGGGCTATAGCCACCTCGTTGGCGACTCTCTTGTTGCTGTGCCGTTCGTAAAGCAGCTGCCGGATCTCATCCGACCCGGGAGGACAAATCCGCCGCAGGAACCCCATGGCCCTCGCTGTCCGCAGCTCTCGCACAAAATATTCTCCGTCCGTTTCGGTAGCTTTCTTGGTGTGCACCCGATTCCAGGGACGAAACTCCACGTCATCCGGCAGCACGAACGAGAGCCCCACACCGTCCTCACCGCAGCGAACCGCGCCAGCTTGCACTGCAACCCGGCTGTGATACTCCTTTTCCGACGCGCTCTTCTTTGCCAGGGTCAACGAAATCAAATCTCCTGGACGCCAGCGCTCCCGCGTTCGTAGATAGATTCCGGTCGGGCTCACATCGCCCACTTCGAGCGGCTGTGCCCCGCTTTGGTTTGCGTCGTAAGCGACCAGTCCCGGCGATACGAGGCGGGTGTATGTCCGGCGCTCCGGAGCATCTGCGAGGTTTAGCCAGCGCAACAACCGAGTTGTCAGAGCATCTTTCTTTTTGGCTCCGGATTTCTTTTTTGGAGCCTCTCGGCCGGCATTGGCTCGCAGCACGGAATTTGCAGGAGCTTTTTCCTCAACCTCGATCTTCTTTGCGGCCAGTGTGATTGACGTGTCGATCTCTGTCTTTGAGCCCGGCATTTCACCCGGCTCGGAAGACTCCGCAATCGCAGAATTTTCGCATGCAGCCGCCGCTTTGGAGGCACTTTCAGTTGGAGCTTCCTCCACCGGAATCGATGCGTTCTCTGCAACCGCAGGTGGCACGCTCTCAACAGACACTGCGGAAATCGCATCCGGCTCTCCGGCCTGCTCGAGACTCTCCACAACTTGAGCAGACGTTGCGTCCACATCAGCAACAGCTGCATCAGCCACGCCCGCATCAGCCACAGCTGCGTCGGACAGGGCCGCAACCGACAGCCCCTCGGCGTCCTCGACGCCGTCCACAACCGCAGCAGGCTCTGCGCCCGTATCAGCGTCGGGCGCGTAAGCCACGGCTGCATCAGCCACAGCTGCACCCGAAAGCTCTCCGGCCTGAGCAGATTCTCCAGCGGCTTCGGCGATGTCCGGCAGCGCCGTAGTCACCGTAGAATTGGTGATCTGCCAACTTGTGGTGAGTGCCAAAGTGAAGCCCGAACCCTGATGGACTGGGGCAGTTCGGATCGGATTCAAGATCTGCGGCCCCGGAAACGGAAGCGGCGGCTGACTGGGACCCCCCGCAAAGGAGATAGGAGAGGATACAACCGATGCGACCGGAGCGATGGCGGCTTGAGCACAGACCTCCGCCAGTCGAGACTCCAGTTCCTCCGCCGCGCAAACTATGATCTGATCGCCCGGCTCGGTCTCGGTCGACGCCAGGGTGTCCTGCGGCAGAATCAAGGCGCTGGCGGTTTGTTCGCTGAACTGCGGAATCGGCACACCGGGCAGCAACGCCGTTCCCCGAATCACCTTGTGATCTCCGTCAAGGTAAACAAGATCGAAAGGAAACAGTCGGGGCAACTGCGGAGCATACAAAAGGGGAGTCAACCAGAGGCTCGACTTAGAATCGCGCGCAAGGCCCTCAATCATGACCTTCAGAACCTTAAGCGGCTCACGCTCGCTGTCCGCAACAGTGACCTTGGAGCTGAGCGTGCAGCTCCTGGTCGTGTTGTAGGCACACCAAGTCTTGGTTTCCATATGATCCCAATACCTGTGGAAACTGTCAGGCTGCAGTGGTCAGGTCAGAGGCATCGACGCCGCTCTCGAGTACAAGCGGCGCCCGGTTCACACGAAATTCGACCATAGCATTGATGCCCGCCGACTCTATATCCCCCAAAAGCTGGATCAGCGCAGAAGTAACCCATCTTCTGGTCACTTTCTGGTGTCTGCCCGCGTTAAGCATGCGTCCCACTCCGCAACAAGCTGAAACCAGGTAGTTTACCAGGAATGGCTGGCCATGGAATGAACCGCTTTCAGAAAACCCCGGGAATCAGCCGGAAGGTTGATCGCCGATACTGCGCGTAATCGTCGCCGAAGGCCTCGGCCAGGGCCAGTTCCTCCACATGAATGCGATACAGGAGCGCCGCGGTTGGGAAAATCAATATGATGGCGAGGCTAATCCAGTTGCGTTGGCTCAGACCGAGTGCCGCAAAGATCAAAACCATCCCCGAGTAAGACGGATGCCGCACCCAGCGGAAGAGCCCGTTCTTCCGTAAAGTCTGGTTCGCGTGGATAGCCACGTTGGTGCTGAACGAAACGCCCAGAGTAAGGATCGCCGTCCATCGCACCAGTAGTCCGACAATCAGCAGACCCAGCGCAGCCAACCGAAGGCCTTGCGGATTCCCGGGAAGGTTGTGGGCGTGAGTTGCACCATAATCAAAGGAGGCCCAGATAGAGCCGAATATGGCGGCAAGCAATACCAACAACGAACCGCGGTCTTTGACCTGGCCGGTTGAGCGGCTGGTGCGCGTGACAATTTGCAGCAGGGTTTCAGAACCTACCCAGGTCCAGTAAAGCGACGTGAACAGCTGTGCGAGAGTCATGGCCTTCCCATCACGCGGCGCAGGCCGGATGTTGGGAGTACGCAAGCCAGCGGATGGTCGTTCCCTTGCGCAATCCTGTTGGAGATTCCTCGCAACTTGTGCGCGCGTCCCCTTCTCAGCTCATCCCGGACATGACCAGCATCCGAGGCTCGGTCATCTCTTCGATCGCCGACCGTACGCCCTCGCGCCCCAGCCCGGAATCCTTCACCCCGCCGTACGGCATCGGGTCCAGCCGCCATGCCGGTGTGTCGCCTACGATCAGCGCACCCACTTCCAGCTCACGATAGGCTGTGAGAATCCGTCCCGCATCGCGCGTCAGCAGGCCGGCCTGCAATCCGAATCGCGAGTGGTTCACTTCCGCGAGAGCCTGCTCAAAATCAACGTAAGGCTCCACGACAACCACCGGGCCGAAAACCTCTTCGTCGCGAATCTTCATGCCCGCTTTTGACCCCGTCAGAATCGCAGGCGCAATCACCGAACCCGCCCGCTCGCCCCCTGCGATCAGACGCGCACCGGCATCGACAGCCTCCTTGATCCAATTCTCGATGCGCTCTGCCTCCGCCGGCCGGATCATCGGACCAACTTCGGTCGCGTCGTTCTTCGGATCGCCCGAAACCAGCTTTCCTGCGATCTCCACGAGCTTCCAGATAAACGTCTGAAAGATGGTCTTGTCGACAAAGATCCGCTGCGCACTAATGCACGACTGCCCTGCGTAGCCAAAAGCCGCGTGAGCCGTGCGCTCGGCCGCCGCATCCAGGTCGCGATAGTCGCCGTGAATGATGAGCGCAGCATTCCCGCCCAGTTCCAGCAGAACGCGCTTGCGTCCGGAGTGCGCCTTCAGTTCCCAGCCCACCTTGGCCGACCCGGTAAAGCTCACCAGCTTGATCCGATCTTCCTTTTCCGCGAGCCACGCAGTGTCGGCGTTCGCCAGCGGGATCACCGCGAGCGCTTCTTCCGGCCAGCCGGCTTTCAGAATCACCTCACCCAGCGCCAGAGCCGTAAATGGTGTCTGCGGCGATGGCTTGATCAGGATCGGGCAGCCAGCGGCAATTGCGGGAGCAGCCTTGTGCGCGACGAGGTTCAGCGGGAAATTGAACGGCGTAATCGCCAGCACCGGACCAACCGGAAAACGCTGCACCAGCCCCCAGCGATTCTCATTGCCCTCGGTAAGATCCAGGGGAATGGTCTCGCCACCAAGCCGCGCCGCTTCTTCGGCAGCCGTCTTGAACGTGAGCACCGCGCGGTCTACCTCGGACCTTGCGAGCCGGATCGGCTTTCCCGCTTCAGCGACAATGAGCTGCGCAAAGCGATCCTTCTGCTCAATCAGAGCCGCCGCAATATCCTCGAGGATCTCGCGTCGCTTCCAGCGCGGCAGCGCACGCGTACGGCGCATGCTGGCCACTGCATGGTTCACTGCCTCGCGCGCGTCGGCGCGTGTCGCCAGCGTCACCTTGCCGATCAGGCCCTGGTCCCACGGCGAGCGAACTTCGATTGCTTCGCCCTCGCTCCACTCCTTGCCGCAGAGAAGAAAGCCGGTTTGCGTTCCCGGACGCATTTTCATAGAACGATTGCTCCTCGCCTGAAACCCTCTCTAGATGATAGAGGCGCGACCCGTTCTCGCGAATCCGTGCACCTGTCAATTTCCCCGCCATCGCTGACGAATCTGCAGCGAACTGCGCCGCCACGCAGCGAACCGCGCCGCCGCGCACGTTACACTGTTCGCCTATGATCCACGACGGAAAGAGCAGGAAACTCCCCTTCGATCCTGCCGAGGCCATTGCGCACTTGAAGGCCTGCGACCCCAAGCTGGGAGCACTGATCGACAAAGTCGGCGAATTCAAGCTGCGCCTCGATGCTGCTCCCTCGCCCTTTGAATCTCTGCTTGAATCGATCCTCTATCAGCAACTGCACGGCAAAGCAGCGGCCACCATCCATCGGCGGGTGCGAGAATTCTTCCACGGCGACCCAACTCCCCAGCAGTTGCTTGATACGCCGGACGAGCCGTTGCGCGCCGCCGGTGTCTCCGGCAACAAGATCAAGGCTATGCGCGACCTGGCCGCGAAAACGATCGATGGAACCGTGCCGACACACAAGGCCATCCTCAAGATGCCCGACGTCGACATTGTTGAGCGCCTCACTGAAGTGCGCGGCATCGGTCCCTGGACCGTGGAGATGCTATTGATCTTTCGCATGGGTCGCCCCGACGTTTTGCCGGTAACGGACTACGGCGTGCGCAAAGGATTTGCGCTCACCTTTCAGAGCCTGCCCAAAAGCCGGCCCATCGAAGCCTCCGACTTGCCTAAACCCGATGTCGTCTTCAAGCGCGGACAGAAGTGGCGGCCGTTCCGCTCCGTGGCAAGCTGGTACCTTTGGCGAGCCTGCGACCTGGTCAGGGGAACACCGCCAGCTGGTCGCTCCGTTGCCGAATAGTTCCAGAGATTTGCGTCGTCTGCTGCAATCTCCTTTGGAGCGGCATTTCGCCGCCGCAGCCTACAATAAGCAAGCACGGTTAATTTGCCGGCCGCAATCGAGAACGCATGGCACCAACCAAACGATTCATCTGCATTCATGGGCACTTCTATCAGCCCCCGCGCGAGAATCCCTGGCTCGAAACCGTGGAGACGCAGGATTCGGCGGCGCCCTATCACGACTGGAACGAGCGGGTTTGCGCCGAGAGCTACGCCACCAACGGCGCTGCCCGCACGGTGAACAACAGGAACCAGATCATCCGCATCGCGAACAACTATTCGCGGATGAGCTTCAACTTCGGCCCCACGCTGCTCAGCTGGTTGAAGGAGAATGCGCCGCGCACCTACCGCTTGATTCTCGACGGAGAGCGCCGCAGCCGCAAGATTTTTCAGGGCCACAGCTCGGCTATGGCGCAGGTGTACAACCACGTCATCATGCCGCTCGCCAGCATGCGCGACCGCATCACGCAGATTCGCTGGGGGATTGCCGACTACGAAAGTCACTACGGCTCCGTGCCCGAAGGCATGTGGCTCGCAGAGACAGCGGCCGACACTGACACGCTTGAGCTTCTGGCTCAGCACGGAATCAAATTCACCATTCTCGCGCCCAGCCAGTGCAAGCGCGTCCGGCCGCTGAAATCAGACGCAACCGCAACCGAGCCGGTATGGATAACGCCGCTCAGCAATTCGGTGGACACCACCCGGCCCTACCTGGTGCGCTTCAATTCCGGCGTTTCCATCGCGGTGTTCTTCTACGACGGTGCCACATCGCGCGCCATCGCCTTTGAAGGCCTGCTGAATTCCGGAGAAAACTTCGCCGCGCGCCTCAAATCGCAATTCAAAGACACCACGCAGCCGCAACTCGAAAGCGTAGCAACCGACGGCGAGTCATACGGACACCATCATCGTCACGGTGAGATGGCACTGGCCTACGCAGTACGCCTGCTCGAGCAGGACAAGACCGTAAAGCTGACAAACTACGGCAGCTATCTAGAGCAGTTTCCGCCGGAATGGGAGTGCGAGATCATCGACGACACGTCGTGGAGCTGTGCCCATGGCATCGAGCGCTGGCGCTCCAATTGCGGATGCAACAGCGGCAAGCCGGGATGGAATCAGCAATGGCGAACACCCTTGCGCCAGGCTCTCGATGAATTGCGCGACGCGATTGTGCCTCTCACACAGCAGGAGGGTGCGAAGCTCTTCACCGACGCGTGGGCGGCGCGCGACGGATACATCGATGTAATTCTCGACCGCAGCGACGAAGTTGTGGAGCGGTTCTTTGATGATCATCAGAACCACGAACTCACCGCGGAAGAGCGCGTGCGCGCCCTGCAATTGATGGAAATGCAGCGGCACGCGCAACTGATGTACACAAGCTGCGGCTGGTTTTTCGACGACATCTCGGGAATCGAAACCGTGCAGGTAATTGCTTATGCAGCGCGCGCGTTGCAACTGGCGAAAGCGTTGTTTGGCGACCAGGCCTCGGACTTGGAACCGGCGTTCCTCGCTCGCGTGGCTCAAGCCAGGTCCAATGTGGCTGCGGCCGGCGATGGCGCGCGCATTTACGCGGAGAAGATAGTACCCATGCAACTGGGGCTCGAGCAGGTAGCTGCGCATTACGCCATCAGCAGCGTCTTTTCGTCGTTTTCTGAAGAGACTGAACTGTTCTGCTATCACGTCCGCCGCGTCTCCTACGATATGCATACCTCGGGTCGGGGAAGGCTCGCGCTCGGCCGGGCGCACATCACCAGCGCCATCACGGGCAATGCGCAGACCTTCAGTTTTGCCGTACTCCACTTTGGCGATCAGAACATCACGGCCGCGGTCAAACCCTACACCGGTGCCGACGCGGAGGAATTCGATGCGTTCGCGGCAGAGGCGGCTGAGCAGGTGCAGCGAGCAGATTTTCCCGATGCAATCCGCCTGATCGATCGCTACTACGGCCACGTGGACTACTCGCTCACATCGCTCTTCAAAGATGAGCAGCGCCGGATCGTGCAGTTGATTCTGAATTCAACCCTCTGGGATATCGAGAGCTCGCTGACCAACATCTACGAAGATCATGCAAGCCTCCTGCATTACCTCTCACAGGCTGGACTGCCGAAGCCGCCCGCACTTACCCTGGCCGCGGAGTTCGCCATCAACGCTGGCCTGCGCCGCGCCCTCGAAGGCGACCCCATCGATCAGTCGTTGCTGCGTTCGTTCCTGCAATTGGCGAAAGCCGACAAAGTGCATCTCGATACGACCACGCTCTCCTACATTGCCGACCAGCGCATGAAGCGGGCAATGGTGGAACTTCAGATGTCGGCCGGATCGCTGGAGATGCTGGACCGCGCGCTCAGTTTGGCGCACACGCTGGTCGAACTGCCGTTTGAGCTGAATCTCTGGCAGGCCCAAAACATCTGGTACGAAATTCTTCGCACGTCGAATTACGCGCTAACTTCGCAGATCATCGATGACCGTCCGCGGTGGGACAAGGACTTCAACGATCTCGGCAAGTGTCTCTCCATCGAGACCACCGCCATCACTGCGCCCGATCAGTTGGTCGAAGCAACGGGAGACTGACAAATTATGCCAGACGAGCTTGATGTAGGGAAAGATCTAGACAGTCTTCATACCATCTCGCAAACGCTAGCGGCTTACCATCTCCATCCTTCATCGGCCATATGCCGCGGTAATTCGCAAGCCCGTCATACCATAAATGCCCTGCAAGCTCTCCAGTGACAACGATCCAAATGCGCAGTGCGCAACCTGCGTGACAGATAGGGACCGCGCCATTCATCAGCGACGAGTCCCAATAATTCGCTTCGAAGCTTTCGATCATCGCGTCGAAATCTTCATCACTTCCGTTGTCTGGAAGCTTTCCGGTAGGGTTGTTCCAATCCATCTTGTGCGGGAAGGGTTCCGCAAGCTGTCCGACGATTCCATCCCGCTCTCGCCAAGGTTGGTAACCGAACCCCGAATCCATCATCCCGAGAGCGAATATTCCGTGGAATGGTCCAGCGCCACCGTTCCCTACAGCCGTTAGAAAGTGGCGATAGTCGGCAGGAAGCTGCACATTATGTTGTTCCTCAAATGAGCGGACCATTTCGGCATCTAACGGTTCGTTCAGCAGAAACTCATGGCAATCCGCCCCGAAGATTGTAGGGCGAGCTTGACGTAGCTTCGCCAGACCGGCCCTGACTTTATCAGCATCGAGGGGCATAAGATCCACGACCGTTCAAGAAAGCTCAGCTTTTTCCCGCCACCCGAATGTGCAGTTCCTTCAGTTGCTGCTCTGGAACCGTAGTCGGAGCCTCGGCCATCAGGTCGATTGCCTTCGCCGTCTTCGGGAACGTGATCACTTCGCGCAAACTAGGCGCCCCTGCCAGCAGCATCACAATGCGGTCGAGTCCCAGCGCAATTCCACCATGCGGTGGAGTGCCGTACTCCAGCGCATCCAGGAAGAACCCAAACCGTTTCCGAGCTTCCTCATCCGAAATGCCGAGCGAAGCAAAAATCTGCTGCTGTACGTCTTTGCGGTGTATGCGGATCGATCCCGATCCAAGCTCCAGCCCGTTCATTGCCAGGTCATAGCAATCAGCGCGCACCGAGGCCGGATCGCTGATGAGGTTGGCCATGTCGGCTTCGTACGGCGCGGTGAACGGATGATGCGCTGGCATCCACGTGCCGCTCGCCAGGTCGTACTCGAACATCGGGAAGTCGACAATCCAGATTGGATGAAACGCCTGGGACGCGTCCAGCATAGTTCCGCCACTCCGTGGATCCGCGTTTCTGACCGCCTCATCGGTGATGTCAAAAGCTTTGTGCCGGTCCGCATACTTCTTCGCCAGTTCGCTGCGGAAATTTCCGGCAGCAGAGTAGACGTTGATCTCCCGCTCGCTCAGCCGGCCTTCAAACTTCGTGTCGCTCGCCTTGATGTGGTGCGCTGGATCGCCCGCTACAACGATTACAAAATCGCCTTCGGCCGCGCCGGTCAGCTCATGAATCTTCGTGACGGTCTCCGGCAAGCTCTTCGCCAGTCGTTTGAAATCGTCGATAAACTTCGCGCCCTTCTTCTGGTCGAAGAGCGGGTGATTCTCTTCGCGCTCTTTGCGGCTCAGTTCGCCTACCTTGGGAATCCGCAGCGCCACGATGGGCAGCGCCTGGTCGATCTGCAGCGTTTCCAGCGCCGCTTCAGGGAACGCCGAGCGCACATCCGTGAGTCCGGGCAGACGTAGATCTGGCTTGTCCGACCCATACTGCCGAATCGCATCATCGTACGTGATCCGTAGGAACGGTGTAGGCAGCGTGATGCCTGCCGCAGCCCATGCGGCGGCGCAGAACTTCTCCACCACTGCGAAGACGTGCTCGCGCCGCGGAAAGCTCATCTCCAGGTCGACCTGCGTGAACTCAAGTTGGCGATCGGCGCGCTGGTCCTCGTCGCGGAAGCATCGCGCGATCTGAAAGTAGCGATCAAACCCCGAGATCATCAGGATCTGCTTGAAGATCTGCGGTGACTGCGGCAGCGCATAAAACTCGCCTGGATGCACACGGCTCGGCACCAGGAAATCGCGCGCTCCCTCGGGCGTGGATTTGGTGAGGATCGGTGTCTCGATCTCCAGAAATCCCTGCCCGCTCAGGCTCTCGCGAATGGCGCGCGTAATCTCATGCCGCAGCCAGAAGTTCCGTTGCATCTCCACCCGGCGCAGATCGATGTAGCGATACTTGAGACGAGTCTCCTCGTTTTGAATGGCCTCTTCAGACGGCGAAAACGGCGCCAGCCGCGCGTCATTCAGAATCCGCAGTTCGGTCGCCTCAATTTCGACCTCACCCGTTGGCATCTTTGGATTGATCGCGTCCTTGCCCCTCAGCCGCACCTTGCCCACGGCGGCCACCACATACTCCGGTCGAACCTGCTCGCCCTTGAGATGTCCCTCCGGCGTCAGCTCTTTATCCAGCACCACCTGCGCAATACCGGTGCGATCCCGTACATCGAGGAAGATCAGGTTGCCGTGGTCGCGGCGGCGATTCACCCAGCCCATCACGACTACGTGTTCACCTGCGTTGGCGGCGCGCAATTCGCCGCACATCTGCGTCCGTTCAAGATTGCCTAAAAAGTCGAGCACGATGAGATTTCCTTCTACGCATGTGGGGGCAGGGAGAGATATGCCGCCAGTTCCACGCGCGGAACCTTGGTTTGTATACCGGTTGAGAAGTCCTTCACCGTTAGGATACCGGATTGAAGTTCATCCTCGCCCAGGATGACGATGCGCCGCGCCGTGCGATCGGCTGCGTCAAAGGACTTCTTGAGCCGGAATGATCCATCCCCCAGCTCGATGCTCAGCCCGCTTCGCCGCAACTCCCGCGCCAGCGCCAGCGCAGCCGGATCCAGCGCCTCGCCCAGCGGCGCGATATACGCATCCACCTGCGGTGGGGCAGCCCCTTGGTTGAGAGTTTGAAGGGTAAGAACAAGCCGGTCCTCACCCATCGCAAAGCCAATCCCGGGAGCCTTCGGTCCGCCGATCGCCTCGCTCAATCCGTCGTAGCGGCCGCCGCCCAGCAGTGCATTCTGCGCACCGAGCCCCCCATGCGTGAACTCAAATGTCGTTCGCGTGTAGTAGTCCAGGCCCCGCACCAGCCGGTGATTACGCGTATACGGAACCCCCGCCGCATCCAGCGCTGCCGTCACCGCGGCAAAGTGCGCCTTCGATTCCTCGTCCAGCGAGTCGACGATCTTCGGCAGCGTCTCGATAATCGGCTGATCCTCCGGAACCTTGCAATCAAGCACCCGCAGCGGATTGGTCACCGCACGCCGCTGGCAATCCACGCACATCTTTGGCGCCAGCGGGATCAGCGCCTGCCGCAGTGTTTCGTTATAGCGAGCGCGGTCGGCCGAAGATCCCACCGAGTTGATCTCCAGTGTCCACCCGGTTATGCCAAGCTCATCCAGCAGAGTTGCCAGCATCTCCAGCACTTCCGCATCCCTTAGCGGCGACTCGCTGCCCGCCGACGGCGGACCGATCACCTCTGCTCCGATCTGCGAAAACTGCCGGTACCGCCCTTTCTGCGGACGCTCCCGGCGAAACTGTGGCCCGATGTAATACAGCTTCTGCAACTGCCCCGTCTCGCCCAGCTTGTGCTCGATATAAGCGCGAACCACGCCGGCCGTATTCTCCGGCCGAAGTGTCAAGGACTGTGGCTTTTCGGATTGCGCGCGTGCCCGATCCTCCCACGTGTACATCTCCTTCGAAACAATGTCCGTCTCCTCGCCGACTCCACGGGCAAAGAGCGACGTATCCTCGAAGATCGGCGTCCGAATCTCGCCAAAGTTGTAACGGCAAAAGACGGCGCGCGCCGTCGCCTCAATCCGGTTCCACAGCGCGGTTTCTGGCGGCAGCAGGTCGCGCGTACCACGGACAGCTTTCAGTGTGGCCATATCTGATCCAGTTTAAATGGATGATGCTGAATAGGTTCTTGCAACCGTTTTGCCGCCTCGGCGTCCATTACCAAGAAGGCATGGCGACCCCTCGTTCCATGACAATTTCTTCATTTTCCGAAGGCAAGCTGGCGTTCTAAGCGCCGAATCAACCGAACAGAACATCAAACCAGTGGTTCGATCACTACTCTGACCAGGAGATCCGCAAACTTGAGGCACTCAAGCCCCTTATTGTCGCTTGTCAGTCTCATTTTTCTTCTACTTCCAGCGATTGGCACCGCGGCACAATCCACCAGTCACCCCCAGGGCGCTTCTGCCGGCGGCGCGGTGATACCGGACGCACCTCGTCCGGCAATGCAGCCGGAAGGCGGGTCAATGCAGCCGTCTTCGAATGCAGGTACATACTCCTCGAGTTCTCTCGAAGATTCAAGCGATGCCCAGGATCAACAGAATTCGCCTCAATCGGGCCAGCCAGACGACACCCTCAAGAAGCCAATCCAGCAGAACCCCCTTTCCACCCGTGATCCGCAAACCAAGCGCATCCTTGGCATCATCCCGAATTTCCGCTCGGTGAGCACCGACGAAAAATTGCCGCCGATGTCGGTAAAAGAAAAGTTCCTCACAGCCACCAGCGACTCGTTTGATTACTCCTCGATCTTTGTCCCCGCCGTGCTGGCCGCCTACTCCATGGGCACCGATGCGACGCCCGAGTTTGGCCAGGGAGCCGCAGGCTACGGCCAGTACTTCTGGCATACCGCCCTCGACCAGACTAGCGAAAACTACATGGTCGAATTCGTCTTTCCCGTCATTACCCATCAGGACAATCGCTACTACACCCTCGGCCGCGGAAGCTTCTTCAAGCGAACCGGCTATGCGCTCAGCCGCGCCGTGATCACGCGAAATGATGCGGGCAACGACACCTTCAACACCAGCGAAGTGTTGGGCGCCGGCGCTTCCGCAGGCCTTTCCACTGCCTACTATCCCGCCAGCAAGCGAACCTTCGGCAACGTCAGCAGCGAGTGGGGCATCGATATCGGCATCGACGCAGCATCGTTTGTGGCAAAGGAATTCTGGCCGGACATCAACCGCAAACTCTTCCACCAGAAAGATCCGATTGAAGGCGCCACGCACTAGGAGCGGATTTCTTCTCCTGCATTCTTAAACTGCGCTCGAGCTTGATTTGCCTCCAACCAGAGTGCATCCTCGCATGGGGTGCGGTAATCCAACAAACATGGAATATCGCTTGCTTGGAGGCTCCGGCCTCAAGGTTCCCGAACTGAGCTTTGGCACCGGTACGTTTGGTGGTGGCAATGAATTCTTCAAAGCGTGGGGCAGTACCGACGTTGCTGAAGCGACCCGTCTGATCGACATCTGCCTCGAAGCCGGCGTCAATCTCTTCGACACCGCGAATATCTACTCCGATGGTCGCTCCGAAGAAGTGCTAGGCAAGGCACTTGCCGGCAAGCGCGATCGCGCACTCATCTCAACTAAAGCCACATTCCGACTCGGCGATGGGCCCAATGACGTCGGCTCCTCCCGCTACCACTTGACTCGCGCTCTCGAGGCCAGCCTGCGCCGCCTCGGCACCGACTACGTCGACATCTACCACCTGCACGGCTTTGACGCCTCCACGCCCATCGAGGAAGTGCAGGACACACTGAACACCTTCGTCCGCGCCGGCAAGATTCGTTATATCGCGGCGTCAAACTTCTCCGGCTGGCACCTGATGAAATCGCTCGACGTCGCCGACCGCTATGGCTGGACGCGCTTCGTCGCCCACCAGGTCTACTATTCGCTTGTTGGCCGCGAATACGAGTGGGAATTGATGCCACTGGGCCTCGACCAGAAAGTCGGAGCGCTCGTGTGGAGCCCGCTCGGCTGGGGCCGTCTTACCGGCAAGCTCCGTCGCAACCAGCCGCTGCCCGAAGTGAGCCGCCTGCACAAGACTGCGGAGATGGGACCTCAAGTCACGGACGATTACCTGTACAGGGTCGTCGACGCGCTCGATGCAGTTGCGAAAGAGACCGGCAAAACCGTCCCCCAGGTCGCGCTCAACTGGCTGCTGCAGCGTCCGACAGTCTCATCCGTCATCATCGGAGCCCGCAACGAGGAGCAGTTACGGCAAAACCTGGCTGCGGCCGGCTGGAACCTGACAACCGAACAGATCGCCAAACTCGACAAGGCCAGCGAAGTCGCGCCGATCTACCCCTACTGGCACCAGCGCCAGTTCACAGAGCGA
Source organism: uncultured Acidobacteriaceae bacterium (assembly GCA_963829535.1). Classification (GTDB taxonomy): domain Bacteria; phylum Acidobacteriota; class Terriglobia; order Terriglobales; family Acidobacteriaceae; genus Telmatobacter. The sequence continues at coordinate 84,407 of CAWHIQ010000007.1, read as the reverse complement.
ACACCACTGTCGGTCTGAGACAGTTCAGAGTTCGTAGTTCTGAGTTCAAAGTTGATGAAGTCTATCGGCGAACTCAGAACTATTAACTTAGAACTACGAACTCTAAACTGCTTTCACTCTTCGCGCAGTACCTGCACCGGCTCGACACGAGAGGCTCGAAGCGCTGGAACCAGCGAAGCGCAAGCTGCGATCAGCAGAATAAGGCAAACCACACTCCCATATGTCGCCGGGTCAAGCGCCGATACGCCATACAGCATCGAACCTATAAAGTGCGAAAGCCCCATGCCGAGCACCAAGCCGGCCGCACACCCAAACGCAGCGGCACGCAGACCTTGAAATAAAAATCGCGCAACAATCTGGTTGCGCATTGCACCGAGAGCCAGGCGAACACCCACTTCGCGCTGGCGAAGGCGCCCGAGATAGCTCAGCGTGCCGTACAGCCCGATGCAGGCAAGCAAAACTGCGGTGGCCGCGAACAGTGTCAGCAGCATCGTGCGCAAGCGGCTCTCCGATGAAGCCTCATCCAGGTGCTCCTGAAGGGGAGCAAAAGCATATACAGAACGCGATGGCTCAATCTCATGGATCCGCCGGCGAATCGTTTCCGCCATCGCCATCGGGTCGCCATGCGTGCGAACCAGGTAATTGGGAAACGGATCCGGCGCGCTGAAGCAGGAGTACACCGTAGGCACTGGTTGCGCGTTTAACCCTTCTTCCCGAGCATCACCCACAATGCCACGAATCATGCCCTGAGGAAAGAAGTCGTTGTAGACTGCTCCTGAAAGCTGGTGGCCGACAGCAAGCGTGCTCCCCATGTATTTGTCCGCAAATGCGCGATTGACCATGACGTCGCTTGTGTTCGATGCTTGCCTGCAGCTTTCCCCAACCATCAGCGGAATCCGCATAGTATCGAAATAGCCCGCCGAGACGTAACGGCTGTCCGCGAGAATCGGATGACCGGGCTCCAGATTGCCGTCGATCTTGAACTCAATCTGATACAGCGACGGAACGCCAGGAAGCATCGCCGCGGTCGATGCGGACTCGACGCCGGGCAATGTACGCAGGCTCTCAAGCGTGCGATCGATGCGTTGGACCATATTCTTCATATCGCTCGTTTCTCCCCACGATCCGCTGACCTGGAATGTCAGCACGTGGCTGGGTTCAAAGCCGGGATACACCCGCGAGAGTTGCTGGAAACTGCGCAACAGCAGTCCCGCGCCAATCAGCAGCGTCACCGCCAGCGTGATCTGCATCCCCACGAGCATCCATTGCAGCGTGCCGCGCGTAGACACATGGGTACGGCTGCCCGCCGCGAGCGAGTGTGCCAGCGTACGGCGAGTCCCGCGCAGCGCCGGAAAGAGCCCGCACAGCAAAGTCGTCAAGACCGCAGCCGCGAGCGTATACGCCACGATTTGCCAGTCAAGTGCGATCTCTTCGGCACGCGGCAGCGTCTTCGCCAGCAGGTGGAAACCACGTGCGGAGGCTGCGGCAATCAAGAGCCCGGCAAGCGATCCAAGCAGGGCAAGCGTAAATACCTCAGTCAAGAGCTGCCCGGCAATTGCAAGCCTCGATGCGCCCAGAGAGAACCGAATCGAAATCTCGTGTTCGCGCTCAGTTGTGCGAGCGAGCAGCAGTGCAGCAATATTCGAGCAGGCAATCAGCAACAGAAGCGAAACCGATCCGTAAAGCAGCCACAGAGAACCGCGCGCGCCCCCGACGATCACTTCTTTCAGCGCCACTGTCTCGACTGTAAGTTCCGCATCAGGCTTCGGAAACTGCTTGCCCAGCCGGCTCTGCACGGTCGCAAGATCAGCCGCGGCCCTCTCGAGGCTTACTCCGGGCTTCATCCGCCCAATCACGGTGAACCACGTCTCATCGCGCCGCTGTGCAAATGGCGCATCCGGCGCGCTCGGCGTCCACATATCCGCGTCTGCATTTGGAAATTGGAACGACTCCGGCATCACCCCGATGATCGTCGAGGTGTAGCCGCTGACATGAACCTGCTGCCCCAGCGCCGCCGGATCCCCATGGAACCGCCGCTGCCAATACCCGTAGCTGATGAGCACAGTGCTCGCCCCTCCCCAGTGCTCTTCGTTCGGGGCGAACCCGCGCCCCAGTGCGGGCGCAACTCTCATCACCTCCAGAAAGCGCGGTGCTACCAGGCATTCGGTGACCTTCTCCGGCAACGAACCCGAAGTTTCCGACAAGTTGTCAAAGTAGTACCCGCTCACGGCCTGAAACGTCGAGTTCAGTCGGTTCCAGTCTTCCAGGCGTGTTGGGGCGACAAATGTGTTGGCGTCGCGCCCTTTGTAGTCGTGCTGATAAAGCGCAACCAGTTGGTTGCTGTTAGGAAACGGAAGACCTCGGAGAATAATAGCATCGATCGCTGAGAAGACTGCGCTGTTAGCACCGATTCCGAGACCCAGCGTGAGAATGACAACGATGGAGAAGGACGGCGATTTGCGCAAAAAGCGCACCGCTGCCTTAAGGTTGAAGAACACGCTCTCCAGCAGCGTCGAGACGTGCACCTCCCGCACCTGCTGCTTCACCTGTTCCCGCCCACCGAATTCAAGCATCGCGCGACGGCGTGCCTCTGCCGGCGGCATGCCCTGCGCGACATAAGCCTCTGTCAGTTCCGCAATATGAAAGCTGATCTCCTGCTCCATCGCATCTTCGGGGGCAGGTTTACGAGGGGAGTGTATCCGGCCAGTCATCGTGCCTCCTGCGCGCCTTGCTACCGCGCCGTCTCCAGAATCAGTCCCACGGCCCGCGAGAGCCGGTTCCACGTTTCCTCTTCAGCGGCCAGTTGTTTCCGGCCCTTCGCTGAAAGCCGATAGAACTTCGCCTGCCTTCCACTGTCTGATTCGCCCCAGTCCGCTTCCAGCCAGTCGCGCTTCTCCAGGCGGTGCAGCGCCGGATACAGCGATCCCTGCTGCACCTGCAAAACGTCATACGAGATCTGGCGAATGCGTTGCGAGATGCCGTAGCCATGTACGGGGCCAAGAGCTACGACTTTGAGGATGAGCAGGTCGAGCGTGCCCTGCAGCAAGTCAGCCTTTTCGAGTGGGGCCATGGTCTTCTCCTAGACAATCTACCTATATATGCGATATGTAGATTGTCAAGGAGAAGGTGACGAACGACGAAATATTCCCGCGGCGTCGAGAGCGGAACTAAGCCATTTTTATTGCGAGTCGGGCGAGTGCCAGCGGTGGTGCTTCTTGTAGACGTAGTGGCCGATCATCCACCCGAAGGCGCTGCCCACAAGCACATCCGAAGGGAAGTGGTCCTGGCCGAGCACTCGCGTCAGGCTCACCCCGGTGGCCAGCGTGTAAATCCCAATCTGATTCCATCGGGACGGATACTCCTCCGCGAGCACCGCCGCGCTCGACCACGCAATCATGCTGTGAGACGAAGGAAATGACGAATCCCAGCCAACGCTGGTCTGAAAGAACTTGCCCTTGGCGCCGTCGACGGTGGGCCGTTCGCGCAAGAAGATCAGCTTCATTCCCTGTTCGACAACAAGGCTGTCGAGCATGGCTTCGCCACCCAGGATGCCGGTTTCACGGGCGTGCTCGTTGCCCTTGAATTGTCCGGCGGCGAAAAGCACTCCAGGCACAGCGATGAGCGGGCTCACAAGTACATTTGAAGCAGTGGTGTTCGCATTGTTGAAGCTTGGATCCTGCGAGACCACTTCTGACATCGCCTGATGATCGGTGGTGATAGCGACGGTAACCGCCAGGCCAAGGGGGATCAGGTAGCCGAGTTCCTTGTCACGGATACGGACGGGACTCGACCAGATCGCTCCCTCGTCCTTCAGAATGTTCAGCGGTGTTGCGCGCAGCGTTACCGATTCCTGCGGTTGCGGCGCGTTGGGCACCGAGGTCGCAGGCGGCCAGGTCTGTGCATCGACGCTGACGCACACAGCAACTGAAAGCAGAAGGAGTAGGGCTCTACACCGAGCGCAATGCGGAATGATCTTGCTGGAAATGCTCACTGGTTTCTTCGATGCTAAATGATCCGCATCTTCCATTCAGATGAACGAAACGTCATTCTGCAGTTACTTATCTGTTTCTGCGAGGTAGATCTTCGTGTAGTCGAGATAATTCTGGGCGTACTCCAAAATCAGTTTTCGATCCTGGTCGCCGAGTTCGCGCCGCTGCTTGCCCGGCACGCCCGCCCACAACGTTCTCGGCGGAACCACCGTGTGCTCGGGCAGTACCGCGCCGGCCGCGATGATCGAGCCTTCGCCGATCCGGCAGTCGTTCAAAATTGTCACGCCCATTCCAATCAGCGTCGCATCCCCAACCACACAGCCATGCACGGTCGCGTTGTGCCCAATCGTCACCCAGTCGCCCACCGTGACGGAGTAGAGATGCCGTTGCCCGTGCAGCACCGCGCAGTCCTGTACGTTCGAGTTCGAGCCGACCCGAATTGAATTGACGTCTCCCCGGAGAACGGCGTTCATCCAGACCGAAGAGTGCTCGCCAAGCTTGACGTCTCCAATAACCTGGGCGGATACATCCACGTAGCAACTTGCTGGAACGTCAGGAAATTGTCCCTGGTATCGGCGAATCATCGGGTGGTTAAAAGCCTCAGAGGATTAGTGTAAGCGAACCATCACAGATCAACCCTGTTTGCTAAACATCGAGCGTTCGTTTTTGCCTGAAAGGAAAGAACTTCGAGGCAAATATTCAGCACGTGAAAGCGCCGAACGCGAATGACGGAGGGTTTCCTTAAATTGGCTCAAAACCGGCACTTCCGGTATCATCAGTATGGCCCTTTGGCAGGTTTGGAGGTGGGATCCTTTGGCAGAGGTTCGCTTACAAGAAGGCGAGCCGCTCGAGAACGCTCTGCGCCGGTTTAAGCGGAAAGTGCAGCAGGAAGACATCATCAAGGAAGTAAAGCGTCATTCCTACTATCTGAAACCCGGTGAAAAGCGTCGCGTGAAGGCAGCATTGGCACGCAAGCGGAATCGCAAGAAAGCTCGGAAAGAGCAAGACTAAGTTACTCAACAGACACAACGTGACGTGCCGCTCAGGCTATACTTGCTGCCCCCGGCGACGACAGCCATATAGAACGAAAATGAGCGGCACGTCGTGATATTTGATTACAGATTGCGCTGACAGCAGAGTTGTAAAAGGCGCGTAACAACTCAGTCTCCCTCACTGGAGACTCTGTAATGCAGCCGCTCCCTTTGTGGCGGCCCGGGCCCTTGTTGTTGAAGGACGTTCAAAGACAGGGAAAAACGGGACCGGCAAGCTCTCATGATGATGGCCGATTCAGACAGTTCTCCCTGCTTTGGGGAAGCCGGCCATGGAATTTATCGACAGAGTTTTGAAGTGCAACGATTGCGGCGCCGAGTTTGTGTTCACTGCGGGCGAGCAGCTTTTTTTCCACGACAAACAATTCAAGAATGACCCCAAGCACTGCAAGCAATGCAAGGCTAAGCGCGCCAGTGGTGGTCGGGTGCGCTCCGAGACACGCACTACCTGTTCGGCTTGTGGAATGGAAACTACAGTCCCGTTCAAGCCTACCCAGGGCAGGCCGGTTCTTTGCCGCGCCTGTTTCCAGAAGCAAGTCAAAGGCATACCGGCCGCACCCGTCAATCCACCCGCGGCGCCGGCAAGCTGATCGGCGGTTTTTGGGCCGGTCGCCGCAGCACGTACGACGCCAACTTCCCGTCGCGGCTCTAGCTGCGCGGCTGTTTCAGGGCCTTGTGTCCGATGTCATGGCGGTAATACATTCCTTCAAAATGAATTTGCGCCAGCGCTTCGTAGGCTCGCGCCAGCGCCTCATTCAGAGAGTCGCCGCTCGCCGTAACGCCCAGCACGCGGCCTCCGCTTGTCACCAGTTGATTGCCGACGCGAGAAGTTCCTGAGTGAAATATCTCCACGCCCGGCGTCTTTGCCGCGCTGCTCAGCCCGCTGATCGGCAGCCCCGTCTTGTAGCTGCCGGGATAACCTGAAGAACTCGCCACCACGCAAGCCGCCGCACCTGAACTCCAGCGCATCTCGGTCTCCGCAAGACGGCCATCGATGCACGCCTCCAGCGCATCCACCAGGTCCGACTCCAGCCGTACCAGGATCGCCTGCGTTTCCGGGTCGCCGAATCGAGCGTTGTACTCCAGTACCTGCGGTCCGCGCGCGGTCATCATCAAACCGCAATAGACCACGCCCACAAACGGCATCCCCTCCTCAGCCATCCCATGCACCGTGGGCTCGGCGATGTGGCGCAGAATCCACTCCGTCATGGATGGCTCCAGCATCTCGCTGGTGGAGTAAACGCCCATGCCGCCGGTATTCGGTCCAGTGTCGCCTTCTCCAATCCGCTTGTGATCCTGCGACGGGACCAGCGGCACAACGTGCCGTCCATCGCTGAGGCACAGGAAACTTACCTCTTCGCCCTCGAGAAACTCCTCGATCACCACCTGCTTCTCGGCCACGCCTAGTAGCTCTCCGCTGAAAAGCCCATGCGCCGCGTCGATCGCAAACTGCCGTGTAGGGCAGATGATGACTCCCTTGCCCGCAGCCAACCCATCGGCTTTCACCACCACCGGTGGATGGAAATGCTTGATCGACTCTTCTACTTCCCCGGTGCTGGTGCAGACCGCATAGTTGGCCGTGGGAATCTGGTGCCGCTTCATGAACTGCTTCGCGAAGGCCTTGCTCGATTCAAGCCGCGCCGCATCGCCGGTCGGACCAAAAATGCGATAGCCATGCTCGCGGAAAGCATCCACCACACCCAGCGACAACGGCAGTTCAGGGCCCACGATCGTCAGGCTCGGCTGCTCCACTTCCGCCAGCCGCACCAATGCGCCCACATCCTTAATGTCCACAGGAACACAGCGAGCCGCCTGCGCAATGCCGCCGTTGCCCGGCGCGCATACAACCTCAGTAACGCGCTGGCTGCGGCTCACCGCCCATGCCAGCGCATGTTCGCGTCCGCCCGAACCAAGGATTAACACTTTCATGAATTCAAACCTTCTACTCACGTCGCAAAGCCGGAAAAACCATGGTCAGCAATTGAGGTGGGGGAAGTCAAACCGACGACAGCTCAACAACGCGTTCTTTCCCGTGGTCTTCATCGCGGACTCCTGCATCATTGGACCGTTGCTTCCGTGGAGTAGTGTTCGGCGTAGCCTTGAAGCCATTGGAGGGCATTGAAACGTTCGCGGACGATAAAGGCGACCTCACCGGCCCGCTCATGCGGAACCTCTACGAGGGGCACCCCGTCAATTGCCATGTCTCCATCCAGCAGCTCAACCTCGTCCACCAGCAGATGCGGGCTCTGCGGATCCTTCAACCGCGCCGCAAAGTCCATCTTCTCTCCAGAATTCAAAAGAAAATGTCCAATTCGCCAATTCAGAGCGAGATAAGTCAAAGCCTTCATCTCGATCTCCATCGGATCGCGCAAGGTCGCCTGCGCCAGGCGGTCTTTTGTTCCCGGTCTGAACATTCCCAAGGTGATGGCCGCAGGACCCGGATGGCATTTCGTCCGAAAATCCGGAAGCTCGGCGTGGCCAATAGCCCAGGCCAACAGGACCATGCCCTCTGAGAGCCAGCTAGTCGCAGCGCATTCCGTCTCGTTGAGGCTGCCAAATGGCGCTTTGAGCAAACGCATCTCGTGCGGCAGCAGGTCGCTCGTGAGACCCACTCCGTTAACAAAGAACAGGATCTTCTCTGACATCTCCCTTGCTCGCGGATTTGGATCCGCGTCAATAAGGGCTCGGCATGTGAGATACGCCAGCGCCAAACCGCGCCTATGCACCAACCCAGCGTTTTGCAACTGGGGCGGCTGACCCTTCATTTCCTGCATGAAGCAATGCTAACGCACACCAATACATTCACGCCCTTGAAACAGCCTGATTCATTTGCAACTGAGTGCTCTGCGGCACCGTGCCCCTATACTGATGCGTGGTGAACCGGCCGATTGAAGGCTCATATCGGGGAGAATGCACGCATGGTCGAACGCCGCATCAAGCCCTACGAAGAGCAGTTGGCCGAAGATCAGCGGCGCGATGAGCAGCGTCGAGCCTTCCGCCGCAACCAGACCTTCGGTTTGCTCATCGTGGCAGCCGTGATTCTTATCTGGTGGCTCTTCCACACCAATCCCCGATGGATCTTCCCTCCCGGCTGGTGGCGCCCATGACTCCTTCGCGGAGGGCGGACCGCGGCTTCGCCGCCATTGTTGGCTGCAGGAGTGCCTCAACTCTAAATAATGCTGCGCGGCCTGGGTGTCTCGATGACTGACGCACGCGACCCTCTAGCCATCCTTCTCCTTGGCCCGACTGGCAGTGGCAAAACCGCCCTTTCGCTCGCGCTCGCCGAACGCTTCAATGGCGAAATCATCAGTTGCGATTCCGTCGCCGTTTATCGCGGCATGGATCTCGGAACTGCCAAACCCACACCCGAAGAGCGGTCCCGCATCCCGCATCACCTCATCGACGTCGCTGACCCGGATCAGCCCTTCACTGCCGGCGAGTACAGCCGCCGCGCCCGCGCTGCCCTGCGCGAAATCGCCGACCGCGGCAAGCTCCCCATCGTCACCGGCGGCACAGGCCTCTATCTGCGCGCCCTGACGGAAGGCCTGTTTGCAGGTCCCGCGCGTCATGAGGATCTGCGCAAGCGCCTACGCCGCAGTGCCCAGCGCCACGGCAGCGCCTGGCTCCATCACCTGCTCACCCGTCTCGATCCCGCTTCAGCCGGGCGCATCCACGCGAACGATACCCCTAAGCTCATCCGCGCCATCGAAGTCTGTCTCGCCACACGCCAACCTATGTCACGGGTGCTGGGGCGTGATCCACTCATCGGCTTCCGCCTCTTGCGCATCGGTCTCAGCCCTCCCCGCGCCGACCTCTACGATCGACTCAATCAGCGCTGCGCCGAAATGTTCGACCATGGATTAATTCAGGAAACCCGCGCGCTTCTGGCGTGCTACGGTCCCATCAAGGCGCTGGACTCCCTCGGCTACCGTCAGGCACAGTCCATTCTCCTCAAGGGCATCAGTGAGAGAGTGGCCATTGCCGAGGCGCAGCAGGGCCATCGCAATTACGCCAAACGCCAGCTCACCTGGTTTCGCCGCGAGCCCGACGTGCATTGGTTCGAAGCTTTTGGCAACGACCCCGAAACCCAGCGCACCGCCGCCGATCTGGTCCCCGCGCATCTATAGGTTCTGTCCCACATCCAATCGAATGCAGGCATTAAACTGAACCTTGATGCGAGGCGCTCAGCCCCATCGGAGCGCGCGAGATCGGAGTACTTGTGGCAGACACAATATACGATGTGGCCATCATCGGCAGCGGTCCGGCTGGCTATACGGCGGCCATCCGCGCCGGACAACTAGGCCTCAAGGTCGCCCTCATTGAGTCGGCCAATGTTCTTGGTGGTACCTGCCTCCACGTCGGATGCATCCCCACCAAGGCCCTGCTCTTCAATGCCGAGCTGTGGGACCACCTCAAGCAGGCCGCCGAGTATGGCATCGACAACGTCGACGCCCGTACCCTCAACTGGGACGCTGTGCAGAAACGCAAGACTGCAATCGTCGACAAGCACACCAAGGGCCTCGGCTTCCTCATGAAGAAGAACAAGGTTACGGTAATCGCGGGTTACGGCCGCCTCACTGGCGGCGCCAAGGACGGCATCCACACCATCGATCTCACTGCCGGCGACGGCGCCAAGAGCGAACTCAAAGCAAAGAACATCATCCTTGCTAGTGGCTCCGACGCCAAGACCATCTTCGGTCTCAACCCCGACGACCGCATCCTTACCAACATCGAGATGCTCGCCGTACCCCAGGTGCCGAAATCGCTCATCGTCATCGGCGCCGGTGCCGTCGGCGTCGAGTTCAGCTCCATCTTCCGCAGCTTCGGAACCGAAGTCACGCTCGTCGAGTTCCTGCCGCGCATCATGCCTCTCGAAGACGAAGAGATCTCCAAGGAACTGACGCGCGTCTTCAAAAAGCGCGGCATCGACATCAACACCGGCGCTAAAGTCGAAAGAATCGAGAAGACCGACACCGGCGTCAAAGTGACCTGGACCGCATCGAACGGCAAGCCCGTCGAGAAGGAAGCTGAAAAAGTGCTGGTGGCTGTTGGTCGTGCCGCGCGCATTGCCGACGTCGGTATCGACAAGACAAAGATCGAGCTGGATCGTGGCTTCGTTAAAGTTGGCGAAGCCCAGGAAACCGCCGAGCCCGGCATCTACGCCATCGGCGACATCGTCGCCGGCTTGCCGCAGTTAGCTCATTCGGGCTCGATGAGCGGCATCGTCGCCGTCACCAAAATCGCCGGCCGCAAATATCGCTCCGTCCGCCGCGATCGCGTTCCCGCCTGCACCTATAGCGATCCACAAATCGGCTCAGTGGGATTGACCGAAGCGCAGGCCAGGGAGAAGGGCATTGAAATCAAGGTCGGCAAGTTTCCGTTTGCCGGCAATTCCAAGGCCACCATCGTCGGCAGTCACGATGGCTTCGTCAAAATCGTCGCCGACGCAAAGTACGGCGAAATCCTCGGCGTCCACATTATTGGCCCGCAAGCAACCGAGCTTATTGCCGAAGCCGTAGCTGTCATGGAACTCGAGGGCACCATCGATGAGCTGATGTTCACCATCCACGCCCATCCGACCATCAGCGAAGCTATGCTCGACGCTTACGCCGCCGTTGAAGGCATGGCCATCAACGCATAAGGAATGCTACAGATCCGTCGACTTGCTCTGCTCCAGCCCCTTGGCTTTGGCGATGAAATCCCCCAGCGGGACTGACCCCTGGTCGCCCTTGCCGCGCGTACGTACACTCACTGACCCCGCCGACTCTTCCTTGTCGCCGAAAACCAGGATGTACGGGATTTTCTGGTTAGCCAGATCGCGAATCTTGGCATTCATTTTCTCGTTCCGCGCATCCGTCTCGACCCTGAAGCCCGCAGCTTTCAACTCGGCTTCCACCTTCTGCGCGTACGCAACATGCCGCTCGCTGATCGGCACCAGGCCGATCTGCACCGGCGCCAGCCACAGCGGAAACGCCCCCGCATAGTGCTCAATCAGCACGCCGAAGAATCGCTCCACTGAGCCGAACAACGCGCGGTGAATCATCACCGGCTGGTGGCGCTCCCCGTCTTCGCCAACGTATTCGAGTTCGAACCGGGCAGGGAGATTGAAGTCGACTTGCACCGTGCAGAGCTGCCACAGACGGCCGAGAACGTCGATGAGTTTTACGTCAATCTTGGGTCCATAGAACGCGGCTTCGCCGGGGATCGTGGCGTACTTGATGCCCTTGCGGTCAAGGGCGTGCTGAAGTCCGCCGACCGCGAGCGCCCAGTTTTCGTCGGAGCCTGTGTAGTGGGCGCGATCATTCGGATCCCACGTTGATAGCTCGACCTTGAACTCCGAAAACCCAAAAGTCCGGAGCACCGCCTCGGCAAAATCGATGCAGGCAACGACTTCATCTTCAATCTGCTCCGGTGTGCAGAAGATGTGCGCATCGTCTTGCGTAAACCCGCGCACGCGCAACAGCCCGTGCATTGTTCCTGAGCGCTCGTAGCGATACACATTGCCCAGCTCCGCATAGCGTTGTGGCAAGTCGCGATAGCTCTTCGGCGAATTCTTGTAAATCAGAATGTGCCCCGGGCAATTCATCGGCTTCAGACGGTATTCCGCATCATCCAGCTCCATTGGTGTATACATGTTGCCGGAGTAGAACCCTTCGTGGCCGCTCACCTTCCATAATTCGCGCCGCATCACATGCGGTGTGAAGACCATCGAGTATCCGCGCCGCAGGCACTCATCGCGCATCCAGTCTTCCATCACCTTGCGGATCAGCGCGCCCTTGGGATGCCAGAAAATCAGCCCCGCACCCGCCAGTTCCTGGATGCTGAACAGATCGAGCTGCTTGCCCAGAACGCGGTGATCGCGCTTCGCTGCCTCTTCCAGCCGCGCGAAGTGCGCATCCATGTCCTTCTGCGAGAAAAACGCTGTGCCATAAACCCGTTGCAGCTGAGGGTTCTTCTCGTCACCCAACCAATAAGCACCGGCCAGGCTGGTCACTTTCACCGCCTTCACGCGCCCCGTTGACGGTACATGTGGCCCGCGGCAAAAATCCACAAACTTGCCGTTGCGATAAAAGCTCACTTTCGACCCCGGTTCCGTGAATTTCGTCACGAAGTGCGTCTTCATAAAGTCGCCCTCGTGTTCGAATTCCGCTAGTGCCCGCTCGCGTGGCTCGTACTCGCGCACAAACTTCTCATCGCGCGCGACAACCTCGGCCATCTTTTTATCGATCGCCGCCAGATCGTCCGGCGTAAAGGGCTTCTCGCGATAAAAGTCGTAGAAGAACCCCGAATCCGTCGCCGGCCCATGCCCCAGCTTCGTCTCTGGAAACAGCTCCAGCACCGCTGTCGCCAGAACGTGCGCAGCCGAGTGCCGCACCACCTTCAGCGCCTCGGGGTCGTTCTCTTTCACCAGCTCGAGCTTTGTGTCCGCTTGCAACGGCATAGAAAGATCCACCAGCCGCGTCGCCGACGCATCCTCTGCCGAATACATCGCAGCCTCCGACTCACCCTCCGTCGCAGTCTTCGCCTTCGTCTCGGTGGTCACTGGGCTCAGCCGCGCTACCACGGCGGCGGCGGCCAGTCGCGGTGAAATGGAGTTGGCAATGTCGAGAGGCGTCGTGCCCGCCGGCACTTCGCGTATGCTTCCGTCCGGCAAATGTACGGCGATATTCTGCGTGCTCATGATGTTTTCAAGGTCCTGACTGACATGACCGCGCGTTAACCGCGGGCCTGCGCTCTTCGTTAAGGATATAACGGCGCTACAACAGGCTTCGGAGTTGGCGCTGTCCGAAGCCACAGAGCCAGGGGGCTTTCTCGCAAAGGAAAAGCCACCTTCGTTGCTCTTGAGAAGAGGTGTATTCCCAAACTGCTCTGAAGTGGAACCGTGGCCGAAGCCGTTGCGTAAAGGACCGAGTACCCAATGGGAAAACTCGATCGTGCCGCGTTTCACACGCCCCCGGATCATGGAGTGGAGGTCTTGCATGCCTTGGATTTCAAGGAGAATTCTTGTCTGGACAGTACTCGCCGTCGCAGCATCGTTCGCATCCGCCCAACCCGCGATTCAGCCTGCCGTCGATATCACGAAGGTTCCGGCGGCGGCTCAGCCCTCGCTGCAGTTCGACGCCGATGCGGCCACCGAGGCTTACATGGCGATGATGCCGCCCGCTGCCGTGGCGCGTTCCAACGCTTATTTCGAAGGCGGCTACTGGCTCATCCTCTGGGATTTCCTCTACGGCGCGGCCATCTCCCTCCTCCTATTGAATCTCCGCTGGTCGGCCCGCATGCGCGACGTCGCCGTTCGCCTCACCCGTTTCCGCTGGACACAGGTGTTCCTCTACTGGCTCCAGTATCTTCTCGTCACCACAATCCTAGGTTTTCCCCTCGCCTGGTATGAAGGTCTTTTTCGCGAGCAGCAATATGGCCTCGCCACGCAAACCTTCCGCCCATGGATGGGCGATCAGATGAAAGCGTTCATGGTGTCGCTCATCCTCGCCGGTGCCGCAGTCATTCTGCTCTTCGCCATCGTGCGCCGTTTTTCGCGCACCTGGTGGATCTGGGGTTCGCTGGCTGGAATCGCACTCTCGATTGTCGGAATCGCCATCGCTCCCGTTTTCATTCAGCCCATTTTCAACAAGATCACCAAACTGAATGACCCCAGGGTCACTGCCCCCATCCTGCGGCTGGCCCACGCCAATGGCATCCCCACCAACGACGTCTACCAGATCGACGCCAGCCGCCAGACCACGCGCATGAGCGCCAACGTCAGCGGCTTTGCTGGAACCACGCGTATCACCCTCAACGACAACCTGCTCCGCCGGGGCTCGCCCGAAGAAATCCAGGCTGTCATGGGCCACGAGATGGGTCACTACGTGCTCAATCACATCCTCAAGGACGTCGTGTTTATCTCCATCATCATCACCCTTTCCATGGCCTACCTCTTCTGGGGACTGCAGTGGAGCATTCGGCGCTGGGGCACCCGATGGAGAATATCTGATCCAGGCGATCCCGCTGTTCTGCCGCTAGCCATGCTGCTGATCTCCATCCTGTTCTTCGTGCTCACTCCGCTTTTGAATTCAGAGACGCGCCTGCAGGAGAAAGAAGCTGACATGTTCGGCCTCAACGCCGCCCGTCAGCCCGATGGCTTTGCCCAAGCCGCAATTCATCTCGGCGAGTACCGTAAAATGCGTCCCGGCCCGATCGAGGAGTTCCTCTTTTACGACCACCCCAGCGGCTACAACCGCATTCACTCCGCGATGGTGTGGAAGAGCCAGAATCTTGAGCTCTTTGCGAAAGCACCAAGCCAGGCCGGTCTATAACGCAGACTTGCCATAAGCGGAGTCAGAGAGATACGCTATCTGCATGCGTCGATGTCGCTAACACCGTCCTGGTGAGAGCTCCGATGCCCGGCGTGCGCCCGTGAGCGCGCGCATCTTTCCCGCCTGACAGCTCCACCGCTATTCCCTGCATTTTCCAACTCATGTCCGGGACCCTCGTCCCGAAAAAAGGAGAAGATCATGGCGCGTATTGCCGCGAATGTAACTGAACTGATTGGTCATACCCCGCTCGTGCGTTTGAACCGGGTGGCAGCAGGCCTGCCCGCCACCGTCGTCGCGAAGCTCGAAGGCCAGAATCCGGCCGCCAGCGTAAAAGACCGCATCGGTTTTGCAATGATCGATGCCGCTGAAAAGGCTGGCAAAATCAAGCCCGGTGAAACCGTCCTCATTGAGCCCACCAGCGGCAACACCGGCATCGCCCTCGCGTTTGTGGCCGCCGTCAAGGGCTACCGGCTCATCCTCACCATGCCCGAGACCATGAGCACCGAGCGTCGCGTCCTGCTGCGCGCATTCGGCGCAGAGCTGGTGCTCACCCCCGGTCCCGGCGGCATGAAGGGCGCGATTGCCAAGGCAGAAGAGCTTCGTTCAGAGACCCCCAACGGCTACATCCTCCAGCAATTTGACAACCCAGCCAATCCCGCCATTCACCTTGCCACCACCGGCCCCGAGATTTGGGACGACACTGACGGCAAGGTTGACATTCTCATCAGCGGTGTTGGCACCGGCGGCACCATTACCGGCGTTTCCAACTACATCAAACCGCGCAAGCCAGGTTTCAAGGCCATCGCTGTTGAGCCGGCAGACAGTGCCGTGCTCTCCGGCGGAAAGCCTGGCCCGCACAAGATTCAGGGACTCGGCGCAGGATTTGTGCCCGGCGTGCTCGATACCAAGCTTGTCGACGAAGTCATCCAGGTCACCAACGACGAATCCGTCGCCATGGCGCGCCGACTGCCCCTCGAAGAAGGTCTGTTTGTCGGCATCTCCTCGGGCGCGGCGGTGGCTGCGGCATTGAAGGTAGCCGCGCGCGCTGAGAACAAGGGCAAACTCATCGTGGTGGTCTTGCCCGATTTCGGCGAGCGGTATCTGTCCAGCATCCTATTCGATTCGCTGCGCCAGGAAGTGCTGGCCCTGCAGCCGGAGCCAGTCGCGGTGTAAGCGTGGGAGTAGAGCGGCGGGGTGATATCATTCCGCCGTCATCCTCCCTCCCATAGGAAAGGCTCGACGCATGTTTGCCCGCATCCGCGAAGATGTTCGCTCAGTGCTGGAGCGTGACCCCGCTGCGCGTTCCTGGCTTGAGGTCATGCTTTGCTATCCGGGTTTGTGGGCCGTCTGGTATCACCGCGTGTCGCACTGGCTTTGGCGCATGAAACTGCGCCTGCCGGCGCGCGTGCTCTCGCAGTTCGCACGATTTTTTACCGGCGTTGATATTCATCCCGGCGCGCTTCTCGGCCGCCGCCTCTTTATTGACCACGCCACCGGCGTCGTCATCGGTGAAACGGCCATTGTCGGTAGCGACGTCACGTTGTATCAAGGCGTCACCCTGGGTGGAACCGGCAAAGGCCACGGCAAGCGCCACCCCACTCTCTGCGACGGTGTCTTCGTGGGCAACAATGCCAATGTGCTCGGCAACATTACCATCGGCCAAAACTCGCGCGTAGGCGCAGGTTCCGTGGTTCTGTCCGACGTCCCACCCAACTCCACGGTGGTTGGGGTGCCCGCGCATATCGTCTATCGCAATGGCCAGCGAGTGCTCATCACCGATCCGCACGATGTGAAAGATCCGCTCTCCGACGCCCTCATCGCCCTCTCCGCCCGCGTTGAAGAACTCGAAGATAAGCTCGGCGCGCATGTCCGCCGCGTCGAACCCTTTGCCACCGAAGAAGCCGAGCGAACCGCCTATCGCGAGGAACTCAACCAACTCGCCGAATATGTCTCCATGGGCGAGGGAATCTAACTTCGTGTAAATCGGACGCTTCCTCATTTTCGAGTTAGCCGAATCGCGGGCAATGGGGAAGCCGTCCAGACCCGAAGCGCACCCGGCCGGCAACCATGAGGAATCTCTGCGTAGCTCTAGTTTTTCGGCTCGGAGGAAGCCGGGGCCGTCTGCGTCTCGTGATGATGGTGGAATATCTTGCCGATTCCCCGACCTGTGCCCGTGGCGATTTTGCCTGTGCCCTTGGCAGCGCCCACGCCGACGTCCTTGCCGGCGACGGCTGCACCCTTACCGACATTGCCAGCGGCGTCGAGCGGGTGAAGTGTGACAAGATCTCCCGCACCTTTTCCCACGCCCTTGCCCGCAGCTCCAGTGCCTTTGGCGGTTCCTTTGCCGATATCTCCGGCGCCCCTGCCGACGTCGCCACCGGGGCTGCCCTGATGGGGTTGCTGCACGGTGGAAGGCTGCGACGAGTCCGTATGTTGCGGCGGGGATTGGGTCTGGCTACTCTGACCGAGGGTGATCTGGGCGCAGATGGCAAATACAAGAGCGAGGAGAGGCATGAATGGTTTTGGGGATGCGGTTCGCATAGCTAAAACCTCCCGGTTAGTTAGATTCGATGGGTCGCCGGAGGGTTCCAGCTCAAAGAGAAGAAATCGGCAAAACTAGCGGGCCATGTTGCCGGCCCCGCCCCTTTACCCGGTGGTTGCTTTCTGGCTCGCGGGGTGCGACCGTACTTACTTCGCCTGACCAGTAAACGCGAGGCGTCTAAACCGCCGACCCGCTCATCGACGTCGCATCCTCCCACACCATCCAGTGCTCATTCAACGCAACCGCTCCATGCTTCGCGTAGAACCCCCGCGCCGCGGCATTCTGCGGATCAACATTCACGCAAATTCTCCGCAGGTTCTGCTCGACAAACCACGATCCCGCGCTGGCCAACAGTTGCGCGGCGACGCCGCGTCTTCGCCTTTCCTCCGCAACGTCGATCCACTCAAGCTCCCCATCGCATCCAAATCGTCGCGTCTGATGCCCCGCTGCAAGTCCCACCACTTCTCCGTCGTCATCCGCGACAAAGACTGCCCGAGTTTCGAGCGCCTGTTGCGGAAAGTACTCGCCTTTGAGATAGCGCCCGATTCGGTCCATCCAGAATTCGCGACTTCCCCATCGCCGCGCGCGGATCTTGGCCATGGCTTCAACATCGCCCTCTTTCGCCGGCCTGACGAGAATCGACACAAGCACTTCCTTTCGACGCTCATCCTACTGGTTCGACTCCGGTGAACGCAGTACAAACACGACCAGCGCCTCAATGCACATCCACTGACCGGTCACCCTCATACTCCATGATGTGGAAGTATGCTTCCCATCCGCTCCATGCCACCGGGGCCGGTAGTTTCGCCATTGGATCCTTCAGGTGATCCGCGTAGGCCTGCACCAACTCGCGCGTTCGGTAAACGCCCGTCAACCAGTCGCCGCGATACCAGTTTTTCCACTTGCCGTATTCGGCCGCCGACATCGATGCCTGAATCGCATCAAGCGCCTGTAGCGCCTCATTCGCCTCGTTCCGCGCCTTCTCCGTATCGTTCGTTGCATCATCCTGCAAAGCCCGCGCCACCAGCAGTAGCGCACGGTTGCTTTCGCGATTGATGGTGATCATCGTCAGCACTGCAGCCTGGTAATAGTCGCGTCGATCCGGATCCACCAGCTCCTCCGCCGCCACAGCGTGCCGCCACACCGCATCCCAACGCGGCTGCGCCTCTTCGCATTCCTTGATGTCCCGATCCAACGTTGTCTTGCGCGTCTCCTCCTCCAGCGCAGGGATCAACCGCGGCAGTGTCCACTTCGGCGACTGGCTCGGCACACTCGCCACCTGGTGCTCGCTCAGCCGGTCGAGCAGCAGCAGGCGAATCTCCGAGTGGTAATGCTGGTCGCCTTCCTCTCGAGGAACATTGCTGAATCGCGGAGGTAGAGGCGGCGTATTTCCCGCCGACGTCAGCCCTGGAGGCGGCATCGAACTCCGCTGCGACGGCGCCACAAAATATTCCTTATACACCGCGGCCAGTGCATCCGCCGACTTAGCCCCAAACTCCTCCGTCGCCCACTTCCGATAGAAACTCCCATCGTCGTCCGCACTCTCCGGCACTCCACCCCACGCCACTTCCATCAACGCCCGCGTCGTCATCGCCACTGGGCGGATATCACTCGTGTTCACCAGGATGTACGAAGTGGCACCAGCCTTGATGTAGCGGCCCAGTTCTTCCTGGATCACCGCAACCGGAACCATCTCCGAAAGCTGGTTAGCATTGCCGTTCATCATTGCCACATGAAAATACGCGCCCTGTCCCGCAGCCACCTTGCCACCATCCTGCATATCGCCGTAGCCGGTGTCGGCCCAAACCAGCGTCACCTCCGGCGGAATCTGCAGAAGGCCCTTTTGCATCAGCCGCGCGCCCTCCTGCCACAAATCCGTAACGAACGCCGCCTTCGGATATTTAGCTCGCACGATCTTCATCTGGTCGGCAATCGCGTCGTTTATGCGCTTGCTCAGTAGCTGATCGTTATCGCGCACGCTCGGATCGAGCGATGCATAGCTCGAATCCGACAATCCGCGCAGCCCCACGCTCCACAAGATCTCCTCATCCGGCTTGTACGTCGCCACGGCATTGGTCCATGCTCGCTCCAGGATTTCCGGATGTGTCGAGAAGTTATAAGGCACATCCTTCGGCCAGCGCGCCACATTCACGCCCAGCGGAATCGCATGATGCTGATTCACGATCAGCCCGCGCTTTGCTGCCGCATCCACCTGCGCGTCATCCGGGAAGATCCACGTTCCCGGCACGATCATGTTTCCCTTGAGCCGCAGGGTCGTCTCGAAAATGTTGTCCCAGACCTTCAACGAGATTCCTGTTTTTTCGCTCTTCGCCGCCGGAATCCAACCGGTCAGCAAATCCTCGTCATTGGGAAAGAATCCGCGATACCGGAATACCGGGTTGGGATAAACCTTTGCGAAATCCGCAGGCAGCGTAATGGAACTACGCTTATCCGGTTGCTTGTCGGTCCAAAGATACATGGGGTCCACGCCGAGTACGGCCTGAGAGAACTGGTAGATCGCATAAATCGTCCCCCGCATATCCGCGCCGGTCAGGCAAATCACATTCCGCACCTGCCCACGCCCTGCCAGGTGCACAACTGAAAACGCAAATGACTCGGCTCCGTTCGTCGGCTCAGCGCATTTGATTCCTGCATACGGCCTCGTGGGCCCGGAGATCAGAATCGCCAGTTGCCCCGACCCCTCCATATGATTGGCAAGGCTCGGAGTCTGCCCAAATACTTTGCCGAAATCGCTTAACAGATCTTCAGTAGCGCGTCGCACCGGTCTTGGTTCGTCAGCACTCTCCACAATCGTGACTGAACCGTCGATCATCAAATTCGATCGATGGGCGGCATGTGCGGAAGCCACTGCTCCGAAGAAAAATCCCCACGCCAGAAAAAGCACGAGCGAATGCTGAAGATACCGAGGACCGGTGCGCTGAATCATGACGTCTCCTTCAGAAAGAGAGTCTCAGTTGCTATCGAACACGTTGCAAAGCAGATCGCGAGATGGTGAAGTGCAATCGAACGCGAACCGCGGGAATATCCTTTGTTCGCGTCCCGAATTGTACCCGACATTGCGGGACATCCTCACCCGTGACCGTGGTTATGCCGGCTTTCATAGCTTCAGTGCTAAAGTGGACTGGTCTTCACTTCTCTTCAGGTCTTTGCTTCTTGCGTGCTCTTGGTGTTCTCCTGGCGGTTGTGCTCGCGCTCTCTGGCGCTGTTTCCGCCGCTCCGCGCGTTTATCCGGTTCCCGTTCCGCAGGAACTGCGTTCCACCGCCTTCACGGTAACCGTCAACAACCAGCCTGTCGACGTTGCCCACGCTGCGGCCAGCTATGACTTCGTCAATTTCGATGTCACTGGGCCTGTCACCATCGCCATCACCGCTACTCAGCCCGGCTTTTGGGATAAAGGTGTCGACATCGAACCTTGGCGGCTCGGCATTCGGCCAGTTCGCGAAGGGCAGACGATCCGATTCAAAATCGCCGGCCCGCAGAAGCTCTCCATCTCGCGTCCGGGCGACTTTCTTAATCACGCCACCATGTTGTTTGTCTTCGCAGGGGAACCGCCCGCGCCTGCCCCGCCCGCCAATCCCTCTCTTCACGTTTTCGCAGCGGGCGTATATCACCAGAGCCTCAATCCCCAAAGCGGTGACACTTATTACCTTGAACCCGGATCCTACTTCTACGGCAGCCTGAATCTCTGGAAAGTCAGCGGCGTCAAGGTGCTCGGCCGCGGCACTATCGTCTACGAAGGCGTGCAAGACCCCAACGCCGATGAGGGCTGGATGCAGAAGCCCGACTGGCACTGCGTAGGTGCACTCGAATCGCACGACGTCGAGATCGACGGCCTCACCTGCATCGTCCGCGCGCGCACCTGGTCGATCCAGATGAAGGATACGAGCCACTTCGTCTACGACGACCTCCGTGTCATCGGCGGGAACCCCGGCAATGCTAACCAGGACGGTATGGATTGGCTCGGCGGCGGCGATGCACTGGTCCGCGATGCCTTCCTCCGTGCATCTGACGACGACCTCGCCATGGAAGGTAACTGGGATGGCTACACCCAGGCGGACATGCTGCGACCGGGCCATGACGTCCAGAACATCATCGTCGAGAACAGCGAACTTTCCACCAGCATCTCCAACATCGTGCGGGCGGCGTGGCCGCAAAAGATTTTCAACTCGCGCAATTTCACCCTGCGCGACTCCGACGTCCTCCACGGTGGCATCGGCGCCTGCGGTCAGACGTTCGGCATCCTCGGCCTTTGGGGCGCGAACGGAGCCAAGGGCGACCACTCCGGTTATACGTTCGAGAATCTCTGGCTCGACAACTGGTACTCGCTGGTGCAAATCGAACACGAAGAGCCCTCCGTTCGTAGCGTTCTCTTCAAAAACATCTGGGCGCTCGATCAGCCGCCGCTTGCCACGTCCACCATCACCGGCGACGTCACCGACGTCACGTTCGACAACGTGAAGTACGATCAGAACCGTGCCACCAACGACGCCGAACTGCAACTGATCACAGCCGCTGGCGCCGCGCAGCCGAAATTTCCCGCGCCCTCGGGACCAGTGGCGCATTTCACAGTAAGCCCTCCCGTCTTTGGTCCTGGTGATCAGGTTACTTTTACGGCAGATGCTTCGCCCCACGCCAGCTTCTCCTGGCTCTTCGGCGATGGAACTGAAGCCCGCGGCCGGCGCGTGAAGCACAAATTTCCCGATGCGCTCGGGACATCCCTCGACGGATTCAGCGGAGCAGGCCGTTTTCGCGTTCTGTTGAAGGCTGAAGACAACCAGGATCGCCAGGACTGGGCTGCACAGGGAGTGGTTGCCGTTGCCAAATGGCATGACGCCGTCCCGATCGCCGGCCCTACGCTCCCAGGTCTGCTGTGGCAGATCTACCCCGGCACGTGGACTGAACTGCCCGACCTTACTCAGCAGACTCCGGTCTTTAACGGAGATTCGCCGAACCTGCGTGCCGATCCTCATGGCTTCACTCGTTATGTGGCTGTGTGGGATGGCTTCATCGACATCCCCGCCGACGGCGGGTACACCTTTCACCTGATGGCTCGCGATGGCGCCCTCCTCGTCATCGACGGAATCCAGATCTCCAAGACCGGGCCGCCCTTCGCCCAGGTCTGTGGATCGCCTGGGAATGCCGTGCGTTACGATCATGGCTCCGTAGGCTTGCGCGCCGGCCGGCATGTCTTGCACATCGAGGGGCTCCATTCCGTCAGTCAGGGACCGCCGCGCGTGCTTTGGGAGGGTCCTTCTCTCCCTCTGACTGATATTCCTCCCGACGCTTTCAGTCATACTCGGATCGACACTGTGACCGATACAAAATAGCCTCGGGACCGATAGCCTCTATCGCATCCATTCGTTGGAAACCCCGTTTGATTCTCTGTGAGCCAGCTCACCGCATTGCAGCTTGTAAGCCATTGGGGTGAATCGGAATAGCTCCTTCGTAACGGTCCCTAAGCGTTAGTTACTCCCGGCGAAAGAGCCATTTCTACAGCGGTCCAAGCTGGGTACTCTGAAGCTTCCCCAGAAGGAAGCGTCGATTTGCTCGCATTCAGAAAATACCTCTCCTGGATTTACTTGCTAACCGCCCTGGTTTGCGTTCGCATCGTTGTCGGGATCTTTGTGGCAATCGCCTCTCCGCAGCACTTGCATTTGTCCCCTCGCGCCGTGTTCTGGACTTTCCTCATGGTGGTCTTCACCGGGGTGTTCAGCACCGCCTGGTGGATGTCATTGAATTCGAGATCCTCGGCACGCGCTTGGGGTCTTGCGGCGAGCTCCCTGTATATCTTTACCGCATTCCTTGGAAGCATCTTTGCCCACCGTCTTCTGGCTGCAAATCCGCTCCTTTTAGTAATAGGCATCGTTGGTCTGGCCGCGTTTGCCAAGCGCCAGAAAGCCATTCTTCCGGTGAACACCGAAGAAGTGTTCTCCATCCCCGGCGATTTCACCAGCAGTCATTTGAACCGTATCGCGCTGGCCGTGACCTTCGGGCTCAGCCTCGGCGCATATCTCTGGTGGCAAGGATGGCTCAAGGGGCAACACATCACGGCGCTCGATAGTGCGGGTGTTCGTTTCACCCTGACCCTGATCGTTCTCCTCTCAATTACCTCTATTCACGAGACTGGCCACGCCGTCGTCGGCATGATGTGCGGCATGAAACTGCGCGCCTTCTTTGTAGGACCGTTCCAGTGGCGCATTCGCGATGCAAAATGGGAATTTGAATTCAAGCCGAAGGGCCTGATCCTCGCCGACGGCGTCACGGCTCTCATCCCAGGCAACGGGAAACTGGTTCCGGGGCAGTACCTTTCGATGATGGCGGCTGGTTCAATTTCCAATGTGCTTTCGGGCAGTCTCGCTTTATTCATAGCGCTCGCTTTGCGCGTCGCCTTGCCGGCACAACTCATCGGATTCTTGACCTTGTTTGGCTTGTGGAGCCTCGCCCTCGCCTCCGCTAACCTTCTGCCCTTCCGGACACCGCAGGGTTATTCCGACGGCGCCATCGTGCTGCAGATTCTCGCAGGTGGAGCGTTCGCCAAGTTTCATTTGTCGCTTGCCCAAATCGGCTCTAGCCTGGTCTCCTCTCTCCGGCCTCGCGACTACGATATTCGCTCCATTCGCAGCGCGGCGCGCGGCATTGCCGAGGGCCGCCAGGCTCTCATGATGTGGCTGTATGCCTTCAGTCATTCGATTGACGCCGGAAAAACGCAGGAAGCCGACGAGGTTCTCGCCAACGCAGAACTGGTGTGCCTGCAGTCAGTTCCAAACATCCCCGCGGAGCTTCACACCACGTTTATCTTCGGAAATGCTCTCGTCCGCCGCGATGCCAAGGCAACCCGTTTCTGGTGGAATCGCATGCAAGCCAAGAATCCCACGCGCTTCAACGCCGATTATTGGAGAGCCCAAAGCGCACTCCATTGGATTGAAGGCAACCTGGAAGAAGCCAGATCCGCCTTGGAAAAGAGTCATACTCTCGCGGAGCAACTGCCGCATGTCGGGGCCTATGACTTCGGCCGGCATTGCTGCTCGCTTCTCCGGCACGAACTCGATCTGGCATCGGCCGCGTAGATGGATTGCCGCCGATTTCCATTATTGCGGAAGCTGTGTCACATCCCATCCGCCGCCGAGAGCGCGGATGAGCCCTACACTGGCCGCAAACTGACGCGTCACAAGATCCGTCGACGTGCGCTGGTTGCTCAACAGCGTACTTTCGGCTATCAACACTTCAAGGTAGGTTGTCGCTCCGCCTCTGTACCGCTGGTTCGACAAGTCAAGGGAGTGCTGCGCGGCTGTCACGGCGCGCTGCTCCGTAGTAGCCTCATCCTGCAACACTCGCAGGTCCGATAACCGGTCTTCGACCTCATTGAAAGCACCGAGCACCGTGGCGCGATAGGTCGAAGCCTCTGCCTCGTAGTTGTGTCTCGCCTGGTCGGTAATCGCATGTCGTCTGCCGGCATCGAACAATAGCTGGGTCGCTTGCGCGCCCAGGCTCCACAGCGCGCTCGGCCCTTGGATCAGCGTCCCGATGTTGGTGCTCTCAAATCCACCGCCTCCGCCGAGAACCACGTTGGGATAGAACGCACTGATCGCGATCCCAATCTGCGCGTTGGCCGCAGCCGTCCGTCGCTCAATCGCGGAGATATCCGGCCGGCGCTCGATCAACTGCGAGGGCATCCCGACGGGAACCTTGGGCAGCTCCAGGTCTAACGGCGCTGGTGCCAGCGTCACATCGCGCGCCTCTTTGTTGATCAGCGTCGCAATCGCATGTTCGTATTCACTCCGCGCTTCGTTCAAATCCACCAGCTGAGCCCGCGTCGTCTCGAGCTGCGTCAATGCCTGCGCCACGACGACCGCGGTCGCCAAGCCACCGCTCACCAGGCGCTGATTCAAATCAAGCTGATGCTCGTAGTCCTTCACCGTCGTCTCGAGAAGTCGTGCGTCTGAATCCAGCCCCCGCAACTCAAAGTAGTCCAATGCCAGTTCCGCATGCAGGCTCAGGTCAAGATTCGCAAGGTCGGCGGCGCTGGCCTGTGCATTTTCGTGGGCGGCCTCAACGTTGCGGCGCACCCGCCCCCAAAGGTCTGGCTCCCAGCTCGCTTGCCCTTCCAACTGGAAATCGTTGTACCCGGTAGGCGTGCCACTCACGGCCAAGGGCCTATGCGACGATACCTGGTCGCGGCTGGCAGCTGGCGTAACCGACAGCGTCGGGTAGAAGTCCGCCCGTGCCACCCGCACCTGGTCGCGCGCCGATAAGTATGTCTCCAGCGCCGATCGCAGGCTCTGGTTCTGGGGCACAATCTGTTCTTCCAGCGCGTTCAATTGCGGATCCTGATAAACTTCCCACCACTTGCCGCGCAGCATGCCATCGGAAGGCGATGCAGGCTTCCACGTACCGCCGTTCGGATTGGGCGGCGGAACAACCGCACCGCTCGATCCTCCCTCTTTGTATGCCGTCGGTGGTGCAGTGGCTGGCCGGTTATAGTTGGGCCCGACCTTGCATCCAGCCATCAGCGAAAGAAGTCCTGCAAGGCCCGCGGCAAGTAAACGCTCCCGCCGCACCAGCTTCTCTCCCCGCCGGCATTGAGGCGAAGCTGGAACCCGTAGCTCTGAACCCAACCGCATCGTTATTTGCCCCCTGGTCCTGGCTGCCCGTTCTGCTGCTGGCTCTTCGGATTCTGCGGGCTCACCTTCTCACCCTCGATCAACGAGTCCGGCGGATCCTGGATCACGCGATCCCCATCTTTCAGCCCGCCGACGATCTGCACCGTCGCTCCATCATCCTGTCCAATCGTTACAGGAATCACGTGCGCAATGTTGTCATCTCCCACGGTGCCCACGCGCGTTCCCTCACGGCGAAAGATAATTGCCGAAACGGGAATGACGAAGGTCTGCATCGCCGGCGCCTTGAAGTGAACCTGCGCCAGCGATCCGGGCAGCAACTCGCCCTTGCGGTTGTCCACGTCAAGTTCCACCAGCAAGGTACGACTAGCCGGATCGATTGCGTTCGCGGTTCGCACCAGTGTCCCTTGAAAGTTTCGTCCCGGATATTCGGGAAACGTGATGTTGATCTTCGACCCCCGCTTCAGACTGGTCGTATACATCTGCGGAACGTTTGTATAGACACGCAGAACATTGAGTGCCTGCATGTGGAACAGCTCTTTCGTCGCCGCCCCCGTGTCAATCAGTTGTCCGATGTCAATAGAGCGCGCGGTTACCACGCCATCGAACGGAGCATAGACCTTTTCAAACGACACCAACTGCTTCAGTCGTTCTACATTGGCTTGGGCCGACTTCACTGTAGACGCCGTCGCCGTCGCCTGATTGGTGAAGGTCTCCGTGTCTTGCTGTGAAACCGCGCTCGAGTCTACCAGTCCCTGGTAGCGCTGCGCCTGCGAGTGTGCGTTCTTGGCATTGGCTTCCGCGGTTCCCAGGTCAGCCTCGGCCTGCGACAGCTGCTGATCCAGCTCCGGCGTTGCGATCTCCGCCAGCAGCGCACCCTCTTTAACGTGAGTACCGATATCGTAATACCACTTCGTCAAATAACCTGACGTGCGCGCGTAAATCGGCGAATCGGTATAAGCCGTTACATTGCCCGGCAACAAGAATGTGTCGACAGGGCTGCCCGGCTTCGGCGGCAGCGCAATTACCACCGGAGGGGCCGCTTCCTGGGTTGTCTTTGCCAACACATTGCCGTGGTGAATTCGGCTCAGGATCCCAAATGTCGCGAGTGCCGCAAAAACCAGCAGCACGATCACCGTGCCGGTGATGGCAATGCTCGGCGCAATCGGCTTCTGCGCCGGTGCATGCTGCGTGTCGTGCCCCTCGTGAGGAACCTGGTTGTGCGCGCCGGCCGGTTTCTGGTTCGGTTTCGATCCATCGCTCATAAAGCTACTCCGAAATAACTTGCAGGAAACCTGAATGTCTACTCGAACTCGTCAAACGTTGCGTCCTGCTTTTCGCGCCGCTTCGATCTTGTCCGTTTTTCAATCCATCCGTGCACGACTGAGAAGAATGCAGGTACAAAGAACAACGTGGCTACCGTGGCCAGCAGCAGACCACCGATCACGGCGCGGCCCAGGGGGGCGTTCTGCTCGCCGCCTTCGCCCAGCCCCAGCGCCATCGGCATCATGCCCAGGATCATGGCCAAAGCCGTCATCAGCACCGGCCGCAGTCTGACGTAGCCCGCATTCAGGGATGCCTGGCGCGCATCGCCCACCAGTTCTTCCAGCTGTTCGCGCGCAAAGCTGACCACCAGAATCGAATTCGAAGTCGCCACACCCATGCACATGATGGCTCCTGTTAATGCCGGCACGCTCACCCTTGTACCGGTCAGGAAAAGGAACCACGCGATTCCCGCCAGTGCCGCCGGCAGAGCAGAAATAATCAGGAACGGATCGAGCCAGGACTGGAAATTCACCACGATCAGCAGATAGACCAACAGAATTGAGAAGGCCAGGCCGCTAAGAAGACCGATGTACGAGGCCTGCATCGTCTCGCTTTGTCCGCGCAGAATGATGTGGGATCCGCGCGGCAACTGCTTCTCATACTTTGCCTTGATCCTTTCCATCTCCCGCGTTACGCTACCGAGGTCAGTGCCCACGACGTTCGCATAAATATCGAGCACCGGCTGCACGTCATAGTGGCTTACGGTGCCCAGTTCCGCGCCCGGTTGAAACTGAGCCAGATTACCCAGCACCTGCACAGGTTGTTGCGGCGCGCCGGGTGCGTTTGTCTCCATCGGTGCGGAGATTGATCCGGGATCTGCCGGTGCAGTTCCGCCCGACCTCGTAATCGGCAGACTTTGAAGGGCCGACATCGAATCCAGCCTGTATTGCGGCGTCTGCACGGCAACGTTATAACTTACGCCGTTGCTCGGATCGAGATAGAAGCTCGGCGTCGTCTGGAAGCTGCCGCTCAATGCCACCAGCACGCTCTGCGCCGCGTCCCGCTGCGAAAAGCCAATCGCCTGCGCGCGTGTCCTGTCCACATTCACAGTGAAATTCGGGTAGTCAAATGGCTGCTGAATACGCGCGTCCGTAGCCCCCGGTACATACCGGACTTCGTTCAGCATCTTTTCTGCAACCGTACGGTTGCCATACAGATTCGGCCCGACGATCTGGATATCAATCGGTGCGGAAAGCCCGAAATTCAGAATCTGCGTCACAATATCCACGGGCAACACGTAAAACGTAACGCCCGGATACTCGTGCGCTAGCACTCCCCGAATCTCCTGCACATAATCATCGGTTGGGTGGTGGTTCGCCGTAAGCTGCACCTGGATATCCGCATCCGCTGGTCCAATCGGCGCAGAGGTCGAGTATGAAAGGTTTAACCCGGAGTAGGGCAGCCCGATGTTGTCCACAATGGTCACTACCTCGCTCGAGGGGATGTGCTCGCGAATCGTGGCGTCGATGTGATCGCACAAGGCGGCTGTCTCTTCGATACGCGTGCCGGTGCGGGCGCGCACGTGAATCTTGAACTGCCCCGCGTCGACCGAGGGAAAAAAGTCCTGCCCCAGCCACGGCACCAGCAGAGCTACCGAGCCGACTGCAAATACCGCGAATAGGATTAGAAACACTCCGGCAAAATCCACGCACACCGTCAACAGCCGCACGTACCCGTTGCGGAATCGCGTGAATCCCGCCTCAAATCCGCTCTGGAAGCGCACGAATGGATTGCGGCTATGCGCTTTCCTGGCGACCTCGGCATCGTCGTGCTCATGCAGCAGATACTTTGCCATCGTCGGCACAACGGTACGCGAAAGCAGATAGCTGGCGAGCATGGCAAACACCACGGCCTCGGCCAATGGGACAAACAGGTAACGTGCCACGCCGCTCAGCAGGAACATCGGCACAAACACAATGCAAATAGCGAGGGTCGAAACCAGGGCTGGAGTAGCGATCTGCGCCGCGCCATCGAGAATGGCCTGCTCGATCTCCTTGCCCTGTTCCAGGTTGCGATTGATGTTCTCGATCTCAACCGTCGCATCGTCGACAAGAATGCCGACGGCCAGCGCCAGCCCGCCCAACGTCATGATGTTGATGGTCTCGTGCAACACCGCCAGCACCGTGATCGAACACAGGATCGAAAGGGGGATGGAGACCGCAATAATAAGGGTCGAACGCCAGCTTCCCAGGAAGATCAGGATCATGACCGCAGTCAGGCAGGCTGCGATCAGCGCCTCGCGAACTACGCCGTTGATTGCGCCGAGCACGAAGATCGATTGGTCGGAAAGTGGCTTTATCTGCAGCTGCGGAGGCAACTGCCCCTTGATATTGTCCAGCTTGTCGCGAACGCCCTTGATGATATCGAGGGTGGAGGCGGAGCCGGTCTTCATGATGCTCATCAATGCGGCGCGGCTGCCATCGACGCGCACAATGTTGGTCTGCGGCGGCGCTCCGTCGCGCACGTGCGCCACATCGCGCACGTAGATGATCGCGCCATTCACGCTTTTAATGGGAAGATCGTTCAACTGGTCGACGACCGACGGCGCCGAGTTCGTCTCAATGGCGTACTCAAACCGGTCCATCTTCATCGTGCCCGAGGGCACAATCAGGTTCTGCGCAGATACCGCGTTCACCACATCGGCAGGCGACAATCCCTTGGCCTGCAGCGCTTGCGGATCGATATCCACCTGGATCTGGCGCTGCTTTCCGCCATAAGGGAAGGGCGTTTGCGCGCCTTCGATGGTGGCCAGCTGGGTCCGAATCGTGTTGGTTCCAAGATCAGACAGCTGCTGCTCGTTCAGGCCGTTTCCTGAGAGTCCCAGCATCAGCACTGGCACGCTCGAAGCGTTGTATTGGATGATGAACGGCGGCGTGGTCCCCGGCGGAAGCGATCGCAGCTGTACCTGGCAGATAGCCGTTACCTGGGCCACGGCGTTGCCGATATTCACATTCGGCTGAAAAAAGATCTTGATGATGCCGATGCCGTTCAGCGACTGCGACTCGATATGCTCAATGTCGCTCACCGTCGTGGTCATGCCACGCTCGCTGTTGAAGATGATGCGGGTCGACATCTCCTGCGCCGACAAACCGGTGTAGTTCCACACCACCGTCACCACAGGAATATTGATATTCGGAAAGATATCCGTGGGCATCGACGCAATGCTGTACGCGCCCAGAATCAAGATCAAGAGCGCAAAGACGGCAAAGGTGTACGGCCGCCGTAGCGCTAGCCGAACAATCCACATCATAGGGCTGGTACTCGCTCCTGAGGCGATTTGCCCGTCAACGACCTGACGAATGAGAGATTGGCCGCCATGGGTACTGAAGGCGAACCGTTCAAGGCAAACAGCAGCTCAATGGAATCCGGTTCGAACGGCTCGTCGCCGTCCGTTCCCATGCAACAATTCAAACAGTCAATGTTAGACGATGACGCACGGTCTGGCGCGGCAGGCCGATTTCTATGATTTCTCGCTACCACTTATTAGGACGGCTCTGGCCCCGCCAAGGCTTCATTTTTCGGGAAGGCGTATCTCAATATGCGGGGTGTTTCGAGCCGCTCTAACAGTCGTCTTATCTGACGGGAAAACCAGCCGATGCGCGTAGAGAGCTTTCCAAAATGAGCTCGAACGGCCTCGCAATCCCACGGCAATTTCAGCTCGTCAACCGCCAATTCGCCGGCTGCGGCAGCCGGCTTCGCTTTGTCGCCGCGTCCTCGCTCCTTTTCGCTACAATGGCTGCGGCTCATTATCGCTGCGGGCCATCGCTTTGCATGACTCGGGAAGCAAGACTCCCGGAAACCTTTCATAAAACCTAATCGTCCCTATAAGTAAGTGCCCACGCGGTGGAACCTTACTGGAATGACCCATTTTGGGGAACGGAAGCAACGGCACTTATCTCGAATCAACAAGATTGACTGGAAGCCAAATCATGCCAATTCAAGACGCCACTGAGCCCTATTTGCCCAAAACCAGCGAATCGCAGCCCCCTAGCCAAAAAAGGGGCTGGGTGCGGTTTGTTGTGTACCTTGTCCTGGCGGCGGCCGTGGGTCTCATCGTTTGGCGCGTTTATCAGAACAAACAAAAGACGGCGGCTAACACCGCCAACCAGGCAGCTGCCCTCTTGAATCGGCCCGTTCCGGTGCAGGTTGTTCCAATGGAGCAGAAACCGATGCCAATCTACCTCACCGGCCTCGGCACTGTGACTCCTTATTACAGCGTTACCGTGAAAGCTCGTGTCAGCGGTGAGTTGCTTCCGGTCAAATTCACAGAAGGCCAGGAAGTAAAACAAGGCGAGACCATTATGGTCATCGACCCGCGGCCTTATCAGGCGGCACTCGACCAGGCCAAAGGCACCCTGGCACACGACCAGGCACTCCTCAAGAACGCGCAGGCCGAGTTCAATCGCTACAAGGCTCTTTACGCCGCAGGAGTAGTTTCCAAAGAGACACTCGACGCTGACGAAGCCCAACAGGGCCAATACGAGGGCGCAATCCAGTCCGACAACGCCGCTATCGAGACTGCCCAGTTGCAGTTGGACTGGTGCTATATCAAGTCCCCCATCGACGGCAAAATCGGTCTGCGCCTCGTCGATCCCGGCAACATCATCACCGCAAACTCTACTGACCTCGTCATCATCAACCAGATCAAACCCATTGCCGTGTACTTCACCCTGCCTGAGAGTCAGTTGCCGCCGGTGCTCCATCGACTCGCGTCCGACAAGCGCATGCCCGTCGACGCCTATGACCGCAGCGACACCCAACTGCTGACCAGCGGCAACCTTCTTACCACCGACAACCAGATCGACACTACGACTGGCACCGGCAAGCTCAAAGCCGTCTTCGACAACAAGGACTCGATCCTCTTTCCCAATCAGTTCGTGAACATCCACCTGATCATGGAAAACCGACCCAATGCGCTCGTCGTGCCTTCCGCCGCTATTCAAACCGGGTTGAACGGTTCCCTCTTCGTGTGGGTCATCAACGATGACGGCAAAGGTGGTCAGGTCGCGCAGATGCAGCCCGTCACGGTCGCTCTCGCCGAAGGCCAGAACACCATACTCGACAGCGGTCCGGCGCCTGGAGCCAAGGTCGTCGTCGACGGCGCCGACCGCCTCCGTCCCGCCGCGCCCGTCACCGTAGCCGCAGCCCGCCAGCGGCAAAGCCAGGCGGCCGGACAAACCCCTGGTCAAGCTCCAGGCCAGTCCGTTGGGTCAGGTACGGGACAACCGGCCAACGCCGGCCATCACGGTCAGAACCCGAGCCCCACCCCGAGGCAGCAGTGAGTCTCAGTCCATCTCGGCCGTTCATTCTGCGCCCCATCGCTACGTCGCTGCTGATGGCGGCCATCATGCTCGCAGGCGGTGTTGCCTTCCTGCAGCTGCCCGTCTCCGCGCTGCCCGAGGTGGATTACCCCATCATCCAGGTCCTCACCTTCTATCCGGGCGCCGGGCCCGACGTCATGTCGTCTTCCGTCACGGCGCCGCTCGAGCGCCAATTTGGCCAGATGCCCGGCCTTAAACAGATGACATCCGTTAGCTCCGGCGGCGGTTCGATCATTACCCTCGAGTTCAACCTCGACGAAGACATCGACGTGGCTGAGCAGGAAGTTCAGGCCGCCATCAACGCCGCCAACAGTTTCCTGCCCACTGACCTGCCCAATCCGCCCGTTTATAGCAAGGTCAACCCTGCCGATGCGCCCATCATGACGCTGGCGCTCACCTCCGACACCCTACCGCTCGACAAGATTGAAGACGCTGCCGACACCAATCTCGCGCAAAAGATCTCCCAGGTCACCGGCGTCGGCCTGGTCTCCATCGCAGGTGGGCAAAAGCCATCGGTGCGCGTGCAAGCCAACCCCGCACAGCTTGCCGCCTACAACCTCAGCCTTGAAGATCTGCGTACCGCCCTCTCCGCTGCCAACGTCGATCAGGCCAAGGGCACGCTCAACGGTTCGCGCCAGTCCTACACCATCAACGCCAACGACCAGCTGCTTTCCAGCGCGGACTACCTGCCCGTCATCGTCGCCTATCGCAATGGCGCCCCTGTCCGCACATCGGACGTGGCCACTGTTGTCGACGCCGCTGAGAACTCGCAGCAGGCTGCCTGGATGAATCGCCAGCCGGCCGTCATCGTCAACGTGCAGCGCCAGCCCGGCGCGAACATCATCGCCGTTGTCGACCGCATCAACAAGCTTTTACCTCAGCTTCAGACGAGTTTGCCGGCGAATGTCCAGGTCCACGTCCTCACTGACCGCACCACCACCATCCGCGCTTCGGTCAAGGATGTCGAATTCGAACTGATGCTCACGGTGGCACTGGTCGTGCTGGTCATCTTCCTCTTCCTGCGCAACCTCGCCGCCACCATTATCCCGTCGATCGCCGTGCCGCTCTCCATCGTGGGCACCTTCGGGATGATGTATCTGCTTGGCTACTCGCTCAATAACCTCACGTTGATGGCGCTGACTATCTCGACGGGGTTTGTGGTCGACGACGCCATCGTGATGATCGAGAACATCTCGCGCTACATTGAAGCCGGTGAAACGCCGATGCGCGCCGCACTCAAAGGCAGTGAACAGATCGGCTTCACCATCATTTCGCTCACTGTGTCGCTCATCGCCGTCCTCATCCCGTTGCTCTTCATGGGAGATGTGGTCGGCCGCCTCTTCCGCGAATTTGCCATTACTCTCGCCGTCACCATCCTCGTCTCCGCCGTGGTCTCGCTCACCCTCACCCCCATGATGTCCTCGCGCATCCTGAAGCACCGGCCCGAACACGAGCAGACCGCCTTCTATCGCAGCTCTGAGAAAGTCTTCAACTCCGTCATCGCCTGGTATGGAAGGACGCTCAGCGTCGTCCTGCGTCATCGCTTTTTAACCCTGATGGTCACCATCGCCACGGTTGTCGCCACCATCCTGCTCTTTCTCGTTGTTCCCAAGGGTTTTTTCCCCGTACAGGACACCGGCGTACTCCTCGGCATCAGCGAAGCACCGCAATCCATCAGCTTCACCAACATGGCCTTGCGCCAGCAAAAGCTCGTGGACATCGTCCTGCAGGATCCCGCGGTCGACAACGTCTCCTCCTTCATCGGCGTCGATGGCACCAACACCACGCTTAACTCCGGCCGCATCCAGATCACGCTCAAGCCGCTTGATGTGCGCAAAATTTCCGCTTCCGACGTCATTCGCCGCCTGCAGCCCAAGGTAGCCGACGTCGACGGCATTCAGCTCTTCCTCCAGCCGCTCCAGGACCTCACCGTTGAAGACCGTGTCAGCCGCACCCAGTTCCAGTACTCCCTCGAAGACCCCAACTCCACCGAGCTCGCCACCTACACTCGCAAAATGGTGCAGGAGCTGAGCAAGGAACCCATCGTCACCGACGTCGCCAGCGACCTTCAGGACCAGGGCATGGGTGCCACGTTGGTCATCGACCGCGACACCTCCGCGCGTCTCGGCATTGCCATGGCTGACGTCGACAACACCCTCTACGACGCCTTTGGCCAGCGCCAGGTCTCCACCATCTTCACGCAGTTGAACCAGTATCACGTGGTGATGGAAGTCGGTGAAAACTTCCAGACCGACCCGTCGACGCTCAAAAACCTCTACGTGAAGTCAGCCAACGGCACCCAGGTTCCTCTCAGCACCATCGCCCATTGGCAGCAGAGCCGCGCCCAGCTCGCCATCGGACACCAGGGCCAGTTCCCGTCCACTGTCATCAGTTTCAACCTCGCACCGGGTAAGGCGCTCGGCGACGCCGTCAAAGCCGTCAATGCCGTCGAGCAGCGCATCGCCATGCCCGCAAGCATTAACGCCAGCTTCCAGGGAACTGCCGCCGCCTTCCAGAACTCGCTCTCCAACGAGCCGCTGCTCATCCTCGCAGCACTCATCACGGTGTACATCGTTCTGGGTGTGCTCTATGAGAGCTACGTACACCCCATCACCATCATCTCCACCCTGCCCTCCGCCGGTGTGGGCGCCATTCTCGCCCTCATGCTTACCGGAACCGAGTTCAGCGTCATCGCGCTTATTGGCATCATCCTGCTCATCGGCATCGTGAAGAAAAACGCCATCATGATGATCGATTT
Organism: uncultured Acidobacteriaceae bacterium; assembly: GCA_963829535.1. Taxonomy (GTDB): domain Bacteria; phylum Acidobacteriota; class Terriglobia; order Terriglobales; family Acidobacteriaceae; genus Telmatobacter. The sequence goes on along the minus strand of CAWHIQ010000007.1, from coordinate 49,468 downwards.
CGCACTCGATGCCGAGCGCAACCATGGCAAGTCGCCGGAGGAGGCTATCTTCCAGGCCTGCCTGCTGCGCTTCCGCCCCATCATGATGACCACCATGGCTGCGCTGCTCGGCGGCCTGCCGCTGGCATTGGGCGGCGGAGTAGGTGCGGAGCTTCGCAAGCCCCTCGGTATCACCATCGTCGGTGGCCTGCTCCTGTCCCAGGTGCTCACTCTCTATACCACGCCCGTCATCTATCTCTACTTCGACAAGCTCTCTCTTAGACTTCGCAAACGCATCGGCAATCCTTCGTTCGACGAGCTGCCCGTGGCAGGAGACTGATCGATGCATCTCTCCGCGCCCTTCATTCGCCGGCCTGTCGCCACTACGTTGCTGAGTCTCGCTCTTCTGCTGGCTGGCTCCGTTGCCTATTCAATTCTTCCCGTCGCCTCGCTTCCCGATGTGGATTTTCCCGTCATTGGCGTGGGCGCGGGCCTGCCCGGCGCCAGCCCCGAGACCATGGCCTCGGCCGTTGCCACTCCGCTCGAACGCCAATTCGGCCGCATCGCCGGCGTCAATCAGATGACCTCGTCGAGTTCGCTCGGCTCTGCCTCTGTCTCATTGCAATTTGATCTGAATCGCAACATCGATGCCGCTGCCCGCGACGTGCAGGCCGCCATCAATGCTGCGCGAAGCCAGCTGCCCTCGTACCTTCCGCAGAATCCCAGCTACCGCAAGGCCAACCCGGCTGAGGCGCCGATTCTCATCCTCACCCTTACCTCCGACGTCATTCCCAAGCCGCAGATCTACGATATGGCCGACTCGATCCTTGCGCAGAAAATCTCGCAGATTCAGGGAGTCGGTCAAACGTTCGTGGGTGGCAGCGCCCAGCCGGCGGTCCGCGTCGAACTTAACCCAATGCAGCTCTCCAACAACGGCGTCGGCCTTGAGGCAGTGCGTACCGCTCTCTCCAACGCCAATGCCAACCGCCCCAAGGGCAGTTTTGACGATGCTCGGCACCGCTGGCAGATCGACGACAACGACCAGATATTCAAAGCCGCAGACTACGCGCCCATCATCGTCGGCTACAACCAGCAAACCGGCGCGGCTGTTCGTGTCGGCGATCTCGGCACTGTCACTGATTCGGTCTCCGACATCCACACCGCCGGCGTCGCCGGAAACAACTCTCCTGGCCACAGCGGGCAGCTCAAAGACGCCATCTTGATCGTCATCTTCAAAATCCCCGGCGCCAATGTCATCGACACCGTCGATGCAGTTTTGAAAGAGATGCCGCGTCTGCAAGCCGAGATTCCGCCCACCATCAAGATGAACGTTGCGGTCGACCGCACCACCACCATCCGCTCCAGCGTTCACGACGTTGAAATCACCCTCATTATCAGCGTCTTTCTCGTGGTGCTTGTCGTCTTCCTCTTCCTGCGCGAGGTCTGGGCGACCATCATTCCCTCCGTCGCTGTGCCCTTGTCCCTTGTCGGTACCTTCGGCGTCATGTACCTGCTCGGTTACACCATCGACAACCTCTCCCTGATGGCGCTCACCATCTCCACCGGTTTCGTGGTTGACGACGCCATCGTGGTTATCGAGAACATCACGCGCTATCTCGAAGAGGGCATGAATCCCTACGAGGCCGCGATGAAGGGCTCCAGGGAAATCGGCTTCACCGTGCTGTCGATGAGCACGTCCCTGATCGCGGTCTTCATCCCCATCCTGCTCATGGGCGGCATCATCGGAAAGCTCTTCCGCGAGTTCGCAGTAACGCTGAGTGTAGCCATCGCCGTTTCACTGCTCGTCTCGCTGACAACCACGCCGATGCTCTGCGCCAAGTTCCTCAAGCAACGTGATGAGAGCCGTCACGGCCGCTTCTACCGCGCCTCAGAAAATGCGTTCCAGTGGATTCATCACGAATACAACTCAGCGTTGCGTTGGGTTCTGCGCCATCAATGGATCACGCTCAGCGTCGCCATCGGCTGCGCCTTCCTCAACATCTACCTCTTCATGATTGTTCCCAAGGGTTTCTTCCCGCAGCAGGACACAGGCCGTCTTGGCGGCCGCACCCGTGCCGCGCAAGACATCAGTTTCCCCGCCATGCGCGCCAAACAGCACGAACTGGCGCAGATGGTGCTTGAAGATCCCGCCGTGCAAACGGTTACGGCTTTCGTCGGCGGCAATGGCCCCGGTGGCGGAGGCACAAACGTCGGCAACATGTTCATCGCTCTCAAGCCAGTCAATGAACGCCCAGGCCGTGTCTCCGCCGATCAGGTCGTCAATGGACTTCGTAAAAAACTCACGAGTGTTCCCGGCGCCACGCTTTTCCTCCAGGCCCAGCAGGATATCCAGGTCGGCGCCCGCGGCAGCGATGCGCAATATCAATACACGCTCTCTGATGAAAACCTGAACGAGCTCAACACCTGGGCTCCCCGCCTGCTGGCCCGCATGCGCACCATGCCCCAGTTGCGTGATGCTTCCAGCGATCAGCAGGATCAGGGGCTCTCTGCAACCCTCGTCATCGATCGAGACACCGCAGCGCGGCTCGGCATCTCCGCATCCACCATCGACCAGGTCCTCTACGACGCTTTCGGCCAGCGCGAGGTCTCCACCATGTACACCGGCCTCAATCAATACTTCGTCGTCATGGAGGTCGACCCGCAGTATCAACTGAGTCCCGACTCGCTCAACAACATCTATATCAAGGCAAGCACCACGACTGGCGCGGCTCCCTCTGTCTCTACCCTCGGCACAACTACCGCGGCAGCCACCACCACGGCAGCAGCCGCGGCGACAACACCGGCCCCGCCCTCAGCCGTCTCCGGCGCCGCAGCCGTTTTCGCCACGTCCGGCGGTCAACTCGTAACTTCCAGCACCACTTCCTCCAGCACGAGTTCGTCCACGACCTCCACGACATCGACCTCGAACACCATCGACGTGCCTGCCAATATCGCAGCCACCGCTGCCGCCGGCGAATCCACCGTCGCTTCCATCGCTTCCGGAACCCTTACCGGCATGACTTCGGCGGCATCCTCTACCTCAGCAGTCTCCTCTTCTGGTGGACTTGCCGCTGCCCCAGCGACGCCGGCTGCGCCTACCCCCTCCAGCAATGGTGCAATGGTGCCGCTCTCCGCCATCGCGCACTGGGAGCAGCAACGCACCTCGCTCGCCGTCAATCACCAGGGCCAATATCCGGCGGTTACGCTCACTTTCAATCTCGCCCCCAACATTGCCCTCGGCGACGCCGTCACCGCTCTCCAAAAAGCCCAGGCCGACATGGGCATGCCCTCCTCCATCCACGCCACCTTCCAGGGCACCGCGCAGGCCTTCCAGGATTCGCTCAAGAATGAACCCTACCTCATCCTCGCCGCGCTGGTCGCCGTCTATATCGTCCTTGGCATCCTCTACGAGAGCCTGATCCATCCGCTCACGATTCTCTCCACGCTGCCCCCTGCCGGCGTTGGCGCTATCCTCGCGCTGCTCATTACTGGAACCGATCTCAGCATCATGGCCCTCATCGGCATCCTGCTCCTCATCGGCATCGTGAAGAAAAACGCCATCATGATGATCGACTTCGCTCTCCAGGCGGAGCGCGATCACGGACTTGCGCCGGTTGAAGCCATCTATCAGGCTTGCCTGCTGCGCTTCCGTCCCATCATGATGACCACCCTTGCCGCCATGTTCGGAGGACTTCCGCTTGCCATTGGCATGGGTGTAGGTTCAGAACTGCGCAAGCCCCTCGGCATCACCATCGTCGGCGGCCTTCTCGTTTCGCAGTTGCTTACCCTCTTCACCACCCCTGTCGTCTATCTCTTCTTCGATCGCCTCCAATGGCGAGTCATGAAGCTCCACCGCATCGGCTCCGAACTAGAAGAAGCCCCCGGAGACTGATCCTCGCCACTGCCATGTATTCTGTCCCCGTCGAGAAATTGGAGTTTCCAAAGGAGAATCATGTCGAGAAGAGAAGCCATTCTTCTTGTAGGCGCGCCCTCGCAGTGATTCAGCTCATTTCTGCGGCCCTTGAATCAACGTACCTTCCTGGCCGATTTTATTCGCTTTCACACCACTCCAGGCTTCTCCAAGCAGCGGGCGCTTCAGAGACCAGCGTGTACTTCTGGACCGATGATCACATCAGTATTGCGATGTTTTTGCTTCGCATCATCGTCCTGCTGCTCTTCGCAGCAATCCTCTGGAATTGCAGACCATGGGTAGAGCACTTCTCTGCCCGTCGAATCCTGATTAGATTCAAGCCAAAGACTGAAACATCTCGTCACAGCGCCGTGCATCCGCTAGCGCTATACTCCCACCGGCAATCCATTGCCGGAGGTAAACCATGTTCATCATGGAGAAAATTGACCTCAAAAAACAGTGGAAGCATCTCTACCAGCCCCCTGTCGGTGAAATCACCACCGTGAATGTTCCGCCGCTCACCTACCTCATGGTCGACGGCGAAGGCGACCCCAACACATCCAAGTCCTTCGAGCAGGCTGTTGAAGCCCTCTACTCGCTCTCCTACACCCTCAAGTTTTCGCTCAAGAAGAGCCCGCGCGCCATCGACTACGGCGTCATGCCCCTCGAAGGCCTCTGGTGGGCCGACGATCCCTGCGTCTTCTTCCAGACTGACAAATCCACCTGGAAGTGGACCGCCATGATCCTCCAGCCCGAGTTCATCTCCCGTGCGAACGTCGACGCTGCCTTCGACGAAGTCAGCAGAAAGAAGAATCCCATCGCCATTGATCGCGTCCGTTTCGAAACCCTCGACGAAGGCGATTCTGCACAGACGCTCTACCTGGGCCCCTTTCCCGGCGAAGGTCCCACCATTCAACGCATGCACGACGTCATACTCGCTGCCGGCAAAGAGCTTCAGGGCAAGCACCACGAGATCTATCTGAGCGACCCGCGCCGCACCGCGCCCGCCAAGCTAAGAACTATCCTGCGCCAGCCCATGCGTTGAACATGCACGGGGAGCGCACTCTTAGCCCCACAGCGCTCGTGGTGTCTCCATGCACCGGAACTTGTGCAGAACTGCCGCCGATCTAACCAATCCCATGTCTTCATTGGCGAATGCGCTCGCTGGTGGTATCGTCAAAACAATTCAGATTCACGCGCGACCCGTGTCATTCAGCCATTTTCCCTGAGGCTCTTGCACATTTCTAAATCAGATTTCGCCCTCCGGCCTTTCGCGCTGATGCCGTCTTGACAAGCACATCCGTATTCCCCACCTGTAGTGCAAGGTTGGGCGGAGGTATCTCGATGAGCTTTTCCCCCGAAGCGATAGAAGCCAATTTGGTTCTGACTCTCGACGAAATCACGAGCCTCACCCAGGATGGAGGCAAACCCGCCGACACGCTGATGAATGTGGTGGCGCTCATCGCCTCGCGTTTCCGTACCGATGTCTGCTCCGCGTATCTCCTCGAGCCGGATCGGTCCAACCTCGTCCTCGCCGCTTCGCTCGGTCTCCACGCCCGCAGCATCGGCGCCCTCCGCATGCCGCTTCATGAGGGACTCGCCGGACTCGTCGCCGAGCAGGTCCGCCCTGTCGCCGTCGACGATGCCAGCCGGCATCCCCGTTACAAGTACTTCAAGGAATCCGGCGAAGAAGAGTACCGCTCGTTCCTCGGTGTCCCCCTCATCGATCGCGGCATCCTCCAGGGCGTTCTTGTCGTGCAAACCAAAGAACCCCGCGTCTTCCGCGACAACGAGATCCGCATGCTTGCCGACGCTGCGGAACAGGTTGCCACAGTCGTCAGCGAAGCCCGCACCCTCGATCGCTTTGTCGCTCCCGCGCAGGAACGTCTATGGGCTTTGGCTCACAATGTCTGGTGGAGTTGGGATCACGATTGCATTAATCTATTCCGCGACCTTAATCCGGTCCGCTGGCGCCAGCTCAATCAAAATCCCATTGCTCTGCTCAACGAGATGCCACTCAGCGAGATTGAGCGCCGCGCAACGGAACTCGTTCTTCACAGCCGCATCAACTATGTCTACCGTCGCCGCCAGGAATACCTGCAGGAAGACCGCACCTGGGGCGCAGCCAACGCCGGCATCCTCCGTCCCCGCCCCGTAGCCTATTTCTCCGCCGAATTCGGCATGCACGAGTCGTTGCCCATCTACTCCGGAGGTCTCGGCGTCCTCTCCGGCGATCACATCAAGAGCGCATCCGATCTCGGCATCCCGCTCATCGGCGTTGGCCTCTTCTACGGCCAGGGCTACTTCCTCCAGCGACTCGACAAAGACGGCTGGCAGCGCGAAGAATACCTTGAGACCGACATCAAGCAGCTCCCCATGCAGCCTGCCATCGGCCTCGACGGCCAGCCAGTCGTCGTTGAAATCGCCACCCGAGGCTCCGCCATCCGCGCCAAAGTCTGGCAAATCAAAGTCGGCCGCTGCGATCTGTTCCTGCTCGACTCGAACGTTCCCGGAAACGCCCCCGAAGACCTTGAAACCACCTCGCGCCTTTATGGTGGAGATTCGCGTACGCGTATTCGCCAGGAACTTCTTCTCGGCGTCGGCGGCTTCCGCGCGCTCAAGGCCATGGGCATCTCACCCGGTGTCCTGCATCTCAACGAAGGTCACAGCGGCTTCGCCGTCTTTGAAGCGATCCGCTCCCGCATGGACGAAGAAGGACTCGACTTTTACGCGGCCGCCAGCCAGATTCCCCGCGAAGTCATCTTCACCACCCACACTCCCGTTCCTGCCGGCCACGATCGCTTCAGTCCCGATCTCATTGAAGAACACCTCGGACCCCTGCGCGATCAACTCGGTATCTCCCACGAAAACCTTATGGGCTTCGGCCGCGAACACCCAACCGACAACGGCGAAACCTTCTGTATGACGGTCCTCGGACTCAAGCTCGCTCGTCGTGTCAATGCGGTCTCCTCGCTTCACGGCGAAGTCTCGCGCGCAATGTGGAAGGGCCTCTATCCTGGTCGGTCTGAAGACGCAGTCCCCATCGGCCACATCACCAACGGTGTCCATGTCCCCTCATGGCTTGCGTCGCAGATGTTTCGCCTTTACGATCGCCATCTCGGAGTGGATTGGCAGAAGCGCAGTGGCTCCAAAAGCACCTGGGAGGCCATCGAAGACGTCGACGACGGCGAGCTGTGGGAAACGCACCTCAGCTTGAAAGCCCAACTTCTCGACTTTGCCCGCCGTCGCGCTGTTGAGCAGGCCGAACGACGCAGCGAACCGTCCTCTTCGCTCCAGCGCTTCGGTAAGGCTCTTTCTCCAGACGCGCTCACCATCGGCTTCGCCCGTCGATTCGCCACCTACAAGCGCGCCAACCTGCTGCTCAAGGACATCGAGCGACTCGCCTCCATGGTCAACGACCCCAAACGTCCCGTACAGTTTCTCTTCGCCGGAAAGGCCCACCCGCATGACGAGCCCGGCAAGCGTGTCCTGCAGCAGATCGCCGAGATGATGCGCGATTCCGCATTTGCCGAAAAGTTCCTCTTCATTGAGGATTACGACATCAACGTAGGCCGCCACCTCGTGCAGGGCGTCGACGTATGGCTCAACAATCCGCGCCGTCCCCTCGAAGCCTCCGGTACCAGCGGCCAGAAAGTCGTCCTCAACGGCGGCCTCAATCTTTCTGTGCTCGACGGCTGGTGGGCCGAGGCCTACGACGGCCTCAACGGGTTCGCTATCGGTAACGGTCGAACCCACTCCAACATGGATGTCCACGATACCCGAGACGGAGAGGACCTCTACCGTGTGCTCTCCAGCGAACTCATCCCGCTCTACTACGACCGTGACCGCGATGGCCTGCCGCGAGGCTGGATCAAACGCATGAAACGTACCATCCGTACCCTCGGCTGGCGCTTTAACGCCGACCGTATGGTCATGGATTACGCCCAGAAATGCTACGTGCCCGCTGCCGGCGGCACCTCAAGCGAGATTCGCCCGCTTTGCTGATATCGTCATTGATATGAGGGCTTTCTGGCGGGACCGCAGTTCGTCGCGAGTCCGAAAGTTGAGCTATGGTTACCAGCGAAAGCGATGCAGTTCATTGATTCCAGAGGCTTACTGTACCGATTATCACAAAAGTGCGGCCACGTAACCCCTTTGGGTAATGCCTTTGTTGGTGACTCAAGTCTAAACTTCCGTCCATAGCATTTTTCGACCTGCTGTCTCTCCTCCGCAAACCCCGACGGGTCCGAGCTGAAAAACACGGCCCCACCGATGAGCGGAAATGTCCCCCTCGAAAACTGCTAGAGGAGAACCCATATGGGCGCACAGGTCTATCGCGAAACGTATTTGGCGGCGCTCGAGGTTGCGCATTCCGACCTCGACCACATCGTCGAGCAGTTCGATATGCTGCAGCTCCGCAAGGAACAACTCGAGGATGTCCTGGGTGCGCTCGATCCTTTCCTTCGCACCACTTCCAAAACCTCCCACGAGTTCCGTCAATCGGAGCCCATCCACGCAGAACCCGTAAAGTTGGAACCTGAGAAGGAAATTGCGCAACCAGTCCTCCGCGCCGTGCCGGTGCCTGAACCAGTCACCCCTGCCGCGTTCTCGCCGATGCCCGAGCCGATTCTCGATCCGATCCAGAACCGCATCAACCGCGCTCTGGGCCTCGCCGTCGCTTAGCATGTCGCAAAAGGTGTCCGGCAATCTATTGGACATCACTTATGAATACGCTCTAAGGGCCAAGTTCAACCCCAACCCAGGAAAAACGAAAAGCCCCAGGCTATTAAGCATGGGGCTTTCCGTTTTGATCATTTTCGTTCAGATATCGAGGTAAGTAAGCCTGCCTATTTCATCGCGTACGACGGCGCCGTCTCCTCTGCTTTCGCAGTAGTCTCAATCAGCTTCACCGGATAATAAGCATTGCGGGTGTACTGCTTCACCATGCGGTTGGTGTTGAAATAGGATCCATTGAACGCCAGCGTCGTTCGCATGATCCGTGCCCACTTCGCCGGTTCGCTTCGATACAGCGGCACCACCGCGTTCTCGAGCTTGTCGTAAAGATTCACGGCCTCTTCCGCATCGTTCGCGCCGTCTTCAATCGCCCAGCCCGTTACCCCTTCAATGCAGCCCTCAATCCACCATCCATCCAGGATCGACAGGCTCGGCACACCGTTCAGCGCCGCCTTCATGCCGCTCGTTCCCGACGCCTCGTACGGCCGACGCGGCGTGTTCACCCACACATCCACGCCCGCTGTTAGCAGGGCGCCCAGATCCCACGCGTAGTTTTCAAGATAAACAATGCGCAGCATGTCGTTCGACAACTTGCTGGCTGTCTCAATCACCCCGTGAATCAGCGCCTTGCCGGGCTCGTCTGCCGGGTGCGCCTTGCCTGCATACAGAATCTGCAGGCCGCCCGCCTGCGCCGCAATCTTCAGCAAGCGTTCCGGATCTGCAAACATCAGGTTCGCACGCTTGTACGTAGCGGCGCGGCGCGCAAATCCCAGCGTGAGCACATTCGGATTCAGCACCAGTCCAGTCCGCGTTGCCACCTCGGTCAACAGTGCTTCCTTCGCGCGGCGATGCGCATTCAGCATCTCCTGCTCCGGCAAATCAATCGCATTGCGCAAAGTAAGATTGTCGCGCCGCCACGACGGAATCTGCGTATCGAGGATCTGCTGCACCGGTTCCGAGATCCACGTCGGCGCATGCACTCCATTCGTAATCGAATCGATCTGGTACTGCGGAAACATCGCGCGCGAAACCTTGCCATGCTGCATCGCCACGCCGTTCGCATAGCGCGAAAAACGCAGCGCCAGCATCGTCATATTAAGCAGTCCATTTTCGAAGACGCCGAGCTTTTCCAGGCGCGCTGTTCTTTCGCCGCCAAGAATTCTGATCGCCTGCTCCGTCGAAAATCGATCATGCCCCGCGGGCACCGGCGTATGCGTCGTAAATACGCACTTGTTGCGCACCTGCAGAATGTCGGTCTCCGTTGGCGAATTCAGCGGGCCGCCGCCCATCTCGCTCTCCAGCAGCGCCAGCGTCAGCAACGCCGCGTGGCCTTCATTCATGTGATAAACATTCACCTTCAGGCCGAGAGCGTTGGCCATGCGCACGCCGCCGAGTCCCAGCACGATTTCCTGCTGCAACCGGTAGTTCGTGTCGCCGCCGTACAAGTGATCTGTCAGCCCGCGATCCCATCCCGAATTGCCGTCGATATCCGTGTCGAGCAAGTAAATTGGCAGGATGTGCCCGTAGCGCCCTTGCAAGTCATAACGCCACACGCGCACCGTCACATCGCGGCCTTCCACTGAGACCTTGATGCGTGCAGCTTCTTCCGTGCAGAAGTCAGATGGATTCCACGGCTGCACTTCCTCGGTCTGGTCGCCCGCCTTATTCAGATGTTGCTGAAAATATCCTTTGCGATGCACCAGTGAAAATGCGACCAGCGGCACCCCAAGATCGGCGGCTGAGCGCAGTGTGTCTCCGGCCAGCATTCCCAAGCCTCCGGAGTACGTGGGCATCTCGCGGTTGATCGCAATCTCCATCGAGAAATACGCGACCAGTCCATTCGGTGGGGTTGTTTCGTAGGAGAAGGGCTTGGTTGAGTTCAGTTGCATCCTCTACATCTCTCTGCGGCTCGCAAAATGCCTACAATTTGAAATCGAAAACCTTAAAACGCCGGCCGGGCCAAAAAACTTCCCGTCGCGGTCTTTATCAGCAATCGTATGGAAACCTGTCCAAGATTCTAACAAGGAAAAGCGATTTGGTAATATCGGTGGAATCCGAACGGGGGTAACTTCAGATAGCCGGATTTCTCCACCACATGGCAATAAGATGCAGCAAGCTCGGGTGGGGAAAACCCTGATGTCCTTTAATGCGACAGACTCGCAACCACTTTGTGTGCTCCGCTCGATGCATGGCAAATGTGAATCTGCGGAGTGATTCCCGTTTCGGTAGCATAACTTGCAGCCAGTGCCTCCGCGAATTCATTGGCCTTTCCGCGCTCCACCAGGTTGATGGTGCATCCCCCGAATCCGCCTCCGGTCAGCCGCGCTCCGATCATCCCCGGAAGGTCATGGGCCAGCATTACCATCGTGTCGGCCTCCACGCAGCTCGCTTCAAAATCGACGCTGTAGCTCACGTGCGCCTCGGCCATCAGTCTTCCCAGTTCTTTCAGATCGTGACGCATTAATGCATCCGCAGCAGCCACCGTGCGCGAGTTCTCTGTAATCACGTGTCGCGCGCGCTTCAGTGCGTTCGGGCTCATCTCCGCGCCCCACTTGTGCAGGTCCTCCAAAGTTGCGTCGCGCAGAAACCGTACCTTCGGTCTGTGCCGCGCGATCACGGCGGCCGCTTCTTCCACCTCCGCGCGTCGCGTGGTGTATTCGCCGCCAGCCACCGAGTGCTTCACCATCGTGTTCGCAATTACCAGCGCGACACTCGCAGGAATCGGTGCCAGCTTGAAACTCAAGTCACGGCAATCCAGCAGCAGCGCATGGTCCTCCGCACCATTTGCTGAAATGAACTGATCCATGATGCCGCAATTTGCGCCGACAAATTCGTTCTCGGCCCGCTGGCACAACCGCGCCAACCGCGGCCGCGGATAATCAACGCCCAGCAGCGATGTCACCGCCAGCGCTGTCGCCACTTCAATCGCAGCCGAGCTCGACAGCCCCGATCCCAGCGGCACATCGCCGAGCAGGCTCAAGCTCAATCCCGGAATCCGGTGCCCTTCGCCCGCGAGAATCACCATCACGCCCAGCGGATAGTCGCTCCAGTCTTTGCTCCTGCTCTTCGGCAGAAACGCCGCATCAAATGTGCGTTCCTCCTTGAAGTTTTCTGAGTAGATCACGATCTTGGCGTCCTTACGCGGGGAGACGCCGGCTAGCGTGGCGAAATCAATCGCCGCGGGCATCACAAATCCCTCGGCATAATCCGTGTGCTCGCCGATCAGGTTCACACGCCCCGGTGCAGCAAAAATCTCAGGTTCACTTTTGAAACGGCTGACATGCAAGGAACGCAAAACTTCAGGGTCATGCATTATTTCTGTCTCTCTCTCAAATCGATTCGAGATCCACATCCATCGGCCAGCTGAAACAGCCGCCCGGCTCCAGCACGAGGGACCACGGTCCAGTCACCGCCAGCGAATCCACGGGCGCCGTCGATGGTTCCAGCGCAACACACACCTGCTTCGGACCTGGCCGGTCCGGCCATCCTCCATAACAGATCCACAAACCCAAATATGGTGTTGTCACAGCATCAAACGTGACGCGAATTCGTAAACCAGCCGAAGGCCGCTCCAGCGCGCACCAGTTCTCTGATGCATTCAAAGGTCCGGCAAATAGCTTGTCGCCAATTCCCGAATCCGGCGCCTCTGCAATACTCAGGTTCACTTTGCTTCCATCCGCAAGCCGAGCCATCGGCCACGCAACCGCATCGCCGCCCGTGCCCAGTCGCTCCCAGCGCGAACCCTCCAGCCGCAGCGAGTGAATCGACTTCGGCAGAACAATCCGATCTCCCTCTTCGACAGCAAACAAAGGATGCGCCGCCCACGACCAGGAGATTGATTTGGAGCCCATGTTTTTCAACTTGTACTGGAGCTTCAGACGCCAACACTCGCCAACTTCAAGCAGCTCCAAACTCCGCTCCAACTCCAGCGGCAACGAAAAGCACCTGCCCACCAAATTCAATACAACCGAGGTTTTTACTCCCAGGTCCCTAGTCCCTGGTCCCTCTGACCACTCCACCCGCCACAAATCCCCATGATCCGGAATCTCTGCAACTCCCGCTTCCGTCTCCACGGTGCAAGCGGCCACCGAAGGCAAACACTCGTCCCATCCGCCCGCATCGCCCGCATCAAAGCCCATGGTCTTGGTCCGAAGCGCAATCGGCGCCAACGGCGCCTGCAACAACTCCCGATCCCCAATCCGGATCGATGCGATCTTTCCCCCAAACCGCGGAAGCACCATCACGGAGCACTCCCCGGCTTGAATGAGAACGTTTTCAAATGGGGACGCAGATATTCCTGATCCCGCCATGTTTACCTCTTCTTCACTTCCGAACAAGCCACGCTGAGCTCGCCCCAGATCCGGTCCAGCCAAGCCTCGTGTTCCGGCTTCATCAGCACCGACCGCAGGCACGTCACATGACCCTTATCTCTATAGTTGTCGCCTTCTGACCCGAACCAGAATTGCGGCAATTGTACTAGCGCCAAGTGCAGGTTGCGCCCCGCACACACTGAAAACATCAATTGACCCAGCTCTGAAGCCAGCGCCTCCGTCTCCGCCTTCATCTTCCAAACCACGATGTCCAGCTCCGGTCCACCCGCCCTCAGCGCCTCAAACCCTCCGTCAGCCCTGAGCCGCCGATCCATCTCCATCGCTGCCCCGCGCCCGGCTTCCAGCCCCAGCGCAAACTCCCCGCCCGGCTTCAGCGGCAACAGCCTCTGAGTCGCCCACAAAGCCACCGCAGCCGCCCCGGCTCGCGAGCACTCCAGGCTGATCTCCCCCAGGTGCAACTCCTTTGAAGTGAAATACGTATACGGTGAATCGTGTTTATAGAACCGCCCCACCCCCGGGTCCCGAAATAGCACGCACCCGCACCCGTATGGCTGCAGTCCATGCTTGTGGGGATCGATGACGATCGAATCCGCCTGCCCAATCGCCCCATAGGCCCGTCGAGCGGGCTCCTCCAGAGCCTCCTCAATCAGCTTGAAATACCCCCCATAGGCCGCATCCACGTGGACTCGAAACCCATACCGCTCCCGCAGAGCTAGGATCTCCGACAACGGGTCCACCGCGCCCACAGCCGTCGTTCCTAGAGTCACCACCACCATGCCAACGTCGCCCTTGCGCAGTTCCGTTTCCAGCGCATCCAGACGCATCCGCCCCCGTGCGTCTGCCGCCACCGAGGCATACTCCAGCTTCAGAACTCCCGAAATGCGATGGTGCGTGTAGTGCGCCTGCTCCGACCCCACAAGTCGTTTCCCTGGAGCGACTTGGCTCGCCACCCACAAGGCCTCGAGGTTCGCCATCGTCCCGCCTGATGTCAGGTGTCCCAGGTACTCCGCCCACCCGAACATCCTCGCGATCTCCGCCACCGCCTCAATCTCCATGGCAGAGCTGGCCCGGCCCCCATCCCTCGCGTGATTGTTCGGATTGATGGTCATCGCCAGCGCATACGCCGCCCTTGCCACCGGATGCGGCGGCTTTAGCATCTGTCCGGCATACATTGGATGAAAGTAGGGGTAGTTGTTCCCCAGGCGTCGGGCCGTTTCTTCCAGCACCGCAGCTATCGCGCCTGAATCCGCATCACTCGCTCGTGCCGGTTCAAAGGCAGGCAACGTGCCAAACTCACGCGCCAGCACCTCGGCGGCGCGTGCCAGCAGGTCGGGGAGAAGATCATCGGGCATAGCGACCCTCCACCCTATCACAACCAAACCTGCCCCCGTAAGCCACTCAGTTTCAGCGGCATCGCGAGCCTTGCCATCTTCTCTACCGACTTTCGTACCGCAAACCAAGGCGGCGAATTTGCAGCCGGATGGTACACTTGGGGTAGCGTTAGAGTCGAACCGGGCGTGTGCAGCAGCTCGCCCATAGCGTTTTAGGAATTCTCTGAAACGCGGAATCAGCAAGATTCTGCCAGTGGTCGCTCCGATTCATCCAGCGCAATTCAATCGCAGGAAACATTAAGAAAATGGAACAAGGTACTGTGAAGTGGTTCAATGACGCGAAAGGGTTCGGTTTCATCTCGCGCCAGAACGGTGAGGACGTCTTCGTGCACTACTCTGCAATCAACTCAAGTGGATTTAAGAGTCTGCAGGAAGGCCAAGCCGTGCAGTTCAACGTTGTGAAGGGGCCAAAAGGCTGGCAGGCCGCGGACGTTCAGCCGCTGTAAGCCACCGGATTTCGGCAGAATCTAGCAGACAGAAGCGGGGGCTGGGCCAATAACCCGGCCCTTGGCTTTTTCGACCAGGCCTTTGGTGGTTTGGCTTCGGTCTCGGATTACTGTGGCCGCTTCTCGATCCGGTCAGCCGGAACCGTGTGCGCTGGCGCCTTCCCTCGACTCCGTGACCCGCTACGTGAGCAGCGCCAGCGACTTCAAATCGCTCCAGGCATAGGCGACCTCCATCAGCTTGGTGCCGCCAATATCAATCACCTTCGACGTGACTAGCCGCGCGCCAGTCTTTTCATAGAAACTGCGGGACCGGTTCTGCTCCAGTACCCATACCGCCATGCTCCTGAAGTTACGCTCCAGCAGCGCGGTTGCCATTGCCCGCAAAAGCTCCGCTCCGATGCCTCTCTTTTGCGCGTCCTTCAACAAATAGATCGCGTAAAGCTCCGCATCGCACTCCCCCACCCCCTCGCGATTCGCCCCTCCGTGCGCGAAACCCACTACGCGTCCATCCCACTCCGCGACAAATATCAGCGTCCCGCCACTCAGCCACTCGCTCCACAACTTGGCGCGCAAGGTCTCATCCAGCCCGGCCAGATATGCGTCTGGCATGATCCCCGCATACGTGGTCTGCCAACTCTCCACGTGCACATGCGCAATCGCGCCTGCGTCGGTCTCCACCGCAGCTCGAATCGAGATTTTCATCCATGCGCCTTCATCTAGCACGAACCGTACCGGCAAACTTCCGTCACCCTCTTACCTGCACAAGAAACTTCATTCACGCCAAACTCCGGGTACGATAAATCCACAAAGCTCTGAACACAGCGTTTAACAAAACTGCTCAGGTGTCTAGCCTGGACGACCCGGAAAGCTAAGATGGGGGTGGCTAGCGTCACGGGCTGTGGTGCGTCGATTCCACCTCAGCCCGTGATCTATATCCCGCCCAACCTCAAGTTCCTGAAGCACTTCTTGAGTCGGGCGCTTGGAAATACCACCCATTACTTTAGGATGGTTAAGCTCTCCGTACCTTTGATTTTCTGCTGTTTTCCGATGCTACACTGCGCCAAGTGGAGAAGATAAACATGGATCCCTATCGCGTCGCCTACGAACAAGCCATGACCGAGTTGAACGAGATCACACGGAAGTTCGATCTCCTCCGGCTGCAAAAAGCTCAGGTCGAGAATCTCATCAACGCCTTTCGCCCGCTGATCGAGAACAACGACCAAACCGCCAACGCTATCGCAGGCTAAACCTCCGCTGTGGTTGTAGCGAACGCATGCCGGCGCAAGCCGGCATCTCCGTCTGCTTCCCGTTAGCCCTTCCCGCAATTTGCATTTGGGGAATCCGCGAGGCTGCTGATCGCCGCCACGCCGCCGCGTTCCTGCGCGCACTGTCTTATCTCCGCATTGTTCATCGATTCGATCGCGACTGCGAAACCTCAAAAATGGCCGAGCGACCTTGACCGTGCATTGCGATCAATCGTTGGTGATCACCCTCATTTGACCTGCGTCCAGGCGAGGAAGTTGAAAGCCGCTGATCCAAAGTGTTGCCTGGGAACGTACCGTCAATGCGTATTGGGTGAAGGTGATTGGAGTCCCGGGACAAAGGTGCCGCACTTTCGCAGGCCGGTTAGATTCCATCACAACTTGATTGGTGAAAGGGACAGGCGACAATGCGACGGGGACGATACCAAACTCCGCTGGCTCCTTTTCGATCGAGCCGATCCAAGCCGCAGTCTGCACGCTGTCTTCCGGGCTCGGCGATGCGCCTCTGCATGGAGTGTTGGACCAGGCCGTGCTCACAAACGTCAATTCCGGCTGCCGCAAGGGAGCCCGGCAAGCGATAAGTCCGATCTCGTCCAGACGATCGGCAAAGCCCTTGACGGGCGAGCAGATGCCTATCCCAGACACAGCAAAGTCATGTTGGCCGAGAGTAAGTCGCTCCGGATTTCCGGCGCGCGCCTGCGTCAGAGCAAATGTCATTTGCACGCTGAGTGGCTTGCCAATGAATTCGTCATAGGCTCCCCTCGGCATTGTGAATTGCGCATTGGCAATACTTTCTCCAGGAAAGAACTTGTTCATTGAGATGGGTTGCCACGCCGACGTCCAGTGCGCACCGCCTGGAGCTTGCAGCGTTACCTTCAAGAGATCGGGGATGGCGACTGTCCCATCGGGCACGCTGGAGACGAGCACCGGGATTGAGATTCCAATCCGGTCGCGTCTTTGTGCCACAAAGGCTGACGGCCCGGTTCCTTCTTTCTCCTGGTAAGCAAACTGAGCGGCAGCGACCATTCGTTGGTCGGATGAATATTTACGGTCCATCAAGGCGTTGTCGGGTGAGCCGCCCATATTGAACGCGCCGAATAGCACGACCAGAACCGCCAACAAAATCCAGGAGACTTTGGCGTTTCGTCGCGCATATTGCAGGACAAGCACAGAGAAGCAAAGAGCAAGAACAAGGAAGAGAGCTATTTCCCCTCCATGTCGAATCGCGATCCTGTCTGGAGAAGCGTTCGACGCGAGCATGGAGACCGCAATGAAACAAACGATTGCGCCCAAAACGGCCAATGTCATGCGTGCGAAGTTCCTGGTGACTGTAGCCAATGCCACCACCGGCAGCACCAGGAGGCAGGTGAGCTGGAACGAATCGTACAGAAGGCCGCGGAAAGCGGGAAACGGTGCGAACCCCGCCTCCGCCAGCATCACGCACTGCGCCAACCAAAGGGGAATGTAAAGAAACACAATCAGGAACAGCACCTTCGCTGCGAGCAGCTTCTTCCATTCATAGGGCCGGGTAATCCAGAACTGGCGATCCCCCACAAGTCTCTCCTCATGAACAAGGGGAGAGATCAACAACCACCAGCTTAACGGAATGATAAGAACCAGGAAATCCGGCAAATTACTCAAAAGCCACAATGACGGAAATGAGCCCGAAGAGGTATACGACATCGCTCCGGTGTGCCAGCGGGAGGGACATGCGATCACCAATGCTAAAGTCACCGCCAGAGAGATCAGGATTTCAAGCCACTGGTGACGGGCATCTTTCACGAAGATGTGCAGGATCTGTTTCATGCGCTGATCCTCCTGGCTTCATTCGCACCCGGCGAGTTGTGATTGCGACTGGATCTGGCTATGGCTAGAAAGATCGAACGCAGCGGCATGGGGTCGAGCGAGAAATTACGAGCCGAAGGAAAGAATTCGGCCAGTTCCCGCTCGGTTATCTCGTGTTGATAGTTGCTGTGCACGAAGCGCACCACGCAATCCGCTGCCTCAGGCAGCAGCCACGATGCGGGGCAATTTTCGGGAGGTGTGGAAGGATGTTCGAGCGTTACGGTTACCTCTCTGAAGCGTCCCGACAGGATCGGCATTTCCTCAGAAAAGAGCAACCGGCCCTGTTCCAGAAATCCGACATGGCTCGAGAAGCTCTCAATTTCCGCAAGATCATGGCTTGAGAGGAAGATTGTCGTCTCGGGTGCCCGATCCAGCAGGCCTTCGATCAGTTCGTCCCGCACCAG
The DNA here is from genome assembly GCA_963829535.1 of uncultured Acidobacteriaceae bacterium. Taxonomy (GTDB): domain Bacteria; phylum Acidobacteriota; class Terriglobia; order Terriglobales; family Acidobacteriaceae; genus Telmatobacter. The sequence continues at coordinate 31,166 of CAWHIQ010000007.1, read as the reverse complement.
CGGATCAAGCCCGGAGAATGGTTCGTCCAGCACGATCAACGACGGCCGATACGCAAGCGAGCTTGCAAACGCAGCCTTCATCCGCATGCCGCGTGAAAGATGCTTGAGCTTGCGTTTCAGCGGCAGATCGAACTGGCGTACCAGTTGCTCTTCGAGCGCGGGATCCCATTGTGGATAGAATGACCTGCAATAGGCGAGCATGGCGCCCGTTGTCATCCATTCAGGCATTTCCTGGTTCTCTGAAACATAACCGATGCGGGTGAACGCTTTGCCCGCCAGGCGCCTTGCATCGGTTCCAAGAACCTCGGCACGTCCGTCGCTCGGACTGAAGATGTTCATCAGCATCTTGATGATCGTGGTCTTTCCTGCACCGTTCGCGCCGACCAGCGCGTAAATAGCACCCTCTGGTACCGCGAGGTCGACGCAGTCGACAGCGATCGTCCTCCCAAATCTGCGTGACAGCTTTTCTGTGCGGATGGCGAATTTCATCGCTCTTTGCGGCCTCCATCATTAGGCGTGCTGGTGCCGGTGTCCTCGCGTGCGAGACGCTTCCAGTGATCCGTTATGGAATCGAGCACCTCGTCGAGGCCGATTCCCAATCGCTTGGCCTCAACGACTACCTCCTCGATCTCTTGCCCGAGCAACTGCGTGCGTTCCTTCCGGGTGGAGTCAGGAAGTGCGGCGACCAGAGTGCCTACACCCGGCCGCATCTCCAGTAACCCTTCATTGACAAGGTGTGCCACGATCTTCGCTGCCGTGTTCGGATTGATTTTGAGTTCTTTGCTTAGAGTCCTGACTGAGGGAAATGTGTCGCCGGGGCGCAGTTGGCCTGACACCATCGCCTTTTTTGAGGCATAGACAACTTGCTCAAAGAGAGACAGGCCTGCTCGAAACTGAACTCGGAATGGGATCACAGTGCGTACTATTACGCATAGTACACATAAATGTCAATTGATTCGTTCGAATGGCATTTCAGATGTTGCGTCATCGCGAGAGGTTTTAGACCCCGGCTCAGGTATACTCCGGGAACCGGTGAATCATCCCAGGAGGTTCATCTCCACTATGCTGCATCGCGCTCGCAGTCGCTGCCTCGCCACGCTCGCGATTGGCTTTATTGCCAGTTCTTTCGCATTCGCGCAGAACACCCCCGCGCCCAAATCCGAGGGCAAACCTGAAGCCAAAAACACTCCCGACGCTCCCGCCGACTCAACTACCGAAGGCTCCGTCAAAGTTGGCGGCCAGGCCATCGACTATCGAGCCGTCGCCGGAACCCTCACCGTCGGCTCCTCCGATCCGCAGGATGCCATGATCGGCTTCGACGGCAAATACCTGCCCGACGCTTCCATCGACCTCACTGCCAAACCCGAAGATCGCCCCGCGACCGCACGCATCTTCTACACCGGTTATTTCCAAAAGAATGCCGCGAAAAACCGCCCCATCACGTTCCTCTACAACGGCGGACCCGGCAGCGCCACTATGTATCTCCACATGGGCGCCTTCGGTCCCATGCGCCTCGTTCTCCCGCAGGATTCTGCTCACCAGGAAGGCGCGCCCTACCAGATCGTTCCCAATGAATACAGTCTGCTTGACGTCAGCGACCTGGTATTCATCGATGCTCCCGGCACCGGCTTCAGCCGCGTTTACGGCAAAGACGCCTCGAAGGCCTTCTACGGAACCGACCCCGATGCGCACGCTTTCGATCGCTTCATTCGCCGTTTCCTGTCGAAGTACGATCGCTGGAACTCCCCAAAGTATCTCTTCGGCGAAAGTTACGGCACTACCCGTACCGCCATCCTCACCAACCTGCTGCAGCGCCATCTCGATCTCAACGGTTCCATCTTTCTCTCGCAGATCCTCAGCTTCGACTCGAGCGCCGACAGCCCGCAGGGCAATCCCGGAACCGACAACGGATACTTCCTCGCGCTGCCATCGATGGCCGCAACCGCGTGGTACCACCACCGGGTCCCCAACCAACCCGCAACCCTCGAACCCTTTCTGAAAGAAGTTGAGCAGTTCTCCCTCGGCGCCTACGCCACGGCCCTGCTTCAAGGCGCCAATATTCCCGAAGCGCAGAAAAAGGAAGTCGCCGGGAAGCTAGAAAGCTACACCGGCGTCCCGGCGGCCTACTGGATCAAGGCCAACCTCCGCGTAAGGGGCGGCGAGTTTTCCAAAGAACTGCAGTCAGAGATGGGCATCACCACCGGCCGGCTCGATACCCGCTACGAGGGACCAGACATCGATCCTCTCAGCGAAGAGGCCGGATACGATCCCTTCGGCTCTGCCACATCCTCCGCCTACAACACCGCCATCAACCAGTACGCCCGCGGCACCCTCAAGTACGGCGAGAACCTCACTTACAAGCCCAGCGCGCGCGAACCCGGCGGCTTCAACTGGGATCTCAAACACGTTCCGCCCGGCATGGGTCAGGGATGGGACGATTCCAGCGTCAACGTAATGCCCGATCTCGCGATGGCCATGAAGCGAAACCCCAAACTCAAGGTCCTGCTCATGGGCGGCTACTACGACCTCGGCTGCACCTATTTCGGCGCGACCTATGAGGACAAGCACCTGCAGATTCCGCAGTCGCTCCAAAGCAACATCAACTACCGCTTCTTCCAGACCGGCCACATGGTCTACATAACCACGCCCGCTCTCAAAGAGCTCCACGACGCCACCGCCGACTTCATCCGCAACACCGAAGACGGCACCAAATAGCCACTGCATGTCGCCCTGATGAGGTGTCATTCTGAGCGCCGCACGCCTGGGGCCCCGCGGACAAAGTCCGTGGGGTAAGCGGCGCGAAGAATCTGCTTCTGTTCAGCCACTTGCGCCTGGATCAGCCTCTCGCCGAACTTCGTGGTGATCTTACCGGCCCGTCCCTTCAAGCCAGAATGACTTCACGGACAATAGGAACCGAAGATGGCGGTGAGGCTGCGGGTAAGAACAACAACACCCGAGCAAGTGTGGTTTTCTGCCCCCCCGCTTACTTTGATCTGCGGTGTGTCCCCGGGTTGCTTCCTTCGCAAGAGCCTCCTTCGGATATGCTCGCTGCCTCTGCTGTCAAGAGTGCCATTGCACCTCGGCTCTCCAACTTATACATTCCAAACGCCAGAATCGCCGCGTAGTTTTGCAGGCAATTTCCTTCGCTTAAGGCACAATCATCTGGACCGCAGAATGTTCGCGCCGCGGTCCGATAGTCGGAAGAGGGTACCCCACCCCCCTCCAAAATTTGCAGTTTTCCGCAAAAAGTTTGCAGGAAATGCGACGCTCAAAGTACGACCAATTCAGTCGCCCGCGGCATACGTTGACGAAAATGTCACTGCCGAGTGGTCCACGACACATCCAGAATCGTAGGATTAGAATGTTCCAAATGAGAATCGTGCTTTGTTTCCTAGCGGCTGCACTGTGCACCAGTACCATTCTTGATGCGCAGCACGCTCACAGTGTTCCCGTGGTGAATGCTGATGGCCCGACGGTGGTAGCGTTCTTCCCGAATGCTTCACAGATTGGTCCCGAGGATGCCGATGGAAACGAGGCACTGAGCGACTTCAAGTATTCAGCAAAGCACGTTAAGGAACCGCTCGTCCGGCTCGGGATTCAATTCACCGAGGAATATGGTCGCTCATTTCGTATCAGTTCGGAGGGCAAGAGCGCCCTGTTCACGCGGGAAACTGGCACACCGGGCTACTACTTCTTTGTGCATGGCAAGAGGCCACGAAGTGAATATGGTGTCAGATCAGATTCTGATCTGCTTGCCGTAGCGAGGCAGTACTTCGGCCTCACAGATGGAAAGAAGTAGAACAGCCGATCCGTTCTGAGAGGATGCGCGTTGATGTCCGCTAGCTCGCCGTCGCTGTTGGATCAGCCGGCAGCACCAGGCAACTGCGAACTCAGAACTGTGAACTACGAACTCACCCGGTGTTCCGCAGCCCCGCTGAAATCCCGCTGATCGTCGCCGCTAGCGCGCGATTCACCTCCGGCGTATCCTCGCCGGCCCGTTTCCGCCGCAGCATATCCACCTGGATCAAATGCATCGGATCCACATACGGATTCCGCAGCCGGATTGAGTGCGCCAGCACTCGATTCGCTTCAAGCAACTCTTTCTGCTGCGTAATATTGAGCACTGCCCGCACCGTCCGGTGAAACTCGCCCTCGAACATGTCGAAGATTCGCTCCCGCAACTTCGCATCCGTCACCAGTTCCGCATACAGCCGCGCTGTCGCGAGATCCACCTTGCCCAGCGCCATCTCCACGTTGCGCAGTAGATCGATAAACAGCGGAAACTCTCTGGCCATCTCCTGCAGCAAATCGAGCGATCCCGGCTTCTTCGTGAACTCCTCGATCGCAAACCCCACACCAAACCAAGCCGGCACCAGCAGCCGCGACTGCGTCCATCCAAACACCCAGGGAATCGCGCGCAGGTCCGAAAGGTTCAACGGGGTCCCCGACGACGGGTCCGTGTCGTTGGGGTGTTTGGGCGATTTGTTTCGCCGCGCCGGCCGCGACCCGATCTTCGCGTGCTCCAGTTCGCCCACCGGCGTCGACTCTTCGAAGTAAGTCACCACATCCGGGTCATCCAGAATGTGTCTTCGATAAAACCCGAACGAAATCCCCGACAACTCATCCAGAGCCGCATCCCACTCTGCCTTCAGCACGCCCGTAAAGTGCCCCTCGGGATCGCGCGCATTCGGTCGCGCCAGCGCGTCGAGAGAAGCCGCAATCATCAGCTCCAGGTTCCGCTCAGCCAGCACCTCGTCCGCGTATTTGAAGTTCAGCACCTCGCCCTGTTCCGTAATCCGCAGCTGCCCCTCGAACGCGTCCATCGGCTGCGCAAAAATCGCGCGATGCGTCGGCCCGCCGCCGCGTCCCACCGTGCCCCCGCGCCCGTGAAATAAACGCAGCTTCACGCTGCACTCGCGCGCCACCACATGCAGATCGCGGTGCGCGCGGAAAATCTCCCACGTGCTGGTCAGCATTCCTCCGTCTTTATTCGAATCGGAATATCCAAGCATCACCTCCTGCCAGTTGTCCCACGACGCCATCAGCTTGCGATAGTCCGCGCGGCTCCACAGCTCGCGGCAAATCGCCGGAGCCTGCCGCAAATCTTCAATCGACTCAAAGAGCGGCACCGGCATAAGTCCCGGATCACGACCAGATCCTTCCACCGTAACGCCGCCCAGCCGCGCCAGTCTCACCACCGCCAGCACATCCTCCACGCTCGAAGCTCCGCTGATCACATAGTGCCGAATCGCTTCCGGCGAGCAGCCCTGCTTGATCTCCGCCACCACCCGAAACGTCTCCAGCACTGAAGTCGTCTCCGCCGACATCCCCGACGGCAACTGCGGCGCAATCGTGTCGCTGATCGCCTCCTGCAACGCCGCCGCGTGCACCCGCGCATGCTGCCTTATGTCCAGCGTATGCAGGTGCAGCCCAAATGTCCGAACCTGCAGAATCAGCGGATCGATCAGCGTCCGCGCAATCCGCAACCCCGCATTCGCCGCGAGCGAAGCGCGCAGCGTCTCCAGGTCGTCGAGAAACTCTTCAACGCTGCAATACTCCGGCAACACCTGCGTCAGCTTGTCTTTTCCCTGCGCCAGTGTGTACGGCATCACCGGCATCGCGGCGCCGTGCTTGCCCGTCTGCTCCAGCGTCCGATGAATGCGTGCCTTCACGCAGATAATGAACCGCCGATAATACTCAAACTCGTACTGCGCGCCAAAGACCTGCGCCTCCGGCGTATGCACCAGCGCCACATAGGCATCCAGCCGCTTGCGCAGTTCGTGGCTCACCGGCCGCTGCTGCGCGCTCGTCGTCAGCAAATCGATGATGTCGTCGAGTCGCTCCTGGTAGTAAAGCAGCAGATGTCCCCGCGCCAGTTGAATCGCATCGCGCGTTACCTCCGGTGTTACAAACGGATTTCCATCGCGGTCCCCGCCAATCCACGACCCGAATTGCAGGACCTGCGGCAACTCGTGCACCTCAATTTCAAGACCGTACGCCGCCCGCAGGGCCTCGGAAATCTCCCGGTATAGCCCCCACAGCGTTTCAAAAATGGAGACATCGTAGTAATCCAGGCCCATCTTCACTTCGTCATACACCGTTGGCCGTCGCGACCGCACTTCATCGGTCTGCCACAGGCTGGTGATCTCCGCGCGAATCGCCTCTTCCAGTCGCGCCAGATCCTGCTCCGGCACCGGGATCCGATCCAGCGTCGCAAGAAACTCACCGATCCGTCTCCGCTTGAACATCACCGACCGCCGCGCAACTTCGGTGGGGTGCGCCGTAAATACCGGCACAATTAGGATGCGCCGCAGCCAGTCCATCGCCTCGTCGGCACTGATCCCGACCCGCCGCATCTCGCACAGCGTTCCGGCCAGCGACCCACGTTGTCGACCCGTTGCCCCGCTCAGTTGCAGCGCAATGCGCCGCCGCTTGCGATGATTCGTCTCCGCCAGGTTGATCAACTCAAAGTAAAACGCAAACGCCCGCGTCAGCAGAATCGCCCGCTCCGCCGGCAGCGAATGGACCAGCTCCAGCGCTTTTGCTCCCTGCCGCGCCGCCTCCGCCTCGTCGCCACGTGCCTCCGCGTCCCGCCGCCGGATTGTCCCCTGCCGCAGCGCTTCCACGTGCGCAAAGAGATCGTCGCCCGCCTGCTCGCGAAGCACCTCGCCCAGCAGCGTGCCCAGCGATCGCACATCGCGTCGCAGCGGAGCCTCCTTCAACTCGCCCGAGCGTGCCTCAAGCTCCGCCAGCCGTTGCGACCAGCTCTCCGGATTCCACAAAAGCGCCATCGTGTCTTGATTATGCACGACGCCAACTCAAAGCCGTCTCAAGAGCTCAACGCCGTTCAGGCCTTGAGTCGTCGTTTCTTGCGGTCAAGTGGCTTTCCAGAGCCGATGTAAGTGCAGTGTGATGTCCTCGTATCTGCCCTGCGCAAAGCTGAGACGGAGCAAAAAACGGCGGTGGGATTTGAACGGCAAATACGATACAACCCAACCACGTAGCCAGGGGGGTAGGTGTAGAGGTACGTCCTTGAACTTCACCTCGGCTCCAAAAACCCCCACAGAAGCCTTCCCTGAAACGTCAACTTTGAGACCATCGTTTACACCCGCGTCCGCACCCGACCGTCGCCGGAGTTCCGCGAGTACATCTCGGGCGTCGTCCTCGTCTTTAGGTCGCTGCCCAAGTGCCCAGGCTCGTCGCAGCCCCTGAAACCAATTGCGGTAACGTTTTCCGGAATGCGAATCACGAAGCTTGAGGACTTCCTGTAATACGTCCGGAGTCCCGTGAAGATCTGGATTTTCGAAGAGAATCAGCGCCAGCGCGGACGGAGCTCCCGTCAGATCTTCAACGCGCACATCGCCTACGGGGGCGCAGTGTTCCTTGAATGCTGAGAATAGTTCACTTTCCTTGATCCGTCCGCGCAGTGCTTCGTTGCCGATCGGTGCCGATGCCTCAAGCATCAACCGAGAACGCCTTGGCTGAACGACATGGTCGGCCCCCATTGCTGCTGCATAACTGCTGAAGATCAATCCTCCGACCAGAAACTCGGCCGCCCGTAGCGTCGGTTCGTCAGCATGCGGCAAGTCAACTTGCGGTCGCCACTCCCACGCAAATGCACTGAGCTCTTCGCCCACTTCCGCCACAAACTTGGCGTCGAGTGACAAAACCTGTCTCTCATTCAATCTTGCGACGACTTCTTTCCGGACATTGTCGTAAATCGTATAATCGACGGTCACCGGCACAGCGAGTGGCCCTAGCATCTCTGGCAAGAGACTCGAAAACGTATGCCAATATTCGATTAATGGGACCCTGTCGCGAGTCATCAGCAGATCGAAAAAGGCAAACAGTGAGCCCAGGTTCTGGTCGATAAACTTCCACACTTCTTCAGGATCGAGGCCAATTCTCTGCACGCCCGATCTTCCCAGCAGAAATGTCTCGCCAGTGCGGAGAACCATCGGGTCCGGCACCACATCGAGCTTTGCTTCACTGAAAGCAGACCATCCCTGGGGCTCGTCGGCCGCCCACGTGTTCTTAGCGATATTCACGAACGTCGTTTCGGCCATTAGGCTGAGCCCTCCATCGCACGAGCATGAAGCGACATCTTACTCTGCAACAGGACCGCGCAGAATCGTCAGGGCAGCTTTCGCCGCCCTGGTGTCTAGTAAACAGAAGCCGACTCCCAGATATTAGGTCCGCGCTCCAAAAGTGGGAACGGGCACTGGGCAGAATTGAGGTTTTTCAGCCGTGCCTTAAATGCCGCGAGTCCTTCAGAGCTTCCTTAGCTCGGACACACCATGAATGAGGCTCCGTTGGCGCTCAGCGTAAATGCCGTAAGCACGAAAGTGCGATGCGCCGGGTCGGATTGCTCAGTCTGGGTGATTAGGCCATTGATCTGCTGCATCAGCGATTGTTGGATTGCCGGAACAATCTCGTTATCGACGATGTGCTGCATGAAAGGCTGGACGACCTGCTGCATTGCGTTGCTGCACCAGCTGTCAACGTTCGCAATCGTGTTCAAATGCACCTGCACCGTCACCGAGTTGTCAGTCACGCTCACGCTCTGGCCACTCTGCGCCACGGCGAGCTCGATGTCGATGTTCATCGTGCCCTGACCCTGCAGACTCACAGGAATCTGGATGGAAATCACTCCAGCGCCGAGGGTGGCCGTGCTCCCAGTGCCGCTGATGTTGCCTGCAAAGCTCTGATCGATCTGCGCCTTCAGCTCCGTTGTAATCAATACGCCGGCAAGGGATCCCAGCTTGCACTGCGATTGATCCATGGTGACCTTGGTGGACGCAATATTCCTTCCCGTCAGGTTCGTGGCGACATAGAGCTCAAAGGTCGTGCTTGCACTGATCGTGAAGCTGCCGCTGCCCTCCACTCCGTGCCCAAGGTTCTTCTGGCCAACAGTGTAGGTCAACGGAAGCTTCAGCGTCGCAGGCAATTTCACCTGGTAGGAAACCGTCGTGTTCTGAAACGGCTCTACGTTGGCCGGACTGGCCGTGAACTTGATGACTTGAATTTGCGCGAGAAGCGCCTGTTGCTCCTCAACCACGGTCGTGTTGACGGGTATCCCGCCTTTTCCAACTGGTTCCACCATAAAATGTCTCCTTTTCAGAAAGTGGAGGCGCAAGTTCTGACGACAAGAATGCGAGTTTTCGCTAAATCCCCAAGCTCCGATATATACAAGTGATATTCGCTCGCATTTCGTTGCTTTTTGACCGATCTTCAGACGCTCCCGCCGATTCTTGGAATCTCAGACTTGATCTTTCCGTGTCCCGCAGGCTGGATTCGTCCTTGAAGGCGCGCCTTGCGCCAGAAGCCCTCAATGCGGCTCTGCGTGCCCACATCAGGATGAGGCGTAGGTGCACCAGATGTTGTCACTACTCTCGCCCTTGTAAGCGAGAACCAGGATGCCGCCAAAATCCGCCGCGCCAATCAACGCGCTCGTTTTTGGCGTCGAAGTTGCCGTCTTTATCTGGACATTGCCTGCAAAATGCTCTGACTGATCCATGTACAAATACCAGATATTGGCGCCACCCTGACCGCGATAGACAACAACAACGTTGTTGCCGAAAGCGGTTGCTGTGGGTCCGTCGTACGTCAGCGGATTTGTCCCGACGATCACAACGGGGGAAAACCCTGGAAACTTCCCCGTACCACTCCACTTCCCATACAGAAAACCCTGAGGAATTGGGTTCGCGCCCCACGGGTAATCTCTGGCAAAAAGATACAAGGACTTATTAAAGGGAACTAGAGAGGGGTAATCCGCGCCGTCTGCAAGCATGTCCGGAGGCTGCCAGCTGTCAATTTCTAACGGCAGATTCGGATCGTAGGAAGAGTGCCAGATAAGCTCTTTCCCGCGAGCAGTCTGAACGCCATTCACGACCGTTGCCTCGACCTGCTGATGCCACGCCAGATGAAGCTTTCCATCGAATACCGCCAGGCTCGGATGCTGGTCGGTGCTCACGAACGGCAACGAAATGTTGCCATGGAAATCTGCGCCGTCGAACCAGCTCCACCACAGATTGTTTCCGCCAGCCCCTTGGTAAACGACATGGACTATGCCGTTGGGCAACGCTGCGGCCGCGGGGCGGAAGTCTGTGCGAGCCTTCACATTCGTCGCGTCGATAGTGGCTTCTATGTTCGAATCCCACTTGGGAAACGTTGCCCCAAGCGTGATACACGTCCAAAGGTTGTCGCCCTTTCCTGCGTACATGAGAACCAATTGTGTATCGTTCGCGACCAACCCAATTCCTTGAGAACTAAGCGGAACGCCGCCGTTCCCTGCCGTGATCCTCTGCTCGTTTCCCTTCCAGTTGTTTAGTAGAGCCATCTCCGCCTCCCGGATATTCGTCTTCGCACAGAAAACTCGCGATCAGCCTCTACGTCAATCGCGCAGAGGTGAAGTTTTGGTGAAGACTTTAGTCTTTTAGAAAGAGATCGCTGCCGCTCTTCTTCACTTCTGCCCAATTGTGAGATTCACCTGGCAGGTGCACGCAGAGCGCAGACCAGATCCGTGATCAATGAAATATTCCAAAATTTAGCTGGGGAGATTCCGAATTTACACTGTAGTTGACAAGGAGTCTGCTAGTTTGGGCTTCGAGCAAGTCCTCAGGGAAGTAGCCAAGGAATAGACAGCGCGTGATACAACTGAACCCTGCACCGCGGTGTGAGCGCCGGCTCTGAATTTCTAGTTATCCGAGGAGTTCGAAGAATATCCTCACACGACACCGGGTATTTAGCTGCCACTACCTTTTCGATCCCCAGTCTGCCAATATACCGAATACTTCTGATCCTTCACCGCGAACATCGGCAGCACATTCACCTTCCCGCTCTCGGCCGCCGCCTTAAAGCGCAACTCCCCCGCCGATTCCGCCGTGACCCAGTCCGCCCCCGCCGCTTTCAACAACGCATCCGGCTTTGCCAACCCCTTCGGCACCGTCGACCCATCGGGAATGACCCTGCTTGGCCCACCCGCCGGACCCGCTCCCAGGTCCGCTGCCAGAACCAGCGGCCCATAAAGCGGCGCCGCCACTGAGTCATCCCCAGCCAGCATCTCCGTCCGCAACTCCATCGGTAAACTCAAGCTGATCGTGTCGCCATCCTTCCACACTCGCCGTATCGCGAGATACGAGCCTGGGTCTGCAACCGCCTCCAGCGGCTTTCCATTCACCTTTAACTCTGCCTCTGCAGTCGTCCATCCCGGAATTCGCATGTGAATCGTCCGCATCTTCGGTTGTGCGCTCGTGATCTTCAGCGTCGTCCCTTGCTCACGCGGAAACTGTGTGCTCTGCTCGATCTTCAGTCCTTCCTCTTTCCAGTCCAGCGTCGACGCGATGTACTGGTTCACATAAACGTCGCCGCCGCGATGGAAGTAGATTGTGTCAGTAAACTTCGCAAACTCCTCGACGCCCGTCCCCGTGCAGCACCAGAAGGAATCCTCTGACGAGTGATACGCGCGCCAGTATCCAGCCGCCAGCGGAAAGAAATACTGCTTCAAACCCTGCGCGTTCTGCGTTCCAAGCCTGCAGTTGAACATCGAGCGTTCATACGCATCCATCCAGCGTGCGTCGCCCGTCCAGCCAAACACCAGCCGCTCCAGCTTCATCAGGTTGTACGCAACACAGCATTCCGCATTTGTATAACCCAGGCTCCCTTTCAGCTCACCCGCCGGCGTCGTCCAGTGCTCATCTAGACTCGTGTTCCCGATCGCGTAACTCCGCGCCGTCAACACCTCTTCGAGGAAATATTCTGCAATCCTCCGGTAGCGCCGGTCTCCCGTCACTTCGTACATCCGGGCCGCGCCAATCATCTTCGGCACATTTGTGTTCGCATGCAGCCCCGTCAGTTCATCTCTCCGCGCCGCCAGCGGATCGAGGATGCTTGGCTGCTCAAACAACCGCGCCGTGTCGAGATACTGCTCCTTCTTGGTAAGAGCCGCGAGATTGACCAGCGCCTCATTCATCCCGCCGTATTCGGTGCGCAGCATGCGCTGCCGCTGCTCATCGCCGATGCCCTCGAAATAGCCGTCCACCCACTGCGCCATGCCCTCGGCCGCCTTCAGCGCATCGGTGTTCCCCGTCAGTACGTACGTATCCAGGAGCCCGGCCATAATCTTGTGGTAGGTGTAGAACGGCGCCCACACCGGCTTCCCCTCTTGCAGGTGTTCGAATAGCGTGGTTGGAAACGCACTCAGATAGCCGTTCCCATTCTTCCGCTGACATTGCGCCAGCCCACCGACAACCTCATCGCCGCGCACTTTCAAAACTTGATTGCCAGCCGTTGCCGAAGCCAGCGCTACCGCCGACAGGTAGTGCCCGCCGTTGAAATGCCCGCGCAGTTCGCACGTCGGATCTTCCCAGCCCTTGTAGGGCGTCGCGCCCGAAGTGATCCCTGCCGTTACGCGAAACGAGTGCAGCAGCCGGTCGGTAGTCAACGAATCGAGGTAGCGCGCGTTCGTTTCCGCCTGCTCCGCAAAGATTCCCGGCCCCAGCCGAACCGCGCTCAGTGGGAAGGGAACAATCCTTTCTGTGCCGCTCTCATCCGCACCCGCAAGCAGCGAACTCGTAAAAGCCACCGGCGTCACAAATCGTAAAGCCGCCCCCGCCGCACTCATCTTCATGAACTCGCGACGCGAATGAGTTGTCATGGATATCTCCCGATTGAGTTAGTCCGGTTTAGTTCAATCCCCGACTCGCCAATGCGTGGAACGACGCATTTTTCCGCGGCGGCGAGTGCAAAATCCAATTGGTAAACGTTTCCTTTTCCAACGCAGGTTACAGCGCGCTCCGGACGCGTGTAAAGAAGTCACGCCGTCCTTGAAGAGATGCCCGAAGAAATCGCCTCTTTTCAATCCACAATGGTGCGGCGCAGCAACGAAGTTGTCATCCCGAGCGCAGCGAGGGATCTGCGGTTGTTCTTAAGGGGGGCATTGACCCCGCCGGCGGTGCCCCCTCCTTGCGACGCATTTGCTCTTGTCGCAAGGGTGGGAAGGCACGATGTGACACTTTTCCCCGGCAGGGTCACGCTCCCTCAAGCTGCAGCATCAGCTCTTCCCATTCGTCGGTAAGTTCTCTGAGTTGTTTTCGCAGGCTGGCAGCCAGTTCCGTCAACCGCTGCGTCTCCGCTGCCGAAACATACACGCCCAGTTGCTCCTCCGTATGCGCAATCGAAGCCTCAACCCGCGGAATCTCCTCTTCAAGAAACCCGCACCGCTCCTCCATCTGTTTCTGCTTGATCGGATTCAACCGCCTTGTCCGGCTATCCGTACCGCGTCCAGAATCCAAAGCCCCATTCGACCCTTCAGGTCCACCCTCGATGACGATCGTCATTCCGTACGCCACAGGACTGGGTGCCCCAGGTCTCGAGTTTGAATCTTGGTTGGGAATTTCTTTGGTCGAGATTGCCTCGTCGAGCGCCGACGCCGCGGCAAGCTCTTCTTTCTTCCGCAGATAGTCCTCGTAGTTCCCGGGGTAGCTGGTGATCACTCCGTTCTCCACCTCAATCACCCGCGTCGCCAGCCGATCGATAAAATACCGGTCATGCGACACAAAAACCACTGTGCCGGAGAACGCGGCGATGGCGTCCAGAAGCACATCTTTTGCCCGCATATCCAGGTGATTTGTAGGCTCGTCGAGCAGCAGAAAATTCGAAGGAGAAACCAGGATCCGCGCCAGCGCGTAACGATTCCGCTCACCGCCCGATAGCACGCCCAGCGGCTTGAACACGTCGTCGCCCGAAAACAGAAAACACCCCAGCAGCGACCGCAACTCACTCTCCGGCACCTTCAACGCTGCGCGGCTCATATCGTCCAGCATCGGCGCCTCGCCATCCAGCACCTTGTACTGGTCCTGCGCGAAATACTCGCTGACCACGTTGTGCCCAAGTTTTACCGTGCCGGCGGTCGGAAGCTCCGCGCCACTCAGCAGCTTGATGAGAGTGGACTTTCCCGCTCCATTCACGCCCACGAGAGCAACACGGTCGCCGCGCTCGATGGTGAACCGCGCACTACTGAACACGTGCTTGGCCCCGTAGCTCTTTCCCAGCCCATCGGCTTCAGTCACGAGACGCCCCGAAGGGGCAGGCTGAGGAAACTTGAAATGAATAACGGGCTCTTCTTCGGGAATCTCGATACGCTCGATCTTCTCCAGTTCCTTGATCCGCGACTGTACTTGCTTCGCCTTCGTGGCCTGCGCGCGGAATCGGTTGATGAATGCTTCGAGATGCTCAATCTGATCGCGCTGATTCTTGTACGCAGCCTGCAACTGCGCGCGCCGCTCATCCTTCTGCGAAAGGTACTTCGTGTAGTTTCCCTGGAAGATGGTGAGCCGCTTGTTCCAGATCTCCACCGTGCGATCGATCGTCACGTCCAGAAAATAGCGATCGTGCGAGATCAGGATGTATCCGAAAGGATAGCTATGCAGATAGCTTTCAAGCCAATTGCGTGTTTCGAGATCGAGATGATTCGTTGGCTCATCCAGCAGCAGCAGGTTGGGCTTCGCCAGCAACAGCTTAGCTAGGGCAATCCGCATCTGCCACCCGCCCGAGAACTCGTCCACCTGCCGCGACCAGTCTTCTTTGCCGAATCCCAACCCGGTCAGAACCGTGCCCACCTGCGCGTCCAGAGCATAGCCATCCAGCGCGTGAAACCGCTCCTGCACCATCGAATACCGTTCGGCAGCAGCCTCGTATTCAGCACTGGCATGATCGAGTTCGGAAAGCTGCGCAGCCGTCCGCTCGATCTCCCCCTCCATGGCACGCAACTCGTCGAAGACGCTCAGGCACTCGTCAAACACCGTGCGCCCGCTCAGCCGCAACCCCTCCTGGGGGAGGTATCCGATGCTCATCCCGCGCGTCAGCTGCATCGTCCCGTAATCGAGCGATTCGAGACCCGCGAGCACCTTCATCAGTGTGGATTTGCCGGTGCCATTGGCGCCGACCAGGGCGGTCTTTTCCTTGCTGCGAATCAGCCAGTTGGCTTCGAGAAACAGCACCCGGGGGCCAAACTGCTTTCCGGCATTTTGCAGAGAGAGCATTCCTCTCTCATTTTCGCAGATGATTGCTACCGCAGGTTGCCAGTCGGAGTTGGTGCGGCAGGCTGTGCCGGATTAGGCGTGAAGCTCTTCAGCGCTTCAAGGTTGTTCTGCACCTTCTGCCACTTGCTGGGATCTTTCTTTGTCTCATTTGGCGCCGACGCATTCGCATAGAAATCGAGTATGTTCTTCTGCAACGCGGTTGTCGTCGCATCGAACTTCTTCTCAGCTAACTGCGATAACAGCTTCGCATACGAGTCGTCGGCCAGTGTGTATTCACCGGCGGCCGTCGGCTTGCCGCTATCCAGGTCTTCGTCGGGCAGACTCATTGATCGGGAATGGACCTCGTGCAGCAACTCTCCGTACTTGTCTACCGTCTGATTGATGCTTGCAAAATACAGATTCTCGGTCTTCGCCGTCGGGACATTGAAGTCGAGTGCCTTCAGTGGGCCGATCTTCGGCAGAACCTTCAACAGGACTGCCAGAAATCGCTCGCCAAATCCGGCCCGCTGGTAGGTCTTGCCCCACTGTTTCTCGTAGTCCGCACGCGAAAGCCGGTAGAGAAACGCCTGCTTCTGGAAATTCGGCACCTCGTTCATAATCTCTTTTTTGTGCGTGCGCAGGGCTACCTGGGTCATATGCGGAATCAGCGTGCTGACGGAATAGCGAAACGAGCCAATGGCCAGGTCTTCGTGGGGTAGCACGTCTTTCAACTGCATCCCATACACCACCGGAAACACGCGTTCGAGCAGTTCTTTGGAAACCTCGAAACCGATAAAGTCGTGATATTGCTCTGGTGCGTAGCGCTGCTTGGCGACCTGCGCCATGTCGAAGCCGAATTCCGTGCGAATGTGCGCGGTCTTGTCCTGCGCATAAAGAACAATGGGACCGAAGCGGGCGCGCAGCTTGGGATAGGCGATCGCGACAGACTGGTTTACTGCCGGGTGACCAGTGATGTCCGATGCGTAGTGAGACAAAGCGCCCAGCGCAAAAGCGTACTCGTCGGCGTTCTGGCTCTCTTTGATGAGTTCGAGCACAAAGTCGCCACTGCGCACGTAGTGCACCAGGTCGCTGAACTCCTGATTGCCAAACGGATAGTAGCCCATGTCCTGGATGACGGCCCCACCGTAGGCATAAGCGTGGGCTTCGCGCATTTGGTCGTCTGTGAGTCCGGGATAACGTGCCAGAATCATCGGCCGCAATTGGTCCTTCCAAACCAAATCAATGATCTCTTCATGAGTCAGAACAGAATAGGCATGAGACGAACCGCAGCCAATCAGCAGGAGCAACAGGATCGCAAAGCCGCGGATCGCCGAATGAGTCGTTGAATGCAGAGGAGCTCTTCCGGGAAGAACGCGAGAGCCGAATAAGCTAGGCATGGTTCGAACTTTCTATATCGAGATTTAGCGCGCAGATCGATGCAATAGTCTTTTTTACTTGGATGCCCCGCGATTGAATAGCGTTGTACCTAGGAGGGACTTCAATCGTCGAGTTCACCGGCGAAGTGCATTTGGAGAATGGAACCGTTGTCTCCGGATTAAGACTGGCGTTTGCTCCGCTTGGCGACGACAAGGCCGTTCGTGTAAAACAAGCCACGGGAGCCAGAGCCCGTCGCTCGGTAATGTTCTCCCCCGCATGCCTCGATGAATAAGCTCTTTCCCAATCCGAAAGCCGCACTGGAAGGCATCGTTCACGATGGAATGCTTCTGGCGATTGGCGGCTTCGGTCTTTGCGGCATTCCTGAGGAACTCATCCTCGCCTTGCGCGATTCCGGAGTGTGCGATCTAACCATCGCCAGCAACAATGCCGGCGTGGACGGCGCAGGTCTGGGTTTGCTGCTGGCCACACATCAGATCAAGAAGATGATCTCCAGCTATGTGGGAGAAAATGCCGAATTCGAACGGCAATTTCTGTCCGGCGAAATCGAGGTCGAGTTCTGCCCGCAGGGAACATTGGCGGAGCGCATGCGGGCGGGCGGCGCAGGTATTCCCGGCTTCTACACTCGGACGGGGGTCGGCACCGTCATTGCCGAACACAAGGAACACAAGGAATTCGATGGCAAAAACTACATCCTTGAGCGCGGCCTCGTGGCCGACCTCGCTCTTGTAAAGGCATGGAAGGCCGATCCGTACGGCAACCTCATGTATCGCCGCACCGCGCGCAACTTCAATCCCAATGCCGCAACGTGCGGCAAAATCACGGTCGCCGAAGTCGAAGAGATCGTTCAGCCCGGCGACCTCGATCCTGACGAGATCCATACGCCCGGCATCTTCGTTCATCGCCTGGTCCACATTCCTCATCCGATCAAACGCATCGAGAAGAAGACCACGAGAGAGGGCTGAACCGATGCCATGGACACGCAACCAGATGGCCGCCCGCGCTGCGCAGGAATTGCACGACGGCTACTACGTCAACCTTGGCATCGGCATCCCGACCCTTGTTGCTAATTTCATTCCCGACGGCATGACCGTCACTCTCCAGTCAGAAAACGGCCTGCTCGGTATGGGTCCTTATCCGCGCGAGGCGGAGATTGATGCCGACCTCATCAATGCCGGAAAAGAGACGGTGACCTTTGTTCCCGGCGCATCCACTTTCTCCAGCGCCGACTCCTTCGCCATGATCCGCGGTGGTCATATCGACCTTGCAATCCTTGGAGCCATGCAAGTCTCAGAGCGCGGCGACCTTGCCAATTGGATGATCCCCGGCAAGCGCGTCAAGGGCATGGGTGGCGCGATGGATCTGGTCTCAGGCGTTCGGCGCGTAATCGTACTGATGGAGCACACCACTCCCGACGGCGGTCACAAGTTACTGCGCGAATGTACGTTACCTCTTACAGGAAGTGCCGCGGTCCATCGCGTCATCACTGATCTTTGTTTGATCGATGTCTCGACCTCTGGCTTCGAGGTGTTCGAACTTGCCGACGGCGTAACGCGTGAGCTGCTCGAACAGCGCAGCGGCGCGCCACTACGCTTCCGCTAGCTTCCTCAACATTTGGACTTCCAGACCGGCTTTCTCTTTTCCAGGAATGCCGAGATGCCCTCACGAAAATCCGCGGTCTCGCGGGAATCCGCATTCGCTTCCAGCGCCGCAACAATTGCCGCATCGAGCCAGGCATGATTCTGCGCAGCAAGCAACCGCTTGGTTGCACTTACTGACTGTGGACTATTGGCCAGCAGAGACCTCGCCAGCGCATGTGCACGTGGTGCCAACTCTTCCCGCTCGACAATTTCATTTACCAATCCCAGTTGCTGCGCTTCCACAGCTCCAAAAAGACGGCCGGTAAGCAATAGGTCGCGGCAGCACTTATCCCCGACCTGGAGAGCCAGAAATGCGGAGACCAGAGCTGGAACAAATCCGATGCGAACCTCGGTGAAGCCGAATTTCGCTGCCGGGGTTGCCAGCGTGAAATCGCACAGCGTTGCCAGTCCTGTTCCACCGGCGATTGCGGGGCCATTTACCGCGGCAATCGTGGGCAAGGGCAGTTCATAGAGCGTTACGAAGAGCCGCGCAAGCCGCTCTGCATCGCTGCGGTGCTCTGCAGGGGTTTTGTCGCGCATCGTCTGCAACTCTGACAGATCAAGTCCTGAACAGAAGGCGTCTCCCGCTCCGGTCAGGATCAGGGCACAGCATTGATTCGAGGCGCTCTCTTCAATCACGCTGATCAACTCAGTCTGCATCTCGCGCGTCATCGCGTTGCGACGATCGGGGCGATTCAGCGTGATGGTACGAATGGCGTGGCTATCCGTTACGAGGATCGTCTTGTGGCTCAAATTCCACTCCTTTCAGGAACAGCGCGTCTTTCATTGAACAGCCAAACCAAAGCGGCTCGCAATATCATGGCTCGCCTCGATCAGCATGTCCAGAGATCCAAATGCCGGAAGGTTGGCGCCGCTTCTTCGTAGTTCTGCCACTGCGACTTCGGTGGGAATATTTCCAACAAGGACATCCTGCGCGAACGGACAACCACCTAGGCCCCCGATCGCCGTGTCGAATCTTCTGCAACCTGCCTGAAACGCGGCACGGATTCGCTCCGCAGCCTCTGCGGGCCTCGCGTGCAAATGCGCTCCGATTTCAAAGCCCGCGAATTGCTCGATAACTGTGGATAACACTTCCTCAATCTGTTTCGAGGTGGCAAGACCGACGGTATCCGCAAGCGAAATCTCCGTTACCCCGCACTCGGCAATGAGGTCACAGGCCTGCATCACTTCGTCAAGACTCCACGCCTCGCCGTATGGGTTCCCAAAGGCCATTGAGACGTAGGCAACCACATTCCGATCATCGCTCGTCGCAATCGACCGAATCCTCTGCAGGATCTCCAGCGACTCTTCCAGGGTCTGATTCTGATTGCGACGAAGAAACTCCGCCGAAATGGAGTACGGGAACCCGAGCGTCTTCACGGCATCGGTTTGTATCGCACGCAGCGCGCCTTTTTCGTTCACCACGATGCCGATAATTTCAATGTCCGCCGCCATCGACAATCGAGAAAGAACCTGCTCCGCGTCCGCCATCTGCGGGACGGCAGCAGGAGAGACGAAACTCACTGCGTCAATGTGCTTGAAACCTGCATCGATCAGCCTGCGGAGGTAATCGGCTTTGATCTCCGGCGGAATTTGTCCCGGCAAGCCTTGCCAGGCATCCCGTGGACATTCGACGATTTTGACCGCTTCATGCATTCAAATCGCAACCTATATCGTCGCCTGCATGACATCGCTGTCAGCTTGGAACAGAGAGTTATCCGCGCGACGGGTAAACCTTTAGAATCTCTCTCGCAATCACCATACGCTGAATCTCGCTGGTGCCTTCGCCGATGGTACACAGCTTCACGTCACGATAATACTTCTCAGCAGGGTAATCCTTGATGAATCCATACCCCCCGAATAGTTGTACGGCATCGTCACAGATGCGCACCGCTACTTCGCTTGAGAATAGTTTGGCCATGGACGACTCGCGGGTCACCTTGCGCCCCGCGTCTTTCAACACCGCGGCTCGTTGCGTCAGCAGGCGCGCTGCATCCAGCTCAGTCGCCATGTCTGCCAGCTTCCATTGAATGCCTTGAAACTCGGCGATGGCCTTGCCGAATTGCCTGCGTTCCTTCACGTACTTCAGAGCTGCATCCAATGCGCCGCGTCCGATTCCCAGTGCCAAAGCGGCGATCGAGATGCGGCCGCCGTCCAGCACGCGCATCGCGTCGATGAAACCCTCGCCTTCTGCGCCGAGCAAATTCTCCTCGGGAATCTCGCAGTCCTCGAAAATCAGTTCGCTGGTATCGCTCGCGCGCAGGCCAAGCTTGTTCTCCTTCTTGCCGGGGCGAAAGCCCTTGGTGCCTTTTTCCACGACAAATGCCGAAAGGCCGTGCGTTCCTTTGCTCTTGTCCGTCGAAGCAATCACCACCGCAAGATCCGCGTAGTGGCCGTTGGTGATGAAGGTCTTGTTGCCGTTCAGTACATAGCGATCGCCCTTCTTCACGGCGGTAGTGCGCGAGTTGCTGGCGTCAGACCCTGCACCTGGCTCAGTCAATCCCCACGCGGCCAGCCATTCCCCGCTTGCCAGTCGCGGCACGTACTTCTTCTTCTGCGCTTCGTTTCCCGCCAGAAAAACATGATTCGTGCCCAGCGAATTGTGCGCCGCGACGATGATGCCAATGGATCCGTCCACCGCTGCCAGTTCTTCGATAGCCAGAACGTAATCGACATAGCCTAGCCCAGATCCTCCATACTCCGGCGGGAAGATTATCCCGAGCAGGCCCATAGCGCCGAGCTTCTTCACCACGTCGATGGGAAATTCGCTTGCCTCGTCCCACTTCATTACGTTCGGCGCGATCTCACGCGCCGCAAATTCGCGAATCTCGCGGCGAAGTGCCTCCTGTTCCTCCGTCAAGACGAAGGGATACAGGCTTTCATTGGTTTCGAGCGCAACGCTCATGTTGTTGGCTCCTTTGTGTCCGGGGGATGGACGCCAGCCTAAGCTGCTGACCGGGTAAGATGCCGCTTTATGAATGTCAGACCATGGTCCAGGCGGCTTCGTTAAGTTTGTAGAACTCCAGGATTGAACTTTGGTACGTCAGGATTCATTGCGCACGCTTCAAGCGCGGTAATGAGCACCTCCCTCGTTTTCGCGGGATCGATAATGGCATCAATCCAGAGACGCGCGGCACCATAGCGCGGGTCAGCCTGTGCATCGTAGGTAGACTTGATTTCATCGTAGAGTGCCGCTCTTTCTGCTTCTGAAAGCACTTTGCCTCCGCGTTCAACCTGCTTGGCACGAACTTCTGCCAGGGTCCCCGCCGCCGATGCTCCGCTCATCACCGCATACCGGGCCGTGGGCCACGCAAAAAGGAACCGGGGATCGTAAGCTTTTCCACACATCGCATAGTGACCGGCGCCGAAGCTTCCGCCGACAATCACAGCAATTTTCGGAACAACGCTGGTGCTGACGGCGGAAACCATCTTCGCGCCGGCACGGATGATGCCGGACCACTCCGCGTCCTTGCCGACCATGAATCCGTTCACGTCATGCAGAAAGATAAGCGGCACCAGGTTCTGATTGCAATCCATGATGAAGCGAGCCGCTTTCTGGGCTCCCTCGGTATATATGACGCCGCCTACTTCGATTCGCTTCGCACCCGCTGACGGCCCCATGGCGACGATTTGATTCTGATTCGTCTTTTGGTTAGCGACAATGCCCACGGCGTGTCCGCCGATGCGCGCATACCCGCAGAGAACTGTCCGGCCAAATTCTTGCTTGTACTCATCAAACTCGCTGCGATCGACAATGCGCGCGATTACCTCGTGCATGTCGTAAACATTGCTCGTGCCGGGTGCAGGATTCAATAGGCCGTAAACATCTTCGATCGGGATCTTCGGCGAATCGCGCTTCGCATCGTAGGCGGTGCTGCTAAATCGCTCTTCCGAAGCACATACCCGTTTCCGGCTGCCAAACTTATCCACCAGCGAGCGAAGGCGAGCGATACAGTGATGATCGTCTGGCTCCTTGAAATCGACCGTGCCTGAAATTTCGGCATGCATTTGAGCGCCACCGAGTTCTTCAGGATCGGTCTTTTGCCCAATCGCTGCCTGCACCAGGGACGGACCCGCAAGAAACAGGCCCGAACCCTCCGTCATTAACACCGTGTCGGTCATCACCGGCAGATAAGCGCCGCCGGCAACGCACATGCCCATGATCGCCGTGATCTGCGGAATGCCCAGCGAGCTCATCACCGCGTTGTTGCGGAAGACTCGACCGAAGTCGTCTGTATCCGGAAAGACGTCCTCTTGCAACGGAAGGAACACGCCTGCCGAATCCACAAGGTAGAGCGTAGGGATGCGGTTCTCAAGCGCAATGTTCTGCGCACGCAAAACCTTCTTTGCCGTCATCGGGAAGAAGGCGCCAGCCTTCACCGTCGCATCGTTGGCGATGATCATGCAGAGCCGGCCACACACGCGGCCCAGGCCCGTGACAACGCCTGCCCCCGGCGCTCCGCCGTATTCCGTGTACATCTCGTACGCAGCCCACAGGCCTAGTTCGAGAAATTCGCTACCCTCATCAAGCAACAGCTTCAGGCGTTCACGCACCGTCAGGCGTTTCTTCGCGTGTTGGGCGGCCGCTGCCTTTGCGCCGCCGCCAAGACGGATGGTCTCTTCCTGAGATCGAATGGTTGCAAGCACTTCGAGCAGCGCGGCCCGGTTTGCCTTCGCGCGGGGGGATTGAGGATCAAAGCTGGAACCGATCACGTTTTGAAGTTTCGAGCTTTCGGCCATTCTTCACTCACACAAACTCGCAGACTATAGCACCTTGGATGGTACCAACGTCCATACAGTCTCACAGCAAACCTGGCAGCATCAAACTCAGGCAATCCTTTTTGAACGGGCACCGCGCCAGTAGAGAAACAGACCGATCAGGATGGACACAGCCGTTCCACCAACCAACTTCAATTCGAAGCCGAGCTTATTTGACGAGTCCCCCGGGGGCACAAGCGAAACAATGATTCCGATGAGCACGACCGCAAATCCGAGCCCACCGCATACCCAGGTACCGGCGACTCCTCCCGGCACCAGCACTGCATGGGGATTCTCCTTGCGATCCTTGCGTCGCGAAAGCTTGATGACTGCTGCGAACATGTAAAGAAACGGGATGAAGTACAGGATGATCGCGGCGTCAACCAAAAACTGGTACGCGCCGATCATCTTCTCATTGATTTGGCTGACGACCAGAATCGCTCCCGAGATCGTTGCCTGTACCAGGATAGAAATGTAGGGCGTCTTCCATTTTGGATGAATCTTCCCGAACGCTGCAGGCAAATAACGATCAATTCCCACCATAAAGGGCACGCGTGCGATGCCTGCCACCGTGCTGCCCACGCCTCCTGCATTACCAACCGTTACCAGCACCGCTGCCAGCACACCGAGCAACCCGATTTTTAAGGCCACAGATCCGACGGTGATCGCGCTGAACACCCCGCTCTGCGGATCAACGCTCGACGCCTGCAGCAGCACGAGAATCGCGAATGTGCCACCGATATACATCAGCGCGATCAGCGCCCCGGCGCCGAACACGGCACGTGGGAGTGTGCGTCGCGGGTCGCGCACCTCTTCGCTCATGGCAGAGACCAGTTCGAGTCCCGTGAAGGCGAACGCAATCTGCGACCAGAAGTTAACCGTGTCCCAGTTCCATGCCGGCATCATGTTCTGCACTGTAAAGTGCGTCGCAGACCCGTGCTTGAACACGACGACGACCGCTACGAGGCCAAGAATTACGAGCGGCAAATATGTGCCGACCCCACCGGCATTCTGCAGCCACTTGCCGATATTTAGCCCGATGATATTCAGGACCACCGCTACCAGCAGCAATCCCAACGAGACGCTGAGCAGGAACGTCCGGTCCTGGGCGAGCTGCGCGCCGCGTCCACCGATGATATATGCGGCCATCGATGCGCTGGCGAGCAGGAGCCCGGGAAAGTAGAAGACCGTGTAGATCCAGTAGGTCCAGCCGGCGACAAATCCGTGAAAGTCGCCGAAGGCCTCCTTTGACCACGCGTACAGGCCGCCCTCCTCAGGAAACCGGGATGAAAGCTCGTTAATGACCAGCGCACCCGGGACAAAGAAGAAGACTGCCGCAATGACCCACAAGCTGATCGACGATGTCCCGTTGTGCCCCGCAGCCGCAATCCACCGCGGTCCAAGTACCGTGGCGATGTTGAACAGCAGCACATCCCAGAAGCCCATGGTCTTGCGCAACTGCGACTTGGTGTCGTGCGAAGGAGGCGCAGTGATGGTCATAAAGCCCCTCGGGCATCGATGCGGTCATCAGCCTGTTGCATAAGCGATCATCATAGTGGTGCTTCGTTCGACCGTACAAATCGGTAAAGCCGCCGATCATCGAATGCCAAGGGGGAAGTGCTCCCGAACCTCGTAGCGTGAACCTCCCGCACCGAGGAAAACTTCGTAGAGCAGGAATTCTGTCGCCGCAAAAGTGGGAAATCGGGCGTTTTCCTTGACCCGCTGTTTCAGCCGTCGAAGAGCGTTCATGCGGGTGACACCCTTCGCCCGCGCCAAGGTTACATGCGGATGAAACGGCCGATCCTCCGCGATAAATCCGCATTGCGCCGTGGCGGCGAGCACGCTTTTCTCCAGCCCAAACATCTCTACCGAAACGCTCACCCCCGCGAAAAAGACTCCTGCGCGCTCGAAGAAACCAGTTCCGCCAAGCTGGACTGGGACCTTTGGGAACCGAACTTTTCTGAGTTGCGTCACAACGCAGCGATACGTCTCCTCCGATGTTTCCCCGAGAAACTGCAGCGTGATGTGCCACGACTCCGGGGAACTCCAGCGGAGGCCATCCCCGGCTGATCGCAGGCTCCTCACAAGTGTCTCAAGCGCATCGATCGCATCCGGAGCCATCGGAATCCCAATAAAGAGGCGCATGTTGGGCCTTCATCAAATATACTTCGCAAACGACTCAATCTGCTTCGCCTGGTGGTCCCGCCGCTCTACCGGAGACGACAGAACAGTGGACGTTGAGGTCGCACCGAGTGCGGAGAGCCTGTCAATCAGCGCCTCCAGGTGTCGGATCGAAACGACGTCAGCTTCGATGACGAACGATTCTGCCCCGGTGATCCGGTGGCAACGGCTGATCTCGCTCAACTCTTTCAGGGCGGAGACGGTTCGGCTGATCTGCAGTTCGCCGCCGGGAATGGTGAGCCGTACCAGCACGCGGATGGGCACCCCCAGTTTCGCGCTGTCCAGCGAAGCGTGGTAGCCCGTGATAACGCCGGCTTCTTCCAGGCGATGGACCCGCTCCGCCACCGCCGGAGTCGAAAGGCCGATCTTCCTGCCGAGTTCCGCGAACGAAACACGCGCATTTTGCTGCAATGCCTCTAGAATCTTCCAGGCAATCGCATCGAGGTCGATTTTGTTGGGAGCGGTCTTGTGGGCCATGTGCCAGCAATCCTTAAGTTGCTTTCCTATTATGCTTAATGTCCTAAGGTTTTGAAGCTTGTTTTTCCTGAAAACTCCATTTTCACTACCTGCTGGTGGGCCTATCTTATCGGTCAGCCGGGAAATTCCCCCTCTGCTCCCCCGTTCCCGGTACAAGGAGGTTCTCATGAGCGCTACCGTGCACTCGGCTCCCGCCCACATCGGTTCACAACCGACCATCGAATCGATCCCCACTGGCAATGACTTTCTTCCTCTGAAAGGGACCGACCACGTCGAGTTCTACGTGGGCAACGCGCGCCAGTCTGCGTATTTTTACCGGGCCGCATTCGGCATGTCGCTGGTGGCCTATGCCGGACCGGAAACCGGCCAGCGCGATCGGTCCTCCTACGTATTGCAGCAAGGCAAGATTCGTTTTGTGCTCACGACGCCTCTCCGCGGTGGCAATGCGATCGCCGAGCATGTTGGCCGGCATGGCGACGGCGTAAAAGTTATCGCGCTCTGGGTGGACGATGCTCGTCGTGCATGGACCGAGACAACCAACCGCGGCGCCGTCAGCGTGGCGCAACCCTACGTCCTCGCCGACGAGCGCGGTCAGGTGGTGCTTTCAAGCATCCGCACGTATGGCGATACGATTCACACGTTTGTCGACCGTACCAACTACTCCGGACCCTTCCTCCCTGGCTACCGCGCAGTCGACCAGGATTCAATCGCACGACCGACCGGCCTGCTCCACATTGATCACATGGTCGGCAACGTGGGCTGGCATGAGATGGATGAATGGGTGAAGTTCTACGCGAATGTTATGGGTTTCTCGCTCTACCAGCACTTCGACGACAAGGACATCTCCACCGAGTATTCGGCACTGATGTCGAAGGTGATGGCGAATGGCAACGGCTACGTAAAGTTTCCGATTAATGAGCCGGCTGAGGGCAAGAAAAAGTCTCAGATCGAAGAGTATCTCGAGTTCTATGGCGGTCCCGGCGTGCAGCACATCGCGCTCGCCACCAACGACATCCTGCACACCGTGAGCAAGCTCAGCGAGCAGGGCATCGAGTTTCTGCACGTCCCGCACACGTATTACACCGAATTGCAAAGCCGCGTCGGCAAGATCGACGAGCCAATTGACGAATTGGAGAGGCTTGGAATCCTGGTCGACCGCGATCCTGAAGGCTACATGCTGCAGATCTTTACGCGGCCAGTGGAAGATCGGCCGACCTTGTTCTTCGAGATCATCCAGCGCAAGGGCAGCCGCAGCTTCGGCAAAGGTAATTTCAAGGCCCTCTTTGAAGCAATCGAGCGCGAGCAGCAGGCACGCGGAAATCTGTAGAACAGAGGAGGGACAAGATGAAAACCGAAGCGCTTTCCGTTGCCGTTCCCTACCTGATCGAGCAGGACTACTCCGCCTACACCGACGAGCAGCACGCCGTGTGGGCGGAACTTGTCGGCCGGGTACTTCCTGAATTGGAAGAGCACGCCTCGCGCGCATACCTTGACGGCTTTCAGATCATCGGCCTGCAAACGGACCGGCTGCCGCGGCTCGAATCGATCAGCGCGCGCCTGGAACCAAGAACAGGCTGGAATTCGACGCCGGTAAGTGGATTTCTTCCGGCGCCGGCGTTTTTTGAGATGCTGGCCGCCCGCCGGTTCCCAACCACGACATGGCTACGCAGCCGCGACTCGCTTGAATACACTCCTGAGCCAGACATCTTCCACGACGTCTTTGGCCATGTCCCCATGCATGCAAATAAGGTCTTCGCGGAATTCCTCGCGCACTATGGCCGCGTTTGCGCATCCATCGAAGATGAGGCTGTGCTGGAAAAGCTTGGCCGCTTGTTCTGGTACACCGTGGAGTTCGGGTTAATCCGTGAGGGAAACGAAATCAAGGTGTACGGTAGCGGTCTGATCAGCTCCCACGGCGAATGCAAGAACGTCGTTGAGGGGCATTGCGCTGTCCACGAATTCTCATTGGACGAAGTGCTAGATACTCGGGTAAAGGTGGATGAGTTACACAAGCTGCTGTTCGCCGTCAGCAGCTTTGATCAGATATACGAAGCGATGCGCGAGGCCGAGAGCCGTGCGATGCAAAACAGGTTGTGAAAGGTGAGAAGCATGTCCGATGAGTTCCGCTATCAGAGCGGCTTTGGAAACGAGTTCGCCACCGAGGCGGTTGCCGGAGGATTACCGCAGGGCCAGAACGCGCCCCAGAAGCATCCGCTCGGGCTATACACTGAGCAGTTCAGCGGCACGCCATTCACCACGCCGCGAGCCACCAATCGTCGCACCTGGACGTATCGTATTCGCCCCTCTGTAACGCATCGTCCTTACGAAGAGATCCCCGCCAAGCTCATCCGCAGCGGCCCATTTATCGAGGTTCCCACCTCGCCCAATCAGCTTCGCTGGGACCCATTGCCGATTCCAAAAGAGAAGACCGACTTCGTTGATGGCATTGTGACGCTCGGTGGTAACGGCGACCCGGCCATGCAGGTCGGCGTCGCCATCCACCTCTATGCCGCCAACACCTCCATGCACGATCGCTTCTTCTACACTGCCGACGGAGAATTGCTGATCGTCCCTCAACTCGGTGCGCTTCGCTTCTACACCGAGTTGGGAATTCTCGAAGTCGCGCCCGGTGAGATTTGCGTGATTCCACGCGGCGTGAAATTCCGCGCTGTGCTTGCCGAGAAGCAGGCGCGTGGATACATCTGCGAGAACTACGGCCTGCCGTTTCGCCTGCCTGAGCTGGGCGCCATCGGCGCCAATGGCCTCGCGAACGCGCGCGATTTCAAGGCCCCCGTTGCGGCTTTCGAGGATCGCGAAGGCGATTTTCGCATCACCTCCAAGTTTCTCGGGCGTCTCTGGTCAGCCGTTATTGATCACTCTCCGCTCGATGTTGTGGCGTGGCACGGCAACTACACGCCATACAAATATGACCTCGCCCTGTTCAACTGCATCAACACCGTCTCCTTCGACCACCCGGATCCCTCCATCTACACCGTGCTAAGTGCGCCATCGAACGTGCCCGGCACAGCAAACTGCGACTTCGCCATCTTCCCGCCGCGCTGGATGGTTGCCGAGCACACCTTCCGTCCTCCGTGGTTCCATCGCAACCTGATGAACGAGTTCATGGGGCTTGTCTTCGGCGCCTACGATGCCAAGGCCGAAGGCTTCGTACCCGGCGGCGCCAGCCTGCATAACTGCATGGCAGGCCATGGACCGGATGCCGAGACCTTCGAAAGAGCGTCTTCGGTCGAACTCAAGCCGCAGTATCTCGCAAACACGCTGGCGTTCATGTTCGAAACTCAACTCGTCGTTCGACCCACTGAATTCGCGATGAACACCCGCATCCTGCAGCATGAATACTTCGAATGCTGGCAGGGACTGAAGAAGCATTTCAAGCAGGGTTCGCAGGCAAAGCCGAAGAAGAAATGACCGCAATTGAAACCCTACTCGCGGGCCTGTTCGACTATGCAGGTCTCTACCCGCCTGCGAGTCTGGGCCTGCGCTCCGCCGCGAACAACTATCTCGAGTATCGACGCAGCAAAAATGCCGCGTCCCTCGGTCGCTTCATCCTGAATCTCGATCGCCTCGACGAATTCCGCTCCATCGTTGCCAATTCTCTTGGCGACTTCGACTTGAGTGTAATTGCCGGAGAGGATGCTGATCGGGCCGTCCTGGCCAAACAAATCGGCTCGGGTCTTCGCATTGAGAGTCTTGAGATCAAATGCAGTGAGCCATCCGCAATCGAACGGATCGCGAGACAAATCCCCGCAGGGTTGACCACCTACATTGAGGTGCCCATCCACGCGAACATGCAATCTGTCCTCAACGCCATACAGGCTGCGGGTGCCCGGGCGAAAATCAGGATGGGCGGGGTTGTTCCGGAGGCAATTCCTTCCGTCGCCGATGTCGCGCAAGTGCTCAAGACCCTGGCCGACCTTCGACTTCCATTTAAGGCAACCGCTGGGTTGCATCATCCCCTGCGCTCAAAACAGGCGTTGACTTACAATTCGGAAAGCCCAACCGGCGTGATGCACGGATTCGTCAACCTCGCATGCACCGCAGCACTCCTCTTCTTCGGAGGCGATGTTGAGGAGGCAAAACACTTGCTCGCGGAAGAGGAACCCACCGCATGGCAAGTTCACATGGATTCGCTTGGCTGGTGCAGCGAAAGTTGGACCACCGCACAACTCGAGACTCTTCGCCGCGACTTCTTCATCAGCATCGGAAGCTGTTCCTTCGAAGAACCGATTCACGACTTGGAGTCCCTCGGATGGCTATGAAGAGCTGGGTTGAAAGCGCAAACGAGCCAAGCACGGATTTCCCGTTGCAGAATCTGCCCTTTGGCGTCTTTCGCCATAACCAAGAGTCGCGAATCGGCATCGCCATTGGTCAGCAGATTCTCGACCTCCGAGCGTGCGCCGAACATGGGCTCTTGTCGGAACTCCAGCCCGACGCTATTGCAGCGTGCTCTCAGGAATTGCTGAATGCCCTCATGTCTCTCGGACCGCAGGTGTGGTCCACTCTCCGCCGTCAGGTAACGACTATGCTAGCGGCCGATCAAGCCGATGCGCAGACACAGACGCGCGTGAAGCCGATCTTGATCCCCGCGCGCGAGGTGGAGATGCAACTCCCTGCGCAGATCGGCGACTATACCGATTTCTATGCTTCTATTTATCACGCCACCCGCGTCGGCAAACTCTTCCGCCCCGACAATCCGCTGCTGCCCAACTATAAATATGTTCCGATTGGATATCACGGCCGCACTTCGTCGATCGGCGTCAGCGGTTCTGATATCGTCCGGCCCAGTGGACAGACAAAAGTGCCAACTGCAGCTGAACCCGCGTTCGGACCGTCGTGTTCCTTGGATTACGAACTCGAAGTGGGCATCTTCGTTGGTCCCGGAAATCCTCTCGGGAAGCCCATTCCAATCGATCAGGCAGAAAAGCACATCTTCGGCCTCTGCCTCGTCAACGACTGGTCCGCACGTGACATTCAATCCTGGGAATACCAGCCCCTCGGTCCATTTCTGGCCAAGAACTTCGCCACAACCATCTCGCCTTGGATCGTTTCCATGGAAGCTCTTGCACCGTATCGTGTTTCCGTCGCAACTCGACCCGATGGCGACCCCGCGCCCCTCCCATACTTGTCCACTAGTAATCTAAGCCAGGCCGGGATCGATCTCACTCTTGAGGTATTTCTTCAGTCCGACCAAATGCGAAAAACAGGACTCGCACCGGTCCAAATAAGCAAGGGAAATCTCCGCGATCTCTATTGGAGTCTCGATCAACTGCTCACGCACCATGCGAGCAACGGTTGCAACCTCCAGCCGGGCGACCTGCTGGCCACCGGCACCGTTTCCGGCCCTGAGCAGGGTTCGGAAGGCTGTCTCCTCGAAATGAAGCACCGTGCGGAACTGCTCACTTTGCCCACCGGTGAGACGCGCTCATTTCTCGAGGACGGTGACGAGGTCATACTTCGCGGCTACTGCCAGGCACCCGGCCTTCCCCGCATCGGCTTCGGCGAATGCTCCGGCAGAATCATCCCGGCCGTGTCGTCTCGGGCTTGAACTAAGTCTCAGGCCTGAACAAAGTTGTCCTGTGACCCTCTTCCGAAATCGCTACAAGATCTCCATCCACATGACTCCTCCCATCGCGTATGTCAAACTTAAGGAGTCGGATAAACCGCCAAGATCGGG
>CAWHIQ010000006.1:0-12625 GCA_963829535.1 uncultured Acidobacteriaceae bacterium | reverse complement strand
CCAAATTCACCCAAGTTGGATGGAGATTTGGTAGTCGCTAAGGACCTGCATTACGTCATTGCAATCAGTTGGTATCGGTTAAAGTTTGTTGACCGCAATGGATAAGTAGCGTCAGGGGCGCATCAATTGTTTTGTGACATCAGATCCGCGAAGGAACTTGTCAACAACCTCGGCAGCCGTTCCAGGCTTGCTGATGTAGTAGCCCTGAATCTCGTCGCATTTGTGGGCGCGCAGGAACTCGAATTGGGGGCGGTCTTCAACACCCTCGGCGATCACGGTAAGCTTCATGCTTTTCGCCATATTGATGATTGCGGTTGTAATTGCGGCGTCATCGGCATTCGTCGTGATTTCCCGAATGAAGGAACGGTCGATCTTCAGCTTGTTAACGTTAAACTGTTTCAGGTAACTGAGGCTTGAATATCCCGTTCCGAAATCGTCGATCGCGAGATTCAGTCCCATTTCCTTAAGCCGCTGCAAGACCGAAAGCATCACGTCCTGATTTGTCAAAAGAAGGCTCTCTGTTAATTCGAGCTCAAGATATTGAGGGGGAAGGCCGCTGTCAGCAAGCGCTTTCTTAATCAGTTCACAGAATTCCGCCTGGCGGAACTGCACCGCTGATACATTGACTGCCATCGGTACTTTGAGTAGACCAGCTTCAACCCACCGTCGTGCCTGAGAACACGCCGTGTTTAATACCCACTCGCCAATCGGCAAAATCAGGCCAGTGTTTTCCGCAAGACTTATGAAACTGTCTGGAGGAACCAAGCCGCGTTGTGGATGGCGCCAACGGATCAGCGCTTCGAAACCGGCGAGCTCCCCACTTTCTATGACAACTTGAGGCTGATAGACCAGGAAGAACTCCTCTCTTTCAAGAGCCAACCGCAAGTCGTTTTCGAGAGTCGCCCGTTCTGTTATCCGGCTGTTCATGTCAGCATTAAAGATCCGAACCGCATTCCGGCCGCTCTCTTTGGCGCTGTACATGGCCTGGTCAGCGTACTTGATAAGCGTCTCTCCATCGTCACCGTGGTCTGGAAACATGCTAATCCCGATGCTGCAGCTGGTACTGAGCGAGTGTCCTTTAACTTCAAATGGGGCGGTAAGAGCAGACACCATTCGCGCTGCGACCGCGGATGCGTCCTCTACGCCCGTCAGCAAAATGACGAACTCGTCGCCGCCTATTCTCGAGACGGTGTCCTGATCTCTGGTGCACCCTTTGAGCCGCTCGGCAACATCTTTCAGCAGAAGGTCGCCGACCGTATGGCCGAGGGAATCATTGATAAGTTTGAAGCGATCGAGGTCCAGGAATATGACCGCAACCTTCTCGTTTCGGCGTCGAGCGGTGGCCAATGCCTGCGCGAGCCGGTCATTCATCAAAGCTCGATTTGGCAGTCCAGTTAAAGCATCGAAGTAAGCAAGGAACTGAACGCGCTCTTCGGCCAGTTTTCGGGCCGTGATATCTTCTGTTGTGCCATTGACGAACAGGACGTTGTGCGCGAGCCCTGCACGTTGGGCCGCGTGTTGGCAGGCGTCCCAGACAACCTTGGTCGTGATGGGCCGAGTCCCCGTGTGCCAACGGTTGCCGGGGAAGAGCCACTCGGTCGGCTTGCGACGGAGTCCACGCCAATAGACACGAAGTCCATCCAGTAGTGTCTGGCTCAACATCACATCCCGGTCGCGGTTCCCCTTGCCGCCATGAATGTGAACCACCATCCGCCGGCTGTCGATGTCACCGACCTTCAAATGTGCGGCCTCGATGCGGCGCACTCCAGTGCCATAGAGGGTCATGAGCAGAATGCGATAGAAAGGCAGCTCGGCCGCATCGATAAGACGGGCGACCTCCTCCTGGCTGAGAATCTCCGGCAACCGGATCACCTTCCTCGGATACGGAGTCTCAGCGATGCTCCAGTTCCGCTTCAGCACCTTGATGTAGAAGAAGCGCAGTGAAGCCAATCTCAAAGTCACAGTGCTGGGACAGAACTTCAGCTTCGAGAACAGCATCGCCGAGACCACGATCCGCTCCTACGTTCACGGAATCGAGCACTTCAGCCGGTACTTCCATCGCAGTCCCGATAAGCTTGGGCCCGAGCACATTCGCAAGTACCAGGCGAAGCTTCTGCTGCGCCGCGGAAGAGTGCTGGAAATCATCGAGAATGGCCTGATCCTCGCGGCCTTCGACTTTGCCACCTTCGCCAACGCAGTCCACCCGCTGGAACCCGGAGATCGCTTGCTGCTCTACACTGACGGCCTCGTCGAGGCCGCCAACGCCAAGGGAGATTTCTTCGGGCAAGAGGGTCTGTCCGCCGTGTTGCGGCAAACGGCTGAGCTTGCTCCACCCGCCGCCTCGGACCGAATCATCGCTGCGGTCCAGCAATGGTCCGCTTCGCAGGACGACGATCTGACGGCCCTCATCTGCGACTACAGCCCGAGTACATAAGCGCCGCCATACTCGGGGTCGCGGGAAGGAGGCCATGACGCGAACAACCGTCAGCGGATCCCCGGACATGCGGAGAATACGGCCATTATTCACCGCATGATATGCGGAGATAATCCTTGCATTTGCGGCGAATAGGGCGTAGATTCTACGCATATGGTGCGGCGAATAAAAATCTATATACACGAGCTGAGGGGCTGGCCTGGATTCCGCTGGGACCACGCGCGCATCTCCGCGCGTCTCGTCGATGTGCGGCACCGGCAGGGGCGTCTGATCGGCCGCATGGAGGGCCTCGGCTTCCAGCTGCGGGCCGAAGCCGTCCTGCACACGCTGACCGAGGATGTCATCAAATCGAGCGAAATCGAAGGTGAAAAGCTTGACCGGGACCAGGTGCGTTCCTCGATCGCGCGCCGTCTCGGGCTCGATATCGGCGGGCTGGCGCCGGCGGACAGGAATGTCGAGGGCGTGGTTGAGATGATGCTTGATGCGACGCAGGGCTACGATAAGCCCTTAACGGCCCGGCGCCTGTTCGACTGGCATGCTGCTTTGTTCCCTACCGGCCGCAGCGGAATGTCGAAGATCAACGTGGGCGCCTGGCGCGACGACAAGAAAGGCCCGATGCAGGTGGTGTCCGGGGTGATAGGGAAGGAACGCGTCCATTACGAAGCCCCGAAGGCCGAGCGCCTTCGTGAGGAAATGAAGAAGTTTCTGGAGTGGTTCGAAAAGGACAACTCGACCGATCTCGTGCTTAAAGCCGGCGTCGCGCATTTGTGGTTTGTGACGATCCATCCGTTCGATGATGGCAACGGGCGCATCGCGCGCGCGATTGCAGATATGGTGCTTGCTCGCTCCGAGCACAGCCCGCAGCGCTTCTACAGCATGTCGGCGCAAATCCAGCAGGAGCGCAAATCTTATTACGAAATCCTCGAAGCGACACAGAAGGGCGAGCTCGACATCACGCGCTGGCTCGACTGGTTCCTTGATTGTCTCGGCCGCGCCTTCGACCGGGCCGAAATGATCCTGGCAGCCGTGCTCAACAAGGCGCGGTTTTGGGATCGCTTTGCAACGACTGAATTCAACGACCGGCAACGCGATATCGTCAACCGGCTTCTCAATGGTTTCGAAGGCAAGCTGACTTCGTCCAAATGGGCGAAGCTCGCCAAATGCTCGCAGGATACGGCGCTGCGGGACATCGAGGACCTGATCCAAAAGAAAGTGCTGATGAAGGATGGGGCAGGGGGCCGTAGCACGTCGTATTCGCTTGCGAAGGTCAAATGAAGGAGCAGCGCTCAAAATGACGATATGCAATGCTAGAAGCAGGGCACGTCATGATAGGCGCAGGCGCTGATGGAATTGAGGTGCTGCTCGGCGTTTTGACCTTGCGTGAGGTCGTATCGCTGATCGAACGCACTGCGCGCTGGGTCGCTCCCGAGACGTTTCGGCTCTTACCGGTTTGGTTTCCGGAACACGCGCGGCGCGGACTCTTCTATAAGGGCAATTGGTCGGAGCCTCAAATGAACAGAGCCGCGCGACGGGCCACTCGGTTCACAAAACCGAGGGAAACACCCATGCAAACAGCGCACTAACGCTCGCTCTTGGCTCGCGGAAGAAGCTGCGTGCGAATTGGTCCTGTTGCCATATCTGGGGCATCGATGATGCGAGCTATCAGCGATCGAACGCAGTGGTCCAGGACCATCGGTTCTTCTCGTGCGTGGGCAATATGGTGCTGCTGCCGACACCGCTCAAAGCATTTACCGACACTATGCCCGGCGTGAAGACCATGCTGCGGATCTGCACGCGGAATCTCTACGGGTGGCAGTGCGATCATGACGATCTGGCGGCGGCGAACGAACTCCTCGACAAGTGGGACGGTTGGGACGCGTACCCAGAAAGTTGGCCGCGTGCACTCAATGAAAAACGCCCGCCCGGTGTCGTCGAATTGTCGCCGGCAATCGGGGCCTCGGCTCGAAAACGACTGGACTGCATTCGCAACGATCTGGCGAATGCGGGCCCTTTCTATCCGCGCGAAGAGGTGTGGGCGGCGCTTGACTATTGGAAGATCAAGTTATGAAGGGTGAACGAGGCTCGTGATGAGCGCGCAGCCTGATCGACCTATTTCTTGGGTGCATTTCCAGACCGACTTCGTGACTTTCGGGAATCACAGGATGCGATGCCGGCAAGCGTAACGGGCGCGCGATCGGGGAATTCAGCGACGAGGGAGAGCTTGCCGCCCATGGCTTCGATCGAGCGGCGAAGAGTGGAGATGTGCATATTTTTCCGTTGCTCGATCTCGGAGATTTGTTTTTGGGCAACGCCAAGGTCTTTCGCCATGCTCACCTGCGTCATCTTGCGCGCGCGGCGCAACTCCTGCAGGGTCATTTCTTCTGGAATGAGCTCGGCCGCACGCTTTTCGATCTTGCGGCGGCGACTGGCCGGCAGACCTTTGATGATGTCGTTGACGTGCCGAGCCATGAACTGATCTCTTTTCTCATTGAGCGGCTCAATGCGCGAAGAACGCCGGCTCGGATTCGTTGCCAAGCGGTTAAAATGCACTTGATCGCAAATATACCTTGCGAAGTATATACGGTAAACGGTATATTGCCAAGCAAGTGGTTTCGAAGGTAGGCTCGTGAAGGATGCGCAGTCCGGTGGGAATGAGTTTTCAACATTGCGAAAAAGAATGCGTAGGTGTTTGCGTGAACGAAATCACCCACCTCCGGACCAAGCCCTCCAGTCCTTCTGGTTTATCTGGACGAATTCAGCCTCGATGACAAAGGGAAGCACTGACCTTGGCAGCGATCTGAGCGCCGCCCTTCAATGAACCTTGCAGATGCGCGAAAATGCGGTAGGCTGGATTCCCCAGCGTTTCGCGGCAACCCAGAGCGCCTCACCCGGATTTACTAGCTGAGGAGAGAACATGACGCTACTCTCGATGTACAAGCGAGACGACAGCCGGACCGTGTACAGAATTCTGGCTGATCAAGCGGTCAAGCATTTTGAAAATCCAGCTCACAATCCAGACAGCAAGATTCTCTTCGCAAATCTTGCGCGGTTGCTTGAGCGTTATCGGTATGACGCCTTTTCGTACGACGTCGCGCCGGGAATTCTTGAAGTTTTCAAAAATGAGAGCCGTAGTCAAAGACCCGAGTATGTTGGATTCGCGGGTAAGGCGCCACTTGATGTGATTCCCGCTCTCGAATCTGCGCATGCGCATGTATACGATACCCTCTCTAAGGAGGATCTGGTCCAACTGCTGAAGGATGTGTTGACCCAGCTCGCCACAGCGGAGATTCCGGATGACCCTGGATCTCAAGAGAAGCTGGCAAAGGCGCGGGAATTTTTTGTTGCCTTGCGGGAAGGGCTGAAAGAGCAGAATCGATGAACCCGAAGGAGTTTCTTCTGCACGAGTGCGAAAACGTTCGTGCAACGTTGCAGGATGTTCTCCGTCACGATTATGCAGCCGGTAGCAGCAGAGATTTTTACAACGAGTTTAGTGAGCGGATTAACTCGCTTGAATCCTTTGTAAAGCCCGCCGATCCTACAGACGTTACGGCTCTCGCGATGTTCGCGGTTGAACTTTCGAGATTATCGACCCTCGTCCACCACATGGAGCGGTCGCATGCCGGAGAGTTTCCGTGGCCATTCACTAAATACTTACAGAGTTTGGCGGCGCCACTCTGCAAGGAACACCTTGCTCAGAACGAAGGCGAGCCCATTATTCGCGTCTACGCGGAAGGCGGTCTGTTCTCTTATCAAATCAATCTCGAAGATGATCTCTCGGTCCTCAACGTCGGGCGTCGCATTTTCACAATCGTATTTCCCCGAACGCTGAAGCATCATGTGCTTCTTCATGCGATTTTTGGTCACGAGATCGGACACGCAGCGTGGACAATCCCGCAGCACCAGGCCGAGTTGAGGAACAGGGTCCTTGGACCGCTGAAATCTTCCGGGCGTCTGACCAGCACATCGCAAGCAACGAATTGGCTGCAAGACCCCAACGCTCCCGCAGAGGTTGTGGGCTTGCGGAACCAATATGATCCTTCGTACAGCGAGATCGATCACAACAAATATGAGTTGTGGTTTCAGGAATTCATGTGCGATCTATTCGGTCTAGTCACTTTCGGCGTAAGCTTCCTTGCGGCTCATCAGACACTTCTTCTCGCACTGGACCCAACAAGCTATCAATGGGGTCCTTGTCATCCGCCGTATGCCTGCCGCAAAGCGATGCTATGGCACGCGTGCAGGCACCTGAAGTGGGACAAATTTCCAGAGACAATAAAGCATCCCGGTTTACGCGCGGATATGACGGCTTTTGTGGACAGCTACTCCGGATCGACGCCACCGGGGCCGTGGGAAGATGTTTTCACCGCGCAACAGGTCGCCGCTGCGGTTGATGCACTCATATCCGTACTCGGCGCGGCTGGTACGCCTTGCTTTTCAATGCCGGATGAAGCGACACTTCTGCAGTTGGTAAGCATGCTGGACGGACAGATCCCGCCTTGTGGCTCCGATCTGAGCGGCACCGAAAACCCCGTTAATCGAAGCATTGATTTTCGGCACATACTGATGGCAGGTTGGCTTGTCGCTGAACGACCAAATAGCGGGGCAGGGCAGCAGCCTGAGTTCCTCCAGCTGAACAAACTTTGTGAAATGGGACTGCTTCAACAGCGGGCGATTGATCTTTACATTTCGACGGACGAGGAGGGCATCTCTTGAGCGCGCTCGTCAAGTCATCGATTTTGAAAAGCATAGCTGAAGGGCAGCTCGCTGTGTCGCCGATATTATCAGCTAATCAGATCGGCGCCTCGTCAATTGATCTGCGACTCGGCAATGTGTTCTTGATGGTGCGAGCGCGCGGATTG
The DNA here is from genome assembly GCA_963829535.1 of uncultured Acidobacteriaceae bacterium. Lineage (GTDB taxonomy): Bacteria > Acidobacteriota > Terriglobia > Terriglobales > Acidobacteriaceae > Telmatobacter. The sequence continues at coordinate 5,332 of CAWHIQ010000006.1, read as the reverse complement.
TCTGATGTCGATCCGATCCGATTCGCATCCCCAGACAGCTCGGCCGGAGACCATGCGCTCCAACAGGCCAAGAGGCAAAAGCACGAACGCTATGAGGTACAGTTTGGGGATAAATTCCTTCTGCACCCAGGAGTGCTGGCTCTGGTACCCACACTGGAATGGATAAGGTTCCCCGCCAATCTCCAAGGGATCGTTACCGCTCGATCATCGTGGGCGCGCGAAGGATTGAGTATTGCGACGGCAAGTCTAATTCATCCGGGATACAAGGGCGTCATAACCCTCGAACTTGCGAATCTCGGGCAAATCCCATTAAGTTTGTATCCCGGTCTGAGGATCGCTCAAATTGCCTTCTATAGCTTGACAGAGGATGCTCAAGAGAAGGATATGGCGAGCCGTTTCAACATGGCATTCGAGCCGGTTGAAGGAAATGTGGCTCAAGGCGACGAACGCTTTCTTGTGAAGAGACCATAATCCGTCTCTCGACTACTCATTCAAACGGTATCTGGCTGCTTTCCCCACAGAGTTTGCAGGACACGACGAATTGACTCGTGGCTGCAAAATTCGCAATGCCGGTCTCGCGGTCGGAATTGCCGTAATTCCGGGACCGGACTGTGCCAAGGGCTTGCGCGCCAATAGTTGAAACGAGGCACATCGGGTTGGTTCAAGCGTTGAACGAATTCAACAGCCAGATATGCCCCAGAGAGGACGGAAACGAATGAAAACGGCGCAAGAACTTGTTGGCCCCCGACGCTTTTGAGTTTTCCAATCCCACACAGTTCCTTGTAGACCGTGTCGAACGCGCGGCCAGCCAGATCGGCGGTTCGGAGATCGGGGTATCGGGCACAAATCCTAGTAGCGATCGCTGAATCGATGAACCCCTGCCGGACTTCTTGCACGTTCAATCCGAGGGCCTCGGCAACATTTTCTTCATGTTTGCGTTCTCGCTCGCTTTCCGGGTAAACGCAGCTTAGACACGCCAACTCTGTGGGTTGGCGATTGAAGTGGAGGACAACTTCAGTGACCCCGGTCGTAGACGCGTCGAAGACTGCCCCTGGTAGTTCTGATTGAAGAGATCGCCTCGCACGACGGCTGTCAACGCTCACAAGCAGGCGCTGGATGAGGAAATCGGCGCCTCGCGACTTCCGCGCATCGTCCAGGGTCGCGTCCACTGGAACAAGGGTCAGTTTCGGAAACTGGGGTTGTGCGACTTCGCAGAGCCGGGATGCCTTAGGGCGTCCAAGATCACCGGTATCGAATAAAAGACACCGGTTTAACCCTCCAGCAGTGACCTTCTTCGGATCGGTGATATAGAGCGTACCTCTAACGTCGAAGTAGCGAAGCGCGTAAACGAATCCGTGACCGACGGCGCCGGCGCCTGCAAGGTAGGTCTCGCCGATGTCTAACGGGAGTTTCATTTGTTCGAGATGGGGTCCGAACAATTCACCCCACGGAAGGATGACGGGCGCTGAAGTCCGGATTGGAAAACTGGGTCCGAGAGAGACCCGAACGGCAGCCGATGCAATGTAGCAGGCGGCGATAACGAGGAGCGGTGCGGGAGTTGAGGGATCGCACGGTGACAAAGGGTCACTCCCGTCGACAACAAAATTAGAGCCGTCCTGTCCTGCGTAGACCCGAAGTGGCGCAGAAGTGGCGGCTGTGCGCGAGCCGATTATGACTTCGACAGTGAAAGCTCCTTGATCGGGACCTCCGGCATATTCAATAGTGCGTCTGAGCATTGCAATCACATGGGTGCCAAGCGCTCGCGATGTTTCGCTTGCTGGATCAAAGTTGACTGCCACGCGAAATCTCAGACGCTGCGCCGCATCGTCCTCCTCTATACCGAGGAGGGCGGCGAGCGCTTTGGCGTTTTCTTGATCCGGTGTCAAAGTCATTTGGTAATCCGAAGATGGTCGGCCATCGCTATTGAACTGACGGCGTTCCAACGGTTAGCATCATCGAGCTGATAGACGGCCGCTTCTCGTAGGAAATTTTTAAGTGTTGTGGATTTGGCGAAGTTGGGCAGGACAATAGAGAGGGCTCCTACATGCCGAACGATCGCCCATCTGTCATCTGCTGAAGAATGAAATGCCTCGTGAGGGTGTGTGTGAATCTGGGACACGACGTATAGCCCTTGAGTTCGGAGACGGTCCATGAGCGCCGCCATGCCCTGCCGGGGAATCTCAAAGTAATCAATGGAACTGTTCTGCAACGGTTTGTAAACTTCGACAATGCGTTGAATGCCCTGTTCTCGCCGTCCGAGCCAGAGGAGTACGCATTCACGAAGGCCGGCCTTTCGAAACAATTTGATCGTCTCGCGAATTTGGGCAGATGATATCTGAACGGAAGTGCTGCTCATTTGTGTAGCCCTCTCCATACGTGCCAAAGCTGCGTCAGGATCCCCCCCAGTGTGTATTTGTCGCCTCCCTTAATGGTTTCCCATGCGTCGCCTCTGTGGCTCGGATGAGTGTGATACTCACGAACTCCTTTCATGCAGATGAATGGCTTTCCGGTGATCGGATGCGGCGAATTGTTGAAAACGCCCGAAGGATCACGTTGGATGGCAGGAAGCGGGCGGCCTTCCCAATCAAAAAAAACAACAGAAGGGGGCCGCTCGTTCCAGTCATCACATAAGAGGTGCAGGCGCAGACGAGCGCCGTCACGTGCAGAAAAACCCACATCCAAAACGGGGTACTGTGCGGAGAACACAGTCCAGCCCCGCGCCTCCAAAAGCTCCGGGCGAAACTTTGCTACCTGCTCGTCGAAAAGTGCACGCGAGGCTGCTTCATGCATAGCCGCCGGCCCCGTGATCTGGTCCCCAATCAATCTCCACCCGGCCGCTGAGCGCATTATCGCGGAACGACCTTGCGATATCGATCTTGCGGCCTGCAACCACCGCAATCCAGCCTTGCGTATCTGTGATGTGGAGCTTTTCGTTGGCCTTCTTCAGCACGACTTCAACCTTCTCGTGCTCAGGAACTCGTTCAAATCCAGCCTCGGGGTAAACGCCGGAGGTGGTTATGACGCGAACCTCGACAAACTTCTCATGAGGCTCCTCAAAGACCAATTCGACACGACCGCTGAGGCCGTTATCGTGGAACGACTTTGCGATATCGATTTTTCGACCTCCGACTAAGGCAATCCATCCCGCAGTATCTTTGATATGGAGCCTTTCGGCTGCCTTTTTCAGTAGAGTTTCAACACGTTCATGTTCGGAAACTCGTTCAAAGCCAGCCTCAGGGTAAACGCCCGAGGTGGTTATGACTCGAACCTCCACGGATTTCTCGTGGTGCTCTTCCATGGCTACTCCCTTCCTGGTTTTTAATGTGCGTTCTTTAGTTCTCGATGCGTATAATGACACGCATTGCGTTCCATGTCAAGTGAGTGCTTGATATAATCCGCAGACTATGTATAATCGTTTTAGATCAACTTGTTGGTAGGCTTCGAAATGGCATCGACACTTGGAGAAGAACTCTCGCGACTGAGACAGGTGAAAGGCCGCACTCTCAGTTTGCGTGAAGTGGAACGTCAGACCGGGATATCGAACGAGTACCTGTCCCAGCTTGAGCGGGGGGTGGCAACCAAGCCCGCGCCCGACGTGCTGCAGAAGCTTGCAAAATTCTATGGCGCGCCTTATGAGGCTTTGCTCATCGCCGCCGGGTATCTAAAGGAGAAGTCCGCCGGCAAAGATCGGCATGTTTTTCCTCGCGAGGTTGAAGCTGTCGCCAGAACCGCCCGGTTTTCAGGCGAGGAATGGGAAGAGGTGCGGAATTTCATGACCTTTCTTGCCACGAAGCGTAAGCCAGGTGCTAAATGAAAAGTCAGGCCGGAGAGCGAACGGAGCCATCTTTTATTGAACCGCCCTTTTTATAACGGTGACTATTCAGTCATGAACTTGGCGATGATCTTCTCTGCGTCCGCAGTAATCTCACGCTCGAGTAGATCAGCTGCAGCTCGAACCTTGGCGGATTGTTCCGCAGCCTCGGCAATAGTCGATTCCTCGCTAGGCTTGAGCCGAACGATCTTAACCTCTGCGAGATCGTCGCCGTCGATCTCTGGCACGCTGGAACCGAAAGCCAAAGCCTTGACTAGAGGTCTGCCGAAAAGGGGATGCGTCAACGCTGTAACGATGTATCCAGCAGGAACGCTGCCTTTCTTTGGAGCCGCACGCAGGACGTGGTTGGAAACCACCTGGTCATTGAGGGCCCCCGTTGCAAGTATCGCGGTTCCAATGATGCCGTAGACTTGCCCTGAACAGGCGACGAGTATCCAGCCATCCTTGACCCGACCTCGGAACCTGTCACCGAATTTGCAGTCGGCATACCGTTTCGGAAGGTCTGGATTTATCTCAAGCAGATCCGCACTGTCCCGGTAGATCACCCCATCTTCGATCGGAATCCTCTTATATCGGCCTGGCACCCAAACATCGTAACCGGCCTCGGGCAATGTCGAGAATCCCTGACCATGCTTGGCGAGAAAACGATGGATTGTGGCTGCTCCAGGGTTATGACGGGCCGCATCGAGCCTGCGGCGTCCCGCAAGAAACGACGTCGACGCTTTTACCGCGTAACCCTGTTCCCCCCAGTTCTTAACGGCGAGAGGACCAAGTGCCTTTTCAAATTGCGCTTCGGCCTCCAGGGTTAGCCGATATCCTTCGTTGCGAAGCTCCAGAATTCTAGTTACGCGTCTTAAGAAATCGAGAGCGGTCGCATCATCTACGCTTGGAATAGGAAGTGCGTCGAGGTGCGACGTTTCCAGGTGCTTGATGATGTGGCCATAGTGGGCGCTCTTCGCCATGGCGCGCGTTTGCGGCGCGAGTAAGTATGCGTAAAGCCATCCCCGGTTTTTGGGATCAATGGCTTCGACGCGAAGCAAATCGTCGGAAATCACCACACTCCGGTGTGGAGCGTGGGCGAGATGCTCACAGCTCGGAGAAAGAACCGAGTATCCGCTTTGGTCTTTGCGAACGGGAAAGGCAAACAGTATCTGGGGACCTCGATCAATCACCTTCATCGCGAGGTGGCGGCGCCTGAGATCGACGGCAAACGTCGCCCCATTTTCGGCAGCGATTTTGTCATGCACTCCCTGCGCCATACAATGCTTACTAGACTGGGGGAATCGGGAGTGGACGCGTTTACGATCATGCGCATCGCCGGGCACAGCAGTGTGGTCATCTCGCAGCGCTATGTCCATCCAACTCCTGAGGCAATTGAACGGGCTTTCGAGCGGTTGCAGCTTCATGCGACCGGGAACGCTGCGCTTGAGGCAAGTCGGCTTGGGGTCCCTACAATTCTCCCTACAGTCGGGAAAGCAGTTGCCGTAAGTCATTGAAGGG
>CAWHIQ010000005.1:0-15489 GCA_963829535.1 uncultured Acidobacteriaceae bacterium | reverse complement strand
GACGAAAGAAGGTCACTAAAACAGAGGTGTCATCCTGAGCGGCGCACGCTTGGGGCCCGGGTAAGCGCCGCAAAGGATCTGCTTTTCCCCCGCATCAATCCGCACAAATCCTGTGTGCTCCATCCATGCCGCGGCCTCATCGCGGCGTGGGTGGGAAGCCACAAATGCAAATAGCACCTGTCATCCCGAGCGCAGTCGAGGGATCCGCGGTTGCTTTTTCAACATCGCCCAGCCGACAAGGAAGTCAACCCTCCATCAACCCCGATCTGCTCTAACCCCTTCATTCCATGCCGCAAAGAATGCAAGTCAGATTTGCAGGTAAATTCCGGCGACCGGCGCACAATCATAGAGAAAGGAAAACCCCGCGATGCGCACTGCCCTGTCGACCTCAATCAAGCGTGACTTATGCCGTTCCGTGCCATACCGTGAAACATGAGACCCCCACCCCCCTCCCAAAATTTGCGGAAGTATGTCTTTTACGCAATGTGAGCGTATCTGACTAATAAATTAGAATCTAGCCAGCTACAAAACGAAAAGCCCGGCGCGAGGCCGGGGCATTTCGATGAAGCGGCTGGATACCCTCATCGTACTGCTCTCTCGTGCCTAGAGCAAGGGTGCGATGGAGAAGAAGTACGAACCCTCAGACATGCCGCCGCTCTCGCGGGAGATGCACGACGATCTGCGCGGCCTAGAGCGTCAATTCGGGAAAGAGCTCAAACGCTGCATGTCTAGCATGGACGAGCTATTTGACCCAAACGCAGCGTTTGAGTACGCCAGAACATTTTCGATAGATTTTTACGATCTCTTCTATGGCTTCTATTCGCACTATCCCGACTATAAGGAGCATTGGCGTCCTGCATCAGAAACATTCGCGCTTCAGCGTGTAGTCCAATGCCTTAACAACCACTCAGTTTTGCATGCGTTCCTCAATCATGATCACCGTATTGAAAGAATTAGGCGCACGATTTCAGATCATGCCAAGCCAATTCCACTTCCCAAACTTCCTCACACACTGACTAGCGCCTACGCTGCTTCTGGGGTGGAAATCACCTCTAGTTCTCCGCCGCTTCTACAGGCAGCGGCGCGGGTGGCGCAACTTCATCCACCAAACATACCGTCTGTCTGGGCAGTTCCACCATTGACAGCCCCTCGCAAAAGAATCGGTCGCTCCATCCACTCTGAGAAGGCTGCACGGCGCATGGAAGCCTATTTCCAAGATAAGTGCATCACACAAACTCAATTTAGTGTGACCGTCGATGCCGATATAAAGACCCTCTACCGCTTTCGAAAGACTGGCAAAGTGGATAAGTCTGTGGCGAAGAGAATCGCAGACGCAATGGGGATCACGCTGGAACAGTTCACTGCGTAATGCCCGATAAATGCCCGATATTTGTCCTTTAAAAGCCCTGCCTGCCCGAATAATTCCGCGAAAGCTCCCGTTAGCAAGCCTTTCGAAGTTTCTGTAACAGCCTGATTCTTAATGGTATGAGGACGAGAGTCAGAGGACCACCACAAAGTATCCCCGTAAACAGCAGCGGGGAGCATTTGGGTGCTCCCCGTTTCCCTGTGCGGGCGTGGCGAAATTGGCAAACGCGCCAGATTTGGGTTCTGGTGGGGTGCCCCCGGTGAAGGATCAGCGCCCCTGCGAGTTCGACTCTCGTCGCCCGCACCAACCAAAGTTTAGCTTTGATTTGCCCGTCGAGCAACAAAGACCTAATTTTATACTTGACACAAGTTGCGTCAGGTATAAAATTGGGTCTATGAAGAGATCGAGACCGACCCACCAACTTACGAAGTCCGATGTAATCGAGGAAATCCCAGCCGCTTGTTCGGACGAACTTACGGCTGTTGAATTCTTTGAAAAGCAACGTTGGGGCGCGAACCCCTGTTGTGTGAAGTGTGGGAGCGTCGATGTCTACAAGATGACTGATGCCAAGACTGGCGAGCGCAATAGCCGTTTCCTCTGGCGCTGCCGCGACTGCAAAGAGCAGTACACCGTGAGGATCGGCACGATTTACGAAGAGAGCAGGATTCCCCTTAGGCATTGGGTCTACGCATTCTGGCGCGCCTGCACTAGCAAGAAAGGCGTCTCTGCTCTTGAGATCAAACGCCATTGCCAAATCAGCTACAAGAGTGCGTTGTTCCTCATGAATCGCATTCGTTTTGCGATGGCTCCAGACCTTCCAAGCACTCCGCCATTGATGGGAATAGTGGAGTGCGACGAGATGTTTGTCGGCGGAAAACCGCGCTTCAAAGGCGCAACCAAGATTGCAGGCAAAGAGAGAACCCCGGTCTTTGCGGCGGTTCAGAGAAACGGAGAGATTCGTCGGCGCATTGTGGCCGACGTAACTGGAAAGACGCTCAAGGCGCTAATTCGCGAAGTTGTAGACCCTCGCTCACGAATCATGACCGACGAGAGCGGAGCATACCCAGGTATCGGCAAAGAGTTCTTAGGTGGTCACTCCCATGTCTGCCACTCTGCCAAAGAATATGCCCGTGGCGACGTTAATACGAACACAGCGGAGAGCAGCCATGCCCTAGTAAAGCGCGGAATCGTCGGCATCTATCACAACGTCAGCAGAGAATATCTCCATCGCTACCTCTGGCAATATGACTTTCTTTGGAACAATCGCAGGATGAACGATGGCGAGAGAACCATCGCGGGGATAAAATCAGCAGAGGGTAAGCGGCTGGCTTACAAAGCTGCCCCAAACCATGTCTAAGCCTGCGAAGAAGAAACCCGCGAAGACCGGCCCAAAGCCGGACGTGCTCAAGATTGAGGGCAAGTGGCAGGATGCAGTGAAGAAGTCGCTAGCGAAGAAGAAACCGTCTTCCGGATGGCCCAAATAGAATTGAACTCATGGAGGCGTAACCTGCCGAGATTCAGCCTTTATCTTTTCCCATAGAGAGCCTTTCTTGAATTGGAAAAAACCGCCCACCAAGAAGAAGAGTAAGGAAGCCGCGAATGCGGCGACACTGCATTTGTAGTACATAAACGATCCCATTTCCGTTAATTGTTTAGCGCCCCCATAGCTAACCAAAATATTGGCCGCGAAGCCTAAGCAAAAACTACCAATTGCGAATGCAGCATTAGTCACATTTGTTGCCATAGTCAGCGCATCCAAATCCGTTTCGCCTACAGCCCACATTGGAGGCCTTCTCTCGACGTATTGTGGACGGATAGTTGCGCCTTGCGTATTGACCTGCGGAAACACGTTCGGGGGTTGATTTGGCTCAAGCATTCGGTAGGTTCTCCCCGGGCGGAGGAACCGCAAGAATTTGGGCCAACCCAAGTGTATGGAGGTTGTACATCTGTACTAGTCCACAGTTTCTGCAATGAGTAACGACGGAGGGAATTGAGGCTTCCGACGGAAAATGAGGAACTGGTCGTGTAGTTAATTGGAAAAGAGTCATGAATTGATACACTTCCCATTCTTCTTCTTTCCCACACGTGGGACACCCCCGCACTATCTTTTGGCGAAGGGCCGCGATCACTTGCTCTACCTGTTCCTGCGAAAACGCCATGCGTGGATAGTCTCATTTCACACCCCGTTGCGTTAAGTACATACTTCCGAAAATTTGCAGTTTTCCACAAAAAGCTTGCATGTTTTGCGCGGCTGCTCCCCGACAATTTTGGTCCAGATTCACTCCCTCCAACGCTCACGGCAACGGCACCAAAACCGGCCCTGTGAAACAGTGAACTACACTGATCGCAATCGTGAAGCCCAAGCCGCACCTCAACGAATCCGGCCTCTACGACTACGCCATCAAGGCCCTCGGCCGCCACATGCGCACCGAAGCCGAACTGCGCCGTCTCATGCGCACCCGCGTCGAGCCTGGCGACCACGGCAACGCGATCATTGATGCCACTATCGCCCGCCTCAAGGAAAACGGCTACCTCGACGACGCCGCCTACGCCGAAATCTATGCCCGCCTCCGCCAACAGAACGAGAAACTCGGCCAGCGCCGCGTCACTCAGACCCTCACGCAGAAAGGCGTCTCAAAGCAGATCGTCACCGATGCCGTCGAAGCCCGCTACGCCGATATCGATGAAGAATCCCTCGCCCGCCAGTATCTCAGCCGAAAACGCCTTCCAAAACCTGAGAGTCCGAAGGACACCGCGCGCGTGATGCGCCGCCTCATAGTCGCCGGCTTCTCCACCAGCGTCATCTACAAAATCCTCCGTAAGTGGGACGTCCCCGACGAATCCCTCTCCGCCCTCGACAACCTGGAAGACTCCGCCGGCGAATAAACCCCGAATATCGCAAGAAACCGTGCCTATCATCCTGAGCGACGTATGCTTGGGGCCCCGCAGACCGAAAGTCTGTGGGGTAAGCGTCGCGAAGGATCTGCTTCGCCTGAAAATTGACTACCGCATCGGATGCGCGATCGCCTCGCGAATTTTCGCCAGCGGCGCATCGTCGACAAACTCAACTTCATCGCCGTCGCGTCGAATTCCAAGATCTGCCCAAAGCCTGTCCAGATCCACCGTCACCGGCGCATCCTTCCACTTCGCGTACTGTTCGGTGAGCACATGCGTCCCCGTCGCCTCGTCGCCAATCGCAAGCGCTTTGCCGAGCGGCCACTCACGATCGATCGTTCCTCCCTGCGCCACAATTGCCCGCAACGCATCCTGCAGGCCCTTCTTGTTGCGGGTTTGCCGCCGAATCTCGACATCAGCCACCAGGCAGAACATCGCGCCGCCCCAATACGTCCGTCCCCAGGTATGCGTGTGGTCAAGCCCCTGGTCGCCCTCTGCGGGTTCGCCTTTGCGCATGTCTCGCACCATATCGTGCCAGATCTGCTGCGGCTTCAATTCTCCGGTTTCAACGCGCGCGATGGGCTCAACGTAAGTGGCCAGACCCTCTTCCATCCAGTGCTGATCGTCGGGAAGGGAAGGGAACGCCATGTGATCGAGCTCATGCGTCATCATCCAGTCGTCGTTCAGATCTTGCTGCGTGGCATGCTGGCCGAGCCGGATTCGCGTCATTCCGGGGTACCCGGCCATGTCGCCCCACGTCGTCCCCTGCATGATTCCACGACCATCTGGCACGGGCACGATCAAAACCCGCGCGCGATCGACGGGGAAGCGCCCGTAATACGCGACGATGGCAGACGCCGCGGCCTGCACGTGCGCAACGACGGTGTCCTCAGAAAGATCGAGAGGACCGGCGGCGAAATCCACATGGACCTCTCCGCCACCGACCTTCAACACGCGCGATGCCACGATCGTCAGCCCGTGGCCGGGCTGGGCCGCAGCCAGCGTTGGACACACGAGCGCGAACGCAAGACTCGCATGACACAAATTGCGCAGAAGACTTCGACCCCGCTTGTAAATGCCCACGCATGGTTTGACGAAAAGCCTGACTCTCCGGTGCACTATGCGCCCGGAGCCTTCGAAGCAAGGATCTCTACCTTCTCTACCAGCGGTGCGGTTGAAAACAGCTCTTCCGCCTTGGCGAACAGTGCCTTGGCGATCTCTCCCGTCAGATGGGCATTGCGTCCGGCCTCGTCTTTGAACGTGTCAAAGATGCCGAACTTGCCGTCGCCCAGTTTCAGCGCGTACCAGGTCGTCGTACCGGGCTCACGCGCGGCCAGAGGCTGCGCCGACTTCAGAAACTCTTCCACTTCCTTCTCTTTGCCGGGCCGGGCAGTCAGCAGCGCCAGGATCGCAAGCTTGTCCATAAAGGTCCTCCAGGGGAACATACTCACCGTAGGATGCAGACTATCTGAACAAGTCGCGCGAATTGTCCAACATGGTGGCCGGGCGCATTTCGGCGCCGGTTTGTTCCCGTTACACTAAAGGAGTCATGCAATTCCGCACGGGAAACGAAATTCGCGAGCTGTTTCTGCGCTTCTTTGAGACCAAGGGCCACCGCCGGGTGCACTCTTCGTCGCTGGTGCCTGCCAACGATCCCACGCTGCTGTTCACCAACGCCGGCATGAATCAATTTAAGGACCTCTTTCTTGGCGCCGAGAAGCGCGATTACTCCCGCGCCACCACGAGTCAGAAATGCGTTCGCGCCGGCGGCAAGCACAACGACCTTGAGAATGTCGGTTTCACTCGCCGCCACCATACGTTCTTCGAAATGCTGGGCAACTTCAGCTTCGGCGACTACTTCAAGCGTGATGCGATTGCGTACGCATGGGAACTGGTCACCAGCCCCGAGTGGATGGGCATCCCCAAGAACCGCCTCTATGTGACGATTTTTGAGGGGGCTGACGGGGTTCCGCGCGATGATGAAGCTGAGAAATTCTGGATAGAAACCGGCGTTCCGAAGGAGCGCATCTTTCAGTACGGGCTGAAGGACAATTTCTGGCAGATGGGCGAAACCGGCCCCTGCGGACCGTGTTCGGAGGTTTTCTACGACATGGGAATCGAAGCCGCCGAGACACCCGGCGTCGATCTGCCTTTCGGCAAAGACGAAGCCCGCTACGTCGAAATCTGGAACCTCGTCTTCATGCAGTTCGACCGGTCAGCGATCGTCGACCCTGCAACCAAGACAACGACCTACAAACTGACGCCGCTTCCCAAGCCCTCCATCGACACCGGCATGGGCCTCGAACGCGTGGCGGCCGTCCTGCAGAGCAAAGTCACAAACTTCGAGACAGATCTGTTTACGCCGCTGATCGAGCGCGCAGAAGAACTCACCGGAAAGCGCGTGAGTGATAAGGCCATCGAGGAACAGACCAGGACTGCCGACGATAATGCGGCCAGCCTGCGCATCATTGCCGATCATGCCCGGGCCGCCACTTTCCTCATCAACGATGGCGTTGTTCCCTCGAACGAAGGCCGCGGCTACGTCCTGCGCAAGATCCTGCGTCGCGGCATTCGTCACGGCCGCCTCCTTGGCCAGGAAAAGCCCTTCCTCAACCAAATGGTTTTCGCAGTCCGCGATCTCATGCAGGGGGCTTATCCAGAGCTGATTGAATCAGCCTCACGCGTCGCCCGAGTGATCGAAGCGGAAGAGAAGCAGTTTGATCGCGTCCTCAAGATCGGCTTGACGCGCCTTGATGAAGAACTGAAGGGCAACTTCACCGGCGAAAAGGCTTTTCATCTCTACGAAACCTTTGGCCTGCCTCTCGATTTCATGGTCGACGCAGCTCGAGATGCTGGCGTCGAATTCGACCATGAGGGCTTCGAGCGTGCCCGTGCCGATGAGCAGACCCGCGCCCGCGCCTCGTGGAAAGGTGGCAGTCAAAAATCCGCCAGCCCCGTATTCCGCGATCTCGCCAAAACCGACTTCCTTGGCTACAAGCAGCTCACCGCCAACGATGCCGAAGTTCTCGCCATCGTAAAAGACGGCGCCGGCGTTCCGTCCGCCAAGGCTGGCGATCAGGTCGAAGTCGTGCTTCATCACACCAGCTTCTACGGCGACTCGGGCGGCCAGATTGGCGACACGGGCTGGTTTACTTCGACGGACGGCAACACGACGATTGCCGAGATTGTTGGCTGCGTTCTCCCCGTACAGGGCGTTCGCGCCCACAAGGCCATCCTCAAGCAGGACATCGCAGTTGGCGATCACCTCAACACCGTCGTCGACGGCGCACGCCGCGACAACATCAAGCGCAATCACACCGGCACGCACCTGCTCCACGCAGCACTGCGCCAGGTGCTCGGCACCCACGTCAAGCAGGCCGGCTCTGCTGTACACCCTGACCGTCTGCGCTTTGATTTCTCCCACTTTGCCCAGGTCGCCGACGAAGAGCTGCAGGAAATTGAAGACATCGTCAACAGGGAAGTTCTAGCCAACGCCAAAGTCGAAACCCTGGTCGATGTCCCCATCGAAGTCGCCGTCAACGAGTACCACGCCATGGCGCTCTTCGGCGAGAAGTATGGCGACAAGGTGCGCGTGGTCAAGCTATCCGATGGCTTCTCGACGGAGCTCTGCGGCGGCACGCACACCGCAGCCACCGGCGAAATCGGCCTGCTGAAGTTGACCGGCGAAAGCGCCGTCTCCTCCGGCGTTCGCCGCGTCGAAGCCATCAGCGGCCTTGGATCGCTCGATACGTTTCGCCGCGACTTCGAGGTGGCTAAGCTGGCCGGGCAATACGTCCCATCGACAGACAACCTGACAGAGGGACTCCGCGCCAAGTTTGCCTCGCAGGAAGATGAACTGAAACGCCTGCGCCGCGAACTCGAAGAAGCCCGCATGAAGTCGGCTGCCGGCGGACTCGACGAAGCTGTCAGCCGCGCCACCGAAGTGAAGGGCGTAAAGTTGCTGACCCATCGCGCCGATTCGCTGGAACGCGGACAACTGCGCACGCTGGTCGACAACTTGAAGCAAAAGCTCGGCGAGGGCGTCGTGGTGCTGGCCTCCGCGCAACCCGAGGGCAAGGTCGCTATCATTGCCGGCGTAACTCCGGGACTGACAAAACGCATTCAGGCTGGCAAGCTCGTCGGTGCGGTTGCAAAACTCGTCGGCGGCTCTGGCGGTGGCAAGCCCGATATCGCCGAAGCCGGCGGCAAAGATCAGTCGCAAATCGATACCGCTCTTCACGCCGTTCCGAATATCCTTGCCGAACTAATCGGCTGATCAAAACGCAGAAGATATTCGGATAGAAGAGCCGCCGTACTCGTTATGCGCGAGGCCGATTTCCAGCGCCCATCGTAGGTGTTCTCAAGAAGCTTCGCCGCGCACGCTGGATCCGAGCATCACGATTAAGCTAGCAGTTTCTTACCGGACGCGGCGAAGAAAAATTGAGCTGGGAAATTGTCCCTGTTTCACCGTGAGTCCCTCGTCGTACGTCCTGGGATTCATATTGGGGAAGAATCGCAATAGATCGCTCAGGCGCCGGTGGTGCAGCATTGCGAGCGAGGCCAGAATCTCGAAATGATCGTTCATCAGCAGAAATGCATAAAGCAGTGCCGTCTCATGCTGAAAGAACAAGGCGGTCGAAAGCGTATCGGGCCTGTAATCGTACGGAAAATGGATGTCGTGAAAATGAATGTAAGTTCCCGGCGCGAGCCTTGGCAGCATCTCAAGGACAATCAGATTCACCTCCCCTGCCGGGGCTAGCGTATGGCTGGAATCGACAAAGAAAAGGCCGCCGGCGCCGAGCCAACGGGCACACTCAGCGCCCACTTCCTCCACCTTCTTCGCCACCAGTTCAATCCTGCCCGCCTGGTTTTCGCGCTTTAGGAACTCGGTCGGATACGGTTCAATGCAGATGATCCTGGGAGTGAATCCCTCGTCTTTGGCCGCAAGTAGACAAATTGCTGTGGAAACCCCGCAGCCGATCTGGACAATTTCCGCCGGACGCTGGGAACGCACGAAGCAATAAAGGAAATCCGCCTCGACCTCGCCGTAGCCCTCATCGCTGCCGTTCATGCGCACGGCGGCTTTATGAATCTCAAATCCTTTTAAATGCGCTCGAAACCTCGCAGTGCCTTGATCCACCCACGCGACCTGGGCTTCAATGTCACCCTGTATCCCGAAAAAGCTGCGTGGCTTCTTCCACTCGGAAGTATTTCTCAAAGCGTGGATGTCTGGAATCTCCGAGTAGAAATGGCGCGGGAGAATATCGAAGCCGAGTCGCTGACCCACTTCGAAAGTCGATCTGAGCAATAGCTTGCTACGATTCTTGATTGATCTTACGAAGTTAGCTGGCATAAGCGGATAGGCACGAAACCTACGATTTTCTAAAGCCTCAGGGCGATTGCCATTTGAACCGGAATCGCTTTTTCGCTCAGGTTCTCGAATTGTACAGCTTTCGGGAGGATTGAATGCCGACCTGGCGTTCGTCCTCCCAGCGGTGTCTCACGACGAGAGTCGGCGCGAGCGCCCTACAAATATCGCGTTCTTCAGCGTCTCGCGTAACTCAGATCTTCGCGCCTGCTCCGCATGAAATTTGACGCCGTGTGAATCTCCGAAATGACTCCTCTTCGCTTCAGGCTGGCGATGCGGTCCGGATCTGAAATTGCAACGTATCTCTGGAAAAACTCGTCGATTTCGCTATCGCTTGAGTTCCTCGCCACGTCCGCAAGCCGATAACGCAGGTAAAAGACCTTGAGAAGGATTCCTTGCTGCCTCTGGCGGAACTTTGCGGCAAAGTAGTTCGCATCCAGCATATCGAAGTGAAGAATATTGCCCAGTCGCATGTTACGCGGTGTCCGCAGAAACCCACGCCAGCCATGAGTGACGAAGTCGAAGTTGGCGAAGGTTTTCAGGCGGATGAAAGACTTGAAGTTGCTATAACCCAGAAAATAACCAGCCGGAATCAAACTGCCGTCGCGCGGGTCGCGCATGAGTCTCGGAAGGGCTCGGAAAAATCGGAGTTGGTAAAAAAGATAGTCATACCAGGCCGCAAGCACTGGCGACCGCAAACCTCGGACAAGAAGTGCGCGCGAGTAACGCCAAATCGTTTCGGTTTTCGGGAATCGGTTAAGAAAATATACGCAATCTGCAAACGGATTCGTCGACGTGGCGGAGGTGGGAACTGATTCGAGGTTGGGTAGCAGCAGCTGGTCGATCTTATCCGGAACCCCGGCCAGGTGTTTTGAGATGTGATCTTCGCTGATTTCCTCGTCACGTGACATTAGAACCAGTTCATCCGGATCAATACTTCCCAGCCAATCCAGGCCTTCCGCAGCTGCGCTCCTCGCCGCATAGTACGTGTTGATGCGCTTCCTGACATCCATATCGTTCTCCCAGCAAACCAGGATGTCCTTGATCCACTCGGGGGCGTCAGCGGTCTCCTCGATGCGAATAGAGTCTCGCGCCGTTACGCAGGCGTATTTCGCCACCAGTTCCTGGGAGCCATCCGTCGTTCCATCCCAGAAGATGAAAATCCGCGAACAGCCGGCCGCGATGTGATACTCAATCGCCGACGGCAGCAGCCTCGCCTCGTTCTTCACTGTGTAGGTAAGGGCGAATTTCCCTGACGACAAACCTGACCTCGTTTCCAACGCCGAATGGGGCTAGCATCGCACAAATTGCAACTCGGGGTCTAACGCCTTGGATGCCATGGTTCTCATGCTGAGATGCCGCCGCTATCGAAGGCCTCGGCCTCAGAACCGCTGCGGCCCGTGATCCAGTGCCAGAACCTCGACGGCCAATTGGGGTCCATGCATGGCCTCTCGATAAGCAAGTAGAAAACCAGTGAAATAGCCATAACCGGGACACCCGTAACCAGCAACTGAATCGCGAAGTTGCCGAGAAAGTCGATACCGGGGACGATGCACTTGCGCGCGACCTTGAAGAACACCGCGATCATCTGAAAGTGCATCAGGTAGATCGAATAGCACATGCCCCCGATCGCTGCGATCCAGGCATTGCCAAAGAAGCGGCGCAACACCACTCCACGGAGAGCGGAGACGAATAAAAGCGCCATTGTCCATGGCATGACAATATGAACGGTGGCATAAGTCCGCGTCATACCGAAGGTCAATCCCAAACCCAGCAGTCCAGCCAGGTCCCAGAACAGCGACGGACGAATCTGCTTTCCGTCTACGATGTAGAGGTCGGCTATCAGCAGGCCCATCAGGAAGAACTGCGCATAGAACAAGATGCTTTCCGACGCTCGAGGACTCTCGACAATCGTGAATTGGACAATGCTGATTGCGATGATCAGGGATGCGATGAAAACGCGACGGACCCATTTGCCGCGCAGCCGGTAGAACTGCATAAAGAGTGGTGCCAGGATGTAGAACTGAACCTCAATTTCAAGGCTCCACGAAACCGAATTGATAAAGGTACGCTGCCCGTAAACGAGGCGATGAAGGTACAGCATCGTGACTGCCGCATGGGTCAGCACACCCGCAGTGATATGGCGTGCGTAGACGAATAACAGCGTTACGAAGATCAGCACGGAAAGCAGATACGGCGGTTCTAGTCGGGTAAGGCGGCGGATGAAGTACTTGCGAAGCGAAACCGGCTGAGCGCCCGCAAAGAAGTGGCGCGCGAAGGGCAACGCAAGCACAAAGCCACTGACAATGAAGAAGAGGTTGACGCCACAGTCACCATTGCCAATGATCCGAAAGAGACCTGAATAACGAGATTCAATGGGAATGATGCGGCCGCTGCGGAGCTGAAGTTCCAGTGACAAATGAAAAAGAAATACACTGGTGATCGCGACGAAGCGCAGTCCGTCGATCTCCGGTATGAATCTTCCGTCGCGCGTGATCCTGCGAATGCGTTCGAGAAGCATAGGGTATTCGTAGTCTATAACCGATACGCGAGCCTTTCAGAAAGTCCCGCTCAAATTCAATGACTTACAATCAATCGTGCATGCGCTGTCTTATCACGGCGCCTAAAAAGAGAAGATGCCTTAGGGCTAGAAGGAATGCGATCGATTAATGCTCGTTGAGCAGTTCCCCTCTGATCAGTCGATATGTGAGTTTTGTATTGTCGGCTCTGGGCCCGTCGGCATGGCCCTGGCACTGGAGCTTGAGCGGCTCGGGCACGATGTTCTGCTTCTTGAGTCAGGCGATATCGCAATTGACCCAAAGATTGCAGAAGCCTCGCGAGCCGACATCGTCGATCCCCGACGGCACGCGGACATGAGTCTCACGGTCTGTCGAGCCCTGGGAGGAACATCCTGGACGTGGGGCGGGCGTTGCGTCGCGTACAACGACGTTGACTTTGCGCGGAGGGACTTTGTGCCGGATGCGAGCTGGCCGATCCCGCAAGATTCGATCCTGCCATGGTACGCAATCGCGTCGAAGTATCTGCTGTGCGGCAATGATTGTTTTACGATGCCCTATCAACGCGCTTTGACCGATGGCCTCAAACTGGATTCGGTGGAGCGATGGGCTACCACTCCTCGGCTAATCGAGGTTCACCGCAATGCGCTGCTGCGGTCACAACGCATAAAGATCTGCCTGCGAAGTACCGTGGTTGGGCTCAGAATTGCCAACAACGGAAGCAGAGTGGAGAGCCTCGAGGTTGCGACTCCAACTGGCTCCTGTGCAATAAAGGCGCGCAATTTCATTCTGGCAACCGGCGGCGTGGAGGCGACTCGCCTTTTGCTCTGTGCCCAGCAGAGATACCCATCCTGTTTTGGCGGCGTTAATGGTCCGCTTGGGCGCTACTACATGGGACACCTGTCTGGTAAGATCGCGAGCCTGCAGTTGCGTTCGCCGGAACTCGTGGGCGACCTCGATTTCAATCGTGACGGGAGTGGGGCATACTTTCGCCGGCGCCTGATGCTTACATCCGAGGCTCAGATAGAAAACAAGGTGTTGAATGCAGTGTTTTGGGCTGATAATCCTCCGTTTTACGATCCAAGCCATCGCAATGCGGTGTTGTCCGCAACGTTTTTGGCTCTTGCCTTTCCGCCCTCAGGCCGCCGATTGCTGAGCGAAGCGATTCGCCTCGCTCACACCGGCCCTCGCCCTTACAAGATCGCTGCCCATCTGCGGAACGTGATTGTTGGCGCTCCAAGCGGAGCGGTCGAGATGTATCGCGTGCTGCGCGATCGCTTTATGACCAAGCCCAAGAAACCGGGATTTATTGTTCCCAACAAAGGGGGACGTTATGCTTTGCATTATCACGCGGAGCAGGCCCCGAATGCGCTCAGTCGCATCACCCTGACGAGTGAGAAAGACGCATTTGGTATGCCTCGCGCCTCCATCGATATGCGCTATTCAGATCAGGACGTCGACAGCGTCCTCGAATCTCATCGGTTGTTAGATCGAGCTCTCCGTGCGAATCGCATTGGACAACTCGTATATTGGAAGTCTCCGGAAGAAGCCCGCGCATGGATCTCAGAGAACGCAGGCGACGGATTCCACCAGATTGGCGGTGTACGCATGGGAACCGATACCTCAACCAGCGTCGTCGATCCGGATCTGAATGTACACGGTTTGTCGAATCTCAGCGTGGCTTCGTCGGCGGTCTTTCCCAGCGGAAGTCAGGCAAACTCAACTTTGCTGGCCGTGGCACTCGCGATGCGCCTCGCACACCGCCTCGCAAATTCAGCCAGACCGCAATAATATCGAAATCTGATGCGCGTCTTCGATATCAACATCTCCGGACAAAAGACACCGTTGAAGAATGTGTCGGTGATTGGGCTGGGCTGCGCCGCGATGCTGGGCAGAGCCGGAAGGCGTGAGTCGCTGGCTGCCCTTGGCGGCGCATATGAAGCCGGGATCACGTTCTACGATACGGCTCGCTCCTATGGTTACGGCGCGTGTGAGGGCCTGCTCGGAGAATTCTTCGCGGGAGAGCGACGCAGCAAAGTCGTTCTCTGCACAAAATTCGGAATCCTTCCTGGAAATCCCGGCGGATGGAAGAACAAGGTGAAGCCCCTCGCTCGCGCGGTACTCAGCGTTGTTCCTCAGCTTCGTGGAGTGGTGCGAAAACACGCGGCCGATCAGTTTGTGCGCGATCAATTTTCAGTCGCGACGCTCCGATCGAGTTTTGAAACCAGCCTGCTTGAGTTGAAGACCGATTACGTTGACATCCTGCTGATGCATGGCCCACCCGCAACAGTGCTGCAGCAGGAGGACCTGCTCGAAGAACTTGGCCGATTGATAGAGTTCGGCAAGGTTCGCGTAGCTGGAGTTTCAGCCGACGGCGACGTCATTCGCTCTGTTTTCGGCGAACGTTCTCCTGTTTTAAAGGCAGCACAATTTCCAATGAATCCCTTCTCCATGGACTTGGCATCGCAAACCCCCGAGGCTGCAAAGTCACTGGTGCTTATCGCCAATCATCCTTTTGGCGGGGCAGAGGGGATCACCCGGTGTCGAAATCTGATCGACCGTCTTCGCCTGGACGCGACCGTTCCTCAATCCCTGCGCGAGAAACTCGATGTGCGTGACAAGGGGTTGCTTCCGGAGTTTGTGTTGAACAGCATCATCCGGGATACCGGCGTTTCCGTTGTGATTCCGTCGATGATGCAATCAGCGCATCTGAGCAGCAACATCAGAGCAATCGAGCAGTGTCGCTTTTCGTCGGGTGAACTCCAGCTAATCAGAAAATCGCTGACCGAAAGCCTCCTCGCCCATGTTGAAGCGCCTCAAACCTCCTAGCGACGGCGCGTGCTGAAGCTGTAGGTCACGCCAGCCTTGACGATCGTATACGTCTTGAGCGGATCCAGGCCTTGTTCCCATTTACTGACCTCTGGGTGCAGGTCGTTCTGCACCTCGATCGCAATCGGGTCATGGGGATGTGCGATGTTGGTGCACTCGGAAGTGAATCGGCTGGGCAAAAGACTGCCGGAGGCGCGCAGGTTCAAATGCGGGTTGGAGTTCGACGTCAGATCTACCTCGATCCCAAGAGGCGAAACTCCAATTCCGACGGCCACGCGCGACAGTGGCTGGGGTGAATTCGGGGACGCCGGGCTGGCGAGTATCCCAGACACGCCAGCGGCGCTGTTTTCTGTCTTTTCGGCAGAGAGGCTGGAACTAGTAAAAGTCTGTGCCGACGGACCTTGCGGTTAGTGCCTACGGAATGCAGAGAATAGGATTCAATAAGCCGCGATACATGCAAATGACTCCATAAAATGAGTGTTAGCTCGCATCGTACAAATGCTTTAAATGTGGCT
>CAWHIQ010000004.1:0-1619242 GCA_963829535.1 uncultured Acidobacteriaceae bacterium | reverse complement strand
GACTGAGGATGGCCGCGATTTCCCTGTGCGTTTTGCTGGGGAACTGTACTTGCTCCTTGGCACTGAACCCCTCGCTGGACATCAGCCAGTACGGGCATACCGCCTGGACTATCCGGGACGGGTTCGCTACGGGCACCGCCTTCGCGATGGCCCAGACGCCGGACGGCTATCTCTGGCTGGCGTCGGAATTTGGCTTGTTTCGTTCCGATGGCGTTCGTTTCGTCCCCTGGAAACCACCGGCGGGGCAGCAACTCCCCGAAAGCCCATATGCTCTGCTCGTCACCCGCGATGGCACGCTCTGGATTGGGACGTATGGCGGGCTCGCGAGTTGGAACAACGGCAAGCTGACCCAATACCCCGAGGTAGGCGCTTCGTTCATAACATCACTACTCGAAGACCGGGAGGGAACGGTTTGGGTCGGTACACTGTTCGACTCACCGGGCAGTCCCACAGGTCGGCTGTGCGCAATCCGAAGCGGCCACGCGCTATGCTACGGCGAAGATGGCTCCTTCGGCTCATTCGTCTGGAGTTTGGGTGAGGACAGTTCCGGCGCTCTCTGGGCTGGCACAGAATCCGGCCTTTGGCACTGGAAGCCCGGTCCGCCGAAGCGCTATGCGGTACCCGGAGTGCGGCTTGCCGACCTGACTCAATCCGGCGATGGTCGGCTAATCGTTGGGATCAGAGGTGGAGGACTAAGGCAGGTCGTTGGTGACAAACTCGAAGCCTACCCGATTCGCAGCGCCTTGAACTCCAATGCGGCGCTGCCCGACCGCGAAATTGATGCGAATAAGCTGCTCCGGGACCGCGATGGAGGGCTCTGGATCGGAACCAACCAGCGGGGGCTGATCCACGTGCATCACGGTCGCGCGGATGTCTTCACGGCAGAGAGCGGTTTGTCAGGCAACATCATCGCCGGCCTTTTTGAGGATCGTGAAGGAAATATCTGGGTGTCCACTGCTGGGGGACTTGATAGGTTTCGAGAACTCCCAGTCACTACTGTTTCTACAAAACAGGGTTTGTCCAGCGATAGCGTTCAATCGGTAATTGCAACGACTGATGGCAGCACGTGGATTGCCACCAAAGATGGTTTGACGAGATGGCAGAAAGGACAAACGACCATATTCCGTAAAGCGTATGGACTGCCGGATGACGTGGTGCAGTCCATGTACCAGGATCATGCTGGGCGCATCTGGGTGTTCACAGGTCATGGACTGGCTTGGTTCAACAACGGCAGGTTCGTCTCCGTCGATGGGGTACCCAGCACGGAGGTCTATTCCATCACCGGGGACAACGCAGGCAATCTCTGGCTTTCAGGAAACAAAGGCCTTTCCCATCTTCGGGAAGGACGCCTGATCGAGAATCTTCCCTGGACAGCACTCGGACGCCGTCAACAGGCCAAGGCGATCATTTTCGATCAGGACCGCGGCGGACTGTGGCTTGGATTCTGGCAGGATGGGGGAGTGGAGTTTTTCAAGGATGGCCAGGTCCGCCTTTCGTACAAAGCCGCGAACGGAATGACCAAGGGGCCTGTCGCCGCCGTTCGCCTCGATCGGGATGGGGCCGTGTGGGTCGCAACGCAGTTTGGCGGCGTGAGCCGCATCAGAGACGGCCGGATCACAACCCTCACAAGCAGCAACGGCTTGCCGTGCGACAGAATTCACTGGACAACAGAGGAGGACGATCGTTCGTTGTGGCTGTACACGGCCTGCGGCCTGATGCGCATACCGCGCAACCAGGTGGAGGCCTGGATCTCAGACCCGGCGCGCCGGCTTGAACCGACGCTTTGGGATGCAACCGACGGCGCCCTGCCTTGGGGAGCGCCTTCCTCCTTCGGTCCAACCTTTGCAAAAGCTGCTGATGGCAAACTGTGGTTCGCGACGCGAGAAGACATTGAGGTGGTCGATCCTCCTCATCTTGCTTCGAACAAACTCCCGCCGCCGGTGTACATCGAGAAAGTCGTGGCCGACCACAAGATGTATTGGCAGAACTTACCAGGCGCCTCGATTCCGAACGTTCATCTGCCGGCCCGAACTCGCGATCTGCAGATCGACTACACCGCCCTCAGCCTGACCGCGCCGGAAAAGGTTCATTTCAAGTACAAATTGGAGGGCCAGGATCCCGACTGGAGAGAGGTGGTTAATGACCGTGAGGCACAATATTCCAACCTCCCTCCCGGCCCCTACCGCTTTCGAGTGATCGCGTGCAACAACAGCGGCGTGTGGAATGAGCAGGGTGATTCGCTGGAATTCTCGATTGCGCCGGCGTACTACCAAACGAATTGGTTTCGCGCCCTTTGCGCAGTTCTCGTTCTGGCGCTGGTGTGGGCAATCTACCAGGTCAGGGTCCGGCAATTGCACCACGACTTCGCCCTGACCTTGGAGGCGCGCGTGCGAGAGCGCACAAGCATCGCAAGGGAGATTCATGACACCCTGCTGCAGAGCTTCCAGGGGTTAATGCTGCGGTTCGAAATTGTCTCGCAGTTGATCCCTGACAGCCTCATTGAGGTGAAGAAAGAACTGGATACCGCGATGAAGCAGGCTGCGGATGCAATCACCGAGGGCCGAGATGCGGTACAGGGACTACGGGCCTCCACCGTGCAAATGAATGACCTCGCCCATGCGATAAACACTCTCGGTGAGGAACTTGCACTTGACCCTCGCAACCAGGGCTGTCCAGCATTTCGCGTCACTGTTGAAGGCGACCCAAGAGACTTGCATCCGATTCTGCGAGACGAAATCTACCGGATTGCCGCTGAGGCTCTTCGAAACGCATTCCACCACGCTGCGGCACAGCAGATCGAGGTGGAAATCCGGTATGACGATCAACAATTCCGGATGCGCCTGCGGGATGACGGTAAAGGCATTGATCAAACGATTCTGTCGGGGCATGGGCGCGAGGGACACTTTGGCTTGCCCGGCATGCGGGAACGCGCCAATTCCATAGGAGGCAAGCTGGTGGTGTGGAGCGAGCCAGAAGCCGGCACCGAAGTGGAACTGCGCATTCCTGCTGACACTGCCTACGCACGAACTGCAAAACATTCTTGGTTATCAGAATTGCTGAGCAGAAAGTAGAGTACATAGAGCCCGAGCAACGGTGGACAGATTCAGTGTGGAAATTCTGGATTCCGGCTGGGTCACCGCCTACTCTGAAGTAGCCTGAAGTCGGGATGAAACTTCCGTCTGCGTTCGGCTTATTCAGCTCTTCAGGACTGCGAGTTTGCCGCAGCCGCGCTTTGTTCAGTATGCGCTCGTATGTCTTTGCTCGAGTTCCAAATGTTGTCTGATTTAGTCACCGACGATCCTACCCGGATTCTGGGTCGGGTTTTCGACGCTCTCTTTCCGTCCCGTGGTTAGGACTGTAGGTCCTCCTGATTTCTTGCGTTTTGTTCGCTACCTGCCATCGAGCTGCGGTCATGTGCCCGCGACTTTCCTTCGCTCCAATGGTAATGTTGAGCGCTTGTTCCGTTTCCGGCTACGGTAACTTACAAATCGGCTGCGCTGTGAGTCGAGCGCAGCAACAGATTTTTCTTGACGCTCTCGGGGTCCCTACCGCCGTGAAGCGGCCACCCTAATCGAGGGCTCACGCTCAATTCCCTTCCCCCTTTCGGAGAAAATATCTCCTCCTGCAACCGTCAGGGTCGTTAGTCTTCCCTTCTCGGTGAACGCTGAAGACAAATATAAAGATGCGGCGTTAGGCAGGCTTTTTGAGGTGCAAACTGGGTGCAAAATGCACCCAAATTCACCCAGTTTCACTGATTTATCGCCGCCAAAACACCCCGTAAGTCATGTATGGCGGGGACGACGGGGCTCGAACCCGCGACCTCTGCCATGACAGCGAAAAGGAAGGTCGTAACTTACAGAAAACAAGCGTCACGGATGGCTTCTTTTGGCGCTGTAAGGAACGATCGGGAACGGTTATCGAACCCATATCAAACCCACGACCTCTGCCCTGTAAACCTCTGCCCGACCCCGTTCGTACTGCCCTCGGGAGGCGGAGGCACGCTGTGGCGCCGAGTTCACCCTGGCCGGCCGTCAGGCGATCGAGCATGGAATCAGCATTGCCCCGAGGATGAATCCTGCAGGAGCAGCCATCTTGCCCGCCGAGACACCGCCGCGTCGTCGATTGACGTTTGCTACCCGCTAGGCGAAGATAATACGAATGGGTCGTGGATCGGGTAAGGGGGACCTGCCGCGCCGAGGAGGTACTGATGGCAGGAACAGGTGCATTGCGGTTAGGGCCGGTTGCACGGAGGTTGGTTTCACCCGACAGGTGGACCGACGGCTATCCGGGGCCGGTGGCATACAGCAGAGAGCTTGACGCGTTAGTCGATTGGGCGAGTGAGAAAGGCTGTCTGTGGCGCTTCCAAAGCCGACTGGAATCGAAGAACACTCAGCGCGATGAGGCGCTCGCTGAATTGCGTCCGGCCTACCTCCTCGACAGCGTGGGCTTCCCGATTGTCGCATGGGACCCGCCCGGCGCGAATGGGAAGAAGGGCGAGTATCTGCTCGCCACTCCGGAGAAGATCGACGTCTTCGTCGAGTTGAAGAGTCCGGGCTGGGAGAGCGAACTCACCCCGGCGCAACGTGCAGCAGGCAGGCAGCACAAGCCGAAGTATGACGGCATGGGCGGCGGTGCCGTCGGCAACTTCCAGGCGGTGCATCAGTGCATCACGCGTCCGAACACGTATCCGAAGTTCACTACCACGCAGTCGAACCTGCTCATCATCGCGGACGACCTCAACCTGTCGCTGCATGACACGCTCTTCCAAGTCGAAGGCGCACTTTACGGTGCCAAGTGGCAATACGGCGAGGACGGCTACTTCACCAGCAATCGCTTCGAGAACCTCGGCGGCCTCGGCGTCTTCTATGCATTCTCAGCAGTGCCATCGCGTGGCATCGAATACCAGTTCGTGATCTACGAGAATCCGCACGCGCTCCCGGCGACCAAGCTGCCGCAGTCGCTGCTGGGGCAGTTCAAAGAGACATTCAATTGCATCGTGAAAGGCACAGACCCGCGCAGGCCAGCGCCGGTAAGGTAAGTCCAGTATGGCAATCAAGGGAATCGTTGGAGCCGGTGGCAAGCTCTACCTGCGCACCGAGTCCGGCCTGCACACGCTGAATAACAACGGCAAAGAGCCTAGCGACTGGGACAAGGCCCAGTTCTCCAGCACGCCCGGCGAGGGCCCGTTCATGGAGTTTTTCTTCGGCGAAATCTACGACTTAGTGAATACATCGACCATCGACGGCAGAGATCGGGAAGAACTGCGGGACTCAATCATGGTCATGGTCACGGAAGGAATGCTCCCTGCGTATGAGGACCTGCGAGCGATCCGCACTTACAGGGATCAGAAAATCCCAGTCCTCAACCGCAAGAAGCACTACGATGACTTCGTGCGGGCGCTCTGGCATGGATACAAGGACCTGATGCCCAAGGTTGCGGCCCTGCTCGGCTACGACATCGGCTTCCTTTTCCAGCGTGACGGCAAGTTCAAAACGGGACTGGAGGCGTTCGTCGCGGAAAACCGGGATCATTTCCTACTCGACGTGGCGGAATTTCTGCCCAGACAGCGCGACAGATGGCAAGAGGAGTTGAAGACGTTCCGCAACGAATACCTGGAGCATCGCGACGAGGACGTGGCAGCACGGGTGAAGAAGTTTTACGAACCTGCGTGGGCCGAAACAGTATTCGTCCATGCATGGCGGACTGCCGCTGAGTTGATCGTCTTCCTACTCGAAACCAGGTTCCCACCACAGATGTCGATCATGCACCGCACCATAGAGAGACAATTCCCCACTCAGCCACGACTGTATGAGGTCTATTTGTGCGATCCAACGCAGGTGCAGCGCCGTAGCTTCACAAAGATCGTTGCATAAAATACTCCCGGAGACTTGAAGGAGATGGAAGAGACTACGTTCCAGGAAATCACGATCACACCGCTCCGCCGCTCGGAGGATGAACCATTCCGATACAGGCTCCGGGTGGATGGGAATCCACCGCACATGTGGACCACGCCGGGCATCTACAACAGGCCAGAGGAAGTGGTCACCTCGTTCTCGCCGCCACTGCGCATCGAGTACCAGGCGGCGATTCTGGATATGCTCCGAGATGGCAAGGAAGTGAAGTTCAGCTTGAAGGACGCTTATACATCGGTGTAGACGCGGATTGGTCAATGAACTGAAATCAGGCTCACGTTCCGGGTTCCGGGTCTGGCGCACCACCCATCGCTCCTACCCCCTCGCCGCAACTTCATCCGGGATAGGAAATCTTGCATACGGGCGGCATCTGATCAGTGAAGGATATTCAGGCAAACAATCGAAGCTCGCTCTGGAACTTCCTTTCGACCATGCTCGGAAGGGCGATTAGCGCGCTTTGCTCGTCTCGAAAGGCACGGTCTGGATCCCCGCGAAATGACAACCAATTGAAGCTTCCCAAAACCACAAATAATTCGTCCTGTAAAAGTACCTTCGCGTGTGAATCAACTTTTTTGAACAGAAAGTTGCTGTAGCGTCTGGCTATCTTTTCGAGTCTTTCCACGACGCGCAGATGGCTCTTGGTCGGTTTTTGTACCTCGCTTTCTGGCATGCCATATCCGATATAGACCTTGCAGCCACTTTTTAGAAGCCTCTCCATGTCCATCACAAATTCATCGGTGACGATCAGCTCATGGAGAAATGGCGTGTGAATCAATAGTCGATACTTTGCAGTTTTGAGCGCATGCAACAAAACCGGATAATGATCTTGCGCATCGAGGTAGGTGAGTCCCGCTTGCTGCAGTTCCAGTTTCTGTTCTGCGGTCAACAGAGACCACGATTCGGGGTCTGCAACTGGTCGCACAGGCGCTTCGATCACGTCTCCGTCTTGATCGGTTATGCGGCTTGTCACGCCTTTAGTGAGCGCCTCTCTGACTTCCTGCTCGATCATTTTAAAGTCTTCCGCATCATTGCCAAACCGTGTCAAGTCACGATCGATGTGCAGGAGATGAGCTCCATCCGCTTGCGCAAATGCCTGATCATGCTGTGGCGAATGCTTTCCGTCAACCACAAATGACACCTGCACATCAGGCCCATCGATAGCTCTGTAAATTACGCAAATTGCAGGGAGAAAGTAGAGGTTTTTGCGGTAGAGCTCACATACTGCGAGGATGGTGCGCCGTGTTTCTCGCTTTGAGATTCCTTCACTGAAGGATTTCTGGACGTCTCGAAGCGGAAGATCGGAGATTCCGATCTGTTTTTTTAGAAGCGGCCGGATCTGTTTATAACCACGATCCCGTGCCTGGCGACTGGTCAATAGTTGCTCTCTTCCGTGTCTCACCACTTTCTGGAGAATCGCGTCGAATTCAATTGTGTGCGCTCGCTCTTCCGGCACAAGCGTCTCTGCTCCATCTAATGCTTTCTTGCCCTTCTCCGAAAGACTGAGGCGTTGTGTTCGGTCATTACTGGGGCTCAGTGACAGCAAATCATCGGCGATGAGCTGGGAGAGACTCTCGTCGACGAACGGCATCGGGAGGCCTAGGAAGGCTGATATCTCTTCAGTACGATGGACGCCCGTTCTAACAAGCTGCAGCAGGAACTCATCAATGGCCGAAATGCGTTTCGGTACCTGCGTGAATATGCGAGAAGAGATTCGATATACAGGCAGTCCAACCTCGGCATAATCCGCCAGTCGGTAACCAGAGCGCGCTGGTAGTCGTCGAACGATCTCCTCGGTTCTCATGCGCGCTCCTCTACAAGCTGGCAGCTCTGCGGGTGAGAGAGCAGATACGCTATGACAGACCGTAACGGGTTGGGCTCATCGGCAACTTGGGAGAAATGATGGTCCCCCACGATCACGAGGTATTCCCGTCCGCGGGAAAGGGCCACGTTCAGGCGCTTCATCTCTCCGAGAAAGCCGAGTGCCTGTTTCTGGTTGGAGCGCGTAACTGAATAGATGAGAAGATCCACCTCGCGTCCCTGAAAGGCATCAACTGTATTACATTCAATATGAAGATGATGGCCGCTTCCGAGGCGGCTGGCAAGTGCGCGTTCTAAGGTGCTCTTTTGTGCTGCGTAACCAGTAAGAACACCAACGCTGTAGGTGGCATCCGCAGCAGCAGCCTGATTCTCAAGTGACTGGAGCAGGCGCGTAATAATGCGGGCTTCCGTTTGATTCGAGTA
This sequence comes from uncultured Acidobacteriaceae bacterium, assembly GCA_963829535.1. GTDB lineage: Bacteria > Acidobacteriota > Terriglobia > Terriglobales > Acidobacteriaceae > Telmatobacter. The sequence continues at coordinate 1,611,089 of CAWHIQ010000004.1, read as the reverse complement.
ACTGGGATTATGATTGGTCTCGCTGCGATTCTTAATCTTGGCGGTCGTAAACCAGACAACCGGCTTTGGCAAGATCCGAGCTAGACGAGAATCCCACTTGCGATCTTGGCTCGTGAGCTTGCCGTCATAGAAGCAGTGACTCACCAAATCGCCGATAGCCGGAACCATGCGGTGTTGCGTATGCAATTCGACATGGCATTCTTCCGGAAGACCATTCTTTAGGTGTGCAAACAGCGTCTCTTTTAAAGCCTCTTCGGTGAGATCATGCGCTGCCAATATCTTCGGCGCAGTAAGTGCCTCATCTACGAACGGCGGCAGTTGCCGATCGTCCCCAACAATAATCCATCGCTTAGCCTTGGACATCGGAACCAACAGTTCAGTTGAACCGGCCTTTGAAGCCTCGTCGATGATGCAAAGATCGAATTGGACCTCCCGAGTGCCTCTCGAGCTGTCTATCCCCACACATGTGCCAGCGACAAGCTGTACGGACGATAAAAATGGTTCTTGAAAATCCGACGTGCGTCCACATCGCATTTCCCAGTCGGCATGTAAATCTACCAATTGGCGCAGGCGACGGGAACCGGGAGTATCCGGAATCAGTGCTGCAGCCCATTTGCTAGCTTCTTCGTCGGGTCCGTTTAGTATGGCTTCTGGAATGGACTCGTCCCGAATAGCTTCCTCTCTCAAACGCAATACGCTTCTCTTGCTATATTCTAATTCCAACCTCTTCTCATCGATCTGATTGCGCAGCAGTTTTGCCTCTTCGGAGATCGCGCGACGTTCGGATGCATTCAGTTCATCTGTCGGAACACTCAATGCAGATAAACTGTCGTCGAGCTCCCGAACCTGATGATCATTTTCCTTAGATCGATTTCGTTCAGCCAATAAACGCTTAACTTGCATAACGGAACGAATCGCTTCGAGTGAAATATGAAACTGTCCGGCAAGTTGCTGAAGATAGGCCCGGCCAGTTTCCAGTGCTTGGAGCCGCCAAGTCTCGATCTTGTTCTCTAGGAGAAATTCTTCAGCAATTGTCGAAATGCGGGGATCCCCCAATCTGCCGATCCGCACCATTGACACTGGCGTGCCTGTTTTTTGCACCGCCCCGATGACGTGATCGAGAGCAACATGAGTCTGTGAGGTCAGTAGAATCCTTGCATTCGAATTCTCCGCCAATATCTGCAGAATTACTTCAGTGATGAAGGTGGTCTTCCCAGTACCCGGCGGCCCTTCAACCAGAAGTACGTCAGACGTTCCGAGAGCAGCCCTGACCGCCTGCTTCTTATCTGGCGAAAGCTTCTCATTGAAGAAAACTAGCTCACTAGAGGAGATCTCAGGGAATTTGACTTCCCCGGGAAAAACGAGGAAATTTCGAAGCTCTGGGCGAACGCACCTTTGATAACGGATTGCATCGAGAGCTCCCACCTGGCGTTCAATTGCAATTGCAGCCAGACTCGCGTCGAAAACCATTTCACCAGCAAAAGAGGATGCTGAGGGGTCCAGTTCCTGCACACGCATAATCAGTTCTGATCCAAATGTTGTTTCAACTTCGCCTCGAATTAGCGCCCGTCCATCCCTCCTCACTTGTTGTGGCTTCCCGATGATCCCTTCCGGAGCCGTCTTTAATAGAGCAAACACGACACGTGTCCCATCCATTCGGAAACCACTGAAAGGGATTGGTGGCTGTCTATCACGTTCCACCTGCATCTTTGCGCGCAGTGTTCTTTGCCACATCTCAAAGAGTTCGTTCTCGCGGGCACGTGCTTCAACCAACCTGGCTTCAGCCTGATGATTCTGATATCTCGCCAAGAGTTCCGCAAGCGCCGTGGCAGCTTCCTGTGTCCTAAGAGGCTTTCCAAACCTCCACTCACAGTGAAGCGGAAACGTTTTATCTTTTCGAAAATCGATATACCCCGGAGGACGCTTCTGCGCGTCCTCGATCACGAGATAGTCGTGTGAAGATCGAGACATCGACACGCGATAGAAGAACTCTCCTCCGTACAACTCCATTGCCTGTGGAGCTAGGTTCGATGGTCCCAGTGACGGTGTCTCTTTGAGGTCACTCAAAATCGCCTGTTGCACTTCGTCTTGGCGAATCCCCAATGATTGTCTTACCCTTTCGGTCGCTCTTCCCGAGGAAATGAGGTAAACAGGCGTGCGCAGTTTATCTCGCCCGCGTCTCTCCTCGTCGAGCGCATCGAGATTGCTCAATAGCAATCCAGCAATCACCGGGCGTTCGTCCGGCTCTCCGAGGCATGATTTGAGTTCAGCTTTTACTCCGTCTGGGATGGAAGCAGACTGGAGTGCCGCATGAACGGCATCGTAATCATCTAGTGCCGCAGAAGAAAGGCAGCGAATTGCGAGGACCGCATAGCTGAACAGATCCTGGCTATAGTTTGAGTCGGCTCCATGATCTGGAGGCGCATAGGGACGCGACACAAATTCGTTGAGAGTAAGGCCCTGGTCGTGCCAACGTTTGAGCTTCGCTATGCTGAAATCAGCGAGCTTGGGAACGCCGGCTTCATCCATCAAAATGTTCGAGGGTTTGATATCGCGGTGAATGATCTGTTGGGCGTGGGCCAACGCAAGAGCATCAAGAATTGGCCTGCCACACGTGGCATAGAATTGATCCCAATCTTTGAACGATTCACGTTGCAGGTATTGCTCAAGATTCTCCGGCATCCATTCCAGCACCAGAAAGTGCCGTCCAGTTTCCTCGTCGACGCCGCTCTCAAGAAGCCGGACGATATTCGGATGAATGCAGTTCCGAATGGCCTCAGTCTCCCTGCGAAACGCTTCTATGGTTAGAGCATCGGTGAGCACATCCGGGCGAAACATCTTGATTGCGACCTCGCGCCCGTCGCCAATCAACTCCATTGCCTTGTAGACGTCCGCCATACCGCCCTGCATGGGATTGGGTCGGAGGGCGTAGCGACGATTTAACAGTCTTGGTAGCTGTGGATCACTCATTGTGGCTCACAATCGCAAATGTCGAATCCTTTATCCTTCTCGGCTTCCTCGTCCTTCTTCCGGCGAATGCCGATCACGGGAGCAAGAATGCGGATGCCGCGTTCGCCCTTCTTGACCTTGCGTCCAAGCTGGTTCCACGCATACAGGCCAGCAACGCGGGTTGCGTCCGGCCTCTGCCGTGCAATCTCCAAAATGTTGCCAAAACTGTACGTGTGAAACCTGCCCATTGCTGTGAGGTAGGCGGTGAGGGCTTCGGAGTGTCCCTGCTCCAACTGCTCGATAAGGGCTTGCACGTTGGCCGCGATTACTTCTTTCGCGGTCTGCTGCTTGTTGGTGTTGGCGGTGGACTTGTTGACGGTTGCGGCGGTGGTGTTCATGGTGCTTCCTCCTTGGGGCTGTTGCACTGGCCTTTGCCCTTAAATCGGGCGGCGGCGTGTACATACATGCCGAACGCCTCCTGGCGAAGGCGGGGGGTAGCAAGCGCAAGGGGAGGGGGATCTCCCACCCTTGGAACGAAGCAAAGGCGGAGTGGAAAGGGCGAAGCGAAGCGAAGGGCTGCACAAGCGCAGCGCGGAAGCTTGGGGAAACCCCTTGCGGGCGCGAGGGGCGGAGCTCCCCTTAGGAGTTTTGGCTGTTGCTTTTGTTCTTCAGAAGAGCAGGGCCGGCGTTGCGGGCAGGAACGAGACCGTTACGAAACTTAGTTCTGAGGACGTTAGAGGAGATTCGACGCACGTACGCGACAGACCAGTCAGGCGCAGGCTTTTGGGTTCCTTAATCGCGATTTACTGGGAGTGCAGGAGAGCTTCCGTCAGTTTCACGGCTCCGAGCACATTCGTAATCCGCTTCAAGTTGTAAGCAATCGTAGCGAGACCGATTTCAGTGCGTGCACCTGACAACCCGCGCATGAGTAGTCGCGGATGTCCGAATATACCCCATGACCTGTCACCCCTTGTCGCGCTATGGTGCATCCTCAACAGGATGCACTGTGAAGCTGTCCGTTCTTGTTAGGAAATACTTCTTGCGCATCCAGAAGGCGACATTCACAAGCCCGATGAGTGCCGGCACTTCGATGAGCGGCCCGACGACACCAACAAATGCCTCACCGGAATTCAACCCGAAGACGGCCACAGCCACGGCAATCGCCAGCTCGAAGTTGTTTCCCGCGGCTGTGAACGAGAGGGTAGCTGACTGTGCATAGTTGGCCCCAAGTCGCTTACCCATCCAGAAGCTCACCAGGAACATGATGAGGAAATAGACGACCAGTGGGAGCAGCAATGCGAAGCACGTCGAGCGGTAGGCGCACGATCAGGTCGCCCTTGAGTGAGAACATCACCAGGATCGTGAACAATAACGCTACCAAAGTAAGCGGGCTGATGCGAGGAATGAAGCGCGTCCGGTACCACGGCTCGCCTTTCATCCGGATCAGCATGAAGCGGGTGATCATCCCGGAGACGAAGGGAATCCCAAGGTAAATCCCGACGCTTTTTGCAATCTGACCGATACTCACATCCACAACGCTGCCCTGAAGGCCAAACCACTTGGGAAGCACAGTAATGAAGACCCATGCATACAGGCTGTAGAACAGCACCTGAAATACGCTGTTGATGGCAACAAGCCCGGCAGCGTAATCCGTATCTCCGTTCGCCAGTTCATTCCAGACCAGCACCATCGCAATGCAGCGCGCAATACCTATGAGGATCAGACCGCGCATGTAGGCAGGCTCTCCGCGCAGGAACACGATGGCGAGAATGAACATCAGCGCCGGTCCGATCAGCCAGTTCTGGATGAGCGACAATCCAAGAACGCGCTTGTTGCGGAAGACCTCGGTGAGCTTCTCATATCGAACCTTCGCCAGTGGCGGAAACATCATGATGATCAGCCCGATGGCAATCGGGATGTTGGTAGTTCCCGTTTGAAAGCGATTCACTAATCCCGCGGAGCCAGGAATGAAATGGCCAATGGCCACGCCAATTGCCATTGCGAGAAAGATCCACAGGGTCAGAAAGCGATCCAGGAATGAGAGTTTCTTCCGCTGCAAGGGAGCGCAGACCTGGCCTTGCGTATAAGGTGCGCTGGACATATCTATTTGGCCTCGAGCACGACTGGGCAATCAACAGGCACAGGCAAGGGAGCTCCCTGAAGAGCGGAGAACTTTGCCGGGCTGCAGCAGGCCTTTGAAAGGCGTCCCCTGTCTGCCTGCATCGCCCGGTCTTCTTTCAACCATGCAAGCGTCTGGCGCAAAACCTGGACTGCACCGATGTTCGGGGGCATAACGATCCGGTAATGCATCCACTTGCCGTCACGCCGGGCCTCAACTATTCCGGCGCGGCGGAGATACGCCAGGTGCCGGGATATCTTGGGTTGCCCCTGCCCCAGAATCTCGACAAAGTAGCAGACGCAAATCTCCTGTTCTCCCATTAGGTTGAGAAGGCGAAGTCGCGTGTTGTCGCCGAGAGCCTGAAAAAAGAGTTCGATATTAAAGGCTGATGTTTTTGCCGCCATGACTTACTTATACGCCTTGACGAATGTGATGGCAACACATATAGTCGTTTTGGCAGATATGTTCATGGAGGCTTTTCATGATGAATCCGGTTCTTGAGTCGGTCAAGTCGAAATATGGAGCTGTAGCAGAAAGCACGCTATCCAACGATGACGCGGGGGTTCAGGCAGTTGCTGAAGCCTTCGGCTATTCCGCAGAAGAACTGACGTCGATCCCGGCTGACGCCAATATGGGTCTGTCTTGCGGAAACCCGACCGCGACCGCTCACATTCGTCCCGGCGAAGTTGTAGTCGACCTCGGTTCCGGCGGTGGTCTCGACGTCTTTCTCGCCTCGAAGATGGTTGGCCCGGAAGGCCGCGCCATTGGAATTGATATGACTCCGGCTATGCTCGAACGAGCGCGCACGAATGCCCAAGCAGGTGGCTACAACAACGTTGAGTTTTACCAGTCAACCATCGATCAGATCCCACTGCCGGATGCGTCGGTTGACTGTGTCATCTCGAACTGCGTTCTCAACCTGGCGCCCGATAAGCCAGCCGTCTTCCGTGAGATCGCCCGAGTTCTAAAGCCCGGTGGCCGACTAGCAGTGAGCGACATCGCATTGAAGCGCGAACTCCCCGAAGCTGTTGCGAAGAGCGTCGCCGCCTACGTCGGCTGCATTGCGGGAGCAATCTTAATCGACGACTACCGGAACGGCCTGCTCGCAGCCGGTTTCGAGCATGTCGAGATCGTCGACAGCGGAGCGGATCTGAATGCGTATGCCAAGATCGAGAATCAGTCCGGCTGCTGTTCTCCGAAGATGGATGCAACCAACCCGCTCCAAGTGGTCGAAGAGTCCTGCTGTTCTCCCGCTCCCAACGCATCGGATGCTCTGCACGACGAGTTGAAGACGCTGCTCACGGATTACGACGTGAACGCAGCGGCGGCGAGCGTTAAGGTGTACGCCGTCAAGCCAGGAGTCAAGGCAGCGAAAAGTTGCTGTGAACCAACGTGCTGCTCGTGAAAGAGCGCTCAAAGAACGCCTAACTCACCACTGACCGCCTCCTGGAAGGATGCTCGATATGGCCCGCTATAACGTCTTGTTTCTTTGCACTGGCAACTCAGCCCGATCCATCATGGCTGAAGCGATCATGAACCGCAAAGGCTTTCCGAACTTTGCAGCTTATAGTGCAGGGAGCCACCCCGCCGGATTAGTGCAACCGGAAGCGCTTCGTCAGATCGAAGCGGCGCACCTGAGTACCGAAAACCTTCGGAGTAAATCCTGGGATGAATTCTCAGGACCTGAAGCGCCGCCACTTCACTTCGTATTCACAGTTTGCGACAAAGCGGCCAGTGAAGTCTGCCCGTTTTGGCCCGGACAGCCAATGACGGCGCACTGGGGAATCCCTGATCCGGTGGCCGCACAGGGGACACCCGAGGACATCAAAAGGGCTTTCTCTAATGCCTTCCTCACGCTCGACCGCCGCATCAGCCTTTTCCTGTGCTTGCCACTTTCCAGTCTCGATAACTCGCCCTGCAGAAGGAACTGGACAACATTGGAAAGAGCTGAGGAGCAAGGGCGATCTCAGTAAGTCTCCGAGTACACGAAGTTCTCCGATCTGCTCCCTGATCCAATGTGCAACAGCGTAAGTCTCGTTCTCCCCTACCTGACTCACATGTTCCTTAGAATTGTGGACTGCGGTCGAGGTTCACCTGTCACATTTTGAAAGTGTTCTATGGTGAAGTGATATGACGCGTATCGGCATCAACGGATTTGGCCGCATCGGAAGATTAGCATTTCGCGCGGCGTGGGAGCGTGAGGATCTTTCGATTGCGCACATCAACGAGGTGAAAGGCGGCTCGCACACCTCTGCGCATTTGCTGGAGTTTGACAGTGTGCATGGAAAGTGGCCGAAGCGAATCGAAGCAAATAAGGACGGTCTCTCCGTTGACGGGCAGCAAATTGCGTTTTCAGAGGCGTCTCAGCCGGGCGATGTTCCGTGGGAAGGATCTGCCGTTGATCTCGTGCTTGAGTGCAGCGGAAAGATGCTGACACCCGAGACGCTGAAGCCTTACTTCGCACGCGGCGTCAAGAAGGTTGTCGTCGCCGCACCGGTCAAGCAGGGTGCGCTGAACATCGTGATGGGAGTCAACGACCATCTTTACGATTCTCAGATGCACGACATTATTACTGCGGCGTCGTGTACGACCAACTGCCTTGCTCCAGTTGTGAAGGTAATCCATCAGGGACTGGGGATACGCCACGGTCTGATCACCACGATTCATGACGTAACAAACACGCAGACCATCGTTGATGCTCCCCATAAAGATCTCCGTCGCGCCCGTTCTGCGATCGCATCTCTGGTTCCTACTACTACCGGTTCGGCCACGGCGATCACGCTCATCTATCCCGAGCTTCAGGGCAAACTGAACGGAATCGCCGTTCGGGTCCCGCTCCTGAACGCGTCTCTCACCGACTGCGTGTTTGAGGTAGAGCGGCCCACGACGGTTGAGGAAGTCAACGGATTACTGAAAGCCGCGGCAGAGGGCGAACTCGCGGGCATTCTGGGGTATGAGGGGCGGCCATTGGTTTCAGTGGACTTCCTCAATGATCCACGTTCATCCATCATCGACGCGCTTTCGACGATGGTAATCGACGGCACCCAGGTCAAAATTCTGGCCTGGTACGACAACGAATGGGGCTACGCGAACCGGCTGGTTGAACTTGCAGCGAAGATCTCCGCGTTACTCCCGGTTTAGCGAGTGAGGACGATTACGTGAAAGGCATCCGCAGCTATGCCCTCGTTACCGGCGCTTACTGGGGCTTTACGCTTACTGACGGCGCACTTCGGATGCTCGTCGTCCTGCATTTCTACAAGCTTGGATACAGCGACATCACCATCGCTTTCCTGTTCTTGTTCTATGAGTTCTTTGGGATCGTTACGAATCTCCTTGGGGGATGGATTGCCTCCAGATCAGGTCTGAAGACCACGCTGTATGGTGGCTTGGCGCTGCAAATCTTCGCGCTGCTCATGCTGGCGCTGTTGCAACCCTCCTGGGCACGCTACCCTCTCCGTCGCATATGTCATGGCGGCCCAGGCCCTCTCCGGTATTGCAAAGGACCTGACCAAAATGAGCGCCAAGAGCGCCATCAAGCTGGTCGTGCCGGACAATACAGAAAGCACTCTCTTCAAGTGGGTCTCTCGACTTACGGGTTCGAAGAACGCGCTTAAAGGGGCGGGATTCTTCGTTGGTAGTGTGCTTCTTTCTACCCTCGGCTTCATCGGAGCGCTGATCGCAATGGCAGCCGGGCTTTTGGTCGTGCTGCTCGGTACAGTCGTTGCTTTGCCGCCGGAGATTGGCCGCTCGAAGAAAAAGGTAAAGTTCACAGCTCTCTTTTCCAAGAGCGCGGCAATCAACTGGCTCTCCGCCGCGAGGCTGTTCCTCTTTGGGGCTCGCGATGTCTGGTTTGTGGTGGGACTTCCCGTATTCCTTTCGGAACTCGGTTGGACTTTCGCCGGCGTGGGCGCTTTTATTGCGCTTTGGTTCATCGGGTACGGCATCATCCAGGCATTTGTCCCAGATATCTTGCGGTCCGTAGGCAGGGAGAAGGTCGATGGCCCCGCTGCGCAGCATTGGGCATTCATCTTGTTGATTGTGCCTGTTGGACTGGCCGCCGCACTCCGCACAGGTTTCAATCCGAGCGTTGCATTGATGATCGGGCTGGCCGCCTTTGCAGCCTTGTTTGCAATCAACTCCGCGATTCATTCCTACTTGGTCCTTGCATATACGGATGAAGACAGCGTGGCAATCAACGTCGGGTTCTACTACATGGCGAACGCGGGAGGACGCCTGCTTGGCACGCTTCTCTCTGGCCTCATATTCCAATGGGCAGGCTTTCAAGGCTGCCTTTGGGGATCAGCTGCGATGATCTTGTTAGCTGCGGTCTTTTCAATCAAGCTGCCACGCGGCAATCCCGTTCAACTCAACGTCGCGGTGGATGGAGCCGAGTAAGAAGTTTCCACCCCAAGTCGGTTCCCACAATCCTTTTACATGTCGAGACCGGTCCAAGGTGTCGAGCAAATTGTCGACGACTGGGAAGCCCCCAGGAATGCTCTCCGCCCAACAGGTAGAGTTTCGTAACAGTCTCGAACAGGCCCGCCGAGGAGGGTGGCGGAGGACCTCAGGGCCGCAGACAGGGAGGATACTTCCTCCCAATGAACGAGCATGATCGGGATCGCGGCACAAGAACACGATGGCTGGTTTAGGACAGAAGTTCTATCAGGTGAATCCTCTATAGTTATCTCGTCCCCTCAAATAGACCGTAGTCGGTCTTTTCGAGCCGCACCAAGATTGAACAACAAGAAGAGTAAAGAGGGCTCCCACAAAATGAAGATTTCCGCGATTCTTGACAAGATCGATGAGAACCAGCTTTTCGTTCCGGCATTTCAGCGTGAGTATGTCTGGAAAAGAGACGACGCGAAACAGCTCCTAGATTCGCTGATTAAGCAGTATCCGACCGGAACAATGCTCACGTGGGAGACTAATGCACCACCTGAACTCAAAGGTCCATATAAGTATGATGCGAAACAGGGTGCAGTGAGGATTCTTCTGGACGGACAGCAACGCGTCACAACCTTGTATATGCTCATTCGCGGGAAGATTCCGCCCTACTACACCGCTCCCGAGATTACCAACGACACTCGTGGACTCCACGTGAACGTCGAAACTCGCGAACTGGAATACTACTCCCAAAGAAAGATGGAAAACGATACACGCTGGCGGAACATCACCGCAATTTTCCAGAAGACGGTTAGAGCGAAGGACATTTATCGCGATCTAGAGCAGAAAGGCGAAACCGTCGATAGGGCGCGAGAAGATTTGATTGATGACAACATGCAAGCAATCCAGAACATCCTCGATCGTGACTTTCCAGAGCAGACTATCCCGATAAAAGCCTCTATCCGCGAGGCCATCGACATCTTTTATAAGGTTAACGCGAGCGGCGTAGCACTAACAGACGCAGAACTTGCATTGGCGCAGATCTCAGGCTACTGGCCTCAGGCTCGTGACATCTTTAAGAAGCGCCTTGCCACGCTAGCTGAAGTTGGGTTTGTGTTCAAGTTGGATTTCATCGTATACGTGCTTCTCGGCTGCCTGTATCACATGGGTTCAGACATGAGGAAACTTCACGGCTCTGAGAACAACCAAAAACTGAAGGACGCTTGGGGCCGATTAGATAAGCAAGTTCTGGACTACGTCATCAGCTTGCTACGGTCAACCGCATACGTAGACCACACAGAAGAGATCAACTCCATTTACGCGCTGGTTCCCATCATCGTGTACTGCTTTGACAAGAATGGGCAGCATCTCTCAGACGTTGAAATTCGCAAAATGGTTAAGTGGTTCTATTATTCGCAGGTTCGTACTCGATACGTCAGTCAACTTCCGCAGAAGCTCGACCGTGATTTGCGAATAGTGTCGGAATCACAAAACCCGTTTGACGAACTCCTTTCAGCTATAGCAGAAGAACGTCGGCTACCTATCGTGGCTGAAGAATTTGAGGGTCGTGCGATATCGCACCCACTCTTCGGACTGATGCGTTGGTATTTTAAGAAGCGCGGAGCAGTGTGTTTTTCAACCGGGCTCGCGATTCGGCAAACAATGGGAAAAAAATATCAACTAGAAAATGATCATATCTTCCCATATTCAAAGTTAGAAAAGATCGGGTACGGTAAGGGAAACCGGGTCAAATACGCACTGGCGCAGGAGCTTACCAATCGGGCAATTCTCACACAGTCTGCAAACCGAACGAAGTCGAATGCCGATCCAGACGGCTACCTTAAGAGTGTGCAGAACAAGTTCCCAACTGCGCTTGCGTTGCAGTGTGTGCCGACAGACCAAAGCCTGTGGACTCTGGCCAATTACGAACTCTTTTTGAAAACCCGTCGAGACCTGTTGACCAAGGAGCTGAATGCCTTTCTGGAGGGAATCACAGTGACAGAAGAGGCGACGATTCCTGTCTCAATTGAGGACATGATCTCGGAAGGGGAAAGCGATGAAGTGGAGTTCAAGGCTTCATTGCGCTGGGACTTCAAGCAGGAAATAGTGAGTAAGAAGCTTGAAGAGGTCATTGTTAAGTCTGTTGCGGCATTTGCAAATGCGCAGGGTGGCACACTGCTAATAGGCGTTGATGACGAAGGCACAATCCTGGGGCTGGAGCGCGATTACGAGAGTCTAGGTGATGCAGATCGGGACAAGTTCGAGCTCCATCTTCGGAATATCTTGAATCGAGATTTCGGAACGGCAATGGTAACTACACGGATCCAGATTCGCTTCCATGCTGTCGACGATAAAGAGCTCTGTCAAGTCGAGATCGCCCCATTTTCGACGCCGGTTCTGGTGAAGTCTGCAGACAAGAACGGGCAGGTTCAGGAACGCTTTTACGTCCGAAGTGGGAATTCGTCTCAGGAGCTTTCGAAGGCCGACATGCTTGCTTACCTAGAGGAACGAGATTCGAATGAGCGGGTGTCGTGATCGTAGAAGCGCAACTGTCGCGTTCGACCAGCTGCGTGGGACGACCGTCCATTGTTTTTCGAAGGATTTGTTGTCTTTGACAACTCAGTGTTAATCGGTCGGACGGATTCTGCGCCTTTCAAGTTCTTCACGTGACTTCTCAAGCTCGGCTGCGATGACTCCCTCCTCGGGGAGGATAGTCTGGTATTCCGCAGCGAGAACTTTGTTTGGAAGTCCATCGAGGGCGTAATGAGCCTCCGCTGCCCCCTTCTCCGCGCAAAGAATGAGTCCCACTGGGGGATTTTCGCCTGGCTTCATCCAGTGCTCCCTGGCGTAGTTCAGGTACATGTGCATTTGCCCCGCATTATGCGAAGCTTCGCATAATGCCGGTTATGGAAAGCCGGACGTTATGAAAAGTGCAGCATAGATTCGCCGGAAATTCGAGGCTTGCCCATACTTTTTCTTCACATAACGTCCTGCCACACCGACGGTAAGGCTTCGTGTTGGATTGTCACACTCGTGTCATGACCGAGGGTAGAAGGTGGCATTTTGGCAGCAATCATTCATGCCTAAGAATGTGGGATGTTGCTCAACTGGTAACTGCCGGGTAGCCGGTGATACACCCGGAACCCGAAATTCCAGCCCAAACGGCTCGACGAGTGCTTCGTTGATCAGCAGCAGATTGGCGGTAGAACGAGGACCGATTCGAACTAGCGCCGATGCCCGGCAAGCGTCCGTGAAAACCACGAACCTCTCCGAATTGTCGCGTAGGCGGCAGAGGCAGGAACGCGCAGTTCCACTTCGGTGCCCGCACCAACTTCGCTCCTCAGTGTCAGATTACCTCCGATGAGCGTGGCACGTTCCCGCATTCCAGGCAGGCCGTAGTGTCCCTCACTACTCTGATGCGCGACAGCGGAGGGATCCATGCCCTTTCCATCGTCCCGCACACGCAATCGGAATTGTTCATCGTCATAGCGGATTTCAACCTCGATTTGCCGTGCCCGGGCGTGTCGGAACGCGTTCTGCAGCGCCTCAGCGGCAATCCTGTAGATCTCGTCACGCAGGATGGGATGCAAATCGCGCGGCTCGCCTTCAACGGTGACGCGAAATGCCGCAGACTGGCCGTTGGCGGGGTTCGCTGCGAGTCCCTCTCCCAGGGTACTCACATCCCGTGCGAGGTCGTTCCTTTGGACCGTGGATTCGCGCAATCCCTGCACCGCATCCCGAGCTTCTGTGATGAAGTCCGCGGTCTGGTCGACCGCTTTGTCGAGCTTCTGTTTCGCCTCGAGCGGGCGATCCGGCAACAGCTGGGAAACAGTTGAGAACCGCAGCAGCAAGCCGTGGGCGCTTTGCAGCAGAGTGTCGTGCAAGTCCCGCGCGATGCGCGTGCGCTCGTTCACTCGCGCATCAAGCGTCATCTCAAACTCGTGCGCCTGTTGCTTCAGACGCACCCTGTGCAGCGTCCACAGCATTGCGAGGAACAGACCCACACTCGCTGCGCGGAACCAATTGGTCTGGTAGTACGCCGGGGCAACCGAAAACTCGAGCGTATCGCCCTGCTCGTTCCAAACGCCGCTGTTGTTGGACGCGATCACGCGAAACCGGTAGGGGCCGGGAGCCAGGTTCGAATACTGCACGTCGCGATCGTTGACCACCTCTCTCCAGTCGGGATCCTGTCCCTCCAACTTGTACTTGAAATGAACCTTCTCTGGCGCGACAAGGCTGAGAGCGACGTAGTCGATCTGCAGACTGCGAGTCAGCGCCGGCAGACGCACGCTCGAAGCTGCCGCGCCCGGCAAATTCTGCCAATACATTTTGTGGTCGGCTACGATTTTCTCGATGTGCACTGGCGGTGGGAGTTTATTGAAAGCAAGATGATGAGGATCGACCACCTGGATGCCTTCGCCCGTGACGTACCAGAGCCTGCCGTCACTCGATTTCGCGACCCGAGGCCCGTATCCACTGGCTGCGCTGGCGCGGAGCTTGACACCGTCCGCCGCATCCCAAACCGTGATTTGAACCTTGCGATTCGGATCGGCGACCCACGCATCCAGTTCGGCCCGCGTGACGCGCACCAGGCCGCAGGATGTATACAACCAGAACGAACGGTCGTCGTCCTCCATCGCCCAGTGAATCGCGCCGCAGGGTAATCCATTCCTGGTTATAAGGGTGGTGATACGGCCATCTTTCAGCCGGCCGAGGCCGCCACCGCTGCCACCACCCTCGCTTGAAATCCACAGCGCCCCATCGCGGTCGAGTTGAAGATCGGCGATCTCGCCCCGGCTCAAGCCATCTGCGGTTGTGTACGAAGCGAGGAGCCGGCCGTCCTTGAAATAAGCGAGATCTCCCTCCGCAACCCAGAATCCAAGCCAGACTCCGCCTTTCTCCGGAAGCAGAACCTCTGCGCTTGGCTTACGTCCCAGTTCTGACCACGGAATCTGCTTCACAAGACGTCCGTCCCGCAAGTGCGAGAACCATTGATGACCTGAAAGCCAGAGGTTACCCGTTTTGTCCCCGGCTATATAGTGCACCTCTTCGCCAGGAACGCCATTCCATGCCACAAACTTGCCATCGTTGAAACAAGCGAGTCCGTGTCGCGTCGAGACCCAGATTCGCCCATGGTCATCCTGATACAGAGACTCCGGGGCATCATCCGGCAATCCATTCGCCTTGCCGAAGATTGTGGCTTTTCCATTCTGCCACCGGGTCAGTCCACCGTGCGCACCAACCCAAATGCTTCCGTCTGCCGCCGCGAGCACGGACTGCGTGGCATCGCTGGACAAACCTTGTTTCACCGAAATGGTAGAGACGGGCAGTTCTCGAAACCGGTCCAGTCCTCCAGTGCTGGCCACCCAAACATCGCCTTCACGGTCCTCAAAAATGCTCAGGATGACGTCGCCCGAGAGGCCATCAGCTCGCGTAAATACTTCGGTTCGTCCGTTATGCACATGGATGAGGCCACGCTCTACGGTTGCGATCCACAGACCTCCATCGCGGTCCCGAAGTACTCGGTTCGAATCGACGTCGCGGTCCCGAAGCAGTTTGTTGTTTGCGCCTCGAATCGGATACGATCCGAGCTTGTCACCGGCCAGTCGCAGAAGTCCTGCACTATGCAGGGCAAGAAGCAGTTCTCCGTCGTGGGCTTCACTCAAGCCGATGAGCTCGGTAGGTGTCGGATATAGCCTTGGAGGACCGGGCTTTATTCGCCATAGTCCGGACTGTGCAGCGGCCCAGAGATTGCCTGAGCTGTCTTCGTGCAGAGCCCACACCGCTCTGCCGAATGCGCCATCCTCGCCGTACCGCTTGCCGCTGCCGTTTCTGATTGCCAGGAGGCCTCCGGGCGACCCCAGCGTGCCCACCCATACAGTGCCCTCGCGGTCCTCGAAGAGCGACGATACGAAGTGCCGGTACATCTCCGGCCGCGGGGTCAACTTCCCGTCCTTCAAAGTGACTAAGCCGGCGAAAGTACCAATCCAGAGAGTGCCGTCGCGTGTGAAGAGCAGGCTGTTGACGGAGCCGCCAGGAATTTGCTGCCCTGCGGGCGGTTGCCAGGCGCTGCTGTGTACGCCGTCGAAGCGAAACAGGCCGAACTCCGTGCCGAACCAGAGATAACCATCCGGGCTTTGTGCCATGCAGTAGATGTTGCCCAGGGCGAAGCCGTCCCGGACGGTCCACGCGGTGTGTCCGTACTGGCTGATATCCAACGAGGGGTTGAGCGCGGCTGCGCACGCGCCCCACGCCAGCAGCGCGCCAAACGCCGACATGCGCCAAACTTGCTTCCACCCAGTTCGCATGATGCAGACATGTTAGCGCATCATTTTACGCCCGGGCTTGTCTGGCCCATTCGAATTCGGGAGGTGCAGGAGCCGTAGCCTCGCATCATCAAGAGCTTACGCGGACCCAATCGATCGGACCCCGAGACTCGCAATAACTGTTTGGGATGGTCTCCTTTTGTTAACAGGCGAAGGCATTCACCGTAGGGAGTTCTTCTTTCGTTTCAGAGTTCCGTTTGTGTTGTGGGCCACCCGGCAGTTACTCAGGAGAATGATCATCCCGATCACGCATGTCGGACGAGTTGATATACTTTGGCGATGAGCGGCAAGAGAGCAGCGGAGAAGAGGTTCGACGCGATTCTCCAGCGGATGTTGCATGTCCAAGCCTCTCTCGCGGGCTGAGATCAGCGCGAAGCTTCGGAAGCGACGGAAAGCACGCAGTAAGACCGGCAAGTAATTCGCGTTTTCAGGGTCGAGTTTAGAACGCAACCAGCGTCTTGTACGGTAGCGGTGTTCGACTGGCCATGCTCTCCAGCGCCATTTCGAAGATTGACGCCTGGATGCGGCGTCGATTGTACCGCCAGCAGAACTCGCGCATATAGCGATCGAGGTGCCAGGGACTGAGCTTGTGATAGTTGCCGACGATGGCCCGCTTGAAAAGCGAAAACGCATTTTCCACTGTCTGTGTAGTGGTCCAACACCGCTCTCGCAAGTTCCTTGCTGTGATTTCCTCTCGCGTGTTTCTCTCTGGCGATGAGGCCCTTGTAACTTGGATTGCCATCGGTGACCACTTCTTTTGTATCCTCGGCGAGTTTGGCATCTAGCACCGGCTTGATGGATCTCGAATCGGCGGTTGGACATCGACTCCAGATGAATGCGCCCGTTGCGTTCGGCCATTCCAATCACCATTGTTTTAGAGGCTTTGGCTATCTTGGAGCCTTTGTGGCGAAGCTGGCCTCCGATGTAAGCTTCATCGATCTCGACGGTGGTATCGGGGTCTCCCAGCTGAATGTCTTTCGCTTCCCGCATAGCTTCGCGGATCCGATGAGCCACATACCAGGCCGTCTTGTAGGTCATGCCGATGTGGCGCCCGAGCTGGCTGGCGGAAATGCCCTTCTTGGCATCGCTCATCAAGGAGATCGCCGCGAACCATTTGGTCAGAGGCAGATGCGAATCATGGAACAGGGTTCCGGCCGTGGCGGATGAACTGAAACTTGCACCAGCACACTGAAACAACCGCCGCGGTCCGCCAGTCTTATTCGTGGACTCGATCAGCCAGCACTTGCCGTGATCGCACGACACGCAACGCACGCCCTTCGGCCATCGCGTCTTTACCAGATGATCCAGCGCATCTGTTTCCGTCGGAAACCGCCGCGTCAAAGAATAAAGATTCATCGCATACCTCGGCTTCACCCATCATCTCTCCGCAAATAAACATGCGTCAAAGGGATAATCATTCTCAGGAGTAAACAGCAGCATCTAGCTGGATACAGATTGCCCCTGTTGACTGCAAAGTTGACACTGGTGGCGAATTCATTCCGCGTGCACTTGGAGCCAGTGGACTGGGGGTTCCTGGTCAGAACACGGAGGATGCCGTCCTCGGAACAGGGACTTTGCAGGCATTTAAAGCCGAATTCTGAATTCTCCACCAGTGTCAATGTTGGGTTCAGGCTCAGTAGGAGAGCACCGACCCCCACCTGTCCTTGTTTCACAAAATGAGCGTGACAATCCAACGCGAATTGTTACCGTGGGGGTGCCATGTCCTATCTGCCAAGGCTCTGAAGCCAGTTCAGCAATTCTCCGTCCTGCTGCCATAACGGAACAGCCCCGGAGGGAACAGCGTTTGTAAACGCTTCTTCCAGTGCCTTGCGCTTCATCTCACCATCAATGCGCGCATATATTTCAGTGGTTTTTAAGTCTGCGTGACCAAGAATGTCCCTGATGTAAACCAAGTTAACCCCGGCATGAAGCAGATGCATTGCTTTCGAGTGTCGGAAACTATGAGGGGATATGACCTCTGGCAAGACACCGGGATTTTTATTGCGGGCAGAGTCTACGCATTTATCAAGGATGTATTTTATCCCTGCCCGCGTGAGCCTTTCCCCATGCCGATTCGGGAACAGCGGATACGAGTGCTTGGCGCCGCCAGTCAAGCCGGCGTCAGAAATGTATTGGCGCACGATAGTAGCTGTCGGCTCCATGAGCGGGACTATGCGCGTCTTACCGCCCTTGCCAGTAATCTTGATAGTCGCCGGTGGATCTGCCCTGAAATCCCCTACGGAAAGGTCAGCCATCTCCTGAACACGAGCGCCAGAATCGTACATCAGACTCAGCAAAACCATGTCCCTGCGGCCAGACATCTTTCTTGCGTCGGGTTGTTCGAGTATAAGCTTAATGCCTTCCGGTGACATGTAATTGACGGTTCCTGATTTTCCTCTTTTCTTGGGAATCGAAATCACCAATTGGTACTGGTTGAGGCGTATCACGTCTTCCGTCTGCATGAAGCGACAAAAGGAGTGAAGAGCCGCAAGGCGCTGGTTCCTTGTTGAGACGCTGCATTTACGTTCATTTTCGAGCCAGGAGAGGAACGCGCATACCAGTTCCCTTGTTAGCAGCTCGAGCGTCATTTTCTCCGGAGGAGTATTTTCCTGCGACTTGCAGTATCTTATGAACAGCAAAAAAGTGTCTCTGTATGACAGGATTGTATTTGGACTGGCGCCTGCCTCGCCGGGAAGATATTGAGCAAGGAACTTGCTCACGTAGTAAGGGAAGTCCGCTGCTTTTTTCATTGCCGATCACCCCCTGGAATTACAAAGGCGGCAATAGCGTTTGTTTTCTCAATAATTTCAGGGAACCTGTCCTGCGTTAGCCTGACATACTGCCCTGTGGCAGATACCGACGCATGGCCAAGATAGGTTGACAGGAGCGGCAGGGCACAGTATATGTCCATCCCTTTGTCCGTCATGGCCTTCAACGAATAAACCGAAAATGTGTGGCGAAAATCATGCACTCTGGGACCCTTGCCGCGCCCACCGTGTGAGATACCAGCCGCCCAGACCATTTTCCTGAACCATGTGTAGATATTGTCCTGACTGACTACGCGGCCGTCCCTGTGAGCAAAAAAAGGGTCTTTGTCGTCTTTCGATATCTTGTGGTAAGTGGCACTGTATTCGCGAAGTACGGCCAACAAAGAATCCGAGAGTGGGATGAGCCTGTCTTTGTTGAACTTTGCCTTCCGGATAACGAGGATGCCATTGTCAAGATCAGTGTCACCGAGTCTAAGCCCAAGGGCCTCGGATATTCGCAGCCCGCATCCCAGAAGCAGCCTGAAAAGCACAGGCAGCATCACTGGCATCATGGAAGGGGTTCTTGCGCTGATTCGATCGCATTCCTCAAAAAAGCGGCGTAACTCTTCATGGGAGAAAATATGCGGGACAAACGCTCCTCTTGCTCGCGAGTTCCGCGTAGGACGAGGCAAATGCACATACACGCCTCTTTCTGACAAGTATTTCAGGAATTGGGTCGTCTCAACAACGCGGCGTCTTTGCGTTAGCCTGTTTTCGTTTGGCCTAAATGAACACCATTCCTCAATCATCTCTTTCCCAATGCTTGCGTCATCCGCTTCCTTAGCGGACAAGAACCTCGAAAAACTCCGCAGGGAACGCGGTACTGCGTCGTATTTAAGGCCTTGCGCACGCTTGTAGCGGATGAAGTCGGCCATGTGCGCCGCGAATACGCTTTCGTAATAGCAGGTAGTTTCGTCATTTTTCATTAGTGCGCGCCTCCAAACCGACTTTCGTGACCACAACAAAAGGCGGAGACTTCAACCGCGCACTCGCGCAATCTGGCGACATCGATGTTAAGGTACACGGATGTCGATTCTGTGTCGGCATGTCCCAGTGCTTCTGAAATGACTGGCATGGGTACATTATTTTCAAGCAGGGCACTTGCCAGGCTATGCCTTAGCGCGTGGGGACCGTGTTTCTTACCCGGCGGTATGCGGATTCCCGCCTCTTTCAGCCTTGTATAGACCGTGTGATGTATCGAGTTGGCATACATCACGTCATTGGGAGCGTTGAGCTTCAGAAACAGAAACGGCAGGTCCGATTTCGGCCTCGCATAGCGAATGTAGTCAATAACGGCCTCCCCGACATCGTTTAGCAACGGCAGCGTCACGGGTTCCCCGGTCTTTTGCTGCGCAACCTCAATGATGTTCTTATCCCACTTGAAGCTGGAGAATGTCAGGTTTGCTATATCCGATGCCCGAAGGCCCAGCCGGGCGGCAAGAAGGATCAGTGCGTAGTCCCTTTTGCCTCTCGGGTTACTTTGTTCTGATACATGATGGTGTCTCCGTTTGTTGAAATTCCCGATCTTGCTTGGGTCACACCGGGCGAAGCCAAGCGAGTGGGCCCGGCTCCCAAGTGCCAAGCCGCGCTTTCTTGGAGGGCGCCCTTCAGGGAGGAACCATGACCCGAAGGGCGGCGTAGCCGAAGCAGAGCGGCGCAGTGCCGCCGGGCGCCGGAATGGCCCCGAAGCCGTGACCAAGCAAAAGGCGGGATACATAACGGCAGACGCACACGGGATCAAAGTTCTCGTCGGTGATTTGGCTGCACAAGTCTCGGGCAATCGCAGATGCACTTGAGCGGCTCAAACCGACCCAAGAGGATGGCCATCTCCCGTGGAAGTTGCGTGTCATCAGCGTCGAAATCGCCGTTACCGCCGCCTGCGGAGACAGGGAGGGTGAAGCAGCCGGATTGGCAGCAAGTCTGGACATCAATTTGCCTCTGGGAAGGTCGATGATTTGTTAGCTGAACGCCTGGTCTGCCCGGAAGCGCACGATGGTCAATCCGAGCGGGTTGACCGCCAGCTCGTTGTTCTTCACGTTCTCGCGAAAAACGTAGGTGACGCTGGCTGTCCATCGCTCGCGCTTAAGTTCCGTATGATCGGACGGGTTTGTGAAGACTTTCTCGAACTCGATTCGTGCCGAATAGGGCGATTGGCGGAGATCGTCAAGAACGACTTCCTTAACCTCGACATCGACGTACGGAAGCGTGCTGTCCTTGATGTATGCCGGGATGATGTTGTTCTTCCGTTCCTGCTCGATCACGGCCCGCTGAACGTCGCCATTCAGGAAATAAAGTGAGTTTGTCTGATCGCGCTCAATCGTGAACCGATTGCGGCTGAAATAAAGCTCGGCCCACCGGGTCAAGTAGTATTTGTTCTCGGCTTCCTGCGGGCGGTATTGGAAATTCCGATAGTCGATCGCCTCCGCTCGGCCCACATCGTTGATTCGCACGATCAACGGATGCATGTCGGCAAGCGCCTTTTGGCTCTTGAAGACGAGGCCGGCGAGGGCGAGGCAGACAACTGCGAGCACGAGAATTGTGACCTTCAAATAGGTGTTCATCACGAGCGGATCGCCATATTGTTCGAGGTAACGTTCCGCGGCGCGAGTGATGTCCGGTGATGGCTTAGTCAACGTTGCCATTGCAATCCTCCGTTCGCTTAACAGCCCCTTAAGAAGAGCCGCGGTTATCAGTCCACCCATCCCAATCCCATGCCCGCCTGTATGGCCGGAGAAAAGAGAGGCGGTCATGGTCGGAATCTTTAGGAGGATGAAGCCTGCCACAATGCACAAGTATGAGCAGACCGGGCATGAGTGTGATCAATACCTTCGGATCTGTCAACATTCATGGCTCCACTGGTTAGATACGTAATGAGCAAGTGGCTTATTACGCTCATTGTTGCGGCAGCGACGACCTTATAGAACTCGAAACCTAAGAATGCTTTGAGCCATCCCCAAAACAGAAAATCGGTTTTGTCGAAAACCATCCAAGGAATGAACACCGGCCCCAGCAGGCCAATGATGGTCGCGCCAATCGCGCCATAAGCGATGATGACTGCAATTAGCGCCGTCAATATGCTACAAGACGATCTGCACCGTATAAGTGCAGAGGAGCGTGTATGGCTCAGTGAGTGAAGGGGACAGCGTTGCCCACCTTGCCAAGTGCAGTGTGAATGGTGTTCTGCACTTCTTGGGTAGAATCGTGGCCGATGTAGTCAACGAGACTACTGGTACCACCGCTGATGAAGCTCTTGAGCGAATAGCCTATTCCTGGAATCGAGCCGTCGTAAAACTTCACGAAGCAGTAGGCGAACGTGAGCAGTAGGAAGAAGTTCAGGAACTTGGCCATGTTGAAGCCCGGACCACCTTGGGCCGAGGCAAGCGCTTCTTGTACTCCAAACCACACGAGCATGATTGTGGCGAGTGATAGGACCATGTGCAGTCCGAGCGAATCAACGGACGGAGCTACCGTGGCCGTGAGATTGTCGCATCCGTTCTTAATGAGAATTAGGAAATCCATGATCGCCCTTCGCCTTGGTTAGTAATGGAACGCCCATTGGGTGCCAGCAGTTGTCTGCTGGGGAGTTACAGCATTGAAGTTCTGCTGATAGCTGTTGCCTACTTGAAATAGCGACTTCAGATTGTCCTGTTGCACTTTCTGTCCGATCATTTGCTGCAATGCCTGTGCCTGGAGGATTTGGTTTGCCTCTTGCTGCGTGCGGAGCTCGATCAGTAACGCTTGGTTAATGCGCTGCAGCGTAGCCATCTCGGTGTGTTGTGCCGGATCAGAAGAATGGCTGGCGGCCTCAAGCTGGCTGATGTCAGCCTCGCGTTGAGCCGAATTCGCGCGAATCGTCCCGACCGTTTGGAGATTGCTTGCATCGATTGCGTCGCCAAGATCGACCGTCGCCCCTGCGCGGCGATGACCTGCTGGCCCTGCAGGGCTTAACGAGTTATATCCGGTGATCTGGCCTGTGCGCTGAATGCTTGCCGTCTGCGTGGCCGGTGAGCGCGCCGTAGCCATTGGCAATTGCGTTGATGAATTGCTGGAAATTGCCGTAGGTATTTGCTGGTTGTGTGAACGGAACCCAAAACTGACGGCCCAAATTCGCATATTGCAAGTAGAGCGAGGACGGAGCCATCGACATGCGTTGAGCCAAGTTGTAAGCACCGATGACATTTTGCGTGGTCTTGAGCGTGGTGGTGTATAGCTGGTTGGCCTGAAGAATTTGTTGAGCCGCATGGGCGGACTGGGTTGGATCGAAAACTATACCGGAGCCGAATTGAGCGTAAGCTCTCGGAGCAGCGCTTGCCATGGCAAGCGCCACTAGAATCAAATGACGTCTTCATATTCTTCTCCTCCTGATGATTACTGTTTCGCGCGTTCAGCCTGGAGTCTGTTCCACGCTTCCTCTGTCTTCTGCTTTTCGTCGGCGCACTTTGGACTTAGTGTCGGGGGCACTTTCAGATACTCTTGGCCGAACAATCTTTCTGAAATTCGGTGCCTAGGCGGTCGTATTCCTTTTGGAGTGCATCGACCTTCGCCTGATGGCTCTGACATCCAACGAAGAAAAAGATAAGAGTTCCCGCAAATGAAAGCAGCAAGTCGGGTTGTTCGTCGCATAGACTCTCCTTAGATACGACTGAGGAATTGTGTGATTCTCGTACGCCGGAAGGAGCATGTCTTGCGTGAAATAGACCTTCACTCGATGGCCTTCCCGGATGGTGATCGTTGGCGGAATCTGGATAAATTTGTCGAGCACAGTGGTTGCCGACTGCGAGACTCCGCTGGCGGCTCCGGTGGTGAAAGCCTGCGATCCGCTGGTACTGATGGTGCCGCCGCCCTGGGTGATTTGAGCAACACCTGCAATCACTCCCAGAGCAATCGAGGTCCCGAAGATTTGGAGATAGTGGTTGTTCACCTTGTCCTTCAGCCCCTCTTCGCCAATCTGGTCGAGGCCGTGAAACTGGTCGAGGTCCACTGAGTAGCCGTCGGGCATGATCATGCGGTGAAACGTCACAGCGATTCGACGTTGCTGTCCAAACCCGTTGGCGCCGATTTTCTTCGCCTCTCCCAGCACAATTGTTCCCTCTGGAATTAGGACGTGCTGACCATCATGGGAATAGACAGGGTTTGAGACGAGCACTTTTACCGGGCCAACGGAATCCCCGTCCAGCCGGTTCATCAGGACGGTGTCCATGGTCAGCCCTTCATAGATCACATACGGCTGGCCGACCGCGGAATCGATGTTTACCTCGGGGCGTGCTTGAGTGGAACCTTGCTCGCTTGCGGCGGAGGGTGGATCGCCAGCCGCGCGAGGAGGAACCAGACTGCTTCCAGCCGGGCTCGAAGCTGTCGTATATGGATTCGGGACTTTGCTGGTATCCGGCCACGCTCCCACCCTCCGGTCCCGCCGGAGGCTGCTGTGACACGGCCGTATCCGGCTGGTGACTATAAACAAGATTGGATGCGAATCGGGAATTGTACGCGAGTTCCCGCTCTTTGGCTGCAAGTTGCTGCGCCTCCTCCTGTTCCGGTGAAACCTGAGGCTGCCCACCTGGCTGCTGTCCATACATATTCGGTTGGGCGCAAGGCTGCCCTGGTACGCAAGGAACCGCCTGCCCCGTCGGGCTGTATGCCGCAGCCGCTGCCTGTTGGGCGGCGGTGGCATTCGCCAAGCCAGCCTGCTGTGCCTCTTTTTGCTGTTCCGCGGCAAGTTGGTTCTTGAGATCCTGAACGTTATTGTCGGTATTGTCCTGAACGGTAGGCTGCGGAGGCTCGTGCCGAGCCGCTGCTTGCTGACTTGGCGTCTTCTTGCTTGTTCCGCTGAATACTGCCGCCACAATAACAAGCGCCGCCGCGCCCAGATAGATGAGGGGCTTCAGGTTCTTCCGCAAGACTCCCTTGGGTTCGTGGGTATCTCGAACCAGTCCCGGCTCCGCTTGCATCCCGTCCTGCGAATTGATCGTCGTCTCTGCCATATTTCGCCCCGTTTCCCTTCTTATCCCTTGCGAGAGAAGTCCATCCGCTTCTTGCCAAGCTCGACGTAGCCGGAATCCATGATTTTAGGAATGATGTATGTTCCATCACGTAGGTCGTAGTTCACGAGGTCCGGCTTGCCGTCCTTCATCTCGTAGACGGAGAACTTCTCCGGGGCATTCGTCTTGATGTAGGTGAACTTGTCATCGTGATAAATCGACTGGATGTCAAAGGGCGATTCATTTGCTTTAAAGGTGTAATCGAACTTGAGCGCCAACGGGTACGCGCTCTTGTACTCATCGACGGCCTGGGCGATGTGCGATTGCACTGCCGCGAGTTGCTCCTTGGATTGGTCCAATTGCGCTGCGGGTACGTATTGGGCTGGCCCATTCGATGCGACGATGGAGGACTGGTCGGCGGGCTGAACAAGTACTTTGAGGTCGGGCATCTCCGCGGTGCTGGATATGTCCTGGAGGGTGAATGAATAGATGTTGCCCTTATCGGTAATGAGATTCAGGTTAGAGCTGATGCCGGTTTTGGCTGGGTGAACAAAGCAGAAGTTGCCAACCACATCCACAACCCAGAAGTCCTTGTCGCCCGTGGCCGCCTCCATGATCTTCTCTGTCGGCGGGACTTCAATCAGAGTGGTGTACTTCAGCTTCGCGTGGATCGGGACAATATCCTGCGAATGGTACTGCACCGTACGCGCGGACGTTTCCTGCGCAACGCCAGTAACGGCGGTAAGAGCCAGGGCGAGGCCGGTGGAGACGGCGAGTAGGCGATTCATGCGACAACTCCTTTGGGGTTGGGGGTGGCGGAGACGGCCAACGTCCGTGGCCGGAACGGATAGTCTTCTGCAAGTCGTCGCAATCCCTCCGCGATACCGTGGCGCTCGAAGTACTCACGCTTTTTCAGGTTGTCGCGGGCGTTGTTGGTTGCCGTCCAATGAGTGACGGAATCGACGTTCAACTGGACCTTCTTGCTGGATTGCGCCTTGCGGATCAGCATCTGGCCGGGTGGGACGAGGCCGGCAATCAACTCCAATTCCGTATCGTTCAGGTGGAATGCTTCGCGGTACAGATCGCGGTCCATCTCCGGATTGGCGAGGAAGATCTTTGTTGGACAGCTCTCGGAGACGATCTGCAACATGCCGGATTCCTCAAGCTCCTTGATCGACTGCGTTGCGAGGATCATCGCAGCATTGTGCTTCCTCCAAGTTTTCTGTGCTGAGACTATGTAGCTTCGGATGGTCTCGTTCTTGATAAAGAGCCACGCCTCGTCCAGCAGGAACATCTTGAACGTCGCGAGCCGCTTCGGGTCGGTTATCTCATTCGACGCACGGTGCAAGACATAGAAGAGAAGCGGCTCAAGCACCTCCGGCGCGTCTCCCCAGCCGGCGAAATTGAATGTCTGAAACCGGTTGAACGACAGCGTATCCTGGGCGTTGTCGAAGAGAAAACCGTACTGACCGCCTTGCGTCCAACGGTGCAGTCGTTCCTTCAGCTCGCCAATGATGTTGCTGAAGCTTGAAACTGTGCGCTGTTCAGGCTCCAACACGTACATTCGCTCGATAGCATCCCACAGCCTGCGTTCTTCCTTGAAATCAAGGCGGTAACGCTGCTCGTTTCCCTCGATCAACACACGAAAGAAGCTGAAGAGAAATTGCATGTTCTCTTTGGTGGGAGCAAGCGAAAACGGATTGATCGTGAAGTCACGCGCCTCCTGACCAACATTCAGGTAGGAACCGCCGAAGATCGTCGTTAGAGACTGGAAGCTGCCGCCGATATCAAGGATGTAAGTTTGCGGGCGCATATTTCTGTGCGTTCTGCAGAACGAAGTTGCAAAAGTAGCTTTTGCCAGACCCAGTCATCCCGAGAATGAGAGTGTGGGCAACCTCGCCGTTATGCAGGTTCAGAAAGTACGGCGTGCTGTTGTCGGTCTCAAGCACCGCCAGATACTCGGTCCCGAGATGCGCGTTGTGCTTCTCACCGGGCAGGATCGTGAACAGGAAGCTGAGGTCCGCGTAGTTGCTGTTTAACAGATACAGCTTCCGGAGATTCAGTGCATAGTTTCCTGGAACGGTGGCGAAGTAGGCATTGAGCTGGTTATAAGTCTCTGTGAACAGATTCCCATCCGCGTTGGTGAATACGCTGACGAATTCGCCCACTTGCTGATCGACCTGAGCCTTGGAATCCCCATACAACACAATAGAGAGTGAGAAGTCGCCGAGTGATTGCCCATCGCCAAGCGCTCGCAGGCAGTCACCGAGATTCTCGATGTCAGCCTGTTTTGATTCATCGACCAAAACGTCGCGCGGGTTGATCTTCGTGGCATCGTTTCCCAATTGCGAGACGAAGCCAGTCTTCGACATATTGAAGTGCCGACGCCGCTTGTTCACTTCCCTGCGTGCTTTGTCCGCGGGAATTGGCGTCCACTCGGTGCAAACCATGAAATTTGCCGGAATCTTCAAGAGCGAATCGAGCACAAGAGGCCGTGTTTCAGTGATGGCCTCTTTCATCGTCAACACGCGCACGAAGTGATCACCGACTCTCAGGTGGTCGCGTTCAGCTTCGATCGTTGAATTGACCAGTTGGTAGTCGAGAAACTGTGTGCTTTGCGGCCTGCCGGCGACGCGCCGTGCGTCGTAATTGACCAGACGACGCAGAAATGAAAACTGGCCCTGCTGGTCCAGGACTGAAATCTGAACGAAGTCGGCAAGCTGCTGAGTAAACGCCTGGACGCGTTGGTCGAGCCGTGTAAGGTCACCCTCAATTTGGGTCCGAAGAAGCGTCTTCATACTGTTGTTCGTGAACTGGGCCCGAAGTTCGCCAATCGCTCCTGAGGGATCGGAAAAGAGACGGCGGATTGCGGTGCCGACGCCCTGCTTCGACCGTGCACCTTCGAGCAGCACCACATAGAAGATTTCAATTTGGTAAAGACAGTCGCGCTTCGACGCGAAGAAGCGGCGGCGCTGATCGACGGCGGTCTCTACGACCGGATCGTCGTAGCTGGCAAAGGGAATCTCCGGCCGGTTCGATTTGAATAGGTATTGGTAGACATGGAAGCCTGGGCCGAATGCCTTGAGAGCTGCCTCCAGCCGCTTGACTGCGTATTCCTGTTCGCCGCTGTCGAGACTTTCGTAGTCCACTCCTTGAACATGGAGAACCATCCCAAGGTCGCCGGACTTCGTAAGGAATGTCGTCTCGTTCCAAAAACCATATAGGTTGAGGTGGTCGTTGAGAGCGGCACTCTCCTTCCATGGCTTGATGACCTTATCGAGTCGCAGCATCAGACCACCTCCACGCGGGGAACGCTTTGTTTCGCCGCGTCATAGCGAGCCTTGTATCGCTCGGACCGGGCGAGAATACGCAGGAATGCGGGATCGCTGTTTGTCACCCAATGACCGAATACAAATCCGCCGATGAATACGGCGATTCCCGCGAGAATCGAATTGAAGAGGTTGAATGCACCAACGGCGCCAACGCAGACGAAGTAAAACAGCGTGCGTTCAACTCCCAGGTAGGTGAGGGGCTTGTGCAGGCTCTTGAAGACCCTATTGCGCCGCGCTTCGTTGTGATCTGACCTGGCATAAGCCCCTCGTTTGGAAGTTATGTTGTTCGAGTAAGAACACGGAGGAAGAGAGGGAGATTAGACGCCCCAGAGCCAACTCAATACGTTCACAGCGAGGACCGCTATGCCAGTCCCGGCAGCGACGCCTGCGAGCGCTTTCTTTGCACCCGGTTCGCCGTGAGCGAAGCCATAGCCGCCGATCACGATCGCAATAAGACTTGCGACCTTGGCGACGGTTCCTGTGAATAGAGTTTGCAGGGCTGTGAATCCGGTATCAAAAGGAGATCCGCCCTGGGCGTGAGCGGCGATTGGGAGAAAAAGGCATACGGTGGCGATTGTGGCGGAGAAACGCATCCACCTGCGAATTGCCGGAACCGTCTTGTGAGCAATTCTGACGGGGATAGCACGGGGCATTGGGCACCTCCATCGACTGCGATTCAGTCGGAATATCCCGGAGATTAGGCGCGGTTGATCCAAGCGTCCAATATTTAGAAAAGATGGGCTCCCATTTCTAAAAAGGATGGGGGCGATTGCTCGTGTCGACTTACCCAGTCTTTTCCCCTGATCCAGGTTCAAATTCATCGAAGGAAAGTTCTCCTTGTTTGAGCGCTTGGTCGCTCGGACGAGGAGGCTTCCTTCCCGGAATTGGGTTGAATTCAGATGAGCCGTTTTCCAATCGGCGTAAGAGCAAAGGAAGAGCCATCTGCCGATGCTCCAGCTTGTAAACGACCACAAAGTCTATCGTCCAACGAACGCCCTGAATTGGCCTTGTGGTCACTTCTTCGTGCAGGCTTTCACCGTCTCGGATCAGTGCCACGCATAGTTTCTCTCTCACCATCCACTGCACATGACCAATGTTAAAATTCGGGTTCGCAAGTTGAGGTTGTATACCCTGTTGTGCAAGCATTTCCAACAATCGAGCGTGAGCCAAAGGATGGCGCCGCGGATCGCTGAAAGTCCACAGTTTCCCATTTAGAGTTCGCGGTGGTAATTCGTCCAAACGAGCGAGCGGGTCGTCTTTCCGAATGCAAACAACAAGTGGCTCACTTCTTAAATGCTGTATGCACATGCCCTCAGCATTCAAAGGAAGCGTCAGCAGCGCGGCATCGATCGAATCTGCCCTCAGCCGCTCAACGATCTCCTCAATGTCTCCACTTTCCGGATGGATCTCACCCCTTGGAAACAAGCTTCGATAAGAATGGCAGACTAGCCCGATAACGTGGGACTCAACAAATGGTGTAAATCCAAGTTTGAAGGGTCGGGATGATGCTTGCTGGAGTGCCTGCATTGCCCGAATCAATTCGACTCTGGTTTGGAGCAACTGAACAGCAGACGGCAGGAAAGACTCGCCCACGAGCGTCAAAGACACTCCAGTGCGGGTTCGATCAAAAATACGGATGTTGAGCCAATCTTCGACTTCAGCAATCTGCGTGCTCAGCGCAGATTGAGCGACATGTAAGCGAGCCGCCGCTCGAGTGAATGACCCAGCTTCGGCTACGGCGATGATGTATTTGAGGTGCCGGAACTCCAGGTTTTCGAAGACACTCACGCGAACGCTCCAGGAAGACGTTGTAGCTCATCGATCTCGCCGAAATGCGAAGCATAACCAATCCGTGCAGCGTTGCCTTTGTGTGTTTTTTTAGAATCGATTTAGTTAATAGAGGTTGCATTCCTTAAGGCAACCTTTTTGGGCTTGCGTCGGACCCATCTCTTTCGGGGATGGAATCTCATCGCTTTTTAATATTGGATTTTATCTAGTGGTTGCGGACAATGTGTATGCATGTTGAGCAAACCTGAGTATAGGCGGAGAACCATGCCGGAAAATGAATTTTTAACGGAGACCCAGCTCGCCGAACGTCTTCATGTCAGTCTCGGAACTTTGCGCCGCTGGAGACTGGAGAACCGCGGTCCTAGATTTCGTAAACTTGGGGCTTTAGTCCGCTATGGGGAGTACGATCTAGAGCAGTGGATGCAGGCACAACCTAGCGGCGGAGCGGTCGAGAGCGAACGAATCCCTCCTGGTGCCGTTCACCGCAAAGACGCACGAATTCAAAAGGCAGGCTGAGGTGATTCGAGATGGCGGTGTTCCGTCGAGGCTTGATTTGGTGGTATGAATTTTCGTTCGCGGGTAGGCGCGTGCGAGAGTCCAGCAAAAGTACGTCTAAGACTCTCGCCAAGAACGCCGAGCAAAAGCGAAAGCGCGAGCTCGAGGAAGGTTTTAACAACTTTACAGATAGTCGTCGCGAACGGATCAGGACGATTGATGATTTGGCTGACGACTATTTATCGGCATATAAGCTTCGGCATCCACAATCGGCCGTCTTCGCTGATTACGCCCTGAACCACGTTAAGCGCCTTCTTGGAAGTCGAATGTTCGTTGACTGCAATGAGGCCGTGGTCGCTTCCTATCAGAATCACCGCTTGCAGGAGGGCGCGGCTCCCAAGAGTATCAATGAAGAAGTCGGCTTTCTGCTTCGCCTAATGGGAGATCCAGGCGATCTTCTTCGCATTAGGCTACGAAAGCGCAAAGTTCTGAAACTTAAAGTGGGCCGGTCAATCGCCAAGGCATATACCGATCAAGAGAAGGAGCGGATGATGACCGAAGCGCGAAGGGCGCGCTCCCCACATATTTATCCGGCAATTATGCTCGCACTCAACGCGGGTATTCGCGATGCGGAGCTGAAGCAGTTGACTTGGGCTCAAGTCGATCTGAAGAAGGGATACTTGACTGTTGGAAAGAGCAAGACAGAAGCGGGGGAAGGTAGAACCATTCCTCTAAATACGACCCTCGCTCAAACCATGGCCGATTATGCGGAATGGTATCGCGAAAAGTTTGGTGCGGTTCGATCCGAGTGGTACATTTTCCCATTCGGAAAACCTACTCCGAGTGATCCCACTCGTCCCGTCACTACGCTCAAGACAGCCTGGAACAACGTTCGTAAGAACGCCAAGGTGCAGGGACGCTGGCACGACAATCGGCATACTTTGATCACAGATCTAGCGGAGAGCGGAGCGGGTGATCAAACCATCATGGATATTGCCGGCCATGTTTCGCGGCAGATGCTCAAGCACTACAGCCACATTCGCATGCAAGCAAAGCGCAACGCACTAGAAGCGATTGTAAAAAAGCCAGCCGATACAGTCGCTCACGGACAGATTTTGGGAAGCGCGCAAAGGTCCCCAAAACGGTCCCGAGAGGCTTCAAAAACGGAAGGCAAACGGTCCACAAGCAAACGTGATTTGTCTAGGGCCGAAACCGCCCCTGCAACTAGCGAATCCACGGGAGATTGTTCAGGCTTGCCCACTACTACGCAGGGTTTTGATTTGGGGTCCCCACAAAATCCCCCACAATCGGATATTTCTGAGGATTCATCGGGGAGTTGGGCGGGGTCATAAATCTAAGATTCTAATTGGCTCCTCAGGTAGGACTCGAACCTACAACCCTTCGGTTAACAGCCGAATGCTCTGCCATTGAGCTACTGAGGAGTGTCTGGCGGTGAATTGTCCTCTATAAAGTTAACAGACTCAGCGGGTCGCGTCAAAATGCACGGCGCGCACAGCCGGACGCTTCGAGCTACCATAGAAACTGCCGTCAGCTACCATATATACAGCCTTCGAGGAGGGCCGATGTCCCGCATATCCAGGCTCGATCGCAACGAAGTGACCCCCGATCTGGCAACCCTGTTCGACAAGGTGTACGCCCAGCGCGGCAACGTGCCCAACATGTTCCGCGTCATGGCGCACCGGCCCGAAATCTTCGCCACCATGCAAGCGCATTTCGGCGCTGTGCTCAACACGGGCACGGTTTCAACCAAGCTCAAGGAGCTGATCATTGTCCGCACCAGCCAGGTGAACCAGACCCCCTATTGCCTCGCCAGCCACACCATTCTGGCAAAGGGTCTGGGCTGGTCCGACGACCAGCTCGCGCATCTCGCCGAGTGGCAGAAGCGTGAAGATTTTACCCCTGCGGAAAAGGCTGCTTTGCGTCTGGCCGAAACGGTCACCCGCGACGCCCATGCCGTATCCGACAAGCAGTTTGCCGAGCTCCGCAGCTTCTATTCGGAAGGCGAGATCGTTGAACTCCTATGCGCCATCGGTCTCTTCAACTACTTCAACCGTTTCAATAATGCGCTCAAGATGGAGCCAACCAGGCCCGGCGAGGGCGGCAGCGCGGCGCCAGCGGAACAAACAACAGCAGCGTCGCGATAATCCGCTTGCCTCCGCGGATTCGGTTGAATCACGCTGCGCCTTCCAACAAATATCTAACCAGGAGCCTTCCTTTACGATGAATCTGAAATTACCCGCGGGCGACTTCCGCGCCTATCTCTTCGACTGCGACGGCACCATTGCCGACTCAATGCCGCTGCACTACAAGGCGTGGAAAAAAGCGCTCGCCGAATACGGCGCCACCTACGACAAAGAGCTTTTCTATGCATGGGGCGGCAAGCCGGTGCGCAAAATCATCGCCGACCTCAATGAGATGCAAGGCCTCAACATGCCGGTGGACGTTCTGGCAGCACGAAAGGAAAGTTTCTACCACGCACAGCTACCGGAGCTGAAAGCAATCCCCGACGTGCTCGAGGTCATCGAGGAAATGTACGGGCGCATTCCGTTTGCCGTTGTCTCTGGCAGCAGGCGCGCATCGGTCGTGGGCTCGCTCACGTCGCTCGGTCTCCTCGACAAGTTCCCCATTCTCGTTTGCGCCGAAGACTACACGCACGGCAAGCCCTCCCCGGAAGGATTTCTGCTCGCAGCCTCAAAGCTAGGCGTCGCGCCGGAACACTGCCTCGTCTTCGAAGACACGGATCTGGGCATCCAGGCGGCCACCGCGGCCGGAATGCAATCAGTGCTGGTGGCCGAGCCTGTTCGCGAAAATTGCGGAACCGGCGCCAAGGCAGGAACGTAAGCTGAGTCAAGGAGGCCACCGTGGCGGAGCTAAGTGTGTCCAGGACCCTCGACGATCAGACTCGGAGTGCTCCAGACACCTCTATCCGCACGAGCCTTCTTCCCATCTTCTGCATAGCCTTCGCTGCCGCTGCGGTGCATATCGCCACCAATGGCCGCTACGGTTTTCATCGCGACGAACTGCAGTTCCTCAGCGATGCCTGGCATCTCGACTGGGGCTATGTCTCCTATCCGCCGCTCACGCCATTCATTCAGCGTATTGGCCTCAACCTCTTCGGCTTGTCACTGATCGGCTTGCGCATGTTTTCAGTCATTGCCCAAGCAGTGGTGATCGTAGTCAGCGGACTCATGGCGCGCGATCTTGGCGGCGGTCGACTCGCTCAAGTCATCACCGCGTCAGGCGTCGCGCTCTCCCCGCTCCCTATCTTTGAAGCAACCGAATTCCAGTACACCTCGTTTGGGTTTCTATGGTGGGTGGTGGTCTCGTGGTTCACTATTCGCCTGCTTAAAACAGAGAATCCGCGCTACTGGCTAGCGATCGGCGCGGCTTTGGGTCTGGGCCTGTTGACCAAGTATTCCGTCGTCTTCTTCATCGCCGGAATCCTGGTCGGAATGGCTTTTTCGCCCTCGCGTCGATATTTTGCGTCGAAATGGTTCTGGTCGGGCGTGGCTCTGACGCTGATCATCTTCTTGCCCAATCTCATTTGGCTCGTCCACCACGATTTCATCTCCTACAAATTTCTCCAACACATTCACACTCGCGATGTAGGAGAGGGTCGTGCCGACGGATATCTTGTCTATCAATTTCTCGTTTGCGCTAATCTCTTCTCCGTGCCGGTATGGCTAATCGGGCTGTACGCATATCTGCGCGATCGCCGTTATCGCATGATCGCTTTCATGTATCTGGTTCCGTTCGTGGTCTTCTGGATCGACAAAGGGCGCTTCTACTATGTCGCGGAAGCTTATCCCATGCTGATCGCAATGGGCGCCGTCACCAGCGAACGCTGGCTCGCACGCATCCCCACGTGGGCGCAACGAACCGTCGAAGTTGTTCTCTTCGCGGGCCTGTTCGCATGTGGGGCGTACTTTTTCGCCGGCTGGGTTCCTCTCGCCTCGAGTGGTCCGCTGCGCGACTTCGCTCTCAAACACAGCGAGGATTTACGCGAAGAAATCGGCTGGGACGAACTGGTTAAATCGGTTGCCACCGTTCGCGATTCCCTTCCCGCCGATCAGCAGGTAAATGTTGGCATCCTCGCTGGCAACTACGGTGAGCAGGGCGCGATCGAGTTGTTCGGACCGGCGTATCATTTGCCGCCACCTATCAGCATGACCAACTCTGCATGGCTTCGTGGCTATCCCACTCCACAGCCAACCACAATCATCGTCATCGGGTCTTCGCTCGAATGGGCCGACCACAACTTCACCGGCTGTCACGTCGCCGCCCACATCCCTTATTCCTCCGGCGTGAAGAATGAGGAAAGCGAGTACCACAATGACATCCTCCTTTGCGGTCCCCCGCGCCAGCCCTGGCCGGTGTTCTGGAATGACCACGAGCGCTTCGGCTGAGTTGATTGGACTTCCGTCAAACTCACGCCGATGAAGTTCCCGTCGCCGGGCATATACTGATCTCCTTCACGCAAACGATGGGTTCCCAATGAGAATGCTGCGTTGCTGGGTAATAGTGCTGTGCGCTTTACCGCTGGCGCTTCCCGCGTCGGCCAAGGACAAAATTACAAAACTCTCCTTCGATTTTTCAGAACATGCGAGAGTTCTGTACGTAGTCATCCCCGAGAAGCAAGGACCAAAGCCGGTCGTTGTGCTCCTGCACGGTTCCGGCCCAACGGCGAAATCATGGCGCAAGCGTGGAAGGATCTTGCCGCGCGAGAGGGCTTTATTATTGCCGCTCCTGACGCTTACGAATCCGCCGGATGGGGATCGCCGGTGGATCCTCCGGAATTCTTTCGGGCAGTCATCGATCAGGTAAAGGCAATCCATCCGGTCGATGAAAGCCGCATCTATCTCTTCGGACATTCCGCCGGAGCGGCGTACGCGCTATTTCTTGCCATTATGGATTCGGATCTATTCGCTGCCACAGCCATTCATGCAGGCGCGCTGCAGGCCAATCCCGAAGGCCTCTTCGAACAGGCAGATCGCAAGATGCCCATTGCCATCTGGGTAGGCGACCGAGATCCCAACTTCCCCGTCGACACTGTTACGGCCACCAAGCGCCTTTACGACTCGCACGGTTACCACGTTGAACTTTCCGTCATTCCCAACCACGATCACAACTACTATGTGATTTCCGATGAGATCAACGGTAGAGCCTGGAACTTCCTCAAGAAATTCCAGCTTGAACCGGCAAGCGACGCCCGCCGACCTTGATTCTGATTCGTTTGCCTCCGCGACTGAATGATCCTTCACGAAAACACGGCATCACGCATACCGATTAAAGAGATCTGACATCTCATCCATAGAAAAGACGAATCCCAGGACGAGCATCGTGGACCTGGGATTCTCAGCTTGTGGGCGAATGGTGCATCGAGATCGTCAGCAGCCCGTATAGGAGAAGAACTCTCCGTGCGGACTAGGGAGCGTTGGCGTGAACGGGTGGAACTTGTACGTCTTCGACGTGTCGAACCCGGCGGATTCGGCGGCTTCCTTGTCGACGAACGGCGTCAGCGCGTCTACCGCCTGACTGATATCGGTCCAGCAAAGGGTCCGTTCGTAGCCATTGTTGTTGGGCGGCGCAACGCTCTCCTTGAATCCCTGGGCACCGGTGATGAACATTATCGGGCCACCATCCCTTGAAACCACATCCGGGCCGATGACGCGAGCCAGGGTACGATGGTCGCTCTCGATGCCCATGATGCGCGCTGCGGTCAGGCGCAGAGCCGTAGAACTGAAGTTGCGCACCCCAACCAGGTAAGCTGCGATAAATGCGTCCTCCAGCGTCACCAGTGTGTTCAACGTGGTCTGTGTGTCGTGAAACATCTGCTTTGGATAGAAGAATTCATCGAATGGACTGTTTTCGTTGGTCACCGACTGCTCGAGGGCGTAGTGCGACATTTCTTCCTGAAGAGCTGCTTGAATATACCCTTGGTCGTCGTCGGGGATTCGCTTGAAAAACGGCGATCGTTTGATGATGTGGGAGTAGGTGGTGACGGCCAATGCCTCGGCGATCTCCGCGGCGATGAGGATTGACCTGTCTCCAGCCGTCAGGGTGCTCACGTTGGGTGTGTCGTCGTTCGAACCCTTATGGGCGAGCAGAGCTGACGCCGGGGGCGTAAGGGCAGCACCTGCAGCGGCCGTTGCTCCCAGCAAAGTTGCTTGTTTGAAGAATGATCTTCTCGACAATTGGGGTTGGCCCTGGACGTCCAGGCCGAGCAGTTCGCGAAACTTCAATGTACTCATCGCTGTCCTCCGGAGATGGTCAGGATTTCTGGAGGCCGATGGCAGGGATAATCGCTGCGCGACGGGCTCGCCCTCCTCTGTCCTGCCTGCTCCTAGTACGCCCAGGTCGATCCAGCGGATTTACTCGCAATGAAGTTTTTTGAGGAATCGATTTCATGAGCCGTCCGCATTGGAGATGCGATGAGTCTCAACTCGCAGCAGTCGCCCTCAACGGCGTTCGCGAAGGCTTCATGAACCGGAACCGCTCTAATAAAGCAGCACGGCCACGCGGTAAGAGGTAAACGTGCCATTATCGCCATGTGCATCGCAACTGCCGACTGCCGCTTCCCGAAACTGCCCGGATGCCAGGCGATCGACCAGGTTCTTGGGCAGATGGTTCACGTCCGAGCCCTCCCAGCGCATGACATAGCTGGGCTGCCTTGTGCTCGCAGATCTGGGCATGCCGCTGTCCATGATGCAAGCAGCGCGAGCAAGCGAACGATCGGTCAGAACCTTCACGCCTGCGCTCTGAATCTGTTCGGAGAAGCGCGATTCCACTTGCGCCTGGGTAAGCGCCTGTACGCCGCGAGAGTAATCGGCCGTGGCATACAGCACGCCGCGGCTGGCCACTACGGCAATTCCAACCCTGTCGACCTCGGGATTCAGCATGTTTTCCCGATGCCCCTTCGACTGGATCCAGCCCTCGTGAATCGCAGTTGGTGTTGGGGCAACTGCGACATTTTCCTCGATCAAATCGAAGTGCGCACCCGTCAAACCAGCCCGCTCAGAGACATTCAGCTCTCCCGGATATTGATGCGCGATAGGCCCTTCGGCGACCATGCGCAGAGTATGCTTGCGTGCTGCTTCGGCCAGGGCGCTGTCCCAGCGCAACGGTGGCGCGCCTGCGGCCGCGCGGGCCTGATTGGCCAGCGCCATCAACTGCTCTGCCTCGGGTTGAAGATCCTGACGCTCTTGCGCACCTGCCCGCATCAGCCCTGAAGCACACAGAAACAACGCCGCCAAAGAGAGGATTGAGTGTTTACCGGAGATATTCACGTCTACTTATACACATAAATGATTTTCCAATCGCGGTATCCTTACCATCGTAATGGTCAATATCCCGGCCATTGGAAAACGCATCCGTCGCCAGCCCTTAGCGGCGATAGGGGTCATCTTACTCTTAATTTTCGTCATCACGGGCCTGGCCGCTCCCTGGCTCGCCCCTTACAGCCCCGCATCGATCGATCTGGTTCACCGGCTCCAGGGCACTTCCGCATCGCACCCTGCCGGAACCGACGAACTTGGCCGCGACACCCTCTCGCGCCTCCTGTGGGGAGCACGGCTCTCTCTCGCCGTTTCGGTCAGCGTCGTCGCCGTGTCCCTAGCGCTTGGAATCTCCATCGGCGGTCTCGCCGGGTATCTTGGGGGATGGGTCGACACACTACTCACCACCTTCGCCATGAACACGTTTCTGGCGTTACCGGGCATCCTGCTGGCTATCGCTTTCGCCGCCTTTCTTGGCCCCGGCTTTTCCAATCTTGTGCTCGCTCTCGCCATCGGTGGTTGGGCAGGCTACGCGCGACTTGTTCGCGCGCAGGTGATGGCCGTGCGCGATCGCGAGTACGTCGATGCGGCCCGTGCGCTGGGCGCTGGCGGCTTGCGCATCTTCTTTCGCCATATACTTCCCAACGTTGTGCAGCCTATTCTCGTCCAGGCGGCTATCGGTATGGCGGGTGTCATACTCGCCGAAGCCACCTTGTCGTTTCTGGGCCTGGGTATTCCTTCTCCTTCCCCAAGCTGGGGCGCAATGCTCAACGACGCCCGACTCCATCTTTTCGATTCACCACATCTCGTTCTCTTTCCGGCGGTAGCAGTCGCAGGTGCAGTGCTTGGATTCAACTTCCTGGGAGACGCGCTGCGCGATCAGCTTGATCCACGCACGCGCCTGGAAATGGGGTTGTGAGAAAACTATGGTTATCGTGAAAAAAGGCGATTGTGAGCATTGCGGGCGGTTTTATCGCTATTCGCTCTGGCACTCCGGCTTCGGCGACAACTCTTACGCATACTGCGATCAATGCGGAATGCTCGGCATCTTGAACTACTCCCATCCGCAGGTGGCGGGATTCCCTCCGCTATCGCAGCAGTGTGCAGAGATCGACGCATCATGGGAGCCGCTTCTCGAACCTTGCGTTTGTGGTGGACGTTTTCTCCGTGGCGCGGCGCCGCGCTGCCCCCATTGCCTCGAAGAACTCTCGCCTACTCACGCGGCAGGCCACATTGAAGCACAAGCGACGGGTGCGGGAAGAGGATGGCAATGGCAGAACAACTGGAGCGGCATCTATTGCATGGTGATAGATGATCCCCAGGTCCCCGGCAACCCTCGCCAGATGATAGATCCGGTCATCAAACCTGAAATCTCAAGAAACAGGAGCCGCTGGTCGCTCCTGTTCAGCCTCGGGCGATGAAGGTTGGCGTCGTAAGCGACACGCACGGCCTCCTGCGCCCTGAAGTCATTCCCGCCCTCGCCGGCGTCGAACGCATCCTGCATCTCGGCGACGTCGGCGATCCAGCCATTCTCAAATCCCTCGAAAAGGTCGCTCCGGTTACGGCGATACGCGGCAACGTCGACCGCAGCGGCCCCTGCAGTCGTCTTCCTGAAACCGACGTGCTGCTCCTCGAAGGCCACTATATCTACATGCTCCACGATGTGCACGCTCTGCATCTCGATCCGGCAGCCTCCAAATTCGGCGCAGTACTCTACGGTCACTCTCATCAGCCCGGTATCCGTCGGCACAAGGGTGTGCTCTATTTCAACCCCGGCTCCTGCGGCCCGCGCCGATTCGAATTACCAGTCACAATCGGCATACTCACGATCACCGAGGATGCCGAACTCAGCCCTGAGATCATCCACCTCAAACTGCTCACCGAATAGCCTCCACTGGCGCACGTTCCACATCGTGAGCGCGCACAAAACTATCTTCATTCCTCGTTCACGCATTCGATGTTGCGATGAAACAATCCCGTCCCGGCTCGCCCGTCAGCGGGGCACATTCGACTTTCATTCATGGGTGGCTTGCGTGGCTATAGCAACTCTCGTGTCTCGCCGCTTGATTTTCTATCTGCTCGTCTTACCTTCTCCCTGCCTTGCGTACGCACAATCCGCGACCAATACACCCGCAAGCGCGCCGGAGTCGACAGGCACATCCACCGACTTCTTCGTCATGCCGGGATCGGACTTCGTTCGTCCGGGTCTCTATCCCCGCGCCAACCTCAACATCGGCATCGGTCGCACATTCGGTTTTCTCAAGAAGGACCCTCTGGGCGACGAACTCACCTTCAGCTACACCTACGAAAACGCCGGATCGCATGGCTTTTTCCATACCGATTCCGGGTCTCACACTGAAGCGATCGGGGTCATGAAGAACTTCGCTCTGCCAAAGACCAAGGTCGTCACTGGCTACACGTGGATCCAGGCAGGGCTCACCAGTTTCACCGGCAATGCGCAAATCGAGAATCGCTTCTACAACGGAGAAGCACTTGGCGCCGTCATCCACTTCAACGCTCACAATTCCATCTGGATCCAGGAATCCTACAACAAGATCCCAACGGTCCCGTGGTATACAACCACCAGCATCGGCTACGCCTGGAGCTGGTAAGGCGGATGTCGCGCACGGTCTAACCGTCGCCTCCCGATTCGCGTGAGCTTGCTCAGCACAGCTCTCGCCAGGTTCGCTTGTCCCCCTTCGTCTTGAACCGCGACACACCCACATAAAACGTATTCGCATCCGTGCCAGGGTTGTGATGGCTGATGTTCGCGTTCGACAAGCGCTGGTAGCGATAGCCAATAGTGATCGTCTGGTTCTTGTGATGGAAGATATTCACCCCTGTTCCATAGTCAATCGTGTACATAAACTAAGAACCGTGCGGCTCAGCACGCGATTGTCAAAGTAGATGAATCCTCCATCGGTGGGGAGGACTGGCTGCACCCGATGCATGGGAAGGAAATCCATCTGAAATCCCACTGGGCTCATGCCGATGCCGTAAGCTCGCGTGCGCTGATTGAAAACCGTTCCCGACGGAGTGCTGTTTGGAGTCGGCCAGTCAGCAATTCTGCCTGACAGCAGCGCCTTTAGAGCAGAAACTTCGAGCGAGTGATTGACAATGAGCCAGTGACTTCCCTCCGGCCGCCCACTTTTTCATCGCATGCGGGGATTCACTAGCCGATATGTGAGGTCTGTGAGCAGGTTGACTAGGACGTAGGTCAGTCCGATAGACAACAAGCACCCCTGCACGAGGGCATAGTCTCGATTGGAAATAGCCGTGACCACCAGCCTGCCCAGTCCCGGCCAGCTGAAGATGGTTTCGGTCACGATAGCGCCGGCTAAGAGCGCCCCAAATTGAAGACCAATGACGGTAATAATCGGAACCAGCGCATTCGGCAACGCATGCCGCCAGACTACAGCCGTCTCGCTCAGACCCTTGGCTCGGGCGGTGCGGATGTAGTCCTGCCCAAGTTCCTCCAGCATGGCCGTGCGCACCATGCGAGTCAAAATCGCCGCCAACGATGCGCCCATGGCAATCGACGGCAGAACGAGATACATCGGGTCGATGCCCCCTGTACCCCCTCCCGGACTTGCGCCCGAAACCGGGAACCACCCCAGTGCGATCGAAAGAATCAGGATCAGCAGCGGCCCTAGCACCAGTCCCGGCACCGATAACCCGAAAAGGCTCACCACCGAGAGCCCCTGGTC
Source organism: uncultured Acidobacteriaceae bacterium (assembly GCA_963829535.1). Lineage (GTDB taxonomy): Bacteria > Acidobacteriota > Terriglobia > Terriglobales > Acidobacteriaceae > Telmatobacter. The sequence continues at coordinate 1,569,910 of CAWHIQ010000004.1, read as the reverse complement.
TACAAGACGTCCGCGACGAACCGCCGCAATGATGCCGGCCGGCAATGCCAGGGCAAGCGCAATGGCCAGTGAGGTAAGGGTAAGGGCCAGCGTGTAGGGGTAGCGCACAGCGATCAGGTGCGCCACGCTGTCATGTAAACGAATAGAAGTGCCGAGATCCCCGTGAAAGACACCGTCCCAATAATGTATGTACTGCCGGGGCAGCGATTGATCCAATCCGTACTGGTGGCGAAGCCCCTGCATATCCACAGGAGTAGCACCCTCGCCCAGCATCATCTGAATCGGGTCACCTGGAACAAGGTGAATGAGCAGGAATACCAGCGACACCACCAGCCAGACAACCGGCAGCGTCAGCGCGAGACGGACGAGGAACTGCTTCATGGGCTGATTTCAACGATAAACGACCCGCTCGCGCTCGACGACTCAGCGGAGCGCAGGCGGATTCAGATCGACAACTGCTTGCCCGTTTCCGCAGAATGCACTGAAACGCAAACCCTCAGAACTGCCGGCTATATTTCCTCACGTCGCGAATACCCGCCCCGATTCCCAGCACGTGATCGATGCGACGCTGAAATGGATCGGCTACCAGACCTTCTGGAGCGCTGCGCCGCTCAACCGAGGCTTCGCTGGCCGATTCCATTTGCCCATGGGTCAAGTCCCCTGCAGAAACCTGATCCGCCACTGGTTCCCCTTCACCGAGTAGCGGCTTGAGAATGGCGACTAGCTTCTCGATGTGTTCTTTCCGAGTGCGCAGCTTCTCAAACTCCTCGCTGATCTCGGCCAGTTCTGACTTCGCAGATTCAAAGGCAACACGATAAATCTCTATACGCCCTTCCAATGTCATGCCCTCTCCAGGCGCGTAGTCTAGCACGCACCCGAGGACACAAAGTAAGAGTCATTAGTAAGAGTTACCGCGGTGGCGGCGCAGCATTCGGAGTCGCGAATCACCGCGGAGAATGCGGCAATTTCTTGCGGGCAAGTTTCGCGCCGGAGTGCAATGGAGATCGATCAGCGATACGAAGAAGGGCTCAATAACCGCGAACGGTGCTCCGCCTTACTATCGGCTCCGCACCGTCTCGCCGCCGAGCCTGGTCCTCGACGGAGTCTCAGAACTGCCGGCTGAATTTCCGTCCTACTCCGTGACCGAGAGCGTTGTCGAGGCGACGTGCAAAGGGATCAGACGATGCCCCGTTCCCGTTCGTTGCCTGGTATTGGTAGGTTGGAACTTCCTCAGACGACTGAGTTGCCTCGTTGGCTGCATCCGAAGCGTTCTGCACTGCTGCCGCAGCGGCTGCCGCTTCCTCGGCTCCGAGCAGGGGTTTGAGAGCCATCACTACTTTTTCAATGCGATCTTTGCGTGCCCGGAGTTCCTCAAACGCCCCGAGAATATCGTTCAGTTCCGAGTTCGCCGAGTCAAACGCAACGCGATAAATATCTCCACCATTGGGCTTCATATCGATCTCTCCAGTGGCGAATTTAGCATGATTCCCGAAGCCGTAAATAAATTCCTTCTGCAACTATCATGTTAGTCCCATCCCACACATAGGACAGTACATAGACGCGACCAAGCGCTCCTCGCCATGAGACGGGGAGCGCCTGATTGGGTTGACCATTCCGACTAGCTTTGCCGCGGAACGGCCCGCAATTTGACCCTGTGCCAACTTACTTAGATCCGGCCCAATCCCATTAGATGGGCGACAGAAGACCTTCCGGCCTCTGCTGCCATCCCCAAAGGGCATCATCGATGCGCCGTTGGAAAGGATCCGCGGAAGGCTGCCGGAAATAAGCGACCTGCTCCGCCGTGGCGTCCGCCAGGGCATGCACCGGTTCAGGAACCTGCTCCGCGACTTCCAAGTGAGCCGGTTCGGACTTCGTAACCTCCATACCTGGTCCCGAAATCTGCATGAAGCTGAATTCGACGGGTTCAGGAGCTGCCTCTTCGATCTCGGGCACGGCGAACGCTGCGCTCGTCTCAGCGGTGTATGCTGCAGCACTCGCCTCAACGGTTGGGGTCTCGGCCTGCAGACCAAGGAAAGGCCTCAGCGCCTCAACAGCTCTCTCGATCTGTTCCTTCTTTGCTTTAAGAGCCTCAAACTGCGTGACAATATCACGAAGTTCTGAGGCCGCTTCGTCTAGTGCGAATCGATAGGTATCTTGTCTCATAGTCAACCCTTGGTGGCATTGTGTCCCACCAAGGTGTTACCAAACAAGTGATAAGTAACTCCAGTCCGAATTACTCGTGTAACCTAAGTAACATTTGGACCATGCCCTTTCGCGTTTTCGTACACTCGCCACCGACTTTCGTTCACTCGACTTCTCCCTTCAAGAAAATGCAAACGGCACGCTTCGTAGCGGCACCAAGATTCGTTATATCCATCAAATACTCCACCCGCAAACTCGGCGAAAACCGGATTTTAGAGCGTCGTTTTGCACTGATTTGTGTGCATTTCCCAGCGAAAATGCGCGATTTGAAGCGCAGATTGCGCGCCGAAGCCACAGGCAAATTCGGTGAATATCTCGAAAACCAACAGTCAGATGCCCAGAGAGACGAGATCAGGTCGTTGCCGCGGGGTTCGCCTCAATGGGATCGACGCGGATCTTTGCGATGCGGCGGCCTTCCATCTCGACAACGGTGAGGCGGCGCTTTTCGTATTCCACGGTTTCGCCAACTTTGGGAATGTGGCCGAGGCGGGTGAGCATGAATCCGGCGAGGGTTTCTACTCCGCCTTCGCGTGGCAGACTCCACTGCATCTGCGTTTCGAGGTCGCGAAGGTTGGCGCTGCCTTCGAGCACGAGCGTGCCCTGCGCGTTGGCGAGCACGGGCCGTGCGGGATCGTCGAATTCGTCTTCAAGTTCGCCAGTGAGCTGCTCGATGGCGTCTTCAGCGGTGACCAGTCCGACGGTCGATCCGTACTCATCGACGACGATGGCCATCTGGCGGCGGCGCTTCTGGAATTCGCGCAATAGAGCCAGCGCGGACTTTGTCTCCGGGACCACCAGGACTTCCCGCATCACCTGCCGCAGGCGAAGTTCCATGAACGGAAGGCCTAGCTGCGGATTCACCTGGCGCATCGGCGCAGCATCTCCTGAGTTGGAGACCTCCTTTGCCGCCGTGCGCTGCTGCAATTTGGGCCTGAAGAACATCAGCCGCGCAAGGTCCTTGGAGTAGACCACCCCAATGATGTGCTCGGGGCCGCGCGTTTCGTCGTAAACAGGAACGCGGGAGTTCATATGCTCGATTACCTGCGCGCTGGCCTCTTCCACCGGCATGTTGGAAGGTAGTGAGAAGATTCGCTGCCGCGGCGTCATGATTTCGCGCACGGGCACGTCATCAAGCTCAATTGCCCGATGGATCAGCGTCTCCTGAAAGCGCGGGAGCAGCCCAAGACGCCGCGCGGCAGTGGTGATCAACTTGAGTTCTTCGGGAGAGTGCACCGCGGCCCGTTCGGTCATCGGAATGTCGAAACCACGCAAGATGATGGCGGCCGAACCCTTCAGAAGCCGGACTGCGGGCCTGGCCATCCGCATAAAGATGAGCATGGGTGGCGCGACGGCGACGGCGAGAGCTTCGGCGCGGCGCAGGGCCAGCGACTTGGGGACCAGCTCGCCAATGGTGACGTGAAAGTAGGTGATAAGGGCGAAGCCGATCGCAACGGCGGTAATTGCCGCGACGTGGGCGAACAACGCTGCATGGGCAGGCGGTTGTGGCAGCAGGTCGATCCAGCCGAGGACGATGTTGGCGGCCAGCGGCTCGCCGATCCAGCCGATCGCCAGCGAACACAGCGTGACGCCAAGCTGGACGGCAGGCAGGAAGTACTCGAGCTCGTGCTGAAGGCGGCGGACTGCGCGCGCCCCGGGAACCTTGGCGGCGAGAAGCTGCTCGATGCGCGTATCGCGCGTGCTGACCATGGCAAACTCGGCGGCCACAAAGAAAGCGTTGGCCAGAATCAACATGGCGACGGCGACAACCTGGAGAAGCGGTAGACCGTGCATCTCGGTTGTGAGGATAGCATTCGCCGCACAGGTGCCCCAGTTGGTGCTCACCAATCGGTAAGAGGGCGAGTCACAGCCATGTCTGGAACTAACCTCGGCCGGGGTGCGTATCAGGTTGCAGCGGTCATCGGGCCTGAAACGAAATTTGATCGCGCTGTGACCTGCATTTGGAACGGGAATTGCTCCTGGTTCCCGGTAGGATTTCAAGTCTTCATTGGCAAACAGGCTGAGACTTTCATCTGATTTTCATACTTGAGAAACAAGAGCTCTTGTTGGTGTTTGGGGGTGCTCCATGGCTTCGCGTAAAAGCAAAAAGATCTGGATCTGGATTGGTTCGGTTGCGCTGTTGGTAATTGTGGTGATCGGGGTGGGTGCGGCAAGGCTGGTCCGAACAACAAACATCGATCCGAACCGGATTGCCAAGGTGCAGCGTGGCGACGTGGCCCGCTCGGTCGTTGCCACGGGAAAAATTCAGCCCATCACCAAGGTTGAGGTCAAAAGCAAGGCGTCGGGCATCGTCGAAAAGCTTTACGCGGATATCAATAACAAGGTCCACAAGGGACAACCCCTCGCGCAGCTCGATCAGCAGGAGATCCTGGCGCAGGTTGACGCCCAGAAAGCACAACTCGAAGCCGCCCAGGCGAATGTTGCCACTTATGAAGCCAACATCGAGCAGGACAAGGTGAATGCAGCAGCGCCGGATCTACCCATGTATAAGGCCACACTCGATCGCAATCAGCAGCTGTCGAAGGAAGGCATTGTGAGTCGGCAGGCCCTGGACGATGCGAATAAGGATTACCTCGCCGCGCTGACACGGCGCGACTCGTCAAAGGCCCAGATCGGCGTGGACACCGCGAAATTAAAACAGGCAAAGGCACAGGTGGCCCAGAGCCAGGCCAGCCTGAAGCAGCTTGAAGAGCAGTTGAGCTACACCACGATCGTGGCCCCGATGGATGGAGAGATTCTGTCGCGCGATGTTGAAATGGGCGATGCGGTCAGTTCCATCCTGGTACTGGGTTCGACAGCCACTCTCGTGATGACGGAAGGCGACGTGAACCAGGTGTACGTGCAGGGCAAAGTGGACGAGGCCGATATCGCCCACGTGTACATGGGTCAGCCCGCGCGGATCAAGGTGGAGAGCTTCCGCGATCGCGTCTTCAACGGCAAGGTGACGAAGATCGCTCCCTTGGGCGTAGAGAAAGACAACGTAACCACATTTGAAGTTCGCGTAAGCATCGACAATCCCGGCGGCGAATTGAAAGCCAACATGACAGCCAATGCCGAGATCATGCTCGACGAACACAAGAACGTATTGATGGTCCCCGAAAATGCCGTGAGCTACGATGCACAGAAGAATGCCTTTGTGCAGATACCCGACAAGAATCAAAAGGATGGCACGCGCAAAATAGCCGTCGCCGTCGGTCTCTCAAACGGCTCTCAGACCGAGATCGTAAAAGGTCTGAAAGAGGGCGACCAAGTGGTTCTGCAGCAATAGGAACAGTTGTCAGTCCATAGTTTGCGCCCCCCGATTTCGCAGGAACGGATTCTTCGTTAACCGAGTAGGTTTTGAAACGTCATCCATGTAGCAGGCGGGCAAATGGAGAAATCAGTGCGAAAAATCAGTCTCATTCGACTCGTCCCTTTGTCCTGTGCCGAATGTTCGGGGCCGCACAAGAGTGTCCGCAAATGGACAGGTGCACGCGCCGCAACGAAACGAGCCGTAGCACCTGATTTGAAGAATCAAATGAAGTTGCAGTGGCATGCGCCTTTGGCAACGCGCATGCTCATTCCCCAGGCATGGTATCGAGTTCCCTCCCCCACCCACTGATTTGAACGATGAACTCAACACGGTCAGAGGAAACCATACGGGAACAGATGAGCCAAAGCAGAATCCCGGACCCTGACCGCTGAACCTGAAGTGAAGAATTGAATCGAGGAACATGATGAAGCGATTTGCGTTAGCAGCAGCAATTCTGGCGCTCGCAGCGGTTCCGGCGCTGGCCAACGAGGCGACGTTCGAGCGCAACCTGACGGTGAACGGGCACGTTGAACTGTCGGTGTCGACCGGCTCAGGACACATTCACATCACGCGTGGCTCAGGCGACCGTGTCCACATCGTCGGCAAGGTGAGGTCGAACTGGGGCGGCAGCGACCAGAAGGTACAGGAGATCGCGAATAATCCGCCGATCGAACAGACCGGAAATATCATTCGCATCGGCCAGCGCCACGAAAACTACCACAACATCAGCATCGAATACGACATCGAAGCTCCGGCGAATTCCTTCCTCGAGGCCAACTCGGGGTCCGGCGACATCAAGGATGATGGCGTAGGTGAGAACGCAAAGCTGGGAACAGGATCGGGCAGCATCAATGCCACCGGGCTGCAGAACGGCTTCGTCGTCAACACCGGATCGGGCAACATCTACGCTGAGCAGACCGGCCAGGGCGATGTGAAGGCGCAAACCGGATCGGGCAGCGTGGAATTGAAGGGTGTGCACGGCAGTCTGCGCGCAGGCACGGGCTCGGGAAACATCAAGGTAACGGGCACACCGACTTCAGATTGGAAGCTGGAGACCGGCTCGGGCAGCGTGGAATTCTGGGCAGGCGATGCCGCATTCACGCTGGATGCCTCGACGGGTTCGGGAAGCGTGCATACGGACCAGGAAATGGCCGTGCAGGGATCGTTTGACAAACATCACATTGTCGGCAAAGTTCGCGGCGGCGGACCCACCGTGCGCATCGAGACAGGGTCAGGCGATATTCGGGTGCATTGAGTTTTTCTTCAGTGGTGCGCGTCCCGGTCTAGGTGGGCTGGCCCGAGTTTGAAGCGCACCCAACAAGTTCGTTCCTCAGGCGAGGCCTCGTGAGTTCTGTCATCGGACCGCGATAACAAAGCTCAACCTCCTGGGAGGCCTCGCCTGTCTTTTTCCCTCCCCCACATATCTGTGAAGAATTCTGCGCGAAACAAAATAGCCTCTATGGCTGCATGTTCTTGCGTTCTGTATCAGCGAACAAGTTCACTACGTGCAGCAACCTCGCCATCAGAAAGGTTTGTATCAGGGCGCGACTTTAGTCGTGCCGAATGTGGCGAGAGAGACAGTTGAGCTTTAGCCCCTGCAAAGAATCACTCGTGTATTGCCATCGCTCACTCGACCATAGCTTCGCGCCGCGATCCATCACCCTCAGATCACTTGATGAAGTAATAAGGATCGGGATACTTCACTGAGTATTCAGCCTGGGGATTGCCGCGCAGATCGCTCCACTGATCGCCCATGTTGAGGATGATGCGGTAGCCCGCGGCAACAATCTTGGCCCGCTCGGCTGATTTGTACACGAGCGCGGTCATCTTTCCCTGTTCCGGGTTACGCATGATGAGCTGCTGCCAGGTGCTGAATCCGCGCAGGCGCAGATTGGTCTCTGTGGAAGCGCGCTGGGATTCGGGCCGGCCAGTGAGGAAGAAGACGTTCACCCCAAGTCGTTGCGCTTCGCTGTAGACCCGCAGCGTGCCGGGAATGGCCGGAGCTTGCGCTGACTCGACCCACGCGTTGAAAGACTTGCTGTCGTATTCAAAATTGGCGGTCGACATCTGATCCCAGTTCGAGAGCGTAGTTTCGTCGATGTCGAGTACGACGGCTAGCTTCTCGCCGTGACCGATATGCGCGGCACGCGTACGCAGAAATGCGATCGCACGATCGGCCTCCAGATCGAGGTCTTTGGCATAACATCCGCAGGCGCAAGTGCATGCTTGGTATTCGCGCAGTTCAGACTTCAGCGCATTAACACGATCGAGCAACGGACCAAGGTTGGGGATGTCTTCGCTCGGCGCGACTGGCGCGATCTTAGGTTGCTGGGCCGACAAAACGGGAAATGAAAGGGCCACCAGCAAGGACAGGCAAAGTGAAGAATGATGGAGCTTCATGCAATCGCTCTCTTTCTTTGATGTGAAGAGTCAGTGTCGCATAACTGAGAACATTTCGGATGCTTGCGGTGTCTGTGTAAGTGTGGGGTGTTGATGATGGCAAATGAGTCAACCGACGCGCAACTTATCAGGAGTTTGCAGAAGATGTGGCCGCACCGCGAGCACGAGTCGGGCGCTCTAAGGGCAATCCTTTGTGTTCTGGGAATGCACCTGTGGTTGCAGCCGGATTACAGCGCGATTGCGCCAGGGAGAACCGTGAAGTTCTGTGTGTGGTGTTCGTGCGTCGAGATTGATGGCCGGCGGCATTCGTGAATATGCATTCAGTTTGCGATTGCGGAACGAAACCCGTTCCCCTTGCAAATCGACAGGTCTCAAAAGCGATACCATTCGATTTCGCCGGTGCAGGGTCTGGGACATCGAGGTATCAACACGAAGGAACATCGTTCCCGTTACACTGGAAACATGATTCGGGTTCTTCGTCCTGTGCCTGTTGAGCGGCTTAAGCTGCTGGTGTTTGATCTTGACGGCACGCTGATCGATTCGGCGCAGGATCTCTGCAACAGTGTGAATGCCACGCTCGAGAACTTTGGCCGGCCGCATCTTTCTGACGAAATCATCGCCACCTACATCGGCAACGGCGCGCTCATGCTGGTGCGGCGCGCCTTTGCCACCGACGACCGCAAAGAGCCCAGCGAAGACTTTCTAGCTGAGGCCTACAAGTTCTTCCTCGACTACTATCGCGAACACAAGCTCGACTACACCTACGCCTACGACGGTGTGCTCGAGGCCCTTAACGCGCTGCATAAGGTGCACGATCAGCCCAACGTCCCGGCCCGCGCCATGGCCGTGCTCACCAACAAGCCGGTGCGTCCCGCGCAGGCCATCTGCGAGGCACTCGGACTGGCGCCGTACTTTCAGCACATCTATGGTGGCAATAGTTTCGCCACCAAGAAGCCCGATCCCGAGGGCCTGCTGGCGCTGATGAAGGACGCCGGCGCAACACCGGAGCAAACCGTGATGATCGGCGACAGCCAGGTGGACGTGCTGACGGCGCGAAACGCCGGGGCGTGGTGCATAGGCTGCACATTTGGGCTTGCGCCGGGGAGTCTGGAAGCAATTCCCCCAGATGTGCTGGTGGACTCACCTGCAGACTGGACAGCTGCCTTGAGTCCTGCGAAAATCGATAAATAGCGGCGCCATCAAACAGGACTGTAAGTGCGCAATATGCATGAAGTTAGATCGCAGTCTAAGAACCTCTCGTAGCGAAGAGCGCGGAGATAAGTGTTCTTCTCCTCTGACAATCGCAAGCCGCGAGTGTCCATTTCAGGAAGAACGCGTGGCGCCAGATTGCAAGAGCAGTGACGGGATTGTTCCCCAGGTTCCGATATTGGATATTGCTGGAGATTTGCATGCTGCGTTTTTCTGCCTTGGCTGTTTTTCTGCTGTCGCCTGCCGTCGTTCTCGCCGGATACTCATCCAATTCCACCCCAAAACCCGCACCCGCGGCGACCGTGCAAGGCGTCGTAGCCGATCCAACGGGCGCGATTGTGCCCAACGCCGAAGTCGATCTGGTGAATGCCGACGGTTCAATCGCCGGAACGACCAAGTCGGATGACGTCGGGAATTTTCTGATGGCTGCCCCGCACGCGGGGAGCTTCACGCTGGTGATTTCAGAACCAGGATTCGAAACGGTGCATCTGCCGGTAACGATCCATCCGAATGTGATTTCCGCCGCAGCTCCTGCAGCGCATGTCATGGCAGCGCCGCTCCACATTACCCTGCCAATCGCCGCGGTGGCGACGAATGTTCGTGTAAACGCCGACACGGATGAAGATCTCACCGCGTCGGAAGAAAATCGCGACTCCTCGGTAATGACTTCGTCCGATTTGAAAGCGTTACCAATTTTCGACAATGACTATGTCACCGCAATGAGTTCCTTCCTCGACGACAGCGCCTCCGCAACGGGCGGCTCGGGCCTGATGGTAGACGGCGTGGAGGCGAATCGCGCTACGGTGTCGGCATCGGCGGTGCAGGAGGTGAGGATCAACCAGGATCCGTATTCGGCTCAGTATTACTGGCCGGGACGCGGGCAAATGGAGATCATCACGAAGTCTGCCGCTGACAAGTATCACGGACAATTCAATTTTCTCTTCCGCGACTCAGCACTCAACGCGCAGAATGCGCTGGCGCCCTCGAAGCCGTTTGAGCAGCGGCGTGTGTACGAAGGCAGCGCAACCGGGCCCATCTTCTTTGCCAAGAAGAGCAGCTTCCTCGCCAGCTTCAATCGTGCGGAGGAGGACCTCAACTCGGTAGTGTATGCGACAGTGGTTCCTACTCCGGATAATCCGGCCGGTTTATATCAGGCCAATGTGCCCTCGCCGACCCGCGATACGGAGTTCAGCGTGAGGGCGGCACACCAATTCGGCGAGAAATATTCTGCATATGCGCAATACAGCTACGAGGAATGGACCGGGCAGAACCAGGGCGTCGGCGGACAGGCGTTGGAGAGCGGCGGATATAACAGCGAATACCACGAAGACGATGTGGTGGCGCACGTCGACTCAACACTGTCGGCAGTGTTGCTAAACCAGTTTTCGGTAGTAGGCGAGCACGACTTCAATCGCCACGCGAATGTCGTTGAGGCACCGAGAATTTCGGTCGGCGGCTACTTCGTGGGCGGGTCCGCGCAGGGCGACTATCTGAGCACCGAATATAACTTCCGCATCACCGACATGGTGACCTGGACGCATGGCCGCCACACCGTCAAGTACGGCGTGAACGTTCCGCACATGAGCAGGCGCGCGTTTGACGATAATACGAATGCTCTCGGCACCTATACCTTTGGGCCGACACTCAATCCAGATGGCAGCGTTGCGCAGACCGCGATCGCAAACTACGCGAACGATCTGCCGTCGGGATTCTCGCAGAATACCGGGGACGTCCACTTCATCTACCACCAGCAGGAAATGGGCGCATTCGTTCAAGACCAGTTCAAGGTGAATGGGCGGTTCGCGATTACGCCGGGAGTGCGCTACGACTGGCAGAACTTCCTGGCAGACAAGCGGCTGGGATTTTCGCCGCGTGTATCGTTTGCGTGGGTTGTAGACCAGGACTCAAAGACCGTTGTGCGTGGCGGCGGCGGCATCTATTACGACCGCTTCGGTTCGGGCCCGCTGCTGGACCTGGCCCGGTATGAGAAACCGCGGCGACAGTCGATCCAGATCTCTCTGAACCCGGCGGACCTGCCGCCCTCTGGTTGCGTACCGATAACGGAGTGCACTGCCCTCACGGAGCAGCCGCCAAACCTGGCCCGACTCGCGCCCAACGCAGCGATTCCCTATCAGATGCAGTACGGGCTTTCGATCGAGCGGCAACTTGGCGAGAAAGCGACGGGCGTGATCAGCGCGTACCAGACGCGCGGCATCCACGAGTTCCGTTCGGTCGATATCAATGCGCCGACGCCGGAGTCCGGATACACCGTACGGCCTGATCCCAATTATGGGTTGATCCGGCAAATGCAGCCCTATGGATTCTTTGAAGGCAGCGGTCTCGATATTTCGTATCGGGGGCGGCTCAATAAGTATTTCACTGGATTCGGGCGATACACCTGGTCGCACTACGAATCGAACACGAACGGGATCGGATGGTTTCCGCAGAACCAGTACGCGCCGAACGACGAGTGGTCGAATGCCAGCTTTGACCGTCGCAACCGGGTTGGCATGTACGCGATGTTCAATCCCAAAAGCGTGTACAACCTTGCCGCCGGCGTCTTTGCAAACACAGGCCGGCCCTGGACCATCACTACCGGCACGGACTTATATGGAGATTCGCTCTTCAACACGCGGCCGGATGGCGTGGCGCGCAACAGCGAGACCGCGCCGTCGTACGTAGATCTCGACCTGCGCTGGGGACATGACTTCGCCTTCACCTCGGATAAGGACGAAGATGCGCCGCGAATGGGATTTTCGGCTGGCGCCTTTAATCTTCTGAATCACCAGAATCCGTCGAGCATCGATACGGTGGACTCCTCGCCCACTTTCGGCGATGTTACGGCTGTCGGTCCTCCGCGGCGAATTCAGCTCGGGATGCGGGTGGAATTCTAACCGGGAAACATGTTGTGGTTCACGGAACTTTTTGCAGGTCTTGCGCGTAGAATTTCGGAGTGAGGGTCGCCATGACTCAACGGCTGTTCTCTGCCCTGCTGCTGTCCTTTGCACTTTTGCTTGCGTCAACTCCAGCGCGCGCCGATAAGGATACCGTGCAATTTGGCAGCAACATCGTCGTGCCGGAGGGTCAATCGGTCCATGACGCTGTCTGCTTCTTCTGCAGCGTGAATGCCAAAGGGGACATCGATCACGATGTGGTGGTGTTCTTCGGCAATGTGCACATCGCGCACGAGTCGAAGCACGACGTCGTGGTGTTCTTTGGAACCGTGCGCGCGGAAGACGACGCTGCAATTGGCCATGACGTGGTGAGTTTCTTCGGGTCAGTACACTTAGGCGAGAACGTCACCGTGGGCAATGACCTCGTGGTGATGTTCGGCGGCCTGCATGCTGCCGAATCAGCCAGCATCCAAGGCAGCCGCGTGGCCCAGCCGCCATGGGTCTTCTGGACTCCGCTGCTGATTCTCGGGCTCATCATTGTTCTCGTGGTGCGCGAGATTAGAGCGGCACAGCGCCGTCGATACCTGGCTGCGTATGGCTATCCGCCCATGCCCCCGCAGCCACCTGCGCACACGCAGCCACCTGCAGGCACGCAGCCACCTGTGCCTCCAGCGCCGCCCGCTCAATAGCCGTTCAGATAGACTCCTTTTGATGACCACAAGTCATTTTGCGGCTGTGCGTCCGCTGCGCATCGTCATTCCGGGTGGAAGCGGGCAGGTTGGACGGGTGCTGGCGCGGCATTTTCAGCGACGCGGAGACCATGTCACCGTCCTCACGCGCGGGCCGCATACGGCCGAGTGGCAGACAGTACACTGGGATGCGCAGACGCCGGGCCTTTGGACGGATTATCTCGAGGGAGCGGACGTTTGCATCAACTTGACCGGGCGCAGCGTGAACTGCCGCTACACCCCCGACAATCGCGTGGAAATCTACAACTCGCGGATCGTGTCTACGCAGCTTCTGGGTGAAGTGATCGCTTCGCTTCAGAACCCTCCGCGCGTCTGGCTGAATGCATCGACGGCGACAATCTACCGACATGCGCTCGACCGACCGATGGATGAGAAGACAGGCGAACTTGGCGGCAGAGAGCCGGGAGCACCGGAGACGTGGAACTTCTCGATTCGCGTCGCGAAAGACTGGGAGACTACATTCTTCAAAGCAGACACGCCCAACACGAGAAAAGTGGCGATGCGATCTGCAATCATGTTCAGCCCATCGCCCGGGAATGCCTTCGCAGTGCTTTCAAACCTTGTCCGCGTGGGGCTGGGCGGAAAGCAAGGCAACGGACGGCAATGGGTCTCATGGATTCACGAAGACGACTTCGCCCGGGCAGTCGAATTTCTGATCACGCACGAGAATATGGAGGGGCCAGTCAACATCGCCTCGCCCTACCCCGAACAGAATCGCCAGTTCATGGAAATCCTGCGCGATGCCTGGAACATGCCGAATGGCATTCCCGCACCTGCACCAATATTGGAACTGGCTGCGCTTTTGTTGCGCACAGAGACTGAACTGGTATTGAAAAGCCGGCGTGTCGTGCCCATGCGGCTGCTGAAGGCGGGATTCGAGTTCCAGATTCCAAACTGGGCGCACGCTGCCGAAGACCTTGTGGAGAGATGGCGTAGAGCCAGGGAATAGAGGCTAGGGGAGGACTAGGGACTAGGGATTAGGGAAAAGCAGTGGCTTGGAGACTTGTTCTCGTTTCGGCTTTGCGGGGCGGAGGCATCCCATGGCTTTCATTTTCCCCGGATTTCGCTGAGCTTCATCCGGCCTATTTTCGGCCTCTCTCTACGAGAGGCAAGATTAACAGTTCTCTCTCTCAGTCCTTTTCTCCCTACTTCTCACTCCCTGGTCCCTTGTCCCTAGTCCCTGTACTTGTCACTTCGGCGTGATGTCAGTGACAGGCAAATCCCAATGGGCGGCCAGAATCTCAAAGCGGCGCTGCTCTTCTTTTTTGTAGGCGTCCTGGTCAGGCCAAAGCTGCTTGATGAAAGCTTCTTCGTCGAGATTCGCGGTGGTAGCTACCGTAGAGTTCTTGTAGGTAATGGTCACGCGGTAATCCCAGCGGCCGTCTTCAGTGGTGTGGTAGGCGGGCGCTTCGATCTTGATGGCGAGCATGCGGCCAGTTGACTGGATCTTCTTCAGGAGCGGGTAATGGTTCTTGAGGAAGAGGTCGTGGAATTCCTGCTGATGTCCCCATTGCACCTTGTAGTAGTACTCGATGGTGTAGGGTTGGTCGGCGCCGCCTTGCGGTGGCGCTCCTTGCGCCAGAGCCGGCGCGACGATTGAAAACGCGATGACAAGGAAGAGCAGTACCGGAAGAACCTTGCGCATGGAAGCCTCCTGGAGCTAAATGGCCGTTGGTTGCCAGCCATTGTAACGCGAAGGCTCCCGCGCACATTTCTCGGGATTTTGTATGATTGCGTCACCGCGAACCCGGACCCGACTACATATCGCGGCGAATTAAAGTACAGACTGCAATAGAAGTACTTTTACGCGGAATATATATTTGTATATTTAGCTAAACTCCTGCGAGATTCTCAAGCGCCACTCGGCTGGGAATCTCAAGAATCGAACCGTGGAAGGCCACAAGCCGACGGCTCTTGAAGGTTGAGAGCGTGCGCGTAACTGTTTCGCGCGAAGCGCCGATAAATTCCCCGATCTCCTCATGCGTGAGCGAAAAGCGGAACCGCATGCCGGATTCGGTTTTCTGGCCGTTCTCGCTCCACTCGAGCAGCAGGCGAGCCAGTTTCTCGGGCGCGGAAGCAGAGAGTGCCACGGTGCGGAGTTGCTCGCAGGCCACCTTGTACTGCATGCTGAGTTCCTGCGTAACCACCTGGTAGACCTCAGGGTGACGGCTCATGAAAGCAAGGAACTGATCGCGTTCGATGACGGCGATGCGCGCCGGATAGAGAACTTCGGCTGTCATCTCGCTGGGCAGCCCCGAGAGCACTGACGAGAGGCCGAGGACTTCGCCGGCCTTGGCGATGCTGAGGATAAGACGCTTGCCTTCGCTGGAATTAATTGAGAGCTTGACCTCGCCGGAGACCACGATGAAGACACCGGTCGACCTGGCTTTCTCTGAGAAGAGTTGGACACCTGGCTGATACAGCGTGGGGAATTCCATTTGCTCTAAGTCGCGCAGAGCTGCGGGCGTAAGCTTTTTGAAGAATTCGCCGGACCGCTGTGCCTCGGTTCTGGAATTGGTCGTCGTTTCGCGCGTCGTCTGCATCGTCATTCTCCCTCTTCTGTCTTGGAAGACTTGCTTCCAGTAACTTCTTCCTCGAGAAATTGAGCCCACGGGGTGTTGGTTATGAATGTGGCCTGCGTCTGAGCGTAGATCGTACTCAGCACCTGCTTGCCGGTCGCATCCGCATATGTCACGTTGTGCAGATCAATGATGAGTTTCTTCGAAGCCAGTCGCGGAGCCGTATCCAACCAGACACGATCGAGTTCACTTGCCCACGGCCCTGCCACTCGCCCTTCCAGCCTCATCTCGATTGTTTCCGCCGTATCTTGAAATGTGATTCGCAACGTATTCAGGCCCTCATCAGCCTCGCTTACTCGTAAGGCAACTGGCGTGCCAAACTCCAGTGATCGGCGGCATAGTTCTGCTTGCCTATGATTTGGAATGAGTTATCTTCAATGAAAAAGCAGAAGATGACGTGGTGACGACGGGAAAGAGCCGATGTGACGATGACGACATTTCGTCACGAGACGAGATGTCGTCGCAAGTGCACTTCGTCACAGACAAAAATGTCATTGGAAACTCAAAGAACGCAGCCGCGCAACCTTACATATAGTCGCTGCGTTCGATGCCGAGCTTTTTGAGTTTGGAGTTCAGGGTCGTTCGCTTCAGGCCGAGTCGCTCGGCGGCACCATCGTCGCCGCCTATCTGCCCCTTGGTTTCTCGAAGCACCCGCAGGATGTGATCGCGCTCGGCGGCGTGCAGGGTAGGATTCACCTTGTCGAGCTCTTCCTGCTCCTCCGCCACCTTGGTCTCGAGTTCGGCGAGCGGAACATATAGGACAGAGCCGCGTGTGAGGATGACGGCTCGTTCCAGAAAGTTTTCAAGCTCACGAATATTGCCCGGCCAGGGCCAGCGGCAGAGAGCCTGCATCGTCTCCTCGGGGATCGTCTCGATGCTCTTGCCCATGCGGCGGCTGTGCGTAGTCACGAAATGGCGGACAAGCACGGGGATGTCGCTGACGCGGTCACGCAGCGGCGGGGCAAAGATGGGAAAGACCCTGAGTCTATAAAAAAGGTCACTGCGAAACTGCTTTTCGACGACCATCTGGGCGAGGTCGCGATTGGAGGCGGCAATGAGACGAACATTAATGGGAATCGGCCGGTTGCCGCCAAGCCGTTCGATTTCCTTTTCCTGCAGCGCGCGGAGCAGCTTGGGCTGTAGGTCGAGCGAGAGCTCGCCAATTTCATCCAGAAAGAGCGTGCCCTCGTGCGCCAGTTCGACGCGGCCCATCTTGCGCGCGATCGCGCCAGTGAAGGCGCCCTTCTCGTGGCCGAAAAGTTCGCTCTCCAGCAGGCCTGCGGGGATCGCCGCGCAGTTGACCTTGACGAAAGTGCGATCGCTGCGGCCGCTGAGCCGGTGAATGGCACGCGCAAGCAATTCCTTGCCAGTGCCGGTTTCGCCCTGGATGAGCACTGTTGCGTTGGTCGGTGCAACGGTCTCAATCTGCTTCAGCACCTGGCGGAGACCTCCACTTTCGCCAATGATGTCTTCGAAGCGATTCTCGAGATTGATTTCCTCTTCAAGATACTGCTTCTCCTGGCGGAGGCGATCCCGGAGTTCTGCGATCTGGCGGAAGACCATGGCATTGCTGACGGCCATGGCTACTTGGTCGGCGACTTGGACAAGCATATCCGTTTCGCGCTGTGTAAATGCTCCTTCGATCCTGCTCGCTACGGCGAGCGTGCCGATAGCCTGGCCGCGATGAATAAGCGGTATCCAGCACCCAGACTCCATGCCGAGGCTTGTCAGATGGTGAATGCCTTCCTCAGAAAAGCCTCCGTCCTGAATGCGACCAAGGCAAATAGGCTCCCGCTTCAGGAATGCCAGTCCCGCCGGCGATCCGTGCAGGAGAACGCGAACGTCCCCGCGACTGGGCTGCGCTTCACTGACGGTCAGGAATTGCACCATCATCGAATCGGAGCCCTCTTCAACCAGTCCAAGCGTGGCGCAGTCAAGCGGCACCACTTCCTGCAAGCTTGCGGAGATTGCCGTCAAAAGCTTGCGCACGTCCATATTCGCCAGCAACGCCTGGCTGAGCTGAAGCATCACTGCCTCTTCAGCTCGCTTGCGATCGGTGAAGTCGCGGGTGACCTTGGCGAAGCCGGTGACTTCGCCGCTGGTGTCACGAATGGCGGTGAGGACGATGTTCGCCCAGAAACGCGAGCCGTCTTTGCGCACGCGCCAGCCTTCGTCTTCAACTCGCCCTCGCTCTGCCGCCCGCTTCAGCAACTCGGCGGGCCGGCCTTGGTCAATGTCTTCCTGGGGGAAAAACCGCGAGAAGTGTTTGCCGATAATCTCGTCGCCCGTGTATTGTTTCGTGCGCTCAGCGCCGGGATTCCAGGTGGTCACATGGCCCTCTACATCGAGAAGGTAGATGGCGTAGTCGCGCACGCCATCGAGCAGCGAGCGCAGTTGCAGGTCTTTGTGCCGGGCAAGTTCCTGGGCTTCATGTTGCTCGGTGACGTCGCGGACAATGCTGAGTACAGCGGTGCCTGCGGGAGTCTCGATCGGCTTCAGCATGATGTCGACCGGGAATTCGGTGCCGTCTTTGCGCAATCCGAAGAGATTCATGGCTGCGCCCATTTGGCGAGCGCGAGGATGAGCATGGTAATTCTCGCGATGCGCGGGATGGCGCATACGGAACCGCTTAGGAACAAGATTTTCGATGGGCTGACCAATCAGCTCGGCCTGCGTGTGACCAAATAATTCAGCAGAACGCGGGTTCGCGCCACGGATAATGCCTTCTCCATCCGTGACAAAAATGGCGTCAGGAGAGATATCAAACAGATTCTCCAGCGCTATTTGAGCGAACTCGGCCCGTTTGACCTCAGCCGCAGCCGCTGCGTCCTGATCCGGGGAATCAGAGGGGCGCATCAGGGCTCCAACTTGACTATCCTTCGAAAGATACGCGCTCAGGGCTGCGGAAGCAAACTGATCGACATGTCCCTGCGATTTGCTGGCAACTACGACGAATCGGCAAACGAGACGCCGGCCCCATCCTACGGCTTCGGTGAATCAAGTCATCCGATGAAACAACGCAGGCTTCGCTTGCACTCGAACTCCAATTTGCTGAACCTTTGGCTCACGGAGATGAATCAACTCGATCACAGGAGATACCCCCTATGGCACAGAAGATCGCATTCATTACAGGCGGAAATCGCGGGCTTGGCTTCCAGACCGCACTCGACCTCGGACAGAACAAGGCGGAAAACATCAAGGTCGTCATTGGCTCCCGCGACAAGGTGCAGGGCGAACAGGCAGTCGCCAAGCTGCGCGCGGCAGGCGTAGATGCCGACGTAATCCAGTTCGACATTACCAAGCGGCCGGACTACCAGGCAGCGTTCGATTACTTCAACTCGAAATACGGGCGGCTCGATATCCTGGTCAATAACGCAGGCATCGCCGGCGGCACGTTTCCGGGCGAGGGCCCCGAACACCGCGCCGCGGACGTACCGATGGACCTGCTGCGCAAGGTCTTCGAGACGAATTTCTTCGCGCAGGTGGAACTGACCGAGAAGTTGCTTCCGCTGATCAAGAAAAGCCCCGCGGGGCGGATCGTGAATCTGTCGAGCATTCTGGCATCGCTCCAACTGCAAGCGGATCCCAAGTCGCCGATCTACAACGCCAAGTCGTTTGCGTATGATGCGTCGAAGACGGCGCTGAATGCATTCACAGTGCATCTCGCGTACGAGCTGCGGGACACAAAGGTCAAAGTGAACTCGGCGCATCCCGGATGGGTGAAGACCGGCATGGGCGGAGAGAGCGCTCCGATGGAGCTGAGTGAGGGCGGCAAAACCAGCGCGGCCCTGGCAACTTTGGCCGCGGACGGACCTACAGGCGGGTACTTCCACATGGGCAAGCCCTTGCCCTGGTAACACAATTCAAGGTATCGATTTCGCGAAGGAATCGGCACGATGGTACCGCGTGAGGAAACCCATCGGGCGCTACAATCGTGCCAGCCTGAATTGGAAGAGGAAGCGCCATGCTAAAGCAGTGGGTACTGGTTGTCGCTGCAATTTTGTTCCTCATCCTTTTCGGTATTTCTCTCGTCCCGTTCTTCCTAAACGCCGAGGCATTGAAGCCCACAATCGAGAGCCAGCTGTCGAAGGCGCTCGGCCGTGAGGTCACCGTAGGAACGCTTTCATTCTCGATCATGGCCAGAAGCCTGGATGCTGAAGAGATTTCCATCGCGGATGACCCACAATACAGCGCCGTTCCCTTCATTCAAGCGAAGAAGCTGAATGTCGGCGTGGAAGTTCTGCCTATTGTATTTCGTCACCAGGTGCACATCACCAGGCTGAACATCGAAGCGCCTTCCATTCAACTTATTCAGAACGCGAGCGGGAAGTGGAATTTTTCCAGCATTGGACAGACCTCAGCCCAGCCAGGCGCGACGCAGCAGTCGGGTTCCACGTCCGATCTGACGGTGGAAGAGCTCAAGATTACTGACGGCAGTGCGACGGTATCGTCGTTCTCGATCACAAACAAGCCGTTCGAGTATACGGAAGTGAACCTGGCAGTAAAGAATTTTTCTTCTCTTAAATCATTTCCATTCGAACTCTCCGCCAAGTTGCCCGGCGGAGGCTCGCTGAACCTCTCTGGCGATGCGGGACCGATCTCGCAGAACGACACGACACATACACCGTTCCAGGCCACTCTGCAGCTCAAAGATTTCGATCCGGTCGCTTCGGGCGTGATCGACGCGAACAAGGGCATTACGATGCACGACGATGTGGATGCGCAGCTCAAGTCAGACGGAACGAATGTTTCGAGCACCGGAAAGATTAAAGCGTCACAACTGCAACTGGTTCCAAGAGGCTCGCCTGCCCAGGATCCGGTAGATATCGATTACATCATTTCCCATAACGTCGATACGCGTAAAGGAACCGTGTCGGACATCGCTATTCATGCCGGAACCGTCGCGGTTCACGTGAACGGCAGCTTCGAGTTCACACCGCAAGCTGTGATGCTCGACCTTCGTGTCTCGGCGCCAGGCTTGCCAATCGATCAGTTGGAGCGGCTGCTGCCCGTGGTAGGGATCCACCTGCCAAGCGGTTCCTCGTTGCAGGGAGGAACACTGACGGCCAACATCGCCGTCACCGGTCCCGCAACCGCGGCAACCCTGGCAGGCCCGATCGAGGTCGACAATACCAGGCTCGCAGGGTTTGACCTCGGTTCCAAAATCCAGGGCTTGAATCCATTTGGCGGGACATCGGGTGGAACGCAAATCCAGGTGCTGAAGGCAAATGTGAATTCTTCGCCGCAAGGTGCACGAATCACAGACATCTATGGCAATTTGCCTCAGCTCGGATCCGCTACCGGCGAAGGCACCATCGCCGAGTCCGGGGCAATCAATTTCACCCTTAACGCGAAACTGAATTCGTCGAGTCCACTCGGAGCGGTAACCAATCAGGCCGTGAATGCCGTTGGCGGGATCGTGGGAGGCCTCCTGCATCCCAATGCGAAGCCTGCGCCGGCATCTAATCGCGCAATTCCCCTCACCATTACAGGGACAGCAGCGAGCCCGTCAATTAAAGCAAATATCAAGGCGATGCTGAAATAGAACGTGGGTTGGCATCATTGGTGGCCACCAGAGCTGCTGGGGGCAGAGATTTGACCGTTCGGTCCAGCGGCTTGGGGATTTAGAATTCGAACGAGTAACATCTTCTCCGATTTCCACATAGCGTGATCTCCGTTGCCTTAGGCAGCGGTGTGTCTGCGCCAGAGGATCCAGAAAAATGATTGCAATAAGACTCGTGAAAATGACTTTCGGCCCATTTGCGGCTCTTGCCTTGGTTTGCGCCACTGCGATTTCTCAGAAGCCCCGCCAGTACACCGATCAGGACTACGCGAACGCCGAGAAGTTCATGGCCTACAACGTGAATCCCCTCGCTTACCAAGGCCAGGTCAATGCGCAGTGGCTCGACGACGATCGCTTTTGGTATCGCGAGGTTGACGACACCGGAATGACTTACGTGATGGTGGCTTCGGCGAAGGGCTCGCGCGGACCCCTGTTCGACCAGGAAAAACTGGCCACAGCGTTGAAGGCAGCGGCGCAAGGCGCCCCGGGAGTCGATGCGCGTCATCTTCAGCTTTCAGATATCTCGCTGAGCGATAGCGACCACACGCTCACATTCGTGATGCGCGGGGCGACCTACCAGTGCAGCATCGGAGCGGGGTCGGATACGTGCAAGTCGTTGGCTGGCGGAGCGCCAACTAGGGGCCAGTCGCCGCAACCACCGATGACGCTCTCACCCGACAAAAAACTCGGCGCGTTCATTCGCGACTGGAACTTGTGGGTGCGAGATCTGGCCACTGGAGCAGAAACGCAATTGACCACCGACGGCGTCAAGGACTTTGGCTATGCGACCGACAATGCAGGCTGGAAGCACTCGGATTCCGCAATCCTGTTGTGGTCGCCGGATTCAAAAAAGATCGCAACGTTTCAGCAGGATCAGCGCAAAGACGGCGAGATGTACCTCGTGCCTGTAACCAACACGCACCCGGAACTGAAGGCGTGGAAGTATCCGCTGGTGGGCGACAAAGACGTGACGATGATCGAACGCGTTGTTATCGATGTGGCCACGCATAAAGTGATCCGCTTGAAAATGCCGCCAGATCAGCATCGCTCAACCCTGTGCGACGACATTGCCTGCGACGGCGACACATTCGCCGATCTGGAGTTCAGTCCCGATGACAAGCATCTGGGATTTGTATCGACTTCGCGAGATCATAAGCAGGAGTGGGTGCGCGAGGCCGATGCCGAGACCGGCGATGTCCGCGAGGTGATGACGGAGACGACGCCGAAGTTCTACGAAAGCGGAAACGGCAAAATCAACTGGCACTACCTGCCGCAATCGAATGAAATCCTGTGGTTCAGCGAACGCGACAACTGGGGAAATCTGTACCTCTACGATTTGACCACCGGCAAGCTGAAGAATCAGATCACGCAGGGACCGGGAAACGTAACGCAAGTGCTGTACGTCGACGACGAGGCACGCGTGATTTACTTCGTCGGCGTGGGCAAGGAGAAAGATCGCGATCCGTACTACGAACACTTCTACAGCGTGAAATTTGACGGCAGTGGGCTTAAGTTGCTGACACCAGAAGATGCAGATCACCGCATCAAGGCGTCGCATGACGGGCGGTATTTCACGGATACCTACTCAACTCCGACGCAGCCCCAGGTAACCGTGGTGCGCGATAACCAGGGCAAGACGGTGATGGAGGTTGCACGGCAGGATATTTCGAAGCTGACCGCCGCAGGATGGCAGCCGCTGACGCCAATTATGGTGAAGGGACGCGACGGCGCAACAGACCTCTACGGGTTCATGTTCAAGCCGATTCATTTTGATGCGTCGAAGAAGTACCCCGTCATCAATTACGTCTATCCCGGACCGCAGATCGGTTCCTGTGGCGCACGCGATTTTCGTGCGGCGCACGGAGACATGCAGGCGCTGGCTGAGTTGGGATTCATCGTGGTGTGCATCGATGGCATGGGGACGCCCTTCCGCTCGAAATCCTTTCACGAGGCATACTACGCAGACCTTGGCGACAACACGATTCCCGACCAGGTTGCCGGCATGAAGGATCTGGCGAAGCAGTATCCGTTTATCGATCTCGATAAGGTCGGAATCTGGGGACACTCGGGCGGCGGTAATGCAACCGGCGCAGCATTGTTGCATTATCCAGACTTTTTCAAGGTGGGCATTGCCGAAAGCGGCAACCACGACCAGCGCGATTACGAAGATGACTGGGCCGAAAAGTGGGCCGGCATCGAAGTAAGAAACCCCGACGGCACCACCAACTACGATTCACAGGCCAATCAGAACTTCGCAAAAAACCTGAAAGGGCACCTGCTGTTGGCGCATGGCACGATGGACGACAATGTGCCGCCCAACAATACGCTGCTGCTGGTTGACTCGCTCATCAAAGCCAACAAGGACTTCGATCTGCTGTTGATTCCCAATGTGCCACACGGCTACGGGCCGGCATCGCAGTACATGATGCGCCGGCGATGGGATTACTTCGTACGCTACCTCGCAGGCGACACTCCTCCGAAGGAATACCAAATGAAGCCATACGGAGCTGCGATCTCTGTCATGCGCGGCGGCCCCGATCCTGACGACGAGTAACAACGTAAGAGATCGGATAGTAAGGTTGCAGGGTGAAATGAGGTAGCGTCATGCGGATAAGATTCCTTGCTGTGATCGTCTTGAGTGCGTATGCTCTGGCGACGCAAAGCGCGAACGCTGGCCAGCCTGCGAATGCGAAGTTCGCAAAGCTCAGCGAGGAGTTCATTCACGAGACGCTGGCGCTATCGCCTTCCGGCGCATCGCAGGCTGGCTATCACAAGCACGTCGATCTGAAGACCGGCCAGACGATTGCGCTCGATTCCCTTCTTGATGACGTAAGCCCCGCAGGAATTGCCGAACAACGACGCGTGTACGCGCAATGGCGCGAGCGATTCCACAACGAAACACCGGTAGCCTCGCTCGGCGCCGAAGACGCGGCAGACTGGCGCCTGATCGACGATCAGATCGGACTCAGCCTGCTGGATTTCGACCGCATCCAGAATTACAAACACAATCCAACCGGTTACGTGGAGTTGCTGGGCAGCGCGCTTTTTCAGCCGCTGACGGATGATTACGCCGCAGAGCCAGTACGCCTGGGCGACGTGCTTTCCCGGACTGCGGCCATACCCACGTTTCTCGATCAGGCACGCGGTGAGCTGGTGGATGCCGATCCCATCTTCATCAAGGTTGCCGTTCAGGAAAACGAGGGCAACATCGACTTGGTTCAAGACACGATTGCCGCAGCGGTTGCGAAGCATCCGGAGTTGAAGGCGCGCTTCGACCAGGTCTCACCGCCTGCCGTGAAAGCGCTGAAAGACTTTTCGCAATGGCTGCAGAATGATCTCGCGAAACGGAGCACAGATCGCACTTGGCGCCTTGGCAAGGACCTTTACGCCGAGAAGTTCCGTTTGGTAATGGAGACCGACATTACGCCTGACCAGGTGCTGGCCGAGGCCGAAGCCGCGTTCAAACAAACGCGCGCTGAAATGCTCGAATTGGCCCTCCCGCTGCACAAACAGTACTACCCGGATCACGACGACCACTCTAACTTGAGCCAGCAGGAGCGCGAAAACACGATCATCGGCGAGGTGCTTAAAAGGATTGCAGACGATCATCCCAAACGCGATGACCTGATGCAGACCGTGAAGGACGATCTCGTTGGAATTCGGCAGTTCATCATCGACAAGAAGATCGTCTCTCTGAAGTCGCGCGACAACCTGAAAGTAATTGCCACGCCGGAGTTCGAACGCGGAATCTATTCCGTAGCCGGATTCCACTCCGCGCCGCCGCTCGATCCAAATGCGGAGGCGGAATTTTGGGTGACGCCCATCGATCCGAAAACGCCGGAAGATCGCACCGAGTCAAAGCTGCGCGAGTACAACCAATGGGTCTTGAAATGGCTCTGCATCCACGAAGCGCTACCCGGGCACTACGTGCAGGCCGAGCACGCCAATGAGATTCAACCCGTGTCGCGCCGCCTGGTGCGAAGCTTGTTTGGCAACGGCGCATACGTTGAGGGTTGGGCCGAATACGTTGCGCAGGTAATGATGCAGCAGGGATTCGCCGACGACGATCCGCGCTACCGCATCAGCTATTTGAAGGTGTGGCTCCGCGCGGTGGGCAACAGCATCCTCGACATTCGCATGCAAACCATGGGCATGACGGATGACCAGGCCATGCACTTCTTGATGGACGACGCCTTCCAGACGCGCGCCGAGGCCGAAGGCAAACTCCAGCGGGCCAAGCTGAGTTCCACGCAGTTGCCAACCTATTACGTAGGGACCAGCGAATGGTGGCGTCTGCGCAAAGCCTACGAGTCAGCCAGGGGGAAAGATTTCACGCTCGCCGAGTTCCACGACCGCGCACTGGATGAGGGTGCACTGCCGGTGCCCTGGCTAAAGGACATCCTGCTGACGAAGTAGCGAGACGAATCCGAATCCCTGAGACTAAGTTTCGCCTAATCTTCGCTCTTCAGCTATAATCTTCGAATGGATTTTCAGTTGGTGACCACCTACAAGCCTCGCGGCGACCAGCCCCGCGCCATTGAGGAACTGATGCAGGGTCTCGGCGCAGGCGAGAAGCACCAGGTTCTGCTCGGTGTCACCGGCTCGGGCAAAACGTTCACCATGGCCAAGGTGATCGAACAATCGAATCGCCCGGCCCTCATCCTAGCCCACAACAAGACGCTCGCTGCGCAGCTTTATCACGAGTTCAAGCAGTTCTTCCCCGGCAATGCCGTCGAATACTTCGTCAGTTATTACGACTACTACCAACCCGAAGCCTACATTCCGGCGGGCGACCTATATATAGAGAAGGAAGCGACGATTAATGAGGAGCTGGATAAGTTAAGGCTCTCAGCCACGCGATCGCTGTTTGAACGGCGCGACGCCATCATCGTCAGTTCAGTGAGTTGCATCTACGGCCTCGGTTCGCCGGAGGCCTACTACGGCATGTTGCTGTTGCTCGAAAAGGGTCAGCGCATCAGCCGCAAGGACATCACCCGGCGCCTCGTCGAAATCCTCTACGAGCGTAATGATGCGGACTTCCGGCGCGGAACCTTTCGCGTGCGCGGCGACATCATCGAGGTATATCCAACCTACGACGAGTCTGCGTATCGCATCGAGCTGTTTGGCGACGAAATCGAATCACTCGCACAGATCGATCCGCTCTTCGGCACGATCAAGCAGAAGTACGCGCGGCTGCCAATCTATCCCAAGAGCCATTACGTGGTGCAGCCGGAGCGCAAAACCCAGGCCATCGATTCCATCGTCGCAGAGCTCAATGAGTGGGTGAAGTACCTCGAAGCAGAAGGCCGGATGGTAGAGGCGCAGCGCGTGCATCAGCGCACACGGTTCGATCTCGAGATGATTAAGTCAATGGGCTACTGCCACGGCATCGAGAACTACTCGCGGCACTTTTCGGGACGTTTGCCGGGTGAAGCTCCGCCAACGTTGCTGGATTATTTCCCGCGTGATTTTCTGCTATTTGTGGATGAGAGCCACGCCACCATTCCGCAGGTGCACGGCATGTGGCATGGCGACCGAAGCCGCAAGCAAAATCTGGTCGATTATGGATTCCGCCTGCCCTCGGCGATGGACAATCGGCCGCTCAAGTTCGACGAATTTGAGAATCGCATCCACCAGACGATCTATGTTTCCGCCACCCCGGGGCCATATGAGTTGACGCGCTCCGCTGGAGTCGTAGTCGAGCAGGTGATTCGACCGACGGGGCTCGTCGATCCCGAAGTTGAAATTCGTCCGGTGAAGGGGCAGATCGACGATCTGCTTGCCGAGATTCGCGATCGCGCCGAGCGCGGCGAACGCGTATTGGTAACGACACTCACCAAGCGGATGGCTGAGGACCTCGCCGGTTACTACACCGAAGTGGGCGTGCGCTGCCGCTACATGCACTCCGAGATCGAGACGCTGGAGCGCGTAAAGCTGCTCGCAGGGTTGCGGAAAGGCGAGTTCGACGTACTGATCGGCATCAATCTTCTTCGTGAAGGGTTGGACCTGCCGGAAGTTTCGCTGGTTGCGATTCTCGATGCTGACAAGGAAGGTTTCCTGCGTTCATCTGGGTCACTGATCCAGACCATGGGCCGGGCGGCGCGCCATCTCGAAGGCCGCGCGATTCTCTACGCCGACCGCATGACCGACTCAATGAAGCAGGCCATCGGCGAGACAGACCGCCGACGAGCGATCCAGCGCGCCTACAACGAAGAGCACGGCATCACGCCGCAGTCGATCATCAACAATATGGACATGGGTCTGGCACAGATTCTCAAGGCCGAGTACGGCGAGATCGAAGTCGAAGAGGCCACGGCCCTGCCGGAGTTCACTTCGCAAGCCGAAGTGGATGCGTTCATCACAAAGCTCGAGACAGAGATGCGCGAAGCCGCACGGAAATTCGAGTTCGAGAAGGCCGCAAAGTTGCGCGACTCAATCAAGGAACTCCGCGAAAAGGAATTTCTTTTCGGATAGGGTGAGAACTTTCTGTCACAGAAGCACGTTAACCCTGTTGCAACCGGCGAAACACAATAACGCTCGGCTTATTGCTCTTACCTTTGGATCTTTTGCGTTTGCCATCCATACATTAAAATGACGAGGAATAAATGAGTGATCGCCAATCCGGTGACCAGGGGTAGCTTCACGCTCGCTTTGATCGTTCTGCTCGCGTCATCCGCGGGGCGATTGCACGCGCAACTGGCGGATCCGCAATTTGAAGCACTTGCCTCTCGCGCAACCGAAGCTCGTAATCAGCAAAACATCCCTCTGGCAATTCAACTCTACAGCGAGGCTCTAAAAGCAAAGTCGGACTGGGCCGAGGGCTGGTTCTATACTGGCCTGCTTCAATACAGTTCCAACGACTTCCCGGCCGCGATCGATGCCTTCGATCACTTTCTGCGCCTTCAACCCGATACAGCTCCCGCTCTCGCCTTGCGCGGGTTATCTGAATTCGAAACCGGCGCCTACGATGATGCACTGCGAGATCTTGAGCAAGGCGTAAAAAAAGGTGCGGCAGATGAGCCCAAGAATGAGGCCATCATTCGCTTCCATCTCGCAGAACTACTGGCTCGCGCAGGGCGTTTTGAAGAAGCCGTCGCACAATACGATTTTTTCGTCGCGCATCACATCAAAGATTCTGACCTGCTGGTGGGTTTAGGACTAGCCGGGATAAGAATGCAGAACCTGCCCCGAAATATTCCCCAGGAGGACCGGCAGTTTTTTGAAGCAGTGGGGAGTGCCGGATATGCCTATCTTTCCGGTGACTATGCAGTGGCGAGCAAACAATTCAACGAGCTCTTCGCGCGTTATCCCACCACGCCTAATCTTCATTTCTTCTACGGGTCGCTGCTCTACAAAGACATCCCAACGCTGGCCATTGAACAATTCCAGGCTGAAGTGGCGCGTGCACCTGGCAACATTTATGCCCACGGTGTGCTCGCCTTCACCCTCACCATTGCAGGCCGCTATGCCGAAGCGAAGCCGGAAGCCGAAATTGCTCTCGCCGCTGTCCCCAACATGGAGATGGCGCAAATCGCCCTTGGCCGCGCACTCGCTCAGACGGGAGATGTAGAACGCACCACCGAATTGCTGAACAAAGTGTTGCAGAAGGATCCTCAAAACCTTGAAGCCCATTTGGGCCTGGCTGACGTTTACTCGAGGGCCGGTAGAAGAGAGGACGCTTACCGTGAGCGCATGGTCTGCCTTGCCCTGGTGCGATAGCTTGAGATCCCGGTTTACGGGGACGAGCACGGGCGCGCTCGTCTTGCTGCTCTGCACACTTTCTTCTCCACCCTCGATCCTGGCGGCTTCGTCAAATCCCCCGGCAAATTCCCCTGCTTGCGTCAATTGCCATCAGGGTGTCACCTCTTCGTATTCCCACGCGGCCATGCATCACGCCTTGGAACTAACCGGAGCAAACCCGGCGCTGGAGTCTCATCCAGATCTTAGTGTTCAACAGGGCAAGTATCTCTACACGGTGCAGACAAAAAATGGCCGCAGCACCTACACCGTGTCTGACGGAACAAACTCCATAACCGTACCGATTCGCTGGATCTTTGGCCAGCACTCGCAAACATGGGTCCTTGAAAAAGATGGAGAAATGTATGAGAGCCTGGTCAGCTACTTCCATATGGATCAAGGGCTGGCTACCACGCCCGGAGATGGACATATTGTCCCCAAAGACCTGACCGAAGCATTCGGGCGCAAACTTACAACCTGGGAAGCCATCCAATGTTTCAGCTGCCATTCAACTGACTCCGCCAAAGAGGAGAAGCTGAATCTCGACAATCTTCGTCCTGGAGTGGGGTGCGAACGATGTCATGCCGGCGCCGATCGACACATGGCCGACGCCGCCCGCGATGACTTCTCTTCGCTTCCCAAGTCGTTCAAGGCCATGAGCGCTGAGGACATCGGAGATTTCTGCGGTCAATGTCATCGCACCTGGGACGCCACGGTGAGGAACCACTTTCATGGGCCGTCGGATGTGCGCTTCCAGCCCTATCGGCTGACGATCAGCAGGTGCTTTGTCGGCAATGACCCGCGGATCAGCTGCCTGGCGTGCCACAATCCGCATCAGCAGGCCAACCATAATCTCGCTGCTTACGACGCGAAATGCCTGGCATGCCACGGGAAGACGCTACCTTCCAGTGCCTCGACTGCAAAAATTTGCCCAATAAGCAAGACAGATTGTGTCAGCTGCCATATGCCCAAGGTCGCGCTGCCGGGTGGTCATGCGGTCTTTACCGACCACTTCATCCGCATCGTTCATCCCGGAGAGCCATATCCGGACTAGTTCTCCTCACTCTCAGCCTCGCTCGAGAATCGGACTCCATCTCTAGTGTGAGCCAAATCACATTTCACAAGCCTAGAATAGTTAAGAATAGGTTCGTCAGATTCCCCGAGGGCATTAGTCCTGAGTGCGAGAATCAAAGATGGAGCTCTGATGGCAACGTTTGGAAGTCTCTCTCTTCTCATCGCTTTAGCGCTGGCTGCTTACAATCTGTTTGCCGGCGGGGTAGCGCTGAGGTTGCTGGCAACGGGCCAGCCCGCGCCGATTGCGCCGGAACGGCTGGCCGATACGGCTCGTCGGGCCGGAATTGCCGTGTTTATCGCGGTAACGACTGCCGCATTCGCGCTGGTGTGGTCGGTCTTCACCAATGATTTCTCGATCACCTACATCATGGAGCACTCGAACCGAGCCCTTCCCGCAGCCTACAAGTTCGCGGCGCTGTGGAGCGGGCAGGAGGGTTCCCTGCTGCTGTGGTGCTGGCTTTTGGCCACCTATGGGTTTGTGCTTCGACTCCGGCACAAGACCGACGTAAAGCTTTATGCCTATGCCGGGACGATCCTGTCAGGCATCCAGGTTTTCTTCCTCGCAGTGGTAAACTTCGCAGCCCCGCCGTTCGCCCTCCTCAGAGGTTCGCTCCCAGCCGATGGCAACGGTCTGAATCCCCTCCTGCAGTATCCCGAGATGGTGATTCATCCGCCGATGCTCTACCTGGGATACGTCGGATTCTCGGTGCCGTTTGCCTTCGCGCTGGGCGCCCTGATGATGCGTTACCCCGGCGAAAAATGGATCAAGATTACGCGCGTCTGGACGCTGGTGACGTGGCTGTTCCTGACCGGTGGCATCTTCCTCGGTATGCACTGGGCTTATGCCGTGCTGGGCTGGGGCGGCTACTGGGGCTGGGACCCGGTCGAGAACGCCAGCTTCATGCCGTGGCTCACCGGCACCGCCTTCTTGCACTCGGTGATGATGCAGGAGAAAAAGGGGATGATGAAGAGCTGGAACGTCTGGCTCATCTTCTCCACTTTCCTGCTGACCCTGCTGGGCACGCTGCTCACCCGCGCGGGCCTGGTGAGTTCGGTGCACGCGTTTGCACAGTCATCGATCGGCACCTGGTTCATCGTCTTCATGGGGATCGTGCTCGCAGTGTGCATCTTCACCTACATTCTGCAACGAAACCATTTGCAGGCAGAGCATCGGCTGGAGTCGCTGGTAAGCCGTGAGTCGAGCTTTCTCTTCAACAATCTTGTGCTGCTCACGGCGTGCTTCGTAATTTTGTGGGGTACGCTGTTCCCCATCCTGAGTGAGTATGTCGAAGGCAACAAGGTAACGGTGGGAGCGCCATTCTATAACCGCGTGGCGATTCCAATTGGTTTGTTCCTGCTCTTCCTCACCGGTGTGGGACCGCTGCTCCCATGGCGATCGACTTCGCTTCGGGCCGTTCGCCGCAACTTCATCTTGCCTACGATTGCACTCTGGGCGATGGTGATCGTCTGCCTGGCAGCAGGCGTTCGGCCATGGAAAGACGGCGCCTTTGATTCCGGTAATTTCTATGCCTTGATTGCGTTCGCACTTTCGGCCAGTGTGATGTCGGCCATCCTGTCGGAGTTTTTCCGCGGTGCGGGCGTAATTGCGAGGCAGACAGGAAAAAACCTGGCTGTTTCAATGTACCTGCTGACTCGGCGCAACACCCGTCGTTACGGTGGATACATCGTCCACATCGGCGTGGTAATCGTGGTGATTGGTCTGGCAGGCGCCGCCTTCAATCGCAATACCGAACAGGAGCTCGCTCTTCACGACAAGATGAGCGTCGGCCCCTACACCCTCGAGTGCGTCGGATTCACGCAGGATTCGAACGCAAACTATAACTCTGATTACGCGCTCCTCGATGTCTATAGGAACGGCAAGAAGCAGTTCCAGATGGCGCCCGAGAAGCGCGTCTACCTGGTTAGCCAGCAGCCGCAGACCATGGTCGCGGTGCACTCCGTGCCAAGCTGGGACCTTTATGTCGTCTATGAAGGCACCAATCCCGACACCGGGCAACCGATCATCAAGGCATTCCTCAATCCGCTCGTCAGCTGGATATGGGCCGGCGTGGTCGTGCTCGTGTTCGGCACATTGCTGGCACTGATTCCCAGCCAGCTTCCGGCAACGGTTTCGCTCCGTTCGCCGACTGCTCGTCCGGCACACGCGGAACCAGTTTTGAAGGGTGGCGACTGAAATGCCAACTCCGTCAGGTTTGACCTATTTCAAAAGAGCCTTGCAAGCCGGAGCACTCGCTGTGGTGGTTTGCTTTTCATTGGGCGCCAGCGATGCAGGCGCGCGCTACGACCACCTGAATCACCAGATGATGTGCAGTTGCGGGTGCGGGCAGGTTCTAGGCGAGTGCAACCACGTAGGCTGTCCTACTTCGCCGGTGCAGTTGGCGGAGTTGCGCACCGCAATCAATGCGGGTATGACGGATCAACAAGTCTTCGACAGCTTCGTGGCAAAGTATGGTGCCACGGTGCTGGCTGCGCCAACGACTCATGGCTTTGATCTGGTAGCGTGGATCGCGCCCTTCGCGGTATTTGCCGCAGCGCTTCTGGGAACGATTCTGTTGGTGCGGCACTGGTCAGTCGGCAAGAAGGAACCTGCGCAACTGGCCAGCACACCCCAGATGGATGCAATACACGAACGGATTCGTCGTGAAACCGGCAGCGAAGGAGGTTACTGAGCTATGAGCGAGACTCTTGGATTGGCGCTTGGATGCCTGATGGGGATGGTGCTGTTCCTCTACACCTTCTGGCCGGAGAATGCCTTTGCGAGCCAGCGGCAGAAAACGCGGCTCGATTATCTCGAGGAGCGCAAGGAGCAGCTTTACGAGAATCTGCGCGACTTGAATTTCGAGTTTCGTGCGGGGAAATATCCGGAAGAAGATTTTCAGGCGCAGCGTGCACAACTTGAAAATGAAACCGCCGAGTTGCTGGTGGAGATGGAACACCTGGAACGACAAGCTTAGTAACCAAAGATAAGGACTCCCAGAAAAACCATGAGATCGATGAAGACTCTTTTGCATGCGGCCGTTGCGAGCTTTCTTTTCGCCGGCGCTTTTGCGCAGGCCGCGCAGTTGACGGGCACTGTCACAAACAAGACCACAGGCAAGCCGGCAGCAGGGGATGCCGTTGTGCTTGTCGAGCCCATGACAGGCATGACTGAAGTTGCGCATGCCACCGTCGACGGCAGCGGGCACTACACCCTCAATCGTCCGACAAACGCACCGGCTTTGGTGAAAGTTACTCACCAGGGCGCGGAGTTTTTTGCGGACGCGCCGCAAAGTGGTGCAGTGCCGGATATCGCCGTGTACGACGTGGCGCCCAAGGTGGACGGCGTCTTCATTGAAGCGGACGTCCTGGAACTCGAGGTCGCCAACGGCCAGTTACATGTGATCGAGCGGTACTTTGTACACAACACCAGCATGCCGCCGCGCACCCAGTGGAGTCCGAAGAGCTTCGAGATCGTTTTGCCTGAGGAAGCGATTGTAGAGTCGGCACAGGGACAGCGGCCGAGCTCCGGCAGCTTGCCCACCACGCTCAAGCTACAGCCGAACGGAGCGAAGGGCCATTACGCATTCAACTTCCCAATTCAGCCGGATGAAGGCGACAAGGACACGCAGTTCAACAT
This sequence comes from uncultured Acidobacteriaceae bacterium, assembly GCA_963829535.1. Taxonomy (GTDB): domain Bacteria; phylum Acidobacteriota; class Terriglobia; order Terriglobales; family Acidobacteriaceae; genus Telmatobacter. Next base: position 1,536,556 of record CAWHIQ010000004.1, on the reverse strand, counting down.
CAGCTATACGATTCCTTACAGCGGTTCATTCACGTTTCGTCCCCAGGTCTCGCTGAGCACACAAAGCGTTGGCGTGCTGCTACCGAAGAGCATGACGTTTACTCCGGGGTCTGGCTCAGCGTTCACGCCGATCAACCAGGACCCGAACATCCAGACCTTCGTGGCGAAGAATGCGGCCCCTGGCAAGCCGCTGGAGTTTTCGGTTTCCGGCACGGGATCGATGCCCCGCGAGGATCAGGGCGCCGCAGGCCCCGGTGGTCCTGAAGCTGCTGCCCCCGGTGGCGGCCAACCTGGCGGCGGCATCGGTGAGCCCATCAACACACCCGATCCGCTGAGCAAGTACAAGTGGTGGATTCTCGGCGGACTGGCGCTGGTCTTCGTAGCGGCTGCGGCTTTCCTGCTGCGCAAACCTGCTGGAGCGCCGGTTGTGCCTGTCGCACAAGTGCAAAGCCCGAGTGTGGTGGCAACGCCGGTGTACTCCGCTTCGCACGTAGCATCTCCCGCATCGAAGAACGGCGCGCTCTTGAGTGTGCTGAAGGATGAACTTTTCGCGCTGGAGAGCGAGAAGCTGACCGGTGTAGTATCACCGGCCGAATATGCGGAAACCAAGGCGGCGCTGGAGATCGTCTTGAAGCGCGCGCTGAAGCACAACTAGGCCCGCACGATTTCCAAAATCTGGCGCTCGCTCATCGTCGATGGGCGAACGCTATCTCTTTCCCACTTCCCATTCCCCATTCTCTGTTCCCTGTTTCTCTGCTGCCTTGTATGCTTCGGAGATGAAGACCGTTCTTCGCACGCTGCTTTATCTCGCCCTCATTGTCTGGATTGGCGCCGAAATATTTTTTCCTGTGGTTGCCGCGGTCACGTTCGGCTCTCTTCCCGGCGCTACCCACACTGCCGGTTCGATCGTCGGTGAGTTGCTCCGAATCCTGCATGGCATGGGAATTGTTTGCGGACTTGTGTTGCTGGCTTTGATGGCTCTGGCTCCGGCCTGGGACATCTATAAGCCGCATTCGGTACTTGCGCCCATGGCGCTGGTTGTCCTGATGCTTGGCTGCACGGCATACTCGCAATACGTAATCATTCCGGCGATGGAGCGCGACCGCGCCGCGGCTGGCGGAGCGATTGATACAACCGACATCCGTAACCCGACGACCATCCACTTCAATAAGCTGCATGACCGCAGCGTTTACGTGGAAGCTGCGATTCAGTTGTTTGGCATGGCAACCGTCGTGCTGGTGGCAAGGGCAGAGTCAACGCGCGTGTAGGAGTCGTGTAGGAGTTTGGATGGGGCGTGAAGCGATTTGTGCATGCCTATGGAGCGGGGCTAAGACCACTGTGAAGGCGCTCATCGAGCCGCCGGAGTTAATACTGCGCGGAGAGACGCGGCGCAAAGTACCCTTCGCAAAAATGAAACAGGTGAGAGCCGACGGAGACTGGCTTCGATTTACGTTCAAGGACGAATCTGTCGCACTGGAACTTGGCAGCGGGTTGGCTGCGAAGTGGGCCGAAGCGCTTTTGAAGCCTCCGCCAACGCTCGCGAAGAAGCTTGGCATCACGCCGGAGACAACGGTTCGCATGATCGGGCCAGTAGATGATGCAGCGTTGAAAGACGCACTTGCCGGCGCAAAGGAGGTCTCTCAGCGCGAGGGCGAGTTGATTGTGGCCCGCGTGGATACGCCAGCCGATCTGAGTGCAGCGTTAAGGAAGGCCGCGGATCAGCTCAAGTCCGGTGTGCCCATCTGGTTTATCTACCGCAAAGGCCCAGGACATCCGCTGAATGAAAACCATGTGCGGGATTCTGCGTTGGCCAGGGGTATTGTGGACACAAAAATCGCGGCGGTGTCGGCTGAGTTCTCCGCCCTGCGGTTTGTGAAGCGGCGCGGCTAAAAGTCCACGTCCTGCAGTCAGTCTCGCCTCGATGGCCGCTCCGCATTCCCATTCCCTTATTGTTACTGTTCTCAATTCCCTGCATTCCGCTCTTGTATCATCGTAGAGGCCCTGAAGCGCGCAAAGTATCGTGCAGGGGCGCCATCGGAAACACATGAAAACTGGCATTATCGGCCTGCCTCAGGTGGGCAAGACATCGCTGTTCAAGATACTTACCAAGGCCAAGCTCGAAGATCGCGGCTACTCCAATCCGCGCGAGGCACACATCGGCGTGGCGCGCGTGCCCGACGAGCGGCTCGACAAGCTTTCCGCGCTCTACTCTCCGAAGAAGACCACGCACGCAACGGTCGAGTACGTTGACGTGGCGGCAATCGGACAGGAGGCACTGAAGGAAACGGCCTTTCTTACCAGCCTGCGCAACGTCGACGCACTGATCCACGTGCTGCGCGCGTTTGACGACGATTCGATTCCGCATGTCGGTCCCAACGATCCGCTGCGCGATGTGAAGAACGTCGAATTCGATTTGATGATTAGCGATCTGACGCAGGTGGAGAAGCGGCTGGAGCGCCTCGAGAAAGATTTGAAGAAGGGCCGCACCAGCGAACTCGAGCGGGAGCAGGCTCTCCTTTTGCGCTCAAAAGAAGCACTCGAGAAAGAGCAGCCAATTCGCGAACTGGAGATGACGCCGGAGGAAAAGAAGCTCATCAAGGGATTCATGTTCCTATCGCAAAAGCCTGTTTTGTATGTAGTTAATATCGGCGAAAGTATGACACTCGGCGACGACTTGGATGCGGCCGTCTCACGTTATATGCTGACGGACGTAGCGCAACGGCCCAATGCCGGCGCCACCGCAATCTGCGGCAAAGTCGAGGCAGAACTGGCCGAGATGGATGAGGCCGAAGCGGCGGAATTTCTATCGAGCTACGGTCTGCACGAAAGTGGCCTTGTGCGGTTGATTCGAAAAAGCTATGAGCTGCTGGGACTCATCAGCTTCTTTACCGCGGGCGAAGATGAATGCCGTGCGTGGACAATTCCAGCGGGGTCGAAGGCTCCGCAGGGGGCCGGTGCGATTCATTCCGATCTGGAACATCACTTCATTCGCGCCGAGACCATCCGGTGGGACAACCTCCTGGCGGCCGGCAGTGAGGCAAATGCGCGCGCGCAAGGCACGCTGCGTCTTGAGGGTAAAGAGTACGTGGTGCAAGATGGCGACGTAATGCACATCCGCCACAGCGGGTAAGGTGTAAGCAAGCATGCTCAAACTCTCGGTGGCGCTTGGAGTGCTCGCAGCTCTGGCCGACGTAGCTGGCGGGCTGGTGCTGGTGCGGGCTCGCGGCGTGGAGCGCTACCTGCGCTACTTTGTCGCCCTGGGCGCAGGCTTCCTCATGGCAGTCGCTCTGCTGGAGATGACCCCGGAGAGCCTGAAGCTGAGCCCCGTGCTCGGTCCGATTTTGATCATGATCGGCTATTGCGCTGTGCACCTGCTTGAGCACACTATCAACTCACATTTCCATTACGGCGAAGAGACGCATCACGATGAATTTGTGTCGGCGCGTACGGGCTACTCAGTGTTGGGTGGGCTGAGTGTACACGCACTCTTCGATGGCGTGGCCATCGGTTCCGGCTTCGTGGTGAACAATGCACTCGGTTGGCTTATTTTTTTAGCCGTGTTTCTGCACAAGGCGCCGGAGGGATTCACGATGGCCTCGGTGATGCTGGCCAGTGGTCGCAGCCGTACTGCGGCATTCTATTCGGCGGTAATGCTGGCGGCCGCAACCATCGTCGGCGTTTTAGTCATTGAGCTCGTACCGAGTTGGCTGCCGTACGGGCTGCCGGTCTCAGCAGGGGTAGCGCTGTATGTAGGCGCGAGCGACTTGGTGCCCGAGGTCAATCGCGAGCCCGGTATCCGCATGGCGCTGGTGTTCTTTCTCGGCGTGGTCGGATTTCTTGCGATGCGCTGGCTCTTGCCGGCGCTCTAAACATGCCAGACAAATCTACATCAATCGAACGTGCTGACCGGAACGGCGCGGCGCAAGCCAAATCTGCTCCGATAGAGCCGGGCAAGCAGTCTGCCATAATCGAGAGCCACCCTCAAGTTGGCTTTGCTGGCGCCCCGATAACGCTGACCAAATTCGAAAGGAACTTCGCGAACCGAGGAGATTCGAGCGCGAACCAGGATCTCGAGCAACAGCTTGAAGCCTGACTGTTGAAAAGGAATGTCCACCAGGCAGTCGCGACGGACGAAGAAAAAACCTGACATTGGGTCTTTGGCGCGAAGACCGACACGCTGGATCGGCCACGTAACCCACACCGCGGCCGCCGAGAGCAACTTGCGCAAGGGGTTCCACTGCCCCAAACCGCCGCCTGGCGTGTAGCGGCTGCCGATCACGAGATCGCACCCTGAAAACATGGCAGCGGTAAGTTGCGGCAGCAACTCCGGAGGATGCTGCAAGTCCGCATCCATGACGCCTACGATCGAAGCATTGGTATTCTCCCAGCCGTGAAGAACTGCGCCGGAGAGACCTCGACGGCCCTTGCGCACCAAAAGACGAACCCGCGGGTCCTGCTGCGCGATGGCGGAAACTATTTCGGCCGTGCCATCACAACTGTCGTCATCAACGATCAAGATTTCGTAGTCGACGTCGAGTGGATCGAGTACGGCGCGAACGCGCTCGAGCAGCCGGGGAATGTTGGCGGCTTCGCACAAAGTAGGAATGGCGAGCGCCAGCTTCTGACGAAAGCAGGGAGCTATCCGTTCTCTGAGGTCAGGAGACGCTGCCTCGTCGAGCGCAACCCGAATTGGACTGATAAATGTCGATGCCATGCTGTGGGTGTCTACGGAGTATAGACGGATGAGGCTTTCACTGTGTACTCAAAACAAAAGACTTTCTCGAAATTGCGGGCACGGCGTCATCAAACTTGGTTACTTAAACCATGAAAATAGAAGGTTTAGTTGAACACCCCAATAGTAATCTCGAATATAGTCAGCTAATCGCCTCTAATCTCGTCCAACCAAATAGGAGCCCTCTGCCGGGAGCTCCATTTTCTCGAAGGTTAAAAGGCCTTACAGCTTTTTGGGGGGCCGACTCCCTCTTCTCTCACGAATGCAAGAGCGTTGCGTTCTACCCGCTGCTGGGAAATCTCAATCGGATTGTACGAGCTGAATCATTTGGAAAACGGTCGCAAGCGCAGCCTGCTATTGATCCTCGCCTTCTCACTTTTAGCAATGGCGACGATGGGCTATCACCCCGGACTTGAAGATGACGGCGTATATTTGACCGCCATCAAAAGTGACCTGAACCCCGCACTCTATCCTCACGATGCGGCGTTCTTCCGCGTCCAGCTGCAGGCAACTCTCTTCGATAAGTGGATCGCAGATTTTATCCGCTTCACCCACATTCCCGTGCCCGTCACGGAATTGCTGTTTCAGTTCGTCTCGATTCTCCTCATCGTCCTGGGCTGCTGGAGCATTGCGCGGATTCTGTTCGAAGACGAGCGCGTGCAGTGGGCCGGCGTAGCCCTTACCGCGGCGATGATGACATTACCGGTCTCCGGCACAGCCTTATACCTCGCCGACCAACATCTGCACCCGCGCAATATCGCCACCGCGCTCGTGCTTTTGGCCGTTTCCCGCATTCTGGCAGGCCATCGATGGCAGTCGGTTCCTCTGCTGTTGCTCGCGTTTGTGCTGCACCCCATCATGGCAGCGCTGGGCATTTCGTTCTGCTTCTTCCTCACTATGGCGATGCTCGAACCGGTGCATGTCTGGCTGCGCTCACTGCGCGAAGCTCTTGCCACGGTGGTTCCCCTCGGCTGGATATTTGAGTCTCCCACGCCGATCTGGCACCGCGCCTTGCAAACACGCAGCTATTACTTCCTCTACAGCTGGACGTGGTATGAGTGGCTCGGGGCGCTTGGCCCACTTTTTCTGTTCTGGATGCTGTGGCGTGTCGCGCTCAAGCGCAACGAGACGATGCTGGCGCGCTTTGGCCTTGCCATCTTCTCCTATGGCGTTTTCCAGCAGGCTCTGGCCATGATCATGCTGGGGGCTCCCGCCCTGGTGCGGCTTACGCCCTTGCAGCCCATGCGGTTTCTGCATCTGATCTATTGCTTCCTAACTCTGGTGGGTGGGTGTCTGCTCGGCAAGTATCTGCTGAAATCGAGTACCTGGCGCTGGGCTGTTTTCCTCACCATCGTCAACGTCGGCATGTTCATTTCGCAACGCGCTCTCTTTAGCGGCAGCGAGCACATCGAGTTTCCGGGCATGCGCTCTGACAACCCATGGCTGCAGTCTTTTGCATGGATTCGCGAGAACACCCCTACCAACGCTTACTTTGCCATGGACCCCAATTACCTCGCTGCGCCGAAGGAGGACTACCACAGCTTTCGCGCCTTGGCCGAGCGCAGCCAATTGGCCGACATGGTCAAAGACACTTCGGTTGTGACCCAGGTCCCCGAGCTCGGGCCGGCATGGGAACTCCAGGTGGACGCAACGGCCGGGTGGCAAAATTTCAAGATCGCCGATTTCGAACGGCTTAAACGAGATCTCGGAGTTGATTGGGTGATCGTGGCGTTCCCGCAACCGGCAGGACTGGCCTGCGACTGGCACAATGCCTCACTCTCGGTCTGCCGCATTCCCTGAAACCTCCCGGTAATCAACAGGAAAGCTCCGCGCCGGTTTTGCGCCTTGAGGGTCTGTGCGACAAAATGAAAGTGTGGTTTTCTCTGGCGCGGAGCGCGGACGATGTTGAATCTCACGCAGAGGTTGATTCTCGGCTGTGTCGTGATTGCCGCGATCGGCGTGTGCCTGGTAGCTGCCGCCCATCGCGCGCTGGCCGCCGCCGGTCAGATGAGTCTGGCGATCGCACTGCTCATCTCCCTCATCCTGGTTGAAGTGGCGACCATCATGCTGGTGCTGCACCCCATCCGGATGCTTGCGAACGATGCCCGCAAGATTGCAAGTGGCAATCTCGAGCATCGCGTGGAGTGGGGCGGGCGCGACAGCTTCGGTGTGATTGCGGCCGAATTAAATCGCGTTGCCGTGCGCCTCCGTGAGCTTCGCGAAAGCGAAGCCGGCCGCCGGCAGATGGAGTTCCAGCTCTCCGACGCCGTGCTGCAATCCATCTTCGAACCAATCATCGTCACCGACGCGAAAGGCCATATCCTCAAGCTCAACCAGGCTGCCGCCGATGTTCTTGGCGAATCTGCAAACGATCGCCTGGCTCTCACCAACACACCCGGCGGCGACAAGATTCTGAGCGCGATCCGCGATGCCATCGCGATGCAGAAACCCATCGCAGCCGAGGGTGAGGCCGCCATGCTGCCCATGCGGATCGGTAAGCAGTCCCGCAGTTATCGCCTGCGCACCATGCCCATGCGTGACTCCGAGGGGCGCCTGCTGGGTACGGTCACAACCCTGGAAGACGTAACCACGCTCCAGGACACCGATCGCTTCAAGACACAGTTCATCTCAGTGGCCAGCAAGAAGCTGCGCGACCCACTGTTGCAACTGCGCCGAGGCCTCTACGCACTCCGGCACGAATACGGAGGCGAACTTCTGCCGCTGCAAACGGAATTGGTGGTCGAGGCAAGCAACGAAGCGGAGAAATTGAGCGACCTGATGGCCGACCTGATCGAGGTAGCCGAAATCGATACCGGCAAGCGCGAGCTGAAACTCGAACGTCTGCGGCCTCTTCCTCTGCTCGATGAGGCGCGCAACCGCTACATCGATGAAGCTGCGGCCAAGCAGGTGCGCATCGAAGTCAGCGCATTCGCGGACCTGTCGTTTGTGATGGCTGATCGCCGCGCGGTTCGCTCCATCCTCGATAATTTGGTCGCCAACGCTCTGCGCTACACACCGCCCGACGGAGAGATTCTACTCACGGCCGAGGAACTCAAGGATTTCGTGCAATTCACAGTGCGCGACAGCGGCCGCGGGATTGAAGCGGAGCGTCTCAGCACCATCTTCGATCGCTTCAATCCCTTTTCTGAAAGCGGCACCGGTATGGGCCTTGCGCTGGTACGGCGTCTCGTCGAATCGCTCGGCGGCCAGATTGCCGTCGAGAGCCGGCTTGGACACGGCACAACCTTCCGCTTCACATTGCCCGTGGCAGTAGCAGAAGCGATTGCGCACCCCGTCGAGGTTGGCTGATGCCGGAAATTCAGCTCGAACGCCAGCAGGAACCCGCTCGGTTCCGCATCTATCTCGGCGCCGCACCCGGCGTGGGCAAGACCTACCACATGCTCAACGACGCCCTCCTCAAGCGCAAACAGGGTGTTGACGTGGTCATCGGTCTCGTGGAGACACACGGACGCCAGGATACGGCCGACCAGATTCGCGATCTTGAAATCGTACCTTTGCGCGTGATTCCCTACCGCGGAGTCGACCTGAAAGAAATGGACGTCGATGCGATTCTCGCGCGACATCCGCAGATCGTTGTCGTGGACGAACTGGCTCATACCAATGTCCCCGGAAGCAAAAATCGTAAGCGATACGAAGATGTGCTGGAACTGCTGGACGCCGGAATCGACGTGTGGACCGCGGTCAACATCCAGCACCTTGAAACCCTGAACGATGCGGTCAATCGCTCCGCCAACACCATCATTCGCGAGACCGTTCCCGACAGCTTCTTCAAACGCGCCGACGAAATCATCAACGTCGACATCAGCGTAGAGGAACTGCGGTCACGCCTGCGCGAAGGCAAGATCTATGCCCCGGAGAAGGTGGAGCAGTCGCTCTCCAACTTCTTCCGCAAAGGCAATCTGAACCTGCTGCGTGAGCTTGCACTGCGCGCCACGGCCGAGCAGGTGAGCAAGCGCGCCTCCGACTACCGGCGCACTCAGGGCCTCGAGCAGGCGCCGATCCCCGACAAGGTAATGGTCTGCCTGAGTACACGGCCCGGAACCGAAAGACTGATTCGCGTCGGTGCGCGCGTCGCCGGCCGCCTCGCAACAAACTGGTATGCCGTCTATGTAAACCGGCCCGACGAAGACAAGGGACACGGAGACCCTGAGGCCTTTCAGCGGATCGAGGAGTATCGCCGCATGGCCCGTGACCTGGGCGCGCAAGTGGTCACGCTGAATGACAAGAATGTTGCCGACGCACTGATCCGGTTTGCGCAGCAGGAAAGCATCTCCCACGTTATCTTCGGGCAACCGATCCGCTCGCGCTTCGACATTCTGCTGCGCGGTTCCGTGCTGAACCGCTTTCTCGCCGAAGTGCGCGATGTGACCGTCCAGGTGGTGCCGATGCAAAAACCTCTGCGCCGCGGATAACAAGAACCACCCTCAGACGCCGAGCAGCGCTGCCGCCATCGCCGTTCCCTCAACCCGCGCACTGATCTTCGCAAATGCCACATCCCGCGCCGTCGAAACATCGTCGGCAAAAGGTGAAAAACCGCAATCGTCGGTGGTTCCGAACCGTTCGATCGGAAGAAACGACGCGGCTTCCATCACGCTCGCCCGCACCTGTTCCGGCGTTTCGATCTCCCGCGAGATCGGATCGATAACACCCACGAACACACGCTGGGCGGGGCCCAGCAATTCCGCGATGAGCCGCGAAACCCGCGGGCGGTCCGCCTCACTGGCAAGCTGCAGGTAGAATCTGCCGGCATTCATGGCAAAGAGGGCTGGCAATAACCCCGCATAGTCTACGTCGGCCGAATGCGTAGAATTGTGATCGCCTCCCGGACAGACGTGGACACCGATGCGCGTCCTCTCGCCGCTGGTGAAGCGATCGAGCACCCGGTTATTCAAATCGATAAAGCTCTTCAGGAGTCCACCGCTTGGATCGAGCTTCAACGAAAGTCGCCCCTCGGTGAAGTCAATCTGCACGCACTCCGCTCCCGCGTTGAGCGCCGAAGTGATGTCCGCGACAGCTTCGGCAATCAGGTCCTCGACAAATTGCTCGCGCGGATAACCCCGGATCCCGTCTGCCGGGTACAACAAGCTCAGGGCCGAGGCCGAGATGACCGCCTGCTTCATCGGCCGATGTGCGACGGCCTTGGCTCGCCGTATGTACTCCCCGGCGTACTTGCCGTATCGAAACGGGCCCTGCTTCAAGCGCGGAAGCTGACGCGTATGGCCGTCCTTGAAGGGAATGACGACTCCATCGGGTGCGAGATTCGTGAGCCCCTCCAAAGGATAGGTAGCGAAGCTCGACTTGCGCTGTTCGCCATCCGTAACGATCGGCGAGCCCGTCGCCTCAAAGCGTTGCACGGTGTCGCGCACGGCATCGTCGTATGCCTTCTCAAGCGCTTCGCTGGAAACCTGTCCCGCGCCATTCCCTTCAATTGCGCGAAGGAGTTCCGCAGGCCTCGGAATGCTGCCGATCGGTTCGGTTGGAATTGCCATGGGAGGCAGTCTATCCACCGAACCCCACAGAAACCATCCATCGAACGATGGAGACCGAAGATGCGGCACAGAAGAGGGGCTTCCGCACAACAAGAGCTGTCATGCCTTTTCCTCCTACTCCCTATTCCCTATTCCCTGATCCCTGTCTCACTCGCTGAACACGCGCACCCGGGTCTTGTTGCCATCCTTGCCGTCCACATCGACGGTCAAATCTTCGAGGTGATCGATCAGTTCCTCAAGATTCTCGGGCTTGATCTGCGAAAGCGTTAGTGGCACTCCGTGACTGATAAACGCTTGGTCAAGCTGATTGTGGGCTTGTTGGGGAATCAGCGCCGCCAGCCTCACTCCGGCGCGAAGCAATTGCAGCGGTACACGGACATTGACCGTGGTCGGTCCCTTCAAGCCGGTCATGTCTTCGTCGGCCTCCACCAGCACGCGCAGGTATTTGGCGCGTACCCGGGTAGTTCCGGATTGTGGGCCGTTTCCGGCGTTGTTTGCGGTTCTTCCCACTTCCTGGGCGGTGTCGGGATCAAGCGCAGCGAGCAGTCGCTCGGCTTCGTCTGCGGTAATTTTTCCGGCAGCCAGCATCTCCAGAATCTGTCGTCTGTTCTCGTTCATAGCAATCCTCCCAGGAGATCTGTGATGGGCGAGAACGCCTGATGCACGGTCTCGGCCAGCGCCGGAATCTGCGCGTTGAACAAATGCATGAGGATCGGTAGAAGCTCACGCAGGTGAAGTTGTGCCAGCAAGGCAAACGCCAGGCTCAGAGCGAGAATCCATGCCGTCTCGCGACTGTCGTTCCAGGCGGCCAGCAGGCGTTCCGCTTCGGCGGCCGTGATGCGCCCCGTAGCGACAAGCGAAAGAATTGCGCGACGATCAGTGTTCATAGCAACCTCTACAGAATCCGGACGAGGACGTGATTGCCCTCGGCTGTAACCCGTACGTCCGTTCCCGGCAGGCTGCACACGAGCGCCCAGAACGAGGCGAGCGAACGCCAAAACGGAATCAGTCCCACTAGGCTCGCGATAAGCAGGACAAGCAGCACAAACGGCGCCAGCAGAATCGCCGGAATCCACAGCAAAAACAGCGGCAGCCAAAGCCGGAAATTCGGTCCGCGCAGGACATTCACATGAACGACGGCTATATTCGGAGTCACTTGATGGCCTCCAATTCGCTGATTGCCTCAGCCGCGGTGATCTCGCCGTTCTTCAGCCGCTCCAGCACATCGGAACGGGACGGCGAAGGGTTCGTATCAATAAATTGAAGTTGTCCGGAAATGCGATTCAGACGCGCCTTGATGGTCGGGTAGCTCACTCCGAAGGTCTGCTCCATCTCCTTGATCGAGCCGTGAGAGCGCAGGAATGCTGTCACAAATATCTGATCCTCGAAGCTCAGCCGGGCCAGTTCCGGCAGCGTGAATGACCCTTCGATAGCGATTCCCTTCTCAGGTATCCCCACCCGCTCGATCACCAGCGGTGCCCCCTGCGCCATGCGCAGCAGGTCTTGCCAGTCTGAAGCCGTTCTCGGTTCGGTTGCCATGAGTGGGAAGACCTCGCTCCTTAGTACAAAAGAAACGATAATTCATAATATTTATTTATGCAATATGTTTTATTAAGTTTTTTACTTATTGTTGTAGGTATAAGTCGATAAGACGATTCTTACTCCTTCGTCCAAGCCGATCCCGACCCTTTTTCCCAGGCGCCAAAACCCCAGACTTAACCCGTAACTATGTAGTTAAATTGTGTGATCTGCATCACATTCGGAAAAGACCCAACTGCTGATCGAATTTCCCTGTCCTATTCGATTTATAAATGGATGATTTATATCCATTTATACGCATATTACCTTCGTGTTTCGTAACACAGATGGGTAATTTAAAAGTAGTAACCAATATATTACTCTTGGCTTTCTATCGGATCGAGCGAAGTTCGCAGACCTGGCAGTCCTCCGTTCACGCGGCAAAGCCTGCCTCGCCTTCACAGATCGTGGAAGGCCGGATCTTCGCTCGCCGAATTTGCCCACGGATAGCTCGGCTACCTTGGGGCGTCCGAGAAGCATTTTTGACAGTCGAGTGTACGGAGATTTGCTATGAAGATTCATTGTGAGACACGATCCATAATCGCCCGAATCCATGCTTGGTCTGGCTCCGGCGAAGAGGGTCAGGCGCTCGTGGAGTTCGCGCTGGTCGCGTCAATGCTCCTCGTTGTGGTAACTGGCGTATTGATCTTTGGCATCTTTGAAATGCAACTGATGAGCCTGACCGAAGGCGTGAACAGCGCCGGGCGGGTTCTTGCAGTCAGTTCAGGAGTGACATTGGATCCGTGCGCTGCGGCGGCCCAGGCGGTCCAGAATGCCGCGCCGCTCCTCAGCCCGAGCAATCTCTCGTATCAGATTGTGCTCAACCCCACACCAAGCTTGGGCAGCACCACCGCCGTAACGTATCCCGGAGCGAGCTGCTCAAGCACAAGCACCACCACCGGGGCGCCAGGGAATCTACTTTCCGGCGGGTCCGTCACCGTGACGGCATACGCCAAAAATTGCAGTCTCGCCATCTTCGGTAAGAAGTTCTTCCCAAACGGCTGCCAAATTTATCAAACCATTACGGAGGTCGTCCAATGAACCAAAAGAGCGAGCTTTTTTTGCGCCGGTCAATTAACAATGAGAATGGACAGACCCTGGTATGGGCGGCTCTTCTGTTCGGATTGCTGCTCGGCGTAGGTGGACTGACCGTGGACCTCGGACATGCCTATGTCTGTTACCGCGAGCTCCAGGCCTCCACTGACGCTGCCGCCTTGGCCGCAGCCTCGCAATTGCCCATCACGACAAGCAATGAATCAACCAACACAACAATTTCGACGGGCACACAGTACGGCGCGCAATCGGGCAAAAACAACGCTTACGCCAATCTAAATACCCCTCTGGCCGTGACCGGCGCGGTCACAGCAGTCACTCCCGGTTGCGTGATCGTGAGTGGTCTGCAGCAATGCCAAGGTTCCTTGTTGGCAAACGCAGTCCAGGTGAAACAAACCGTCACCATCCCAACGTATTTCATCAGGGTCTTGGCCGTCTTCGGAATTGCATCAGCCAAGTCCATCACTCTTTCAGCAACCTCGATTTCGCAAATGAGAGGCGCGCAGCGAGGCCCGTACAACGTCGCAATCATCCTGGATTCAACCTCATCGATGCAGAATACCGATGGGGGCAGCAACTGCAAGGGCACCAAGATCCAATGCGCAGAGCAGGGAGCTCAGATATTGCTTTCTGAGTTTTCGCCCTGCCTGCCTGGCACCACCTGCGGTACGGTTTCATCCAGCGGAAACGTCCCTCAGGCGGTCGACGAAGTCTCCCTTTTTACGTTTCCCGCGCAGGTGCCTGGCACTCAGCTGGCAAATGACGAAGTGTATGACACTAGTACAGCCACTTGCAGTGGGGGCAACCCCGATTGTCCAACCGTCACCAACTACCCTGATACCATCGCCCTTGCAACTATCTCCTCGGCCAATCTGACTACCATGGACTCCTATTATCAGGTTGTACCCCTATCCAGCAATTACCGTCCCTCTGACGCCACCGCCACCGGGACTAACCCGCTGACGACTAGCACCACTGTTAATTCAACCACCCCCCCTTCTATCGTGAATGCGGTCGGCGGGAACAGCTATTTTGGGGGCACAAACGAAACCGGCATGCTGGCCGAGGGAACCGAGGGAACGTACTACGCGGGCGCAATCTTCACGGCTCAAGAATATCTCGCGGCCAATGCGAGGACGAACGCGACGAACGTGATCATTCTTCTCGGCGATGGTGACGCACCCGGCAGCACTGTTAAATTCGCGCACACCGGTTCAACATATCTGAACTCGAACGCGACGTATCCCTCCAGCACACAAATGTGCGCACAGGCGGTTAACGTAGCTACTACAGCCAAGGCAGCTCATACCAAAATCTACGTAGTGGGCTATGGCGTCGCATCCGGTGGGTGCGGCTTGGATGGGGGTGCATATACTGCATGTTCAGCGTTGCGGGCGATTGCCAGCTCAGATCAGAATTTCTTTGTTGACACGTCGAGCTATGCTTGCCCCGGCGCTACCTCCGTCACCATGAACGGGAGCACTAACACCCTGAGCGATATCTTCACGGCGATCGTGGGAGATTTGACTCTCCCGCGCTTGCTTCCCAGTGGCACCGCATTCACAGCCATGCCTACGTAGACGCTTGAACAGCGCCTGGAAGAATTGCGGCAGCGACAGGCATAGCGCAGCTACCTGTTCGGACATCAGCCATCCACGGCCATGCGGCCGGGGGAAGAGTCAATCTCCCGGCCGTCTCCCTTTTTGCGATGCAGCTTCCGCCCCGCCACTGAGAACAAGGTCCCAGTCTGCTACCGAAAGCCAGCGCAACATCGGTCAATCTGGTAAAGTTGAAGAGCGGTGGCATCAGGCTGAAGTCTGTATCCAAGGACGTTTCCCTGATCCGGAACAGGATGCAAGATCCTGAGAATGCAGGCGAAACAAGCTCTTCATTCGAGAAAAATTCAATCACCGGTGAGAGCCCGTAGCTCAGTTGGTAGAGCAACGCCCTTTTAAGGCGTGGGTCCTGGGTTCGAGTCCCAGCGGGCTCACCATTCATTCTTGATCGATGAAGCCTCTTTTCACGCAGCGGCCCCACGCAGGTGCATTCCATCCATAGCTTCAATGCCCCGTTCCCGTGGGAGCAGAAATCCTGACCTTGGCTCCCGGCAAGGAGCTGACCGGCGCGACGTTCTGAACCAAATCAGAATCCTGCAACCAATAGAGAATCAGTCGGCCGCAAAATAGCGTGACTGGCAATTCTGCCAGTGTCAAACCCCGTCCCATTCGGATATCTTCATGCCCAAAGTTGGAATGCGAATCACGCCGGCAGAAGCCTCTGAGTACAAATTCACGCGATTTGAAACAGCCGCAAGGCCGGACCCGACAGCCTATGTCCGATCCGAGTGGGAGATAGTCACATGAATGCACGAATGGGAATACCGAGTATCGGAGCCGCATTGTTCTGCGCCTTCTTCGCACTGGCAACTACAGCCGTCGCTCAGGATGCGACCGCACAGCAGCAAAACCAGCAAATTCCCGCGTCCGCTTTGACCACAAAGACAGTCGAAGCTGTGGGATACCTGGTCGGGAATGGCAGCACTAAAGTCAACATGGTCGGCACCGAGTTGATGCCCAGCGGAACCGGCAACGTCAAAGTCGAGATCAAATCGAAAGCAGACCGCGCGAGTGTCGATATCTCGGTCAAGGGCCTCCAACCCGCGTCGACAATCGGCACGGAATTTCTGACCTATGTCCTGTGGGTAGTCACCCCGGAAGGAAGAACAGGAAACATGGGAGAGATTCTTCTCAATAAGAACGGGGAAGGAAAGCTCAGCGCAACCACGCCGGCGCAGGCATTCTCTCTGATCGTTACGGCCGAGCCTTACTTCGCAGTCCGGATTCCCAGCGAGATGGTCGTCCTGCAAAGTGTCCCCCGCAAGAACACCGAAGGAAAAATCTTCCCTGTCTCTGAATACAAGCTCATGAAACGCGCTCAATATCAGAAGATGGGGAACCCCCTCTCCCTGACCCTCGACCCCAAGACTCCCCTGTCTGTCTATGAAGCGCGCAATTCAATCGAAGTGGCAAGGGCTCACGGCGCCGCTCAGTTCGCGCCGGAGGTGCTCTCCAAAGCCGACGGCAGCCTCCAGCAAATGGAAAACGCGCTTTCGAGCAAATCCGGCAAAGACGACGTAACCGCAATTGCGCGCCAGACCGTGCAGTTTGCTGAAGATGCCCGGGCCCTTTCCGTCGAGCGCCAGGATCAAGCGCGCATCGTCAAGGAAAGAGAGGACGCAGCGGCAAAGGCCAAAGCAGAGGCAGAAGCCAAGGCGGCAGCCGAAGCAGCCGAAGCCAAGCAGAAGGCGGATGCGGCCGCCGCAGAAGCTAAACGCCAGTCAGACGAAGCAGCCGCGGATGCCAAGGCAAAAGCAGATGCCGAAATAGCCGCCCAGGCCGCAGCCAAGAACCAGGCGGAATTGGAAAAACAACAACTCCGCGCGCGTTTGCTCGCGCAGTTCAACAAAGTTCTCCCCACTACCGACACATCCCGCGGTCTCGTCGTGAACATGGGAGACGTTCTGTTCGCCACCGGCAAAGCGGACCTCAGTTCGGGAGCACAAGTGGCGCTTGCCCGGCTGTCCGGCATTGTTCTGAATTATCCGTCCCTGCAACTCGCTATCGGTGGCTACACCGACTCGACCGGTAGTGCCGATTTCAATCAGAAGCTTTCGGAACAGCGGGCCAAAGGAGTGTTCGATTTCCTCGTGACACAAGGCCTGGATGCCGGTAAGCTCTCGTCGCAAGGCTACGGACCCAGCAATCCTGTAGCGGATAACGACACGACAAAAGGACGCCAGCTGAATCGGCGTGTTGAAATCGTAATCTCCGGCAGCGTCATCGGCACGCAGATCGGCTCTGCCGCGTCGGGCGCAGCGAACTGACACGCCGTCTGGCAGTCTGCCTATCGACGCTCCGGAAGCTGGAATGCGAAGCGGGGATGCCCATCCAAAATGGGCCTCCCCGTTTCGGTCAAACAAACTGGCTCGCACATTCCGAGAACAGGCCGCAGAAAGCGGTTCTCCACCCGAATTTGCGCTCGTATCGCTAGGCCCTACGCGTTTCGGCCCTTTGTGCATCTTGTAACCGATTGATTTTACTGATTCCATTTCCCCTTTTCGTCTCCTTTCGAATCCCAGCGAGCTCAACTTTCCTCTGAATAAGCTTGAGGACCATCTGGAACCTTGCGCGAGAGCCGTGCTTCACGCGGATCTCCGGCTCGAGCGGCAGCGAATCTGTCGGAAAACGGGTTACAAAAGGCAGCATCTTGCCTGCGCATTTGAGCGTAGCGCGCATCTAACCGTTCACATGGGGTGGAGCGGAGCTTTGGCCAAAGATCGAATTCCAATGTCCTTCACCGCGGCAATCGTCGGAACTGAGATTTTGCGGAGAGCCGAGGTACGGAGTCACCACCCCATCGAACCGAGGGCCCATGACCGACCTGGAGTGCAGTGTCAGCAACGATCCATACATTCTGATGGAGATCATTCGCCTGCAAACGGAGATCGCCAAGCTCGGCCTTGACCTTACAGGTGTCGTCAACGCAGTAGTAGACCGAATCCCTACCATCACAAATGCCGAAGGCGCAATTGTGGAGTACGCCGAAGGCGACGAAATGGTCTACCGCGGAGCCAGCGGCATCAGCCGGCCTCTGCTCGGCACCCGGGTCAAGCGCGAAACCTGCCTGTCCGGATTGTGCGTGAGCGAAGGCCAGATCCTCCGCTCCGACGATACCCTGATTGACCCCCGCGTCGATCGCGGGCCGTGCGAGCTGGCCGCTATTCGTTCTATGGTGGTGGCGCCGCTGAAGCATGACGGCTCGACCGTGGGCGTTGTGAAGATCGTTTCGACGGCAACCTTTGCCTTCACCGCTCGCGATGTGCGCGTCCTCGAACTGATGAGCGAATTAATCGCTGCTGCAATGTACTACGCTGCCCGCAACGAGACCAACGCACTCTACCAGCAGGCTACGCATGATTCACTCACAGGTCTTGCAAACCGCAGCCTGTTCTTTGACCGGGTGCACAGTCGCATTTCACCCGGGCGCCGGCAGATCGAGCCGCTTGGCATTTTGATCATCGATATGGATGGACTGAAACTAATCAATGACAATTACGGCCATCGGACCGGCGATGCTGCGATTCGCGAAATGGCGTTGCGCATCAGCCGGATTCCGCGAAAGTCCGATCTCGTGGCTCGGCTCGGCGGCGATGAGTTCGGGGTCATCCTTAGCGATATCTCCGACCGCGGCGATTTGCTCGCGATTGTCGAGCGCATCTCTCAGCAGACCAATCAGCCTTTCCGCTTCGAATCTCGTACGATGCATTTGATGGCGAGCATCGGGCATGCGCGATTTCCTGAGGATGGGAGCGACGTCGATGCGCTGCTCGAGGTCGCTGATCGCTCGATGTATGAGATGAAGCGCACGCGGACGGTTCGATCCATTCCCGAGTTGGGCCAGAAACACGTCTTCTGAGCAAAGTGCCGCAATCCCCGAGACTCATTGCCGCTCACCTTTTCGCGGGAATAATACGAACTAGGCCTGCGGCCAGAAATGCTCTTCCGTGCAGCCACGCAGCCGCTCTGCCGCGCTCTCCGGCGTGATATCGCGTTGCGGCATATCCAGCATTTCAAAACCCACCATGAACTTCCGCACCGTCGCCGAGCGCAGCAGCGGGGGATAGAAGTGCGCATGAAAATGCCACTCAGGATGCTGAGCCCCGTCGGTAGGCGCCTGGTGAAATCCCATCGTGTAAGGAAAGCTGGTCTCAAAAAGATTGTCGTAGCGCGTCGTCAGCCGCTTCAATGCATCAGCCAGTGCGTCACGCTCTTCGTTGCTCAACTCCGGCATTGCACCCAGGTGTCGCTTGCTCACCAGCAACACCTCGAACGGCCACACCGCCCACCAGGGAACCAGCACTGCAAAATGATCGTTCTCGAGCACCGTGCGCTCCCCCGCAGCTTGCTCCTCGGCAACGTAATCGCATAACAGACAGCCGCCGCTCTTTGCCAGATGCTCGCACTGCGCAATCGTCTCCGCCGCAGGCTCATCGGGCACGAATCCTGTTGACCAGATCTGCCCATGCGGATGCGGATTGCTCGCACCCATCATCGCGCCGCGGTTCTCGAAGATCTGCACATACTCAATCCAGTCGATCGCGCCCAATCCCTCATATTCACTTGTCCATGCATCTACCACGCGACGAATTTCAGGCTGCGTCATGCGCGCCAGCGTCAAACTGTGATCAGGATGAAAGCACACCACTCGACAGATCCCGCGTGCAGGCTCCGCAATCAGAAGCGGCGACGCCGACAATTCGTGTTGTTCCGGCTGATCAGGAAGCAGCGCTGCGTAATCGTTTACAAACGTGAAGGTAGAATCGTACTTGGGATTCGCCGCTCCGCCCGCGCGCTGGTTGCCAGGGCACAGATAGCATGCCGGATCATAGTGAATCGCCGAGGGCGTCGTTTTCTGCGCAACCTCGCCCTGCCATGGCCGCTGCGTGCGATGCGGCGAGACCATCACCCACGACTGGCGCAGCGGATTCCAACGGCGATGCGGATGCTGCCAGTTGCCTTCCATGCCCTCTCCACCAGCCATTGTAAAAGGCCGGCCACATCCAATCTGCCAAGGCGATCGTCAAAACCTTCTACCCGCGGAAAGACTTGCCACGCTGCTTCAGTGCATCGCGCAGAATCGCGACCGCCTTTGCTCCCATCCCGTGCAGCCCTGCCAGATCTTCTTCGCGCGCGTTCGCCAGCTGATCGACACTTGTATATCCCGCCGAGGCGAGCGCGCGCTGCGCTGGTTTCGCAACACCCTTGGGCCACGCCTCCTTGGCAGGAGGCGCCGTCTTCATTGTCATCATCCTCGTAACTCCAGTTCCGATTACGGCCTCAGATCGAACGCCGGACGCAGGCTGCCATCCATGTAGAACGGCACCGAAGTGTGCTCGTGGACAATGCGCCACGCCCCGGCTTGCCGCTCGAGGCACAGCGTCTCGCGCATCCAGAAGTCCACTGAGCCTTCCGGGCCTTTCTTTGTGCCGCGCAAACGGAGAAATCCGTGAACAAACGCGAAGTCGCCGCTGATCGTAACTTTCAGATCGCGCGACTCAATCTCAACTGGAGTCGCCCAGCTATCGAGCCAGCGCTGTTTTTCCTCCACATCTACACCAACGTGCGTCAGGGGCGGCACGAGATTGAAAACAGCGGCTTGGCGGTCGTAGAGAGCGGCGATTGCGGCTGCGTTCTTGTCGTGATGTGCCGTGTGCATGCCGTCGATGAGCGCCAGAATCTCAAGCTCATCGTGGATGCCCTGGTTCTTTGCATCTTTCTCGTGCAACGTTGTGATACTCATAACAAACCCCTCCTCGGCTGCAATTGGATCTTCAAATCGCTGTTGCCAGCACCTTCTCGAAATTTTTTGAGAGCTCAGTTTCTCGCCATATCCGCGGGCCTCGAAACCCTTGCGCATCGCCAGCGCCATCAGGCGAAAAGTGGGCTAGACCGTCGGGATCATGATGTGCGTAATCAACCGCTCGGCCGGCGTCGCGCGCGGATCATTCACGTAATTCGATGGCGAAATCGTCGCGCACTTCGATCTTCTTTTCGCCGACGATCTCCCACACGCGGCCCGAAGCCTGGGGAAGATTGTCATAGGGTCCGGTCAGCACAAATCGGACGTACTTGCCCCCGTGAAATTTTTCATACTTGAGACCGTCGGGCAGTTTCACCGGCGGTGCAGCGAGCGAAAACCCCGCCCGGTAGATCTTTGGCCCCACTTTGTAGAGCGCCATGTAGCCGGTGATCTTGTTGTTCTCGAGAAGCGTGGGCACCAGCGGATGCGCCTGCTGCCATGCGGCGCCGGCATTTTCCATGAAGGGCCCGATCCGTTCGACGAAGACGTAGTGCATCTCGGGCCAGGTCACAAGTTCAGGCTGTTCGGTCAGGTTCACATGTTCAGCGAGTTTCATAGCTTCTCCTTTTCCGCAATTGGATGCTTGAAGAGCAGTTCAATGTATCGATGCAGGTGGTCCATTGCGTCGATGGCCGGAGCGATTCCGTTTTTGGCCTTTGCGAGAATAAAAGCGCCTTGAATTGCAGCCTGCATGAAAAGAGCGAGGCTCTCGGCGGTCCAGTCTCCCTGCACGCCATACTTCTGCATCGCCGCGTCAATATCCGGCACAAGCGTTCCCGCATGCCCGCTGATAGATGCTTGGCAGGCCTCGCGAATCGCCGGATGCGTTCCGTACACCTCCTGCGTCATGGTTCCGACCAGGCAGGTGAACTCCGCCAGTTTGCCTCGCAGCAGCGCCTTGCGAAAATCAACGTACGCCAGCACGCGCTCGAGTGGATCGGCAGGAGCATGGTAGGGCGCACTCGCAAACAGCGCTGAAGTCACCTCGCTCCAGTAGTCGGCCGCCGCAATCCCCAGTTCCTCCTTGGTGCTGAAGTGGTGAAAGAAGCTGCCCTTGGTCAAGCCCGCGGCCTCGCAGACGTCTTCGATCCGTGTGGCACTGTAGCCCTTGCTCCGGATTACCTGCAAGGCGGCATTCAAGATCCGTGTCTTGGATTCATGCCGCGATTCGAGTTTTTCAGTCCTGAACATCGCAGTTCGCCTTCATGTCGCTAAACATACCCACCAGTCGGTATTAGGTCAAGATTGCCAATCTAATTTTAAAGGTAATGTCATAAATAACTTACAAAATGGAAAAACACGCTGCGGCCGGTGACGGCTACGCGACAATCTTGTTGCTGTAAAACTCTGCCCGATTTCTACCGGAATTTCTATGCCGTAGGTTTGGCCGGCGGCGGCAGCGCCGCCAGGAAGCGCTGTGCAAACTCCGTGCTGTACTGGTCGAGCAGTTCCCTCACCCGCGCCGGGTTCTCAGAGCACACAATCAGCCCTGCATGGTGATGCTTCTTCATCCGCACCACGATTTCCGGCGCATCGAACGCACTGGTATCCGGCTCCTCGGTTTTTGCCAGGCACAAAACACTTCCCGCATATTTGTCGGTGATTGTCGGCAGCGTATACGGCTCACCACGCAGGTCGGATACCTCGATCCGTGCCCATTCGCGCCATAGATTGACTCCTGTCGCGGTTTCGATCAGATCCGAGATAAACGCTCCGCCTACGCGCGCTGCGACTTCGAGAAAATAAAAGCGACCGTCCTCATGAGCACGAATGTATTCAGCGTGCGTTACGCCCCGCGCCATGCCCAGGTCCGGCACTAGGCGTGCGTTCAGCGTTGTCAACTCCTTCCAATCTCGGCTGGTCCGGTCAACAGTTCGGGTCGTGAAAACTCCTCCTTCGTGCATCACCTGCATCGGCGGCTTCCCATACTGGTGCACCGCCGAGAACACTACCTTGTGCTCGCTGATGATCGAGTCCACGTGATAAATGTCGCCGGGGACAAACTGTTCGACCAGATAATTCGTCTGTTGATCGCCAAGCTCATCGAGCGTTCGCCAAAGCTGCTCCGGTTCGTAGATCTTGCGGATGCCGAGTGCAGAAGCTTCGGCGCGCGGCTTCAACAGCCACGGCCCGTGAATGGCCTTCATGTATGCGCGCAGCTCGTCGTAGTTCAGCACGCGGCAGAACTCCGGAACCAGAAAACCGGATTCGCTCGCGCCGGTCCTCATCGCCAGTTTGTCGCGATAGTAGGCCGTGGAGGTAACGCCCATCCCGGGAATGCGCGTATGTTCGCGAAGCTTGGCTGCGGCGTCGAGATCGAATTCATCGAGCGCGATCACCCGATCGAAATGGCGGCCGCGGCACATCCAGCAAACGGTCCTGATCAAGTCATCGACCGTATAGCTGTCCGGCATCAAGGCGACGTCTTCGAGAATCTCGCGCGGCCACGGCGCGTCGCGCAGTTTTTCCACCGTAAGCAGCGTCGTCTTCACGCCCATTTCGGCGCACTGACGCATGAAGTCCTGCCCCTTTTCATAACTGGAAATACAGAGAAACCGCTGGATCGAGTCCCGCATTCTTCCCTACCTCTTGGAGCCCGGGTGAGGATAGTTCTACCATAGACACTGCAAGCAACTAAACACACCGCCAGGAGCCCGATGCTTTCGGCTGATGCAATCGTAAAGCTGCATGACGAAACAACCAGCGCATGGCATGCGTTGCCGGAACCCGGCGATGAGTCCGGTTCTGCTGACCCCTGGCTCGCCCGCGTCGCCCGCCAGCACCGCGCTAACTTCGACCTCTGGCACATTGAGGATGAAGCGCGCACACCCGGAGCTTCCGACGCCCAGATAGCCGATGTAAAGCGCCGCATCGACTCCACCAACCAGTTGCGCAACGACCTTGCCGAGCAGCTCGACCGCGCCTTGCTCGATTGGCTTGCGCCGCAGCGACTCCCGGCTGAAGACGCGCCGCTGCACTCCGAGACCCCGGGGCTCATCATCGACCGGCTTTCCATCCTGGCGCTGAAAATCTACCACACCCGGGAAGAAGCCGAACGATGCGACGCCTCCCCCGGACACTGCGAACGCAACCGCGCCCGCCTCGCTATCCTTACTGAGCAACGCAACGACCTCGCCCGCTGTCTCGATCTCATGTGGCGAGAGACGCTGGCGGGCACCAGACGCTTCAAACTCTATCGCCAGTTAAAGATGTACAACGACCCCAGCCTCAACCCCGCAATCTACCGCAGTGCACAATCGGAGTCGGGTCGGTGATGTCCCTCACGCCGGGCCCATTGACGTGAAACGGGGTTATGGGTATAAAGAGGGCCTATAGCGTTTCCGGGATCGCTGTGAATCGGAACCGAAGACCCGAAGTCGACGCGAACACCAGAAAGCGGCGACCTTGACGGAACTTCAGACCGGATTTATA
Organism: uncultured Acidobacteriaceae bacterium; assembly: GCA_963829535.1. Classification (GTDB taxonomy): domain Bacteria; phylum Acidobacteriota; class Terriglobia; order Terriglobales; family Acidobacteriaceae; genus Telmatobacter. Next base: position 1,512,832 of record CAWHIQ010000004.1, on the reverse strand, counting down.
AATCCTGAAAACGCCGTAAGAGGTGCAACTCTCAAACTCGGTGATCCTGCCGGAATCATCCGGTTCAACTTTGCGCTAAAGAACGGAAGCCCCCCATTAAGTCCATGACGCAAGAGGCCAAATCAGCGGTGTCAAGCCGCAAGAAAACTCCTCCACCGGCTGCCAAGCCCGGCAGTCACTCGAGCACGGCAACGGGACCTGTCTTCACGCAGTACCAGGCCGCCGTTCAGCTCGTGCAGCAGGGAAAATTTGAAAGGGCCATCGCCGCCTTCGAAAGAGTGCTCCCCGCCGCGCCACCCGAAATCGTCGAACGCTGCAGGATGTACATCAGCACCTGCCGCCACCAGCTTGACAGTCAGGGACTGGCCTTTCTCACCCCCGGCGAGCGCTACGACTACGCCGTATCGCAGATCAACGACGGCGATTTTGAGGAAGCGGCCAAACAGCTCAAAGGTATCCTGGCCGACAACGCCAACGCTGACTTCGCCTACTACGGCCTGGCGCTTCTGTATTCCATCACCGGAAAGACTCAGGACTGCCTCGACAGCCTCGCGCAGGCCATCGAATTGAATCCCAAGAACCGCCTCCAGGCCCGCTCCGACAACGACTTCCAGAGCATGGTCGACGACCCTCGCTTCACGGAGTTGCTGTATCCTGAACTTCCATAGGGCAAACGCTTCGCCCTCAGGCATTCTGTGACCCCTGGTTCGTCGAAGTTCGCTCCATCCCTGCCGGTCGCCTCTGAGCCAGATCCTCAGGCGCCCGATATCTCATCCTCCTCGGCGGCTCTCCGTGTTGTCGCCATCGGCGGCGGTACGGGTCTCTCCACGCTGCTCCGCGGGCTTCGACGCCACGTTGCCTTTCCCGATTGGCCGACCGAGGTTCCCAGCCACATCTCGGATCTCGCGGCCATTGTCACCGTGACCGACGACGGCGGATCATCCGGTCGCTTGCGGGAGGATTTCAACATGCTTCCTCCCGGCGACCTGCGCAACTGCATGGTCGCACTCAGCGCCGAAGAAGACCTGCTCGCGAAGCTTTTCGCATACCGGTTCAAAACTGGAAAAGGGCTCGGCGGGCACAACTTCGGCAACCTCTTCGTCGCCGCCCTAACCGACATTACCGGAGATTTTGCGCACGCTATCAAGCTGGCTTCGAAAATTCTCGCCACGCGCGGCCGCATCTATCCCGCAACCACGGCGAACGCAACTCTCGTCGCTCACATGGAAGATGGATCCATCGTTCGCGGCGAAACCAATATCACCGCAAGCAAGCAACGGATCGCCGAACTCATGATCGACCCGCCCGATGCGGCTGCCATGCCGGAGACTTTGGAAGCCATCCAGCGCGCCGACCTGATCACCGTGGGCCCCGGCTCGCTGTATACATCCCTCATCACGAATCTGCTGGTCCAGGGCGTCCCCTCGGCCCTGGCTGAAGCCAAAGGAGTGCGCGTCTACATCTGCAACCTGATGACGCAGGCCAACGAAAGCCTCGGACTCAAAGCGTCAGAACATATCGAGCGAATCTACGAGCACACTCGTGCACCCATCTTCGACTACGCCATTCTGAACACCGCGCCGTTTTCACCGGAGACGCTTGCACGTTACGCTGCCGAGCACGCGGCGCCGATCGAAGTGGATATCGAGCGCATCGAAAAACTCGGCGTCCGCTGCATCACCGGAGACTTCGCCAGCGAAGAAAACTTCGTTCGCCACGCCGCCAATCGCGTTACCGGCGCACTCCTTGCGCTGGGACACGCCAACTCGCCCAATCGAGCTTGACCACCCGCGAATTCCCGGACTCACCCCTCAACGGTCCGCTTCAGTTGCCCACAGGCCGCATAGATGTCTCGTCCGCGCGGCCGCCGCAGATACACCGGCACGCCCTCGGCTGCCAACGCGCGCCGGAACAACTCCTCTGACTCCGGTTGCGGCGTCGAGTATGCAATCCCCGGCCCCGGATTCCACGCGATCAGGTTCACCTTGGCCGGCAATCCTGTGCGCCGCACCAGCCGCGCTACTTCGGCGGCATGCTCCGGCTTATCCGTCACGCCGCCCAGCAGCACGTACTCAAATGTGATGCGCTCGCGGGGACGCAGCCTGATCCCGCGCACCGCATCCACCACGGCCTCGATCGGCCACTTCCGATTGATCGGCATCACTTCGCTGCGAATCGCATCATTCGGCGCATTCAAACTGATGGCCAGCTTCGGACGAATCTCCGGCGGCTCTTCCGCAAACCGCTCAATGCCCGGCACAATCCCCGACGTGGACACCGTCATCCGCTGCGAACTCAGCCCCACCTCTTCAACCAGCAGCCGCACCGCAGCCATGAAGTTGTCGTAGTTCAGAAATGGCTCGCCCATCCCCATGAACACTAGGTTCACGCGATCCTTGCCCACCTCTACGCCATGCCGGTCAAGCACGGCCACCACCTGGCCGGCAATCTCACCCGCCGTGAGATTCCGCTGCAATCCGAGTTTCGCCGTCAAGCAGAACTGGCAATTCACTGCGCATCCCACCTGGCTTGAAACACAAATCGTCGCCCGATTCCACCCTCTGTCGACTTCATCCCCGGCCCCACATCCGCTGGCCAAATTGGCAGACCCGTGATTTCCGGAGGGCACCGGCCCCTGCCTAAAATGCCCGGGCTCTAGCGTGGAAGACACGGACTCAAGCCTGGAGGCCCCAGACTTCAGCGTGGAAGATATAGGCTCTAGCGTTGAGGATACGGGCGTGGAGGGTACGGACTTTACCCCGTACATTGAAGAATCCATCGAGTTAGAGGGGGCTTCAGCCCCTGAGAGAAACTCTTCTTTCTCGGAACCATCCCCCGCCTCGCCCCCATCCCCCTCCGGCATCCACACAGTTTCCACGGTCAGCCCATCCGGCCCCTGCCCCGCCACCAGGTATCGTTCCGTCCCATCCACCGACGTGAATACCTGCATGATCCGCGGCCGCGCCACTTGCCAACCCTCCATGACAAGTTTTTGTCGCAGCCCCTTCGGCAACGTCATCACGCCTTCAACATCAACAATCCTTTGGCGATAGATCGCGTCCGCCAGTTGCTGGCCCCGCCACTTCGGCTCATTCTGCTCAACCATACATGCGGCCAGCTCGACCGAATTCAGGCCAAAAAAATATCGCAGGCTTCCGCCCAAGCGGTTCTTAGCGTCTAATGAGACAAGTTGTGATTTTGCGGACACGGCTGGGCCCAGCATAGAGCATTTCTACAACCCTTGCAGCCCTCCCCGAATTCTCCGGTAGATTGTTTCTACCTGCATTCAAACGAGTGCGGCCGGCGAACGGCAACCGTCCCGGCCTGCTTCACCTACAATTCAGCTTTACTGAGTGACGATGCCAAATCCGCGTAATCTTCGTCGTACCGTACTACCCAACGGCCTGATCGTGTTGACCGAGCGCATGGAACATCTCCGCTCCGTAGCCATGGGCGTCTGGATCAAATCAGGTTCGCGTTGCGAAGCGGCCGAAATCAACGGCATCTCCCACTTTGTGGAACACATGGTCTTCAAAGGAACACGATCGCGTTCCTCGTTGAACATCGCTCGCGAAATGGACTCGATCGGCGGCAACCTCGACGCCTTCACTGGGAAGGAAACCATCTGCTTCAACGTCAAGTCTCTTGCTGACCACGTGCCCATCGCGCTCGACGTACTCGCCGACCTGGTGCTGAATCCCGTCTTCGCGTCTCCTGAGATCGAACGCGAGCGCGGCGTCATCCTCGAAGAGATCAAGATCGACGAAGATAATCCTGACGTGCTGGTGCACGAGCTTTTCACGCAGAATTTCTGGAAGGACCATCCACTCGGCAAACCCATTCTTGGCACCACCAAGACAGTTGGCCGCCTCGATCAGCAGAAGCTCATCGACTACCACACCGGACGATTCCGCGGCGGAAACATGGTCTTCTCCGCTGCAGGCGACCTCGAGCACGATCAGTTTGTCGAAGCTGTGTCACAAAAGTTCACCGGCCTGCCGCCGGGCGAAGCCGTGCACGAAATGCAGGCGCCGCTGGCCAGCGCACGCATCCTGCTGCAAAACAAAAAGTCTCTGGAGCAGGTTCAGCTATGCATGGGAGTGCCCGCTCCGCCCATCACCGACGACAACCGCTACGCCACGCTGATCCTCAACACGGTGCTTGGCGGAGGCATGAGCTCTCGTCTCTTCCAGACCATCCGCGAAGAACGCGGCATGGCCTATGCGATCTATTCCGACCTCAGTCCCTACAGCGACACCGGTTCTCTCTGCGTCTACGCCGGAACTTCTGCCAACAACGCTCTTGAATGCGTGGACCTCATCCTTGCCGAGTTCCGTAATCTGAAAGAAGTTCCTCTCAGCGACGAAGAACTCACTCGCGCCAAAGATCAGCTCAAAGGCAACATCCTGATGGGTCTCGAAAGCTCGAACTCGCGCATGGCCAACCTGGCGCGCCAGGAGATGTATTTCCATCAGTTCTTTACCGCGGAAGAAGTCATCGTCCGCATCGAAGCCGTAACCGCCGAGCAAATCCAGGCCATGGCCCAGCGCCTTTTTGTTCCCGACCGCATCGCCATCACCCTCCTGGGACGCCTGAGCGGCATCAAGCTAAACCGCGACCGGCTCGAGTGCTAGAGGCAGTGAACAGTGGTCAGTGAACAGTGATCCGTTTTGATTCACCAATGATGCGATCATTCGTGCCTTCGCCGCCGAACCTCTACGAGGAGCAAACCAAACACTAAGGCAAGCGTTGCCACTGACCACTGTTCACTGCTCACTGAAAACTGTTTTGAGCGTTCCATTTCCCTTCTGCGTCCGTAAGTTGTAGGATTTTGTCGTGTGGAGCAGTGCGTCTGTCTGCTCCCAGAGACATGGGGTTTACATGAATTGCACGTTCTTGATGATTGCCAAACGGCGCCGCGCGTCTGATCGATCGACATCAGCTGGCTTTACGCTGATGGAACTGCTGATCGTCATCTCCATCATCGTCATCCTGATGCTCATCGCGATCCCCACCGCGAACACCATCCGGAAGCACACCGACGAAGTCTCCGCACAGAAATCCCTGCAGACCATTGAGCAGGCGCAGTCGATGTACGCGACCAACTACCCCGTCAACGGCTTTGCCTGCACCTTGCAGGCGCTCGCCGGAGAATCCACTTCCGGGCCGCCCAGCCCCACTTCTGCGCAGCTCATCAGCGGCCAGCTCTCCACCGGCATCAAGGACGGCTACATCTTCAACATCACCAATTGCACCAAAGTGACGGTCAACAACACCGACCGTGTCACCGGCTACGTCCTCACCGCAACTCCCGCCACTCCCGGCAAGACCGGCGATCGCGGCTTCTGCGTGGAATCCGGCGGCCCCATCAAGATGGATCCCGCCGGCGGCACCAACTGCACCCAGATGGTGCAATGACCCGAAGCACAAGACAAATTCCAAGCAGTGTCATCCTGAGCGAGCGCGGCGAGTCGAAGGACCCGCTCTTTCTCAACGGTGTCATTCTGAGCGAAGAGAGCGAAGCGAACAAGCCGAAGAATCTGCGGTTGTCTTTCGGTACTCTTCAATCGCCAGGAACTAGGTGCCCCATCCAAGCCGCGCCTCCCGCGGCTCGGGTAGGACACCGATACGCCCCGACGTCCCTCTCAACGAACTCTAAGGCTCCAGCTGTCGCCATCGTTTTGAAGGGCACGACTTTTCTCGCGCAGATAATGCCAATTGAGAGCAACTGGGTCTTCAACACTGCACGGAGGGAGCAGAGGCCTTTAGGCCTCTGAAAAAGCATGGTCACAAATGAAAGGGCCTTTAGGCCCGGGCTGCTTCATCACAGACTCAGCTCCCGACGCACTAGTATTCTGGTTCTGCTTGCTATTTTTTCAGCGTCGCTCCTCCCCGCCCAACAACCCACCACCCGCGACCTGGCCCAGCGCGTCGATCGCCACTACAACCAGCTCCACTCTCTGCAAGCCCAGTTCACTGAGGAATACGAAGGCATGGGCCGCGTCCGTACTGAGAGCGGCACACTCCTGCTGCTCAAACCTGGCCGCATGCGCTGGGACTATGCCAACCCGTCCGGCAAGCTTTTCCTTCTCGACGGCAAATACGCCTGGTTCTACTCCAAAGGCGACCCGCAGGTGCAGCGCATCGGCGCCAAGCAACTCGACGATCTCCGTTCACCTCTGCGCTTCCTCCTCGGCCACACCCAGCTTGAAAAAGAAATCGATCACCTCGCAGTGACATCCGCCCCCAACGCCAGCTTCACCCTTGCCGGCATTCCGCACGGCCAGGAAAAGCGCGTGCAGCGCCTCGCCCTCACCGTGACCGCCGATGGGACGATCACGGCCATCGAGATCCAGGAAACCGACGGCGCTGAAACCCGCTTCACCTTCACCGGTGAACAGCCCAACGTCTCCATTCCCCCGGCAACCTTCCACTTCACCCCGCCCGCCGGGGTCCCGGTAGTCGACGCAATCTCCCCGATTTAAACCTTCACCCTTGAACCTCACTCATCTCCGCCGAATCCTCGCCCGTAATCCGGCGCATCGAGCAAAACTTCCCGAGAACCGGTAAGAGTGTCTCCATCGCGAAGGAGACCCGTCTTAATTCAGAGGGATTCTGAAGAGATTTCGCTGTATCGTAGCGCGGACATAAGCGTAGGTCGAGAGATCAGGACCAGGAACGAAATACGTCATCCCAGTTGTGTCAATCTCTGCAACCACGTTGAGTCGCTCGGCCTCTTCAACGGATTTCACGCCCGACGACGGCAACTCAGGTAATTCCTTGCCAGGGGGCAAGCCAATCACGATCGTCTTTCCTGGACCCATTTCCCCGACCCCGCGAAATCTGAGATAGAGAAACTTGCCCTCGGGTCCCCATCCAGCTGAACAAAAACTGCAGACGCTAATCGGAGACCCTCCTTGTATTGGCTGGGCGATCAGTGGAGAAAAACCTGTGAGGAACAAGTCGCCGCGGGGCGAATCGGCGGTGAATATCAAATCGGGAGCAGTCGTTTTTCGATGTGCGATTCCATCTGGCCCAACGCTGGAAATGAATTGCTGGCCGCCTTCGCGCACCAGAATGTAAATCTCACCCCCTGGTCCAAAAGACGGCCATTGGGCCTCGGAGGCAGTCAATTGCTTTGGCGGGGTACGGCGATCGAGGGACGCCACCCAGGCACGTGGAATCCCTCCCGCGTCCGGAGTCCAGAACGCCACGCGTTCACCATCCGGCGCGATATCAAACCCGCTCATCGAGACCCCCGGCAAAACGGACTCAGTCCGTCCGGCGTCAATATCCGCCATCCAAAGTTCTCCGGAAGTCCAGGCTCGGGAACCTTTCTCCCGCACCAGGTAGTACAACCTCTTTCCATCCGGCGAAAACGTGGAGTGGGCGCTTGCGATGCCAAATCCCAGACCAGGCATGCTGGCAAATCCTTCTCCTGAGATCTGGCGGTCGCCTCGCTGGTCGTGTAACCAAACCGTACTTTCCCTGATGCCTGCGGAAGTTATCAGCGTACGGCCGTCAGGGGAAATGGCGATGCCTTCTTCCTCCGTTGCGCCAAAGGTCAATTGTTCCGGTGTCCCCCCAGGAAAATGCTGGCGCCAGATATGGTACCCGTCCCCCGCATCCGCGCTGAAGTACATCGTAGTGCCATCCGGACTCCAGCCCGCGTAGGTGCAACGTGTTGTCGGCGGACCCACGGTCTCCCCGACGGTGCTTCCATCGAAAGGAACTAGGCGGCAAGGACGCCATCCTATTTTGTCCATTTCTGAAATGAGTACCCACTTGCCATTCGGAGAAACCCAGGAGCGGTGCGCCATCCCGTCGGCCGGCGAATAGACATCACGCTCTTCTCCCCTGCTCTCCTCGGCTGCGGCGATGCCCATGGGTCCGCGGCTCTTGATCTCAGAGAACATCACGTGTTGCGGGTCCGTCCAGGTCAGCGCAGCCGCGTTCGGCAGCAGTTCCTTGGGTTCTCCTCCGAGGACAGGCACAACCCAGGTGTTCCAGCCGAAACTTGTGTCGGTCGCCGTATACGCAATGCGCGATCCATCCGGCGAAAAGACCGGAGCCATCTTTGGCGAATTGTCATGCGTAAGCTGAACCGGCTCTCCATCCGGCAACATCTTCACGTAAATCTGGCCGGGTGAAACGAAGGTCTCCGGTCCGCGAATGAACGCAATCATGCGCCCATCGCCAGAAAGCGCAGGAGAAGTCGCTCCATCGGCGAACCGGGCAATCCTGACACTGAAAGCTTCAACTCCCTCCCAACGCAACATCCCCAGGAAGGGATTGAAAAGACTGAGCGCAACCTCTTTAGCAGCCATAGCCTTTTCATTCCTCGCCCTTGCTCCCAACAATCTGGTTTCCCTCACCTCAGAGGCACTGGCACAGGAAAGCGTTCCCGCCGCCGGAGTGGTCTGGCAGCACGTGGGCAGGATTTACCTTAACCCGGACACCGGAAAGGCCATTTGGGCCGGCTATGTTGTTCACCTCAACGGAATCAACACCCCGCTATTCAATGGTGCGCCCAGTGAGTCCACCGCGTACTTCACCTTTAGTACAGACATATTGCAACTGACACCAATGCCGAACGACGGCGACATCGCCCTCAGTTTGGTTTCAGCGGGAACATTCAGCGTCTACTACAACGCGACACCCAACGGGAACTGGAGCGATCCGGCTACCTTCTCGAGCGGCGAGCTCATCGCCAGGTTTTCAAGAAAAGAGAGCCTCTTCCCCGAAATCGGACCGATTGGATTTCACGCCCTCTCAGAGAGCCTGTTGTCGAGCCAGAACTTCACCTTCGATAACCAGACCTTCAATTTCAACCGAATTGCTCCGAACGGAATCACGTTCGCCCAGTTTTTCAGCACTACACCGCTAACCGGGATTACAGACTATCCCGTCGCCTTTGCGGGTGTCGGCACCACGATGGCAATCGGAGGATCGCCCTCCGCGGGTCCCGCCCCAAGAAGATCGAGTTCGTCTGCGATTGAAATGAACCGCTTCAATCGGCTGCCGGATTTATTAGCAGTTGGGAATCAGCCGACCTATCGCACCATCTTTCGGACTCGGTAATTCGTTTCCAACCGGCTGCCGAGCGGGCGCCGCGAGCCGCCGCCTAGTTCGCTTTCGGCTTCGAATTTCCCATCGCCTTATCCCAATCCGTTGGACCGTCCACGAATCGCCGGTGAAGCGTCGCCAGCAGCTGCGCATTGCCCGCTGCCAGGTATTCGTAGGCGCGCGTCCACTCTTCGCCGCTCTGCCAGCCTGTCTGCGTCAGGCGAACGACCGTTGAGTTTCCGTGTGGCTCAAATTGGAAGACCGCACGCGTGCGCGCAGCCCTGACTTGAGGAAACTTGTCCGGCGCAAGCGCAGCGATCACGAGTTCTTTCTCGGGAATGAAGCTTACAATCGTTCCGCCGCCCGTGCTTCCCCCGGGAAAATGAACCAGCCAATCCCCGCCCGGCTTCAAATCGACAGTCGCATTCGGAAACAGCCACGTACTCAATCCTTCGCCCGTGGAAAATGCCTTCCAGACTTCCGAGACCGGTGCCGGAACTTCGACTTCAATCACCAGTTGTCGGGGCGGTTCGTTGACGGCGGCTGGTGAAGCGGTTTGCCCTGCCGCAACCCCGGCTGGAACAAGACTGAGCAACATCACGGTGACGAGCAGTTCTTGATTTTTCATGGGTAGTTAGTTGATCGTTCAAGTAAGATATTGGCAAGCAGTATTCTCTCTGTCAAGAAGAATCTATGCCCGCTCCGAAAAACTCCCTCTCGACGCGTGATCGTCTGATCGACTCTGCTCGCTTTCTGTTCTGGGAGAGAGGCTTCGCAGGAACCAGCATGGCCGAGCTACTGGCCCACGCCGATGTCAATTCCGGCAGCTTCTATCACTTCTTCGACAGCAAGGAAGCCCTGCTTCGCGCCGTCCTCGAGCAATATGCCGAGTTGCTCCGCCCCATGGTGGTCGATCCCGCCTTCGCCACCGCGCACAAACCACTGGAGCGCATCTTCGCCATCCTTGCCGGCTACCGCGGACGCATCCTCGCCACCGGCTGCCAATACGGCTGCCCGCTCGGTCGCCTTGCGCTCGAAATCGATCCGGAAAACGCCCCGGCGCACGCACTGATCGCCCGCAATTTCCAAGGATGGATCGAGGCCGTGCGCGAATGCCTTGTCGAAATGAAAAACTCCATGCCGCGCGGCACCGATGTCGACGCATTGGCAACTTTCGTTCTGGTGACGATGGAGGGAGGAGTCATGCTGTCGCGCTCCTACCGTTCCGTTGAGCCATTCGACCGCGCCATCGCGCAACTGCGCGAACACTTCCGCCTGCTGCTCAGCCATTCAAAGACAAAGAGGGCGCGATAGGCTGCTATCACGCCTCTCTTCGGGATATTGATTCTCTTTCGCACTCCTCAGTAGCCGTACGGATAACCCGTACGATAAGTAATTGAGTTCGGGTAGACGATCGTTCTTGGTTGCGACCACATCGCGACGGTCGGCGGCGTATACATGGCGACTGCCGGTGGCTCATACATATAAACCTGCACCGCCGGTGGAGGCGGAGCGGCATACACGTACACTGTCGGCGCAGGAGCTACGTAGACAGGCATGACATACGCTTGAACCGGCGCCGGAGGAACATAGGCCTGTGGCGGCGGTTGATACTGCTGTGGCTGATACTGTGGCGCTTGATATTGCTGCGGTGGTGGTTGATACGCTGGCGGGGGCGGTTGATATGCCGGCGGCGGATCATCCTGTGCTACTTGTTGCTGCGGCTCTTCCTGCGGAGCATCGTTGTAAGCGCTAGGCTCGCGTCGGTAGAGACCCGATGGGTCGCGATCTGGATCCTCCGTGATGGGCACCTCCATGTCGTCCATCACTTTCAGCGTCAGCCGCGTCTCAGTCTTCAAGGTCGGACGAGGTCCGCGCCGCGGTAGATTCAGCAGATCAATCGGCCACAGAATCGGGATGCACCACTCTACGATGTCGCGCGTGCGGTGGCCCTTGCCCAGGATTCTTCCTTGATAGTCCACCGCGTACCCAGGAACATCCACCACTCTTGCATCCAGGGGAATTACGGTGCGCGGCTCGATCACCATGCGATCGAACTTCAGTTCCATCCATCCTTTGCCGACAAAATGCCCCGGATCCTTGTAGTCCTCAAACCGGCCCTCCAGATAGGTGTTGAACGGTAATCGTGTAGACCCGTTTCGAGTCGTAATGCTCGCCTGGCAAAGAACCGGATCGCCAATGCCGGTGGTCTTCGACGAAATCTTCGTCTCGGAAACCGTGCAGTTGATCAGTGATCCAGCGGGCAAAATCTGCCTGCTGGCGTATGCGGTTAGAGTTGGAGAAAGCAAGAGTGTACAGAGAGCTAGCTGAACGCTCTTCATCGAAGGCCTCCTGATCCAAAGAGAACCCGCCGGAAGGGATCGCAGGCGAGTCTCGGCTGATCGTTCTGTTTAGCCCCAACTGGGCGAGGGAAAAATCACGGAAGACCGAGCAGTCGTGCCCTGCGTTGCATCGAGAAGTGGTGCCTGCCTCGCTTAAATTGAAGCGCAGCTCAATGCGAGAGTGCGGAAGATGGATCGAATTTTGCCGCAGAAGTACTCGGCGCGGAGATCAGGGGATGATCCGTCGCGCTCCGAACCGCCGCAGCTGCGCAGAATTCTGTTGCAGCCGCGCAGAATCCGTTGTCCTGCCAGAACACCATGAGTTTTGAAAAGTTGTTGCGAAGGAAAAATAATTTCCGAATTGCGGAGTTCTGTACGTATGAAAGCCCGCGAGAAGGCTCTTTGCTCGCAATAGTGTCTTTACTCCCTATTCCCTATTCCCTGCTTCACTCGGGTCTCCGTCGACGGGTCTTCGTCCCTGCGGTGATTATTCGTACCTCAGCGCTTCAATCGGATCCAGGTTCGCGGCGCGAACCGCCGGAATCATTCCACTCACCAGCCCCGTAATGATCAGGATCGTCGTGGCCACGATCACCGACATCGGCGAAATCAGCAACTGGATATCCGCGCCCTCTGCGTGCTGCGCGAGTTCGCTGTAAAACGGGATGCGGCCGACCATCAGCGATACCACGTATGCCAGCCCGATTCCACCCACGCCGCCGATTCCCGTAATCACCATCGCCTCTGACAGAAATTGCGTCAGAATGTGGCGCTTGCGCGCCCCCAGCGCCTTCTCCACGCCGATCTCCCGCGTGCGCTGTTGCACCGCCACCAGCATGATGTTCATCAGTCCAATGCCCGCGATACCGAGCGTCAGCGCGCCCACCAGCGAAAGCAGTACTTGCAGCGCCAGCGCCAGAATGCTGAATTGATGCAGCTCCGTCATCAGGTTGGCAACGTAAATTGCGTTATGGTCCGTGGGTCTGAAGTGGTGCGCCGCGCCCAGCACATTGCGCATGTTCTGCTCGGTGAGCTCGTAGTTGCCCTCGTAGTTGTACCAGATGCCACCCAGGTATTTCGTGTCGGCCAGGTCGCTCATGGTGCTGAACGGCACATAGATCTGCCGGTTGCGATCGCTGTCTTCGCCCTCCTGCATCTTCGGGCTCAACACGCCAATGATGGTGAACAGAACGCCGTTCAACCGGATCGTCTGTCCCACCGCCCATCCGCCTGAAAACAGCTTCGTCTTCGATTCCGATCCGATCACGCAGACGTGCGCCCTCTGTTGTTCCTCCTGTCCGTTAAAAAACCGCCCCGCATCCGTATCGAGTTTCCAGATGTCCTGAAACACCGGCATCACGCCGTTCGCCGTCCACGTGTAGGAGTGCAGATCGTTCTGCACCGTCACGTCTTTGTAGACAGCCGGCGAGATGTGATTGATTCCGGGAACGCTGGCGATGATGCGGTCCACGTCATCCAGCGTGAACTGCACCTTCACGCCCGATTTCTCGCCGCCCGCCTGCTCGCTCGTCCTCCCCGGAAAAACGCCGATGATATTGGTGCCCCACTGCGCAAAGATCGCCTCAATCGCGCGGCTGAACCCTGCTCCATAGGCCAGCAGCAGCACCACCGTCGCAATCCCCCACGCCATTCCGATCATGGTGATGGCAGTGCGGCGGCGGTTGTAAATCATCGCCTCCCAAGCCTGCCCCAGTATGTCCTTCAGCATGATCCTCTCCGAGTTGCTAACTGCCACCAAGTGGACCTGGCGGCGTTAGCAAGAGCACTCTCTGCTCGCACTCGATCCAACTCCGCTAACACGCGCAAAGCGCGGCTAAGCCCGCTAACTCCGCTCCTTCTCAGTCCTTCCGCAACGCCTCCACCGGATCCATCTGCGCAGCCTTGCTCGCCGGGTACAACCCGGCAGCGATCCCACTCAGCACCAGTGTCCCCATGGCCAGCGCGGCCGACCACGGCACCAGCCGCGGCGGATCCCAGCCAGGCATCTTGCCTGTCAGCAGCGCCTGCAGCACCGCCATCAGTCCCGCAGAGGCAGCAATGCCAATTGCCCCACTGACAGCAGTCAGCAACAAACCCTCCCAGAAGAATTGCCCCATGATGCTTTTCTTGGTTGCACCCAGCGCCTTGCGCAGCCCGATTTCGCTTGTTCGCTCCGACACCGACACCAGCATGATATTGATAATGCCCACAGCCCCCAGCCCCAGCGTCACAATCCCTACGCCGCCCAGAAAAATATCCATCGCGTTGAAAATGGCTCCCACCATCTTCATCTCCTTGATGGTGTCCCACTCCTGAAAAGCGTCTTTTAACGAAGGGTCAAATCCATGCCGCTCGGCGATAACGCGATGCACCGCCGCAACTGCCGCAGTCGCATCTCCCGGTTTGGTCGGCTGGTATTGGATCGAGGTCAGCGCATCCTTGGCGATGTTGTCGCCCTTCAGCGGATACAGTTCCAGCATAGTCGTGACAGGAATGTAAACCTTCTGGTCGTCATAGTCCTGGTTGCCGCGACTGATCTTCTCTACCGAGCCCACAATCCGGAACTCAGTGCCATTGATCGTGATGGCCTCACCGACCATCGGCCTGCCCGGAAACAGCAGCATCGCAGCCTTCGAACCCAGAACCGCCACTCGCCGCCGATCGCTCAAATCCATATCATTGATAAAGCGCCCCTGCGCCATCGGGATGTAGCGGACCACCGGGTAGTTTGGCCACACGCCCATTACGTGGCTTGACGTGTTGCTGAACTGGCTGACTTCATAGAGGTCGGAGCGCGAAAGCTCCACCGTCACTGAGCGCAATTCGGGCAGCGACTTCAGGGCCTCGGCATCGGCCAGCGTTAACTGGTAAGGACGCATCCCCGTGTGCTGGTTGGCGACAGCGGGGATGGTCCCGTTCCACATCATCACCAGGTCGTTGCCCAGTTTCGCCAGGTTGCGATGCTGCCCCGAGCGGAATCCCTCTCCCAGGCCCACAAGCACCAGCAGCGAGCCCACGCCCCACGCAATCCCGAACATGGTAAGAAAGCTGCGCAGCTTGTTGGCTGCGATAGCGCGGAAAACCTCGCTGAGCGTGTCTGTAAAGCTCTGCATAATCCTTCGACGCTATCCAATGATTTCCGGACCAGTGGAATGTGACGAATGGCCGCCTTCCAACGCCCCTGACTGAACACCTGCAAGAATGTACGCTATGGCACACATTTCAGTTCCCGAACCCGCTAACGCGTCTGGCAACATCTATCGAAGCGACACCAGATTGAAATATTAACAAGATGGTAATTGGGCCGCGATCTGACCGAAACAACTGGCAACCATCAATTTTGCCGGGAAAACCGTTCCTGCATGGAAAGGATCTACGATGACGCCATAGTTTGGCGGTAAGTCGCTGAGGCGTTATGGGCAATATGGTCATTCCGGGGCATCAAATGATGGATTTCACTCAGGACATGATCTCCGTGCCTTACGCTGTACACATGACATTTTCTGTGGTCTCGAGAAGTGCCATGGTCCTCCTCATTTGGAACTGCCTCTCAACAAGGCAGGACTGGTTGCAAGTCTCGCTTGCCATAAAACGTGAGACCTTCGCTTTCCGACTTCACGCAGGAGGTCTCGCCTTACTTCCCCAATCCTTCATTTGGAAGCTTCATCCTTACCTCCTGATCGCGGCGATCTTGGTTTGTCTGGCGCAGGCAGCGCTTATTGCTGCTCTGTTGTCCAGGAGCAGGCGCAGCAGGCTGGCGCAAGCATCGATCATGAGACAATTGGCGCTCGAGAGGGTACTTTCAACTATTTCGACGACCCTCGCAGACTGCCCAACCGAAAATATCGATTCGGAACTCGAGAAAGGCCTGAATCTCATCCTGGAGGCCGAAGCGGCGGATCGCGTTTGCTGGTATGCGATTCCCAAAGGTGGTTCGTTCGTCGAAAAAATCAGCTCTGTACATCGGCCCGGTGTAGTGCCGGGGCCTGCTCGATTCGAAGCGGAGGACGTGCCTTGGATTGCGGAGCGCTTGTCTCGCCTCGAACCGGTTGCCATCAGCGATACCAATGAGTTTCCGTCCGAGGCTGATCGCGACCACCAATTTGTCGATCAGCTCGGTGTCAAATCCGTTGCGTTTGTACCTTCCAGCACAGGTGCGGCCACCAAAGGATTGCTCATTCTTGTCCACCTTTCTCACAAGCGGGATTGGCCCGATTCAGTCATCAGTAAGTTGGGCGTGTTGGGAAATCTCTTCGGTAGCGCGCTGTTGCGCAAGTGGGCGCAGAACGCCCGGCAGGCAAGCGAGCAGCGCTTTCAGGCGATTTTTGAACAAGCTTCATTGGGGATCGCGTTGGAGGATCTCGACGGTCGAATCTTGTTCGCCAATTCGGCCCTGTGCACCATGATGGGATACGGACAGGAGGAAATTCGGAGACTGTCCTGCGACCAATTTAGTAGAGCTGAAGATTCGATCGAGGATCTCAATCTCTTTCAAAAGCTGCGCGACGGGACGATAGACAGTTATCAAATCGAGAAGCGTTATGTGAAATCCAACGGCGCGGAGATATGGGGCAATCTGCACGTTTCGAAGCTGCAGGTATTACCCGGAGAAGGCTCGCACGTGATAGCCATGGTCGAGGATATTACGGAGCGCAAAGCGGCCAACACACGGCTAAAGAATGTCCAGCTTGAACTTCAGAGATTAACGGCTCGCCTGATCCAGGCACAGGAAGAAGAGCGGCAGCGCATCAGCGGCGAATTGCATGACGACTTTGGGCAACGTCTGTCGCTGTTGATATTTGGTCTCGAGCGCCTCAAAAGCAACCTGCCTGCCGCGGCGCCCGACCGATTGGAGCTATCGCGTTTACAGGATCAGGTAAGGGAAATCACGGACGGAATTCACGAACTCTCTCACGAGATCCATTCAAGCAAGTTGCAGTATCTCGGACTGAAGCCAGCCTTGACCGAGTTGTGCCAAAAGATGTCGGAACAGCGCTCGATCGAGGTGAACTTGGAATTGAATGAATATGTTCCGTTGCACCCCGATGTGCAATTGTGTCTGTATCGTATTGTGCAGGAAGCGCTGAATAATGTCGTAAAGCACAGTGGAAGCGATCTTGTCACGGTAAGCCTGATTCGAGACAAGTTTCTGGCACGCCTTCAAATCAGGGACAATGGGGTTGGATTCGATACTGCTTCGACGAGCGCTGGTTTAGGGTTGGCAAGCATGCGCGAAAGGCTCCGAATTGTCCAGGGGGCGCTTTCAGTAGATTCTGTCCGCGGCCATGGCACCGAAATCACAGCTGAGGTGCCTCTTTCAGAGAACGCCGTCGCCATCGATGCGAG
The DNA here is from genome assembly GCA_963829535.1 of uncultured Acidobacteriaceae bacterium. Taxonomy (GTDB): domain Bacteria; phylum Acidobacteriota; class Terriglobia; order Terriglobales; family Acidobacteriaceae; genus Telmatobacter. Next base: position 1,496,078 of record CAWHIQ010000004.1, on the reverse strand, counting down.
TTGAGATCATCTAGCCACTCAGTCTTCTCGCGATCGCAATTGACTGTTCGCAAGGCAGCTGACGCCCTGCCCTGAATTTGTCGGGAAACGCCATCGGTTGCATCCTCGCGAGCTCTTTCTCAGAAACACACAGGATGCAGTGGCTTCGAGGTCTGCTTATTGGCCCCGTCAAACCCGGTCACATGCGACTGGTGTGCGCGGATTAAGTATCACGTCTCAGCGCGCAGCAGCCTGGGACTTGGTTCTGGTCGTTCCGACGGGAATTGAGTTCAGAAGCTGCTTGTAAGACGTAGAGAAAAACTCCTGGATGGCCCAATGGCGTTGCCGGAGAACAATCCTCCGAAGTCGATTAGCTCGAGCGCGTTGCTCACATTCTGAGCGTCGCCTTGTAATTTTACCGAGTACTTTTCCCGCCTGTAGAGATCGACGCCCACCGAAGCACTTTGCGTGAAGTACGGGCTGATACGATCGCGATTGAAATTGAGGTGACTAATCGCCACCTGACCGTATTCCGTAGCATATTGTTCGGGGGTCAAGTCGGGTTGAAACGGCAGGCCGCTATTGTAATCAGCGCCCAGGGCGATCCAGAGACGCGGTACGGCCTGATAGCGAACGCGAGCACGCACACTGTTCCGCTGGTCCTGTGAGTCGGGAAAATGTCCGGTTAGCCGCGTCACTGCGCCGGTGGCGTCATCGCCAAGAAAAAGACCGCCTGTTACCGGATACCAGGCATTCCCCACGATGTAGGAGTAACTCGCGAATCCTGAGAACCGGCCCCACTGCAAAACTTCAACCTTGCCCTCTGCGCCGTAGAGAATGGCTTTCCTGAACGCGATCGGGAAGCTTATCCCGGTGCTTAGTACTTGAGAGTCGTCGGCGTAGTTATTCACGTCGCGGCGGAACATATTCGCGTCCACCCGCAGTTTGTCGAACAGTGCCTTCGTCAGGCCTAATTCATAGTAGCTTCCGTGAGAAGGCTGGACCGGTAATTGCACTGCGGGAACGCTGGTGTCCAGAGACTCCGCTTCCGGGGAGCTGGACAAAAGTATGTTCTCGTTGGAAGGTGTCTGGAAGATGCGGTCATACGCTCCGTGGATATTCAGGCCAAGCGTGGCGAAGTAGCGCGACGTGGCGACACGCGGGCTCACCGCGTTTTGGTTTATCAGCAATTGGTAGTGGTCCCACCGCAGACCTGTGTTGATCGTCCAGTTGCCGAGGCGGATTAAGTCCTCAACATAGGCTGATTGCTCCAGATCTGGATGGCTGTCCCGGAAAGCAAAGGTCACGGCAGCAGAGTCAAGGACGCCTAAAGTTATCGGGCATTGAGGGTCTGAAAGGTTGGCACAGTAAGGAATTAGGTAGTTGAAGTTTTCGTGCAGGAAGGTATTGTCGGATTCAACGCCGGCCTTCCATTCGCTCTTTCCATGATGGACGGCGACGCTGCCGTTAAAGTAAACCTCGTTGAAGTAGTTGTGCTGGGTTGCAATGAGAGGCCACGACGCGGGATTCGACTGAAAGTCACTGGAGTTATCGCGGGCCATAAAATGCAACCACCCCATGGCGTCCGGCGAAAAAATGTGCTGGTAAGCAACGCTCCCCATGGTTTCAAAGTCGCCGCCAGTCTGCAGCTGTCCCCCGGGAATGTATACGCAATCAGCGGGCTCTTCGTCCGGCGGGACGGGTGGACAGCCGGCGTCGTTGTCCGAGTTTGGCAAATATGCACCGTTCTGCTGCACCAGCTCGTTGGGAATCTGATAACGGGCAAGTTCATGGATGGCAATAAAGGTAAGACGGTCTTTGTCCGTGAGGTCTCGCTCGTAGTTCCCCCCGAAGCGCGCGGTGGTGCCTTCATTGGTGTAATTCTCCGGAACAACAGGGTTGAGATAGTGGCCCGTCATGTTCCCCGATCCATTTACGCCAAGCGTATTCTTCCCCCGCGTGTATTGATCCTGGGTGCTCGCCGCGGCCGTGTCATAGCTCCCGCCGAAGAGCGTAACTTGCCCGTGAAGTCCCGGTGTTCCGGTTTGCAGAGTATTGACCTCGACCACGCCTCCCATCTTCCTGCCATATTCCGCGGGGATGCCGGCGGTATAAATCTTGAGGGATTCGACGTCTTCGGCTTCGGCAGGCTCCGGGCCGAAGCTTGGCGAACGGTTGTCGGTGAGCGGAATCCCGTCAACGACAAATTGCGTCTGATATTCCGATCCGCGTGGGTGTAATACCGCATTGCCTTCGTAGAGCCAGCCGGGTTCTGAGTTCACCAGGTCCTGCATGGAGCGTCCGGGCAGCGCGGTCAATCGATTCTCAATCGTCTCCAAACCAGTCTCGTTTACCGATCCTGCACGGTACGGATCGAACAACGTGTCGGACCCGCTGACTTTCACCGATTCGGAAACTGTACCCAGTTTGAGCCGAATAGTCCGATCCAGGGGGAGCGCGGAGCGTATTTCAACCGGCTCGGAATCCTCGGCGAAGCCTTGCGCGCGGATCCGGATCTGGTAGATTCCATAGGGCAGGCGCCTGGCATCAAGGTTGCCCTGATCATCCGTAGTCAATGTATTGCGATAGTCGCTGCCCTGGCTGACAAGTTCAACCGTGCTCTTGAGGCCCGAACCCGTCGGATCGGTGACGGTCAGACGCAATTCCCCGGTGGTGCTTTGGGGAAGCGTCGGAAGAGCCCAGAGAAGTGCGGCAAAGATCAGCGCCTGTTTCATCTTTCAATGTCACCCCGTTGAACTCGCCTCAAAAAAAGCAAGAGATGTCCCATTCCGGCCAGCCGGGTCCCCGGGGGCTAACAGCAGCTATTTATCTCTCAATATGGAAATTCCGCTTTTGCCCGTTTTGTTCAGCCTTTTTTCAAACCCATGACGGGAGTTCAAAGAAATGCTTGAAAAACCTTGAACAGAAGCGGGGGAAACGGAATATACAGTAGAAGAGTTCACAGGATGCCTCCATTCCACTCGATCAATGACCTGCCTTTTCCGGCCGCCGGCGCCGATGCTCCTGCGGCGAGGCCCTCGGAGATCGAGTGCGAGGTGATGCGCCTCTTTGAGCAGTTTCGCGATCCGCTGTTGCGATATGTACTGTCATTTGGCATCTCCATGCACGATGGGGAAGAAGTGATCCAGGAAGTTTTCCTGTCGCTCTTCCGGCATCTGCAATTGGTGCGGTCGCGAAAGAACCTTCGCGGATGGATCTTTCGCGTCGCGCATAATCTGGCTCTGAAACAGCGGCACGCCAACCAGGAACTGCGCAACAGGGAAACCGGCGAGGCCATTGCACAAGTGCAGTTTGACCCGGCTCCGAACCCGGAAGAGCACCTGTCGAATACCCAAAGGCGTCGGCTGCTGCTGGCAGTGGTGGACGCTCTGCCCGAGGAAGCGCAGAATTGCCTTCGCCTGCGCGCGGAGGGCCTGCGCTACCGCGAGATCGCTGCTGTGCTTGGAATCTCACTGGGAAGCGTGTCGAATTTGCTGACGCAGTCGATCGATCGGCTAATCCGCGCAGATGGGCGATAGGGCAATGTTGAGAGATGAATTGCACATCTCGGACGAGGAACTTCTTCAGACGGCGGACGGAGAAGTTGCAACCCGACGCGCAGCTCAGGTTCAGGCGCACCTTGCGGCATGCTGGAGTTGCCGGGCACGAATGGCCGAGATCGAGGGGGCCATAACCAGCTTTATGCGCGTCCATCGTCAGACGAACGAGCCTCAGTTGCCGTCCGCCGACGGACCGCGTGCGCTGCTTCGGGCTCAATTGGCAGCGCTGGCTCAGCAACCCGGGGTTCATTCACGGCTGCAGTTTCCTTGGATCAAGGTGGCCCGTATGGCCGCAGTTTGTTTGGCAGTTGCAACAACTGGTCTGGTTGGCGGTCTTATCCTCATGCATCGAACTTCGCATGGCCTAGGTGCAAGCGCCGCCCTGTTCGAGCGCGGTGCGCTCCCAGAACACAATCTCACGCCCGGGGCAACGCGGACTGTTTCAATCAGCGAAATCTGTTCAGCCCCTCATGAAGATGTGGTTCGAGAGGTTTCAGATTCGGTGCGTGAGCAGGTGTTCGAGGAGTATGGAATCAGGAATGCCCGTGCAGAGGACTATGAGATCGATTACTTGATTGCCCCTGGACTGGGCGGTGCGGAGGACATCCATAATCTTTGGCCGCAGCCCTTCAAGTCTGCGGAGTGGAATGCGTACGTGAAGGATGAGCTGGAAGAGCGCCTGCATCAGATGGTGTGTTCAGGAGATCTCGATTTGCCGACAGCACAGCGCGAAATCGCAAGCGATTGGATTGCGGCCTATAAAAAATATTTTCATACGGACACACCTCTCCAATCTCGTTCACTCTTCGGCGCAACGGTCCCTTCTGCTCTGTCAGTCGGAGCCGAACAGCCGCTTCGCCTTAGCTAGTTAGAAATCGCCAGTCCGCTGATTAGCCCTGAACCGCGCTAGCCTTGTTGGTCTTCCCCATTGGCGGTAGTCTTGCGGAATGCGACCCCTTCGGTATTCCATTAACGTCACGTTGGACGGCTGCTGCGATCATCGTGCAATCACACCGGACGAAGACCTGTTTCGTAACGTAGTCGAGAACCTTGAGCAGGCCGATGCGCTCCTGTTTGGCCGGGTGACTTACGAAATGATGGAAGCGGCGTGGCGGCCGCCGGCGCAGACGGGAACGATGCCTGATTGGATGAAACCCTTCGCCCGGACGATCGACGCGGCAAAGAAGTACGTCGTGTCGAGCACCCTTGATCGCGTCGATTGGAACGCCGAACTCGTGCGCGGAGATCTGGAGAAGGCCGTTCAGCAGCTCAAGCAACAGTCGGGTAAGGGACTGTTCCTGGGAGGCGTGAAGCTCCCGCTCGCGTTGGCGGAGATGGGATTGATCGATGAGTACGAGTTCGTGGTGCATCCCAGGCTGGCGGGGCATGGGCCGACGTTATTCGCAGGGCTATCGAAGCATCTCGACTTGAGGCTCGTCAGCCGGCTCGAGTTCGGCTCCGGGGCTCTGGCGATGCGGTATGAGCCGAGAAGATAGCCATTGGGCTCAATTAGAAAAGGGAGCATCCCGGCCCAAACCAATTGCTTTCTCAGTACATCGGTGGCAAGCCCATCTTGCGGATGAGGGAGCGATAGCGTGGGTCGGCATGGAGAAAGTCGAAAGCGGGGTCCGATTGAATCAAGAACAGCAATAGTGGATCGCGTTCATTTACACCTTGCTCGAGCAACCCGAGAGCTTCATCGTGCTCACTGAGCCTCCCGTGCAGGTCCGCAAGCGCGAAAGTAGAAACTCTTCCGGTTCGCGCCATCTTTTCAACCAGCCAGATCTCCGAGAATATCAGGGGCCGCCGGAAAGTCTTTCAGCCGCATCTCATGACGGATCACGACATGGACGACTCAACGATGGGAGTTACTGCCTAGGCCTGGACGGAAACTCTATGGCTCACCTTAGAATGTTCTTCCAGAGGCCCTCATGGAATCGACAGGCCATACCGCAGAAACCGTCGCACAGGCCTTCACTCGCGCCATCAACCGTCAGGACGCGGACAGGATGGCAGCACTGATGTCGCCCTCCCATCGCTTCATCGATTCGCTAGGCAAGGTAATCGAAGGCCGCGAAAAGATGCGCGAGGGATGGGCCGCTTACTTCCGCATGGTTCCCGACTACTCCATCGCCATCGAGGAGACCTACCCCAGCGAGCCAGTTGTCGTGCTGCTTGGCGTTGCCGAGGGCACCTATACCCGCGACGGCAAGCTGAATCCCGAAAACCGCTGGAAGACGCCTGTTGCCATTCGCGCCATCGTCGAAGATGGCCTGGTCGCCGAGTGGCGCGTCTACGCCGACAACGAGCCAATCCGCAAGGTGATGGCAAGCGTCAAATAGTCATGCAACGTTGAAATTCTCGAAAAGGGCGGCCCAACACTGTGCTATCGGCTGGTAGACCGCCGTGGCTCCCGAACATGCCGGGGCCCGGATCTGTGCTAGTCTGCCGTTCATGGCGCGCCCTCCCGATCGCCGGCTGCTCAACTATCTGGCTCCATACGATCCCCGAGTCGCTAGCCTCGCCCTCGCGCTCCGCGAAGTCGTACTGGAAGAAGCGCCCGAGGCAATCGAATCGCTTGTGAACGGGTATGCGGTTGCAATCGGCTTCTCCTTCACCGGCAAGCCAATGAAGGACGGGTTCTGCCACGTCGTGACGTACAGAAATTGCGTAAACCTCGGCCTCAATCGCGGCGCGTTGCTTCCCGATCCTGAAGGAGTTCTGGAAGGTTCCGGCAAATTGATCCGGCATCTCAGAGTCAACAGCCACGACGACCTCGACCGCCCTCTGGTGCGCCGCTTGCTTCGCGCCGCCATCGAACAGGTCCGCGGTCCGCTGCCGCCCGTATCCGCAAAAACCAGGAAATCCGCGCCCAAACGCATCAACCCTCCAAAGTAATGCTTCTCTACCCTCCGAAAGAAATTTGGTTGCATCCCCAGCTCCGCCGAAGACCGTCTATAAAATTGAGCTACCCCTCAACGTAGTCCATTAGAACTATCATGGGATCGCAATCAAGACACATACTTTGCCGGAGGCAATTACTGTGAATCGTCCGATCGTTGCTGTGTTCCTCTCGCTCCTGTGCGCCGTTCCGGGGATGGGGCAAGCAGATGAATCTGCAACAACCCTGCGGGTCAACAGCAGAGCTGTCCTCGTGGATGTGATCGTCACCGACTCCTCAGGCAAGCCGGTTGGTGGACTTTCCAGGGACGCCTTCAGCGTGACCGAACAGGGCAAGGCACAGGCGATTTCGTTCTTTGAGGAGAACGGCAAGACACCCCCGGCACGACCGGTAGATATCCCCAAGATGCCGCCGGATGTGTTTACGAATTTCTCACCCTTCCCCCAGCCGCCGGCGGTGAATGTGCTCCTGCTCGATTCGTTGAATACGCGCATGGAGAACCAGAGCTATGTGCACAAGCAGGCGCTGCAGTTCCTCAAGACCGCGAAGCCCGGAACACGCATGGCCATCTTTGCGATGGGACTTGGCCTGCATTTCATTCAGGGCTTCAACGACGACCCCGCCGTGCTGATGGCGGCGCTAAACAACAAAAAGAATAACGAAGTCGAAACGTCCGTGATGCTGAAGGGGCAGGATGAGACGAATGCCCAGCAGAATCTGGTCGGCATGATGAATACCCCTGAAGGCAACGGCGCAACCGCAGCCCCGCCTGCGATGACTGCGGCGCTGCAGAACTTTATAAACGAGAACGATACCTCGCGCTCTTTCGATCGGATGTATGTGACGCTGGCGAATCTGCAGCGGCTGGCGGCCTTTCTGCAGGGGTTCCCGGGACGCAAGAACATCATCTGGTTTGCGGAAAAGGTTCCAGCGTTGTTCGTCACCGGGTCCGACGCCGCAGGCGGCGTCAGTTCGGGGACTCCGGCCATCGATGACGAGATCAAGAAGACGCTCGCCATGCTCGCCGCGGCGCGCGCGGCCATCTATCCGGTCGATGCGCGCGGAACCTCCAGTTACAGCCTCTATACCGCGGAAAACAACCTGTCCCACGCAAATACGCAAGCCTCTCAGATCATTGGCCCCGGTGGAGCATTTACGAGCTCGGTCAGAAACGAGGGTGAGGATCGCAACTCTGACCAGGCGAATGCCCAGATGTTGGCCGAGCAGTCCGGCGGAAAGGCATTCGCAAACACCAACGGGCTTTCGGACGTAATCGACAAAATCGCAGCGACCAGCAGTCATTTCTATACCCTTTCGTATTCGCCGACGAACGCAAAAATGGATGGAACCTTCCGCAAAATTCAGGTAAAAGTGGAGGGCGGAGAATATAAGCTCGCCTACCGGCGGGGATACTTCGCGGTAGAGGACGCGCTTCCCGGCAGCTCGCTGAGCGTGCGCAATCAGGAGGTCCAGAAACTCGCCTCCAAAAACCCCGGAGCCGTCGATCCCCTGCTGCCGTTTATGGACCTGGGCATGCCGCAGAGCCAGCAGATTCTCTACAAGATTCTTGTTGTGCCCGCTGCGGCAGGTGAAAACGAGCCCGCCGACAAAAAAAACAAGGATCACTACAAAGTTGACTTCGCCATCGATCTAAAAGACCTGAACCTGAATCCCCAGCCGGACGGGCTCCACAAAGGCTCGCTGAACATCTCGCTGATCGTCTACGACCGCTACGGCAATCTCATCAGCCGCGAAGATCACCTGGTCGAACTGAATATCAAGCCGGACGCGTACGCAATCTTCCAGAACACCGGTGTGCAACTTCACGCCCAACTGGCCGTGCCGAAGGGTAACTACTGGCTGCGCACCGGCATTTACGACCGTGGCTCGCGCAAGGTGGGTACCATGGAAATTCCGCTCAGCGCGGTCAAGCCGTTAGAGACCGCCGCGAAGTAGCTCTTGACCCGGTCGCCGAATTGCGCGTCTACGCCGACAACGAACCCATCCTGTCGACCTCCAAATAGCACGCTTCATAGCACGCTCCGCAAAAAAGAAGCTGTCATCCTGAGCGCCGTACGCCTGGGGCCCAATCGTGCGAGCGTGATGGGGTAAGCGAAGTCGAAGGACCTGCTTTTGTTTTCGCATCGTTCAGCCCGAGCTTACTCGTCGCTGACCATCGTTTCGACGATGTGTCCCATCTTCTCCTGCTTGGTGCGGACGTAAGCCGCAAATGTCTTCTGCGGTTCCACCTCAGCGGAGATACGCTCGGTCACGGTGATGCCCGCGGACTCGAGCGCCGCAACTTTATCAGGATTGTTGGTCATCAGTTTGACCTGCGACACACCCAGGATCTTCAGTACTTGCGCCGGCAGTTCGTATTCGCGGTAGTCGGCCTCAAACCCCAGTTCCACGTTCGCTTCAACTGTGTCGAGACCCGCATCCTGTAGCTCGTAGGCCTTCAGCTTGGCCATCAGTCCGATCCCGCGGCCCTCCTGCTGTTCGTAAAGCAAAATGCCCGCACCCTCCTCGCCGATCTTCGAGAGCGCCAGTTCAAGTTGCAGCCGGCAATCGCAGCGAAGCGAACCGAAAACGTCTCCCGTCAGGCATTGCGAGTGGATGCGTACCAGCGGCGGCGCGGCGTGAATATCACCCATCACCAGCGCAACCAGGCCCTCCACCTTGCCGGGCTGGGCGGGCGATCCAGTCTTGGTCGGTGGCGTTCCCTCAAATCCGAGAATCCGAAAAGCTCCCCAGCGAGTGGGAAAATCGGCCTCGGCGACCTTCGTCACGCTTTCAAATGCCATGATCCTATTCTACTTTGGCTCCGAAGCTTTCGGTCGGTGACTGCCACACCCACAATCACTGTTGTCATCTTGAGCGAACCCTGAGCTCGCGAAGGGGCAGTCCGAAAGATCTGCGGTTGCCTTTTAAACCCTTCGAATCAAAAAAGACAATGCCGACTTCCAGGTGAACCGTCATTGCTTTAACAATTCAGGTTGGCCGGGAATCCGGAAGGTTGACGTTTCTTGACTGCAACCCCAGCTACCACCTCCGCAGCGCGATACAGTTGAGGGGTGACCGACAGGCTCATTTTGATCTCGCTGCTCGTCAAGCTGGGCGTGGTGGCGTCCGTGGCCAGCATCCTGGCGCGCGTGATCACATTCCGGCGGCTGTTCTTTGCCGAGCGGCGCACCGGACGTCAGACTTTGGCGCTGCTCGCCTTCTTCCTCATCCCGCTCACCCTCGGAGTATGGCTGCGCTTCTGGGTTCCCAACTTCCTTGCCGCCGACATCTCCTTCGAAACCATCATCCTGCTCGGCCTGCTCGTCGGTCCCCGCTGGGCGATGCTCGGCGGCGTTGTGCTCTCCGCGCCTGCAATGTACCACGGTGAATATCTCTCCCTTCCCTTCAATGCGGCTGTCGGTCTGCTCTCCGGCATCCTCGGCAACTTTGTAGAGCCCGAAGAAGTCTGGTCCTTCACGCCTTTCGTCGACCTCAGCCTTTACCGCTGGGTCCGCCGCATCCTGCGCCGCCCGCGCGTCGACCGCCAATTCCTCATGCTCTTCCTCATCGTCGCCGCCGAGGCGTTCCGTGATTGGCTCGCGCGCATGTTTCCCCACAAGCTCTTTGCTTTGGTTGCAACCCAGCCGTGGGTGCAGTTGCTGGTTTGGATCAGCGCGCCCATCGTCGTTGGCATCGCTCTCAAGGTTTGGAATGCTCTCCGCATCGAGATGAAACTCGAAGAGCAGAAGCACCTGCTGCTCGAAGCGCGCCTCGACGCCCTGCAGCGCCAGATCAATCCCCATTTCCTCTTCAACACGCTCAATTCGATCGCTTCCCTGGTCCGCGTAAAACCCGAACTCGCCCGCGAGATGACCGTAAAGCTCGCAAACATTCTGCGTGCCCTCCTCAAGGATCACGACACCTACGTCCCCCTCAGCGAGGAACTCAACTTCACTGACGACTACCTCGACATCGAAGTGGTGCGCTTCGGGGCCGACAAACTCCATGTCGAAAAAGAGATCGACCCGCAAACCTTGAACATCCTCGTACCCAGCATCCTCTTGCAGCCTCTCATCGAAAACAGCATCAAGCATGGCCTCGAGCCGCGCATACGCGGCGGAACCGTAACCCTCCGCAGCAAGCTCACCGGCGATCGCGTTCTCATCGAGGTGGCAGACGACGGGGTGGGCATGGGCGACCGCCAGCGCTCGGGAGCGGGCAGCAGCAACGATTCGGGGTCCCCGCGAATGGGTCCTTATTCGCGGGGTGGTGACGGCGCCGGCATCGGCATGAAAAATGTGCAGGAGCGTCTCGAAGTGCTCTACGGTGTACACGCCAGCTTCAAGATTGTCAGCAATCCCGGCCGCGGCACGCTCGTGTCCATCGAGATCCCCGCCAGCCTGCCCGACCTGCCCTAAGTCAAGCTCACCTCCTTCCATCACTTCCCTAAACCACTGATTCCACGCGCGATTCTCTCTTGGCGGATTTGCAGGTAATTTCCCGTCGTTCGCGCACAATAGAAAGTGTCCAGGCAAAGTTCCAAAGAACGGCTACGCCGATGCAGACAGCCATTCCAAACGCGCAGGTCAACTGCCTTCACAGCAATTCCGGCAGGAACAGTCAACAAGTCACTTCGATATCAGCCTCACAGTTGCTTTGATCCTCTCCTTAACGCTGCGCTATATTCATGGGCAGTTCAGGAGAGTTGCTCATGAAGAAAACAGCTCTTTCGAAACCGGGGATTCTTCTCATCTCGTGTATCGCGTTGCTTGGAGTATTCGGATGCCACACCAATGCGCCTGAAACTGCACGACAAAACGAACCAAAACCGACAGTCGCCGGCGGCGATCACTTCGACGGAGGAACGTATTGCGTGCAGGCGCTTCCACAAGCTCCTTCGATGCCCCAGGCCGTTCATTTCTCCAATAAGCAGAACGGAAGTGACGGAACTTCGAAGGACTTCGAATCCGACTTGGCTGGAGACAAATTGGACGTCACTTTCCGCGAGCGGCGGCATGCGACCGCTGACGACCGGCCGGTCACCGCAGCAGCCGTGAATAATGGGCCTATCCATGTACCGGCAATCACCATCACGGTCGCGGACGGCTACACAGAAACCGTCCGGACAAGTCATTTTGAGCGCTCTGATCCTCACGACTGGGCAATGGGAACCACGCTCGTGGCGCAGGCAGGCACTCCATGGGGGCTATTCATCTACAAGCCTGATGTGACAAAAGTGGGGACTGAAAGCATCAGCGGTTTCGAAACCACCAAGTACGCTGTCGACACCACGCACCAGAGCCAGTTAGAAAAAGCTGCGGGGCTAATGGGGCAACTGAAGGACTACAACATCGTCGGAAACGCCTGGGTGGCGAAACAGAATTCCTGTGTCCTGCAATACCAGATCGACTATGAAGAAGACGCCAAAGACGGCACAGTTCAGAAGGTGCACTACGAGGGCGGCGTCACCAAGCCATAGGTCCCGGTGTCAACGAGGTGCAACACATCGTTTCACCCGATGGTGGAATTGCGTTTGTTCAGCGAGCAAGAGTGATGGCGTAGCCAACACACAGATCGCAAAAGAAAGACCAGCATGAGACGAACTTGAAATCGTTCCTCGATCCGCTGGTCGCGCCATTTCAGGAAGTGGGATAAAACACCCCCACCCCCCTCCCGAAATTTGCAGTTTTCCGCAGAGAGCTTGCAGGTTTTTCGCAGGAGTTTTCCGACCGTCCCGCTCCAGTTTCAGTGGAGGGCGCGACTTTAGCCCGTACAATAATGAATCGACAAAGAACCCAGCGCTTTGACCTCCGGGGGAAAGCCTGCCCGTCAGATCGCCGCAATCACCTTCTTGAGAATCTGCGCAGCATTCCCCAACGCCTTCCGGTCATCTGCAGTCAGCGCAGTTATCTGCGCCGCCAGCGCGCGTACCCGCCGCTCCCGTCCCTGCATCAACAGCTTCTTTCCAGCCGCCGTCGCATGAATCAACGTACTGCGTCCATCCTGGGCATTCTTCTTCTTCGCCACAAGCCCCTGCTTAGCCAGCGCATCCACAATCCGCGTCATCGTCGGCGGACGCACCTGTTCAGCCCCCGCGAGATCCCCCAGCGTCACCGGCCCCCCAAACACAACCACCGACAGCGCCGACAGACGCGGCGCATTCAACCCGCTTGCCGCATCTTCACGACGAAGTTTGCGCAGCAGATGGATGGCCGCCGAATGCAACTGCTCCGCCAGAATCTTCGAATCCTCTGAAATTTGAGTTGACATGTCGCGATGCATTCATGATATATCGTTAGCTGAGCTAATCAAATTGGAGGGACCTCATGAGTCACCTCAATATTGCCCCGGCAATCGTCAACTTCGAAAAAATCGGCCAGATCGCGATCACCGTCGATGATCTTGCCCGGGCCAAAGATTTTTACCAGAACACGCTGGGCATGAAGTTTCTCTTCGACGCCGGCCAGTTCGCCTTTCTCCAATGCGGCGACGTCCGCCTGATGCTGAGCACTCCAGAAAAACCGGGGCCTCGCGGCGGAACGATCCTGTATTACAAGGTGGCCGACATGCACGCGACACACGCAGCTCTCAAGTCGCGCGGCGTGGAGTTCGTCCAGGAGCCGCATCTGATCGCAAAGATGCCCGACCACGACCTGTGGATGGCGTTTCTGAATGACACCGAAGGCAACACCATCGGCATCATGTGCGAGGTCCGTCGCTAAAGCTGGTTGCACAAATGTCCTTTTCCAGCACGACTTTAGTCGTGCCGGAAAAGATCAAGAAAACTCCGCGCTTTTAGCCTCTGAGGAAATGTGCGAACAAGTCCCGAATCTCTATGCGCGGGCTTTGTATCAGGGCATGACTTCCGTCGTGCCGAAACCGCATCAAAGACCACCTCGGGCTTCAGCCCCCGCCTGCAGTCGCACTACCGCCGGTCTTCAAGCGCCAGCACCGCATAGCTTGTCGCCGCGTCACTCATGAACTTGCCAGCGTCCGAATTCGGATCGCGATTCTTGTTCAGCGACCATGCCGGCCACGCGCCCGTGGTCTTGTCCTGGTTCGCTTCGAGCCACGCCAGGCCGCGCGCAATATGTGGTTTTTGGTTTGTGTTGACGGGGCCCTGTTCGAGCACAAGCACAACGAGACCGGTGGCATAGCCGTCCGACCGGGTTTCGAGCGGAGTGTTGTCACGTCGTTTCCACGTGCCCAGTTCGGCTAGGCTCCAGCCACCGTCTTCGTGCTGCAAGCGATTCACTTCGTCAACGAGCGTATCCATCTGCCCGTCGGTCATCACACCAGGGAAGAATTTCCCGGCCCACATTGCCACCAACTTGTTCACCAGCGGTTGCGCGTCGTAATGGCTCTGCAGGTAGCCACGCAAAGCAACAAGGTTCGATGCAATCTTCGGATCGCTTCCGTACTTGTCGGGCGCGCCCGCAACAGCCAGCGCCATCAGCGCCGCCCAGTGGTACTGTGATTCCTTTGATTCCCACGGCGTGTAATCGAAGTTCTGCCACACCCACGCTCCGGCGTCCGGCCCTGACGTGGATTGAAGCGCCCAGGCATGATCGAACGCCAGCCGCGTGCGTTCGCTGAGATGCCCCTGCGGCACGTCGTAGCTGTCAAGGATGATGGCGTTCAGCACCGACTCCGCGTTGCGCGACTCCACTTCTTTTCCTGCACCGTAAACAGCGTCGCTGTAAAAAGGCTGCACGTCCTTCCACTCCCGAACGCGCTTTTCAACGCTGGCCAGCATTACCTGCTCCGGCGCGGAAGGTGCACGCTCGCCCGATTGACCGCGCAGAGCCGGACGCGCGAGCGCGTAGCTCGCCTGCGTATGGCAACTCACGCAAAGAGTGCCATGATCCTTGTGCGCCCGATCCCATCCCTGCCACCAGGTCTCCCGGCTGTCGAGATACTGCGCAGCAGCCTGGGGACTCCAGGCGCTTGGAGCGGCCGCAGGCTTGTCGGCGGCCAGCACAGTTACCCCGGACAGGTGCACAACTCCGGCCAGAAGCGCACCGCACGCCAGCGAGGCAAGCATCATCTCACCAGGAAACGGGCTTTTTGTCATGCCTTTGACCTCTGCAACGATTGGGGCGTCGTTGTGGCTTGAATCTTGCTACTGTCAGCATACGGCGGCGAGTTCCAACCCGGCAAAATTTCTACACTTCCCATGCCGGATCGAAACGAGTTCCTTCGCGGTTAACCGCGGGCCTCGCAATGCACAGGCTCGCGCGGTATGCTCACTTCATGGTGCGGTTCACGGTGCTGGCTTCGGGGTCCAAGGGCAATTGCACAGTTGTCACCGGCGGCAACACCCGGATTCTCGTCGACGCCGGCCTCAGTTGCCGCGAACTCTTCCGGCGCATGCGCTTGGTCGACGAGGATCCCGCGACCCTCGACGCCATCATCATCACCCACGAGCACTCCGACCATGTGGCGGGTCTCGCCGTCACTGCGCGCAAACTCGGCATCCCGGTCTACTTCACTGAAGGCACGCACCGTGCCTGGGTACGCTGGCTCTCGCCCCGCAAACAGATGACCTATGCGCAGTGGCTCGAGCAGTGCCGCAAGCAAGCGGCCGCACGCATGGCTGAAGCGGATGCCGTAATTGTGGAAGAATGCGACCCAGAAGACCCAGAACCATTCGCCGAATCGGCCCCTGCTGAGACAGCCGAACCAGCCCCCGCAAAAACCGCCCCCGAAAAGGATCCCACCTGGCTGCCCTCCATCCAGTTCTTCCAGGCCGGAAAGCCTCTCCAAATCGGCGACATCTTTGTTAGTCCATTCACAATCCCTCACGACGCCGCCGACCCGGTTGGATTCGTTTTCCAGGCCGAGGGTGTACGCATGGCCGTGGCGACCGACCTCGGTTACATCCCCCCAAACGTAAAGGCCCAGCTCAAAGCCGTTGATCTTCTGCTACTTGAGTCCAATCACGACCTTGAGATGCTCCGCGACGGCCCTTACCCATGGTCGGTCAAACAGAGGGTCCTTTCCCGCGTTGGTCACCTGTCAAATGAGGCTACGGCCACCTATCTTGAAGCCGAGTACGACGGCCAGGCTGCCTATGTCATTCTCGGACATCTCTCTGAAAGCAATAATCTTCCTGAGCTTGCCCGGATCGCGGCCGAACGTGCCCTCAACGGTCGTGCCAGCCTCCTGGCAAACCGTCTATTACTCGCAGCGCAACACGAACCAATGTCAACAATTTGCTTTTGATGAAACTCGATTACAATGGTAAGAGGGAGTAATGTTGGTCTGATGCTTCCGTACCGGCATTCCTGGGATGTAAGTTTCCTCTTATCAGGGGCTTCTTAGTAATCCAGCATCGACCGATACTGGTGGAGCATCCAAGAATCGTACTTCTACCGTCGCGTTGTTCAATCGAAGGCGCGGCGATTGAGCAGATTCTTTACAAGGTGATCTGAAACTTATGGCGAAAACTCAATGTACCGACCGCGTTGTAGGCGCGATTCTTGCGAGCTGGCGGTATGACATTTCAGGGATTTCTCCAGAAATGCGCAGGGACTACGAGCAGCATTTTGCCGATTGCAGTCGCTGCCGCGCTCGCTTGCAATTTCACCGCAGTCTCGATGTCTCGCTCGTGGTTCTTACCTCGCTTTCGGTTTTCTTCTCGCTCTTTGCTCTCGCGGTTCTGCGTCATATCAAGCCGCTTGAGCACGTCGCGTTCAACATCCTCGGCCTCGATATCGTCGACACCTATCACATGCTGGTATCAGCGGCGATCGCAGGAGTCTGCTTCTCTGTGATTGCATTTGTCCTGGTGCTGACGGCGACGCCGGTTCCGTCGTACCTCGGCGGCATTGCGGCGGAGCGCGCGCGCATCCTCGAGGAACGGCTGCCCGAAGCCTTCGAGCGGCTGCCCAACGCCATCAAATCCCTGCGTCCGCGCTAACCAGTGTCTAATTCAAAATTCAAAGGCCTCCCGCGCGGAGGCCTTTTCGCTTGATCAACATTTGCCGGACCAGAAATCACCCGCGTTGATGAAACGCCTGATTCACTTCGCGATCGGCACTCGCAGGTCGCCGCCTGTCATTTCCTTGGGCAATCCAAGTTTCAAAAGACTGAGCAACGTCGGTGAAATATCGCGCAGAGAGCCATCGGGACGCAGCCGATAACTCGGTCCATCCTCAGCAACGCAAATCATCGGCACAGGGTTGGTAGTGTGCGCGGTGTGTGGACCGCCGGTCACGGGATCAACCATCAGCTCCGCATTGCCGTGGTCTGCGGTGATAAGCCAGTTTCCGTTCTTTTCCTTGATGGCCTTGTAGATTCGGCCCAGTTGCGCATCGACGGCTTCGCAGGCGCGGATCGTGGGCTCAAGTTTGCCGGAATGGCCCACCATGTCGGCGTTTGCGAAGTTGGCGACGACGAGATCAAATGCCGTATCGTTGATCGCTTTCACAATTGTGTCGCCAATCGCCTCGGCTTTCATTTCGGGCGCCAGATCGTAAGTGGCAACTTTCAATGAAGGAATCAGCGTGCGGTCTTCACCGGGAAAAGGTGTTTCGATGCCGCCATTGAAGAAGTAAGTGACGTGCGCAAACTTCTCCGTCTCGGCCACGCGCAGGTTGCGCAAATTGTGCGCTGAAAGAATGTTGGCCAGGATATTGTCCATCGACTCCGGCAAAATGATCATTGGCAGCGCATAGAGTTTGTCGTACTGCGTCATGCAGAGGTAGTGCAGGTTCTTCGGAATCTCGCTACGCGGAATCGTCTCATCCAGCAACTCCCAGCCCTCGAGATTGCGCCCGCCTTCCTTGTTCAATCCGCTTTCGCGAGCCAGCACGCGGGTGATTTGCCGTGCACGGTCGGCGCGGAAATTGAAATTGATGCAGACATCCTCGTCGCGAATCTGCCCGACGGGCTTTCCTGCTCCATCGACCACAACAAAAGGAATCACGAACTCATCCGTAACGCCGTTGTTGTAGCTTTCCTTCAGGCGCGCAACGGGATCGGGATACGCGCCGCCCTCGGCCTTGCCGCTGACCATCGCATCAAATGCCTTGCGTTCGCGCTCCCATCGCTTGTCGCGATCCATCGCGTAGTAGCGGCCATTTATCGAAGCGACTTTGCCCACGCCATATTCCCGCATCTTCTGCACGAGTCTGGCGATATAGCCGGCGCCGGAATCGGGCGCTGTGTCACGCCCGTCCATGAATGCGTGGACGAAGACGTTCTGCAGGCCGTATTCCCGCGCCGTGCGCAGCAGCGCGTAAAGATGTTCCTGGTGCGAGTGCACACCGCCATCGGAAACAAGCCCAAACAAATGCAGAGCGTGGCGTCCGTCGCGTGCCTTCTGCATCGCCTGCACGATGGTCGGCTCCTTTGAAAACTGGCCCGATACGATCAACGCGTCGATGCGCGTGATGTCCATCTGCACAATGCGGCCCGCGCCAATATTCAAGTGACCTACTTCGCTGTTCCCCATCTGTCCATCGGGCAGTCCGACAAAATGATCCGAAGCCTGGATCAGCGTGTTCGGGAACTCTCGCAGCAGCTTGTCATAAGTGGGCTTGCGGGCAAGTGCGATTGCGTTGTTGGCCGTTTCGGCACGATAGCCCCATCCATCGAGGATGGTGAGAACGAGAGGGTGTTTTGTTGAAGGCACGGGCAGATTCCTTGTTCAGCGGAGTTAGCTGGGTTAGGCGCGTTGCATGCGGCGGCGGAGTCAAAAACTCAACGCAAAGATCATTGTTTCTGGTCGGGCCGAGTTCCCAGGTCTCAGAATCGAAACCTGGAACACCCAGCAACTATCCTCGGCGAAGCCGTCTGCTCCGCCGCAGGTGATTAGTCGTTGTAATTCAGCGATTCCAAGCCGAGGTAAACGGCACCGGAGCCAAGCTCTTCTTCAATGCGGAGCAGCTGGTTGTACTTTGCGATGCGGTCGGTACGGCTCACCGAGCCAGTCTTGATCTGTCCTACACCCGTCGCCACCGCGAGATCCGCAATGAATGTATCCTCGCTCTCGCCCGAACGGTGTGACATTACCGACGTATACCCGTAGCGGCGCCCGAGTTCAATCGCTTCCAGAGTCTCAGTGACGGTGCCGATCTGGTTCACCTTGATGAGAATGGAATTGCCGACGCCCTCTTCGATGCCCCGCTGCAAACGCTTTACATTGGTAACGAAGATGTCGTCGCCCACAAGCTGGATCTTGCTGCCAAGCTTGTCGGTCAGAACCTTCCAGCCATCCCAGTCATCTTCAGCGAGCCCGTCTTCGAGCGAAACAATCGGATACTGGCGAACCCAGTTGTCGTAGAAATTGACCATCTCTTCGCTGGTCAGCTCGCGCTTGTCGCTCTTCTTGAAGACGTACTTGTTCTTTTCCTTGTCGAAGAACTCGCTCGACGCGGGATCGAGGGCGATGGCAATCTGGTCGCCAGGCTTATAGCCTGCCTGGGTGATGGCTTCGAGAATCAATTCGATCGGCTCGCTGTTCGATTTAAGCGAGGGAGCGAATCCGCCTTCATCGCCCACCGCGGTGTTGTAGCCCTTCTTCTTCAGCACGCTCTTGAGCGTGTGGAAGGTCTCCGCCGCCCAGCGCAGTGCGTCGCTGAAGCGCTCCGCGCCGACAGGCATGATCATGAATTCCTGGAAGTCAACGTTGGAATCGGCGTGCGCTCCACCATTGAGAACGTTGAGCATCGGAGTCGGCAGCACGCAGGCGTTAATCCCGCCTAGATAACGGTACAGCGGAATCTCGAGCGTCTGCGCCACGGCCCGGCTTGCCGCCATCGAAACTGCCAGAATGGCATTCGCGCCGAGCTTGCCCTTATTCGGAGTGCCGTCGAGCGCAATCATCGTCTGGTCGATCAGCCGCTGGTTCGACGCATCCATGCCTTCAAGTTCAGGGGCGATGACCGTCTCTATGTTAGCTACGGCCTGCAGCACGCCTTTGCCCATGTAGTGACTTTTGTCCCCGTCGCGCAGCTCAACGGCCTCATGCTCGCCGGTGGAAGCGCCCGAAGGCACGATCGCGCGCCCAAGCGCGCCGCTCTCCAGAATCACATCTGCTTCCACGGTGGGGTTTCCACGCGAATCAAGTACCTCGCGCGCGCGAATCGCAACAATTTCAGTCATATCAGTCCTCGCAATGCGGTGCTGCAGCCGGTCATTCAGTTTGGGACGGCGATCCACGGCAACGGCCTCTCCGGCAGCGCTCTGAATTATTCCCAGAAGCTCGTGCACGTGCTCAAACCCCTCTCCGTCCAGCGAAATATTGCGTAGAAATAGTGAATGTTGTTCCGTTCGGATTCTAGCAAACAGGGCTGCACTCGCCCGTGTGGCGGCGGTCACATGCTGCAAGCGATAGCAGCGTCAAATGATGAGCGATGGGTTATCTCAGTTGATTCGTATTGCGCAAGGCACCTGCGACCGCTCTCTGTGCTGCGCCGGTAACAGCGGCAGGCTAGCATTTATTTGGGCGTAGTTTGCGCCGGAGAGATTTCCTCGCATCTTGCCACGGAACATTTTCAAGCAGGCCGGGTCTAAAGAATCAAGGGGAGCACCGCCTGCTTCAAAAGGAACAGGGAGAATTTGGATGAACCGGCCGATTCTTGCATGTGCATTCTTCGCATTGGCTACCGCCGCTCTCGTGGCTCAGGACCAAAGCCAGTCCAGCCCTTACCAGGGAACCTCCAATCCTCCACCCGACGACACCATCATCACCAGCGAGCAGCAGCCGGCCATTCCCAAGCCGCCTGCCGGTCATCCCATACAAACGCCCGCAGCTCAGCCCGCAACCATGCAGCCCGCTCCGCAGGCCATCGCGACAAATCAGGGAACAGCCCCGGTTCCGCAGACCTATGGCGACGGAACTGACGAGGGCATCGTCGGCGTTGCACCCGGGTCTCCGGCGCTGACCTCGCGCGCAGCCGCATACGATCCTGACAACGACATCGTGCACCCCGCACCGCTTCCGCCGGGAACGCTCGGCGAAGGCACACTCATTCGCGTACGCATATTGGATGAACTTTCGAGTTCGTTGTCCCAGCCTGGCCAGCCCTTCCGCAGCCGCGTGGCAAGCGACGTTCTGCAAGACGGCCAAGTAGTCATTCCCGCCGGCGCAGAGATCGATGGCCGCGTGGCAGAGCTTTCGACAGGCCGTTTCGGTGGACACGGCTCCATTCTTCTCCAGCCTGAAACCGTCACGCTCGAGAACGGCAGCAAATTCCAACTTCACGCAGTTGTCGCTTCCACACCCGGCTCCAACCTGCGCGTTGGGTCGGAAGGCATTATCACGCCAGGCTCGCGCGTGAAGCGCAACAGCATTGAATATGGTGCAGTCGTTGGCACGGGTATGATCACGGGCGCAGTGCTTGGCGGCCCGCCGGGGATGCTCGCTGGCGCTATCGTCGGTGCCGGCGTGGTGACAACGCATATTCTGGTCAGCCATCCGCAGGCCAAGATCGAATCTGGTGCGGTCCTGATGCTCACGCTCACTGATCAGGTCCGACTCGTGCCCGCTGCCTCACAAGGCAATTGAATTCTTCTGGGCTGATGGGGTGAATTTACGGCGCGGCTGATTGGGGTCCCCGGCGACAGGTCTTCGTCGCCGGGGTGATCCTTCGGTCGCGCCGCCTTTGTTTCCATCGCCTAATTGCAGATCCAGCGCATCACTTCTTCTGCACGCGTATCCTCCTTAGCACGCGTCTTCTCTTCTGCACTATCTTCTCTCCCGCACTGTCATCCCCACAGCCTTTGTCATCCCCACAGCCTTTGTCATCCCCACAGCCTTTGTCATCTCCGCAGCGCGTGTCATCCTGAGCCCCGCAAGCTTGGGGCCCCGCGGACAACGTCCGTGGGGCAAGCGTGGCGAAGGAATCTGCTTTTGATTCCCTTCTCGCCGCCGAAGAAATTGCCGTCTGCCAGAAGCTTCCTCTTCCTCTCTCCAACCCCGATTCCAATCACGACCCACGGGCTAACTGCTACACTCCCATTTGCCTGGAGGATTCGGCAGTGGCAGAAATACAATCAGTCGCCGTGATCGGCGCAGGAACCATGGGCTCCGGCATCGCCCATGTATTCGCCCGCTCGGGATTTCCTGTCGTGCTATGCGACGTGGACCAGCGGTTTCTTGATCGCGCGCTTGGCTCCATCCGCACCAACCTCGGCCGCGAAGCCGCCAAAGGCAAGCTTCCCCAATCCGAAATCGAGCCGACCCTCAACCGCATCACCGCCAGCGTTGACATGGAATCCCTTGCCAGCGCGGAACTCGCCGTAGAAGCCGCGCCGGAGCGCTTCGAACTCAAGGCCCAGGTTTTCAGCGCACTCGATCGCATCCTGCCTCCAACCGCGATTCTGGCTACAAATACTTCGTCCATATCGATTACAAAAATTGCCGCGCTCACTCGCCGCCCATCCCAGGTCATCGGAATGCACTTCTTCAACCCCGTGCCGGTCATGGCTCTAGTGGAAGTGGTCCGCGGGATAGCAACCAGCGACGCAACATTCACCGCCGTGCGCGACCTGTCCCTCAAACTCGGCAAGACGCCGGTCGAAGTAAACGATGCACCCGGCTTCGTCTCCAATCGCGTCCTGATGCCGCTCATCAATGAAGCAGCCTTCGCCGTGATGGAAGGTGTCGCCACCCCTGAAGCCGTCGACCAGGTCTTCAAGCTCGGCATGGCTCATCCCATGGGCCCGCTCACCCTGGCCGACTTCATCGGCATCGATGTCTGCCTCGATATTCTGCGCGTTTTGCAGGAAGGCTTTGGCGATCCGAAGTATCGCCCCTGCCCGCTCCTGGTCCGCATGGTCGACGCTGGTTGGCTAGGCCGCAAATCCGGTCGCGGCTTCTACACCTACGAGAAATGAAGACTGCGAAGTACAATCCCCAAACTGGGTGCCTCGGGTCTCGATTTTGAGACCTGGGATTTTGACACCTGGGAGGGAAATCCAAGCCCCGACCGATACAATTCTGATACGACCAACACCGTGCGTACCACCCCGCAGCCCGAGGTCCGATTCGAAATGAGATCTCTCTCGCGTCAATCAGCTCTCGCCCTCATCGCGCTAATTCCGCTTCTCGTCCCTGGATCGGCCCAAACTCCCTCAACCGCCCCCACGCAGCTCCCAACACATCCTCCCTTTCCCACCCGCGATCCGCACACCCCCGGTTACGTGTCCGCGATTCAGTTGCCCGACGGTGTTGTACCATCGCCCACCGCCGATGGCAACTTCGTCATCGGCCCCACCCACACGCCCGCGCCTGAAATGACCGCGCCCGATCTGACCAATGGCACGATCGTCGAGTTCACCATGAGTTCCGCCGACAGCAAGTACTATCCCGGCATCGCCCGCGACAAAGGTACCTTCGGCACTTCCGATCCCACCGATCCCGCCAAGCTCATCATCACCACCAGCCATCCCGCGCCATACACGCGAAAAGTTGCCGTCTATGTGCCCAAGGCATACGTTCCCGGCAGCGATGCCCCCTTCATCGTCGGCGCCGACGGCACTGACCGCATGCTCTTCATCGCGCTCGATAGTCTGATTCCCGAGCACAAGCTGCCGCCGATGATTGCCATTTCCATCGGCAACGGAACCGGCGATGCGCAGGGCAGCGAACGCGGCCTCGAGTACGACACCATGTCCGGCCGCTATGCGGAGTTCGTCGAGAACGAAGTGCTCCCCCGCGTCGAGAGCGAGGCCCACGTTAAGCTGACGCATGATCCAGATGGACGTGCGACCATGGGCGGCAGTTCGGGCGGCTCATGCGCGCTCATCATGGCCTGGTATCATCCTGAGCTGTACCACCGCGTGCTCACCTACTCCGGAACCTACGTAAACCAGCAGTGGCCCTACGATCCGAAGTCTCCGCATGGAGCCTGGGAATTTCACGAGCACTTGATTCCTCACAGCAAGCACATGCCGATCCGCATTTGGATGGAAGTTGGCGATCGCGACCTCTTCAATCCCAACGTAATGCACGACAACATGCACGACTGGGTCGAGGCCAGCGAGCGCATGGCAAAAGCGTTGGCGGCGAAGAAGTATCACTACCAGTTTGTGTTTGCGGTGAATGCCGGACACGTCGATAGCGCCGTCAAGGCGCAGACGCTGCCCGAAGCGCTCGAATACGTGTGGCAGGGATATACAGACAAGAGCAAGAATTAATGCGCTGCGCGTTCGCGCCATCCCAGGGGAATGATCACCACGAAATCTGATCGAATAGACTGCGCAATCGTGCGCCTCTTTTTGGATTCATCATCACAACAAACGAGATCCGCCCTTGCAGGTGCGCGCGGAAGTCTGGATGGGCCTCGCGGTTCTGCGACTCCGGACCGAGGCGAATGCAGTTCGTGAGAATCGCTTTGAGCCGGTCGTAATCGGGACGCGGAATATTAAGCCGCTGGTTCGCAACCACCCCGGCAAGATACTGCCGAACCCCCTTCCGCATAACGCGCGTCTTGCGATGCTGCACGGCGAACCCTTCTTCCAGCAAGATGGCGGCGGCGTGGACGGCAAATCGCTCGACACCGTGCTCAAATTTGTCATCGCCGGAGAAAGCAAGGTCGTCAGCATAGCGCGTGTAGACGGCGCCACATGCCTCCGCAAGGCCTGTAAGACGGCAGTCGACGCGGTAGACACAGATATTGGCGAGCGCGGGTGAGGTAGGCGCTCCCTGCGGCAAGTGCGGCCACGCGTAAAGATTCCGAGCTTCGGCCGTGTGCAGCGGATCGAGATTGCTTCCCTTCTCTCGCCAAAGCGCGCATGGAGCAGCGTTGGTGCAGAGTCCGCCGAGCAGATTGGCCACACGCTCCGGATATCCAGCGGTACGAAACATCGCCTGCACGCGCGGCGCAGTAATCGACGGAAAGAAATCTCGTAGGTCCATGCGCAACAGCACACGCCGGCCGACGTGCGGTGCCGCAAACGTCTTGATCGACCGTCCGCGCCGAAATCCATGCACCGCCGGATGCACCGGAATCTTCTCAAGAATCTCCCTGAGTATCTGTTTCTGAATAGCCTTTAATCGCTCCTTCGGCGCTTCGATCAGACGAACAGATCCGCCTTTCTTCGCCAGAATTCGGTAGTGATAATGACTGAGCGGGCCAGCGTAGCTCTCCGGCCCGAGACGAGCCAGGTCGCGCCTGAGATCAGCGAACCATGCAAGTTCGCCGGACGGGATGTACAGCCATTCGGCCAGCTCGCCGATGGATTCGATCTCAGGAATGGACCACCGCCGCGCTGCATGCACGGGTTGCATGCGATGGGGCTCACTGATCCACTCGGCAATTCGGATCGGACCCGGATGAAGACGAAGTGCCCGGACGATTCCGTCGTCACGTCTTAGGAATTGAACGACAGGCTTGAGGCGAGGGCGCGTCTGCACGTCGAATGTTTTCAGGTAGCGGCGGACAAGTGGTTTGATCCAGCGCCAGCGGCGGCCAAGCGTGTGCGCGAGGCGCGCAGCGATGGCCTCAGGCGCCGCATCGCCCGCAAGGATCGAGTTTGCCAACGCTTCATAAAATGCGGGGGCGCGCATGACGTTTTGCGGCAAAGCGCTCCAACGAGTCTGGCATTGCGTGACCTTGACTGCGCAGCCGCGCAGAGACGGTCACCTGACGAATTCCAAGTTATTCACGTTGCCCCGGGGTATCCCCGGAGAGGACAGCACCGAACCGCAAGGCCCGATGCGCACCCAGCTTGGAGCACTTCGCCGCATCAGCATCATACCAGCGCCATCGGCCGCCGAAGTTTGCCTCAACGCTTCTTCACCGGGATGTTTTGGCCGCCTTGATGCAGAATCAGCGCCGTTATCATCTTCTGTCCAGCCTGAACGCCGCCGCCTGAAAGTCACCCTTGAAATCGGCGCTCATGTCCAGCCCGTGATTCATCCACCACGCACCGCTGGCCGTCGCCGGAGTTCCCTTCTCCTCAGTGCCTTCGATTGAAGACAGCGCATAATCCGCCTTCGCATCAAGCCCCTGCAGCTTGAGTCGCGGAAAACCTCGTCCCTCCTGCGTTGAATGGATGAATGCGAAGACGACAGACTGGCTCTTGTCGCGATTCACCGTCTGTGTGGCCGAGAACTCACTGCCATTCCGCGGCGAGATCAACCGGTACAAATCGCCCTGCACGATCGTCGTTTGCACCTGGTGATACGCCGCGATGAGGCGCTTGGCAGTCGCCATCTCCTCGTCGTTCCACTTGCTGATGTTCGCGCCGATCCCTAGCGACCCCTGCATCGAACTGAGCATGCGGTACGGAAGCGAAGTCACGCGACGCTGGCCTTCAAGATTATGCGGCGAGTCCGTCACCCACGCCATCATGATCTGCGCCGTGTATGCGTAGGTGAACCCATCCTGCTGTGTCAACCGGTCAAAAGGGTCGGTATTGTCCGACGGCCAAACCTCGTCCACATATTGCAGAATGCCAAGGTCGACGCGCCCCCCACCGCCCGAGCACGACTCAAGCTCCACCTTCGGGTGGCGCTTCTTCAGTTCCGCGAGAATTGCGTACAGATTGCGCGTGAACTCGACGTAAACCTTTTTCTGCTCCGCTGGCGGAAGCTGATCCCATCCCGGCTCGCTCCAGTTCCGGTTGTAGTCCCACTTCAGAAAAGCAATGTCGTTTTCCGTGAGCAGCCTGTCGAGAAACCGGAGTATGTAATCCCGCACATCGGGCCGCGCAAGATTCAGCACCAGTTGATTTCGTTGTTCCGACCGCGGTCGCGCCGGAAAATTCAGCACCCACTCCGGATGCCTTCGATACAGATCTGAGTCCGGGTTCACCATCTCCGGCTCAACCCAAAGCCCGAAGTCCATCCCCAACGCATGGACCTTGTCGATCAGCGGCTTTAGCCCGTGCGGAAACTTCTGCGGATTCACATACCAGTCGCCAAGTCCGGCGTGATCGTCTTTGCGCTGCCCGAACCAGCCGTCGTCCATCACGAATCGATCGACGCCGAGCGCCGCAGCCTTCTCGGCAATCGCAATTTGTCCTTGCTCGGTAACGTTGAATTCCGTCGCCTCCCACGAGTTGTAAATCACGGGACGCGGCTTGGGTGCGGCCATGTCCCCCTCACCGAGTCGATGCGGAAGTACATGCGCGAGCTCGAAATGATGGAGCATCCGCGAAGCCCCGCCGAGCCCATGGGCGCTATACCCTCCGTAGAAAACCGGCGAGTCCAGGGACTGCCCCGGCTGCAATACATACCCAAAATCAAACGGATTGAACCCGCCGGTCACGCGAACCCCATCCAACTGGTCCTGCTCAACCGTGATTCTCCACGAACCGCTCCACGCCAGCGCCCCAAACCACACTTCTCCCGCGTTTTCGTCGGGCTGATCTCCCGCTTCGATCGCAAACCAGGGGTTCGCCTGGTGCCCGGTCGATCCGCGACGGCTTTCAATCACGCGCGCTCCCGGATGCAGCGTCTCCTGGGTCAGCGTCCACTCGCCTGCCCAACGCCCCGTCAGGTAATTGAGCGTGTAGTGCGCTGAAGGCAACGCCCATGCCGCCGCCGCGGCCTGCTCAATTGTGATTGGCTGGGCTTCGCGGTTCTCAATCGTCGCCGACCGCGCCACCATTCCGCTTCCCCGATCGATCACGTAGTGCAGGGTTACGAAAACCTCTCGTTTGATATCTTTAAGGACAATATTGAAACCATCAGATGTCGCGTCGTGCCTGTAGTAGTGGAGCACCAGGTCGCGATTTCCGTCCACAAATGTGACCTTCAGCGCAGGCTCGGCAAACAGACCCGCGCCCCACCCCGCATATTCCTGTGGCGTGTTGGTATACGACGAATCAAACGAAGCCCATTCGCGCGCCGGAACAGCCTGCGAAATGCGATCTGACGCGCCCAGACGCCCGCCCCAGTAGAGCTGCTGCAACTCCCCACGTGCATTCACGCCGAAGGCATACGTCACGTTGCCCCCGTCCAGGCGAAACACCTTGCTGGCTTCGTCAAAGGTCGAGCTGGAGGATTGTGCACTGGCATTAAGTGAGGCTGATAGAAGCAACATGGCAGAAAAGATCTTGCGGAACATGAAGGAATACCCACCCTTGGCTTTCAAACCGCCCATCATAGCATCGGCGCGCACAAGGGACGCAATTGAAGATGCACGATTCACCGTTCAACCGTTCGATATACCGGTTCAGAACACTTCTTAACAGGTTCCAAATGGGGTATGGGCTATCCTGAACTTGCTTAAGCCGGAGGTTCAGGATGCTTTCCCCTACCTTGACCGCGCCTGCCTGTCCCACGCCCGCCGAAACCATTGCGGCTGCAATCGATCGTGTCGTTCCATTACAAGGCTTGTCGTTTGAAGATCGCCTCTGGCTCGCCCAGCACGGCGAGGAGGTCGTCGCCCAGCCTGGAGACATCCTGTTCGAAGAAGGCCAGCCGGCCGATCGAATGATCCTTCTCCTCAAAGGTGAGCTTCACGTTCGCCGGCAGCGCGGCGGCCCGATGGAACTGTTTATCGGCCGTGCGGGACAGATGACAGGACTGCTGCCCTTCTCACGCATGAAGATGTCCGGTGGCCAGGGTTTCGCAGTCACGCCAGTGTGGGCCCTGTTAATAATGAAAGAGAAATTCCCTGAGATGCTTGCGGCCATTCCGTCTATGACCCAGCGCGTCGTCTCCACGCTGCTTGACCGCGTGCGCGAGGTGACGCGCATTGAACAGCAGGCGGAGAAGCTGAATGCACTTGGCAAGCTCGCCGGAAATCTTGCGCATGAGTTAAATAATCCGGCATCGGCGGCACAGCGCGCGGCCTCCAGCCTCGTCATGGAACTCCGTTCAAATCGCGAAAACCGCTTCAAGCTCGTTAACCTGTGCCTCAGCGAGGAACAGATTCGCGGCGTTGAAGACTGGGAACAAAAGGTGATGAGCCGCTCCACGCGCCATGACCCGCGCGATGCGGGCGAGCAGATCCAGCTCGAAGAGGATTTGCGCCTCTGGCTGACAGCGTTGCCCTGCGATGGCGCATGGGAAGTTGCAGCCCAGCTTGCGGAACAGCGGGCCACCGTCTCCGACTTGGAAGAACTTCGTGCGCTGATCGGGGCCGGCGAGTCATGCGTCGCCCTGCAATACTTCGCGCGCTACTTGAGGTCTACGCGTTCGGTCGATACCCTCCTGAATTCAACAGCGCGGATCTTCGATCTCATCAGCGCGGTCAAAGCCTATTCCTACATGGATCGGGCCCCGATTCTCGAAGTCGATGTCCCCGTCGGCCTCGACGCTACGATCCAGATGCTCCAGTCGCGCATGAAGAACGTGGAGATCGAGCGCAACTATGAGCCCGATCTGCCCCGCATCAGCGCCTACGGCAGCGAATTGAACCAGGTGTGGACGGCGCTCATCGAAAACGCTCTCGATGCGCTGGCCGAGACCAGCCACGGCGGAAAATTGAAGCTGACTTGCCGCCTCGAAGGCGAAATGATGCTGGTAGAGATCTGGGACACGGGCCCGGGAATTCCACCGGAACTGCAGGATCGTATCTTCGAGCCGTTCTTCACCACCAAGGCGCCGGGGCAAGGCCTTGGCCTTGGCCTCGACAATGCCATGCGCATCGTGCGAAAACATCGCGGGCACCTTAGCGTGCGTTCCGATCCGGGGTCAACCTGCTTCCGCGTGCGGCTGCCGCTTGACCAACTGCAGGCATACTGAAGCATCACAACCTGAACCACACCCACTCTGCCCAGCGCCGCTTACCAAGCGCCCCACACCATAGGAGGATTCCAATGGCGCCTTCCGTGTCTACCGGCAAGAAAGTGGAAACAACCATCACAACATTGCTGAACGTGCGGCGCGGCGCCGATGCCGTCGACTTCTATACGCGCGCATTCGGCGCAACCATCTTGTCGCGGCTCGATAGTGAAGACGGAAGCGTAGTGGCGCATCTCGCCGTAGGCAACGGAGATTTTTGGGTGGCCGATGAGTCCCTCCCTCACCAGAATTTCAGCCCTGAATCCCTCGGCGGCAGCAGCATGCGCATGGTGCTGATTGTGGACGATCCCCACGCCGCCTTCGATCAGGCTTTGGCTGCCGGCGCTTCTTCCGTTTGCCCGGTCCGCGATGAGAGCTACGGGTGGCGCATCGGTCGCTTGGTCGATCCCTTCGGGCACCACTGGGAGATTGGCAAAAAGCTGGAGGGGGGCTAAATGGAGCTGGAGAGCAACGGCGTAAAGGCTTCGGAGACCATCGAAACAGAACGGCTCCTGTTGCGCAGGCCAAAGAAGAGCGACGCGCAGGCAGTATTTCATCGCTACGCCTCCGACCGCGAAGTAACGCGATACCTGAGCTGGCCCACCCACCGCAGCGTGGCCGACACGCTCGCATTCCTGGCCATGAGCGATGAGGAGTGGAAACGCTGGCCTGCAGGCCCATACCTCGTGCTTACGCGGGGCAACGGGACAAACGCCACGTTGGTCGGAAGCACCGGTCTCTTCTATAAAAGCCCCATCCGCGCCGTTACCGGGTATGTCTTCGCGCAGGATGCCTGGGGACAGGGCTACGCCACCGAAGCTCTGCTGGCCATGGTCGACGTCGCTCAGAAGACGGGCGTCCAGCGTCTCGAAGCCATCTGCCATGCCGGACATTCGCCCTCAGCCCATGTGTTGGAGAAGTGCGGATTCACCCGCGAGGAAGTCCGTCGCGAGCATTTCGTTTTCCCCAACCTCAAGCCCCAGAAGAAAAGCGATGTCTTCAGCTATATCCTCTGCTTTTGAAGCATGACAAATCAGTGACGATCTGTAGTCACAGTGACGAATTATCGTCTTCATCACTTCGTCACTGTTGCGTGGCTAGTTATTCTGAACTCTCGGGGGCCAGCTTAAGTTGATTCCTCCCAATTGGGTGCGACGATGGGATGATGCCGTGGCCTTATGGCATACCTCGTGCACTTGAGTTGAGTAATCCCTGGCAGACAGGGCACAATTGCTCACCAAAGGGGTCGACAAATGCTTCACTTGGCCATCTCTTGCTCGTCCTACGTTCTCTTCTTCCTCGTCAAGATGCTCACCCCAACGCAACAGTCCGCATGGAGGGTACAGGAGCAGACTCAACGGTCCGAACCATTAGCTGAGCTCACTACCCGTCCGATCTGATAGAAATCACTTGTAGCCGAGCTGAGGTTCGCATTGGTGAATCGCTGCAAGTTGGTTTTGATCCTCGTGTTCGCGTGCGTCGGCCTCCGATCGCAGCAGATGCATGACCACCCCGCCCCGGAGAAGCTCGGACAAGTTTCATTCCCAATCTCCTGCGCGGCGCAAACGCAGCCGGAGTTCAATCGCGGCGTTGCACTCCTTCACTCCTTCGCATATTCCGCCGCAACCGAAGCGTTCCGCCGAGTTGCCGCGTCCGATCCGCACTGCGCCATGGCCGATTGGGGTGTGGCCATGAGCTGCTTCCACCAGCTATGGGAACCGCAGCTCGTGCCGGCCTGCCTTCCGGCCGCCACGCTGGCGATTGAAACTGCACAAAAATTGGGATCTTCGAGTTCGCGCGAGAGCGGATACATTCAGGCACTTTCCCTGGTCTTCAGAAATGCCGCCACCGTTCCTTTCTCTATCCGCGACCAGCAATATGAGAAGGCCATGGCCGCCCTGGCTCGCAACCACCCCGACGACATTGAGGCGCAGGTGTTCTATGCGTTGGCTCTGCTCTCGAATGCCTCCCTTGCCGACAAAACCCATGCGCGTCAGAAACAGGCTCTCGCAATCCTCGAACCGCTCGACCGAACTTACCCGAATCACCCCGGCACCACGCATTACATTATCCACGCCTGCGACAGCAGCGAACTCGCGCCGAGGGGTCTCCCCGCCGCACGGAAGTATGCCGAGATCGCTCCCAGCGCACCGCATGCTTTGCATATGCCGTCACACATCTTCACCCGCCTGGGCCTATGGCAGGATTCCATAACGTCAAACCTCGCAGCCAGCCAGGCGGCGCGCGAGCAAGGGGATATCGGCGAAGAGCTTCATGCGATGGACTATCTCGTTTACGCCTACCTTCAACTCGGCCGCTACGACGACGCGCACCAGGTTCTGGATCAGCTGGATAGCATGAAGAATCTCGCAGGCGGCTTTAAAGGGAGCTACGCAGCGACTGCCATGCCTGTTCGCTACGCCGTCGAGCAAAGCCAGTGGGATTTAGCTGCGAAGATCGAGCCGATTCCTGAATCACCCCCGCAAGTCGCCGCAATTGCCGTGTGGGCTCGCAGCCAGGGCCGCACCCGCGGCAAACAGGCAACAGACTCAAGCGGCGAAATTGCTGATCTGCAGAAATTCGAGGACCAGCTGCATCACGCCGGCGACGACTACTGGGCTGCGCAAGTCCGTATCATGCGCGAGGAAGTTGCGGCCTGGAGTGCCTTGGCCAAAGCCCAGCCGACACAAGCGGAAGCGCTCATGCGCAAAGCGGCTGACGAGGAGGATGCGATGGAGAAGTCGCCCGCCACTCCGGGCCCCATCGTGCCCGCGCGCGAACAGCTCGGTGAACTGCTGCTGGAACAGCATCGACCTTCCGATGCTGCGGTTGCATTTCGTGCTTCTCTCGTAAATGCGCCCGGCCGGCGCAGTTCAATAGAAGGTCTGTCTCAAGCTGAACAATCGGTGAGTGAGAAGTAACTGACTCAGACTGCTAGAACGACACATCCGCAGGCTCCGTCACCCGCATAACAGACTGATCCCCGGTCTTCTGCTTCCACGCCGCGCGAATGGCTTCGATCTTCGCGCGATTCTCCGCCGTATCCGGGTAGTCGATGATTAGCATCTTCGACCGCAGCCGCTCCGGTGTCGCCTGGCTCTTGCCTTGCCATTGCCCGTAGACGTCCAGCACGCTGAGGCCGTCCGGGAACCGCGACGTCACTTCTCGATCGAGAAAACCCTGCCAATCTGCTTCGCTCACACCCTGTTCGGGGTGGTCGAACGGCCCCAGGCCAAAGTACAACTTCGTGTCCACCCAGCCCTTCGTGAGCCCGGGGTGCGCCGTATCGCCCTGCAAAGTCGGCGCAGCGGCCACCGGGGCGACGATTGCCTTATGCGCACAAGACACCAGCGCCAGCGCCAACAGCGGCGCAAACATTACGGTGCGGACGTACATCAGGGCTCCAGAAACACCGGGACGGCAGAGCTACTTTTCCACTTCAACTCCACGCCAGAAAGCTACATACCCCTTGATCTTACGGGCGGCGGGCTTGGGATCAGGGTAATACCATGCCGCGTCCGGGTTATCCTGCCCGTCGATGAACAGGCTCATGTAGCGCGCCTGGCCCTTCCATGGGCATGTGGAAGTGGTGCTGCTGGGGCGGAAATACTCCCGCTTCAGGCTGTTTTCCGGGAAGTAGACGTTTCCCTCGACGATCTCGGTAGTATCGCTTTCGGCAATGACTTTGCCGTTCCAGATTGCTTTTGCCATGTCTTTCGCACCGGTGCGCGCCGCTTCCCCGAGGGGCGCAGGCGAGCACTAATCGTTAGAACAGTAACAGAGATTGGACGCGGTGGCGAGTGCTGGGTGCAGAGATCGATTTTCGCCGGGATCCAACGGAGCTTGCTCCTTTGACTGAACTCTATCACTGCAGAACAGGGGCTATGAAGAGCCCCCGCTCTTTCCCTCTTCCCTGGAATGACTTTCTCTTCCCCGTGGAACAGCTACTTGGCCGCTTCGATCGAGTCAACGTGGACAGACTTCTTGTCGGTGTCGGCCGTCGCCTTGATCGTAACGTGGTCGCCGTAGAACTCCTTCACGGCATCCGGATTTTCGATGGTCCAGACCTGTTTTTTGCCTTCGTCGACAAAAACCGGGGTCATCCCGCCGTCGATGCACTTCTTGACACATGCTGAGCCGGAGCCCGCGTGCTTGGCACCGCACATCGAGTCGGAAATCCATCCATTGATCGTTTTCGAATCAGCGGCGTTCGCCGCGACTGCAGCAAAGGCGAGAACAGCAACCAACATTGCGATGATGCGCTTCACGTGAAACCTCCATTGGGAACTGATTCTACCGACTCCCATCATGCGTCACCGGGCCCGGATTGCACAAGCCGCACTCGGAGAATGGTTTGGCAGGATGAATGTGTATCCTGTTCCTGAAGTTCACAACAAAAGTTGGTGGTGTCATTCTGAGAGAACGGGTCCCCGAACGTCTTTCAGTTCGGGGGTGGTGAGCGAAGAACCTGCTTTTGCACTTCCAGACTCATGCCCAATAACTTCTCGGACACCACACTAGCGTACCTGCCATTCTTGACTGGGCTGAAATTTGAGGCGGCGGGCTTCGACGTTCTTGAGAGCCCCTTCATACCGGGCGGCAGCAGCCGTAAAGCGGTTAACCAGCTCTGAAGTCTTGTTCATGAACGTCGGCATCTTTTCTCGAATGGGTTCCAAAATATGGGCAAACTTGGCAAGAAGAAAAAAGCCTTCCGCGTTGCAGTCGACATAGAGTTCAGCTGAAACAGCACCGTGCAGCACCATGGCCGCCCCCATCTCCCAGTACGTAATGACCTGCCGGAAGAAGGCATTGTGGGGATCGGCGGGGTTATGAGCCACGGCGAAAAACTCCTCCGCGGTGTTGGGCCAGAATTCGCCCGTCATCCACGCGCGCGCCTGACGCATCAGGGCCTCGGTGCGGAGCTCGTAAAACTTGAGGATAATTTCAGCGTCAGCAGGTGTGGCGAGCATGCGTTCCATCAGCGGGTCTCCGAATGCCCATGGTAACGGATTCAGCCGGTTATTGCCCCAACATCTATCGGAAAGACGCGATGCAGGACCACAGGGTCCCGCATCCGCAGTTTCGGCCGAACTTCCGACCTCTTCAGGCGGGTTGCAGTTCTTTTTTTGCCTCAGGACGTTCGATCACCGGTCCATGCGTTTCGACGGTCGGAGAAGGTGGAGCGTCCCCAACACGCTTCGAGTAATGACAGACGACCGCGACGCCGGGCTCAGCCTCAGCAGCTTTCTTCCCGCCCTTCTTCGGCCTGGTTTCCTCTTCAGGGCTCTTCTTCTTGTTAGGACACTCAAGGAAGATGCCGCTCTTGAGCGTCTTCTCGATGAGATAGGGGCTCCCGCACTGCGGGCACTTCTGCGGAACGGGCTTGTAGTTCGACGTGAACTTGCATTTGGGGTAGTTGGTGCAACCCCAGAAGATGTTTCCGCGGCGAGCCTTGCGCTCGGCAATATCCCCTATGCCGCACTGGGGGCACTTCATGCCTTCGATAAGGTTCTGCTTTACATATTTGCACTGCGGATAGCCGGAGCAGGAGACAAACTCTCCGTAGGCTCCCTGGCGCAGCACCAGAGGTTTTCCGCAGACAGGACAGGCCTCGCCGGTAGGCTCGGGCGGCTTCTGCTGCTGCTTCTGGCTTAGCTTGCGGATGGTCTTGCAAGGCGGATCTTCGTTGTAGCCGGGACAGCTCATGAAAGGACCGAAGGGGCCGCGCCGAAGAACCATCACGCGACCGCAGTTCTCGCAGTACTCCTCTGTATCGCCGGCTTCCTGCGCTTCAGGAGTATTCATGTCCGGCTTGTCTGCCGTGTTTTCCTTGGTGAAATCGCAACTCACCTGTTCGACGAAAACCTTCTTGCCCTTGGCCGCAGACTCATCCACAGCCTCCTCAATTGCGGCGACCAATTCCTTCGCGTCGGCAACGCCCTTCGAATACACAGACGCGTTCTCGACAGTCGCCTGGACAGTCATGGGAAAATGCAGCGCCTTGGTGATCTTTTTCGTTACCGCTTTTGGATCCTTCTTCCACGGGCCCATCGCAACCGTCACCGGTTTCTTCCGGGTGAAGTTCGAACATGCGTAAAAGCTGCCGAATTTGCCCCACTTCAAAACCAGTGGACTTCCGCACTTTTCGCAGACTTCATTTGTCTGCTTTTCCATGCGCTTGATGTTACGCATGGTCTTATTGGCGTCTTTGAGCTCATCTTCAAAGTGGTCGTAAAAGCCGTTCAGCAGATCCGTCCACTTCTCCTTGCCCTCTTCAATGTCGTCCAGTTCTTCTTCAAGCTTCGCGGTGTACTTGGTGTCGAAGATGTACGGGAAGCTCTCGACCAGCAGATCGCACACGACCATCCCAATTTCTGTCGGATAAAAGCGTCCACGCGACCCGCCGTGCTTCACCACGTATTCGCGATCCTGAATGGTGTTGATGATGGAAGCGTACGTCGACGGGCGCCCGATGCCACGCTCTTCTAGTTCCTTCACAAGCGAAGCTTCGTTGTACCGCGGAGGCGGCTCTGTGTAATGCTCCTCAGGCAGAAGCTGCTCAAGCTCAAGATTCTTGACGCCATCGAGATTCGGCAGCTTGTTCGCAAGCGCGTTCTCTTCGTCGTCGGCCTTCTTATCTTCCGAGACCTCGTAAACCTTCAGGAATCCGTCGAAGCGCAGAACCGACCCGCTCAAGCGGAACTCATAGGTCTTGCGGTCGATAGAAGATTTGGCTTCGATCTTCGCCGTGGTGATGTCGTAGACCGCAGGCACCATCTGCGAGGCGATGAAGCGTCTCCAAATGAGCGTGTAGAGCTTGAGTTGCTCATCACTCAGATAGCGGGCAATGGACTCGGGCGTACGCGAAGCATCCGTCGGACGGATAGCTTCGTGCGCATCCTGCGCGTCCTTCTTGCCTTTATAAATGTTCGGCGAATCTGGCAGGTACTGCTTGCCGAGCTGCTTGCCGATCCAGGCTCGTGCGCCTTCAACGGCATCTGGCGAAACGCGCGGCGAATCAGTACGCATGTAGGTGATGAGGCCGGTTGTGCCCTCGTCGCCGACGTCCATGCCTTCGTAGAGTCGTTGTGCCACGCCCATGGTGCGGCGAACGTTGAAACCTAGCTTGCTGGCAGCATCGCGCTGCAGTTGGCTGGTAATAAAAGGAGCAAGCGGGCGGCGCTGCTGCTCGCGGTATTGCACAGATGCAAGCGTCCACGCGGCCTTTTCAAGTGCGCCCAATGCGGCGTCCATCGACTTCTTG
Source organism: uncultured Acidobacteriaceae bacterium (assembly GCA_963829535.1). Classification (GTDB taxonomy): domain Bacteria; phylum Acidobacteriota; class Terriglobia; order Terriglobales; family Acidobacteriaceae; genus Telmatobacter. The sequence continues at coordinate 1,459,680 of CAWHIQ010000004.1, read as the reverse complement.
TCGGGCAGCGCGCCGCCGATGAACTGATCTTTGCCGTCCTTGTCCTTGCCATTTGGCACGCGAGCCGATTCGCCATCAATACCAACGAACTTGGCTTTAAAGCTCTTGTCCCCCTGTCGCTCCGGATGAAGCAAAGCCTCAAGTGTCCAGTACTCGACAGGTTTGAATGCCGCAATTTCGCGTTCCCGTTCGACGATAAGTCGCACTGCCACGGTCTGCACGCGCCCCGCAGAAAGTCCCCGGCGCACTTTGTCCCAGAGCAACGGCGATATCTGGTAGCCGACGAGGCGATCGAGGACCCGCCGCGTCTGCTGCGCATCCACGAGATTCTCGTCGATGTCCCGGGCGTGCTGGAAAGCTTCCTGTACAGCTTTCTTGGTGATCTCATTGAAGGTGACGCGGCGAATCTTTTTGCGCTCTTTGGCGCTGGTACCGAGCTGAATAGCCAGGTGCGCTGCGATCGCTTCGCCTTCGCGGTCAGGGTCAGGCGCGAGGAAGATTTCATCAGCCTTCAGGCCGGCTTTCTTTAATTGATCGACGATCTTCTCTTTGCCGGGAGAAACAACCAGTTCCGGCACAAACGTGCGGTTCTTTAGCTCCACGCCAATGTCATTCTTGGGCAAATCCATGATGTGCCCGATCGACGCGCGGACCTCGAAGCCCTTGCCTAGATATTTTTCGATCGTCTTCGCCTTCGCGGGAGATTCGACGATCACAAGTGATTTGGTCATTGCCATCCTTGATTCCGTTTTACTGTACTCTATCCGGCCTGTTGGACTCGGATTGAGGTCTTTCGGTTTCTCTCTGCGTCGAAAGAACTTTCTTCACAAGCAGAGCATTAGCGGTCTCGCCTCGTTTTCCCCATCGAAAATGGGCCGCAAGATTTGCAAGCTAACATGGAAGGCATCCTCGTTTCCACTGTTAATCGACACCTCTCGACCGCAGATCGCCCGTGTAATAGCACGCAAAGTTTCTGAAATGTGCAGTTCATCGCATCCTGCGCTGTGGCTAAAATATTGCACGGCATCTGCCGCAGCCATGAAATCTGCCGCAACTCCACCACTAAAGGTTGCGAACGTAGTTCCTTCCTGGCAGGCAACGTATGCGACCACTCAACTCCAGCTCGAAAAGAGCCGTAAACACCTCGGATGAGGTCAGTTGAGTCTCAAGTTTTTCGAGAAGTTCGTCGATCTGCAGGGACTCATCGGCGCGCAATGCCTTGAGCACAATCGACTCTTCCGGCCGCAGCACCAGGTCAGGCAGAAGGGATGCGGCAGCTTCCGGTTTGGATTCAAGACCGGCCTCCTGCTCCAGTTGCAGGCGAACCTGCGAAGGCAGATCTTCCCAAACGTCTTCCCAGCTTCCAACCAGCTTAGCGCCCTGTTTTATCAGCGTGTTAGGTGTCCACGAATTCTTTGCCGTCACGTTGCCCGGCACCGCGTAGAGGTCTCGATTCTGCTCTGCAGCACAACGCGCTGTCACGCGGGTACCGGAGTTCTCGCTGGCCTCTACCACCAGCACCCCAATGCTCAGTCCGCTGATGATGCGGTTGCGGCGAGGAAAGTTCTGCGGCGCGGGAAATGTACCCATGGGCATCTCGCTCACGATGGTTCCACCCGTGTCAATGATTTCGTCTGCCAGTTTCTTGTTCTCCTTTGGATAGACCACATCGATTCCTGTTCCCCAGACGGCAATGTTAGGCGTGCGCGCCGCAAGCGCGCCTTTGTGCGCGCAGGTGTCGATTCCGCGAGCCATGCCGCTCACGATGACGAGCCCGCGAGCCGCAAGATCGCGCGACAGCATCTCCGCCACATTCGTGCCATACGGAGAAGGATGGCGCGTACCAACCACCGCGATGGACGGGCGCGACAACAATTGCACTGCTCCGCGAACCCACAGAACCGGCGGCGGATCGTAGATCTCTTTTAGCTGCTCTGGATACTCCGCGCACCCGAGGGTGATGATCGTCGCACCTTGCTGCACGATCTTTCCCCACTCCTCGTCCGCAGCACGACGAGCTTTCCCGTCAAAGATGAACTGCGCGGCGTCGGCCGGAAAGCGCAAACCCTCAAGTTCAGTAAGCGTCAGTGCAAAGATCTGGCCCTGCGTCTGCAGTTGCGATATTGCATCGACAATCCGCTTTGGTCCGAGGTTCGGCGTCAGCGTAAGCGCCAGCATGGCTAAGCGGTTCTCATCGATTTGCGTGCTGGTATTCCGTTCGGAAGAAGCTATATTTGCATCTTTCAATATCGACATTCACATTCGCGCCGGTGCTGAGACACACGTGCGCTCTTTCTTCGTAGTAACCCGGCAAGATTCTTTAGTAATTGGGCCCACATTAATCTGATAAGAAATGGAAGTCAAGCAGGCTGGGTGTGACGGAGAGCACCCATGTGGAGAATCCCAAAGCCCGGATTGATAGTCTAAAGGACAGAGTGAATTCAACTTCGCAACGTCGGCTCCGCATCGCCGCCATCCGTTTTTTAAATCCCGCTCCCCTCATGTGGGACTTCGAACATCCACCGCTGAATGCGGAACTCGCGCAGCGCTACGAGATTAAATGGATGCTCCCGTCCCAGTGCGCTGATGAATTGGCAGACGGAAGTGCCGATATCGGCCTGGTGCCGATCGCTGCTCTGGCGACTACACCGGCCCTCCGCATTCTGCCGGGTTGCACGATCGCCTCGAAGGGCAAAGTGCGATCGCTTCTGCTGGTGCGGCGCGCTGGCCAATCCCTTCAGAAACTGCGCAACGTCGCCGCGGACATCGCAAGCCGGACAACCATCGCTTACTCGCGCATCCTATTTTACAAGTGGGGCAACGCTGACGTTCCCTTCATTCCAATGCCCGCAGACCTCGATGCCATGCTGGACCGCGCCGATGCCGCGATCCTGATCGGCGATCCCGCGCTCATGGCACTCGAGGAGCGAGCAAACCGCATCGAGCGCACTGGCGAAGAACTCGTCTATCACGACCTTGCTGAAGAATGGAAAGCGCTGACCGGGCTTCCCTTCGTCTCCGCAGTATGGGGCCTCGCAGGCGGCGGACCTTTGGACGAAGGTATCGGTATGGATTTCATCCAATCTCGCAGTCACGGCCTGCAGAACATTGATGCACTTGTCGCTCAATGGTCGCGGCAATTGCCTCTGTCCGAAGGGACGATCCGTTCGTATCTGACGTCCAATATTCACTACGTGCTCGATGAAGAGTGCATCGAGGGCATGCGCGGATTCTTCAGAATGGCCGCTGAAACAGGCGTTCTGCCAAAGTATGAGCTCCCACCGACCGTGCTGACCGAATAGAAGTGTCGGTTACCAAACGCCCAGAATCCCCGGCGCCCGCAGGGATAAGCTGAAAGCTAACAGCTAAAGGCTAATGGCTGCTTTTCAGATCTCCCAGCGCAGCAGAGCGGTGCCCACGGTGAATCCTGCGCCCACCGCCGCGATCAGGACCAGGTCGCCCTTCTTCAACTTCCCTTCCTCGATCGCAGTTTCCATGGCCAGGGGAATCGTACCCGCCGACGTGTTGCCGTACTTCTCAATATTGATAATGACGCGATCGGCCGGCATGCCTAGGCGGTCGGCGGTTGAGGTGATGATGCGCTTGTTGGCCTGATGCGGGATGAAACAACCAAGATCTGCGCCAGTGATGCCATTGCGCTCCAGCAGCTTCGTTGTGGCCTCCGCCATTTTGCGCACGGCAAACTTGTATACGGCCTGTCCATCCTGATGGATGAAGTGCATCTTCTTGTCGATCGTCTCGTGCGTAGGCGGATTGAGGCTGCCACCCGCCGGCAGGTTCAGCGAGACGCCACCCGACCCATCGATTTCGTGCACGAAGTCGATCATGCCGATTTCGCCTTCTTCCGCCGGTTCGATCAGCACAGCGCCGCCACCATCGCCAAACAAAACACACGTAGCACGATCGGTGTAGTCGGTCATGCGGGTGTTGGCATCAGCTCCGCAAACCAGGACCTTGGACTGGGCTCCGCTTTCAACGAGCTTCACACCGGCCTGAAGCGCGAACACGAATCCCGAGCACCCCGCGGAAACGTCGAATCCCCACGCGCCCTTGGCGCCGATCTTGTCCTGCACCAGGCACGCCGTCGAGGGAAACATCATGTCCGGCGTAACCGTGCCTACGATGATGACTTCAACTTCGCTGGGCTCCATGCCGCGAGCCGCCAGGCACTTCTTCGCGGCCTCAACGCAGATGTCGCTGACGCCCTTGCCCGGGGCCAGCATGTGACGCTCGCGAATGCCGGTGCGTTCCACGATCCACTGATCGTTTGTGTCCACCATCTTTTCGAGGTCTTGATTGGTAATAACTTTTGGGGGGACGTAAGTTCCGAGGGCGCTGATCTTGGCGCGCCTGCCCACCACGGGACGCACGGCGAGGCTCAATGCATTTCTCCTTGCGGCGCCGACCTGGGCATTCCGCTGGCAACAAACCATCTTTCGGCGACGGGTTGTATGGAAGAAGTCCCGGCGCCTTTCACAGAAACGCCGCCGGACAATAAAGCCCACGGCGCCAAAAAAGTACCGGGTGACCTACTGCGCCCGTACTAGCCCGTTACCGTTGCTTCCTTCCGGACCTGGCGGGATTGGCGGGATTACGTCGCGTAGGACCCGGCACTGATTGATTTTATCATTTGCGGTGCGGCGGCGGATTTAGAGACGCATCATGCCCCGGTTCTTTGCTCTGCCGCGCAAAAACCACATTCCCGGTACAATAGAAGTGTGAGCAAATCTTCCCAACCCACGGCTCCTACCGTGGGCTTTATTTCGTTAGGCTGCCCTAAAAACCTTGTTGATTCCGAGGTAATGATGGGGCTGCTGGACCGCGGTGGTGCGCGGTTAACCTCCCGCCCCGAGGAGGCGGAGATCCTTGTCGTTAATACCTGCAGTTTTATCGACACCGCCAAGCAGGAGTCGGTCGACACCATCCTGGAGATGGCGCGCTTTAAGACGTCGGGCTCGGCGAAAAAACTAATCGTAGCCGGATGCCTTGTCGAGCGCTATCGCGACGAAATCCGCAAGAGCATACCTGAAGTAGACGCTGTGGTCGGCACCGGCGAACTTGAGTCCATTCTCGAAGTGGCCGGGATCGCGCCGTTGCAGCCTGTCGCCCCGTCGCCGTTCAACATTCTCAGCGGAAATGGGCACGCTGAAGTGCGCTCAGGTCGGGAATCCAACGCGGGCACCCATAAGATGGAGTTTCGCCCGGAAGGTGATCTCCGCGAACAGCAAGGCCGCTTCAGCCGCGAAGAATGGCAAGGCGCAGCCCACATGCTGCCGACATATCTCTATAACGAAAACACTCCTCGCTACATCTCTACCGGTCGCACCTCGGCCTACATCAAAATCGCTGAAGGCTGCGATCACCCCTGCACCTTCTGCGTCATTCCAAATCTGCGCGGCAAGTTCCGTTCGCGCCGCTTCGAATCCGTCGTCGCCGAAGCACAAAAGCTCGTCGCCAACGGCGTCAAGGAAATCACGCTAATCGGCCAGGACACCACCTGCTACGGCGAAGACCTCGGTCTGAAAGATGGTCTCGCGCTGTTGCTCGAAGCGTTGGCCGCGATCGAGGGCCTGCGTTGGCTGCGCTTCCTGTATGCATATCCCAACCGCATCACCGGCAAGCTGCTCGAAACTGTCGCGAAACACGACAATATCTGCAAGTACCTCGATGTACCCCTGCAACACGCTTCGCCCGATGTACTCAAGCGCATGAAACGCGGCGCTGGCGCCGACATCTTCCTCAAGACTCTGGACAAGGTGCGAGCAGCCGTACCGGGCATTGCGCTGCGCACCTCCTTCATCGTCGGTTTTCCAGGCGAATCGCTCCGCGACTTTGAAATCCTCGAGGAGTTCATCGGCCAAGGGAAATTCGATTGGCTCGGCGTCTTCAACTACTCCGACGAAGAAGGCTCAAAGGCCCACGCACTCGACGCCAAGTTGCCCAAGCGCACCATCGAAGCCCGTAAACGCAAGCTCATGAGGCTGCAGCAAAGAATCTCAAAGCGCGCCAAGCAGCAATGGATTGGTCGCGAACTGGTAGTACTGGCCGAGGGTCTCAGTTCAGAGACAGACCTCCTCTGGGAAGGCCGCTCCGAATTTCACGCGCCCGAAATTGACGGCAAGGTCTATATCAACGACTTCGGCGAACTTGAAAACCTCGAAGCCGGCAAATTCTACCGCGCAGAGATTACCGATGCCCATGACTACGACCTCGTGGCTCGGATCGTTGCCGGCCCACTCTCCTGAACCATGAGTCCCCACGTTTCGAAAATTCTGTATCCGCGTGCAGGCATCTGACCGGGGCGTTACGATATCCAAGGAAGCTGAACGCACCGAGTAGTAGTGATGCCACAAAAGAAAAAATCCGCCAAAGTCCTGCACTGCCCCACCTGCGGCATGCTGGTCACCGCCAAAGACGAAGACTTCCCTTTCTGCAACGACCGCTGCCGCAAGATCGATCTGGGCAAATGGGCCATGGGGGTCTACAAGATCAGCTCGCCTGTTCTAGATCCCGAAGTCCTCGAGGACCTCGGCGAGGTTGGCAGGCAGCGCAGGAAACAGGATGACGAATAGTCCAGCCGCCGTCTCGCCGCCACCCGAGACAGCACGCAAAACGCCGTGGGCCTGGACTGTGGCCACGTTTTTTGGCGCCGGGTTGGGTAGGCCGGGGCCTGGAACTTGGGGCTCCTTCGCGGCCGTTCTGCTGTGGGGCATCATCGCCTGGCTTTTTCACCCAACCCCTAAAGGCTTTTTACTTGTTGTGTTTATCGGGATTATCTTGTCGATCGCTTCAGGGGTTCCGGCGGCCACCATCGCTGCGCGGGAAAGCGGCAGCCACGACCCGGGATTCGTGGTCATCGACGAGGTGGCCGGCCAATGGATTGCGCTCCTCGGCAGCCCAGCCGACTTGCGTCACGGCGTTATCGCGCTCATCCTGTTTCGGTTATTCGATATCAGCAAACCCTTCCCCGCACGTCAGTTGGAGAAGTTACCAGAAGGTTGGGGCATCGTCTTCGATGACGTGGCGGCGGGGCTGTATGCTTTGGGAGTGGCGTCTGTACTGCGTCTTTGGATTCACTGAGAATGGAAATGCCGCGAACCCGCATCCAATCCGCACAACAGCAAATGACTCCCGAACCGCGCATTGACGAGGTCGCACCATCAGCCGCTCTGCCCCTCGGCGAGGTCGAACTTATTGGTGCCAATCTCGGTCCCAATCCCTACGGCCCGCCTGTGGTTGTCGTGGGCATACACCCCGCGCAGGTGCTGATGAGCCGTCCCGGGCGCCTCGTTTTCCGAGTTCCAGAGAATGCCATATCGGGCTTGGTTGAAGTCCGCACTCCTTCGGGAGTCAGCAACGGTGCACCCTTGCACATTGCGCGTGAGCTCACCAGCGGACTGCACCCCGTGACGAGCCCCGCCGTGAGCCGCTCGGGAATGATATACGCCACAATCTCCGGTCAGCGCGGAAAGCAGACACCGGTATCCGTGGTGCGCGTGAGTCCGGATGGACGCGGGACTCCATTCGCAACCGGAATCCTGAACGCCACCGGGCTGGCCTTCAGTCCCGAGGGCGATCTGTTTGTGACCTCGCGTGCAGAAGGAAATGTCTACCGCATCGACGGCGCGGGGGAGTCGACTCTTTATGCCGAAGGCATGGGCGTTGCCACTGGCGCAGCATTCGATGGCGCCGGAAATCTCTTCGTCGGCGATCGTAGCGGGACGATCTTCAAAATCGACTCGCAACGAAAGATTTTTGTGTATGCAACGCTGGAACCGAGCGTCTCTGCTTATCACCTCGCGGTTGACAAGGAGGGAACGCTGTTCGTGACCGGTCCGACAATCTCGTCGAATGACGCGATCTGGGCAATCAACACCCATGGCGAAGCACGCGCGTGGTATCGCGGCCTGGGCCGTCCGCAGGGGCTCGCGCTCGCGTCAAATGGGGATGTCTACGTGACCGCAAGCCTTCACGGCCGGCGCGGCCTGGTTCGCGTAACCCCCGGCGGCGATACCAGCATTGCTGTGGCCGGAATCAACCTCGTGGGCGTGGCGTTTTCGCCCCTGGGCACCACGGTGCTGGCCGACAACGACGCGGTTTATGATCTGGAGTTGGGGGTGGAAGGCATGAATGCTTTCTAGTTCCCGGCTACTGGCTTTGCAAGCGCCGACCCAAAGGGTCGACTAAAACCGAAAGTCCGGTTCTCTACCGCCCACTAGAGGCTAGGAGCTAGAAACTGCTTCCATGAAATCCGAGATCATTGCAGTCGGCTCCGAAATGCTTACGCCGAACCGTCAGGACACCAACTCCCTGTACCTGACCGAAAAGCTCAACGAGATCGGCGTTACGGTGGCCTTCAAGACGATTGTCGGCGATCGGAAGAAGGACCTTGTCGGCGCAATCCGCAACGCACTGGCGCGTACTGACATTGTGATCCTGGTGGGTGGTCTAGGGCCTACAGAGGACGACCTGACGCGCGAAGCCGTCGCGGAAACACTCTCGCTGAAGCTGAAGCGCGATGCTCCCCAGGTGGCAGCTCTCCATGCACGCGCCGCGACCTGGCGCATCACCATGCCCGAGAACAACCTGAAACAGGCCGACCTGATCGAGGGCGCGACATTCCTCGCCAATCCCAATGGCAGCGCGCCGGGGCAGTGGCTCGAGACCATTTACTCGGGCTATCGCAAGCTGATTGTCCTCATCCCCGGTCCTCCGCACGAGTGCAAGCCGCTCTTTGACGACGAGTGTATTCCGCGCCTGCGCTCGATCGTTCCCGTGCGGCATCTCGCCAGGCGCACCCTCAAGGCCGCCATGATTCCGGAGTCGCAGGCCGACAAGCTGCTTGCGCCCATCTACACCACGTACACCGACGTCGAGACGACGATTCTCGCCCACGCCGGCGATATTCAACTCAACCTGATTTGCACTAAAGCGAACAAAGACCTCGCCGAACAACGCGTTGAAGAGTTGGCAACGAAGCTGGAGGAAGCCCTCGACGACTGGATGTATTCCGCCGAAGGCGAGTCGCTTGAGCAGATTGTTCTTTTTTATCTGGGCCTGCGCCAGGCGACCCTCGCTGTCGCCGAGAGCTGCACCGGCGGCATGATCGCCCAGCGCATCACCTCCGTGGCGGGCAGTTCGCGCTCGTTCCTGGGCAGTGTCGTAGTCTATTCCAACGAACTGAAAACGGCCTTTGCCGACGTGCCTCCTGACCTAATCGACAAACACGGCGCAGTTTCGTCGGAAGTAGCAGCGGCCCTGGCCGAGGGTATCCGCAAACGTACCGGCGCAACCCTGGGCCTGGGCGTGACCGGAATCGCCGGGCCTACCGGAGGCACCGAAAGCAAGCCCGTCGGCCGCGTCTACATCGCCGTCAGCGATGACCAGAAAACCGATACCTTCGAGCGTAACTTCCGCGGAGACCGCAACCGCGTTCGCGAGTGGGCCAGCCAGCAGGCACTTGACCTGGTTCGCCGCAAGTTGATGTAGCCGGATCTCAAAACTACCCCTCTTCGTAACAAAACTTCCACGTCTCCTGATAGCTGTGGGATTATTCTCACTTGTACCGGGTGGATGCCCAGTTTGATCGATCGAGGTTCCCCGTGAAAAATCCAATATACGCATTGTCAGTTGCCCTCACCGCTTCTGCCTTGATTGCTTCTCCTTTCATGGCCGTAGCGCAAGCCCCCGGCGCAGGCCAAAAGCAGAAAATTGCAACCGCCGACGACATGCCTCGCTTCAGCTATCCCATGAATCAGGCTCCGAGCACATTCCTGCTCGCCGACGACGCCACTTACAATGCCTTCGTTGCGAAGGTTGTCCACGATGTCGACTCCGTCTTGAACAACTACGACATTGAAGACAAGGCGACCCTGCGCGCTCTCTACGGATTCAAGGTCGATGCCGAAGTGCTTACCGGCGAAAACGAGGCCGCTCTCGCGTCTGGGAAGAGGCTGAAGGAGCTACAGGAAAAACCTGAAGCTAAAGCCACGGCCGGAATGCTGGTTTGGCCGCTCCTCAAAGCACGGATCTCGACCAACGCGACTAGTGGACCTGACTTTGACGCAGCATTCAAGCAAGGACTTCAGGCGACCGTCGATGCTCTCGATTGGCACCTCGCGCAAGACACCGTGAAAGGGATAAAGGGCGATTTCGAACTCGCAACACCAAGCATGATCGTCGGAGGCGAAAAGGAGAGCCTTGACCCGGCAGCAGCGAAATCGGGCACCGTGGATCTGAATGCCGCGGAATCGATGATCGGGGATCGGGTCTTCATCAAGGTGTTCTACCCGCTGAAGGATCAGGCTCTGCCGGTCCTTACGGCATACGTAGCGGCGCACAACGTGCAGAAGCCCGACATCTGGGAATCGCGCGAAGTCACGCTCACTGCAGATGACAAGCTGACCCCGGTGCGCATCGGCATCTGGGATTCAGGCGTGGACACTGCCCTCTATCCCAATCAGCTCTTCACCGATCCCGCTCCCGCATCCCATAGCCCGCACGGTCTCGCATACGATGAGCGTGGTGAGATTTACAACGGAGATTTGCAGCCTCTCACTCCCGACTTGAAGGAGGTCTACCCCAAAGCATTGGGACTTGAGCAGGGCCTGAACGACCTGTTTAACAGCATCGATACCCCCGCTGCAACGGAAGCGAAAAAGACTCTGGGAACTATGCCTCCAGACCAGCTCGCCCCTCTCATGAAGCAACTCGACTTTCTGGGCCAATGGATGCACGGGACCCACGTAGCCGGAATCGCTGTTCGCGGAAATCCGGCCGCTCGCCTCGTGGTCGCGCAGTTCAATGATGGTCTGCCCGATCTTCCGTTCACGCCAACGGTGGAATGGGCCGAAAAATTCAAGGCCGACTTCCAGCAGGTTGGCGACTACTTCAGAACCAACAACGTTCGCGTCGTCAACATGAGCTGGGACGACGACGTGGCAGAGTTTGAGCAGTGGTTGACCAAGACCAGCAGCGAGAAGGATCCTGCAGCGCGCAAACAAGCGGCTCAAGCCGTTTACAAAGTCTGGCGCGAAGCGGTTGAGAACGCAATTCGCAGCGCTCCCAACACCCTGTTTGTGTGTGCTGCCGGAAACTCCGATAGCGATGCAGGGTTTACAGCGGAGGTACCGGCGGGCTTGCATCTTCCCAATCTGATTGCGGTCGGAGCAGTAGACCAGGCAGGAGAAGAAACCTCGTTCACCAGCTACGGTGACACGGTGGTTGTCGACGCCGACGGCTACGAAGTGGAGAGCTATGTGCCGGGCGGGACGAAGCTCAAGATGTCAGGCACATCGATGGCCTCTCCGAATGTCGTGAATCTGGCTGCAAAGCTAATCGCGCTGGATCCGTCTCTGACCCCACAGGAAACCATTGCTCTGATCAAGAAAGGTGCTGACAAGAGCGCGGACGGACGCAGAGACCTCATCAATCCAAAGGCAACGGTTGCCTTGTTAAGGCAAGGCAAATCGGCGAGCGGGTCGCGGTAACAGGAATCTCGCGCCTTTGAACTCACCGGCGTTCTAGAAGACACCCCGGCGCAGCAGAAGCACATCATCTTCGATCCCATTCCGCGGGTAGATGGCATCGAACCCTCCGCCGATCCGCTGCTGGAGCTGCGTGCGGCAATCTATCTTCTGAGCGGGCGTGAACGGCGCGCGACCAAAGCCTAGTGTCGCGATCAGACGGGCAATCGTCGGGCTGTTGACGCCATCCCGTGCGCTTTGAAAGACTCGCGTTATATGCAATACAGCGGCAGGGTTGAATATGCGGACGCCCGTAAAATGCGAATCCGCAACAAGGGATATTACCGGGTGCTCCATTGGCCCATATGGATTTGGGTCTTTTTTCTCGCGCCGGGACCGCTGGTCTTCAGCCTCTTCGCCCATGGATTCAGCACGGCCAACGGCGCCTGGCTTGCCCTCGTCCTCCTCTGTACCGGGGTCGCTGGCCTGTTCGGCCAACTCCCTGGAGTTGAGCCCGCGCCCTACATCCTGCGCTTCGATGAAGACCGCCCTAATCCTCTCTATCGCAAGGTGTGCTATACGTTCGCGTGGAATGCGGCTTTGAACTTCGCGCTGCTGAACCTCATTGGCCTCGTTATCGCCGTGATCACGGGGGTGTGGACCATGAAGCAGCTTTACCAATACGTCTACTTCCCGCTTGCCATCCTGATCCTGCTGTTGGGAGCGTTTGGCAAGTTGCCGAGAGTTGGCAAATCGACAAAAAACGAAGGCATTGAGCGGCGCTATTTCTACGGCACGGTGTGGGCCGTAACAATTTCGCAGACCGTGCTGCTGCTCCTGTGGAAGACTCTCCCCCTCACGCGCACCGGAAGCCTGATCAAGCTCGTAATCTATGCGGGAATGTTGTTTGCCATGGGCGCGGCCGCATACAACGGCGCACTTCCGCGCACCCGGCCGATCCTGCCCGGCGAATTGATGGTGGATTAAATCTCAAGGCAATTCGAATGGAAATGGCCGGCGGAATGAGAGACCGCAGGCCATTCTGACCGCATTCCAAAAGACAGCGCTACTTCGCTTCAACCGGCTTGTAGCCGGCCCCGCCCGCCTTTTTCATCGCGGCAATTCCTTCCTCCACCGAGAGCAAAGGCGTCGTCTTGACGGCGCTGCACGAACCACCCGCACTGATGGCCATGGCAAACGCCGCTGCGCTTACGTTATCTGGCATCTCGACCAGCACAACGGTGTCGTAATCGCCGAATGTCAGCCATGCCGATTTCAACGAACCGCCAAGCTTCGCAACTGCCTTGCCGACCACGGACCCACGGTCCTGCGGCTTTTTCAGCAACGCCGCCATGGCTTCTGAGGTATACGCAACCTGCACAAGATAACTGGGCATCGATTTCCGCCTTTCAATGAGAATCAAAATTGGGACCCGGAGAGGGATGAAGTATACATGCGAGGCGAAACAGCTGGCGCGTGAATATTCACTCCGCTTTGATCCCTCCCGCCACTTCCCTCGCCTCGGCTGCAACCCAGTGCCGCAAGCTCTCAGGCTCCAGCACGCGAACCGCTGACCCCAGCCCGAGCACGATAAACCGGGCCTCTCTATCGTTGTCGAAGTCAACCTCGAGCACGACGCTTCCTGATGGCGGCTTCCGTGCCGTGGTCGCTGCGGACACAGGCTTGGTAACGCACCATGTTTGAACACGCCGGGCCGCCTCCACAGTCAGCGAAAGAACAACCCGATAATTCCCTCTCTTAAGATCTAGCTCCGCTGTCGACGACTTCCAATGCTCAACTAGGTCGAAGCGAGCCGGACGTTCAAATCCCACCGCAAGCACGGCAACCCGCTTCATGCGCGAAACTCGAAATGTACGCATGCCGTTCACCGTGCGGGCGACCAGATACCAGTTAAGCCCCTTTGACACCAGCCCCAGCGCATCCACTGTCCGACTCGATTGCTCGCCATCAGCCCGCGTGTAATCAAACGTCAGCTTGCGATCACGAGCCACGGCATCCTGCACCGCCGAGAGCATCGAAAGATCTTCCCCCGTGTCGCGCCAGCCCGTAGGATCCACATGGAGCCGCTGCCGCAAATGCGCCGCCTGCACCTTCAAAGGCTCGGGCATCGCCGCCATCAGCTTGTTGAGCGCGCTCTGTGCCGCCGCTGCCAGCCGTGGATTGCCAAGCCCCCGAGGCTGAGCCATCAGTAGCGCATGCAATTCCGCTTCGTCGAGACCCGGGACATGAGTCCTCCATCCCTTCTCCAGCTGCCAGCCGCCCTGTGAGCCGCGCATCGCGGAAACCGGAATGCGCGCAGCGCTCAAAGACTCCAGATCGCGATGAATCGTGCGCTGCGAAACTTCGAGCTGCTCGGCCAGTTCGCGCTCCGTCACCTGCCCCCTTGCCTGCAGCAACAGCAGAACGGACATCAGTCGATCAGCCTTCATCAGCGCTCCGATTTTCTCAACATTTTTACTTTCTCAAATCATATATGACACAGCTTGTCATATATGCGCGGCGATGATGATTTTGTCGATGGAGGTCACTCTGATGAGCGTTCGCGATGTTCACCTTTTCGTATTCGACTCGATGGCAGACTGGGAAGCGTCGTTTGCCATCGCCGGCATCAACAATCCGCAATTCCAACGCGCACCTGGCCGGTATCGCGTCGTCACCGCCGGCCTGACCAGGGAGCCAATAACAACCATGGGTGGCGTGCGCATCCTCCCGGAATCCACTCTGTCGGAGATCGATCCGGATCAAACCGCGATGCTCATCCTCCCCGGGGGAGAGCACTGGGAGTCGGGCCGCAACGCCGAAGCTGTCGAACTGGCTCGCGTGTTCTTCGTCGAAAGCATCCCGGTAGCCGCCATCTGCGCGGCAACCCTGGCGCTTGCCCGCGCCGGAATGCTCGATGATTTTCACCACACCAGCAACAGCCGCGACTATCTTGCATCGAGCGGCTACCGCGGCGGCAGCTTCTACTGCGACGTCCCCGCCATCACTGACGAAGGTGTGATTACCGCTTCAGGTATCGCGCCAGTTCAATTTGCCCGCGAGATATTCCGCACCCTCGGCCTTTACAACCGCGAAGCCCTCGATGCGTGGTACGCCCTCTTTCGATTCGGTGACGCCTCGCGTTATGCCGATCTGATGGAGTGCGTCAGCCGCTGATCCATCAATCGATACGCGCCAACATCAAAAGGAGAGTACACATGGTGCTCAAGGACTTCTTTCTCGCCCAATTGGACCGCGAAGCCGCATCCACCCGCAAAGCCATCGAGCGTGTACCCGACGGCCAAAACAGCTTCAAACCTCATGAGCGCTCCATGGAACTCGGCTACCTCGCAGCCTTGGTCGCCGGAATGCTCGGCTGGATCTCCTTCATGATCGATCGCGATGAACTCAACCTCGACGCAGCCGACTCAGAGGGTTTTCGCACCAAGCCCCTCGCTGGGAAAACCGAACTGCTCGCCAGTCTCGACATCGCCGTTGCCAACGCACGTCGTGCCCTCCAGTCCACCACCGATGAGCATCTGGCCACGCTCTGGGCGTTCAAAATGGGCGGTCGAACAGTCTCTGAGAATCCGCGCAGCATCATGATCTCTGACGCTGTTTTCAGTCATCTTGCACACCATCGCGGCCAACTCACCGTCTATCTGCGCCTCGTTGATTCCAAGGTGCCCGCCCTCTACGGACCTTCTGCCGACGAGTACTTGTAGCGGCCGGGCCCGCCCGGAAGCGAGTCTCAATTCCGGGCCGCCTCACCTGCTAAACTCTGTTTCGTCATGCTCCTTGCGAGTTTTCTGATTGTGGCACTTGCTTACCTGCTTGGTTCCATTCCTACCGGATACCTTCTGGTCAAGCTCTTTCGCCACGAAGACATTCGGTCCGTTGGAAGCGGCAACATTGGCGCTACCAACGTGCTTCGCTCTGGCGGCAAGGGCCTTGGCGCAGCTACTTTTCTGCTGGATGTGTTGAAGGGCGCCGGGGCGGTCTGGCTGGGCGCTCTGCTGGCTTCCGTCCTGCTGCCGTCCATGCCATTTCGCGACGCGCAGGCCTTGGCTGCGGTCTCCGCTGTGCTGGGACACATGTTCCCTGTATGGCTGCACTTTCGCGGAGGTAAGGGAGTCGCAACCGGGTTCGGCGTCTTCCTGGTTGCGGCGCCGCTGGCTGCTCTCGCTTCCATCGCGCTCTTCGCAATCATTCTGCTCCTCACTCGCTATGTGTCCCTGGCCTCGATTCTTGGCGCCGCCAGCTTTCCCCTGTTTGCGTGGTTCATGGTGCACGGAGATAAACCTGCACCCTACATCGCCGCGCAAGTATTTGTTGCCCTGTTGATCATCCTCAAGCATCACCAGAATATTCGCCGCCTACTCACCGGGACAGAAAATCGCTTCGGCGGGCGCACCCAGGAAAGGAAGCCCGCATGAGCCGGATCGTTGTGCTTGGTGCAGGCGCGTGGGGAACCGCGATTGCGTTGTCTCTCTGTCGCCGCGGCGGCCACGAAGTTACCCTCTGGGCACACAGCGCGGATGAGGCCCTGCAAATCGACGGCGCGCGCGAGAACACATTGTTTCTCCCGGGGTTCCCTCTGCCCGCCGATCTGACTGTTACCGCGGACATGGCGCCGATTGCTGCCGCGGAAATTCTGGTCTCCGTCATCCCCTCCGAATTCCTGCGCTCCACCTTGCAGCGCGTCAAAGGTCATCTCCACAACGGCCAATTCGTCGTGAGCGCCACAAAGGGCCTCGAAAAGGAAACGCACCTTCGCATGACCAAGGTGATATCCGAGACCCTCGAACCTGCCGGCCTTCTCCTCTCCATCGGCGCATTTTCAGGACCGAGTTTCGCCACTGAAGTGGCCCAGGGACAGCCCACCGCCGTTACAGTGGCCTTCAGCGATCCGCAGATCGCGACTCTCATCCAGCAGGAGTTTTCATCAGAGACGCTGCGCCTCTACACGTCCACCGATGTGATCGGCGTTGAATTAGGTGGCGCATTGAAGAACGTCATCGCCATTGCAGCAGGTGTAGCGGCCGGCGTGGGCCTGGGACACAACTCCACCGCTGCACTCATTACGCGTGGCATCGCCGAAATTACGCGTCTTGCGGTCGCCTGCGGTGGCAGGCGCGAAACCCTTGCTGGCCTGAGCGGCGTTGGCGACTTGGTACTGACCTGCACAGGATCGCTCTCGCGCAACCGCACCGTGGGCCAGGCACTGGGCCAGGGCCGCAAGCTACCTGAGATCCTCAAAAGCCTGGGCGGAAAAGTGGCCGAGGGCGTACTCACAACGCGCGCAGCCCTCGGACTGGCAAGCGAGCGCAAAATCGAAATGCCGATCACCGAGCAGATGGAACTGATCCTCGAACACGGTAAGGATCCACGCGAAGCCATTCGCCAATTGATGCTCCGCCCCGGCAAAGGCGAGCACTAGACCTTTCGGCCGAGTTCGCGACCCCTTCGCTATCCCCCCGCAATTGCTCCAATAATGAGCAGCGGCTCCTTCCCATTGGCGACTGCTTCGGGCAACAGCTCATCCGGTGACTGGTGCGATAAGTCTTCTTCGCACGCAAAGAATCGCAAAAACGGTCGCCGCTTAAGCGTGTCGTGATCGCGGATAGTCCCGCAGAGCATCGGATAACGAGCCTCGAGCGCATCCAGAACCGACCGCAGCGTAGCCGGCGCCGTAACTTCCAGCGTCACGTCGCCATCGATGCGTGCAAGATTCCGCAGGTGATACGGAATCTGTACGCGAACATTGTGGATCGGTTCAGGCATCGTCAGTTATTGCATCTCCCATTTCTGCGACGCGCGGCGCCGAAGGCGCGTCTGCCCCACCGCAGGTGGTCACGCTATCGTCTGTACTTCAACCGACAGCACCGCCGGCAGATCGTGCACAATCGCCTTCCACGAGTCGCCGCCATCCGGCGAGACATACACTTGGCCGCCCGTTGTACCGAAATACACGCCGCACTTATCCAGCTTGTCCACGGCCATCGCATCCCGCAGCACGTTCACGTAGCAGTCCTTCTCGGGCAATCCCTTGGCAAGTTCCTCCCACTCGTTGCCGCCGCTTTTGCTCCGATACACGCGCAGCTTTCCATCCAGCGGAAAATGCTCCGAGTCACTCTTGATCGGAACCACGTAGACCGTCTCCGGCTCGTTCGAATTGATGTCGATCACGAAGCCGAAATCGGTTGGCAGGTTACCGCTGATCTTCGTCCAGTTGTCGCCCGCATCGTCTGAGCGCATCACGTCCCAGTGCTTCTGCATGAAGAGCGTCCCCGGCCGGTTCGGATTCATCGCAATATGATGCACGCAGTGTCCTACGTCTGCCGTCGGATTGGGAATGTACTTCGAGTACAGTCCCTTGTTGATCGGCTTCCATGAATTGCCGCCGTCATCCGTACGAAATGCCCCGGCTGCCGAAATGGCGATGTACATGCGTTCAGAGTTGCTGGGATCGAGAATGATCGAGTGCAGGCACATTCCTCCCGCGCCCGGCTGCCAGTCAGGACCGGTGCCGTGTCCCCGCAGTCCCGGCATTTCGTGCCAGCTCTCGCCGCCGTCGGTAGATTTGAATATGGCAGCATCTTCTACGCCCGCATACACCGTTTTTGGATCTGTCAGCGAAGGCTCAACGTGCCAAACGCGCTTGAATTCCCACGGCTTCTGCGTGCCGTCGTACCACTGGTGCGTGGTCAGCGGCTTGCCCGTCTCCGCGGAGGAGTCGTACGCAAACCGATTGCTCTTGACGGGCGGCCATTGCGGCGTCGCATCCTCGGGCTTCACGCCTGGCTGGAACCACGTCTTCCCACCATCGGTCGATGCCTGGAAGAGCTGGCCGAACCATCCGCTGGTCTGCGAAACGTAAATGCGCTCAGGGTCCACCGGCGAGCCTTTCATGTGATAGATCTCCCACCCCGCGAAAAACGGACCGCTGACTTCCCATTTGTCCCGCTTGCCATCCGATGTGAGAATGAATGCGCCCTTTTTTGTTCCGACCAGCACTCGTACTCGACTCATGAATTCCTCCCCCGCAAATTCATTGGGAACTCGCGGGCCGTTTGCAGATTCTTCCGCAACCCACACCCGCAGTTCAAGCGGAAAACCCAAGAAATGTTATGAGGTCTCTGAGGAGCAAAACCCTCTCAGCGCTGCCAATTTACATTGATCGCAGCGACTCCGCTGGCTGGGATCGTATAAAGATGATTTGAACCGCCCTCCCATTGCACCGATCCATCCGAGTGCAGAACGAAGAATTTGAATTGGGACTTGGCTCCACTGGGAACCGAAACGGTAATCAGCGCATTTCCCGCTGACGGAATCACAGCAGGCCCATCAGCACCATTCCACGTCGTGGACCAACCGCCCAGCTCCGCCGCGTTGCCCGTGAGCATCACCACGTCGCACGATGCGAGTGCGGGCACCCCTGAGACAGAAAAGTTGACCGGGATGAGCTTGCCCGTGGAAACAATGAATGGGACCGAACCGGATGTAGCCGACCCTCGACCGACTATCACCTGCGCCGGTCCCGCGGAGATGGTGGGCACTGTGGCTGTGATCTCGCCATCAGCCCATTGCGCAACCTTGGCATTCAGCTTCGATCCACCTACGGAAAAAGTCACCGTTCCAGTGCTTGTCCCGAAGCCTGTCCCACTGATCGTCACCACAACTCCCGGATTCGCAACTCGGGGCGTGACGCTTCCAATCACAAACCCAGCCCCTCCCGTCGCCACCCAGATCGACACGCTGCCATGCGGAAGCGTGAAATTAGCCGCCGCATTGTTGCCTCCCGCCGTTCCAGATACCGCAAGCCCCACACCACCCATCGTCCCGTTCAGATAATCCGAATACGATCCCGGCACAAGTGAGGTCAGAAGGCCGCTGATCGCCTGGTCTCTCGTCTTGCTCTTGTTGATTGCCACCAGCACCACATTCTTGCCCAGCCTGCGCTCGTAGATGTAAACGTCGTCGTTGATCCATCGCTGCTGCATCCTTCCATAAGCAATCGCAGGATTCGAAGCGCGCAGCGCCGCCAGGTACTGGATCAAAGTGACAGCATCCGTCGTCCTGAAGCTGGTCATCGCATTGCGGTCGTAAGGATCGTTGCCGCCACTCGTGTCGTTGTGGAAGTACTGCTCGTCGCCGTAGTACACCACCGGCACGCCCCGGCACGTAAAGATGAAAGCCAGCGCCTGCTTCACGGCCGTGGCATCCGCGCCCATTGACTGGATTCGCGGGTTGTCGTGATTGTCAAAGAAAGTGACAAGATCGTTCGGTTGCGCGAATCCCTCCGCGTTCCTGCCTGAATCGCCCGATGCCTCAAAATCTATTTCGTTGTCAATTTCGGTAAAGCTCTTGCTTTTCGCAAACACATCCACAACCGGCCCGTACAGCGGATAGTCCAAAAGATTGATTCCGCTCCGATTCGAAAACTTCACCGAGTCGGCATACAGGGGATCGCCCGACCCCTCAAGCCATTCACCAAACACAAAGGGCCTCACAGCCGCGGTGGGCAATCCTTTCGGACCACTCCAGTTCGCTATCGAATTCTCGAGGCTGTACTCCCACCCCCAGTTCACATGCTTCACCGCATCGAACCGAAAGCCATCCGCGCCATGAGCCAGCAACTGCGCAACGGCCGCCTTGATGTAGTTGTCCACCCACGGATTCGTTTGGTCCAGATCGGCCAGCCCAAACAGTGTGTCGTATTGCAACTGGTACCGGTCCTCGAAGTCCGACATATTCGGCGTGTGGTGGTAATACGGAGTCGCACCGGTATCGCTCGAATAATCCGTCACCTTCACGCCATTGTTGTAGAGCGCGCCGTTCTCGCCCACACCAATGTCGTTGGTATGGTTGGCTACAAAATCCACGATCACCCTGATTCCGTTGGCATGCGCCGCCGCAGTGAGCTTGTCGAATGCCGTCCAGCTGTTCCCCGCATCGCCAAAGTGCTCTTCGATCCGCATCATGTCGCGCGGCCAGTAACCGTGATATGCGCTTGCGCCCCCACCGTCCGGCTTGTTCACGTTGTCGATCGGCGGCGAGATCCAAATCGCAGCCACGCCCATCGACTTCAGATACGCCAGCTTCTGCGTAATCCCCGCCAGGTCCCCTCCCCAGTAATCGTGCCAATTCGCCGGCGTCGCGAATCCCCTAGGATCGAACTCCCCGGCGCTCTCGGGCGGATCGTCGTTACTAGTGTCGCCGTTAAAAAACCGGTCCGTAACAATCTGGTAGATGAACCCCTGGTGAATGTCGCTTACTGTCGGAATCGTTGGCGGCACCGGCGACTCTTGACAGAACCCCGAGACCGCCAAAACAAAAGAAAGGGTGACAGCGACGAAGATCGAGTTCCCTTTGCAGGTTCTCATGGTGCTCTCCTAAAACATTCCGGAACCGCAGCTTTGATCCCCCAACATCTTAGTGTCACGCCCCTAAAATCTGCTTCACAAAGCCTTCACCCTGAAAACGTGGGTGCCCCATTCATGACGCAGTTTCATCGCGGCATGAGTAGGAAAGCACGAAACCCCGCCACATTCGCACTGAAGCGCGCAATGCTCTAGACTCAAGACTGGATACATTCGCGATGATTACGCTATTTAGCGGTTACGACGAAGAACCGAAAGACAAAAGGAAAGATCAGGAAACGCAAGCCGGGGAAGAGGAGTCGACCCAGAAATCGGGCTTCTTCTCGCGCATGCGCCAAGCCGTCACGCGCACCCGCGAAACCTTCTCGTCGCGCATTAACGAAATCGTCGCGCTCACCCGCGAAGTCGACGAGTCGTCTCTCGAAGAGCTCGAAACCGCACTCATCATGAGCGACATCGGTGTGCAGACCACGACCGAAATCCTCAACGCCCTCCGCGAACGCGCCCGGCTACAGGCAATCGGCGGCGGCGCCGAACTGCGCGATCTCCTCAAGACTCAACTACGCGCAATCCTCGAAGCCCCGATGCGTCCCGCCGCCATCCCTTCCACACCACCCAAAGTCACTTTCTTGGTCGGTGTCAATGGCACCGGCAAAACTACCACCAGTGGCAAGCTCGCTGCATGGTATCGTGCCCAGGACAAATCTGTGCTCCTCTGCGCCGCCGACACATTCCGCGCTGCGGCAATCGAACAGCTCGAGGTCTGGGCCGGCCGCAGCGGCGTCGAGATGATCAAGACCCGCCAGGGTGGCGATCCCGCCGCAGTCCTCTACGACGCGGCCAGCGCGGCCAAAGCACGCAATATCGCCGAGCTCATCGTCGACACAGCCGGCCGACTTCACACAAAATCCGGTCTCATGGATGAACTCGACAAAATGCGCCGCACCGCTTCAAAACTCATACCCGGCGCACCCCACGAAGTCCTCCTCGTCATGGACGCCACCACCGGTCAGAATGGTCTGCAGCAGGCGCGCCAGTTTACGCAGTCAGCAGGAGCCACCGGTATCGTCCTCACCAAGCTGGACGGTACTGCCAAAGGCGGCATCGCCGTGGCCATCGCCCGCGAACTCAATCTTCCTGTCTGCTTCGTAGGCGTAGGCGAGCAGATGAGTGACCTCCTTGAATTTTCCCCGGAAGCCTTTGTCGACGCCCTATTAGGCTAGTAGACACGGAAATTCGCACTTCAAAATATCTCTGTCATCCTGAGCGTACGGGGCCCCAAGCGTATTCTTCAGCTTGGGGATGGTAAGCGAAGGATCTGCTTTCCTCCGAGACCTCCCTCGACGCCCTTCCCGGTTACTTTCCTAACGGTTCCTTTACAGTTCCATTCGGTTCGACCAGTTAAACTTCTTCGTGTCGCAATCTGTGCATTGAACCGACGCATGAATATCTCAGACAAAGACACCTACTGGATGCAGCGCGCCCTCGATTTGGCTCGCCGCGGAATCGGCGTCAGCTCGCCCAACCCCGCAGTCGGCTGCGTCATCCTCGATCGTGCCGGCCAGGTCGTCGGCGAAGGCTGGCACGAATACGACCTGCTCGACCACGCAGAAATCGTCGCTCTCAACGAAGCCAAACAGCACGCGGGCAACCGTCTCAAGGGAGGCACCGCCTACGTGACGCTTGAGCCCTGCAATCACACCGGCCGCACCGGCCCTTGCACTGAAGCTCTGATCGGCGCCGGCCTCGCGCGCGTCGTCGCTGCCACCGGCGATCCCAACCCCACAGTCACCGGCCATGGCATGGAACGCCTGCGAGCAGCTGGCCTCCAGACGCAGCTTGGCGTCTGTGAAGCAGAAGCCCGCCGCATCAACGAAGGCTTCGCCCGCTGGATTCAACACAAGCGCCCCTTCGTCCTCATGAAGGTTGCCATGACGCTCGACGGCCGCATAGCACCGCCCGCCGGCCACCATGCCGCGCGCGAGCCTTACTGGATCACCAGCGAAGCCGCGCGCGCCGCAGTCCAGCCGTTGCGCTGGCAGGCCGACGCCGCACTCACCGGCGTCGACACCGTACTCGCCGACGACCCCATGCTCACCGATCGCAGCGGTCTCCGCCGCCGCCGCCCCTTGTTGCGCGTGGTGCTCGACTCCGCCCTGCGCATGCCGCTTGACTGCAAGATGGTGCGTGGCGTCGAGAACGACGTGGTCGTTTTCACCGTTTCCAAAGACGAAGCTCGTATCAACGAACTGCGCACTCGCGGCGTTCGCGTGGAGGTGCTCCCCGCAGACCCCGGGGCCCCCGGCAATGGGTCGTCGTCGCCGGGATGGCAGGCAGGCCGCGTCCCACTCGGCAAATTATTCGACAAGCTCGGCGAAGAAGGCATCCTCACTCTGCTCACCGAAACCGGAACTCGCCTGAATACCGCCCTGCTCGCCAATGGAATGGTCGACCGCATACACCTCTTCGTCGCGCCGCAAATTATGGGTTCCGACGCTGTCCCCGCTTTCAAGGGCATGCCCAGCGCCATCCACATGGGCGAAGTTGAAGTCGAGCGCTACGGCAATGATCTCGGCCTCTGCTCCCTGCTCCGCGATCCATGGCAGAAACCCTAATATAGCGGGAAAAGTTAACTGAGTTGTCGGTGTCATTCTGAGCGAACGGGGCCGCGAACGTTTTAGGGGTCCCCAAAGAGCGATTCTTCGCTCTTTGGGGCAGGTTCGGGGGTGGTGAGCGAAGAATCTGCTTTTGCTATTCCATCCCTTCACCGCCGAACTACGGTTTCGCCGAGACCTTCGAAGAATCCGGCTGCTCCGGAATCGCCGCCCCATCCGCCCGCGGGTCAGACGCCCCAAAGTTCACGCCCGTTTTACTGTCGTGCAGCACCGCCTGCCCGCGTCCCATCTGCGAAGTGTAATCAGGATGCACCTGCAGCACGTGGCCCATCTTCGTCAGGGCGTCAATCGTAGCCTGTGTTACCCGCGACTCGATCACGATCTTGCACGCCAGTTGCTGCCGGTCCGTAAAGCGCGGCTCTTCCATTGCAGCCTGGATATTCATGTGGTAGTCCACCACGTTCGACACAAATTGCGCATGCGCCAACGGCTGATTCAACCCGCCCATGATTCCGAATCCAATGTGCTGGTCTCCATGCTGCATGAACGCCGGAATGATGGTGTGAAACGGCCGCTTGCGTCCGGCAAGCGCGTTCGGCGATTTCGGATCCAGCGAAAACAGCCCGCCCCGATTTTGCAGCGCAAAGCCCATTCCCTGCACCGTCACATTCGATCCAAAATTGTTGTAGTTGCTCTGAATGATTGAAAGAATATTGCCCTCCCGATCTACAACACTGAAGTACGTCGTATCGCTTGCTCCCAGCGCACCTGGCGCAACCGTGCAATTCGCGTGTTGCGGATCGATCAACGCCGCGCGCTTCGCCGCATAGTCTTTCGACAAAAGTGCTTCAACCGGAATCTTGCCAAAGCGCGGATCGCCGTCGTATGCCTTCACGTCTGCATAAGCCAGCTTCATCGCTTCAATTCGGGTGTGCAATTCACCGGGACTGTGCGGCCCTGCAGCATCAGCCGAAAACCGCTCCATAATGTTCAGCATCTCCAGCGCAGCAATGCCATCTCCGTTCGGCGGCAACTCGTAGACAGTCCAGTCGCGATAGGTCGTGTGGATCGGCTCGACCCACTCGGCTGAGTACGATGCGAGATCCTCCGCCGTCATTGTCCCGCCCAGGTCGCCCGAAGTTTTCAGAATCGCCTTCGCAATCTCGCCCTTGTAGAAAGCAGACTCGCCCTGCTCCGCCACAAGCATGAACGCACGCGCGACATCAGGATTGCGAAAGATCTCGCCAGTCTCAGGCGACTTGCCTCCGGGCAGAAAAACGCGCTCGCTCTCCGCGTTCGTCAGCAGACCCTTGTGATCTCCATCCCACCAGTCGTGAATGATTTCACCTACCGCGAATCCGTGATCGGCATAAAATATCGCTGGCTGAAACAGGTCCCGCCACGGTTGCCTTCCCCACCGTTCATGCAGCTTGGCCCACCCATCCACCGCGCCCGGTACGGTCACTGAGTCAATCCCGTCCTGCGGCATTTCCGTAACGCCCTTTGCGTGCAGATGTTCGATGGTCAGCCCCTTGGGCGCCCATCCGCTTGCATTCAGCCCGTACAACTTCCCAGTCTTCGCCTCCCAGTAAATCGCGAATAAGTCGCCGCCCATGCCGTTCGTATTGGGCTCAGTAACACTTAGAACCGCGTTTGCCGCAATGGCTGCATCGATCGCCGACCCTCCCTGCTCCAGCACCCGGGCTCCCGCCTGCGAAGCCAACACCTGGCTCGTAGCCACAATGCCGTACTCAGTAGCAACAACCGACCGACCGTAGGAGCGATCCTGCGCGGCACCTTGCACTGTACCTCTAAAACCGCTCAAAATCAGTGCAAGACAAACAAAGGCAGATCGAACTGTGAACATACAGGCGATGCTCCTGGCTGTGGGTGTGTGTTAGGCAAGTCTGCTGAAATAAAAACGTAACAGAGTCGAGCCACAAGCGTAGTAAATTTACGCCTGTGCTGAAGTTCACAACCATCCTCGCCACTCTTTTGGTCGTCCCGCCCCTGCTTGCGCAAAAAGCCCTTTCGTTTCCTACCCAAGACGGCGCGTCCATCTCCGCCAACCTCTACGGCAGCGGTGAGCGCGCCGTTCTGCTCGTGCACGGCGGCCGCTTTACCAAGGAAAGCTGGTCGCCTCAGGTCCCTGCTTTCATCAAAGCCGGATATGAAGTTCTCGCCATTGATCTGCGCGGATTCGGTCAATCCCACGGGCCCGGCGAACCCGAACCCTCCGACGTCCAACTCGCCACCGATGTACTCACCGCGGTTCGCTACCTCCACGTCCATGGTGCGAAAACGGTCTCCATCGTCGGCGGCAGCATGGGCGGATCAGCCGCGGGCGACGCCTCCGTCACCTCGCGGCCAGGCGAAATCGATCGCATCGTCATGCTCGGCGCCGCGCCGAACCTGTCCGCCGAAAAACTCAAATCACCCGCACTCTTCATCGTTGCGCGCAATGACACCAGCGGCGACGGCCCGCGCCTTCCCGGAATCCGCGCGCAATACGAAAAGGCCCCGCAGCCCAAAAAACTCATCATCCTCGAGGGCTCCGCCCACGCACAATATCTGTTTCAAACCGACCAATCGGACCGCGTCATGCAAGAGATCCTGCAATGGCTCTCATCGAAGTAATCCCTAGTCCCTAGTCCCTAGTCTCTAGTCTCTAGTCTCTAGTCCCTAGTCCCTAGTCTCTAGTCTCTAATCCCTGTTCCCTGTTCCCTTAAAATAGTTCCATGTTCACCGGCATCATCGAGCAGACCGGCACCCTCGTCAGCCTCACCGATCGCGGCGGCGTTCAACGCATAACCATTGAAGCCCCCGGCATTGCCGACCGCCTTCGCGAGGGTGACTCACTCGCCGTCTCCGGCGTCTGCCTCACGGCGCTGGATGTCAACCCAACCTACTTCCACGCCGACCTCGCCCAGGAAACGCTGGACCGTACCTCCCTCGGCGCGCTTAGGCCCGGCGCAAAAGTGAATCTCGAATTGCCTACCGCAGCTGGAAGCCCACTCGGCGGCCACATCGTCCAGGGCCACGTCGACGCCACTGGCTTGATGACGGCCCTCGACCCGGTGATCCCTGAGACGAGCCCTCATTTCAATCGCGAAACCACCGACTGGACACTCAAAGTGCGCGTGCCCGAAAACATCCGTCCGTGGATGGTGCACAAGGGCTCCGTCGCCATCGAGGGCATCAGCCTCACCATCGCCAGCGTCGAGCATGACACGATCTCCATCGCGATCCTGCCCCTCACCTACAGTCGCACCAACCTCCACACGCTCACCGCTGGCGCGCCAGTGAACGTCGAGGCCGACGTCCTCGTCAAGCTAGCCCACCAGCAGATGCAAACAGCGAAGAAACCCGACTTCGACCTTACCGAAGCCTGGCTAGTCTCCAACGGCTATTGATCTCGTTGCGGTTCTACGTTTGGAGCAAGATGATCCGTATCCAGTTCGTCGATGAATCGAACCACGCCAGCTATTTCGGCACCGAAGTTCCAAAAAATGGCTGTGTCATCCTGAGTGCACGGGCCCCCAAGCGTCCTTCAGCTTGGGGGTGGAAGGATCTGCTTTTCCGCACTTCCGCACTTTTGCCATTAACTTCTCGGACAATTCTCGCAACGCGTGTTGATCCGTCCGCCCGCTTGAAGCCTTCCCCTACGGCTTCGTTGCCACCTTCGGCGGATCCATCACATACTCATCCCCCGTCCGCGCCAGTATCTGCGAACGCCGATCCGTCAGCAGCTTGAGCTGCTTTGTCAGCTCGATAAACTCCTGCTTCTGCTCCGCCGTCATCCCTGCGCCGTTCTGCGTCGCCTTGTTCAGCTCATCCAGCTTCGCTTGCATCTTGGGAATCTCGCGGTCAATCAGCACCGGATGAATATCAGGCGTCTTCGCCTTCCCCGCCGCCAGCGCATTGCGATTGTTTTCACCCCACGCCGGCAACATTCCCACGTGGCCAAGCTCAACGCGGACACCCGCCGGCCCGTAGTCGTTCCGCACCGCAGAAAACAGCCCGATCATGGAATCCCGCGGATCGCCGTCCTTGTCCGGCATCAGCCCATCTACGTAATTGCGCGACTGGTTCGACAGAAAATTCCCCAGCGAGTAAAAAATCACCGCCATTCGCCCATCCTGCGTGCTGTACGTTTCGATCGGTTGCAGCACATGCGGATGGTGCCCCACGATCACCGATGCCCCCGCATCCAGCATCTTGTGCGCAATGTCCACATCCTCCGGTCGTGGTGCCGGCGCATACTCAATGCCCCAGTGAATTGAGATCACCAGAAAATCGCATTGCGCTTTCGCCGCCCTCACTGCGGCCAGCACTTGCGCCTCGTCTGCTCCAGGAGCTCCGCCCGACTCGCCCGGATACGGAAAGAAATTCACATGCGGCTGGTCGTCCTTGTCCGGATTGCGGTTGCCATTTAGCCAGCGTGTCGTCCCCAGCCAACCCACCTTGATGCCATTGGCCTCAACCACCAGCGGCTGCCAGGTTTGCGCGGCCGTGTCGCCCGATCCCACAAACTGCAGCCCGACCTCGCGCAGGTGTTCCCGGGTCTCTGCAAACCCTGCCCATCCCTGGTCCATCACGTGGTTGTTGGCGAATGAAACAATCTTGATGCCGTTAGCCTTCAGCGCCTGGGGCAATGCCACTGGCGCATCAAACATGAACGGCTTCGATCCCTTGGAGTGCGCCGGTGCGACCGGCGTTTCCATGTTCACAAACCCGAAGTCCGCGCTTTCGAAGACGTCGCTTACATCCTCCAACAGCGATCCCCAACCCGCCGCCCCGCCGCCGGCAGCCTCAGCCGCCGCCCGCACGGGCTCATGCGGAATCACGTCTCCCCCAACTGCAAAATTCACCCGTGCAAGCTCATGCGGATAGGGCGCTGGAGCGGCACCCCGGTGCAGGTTCGGCTGGAACCCGGTGAAATAGACTCCCGCAAACACCAGGCCCAACAGGATCATCACGGCCAGCGCAGCGGTCTGCGGGCTCAAGCCCAGCAGGTTGCCGGCTCCGCTCCCTTGCTCTGGCGGAATGCCTTCGCCGGACTTCATCCATTTTGCCGTCTGATCCATGGGGGGTGGCCTGGCTCAAGTTCAGCATACCTCCCGGAAAAGACGCTGGTTAGCCCCAATTTGAACTTAAGTACCCTCAACGACATTTATCCTCGCGCCGACAGCGTCGCTCGGCGAGCGCTTCCGCGGGAATCTGCGTCTATCATGTGAGCGAAACTGTTACCCTTGAACAGGAAAGCGAACTGGAAGGCCGGCGGCGCCGGGGGCGACGGGCCGGAAACCTGACCTATGGCAGAGTTCGTCATCAAGTTAGCCGATGAGCGCGGGCGCGTGATGGAGCAAGTCCAGACCGCGTCCACCGCTGAGGAGTTGCGTGCACGCTTCTCCCATGCCGGCTATCACGTGTTCTCCGTCAAGACACGCTCTGGCCTCGGTGGCATGTCGCGTCGCAAGGTCAAGCTTGAGCCCTTCCTTATCTTCAACCAGCAATTTCTTACCCTCATTCGCGCCGGCCTGCCCATCCTCGGCTCGCTTCAGATGCTCACCAAGATCCAGAAGAGCACATACTTCCGCAGCCAGCTCGAGGACATTGCCAACCGCGTAAAGACCGGTGAATCTCTCTCCTCCGCATTTGAAGCGCAAACCGGCGTGCCGGTCATGTACACCACGACTCTGCTCGCCGGCGAGCGCTCCGGCAACCTGCAGGAGGTCCTTGATCGCTACGTGGGTTTCCAGCGCGTTTCGCTCACCTTCCGCAAAAAACTCACAGCATCGCTCATTTACCCCGGCCTCCTGCTCACCATCGTTAGCGGACTGCTCGTCTTCATGTTCACGGTGGTCATTCCCCAGTTCGCCCAGCTTTACGACCAGATGGGCTCCAAGCTACCCGCGCTCACCATCGGGCTTCTAAATTTCGGGAAGTGGACGCAGCACAACATCCTCTGGATTGCGCTGACCGTACTTGTGATAGGCGTGGCCATCTGGCGATTTTCCATTACCGAGAAAGGCCGCGATACCGTGGACGGCATCCGGGTTCGCATGCCTGTCTTCGGCAAGATCTGGCTGAAGTATCAGGTCGCTCTCTTCTCACGCACGCTTTCCACGCTGCTGACTGGTGGCCTGCCGTTGGTTCCCTCGCTAGAGACAGCCGCGCGCTCCATTTCATCGCGCCGAGTTTCAAAGGCTGTAAGCACCGGCATCGTCTCTGTCCGCGAGGGCAAGAACCTTGCCGATTCGCTCACCAGCACCGGCGTCTTCCCTGACCTGGCAACAGAAATGATTTCGGTGGGCGAACAAACCGGCGCTTTGCCCCAAATGCTTAACTCCGTCGCCGAATTCTTCGAAGAAGACGTAGCGACCGCACTCACTGCGGCACTATCGTTAATTGAACCCGCCATCCTGATTGTGATGGGCGTGGTTGTGGTCTTTATTCTTATTTCGCTTTATCTGCCGATCTTCTCGCTCGGTTCGGCAGTAGGTGGAGGACAGGGTTAATCCTATATATGGCTGACACGACAATCACGGTGCCGACCGGGCCGACAGTAAGCGGCCTCGACGAGCGTGCCCAGGCTGAAGCCCTGGCAGCACGCTATCGCGCCGAATTCGTTGACCTAAAAAATTTCAAGATCCAGCACGACCTGCTGCGCACGGTTCCCGTGGAACTGATGTTCCGCTACAACTTCGTGCCTATCGAGCAACACCAGGATGCGATGGTCATTGCAGTTAGCGATCCCTCGCGTCTCATGGTGCTCGACGAAATCGCCGGCCTCCTCGGCCATCGAATCATCGCCCGTGTCGCCACGCTGTCCCAGATCACCGACCTTCTGAAGAAGACTGAGCAGTCGCAACGCGTTCTCGACGAAGCCAGCGAAGGCCTCACCTTCGATGTCCTCACTGGCGAAGACACCGCCAGCGACGAAAACATCTCCATTGAAAAGCTGACCAGCGACGAAGACATCAGTCCCATCATCCGGCTGGTCGACACCACCATCTTCACCGCATTGGAGCGCCGCGCCTCCGACATCCACATCGAAACCTACGACGATTCGCTGCATGTGAAGTACCGCATCGACGGCGTTCTTCAGGAAGCCATGGCGCCCATCGCGCGCGAACATCACACCACGATTCTGAGCCGCATCAAGATCATGAGCGAGCTCGACATCGCCGAACGGCGCGTTCCCCAGGATGGCCGCTTCCGCGTCCGATACAAGGGCCGCCTCATCGACTTCCGCGTCTCCATCATGCCCACCGTGCACGGCGAAAACGCCGTCCTGCGCGTGCTCGATAAGGAATCGATGAGCGAAAAGTTCCGCCATCTCACGCTCGACGTGGTGGGCTTCGCCGAAGAGGACCTGCGCCGCTTCCGCCGCTACATCCGCGAGCCTTACGGCATGGTGCTCGTCACCGGCCCCACCGGCTCCGGCAAAACCACAACCCTCTACGCGGCGCTCAACGAGATAAAGAGCGACGAAGACAAGATCATCACCATCGAGGATCCGGTTGAATACCAGATCCGCGGCATCACCCAGATCCCCGTCAACGAAAAGAAAGGCCTGACCTTCGCCCGCGGCCTGCGGTCTATCCTCCGCCACGACCCAGACAAGATCCTTGTCGGCGAAATCCGCGACCAGGAGACGGCGCAGATCGCCATCAACTCCGCCCTCACCGGCCACCTTGTCTTCACCACCGTCCACGCCAACAACGTCGTCGACGTCCTCGGCCGCTTCCTCAATATGGGCGTCGAGGCCTACAACTTCGTCTCCGCGCTCAATTGCATCCTCGCCCAGCGTCTTGTCCGCACCGTTTGCGAGCACTGCGTCCGCACCGTCTCATACCCCGACGAAGTCCTCATCGCCAGCGGCATGAATCCCGCCGAATGGCGCGGTTTCGCCTTCCGCGAAGGCATTGGCTGCATCGAGTGCGGCGGCACAGGGTATCGCGGACGTACCGCCATCCATGAGCTTTTAGACTTGACCGACCCCATCCGTGAGCTGATCCTTGAAAAGAAGCCGACTTCAGAGATCCGCAAGCTGGCTCAGCGCGAAGGCATGAGCTTTTTGCGTGAATCCGCCCTCGACCGTGTTCGTCGCGGGTTGACCACGCTCAAGGAGATCAACAAAGTCACCTTCATCGAGGCATCGCGATAGTGAGTTCCATCTTCAGCAGTTCGAATTCCGCCACGCAGCACGGTGGGCGTCCGCCCGCGGCCATAGAACTCACGCCGGAAGGCGTGTTGGCCGCCTCGCTTCCTGGTAAAAACGAGTCGCCGGTGTATGCCTTCGAATCTCTGCGTCCAGGCGTACTCGTGCCCGGCATTAGCGAACTGAACATGAGTTCACCCGAGGCCGTGTCACTCGCCATTCGCAACGCTCTCGCCAGTGTCTCGCCGCGCAGCCGATTCGTCACCGTCGTCATCCCCGATACCGCGGTGCGCGTCTTCGTTCTCGACTTCGATTCCCTGCCTGCGAAGGCAACCGAGGCGATTCCCGTCCTGCGCTTCCGCCTCCGCAAAATGGTTCCCTTTGAAGTGGAGCATGCGGGCCTCAGCTACCAGGTCCTCTCGCAGAGCAAGACCGAAGCACGCGTGCTGGTGGCCGTCCTGCCCAGCAATATCCTCGAGGAGTACGAAACCGTCGTGCGTGCCGCTGGATACGAACCCGGGTCTGTCATGCCCTCCGCGCTCGCCGCTCTCGCCACGCTCGAATCCCCTGAGCCCTTGCTCGCTGCCTGTCTCAGCAAGGTTGCGATCACCACCTCGATCACACGCGGTGACGACCTGCTCCTCTACCGCACACTCGATCTGCCCGAAGATCCCCAGCAACGTCTTCTTGAAGTGCAGCGCAGCGTTGCCGTCGCAGCAGCTTACTATGAAGACAAGGTCTCGGTCTTGCCCAAGGAACTGTACTTCGCCGGCAACGGAACAGCCTCCGAATTCGAGCACTGGTTCGGTCCTTCCGAGTTGACGATCATCGATCTCGCACCGCGGCCATCAACCGGCGTCGCAACAACTTTGTCGAACATGAGCACCGCCGGCCTTACCGGCGCATTAGCAGGAGCCTTCTAGAGTGCGCGTAGCCATCAATCTTGCTTCGCGTCCCTTCGCTGATCTCGCACCAGCGCTGAAGAAACTACGGATTGCCATGGGTGTGCTGGCGGTGGTCGCCATCGCCATGGCACTCGGCCTCCATGCTCTGCACGACAAGGCCGAGGCTGCCCGCGCCCGTGCACATTCCCTCGATGGAAAGATTGCGCAGATCACGCAGGAGCGCCAGAGTTATCAGGCCATGATGCAGCAGCCCGACAATGCCCGCACCCTCCAGCAAGCCGAGAGCCTGAATCAACTCTTTGACGAGAAGTCCTTCTCCTGGACGTTGGCCATGGAGGATCTGGAAACTGTTCTGCCCGCAGGCGTGCAGGTCACAACGCTGGAGCCCACCATAAAGGATGGACAGATTTCCGTGCGCCTCCGCGTCGTCGGCCCGCGCAATCGCGATGTGGAGTTGGTGCAAAATCTTGAGCACTCCCACCACTTCCTCCTGCCGCGCATCGTGGGTGAAACCGCCGAGTCTGAAGGCGGCCCGAACCAGCGAGCCGAACCCGTCAGCGCCTCGAACCGCGTCAACTTCGACATGCTGGCCGATTACACTCCGGGCTCTCCCGAAGAGCGCGTGTTGGCCATAGAGAAAGCCGCCGTAGCGAAAGCACACGGCAAGAATAATCCTCACAACGTGCCGCCTCAATTGGGAACAGCGCCTGGCCGCTCGCCCTACACCGGCATGCCGCGACCGCGCGTACCCGTCCAGCCCTACAGAGGAGTGCCGCAATGAGCCCGAATCCCGCTACCACACGCGAGCGGCTGGCCTCTCCTCTTACCTGGCACTACGTTGGCCTCGCCGTCATGATCATCATCGTTGCTGTTCTAGCCATCCGTCTCGGCATGGACTGGTCCGCAACCGATTCAAGTTCGAACGATGCCCTGGTCAATAAACAGATCGAGCTCAAAACCCTCGAAGTGCAAACCGCTCCCCTTCGCGGGCTCGAAGGGCGCGTGAAAGATTCGCGCCTGCAGATCCAGGACTTTTACACAAAGCGCATCCCCGCCAACTACTCGTCGATCCTCACTCGCATAGGCGAGCTCGAGGTGGGGTCGGGAGTGCACCTCTCACGGGTCCAATATTCGCAGGGCGCAACCGCCGGCGATCTGACCGAAATTTCGATGGACGCCGGCATCAGCGGCGAATACCAGCAGATCATGCACTTCGTGAATGGCCTTGAACGCGACAAGACCTTTTTCGTCATTCGGGCCATGGCCTTCACCGGCCAGCAAGGCGGATTAGTAAGCCTCCGTCTGCGCCTCACGACCTGGCTTCGCCCCTCGGATGTGCCTAGTTGGCTGCCGCCGACGCCCTCCGAGACACCGGCGAGTTCTGCGCCGGCAGCACAGGAGGGCGAGTAGCATGGCCATCCCTCTTGGCATAGAAAACAAACGCCAGGTCTACATCGTCATTGCACTCGCAGCCATCATCGTCTGCGCTGGTGGATACGAGCTCTACAACTCCTTCGGTTCCCCGTCGACACCCACCCTGCCCACCCCCGCGCGGTCCACGGCCGCAACACGGCCCGGTACTGCCACCACCCAGCGGGCAGCGAACGCCGTTGGACCGCAGGCTCAGCACGTGGCAACCAACAACATAGATCCAACCCTGCACTTTGAGAAACTGGCCCAGAGCGAGGATGTCGTCTATGCCGGAACGGGCCGCAACATCTTCTCTGCCGAGTCCGTGCCTATTCCGATCCCCAAACCGATTGCTCCCGCCAGACCCGGAAACAACGCGGACGTCTCCATTCCTGAAGTGCCGCGCCCACCCGCAATCGACCTGAAATACTTCGGCTATTCGCAAAGCCGCGACAAATCCATGCAGGCATTCCTCGTCCGTGGTGATGACATTTTCCTCGCACGGCCGGGAGACGTCGTCGATCACCGCTACAAGGTGGTTTCCATCATGCCGGGCTCGGTACAAATCACCGATCTCGGCTACAACAACACCCAGACCGTGCCACTCTCCGCAAACTAGAGTACGATCCACGTTTCGAATGGATACAATCCACAACTCGACCGCCCCAAAGAGTCCATGAAGTGTCATCCTGAGCGGAGCAGCTTGGGGCCCCACGCAAGTGGGGTAAGCGTAGCGAAGGATCTGCTTTTCCGGAGTCTCCATCACGGCATTCGTTCGGACCCAACAAGACAACCGAGGAACACAAACGAACCCTGCAATGAATCCGCTATCCCAAAACCGTCGCCCCCGCCCCTCCGAAGAGGGCTACATGCTCGTCGTCGTCATTTTCATGATGGCCATCCTCATCCTCTCGCTCTCGATTGCCTTACCCCGCGTACGCGAAAGCATCCAGCGCGATCGTGAAGAAGAGACCATGCAGCGCGGGAAGCAATACATCCGCGCTATTCAACTCTATTACCGTAAATTCAATGCCTACCCGCCCAACGTCGACGCGCTGGTCAAGACCAACAACATCCGCTTCCTCCGCAAGAAATACATCGATCCGACGACCGGCAAAGATGAGTGGAAGGCGATCATGTATTGCCAGAACAAGACGCCACAGGCCATGGGATTCTTCGGTCAGCCTCTCGCTGGTGCGGGCTGCGGTGCCTCCGCCGGCATCGGCCCCGCAGGAGGAAATACCGGAATCAATGGTTCGCCCTCCGGTATCGGAAGCGCGACCACCTCTACGGGCAGCGGACTCTTCAACAGCAGCCCGAGCACCCCCACCGACTCCGGAGCAGGCGCAACCGCAACCCAGAGCGGAACCGGAGGCACTGACGCCAACGGCAACCCCATCTCGGGCGCGGGAACCAGCGGCGCTGGAACAACCGGCTCAACCGGTTCGGCCTTCGGCTCATCCAATAACCCCACCAGCAACGGTCAGACCTTTGGCGGAGGCGGCATCATCGGCGTTTCCCCGCAAAGCCCGAAACAATCGATTCTCGTCTACAAGAAAAAGAACCACTACAACGAGTGGGAGTTCCTCTACAGTCCCCAGATGGATCAGCAGACAATGGCCGGCGGAAATACCGGCATCGTAGGCCAGCCGGCAAGCGGCACCACAACGCCCATCGGCGGCACAGGCACAACCGCGCCCACCACCCCCACGACGCCGACAACTCCGATTACGCCACAGCAATAGCCTGCATCGCGCCAAAGCAAAAAGCCCGTCCATCAGGACGGGCTTTTCTTGCGCATGAACTGCGAGTAGCATTAAACGCTGAACGAAGATCCGCAGCCGCAGGTCGACTTGACTTGCGGATTCTCAAACTTGAAGCCGGCCGCCTCCAGTGTCTCGACATAATCGACGATGCAGCCATTCAGGTACATCAAAGATGTGGCATCGACATAAACATTCAGGTCGTCAAACTTGAAGACCTTGTCCATCATGCCGGCCTGGTTCTCAAAGGCCATCGAATACTGGAAGCCCGAGCAGCCGCCGCCTACAACTCCAATGCGCAGCCCAGCAGGAAGGGGATCCTGGGTCGCCATAATCTCGCGCACCTTGGCAATGGCCTGAGGAGTCAGGATAAGGGGTGCCTTCTTCTCGGTTTCCTGCGTTGTTGTTGCGGGTGCTGTGGTCGTGGTTGCCATGGTTTCTCCCAGTCCTCTTTAGGTTCTTCTTAAATGGTACTCTACTTCCCAGAAGGCAGCGATACAAGGACCATTCCTGCTTTCATCCCATTGGATGCTACTGGAGGCCTGAAGGTCGCGAAGATACGTCCAACTCCCTCCTCCCATAATCGCCGTATTCTCAACGAATTCTGGTTCCCAGAGCTTCATCTCGTCCCCTAGATTACCTGTGACCCATGTCACGGGGTGGCTACGTCATTCCGGGCTATGATTTCAGCCGTACAACCCCCGGGTCGAGGCAGGCCGTCCATTCATGGGATCTTGCCGATAGCTGGGTGGAAACTCGCTGGAGGTAAGTTTATGTCTTTCGTTCCGATTATGTGGTCCGTCTGGGGAGTTACTGTCCTGGGCATGGCGATTATGTTCTTGTATCGTTCCAGGCTTACCAAGGACGAGGCAGATCAGATCTTCCTCGATGACTCCTTCAGCCGGGAGCAAACCGCTCAGCAGGCAATCCTCGCCAAGGTCAAGAAAGTTCAGCCCTTGATTAAGGTTTCTGAGATTATTGCCGCCGTTGCGACCCTGTTCGTCATCGGCTACTACGTCAACGACATTATCAACCAGTTCAAATAAATAAAGTGTAGTTGCCCGTCTCCCTCCAAAGGACAAACGGCAGCCAACCGGCTGCCGTTTGTTCGCCTTAGCAGCTCCCGTCTACTCCACTTCCTGCTTCGCACGATAGCCGTCGCGCGCAATCACGTCGTACTTCAATGGCTTGTGCTTCTCGTCCTGGAAGCGCAGCGGCTTTCCCTCATCGTCCACCAGTTCCACGCGCAGCTTGCGATAAGTGCCGTCCTGTTTGGCATCGCTGGGATGGTACACCAGCTCGTATTTCGACCGAATCGCCTTGTTGATATCGGAAAAAATGTCCGGCATCTCGGCTACAAACCGCGGGCTGAACCACATTCCCCCCGTCATTTTTGCGAAGGTCTTCATTTCGTTATCGGCCTGCAGATAATCGATATCGCGCATCTGCTGCCCCATTCCGGGTCCGCCTTCCGTCATCACGCGCAGCGCGCCGCCCGTCGAAATCGCGAAGATCGTAATATCCGGCGTCGTCTTTACCTTCTGATAGATCTTGTCGAGCGTGATCTTCGAGAAAGTATCGCGCCCCGACGCAATCAGGATGATGTACTTGTGCCCCTCGATGCGGCTCAGTCGATCCTCCGCCTCGTAGAGCGCGTCAAAGAGGTTCCTTTCATTGAATCCCGGAACAACGAGCGACTGAATCGCATTCAGAAGTTGCCGCTTGTCCTGCGTGAAATCCAGCCAGATCTGCGTGCGCATGTCAAAGGTCATCAGCGCCACGTAGTCCTGTGGACGCAGTTGCTGTGCAAATGACCATGCCGCGTTGCGCATGTCATAGAGAAAGCTGTAGGTGACGTTGCTATTCGCGAACTCGCACAGCAACAGCGCTGTAATCGGCGCTTCCACGCGCTTGAAGCCCGTGATCTTCTGCTCTACGCCGTTCTCATACAGCTTGAAATTCGCAGGCTTCAGACCCGGAACAAACTGGCCAGTCTTCTCTAGTAGAACCCCCACATCCACCGTCACTTCCGGAACTTCAATCTTGAGCGAATAATCACCCGCCCCCTCCGGATTCTTGAACTTCGGTTGAGCGGGCGCGGGCGGCGGTGCTTCCTCCGGTGCGTCCTTCTTCTTGGGCAGCGCGATTGCTCCGTTGTCTCCGCCCGGACCACCGGCATCGGGCGAGGATTGGTCCGGCGGCTGCGCCGGGGGAGTCGGCTGCGGCTGTGCCGGCGGCGTACTCTGTGCCCAGGCCCCTGGCGCGAAAGCCAAAGCGGCCAGCAGGAGGAACGAAGCAAAACGGCGACGGCGAATAGCGTGCGGGCGAATCGTTGGCATGATGGCCTCTGTGTTCACAGCATAGGGATTGCCCAAAGGAATCGGCAAGTGAAGCAACGCAATAGCAAAACAGCCTTCAGCTTTGGGCGTCAAAACCTTAGCGCATGGCAAACGAAAGTAAAACGCAATCTCCCGCTGCAATGCAGCACAGGTTTAATCTTATAGACGTGAATCCCTGCCTCAAGGCAATCGCGCACCCCCTCCGAACCCTGGCCAGATCGATTGCCTCCCCCTTGCTTGCCGCCTTGCTCACGGCGTTCCTCCCAGCGCAAACCACCACCCCTCCGCCCACCGCCCCCCCACCCTCCGGCGGCGGCTTTTACCCCCTCAGCCAGGTACATCGCGGCCAGATGGCTACGGCCTGGACGGTTTTTACCGGCACCAGGCCCGAGCCCATGCAGGTGGAAATCCTTGGCGTACTGCGGGGTGCGCGCGGTCCTGGCCAGGACATGATCCTCGCCCAACTCCATGGCGCCAAGCCCGAGTACACCGGGGTCGTCGCAGGAATGAGCGGCAGCCCGGTCTACATCGGCAACCAGCTCCTCGGATCGCTTTCTTACCGAATTGGTCAGTTTGCCAGGGAACCCATCGCCGGCATCACCCCCATCGCCCAGATGCTCGAAGTCAGAGACATGCCCGTCAACACCCAGTGGGCTTCCGCACCGATGCCTGTCACCCGGACGCAAAACGACAATTCACTTTCATCCGATGGAATGAACTTTCAGGCCATGGAGACACCCCTGGTCATGAGCGGCTTCCGCCCTGAAGCCATCCGCCTGTGGCAAAAAGAAATGGCCGGCACCGGCCTCGACATCATCGCAGCGGGGGGCGGCAGCGGCTCGTCGAAGATTGACGCCGCCGGCTCCTTCGGAGCCATATCGCAGTCCGCCATTGCCACCGTCGTTCCCGGTTCGGCCGTAAGCGCCCAGCTCGTCCGCGGCGATCTTGAGATCTCCGCCACCTGCACCGTCACCTATGTCGATCCAACACAGCTCCTCGCCTGCGGTCACCCCATCCTTCAGGCCGGCGCCGTCTCACTCCCCATGACCACCGCCGAGGTCGTCGAAACGCTGGCATCGCCGCTCAACGCATTCAAGATCATCAACACTGGCGACCCCATCGGTACGTTCAACGAAGATCGCGACTCCGCCATTCGCGGCGTGCTCGGAGTCAAACCGCACATGATCCCTGTGCATATCACCGTGCATGGCGAGGGAGCAGACCGAAAACTGAATATCGAAGTTGTCGACCTGCCTTCACTCACCCCTCAGGCCGTCCTCGTTTCGCTTTACGACGCTTTGCTCGAAAACAATCAAAGTAGCCTCGAAACCAGCTACCACGTCACCGGCAGCGTCAACATCGAAGGCTATCCGCCATCGCCGCTCGATCTCTGGGCACCGGCCGGCGATCAGGGATCAGCTCAGTTATCGGCGGCCATGCAGGCTGATCAAAGCTTCGCCCTTCTCTACGCTAACGGCGCGCGTCAAGGCGCCATCAGAGCCATCGATCTCGATGTCGATTCCATTCCGCGCCGCGCGCAAGTGGAACTTGAAACCGCGCGCATCGACTCCAGCAATATCGTTCATGCCGGAGACACGGTTTTCGTTGAGGCCACTGTGCGTCCCTGGCAGCAACCTGTACGGAATATTCGCATCCCCATCAACCTGCCGCCCGGAATCCCGGCTGGAACGGTTCGCCTTCTCGTCTCCGACGCCGGAACCCTCGACCACGCAATGAATCAGCCCCGCATCTCCAATCGCACCGTTGATCTCGAAACCGCGCTCGCTCAGGCACAAAGCCAGCATCCCGCCGATCGCATCTTCGTCAGTCTCCTGTTGCCCGACGCTCAGGCCGGCGTCGATGGACGAACCCTGTCCACTTTGCCGCTGTCCGTTGCCAACGCCCTCGAACCTCTGCGCACCGCGAAAGACGTAACGCTCAACGGAGAGTCCGCCGTCGTCGCAGGTGAGGCGCCAGCCGGCGGCATGCTCAACGGATTTCAAATCCTCATTCTGCACATCGAACCCGGCGGCGGTTTAGACTAGACTTAACCTGCACCGCTTACGTAAATCTGTCGCATTTGTACGGCCTTCAACTTGGCCCCTTTTTTGCGACCCCCAGCGAGGACTGCGGAACGACCATGGCCCTAATTCAAGGACTAGCAGCTCACGCAGCGGGCGCCGAACTTTTGCCTTTTCGCTATGACCCGGGAGAGCTGGGCGTGCAGGAAGTCGAAATCGGCATCACCCACTGCGGCATTTGTCATAGTGACCTCCACCTGATTTCAAACGATTGGGGCATCAGCCAGTATCCCTTCATCCCCGGACACGAAATCATCGGCGCCATCACCGCCGTCGGTTCTCAGGTGCGCTCGCTCAGAGTAGGCCAGCGTGTCGGTCTCGGCTGGCAGTCCAACTCATGTGGCGAGTGCGAGTGGTGCAGCCGCGGCCTCGAAAATCTTTGCGCTTCGATCGAAGCCACATGCGTCCATCGCAACGGCGGATATGCAGACAAGGTCCGCGCCAACGCTCGCTTCGTCATGCGCATTCCTGATGCGCTTCCGAGCGAGCAAGCCGCTCCCCTGCTCTGCGGTGGCATCACTGTCTATAGCCCGTTGCGGGATCACGGTATCAATCCCTCGTCACGCGTAGGCGTCGTTGGAATCGGCGGCCTCGGACACATTGCAATTCAGTTCGCACGCGTCTTCGGCGCAGAAGTCACGGCATTCTCCACCTCAACCGGCAAAGAAGAAGAAGCTCGTGCGCTGGGCGCGCATCAGTTCGTGCATTCCCGCGAGTCGAAGTCGATGAAAGAGGTAGCCGGCTCCCTCGATTTCATCTTGAACACCGCCAACGCCGACCAGGATTGGAATGTCTACATCCAAGCCCTCCGGCCAACCGGCACACTGTGTTTCGTTGGAGTGCCTCCATCGCCCGTCTCGTTGCAGGCCTTCCCGCTCATCTCGGGCATTCGCACTGTAACCGGCAGCCCCATCGGCAGTCCGCAAAAAATGCGCGAGATGCTCGACGTCGCCGCCCGCCATGGAGTCAAGGCCACAACCGAAGCGTTCGCAATGGCTAAGGCTAACGAGGC
This sequence comes from uncultured Acidobacteriaceae bacterium, assembly GCA_963829535.1. Lineage (GTDB taxonomy): Bacteria > Acidobacteriota > Terriglobia > Terriglobales > Acidobacteriaceae > Telmatobacter. The sequence goes on along the minus strand of CAWHIQ010000004.1, from coordinate 1,418,519 downwards.
CATCGAGAAGGTCAAGAAGAATAAGGTGCGCTACAGGGCTGTCCTGGCCGGCTAAGTCTATCGGGCGCCCTGGTAGGCGCCCGATTCATTTCCAGCTGAAATATTCTCTATGGTCATCTAGCGGGAACAGCAACTTGCTTCCGCGGTCTAAGCCCCTCTGAAACCCGCGTCAGAAGATCCTGCGGGTGCAAGGGCTTGTTGAGCAGCGTGAAATGATGGCCATCTGCGCGTGCACTCGCAAGCAAATCGGCCGTCGATGCCTGCCCAGAGAAGAGAATAATCTTGCAATCCGGGAAAATGCGCCGCACGGTGATCGCGAGTTCGATACCCGTCATGCCCGGCAGAACCACATCGGTGATCAGCATCTCGGGTGGCATTAGCAGCGCAGTCTCCAGCGCACTGTCCGCGTCGTATTCAGCCATTCCGGTGTAGCCGCTTCGCGTCAAAATTTCTGCCAGCGTATCGGCAATCACGCTCTCGTCATCGACTACCAGGACCACGGGCCGATGGCCTCCCGCTTTGTTTTCATCAATACGCGCGGGGACATCCTTGAGCGGAACAGTGGGGAAATTCTTCTCCTTGCTCACTTGTTTTACCTCTGGAATTACCCTAGCAGCTTTTATTCTGTACGGGCTATCTCTTTGAGATTACGGTCTAAATGCTTACAATGTCGGGAGTTATAGGACTTCCCTACCCTAACGTTAGACATTCTGCGACATGCAGATTTCTTGCTCACGATTTCGTCATAAACCTTGACTTTCAGTACCGGCTTAGTATTAGGATAGCTTTACGGCGATTTAGCCATACGTTAAGCGTGCGCTTTCTGAACCGCGAACGAAAAATTTCCTCAGCGAGATTCTCAATGGCCACGAATGCGAATTCCGATGCCCCTCCGATGAAGTACCAGTCGATCAAGCAGATCGACGTGCCAAAAGGAAGAGACGGCAAGCACAAGCAAATCGTTACCCAACTTCTCAGCGACATCGAGCAGTTGGAAGGCGACCGAGCCCTCAGGATCCCCTTGGAGACACTACCCGACACCAAGGAGAACATCCGCTCGGCCCTGAATCGCGCCACCCGCCAGAGAGGCATCGAAGTCGCGACTTCCAGCGACGCCGAGTTCCTCTACATCTGGAGAACTTCAGACACGGCTTCCTGACGCTTTCCCGCGAGATTTCGTGACGGCTGGGCAAAATACAAATTCCGTCCGCATCGACAAGTGGCTTTGGGCTGCGCGCTTCTTCAAGACGCGCGCTCTCGCCTCCAAAGCCTGCGACCTCGGCCGGATCCGCTCCAACGAAATCGAGGCGAAGCCCGCCCGCGACGTCCGCGTAGGCGACATGCTCCGCATCAGAAACGAGGGCGGCGAATTTCACGTCGAGGTCCTGCACCTTAGTGAAATCCGTGGTCCAGCCGCCGTTGCGCAAACCTTCTATCGCGAAACTGAAGCCAGCAAGGATCAACGCCAGCGCGAAGCCGCCGAACGAAAAGCCATGCAGCAATACGCTCCCCTGCCGGAGCGCCGACCTTCCAAACGCGACCGACGCCGCATTATCCAATTCCGCACCGGCCAATAAGCTCGTGCATCGCCGCAGTCCTCCCGGTTGCTTTCTATCAAACAACCTATGCTCGAGAACTGTCATCCTGAGTGCCGCAAGCTTGGGGCCTTGCAGACGAAAGTCTGTGGGGTAAGCGGCGCGAAGGATCTGCTTTTGTATTCGTCAGGGCTGCAATGTCCATTCGTGCGAATTCCACGGGCTTTGCCTCTGCTGATTCCAGCGCCCTGCCAGAAGCAGGATCGCAACCCCGGCGACTCCAACGCATTTCGGGCAGCGCCTCCTGCTCCCCATCGCCACACTTTAGTAGACTCAACGTCAGAATGGTTGCAGCCAAACCTCCAGTTCCCCGCCCCTTCTTCGCATTCGTCTTCGCCGCCTTTGCGACAACCTTCTTGGTCCAGCCCCTCGTCGCTCAGGGCACTCATCTGTGGACCCAATCCCGCATCGACGAATTCGAAAAAGGGACTCCTCAGGGTGTCGCCATCGGCAGCAACGGTGATTTGCGCGAAGGTCCCGGACTGACCGAAAACCTCACCACGCCCTCCACCTTTGTCTGGTCCGTAGCGATCGACAAGAACGGGTCGCCTTATCTCGGCACCGGCTCCCCTGCCACCGTACTCCGCGGAAGCGATCAGAAAAGCGGCAAGCCTTTCACTCTTTTTGAATCGCGCGATGTAAGCGTGCAGGTCGTGCGCATCGGCCCCGACGGTTCCCTCTACGCCGCCACGGTCCCCAGCGGCAAGGTCTACAAGCTCAATCCAAACGCAACTGCAAAGCAGGATGAGTCCAGCGCGAAAGTTATATTCGACATAAATAAACTGGACGGGGCCGGCGAAGACGGCTCGAAGATGAGTCGCGAATCAAAATCACACTACATCTGGGACATGACCTTCGACGCCTCCGGCAAACTCTACATTGCCGTCGGCGGACCCGGTGCCATCTATCGCGTCGATCCTGCCAATCTCGACGCAAAGCCTGAAACATTCTTCAAGAGCGACGAGCAGCACATCCGCGCGCTCGCATGGGACGCGAAAGGCAACCTCATCGCTGGCTCTGACGGATCCGGCCTTGTCTATCGCATCAATCCACAAGGCAAAGGTTACGTGCTTTTCGAAGCGCCGCGCCGCGAAATCACTTCCGTAGCAGTCGCCGCCAACGGCACCATCTTCGCATCCAGCGTGGGCGATAAGAGCCACAATCCTTTGCCGCCTCTTCCCGTGCAAGGTGTTGGATCCATCACCTTCACCATCGTGCAACCAGGCTCGCTGCAAGCCGCGAACGCCAGCACCTCCACACCCGAAGGCACTGAAATCTATGCCCTCGCCGAGGACCAGGCGCCGCGCAAGATCTGGTCGAGTAAAGACGACATCGTCTACGCAGTCGCCGCGCAACCCGACGGACTGCTCGCCATCAGCGGCAATCGCGGACACATCTTCCGCATCCAGCAGAACGGCGACTACGCCGACGTCGCCCACGTCGAAGCGCAGCAAGGCCTGGCGCTTGCCGAGGTTCACGGCAGCGCCGGAGACGCTGTTCTCATCGGAACCGGCAACACCGGCAAGCTTTACTCCCTCGGCAAATCCGAAAAGCACGAATACGCCAGTGACGTGCTCGACGCCGGCGCATTCGCCCGATTCGGCCGCATCGAGGTCGATCCTGATTCGAAGAACTACGACATTCTTACCCGAACTGGCAATGTCGAGCAGCCCATCCGTGGTCGCGGAGACTGGGGATGGTCCGATTGGCAACCGCTCAAAGACGGTGCCGTCCAATCACCTGCCGGACGCTTCCTGCAATGGAAGGCAGTACTACTCGCAGGAGGCGAGCTGGCCGGCGTCGGAGTGAATTATCTTCCCGTGAATGCCGCACCCGAGATCGACGATCTCGTCGTTGCCCCCGGCGCGCGCCTCAATACGCAAGCCTCCGCCGCAGGCCAGCAGCAGATCGTCACCATAAGCTTCCCTTCCGCAAACCAGCCATTCGTCGTTCCGGTGGATCCGGGAAGCGCCAACACACCACTTCAGGCCGTCAAAGATCGCACCGCCGTTACCGTTCGCTGGGCTGCGCACGATGAGAACGGAGACGACCTTGTCTATGCGCTCTATCTCCGCGGCGACGGCGAACACGATTGGCATCTTCTCAAAGAGAACATCACCGAGAAAGCCTACAGCTTCGATGCCGCTCTCATTCCCGACGGCGGTTACCGCGTCAAAGTTGTCGCGTCCGATTCTCCTTCTCACACTCCCGGCGAGGCCCTCTCCGACTCGAAGGAAAGCGAGCGTTTCGAGATCGACACCACCCCTCCGATTGTGACCAGCCTGCGCGTTGAAGTGGCCATGGCGAAGTGCGCGCAAGCGCCCTGTCCCTCTCCGGCGCACGTCGCCTTTGAGGCGGAAGATGCAGCCTCACCCATCGCCCACGCCGAGTACGCGCTCGACGCCGGAACCTGGCAATACATCGACCCCGTCGGCAAGCTCTCCGACTCGAAACACGAGCAATACGATTTTCAGATTCCCGCCAAGGCCCTCGAAGGCAAAACCGGCGAACACCTCATCACCGTGCGCGTCTATGACCGTCACGACAACATCGGCGTAGCCAAAACCGTCTTCGGCTCACCGGCAGCAAAGTAAAAAGTAAGAAGCAGGCAAGATGCGATTTGAGCTTTATGTGGCGGCCCGGTATCTGAAAGCCAAACGGCGCCAGGCCGTCGTCGGCGTGGTCACCGCTATCTCCATCGCCGGAGTCGCCGCCGGAGTCGCCGCGCTCATCATCGCGCTAGCCATCACCAACGGTATGCAACGCGATCTCCAGGATCGCCTGGTCGACTCCAGCGCGCATGTGCAACTAATGCGCGTAAAAAACGACGGCATCCGCGACTGGCAACCCCTTCTCCAGCGCCTTTCCAAGTTGCCCCACGTCGTCTCCGCCGCGCCTGAACTCGACGAGCAAGTCATGGTCGCCCGAGGCGCCCGCGCCGGTTTTGCGCTCATCGAAGGTGTTGTACCGGCCGACGAAAAAACGGTCAGCAAAGTCTTGTCGAATTCCTCGCCCGAGGCAATTCGTGCTCTTGATCCGGCGCCTGAACCGGTCTCTCCGGCAGATGCGGAATATCCGCCCGTCGTTCTCGGAAAAGATCTGGCGGATTCAATAGGTGCGAGCGTCGGCGACTCCATCCTTTTGGTGAGCCCGCAAGGTGACCTCACGCCGGTTGGGGTTGTCCCCAAAGTCCAACACTTTCAGCTCGCCGGCACTTACCACACAGGCTTCTATCAATATGACTCCGCGTGGGGATTCATGCGCCTCTCCGACGCGCAACACCTTTATGATGAGCCTGACCTGGTCTCCGTCATCAGCTTCAAAGTCGACAACCTCAACAACGCTCCCCAGATTGCGAAAGAGATCGAAGCCGCTGCTGGCCCGGGGTTTCAAACCACTAACTGGAAGGAGCAGAATTCAGAACTGTTCCGTGCCTTGGCACTGGAACGCATCGTCACCTTCATCGTCATCACCCTCATCGTCATCGTAGCCGCGCTCAACATCCTCATCGCACTTACCATGATGGTGATGGAAAAGACTCGCGACATCGCCGTGCTCATGAGCTTCGGCGTCGCTCCGGCACAGGTGCGCCGCGTCTTTCTGCTGCAGGGCTTGCTGATCAGCGTCATCGGAACCGTGATCGGTCTCGTCCTCGGCTACGTCGGTGCATGGGCCGGCAGCCACTATCACATCCCACTTTCTCCAGACGTCTACGCCATCGACACGCTTCCCTTCGCACCAAGATGGGTGGACGGAATCCTTGTCTCCGCCGTCTCCATCAGCATCTCGCTACTCGCGACGTTGTACCCCTCCTCAACCGCCGCCCGCATCCGCCCCGCGGAAGCCCTTCGCTACGAGTGAACGTTCCACTTGAACAGTTTTTCAATATGGGGATCCGCGAAGTCTCACACCTGCCTGAATGTGTCATCTTGAACGAAGCGCATTGGGGCCCCACGAACAATTGACTCGTTCGTGGGGAAGGCGGAGTGAAGGACCTGCTTCCGCGATTTGCGCCTTGAGCTGTCCATCACAAGCCGATCATCCACCAACCACAAAGGCGCTTGTCGTCTTTGAGCGCGGCGAAGCCTGGGTCCCCACGAACGGCGGGTAGCTCTGAGTGCGTTCGTGGGGCCGCGAATAATCGAGTTTACTTTGGTGGTTGTGGGGGCGGATTTTCGCTGGTCGGCGGCACAATTCCCTTGAGACGCAGATAGGTCACCATATTCCCATAGTGCTCATCGGTGTGTGCCGTGTTTAGGGAGAACAAAGTGATTCTCGCCAGGTTGAAGTTGAAGAGTTTCACCATTTGACTGCCCTTGGCATCCGTCATGCCGTCGAAAGCCTTGTCGCAGTACGCAACCGCGTCTTTTATCGCGGTCACGAGATCGGCCTTGGAAGTCTTCGTTTTCTCGATGTCCTTCGACGGATTCGCTTCACCAGAGGCCTGCGAGCAGAACATGTAGTTGGCGTCGGCTACGTGGCCAACCAGCTGACCGAAACTGCGAACGTCCGGTGTCGGTTTGAAAGAGTAGTTTTCTTCCGGCATTTTCTCAGCCGCCCTGACTACCGCACTGCTCAAAAACGAATAAAGCCCTTTTTCGCTTATGGTAATCGGATTTGCAGGCGGTACTGCCGGCGTTTGCGGCTTATCCTGGCCGAGCAAACTGAGTGGAGCAATTGCTACTACAACATAGAAAACACACCGTCTTTTGTTCACAGAACACCTCCGGTGAAATCATGCCACATCTCGAACGGCCTAAATACCGGAAAGTGTGTTTAACGAGAGTCGCGGGAGGGTGGAGCCGACGCGGACGTAGCCCTGGGCAGACCATGCCCGATTCCGACTATTCATGATCGAAATGCCTCGGAGACGAGTTTTGGAGTAAGCCTCCAAGCTTAATACGAGGCGTTTTCGATTTGAAGTAAGAAGGAATCCGCAAGCGGGTCGACTGGCGGTGACTCTCCCACAACTCAGTGCAATGCCCGCACCATCTCGTACTCAGTGATCGTCGCATCGTTGGGATATACCGCAGTCTTGCCCGTCATGCTGAACCCCAGGCGCTCATAGAACGCGATGGCACCAGGATTCACACTCGTCACCATCAGCTTCAATTCGCGCACCGCGCGAGACTGGGCCCACTCCACGACCGCATCGATTAACCCCTTACCCACACCGGCACGCCTGAATTTGGGATCAACCCACATCGAAATCACTTGCGCGCACTGCACCTGCTCTTCTTCATACGCGCCGACGATCCCGCACCCAATGTCTCCATCCATCGCCAGAAAAGCCGCGGACCCATCGCTGCTCCAGCGGACCGAGCGCTTCATCCACTCTTCATCCGGAAGCGCCGACTCCTTCGCATAGGTGCTCGAGAATGCCGTGGGCGAATCCCGCAAAGCACGCAATCGAATGTCCTTGAACACAAGGGCATCTCGCGGCGTAATGCTCTCGATGACAACCAAATTTGGCTCCGAAAATAGTTCGAATTTACTGCGGTGTGATGATGCCGCCCACCGCATGTCTCCGCGGCAGCACAATACCGCGATGATCCACCTCGACCGGTGCAGCCTTCGCCTCAATCGATGGCAACGCGGCACGCTCCGTCAACGAGCCGCCGCATGCCGGGCACCAGTCGACTTTCGTATCCCGCTCCAGCACGGCATGGCACTGCGTACATTTCCGTTCCATGCAGCCAGTGTACTCAATCGAATGCCCGGCTCCGCACTCCAACACCCAGCTAACTCCCGGTACACTAGACCCATGCATCCCCCCGTTCGCCTGGTGGCAATCGACATGGACGGCACTCTACTGCCCACTTTCAGCCAGTCCATCAGCCCCCGCAATGCTCAAGCACTTCGAGCCGCCCAGCAAGCCGGAATAACCGTTGCCATCGCCACTGGCCGCCGCACCGCCTACACTGCACCGCTGCTGGAAGGCCTCGGCCTCCGAGCGGATATGCCCCTCATCACGTCCAATGGAGCAGTGACCCGAACCCTGGGTGGAGACCCTCTCGACCGTTCTCACCTCGAAGCCCATACTGCCCGCGGTCTTTGCGGACTACTTAGACCATACGGAACACTGGTGTTTACCTGTGACCAGGTTGGACGCGGCGAATTGATACTTGAAGATTTCGAGCAGGCACATCAGAGAATCGCGTTATGGGTTGAAGCCAATCGCGACGCCATTGAGATCGTCAGACCGCTCGAAAAGGCGCTCACCGATGGCAACGACCCAATCCAGGGCATGGTCACCGGTGGTCTCGACAACATGCGCCAGGCTGAACAAGCCTTGAAAGCCAGCGAATTGAGCCAATTCTGCGAAGCCGTCCGAACCGAGTACCCCTCCCGGGATCTTTCCATCCTCGACCTGCTGCCCCCGGGTGTTTCAAAGGGATGGGCTCTCGAACGCCTCGCCGCCCGACTTGGAATCGATCGCAAGGAGACTATGGCCATCGGCGACAACTGGAACGATGTCGACATGCTCGAATGGGCCGGCCAGGCCGTCATGATGGCCAACGCCGCCCAGGACCTGCGCACCCTCGCCAAAACACGCGGCTGGAAGCAAACCCCGCCCAATGATGAGGATGGCGTAGCCGTGACTTTGGAGATGGCGGTGGCTCGCCGAACCTCTGCTAAAGTTTGAAGAAACGGGAATGGAACTCAGTTTTGCGGAATCATCTTCAATTCGTCACCCTCGTCGCGGTTCTCGCCTTGGCCGTCATGCCTCGTCCCGCACGTGCCGGCGAACGTGTCAGCCTGACCAACGGCTACGAGATAGTTTGCAATCATCACGCCCAGGTCGGCTCCATGATCCGGCTCTACACCAGCCCAGGAGACCGCAGTTACATCGAACGTTCGCCAGAAGACATCGCAACCATAGAAACCGTTCCCGATCCTCCGCCTTCTTCAGGCGCAGCCGGGACCAGCGCGAAGCTCAGTCCCTCTGACCTCCACGAGATGCTCGCCGAGGCCGGCCAGCAGCACAACCTCGACGCCGACCTGCTGGCCAGCGTCGTAAAAGCCGAGAGCAACGGCAACACCCGCGCCGTCAGCCGGGCCGGAGCCCGTGGCCTCATGCAGCTCATGCCGAAAACCGCAGCTGAACAAGGCGTCGACGACAGCTTCCGCCCCGATGAGAATGTCCGTGGCGGCTCCGCCTACTTGAATGATCTGCTCGTGAAGTACCATGACAACATCGCCCTCGCTCTCGCCGCCTACAACGCCGGCCCTGCTGCAGTCGACAAGTACCATGGCATCCCGCCCTATCGCGAAACCCACGCTTATGTAGCACGCGTCATTCACGAGTTCAACCGGCGCGTCCTTGCACGTGAGGTCCAAGCCCGCCAGGGCCAGGCTCCGGTCGCAACCCTAGAAACCTCCCCTATCCGATAAAGGGCTTCCAATTCATTACAGTTGAAGAGAAGCGACACAGTTGCCGTCGCCTGGCTTGATTCATGGCACGCTTTCACCGCTTGGGGAGAACTCGCGTCTTTGTGGTTCGGAGGGAGCGTGGGGCTTCAGTCCCACGAATAATAGCCAGGGAATCAACGGGCTTTAGCCCCGACGAAAGGCCACTCACGGTTCGAAAGCCTAATTTCGCGCACCAGCCATCTGACCTCAATGTGGAATAAGCCGAGACCGGGTCTTGACAATAAAATAGAAGCAACAATTAGAACGGAGAACGCTTGAAGAAGAAACAGTTGATCCTGGGCTTGGTTGCCCTGGCCGCGTTGGTAGCGCTCTTTACCTGGGGCCGGCAAAAATTCCACTTCGACTTCGGCGTGTTCCGTACCCAGTTGGCCGAGGCTGACTGGCGCAAAATCGCCCTCGGCATCGGCTGCATCTTTCTCGCCTTCGCTTTTCGGTCGGTGCGCTGGGCTGCGCTGCTTAAGCACAACAAGAAAGTCCCTCCCTTTTCCCTGATCGGCACTCAGGTCATCGGCTTTACCGCCATCGCTCTCATCGGTCGCGTCGCAGATCCTGTCCGCCCCTACCTCGTTTCCAAGAAGACCGGCCTTCCCCTCAGTTCACAACTTGCCGTCTACATCGTCGAACGCCTTTTCGACGCCGGCTCCATGGCCCTCATCTTCTCCATCGCCATGCTCTGGATTCCAGAAGCCGAGATTGTCAAGGCAACCAGCCACTCCGGCGTGGTCTCCACCATGGAGCATCACTCGCCCGTCCTCGCCGCCTTTTTCGCGCGATATGGTGGCCTCGCCTTGACGCTCATGGGCGCGCTCTTCCTGGTCGCCGTTCGCCTCTGGGGAGCTGCCGTAGCATCCTTCTTCGAACACAGTTTTGGTCTTGTTTCGAAGAAACTCGGCACTGCCATTGGTGACAAAATCCGTACCTTCCATTCCGGCCTCGACACCATGCGAACCTTTTCCGAGTTCGCGGTCACCGCATCTCTCTCCATCGCGATGTGGATCCTCATCGCATTCGCCTACCTGGTCACCTGCCAGGCCTTCACGGCAAGCCATGAACTAGCTTCGCTCACCCCTCAAAAGTGCGTCCTGCTCATGATTGCAAGCGGCGGCGCAAGTATCTTTCAATTGCCGGTCATTGGCTGGTTCACTCAGATTGGAATTGTTGCCGCAGCCATAACCGGGCTCATCGGGGCGTCGCCTGAAGCAGCAACCGCCTGCGCCGCTTCGCTGCTCTTCGTCACTTTCCTGTCGACGATCCCCGTCGGCCTGATCTGGGCACAGTTTGAGCACGTCAGTCTACGCAAGCTCACTCACGAAAGCGAAGTTGCCGAAGAAATCGCCGTCGACCATCCCGCCACTAATTCGGCCGAGTAAGCATCGCTGCCGCTTCCTCGCGCAACGCATCGGGATGCGTAAAAACTAGGCTCTCCGGCGCCACTGCCCCTCCCGTCATCAGCATGCTCATCGCCTGTTCCATCGTCAGGTCCGTCATCGTCACGCGGCTCAGCGGCAGCAGTTGCAGAAACGCCGACGTGGGGTTGATCGCATTCGGCAGCAGAACCGCCGCCAGTTCCTCGCCTGTATGCGAGTCCACCATCGTACGAGTTAAAAACCCAATGCTTTTTTGCCCCGCAATCGGGAAATCCACCAGCACCACCCGCTGATTCGTGTCCTTCTTCGCCAGCATCGAATCGATCAGCTGCCGCACCGACGTATAAACCTTCGCCACAAAGGGCAGCCGCTCCAGCATCGACTCAAACAGGCCGAACGCCTGCCGCCCGATTACCAGCGATGTCACCCGGCCCAGCACATATAGCACCACCAGCGTCAGCACCACCGCCAGTGCTGACTGCATCACTGGATGCGCCAGCCAATCCTCCGGAAATATAGCTGTCAGCACGTGCACCATCGGCAGACCTGCCGTGGCCAGGCTGCCCAGCACAAAGCTGAATATCATCCAGGTCACGAACAGCGGCCCGACAGTGATGATGCCGGCCAATATGTTTCGCTGCAAGCTCCGCAAAGTACGTGCAATTACCGGATTCACATTCGGCTCCTGCTCCAAAGCATACGAGAATTGCGCCCTGACTTTTCAGAATTGGGGTTTCCCCCCTCTTCCCCTATATTGAAAGAAGCGTGCTTCATGATTGATTCCCATGATCAGGATCCGACCGACTCAGCCGCCCATCCCAGGCAGGTAGCCGAAATTGACTCCGAATTCGGCGCTTCTGATTCGGTGTCTCCCCTCAAGCCCAAGGTCCGGTACGCTAACTACGACAGTCCTGAGGCATTGGCACGGCCCACTCCCCCTCCCCAATCCGCCTCAATCGTTCAACCCGCGCGAACTCGAAAGTCCCAACCTGCCGGGCCAACGCCGGCCTCTACCGCTTTAGCGCGATCCACCACCAAGCCCACCACCTTTGACCGCGCCGTCAGCGTGGCCAAAACCGTGTTGCCGTTGGTCGGCAAACTACTGCCACTGCTCGAAGGCAACGTCGTCTCCGCCGCCTCTAATCTGCTCAACAACCGACCGCTCCACGAGGTGAATCTCAAACCGCTGGAAGACTCTATCGCCCGCATGCAAGCCGATCAACGCGCCCTTGCCTTCCATACCAGTGAGCAGAAGCAGGCCATCCGACGCCTCGAAGACGACTTCGCCGCCCTACAGGAGGCCGTACAGAAGAACGCCCGCGATCAGGCCGAATTGATCGAAGGAGTCACCAAACTCGCCAAGCGCACCTCCTCCTTCATGCGCCTGGTCGTCATCCTCCTCGTAGCCTCCATACTGTTCACGGCCCTCCTCTGCGTCCGAATCGCCTACATCATTCGCTTTTAGACCGCGCCATACCGCCCGACCCCAGTCGTGCCTTTATCTCTACGTGCTGTTCATCCGGTCACATTTAGGCCAAAGTTATTCATATATTCATGAAATAAACATGAATTTTATCTATATGAAGGTAATTTTGGTTTCCCCACTCACCTTTTATGATCTTCGTGATGCAGAACATTGCCAGTCGTCTTGTGCTCGGTCTAGTATTCACCCCGTAGTCCAATTGGGGATCTTCCGCCCTGTGTCGAAACGCTGTCCTAACTGAGTTCACAGAGCTTCACTAACGAGCGGCGCGCTTACCGGCGTCCGCACACGGAGTGCCTCCATATGGCATGGTATGCCTACTGCATTGGTGAAAAACAAGCCTTCCCTGAGTTAGCCCGCCACCGAAAACCCGTTCCGCTTGAGTCAGTACACGGAGTAAGCGGAAACCAGGTCTTCCTTTACCCAGCCAGTGATCTAGCCGTTATCGTCAGCGAACATAACCCGACAGAGACTTTGAACCAGAAATCGGGCGTGGATCATGCAAGAGTCATCGCTGATTGCTTCAAACACTCTACCGTTCTTCCTTTCCGATTCGGCACCATCTTCAACGACGACGACAGCCTCCGCAAATCCATCCGGTCCAACCAGCGTCAGTTCCTCGGCAATATCGACAAACTCCGCGGCAAAACCGAGATGCACCTCAAGATCCTCGTGGACGACTGCTGCGCCCGCGAACTTGCCCAGCTTTCGTCAGACAAAGTGGGTCGCGGCTACCTCACCAACCTCCGTGAAACGGCATCCCGCCAGCGCGAGCGTCAGACCAGGGCCCGCGCCGTCAGCTTCCAGATGCATCGCCTGTTCATGCCTCTGGATGAAGAAGTCAGCTGCCGCCTCACCGAGACTGGCAAGATGGTCCTCGATATCGCTCATTTGATCGATCGCAAGTACGTAGAGCGCTACCAGAACAAGTTCACCACCACCAGCGCCATGATGCGCGACTGCCAGATGCAGCTATCCGGCCCCTGGCCTCCGTATCATTTCGTCCACCGCCTCACTCGCGGCGCGCATATCCCCGCCCAGCCTGCCGCACCCGTGGAGCCCATCACCGCGGCCGCTTCGTCATCCCAGCCCATCGCAGCGATGGTCTAGCCGATTCGCAGGCCCCAACCCAAAAGCCCGGCTCCGGCCGGGCTTTTCTATTACATCCAGTACTGGCAGTTATGACAGTTCCCAAAAGAGCTGCGCTGGTGTCTCTTCATAATTGATCGCGCCGCCTCGCAGAAATCCATTCGATTCGCGGGTGGTACTGAACTTTGCGGCTGTGCAATCAAAAAGGGAGAAATTATGAAGGCTGTCATCGGCTTGTTTGCAGTGACCTCGCTCTGTCTGCTCTCACCTGTCGCTAAATCCAGTGCTCAAGCGCTCTCACCAGAGCATGGGATCGACGATGTCGAAGTCGTCACTATCTCTGCGGTCGTCGATAGCGTTGACTTGGAAAAACACAAGGTCAAACTCACACTCGATGACGGAAAGACGAAGACCTACAAGGTCGACAAGTCCGCCCAGAATCTCGATCAGGTGCGGGTGGGGGATCATGTCAAGATTGCCTGCACTGAAGAACTGATGGTCACAGTAAACAAGTCGGGTGAAACTCCATCCGCCGCGAGTGGAAGCGTCGTCGGCGTCAACCCGAAAGGATCAAAACCGGGTGTAGTGATGGTCGAAACAACGGCGATCAGCGGCAAGATTCTGGCGATCGATGCCGAAAAACGAAAGGTCACCTATGAAGATCCGGAGGGAAAGACAAAGACTGTCAAGGTGCACAAGAACGTGGACCTCACCGGCTTGACTGTCGGCGAATCCGTCGATGCAGTCCTGACGGACTCCGTCGTGATTGCTGTGACAAAGTAATTGCGCAAAAATGGATGGGGCCGAGATCCGAGTCGGCCCTATCGTTCTGGCAAGAAAAGGATGACAAGCAGCTCTCTTAGATGCACAGAGCCCCTCGACTCCGAGCCATGGAGTTGCCGGCAAATTCTTTACTAGGGAGAACCAAGGCAAGCTTGGAGAGCTTTATTGTGCCACGGCTTTCGCGGTGGCCTTGGAGGCATCTTTTATCCCCGTCGCGGTCTTCTCGCCCGCCTTTTCCGTGTACTTCACTGTGACCCTGGCGCCCTGTTTGGCGCCGAGGTATGTGTCTACGCTGGCCTTCTCGGTGCCCTTTGCAGCATCTTCGCTGCCTGCGGCGACATCCTTGCCGGTGTCCTTGGCCGCCTTCACAGTTGTTTTTTCGGTCCACTTGATAGTGTGCTCGGTACCATCGTCAGCTTTGACGACAAATGTCTTCGTGTCCTTGTCGACACTCTTCACAACTCCGCTCACCGCGTGGGCAACATCCTGCGCAAGCGCACTCTGAAGTCCAATCGTCATGGCGAGTCCAATAAATCCGACGAGTACCAATTTGAACCGTTTCAAGCGTAAGGCCATTGATGATCTCCTTTGAACCGTCCGATGCTAATCAGCTTAAGCCAATTTGGGGCCGATTCACCAGTACCGGCAGCCAAATGTTTCTGAAAGCCGGCAGCTGCGTCGAGACCGGAAATGCAAATCTATGGAACGGAGCGTAGTCCATCCGCACCGTATCGTGTCCACATCTGTTCGACAAAGATCATTTTTTCTATCACCGGGTGCCCAGGTCTTGCTTGTGAGATCTGGAGATGACGACCCCAGGCTGACTGTGATCGAAGAACTTTGAACTCGGAACTGAGAACTGTGAACAGCTACCTCGCCCGCGGATGTGTCCGGTCGTAGACGGCTTCCAGCTGTGACGTCGTCAACTGCGTATACCGCTGCGTCGTCGACAGCCGCTCGTGCCCCAGCAACTCCTGGATCGCGCGCAGATCTGCACCCTCCTCCAGCAAGTGCGTGCCGAACGCATGGCGCAGCGTGTGCGGATGTACGTCGGCCGAAAGCCCGCGCAGAATCGCCACGCGCTTCACAATCCGCCCCACGCTCCGCGTCGTCAGCCGAGCCTCGCCGCCTGGCTTACCGAGTCCGCGCAGTTGCAGGCTCACAAAAATCGCTGGTGTTCCGACCGACCGGTTTTTGTTGGTAGGTCCCTGTGCTCCAGACTTCGCCGCCAACAGTGCCGCCCGCTCGCCTAGGTAGGTGCGCAACGCCTGCGCCGCCGCATCACCAAGAGGTACAAGCCGTTGCTTCTGTCCTTTCCCGCGCACCAGGATCGCCTCGTTCGCCCAGTGAATGTCGTTCAGATTCAGTCCGGTCAATTCCGCATTGCGGATCCCGCATCCATAGAGCAGTTCCAGAATCGCCTTGTCCCGCGCCGGCCAGCTCGCCGCGTCGTCACCAACGCTGTCCACCACGCGATTCATCTGCTCAATTGACGGCACTCGCGGCAAATGCTTCGGCAATCGCGGTGTAGCCACCAGCGACGCAACATTCTGCTCAACGCGGCCCGTCCGCGCCAGCCATTTGAACCAGCTTCGAATCGCCGCCAGCGCCCGCGCCGTCGAAGCCTTCGATAGCCCACGCTCCAGCAACGCGCCCAGATATGTGCGGATGTGAAGGTGTTCGATCTGATCCACCAAGCCAACTGCAGCTTGCCGTTCGGCCATGTAAGACGCGAAATCAATCAACTCTCGTCGATACGCCCGCAACGTATGTTTCGACGACCCACGCTCATTCTGGAGCATGTGCAGGTATTCATCCACCAGCCTAGCTAGCGGCGGAGCAGACTGCACCGGTGTCCCGTGCTCGTCCTCGGCAACAATCATTCCCGCTCCTGGTCACGACCTGGTGCGTCATCTTCCGGGGCAACGCTCCGCTTCTTCGCCTTGCCGCCGTAGATAATGCGCAGCGAGCTTCCCTTCACCTGCTCCCCCGTTGTCGCGTCCTCGCCCTGCGTTTTCGCCTTCGCCCGCGGATGATGCTCTCGGTGAACCGCCTTCAACCGCCCCAGCGCCAGGTGCGTATACACCTGCGTCGTCGAAATGTCCGCGTGCCCGAGCATCGTCTGCACACTCCGCAAATCCGCGCCATGCTCCACCATGTGGGTAGCGCAGCTATGCCTTAGCTTGTGCGGACTCGCGTCTTTGTTCGCCATTTTCACCAGGTGCCAAACCCACTGCCGTGTCAGCGGCATTCCGCGCAGCGACAGAAACAACCGCGTCGCGTCCTGTCGCGAAGGGCTTGTCTTCTGCTTCGTGCTGATACGCGCCAGGTGCGGCCTTCCCATGCGCAAATAGGTCTCCAATGCCTCCACCGCTCTGCGCCCGAGCGGGACAATCCGTTCCTTGTCACCCTTACCGCGCACCATCACGCGACCAGCGTCCAACGCCAGGTCGCTGGTGCCGAGGCCCGTAATCTCCGAGACCCGCAACCCGCCCGCGTACAGCAGTTCCAGAATTGCGCGATCGCGAAGCGCCGTCGCCTGCGCCTGAGGATGCTCCGCCATCATCGCCGCGCGCTCCAGCATCTCCGCCACTTCCGGCTCTGCCAGCGACTTCGGCAGCACCTTCCATGCCTTGGGCGACTCGATGTTCACCGTCGGATCATGATGAATCCGACGATCCAGCATCAGCCACTTGTAAAATCCCCGCAAGCAGCTCAACTTCCGCGCCGCGCTTCGCGAGTCAATCGAGTGGGTCCGCAGGTGTTCAAGGAACGCTGCCACATCCTGTTGCGCCGCCGTCACCAGAACGCCCTGCCGCCCCTCAAGAAACTCGGCGAACGTCTTCAGGTCGCCGTCATACGCCTCGCAGGTCAGTGGACGCAATCCCTTTTCCACGCGAAGATATGCTTGATAGTCCTTCAAGAGCCCGAGGTTATTTTCAACGCCCACACGTTTGATTATCCGCGTGAAAAGAGGTGACTTGAGTTTTCTTGCGGAGTTACCGAACCTCGTTCATCAAGGCATCAAGTTCGTTAACGAATCTTTCCGGCATTCAAGGTACTTGGCGGCTTGGAAAACTGCGCTTGCATCTGCGGAGCCCATACCAGCATCGCTCCAAAAATAATCGCTGTAACTCTTTTGCACTGCATTGTTAACTCCAATGATCACATCACTTCTATCGTCGCGTGCATTGTCGGGCCTGATCGGCGAAAATAAGCTTGGACACATTTGAGCAAAGGACCCAATTCGCTTGTCATCAACGCAACAACTCCAAATCACTCGCTGGACCGCTGAACAACTCGAACGCCTCGTCTTCCAGGCTGATCCAAAACTTGCCGTCTTCGATTGTGACGGCACCCTCTGGAACGGCGACTCCGGTTACGGATTCATGGTGTGGTCATTGGAGCAGGGCCTCGTATCCCGCTCTACTTCTGATTGGATGGACACCCGTTACCGCGCCTACATTGCCGGCACCGTCGATGAAGCACAGATCTGTGGCGAGATGGTGCAGATCTACTCCGGTCTGCGCGAGCAGGAACTCCGTTCTGCCGCGGCCCGCTACTTCGACGAGCATGTACGGCCGAACATCTTCTCCGAGATCGCCGCATTGGTGGCCAAGCTTCAAAAGTCCAACGTTGAGCTATGGGCCGTAAGCTCCACCAACAAGTGGGTTGTCGCTGAAGGCGTTCGAAATTTAGGAATCCCCGAAGAGCGCGTTCTCGCCGCCGAAGTCAAAGTCGTCGATGGCATCATCACCAGCGACCTCGTCGACGTTCCCACCGGCCCGGCAAAAGCTGCTGCACTCCGTCGCGTCGGCTTACCGCGTCCCGACGCCGTCTTCGGCAACTCGCTCCACGACCTCGCCATGCTCGAGATCGCCGCCCATCCTTTCCCCGTCAACCCATCGCCCGCCCTGCTGGAAGAATGCGCAAAACGCGGTTGGGGCTACTTCCGTCCGCGGGAAGCCGTCGAATCGCCGGTCCCCATCCCCGGCGAATAGCCACTCTCTGATAGATCAGGAGAATTCAAACTCCACGGCGGTTTTGTATCAGGGCACGACTTTAGTCGTGCCGCTCATGCAACAAAAAATGCGCGAGCTTCACCCCTTAGGAGCCTCTCGCCGATGGCTCCTCCTCATCGCAGTGAGACATGAAAAGTCGATCGCATGCGTAACTGCGCTTTTTCGATCGAAATGATTCTCGACACTGTAACTCCATGCAACAAAATGCTATGCGCTATTTCAGAAGATAAAATTTCGAGTTGCGCGCGTCACACCGGCTTGCGCTGCAAAGCATTTACACTAGAAGCGTGGAAGAACCGCAACCCATCTCAAACTCGCGCCCACTCGGTCCTGCCCTTCGCTTCGTCGTTGCAGGGTTGCTGGTTCGCGACGGCCTTGTTCTGATCTGCCAGCGCCGTCCCGATCAGCCGATGGCGCTGCAATGGGAGTTTCCCGGCGGCAAGATCGAACAGGGCGAAAGCCCTGAACAGGCCCTCGCTCGCGAACTCCAGGAAGAGCTGGGTATCAACGCAAAAATCGGTTCGCGCGTTACCCACATTCGCCACAACTACCGTCACGGTGGCGCAGTGGATCTGCAATTCTTCGCCGTGCCCTCGTTTGAAGGCGAGCTCGAAAATAAAATCTTCCACCAGTTCAAGTGGGTCAAGCTTGAGGAACTTCCGGACTACGAGTTCCTCGCCGCCGACCGCGGCCTTATCCGCGACCTCGCCGCAGGCAAACTGCTCTAATTTCAGCGAACCTCGCCGTATTTTGCAATGCGCTTTGGGACTATGATGTCCTTTTCCGTCCCGATTTTGCTGCTCGAGGTTTCTATGGCTAAATGTGGGCACTATTCAGCCGTTGTCGTCTTGGCCTGCGCCAGTCTTTTGGTTGCAACTTGCAGTTCAGCGCAAGAGCCGCAAACCCCCAACTGCACTGGATCCAAAGCATCGGATGATCTGCCTGCCCGGTATGAATTGAACCAGGGCGTTGAAGCCTACAAAGCCGCTCGCTATTCCGAGGCCATCAGCCACTTTCAGAAAGCGACGGACACCGCCCCTTGCTTGACTATGGCGCGGGCGTATCTGGCCACCGCACAAGCTCAAAACGTCGTCCCCGGCCTCGACACACCCGACAACTTGAAAACATCCAACGCGGCCATTGAAAACTTCAAGCAAGTTCTAGCCCAGGAACCGCACGACATCAACAGTCTGAAGCAGGTCGCCGCCATCTACTTCAGTACCAAAAAACTCGACGATGCCCGGGAATGGCAAAAGAAAGTCCTTGTAGAAGATCCGCACGATCCGGATGCCGCATACACCATCGGCGTGATCGACTGGACTCAGGCCCACATGCATGTATTAACAGCACTCGCAGAGGTTGGTTTGTTCGATGACGGTGAGGGCAACCGCACAGCGCCGCCGGAGGTGCTCGAGTCAATAGAACAGCAGAACAGCCCTTTGGTGGAAGAAGCTCTCCAGTACCTCACCCAGGCAATCGAGGAACGCCCCAATCACGACGACGCCATGGCCTATATCAATCTCGTCTACCGTCGCAAAGCCGACATCGATTACCGAAACCCTGCCCTTCGCGATGAAGACGTAGCCAAAGCAAAAGACTGGGCGCACAAGGCTATGCTGACCCGCAAGGAAAACGAAGAGAAAAAGGTCGTGCAACCCGATTCATCACAACCCTGACCCACGAACGTCTTGTTACTCCCTACTCCCACCCCCTATTCCCTATTCCCTGTTCTTAAGCAGCCCCAGCCTCACCAGGCTCTCCGCGGTGGCCACCACGCTGTCTTCCCGCGACCGCGGCAACCAACCCAGCACCCGCTGCGCTTTCTCACCGGTCGCATTCTTCCACTTGCCCAGCTCCGGAAGAATCTGCTTCACCGCCGGTTCGCGCAGGGCCGCCAGCCGCACCAGCCAATTTGGCAACTGCCTCGTTGGCACTCGTTTCGCCGCCTCGCCCAGCCGCGCCTTCAGCACCTTGGCAATCTCCACCATCCACATGAAGTCGCCGGCAACGGCAAGGAACCGCTCGCCCTTCGCCGCAGGATCTGTCATCGCTTTCAAATGCAAATCGGCCACATCGCGCACATCAACCATCCCGAAACACATCCGCGGAACTCCCGGCATCGTGCCATCCATCATGCGCTGCACCAGCAGAATCGATGTCGCGTAATCCGGCCCCAGCACCGGACCGAAAACTGCAACCGGATTGACGACTGCCAACTCCAGCCCCGCGCCATCACGCGCAATAAAGTCCCACGCTGCGCTCTCCGCCAGTGTCTTCGATTTCGTATACGGCATCACGTCCGCGCCATCCGGATTGGTCCAGTCCTTCTCCGTGAACGCCGCCTCCTGCTCTGGATGTCCGTAGCCAATCGCCGCAAACGATGACGTCAGCACCACGCGTTTCACGCCCGCATCTCGCGACGCCCTCAGCACACGCAGCGCGCCCTCGCGCGCTGGCACAATCAGCTCATTCTCATCCTTGGGCACCGAAGCCGGAAACGGCGACGCCAGGTGCAGTACATATTCGCAACCGGACACCGCCGCCGGCCACCCCGCATCACTCATCAAATCCGCTGCTACAAACGTCAGCCGCTCGGCCGGTTCTGATCCGCCACGCTGAAGCATCGCGCGCGCTTCGCCCTCGCGCGAAAGGCTTCGCACCGTTGTACGCACCTGGTACCCAGCGCCCAGCAGCTGCAAAATCGCATGACTCGCGATGAATCCCGACCCTCCGGTAACAAGGACTGTACTCATCTGCGTCGCCTCTGATTAAGTCGCGGTTTGAAAGGGCGCGACTTCACAGCTTGTGGAAAGTCTCACTCTAACTCGAGTCTTGTAACAAGGCATGACTTCAGTCATGCCGCAAGAAGCTAATAATAATGACCGGGCTTCAGCCCCTGGGGGGAAAAGCTGATCACTGACAACTGAGAACTGACAACTCTTTCTCAATGCCCCGGAATCATCCCCCACAGCATCACTCCTGTCATCCCGATCACAATGATGCTCGTGCCCCACGCCACCACGTTCCACACTTGCGAGTTCTTGTGCTTGCCCATCAGGTCCTTGCGATTGATCAGCATCAACATCAAAATAATCACTACCGGTAGCAGCACACCGTTCAATACCTGCGACAAAATCGCAAAGTTGATCAGCTGCGCATCCGGCAGTATCAGCACCGTGAGCCCGCCACCCGCAATCAGTAGCGTGTAAAGCCAGTAAAAGGTCGGAGCCTCTCTAAAGCTCTTATCCACGCCCGACTCAAGACCCAGCCCTTCGCACACCGTGTACGCCGTCGACAACGGCAGAATCGATGCCGCAAACAAGGACGCATTGAATAGTCCGAACGCAAACAGGATGAATGCATAGTCGCCCGCCAACGGCCGCATCGCTTCCGCTGCGTCCGCCGCCACCGTGATTGCACCCATCCCATGCACAAACAGCGTTGCCGCGCACGCCACCACGATAAACCACGCCACAATATCCGTGAAGAAGCTGCCCACAATTACATCGAGGCGGGACGCTGCATAATCCTTAACGCGAATTCCCTTCTCCACCACCGACGACTGCAGGTAAAACTGCATCCACGGCGCAATCGTCGTTCCCACCACGCCGATCGCCGTATACATGTACGCTTTCTCTTTCCAAACGCTCTTGTCCGGCAATTTCACCGTCGCCAGCAGCGCATCATGCCAACTCGGCTGCGACAACACGCCCGCGAAGATGTACGCGATGTACACCACCGACGCCACCAGGAATATCTTCTCTGTGCTTTTGTAGTTCCCCTTCACCACCATGAACCACACCAGCAACCCGCATACGGGAACGCTGATGAATTTGGTGACGTGGAATAAGTGCAGCGAACCTGCAATGCCGATAAACTCCGTCACCACGTTGGTGTAGTTCACAAAGACCAGGACCAGCATCAGCACGAAGGTGAGCCGCAGCCCGAACTCTTCGCGGATCAGGTCACTCAGGCCTTTGCCCGTGACCACGCCCATGCGCGCGCACATCTCCTGAACTACAATCAGCGCAATCGTGATGGGAATCATCGTCCAGAGCAGCGTGTAGCCGAACTGCGCGCCTGCCTGGGAATAGGTGAGGATGCCGCCGGAATCGTTATCGACGTTGGCTGTAATAAATCCGGGGCCGAGAACGGCCAAAAACAGCAGTATTCGGATTCGCCAGCGCTTCCACATGCCCTCGGGTTCCTATGGTGGGGTCATTTCGATTCCTTCACGACCATAACAGGCATAGCGCCGATTGGCGAGTGACCACCCAGCGTCCACCGCGAAACAAAAAGGTATCATCCTGAGAGAACGGGGCCCCAAATGTAGTTCAGTTTGGGGTGATGAGCGAAGGATCTGCTTCTGTTCTTCGTGACCTTCGCGAAGGCTTTCATGCGCAGAGTCTCCCGAGTGCAGGCATTTCCCCAAATACCTTGCGCACACCAATGTACTCTGGTACATTGGTACACATGACACCGGAGAAGCAAGATCATCCTCTCGTCGAAATCGAACGCGTTCAGACTGGCGTCCGTCTCGAAAAACGCATGCTCAAAGTCCTCAAAGCCATTGCAGAGCAAAAGGACATGACGCTAGGTGATCTTCTCGAAGGCATTGTCCTCCACGCCTTCGAAGGCAAAGCGCCGTTCTCGCCGCAGACCCTCAAGGAGATTGAACAGTTCAAATCGCTCTATGGCATGACGCTCAAAGCCTCAGACAGCCACCACCTCAAGGAGCGCAAACGATGAAACACGCACTCGTTATTCCCACTGCAGCCGTTCTTGCCGCCTCCGCACTCGGACAGTCCCCCGCATCCTCCCCTCAACTGCTCCGCACGCAGACCGCATTCGACCTCGTCGTTCACCTGCCCTATGCCGAAGCCGCGCCGCTCTTCGGTCCGCAAGGCGAACGTCCCTGGGCTGGTAAACACTGGAACCCGCAATTCCTTTATCCGCAGCCCGCGCGCGACGAACAGGGTGCCGTCTTCACCATCCATCACGGCTCAGTCACCGCCGTCTGGGTCAACACGCTCTTCGACATCGAAGCGCACCACTTTCAATACGCGTATTTCATCCCCGTTATCATGGTCACCATCGTCGACGTCCGATTCACCCCCACCGATCCAACCACCACCCAGGTCCACGTCGTCTATACCCGCACGGCCCTCACCCCCGAAGGCAACGACCATGTCACCGCCTTCACCGCCACCGACAAAACCGCCGCCCACGATTGGCAACAATCCATCGACACGTACCTGGCCACCCGCAAACCGTAGAACATCTCTCGATCACAATTGGCTGCATCCATCTCGAACCAGCGATCCTCGCAATCCAAGGGACAATGTCATCCCGAACGACCGCAAGGAGTCGAGGGACCTGCAGTTGCTCTTGCAATTGCCGTTGATCTCAAGTGAAGATTGCGGGGCAAAGAACGAGGGTGCCCCATCCATGACGCAGTTTCATCGCGGCATGGGTGGGAAAGCACGAAACCCCAGTCTTCGTTGTTTCTCAGTGCTGCCACCCCATCACATAAATGACCTCAGCTGCGGTTATGCTCACTCCGCATCTCCAGGTCAATCCAATGCCTCGCCAGCAGCAAACGAGATTCGATCAAAGCTCCCGTAGGGAGGCCGCGAAAACAGCCAAGACAAAATACTGGGAATCGATCCGCCATAAATCCCGTCTTCCCCAGTAAGCCAGGATCGAACCATCCCGTCCCGATCCAAAACGCCGAATCAACAGCGGTTGCTCCTGCTATATTGGAGAGTCTTTGTTGACTGCGCCGCCGCGCAGCTGAGCACTCTTCTCCAACCAAGGAGCAGCGCAATGCCCGCCGACCCCTCCGACACTCCAGCAATCTCCGAATCCACCGTCGCTCCCACGCGCCGCAAAATGCTAGGCACCATCGCCGCCGCCGGCGCCCTGCTCGGCCTCAACGCCACAAACTCCGCAGCTGCCGTCACAACCGCGAAGGCGCCCGAACCACCTGCAGCGCCGCCCGATGCCCTCGTCTCCATGGCCCGCCTGCGCGATTACAAATGTCGCCGCTCCTCCAGTTGGGATCGCACCGGCGGCAATGCCGATTTCGTCCCGCTCGATGCCGGCGCCACCGCTACCCTGCTCGATGTCAAAGGCCCCGGCGTCATCACCCACATCTGGTTCACCATCAACTCCCCTGACCAGATGCATCTCAAGAACCTCGTCCTCCGCGCCTGGTGGGACGGCGAATCTACACCGTCCATCGAGGCCCCCATTGGCGACTTCTACGGCCTCATGCTCGGCGATTACTTCGTCTATCAGTCCGCACTGCTCGCCGTCGCTCCCATGAAGGCCCTCAACGCCTACTTCCAGATGCCCTTCGACACCGCTGCCAAAATCACCCTCACCAACGAGGGCAAGGTCCGCACCAACAATCTCTACTACGCCATCGACTACACCGCCGTCCCCGCGTTACCTGCCAACCTCGGCCGCTTCCACGCCCAGTACCGCCAGGCGGCCCCGTGCAAGAAATCCGCCGACACCGGTGGCAAAAACCTGAACGGCGAAGACAACTACATCTTCCTTGAAGCCACCGGCCGCGGACACTTCGTCGGTGTCACCCACGGGGTACTCCAAAACGCCGACGGCTGGTTTGGCGAAGGCGACGACATGATCTTCATCGATGGCGATTCGCAACCCACCATCAACGGCACCGGCACCGAGGACTACTACAACGGTGCATGGGATTTCTACGGCAACGCATTCGCCAACCTTCGCCAGGGCGCACCCTACATTGTCGACGCCGAACACATCGGCGGTCGCTATTGCCTCTACCGCTGGCACACTGAGGGCTTCATCACCTTCGACAAATCCATCAAGGTCACCATCGAGCACGGTCACGCGAATGATCGCGCCGACGACTTCTACTCCGTCGCCTACTGGTACCAGACCGAGCCCCACGCAGAGTTCCCGCAATTACCGCCCCCCGAAGCCCGAGTCCCAAGAGTTGTCACGTCGAGTTAGCGGCCTTCCAATGAAGCGCCCCATTCCTTGCCCCTGTCATCCTGAGTTCCGCGCGTTTGGGGCCCCGCAGACGACAAGTCGGCTGTGGAGTAAGCGGAGCGAAGGACCTGCTTTTGCATATTCTTCCAGACCCTCCAATTCGCCCCTCGATTCCCTACCCCCGCGACACAACTCGCCTCCCACCAACAGCCGTCTGTCACTTTCGCACCGAAAACAGGCTTTCTCAATTAACGTAAGAAACGTCAGTGTTTATATCAGGAGAAGCGATGCAAAGCCTGCTGCGTGATCTTCGCTATGCCGCCCGCCAACTGCGAAAATCTCCCGGATTCGCCATTACAGTCGTTCTCACCCTCGCTCTCGGCATTGGAGCCACTACCGCCATCTTCAGCTGCGTCTACGGCCTGCTTCTCAAATCCCTTCCATTTCAGGATGAGCGCAGCATCATCGCCATCTCCGAAACCAATCCGCAGGTGAAGGGCAGCAGCGAAGCCACCTACCTTGACTACCTCGATTGGCGCAAACAGCAGACCACCTTCAGCCAGGTTGCTGCCTACACCACCATCAATCCCAGCTCCGTCTCGCTTGTGCTCGACGGCCGACCCGAACAAGTGCACCGCGTGCTCGCCTCCGGCAATTTCTTCTCGCTCCTCGGCGTCTCTCCCCTGGCCGGCCGCCTCTTTGACGATCAGGACGACATCACCGGCAAAAACAACGTCGCAGTGCTCAGTGCGTCCGCTTGGGCTACCTACTTTGGGCGTGATCCCCGCGCCATCGGTCGATCTGTCTCCTTGAATGGCGCCAGCTACATCCTCATCGGCGTGCTTCCTCCGAATGCGTCGTTCCCCGCGGACGGCGAAGTCTGGCTGCCCCTCTCGCTTCTCGATCAACCCACGCAGGCATCGCGCGTCTGGCACTCCGTCAACGTGCTCGCCCGTCTGCGTCCCGGCGTTTCTCTGTTCGCCGCACGTGCCGACATGCAGACCATCGCGCAACGTCTCTCGGCCGCGTATCCCGCCACCAACCGTAATGAAGGCATCGCGCTCGCCCCGCTGCACGACGAATTGGTCAGCACGCTCCGGCCTGCCATGCTGTGCCTCATGGGTGCCGTTGTTCTCGTGCTCATCGTTGCGTGCGTCAATGTGGCCAATCTTCTCCTCGTGCGTGCCACCGAGAACCGACGCGACGTAGCAATTCGCCAGGCCTTGGGTGCTGACCGCCAGCACCTCTTCCGCCAGTTCCTCGTCCAGACGCTTATGCTCTCTCTGCTCGGGGGTTTTCTCGGCGTGCTTATCGCTTCGGTAGCCCTTCCTCTTCTACGCGTGGCGCTCGCGCATACAGAGGGCTTCGACGTATCGCTCCTCCAGTCCATCAGCCTCAGCAGCCCGGTGCTGCTTTTCACTCTCGCAATCTGTTCGCTCACTGCATTCCTTTTCGGAGTTCTCCCCGCTGCCCGCACATCCTCCCCCTTGGTCGATGTCCTTCGCTCCGGAGATCGCTCCAGCAGCCAGAACCATCGCGGCCGCGCCATCCTCGTTACCACCGAAATCGCCATCGCCGTCGTCGTCGTCTTTCTCAGCACGCTCGTGGTCCGCAGCTTTCAAAAGTTGATCTCCGTTGATCCGGGATTCCGCACCGATCATTTGCTCACTGCCGAAATCACTCTGCCCACCCCCCACTACGGCGACACCAGCCCGCTCACCAACCGGTTCTACGAACAAGTCCTCGAGAAGATCTCGCAGTCACCCGGAGTCATCTCCGCGGCCACAACGACGCAAGTACCACTCAAGTCTTCGGAAGTTAAGACGCGCTTTCTTATCGAAGGCGCTCCCCCGCTGGCGCCCGGCACCTATCCCTATGCCCAGATCCGCTTCGTCAGCCCCGACTACTTCCGCACCATGGGCATTGGCCTCCTAAAGGGCAGAACCTTCACCCGCAGCGATATCGACAACACCACCGGATTCTTCGTGGTCAACGAATCATTTGCGCGCCACTACCTCCCCGCAAACGATCCCATCGGCGCCAACATCCTCATCGGCGTCATGAGCCCGAATCCCGCTAAGATCCCCGTCATAGGCGTCGTGTCCAATGCCCATGATCTCGGCATCGACACCGAACCTGAGCCGGAGATATACCTTCCCGGATTCGGCCTCCACGCCGTTCTCCTCGTCCGCTCCTCGCTCGTTCCCGACGCTGCTGCGACACTCGTCCGGAATGCCGTACTCGCTGCGGATCCCACCCAGCCCGTCTATCACGTCGAATCCATCGACACCGTCCTAGCCGACTCCGTCGCGCGCCAGCGCATGACGGCCACGCTCCTCGGCTCCTTCGCTCTTATTACGCTCCTGCTCGCTGCCATCGGCTCGTTCGGCGTGCTCTCCTACTCCGTTGCCCAACGCACCCGCGAAATCGGCGTTCGGATGGCCATCGGCGCCAATCGAAGCGACATTCTCCAGCTCATCCTGCGTCAGGCCGCCGCATTCACTGCAATCGGAATTTGTGCCGGTCTTGTCGCCGGATTCCTCGGCGCCCGCCTCATCAATGGCCTGCTCTTCCAGACCACCGCTACCGATCCCCTCTCCCTCGCAACCTCCATCGCCGCACTCATTCTGGTCACTCTGCTTGCAGTCAGCATTCCCGCCATTCGCGCCGCTTCCGTCGATCCCGTAGAAGCCCTGCGCTCCGAATAAGCGGACTCGCCAGCTGTCACTTTGACACTCTGCCTATTCCGCCTCCACTACCCCCATCGGTGTCATCCTGAGTGCACGGGGCCCCAAGCGTTTTCTTCAGCTTGGGGGATGGTAAGCGAAAGATCTGCTTCAAGCTTTCTCCGATCCACGCAACTCTTCTCTCAGACTGTTGTTTCCGATTTTTCTGTTCTTACAGAAATATCTGATACAATAGATCCATGACATTGAGCAACTCCATGAAGGAATTTATCCTGCACTGGGGCGAAATGGGTACCCGCTGGGGAGTCAACCGCACTGTCGCCCAGGTCCACGCGCTTCTCTATCTCTCGCCTGAACCGCTCACAGCCGAGGAAATCGCCGACGCCCTCTCCGTCGCCCGCTCCAACGTCAGCACCAGCCTCAAGGAATTACAAAATTGGAATCTCGTCCAGATCGACAGCCGCATGGGTGATCGCCGCGACTATTTCCGCACCACCGCCGACGTCTGGACGCTATTCCTGACCGTCGTCGAGCAGCGCGTCGAACGCGAAATCATTCCCACGCTAGCCATGCTTCAGCGCCTCGAACGCGAAGCCCGCGCCGAGCGTCCCGCGCAGCCCATCGTCGCGGCTCGCATCACCGCCATGCAGGTCTTTCTCGAAGAACTCCACGGCTGGTACACCCAGATCAAAAAACTGCCGCCTGCCAGTCTCCACTCCCTCATCAGCATCGGAAGCGGCATCACCCGCTTCCTTCCTAAATCCCGCAGAAGGAGGTTGGACTAATGCCCGCCACGCTAACAGCCATTGCCCAGTCCATCGCGACGACAGCCGAAAACTTCCAGCGCTACTACGAAGAGGCTGGCCCCGACTACGCCGCCTGGAGCCCGCACTTCAACATGCACTTCGGATTCTTCCGCCAGAACATGAATCCCTTCAACCGCGAAGACATGCTCGAGCAGATGAATCGCGAGATTTTCAATCGCCTTCATCTCGCTGATAACCCGACCGCGCCCGCGGATCCACGCGTTCTCGACATGGGCTGCGGTCTTGGCGCCACGCTTCGCAGCTTCGCACGCCGCCTTCCCTCAGCCGATCTGCGTGGCATCACGCTTGTCCCCTGGCAGCTTGAGCAAGGTCGTCTCCTCAACCAATCCAGTCCGCAATCGACAAACATCACTTTGAGTCTCGCCAACTACGAAAACACTACCTATCCCTCTGAAACCTTCGACGCGATCTACGCGGTAGAAAGCGGCTGTTACGGCACCGGCGCAAACAAATCCCGCCTCATTCGCGAAGCCCATCGACTTCTCCGCCCCGGCGGCCGCCTTGTTGTCGCCGATGGCTTTCTCGGTCCCGGAAAATTCCGCGGTCCGCAACAATCCATCTACCGCAAGCTGTGCGATTGCTGGGCTATCGACACCCTTGGTGAAATTGAACCCTTCGCGTGCGAACTCGAGCGCGCAGGTTTCCGCGATATCGCAGTCGAGCAAATCCAATCTCGCGTGACGCCCTCGGTTCTCCATGTCCCCTGGGTCACGCTCAAGTTCCTCCTTGTGTCCGTCGTCTTCGCGGACCGAAAAATGACCCGCGCCCGCTGGAACAACATCCTGGCCCCAATCCTTCTACCCTTCGTCGGCTACCCGATCGGCCCCCTCGCCTATTACATAGTCAGCGCCACCCGCACCTAAAGCGCCCGGTGTCATCTGGAGGAAGCGTGGAGCTTTAACCCACCAATATTGGCCATTCGATCAACGGGCTTTAGCCTCCACTGCTCACAAATACTGAAGTCCCCACTTGACAATTCTCCAGGCCTGATCAATACTGAAGTAGCTACTTCACCATCGTGAAGCAGCAGAAGGACTTCCCAATGCCCGATCCCACCATCATCCACAGCACATTCGTGCTTGAGCGCAACTATCCGCAGCCACCCGACCGCGTCTGGGGCGCTTTCGCCCAACCCGCACGCAAGCGGCGCTGGTATGCCGAGGGAGACCACGAGATTCAAGAGTTTGAGATGGAGTTTCGCGTAGGAGGGAATGAGAGCTTCCACTACCGTTTCAAGGAAGGTCACCCAATTGCGGGCTCTGAGATCGCCAACAATAGCACTTATCAGGACATCGCACCCGAGAACCGGATCGTCACCACCACCAGGATGTCCCTGAATGGAAAGCCCATTCTGGTCGCCGTCCTCACGCTCGAGTTCGTCCAGTCGGCAACGGGAACCGACCTGATCTTCACCAATCAGGGAACCTATATCGACTGGCCGGACGGCCCCCAGATGCTCGAAGCAGGCTGGCGTTCCCTCTTCGACCGCGTAGCGAAGGAACTCGAACAATAAGCGGCTCCGGGAGGAACACCCAATGAAGGCGCTTCCGATCGACGTGGACCGCTTGTTTCACGCACTCGGGGACACCACACGCCGGACGATCCTCGATAGGCTCGTCGAACGGCCCATGTCCGTTTCGCACCTTGCAGGGCCTCTCGGCATTACGCTTACGGCGGTAGCGCAGCATCTGCAGATTCTCGAAGAGGTTGGGCTCGTGCACACCGAAAAACTGGGCCGCGTTAGAACATGCCGCATTGAGACCGCCGGATTCCGCGCTCTGGAGAAATGGATTCGAGATCATCGCATTGCCTGGGAGCGAAAGCTCGACCGGCTCGGTGAAGTGCTTGCTGAAGGGGATGAAAACGGCTAGTTAGCGAACTTCTCCCCCAAGCCCGATGCGAAAACCACCGAATTCAGCGGCATCTTGCGCCGTAAAGTCGTGCAGCCGGACTCGCGCCTTACTAATAAGCGTTGACCGGTTCTCTGGCCCCGTGTGGGCGAAAAAACTTGGGAAACTGCTGATTACGGCTACGCTGACGCGAGCACCTTCTCAAGCGGCGGCGCTTCCAACTGCGCGTCGGCCACTTGCGCCACATCCACTTTGCTGAGGAGTTCCTTCACCACATCCGCCGCCGAGTAGCTCGCCCGCTCTGCCGTCAAAAAATGAGCTGCCGTATTTAGATCATCGCCAATCGTCACCAGCGGTGGTTCAGCCGAACCATCTTTCCGCGTCTGTGCATGACCGATATTCGCCATCAGCGCGTTGCAAAGGCACTTCCGCCCCACCGTGTCCTCAACCTTGCCGCCCTTGGCCACGTAGTTCGCCACCGGCTCTGCTGAACACCTATACCCGATCTTCTGCTCGTCGATCGCGTAAGGCTCGCGCAGATATCCCAGATCGCAAACCCGCGTCCGCGCCTGCGCTACTCCCTCATCGGAATACGAACCGGCAAGCTGCGCAACTTTGAACGGAAATCCCGTCGGCGACGCCAGCGGATCCGTAAATACCTTGCCCGTTCCAGCCGTAGCCTGCGCCAGCAGTGTCCGCTTCAGGTCCAGCCGCATCCCCGACTCTTCGCTGAACGCAAATGCCGTGCCTACCTGAACTCCCGCAGCGCCCTGTTCTATGGCTTCCTTCACTTTGTCGGCATTGCCATAGCCTCCCGCCAGCCAGAACGGAACGCCCAGTTCGCGCATCTCCGCGAGATTTACCTTGTCGCGTTCTCCGTAGATCGGCTCGCCGGCTTCATTCAGTTGCAGCTTCCCGCGCGGCGGAGCGTTGTGTCCACCCGCTATCGGGGTCTCAATCACAAATCCGTCCACACGCCCTGTCGCGCGCCGCAGCATCGTTGTCGCCAGCGTATTTGAAGAAACAATCGCCAGGAATCGCGGACGCTCCAGAACCGGCAGCGGCCCATCCGCATACTCCGCCGGATCAAAGCTCATCATCGTGTCTTGTCCCGCGGCAGCTCCCGTCACCGCGAGCCGGTACTCCGCAGGCTTCCCTGCTGCCAGGTTGTCAATTACGCCCGGAATATGCAGTGGAATCCCCGCGCCCATCAGCACGTAGCCCACACCCGCCAGCATCGCTCCATAGATCGAAGCCAGATGTGGCAACTGCACTTTTTCGAGAAAATTCACGCCGACCTTGTTCAAGTGCCCTTGGCGCGCAAGAAACACTTCCACAAAATTGCTCACCATCAGCAATTCAATTAAGCTTCGCGAGTCCCGGCGTTGGTGCATCTGCGTAGTCGGGTAGGGCGTTCCGCTCGGCTTTCCACCGGGAACGAAGTAGTCATTCCAAATCCGCTTCGCCATCTCAGGAAAGGGAAACGCGTCCATTCCCCGGCGCATATTGTCGCCTTTGTCCCCATCAGCCAACCGGCGCACCAGCACCTGGTCGATCGCTGTTCCAGAGACAACTCCGAGTTGCCCCAGCTTTGAGACTGCTTGCGCAAGGCGCCAGTTGGACACACCAACGCCCATGCCGCCTTGGATAATCCGCGGGAATTGGACCATCTACGAATTGTTTCACAATTTGGGAAAAAAAGTCTGTGATCTTTAATCAAACTGCCCCAGGAGGACAACACCGACGGTAACCCCTGCTTTCACGGCTTGCTACTCCACCGGCCCGCTCCGTTCAATCCCACGGCGTCTCTTTGAATGCGTCCGCCATCCCTGGATAGAACGCAAGGTACGCGCAGATCAAGAAGTTGACCGCCACGCTCGTGAGCAACGACACTTCCTGACCCTGCGTCATCGGCGTCGGATTCCCCGCAGCGCGGTCCGCGGCAAAATTTATCAGCATCTTCGCTGCCGTCGCTCCCGACAGGAACATCACTACCCAGCGCGCTCGCCAGTCGCGGCTGGCCCATCGCCAGGCCGTCAATCCGTAGAGGAATGCGCTCACGTAGAACACCGCTTCCGCGGGCATCTGCTTCGGCCACGCATCAAAGTTTGCCGCAATGTACTTCGCCAAATCCGAATCGGCAGACAGCCCCACAATCAGCGCAAAAATCAGGTTCACCGCCGAACGAAATATCAGCAGCCAGATAAACCACCGGATCAGCGTCGGAATCTTGTGCCGCTCCACATAGTCGCCCCGCTCCGTGACCGGACCGGTCTGCGCCTTTTGCGGCACATACGTCTTCATAGGTTCTAATGGCGGCATAACCCTCCCCACTGGTTGCTGGGCCCATTCACTACGGGATTGAGCCATTCTGCTCCAGCCTCTTGAGCAGCCGGGTTCAATTGTCTCTAGTGGCTTTTAAGAAGCTTAGCAGGAATCAAGTCGCAGCAATTACAACTTTTCGCGAAGAAAACTGATCACGTGATCAGCGGTCACCACACCCACCATGCGTCCCTGCGTATCCACCACCGGCAGCGCGTGCAGATTGTATTTATCGAACATCTCCGCCAGATCAATCTGCTTCATATCCGCCGGGCACGACAGCACCCGAGGCTCTGCCAGCACTGCCAGTCGCGCATCCGGCTGAGCAACCACCAGCCGGGCCAGCGGTACCGCCCCGCGCAGTACGCGCTTTTCATCCAACAGGTAAATCTCAGTCACCGTCTCGATGTCCCCATCGAAGCTGCGCAGCGCCGGTCCCACCTGCGACACCGTCGCCTCCGTGCCCAGGTACACAAAGTCCGTGGTCATAGCGCCGGCGGCTGAGTGCTCATCAAACTCGAGTAACTCCGCAACCTCCTGCCGCTCCTCCGGCTCCATCTCTTCCAGAATCGCGTCGGAACGGTCTTCCGGCAGCTCCGCCAGCAAGTCGGCCGCTGCTCCCGGATCCATCTCCTCCACAATGTCCGCGATCTTCTCTTCGTCCAGTTTCTCCAGCAGCGAAACCTGCAGCTTCGGATCCACCTCTTCCAGCGTCTCCGCAGCTACTTCCTCGTTGAGCGACGTAAACACGGCGTCGCGCTCTGCCGGGGCCAGATCCTCCAGGATCTCCGCCAGATCCGAGGGATGCATCTCCGCCAGCCGTTCATACTCGATCCGCAGCTTCACCCTCCGTGCCGGATCCACCTCAATCACATCAACGAACTGCCACGGAATCCCGCGCTCCTTGAATTTCCGCGACATCGCCTCCAGCGACGCCCTCGGCAGCAACCCCTTGAACACACGCCGAAACGCCCCGCGCAGCCCAACCTCTACCTCTGCCACGCGCAGCAAATTCTTTGCGCCATCCCCCATCCACTCCAGGTCCACGTCGTTTACGCGAACCACCTTGCGCCCATGGATGTCGATGATCTGCCTGTCCACCAGATCCTGCGCCAGGTAGAGATAATTACCCTGGTCCTGCAAAGGAATCAGCATCTCCGGCGATTTCAGTTCCAGCGTTCCCGCCGGTGTCTCCCGCACATCCTGCGAAGGCACAATCCACAGACCATCACGCGTCTTCAGAACCAGCCCTGCAACCTGCCCGGCCTCCGCCCCCGTCGCAACCGCAACGTCCTTCAGCTTGCCGCGCACATTCCCTTGCGCATCCGTCACCGCTGTCCCCAGCAGCGCCGTTAAACTCACGCGGGTTGTTGTGCGGTGATTCATAAGGTGAGTGTACTGCGAAGAACTGCAAGTTGATCAGCCTGCGCTCCATCTGAACCGCGTTCGTCACCACGGCTCAAACACCGCGCCCTCACGAAATTCCTCGCTCTGTCATCCCGACCTCTTCAGTCGCGCCGCTACGCCACCCCACACGAAGCTGTCATCCTGAGCTCCGCAAGCCTGGGGACCCGATGAACGCATGAGCGTTCATGGGGTAAGCGGAGCGAAGGATCTGCTTTGTATTTTTGTCCTTCACATTTGGTGTCGCAAGGAGTCGTTCAGCCCCCAGCGATGTGAATCGATTCTTCGTCGAGCACAAACCCAACATCGATATTTGGCACCGTGCAAAAACTTGCTCTCATCGCCATTCCCCACCCTTCGACTTCGCACACCCAAACTGCCCCTAACTCAAACCACTTCTTGACACAACGAGCCTCAGCTATGAAACTGCCGTCTATAGCGTTTTCCCGTCTTCCTTGGAAAACTACACACATCCTCTCGCGGTAAGGCGGCGCTTTGCCATTCCCGGTAGAGGCGGAGACGAAGCCTTTGATCGATTCCAAACCAGGTAAGCGGAGCTTCTCGCTACCCTCGACGATGGAGAGCGTCAGCGAGATTGAAGCTGCCGCAGACAAGCTGGCCGAAGAGGCCGGTATCGACGAGGAAGAACGCTTTCGCATCACCATGGCCGTCCGCGAGGCCGCCGTCAATGCCGTCCTCCACGGCAACGATTACGATCCGGGCAAACAAGTCACCGCAAGCTTCGAAAACAACGGCAAATCGCTCGTCTTCACAGTCGCTGATCAAGGCAAAGGAGTCGACTGGGAACACCTCCCCGACCCCCTCGCTCCTGAAAACCTCCTGCGCGGCACTGGCCGCGGCATCTTCCTCATCCGCTCGTTCATGGATGAGGTCCACTTCCGTCAACTGGAGCCTGGAACAGAATTGACTCTGATCAAACATCTGACCCCGGCCCAGGAAACAACCTGAAGCATCTTTGTATCCGTGTCTCAGTGGATTCATCAGGAACTCACCCACTCGAGGCAGAGACGGGACCCCGCAAACTGGTCTTCGTTTGCAGGGTGTCAGATGCTATAACTTGTAAGACTCACAAAGGAGGAATTTCCGTGGCACTCACAATCGCTTCCCGTGAATTGGACGGCGTCACCGTCCTGGACCTTAGCGGGCGGATCACTCTGGGCGAGGGCAGTGTGCAACTGCGCGAAGCCATTCGCGACCTGATCAGCAAAGGATCCAAAAACATCCTGCTGAATCTGGGCGACGTGAACTATATCGATAGCTCGGGCCTGGGCGAACTCGTTGGCGCCTATACCACAGCCAAGAATCAGGGTGCCGCTCTCAAGTTGCTCAACCTGACCCGCAAGGTCAAGGATGTTCTGCAGCTCACCAAGCTTTACACCGTCTTCGACATCTACGACGACGAAGCCAGCGCCATCGCCTCCTACAAGTAGCCGGTCCGCTAGTTCGTTCCAAACTGCGCAGCCGCGCAGCGTGAGTCGCAAGTCGTCATATCGGCGCCGATGGGATCCCTGCAAACAGGTCTCCGTTTGCAGGGCGTGAATCGCACGATTTCAGTTAGGGAGACTCGTGCCGGTCTTCGTTCCAAAACTCCAGGGGCTATCCTCACCGGATGGCCCTTTTGCTTTCTCGCTCAGACTTGGGTGCCTCTCCGCTCGGTCTTGGGCGCCTCTCTCGCTCAGTCTTGGGTGCCCCAGGTCTCGCGTTTGAGACCTGAGATGAGCTACGCCGGGTGGCCCCGTGCTCGGGGGGGCCCATCCTTGCAAAGCAAAGGCAGAAAAGCACCACCCGAGTCCGTGTCATCCTGAGCGCCGCAAGCTTGGAGCCCCGTGAACGCGTTAGCGTTCATGCGGTAAGCGGCGCGAAGGATCTGCTTTTGTCTTTATCCGAAACGGGGCACGACTTCAGTCGTTCCGTGGCGCAGTCAAAAATAAACTGGGTTTTAGCCGGTGCAGAGACCCAATCTGCCAGCATGCTCGCTAAGCGTTTTCGGTTCACACGAAGCGCCCCCGATTCAAGTACACGCTAGTCGCGGGTGTCGCACCATGAGCATCACCACCCAGTCCGTGTCATCCTGAGCGCCGCAAGCTTGGGGCCCCGTGAACGCGTCAGCGTTCATGGGGTAAGCGGCGCGAAGGATCTGCTTTTGTCTTTATCCGAAACAGGGCACGACTTCAGTCGTGACGAGTGCACGCGATCGAGCGTGTGCCACCAGGCACGAGTGGCCACCCCATCCCCGCATAGGAAAGCCACATGCAAAAGCGCTAACAGCTACTCTCCGACTTCACCCATGACCTAATACTGAACACATACACTGCGATGCAGAACAGGTTCGCCGGAACAAACCCAAGCTGCCCCGTCCGCAACCCGATAACGCAGACGATCACGCTGTTCACGCTCGCCACAACCAGCCCAGTCCACCGCTTCTGGCCCACCAAAACCGTCGAAAGCACTGTAAGCAAACAAGACAAATAATCTAACCGGATCACAGCAAACACCAGCCTCCACCACAGCGATTCTCGGGTTGCTCGATCTCGAAGCCGATGTCTTCAAGTCGACGCGACCATTAAGGAGTCGACGACCCAGCATCAAACTTCAACTGGATACACTTACCCGGGAACCCTCTAATACTTCCAATCTGCCAGACGCCGAACGCATCCTCCGTGATCTATCGCACTTCATCCCAATCCAAGGTACCCAAACGCTCCCTCACGCCAAACAATCTGGGCCGAAGTCGCATCGCGACTCCGGCCCAGATTGCCAAGCTCATACGAACGTTATAGAGAGGTGCTTCACGTGTGACTCGAAAGCAGGTGTCCCAAAGCCTGCCCTGAGCGAAGTCGAAGGGTCTCGCTTTTGAAATCTGGGAAAGCAAGCAGCGAACAAACTAATCGCTAAAACTTCACACTCGGCACTTGCTGCGCGCCCTCACTCGCTTTGAAGTACGCGTCATTATTGTGGTATCCCGCCATTCCCGCCCAGATGCTGTTCGGAAACTGTCCGATGAACGTGTTGTAGTCCTGGATCGCCTGGTTATATCGCCGCCGCGCGACGCCGATCCGGTTTTCTGTCCCCGCCAGTTCGTCTTGCAGCCGCATGAACTGATCGCTCGATCGCAATTGCGGATAATTCTCCGTCAACGCCAGTAGTCGTCCAAATGCTGAATCCAGCTTTCCATTCGCCGCGATCTTGGCTTCCGGACCCTGCGCGCTCAGCAGTCCTGCCCGCGCGTTCGCGATATCCGCATACACAGAATTCTCTTCCTTGGTGAATCCCTTCACCGTCTCCACCAGGTTCGGAATCAGATCCGCACGCCGTTGCATTTGCACATCCACCTCGGACCAGGCCGACTTAACCGCCTGATCCTTGGCCACCATCTGGTTCTTGGCACTCACATAGCTGCCGCCGACCATCAGCAGAGCCAGCACAATCACGCCCACCACGCCCAACCCGACCAGCAATCCCTTGCTCATACCCTTCTCTTCTCCTCCGACCCTCGCTATGCAAAGGTCCGTTCTGAATTCCTGGCTCAACCGTCAGCTAGTCTCCAGTCCCTAGTCCCTAGTCCCTAGTCCCTAGTCCCCAGTTTTTGGTCCCGAGTCCCTGGTCCCGAGTCCCGGGTCCCCGCTTCTCACCAGCTTCCGCCAGCTCCACCGCCGCCAAACCCTCCGCCGCCAAATCCTCCAAAACCGCCGCCGCCACCGCCACCGCCAAATCCGCCACCGCCGCCAAACCCGCCACCGCCGATAAAGGGACCGCCACCGCCATAGGACCTGCGCCCGCCCAGGGCGCTATTCAATAAACCCATCCCAAACAGAAGCCGCAGCCCGCCAAACCCAAAGAAGATCAAAATCAGAAAGATAAAAGGAATCAGATTTGCGAGACCACCTTCATGGTGCTGCCGCACTGGCGGCGGATTAGGCAGTTGATCCACAAGCGTCACATGCGCATCCGCCGCAATCACCTGCGCCACCCGCCCCACCACTCCCAAAATTGCCGAATCGTAATCTTGCGCCCGCAGAGCCGGAACCATCGCACGCCCGATATCACCCACCTTGGCGTCGTTCAGTATCCCTTCAAGCCCGTATCCCACATCGATGCGGTACTTGCGATCGTCCACCGCCAGCAGCACCAGCACTCCGCGGTCCGACCCCTTCTTTCCCATCTGCCATTTGTCTTCCAGCTGATTCGCCCAGTCGGCAGCATCCTCGCCGTCCAGGTTGCGCACTGTCACCACCGCCACCTGCGCGTTCGTCTGCGAGTGATCCAGTTCCGCACAGATGCGGTCCAGCTTGGCCACCGCTTCCGGCGATAGCACACGCGCATAATCATTTACATAGTCATTGGGTTTGGGCAGGCTGCTGACCGACTCGGCCGTTACAACCCGAAGAGGAAGCAGGAAAAGAGCCACCAGCATCAGCCGGCACATCGACAAACTCATGCGGTGAGAGCGTTCCATCGCACTCAATTGTACGTCCCTGCCCACTCCAAAGTTCCCACGCCCACAACCATCTCAATTCACGGCACATCAACTTCTCTGCCGCTCAACGCGTCACACCACAATATCCCAGCGGGTAGAAGACGATTTGGGCTGCAAGTCCACTCACCGCGCCTCTAAGAACCTGTCGAGTTCTTTCCAGTCCGTTCCATGGCTCGGCATCACGTCCATGCTCCTCGCGTTCATCAGCGCCTCCGTCGTCACAAACTCGTGCCCCACTCCGCCCTGATCGATCCGCACCACCCGCGCCAGCACACTGATCGAATCTCGCTTCTGCTTCACATTTGTAACCGGTCGCTGCAGGGTCATCCGCACCAGCGTCTCCAACGACCACAGCTCAGACGTTCTAAGATAGAACCCCGTCTTACTGATGTTCACAATTTCATGCGGCTTCGGAGTTCCCCCGCTCCAATAAAACGCGACCAGCCCCGGAAGACTGGTCCGCTCCGCTCTGCGATGATTTCCCTCGGGCTCCGGCGAATCTCCGACCAGCCATCTTTGCAACCTCATCATCAGCGAGAGTTTCTCTGTCTTCTTGGCAAGCTTCTCTTCTTCTGCGATCTTTGTCCGCGCAAACACCGGCTCAATCTCTTCAGCTTCCCAAGCCGCTCTCGCAGCATCCTGGTCTCGCGCAACCTCGCTCGCCGGTTGAGACCCCAGCAAGCCCGGCTCGACCTCCTTCTTCTCTCTTTCCGCCCGCCGCCTCGTCAACGAATCTGCCTTCACGGACTGTGGCAACGCAGCCTGTTGCTCCACCGGCAAAATCTCTTCTTCCGCGCCCACCCGCACCGAAGACGAGGACTGGGGCAGAAAGAACTCCGAACTTTGCGCTCGCTGCATTCGCACTGCGGGCAACTGAATCAGCGAACCGAGGAAAGGCTCAAACACAAACTCCGTGTGCCGCGCCACTTCAAATGGCACAGTCGTCATCGACCCGACCTGATCAGAATTGGCTTGCCTCGCCCCGGTTTGCGCCTCTCCGCTCTCTACAACAGAGTCGGATGCCGGCGTCGCACCGCCGGCTAGCCCCAATCCGTCGCGCAACCGTCCGCGTTCGCCGTCGCCCATGGGTGCATACCGCCAATCCATCGAGTTTCAGGCCGCTCGCCATTCGTGGATCGATTAGCAAGCCTATTCCTGCTGCTTTTTGACGCCTTGTTTTCCCACATTTTCATTGACACGCCACCATTCGCTCCGATACCTATAGGCGTTCCCGAAAAGGAGAGAGACCAATGCGTATGCTGCTTCGCGTATCCATCCCCGTGGAATCCGGCAACGCCCACATCAAAGCAGGCACTCTCGGTTCCACCATCGATCGCATCCTCGCCGATCTCAAGCCTGAGGCAACTTACTTCTTTGCCGACGACAACGGCAACCGCTCCGCGTCCATAGTCTTCGACATGAAAGACTCCTCGCAGATCCCCGCTATCGCCGAACCCTGGTTCCTCGCATTCAATGCCAAGGTCTCCTTCCGGCCCGTGATGGCTCCGCAGGACTTCGCTGCTGCCGAACCAGGCATTGCGCAGGCCGCCAAACAATACGGGAACTAGGGCCCGTTCACACTACTGAGGTGGATGGCGTTACGAGCGAAAATCGGGATACACGAAGCCGAGCCCGAAGGCTGTGGCGGGTCCACCGTCGAGGGCGAGAATGAAGTATGGCCCGATTTTCGACGTAACCCTTCGGGCCGGGCCAATTTTCCCAATTTCGGCGTCGATCGTCGCTAGCAGACACCCGGTATGCGTCACTCCTCACTCCTTGAACTCGTGAAAATTGGCTCTCCCGGCGCCACCGCCCCAGTAGTGCGAACAGGCCCTGGATTCGCGAGAAACAGTCTGAATCGCGGCTCATCAATGGACTCGCGTAGCTTTAGTGCGCTTATGCAGGTGTTCCGTTTCACCTGGTCAACGGCGTGCATACGCGCCGGGCGCGTAGCCACTCCCTCGGTGCGTCACGCCTCCGCGCTCGCAAGCCAACTCTTCATGGTGTTCGCGTCCACCAGTCCTGCCTGCTGGAATTGAAGTTTGCCGCGAACAAACACCGCGAAGTTTGGTATTCCCTGGACCCCGTAGCGAGCCGCAAGTTCCGGAAACCGCTCCGTGTCCACCTTCAGCACCACGGCCCGGCCAGCCATGTCTCGTGCCGTTTGCGCTACGCTTGGCGCCGCCATCTTGCACGGTCCGCACCATGCAGCCCAGAAATCTATCAGGACCGGAACCTTGCTGTCGCGCACAATCTCGTCAAATTCGCTAGGCGTCACCTCAATGGGCTCAGCCAGCGCCTGAAGGGGTGCTTTGCACGCGCCGCATCTTCCCGCATCGGCAATATGCTTAGCCGGAATCCGATTAGGTTTCCCGCATGCCGGGCAATTTCTGACGATCGCCATTCCACCCCTCCCCTTTTGAGATGCCGTGACACCGTTTACAGTACCGACACTGAGTCGGACACGCTCCCGGTCGCGCTTTGTCAACTCCTCGCCTTCCGCTTATCAGCCTAAGCACCAGATTCTAAGCCCAAAAAACTTCAGCAGAACTTTGCATTGTTTTTCTGCCGATCGATGCACAATCAATACATGACGCTAAACGCAGCGAGTATCCGCCCGTGGCTGATGGATCTAGCTGACGGCAACACTCAAAATCGACGCGGGACGACTCTCAAAATGCTCCTAACCCCTTTGCTGAGAGATTTCTGCGGATAACCTCTTTATTTGGAAATATTTGCAACAACGTCTCGGCCGCAAATCATAGAGGACATAGGACTTGTTTACAGAAACCGCAATTTTTTTCTAACCGCCAATGTCGTTACGACGCCCTGCCTCCATTGCTTATGGGCCCCGGTTCTACACTTGGAATTGCCATGAACGATCAAGTACCCCCCACCCCCCCCATCGCCCGCAAGGACCACAAAGAAACCGTCCTCCACGGCATCACTCTCAGCGACGACTACGCCTGGCTCCGCGACAAAGAAAATCCCGACGTTACCGCCTACCTTCGGGCCGAAAATGCTTACGCCGAGACCCTCACTGCCGATCTTGCTCCCCTCCGCGAACAGCTCTACGACGAAATGCTCAGCCACATCAAGCAGACTGACGAGTCTGCCCCCTACCGCGAGGGCGACTGGTGGTATTACATCCGAACCGAGGAGGGCAAACAATACTCAATCTTCTGCCGCAAGCGCGGATCGCTCGGTGCCCCATCCTCAAAGCCGGGCGCCCCATCCATGACAGCAGCTTCATCGCTGTCATGGGTCGGAAACCACAACACTCCACCCCCGGATACCCCCGAAAACATCATCCTCGATGGCAATCAACTTGCCGAAGGTCTCGCCTTCTTCGCCATCGGCGCCACCGACATCTCCGACGACGGCCGCTGGCTCGCCTACACCGTAGACACCACCGGCTTCCGCCAATACACGCTCCGTATCAAGGATCTCGAAACCGGCGAAACCCTACCCGGAGAAGTCGAGCGCGTAGGCTCCGTCACCTGGGCCGCTGACAACGTAACGATTTTCTACTCCGTTGAAGACGAAGAGCAAAAGCGCCAGTTCCAGCTATTTCGCCACAGGCTCGGCACGCCTCACACCTCCGACGTCCTCGTCTACCAGGACGACGATGAGCGCTTCAACATTGGCGCCGGTCGCACTCGCGACGGCAGATACATCGTTCTCGAATCCGCCAGCCACACCACTACCGAGTGCCTTGTCCTCCTCGCCAACCAACCTACCGCCCCATTCACCATCATCAGCCCCCGCGAGGACGAGCACGAATACGCTGTCGATCACCGCAACGGCCAGTGGTTCATTCGTACCAACGATCGCGGCCGCAATTTCCGCCTGGTCACCGCGCCCGTTGACGCTCCTGCGCGCGAAAACTGGGTCGAGCGCATCCCCCACCGCGACACCGTGATGCTCGAAGACATTGACCTCTTCGCCAACTTTTTCATCGCCTGCGAACGCGAAGACGGATTGCCCCGCCTCCGCCTCTGGAAGTTCCAAAATCCGAGCCCCGACCAGAACCCCGAGGCCAACCTATACGGCGAAATCACTTTCCCTGAGCCTGCCTACAACGCCTCACCCGGTATCAATCGCATTTGGGAAACAACCGCTTTCCGCTACGGCTACCAATCCCTCGTCACCCCCGGTTCCGTCTACGAATACGATCTGGAATCCCGCGAATCGATCCTGCTGAAGCAGCAGGAAGTTCCCGGCGGCTTCGATCGCAACCTCTATGCAAGCGAACGCATCCACGCCACCGCAGCCGACGGCGTTCAAGTTCCCATCTCCCTGGTCTACCGCCGCGACAAGTTTCAAAGTGCCCCGTCGGAGAAAAAGGTGGGAAACCACGAACCCTCAACCGACCTGAAGGGTACGGGCTTTAGCCCGTACATAAGCCCGTCCCAAAAACAGGGGGCTTTAGCCGCTGCCGAAAAAAATCCCCTCTACGTTTACGGATACGGCTCCTACGGCTACGCACTTCCACTCGGCTTCAACTCTAACCGCCTCAGTCTGCTCGATCGCGGCGTCGTCATCGCCTATGCCCATATCCGCGGCGGTGGCGACCTCGGCAAACCCTGGCACGATGCTGGCAAAATGCTCGTCAAGCGCAATACCTTCACCGACTTCATCTCCGTGGTCGAACACCTCACCGCCAACGGCTATGGAGACCCCGCGCGCGTAGCCATAGAGGGCGGCTCCGCCGGCGGACTATTAATGGGCGCCGTCACCAACTTCCGCCCCGACCTCTTCCGCGCCGTCCTCTCCCACGTTCCTTTCGTCGACGTCATGAACACCATGCTCGACGCATCCCTGCCCCTCACCGTTCCCGAATACGAGGAGTGGGGAGATCCCAACGAGGAGACTTACTTCAAATACATGTTGAGTTATTCGCCCTACGATAACTTGAAGCCCGCAAGTTATCCCGCAATGTTAGTTAAAACATCGCTCAACGACAGCCAGGTTATGTACTGGGAACCGGCAAAGTACGTAGCCAAACTCCGCACCCTCAAGGCCGACAGCAATCCGCTTCTCTTGGTCACCAACATGGAAGCCGGCCACGGCGGCGCCAGCGGCCGCTATGACTACTTAAAGGAGATCGCCTTCGACTACGCCTTCCTCCTGCGCGAACTGAAGGTTATTTGAGTTCCTCGTGTTTCGAAGGGAACGGCTTCACAGGCCCTGAAAAAAGCTCTGTTTTTGAAGGGACACGCCTTTGCCGTGCGTACGGCCTGACTGATTGAGTGTCATCCTGAGCGGAGCAGCTTGAGGCCCCGCGAACGAGCATCGTTTGTGGGGTAAGCGGAGCGAAGGATCTGCTTTTCATTGGAACCACGGGACAACAAACTACCTGTCAGCGGTTTGAGTTTTGAGCTTCCAGCCGCGACTTATGCGCCCATAGCCCCAGCCCTGGATTGGAGACAAAGAACAGCTCCTCGCCATCCAATCTGTTATAACCATGCGATAACCTATCCGGGTTATAGTGCTCCGACATCTCTTCGTACTTTCCGTAGTTGTAGCCGACGCCTTCAATCTCCTCTCTGCTAAGTTGCCCTGGACACCACGTAATCTTGAACCTGCCCTCCGACGACCCATGTATGAGGTGCGCCGCC
Organism: uncultured Acidobacteriaceae bacterium; assembly: GCA_963829535.1. Taxonomy (GTDB): domain Bacteria; phylum Acidobacteriota; class Terriglobia; order Terriglobales; family Acidobacteriaceae; genus Telmatobacter. Next base: position 1,374,556 of record CAWHIQ010000004.1, on the reverse strand, counting down.
GCACCCAGTTCCGCCGCCAGATCGGCATTCGCCTCAACCGCCGCAAGCGTCGCCGGAGTGCCATGATAGCCATACTTGCGTATCAGCCCATCAATGCACTTGTCCTCGCCAAACTGCCGAACAGCCGGCGCAAGAACGATCAGCTCTGCCCCGTCTGCCAGCGCCATTCGCGTGCGATACACTGCCTTGTTCCCCAACCAAGTCGAATGAAATTCGTGCGGATCGAGATACACCACGGCCTTCTTGATCGGCTCCGCAACCAGCTCGAAATTTACCTTCAGGCTCAACTCCGCCGCCCGATGGAAACACTCCACATCATCCCCGATGAAAAGCCCCCGCACCGCCAGCCCGCCATCTACGCGGCGGCCTACCACTGTCTGCACATACACAATCGGTAGTTCGCGCAAAAAATGCTCCGACGCATAATTCAGCACCGCTCGCACCGGATTCTCGGCGCGCCCCATAATGCGCTCCATCCCATACACCGCGCCCAGGTAATGGCTCAGGTTGATTCCTTGTCTTCCTCCCGCACCAACAAGAATGTTCTTGTTGTAGTTGGCCATCCCGATCACTTCGTGCGGAACCACCTGCCCGATCGAGAGAATCAGGTCGAATCCACCCCGAGAGATCAACCGATTGGTCTGCGCCGGCCACGCCACGTTCAGCCTTCCCTCCGATTGTTGATAGATGAACTCCGCAGGCACTTCGCCCAGCGTCTCCACATCCGTCCGCCAGTTGTGAACCCGAAACAGCTCCTGCGGAACCCGCGGAAACATATACTCCATCTGCGCAGACGTCATCGCCGCGTGTGTCCCAATCGCAGGCAGTACCGCCTTCATTCGATCGCCAAAATACTTCCAGGCGGCGCAGGTCAACCCACCAGCCTGCGAATGCAGCCGAGTGATATCCGGCGGTACCGCAAGGACCCGTTCGCGCTTTCCGAGTTTGTCCAGACTCTCCGCAAGCAGGGCCTCTAAGCGCTCAGGCCCCAGGTCGATGTCAACACCGCCAACCGCGCAATACATACCCATGCGCTCAACTCTAACTCAAGTGCGCATTTGTGGCACGGGAACAAGCCCCTAACAGGGCTTGCTCGGCGGTTACAGCGAGATTAAGCGCAACGCAGTCGGCCGGGCCGTTTCGATAGGGTGCTGATGCTTCTTGGGATATCTTCTCTTCGATCGATGAGAAACGGAGAGATCACCCCGGGGAACGCTCAAAATAGCTTCGCGGACTCACATTGCGCCCACGTTACAGGCGAATAGTTCTTGCGTGAACGGCTTTGAAAGTCTCTACAGAATCATGCCCGAGGAGAATTCTTATCGGCACGTCGAGAAGCGTTTCGTCTCCGTGAGCCATTTTCACGCCCATCAAAAATTCACATCGCGTTCGCCAAGCTGTAACTCTCGATGCCTCTCAAGTACGCATAATTCTGAGGTGCATCGAGCACAACCGCAAAGTGAGAGGAATTTCCATGTCACAAGAAGCAGCGCATCATCACAAGCAGGCAGCGGAACACCATGAGCACGCTGCGCGCCATCACCACGAAGCCGCCCAGCATCACGAGAGCGGCGATCACACAAGAGCTGCTCACCACGCGCACCTGGCGCACGCACATCACGTCCATGCCGCAGAACATGCCGAACATGCTGCCAAGCACCACCTTACCGCGCACAGCGAAAAGTAAAGGCGGGGAGGCTCTGAAACGAGAGATGATTTCAGAGCCATTTCTGCCTTTTTCATGAAAAGCTTTGCGTTTTTAGTGCGCCAATAGGCTATTCCGATCCTTACATGGCAGCTTCCGGCCCTCTCTCCTAGGCGCACATTAAATCCCGAAAAACAATCTCGAGGCAGCCTCGGTGAACCCGGCAATGCGCCCGCTTCAGTAGTTTGTCCTCGAATTTCGTGATGTGCAGGCCCGTGCATTGTCTGTGCTGGGTTTCTCATTGCAAACATCAGTCAAGCTATGCGTTCGGCACGACTGGAGAACTCAGAGGAGAGTTCTTCGGCGCCCGTCACCCGAGTGTAGAAACCCAAGCCTTCCCTTGATCCGCCTATAAGCCCCGCCGATCCCGAAGGTCGCCCTCTGCGCAACGACACGCATCGGAAAGCAAACTCGCATCGTATGGGGTTATGCCACACAATAGGCCCTCGGAGGCCGTAGGATATTGAGTTGGAGCGGAGAATAATAGATAGATGAGTGAGAAACGTTGGGTATTGTTGATTGCCAGTGAGGTCGGACGGACAGACTCCGTCTCCGACCGTGCCATGGAGCGTCTGGTCGACGCCATCGGCGAAGAGGGGTACACCGTCGTTCGCACGACCTCACCGGAGGATGGTCTCTCGCTCGTTACTTCCGATCCCAGCTACTCTGCCGTTCTGCTCGACTGGGATCTCGAAGGTGACTCGCAGTTTGAAGAACGCGCGGCACTCGATATTATTCGCGGCGTACGTCATCGGAACAAGAAGGTTCCGATCTTCTTGATCGCCGATCGCACTCTTGTTTCCGAACTGCCGCTGGAAGTCATCAAGCAGGTCCACGAGTACATCCACCTCTTCGGCGATACTCCTGCATTTATTTCCTCGCGCCTCGATACCGCCATCGAGCGCTACCACGATCAACTGTTACCTCCCTACTTCCGCGAATTGCTTCGGTACAACGACCAGTCCGCTTATTCCTGGGACGCACCGGGCCACATGGGCGGCGTAGCCTTCCTCAAGCATCCGGTAGGCCAGGAGTTCCATCGCTTTTTTGGCGAAAACCTTCTCCGATCTGACTTGGGAATCTCGTCGGCGCCGCTCGGCTCCTGGCTCGACCACATCGGACCTCCCGGAGAGTCGGAGCGCAACGCGGCCCGCATCTTCGGCGCCGATTGGACCTTTTACGTGCTGGGCGGCTCCAGCACTTCCAATCAGATCGTCGGCCACGGCGTCATTGCGCAAGACGACATCGTTCTGGCCGATGCCAATTGCCACAAATCCATCTGCCACTCGCTAACAGTTACGGGTGCCCGCCCGGTCTACTTCAAACCGACGCGCAACGGCTACGGTATGATCGGCCTCGTTCCACTCAAGCGATTCTCACCGGAATCCGTGAAGGAGCTCATCGCCCGCAGCCCATTCTCGGCAGGCGCCCGCTCGCAACAACCTACCTACGCTGTGGTCACCAATTCCACTTACGACGGTCTCTGCTACAACGTGGATCAGGTCGTCGAGCAGCTCGCCCGCTCGATTCCCCGGGTCCACTTCGACGAGGCATGGTATGCGTATGCAAAGTTCCATCCCCTCTATCGGGGGCGGTTTGCGATGGGTGTCCCGGAAGACATGAAGGACCGGCCCGCAATCTTCTCGGTGCAGTCGACGCACAAGATGCTGGCCGCGTTCTCAATGGGCTCGATGATCCACGTCAAGCTCTCTGACCGCGCGCCGCTCGACTTTGACCAGTTCAACGAAGCCTTCATGATGCACGGCACTACTTCACCTTTTTACCCCCTGATTGCGTCGCTCGACGTTGCCGCAGCTATGATGGACGAGCCCGCCGGCCCGACGCTGATGGACGAAACGCTCGCTGATGCCATCAGCTTTCGCCAGGCGATGAGTTCCATCGCCCATCGCCTGCGCATCGCATCCGACAACGGAGAAGCCTGGTTCTTTGGTGTCTACCAGCCCGAGCGCGTCACCGATCCCGCGACCGGCGAACGCATTTTATTCGAAGAAGCCGAAGACGACCTTCTCGCCGCCGAACCGAGTTGCTGGACCCTTAAGCATGGCGAGGACTGGCATGGCTACCAGGACGAAGATTCGCCCGATGACTACTGCATGCTCGACCCCACCAAGGTGACTATCCTGACGCCCGGAGTCAATGCGCAGGGGGTGATGTCCCAATGGGGAATCCCTGCTTCCATCCTTACCGAGTTCCTCGACTCGCGCCGCGTCGAGATTGCACGCACCGGCGACTACACCATTCTGGTGCTGTTTTCTGTGGGAACCTCCAAGGGCAAATGGGGCAGCCTCCTTGAAAACCTCTTCGAATTCAAACGACTGTACGACTCAGACGCATCGCTTGAAGAGGCACTTCCTGAATTAGTTCAACGTTTCCCTCATCGATATCGCGATGTTTCATTGAGAGACCTATCCGACGAGATGCACATGGCGATGATTGAACTCGATCTCGCCGGACTCGTCAACGCTGCGTGTGACGAAGACTTCGATCCAATCCTCACGCCCGCACAGACCTACCAAAAGCTCGTTCGGCACGAGACAGAGCGAATTCCGTTCGGGGAGATGGCCGGCCGGATCGCCGCTTACATGCTCGTTCCGTATCCTCCCGGGATCCCCATGTCGATGCCCGGCGAGCGTCTAGGTAGCGCCGAGTCACCGGTCATCAAGCTCATCCTCGCCATGGAACGATTTGGCAAGCGCTTCCCCGGTTTTGAGCGTGAGGTCCATGGCATCGAAGTCGACGGCGATGGTAACTACTGGATGCGAGCAGTTATCGAAGATCCGGCAATGAAGAGTCATTGATCTACCGCTGTCGATCCCTCAACGCCGGCCGGCAAAGGCTGGTGGTTGGAAATATGCGTCATCCCGACAGTTTGCATCGCCGACGAACTCTGATCATTTCGTCTCGCCTGCCCCGAAAACGGACTCATCCGCAGCATCACGCATGATCTGGAGTTCGATGAGCCAGCTGCTCGATCCACTCTGTCGCCGATTTCTTCGGTTCGCCCATAGCCGCATTCGACACTTCCTCCCACGCTTCCCATTCCGCTAGTCGCTCTGCATACGCGGCACGTGCTCTCGGCAGAATCGAGTTTCCGAGTCCGAGTCGCAGCGGTGAATCGTCTGCGTCCACAAGCTTCAGGACGGCTTCTGAGGTCGCCTCCGGCTCGCCCCGTTCCATTCCGGCCAGACGCGTCAGAAACTGTTTCCGAAACTCCACGTATGGTTCCAGAGCATCTGCGATCTCTGCAGATTTGCCAAAGTCCGTTGCGTAAGCTCCAGGCTCAACCAGCGTCACCTTGATGCCGAAGGGTCTCACCTCCTGCGCCAGTGATTCGTGCAGAGCTTCCACCGCCCATTTCGTGGCACAGTAGAAGCCGATGAGCGGCAGCGCCGTAATCCCAAGTCCGCTCGAGACGCCGAGGATGTGTCCGCTCCCCTGTTTCCGCAGCAGAGGAAGAGCTGCTCGCAGCACCCGAACCATGCCGAGGTAGTTTGCGTCGAACAAGTCGCGGATCTGTTCGTCGCTCGCCTCCTCTGTGGCCGCGAACAGGCTCGTGCCGGCATTGTTCACAAGAACGTCCAGCCTGCCGAAATGCTTGAACGCCTGCTGAACGACCTGGGGCACCTGCTCAGAATTGGTTACGTCGAGGGCCATTGGCAGGACCGCGTCTCCGAAGCGCTCTTTAAGGTCCACGATGTCTTCCAACCTTCGTGCGGTGGCCGTTACGTTATCTCCGCGCCGGAGTGCGGCCTCGGCCCAGATGCGGCCGAAACCGCGAGAAGCGCCTGTGATAAACCATGTCTTCTTCATATTGACTCCTCTCAAACTGGCTGAGTTGGGTTTGGCTTGCGCGCAGTGTCGTTGCGCCTTTGTTCAGGCCTGCGCATAACGCATGTTTGCAAGATCGGTGAGAAGGTCAGGACCAGTCGGGTTCCAGCCGAGTTTGGCTCGGGTATGCGCACTGGAAGTATGAGCGTCCCGCCCAGCGAAGAACCCGAGGAAGCCGAAATGCTCCTGGGCCTGTTCCGGTGCGATAGAGACGACAGGCACCTTCAGGCCGCGGCCGATTGCAGTGGCAATATCTTTCAACGGCACGCCCTCTTCTGCGACTGCGTGGTACCGAGCTCCCGCGGTGAACTTGTCCAGAGCGAGTCGATAGAGCCGGGCGACATCTGTTACGTGCGCAGCGGGCCAGCGGTTGTGGCCATCGCCGATGTACGCCGAGACTTCCTTCGCGCGTGCTATAGCAATCAGGGGAGTGATTAGTCCCTGCTTTTCCGTGTCGTGGACTTGCGGTAAGCGCATCACCGCGGCGTGCACGCCGCGCTCCCAGAGCGCAATAGCGGTCACCTCAGATACGCGGGGAAGGGATGGAGAAGAGAGCGGCGGATCGTCCTCCGTGGCGGCGCGCCCCTGCGCCACTCCGACGCCGGAGCTGACGATGAACGGACGGCTGGAACCCTGAAGCACATCTCCAATAGCTTCAATGGCTCGTTTGTCGAGTTCACAGCTTTCCGCAAACTTCGTCCAATCGTGCCGAAACGCGACGTGAATGACAGCATCGGACACAGCGGCGCCGCTGTGGAGGCTTTCCACGTCCTCCAGATCGCCGCGATGGACTTCAGCGCCGGCTGCGACCAGAGACTGGGCGCCCGCATCGCTGCGCGCAAGACCGAGCACCTGGTGACCTGCGCCGATCAGTTCCGGGACAATCCTGGAACCTATGAATCCGGTTGCACCTGTCACGAAAACACGCATAGGAGTCTCCTTTATCAGAGCGAATTGACGAAAGGCAGCCGCTCCGATTAAAACGGAGACAGTCTCCGAGTGAGTAGATAATCGGAGATAGTCTCCGGTTGCAATATATTTTGGAAATGATGAAGAAACGCACGCAACCCGTACTGCGAAAGCCGCGATCTGACGCGCAGCGGAACCGCGAGAGAATCCTTGAAGTGGCGAAGAGGGCTTTTACGCGCCACGGTGCGGCTACCAGCCTGGACGACATCGCGAGGCAGGCGGGTGTCGGTGCCGGTACCTTGTATCGCCATTTCCCTACGCGGGATGCGCTGATCGAAGCGGTCTATCGGAGCGAGGTGGAAAAGTTGGCCGCGGCAGCGCGCGGGTTCACCGCCACAATGTCTCCGATCGAGTCACTGCGCGCATGGTTGCTGCTGTTCGTCGATTATGTCGCGGCAAAGCACATCATTGCCCCCGCTCTCAACAGCGTTTCCGGAGGTCCTTCCAGGCTCTATGAGGGTTCTCGCAGCCTCGTCCAGGGAGCAATCGAAGAGTTGGTGAAGCGCGCGAAAAAGAGCGGCGATGTGCGAAGAGATATTGACGCCTCCGATCTGCTTCGGGCGGTGATCGGCGTCTCTTATGTTGGCTCCGGGGGTGATTGGCAGCAAAGCGCCAGAAGACTGGTAGACATCCTCATCGCCGGTTCTCGCCCAGCCAAATAGAGCCGTGCACGCGACCCTCCAAGCCATGCACTTTCTCTCAGCGACGTCGGCACTGCGAAGACGCAGCACGCGGCTTATCTGGAGCGAATTCATTAGTGGATCAGAAGGGGGGACCGTCCGGCCACATCCACGGCTCCACGGTCATCAATCTGTAACACATCAGGCATCGGGTCGTGTCGCCAGTCTCTATTGCTGCGCGGGCGGCTCTGACGAGTAGATGATGGACGCAATCGCGATCCGCCGATTCAGATGGCCGACATGCCGCCGTCGACGGACAAGTCCACCCCGTTCACGAAGCTCGAATCGTCTGAAGCAAGAAACACCGCGGCCGTCGCAATTTCCTCGGGACGACCCATCTTTCCCCGCGGGATCAGGGATTCGAACATCCGCTTCCCCTCCTCGTCGAGAACCTGGTCCTGCATCGGTGTGGCGATCGGCCCCGGGCTCAGCACGTTCACCCTGATATTCCTGGCCTTCAGTTCGTTGAGCCACGTGCGTGCGAAGGAGCGCAGCGCCGCCTTGCTCGCCGAATACACGCCGTAACCAGGAAAACCTTTCACTGAAGCAACTGACCCGGTCATGAAGATCGATCCGCCATCGTTGAACAGCGGCAACGCCTTCTGAACCGCAAACAGCGTTCCGCGCGCATTCAGGCCGAAGGCCGCATCGAAGTGCTGCTCGGTAATCTCGCCCAGTTTGACGGCTTCGCCCGTGCCGGCGCTCGCAAACAGAACGTCGATCTTGCCCTTTTCCCGCTGGACCGTATCGAACAGACGGTCGAGGTCGTGGAGATTGGCCGCATCGCCGCGCACGCCGGTCACGTTCCGGCCAATCAGCTTGACGGCCTCATCGATCGCCTCTTGCCGCCGGCCCGTGATGAAAACGTAGGCGCCTTCTTCAACGAACCGCTTGGCGCTCGCCAGTGCCATGCCGCTCGATCCACCCGTGATGACTGCAACCTTACCCTCAAGCTTTCCCATAATTACTCCCTTCGTGATGGTCGGCCGCGTCCGTGATCGCAGAACAGACAGGCCGCATGCCGACATACGAGTTAAGATTCCCACTGCACCGGATTTCGACCTTACGTCCTACGTACAGGCAATCCGGAACACTCACTACAGATGTCAGGAGGGCGCATCGGATTCACGATTTTGCACTCTAATATGAAGAGTGGCGAGAAAGATTATGAAAACTGGGAACGGAAAGACGGGAAGGCCAATCGGCTTTGATCGAGATGCGGCGCTCGAGGCTGCAATGCTGCTTTTTTGGCAACGCGGGTATGAAGGAACTTCCATGGCCGATCTTACGCACACGATGGGCCTCAGCCCCTCAAGCATTTATGCAGCCTTCGGTGACAAGCACGCGTTGTTTCAACTCGTGGTAAAGCGCTATATGGAATTGCGAGCGCAATACGCAGTTAGGGCCCTGGAGGAACCGACTCTCGAAAGGTTCATTCGTGCGCTCTTCGAAAGCACGGTTGCGTTCCTCACCACGCCCGGTCATCCGCCGACCTGTATGACGCTGGCGGGGGCGGTGGGCTGCAGCCTGGACGCTACTCCGGCAAGAGATCTCATGACGGCGATACGGAAACAGAATCAAGTCGCTCTAAAGGAGCGCCTTCTCAAAGCACGAAAGAGCGGAGAGTTGTCGAAGGAAATCAACGTCGGTGACTACGCAAGGTATCTGTCGACGGTCGTCGCTGGTCTTTCCATCCAGGCGGCGAACGGTTCTACTAAGAGGGAACTCAACCGGACCGCCCAGATGGCCCTTCGTCATTTGGGTTACTGAGGCTTGACGTGACTGTTCCGGCTACTTTCACTGGGCTGCGTGTTGAATCGCCGATCGCGGCATAGCGCATCGCCTCCTTTTCCCTTGCAGTTCCGATCGGCTCATATTTGTTCTGAAAGCTCTCAAGTACCTGCGCTGGCGCGGTCTCGGGAGTTCCGCAGTTGAAGATGGGGTTCGGCGCATATTCAATGGCAAGCTGACTCTCCTGCGCAGCCGCATCCCCGCTCAGCAGAGAGACCAGCGCAAGAGCGGCATCCAGCCCTGCCGTGACTCCAGCGGCGCTGATAATGTGACCGTCTACTGCTACCCTTACATCCGCCAGAACTGCGCCGTAGTACGGCATCAAATGCCGAACACTCCAATGCGTCGTTACTGCAGAACATCGAACAGTCCTGCTTCCGCAATGCTCACGTCCAGAGTAAGCCGTAGCCCTACGCGTCACGAACAGGCGAAAGTTCCTTCCCGATGATCTGGACAGCGGTGTCCGGCATGCGGGAGAGAACTTCGAGCGGTCCCGTGAAGTCAATCTGATCCATCCGTTCAAAGATGAGGCAACCCACACAAAGCGGTCGCGCCTTCAACTCCGGCTTCGATCTCTCACTCACAAACAAGGGACTGCTCACAAAGCCCCATCTCTCCTCGACGTCAGTGGGAAACATGCACTCCACGCCTAGTTCTTGCGCAGTGACGCCAGTGTTCTTTAAGCGACCTCGGTCATCAGGGTACCTTTGGCGGGCGAATTGACGCTGTAGGCACGACAACCTCAACAAGCCCGGTCGCGACGTCATAGACGAGGCCAGAGATGAGCCACTCATCAGGCAATGCCGGAATCGCCCTGAGCACAGCAACGTCGACAGCCACTGACTTGCGTGGATCGCGAACTGACTTGGTCTCAACTTCCCTTTCCGGTATGTGAAAGTAGTGCGCCAGGCATGGCTGCATCTCCCACGAGACGCGTGCTGCCGCAATCCGTATGATGAAGTACGATCAGGTGAAACTCACCGCCGCCTCCCGGAATCGTTTCGGCAACCTCTCCGATTCGTCCGAGCAGACCGAACTCCTCCAGCAGACCGGGCGTGACGCGACCGCCGATGTTTCTCATGACGACGGCCTCACCGGGCTTGATTCCAAGCACTAGAGCAGGATCAACGCGCATATCGGCGCAACCGATGATGACCGCCTTCAAAGTCTGCAAAGACTGTGGAAGCGATGGCATGGGGGTGGCGAGCTCTTTGTTTCGTTTCAACATCAGGTCAAGGTTATTCATATCGATTCCTCCTGAGGGGGCGCAGGATGTGGAACGGTCCTTGAGTAAGGTGACCCTGTTCCAGAACTGGACTCATAACCTGCTTTTTCGTACGCCGACTTCGTGGGACTCGCCTTATTGTCGGGTCCCACAATCTCGCACGTGAGTTTGGATGAAAGCATCGACTCGATCGGAGCGAGCGATACAGGACAAAAAAGCCACTATTCCTGCCGATCGGCAGTGAGAGAACTATCGCACGCGAGTGTGCCCAAAAGAGGCTCTGTATTGGTGGGGGGTAACGCCGAGGCGGCGCACGAATGCACGACGAAGAATCTCCGCAGAGGTAAAGCCGCAGGAAAGCGCAATCTCCTTAAGAGTCATTGCTGCCGATTCGATCCGGCGCCGCGCTGCCTCGAGGCGAAGATCCTCAATGTATCTCGCCGGGGTTTTGCCCACTTCCTGGTGAAACATGCGAGCGAAATTTCGCGGACTCATGGCTGCGCGCCGGGCAAGACTCTCGATGGAGAGGTTGCGCCGGATGTTGTCAGGAAGCCAGGCGAGCACATCACCGAGGGGCTGTCGCTCAGAAGTCTGTGCCATGAGGGTGGCGCTAAACTGCGATTGACCGCCCGGCCGGTGCAGAAACACCACCATCATTTGAGCAACCTTGAGAGCGGCAGGCCTGCCCAAATCCTCTTCCACAAATGCGAGCGCGAGGTCGATTCCGGCAGTTACACCTGCTGAGGTATAGCAATTTCCGTCTCGAACAAATATAGGTGTTGGGTCTACGGTCACTCGCGGGTAGTCGCGCGCAAGCTCTTCGCACCAGTTCCAGTGAGTCGTTGCGCGACGCCCATCAAGAAGACCGGCCTCAGCCAGCACCAGCGCGCCAGTGCAGACCGAACCAAAGCGCCGGCTGCTCGCACAGCTCTCCTTGAGCCAGTTTAGAAAGTTCCGTTCGTATCGGACTTTCGAAACGCCATCGTACCCGGCCACAAGAATCGTGTCGATGGGACCACAATACTCGCGGTATGTTTGATCCGTGCGAACGGGAAGACCGAGATGGCTTGAGACGTCTCGATCGGTTCCGGCCGAGACGACACCGATTCCGTATATTGGTCCGTCGGTCCTTAAGCGGTTGGCGTCACCAAACACCTCCAGCGGACCGAACACATCGAGCGTCCGCACCGGCGGCACGGCGACGATGAGAACATGGCGTGTGCTTCGCCCCGGAGAGCGGTTGTCACCATTAGTACGTTGCGTGGCAAGACGCTTGGAATTCGGTCTATTCATTGTCCGAATTAGCGCGAAACAAGCTAAGTTCTTGATTTAATGGTGGACGCGGAAGGAATCGAACCTTCAACCTGTCGGTTAAGAGCCGAATGCTCTGCCAGTTGAGCTACGCGTCCAGTGGGTGTGAAAACGCCATGCAGTGGGAAGGGTGCGCGGCGCGAATCAGCGAAAAGTCATCACTGACCCTTGAAAAATATAACACAGTGCGAGGCACTCTTCCAAAGGTGCACGCCCGCCTTTGCATCGCTCACCCACCGGGCTGTACATTCTTCAGCGCAGACAAATGCCACGAAGCAGACTCGGCAAACGACGCAAATCAAGTTCGTACACACGCAGGTTGCCATCACACTTAACGCATTTCAGTTTTCGATTGGATTTTTTGCGCGAATCGCTCAGAACGTAAAGGCCACGCCCGCACCCACACTGCGCTGATCTTGCGCGAATACCACCACGCCGCCATTCACGAGATACGGCCGGTATCCTTCTGCAAGCAAGTTATTCATATCGAGCAGCGCCTCGATATTCAGGCCTTCGTGGTGCGTGGAGACCGGCTGACGTAGATGCAGATTCAAATACGGTTCAATTGCACCGATTGAATAGGGCGCAATTGGCGTCACGGTATCGGCAGGCTGCCAGCGATAGCTCGCGCGCCAGCGTGTTCCCGTCCCCTCCAGGGTTCCCGAAAGAGAAATGGCATACATCTGCGCATGCCGTGGGCGCGCTTCACTGAACAACTGGCTGAGCGCCGTCGGATGCACGAGCGCCGGCATCACCATAGCATCTCCGTTGGCGTAGCTCACGCGAATGCGATTGCCGCCGGCCACCCGATGCTCGACAGTCGCCATCACTCCGGCGCCTGCATAGTTCTGTCCGGCTCCGCGTATAAGGCCGCTCATCGGATCGCTCAACACGGCGCTGCTGGCTGTGCCCCGACCACTCGCCTCGATCACTGGATTCTGAACACTATCCGAGTAGACGAGGAAGGAGACACCCGAAGCATCAGTCCGCCTCTCCCAGCCGATCTCCTGATGCAATCCGCGTTGCAGCGCCAGTTTGCCATCGCGCATGGAAATCTGCGGCAGATAGAATCCCGCCTGCGATTCATTCTGGTTGAGACCAGAAGGCGCACTCGCCATCCGATAGCTCACCGTCGAGTTCCCGCCGTGCCAGGCTACCGTCGCAAAGGGCATCGTTGCCAGAATTGTGTTGGGCGAGTTCTGGCTGAAGCGGGCCACCACCTGCTGCGCACCGGCGTCGATTTCGAACTCATCGCCGAGGTGGATCGTCTCGGCGCTCTGCATCGCGGCCTCGTCCAACCCCTCGCCGCCCGATCCTTCCACCACGGGATGAATCGAAATTGCCGCCATTGACTCGACCGCTCCCGCAAAGCCCAGATCCTGGCGGAAGCCCAGCATCGACTCCATGCCAGCATCGGTATCCGGGGCAAAGTCGACGCGCGCCAGCAATTCGCGGCTGTCTGAGGGTGTATCTTCCACGCTGGCCGTGAATCGCTCGCCGCTTTCGCCGAATGTGCCGTCCTGTCCGGTTGCCATCAGCCGCGCTTTCAGCTTGGGCCGTCCGCCGGGACGATCGGACACCACCACCAGTGGCCCATCCTCAAGCCACCGGAGCAGTGGTCGATTCGCTGCTGAACGGAGCGTCCACTCCCAGTCATCTTTTGACGCATTGGCAGCGCGCGGTTCTGCCGGCAACCACTGCATGACCTCGTACAGGGTGTTCAGCGTAAGGTTGACAACGGTATTAGTGCGGACTCGCACGTTCTCCCGAAGCGAAGGCAGGAACGACACGCCCATCGCCTTGACGGCGTATTTACCCGGCAGAATGTCGTTGAATGAGTAGGTGCCCTTGCCGGTGGTATAGACAGTGGCGATCACGCTCATATCGGGCCGCAACAACTGCACCACAGCCCCAATCTGGGGAATACCGCTGGAATCGCGAACGATGCCAGAAACCGATCCGCCAGACACGGCGAGCAGTGGCGACGACGCCACGACGAACAGCGCGATCATGGAGACGAGATGGAGCCTGCGCATCATCACTCGTATAGGTGATCCGGCGGCGTCCTGGCTAAAGTCCTGGGAATCAAAAGCCCGCAAGTTTCCCGATCTAGTGCCGGTTAACTGAATGAGCGGGGCCCTCGTACTATTCCACGACAAAAGGTGCCGATTGCGCAATCTCTTGTTTCGAGATTTCGTCATTTATTTTGATCGTCACCTTGTATTTGCCCGGTTGCAGGCCAGCCACGGGCAGGGTCTTTTCTACCGTTAGCTGGTCACTGTGTTCGCCAAAGTCTTTGGAATCTTGCTGTTTCTCAAAGACGACGACGTTCGTTGCCGAATCAATGATCTGGTACGTTACCTTCGCTTCGTTGCTTTTGGTCTGGTCGTTGATTCCCAAATTGTAGACCTGCATCCAGAAATTCAGGTCCTGGTTACGCTTGTAGCTGACCGGTGTGGCCGGATTGGTCGTCACGCGGGGACATATATGTGTGTTGCCAATCACGCATGAGCCCTGGCCGATATCGTGCGAACTGACCGGATAAATCTGGTCAGCCAGAATAAGGGACGATGTGCCGAGCTTTTCGTCATGATACGCAGGCACATCCAAGCTCTTTCCATAAACACCAACGTGATCAGGATTGTTCACGTCCTTGATAGCGATATCCAGCCGGTACAGTCCAGGGAGCAACGGTACGGCCTTCCAATAGATCGACTTACGGTCGAGCGACTTCTCAAGGAGCTCAGCCGGTTGTTCCACCTCGACGGTGTCCTCGAAGGTCTGTACCGTTTTGTGGGTCAGCGTTGTCACTTTGCCGAGAATGTTGACTACGCCCTTCGCGACTCCGTCCTTGGTCACAAACGTGATATCGCGATTCCGGATCTGGACCGTTACCGGCACCAGGACGGTGCTTGAGGTGACCTTCACGAAGTCGGTCCGCACATCGAAGGGAAAGATTGGTCCAGTGAGCAGCTTGTGCTCGCTCATGGCGCTTTCCAGGTCGGTGAACTTGACCGGCGGAGGCGCAAAGAGCTTCGCGGCCAGTTCGATGCGATCGAATTCCTTCGACTGGTTCTGGCTTGTCATGGGTCCAGCGCCGAGGTTCTCAAATCCACCCTTGAATCGATCGGCCTTCTTGGCCTGGCCCATCTCCTCCCACTGGGTTAGACCGGCTCCGGGCACCTTGGCCAAGGCATCCTTCTCGCTGCGGTCAATGGTGAAGTGGTAGTCACCGCATTGGCAGGTATCCACAAACTCCATGTCCACATTTTCGCCAATGCCTTCGATGTACCGGTAATGCCAGGTCTCAAATGGAAATGTCGATGTCTCGCCACCGCCTTCTTCCTGGGGACGCTGATAGGCGCCGCCTGACGGATGGGACTCGACGGAGTCCGGAGGGCCAAAAGCAATGTAGATATGCCCGCGATCGGTCTTCCACCCGGGCTTGCCCGCCGCGTAATGGTCGTTGGCGTATTGGATGCGCCGATAATGCTCTTCGCGGAATTCATTGTCGGGAGAATCGGGATTGGGGTTACGCCGCAGCCAGAACTGTTCGATGAACGCCTCGCGCTCCTCATCGTTACCCAGGTTTTTGAATGCCTTCCGCTCTTCGTCCGTGATGATGTAGGCCACATCCTGATCGAGCCAGCTCTTGTAGGCGCCTTTTAACTCCTGCCGGACTTGCTTTTGGGCTTTGAACTGCTCTTCGTCGGACCGTTGGCGCTTCAGAGGGTCCGGCTCCTGATCCTGACTCTGGCCGGCCGCTGGCCGGGGCTGCAATGACGGGTCGGCGGATTGTTGAGCGTGGGTACGGGAGGCGGGAACAAAGGCGAGGCCGCAGCCGAGTGCGACAAATAAGATCGAACGGCCATTGAAAATCATTGCGTCGGAGAACTCCCTACAATGCCTTATTCTACGGGCCCAAATCGTGCGTAGCAAGGCATGATGGAACGGTCGCTGCCGTTTGGACGGCCGGGTAACCAATCGGTCACCTCGAATCACGTTTTTTTGAGGCGAAAATACTGAGACAATTACCACCCCTTCTGCGTCAATGAAAAGTAGCGCAATCTTCTTTCAATCTACCGGACGGTCCCTGTCGACCCCAACGTGCGCCTTCAACGGATGCCTTGGGGACTTGCGTTCGGGCACCCTTCGTCACAGGCTCAAGGTTAAGTATTCATGACTCTTATGAATTCGGTCGTATACGGGAACCGAGTGAGAGGGATTTGCGTAGAATAAGGTCGGAGCTTCCAGGAGTACAAGAGCGCCCATGAAAAAGATTCTTTTGATCGTTTCTGCCGTTATTGTGGCTATCGTCCTCGTTGCCGTCTTCATCGTCAAGCAGCAGTCGGGCTACACCAAAGTTTTGACCGCAAAGATTCACCACCAGGACCTTGCGACGATTGTCAGCGGCACCGGCCAGGTCAAGCCGAAGACCTACGTCAATGTTGGCGCGACCTCGTTCGGCCGCATTACGCACCTCTACGTGAAGGAGGGAGACCACGTAAAGAGGGGCCAGGTGATTGCCACGGTTGAGAACGTACAGCCAGAAGCGAACGTTGAGTCGCAGAAGGCTACGATCGCCGCAGCGAAGACCGATATTTCTTCTTACATCGCCGCTGAAAAGACCGCAGAAGCCAACGTCGAACACGCGAAGGCCGACCTCGAGCAAAAACAGCTCGACTGGCAGCGCGCGCAAAGCCTCTTTAAGGCAGGCATCATGGCGAAGCAGGACTTCGACGCCAAGAAGGCCGCCTTTGACACCGACGTGGCGTCGGTATCGCAGGCGGACGCCCAGTTGAACCAAGCCAAGGCGCAAACTGCATCGGCCCGGGGACACCTTGACCAGCAGGTCGCCCAGCTCCGCTTCAACGAAGACGCGCTGAGCAAAACTGTTTCGATCGCCCCGTTTGATGGCATCGTTACGAATCTTCCTGTGCGCGAGGGAGAAACGGTCGTTGTGGGCATTCAGAATGCCGAGGGGTCTACGCTGATGACGATCGCCGACATGAGCGTTGTTACCGCTGAAGTCAAGGTCGATGAAACCGACATCGTCAACATCAAGATCGGCCAACCCGCCGAGGTCACGGTGGACGCAATTCCCGGAAAATCTTTCAAGGGTCACGTCACCCTGGTAGGCGACCAGGCTTTGCTACGTTCCACGGGCGTCGCAACCTCGCAATCTACGACAGGTACGGAAGAAGCCAAGGACTTCAAGGTCGTCGTCACACTCGATACGCCGACCGATGAATTACGGCCGGGTCTTTCCACCACCGCCAAAATCACGACCGCGTCGAAATCAAGCGTGCTCTCGTTGCCCATTCAGGCTCTGACCATGTACACGCCGCCCGCTCCGGCGAGCGGAAGCGTCGAAGCCGCCTCCACCTCGACAGGACCGAAAGTAGCTCCGGTGCAAGGCGTCTACGTTGTCGAAAAGGATGCACACGGCAAGCAGCGCGCGAAGTTCGTTTCGGTCACCACGGGCATCACCGGCGCAACCGATATCGAAGTTCTCAGCGGCCTTCAGGACGGCCAGGAGATCGTCATTGGTCCCTACAAGACTCTGCGCACTTTGAAGAATGGCGCACTTTTGAAACGCGATACGGCGCCGGTAGCGACACCAGAGTCTAAGTCTTGACACTCTGGAAAGATCTAAACGGTAAGGTGCAAGAATTTTCCCGCACATTTGCGGAGAGCACACGCAGGCAAAGGATAAGGTTCACATGGCTCTGAACGGCGTCATCTCCGAGGTGGAAATGCAGCAATCGGCTGAGCCGAACAGCGACATGATCGTTGTCGAAGACCTGTGGCGCACTTATGACATGGGTTCGGAACAGCAGGTCCACGCTTTGCGCGGCGTCAACCTTCGCATCAAGGCCAACGAGTATGTTGCCATCATGGGTCCGTCCGGTTCCGGCAAGTCGACGCTCATGAACCTGATCGGCTGCCTCGATACACCGTCCAAGGGCAAGTACTGGCTTAACGGCCAACTCGTCAGCGAACTCGACGACGATGAGCTGGCGCGCATTCGCAACAAGGAAATCGGCTTCGTATTCCAGACCTTCAACCTGCTCTCGCGCGCCACTTCGCTGCACAACGTCGAACTACCACTCATCTACAACGGCACACCGGCCGCGGAACGCATCGAGCGCGCCAAGCAGTCGCTCACCAACGTCGGCCTCGAATCGCGCATGAACCACAAGCCCAACGAGCTTTCCGGCGGTCAGCGCCAGCGCGTCGCTATCGCCCGTGCGCTTGTAAACAGCCCGTCCATCATTCTGGCCGACGAGCCCACCGGCAACCTCGACTCCAAAACCGGCATCGAGATCATGGCCCTGTTCGACACGCTGCATGCGAAGGGGAATACCATTGTGCTTGTAACCCACGAGCCCGATATCGCCGAATACGCGCATCGCGTGGTCCACATCCGTGACGGCCAGATTTACTCCGACGAGCCATCCAAGCGCTTCCGCACGTAGCAGGCGGTTCAGCCCCACATTTGTCAGCGGGAACGAAGTGTCTTGGGGCTCACGAACAATCGTTCGTGCGAGTAGACATCCTTAGGACCGCTTTCCGCGAATCCCGATCTCCGCTCACGTTCCCACTCGCCCCGTCGATAAACCCAATGTGCGCCCATGAATCGACACCGGGCCGCAAAGGCGAGGCGCGTGCATGACCACGCAGAACCTGCTGATGTCGGAGCCGCAGTTCTCCCCAGCTGATCTCACTGGGTCGAGCCGTAGTTCCCTGCAACCGTCCTTTGCCACCATCAGCGCAGCAGGGCGCAGGCTCATCCGGCAAGCCGAAATCGTCGCGCCCCAACTGCAATGCGCCGTCATCGAAGGAGAGCCCGGAGTCGGCAAAGAGACTTTCGCGCAGCTGCTGCACAGCCGATCCGCCCTTGCGCGCTCCAGATTCAACCGTTGCGATGCGCGTGAATGGCTCCTCAGCGAAGTCGAGCCGCAATTTCTCACAGGCTTCACGTACCTTGATCGCGTCGATCTTCTTGCCGCTCCCGGCCAGGCCCTGCTGCTGCGCGTTGTCAAAGCGTTGCAGGACCTTCCCATCGGGAGATTTGTTCTTGTGGGCTCGTCGGAGAGATCGCTTCGACACATGGCAAACGAGGGCCAGTATCCACTCGACCTCACCTTCCGCCTCGCCGCGATCCGTTTTGCCATCCCGCCCCTGCGTGAGCGCCGCGAAGATATCGCGCCTCTCGCCGCCCTCTTTCTCGAGCGCATCAGGGTGCGCTACCACCTGCCCCGCCTCCGTCTCGCGCCCGGCGCTACCGCCCGGCTGCTGCAACACGACTGGCCCGCCAATGCGCGCGAACTTTCCAGCGTTCTCGAATCCGCCGTCCTTACCTCGCCAGATGGGCTGATCCGCGCTGAGGATCTCGCGATCGTACCCCCGATCTCGCCCGTGCCGTGTCTGACTCCGACCTCCCTCCAGGTCCTCGACCTCGACGCCGTTATCCTCAATCACATTCGCCTGGTCCTCGACTTGAACCGCGGCAACAAACTCAAAACAGCACGCCAGCTCGGTATCAGCCGCTCCACGCTGTACCGGTTACTCGGAGTCCCTACTCAGTCGGCAAACTGATTTCTCTGCCGCAGATCACTCCTCTGGACGCGCCGCCGCCCTCGTGCTCTACACTCAACCCGATGCCCCATTTCCCAACTCAATCCCAAGGAATCATCCCCTTGAAACGACTTGCCTCGCTTTTTCTCGCTGGTCTCCTCTTTGCTCCAATGTTTGTATCCGCGCAACTCGCGTCGTCTGCGAACGCACCGACGACGCCCGAAGAGCGCACCAAGGCGTTGCACGCCCTTTTTCACGATTACTGGGAAGAGAATCTCAAACGGCAGCCGGAATTCGCCTCTACGATCGGCGACAAGCGCTACAACGACCAGGTTTCAGACTACTCCGTGAAGGCCATCAACGACTGGCTCGCCGCCGAGCAGGACTTCCTGATGAAACTCGTGTCCATCGACCCCACCGGCCTTTCAGATCAAGACAAAGTCAGCCAGCAACTCCTCGTCCGCCGCCTCACCGACGACCAGGAAGCCGCAGAGTTCAGAGCATGGGAGATGCCAGTGAATCAGATGGGCGGCATCTACGCCACCTATCCGCAGCTTGTTGCTCAGCTCAGCTTCACCACCACGAAGGACTACGACGACTGGATCGCGCGACTGCACGCAATCCCAAAGGCATTCGACCAGGTCACAGCCAACATGTCCATCGGCATCGATGACAAGCGCGTGCCGCCGAAATATCTGCTCGAAAAGACTCTCGAGCAGGTTAAGCAACTCGCTGCGCAGAAGCCGGAAGACTCGCCGCTCGCGCTTCCGCTGAAGAAATTTCCCGCCTCTATCTCGGCCGCCGAGCAAACCCGCATTCAAACCGAAATGCTCGACGCCATCCGCAAAGAAGTCCTTCCGGCCTACGCACGTTTCGCGCGTTTCCTTGAGGTCGCCTACATTCCCGCCGGTCGCGACGAGCCCGGCATCTCTTCGCTCTCCGACGGTGCAAGGTACTATCAGTTCCTCATCCGTCGCACCACGATCACCAACCTGACGGCGGACCAGATTCACCAGATCGGTCTCGACGAAGTGAAGAAAGACGAAGCCGAAATGCTCGCCATCGCGCAGAAGCTCGGCTTCCAGGATTTGAAGACCTTCCAGGCCAGCCTTAAGGCCAATCCCAAGTTGAAGGCAACCTCACGCGATCAGCTTCTCGACACCTATCGCGGCTACCTCGGCCCGATGCAGGCCAGGCTGCCACAGCTATTCGGACATCTGCCCAAGGCGCCGTTTGAAGTCGTCCCCGTTCCGGACTTCCTCGAAAAAAACTCAGCGCCCGCCTACTACGAGGCCGGCACGCCCGACGGCAGTCGCCCCGGACGCCTCTTTATCGACACGTACAATCCCACCGATCGCGACCTTTATCAGGTCGAAGAAATCGCCTATCACGAAGGATTGCCTGGGCACCATCTGCAAATCTCGATTGCGCGCGAGCTCCAGGGTGTTCCAGAGTTCCGCAAGTTTGGTGGCTACACCGCATTCGCCGAGGGCTGGGGCCTTTACGCCGAGCGGCTCGGCAAAGACGTCGGATTCTACCAGGATCCTTACTCTGACTACGGACGGCTGCAAGGTGACATCTGGCGTGCCATCCGCCTCGTCGTTGACACCGGCGTCCACTCGCAGCACTGGACGCGCCCGCAGATGGTCGACTATTTCCATGACCACTCGGCCATTGACGAAACCAGCATTCAGGCCGAGGTTGATCGCTACATCGCGTGGCCCAGCCAGGCCCTCGCCTACAAGATCGGCCAACTCAAAATTCTCGAGCTGCGCGACCGTGCCAAGAAAGAATTAGGCCCCAAGTTCGATATCCGCGCCTTCCACGACCAGGTTATCGACTCTGGCGCGCTGCCCCTCGATGTCCTGGACGAACGCATCACCGCGTGGATCGCGAGCCAGAAATCTGAAGGGAAGTGAAGCTGCTTTCGGCTCACTTTCGAGTGGCACTCGATCCGACCAGAGTCGGGCAGATCAGGCGGTCGCACGACTCCAATCAGTTCTTTCTTCGCATAACGCTCACTAGTCGATTTGTCGGCCTGCGCAGCAAGAGATATGGGCAAATCGCCAAAACGAATGCCGCAACAAGAAAATATCCTCTATATTCCAAGCGATGGGTCATTACCTGATAAACAACTTCAAGCAGCATCGCGACGATGAAAACCTTGCAAATGCTCTCCAGCCTTTCTTGATTAAATCGATGCGATGTCCCGGGGAAACAATCAAGCCCAGAAATACGGCCGTCCAACCGTGCGACAATCTCCCCCCAACCTTGCATCATGGCTGCTTCTGAATCGGCACGAAGTCCAACGGTGCGCCGCAGGGAATCAGGGGTTCGCGGCTCAGGCTTTTCTGATACTCCACCAGGAGTCTTGCTGTGTGAGCGCCAACCCATGTGTGAATGTAGGGATAGTTGTAGGGCTCACGTTCCTTAGGATCGACATCGAGATTGACCAAGTGCGGAGTCGTGAGCTGCAAGGCCGGGTCACTGAGTGTCTTCTGGAGCACCAGGACCATCTTGAAGTTACGCCACTTGACCCCGAAGAGCGCGTCGCCCATCCAATACAGGAAGCCCTCACGGTTCGAGATCGCCTGCTTCCCCTCGAAGAAGGAGCGTTGGTCCACGCCGTCAATCACTCGGTCTTTCGGAACTTCCAGTTCGGCCCAAAGGACCAGAGTCGTGAAGATGTCGGTGATATGAACGATCTCATCGCTCTTCTGACCTGCAGGCACGTGACCGGGGTAGCGAACCAGTGCGGGAGTTCGCAAGGAACCCTCCATCCCGGTGAAATAGGACCCCTCAAAGTAGCCAGCCGAGCCTCGCCATGGAGTCATCTCCTCTGGCCCGTTGTCACCTGAAAAGACAACGATGGTGTTATCGTCGACGCCAAGCTGTTTGAGATAGTCGAGCAGCGTGCCGAAATCGGTGTCCATTTCCAACAGTGAGTCAGCCCAGTCACCGTGGCCCGTTTTGCCTTTGAACTCGGCCCGAGGCGTCGTTGGCAGATGCATCATGGAATAGTTGAAATAGAGAAAGAACGGCTCGCCCTCTTCCGTGCTGCGCTTGAGAAAGTCCTTGGCCCGCTTCATGTACTCGACATCGATGTCGCGCCGCACCTCAACGGTTAGCTGCTCGAGTTCCTGAACAGGCTGTCCCTTGCGGCCTTCGAGTACGTGCGTGACTGGATCGCGCTTCGGGTCATACCAAGGGTCGTCAGCCCACAAACATTCGTCATAGGAGCGCGGGATGCCATACCACTCGTCGAATCCGTGATCGGTCGGCCAGCGTCCCTCGGAATCGCCAATATGCCACTTGCCTACGATGGATGTGGCGTAACCTGCCTCGGAGAAAATGTCTCCCAACGTCCGTTCCCACTTCACGAGGCCACCGTGCGACCCGGCGAGTGCGACGGTCTGATTACCGGAACGGATGGAGTATCGCCCCGTCATCAATGCCGAGCGACTCGGTGTACATTGCGTCTCCGGCGCGAAGTTAAAGAGCATCATCCCTTCTTGAGCGAAGGCATCAATGCGGGCCGTTGTGGCGCCTCGCAGAGAACAGCCGTTATAGGAACTCAATTCGCCCATGCCGAGGTTATCAACCAGGAAATAGACAATGTTCGGTCTCTTGCTTTGTGCTGGCTGAGCCATTTTCATTCGCCTCCGGACTTTTAAATATCGGCGCCCCAAAAGGACGACAACTGTCAAACTTGACAGGCATGTGCCCTGAACTCCGGGGAATCAGATGTCAGAAGGTTGTGGCCCGAATCGCAGCGCCCCTACTCGGTTAGCCCAGTTTTGGTGCGTGCGGGTTATTGAGAGGGGGACAAACCTCGACTAATATAACTATTTACAAAATAGGTATCCAAGCGGTACTATCCCATCCATGGCCAAGAACCCTGACGACCGCGACCTCTTCCCTGGCGCACTCGAAATCATGATCCTCAAATCCCTCCGGCTTAGACCCATGCATGGCTATGCTTTGGTGAAGCACATCAAGCAAGTTTCGGATAACCTGCTCCAGGTCGAAGAAGGCTCGCTTTACCCGGCGCTCCAGCGCATGCTCCGGGAAGGTCTGCTGCAGTCAGAGGAAGGAACTTCGGCCAAAGGCCGCCCCACACGCATTTACAGCGTCACGGAAGCCGGCCTCTGCCATCTCGAACGGGAAGTCCTCAGCTTCGAGAAGATGTTCGCCGGAATCACCCGCGTCCTCGCATTCGACCAGGCATGAGGAGGTCCCCTTTGCCGACCCTTCCCCGACTCTTAGGCCGCAAGCGCCGTTACAGCGACATCGACGTCTCCATCCACGAGCACATCCAGGAGCGCGCTGACGAGCTCGTTGAAGAGGGCATCCCCCGCGCGCAAGCCGAGCAGATCGCACGCCGCGAATTCGGCAACGTCGCGCTCGCGCAGCAGCGCAGCCGGGAGCAGTGGCAGTGGCGCGCACTCGAATCTCTCCTCGCTGATCTCAAGTTCACGCTGCGCCGCCTCCGCAAGTCACCGGGGTTTGCTGCCACTGTTCTGCTCACACTCGCTATCGGCATCGGCGCCAACACCGCTGTCTTCAGCGTTGTCGACGGCGTTCTGCTCAAGCCGCTTCCCTACCCTAATTCCGATCAGCTTGTGGCACTCTGGCTCGAGGCGCCGGGAGCGCCGGGAATGTCGAATTTTCAGAACGGACTTCGCCTTTCGCCGTCGATGTACTTCACCTTTGCGGAACACAACCAGTCGTTCCAGTCTCTCGGCGTCTGGGTGCCAAGCACCGCGAATGTCACCGGCATCTATCAGCCAGAAGAAGCCCATACAGTGCTTGTAAGCGATGGCATCCTGCAGACATTTAACATTCCTCCCGTCGTCGGACGCTGGTTCTCGCAAGCAGACCAGGACCCGAAGGGCGCGAAGACCGTCATGCTCAGTTATGGATATTGGCAGCGCCGATTCGGCGGCGATCGCAACGTGATCGGCCGAAGCGTTCAACTTGATTCCGAGACCCGCGAGATCGTCGGCGTGATGCCGCGCGGCTTCCGCGTAGTCGATACTGACTTCGATTTGCTGGTGCCGCTGGCATTCGATCGCGGTACGCTCAAGCTCGCACCATTCGGATTCAATGGCGTCGGACGTCTGAAGCCCGGTGACTCGATCGCGCATGCAAATGCTGACATGTCCCGGCTCATCACGCTCTGGATGCACACCTATTCAAACGGCCCGGGCACGAATCCGCTCTACTACAAGGTCTGGCAAATCACTCCCAACTTTCGCTCGCTCAAACAACAGGTCATCGGAAATATCTCAAGCGTGCTGTGGGTCGTGATGGCCACCGTCGGCCTGGTAATGCTCATCGCCTGCGTAAACATCGCCAATCTGTTGCTGGTTCGCGCCGAATCGCGCCAGCTTGAGCTCTCCATTCGCGCTGCGCTCGGTGCAGGCCGCGCTCGCATTGCCCGCGAACTTCTGTTCGAGAGTGTCATTCTCGGGCTCATCGGCGGAATCTTCGCTCTCGGTGTCGCTTTTGCCGGCTTGCGTCTCCTTGTCGCCGTCGGGCCTGCGGAACTTCCACGTCTCAGCGAAGTCACCCTCGACGCTCGTTCCCTCGCGTTTACGTTTGCACTCTCCGTGATCTCAGGATTGCTCTTCGGCTCGATTCCTGCGATGAAGTACGCCCGTACCCACGCCGCTGCCGCACTCTCTGGCACCAATCGCACCGCCAGCGTAGGCCGCCCACGTCAACGCTCCCGCAATGTATTGGTTGTCGCGCAGGTCGCCATGGCCTTAGTGCTTCTTGTCAGCGCATTACTCATGATCCGCACCTTCGCGGCTTTGCGCAACGTAGAGCCAGGCTTTAACCCGGAACAACTACAGACCATGCGTCTCTACATCCCCGAGTTGCTGGTCGCGGATCCGATTCTGACTACGCATATCCAGAACGAGATCGTAGACAAAATCTCTGCGCTCCCCGGCGTCACTTCTGTCGGATTTGCCGGAGGCGTTCCAATGGACGACACGAATCCGAACTGGGATGAGATCCGTGTAGAGGGCAAGCACTACGAAGGAGGCGTTCCGCCGCTGCGCCTTTTCAACTACATTTCCCCAGGATACTTCAGCACTCTCGGCACGCATCTCATCGCCGGGCGCGATTTCACGTGGACCGACCTTTACGGTCTCCATGATTACATTATTGTCTCGGAGAACTTCGCGCGAGAGAACTGGGGTTCGGCCTCAGCCGCTATCGGCAAACGTGTCCGTCAATTTGGAAACATGCCATGGCAGCAGGTTATTGGAGTTGCGCAGGACGTTCGATACGACGGCGTGGATGAGAAAGCGCCCGCGATCATCTACTGGCCGGCTATGTTGAATGATCCCTATACTCCGAAACCCACCATCGATGGGCCGCGCTCGGTCACGTTCGCCATCCGCAGCAGTCGCGCAGGCAACGAAACCCTGATCGCCGAAATTCAGCAAGCCGTCTGGTCAGTGAACGGCAATCTCCCTGCTGCCTCTGTGAATACCATGCAGCAGATCTACGCAAAGTCCCTGGCACGCACCTCATTTACGCTGGCCATGCTCGCCATTGCCGGCATCATGGCACTTGCCCTCGGCATCATCGGCATCTACGGAGTCATCTCCTACGCTGTCTCGCAACGCACCCGCGAAATTGGAATTCGCCTCGCCGTAGGCGCGCAAAAGAACGAGCTCAAGTGGATGTTCGTCCGCTCCGCACTCACGCTGACCCTGATCGGAGTCGCGATCGGGATTGCTGCAGCCGCGGGACTCACGCAATCTATGAAGTCGCTCCTGTATGGGATCACCCCACTCGATCCTCTGACCTATCTGATCGTCCCACTCGTTTTGACCGCAGCCGCCGTGCTCGCCAGCTATTTGCCTGCCAGACGCGCCGCCGCCATCAACCCCGTCGAGGCGCTGCGAGTGGAATAAACCCCCACTTCAGCGTTCAAAGTTCGAAGTTGAAAGTACGACCTCGCGCATTTCATCCGGAGTTGCTGGGTGCCACAGGTCTCGATTCTGACTCGTGGAGACTCCCGAAGCAGACTAGACGTCTGGACCCGAATGGACTGTGATCTAGGACCTCTGAACATGGAACTCTCCGTGCTACCCTCGTCAGTTCTCAAGAAACTCTTTGCAGTCACACTGTCTTTGGAGTAACGCAAGGGCATGCGACTGCTCTTCGGAGCCACTGATGAAGCGCCTGTTACACATCGCCCTCATTTGCACGTTTGCAATCTCCCTTCACGCACAAGACCGTCGACGCGACCGTCTGCGACATCCTCAAAGACCCGCAATCTTTCAACGGCAAGATCGTCCGCATCAAGGAAACAGTGTCCTCCGGCTTCGACGAGTTCATCATCAAGCCCGAAGACTGCAAGTACCACGTCGACAGCATCTGGCTCTCATTTCCCGAAGGTACGAAGGCTAAATCAGGACCGAGCGCCATGCTGCAACTTCAGCCTGCCCGCGATTTCAATGGAACCGTTACGCCAGTCGATCGAGCGCCCGTCACTCTCGACTTAGCAGCGACGCGCTCAGTGAGCTCCTTAAAACGACAGAGCTCCTGCGGTAACCAAGGACAAGTTCCCTACTAGAGAGGAAGCCGTTTGCGTACCGCTCGGCGCCACGTACCCAACCGATGGGGTCCAGCTCAAAGATTCATCTGGGGTTTCGCCGTCGGCGCGGACTTCGAAACGGAGCACATCTCCGGCGAAAACCTGGACGTCGTCCACATCCGTCGCATATCCAACCTGGTCGTTGCCCGCAATCATCTGCCTTCCACCCTGGCTCGGCCAAATCTGCTTCACGTTTCGACCCGACACCAGGTTGATCGCGGCAGTTATCCCTTCGCCGCCCTGCCCGGTGGACTTCAGCACGTGTCCCCTGATGCTAATCGTGCCTGCGTGCGGCACCACCCACTCCCGGGCAACTCCACCGCCGTTGCAAGGGCCTGTGCATTTTGCGAGAGCCATGTTGAATGCGCTCACAAACTGCGCCTCACCCACCTTCCACGCGCCATTGTTGTCGCTTGCGGAGTAGTACGGCATCTCCTTCCATGTCGACTCAGGTGTCTGGTACATGTAACGCCACTGGTTCTTCCCCTGCGTCGCCGAAAACTGCTCTGCCGCGTAATTCGCGGTCGCGTCCGTCAGTATGTTGTTTTCATCCGAGATTGAGGCGATGCTTTTGCCGTCTAGAAACTTTCCGTGCTCTTCAAAGTACAGGTTGTTACGAATTTTCGCCGCCGGCGACGCGCATCCGCGTCCCTTGTTGTCTTCCCACACCGACGCCGCACCGGCTTGGTGGGAGTGCGCGTTCTGTGCAAATGTATTGCCTTCGAATTCGAGGTCGCTCGAATGGTCGTGGTCGTGAATATTCAATATCTCCACGGCTGGACCCGCGTTTGCTGCTAAGAAGTTTGCCTGCACTGCAACGTGGTCCTCTGACCATTCAAAGTCGATGCCCGTCTCGTCTGGACTGTCTGTTGCAGGCACTCCGAAGATGATGTTGTTGACAAAATTTACCTGGCTTACACGTCCCAGGATCACAGCTGCTGTACCGGTCGGTGTGTGACATGCGGCCTCATTAAACAAAACCGAATTCATCACCGTCACATTCGTCATCCCCAACAGGCGCAGAGAATCGCTGCACCCGAGCCCGGCGGCCGCGTATTCCTTCGAAGCATTGCCATTATCGCCCGAGAGAATCAGGCCGTTCAGAATCACATTCTGGAAAGCGTTGTGCCCGTCCCGCTTGTCGGTCGTGTCGGACTCGGCATCAAAAGCGACACTGTCCAGATTGTTCGCACCCCTCACGTCGCTCACCCACACACCCTTCAGCACATACTGCGAGCTGGTGTACTTCAGATAGGAAGCGACATTGAACAAGATCCCCGATGACAGATTGATGTTCAAACTCGACGCAAATGGATCCCGCACGTGACGCGACGTTGGATACTCGGTTGAATACCCCGCCCAGATTCCCTTGTTGTCGTGCGCATCAATATTGCTGATGGTGATCCCGTTATTGAAGAGCTGGGTGTAGTGCAACAAGATTCCTACGCTGGCTCGACCCACCTCGAGGTCGCTGATATTCCAGTAATTCGGATCCGTCATGAGAACACAGATGTCGCTCACCGCCTGGTTGCGAAGGATCTTCGGCTTGACGCCCTTCCCGTATGCGGTCAGCGTAATCGGCTCACTCGCCGTGCCGCGCCCCGCCAGAGACAATTCCTGGTTCCAAGCGCTGCCCCGCGCCAGCAATATCTGATCTCCCGGCGTAAATGACTTAATCCGGTTCGCCGGGCCGAACGTACACCAGGGCTGTGCCACGCTGTGTGGACCATCATCGCTGCAGTTCGAGGAAGCTTGATTGTTGATGTAGTAGGCAGTTCCGTCGGCGCGGGCTGGAGTGCCAAACGCCAGAATGCCCACAACAGCGCACGAAACGGCGAGAAGCGAGAAGCGTCGCACCCCTGGGCTAGGTTTCGCAGTCCCTGCGGTCAGCCGAACGTTTGAAAGTGTTAGAAGGTTCTTCGCGCAGGGATCTTCAGAGAGCCCGGGCAGGCGCACGAATCCGCAAGGCAACGAAGGAAGCAAGGCAACTCCCCATCCGCGATATCGCGTTTGGCATCAAGCAAATAGAACATACTCCGGACCCTGGGATCTTGCGTCGCAGTAGCAGCCGAAGCGTTCTAACAGCTGTTTGATTACCTGAATTCTACACAAGATTTAGGAAGATTTGTATATAACCGGAGTTACTTCAGAACGAAATTTTATGGTCAGCCGCTGCAAGATTAACCTTGCCATCTCTCTTGTAGAACGGTGACAATCCGAAGGTCATTTCGCGTCTCAACGGCAATTCGTCGCCCCAATCCGATCGAGGCAGGCTCAATGTCCACCATGCAAGCTCAAATTTGGAGGGGCGCCACATTCACCATCGAGCGCAGACAGAATCCTGCCGCGGATGCTGTCATCTTCCGTTTTTCCGGCCCTTTCACCGCGCGTGACATGTACGCTGCGCTCAGCCCTGCCACCTTACGCAATATCTTCGAGTCCGATCCGCCCCTCCACCCGCCATCGGTCAATATCTTCGACCTCACCGAGGTTCCCTACATGGACTCTTGCGGCCTTGGCCTTATCGTCGGTCACTTTGTCCGCTGCCAGAACAAAGGCATCCACCTCATCGCTGCCGGGGTGGCACCCCGCGTCCTTGAGCTTCTCAAGACCACCAAGACCGACCATCTCTTCCCCATTACTGCAACAGTCGACGAAGCCTCGAGCCGCACGAATTCCAAGACCCGGTGACGCACTCCTGAGCTCACATCCCCAAGGTACGGGGTATTTGTCTCAAACGTAAGTTGCATTCCGGGACATCTTTCAAACTGCTATAACTAAACGAGAAACACAGAGACAACCTAATTCTTAGCCGACCTGCCGTTGGAGATGGTTGCGGACGCATGCAGATTGAAGCCACAACATTTCCTGTACAAGAGCCTAACCAAAACCTTCTGCATCGAGCCTATTTCATCGAGCAAATCTGCCTCGTCCTGGCCATACAGATTGTGCTCATCAACCTGCTCTCGCGTGTCTTCGCGCTCGTTGAGAATTTGTTGCCGGCAGGTTTGCTGCACATGCGCGGGTTTTCCGCACTCGCGGTGCTTTGTGCAACCGTGGCGATGCTTTTCACTGAAACCGGCCGGTCTAAGCTGCTGCAACGTATCGGCAAGATGCTCGCTGGCCTGACGACATTGATCGCGGCGGGAACTTTCTGGGCTCCCGCGTTGCGCGCATTTTCGCAACTCGATAGGTTGCTGAACGGAAATCATCTCCCTGCGAGACAGGCCCCCGTCCACGCCTCCGTATTTGCTTTCCTGCTTTTGGGAATCGTGATTCTCCTGATTCGTTCGCGCGATTCTCTTTTTGGCAGGATCGCGGACGCCAGTGTCACCATCCTCGTACTGCTGGTGCTCATCGTCTTATCCGAGTTTCTGTTTGGAATGGCGCAGATCCCGGGTTCATCCACGGCAGGTCTTCCTTCCTTTCCTACTATCGTCTGCCTCACGCTTCTGACGGTGGTTTCCATTCTTCGTCGAGCAGAACACGGCGTCTTCTCGGTATTCCTCGAAGACGGCATAGGCGGGCGGATCGCACGCATCATCGCGCCAGTTCTCTTCATCCTGCCTTTTCTGCGCGAGCTTGGCAGGGCGCGATTGTTGAATGCCCAGATGGTTCCCGCGCCCTATGCAACCGCGGTTCTCACGTCCGTAGCGACGATTGTCTCGTTCGGGTTACTCTTCCTTCTGGTGCGCCTCATCAACCGCATGCAGAACGAGATCCAGGGCCTGACTTTGCGGGATGAATTGACCGGCCTCTACAACTTCAGAGGGTTCAATTTGTTTGCCGAACAGGCATTTCGCCTTGCCCGCCGTGCCCACCTGCCTTTTGGCGTCTTGTTCATCGACATGGATAATCTGAAGATTATCAACGACGAATTAGGGCACAGCGCCGGCTCGGTTTCGCTGGTTGAAACTGCGAAGCTGCTAAGTGGAACATTCCGCGAAACGGACGTAATCGGGCGCCTCGGAGGAGACGAATTCGTGGTGGCCGGACAGTTCGATTCAAGCGAGATCGCGGATGCCATTGAGCGCTTGCGTTCAGCCGCAGCTGCGAAAACCCAGCTTGCCGGGAACAGATTCTTTCTTAGCCTGAGCATGGGCTTCGCCGCTACCAACCACGGCGCGGACGAAACGTTGAAAAGCATCGTGTCCCGGGCAGATAAGGCAATGTACAAAGAGAAGCGCGCGAAGAAGAGAATGGTCCTCGCTTAGGGAATCGCGCGACGACGCTTCAATTCTCCGTAGGCTGCTCCTCAATATGATCGATAATCAGGACCGGCATTGGCCGCTTCTCCTTCTCCAGCTTCAAGCCCAGTTCATTCTTGAAGGCGTCGAACAGCGAAATCGCGCCGCTGGGATCTGCCGCCAGTGATGTGCCAGATGTTGCGCCAGACTGCTGACTGTTGCTGCCCGGAGGCGGCGTCAGCGTGCGGTCTACCGAACTAAAGGCCAACGTTAGATCGTACGACTCCTTCAATCCGGTACCATCCGCGACCGGATAGTAAATGTACCCGAATGCAAGATTTGGAAGCAGGATCCCCAGTTGATCGAGGGTGACATTCTGGCAATGGACAAGCCTGTTGATCATAGTGTTTCCCAGGCGCAGGTCTTTCCCATCGGGTCCGGGTCCTTCGTCGCATCGCGTGCGCGCGTTCGAATCCGCCTTGGCAAGCTTGGGACTGACA
Organism: uncultured Acidobacteriaceae bacterium; assembly: GCA_963829535.1. Lineage (GTDB taxonomy): Bacteria > Acidobacteriota > Terriglobia > Terriglobales > Acidobacteriaceae > Telmatobacter. Next base: position 1,343,140 of record CAWHIQ010000004.1, on the reverse strand, counting down.
GCCTTCATCGTGTATGCAGTCACGGGGCGATCTTCCCAGTGATCCTTCATCTTGAAGCGGTCCTCGATCAGCGCCCGCAACATATGCCGCAACTCGTCGGCATCCACTTGTGGCGGCTTCACCTTTGCGTCCCCCGCATCATCGGTTGAGATCTTTGCGAGGATATCGAACTTATCGCCGTCGAGCCACTTGGGCGCACCCACAATCGCTTCGCTATCGAAGGGATTTAGATCCCACGCGAATGAGATGATCTGCTTTACGGTCAACCCGTGTACATCCACCTCGCCGTTGTTCACGCGGCCCATCGGCTGTGTATCCGGCTTCGAAGGCTTGATCGTCGCGACTTCAAATTGCGCGGGCGGCAATGCCGGCAACCGCGTATCGAGATCCGGCGGATTCGCCGTGGGAGTCTTGCTCACGCTGTCGACAATTAACACGGTACGTGGCGCCGTCTCGAGTGCCAGCTTCAGCCCAAGCTGTTTATCGACGGCATCGAAGATCGAGATTCCTTCCGCACCAGCGACGCCGAGCAGCCCGCGCGGCGTCCACGTGATGGTGAAATCGTAAGCCTCCTTCAGACCCGTGGAATCAACGACTGGCTTGTCCAGGTATCCGCCCGCCATATCGTGTATATCCTCCGCGAACTTCTGCAATGTCTCGTTTTTGCAAACGACCACGATTTGCCGGATCGCGCCGGCAGCCTGGTTGGCCGGAGGTGGTTGCGGCTCGCACGTCCCTTCGCCTTCTGCCGCCTGCGCCTCTTTCAGCTTCACTTTTCCCGCCTGCGCTTTCATCACAAAGGCCGGCATTGGCGCACTGCCTTCATGCGTCACCAGGTTGAAGCGTTCTTTCAGCAGCGCCTGCAGCATCAGCCTCTGGTCAGCCTTCGACGTTGCCGGTGGCGCCTTGGCGGCAATCTCAAAGCGATCCCATTCCAGCCAGCTCGGACCGCCCTTTACGTTGGCGGTATCAAGGTTGTACGCCGTGGCAATCAAGTCGACCATGGTCGCCTGGTGGATCACGTAGCGGTCGCCGCTTAAGTTGCCGCCGTCCATAAAGGGACGCAGCACATGCGGACTCAAGTGCACATCGGCGACCTCAAACGACACCGTGTGGGGTGCAGACTCAGGGGAAGTTGCCGCAGCAGGTGCCTGGGCGGCGGAGAAAACAGCGCCAGCGACAGCCATCGTTGAAATTGCAAAAGCAGTCTTCAGCTCAACCATGATGAGGACCTCCGATGAAAGAAGAAATGGCGGCCGAAACCGGGGATTGGCTCAGTGTAAGACGAAAAATCGGATGAAAGTGTTCAAAAGGATTGTAAAAAACATCATCTTTATTCGCTCCCCGCCACGCTTCTGTCCATCGCAAGCCCATCCCCTTGCTCCCGGACTGCAACGGATGTCATGCTCGAAGTATGCGTAGCAAATTCCTATTCGGCGCCTTCGCTGTCCTGCTTCATTGTTGTTGTCTTCCGGCCGTTGCTCAGGACAAGGGTTACTGGCGCGCCGTTAGTTCCAACGCCGTCGCCATCACCGGCGACCTGTCGATCTCCGAATCCAAGCTCTCGATTAATATGACCACGTTCCCACTCGCGCAGATTCGTCCACTCAAGCCGGCTGAGTCCAGCGCGGTCTTTGATGCTGACCCCGGTGACGGCGGCAGCGGCTATCTCTACCGCTTGAATGTGCCCGCAGCCAGGCGCTTTCTTCACCACAACGCGCTCTGCGGGTCAGACGATACACAGTGGATGGCGACCTATGTCCACGAACGCTCCCTGCGAGTGGCCTTCTTCTCGGGAACATACATGCCGGTAATCACTCCCGACGCCCTCGCCAACTCGACCGACGTTTGCGGTACTTTTACTTATTCGCGCTGACCGGAAGGGAGGAAGCACAGGTCTCAGGTGAAGTCTGTCCGCCGAAACTCCCTGCAGCGTTTATCCTTGAGACTGCACTAACACTCTGATTTCGAAGGAACAACATGGCGGAGATAGCCGTTGAGTCCACCGCAGTTCCCGCGCAGCTGCCCGACCTGCACGTCGCCGTACTCGGTGCGGGAAAAATGGGCGGAATTCTGCTTCAGGCCTTTCTCAAGCAGAATCTCTTTGCCGCGGACCAGATCCACGCTACCGTCGCGCACGCTGAAAAGGCAGTCGCACGTGCCGCGCAATGGGGTGTCGACGTCAGCACCGACAACCTTTCCGCCGCGAAACAGGCCAACCTGATCCTGATCGGCGTCAAGCCTTTCCAGGTGCCTGACCTGATCGCCGAAATCAAGCCCGCGCTGACTCCTGCGAAGACCATCGTCTCGTTTGCGGCGTCAGTGAAGACGCGCGCCATTGAAGACGCCGCAGGCATTGAAATTCCCGTCATCCGCGCCATGCCCAACACGCCATCGGCGCTCGGCGCAGGGATTGCCGGGCTCTGCCGCGGCCGCTTCGTCAAGGCCGAACAGATGGATCTGGCGCAGCGAATCTTTGAGACCGTGGGCCGATCCGTCATCGTCGATGAGAAGCACATGGATGCCGTCACCGGCCTCTCCGCTTCAGGCCCGGCGTACATCTACATCATCATTGAGGCCCTCGCCGAAGCCGGCGTCAAAGTCGGCCTGCCGCGTGATACCGCTACACAGCTCGCCGCGCAGACGGTCTACGGAGCGGGAAAGATGGTGCTCGAAACCGGCTACCACCCGGCGCTGCTCAAGGACGAAGTCACCACTCCCGCCGGCTGCACCGTCGATGGCATCCTGGAACTTGAGGAAGGCGGCCTTCGCGTGACGCTGATCAAAGCAGTCATGCGTGCCACTGAAAGAGCGAAGCAGTTGGCTGCAGGCTAACCGATACAACAGGGAGAGCAAAGATGGGAATGGAGATTGATTCGCCGCTAATTATTGTTTTTGAGAACGACGGACAGATTCAGACCCATCTTTATCCCCGTGAGATGGACTATAAGGAATACGCGATCCACATTGCAGCTCTTGTGCGCCACGTCGCGAAGGCATTCGAAGTCTCCGAAAACGATGTCTGGGAAGCGGTGGATGAGGAGCGTTATCATCCGACAACTCCCATTTCGGAATTGAAGCCTAATTAGCAACCTTGCCCATCCAACGTCCATCCTGGTTGGCGTCGTACATCCCCGAACTGCAGGGGCTGCGCGGCATCGCCGTTCTCGCTGTGGTTCTCTATCACTGCCATCCGCGCTTCACCGGCACATGGTTCCATCCCGCATCGCTTTGGGGTTGGGCGGGCGTCAATCTCTTCTTTGTCCTATCGGGATTTCTGATCACATCCATCCTGCTCGAGGCGCGCGGCAAGCCGCACTACTTCCGCAATTTCTACGGTCGGCGCGCGCTGCGTATCTGGCCTGTCTACGTGCTGGTGCTGGTGGTCTGCTATCTGAATGCTCCGTGGTTCATCGGCCTCACCCTCTGGGTCGCAATCAGAACGGCTCCTTGGTGGGCATACCTGCTGTTTCTGCAGAACCTCTTTCACCTCGCTCTGCCGCCCGCCATCGGGCCGACATGGTCTCTGGCCATCGAGGAGCAGTACTACCTCCTCTGGGCGCCGGTTGTACGTTTTCTGCGCGCGCCATGGATGCTGGCATCGTTGCTCGTCGGCGCGTTGATCGCATCACCGCTCTTTCGCCTCGCACATTTCGCCTGGATCACGCCGACGCACACGCTCACCCACATCGACGGAATCGCCATGGGCAGCCTGCTGGCGCTTGGCCTTTACACGCTGCCCTTTAGCCGCCGCGCCTGGCTCTGGGTCGGCCTCGTTGCCATGCCTATCGGATTTCTCGCCGCCGCCACCATCGCCGGCGGCACTGCATTCCTTGATACCGCACTCACTACGCTCTTCGCCGGTGCCGTACTGTCTTCCATTGCCTCAACCGGATCGCACAATCCAGTGAATGCGATCCTGCGGCGCGGCCCACTGGCCTTCTACGGACGCATCAGCTACGGCCTCTACATGACGCATATCATGGTCTTCGTCTATTTCGGCTGGTTCGACGCCCGAATGGACCACTACGGAACGGCGGGAAGCCTGGCCGTGGTCGCGTTTCGGATCGCCGCCTGCACCATCGTCGCAACCCTGCTCTGGTACGGTTTCGAGTCCAGAATCCTGCGTCTCAAGCGTTTTTTTGCGAACAAATCCCGCCAAAATCCGTCAGCATAGTTAAGCGCTCTTTCCCTGTTGAGGTCATCGGATGCCATCTCCGCGTTCTGTCGCACACCTGCTTCTGATCGGCATGCTACTGCCAAGTCGCGCCGCATTCGCCTTTGCACAGACGGCCGCGCCTGCACCCTCTGCAGCGGCGGGTTCTTCCCCCCGCCAGCCTGAGCTCGTTCTGCGCACCAACGCCTTCTCGGTCGTCGTTGACGTTGTCGTCACCGACCAGAACGTGGCCATCCACGGAATCGATCCCAAGCGCTTCCACGTTTATGAAAACGGCCGCGAACAGGCCGTCACGTTTTTTGAAGAACACAAGCCAGACCAGACGCAGGCCGCGGGGCAGCATCGCGCCATGCCGCCCCACTATTACAATAATCTTCCCGCTCATCCCCGTGGCAGCGCTGTCAACGTTCTGCTGCTCGACGGGCTGAACACCCCGGTGACCGACCAGGTGGAAGTACGGAAGCAGATGCTCGCCTACGTAAAGACGATTCCGCCCGGAACAACGATGGCGATCTTCACGCTGGCCTCACGACTGCGCATGATCCAGGGATTCACATCGAGTATTGCGGACCTGACCGCAGCTCTTGAAAAGGCCCAGAGCGCTCCACAGCAATCGGTCGGACTTGATTCGAGCGCCGGAAATGCTTTCGACTCCGCCATCGGCAATCTGGAGATGATGAAGGCTCCAGCGGCTCAGATGGCTTCCATCCAGCAGTTCCAATCGGACGTAGACGCTCACCGAACAGACAACCGCGTCGCCCTCACTCTTGAAGCACTGCAGCAGCTGGCGCGCTATCTGAACGCTGTCCCGGGTCGCAAAAACCTCATCTGGTTTTCTGCGTCCTTCCCCATTGCCGTTGGTCCTGACCCCGGCGACCAGTCCTTGCAGAACTCTCGAAGCTACAGCGAACAGGTTAGGGCAACCAGCGATCTGCTTTCCGCCGCCCGCGTGGCGGTCTATCCGATCGAGGCAAGAGGATTGATGACGCTGCCTGGCTTCGACGCGTCAGACAACGGCCTCAACCCAGTCCCCGGCGGCAGCACCGGAACTCCGAGATTCGCCCGGCAAAACTCGCAGGCTATGACCGCTGACGCCGATTCACACTTCACCATGGAGCAGATCGCGCACGATACCGGCGGAATGGCGCTGTTCAATACCAACGGATTCAAGGCGGCCGTTGCCAGCGCCATCGGAAACGGAGAGAGCTATTACACCCTGGGCTACAAGCCGGAAGAGAAGAACTTCAACGGCGACTTCAGGAAGATCAGGGTGAAAGTGGATGACGCAAAGTACGACCTCGAGTACCGCAGCGGCTACTATGCCGACCTGCCGGACAAGCCCAATTCGCTAGGGTTCAGCCCCGCGAGCCTGATGGCAACAGCCACCTTGCACGGCGCTCCGCTCTCAACCCAGATCCTCTTCCAGACCCGCGTGTTGCCGGCCACGGATCCTGAATTCAAAGATGCCAATCTCCCCAGCGGTCCAGCCGGCGAACTCTCCGCCACGCTGAGGGGTCCCGCACATCGCTACATTGTGGACCTGGCCGTTGATCCGCGCACTCTGGCGTTCGACTCAACAACGGCGGGCACTCATACGGGGTCAATCGAGTTCACGCTGGTCGCATACGACGGAGATGGCAAACGCGTCAACTATGTCGACCGAAGCACGAAACTCACGTTCAATCCCGACCAGTATGCGCAGATTATGAAGTCCGGCGTTCCCGTCAGGATGGCACTCGACTTTCCTGCCGGAGAAGGATCATTACGCATCACCGTACACGACATCTTTGGCGTGCGCGTCGGCTCGCTGGAGATTCCATTAACGGTGGACTAGAGCAGTTTCGCTATACATGGGTTGTTTTTTACTTGAGGAAAACGCCACTTATCTCGGTCTATACCAATTTTGAAACTGCTGTAGTCTTCATTAACTTTTTTGAACCGCGGTTGGGGTATTCGGTCAAGATGTAAAAGAGGTCGCGCCAACTTGCAGCCGAGGCTTCTTCGATGCATTCTCTCCGCATAGCAATGGCCGTTGCACTAGCGCTTTCGCAGTTGTGCTTTGTCACGCTGGGTCAATGGGCGCCTTGCTCGCCCGCCACAACCGTCCCCGCACCGACAAGTCCGCTCTTGCGCACGAGCAGCAGCCTGGTCCTGGTGGACGTGGTCGTAACCAAAGGGGATAAGGCCGTGCACGGACTTGAACGCGCTCGCTTTCACATCTTCGACAACGGCATCGAACAGGCCATCGTATCCTTCGACGAGCACTCCGCCGGCGATAGATCCCCCATGGCTGAGATTCCGAGGATGTTCGGGAACATTGCAGTGCCTCACACCTTCGCTAACATCTCTTCCTACCCCGCGACGGGGGTCGTCAACGTGTTGCTGATCGACGCGCTCAACACACCTCTCGCCAATCAAATGGATGTCCGTCGCAAGATGCTGGAATACATGGCCAGGATTGAGCCCGGCACGTCGCTGGCGATCTTCACGCTGTCGTCGCGCCTTCGCCTCGTGGAAGGATTCACCACCGATGCCGCTCAACTGGCCAGCGCTCTGAAGGATCCTGCAGTCAATTCCAAAGCCTCCGTCATGCTCGACACAGCGGCAGACCAGGCCCTGGATACGGCGATCGGCGACGCGGCAAGCATGGGCGTAAACACCGCGAATGCCGAGTCAAACCTGACGGATCCAATTGCATCGATGTTGCAGTTTCAGGCAGATCTCACCGCGTTTCAAACGGATCAGCGTGTACGACTAACGATGGAGGCCATGCAGCAGCTTGCGCGCTATCTCAGCGGCATTCCCGGACGGAAAAACCTCATCTGGTTCTCCGGTTCGTTCCCACTGATACTCGCCCCGGATGACACATTGCAGAGCCCTTTTGACGCGATGCGCATTTACGCTGAGGGACTGAGGGAGACCAGCCAGTTGTTGTCGGCAGCGCGCGTAGCGGTTTATCCAGTCGACGCCAAGGGGTTGGCAACACCTGCAATCTTCGACGCAAGCTACACACCATCGACAAATCTGATGGGTGCCACCACAAACGCTGGCAGGGGCGGGCGTTCCTACAAGCAGGCCAACAAATCGAATCCGGCGTCGGACGCCTCAAAGCAATTGCAGGAGGGCATGCAGGAAGAGGCCACGCTCGATCAGATTGCCGCAGATACGGGTGGGAAGGTGTACGCAAGAACCAATGGTCTAAGCGAGGCAGTCGCCGATGCAGTTGAAACCGGCTCCAGCTACTACACGATCGGATTCTCACCGGCAGCGCTGAATGGGCAATTTCATAAGCTGCGGGTGAGTGTGGAGCAATCTGTGTACAAGCTCGCGTATCGGAGTGGATACTTCGCCGATGTGCCGAAACACTCGCAGCTTCTTAACTCGAGCTTGATTGCCGCGACCTCGCTGCATGGAGCACCCGCCTCCACGCAGATTCTCTTCAAGGCACGAGTGCTGGATTCGAAGGATCCCTCGCTGCGAGACACCCGGGTTCCGGAAGGGCCGGCTGGTGAGTTGGCGGCAACGCTGAAGCAGCCGACTCGCCGGGTAGTAGTGGATGTCAAAGCGGATCCTGCCGGCTTCGCCCTGGAGCAGACTGCGGAGGGGGCGCGATCGGGAAAGGTCGAGTTTGTCTTGATCGCCTACGACGCGGCTGGCAAACGGATCAACTATCTCGACAAGGGCTTTCAGCTCAATCTAACGCCGCAGCAATATGCGGGGATCCTGGTCAATGGCATTCCGATTCGACTGGCGCTGGACCTGCCGGTTGAGCGCGTTTTTCTGCGCATCGCAGTGCATGATCTCAACTCCGGTAGGGTAGGCTCGCTTGAGGTGCGCAACTCTGCCGACACCACCCGCCCTTAACTTCCGGTCGCAGTCCCATTTGGTGGAGCATCATCTCAGCAGCCTGTGACTCTAATCACCCACGGCTTTAACATTCGGCTGCTAGCCTGAAGTGGTACGGAATTCTTCCCTCCCGAGGTGCCCCATGACCAGCGCGACGACCGAAATCAACCGGGCCGCAGCAAAGAACGACGGCCCTCTCAGCCCAGAGCTCCTCAACAAAATGGATGCCTACTGGCGCGCCGCCAACTACCTTTCTGTCGGCCAGATCTATCTCAAAGACAATCCGCTGCTTGAACGCCCTCTCACGCTCGACGATGTAAAGCCGCGACTGCTCGGCCACTGGGGGACTACCCCGGGACTCAACTTTCTCTACGTGCACTGGAACCGGCTGATCCGCGAGCGCCACCTGGACATGATCTACGTCATTGGACCTGGACACGGCGGCCCGGGTCTGGTGGCGAACACCTATCTCGAGGGCTCGTACTCCGAGATGTACCCCCACATCGAGCAGAATCGGGACGGCATCAAGCGCCTCTTTCGCCAGTTCAGTTGGCCTTATGGCATTCCGAGCCACGTTGCGCCGGAGACGCCGGGATCAATCCACGAGGGCGGCGAACTGGGTTACTCGCTGGTGCATGCGTACGGCGCGGCTTTCGACAATCCAAACCTGATCGTCGCGTGCGTAGTAGGCGATGGTGAAGCAGAGACTGGTCCGCTGGCGACAAGCTGGCACTCCAACAAGTTCCTCAATCCTGTGACCGACGGCGCGGTTTTGCCGATCCTGCACCTGAACGGATACAAGATAGCCAATCCTACGGTGCTGTCGCGTATCCCTCACGCAGAACTTGAAGACCTGATGCGCGGATACGGATACGAGCCATTCACGCTGGAGGGCCACGACCCGGAGACCATGCATCAGAAGGCCGCTGCGGTCTTCGACAAAATCTTCGATCGCATTGCCGAGATCCAGAAAGTCGCGCGCGAAGGTGGTTCGACCGACCGGCCTGCATGGCCAATGCTGATCATGCGTACACCCAAGGGCTGGACCGGACCGAAAGAAGTCGACGGCAAGCCGGTTGAAGGCACCTGGCGCGCTCACCAGGTTCCGTTTGCGGAGTTGCGCGAGAAACCGGAACATCTGCGTTTGCTCGAAGACTGGATGCGCAGCTACAAGCCAGAAGAACTCTTCGATGAAAAGGGCGCGTTCCTGGAAGAGTTGGCTGATATCGCTCCCAAGGGCCGTTTGCGCATGGGCATGAATGCACATGCAAATGGGGGCCTGCTGTGGCAGCCGTTGAAGGTGCCGAGTTTTCGCAGTTTTGCGGTGAAGGTCGATAGCCCCGGGGCTACAACAGCCGAGTCCACGCGAGTGCTGGGCAAGATGCTGCACGCCGTGATGGAGGCCAACAAGGACTCGAAGAATTTCCGCGTCTTCGGTCCCGACGAGACAGCCTCAAACCGTCTACAGGATGTAATCGTCGGAACCGGCAAGACCTGGGAAGCCGAGACGCTGCCCGTGGATGAAAACCTTTCGCGCACCGGACGCGTGATGGAAATCCTGAGCGAACACATGTGCCAGGGCTGGCTCGAAGGCTACCTGCTCACCGGTCGACACGGCTTTTTCAACTGCTACGAAGCCTTCATACACATCATCGATTCAATGGTGAATCAGCACGCGAAATGGCTGAAGGTCACACGTCAGATTCCGTGGCGCAAACCGATTGCGTCGCTCAACTATCTGCTGAGTTCGCTGGTGTGGCGGCAGGATCATAACGGTTTCTCACATCAGGATCCTGGGTTCATCGATCACCTGGTGAACAAGAAAGCGGACGTGGTCCGTATCTATCTCCCGCCCGACGCGAATACCCTGCTGTCTGTGGCCGACCACTGCCTGCGCAGCAAAAACTACATCAACCTGATCGTTGCCGGAAAACAGCCCGCACCGCAGTGGCTCACAATCGATGAGGCCGTCGCGCATTGTACCACAGGGCTCGGCGTCTGGAAGTGGGCCTCGAACGACGACGGCAATCCCGACGTGGTGATGGCCTGCTGCGGCGATGTGCCGACGATGGAAGCCCTCGCTGCGGTTATGCTGCTTCGCACACAAGCGCCCGACCTGCGCATCCGAGTTGTCAACGTCGTTGACCTCATGACGCTGCAGCCATCGTCCGAGCATCCGCACGGATTGTCCGACGAAGAGTACGACGCTGTATTTCCGCCCAAGGTACCGACGATTTTTGCATTCCACGGCTACCCGTGGGGCATTCACCGGCTGACGTATCGCCGTCACAATCACGACAATCTCCATGTCCGCGGCTACAAGGAAGAGGGCACGACCACGACGCCTTTTGACATGTGCGTGCTCAATAATATCGACCGCTTCCAGCTTGCGCTTGACGCAATCTCGCGCGTGAAACGGCTGGCTTCAAAGGTGGATGACGCCCGGCAGTGGTACTCAGAAGCGATTCAGCGGCACCGTTTATGCGTATCTGAGAACGGAGATGATCTGCCGGAGATTCGCGACTGGCAATGGTCGGCGAAGTAAGCGAACAAATCTAGTTCGCAAGAAGTTCAAATTACGAATAAGAGGGTGTTCATGTCGTCTTTGCCTGTTTTGGTTTTGAATAGCGGTTCGTCTTCCATCAAATTCGCAATGTATGAGGCCGGCGGTGAACAGCGCACAAAGATTTTTGAAGGCGCGGTCGACGGAATCGGAACGGAGAATGGCAAGTTCTGGATAAAGGACGGAGCGGACAAGAAGCTCGTTGACCAGACGCCGGCGCTGCCGAACCGCGCTGTTGCATTTTCGTTGGTCGAAAAAGCGCTTCACTCCGGGCAGTTCCCTGCTCCCAAGGCGATCGGCCATCGCACCGTATGTGGCGGACCGAGAATTCGCGATAACCAGCGCATTACGCCCGAACTGATTGACGAGATCGAAAGCTACGCGGCTCTCGCGCCGCTGCATACGCCGATTGCGGTCTACATCATGCGCGAAGCGTTGCGGCTGTCCCCGGGTGTTCCCAATTTCGCGGTGCTCGACACGTACTTCCATCGCACCATGCCGGAAGTCGTCACGCGAATGCCTATTCCCGATGAGTATGCGGAGATGGGGGTGCGGCGCTACGGTTATCACGGAATCTCGTACGAGTCGATCATTTATCAACTGCAGCCGAACATTCCGGAGAAGCTGATTGTGGCGCACCTCGGCAATGGCGCGTCGATCACGGCGATCCGCAACGGGGAAAGCCTCGATACGTCGATGGGCCTGACGCCGACGGGCGGCATCATCAGCGGATCACGTACGGGCGATATTGATCCCGGCGTAGTGATTTTCATTCTGAAAAAGATTGCGGAGACCACGCCAGATGCGGCCGCCGCAGCCGATAAACTTGAGACCGTGTTCAGCAAGAAGTCCGGCCTGCTAGGGGTGAGCGGACTCTCGAACGACATGCGCGACTTGCGTGAGGCGATCAAGGGCGGCAGTGAAAAAGCACGACTGGCCGTCGCCAAGTTCACGTGGACGATTGCCAAGTGGATTGGCAGCTACTACGCCGAACTTGGCGGACTCGACATGCTGGTCTTCACCGGCGGCATCGGCGAAAACGATATCGCTTCGCGTGCCGAAATCTGCGCAGGATTGGCCGCGCTCGGAATCGTTGTTGACCCGAAGAGAAACAACGTACGCGGTGAAGCAATAATTTCAGCCGATAACTCCCGCGTTAAAGTCCGCGTTATTCCTCCGGCCGAAGATCTGATGATTGTGAACCACGTGGTGCGCCTTCTGAACAATCAGGGAGAATGAATGCGCCCAAGGGCCAGCCTGCCGCCGGCTACGCCGGACAGGTGCCACTGTTCTACACTATAAGGTTCGCATCGGAGCTTTCATTGATGCATTCGGTAGCAACTCAAGTGGACTTGAAGCGCCTTCCCTCGCCGGCTCTGCGCCGCTTTGCCTGGGGAGTGCTGGCGTACTTTATCGCCGTGATCCTTTGGGGCTCGTTGGTACGCGCTACCGGCGCAGGCGCGGGATGCGGCAATCACTGGCCATTGTGCAACGGAACAATTCTGCAGCACTCGGCAAGTGTGAACACGATGATCGAGTTCACGCACCGCATTACGAGTGGGCTATCGTTCTTTTCAGCCGTGGGTTTGCTGGTGTGGACATTTGCCGGAACCGTGCGCGGACACCTGGCTCGCGCGGCGGCTGTGGCATCGGTCGCATTCACGCTGGTTGAAGCGATTCTCGGCGCGTTGCTGGTGAAACTCGGGTTGACTGCGCAAAGCCTATCGCCGCTGCGGCCATGGTACCTGGCACTTCATTTGACCAACACACTGCTGCTGCTGGCGGCGCTGACGCTCACCGCTCACTTGCTGAGCCGCAAACATGGATATCTCCGTGGAACCGTTCGACTGGTGGCTCCATTCGGCACGATTGCCGGGATTGTTGTGGTGCTCATCGTCGGCGTAACGGGTTCGCTGGCTGCCTTAGGTGACACATTATTCCCGGCGACATCGCTTGGGTCCGCGCTAGCAGAGGATTTTTCAGCGACGAGTGGGTGGCTGGTGCAATGGCGGTGGACGCATCCAACCATTGCATTTCTGGCAAGCATTTTTCTGATCTGGATCCTGGTACGCGCGGCGCAACAAACAACGAAATGGGACAATCGGGGATTGTCGGCGCTGGTGCTGGTGCTTCTAGCCGCGCAGTACGTGTTAGGTGTGCTCGATGTCGTGCTGCTGGCGCCTCTGTGGCTGCAGATTGCCCACCTGCTCGGTGCCGATGTGCTGTGGGCTGCGCTGGTGGTGCTCACCGCACGATTGACGCTGCAACCGATAGAGGCAGGGAATAGGGAGTAACAAACAAACCCCGCGGTAAACGGCAGGAAACAGAGACCGCCTTGCGGCATTGTAAATCCGGGCTTATACGACTCGTATTGCGACCAATTGAGATTCGTCTGTTTACTCCCTGTTCTTTGCTCCCTATTCCTGTCTACTTCACCAGCACTCCCGCTGCAGGATAGACCTTTCCGTTCACCGTTGCGTTGATGAAGGGCAAGTCGGGCGTGGCGGTGAGCCACTCGATTTTTCCATCGTGCAGAATCACCGTGTCCTCCGCTTTGCCGCCGCGGATGCTGGGGTTCCACGCAAATGCCTGGTTGTTGACGACTGTCTCATTGCCGTCGGGCGTCGCCACCCACTCACGTTCGCCATAACCTGTCGACCCACCCTGGTGATGGAAGCGCTCTTCGCCCGGGAATCCTTCGGCTGCGTATGCAGCTTGCGCTACGCGGAACAGCTCCGCCGATGTTGTGCCGACGCGGGTGGCATCGAGCAGCGCGGCATTCACCTGCGCGGCTGACTTGAAGCGAGCGTCGAGCTCGGAAGGTACTGCTCCGAAGTGCACGAAACGCGTGATGGAGATGGCCATGCCCCATTTGCGCGAGCAGAGATTCAGCATTCCGTACTTCTTTAGTCGTGCGCCGCGCGCCACGGCATGCTTGTACTTGTAGATACGATCGTCTACCGCGAAGAGATAGACCGAGGGCAGAATTCCGCGCCGCAGAAGGTTGGAAGCGGTGAGGGCTTCGAGATCGTATTCGCTCAGCCCTGGCTCGACTTCGTGAAGCGACTCAACGGTTGCGTCGGTCGTCTGGTTGCCAAGCCAGCGGTAACGCGCAATTTCGGTTTCGCTCAGTGCTTCGCGCAGCGGATAGAGATTGACCGGTATCAAGCCAGGCCCCGGCGTATCAGAACCAATATGAACCCCAGCCAATCGCTGGGCAGCCTCCAGGGTGTCGTCGGCGTACCACGGAAACAGCACAGGCTCGAAGTCCAGCTTGCCGAATTCTTCATCGTGCAGGCGCGGCGCTTCGTTCTCCGTGGTGAAGTAGTAGCGCTTGCCCGTCGCCGTCACGAGGAGCGAAGCTACGCCGGTTTCACCCGGGGTGAGCACGCGAACCTCCACTGCACCACCCGTCAACCAGGCTATGTTCTCGTGGCGGCGAATAAGTACGCCCTCCAGATCTTGCGTGTGAAGCCACGCGACGAGCTTGTCGTGCTTGGCATTCAGTTCTTCGTTCCAGGCTGCCTCGGTTAGGACCGTGGTCCCGTTCACCACCAGGCTCTTGTTAATCCGCTTGGTCATGATTGCCGTCTCCATATCAATCTCCTTAAACAGCGACGGGCGTCGACAAAGGAGTCAACGCCCGCCCTTGCCTCTCAAATGAATCAGTCCTCAAGACTCGGATGATAGTGGCTTTCCCATCCGAGATAGCGGGCAGCCTCGTGCACCGACTTCGAAACGTCGCTGAAATTTGCCGCAACGTGGTGCTCGAATCCTTCCCGGCAAATGAACTTAAGCAACTTCTGCAATTGCGGAATCTCCGCCACGCCCGCGCCGCCGAAGGTCTCGAGCGGATCGTCGGTGAAGCGACCCGCACCCGTGTAGCCGCGAACGATCCCGCGGCGATCGTCAGTAGAGTAGCGCGCGAAGCTCATGCCACCCGCTTTCACGCGTCCCACGCAGGTGCCGAAAGTGTTCAACTTGCCCACCGTGCCGGCGATAATCTCCTGGTAGTCCATCTTGACATCTTTGAAAAAATGCTTGGGCAGGTTGGAACAGTGGAAGCACACGCACTTGTCAGGATGGCTGCCGTAGTTGTTGTTCCAATCGAGCAGTGCGGACGGTGTACCGCTTGCCAAGGCGAGCATGTACATGCTCAACGTGCCGGGCACATCTGTTTCGCAGGCTGAAGGAATGAGGTTGTCGCTCATCATGCTCATGACGGTGCAGGGTACAACGCCGAAGAATTCTTCCATCGAGGTCCAACACTGCACGGCGCTGATGGTGACGTGAGCTTGTTTCATCCACCCGTCGATAACGGCTCCGAGCTTCGCCATCTTCATCAGCGATTCTTCGGGAATTCCTGACGTAGTCACATACTTCTTGATCGCGGCCAGCTTGCCCTGAGCGGCATCGTCGTTGTCCTTCATGCGATTGATGCGACCAAATATTTCGGAGAGGTCAATGGTCTCAATCGTAATGCTGCTGGTTTCGAAGATGCGTTCGGAGTAGCGGACCGTGTTGAACGCCGTGGGACGCGCGCCGATGGCGCCGATGCGCAGGTTCTTCAAGCCCTTCACGATACGGCAGACGGCCGAAAACCATTCGAGATCAGCCTTGAATTCCGCCGAGGTAAGAGCTTCGGTGTGCAGAGTCGTCAACGAATAGTTGATGCCGTACTGCATCATGTTGTTGCAAGCCGACATTTTTCCACAGAAGCTGTCGCGGCGGGTTGCGATGGTCATCGCCTCAGAGCGATCGGGCGTGGCCTGCACCAGCACTGGGACCTTCAGACCGGAAAGGCGAATCGCATCGACGATTCCGCGCTCTTCGCCGAAGTTAGGCAGCGTGATGATGATGCCATCGATTTCTTCGGCATGTTTCTTGAAGAGTTCGGCACAGTGCTGGGCTTCGGTGTAGGTTTCAACCGCGCCGTATTTGGACTGCTCGGGACCGAGAACAATTGCGGTTGCGCCCGCGGCTTCGAGTACCGAGATGATCTCTTCGCGCCCGGTCTTGGCCAGGTGATCAGGGAAAAAGCCCCGGTTGCCAACGATAACTCCAAATGTCATCTTTCTTTCTGATGCCATGATGATGCTCCTTAAATTGCCGCGTTAACCGTTGCGGCCCGGGCGAAAACGCAGGCTGTAAAAAAGTCCGAGTAACAGCATCGAGCCGCCCCACCAGACCGGGGCATGCAGGTTGGCCAGCACCACATTCGCCAACTGGTGGGTTGCCAATTCATATAGACCGTAGCAAAAGATCAATGCTCCGTAGACGGTAAGCAGAACGCCGATGAAAAACCAGATTGAAATATGACCGGAATGCATACGACCTCCTTACCAGAAATAAATGTTGAGAGCCAGGAACAGAACGATGGCGATGACCAGCCAGAAATACTCGTTCTTATAGATCGGAACCGGCTCTTCCACGGGCAACTTTGTTGCGCCATAAACAAGCCCATTGAGTTCTGCGAGAGGTCGAGCCTTGGTGAGGAGGCTGACGATTACGTTGACCAGGATGGCCACGATAACCGACCAGAGGGCGCGATACATGTTCTCAGCCATGTCCCTTGCATTTGGCGAAATCGCCACGAAACGCAGTGCCGATGGATCCGCTTTCACCCATCCCCAAAGCCCGATCGAAGTGAGAGTGCCGATAAGCAGACCCCAGAAACCACCTTGTTTCGTAGCGCGCGTCCAAAACATACCTACAAGCACCACACCAAGCAACGGCGAGATGAAGAAGCTGAAGAGTGCTTGCACATAATCCATGATTCCAGCTGCACTCATCACCAGGTATGCGGTGCCGATGGAGACAATGACACCAAGAATCGTGGCCCAGCGTCCCACTGTGACGTAGTGTTCATCAGGAGCATTCTTTTTGATTAGTGGCTGATAGATGTCGTAGGTCCACACGGCCGAGAAGGCGCTGACGTTGCCGGCCATGCCGCTCATGAATCCTGCAATCAGGGCTGTGATGCCCAACCCCAGCAGACCTGGTGCCATGTAGCGCACCATCATCAATGGCAGAACCTCGTTGTAGCTGTGCAGTCCAGAACCAGGAGTAACAAGGTTCTGCCCTACAAGGTGCATCAGGCTGCCGTCTCCATTCTGTAGAACAACGAGCCCGAGCAACCCGGGCAAAATTACGATGAACGGAACGGCCATCTTGAAGAAGGATCCGATGATCGGAGCCATACGCGCAGAGCGCAGATTGTGAGCGGAGAGAACACGCTGTACAACGAGGAAGTCCGTAGTCCAATAGCCGAAGCTGATGGCGAATCCGAGGCCGAAGACGATACCGGTCCAATGGATGCCCATCGGGTTATCGGTGAAGTGACCCATACTGCGCCACATATGCGTGTAGTCACCGGGTGCCGTCGCACCGGTGGCGATGTTGTGCGCGAGTTTTGCCTTGAAGCCGCTCCATCCGCCCGCTTCGACCAGGCCGAGGATCGGGACCAGAAGCGCGCCGCCCCAGATGAGCATGAACTGCAGAACTTCATTGAAGATGGCCGAGCGCAAGCCGCCCAGCGCGACATAGGCGGCCACTGCGAGCGATGAAACAATGATGGAGAAGTTCAGATTCCAGCCGAGAACAACCTTCATGACTTCGGCCATGGCGAACATGTTGACGCCGCTCATCAGCACGGTCATGAAGGCAAACGAGAACGCGGAGACGATGCTGGCGCCTTGTCCGTAGCGCAGCTTGAGGTAGCCGGGCACCGAGTGCGTTTTGCACACGTAGTAGAACGGCATCATCACGATGCCGAGGAAGAGCATGGCGGGAATGGCGCCGACCCAATACCAGTGAGCAGCCAGAATGCCGTACTGATATGCCGATCCGGCCCAGCCCATGAGTTCCAGAGAACCCAGGTTGGCCGAGACGAAGCTCAGGCCGGCGATCCACGCGGTCATCTCGCGGCCGGCCATGAAGAATTCCTCGCTGGTGTTGGCCTGCCCTTTGAGATAGAAGCCTATCCAGATCACCATCACGAAGTAGATCGCGATGATGGCGATGTCGAGGAAGCTTAAATGTGCGAGTGAAGGCGCGGCCAGCGCGAGCAAGGCCGCGGTTGCATGGGGCATTCCCGCGGCTGTTAGACCTGGAACCAAAGCGAGCATTGAGTCACCTGCAATCGGGTGAATACATCTGTGGTCGACGTGGACGTTCGCCCATAAGTAAATGGGTTTACTCCAAGGGTTGTCAAGCCTGCAAACAAAATTTCCGGAATCGGGTTCGCGGTGCGCCAAACCAGATGGGATTCGGATCATCTTGAAGGGATACGTTTTCCGGCACGGAGTCTACCATACGGAACCCCTGGACGTTATACGGCTCTGATGGAGCGTCTGAAAAAGAGTAAAAACGCCTGAAAAAACCGTATTTCCTTCTTGTCTTTGCTGCGCCAGAACGATACCTTTGGATATGGGATTCCCCTTCCCCAATACTCCAGTTTTCCGGCCTTTTAGCATCCCGCGCCCGACGTGGTTGTCTGTCCAATTCCACCCTCAACCCAAGGAGTCTTGCCGATGTACCCGACCGTCGATCCTCTAGCTCCTGCGGGAGTCACTCCAATCGGAATTTCGCGCCGCAACTTCTTCCGTTTCGCCGCCGGAGCCTCCGCGCTGGCCAGCCTGCCGATCCTCACCGAAGCGCATCTCGCATACGCCGACCGCCCCAAGTTTGCCGACCCCAACAAGGGCATTCACATTGACGCGAACGAGAACCCCATGGGGCCGTCGCAGGCCGCGCGCCAGGCGATGATCGACATCGTTCCGCGAGGTGGACGCTACTTGTTCACCGGCGAAGAGGAACTGGCCGAGCTTTTTGCCAAGCAGGAAGGCCTGAGCTCTGAGTCAGTCATTCCTTTTGCCGGATCGAGCGAGCCGCTGCACTTCACAGTTCTCGCCTTTACCGGCAAAGACCGGCCTCTGGTGGTCGCCGATCCCGGTTACGAGGCGCCGATGTGGGCGGCCAAGGTAAGCGGCGCACAGATCTTCAAGGTGCCGCTGTCTGATCCGAAGGGTGAGGCCAAGCACGACGTCAAGGCTATGCTTGCTGCGGCTTCAAATCCGGGCGTGATCTACATCTGCAATCCGAATAACCCGACCGGTACCTGCACCCCACGCAGCGATATCGAATACGTGGTTGCCAATGCGCCCAAGGACACGGTGATTCTGATCGACGAGGCCTACATCCACCTCTGCGATGCGCCGCGCTCGCTCGACTTTGTGAAGGAAGGCAAGAACGTCATTGTGCTTCGGACCTTCTCGAAGCTGTACGGCATGGCCGGCATCCGCATGGGATTCGCCATCGGCCGTCCCGACCTGCTGGCGAAGATCACTCCGTTTGGTGGAATGAACGCACTGCCGATCACGGCCGTGGCGGCGGCCAAGGCCAGCCTGCTGGATCCGGACCTGGTGCCGACGCGCAAGAAGATCATCGCCGACACACGCGTTGAGACCATCGCATGGCTCAAGAGCGAAGGCTATTCCTGCACTCCGTCTGA
The DNA here is from genome assembly GCA_963829535.1 of uncultured Acidobacteriaceae bacterium. Taxonomy (GTDB): domain Bacteria; phylum Acidobacteriota; class Terriglobia; order Terriglobales; family Acidobacteriaceae; genus Telmatobacter. The sequence goes on along the minus strand of CAWHIQ010000004.1, from coordinate 1,324,042 downwards.
AAGCAATTGCTTCATGCTCGATGTGCGGCGGCCGGGCAAGGGGGTTCAAGCTGCCCTCGGCGCGAAAGACATGTACGTTGGCCGCATCTGGCCGGTGTGGCCCGACAGCGTGCGCATCACCGTTGGCACGCCGGACGAAATGATGGCTTTCCGCAAGGCGTTCACCGAGGTGATGAGCGGCAGCACCGCCGGGCTCGCTTCACCGAAGTTGCCAGGGCGGTTGGAACGGACGCCGTTTACGCACTTGTCGTAAACAGCTGCAGTTCTAAGTTGAAAACCCCGTCTTCGGACGGGGTTTTTGCTGCTGGATTGTTTGACCAATTTTCTGGTTTCACGGTGGAAAGGATGAAGATGCTGGATCATGTCTTTTTAACAGTAAGGAACGTCGAACGTTCGGTCTCGTTTTATGCGGCGGCCTTGGCTCCGCTTGGTGTCACCCACCTCTTCGACTATGACGGTAGCAATGGCCCCCCTGGCCATCCTGACTTGAAAGGATTCGGAGCAAACGGCCGAATCTTCTTCTGGCTTCGAGAAGGTATGGTGGACGGGAGCGCCATCCACGTAGGCTTCGTAGCCAATAATCGAAAACAGGTGGACGCCGCCCATGCTGCAGCAATCGCGGCGGGGGCCACCGATAATGGTTCACCTGCCGTTCGAGCCTACTACGATCCCCGATACTACGCGGCCAACGTCTTTGACCCTGACGGCTATAGCCTCGAGTTCGTTTACAAGAGTTGGCAGGACGCGCGCGCATAGCAGTCGGTCGTTGACAGATGAGGAGCGGCAAGTTCGCGGGCCGAAAATGGGATGCCGGTCGCTTGGGAACGACGGGCATCGCGGTTGATTGAATTGGAACGCAAACTCTGCGCACGGAAGATCCGCTAGAAGAGAATCTTCAGCGAGAACTGTGCGTTCACCGGTTCGCCGGGACCGATGCCGGGGTTGCCGAGATACGGCCCGAGCGTCGAGCCGATGGTACCGCCCTCTCCGGTCGATGGGAAGCCGACGGGAGCCATGTTGGTCCGGTTGAAAATGTTGAAGACGTCGACGCGGAACTGTGTGTTTACGCGCTCGACGATGGGTGTGTTCTTCATGAATGCCACGTCGATTGCGTTGTAGCCGGGATTGTAGTTCTGACCGCGGCGCGTGGGAGAGTAGGTGTTGATAGGGGCATCAACAAACGCGGTCGGCGAGAACCATTGCACTGTCCCGCCCACAATGGCGTGCGAAACAGCGTTCGGGTTGGGGACCGTTTGCACGGCGCGATCGGCACTCTCACCGTTATTGCTGGGATTGGTTGCGGAGACCACGGTGTACGGTGTTCCGCCGTGGAAGGAGAAGCCGGAGTTGATTTCCCAGCCCTTGGTCAGACGCTCCGGTCCAGCGAACTTCGGCACGATGTAGTTGGCGTAACCTGTAAGCGTGTTGCGCACGTCGAAGTCAGAGTTGCCGCGTTCTGCTGCGACATCGGTTGGATCCTGCGCAACGTACGGAAGCAATCCGGTTTCGTAGTCGATCGCGTGGCTCCAGGTATAGGCGAGCTGAGAAGTCAGACCGTGGTAGTTGAGTGAGCGAAGCGAGGTCTGCATTGAGTTGTAAATCGAGCCCAGGTTGCTCCGCGCTTCATCGATGACCGAGAAGTTCGGGAACTGGCTGAAGTAAGGACGCGAGCATTGCAGGTCGTTGCCTGGTGATGTCGGCGTGGCGCCGCTGTAAGCCGCTGGGCAAGTGGTGGAAGTGAAGGGCACCGGCGTGTCCAATGAACCGAGAGCACCGGGATTGATGTCCTGCAAACCGAGCAGGTGCGTGCCCTTGGTGCCAACGTAACCGAGTTGCCACACCAGCGATGGCGTGAAGCTGTGTTGCAGGTTGAAGTCGAAGGACTCAACGTATCCGGGACGGAAATTCTTATCAAAGGTTGATATCTTCACGAGGCTTCCGGCCTGCTGAGCCAGGGCTTCGTCGAGCGTGGGATAGAGGGGAACGCCAGGGGCCACGACCACCGAGTTACCGGAGGCTTGCGCTACCTGGTTGCTACCTGCGGGATTGAGGCCCGGACCGAAGACCGAGATATTTTGTGCACCGTTGTTCTGCAGCACAGACTTCATGTAGATGGAGTCGTAGTAGAGCCCGAAGCCGCCGCGCACAACGGTCTTGGGGTCGAGTTGATACGCAAAGCCTGCACGTGGGCTGGCACCGCCCCAGAACTTCTGATAGATGTTTGGAACTTGCTGTCCGGCAACTGCCAGTCCACCCGGAGCTGAAGGATCAAACACGGAGAGATTTGGATAGTCAGAGTGCACGGGGCCTTCATAGTCGTAGCGGAGGCCGTAGTTGAAGGAGAGCCGCTTGGATACTTGCCAGGAATCCTGCGCGGACAAAGCGAACGTGTTCACGAAGACCTGGCGTTTGGGATCGCCCAGAACGATCGAGGAGGTTGAAGGATCGAAGCATCCGGCGAGGAAGTCGGCAAGGAAATAATTGTTGATGTCAGAGGGCAAGTTGGCAATGGTTGTGGGGTCGGGCGTGGTAGTTGCCAAACTTGCGCAGGCCTGCGAAGGCGTGCCACCTTGGAGGGCCGCCCATGGGCCTTGGGAACCGTCGAAGTAGATCGTGCCGCGTTGACCAGTCTGGTAGAAGTCGTCGACCTGCGCCTGGCGAAGCTCGCCTCCGAACCTTAACTGGTGGGCGCCCTTCGTCCACGCAAAGCTGTCGTCGAGGTGGCCGGTAATGTCGTTGCGGCCTGAAGGAGCGGTGACACCGAGAGGATCGAATCCGCTGCCCCCCGCGGTGAGGCCGACGCTGGCGGCGGAGGGCCCAATGATGAGATGCGGCGCGCCCGCCAGCGCGGGGTCGGTGACGCCGGTGTTGAGGCCGAGGCCAACGGGATCGAAGTCAACGTCGGCATCGGAGAACGCCTGGTTGAAGTAGCTGACGCCGGCGGAGAGTTGGTTGGTCATCGCAGTGGTAAGCACTCGGTTGTAAACCAGCGAGTAGTTCTGCACGTGGATCGGCGCGTTCTCAAAGTAGGGAAACAGTGCCGACGAGGTTGGCGCAGTCTGGGTGCCCTGGCCTACGAACCACGTGGCTGCCAGGTGATCCTTATCGGTCAGCTGCGCGTCAAGCTTGGCGATGCCATTGAAGCTGTGTCCGGTGAGGTTGCCGGTTGCAGTGTAGTTGTCGGTTACGGCGGGACCTGAAAGAGCGATGGCCGGCCACAAAGCCTTGAGAGATCCATTGCCGTTCAGCAGGTTCAGTGAGACCGAGTTCTCCGGGACTCCCCATGCATTCAGGAAGGCCAGGGCCGACTGCTGATATGCGCTGGAAGGCTCGGTAGCCTTGCTTTGAGCACCGATGAGGAAGGCCTGATGTTCGCCCCCGAGGAAGAAGAAGAACTTGTCTCTCCAGATGGGCCCGCCGACAGAGAAGCCGTAATGCTGATTGCGCGTTTCGGCGGTTGTTCCGGTGAACGGGTTGGAGTGCTGGAAGAATTCGTTGTGGTTGAAGTAGTAGGCGGTTCCGTGAAGGCTGTTGGTGCCGGACTTGATGGTGAGGTTTGCGGTACCGCCGGAATTATGCCCGAGTTCAGTGGATCCCGCAGTTTCAAAGGAGAAGTTTTCAATGGCGTCGACTGGGAGGATCACGCCGGCGATCGAGGAAACGCCGCCCTGATTTACAGCGGGGATGCTCCACCAGAGATCGTTGTTGTCGGTGCCTTCAATTTGCCAGTTGACGGAGTTTGAACGGGTGCCGTTGACGCTGGCCACGCCTGCGCCGCCGCCAGTCGACAGGCCGGCAAAGCCGGTGGTCTGGGCAAGCATCTGCGTGAAGTCGCGGCCGCTGTTCGGCAGCGTCTGCACAACTTCTTCGGGAAGCGCGGTCGACTGTGTGTCAGAGACGGTGTCGAGGCTCAGCGCGTCTGCAGTAACTTCGACTGTTTCACCGTGGCTGGCGATACTGAGCTTGATGGGCAGCGTGTAAACGGTTGCCGCGGTGACCGGAACTTTGTCGATCTTGGTTTTCTCAAATCCACTCGCGACGACGGTGACGGTGTAGGTGCCTACAGCCATGTTGCTGAACGCAAATTCGCCGGCGCTCGAACTCAGGGCCTTGTAGACGGTGTTAGTAGCGTCATCCGTTGCGGTCACCTGGGCACCGGAAACGACTGCCCCGGACTGATCGGTGACGGTTCCGCTGATGCCGCCACGGAATGTTTGAGCGAGACTGTTGACGGGGAGAGCAACAACCAGCGCAGCAGCGACTAGAATTGCGCCGAGTACACTTCGGGTAAGTCGATGAACCATTTGCACCTGACCTCCAAAACTCGATTGGATTGTGTAGCTGCGCCCCTGAAAAGTGCCAACGCCCTGTAGGCGAAATGGGACGTCAAAGTGACCCAATTGGCTTATTGTTCCTTGGGATGCTTAGAAGGATGGAAGGTATGAGGTTGGGATTCCATTCCCTACGATAGTTTGCGAACGAATAAAGAAGCAATAAGGAAAATTGCTAAATTAATTTACCAGTTCCCACATTTAAAAGGGTTTTGGCGTGTGAGTTGCGCTCTTCTGCTCTCGAACTCGATCGGCTTATTTGTTCACGGTGAAGACAGGGTCGGGGTGACCGGCTTTACGTGATTTGACTCACCACAACCCGTGCGCTCAGGCACATCCCGTCAACGTTTTCGGTGCCACGCTTTTCGCGTATAAGGTGCGCGTCATGTCGGATGCCGGGCAAAGCCGATGGGCCCAGCCGACCGTGATCCTGGTCGCAACGGATCTCAGCGATCTGGACCGGCTTATTCCGTTTGCTCTTCTGCAGGCTCAGCAGTCGGGCGGGCGCATCATTTTGCTTCATGTTCTCGGCCCAGGAGCCAGCGTCACAGCCGACCCTGTGGGCATGCCGTACTACGATCCCGCGGGCGCCATTGATTTTGCACTCAAGACCATCGAGCCCTGGAGAATGAGGGCGCGCGCGCAGGACATTGCATGTGATGCCGTCGTGCGTGAAGGGCAACCCGCACAGCAGATCATCGCAGCAACGCGCCAGTTCAATGCACATCGACTTTTTCTCGGGACCCGGAGCCGGAGCAAGGTAAGTAAGCTGCTCCTCGGATCCGTCGCGGAACAAGTGCTGCGCTCGGTAAAACTCCCGGTCATTACCGTGGGACCCGAGGCTCATCTCGAGGCGGCAGGCGACACCCGGCAACGGGTAGTCTTGCACGCCACCACATTGCGAGAGACCTCAAGCCCGAGCGCAGCACTTGCTTGCCAGATCGCAGCAAGCCAGCGGGCAAAACTGGTTCTGCTGCATGTCTCGCCTCCCATCGACGAGATGCAGCGAGATCACCTGCCAACAGAATTGGACTCGACAGCAATCCGCGAACTGCACATTCTAGCGGCGGAGATTGGCGCAGCAGAGTCCTGTTGCGCGGAGGTCGATGTTCGCGTTGAACACGGGCATCCCGCCATCGAGATCCTGGCGGCTTCAGTGGAGCTCGGTGCGAATCTCATCGTGCTTGGATCGACACATCGCTCGGTGCTCCACAACTTGACGCACGATCGCATCGTGTATCGCGTCCTGGCGCATGCTCGCTGCCCGGTGCTTACTCTGCGCGATGAAGACGACGCAGCAGCGCCGCCATATCCAGAGCACGACGCAATCAGCCTTTAGCTCCATCGAGAGAGATTGAACGATGTCACTCAGCTCGCAAGGAGTTGATTGGATCGACGTGGGCGGCTTTGAGAGCAGGAATGAGGCTGGTCAAAAGCGTCACGATACCCAGGAGCAGCGCCGACACCGCCAGTGTCAATGGATCCCACGGCTTCAATCCGAAAAGCAAGCTGCTTGCCTGACGCCCTGCCAGCATAGCGAGAGCGGTCCCTGCCATCAGTCCGAGCAACAGCATCACTGCAGCGTCGCGAAGCAAATCGCCGATTACGCGACCACGGCTCGCACCGAGAGCGATGCGGATGCCAATCTCGCTGCGCCGCTGCGCAAGGAAGTAAGACAGGACTCCGTATAGTCCCACCACCACGAGCAAAGCGGCGAGCACACCAAAAAAGCCCGACAGCATCGCCATCATGTGATCGCCAACCAGGTTGTCGCGAATTCCCTGCTCGAAGTCATAGAACTGCATAGCGGTTCCCAGATGCTTCTCTTCGACCATGTGCCGTACCGCCCCTACGGCCGAGGCAGGGTCACGTGCAGCGAACATCATGGCCATGCCAGGGCCCTGGGCGGTAACTGGAAACTGGTCGATCGGCACGAAAGCCATGGGTGGCGTTTCGTCGCGAAGATCACCGTACTTCGTATCCGGAATCGTCCCGATGATTTCGTAGATACGCTCGGGATATTGCGGCTCCGGCCGCACGTGCACATGTTGGCCGATGGGAGATGGCGTGCGAATGTATCTCCGTATAAAGGTCTGGTTCACGATCAGCACCAGCGGAGCATCGTTAGTGTCGTGGTCAGTGAAGTTGCGTCCCGTCAGCAGCGGAATACCTAACGTCGCGAAGTAGCTGGGACTGACGTAGGTGAACTTGCTCGATCCATCCAACGCATCTACCTGCACGTGGTGACTCCAGCTGCCTCCGCTCAGCGGCACGTTCGTGGTGCCCGTTGCGTTCTCGATACCCGGCAGTGCTCGGACGTCTTCTACAAGCTGCCGTTTATACGCCGCGAGGTTCTCGGGCTTGATTTTTGCTACGGGAAAACCGAAATAGCCAATGGTCATTCCGCTCTCCCGAATTCCAGGATCAAGCGACATCAGGTTGCGATAGCTGCGCACAAACAGCAGCGCGCCCACCAGCAGCACCATCGACACCGCTACCTGCGCAATCACCATCGCGCGCTGAACCGTGAATCGTTCGCGGTTGCCGACAACTCCGCGCTCGCCGGATCGCATGGTGATGATGGGCTCAGTATTTGCATTGCGTACAGCAGGCAACATTCCGCAGATGACGCAGGTAGCAATCGAAACCGCTGCAGCGAAGAGCAACACGCGCCAATCGGGTGCGATGGTTAGATGAATCGAATTCTGGCTTGTGTTCAGCGTATTTACCAGTGCCCGACTCAGGGGTTGTGCGAGCGCAACGCCGAGCGCGGCGCCGATCATCGCGAGCAGGGCGCTCTCCAGCAGCATCAGCGTCAGCAACCGACCGCGCGAGGCGCCAAGCGCCATGCGAATCGCCACTTCGCGCTGCTTGATGCTCGCCCGCGCCAGCATCAGGTTGGCGAGATTCGCACAAGCGATCAGCAACACCAGTCCGGTGATGCCAAGAAGAAGCTCCAGCGACGAGTTGTACTCGTTTCGCAGGTAGCTTACCCCCGCTCCAGCCGGATACGCGGCCAGGCGGAATGCCTTGAATGTTTTAATTGTCTCGGGGCTATATCCCTCAGGTGCGGTTCTTTCAAACAGCCCCGGACTCATCGCATTGAAGTATTCCGTCGCCTGTTGCAAACTCCAGCCCGGCTTCAGACGGCCCATCACCGAGAACGCAAAGACCTCGCGGCGGGGATTGGGAGGCGTACAAGTCGGATAGGCAAGATCAAACCGGTCGCCCACCACCAGTCCGAAGAAAGACGGCGGCGTCACCCCAAGCACCTGCACAGTCTTTCCCTCGACCATGAGCGTGGAGTTGGCAGTGATCGGCGCTCCACTCATCTCCGATTTCCAGAAGGCGTAGCTCGCCACCACCTTCGTCAGATCACATCCGGCCTCGTCCTGCGGCTCGATCAAGCGCCCCTGCCACGGCGCGACGCCGAGCACGTTGAAGAAGCTTCCGGTGACTTCAAGTCCGAGTGCGCGATGCGAATCGCTCGGCTTTCCCAGCAGCATATCGTCCACGCGCCAGGCAAAGATGCCCGTGAATGGATCGTGATGGTCCTTTACCTCCTGCCACATGGGAACCGTGAAGTTCCCGACCAGGCCATTGTTGATTCCGAATCCTCCATTGCCTCCAGCGATGCGGAGTTCAGCGAGTTCGCCGGGCTTGAGCACGGGCAGGCTGCGCAACCTTACTGCGTCCAGGAGTTCGAAGATCCCAGTGTTCGCCCCGATACCGAGCGCCAAGGTTGCGACAACAACGAGTGAGAAGCCGGGACTTTTCAGAAACCCGCGCAGAGCTGTTCGCACATCGCGACCGAGGCTCTCCAGGCCAAGCGCGGCATCCTCGGCCCACACGCGCTCGCGTGTTGCCGTCGGGCTCCCAAAACGCAGGCGCGCTTCACGCACTGCCTGCTCGCGACTCATTCCCTCAGCCATGTTGTCGTCGATGCACATCTGCATGTGCTCCCGCAATTCGGCCTGGATCTCGCGCTCCATGTGCGAACGACGGCTCAGCATCAAAATACGGCGGAGAAGTGCCATCCCTCACCTCATGCAAAACGCAGAATTGCGTCAACGCCCTTGACTACCTGTTCCCAGTTCTTTTCGCGGCCGGCCAATTGCTCCTTGCCGGCCTTGGTAAGCGCATACCACTTGGCCTTGCGCCCGTAGTCGGTCACAGCCCATGTGGAGCGCACCCATCCACTCTGCTCCATGCGGTGTAGCGCGGGATACAGCGAGCCTTCTTCAACGATGATGAGGTCGTCGGAAACACGGCGAATATGCATGACGATTCCGTACCCGTGCATGGAGCTGAGCTGCGACAGAGTCTTGAGGATGAGGAGGTCCAGCGCGCCCTGAAGATCGTTTTTTGCCATAGCTTTCTCTTCCCCTAGACAACGAGGGTAAGAAAAAGCATAGCCAGTTTTTACCCTAGATGTCAAGGGGAAAACCAGGCGGTAGATCCGTGGACTCGGAATGCCAAGTACTTTCCAAATTGCTTGGTTCCGGCCACCAACAACACGCTTTGAACCCAAAAATGGAAGGAAACGCCGGGGCGAGTCACCTACTGTTGTGTGGAAGCGGTCGGATCTGAAGACGAAAACTGTCGAATCACCGGCTTAGGAGCAGAGATCGCAATGAAAATTCACCCAGCGCATACAGCTTTATTGCGGTCCGCAAACTCAAACAATGAAGGCACCGGTTGCCTTGCGTCGCCGGCGTCCAAAATCCGCGGTCCAATTACTCGATCGCGTAAGCAGTACCCGGAGGTTCGTGGACGCTTTTATCCGGGGATTTCGGAGACTCTCGGATGCGGCCACTGGTTTCAATCGTTATTCCCGCCTACAACGCCGAACGAACCGTTGCCGAAGCAATACAGTCCGCGATAGGGCAAACCTGGCCGCGCAAAGAGATCATCGTCGTTGATGATGGATCTACAGACCGCACCGCTGAAATAGTCGACCGTTTTGTGCCGGCGGTCAGGTTGGTATCAAGCAGAAATCACGGTCTCTCGGCGGCCGTGAACCTCGCGATTCAACACAGCCTCGGGGACTATATTCAAGAGCTGGATGCAGATGATCTTTTGACTCAAGACAAGATTGAAAGGCAGCTTTCAGCCCTTCGCGCGGGCGACAGCAAACGAATTCTCCTTTCCTCGCCGTGGGCAAGTTTCTATTACCGCACTCGAAACGCCCGGTTCGTAAACAATGCGCTTTGTCAGGATCTGTCTCCGGTGGAATGGCTTCTGAGAAAGATGGGTAAGAATCTTTACATGCAAAACGCGACTTGGCTCGTCAGCCGGGAACTTATCGAGGCCGCGGGTCCTTGGGATACACGCCTGAACTATGACCAGGATGGCGAGTATTTTTCCCGGGTGGTTTCCTGCTCGGATGGTACGCGCTTCGTACCTGGAACTGGTGTCTTCTACAGAACCAGCGGGCCCGGCAGAATTAGCTACATTGGCAAGTCCGACCAAAAGAAAGAATCGCTCTTGCTTTCTATGCAACTTCAGATTAAGTATTTGCTGGCGTTGGAAAACAGTGAGCGCGTTCGCAGAGCATGTGTAACTTACCTTCAGAACTGGTATGAGAATTTCTATCTGGAAAGAAGCGATTTGGCTGCGCAGGCACAAGAGATTGCCGCAGAGCTCGGTGGCAGTATCCAGGAACCACTTCTACGATGGAAATTCGCGTGGTTGAAGCCTTTGTTTGGATGGGGAACGGCCAAATGGGCCCAGATGACGTTTCCACGCATAAAGGCATCCCTGCTGCGCTCAATCGACAAAACGATGTACGGTCTAGAGAACTCTCCAAACTGAGTTGTAGTGATATAGAACTGCAGGAGAACGCCTGGCTGTCAACACGCTTTGCGATTGACGGCAATTAACCGCAACAGTAATAGCGACATCTGTTCCGCGAATCCAGGCGCCTGACGAGGTTAAGCGGTGAGGCGTTCGAGCTGATCAGGCTTGGCGATGGTAAGGCTTGCGCCCTTGATCACGATCCATTGGTCGCGGCGGAATTGATTCAGCAACCGCGTAACGGTCTCGCGTGAAGTGCCGGCCATGTTGGCGATCTCCTCGTGGGTGAGCGCCATGGTAAAGCGGATCTCCGGTTTGCCGTTCGAAGCGGCTTTACCCCAGTCAAGCAGCAGCCGCGCAAGACGCCCCGCAGCGGAACCGGACAGCGCCAGTCGCTTTGCGTCGTGGAATACGGTCAGATATTCACTCGACAGCGATTGCGCCGCGTTCATGCTGGCGACACCATGGCGTCCGAGAAAATCGATGAACTCCTGCTTGCGAATCGTCTTCACCTGGCAGGGTTCAATGGCTTCGGCGGTCACTTCGTGAGGAACGTTCGCCAGTACTGCGCTCAACCCCATAACATCGCCCGGACCCGCAATCTTGAGGATCATCGTCTTGCCATCGCGCGAAGTCGACGAGATCTTCACCTGCCCAAAGCAAATGATGAAAACGTTCCGTGCCGCATCGCCCTCGGTAAACAGCTTTGCGCCCCGCGCATGGCTCATCATGATTCCGATGCTGTCGAAATCCTGCAGAGCTTCTGGAGTGAGATTGCAGAACATCCGCAGATGGCGGTGCTCGCAATTAAGACAATCTTCCGGGGGGTGATGAGAGTGGAGTCCAGCCATACTTATTCCGAAGAATTATTCAGAGTATATCCCAGTTCCTATAGATAAGGACATATAGCGCCGCGAATGAGTGTTTCTTTAGAGTAGATTCTTGGGCTGGAAATGTTCGATTTGCTCAATCCCCTCCAATTTCGGGCTGCGCGCTTCCAGGTCTGCGTCTCATCCCCGCCAGTCTCGTTGCGCAGCAGATGGCATATGCCCTTGATACTTCACGAGCTAGCTCCTCAAGAAGCTGCATCTGGAGCGGCGCATATAGCTGGAACGCGCGATGCAGCGCCTCCTTGGGCAAGCGCATAGCTGTACCTTTTGTCTGCGCGACAAGCGTAAAGGTGTGACGTACATCACCTAACATTGCTGCCAATTCGACAACTTCGCCGGCACGAACAGTTCCCAGCGTTAGCCGCGCGTCCAGTCGAGCTGCTTTGCGCAGCATTTGGCCTGAGATCAAGACGTAGAGACCCTGGCAGATGTCGTTCTGATGAAAAATCACGTCCCCCGCATCGAATTCAACGCATTCCGCCGAAGCATTCAGCATGTTGCCTACTGCAGGCGGACAGGCCAACAATTCTGCAATCGGATGCGGCGCGGCAACGTCGCGCCGTTCGGAGATTACTGCTGATTGCATGGTCCCGTCTCCTCTTGCCACTTTTCCGTAGGTGATTCGGCTGCGATTCTGGTCGGCTGCGATCATCATCTCCGCGCCCTCGCGATCTCAGCTGCTTGTTCGGAACTTGGATTCACTCATCCCGATGTGCTGCAATGCGCCACGTAACAAGCCGCGGCGTGGACCTATTCATGTTGCCGCGGATCACTGCCCCTTCGCCGAATTGAGAAGTTCGTTCATCTCGCTGCGCTCGCGTCCTCAGCGAGGCACACTGGTACAGGCTTCGGATTCCTGCGCGACGGACGTCATCGCAGGCGGCACGCATAGCACCGGTACGCGCGACCGGGCCAGCAAAGTAAATGCGGTGCCATGCGGTCCCGGGGTTTCACTGGTGCGCTTCACCCCAATGACCAGCACGCTCGGTTGATATTGGCCGATTGCCTCGACAATCGCGTCGGCGGGCTTGCCATCCTTTACGACGCAGCGCAGCGGAAAGCGCTGCGCACTCTCCAATCCAAACTGTTCCGCCGTTGTGGCTAAGGGATTGAGAAACGCAATGGCTTCTTCGGGCCGCCGTGCATGCACCACAATCAAGGTTCTGTGGAAAGTTGCTGCGAGCGAACAGGCCGCGTCTGAAGCCTCTGTCGTGGCTTCGTTGCGCTCCATCGCAAGCATGACAGGTCCACCGGGCACAGGACGGAAAGTGCCCGCGTTAAAGTCGGCCGCGACTGCGAGCACAGGGCACGGAGCCAGCCGCACCAACTGCTCGGCAACGGCTCCCACAACTATCGGGCCGGCGCCTTGCTTCCCTTCCGTTCCGATGACGATGAGGCCAGCCTCGTACTGCCGGGCCACGTCAACAAGCATCTGGGCAACTTCTCCCTGCCGAATCTCTGAATGACTGCGAATTCCTTCGCGAACCAGATCGGAGGACATATGGTCGAGAGTGGCGCGGGCTTGCTCAGTGAGACTGCGTAGAACCTTCCCGGGAACCGCCGCGAGGGAGGCGTAGTCCAGGGGATCGAGACCGTGGGCAAGGACGATGCGGGCGCCATACGACGCGGCTAGCTTGCGTGCGTACTCCAGGGCAGCATCTGCCCTACCGTCCAAGTCGGTTGCAACAACGATGGTCTTCAATCCAGAGGCGAAACTCATGAATTCCTTCTTTGCGCCAAGGTTCCTGTTAGCGCAGTGCGCTTCGGTTGATTCGGAGCCCAATGGTTACTGAGTCTGCTCTTGCCCGATGAGTGGAGCAGTGACCCCTTTCACCTCTTCCTGTGACTGTGGTCACAAACGACAGGAAACGCGCAACTTACCGCGGAAGTCGAGCGACTCCACCTGCACCTTGCGATTAACGAGAACCGTATACATGCATGAGCCCAATACGGTAGGCTTCTTCCCGACATGAATATGCTCAAGATTCCCTCAACTCAATCGTTTTTTCGCCTTCGTGTGGCAAGCCCCGTGCTCACCCTTTTTGTGTGCCTGCTTTGCTTTTTTGGCTATGCGTCCGCCCAGGCTCCGTCACCTGATTCGCCGGCAATTGAGGCCAAAGCGAAGGCGCTTGTCGCAAAACTCACCCTGGAGCAGAAAATTCAGCTAGTCGGGGGCGTCAATGACATGTTCACCAACTCCAATCCCGCGATTAGTCTTCCCCGCTTCAAAATGTCTGACGCCTCGGTGGGTGTACGCAGCTGGGGACCGACGACAGCCTATGCGGGCGGTGCTGCGCTCGCAGCCACCTGGGATCGCGATTTTGCGAGGGAACTGGGCGAAGGCCTCGGCCGGGACGCTCGCGCTCGCGGCGTCAACTTTCTTCTCGGGCCGGGAGTGAATATCGCGCGATCGCCAGTGAGCGGCCGCAACTTTGAATATCTTTCGGAAGACCCGTTTCTGAATGGCGCGCTCGTAGCTCCGTACATCGAAGGCGTGCAATCGCAGGGCGTAAGCGCCACTGTGAAGCACTACGCGCTGAACAACCAGGAATACAACCGGCACAATGTGGATGTGGAGGCTGACGAGCGCACTATGCGCGAGATGTACCTTCCCGCGTTCGAGGCGGCTGTAAAACAAGGCCACGTGGACGCTGTGATGGATTCCTACAACCTGATCAATGGGGTGCACGCCACGCAGAGCGAATTCCTGAACCTGAAGGTCCTGAAGGGAGACTGGGGATTTGCAGGTGTGTTGATGTCGGACTGGGACGCGACCTACGACGGCATTGCTGCGGCGAACAATGGGCTTGACCTCGAAATGCCTTCGCCGCGCTTTATGAACGGGCAGACGCTAATGGCCGCGGTGAAGAACGGCACGGTGAAGGAAGCGACGATCGACGACAAGTTGCTGCGGCTGTTCCGCGTGGCGCTGCGTTACGGCTGGCTCGACCGGCAGCAATTCGATCCTGCCTATTCCACCTACTCGGTGCCAGGTCGGGACGTCGCGCTGAAAGGCGCTCTGGAGAGCATTACGCTGCTGAAGAACGAAGGGCACACCCTGCCTCTCGATGCGGCGAAGGTGAAGACGATCGCAATCATCGGTCCCGATGCTTGGCCCGCGGTGCCGGGCGGCGGCGGATCGTCAGAGGCAGACGCGTTCGAGCCGGTCAGCATCGTGACAGGAATCGCGAAACTGGTTGGGCCAGACACGCACGTGCTCTACACGCGCGGGTTGCCGGAGATGAATGACGTCTTCTGGCAGACGCATTGGGAGCCAGGCCTGAAAGAAGCAACGTATCCGAGCAAGAACTTCACCGGCGCTCCGGAAACCGCGACACAGCAAAACATCAACAACTACAAGCAAGAGTGGTGGGGCCCGGAAGACAAGACGCCGCGCAGCATTCGCTACAGCGGTTCCTTCAAGGCCGCAAAGGCTGGCAAGTACCTGGTGCTCGCGGCCGCTTCGGGCAGCGATCACTACACGGTGAGTGTCGACGGCAAGCAGATCATCGAGCAGGAGCAGATCGAAGGACAGCATCCCGAGTCCGCCTCGATCGAATTGAGTGCGGGACAGACTATCAATGTTGTCGGCGATTATCTCCCAGGATTCGTCGGCAACCGCTTCGCTCTCGGCATTGTGAATGAAGCGGATATGATTTCAGCCGAAGTGAAGCAGTACGCATCGGTCGCGGATGTCGTCGTGGTCGCCGTCGGATTCAATCCTTCGACGGAGAGCGAGGGCCTGGATCGCACCTTCACGCTGCCGTGGGGACAGGATGCACTGGTCGAGGCTGCGGTTGCGGCCAATCCGCATACGGTGGTGACCTTCATCGGTGGCGGTGCATTCGACACGCGCCGCTGGCTCGACAAGGTTCCGGCGCTGGTCCATGCGTGGTATCCCGGGCAGGAAGGCGGAACGGCGATTGCAGAAGTGCTGTTTGGCAAGCACGATCCCGAGGGCAAGCTGCCGGTGAGTTTCGACCGCAGTTGGGAAGTGGATCCGTCGTACGCCTACTACTATCCGATCAAGGGCGCAGATACCAAGCTGCACGTGACCGAAAACAATCACCCGCCGGTGGATTATGACATCCCGCACGTGAAGTATGACGACAAGCTGATGGTGGGCTATCGCTACTGGACAACGATGGGCAAGCATCCGCTGTTCCCGTTTGGATTCGGGCTCAGCTATACAACGTTCGGCTTTTCGAATCTGAGCGTCCCGGTGACGGCGGTCTCGGGTTCAACGGTGCCGGTCAGCTTTGACGTGACGAACGCCGGCGGCTTAGAGGGTGCGGAAGTCGCTGAGCTTTACGTCTCAGATCCTTCAGCCAAAGCAAAACGGCCCGAGCGCGAATTGAAGGGCTTTGAGAAAGTCCAGCTGCGTCCCGGCGAGACGAAACACGTGACGCTTTCGCTTGATGCGCGTGCGTTCAGTTATTGGGATGAGGCGAAGCACAACTGGACGATCGATCCCGGCAAGTTCGTTATTCTTGTTGGTGACTCGAGCGAGAACACAACGCTGCATGCGGATCTGACGATCAACTAGAAGGATCTCTCAAGGGACAGAGCCTGCCGTTGTTCGCGGCGGGCTCTTTTGCTGAATCCAATTCAGTGTCGCAGAAAATTGCCTAAATGATACGCACCCTCACCGGTTCGCCTGTCTTGAAATTGGAGGCCGGCTACGATCTATTTTTCAGCTGGAACCAGCGGCACGGGTAAACCAACTTCGCTCGCCGGCGGCAGGGTGTGCGTGTCCCACCAGTGCTGAATGACGTTATTCCACGAGTTGCCGCGGCCGATCCACATTTCGGTGGCTCGATCGTAGCGGCCCATGTTGTTGGCGAGCCAGTATTGGCGGTTGTCGCGCAGCCACGCATCATGAAAGAGCTGTCCGAGTTGCGAATAGCCGTCACGAATGTCTTCGAGGCGACCATTGTTGGAGCCAATGGCGTGGAGCGCTTCTGAAACTTCACTCCAATGACTCTGGTCGCCGGCAAGAGACTGTGCTCTCGCATAGAGCAGTGCACAATCCTGCGCGGCCTGGAATTTGTAACCGATGAAGTCGATGCGCCGTGCGCCGAGTTCGATTGCGTCGAGGGCTTCAGGGCCATCGAGCTTTGCAGCCGCGCGTGCCTGGGCAAGAAGTGCGATCGCTCGCTCAGCATGCAGGCGAAGTTCCGATGCGACTGGCACGAGCTTCGCCGCGACCTGCTGCCCTTCGGGCGAAAACGGATCGACCCAGAAGTAGAAGTCCTGTGCGTCTTCGAGTCCGGCCTTTTTCAGCGTGACGTGCGCGGCCATCAACTCCTGCTGCGCCTGGCTGATCTTGCCTGTCGGGTCGTTATGAAAGGCCTGGCCATAGGAGGTGATGAAGTTGGCTTCAGAGCTTTCCCCCGGCTGCCATGCTGCCGCAGCGCCGAAGAGAACACCGAACCAGTCTTCGTCGAAGATGCCTTCGCCGTCGTCGTTCCACACGGTGTTTAACATCCCCGCGGCTCCCAACTTCTGGCCATCCCGGACGAATGCGCGAATATTACCCAGCGCTTCGTTGTTGTTTGGATAGACACGATTCCAGTTGTTCACGCCCGGCGCAACCCACGTCTCAAGTCCCGATTTGAGAAAAGGCTCAAGGTTCTTGGTGAAGTCGGGCTTCGCGTCGTAGTGCCAGGAGACGGCGATCATGTCCTTGGGCAGGGTACCTACCAACTCCGGCGAGTTCTCGGCAATATCACCCCAGAACAGCAACGTCTTGTGAAGCGGTGCGAGCTGCTGGTGAATCTGTGAGAGGAAGTTGAGATAGACAGCACCCAACCCCTTTTGAGCAACCTCGTCGTACGTCCGGCCGAGGCCAAGTTGCGACGTCTCATCAGCACCGATATGCGCATAGGGGCCGGGGAAAACTTTGGCCAGTTCGCCGAACCACTCGCCAATCTGCGGCAAACTTCCCGGATCACCGGGTGCGAGCACCGCACCACGCGGCGTCTCGCCGATCGACGAGTACTGCTCGAACTTGAGCACGTGGTGAAGATGACCGAAGGCTTCCTGCTCCGGAATGATCGTGATGTGATATTTCGCCGCGTACTCCACCAGTTCACGGCCTTCTTCCGGAGTCATCGCTCCGCCGGGAAACGCCGCGACCGGCGTGCTGGCATAGGCGAAGGTGTGTTCGAAGTAGGGCGAGAAAATGTTGTACTTGTATGCTGCAAGGGTGCGGATTTCGCGCTTCAGGAATTCCATGTTGGGCAGCGGGCCACGGGACCAGTCGTCGGAAAGACCGCGATGCGGCATCGCCGGCCAGTCGCGAATCGTGGGAACGAGAAGAACCGCATCTTTGCCCGACCCGCGAATGAGTTGCTTGATCGTTTGCGCACCGTAGAAAATTCCGGCCCCTGTCTCCGCGCTAATCGTGAGACCACGCTCGACCGTGGGTTCAATCCTGTACGCTTCTTCCGGCTTCTCGAAGAGTGCCTTTGCGCGGACCTCGGTTACGCGCTCAAAGCGAATTTTCGACGCGTTCCCTTTCCCGATAGGAATTCCGCGTTCCTTGATGGCCTCTTCGAGGTCCTTCGCAGCAAATTCGTCTTCAGCATTTTTCTCAGAGACGACGCGCAGACCGGCTGACCCTATTGAAACGGACTTGACCGCGGTACACTCCCGCGGTGCGGGCAGAAGGTTCAGATCCGCGCAGGTCGGCGCAGCGCTTATCTGAGCAATCGCGCCGGCACCGGCGCACACAAATAGGGATGAGACCAAAAAAACATGGAGACGCATTAGCCCTCGCTTGTTTACGGCAGCGAGTTAAGGCTAAAGCATCCCACTGCGGCTGTACATCTCAAAAACCGTCATATCGGCACTAAATGATCAAAAAATCGCCTGACCAAGCCAAAAACGATCGTCTACTCCAAGCTCCGCAGCGCCGGATACAGCTTGCGCCACTCCGCGTATCCTGACTTGTATGCGGCGAGATCTGCCGGATCGGGCTCGATGCGCCGTGCCACTTGGATGGCCTGCGCGCATGCCGCGTCGAGATTGGACCAGTGGCCGGTGCCGACTCCCGCCATCAACGCGCAACCAAACGCTCCGCCTTCTTCCGCGGTGAGCACTTCGACCGCTTGACCGTAAACTCCCGCCTGAATCCTGCGCCAGAGCGGACCGCGCGCTCCACCGCCGCCTAGCCGCACCGCGCTCACCGGAATCCCCAACTCGACAAACAGCGTGAACGTGTCTTGCAATGAGTAAGCCACGCCTTCCAGCACCGCGCGTGTGAAATGCGCCGCGGTATGCACGGTCGAGATCCCCGCGAAAGCCGCGCGCACCTGCGGATCGAGATGCGGCGTGCGCTCGCCGAGCAGATATGGAGCCCACATCAGGCCTTCGCTTCCGGGGGGGATCTTCTCCGCTGCCGCAGTCATGCCGTCATAATTCTGACCGGCAAAGAATGTCTGCTTCAGCCAATTCAGGCTCAGCCCCGCCGATTGCGTCACCCCCATCACGTGCCACACACCCGGCACAGCGTGGCAGAACGTATGCATGCGTCCCTTTGGATCCTTTGTCGGCTGCGCCGTCGCCGCAAACACCACGCCTGACGTGCCGATGGTCGCTGAAACAGACCCCGGCTGCAGAATGCCCATACCCACGGCGCCCGCGCCCTGGTCGCCGGCACCGGCAACTACCGGCGTGCCAGCTTTCAACCCCGTCAGCCCCGCCGCAGTCTCGCTGATGCGCGCGCAGACTTCGGGAGACTCATACAGCTTCGGCAGCCAACTCTCCGGAATGCCCGCAGCCTCCGCCACTTCCTTCGACCAGCGGCGATGCGTTACATCCAGCAGCAATGTGCCGCTAGCCTCCTGCACGTCAATCGCGAATTCGCCGGTCAGCCGATAGCGCACGTAGTCCTTCGGGCACATGATGTGGCGAATCTTCGCGAAGATTTCCGGCTCGTGCTTTTTCACCCACAGAAGTTTTGTCAGCGTGAAGTTGGGAAGTGCGGGATTACACGTGAGTTCAATCAGTCTTTCGTAGCCGATCTTCTCCGTCAGCCAGTCGCACTCAGGTTGCGTACGCGTGTCGCACCAGATCAGCGCTGGACGCAGCACCGCGCCACTCTCGTCCAACATCACTGCGCCGTGCATCTGCCCGGTCAATCCGATTCCGGCAATCGGCTGATGCGGCTCCGGCGCGGCCGCCAGCGCAGACTTGATCGCAACCTGCGCGGCGCGCCACCAATCGTCGGGATCCTGTTCCGCCCATCCGGGATGCGGCGTGCGAAAGGGAGCATGCTCGCTCGAGGCTCCGCTGATTAACTTGCTATTCGCATCGACAACAACGGCCCGCGTGCCGCCCGTACCCACATCCATTCCCAGGAACCACATTGGCCTGCACTCCTCGCGTAAATCGGTTTTCTCTGCGCACGCAGCATACCAGCTTTGGAGAGCGCCGGGAAGCTTTGCTTCGGGCAATACCAGCACTAACGATGGAGACATATTCCCGGCCAGGTGTAAGTTGTCATCTTGAGCGGAACCTGAGCTGGCGAAGGGGTAGTCGAAAGATCTTTGGTTGCTTTTGAGGAACAATCTCACGAGCACATTGGCCTGTCTGGTCGGACTAAACTGGATGCATTTCTTTGGCGAATCAGGAAAACCATATCTCGGAGAGCCGCCGTCCAATGAACCTCCCGCGTGCCATGTTCCTTCTGTTTTCATCCGCTTCCCTGTGCGGGAAGATCAGCGCCGCACAAATTGTTCCTTCCAATGATTGGCACGATCCATCCCCACATCATCGCGAAATGATTGCCGTTGACCAGGGTGTTCAACTCGAAGTGCTGGATTGGGGAGGTTCCGGTCAACCACTCGTGTTCCTCTCCGGGCTCGGTAACACGGCGCATATCTGGGACAACTTTGCTCTGAAATTCACGGACAACCACCATGTCTACGCGATAACGCGCCGGGGATTCGGCAGGTCTACACACGCCACCACGGGCTACACTCCAGAAAGGCTCGCGGATGACATTCTGGCCGTAATGGACCAGCTCAAACTTGAAAAGCCTGTGCTGGTCGGCCACTCGATTGCCGGTGAGGAACTGAGCTTCATCGGAACGCATCACCCGGAACGTGTCTCCGCGCTGATCTACCTCGACGCAGCGTATACGTATGCCTTTTACGATGAGGCTGGCGACTATGAAGCGAGCCTCAAAGGTCTGCGCATGAAGATAGATGCCCTGGACGGCAAGCCTGATGATACGGCGCTCATGAATCAGGTCAAGACCGCGCTACCGCAATTCGAAGAGAATCTGAACCGCAAATCAAACAGCCTGGGGAATCCCCTACCGCGTCTTTATGATCCTCCCAGCACGGCAGACAAGTCTGATTTTGCCGCCATGATGAAGAAGATGACCATCATCATTGGCGGAGTGCCGCCCGAGACCGAGCTTCATGAGAGCTTTTTGTCCGGACCGAATGGCGCTATTGGTCCCTCCAATGCGGCGCCTGAAGCGTCTCCTGCAATCAATAAGAGCTACGAACACTTCACTGCACCCATTCATTTGCCGATTCTTGCAATCATGAGTGATCCGCAAAGCAAGGGTCCCAACTTCCATGCGGATACGCCTGAGAACGTCGCGGCGGGAGCGGCGGCTGACGCAAATCAGGAACGTCAGATTGCTGCATTCGAAAAAGGCCAGCCCACAGCGCGCGTCATCCGCATGGCCGACGCCCACCACTACGTTTTCATTTCAAACGAAAGCCAGGTGGAAACGGAAATGAAGAAGTTTCTCGCTGCTCTTCCGTAGAAAAAATGCCGCCGCCATTTTGCCCGTTCCCCACCCAACTCACCCTCATGTAAACTCGTGTCACTCGCAATAGCCCAGCTTCTCTGCCGCATCGATCTCTTCCTCATTCAATGCCGGCCGGTTTCTCCCACGGGCGAATCGAGATTCTCGGAACGAAAGAGACGCTATGACTACGTCCGCACCCTCACCCGAGCACATTCTGCAAACCGGCACCGCCTTCTGGGCCTCGAAGACATTGCTCAGTGCCGTTGAGATGGAGGTCTTTACCGAGCTCGCCAAGGGACCCGAAAGCCTGGAATCGCTGACCGGGCGTCTCGGGTTGCACCCGCGCTCTTCGCGCGATTTTCTGGATGCGCTGGTGGCGCTGGGATTCCTCGAACGCCAGAACGGCAACTACGCAAACACGCCATCGAGCGACGTCTTTCTGGACAAGCGCAAGCCTTCATACGTCGGCGGCATGCTCGAGATGGCGAACAAGCGCCTCTTCCATCATTGGGGGCACCTGACCACGGCCCTGCGCACCGGCCAGAACCAGAATGAGGCTTCAGGGGACAACGAAACGTTCGCTGCGCTCTACGCCGACCCTACGCGGCTGAAAGGATTTCTGCGCGCCATGACGGGAATAAGCCGCGGCGCCAACATGACCATTGCCGCAAAGTTCCCCTGGGCAAACTACAAGACTGTTGCCGATTGCGGGACAGCGCAGGGCGATCTCATCGTGCAAGTGGCACTCAAGAACCCGCATCTCACCTGCACCGGATTCGACTTGCCCGAAGTCGCGCCCATCTTCGAGGAATACGTCGAAGAGAACGGTCCTTCCGAGCGCGTAAAGTTCAAGCCCGGCAGCTTCTTCACCGATCCCCTGCCCAAAGTCGACGCCATCATGATGGGGCACATTCTGCACGACTGGAACCTCGAAGAGAAGAAGATGCTGATCCGGAAGGCTTACGAGGCACTCCCTCCCGGCGGCGCCTACATCGTCTACGAAGCCCTTATCGACGACGACCGTTCGAAGAATGCCTTCGGCCTTCTGATGAGCCTGAATATGCTGATCGAAACGCCCGGCGGCTTTGACTACACTGGCGCCGACTGCGTTGGCTGGATGAGAGAAGCAGGATTCCGCAAAACGCGCGTAGAACACCTCGTCGGGCCGGATTCCATGGTTGTCGGCATCAAGTAGGCCAAACAGGCGGGATGACCCAATTCATTCCGCCGATTCAGCGCTTCGCCACAATTTGCGGCTGCAGCGAACTTTTGCCTTCAAGGTGGCGTACCTTTGGTTACAGCCGAAAGCTCGTAGCGGCTGCGTGCGGAATCTTCGCGCATTCCCCAAAGGTCAGGTAGCCGGTCATGGCATTCTTCACCGATCAGCTCAAGCAAGTCTTCAGAAGGCTCGTACGTGCGCCCCTTTTCACCACCATCACGCTGATAACGCTGGCGGTTGGCATTGGGGCGAACACCGTGGTCTTCAGCGTTGTCGAGGGCGTGCTTTTGAAGCCCTTGCCGTACCCGCAGGCAGATCGCCTCATCGGTATCTGGCACGCCGCACCTGCAATCGGCTTCGACAACCTGAACATGGCGCCGTATCTCTACTTCATCGATCGCGAGCAGAGCACGACCCTCGAAGATGTCGGCATGTATAACGGAGATTCCAATACCATCACCGGCGTGGGACAACCGGAGCACGTAATAGGAATGGACGTGACCGACGGAACCCTTCCGATGGTGGGCGCAAGACCGGTTTTAGGCAGACTTTTCAGCCGCCGTGACGACACGGCCAGCGCGCCCAAGACCGTCATTCTTACCTACGCCTACTGGCAGAAGAAATTCGGCGGCAGCAACTCCGTGGTCGGGCGCACACTCAATATTGATGGCACTAACCGCGAGATCATTGGCGTGCTCCCTCGGAATTTCCAGTTTCTTGACAACTACAGCGCCGCGCTCTTTTTGCCCATGCAACTGGACCGCAGCAAGGTGAAGCTCGGCAACTTCAGCTATAGCGGAATCGCCCGGCTGAAACCCGGCGTGACTTTGAAGCAGGCTAATGCGGATATCAATCGCCTGCTGCCGATCGCAGCTCACAGTTTTCCGCCGCCCGATGGATTCAGTGCAGAGCTCTTCGATAAAGTCAAAATCAGCGCCAACCTGCACACCCTCAAACAAGACGTAGTGGGAGACGTTGGCAATGTCCTTTGGGTGTTGATGGGCTCAATTGTCGTTGTGCTTCTGGTTGCGTGCGCCAATGTTGCCAATCTCCTGCTGGTGCGGGTTGAAGGCCGCCGACAGGAACTGGCAGTCCGGTCGGCTCTGGGCGCAGGGCGCGCCAACATCACGATGGGCCTGTTGTTCGAGAGCGCGGTTTTGGGAGTTACCGGCGGCGTTATTGGACTGGCCCTTGCCTTTGGAGCACTGCGCGTGCTGGTCGCAGCCGCTCCAATGGGACTTCCGAGGCTTCACGAGATCAGCATCGATTTTCCTGTGCTGCTGTTTGCCGCGGCGACTGCGCTCTTTGTCAGCATGGTGATCGGCCTGCTTCCGGTAATCAAGTACTCGGGTGTGCAGATCAATACCGGTTTACGCGAAGGCGGGCGCGCTTTGAGCCAGAGCCGGGAACGGCATCGCGCACGCAAAGCGCTGGTGGTTGTGCAAGTGGCTCTAGCGCTTGTATTGCTGATTTGCTCCGGCCTGATGATTCGCACATTCAACGCACTGGCGAATGTTTCCGCGGGATTCGCCGATCCCACAACGCTTCTGAAGTTCCGCATCTACGTGCCCGAAACGACCGTGCCTGAAGCTCAAGAGGGAAACGTGGTCCATATGGAGCAGGCGATTGCCGACAAACTCGCTGCCATTCCCAGCGTTACCTCGGTCGCATTTTCCACTCATATTCCGATGGACGGAAACTCTTCAAACGACCTGCTCTACGTGCAGGACCACATATATCGCGACAACGAGCTACCCCCGATTAGGCGGTTCGTCAAAGTGTCCCCGGGATTCTTTTCCACGATGGGCACTCCGCTCGTCGCCGGAAGGGAGCTGACCTGGGCTGAAACCTACCAGAAACGACCGGTCGTATTAGTGTCGGAGAATCTGGCCCGCGAGTACTGGGGCGAGCCCGCCAACGCGCTGGGCAAACACATCCGCGTAACCAACACCGACGACTGGCGCGAAATCATCGGCGTGGCAAAAAATGTTTACTACGACGGCGTGAGCCAGAAGCCGCCAACCACCGTGTATTGGCCGGTGTTCCTTGATCGATTTGAAGGACAGGCGGAGGCAGTGCAGCGTAATGTCTCATTTGTGATCCGATCCCCGCGAGCAGGTTCGTCCGCTTTCCTGAGCCAGGTGCAGCAGGCAGTGTGGTCAATCAATGGCGATTTGCCATTGGCTGATCCCGCTACCGTGAGTGAGCTCTACACCAAGTCAATGGCCCGTACATCGTTCACCCTCGTCATGCTGTGCGTTGCCGGAAGCATGGCTCTACTCTTGGGCATCGTGGGCATCTACGGCGTAATCTCGTACGCAGTTTCGCAGCGCACACGCGAGATCGGCATTCGCATGGCGCTCGGGGCACGGCGCGAGACGTTGACGAATATGTTCGTGCGACAAGGACTGGTGCTCACGGCAATCGGCGTGGCCTTCGGCGTAGGAGCCGCATTCGCCGCCATGCGATTCATGGCGTCGATTCTCTTCAAGGTCAGCCCCATGGATCCCTGGACGTACTCGCTTGCTACCGTGGTAGTGATTGCAATCGCCTGGATAGCCTGCTACCTGCCCTCGCGCCGGGCAGCCCAGATCAATCCAGTCAACGCCTTGCGCGCTGAATGAGGGATCAGTCCGTTCTGAAACGATCGCTTCAGTTAGAACCGATGTGTCATCCTGAGCCCCGCACGCTTGGGGCCCCACGCAGTGGGTAAGCGGGGCGAAGGATCTGCTTCTGTTCTTTCTCGCCGGGTGCCCCATGTCTCGCTTCTGAGACATGGGAAGGAAGCATTAATCCGCATGACCGTGGGTGCCAGGGTGCCTCAGGTCTCATCTTTGAGAACCTGGGATTAAGACCCGTCGGAGCCCCTCCGTTCAGCGTGCCAGGGTTCTGGAGCGTGGAGGACACAGTCCCGCATTGCGCGACTTCGAGCCGTAGTGTGACCTTCCGCACACCTCATTTTCCTCGGCCGGGTAAGAATGAAATCGTCAGGCCAAACGGGGTTATTCCCGTTCCGGCCGTGGAGAATGAACCTCATGAGCGATCTCGCCCCCCTTGCCGAAGCAGTTGTCGTCGACCCGCTGGTCGGCCATCCTGCCGACTATCACGTCTTTCACAAGTTCCTGGATCGCTGCAAATCTCTGCCGGCTATTACAACCGCGGTCTGCTGGCCGCTTTCGGATGTTGCGTTGCGCGGCGCAGTTGAAGCCGCCATCGAGGGACTGATCAAGCCCACGCTGATCGGCGACGAAGCCGCTATGCGCGCCCTGGCCGCGAAGATAGGCGTCGACATCTCGCCGTATCCGATTCTCGACGCGGACACTGAAACAAAGGCCGCCGAAATCAGCGTAAGCATGTGCCGTAGCGGCAATGCCCAGGCCATGATGAAGGGCAGCCTGCATACCGACGAACTCATGAAAGTCGCCATGCATCGCGATACCGGCTTGCGTACCTCGCGGCGCATCACCCACGTGTTCGTGATGGATACACCGGCCTACGCGCGGACCCTGCTTATCTCCGATGCCGCCATCAACATCAAGCCGGAATTCGAAGACAAGATTCACATCGTGCAGAACGCCATCGACCTGGCCCACGCACTTGGCATTCCAGTACCCAAGGTCGCGCTGCTCTCTGCAGTTGAAACGGTGAATCCGAAGATTCCCTCCACGATGGAAGCTGCCGCACTGTGCAAGATGGCCGATCGCGGCCAGATCACCGGCGGCATCCTCGACGGACCGCTGGCATTCGATACTGCTGTCAGCGCCCACGCAGCGGAAATTAAGCACCTTCAATCGCCGGTTACGGGACAGGCTGACATTCTCATTGTTCCTGATCTTGAGAGCGGCAACATGCTCGCCAAGCAGCTCGAATACCTGGGCGGTGCGCAGCTTGCCGGAATTGTACTCGGCGCGCGAGTTCCGGTAATCCTGACCAGCCGCGCTGACTCGGCGGAGACGCGTCTCACCAGTTGCGCCGTTGCATGCCTGCTGCACTACGCCACGCATCCTGTCGAAGTCGCTTAGCATCCACCCAAACCATTACGGCAAGGGGCGCCACCTCCATGCGAGTCTGGCGCCCCATTTGCTTTCATTCAAATCTGCGCCGCATACGGATGCGTCAACTTTCGGAATGATGGAGCACGACAAACGGTCGCGTGTGTGAAAGGGCACTACTTTAGTCGTGCCGCAAACGTCTCCTTAGACGAGAGTCTCGGCGAGCGCTCCGGACGCATTGCATGCTATGCTCGCCGCGAGTCTCCGGGGCACGTGGAATCGTGGTGAATCGACTCAACCCGCAGCGCACATTCTTTATTGCCGCCATGATGCTCCTCGGAACCTGCTGGGCAGGCGGACAATCGCCGCCTCTGCAAGATCCATCTACTGCGCAAAAGGCGCTCGCGCCCCTGAGCTCTACCGATGTCGTCGTGCGCAAAGGCCTCTTCAGCATTGACGTCGTCGTGACAGATGCGTCAGGGAACCCGGTTTCGGACCTCGCGCCATTGGATTTCACTCTTCTCGACAACGGCCAACCGGCGCGGATTCGCACCTTCCACAACGCTCTAGCCCCGTCCGAACCAGCCCCCGAGCTGATCTTCGTCCTCGACACCGTCAATCTCTCACCCCAGCAACTCACGCAGACAGAAAGCGCAATATCGCAATTCCTACGCCGAAACAGCGGACACTTGGAATTCCCGTGTCTTCTTTATCGACTCACGCGCGATGGGCTGTTTTCCTCATTGAGGCCCGTGACGAACGGGGCTCTGCTGGAACAAGAACTGGAACAGACGAGATCCCAATTGGCCGTGTGGAGATCGGGCCGAAATAGTGAACAAGCTCTAGTGGGCTCATGGGTGGGCAGGTCGCAGCCCAATCCGCTCTCTCTGCGCGCGCTCGGCTCGATTGCCATCGCTCAGAGAGACGTCCCCGGCCGCAAAGTAGTGGTGTGGATCGGTCCGGGCTGGCCTGTGAATGGCGGTGACGTCGGTTTCGACCAGGCAACAGAGTTTTCTACGCGACTGCGGGAAGCACGCATCACGCTGGACAGCGTTAACGTGTGGCCGAATCCAAACCAGGCCTTCGATTATCACGACTACCTCGAAGCGCCGCGATCGCAAAAAGACATGCGACCAGAAAGAATGGCTATGCAGGTGATCGCGACGCATACAGGAGGCTTGGTGCTGGACTCACCCGGCGACCTCGACGGAGACATCGAGCGCTGTGTCCGAGAGGTGCGGAGCTTCTACACCCTCACCTTCAATCCCCCGCACACCTACCAGGTGGACGAGTTCCACGACCTTCGTGTGCAGGTCGATCGTCCTCCCCTGACGGTTCGAAGTGCCACTGGCTACTACAACGAGCCGGTGTATTTCGACAATCCCCGGCCCGGGATCGAAAAGGTCACCGTCGCGCAACTTGAAGAACTGGTGCATGCGCAGACCGACCTCCTCCGAAAGCTGGAGAACCTCGAACTGACCCAACGGCTGAGCACGCCCCGGCTCAATGCGCTATTAAGCCTGATCCACAGCGAACGGGAACGCCAGGCGCTGACGGCGGATGCCGATCTGTCATTCGTGCTCGCGCCACCGCCCGATGAAATCGTGAATCGCCCGCCGCCTCCGAAGGAAGAGCAGCGCGCCATGCTCCGGCGCGCAATCGACTACCTTCAAAATGCCATTCCCAAACTGCCCGACTTCTATGCTTTGAGAAACACCGAGCGCTTTGAAGAGCCTGTCGGGCGCGAAAGTGAGAGCTGGAAGATGCTGCACCAGGACCAGACTCTGCACTTTGCAACTGGAGAGCACGCGACAGTTCTCTATCGAAACGGGAGCGAGGTGGTTGAGAAGAAGAAGAAACTGAGCAAACTCCGGGCCGCCCCCGGGGTGCGAGCTCGCGATCTTGAATCATGGGGCACGTTCGGTCCCATTCTTGCGTACGTGCTGACGGCCGCGACCGCGCATTCGAGCATCCTCAGGTGGAAGCGCTGGGAGCGCGGCAAGGACGGAGACCTGGCGGTGTTCTCCTACAGAGCCGCCAGCACCAATATCACGCCCGAGCTCACGTATTGCTGCCTTCCTGAAGGTAACGGGACCACTCTCTATCAAAACAGGCCCGACGACTACGGCGAATTCGCGCTCGACCCCGAAAGCGGGGCCATTATGCGGATTGTGACCGATGCAGATCTCGACGAAGAACGGGACCCTGACGCGCCCCTCATCCGGTCGCAAATCATGGTGGAGTACGGTCAAGAGGAACTGGGCGGCAAGAGCTATATCTGTCCCCAGCGGAGCGTGGAGGTCTCGCGCGGCCGCTCCGGGCGCGATCTCCACGAGTGGGGCATGGTCTTCAGCCTGTACAGCTACTTTGAAACCATGATTAACGACGTGACTTTCGGCGGGTACCACAAGTTTGGGTCAGAAGCGCGCATTCTGCCTGGATTCGAAGAGACTGAGCAGACAAAAACTCCCGCACCGCCCAAGAAAGCAGACTGACCAATGCGCTTCCGTCGAGCGCACCCACGATTGTGGTAGTCCGAAAGCGAGCGAAGCATCTGCTTTCTTGCATTTCCGGATTTATGTGAGTTCCGGGACACCGCTAGTGGCCGCTCTTCAATCCATCGACAGGCTCAACTGATGCCGCACGTCGGCGCCGCGAATCCAGAAGATGACATCGGTTGCGATGTTGGCCGCGTGGTCTGCGATGCGCTCAAGACTCCGCGAAACCATCATCCCGTTCATTGCCTGCTGCGTGGCGCGCGGCTGCTCCTGAATCATCTTCAGCAAGTCGGCCTGGGCGCGGCGGTTCATGCGATCGATCTCGTCATCCATTTCGCGTACTGCATCGGCAAGGCGCGCATCGCCTTCCAGCAACGACAGGATCGCTGTCCGGATCATGCGTCCTGCGACCTCTCCCATGGCAGCGAAGTCCACCGGCAACTCGACCGATTCGGTCTTCATAATGTCACGCGTGCGGCGCGCGATCCCGATGGACTGGTCGCCAATGCGCTCGAGGTCGCCATTGATCTTGATGACTGCCAGGATGAAGCGCAGGTCGATCGCCATGGGCTGCTCTTTGGCGAGCAGTTCATAGGCCATCTCGTCCAGCTCGCGCTGGGCGGAGTTGATGGCGGTCTCATTCTGCTTGACGTAGTGGCAGAGATTCTGGTCCCTGAGGAGGTAAGCATCGACCGCGGACTCGACTGCCTGCTGCGCAAGAGCAGCCATGGCAAGGAGCTTGTCCTTGAGTTCGGCGAGCTGAATCTGAAAATGAATACGCGGCACGGCCGGTTTTTCTCCTAACGTCCATTGTGCATCAGGCAATGTTACGGGAGGACAAATTTCCCTCAAGGCATCACATTTGACACGGTTTGCACATCAAACGTCACCAACCCTGACATGCGTTGCTACTCTGCCCGGTGTTCTAGGCTATCAGAATGAGTGATTCCAGTTCGACACGGAAGTCCATGCTGAGCTTCGATCCGGCTGAGCATCCGCAGCGTCAGATCTACAAGTTGATGACCGGCATCATCGTACCCCGCCCAATCGCGCTGGTCTCCACGGTCGATTCCGCCGGCAATGCCAACCTCGCTCCCTTCAGCTTTTTCGCCGGTGTTGGCTCGGCCCCGCCGACGGTTCTCTTCTGTCCCGCATTGCGTCCTGGCGGAACAGATCAGGCCGGGCAGCGCAAGGACACTCTGCGCAATGTGGAGGAGACCGCCGAGTTCGTGATCAACGTCGTCAGTGACGCGATCGCCCCGCAAACCAATATGACCGCGGCGGAAGTGGACCCCGAGGTGAACGAATTCAACCTGTCAGGACTGACACCGGTGGCGAGCGAAGCGGTGCGGGCGCCGCGCGTGGCCGAGTCGCCGGCGCAGATGGAGTGCAAGCTGATGCAGGTAATCTACACGGGCGACAAGCCGGCCAGCGGGGTCGTCGTGCTCGGCGAGGTGGTACGCTTCCACGTGCGTGAGGACCTGGTCGAAGACTTCCGCGTGGATCCCGCGGGCCTCGACGCCGTGGGCCGCATGGCCGGGAACACCTGGGTGCGAACGCGCGATCGCATCGAGTTGATAAGGCCGAAGTAGCCGTGCGTACGTACAACAGGTGAGGCTATACTGATCGACGAGATCGCCGAGCCTGACCTTTGAGAATTGCGATGAGGCACAAGTGATGCATCTCTGCGAATCGATATTTCCGGCGCCACACATCGGCAACCAGGCAGGTCTCATGTTGCGCCTTCTTCTGCTGATCGTTCTCCTTCTCGCTGCCCCGTTTCTTGCTGGATGTCGCCACAACGATCCACCAGAACCCGCAGCAGCTCCAGGAGCCGCTGCACATGCCGCGCTCACTCTTTCCAGCAGCAGCCTGCAAAACGGCACGATCCCCGAAGACTTGACTTGCGACGGCAGCGACCAGTCTCCGTCACTCGCGTGGTCCGCGCCTCCGGCTGAAACGAAGAGCATCGTTCTGACGGAGACCGACCCGGATGCACCAGGGGGAATTTTCACCCATTGGGTGCTCTACAACTTGCCGGCGACTACGAACGGACTCCCAGCCGACATTCCGAAGCAGGAGCAACTGGCCGACGGCTCCCGTCAGGGGCGCAACGACTTCGGCAAGATCGGCTACGGAGGTTCCTGTCCACCGCATGGTTCAACCCACCGCTACTTCTTCGATCTCTTCGCGCTCGACACAAATCTGAATGTGCCTTCCGGCGCCACGCGGGCGCAGGTTGAAGACGCCATGAATACGCACGTCCTCGCTCGCGGCAAGCTCATGGCCCGCTACAGCCGCTGACAAAACCCATCAACATCCGCAATGTCAAACTTCCGTGTGGCGCCTCACACGTTGCGTCTGGTGAACTGGCTGAACGCATCGCCGCCTCCGCAAACGGCGAAACTGCAAAATGCAGGCACGACGAAGGGACGTTGAGTTTTCAACGGGTGGTTTTCAGTCTGCCGCCATGTCCTTGCCTTTGACTTCGTGCCCCAGCGACGTCAGCAAGGCCAGCGATAGCGCGACGATCACAACCGTGATTGCCAGCACGTTGGAATAGCTTCCCCACTTCTCCGCCGCCAGCGCCTGCGCTTTCGCATTCCACGACGTGACCAGTCCGCCCAGTTGATACGCCAGGCCGGGTACTGTGGCGCGCACCGGCGCCGGTGTGAGTTCGGCGAGATACGCAGGCACCACTCCCCACGCGCCCTGCACCATGAATTGCATCACGACTGCCCCGATAGCCAGCGTTGTCGGCGAGTGCCCGTAGGCCCACGGCGGAATGGCGATCAGCGATAAAAGTGCAGCGGTAATGATGGCGCGCTTTCGGCCCCACTTCTCAGAGAGCGTGCCGAAGAAGATGCCGCCGGCGATCTGCGCGAATCCGTAGATCACTCCAATCGTTCCGACCACCCGCGGCGTCAGTCCGATCTGCACTTCGAGAAACGTCGGATAAACATCCTGCGTCCCGTGCGAGAACGACATGAACGCCGTCATGAGGATAATGAGAAAAAGGAACGTGGGTAGGAATGTCTTGAGTGAAGCGAGCGTCTTCGCATACGAATGGTGTTCTGGATTGGTGCGGCGCTTGCGATCGGACGCAATCCAAACGGGCGACTCTTGAACGCGCGCCTGCACATAGAAAACAAGCAACGCCGGCGAAGCACCCAGCATGAAGAGACCGCGCCACCCAATCGCCGGAAGAATTGTCATCCCGTGCCAGTGCGTCCCCGCAAACAGAAGCGCAAATGCACCCGATGCCAGAATCGATCCGAAGGCGTAGCCCTCCTGCAAGATTCCGGAGAAGCCGCCGCGGCCTTCAGTCGGCAACGTCTCGAAAGCGAGCGCCGCACCTACACCCCACTCACCTCCCATGGCAATGCCAAACAGCGCCCGCAACACCAGTAGCGCGCCCAGCGAAGGTGCGAACGCACATGCCAGTTCGATCACCGAGAAGCTGAGGATATTGAACATCAGCACCGGCCGCCGACCGTAGTGATCGGCGAGCATGCCGAAAAGCAGAGCGCCCATAGGGCGAAACGCCTGCGTAAGAAAGACGGCGCTGAGCACGTCGGACGGCTTGGCGTGGAAATCTGAAGAGATCGCTTTAACGCAGAAGATCAGCAGAAAAAAATCAAGGCTGTCCAGCGTCCAGCCGAGGAAGGAAGCGATGAAAGTGTGGCGCTGTGAGGGGCTCAGGCGCTGAAAGTCGCGGACAAAAGACATTAGCGGGAGGATACAGCAAAGATCGGATCAGGATCCGTTCCACACCGGAGCTTTCGTCAGGAAGCCAACCGGAAAATGAGGTCCTTGCAATATGGTTATCAAATGATCGCGATGTGAGAACGCGAAGAACTAAGGGGTGTGCGCTTCTTTCACATAGGCTTCACGCCTGGTCGAATCCACTCTTACGCGTGCCGCAGTACTGTTTTCAAAAACTCATCCAGAAACTCCTGGTTTGCGACTTTCTTTGAGTCACGGTTGTTGTTTTTCGAGTCCTTGGATTCCACGGGGACAAATCTGAAACCCACGCCGTCCGGACCCCAGCGGATGACCTTCGTATACACGGCGATAGAGTTTCCAGGTTTCTCGGCGTTGGTTCCTGTCTTTTGCAGCGTCATCAGGATTAACGTGCCCGGGTATGGCCGTTCGTCGGTAAGCAGAAAAAATCCGCTCACGCTGATGTTGCCGACGTGATACGCCTGCGGTGTTCCGCCGCTCCAGTGATAGGCGATCAGACCCGGCAAAGGAGTTCGGTTGGTTCGATGGTCGTTCTTTGATTTAGGAAAGAGCCAGCGCCAAATTGACTTTTTCTCCTCTGGCTCAGACTCAACTTCCGTCGCAACCGGTGGCGCCGATATCGGTTGCGACGGTATGCGATGAGGACCTGAATTCGAAGAAAAAAGATTGTTGCCGGCCTGCTGATTCCCTGCCGGAAAGCTCACTTTCTGATCTCTTGAATCCCTGCCCGGTTTGTCGGAGAGGGATTCAAGCATGCCCTCCAACTCCTCCGCGCCGCAGATTGCGAGTTGATCTCCGGCGTGGATCTGCGACGCGAAGACGGTGTGTGACGGCAGAAGCAACGCACTCGCGGGCGCATTCTCTAAAACCGCGAATGCAGGATTCGGATAGCTATCCAGGTCATGCGTGACTCGAAATGCTTCATCGAGATAGACCAGATCAAAAAAATTGGCTCCCTGAATAGCCGGGATGCCCCGGTACGGTTTCAACCAGAGACCGGTCTCGCCTCCCCGCAAAAGATAGTCATAGAGCCTCTTCAAGGGCTCGGCGGTCGTGTCGAAAATCGAGACTTCCAGACTGAGAAAGCTCTCCCCGGACCGGTTGTAAACACGGAAATGCGTGGGTTGCCGAGACCCTTTACCACCAGAACTCCCGGGCGTCAGCGCTTGCAACACCGGATCCGACTCTGAGTCACTTCGATTCATGCAATCAATCACCAAGCCGCGTGGGTAAACCAAGCCCAAGTTAACCGTAAGAAGTTACTTGTGGCATGTCAATACAGGAGTCGGGGACCAGCCGGTACTTTCGACTTTGGTTACGATTACCCACCCTCGAAAGTAACCTTGTGTTACCGCTGGAAAATGAGAACGTACTCGGTGTTCGATCTCACGCCTTGTAAAGGCTTGTGTATCAAAAGCGTCCATGTTGTCACTCATGGAGAATCTATGAATGTTACCAAAGGACTGTCCCTTCGGACTTTCGAACTATACTCCAAACTCCCTTGTACGGTTAGAATCCCACCAGTTACCCGTCTCCCAGGGAGAATTTGAAGATGGGGCTCCCCCGGATTTAGACACACAGAAATTTCGAGGTCTTGAAAGTATGACCAATTTCAACTGTGGACGCAGAGAGTCTCTGCTTGGCGATAACCTATCGTTTTTCAAGCGGTTATCACGTCATAAACGTCATCAGAACGGATCGCCGTCAGGGCCCGGATGCAGATTACTGACCGATGGCGAGCAAGGCGGGGCGCTAGTCGAGATGGCGCTTGTGCTGCCGATTATGCTCGCGATGCTGACCAGCATCTTCTCTTTTTCGGTTGTCCTGTATCAAAAACTCCAGCTTGGAGAAGCGGTCAGCAACGCCGGACGTGTGATGGCGCTCGAGCGCGGCGATACAGATCCCTGCGCAACCACGGCGAACGCAATCTACGCGGCTGCGCCCGCTCTGGCGAAAGCCAACATGACGATCACCTTTACCCTGGGCGGCACCAACACCGGTGGTAGTGTTACCGGCGGCACGAGTTACGGAGGGACAAAGGGTACGGCTCCCTCCTGCACAGCCGCGGGCAACGGCGGCGCCGCCGCATTGCAGGCAGGCTGGCCGGCAGAGGTCCAGGCGACGTATCCGTGCAGCTGGTTTGTCTATAACGCCAAATTAGGGAGTTGTTCGGTCACTACGCAGGTCACGGAGGTTATTCAATGAAGCGTAAAGTCCATTCGTTGATCATCCGAATCCGTGGAGACGAGCGCGGCCAGCTTATCCCATGGATGGCGCTCCTGAGCACAGTGATTATCGGTGTTGCGGGACTCTCCATCGATCTCGGCCACGCTTATGTCGCCTACCGGGAGCTTCAAGCGTCAACAGACGCCGCTGCTCTTGCCGGCGCAAATGCTTTGGGTTCAGGCTCAGCCACTCAGGGGAGCGTAACAGCTCAAATCGACCTCTACGCCACAACGTCGGGCGGAGCAAACTTCAACACCGCTCTTCCCACTCCGACTGTAGCCGTGTCATTCAGTTGCGTGTCGGATTCCAACATGGTTGCGGCACCGTGCGCGGCTTCGGGCACCGGGTACAACGTGGTCCACGTTACACAGACCGCGACGATTCCCACATTCTTTATCAGGGTGCTGGCTGCCGTGGGTATCAACTCAGCCAAGTCCATCAAGATGTCATCGACGGCATCTGCGACCATGGCAAGCGGCGCGAACGACCAGGTGAATGTGGCCATGGTGGTTGATGCCACGAACTCCATGACCAACCAGGACACGGACGCAAGCTGCGGGAATACGCGCATCTACTGCGCTCTTGCGGGCGTCCGAACAATGCTGGGCCTTCTTGCGCCTTGCACAGCCGCAACTTCCAGCTCTTCGGATACGTGCACCCCCTATGACCAGGTGAGCCTGTTTACTTTCCCAACCCTCCAGGCGAATACAGTTTCTGCTGACACCGACTGCACCGGCAGCACGACGCCGACCATTATCCCTTACACAACTCCCGCTGCCGGGGCAACCTGGTCGACTCCCACAGGAACGGCCGGCACGTACCAAGCCACCGGCTACCTCAGCAACTGGACTAGCTCAAACTCTGTCGGGGGAGCTCTGAGCGGTTCCTCTACATTGGTAAATGCTGCGGGCGGGCCTTCGGGAACTTGCAATGGCCTCGATGCAAAGGGTGGCGACGGAACTTACTACGCCGGAGCTATCTATGCGGCCCAGTCGTCGCTGGTGGCGGCACAGGCAGCCGCCCCTGGCTCCAGAAACATCATGATTATCCTCAGCGACGGTGACGCCAATGCGGTGAGTGGAAAAATCCAGAATCCCCCGGGGACGAATGTCGGCCATGCCGGCGATACCTATCCGTCGCTTGATGACCAATGCCAACAGGCGATCACCGCAGCACAATACGCCGCCACGAATGGAACAACGGTGTACACGATTGCCTACGGCGCAGCAAGTTCGGGATGTTCTACCGATACCGGTAGCTATTCCATTTCACCTTGTCAGGCCATGATGGAGATGTCTTCCGGGTATGTTTCGTCGACGGACGCACCGCATTTCTATTCCGATGCAACGGCTACCCAGAACAAGGGCCAATGCACGTCGCCGAACAACCCAAACCTCACTCTCAGCGGAATCTTCGGCAACATTACCGCACAGCTCACGAAGCCGAGATTGATTCCCAACAGCGTAACCTAGGCGCTAATTCCACAGAAGAATTAAGGCCGGGAGAGACTCTCCCGGCCTTTTTCATTTTTGCGTTTGCGCACGAATGAGAATGAGCGAAATCATGAGGGAATCTTTAGCCCTGCAACACGCTGTGCCACGCATGTTTTTAGCTCCATAAAGCTGCGATTCGACACACGAGAATCCGAAAAGTTGCGCAAATTTATTTCGCACGGAACTCCGCAACCTTCTCGGATGCCGGTGTTTGTACTCGGCATGAACGGCGCGGCAGGAAGCAGCAAGAGCCAAGCTTCCAAGGCCGGCAGCCGAAATGGTTTGAGTAAAGAAGGAACGGAGGAGTTATGAAAAACTTTGGCAAATTTGTGCTGGGTGCAGCGATAGTGGCTGGCGGGTTGGGCCTTGGAGCGACCTCGGCCCAGGCAGCCGAGTTCAGAGTTGTTGTAGGCGGGCCGGTGGCCTACGTTCCTCCGTGCCCAGGCCCGGGATACACATGGATTGCCGGCTATTACAGTAACGGCTACTGGGTCGGCGGACGTTGGAACTACGTTGGCGTGGGATTCGTCCCGGCTCGCGGCCGCGTCTACTTCGATCGATATCATGGTCGCGGCTACGTCTACGCGGATCGCGACCATTTCCGCCGCTAACCTCGGGGATTAGATTCGCCCATTGAACTGACTGAACTGTCCGACTTGCCTCACGGCCTCTCCTGCTGGAGAGGCCGTTCTTTTCGATTTCCCGCGCATCACGCCCTCAACAATATCGTGAATATGTGCTCGCAACGCCGGGAGGATCGCGGTTCAGGAATCGTCTCTAGAGGTAAACGGACCGGTGCTCGAGGTATTCACCCAAATATGAGTGCTGTTCGCGCAACTCGCACCATTCGAGGGCCGGTTAAGTGTTCAAATTCAAGGGGAAAGGAATCGTGAAAAGTTACCGCAACTTATTCCCCAATTCGTTGTTCAAATGTACAGCAGCCGGGAAAAGCAATGGCAGACCGGCAGGTGCTGAGAACGACGATCCTGGGTCCGAACCGATGGCCGGGCAGCACAAGGAGGACGTAATGAAAAGTTTGAAGTTAATCCTGTTCGCGATGCTTTTGGCGCTGCCCTTTGTAGCAGTCTCTGCTAGCGCTCAGGTCGCGGTAGGTGTTGGTGTAGGGCCGGCGGTGGTTCCGGCTCCTGTGGCCTATGGTCCTCCCGTGTGCGATTGGGGCTATTACCCTTATTACCCCTATGCTTGCGCGCCTTACGGCTATTACGGACCGTCTTGGTTTAGCGGTGGCATCTTCATCGGCGTGGGACCCTGGTATGGATGGGGCTGGCGCGGATACGGCTATCGCGGCTGGTACGGATACCGCGGCGGATACTATGGATATCGTGGCGGATACGGATATCGCGGCGGATACGCAGTCGGTGGATACAGAGGCGGAGTTGTTGCTCCGCACGCCGGTGGTGGGTATGCCGGTGGCCATGTAAGCGGTGGATTCCACGGTGGCGGTGGTGGATTCCATGGTGGTGGCGGCGGTCACCGATAAGGCTTAGAGCCTATATACAATTCGAGCCCGGTTGCTTCGGCAACCGGGCTTTTATATTGCCCGGAGTCCGCGCGAGCCAACTTTCCCCGCAAGACACCAATCAACCCATCAGTCAAACCCGATCTCTGGGCGTCGCGGAGCCGCAACGCCTGTACCTGGCGATGGACAACTTCAGCTCTCGATCATTTTGAACCAACGTGCAGTGGTTCGGCGGAACAGCAGCCACCCGATCAGGACGCAGAATGCCGCATGGATCGCGAGTTCTCTCAGCGGATGGAAGAGGCTGATCAAAACATGAAAGACGATCCACGCCAGCGCCAGCCAGCGTGCCCAGTTCTGCCGCAGCAGCAAGCCAACAGCAGCGACCACCGCCAGCAGTTCCGTCAGTTCCATCGCGATGGCGTCGCGATGACCGGCCGTCAGTTCGGGAAAGTGGTAGACAAATCCGATTACTCCCACCAACAGGTAAACGGCTGCAACGATCATCACGGGAATCGGTGGTTTCATAGGGTCCGGAACTCCGTGAGCCGTGCACAGTTTACAGGGAACAGCACAGAGCCAGCCGTGATCTAGCGATTGAACGGATATTCCTGCACCCAGTGAAATCCGCGGCTCGAAAGCATGAACTTGGTCTCATCCTCGCGCTTCAGTTGCATCTGCACTTTGTGACCGTTCATTATGCCGTCGAGGGTCAACTGATCTGCGGCAGGCCGGGAAAACGTGAGGTTCGCTTTCCAGTTCTTGTCGCTTCTTTTGGTCAGGTCCAGCGACCTCTCCTGAGCGTCAGTGGCAGCCGTGAATCGCTCGAAGGTATCGTTCATGTGCTGCGCTGCTATCGTCTCTGGGTAGTCGAAGATCACGCGCCGCCAGCGGCCGTCGTCGATGAGCAAAGGAGAACGTACTTGGCCATCGATAGTCATATGATTTACATCCCAGATGCCGTAAAGCGCTGGCTTCTGCAAGCCGGGTCCGTACTTGTGCCACCCGCTCCACGCCTGGTAGCCGTTCATTCCGAGAATCCAGATCCACAGCACCACCTGCGCACCGGCTGCGATCCGATTTGCCCGCGGTGATCTGAATAGCATCTCCTCGCGCGCAAGGCCGACAGGCCG
Source organism: uncultured Acidobacteriaceae bacterium (assembly GCA_963829535.1). Classification (GTDB taxonomy): domain Bacteria; phylum Acidobacteriota; class Terriglobia; order Terriglobales; family Acidobacteriaceae; genus Telmatobacter. The sequence goes on along the minus strand of CAWHIQ010000004.1, from coordinate 1,285,468 downwards.
GTTACGCAAAAAGAAGTCCACCAGACGACCCATCTGCGGCGCCAGCAGGAACAGCGACAGCAGTAACAGGTGACCCGAAAACTGCTTCACCGGTACGCGGAGACATCAGCAGGACGGCGCCCAGCATCTCCGCGAGCCCGGCAAATATCTCGTAAGCGGGCGACGATCCAATCGAACTCCACAGCACGCCCATCGGCGAGAAGTTTCCGTACGGCTCTACCAGCGTCGCCAGACCGGGATACGGCATTTGCAGCGGAATGACCTTGTCGAACGCATAAATCAGGATGGTCGCCGCCAGGCAAAAACGGATGAAAAGCCGAAACCACTTGTGGAGCGCGGCGTAGTTTGTACGCTTGCGATCGAGCATCGACCAGATCGCCGTGGCAAAAAGAGCGACGATCAAAACGCAAAAGACCTCTGTCCAGTCAAAGGTCTTGTCGCCGCTACCGCTGTCAGAGAAGACAAGCGGCAGCTTGGCGCCGAACAGGTGTGCCGCGACCCAAAAAATAGCCGGTCGAAAAGGCCACAATGTTCCGGGATCGGGCACATCGATTTTGGGCATGAGTAGAACTGCCTGAAAAAGACCCGTGAGGCAATAGAGACCGAAGTAAGCAAAACAAAATCTGAATGCAAGCCGTTTGCCCGCGTTCCAGCTTTGCACCGCAGCATCACTTCTTTCTTGCTCGATTGCAGTGGCAACGTTCATCCCTCACCTCGGAGCGAGCGAACATCCCAATAGATTGCGTCTCGTTCACCCACCGCCCGGATCCGTGCGTTCATTCCGCAGTTCAGTGCGCAAAGGCTATCACGGACAATAGATAGAATTTCAACAGAAATGAGAGGCTATTGGGGGGCATTTCATTTCAGCAGGGATGAACATGAACACCACTAAAATAGAGCGGAAGGGAAATCTCTTGCCAGCTTACGAATATCTTTGCGATGAATGTGCCTGCCGCTTTGAGATGCGTCAGAAGATGTCGGATGCCACAATCGACCGATGCCCGGAGTGCGGCGGACATGTCAAGCGTCTCATCAGCGGAGGAGCCGGCGCCATCACCAAAGGCGCGAGCCAGGTGGCCGAACGAATGTGCGGAAACGGAGCCTGCTGCGGGGGCGGCATGTGCAATCGTCCCGTGAACTAGGTCCTGTGCATGGAACCGGACGCGCGGTCAGCAAGTTTCTGCGAGAACCTATCCTGAGGCCACACGCCGCAAGGAAACCCGGGCAATGGCAGGCAATAGACGGCCAATTAGGCGCAGACTAGTCCGAGTGCGGCATCAATCTGCTGCTTCATCGGAATTTCGGAGTTCATTTCCGGCGCATACGACACTTCCATACCGGACGCCAGCAGCGGTTTCAGCGCGGTGATAGCAGAATCAATCTGCTCCATCCGATTTCGGAGCCGCTTGGCTTCCTCGAACAGGCTGTCCAATTCTTCCGTTGCCGCTTCCATTGCCGCGCGATAGCTAACTGCATTTACTTGATGGTTCATATCGCCTCCATTGCAACGAGTCTAGCGCGGGTCAAAGCCAAATGGCATTGCACAAACCGTGTGTCAATCGGATACTTTCGTGCTAGAAGACAGTTCCGTCGCGCCCGAAAAACGCGGAAAGATAACACTTTCAGGGCAGGACATCCACTCTTCCATGCCTATCTCGCGGCCACGCAAAACGCTCGACTAGAATCATCGAGAAATTCAAGAGGAGCCAACGCCGATGCCCAACACGCTATGCCCATTTCTCATGTTCGAAGGCAACGCCGAGGCGGCAATCGATTTCTATGTTTCGCTTTTTCCCGGCAGTCAAGTGAACGAAGTGATTCGCTACCGCGCCAATGAACCCGGTCCTGAAGGAACGGTGAAGAAAGCCAGCTTCACGATTGCCGGCCAAACCATCAGGGCAAGCGACAGTTGGGTGAAGCACGCGTTCTCGTTCACGCCTGCTGTCTCGCTTTTTGTCGATTGCGAATCCGAATCCGAAATCGATCGGATCTGCGCGGCACTGTCTGAAGGCGGCAGCGCCTTAATGCCGATCGGCAACTATGGCTTCAGCCGCAAATTCGCCTGGGTCAATGACCGCTTTGGCGTCTCGTGGCAACTGAATCTCGCGTAGCGCTCGAATCTGAGAAACTGGTTAACAGTGGAAGATCAAAGAACGAATTCTCCCGGTTCTCCGGCTCTTCGCGTGCTGATTGCAGGTGGAGGCACGGGCGGTCATATCATTCCGGCGCTGGCTGTCGCGCACGAGTTGTTTACGCGGCATCAGGCGGAGGTGCTGTTTGTCGGCACACCGCGCGGGCTGGAATCGCGCATGGTTCCCGCGGCGGGTTTTCGTTTGCGGCTGATCGAAGTGGGACCGCTGAAGAATGTTTCGCTGGCTACACGGATCCGCACCATGCTCGATATTCCGCGCAGCCTGATTGCGTGTCGTCGGCTGATTCGTGAATTTAATCCTAAGGTGGTGTTCGGGGTGGGGGGGTATGCCTCGGGTCCGGGGATGGCGGCGGCGCTGATGATGCGGGTGCCTACCATGGTCTTCGAGCCGAATGCCATGCCGGGGCTTGCCAATCGCCTGGTGGGAAAACGGGTGCGGGCGGCGGCGGTGAATTTTCCGGCGGCGGCCATTTTCTTTCGCAATGCGGAGGTGACGGGGATCCCGGTTCGGCCGGACTTCTTCAAGCTTCCGCCAACAACCGGGGAGGCGCCGCATCTGCTGGTCTTTGGCGGGTCGCAGGGAGCACGGCTCTTCAACAACACGCTGCCGTCGATTGCGCGGGCGCTGCTGGAGGCGGTTCCAGGGCTCACGATTCTGCACCAGGCGGGGCTGCGTCATGCCGAGGCAACCGAGGCCGCTTACACGGCGAGCGGCGCAGATCCTGCTCGCTGGCGGGTGAGCGGCTTTCTGGACGATATGCCGGCGCGGTTTGCGCGGGCCAACCTGGTGATGTCGCGCAGCGGCGCTTCCACGGTAGCTGAGCTCGCTGCGGCGGGCAAGCCGGCGCTGCTGGTCCCTTTTGCCGCTGCGGCGGACGATCACCAGACAGGCAACGCCGAGGAGATGGTGAGGGCCGGAGCCGCCTTAATGCTGAAGGAGCCAGACCTTGCCGATCACGGCAGGGTTCTCGATTGCCTTGTACATCTACTCACGTCGCACGAACGACTGACAGCCATGTCAGCGGCCGCACTGACGCAGGCTCACCCACAGGCTGCCGAAGACATCGCCAACCGGCTGGTGGCGTTGGCGACGGGATCGAGAGCAGGTTGAATCAGGCGTCCCGCTGAGGATAGCTTCGCCGTTCTCTGCAAAGAAGTTCCTGTTATCAGGAGGCTGCAGAAGTCCGGAAGAGGCGGCAAAAGTGTGCGAATTAAATCCTGAGAGTGCTGCGAAGCAGATCGCCTTACGCACCCACCATCACGTGGGAGGCTTTTACAACCGCACTCACCTCGTCGCCTGGGATCAGTTCGAGCGCGTTCATACTCACCTTCGTGATGGAAGCAACCAGAATCGTGCCTCCCGGCAGGCGAATGGCAACTTCGCTATTCACGGCACCGCCCCGCAACTCTGCAACCTTGCCGGCCAGGATGTTCCGGGCACTCAATTTCGCGTTCTTCAAATTCTTCCCGATCATGACATCTGACGCTTTGATGATGGCGAACGCGGACTTGCCTTGCTGCAATTCGAGGGAGTCGACGCTTTCGTTAGTGATGACGGCAACAACGGTTTCGCCGCCGCGCAGGGTGAGGAGAATCTCGGCGTTGACCGCGCCCTTCGCCACGCTTGCCACGGTTCCAGGAAGAACGTTTCGTGCGCTGATCTTCATCTCAAAACCTCCGAGGTAGGCTTATCCCAAAGGAATCTGCTTCTCATAAAGAGAATACGTGATTATGGGAGGCGAAACGATGCCGCAATTCCCAATCAACGCGGCACCGCTTGCGCTATACTTTTTGCCTTCGACATCGTTGAGTTTTTCCCCTTGAATACAACTGAAAAGGAGACTACCTGCATGAAGAGCATTTTGACTTGGAGCGTGCGTCCGGGAGCCATCAAGGAAGCGGCGGGGCGATTTCTCGCTGGGCAAGCCGCGCCGGAACCGGGTGTGAAGCTACTTGGTCGCTGGCACAAGACGGACATGAGCGGCGGATTCGCGCTGTACGAAACCGACAACCCGACAGCACTCTATACCGGAGCAGCGAAATGGGCGGACATACTGGAGTTTCACAGCTCGGTGGTGATTGAAGATGCGGACGCCGGGCCGGTTCTGGCGCAGGTCTTCGGGAAGTAGGGCTGCGGTAAACGGCAGGCTAGTGGCTCTGCGTTTGTAGTCCGAAGATCGTAGCTTTCCCAGGTCTCAGAAGCGAGACCCTTCGACTTCGCTCAGGACGGGCTCTGGGGGCACCCGACTTTCAGCAACTGGTTACTGCCTCGAGATTGCGCGATGCGTGGCGAGCCAGTCGGCGAAGATGAGAGATGCGCCTACGGCGGCGAGGTTGTAGGCGTTGCCGCCCCACGAAGTGTGGTCGTGCGGCTTGGCGATGATGAGCGGCGTAAGCACCAGGATGCTGAAGAGCAGGAACATCAGTGCAAGCAGGCGCGCGGCCAGTACGTCGAGAACACCCGATACGATTCCGAGGCCGGCGAGGATGAAAGCGATTCCGCTGACCACTGCCCAGAAGGCTCCGCCCAACGGCATCCACGCGGGCACCATGCCGGCGGGCTCCGCAATGTCCAGGAGGTGCACGATGCCGAAGTCGGCCACGAATAATCCGAAGACCCAGCGCGCAATCGTCGCTTGTCGCGCGGAGATAGCCTGCGCGAACAACTTTGCGTAGACGATCAGCGCGGCGATGGTGACGATCAACTGCCCGCCGGGTCCGCCCAGCACGCCGATGTAAACGCTGAGGCGATATCCAAGGTAGTGCGGCGCCGTGTAAAAGCGCGGCAACCAGAAGATGGCGAAAACGGTGTAGATGATCGCCAGCATCGCCGCGCCGATGCGCGCAGTGCGTTCGAAGAGGATGGCCGCGCCTCCCGCGATAAGCCAGATGGCAGTGACGTACGCAAAGAACGTGACGCCCGGAATGTGATCGCCGAAGGCCTGAATAGGCTGATGCGCCGACTCAAACTCACCCCAGACAAGATCAAGTACGCCCGCCGCGATGGATGCCAGGCCGAGGATGACGACGCCCAGTTTCATGATCGCTCCGTCAAAAATTCGGAGTATCCATCGTACGGAAACGGTCTGCAACGATCAAGCGGCGCAGCTTTGTTGAGTTGCAGAGCGGATTAGGGGACTTCTACTGCGGACTTTCCGGGGCTGAAGCCACTCGTCGTCGGGCACGCATTCAGGGGCATGAATGCCCCTGTTCTTTCCATTGTTGCTCGACGCAGGTTCGTGGTTTCCCACCCATGAATCACAAAACGATTCATGGATGGGGCACCCTCAATTTGTGGCCGGGACGGACGATCAAATAGCGGCCATCCCTGCAACGAAGATTTGCCGCAGGGAGACCGAGCAATCGACTCAGGAAAGCGGACCGGTGTATTTCACCTCTACCACCGACGCGTTCTGAATAATGCCCTCGGAGATGACATTGCCACTGTCGACCATGTTGATGGTGTTGCCGGTTCCTCCCTGCAGCAGCTTGGCATTGGCGGTGCCGGCGTTGGCTTCTGAAAAGTAGACCTCTCCGTATTGCGCGAGTTCCGGTGTGTTGGTATCGATCTCGAGACGCTCGACGATCCACTCGGCGGAGTTGCCCACAAGCGAGGTGCCTTTGGGCGCAGTGGCCATGAAGTGCGCGGCAATGTTGCTGGTGAGGTTGTAGAGATAGATGGTGGCCTCGGTCTTTAAGCCCGCCGTGACGCAGATGAGGCAGTTGACCGTGTCTCCCTGCGAGATGGTGAAATTGCTGATCCAGAACGAGCCCGCGGGGAACCACTCCCACCAGGGGTTGAGCTGGCGCGAGGTGAGGCCGAAGAAGCGCATCACGTCGGAGTCGCAGCCGGCCTGTAGAACATCGCCGGAGCCATCGATACCGTCGATGCCGACCCAGGTGGAGGCGGAGTACCAGACAAAGTCCTGCGCATTGCCGGGAGGATAGGCATTGGGCACGGTCCATGTTCCTTCGACCCAGCGGAAGCTGTCGCCGGCGGGCGCGTGGACGACGGCGCCTGACCAGATATCGGTGTTCTCAACACCATGCTTGGCGGCGGACGCCTGCGGCAGGCGGCGACGCTTGTAAGGCATGGCGCGGAACTGCGGCTCGATAAAGCGGACGCCACGACTCATCACTTCTTTCCAGCGCGCAGCAAGTTTTGGATCGGAGGGGCGGCTCGGAAAGCCGTAGCGCGCGAGGGCCTTGTCGTCGGCCTTGAGGGGATCAAAATCTTTGGGCGGCTTGGGGAAAGTGTGAACCGTAATTTCTTCGGAGAGCTTGATTTTGGGCATGGGGAGTCCTTTCTGCCTGAGCGCTCGCGAGCGTGTCGGGATTGGGCAGGCAATGAATAGTGTCTCGGAGAGGTCTCGCGTTTCGAGGATGGAGAGATTAGTCATCTCTCAGAGTTTTCGCAGCGGTTCCAGTTCCTGCAATATGCAACCGTCTGGTTGCGGGTTGCACCCCTATTCCCCGGTATCTGGGAGCAAATTCTTCTCTCTCAATCGTTTGCGGAGGGGTACCGCCGCAAATCATTCTGTCCATTGATCTTAGCCGCAGATTCCTCTCAGCTAAGAACCTACGGATCAGGTTGTAGTAGGAGTGCGCGGTTGAGGGGGATGCTTATCTAGTCGACTTTCTTCGAGATATTCAGCAGTATCCCGATTCCCGCCAGGGTGAAGAACAGGCTCGTGCCGCCGGAAGAAATGAAGGGTAATGGGATTCCCTTGGTTGGGAGCAGGGAAAGCACCACGCTGATGTTGAAGAAGGCCTGGAGCAGTATTGCGGTGGTGATGCCGAAGGCGGTGAGGCGGGCGAAGGGATCGGTGGAGCGATAAGCGGTGCGCAGACCCCGGTATCCAAGGACGACGAAGAGCGCGAGGATTAGGACGGCTCCGACGAAGCCGAGCTCTTCAGCAATATTGGCGTAGATGAAGTCGGTGTGGGCTTCGGGGAGATAGAAGAGCTTTTGCATGCCTTCCATGTAGCCGCGGCCTGAAAAACCACCCGTCCCGACAGCGATTAGGGACTGGTTGATGTGGAATCCGGCGCCCTGGGGGTCGAGGTCGGGGTGCGCGAAGGCCAGCATGCGGGCGCGACGCCACGGTACCCAGAAAAGCAGTGCGGCGAGTGGGGGCGCGGCGGCGGCGACGGCGAGGAAGAGGTATTTCCATTCCATACCGGCGAGGATCAGCAGCATAGCGGAGACTCCGGCGACGACGAGCGCGGTGCCAAGGTCGGGCTGCTTGACGATCAGCAGCATGAAGACGACGGGCATCATGGCGGCGCGGAGCAGGGTGTTGCGCCAGTCCCGCATCTGGTCGAGACGCGTGGAGAGGAACCAGGCGAGGAAGAGAATGATGACGGGCTTGGCGATCTCAGAGGGCTGGAAGGTGAAGAAGCCGCCAAAGCGGATCCAGCGATGGGTGTGGTGCGAGTCGCGAAAGAAGAGGACCACGACGAGAAGCAGGGTGGTGATGGTGAGCGCGGGATAGATGAAGCGCGGCGAGTTGTAGCGGGAATAATCCACCCGCGACAAGACGATCATGGTGAAGATGCCCACGACGGCCCAGAGCGCCTGGCGGATGACGAAGCCGTAGGGGGAGTTGTAGCGCTCCTGCGCCACGACGGCGGAGGCGGAGAACACCATGACCAAGCCGGCGACGACCAGCAGGAGTGTGGTGAAGAAGATCCACTTGTCGACACCAACGCGCTTTGCCATTTTTCTTCTCGAATCGAAGAGGTGGAACCGATGAAAGTTTGCAAAATCCCATGTCTCAAGAACGGGACATGGGGCACCCAATATTGTGCTGAGGCTATGGTTTCACGGGCGGGCTGTGGAGATTCGGGGGTGCGCGATGGAGGGGACCAAAGTGATTAATTAAGGCTTGTCATCACCAGCGAAGCCGAGGGATCTGCGGTTGTCCTTCGTCGATCCTACGCGTTCTGCCAGACTTTCCAGCCGCGCCACTCATTTACTAATTCCTTGAAGACACGGCCGCGATGCTCGTAGCTTTCGAACTGGTCGAAGCTGGAGCAGGCGGGGGCGAGAAGGACGGTGTCGCCGGGGTGGGCGGCGGCGGCGATAGCGCTGACGGCCTTGTCGAGGGTTTCGCAGGAGTGGATAGTGACGAGGCCGCGGAGCTGCGACTCGATTTTGGCGGCGGCGGAACCGATGGTGTAGACGGCCTTGACGCGGGAGCGAAGCAGTTCGGAAAGCTCAGTGTAGTCGGAGTTCTTGTCTTTGCCGCCGAGAATGAGGTGGATGTTGCCGGGAAATGCGGCGATAGCCTTGGCGGTGGCGTCAACATTGGTGGCCTTGGAGTCGTTGTAGATTTCGACGCCGTTGAGAGTAGCGACGTATTCAAGGCGGTGTTCGACAGCCTTGAAGTGCTCGACAGCGGTGCGGATGGCTTCGGCGGAGGCTCCGGCCAGACGTGCGGCGCAGACGGCTGCGAGAACATTTTCGACGTTATGCTCGCCCTTGAGCGGGATGCTGGTGAGGGGCATTATGTGTTCAGGCGCAGCGTCGGATGCGGAGCGGTAGATGATTGATCCACTTTCTACCCAAGCGCCCTGAGCGACGGCGTGTTCGAGGGAGAACCAGTAGACCTTTGCCCTGGAGCGCTTGGCGGAAGCGGCGGCGCGGACATTGTCGGCGTTCAGAACGACATAATCCTGCTCGTCTTGCTCGGCGAAAATGCGCTCTTTGGCAAGGGCGTAGTTTTCGAAGCTACCGTGGCGGTCGAGGTGGTCGGGGGTGATGTTGAGGATGATGGCGATGGCGGGGTGGAACTGCTCAGTCGATTCGAGTTGGAAGCTGGAAACCTCGAGGACGGACCAGGTGGAGTCGGTGCTCTCTTCGATGAGGGCGACGACGGGGACGCCGATGTTGCCGCCGACGAGGGTGGGCATGCCGGCGCGCTCGAGGATTTCGCCGAGGAGCGAAGTTGTGGTGGTTTTGCCGTTGGAGCCGGTGACGGCGAGGATTTTGCCGCGGAGGAAGCGAGCGGCGAGTTCGAGTTCGCCGATGACCGGGCGACCGAAGTTCCGGGCCTGCACAAGTTCTGGCGTGTCGAGCGGGACGCCGGGGCTGACGACGATAAGATCCTGCCGGCGAAAGGTAAGCAGGCCATGCCCGCCGGCTTCGACGTTGATTCCTTCTTCGAGCAGGGCGGGGATGTCTTTCGCGAGGGCTTCGGCTGAGCGGATGTCGGAGACGGTGACCTGGGCTCCGCGGCGGCGCAGAAAGAGGGCGGCGGCCAGGCCGGACTTGCCCAGTCCGACGACGAGAACTTTTTTGCCTTTGAGCTCCATCATGAGGATCAGTCCAAGGATACTTTATCGCGCCGCACCGTGGCTTGGATGTGGATGCCATATGCGAAGTCCTGGAGCTAGCGGAGCTTGAGGGTCGTGAGGGCGAACAGGGCAAACACCAGGGCCATGATCCAGAAGCGGACGATGACCTTGGACTCGCTCCAGCCCAGCTGCTCGAAGTGATGGTGGAGCGGGGCCATCTTGAAGATGCGCTTCTTGCGAAGTTTGTAGCTGCCGACCTGGAGAACGACGGATACGGCTTCAAGAACAAAGATTCCGCCGATGAAGGGGAGCAGGAATTCCTGGCGGATGATGACGGCGACGGTGCCGATGGCGCCGCCGAGGGCGAGGGAGCCGACGTCGCCCATGAAGACTTCAGCGGGGTGGGCGTTGTACCAGAGGAAGCCGATCGAGGCGCCGACCATCGATCCGCAGAAGACCGTGAGCTCGGCGACGAGCGGCATACGCTGCAGCTCGAGATAGTCAGCGAAAACGACGTGACCGCTGACGTAAGTGAGCACCGTAAGCGCGCCGGCTGCAATGATGGTGCAGCCGATAGCGAGGCCGTCGAGGCCGTCGGTAAGGTTGACGGCGTTGGAGGTGCCCATCAACACAAAGATGACAAAGGCTACGAAGGGCACGAAGGCCAGGAGACCGAGATGCGGCAGGGTGCTCGGCCAATGGTGCCATTGGAGATCGGGGTGAAAGGCCTTGATGAAAGGAACGCTGAGCTGCGTGGCGAAGAGCTTGAACTGCGTGAGCGCAACCAGCGTGACGGCGACTCCGGCCCCGGCAAGCCCCTGCCAGAAGAGCTTGGCGCGGGCGGTGAGACCGAGATTGCGGCGGTTGACGACCTTGGTGTAGTCGTCGGCGAAACCTATAGCGCCGTAGGCGAGCGTGGAGCAGACGGCGATCCAGACGAAGGGGTTGGCTGGATCGGACCAGAGAACGGTGGGCAACAGGATGGCGATAACGATGAGAACGCCGCCCATCGTGGGCGTTCCAGATTTCTTCTGATGCGACTGGGGCCCGTCTTCGCGGATGTACTGGCCGATCTGGAATTCGCGCAGCTTTTGGATGACGTAAGGTCCAATGAACATGGCGATGAGCAGCGCGGTGAGCGAGGCAAAGACCGTACGGAAGGTGAGATAGCGGAAGATCCGGAAGGGGTGAAAGAACGGGAACAGCTTTTCGTAGAGCAGCCAGTAGAGCAAGTGGACTCCGGATCAGTGAGGATTCAGGATGATTTTACAGGGATCGACGCGCGTGGAGATGTGGATGATGAGGAGTTGAATCTGCGGAGTTAGCGGGGATCTTGAATCCCTCAGAGACGCAATCAAAAGCAGATCCTTCGCTCCGCTTGCCCCATTGCGCAAGTTCGCGCGACGGGGCCTCCTGGCGTGCTTCGCAGGATGACGCATCTGTTTTACTTGGTTGCCGCGGTCGATTGCCTGTTGAGTTCCTGGTTGAAGGCTTGTTCGCGGTCGGCGATGTAGGCTTCGTAGCCAGTGGAGTCGATGAAGGCAGTTTTGTCGCCGGCTTTCCAGCGCGGAAATTTTTCGGGGAGACCAAAATAGCCGCCGTGGGCACCGAGAAAGACGTCGCAGGGAAGGCCCTTGAGCACTTCAAAGCCGTGGCGATAGTCGGCGGCAATCTGCGGGTAGGTTTTGTTGTCGACGAGTTTGTAGCCGGGATTCACATTAGGGCTGCCGACAATAACGACGTGAAGGGTGCGGCCATTTTCCTCGTCCAGCGTCCAGGTGGTGGTGCCTTTCGTATGGCCGGCGGTGAGGTGCGCGGTGAGCGTGGTGCCGCCCAACGAGACTGTGTCGCCGTCGTGCAGGACGCGGTCGACCTTCGCCGGCGGGAACCACATGGTTTTGTCCGCAGCGTAGTGGAAGTCGTTATGGCCGCCGGCTTCGACGACAGGAACGTCCTGCGCCATCACTTCGTACTTTGCACCCGTGAGGCGCTTGATCTCGGCGCTCCCGGCGCAGTGGTCGTAGTGTCCGTGACTAATGAGCAGTATCTTCGTGTCGCTGAAGTTGAAGCCGAGCGATTCAATGGCTTTCTTGATGAGCGGAGGAGACGACTGAAGGTTGCTATTGATGAGGATGTTGCCTTTGGGCGTCACGACGAGGTAGGCGGCGAGATCTTCGCTGCCGACATAATAGAGGTTGCCCGCGATGCGGAAGGGCGGGAAAGGCGTTGTCCAGGCAGCGGGAACCTGGGCGGCGAGCGGCAGAGCGAGAATCAGGGCGAAAAGTATGATGGCTATGCGCGAGAAAAGCCCGAGTTGGGGAAGGATGCGACGAATCACTGGTTCTCCGTTGTGGCGATGTGCGACCTCAGCACTTCGATGGCGCGTTCGAGCTGGACTCCGCGAGAGCCTTTGATGAGGACGACGTCGCCGGGCTTAAGATTCTTGACTAGCCAGTCGCCTGCAGTGAGCGCGTCTGGCAGGAAGATGGAGGCGACTCCGCACAGGCAGGCGGCGGCAGCCAGATGTTGCGCATTGCCTCGGACGCCAACGACGAGATCGATGCCCTCATCTGCGGCCGTTTTGCCGCACGCGGCGTGCAACATCGAGGCGTGATCGCCGAGTTCGAGCATTTCTCCCGCCACAAGGATGCGTCGCAGGGCGGGACGCGTGGCCAGCGTGTGAATCATGGACTGCAGCGCTTCGGGGTTGGAGTTGTAGCTGTCGTTAAGAATAGTGGCGCCGGCAATCTCAAGAATTTCTCCGCGCTTGCTGCCGGGCCTTAGGGTTTCGAGCGCGGCGACGGCGTCGTCAAGTGGTACTTCCGCTTCGAGCGCGACAGCGAGGCCGGCGATGGCGTTCTGCGCGTTATGCGCACCGAGCAGATGCAGGTTGAACGATCCGTCGCGCTCTCCGGCACGGAATTGCACGTGCAGTCCGGCCGAATCCTCCTTCACGTCGCGAATCGCCGGGTTGCCGCATGGGCCGATTCCGAAGTAGACAACCTTGCCACTGAAGTCGCGGCCGAACTGCGAAACATATGGGTCGGAGCAGTTGAGAAATGCAATGCCGGTTGCGGGCAGCGCAGCAATGAGTTCGTACTTGGCGCGGGCGATGCCGGCCTGGCCCTCGGTGAAGTTTTCGATGTGCGCAGTTCCAACGTTGGTTACGACACCCCAGTCGGGCGAGGCAATGCGTGCCAGGGCGGCGATTTCGCCGAGGTGGTTCATGCCCATTTCGACGACGGCGTACTCGTGCTTTGGTTCAAGACGCAACAATTGCAGCGGCAGGCCAAAAGCATTATTGAGATTGCCTTGTGATTTGAGTACATGGAACTTTGCGCCGAGCGCGGCGGCGATGGCTTCTTTGGTAGTGGTCTTGCCGGCGGAGCCCGTAATTGCGACGACTCGCTTGCCCCACTGCCGCCGCACGTGCAGGGCAAGAGCCTGGAGCGCGATGAGCGTATCTTCCGCAATGAGAAGCGGAACAGCTAGCACAGCGTCGGGCAGTGAAGCGACCTTCGCGCGCGAGACGACCGCGGCAACGGCGCCACGATCGAGGGCTGCGGCGACGTAGTCGTGGCCATCGAGGCGCTCTCCGCGCACAGCGAAAAAGAGATCGCCGGGCGCCGCCGTCCGTGAATCAATGGAATAGCCAGTGGCGACAAGCGTGCCCGCATTAGAAATGCTGGCTGGGGCTTCGAGGACCGCGCCTGCTCCGATGGCCGCTTCTGCGAGTGTCAGCTTCATCGTTCTCCACCGTAACCCAAATCGCGCAGCACGACGAGTGCAATTTGTGAGTCGTCGAAGGGGATTGTGCGGTCGGCCAGGATCTGTTCCTTCTCATGGCCTTTGCCGGCAATCAGGACGACGTCGTCAGGCTTGGCCGATCCGAGAGCGAAGTGAATGGCGCCGGCACGGTCGGGCTCGATGGTGTAATGAACGCCGCTGGCCTTGAGCGCAGGCTCGATCTCGTTGAGAATGGCGCGCGGATCTTCGGAGCGCGGGTTGTCGCTGGTAGCTACGACGAAGTCACTTCCCTCCCCCGCGGCGTAACCCATCTTGGGGCGCTTGGTGCGGTCACGATCACCGCCGCAACCGAAGAGGGTGATAATACGACCTCCGGATTTTGCGACGAGCTGGCGAGCAAGGGCAATGAGGTTTCGGAGCGCATCGTCGGTGTGGGCGTAGTCCACGATCACGGTGAACGGTTGGCCGGCGTCGACGGGCTGGAAGCGGCCGGGGACGGGGTGGAGCTGCGGGATTGCCCCAACAAGCTTGTCGAAGGAGATTCCGCGGGCATGTGCAGCGGTGAAAGCAGCAAGCAGGTTAAGGATGTTCACGTCCCCGGCAAGGTGCGATGTGGTGTGCGCAGAGCCGACGGGTGTTTCAAGCTGAATCGTGGCCCCGCCGGGGGTGAGCGTGTGCGACGAAGCGCGGAAGTCGCCGATACCGATGCCGTACGTGCGAACTTCGGCTCCGGCGCTGCGTGCGGCTTCGACGAGATCGGGAGTGCGCTCGTCGTGGGCATTGAGGACGGCAACGCGAGGGGCGGGATACCTGGCGCCATCGAATAGAAGTTTCTTTGCGGCGAAGTATTTCTCCATCGTTAGGTGGTAGTCGAGGTGGTCGCGCGTGAGATTGGTGAAGACGGCGACGTCGAATGGAATGCCGAAGGCGCGGCCCTGGTCGAGGCCGTGGCTTGAGACTTCGGTGACCAGCTCGGTAGCTCCGCGGCTTGCGCCTTCGGCCATCAACTCGAAGAGGTCGCGCGACTCAGGCGTGGTGTGAAGCGACGGACGGACTTCCCCGGCGAGGTGGTATTCGATGGTGCCGATGAGGACGGTTTTGCGAGCGGCAAAGTTGAGAAGCGCTTCGATGAGAAAAGCAGTTGTCGTTTTGCCGTTGGTGCCGGTGATGCCGGTTGCGGCCATCTTGCGCTCGGGATGACCAAAGAAGGCGGCGGAAGCTTCAGCGAGGGCGCGACGGCCGTGCTCAACTTCAACGATTGCGATGTCCGGTTTGTAGACGACGAGATGATCGAACGTATGCGACGAGTCAGTAATGATGCCGATGGCGCCGGCGGCGAGGGCTTTGTCGATATAGCGATTGCCATCAGTCGAGCCGCCCTTCATCGCAACGAAGACGGAGCCGGGACGGACGTGGCGCGAGTCGTATTCGATGCCGGCGAGGGCTCTAGCCGAGGAACCGGAGGAGCCGACGGCGGTGATTTCGGCGATGAGATCTTTCCAGAACATATCTCGTTGATTGTAGATTGCGGAGGGCAAATTGGAAGTGACGATCGGAAGGAAACGAAACGCACGGAACCCCGTCTTGGATTGCTTAATGGTTTAAGGTATTTGTTAGATGAAGAGTAGCATGGAACAACGCGCTGAAGAGGTGCTGTCTCAGCCTCCTCACCTGGTTGCTAACCTCACACTCTACTCAACAGAAGAGGGCGGAGCGAAATGGGCAAAAATGCCCGGATGGGGATGCCTCTGTTGTGAGTCGAAGAATTCCTATGTGAAGGGCGAGGATGGCGTATCCCGTTTGTTCGGCCATGATGGATGGCCACAGCTAAAAGAGTCAATATCTCCCGGAGAGAAGAGAAGACTTGGGTTCGCATTTCTCTTGTCGGGTGAGGAATCCACGAAGGCATTTCGGAGGGTTGGCAAATTCTATCTGTGGGATGGTCGATTCATTGGCGAAGCAGTCATCGTCGATTAGTCTCTCACTCACACACTAACGAGACCTCGACATGACCAGAGCAGATCCTTCGCTCCGCTTACTCCACAGACGCACGCGTCTGCGGGGTCCCAAGCGTGCTGCACTCAGGATGACACGTTCAAAAGGTTACGAACGGAACTGTCTTATTGCATCGGGTTCCAATGGATAACAGCAACTAGCGTCCGCAGCGGACAATGATCTTGGTGCCGGTGGGAACCTGGGTTCCTGGAGCAGGCGCTTGTTCGCGCACAGTCCCGCTGCCGCTGATCTGGACCTGGAGTCCTGCGGCAGCGGTCATCTCAATCACGGTGCGGATGGGAAGGCCGACCAGGGTTGGCACACTGAGTTTTTTCCCATCACTAATGGTGATGTAGTTCGAAGCGCGTTCCGGAGGTGGCGACAGCGCGGCATCGGATTTATTCGACGCAGTCTGCTGTGCGGTTGTGCCGGCAGCCGCTTCGCCGGTTACGATCGCTGTTGATTGAGCGGAGGGTGCAGGCGCCTGCGCGAGTTGAGGTGCGGCTTGCTGCGACTGGCGCAACGGATCGTCAGCGGGCAGATCGTTGGCCGCAGCGAAGAGCGCGTTGACTTCGGCCTGATCGGCATTGGCGTCGTCCTCATGAAGAGCCTTCTCAGCCTTGGCTTCCTTCAGAGGAGTTTTCGACGGACGGATTTCGACGTCGTGGGGGACGTTGAGGTATTCGAGCACCTGCTGCGCGACTTCAGCGAAAACGGGCGCGGAGACGGCTGTGCCGTAGTAGGAGGCGCCCTTGGGGTTGTCCATGATGACGGCGACGGCAATCACAGGATTGTTGACTGGAGCGATGCCGGCGAAAGAGGCCACGTGCATCGTCTTCGAATAGAGATGCGTGACGGGATCAACCTTTTGCGCGGTACCGGTTTTTCCTCCGGAGGAGTATCCGTTGAGCTGCGCCGGTTTACCGGTGCCGTAGAGGACAACGCCCTCCATCATCTTGCGCATCTGCGCGGCCGTCATGGTCGAGAGCACGCGGTGCGCGCCTGCCGGCAGTGGATCGGGCAGTTCGCCGCCGGCCCTGAATGGCTGCGGCACCTGCGGTGCGGTCGTCCTTTGCCCATTCGTATCAAGCTCGGCGGGCATCAGCACGTGCGGAGGCATGTACACTCCGCCGTTGGCGATGGTCGAAACCATCGAAACAAGTTGAATGGGTGTAACGCCGATCTCCTGGCCGATGGCGATGGAGCCAATCGAGGTGGAGCCCCACTTGTTGGGGGTGCGCAGAAGGCCGCGGGTTTCGCCCGGAAGTTCCGCGCCGGTGCGGCTGCCGAAACCAAAATCGTGGATGTATTTGTAGAAGTTGTCCGGACCCATCTTGAGGGCGAGCTTGACGGCGGCTACGTCGCTCGACTCTTCAAGGGCCTTATGCACGGGGATGACGCCAAAGTGATCGGACTTGTCGTCATGGATAGTGCGGCCGTTGAAGGTGATGGCGCCGCCCTGGCAGTCGATCATGTCGTCTGGATGGGTCACATTCTGGTCGAGTGCGGCCGAATAGGTGACGAGCTTGAAGGTGGAACCGGGCTCGTAGACGTCGCTTACGGCGTGATTCTTCAAAAGCGCAGGCGTTGTGTGGCGAAACTGGTTGGGATTGAATGTGGGCCGGATGGCGAGGGCAAGGATCTGGCCTGTGTGCACGTCCTGTACGACGACGGTGCCGTTGTCGGCGTGCGTCTTCTCCATGTTGTGGTCGAGTGCGCGCTCGGCCATGAACTGGATGTTTTCGTCAATGGTGAGCTGGAGGTTCTGGCCGGGCTCGGGCTCATGTGCAACGGAGCCGAGCACATGGCGGCGCGCATCCATGGCGGTGAACATGCGGCCGGGAACGCCGTGAAGCTTCCCGTCAAACTTGCCTTCGAGGCCACCGAGGCCGTTGTCATCCAGACCAACATAACCTAGGACCTGCGCCGCGATCTGGTTGTCGGGATAGAAGCGCTGGAATTCCTTTTGGGTGTAGATGCCCTTCATATTGAGGATGCGAACTTTTGTGGCAACCTCGGGGGTGACGCGTCGAGCGACCCAGGCAAAGTTCTTGCCCTCGTCGAGGCGATGGGCGATCTGGTCTTCACGGGACAGTTTGTCTTCAGGGTCGGTATGGACGATGGCGGCGAGGGTGCGGGCGGCGGTTTTCTGGTCGTCAATCTCGGAGGGGACAGCGTAGATGGAATCCACTTGCACGGTCATAGCGAGTTCGTGCATGTTGCGGTCGTACAGGACGCCACGACGCGGCGCGACCTCAAAGGTGCGTTGCTGCTGCTTTTCGGCACGCTCGACGTATTCGTTGTGGCGGATGATCTGCAGCCAGAAGAGACGCCCCGCGATAGCGAAAGCCCAGAAGAGAAAGAAGGCGCACGCAAGCCAAAAACGCGCCAGCTTCATGGGCATGGCGCGTGGTGTGGAGATGGTGCGAGGACGAATTGCGCGGAGAGCTGCCTGCATGTTGATCAGCGTTTCAAGTTTCAGATTAGTGCATTGAGTAGCGCTCCTTGGGGTCGAAGCGCTCGATGTGGAACAGGAGGTACCTAAGAGATCATCGGACGCGTTTATTGGGCGTGTCCATCGACGCATTTCAAAAGCAGATCCTTCGCGTCGCTTACCCCGCTCAGGATGACGAACCTTATAGAGTCCAAAGCTGTGGCGCGGCTGAAATCGCCCTTTCAAAGTGCGAAGGCGAATTCAGTTGGCCGGGGTCGGCTGCGGCGCGTTGACTTGTGCGAGCACCGGAGTGCTGTTGTCGAAGTGCGTGGCAGCGTGCACGACCTGTCCCGGCTGGGGCTCGCTGAGGCCGAGTTGACGCGCCATGCCGTCGATGCGGCCGGGCTGCGAAAGCTGTGCTTCCGTCAGACGGAGTTGGCGGTTCTCTTCACGGAGCTGATCGCGGACCTGCTTTTCTGATTCGATGCGATACGAGTTCTCGATAACGTTGAAATGTTGCAGGCCATAGAACATGATGAGCGAGAACAGCACCGTCAGCGCGGCTGAAAAGATGCGCATCTGGCGCGCCCGCACCGGATCAGCGGCCTTGACGAGGCGCGAGTTGTCGATGTGGTGCGCGAAGATCACTTCGGGCGTGCGCACTCCGCGACGACGCATGGGCTGCTGTGCCAGCAGGGCGGCATTGCGCTCGGCCACGCGAGCAGTCCAACCGGGTTTTACATCAAATAATGTTGCGGTGCATGCAGCCATGTGTCTTCTCCAAGTTCGCAGTTCTTTGTTCGTAGTTCACAGTTTGAAAACGCCGAAACAACCGCGATGAATCTTTCTTCTCAACACTGCGCTTGATTCGGCGTTTTCAAACTGCGAACTCTGAACTTTGAACTTCTTCCTACTGTTTTTGTGCCGCTCGCAACTTGGCGCTTCTGGAACGCGGGTTACGATCTGTTTCTTCTTCATTGGCGGTGACCGGTTTCTTGGTCAGCACCTGCATGATTCCCTGATGCGCGTATTCGCGCAAAATGTCTTTCGCGATGCGATCTTCCAGCGAGTGAAAGCTGATGACTACCAGTCGTCCGGAGGGCTTAAGCAATCGTGGTGCGGCCTCCAGCAGCGCCCGAATTTCATCCAACTCGCGATTCACGTAAATCCGGAGCGCCTGGAACGTGCGCGTTGCCGGGTGAATCTTGTCCTGTTTCATTGCCGGGGCGGCTGAAGCCACAATCCGGGATAACTGCCCGGTGGTCGTAACTGGCCGCCCGCGAACAATGGCTCTGGCGATTCTCCGCGACCTCCTTTCGTCTCCGTATTCGTAAATAAGGTCGGCAAGCTCGCGCTCGTTCGCCTCATTCACCACTTGTGCGGCGGTGGAACCGGATCGCGTATCTTGCCGCATATCCAAAGGTCCGTCCGCCATAAAACTGAATCCTCTGCGCGCTTCATCTATCTGCAGGCTGCTGACTCCGAAGTCGGCCAATATTCCGTCCAGCGAGGCCGGCTCAACATGGCTACTAATGGAACTGAAGGCTTCGCCGATGAGCGTTATGTGAGGGGCCTGGCTACCGAGCTCTGCCGCCAACTGATCGAGGCGGCTCTTGGCGAGTGCCAGTGCCTCGGGGTCGCGATCGATGCCGATCAGGCGTCCCTGTGGACCAAGGCGGCGGGCAATTTCTGCCGCGTGGCCTGCGAGGCCGAGTGTGCAGTCTGCAATGACGCCGCCTGCGCGTACATTGAGAAACTGAATCGCATCTTGTAAAAGAACTGGCACATGACGTTCGCTTCGACTCGACATGTGCTCCCCCTGAGGGGCAAGGCCCGAAGGCCTGAAAACCCTAGCTCTTGTGGCGAAGAATCTCCGCCATTGCCTTGCGGTCGTCGGCGGTCAACTGATTGGCCGCCAAATTCTGTTCGAAAATCTCCCGGTTATGAACTTCCAGGTAGGTCCTCATACCGAAAACCGTGACTTCGCCGTCGAGACTGGCCGCGTTGCGCAGGATCTGGGGGAGCAGGAGCCTTGCCTGGTTGTCCATCTCCACCTGCTGGCCGTAGTAGCTGGTCACGTTGAGGTATTTCCGAACCGCGTCGTCCATGGTGCTGGAGTCGGCAAGTTGCTGCTCCCTTTTCTCCCACTCCGGCAGAGGCCAGATCTCAGCGCTTTTACCATCGGTGGAAGTGACATAAAACTGGGTCACACTGGTGGCGTCGACCAGCTGCTTGAAGGCGGAGGGCAGCTTAAGCCTCCCCTTTTCATCAACTTTCGCTGGATGATTGCCACGAAACATGCTGTGTCGTTCGCCTCGTACTCGGTTATTAAGGCTGGTTCCGAACTTGGGTTGGCACTTTCGGAATCGGCCCTGAAGAGAGTGAAATCAGAGTATTCTTGGCTTGGAAGTCAGCTATTAGATCCCTTTTGCTCCACTTCACTCCACTTCAGACACGATAATAGCCCAGGGAGATTTCCACTCCAACGACAATTTCTGTTGAAACCCTGCAACTTTAGGGGGTTAGGGGCAGAATGGGCGGTAATTCCCTTACAGGGAGTCTCCTAATAGAGGCTCTTGGGCTGGAGCCACAAGATATGGTGTTTACCCCTTTGAGTACCACCTATAGAAAGAGACTATTCAAATGAGTCGATTGGCCTTATAGGAGAACAAAAAGCGAAACTATGCAGCGGGAGCTGTTTCAACAGGCTTGCGGCGGTCTACTACGATCCTCAGCAGGTAGACAAATACAAGCGCATTCACCAGCAAAAGGACCACACGCACCCAGGTGAGACGGTGGAAGACCTCGAATATCTCCCAGGGCAGGAATGAAGCCGTGATCGCCAGCGTCAGGTATTCGCCCCAGGCCTTTTCGAGATAGAGACCGATGCCCTCTGCGAGACTCAGCCCGGCATAGCTGAAAGCCAGTGCTCCGATGCGCTTGAGAAGCGGATCGTTGATGAGCGATGCCCTGTCATAGAGGAAGTTGACGAAGCGCGATTCGGGGTTGAACCGAAGCAGATCGCCTATATGGCTAATGACGTCGTCAATATCCTTGTGCATCAGGCGTAGCGCGCCTACCCCAACTGCAACGAACATCGCAGCCAAAAGAAACTTATAGGCTGCAATGAGAACTAGCCACCGATTATGTTTCTGCCGCTCATCGTCGAGCTGCGGATCCGAATCGCTCATGATCTCTGGCAGTTCGAATCCTGAACGAACCGTCCCTTTAATCTTACGTGAGCGCTCGTCTGCCAGTTCACCGGAACCGATGGGCGCGGCCAGATCAGCGCGAAAGACAGCGGGTTTGTCACGACCGCCAAAGTCGAGATGTTTTGTGGACTGGGTCAAAATGCAGCCTGATCCCTCGAATCCATTCGATGTATTGAAGCGTTCCATGAGAGTAGTCAATTCCCCTAACAGGAGGCAACACCCCATGCTCTAAGCTCGCAAGACTCTTGTGACCGCGGTAACCGTTATCGCGCTTTCTTTTTCCACCGCATCGCTGTCGGCCGAAAAGGATCCAGATGTGGGCGGCGCTGCTATGTATCCCGTTCAAAACGCCGATAACTCCAAGGATCACACTACGCTAGTGACCGCTGTGAATGCCCCAGGACTGGTGAACCCTCTTCGAGAATCGGGACTTTTTATGGTGTTTGCTCCCGTCAAATCTCGCTACTTTCTGAGTTTGAGCAGTCCGTCGCGGTCAACAATATTGCCATCGACGATGAGGGTAGAAATGCGGCGTGCGTTCCAGACATTGATCGTGGGATCAGCATCGAGGATCAGGATGTCGGCGCGGCGGCCTGGCGCAATCAGTCCGAGTTCATTCCATCCAAATTGAATGGCGTAATTATTGGTCGCAGCGGCGAGAGCTTCGCGCGGCGAGAGACCGATGCGCACCAGCATTTCGAGTTCGGTGTGCAGCGAGATTCCGGGCATGGTGCCCATGGCGGCGGCGCCGGATGCTGCCAGATAATGCGGAGAGCCGTTAAACATAGTCTGATTGATACTCCAGAGATGCATGGCCGAGAGATCGGCTTTCTTCCGCTGGCTCTCTTCCATCCAGCGCACCGTGACGTTGGGCAGATGGCGCGTCCATGGCGCGAGCGGGTAGTCTAGCTCACCGGTAGCGTGATTCGAAGGCATGTACATGTTGGCGGGATTAAGAAGGGAGGCAGCCGGCTCCTTCCACAGATTGCGATGGTCGGGAAGGTTGAGATAGAAGAGGCTGAAGGTGGGCATCAGCGCCGCGTGATGTGTGGCGATGAAGTGCCCGTAGTTGCGGAAGTGCGAATCGGATGGCGGCAGATGCTGGGCGTAGTCGTATGCCGTGGCGGCCGCGGCGCCGTAGGGATCGTCTACGAGCGGGCGCTGGAGTTCGTCGGGGATTACGCCGAGTTCATAACGGCTCATGTGCAGCAGTGCGTCGACGCCGGCATCGATGCCGACACTGTAAGGCGTCGAGATGAACTCGCCATAGGTGACGAGGCCAAGTTGGTGGGCGCGGGTGATGATCCATTGCGTATTGGCAGCAGTGATGTTCCATCCGAGCCACAAGACGCGCGTGCCGATATGCGCAGTGTCGTTTATCTGCTTCGCGGTGTCTTCAGGACTGAGTTCGACAGGGTGCACGCCTTCCCGGAGTTTTGCGGTCCAGTCGGCGTGGCCCATGAGCAGGCTCCAGTTGTCAGTGGAGCCGACAGAATCGAGCAGATACAAGTGCGGGCTGGGATTTGCGTAGAAATCGATATGCCCGCGACGGTCGTCGCCGCTGGCGACGATGGTGGTGACGCCCATGTAGAGATCGGCGTTCGCCTGCCCCTGGCTGTTCATCCCGCTGAAGCCGTCAATGAGACCGGGGACAATGAACTTTCCCGTGCAGTCGATGACCTGCGCCACTTTGGGCAGGGGGATGAGGAAGCGCGAGCCGACGTCGGTGATTTTTCCATTCTGGATGATCACGATGGAGTTTTGCTGATCGAGTGCGGAGCGGCCCCAATCGGTGACGTCGGTGATGGTGCCGCCAAGTAGCACGAGTGGAACGGGCGCAGGCTTGGGCGCGATCTGAGTTGGAGATTGCGATAAACCGGAAATGCCTGACGACAGAGATAGGAGCATCCACGCCAGGACTCTACATAAAGGTCGCATACGAAAAACTTTATCTTCTGGATTGTCGCACATGGATCGGAGCTGACCGTTCCCGCCGGCGCACTCATGAATAGAGAAGAGACCCATCACGAGCATGCGTCGTATTCTGCATTTACCCAATATCTCAGAACGAAGTCGCGAAACGACGGAGATAATTCGATGGGGCCCTTTCGATACTCTTCCCAATCGATGAACCAAACGGATCCGCTGACTAAGTTGATGCAAATATCTTCGCCAGTGTGATCGAAGGCAAATGGAATGTTTTGTTCAAGAAATTCATTCATCTCGGGAATCTCTGAGTGGATCTTGGACATTGCCGCATGGTGGCCCAGAATTGGCCTGAATGGAAGCATGCGATCTTTGGCATCACGAGAGACAGACATGAAGCCCTCAATCTTTATCTTGTCCAGATGGTCTCGCGAAACTTTGTGCGCAGGATTTCCGCAACTGATAACACATCCCTGCGGAGTTCGGCCGCCGCCGTTGTAACGAAGATAGAACTTGACGAGGTCTTCCTTGCCGGGGAATGAGCCGGAGAATATCGTGTCAACATCTGCTTCCGACACTGGCGGCCCGACGATAGCAAAGTGTTTTCCCGCAGACTGAAGGTCAGCTTCCTCGAACATGCGAAGGATCCCCTGCTAGCTCGCAACCAGCGTGCGGCGCTTGCGCGAATGTAGCAGAGGCAGCACCTGCGTGTAGGCTTCGTCGACGCTGACGCCGTATTTGGCGCGAAGAGAGTCGATCTTCCCGTGCTCGATGAACTGATCGGGCCAGCCGACGCGAACCACGGGAACGGCGCTGCCGATGTCCTGAAGCGCCTCGACGACTGCGGAACCGAAGCCGCCCATCTTTACGTGATCTTCAAAAGTGACGAATGCGGCGACGCGGCGCGCGTACGTGGCAAGCATTTCGCGATCCATGGGTTTTACAAAGCGCGGATTGATGAGGGCGGTGGAGAAGCCGTCGTGTTCAAGCCGTTCAGCGAGTTCGCGCGCGAGGATGGTCATGGGGCCGAGGCCGAGAATGGCAACGTCGGAGCCATCGGTGAGAACCTGCGCTTTGCCGACCGGAATAAGCTGCGGTTCGGGCTTGCATTCGACGCAGGCAACGGCGCCGCGTGGATAGCGAATGGCGCTGGGGCCGTCGAGTGTGATGGCGGTGGCCATCATGTCGGCGAGTTCGTCTTCGTCCTTGGGCGCCATCAACACCATTTCGGGGATCCCGCGCAGATAGCTGATGTCGAACAGGCCGTGGTGTGTGGGGCCATCGTCGCCGGAGAGTCCGGCTCGGTCCATGCAAAAGACTACGGGAAGCTTTTGCAACGCGACGTCGTGCACAATCGGATCGAAAGCGCGCTGCAGGAATGTGGAGTAGATGGCGCAGAACGGCCGGTAGCCGCGTGTAGCCATGCCGGCGGCAAAGACGACCGCGTGTTCTTCGGCGATGCCGACGTCGAAATAGCGCTTGGGATGATGCGGACGAAAGAGATCGAGGCCGGTTCCATTGGGCATTGCAGCGGTGATGGCGACGACGCGTTCATCCCTGTTGGCAAGCTGGACAAGCGTATTGGCAAAAACCTCGGCGTAGGTGGGAACGCCGGCGGGTTTGGTCATGCCGGTTTCCGGATCGTAGGGGCCAAGGCCGTGGAATTTCTTCTGTCCATCGAGCGCGGGCTGGAAACCGCGGCCCTTCTGCGTGAGCACGTGCAGCAGAACGGGGCGATTTTCTGCCTTGAGGAACTTGAACGTTTCGATGAGCAGTGGCAGATTGTGTCCGTCGATGGGGCCGAAGTATTGCAGGCCGAATTCCTCAAACATGATGGAGGGCCAGAGCATGCTCTTGGCAGCTTCTTCGGCGCGGCGGACCACCTGGACGGCGGTCTTGCCGCCGATCTTCTCGACGATCCGACGCGCGGAGTCATGCAGACGGTTGTAGTGCTCGTTGGTGACGATGCGATGGAAATAGCGCGCGATGGCGCCGACATTGCGGTCGATGGACCACTCGTTATCGTTGAGGACGACGATCAGACGCTTGGTCTGATCAGCGATGTTGTTGAGCGCTTCAAAAGAGATGCCGTTGGTGAAGGCGGCGTCTCCGGCGACGGCAATCACGTTCTCTTTGCCGCCGGCTAGATCGCGCGCGACGGCCATGCCCAGTGCGGCAGAGAGCGCCGTTCCGGCGTGGCCTGCACCGTAGCAGTCGTGCTCGCTTTCGGTGCGAAGCATGAAGCCGTTGAGTCCACCGGGCTGGCGAATGGTAGCGAAGCGATCGAGGCGGCCGGTAAGAATCTTGTGGATGTAGGCCTGGTGGCTTACGTCAAAAAGGATGCGGTCAGTGGGTGTATCGAAGACGGTGTGGAGCGCAAGGGTCAGCTCGACGACACCGAGATTGGGCCCAAGATGGCCGCCGGTCTTGGAAAGGGTCTGGATGAGGAATGCGCGAATCTCCTCCGCCAGCTCGGCCATCTGCGCGGGGTTGAGCCGCTTGAGGTCGGCCGGCGAATGGATCGTCTCAAGCAATGCTCCCATGTGCACCCTTTCCCCGGGGAAATGCCGGGAAGTCGTTGGCAAATAGCCTCTACCGGGCTAACGCTTGAAATGCCAGCTTCGCCAACCAAGAGTATACCAATGGGGCAGTTTCCGGCGCTGGAATGTTAGACGCTGAATCAACGCTAAGGTATTGCTTTGACAGGACAAAACGGCAGCCCGGCCGGGGCACGATTCGGGCCGATTGTGTACGATTCTGGTGGAGAAAGGTGTGTCGATGAATAGGTTGCGAGTCATGATGAGAATGCGCCGGGGGCTTGTGTACGTGGCAGTGGTGGCGCGGATTCTGGGCTGGGCTGGTTTGGGGGCGGCCTGGGGGCAGTTGCCTGTACCGGGCGAACAGCAAACAGCGCCGAATCCTCTGGTGGATCCGACGGCAAATCCCGGGAAGGTGCTCCTTTTTGACCTCGAGGCTCGTTTTGCCAAGGATGTAAAGGAGCGGGGCGGGGCGGCATTCGCTGACTGGTTCGCCGAGGATGGGGTAGCGCTGAACAATGGACAGGCGCCTGTCATTGGCCGGGTCGCAATTGTGAAGTCGGCAAACTGGGATCCCAAGGTCTATCAACTCACGTGGACGCCCACTGATGCGAAGATGGGACCGTCTGGAGACATGGGGTACACGTGGGGACACTATGAAGGGCACAGCAAGGATGCCGCCGGAAACCCGGTGACAACTTCGGGGCGCTACATCACGGTGTGGCGCAAGCAGTCGGACGGAAGTTGGAAGGTAGCACTCGATGCCGGCGCGAATGAGCCTGCCGCTGCGGGCGATTGCTGCAAGCTGCCGAACTCCTGAGTATCATCGCCGGAAATCGTGGGGCTTTGATCTTTCGTTGGAGGCCGCGCATGCCCGATGCCGACAAAAAGCGAGAGCGACTGGATAAGTTGTCGGAGATTTGTCTTGCGTTTCCGTCTGCGATGCGCGAAGACAAAGAATCGCACGCGAGTTTCAGAGTTGCGAAAAAAGCCTTCGCCTACTACCTCAGCGATCATCACAGCGATGGAATCACGAGCGTCTGCTGCAGGGTGCTGCCTGGCGATAACGAGCGCCTGATCGCAGCCAATCCGCGGAAGTTCTTCATGCCGGATTACATTGGCCCGCGCGGATGGGTCGGGCTGCGCCTCGATCGACCCACCGTGGACTGGGCGGAAGTAAAGGAACTCGTACGGGGCAGCTACGCGCAGACGGCGCCGAAGAAGCTGCGCAAATTGCTCGAAGATGTCTGAATCAGAGAGCCTGTTTCGCTGACGAGTAACCGGAACGCCAGTAACCAAAGAACATGTTCCTAAGAGTCTGAACCCTGGAGATTCCGATTGAGGGGGAGCGGATTGTTGTGTATTCTAGCCGCACTTTCAGCCAAGGGGATGGGGCCCATGGGATTCATTAGTCGCTCGTTGCTGCTACTGCTGGCGTTGTACGGCCTTGTGTTTGCGATTGGAGATGCCTACCTGTTGCATGGCGGAGCGCCTATCTGGGTCGGCATTGCGTTCGTGGTTGGGATTATTGGTTTGCAGTACCTGCTTTCGCCCTGGTTCATCGAGTGGTGCTTCGATATCACCTGGTATGAAGACGATATCCCGGCGCGCCTGCGCCTCTACATCGAGCAACTCTGCAGGCAGCGGGGCTTGCCGATGCCGAAGATCGGGATCATCGAGAGCGGGACGCCAAATGCGTTTGCGTTTGGAAGACTGCGCCGCGACGCGCGCCTGGTGGTGACACGCGGATTGCTGGATCTGCTGACTGAAGAAGAAGTCGAAGCGGTGGCAGCGCACGAAGTAGGCCACATTGCGCATTACGATTTTGCCGTGATGGCAGTAGCTGCCATGGCGCCTCTGCTACTTTACCAACTTTATGTGTGGACGCGGGGCAACAACAACACGCGCATTGTCAGCTACGCGGCTTACATTTCCTACCTTGTGGGGCAGTTCATGGTCCTCGCGCTGAATCGCCAGCGTGAGTATGGCGCGGATCACTTCTCAGCTTGCGAAGGTCATGCGCCAAATGCGCTTTCGTCGGCGCTGGTGAAGATCGCGTATGGCATGGTGAGGCAGAACGGCGAAATGGCGCGGCTTGCCAAGCAAGGCAACAAGGACGAGAAGAAGGATGCGCGCAAGGCAACCCAGTTGGGGCGCGCTCTGGGCCTGATGGGCATCATGGGCGCTACCAACGCAAACGCGATCGCGCTAGGCGAATCGACCCCCGAAGAAGCGGCACGCGTGATGCGCTGGGACCTTGTGAATCCGTGGGCGCGCTTTTACGAACTGAGTTCGACACATCCGCTGACGGCGATGCGTTTGCGCGCGCTCAACCGCGAGGCGCAGGCGCAGGGCCAGAACGTCATGTACGCGCTGCCCCTGGATGTGGGGATGCGGTGGGTCGGGTTTCCGCTGGAGTTTGCGATTTGGGCGGCGCCCCTGGTTTGCGGATTCCTGCTTTTCAGCTGGCTCTGGATCGGACGCCCGCTGGAGCGCCTTGGTTTTCATTTTCCACCGCACTTTGCGCCCGTGGTTTTGGTCGTCATGGGAGTTGCCTGGGCGTTGCGCATCGCCTATCGCTATCACGGCGAGTTCAAACCGAAACAGGTGGAAGATCTGCTCGAAGACATGGCCGTGTCGCAGATGCGCACGCGTGCCGTGGAATTGCAGGGCGAGATTGTAGGCAACGGAGTTCCCGGCGCCTTCTGGAGTCCGGACCTGGTGATTCGCGACAAGACGGGGTTGATGTTCGTGCTCTACCGTTCGTCGATTCCCTTTGGGCGGCTGTGGTTTGCAATTTCGAATGTGGACAGATATATCGGCGAGCAGGTGACCATCCAGGGATGGTACCGGCGTGGTCTGCGGCCTTACATCGAACTCTCGCGCATCGAGGCCAACGTGACCAAGGCAGACACGACAAACGGGCCGATCAGTCTCTTCGGCGACAAGGACAACCCCACGCCTCTGGAACAGGTGAAGCTGGTCTCGCGGTCCTATTCACGCTGGATTCAGATGGCCGGTTCGGCGCTGGCAACCGCAATTGGCGTGATCTGGCTGCTTGGAGACGTGCTGGTGCGCTGAGGGTCGCCAGGCTGCAGTTAGCGGTGCAGAGTGACTCCGTGTGACGCATAATTCACGATCGACGTGAGACAATGCGCTCGACGGTGTTTCCCCACATCTGACTTTGGTAGCCGCACGACTCTCCTATGGATCTATACAGAAAACTGATGACGCTGCTGTTTGGGCGCCCGCTCGCCACGAGTGAGGAGCGCGCCGAACACATCGGGCCAATTGCCGGCATTCCGATCTTCGGCCTGGACGCACTGAGTTCGGCCGCGTACGGGCCCGAGGCCGCCCTCACGCTGCTGCTGCCACTGGGATTGCTGGGCGTGAAGTACATCGTGCCGGTAAGCGTGGCGATCGTCATCCTGCTGGCGATCGTGTACGTCAGTTACCGCCAGACAATAGACGCGTATCCCAAAGGCGGCGGGTCGTATACCGTGGCCTCGCAGAACCTCGGCGAAGGAGCCGGGCTTCTGGCGGCTGCGGCGCTGATGATCGACTACATCCTGACCGCGGCGGTGGGCATTTCGGCGGGCGTGGGCGCGTTGATTTCGGCGGTGCCGAGTTTGCAGCCACACACACTGCAATTGTGTCTCGGGGTGCTGCTGATCTTGACGATTGTGAACATGCGCGGAGTTCACGACACGGGTGTTGTGTTCATGATCCCGACCTATGTGTTCACAGGTACGCTACTGATTGTGATCGCGGTGGGAATGTGGCATGCAGTCATCAGTGGCGGACATCCGCACCCGGTAACCGCTTTGCCGGCGCTTCCTCCGGCGACTGCAATGGTGGGCGCATGGCTGCTGCTGAAGGTCTTCTCGTCCGGCTGCACCGCGATGACAGGTGTGGAGGCGGTGAGCAACGGCGTGATGGCGTTCCGCGACGACACGCGGAAGAACGCAAAAATTACGCTGACGATTATCATCGCGCTGCTCATGGTGCTGCTGATCGGCATCGCGCTGCTGTGCCGGGCATACGGAATCGGCGCAACCGATCCCAATGGCCCCGGATACGAGAGCGTGCTCTCCATGCTGACGCGCGCGGTGATGGGACACGGTTGGTTCTACTACGTGACCATCGGGTCGGTACTGCTGGTGCTGGCCTTGTCGGCGAATACGGCGTTTGCTGATTTTCCGCGCCTGACGCGCGCGATCGCACTCGATGACTACATGCCGCACGTGTTCCTGCTGCGCGGACGCAGACTGCTCTACTCGTGGGGCATCTACGTGCTGGTGGTGTTGACGGCCACCTTGCTGATCATCTTTCGCGGCGTTACAGACCGGCTGATTCCGCTGTATGCGATTGGCGCGTTTCTGGCATTCACGCTTTCGCAGGGCGGCATGGTGATGCACTGGAAACGGGAAGGCGGTCACCCCTTCCGCATGTTTGCCAATGGGCTGGGCGCGGTGGCGACGGGCATCACGGTCGTTGTGGTTTTACTGGCGAAGTTCACCGAGGGTGCGTGGATCACGGCGCTGCTGGTTGCCCTGATGATCGTGTTTATGCACTCGGTCAAGCGCCACTATGTGCGGGTGGATCGCGAGGTTTTTCTTGACCGCCCGATCCAGCCGGCGCAGTTGCAGGAGCCGATTGTGCTAGTACCCATCGATCGCTGGAGCCGCATCACAGAGAAGGCGCTTTCATTTGCCCTTTCGATGTCGAATGACATTCGCTGCCTGCATGTACAGGTGGCCGACGAGCCGGACGAGATCTGCAACGACTTCGACGAGTTTATCGCCGATCCGCTGAAGGCCGCGGGCAAATGTGTGCCGAAGCTTGAAATCCTGCAGTCACCCTATCGCTATGTGCTGCAGCCCATGGTGGACTACATACTGAAGGCGGAGAAAGAGTCGGAAGTGCGAAAAGTGTGCGTGCTGGTGCCGGAATTGGTGGTGCTCCACTGGTGGGAGAACCTGCTGCACAATCGCCGCGCCAATCTGCTGAAGGCCATCCTCCTGCTCCGCGGCACTCGCCGGATCATCGTGATCAACATCCCGTGGTATCTCGAACGGGGATGATCGGACGCGCGCAGGATTCCCTTCCCCGGCTGTAGCATTTTAGGAAATGCTGTCGGGCGAAGCTATCACGTCAAGGGGGCGCGACCAACGGGGAGCGACGGCCCTGCAGGCTGCCAAAATCGTCTCTGGTTCCTAAAATGCCGTGAAACCGTCAGAATGGTGGGTGGACTCATCGACAGCAGCTGCGCGCACCTCTGGGCGGTTCGGCAACAGCACGCGCCGATCAAGCCGAACGTTTCGCACGCGCATCGTGACACGCATGCTGGCCGGAAGTTTCATCGCACTCGCCATCTCTCTGAACGTATCAGCGCAGGATCCTCCGCAAACGAACCCATCCGCAAATGCCAGTCAGCAGACCACGGTGCACGGCATCGTGCGCAATGGGGCTTCGGGTGAACCGTTGCCGCGCGCGCTGGTACGCATCAATGGCGATGCTTCCACCGGTGTACTGACGGATGGTGAGGGACGCTTTGAAATCGCGGATGTGCCCGAGGGACCGCAGGAGTTCACAGTTCTGAAACCGGGATTCATGGACCAGATGGAAGCCGGCCCTGACAGCAACGCAGGCAATTCGCGCGGCTACGGGCATAACGTCATCATCGCGGCACCGATGGGCGACATCGTGTTCACGATGGAGCCCACCAATTCGATACAGGGACAGATTCAGCTTTCCACCGGCGATGTGGCGCAGGGAATCCAGATCACCCTGTTGCGGCGCACTGTACAAGACGGGCGCGTAGTGTGGCAGTCCGAGGCCAACGCAAAAACCAACAGCGAAGGCTATTACCGGTTTGGCGAACTGGCAGACGGCCTGTATGCGGTGTATACGCAACCCGAGATGGACAGTGACGCAGCAACCAATCTGGTGGAAAACGGAAGCGGGAATAGTGTGACGCGGGAGGGCTATGCGAGTGTGTTCTACCCGGACGCGCGAGATCTTGCCGGCGCTGCGAAGATCCGCGTCGCCGGCGGCGAGCAAGCACAGGCAAATATCGTCCTGACGCTGGAGCCGTTTCAATCCGTGACCGCAACGGTGGCGACGCCAAAGACCAGTTCCGGAGCGGGCGACAACGTTTCAATACAGGTGATGGATGCACAGTCGCATCCCCTGCCATACTCCGCCCAATACGATTCCACCACCCATACCGTTCAGGCATCGCTTCCAGACGGCACATACACCTTTCTTGCGATGTTGCAGAGGAACGAGATTCATGTCCTGAATGCTCGAAATGGCGACACCGTTCGTCTCGTCTCCAAGGCTCCCCAGCCGATCAACGGCGAAGTTAGTTTTGCGGTCGCCGGCCACGCAGTTTCCAACCTGCGCATTCCCTTGTCGGAGCGCGGCAACAATCCCATTCAGGTGTCGGTGGCGCGAGCGCCAAATGGAAGCGCGCCGGCAGGCGATACGCGCATATTTGTCACACTGAGCCAGACCGGCGGCGGTATCGGCGACGGTATGGTCGGCAGTTTCGCGGAAGGCTCAATTGCTGCGCCGCTGGAAACGCAAGACCCGCCTCCAGGTTCGTACTGGGTGCATACGAGCATCGCTCCAAGAGGATTATGCGAGGCTTCGTTTACCGCCGGCGGCGCAAGCCTTGCCCATGAGCCGCTGGTATTGGGTCTCGCCGGCGCCACGGCCCCTCTGGTGCTCGCCTTGCGAGACGACTGCGCACGCCTGACGCTCTCGCTACCGGGATCAGTCGGACTGACGGTGGGTGAGGAGCGCTTCTACACGGTATATGCGGTCCCCGATTTCGATTCAACAGAAGATGTGGTGCCGCAGACGCTGCGGCCTTCGACCGGTGGCAGGATTACCCTGACGGGACTTACGCCCGGCAATTATCACGTGTACACATTCGACCGGCCCGTGGCACTGGAGTATCGCAATCCGGCGGTGCTGGCGTCGCTGCAGGGTCAGGCGGTTGTGGTCGCACCCAGTGTTGAAACGGAACTCACGGTTGAGGTGCCGCAGCGGTGAGGTCCGGATTGGCGATATTCGAAAGGGCTCGTTGGCTTGTGGTCGCTGTGGCGTTCGGCGGTGTTTTGGCTGGGGCTCAGAACGCACTTGCGCCTTTGCGGCCAACTGCGGTCAACGCGATGTCGGGACCGTATCGCATCGCTGGTGTGCTGGTGAACGCGGCCACGGACGAGCCGGTGCGACGCGCGTCCGTGGAGGCGCTCAAGGATGACGACAGCCGCGCAGTTGCCTCGTGCGTAACCGATAGTGAAGGTCGATTCGCACTCGAGAGGCTAGCTGCGGCCAAGTATCAACTTACCGCATCCAAGCGCGGATTTCGCACCGCTTTCTACGACGAACACGACCAGTTCAGTAGCGCAATTGTGACCGGGCCGGACCAGGACACGACTCACCTTGAATTCAAGCTGACGCCCGGCGCGGTGCTGCGCGGCATGGTGACCAGTGATGACGGCGAGCCTGTCACCAATGCGCGCGTCATGCTTTTCAAACGGCCCAGGTTTCCGGCAGCGGGCGATCGCACAGCCCAGGTAGATGCGGCCCTTACCGATGATACCGGCGCTTATGAAATAAGCAATCTCGCGGCCGGCGAATATCTGCTGGCGGTAGTGGCAGATCCCTGGTACGCGGTTCACGAAGGCACTCCAGCCAAGCGGAATACGGCGCTCGACGTAGCCTATCCCGTCACGTACTTCGACTCGACGACGGAGGAGGGATCGGCGACTCCAATTGTGCTGGCAGGCGGAAGCCATGCAGAGGCGAACATCAGCCTGCACGCGGTGCCTGCACTGCACCTGTCGATTTCGACTCCGCGAAAACCAGACGGTTCGGTGGCGATGCCGCAAGTGCAGGAGACCGTTTTCGGCAATACGATTCCGTCAGATGTCCCAAGCGAAATGAGCGATCCCAGAGCCGGTACGTCGGAGATTGGCGGAATTGCGCCGGGGCATTATGAGCTTACGCAGGGCGATCCGCCGCGGATCGTGGATCTCGATCTCACCGCAAGCCAGCAGGTGGATGCGAATGCAGGCACCGCAGCCAACACAGTGGAAGGACGAGTGCGCATGGCATCGGGGGCGCCGGTTCCTGAGGAGATCACTGTATCGCTGCAACGTATGGACGGTGGGACAGGACAGAGCATGTTTGCCGCCGCTGCGCTCAAGGGGCGATTCAGCTTCGACGCCGTGCCGCCGGGAGAATGGGAGGTGATGGCGACCGCCGGCGACAAAGCCTTACCGGTAGTGGCATTAAGTGCGGGCGGAGTGCAGCAAGCTGGAAACATCGTGACGCTGCGGGAGCATGCACCTGCGATGTCGGTCACGCTGAGCGGTGCGGAGACGCGCGTAGATGGGTTTGCGCAGAAGAATGGCAAGGGATTTGCGGGGGCGATGATCGTGCTGCTGCCAAAAAATCCGGCGCTGTGGAAGGCGCTGACACGCCGCGATCAATCGGACTCGGATGGAAGCTTTGCGCTGCCGGATGTGGCTCCGGGTAACTACACGGCGATTGCTATTGAGGAGGGATGGGCGCTCGATTGGACCAGCCCCGAGGCCATGGCGCGCTACCTTCCCGGGGGGACTAGCGTCACAGTAACAGAGCAATCGGGAGCGCTTATCCGTTTGACTTCGCCGGTACCGGTGCAGATGCCGTGACGCGTTTCGTAGACCTTGGGGCAGGTCTTCGTCGTTGGGGTGGAAGAACCGAGGTCTTCGGCAACTGATCTTGGTCGCTGGGGTGGGTGGAATCGGGGTTCCCAGCGACGGATTTTTGGTCTCCGGGGTGAAGGAACCGGGGGCGAGAAGGTAGTCTATGAGAGTACCGAATTTGAGTGACGGCACCCGCACTTTTTCGCCCCGCAGACAAGAACTGTCCCTGGGGACCCCGCGGGCAGAGGCCAAAAACCGGTTGCGCGGTTACCGCGTCGCGAAGCCACTGCGACTGAGCAGCGTTTTCAAGGAAAACGTCACTTGGAAGCATGCTCGAGACGGATACATAAACCGCGGAACCGGTCGGTGGCTGATGCGTCGCACTATGGTGTCGAGGAGAATCTGCATTGAAGAGTAAGTTGCTGCTTTCAATCCTGGCCGTGGCGTCGGCCATTGTTCTTTCTATCTCTGCTGTTGGCCAGGTCGCCCCTGAACGTCCACCAAAGGATTTGACCGGGCCCGATTACAAATATGAGGTCTATGTCGGTTACGGATATACGAGTTTGAACCAGGTGAACCAGTCTCGCAGCGGCTTGCAAGGCGTCACGGGTTCGGTTATGCGCGGATTAGGCGATCACTTCGGAGTCAAAGCGGATGTCGCCCACTATCAATGGGACTTAACCGCAACCAACCCTGGAAGCCCGACCGTGGATATGTTCCTTGGGGGCATTGTGATTCACGGGAATCTTTTTGAAAAGTGGAGTGTGTATGCCGAGGGCTTGATGGGCGGAGTGCACACAGGCGGGGTGTCCATTCAACCCGACGTATCCTTCGCCGGCGGCGTCGGAGGGGGTGTGGACTATAACAAAAACGCGCGCTGGACGATTCGCGCTTGTGGCGATGACATTGGATCAGCGTTTACGCTGGTTCCCTACCAGCCCGGCTTCTCAGCGCACACGCGCTGGAATGCGCGCGGTGGCATCGGATTGGTGTACCACTTCTAATCTGAAAATCAGCAGCAGGTGTAAACAGGCGGGGGCGCGAGCTTCCGCCTGTTGCGTTTGTCTCAGAGTTGCGGCTTGGAAGCGATGACGTACGTAAGTGAAACGATGCCGCTGGGAAACGTGCGCGAATCCTTGAATTGCAGAGGCCAGCGGCGTCCTTCGGGAACAAGGGGAATTCCGCAGCCGAGAAGCACGGGAATGATAGAGGCTTCAACGCGATCGACTAGGCCCGCGTCCAGCAGACCGCGAAAGGTTGCGCCGCCGCCAAAGAGCCAGATGTCTTTACCGGTTGCATGTTTCAGACCGGCGACGGTTTTGGCGAGGTCGGCGGCGACGATGGTGACGTCGTGATGCTGAGCAGAGTCGAGGGTCGTTGAGGCCACAAAGATCTTCATGCCAAATTCCCTCGGCGAGCGGCCCTCGCGCAGTATGGCCTCGTAGCTGTGTCGACCCATCACAGCGGTGTCGAATTGGCCGAAGATTTCGCCGAAGTCGATCGTTGGGTCCTGGATGATCCAGTCGAATTCACCCTTGGGGCCGGCAATGAAGCCGTCGAGGCTGGTGGCTACGCTGTAGACGAGCTGGCGCATAGATATCTCAAGAAGAATACAGCGGAATCCGCGTCTATTTTCTCAATTCGATAGCGAACACCTGGCCGTCAACGGTCTTGTCAGTGGTCTCGGCGTATTGCACTCGCGCCTTCATACCGTTGAAGTCGGAACAGGGGTTTATGGAATCTTTGGGAGTGAATCCAACAGCCGTGAGGTCGATTTTCGCAAAATTGTTGCTGTACAGGTTGACGGTGCTCTTTGCGCCTTCCACCTGAAACTCGAGGACGCTGGGGTAGCTGCAAGTGACTCCGCGCATGACGCCAATGAAGCTGTGTTTCGGTCCATTGGCTTCCGCGGGATGCTTAGGTGTGCTGGTCGCCACTGCCGTCTGAGTCACCTGCAATGTTGTTGGCTGGCCTTGCTGCTGCGTCTCGTAATCGCGGCGCCCTTTTTCTGCCTGGGCTTTTGCCTGCTGAAACTGGTAGAGCTGATCGATGCGACTCTGCACCATCGCAGCTTCGCCGGGATTACGCGCTAGCCGGGCGGCAGCCTGCAGAACGGCAGTCGCCTCAGCGGATCGGCCCATCGTCGCCGCCACGTTAGCTGCATTCATGCGGATATACAGGCTGCCAGGATCCAGTTTGACGGCGTTGACCGCCAAAGAATACGCCTCATCGAGCTTCATGTGGCGCATGGCATAGAACGAGGCCAGCCCGTCGTAGGCTGGAGCAAACCTGGGATTGAGTTGAATGGCAGCACGAAAACTCGATTCGATGGCCGCGTCGCCCTCGCCTCCTGGATATCGCATGGAGATGGACGCGAAATAGTAATTGGCGAGGTAGCTCTTTGAATCCAGCTTCACTGCTTCGCCATACCACTTGCGCGCGGCCTCATGATTGCCGGCGTGAAGTTCGATGCTGCCCATCGTTTCCAGCGCCCGCACGTTGTTGGGATCGGTTTTCAGAATCGCGTCGATGATGTCGCGGGATTCCTTTTCGCGATGGACCAGGGACAGGATTTCGGCGCGACTGGCATCCGCATCGACCTGCGCAATCGGTTTGACCGTATACGCGGATTCATCAATCGCAGCGGCGGCGCTGTGCATGACGAACTCCTTGTACTGGCTTGAACGAATGTAGAACTCGAGGGCCGCCTGAAGCTCCTTTAGATTTCCGAACGCCTTTTCCGCGGCGGCGACCGAGTCCTCATGATGGGCCATCCGGTTCATATAATCGGCAAGCCGGCTTGTCTTGTTATCGTGATCGGTGATCTCGAGGAAATGGGTGAGCGCCCATGCTTCGGCATAAAACACCGAGCCTTTCTCCTCCTGGTGATAATAGGGCGAATTGGCGTCGACCTTGAAGAGAACCGGCAGCGGGATCAGGCTCTGACGACGCAGGTAGAGGATGTCATCGGTGCTGGGTTTGCCGAGCAGCACATCCTTGTCGCGAATCTCCGTGTTCTGGAAGAACTCGGCCAACCCCTCATTGAGCCACAGCGGCATCCAGTCGCCAGCACTGCGGAACTGGAGGTGGGTGTATTCGTGATAGACGACCGCGAAAGGATGCTCCTGCTCTGCATCGAGACGAAGAAGGATGTAGTTCTGGTCTTGCGAGGTGAGGAATAGGCCGGCCAGCGCCAGCTGCCCCTTGGCCAGATAGGCTTGCGGCTCTACGGACTGGAAAGTTTTTCCGTTCTTCGCGGCGTAGACAAAGATGGGCGCCGGCGGGTCGGCATTGAGTTTGGGAAAGAGTGTCTGGAACACCCACCGCATGCGTTCGAATTGGTCGAGAACGTGCCGGGCCTGCCTCTCATTACTGTTGGTGAGCACGACAAAGTGACTGCTGCTGACTTCGATCCATTGGTCGGGAGCCGCAAGGGCGACAGGACATGCTGCTGCAACCATCAACGCAAGAACAAATAACCCTTTGGGCATGGCTGGCGACAAGTCTAGCAAAAGTCCGCACAACACGAATTGCATAAATGTGACATTGATCAAATCCCTGGTCCGGAGGGAGCAGAGGCCTTCACGCCTCTGAAATCGAGTTCTCAAAAAACCGGCTTCAGCCACGGAGAAACTTCCGATTGAACGAAGGTTTGCTCCAGAAACGCGCCTAACCTTCTTCCGCCTCGCGCAACTTCGCAATCACCGTGAAGTCTTCCAGCGTCGTCGTGTCACCCTTGATTTCGCCGTGGGTGGCCAGCTCGCGCAGAAGGCGGCGCATGATTTTGCCGCTGCGTGTTTTTGGCAACGCTTCGGTGAAACGGATGTCGTCGGGGCGTGCGAGTGAACCAATCTCTTTTGAGACCCACTTGCGCAGTTCGTCCTTCAACGCTTCGCTGGGCTCGTTGCCGCTCTCGAGAGAAACAAATGCGGAAATGGCCTGGCCTTTGAGACTGTCGGGACGGCCGACGACGGCAGCTTCGGCGACCTTGGGATGCGCGACGAGGGCCGACTCGACTTCCATGGTGCCCAGGCGGTGTCCGCTGACGTTGATGACGTCGTCGACGCGGCCCATGAGCCAGAAGTAGCCATCGGCATCCATGCGTGCGCCGTCGCCCGTGAAGTAGCTGCCTGGAACATCGGACCAGTACGTCTTCAGGTAACGCTCGGAATCGCCGTACACCGTGCGCGCCATCGAAGGCCACGGTTTGCGGATGATCAGAAGTCCGCCATGGCCTGCGGGAACAGCGTGGAAATTCCCTTCTGCATCGGGCTTGGTAATAACTTCAGGCTGGATGCCGAAGAAAGGACGCGTGGCCGAACCGGGCTTGGTGGGAACTGCGCCTGGAATTGGTGCGATCATGATGGCGCCGGTCTCGGTTTGCCACCAGGTATCGACGATGGGACAGCGGTTGCGGCCGATCTTCTCGCGATACCACATCCACGCTTCGGGGTTGATGGGCTCACCAACTGTTCCAAGAAGTCGAAGCGAGTCGAGCTTGAATTTTTCGACGTGCTGGTCGCCCCACTTCATAAAAGCGCGGATCGCGGTGGGCGCGGTGTAGAAGATGGTGACGCGGTGGTCGTCGATGATCTTCCAGAATCGCGAAAAGTCCGGCCAGTTCGGAGCGCCTTCGTACATCAGAACGGTGGCGCCATTTTGCAGCGGCCCATACACGACATAAGAGTGGCCGGTAACCCAGCCAATGTCGGCCGAGCACCAGTAAATGTCGTCGTCCTTCAGATCGAAGACGTACTTGGTGGTGATGTAGGTTTGCACTGCGTAGCCGCCGGTGGTGTGGACGAGGCCCTTTGGTTTCCCTGTCGTGCCGGAGGTGTAAAGAATATAGAGCGGATCTTCGGAGTCGAGCGGTTCAGCAGGGCATTCGGCCGTCGCGTTGGCGATGAGTTCGTGCCACCAGCGGTCGCGGCCTTCGACCATGTTTACCGGCGAGCCGGTACGGCGGTAGACGATGACATGCTCGACCGTGTGGCAAGCGGGCATCGCCTCGTCGACAGTGCGCTTGAGCTGGATCTCGGTCCCACGGCGATAGCTCGTGTCTTGCGTGATAATGGCGAGGCAGCCGGAATCGTTGACCCGGTCGGCGATGGCGTTGGCAGCGAATCCGCCGAAGATGACGGAGTGGATTGCGCCGATGCGCGCACAAGCCAGCAGCGCGATGGCAAGCTCGGGCGTCATGCCCATATAAACGGCGACGCGATCCCCTTTCTTGATACCGAGGGCCTTCAGGCCGTTGGCGAAACGCTGAACCTCGGCGTGGAGTTCCGCGTAAGTGAGGCGGCGGACTTCGCCGGGCTCTCCTTCCCATAGGATGGCGGTCTTGTTGGCGCGCCCGCTATGCAGGTGGCGATCGAGGCAGTTGTAGCTCAGATTCATCTTGCCGCCGACAAACCATTTGGCCGTTGGGAGATTCCATTCGAGGACCTTGTCCCAAGGCTTGAACCAGTGCAACTCTTTGGCAATATCGGCCCAAAAGGCTTCGGGGTCTTCGATGGACTGCTTATACATGGCCTCGTACTGCTCGAGGCTCTTGATGTGAGCGCGTTTTGAGAACTCTTCAGGCGGGGGGAATACCCGGTTCTCGCGGAGGGTAGATTCGAGATCCTGATTCGATAGGGATGAGACCGAAGCCGGATCAGCAGGAACGTGCGTCGAAGACATGAATAAGTCCCTTCAGGGAAGAAAACAAAGCTGCAATTCGAGGTTGGCATTTTCGATCCGTCGCCACAACCCTTGGAAATTGCATTGGGTGTCACTTTATCGAGGCAGGGGCAGGGACGGCAAGCCACCCCAGCGGGCACCCCCACACGTGGGTATTCCAATACCTCCTGTCACCGGCGCAAACGGAGACGCTGCTTCGTTGTCTAAACTGATGGCGAGGCTGGCCTGAAGATGCGGAACCTCCTTTTGGCGCTGGTGTTGGCGACGCTTGCGACGCAGATGCGCCTCGCGGTCTGCCAGGTATCGAGCGCTCCTGAGCTCAGCCGGCAGACGACGCTGGTGGTTGTTCCGGCGCTGGTTCGGGACAAGGCGGGGAAGCTGGTCTTCACGCTGAAGGCGGATGATTTCCTGCTCACCGACGATGGCGTTCCGCAAAAGCTCATGTTGGAGCAGGACACAGGAGGCGAACCGCTGGCACTCGTGATCGTGATTGAAACGGGCGGTGCGGGGGCGCGCGAGTTCGACAAGCTTGGTGGGTTGGCGCCGCTGCTCGACACGGTGGTCGGCGGCGTTCCGCGCAAGATTGCCGTGGTTGCCTTCGACAGCCAGCCGGAACTGGTTCAGCGCTTCACTTCGCGGGTCGAAGTCGCCGCGCAGGTTATCAGCGATCTCACACCCGGCTGTTCGCGACAGCATCAAAGGGAAAATTGCGCAGTGCCGGGCTCGACCCGCGACCCGTCCGCGGCAGACCATGGAGCGGCAATTCTCGACAGCCTTGGTTTTGCCGTTGATCTGCTGCGGGACCAGCCGATGGGCTATCGGCGCGCGATTCTGCTGATCAGCGAGACGCTCGATCGCGGCAGCAACATCAAGATCGAAGAGGCGGTGCGCGCTATCAGCGACACCAATACCTCGATTTACAGCATTGCGTACTCGACCGCCAAGTCTGAGGCGGCGCATTACGGATACAAGGAACTTCCCTATCGCGCGGACGGAACTCTCGCGAATGCCCATCCCAATCCGCCACATGGATGCATGGGAAAAGATCCCGATCCGGACGCAACGCAAAATAAAGCCATTCAGGCATACGACTGCCTGGCACAGCTTGCTCCGCCGCTGGCTCTCGCAAAGATGGCGGCAATTGCCATCAACGATGGGATGCGCCGCAACGTTCCCGAAACAGTGGCGAAGCTGACGGGAGGCGAATATTTCAAGCTTACCGACGCGAAAAGCCTAGAGCACAGTCTTGAAACCATCAGCAATCACCTTCCCAATCGCTACGTGCTCACGTTTCATCCACAGTCGCCGCACCCGGGACTGCACGCGATCGCACTGCACCTGCCAAACTACTCAAACCTTGAAGTCACGGCGCGCAACGGCTATTGGGCAAATGGAGCAGGCACACCGGGCGACCCTGTCTTCGGTGTGCATTGAATCAAGGATCACCGACGACAAATGGGATCGGCAGCAGACACTGCACAAGACCAGCGAATCACTCAGTCGCCCGTTGTCGCTTCGGAAGGGAGTTCCGTGAAATTCACTTCGTCCCAGATGAGGGTGCCGTGACTTTCCTTCAGGAAAATGCTGCCGACGATGAAACAGAGCGCTGCAACGCTCACCGGATAAATGAGCCCGGCATAAATGTTGCCGGATGAGGCGCACAGGCTTACGCCAATCACAGGCAGCAGTCCCCCGAAGACTCCGTTGCCAATGTGGTAAGGCAGTGAGACGGAGGTATAGCGGATTCGTGCCGGGAAAGCCTCGACGAGATACGCGGCGATGGGACCGTAGACCATGCAGGAAAAGACGGTCTGGAGCCAGATGAGGAAGATGAGCGCCAGTTGATTGGGATGGGGCGCCTCCGGAGCGGGAATCAACTTGCCAATGGAGTCGTCGCGTGTGAGCGGCGTGAGATGGATGTCGCCGGTAACTTTGTCTCTGGCAGAGCTGACGCTGACGACATTGTTGCCGGCAGCCTGCTGCATTGCTCTGTAGATGGGGATGGTGAAGAGCGCGGCAAGAAGCAATCCGCCCATCATGATTCTCTTGCGGCCGATGCGGTCAGAGAGAGCGCCAAAGACAGTGAAGAATGGAACGCCGGCCAGAAGCGCGACCGCGACAATGACATTCGCCGTGTGGGCATTCACGCGCACAATGTTTTGCAGATAGAAGAGGGCGAAAAACATTCCCGTGTAAGAGACCACGGCCTGCCCTGCGGCAGCACCGAATAGCGAGATCAACACCTGCTTCAGGTTCTCCCATTTTCCGAAAGCGTCTCTGATGGGCGCGGCAGATTGCATTCCGGAAGCCTTGATGTGGGAGAAGATCGGCGACTCTTTCATCCGGATGCGAATGTAGAGCGAAATGCTGACGAATACGATGGAGAGAAGGAACGGCAACCGCCATCCCCATTGCTGAAAACTCTGGGCGGTCATGAAGTGCTGGGTGCCGAGAATGACGCCAAGCGAAACAACCAACCCCAGTCCAGCGGTGATCTGCAGAAAGCTGGTGTAGAAGCCGCGCCTGCGGTCAGGCACGTGTTCAGCGAGGTAGACTGCTGCGCCGCCGTACTCTCCACCTAGGGCAAGACCCTGGAACAACCGGATGACGATGAGTGCGATGGGCGAGAACCATCCGGCAGTGCGGTAGGTGGGCAGCAGGCCAATGGATGCGGTGGAGGCGCCCATGATGGACAGCGTAGCGATAAAGGCAATTCTGCGGCCGAGCACGTCGCCGACGCAGCCGAAGAAGAGAGCGCCGAATGGGCGAACGAGAAACCCTACGGCGAACGTGGCGAGATAGGCGATGAGAGCGAAGGTGTCGTTGCCCGGGGGATAGAACTTGACCGCGAGAACGGACGTGAGTGAGCCGAAGATGTAGAAGTCGTACCACTCGATCATGGTTCCGGTAGCGGAACCGAGGACGACGCGCACGATGGAGTTCAGGCTCCCGGCGGTCCGGGGAAGATCCAGGGATGACATTCGCAGCCGGCCTCGCGAAAAGTCCCGTACTAAGAGGGTCGCACCGGGACAATAAGGCCACTCTGCTGGCCCCATTGCATTTAAGTCAAGTGAATTCGAGCACTGCTGTTCGCAGATTTGAAGCCACATGACCGATTGAACGAAGTCCGTTGTCGCGGCGAGTTAAAAAGACGCCTCTGTCAATAATTACAGTTGTCCAGGGACGAAGTTCGTGCAACCATCGCCCGCCCGGGGTGAATGATGGCGCAAACCGCTCTTGACAATCCAACCACGATCAGCTCGATCGCAAAGGACGCCTACATTTTCGGCATACCGATGGTTGCCCTCTACCAGGCCATCTATGCGTACTCTCTCGACAAGAACGGGCCTCAATTCCGAGGCCCCTTCAACTCCATTCTTAACATCGCCCGTGTCTTTACGCCTGACGACACCGCATTTGTTACGCCGAACTCCGATACGCCGTACTCGTTTGCCGGTCTTGACCTGCGCGCAGAGCCAGTAGTTATCACCATTCCGAAGATGGAGAAGAACCGATACTTCGTCTTCCAGTTGATGGACCTTTATACCTTCAATTTCTCCTACATCGGAAGCCGCACCACGGGCAACGATGGAGGCGCATATCTGATCGCGGGACCCGCCTGGAACGGCGAAGTGCCTGCTAACATTTCGAAAGTGTTTCGAGCCGAAACACAGTTTGTCAGTGTCGTGGGCCGTACCCAGCTGTTCAAGCCTGACGATCTGGGCAACGTCAAAACCATTCAGGCAGCGTACAAGGTTCAGCCTCTCCACGAATTCCTGAATACGCCCGCGCCTCCAGAGCCGGCCTCGTTGAATTGGCCCAGGCCGATTACGCCTGCCGAGAAGACCACCCCGGCATTCTTTGATCAGATGGCCTTCCTGCTTCAATTCTGTTTGCCGCCTCACCCGAGTGAGGTTGAGTTGCGCAATCGATTTGCAGAGATTGGAATCATGCCAGGCAAGCCATTCGAGTCCTCATCGTCGCCAGACATCCAGGCTGCCCTGAAGGCTGGAATCGCGGACGGCCAAAAAGCAATCGATGCCAGTCGGGCGGCGACCGGCGGAAAGACAGACACCCTGTTCGGCACCCGCGAATATCTCAAGAACAACTACCTCGCGCGTGCCACGGGTACGCAGATGGGTATCGGCGCCAATTCGCGCGATGAAGCACTCTACCCGATCTACGACAAAGACTCGAAAGGCGAACCCCTCGACGGAAGCAAGCACCGCTACACTTTGCGCTTTGCGAAAGGACAGTTTCCGCCGGTGAACGCTTTCTGGTCGCTGACCATGTACAACCTGCCGGCTCAGCTTCTCGTCAAAAATCCCATCAATCGATATTTGATCAACTCGCCAATGTTGCCAAATCTCAAGACCGATGCGGATGGAGGCCTCACGATCTATATCCAGACTGACTCACCCGGAAAGGACAACGAATCCAACTGGTTGCCCGCACCAAATGCACCATTCATGCTGGCCATGCGCTACTACTGGCCGAAACCGGAACTGCTCAATGACCAGTGGAAATCGCCATGGGTCGTAAGTGTCAGTTAGCGCCAGGTGAAATCCTAAAACCAACTCCAACCCTCGGGAGGAAATTATGGGATCTGCGACGGGCGTAGCGAAAGCCAATCAACCATCCGGCTCTGGCATCTCTGCCGTCGACGCGCGTGCCATTGCCAAAGAGGCCTACATCTATGGCTTCCCAATGGTTATGAACTACCAGACGATGTACAAGCAAGCCATCGACAAGAACAGCTTAGATTTTCGAGGCGACTTCAACAGCCTCAACAGTTCCAAATCTGTCGCAACTCCCGACGACAAGTTCGTTGTAACGCCCAACTCAGATACACCCTATTCGTATATCTGGAT
Source organism: uncultured Acidobacteriaceae bacterium (assembly GCA_963829535.1). Taxonomy (GTDB): domain Bacteria; phylum Acidobacteriota; class Terriglobia; order Terriglobales; family Acidobacteriaceae; genus Telmatobacter. Next base: position 1,240,908 of record CAWHIQ010000004.1, on the reverse strand, counting down.
GGATCTTCGGGCGGAGCCAGTTGTGATCACCATGCCGAAGATCGAACCGAATCGCTACTACACCGCGCAGCTTGTCGATCTCTACACGTACAACTTTGCCTATCTCGGCACTCGCGCCTTTGGCAACGACGGCGGCAAGTTCATTATTGCGGGTCCCGGCTGGAATGGCCCAACACCGGCGGGCGTCAAAGCCGTTATTCACACCGAAACTCAGTTCGCTTACGGCCTGTTCCGCACCCAGCTATTCAACCCGGGGGACCTTGCCAGCGTAAATAAGATCCAGGCCGGTTACCACGCCGAACCGCTCAGTTCCTACCTTCGCAAGCCGACCCCGCCCCACGCGGCTGTCATTCATTGGCCTAAGCCTTCCGACGACATGAGCGCCTCGCCAACGATGTTCCCTCTCATCAACTTCCTATTTCAATTCTGCCCGCCTGATCCCTCCGAGAAAGATCTGTTGGTGCGCTTTGCGCGACTCAACATCGGGCCCGGCCGGACTTTTGACTTCAGCAGCTTTTCACGAGACATTCAACAAGCCATCAACGACGGCATCAAGGATTCCGACGCTGATGTCGCCGTCGTAATGAAAAAAATCAACACCGACGCAGTCTCGAGCGGGGATATGTTCGGCTCGCGCGATTTTCTCAAAGACAACTATCTCTATCGTTACGTGGGAGCGAAGCTTGGCCTCTACGGCAACTCAAAACAGGACGCACTCTACTTCGGTTACTTTGTCGACGCTAGCCACCAGCAGCTCGATGCCTCGAAATCGAGCTATGAGCTGCGCTTCGCCAAAGATCAACTTCCGCCCAACAAGGCCTTCTGGTCGCTGACCATGTACGATGGCAAATCGCAATTGCTGGTCGCGAATCCTCTCAAGCGTTATCTGCTGAATTCCACCAATCTCAGTTCCTACGAGTACGGTACGGATGGCTCGCTTACCCTGTATGTCTCTCGGAACAAGCCCACGACCGCAAAAGAATCCAACTGGTTACCCGCGCCCGATGGACCCTTCTACTGCATCTTGCGCGTGTACCTTCCTGGCGAGGCGGTCCTCAATGGCAGTTGGAAGAAGCCTCAAATGCAGCCAGTCCAAGGCGGTTCTTAATCTCGCGCGCCCCCAGTTGTTCAGGATTGATAGCGCTTCTGGTGCCAAATCCAAGCGGTCTGGACGATATCGTCAAGTTGGGTGTATCGGGGCTTCCAGCCGAGCTCGCGAATTGCTTTCTCGGAGCTGGCGACGAGGACCGCAGGGTCGCCGGGCCGGCGGGGATGTAATTCGGCGGGAATCGAATGGCCGGTGACGCGGCGTGCGGATTCTATGACCTCGCGGACGCTGAATCCCTGGCCGTTGCCGAGATTGAAGATGAGACGGTCTTTGGCGGCGGCATCGGTTTCGAGAGCCTTTACGGCGAGCAGGTGGGCGTCGGCAAGATCGGACGCGTGGATGTAGTCGCGGATGCAGGTGCCGTCCGGAGTGGGATAGTCGTCGCCGTAGATGCGGATCGACTTGCGGCGACCGAGAGCGACATCCAGAATCAGTGGAATGAGGTGCGATTCGGGTTCGTGGTCCTCGCCGCGAATGATGCCCTCAGTGCCTTCAGGCGCACCAGCCACGTTGAAATAGCGCAGCGCAACGGAACGCAGGCCGTGGATCGCGTGGAACCAGTTGAGCATGGTCTCGACCATCAGCTTTGACTCACCGTAGACATTGGTCGGCTTGAGCTGCGCATCTTCTTTGATCGGAATGGATTCCGGCTCGCCGTAGACCGCAGCGGTGGAAGAAAACACAACGCGGCGCGGGCCTTCGGCAATGACCGCCTCAAGTAACGCCAAAGTGGATGCAGTGTTGTTGCGGAAGTAAATCTCCGGCCGCTGCATCGACTCTCCGGCTTCGATGAGCGCGGCAAAGTGCAGGACGTTGTCGAATGGTTTTCCTTCGTTTTTGGCGGCCTTGAAAATGTTTTCGATCAGATCACGGTCTGCCAGGTCGCCTTGGACGAAGTCAACCCCTGCCGGAACCATCTCGCGGCGGGCATGGCAGAGGTTGTCAAAAACGGTCGGATAGTGTCCTTGTGCAGCGAGCAAAGATGCAACTGTACCGCCAACATAGCCGGCACCGCCGGTAACCAAAGATCTCACAAAAATACTGTCCTTCCAGAGCGGATTGGGTTACCGTGAGTCTATTACAACAGGCACGCAAGAGCGGTTTAAGCCGTTCAGTTAGAAGACCGTCGATCAGGCGGCTTGCCCAAACTTCGTGGAATGTGAACGCAACAAGCGACCATATTCCGGGTTTGAGAAGGGACGTGGCCTGTCAGTAGACTTTCCTTTTTTCCCTGACTCCGAGGCGAGGATTTGCGACTTGAGTTTCGAGGCTCTTAGCATTGACGGGGAGAAGCTGGATGCATTCGGGTCGAGCTCAGAAAAGCGGGTTTACCGCAGCGGATCGCACTATAATAACGGGAAGCGCTACGACTGGCGTTTGTGCGTCCCCATCCGATAGCATAGGGGAAGACTTTCGCGTTTGCTCCCTTCGGAATGGCGAGGGGCAGCGCCAAGCAAAGCGAGCGGGTTTGAGGGGCACAAAAATTCCCTGCCTTCAGACACCGTATAACCCGCAATATTTTCCTTTTTGGAATCAGCCAGTTGCCGAAGAAAGCGAGGTTCGCTTGCGGCAACCAAAAATCATTTATAGATCTCCGGAAGAGGCTCGAACCAAAATGGCAACGTCGTGTCATTTTTGCGCATCCCTCCTCTTCAGTGTATTTTCTGAATTCCTGCAGACTCAACACGCCGTCTCCATGGCTAACCCCGAGGTATGAAGATGCAGATGAGTGGCTATCCTGGTCGTACTAGTTTTGGCTTGCTCCCCGAGCCTGAGGGCCGGTCTGCGCCGTTTGTTACAAGCGCAACCGTTAACGCAATTATTCTGGGCCTGATGATTTATATCGGAATGACGGCAAAGCACGCCATGCAGGAGCACAAGTTCGAGCAAACCGAACTGATCTTCCCCACGACTCCGCCGCCTCCACCGAAGTTCAAGACTCCGCCTCCTCCCAAGCTTCCCGAACCACCCAAGCCGAAGCTTGAAATGCAGATGGAGCAACCGAAAATCAATATGCCGAAGCCGGAGCCCAAGCCGGCTCTGAAGCCGCTGGAGATGGAAGCCAAGCTGAATACGCCGCAGATCAAGGCGGCAAAACCGGCGATCATTCTGGCTCCTCAGCCCAAGGCTGCGCTGACCGCGGCAATGCCGGCGCAGACGAACACCGTGAAACCTTCGACGGCGCCGGTTCATCTGGGCGAGACCTTTGGCGTAACGCCGAATCCGAACGCAAGTCGGCCGGCAACCGTGGCTGCGATCGGCAATCCCTACGGCGGCATGCAGGGTCCTGCAGTCGCTCCTCACGGAGTTGTCGGTTCGGCCGGAATCGGCAATGGATTGAAATCTGGTTCGAATGCCGGGACTGTGGGCAAGGTAGCCCAGGCGGGCATACCCGGTGGAACGGGCACCGCAACAACCGGCTATGCGACGGGCGGCAAGGTGGCATCTGCGGGAATTCAAACGCAGGTGGCCGCAGTGCCTGCGATGGCACAATCGCCGCGTGAAGTAGCGCCCACCAACCTCGAGGTCCTTTCAAAGCCATCTGTGCAGTACACGCCGGAAGCGCGCCAGCTGCGGGTTCAGGGAGACGTGATCCTGCGCGTGACATTTACCGCGTCAGGACAGGTCATCATCAAGGAAGTGGTGCATGGGCTGGGTCACGGACTGGATGAAGAGGCCCGTCGCGTTGCTTCGCAAATTCGTTTTCGTCCGGCCACTCGCAATGGCCAGGCAGTAGATCTGACAACTAATATCACCATCACGTTTCAATTGGCATAGCGTCCAATTCGCATCCATGGTCACGACAGTGAGCGAACAGTGGCAAAGAATTCAAACACTGTCTTAGAACGGCAAGAACGAATCATCGTAGGAGATGACATGATGTCTCGAAAGATCGCCTTAACCCTCCTGACTCTGCTTCTTGGGACGTCGTGGGCGCACGCAAAAAAGGCACCAAAATATGAGCCGACACACCAGCTCACTGCGGATCAGGCCGCGATTGTGCAGAAGTCAATCGGACAGGAGAAGATCCTGATCAAGGCGATCCAGCAGCGGACTCCGCTCGTGGAGACGTACATCCAGGACACACGTCCCGACGTAAAGCTCTACCAGGTGCCCGTAAGCGATCAATACACGCTGAGCCGCGTCGACTTCGGCAAGGGCTTCTTCGACAAGTCCTACGAACCGAAAGACACAGACAAAAAGGGCTGGTTCAAGGGATCGTTTGGAGCCATCTCGGGAATCACGAAGGCCCTGGGTCTCGACAAGCGCTTCACATACAACCCGACCGGCTTTATGCAGATGATGTTCCTGGATCCGACGGGATTCGATCAGGAACATTACGAGTTCAATTACGTGCGCCGTGAATTTCTGGGATCAGTGCGGACCTGGGTGTTCGACGTGCATCCCAAGGTTGAGGGCATGGGCCGTTTCTATGGCCGCGTATGGATTGAAGACCAGGATGGCAACGTGGTGCGCTTCAACGGAACCTACACTGGCCCGAAGTCTGACGACGATTCCCGCTTCTATTTCCACTTCGACAGCTGGCGTATGAACGTGCAGCCGGGCATCTGGCTTCCAGTAGCGATTTACGTGGAAGAAACAACCCGCAACGGAGACAAGCAGGAAGGCCTGAAAGCGCAAACCCATTTCTGGGGCTACAGCCTCAAGCTGCCCACGCGTGACAGCGAAAGCGTGAGTATGAAAGTAGAAGACGCCGAAGACAAAAGCGACGACTCGCAGGATGTGAGCCCGTTGCAGGCTTCGCGCCAGTGGGTGCAGCAGGCCGAAAACAACGTGATCGACCGCCTCGAGCAGGCTGGCCTGGTGGCTCCGCTGACACCGAACGGGTTCGAGACCACGGTACTTGACCAGATCGTGACCAATCTCGTGGTGCCGAACAACATCCCGCTGGCCATGCCCGTGCATTGCCGGATCATGCTGACGGACACAATCGAAACTACCACGGTCGGTAGCACCATCCTGCTCAGCAAGGGCCTGATCGACACCATGCCGCGCAACGAAGCGACGATTGCGTCTGTAATCTCGATGCAACTGGCCCACATTGCGCTCGGCCACCACATCGATACGCGTTATGCATTCAACGATCGGTTGATGTTCCCTGACGAGTCTTCGTTCCGCCGCATCAACATGAACCATACCGATCACGACAACCAGGAAGCTGCCGCCAAGGCCCAGCAATTTCTCGACGCCTCGATGTACAAGGATCAGCTTGCGATCGCGGGCCTCTATTGGACACAGCTTGCCGATCGCGGCCCGGAGCTGAAGGCTTTGAACACGCCGAAGCTCGGCGATTCCCTTCTCAAGGCCGACGGAACGCCGTGGATGACCACCCTGGCCCACAGCGCACCCAAGCTCAACTGGGACGACCTCGCACAGATTCCGGCGCTTCCATTGGGGAGCTGGTTGAAGACCGACCCGTGGGATGACCACGTGCATCAGTTGAATGCCAAGCTCTATGCGCCGCTGAATCCGCGCGACAAGATGCCGCTGGAAGTGACCCCGGTCTACTACAGGCTGCAGCGCTACGATGAGGCCCAGTCATCCCAGGCTGCGAACCCGGCGGCTGCGAAGCCAAACGCGGCTGGCACAGCAGCGCAGCCGGCGGCAGGCGATCCGCCTCCCGCACCACCAGCCGGACAGACGACAGGTGGAACGCAGCCGCCCACGGCTTCAGATCAGCCAACGCCTTCGCAGGCGGAGGGTCCCCAGCCGCAACAGACGGGTGGATCACCGAACCCGCAGCAGTAGATCGATCTCACCGGGCTCAGGATCGGATAACGGCAACTTAGTTATCCGATCCTGAGCCTTTATACTTATGGCGATTCCAAAATTGCCTTTTACTTTGCGGTCCATCGCAGTTCGCTGCTCCCGGATGATCGCGTCGGTTGAACAAATCGGGTTTCCAAGTAGTTTGACGTCGGAATTGCAACGAATTCATGTCCTGAGTTGCACAGTTCGACGATTCTCCGCCAGGAGTGAACGCCCCTTTTCATGAGACGAATCGAAGTTTTGGTTTTTAGCTGCTTGATTTGCGCTGCTATTTCTTTGCATGCGCAGGTGGCCCCCTCGGCATACCGCGGCCAGTTGTCGTTGACTGCGGGCGGAATGGGGTCTGTGTTTCAGCCGGACTACGCCGGTGGCGGTATTCCGCAGGGGAGTCCGCAGCGCCTCTTTGGCGCCGGCGTTTACGTAGACCTGAAGATGACCCGCTGGATACAAATAGAGGGCGAGGCGCGCTGGCTTCGCCAGAATGCGTTTGTCGACATCACCGAAGACAACTACTTGATTGGGCCACGTGTACCGATTCATGAATTCAAGAGGCTCGGATTGACGCCGTACGGCAAGGCTCTCTTCGGCTTGGGCAGGATGAATTTCGAGTACAACGAAGCCTATGGCCGGTTCGCTGATCTGGCGCTGGGCGGCGGCGTGGACTTGAAAGTGAGCAAACACTTCGTCGTCCGCCCCTTTGACTTTGAATACCAGTTTTGGCCCAACTGGATCAACAACGACACGCTCAAACCCTATGGTGCCAGCGCCGGCGTCGCGTACAAGATCTTTTGAGGGCTGAGTTCAGGGTTAAGAGCCCCAAATCCTGGGTTCGGGTCCAAAGTCCTAAGTGCCATATACTCCCGCTCGTCACCCTGAACGTAGTGCTTTGGGGCCCATGGACAAGCGTCCATGGGTAGGCGGAGTGAAGGATCTGCTTTCCCCGTTTTGACTGCGCTCTTCTCAAGCAAAGCTCCTTCAAGCTACGCTGAAAAGCACTATATGGCAGACCTTCCGGTTAACCCGAGAACGAAAACGAATCAAGTTATCCTCTACGCCGCCTTGGCGGGTGCGCTTGTCGGTGCGCGGCTCGCCCGGCCCGTGATCAAGCCCTGGATCGATGCGCACATATCCGACTTCTCGCCGGCACATAGCTGGCCCATTCTCGTTTCGATCGTGCCGTGGATCCTGTTCAGCCTCTACTGGGAAATTGAGGCGAAGAACTCGGCGCCGGCGGTATCGTCGGAGTCAAAATGGTCGCGTGCGGTGCACGTGGTGCTGGCGAATGCCGCGCTATTGTTGATGCTCGTGCCGATTCGCGGGCTCAATCAGCGATTCCTTCCCGAAGCGTTGATTGTGAAGCTGTCAGGGCTGGCCTTGGAGTGCGCGGGACTGGCTCTGGCCATCTGGGCTCGGCGCGTTCTCGGCCGCAACTGGAGTGGCGAGATCACGATCAAGGCCGATCACGAACTGGTGCGCAGCGGGCCCTACGGCAGGGTGCGGCACCCGATCTACACGGCACTGCTGGCGATGTACGCTGGGACAGCAATCGTGTCAGGACAGATGCACGCGCTGGTGGGGCTGCTGCTTGCGGTGATTGCGTATCTCCGCAAGTCGCGGATGGAAGAGACCAACCTAGCCAAGGCATTCGGCGAACAGTATGTTGCTTATCGCGATGAGACGTGGGCGCTTGTGCCGGGGATCTATTGACGCGGGTAGTCGTAGAATTCCCGCATGGCCAATGAGACGTTTACGCGGGTCGACCCGGAATCGTTGCCGGTTCTGGATGAGGTCAAGCAGCGCGAGCCGATCTTCCATACGCAGCGATTCGGCAGGACCCTTGAAGACTTTGAGCGGGCCACCGCGCCCAGTTTCTGGGAAGTGAGCGCGTCGGGGCGGCGATATAGTCGCGAGTTCATTCTGCAGATGCGAAGCAGAAACGAACCGGTAGATGCGGATTCGGTGGGATGGGAAGCAACGAGCTTTCGTCTGCGGCGGCTTGGACCGGATTGCTATCTTCTTACATATACCCTCGATCAGGCTGGCCGGCTCTCGCGCCGTGCGACGATCTGGGAAAAGGCTGCAGAAGGCTGGCGCATCCTCTATCACCAGGGAACCGTCGTGACAGCGCAGGAAGACGATATCGTTCCGAAATAGACGGCCGTGTAATCCGGATCGCTTGAGAGATCCTGATTACCGCATCCAGTTGTAGTTATCCATGGATGCAAGCAGTATCGTTACCGCGATGATCGTCACGCCAAGCCCCATGACCGTTAGCCAAAGAAGGCGGGCTCGGTATCGATACATACGACTTCTTTTCTTTTTTGTGGCTTTCTCCAGAAGAAGCATCGTGCTTTCCGGTTCACTTTCGCAGTGAATTCACAGCGGCTCTTGGCGTTCCCGGATTGGTGTGCATGCCGGCAGAATCCAACCCCGACGCGCCTCGATGCGGGCCCGATCGCCAAAATGCAACGATTATTGAGCAAAAGTGTACTGGTGTGCCGATTACAGGGCAATAAAGCTTCCTTTGCTCTTTCATCCCAGACGTAACCACTCCGAGGGTTACGGGTGGGTCGGTGATATGCACTTAAGTGCCTATCCAGCCCCCCGTAAGCTCGCTTGGTATTTCAAGCAATGCTCGACCGCTCCACGATCGCAATCACGCCTTCCAATGTCTCGAGCTTGCAGACTGACAGCGAGGCGCAATTCACCCGAGATGCAAAAGAAAAGGGCCATCCGTCTTAACGAATGGCCCGGAACTGATCCGAATTGAAGAGGCCTGCGCGGCGCTAGCCGCGTCCGCCCCACCGGAGGTGGTTATGCCGGAGAAGGAGATCCCTCGGGGAAGCCGGAACCGCCACGGGTATCGGGCTTGAGGACTTGCTGTCCACCGCTGCTGCCGCCGTCGCTGGGTGAAGCGAGGATGGACCGCATCGGGGGCAGTTCCTTGCCATCGAGCAACATCTTCACTTCATCCGCATCAATCGTTTCACGCTCCAGCAAGGCTGCGGCAATGCGGTGCATTGCGTCCTTGTGCGCTTCGAGAATGCCGTGAGCAGCCTGGTAGGCCTCGTCAATCAGGCGGCGAACCTCCAGATCGATCTGGCGCGCCGTCTCTTCCGAGAAGTCCCTGTGCTGTGCGATCTCGCGGCCGAGGAAGATTTGCTCTTCCTTCTTGCCGAAAGTCAGCGGACCGAGGCGGCTCATGCCGTACTCGCATACCATGCGGCGAGCCAGGTCTGTGGCGTTCTCAATGTCGCTGCCTGCGCCGGTGGACATCTGGTTGAGGAAGATCTCCTCAGCCGTGCGTCCGCCGTAAGCGATAGCGAGATTGGCTTCGAGATACTCCCGCGTGTAGTTGTGCCGATCGCCTGGAAGGAAGATCGTAACGCCGAGAGCCATGCCCCGAGGGATGATCGTGACTTTGTGGATGGGATCGGAGTGCGGCTGCAGGAGCGAGACCAGCGCGTGACCAGCTTCGTGATACGCCGTAACCCGCTTTTCTTCGTCCGTCAGCAGCATCGACTTGCGCTCTGCACCCATCAACACCTTGTCTTTCGCAAGTTCGAAGTCGTACATCACGACCTGCTTGCGATTGACGCGGGCTGCATTCAGCGCGGCTTCGTTGACCATGTTGGCCAGGTCGGCGCCGCTGAAGCCCGGTGTGCCGCGGGCAAGAATGTTGAGGTTTACGTCGTCTGCAACGGGAACCTTCTTCACGTGTACGCGGAGAACTTCTTCGCGGCCACGAACGTCGGGAAGTCCCACCACAACGCGGCGATCGAAACGGCCGGGGCGCAGCAATGCAGGATCGAGAACGTCGGGACGGTTCGTCGCGGCGACAAGAATCACGCCGTCATTCGATTCGAATCCATCCATCTCGACGAGCAACTGGTTCAGCGTCTGCTCGCGCTCATCGTGCCCGCCGCCGAGGCCTGCGCCACGGTGACGGCCTACCGCATCGATTTCGTCGATGAAGATGATGCATGGCGCATTCTTCTTGCCCTGCTCGAAGAGGTCGCGAACGCGGCTTGCACCGACGCCGACAAACATCTCAACAAAGTCAGAACCGGAGATGGAGAAGAACGGCACATTGGCCTCGCCGGCCACAGCGCGTGCCAGCAGCGTTTTGCCGGTTCCTGGAGGTCCAACCAACAGCACACCCTTGGGAATACGTCCGCCGAGCTTCTGGAACTTCTGCGGCTCGCGCAGGTATTCGATGATTTCCTTCAGCTCTTCCTTGGCTTCATCCACGCCCGCCACGTCTTTGAACGTGACTTTCTTCTGCTGCATCGACAGCAGGCGCGCGCGGCTCTTGCCGAAAGAGAGGGCCTTGTTGCCGCCCGATTGCATCTGGCGAAGCATAAAGAACCAGATGGCGCCGAGCAGCACAAACGGGCCAACGTTGAAAAGGATAGGAAGCAGCAAATTGTTCTGCGCGTCCTTTTTCGAGAAGCTGACGTGAGAAGCCAGCATCGCCTTCTCGAGATCGTCGTAGTGATCTCCGACCGTGGTATGGAACTGTTCCTTCGGCGTCGCCTTCATATGGCCGCGAAGATCGGTGCCCTGGATGGCCGCGTCCTGCACCAGGTTTTGCTGCACCTTGTCGTACAGGTCCGAATAGGGTATCTCTGTGTCTTTACCCTGGCCGATCGTGCCGTGCTGGACAACACCCCACAGCAGCACGAGGCAGATCAGTATAAAGACCCAGAACATGATCGTTTTAACGGTCGAATTCACCAGGATCCTCTTTCCCGGCGGGGAGAAGCCGCTTAAGAACTTCCAACACCGCCTACATCATCCCTTTAGACGCCCGTACAGTCCTTGAAGTCACAGAAAGTGCAGGTTCTCTTCGCCGGAGACACTAAGCACTCACCGCGCGGATGTGCAGTAACTCCGATTGTACTCCGAAGAGGAATGAAGTTTGAAGAAGTGTACCGGCCGAAATGGTGGGAATACCGGTGGGAATCCGCCACGTCAATGGGAAATCACGGACCGCGCAGTCAGGGTCAGCGCAAGGTCTAACCCTGGCTGGGCGCGAAAGGCTCTACGGAAACACGGACACCAGGGTCCGGCTCAAGCTCGACGCCTCGCATCCAGACAACGCGGCCAGCCACTTCGAGGACCGGCCAAAGGGTCCGCTCTGTACCTGTAACTTTCATACGTTCAAGCACTTCCTTCACTTTGCGCGGACCCGAAGAGTAACGCAAATGGACCCGGTCGCCGGGCTTCCAGGAACGCAGAACGGCCTTCAGCACCGCTCCGTCGGATACACCGGTGGACGCGTCAGGGGCAGCCAAGTCGAGCCGGATACGGCATGCGAAAGCTGGTGCAGCGAATTCGCCGGGGATAACACATTCGTACTGTTGGGGTTTCAGCGTGTGGTCGGCAACGGAGGTATTTGGACTCCGGGACAGGCGAATCTCGCGATGGGTACGGTCGGCACGCAGGCCCTGTGCGAGTTCGAGCTTCTGTCCGGCTTTGCCGGTTTGAGCGAGGGACCGCAGCGCCTCGGTTGCCGTGAAGTCGGGAGCTGACTCAAGTTGGGCGGCCACATAACGCAGGATGCGGCGCTGCACCGCGATCGGCTCGGCCGTAAGCCGGGCGACGTCTAAAGCAGTGCCATCGGCAGCGGTTGTGGCGCGGCCTCCTCCGCGAACCGGGCGGCCGCGAAGAATCACCTGCTCCGCCACGCGGACGACTTCGGATTGCCACCAGGCTTCTTCATCGCGAGCCAGCTCGGCCATTTGCGCGAGATGGTCGCGCACTTGAGGATTCCACGTCGCAAGCTGCGGCAGCAATTCGTGACGAATGCGATTGCGAGTAAACGTCAGATGGCGGTTGGTGGAGTCCTCGCGCCAGGGCTGGTTGCGGACCTTGAGAAATTCTTCGATCTCGGCGCGCGTGGTGTGGAGCAGCGGCCGAACGATTGCGCTGCCGCCCTCCGGGCCTTCAAGTCTTGGATGAATTCCAGATAGACCCTCGGTCCACGCACCGCGGAGGAATTTTGCGAGCACGGTTTCGGCCTGGTCGTCGAGGGTGTGCGCGGTGGCAACGGCGTCGAGCGGGATTTTCGAAATCAGTTCTCGAAACCACTGATAGCGCAGGCGGCGGGCGGTGCCTTCGATCGAATCGGCCGGAATGTTGTCGGAGGGTCCGGTAGCCGGAAATTTCGGCTCCCGTCGCGCCTCAGCGGCGGTGTCGACGCAGGCTTCATGGAAGTGCAAGCCCAATCTTGCAGCGAGATCACGGCAGAACTCGAGGTCGGCGTCGGCTTCTGCTCCGCGCAGGCCGTGATGCAGATGCGCGACATGCAATACGAGGCCCAATTCCTTGCTCCGGTCGACGAGAGCACATAGGAGCGCGACAGAGTCAGCTCCTCCTGAGAGACCTACGGCGAGGCGCATGCCGGGTCGCAGCAGAGAAGTGTCGAGCGTGAGTATGGGCGATGTGCGCACGATTGGATGATACGGCGCGGAAGTGTGCTTGAAGAAGTGCCCCATTGATAAGGAAGATGCAATCCGACGAGTAGATTCCCTATACTCAGCCCATGCTGGAGACGCGAAGAGCCACGGTCGAGGATGCGGAGCTGATCACGCGCCATCGCAAGGCGATGTTCGCGGATGCGGGAAGCGCTCCGGAGCCGGTTCTGGACGAGATGGGACGGAACTTCAAGCCTTGGGTGCGACGCATGATTCGGAAAGAGACGTATGCAGGCTGGGTAATCAGCGATGGAGATCGCGCGATTGCGTCCGCAGGATTGCTGGTGTTGGACTGGGCGCCGCATTACCTTGACCCCGTGGGCGAGCAGCGCGGATACGTGCTGAACGTGTTTGTCGAACCCGAATATCGGAGACGCGGTCTCGCGCAGGCACTCATGACGGAGTGCATGGATGAGGCTCGACGGCGCGGTATTCGCGTGGTCGCGCTGCACGCATCGCAGAAGGGTCAGCCCGTTTACGAGAAGCTTGGATTCACGACGAGCAACGAAATGCTATTTGTCGATCCAGCGACTGAGTAAGTTGGGCCGCAAGCCTTCATTGCTTCGGACTCGTGCATTCGAAATTTTCCGCGCTGTTGGGATCGCCGCTGCCTTTGTAATTCGCGAATTGAGGATACGGGCACAGTGGTCTAGTCATAGTGGCAGCGCCTGACGGATTTTCCCCTGCAATCTTGCTTGCAATGATCGTGGATGGCGCGGTTCCCTTCTCCACCCAATTTTCTAGAGAGACAAGGACGTTGTGCCGCGGATCTTCGGGCAATGAGCCGACGAACGCGCCGAAAGCGTCGGTACCGGGACCACCGCCGCAGTGCTGCATGCCGGGAATCATGTAGAGACGCGCGAAGGAGTCGGTATCGGCGTGGCCCATCTTTGCGATCACACTCTGGTAGTAATTCACGGTGTTGAGCGCGGGAATCGCGGGATCGTTCCAGCCGTGATAGAGAATCAGCTTGCCGCCATGATTGCGAAAGGCGCTCAAGTCGGGATTCACGGCATCGAGCGCTGCAGCTGTTTTTTCCTTGGCTGCCGGCATGCCGGTATCCAGGGTGAATGATTTGTAGGTCCAGTCAGATTTCTCGTAGACCATGTTGGAGTAGTAGCCGATGCCGAAGAAGGCCATCAGGCTTCTCGCCGGAACTGGGCCGGTGATCCAGAGGCCCCAACCGTTGCCTCCCCCCTCGGCGCCGGGCAGATATCCGGGAAAGATTGTCTGGCCCTTTGAGTCATGGATTCCGGCGTAAATCTGTTTGAGAGCGGCGACTTGTGCCGTGGTCAGACACTCCGGACTGTCTGCGGATTTGCACTCGATCGAAGCAGGATCGAAATGGCACTGGCGCGGATCATTGAGGATGCCGTCGGCCACTCCGTCAAGTTTGTCGCAGGCGGCGAGCACAGCATTGGCAATAGTAGGTATCTTTGCCGGCGGAATGAAACTGGCCGGAGTCGCCGTAAGCGCTTGCGTGTCGACGACTGCGAGGGAAAGCAGGCCGGTCCAGAAGTTTGCCGGCGCGCCAGCGAGGATTCCGTCGTAGTCCTCGGGATAGCGCTGGGCTTCCATAAGTGCTTCTCGGCCGCCGTCGGAGCATCCTGCGAAGTAGGAGCGCTGGGGCGCCGATCCGGAGTACTGCTTAACAACCAGCTTTGCGACTCGGGTCATCTCGTGGATGCCGCGATGGCCGAAGTCGACCACTTTCTCTGGATGTCCTAGCGCCCAGGATGCGTCGGCGGGCGAGCCGGAGTGGCCGGTATCGGTGGCGGCGGCCGCGTAGCCCTTGGCGATGGATGCACCGAGACTCCCGTAGTCGATCTGCCCGGCAAAGCCGCCATTGCTGAGGCCGATGAGCTTTCCATTCCAACCGGCAAGGGGCATCCAGACTTCGATGGGGATGTCAGAGTCTGCGCTAGGTTTGGCGTGGACCACGACGCGGCAGAACCCCGGGAGCTTTTTGTAGAACGAGGAGAGATCGGCGCCGCTATAAATCTGAGGTGGTCCTTCGAACGTACCCGCGGCAAACATCTTCGCCACGGTGATGCTCGCGTTCGGCAGTTCGAGACTGGCGAGTCGAGCGCAGTTGTCGTCGGCTGACTGGGCCGAGCTTGAACTGGCTTGCCCCGCTAGAGTGGGAGCGACGCTCAAGAGCAAAGAGCCTGACACCAAAAACAGCAGAAGAATACGCATGTGCTTGTCCTTTTTCCGCGGTGGAACTGATTTGGCGACCCGATCATTCTATCCCCGCCGGAGTGGGGAAATCGCATACGATGCGCTTGGCCCCGGAAGGGTGAAGTGTTAAGCAATGAAAGCAGTCGAAGCTGTATACTCGCCAAGTCATGCAGGTTTTCGCAATTCTTCCTGCTGCGGGCCTGGGCACACGGATGGCTGGCCCGCAGCCAAAGTACACCAACGACAAGGACCCATTATCGGGGCCGCCCCCAAAGCAATTCCTCTCGCTGGACGGGGTTCCGATCCTGATTCATTCGCTGCGCGCGTTTGTCGCGGTCCAGCGCGTAACTGCGATCTACGTGGCCGTGCGCAAGACGGAGATGGAGCGTGTGCAGGCGCAGGTGGCAGAGTATGGTTTCAGCGGTCGCGTACACGTGGTCGAGGGCGGAGATACACGGCAGGAGTCGGTGTTGCATGCGCTGAATGCCGTTCCGGCCAACCCGGACGACGTGGTGCTGGTGCACGACGCGGTGCGACCCCTGATAGACGCGGCGACGATCGATCGAACCATTGATGCCGTAGTGCAGCATGGAGCGGCCATTGTGGGCCTGCCGGCGATTGACACCATCAAGCAGGTGGAACGCACCGCGCATGGTGCAATCATCACTTCAACCATTCCACGCGAATTCATTGTGCAAGCGCAGACGCCGCAGGGTTTCCGCTTTGGGCTATTGCATAAAGCGATGACCGACGCCATGGAGGAGGGGTTTCTGGGGACGGATGAAGCGTCGGTAATCGAACGCGCCGGCGTTCCCGTGGCCGTAGTTCACGGTTCTCAGGTTAATCTGAAGATTACGCAGCCGGGCGACCTGGAGTTGGCGGAGTTTTACCTCCACCAGCGCGGTCGCTAGGTTCGGCGACACCACAAACAGGCACGGAGACCATGGAGACACGAATCGGATTTGGCTGGGACTCGCACGCGTTCAAGGCGGGCATACCGCTTCGCGTCGGCGGCATGACGCTGGAACATCCTGAGGGTCTGGTCGGACACTCCGATGGCGACGTACTGCTGCACGCCATCACTGACGCGCTGCTTGGAGCTGTTGCTGCGGGCGACATCGGGAGCTTCTTTCCTCCGGGCGATCCTCGCTGGAAGGATGCAAACTCAGCGATCTTTCTCAAGCTGGCGATGGAGGAGTTGCAGAACGCCGGTTTCCGCATCGTCAATGTCGACACCACCCTCATCATGAACGCTCCAAAAATTGCACCCGTCGCCGGCGACATGCGCTCATCGGTCGCCGACCTGTTGGGGATTGAAATGGAGCAGGTGAGCATCAAGGCCAAGACCCCGGAGGGCCTGGGCCTGGACCACGTGGCGCAGTGCCACGCCGTGGTGCTGGTGGAACGGTCCATCGAACCGGATGAGTTAAAGAGCATGAGCGCCGTGATCGAAAGCCAGAAGCAATTGGAAGACGTTGTGGATGACCTGTTGGCGTCAGTCCATGGGGTACCGAAAAAGCGACCCATCAACCCGGTCTACGACACAGAAGACATCACCTAAGAGCCCAGCGCTGCGCCGGAATCGTGGCAAAAAATTGTCGACGCAATTTTGATCAGGTCATTTTGTATTGCCGGGACGCGGGTCAAACGCGTATTCTCCCCGCATACCATTGGGCTAAAGAACGACAGACCTCGGTGGGGCGAGGCCACTTCCCAGATGCGCGTGTTGCGGTTATCGGTAACAAGCAAGAAGATATCCATGCTCGTCGCGGCCTTTTGTCTTGGCACGATGATTCTTGCCCTGCGCGCAGACACTGCTCCTGTGGTTCAGAACAGCGGTGCGGCGACAGCCGGCACATCGTCAGCACCTATTTCCCATTGGGCAGAGCAAGTTGTTCTTGGATCTTCCAGTGTCGAGTTGAACGGTCCGTGGAAATTCCACAAGGGCGATGATTTGCAATGGGCTCAGCCGGACTTCAACGACTCCGGGTGGCCATCGATGGATTTGACCCCACCGCCTGGATCCTATGACCCATTTCTGGGCACCAGCGGATTCATGCCTGGATGGACGACTCTCGGTGACAACGGCTACGCGGGATACGCATGGTACCGGCTGAAGGTCAATGTTCAATATGATCCGGGACTGGCGGAAGGCGGCTTGGAGATCAAGATGCCCGACGACGTTGATGACGCCTATCAGGTGTTCGTGAACGGGCAGTTGATCGGAGAGTTTGGGCACTTTACGCCGAATGGCGTGAGAAGCTATCTGACCCTGCCGCGAACTTTTGCACTGCCCAAGGGAATCAAGAGCGGACAAATCACATTTGCCATCCGCGTCTGGATGGATCCTTCGACACCCCTGACCAATCCGGATGCGGGCGGATTGCACGGGCCGCCGATACTGGGGCAGGCGAGTCCGATTGAACGCATGCTCAGGCTGGATTGGGATGCCGTCAATCGTTCCCAATTGAGCCGCTTCCTTGAGCTCGGGGTGCTGCTGCTGGCAATTATTGTGGCGGTCGTCCTGTTTTGGCTCGATCGCAAGGAGAAGGCGTACCTGTGGCTGGGCCTGGCTTGCGGTGGGGTTGCGCTGCAAAGCACGGTGACCCTGATCGGGAACTACTCTGCGGTGATTCCGGCATCTTTTTTCTTCCTCTTATCGGATGCCGTTCTGGTGCAGGGCGTAATTGGACTTTGGATCATCTTCTGGGCTTATTGGTTCCGGATGGGCCGAATGCCGCGGCAGCACAAGATGGTGTGGGGTTTCGCGATTGCGCTGGCATTGGTGATTGCCATGATGCGCGCGCCTCTTTATGGCCACCTGATCCCGGTTCAAGCGGTGGTTTTTCTGTCGCCGCTCGCGGTCTTCATGAAGCTGCTGCTGGGCGGATTATTGCTCTGGGTGGCGTGGGAAGGCATGCGCAAGGATCACGCCGGGGCGTGGCTGGCAATGCCCGCAGTGGGCCTGATTATCGTATCGCTCTATCAGCAGGAGTTGCTGGTGCTGCATGTGCCACTGAGCTTCTTCCCATTCGGCATGGCGGTGGGCATCAGCCAGATCGCTGTTGTGGTTTCGCTGATCATTATCACGATTCTGCTGATGCGGCGCTTCCTGCAATCCCTGAAACTGCGGCAACAATGGGAAGCGGAAATCGACCAGGCGCGGCAGATTCAGCAGTTGCTTATTCCCGAGGCTATTCCGACGATTCCAGGATATGTGCTCGAGACCGAGTACAAGCCGGCACAGCAGGTAGGTGGAGACTTTTTCCAGATCCTGCCTGATGGTCACGGCGGGGTACTGATTCTGCTGGGCGATGTGACAGGCAAAGGCCTGCAGGCCGGTATGCAAGTGGCTCTGATCGTCGGCGCCATTCGCACCACTGTGGAAACGAGCTACGAGCCGCATGTCGTACTCGAGGCGCTGAACCGCAGACTATGCGGCCGCGGCCAGTCGTATGCGACATGCGTCGCGATGTATATTGCGGGCGATGGCAAGACGACCATTGCCAACGCAGGGCACCTGGCGCCTTACCTGAACGGCAAAGAGCTCGCCATGACGGGGAACCTGCCGCTCGGTCTGAACGCTTCCATCACCTTCGACCAGGTAACCATTCAGCTCAAGCAAAAAGATCGCCTCCTGGTGATCACCGACGGTGTGATTGAAGCGAAGAACGCAAAGAACGAGCTCTTCGGATTCAACCGCGCGCGCTCGATCAGCCACCTGCCCGCCGCATTCATCGTGAAGGCTGCGGAGATCTTTGGGCAGGAAGACGACATTACGGTAGTCTCCATTTCCCGCCTTGCACAGGAAAAAGAGGGTGAAGTCTCCGCGACCCCGCCGATGAAATCGGAAGTGGCGTAGAGGGTTTCCGTTCGACTGAGATTTCACGGCCAAATCATCCCAGGAAGAACTTCGCACCGATTTCGAAAGAATCTGATTGCGAAAATCCGTGATTCGACGTAGCTTGGCTCAGAGTTCGATTCCATCCTTGGAGTGTTTGTATGCATATGCTTGCAATGCTGTTACAGGACAATCAGCCGAATCCCGAAATGATTCAGAAGATGATGGTGGCGATGATGGCGATCATTCCGATCATCATCATCGTCACGATCGCCATCGTCATGATTCCCTGCTGGTTCATTTTGAAGAAGGCGGGATTCTCACCGTGGCTCAGCATGCTGTGCCTGATTCCTTCGCTGGGCACTCTGGTGCTGCTCTACGTGCTGGCGTTCGCGGAGTGGAAGGTAGTCCCGGCGCCAACGGCTGCATATCCGCAGCCATATCCGCCGCCACAGCCACCGTATCCGCCGCAGGCGTGAGACGACAGACAGGCGCTCAGCAGCGCGAGTCTCGCTGGGTTTTCGCAATTGAACCTACCCGGTCGGGAACGATGACACATCGTCGTTGAGGAGATTTTCTCGACAGGTGCGACAGGTGTATTATGGTCGGCGAAAACGACCCGCGCTGCTGGAGAGACTTATGGGCGATTTATTGCAACCGTGGCACATTATTGTGCTCTTTTTCGTCTTTCTCTTCCCCATTGTCATCATTGGGCTGATCCCCTTCTGGTTCATCTGCAAGAAGGCCGGATTCTCACCCTGGCTTACACTTTTGAACCTCGTTCCTTTCGGTCTCGGTACTCTGGTACTGGTTTACCTACTGGCCTTCGCAAATTGGAAGATGCTGCCGGCACAGATGGCTTCTTACCCGGCACCGCCGCAGCCACCCTATCCGCCGCAGGCGTGAGGCATCTCACCTGATGCGCCGAGGAGCAAATGCTAGCATCGTGAATAGAAAGTAACTGACACGATGCCTGATTCGACTCCCTCAAAACCTGGCAATATTCGCGTTCGTTTTGCGCCTTCGCCCACCGGTTTTCTCCACGTCGGCAGCGCGCGCACGTTTATTTTCAATTGGCTCTACGCCCGGCACAACCACGGAACAATGGTTTTGCGCCTGGACGACACCGATGTCGAGCGCAACACCGAGGCCAGCGTGCAGTCCATCTTTGAAGGGTTGCGGTGGCTCGGTCTCTCCTGGGACGAAGAGTACAAGCAATCGGAGCGGCTTGCTCTTCACCGCTCCGCCGCCCATGCCATCTTTGCGAAGGGCCTTGCCTATCGCGACTTCACGCCAGCCCACTCGGCCGAAGGCGAACAGTCTTCTGCTCAAGGCGCATGGTTGTGTAATCCCGGTATGCGCGAATTATCCAGTGAACAGAGCGACCGTCGCACCGCCGCCGGAGAACCGTTTGCGCTCCGCTATCGCGTGCCGCGCGGCGAAGGCCGTACTCTGCACTTCACCGACGGCGTTTACGGTCATCAGTCCAAGCTGGCCGACGAGATTGAAGATTTCGCCTTGCTGCGGTCTGATGGGATGCCAACTTATCACCTCGCTTCGTGCGTCGACGACGCTGATCTGCGCATCAGCAACATCATCCGCGGCCAGGATCACCTCACCAACACCTTCAAGCACTTGCTCATCTTCGAGGGCCTAGGTGTCGAACCTCCCCAGTTCGCGCATCTTCCGTTGCTCGTCGCGCCCGATGGCACCAAGCTCTCCAAGCGCCGCCACGGCCCCGTCGTCAGCGTCACCACCTATCGCGATGCCGGCTTTCTCCCCGACGCTTTCATCAACTTCCTCTGCCTCCTCGGCTGGTCGCCCAAGAACGACCGCGAGTTCCTCACTCTGGATGAGCTCACCTCCGCATTCACCCTCGAGAATGTCAATCGCTCGAACGCCGTCGTGAATTTCACTGAGGAAGACCCCTTCGATCCCAAGGCTCTGTGGTTGAACGCCGAGCATATCCGTGCGCTGCCCGTCGAAGCGCTCAGCCAACGCCTCGAGCCGTTCTTCAAGCAGGCCGGCCTTCATGCTTCGCACGAAAAGCTTCTTGCCGTCACGCCTCTGATCCGGGAACGCATCAAGCTGCTTCGCGATGCTGTCTCTGCCGCTGACTTCTTCTTCGTCGACCAACTCCCGCCCTACGACCCGGCCGAACTGATTCCGCCGAAGGGAGGCGACGCCGTCCTCGCCCGCCGAGTTCTTCAAACTGCGCTCGAGGTCCTGCCCACAACTCCGTTCGATCACGATTCACTCGACCACGCCCTTCGAACCGCGGCCGCGCAGCTAGGTCTAAAGGCCGGTCCCATGTTCCAACCCATTCGGGTCGCCGTTTGCGGACGCAAGAACGCGCCGCCACTCTTTGAAACCATGGTCGTCCTCGGTCGCGACGTCTGCCTCTCCCGCATCCGCCAGGCCCAAGCCAACCTGCAAACGCTCGGCTGAGCCCATCTTTACTTAAACGTCGATTGTGGGGTGAAGATGAAACTGTCAATCAGAACCATCATCGGAAGAGCCACAGTTGTTTTGGGCTGCTGCGCGCTCGCATTTGCGGTCCTTCTTGCATGTCTCGTGTGGGGAGATAATCAACCGGGAGGAGAATTCTACTTTCCACTCCCAACGCTCGATAGTGAAGTACGGATTACCATGGCAATCTCAGCCGCGATTGGCGTCATCGGGGTTGTCGTTGGGATGCGCATCACCCGGGCGAAGCAGCGCCTGAATGCGGGTCCGTCGCAAAAACAGCTACCTTAAAAGATGAGTCAGGAACATCAATGATGACCAACGCAAATCCGGAAACTCAGGACATTCGAACCGTTTCCAATTTCCTTCGTGATCAGATCGCCGAAGATGTGCGCACCAAGAAATTTGGCGACGCCGTCGTGCAGACCCGCTTCCCACCCGAGCCCAACGGCTATCTTCACATCGGCCACGCCAAAGCCATCTGCCTCGACTTCGGGCTCTCCGACGAGTTCGGCGGGAAAACCAACCTGCGCTTCGACGACACCAACCCCGAAAAAGAAGAACAGGAGTACGTCGATTCCATTCAAAAGGACGTCCGCTGGCTCGGCTTCGATTGGGAGCGCCTCTGCTACGCCTCCGACTACTTCCCGCAGCTCTACGAGTGGGCTCTGAAGTTGATCAAGGCTGGCAAGGCTTACGTCGATGACCTCACCGCCGACGAGATCCGCCAGCACCGCGGCACTCTCACCGAACCCGGCAAAGACAGCCCCTATCGCAACCGCTCCGTCGAAGAGAACCTTGATCTATTCGTTCGCATGAAGAACGGCGAATTCCCCGACGGCTCGCGAGTCTTGAGGGCGAAGATCGACATGGCCTCGCCGAACCTGAACATGCGCGATCCGGTGATGTATCGCATCCTCCACGCCACGCATCACCGCACCGGCGACGATTGGTGCATCTATCCGATGTACGACTACGCCCACGGCCAGTCGGATTCGATTGAGCACGTCACCCACTCCATGTGCACCCTTGAGTTCGCCGACCATCAGCCCCTCTACCGCTGGTATATCGAGCAGCTCGGCATCTTTCCTTCGCAGCAGATTGAATTCGACCGCCTCAACATCACCTACACGCTGCTCAGCAAGCGCAAGCTCCTCCAGTTCGTGCGGGAGAAGGTGGTGCGCGGCTGGGACGATCCCCGCATGCCTACGCTGTCCGGATTCCGCCGCCGCGGTTTTACTCCCGAAGCCATCCGCACCTTCTGCGCCTCAATCGGTGCCTCGCGCACCAACGGCAGCACCGACATTGAAATGCTTGAGCACTTCCAGCGCGACGACCTGAACCGCAGCGCTCGGCGCGCCATGGTCGTGCTGCGTCCCATCAAGCTGGTAATCGACAACTATCCGGCTGGGAAGGAGGAATTCGTCGAGGTTGCCAACAACCCCGAAGACCCCTCTGCCGGCACTCGCCAGGTGCCCTTTTCAGGCGAGATTTTTATCGATCAGGACGACTTCCGCGAAATTCCTCCTCCCAAGTACTACCGCCTGTCTCCCGGCAAGGAGGTTCGCCTGCGCAACGCCTACTTCATCACCGCAAAGAACGTGGTAAAGGACGCGAGCGGCAACATCATCGAAGTGCACTGTACTTACGATCCGGCCAGCCGCGGCGGCAACTCTCCCGACGGCCGCAAGGTCAAATCAACCATCCACTGGGTTTCGACCGCTCACGCCATCTCCGCTGAAATCCGCCTCTACGACAAGCTCTTCACCAAGGCAGATCCCAGCGACGTCGAAGAAGGTCAAGACGTCCTCAGCAATCTCAACCCCAACTCGCTTGAGATTCTCACCGGCGCTAAACTTGAGCCGTCTCTTGCCAACGCCAGGCTTGAGGACCGTTTCCAGTTTGAACGTGTCGGCTACTTCTGTCTCGATCCCGACTCCACGGATGGCAATCTGGTCTTTAACCGCACCCTTCCGCTCAAAGATTCCTGGGCCAAAATCGAGAAGAAGTCCGGAGCGTAGCTGCCTACTTCCCAACCACATCAATCGGCACGGTGATTGTCTTCGGGGGCATGCAGGCGTTCTGGTCGCAGGCCTGGTAGTGAAGCTTGGCTTCGACGAGATGGTCCCCAGGGGTAGCGATGATGTGTGCCTGGATGGTGAACTCGTCGGAATAGACCAGAAGCTTTTGACTTGGATCGACGGGAAGCGTGAAGTCTGTGCCCGCGGGATAGCTCGCGCGCGCGAGACGCACGCCCGAAGATTCCGGAATCGAAAAGACTGTTGGAATCAGGTACTGCTCGCGCGGCGTATGCGAGTTGATGTGCAGATCCTTTTGAATGCGGAAGTGGAGGGCGACGGCGCTCGGCTTTCCTGCGGGAACGGTTACCTGCTCGGGGTAGAGATATTCGACGGCTTCGGTCTTGTGAGTCGACCGATGAGGAGATTCAGAGAGCGAATCCTGTGCTCGAACCGCGCAACAGGCAAAGCTAGTCGTTGTGAAAATCGCAACACCGATGAGCCAGCTCTTCGCCAACTTCAATTCCCTGCTCCTCAATTGCCCGGGGCCAACGTTTTTTCGATGTTGGCAACCATGTCTTCCTTCGACGTGATGCCAAGTTGCACGGCGACCACTTTGCCTTCGCGATTGACGTAGACGGAAGTTGGCATCGCATCAAGCCCGCCATACGTGTTGGCGAGGCTGTCGCCATTAATAAGCACGGGATATTGCATGTGCTCTTCTTTCACGAATCTCGCAATAGCGGCCTTGTCGTGCGCCCAGCCATCCTTGTCATCTGGCTGCAAATCGTCACCCTCGGTAGAGATGCCGACCACTTCGAAACCTTTCGGTCCGTATTCGTTTTGAAGTTCAACCAGCCATGGAGTCTCGAGCTTGCAGGGCCCGCACCATGTTGCCCAGAAGTTGATAAGCAGAGGCTTGCCCTTGAAGCTGGAGAGAGCAACCGTCCTGCCGCTCAAGTCTTCGAGAACGAAGTCGGGGGCCGGCTTCCCGACCAGAGACGTTTGACTTTGCGGAACATCGCCGGGAGCAACAGGAACGAGCTCGGCATGCGAAGCGGACGCAAGTGCGCGCTCAGCTGCCTGCTTGCGGTACTCCCAGTTGGCCCAGCCCGCCCAGGCAAAAGTAGCCAGGGTAAGCAATGTGATGCTGAGGACGATGGTGTTGCGCTTCACGGGGGACAGACCTCTCATATCTATTGTACGAGGAGAAACAGTGGACAGTGAACAGTGATCAGTTAACAGCCTTTAGGGCATGCCGTAGTGCTCATTAGGACCAAATGCCCCTAAGCTCCGGTCCCAGTTCACTGTGCACTGTTCACTGTCCACTGTCGCCCCGGTGTTACCATCAGAAACCGATGAATCGTAACAATGAAAGTGACTGCCTGAAGCCGGCCGAACTGGTACGCACCGAGGCTGCTGCGCTGGAGTCGCTGGCCACCCGGCTGGACGGCGCGATGGCGGCGGACTTTGATCGCGCTGTCGATCTGATTGTGCACTGTGGCGAGGGCAACGGGCGCGTTGTGGTCACGGGCATGGGCAAGAGCGGCATCATCGCGCAAAAGATTGCGGCGACGCTGAGTTCGACGGGGAGTGCAGCGCTCTTTCTGCATCCGGCCGAGGCTGTGCACGGCGACCTTGGCGTCTTGATGCCGGGCGACGTGGTCATCGCACTCTCGGCGAGTGGCGAGACGGAGGAGATTCTGCGGTTGCTGGCGACACTGAAGCGGAAGGGCGATGCGCTGGTGAGTTTCTGCTGCAATGTGAAATCGACTCTGGCCGAGGCAAGCGACGTAGTGCTCGATTGCAGCGTAGAGCGTGAGGCGTGCGGGTTGAACCTGGCACCCACTGCATCGACGACCGCCATGCTGGCGCTGGGCGATGCGCTGGCCGTTGCTGTAAGCCTGCGCAAGGGATTCGAGGCGGAGGATTTTGCCGAACTGCATCCGGGTGGAAAGCTGGGGAAGCAACTGGCAAAGGTCCGCGACCTGATGCACGCAGGCGAGGATGTGCCCGTAGTTACGGTATCGACGGCTATGTCCGACGTGATCTATGAGATGTCGTCGAAGAAACTGGGAATGACGACGGTGCAGGAATCGGGAAAGCTACGCGGCGTAATCAGCGATGGCGACTTGCGGCGGCTGCTGGAGCGAGAGGGCGGCGCCGCGTTGAGCAAAACGGCCGGCGAAGCCATGAATTCAAAGCCAAGAACGATTGCCGCGGAGGAGCTTGCTGCAAAGGCGCTGGCGATCCTCGAGGAACGGAAGATCACTTCGCTGGTGGTCGTGGACGCACTGGGAATCGTAGAAGGTGTAGTGCACCTGCATGATTTGTGGGGCGTGGAATTGATTTAGGGGCAGTTCAAAGTTCGCAGCGCTAAGTTTCTTTTCTGCGGGCTGTGAACCTTCGCGCTGGCTTCGCTCCATTCGGCATCACTTTAACAATGAACAAGACTGCTCTCATCACCGGCGCATCCAGCGGTTTTGGGTTGCTTACGTCGATCACGCTGGCGCGGCGAGGGTGGCGGGTGCTGGCGACGATGCGCGATCTGAACCGGCGCGAGAAGCTGGAAACGGCTGCGCGCAATGCGGGAGTGCTGGATCACATCGAATTTCACGAGATGGACGTAACAAACCCAGCGCAGATTGCTGCGATTGCTGATCTGGTTGCCACGCGCGGTGAGCCCTTGCATGCGCTTGTCAATAATGCGGGCTTCGCAGTGCCGGGATTTGCCGAGGACGTGACGGACACGGAACTGCGCGATCAGTTTAATACGAACTTTTTTGGTTCGGCTGCGGTGACACGGGCGCTGCTGCCACTGATGCGGCAGCAGGGATTCGGACATGTAGTGATGGTGTCGTCGATCTCGGGGCGGACGGGATATCCGGGAGTGAGCAGCTACGCGGCCTCGAAGTTTGCTCTGGAGGGGTGGTCCGAGACCTTGCGCTACGAGATGAAGGCGCCGGGCATCCAGGTAGTGCTGGTCGAACCGGGCTCGTTCGAGACCGACATCTGGACCCGCAATGCGAAGCAAACCGCCGGCCTTCAGGATCCGGCCGCGGCCAATGCCGCGCGTGTACCGGCTTGGCGCAGTCGCATCGAACAAAGCGCGAAGGACCGCGCTGACCCGCAGGTGGTTGCCGATGTAATTGCCCGCGTGCTCGAAACTCGGCGCCCCAAACTCCGCTACGTGGTGGGTAAAGACGCGCGCATTACGCTGATACTGCGGCGGATCCTGCCTGCCGGGGTATTCGAGCTAATGATCGTCAAGATGACGGGGATGGACTAAACACAGAGATTGATTCCTCACACCCGGCGCCTCGCGTGTCACCGAGTCCACACCTCGTGTCCGCGCTGACACGGCCAGTTGCAGTAGTGGCTCCGTAGCTCGATTATTTTCAGCGCCCGTCCAGTTGGCCTTCAGTTTGCATTCACCAAGCGCAGGAGGCCACGATGCGGTCGCAGTTGAATCGTTTGTCGTTCACAGAGATCGAGGCGGAAGCGGAGCGCCCGGGAAGGCAGCGGCTCCCTGAACATTTAGAATGGTTTCTGCTTCTTAATTGTCATGCGTCCGCGACAGGCCCGGTGAGCAAGTGTGTGTCTGATCGGGATTTAGCGGGCGGGAAAGCACGTTTAAACTCTTCTATGCATCGTTGGTCGAAGCTCTTCGTTCCTACCCTTCGTGAGGCCCCGGCAGACGCCGAAGTGGCTAGCCACAAGTTCTTGCTGCGGGCTGGATATATTCGGCAGCTTGGCGCAGGCATTTATAACTACCTCTTTCTCGGCCAGCGATCGCTGAATAAAGTGATCGGCATCGTACGCGAGGAGATGGACAAGATCGGGCAGGAGTTCTTTCTGCCGGCAATTTTGCCCAGGGAACTGTGGGAAGAGAGCGGCCGCTGGACGGGCATGGGTGACAACATGTTTCGCCTGAAGGACCGCAAAGGCGCAGACCTTTGCCTGGGCATGACACACGAAGAGATCATGACGTCGATTGCGCGCAGCGAATTGCGCAGCTATAAGCAGTTGCCGCAGATCTGGTACCAGATCCAGACCAAATTTCGCGACGAACCACGACCGAAGTCGGGATTACTGCGGGTGCGGCAGTTCATGATGAAGGACAGCTATTCCTTCGACCTGAACGTGGAGGGGCTCGACAGGAGCTACGATCTCCATGACGCCGCCTACCGGGCTATATTCAAGCGCTGCGGACTGAAGTTTGTTGCAGTGGAAGCCGACTCGGGCGCCATGGGCGGTTCGCAGTCGCAGGAGTTCATGGTCTACACCGACGCGGGCGAGGACTTGATTGCAAGCTGCCCGGTGTGCGGATACGCTGCAAACCTGGAGAAAGCCGTCTCCCGGCTTGAACCTGTGGACGAGATGGTTGCCACCGGAGACGGCATGCCGGAGCTGGTTTACACGCCCGGTTGTGCGGCTATCCCGGATGTGGCCGAATTCTTCAAGATTTCGCCGACAAGCGACATCAAGTGCGTAGCGTATATGGCGCTCAAACGCGATGGAACAGCGAAAGATGGCGCTCGAAAGGATACTTGGCACGGCGTTGCGACATTCCTGCGCGGCGATCACCAGGTGAACGAAACGAAACTACTTGGTGCGATCAAAGGGGCTGAACTTCGCACCATGGGGGCCGAGGAGTTGCAACAGTACTTCGGGGGACCTGCAGGCTATCTCGGACCGGTGGGCCTGACCCACGATCAAAAGCCCCTTGATGAAGGGCTCACCGTCGTGGTGGACAAGTCGCTCGAAGGACGCAAGAACCTGGTCTGCGGCGCGAACAAACTCGACTATCACTTACGCAACGTAGTTCCGGGCCGCGATTTCACCTGGACGATGAGCGCCGACATCCGCAGCGTAAACGAAGGCGAGGCCTGCCCCGTCGATAACTGTAAGGGCACCCTGGTTGTCGGCAGGGCTGTCGAAGTAGGCCACATCTTCAAGCTGGGTTACAAGTACACAGAGTCCATGGGCGCGCGTGTACTCGATGTGAACGGCAAGGAAGTCATGCCGATCATGGGGTGTTACGGCATCGGCATCGAGCGCATTCTCACCGCAGCTGTCGAGCAGTCGAATGACACGAACGGATTCTGGTTGCCGTCGTCGATTGCCCCCTTCACCGTCTTGGTTACGGTGACAAATGTTGCGGATGCGACCTTGCGCGAAGCGGGCGAAACCCTCGCTGCACAGCTTGATGCTGCCGGGCTCGACGTTCTGCTGGATGACAGAGATGAGCGGGCAGGCGTCAAATTCAAAGACGCTGACCTCGTAGGCATTCCGTACCGTATCAACGTAGGCAAGAAAACGGCGAGCGGCCAGGTGGAGTTGGTGTCACGCGCGAACGCGAGCAGCGTAGATGTCGCTCTCGGCGAAGTGGTGGCGCAGGTGAAGCAGCGGGTGCTGGAAGAACAGCTCTTGTCTGCTGGCTCCTAGCTCAGGGTTTGCCCACCCTTGGCAGAAAAGCAAGGATAGGGCACGTTCAGATCTGCGCGGGAATATAGATGGCGAGGTCGATGCACGAACGCGGGTTCGGATATTTCATGACTGAATTGAGGAAACAGGAATGGCATTGAAGGTCAGGGTACAAAAACCAAACTGGAAACTTTCCTGGCCGAGGCTCTCCTGGTCTTCGTGGCTGGTCCGCGGAGTTATCGGCGCCGTCCTGCTCGTTGGAATCGTTGGATTCGTAGTTTTCACCTTTTACTACAACAAGTATGCACGGATTGTCGATGAACGACTGAAGCAGCCACTGTTTGCCAATACAGCGCAGATCTACGCGGCGCCGCACGAGGTGCGTCCGGGACAAAAGATCAGCGCCCATCTTATCGCCACAGAATTACGGGCGGCCGGCTACACGGTCGATGGGCTTTCGCACCCTGCGAAGATGGGCACATTTACAGAGACCGAGGATTCGATAACAGTTCACCCCGGTCCGGAGTCGTATCACGCCCCGGATTCGGCTACCATTCACACGCGCAAAGGCCAAGTGGATTCCATCACCGACGATCATGGACAGTCGCTCTCCAGCTATGAACTGGAGCCACTGCTGATCACGGGGCTGAGTGAAGACGCCAATCGCACCAAGCGCCGCCTCCTGACCTACGAAGAGATTCCGCCGCACCTCGTGCAGGCTGTTCTTGCCATCGAAGATCGCAAGTTCTTCGAACACGGTGGCGTGAACTTCGCCAGCATGATCGGCTGGGCATGGCACGACATGATCGGCGACCGCAAACATCGCGGCGGCGCGTCCACACTGACCATGCAACTGGCCAAGCTGCTGTTTGTGGCAGACACGGGCACCATCAAATACAAGATCACGCAGATCATGATGGCGTTTCACCTCGAGAATCGCTTCAGCAAGAAACAGATTTTTGAAGCGTATGCCAATCAAATCAACCTCGGCCAGCGGGGTAGCTTCTCGATTGATGGATTTGGTGAGGCGGCCCAGTCCTACTTTGACAAGGATGTCCAACAGCTCGATCTGGCGGAGTGCGCGATGCTGGCCGGCATCATCCAGCGGCCAAACTACTTCAATCCCTTCCGGCATCCCGAGCGGACGATCGAACGGCGCAATCTGGTGCTCGATTCGATGGTGGAAACCGGCGCCATCAGCAAGGATCAGGCCGAACGCGCCAAGGACGAGCCACTGCATCTTTCATCTGGCGGCGTGGACGCCAGCGAGGCTCCCTATTTTGTGGACCTGGTTCGCGATCAACTCGTGCAGAAACTCGGCGATCGCGACTTCAACCGTGAAGGCTTGCGCATATACACGTCGCTCGATCCCGAGTTACAGCGCGTTGCAACAGACGCCGTGAATTCCACGCTCCCCCAGATCGACGCGCAGGTAGAAAAGCGGCACGCGAAACTGAAGAATCTCAATGAACCCATCACCTACCCGCAAGTGGCGCTCATCGCGCTCAATCCACGCACCGGCCAGGTGCTTGCGCTGGTGGGTGGCCGCGATTACGGCAAGTCGCAGGTGGATCATGCGGTGGCGCATCGGCCAACGGGTTCCATCTTCAAGCCGTTTGTCTATGCAACGGCGTTTCAAACCGCCATTGAAGGCACGATGCTGCCGGGACAGACCGCATTGTTTTCGCCGGTAACGATGCTGAACGATCAACAGGCCACCTACGGCGAAGGTACGCAATACGAGTACACTCCGCGCAACTATCAAGGCGAGTTTTACGGCGAGATGACTGCCCGCTTGGCTCTGATGCGATCCGACAACAACGCCACCATCGGACTGGCTTCGATGGTCGGCTTCGATCGCGTTGCGGCGCTGGCCCGCGACGCAGGCATCAAGAGTGCGCAGCCCACGCCCTCTATGGCCATCGGCTCATATGACGCGACCCCGCTCGACATGGCCGGCGCCTACACGGTCTTCTCCAATGGCGGCGTCCACATCGATCCGTGGACGCTCGCCAGCGTGCGCACACCGACCGGCGATGTCATTTCCGACTACGCACCCACAACCAAGCAGGTTCTGGACCCGCGCGTGGCCTTCCTGACCACGTACATGATGGAGGCTGTTCTGCAGGGCAACGGGAGCGCTGGCTGCAAAGTGAATGGCCTGGACTATTGCGGTACAGGTGCTGGCGTCCGCAACATGGGATTCAGGGCTCCGGCGGCGGGCAAGACGGGCACCAGCCACGATGCGTGGTTCGCCGGATTCACCAGTAGCCTCCTGTGCATTGTGTGGGTGGGCAACGACGACTACACGCCCCTGGCGCACGGGCTCGAAGGCGCAGCCGTCGCAGCACCCATCTGGGCTGCGTTTATGAAGCAGGCCATCCAATTACCGCAGTACTCCGACACCAACGAGTTCACACCGCCGGACGGCGTACAGGTAGTGACACTCGACAAGGCGACAAATCTGCTCGCCGACCCGGCATGCCCGGACGATTACACGGCGGCCTTTCTTGACGGAACCGCGCCTACGGATACCTGCGAACACCCCACCGATCATCGCAACATCCTGCAAAAGATCTTCGGACTCGGCAAAACTGGAAATTAGAGGGATCTCTCCATCACCTCCCTCGAAAAGTGCAACTAAGAGGTGGAGGCCTATGCAGGGACGAAGGAACTTTCTCAAGTCCACTGCAGTTCTGCTGGCCTCTGCATGGTTCCCGGAAGAGATTGTTGCAATGCACACTCCCAACGCTCGAATGGGCGAAGCTGGGGTCTTGCCGGAGCCGGAGGCCGGTTGCCTCGAGATTCATCACATCGACACGGGCAGAGGAAATGCAACATTCGTTCTGGGGCCGGATGGGACCTCTCTGTTAATCGACGCAGGCGAGGCACACAGTCCTGAAAGAACAATGTCCCCCGCGAGGCCAGACAAAAGTCGCAGAGCTGGAGAGTGGATAGCGCGATACGTGCGCAGGCAGCTTGAGCGGACGAGCCAGAACAGCCTGGATGTGTTGCTGTTGACTCATCTGCATGGAGACCATGTTGGGGAAGTAACGGAGGGCTCTCCACTTTCTTCCCTTGGAAACTATCGACTCACGGGCGCGGCGGATGTTGCCGAGGCGATTCACGTCAATGAGATGCTGGATCGCGGATGGCCGGATTATGCCTTTCCGACCCCGCCCAAGGATCCCACTTCACTGAACTACATTGGGCTGGCTCGAAGCATGGCCAAGCGCGGAACGACGGTGAGGCGAGCGCGCGCTGGATCATTGGATCAGCTTGCCCTTCGGCATGATGCTTCGGCGTATCCCAACTTCAGCGCGCGCATTCTCTCTGTAAATGGCGAAATTTGGACCGGATCCGGTGAAGGAGCGAAGGCTACGTTTCCGTCGCCAGGGGAACTTTCGGTCGCTACTCTGCCGTCGGAGAATATGTGTTCCGTCTCGCTCCGCATACAACACGGCGCCTTTTGTTATTACTCCGGGGGCGACCTTACTTGCGAAACGGACTACGGCCGCCTTCCCTGGCGCGATATCGAAACGCCCGTTGCCAACAGCGCTGGTCCAGTTTCAGTAGCGGTTGCCAATCATCACGGCTACTTCGATGCTTGCGGACCCGCAATGGTGCGGGCGTTGCTGCCACGGGTATGGGTGCTCCCGACATGGCACGTTTCGCATCCGGCGATGAATGTAATGGCCAACATCTTCAGCAGGGAGCTTTACCCGGGAGACCGCTCGGTATTTGCAGTAGGCATGACGCCGGAGGCCTTGCTGACGACCGAGAGATTCTCGAGCGGCCTATCGAGCAGCGACGGCCACGTGGTAATCTGTGTGCCTCCGAATGGGCGTGAGTTCACGGTGCACATCGTGGATGCGCGCGACGAACTTGGGTCGGTAGTCAAAAGCTTTGGGCCGTTCGCGGCGTAGACGTCTCTCGTTCCTGTCAACCATCTATCTCAGAACCGTCGGGCATGGGCTGGCAGATCTGGCACCAGAACGTGACTCGTGCATCCGGACCTTGCAGGCGATGGCGAACCGTTGCGCCGCAGCGGCGGCATGGTGCACCAGAACGGCCGTAGACCCACAGGCTATCTTGCGGGCTGCTGCTGCGCGTGGTGCGGCGCTGCTGGCCGCGATAGGTGACGATCGTGTCGCCGGTGTCTTCAAGGACATTGGCTGCGACAAGGCGTTGTGAGGTAGTGATAAGTGCAGCGACCTTCTGATCGTTCAGTGCAGAGACGAGGCAGAATGGATTGACGCTCTCGACAAAGCAGACTTCTGATTTGAAGACATTCCCGACTCCAGCCAGCACCTGCTGATGCAGAAGCACGTCGCCGATCTCTTCACCGGCGCAAGAGCGAAGACGCACTGCAGCGGCGAGTGGATCGAAATCTTCGCTGAGCACATCAGAACCGGGCGGTGGGATGCGCTTTTCGCGCGCAAGAGCCTGCGGGGTATAGATGCGCGCAACCGGCACCGCGAAAGCAACAGCTTGATAATCGCGGTTTTCAATCACAATGCGCATATCGCGTGCCGGCTTTTGCCAGCGGTCGCCGATACGGTAAAGGTGCCACGAACCGCTCATCAGCATGTGAGTGACGAGTGTGGCGCCGCCGGAAAGATGGATCAAGAGCCACTTGCCGCGGGATTGCACGCTTTCGACGATTTGGCCAGTGATCGGTGTGTCATCGTGGAAGCGCGTCAGCAACGGGTAATTGGAACGGAAACCGGTGATCGGCTTTCCGATAAGTGCGCGGCCCATGCAGCGCGCGGTACGAAAAATGGTATCGCCCTCAGGCATCGTCTATTGCAATTCCTCGGTGGTCGAGTCGGCTGCGTGTGGATCGTGGTGAATCGGGATGGGAATGCGGCGCAAATGCAGTCCGAGCGGCCCGGGATGGAAACCGGCGTCCATGAGAAAGCGTGCCATGGGGTGCGCAGCGATGGGCTGGCCGTTGATGGTGGTAATCAGCACGCCCTGATGACTGCTTGTACGCATGCGATCCTGTCCTCTTGCAGAAAGGAAGTGCGCAAGCCCTGAGGCCACCTGCGATCGTTCGGGTTCGTCGGCGGGAAGAAATACGAGCAGGTTGGGATTGTTGCGGCGAAGCCATGCGACGATCTGACCGTTGCGCAGGACGACTTCGGCATAGACAGCGCGGGTAAGAATGCGAGGAGCGGATTCAGAATCCTCATCCATCATCGGCACATCGGGCCAGCGCAGAACGGAGCCATATGGATTGGCCGGATCGGTCGCGGCCAACTGGATGAACTCGGGCTTCTCGGCGGGAGGTTCGGTGCGCAATTGCCGCAACAAATCGACCGCAGCAGGCAGCGCGAATTGCGTGGCCCCGAGGCCGGCGACAAAGTAGCCGCGGCGGATGCGGCCGCTCTCTTCCAGCGCTTTGAGCACGTCGTAAACAGCACTGAATCCGCCGGGAATGTTTTCAGCAGCGACTGCTTCGCGGGTGAGGACGCCGTAGCGGTTAAGCAGTTGCAGGGCGAGGGCATGGCTGGCTTCCGTGCCCGTTGGGCCAGCCTCGCTTCCCTCTCGTGAGCGAAGAGGTAGCAGCGACCAGCGGCCTTGGGCATTCGGCGGAGTGGTGCGCCGGGAGCGAAAGACCATTCCGGTTTGCATGCGCCGCGGAACACGTGCACTTTCCGGTCTCGTGATGTAGGCTCGCAACGCGTGAAGCGAGTCGTTGGTGACCAGGCCGCGCCACACAAGACTCCACAGAGCGTCGATCGATTCGCCGGGATAGCCGCCTCCAACCGCCTGGTGCAGCGGATCGAAGAAGTTGGCACCGGTGGATTCGAGCACCGCGAGCAGCTTCTCTTCGCGTTCTGTGAGGGGTTCTGTGATCGGGCGTTGCTGGGCGAGCAATGGCAACTTGTCCGCGAGAAAAAGAGCAATGCGTCCGTCGCGCTCGCCGATGGGGTCGATGCCTGCCCAGGTGATTTCGCCTGCTGCAATCAGCGTATCGAGCCCGGCAGAATCGTATCCGGCAACGCGCGCAGGGAGAATGGAGGTTTCGAGGAGCGAGGCGGGAATGGGCGCGCCCTGGAGGCTTTCGATGGCGTCGAGCAATGCATCGAGATGCGCATGGGAACTGCGCCGCGGCGATAGCAGCCCCTGCCAGTGGGTAAGGAAACGTGCCAGCGTATGCTGTTCCACCGGCTCGACTTCGCGGCGCAGCTTTGCGAGGGATTTGCGCCGGATCTGCCGCAGGATCTCGGTGTCGCACCACTCGCGATGCAGGCCGCCGGGGCGAAAACCGCCTTCGAGAACACGCCCCTCCACTATGAGCTGGCGCAGCGTGATTTCGATTACGGTGGAATCGAGGGCAAACCGATCAGCCACCTCGCGAAGCGTGAACGGTCCGTGGGTGCGTGCGTAGCGGCGAACCAATTCGAGCACCGGCTGCGCCACGAGATCGATGAGCGAGGCGGGCAGGCCAGGTGGAAGCGGAATGCCGAGAGCATCCCGATAGCGGGCCGCATCTTCGACGGCGATAAGACGGTGTTCTCCGGCTATACGCAGTTCGAGCAGTCGGCGCGCACGCAGCAGCCGGTCCAGCGATTCGAGCACAGCCGGATTGACAACACGCCGAGACAGTTCCGCACGTGTCAAGTCGCCCAGGCGCAGCAGCAGATCGTGGACTCCATCAGTCGAGCGGGCGCGGTGCGTCTCGACCAGGCACTGCGCTGTCTCTTCCACTTCGGCGATGGCATCCGCGTCGAGCAACTCGCGCAGGTCGGCCTCGCCGAGCAGTTCGCGCAACTGATCCTGATCGATTGTCAGTGCCTGGGCGCGGCGTTCGGCCAGCGGCGCGTCGCCGTCGTAGACAAAGTTGGCCACATAGCTGAACAGCAGCGAGGAAGCAAATTGCGAAGGCTTGTGCGTCTCCACAACTTGCACGCGAAGCTGTCGCTGCTCGATGGCACGCAATGTCTCGATGAGGGCCGGCATGTCAAAGACGTCGCGCAGGCACTCGCGGTAGGCCTCGAGTAGCAACGGAAACGATGGGTAGCGCGATGCGACGCTTAACAGGTCATACGACCGCTTGCGCAGCTGCCACAGAGGCGAGCGCTGGTCAGCGCGGCGGCGGGGCAACAACAGTGCGCGTCCCGCGGCCTCGCGAAACCGACCGGCGAAGAGCGCGGTCGAGCCAAGCTGGCGGAGAACCATCTGCATGGCTTCGGCGGACTCAATGAGGATCCAGTCGGGGTCGGGTGGCTCGTCGGTATCGGGAAAGCGCAGAACGAAGCCATCGTCGCCCCAAAGCGTCTCCACTTCTGGCCCACCTGCGGCACGGATGCGGGCGCTGATGGCCATTGCCCAGGGGATATGGATGCGACTGCCAAACGGCGTCAGCACACACACGCGCCAGTCGCCGAGTTCGTCGCGGGTCCGTTCAATCACAATCGTCCGGTCATCGGGAACCTGGCCGGTAGCAGCCTCCTGATCAGCGAGGAATTGCAGAAGGTTTTCAGCGGCAGCGGGGTCAAGATCGTGCTCGGCGACCAGACGAGTTAGTGCGGCAGGCTTGGGGAGGGCCCGCAGTTCGCGGACCAGCGCACCGATGCGGCGGCCAAACTCCAAAGGACGGCCGGGGCCATCGCCTTTCCAGAATGGCATTTTGCCCGGTTCGCCAGGAGCGGGAACTACAAGAACCCGATCGTGGGTGATGTCTTCAATACGCCACGTCGAGGCGCCGAGAATGAAGGTCTCATTGGGATGGGACTCGAAAACCATTTCCTCGTCGAGTTCGCCGACGCGGATGGACTTGCCTTCGGTGTGTGCGAGAAAAACGCCATAAAGGCCGCGGTCGGGGATGGTCCCGGCGTTGAGGATGGCGAGGCGGCCTGCCCCTTCGCGCGCTGTGACGACGTTGCGAATGCGATCCCAGGTGAGGCGGGGGCGCAATTCGGCGAACTCATCGGAGGGATAGCGGCCGCTGAGAAGATCGAGAACGCCATCGAAAGCGGAGCGCGTGAGGGCGCCGAACGGCGCAGCGCGGCGCACGAGATCGTAGAGGGCGTCGACGTGGACCTCGGGCTTCGGCTCCTGATCCGATGGGTTCGTGCTTTCCCAAGTCTGAAAATCCAATCCTGGGGCCCCCAGTTTAAGGGAGGCGCGAGAACCGACATTTCGGCGCTTGAGCGGTTTGGGCCGAGTGGGAGGCTTGTAGCCCGGGGGGTGAGCAACGATGGCGACGATTTGCTGGCACAGAACATCGAGAGGATTACGCGGAAAGCGAGTCGACTCGATGTGTCCCTCGTGCATGGCACGGGTCACAGCAGCGCAGGCGACCAGGTCGGCGCGGTATTTCGGAAACAGGACTCCCTCACTGACAGCGTCGACGGAGTGGCCGGCACGGCCGATACGCTGCATTCCGCTGGCCACCGAAGGCGGCGCCTCGATCTGGATGACGAGATCGACTGCACCCATGTCGATGCCAAGTTCGAGCGTCGAAGTGGCGCACAGCGCTTTGATCTGGCCGGCCTTCAACTGCTCCTCGATTACCGAGCGCTGATAGGCGGCAAGCGAACCGTGGTGGGCTCGAGCGATCGCTTCGCCGGCAAGGTCGTTGAGTGCGCCCGCGAGACGCTCGGCGACCTGGCGGCTGTTGACGAAAAGAATGGTCGAGTTACGCTCGCGGATCAACTCAAGCAGCCGCGGATGAATAGCGTTCCAGATGGAGACGCGGCGTGGCGTCTGCGAGGCAGGCCCGGTGGGAATTTCTTCCATGGTTTGGAGCCGCGCCATATCCTCAACCGGAACTTCAATACGCAGCTTTAACTGCTTGGGAGCAGAAGCGTTGATGATAGTGACAGGCCGATAGCGCAGCGGCAAAGAAGAGTCATCAGAAGCAAACTCAGTCTGATTGATCGGATCAAGAACGGCAGGTTGCAAGGAAGCCAACGGCTCGACATTACTAACCCTGGTTGTCGTGTCAGACTCCTCATCCTCGATTTCTTTTAAAACATTGATTTGCGTACCGGAACTTAAAGTTTGTCTTTGCGCCTTTTCCGTATTGGTTTTGGCGAGAATTGGCATCGTAGAAACGACCTCGACTCCGCCAAGAAACCTCGCTACTTCTTCCAGCGGCCGCTGCGTGGCCGAGAGGCCGATTCGTTGCAAGCGCCTCCCTGTTAGAGATTCAAGCCGCTCGAGCGTCAAGGCCAGGTGTGCGCCTCGCTTGGTGGGCACAAGCGCATGAATCTCGTCGATGATGACGGTGTCGACGGTGCGCAGGGCCTCGGCGGATTGGGAAGTCAGCAGCAGGTAGAGCGATTCCGGCGTGGTGATCAGAATCTCGGCGGGATCGCGGCGGAAACGGGCACGCTCCTGCAGTGGCGTATCGCCAGTCCGAACGCTGATAATCGGATCGTGAAACGGCACACCCTTGCGCCGAGCCATGTTGGCGATGCCCGCCAGGGGAGACCTAAGATTGCGCTCGACGTCGATGGCCAGCGCTTTCAGCGGCGACACGTAGACGATCTTGCAGCCCTTCTTTCGATCATCGCCCACATCGTGCAGCATCAGGCGATCGAGGCACCACAGAAAAGCGGTCAGCGTCTTTCCTGTCCCGGTAGGCGCGAGGATGAGGGAGCTTTCGCCGCGGGCAATCACCGGCCAGCCCAGCCGCTGCGGGGCGGTCGGTGCCTCGAAGACAGCCCTGAACCACTCCGCCGTCACGGGGTGGAAGCATGCAAAAGCATCGATCTCAGGGGTCGGCTTGGGCGGAAGAAGGGACATCTTTTCTCTGTTGCTCTTTGAGCATAACGCGAGAGGAAGGGAAAGAAAAGGCGAAGCTCGCAACAATCAGCGGCGGCCAGCAGCACCAACGGAATTCGTAGGGTCTGCGCCGGTCCAACTCACGTCGGCGGTCGGCCCGTAAGTCGCAGGAACCTCACGATCGAGCATGCGAAGGAAGACTGTGAGCTGGGTACGGTGATGGGCAGAGTGGAGCACGCGACGCCAGAAGATCCAGATGTGCTGCCGCTGGACATCGAAGAAAGGTACGGTTTCAAGCCACCAGACTTCTGGCTGGCGGGCAATGAAATCGAGGCGGCCGCAGACCAATTCGACAAAACGGTTGGTGGCGCTGTCGATGGTGAGTGCAGCGGGCAGTACCTGGTTTGGAGCGGGTTCAGGGGTGCCGAGGAATTCTCCGAAGAACCGACGCTCGGAGAGGAGCTGGTGAAGGAGGATCTCCCCGACACTGCTGGATCGGCTGTGAGGTTTGTATCCGAGATCGGTATCGGTGAACTGCTTCCAAACGGAAGCGACCTTGTTGGATTCGCTCACGTAGGTGTCAAGCAGGTGCTGGAAAAGCGGGTTGACAGCTCGGGGGATGGAACTCACGGGAATAGCAATCCAGGGATAGTTCATCCTGACTCCTCTATGTGGCCGCCCGAAATTTCCCGCAGGACTTCAATGGGGTCGACCACGCGCCGGTTGAATTCATCGAGGTCTTCCATCGGGATCCAATAATCACGATGGATGCGCGGGCACTGGCAGCGTCGTCGCAGTCATGATTTCAGTTTGCCACGTCGGGAGATTGGTGGTCGACCTGAAGCGTTGAGGCAGTCGATCAAGTACCACAGCGATGAACGCGATGACGCGTGGCGCTGCTAGGATTCGATTCAGGAGTAAGTTACGTGCGCGCGCATCTGGCAACGCTGCTGGACGACCTAAGAAAGCACGAGCGGGAGATTGCGATCGTGCGCTACAAGGGTGTACGCCGGCAGGTCACCACCTATGGCGAACTGGCGCGTATGGCTGGTCGCTTTGCGGCGCTGCTCGAGGATCGCGGCATCGGCGTGGGCGACCGAGTCTTGCTATGGGGCGAGAATGGCGCGGAGTGGGTGACGGCGTTTTACGGATGCATGCTGCGCGGGGTGATGGCGGTCCCACTGGACGAATTCGGGAGCTGGGAGTTTGCGGCGCGGGTTGCGGCAGATGTAAGGCCGAAACTGGCGGTAGGCGATGCCGGTTTAATGCGCAAACTAAAGGCAAAAGGGAATCGGGAACAGGGTATAGGCACCTTGGCGGATCAACTGCCCATCTCGTCCAATGTCCCGGTGTTGGCATTTGAGGAGTGGAACTCTTCATTGCCGACTCGTGAAGCGGTAGCGATAACGGGTCTTTCCCTTGAGACTCCATTGCAAATCTTGTTTACGTCGGGGACAACGGGCGATCCGAAAGGCATTGTGCACACCCACGGCAACGTGCTGGCCAGCATAGGGCCGATTGAGGACGGTGCGCAGAAA
Source organism: uncultured Acidobacteriaceae bacterium (assembly GCA_963829535.1). Taxonomy (GTDB): domain Bacteria; phylum Acidobacteriota; class Terriglobia; order Terriglobales; family Acidobacteriaceae; genus Telmatobacter. The sequence goes on along the minus strand of CAWHIQ010000004.1, from coordinate 1,201,318 downwards.
TATTTGCGCTACGAGAGGTACGTTCACCCTCTGCGTATTTTGCACACTCTGCCGTTGAGTCACGTATTCGGGCAAACGATGGGCCTCTGGATTCCGCCGATCTTTGCTGCGGAGGTGCACTTTGAAACGCGCCTCGTGGCTCCGCGTCTGGTGGATACGATCAAGCGGGAACGAATTTCAGTGCTGGCCGCAGTGCCCCGTGTGATGGCTCTGCTGATGACGCATCTTGAGCGCACCGTGCCGGGGCTGGCGAAGCGCGTTGCGGCGTCAAAAGGCATGAAGGCATGGATGCGTTGGTGGGTCTTCCGCGACGTACATCACACTTTGGGCTTCAAGTTCTGGGCGTTGATTTCGGGTGGCGGCGCGCTCGCCGGTCCGCTGGAGCAGTTTTGGAATGCGCTTGGATTCGTCGTGGTGCAGGGTTATGGCATGACGGAAACAACGGCCCTGATCACGCTGAATCATCCGTTTCACGTGGCGAGCGGCACAATCGGTAAGCCACTTCCGGGACGGGAAGTGAAGATCAGTCGGGATGGCGAAGTGATGGTGAGGGGTCCGATGATTTCGACCGCAACGTGGAGCGGTGGAGAGCTGAGGCATCGCAAAGACGAGTGGCTGGCAACAGGCGACCTGGCCGCGAAACAGGCAACCGGAGAGTTGCGTTTTATGGGCCGCAAGAGCGAGATAATCGTTACCGCCGCCGGAGTCAACGTGCATCCTGAAGACCTGGAAGCCGCACTCGAAGAACAGCCCGAAATCGCGGCGAGTGCTGTCGTGGCCGTTGATACGGCAACCGGGCCGGAACCTTGCGCAGTTCTTGCGGTGCGTGGCAGCGACAAGCAGACAGCGGAAGCGGTTGACCGGGCGAATGTGCGTCTCGCGGAGTTCCAGCGCGTGCGTCGCTGGATGGTATGGCCGGAGCCCGATCTGCCCAGAACATCGACCGGCAAGGTACGGCGGAAGGCGGTGGCGGAGTGGGCCGTTGGACAATCGAGTGATGCTGTGGCGGCTCCCGCAAACGGCGCTGGCGTGCCTGGCAAGGATTGGCTGTATGGATTGGTGGCGGAGATTGCCGGCGAGCAGCCGGTGGGCGATGATGATTTGCGCCTCAGCGAGGACTTTCATCTCGACAGCCTTGGCCGAGTACAGCTCGCAGCTTTGCTGGAAGGGAGATTGGCGGATGCTCCAGAGGAAGGCTCGGTGGATGATGCCAAGACGCTGGGAGATTTGAGGCGACTCGTCGAAGCTATTCGCAGTTCTGCTTTCGAAGTTCAGGGTTCGCCGAAGGAGGTGATCGGGCCTGAGTCTCTCAACCGTAACAGTTCCCTGCCCGGCTCTCCTGAGGGAGGCCCGGTGGCTGCAAGCCAGCTGGATGAAGGGCGCACTGCCGCTCGATCCGCAGATGGGCCGCAGTTTCGTGGGGCGAATTTCGAAAAGACGGAATCTCTCTATCCCCGGTGGCCTTGGTCGAAGCCCGTGCAGTGGGTGCGCGCCGCATTCCTTGAGCTGATTGCGCAGCCGCTGGTCCGGTTGCTGGGAAACCCACGTGTGTCTGCGCCGTACGAACTGCGAACCACTGAGCCGATGCTGATCATCTGCAATCACGTGACAGCGTACGACGGCGCGCTGGTGGAGTACGCGCTGCCCGGGCGCATCCGGCGCCGGACCACAGCGGCCATGCTGGGCGAAATGCTGCAGGACTTCCGGCACTTCCGCAATCCTGACACGGGGCGTTTCATGCTGTTTGGGCCTGTTGCCTATTGGCTGCTGATTACCCTGTACAACGTCTTCCCGCTGCCGCGCCGAAGGGATTTCCAGCGGAGCTTTGCGCATGCTGGCGAGGCCATGGACCGCGGGTATAACGTGCTCGTATTCCCCGAAGGCACGCGATCGTCCGCCGGTCAGCTCGCGCCATTCAGGCCGGGAATCGGCCTGCTGGCGAAACAGGCCCACGCGCCCGTGCTTCCGGTGGCCATTCTGGGATTAGGCGAGTTGAAGGCAAAGGGCCACGGATGGTTCCGCTCCGGGAAGATCGAAGTCCGCGTGGGAGAGCCGGTGCGCTTCGGCCCGCTGGAAAACGAAGGAGCAATCACAGAGGCACTGCACGCGAGGGTCGCAGCTTTAATGCAGGACTCAGGTTTGCGGAGCTGACTCCCCTTTTGAGGGGGATTCGCCTTCCGGGTGTGCGGCATAGTAGTCGTGCGGTGCACCACGGTGCCCCTGGCAGCGGGCAAACAATTCAAGTCCCAGGGCCGTCGGCGTAAGATTCGCTTCCTGGTCGAAATTGAAATACTTCGATTTGATCCTCGGCTCGAGTAGACCCAGGTTGGCGAGCTGAAAGATATTGCGATCGATCTTCATCAGATCGTGAGCTCCTGCGATCTGCATCAACTCCGGCGCAGAGCAGATGAACGGTTCGGCTGAAACCGCGCCATAACTCGCGAAGATTTTCTGCGACCTCGTGCAAGCCGTGGTGAAAAGACGCCCGTCGATGGAGGCTAATTCTGCCAGCAAGTCAATGTAGGGGAGATTGGATTCGTCATCCCCCATCTGGGTGCAGGCAGTGGCGAGAATTCCCGCCCAGAGCTTCTGCGTGGTGCTGTCTTCAGCCCACGAACCTTCTTTAATTACGCGCATGACCACGTTTTGCGGAGCACGCAGACGATCGAAATCTCTTTCCGCGGCAAGCATGGCCTCGGCGCGGTGCGCGATAGAGGTGGCGCTGGCGATACGCAGATTGCTCAGTCCTTCGCGAAACAGAAGCTTGAGTTCCTGTGTAGCCGAGGGACAAATGCGGCGGAGGAACGCGAGTGCGCGCGCCAGACGAAACTCGCTGAGGATGTCTGGGGGCTCGATGAGGCCGTCGGTCTTCCAAAGCCACAGATCCATGCTGTCGGGAAGAACGAAGGTGAGACCCATGCCGTCTTCGCCCCAGCGCACCGCCTTGGTCTCGAGGGTTACCTGGCGATCCGGGCTATCATCGTTCAGTTCGGGATAAACAAGGCGAATGGGATTAACCTCACCCTGCGGCCAGCGTTCGCGGGTTACGAGGTACATACCCGTCGCGGAAATGTTTCTCACGATGTCAAGACCCGGGGAGGATCCGGTCCAATGAATGGCTTCGAGGCCGGGCACCGAACGCCGCTCAGCGCGTTGCTGCTGAGGCTCTTCCGGCGGGAACGTCTTTTCGAACCAGCTCTTCAGAGACCTCATGCTGCCCTCCTGAATTCCTAGCGGCTTCTGCAGCGAGATCGAGCTGGCGGGGCTCTGGCCCGCGAGTTCGACCCATTCTTGGATTGTCCCTGAGTGCATCGTACTCCCGCAATTACCGGTTCGTAATGGGGAGGTAATTACTTAGGCAGCAGTTACACACACGGCACCATCGGGCTCTGGACAGAGACTTTGCAAATCGCCCCGATTTCCGTCGGTTTCCGAACTCAGTCGCCGGCTATCGCGTGCGTGGCGACACCTTCGGCGAAGAACTCTCCCACTGCCCTGCGATACCCGTGGCAGCGAGCGTAGAGTTCGAGAGAAATTGCCGTTGGGGTGATCACGGCCTGGTCAAGAAGCGAGAAGAACTTCCATTTCATGCTTTTCTCGATAAGGCCGAGTTCGACAAGGTGCTGAATATCGCGTTCAATGTGAACGCGATCATGGGTGTCGGCAATCTGAACGAGTTTCGCTGCAGAGCAAGTGAGCGGATGAACCGACACGCAACTGTTCCGGTCGACCGACTTGCCTGCAAGCTGGCAGGAGCCGGCAAAAATGCGGGCCTGAATGGTGGTCATTTGGCTGAGCAGGGAGAGAAGCTTCATCTGCGCCTGGGTAGTCTCAGCAGCCGCACAGGAGGTAGCCAGAATGCCGGCCCAATAGTGCTGCATCCAGTCGGTTTCAGCCCAGGAGCCATCCTCAAGGATGCGCAAAACGATCGCGGGATCGACCTGCAACCGTTCAACATCACCTTCAAGCGCGAGCAGTTCGTCTGCGTGCAGAGCAATTTCAATCGCGCTTTCCAGGCGAAAGTTGCTTAGCCCACGGCGCATCAGCAGGTTGACTTTATCGGTCGCAGCGGGTGAGATGCGCTGAATAAACCCAATAGCCGCCGCGAGGCGGAATTCGCGAACGACGTCTTCGGGTTCGGTCTGTGGCACCTCGGCTTTGATGGCACTTCGCCAGAGGCGCAGGTCTGCACCGCGCGGCATTAGAAATTTGACGCCGACACCTTTACAATCGCGGCGAATGGCCTTCGCCTGCACGGTGAAATGGCGCTGGTTCGCGATCTCAAGTACGCCGGATCGCTGCAAAGACAAAGAGAGGATCTCGCCGGTCTTCCAGCTCTCGTTGGTAAGAAGGTAGGCGCCGCTGCAACTGATGTTGGCAACGTGGCTCTGGCGGGGGGTGGGGCCGTCCCAATAGAAAGCGGTGAGCGCGGGCGATTCGCGTCGCTCCGCGCGTGGAAAATAGACGAAAGGAAGACGAAACCAACTTCTAGGTGAACCCAACAGAACCCTCCCCGGTCAAACGCCCCTCAGGGAAGGCAGCGCGCAGCCCTGCTACGGACCCCAAAGCTGAACGGCCTAAGCGCTTTAACCCTTATGCAACGGATTCTATGGCGGATGCGGGCAGGCTATTTGTGTCTCCCATCACCGGTGGATAGGAAGCATTTCGAGAGAATTGGAGACAGGAAGGAAATGCATGCCTCGCTTGGCGGCGTGGCAGGCGGTATGCACCCATCCTGATCAGGATTGCAATCAGGATGGGCGGCTTTTACTGTTCGAGAGCAAGGGCGCCGGAAAGTGTCACCGGGACCCCGTAGAAGCCCTGCGTCGCGCCGCGGTGGCCGTTACACCGCGCGTAAAGTTCCAGTCCTAGACCGGTAGGGGCTACCGTGGTGTCGGTCATTTGCTGGAAGAATGCCGATTTCTCCCGCTGTGCAATCACTCCGACCTCAGCCATGTAGTTCAGTTCGCGATCCAGCTTGATCAGATCGTGCGAACCAGAGAACTTCATCAGATCCGCCGCCTTCCAGTTCAGCGGGCGCGACGACATTGCGCCGGGACCGGTGACGAGCTTGGTAGCCTTGGTACACGCCGCGGAAAGAATGCGGAGATGAAGGGCTTTGAACTGGCAGAGCAAGTCGACAAAAGCGAGGCTGGATTCATCGCCGCCGGTAGTGGTGCAGGAAGCTGCCAGAAGGCCCGCCCAGAATTGAAGCATCCACTTATCGTCGGAGGACCAGGAGCCCCCCTCAACAATCCTCATAACGACATGGGGCAGCGCCTGCAGGTGGTCGACTTGTACCGACTTGCCCAGCATCTTTTCTGCATTCAGTGCGATTTCCACCGCATTTTCAAGGCGATAGTTGCTCAGCTCTTCATGCAGCAACCTACTGACCGATTGACTGGTTGCAGGGGCTATACGGGAAAGAAAAGAGATCGCTTGGGAGACTCGGAACTCACGCAGGATGTCTTCGGGTTCATTCTGCTCTGCCGCACTTTTCAGGGGGCTTTGCCAGAGCCGCAGATCGGCACCCGGGGGCAGGACGAACGAGAATGCTACGCCATGGTCGTCCCAGCGAACCGCCTTCGCATGAACTGAGAAGCTGTTCTCTCTGGCAAGCGGTCCACTGCGTTGCAGGGAGATCGCAATGATTTCTCCCGGCTCCCAGCGTTCCTGCGTAACAAGGAATGCACCCGTTGCGCTGATATCACGGACGATGTTTTGACGCAGCGTCGAGCCTTTCCAGTGATATGCGGCAAGCGAGGGCGAACTCCGCCGTTCAGCCCGGCGGCGTTCTGCCGCGGAGAATCCTTCGGAGTGGGAAGTTGTGGAATTCATGCAGCCCTCCGACACATTGGCATTAGCTCGAAAAGTAAAATATCGACCCGTCTTTGAGTCTTAATTTCCCGTCGGTGCCCGCAGCACCGTACACACGACAATCTTACTCTCCAATATCCCACTTTTGTGGGATTAGCGAAGCATTACTTTGGGCACTAAACGGCAGTTTTTGGGTGTAGACGGAGCGAGGTCCGCTGGATAATTAAGTATCATCCTGACCGTTGAACCTGATTGTTGGACCATACGGCGAATTGCTGCGAGGTTGCTGTGTCGTTTTCGCTTTTAACCCAAGTTTTTGCCGGGGGGAGCCTGGTGAGTGCTGCCTGCTGCTGCTTGTTTGAAGTGGCAATGGTGCTGGAGATTCGAAGGGGCCTGGCCGGTTGGCAGCCTGCCCTGTTGGGGAGAGACATCGTTGTCACCCTTCGAAGCCACCGCAGGTTTTATCCCGGAAGCCCGCTGCGAGCAGCATTCGTAGCGTCTTCCTTTCTGCTGACGTGCTGCATCGCCGGGCTGATCGTGATTCACCGCGTGACGCAGGGATTGTAAGGACATTTTCAGGTTGCCTTCAGGTAGACCGAGCTACCGTGGTCGATAGTGGCACGTTCCGCCGGAGAGAACCGCCGTCCAAAGCGATCGGTCTGGTGGCTGCTCGGCAGACCCGAGGAAGAGGTAACCATCCGGGGTAATCAGCCGATGCATTGCTGCCAGCAGGTTACGACGCGTCTCCAGCGAAAGATAGAGCATGATGTTGCGAAGAAGAATAACGTCAAAGCGCTCCTGGAATGGCAGGGCCGCGCACAGATTGGCTTGTCGGAAATTGCACGGCTCAGCGATCTCAGGCTTGACGATCCAGTCTTCGCCGACACGATCGAAATAGCGAACGAGCACGCGGGCGGGGAGTCCGCGATTCATTTCGATGCGGTGATACCGTCCCTGGCGTGCGCGCTGCACAACTTCAGCGCAAATGTCGGTTCCCTCGATGCGAAGATTCCAGCTGGACAACTGTGGAAAGTGTTCCCGGAAAAGGATGGCGAGCGAGTATGCCTCCTGCCCCGTAGAGCTGGCGGCGCTCCACAAGCGCAACCTTCGGCTTGCGCGACGGGCATCGACGAGCTTTGGGATCACTTCGGTCCTTAGCAAATCAAAAGACCGGCTATCGCGGAAGAAGCTGGTCTCATTGATGGTCATGGCCTCGGCAACGGCGCGCTCCAGTTCCGGGCTCCTCGCGAGCCGTAGAAGTCGTACCAGTTCGTCGAGGCGCGACATGCCGTGACGGTGAAGAAGGCCGACGAGGCGCGATTGGAAGAGATGATCGTGCGAGGACTCCAACACGTTTTGTGAATGCTGAAAGACAACCTCCCGAAGGTAGGTGAGGTCGGGACCCGCTGGGGCGCTCATCGTTGAACCGCCGATTCGCGAAATTCTCGAACTCCCCCAGTACCTCGTCCTGCGAGGCGAAGAATCTCAGGTGCGATAGCAGGCAGTGACAGAACGCGTTGTGCCAGACCGGCCTGGATCACCGAACCCGGCATGCCCCAGACTGCGCTCGTCGGTTGATCCTGCGCAAGAACTGTGCCACCCTGTGCTCGAATGATGCGACAGCCGGCCAGACCGTCCGAGCCCATGCCTGTGAGCACGACAGCCAGTGTGGCGGGACCAAAGACTGCGGCCGCAGAGCGAAATAGGACATCGACGGCCGGCCGGCAGTGGTTTTCCAACGGGCCCTGGTGCAGATGAAGCGCTGGCGGCGATCCGCCGCGCGTCGCAGGAAGAACCTCCATGTGCCAGTTTCCTCGAGCCAGGTAAATCACACCGGAGATGATAGGTGCGCATTCCGTTGCTTCCCGTACACGCACGCTGCATCGCTGGCTCAGACGCTCGGCAAGTGGCCCTGTAAACAACTCGGGCATATGCTGCACGACAAGAATGGGTAGCGGAAAACCCTGCGGAATCGCCGAGAGAAGCACATCCAGCGCAGACGGACCGCCGGTCGAAACGCCCACGACAACTACCGCCGGTGGCGCCGAAGAGAGCTTGAATGTCTGCGGTGGGTCTACGCCGCTTGGCGGACGCGACGATTGCGCAACCGCAGAAACAGTGAGGGCCTGAATCGCGGGGAGCAGATCCTGCGCCAGCACTCGGATCGCAGTTTCACGATCTGACTGGTTGGTCGGTTTGGTTACGTAGTCCGACGCTCCGCTGGCGAGCGCCTCAATCGTGACGCGAGCGCCGCGTTGCGTAACTGCGCTCACCATGATCACGGGCATCCGGTAAGAACGGGAACGCAGCGCGCGAAGAGTCGCAAGGCCGTCCATGTTCGGCATTTCGACGTCAAGCAGCACAAGGTCCGGATGAATGGATTCGACGGCCAGGAGAGCGGTGACGCCATCTGCCGCAGTACCCGCGACTTCCAGCGCGGGATCAGCACTGAGCACGGCGCGCAGCAGGCTGCGGATCACAGCGGAATCGTCGACGATGAGAATGCGGGTGCGGCGGCCGTGCGCCATTGGTCAATCCTCCGCCAGTCCCAGCATGCTGAGCTTTTCTGTGAGGGCTTCTTCATCGAAGGGCTTCATTAGGTATTCGTCGGCGCCGGAGTCAAGGGCTCGAGTGATGGAGTCACTCTCAGCCTCTGTAGTAACCATCATGACCTTGAGATCGCTGAATCCCTCCGTACGCAGAGCGGTCAGCATCTCAAAACCATTCATGACGGGCATATTCCAGTCGATGAGGGCGAGGTCAAAGCTTCCGCCCGACTTGAGCTTTGCCAGGCCGGCCTGGCCGTCGCCGGCTTCTACGCATGCAATCCCCTTCTCTTCGAGGAGGCCACGAAGAAAGCCCCGCACAAATCGGGAGTCGTCAACGATGAGGGCGCGCATCAGTTTTCTCCATGTCATGTCACGCTGCCTGTGCAGAAGCCAGGTGCAAGGGATCAAGATGGGTGGGATCGAGGATCACCAGCAGCTTCTCTTTCAACTTGTAGGCGCCGGTGAAGAGTCCTTTTCTGCACTCACCGAGGGTAGAGGGATTCGGCTCGTAATCTTCCGGCACAACCATCAGCACTTCGCCAACGGAATCCACGAGTACGCCGAAACACCCACCGGGACTTTCGAAGACGAGGATGGGTTGAGAATGATCCAGGGCCGACAAGCCAAGAAGGTGGCGAAGGCTGATGGTGGTCAGGACGTCGCCACGATAGTGAACCAGGCCTCCGACAAATCCTGGGGCCAGTGGCACTACCTGCGGACGGGCGGAGCCGACGATTTCGAGAATGTGGCTGATCGGCAATCCAAACAGCATGTCGCCCACGCGCACAGAACACATTTCAATGGGTGCGATGGCGGACGCCTTGCGGCGATGCGTTGATTTCGCAGGTGTGCTCATGAAAATACCTCGGCAAGCTGGCTGGAGTGTGCATCGATGGCAGAAACCGGCAGCGGACGAACTGCGGATAGGTCGACCAGCCCGGTGACGCGCTCTCTGAGCAGGGTGACGCCGGTGGCCCGGCGGCGGCTGCCTGCTTCGAAGAGGTCGGCGCCGGCGGCCACATCCAGAACATGCGAAACCACGAAGCCCACTTGGCGGTCAACGTCGCGACAGACCACAACCACGATCTGGGCTGCGGTGTCGGCCTCTGCCGTCGCCAGCAAACCGGCTGAGTCCTCAACGGGAAGAATCTGCCCTTCGAAGTTGAGAACCGGGCGCGCGCCCATGTACTCAATCCGCGCAATGGGAAGCTGTTCGATGCGGAGTACGTCATCGAGAGACGCGGCAGCGCGCCGACCGGCGATGTCTACCAGCAGATAGTCGGTTGCGGCTTCTGTCGGCGCGGCCGAAGCATCGGCGGCTTGGGCGGAGTCCACTTCCTCCAGCGCGATCCCGGCACGAAGGGCGATGGCGGTGGGGTCAAGGATGAGCGCCAGATTGCCGCTGCCAAGCACCGTGGCGCCGGAGTACAGGCCGATGCCTTTGAGAGCCGCATTAAGCGCCTTCACAACGATCTCTTCAGGATCGGCGAGTCCCTCCACAACCAGTCCGAAGCGCCGGCCATCGGCCTCGAGCACAGCGATGAAGCTTTCGGTCGAGTTGCTACGTTCGTGCACCGGACGGGGAATCAAGAGACGATCGAGAAAGACCAGGGGAAGCAAACTTCCGCGTAAGCGGTAAAGGGGTGTTTCTTCGATCCACTCAATCGCAGATGCGGCCTTCTCTCGAGACAGATGAACAAGTTCCGAGAGTGCTGCCTGGGGAAGAGCAAAGCTTTGTCCCACGCTGCGCACAATGAGCGCGGGAATAATGGCGAGGGTGAGCGGAATGCGCAGGCGCAGGGTTGTGCCTCTCCCGGGATGCGAGTCGAGTTCGACCTTGCCGCCGATCTTTTCGACATTGGTCCTGACCACATCCATGCCCACACCTCGGCCGCTGACGTTGGTAACGACGGAGGCGGTGGAGAAACCGGGCAGAAAGACGAGCTGCAGGAGTTCGCGTTCGGATTGCTGTGCGGCGCGTTCAGCAGTAATGAGACCGCGCTCAATTGCCTTTGCGCGAACCCGATCGACAGGAATGCCGGCACCGTCGTCGGAAACTTCGATGATGACGTGGCTGCCTTCCTGGATAGCACGAAGTCGCAGGAGGCCCTCGGGATCCTTCCCCGCCGCGACACGAACTTCAGGCGCTTCGATGCCATGGTCGAGCGCGTTGCGGACGGCGTGTGTCAGCGGGTCCTTAATCGCTTCGAGCAGGCTCTTGTCGAGGCCCGTATCCTGCCCTTCCATTTCGAGGCGCACGCGGCGACCGAGCGATTGCGAGAGATCGCGCACCATGCGCGGCATTTTGGAGAAAACGTTCGACACCGGCTGCATGCGCGCCTTCATGACCGACTCACGCAGATCGGCCGTTACCATGTCGAGACGGCGGGAAAGCTGCGTGAGGCTGGGCACTGCGACGCTGGCCTGCAGAACTTGGTTGCGGGTGAGGACCAGTTCGCCTACAAGGTTCATCATTCGATTGAGCAAGGTCACATCCACACGCAGCGTGCTTTCGGCAGCTGCGACCGCGGAAGGTACTGAAGGCTTCGATTCGTTGCGCTCCTCAACCACAGGAACGGCAGGTTGAGGATTTACGGGCATTTCCGGGATTGGAGTGGGCGTCTTCGCGGAAGCTTCGACGATCTTCGGCGCAGCGAATTTCGTCGTCCTGCCGTCGTCGCGCGAAACGGGCGGGCGCACAGAAGCAGCGCGCGTGGCCTTCGTGCGCGAACGACGTGCTGTGGTGGAAATGGCAACGGCAGTTGCAGCCGGGGCGGATTGAAGCTCCACGAGCCGCTGGATCAGCTCGACATCGTTTCCAGCGCCTTCCGTTTCATCGGCCTCGATGGCTCGGAGAATGAAACGAAGCGCATCGAGCAGTTGCAGAAGTGCGGTGACGACGGGAGCTGTGGCTGAGAGTTTGCCATCACGAAGCATGCCGAGCAGGTTTTCCCCGGAGTGCGCGAGCTTTTCAAGACGTTTGTAGCCAAGGAATCCGGTGGTGCCCTTGATGGTGTGGACTGAGCGAAAGATCTCCGCGATGAGTTCGGCATCTCCCGGGCGCTTCTCGAGATCGGTGAGGCAGCGCTCCATCCGGTCGAGCCCTTCCTGGCTCTCGATTAGAAACTCACGTGTCAATTCATCCATCACGGATTCTTCCTGTCACCCCGGTTGGAGGTCCGGTGCAAGGCACACAAGAGGTTTATCGGACTCGCAGCCTGAGACTTGAGAGGGGAAACGGAGCGCGTCAGTTTTCCGTGGGTGGATCCATATGATCTACGACCAGGACATCGACGGGGCCTTTGCTGGATTTGAGTTCAAGGCCGAGCTGCTCCTTCAACGCGGTGAAAACGGAGGGGCCGGCGTCGACCGCGGAGGTTGTCTCGGGGTTTGGAAGCGCAGATCGGGAATCGTCCGGGGTGAAGGTGAGGCTGATGGTGTAGACGCCGGTCAGTCCCGTCTTATCGAGAACAACACGACCGGTGTAGCGATAGAGCATGTCGGCAAGGTCGTTCATAGCATGAGAACTGCGCGTAATGGTCATCGACACGTTGCCTCCGCGGGAATTGGAATCAACGATGTTTTTGGGTCCGTCCTTGACCGGCGAGAACTTCACCCCGTCTTTGGCAGCGACCAGTTCGTAAACCGGAAGTTCCCGCGACTCGATATGTGCGGTGAGATGGAATCGGTCTGCGAGAAACAATTGAACCATCTTCAAAAGTTGATCCTTGGCATCGGGATATGGAAGAAGGCCCAGCTTTTCGGCAAGCGCAGGATCGGACTTGGCTTCGATGTCGCACCTCGTTGATGTGGCCCAGCCCGGGACGCCGAGGATGCGTGAGCTGGGCAAATTGTAGGCATATTGCAGCAGTTGCATGGGCGTGGCGTTTTCGACGACGAAATGTCCCTGGTTCGCGTAGGAATAGATATGAGAGCGACCCGTGTGGTCGGAATTGTTGGGGTGGATGGAAGCGACATCGAAGGCGGGCGTCCGTGCCAGTGCGGCGGACCGGGCATCGACCGGCTGCACGGCAGCGGATTGCGGCGCGGCCGCAGGCGGCACGGTGCGAGTCTGCGCCCAAATCGGCATCACGGCGGATTGAGTCAAACAGCCTGTTGCGACGGCCGCAAGGCTCCAAGCACAAAAGCGGAATGAGAAAGCCTTCTCGCCAGGTTGGCAATGTACATGGGGAACGGTCATGCATTAGCCTCAAGATTCACTCGGTATTCGAATGAGGACTGCATTGATGATGACGAGCTTAGCGCAGGCGGCGCTCGACAATCTCCTGGAGGAGGCGAAAAAGGCAGCGGAAAACTCCTATTCGCCCTACTCGGAATTCAAAGTGGGTGCGGCGCTGCGCCTGACGAACGGAACGGTCGTAACTGGCACCAACGTGGAAAACGTAAGCTACGGGTTGACCATCTGTGCGGAGCGCGCGGCTCTGGTGCGGGCGGTAAGCGAGTTCGGCCCCGGCATTCGCATCGAAGCGGTAGCCGTAGCCAATCTGAACGACGCCGCCAGTCCGCCCTGCGGAGCGTGCCGCCAGATGCTGGCCGAGTTTGCAGAACACGATGCGCCAGTGGTTTTCCCCGCAGCGGATGGAACGAGAATGATGTCTTTCGAACAGATTCTGCCTCTCGGCTTCGACATGAAACTGAAAAAACGGGGAACAGAGAATAGGGAATAAAAATCTGTATGTCTGAAAAAGCTGTTGCTCCGCTGCACATGATCGATCTGATTCGGAAGAAGCGCGACGGCGGTGTACTCGATGCGCGTGAGATCGGGTTCATCGTGGCGGGCACGGCCAGTGAGTCAATTCCCCTCGAACAGCTTTCGGCGTGGCTCATGGCCGCATGGCTCAACGGACTCACCATCGATGAGACGCGCGCGCTGGCCGTGGCCATGCGCGACTCCGGCGAGAAATTCGATCCGTCGCGGCTCGGCAAGCAAGCCGTGGACAAGCATTCGACCGGCGGCGTGGGCGACAAAACCAGTTTTCTGGTAGCTCCTCTTGCCGCGGCCTGTGGCGTGGCCGTGCCCATGATCAGCGGGCGGGCATTGGGCCATACCGGCGGGACCCTGGACAAGCTCGATTCGATTCCGGGATTTCGCTCGGCGTTGACACTGACGGAATTCGAAGCGGTACTGCAGCAGTGCGGCGCCGCAATCGTGAGCCAGACGCCAACGCTCGTTCCCGCAGATCGCGTGCTCTACGCCCTGCGCGATCGCACCGGAACCGTGGAAAGTCCCGGCTTGATCTGTGCTTCGATCCTCAGCAAGAAACTGGCCGCCGGCTTGAATGCGCTGGTGCTGGATGTGAAAACGGGGTCGGGCGCATTCCTGCGCAAGCGCGCCGACGCGGAATTCCTGGCAGCACTGATGGTGGCAACGGCCGAAGCCGCCGGAACGCGCACCGTGGCCCTGATGACCGATATGAGCCAGCCGTTGGGTCGAACCGCCGGCAACTGGATCGAGGTTGCGGAGTGCGTTGAATTGCTCCGCGGAGAGATGGCGGCAGACAATGCAGACTTGCGTGAACTTTCGTTGCGCCTCGCAGGCTGGATGATCCACCTGGGCGGCAGAACGGAAACGGCCGAGCAGGGCTACTGGGCCGCTGCCGGAGCACTCGCAGATGGAACAGCGCTGAAGCTGTTTCTCGAAATGGTGAAAGCGCAAGGCGGCGATCTGACCGTCTTTGACGACCTGAAGGCCTCGCACAAGCCGCGCGCGACGCTGGTCCTGAAGGCCTGGAAGAGCGGCTACGTGGCGGCGATGGACACCATGGAACTGGGCTGGGCCGTGCAGCGGCTTGGAGCGGGACGGGAAAAGGCCGGAGAGCCGGTCGATCCGCACGCCGGCATCGAATTTCACGCTCGCCGTGGTGCGCGCGTGGAAATTGGCCAGCCCTTCGCCACGCTGTATGCCACAAATGAAACGATGCTGGCCGAACCGGTTGATCGCATCAAGCGAGCGATCACGTTTTCCGACAAGCCACCGGAACAGGTTCCTCTCGTAAGCCATATCTTTGCCCGCGAAAATGCCGAGGCTTATCTGAAGGATGCGGTAAGGTAGGGGAAACAGCTTTTAGCCGTTAGCTCTCAGCCCCTAGCTCATAGCGTCAACGAGGCTTTTGTCGTTCAGGTTGCGTCGATCGCTAGTTCGAAGTAAGGCTAAAGGCGACAAGCTTGCAGTTCGAGGAGCGTTCAGTTTGGGGCGATTTACAGGGGTGCTGGGGATATTGGCCGTCTTGCTGGCGGCTTGGCTTGGCTCGACGGATAGAAAGCATATCCGCTGGCGCACGGTGGCGTGGGGACTGAGCCTCCAGGTCCTATTCGCATTCCTCGTGCTGCGCTTCGACTTCGGCCAGCGGGCGATGTTCTGGGCCGGCGGCGTCGTCACGAAGATGTTGAGCGCCACAACCGCAGGAACATCGGTTCTGTTCGGCAAGCTGGGCACGCCCGATACTTCGCTGGGATCGATCTTCGCCTTCCAGGTATTGCCGACGATTATCTTCATCTCGGCGTTCTTTGCCGTTCTCTACCACATTGGCCTGATGCAGATCATCATTCGCGCGCTCGCCTGGGTAATGCTCAAGACGATGCGCATCTCCGGCGCCGAGAGCATGAACGTGGCGGCATCCATCTTCATGGGACAGACCGAAGCCCCCCTGACGATCCGGCCGTTTCTTTCCAAAGCTACACGCAGCGAACTAATGACCATCATGACCAGCGGCATGGCGCACGTGTCCGGCGGCATCATGGCCATGTACATCTCGCAGGGCATCGAAGCGCGCCATCTGTTGTCGGCCGTCATCATGACTTCGCCTGGAACCATCCTGATGGCGAAGATGCTCGTTCCAGAGACAGAGGTCCCCGCCACCGAAGGCAAGGTCGTCATTCCCAAAGACGAACAGCACAAGGATGAGAACCTGATTGGCGCGATCGCGCGGGGCACCATCGATGGCGGCAAGCTCGCTTTGAATGTTGCCATCATGCTTATCAGCTTTCTGGCGCTCGTGGCTCTCCTCGATATGCTGCTGAGCTGGGTGCATATTCATGCTGGATTTCACTGGGTACCCGGCAGCCTCGGCGAGATCCTCGGCTACGTTTTCTGGCCCGTGGCGTGGCTCATCGGGGTCCCCGCGCAGGATTGCAGCCTGATCGGCAACCTGCTCGGCACGCGCATGGCGCTCAACGAAGTGATCGCCTACATTGCCTTGGGCGCGCACAAAGCGATGATCATGCCAAGGTCCTTCACCATCGCAACTTTTGCTCTGTGCGGCTTTGCCAACCTGGGTTCGATTGGCATGCAAATCGGCGGCATCGGCGCACTGGTTCCCGAGCGCCGCAATGATCTGGCGCGACTCGGTGTCCGCGCAATGCTGGCAGGAACCATGGCCAACTTGATCTCGGCGTCAATTGCCGGAATCTTCCTGGGCTAATTACCCTGAAAACTCGACTCCACCCCGTGGCAACGCTCCACAGGCCAACTGCATTCCAAAGAGCAGGCGTCGCGGGCTTAAGATCGTTCGTCGCTCGAAAACAATCATGCTGCGGCGAAATTCCATCAATTAGATACGAATCTAGACATCATACTGAGTGGACGATGCGTCGGACGAACGCGGATTGCATGGATTCTCCCCTGCTGTGAAGGCATAGATAATGGCTCATCCCTCGATAGTGCCGCCCGCGCCTCGCCAGACCCCGCCGGGCCGCAAGGGCCGAATCGGGCGTGAAGCCCGCAGCATCTGGCATGAGGCTCCGCTCTGGGTCCACGTGTTCATCGTCGCGGTCGGCGCCCTCCTGGCAACAGCCGTTGTATTGATCAGCTCGAACTGGCCCTACCGTCATCGCAAAATCGCGCCACTACTCGAAGATGTGCTTGCCAGCCAGGTTACCTTCACCGGTTATCACCGCACCTACTTTCCCAAGCCCGGATTCGTCGCTACCGGCATCACTATGCGGCGTAGGTCCGCGCCCGATCTTCCGCCCCTGGGACATGTGGACACGATGGTGGTCCAGGGAACCTGGTCCGATCTCATCATGCTGCGCCGGCGCGCGGAGTTGGTGGATATTACGGGCCTCCACATCGTGGTCCCGGCAATCGGGAGCAAGGAAAACCACGAGAATTTTCCGCCCGGCAGCAGCCAGGACTTCAAGGGGCCCGAGACCGCCATCGAACGATTCGTGGTTCACAATAGCCTGCTCGACATCATGCGCACCGACGGCACGCGATTCTCCTTCCCGATCCAGCAACTGGAGATCCAAAATCTACACAAGGGCGAAGCGCTTACGTACACCATCGATATGCAGAACGCCATCCCTACCGGTCGTATCCTCGCGCATGGAACCATGGGACCAATCGTGGGCGAAGACATCCTGGCGACGCCGGTAACTGGCAACTTCGCATTCACGCAAGTGAATCTGCATGACGTCGGCGATATCAGCGGCATCCTCGATGCGCGCGGTGGCTTCAAGGGCAATCTGCGAATGATGAATGTAGAGACGACTGCAGAGACCAGGAATTTCGCAGTAGACGATGGCAAGCCGACACCCTTAAGCGCCACCATGCAAGGCACGCTCTACGGCTCCAATGGCGACATGGATATTCACGCGATCGAAGTGAAGATCAGGGAAACGACTATTCATGCCGCGGGCAGCATTAAAGGCGCACCCAAACTGACGAAATTCGACATTAGCGTGGAACACGGCCGTGCCGAAGATATCATGCAGCCCTTCGTTCAGGATGAGGTGCCCATTACCGGCTCGGTATGGCTCAAGAGCAACGTTTATGTCGGGCCTCCGGGCGACGGTTTCATGCAGATGCTGCGAATGACCGGCAGCCTCGACGTGCCCGCGGAAAAAATCTCGGATCCGCAAACCGAAAAGAATCTCTCGGCATTCAGTGATCGCGCCCAGGGAAATCGCACTCCGAACACCGGGGTCGACCCTGACAACAAGCCCATCGATGCCACGAAGGATGCGTTGTCGTCACTGCAAGGGGGGGTGAGGATCGAGAATGGGGTCGTATCCACGTCACGTTTCACCTTCAAGGTCCCCGGTGCGCAAGCCACCATGGCAGGCACGTTCCGCTTCCGCGGAGAAGTCGCGCACCTGACTGGCGATCTGAAAATGGATACCGATATCTCCCACGCAGCTACGGGGTTCAAGTCATTTCTGCTCAAGCCGCTCGCGCCATTCTTCAAGAAGAAGAACGCGGGCGCCGTAGTGCCGATTGCAGTTACGGGAACTCCAGGCCACTACCGGGTAACTCAGGACATCACCCACAATAAATAGAAATTCCACGCCTCGAAAAACTGAATCCATGGGACTTGCACTCCAACGGGGTTTGCGCCCGGGCTCCAATTCTCAAATGCGCATCTCACTAAGCTGGAGGTTTTCCCCCGGAGTGCAGATGCCAGCAACATTGCGAATTGCAATCAGCTTGTTCGCCGGCGTATTGGCAGTCGGCCTGGTTGCGCTTCTTAGCGGACGGGGCGCGTCGCACCCCGCGGCAGCAACTTCGGTTGCCGCACCTGCTCCGATGCTGAAGCCCGCACCTTCGACCCCAATGGCAGAGCAGAAAGCGAACCTGGGCGACGACGAGACTTGGCGTCCGGAGTGGGACGCTACGATCGAAAAGGAATTACCTGATGATCTTCTCGCACCACAGGTGGCGCACGACGTAAGGCCATTTTGTCCCCGCTTCAGTTCCATGAACGACGTGGATCGGCGCCAATTCTGGGCTTACTTTTTTCAAGCCCTCTCCGGTGCCGAAGCGGGACTGAAAGCGACCTCAAACGTACAGCACACCGAAGCCCAGGTAGCCGTTGTCGACGGGGTCAGTCATCGCAAGGTGCGCAGCGAGGGCCTGCTCCAATTGACCTACGAGGACGCGAAGCGTTACGGATGCGCCTTCGATTGGGAAGCAGACAAGCATCTGCCGGAGCACGATCCGGACAAAACAATACTGCAGCCGGAGAACAATCTGCTCTGCGGTGTCAACATCCTTGAGAACCAGCTCGTTGTTCAGAAACGACCGCTTCTGACAAAATCCAGCTACTGGTCCACGTTAAGGCCTGGTTGGCCCGGCAATCATGTGTTCCTTAAGCAGATGGCAAATGTGCCCTCAACATGCGGCCGGCGATCGACTCCAACTAAGGGCGTCGCATCAA
This sequence comes from uncultured Acidobacteriaceae bacterium, assembly GCA_963829535.1. Taxonomy (GTDB): domain Bacteria; phylum Acidobacteriota; class Terriglobia; order Terriglobales; family Acidobacteriaceae; genus Telmatobacter. The sequence goes on along the minus strand of CAWHIQ010000004.1, from coordinate 1,182,777 downwards.
CAACTTCAACAACGCTGTCTGCTTCGCGATAGTTGTCCTGTTCGACAACGCGGGGGGCAAATGCTATTGTGTCCGATGCAGTGCCTGATCCCGAGCCGGATCCGGACTTTGATGAAGCAGTTTAGACTGCGCTTCCTGCAATGACGTGGTACCCGCGATCTGTTCAAAGTGGGTCTTCACGTCGTCCTCTTCTTCCGAGATCGTTTTGAATATCAACGCATGGCCCTGGATGTGAACGTGCATCTCTGTGATCTCCCAAATGTGAGGAGACAGTTCTCGCCGTTCCACGTCAAACGTCCCACCGGTCTTGAGTTCGCCCAGCAAGCCATACCCGATCTTGACGTCGCGGATGAGCCGCCCCGTCAGGCTGACGATGCGATGCTGCTCGCGATCAATAGCCATGTCACCTTCCATCGCCGCGAAGACCCGAGCCTCGAGATCCGGTGGCCGGAACTGCGAGTCGGGTTTGAAATGGAACAGTATGTCGCTTCCCTTTTCACCTGCGGCCGTCCAGAGAAAGGCGTCGGGCAGAATTTTTAGCATTTCAGCGGCCTGCTCGTCATCGTGCTGGCCGCTTTTGCGCTGTTTGGCTTGCGCGCGAGAGTCGCCGATGAATGCGCTCATCTCCCGGCGTTGTTGCGAATCCGAGACCGTCTGCCCGTTGCGTTCAACCACACGATCGACACTCACCGAATTGGTTTCGGCGACCCACTGCTTGACCGTCTTGCTGGGCTGCCGGTCAATTTCGAAATAAAGCCAGTGGGAGTGGTCATCGCGACTCGCTATGAGTTCGGTCTGCACAGCTTGCCTGACGATGTCGCGGGGAGTTTGCGCGGCGCTGCCAAGAGCTGCAGCTAGAAGAGTTGCTAACCAGAAAAACCGACTCCTGAGCACGGAGGTCCTCCGCTCGGGCGACCATCGAACAAGAGATTAGATGCAGATTTTCTTCGGGAAGCGGTCTCCGGCTGCGACCCGTCCCTCAAGCCGCACTCCTAAGACGCCGCACCCGATAGAAAATAGTGAGCGCCGTGACCGATCCGCAACTCAAAAAGCTCGCCGCCATCCCCACGATGAGGGAAAGATCCCTCTGATACGCGCCATGGACAACGCCGATTACTTGCAGCACGCTGAATCCGCCGAACGTGATAAGCGAGATTCCTTCATCTGTCTTCTTGCGCCACACGGCAAGAACCTGCGGCACAAAGAGCAATGCATTACACAAGAGCCCAAATCCAAAAACAACGGCGACAATCTCTTTCATGATTTAACTTTCTCAGGAAATCTCTGCGCATTGCGAAGGCGTGCCTTTGCCGCCTCTTCTTCGCGCGTGCGTGCCGGCGCATTGGTTTCCAGCGACACCAGCAAGCGGGAGGAGACGGCCGACACCTCGGCGACCGCGGCGAGGAACGCGGCTTCGTTGGCTTTGGAAGGCTTCGCAAATCCGCTGATCTTGCGCACAAACTGCAGAGACGCGGCGCGAACCTCCTCCGGAGTGACGGGAGGATCGAAGTTGAAAAGCGTTTTGATGTTGCGGCACATGAGGCAGCCTCCGGCGAGAGCTCAGAATCGCGCTTCGGCCCGGCGCGCGCAGGCTGTCCGGGATAAACCGCAGTTGTAGAATCGCAGGAACGGACTTATCCGTACAAGCTATGAGCCACTTTGACGACGTTTCAGAGGCCGCGCAGTTTCTGCGCGCGAAGTTCGGCGGGCTGCGACCGTCTTTGGGAATTGTTCTGGGCTCCGGTCTGGGCGCGGCTGCCGGCGCAGTGCACGATCCGGTCGTTGTTCCCTACGAAGCGATTCCCCACTTCCCGAAGTCGACAGTGGAGGGGCACTCCGGGCGCCTGGTAGCAGGCACACTCGGCGGCGCGCCGGTGGTGGTCATGCAGGGCCGCGTGCACTTTTACGAGGGTTACTCGGCCAAAGACGTCACCTTTCCCATGCGTGTCTTAGGTGCATTGGGCGTGCGTGCCGTCATCCTCACCAATGCCGCCGGCGGCATCGCCGAGAGATACAAAATCGGGCAGTTTGTCCTCATCGCCGATCACATCAACATGATGGGCTGGAATCCGCTGGCCGGGCCTAACGAACCCCGTTTCGCCTTCGATCGCCCCAATAGCGGCCTGCGCTTCTGCGACATGTCCGAGCCCTATTCGAAGCGACTGCGACAGGTGGCCATCCAGGTTTCGGAACTGGAGGGCCAGGCGCTTGAAGAGGGCATCTACCTCGCCGTCACCGGGCCCAGCTTCGAAACGCCGGCGGAAATTCGCGCCTTTCGCACCATGGGCGCAACCCTGGTGGGCATGTCCACGGTGCCGGAGACAATCGTGGCGCGACACATGGGTATCGAAGTGCTCGGCATCTCGGTCGTCACAAATCTTGCTGCCGGTCTTAGCGCCACGCCTCTCAGCCATGCCGAGGTTTTCGAAACCGGCAAACAGGTCGAAAGGAAACTGGCTGAATTGTTGGACCGCCTGGCAATGTGGATCGCGGCCCTGGTGGACGCAGAATCGTGAGCGACGACCTAAATACAGCCGAAGCAGAGATGCTGCGGTTGCCGTTTCCACCACAGGTCATTGGTATCGCCGGCGCTTCCGGTTCCGGCAAAACTACGCTAGCGGCGGAGCTTGCCCGCGAACTTGACGGCGTTCACTTCCCTCTCGACAACTACTATTTCGATCTGTCGCACCTGCCTCAGGCCGAACGCGCGAAAGAAAACTTCGACGATCCCGCCTTGATCGAGAGTTCTCTGCTGGCTGCACATGTTGCCGCACTCGCACGAGGAGAAAACATCGAACGGCCGCTTTACGATTTCTCTCACTACATTCGCCTTCCCAACCGCACAGAGACCATGCGCCCGGGCGCATTTGTCCTTGTTGAAGGACTGTTTGCGCTGTATTACCCAGAACTACTCCCGCTTTACCAAATGCGCGTGTATCTGGATACACCGGATGATGTCTGCTTCGAGCGACGCATGATGCGCGACACCATCGAGCGCGGGCGCACTCCGGAGTCGGTGCGCCGGCAGTACGAAGCCACGGTGCGGCCTTCCAGCATCGCCTTCGTCCGACCATCCGCGGCCAATGCGGACCTTGTCATCGACGGAACCGCAGCGCTGGACTGGAAAGTCGAGCAAATGCTGGCTGCCATGCGCGAACGCGGGCTTCTCCAGTTACCAAGATCACCAAAAAACATTCCCAAAGACGTATAAATTCACCGGATCGTGCCACTTTGGATCAGGGAACTGCGTCGAAAGTGGAGGGGAGTGCGCAGCTGAACCGCGCCTATCCTTGATGAGATAGATCACTGCGGGCCTCTCGAAGCTGTATCAGAATGTGAGTTGGTGCGAGATTTGGCACCATTCACCGAACATTTACGCAACATCTAATAGGGAACAGGTTTCGTACCGATAACGTAGGAAATGGCATGAGCAGATCATTTAGAGCGATGCGACAGAAAGCGGAGACATGGTTGCGGCAGGGAATCTCGCCGCAGCGCCTCGCGCTGACACTCGCCCTGGGGTTTGCCATCGGCTGCATTCCGGTCATTGGCATTCCAACGGCTGTGTGCATGGTCGTTGCCCTGAGTCTGCGGCTGAATATGCCGGCGATCCAGGCAGCCAACTACGCTGCCATGCCTCTCCAGGTCGCGCTCATCTTCCCGTTTGTGCGTCTTGGCGGATGGTTGTTTTCTTCCGGGGCACATCCTGGGATGAACGCCGGTTTGCTCACCCACGGGTCGCCGATGAAGCTCTTGTGGGCGTCTGGAAACCTGGCGGGCGAAGCGCTGGCTGCGTGGCTCATCACCGCCGTCCCCATGGTCCTCTTGCTGACCCTGGTCCTGACGGCACTGCTGCGCCGGGTCCCGATCCTTGCCTCAGCCGAAGCCGGCGACTAGAGCAGTTTCGGAATTGGTGTAGATTCGGAATTGGTGTAGACCGAAGGCATGCACCTAGGTGGCTTCTTCATCAAGAAAAGCCACCGTTCAATGCGCTCAAAAAGACTACGTGTATTCCGAATCTGGATTAACAAAAGCTGATTGCATCAAAACCGATAACGCAAGGCCAGTTGCATCAGGCGCGGAGGCATGGCACTTACCGCCTGGCCGAAACTCCCGCTTGAAATGTTGCCCTCCACTGCAGAAGCGCCGAAAAACTGGGCGTGATTGAGCAGGTTGAACGCTTCGACGCGAAACTCGAGTGAGCGATCGTCTCTCACCAGGAAGCTGCGCGACAGCGTTGCGTCCAAGTTCTCCATGCCGGGGCCCGAGAAGAACCGGCGACGTGCGTTCCCCATTGTCCCGAGTGCGGGAAGTGTGAACTGCGAAGCATCGAAGACGGCTCCGTCACGAGGATTCGTCTCTATTCGCAATGGCTTTCCACTCCACTCCGGAGTATCCACGCCATTGTTGTTGATGCCATTGGGAATTGTGCCAAGTAGCGACGTGTCGTTGTTGTTGAGCAACGTTATCGGCAACCCCGATGTGAAGCGCGCGATACCAGCGACCGACCAGCCAGACGCGATTGCATGGAGCGGCGACCTGGAATGAAGTACGGGCAGGTCGTAGTGGAAGCTGCCAACCAAATTGTGCCGCATATCGAAAGACGAGAGCCCTCGGCTGAGTGATGGATCCACGGGATTGACCGGCTCCGGCAGACCAGCAGATTGATCGATGGATTTCGACCACGTGTAGCTTGCCAACATTTCCAACCCATGCGAGCGATGATTGATCGTCGCCTCAAGTGCGTTGTAGCTGGCATTGGCAATCGTCCGCTGTAATTCGACGCTTCCAAACGCCGCACCGAACTGAGTGCGCGCAGCCTGCTCATTGAACGGCCCGCAGGCTGACCCAAGGCTCAGGCACAACGCGGGATCTGCAGGATTGGCTTCTTCCAGCACCAGCAGGTGATGCGACGAGGCGCCGACGTAGCTCATCGTGACCAGCGATCCCGTTCCGAACTGCCGTTCGACGCTCGCCATCCAGTGTTCGGCGTAAGGCGTCACGTCATTCGGATCGACCGCCGGAATTCCCACGAGCGGCTCAAACTGGCTCCAGTCCACACTCGCATTCGGATGTGCGCGACTGGCTCCATACACCACCTTTTGCAGTGGGAACCGTTGCCCCGCATCAAAACCTGTCGCGGCGACCGTAAAGGGGGATTCAAATAGGGGCGGTGCCGCCGACGTGTACGTATACCCATAGGGCGGATTTGCGCTCATGATGCCGGCAGAAAGCCCTTCATACGCGGTGTAGAAGACACCATATCCAACCCGGATACTGGTTTGACCCACCGGGCCGGCGATCTGACGCAGCCAGGGCGCCGCAAACGAGGGCGTCCACGCCACGCCAATGCGCGGAGCAAAATTGTTTCGTGCAGGAGCCAGCGAACAGGAAACGCCGTGATCGCCCGGGAAAACCAGGCCCTGCGGCGCCTCCGGAAAAACCTGCGACTGCTCGCCCTTTACCAGCGTTTGGAGTTGGTTGAACTTCTCCTGCCAGGGGCGGATGCGGTCCCAGCGGACACCATAGTTCACCGTAAGCTGGTTCGTAGCCTTCCAACTGTCCTGAACAAAAGCCGCCATGTAGAGGTTGCGATTGTAAAAGTCGCGCGCCTGCCCCTGCGTATAACTCGAGGGCACACCAAGCAGAAAATCCGCGAAGTCCAGGCCGGTCTCTGATCCGTTGAAGGCGAAGCTGCCGTTGAAAACCACATCGGGATGCGTGTTGATCTGGTTTGCATGAATCTCGCCACCGACCTTCAAGCCATGTCTGCCGATGATGCGCGAAAACGCGTCGCTGATCTCGTAGATGTTCTCCGCCTGCACCAGTGCCGTTGTATCCACTCCCAGGGTGAAATCGTTGAAGGCGATATTCTCGACGCCTTCGGTCGAAGGCTTGAGGGCAATGATGTCTGCGAACCCTTGCGACGCGAGCGAAGGGCCAACTCCACCCGCAGGCTGTCCGACAGCGTTGGCGTTACGCATAAAGCTAAAATGAGCCTCATTCAATGTCGACGAGCCGAACGTAACGATGTGGGCGACGCTCGCTAGTTGCGCGCGCCCATTCGAGGTGGCGTTGAAGCCCGGCACGCTTGCCCCTCCCGTTCCCGTCGGATACGGATTGTCGAGCGAGTAATCGTCAAGAAAGTAGTATGCCGTTAGAGTGCCCTTTCCGTGCGTCCAGTCAACGCGCAAGGCGCCCTTGTTGTCCGTCAGCGTTTCGGCTTCTGCTGAAGTCGAAAAGAGCGCTGCTCCAACGTTCGGCTCCGGCACAAACGCCAGCAGATTCTTCGCTGGAGTCGACCAGGCGGACTGCGGAATCTTGCCGTCGGGAAAAACCGCGGAGTATGGTTCGCCCGCCGTTACCGTGCGCCCCAACCGCGCGCTCAACAGCCCAGCCCAGTTGGCGCCATCCACGCTCCCCGTCAACGGGTTCTCGCTGAAGTCCCCGCTGCGCTCGGCCAACGATGGAACCGCAACGTTCCCGGTATCGATGCCTTCTGTCAGCCGCGTTCCCTGGTAGTCGCCAAAAAGTGTCAAACTTTTCAAGTGAAACGGTGCCCCGCCCAGTGTGCCACCAAACTGGTTTTGCCTGTATGCCGCGCGGTCTTGCGAGAAGTAGTTGCGTGCGTCGAGTGCCGTGTTGCGCAGGAATTCAAAAGCTGAACCGTGCAGATGCGATGTCCCGGCCTTGGTAATTACGAGCACCTGCCCACCACTTGAGTTGCCATACTCCGCGTCGAAGTTTGAGGTGAGCACACGGAAGCTGTCGATCGAATCGAGATTGGGCAGAATCGACGTGCCCATGTTCACGTCCTCTTCTACGTCGCTGCCGTTCACCCGGAATCCATTTGATGACTCGCGTTGTCCGCTGATCGAAAGGTTGCCGGGATTTGCGTCGCCGGAAGGAGGCGTTGTCGCCACGCCAGTCATGATGACTGCTCCCGGCTGTGCGGTGTTCTGCGGGACAATACCCGGCTGCACCGCCATCAGGTCAGTAAAGCTGCGCCCGTTCAGCGGCACGGCCTCGATCTTTCCGTTGTCCAGCGACTCGCCAAGTTGCGTGCTTGTTGTCTCAGCTGCCAACGCATTGGCCGTCACTTCCACTGTCTGGGAGACGCCTTCAACAGCAAGGCTGATATCGAGTCTGGCGGACGGCGCGCCGGCGGTCAGGACGATCTGCGTTTGGTAGAGTGCAAAACCGCTTGCCCTGATCTCGACCTGATAGGTTCTTGCATCTGGCAGAGCGACCTGAAACGAGCCCTGTTCGTCCGTCTGGGATGACCACCTTGGGCCGTCCGTGGATTGCCGCAGAACTACAGGGGCGCCGGGAATCAGGCCGCCGGTTGCATCATGCACCACTCCACTGCAGCGATAGGGCTGCGCGCTGGCAGTTGTAAATGACGCATAAGAAAAAAGATATATGATGGAAACGATCAAATATTTCATGGCTGTTCCTGCCATTGAATCGAGCAATTCAACTCGCGGTGTGAGCTTATTCTCAGGCACGCCTTCTGAATCCCGACCAATTGAGTCTTCGTTAGATATACGACAAATTAAGTCCGTATTTTGCGCAGTGATCCGGATCACACCACGTGACGACACGGCCCCGGTCCGCTCGATCAAACGGATGCCGGCGCCGTGGTTTCTCTATCAACCGCGCAGAGGGTACTCGATGGGGAGTCTTCGTGCGAAACGGTTCCGTCAGTTCCCCGAAGCGTGTGGATCCGGAACCGGGTTACCGCTCTCGAGCCATGCTGAATAGATCATGTCGCGGAGCATGCTGGCGCCCGCGGCGAGTCTATCGGCGGTGAAATCGCGCGATTCTTGCGTTCCCTGCCCCTGAAAGCCACCAATTTTCTCCAATTGGTAGACCTTTTCGACGTATTTCGAGGTCTGCCGGAGGTAGGCCATGTAGTCGGCAAAAACGTCATCTCCGATTGCGTGCACCGGAGTCATGCGCGGCTGAATATCTGCCGCGTGCAGATTGGCGGCCACGAATGGACCTTCAAACTGCCAGTGGATTGTGTGTGCCGTCGTATAGCCATTGGGATTGGGTCCAGTCCAGCCGTTGTACTGGATCGTGGTGTGAAGCGGCTGTGAAGCGTCGCCCACATAGTGTCCCAGCCACCCGGCATAGAAGATGGCGGCCTGTTCCACCTCGTGCGTGTCCTGGTGTTCAACCGTAAGCCGCCGATACTCACGAAGCGCCGCCTTAAGTCGCTCCCACACCTCGGTAGCTTCCCAGGGTTGAAGGCCGATCTTTTCAGGACGTTGGCCGGCAGCAAATGCCATCGCCTCAAAGTCGAGGCGACGGTGAGGCAGGGGGCCAAGGGCATCGGCAGGTTCAAGATCAATGAAGTGCTCCGGCGCCTGTGCCGCATTGAGTTCTGGCTCAGCAGGGGAACGCCAGCGGTCCGGTTCAGGGCCGAGGTATTCAATCTCGTTGATTGCCGCATCCGAACGCAGGAAGGCAGGTACATCGGCCGGCAAGTTAGCGGCGGCCAAACGGTTGATAATACGATGACCTTCGTTACCCCACGCATAGGCGAAAGGTGTAGGTAGGAATGAGCTTGCAAGGACAATGAATACGGGCAGGGTCAGCGGGTTACGAGCAGTTGTCCGGATCATGGAAATCAGTATACGGTGAGCCCGAAGCGATTGTCGGTTTCGGAGATGGGTGAAAAGCACGCCGCGGAGCGACAGCCAGGCCCGTAGCGTTTCGGGTACAACGGTACTTCGGTTCAGTAACATACGATTGAAACACCGCCCATTTTGTGGGAGGGTGCAAGATAAAGCTAATTGTGTTTGAACAGCATTCTTCAGGAAGGGTTTCTCCCCCCTTGGGACGGCCAAGGCAGTGGGGATGTATTCTCGCATAAACAGTGCGAGACCAAAGGGGGCTGTAAATTGTTCGGTCAGCCCCGATGACCGCGCGTGCGACTGACCCTTTCGTGCGCGGAGTATCACCGGTGCATGAGTGGCTTCAGTAAGGTGCGAAGCGACCGCACGGGTAAAGATGCAGGAGCGCGGCAACCCGATGGACTCACGCGAATTCAGAAAGCCGGATCAGGAAGGAGAGAATCCCCCGCCGCCGCTTTGGTCCTCGTTGTCGGTGCTTGCGGTGGCGATGGCCGCCGGTTTCATTCTCGCCCGGCTTGAAGCGGGTCCAAAATTTGACTGGCTCTTGCTGATGACCGCGATGGGTCTGACGGCTGCGGTCCTGATGCGCGTGCTGGCCGACATCACGGCCGAACGCGAGGCAGCGGCACGCTATGCGGGCGATCCTCTCAAGGACATTCTGGATTCCGCCGGCACGATGGTGCTTTCAATCGGCCTTGACGGCAAACTCACGTACATGAACCCCACTGCGGAGCGGCTTCTCGGCTACCACGCCGCGGAACTCGTCAACCAGGAAAGCACGGAAAAGCTGCTGGCGCCGGGCGAGGAAAATCGGCTGGTCTCCGAGGTCCGAAGGCAATACAGCATCAGCAAGCCGGTGGACGGGGGACAGGAAGGCAGCCTCGTGACCTATGCGGAGGTTGTGACTTCCCTCGCGCCCAGCCAGGTCCCGAGTTTTGAGACTCATCTGCGGCGCAAAGACGGGTCGCTCTTCCCTGTCCGCCTGCACATCTCAACCTTGCGCAATCGCGATGGATTACCGACCGGGCTGGTCGCGGTGGCGCTGGACCAGTCAGTCAACTCCACATCGGGCGAAGGACTGCGCATCCCACGCGACCGGTATCGCGATCTGTTTGAGAACTCGAGCGAAATGATCGCGACCCTCGACATGGTCGGGAAGTTCCTGTACGCCAATCCGGCGTGGAGACAGACCTTCCGGCTGGATAGGAACGCATCCCTGGAACGCGATTCGTTTGCAGATGTCTTCGGCCCGGCTTGTCGCGATGAGGTTGCAGGACTGCTGAAGAAAGCGCTCGACGGCATAACAGTAGACCGTGCTCCGCTGCGCACTGAGACCGCGGACGGCCGCGTGCTCGAGTTGGAGATGAGTCTGCATCAGCGACGCCGCGCCGGAAAGCCGCTGGCAGTGCAATGCCTGCTTCACGATGTCACGCAGCAGAAGCAGCGCGAGCATCGGCTTGCCCTGCAACTCGTGGTGAGCCAGATCGTCGGCGAGAATATCTCGGCCGACATCGCGACCAAACGTGTGCTCGAGGCGCTGTGCATCTCGCAGGGCTGGGACGTCGCGGTGAAGTGGGACGTCAACACGGAAGAGAACCGTCTCGAATTCAATACTGCCTGGGGCGTACCCGGCAAAGATGCCGAGGGACTGATCCAGGAGAGCATGGGAGTCACGCTGGCTCCCGGAGGCAGCCTGCCCGGGCGCGCGTGGAAAGAAGGCCGCCTGGTGTGGGCATCTGACTTGTCGGCGCTGACCACAAGCCCGCGGATACAGACTGCCATTCGAACCAAAATGGTCTCAGGCTGGGCTGCGCCGGTGCAGGTCGGCAATCATGTTCTGGCGGTGCTGGAGTTTTACTGCCACGCGCGCATCCGCGAAGATCGCGAGACCACCGCAGCGATGGAAACGGTAGCCGGATCATTGGCGCAAATGCTGGCGCGGACACGGGAACGCGAACGCGCTGAGGAGCTGAGCCGGCAGCAGGAGATTCTGCTGGGTTCCGTCGCTGATGGCATCTGCGGGGTCGATCGCAACGGCCTGGTCCGGTTCGCCAATCCCGCGGCGGCACGACTGCTCGGAGCGAGGCCCCAAAATCTAATTGGCAAGCCGGTTCACCAACTCGTGCACGGTTCGGCGCCGCCCGACAAAAAGTGTGCTGAAGATTGTCCGCTGCGTCGCGCTTCGGGACAACGCAAGTCCGTTACGGGCGAGGGCACCATTTTCCGCAGCAACGGCACGGGTTTTCCGGCCGAGTTCTTCCTCAATCCGATTCTCGACCAGGGAAGATTCTCAGGATCGGTATTGAGCTTTAGAGACATCAGCCAGCGTTATGCGCTTGACCGCATGAAGGACGAGTTCGTTTCGACGGTGAGCCATGAACTGCGCACACCGCTCACCTCGATTCGCGGAGCACTCGGTCTGCTTTCGTCCGGCATGCTGGGCGTGATCAACGAAAAAGCAGCGAACCTGTTGCGCATCGCCCTCAGCAACTCAGAGCGCCTGGTGCGGTTGATCAACGACATTCTCGACCTGGAGCGCACCCAGAGCGGTCGCGAGCCTCTTTCGTTCCGCCCGATCCAGTTGGGTGAGATTGTGCGCCAAGCGATCGACGGCGTGCAGCCAATGGCAGATGAAGCCGGGGTGCTCCTCATCCACGACAAGACGCAGGTGGAAATCATGGCGGACCCGGATCGCCTGCTGCAGGTGGTAACGAATCTCCTATCGAATGCAATCAAGTTCTCACCGCCGAATTCGGCAATCTCTGTGATGCTGCGCTCCGGCGCCAGCGGCGTAACTCTGTCGGTTATCGACCAGGGTCGCGGAATTCCCGCAGACAAGCTGGAAGCGATCTTCGGACGATTCCAGCAGGTGGATGCTTCTGACTCTCGCCAGAAGGGCGGGAGCGGCCTTGGATTGGCGATTTGCCGTGCGATCGTCTTGCAGCATAGCGGGCGCATCTGGGCGGAACGGAATCCCGTGCGCGGATCGACATTCAGGGTCTTCCTGTCCTATCAGCCGGTGGCCGCGAAAGCAGAAGAGGGCGAGTCGAGCCCCGCTTCCCATGGCGCGGTGCTTGTTGCTGACACCAGTGGCGGAACGCGACCCTTGATCGCAGATCAACTCTCGCGGTACGGATATCGCGTCGTTGAGGCGACAACCGTGGACCAGGCGGTGGCCGTGGCCCACGACGGAGTTTCGGCGATTGTGTTGGACACGACGATTGACGGCATCAACAGCTGGGAGATCCTGCCGATGCTACGCCGCGAAGATCCCGAGGCGCACACGCCCGTGGTGCTGTTGGGCGTGGCGAATCCGCAGCAGCCGGGAGAGCCTGGCCAGAAGGTGGATCGTTTGTTTCCACGACCGAGCGACGATGCCCTGCTAGGCGAGTTGGTCAAGGTTCTCTGCGTTCCGGGCGAGCAGGCGCGTATCCTCGTAATAGAAGACGATCTCGATCTGGGCCAGGTGGTGGCCGAGATCTTCAGGCGCGAAGGGATCGAGGTGCGGGTGGCTCATACGCGCCAGGGGGCGATGGATGACTGCCTGACCTTCCAGCCGCACTTGATTGTGCTGGACATCGGCATGCCGAATGGCGATGGATTCAACGTGGTGGATTGGCTGCGCCAGCACGAGGATTTGAACAGGGCGCCGCTGGTGGCCTATTCTGCACATGGTTTGACGCAGGCCGAGCGCATGCAACTGGTGCTCGGATTGAGTCACTTCCTGGCCAAAGCCAGCGTCGAGCCCGAACAACTGGAAGCCCTGGTGCTGACAATGCTTCGCAGCTCGCAAGAGGTCGAAGATTCCATACCCGAGGTTTCCGCCGGCCAAGGTTCCTGAGGCCAGTCGCGGAGAAGCAATTCATGCATCGCATTCTTATCATTGATGACGAAGACGATATTCGCGAAGTAGCCGCATTGAGTCTGGAGACTGTGGCGGGCTGGGAAGTGATGGTGGCCAGTTCGGGCGCACAGGGGCTTGCCCGCGCGGCAACCTATCAGCCGGATGCAATCCTGCTGGACGTGATGATGCCTGGAATGGACGGTCCGGCGACGTTTCGGGAATTGCAGAAGAACCCGGCAACCGCACACATTCCGGTTATGCTGCTGACCGCAAAGGTTCAGGCAACTGACCGCTCGCGCTTCGCCGACCTGGGCGTAAAAGCCGTATTGGTGAAGCCATTTGACCCGCTGACGCTATCACAGCAGGTCGCCGGTATCCTGGGCTGGAGTTGAGGCATATCCGTGGGCGACGCTCAAGGATCTCCGCTGGCAGAAGCCATAAATCGTCTGTGGGCGAAACACCTGCCGCAGATGGAAGAACGGGTTGGGACGCTGCAAAACGCCGCTGACCGCCTGACAAACGGAACTCTGACTGCAAATGAGCAGGAAATGGCAGGCGCAGACGCGCACAAGCTCGCGGGCGTTCTGGGCACCTTCGGCCTGAAAGAAGGCACGGAACTGGCGCGCGAAGCGGAGAGCTTGTACGGCGGTTCGCTTGATGGTGATCCAGTTGCCGCCGCGCGCCTTCGCGCGATTGCAGATCAACTGCGGTCGATGATTGCAAACCGCAATTAGTTGACATTCTCACCAACGCCTTGCATGGCACCTTAGCAATTACACTCGTAGAGGTGCTTCGACAGGACACATCGATGCGGCAACTCGACCTGAGTTTTGAGGAACCGCAAAGTACGCGCCGCATCTGGCCTGTGCGCGAGTTGGTGGAGCACGTCTGCGAACAGGTTGAACAGGAGTTCAGCGACATCTGGGTGGAAGGCGAGATTTCCAATTGCCGCCCCGCGCCTTCGGGGCATTTGTACTTCACGCTGAAAGATGCAGATGCCCAGTTGCCCGTGGTGCTGTTCCGTCGACAGGCGCTTCTGCTGCGCTTCAAGCCCGAAGATGGATTGCACGTGCTCGTACGCGGGCGTGTGAGCGTGTACGCCCAGCGCGGACAGTTGCAACTGGTTGGCGAGATCATTGAGCCGGTCGGCGCGGGATCGCTGCAACTGGCTTTCGAACAGCTGAAAGAGCGCTTGAAAGCCGAGGGGTTATTTGATGCTGCCCGCAAGCGGCCTCTTCCGACATTTCCTCGTTCGGTGGGAATCGTGACATCGCTGACTGGCGCAGTGATTCGTGATTTCCTCAACGTCGTAGGACGGCGACATGCGGGGTTGAACGTGCTGGTATGCTCAGCTGCGGTGCAAGGCGAGCAAGCTCCGGGCGAAGTAGAAGGTGCCCTGGCTCAGCTCAATGCAAGCGGGTTAGTGGACCTGATCGTCGTAGCCCGCGGCGGAGGATCGCTCGAAGACTTGAGCGCCTTCAATAGCGAGCGGGTAGCGCGGGCGATTGTTGCATCTGATTTACCTGTGGTCTCGGCAGTCGGACACGAGACCGACTTTACGATAGCGGATTTCGTGGCGGACCTGAGGGCGCCGACTCCCTCGGCTGCCGCCGAATTGATTACCGAAGCACAGCATCGCATCGCGGAACGGGTGGAAACGCAGGCGAGTCGACTGGAGCGCGCAACACGATTCCAACTTCTGCGGGCGCGGCAACAATTCGACAGGGTACCCCTGGATCGCGCGGAGCGACGCATGACGGCGATGTTGCACCGGCTCAACCAACGGCTGGACGATCTTGGGTTTCGCATGGAAGCAAGCCTCAGCGGGCTGGTACGCGCTCGACAACAAACGGTGACGGAACTGACGGCGGATGTGTTGCATCATGAACCGAGGCAGATGCTGGCGCGGATGCGGGAAAGGCTCGGCGTCAGCGGAACGAGGCTGGAGCGTTCATTGGAGCGGACCCTGCGCAGGTGGGCAGCACGGCTCGATGGCCTCGATGGGCGGTTACGGTCGCTATCGCCCCTCGCCGTGCTCGAACGCGGCTACGCCCTGGTGTTGAGCGGAGATGGCACCGTGATTCGGTCAACCGCCCAGGTTGCAGCCGGCGATCAAGTCCGAACCCGACTAAGCGACGGCGAGTTCCGCAGCACAGTCGACGAAATCTCTGCAAAGAAGAAGCGTAAGAAGTGAGGCTATGAGTACAGGAACTGCACGCAAGTTATTTGGTACCGACGGGATTCGAGGCATTGCTGGCGATCCGCCACTGGACGCGAGAACGATTTATGCAACCGGACTCGCGCTGGGCCACTCGCTCCGTCACGACGCCGATCCGAAGGTGATTTTGGGTCGCGACACGCGCGAGTCGAGCACATGGATCGCGGCAACCATCACTGCAGCACTGCGCGATACTGGTGTGCGCGTGGAAAGCGCGGGCGTAGTTCCCACTCCCGCGGTGGCGTTCCTCGCACGCAATCGGCGCTTCGATGCCGGCGTGGTGATCTCTGCTTCTCACAACCCATGGCGCGATAACGGGATCAAGCTCTTTGGTGCGGATGGCTTCAAATTGCCGGATGCGATTGAAGCTTCAATCGAGGATGAAATCCTGCGTTATGCCGAAAAGGCCGCCGTGCCGGATGTATCAGATCTGGCGCGCGTCGAAGACAACGCAGCCCTTCCCGAGCAGTATATTCAGTTCCTCATCGAATCTGTGCCGGGATTAAAGCTGGATGGCTTGCGTATCGTTGCTGATTGCGCCAACGGCGCCGTGGCGGCAGTTGCGCCGGAATTGTTTGCGCGTTTGGGCGCGCGGACTTCGGACGATTTCGCGCTGCTCAATATTTCGCCGGACGGCCGCAACATCAACAATGGATGCGGAGCGCTGCATCCCCAGTGGGTCGCGTCGGAAGTGCAAAAACGTGGAGCCTCAATTGGGCTGACATTTGACGGCGATGCAGACCGCTGTATGCTGGCTGGTGCGCATGGCAACGTGATCAACGGCGATGCCATTCTGCTGATGGCCGCGCGCGATCTGAAGGCGCGTGGGATGCTGACCGGCGATCTCGTTGTGGCAACCACCATGTCGAACATGGGGCTGGAGGCGGCGCTGAGGCGGTCCGGCATTCGCATGTTGCGCGCACCGGTGGGCGACCGATACGTACTCGAGCAGATGCAGCAGCGCGGTGCTGCGCTTGGCGGAGAGCAGTCCGGTCACATTCTCTTCCCTCACCTGGCAACAACCGGAGATGGTCTGCTGACCGCCCTCGTTGTTCTGGATCTGATTGCGCGCACCGGTAAAACCGTTGACGAGCTAACCTCCGACCTGAAGGTATATCCGCAAGTGATCGTGAATGTGAAGGTGCGCGAAAAGAGGCCGCTTGAAACGATTCGAGCTGTGGCAGAGCGGATCCGTGCGGCAGAGGAAGAATTAAAAGACTCGGGCCGCGTGGTAATCCGCTATTCCGGAACCGAGCCTCTTGCACGGGTCATGATCGAGGCTGAAAGTGAAGAGGCGATGCGCCGCCACGCCAACGCAATTGCCAGCGCGATTCGGACAGAGTTGGGGGCCTGAAGCACGAACGCGTCAGAGCCTAAAGATCGCGCCAGTTGGGGCCGAACCCGAGGTCCGCGACCAGCGGTACGTTGAGCTTGATCACGCCTTCCATTTCGCCTCGCACCAATTCTTCCAATTCGGTCGTTTCGCCTGCCGGAACCTCGAAAAGCAGTTCGTCGTGAACCTGCAGCACCATGCGCGTCTTCAGTCTGCGTTCGGCCAGCTTGCGGTCGAGCGAGATCATTGCCAGCTTGATCAGATCGGCGGCAGTACCCTGCAGAGGAGTGTTGACCGCGGTACGCTCGGCGAATCCGCGAGAGTTTGGATTCCGGCTCGTAATATCGGGGATAGGCCGGACGCGGCCGAAGAGCGTGCGCACGGCGCCATCGCGGCGTGTCTCTTCGAGGGTCTTCTCGATGAAGGCTTTCACGCCCTGATAGCGGGCAAAGTAGCGTTCGATGTAAGCCTTTGCTTCGGCCTGCGGAATACCCAATTGGGCGGCGAGGCCAAACGGTGAGATGCCGTAAACGATACCAAAATTCACAGCTTTGGCACGGTTGCGCGTCTCTTTGTCCATGGTGTCAGCGGGGACACCGAAAACCTCGCTCGCCGTAATTGTGTGGATGTCTTCGTTGTTCCGGTAAGCGCGAACAAGAAGCGGGTCGCCGCTGAGGTGTGCGAGCAGCCGCAGTTCAATCTGCGAGTAGTCTGCGGAGAGCAGTTGAGTGCCAGGAGCAGCGATAAATGCTGCTCTGATCTCGCGGCCTAACTCGGTGCGGATCGGGATGTTCTGCAGGTTGGGATTGACGGACGAAAGACGGCCGGTCGTTGTGGCCGCAGCCTGAAATGTGGTGTGGACGCGTGATTCGGCGTCGGCCAGCAGCGGCAGCGAATCTACGTAGGTCGATTTGAGCTTGGAGAGATGGCGAAATTCCAGCACAAGGCGCGGCACTTCGTTGGACTCGGCAAGGCCCTCGAGCACGTCCTGCGCGGTGGAAATCGTTTTTCCCTTGCCATATTTCACAGGCACAGGCAGGCCCATGTCTTTGAAGAGCACTTCGCCTAGCTGCTTCGGCGAGTTAATGTTAAACCGCCGTCCGGCGAGCGAATAAATGCGTTCACCAACGCGTTCCATTTCCTGCCCGAATCGCGTTGATAGGCGGTCGAGAACAGCCGTGTCGATGCGGACGCCCTTCTTTTCCATGCGATAAAGCACCGGCGCAAGAGGCAAATCGATCTTCTCGTAAACACTGGTCACTGCACTCCGTTCTGCCTCGACGCGGAGATCGGTTACCAGCGCTTGTGTCACAACCGCTGCGGCCGGTAGAGACTGTGGCGCCGGCTGGTTGTGACGCACCGCGACGTCAGCGAGGATCTGCGTAGTATGTGTCGGATTCAATGCATACGAGAGCAGCATCGAGTCATCAACTTTGCCTTGCAGGTCGATACCGAGTCCGCTGAGAACATGCAGCGCGAGCTTCAAGTCGTGGACGCATTTCGATACATCTGGATCTTCAAACAACTCCCTCAATCCTGGCTCAAGCGGGAGACAAAGGCCCTTGCCGATTTCGGCACTGACGCCAACGCTCGACTCTGTTTTCCTTTCCGCCTCTTCGACAATGTCCAGCAGCGACATGGTCTGAGGAACCCCAGGTTCGTCAGAGTCAGGCTCCGGTTCCGTTGGCTCAGCGGCAGCGAGTGCGAAGGCAAAACCGTTCTTGCGAGCATCTGCGTAGAATGTCGCCGCCTGCTCGTCGGTGGCCTGATCAATAAGTTCGAGCGCCGGTGCGGACGCCGAAGGCGCAAGTTCGCGAAGCATCGATGTAAACTCGAGTTCGCTGAAGAGGGTGCGGCAGGCTTCGAGATCCGGTTCCTGCGTTTCCATAGCCTTCAGGTCGAGTGGAAGAGGAACGTGGCAGTCAATGGTGACCAATTCCTTCGATAGCAGCACGGCATCACGATTCTGCTCCAGCGATTCGCGGTAACTCTTGCGTTTAACCTCGGAGGCACGATCGAGGACGGCCTCCACGGTACCAAATTCAACAATGAGATCAACGCTGCCCTTGTCACCGATGCCCGGTGCGCCCGGAATGTTGTCTACTGTATCGCCGCGAAGGGCCATCACATCGACAACCTTCTCGGGCGGAACCCCCAGGACCTCCGTCACCTTGGCAGCGTCAAGGACGAGGTTGTCCTTCTGCGGATTCAGGACCTTCACATGCTCCGTGACCAGCTGCATCATGTCCTTGTCGCCAGAGACGATGAACACCTCGTGACCAAGCTCGGCGGCTTCCCGAGCCAGCGTGCCAATGACGTCGTCCGCTTCAAATCCCTGTACCTCGAGGATAGGAATCTGCAGAGCTTCCAGCGAGCGCCGAATGTATGGGACCTGGCGGCGCAGATCCTCGGGCATGGATTCGCGTTTGGCCTTGTAGCCGTCGTAGCTTACGTCTTCAAAACTTTGCGACTTGGAATTCCACTTGCGCAGGGTGCCGATGGCCTGGGCGCGCTCGTCGCGAAAGACGGCGCCGCTGGGATCGAAGACTGCGGCGAAGTAGCGCGGAGTGAAATCCTGGCGCAGCTTCTTGATCATGTTGACGAAAACGTAGGTCGCCGCTGTGGGCAGGCCTGAGCGCGTTGACATGGGGCGGCTGCGCTGCATGGCGTGGTATGCGCGGAAGATAAACGACATCGCGTCGAGAAGAAAGACGGGCGGCTTCTGCTGGTCTGGCACGGTAACGAGTTTATCAGCGGGGATGCTAGGGTGTGCCGAGTTGCATGGGGGCGTCTATCTGGGATTCGGAATCCAGCGAAGCCGCTTCCCGAGTACGCCGCAAATAGATCCATACATAAAAAACGCAGATGACCAGCAGGACCAGGGGAACCGGGCGGATGAAAGCAACTGTCATCATCTTGCCGAGCAGACCAGTTCCAAAAACCGGCAATTTCCGAACCAGCAAGACACGAAACACCGATAAGTCCCCAACCAGCGCAAAGATCACGATTGTCGCCAGGAGCGCAAACCAGCCGATCGGGCCGCCCTCGACGAAAAGCATTACGCACGCTGGAACCGTGAGAAATAAGATCTTCGCATCGTGTTGTCGATGATAGACAGGGAGCATTGAAAGGGCCGCGATTGCGGCGAGAGCAAACCACGCGTTCTCGGGCGAGAATCGCGATCGAAGCGTCGTAACTGCCCATATCAAAAACAGAGGCGCGCAGACAAGGTAGGTGGCCCAATCAACGACTCTTCTATTGTCAAAAAACACGCTGAAATCCGACTGCAAGTTGACCACTGAATCGGAGACTCGGCCTGCATCGGAAGCCGAACCCGTATCACTGAGACCGCCCGCCTCGGAATTTGCAGCCATGCTGGATCGAAGTTCCTGACTCCAGTTTGGCGCAACATGCGATACCCAAAGGATGCCCGGTAATCCAAGGAGGGCCGTCAAAGCGATGGTTTGAATGGCGCGTCTTCTGCAAGCGCTGTTTGCCAATAGAAAATAAAGCCAAACCAGAAAGCTGTCGTGCGGTTTGACTGTGAGACTGATAGCCATGCACAAAACGCCTGCCACAATCCAACGCTGGCGGAGGAAACACCAGGCGCCAACCACACACAGGCCGACCGCCATTCCGGCCGCATTTCCGATGGCGAGCACTGAACCGCTCGTCGCAAGCAACAGGCCGATCAAGCTTGCAGACAGCAGCGGGGCATACTTTTCACCGACCTCCCAAATCAGGACAGCGGCCAGGATAAGACTTGCAGCATTGAGCGCCATCCACACCAGGTGAGCGGGTCCAAAAGCCAGGAATGCCACTGGAGCAGTGATTGCGAAAGCGTTTGGAAGGTAGAAGTACTGGGCAAGAACCTGGCGCACAACCTCGGGGTCAGAGGAATGGTCTGCCGCGCTCAATTGATAAAAACGAAGCACTTCGCCCGGTTTGTAAGGATCATCTCCGTGGAGAAGGCAGCTGGCACTGTAGTAAACGCCTTTGAAGTCCAGCATGGAAACGTCCAGGATCCGCTCCATGAGCCATCCAATGGCAAGAAAAAGCAGGCTCGCCAAGAGCAGCAGGTAGATTCCGTCTGTTCGCGACTTGATCAAGGTGAGCCTCTCGTTGAATCACTGACGCGCGAGCCGCTGTTCGTGAGCTGGAATGGTACGAGTTTATCAGCGTGTGTGAAGAGCAATGCGAGCGGCCCTCCCGAGCCGGGGGCCAGTTCCTTCTTCGCAGAGGATCCGTCTTTCACGGCGCCAGCGGATCGGGCGCCCGCACGCACGCCCAAACGTAGAAGATGCTCATGGAAAGCAGGACGAGGGGAGCCGGCCGGGTGAGTATAACCGCCAGAATCTGGTTTGAAAGGCCGACGGGATAGGTCGGCTGTTCCCTGCTCAGTGCGGTCAGAAGTGATGATGTGAGGTCGCTCGTTAACAGGATTGCAGCGGAGGTCGTCACCAGGGCGAGCCAGCGCCGCACTCCTCCTTGAGCCCAAATAGAGGCGCAAGCGGGTACTGCAAGGAGCAGAAGTTTCGCATCATAGAGCCGGTGGTAAACGGGAAGCATGGAAAGCGGGGCCAGGGCGGCGAGGGCAAGCCACATCTGTGCGTGTGAGGTGCCGGCTCGCAGCGTGCGCATGAGCCACGCGACGAACAGGGGAACGCAGACAATCCAGACCGCAGGATTGTAAAAGCGGGGATTGTCTCGGAAGACACTGAAGACCGTCTGCAGGTTGATGATCGTGCCGCCGGTACCGTTGCTGATGCCGGAGGGTCCGGGATCGGCGATGCCACCTCGCGCCGAGACAAGCTCGAGATTGGAACGGATCTCCTGGGTCCAATGCGGAGACACCTGGTAAGTCCAGACGACCGCGAGAACACCCAGTCCGCCAGCAAGAATCAGGGCTTGCATGGCGCGCTTGCGATACGCGCCTCCGACGATCAGCAGGTACAGCCACACCGCGGCAGAATCATGCGGCTTGATAGCGAGACTTGCGGCGAGACAAATTACCCCGGCAACTTCGAATCGCTCTGTAAAAAAACACCAGGCGGCGATCGCGCAGAGGCTGACGGCGACGCCCGCCGCATTGCCGAAAGCAAACACGACCTCGGTATTGGCGAGCATGAAGGCCAGCAGGCAGGTAGCGACGAGTGGAGAGGAATCCGCTGCAATGCTCCAGACGAGGCAACAAGCAAGCGTGAAGAGGCCTATGGTGAGGATTGTCCACATCAACTGCGCTGCGCCCCAACCGAGAGCGGCGAATGGCGCGATGAGCAGCAGCGCGGTTGGAAGATAGACCACCGCCATAGCGGCGTCCTGGAATTTCTGGCGCTCGACCGGATCGGAAGGGACGATTCCCCCTTCCTTCTGAAAAACCTGAAGGAAATCAGCCTCCCTGTACGGATCACGATGCTCAATCATGCAGCGAGAGGCCAGGTAAACGATCCGAAAATCGACGATTCCCGCACGTGGCGTACGCGGAAGAACGATCGCGAAGAAGGCGGAGAAGCCGCTCGACAGCAGCAACACCATCAAGCCGATGCGACGCGCCTTCCTCATCCCGATCTCCACCGTTTGAATCTATATTCGAGCACGGAGGCGCGAAAGACGTGGCGAATTGCAGACAGCAAACCCTCAGTTACCTGCAAAGGCACGGGGAAGGAACGAAGTCCCGTCGGCAAACCCGTTCGAGGTAGGCGAGCGCGTGATTTTGGTTATTAGGCACATCACTCGATACGAAGTGGCTTTCATATAATATCGAGAATCATGTCAGTATCTTCGGGATCCTACGGTTCGCGCGAGAACCATGTGCGGTCCCCCTTGCTTTTGGGTCTGACATGTACGTACGCGATTCTGTTCGGGTTCGTGTTTCGGCACTTCGCTTACGGCGAACCTGGGGGATTTCCGGTGTTCTACACAGCCGGGAAGCTGGCACGCTTTGATCTGCGCAATCTGTACAGTCAGCACCTGCAGGACGTCTTTCATCCCGCGAACGATAGCGTGGGGTATTTCTTTCACCTTCCGTACGAGACGATTCTCCTGGTACCGCTCAGTTACCTGCCGCAGACGTTCGCTTTCGCCGTCTGGACACTGCTCAACCTTGGTTGCCTGCTAGGCGTAGCCGTGATTCTTCGGCGGCACTTCCCGAATTTTGCTTTGCTGACGCCCTTCGCCTTTGGGCCGACGATTTCACTCTTGTTGAACGGCCAAGACCTGGGAATTCTGGCGCTGCTGCTGGCACTTGCATTTGATCGCTTTGCCGGAGAGGAGGATTTTCATACCGGTGCCATCCTTGCGTTGGGTCTGTTCAAATTTCCGCTCATCGTGCCGCTGGTCGCGATCCTCGCATTTCGATATTGGCGAGTCCTGGTCGGATTTCTCGTTGTTTCGGTTCCGCTCTTGCTTGCCTCAGCCCTTGTGGTCGGACGACAAGGCATCCACGACTATGTGGCCCTGACACACGGAACGGACGCGAAAGAGGCGCCCGGAATCTTGATCAATTTGCGCGGAATCGTTGGCGTGTTCTTCGGCGCTCACCCGGCGATTGTGATCGCGCTATCGATCGCACTCATGGCGGTTGCCGCTTCAATCAAAGGCGCGCGCATTCCCGTCTTCTGCGTCGCCGTGATCGTGACGCAGTTGGCTAGCTGGCACGCACATTTGTACGATGCCTTGATTCTGCTGGTCCCCATGGCTTGGATGTATGAAAGCAACTCGCAGTGGATACGGCTCACGCCGACCGTGCTGATCCTGATGACCGCAGCAATGCTCCTTGCCCCTTCTTATGGATTCATACTCGCGATTTTTCTATCTGTCGTGCTCTCGCTTATCTTGATCCCGCGTTCATCGCGAATGCTGTTAGCTGGCCCTTGAACGATGGGCATCAACGCCGCTTGGAAATGGCGAACTCAATGCATTCCAAGGCGGAGTCGATCTTCAGGCGCCTTACCATTCCAGGAATTCACCACGTTTTCCAGGGAGCCTTTCCGCTGGCCCAGAGCTCTTCGAGGCGCTGCTTTTCGCGCAGAGTGTCCATCGGCTGCCAGAAGCCACGATGAAAGTATGCCTGGACCTGTTTTTTGGCGGTGAGTCTCTGGATCGTGCCGCCCTCAAATGCCGTGCTCTCGTCGGGGATTTCGTTGATCACCGATGGCGAAAGGACAAAGAAGCCGCCGTTAATCCAGCCGCCTTCTCCCTCCGGCTTTTCTTGAAAGGATGTAATTTCGGTTCCTTCGAGGTTAAGTCCGCCGAACCGGGCGGCGGGATGCACAGCGGTAATCGTGGCCAGTTTGCCATGGCTCTTGTGGAAGGCGACACTGGCTGTGATGTCGATATCGCTGACGCCGTCGCCGTAGGTCATGCAGAAAGCATCTTCGTCTTTGAGATAGCGTTCAACATTTCGCAGGCGGCCTCCGGTGCCGGCGGTTTCGCCGGTATCAACCAAGGTCACGCGCCAGGGTTCGGCGACGCTCTGGTGGACCTCCATCCGGTTTTCCTGCATATCGAAGGTCACATCGGACATGTGCAGGAAGTAGTTCGCGAAGTACTCCTTGATGAGATAGCCCTTGTAGCCGCAGCAAATGATGAAATCGTTGATCTGGTGCTGAGAATAGATCTTGAGGATGTGCCAGAGGATCGGCCGGCCGCCGATTTCGACCATCGGCTTGGGACGAAGAATGGTTTCTTCGCTGAGCCGGGTCCCCAGACCGCCGGCGAGGATAACTGCTTTCATTTCATCCCCTTGCTGCCGCCCAAAAATCGACCGCGCGGCAAGCAGAATACAACTAGGTACGTTGGTGGCTTTCCTTGACTAATACAGTACACCGCGATGATTCGATTGGGTATGCTTGGTTAGTGGACCGCAGATGACCAACGTCAGTGAACGGCTTCGGCAGCAGATTCTCGACCTCACGGCCCAGTATTTTCAAGAAGCGTTCCCGGCCACGGAATTCATCCCGGGGCTAACGCCCGTGCCTGTGTCCGGCAAAGTGGTCGACGCAAATGACATTAGCTCCGTAGTCGAATCTGCCTTGGACGCCTGGTTCACCACCGGTCGCTTCGCCGAAGATTTTGAGCGGAAGCTGGCACGCTTCGTAGGCGTGCGTTGCGCTTCCCTGGTGAATTCCGGATCATCTGCAAACCTGCTGGCCCTGACCGCCCTGACCTCACCGAAACTGGGCGACCGCCGCCTGAGGCCGGGCGACGAAGTCATCACGGTTGCGGCTGGCTTCCCAACCACGATCAATCCCATCATCCAGAACAGGCTCGTGCCCGTCTTCGTGGATGTGACGCTGCCGACCTGCGAAATCGATGTCAGTCAGCTTGAGGCAGCCCGAAGCGAGAAGACCCGGGCCATCATGATCGCACACACGCTGGGCAATGTTTTCGACCTGGACGTGGTCACGGCTTTCGCGAAGAAACATGACCTGTGGCTGATCGAAGACTGCTGCGATGCCCTGGGGTCGACTTGGAAGGGCCGGCATGTGGGCACATTCGGCGATATAGCCACGGTAAGCTTCTATCCCGCACACCACATGACCCTGGGCGAAGGCGGCGCGGTACTGACCGACAAGCCGAATCTGCAGCTGCTGATCGAGTCCTTTCGCGACTGGGGCCGCGACTGCTGGTGCGAGCCTGGTAAGGAAAATACCTGCGGCAAGCGATTCGACTGGCAACTCGGTTCCCTGCCCTGCGGATACGATCACAAATACACCTATTCGCACATCGGATACAACCTGAAAGCGACGGACATGCAAGCCGCGCTGGGTGCGTCGCAGATCGAGAAGCTGCCTCACTTCATCGAGAGACGGAAGGAAAACTTTCGCCATCTGTCTAAGGCTTTGAAACCGCTGCAAGATTATCTGATGCTGCCCGAAGCCACTCCGGGGTCCGATCCGTCATGGTTTGGTTTTCCCATCGGGGTGCGTGAACGCGCTCCATTCAAGCGGCAGAACCTGGTACGAGCACTTGAGGCCGGAAAGATCGGCACACGGCTCCTGTTCGGCGGGAACCTGTTGCGCCAGCCCGCTTACGAAGGCTGCGAGTTCCGTGTGGTTGGCGAACTGAAAAACACCGACTTCGCCATGAACAACGTTTTCTGGATCGGCGTCTATCCCGGGTTAAATGAGGACATGCTGAATTATGTGGCCGAGACCATTGTCGGATTCGTAACAAGTCCGGGATTCCGAGAACTAGTCGTCCCCGTTGGCGGCAATGCACCGGCAGCTTCGAAGCCGTTGGCTCGTCCCTAGGAGAAACACTGCTTGCTTGAGGATTAGACATGACGTCTCCCTTGAATCCGGATTCGATATTTCAGCTTGCCCTCGACGAACACATCGCTGTGATTCAAGCGATGTCGGCTCAACGTCAGGTTTTTGAGCGCATCGCCGGCGAAATGACACGTTCGATCCTTGAAGGCAAGAAAGTCCTCTGGTGCGGAAACGGCGGGAGCGCTGCTGATTCTCAACACTTCGCTGCTGAATTGATGGGACGCTTTCGGAGAGAGCGGAGAGGGCTTCCATCCATTGCGCTTTCAACCGATACCTCGGCTCTGACGGCGATCGGCAACGACTACGGCTACGAAAAAGTGTTCCAACGCCAAGTGGAAGCACTATGTAATACGGGCGACATTCTGGTCGGAATCTCCACCTCGGGAAACAGCAAAAACGTCTGCCTCGCACTTGAGTCAGCGCGGAAAATCGGCGCATTTACGGTTGCCCTCACTGGAGAAGAAGGCGGAGCAATGTTCAAGATTGCAGAAGCGACTCTCCGTATCCCCTCAAAAGACACCGCCCGTATCCAAGAGGGTCACATCCTCTGCGGCCATATGTTCTGCGACTGGGTTGAGCTGAGTGTGTGTGCGCGGGAACAGGCGGCAACGCAAGCCTCGACGCGTTAAGCCGGTGATGATCGTTTAGCGATACCACGCTGCGGTTCGGCGAATTGCCTCCGACAGTCCGATCGTCGGACGCAATCCGAGAAAGGTATCGGCCTTTCGGACATCGGGAACATATTGCTCCGGCCTCTGCCCAGTTTGGACCTGCCGGGCGACCTCAACCTGCAGCCGAGGATTAAGTTCTTCCACCACGGTTCGCGCCAGATCGCGAATGCTGATTGCCTCGCCAGATCCGACGTTATACACGGATAGGTTTCCATCCGGCTCGGTTTTGCGAAGCAGCATCGTCCAAAGCCAGATCGCCAGGTCAGCCGCGTAGAGGTAGGAGCGCATCGGCGTGCCATCACCCCGGATCGAGATATTTCTACCGGCAAGCGCATCCCCAATAAAGTTTCCGATAGCAAAATGCTGATCCAGCGGCAGAAGCGGCCCAACAAATGTGAAGCACCGCGCAATGGCGAAGTGAATACTGGATTTTTTCGCGCAGATAGAGCCCATCTGCTCCGAGATTCGCTTCCCTTCGGCATAGGCTGCATTTGGGTCGAGCCAATCCGGGCCGCCGAGATAGTCTTCGCGGATTCCGGCCACGGATTCAGGTTGTCGCCCGTAAACTGCCCCGGAACTGGTTAGGAGAAATCTCTTCGCACCACAAGCCTCCGCAAACTCAATCGCACGTTCATTGCCATGGATAATCGTGCAGATGAGATCCATGGGACGGGAAGCGGCCTCGGCCGAAGTAGGCGCCGCAGCGTGGATTACAAAATCGAATTGCTGCGCAGGAAAAGGAAAAGAACAGACATCTCCGCGAAGGAAGTTGATCGAGCCCTCGTTCCCGATTTGCGGCGCTTTGGCCAGAAAGCCCCCAGGATCCCGCGTAAGAACCGTCGCTTCCGCATCGAGGGCGAGCTTGCGGTTACAGTACGCAAAGCTTTCCAGCAGCCACGAACCGAAAAAACCTGTTCCGCCGGTGATGAAGAACTTGCGCCCACGTGCAACTTCCCAAAGCGAGCGGGTGTGCGAAAAGACATGTTCAAGGTCTTCAACCGGAAGGGGTTTCACGCAACCAGCATAAACCCTTGCGTTCCCGGCGCGGAGACGGGCTGCAAGCCCCCTTAGATTCGGCAAAGCATCGACGAATTCCTACGATCCAGATCGGCCTTTTGGGCTATCGCCACCTCTGCATATCTTCAGTAACCTTGGTCAAACCCAAATCCAGGAATGGGATGCAAGGGAACTGCTATCATGACCGCGGAGTAAGGTATTGGCAACCCCAATCGAAACGGTTTGCCAATGGTTCGTCCCTTTTCGGAGAGAAGAAGGAGTAACTTCTCATGAACACATTGAAGATTGGAAACAGGCTGGTTGGCGACGATCAGCCGTGTTTCATCATTGCCGAAATCGGCATCAATCACAATGGCAATATCGACGTTGCCAAGAGACTCATCAGCGTAGCTCTGGCGGCTGGATGTGACGCTGTGAAGTTCCAGAAGCGCACCGTGGATGTGGTCTATACCGCCGAAGAGTTGTCCAAACCGCGCGAAAACCCCTTTGGCCCGACCAACGGCGACTTGAAGCATGGATTGGAATTCGAGCAGGAGGAGTACGAGGAGATCGACACCTTCTGCAAATCGATCAAGATGTGCTGGTTTGCCTCACCGTGGGATGAGGGCTCGGTCGATTTCCTCGAACAATTCAGGGTACCTGTCCATAAGATTGCTTCCGCTTCCCTTACCGATGACAACCTTCTCAGACATGTCCGCAGGACGGGAAAGCCCATCATCCTGTCGACTGGAATGAGCACCTACGCAGAGATTGACCACGCGGTAGAGGTGCTGGGAAAAGACAACTTGATTCTTATGCACGCCACCAGCACCTACCCGGCGAATTACGACGAACTGAACCTGCGCGCGATACCTACGATGGCAAAGCGGTATGGCCTGCCGATTGGCTACTCCGGCCACGAAACGGGTATCCCTACCAGCGTTTGCGCAGCTGCTCTCGGCGCCTGCTGTGTAGAACGGCATATCACGCTCGACCGTGCGGGATGGGGCTCGGACCAGGCGGCATCGCTGGAACCCAACGGAATCTCACGACTGGTGCGGGACATTCGCTTGTGGGAACAGGCCAAGGGTGACGGCGTTAAGCGTGTCTACGAGCGCGAATTCCCGATCATCAAGAAGCTGCGTCGCGTCGGGGCAGCGGTATAGCCGGCATGGCTGAATCAGCTTCAGCAAGCCCCCTTCGGCGCATCCGGGCTCTCGCAATGGATGTGGATGGCGTGCTTACCGACGGCGGTCTCTGGTGGGGCCCCAATGGCGAGGAGTGGAAGCGCTTCTGCTTCGCAGACATAATGGGTGTCTCGCTGGCGAGGCGTGCTGGATTGATCCTGGCGCTGATATCCGGAGAAGATTCTCCACTGGTAGACCGCTATGCCGCCAAGATGCATATTACATTCGTCGCCAGGGGCTGCCGCGACAAGGCCACCGCTGTTAAGGAATTTGCGGCGTCCGCCCGCATTGAACTCGCAGAGATCTGCTACATGGGCGACGACGTGAACGACCTCGCGGCAATGGAGGTCGCCGGGCTCTCCGTCGCACCCGCGAATGCATCCCGCGATGTGCTCGAAAACGCGGACATGGTCACGCAAAGTCCTGGAGGCAACGGCGCGGTGCGCGAGATTATCGATGCCTTGCTGGCGGCGAAGGATCTGAATCCACGCGAAGTGTTGTCCAGACCTTGAACATCCGACAAGCACCGCCGCGACTACAATTACGGTTGAATCCATGAAACTTTCCGACTACGTTGTGCGCTTCATCGCCGACCAGGGTGTCAAACACGTCTTCCTAGTCACCGGCGGCGGCGCCATGCACCTGAATCAATCCCTCGGCGCGGAGCCCACGCTTACTGCCGTCTGCAATTCGCACGAACAGGCCAGCGCCATGTGCGCGGAGGCGTACGCCAAGGCAACGAACCACCTCGGCGTTTGCATGGTCACCACCGGTCCGGGTGGCACAAATGCCCTTACCGGTGTCGCCGGTGCCTGGTTGGATTCGACTCCGACACTCTTTATCTCAGGACAAGTAAAGCGTCCGGACAGGATGTTCGACAAAGACGGTCAGCGGTTGGGAATGCGCCAGTTGGGCGTGCAGGAAGTCGATATCGTGTCTATCGTGAAGCCCATTACGAAGTATGCGGTGACAGTCCTAGATCCAGATGAGATTCGCTACCACATGGAAAAGGCTGTCTTCTTAGCGATGCATGGTCGGCCCGGTCCGGTATGGATCGATATTCCGCTGGATGTTCAGGCCTCTCCAATCGACGACCCCGCAAAACTGCGGCAATTCGATCCGAACCAAATTCAGACCTCAACCGTGTATTCAGATCTGAAGATGGAAGTCAGTCGCCTGATTGAGAAGTTGAACGAAGCGGAGCGACCGTTGCTCTTTGCTGGGAACGGTATTCGCCTGGCGCATGCTGAAGCAGAGTTTGAGCGGCTTAGAACCTTACTTAGGATTCCGACCGTCGCTACCTGGTGTGCCGCGGACCTGGTCCCAAGCGATGATCCGACATACGTGGGGCGCCCGGGAACGGTGGCTGCCCGCGGTGCGAATTTCGCGCTCCAAAATTCTGACTTTCTGCTGGCCATCGGCGTACGGCTCGATTTTGCAATTACAGGCTATGCACCGCAGAACCTCGCTCGCGAAGCATACAAGGTCGCCGTGGACATTGACCCGGCCGAACTGAAAAAACTCCACCCGCACTTGCAACAGCCAATCTGTTCCGACGCTAAGGCCTTCCTTGCCGAGTTGCTTCGTCAGCATTCGTCCATCAAGAGAAGAGACTGTTCTCCCTGGAAAGAACGCTGCGCCAACTGGAAGACGCGCTACCCGGTTGTGACCGAAGAACATCGCAAACCCGAGGGCCGCGTCAGCATCTTTCATCTCGCCGAAGTAATCGGAACCGAGTCACAAGCGGATGACCTGCTCATCTCGGGAAGTTCCGGGAGCGGTATTGAGATATTTCTGCTTGCCTGCCCCACGCGAAACGGCCAGCGGATTTATCACACTGCCGGGCTCGGTGCGATGGGCTACGGCCTTCCCATGTCCCTGGCGGTTTGCATTGGTGGCGGAAGCCGTCGCACAATTCTGGTCGATGGCGATGGTGGGTTCCAGTTCAATATTCAGGAGCTTGAAACCGCGTCCCGCCTTCGGTTGCCTGTCAAGCTTTTCGTACTTAATAACGACGGATACGCCTCCATACGCGCCTCGCAGACCGGCTACTTCGGCAAGGCCAGCATCGGATGCGACAGCCGGACCGGCCTCACCGTTCCCGACCTCAGCAAGGTCGCCGCTGCCTATAATATCCCGAGCGTCGTGATTGCCGATCAGAAGAACCTCCGCGCCGATGTCAAACGTGTGCTGGCAATGCCGGGCCCCGTGGTTGTTGACGTCCATGTAATCCCCGATGAGATGCGCGCACCACGCACGCAGTCGTACCAGAAGCCTGACGGTTCCATGGTCTCAAAACCGCTCGAGGACATGTTCCCGTTCCTGCCCCGCGAAGAGTTCCTCGCCAACATGATTGTGAAACCGCTGCAGGAGTAGCTCCGAATAACCTAGTGAGGCACACATGATTCCCTACACAGAGCTTCGCAAGTCGCAAATGCGAGCTAAGGAGGTTCTTCAAAGTCTGCTCGGCGAGAGCCCGAGTGCCTGTCAGCTCCGGCAGACAAACACCTTTGATGAGTTGACTGGAGAGAGGGACTTGGTTCTCTTCGGCGCAGGCGGATTGGGCAGAAAAACGCTCGCAGCCTTGCGGCGGGATGGGATCGAGCCCTTGGCATTCGCCGACAACAATCTCGCAGGAAGTGCTGTCGACGGCGTACATGTGATATCCCCGTTGGAAGCAGCCCAGAGATGGGGAAAGCGCGCGGCATTTGTCGTCACGATCTGGGCGTCATGGACGGACACAATGCAGGCGCAAGTTGAAGCCTTGAGCGCTCTTGGCTGCAAAACTGTAGTCTCATTTATTCCCCTACTCTGGAAGTACCCCGACCTACTACCCCATGTTCAGGTCGATCTACCAAGCCGAGTTCTGGAACAGCGGGATCTTGTATCCCAAGCATTTGACCTATGGTCGGACGACTGCTCGCGAGAGGAATTCGTCACTCAACTGCGATGGAGGCTATGGGCGGACTTCGATGGGTTGAGCAAACCTATTCAGGGCCAATACTTTCAGCGTGATCTCATCCGGTTGGGAAACGACGCAGTGTTTGTTGATGCCGGGGCATTCGACGGCGATACTTTTGCGCAGTTCCTCTCATTCACCGACGGCCGGTTCCAATCTGCATACCTATTTGAACCCGATCAGAGCAACCTCCGCTCTCTTAAAGAGCGCCTGAGCAGGATGCCAGAAGAAATTCGCAAACGCGTAGAGATATTCGAGGCTGCTGTTGGGGAAAGCGAGTACAGGATAGGGTTCAACAGCGGGCTTGGGGCCAGTTCCGCTCCAGGCTCTGGACCCGACTTCGTTCAATGCGTTTCGTTGGACAACGCCATGAGTGAATCGCCAAATCTAATCAAGTTTGATATTGAAGGCTTCGAATTGCTCGGATTGGCTGGCGCCCGTCGGATTATCGAAAACCATCATCCCTCTCTCGCTGTATGCGCCTATCACGTCCAGTCCCACTTGTGGGAAATACCGCTGCTAATCCATTCGTTCAATCCCACTTACCAATTCTACCTTCGCCCACACGGACAGATTTGGGAGACGATCTGCTATGCCACTTCAAGTCCAGAAGCTTAGGAAAATAGCTAAGCCAGCTTTAGCGGCGTCCAGGGGCGATGGGTTCCAGACTGCGATGTATGCCGTGCCGTCAGAGCGGGTCGTCCTTCGAAGCTGAAGAAGGGTTCTGATTGAGCCCAGCAATCTTCTGCCGGAACGAAATATTCTTGTGGCCGAAGAAGCTGAACAGCATGATGATCACGGTCATTAGGGCTCCTGCGATATACGGAGCCTGTACGGGGTTGTGCAAGCGATGGCGCAGGATCGTCACCAGGATGGGCATCCCAGCCAAAGTGATGATTACGCTGCTGCCGTAGACCCCAAGACAGCGTATCCACTCAACCAGGTAATTTCCGCGAGTCCGAAAGACGAACCATTTGTACAAGAGAAACGCTACGCTGATCGAGGTCAGACTACCCAGGACACTCGCATACATATACGCATAGGAACCCAGCCGGCTCAGGGACCAGTTGAAGAACGCGAAAAGACCATAGCCGAAGACGGTGTTGAATCCGCCCACTAACATGTAACGGAGGAACTGCAACAGCGACTTGTCGGAGGTCTGTTTCACGAGGGCACAGAGCACTTAGAAATTGATGCGCTCCTTTTCAGTAACGAGGGGGCGATTGAGGACGAGCGTGTGGATGGAGCCGACATACTCTCCGATAATGCCGATCGCAATCAGCTGGACCGATCCAAGAAAAAACAGGCCCAGGACCAAAGGAGCTACGCCCACATTGAAGTTGTTCCAGAACACAAGCTTGTACACGAGGTAAAACATGCCCGCGACAAAACTTATAAATGCTGAAATGAAGCCGCAGAAGATCACAAGCCGCAGCGGCACCTTGGAGAGATTGGTAATCCCCAGCATCGCGAGGTCGTAAAGAGAATAAAAATTGTTCGAGGTGACCCCACGTTCGCGCCGTCTCTGGTTGTAGAAAACCTTTGCAATAGGCAGCCCAAGTTCCGCGATCATACCCCGAAAGTAGGGATAGGGGTCGCGGAAGTTTGTACGGATCTGTTCAACAACACTGCGATCATAGAGGCCAATGCCGGTGAAATGCTCCAGGACCTCGACGTTAGTCAAGCGGGCCACCAAGCGGTAGTAGGCGGTACGAATGCGATACATCAGGCCGCCCTCGTCGCTGGAATTTTTGACGGCCGCAACGATCGGAAAGCCCTTCTCCCATTCGCGAATCATTTCGACGAACAACTCGGGCGGGTCCTGGAGATCTGCTGTGATGCACCCAACTGCATCCCCCTGGGCCTGCAAAAACCCATTCATTCCTGACCGGTCAGCGCCAAAATTCCGCGCGTTGACAATCACTTTGACACTTGGATCTTCGGCGGCCATCTCACGCAGCACGGCGACCGTGCCATCCTTTGAAGCATTGTCAAGAAACAAGTGTTCAAAACGATATTCGGGCAGTCCGGCCGCTACCGCCAGAACTCGCCTGTGCACCTCACGCACATTGGGCTCTTCATTGAAGCATGGAGTGACGATGGTGATTAGTTTCTGAGACATTCCATTCTCCTGCAAACCGGCGACAGGCGCTTGTTTGCGCTGGACACAATGGGTACGATGGTTTTGATTACAAAGTCTAGCATGGGCCTGCTGACCGAGGTCTCGACTTCGAGGCGCCCGAGAGATTGGACGCGAGCAAAGGTAACCAACGCATCCGAATTCCAGCCTAACGATATTGACCACGAGGAATCACTTGAGCTCTTACCCCGAAAACAGTGCTGATCGTTTCAATCGGATTCTCGCAGAAATCGAGACGGAAACTCCACTTGTGCGCTCCAACCGCTGGCGGGAGCTGTTTGATGAGGCCGCAGCTCCTTACGCGAACCAGTTGGTTCTTTTTGGAGCCGGCGAATTCGGAAAATGGGTCCTCGCACGCCTGCACAAGGTGGGCGTTCAGCCTCTCTGCTTCACCGATAACAACAAGGCACGATGGGGTAGCCGAGTGCAAGGCGTGGAGGTTCTAAGCCCTCCGGAGGCGGTGCAGCGGTTTGGCCAAACGGCATGCTTTATAGTCACTATTTACAACGGCAGCGCGGCGCGTAAACAATTGCGCGAGAAAGGTTGCATCCGGGTCTTACCCGCCGCGCTCCTTTTCTGGAAGTATCCCGCAGAATTCATGCCCGATCTTGGGATTGACGCTCCTGAGCGGCTCGTGGAGCAGGCCGAAGAGATTCGCGAGTGCTTCTCTATCCTTTCGGATGACCAATCGCGCCATGAGCTTTGCGATCAGATCGAGTGGCGATATTGGATGAAGCCGGAATATCTGCCCCTCCCACCGAATGAGTATGAGCTTTACTTTCCCAGCGATCTCGTGGCGGAAAATCAAGAGGAAGTTCTGGTCGATTGCGGCGCATACGACGGCGACAGTATTCGAAGCTTCATAGGCAGGGGCAAGAGTTTCCAGCATCTGTATGCGCTTGAGCCGGATGCCGCGAACCTCGCCGCTCTCCATTCGTCGATTTCAAGTTTTCCAAATGAGATTCAAAAAAAAGTCACGGTTTGGCCTTACGCTGTGGGAGCTAAAAACGAGCAAGTCAAATTCGTTGAGACGCACGACGTAACTTCAAAAGTGAGTCACGAAGATGTTGGCTCGGTGATTGAGTCGCGCAAACTGGATTCATTGCCCTGGCCTTTCAAGCCGACCTACATCAAAATGGACATCGAGGGGTCGGAGCCGCTTGCCCTGGCTGGCGCTGCCGACCTTCTGAATCGCGAGTTGCCGGTTCTGGCTATCTGTCTTTATCACAGGACCGAACACCTCTGGCAAATCCCGAATCTCATCCATTCGCTGGCGCCCGCATACTCACTCTATTTGCGACGGTATGCCGAAGACTGTTGGGAACAGGTTTGCTATGCCGTGCCAGCGAGCAGGTTGAAAGTTCAGCGAAATGAAAGGGGACGTTAATTCAGGTGGGCTTGACCGCCAAAACCGTAATGATATCGTGCAGATTCTTGTGAAACTTGATCTCTCCCAGCGCAGTACCCTCCAAGGTCCTGTAGATCCGGTAAAAGGGTGAATTCGCGTTGCTGCGCGATAGGCGCCAAAACACTGTTTTTACCTTGAGCAGGTGACCAATGAACTTTGAGTCCACCACGCGAAAGCCGCCCTTCGACAGGGCGCCTGCCAACGTCCGGCCGTCGTAGTAGAAAAGGTGCGATGGGGGAATGACAGCATAGAAATTCGGCCCCGTGATCTTGGCATAGAGACAGGAGATATTATGAACCTTAATCACGATGAGCCCTCCGGGCCGCAAGAGTAGGCGACATTTCTCCAAGGTCTGCATCGGATCTCGAAAATGGTCGAAGACATCCTGCATCGTGATGACATCGAAGTACCCCTCCCGTAGTGGGTAGTCTTCGAAGGAGCCCACAACGATCCGGTCGCCATATCGTTCGCAGGCCGCCGCGGCATCGGAGGCGATGATCTCGTTTCCATGGCACTCCCAGCCTTTCATAACGTCAAGGAACCATCCGCGTGAACATCCCAGATCCAGTATCTTGCCCGGCTGCGGAAAGCGTCTGCTAATCAGGTCCCCCAGCCTTTGGTAGTAGTAGCTGAGGCATTCAACATTTGCGTCCTCGTACACCTCATCTTTGCCAGACGAATAATGTACGGCTAGATCCTCTGCCGTGACCTGGTTCTTAACAAATACCAGAGAGCACGCACCACATCGGGAGATGTTATAACCGTTGACCTCCCAAAGACCCTGAAGCGCGGTGCTGTCACAGACCGGACATGACAGATGCATTGCAACTGTTCGAATTGCAGTCAGCGGACTTCCCCCTTTGTTAAGAGCACCTTTTCAGGAATGTCGGAACCATTCTAGCAACACCATTGAGCCGTCCGACGCACTGAGAATTAATACCGACACATTTCCTGACCTTCGCTCCGCCTAGATAATGGACTTGGAAGCTCCTTTGTGCACGGTTGCTGATGCTTCGTCATTCTCCGCAGTCGAGTACCCGGTCCCAAATTCTGGAATCATTTGGCCGGCTTGACTCTGCATTTGTAAGAGAGTACGTCCAGGAAGCGCGCTCGTCAGGCGGTGGCCCAGACGTGTAGAGGGCCGCTCGATAAAGTAGTAGCTGGCAAGAGCGAACAGCGGCATAAAGAGACAGATTGCCCATGCACTTTGAAAGTTCATGAAGAGACCCTGCCAGAGATAGACGCTGTAGGAAACCGTGCCAAGCCACGTGAGTGGCAAGAGAGAAAGCGGGCGAGCGAAAACGGAAGTCGGGTGAAATGTTGTCGCAGCAATCAAAGCAGCGATTGAAACTTGCTCGAAAAGCAGGCATTCCTCTCTTTGAATGTATACGCACAACACGAGGACAAAGAGTGCCAGAAACGCCCAAAGCTTCGAATAGCGCATTATGCGGGAGCGATTGCCAGGATCACTCACCATGATCGCCAAGAACGAACCCACGAGAAGACCATCGGCGTGCAAAAACGTAGGTCCGGCAGGGAAACTATGAGCAAAGTGTGGCCAGAAAAGCCACCGAAAAAGCGCGCAGGCGATTGCTCCGAAGAGGGCAATCCAACGGCAACGCTTAACTCCGGCCAGCAGCAGAGTCACGGGCCACACCAGATAAAACTGCTCTTCTACCGAAAGCGACCAGAAATGGCCCGCGAGTCCCATAAACCCGAAGAAATTCCTGTAGAAGAACACACAAGCTCGCACCTCCGCGAGAGTCGTATACGGATGGCCCGTTATGTGGGTCAAGAGAAGCAAAACTCCGAGATACGTCCATGCTGCAGGCATCAGCCGGAAGACGCGACGCAGATAGAAGTGCCTAAAATTGATCGGTCCTTCCAATAGCTTGCCAGTGATCAGGAAACCGCTAAGCACAAAAAACATCGTGACGCCCAGATAGCCGGTCGAAGTCCAGGGCCGCACATAGTGACCCAATAGAGAGTCCTGAATGTGATCAAAGAGGACGAGTGCTATCGCAATGCCTCGCCATCCATCCAGTGTGGGAATCCGATTCATGGTACATATCCGCAATCGAGCGCACGGAACTCCGGATCGGATACAACCGGTTTGAGCGTCCATACCCAGCTCTGCTTGCTCTGCCACGCGGGATCGTAGATGCGAGAGACCAGGTAGCCAATCTTGTAGTTTCGGCACGCTGCGCGCGCCTGGTCCGCCGTAGCTCCGATGAATACAGAGTCGATTGCCGCAGCCATGGCCAGACAACCACTAGGATCTCCTCCCAATTCAGCACCGCACCAGGGCTTGTCGCCCGCGATGGCCATCTGATGGTCGATCCCCACGAGGTCGACATCGGACCAAAAACCATTCGTGCTCGCCGCGTTGGGCTGTACGACAGCATCGCTCGGAATGGACGCATCCAGTTTTGCGTACCCTATCGCCGAAATGTAGGCATTATGGGCAAGGTTGGCCGCCACAGGATCCTTGACCGGGCGCATATGCGTCACGGCCAAAGCGATCGGAGTCGTGAATCGAAAAATGATCGCCTGGTGAATCGTGGTGATTACTCCAATAACAATGGCCAATTGGATTATCAATCGCAGCAAAGGCGGACTGTTGTGTCGCGACCCACGAGCTGTGTGGGAAATTCCATCCCCGGAGCTGTCAAATCTCCAAGCGCTGATGACTTCCGATGCCAAGAGCAGAGTTGCGAACTGGAGAATCAAGGCAGACCTGACCCCAAAATCATTGATGTCGAGGACATTGGATCTGATAAACGATGAAATCAGAAGAATGGAAACACCCATAAATACGAGCGTCTTCTGGGGCCGCGAGAGCGGAGTTCGACCGCGCAGCCCGGGGATGAGATAGATGACAAGCGCTATCAGGAATACACCCAATTCAATGGCTACGCCAGGCAGCAACAAGATAAGCCTGCTCAAGCTGAGCGCCGTCCAGGGATGACCGTGAGCGAAGTTATGCATTATTCCCGACGCCAGGATGCCGTCGGGAGAAAAGGTCTCGCGAACTGCAAATCCAAATATGCTACCGGTGCCACCATGCGTTCCGGATGAGCCACGCCTGAGTTCGAACAGGTAAGGAAGTAGGAGAACAACAGCGCCAGCGCCGCCTACGGCCATGAGCACTACAGGCCGGGACTCTCGCTCCACGGCAATCTGCCAAACCGCCCAGAGAATCATCAGCAGAAAGAATCCAAACGCGACATAAATCGATAAGCCAAAAGCACTGGCCAAAGCGGCGGCGATGAACACCAGAGATGGCACGCGTCTCAGCGTGGGGCTCTCCCCGCCCATCCATGCCAGCAGAAATGCAAACATGCAGCAAGCCATGCTCGAAATATGATGGGGAACGAAGAGAAGAGAATCGTACCAACTGTTCAGTTGCGCCACAGCCCAGATTTGAGGTGCTCCAGGCAACCCACCATTTCGATAGATTGTCTTCCATATGACGACGGCAGAACTAAACCCCGAAACCAGAAGCAAGGAGAGGGCGATCAAAAATTGCTTTCGCAAGCGAATGCCGGTCTCGAGGAAATACTTAAGATAGAGACCGACAAGGGCAGCCAGAACGAATCCACCCCATATGCAACTGGCTACATAGACAGCGCGAACAGGAAGATGCGACATTCGCGCGACGGCCGCGCAGACCACATTCCAGAAATAGTAGTACCGCATGCTCGCAGGCTGGCCGTAGAAGTAGAGCGGGTTGGCAGGCGGTATGCCTGTGCGAAGGATACTCTCGGTCCAGTTGACCCGCGATGCGTGATCAAAGATTGTGAGGCTCATAAAGAGCTGCTGATCGCTTTGGATATCGATCAGAGACAATACGGCAATCACAATCCAGATAACGCAGAGAATCAGTGTTCTTCCGCCCAGCGGCTTCCAGCCTGTCACCCACTTCTTCCCGGATCTGCGCAGCCGAGCATGTTCCAAAGCAACGGTGGCAACAAACAGAGCTGCTCCCCCCCAAAAAAAGACCACCACAGCCGTAAGCGAGAGTGCTTTGCCAATCAACACCGACGCAATGGTTGAGACTGCGACCGACAGCGGCAGGCTCCAGAAGAGTCGATCGATGATCGAGCGCTGGCGAAAGCCATGGAGATTCGTCAACCAGGCAGCAACGTACCCGGTACACAGGGTCGCGGGTAAAAATGCTGGAATGGCCAGAAGGCTATCTACCGATTGCTCAACTGATATGGATGGGAAGTTGAAAATGCGACCCCCTCAGCGCTCAACTCGAAGATCCGACAGTTTGCTCTTCAGAAGGATGCCAACCAACACAGAAACGAAGAAGAGCGGTTGAGCTTTGGCGACAGGAAACAAAGCCGACTGCACTCGCTTCAACCATCTTCTTTGTCTCTCAGGCACGATCTGCATATTGCGAGTGATACTGCTGATTGACTTTTCTTCCGTTCGAATCAAATCGAGCTAGGTGAATCAAGCCCATTTTGTGCGCGACATAGCTGAGGGTCGTGGCAAGAACGCCGAGTCCATACTCCACGCTGCGCTTGAAATTGATCGAAGACGCCTCTTCAAAGTACTTTGTCGGACAGGAAATTTCTCCGATGCGGAAGTCAAACATCACCGCTTGGGCGATCATCTGGTTGTCGAAGACAAAATCATCCGAGTTCTCGAGGATAGGAAGCGTCTCGAGCAGTTTGCGCGAAAACGCACGAAAGCCAGTGTGATACTCCGACAGCTTGACACCCAGAAAGAGATTCTGGAACGCGGTGAGAAAGCGGTTGGACACGTATTTGTACCTCGGCATTCCGCCTTTCAGCGCTCCGCCGCCAAGAATGCGCGAAGCAAGCACCATATCGTAGACGCCGCTCGCGATCATGCCCGCCATTGCCGGAACCAGGGATGGCGTGTACTGGTAATCGGGGTGAACCATGACGACAATATCAGCACCTGCGGCGAGCGCTTCGCGGTAACAGGTTTGCTGGTTCCTGCCGTATCCGTAATTTGAGTCATGGACAAAGGTGTGGACGCCCAGTTGCTGGGAGAGAGCGACCGTCCGGTCCTTGCTTGAGTCATCAACCAGGATCTTGATGTCGACCAGATCTGACAGTTCGCGCACGGTCATTTCCAGCGTCTTTTCAGCGTTATACGCCGGCATGACCACGGCAATGCGCTTCCCATTGATCATCGATTCACCACCAGTATCTAACCATTCTCATGCATTCAAGAAGCAAACGCACTATCGTCCGTTTGAAGTAACCTGCCCGGATAATGGGTAGGGAGAGACCGCTACCGGCTGCGTATCGGGTTGCACAAGCCAGACTTTGCGGTCTTTATAGTATTCAAACAGTTCTCGGTTGTTGGTGGGGCTCATTTCTCGGGCCCAGATTACCTTGGAGTTATCGATGTCCGCGGCGTTGTAGACCCACTCGTCCTGAGGATTATGAGCAGGAGAGTATCGGACGATTGCAATCTGGCCGCCGGGCATCTGCTCCAGTTGTCGTTCCGCATCCACCCGGTCCTTGCCGAACACGTCGGGGCCGTACCAACTGAAATTCCAAGTAGACGACGGCCATTCAGGAAAAGAGAGATGGAGCGGCTGTGCATAGAGTCTAAACACACTCATCACCACGAGCACAGCGATAGTGAGCCTGGTCAAAGCCAAGCCAACGGGCTGGTCGCCGAGTTTGAAAACCCTCATGTGGCGCATACCTTGCAATCCAACGGCGTAGATGGCTGCAGTAAAGGGCGCCATGTAGTGGGGAATCAGAAAAATCTCTACCAACATTCCCAGTGTTAATACCGCCAGGCAGATCACCAGGAAGCGGACACGTTGATCCAGAAAGACCCGCCGCGTCATGAAGATGAACGGAAGTAACGCCAGTCCGGTGAAGAAAAGCGTCCCGCTGACACCCTTGATCAGGGTCATCTTAATGAATCCGCCCAGGGAATGTGACCGCTGGTAGTCAGCAAGCTCATCCTCGTGATAGAAGCGGCGCATCTCGTCGTGGTGGTAAGCAGGCTCAGGACGGGGCTTCTGCCAGGCGAAATAGGGCGCCATGGCATAAGTGGCACGATTCACCGAGTAGGGCAGGGTTAGCGGATGGCCAAAAACACGGTAATCGTAATAGCCCATCCAGGCGGCGGCGCCAACGACTAGTATCAAGGGAATCGCGGTGCACCGGAAGAGTGCAGAGGGGCTGGGCCGGTTGGCGGCGACGAGGTACCAGCGGACCAGCGACACCGACACGGGAATAAACAGCAACATGCTCTCGAATGGCCGGGTCGTGAACATCAGCGCGATGCCTATCGCCATGAGGAATGCATACCGAAAGACTGGTCGATGTTTGAACCGAGGCAATCCGCCAAGCACGAGCGCTCCGCCGAGTCCCGCAATTGACCCCGCGGCGTGAAACGTATTAATCCAGTAACTGAACAGGCCAAGATGGATGACCGCGAGCATCCCGCCCAGAAATGCCCAGGATGCCGGGAGCCAAGCCTGAAGCATCCAGCAGATCGCTCCGCACATAAGCGCGCTCATCACCAGGATGCCAAACCACGGGTTGCCGAAGACCACTTTCCCGGCCGCCATCGCCAATCCCTGGGTCGGGAAGTACATCGACATGTAAGTCGGCAGCATGTCGATGTGAATCGATTCAAAGTGGATCCACATGGCGGGAGTCGGATTAGTGAGGCGGCCATGGGAAAAGGTGTCTGAAGCAAGCAGGAAGCTAAAGTCATCAGGGACAAAGGGAAGGGGAACGCGGCACCAGGGGAGAATTGCCAGGCGCAAAATGAGCCCCGATAGACCAACCACAAGCACAGCGGCGACTTCTCTCCGTGCCAGTTTGCCAAGAAAATGCTCTACGCGTGAAAACCAGGAGGCACCCAGACGCGGCCACGCAAAAGACAGGCCCAGAACGATCGCCGTAAGACCACCCTCAAGCAATGTCAGAGTGACAGCCTGTTCAGAGGACCCCGGACTTAACATGGACATACAGATACTTTGCCACAGCCCAAAAATGGCTGCCGTGGATGCGCTCAAAAAAACCGAGGGGCTAACAAGAATGGTTAAGCTCGGGAAATAGAGCGAGCAACCAAATTGCCTCTGGCTCACGAGGTCGCCCCATGAGCCAAAACGGGCGACACGACCCTGCGATCACTTGCGATGAATCCGAGCGACCGCCCGATGAGTCTCCCGCAACGGACGCAGCAAACGCTGCAGCCGGCCTACGTAACGTTGGCGGTGAGGACGTTCGTGATGGTATCGAACGCATTGTTAAGGCCGGTGGCAAGCACCTGCATTCCCGCGACCGCGCCAAAAGCAATGAGCGCAACCACCAAGGCATATTCAACGAGGTCCTGGCCCTCTTCACGTACTAAAGCGGTGCGCAGACGCTGGGAAAACTTCATGAAAACTGAGTTCATTTGGCATCTCCTGGGAAAGTTGTTTGTCATCTTTTAGCATCGTGGTTGAGATGATGGCAAGATTCGAAAAGCTCGGATGCCATGACGCTGGTGCCAAACGGAGCCCGAGAGTAACCTGAAAAACCGGGTACGAACATGACCAGAGAGGAGAGTCAGTTGTCCCTCGTAAGGAAAATCCTTCTCAAAAAACAGTGCAGCCCGGTAGTGGATTCCCACCCCGGGCTGCAGTTAGTCTCATGTCCGGCAAAGCCGGATCGAAACTATGTGACGTTGGCGGAGAGAACGTTCGCGATAGTATCGAACGCGTTGTTGAGGCCGGTCGAAAGAACCTTCATACCAGCAACTGCGCCAAATGCGATCAGGGCCACGACGAGAGCATACTCGACCAGATCCTGACCTTCTTCCCGAGCCATCAAAGACTTGAGAGTGAGGTACATCTTGATCATCAGATCATTCATTGTTGTAAATTCTCCATTTCCTGGGTTGGGTTCCAGTCAGAGACTGGTGGTAGTGCGCTGTGAGCAGGTGTTGTGCCATTCTTTTTAGCACTTGGTTTCATTAGAAGTCAATAACCTAGCAAAGGGGATACCACGAAAGGTGCAAACCAACGTACAAGGACGGGCATTGACAAATACTCCCGGCTGACTAACACCAAAGTTGTATTTACGCACGGATCGAGTCGTCGATTCGATTTCGCAATCCTCACGATTTCCGCCCCCCAAATGGCTTTCCCGATTTGCCCCTAGGATACCAACAATCACCGGACAATAAGTGCAGGAACCAGGACGGAGTTAGCACGAAAGTAAGTGGCTCCGCTGAGGATCGCTTGCCTTCAATTAAGAGAAAAATCTGAACCCTCACTCAACGATTTCATTCTAAAGATACTTCGCAAAATAGCGGCCTCAGCAAGTCCGAGAAGCAGAATTAGAATTGTTAGAGGCTGAATCCCGTGATTCTGGGCAATGTTCTCCGCCTTCAGGGAAACTGCCGAGATCCCGATTGCGAGAAGAATAACCCATCCTGTCGCATTCGTCCGTTTAACCTGCCTGAGCGCACCAACTGTAAGAGTCACAATGACGGCGACCAGAAGAGTATCGTAGACGGGCACATACACGTTCAGAACCAAGGTCCACGTCAGCGTCATTGCCCAAGCCAGGTTTTGTGCTGCATCGCCGGCGCCTGCAGACTTATGCAAGAGTCTCGCCAGCCATATCCCTAGTCCCAACAATGCGCTGGCAAATATTGCCAGTCCTATCCATGATCGTCCACCGGGAATGGCAAATGAAAAGGAGTTCAGGTCGACATACTCCCAACGTTTGATGGCCAATTCACCGTGCACGCCGGCGGTCGCTGCAAATGACTCAAGAAAGTGCGCATATGCCGGCCAGATCTGCAAGCCTCCAAACACCGTCGATGCCGCGATCAGAACGGTTGTCCCCACGGCAAATCCGAAGAACGTCCTGAATCGCCGTGTGAGAAGCAGCATGGGAACGATAAGCAGCAAGAGCGTCGGTTTGTAGGTCAGAATCGAGAGTGCGAGTCCGCTAAATACAGGTTTGGAGCGCCTCTCAAGGTAAATTCCGAGGCCGGTCGCGAAAACTGCTATGGTGGCAAGTTGCCCAACCACGAGGTTGTAATAGAGGAATATAGGAGAGGCTATCGAAAAGCAGAAGACGAGGGAGCCTCTTAACGGATCCCTGGGAAGTGACGCTTTCACAACAGCTGCGATTCCAGCGATGTAAAGAGCGAAAGATGTCCCCATCCAGAGGAAGTACGCCCGCTCGAACGACAAACGGGCAAAGACGCTGAAGAATTTGGCCACGAACGGAGGGTATGGACTCCGCCCCCACACCTGGTGATTCTCCGACAGAGGATAGATGTCGTTGAATGTCTTCAGCTGCAAACTGTAGTCATAAAGTTTCACAGCCGGATTCTGATTCAACAGATGGCCGATGCCGTAGAAATAGATAAAGTCGATGGGTAAAAGGCTAGAGAATTGCACTCCCCTTTTCCATCGGATCCAGAGAATGAAAGATAACGGAACAATCAACCCGATGACAAAGAAACCCCAGCAGATCACGTTCAATTCCTTGAGACCCGGACGCGGACCAAGAATCGATTCCGGCCACCGCAGCAGCCCTCTTTTACTTCGCTCCACGGCGTGCTCCATATCGACGCGAGTTACGGGCCCGATCGGAACTCCCCATGATCCGAGAATTCAAGGACTTCACAATTCTTTTGGACATCGTAAGATTGCTTTAAGAATAACCGTTGTTCCGCATCTCTTCGTTCAAAGCACAGTCAACGCCTTGGCGAGTCCGTCGATTCCGGGAGCGGCGTGAATTCGATGAGATCCCCTGGACGAGATTGCGAATTGTGAACCGTTCCGGAGGGCAGCTCAAGTACGGAGTACGCGGACAGGCAAGCTGACAGGCGCCACGGCGGCACGCTGCTCACGACTTTCTTAATGCGATGTCTCCGATCAAGGTAGACAAGATCAATCGCGAATTGCATGAAGAACGTGTGAATCGCCTCGCACGGTAAAATCCACATGCCTTCTCCTGCCGTCAGGCCTTTACGTCCCAGGAGCCCTTTCGACCTCTTGCCTCCACTCTTGGCGACCTCTGCCTTGCTGGCGAGCTCAGTGCTGCGCGTCACGTTCATAACCCGCAGGCGGTTGGTTTCAACCGGCGTTGTATCCACTTCGGTGGGTCGCTTTAATCGAGGTAACGACCAATCACGCAGTTTCATCAAGCGCTCCATGGGTATGCTGCAGAATT
The DNA here is from genome assembly GCA_963829535.1 of uncultured Acidobacteriaceae bacterium. Taxonomy (GTDB): domain Bacteria; phylum Acidobacteriota; class Terriglobia; order Terriglobales; family Acidobacteriaceae; genus Telmatobacter. Next base: position 1,137,914 of record CAWHIQ010000004.1, on the reverse strand, counting down.
CGCGTTGTTGAGTCGCAAGGCTTGGAGATTTCAGCTATCTTCTTAACCGAACATGACGCATATAGAAGGTGTCCCCAGCGAGAAGTACGCGCTGGGGACCCACGTTGAAATCAAGTTTTTTATCGAGCGATCGAAACATCACTTAGGCACTATTGGGGTGCGGACTGGGTTTGAGTTGTGCCACTTCCACCGCCACCTACGCTCATTGAGCCTTCGACGACTAGCGGGGTCTCAGGTTTCTGGCTCTCAATCAACTTCTCCACGGGAATCGTTGCAGGAGGAGGCGCTGGTGCAGCACCGGCAATCTTTGTGTCCGGCGTATGCATCGGAATCGGAGAATTCGGAGGCAGGAAGCCTTCCGGATACTTCAGCTCCGGAAGCGGTGTACCTGCATCGATCGGATTCACGATCTCGGGAGTCACAATGACAATCAACTCGGTATTGGATTTCTGCCTTTGCATCGATGTGAAGAACTTGCCCAGAATCGGAATGTCGCCAAGAAAAGGAATCTTCTCGAAGTTGTCCGTTTCGCGATTATCGAGCAAACCGCCAATAATGAAGCTTTGTCCATCGGCGAGTTCGACTTCCGTCTTGACGCGTCGGATGGTCAGAGCCGGAACAGTCGCGCCGCCGATGTTCACTGCATTTGCATAGTCAAGAGCACTGACTTCTGGAGCAACTTGAAGCCGGATCGTACCGCGATTCGTGATGGTAGGCAAAAAGGCGAGCAAAACGCCATATTGCTTGTATTGAATCGTGATAGGAGCCGACCCTCCGCCCCCAACTCCGGTCTGCGCTACCGGGTAAGGATATTCACCGCCAGCCAGGAAACTGGCCTGGTGTCCATTCTTCGCCAGAACATTTGGTTCTGCCAAAACTTCCGCCAACCCCTTCTGCTCAAGCGCTTGAATGGTTGCACCAAGATTGATGCCGGGATAGAACGCAAAGAGATTCAACGGGGTGACGCTACTAAGAGATGCACCGGTTCCGGAGATCGTTGGGATCGTCGGCGTGTACTGACCCGTCGTGATCGAACCGATCGTGTTTCCGAACCCTGTACTGAAGATGTTGATCCCAAGCTGCTTCTCTTTCGTGCGGTCGATACTGGCAAAACGGACCTTGAGAAGGATCTGCGGCTCGGAGGCCGGCACATTCACGTTGAGCAGGTTTACAACTTTGCCTGCGGTGGAGGCGATCATCACGGCGCGATCTGAACTATTCAGATTGCTTACAGTGCCGCGTAGAAAGATCACCCCATTGTCCTGGGAGACTCTGACATTCTGCCCCGGCAATTCCGCCCTCAATTCCCGTCGGATGCCCTCAAGCGTGTCATTGGAAGCGAAAGTGCTGGGCCGAACTGTGACATTAAAGAACTGCCGCCCACCGCTCTGATCCCAGATGATGAGGCTTGTTTCCCCAGGGGCCTTGCCACTGAGCAGAATCTGCGTCGGACTTACCGCCTGTGCGTTGGCATAGTCACCAAGTCCCACAACAATTCGAGTTACCGGACGAGCTAGATCGAGCACAACCGATTTACCTACGGCAAGCGACAAGTCGTTCGTTGAGTCCTGACTTGTTGCTGCCGCCGGCTGGGTCCCCGGCGGGGGTGCCTGGGCCAACAAGGCCGCTCCGGCACAGAATACAAATGTCAGAGCACTGACACTGGCGATGACGATCCCAGTTTTCGCTTTCACTGTTTCCCCCCGGGCGCTGCAAATTTATCTTCAGTTTTGGTATTCCCGTTGATAACGGTAACCGTGAACATCTCTGGTGGTTTCTTGACGGGCGCCGGGCGACCGGTCATTTTAGGCTTCGAGGCCGGGGCATTCTGATCCAGGAACAGATTGGTCATTGCAGTTCCCTGCACCGGGGCGACCTTGGTATCGAGCGGATTCCTGAGCACGAGCTGGATACGGGTCTCGTTACTGGCCAGGGCGAGGACCTGGGCTTGCTCGGGAGTCACCAGCAGATTGACTACCTGCACTTGCTGCGGCTTACCCTCGGCGTCCTTTTGGATGTCGGAACCTGCTGAAAGAACTTCGATGTTCTGCAGCACCGTCCGCACCTGGGTGTCGTTGGCTCCTCCTGCCGGCGCGGCGCCGGTGGTCGTCGGTGGCACACCGGAGATCAAAACGTCGACGCGCATCCCTGGAAGCACGAATCCAGCCACGCCGACAACCTGGTCGACGCGAACTGCGATGGCACGCATTCCATCCTTGATGGTTGCGGCCAGACCGCCTCCTGATCCCACCGGAGCGAGTCGATCTTCCAGAATCGGTTCCCCGGCATACAGCGAAGAAGTGACTCCGCGGCCAATCGCATTCTTGGCATCCAGAATCGCGCTCTTCGGTGGCGTCCCCATAATTTGAACGGTGGTCAGATCCGGAGCACTCAAAACCGTGCCGATCTTGATGTCGGTAGCCGCCGCGACCACTCGCGTGGAGGGCTGCGGTTTAGCTGCAGCAATGCGCATGCCGACTAACCGGTAGACGAGCACGGAGCACAGTGCTGCCACTACGAATGCAGCAAGGAGAATGGTTACCAGTCTTCGGTTCATCAGAATCCTGTCTTCGCGAGGTGAAGAGTCCTGATTTTTGCTTCCTTTGCCCTCCACTGCAGGGCACACAAAAGAAGCGGTCTCTTCACACAGAGTTAGTGGTCGAAATGGTGAATAGTATGCACGGGTGAATGCCGCTAGAGTATAGCATTATGTGGCATTTCGAGTGCATCGAATTTAGTCCCTCGAAACCGAAGTACCTAGAAAGCTACTTTAACGAAATCACAGCTCAAGCCTTTGTCTCGCGCTTCCGGTTTTCTTCGGTTTAGTGACAGTATCTCCTCATGCCTTGCGTGCCCTGTCAACGGTACCAAAGCGTTTTGAAGGCGAATGAAAAAGCTTCTGTTTTCCGCTGCCAAGACAGCCGGCGCCTCGACCTGACCAAAGTGATCCTCATTACCTAAATGACCTTGTAGAGCAAAGGATCCGCGCGCATACTTGAAGACACGTTTGCCTTGCAGACAGGGATCACGCGACTTTACAGCTGTGACCTTTCCCGGGTGTAACTCTGTCGCCCTTGAGTTACGGGCGCCCTAAGGAGCAACACTCAACCAGTAACACTACCTGTTCCCCATATAGAGTACGAGCAGGCTGTCCAACGAGAGAGGACCACCCGGCGAATGAGGTCATCGCGCACGATCAGCTTATTTACAGTGCAGCCGGAGCCCCGTCGTGGGCCTTCGGCTCTGGTGGCGTCGGCTGTTTTGCACGCCTCTGCGATCGCACTCGTGCTCTCGGCATTTGTGTACGCTCCGCAATTCCGGCTCAACACACCGGATGTGTACATGATGCAGCACGTCGATCTGAATATGCCGTATCCCCCCGTTCAGAAATACGGCGGAAGCGGAAGCATGTATCCGAAGTCCTCCTCGTCGGGCGCTGAATCTGCGGCTCACGAAAAGCTTGCAGCTCCCGCGTCGAGCCGAGTCCATTTCATGCACCGAAAACTGGCTCCGCAGACACTGATCGATCCAGACATCGACCCCAACAAGATGCTGCCGAAGGAGACACCGCTTCCGGCGATGTTACTCTGGTCAGGCCATCGGCCGAAGATTCAGGTTCTTACTCCTCCGAAACCGCAGCCTCCGTCGATCACCCTCGACAAGCCGAAGCTGAACTTCCCGAACAAGGAAACACAGATCGCCGACCTCAATATTTCGTCCACGCGCTTCCAATCGAAGCTCCCCATGCCCATGCCCAGTAACACGTCTCCCGTGGTGTTGAAGCGCGATTTGGATGTTCAGAGAATTCCAGAGACGGGTTCAGTTTCAAATATCGACGCCACACCCGCCGCGATCCTATCGGCCTCCGACCTTCAAATGAATCAGGGCACAGTTACCATGCCCGGCGCAAACCAGTCTGCAGAAGGTAGTGAACAGGGCGGGCTCGGAACTGGCAAGGAAGCCAATTCCCTGCAACACGGTGCTGGAGACTCGGGGAGCACTGGTTCGGATAAGGGGTCAGGCAAAGGACAAAATACCAGCGGCGGACAGTCTGCAGGGCCCGGAAATGGCGGCTCCCAAAAGGGTCCGGGAAACGGCGCCGCGGGAAGTGGTACCCAGGCAGGCACAGCCAATGGAAAAGGCACAGGGCACAGTGCGGGCTCGGGCTCGGGACCATCGAAAGGGGCCGGCTCGGGAGACGGTGACAACGGCTCCGTGACACGCATCAGCGTGCCGAAGAATGGTACGTTTGGCGTCGTTGTAGTGGGATCGTCCCTGGATGAGCAGTACCCTGAGACTTCCGAAGTCTGGAAGGGGCGCCTGGCTTACTCGGTATACCTCCATGTCGGATTGGAAAAAAGTTGGATCCTGCAGTATTCCCTTCCGCGTGCCGCTGACTCGGCAAACGCAGGGAGTGCCCGTCTCGAAGCACCATGGCCGTTCTACATCGTTCGACCGAATCTGAATCCCGACACCGCATCTTCCGATTCGGTGATGGTTCACGGCTTCGTCGATGAGTCCGGTCACTTCGAGAAGCTCTCTGTAGTTTTCCCGACCGATATGGGATTCGCACGCGAGCAACTGGTCCTTGGCGCTCTCCAGCAATGGCAGTTCAGGGCCGGCACTCGTGATGGTCAGGTTGCCAAGCTCGAAGTGCTTCTGATTATTCCCGAGATCAGTCAGTAGCTGGTCGGTGTAAACCGAAAGGCAAGCGCTGAAGTGGCCGTCTCAATCGAGAAAAACCAGCCTTCACAAATGCCCAGGAAGTCTACGTGTGTTTCGAAACTGCTCCGGAAGCGCCTGTCGGTTGTTGCGTCAGAATTCGCATCGTCTGCAAAAACCCGCGAACACACAAGGCCGTCTCTTGTCAGCAAATGAGTTTAGGAAGGCTGCTGCACGCGCTGTATAAAGCGATGCAGCGCCCGCTTGCCAACGCCGGTTTCGGGCAGAGGCTCTCCGCTGTTCAAATCGACTGTATTCGACGGCACAAAGGAAAGACCGACTCCATCGGTACCCCAGCGAATAACCTTTGTCAGCACGGAGATGAAATCATCTGGATCGTCGCCGTCCGTATTCGTCCGCTGCAGCGTCATTAGGATCATCGTTCCAGGAAACCAGCGTTCGTCAGTCAGCAGATACAATCCGTTGGTGCTGATATCGGCAATATGAAAAGCCTGCGGCGCTCCGCCCGTCCAGTAGTAGGCGACCAGCCCGGGCAAAGGATGACGCTTGGATCCACGCCGATCCGTTGAAAGCCAGCGCAGGAAGCGAATGAACCACGAGGCATTCTGGACGGCATCCGCGTCGATCAAATCCTTCTCGGCGAGGCGTTGCTGCGCAATCTGAAGCTCCGCAGCCTGATCAATTTCTGAAGATCGCTCTGCCACAGCCGCTGGAGAGGCTTTTGTTTCCGCGGGCCCCCTCCCTGCGCCATTCAAGCCAGTTACGGTCGATGAGCGAGCCAGGCGCTCTTCCATTTCATCTGCGACGCAGATAAGAAGCATATCGCCAGGCTGTGTCTGCGTTGAAAAGATCGTATGACCCGCAAGCACTAGGGCGCTCGCCGGTTGCTCTCGTGTCGGCTCAATCGCATGATTCGGGAAGGACTCTATCGCTTGAATGACCCGGTTGTCCTCGTCCAGGTAAATCAAATCTACAGGCGTAAGTCCCTTGGTGGCAGGGACACCCCTGAATGGCGTCAGCCACAAGCCGGTATCGGCTTTAATCGATAAGTTCTCCATGAGAACTTTCAACTGCTTGGCGGCGGTATCGGCAACGGTAACGCCCAAACTGAGAAAGCTCTCACGGGTCTGGTTGTAAACACAGTACTTGCGTGTTTCCATTATCTGCGCCTCTTCAGAAAGCTGCCCCGATTAGGTTTGGAACGAATTAGACCGGCTTTCGATCCAGACCCCACAAATTGCCAGGTGACGCAGTCAACTCTTCTGCGCCAGTGTCACCCCGAATGATACCCGCCCAATCGATAAACAGCATTCGGTCGCACGAGGAGGAAAAGCAAGTTGAAGTCTGCCATCAAAACCCTTCGGCCCAGGCGGGACAACACTATATCACCACCATAGAACGGTGCTCTGCGAGGCAAAAGCGCCGGACGGAAACGCGGAGAAGATGCTACCGCGTTCTCCGCCGGCACCCTTAGCAGACCGGGCTACTTAACCCGTGTGCGACGACGCTGAATCAGGATGACCAGCACGATAACAAAAAGCACTCCGGAAACAACTCGGATGATCGTGGTACTGTCCATATCGATTCTCTCCCTTCATGAAATGATTGAAGAACTCAATTGCCAAAAAACTCTTTGAACGAATCCACCATGGTGAGCACGGCAGGGCCGAGCACGACCACAAACAGCGATGGGAAGATAAACAGAACAAGAGGAAATAAAAGCTTGACGGAAAGCTTTGCCGCCTTTTCCTCAATTTCCTGAACACGCTTCGTACGCAACGAGTCTGAGTGGACGCGAAGCGTCTTGCCAATGCTGGTTCCGAACTGCTCGGCTTGCACCAGCATCGATACCAGGTTGCGCACCACATCTACATCGGTGCGTTCCGCCAGATGCTTCCACGCATCAGAGCGGGCACGGCCGGCACGCTGCTCGAGAGCGACAATTCCAAGCTCATCGCTCATGGCCGGTTGCGATTTGCTCAACTCCTGCGCGGTTCGCGCCGTCGCCTGATCCAGGCTAAGTCCGGCTTCCACGCAGATCACCAGCAGATCGAGAACGTCCGGCAATCCTTTTCTGATCTCTGCCTGCCGGTTCGCGATCTTTCTCCCCAGCCAGAAATCCGGTGCGAGGAATCCGAATCCGGCCGCCAGGGTCAGGACAAAGAACGGGCTGAAGTGGATCAGCCCTGTAACCCAACACAGCAATATGAGAAATACGGGCGTCATCACCTTCGCACCGTAGAAAGACTTGACGGCGGTATCCGACCGCAATCCGGCGCGGATCAGTCGCTGCTGCACCACCGAAATCTCAGCCTGGCTCCTCGGCAGGATCTTCTCAAAGTGCTCAACCACGCCGCCGATCACATGCCGTGTTTCTTCGATCGTAGTGGAGATAGATTTCTTGTTGGCGCGCGGGTACAGAGCCGATGAGATGCGCTCCTGAATGTTGTCGCGATAGAAAATCAACAGACCGCCGCTACCGATAAGCAGGAAGGCGACCAAGAACGCAACAATTGCAAATGCCATATTCCCCTCGCTAGACGTCCATGTTTACGATCTTGCGAATAATCAGTCCGCCGACGACGATCATCGCGCCCGCGGCATATAGAAGCTTGATTCCCAACTCTTTCTTCCACAGCATGCTCATCAGATCCGGGTTCACCATGTACAGCAAGAAACCCAGCGCAACCGGAAGCAAGGTAAGAATCCATCCCGTCAAACGCCCCTGCGCCGTGTGCGTCAACACTTGTCGTTTCAGCCGGAAGCGTTCACGGATCACCTGGGAGGTCTTCTCCAGCACTTCCGCGAGATTGCCGCCGCTTTCGCGCTGGATCAAAATAGCCGTGCAAACGATCTTGACGTCCTGCAGCGGAACGCGTGTCACAAGGTTGTCGAGAGCAGATTTCAGTTCGAGACCATAGTTCATCTCGTCAAAAGTAGCCCGGAACTCTCCGCCAACGGGGTCTGGACACTCGCGGGATACAAGGCCCATCGCGGCATTCAAACTGTGGCCCACGCGAAGCGCGCTCACAATCAGTTCGAGCGCCTCGGGGATTCCTTCCTCAAACTTGTTCATGCGCGACTTCCGCTTCTGGTGCACCCAGCCTATCGGCGCTGCTCCAGTAACAAGCCCAACAATTACGGAGATAAGCACAGAATCCGTTCGCAGATACACCAGATATGCCGGCAGAATGAAACAACCAGCACAGAGAAGGCTCAGCCCCCCAACCGTCCACTTCACATTTGCCTGATAGAGAAACCGGCGAATGCGCGGTGCAAGCTCAAGCTTGGACAGGTAGCGATCCAGCCAGGGAATCGAACTCATCAGCTCGTTCTTGCGAACGTCCACGATGAGATCGGCCATCTCCGGTTTACCCACGGCGATCGCGGACTCAAGCCTGGTCATGATCGCACGGGTTTGTTCTGTCGCTCCAGACCCGCTGGCCGCCGCGATCAGGACTACTACCCCGAAAACTCCCAGGAACACGAGTATGACAATAGCTCCCATGTTTTCCTCCGCAAACGCTCTTGCTTAGTTCACTTCCGTTACTTTCTCAAACAAGCTGGGTGGCAGGAAGATGCCGGCAGTACGTAGCTGTTCGAGGAACTTTGGACGGATGCGACTGGGCACAAAAGCGCCCTGTACCCTTCCATTCGGTCCGATTCCCTTCTTCTGGAATGCGAAGATCTCCTGCATACTGATGACGTTCTCTTCCATACCTGTAATTTCGTGAATACTCACGCACTTACGGGAGCCGTCACTCAAACGTGAAGCCTGTACAACGATGGTCAGGGCCGAAGCGATCTGCGCCCGAACTGTCTTTTCAGGAAGGTTCAGGTTGGTCATCGCCACCATCGATTCCAGACGGGTCAGCGCGTCGCGTGCCGTGTTGGCGTGGACGGTGGTCATCGAACCTTCGTGACCCGTGTTCATGGCCTGGAGCATGTCAAACGCCTCCTCGCCACGGCACTCACCGATGATGATGCGGTCGGGACGCATACGCAGACAATTGATAAGCAATTGCCTTTGTCGAATCGCACCCTGGCCTTCGACGTTCGGCGGCCGCGTTTCCAGGCGAACAATGTTTTCCTGCGCGAGCTGCAATTCGGCAGCGTCCTCAATCGTGATGACTCGCTCGTTTTGAGGAATGTACTGCGACAGGATGTTGAGGAAGGTCGTTTTACCGGCGCCCGTACCGCCAGAGATCAGAATGCTGAGGCGCGCACGGACCGCCGCTGAAAGCAACTCCATCATTTCCGCAGAAATACTCTTCAACTGCACAAGCTGGTTGGCAGCCAGAGGACCAGTGCCAAAGCGGCGGATGGACATGGAAGGGCCGTCCAGCGCCAGCGGCGGAATAATTGCGTTCACACGCGAGCCGTCAGGCAAGCGCGCGTCCACCATCGGCGACGACTCATCCACACGCCGTCCCACGCGCGAGACGATGCGGTCAATGATTTGAAGCAGGTGACGGTCGTCGCGGAATGAGGCGTCCGCGCGTGTCAGCAAGCCCCCTTTTTCGATGAATACATGGTCCTTGTCGTTGACCATGATGTCGGAGATCTTCTGATCTTTCAGCAGCGGCTCGAGAGGTCCCAGACCAAAGACCTCGTCCAGAAGATCGGTCTGGATCTTCTCCTGCTCATCGAAGCTGAGTGGCACCCGACGATCACTGATGATCTCGGTGATAATGCTCGAGACAGCCTGCCGGGCTTGACTGGAGTTGATGCGTGAGAGCTTCTCCAGATCCAGCTTCGACAGCAGCGTACGGTGTACTTCTGCCTTGAAGTTTTCCAGATTCATTGATTCCACGATGCGCCGTCCTCAATTACAAAATCCGTCAAATAACGGGGGATTATTTGAAAAGGCTAAAGCCCTTTCGCTTTTCCGGCTTTGGGGGCATCCCGCAAGCCGCTCGTGCCATGTCCTGGAGTACCCTTGCAATGCTTGAATCATCAAGCGCCAGCGGAACTGCCTCGTTCTGCATCCGCCGCACGTTGTAGTAATCGCTCGGAATCTTCCAGGCGATCGGCTTGGTAAGCGCCTTCTCGATATGTTCTTCGTCCACTCCCATGGAGCTCTTCACATATCGATTCAGGACGATTTCGAGTTTGGGAGTTCCTGACTTGAAAAACTCTGATATTAGTCGGTGTGAATTGCGCAGCTCGGGAATCCCCGCCTGCATTACCAGGTAGGCCGTGTCAGCCTGTTCGAACCAGGCCGCATCGGTCAGATCGAATCGCGATCCAGCATCAATGACGACGAAGGCAAAGTCCTGTCGCGCCACCGTCAGCATCTTGTCGATCGAATCATTACTGGCCTGGATCTGAGGAAACCTGCCCGGGGCCGCCAGCACGGGAAGACCAGAACTGTGGGTCGTCAGCAGTTTCGAGAAGAAATTCGTATCCATGCGGTCTGCGTTCTGCAACGCATCGGCCGTGGAGAATTGCGTGGTAAGTCCGAGACTGAGGGCAGCGTCGCCAAGCGGCAGATCGAGGTCGATTAGAACCGCGCTTTGCTGGCACTCCTGCACCAGCGCTACCGCAAAATTGCAAGCCACCGTGGTGACGCCAGACCCGCCTTTTCCACCCAGAAAAACCAGGATCTTCCCGCCCGTCTTCTTTGAGGATTTGCCCCCCTGGCGGCGTGAAGACGCACGCACCAATGCATCCGAAAGAGCTCCGGAGTCAATCGGATCAGACAGAAACTCGCGCGCCCCCGCCCGCATCGAGCGAACCATCAAGTTCGGATCGGGACGCGATGTATAGACCATCACCGTGGTCGCGCTGCTTGCAGCTACAAACTCCACCATCTCCAGCGCATATTCGACGTCAGACTCGAGATCGATAATGACGGCATCGAAAGCTTTCTCGCCCAGCATCCGTGGCATTTCTTTCAGAGTAGGGGGATAAGAAGAGTATTCCCGCACAATCGCGGCATGCGAGTTGTTCAATGCACCCGCAATTGTCCTCCTGCGCTGCTCACTCGGGCAGATTAGCGCGATGGACAGTACATTGCCGCCCAGGGGATCGGAGTCGTGCATGTTGTCAGTCACAGAATGAAAGCTCCCAGGTTCTTTCGCCAGAGCTGCGGGGTAACCGAGTTCGGGGCATTGTCAGCATACTTTAGTCGTTTTTCAAGCTCGTTCTCAATGAGAAAAGAAGGACAAGAGAGTACCAATTGCGATTGCTGGAGCGTAAGGCATCTTGCGGGCCTTCGGGTTGGAAAGCTTGAGATCTTCCGGTGCACGCAAGCCTCTCTCCCTCCAGCCGAATAGTAAGTCTCCCGCTCCCGTAAACATCTCTCCCAGAAAGCCTCCGAAGATGGCCCACGCAAGCGCCATGATTCCGCCTATCACTCCGATGAACACCAACGCGAATACGAGTTGTTGCCACCAGATCCAGGCACCGATAGCTGCACACAACTTTACGTCCCCCATCCCCATGCCGCCCATCATCGCCAGTAAGCCGTATATCAGGCCGCCAAGCAGCATCCCGCCTAGACTTTCTCCAAGGCCGTGCCACCCCGCCACCCACGTCGAAACGACGAGCCCGGACAATAAAAATGGAAAAACCAGCCAGTTTGGAATCCGCCGGCTGTGAATGTCAGTAATGGTCGCCACAACAAGTACCGCCAAGGTCGGCCACCAGGCATAGGGGTGTTGCAAATGTTGCAAACTTCTCCTCCTCCGCTCCCCTTCCAGATGGCTGTCTCTTAAGAGCCATTCTGCCCCCGTTTTTGCGCATGTTAACTCGCGCTGGATTCAGTGCGTTGCGTTGGGAGTATCGAGAGAAGTGTACACGGAAGTACACCTATGGAGTACCCCTGTGCAATAAAGGGTATACACCGGAGTAATGCCCGTCGGCGCCTTTGCACAGGATGAAAAATCCAGGTGCATACATTCTTTCATCCCCCACCATTTTCCGCCAGGAATTCGACGCCCGCTGCAACCCCCAAAGCGTGTTATTTGACTTCACTTTCTGGTGAAACAGTCCGTTTGGGGTAACCAATTCATGAGTCTCTTATGCCCGCTTGGCTCGACAATGTGCCCGTGCATCCCTGTTTCCTTTCTGCATTCGCAGATTGTCCAGGCATCCACCGGTTCGACTTCGGGCGTTGTATCCTTCTTCTAATGTTCAGGCGACTCGCTTTTCTTCCATTGATCCTGGCATTCGGACTATCGCCTGCTCTCAGTCGCGCTCAGACCGATCCCGAATCCGCGCCTCGGCCTGTCTCCGGCAGCCCAAAAGCAACGCCGGCGGCGCAAAAGGCTGTTCCAGGGTCAGTCAGCCCCGGTGCCTTATCCCCAAGGGCCGCCCACTCCGCGCAGAGTGACCCTGCCCTTGGAGACTCTTCCGCACCCTCTCAGCCGCAACAGATTGTCGTTACTTCCGGGCCGGCCCAACCCGCTCCCTGGACCTGGCACGATCGTGTGCTCTGGGGAGCTCTCCTGGTTCTCGTCATCCTGGGCTATATCGGCGTCCTGCTGTCCCTGCGAATCTTGAAGAACATCCAGCGGCAAACGGAATTCGGCGTATCTGCCGCGCAAGCGGCCCTGCAATGCGCCAATGCCGCGCTCGAGAGCTCCCAGGCTATCGTCGACTCCGGCCGCCCCTGGATCGTTGTCACCGTCGAGCCTTTTTTGACTGTCGAACACGGTTTCAAAGTCATGGCCACGAACCGCGGCCGAACCCCCGCCCGCATCCTGGCCAAGTCCGACTGCGTCAAGATCGCGCCCGATGAGACGAAATTACCGGCCACCCCGGATTTTGACAGCGGAAAATCGGCCACTCCGTTCGAACCCATCATCCTGCTTCCCGGCGAATCCGCAGGAATCCGGCCCTTCCGCCGCGCTGATGTGCGCTCCTACTGCGCATCCGATGATCAGTTCAAGCGCGTCGAAAAATGGGAGGAGAAGCTCTTCATGTATGGCCGCGTCATCTACCGCGACCTGATCTCGCCGCTGGATCAGCCGAATCATGAAACCGATTGGTGCTGCTGGTACGTGTACGGAGACAAAGACGCGCTCGTGATCGCCGGTCCCCCGGAATACAACAAGCACAATTAGCGCTTGTTCAACCGGAACTAGAGGCCCTTGCAATTCGTAGAGCTTGGGAGTATCGACAAAGCAGAGATACTATTCCTTCCGCTGGACGCACCCCCGGGTCCGGCCAAAATTCGAACTCCAGGAGTACGAATGCCGGTCGTTGAACTCGCAGGGGTAACCAAAGCCTACGAGAGCAAGGTTGCGGTTCGCGATCTGAGCCTCTCCATTGATGCCGGCCAGATGTTTGGATTGCTTGGCCCGAACGGCGCCGGCAAAACCAGTTCCATCCGCATGATGATGGGCATCACTCTGCCCGACTCTGGCAAAATCAGCCTCTTCGGCAAGCCCTTCGAACGCGCGACCCTTGAGCGTGTTGGCTATCTGCCGGAGGAGCGCGGCCTTTATAAAAAAATGAAAGTACTCGAGCAGCTCGTTTTCTTCGGCGAACTGCACGGTCTCGCCGCCGCCGAAGCGCGCAGGCGAGCGACCGACTGGGCAAAAAAGTTGGACATCGAGGAAGCCCTCCCCAAGAAGACAGAAGAGCTTTCCAAAGGCATGCAGCAGAAAATTCAGTTCATTGGGTCGTTACTGCACGATCCCGGCCTGATCGTGATGGATGAGCCCTTCAGCGGCCTCGATCCCGTAAACGCCCAGCTACTGGAGAAGACTCTGCTCGAACTTAAAGACGAGGGCAAGGCCATCGTGTTCTCTACGCATCGCATGGACCAGGTGGAAAAGCTCTGCGACTCCATTTGCCTGATCAACAAGGGTGAGGCGGTGCTCTCCGGCCGCGTTCGCGATATCAAGTCTCGCTACGAACGCAACCGCATCATCGTCGAATTCGAAGGCAGCGCCGACTTCCTCAAAAGCTCTGAGATCGCCGAAGCCAAGAACTTCTCCGGGCACGCCGAGATCCGGCTCAAGGAACACGGCGACGCGCAGAAACTGTTGCGCGAAGCCTCCGCCGGTGCACGAATCTTCCGCTTCGAGATGGTTGAGCCTTCGCTCGAAGAAATCTTTATCCAAACCGTCGGAGGCAAGGTCGATGCGTAATATCTGGCTGGTGGCAAAACGCGAATACCTGGAACAGGTGCGCGGACGCGCATTCAAAATGACCACCTTCGGCGTGCCTGCGATTTTTGCCGCCGTGTTCGGAATAGGCTATCTGTCAAGCTTGGGCCTCGGTTCGGGGAAGCATCTGGCTGTCGCCTCCAGCGATCCCCTGCTCGCTGCCGAAATCAAGGGACAGATCATCGGCGACAAGGATGCCAAGGCCAGGGTCGACGTGATTGCGCCGGCAACAACCTCCGATCGCGCGGAACTCGTCAACGAGGTCCGGAACAAGCACATCGACGGCTTTTTGTGGGTCGAGACTCCGCAAGGCCAATTGCCGACCGCCACCTACACTTCCCAGTCCTCCGGCGACTTTATGACCGGGACCCGTCTTCATGAGGCAGTCAATCACGCAATTCTCGATGCGCGGCTGTCCAGTGGCGGAATGCAACATGACGCAGCGGACAAATTGGTCGACGGTGTGCACCTTCAGACCTTCCAGGTGAAAAAGGACGGCAGCGTGGTGAAGAGCAATGCCGCTGCCTCGTTCTACAAGGGCTACATCATGGCCATCCTGCTCTCCATGACGACCATGATCTACGGCATGAATGTCGCACGCTCCATTATCCAGGAAAAGACATCGCGCATTTTCGAAGTCATGCTTGCCATCGCCAAGCCCACTGACATGCTTGCGGGCAAGCTGATCGGCGTGGGAGCCGTTGGACTCACGCAGATCGGGATCTGGCTGGTAGCCGGCGCCATCATGATCGGTACTCCGATGGCTGCGACTATGCTTTCGGGCGAATACGCCGTGCATGTGTCGGCGACAGAAGCGATATTGTTCCCCGTCTATTTCGTGCTCGGCTACCTGCTTTACAGTTCACTTTTTGCAGGCCTCGCAGCCTCCTGCGAGACGGAGCAGGAACTGCAGATGTACATGCCGTTGGCCGCCGCGCCCACGTGGATTAGCTTCGCGCTCATCATGCTGGTCATCAACGACTCAAACTCATTCTGGTCGGTGGCCGCTTCGTTCTTCCCGCCCACCGCGCCGATCATCATGTTCCTGCGCATGTCTTCACAAATCCCGCCGGTATGGCAATTTGCCGTTTCCATCGGGCTTCTGCTTGTCAGCATCTGGGTGGTTCTTTGGATATCGGCAAAGCTCTACCGCGTCGGCATCCTGATGTATGGCAAGCGCGCTACTCTTCCCGAGTTGGTGCGCTGGCTGCGCTATAGCTGAGGCAAAGCATCTCGAGAGCA
Organism: uncultured Acidobacteriaceae bacterium; assembly: GCA_963829535.1. Classification (GTDB taxonomy): domain Bacteria; phylum Acidobacteriota; class Terriglobia; order Terriglobales; family Acidobacteriaceae; genus Telmatobacter. The sequence continues at coordinate 1,122,870 of CAWHIQ010000004.1, read as the reverse complement.
TTTCCAGCCCAGTTTCGGATGCGCACCCGGGAAATAATTTCCCACGCCCATAGCGCTACAGAACTCGGGTTCCGTACAACAGACCACGCGTAGAATCAGGAAGATGACCGACCAGGACAGGACCAGTTTCACATTTGGCCAACGGATTGTGCTGGCGGTTGTGCCGCGGATGGTGTGGGCGCTGCTGTGGGTTGTGGGGCTGACGTGGCGCTTTGAGGTGATTGCGGAAGACGGCGTGACCCCGGTTGTTTTCGGCCAGAAGGCAGGACCGGAGATCTACTGCTTCTGGCACCAGTGCGTACTGCCCTGCACCATGTATTTCCGCCGCTCCGGCGCCGTGATCCTCATTAGCCGCAGCTTCGACGGCGAACTCATCACCCGCATCCTGCGCATGTTTGGCTTCGACGCGGTGCGCGGATCGAGTTCACGAAGTGCCCGCGAAGGGCTGCTGGGGCTCAAGACCGTGATCGAAACCGGGCGCACGGCAATCTTTACCGCGGATGGTCCGCGGGGGCCAATCTACGAAACCAAGATGGGGCCGATCAAACTGGCGCAAGCAACAGGCGCGCCGATCGGCGCTTTCCATCTGCAACCGGAACGTGCCTGGACAATGAATTCGTGGGACCGATTTCTGGTTCCCAAGCCCTTCACGCGAATCATTGTGAGCTGGGCACAGTGGACGCGCGTGCCCTCCGATTTGCCGGCTGATGGGTTTGAAGCCATGCGGCAGCAGTTGAACGACGCGATCGAATGCGCGCGACTGCGAGCCCTCGCACACCTGGGACAGCAAGCATCATGAGCGGTCTGCGCGTCGCCGATTTCGACTTTGAGCTTCCCGAAGAACTGATCGCGCAGGAGCCGCCTCAAGAGCGCGGCCAGAGCCGGATGCTTGTGATGGATCGAGCCACCGGCGAATTGCGTGACAGCCATTTCAACGAATTCCCTTCCCTGCTGCGCGCCGGCGATCTGCTGGTGCTGAATGACAGCCGCGTGATTCCGGCCCGTCTCTATGCCCGTCGAACGCTGCGACGCGAGAAGGAAAAGCCTACAGGACAGATTGAGGTGATGTTGACCGAATCCGCCGGAGAGAACCGCTGGCATGCGCTGGTGCGGCCGGGCCGTAAAGTAGCGATTGGCGAGCGCCTTGTGTTTCCAGCGCAAGACGGAGAGATCGTTCTCGAGGCCGAGGTGCTGGAGCGCGGCGAGTTTGGCGATCGGCTCCTCGAGTTTGCGCCGACCGAAGACTTTTTCGGAGTTCTGGATCGCATCGGACACGTTCCCCTGCCGCCCTACATCCATCGCAACGATTCGTCCACGGATCGCGAACGCTATCAGACGGTGTTTTCGCGAGAGCGTGGATCTGTCGCAGCGCCGACCGCCGGCCTGCACTTTACACCGCAGATGTTGGACCGCATCGTCGCGCGAGGAGTCGAGATTGCGCGCGTGACACTGCACGTGGGACTTGGCACCTTTGCGCCGTTGCGCGTGGAGCGCGTGGACGAGGTGCGCCTCCACCGAGAACGCTACAGCATTGCCGCTGACACGGCCGAGGCCGTGAATCGCGCCCGCCGCGAGGGACGCCGCATTGTCGCCGTTGGCACAACGGTGGTGCGCACCCTGGAGTCCGCTGCGCAGCGGGCTGGATCTGCACCCCTGGCAGGCCACTCCGGAGAGACAGATATCTTCATCTCCCCCGGGTTTGACTTCCGCCTGGTGGGTGTCCTATTGACCAATTTTCATCTGCCGCAATCGAGCCTGTTGATGCTGGTAAGCGCATTTGCGGGGCGGGAACGCGTACTTGCGGCGTATCGGCACGCTGTGGAAAGCCGGTATCGATTTTTCAGTTACGGCGATTGCATGTTCCTCGCATAGACGCATCAAAGTCTATGCAGGAGAGACCATGGCTTTGTGTTTTCCGTCTGTCTCCCTGCTGGGGGTCTTCAAAACCCCATCCCACGAATTACGATAGACTTACGCGGAGCATAGTTACAGCGGGCCCAACACAACATCAGCCGGGTCAATACGAGATTGCGCTGACGGCAGTATGCCGGCTCCCCCACTTTGAAGGAAACACTTCGTCGATGACAGACATAAAAGACACGATTCTCGTTACGGGCGGCGCCGGATTTATTGGTTCGAACTTTTTGTTGCGCTGGATCGAGACCGTTGGCACCCCGGTCGTAAATCTCGACCTTCTCACCTACGCCGGCAACCCGGCGAACCTTGCCGCGTTCGAAGAAGACAAACGCTACCAGCTTGTGCGCTGCGACATATGCGATGCACAAACAGTAGCCGCCGCGCTCCAGGCGCATCGGCCTCGCGCCATCGTCCACTTTGCCGCGGAGAGCCACGTAGATCGTTCGATTGTCGACCCCGGCGCATTCATCCACACCAATGTGCAAGGCACCTACACGCTGCTCGAGCAGACGCGGCGATACTGGTTGGCCCTGGATGATGCCGCAAAAGCTTCGTTTCGGTTTCTGCACGTTTCCACTGACGAGGTGTACGGCACGCTGGCGCCCGACGATCCGGCATTTTCCGAGACCACTCCCTACGCACCAAACAGCCCCTACGCTGCCTCGAAGGCATCTTCAGATCACCTGGCGCGCGCTTACTTCCACACATTCAAGCTCCCGGTGCTCACTACCAACTGCTCCAACAACTATGGTCCGTTCCAGTTCCCTGAAAAGCTGATTCCGCTCATGATCCTGAACGCCCTCGAAGGCAAAGCGCTGCCGGTCTACGGCGATGGCCAGAATGTGCGCGACTGGCTTTTCGTCGACGATCACTGCTCAGCGATTCGCGCGGTCCTGGAGCGCGGCAAGCCTGGCGAGACCTACAACATCGGCGGCAACAGCGAGCGCGACAATCTCCACGTCGTGAATACGATTTGCGACCTCGTCGACGAACTTCGCCCTGATGCAACCATAGGCCCGCGGCGGAAGCTGATCACCTTTGTCGCCGACCGGCCCGGGCATGATCGCCGTTATGCGATTGATGCGCGCAAAATCGACCGCGAACTGGGCTGGAAACCCTCCGTAGACTTTGAACACGGCCTGCGCAACACCGTCGAGTGGTATCTCAATCACGCATCCTGGATCGAGAATGTGCGTAGCGGCGCCTATCTCAAATGGATCAAGCAAAACTACGAGGAGAGGATCGCGCAATGAAAGGGATCATCCTTGCCGGAGGCTCCGGAACGCGCCTTTACCCGGTCACGCACGTTGTTTCAAAGCAGCTTTTGCCGGTGTACGACAAGCCGATGATCTATTACCCGCTGAGCACGCTTATGCTTGCCGGATTGCGCGACATTCTGATCATCTCAACGCCCGAAGACACCCATCGGTTTGCCGAACTACTTGGCGACGGCAAGCGCTGGGGCATCAACTTGAGTTACGCTGTGCAGCCCAGCCCCGACGGGCTCGCACAGGCTTTCACCATCGGCCGCGAGTTCATCGGCAACGATCCGTCTTCGCTGATTCTTGGCGACAACATCTTTTACGGACAGTCGTTTTCGCGCGACTTGCAGCAAGCGGCAAAGTTGAAGAGCGGCGCCCTGGTGTTTGCATATCCTGTGCACGATCCTGAACGCTACGGCGTGGTCGAGTTCGACGCCACGGGAAAAGCCATCAGCATTGAAGAGAAACCCAAACAGCCCAAGTCGCGTTATGCCGTCACGGGCCTCTATTTTTATGACAATGACGTCGTGAAGCTGGCGTCATCGCTCAAGCCCTCGGCGCGCGGCGAACTGGAGATCACCGACCTGAACCGTCTCTATCTTGAAGCGGGCAAGCTGAAAGTCCAGGTAATGAGCCGCGGCATGGCGTGGCTCGATACTGGCACACACGATTCGCTTTTTGAGGCAGGGCTTTATATCCAGACCATCGAGCGCCGCCAGGGACTGATGATCGCTTGCCCGGAAGAGATTGCGTATCACTTCGGATACATCACGGCTGACCAGCTTGAAGAGCTTGCAAAACCCGTCGCCAAGAGCGGATATGGACAGTATCTGCTGGCGCTCCGCAATGAGCGGCAGATTCCCGCAGGATCCAGGGAGTTATGAATATTGAAGAAACTTCTTTGCCCGGCGTGCTTCTGATTACGCCCAGGATTTACAGAGACAATCGCGGCGCGTTCTGGGAAACATGGAATCACGATGCCTTCGAGGTAGCCGGATTACCCTGCACCTGGGTGCAGGACAATTTCTCCGTGTCGAAGAAGAACGTCGTCCGCGGCATCCACTATCAAACCATCAATCCGCAGGGTAAGCTGGTGCGCGCTGCGCATGGTGCCGTGCTCGACGTTGCCGTCGATCTTCGCCGCAGCTCGCCATCCTTCGGAGAACACGTTGCCGTCGAACTCAGCGAAGAAAACGGCCGCATGCTCTGGATCCCCGAGGGATTTGGCCACGCATTTCTCGTGCTGAGCGACGTGGCCGGCTTCGCCTACAAAGTCACCGATTGCTACAATCCCAAAGGCGAGCGCACCATCGTGTGGAATGATCCGGAACTCGCGATCGCGTGGCCCGTGGTGCCGGAGGAAGCAATCATTTCTGATAAAGATGCGAAAGGGGCAACGCTGGAAACGGCGGAGGTCTTCGCTTGAGCATTTGGCCGCGAGTGCTGGTGACGGGATCGGATGGACAGGTCGGGCGAGCACTGCTCGAGACCTTTGCCGGCTCCGCGGAAGTAATCGCCTGCAATCGCAGTTCGCTCGATCTCTCGAATCCCGAGCAGATCCGCGAAAAGGTGCGCGAAGTTGCGCCGGACATCATCGTCAACGCCGGCGCCTACACAGCTGTCGACCGCGCAGAGAGCGAGCGGGCGCTCGCCTTTGCCATCAACGGGCGCGCCCCGGGGGTTCTTGCTGAAGAAGCTCAACGCGCCAGTGCCCTCCTGATTCACTATTCGACCGACTACGTTTTCAATGGCTCCAAGTCCGGGCCGTGGGTTGAAGACGACGCGACTGATCCCCTCAGCGTTTACGGCGCTAGCAAACTTGCCGGAGAGGATGCGATCCGCAGCGTGGGCGGGCGGCACCTGATCTTTCGCACCAGTTGGGTTTATGCGGCGGAGGGTAAGAACTTCGTGCTCACGATGCTGCGACTCGGCCGCGAGCGCGGTTCGCTCAACGTCGTCGACGACCAGGTGGGCGCGCCCACAGCAGCCGCGGAACTGGCTCGCGCGACGCATGCGATTGTCAGCGGAATTGTTGAAGGAAAATTTGGGGCGCCTCCGGCGTGGGCCGGCACTTATCACATGACCTGCTCCGGAAGCGTCTCGTGGTGCGGCTTCGCGCGCGCAATCTTCGAGCGGGCACCCAAACTTCTCGGGGGCAAGACGCCCAAGGTCGCCCCAATCGCAACAAGTGACTATCCGACGCCGGCAACACGTCCGCAGAACTCCATACTCTCGAATGAAAAACTGCAGCGTCGCTTCGGCTTGCGGCTGGCTCCCTGGGAGTCGGCATTGGACGACGTTTTGACCGCTATCTCCGCGCAGCCTGATGCCTGATCGCAGTTTGCGAATGGAATTCCTGCAAGGCAAGTTTTGGAAAATCGGAGCACGAGGCCTCTCTGGATACTCTAAAACTGATTTGGACATGGCAATCGCCGGTCGATACACTGACAATCTACACTCTCGAATCCTAAAAGGATCATGGCTAATTCCAACTTCAAGCCCTCTCCACTTTCGCTTACAGGTTTCGTCTGGAAAAATCTATGGCGCCGACGGCTCAGGACGCTGCTGACGCTCTGTGGAATTGGAATGGCAATTGGCGCATTCGTTGGTCTCGTCGGTTTTTCGAGCGCCTTTGAAAACGAATGGCTTCGCATCTACTCGAGTAGCGGTACCGACATTGCAGTGATTCAACAGACTTTCTTGAATACCTCGCTGGATGAGTCTGCTGGAACAACCCTGAGGTCTTTGCCATTGGTGGCGCAGGCGACGCCCGTCATATTTAACCTGATGGACCTGACAACGGATGTGAATGCCCTGGCATACGGCTGGAAAGCCGACTCCTATGAATTTGACTCAATGCAGATCCTTTCGGGACGGCGCTTTCGAGATGGCCATCCCGAACTCATGCTGGGCGATCTGCTGGCCGAAGATTTGAAGAAAAAGGTGGGCGACACGCTGGAGATTCAAAGCTCGCCGTTCACGGTGTGCGCAATCTACCACGGTGGCTCTGGATTGCAGGCGGATGCAGTCATCATGCCGCTGGATCAGTTGCAGCAACTGAGCAGCCTGCAGGGCAAAGTCTCAACCTTCGATGTTCGCTTGCGCCCCGCTCCTGTTGGAGAATCCCCGGAGCATTATCTAAAGCGTGCGCAGGCACAGATCGAAGCAGCTCTGCCGGGACTGCACGCGGTTCCCGCGGCCGAGCGGGCTCATAACAATCAGTTTGTCCAACTGGCGCATGCTTCTGCGTGGGGCACTTCTTCGATCGCACTCCTTATCGGCATCCTCGGGATCGCCAACACCATGGCCATGTCGGTCCACGAGCGTACGCGCGAGATCGGCATCTTGCGGGCGCTCGGTTGGAAACGGAGGCAAGTGTTGATTCTCATCGAGCTTGAAGCGGCGATTCTTGGACTGGGCGGCGGGTTCTTTGGAATCGTCTTCGGATGGTGCGCCTTGCACCTGCTGGCGGCCCTGCCGCAAACCGCAAGCATTGTCTCGACGTCCCTCCCTGTGCTCCTTCTGGCCGAGTCCCTTGGCATTGCCATTCTGGCCGGTCTGATAGCGGGGGCCCTGCCTGCGTGGCGAGCTGCGCGACTCTCCCCGGTGGAGGCGCTGCGGGTCGACTAGGGCCCAGTCTGGAAGCGCGTACAAGACGTACGACGATGGAAGGATTGAGCCCCCTGCAGGCCTTCATGAGCACCTACCGCTCAATCTGAATCGAACGGCGTTTCAGCACTTGTTCGATGAGATCTGCTGCGCGATCAGGTCCGTCCATCCGCTGAATGGTTCTCTGCAGGGCCTGGGCCGCCTCACGGTATCTACCGTCCTGGAGCACCAATATAACTGCTTTGCGAAGCCTGGCAGCGTTTAGCCTGCGCCGAGGTACCACCACGCACGCTCCGCGGGCCTTCACTCGCGCCGCCACTCCGGGTTGGTCGTTGGCCAGGGGCACAGCCACCAGCGGTACGCCCTGGCAAAGGGACTCAAGGACAGTGTTGAGGCCGCCGTGCGTGATCACCAGCGCGGCTCGTTTCAGAATTTCCAGTTGAGGCGCAAAGCTCACCACCAGTGGATTGCCGGCTAGCTGCCCCAACCTTGATGGATCCAATCCGCCACCCAGCGAAATCAATAATTGTGAGTCTAGTCCGGCACAGGCCTCCGCGATCGTTCTGAAGATGCCTTCAGAACCGTTCTGAAGTGTGCCCATCGATGCGTAAATGAGAGGGCGTCCATCGAGGCGCTCCCAGGGGAATTCGACTGCTGGGCGCTGTTCAGCGTCCACGAACGGCCCTGTATAGTGAAGCCCCGCCGGCTTCTCGCCCACAACTTCGAACTCCAGCGCTTCGGGCAACTGGGTAATTTGCCCCAGCACCGACAGCGCTTCCTCCGGACGTCTGAAGGGCTTCAGCCCCCACGCGCTACGCTGCTGGTTGACGTCTCTGAAGATAGGAGTTGCGATCAGCAACAACGAAAACATTGCAAGGCGATTCCGCAAACGGCTGAGCCGATCCTGTTCCGCCGCCCAACCGAACCAGAAGGGCGGAAACCGGTCATCCTGAACCAGGGGAGGAATCAAGGCGATGGAGATCCACGGCAGGCCCAAATAGTCTGCCACGTTTCCTGCAAAATCCGCCTCGTCGACCAGCAGCATCTCCACGTTGGCGGTCCGCACCGCCTTCGGCCCGTCGCGCAATACCATCCGAGCCGAATTCCTCACTCGCTCCAATGTGAATCGAAGGGCTGCGAATCCCTTTAATCGAGCCAGGTGCTCGTCCAGCTTTTGAAGGGTACCGGGCGGATAGTCTTCCATGCCAATCCGGCGAAACTCAATACCGCTGGCGCTCACATGCGCCTCGGTGTCCGCAATCCCGAAGATCACTACCTCATGGCCTCTCAATTGCAAGGAGCGCGCCAGTGCGGTCATCGGATTGAGATGACCGGTTCCCGGAAAACAAAATGCTCCTAATCTTGCCATTGCTCTCTTCAATGCCACAGTACCACGGTGTATACATCGAGGGTGCCTTCTGCTTCCCCGCATGATCGCTGGGCAGGTAACGTATAGCTATGGACTCAACCGCCACTGAGAGCCCCGCGCACACTGAGGCCGCGCCTGTCGAAGCTGCCAGCCCGCTGAAGCGCGCCTTCAATCGCATCTTCACCCGGCACCTGATGAACATCGCGGTCCTGATGGCTCTCCCGTTCCTGTTCACGATGACGCTTAATCCGTCACTCGAGTGCGTGCGAGACCCCGATATCTGGTGGCATCTGGCAAATGCCCGCCTGCTCACTTCCACCCATCACTTCATCTGGATCGAGCCTTACTCCTTCACGGTTGTGGGCCAGCGTTGGATTAATCCCGAGTGGCTCTCTGAGCTGCCCTACTGGTTCAGCTACCAGGCCCTCCACCTGCGAGGGATTTATCTCGTCGATTGGCTCATCCTTTGTGCGAATCTCATTTTTATGTACTGGCGCGGTTGCTGGCGATCCGGTCATGCCGGCGCTGCATGGTGGGCTGCCGGACTCGCATTTGTACTCATCTCCGTAAACTCCGGACCGCGAACCATCGCAATCGCTTACCTCGCATTGTCTGCGGAGCAGGCCTTGATTGAATCCGCGGTACGGGGGAAGCTCCGCGCACTCTGGCTGCTGCCACCGCTCTTCTTCGTCTGGGTCAACCTCCATGGCAGCTGGCTGATCGGCCTGGCGCTTTTCGTGCTCTATATCCTCTGCGGAATATTCGGGCTTAAGAAAGGCGTGGTTGAGCAGGAGGCATTCACTCCCGCGGAGCGAAATCGCGTTCTTACGGTTCTCGGTCTCTGTATCGTCGTACTTTTCGCAAACCCCTACGGCTGGCGCCTCGTCTGGAATCCCATTGACATGATGTTCAACCAGAAGCTGAACATCGCCAACGTCATGGAATGGCACCCGCTGGACCTGAGCACCGTCGCCGGAGCGGTGGCTTTCGGGGCCATGTGCCTCATGGTCATTTGCAATGTAATCAAAGGCCGCAAATGGCGGGTATATGAACTGGCCATCATCTTCTTTGCCTGGTACGCAGCTCTTGCCCACATGCGATTCCTCTTTATGGCAGCGGTTCTCACCACTCCCCTTCTCGCGGTCGATCTTCGGCGAGCCTTCAATCTCGAGTCGGACCAGAAAACAATTCCGGTTGCGAATGCCTTCATGGTAGCCGCTGTTGCCGTCACCATCTTCCTTAGCTTCCCCACCGAAAAGAAACTCAACGTAAAGCTGGGCACTTTTTTCCCGATGCAGACTCTTGAGGGCATTCCACCCTCATGGCGCACCTTCAACTCCGATCCCTTGGGCGGCATGATGACCTTCAAATCGAAGCCCGACTTTATCGATTCGCGACTCGACACATTCGAGCACCATGGGGTCCTGGCGGCCTACCTCCAGGCAATGTACGTAGTGCGGACGCTTGAGGTCTTCGATGAATACAAGGTCGACCACGTCCTGGTGACAGACACGATGCCCGTAGCCTACCTGCTAAAGCGCACGCCGGGATGGACGATTGTGGAGCGGGAAAAGACGGGGCAAGAGATTTACGTAATGTTTGCCCGAACACCGGGAGCCCCGGCAGGTTCGTCGACAACAGACGCACTTCAGCCGACGAGCAAGTAAGAGCTTCTGCGTTGAGCCGACGAACGCGCGATAAGCGGCGATGCCTCGACAGGCGGGTTGGAGTCCAGGCTCATTCCCGTCCACTGTCGACCTGGGTTCCACGTAACTCCCCCTGTTTCATAGAAATTCGGTCAGGAACTCTGAACCAAGCCGAGCCGAATCCATGTTTGAATCTGGGACTTCCGGATCAACCATCTGGATGTGACTAGCGTCACAAGGATAATGATGATTCCATGGAATCATCGTCTCCAAAGGTCCTTCTGTGATTGCTATGGCCACGCGTACATTTTGGAGTGCTTCCGTGAATTATGATTCTTCTTCATTCGTTGCCGAAAAGGAACTCATTGAGGCCTTGGAGAAGCGCTCTTCCACGGTGATGTGCACCGAGTCGCGAAGCCTGTTCGTGCAGGGAGGCAAACCGGTCGGTCTGTATATCCTCCGTAAAGGCAGCGCCAGCCTTACCATGGACTCTCCCACCGGGGGAAGCCTCATGTCGATCACCCTTCATCCGGGGTCGCTGCTGGGGCTGCCTGCGCTGATCGGAAACGAGCCCTACACCATGACAGCCAACGCCGAGAAGGACGCGGAACTCGGCTTCGTCACCCGCGAAGACTTCAACAGCCTCATGCTTACCGATACAACGCTTGCCGTCAGGGTGCTTCGCGTCCTCGCAGCCGAAGTCCGTACGGCGAGGCACGCGATTTCTGAGTTTTAAGTAGCTTCTAAGCGCGTCTCTCAGCAGCGCAAGGTTTTGCGCTTCTTGCCCACCCGTCCTGTCTTTTCGTTTTTCTCGATATACGCGGTCGCCAGCGCCACTTTGCACCCAGTCTCGCCCATGTCTACCTGCACCTCACCAAGCTGTTTGGCCGCAGCTTTGGCCTCTTTCAGAAGAGGCTTCACGTAAGTGCCCACCGCGATCACGAAGCTATTCATCGCCAGCTTGACTCGATTGGGTGCGGTTCCAATCGCTTCGGTGACCTTGCCCAGCAGGACCTCAATCTCTTTCAGGTCCAGTGCATCATCCGCGGTCAGCGACAGAAGTCCGGAGTAGGTGCACCAGCCGCTGGCGGCGATGGCCGGGTCTTTTGAACTCATCCAATCAAGCGCCAACTCGCGCGATAGCGGATTTTCGACCGCAAGCCACGGCACCGTGTGTTCAGAGATCATCTGCAGCCCGACTGCACTCTTCGCCCATTTATTCAATTGGGCTTTGGTCAGCTTGGAACCGTCTGCCACCATGCCGGCCAGGTACATCGCATCCATGTTGCCCGTCTCGTAGAGATCGCACGCGAGTTCTTGCTGGCCCTTGATAGTTTTTGCGATCACCTTGAGGTCGGCAACACTGACGCCGTACACGCGTTCCGGATCCATCCCGTGACGCGTATAGATCTTGCGTGTCTGTTCCTTGCCTTTCTTCTTCAATTCAGACATGACTGCAGCCAAGGTGGGCATATCCATCTCCTTTCTTCTCATGGATCGCAACGGCGATGGCGACGATTATCCGATGTGCCCGCTCGAAGCGCAAGGCTCGGGAAAAATGCCGGCCCGCTTTGAGACTCCCTACGTGTGACCGCGGCGTGATATGGGACCGCCCGGAATGCGTTAGCATCCTGAATGTGCCCGGCCTCGATAGTCCAGTCAAGTTTGTGCGCGGCGTAGGTCCGCACGTATCCGAGATGCTCGCCGCCAAAGGCATCCAAACCGCCGAGGATCTGCTCTACCATCTCCCCTTTCGCTACGAGGACCGCCAGCATCCGCGCAGCCTCGACGAGCTCAAGCCTGGCGAAACGGCCAGCGTGATCGCGGAGGTGCGCGGCGCCGCGCTGTTGCGCACGCGGCGCATGCCACTCTTTGAGCTCACCGTCGGGCAGGGACGGCACACGCTCAAGTGCATCTGGTTTCACGCCACCTATCTCGATGGAAAATTCCACGCTGGCCAGACCGTAGCGCTCTACGGCAAGATCGAGCCCTCGCGATCCACTAGCAACTTCAAGATGATCCAGCCGCAGTTCGAGATCCTGCCCGACTCGAGTGACGATGCCGAAACGCGCTTGCTCGAAGTCGGCCGCATCACGCCCGTCTATGAGTCTCTGGGCGGAGCGCGGCTGGCATCCCGCTGGCAGCGCAAAGTAATCTTCAACCTGCTCGATGATGTCCGCGGCAGAGTGTTTGAATGCCTGCCTGCGTCGATGGTCGCCCGCCTCGATATGCCCGATCGCGAAGCCGCGCTGCGCGAGGTGCATTTCCCCCCGGAAGGAACATCGCTTACACAACTGCAATCCTGGGCCACGCCGGCGCACCGCCGTCTGATCTTCGAAGAATTGTTTTTCCTCGAGCTGGGTCTGGAACTGAAGCGCCGCCGCATGCGCGAACGCGCCGGTATCGCTTTCGAGACCAATGACAAGGTCCGCGAGGCCATCCGCGAGGTCCTGCCGTTTCATCCGACCGCCGCGCAAAAGCGCACCCTCGGCGAGATCGTCACGGACATGCGCGCTCCCAGCCCCATGCGTCGTCTGCTGCAGGGCGATGTCGGTTCCGGCAAGACCATCGTGGCCCTTCAGGCGATGCTGGTCGCCATCGAGAACGGCTACCAGGCCGCGTTGATGGCGCCCACCGAAATTCTCGCCACACAGCACTTTCTCGCTGCACGCAAACTGCTCGAACGATCGTCGCGACAATATCGCATTGTCCTTCTCACCGGTTCGCTGGATGACGACCGCAAGCGCACCAACCGCGGCTTGATCAATCGCGGCGAGGCGCAACTGGTGATCGGCACGCACGCCCTGATCGAAGAAAAAGTCGAGTTCGATCGCCTCGGATTGGTTGTCGTAGACGAACAGCACCGCTTCGGCGTACTCCAGCGCTTCAAGTTAATGAAGAAGCCAAATCAACCGGAGCCCGATGTGCTGGTCATGACGGCAACTCCAATTCCGCGCACCCTTGCGCTTTCCCTTTACGGCGATCTGGACGTGAGCATTCTCGACGAACTGCCGCCGGGCCGCACTCCCATCGCCACGCGCCGTGTTCCCGAGGAGCGGTCCGCCGACGTATGGGATTTCGTGCGCAAGCAGGTGGCCCGGAAGCGGCAGGCCTACATCGTCTATCCGGTAATCGAGGGCGGCAGCGATGACCAGCCCGAATTGGACTTCTCACACGACGATCGCAGCCTACCCGATGCCGCAACGTTGGGTGCCCCATCCATTTCACAGTCTCATCGTGAAATGGGTGGGAAGGCCACGCGCAAAGGCAAGACGGCTGACCTTTTCCCGGGCATCTCCGGCCAAAAACCCCCTCCAAGCAGTAAAGGAGCGGAGCTCAAGTCAGCCGTAGCAATGCACGAGAAACTGCGCACCGGTCCGCTTGCCGGATTGCGCGTCGGATTACTACATGGTCGCCTCGACCCTGACGACAAGGAAGTGATCATGCGTCGCTTCCAGCGCGGTGAGATCGACGTGCTTGTGGCAACTACGGTGGTTGAGGTCGGTGTAGACGTGCCTAACGCCACGGTGATGGTCGTTGAGCATGCTGAGCGCTTCGGACTCGCGCAGTTGCATCAGCTCCGCGGCCGCGTAGGCCGTGGGGCGGCCAAAAGCTACTGCATCCTCATCACCGGGCCGCGCGTATCTGAACAGGCTGAAGAGCGATTGAACGCGATGGTCCGCACCCAGGATGGCTTCGAGCTCGCCGAACTGGACCTGTCGATGCGCGGCCCCGGCGAATTCTTCGGCACACGCCAGGCCGGCCTGCCCGATTTCCGAGTTGCCAACCTCGTTCGCGACCGCGCATTGCTCGAATTGGCCAAGCTGGAGGCCGAACGCTTTGCGACCGTCAAACCGGGCGAAGGAACCGAAGCTGAGCGTGCCCGCGTTTGGGCAAGACTCCGAGAAGCTTGGCAGCGCCGTTATGGCCTGGTCGAGGCCGGGTAGAAAAGCTTAATGTGGCGGCAAATACGAATCATCCCCCTGCATTTGAATCGGAGATGTCTGAACTTCGAGATCAATGCTCACAATTTCATCCCTGCATTCAATTTGGATCATCCGCGTGCATTGGCAGAGTTCCGTAAAGCGGATATGCGCGCCCTGACTCAGTTCGAGGCCCGCGGCAATCAAAATGCTGTAAATCTCGAGGCAGGAGTGCCTTTCAAATTCAAACAGGATCTCTATCAGCCCCGTGTCACTTGCACTCCGGCTGAGTACCCAGCCTCCACACCCGAGGATGGCGCCGGTGAGGGATTTCACCGCCCGGCTAGGCTCGTCCCTCGAGATCGCCCTCATTTGCAAAGCCCATGGAATCAAACCCGGCTGGATTTCGTCGCGGAAGGTCGAAACCTGTCTCATGCCGGTGTTATCGGCGCCATGACGAGATCGTTCAAGGTGTTCAGGAGTGGGGCAGAAAGCTGGCATGGTGTGCAGACTCGGGTCCGTTTTCCCCGACCGCTGTTTCCGCTACCCTTTGCCGCCGGATGTTAGGTTGGTACACAGCATGATTGTCGGCAGCGGCATTGACCTTGTTGAAATAGTACGCATCGAGCAGTCGCTTGAGCGCTTTGGCCAGCGATTCTTGAATCGCGTGTTCACACCAGCCGAGCAGGCTTATTGCATGCGCAAGCGCAATGCTGCCGAGAGTCTGGCGGCACGGTTTGCCGCCAAGGAAGCGGCTGCCAAGGCCCTCGGCACGGGAATCAGCCGAGGAGTGAATTGGCTGGAGATCGAGGTGGTGCGCGAACCGGGTGGGCGCCCCAGCCTCCGCTTCCGCGGCCGGGCCGCAGAGATTGCCGCGCAACTCGGTGTTGCCCATGCTGCCCTGTCCATTACCCATACCACGACCCTATCGATGGCCAATGTGATCTTGGAAAAACAAAGCTAGGCCCGCAACCCGGTAAATTATGATCCCAAAGACACTTGTTGCCGGAAACGCTCGTTTTGGCAGAACTGGCCTTCTGCCATCTCCCGAGCCCAAAAAGCTCCGTAACCCCTGCCCTTTCTGCTATTCTCAAGGCGATGAGGTAGGTCGGTCGGGCCAACTTCACCGAGGGAAAAGGCGTTGCCAAGCCGCAAAGAGATTCAGTGGTCCCAGCTGAGAGTTGGCGCATTGGTCCTGGCGGCCATGGCAGTTTTGGTGCTTGTGATCCTTCTCATGTCCTCCTCCGAGGGCGGCCTGTTCACCAGGAAGCTCGTTCTCCGCACCTACTTCAATAATGCGGGCGGACTGAAAAGCGGTGCCCCGGTCACCCTTGAAGGCGTCACCATCGGAAACATCATCCACATTCGCGTGGTGCCCGAGCGCAGCCCCAAGCCAGTCGAAGTCACCATGCGCGTGGGAGGCAAATACATTCAGGATCTGCACGTTGATTCAACAACCTCGATCGCGCAGGCCGGCGTTCTGGGCGACAGTTTCCTCGACATCACGTCAGCCCACGCCAAGGGACCCGAGCCGGCAAACAATGCCGAACTCGTCTCCATCGAGGCATCCAGCCTGCAAGGCGTCATCAGCGCCAGCCAGACCTCCATTGAAGAAGTCACAAAGCTTATGCGTAATTCCAACAAGCTGGTGGATACGCTGAACTCCGACCGCGGCACGCTCGGCGGCCTGATTAACGATCCAAGATTCTACGCCAAGCTGAATCGGATCGCAGACAATCTCGAAAGGCTGACGGCCGCCATCAGCAACGGGCAAGGGACAGTGGGCAAGCTGGTCAATGACGACACGCTCTACACCCACGCCAATTCTGTGATCGATAGGCTCGACCAAATCACTGCTGGAATTCAGGACGGCCAGGGCACGGCCGGCAAGCTGGTCAAGGATGACACCCTGTACAAGAACTTGAATTCCACGGTCGCCAATGCGAATCAGCTCCTTGGAGACATCAACGCGGGTAAGGGATCGATCGGCAAGCTTGCTAAGGACCCGGAGTTTTCGAAGAAACTGGATGACACCGTCACCCGGCTTGATTCCATCCTGACCGGCATCGATGAAGGTAAGGGCACCATCGGGCAGCTCATGCAGAATCGTTCCGTGTACGATCACGCCGACCAGACCATGGATCAGGCGCAGCAACTTCTTCAGGCCATCCGTCAAGACCCCAAGAAATACTTCGTGATTCGCCTGAAAATCTTCTAGAGCGATTGCTCCGCGCCCCACCGGTTCTCAGGAACTTCCGCCAGCCCTAATGCGTTTCACTTGCATCGGAGGTCAGAATGTTTCTCAAAGCAAGACACTCGGCAGGTGTCGTCTGCCTGCTCGCAGCCGCATTTGCCGCCTCACATGTTTCGCGCTCTGCACAAGTTGTCCACGCGAATAACGACGCCGCACCCGCATACGCCGGGAACAGTGACCTTTTACCCCCGAAAGATTATCGCGAATGGATCTACCTGACTTCCGGCATCGACATGAGCTACTCCCCAAAAGCCGCGGATATGCAGGACCACTCCATGTTCGACAATGTTTTCGTGAACCCCGCCGCCTATCGCAGCTTCGTGGCCACAGGAACCTGGCCTGACAAGACCGTCATGGTCCTCGAAGTTCGAGGAGCGAAAACCAAAGGTTCCATCAATCAAAAGGGACATTTCCAGGATACGGAGATCATGGGTTTTGAAGTCCACGTAAAGGATGAGGCGCGCTTCCCCGGAAAATGGGCCTTCTTCGATTTCGATTCGCCGAACAAGAACGGCACGCTGATTCCCCAGGGCGCTCCCTGCTACACCTGCCACACCGCACACGCTGCCGTCGATACGACCTTCGTGCAGTTTTACCCCACACTGCTGCCCATCGCCAAAGCGAAAGGCACCCTGGCCTCCGCGTACTTGAAAGAGGAATCAGTAGCCGAATCAAAGTAATCTGGTTGGCAGAATCGGGGCAAAGACATCCAGATTGGAAAGCCTTGCTCAACCGCACGTACAAAATGGCTGATCACTGCCATCCCGGCGGCATACTCCTCATCTCTCCTCGGAACTGGTGATAGGGAGTTGGTACTGGCGCGCTGAATTGCCTTGTTCGCCGCCGCGAAAAACCTTCCAGAACTGAACAAAGCACTTCAGCCGCACCAACTGAAAGTAATCATGCGCCACGAGGTAGAACACCGCCGCTCCTCCCCACACCAGGTGCAGAGCATCACCACCAAGCTGATCGCTGAAAGGCAGCGGCGCAGCTGACAGCACCATCGCCACAACGATTAGCGCCAGGTTCACGATGCCCATCACCATGCCGATCTCAATCAGTTCGGAAGTGAAGGGCTTCCCCATCCTCGTCGTCACTCCGAGAGCTGCAACCGCCGATCGGTTTTCCAGCAGCATCAGTACCGGCGCGACAGACACAATCCACCCCAGCAGCGCCCACACCGTGAAGAACGCCAGCGAAAGAAAAATGAGCCAGATGGCAAAGCCGATCAAGTCCGGCTCGGCCCCTGCGGGAAAATGCGTTGCCGCCGCCCAGCCCACTGTGCGAAACCATCCCCAGCACACGCCGCCAAAAAGCGCCAGCCATGCCGTTTGCAGAACCATCATGGGCAGCGGTCGCAGGCGCACTCGAGGTTCCATCTGTTTCAGTGCGAAGTTGCGTCCAAAACTCGAGATGACAATCCACGCGATTACGGCGATCGGGACCAGCCACCGCAGTTCGTGCGCAACCAGCGGCGCATACTTCGCAAGGGCGCGGCTCAACTGCTCCGCTGCAATCCATGGATTCTGCGCATCAATGTTGCTCAGGCCCGCATCCTCAGGCGAAAGCCGGGCAAACACATGTTGCAACCGCGATTGGCATGCCAGCAAAAACGGCACGCCGAAGAGCCACCGCCAACCCACTTCGATAGCCACGATCGACGGGCGCCGCAACATCCAGCCCATCTGATCCACCAGCGTTTGCGTGCCGCGAACCTGCGCTGCCCGGCGGTCTGCGATCACTTGAGCATCAACTGCGTTGCGCATTACTTCACGACCATTTATTTCACAACCAGGTTCACGGCACGGCCGGGCACAACGATGACCTTCACCACGGTTTTCATCACGATGCGCGCTTTCACCTTTTCATCTGCCAGCGCTGCCGCTTCGATCACCTTGGAATCGGAACCGGCGGGTACGCGAACCACAGTCACCAGCTTGCCGTTGATCTGCACCGGAATTTCGATTTCGTCTTCCTTCGCCAATGCAGGATCACTCTTCGGCCACGGCTGGCGAAGCAAAGGGGTCCCCGGCGACGGATCTTTGTCGCTGGGGTTGATGACAGCACCCGCGCCGCCAAGTTCTTCCCACAACTCGGCCGCAAGATAGGGCGCAAACGGCGCCAGCAACAACACCAGCGTTTGCAGCAACTCGCGCATCACTGGCGCAGGCACCTCACCCGCCGCCAGTTGCGCGTCGGCCGCCTGGATTTCGTTCACCAGTTCCATGATGGCCGCGATGCACGTATTGAAATGCCAGCGCCCCTCGAAGTCCAGCGTGATTTTCGCAATCGTCTGATGCAGCTTGCGCAGCAGCGTCTGTGCGACTCCCCCGTTTGGCGTTTCGCGCCGGCTTTGTCCGGCAGCGCGCGCCACGGGCGCATACTTCGTAACGATGCGCCACACGCGAGCCAGGAAGCGGCTTACCCCGGCGACACCATCCTCTTGCCAGTCGAGATCGCGGTCAGGCGGTGCGGCGAAGAGCGCGTACATGCGTGCAGCATCGGCGCCGAAGCGGGAAACCATTTCGTCGGGCGAGATCACGTTGCCCTTCGACTTCGACATCTTCGCGCCGTCCTTGATCACCATGCCCTGAGTAAACAGGCGTTTTACGGGCTCCTCATTCGTGATCAACCCAAGGTCGCGCATCACCTTCGTCCAAAAGCGCGAATAGATCAGGTGCAATATCGCATGTTCCACGCCGCCGATGTATTGATCAATCGGAAACCAGTACTGCGCTATCGCCCGATCAAACGGCGCATTCGTGTTTTTCGCATCGATATAGCGGTAAAAATACCAGCTTGAATCGACGAATGTATCCATCGTGTCGGTCTCGCGCTTGGCCGGCCCATGACACTTGGGGCATGTAACATTCACGAAATCCGGCACGCGCGAAAGCGGCGATCCACCCTGCTGTGTAATCTCAATCTTCTCCGGCAACAGCACCGGCAACTGCTCATCGGGCACCGGCACGATGCCATCCCGCTCGCAGTGGATCATCGGGATCGGCGTGCCCCAGTAGCGCTGCCGGCTCACGCCCCAGTCCTTCAGGCGAAACGTAACTGTCGCCTCGCCAAAGGCACCGCGTTTAGCAGTCTCTTGGAGTTTCTTTTGAGCCTGGGAGCAACTCAGTCCATTGAACTCGCCCGAATTTACCAGCACGCCGTCCTCCGAGAGATACGGCAGCTCGGGTACCTCTGCATTCGGATCTGCAGGAGCGATCACACGGCGAATCGGAATCGCATATTTCTTCGCAAATTCGAAGTCGCGCTCATCGTGACCGGGCACGCTCATGATCGCGCCCGTTCCGTAATCGCTTAGCACGTAATTCGCCACCCAGATTGGCACTAGTTCGCCGTTGTAGGGATTGATGGCAAATCTCCCCGTCGGAATCCCATGCTTTTCGATCTCGCCGATATCGCCTGCCTCACGCGCTCTCTTCTGCTCTTCAAGCAGTTTCGCAACCTGCTCGCGTAACCCCGCATCGCCTTCGGCCAGAGATTTCACCAGCGAATGCTCCGGCGCAAGCTGCACGCTTGTCGCGCCGAAGATCGTATCCACCCGCGTCGTAAACACGCGAATTCTCTCGGGCCGATTCTCGATCCCGAAATCAACCTCCGTGCCTTCGCTGCGCCCGATCCAGTTGCGCTGCATGGTGCGCACCTTCTCCGGCCAGCCATCCAGCTTGTCCAGACCGTCCAACAATTCCTGCGCATACGCAGTAATGCGGAGAAACCATTGCACCAGGTCGCGCTGTTCGACAATCGTGTCTTCATGCCGCCAGCAGCGGCCGTCGATCACCTGCTCGTTCGCCAGCACCGTGCAGCATTCGGGGCACCAGTTCACCTTGCTCTTCTTGCGATAGGCCAGGCCCTTTTCATACATGCGCAAAAAAAACCACTGATTCCATTTGTAGTAATCGGGCAGGCAGGTTGTAACTTCAGTTGCCCAGTCGAAGCCCATGCCGAGGCGCTCGAATTGCCGCTTCATGGCGGCGATATTGCTCAGCGTCCACTCGCGCGGCGGGGTGTTATTTTTGAGGGCAGCGTTTTCGGCGGGAAGCCCGAAGGCATCCCATCCCATCGGGTGCATCACGTTGTAGCCCCGCATCCACATGTGGCGCGCCAGAGCGTCGCCAATGGAGTAATTCCGAACGTGGCCCATGTGGAGCTGTCCGCTCGGATAGGGCAACATCTCCAGCACGTAGTACTTGGGCTTGCCACAGGAATGAGGCTCAGCCGCGTACATTCCGGGGTCCGCGGCCCAGCGCGCCTGCCATTTGGGTTCAATTGTCGCCGGGTCGTAACGTAGTTCTTTATCTTCCGCCATAACCTTTCAGTGTAAATGGCGGCCCAAGCCAGGGCTTTTGGGGGTAGTGTCTCAGTTTGAATTGTTCCGCTTGAGTTTTTTCCACAAGTAGGAGACGACGAAGACTCCAATTGTTGCCATCAGAACGGCAAGTGTTATCGCCTCGACATCAATCCGGCCGAATTTACGGGATGGAAGGAAAGCGAGCACCAGTAAGCAGGCTGTGAGTGGCACGATGGTTCGTTTCAGAATATCGGTGCCTTTGCTCTTGGCGATTCTCATGCGGGCATCCTGCTATATCACTGATGGCAAGGCACAGGATGCAACTCTTCGGTCACCACTTCGTACCCCTGCGGAGGCTGAAACAGCGAAGGATCGGGTTCGCCCGGAGTAAAGCCAACGAGTTCCCGCGTCGTCTTGCCTTGCTGAGGATCGTCGTTGATCCATCGCGCCTGAAGCCTGTATTCATCGGAATACCACGCTTCTGAGGTACGAACCAGGGGCTGATCGTTCCCTGCCTGACCCGCTGGGGTCGTGAAGGTCGTCCGACTGCCATGGACCTGCAATCCCTGAATGACGTCCGTGCCGAGGTTCTGGCGGACTGCATGATCAGAGAATGTCGGCATGGTGGCGGGCGGCGGTAACTCCGAGGGCTTCTCCGCGGCTCTCTGCTCCGGTGTCAACGGATAACTCCACTTCGAAGTGCCCGACTCGGTTTGCCAGCAGCCGTGCCGTTGGTCTTCAGGCGGAAGCTGATAGACCGTCACTTTCTTCCGTTGCGAATCCCATCGCGTCTCGGTGCCCGCAATCGGATCCGAAATATGGAAGTTAGTGATCTGGGGACGGCCGTCGCGGAGCATCAGAGTGTTGGTATCGTAATAACGGCCTTGTCCGTCTCGCGCCTGTGTCCGCGTGGATTCAGTCGAGATGGTGGTACCGTTGGCCAGAACTTGCACCAGCGTCGTCTTGAACTCGGCCGTAAACGGCAGCATGGGCGCCGGTGCACGCTTCGTCTGCCCGGCAGCGCCATTCGGAGTGGACGCGGTTTGCGGCAAGCCCGCTATCGCCGTTGAAAGGGCAAACCCAGCCAGAACCTGAATTGTGCGAACTTGCATGGCTTACCTCCTCATAGCGACGATGAGCATCCCGCAATGGTTTGCGCGCTAGCGAAACCGTGAGCCTTGGTCTTGGCATGTCACTTTGTGCAACTCCTCAATCACTACCTCATATCCTTCCGGCGGTTGAAATGTCGAAAGAGCCGGTTCACTCAGGTCCAGGCGCACCACCTCGGTCGTGGTCTTTCCGCCTTGTGGACTGTCGTTCACCTCGCGCACAGGGATGCCGAGGTTCGCCGCCGTCCAGATTTCGTTGGTGGTTACCAGTTCCCTGTCGTTGCCGATCTGGCCAACCGGAATGACCATCGTCCAACGATGTCCGTGGGCTTCCACTCCCTCGATCGTCGTGGTCCCCAAATCTTCCACCTTCGGCTGCTGGATATTTGTCCGGGGCGTAACAGCAACCACGGGCTGAATCCTCTGGCGGGACATTTCCCCTGGTTCCGGACCAAAACTCATCGTCATCTGTCCGGAATCCGATTGCCAGCAGCCGTGCCGCTCGGCTTCAGGCGGCAGCTTGATCACCTTCGCTTGCTTTGTCCGCGAGTCCCAGGTAATTTGCGTGTTTTCGACCGGATCATTGACGTTGGCCCAGGTGAAAGCCGGTTGATCCGCCGGAAAAGGAGATTCGGTACGGGTATTCAGAGTGCGCTGCTGAGAGTCAACCGCGCGCACTTCCGTCGATTCGCGCGTGATCGTAGTTCCATTGGCCAGCGTCTGCACTGAAGTTGTTTTGGATTCCGCGGTATAAGCCTGCAACCTGTGGGATTGCGGGGCGCCGGGTTCGGCGGAGCAGCCGGGCGCGGTAATACCTAATTTGACGGGAGTCGGCTGGGGACCAATCTGGCCCCATGTAGACGACACCAGGCAACTCAACAGAAGCGCAACCAATAAGGAGGCGAAATCTCTACGCATCGCTCGTCCTCCGCAGAGAACTTCGAGTTGGGGCTATCTTACGTCAGAATGACGGACCAGCCACGAATTTGTCACTTCGCCAGGCTCTTCAACACCTTCACATTCCGTTCCTCGTCGCCCTCTCCGTCCACCGGCGTCTCGGCGATGAACGCGCACTCCGCAAAACGGGGATCGTTCAGCAGCCAGCGAAACGGCTCCACGCCAATATTTCCCTGCCCGATATGTTCGTGCCGATCGAGCTTCGATCCGCGCGCGGCCTTGGCATCGTTGCAATGCCACACGCGCACCGCATCCACGCCAAACGTGATGTCGGCCTGTGTAATCGTCTCCGCGTAGCCCTCGGCGGTAACAATGTCGTAGCCGGAAACGTGCGTGTGGCACGTGTCGAGGCAGACGCCAACTGGCGCATGAGTTTTCAGCCGTTCCACAAGCTCAGCCACCTGTTCAAAGTTGCCCCCCAGTGAGCACTCCGAACCCGCTGTGTTTTCAATCAGGATGCTGAAATCTGTCCCCTGCCAGGGCAGCGCGTCGACGGCCTTTGCAATCGACTCCGCCGCCAGTTTCAGCCCTTCGTTCCGCGTCATGCCCTTCCATGAACCCGGATGCAGCACCAGGAACTCCGCCCCCAGCGTCAGTGCGCGCTCAATCTCCCCGCGAAACGCCGCAACGCTCTTCTCCCGGATATCCGTTGTCTGGCTGCAAACATTCACCAGGTAGCTGGTGTGAATAACCAGCGGGCCCACATCATATTTCGCGCGTAGCGCCCGCATCCGCTCGGCCTGTGCAGGATCCACTTTCGGCGCTCGCCACATCCGCGGGCTCGACGAAAAAATCTGAAACGTGTTCGCGCCAATTTCGCGCGCTTTCTCCACAGCATTGGAGGCCCCGCCCGCCGTCCCCAGGTGGACTCCGATTCGCTTTTTCATTCCCCGATTCTAACCGGCTCCAAAGGCTGCATCCTCAATGGAGAATTGGCCTGGGTGCCCCATCCAAGCCGCGTTCTTTGCGGCAACCGGGGTCCCCGGCGACAGGTATTCGTCGCTGGTGGTCATGGGTGGGAAAGCAACAAAGCCACACTGGCACCGCTCTCGTGAAGATCTTGCAACCACAAACGGCACCAACCCGAAGTCCAAACGCCGCTAACCCCGGCGAACAGCGCGAAGCGCGCTAACTCCGCTCTTTCTCCTACGACAGCACCTTCATCGCATCCGGATCCCACTTCACAATGGCGCCCCTTTCAATGCTCAGATTGCTCAGCAACGCCGCCCCTGCCGCGCGGTATCCGAACACCGCATCCTCCACCACCGGCCTGCGCGAACGCACTGACGCAAAGAAGTTCTTGAAGTGGTCGTACTGGTCGCTGTATCCCTTCGGCAGCATGTACTTCTCTTCTCCGCCAAGGGCTGCATTGCCGGAGTGCGGTGGATACTTCTTCCGGTAGTCCGCCTCGATCTGTTCCTGCATGGCCTTGGGGAATGTATCGATCGTAAGGCCCGGCTCCGTCTCGCGTGGAACGCGGTTCAACGTCAAACCCGTCCAGCCGATCTGGATCGTCCCTTCAGAACCGGTGAAAATCAAGCTCTCGCTCTCTTCCCCGCCGTCCACGAAATTGACGCGCAGGCTCAAATTGAATCCCTCGCGATAATCGAACAACCCCAACATCACATCGTCCGCGTCGCGCCCATCATTCCAGAAGCGGATCGCTCCAGTCGCCATTCCACGCGTTGGACCATGCGCACCGGTTACAAAATGTGTCCCGCTGAACAAGTGAACAAACAAATCGCCGGCAACCCCACTCCCATAGGCCTTCCACTTGCGCCATTGGAAAAACTGTTCCGCGCTGAACGGAATCTTCGGCGCTGTGCCCAGAAACCGCGGCCAGTCACAAGTCTCCGTCGAAGCATCTGGCGGAATCGTGTAATTCCACGCGCCCATCGACGAATTCCGATCCCAGCTGGCCGTTACCATATTCAGCTTGCCGATCGCTCCCGAGGCCAGCAGATCTTTCGCCTTCGCATACAACACCGAGCTCACCCGCTGGCTGCCGATCTGGATGATGCGATTGGTAGCGCGCGCCGTCTCGATCATCTCCGGCCCGTCGGAATACAGATGAATCATCGGCTTTTCGCAGTAAACGTCCTTGCCCGCCTTCATCGCGTCAACCGAAGCCTGCTTGTGCCAGTGGTCCGGCGTGCCGATAATGACAGCGTCGATATCCTTGCGCGCCAGAATTTCGTTGTAGTCGCGCGTAGTGAAGACGTCGTCGCCCCACACTTCCTTGCTGCGCGCCAGGCGGCCGTCGTAGCAGTCAGCCACGGCCACCAGCTTTACGCCCGGCACTTGCACCGCAGAGCGCGTATCCCCCATGCCCTGCCCACCAGCTCCGATCAATGCGATTTGAATATGATCGTTCGCCGCCACCGGCCGCGCCGGCTCATCCTGCGTGGGAAGCGTAAAAGTTCGCTTGCCCGTCTCCGCGCTTGCATGCACGGCGCCCGCTAAGGACGCCGCCGAAGCTGCTCCCACAACTTTAAGAAAATTTCTTCGATTCCAGATCTGCACAGTTCCCCCGGACAGCTAAGATTCCCGCCGCATATAACCATACACGGTCGAAAACGATCGCTCTGTCCTTCCAACAGTAATAAACCCCAGGAGGTGTCATCCTGTGCGTAGCGCCCTTGGGGCCCTGCAAACGCCACGCGTTTGTGGGGTAGGCGAGCGAAAGATCTGCTTCTTGCAAAGCATCCATGCCGGAACTCAGGGTGCCCATCCAAGCCGCGCATTTTGCGGCTTGGGTGGGAAAGCAACAAACCGCATTCCCACCCTAATCGTCATCATCCTTCTTGAGCTTTCGTTTCTGCGTCAGCATCGCCGGCACCGGCTTATCGCCCATCGTATCCTTCCACAGAATCACATTCAGCTTCTGTGTGGGCGCGCGGTCGGCATGCTGGAAGTCCATCTTCATGCTCTCTTCCGCTCCAACGGCCTTCTTCGGATTCGCCGCATAGATCAGCCCATTGTCGCGATTCGAGTAGTCCGCCGAATACGCCGGCTGATCGCCCGCACCCGTAAACAGAGTCGAAATCAATGAACTAAACGCATCATTGTTGTTCATTGGCGGCAAGCCCAGGAGCGTCTCCATGGTACGGATCACACTCACCGTGGAGTAGAACCGGCCGTCAACAATCGGGCCACCGTCTTTTCCGCGCGGCGCATATTTGCTGATCACCAGCGCGATGCTGCGATGCGCATCTACATGATCCGCACCCGCCTGCGCGTCGTCTTCAAGGATGAAAAAGGCTGTGTCTTCCCAGAAAGGTGAGTGCGAAATCGCATCGACCGCACGCCCTACCGCGAGGTCGTTGTCTGAAACGCTTGCTTTCGGTGTTGGTTTGAAAGGCACCGTTCCATTCGTATGATCGTCCGGCAGGCGAAGCTGAATGAAGTTGGGCATCGTGTCCCCGCCTTGCTTTCTATCGGCCTCCCACTGCTTCATGTGACGCAGAAATATCTCAACGCGAATCTGATCGGGAACAGCAAGATTGAAGTCGGGAGCTTCGGGCGCGAAGTGCCCCACCAACTCCGGTTTGGTCGCGGTATTCGATGCTATAAGCGGAATGGGCCACGGCCACTTGTTCAGGCCGCCGCCCCATTCGGCGGGCAATTGCTCGCCCGGCGCGATAGCCTTGTGCGTACAAGCCTGACCCTGCAGAATCGGACCCTCCTGCGGGTTTGCCGATTTCTTCTGATCGCAGAAAACCGTCGAGATGTATTCGCCGAAGTGGTAATAAGTCTTGCCGTGCTCCGCAAGATTTCCCCAGAGATATCCGCTCGCGGGCTCGTTCACATCGGGGATATTCTGCATCAATGGCAACCCATCCGCGACTATCCCCTCAAAGTCATACGTACGCTGATCACCGCGATAGGACTGCTGCCAGTTCTTCTCAAGGTAGTCCGTGCCGATTGCGGCGTTCGACCACACATGCCCGTCGCCCGACACCTCACCCGAGTCGTAGAAGTTGTCGAGCACGCCAAATTGCAATGCCAGCTTGTGCAGGTTTGGCGTCACATCCCGCCCGAACATAGTCAGGCTCTTGTCGCCATTCCCAACCGGCTTTCCGTCCTGTTCCAGATCCCCCAGAATCTGATCGTAGGTGCGGTTTTCCTTGATGATGTAGATCACGTGCTTGATGCGATTATGCGAGCCGTCCGCAAATTGAATCTTCTCCACCGCCGCTTTCATGCGGTTCGATTCGAGTACCACCTGCGTTGAGTCGGCAAGATTCTTCTCAATCTCCGTCTCGCTTAACACCGCCAGCGAACCGTATAGCAGTGTTCCAATGTAATTGCTCTTCTTGGGCATGCCAGGCTCACGTGGCGCATCCGCGGGTGGATACGGATTCGGGCCGGCGCCTTTCCCTTTTGCAGTCGCCACAAACAGCCGTCCGCCTGATGCCGCCGGCAGAAACGCCATCGACATGGGCATCCACTCAGCAGGCACAAATCCCTCCGGCTCGACCATGCCCGCATGCGACGCTTTCGCAGTCAGCTTCCCGGTATCGATCACCGCAACTGCGTCGGTTGCCATGTTTGCCACATACAGCCGGTCTCCAGATCCGTTCAGGGCCAGCGCCACGGGCTCCGCGCCAAAGTAGCTCTGCCCAGGCAGTCTCGTATCGAAATATCCCTTCACCGCGAACTGCCCCGCGCCCACATTCACCGCCGCCACTGCATCGCGATTCGCCAACGCAACATACAGCGTCTTTCCATCTTCACTCAGCGCGAATGCGCAAGGATGCGTTCCCGGCTTGATCGGACTGGTCGGCTTCAGCAGCGGAAGCTTACGCCCCACTGCATTCTTTCCAAGATCCAGCTCCACAATCTCCGACGCATTCCACAACGCGACAAACGCGCGCCGCCCATCCTTCGAAATCTGCAACGCAATTGGATATGTCGAGGGCACTGCACTGCTCTCGGCCAAATCAAATTGATGCTCGATCGTCCCGGTTGCTGGGTCGATCAGAAGCACATCGTCGGTCAGATTCTCCGCCACCAGCAGTTTCTCCGTTCCCCCGCTCTCAACCGTCGCAATAGCCGCGGGAAACGGCATGCCCTGGTCCCCATCAACCGCGTCAATCAGCCGCGTTTTGTGCCCAGTCGCGAGTCGGTCAAACGGCAGATGGATCATCCGTTCAGGCTCAATCTTGCCAGCCGTGAATCGATACACGAGAATGCCGCTGCCCACATCGGCGATGCCGCGTAATGGCGGCTCTTTGGCCAGTGGATCCGACTCCGAACCAATGCTCGCGTACACGTGGCTCCCGTCGCGGCTGAATGCCAGCCCGGAATACAGCGTCTGCCTGGCCCGCAGCGGTGTCCGGTCATCCGGGAAGTCACTCAGCGTTCCCGTCTGCGTATCGAAGACAGCGAGCGATTGGAGGTACTTCGATTCATAGGTCCCATAGCCGGCATTCACCGTAACCACGTAGCGCCCGTCCGGCGAAATTGCCATCGAGATCGGCAGGCTGTTCAAGCGTTGCGGATTACCGGGCACCGGCTCGATCAGTTGCTTGCTCGAGGGGAGATCAATACTCTGCGCCAGGTTCGTCTGCGCTCCAACCATCAACAACCCGCCAGCCGTCACGAACAACACCCAATTTCGCATGGCAAAACGATAACAAACCGGGCTCTCGTTCACGTTACACGCCGATGACAACCAACGGCCCTGACCTGCCATCGGCAATCAACGCACGCCCTCCCACTCACCTGCAATAATGGATAGCCATGCAAACGGTAGTGACCGCAGAGAGGCTCTGGGATGGAACCAGCCTCCACAAACATCCCCTCATCCTCATTGAAGACGGCAAGATCGATTCCATCGCCAGCCGTGAAACCACTCAGTTGCCTGCCGGCGCCCGCGTGCTCGACTTTCCCGGCGCCACGCTCGGTCCCGCATTCTTTGACGTGCACATCCACGGAGCCGCCGGCCACGACGTGATGGAAGCAACGCCCCAGGCGCTCGATACCATGGGCACCTTTCTCGCATCCCGTGGAACCAGCACCTACCTCGCCACCACCGTCACAGCCTCGCTTGATGCCACACTCCGTGCGCTCGACGGCATCGCCAACGAAATCGCCAAGCTACCGCCCCCGGGACGTGCGCGTCCCCTTGGAATCCACCTGGAAGGTCCGTTCCTCTCGCACGAGAAACGCGGTGTGCAACCGCCCGAATATCTTCTCGCTCCAAGCATCGCCACATTCGATCGCCTGGTTGACGCTGCCCATGGCCATGTGCGCCTGATGACGCTCGCGCCAGAACTTCCCGGGGCCTCAGAGCTTGCGGCACATGCCACGTCGCGCGGAGTGCGTGTGTCCATGGGGCATTCAAACGCGACTGCTGCCGAAGCCCGCACCGCCATCGCCGCCGGCGCGGTGAGCGCCACCCACACATTCAACGCCATGCGCCCCCTCGATCATCGCGAGCCCGGCATTCTGGGCACCGTTCTGACCAACGACGACCTCTACGCCGAGTTGATCTGCGACGGTGTCCATACCGATCCCGAAATCGTCCGACTATGGTGGAGAGCTAAAGGTCCAGAGCGCGCCATCCTCGTCACCGATGCCATGGCCGCCGCCGGCATGCCGGAAGGTGAATATCAGCTAGGCGGATTTCCGGTCCAGGTCAAGGACGGCCGCGCCACGGCGCGTGGCGTCCTCGCCGGCAGCGTCCTCACGCTCGACCGCGCGTTGGCCAACTTCATCCAATTCACGGGTGCAAGCATCGATCAGGCTTTGCGGCTGCTGTCTTCCAATCCCGCCGCCATGACGGGCCTCGCTCATCGTGCAGGCACCCTGGCACCCGGAAGATCTGCCAACCTCGTCGCGATTGATGCCACCGGAAAACTAGTCGGTTCGATCGTCGGTGGCCTGCAAGCAGGCTGAAGTCCAAGCCATACTCAATCGGACTACTTGTTCTGCGCAACCGCTCCGCCCGCCACCGGCTTCACTTGATCCACGGCGACCTCAAACGACCCTATGCGGTCGTTCACCGTGTCATGCAGACCAAGACGCAGAAAGTAGTTCCCCTTCGCCGGAACCGCAATCTCATGATGTTCAGTCAACCCGTGCAACAACAGATCCTGGTACTGCGCTTCGTCAATATCCAGATTCTTTGTAGTCAGTCTTGAATTCACGTTCTGCGCCATCTGATCGTAGACCACGCTGACAAACGCGATGCTGCCGTGCCGCAACCCATCCGGTCCCTTCGTCAGCTGCAGCGTCTTCGCATCCGCGGTGAACTCCACGGCGTACGTGTGAAACGGCTTGAACTTCCAATCCGCCGCCAGGTAGTTGTCCTGCGGCCACGCGTCTTCCTTCCTCAGCTGTTCCACCTTTCCGCCTTCTGACACATGAGCCGTGAAGACGATTTCCGTAGGCGGAACGGCCCCAAGCATCATCGCCTCTTCAAACCCCTCCTTGGGAGGACCGGCTTGGCTGGGTGGACCGACTTTGCTCGCATTGGATGTCGACGCAATCCCCTGCTTTGGCGTTTCCGCCTTCTCATTCTTACCGGCCTGCGTCTCGGTGCCGTTTACAGCAGTCTGACCGTCGTCGCGTGCGCCATCGGATTGCTGAGCCTTCTCGATATCGGTCAGTTCGGCCTGCTCCTGCTTCGTTCGATCCACCGCGTAGTAGCCCTGCCGGTACTGCAGCTTCCCATGCGCCTGCTTCAGCTCAACCTTGATGTGCCGAAGCTCGCCATTCCAGTTCTTGTTCGTCGTTGCGTAGGTCAGCGTGTAGTAAATCGACCCGTTGTCCTCGATCTCCGTAATCTTCGCGCCTAATCCATTCGAGTTGTAATACGCGCGACCGCCCGTCGACTCCGCAATCGAATCCAGCGCCAGATGCTGAAATGCCTGCCCCGTCTCGAACTGAATATTCGCGCCCGTTGCTGGCGGACGATTGGTAGCTGCAGAGTATTGCGGTGCGGCTTGCAGTCCGCGTGAGTCAATGGGGTACACCGCAACCCGGCTCAGAGTCAACGCCGCCGTCAGATCGTGCGGATCGCCTTCCAGGAGCTTGAATTCGTCGTTGAACGGATTGCCCATCGGCGCAAGCGTGGTCGTCTGCGGCAGAGCGCCCGTAAACCAGATCAGGTTCTTCCGCCCGGGAAACGCCGCAAGGTATCGTCCCAGCAGTTCGAATCCCATTGACACTTCGTTGATCCGATACTCCAGGTACTCTTCCCGCGTCGCTCTCACCACGTTCGGCATGGCGGGCCGATCGCGTTCGCTCTCTGCCGCCGCCGCAAGCACCTGCGGATCCGATGTGAATCCCTGCACCAGGTGCATCTTCGTATCGCGCTCGAAGATGGCAACGGGCCCTCCCGGTTGCATGTGTTTCAGATACTTGATGAGCGCAAGCCGTACCGACATCTGGTCGTCCAGCCGCGTATTCAGCGCGTCCAGCAGAATCACCGTATACGCATTCGTGTTTGCCGCCGGAATGTAATTCGTAAACGTGTTCGGAGGCAATGCTGGGTGCGAGGCCGCCTGCGCATTCATCGCCGCCGTCATCGGCCCATGTTCCGCCAGGCTCGCCACCACCTGCAGCTTTCCATCCTCCAGCACCGTGAAGTCGGATGCCTTCAACCCACTCACCGCCTGTCCGCCGTCCGTCACTACGACGTCAAGCAACACCTCATGCGTGGTAACAGAAAGCGTGGGGGCCTGCTGGGCAGGGTCGATCGGTGGGGGAGCGGCTTCCTGCGCCCCGAGTGTGACTGCAAAACCAACGAAAAATACCGCGGTACAGGTCTCATGAATCGGCTTGATCGCCCTGACTGCTCGAATGAATCGGAACCTGGGCTTTGGTCTTTCGCGCATCTTGGCTCCCCGAACGGCGCATCCTTCGACTCACAACAATCTAACGCGTTCGAACGCAGCGGATCAGGCGAATTTTGCTGGAAATGCAGAATCCCCATTCTGCCGCCCCAAGCTACTCAACAGCTCACCGCCTCAAGCGAGCCCGAAAACACCCATTTCAGAAGCAGAGACGTATCTAGTGCCCAGGCGAACCTTGCGCGGCTACATCTGGACGAACCTCATCCACCGCAATCTCCAGGGCGCCTACGCGGTCGTCCCCAAGGTCGTGCACGCCGATGCGCAGGAAGTAGTTGCCCTTTGCCGGTACCGCAATCTCCTGCATCACTGGAAATCCGTTGTCCAGCATCTTGCGATAGGTTGCATCCCTCATGTCAAAGCTCGCCGTCGTTTCCAGCGAGTTAATCATCCGCCCATCCGGCGTATAAACCGCAGTCACAAACTGTACCGCTCCATGTCGAATGCCATCCGCCGTCTTCGTCACGTGCAGGCTATGCGTATCCGTTGCAATCTTCACCGTGCAATTGTGAAAGGGTTTGTCCTTGAACTCGGGAAGCAGGTAGTTGTCCTTCGGCAGCGGAGTCTTCTTGTTCAACTTCAAAACCTTGTCGTCTTTCTCCACGTTCGCAGTAAAGATGATCTCCGTCGGAGGAATGGCGCCCAACTCCATCGCCGCATCAAATCCTCCCTTTGGCTTGGCAATCACGCCGTTACTCTGCTGCTGCGTGCCTGCATCGTTCTCTGGCTTGTACTGCTGATGAGCCGCGTTCGCCATCCTCTTCTGCATTGCGGCAAGCTGCCGCTGCTCCTGTTGCGTCCGATCCACCGCGTAGTACCCCGGCCGGTATTGGAGCTTCACCCCCGGTCGATCCACCGTAATCTTTATTCGCCTGAACTGCCCGTTCCAAACCGTGTTTGTCGTGGAATACGCCACCGTGTAATAGTTCGATCCGTCATCCACGATCTCCGCCAGAATGTGATCCAGGCCGTTTGTGTTGTAGTAGGCTCTTCCTCCCGTCGCATCCGCAATCGCGTCCAGGTCCATGTGCTGGAAAGCCTGGGCCGTATAAAAGTGCGCGTTCGAAGGCAACCCCGGGTTCCCCCTGTTGCTGGCGTCAAACTGGGGCAGTGTCTGCAATCCTCTCGAATCGATCGGATACACGGCCACGCGGCTTAACGTCAGCGCATCTGTCAGGCCCACGACTCCATCCTCAAGCACCGAAAAATCGTCGTGGAACGTGTGCCCCTCGCGGTATTCAATCGCCGAATCGCTGTTGTCGGAGGCGTACCAGTAAGGCAGTCTGGCCGTAAACCAGATCAGGTTCTTGCGCCCCGGAAATGCCGCCAGGTACTTCCCCATCGCCTGCATCCCCTGCCCAAGAACCTGGTTCCGAACCATCTGGTTGATACTTCGCGAAGCATAGGACGGCTTTTGCAGCGAAGGCATATCGCGCTTGCTCTCCGCAGCCGCCAGCAGAACCTTGGGATCGGAGGAAAATCCCTGGATCAGGCGCATCTCCGAATCAAGCTGGAAGATCGCAATCGGGGTACCCGGTTGAACGTGCTTCAGAAACGACACGAGCTGCTCTCGCACGTACATCTGCGCGGCGATCGGCGTATCCATCGCATCCAGCAGGATCACCGTGTAGGCATTCGAATTCGGCACGGGATTGTAATTCGTAAAAGTGTTCGGCGGCAGCGCAGGCATTTGGATACGCCCCAGGTCCGCCGCACTCAGCGGGTGGTGCTCTTCAAGATGAGTAATACCCTGCCCCTGGCCCTCTTCGGTGACGACGAAGTCGGAGGCCTTCAGCCCTGTGACTGGATGTTTCGATGCGTCCGTCACCACCACATCCAGCAGCACCTCTCGCGTCGTAATCGACAACGTCGGTATGGGCCGCTGCACCAGGGTGGGCTCCTCCGTCGGCGCCTGTGCAGGAGATACAGGCGTTGCCTGTGCAGGGGATACTACGGAACAGAAGGTCCAGAAAGCCGCAGCCACAGCGCTGCTAACACCGTATCGAACCGCAGGATGCATAGGAACTCCTGCAGCTATAGACCTGTTCTTGGCGCCGAGAGTTGCGCTGAAAATGAATTTTGGATCACACTTTGGCTAACTGCTGTGCTCGCCACACTGCACCCTCGATCCCGGCCACTTCCGTCTCGCGGATCGGCATCTCCGGCGTCCCTGCCTGCAATCCCGCAAAAAATGCCTCGCGCACCAGCCGGGACTTCCCCACCACGCTGCCAATCCACGCCACCGGGACTTCCACCGTCACGCCATGTTTGCGGCGCAGCTTTGCCCGCACCAGCAGCACGCTGTCGACCAGGTCGGCCGCCGCCTGCTTCAGCACACCGAACGCCACGGCGTCGCCCTCTTCGGCAAGCCGGCTAATCGCCGGTGCCAGTGCCGCAAAATCCGGCCCCGGCGTGCTGTCGCCCAGGTTCACCAGTTCGTCGATCGACTTCGTTCCCCAGATACCACCCACCACTTCCAGAATCCGCGTCGGCTCTTCGCGATCCAGCGCGTTGAGAGCCCGCCGCACCGCGTGCAATCCAATCCAGTATCCGGATCCCTCGTCACCCAGCCTCGAACTCCATCCGCCCGCGCTCTCGCGGCCGCCATCCGGCGCGCGGCCAATGCAGTTTGACCCTGTCCCGGCAATTTGCAGAATTCCCGGACCGCCTCTGAAAGCTCCATCCAGCGCGATCACTTCGTCTCCTACAATCTCCGATCGCTCCACACCGAATTCGTCAAAGACCGCCGTGATCCACTCCTTGACCCCGGGCATTGTGGAACTCGCCACGCCCGCCGACGCCGCCTTTACGCCGCGCAGTCCCGCCTGCGCAAAGACGTCTTTCAGCAACGCGCGCAGATTCGCCTCCGCTACCTCCGCGCCTACGCGCAGCCGCTTGATCGAACCATTCTCACCAAACGCCAACACCCGCTCGCCATCAACGATGGAGGCACGCGTCCTTGTCCCTCCGCCGTCAATTCCCAATACTGCGCCCATGTTCTGCTTACTCCTGTTTTGACTCGTCTGCGTTTGCCGGCTCTCTGCCGTTGTCACGCAATGTGCCTGCAAGGATATTGAGGCTGCCGTCGGTCTTCGGTGCATGCAATCCAAGCATGTGCGCGATCCACGGATACAAATTCACATTTTCAAACGGCGCCACGGTTCTTCCCGCGGCTATATCCGGACCGGCAGCGAAGAAACTCGCCTTCATCTCTGGAATCTTGTGCGGATCAAATCCGTGCATGCCCAACTCCGGCGGATTATCGGGCCTGTCGCCCTGCGGCTTGTGCGCTCGAATGGCATACGGCCCCGTCGCCACAATCACCGGGTCGCCCTCGCGCGGATTCTGGTTGTAGTCAAGCCCCGCCGGAACGTCCTTGCGCCGATAGGCTACAAACTGCGACGAAGCCTTCTTCAGCTTGTCATAGGCCCGAACGCGGTCTTCTTCGGTCTTGCCGTAGAGCAACTGCCCAACCGATTCAAAGCCGCTCAAATCGGCAAACTCATCCAGGTTGATCCAGCCGCCCTGTACCTTCGCCATGCCGTGATCGCTCACCACGATCAGATCGATGGGCAGCTTCGTCGAGTCCAGCGCCCTCTTGAGTTTGCCGATCATCACATCCATCTTCAGCGCGGCAGCTTTCGTCTCCCGCGCGTCTGGTCCAAACTCGTGCCCCTCGTGATCGGGTTCTGAATAGTAAATCGTGATAAAGTGCGGCCGCTCCGTTTCGGGCATCTTCAGCAGGGCCACGGCATCATCGATACGCGCTTTCTCGACGTCATCGGTTGCCTGCGTCTTGTTATCGAACACCGCATACCACGTCGGCCGATGCCCCGCAATCTCCGCCTCCGAACCGGGCCAGAAAAGACATGCCGCATGCATGCCCTGGCTCTCCGCCAGGCTCCACAACGGCACGCCGCTGTACCAGCTTCCATCCTGCACCGCACTCGCATCCGATATCCCGAAACGCGCGTGTTTCGTCTCGTCGTAAAAGCTGTTAGCCACCAGCCCATGATGTTCGGGATACAAACCAGTCACGATTGTGAAGTGGTTGGGAAACGTCAACGAGGGAAAACTCGGCATCATACCTTCCGGAGCCCACACGCCTCTCCTCCCCAGCGCCAGCAGGTTCACCGCACCAAAATGCTTCGCATAGTCCCAGCGAAAACCATCAAGAGACACCAGCACAACGTAGTGCGCCTTTTGTGCCGCGGCTGAATTCTGGCCGTTGTCCAAATGCACCAGCGGCAGCGCGGGGTTCCCGCCCGCGATTGGCTGCGCCTGCTGCGCAACCAGTGGCAATGCCAGCGCCAGACACAGCGTTGCAGTACGCTTCAAAGCCCTGAAAAACATTCTTGATCTCCCGCATCAGCTTATCGCACGCACACGAGAAATCCGGAATCAGCTCCCGGATAGCGCTCTGGCCTTTCTTCCACTCAAAGCCGGGATTCGAATAATGGAAAAGCTCTTTGGCTGGCTTGAGGAGATAGTCAATGACCCCGAGCGGTGAGCCTTGCGCGGCTCAGCAGGGCCTATGAGATGGATGTTCCAGGTCCAGGCGTGCCCACAATACTATGTGCATAAGCGATACGCCTTGCGTGCCAAATCTGGTCCCGTGGTATAGAACTCTGAATAGGCCAGTGCGCAATTTCGAAAAAACCCGAACGGAATTCCAGGAGATACTCGCCAAGCCCATACGCGACCTTGGGCTCAAACTCGAGGGTTCTCCGCTCGATCGATTCGTTCAACAGCTTTATCGCGAACTGGAAGCC
This sequence comes from uncultured Acidobacteriaceae bacterium, assembly GCA_963829535.1. Classification (GTDB taxonomy): domain Bacteria; phylum Acidobacteriota; class Terriglobia; order Terriglobales; family Acidobacteriaceae; genus Telmatobacter. Next base: position 1,086,882 of record CAWHIQ010000004.1, on the reverse strand, counting down.
AAAGGAATCCACAAATTCCGTCCGCAATGCTATCTCACCGATGAATGGGGATGTCCCTCGGGCGAGCCCGTCATCGGCATTCCGTTCTACCTGGCCAACCCTGACCTGGCACAGCTCGAACGCGATATGAACGATCTGGAAGACGCCCGCGAGATCATGATGTATATGCGGCATGAGGCCGGACACGCATTCAACTACGCGTATCAGCTATACAAGTCGGCTGAGTGGCGCGATCTCTTCGGTCCCTTTCGCCGCGCCTATCGCGATAATTACCGCCCTATCCCGTTCTCGCGGAAGTTTGTTCGTCACATGGCGGGGTGGTACGCGCAGAAGCATCCTGATGAAGATTTCGCCGAAACGTTTGCTGTCTGGCTCACGCCTCGCGCACAATGGCGAAAGCGCTACAAAGGTTGGGGCGCGCTGGCCAAGCTCCAATACGTTGATCGCATGGCGCGAAAAGTCGGGGATGTCGAACCCATCCGGCGTCGCGGACGCACCGACATCACTGTCGACGAGATGGAATCGACCGTCGGCGAGTTCTATCGTCTCAGCCTGCCGGAAGAGGTTCCGGTGCAGGAACTCGCGCTGGATACAGACTTGGCTGACATCTTCAACATCTCGCCCAAGCGACATAAGGGCGTGCGACCCGCCGTAGAAATGTTGCGTCAGCATCGCAAGCCTATTGTCGACAAGGTCGCGTATTGGAGCGGCGTGCAACGTCCCGTCGTCAATGGACTCGTGGAATCCATTTGCAAGCGTGTTGAGGAACTGGGTCTGCGCGTGGACATCCGGCGCGAGTCCGAGTACCTCACGGAGTTCACCGTGTACACAACCGCACTCTCAATGAATTACCTGATCCGCGGGAAATTCGTTCATTCCTGAGGCGTGCCGGCATTTGCCGTCACTCCGATTGGAGGCCGTATGGCTGGAAAGTTGAAAGTCACCGTTCTGTACGACTTGTGGGAAGAAGATCCCGCTGAAGTGCAGGAAGAGGTTCCCGAACCGCGCAAGCGCAAGGGGTTAAAGAAGCGCAAGAAGAAGCCCGTAAAGCACGACCGCGAAGAGATCTTCGAAGCCTTGGAGAAGCTCGGTCATGAACCGTCGTATCACGTTCTCGACGGTCGACCGCAATCCTTGCTCGGACTCGCCAAATCTGGCGCCGATCTAATTTTCAACCTGACAGAATCCTACGCGGGCGATGACACCAAGGAGATGCAGGTCACTGCGTTCCTCGATCTGCTCGATATCCCCTACACCGGCGCGGGGCCGCATGCCCACATTCTTGCGCAGGACAAATCGATCGCCAAGAAGATGTTCGCCTTCTACGGGATTCAGTCGCCTTACTTCGCGACTGCCTATCGCGGCAACATCGACCACGCACATGACATCTCGTTCCCGCTCATCGTAAAACCCACCTCCGAAGATGGATCCATCGGCATCGACGCCGCTGCCGTAGTTACCAGCGTGAAAGAGTTGATGGAGCGTGTCTCCTATATCCAGGCGGAATTCGATTCTCCTTCGTTGATCGAGGAGTACATCGAAGGACGCGAGATCTACGCCTCTATCCTCGGTAGTTACGAGAGTGCGCGTGCACTTCCGCTGGTGGAACTTGACCTTTCGAAGCTCCCCAAGGGCATGCCCAGGATCGCCAGCCAGGATGTCAAATTCGAAAAAGACACCGAGGCCTATAAGCTGACAAAATCGGCGATCGCTGAAGACCTCGATGAAGAAACCGTAACCAAGTTAACCGAAACGGCGATCAAGGCCTATCGCGCCGTCAAGCTGCGCGATTACGGCCGCATCGACATGCGCGTATCCAGCAAGGGTGAGGTTTACGTCATCGAAGCGAACCCAAACCCGTGGCTCTCCAGCGGACAGGAGTTTGCCATGGCCGCCAGGAAATCCGGCCTCTCCTATACCCAGATGATCGCGGAGATCGTGGACCATGCGATGGCTCGACAGGCCTGAGATCGCGAGAAGGTTCGGGCATGGCCGAAGTTCATAGCCGGGTGAAGCCGTCAGGCGTCCACTGTCTTGAGCCAACTCCGTTGTGGACGAAGAATAGGTCGTCTGGGTCGTATTTCTTTTTGATTTTTGCGAGGCGCGCGTAGTTTGCGCCCCAGTATGCGTGCTCAAAGTCGGACTCGAAGAAGTTGCTTTCGGAGACATAGGCTCCGCCGTTTGAGGCGACGGCACGGAGTTCGTTCATGCAGCGATGCACCTTGTCAGCGGCTGTGTGGCCCATCAGAACGTAGGGCTCGTGATTGGGAATCCCGGGATACGCGGGCCCCTGGCCGTTGGCAACGATGGCGAGAGCAAAAGCACTGCATACTGAGGGATTCATAGCGGTGTCCTTTGCAGCCTCAATGGCCTCCGATGGCGCGCCTGCGAGCCCCTTACTGAAATGAAGCTCTACCTGGCTCAAGCGGGAAGCCGCGAACAATGCATTGGCCAATTTTTCCTGTGCGTCGTCTTCGAGCAACGTCGCCGGCATCCAGAGCGACTCGAAAGCCCAGATGACCCAGCCGACTTGCCCGGCGTCCCCGTTCCACCAGACGTTGGCGCTTGAGCGGGAGTCTGCCTTGAAAACATTTTGGTGATGTTCTTTGCGCCAGTCAACGTCCCACCAATGCCGGACGGGCATGCTGCCGATATCGGGCTCAGATTCAACCGTGTAAGCCGAGGACTGCGCGAGCCAATTGAGGAATGGCTGCCAGACCGCTCGCGATTGCTCCGTGTCCAGTCCAAGATGAACCATGCTGATTTCAAGCCTGTTTCCTGGAGAGAAGTGCGCCTGTTCGCCCCAATGATCGTTGAAGAGAGCTTCGCGATAGAAGCCAACAAAGTGCCGGATCAGACGGCGATAGGCGTCATCTGAAGAAGCCTTGACGATGAAATGCGCGCCCCCGGCAAACTCTGGAAGATCTCGCACACGCAGGGTTAATTTGCTGACTGCGCCGAAGCTGCCACCCCCGCCTCCTTTCAGAGCCCAGAACAGATCCGGATTGGTGCGAGCGTTTGCGATTCGCACTTTGCCGTCTGCGGTAACCACCTCCGCTTCGAGGAGGCTGGAGGCGGCCGTTCCGTAATGCTTTGAGAAACTGCCGAAGCCGCCGCTTTGAATTAGGCCGGCGACCCCAACGGTGGTGCAGCCGCCGCCTTGAACGTAGGCCCCGGCCTTGGTGGTGACTGCGTCGTAGGCTTGCAGCCAAATGGCTCCAGAGCCGACAGTCACGGCCCGCTGAGGAGCCTGAGTTGACTCGCAATTACGAGCAACGAAATTATCCTGCATCGTGACGTCATGCATATGGCGCGTCCAAATCAGTAGAGAATCGGGCGCGTTCGATGTGCCTTGATAGCTGTGGCCGCCGCCTTTTATGACAAGGCGCAAATTGTTTTCGCGGGCAAAAGACACCGCGGCAGCGATGTCGTCGGCATTTCTTGCGGCAACGGCATAGACACTGGGCTTGGAGGTCCAGGCGTCAATCCACCCCAAGGTCTGGGTTATGCCCGGGTTGTCTCCTATATAGTAGGGGTTTTTCAAATCGGTAAAGAGAGTCTTGCAGTCAGCGCTCGGTGGCGAGGACTTGCATGCGTCCATCGGAAAATCGACCCGAATCAGGTTGCCGCCAACCGCATCGTTGAGACGCCTCCACGCTTCTTTTGAGGGCCAACCTGGGTCGGAGGGACGCACGCGGTGAATCGCGCGACTTGCGAACGCCGCGCGTTCCCACAGCCGCGAAAGTGACACTGCCCCGGATACCTTCAAAAAACCTCGTCGGTTCAATTTAGCGATGTCTGCCTCCTGAAAGTCACCGGGAAAGTCTCCGCCTCGATGGTTGTCAACGAATTCAACCACAACTCGCCGTGGCACGCAAGGGTCCGGACCTGGTTCTGGTCCGATACCTGTTATACCGTCAACAGACTCGATGAGTCCGTTAGCCCGTTCTCAAAAAGCAAGACTTGAATTAGCGAGCTATTCTGCGCGAAGGGCGTCTACTGGATTGACCGAAGCGGCGCGATGCGCAGGAATATAGCTGGCAAGCAATGCGCTTGCGCCGAGCACCACAGCAACGCAGACGAATGTAGGCGCGTCCCAGGCTTGAGTGCCGAAAAGCAGTTTGCGCATCAGTGTGGCTGCCGCAACCGAACAGCCCAGTCCGGCGACAATGCCCAAGGCAACGAGCGACGCAGCTTCCATTAATACAAGCTGATACACGGAACTGCGCCGCGCGCCGAGCGCCATGCGCACGCCAATCTCCCGCGTTCTTTGGCTCACTGAATAGGCAACCACCCCATACAGACCCACCACGCTCAACACCAGCGCCAGCCCCGCAAACCCTCCCACCAGCCACGCTGACGACTCATGCAGATACACTGAAGTCGAATCGTTAATCAGATTGGTCATGGTCGTTGCATCGGATGTTGCGATGGCTGGATCGATTTGATGGATAGCCGCAGCCAGGGTTGGAAGCACGCTCTCCTCGCTCTGCCGCGTCCTCACAACCAGGTTGAACCAACCATACGACCACTGATTGAAGGGAACATAGATCACTGCCTGATTCGGCGAGTCCAGTTGGCCCTCCTTGATATCTTCTACCTCACCAATAATCTCGATCGGCGTCTTCGTGCCTTCATATGCCACGTGCTTCCCGATAGGGTCTTCTCCAGGGAAGAATTTCTTGGCGAATGTCTGGTTGACCACAAACAAAAGAGGTGTGTTGCCATCGTCTTCTTCCTCTCGAAAGTACCGTCCGCGCAACAGCCTTGCGCCAACGGTTGTTAGGTAGCCTGCACTCACAAGTCGTTCCGGAATGTTATTGCGCTTTCCATCCGTAGGACGTCCTGGAACCACCAGCGAAACACCGCCGTCCCATGATTGCACCGGCCGATTGCTGGAGACTCCTACTGACTGCACACCCGGCAGGTTGCCGATCCTGCTAATGAGCAGCCGCTCCAAAACCATCTGCTTATCACCCTCCGCATACGTTTTCGGCACTTCCACCTGCAGCGTGGCCAGATGGTCCGATTGCATTCCCAGATTTACATGCAGCAGCCGATAGAAACTTTTGCCCAGCAGCCCCGCACCAACCAGCAACACAACCGCAGTGGCCAGTTCCAGCACAATCAGTTTGGTGCCCAGCCGCCGCCACGTGTTTCCCGCAGCGCCGCGACCGCCTTCGGTAAGGTCTCCACGCAGGTTGACACGACCCAGACGCATGGCTGGCGTAAACGCAAACACCAGGACCGCGAGCAGGGAGACGATACCCGCAAATGCCAGCACGTGCGTGTTGAGTCCGACCGTCAGCAGGAAGGGCATTCCGTCCATTCTTCTCACGGGCACAAGTTTGACCAGGAGTTTCATCGCCGCATATGCAGACCCGAGGCCAAGCGCACTCCCCACCCCAACCATCACCAGGGCTTCGATCACAAATTGCCGGAACAATCGAGCCGACGTAGCTCCCAGTGCAGCGCGCACCGCGGTCTCGCGCTTGCGGCTTTCGCTGCGGACCAGCAGCAACCCCGAAACGTTGACGCAGGCAATCAACAGCAACAGAAATACCCCGCTTAGCAGCACCAGCAGCACGGGCCGGATATCTCCCATGACCGCGTCCCTCAGCGTCGTCGCCGTCGCGCTGTAGCCATGATTGGAATCAGGGTACTGGCGCTCCAGTTGGCTCGCTTCCGTTTTCAAAGCGGCAATCGCGGTTTGCAATGAAACGTCGTCTTTCAATCGCGCCAGACCAAACATCCCGTGACAGCCCCGCTGTTTGTCGCAGAGGTTCGGATCGTTCAGAGCGGCCCAGAAATCTGAATCGCCGATGGGCGCGAAGTGAAAGTCTTCCGGAAGCACTCCAATAATGGTGTACGAAATATTGTTCAGCGTGACGGTTTGCCCCACCACGTTGGAGTTGCCGCCGAAACGCTGCTGCCACGCCCCGTACCTCAGCAGGACCGAATGCGGCGCGCCCGGCGCATCTTCTCCCGCATAGAAATCGCGTCCCAGAATCGGCGTCACTCCCAGCGTTCGAAAGAACCCGTCGCTCACACGCACGCCCCGCCCCGGCTCCGTGCCCTGGGGCGTATTGATGAGATAACCCGTCCAGCCCCATGCCTCCAGCGAGCTGAAGGGCAAATTGCTCTTTTTCCAGTCCAGATAGTTCTGGTACGAAACATTGCAAAGCGGGCAAGACGTCACCGTCTCATACACGCTGACTAGCCGCGTCGGGTCCTTGTAGGGCAGCGGCTTGATCAGCGCTGCATCCACAAATGCGAAGATCGCCACGCTTGAACCAATGCCTAGCGCCAGAACCAGAATCGCAACTGAAGTGAAGCCAGGCGTGCGCGTCAGGGTTCTGACGGCATACTTCAAGTCGGGCCACAGGTTGTCGATTGCCAAGAAGCTGTTTTGCCGCCACACGTTTTCGCGAACACTTTGGCGATTTCCAAGTTTAATTCCTGCCAGGCGGCGCGCTTCTTCAGGAGATTTGCCGCGCGCCAGGTTCTCTGCTATCTCCTCTGAGAGAAACGAATCGAGCTCTTCCTGCAGCTCGGCGTCGGCCTTTCTACGGCGAAAGAGTCCGTACCAGCTCATCGAACACCACCATCACCCAAGGTCTTTTCGCCCATCACCAGTGCGATCGCACGGGCCATTTGCCGCCAGCGATTCGTCTCGTGGACCAGTTGCTTTCTCCCCGCGGCGGTGAGCCGATAAAACTTGGCCTTGCGATTGTTTTCGCTAACTCCCCAATAAGATGAGACCCAACCGCGATCGTTAAGCCGATGGAGTGCCGGGTAGAGCGAGCCTTGTTCCACTTCAAGAACATCCTCAGAGGTTCGCTCAATAACCTTGGCGATGGTATGTCCATGTGCGTCCCCCGTGACCAGGGTGCGCAGAATCATCATGTCCAGCGTTCCCTTCAGCATCTCCCCGTCTGACTGCCCGCTCTTTCCCATGCGCACGGCTCCACTCGAACATCTATGGAAGTCAGCATACACCACTCGGACTTCTACGGGAAGGGCGCTTCATATCATGTATCGCCGACCTTCTCAGCAGCCAGACGATTGATGCGTCCATCCTGCCGGCGTATCTTACGGCCATCCTGAAAAACCGTTCCGTCCCCGTCGACACCGTGCTTCCCCACGTCACCTACAAGAATCTTCCCCAGGCCATCGGCTGGCTTGCTGCGGTCTTCGGTTTCGTGGAGCACTGTCGCTACGGCGATCCAGTTCAGGGCGCGCAGTGCACCTTGGGAACGCCTTCGTTATGGTCAATACCGCACGCCCCGGTCAATCGAGCCCCGCCGAGCTGGGCGGCGCAACTCAAAACCTCACCATCTTTGTCGAAGATGTTGAATCTCGCTATGCGCATGCACGTGCCGCCGGAGTCAACATCGTCGAAGGCCTGCACGAAACCGAATATGGTGAATTGCAATACGGGGCCGAAGATGTTGAGGGTCACCACTGGCTGTTCTCGCGCCACGCGCGCGACATGAGCCCCAAAGCGTGGGACGCGACCATCACGACCCAGCTCAAATGGAACTTCGCGTTTTGAATTCCCGTTCTTGCGGTTTGATTCAACCGCAAGGACGGGCACACAAAGCTGGTTACTGTCCGAGTTAGTTGCTCGGCGCTGTTGCTGGCGGAGGCGTCGCAGGGGCTGCCGCTGGAACTGGTGTCGGTGTCGGTTGCACTGTAACCGGAGTGGCGGCCGCGGGCTGATCTTTCCCAAACCTGCGGATGTAGACGACAAGATTGCGCACATCATCGTTCTTGGCGCGCGAGTCGTCCTCGCCGGGCATCTTTCCCTTGCCTTTGCGAATGGCGTCGAAGAGTGCCTGATCCGACATCGTGGACAACGACTTCGAATCAGTCCAGTCCAGCATCGTCAGTTGCATGTCCTTGGCCAGGTCGGTCTTCCCGTCTCCATTAGATCCATGGCAAAGGGCACAATCTTGCTCGTACAGCTTCTTCGCCTTGGCCTGTGCTTCAGGGCTGAGCTTTTTCGCGGCCGGAGCCTGCGATGCGTCTTGCGGTGGACGGGCCGGGGCAGGGGCGGAAGCAAGCACAAGTAAGACAACCGCCGTGAAGAGCAAGAACGACTTAAGCATAATTGTCTCCTCAGTTGCAGATGTCGGGGATTGGCAACGTGCAGCTGTTCAGTTGTTATTCGACAGCATTATAGGCGCATTTGAAAGTGAGTTGCATCACGTTGTTTTGCCGACCCGGTTACCACTTTGGCTGCTTCCCATCTCGGCGCGACGCATCTTCCGTTTCTGGTGTGGTATACGTTTCCACATGTTTCGACGCCTCTCGATCCCGGTGCTCAGTTTTGCCGTCGCCGCAGTCGCAATCCCCGCGGCCTTAGCTCAAAGCCCGGCGCCTACTCCGCCAATGGGCTGGAACAGCTGGGACGCCTATGGCCTCACTATCAACGAAGCCGACTACCGCGCCAACACCACTGTGCTCGCCGGCATTCGCCAATACGGCTGGCAATACTCCGTCATCGACGAAGGCTGGTACATGCAGGATGCCTTCGCCAATACCGTCGAAGCCCACAAATATCTCTGGAATGAGAATGGCATCCTCATCCCCGATCCCGCCCGCTTCCCCTCTGCCACCAACAATGCGGGATTCAAGCCATTGGCCGACTGGGTCCACGCGCAAGGCCTGAAATTCGGCATCCACATCGTACGCGGTATCCCCCGCCAGGTCGTCGCGCAAAACCTCCCCATCGCCGGTACCACCTTTCACGCTGCCGACGCAGCCGACCAGCAATCCCCTTGCCCGTGGGACCAGGGCAACTGGGGCGTCGCCGATAACGCCGCGGGCCAGGCCTACTACGATTCCATGCTGAAGCTCTACGCCGATTGGGGACTCGACTACGTCAAGGTCGACTGCATCAGCGACCGCCCTTATCGCATCAGCGAAATCCGCCAGATCGCCGAAGCTATCCGCAAAACCGGCCGCACCATTGTGCTCAGCCTCTCGCCCGGCCCCACGCAACTCGCCCATGCCGCCGAAGTCGCCCGGTACGCGCAGATGTGGCGCATCACCGACGACCACTGGGATGGCTGGACCTTGCAGCACACTACCCCGGCCGGTGAATTTCCCTTCGGACTGCGAGACGAATTCGACCGCATCGCCCAGTGGGCGCCCTACGTCAAACCCGGCAACTGGCCCGACCCCGATATGCTCCCGGAAGGTTACCTCGGCCCCCATCCGGGCAAAGACCAGCCTCGCCAGTCCGCCTACACGCGCGATGAGCAGCGCACCGAATTCACCCTCTGGGCCATCTCCCGCTCGCCGTTGATCCTCGGCGCCAACCTCACGAAACTCGACGACTTCACCCGCTCCCTCATCACCAACAAAGAAGTCACCGACCTCAACCAGCAGGCCGTCGAATCGAAGCCTGGTCTTCTGCCCTACTCAGAGACGGGTAAGGCACCATTTTTGCAGCGATACTGGTTCGCCCGCACGGCAGGACCAAACCCGAAGCGCTACATTGCCGTCTTCAATCTCGCCGACGCTACAACATCGTCAAATCTGCCCTGGATGCTCTTCTATCTGGAAGACAATCCCCACACGGTCTACGACGTCTGGAACCAGAAGCACATCCCCAGCGCAAAGACGCTGCACGTCGTCCTGCCCGCACACGGCTGCGCCCTCTTCCGCGTCGACTAGCGCTGAAAACATAGTCAGTCCGCTTCTTCAAAACGTTCCCAAGATGTGGGTGCCCCATCCATGGCGCAGTTCTATCGCAATGGCGGGCGGACCTCCGCCACTCGACGTAGCGCCGTCCCGAAGCTCACCAACCCACCCCCGCCTCGTATGCGAAACTAAATAGTCCCGTGCGAATGCCTCCAACCCAGGACCATCGCCGGCAAGGTTAAATAATGCCCGTTCTTCGTTCCGCCTTTATCGCACTTTCCCACAACCGCTCTTTCCGCAAATTCGCCGAACAGTCAAGCATCGGTGGTAAGCTCAGCTCGCGTTTCGTCGCCGGTCTCGAAATTGAAGACGCACTCCGCGTATGCGCCCAGGTCAACCAGCAGGGCATGCACGTCACGCTCGACTCGCTCGGCGAAAGCGTGTCCACTGCGGTTGAGGCTCATCGGGCCGCCGACGTCTACCACCAGCTTCTCGATCAGATCGCCGCGCGCAAGCTCGACTCCAACATCAGCGTCAAGCTCACCCAGATGGGACTCACGCAGGACCCCGCGCTCGCCGAAGGGATTGCGATGAGTCTCGCCCAGCACGCGAAAGCTACCGGCAACTTTCTCCGCATCGACATGGAAGACTCGCCGCTCTCCCAGGTCACGCTTGACATCGTTCGCCGCATTCACGCCCACCCCGAACTGCGCGGCTCCATCGGCATTGTCATCCAGGCCTACCTCTATCGTTCACAAGCCGACATCGAACAGCTCATCGCCGAGAGCATCCGCGTTCGCCTCTGCAAAGGCGCGTACAAAGAATCAGCCGAAGTCGCATTCCCCCGGAAGTCCGATGTCGACGGCAACTACGTCAAGCTCGCCAACATGCTGCTGCAAAGTCCCATCTACCACGGCCTCGCCACCCACGACGAAAAGATGATTGAGGCGGCAAAGTCGTTCGTCGCACAGCGCGGCATCGACCGCAGTCATTTCGAATTTCAAATGCTCTTTGGAGTTCGCCGCGATCTCCAGCGCAAGCTCGTCGCCGAGGGTTACAACGTCCGCGTCTACATCCCCTTCGGCCGCGAGTGGTACCCCTACTTCATGCGTCGCTTGGCCGAACGCCCCGCCAACGTATTCTTCATCGCAAAACAACTCTTCCGCCAGTAGCGGTCTTGACTCCACCAGGGAATCAAGAAAAGTTTGTCATCCTGAGCGCCGCAAGTTTGGGGCCCCGCGAACGAGATATCGTTCGAGGGGTAAGCGCACGAAGGATCTGCTTTCCGGAATTACTAAAAAAGCGGCGTTACTACTGGCATGGTCTGCCGCCTTTACCTCCGGATCGGCCACGACACCCGGAATCACAAAACCGTCACAGCCAGAGCAATCCGGTCTTCGAGACTATCGGATCAGGTAACTGTTGACGTAGTTAACGAGATGCTCGCGGTGATGGGAACGATAACTTGGATAGTCCAATCGGATGCCGGCGTCTGCGGCGTTGATAGCAATCCAGGCACCGAGGACGTTGGCTTTTTCGAGGTTCCGAATATTTCGGATGGACGGATCGAGGTTAGCTTCAGCAAGTGCACCTGACTTGAGTTTGGTGTCGATGTCAGCGAGCATGGCGCGCAGTGCTGCATGTTCTTCTGCGATTGTGTGGGAATAGCCGCTGGGCGTAACGACTGCATTTGCGTCCGAGCCGCCCGGAACAATGAGCTGGTTCAGGGTACGAGCACCATGGGCAACGCGAAACTGCTCGTAAATGATCCAGGAAGAGCGGCCATCCTGGTTGGACGCCCCAAGTTCAGGATCAATTCGAAGAGCGCCGTCCGGTGTGGTGAACTCCGGCCGGGTGATCGCGGGTTTGACGAGTTGATGGCCGGTGCGCTGAGCCCATTGACCAAGCTCGGTGATGGGCGGTTTGCCATAGGGTTCGGCGACGACAGCTTCAACAAATTTCTCGCGCGCGCCAGCTGCATCACCTGCCTGGAATAGCGCATCGCCCCAGTAACGGTAAGCCGTTTCCCTGTCCGGATCGATGGCGATCGCCTTGGCGAACCAGATGCTCGCGTCGGTTCCGTCCCTGACGCGAAAGAAAGAGTCACCCGCGTACAGGGCGGGATCGTACCAACCAGGATCGAGGGCAGCAGCCTGCGCGTACAGTTTGGCTGCCGTGGCCCAGTCTGATCGTCCGAAAGCTGCTTCACCTTCCCCAAATACAGCCTGGGCGTCGGGCTTGCCATGGTAGGTATAGCCAACCGTGAGAGGGATGCCCGATACCACGGCGCCTGCAAACGTCTTGGTGCCGAAACTGAGAACGTTGCGAACATATGCACTGTTGTCCCCGAGAGCCTGCGCGCGCTTGATCTCGTTGATCGCCTGCAGGTGAACATTCATTCGGTCGGAGGCATCGGTGAGTGTGGCTTCCTTGGCGAAGAGACCTGCACCGTGCCGCTCGGCGAAAACAGCGACCGTCGGATCCTGGCGGCAAAGATCCTCGTAGAGAGGAAGGGCTTCCAGCGGTTTCTGAGCAAGAAATAGCTCATCCGCCTGCTTTCGTTCGGATTCGAAGTTGGATTCGTGATGAGGTTCGACCGACGGTGAAGATTGAGACGCGGCTTGGAATGGAACAAACGAAGAGATGATTGCGATGAGGACAGGAACGGAACGTACCATGTTACTCAGCTCTGTGGCCAGCGCGCCATGCAGGGCTTATTATAGCGAGACCCAATTCCTAACCTGCAACGGAAAACGCCGATGCCGTCTCGAAGAAGATCGCAACAACCGCCAACCCTTTCATCGTCACTTGATGACTCGAGATTTTGTGTTCCGGAAGTATCACGCTTTGCCGGCCATATGTCCCTTCGCTCACCGCGGGTACACAACAGGGGCCATGTCGATATCCACCCGCACTGAAAACTGTCTTGCCAATTCCAGTACCGCCCCGCAACGGTGATCCGGAAAATGCGCTGTGCGCGGCCCCATAAAACTCGATTTCCGCCGTCAATACCTCTTGGACAAAACTCTTCCGCATCCCGCTCCAGATCAACGACTTCCGGGCCACCGAAATTTGCATGCTATTTCCCAGATTCCGCTATCCTTGAATCGGAAAGACAAAGAGAATCTTCTGCTCATCGCTCGAAGAACGATGCAAGCTTAATTTGTCATCGAAGAAATTCTTGCGAGGGTAGCGCCTAAGTCCTTTGTTGTCTGATTTCTGCAGCTAAGTTCAATGTTTGGAAATATTTACAGCCGAGCCCACTCTGTAAACGATTGAAATCAGGGTACTTATTTACAGAAACCGCAATTTTTTTTGCCGGGCTACTTCCCGTTCCCTGCATTTTTGATCTTCGCTACCCGTCCGGCGGTCGGGAACTTCTGAAACTGCAGGATGTCGTGGCCTGGCACCACGCGATCGGGTGACCCGGCCAGTTCGATCATGCGTTTCTGTTGGGCGATGTTCGCCGCATGATCCGCGTCGCCGAAGGTTGCGCTCGCGAGGTGCGCAGAGAGATTCAGATAGAAATACGCATTGTCCGACGCGAGCACGTACGTCGGATTGCCGGCCACGCACAGATACTGCGATGCGTAGGTATGGCGCGAGCCGGTGTAAGCGCGAATGCCGGGAAATATCTCCACATCATCCCCATCCACAAACCGAACGCGATGTTCCGTGTTCAGTTTCACCAGCATCTGCACGTCGTCAGGATCGATGCCGCCGTGGTTGCCGCCCTTCTGCCACGCGTCGCCGGTGTAGTAGCGATACTCATCGCGCTGAATCCACACCGTTGCCTTGGGAAAAAGATCGATGCCGCCCATGTGATCCCAGTGCGCATGACTGATCACGATGTCCGTCACGTCCTCGGGCTTGACGCCTGCGGTCTTCACAGCTTCGTCCGGCCGCAGGTAGTCCTTCATCGGAAATTCCTTCGTGAAGGTATCGCGGTGAAACCCGCTGTCAAACAGGATCGTGTGCCCGCCGCCGCGAATCAACCACACCACCATCGCGATGTCGACCTTTTGATCCTTCGGTCCATTCACCACCAGCTCGGCCACCTGAACATCGGGCGAAGTCGCGTAGCGGATCGCTTCAATCGAATACTCAGGCGTCTGCGCCTGCGCGCCGATCGCAAGAAAAACAACGCCAAGAAATACAGACAGCGACCGCTTCATCACAGGCACCTCGTCTCGGAATGCTATCGCTTGGCAACCGCCCCCAGTTCATCCTTGTAGACCTTGCCGCCTTTCATCACGAACGACACGTGCTCCAGCACCTCGACCCGATCGAGAGGATTCTCGGTAACAGCAATCAAGTCCGCATACTTCCCGGCCTCAAGCGTGCCGACATCCTTGGCGCGATCGATCAGGTCAGCCGCTGACGATGTCGCAGCGCGAATCGCTCCGGCAGGGGTCATACCAAACTTCACCATGTAATGAAACTGCTTCGCATTGTCGCCGTGCGGATAAACGCCCGCATCGGTGCCGAATGCGATCTTCACACCTGCTGCAACCGCTTTGGCAAAGTTCTCCCGCTGCAGACGGCCCACCATCTTCTCCTTATCGACGTTCTCCTTCGGCAGTCCGAACTCGACGGCCTTCCCAAGGATGTAATCGTCGTTGTAGATATCGGCCACGAGGTAGGTTCCACGCTCCTTCATCATCTCGATTCCCTCCTCGTCAATCAGGCTGCCGTGCTCAATCGAGTCCACGCCCGCGCGTACCGCATCCTTGATGCCTTGCGTGCCATGCGCGTGCGCGGCCACCTTGCGCCCCGCTGCGTGCGCGGTATCAACGGCCATCTTCATCTCGTCGTAGGTCATCTGCTCGGCGCCCGGCTTGTCGCCCTGCGATAGCACGCCGCCCGTAGCTAGGATCTTGATCACGTCCACACCGTATTTCACCTGCTCGCGCACGACATGCCTGACCGCTTCTGGTCCATCGGCGAGCTGGTAATCGCGCTCCGCCGGATACATCAGGTTCTCCACTCCCGGCGCGAAGCCATTCATGTCGCCATGACCGCCGGTGATCGAGATCGGTGGTCCGCTCGCCACCACGCGCGGTCCCGGAAAGTCGCCAGCGTCGATCGCTCTGCGCAGATCCACCGCAAAAAAGGGCTGCGAACCCACGTCGCGCACACTGGTAAATCCTGCCATCAACGTCCGGTTGGCATTGACAACACCATTGAAGCCGCCGTCAAACGGCGTCTCTTTCACATCCCAGATGGGATCGTAGTGATCGGCGCGCGCCTCAAGATGCGTGTGGCAGTCGATCAGGCCCGGCAGCACCCAGTCTTTCGAGAGGTCCACCATCATCGCTCCCGCAGGAATCGATACATCGTCGGCCTGCGCGACCTTGCTGATCCGTTCTCCCTCTACCACCAGCACCACGTTATCCCTCAGATTGTCGCTGGCAGCGTCAAACAGGTGGCCGACTTTCACGTATACGGTCTGCGGTGGGGCGGCTGCGCTGTTCGCCGCCTGTCCACGAGCAGAGAGCATGGTACACGCAAGGGTGAGCACGAGCAAAGCGGCACGTTGAATTGCAGCAGCAACAGAGAACAAGCTGGCCTCCTGGGAATGGGAAGTATGTTCTGGACATTATAGAGATTGAAATGCGCGATACTCGCGCCGGTACGGCTATGTTCGAGAAACTCGCCCGCTCACGGGACGATCGCCGCGTCTACTCCGATATCGGACCAGTCGTGGCTTTCTGCAGATCGGACACTCCCATGGGTAGTACCCGAAAAACGGCCAAACGTATCTCTGCAGGAAGCCCGCGCGGGGCAGTCGTCGCATTTGCGGCCTCCCGCAATCGGGACACTGCACAGGGCTGGAACTCGAATCGTTTAACGAAGACTTACCAAACGGCATCAACAGCCTTTCATCGCATGGCTCACCACATCGTTGGCGCGTGAAGGCATTCGGGCCGGGTGGCGCCCGGCAAGACTTCAAACTAGTGTTCAGTTCAGGCGATCGGAGGTTTCATATCCTTGTAACCGACTGAGCCCGCACTTCGCAAGTCCCGCAATCGCGCGCGCCAGGGTAGGCGACGCATTTAGCGATTCCGGCCGCTCCAGGCGAACACCAAGTTTCGATGCGCATTCTCGAAACGCGATGTCTACGTCGTACAAAATCTCGACGTGGTCGCAAAGAAAGCCTATGGGCTGAAGTAGAACGGTTTTCACACCTTCCTGGGCAATTGTTGTGAGCGTCTCTTCAACGGTGGGCCCCATCCATGGACCACCGCTCGCGCCCTGGCTCTGGAAGGCGAACCACCACTTCGGGATCTCGGGAACGCGCTCTGCTACAAGCTCCGCGGTTCGCTTGGCCTCCTGCGCATAAGGGTCGGCTCCTTCGCCCGGCCATAGACGCGGACCCGCGTTCTGTCCCTCTGAGACGTCGGGCGGCTGCACCGTGCGCGTCGGAACGCTGTGTGCCGTAAACAGCACAGGGACAAACGCGTCGGTTTCCTGTTTCATTCGCGTTTCGGCCGCTCGCAGCCTTTCTGCGAATGCCTCTGCGAGAAGAGGATCCAGTGCCCAGCCCTCGGTGAAATCGATCTTCAGAGCACCGGCCTCAGCCTGAACCGCGCGCTTGTAGAGCCCCACACTGGTGCGTGAATTCTGCGGAGCAAGGCAAATCACCGCTGCTTCCTCCACGCCATCGGCTCGCATTTTGCGCACAACATCTGGAATATAGGGCTTCCAGTTCCGCATTCCGACGTAGACCTGCACTTCGATGCCATCCATCACGAGTTCGGCCTCCACCAGGCGGCCCTGCTCCAGCGTGATCTCAGTCAATGGACTGCGCCCAATCAATGCATACCGATGTTTGATCTCCTCGATGACGTGCTCCGGCAGCGGTCGCCCGCTGACCACGTTGCGCAGATACTCGGGAATCTGCTCCACCGTCTCCGGTGTGCCGTGCGCCAGGAGCAATACGGCCTGCTTAGACATTCTGGTTCTCCAGCCGGAACTCCCGCACCATGCGCACCACAGCCTGAACGTTCTCAACCGGTGTCTGGGGAACGATGCCATGACCAAGATTGAAGATGTGGCCCGGCCGTCCTGCCGCGGCTCGCAGAATCTCCTTCACCCGCAATTCCAGCACCTCAAGCGGAGCGAACAGCGTGATGGGATCAAGATTGCCCTGCACTGCGTGCGCGTGGCCAACTTCGTGCCAGCCAACGTCAAGAGGCTGGCGCCAGTCGAGACCAATCACATCGGCGCCCGTCGCAGCCATCTGCGGCAGCAGACCCGCGGTTTCCACTCCGAAATAGATCACCGGCACGCCCATCTGCTGCACAGCGCGCACCAGGCGCTTCGACGCCTCGAAGGCGTAATCGCGGTAATCCTGCAAACCCAGCGAGCCAACCCAGCTGTCGAATATCTGGATGACGTCGGCACCAGCCTGGACTTGCATCCGGCAGTACTCGGTTAGCACAACGACAAGCTTATCCAGAAGGCTGCTCCATGCAAAGGTGTCGCTGTACATCATCTGCTTGGTGTAGAGGTAGTTTCGCGAGCCGCCGCCCTCGATCATGTAGCTGGCAAGGGTATAAGGAGCTCCACAGAAACCAATCACGCCAAGCCGGTCGCCAAAATGCGCGGCAACTTTTTCAATCGCACGTGCCACATAGGCCAGGTCGTCTGCACGGTCGATACGCAGGGCTTTCACGTCCTCGGCGGTGCGCACCGGATGGTGGACCACGGGCCCTTCACCCGCCTGAAATTCAAACGGCAGGCCCATGGGTTCGAGCGGAAGCAATAAATCGGCAAAGATGATGGCCGCGTCGACGCCGAGCTTTTCAGCCGCCGTAATGGTCACTTCAGCGGCTAACTCCGGAAGTTTACAGATTTCCACCAGCGTGTGGTGCTTGCGAACATCGCGGTACTCCTGCATATAACGCCCGGCCTGGCGCAAAAACCAGACCGGCGTGCGATCGACCGGCTTGCGCAGGCAGGCTCGCACAAACCGTGTGCCTTCGAGAATGGTCTCGTCGGCGGGAGCGTTTCCAACTATATCCATATACCCAGATTCTAACGGGCCGCAGCCAGTCATTCCTTCCCGGCGAAGATCTGCTTTGGGCAGATTGCGTGCACACCCACATTTCCGTCTACAAGTTGGGTAATATCGACATCCACTGCCACGCTGGTCAGCATGTAAGCGTCATCGCGGGACAGGTGCTTCTCGGTCACCAGAAAATCAATCATGTTGCGCACCGCCATCTCGGTTGCGGTCTTCAGATCGGGGCTGAAACCCATGCTGATATAGCTTGTCGGCGTCTCGGCTCGCGGCCACAACAGGTGCTGGTCCTTGTGGACCACGAACCGAAAGGTACCGGTGAGAAACGTTTCTAACGCCGTAATGTCGACCTCGCCATTGCCTTGGCCCGCGTGTCCATCGCCCGCCTCGAAGAGCGCGCCCGAAGCGTGAACAGGGATGAACAGCGTGGTTCCGGCCACAAGTTCCTTGTTGTCGATGTTACCGGCGTGCATCCAGGGCGGAGCGCTGTCGTAGCGCCCGGCCGATTCCGGAGGGGCAACCCCCATGCTGCCGAAAAACGGGCGTAACGGAATCTCAATACCCGGCGCGAAGTGGGCCAACATTTTCTCGCGGTCGAGGGGAATGATCTTGCGTCTACCATACGGGAAGTCATTCGGCAGGAATCCACGCCCCACGGAAAATCCGTTGCAAGCAAACGGCACGTCGATGTCGATCTTTTCGATCTGCACTTCGAGCACGTCACCGGGCTCTGCCTCCACAATCGAAATCGGCCCGGTGAGGATGTGCCCGCCGGGGCCTCGATCTTTGACCTGGTCGTAGATGGTCGCGTTATAAGCGGGAATGTCTTTGGCGTCCACTCCGCCAGCCAGCAGCCGTTCGTTCGGACCGCAAGTTGAGAGCGTTTGAATTCGGACCGTGTCGCCGGAATGGATCGTCAGCGCGGGCTTGGCCTTGGACCAGTAATAGCCCCACACCACTGTAGAAGGACTGGCCGCCAGAAATACCGGGCCCGCTTGCGCCGCTCCTATGCTGGTCAACATCGCCATCGCCAGAACAGAGAAAACCCTCATACGCACACCCCCGCAGCGTGAAGTCACCTGTTCAACGTAAAGTTTGTGGTCGAACGAATCAGATTGCTGCTGAGCATCGAATCATATCTGAAGACGCACGCACGACGATATGCGGACCAATGTGCGAAGGATGCTTGTC
Organism: uncultured Acidobacteriaceae bacterium; assembly: GCA_963829535.1. Lineage (GTDB taxonomy): Bacteria > Acidobacteriota > Terriglobia > Terriglobales > Acidobacteriaceae > Telmatobacter. The sequence goes on along the minus strand of CAWHIQ010000004.1, from coordinate 1,068,014 downwards.
GGAAAAATCGAGAGAAGATTTCAGCGATTCAGAGGCGCAGCGTCGGCCATTTGCCCCCAACGCGCTTCACATCAAATGTCCGCCCATGGACTTCAAGCCGATAGCTTCCATCTGGAGGAGTTTGGGCCGCCGCCGTAATGCGCAGGCTGGTCCACACCGCTACGGTGGGCTTCTCATGATCTAGCTTGGTTACCAGGGCCACCGTGCAATCGCTTTCGAAAGCGTCTCCTCGCAAAACGCCGCGCAGGTGATCGGTTGTATGTTTCTCTTTCTTGCCTCTCTCCATACACTCCTCTGGATTGAAACCGCACGCCGTTTCGGGAACCGTAGCAGATTTCCGGTTCCGGCTATCTTACTTCAATCGCCTCAAATCTCGATATGTTCAATTATTTGTGGCCAGTCGTGGGAAGGAATCGCCGCGGGAAGAGACTGAAACTGGAGGCAATTCCGGCGAGTATCTGCTGATCCTGATTCTCAGTTTCAGACGCAAGTGGTCCGCGCTGACAGGTTCAGGGGCACCAGAACAGGATGCAGGACTGGCAGGATAAATGATTGAGAGAAATGAGGCTTGGATAAACGCTCGCTACGAGAGGGTGATCGGGTAATCCAAGTTGAACGGGAAGATCAATTCCGCCTCGGTGGCAACCGGCTTGCCATTCAAAGTCGCTGGCTGAAAGCGCCAGGTCTTTACAGTTTCCAGCACGATCTTGTCCAATTTGTTTCCCAATCCTTTGACAAGGTTTTCGCTCACCACTTGGCCGAATGCGTCCACACTTACGTCGACAACAATTCTCTGTTCGGAGGATGGAAGCAGCGATCGGTCGGTGACGGGCGGGTGCGGAGAAAAGACGGGGAAGGCGGGATGAATGTCCGCGGCATCACTTCCGTTGCCGGTCAGGGCAGTAGAGGATCCGTCGCCGTGATGAGGCGACCGCGTCGAACCGCCACCTGACTTCTTGAGTGCGGGCACTTGCATTGGGATGTCGGTCTTTTTGGCCACATCTGCTTTGGGTGTGGGCTCGTGGGTGTGCGCCGCGAATTGTGATACGGGCAGTTCGATCGTTATGGCGTGGGAACCGCCAGAGAAGGCGAGCTGGGCAACGGCCTGTGTTTTGACCGGCTCTACGATCCTGATGGTGGCGCGCGAGCCAAACAAGAACACAGACGCGAAAAAAGCGCCATGTAAAGCGAATGAAATGAAGAGCGCGCGGAAGAGGTGATTTGGGCGTTCGGGTGAAGATCGCATGTTGACCTCGCCTGGGAAAGGGGCGGTCCGATGATTCGATTGTCGCATAAGTGCGAAACCTGAAGGGCGGTGACCAGTTGCGCTTATCGAAAACGAGGTGGTTACCGTCGTTAGATTTCAGTGCAATTCTTGGGTTGGAGAAAAATGGATTTCGCTATACTGAAGGCACCAAAAATCCTCAATCTCAAGTCGTGGTGGTATCAGCCTTTTGCGTTTTTTGAGAAAAAGCTGGAAGTTTACCGAGGTGACGGCGCTGTGTGCGGCCGCGGTCTTACTGGTCGGCAACAGCGGATTCGCTTTTCGCAGCGGTGTGGAAGAGCACCAGATGAATCGCTTGGCTCGATATGCGCAACAGCGGCAACAGGCATGCCTTCAACTGGGCTTGCGCTGGGAAGCCGAGGATCAGGAACGGCAGTACAAGCCGGGCACAAGCGCCGGAACGAATGCGACGGTAGGACCGATCTCCGGTTTCATTATGGACGTTACAGAGAACGAGTTCGGTCACGCCGAAGGACAGTGCCACGCGGCCAATGCGAGTTACAGCGAACTGGTCGCGGAATATTGAAGTTGAGTTCCATTGTTTCTGGGCCTGCGGACTTCCACCGATGCCCCACTAATCGACGCATTCACATTGGTAGGGCACTCTTCTGGATATCGTTGGCGCTCAATACCGTTTAGCCGCCCAAATTACACTAATGTCCACCCATCGGTGCCGGGGGTATGGACTGGATTGTGGCCTCAGGAATCTCGAGGGTGCCGGCCCGGTTGGTGCTGGAGTCGTAGATTCCGGCGCGAAGGTAGACGTCGCCGGGCGGCAAATCAAAATCGAAGTGGAACGGAATGCCGGAGGTTTCAGCGAATTCCATCTGGTCTGGGCGGATGGCGAGGTTGACCGAGCGGACGAGCCAATTGAGGCTTTCCCCGCGCTGGCTGTATGCGATGAGCGCAACCTCAACAGGTGCGCGACGGACCCCGCCGGGGCCCTGAACCAAATTCAGATTCTTTGGTGAGAGAAAGAAGCGCACGGTATAGCGCTTGAATGGCGGCTTGAACGCGGGGTTGTCGCCATTGGGAGGCGCACCTGCAAATTGCGCGTCATCGGGCTCGACGTGCACCTTGAAGTGAAGATCGGCAAAGTTGGGCATACCGCGATCCATGAGCGGACGGAGCGGATCCTTGTCTGGCTGTGTGGATGCGGCCTTGATTTCGGCGGGCGTGCGCTCGAAGTATGTGCGTCGGTAGGCAAGCTTGTAGTTTTCTTCCTTTAGCTTGACCGTGATCTTGCGTTCACGGCCTATTTCCTTCGGATCGGTTGGCGTATAGGCGACGGTGTAATAGCTGGATCCATCTTTGAGGTCCTCAGCAAGCTCACCTTTGATGTCGTTGTTGTGCGTCGCTCTGCCACCGGTTGCCTTGGCCCAATTCTCTGAGGCGATGAATTGAAAGTACAGGGTGTTTGGTGCGGAGACGCCTCCCGGCATGGTCGCCCCCGGGACAAGGCTGCCTGATGCGTCGCGGCCAGCTCCACTGATGTCGCCATTGGGAGCCACGACGCCGCTGGCATCGATGGGATAGACGGAGACGCGCGCCGCGGCGAGTGCATTGATGGTCGTCTCTATATTTTCTTCATATGGGCATCGTTTGTCTAAATCCGAGTCAGGGAGGCAGAGCGGGAAGGAGCCGACAAACCAGATCAGATTCTTGCGGCCGGGAACAGAGGAGACATAGTGAGCGATGGACTGGAGCGCGTCGAGAGTAATAAGGAGCTGCTGGTTCTGTTGAGCGCTGGTGGAAGTGGCGAGAAAGTTCTGCAGATTGGAAATCATTGCGGCCAACTGCGCTCCGCCGTTCCCACTGGCCATGGTGTTGAGACCGGCAATTGCGGTCGATTGCGTAGCGAGTTCGTTAGGTGTGGCCTCCATCGCGGCCTCGGTGGGTTTTCCGGCAAGGCGGTTGACGGAGGAACGCAAAAGAGCCGAGTCGTCGGTGAATCCCTGGACGATGCGGAGTCGATCGCTGAGCGTAAAAACGCCGACGCGGAGTCCGGGCGGAATCGACGCGAGATATTTGACCATCTGCTTGCGAACATACATCTGGTCGGTCATGGACGTGTTGAGGGCATCCATGAGCAGGATGTTGATCGCCTGATTGGGCTCGGCTGCCGGGACATTGGTAAACGTGTTGGGCGGCAGGGTCGGAGCCGGCTGCGAGGCCGCTGATGCGGCAGGAAAATGCGGCTCGAAGTATTCGATGGTCTGGGGCTTGCCATTCTCGAGCACTACAAAATCTTCCTTGTGAAGTCCGGGGACGGCGCTTCCATTCTTGTCCGTAACAACGACATCGACCAACACGTTCCGGACGTTAAGCTGGAGCGGCTCGCCGAGTGGCGGATTGTTGTCGACTGGTGCCTGGGCAAGTACAGGAACTATGGCGGCGCAACAGACCCCGAAAAGGGCAAGGGCCCGAGAGCAGGAGCTGAGCATAGGAACACCCCTCGAACGTGACTGGAAACTATAGCACTAGACGGATTTCTCTGCGGTGACGGCTGCATCGATTTTGCGGGATCCTCGCAGCCAGTTTGAGGAGCCGGGGCGGCTGTGGTTCACTGTTGGTGGTCTTTCGACTGCTGTACTCTTACCCTTCAGGAGAATCCAGTCCAAAATGCTCAAGCTGCAAAGACTTCCCTTCACTTTTTTGTCTGTATTTGCCCTTTGCTTCGCCGGCTTAGGCGCGCAACAGCCCGCGGCCCAGGCGCCGTCTGAAGATTACGTTCGGTCTCATTACACAAAGTACGAGTTCCGCATTCCGATGCGGGATGGAAAGCGGTTGTTCACGGCGGTGTATGTTCCGAAGGATGAAAACGGCGGTCCTTATCCGTTTCTGATGGACCGAACGCCGTACAGCGTTGCGCCGTATGGGGAAGACCAGTATCCGAAGAGCCTTGGTCCGTCAGCGGAGTTTGAGAAGAGCGGATACATTTTTGTCTATCAGGATGTGCGCGGGCGATGGATGAGCGAAGGCGAATTCATCGAGATGCGCCCGCACATCGATAACAAGAAGGCGCCACAGGATGTGGATGACGCTTCAGACACCCACGACACAATTGAGTTCCTGCTGAAGCATGTGCCGAACAACAATGGCAAGGTAGGAATCTGGGGAATTTCGTATCCCGGGTTTTACACGTCGGCCTCGATGATCGATTCGCACCCGGCGCTGGTGGCTGCGAGTCCGCAGGCGCCGATGACGGACTTGTTCCTGGGTGATGACGGATATCACGGCGGGGCGTTCATGCTGTCGGCGAACTTTGGATTCTATGGGCCGTTCTTTCATCCGCAGAACGGGCCTCAGACGCCAAAGGCGATGGTGCCGTTTGATTTCGGCACCCCTGATAGTTACCAGTTTTATCTGAAGGCCGGAAACGTTTTGAACCTGGATAAGCTGTATCTGAAGGGTTCGAACTGGCTGTTTCTGGACCAGGCCAAGCACAATACCTACGACGCCTACTGGCAGGCGCGAGATTTGTCGCGGCACATGAAGAATGTGAAGTGCGCGGTGCTGGTGGTGGGCGGATGGTATGACGCCGAGGATCTGAGCGGGCCTTATCGGACGTTTTATGCCACTTCGAAGTTCAATCCCGAGACACCGACGACGCTGGTTGAGGGACCGTGGGTGCATGGCGGATGGGCGCGCGGCGACGGGTCGCATTTGGGCGATGTACAGTTCGGCTCGAAGACCGGGGACTATTTCCGGCAGAACATTCAGTTCCCTTTCTTCGAACATTATCTGAAAGGCAAAGGCGCGGCTCAGCCGAAGGCCGTGGTGTTTGAGACGGGGACGGACGTGTGGCGGCACTTTGATGAGTGGCCACCGAAGGCGGCGACGGCGAAGACTTTGTATTTCCACGCGGGCGGAAAGCTGAGCTTCGAAGCGCCGGCCGAGGTGCAGAGCCGGGATGATTACGAAAGCGATCCAAACCACCCGGTGCCGTTTGTGGGCTACACGACGGATACGGTTCCGCAACGGTACATGGTGGATGATCAGCGATTCGCAAGCCAACGGACGGATGTGCTGACATACGTGAGCGATCCGCTGGAAGAGGACGTGACGATTGCCGGCCCCATTTCGCCGAAGTTGAAGGTAGCGAGTTCGAGCACGGATTCAGATTTCGATGTGAAGCTGATCGACGTGTATCCGGACAACTATCCCGATTCGAACGAGGAAGGCAATCCGAACAAGCGCGTTCTGGATGCACCTCCGCTACACATGGGTGGGTATCAGCAGTTGTTGCGCGGGGAGCCGTTCCGGGCAAAATTCCGCAATAGCTGGGAGAAGCCGGAGCCGCTGGTTCCGGAGAAGATGACGGACATCAATTTCACCATGCCCGATTTATTCCATACGTTTCGTCGTGGTCATCGCATCATGGTACAGGTGCAGAGCAGCTGGTTTCCGCTGACGGATCGCAACCCGCAAATTTTTGCTGACATTCCAAGTACGCCGCCGGAGCAGTTTACGAAAGCGACGGAACAGGTGTTTCATCAGAAGGATGCTGCTTCGGGAGTCGAGGTGCTGGTGATGCCACAAGTGCAGGGACTGGGGAATAAGGATTAGCAACTACGGCTTTTCAACTTTTGTGAGGTGTTCGATGTTTCGTCGTTCGTTTCGTTCAATTGCATATCTTGCAACGGCCCTTCTGGCCGTTGTGCCCGTGATCCGCGCCGAAGAGGGAATGTGGACCTTTGATAACCCGCCATTGAAACAACTGGCGGCGAAGTACAACTTCCATCCGACCCAGGAATGGCTGGACCACCTGCGCCTCTCAAGCGTGCGGCTGAATGATGGCGGATCCGGTTCCTTTGTAAGTCCGGACGGACTGTTGCTGACGAATCACCACGTGGCGCGTGGCCAGTTGCAGAAGAACTCGACGGCCGAGCACGATTATCTGGCTAATGGTTTTTACGCGACGACGCCGGACCAGGAGATGAAGTCGCCAGACCTTGAGATCAACGTGCTGGTGGGAATGCAGGATGTGACGGCGCGCGTACAGGGGGCAGCCAAAGGCATTGCGGATGATGCGAAGGCGTTGAAGGCGCGCGAAGCAGAGATCGCAGCGATCACCAAGGACAGCAAGGATAAGACAGGACTGCGCTCGGATATCGTCTCGTTTTACGACGGCGGCGAATACTGGCTCTATCAATATAAGGTGTACACGGATGTGCGGCTCGTGTTTGCGCCAGAACAACAGGCGGCATTCTTCGGCGGCGATCCAGACAACTTCACCTATCCTCGTTACGACCTGGATATGGCGCTGTTTCGCGTGTACGACAACGGGAAGCCACTGCACACGGAAAACTATTTGAAGTGGAGTGCGAAGGGCGCGGCACCCGGCGAACTGATTTTCATTTCCGGGCATCCGGGTTCCACATCGCGACAGGATACGATGGCGGAACTGCTGGTGGAGAGGGACGTAGTTGAACCGGCGGTAACAGATTATCTGAAGCGGCGCATTGCTGCGGCACAGGCATACGCCGCGAAGGGTCCGGAGCAGGCGCGGCAGGTTGGCTCGACGATTTTTGGTTTGCAGAACGGCCTCAAAGTATATATAGGGCGAACGGAGGCGCTGGCGGACAAGAACCTGATCGCGAAGAAACAGGCTGAGGAGGATGACTTCCGCAAGAAGGTCGCCGCGAATCCCGAATGGCAGAAGGAATACGGCGGCGCATGGGACACGATTGCGAAGGCAGAAGAGCAGGTGAAGCCGGAATTTCGGTACCAGATCTACCGGCGGACGGACAGCCGGCTGTTTTCGATTGCGCTCCTGCTGGTGCAATATTCCGCTGAGATCAAGAAGCCGGATGGTGAACGGTTGCCGCAATTCCATGACGCGAATATGCAATCACTGAAGTTCCAGTTGCTGTCCCCAGCGCCGATTACAACGGATACAGAGAAGCTGTTCATGAAGACGGCTTTGAATCTTGGCGAGGAGAAGCTGGGCAACGACGATGTGTATGTTCAGGCCATTTTGCAGGGAGGTCCCGTCGACGCAACCGTGGATTCGCTGATTGACGGAACTAAGCTGGGCGATGTGGCCGCGCGCAAGGCGCTGATGGATGGCGGCGAGGCGGCGATTGCTGCTTCGACGGATCCGATGATCATGACGGCACGGCGCGTAGACCCAATTGTGCGCGAGTCTCAACGCAAGATGCGCGACACCGTGGAGAGTGTGCTGACTCCAGCCGGAGAGAAGCTTGGGAAGGCGCGCTTCCTGGTGTATGGGAAAAATGCTTATCCCGATGCGACGTTCACACTGAGGTTGAGCTATGGGACTGTAGACGGATACCCCTACAACGGAACGATCGCGCCGCCCTTCACGACGTACTACGGGCTCTACGACCGTGCCTACAGCTTCGGGAACAAACCGCCCTTCGACTTGACGCCGAAGGAACAGGCGGGGTTGGGCAAGCTGGATTTGACAACGCCGCTGGACTTTGTTTCGACTGGAGATATTATCGGCGGGAACTCGGGATCGCCGGTGGTCAATCGCGAGGGTGAACTAGTGGGACTGATCTTCGACGGCAACATCGAGTCGCTGGCGGGAGACTTTGTTTACGATGGATCCAAGAATCGCGCAGTGGCAGTGCACTCCGCGGGAATGATTGAAGGTCTTCGCAAGCTGTATGGCGCAGGTGCGCTGGCGGATGAGTTGGAGGGGAAAAAGTAGTTCGAAGTTCTCAGTTCAAAGTTCGTGGTGCTTACGAAAGGGGAGCCTTGATGGCTTCCCTTCCCTTTGTGGGAGACTTGACCGTTGCGCTACGAATTTGTCGGCCCGGGCAGAGGATCTCGGAGCGTTGGGAGGATGAGGGCCATGATTAGGAGCGCCGCGGGGATTGTGAGCATGCCGGCGCGGAGGCTGCCTGTGTGGGTGGAAGTGAAACCGGCGATCCAGGGAAGGACCGAGCCGCCGAAGCCGGCTGTAAAAAGAATCCAGCGGGAATCGGCAGTGTGGCGGGTCCGAGCGAAGAAGGCTGCAAGAACGAGCGGATACGTGGGCGCCAGGAAAGCTCCGAGAAGGAACATGGCCAGGTTACGGAGGGTTGCGGAAGGGGCGATTTCGAGAAACAGGGCTGACATAAATGCGAGCATAACTGCACTCCGGAAGACACGCATAGGATCGACGCGAAGAAGCAAGACGGAGGAGAGGCCGCGAGAGAACAGAAATCCCGCCCAATAGAACGAAGTGGAAGCGGCGGCGAGAACGATTCCGCTGCCTGCCATGCGCAGAGTGTAAGTGGGAAGCCACGCAGCGACGGTGTTTTCGATGCCGACCTGCAGGAAAGCCGCGAAGGCAAAGACAGCTACGAGACGAAAGACCGTGGTAGCAACTGGGGAATTGCCGAAGGAGTGAGTCGGTTCGGGACCGTCGCGAAGGACGAGTCCGCAGGCGATCGCGGCGACCGCGGAGGTGATCGCGAAAAGGATGTACGCTGCCCGATAGTCGTAGCGCATGAGGATGCGAGCGGCGATGAGCGGAGCGGCGAGGGCGCCGATGCTCCAACTGAAGTTAAGAAACGTGAGCAGGGGCGCGCATCGCTCAGGAAAATTTCGGCCGGTAAAGAGAGTGACCGCGGACATGGGTATGCCCACGCTGATACCGAGGAGCAAGAACACGGGTGCGAGCAGGGGTCGTGGGCTCGCGGCAACAGCGAGGCAGGTACAGATCATTGCGGCGAAACCGATGGTCATAAGCCGTGCATAGCTGCCGCGGCATAGGAGTGCGCCCAGCGAAGTGCCGGCGAAGTAGAGGAGAAAGAGAAGTCCGGAAGTAGAGTCGCTCAGGTGAAAGCGGGCCGCGAGGGAGGGAAGCAGGGCTCCGCCGACCGCGTGGAGGACACCGGTGAGCGCGAAGACCGGATGGAGAATGAAAAAAGTCCTGGCCGCAGAAGTCTTGATTACGGGTGGCATCGAAGGCTCAGGTGCGTTTGATGCGGTTGCGTTTTGGATTGGGCGGACTGGTGGATTCTCGAATGATGAGCTCAGGGAGAATGGGTACAAAGTCAGGGAATGCGGCCTGCGAGCGAATACGCTGGAGCAGGATGCGCGCAGCAGTGATGCCCATTTGATAGAGCGGCTGGCGAATTGTGGTGAGGCTCGGATTGTGGAACGCGGCGCCCTGGATGTCGTCGAAACCGACGACTGAAACATCGCTGGGGACCTGAAGGCCATGATTCATGAGAGCGCGAACAGCTCCGATGGCGGCGACATCGTTATAGCAGAGGAGTGCGGTGAAATCGACGCCGCGCTGGATGAGTTCGTTGGCGGGCTCGAAGCCGAGTTCCGGTGTGGAGACGCGGAGTTGCAGTTGGACGACGAGCTCCGGAGTTACAACCAGCTTTAAATCGCGGGCGACAGCCATCAGGCAACTCCAGCGATCGTCCGCGTCAGAGCTGTGGCTGCCGCCCCGCATGAAGGCGATTTTACGGTGACCGAGCTGGTAGAGATGACGGAGCGCAAGTTCGGCGGCGCGCTTCTGGTCGAGAACGACGTTGGTGACGCCTTCGATTTTGCGATGGCCAGCGACAACAACGGCGGGGAGAACGCCGAGGCTCTTTTCGAGCGCGGTGTCGATAAAGATGAAACCTTCGACAGAGCGATCCATGAAGAGCCGTGGGTACTCTTCGATGAGGTCGGGTTTGCGGCGGTGACTCGCGGTGAGGTAGAAGTAGCCCTCTTCAATCAGGTGCTCTTCGACGCCGCTGAGAACCTGCATCGCGTAGCTGTCACTGAGTTCGGGGACGAGGACGCCGACTGTAAAGGTCTGTCGCTTGCGCAGGGAGCGTGCGAAAAAGCTGGGGCGGTAGTCGAATTTGGCAGCTGCCTCCGTAACGCGATTGCGGGTTTCCTGCGGAATGGATCGGACTCCGGGTGCGTTGTTCAGAACCAGAGAAATCGTAGCCGGCGAGAGGTTGAGGTATTCGCCAAGAGTACGCAGACTGATGGGCTGGCCGGGCTGCGGCGCCGTTCCTGGTTTGGATCGCTTAGTCATGCACTCCTGTTGTAACACCGTGGGGGCGGGGAGCGATGTGTTTTCGCAGTAAGACGGTTCGACGTGCCTGCGTGTCGCGGCCTGCTCGCCCGCGGCGAGACGTGACGAAGGCGAATGCGCGAGAATGATCCAGTTTTAGAATTGCGGCGGAGGATTGGTATGAATCGGCGAATTTTGCCTTCTTTCCTGGCTTTTGTTCCCGTGTTATCGATGGGATGCGCTTTGGGCCAAGCGGTGCCTGGACCGGTGGGGATTTTTGAGGGACACCAGGATGTCGGGACAGTGCTCCATCCCGGATCGACGAGCTACGACGCCGCAATGCAAAGCTACACAGTGATGGGAAGTGGCGACAACATGTGGTTCGGCATAGATGATTTTCAGTTTGCCTGGAAGAAGATGAGTGGAGATGTAGCGATTTCGGCGGACATCGCGTTTGTGGGCGAAAAGGGGAACAACCATCGCAAAGCGGTGCTGATGATAAGGCAGAGCCTGGACGGAAATTCGCCTGCTGTCGATATTGCCCGCCATGGGGATGGGCTGACGTCGCTGCAGTTTCGCGATGCAAGTGGCGCGGATGACCACGAAGTGCAGTCGAACGTGGTGGGGCCGCAGCGAGTGCGGTTGGAGAAGCGCGGACATTACTTCTATGCGTTTGTCTCAGGCTCGGACGGAAAACTGGCACCTTCCGGCGCGTCGACGAAACTGGTGTTGAGTGGGCCGTTCTACGTCGGAATCGGAGTTTCTTCGCATGATAAGGACGCGACGGAGACTGCAGTTTTTTCGAACGTGAAGGTCGAGACGATAGACAATGCCAGTGCCGAAAACCCGGTTCTGTACAGCACCCTCGAGACGGTGCCGATTGCGTCGACGGACCGGCGAGTGACTTATGTCGCGCGAGCGCATTTTGAAGCTCCAAATTGGTCGCGGGATGGATCGTATTTCCTATTCAACCAGGATGGCGGGATTTATAGGCTAGCAGTCAATGGCGCTGCGCCAGTACGGATTCCTACGGATCCGCAGGTGAAGTGCAATAACGATCATGGGATTTCGCCGGACGGAACGATGCTGGCGATCAGCGATTCGACCGAGACCGGAAAATCCATGGTCTATACACTTCCGATTGCAGGTGGGACACCGAAGAAGATTACGCAACTTGGGCCGTCGTACTGGCACGGGTGGTCGCCGGATGGAACGACGCTGGCGTTTGTGGGACAACGTAGGGATAACTTCGACATCTACTCAATTCCGGTGAATGGGGGCGAGGAGAAAAGGCTGACGACCGCGCCGGGGTTGGATGATGGACCCGAATACTCGCCGGATGGGCAGTGGATCTATTTCAACTCGGAGCGCACCGGTCACATGCAAATCTGGCGGATGCATCCTGATGGCAGCGAGCAGGAACAAGTGATCACGGACGAGACGAACGACTGGTTCCCACATATTTCACCGGATGGAAAGTGGATGACGTTTGTCGCATTTGAGAAGGGCGTGACCGGGCATCCGCCGGACAAAGACGTAACGCTGAACGTGATGTCGCTGGCGGACAAGAAAGTAAAGGTGCTGGCAAAGTTGTTCGGCGGACAAGGGACGAATAATGTGCCGTCATGGTCGCCGGATAGTACGAAGGTGGCGTTTGTGACTTATGAGTATTTGATCGCAGGCTCGTGGAAGTGAGAACGCTGTCGATGCCGCCTCTTTGCGTGTCGGGCACGCGCAGTGCCGCGGCTAGAACGGTCGGCAATTGAAAGAAGGCGGGGGGCGTCAAATGGATGTGAAGGCATGGCTGCAATCGGGCGGGATGAAGCTGGGCACGATCGTGACAATTGATCATCCGGCCATTGTGGAGATCGCGCGGCTGGCGGGGTTTGACTGGCTCTGGATCGATGGGGAACATGGGCGCTTCAACGAAGTGAGCGCAGCCACGGCGTGCGCGGTGACTGCGGGCGGCCCGCCCACGTTTGTGCGCCTGCCGGACCTTTCGGCAACGGCGATTAAGCGGTTTCTCGATACTGGCTGCGATGGAATCATCCTTCCCCAGGTTTCGTCGGCGGCCGAAGTGGATGAGATTGCGCGTGCCGCACTTTATCCGCCGCGTGGAGAGCGCAGTGTGGGGATTGCGCGTGCGCAGGGGTATGGAACGAGGTTCGCGGAGTGTTTGCAGCGGCAGGACTACGCCATCGTCGTGCAAATCGAAAGCGTTGCCGGCGTCAGGAACGCGGAGGCAATTGCGAAGCACACGGCCGTGGATGCGGTGGTGATTGGACCGTATGATCTGAGCGGGTCCTTTGGAATTCCGGGAAAGATCGAATCGCCACAGGTGGTTGAGAGCATCTCCGCAGTGCTCGCATTGTGCAAGAAGGCTGGTAAGCCATGTGGGATCTTTGCAGCCACGGCTGAAAAAGCTAGGACTTACGCTAAAGAAGGGTTTGATCTGATTGCGGTCGGAATGGACTGCGGCGTCCTGTCAGGCGGATACAAAACATTGCGCGAAGCCCTACAGTGAGCGTGCTGCGGTTGCCGGTTGACTAGCGACGGAGACCGGAAATAGAAAATACGCTAAACTGAACGCTGGACGGCTTTTCCCACCTGCGGAGGGATGGGTGAGCGGTTGATACCGGCGGTCTTGAAAACCGTTGTACCTGAAAGGGTACCGGGGGTTCGAATCCCTCTCCCTCCGCCATAGAGTCCAAATACTTCAGCATTTTCAGAGAAAGATGGACTTGTTGGCCCTATTCCGGGCAAAAGCGCAAGATTTCTACTCGAAAAGGGACTGGAGAGCATTCCCCGCCCTGTGCAGCGCCCTCAAAGTCGCAGTAATTCTCTGTTGAGGAAAGTGGCAGTCCCCTTCTGGGTTCTGGAGACCCCAGCATTGACACGAGACGACATCCCCACTGGCCATTCAGTGCGACGCTGATTTGCGTTAATCAATGACACCTGCTCCAGGACACCGCGCAGATTCGTTTTCCGCCAGCGTTTCGTGTGCCAGATGTGTGCTTCTTTCGAACTTTTGTTGAGAGTTCTGTCGGGCAATGGCAGGACGTGTACGACGAGTTTCACGACCGCTTTTGGTCTGAATCCCTAGTGCGCTTCGCTTTGATGATTGCCGTCCGCGGCCTTTTCTTGCTCGTGCTCCAGCATTCGTTTGATTTGGTCCTCCGAAAAACGAAGCCATCGCCCCTTTTTGGGGTGCACCATTCTGCGGACGGTCGCGTAATCCATTTTGTCGATGTCTTCTTCGTCATGCGGTTGAAGCTCGGACGAATCCGTCTGACGATTTATTTCTTCAACGATCCGCCTGTTTTCCTCGGGATCGCGGGGAACCTTTGGGGCAGCCGCTATTTCGCGCCAGCGCGGAAGATGTTTGTCCCACAACCGGGTGGTTAAGAAATCCAAGCCAACGCGAGAAAGCCCACGGCCTCCCGCGAGAACGCGCGTGAGCACCATAGCCCAGGCATGTAGGGTTTGGAGTATTTAGGACTCAATCGTATCGTGTCCGCTACAATTCCAGCCATGACACCTAACCAGGCGACGCTTATGACTGATCCTGGCAACGCCCTGGATTCGTTCCAAAAGGCCTTTTCGGACGGCCGCATCAAGCTTCAGAAGGGATCGCTCGATTCTGATCTCTATCTCTTTTATGACGCCCCGAAAGGAACTCCCCGGTTCACTTACGTGCGGCTCGAAGAGAAGACGGTGACGGCATTCGTCGAGTTTGTTCCGTGGGACCCTATCGACGGCCTACGCTGCATGCATATCGGTTACGCGGTACCAGAAGCATATAGAGGCAAAGGACGGGCGACTGAGATTGTGACGGCCGCTATCGCTGAATTGAAGAATGGATTGAAGCGTGGTGGGATCAAGGAGTTTTACGTCGAGGCAATGGTTGGCAGCGACAACGTGGCATCCCAGCATGTAGCCGCGAAGGCGATCTCAGATAAACCCGTCGAGACCATGGATAGAATCTCAGGCCTGCCGGCGCTCCAGTACCTTCGCAAAATCGGAGAGTGATGCCGAATAATCCGTCTTTGCCCTGATTGACGGCCAAGGAGCGCGGCTAGCTTTGAAGTTTCAGGCACTGGCATTCTCAACATTATCGCGCCATTCTTATCCTGATCTCTGAGAACGGGCGATTATCCGGGGTCAGGGATGAAGACTGAATCGGTGTCAGTGAGTGCATTGGCGATGAAGCATCGATCGACCAGACGCGGCATCGAGCATCAGCGTTTCGCCAGGATGCACTTGCGTTCTTACTGGTTCTTCAGAGCGGCAACCGGATCGACCTTGGCAGCTCGCAGTGCAGGAATAAGGCAGGCCATAAGCACGACAGCAGAGAGGACTGCCGTCACCGCAAGGAGGATCTTGGGATCGTAGGGGCCAACATCAAACAGCATGCTGCGCATGAATCGCACCAGTACCAGCGCGGCGGCAAGTCCCGCAAATCCGCCTAATGCCGCCCACTTCACTCCCTGGCCGAGAAAGAGCTTCAAAATTTGACCCTGCTGCGCGCCAAGCGCCACGCGCACGCCAATCTCGTGCCTGCTTTGCGCAACGGTGTAAGCGAGAACTCCGTAGACTCCGATTGCGGCCAGCAGCAGCGCGGCGCACGCGAACAGGGACAGCGTGAGCGCAGGAAACCTGGTTTGCGAAATGGACGATGAGACAAGCTCCTTCAAGGTTGAGACCTTGTAAATCGGCAGCTCCGGGTCGAGTTGTTTGAGCTGTCCGCGAATTGCGCCCACCATTTGCTCAGGTTCTATGCTTGTGCGGACAACAAGCGTCATGGAGCGCAGATCGACCCAGATCTGGAACGGCTGATCGTTAAGCAGGAAATACATCTCGGGCTTGGTGGCGACATTCGAGCCGTGGTTCTTGATATCGGCCACGACCCCCACAACTAAAAGCCAGGGATAGTCTGGGCCAAGCCTGATTCGCTTGCCGATGGGATCTGTTCCCGGCCAGACTTTGCGAGCCAAAGTTTGATTGACAATAACGGAAGCAGGAGGAAGCTTGCCTTCTTCGTCATTCAAGAATCGGCCCCGCATTAACGAGATCCCCATTGCGCGGAAGTAATCGGGGCTGATGATCTGCGTATCTGCCACGTTGATATCGGTATTCGACGGCCTTCCCTCGACATCAAACGAAGCATTCGCGGTCACGTCGGTCATGGGCAACTGGTTCACGATGGCGACTGACTCCACTCCAGGCAGACCCCGCACACGGTCCTGCAGCTGGTGGTAAAAGGCAGCGGTCCGGGGGATTGAGTAGCGAGCTTCAGGAAGAGACAGCCGCATCGTGATCACGTTCTCAGGATTAAAGCCGAGACTGACTCCGAGCAGATTTCGAAGGCTGCTAATCATGAGCCCCGCCCCCGTGAGCAGCACCAGCGAGAACGCAATCTCGGTCATCACGAGCAGTCCGCGAATGCGCGTGCGATGACGGCTCCCTATCGCATCCCGACCACCTGCCTTCAATGCATCATTGAAGTTCGATTGCGAGGTCTTCAATGCTGGCACCAGGCCGAAGAGTAGTCCGGTCGAAAGACTAACCACCGCCGCGAATGCCAGAACACGCAGGTCGAGTTTCACACCACCTAACTGCGCGACGTTGAGATAGTCGTTCAGGTTGAGCCACTTCACGCAAGCGAGCGCAAGCAGCAGCCCTAGGCCACCTCCGACCAGAAACAGAACCAGATTTTCGATCAGAACCTGATACAGGATCCGCCAGCGCGTCGCACCAAGGGCGGTCCTGGTGGCGATCTCCTGCTTGCGATCTTCTCCACGAGCCAGATGCAAACTGGCCACGTTGGTACAAGCAATCAGCAGCATGAAGGCTACTCCGCCCATCAGAACAAGCACGGTTGGGCGCAGATTTCCCACCATCTGCTCGCGTAAGGGAATGAGGTTGACGCCAAGGCCGGTGACACCGCCGTAGTACCTGGGATACTTCCGCAAAATTCGATCCAGAATGGCAGACATTTCGGATCTGGCCTGGTCCAGCGTGGTGTGCGGCTTGAGATCCGCGACGAGATTGAGATAGTGGTTGCCAACTTTGTCGCTTACCGGAGCGATGGGAAGCGGCTGCCATACGTCGACATCGTCGCTCGGAAAATTGAACGTCTGCGGCATCACCCCGATGACCGTGCAGCTTTGCCTATTCAGGAGAATGGACTTTCCGACGATCTCCCGGCTCGACGCAAAGCGGTTCTGCCAAAGCCGATGGCTTATAACAGCGACCTGAGTATGCCCCTGCTGTTGTTCGTCGGAGGTAAAGGTGCGGCCAAGCAATGGCTCGGTCCCCAGAACCGAAAAGAAATCTGGCGTTCCCCAGCTCGCCGCCACGTGCAGGGGATCTCCGCTTCCCGTAAGAGTGAGTGTGCCCACGGAAAAGCCCGCCACATGCGCGAAACTCTGACTCTGGCGATATTCATTGAACTCAGGCTCCGAAAAGGGTATTTCCATCATCCCGCGCGGAGCGAAGGTGTTCCAGATTCTCACAACGAGCGGAGAGTTTGGATAGGGGAGAGGCCGCAGCAACAGCGAATCCACGACGCTGAAAATGGTGGTCGTTGCGCCGATCCCGAGCGCCAGCGAAACTGAACAGATTGCTGCAAAGCCTGAATTCTTGCGCAGCTGCCGGAATGCATAGCGCACGTCTTGCAGAATACGTTCGAAGTTCGCCCAGCCCCAAGCTTCGTGCGTCTGCTCTTTGATCAGGGCCGTATTCCCGAATGCGCGACGAGCAGCATAGCGGGCCTCTTCTGGTGACAAACCGCTTTCCCGCTGCTCTTCTTCTTCCAGTTCTAGATCAGACCGAAGTTCCCGCTCTAGGTCTGCATCTCGCTTCCTGATCTGCCACCATCGCATCTCAGCTCTCCTCGGCGGCGTGCCACATCACGCGCGCCACAGCTTCTGCCATCTCCTTCCAATGCGATTGCTCGACCACAAGTTGCTTCTTACCCTTATCTGTCAAGCGGTAGTGACCGTGAGCAGGGCCACATCGGAGGGTCCGCAATATGAGCATGTCCAGGGTTCCCTGTAGAAGTCCGACCCGCTGCTGTGCCTGTTTTGCCATAGAAGACACTCTACCCTCAATCTGTCGACGATGGTAGACACTCTACTATCGATTGTCAAGGGGCGCAGCAAAATGTCGATTCTCGATCGACGCCTTCAGGCCGAGTCGCTCATTGACAGGGTTCGGGGCGGTTTGTGGCCTACCCTTCCGTGTCGTTAGCAAGTGAAAATGTCCGCTTTTCGTAGCATGTGAAATGTCCGGGTTCATAAGTTAGTAGTCGTAGGGGCGGTGGGAAAGTGCGAATCCCGCGTGTTGTGCGGGATTTGCAAGTTGAGAGGGAAAGGAACTTTTCCTCTCAACGTCTTTTCCACCGCCTTGATTTGTTTTTGGCTGAGCGGCGTCAGGAGCTTTCCTTCCGCGCTGTAGTGTCCGATGCGATGCTCCGCGATCACGAGGGTCAGCGTCATGTCCAGGTGCTGATGGATGATCGCCTTGCAGCCGGCCAGGGTATCGCGCCAGTGAGCGCGTTCGAGCTGCATCACCAGGTTGTGAAAGCGCACGGTGTTGTCCCGATCGACGGTGCGTTCGTAGCGTTGCGTAAAGATCATTTCCAGGTTCCTGTGCCGGCAGGAAATAAATGCCGTTCCGCGCTCGGCTGCCGGAACCGTGAAGCGGCGGTTGAACTCGGCAATGTAGTGATCGTTCAGAAACTTGTTGGCGCCTTCCAGGGTTCGGATAGTGCGCAGCCGCAGCTCCTGCGGAAGCCGTCCCTGCCAGGTGGAGAAGTTGCGTTCCGATCGTCCTCGCGCCTGCGGTGAGTAGGATGGAATCATATGCACTCCCAGTTCCTTCATGGCGCGGCCCACCTGCGTGGGACGCTCATAATCGACCTTGCTCTTGCCGAGGTGACGGTGTCAGTGGATCGTCGAATGGATTTCTGCGATATATCCACCTGGAAATTCAACCATCGCGGATCTCCGGCTTTCCGATGTGTAAGGTGGGACGAGCACAGCGACACCAAGACGTTCAGCCTTTGCCAGAGTGCTGTCGAGATCGTCGACTTCGTAGCCCGTGGTCTCACGGCCATAAGGATATGGAAGGTGACCGTTGGTCACGACCAACTGCATCTTGCCGAAGTTCGATTCGATGCGAATGCGCCGGTAACTCGCGTCTCGACGGCCTATCTCGATCCCGGGAGCGCGTATTTCATCCGAGACGACCTTGCCCTGCGAAAAGGCGAGGAATGACCGTACGAACGCATCGGCGGAGTCGCTTGATAAATAGATCCGATTCTCCGGGAGATGATGAAATGCTGCGTAAGAAGGAGACGTGAAGTGCGAGTAGAGCTGCATATTCACGCCGCCCGGCCATTGGATGATGACGTCCGTGCCAATTGGATCGTGGAAGGGCGCGACCACAACGTCGGCACCAGCCCGGCGGGCAGAGGCGACAGCGGAATCCAGATCGGTGACAAGATAGCCGGTGCGCTCGTCACCGAAATGGGCCGGGATGGGAGTCGTAAAGCCAAAGAGCGAAACAGTTCCGGCGGGAGTCTGCAGTAACTGCGATGTGGTGCGGCTCGGCGTCGGTGTGACGGTGGCGACAACCTGTTTCGTGCTTGTTCCCCCGAACGTGCCGAGAAAGCTCTTCACGAAGACGTCGACGTCGGAGGGTGCGACATACACATGTGTCGTATCGTACTGCGGACCAACGGCGACAGTAGTGGATGACGCAAGCCGGTCCTGCGAATGAGCGAAGCTGATGCCCGCGAGCAGCAAAGGAGCCGTCCAGTTGACGCTGAGTTTCATGCACTTGCCTCCAGTTTCTCAATTGCAAGAGGATGAACGGCTATAGAGCGTCCCCCTAGTCATTTTCCTGCGGCCGTTTCAGGTTGCGGCAGCGATTAGATGAACACTAGCATGTCCTGGCCGACCGGTTCTCGATTGACTTGATAGACTTTGAGCATTTCATCTCGCTTGCCATGCAGGACATTGAGACAATGATCGGGCCGGAAAAGATGGTGACGGTCTGGGGCGCTCTGCGCAGATCGATCCTGTGCTGGTTTCTGCGCCTCTCTCTTGCGACGCTTTCCTCCGGTCTCTCTGCGCAACAAAGCCTGATTCCGCCGCCACAGACAGGTGCGCCAACGCGGCCAGCAATCAAGCTCATCCGTTACGAGGAGGATTGGAGTTCCCTGTGCAATCCGAAGGAGCGCCGTGATTTCCTCGATCCATTGAAGTGCATGTCGTTGCGGACGCTGGGCGAAAGCAGTTACGTGTCGCTGGGCGGCGAATTCCGCGGAGTATATGAGGACGTGCTGAATGACAACTGGAGCAAGACACCATACCCAGTCAATTCTTTCTGGCTGCAGCGCTTCCAGCTTCACGCTGACTTTCATTTCAATGAGCATGTGCGGTTTTTTGTGCAACTGGAAAGCGGGCTGGAGCAAGGCAGGCCGGGCGGGCCCCGTCCGATCGACAAGAAGGATCTCGATTTCCTGAATTCGTTTCTGGAACTGGATCGCGGAAAGTCGGCCAAAACTCACACCACTTTTCGCGTAGGGCGACAGGAATTGCAATTTGGATCTGGAAGGCTGGTAGCGGCTCGCGAAGGGCCGAACGTGAGACAGGCATTTTATTCCGCTCGCATCACGCAGCAGTTGAATCGCTGGACCCTGGATGCCTTTGTGGCCCGGCCGGCGAAGGACAATCCGGGCTTTTTTGACAATGTCCCCTTGCAGACCACTAGCTTCTGGGGTGTCTATTCGGAGCGCGCGCAGGGGGGCGACCCAGCCAGAGTCGCGGATTTCTACTATTTTGGTCTTGATCGCAAGAACGCTACCTTCAACCAGGGCACCGCGCGAGAACAGCGGCAAACCTTAGGCGCACGAATCGCTGCGGGGGCCCCCCGACTTGACGACCTGCGTCTGATGATTCCTCATTACGACATCGAGGCCGTGTATCAGTTCGGCTCGTTCGGTGCAGGTTCAATCGAGGCGTGGACCGTCGCCTCGGAGTGGGGTGTAACACTGCCCCGCCTGCCTGCGCGGCCGCGTGTCGGCCTTCGTGCCGATGTTGCCAGCGGCGACCGCGATCCGCGCAACCAGGATCTGCAAACCTTCAATCCGTTATTTCCCATCGGCAATTACTTCGGCGTTCTGGCCGACACCGGCCCAGGGCCACTCAACTTCTATGACCTTCACCCGAATGTTCGCACCTATTTTCCGCACAACATCAGTGCGGACACGGACTGGGTGATCTGGTGGCGCCAAAGCACAAACGACGGGGTTTACAGCGTACCGGGAAATCTCCTTGTGTCCTCCGGCACCAGCCAGGCTCATTTCGTCGGGCATCGCCCGGGAATCGAAGTCCGTTGGCAACGCGACGCACATTTCTACATTCAAGCGGACTATGGCGTGTTCTTCGCCCGCTCATTTCTTCAACAAAGCGGACACCCGTACGACTTGAATTACGCTTCGACGTGGATCGGGTATAAATTCTGATTTCCTGGGTAGCCAGCGTTCACGCAAGCAACGAGGAAGCGATTCCGGCCAGGTACGGCGCATAATCGGAAGACGAATCGCCTCATTTGAGCGATTGGATGGAGATCATGCAAGAGCATACGATTGAGTCAACGAAAGAGACGATCCGAAGCGGGTTCCTCGATCCTTCCGCACCACCCGCGGCAACCCTACAGAGCGGCGATGTCGTCAGGTTTCCCAACACGTGGACTCATTGGGGGAACGAGGCGAAGTTCGGAATGAGCTTCGCGGAACGTGAACCGCTGCGCCATCGTTATCCACATGGCCCGTATTCGATGAATGGGCCGGTCGAGGTTGCGGGCGCCAAGCCGGGCGACGCGCTCGAGGTCACGATTCTCGCGCTGCGAACGATCGATTGGGGATGGAATTCGTTCCCTCTGGGTGTGGGTGCGTTGCCCAGCGATTTCAAAGAACCTTATGTGCATTACTTTCGCTTTGGCGAGATGCGTGATGCGGCGCGCTTTGACGATGGCATCGGCGTGTCGCTGCGGCCGCTGATCGGAGTCATGGGTGTCGAGCCGGCAGGGGATAAGCCGACGAGTGCGATTCTTGCGGGCTCTTGTGGCGGAAATCTTGTACTACGAGATTTTGGTGTCGGCGCGCATCTCTTCCTTCCGGTGGCGAAGCCGGGTGCGCGGTTGTGGCTTGGCGACATTCACGCGGCGCAGGGTGACGGGGTCGTGGATCAGACGGGGATCGAGACAGCGGCGGAGAATCTTGAGTTGCGGCTTGAGGTTCGCAAACAACCTGGGCTTTCATGGCCTATCCTCGAAACGGACGAAGCGTGGATCATTCCTGGGTTTGCCGCGAACCTGGATGATGCGCTCGTGGCAAGCCTGCGCCAGACGATCAAGTGGATCTCTACGGCGGCGGGGACGACCGAAAGCGAGGCGTATGCTCTCTGCAGCATGGGCGTGAGCTTTCGGGTCACGCAATACTCGCACCAGACCGCGTCCGCTTACGATAGCGTGCCTCCGAAGGCGGTTCACTCGGTAGTCCCGAAGACGTTGTTTCCCGATCCGATCCGCGAGCGAATAGGCGCATGGCTGCGCCCTACAGAAGCTTGAGTATGCTGAGCCTAGAGGATCGACAGGCGATCGAAGATCTCGTCCGACGTGCCGACGAAGCCGCCACGCGACGTGACGATGCAGGGTACGCCGCGCTGTATACGGAAGATGGTGTGATGGACGGAAGCGAGGGGAGAGCCGAAGGCCGTGCTGCGATACGCGCCGCTGTGAAGGCAGTTTGGGCGCGAGAACCGGCGGGATCGGAGCACCTGACCCTCGATATCACGATCCTAGAGGAAGCGGGTGAGGTTCGTGCCAGATCCCGGTTGCTCATCGTTGCCCCTGGGACAACAGCACCGTTCGCCGAGGCGTCGGTGATCCAAACTGTTCGGCGCACGGGCTCAGCCTGGCAGATTGCTCGACGCAGCATTGCAGCAACCGTGCACGGCCTTGGATAGGCATTGCTCAATAGTGAAGGGTTATCTGATGCCGACAGTAGGCTTTCCCACTCAACGATGAAGGTCTCCTCCGGGCGCAAAGAGTTGCTACCGACTAACTTGCCGATACAAATCTGAGCTCGATGAGTGAGTTGGTTACGCGCACATCGGCAGAGACCCAGGATGGGCTTACTTCGAGCCCGGAGGCACAATGCCGTTCATGCGCAGATATTCGACCATCTGCCCGTAGTGGTCATATCCGTGAGCAGAGATGAAGGATGCAACAACCGACCGCGTGTGCAGACCGTCGACACCGTCAATAGTAGTGTAGGCATTCTCCGCTGTAATCGTCGCGAGCGCCTTGCGTGCATAGGCGAAAGAATCCGCAGCGGCCTTCAGGAGTTCCTCTTTCGTCGTCAGACTCTCGATGCTTTTCGGGTCAACCGGCATCTTCTCCCCGAGAATCTTCGAAGCAAAGTAGTAGTTCGCCGTCGTGACATGCGATATTTCCTGCGCGAACGTGCGAACCCCGTCATACTTCGCGCCCTGCGACGGTGCGAAGTTTGCCGTAGTGGGCGCAAAGCCGTATTTGTCCGCAGCCATTGCCTGCGCGACTCCCATAAACTCTTGCTCAAAGAGGTTGAGCAACTCCGCTTGCGCCTGAACCGGGGACATTTGGGTGCCAACAGCCACCTTCGCGCTGGTTGGGCCCGTTTGCGCAGAGCCCGCCAGCGCACAGCCTACCAGAATCAAAGCGCTGCAAACATACCGGAGACGCATAGATCACCTCACTGGCAAAATTTCTCAATAGTCTAGCAGACGCCTGCGTTCGCGATGTTAGCAGTCATCTGTTGACTTCAGATGGGATGAGAAGGCCGGTCTCCGGCGGGATGCGTTAAGCTCCCAAGTTATCGACGCGCTTGTGGCGCACGAGACAAGGAGACCGGCCATGAAAAAGCCTAGCACTACGGCGTTACGCCGGAGAGGAAAACTGCAGGGTGAACAGCTAACCATAGGGCTCGATCTGGGTGATCGTTCGAGCTTCTACTGTGTACTCAACGGGGCGGGCGAGGTGGTATTGGAAGCGAAGGTCGCGACCAACCCGGAGGCCATGCGGAAGGCGTTCGAAAAGATGCCATCGAGTCGGATTGCTCTGGAGACTGGCACGCATTCACCCTGGGTGAGCCGACTGCTCACGGAGTTGGGACATGAAGCAATCGTGGCGCATTCGCGTAATGTGCGCCTGATCGGAGAAAGCCGGCGAAAGGATGACCGCCTGGACGCACAGGCGCTAGCCCGGCTAGCCAGAATCGATCCGCAGCTGCTCTCGCCGATTCAACACCGCAGCGCACAAGCACAGGCTGACCTGTCAGTCATCCGAGCTCGATATGCGCTAGTGCGTGCGCGGACGGCGCTGGTCTGTGCGGCGCGAGGACTGACGAAGTCCTTTGGAGAGCGGATCCGCGGTCGCAACCCGAAGGGCTTCAGCCTGGCCACGAGTGAAGCGCTAAGCCCACCACTGCAGGTTGCACTCGCACCCTTGTTAAGTGCGCTTGAAGCGATCACTGCCCGGATTCGAGAGTACGATGCCCAGATCGAGAAGCTGGCCGAAGAGAGCTATCCGGAAACGGCGCTGCTCAAACAGGTAAAGGGTGTGGGGACGCTGATCGCGTTGACATACGTGCTGACGTTGGAAGATCCGAGGAGATTTCGAAAGAGCCGTGATGCTGGCTGTTACGTTGGGCTGCAGCCGGCCAGAAGGAACTCCGGGCAGAGTGAACCTCAACTGCATATCACCAGAGAGGGTGACTCCTATCTGCGCATGGTGCTGGTACAAGGGGCACAACACATCATCGGTCCATTCGGCGAAGACTCCGATCTGCGCCGATGGGGGTTGAAGCTGGCCGAGCGTGGTGGCAAGAGAGGAAAGAGACGGGCCATCATCGCTGTTGCACGCAAGCTAGCGGTCCTGCTTCATCATCTCTGGATAAGTTGCGAAGCATAACGACGGCATCGACGCCGCGGTCTGGTATCACGGCGCCGATACTGAGAAATATCTGGGAGAGGTCGATGGGCTTCATGCGCCCATTCTCATGCATCTGGCCGAGGAGGATGAGTTCATTTCCAAGGCTGCACAAGCGGAGATTAAAGCAGCACTTACTAAGAAGCCAAATGCGACGGTGTACAGCTACCCAGGGCAGAGTCACGCATTCTCCCGCCATAACGGAAAGCACTACAACGCCGCCGCGGCTCACCTTGCCAACGGTCGGACGAGCGAATTCCTGAATCGCCAATTGCGATGACTGCCGGACGCTCTTAGGAAACTACCCTGTCGCTCGGCAGTAGCTCCGTTATCATCAGGCGAAACGCCGTCGCGAGTTCGTTCGCTTTGCGGAGTGGCCAAAAGGATTGAAAGGAGCCAAAATGATCAGAAAAGTGGAGATGGAACGGATTACAATAACTTCCTCGAAGCCATTCGACGTGGTCGTTGCAGCCATCAAGGTATCGATTGGTCACCCGAATACGGCAGAGCTCTGGCAAGCAACGCACCGAGCCACCACTGCTGCCGAACTAGAGGCCGCCATACAACCCGTCCTAGGCGAGAGTGGCCTGATGCAATTTGTCGAGTTTGATCACGGGATGATTGTTCGCAAGGGGACAGAGCATCACACATCCATAATCATTCGTCAGGTCATTGGAAATCCTCTCATCATGAAAGAAATGGCAAAGCATGTTCCGGACGCCGGCTCGTATGCTCCGGTTACCGGCCTTGTGGATGAGCGCGCTGATGGCGTGCATATTTCGTATGACAGGATGGCCAGCCTCCTGGCCCCTTATGAAAATCGCGATGCGCTGCGTGTGGCTCGCGACTTGGACGCTAAAGTCGAAGATGTGTTGAGACAAGCTGCAGCGTGAGACGGAGTCAGCATGACGTCTTGGAGGTTGTCATGGACGGGCATCTTGTTCCCGCCAGTTCCAATTCAAAGGTCCGCTGCTCTCTGGAGAACTTCACATTGGACGCGGAACGCTGGCTCGCAGCTCTCTACTGGTGTGTACGGACGAGTTGTGGCAACGATGCAGCTCATGCTGCGGCAGACTGCTGGCTGCGAGTCTTTGAAGAACGACTAGAAAGATCAAGCGGCCTTCCAGAACTGACAAGAATCACTGCAACAGCAATCGCTCTCTTCCTATCAAATCGTCCGTTAGCAGCAAACTTCCAGAACCGAAGCGGCCCAGAGCATGTGGCCGCCTTATAAAGCGGCTTCGTGCCGAAATTCAAGCCAGTTCCAGAGGGACATCGGTAACGGAAATCGGCCAATGTTCGGGAATGTGGCCGGGGGCTAGAATCTCAACTGTCGCCAGCAGGTCGAGGCACTCATCGACCTGCCGCGCACACGAGGCGGGGATCGGTTTACGACCTGGCGATTTTGCGTCACCTGAGATCTCAGCTTGCCTCGCCAACTTCCGGTTGGCCATCTGGAAATTGCGCTCAATTCAATGTGTGACCACCCGCAGCGGCGGGTATCTATCCGCAAAGCGCGCTAGCGCTGGGAACGTTTGCTTAGCTATACGCCTCTCGCCCGCTCAGCGCTGGTAGATCACCTTGCCGTCGAAGATGGTCATGTCGACCCTGGTCTTCTCGATCGCCTCTGGCGGGATTGTGAAGATGTCGTCGGAGAGCACTACCAGGTCTGCCAGCTTGCCCGGTTCGATGGATCCTTTGACCGTCTCCTGGTGTTCGGCAAATGCGGATCCCATTGTGTAGGCGTGCACTGCCTGCGCAACGGTGATGCGCTGCTCGGGAATCCATCCGTTTGGGTTCTTGCCGTCGAGGGTGCGGCGAGTGGTGGCGGCATAGATGCCCATCACGGGATCCAATGGCGCCACCGGCCAGTCGGAACCGAAGGCAAGTGTTACTCCGGCATCCAGCAAGGATTTCCATGCATAGCTCGACTTGATACGCTGCGGGCCAAGGATCGTTTCAGCCCACCGTCCGTCGTCGATTGCGTGGTAGGGCTGCATGGAAACGATCACGCCAAGCTTTGCGAAGCGAGCGTAGTCCTCCGGATGAAGGTGCTGCGCGTGCTCGATGCGGGGGCGGCGATCGGCAGCGCCATTGTCTTTTTCCAGGCGGCCGTAGAGATCGAGTATGGTGCGGTTGGCGCGATCGCCGATGGCGTGGATCGTAAGCTGGAGTCCGGCCTTGTCGGCCAGGCGCATCGATTCGTAGAAATGCTCGACGTCGAGAAGATCGGGGCTGGCGAGGCCACTCTTCGCCGGATTGTTCGTGAACGGCTCATCCATCCAGGCAGTTTCAGAACCAAGGGCGCCATCGGCGAAGACTTTCAGGTTGCCAATGCGGAGATAAGGACTGCCAAAAGGCGCGACGATGCCGGCGTCGGCCAGAGTCTTCCAATCGCGGACGGGAAAAGCCTGGTAGATGCGGACAGTCAACTTGCCAGCGCGCTCGATCTTCTGGAACTCGCGAAAATTGCCCGGCTGGCCGCGGTCTTCAGAGCTGTCGGCCATGTTCTGCACGCTGGTTACGCCGTGAGCTGCTGCTTCGCGCATGGCTGCTTCCATGGCCTGGTCCGCCTCTTCGGGAGACAGCGGAGGCATGATGCGCTCGACGAGAGCGATGGCAGCGTCTTTGAGAATGCCGGTCGGGTTGCCGTCCTTGTCGCGCTCGATTTCTCCGCCCGGCACGTCCTTCGTGTTTCGGTCGATGCCGGCGAGCTTCAGGGCCAGTGCATTCGCGAGGGCCATGTGTCCGTCGAGCCGCCACAAGAATGCCGGATGATCGCCGGAGACATCGTCAATCAACTGGTGGTTGGGCAGAACGGGCGGATTCCAGCGTTGGTGATCCCAAAGGCCATTGCGAAGCCACGCACCTTTGGGCAGGGTTCTGGCGAATTGAGCGATGCGCTCCTTGAACTCGGCCTGGCTGTTGGCTGCGCCAAGATGCACGGTGATCAGCGAACCGCCGCCGATGAGGAAATGCACGTGGGAGTCGTTGAAGCCGGGCAGCAGAAGGCGGCCGCCGAGGTCGATGATACGGGTGTCGGGGCCGGCGAGTTTTCTAATCGCTGCGTTATTGCCGACCGCGAGGATCCTGGAACCATCGAGCGCCACTGCCTGGGCGGTGGGCTGCGCCGGATTTTCGGTCCATAGCTTGGCATTGACGAGGATCAGGCTCGCCTCTGTAGCCGACGCGCTGCTGCAGCAGGCGACGAGCAAAACAATGAGCGAGCATAGCCAGGAAAGCTTCATTGCAACTCCCTTCAAACTGAGGCACGATTGTCCGCGATCACAGGAGAATCGCGGGAAGACCAAGAACATTTCAGGTTTGTACAACTCTATCAGTGAGCGGGGATTGTGGAGTTCCGCGCGGGTCGGTTCTGTATCCCTCGGTCGCTCTCGAGTAACGGGCAAACCGAAGTTGGCCCTCGACTGGTGCAAACGGGGCTTACCGCTCATCGACCGGGGGATGGCACCCGGATGCGAGTCCGTTTGCGATTTGGCGTAAAGCGAGAGGCGCCTCAACTGGTGCAGGCGCTTCTCGGTACCATCCTAAAATGTCCTTAATCTAGATGCCGCTCGACCAACCGTCCCCCTCCTGGTATTCAAGCCTTCCTTGGTGTCTCAGTACCTGAAGATTGGAGAAGCTACTCGGCAGGCTCATCTTCAACGAGATCAAGGAACTTCTGTGACGGAGCCCACGCAAGGACCGTCCTATCAGAAAAGATAATGATCATTTGTGAGTCTGTTTTCTTAACGGTAGTTTCTTCGGGCGGAAACTCCAGGGACTTGATCTGTCCTGTCCGCAATCTTTCCACCACTTCAAGCGCTAGACCCCAAAAGAACACTCCACCATTCGAAGGCGCACGAATTCCCGTGAGCCAATACGGCCAAACTACGTCGTCCCAGAACGTTCCCACGTATCGCTCACCCCGAATAGTGAAGCCTGAATGACCCTGGCGGATCGGGCTCCCCGATGTGGGAGTCCCCCGCCCTAGGTAATCCTCAAACGCCTGTTCTGGATACTCTGCAATTTCCCGCAAGCGTTCCCCGAAGGGCCGTATCAAATTACCTTGAGCGATGAAGAATGGAGCGTAGTGGCGCAGCAACGATCGGTAGCGTTGATTCGGAGATTTACTCGATGCTTCACCTGCGGGGTCGATGATCAAAATGTCTGAGGTTCGCCCTCTATTTGTGGTACGCGGAAAAAAAATGATTCCCGCCGCTCGCGAAAAATTCGGGGCCTTAAATTTGGTATGGATTTGCTCTACCGCGTTTACCCAGCCATTCCTATCCGTGCGTCCTCGAGTTTCAACTGCAATCACGTTCCCTTGAGCGTCGTATGTATACAAATCGAATGGCTGTAAGCCGGCCGTCGCATCCCAAAACGGATATGGAATGCCAAACATGCGAATACCGATCTCAAGCCCGATTCCAACGGAGATGATTTCAGTTCGGACAGCAAGAAGTCGCGAGTTGGGTTGTTTAGCAATTGTCAGTACCTTTCGCCCCGGGGTCGTCCGATGCGGCTCGGCTCGCATTTGCCAGTCCATCAACAAGTGCCATGCAAGTCGTACCCTCGCAATCTCAAATCCTTCACCAGCATCCAAAACAGATCCCATGAAGTGGATGGCAGAACGCGCCACAATTCCTGAAATCCGCAGAGACAGCCCCGAATTCTCAAGAATCTGAAGACGAGCATCAATGGCCGGATCAACCGGATTGCAGCGAGAACGATCCACCTCAACGCGGAAATGAACCAAGTCCTCACTCGGTTGGGCCGTAACTAGAGGAGTGTTTGGAGCATTTGGGAGGTAAGTCGACATGACGATAATTCACCCGTTCGAAACGCGCATGTGGCTAAGCAAAAGACGAAAGTTCAGCGAGCGAGACGAGAGACCAAAATGGTCCGTAACCAAGATGTCTGCGAAAGCGATCTACGCTAGACAAGGATCTCTTTCGAGAATCCGGCAGGGCCTGCCTATTTCCGCGATCAAAATTCTCAAATAACGATAACAGGGCAAATCGCCCATTGACCCTCAATTGAGCTTCATCGTCGTGGATGTTTTGCCAAAACGCCGCGGTGAAGCTCTCTGTCGCTCGCTGGCTTGGCGGCTCTCCCCTTCGCGGCACATTTCTTGCACACCGCCGAAGACAGGACATGAAAGAATTCGCACTTGCCCGGCTCCCATAGACTGATGCCGGATCAGCACACCGATCGGCATGGGCTCCTCTTTCGGAGCCCAGTTTTACACTTTGCCTGAGCGGAAGCTCACTGAGCGAATTGGCATGGCAACAGTTGCAGTCTATGGCGTTCAAACTGCGGGATGCAGCTGATTCATATGTTTCTGTTCTCTTCTGAAAACTCAGAAATTCCGTCTTCGTGATCTCGAGCTTTCAGCTATGTGGTTTCTGAGGCGCCGGACTGCTCTTGAACTGATCAACGGCTGACTGTAGCCGCGGCGGCCACGTTAAGAGAAATGGAAATCTCCTCTGCTGCATCATTGTCTGGTCTTGCCAGGTCTTGAGCTGATTCAAGAACCCTCCGAAGAAGACCTCTCGTTCCTCCTTCGACATCGGTGCAAAGACTGCAGCCGTGGTCTGCGGTTCAATTGCGAGATGGGAGGGCAATCCCTGTTCGATGAGCACGCTGAATGTATGCTCTGCGGTTGGAATGGCAAACCTCAGTGGGGTATTCCAGAAGTCGGGTACGTACTCGGTGTGTTTTTCCGGATAGCTCTGCCGGAATGCGTCTGTGGCCGGGCTTCGATACTGAATCAATAGATAGGAATTTAGCTCCAGAATGAATTCCAGTTGTGTCGCAGCGTTCAAGAACGCATCTTCCGACCCGAAGGCGTCGCTCCACGTCTCTTCGACTCGCTGTTGCCAGTATTCCTGGTTACGACCAAGTTTCATGTCGGGCAGATCTAAAGCGCCTCTAAATGGCCAAAAGAGGAATGGAGCCTGCAGTCGCTCGGAATGCTGAGGCAACAGGACGGTCACGTAGAGAGGTAAGAGTTCCTTGAGAAATTGTAGTCGGTTGCGGTGACTGACATAAGTTGCCAACACTCTCATGCCGAGATAGACCTCATAGGCAGGGCGAGCAAACGGCACGGACAGCTCACCTGCCTCATTTGCGGCTCGAAGATGATCGATGTCGCGGGAAGTCTCAAACGCGTCGACCAACAATCGTCCGATGAATCCAAGCCAACTTGTTTGTCCGTCGAAACGAATCAGCTCGATTCCCAAGTCAACGACCGAAATCAACGCCGGCACGAACTCGTTTTGGTAGAAACTTACGAGCCCTTGTTTATCGCTCTGCGTGACGCCATAGGAGTTCCTACTGCCTCGCTGCAATAGTAAGCCCCATTTTTCAACCAGAATCTGACGGGCCATCTCGATTAGCATCTTGAACCGGCTAGGATCACCGCTTGAGATCATTGCCTGGGCAAAGCGTGCGAGTCGTTCCCGGCTACCTAACAGGAGTTCGGGAACCGGAGTCGCAAGCACGGCTTGAGATAACAGTTCGGGGCCGATCTCTGCCTTCATGTGCTCAAAGATGATGCGGGCCCGCTTGGCGGCCTCCTGATCGATCATCGATTCGTACATACGATCGAGATCTCCCCTGGTTGCCGGTCTCAGTCGTGTGTGCTCCTTAACCCAGATATCTCCAGGTCTGAACCGATGCTTGCCTTGCACCTCGCCGTCAACCAGGGCCACGATTGGACGATGCTGTACTCGACCCATCACGATCAGTACGTACCGTTCTCCACTTGGTGCGCGCATGTTGTTGAAGATTTCGTATTTCGGCTCAGGCGATAGGTATTTTGCGACGATCGGTGAAATACGCGCGGGATCGAAATCATCCGCGTTATCGATGTTGAAAAACTTGCTCTCCTTCTGGTCCGCCCCGACAACGATCAGACACTCGGTGTCGGCATGCGAGTTGGCCAAACCCTGCAGCAGCTTGATGAAATCGAGCCGATCCCCAAGATCACCGCGATCGAGCGATAGGGCCCGCTTCAACTCGCACAAAGGATGTTCGATGCCGCGCAACACGATTTCCTCGACGATGCGAGCATATTCGTCGAAGCGCTGAGGGAGCGAGGCTGGATCATTCGAGATTGGCAATGCGAACCACCATGAATCGAGGGTCGTTTCTCTTATTGTCGTCGATGGCTCCGCTTTACTCCGAACCGGTCAAGCGGCTCCATACTCTCCTAAGCCATGACAGGCGCAAGGGATTATCTTCACTCACGGCGGCGATCGTTACAGGCTCGGACGGATGACTATCCTTCGTGAGGTCATGGTGACTGTAGTAGGCTTCCTTGCGTGCGCGGTCATGCGCCTGGCCGTCAGCGATCTCTTCTGTAGACCAAGAGCCTGACCAGCGTACCTTGCCTCCGCGAATCCAGTAATGGGAGCGGCACGGGAAGCTCCAGTTTCCTATCGATGGGTCGAGCGTGACATTCTCACCATCGAAGCAAAGCTTCCAGTCCGTGGGCGACAGAGGTGTGATCACCTCCTGCCCACACCCACAAGCGCACAAGTGAATTACGCTCGCCAGACTCATCGAGACGTAAAGCACCCCGGGCTCTAGGGCCTCGGGGATGGACTCGACGAATTGAGGCGCGAAATGGCTGGCTTTCATGCGCTTCTCTCTTCGCTCGTCAGCAGGTGAAAGTTGGTTGAATACGTCGAGTGGTGCTCGTGATCAACGTCCTCATAGATTCCGGCGATTTTCTTCCACTTGATCACAGCAAAGGCTGCGTTCAAAGCATTAAGCTCGGCAATCTGAATGTTCTGGGCGTAGACACCGTCCCCGTCCATGTCAGCCAACGGTACACGCGACTCGATGTGCCCAGTTTTCTCGCTGCTCCCAGCGGTGGTACGGCATACGGCAAAGAGCTTCTCCTTCGGCGTCACTTCGACACCCATCCCGACATCAACGAAAGGGATGCCGCGCCCGCGAAGCGCATCGAGGACCACCTTCCTCACGGACCCGCGGTCGACACACACGAACACAAAATCAAACTCGTTGAGCACCTGCACGTTGGCCTCGCCGAGGCTCACGGCGTGAGGCACAACACCGTATCGCATCCGGGCGTAGACTTCTGCGAAGTACGCCACTTTCCTGATCTGCCGTTTAAGATCCTCCAGCGATGCGGCGCCGGGTGAGCGGAAGGCGTTGTGCTGCAGGAAGAGGTCGTCATCGAAGAGGTGGATTTCCTTGACGGGAGTCTTCGCCACGAGGTCCAGGACGTAGGAGCCGGTTCCGCCGAGACCGACGATCGCTATGCGTAGCCCCTCAGTCCGCGCCGAGATAACAGTGATCCCTGCGCGGCTCGAAGCCGTGTCGATATAGCAAAATACCGAGTCCTCTTCGGAGGATTCGATCGGTTTGAAGGTCCTCGCGTCCATTTCCTGGTTGAAAGCCTTTGCTGCCGAGGAGATAACATCCACGTAGCGGGCCATCTTCTCGTAATAGTTGGCGTATCCGCTCGCCGGCTTGTTCGAGAACGAATGATGGACGACCAGTCCCGGCAGCAGTTGCTGTGTCGCGCTCGCGTGAGCAATCTGGACGATCGGCGTGCCGTCCTTGTTGCAGGGGTGGTCGCCAGTGAAATGTACGACGTGCGTGTGTGGACGGACCGTCGCATCGCCGGCGAGGGTGAGTTCAGAGACCAGAGAGCCAAAGGCAATCCGTCTCTGGGTGTTGACGTACGGGACGGAGTGCACGAGGAGGTAGTTTCCGCGGACCTCCACCTCGTACCCTTCATCGCGCAGTTGCTTGAGGTCGGCGCTACGACTTATCAGTAGCTGTGACATTGAAGAGCATCCCGTCCTTGATATGAACTGTTTCGCCGGCGACCAGGCTGCCTTCCGGGTTGGTCTTCGGACCGCGCTTGTAGGTGACGGTGTAGTAAGTGGTGGTGTTTGGCACAGCCTGCGGGAAGGCCAGCTTGACCACTTCCCAGAAGTCCAGCGTGGGTGTGGAGACTTCTCTGGGCCGCGTGTTAACGAAGATGTGATACTCGCGCGCGCGGGTGATGAATCGCTCTACCCCCGGTTCGGCGAGGTTGGCGAACTCCTGGTCGTCGATGAGACGCCCAGGAGTTCCGGGCACCTCGAGCCATATAGCCATGGTTGTGAGATCGACGCCCGCCAGTTTCTTGAGCGTCAGGCCGGTGATATGTGCAACTCCCCAGTCGAACGCGCGCCCGTTAAGCAGGAACCGAAAGGAACGGTCGGATCGGAAGATGATGAAGCGTTCCACTCCGGAATCCCGCAAGTCGGTCGGCTCGTCCGGCCTCAACTCTTCGAGCAGTCCGCTTTGGAGAATCCGGTAGGCTACATAGTCGACCAGGTTGGTGATTCCGGCTGCCTCAAGGATTTGGGCGCCGGTGGGTTCAGGGTCTGAAATCGTGCGCGGCTCAAACTGGAGCGCGTCGTTGCCGATGAGGATGCGGTACGGTCCATGACGCCGGATTATGCGCCCGGCGCGAAGCGCCTCTACAATATCTTCTGTATTTTCTGTCGTTTGGTTAATCACAGCCACCTCCGAGGATGATTTCTTGATTCTCGCTTCGGCGGCCGAGACCGCCTTACACAGAGGTATGCTGGGTTATCGGGAGGATCGGACACATCTCACCGGAAAATTTCTTGTCCGATCGTTCTGCCAGTTCAGCATAAGAACCCAGAGGGACCACAATGGAGTGAACGAGTGCTGATGGACAAACCTCGGTCGAAATCAGAGAAGGTTGCCACAGTCGACGAGATATCGGAGGCGATCGAAAAGCTACTCCCGGAAGAGTGGGCGAAGCTCTACGCCTATGCGAAGAACCGCGCTCGGATGATGGCGCTCTACGGGGCCGCGCTCGACGCGGAGGATCTCGTGCAGAGCGCGATCACTGCAATGCTCGAGGAGCGCCGCACCTGGAATCCGAAGAAAGTAACCTTCATCGGCGTGCTGATGGGCGCCATGAAGAGCATCGCGTCCAACCATAAAGAGAAAAGCCTCAAGTCCGGATACTCGGTTCCTGAAAGCCAGCTCGCTATCGGTGACGAGGACGACGAATCCGAGACGCCTGTCGAGCTTCATCCCGATTCCCGCCCGAATCCGGAAAAACAGTTGCTGGCCGCCGAGCACGAGAAGGAGTCGATCGGCTTTGTTGAGGATCTGTACGCGTTTTTTGGAGATGATCTAGAGGCGCTGCTTGTGATGGATTGCTGGAAGGAAGGGCTGACTGGAACGGAGATTATTCAGACCTTGGAAATCGACAGAAAGGCATACGAGACCATTGTTAGACGAATTCGTCGAAAGAGCACCGCACAATGGCCGAAGGGAAGCAGCCATGTCAGCTAAAAAACGCTGGACACGTGAGGAGTCGGAGCGGGTTCTCGATCATCTCGCCGATTCAATCGAGACAGGCGACGCAGCTGAAATTGCGGCAGACTTGAAGGATTCCGGGCATGACCTGAACGATGTTGCCTCGCGAATGAAGGCTGCTGCTCTGGCCGGCGTCAAAGGATTCCGGCAGCAGCGACTTCATAGCGCGCGGCAGCGGTTCCAGGAAAGCTCATCGAGGATTGCGGGGCGGACCAGACGCTTCGGCGGCTCGCGAGAGGAGCGCCGGCAGAGGTTCTTCTCTGTTCTTGAGGCGAGACCCGAGTTGAAGTCCGCATTGACGATGCAGCATCGGGATTTGAATGAGCTGACGGATACGGATATCGACAGCGCCCTCGATGAACTGGAAATTCTTGGCGCGTTAGAGGATTCGGATGACAGCCATTCCTGACTGGTACCGAACCCCGTTCGAGATTCTGAATGACCTTGGGATCACCGAGCCAGAGGATATCGATATTGAAGCCATAGCCGAGGACTGCGGGGCAACCATTCGCTATCAGCCGCTTTCGGGCTGTGCCGCCAGGATCATGGGGTACAAAAACCGGGCAATCATTACTATCGATGAGGACACTCCGCGCCCGCGGCAAAGATTTTCTGCAGGCCATGAGCTTGGTCATTGGATGAGAGACCGGGGTCAGGTAGCGTTTCAGTGCAAGAAGGAGAACTTTGTAAGGGAATGGTCGGCTGAGAACCCTGAGACACGCGCTAATCGCTTCGCAAGCGATCTTCTTTTGCCCGCAAAGATGTTTCGGGCGTACCTGCACAGGCAGCCGGTAACCTTCGACACGGTTCGCCAACTTGCGGACGTTTTCTGTACCAGTGTTACTGCTACGGCAATCCGGCTCGTCGAGTACGGCGAACTGCCTGCGATCCTGGTCTGTAGCGGTTCACGAAAGAGGGAGTGGTTCGTCCCAAACGGTGAAGTCAAGGGTAAGATACTTCTCGAAAACAGACCAGGTAAAAACAGCATTGCCGAGGCGCTGCTAATCGGGGATCGATCCGACATGTTGCCTCGTGAAGTGCGATCGGACGCATGGTTCACTCACCGCAATGCCGCCAACTATTGGGTGCACGAGGATTCGATTCCCGTCTCAGACGGTTCTGTCTTGTCGCTGCTCTGGTGGAAAGACGAGGCTCAACTGATCGAGATTGACAATGAAATCGAGGCTCGTGGAGCTTGGAGAAGCGATTTCAGAAGAGATGACTGATTCTTCTGACTTTCTGATTGCGCCAAGTCGCTCCATCGAGCCACTAAGTGAGTATCGGCGCGCTCTCTAGCGGCACACCCAAGGCGCACCGCCGCACACGCAAAACCGCGACCTGCTCTGTTTTCCGTTCGAGCAGTGCTGATGGCCAGTCAGTCTGCTGCAGGCCTCGCGCCAATGTAATCGAAGATACCGCCATTTGTGGCCCACTCTTTCTCTTCCTAAAATGACCGAAAACGATGCTGGAGGAGCGTCGCT
Source organism: uncultured Acidobacteriaceae bacterium (assembly GCA_963829535.1). GTDB lineage: Bacteria > Acidobacteriota > Terriglobia > Terriglobales > Acidobacteriaceae > Telmatobacter. Next base: position 1,031,842 of record CAWHIQ010000004.1, on the reverse strand, counting down.
TGATTTTTGTTACCTATTAGGTAACACTATTATCCATGCGGAACGTTACCCACCGAGAAATGAATGGAAATCTCAGCCAGCGACAGCAAACTTCGACGTGCCCTTGAGGACGCGAAGGTGCGACAGAAGGTCTTCGGAACGGATACGGCAAAGAAGTTGGCCATACGGATGGCGGCGTTGGATGCCGCCGTTTCGCTCGCCGACTTCTGGCCGCCGAACTCCGGACCGGAGCGCTGTCACGAGCTGCAGGGCAGGCTGGCGGGAACGTTTTCGATCGATCTAAACCAACCCTTCAGGCTTTTGTTTCGGCCCGTTGAGTCAAATCTGCCGCCGGATCGCTCCGACGAGCAGGCTAGGTGGCAATCCATCAAAGCGATCGAGATTGTGGCAATTGAGGACACACATGGATAGGGGAACCCAAATTCGTCTCCAGCCCGATGCCATTCCGCACCCCGGCGAAATGGTGCAGGAGTATCTCGAACTGAATGGGTGGTCGCAGCGCGATCTCGCGCGACGGACCGACCTGGCGCCCAAGACGATCAGCGAGATTTGCAATGGTAAATCGCCCATCACCCCTCCTACGGCTCTTGCCTTCGAGAGGGTATTTCGGCGTCCAGCCCAACTTTGGCTAAACTTTCAGCGCCGGTATGACGAGGCGCAAGCAAGAGCCAAGGAATCGGAAAAGTATTTTGAATGGAGTGACTGGCTCAAGAAATTCCCCCTGAAGGAAATGCGAGAGAGAAATTTCGCGATACCGGAGGGCGCTTCAGACATGGACGCGGTGCTTAACTTTTTCGGAGTTTCTTCTCCGGAGAGCTGGCGGACCGTTTGGAGTGCCTATTCGGTCGCCTACCGGCAAACGCATGCATTCAAGGTTCGCGAGGAATCGGTTGCCGCATGGGTCCGCGAGGTTGAAATCCAGGCCCGGGCTTTCCCATTGCGCAATTTCGATGAGCATCTCTTTGTCGCTTCCCTGCCCAAGCTGAGAAATCTATCGCGTCGGCGAGTGGATGAAGCGATGATGGGTACTCTCCAGAAAACGTGCGCCAACTTCGGTGTTGCAGTTGTCATAGTGCCTGAGCTTCCCAATACCGGGATCAGCGGGTGCGCTCGGTGGCTAACCGACACCAAGGCACTCGTGGGCCTGACGCTTCGCTATAAAACGGATGACCAACTCTGGTTTACCTTATTTCACGAGCTCGGCCACATCCTTCTTCACCGAAGCAAGAAATCTTTCGTCGTCGATAACGCCGCCGAGGATCTGATCGATCGGGTGGTTGATCCGGAGATGCAAAAATTCGAATCGGAAGCCAATCAGTTTTCCTCCGATACTCTGGTCCCGCCCATCGAACTGAGCGAGTTCTTGCGCAAGAAGGAATTCACGAGCAATTCAATTTACGCATTCGCGGAGCGAATTGGCGTCGGTCCGGGAATCGTGGTGGGACGGCTGCAGCACGACAACATTCTGAAACCGCACCAGGGAAACGCGTTCAAACAGACGCTCAAGTGGGCCACCAAAAAGGAGGGTTGAAATGATTGGCAAGATCTTTATCACAAGCTCGGGCTATGACCCGGAATTTGGCAAGCATGTGCACGATCCCTACCTCGGGCCCTCCCCGACTCTTGGCGCTTGCCGGCCCGACATTCGACGGCAGCTGAAAGAAGGCGATCACATCTTCGTGATTTCCGGTAAGGTGCAGCACGTCAGCCAATATGTCATGGCGGGATTCGAGATCGATACCAAAGTCGGTGCGATGGCTGCCTACCAGATGTTCCCCGAGCTGCGCCTGCGCAAGCGCAAGGACGGCCAGTTAACTGGGAACATCATTGTCGACGCCCGCGGCCACCAGCACAAGCTCGACGACCACGACGCCTTCGATCGGCGCATCGAGAACTACGTCATTGGAAAGAATCCGCTCATCCTTTCGACGTTGGAAGAAATAGCCGAGGGAAGACGCCAAACTATGGAAGCTCTCTGCGACATTCTTCAAGCCCGCGGCGACACGCCGATCGAAGTGGTCGGACGCTGGGGCAAGAAACTTACGGAGAGACAAATTCTGCAACTGCGCGACTGGCTGGCGAGCCTGAAGGCGACGGTGCAATAAGGAGACCAGGTATGCGGCATGCGGCTAAAAGTCAAAAACGGTCAATTTCGATTTCACCTAAACGGGCAAAGCAGTATTCGTCCGCCAATATCTCGCCGGCCACTCCGCCCGACGCCAAAGCTGACTGCGAGATCGTTTCGGTGGGTAAGCGCCGCAACGGCAGCGGACGATTTTGGTGCGTCCGCCATCGAGCCGATGCTACCGAGAAGTATGGCCGCCCTGCCAAGGCCTGCCGCAACGCTGGCCAGAGAGCGATCGAACCTAAAGACATATTGACGCTCGATCTCGACGAGTACGCCGGCGGCATCGCGCTATGGGGAGCGTCGCCTGCGATCTATGACACGACGACTTTGTCCCTTGAGCGCGGAATCCACGTGCATGCGCGCCCCGAGGCCGATGCGGCGAAAGAGATCGACGCGAGCTTCGCGGCGGTCAGGATTGTGGGATCAACGGTGCCCGAGGGTGGCATCCTGATCTCCGAGGCAGACGCTGTGCATTTCATGACCAGTTCCGTCTTTGGCGTCAAGATGAGCCATATCGTGTGCGCGCATTGCGGCCTCCCGCACCTCGATGCCGACTTCTTTAGCACGCATGCCCATACCCGCCACCTGTGTTGCGCTTGCGGGCGATACTTCAAAGATCAGCGCGCATCGGTCGGCAATCCCATTTGCGGAGTGCGGAAAGCTTGCCGGGTGAAGGCGCCGCGGCTCAAGACAGCGCCAGAAAAGCTCACCATCCGGCAATTGGATTATCCCGGGGGTATTCAGATTTGGGGATCGAGCCCGGCCTTGCTCTGGACCGGCCGGACTTCGGAGACCAAGGGAATTCATGTCCATGCCTACAAGACCAACGGAGAGCATCCCGACCTAGATGAAACTTACTCTTCGGTGACGATCGATGGAGTGAAGCTCTATCCCCAGATGGTTCGGGTACTGATGGCCCAGAGAACTCTGCATTCGCTGAGGAACCGTGTTACTGCCATCGATTGCCCGAAATGTTCGACGCCTCTGTTCGAGGATGGCACTCTCGCCTTTACGCCTCAGAGCACGCACACGTGTGCGAAATGCGGAGCGCGATTCACCCCGAAGGGGCGATTCAGAAAGGCAATCGGCAATCCGCTTCCGGCCATCCTTCGACTCCTCGCAAAAACCGCGCCGAGAGCGCCGCAACATCATGAGCTGACTCTCTCATCGTGAGGTCCATACTGCACGAGGCTTATCCATGATTCCGACGGATCGCGACCCATCGACGGAAACACCGGCTGCACTCGCCGAGTGCCCTATTCCGATGACACATCGCCGCCTCAAACATGCTCACTTGCTGTGGCATCAGTGCCTCGATGCCTATCACGACCCTGAGCGTTTTCTGGCCAATCTGAATGCGACAATCGAGGCTCTCCGCAATGTCACCTTTGTGGTGCAGAAAGAAAAGTCTGCGTTCAAGGATTTCGATGGATGGTACAGACCGCGCCAAGAGATCCTGAAGGCTGACGCCATGGCCAAGTGGCTCAACGAAGCGCGCGTGACCATCGTGCACCAGGGCGTCTGGAAAGCTCGAGCCACGCCGAGGTTCGGATCGTCAGCTACCAGGAAGAAACACTGTGGACAGGCGAGGTTCCGATTCAGACGCCGGCAAAGCTGATTCTTGAAAACCCTACGCTGCTGGCATTACTCGATTCTTCCAAAGACAAACTTCCCGATCTGGCGGACTCGATCCTGGTCATTGAACGAAAGTGGAGCACGAAGGAGCTCGACGGCAGAGAGATCCTGTCGGCGCTGGCGCACGTTTACGGCCTTCTCGCCGACCTAGTTCTCGATGCTCACAGCCGGATTGGCCAATTGACTTGCATCCCCGCAGAAGAGCCGCATTACGATTTCCGCGCCTTGCAGGACAGGACGGGACTTTTACGGTGCATGTCGGCGGGCGCGGAGGAAAGGACGGAACGTTATAAGTCGGACAAAGAGACCGAGATCGTTCCTTCAACAGATGCTCTTGAGCAATCGATCCATGTGAATGAAATCAACGAAATCATTGGCAGGTACGGCATTGATCCCAGGATGTCGAATGCCGAGATTCGAAACCAGGATCCGGTCGAGTTCGCCGAGTGGGTGCTAAAGATTGCAAAGAAGATCTTGAGGCGTGACAAACATCATGAGCGGTTCATGTTCCTTCGAGATGGTGAGGGAAAGTGGCATCAGATAAGCGCTCATACATAGGATCGGACCCAAAAGATGATCCTGATGCAGATGATCGCTTCCTTTGTCGAGAATCGCGGCTGTGATGCGCTCGTCGAGGTGGGCGAGATGTGGAGTGCATCCATTCCCTACGAACAGTTGCCTGGCTTCAAAGGTGCTGAACACGCTCGCAATAAGGGCGAGCTTCTCTCTGTGGTGGTAGCGACGCGCGAAGGGCTGGTCCGCCAGTATAGGACACCCTTCACCCGAGGCCCCTTCGGTGGATTGAAATTGGGCGACACAGAACAGATGAAACACTTTCATCCCAATTATCTGGCCCCGGTGTTCCGCGTGTGGAAGCAGCAACATTTTTTCAAGACACAAGATGGCCGGGACAGTATGGTGTGGGAACCCGACTTGCTCGGTTCTTGTCCCTGCGGTGGCCCCAAACGATATGGGGAGTGCTGCAAGAGCTCGCTTCCGAGTGCGGATCGGGGGCATGTTCGCGATAGAGTTTCGCACGCCATAGCCGCAGGAGATCCCGATCGCGCTGAATCGATCGCGCGAGCGGCCCTGGCTCCATACGTGATCTGGGTTCGCCAGCAAACGGCCGCCGCGATCCACATGGGCCGAAAGTTTTACGAGAGCATCGTCGACGTAGACGCGCTGGCTCTCGAGTCCTTGATCGACACGATGATCCATGCCTTGGAATTCGCTCAGAAAATGTACTTGATTCTGCCCCAGCTCCAGCGCCTGAGAGGTGCGATCGGCGTGCCCCGGCTGGCAACGCGGATCGGTGCCATCACCGCTCGATGGTTGTTCCGCACCGGACATCAGGAAGAGGCGGTTCTCGAACTCGACCGTCTGGGTCCGCCGAATCAATTGTCCGATATCCACGTACACATCTCCGAGCTCACCGCGCATCTTCTTGTCTCCGAGGAAAGGCGGGTTACCGATGATGAAGTCTGCTTTGGGCCACTGGGGCTCGTAGGGATTGCCTTCGGCGTCGTATCGCAGGACGGCGTTGCCATGCTCGATGTTGGTGAGCTTTTCTAGGATCGGCTCGCGATCCTCTAGGACTCCATGCTCGTGCTTCCACTGGAGAAAGCCAATCCAAACGACAATTGAAGCGAGTTCGTGAGCGTAGAATTCGGTTTCGATGCCATGGAGTTGTGAGGGCGAGACCATTCTTGGAACGACAAGCGAGATGCGTTGCTCCGCTGCGAAGTTGCGGGCCGTGAGCCAAAGGTCGAGCATTCTTCGCAATGAGAGATAGAGGAAGTTGCCGGAGCCGCAGGCTGGATCGAGGACACGGATCGAGGTGAGCTCCTCAACCCAGTCGGAAAAAAGCTTTTCAGATTTACGAGCAACGCGTAGGCGTACTCGCTTTGAGCCGTGCGACATCTCTTCGGTGCGTTCGGCTTCGAGTTGGGCAAGCACTTGCGTTTTGACCTCCTCCCAACGATTCTCCAGCGGGCGCATAAGCACCGGCTCGAGGAGAGTTCGGATATCTTCCTCGCTGGTATAGTGAGCACCAATCAGGGACCGACGCTTCGGATCGAGGGAGCGCTCAAAAAGTGTCCCGAAGATCGCTGGTGCCACGTGGGATCAGTCGTAATTGTTGGTGGCGTCGTAAAGGATTCCGAGGTCGGCTTGGTCAAGCTGCATGACAGCACCCGAGTTGAATAGGTCCCCGTTGAAGTACTTGATTGAGTGCTCGCCGAAGGTGCTGTCGCGTTCGCTCATGGCCCTAAACAGACTCTCGAGCTTTCGCAGAAACTTGCGAGGATTGTGGCGGTCTTCCTGGACCATGCGGCGAAAGAGATGATTCGGTAGCAGCCCGATGGAGTCCGCAAAAAGGCAAAAGAGGAGCCGCATAAGGAAGTGTGCAACGTGCTCGCGCGATGCACCGAGGGTGCGGTCTTCGATTTCAAGGCGCTCAGCGAGCTTGGCGAATTTTCTGGCGACCTCCTGTGTGACCTGCGCATCGGTGCGATCCGGGCGAAGGACGTTAGAGACACTCCACGCCAGCGCACTACGAATTCAGAAGGTGTGAGGGACACGCACGGGATTCTTCCACCGTGAGGCGTGGCGTGTATAAATCACGCAGGTAATAAAGGCACTCCAAAGTTACATAATCCGCTCAGAGAAGATGGGTCGCGTCCCGATAAGCCCAGTCTCTGCGAGGAAGACCAATCTTCAACAGCAAAACAAGGCGAGGATCGTAATGGAAAACGTGCTAGGGACTAGCACCAGTCCCTCTTGAGATTTAGAAACTCTTCTGTGCCGTCCATGCCCTCCGGCCCGCAATGGGGCACACAATCGGCACACTGGGCACCGGAAGATCAGGTTTTATGGGGGTTTGAGAGGGGTGTTATTGATCTTGCGTGTCAGTGACTCGGGTTCGATTCTCCGATAAACCTGTGAATTCCGTCTTCCAGTGTGCTCCGCCATTGCAAACAGGCCCACTCGATCCGAACGTACGCAGCTGACCGGCCCAATCCAGCGGAACCTTTTCAGCCAGAGCCTTGAGTGTGGTTTGCCGAGTGCCCTCCCGATTCAAAATCGTTTCAATGATTTCCGGCCGGAGCAAAGCGCAGGGAAAGATCTTCTTGACGTACCGCGGCGTTACGCCATGGAGCCGTGCCAGCTCGGCTAGACTGGTGACCTCTCCTGACACAATCTGGTCGTACCAAAGCCGCGCACGAGCGATGGCCTTGAGGATGGCGACGGTGCCGTCCGAAGCCGCTGGCTGATCATTCCCGACGACGATGCGAAGCATTTGTCTGCGAGATTTGCATCGGAAGGGGCAGGACAAATGTACGAGAACTGCTTCTGCTAGCTCTCCCTGCCTCCCTTCCGTCTCACGGAGAAGATTTTGAAACAGCGACCCAGCATTCAGGCGAATCTCAACTGAATCAGAACGAATGACAACGCGAGTGAGGACCGTCTTAAGAAAATCCTGCTGGCCTGGATTCGTGGACCCGAGCCAGTCCTGGGCCTTTTGTGCTGCACGCTTCAGTAGGCTGTTGCGACTTGCATCTGAGATGCCCGCTTCTTTTGCCGCTTGGAGAACTTCGATCGGAGAACGGAGGAATTCGCTAACCCTCTCGATGACTCCCCGTTCGAGTTCGAGCGCCGGGATGCGGCCGATTGAATTGCCTTCCTGCGCTTTCCGTATAACTGCTTGGGACGTGTAGTAGTGATAGCGCTTGCCCCTCTTCTGGGCATGGGTGGGGATGTACCGGTTTCCCGCATCGTTGAACAGTAAGCCGGTCAGCAGACTGGGTCTAGTTGCCCATGCTCGAGACCTCACGCCGTGGCGATTCTCCTCAAGCAGCTTTTGGACCTGATCCCAGGTCTTACGGTCGATGATGGCCTCGTGCTCACCCGCGTGAATAGCTCCCTTATGTGCGATCTCGCCAACGTACAAATGATTCCGCAACAGCTTGTACAGCGCGCCACGGGAAAACCGTTCTCCACCAGTTCGGCGCCGATCGCCGGGCCTCAACTTGCTTCGTATCGATCCCTTGTCGAGATGCTCTTTCAGCGCGGAAACACAGCCAAGACGGCGGTATTGATCAAATATCTCGCGGATCTTCTTCGCCTCTTCAGCATTGACGTAGAGCTTCCTGTCGCGCAGGTCATAGCCGAGCGGAACTCTGCCGCCCATCCACATTCCCTTTCGCTTGGAGGCAGCGATCTTGTCCCGGATCCGCTCGCCCGTCACTTCCCGTTCGAACTGTGCGAACGACAGGAGCACATTCAGGGTGAGCCTGCCCATCGAAGTCGTAGTGTTGAACTGTTGGGTTACAGAGACGAACGTCACGCCCTTCGAATCAAATTGCTCAACCAGCTTTGCGAAGTCGGCCAAAGATCGGGTGAGCCGGTCGACCTTGTACACGACAACCGTGTTCACTTTGCCCTCAGCGATATCGACCATCAGCTTCTTCAAGGCGGGCCGATCCATATTGCCACCCGAAAAGCCACCATCGTCATACTTGGCAGTGAGCGGCTGCCAGCCCTCATGACGCTGGGAGAGCACGAACGCTTCGCAGGCTTCGCGTTGGGCGTCGAGTGAATTGAAGGACTGTTCCAATCCTTCTTCCGATGACTTCCGGGTATAGATGGCACATCGGATTGGCCCGTTCATGCGGCCTTCTTCGATTTGCGCTTCTTGAGACCGAAGAACGCCGGGCCAGACCAGCGCGTCCCGGTAATTTCCCGCGCGATGTGCGAAAGGCTTCGATAGGTGATGCCTCCGTAATCGAAGCCATGTTCATGGGCAGCGACTTCGTGCAGCCGTCCCTGGTACTCGCGGACAAAGCGAGTTCCGGTTCTGGCGCGTGGAGTGGGACTGGCGACGGGTCCTTTGCCGCCCGCAAATTCTTCGGCAAGAGATCGAAGGCGTTTGGCAATCGCCGGTTTGAGGCCTCCCAAGGCTTTCTCCTGCAAGCGATAGCCAAGGATGGGAATCAAAATCTCACGGCGGAGTTTGGGGTGGGGTAGGTTGCCAAAAAGCCCCAGCCAAAGTTCCTGAAGCGCCTTTCGCCCCATTTCAGGCAATTGCTTGAGTTGTTGCTCGAGATCGGCTTTCAACCCTACCCCCTAAGGCTACTGCCGGGGCGCTCTCCGGCAGTAGTCCATTTCCGCTCTTCAGGCGCAAAGAGTCAAGCGAACTCTTCGTGAAAGAGAGCAGATTCTTCGCGCGTTGCGCCCCGTTTCGCCATGGCCGTTTCATTGGAGTCAAGGGGCTCTCAACGCCTTGCCCGCGCTCCGGGAGAACTCCCGAAGAAAAGGTGGAGATCCGAAGGCGCCTGCCTCTAATACAACTTGAAGTTCACCTGTACGGTGAGGAGGAATTCAACGGGTTTCCCCGTGCGCCGGTCGATTGCAGGCTTGAATCGATACTGACGAACGGCAGCTACCGCAGACTCATCGAGTCCGTAGCCGAACGATTTGAAAACGCGAATGTCCTTGGGTTGTCCATCGACGTCCACGATGGTCGTGACCTGAACCATGCCTCGCTTGATTCCAGCCCGGCGCGCCTCCGGCGTAAGATCTGCCTCAGGTGTCCAGACCGGCACTGGCGGCGTCACCCCGGATTTGTTGACGCCTGACTTGTCGGAATCGCTCGAAGCGGCGGGCTCGGATATCGGACAGCGGTCTGGACTCATTGCGCATTGGGCGATGCGAGCGTAGGCCTCTCTTTGGGCCTTCATCGCTTCCTGAATAGTCTGCCCATGATAGCGGTCCGATTGATCTTGAACGATAGCAGTGATGATTGGGATGGACTGCGCGATTGCAGGAGGCGCCTTCGGGATCTCAAATGTCATTATGGGGTTGAACAAAGAGAAGACGACCTTGACCGTGTTCATCCTGGTATCAACGTAGAGAGTTAGCCGACTGGTGGCGCGGGCGTCCTTCAAGTAGACGTAGAGATAGGTGAAGTAGATGCCATCAGCGCGGAACTCCGCGGCGTGCCATTGGATCCATCCGAGTGAGGTAATGTCCGGCACAAAGGTCGCCACTTTCTCGTTCTCGAATATCTTGATGGGCTCTTCCCATGTTCCGCCCTCGTTTATAACCAGGCGTGGAACTCCGTATGGCCCAGTGATCACACTGTCCGGGCCGCCCGAGATTGTGTCCTGAGCAAACGACGAAAGCGAAGGAACCGCAAAGGCGATGATCAATACAGGCGCCCAGAATGAGGCACGCACCATGAAAGGACCTCTTTTCTAATCACAGAGAGCGTATGCACTAAATTTAGTGGAAAGACTAATCGGAAGATGGCAGGGTGGCAAGCGATATCTGCACCCTGGTCGGCGAAAGAATCCGCAAATTGCGGAAGAAGAAAGGATGGCGCCAGATCGACCTAGCCGAGCAGTCGGGGGTGCATGAGGTGCATATCAGCGACCTTGAGCGCGGAGCGCGTGAAGCGGGATTACGCACCCTACACGCGCTTTCGCAAGCACTAGAAGTCAAGCTGTCGGAATTACTCAAGGGAATTGATTAGACAGTTCAGTCGCGTCCGGCAGAGCACGGCTGCCCAGCTTCAAAAGCCTCGACAACAGTCCATTTGCGCTCTTCGCGGCGGAAGAGTCAAGCGGACTGTTGCAAAATGGGGCTTTGGTCACCAAGTTTCACGAACAAACGGAGGCCCGAATCCTCTGAATTCCCTAAACACACCTGCGAAAGTTCCGAGAAATTGAAGCGCCTGAGAAGTTGAATCCACCTGGTCGTCGTGCTTGCCACCCGGAAATCCCGTAATCTCTCGGACGTACTCGTCCAGCCAGGGCGCTCGGCGGGGCAATAAGACACTCCCATTCTCGAATTTGACCAACTGCGCGTCGAGTCGCATAAGTTTGTCTGTTCCCTGTCGGGGCTTATAGGCCTCGATCCCGTAAATGTATTCAGATTGCAACTCCTGAATCAAAGCCGTTCCGGAGGACTTGTCTTCGATCAGCAGTTTGTCCGGTTCGAATTTCCGGTGAAGATCGATGGCTGCGCGTTTCAGCTGCGGAAAGTTCAGTCGCTTCCGAAAAACGTCGATGAGGTAGAACTTCTGATCGCTGACCTTCCATGTTGTGCACACACTGAAGTCGTTCAATTCATCACTCTTGCTTGCAGTGTCCCAACTTTGCAAAGTGTAGCTGATGTCTGAAGGCAATTGTTCCGGCTCAAAGAAACGCAGCCATTCCGTCTTGATCATATTTCCGTCACGCGGCATCGGACTTTGCTGATACTGACTCTGGAAGTTGTATTCGCCAATGGTTTGACGGATCTTCTGGAGAGTTTCGAGAGAATCTCGTTCCGGATGGAGGGCCTCCCCTGCCGCTCGCTCAAAGACGCACCGATTGAACAACCTTGTATATGGATAGGATTCGTCCTCCTGGGCAATGGCCGGAAGTGCCAGGACCTTCCAAGGCTCCCGTTCCAAGACTTCCCCGACCAGGTCTTCTTGATGCAGCCGTTGCATGACCAGGATAATGACGCCGTCGCGCTTGCTATTGAGCCGGCTCAGAAGTGTATTGAAGTACCACTCATTGGCAGCTCTCCGGCGCGGCTCGGAGAGCGCGTCATCTGGCTTCAGAATGTCATCGAGGATCAACATATCGCCTCCGCGTCCCGTCAGCACTCCGCCGATAGAGGTAGACATGCGGGAGCCCAGCGCCGTGGTCATGAAATCGTTGACCGATAGCTTGTCCGAAGACAAGACCGTTCTTGGAAAGAGGCCTCGGTAGAAGGAGCTGCTCATAAGAGTCCGGGAGTCGCGGGCATGCTTGTCGGCGAGGTCCTGACCGTAACTGGCGCAGACGATATGAGTCGCAGGATCATGACCGAGCAGCCAAGCGGGAAATGCAACGCTCGCCGCGTGAGATTTCAAGGTACGCGGGGGCAGATTCACGACCAACCGCTTGTTCAGACCCTTGCGACACTCGTCAAGAACCCATGCCAACAGCTCAATGTACGGGGCCATCATGAAATTGGTCTGTGGATTGAGCTCCACGAATGTTCGCTCGATGAAGCTTGCAAAGTCATTGCGCAGGATGTATCGATATTCGGCCGGCGATAAAGCAACATATTCTCTCATTCTGAATCCTCCGGATCGGAGTCCGAAGACTCCGGATTGCCAATTTCTTTCATTCGCCGCAAAATGCTTTGCAGCATCTGCTGATCCGTTTCAGCCACAACGTCTCGGGCTGACATTCCCGATGAAACCTCTTCGGCCATTCGAACTAGAGAAAGCATCTCCCTCTGGGACGCAAGGTGACCCTGGGCTGCCTTGTTCTGCAGTTGCATGACGGTGGCTTCGAGCTTTGTCACAGTTCGTGCTCCATTTGGTCCCTGAACTCGGACCCGCTGCCGACTCTCGCGCAAGACAATGGTCGCGAGGTTCTTCGATCCTCGGGGGCGGCCGCTCGGATTTCCGGACCGACCTTTTGGGAACTGATTCTTAGGCGGCTTGCGATAGCCAATTTCGTAGTCACGTTTAGGCATCGACTTCCTCCGGTGAGGAACTGATTTCGTCGAATTGCTTTCCAGAATTGGCATGAATAGCGGATTCTCCGGTGTACTTTTGCCAACGCCGGATCGCAACGTCGACGTATCGGGGATCGATTTCGATGGCGCAGCAGATGCGCCCAACCCGCTCGCAAGCCATCAAACTTGTTCCGGATCCTAGAAATGCGTCGAGAACAATTTCACCGCGTGCCGAACTATCAAGAATGGCGTCGGCAACCATCCTGATCGGTTTCGTCGTTGGGTGGAAAGTCAAGAGGTTTCCTTCGTCACTCTGTTTGGAGAGCGAGTGGATCCCCGGGTATTGCCAGACGTTTGTGCGGTTCCGCCCAAACTTTCCAAGCAGAACGTTGTTGCGCCCTTTGCCCTTGCGGAGTACCACTACCAATTCGTGTTGTGAACGATAAAAGCTCCCCATACCGCCGTTGTCCTTGACCCAGACGCAGAGATTTGCGAACTCGTCATAAGACTGCATCGCAGCCCGAATGAGATCAGCGATGTGCCTCCAGTCCATGCAAATGTAAGCAATGGCATCGACGGTACTGAAGCGCGCCGCAAGGTCAACGGCGTTTGTGAGGAACGAAAAGAATTCTGCCTCGCTCATCTCTCCCGAGGCCATCGCGAACTCCCGATGGCGAATAGCACCATTGCCGGTTGCGTGCCCATCAATCTTTACGTTGAAAGGTAAATCGTTAAAGACAACCGCCGCGCGATTCTTCCCCATCAGAACCCGATAGGTCTGCTCGTGCAGTGCATTGCCGCAGATGATGCGGTGCTTGCCCAGTACCCACTTATCCCCGAGCTTGGTGACCGAAGGTTCATCCGGGTTGAGCTCGGGAACCGCATCTTCCATCGCTGAGGCCTGATTCGCCTCTTCCAGAATCACATCGATCTCTGGAATCTCGAAGCCGGTGATTGTGGCGTCGAAGTCGGCGCAATCGAGCGTCAAGAGATACTGCAGCTCAATTGCAAGGATTGACCTGTCCCACCCTCCATTTTCAACGAGTCTGTTATCCGCTAAAACATACGCCCGGATCTGATCTTGCGTTAGGTGCTCAAGACAAATTGTCGGAACCTGATCCATTCCGAGCAGCCTGGCCGCTTCAACTCGTCCATGGCCTGCGATGATTCCGTAGTTCGCATCGATCAGAACAGGATTGTTAAAGCCGAACTCTTGGATACTTCTCGCAATCTGTCGGATTTGATGTTTGGTGTGTGTGCGCGCGTTTCGCGCATGCGGTTTCAACTGATCTATCGGCACGTGCAAGATCGAAAGACGAGGATCTCCGTTCGCTTTCATGTGATCTCCTTGAAGAGTTGGATTGTTAGGGGATCAGTCGCTCAGTCAAGACAGACCTTGCGCGACCGAACCCAGGACAAGGAAAGAGCTGCGAAAAAACTTCCCTTCGAACGCTCCACCGCGATGTAAATTGAGACACTCAATTCACACCGAGGCGGCGACATTGACGAAGATGTACCTCTACCTATTTGAGAGGCAGATTCGAAAGAGTTGGCAGTTGGAGGGAGAGTGTTGATCACTGCGGGTGCGGTCAGGCCGGTCGGGCCAAGCAGTGACGAGCCCATAGGTTGTGGCCCTATGGGAACCGTGCGACCACTCGTCACGCACTGGGTGGCGAGTGGTCGGCTAGAATGATCCGACTAGATACACTTTTCCCACCTTTAGGATACACGAAGAGTGTCTATCACGTTCGGCCGATTCAAAGTTCGGCGCCAGATGTCCATCCTTCCTCAAGCTTCAGGGCCATCAAGCGCGAGGTTCGATTCCGATTCAAGCATTGACCGCCGATCGAATTCTGCTACTCGCAACGCAGGTAGCGTTCCTTCGTCTGAATACGGCTGGCAACGAAGCGCGAGAGCCTTCGCTGACTGAATAGTGCCATTAGACCCCTGACCTCAACGACAGAATCAGAGATAGCCTGACGGGCAACCCTGACCTCACTCTACTGCAAATGGTTTCGCGCCTGAACTTGTCCGGGATGGTGATCCGCGCAGGAATCGACGCCTTTCTTCAGGCGAAACTGGTTCTTTGTGCGCAGAAGGCAAGCGTTCCCTGATGAGCTCTAATCTTTGCTGGTTGCTTCCCTGACGATCCGCGCGGCAACTTGGTTCACGCCTCAGTGCGGATGTTTCTGTCTCTTGTGAATTAGGAATTGCTCCGAGAACCAAAGAACCGCGTCGGCGGCGGGGGCAAGAAGATCCGTTTCATTCTTTGGCATTTCCTCGCCACAGATTCCGCACTTCGCTCCCACCGGAAACGAATTCTCATCGTAGTAGATTTCGAGTTCTGTTCTCTGTGGCATGATGACGAAAGTCTACGCCTCGCTATAGACCATTGCCAGCCTGTGCAAAACCAAACTGCACCACCACCCGTTGCGAATCGACGGGTGCGGGACTAAAAGAGGAAGCAAGAGTTCGGCATCTGGAACGAGTCTCTCATCGAGAGCGCAGTTAGACGGCTTTGAGAGACTCGTTTTCAGTGAAGGCTGGCGGTTTGTAATAGGCTCCGAGCGTGTCGTGGAAGATTCGGAAGTAGGAGTGCTCTGGCTCACTCCTCTCCCCTATTGGCCTTCGAAGTCTCCGGGTTTCCACGAGCCGTCGAAGGCAGGTGATTCGGGACCGTAGATGCGGAAGTAGGTGAACCATCCTTTGCCGGAATTGGTTTTGATCCACTGATTCTCGTGTCCCGTAGGAGCCCTTGGCCCGAAGTAAAGCTCGGTGGGCTGCGTCTTCGACGTATCTTTCAACTCGAAGAGAGAGCGCAGCGCGGCTTTGCCCTGATCGGTGACGATCTCACTGCGAGTATCGGGATCGTAAATGGTGATGGACCAGAAGAGTTTCGCCGGG
Source organism: uncultured Acidobacteriaceae bacterium (assembly GCA_963829535.1). Lineage (GTDB taxonomy): Bacteria > Acidobacteriota > Terriglobia > Terriglobales > Acidobacteriaceae > Telmatobacter. The sequence continues at coordinate 1,016,676 of CAWHIQ010000004.1, read as the reverse complement.
ACAGGTTGGGGAATGGTGAGCTTATAGGTCTTGCCACCGTCGAGGAACGCGCCCGTGGCGTCGCGGGTGCCGAGCCAGTAGAGGGAACCTGCGGCGGCAGTGCGGCGGAACATCGCGGGCGATTCGATCTGCGCCTGATAGAACCACTTCGTGCGAGCCTCAAGGTCTTTGTAAGCGGGGGTGTCGAATGTGCCGTTTTCAGGACGAAGCGTAGCCCATTCCCACTTCCGATCGGGCCACGCAAGACGGTCGGGCGTCGGTCGGCGAAGGATTGGACGCGCATTTGGTCGTTAGCAGTCTGGGCGGCTTTTACGAGGATGCCCTGCATGCGTGTGTCAGGATTGAAGGCCCGGCCCTTGGCGATTCCCAACGAGGCAAGCAGGCCGTACTCCATGCGGTACGCCTCGAAAGGAGGCTCGTTGTTGATGACCTCGGCGAGCTCCTTCCAGTAGTCGAGGTTCTTCTCCCACCGAACGGGGGTGAAGTCGATGTGCTTCTCTCCAATCTCGAACCACGTCAGCTGCGCGGGCCGTTGCTGAGGTCGATGTTCGCGCCTTCGTATGGTGTGTCGGAGTTGGGCGTGAAGACAAGTTGTTTCGGGCTTCCCTCCATGATGATGAACTGGTTATTTGTAGTAAGGCCAGCAGCTGCGTTGCCCTTCCACGTGGCGGCGATGGAGACTGTGGGGTAGAAGAACTTGTACGCGGTGATAGCCGTGTTGAAGTCGGCGTCATCGTATGCTTTCGAGGCTGTGTCACCGGAGGGGAAGCTGCGCTCGAAGGCATAACCGCTGTCTTGGGCAGAGGTGTCGAGTGTATTTCGCATTAGGCATTCTCCTGCTTTGAGGTGGCTGTCCGTACCAGGAGAGGCATTTTAGGACAAGGTATGCTAGGGCAAAAACTGTCAAAAAAACTAGCCGAAAGCCCGGATCGCGGTTCTGGGAAGATTGTGGCCAAACAGGAAGTAACCCCAAGAATCGGGTTATGTCCGAGTAGACGGTAATCCAACCAGGACCCCGGAAGTTTGGGTTGAAGTTCAGTTTGGTTTTGCCCGTACGGCAGATTTCCTAAGATTTTGCCGATTTTCACTCAACAGCCGGAAGCTTCCGCATTACCCGCTCAAGCGGGTCACGATCGAAAGGCCGTCATTGCGAAGGTTTCGACGTCGCGGGCTTGGTGGCAGCGACGCGAGTCTCTTTTCCGCTCACGAACACCTTCATGGAACTCTCGCTTTCGCCCGACTCGTCGGTGTATTCGTACGAGTCCGCTGAAACAAACTTCATGATGTACCGGGTGTGATACAGCTTCCCCCCAAAAATGCTCTCCCCAAGCCAAGTCCATTCGTCGCCGTTCACCGTGCCAGTCTTGTTTTCTATTCCCCCTGAACTGTCAACTGCGTGGTATCGGTATGTCTTGGAAGTCGGATCGTAGTACAAGAAGGAAGTCTCAGAGTATTTCCTTCCGGGTCTATAGAGTGCCGCCTCGCAGATCAAGGCGAAGCCGCCTGCCGTCCATCTGCAATCGTCAGTGCCACTGAATCTCATCGCTGGCGCGTTCGGCCCCATTGCCCCGGCTTTCACTTCGTCTTCGACTGTGAACCTGCCGACCATCACTGCCAGCTTCTTCACTTCAGGGCCAGGAATCGGCAGCGCGGCCAGTGACTGAGCGCGAGCCGCGATCGGACTAGAAGCACAGGCCAGCACAAATGAAACCAACCATTGGGGGCCACGCATTTGGATTCTCCTTTCAGAGGTGCCACGGATGCTAGCACAAAACGAATGGGAATCAGGAAATGCGAATAGTTGACGTCAACTCTACGAGCCTCCAATCGAGCGCCTGGCAGGCAAATTCCGGGGTTCCGATCGGTTAACCGCCAACCGTAAGTAAGAAAATTTCGCCGGTTTCCACTTGGTTCTGGAGCTGCGGGAGTACATTGCTGTACTCTTCAAGATCGTCACCATCCAAGTTCAAGGCGGTAATGGCAGCACTAGCCCGGCAGCAGCCTCGAATCTCATTCGTCACAAAACCAAAGACACAGTGTCATTCAAGTCCATGCGACAGTTCAGAATCTTTCGGAATCGATACCGGTCAAGGAGGTCTGTCTCTATCGAAGCCTCGTGTTTGAGGCTCCTCTTGACGAACGAAAATCTTCCAGCTGGATCGCCTTCCAAGGTGGCCAAACCTAGTTGGATGGCCCCCGCATAGGCGTCGCCTATTTCTCTGTATCTTTTCCGCCATTTATAAAACGAATCAACCGCCCCCTTAACTTCCATCTCGAAGCCGCCCTCAAATGTCTTGATTGTGGGAACGACTCTCATCTGAGGCATAGCACAAGCTAACATTTTCTTGTCCAGGATGCCTCATCATCGCCCTTTAAGACCCGTACAGCGGCTCGTGGACGCGCCGCTCGAAAGGCGCAAGAGGGTTGGAGCGGCGATTGTGAGGTTGGGGTACTTCAGCACTGCAAAAACTTTTCACTGTGCATGGCGTTTCTTATACCTTTCAAGCAGCCAAGGGCGCAATTGTGCTTTCGCTCCTCGCGGTCGAGTTCAGGGTTCGATAATGCAGTTGCGACGGTGACTGAACATTCACGGCAGATGGAATCAATTGCGCGGTCTTCATTTAGTCGATGTAGGAACTGCAATGTAAAGGTCTGAGTCATGCTCCTCCATCCTCTCCAAGGTCGAAAGTATGTTCTACGCCGCTTCTGTGCGGCCAGATAATTCAGTATCCAGTCCCTCAGGTTGCAATTGGCATTCCATTAAAGACTCAAGCTCTGGAAGACGCTAACTCACACTACGCGGAAGCATCCGGGGGTTCCCCATTCCCTGGCTCCCCATCACCTGGCCCCTCTTCTAGCTCAGCTGGCGCACCAGGTATGAGGTCACCCGCTCCCGGCAACTCGCCGGGGTCCGGGATATCAGTCATCTGCGAATATGCTAGCTGAAGCAGAAGCTCATTTATTGCTTCGGTAGCCGATTCTGGGGGACCCAGGGATGGAATAGAACCAACGACTGGAGCATCCTGAGATCCATTCTGTGCGCCCGAGACGGTTGCAGTTGTTGTCACGCCCCCACAAAACGCGGCCAGCGCGCCTATACCTACGCCGAGCAGTAAACCGGCCCCGATAAACGCCACGCCTGCGACTATAAGAACCATTAGCTCCGGTACTCCGCTAGCACCAGCGATCATGGCTGCTGCCAAAAATCCCTCCGCAGCAGCCTCTGCGCCTAGCGCTTCCGCTATATCTTCCAGGCCCTTAGTCCGCTGGTCTATTTGTTGCTGTGTTAACCCAACACCAACGACGCCTGAAAGGGCATTGAACGTACCGCTGATTCCAACGGTTTGACCGTCGGTCGAGATGTAGACAATCGAACTTCCTGCGGGCAGAATTTCCGATATCACCTTCAGGCTGGCCTGGAAATCAGAGGTGTTTGGGATCAAACTGGGCCAAGCGTTACTGAGTTCGCTAGCGGTTGTGTAATGCGCCAGAATCGATAAGTCACGGACCTGAACAAATATGAGTACTCTTCTATTTCCAACCATATTGATCAGAGAGCGCAAAGAAATTGGCCCCGCGCTTCCCGAAGCGGCCAGTTGACTCGCGCGCCACGGCGGTTTCAACTGTGCCGTTTTAATCGCAAGGGCTTGATTCAGTGTCAGCACAAATCTCTGTCCAACTTGATTAGATGTACCTCGACGCGGAACGCTCGAATGTCTTGACGACTCCGACCGCAAAGGAATGCCCAGCTCATTGCAATGCGACGAGAATCGGAATAAGCCCACGACCGTGCGTGATCGGGCGGAGTGCCTTTCCTATCACGCTCCCGAACGATCTCGTCGGGTCATTCGCTTTCATCGCGTGACCAGGAGTTGGCGAGGCAGTTAAGAGATCGCCGACATCGACGGGACCATAGTCAGCGTCCACCTTGCAGTAGACTTTTCCGACCATCGCGACGAGGGCACGCACACTCTCGGATGGACGTCTGTCAAGAACAACCGCGGGTCTATAGTCACCGGCTCCGGACACGACGCCCGCTACCTTCTTGTCGTAGGCAAGGCGACTTTCTCGTAGAGCACCATCGCGATCGATCACAACCACAGTTCCTGGCTCGAGGTTTTGCGATTCCGCCACGTCAAAATGTTCGGCACAATCGGCCCCGGTTAAGATTACGTCCTGTGAGACGTTCACGGTCTTTACCGATGCGATGTTTCCGTTAATAGCAATATCGCCGAGGAAAGAGGCAGCTCCTTTAGTGCCTTCGGCGAATAACCCATAATTGCCGGCGCTGACGGCCACAACACCGAAACCGGATTTTGCAGAACCGAGGACACCGGGGCCACTGCTCAAATGGACTCCGCAAACACCGCAGTAATTGGAAAGTGTGCTCGAATCTGAAACACCGTTTCCCGATGTTTGTCCATATACACCGTGACCTTCGGAACTCGAGCCGCTGACACCGTTGCCGCCATCTGACCCCGTGTTCAGGTTCTCACCAAGAACGCCGCTGTTCCCCAGGCCCGAAGCATTCGTCTGGCCAGTGTAGGACAGACCGTGTACGCCGTTCTTACCGATCCCATAAACGCCATCCGATGTCGCCGCATAAGCGGGTGACGACGTCGATCCGGGCGGACCCATACACTGTCCCATCACACCATAGGACTCATTGGATTGACCGGTAACTCCGGCGGAACCGACACTCGTCCCAGTTAGAGGTTTTTCGGGCAGCGCCTGACTCGGAATTGGTGTAGGCGGGGCACCCTGGATTGGCTTGGAAGCTGACATAAGCAAATCCCCACGTTGCGATGGCCGTGGATTAGACTTCCGAAGCTCGGCCGGATTCCCACGAACTCTCGGAGGGTCCTTGGCCTTTGATTGAGCGGGAGTCTAAACCGGCAAAATTGGCGTGTCAAGGACTTTCGGTGTTTCATTTTCTTAAGGCGCGCCTGCGATGCGCCTGCATTGGATTTTGTGAATTGGGAATCACTTGTAGTCTTCCTTTCGACTGACAAGATCGGCCTCGGGCGCAAACTCGGGGCGCGGCAAAGAAATAATTAAGGCAGCCGTCGAAGCGGCGAAGGAAGGTATTTCAGTAGCGGCATGGACAGTGCCCGGGAAAGAGAAACTCGCTCGGCATCAGCGCTGATCTCATACACGCGGCATTTCAGCAGCAATTACTCTCATTGCGCCCGAAGGATTAGAAGATGACATGGTCAAGCAAGGACTCGGCGTAGCGATCTATTGTTTCGCTCGAAAGATCCGATATCGGCGTCATCGGATTAAAAGTATCAATAACAAACTCATCATTCTCACGCGCGATGGCTTCTCGTGCTTGCACGTCGGTTACAAGCAATCCCATCCGCTTGGCGGCGAGAACGACATTCTTGACCGCAGAACCCATCGTCTCTGACATGGCAATAGTTTTACTCCTTTTCTTCTTAATTTCCTTTTTGCGAGTTCCCCGCCGTCGCTGTCAACGTGGAAAACTTCAGATGACTTTCTTGTAAGCATGGGCGACGTTTTGAGCTGCCAATTTGAGCGCGGACGTCACGGCATTTCCAGCGTCAAGCGTGTGCCCGAGCGCCGATTTCCTCCTCGTTCCGCTATGGGCCACCGGAACGGTATCGATCTCGCCGCCAAAAATCGTGTGCGTCTCTTCCAACCGGTCGATCGCTAAATTCAGCTTTGCGACCACCGCTTCGGCATCCTCGGAAAAGACCGCCATCTCGATGTTGATTTTCTGATAGCCCATACATCCACCTCTTCCACGATTCTACTCGCGCCCAGTCGCTCTTCGGCTGATTCAGATTTTTACTCGCCCCTTGGCAAATTCCGGCGTACACTTCTTCCAATTCCCCGACCCGGAGGTCATTCGATGCGCAGGCGCATGTTGCTCATGGTCCTCACTATGCCTCTTCTCATCGCCATTGCGGCCGACGCCTCGTTCGCCACCTGTTATGGCAATGATCCGTGCAATGCCTGTAAGAACTGCAAATATTGCAAGCATTGTGCGAAAGAGGGGGGGACGTGCGGGGTGTGCAAAAAACGGCTGCTCACCAAGGCACAGTGAAGATGAAAATCGCACGGGCTTATGACTTGCTTTGGACTGCTCGCCGGGTGCGATGCTGATCGGATCTCAAAACTAGAAGAGGAACTCACTTTCGCCCTCCACTACCCTGCGTAGCACTCTGCAGAAGCTCGAGCAGAATCCAGCCGCAGTGAGAGTTGGCGGCGCTTTGAGAGTGCGCCGCCGGGCAAAAAACGAAGGAGGAAGCTATCGCAAAGTGATGCCGCGCAGCAAGCTACTGGTGACCACCTTGGCGGTTTCGACGCGTTTTTCGATGATTTTCTGTTCGCCCTCTTTGCTACCGTATTGCTTCATGCGAAGCTCGTACACTTTGTCGGGAAGGCCATCGAGGGCGGCCATGTTTTTGTAGGTGAGAGTGTAGCCAATATCCCAGTCATTGGGGGGGGCCGACGATGTCTGATTGAGAAAGAGGCTGTAGTCGAGGATCAGACCCGCAGTTTTTTCCGCTTCCCACAGTGGAACGACGTTCTTCTTCAAGTCGGCGTAGAACGCATCGGAGTGGCCGGGAATGATGCTGAGGAGCACCACGCGCGTGACGGTGCCCTGGCTATAGGGAACCTGGGCGCGAGCGGTGACGGTGGAAACGACAAAAGCAAGGAGCAATGCTCCAGTCAGACGTATCGCGTGCTTCATTGATCGAACCTCCAAGTTTTTCGCTTTTTCCGGGGTGACGAGAGTGTACGCGGAGAGAGCGGATCGCGCACAGTTGTTTTTCCGTTATTTTTCGCCACGGCAAAAAAATCATCGCTTCCGCAACGGGATGCCATGGGTGTCCGCGAAGAAGCCGACAGCTTTGTCTGTTCCTGTTTGCCAATTTGTACCCTCTCCGGGAAGCATCTGGGGTAACTGTCTTGTCGGCGGATCGTAATGCATATGCGATTACGGACGGAATAGCGTCTCGCTGGACAGCCTTTGTTCGTCAAAACGAAAGTGTGACGGGTTGTGTACGATCAACAAACCGTTTTGAGCGAAGGTGATCATCCGAACATGAGCCACCGTTCTACACTTGAGTTGCTCGAATACACAAGGCTGACCCTGCGATTGATGGAGCTGCACCCTCATCGCGAGGAAGATGCTCCTCTTGCAATGGAACTCAAGTCTGCCCTTGAGCGGTATATCGCGGAGCTTGGACGGGAGGCCGCCAGCCCAGTCCGCTTACTGCGCAACTTCCGGCCTCCTTTGCAAACCGAGTAGAGAGAATGGGCCTACATGTCGGGCAGAGGACTAGTCCCAAGACGTGCTGCCTAAAGCGACCATGGGAAACTGAGAGATAGACACTCTACTCGAACTCATATGGTGTATTTAGACTTGCACTTCGCAGCAAACGACTGGCAGATACGAACACAATTGATGTCACGCTTCGCCTAACACGCAAGTGGTGTGCCATGGCTTCGCACGGTGGATAGACGGGATCCACTGCAGAGCTTACGTTGAGGCGTGAACAATCCACCAATCGAGCACCCGTGCCCCTTTTGTAGGGCGGAATCGGGCAGACCCTGCAAGAATGCGGGGGGACGAAGATTGTTGGAGTTCCATCGTCAACGCTATCTGAAGAAGAAACCGCCTGTGGGAGAGAATCAAACCGCATCAGAGAGTGCACATCCCGTCAGCCAGATTGAAGAGAGCGTAGACTTGGGCATGGGAACAGTCGCGCACCTCGTCGCAGCCACAGACCGAAATGGGAGATTTTCGGGCTACTACAGATGTTCCCTGTGCGTGGCAGAGTTTCGCCCGAATCCCAAGCAGCTTGAAGAAATGGCGTCGTTTTTTGCTGCTCACGTTCGGCTCTCACATTGCGACAATAAGACGATACGGAAGGACGTTAGTGCTGCCCACCGTATGTATCGCAAAAGAAGATGAAGAGAACTAGGTAACCAACCCACTGGACATGCTCACAGAAATCGACTGACGATAGTGGTTTCCCGCACGGGGCTGCACATGGCGCTCGATATGGCTCCTTGGTGAAGAGGTCAGTGCACCCGAGGGGTCTCCAGGGCCAATGATGACTCACCCGATTGGGCGAGTCATCGACCGCTGACCGTACAAGGCTGAAGTTACCAGGGAACAACGCCCCCCGTCTCGAAGAAGCCACCGGTTGGAGCATCATCCGGGGCGAGAGACTGGCGGACTGTCTCAGCTGCTCCTTCCTCGACGGTCTGGGTGCCACCGTTGCCGTTCAAATCAGTAGCGGTATACCCCGGATTGACCGTGTTGACCTTGATCGGAGTGTCCCGCAGTTCCCAGGCAAGTTGCACGGTCATCATATTGAGAATAGCCTTGGAACCGTTGTAGCCCAGCGGTTTGAACGCAGCGAATGACCAATTCGGATCGGCGTTCCAAGTGAGCGAACCTAGGCCACTCGAAACCATCACAATCCGGCCCGACGCGGCGTTCCGCACCAGCGGCAACATCGCCTGCGTAACTGCCAGAACGCCGAAGAAATTAACGTCGAGGACACGGCGAACTGCTTCAGGATCGGCGACACTCGGGGGGCCGTCACCCTTGGCGACCACACCTGCGTTATTGACGAGGATGTCGAGCCGACCGTGCAGCGCACGGATTTGTTCGGCGGCCTTGGAGATGGCTTCCGATTTGGTGACATCCAACTCAATGAAATGCACGTCGGCTCCCTCTGCTTTCAACCGTGCTACAGCGCTTTCTCCGAGTTGCTGATCGCGAGCGCCCACAAGTACGGTAATGCCTTCCTTACCAAGCTGCCGTGCCACCTCAAACCCAATTCCCTTGTTTGCACCCGTAATCAGGGCAATTTTGCCTTTGTGTTTCTGCTCCATGGGTCCGCCTCCTGCACCTCAATGATCTGAGGCACCGAAATGGCAACAGGATTCAAAATGCGCTTGGGGGGGTCGCTCGACGTCGCTGTGGCGAGGACAAGCCAAAGCAATTTGACCAATTGACCCAGACGGTGCACACTTTCCGCGATCAGGCCTCTCGAGAAGCAATCCGAACAGCCTCAGACGGGAATCTTGCCGGTGAAGCCTGTCAGCCGAACCGAGTGAAGGAAATAAGCATGTCGATTCCTTCGTTGGAAACCATCCTCGACCGCGAATTGGCAGAAAAAATCATCAGCCGGTCTGTGGAAGTCTTCGGTCGAGATGGAATCCTGTTCCGTCAAGGCGAACAGGGTGACTGCTTGTATTTTGTGAAGTCGGGCGAGGCCATTTTGACTATGAAGGCGGGAGACAAGGAGGTTCGCATTCGAGCGGGTCAGCGTTCGCTGCTTGGCATTCCTGCGATCGTTGAGAATCAGCCTTACTCAATGACGGCTAAAGCATGTTGGGAGGCAGAGGTTTTCAGACTAAGTCCTGACGCCTTCAGCGATTTGATAAGAACGGATTGCGAATCCTTGCTGGTGAGGTCAGAGTTGTGCATCAGGCTCTCTCAGATTTGGCGTCCGGGGCACCGGTCTAATTGGCACCAGGCGTAGGGACTGGAATCTCCGCATGCCGCCGCGTGAACCAGAACTGCAAATAAATTATGACGAGAACAGCATCCCGGTCTCGGCGATGTGCTTGTGGCGAACAGATGCGCAAGATATACCATGCATCATGAATCCAATTGAAAATGTTGATGGTTCGCGACTGAATTTGGCCTTCATGCGGCGCAAAATCACCCGCCAGCTGCACCTCATAAATCAAGTTTTGGCAAAATCGCAATTCACAAAGGAGAGTTTGGAGGTAATCACTGATTAGCGTCAGCACCTACCCGTGAGGGAATGGAAGGGCGGTGGCGCCAAACTGCATCCCTTTTCCACTAGCTTTGCAGGAAAGATGATTCGATCAAGTGTGATGCCGAAGCGCGTGCGAGATTGATCAAGTTTTACATAGCCGGCTTTCGGGTAGTAATCGGCCTCTGTAATGAAGCACTTTTTGAGAAACTCGGAACGAGTCAATTGTGAGCGATCAGTTTTCCGAATAGCCGGTTTTTCGGCCAGGTGAAGCGAACACGTTCTGGGAGTAATCCCGAAGAAACTTTGACCTGCCGGTCGGGTAGTGGGCATTTTTCACTTGCTAACGACACTGACGGTTGGGCGGTAATTCACGAGGAATGGCGCGGCAAGGCCTCAATGTTCGAATTTCTTTCAAGCCGCATCCTGCCCTCTAATCTGCGTCCGGAAGTTGAAATAGAAGGGGAAAACAGGAGTACTCGCCAACTGACTCTAGCAGCTAATGAATATCTGGATAATACTGAATCTGGCCGAGGCGAATTAGGGCAAGCGGTTGCTCTTCGCCTCCCAACATTTTGGAAAGCGAGATGGCGGCGTGGACATACGGTTGTATTGGGAAACGTTGCCGACATGCAACAAGCAAACGTAGAAAGGCAGCTTCGAAGCATAGACGCGGCTGATCACATGCATCATTTTCCAGATTGAAGGCATTATCCAGAACATCAACTAGATGCCCGGATGCAAGTGCAGCGTATGCTGCCACTTGGTGGTGCAATTTGGCGGCACGGATCGCTGCTCCCAAATGATCTGCTTTCCATCTACAGAAAGCCGCAACCTGAGCCATCAGCGCTGGCTCGCCATTTGCTGCGGCCGCACAAGCAGCCTCTGTTGCTGCTATCGTTGCGGATTCCATGTCACCCAGAGCTATCGCACTCGCCGCCGCGATACGGAGCATCCGAGCTCCCTCCGCGAACCGGTTGAGCGCCGACAACAATAGCCCGAGCCGGAGGCGTACGTGCGTGGCGCGAGTGACCTCGCCCAGTTGATCAAGAATTGGCAGCGCCGCCGTAAGCGCGTCCGCCGCAAAGGTACCTTCGCCGCGGCTGTAAGCGGCCGCGGCGCGCCAAATGAACGCCGTAGCACGACAAGACAAGGAAACTTCTGCATCCGGAAGACTCAAAAGCAAATCAAGCCATCGGATGTGGCTTTGCGGAGCAGAAATCAAAGAATGAGCGAGCGCCTCGTCCAAACAGACCCATCCTCGTGGAATGTTCGGATCGACGTGACAGTGTCGGGCGGCCTCTAGGATTGCCACCATTCCCTCCACATTCCCGAGTCGATGCATCGAGAGCATTCGAATGCGTAAAGACAGAGCTCTCGCCCGGGAATTTGGTGCAAGTGAACTCATTCGGGTTGTAGCGAGTTCTACGGCGGCATCATCCCCTGCGGATAGAGACAAGAGTGCTCGGAACTTTGCGAGCTTCCAGGTCTCTCGCACCGGATCTTCTCGTTCTAGAAGCGCGCGGACAGCATGATGGGCGCCGCATGAGGCAAATTGCGTTAAAGAACCGTCGATCTGGACCTCATCAATAGGGTCCGGGAGGTCGGGTGCGCGAGATTGCGGGCTCATCACAGAGAATCCAATCTCGTCTTTCAAGGTCGCTAACACGCGCCGCCACAAAGGTGCGTTCACCAATGCCGTCGCATCGATGAGTATCGCGATATGTTCCGTCTCGAGGCGCCGGGTTAGATAGAGAAAAATGTCAATGCTATCGATTTGCCAGCGTTCGGGTTTTAGAATGTGGAGAATCAGGCTTTTCTCTGATGCCTGTTCGCCCAGCCATTGAAATACAGCCTCGAAGGCACCCCGCGGGTCCGGCAGAAGCGGGTCATCCTGCGTCAGCACTCCATGCTGCCCGTTTTCCAGTCGATCAGCCAACCGGAAACCTTGAGCACGGCCTTCGGTAAGCGAGATCCAGGGCGAGAATGGGTGACCACAACGCGGCATCGCAAAGAGCTCTTCAGCTTCAATTTTCTCGGCTAGACTTTTCCAGGTGTGCCAGGCCGCTGGCGAAGAAAGGAGCCAGACGCACGGTCCGGGTATGGCCGGATGCGTGCTCATTCCGCGCCCATTTCCAGCAGTAGTTCTGCCATCAGCAGCTCGTGTGCAACTGACAACCCCAGCCGATTGTTGAACGTGTGGATGAAGTTCAACGCGATATGGGATGCTGCGACGCTCAGTCGATTGGTCTGCTCGAGCTCAATCAGCCGTCCTAGGACTGTAGCCGTTGCATTGCGCCACCCGATGAGAGCGGTCCGCAGTCCGAGGGATGTCGCGAGACCGTCTTTTGCGACCATCTCGATCCAGAACGCCCGCATGTCGCTATCGCAATTTAGCGTTGGGGTGGAACTCACTCGTGGATCATTGAGGAAGCGCTTCCAATGATCGACATAGTACGCAAGCGCGATTGCTCGATCCTCGGCTTTCGGCATCGCTGCCTCCAGTATCCAACACATTTCACGCGCTCCAATGAGCAAGCGGGCATCGTAGTTACGCTCCGTACCAGCCAGACAGGCAAGTGCAAACTCACTGGATGCATGGAACTGAGTTTCGGCAAGGGCCAATCCCTCTGTCCCTCCGTATTTCGCAAGCTCCGGCTCATAGCAGGCGGGAACTATCCGGCAGCCCGGGGCCAAATCTTCAAGGCGGAGGCCAAGGCTATGTTGGATTCGGCTCTCCAGATCCTTCGCATTCAGTCGTAGGCGCAGATGCGGTCCGGTTTCGTCCGAATACCGGAGGAAGAAGTGAAGGGTATACAGGCCTTCGGCATGTAATTCCCGTAACGAAGGAAGAACCGCTTTGCAGAGGATGCTGTCCGTAACTTCGCCCGACGGCCCGGGGTCGTGGAGTATCCTGACGTAGGTCCAGTTCATCATGGCATGGAAGTCCTGCATTTCAGGAGCATCGCTCCCCTTCGCCCACGGGCTTTCGAAAGGATGCCTGCAGAACCCATTCTGCAACATGGGGTTTCCCGTTTCTTACCATTGGGGTTTCCTCGGGAAGGGGCAGATGCTCGCGGATAAGGAGAAGATTTTCAGAGTTGTGAGACCTCGCCCGAGCCACATGGCGCAAAACGGAAGCGAAGTACGGACTTGCCCAATCAAGAAACTGAGGTGTCGCGTGCATATTCAACTCAAGAGGTTGAATGGTGCACTGTCGCGGCAGACCTCTCGCGGCCAACCAGCTCAGAAGCCTGTCGGTATAAACAATGTCCCTTTCGCCGAGCTCTGAGACCGGAATCTCGTCTGTTCGGATGATCCATCGAGCGCGCTCAAGGACCAGCCGTCCCACGACGAGCCGAGGACGAAATAAGGGTTGCTTCTTGCCGGCATACAGACAGTTCATATCTAGGGTTTGGTGAATCGCTACTCGCTCGCTCAATGTCTCGTCTCGCAGTCGAGGGGACAGAGCGCGCAGGAGGAGCAGGGAGTCGGGCAGGTTGATATCGCGTAAAAACCCAAGGTGGATTGGTTCGACCGTGCAGTCCAGAGTTCGCGAATGCAGATTCAGGCAACGCGCCTCCTGATCGAATCGCAATGTGAAATCTCTGAGCGGGAGCTTGTCTACCCCCGCAATATCAGGCTGACCAAAGTCAAACGCGTAAGTACAGAGTGGCGGATGTATCTGGAAGTTCGTGTCGAGGTCGGCAGGAATCGCAACTGGCATTGGGCTTTCTCTCAAGAAGAAAGCGCGGAGATCCTGTAACACACCAGTATGTTGCGGATCGTTGCGAGACAGAAATCGAGATAAATACTTGCTCCTTCCGCTTTGTATTCCGGTTAGAACCACTTCGTTCTCACCGAGGCTAAAAAATAGGGCTATGTCGCAGTGTGCATCGCTAGCGGGCAAATCGAGAAACCAACTCCGCGGGCATTCCACGCAGACTTGTTCTGTGCTATCCGCTGCGGCCCGGAGTGGCGAGTTCAGCCAAGCTGGGGGACTCGCCACCACCCTGAGTTTGTCAACGAAGCCGCTTTGCTGCACGAGACTGGAGACAAACTCACCTACGTCTTCGCAAACGCCGTTCAAGCCGTAGCGGAGCAGAAAGGCCTGGCACATTTGAATGTGAGGCATCTCTGTCATTGAAGAACGCGCGAGATGCAGCACTGGCTCCAATATAGCTAGCGCTTCCTGCGCTGAGCACGGCGGAGCCGGCCCGGTCAGCGGATCTATATCGATGTCCTCATAGAGTGGCACAGTTTTAGAGTCACTCATAGGGATCACTCGCCTGATCTCCTGTAAGATCGATTGCCTATCCGGAGGGGAAGCCGAGACGTACCGGGCAAGTGTGGTTCCTAGGAAAGCAGCTTTCGGCGCTCTGCTTCCGAGTTCCTCAAGGTTTGGTTGATCGCCGATCAAGCGCAGGCTGGAATCATAATTGTCTTCTTCAGCGAGTAGGGCGCGCAGCGCCGAAACGGAGACTGAGAGTCTTGTGGAGATTGCATCTGGATGCAAGCTCGGGCGACTCGCCGACCGTTTTTGCCAGTCAAGAATGCCTGCAGCAGCGAACGTGCTGAAGGGCGTGGGCCGAAGGGCCGCTCGCGTCGCGAATCTTGCGATAGCAGATAACGACTTCACTCTTCTTGCTTTCAGCTGGGGATTCTTATCGCTCCTGCTGAATGCGAGTGCGAAATCTGCCAGAGCGGAACTTGATAGCAGGAGACCGTTCAGAAGGTTCGGCTCGGCAAGACACTCTTTCATCTCGCGGTGAATTTGCCGCATTTCTCGTCTGAACGTCATCTCCAGATCTCGAGTCATAGCTTCCTTGCGGCGCTCCAAAACTTGATTCTCAACCAAAAGTATCTTCAATTCCGGACCGACATCAAGTGGAACAGAGAGATTGAGTATCGCTCGCCCGTTGAACAAGCTCCGTTTCACGTTGAGCAGCCACCGCCTGGTGTGAGCGGTGATGTCCGCCCGCCCTATTTCCAAGTGCAGGGACGGGAGCAACCTAGCGGAAAGTTCCGCTTCCTGTCTGCGAATGCAAGCGATCGCATCCCAAACTTGGCAAGTCTGCACGAGCCGGAGCCGGCGGGGCAACGCAGCATCTAGACCTGCGACTCGCACTGCCCCCCAGCGTAAGAATCGCCAATCGTTCACTGGCGTAGACCGCCGATCACAAAGGAGAAAAATGCTGTATACGCTACTCCATCCAATCCCAGTGCCGCATCCATGGAGGCAGGTGGAAAACCTCCCGAAGCGGAATAAGTCAGGCCCACCGCTTCTGCGGCGAGATAGATAGCGTCAGTTATCATCCCAATCTGAAGAGCGGCAGCGCGATATCCCCGCTCGCCCCGAGTTAGCCACGCGCTCATGGGTGCAAGAAAAACCAATGCGGCGGAGGCGGACTGATGTTCTCTTTGGGTGAATAGCACTTGCAATCTGGATGGTGAGTCGTTTGTCGGAATTGGTAGCAGCCTGCGATCCTCAGAACAGTAACGAAAGGCGCCGGCCGGAATGCCTGCTACATTCCAGAGAATTGGAATGATCGCCGGAGATGGCGAGCCAGGGCCAAAAGCCTTCTGAAGCAGAACGTTGAAATCCGTGCTCAGCAAGGCACTCAGGGCGCTCGCGGGAATCGGCCCCGGGCGCAGACCGCCGCTTCGCCGGGCATGAATCACTTCCAACAATGTGCGTCGAGACTCGGAAATTGCGGCTGGCAAGGCAATGGAGTTTTCAAGGAGCCCTGGAAGGGAAACGGGAGAGGGCAGTTCGCAAGTAGCGTTCGCCCGAGCGGAGGCGCTCGTGATCATCTGAGCTACTAAGTGCTGCGGGCTGATGCGAGCCATGGCTAAGCCTCCACCAGGGCGAGCAAACAGCCAACGCCACAATCGGGCGCTAGTTGTCCCAGGCTAGCAAGCACCGCGGTATCGTTGAAATCCCACGCAAGCGTAGATTGAAGACCAATTACCTCCGCTAGACTGCATAAACGCTGAGCCATAACGCCGGCGTCAAGGAGACTGTAGACATAGCCACGCCCGCCATATTTTTCAAACGTCAGCCCAAAATCGCAGGAGACCACCAATATTGCATTGAACTTGTTCGCAAAGTGTGTTTCAGCCCAGCGAGCATCGACAGCCGCAGCGTCGTAGCATCCAAGGAGACGCCGTAATCCATGTTCGAGGAGATCGTAGCGATAGACCCCTGGCGTCAAATCTTTCATGTCCTGCACGATCAGATAGACTTTCGCTGAGCCCAGATTTCCGCCAGATGCTGTATATCGGCTTAAGTAAACCGAGCTGCCCCCAAGGCTCACCATCGTACCTCCGGCACTATATTTGAGCAGCGGTCCGAGGCTCGCGAGAGTTAGTGGGCGCATGGCGGGAACTTCGCTGCGGTCAACTGAACAGCTTAACAGCACCTCCGACTCGTCAGTGAGCGCGATTAGAGTGTCCGGGAGCTCGCGCTCTTCCTGAGAGCGCGGCGAGTTGTCAGATATCGTTAGTCGCAAGATGCTAGGTTGAAGGTGCCTTTGTACGAGTGCGGCGTTGCCTAGATCCCAGGGCTTGATTGAGGTGCCGCGATGAAAGAGCAGGCTCACGTTCTCTTCGTGACCGCTGGGCAAGCGCTGAGTTCGCGGAACAACTTCGATACCACACGACGGGCAGTTTGGCAGGGGCAGCAGGGCGCGGAAGCGCCTGGATGACCGTGTCTTCTGATCCCATAACTCAACATAGGTCGTATCATCGACTCCGTATATGCCGGTCAAGGCGCAAAGTGCGCGCTGCACGGTGCGTTGAACAAGGACAAGCTGGAAGGGATCATTGGGAGCCCGTGAGGCGCGCGAAAGGTTCGAAAGCTGTTCCCCGATCTGCAGTCGCACGCAATCAGGACAAGCAGAGACCCTCCGTATTGTGTAAGGTCCGAGCACGCCACACAGAGGATTAACAAAGAGGGTTGGCAGGTCTCCTCCTGCGAACTGCCTATTCATGGAGCGCTGATCGCTCATTACGCCAAGCGCTATGAGTAAATCAACCTTCGCGCTTGCAGCGTTCACCGCCTCAGTGGTGTCCGCTGTGAAGACATGTCCTATCCCGTGATCCGCTAAGTTGCGTTCCAGCGTCCGCGCAAATCCCGTCAGGTTAGTGTCGAGCAGCGCTATGCAGACGTTCGTCTCCGCGAGATGGTTGAGAGGTGCGCCACGATCCGTGTATCGTCCGGTAATACGAAGGTAGCGACTATAGTAAGCCGCCTGGCGTTTAGCCTCATCCGGACTCAGAGGAGTCTTGACGGGGGGAGCCGATCCCTCTTCGATCATGCCGTGCATGAGTAGAAGTGTCAGGATGTCTGTGAGTGCGCCGCGGGCAATGTCCGGTATCTCCTTTGCGATTTCGTCGACGGTCTTGAGACCGCGCAGTTTAGGCACAAGCTTCTCAAAGACCAACCCGATGGTGGCGCCCCCTATGAATTGCGGCTCGGTTCCAATTACATAGAATCCGCCGTTATGAGGAAGGCACAACAGATCTTCGATGAAGCGAGGTTTGATAGGCAGCGTTAGCTCCGGCAATTGCTCTGCCGCATACGTCAGGCCCCTCGCGTTGTATATCTCAACTTCGTGCACCGTTAGGTTTCTCCTTCCGATAGACGTATTCTCGGGCAAGCGCAGTCAGCAGGGTCTCGACTAGAGCGAAGCCGGTCTCGTCGGCATAATCCTGTGCCGTGATAGTCAACGGGGTTTCGAACGTTTGCGAGACGAACCACGCCAACAACTCAGAATCATCGAGATCCAGATCATCGAGCGACATCGGACCGATCGCCGCTTCGATCTGCAATTTGTCTTCGGCGCGCCTTGCAAGAACCTCGTAATTGCCTGTCACGTGAAGGTAGTCGAGAAGGTAGGCGTCGAGCTGTGATTTCAACGAAGCCTCAGTTCGGGTCATGCACATCTCTTGCGTCATCAGGTGCAAAAAGCCTCGTCGATCGAGGCGATGCCGATCAAGCCAATTCTGAAGATCCTGTGCGTCTTCCAAACCGCGCGCCTTGCGAAATTTCTCAGCCTGATCATTGATGTCGGTGGCCGTGACCCGCAAGTCTTGTCTCGCCAAGTAATCTTCCGCAAGGCAACGGAGAAGAGCTTTTTCACGCGTGTCAATAAATAATGCCGGCTGCAGACGAAGCTCTTCCAACACCGCTTCAGCTGAGAGCGCAAGCAGTGTGCGAGTTTCCGAGATCGGTTTCGCAGCCTGCACAGCGTGTTGCCACAGCTCTGTGTATTCGAACTTGAAAGTCAATCTCGGAGGGGTGAACCCGCGTCTCTGGGTTTCAGCTAGGTTGGTTAGCAGCAACACCGCATCTTGATGTTTCACCGAGACAAAGTTTGTTTTGAGCCAGTTACGCAATTCGAGTATCTGATCCACAAAGTCGGTAGGACATGAAAGACGATCCAGGGCGCCAGCAATCGTTCGCTCCGGATAGTACAGCTCTTTCGCGCTCTCGATGATTCGCTTCGACAGCCGAGGAGAGATTATGCCTTGAAGCTCCGCGGCAGCTAAAGTAGAGCGGATATCGACCATTGCTTCAGACAGGCGAGGATAGCCAAATTCAGCAGGCCCGTGAACTATCGCAACCTCATCGTCATCTTCCAAGATTCCTGTACGAAAGGCTTCAAAGACTTCGCCCATTCCCACCATACCGAAGGCTACGAGTTCGGCAGCCCTAAGGGCTCCCATGCTTGACGCTCCGAAGGTTGGTATACCTTCCGCGAGGGCCCACAGAATCTCCTTGTGCCATACAGCGGGGACCCGATCAAAGTATCCGTCAATTAGCGCAATGGCGAGCGGCCTTTCCTGCGCGGCGAGATAGAGATCGCCCTGCGCCGCTGGGGGACGCAATATCGAGCCCGGCAGTAGTCTCCCGACCTCTTCACGGCTGATCGAAGGGCCGGCAAAGACGATGACACTCATACTGTCTCTCCCAGTAGCGAAAGCGCTCGAGATCCGCGGACGTAATCGGGTGACGCGGCCGGCGCCTCGAGACACCCGGCTACGACGCGAACGACCGGAATGTTGAGATCCGGGCGAGTAAGATTTATAGCGGCGACCTGAGTGATGCCTAGCCGGCGAAAACGCTCCACAATGTCGGCAATGTCCGCGGCGAAAGTGTCGTGCGAGACGGTAGGCGCATCCACGAAGCGTCGCTTCGGACATCCCTCCAAAATGCGAGAGCGGATAAGCGCTACCACGGCACGATCATGGAACCGAGAATACTCTTTCCAACTTACATCGTCTCTGGACCCCGCCATAACGGTCAGACGGCTTTGCGCGGCTTCAGTCAGTGCACGGCTCAATGCTATCCGCCTGTCGAGATGGCAGCCCATGCCCGAGGCAGCCGGAGTGGGACGAAAAATTGAGTCCTTGCGATCGACTATAGTGCAGGAAAATACTGGCAGCCCGACATCCGATGTGACCTCCCAGACGGCCACGGCGACATCGGCCTTCTCAAAGCGAACAAGAATGTCACAGCAGCCTGGATCCTGAACCGTCGATAGATCGACTAATGAAGCATCTCTCGATGCCTTTGTTTGTTGTTGCCAAAGCGTAGTTGCGTCGCGTTCCACAACTTCACACAATGCCGAGACCAAAGCTTCTGCAAGGTGATTGCCGGACGCAAGCCCGTTGGATGTCGCATTGAACGCGTGACAGGATCGCACGGCGGGCAGAGTGTAGTTGGTGTGAACGAGATCGTAAGGGATCCAGAGCCGCGTCTTGTCAATCAGATTGACTGATTCTACCCAGCCAATCTCTAGATCATCATCGAGCCGAGCATTGGGAGTCTTGGGAAGCGTGCCAAGGTCAATCATGGTGTGGCCGGTATCCTCCAATTCCCGACGGCTATTGAACTTCAAGGGGAGCGTGGCGCGTTCAGCGTGGAAGAGCTCGGCAGCTTCCATTAAAGCGGAGGTACGTGCCAAGTCGGCCGTCAATCCTTTGCCTTGTGAAGTCGCGAGAGATCGAGCGTTGGGCCGGATCGCGACGGCAACGGGGATACCGATACGGTCGAGACCAGTGATTATTGCGATGCGCGTGATCCCCATGAACTGCATGAACGGACGCACCCTGACGAGGGTTTCCCGGGGATCGATCAGGCGTTCCGTACCGGTACGAAAGCCTTTTGCCACGTGAGCAGAAAGAGCTTCTTCAAGGTCGCCGAGGGGACTCCTCACAGCACCTCCGAAAGTCGCAGGTGATGTCTTAATTCACTCGCCTCTTTAACGCTTCTACAGCGTGAGCAGTAACCCACCGAGGCAAAGATATGACGCTTGCTCTCACCCGTCAGTGCGTCTAGTTGCCAGAAATCTCCCATCGTCATTGGTGGAGGCGAATCGCGCCTTTCGGCGAGTTGCAACACTTCGAAGACAAGCAGGGCGGCCGCTTGCCGATTGAAAGCCGGCAGTTCCCCCGCGAACCACCGTCCAACGGAGCCTTGCCCGATTCTGTCAATCAGGTAGGCGAGATCCGGATCTTCGGCCTGTGCGGCACGCCTTCGTTTCCAACACATATAACACGGGGTTTGCCCCGGAACCACCATGGGACCAATCTCCGCCACGTGTGCTATTAAAGCTGCCCCGCACCATGGAATCCCCGCTTTGTGGCAGGCCACATCCACCGTATCGGCCACTTGTGGATATGGCCGATCAACTGCCAATGCGACGCAGTTATACCCCGTCAAATCCGGCAATAGTTCGGACGTAGAGATACGGGTAATTTCCGCGTGCTCGAGCAGTAACTCATTAACAGATGATCCGATCGTGCCGTTCGTGACGAGAAGAATGGATGCGCGGTCAAGCATAAGGAATTGGTTCATGGCTCACGCTTGTGCCATAGTGGTTGATCCAAGCCGACAGCCTCGGGTGAGCAAGGTACCGGATCGCATGAGAAAACGTGAGCGGCATCAGAGTCGGCACGAGAACGCGCACGACTACGATGCCTAGGTCGCGCACTTCTGGTGCCGTCACGTCGATCACGAAGACCTCATGGCCCAAACTGTTCAGGTGGGACACGAGAGACGCGATACTGATGTCCTTGATTGCGGGGGCGCCATGCTTGGTCGCGGGCGCGACGGCATTGCGATCTTCAAACCTCTTCATGCTGGCAAGACTTGCATGGTAGAGGCCGAAACGCTCCGCAGCGACAGCAAAGCCAGATAAAACGTCTGAGAAGTCATCGTTGGATCGACGACTTACAGTAAGAGCTGTTCGCAAACTCGCTGCTTCTTCGAGAACGCGAATCGCTGCGTCGTAAGCCGAACCTCGACATGCAGCCATCGTAACCACATGCGGAAAGGTTCGAGGCGAAAGCTGCACCACTCCGACAACAGGAACTCTAAGATCGGTGGTCAGATCAAAGAGTTGCGACTTTAATCCTCGCTCTTCTAACTTCGCGAGAAGTTGCGATAAGGCAGGCTCATCGATGAATGGCGCCTCGAGCTTTGGGAATGGCGCTTGTGCAAGCCACCAGATTGCAAGGCTGTCCCGCTCGATTACTTCAAAAAGTCCCGCGCGGATTGCACTTTCATAAGTTTCTCCGGCCGCGAACCCTGTCGAGATTGGATAACTAAGGTGTTCTGTCAGTGGAACTGGAAGACCCAGGTAGACACAAGTAACTGGAACCCAGACTTCTCGTCGCATCGTGAGAGAGAAACCTGGAACCCATTCTCTTTGGATTTCGGGATTGGGTTGCGCCAACCGGAAATCTTCGAACGCAGCTCCGCGCTCGATCTCGGAGCATTGAGGTAACAGGCTTAGATCGAGTGCACTTTCGCCCAGTTCTCGCGCTGTCGCACGGAGACGACCAGCTCTCGGAGGCGGCATAAAGCTACAATAACGCTCTAATCCTTCGCAAATCGCGCGAACCTGACCAAGTTCAACCGACGACGCGGTGCCATAGCCCGCGACTGGACCCGTCTCGGTCTGGATTTCTCCGGGGTATAACTCATTCACCCAACCAAGTTCGGCAGCCGAACCATGAAACAGTCCTGCGACCTCAGGAGTTAGTTCCATCTCTTGCACTGATCTAATAATGCCGCAGGTGGGATCAACTGCGAGAGACAGTCTATCCGCTAATTGTCGAAGGTACTCGGCATCTCCGACCACGCCCTCCTGAGCATCGACTGATTGCAAGAGGCCAGCCTACTCTACTTGATTTTCGCAGTTTCGATAATGTTAGCGGGAGGGTGCAGCTTCGCCTGCTTGATGATTTCGTCCATAAAGGCATCTTCGCCCATGACGGCAACTCCGCGATCTTGCAACGTTACAAAGGCTCCTGCGACTTCTGGCTCATGTTCGGCAAGCACCGTTAGCGTGCCGTGACAAATCGTACTGGCCGACGAGAAGCAGGCTGAAGTACAAAGAGAGGAAAGACTTGACACGCCTGAAACTGAAACCGGACTACCAGGAGCTTTGGCCGCTCTCTCCCGTAATTTACGGACGAAGACATCAGCGCTCTTGATACCAGCCGGAAGTTTTTCTGCCATCGTCATTCTCCTGTGGTGGGTCAACGGCGATGAGACCTCGCTTAACCCTGCAAAAGTTGCTGCACTAATGACAAGACCATACACATGGCCTAAAGGACTTTTCAGTTGGAAGCTTTCCTTGCTCACAAGGCTAAGGGTAGTTGAACGTCAAAGGCAGCCTGAGCTTAGGAATGCACGCTTACACCGAGAAGATCATTATCTCTGTGCACCATGGCCTCAAATGGAACCGGGGATGAAAACCACACATCAAAGAGACTCGAACAGTATTGTCCACATGTGGGAAGGAGTCAATAGTCTTCGTTTCTTTTTTTTAGAGGAGTACGGTGGCATTCCTGTGGAGATATTGGCCGATTTTTGAGGCAACCCTTCAAAGCTTTGACGACTCATTCAGGGTTGACGCGCACGGATGGCCCAAAGCGGCTTTCAGACGGAGAAAGCCATGCGCTTCAACTCGAGATTGCGAAACTAGTTACAATCCTCCAAGTATTAGTTGCAATATCCCTCCATTCTTGTGAGAAGGAGATTGCGATGCCGGACAGCATGGAGTGACAGTGCCCCAAAAATTCACGGCGCATGCGGCTGCCGGCACAAGATGCTTTGGATGGGGATATACCGACCGGCATCACTGTATTCTTCACTGGTCCACGGAGGACGGCTGGGGGCTGGGGTGGTTGTCCTTAGAACCGACGTGCGGCGCGTATTCGACTGCTTTTATCGCACCGATCCATCGCTCAAGCGACTTTAGCTGGATGTCGACACTCCTTCCTTTTACGGACCGGCACGGCTCACCGACGGCGGGGCCGAGCCGGAAGCGTGCGTAAACGTAGTAATGGTGTTCCCTCTGCTATTCCTGGTCGTGAATCTGCTAGATGTGCGAAGGCCGGTGCTCTTCTCATCAAGGGGTGCTCCGGAGAGTTCGATCTCATTCATTGGGCCGTTGTCGGTGACGGCCATTCTCAACGAATGCCGGACCGCCCAGTCACTCATCTACTAGCGAAGCGGGCCACTTGTCTGTATAGTCGCCTTTCCGGACAAGTGATCCTCTCGTTCAATTGTTGCCAACAAGGCACAACGCTCATTGAGCCCGCGCTAAGCCGAGGCAGCATAAACGCCCTAGGGTTCTGCAACCGAGAGCGTTTTCGCGCAACCGTCGGATCCTTCACAATCTTGAAATTGTCGTCGAGTCGTTGGCACAATTCGGATGTTCTCGTCAGGAAAGGGCGTGGTTGCTGGTTCATCCTCTGTAATTCCCTTACAAGGATCGCGGATCAAAAGATGGTCATCAGTGCGTTCACCGTTGCTTTTGAGGCTTGCCGGTCGCTTGTCGTCACATAGCGCATCGTGGAGCCAATCGACTTGTGGCCGAGTTGCTGCTTAACCAGGGCTAGATTGACATTCGCGGAAACCAGATGGCTGGCGAGCGAGTGCTTCAGGGCGTGGGGATGCAGACCGTGCTCCGAGATGAACACTTAATAGGCGGACTGCATTTTCGTGATTCATCCCACGCGCGATGAAGATGAGTGCCTCTGCTTGTTTCGCCGACCCTACGCCGAGCGCGCCCAGCAAAAACAGGGCCCCGATTGCCGTTGGCCGATCGCACTCAGCAATTGCCTTTCTTAAGAAAGACCAAGCCCCATCCGCATCTGTGACCGGCCTATAAAGCACGTACCGTCGAAATCCGACCAAGCTGTTGTAGATGTAGTCGCGGCCGCCTGTCGCCGGGTTCCACCAGTTTGGGAGTTTACAAATCCGAACGATCTCAACCGCAAGATTGACCAGCGGAGTATCTACCTTGCACAGGTTTTGGAAATTACTTGCAAACACTCTCCATCACCGAGATCGAGTGGCCATCCTCTGCCGAGCCGATGAGAATGCGCCGTGCAAGACGGAACCGCGCAGTTTTCTTGCTCAACTTGTCAGTGGCCGGGAACCCATCCAGATACATCAGCCAATAGATTGCGTCCTCTGTCCGGCGCATCCTGATCGACTTTACGATCCCAGATAGGCCCTGACTGAATGTAGGGTGAGTCCGCGGGATGAATTCCCGACGTCTGTAGACGCCAACTTCATCCAGGTGCTTGCAATGTCCGTCGTCAGCGAATTGATCGCAGGTGCAAGTGTGGTCCGAACGATCTATGGTGTAAACAACACCGTTGCCGCTGAAAGACCTCAGCCTTATGAATGGTAGCTTTGTGAGCGTTAGAGACATGTTTTCCGTAATTGAATTCTACGCTCTTGAATGCAATTTATAGCATGTGTAATCAACGATTTGCGGGAGAATATCTATTCGAGAATTTATAAATTGTGCAACTGAATTGCACGACCAAACGTCTTCTTAAATTACCTGCATGGAGGGTACAGGCCAGGAGAGCCGCTGCGGTATTTTGGGATCTTCAAAACCAGCTCGTTGCGATTCACTCACGTTGACGTGCGTTTCCTGAGAAAAGACGTGGCCGTGGCCCACGCAAGCTGCGAATTGCTTGGCGACGCTCGCGCGCCCGATCCACGGCATTGCATGATCACGTTTGTGCTCACTCGACAGGACGGCGTATGGTTGATCGCCGCCGCTCAAAACACGGAAATCAATCGCACCGTCAAGTAGGTTTTCAGAGGTTGTGTTGTGGCCAACAGGAAGTAGCGGCGCCTTTGCGCTGCATCTCGCCAACGGGTCATCGAGGGTCAACCAGCCGGGCGCCGGGAAATCAGACCTCGGGGTTAGGGATCGGAGTCGGAATAGGAGCCGCAATCGATTTTGGTGGTGCCAATTTGAGCGTCTGCTTGGGTACCGTTTCTCCAACCGTTACCGGGAACTGCTGGCCTTGGACAGTGACAATCCCCTGCCCCGTCGTCGATGTGCCGTAGAAGCTATAGTCGCCGCTGAGGGCAGTGTACGCTCTCAGCGTTTGGGACCCCACTGTGAGCGTCACCACAGCATTTGCGACCGGTTGTCCGAGGTTGTCAAGGATCGTTCCTGAAGCAATGACAGTGAGCGGGGCTCTAGGAAACGCGAACATGATCGAGTGGAAGACCGTGTCAAAGTATGCGAGCAGGTTAGTCGGGCCGGTGTACGCTGCGGAAGCACCTCCAACGGTTCCCACCTGAGTGTCCGTGGTTGTGGTGAAGTTGGCGGTAGAGTTTTCGATCGTATAGGTTAACTGGTCACTGACCGCCAGGTTGAGAGCGGTCATGAGTGGGACACTTCCTTTGAGGCTCACCGCGTACGTCTGCGTGACCGATTTGGTGATGGTATTCGTGTCGGAACTTGACAGAGTGAGGATTTCGAGGTTCGGTTGGTTGCCTGCAGGTATGGGCTCGTAATTGAGTCCTTGCTCAATGAGGGTGTAGCGATTGGGGTCGATCGTCGCATTCGGATTGGCGGCGAAGGGGTTGGTGGCCAGGATCTGGGCGAAGTCTGTCTCTGTCAGTCCGTTGGCGGTGAGCGTACTATGAACGTCCTGACGCATTGTGGCGGGGTTCTGGAGCTCAGAGACAAGGACGTACTGTAATTCCATGGCGCCGTCGACGCTCATTGACCATTGCACGTTACCCGTTTGGTCGATCGCGAAATTCAGCTGCGGATTGGTCCACAACCAGAATTGGTCGTTGCCGTGATTGATGCCGTCAGCATCAGCGCCAGGGACCTCCACTTCGAAACTCTGCGTTGAGGTAACAGCGATGGCGTCAATCTCTGACTTGTTCAGGGAGAAAGTGAAGTCGAGGCTCGCGCCGGCGCCCCCGGAGCCATTGCCGGAGCTGCTGCCGGAGCTGGAGCCGCTCGAGCTGCTGCCAGAGCCAGAACCGCCGCTGCTGGCGCCGAGCGTGGCAGACACGTCCACCGTGTTTTGGAGCGAGGTTGTGATCGTATTGGTGGTGCCGGTGATGATGGTGTCGGTGTAAGTGACACTCGATTTGCTGCTGCCTCCCGTGGTGCCGGGCGGCGCGTAAATCAGGGTCATTATTTGGTAAGGAGGGTACAACGCGCCGGTGACCAGCTCCACGGGCGTAAGAGCCGGCGCGTGGCTGCTGGACTGGATTTGTGTACCCACGCCCATCTGCGTGTTGGCTGACCAGGTGGCTCCGTCCGAAGAGGTGCAAACCAGAATCTGGTTGGTGCTGTTGTTGGCAATGAACGACAGGTAGAGCTTATTGTCGAAGACTGCCAGGCTGGGCGCCGTCTTGCTGGATTGACCAACTTGCTTGTTGGCCGTCCAGGTGACGCCGTCCGCGGAAGAGCAGACCAGCACATCATTGGTATCGTTATTGGCGATGAATGCCAGCCATAGTTTGTTGTTGAACACCGCCAGGCTGGGCGCGCTCTTGGTGGACTGGCCCACCTGCGTGTTGCTCGACCAGGTACTGCCGTCCGCTGAGGAGCAGATCAAAAGGTCGTTGGTGGGGTTATTGGCGACGAAAGCCATCCACAGCTTGTTGTCAAACACCGCCAGGCTGGGCGCCTGCGTGCTGGATTGCCCCGTCGGCGTGTTGGCCGACCAATTTGCGCCGTCCGGGGAGAGACAGGCTAGCAGATCGTTGGTGGAGTTGTTGGCCACGAACGCCATCCACAGCTGCTTTTTGAACTGGGCCATGCTGGGCGAGTTCTTGCTGGATTGACCTACCGGGGTGCTGCTCGACCCCGGGGTGGCGCCTGACCAATGCGCGCCGTCCGCGGACGTACAGATCAGAAGGTCGTTGGAGGAGTTATTGGCGACGAAAGCCAGCCAGAACTGAAAGTTAAAAAGTACTGTACTGGATGCATTCTTGCTGGACTGACCCACTTGTGTATTGGCCGTCCACGTGGTTCCGTCTTGAGAGGTACAGATCAGGAGGTCGTTGGAGGAGTTATTGGCGACGAAAGTCGCAGCCAGCGTGGTTTGCATACGCATCTCCCATAGTTCCGACGCATGCTTTCATTCCAACTTCAGAAACAGGTTATTAGGGGAAGCCTTCAGGAGATCATCACACAAATTCCAAGCGGAAAGCGGACTGAGCTGTAGCTTCCATTTTGCTTCCAGCGTCCGGGGGGCCGTCGTTGCATCTGCTGGATTCGGTGCGACGATGGGAGGGGAAGTGCGTCGTGCAAGTTACATGACACGAGATTCCCGCAATTGTCAAGCGGTTTTTCTGTCTCCTTCCCGTCAACGACCATCTGTTCTGCAGAAAGGTTTCGTCACACCTCTAAGAATCCGAATAACCCTCCAGTCTCGTCTCGCGCTTGACGAGCATCGCGGTCAGCGACCGGAACTGCCCAGGTGAGAGTCGCGCTCAAGACGATCCTTCTGCGCCGCATCGCAGACCTTGAGCGGGACGACGAAGCTGCCGCGAATCCCCAAACGCCCCAATAGGACAATCCCGTAAAAAGAAGAGGCAGCACACGGAGAGCTGCCTCAGATTGGGTTGTGTTTCTGTCTTTCTTGAGTGGAGAAATCCTTGCCGACAGTTCCATGGGGAGTTGAGCAAAAAAGGGACAAAAATCCTCCATTAAAAGTGAGCAATATTGCACAGTCGCATCGCGCGGACTTGAGTATGGTCCGATCAAGGATGCCTCCCCCACAAAAGCAGAAGGAGTCCTCCATGGCCGCTTTATTAAGACCCCATTTCCAACATCGACAAAATGATGGCGGCAGTTTCGACTCAATCTGCTCCACGTGTTTTGTCACCGTCGCCTCGGCTGAGAAAGAATGCGACCTAGCCCCCAGTGAGTCGATGCAAAAGTGCGAGGCTGCAGGGTCCGCCTCACTTTGGATTGGGTCAGGGGTAATTACGCCATGATTCACATTGCACTCCGAGTTGCCTATTTGCTGTTCCTGGTGTGGCTCGGCTTGAATGTTCTCTTGTTTACCGTGCTAGGAGTAGTGGCTTTATTCAGCAGACTATCGCGCGCGCCAGCCAACGAAGCGCAAGGGCCTTCGCTGACTGATAGTGCCATTAAACCCCTGACCTCAACGACAGAATCAGAGATAGCCTGACGCGCAACCCTGACCTCACTCTACTGGACGCGGGATTTTCGGGTCCAAGCCTGCAAATGGTTTCGCGCCTGAACTTGTCCGGGATGGTGATCCGCGCAGGAATCGACGCCTTTCTTCAGGCGAAACTGGTTCTTTGTGCGCAGAAGGCAAACGTTCCCTGATGAACCCTAATCTTTGCTGGTTGCTTCCCTGACGATCCGCGCGGCAACTTGGTTCACGCCTCAGTGCGGATGTTTCTGTCTCTTGTGAATTAGGAATTGCTCCGAGAACCAAAGAACCGCGTTGGCGGCGGGGGCAAGAAGATCCGTTTCATTCTTTGGCATTTCCTCGCCACAGATTCCGCACTTCGCTCCCACCGGAAACGAATTCTCATCATAGTAGATTTCGAGTTCTGTTCTCTGTGGCATGATGACGAAAGCCTACGCCTCGCTATAGACGATTGCCAGACTGTGCAAAACCAAACTGCACCACCACCCGTTGCAGGCCCGGCGTGCCCTCACCGCGGCATCAGCGCTTCAACGACGCCATCACCTCGCCGGCCTCAGCATCATCCACGCAAGGTGTCGTCTGAAACTCCAGCAGGTCGTTCCAATAGGTCACCCAGGAGTACAGCGCTTTCGCGTCATCGGTCTCGGCGATCAAGACGCCGCCGCCGCTCATGCCGTGCCAACGCCCGATCATTTTCACACCGCCTGGCGGCGGTGCGCCAGTCTTCAGAAAACGCGCTTCTGCATCCACAACAGAACCCTTGGGGATTTTCCACGACACGATGTACTTCATGCTCTCTCTCTTTCGTTGGTGAAGGTTCGGAACTCAGGCATCCGAGTCTATCAGCCCCACTGCTCCTTGGATTGAGGTTTCTCGTTGGCCCGAATTGCGGGTCAGAACCAGGTATTCCGGTTGTGTAGTGGGCAAATAGGAAGTAACCCCCAAAATCGGGTTCTTTCCGGTAGGCGGTTACTCGACCGCTACGTCAAAAAGAGCCAGAATCAATTCTGCATGAACACTTCGTCGATCTCAAGCTTTAGAGTCCAGGTGCCGATCTTTCCCGCCTCGATCTGCATGCGCCTGCACCTAGGCTCTGAGCTGCCATCGCTGATAAAAACGTCGTAGATCCCCGGCGGAAGCGAGACTTCATAGCGTCCAGCACGCACCATCTCAAAAACGAACGATTTCTTGGCACTAAGTCTGGCCACGTAGCCGTGTGCTTCCACATACACATTTGTGGCCGGAGTATTCTCGACATCTCCCCAAGTAACAAGGACGACGAGCGTTCCATCTTTCTCCGGCGCTGGACTCGCAGCTGCATATTTAGCCGCCGTCAAAAGCAGCAGGAAGAATGCGAGGAATCTCAGGTGGTTGCAGCTGAAAAACTTCATAACACGCTCCCTGGCGTCACAGACCTACTGGTTGGGTTTCTCCAACGAATCTCTTTGGCGGGACTCCTGGCCACCAGTTTAAGCGGGTTCTGAGCGGATGGTGGCCAAACAGGAAGTAACCCCAAAATCGGGTTATGTTCGGGTTGACGGTCACTCACCCCGGGCCACTCAACTTCAGGGTTATAGTTGTTCCTCAGAATCGAGAACCCTCAGGTGACAAGTCATTTCGCGATTCCGTGCCAGGCCGGCGTGAAGGACAAAGCGATACGCACCGGAGGAAGCGTGAGGATGGCAAACAAACATCCCCAGATATACGCCGGGTGGATGCGATGCCGGGTGATCAGGTCGTAAACCGGGCCGGCCAATATGAATGAAAGGCCCAGAAATGCCATGACTCCTAGATGGTCATGAACCACGGGGACGCGAGGTACCGCCGCCGCGAGCAAACCGGCGACAACAGCCAGCAGCATCAGGCGTTGATGGGCCTCACGGTTGCGACGCCACAGAAAGCCCGCTCCAAAGAAGACGCCGAAAGTGAATATATCCCCAAGGCTTACCAAAAAGAGGGCATCGGGAGAAGGTGCGCCATGTCCAAGCAGCCTCGCCTTGAATGCCACCGCAGTACCTGACACCACCATCGCGATAGCCAGCCCCGTCCCCGCATACCCCAGCCGCCTGTGAACCCGAGGCTGATTCGAGGCAATCGGGGCGGTCTGCACAATAAAAAAGACCATCCATAGCGTAAAGACTGCACCAATAACCCCGTTTTCGAACTACTTCCCTGAGGGCGGTCCGGAGGCCTCATATAGAAGCGTGCGATAGAGCCAGCATCAGAGAGAAAACACAGTACGATCTGCCACCAAGACCATTTCGGTTCTTTGGCGCGGTAGACCCAACCATTGAATCGGACCCACACTTTGCCCCTATACACCCAAAACACGGCTGCGGAAAGGAAGCTGCCCCCAATAATCAAGAACGTGTATGGCGGCCCTGGAAGTGAGTAAGCGCCTGGCATAGTTTTCTAGCAGTCTATCACTGACAGCTTCTGATTGTTGGTGTGTGGTGTGGTGGGCCAGGAGGATTAGTTACATTGCGGCGACGAAATCGGGCACCATAACAGCCGCGTGTTCCTGCAGCAACTGTGTCGTTCTGGCTGCCATGCCTGTATACATTGATGCGGCGCGGAACGCATTCACGCGAACACCTTCGCTGGCCTGGCTGAATGCATATTGTGCGAGTGCCATCAATACGCAAGCTCGAATCTGCATCGCATCGCTGCGCATCGTCTCCAGCAGAAGGCGATCAACGTTGTCGCTGTTGCGCGTGGCATAGTCAGCCATCTCCAGCATCACTTTCGCGTTCTGGTACATGACCCAGAGCCCGTGAGGACCCTGCATTCTTGTCCAAGTGTCTTCGGGGGTCGAACTCAGGCCTTCTTTCCAAAGGAACTGATCGCTCAACTCGCGGGCGCTCCAATCGGGACGGAGCCGCGCAATGAGCGACTCCCAGGACTGTGCGTTGCGACGGCAAAGGCCGGCTCTCCAGTGGGCCAAATAGATCGCCACAGCAGCCATTACCGCGATTTCGAGAACAAGGTGGATCATCTTTCGTCCCTTAACCCGTTAACACAACCGATAAGCCTACTTCTTGCACGTATCTGAAGTATCAGGCAATCTGCGCGTTCGTCACATGCCACTAAAGGTTTCCCGAGTGGTGACTTTCGGGGGAATCGTAAGCTATCCGTATTTCCCTCAAGCTCACCTGCATCAAGCTCTACTGAGGCATATCTGGCTCAGCGTACGGCTCCGGGAGCGAATAGCGACGCTCCATAACGCAGTACTGGTTGCATCTCATCTGCAAGCACATCCGGCGCGTAAATTTCCAAATAATTGATATGCTGACCGGCAGGGTTCGGCGCCATCCCCTTATCGATTGATTTTGTCAAAGCGAGTGGAGGATTGCCCGCGGCGCCCAGCCCTCCGCTGCAGATTTGGTGTTCGGCAGCGCAACGCATTTGCAAACCAGTGATAATACGTCCGCTATAACTCATCACAAAACCGGTGTCGAGGTGTTGAGTCTCTTCGCCTGCATGGAGATCGTCGTTCTCAAGCACAAACCGGGGTCCCAATAGACGTATCGCTTGCTCGACGATTGTTTGCCGGGAGTGCGCTCCCTCACAGGGGTCCATCTTGCCCAGGTCGTTAATATTGAGAGCTACTCCCGTCGTCAGAGAGATGAACTGATTGGGAAAGCTGGCGGCATACACTTGGAAGACTCTCTGCCACGCTTGGATATATTTGCTGGACGTATACCCGTCCGATTGCCACTTCCTAGGATCCCTTGGCAATGTCATTTCTGCAGTAACCGATGTCGGTCCGTCAGCTGCGATTACTTTAAAGGCGGGAGATTTTCCGTACCGGTCGCTCAGTAGCTTCAGGAATCCGAACCAATGGTTAAGGTACGCCGTATCCCATGGCATCGGCAGGCTCAGAACGTTGCCCTTGTCGGGTCCATATTGTGCCGGGAATTGATCGGTTCTCGCGCCTTCCAAGGCCCACGCGGGCGAAAAAAAGCCGGCATAGACGCAGAGTTGTACCCATTTCTTTGACGATTCTGCAGCGGCGAACAGTTGATCCAGCTTCGACCAATCCGGTCTTCCCTCTACTGGCTCGATTTCGCTCCAATGGATCTGAAACGCGACGCCACTGATGAAGGGATTCTTGATGGCTATGTCATACAGTTGGTGGTCCTGCTGCGGCGAGTCACTTACATGCCTCACTACAACGAGTCCGCTCGGTGCAGAGTTATCGGTTGATGCGCGCAGCGGCAAATTCCATGGCGGAAGGCACGCGCTAAGAAGAATTGGAACTGTGAGCCAAGACCGTGAAATGCGCATAAACCAGAATCCCCTTTTTCGGCCCTGCTGCGCACGAATTATACCGCTCTGCTCGCTCAGCCTGAGACGTTCATCCAGCTCTCGAACCACCAACAAGCCAGCGTCAGACGTGACTCGTCCCTGGAAATCAATCTTTCAGGGAGGAGTTGAAGGCAGCCGGTCAGATGAATGCGCTCATGCCCGCAACGAGTTCATAGCATTCGGTGATCGCTGGAGTCCATCGCCCCGCTCGGGAACTTCTAGCGGCTTCGAGGGCCTTGTTCGCCATAGGATTCGCTCTCCTGACTGTCGGTCTCTGTTGCGAGTAGCGGGAATCTCTGCCACACCAGTGTATTGTGACCGACTCTTACGAAATGGGACCCGCGATGAAGAGCGCCACCGACCGTCGGAGTGAGCCTATGATCGGACATTGAAGGAAAAATGATCATGAACATATCGTTTGAAGGAAAAGTTGCCCTGGTCACAGGCGCAGCATCTGGATTGGGCTTTGCCACGGCCAGGGCATTTGCGGAAGCAGGTGCTTCTGTAGTGCTAGCGGATTGGAACGAGAAAGAAGTCAGGGCTGCAGCCAAAGAATTGGAAGATAAAGGCCACCATACCGTTGCCCTCCTCTGTGATGTATCTGACGACGCGCAGGTCGAGGCCATGGTGAAGCAGACTGTGGCTGCTTTCGGGCGGCTCGATGCTGCTTACAACAACGCCGGCGTTCAAAATGTTCTCGCTGAAACGGCCGACTCTCCCCGCGACGATTACGACAAGATCATGGGGATTAACCTGCGCGGAGTATGGAGTTGCATGAAATTCGAACTGCAACAGATGCGCGCGCAAGGTAGTGGCGCGATCGTTAATTGCTCTTCGCTCGGAGGATTGATCGGTGGTCCTCGGCGTGGGACCTACCATGCTGCGAAGCATGGAGTCCTTGGCTTCACCAAGAGTGCGGCCCTCGAATATGCGACGCGGGGCATCCGCATCAACGCCGTGTGCCCGGGCATGATTCAAACGCCCATGTCCGACAAGATGATCGCTGAGGGGCAGGGTGAGGAGTTGGAGAAGATGATGAGGACCTACGTTCCAATGCAACGACTCGGCCGGCCCGAGGAAATTGCCGATGCTGTCTTGTGGCTCTGCAGTTCAGCCGCGAGCTACGTTACCGGGCAGTCGATCTCGGTTGACGGTGGCTTTGTGATGCGCTGAGAAGCGGAGATGGAAGAGCAGGCTGCACTACAGCGGCGAATCGATCCGACTTTTCGAGTTCCCGTTGGATCGTGCCCTACAGTTCCCTTTGACGAATGCTCGCCTCGCAACCGTCTGTAACTCCCCAAAAATGAGTAGGGGGAGATGGGCGGTGATACAACCGAAGCACGTGTCAGCGTTTTTTGTCTCTCATTGTCTTTAGACTTGCCTTCACTAGTTTCTTCACCAGGGTCACTGGTATCCGCGTATCGAGTGGAACGCTGACAATCGCCTTCGTCGTGAGGTAACCCGCAAGCTCCTTGCCATGTTCCTGGATCACTGGCGGGCGTACATGCAGGCGTATGTACGGTTTCTTGAAGCTGAACCAGACAAACATCCCATCATAGTCAAAGCCGGGATAGGAGTATCCATCCGGAAGTAATCGGTCCGCTCTGTCGACCCAGGCGCGGCCGCCTGTATCGCGGCTCTCATCTTCGCCAAATTGTCTTGCGTCTCTCTTGGACAGCTTGCTATGTATTCGTCTACTTCACTAGTCCTGGGCTTTGTCGACACAGCGTTTCTCCGCCAGCAGCTTCACGATTCAGAGTCTGCCATATCCGAGATCATGTGACCAGCGGATCAGAACTGTGAGTTCCGAGTGTGTCGTGGCCAATCCGTAAGTTACCTTTTCGGTAAACGTGGGCGGCGGCAGACCAGCCATCAACCTAAAATCTCTGAATTGCTGTCAGTGAGGTTCGGCCATTCTGTGCAATTGATTGCACGCGCTGGAGAGCCGGTGACCACCCCCAGCTCACTCGACGGCCTGAAAACAGCTCCAAGAACCACCTATTCCTGATCAAACAGCCCTTCCCGAGCAGACGAGAGGGATTTCTGAAACACGATCTGCGGAAAAGGTAGGGGCGAGAGCGTCAATACTCAGACAGCCCACGAAATGCCTTGCATGATCCCACGGCCCTGCTTCGCGCAATGGAAGTCGGCACTCCTACACGAGTAGAGCGTGGTCTCGACCCGCGAAACACATTTCAGTGAGGAAGACTTCGTTTTCTTGTGTTCTCGGGCGGCACGCCCAACTCAGAGTGAGAGAGAATGCCACTCACGAGTTGTTCTAACCAACCAGTCGCACCTGAAGAAAGAGAATTGCGATCGCGACGACCACCTGTAAGACCGATGAAAGAAGGATCTCTCGCATCTGCGGCCTCAATTTCGCCTGACGCTGGACGAGGGGAAGATTGATCAGCGCACTGGAAATCGAGGTGAGTACGACGGCGACGCCAGCCTGAGATTGGGCTACACGACCATGCATTGCCATATTTGCCGCTGCAGCAGTCGTGCTTGCACTGCTGAATAACCCTCCCAATACACTGACGATCTGGAAGCCGGCATTTCCGATCCATCGCTGTCCCAATGTTGCAACTATCTGCAATATGAGAAACAGGAGCGCGAATCCTGACACTTTCCTGAGGGAAACAGGCGAACCGACGTCGATTGTCACCTCTTTCTCAATATCTGCGGCCCTGTGTCGATCGCGATAGACCCAATAACCTGCCACAAGGCTCATTGCGATCAGAGGGATTGCCGCCGTTCGGATTGCGCCGTGAGCGAAGATTGCGAAGATGATGAAATTCCGAAAGAACATCGAAACCGACGTCAGCAAGACCACTGGAACTGTAAGGCCGACAAGGTCCGATTCAGAAAGCGTCGAAACTAGTTCAGCAACGGTCGCCGTTGAGTTCACAAGCCCACCAAACACCGCTGTGAGATAGATTCCTTTTGAGCCGTACACGCGCAATAGAACATAATTCAGAAATCCCAGGCAGGCGATCACCACAACAGTGATCCAATCCTCGCGTGGCTGGAGCAGTTGCCAAGGATCGATGAACCTGTCTGGCAGGAGAGGCCAGATTACAAACCCTAAGAGCGCGAGCAGCAGCGCGCTCCGCACTTCCTGTTGGCTGAGCCCTCCCGCGAACGCTCGGAGTTGGGGTTTCAGTGCAAGCAACATCGCTACCAGAATGGAGCAGGCGACCGGGGTAAACAGATGTCCCTGACCTACAAGTACCCCAAGCAGGAAAATGATGGCCAGTGCAACCGAGGTAGTCGCCTCCAGTTTGCGGGCAGCCTGCAGACCGCGAAGATTGGCAAAGACAATCAGGATCAGAACCGCAACGCCGCTGAGAACCAGCGAGGGAGGGCCGAGCAATGCTCCGAGCAGGCCAAGGAGCGCAGTGATGGCGAATGTGCGGACGCCGATGTCTTTGTTCGACCACTCGCGCTCAAGCCCAACGAGCATTCCCAAAGCCAGCGCAACCGCAGCCTTGACGGCGATCTCCATTGCTGGGAAAGCTTGATTCGTACCGTGAAATCCCTTAAGCCAATCCTGCATTCTGTGGTACCTCCAGATCCGAGACAATCTCCCCACGACCGGAGCTCATATTCGAGCGTCGTTCGATCGAGATCGCCGGAACTCCCAATGCGTCAATAGGATGCATCACGGCCGGCATCTGTCCTCTTAAGATGCTTCCGCCTCGTCCGGAGTGCCGGGGTCGCGGCTTCCGTACACCAGGTAAAAGCCTGCGGGGACAAGGAATACCGTAAGAGCTACAGAGAGCAACAACCCTCCCACGAGCGCGCGTGCCAGAGGCGCATAAGACTCGCTTCCTTCGCCCAGCTTTAGAGCCATTGGCATCAGGCCGATGATCGTTGCAAGTGAGGTCATGAGTATCGGCCGCAAGCGCACGCGGCAGGCACCGATGATCGCGTCTGCAACGCTCCGCCCTTCGTTTTTGAGATGGTGCGCGAACTCGATGATGAGAATACTGTTCGACATCGCGATTCCAGACAGCATCACAACGCCCATCAACGACATGATGTTCAGAGTCGTTCCGGTAAGGACGAGAATCAGCAGAACGCCGCTAATGCCCGGGGGCAGCGCGAGAAGAATGATCGCCGGATCGACAAACGAGCGAAATTGGGCAACGAGGATGAGATAGAGAAGAACGACGGAAAGCGTTAGGCCGACAGCGAAACTCTTGAACGAGACGGCCATGGCCTCCGCACTTCCGCGTACATTGACCTCAACATTCGCTGGAATACGCTCTTGGGCAATCGCTTTGCGAACAATCGCGGCGGCCGCGCCCAGATCCTCCGATTCGGGGCGCACATAAATATCCAGTTCTCTCCGAATTTGGTTGTGATCCACTTCCGTGGGAGTTTGCATTGGCTGGATGCTTGCGACCATTCCTAGTCGAGTTGGCTCCATGATGCCCGCAGCGTGAAGCGGAATCGAATCGAGATCCTGAATCGTGTGAATCTGAGATTCCGGATATTGCACGGTCAGGTAATAGCCATTGCCACTCTTAGGATCGATCCAGAGGTTGGGAGCGATCATCTGGTTCGAAGTAAGCGAGGTAATGACGTTGGTCAAAACCTCCTTCTCGCTCAATCCAAGCTTTGCAGCATGCAGGCGATCGACATTGATCCGGAGCGACGGATAATCGAGGTCCTGGGGAATATAAGCGCCGGCGATCTGAGACGAATGCCGAAGTCTGCCGGCGATATCCTGGGCGACTGCATAGTCCGTCTTCAAGTCCTGGCCGGCGATCTGAATATCGATCGGCGCAGGCGCGCCCATATTCACAACTGAATCCACGAGGCTACCAGTCGAAAAGTACGTATCGAGCTCCGGCATCTCCTCGGCCAAGCGCCTCTTGAGTTCAGCGACGTATTGATAGCTGCCAACCTTGTGATCTGGGTTGAGGTCCACCTGAATGAACCCTGTGTGCATTGCTGAGTTCGGTGAATAAAGCGAGGAGAAACCGGGATTCAGGCCGATGTTATCCAGGATCATGCCAAGATCACCAGGCCGTACCGTGCGTTGGATGATCGCTTCTGCCTTTGCAAACTCCTGTTCGGTCACGGTGAGCTTTGTGCCTGACGCCCCCTTCAGATTGATGATGAATTGCCCAGCGTCGGTGCGTGGAAAAAATGAGAAACCCAGAAAACCATACAACCCCAGACTGCACACGAAAAGGATTGCAAACGCTCCGAGAGTTTTGGCCGGATAAAGAAGCACCCACTGCACCTTGCGCTCGTACCACTGGAGCATCGTCTCGAATTTCGTGTTGAACGCTGCATTGAAACGAGAGGCCCAGTTCGGCCGCCCTTCTCTCCGTGTGCGCGCCTCGCCGGCATGATCTTCCGCAAGATGCTCCGGCTTTTCCAGCCGAAGATATTTGGAACTGAACAGCGGGACGACCGTCATCGCAACGAAGTAGGAGACGAAGAGAGAAATCACAACCGCGAGAGCCATGGCCGAAAACAGGAATTTACTGACACCGGCCAGCAAAGTCACAGGAAAAAACACCACGGCTGTGGTCAAGGTCGAGGCCAGAACGGGAAGGGACACTTCGTTGCCGCCTTTCTCCGCGGCCACTCTCGGCGCCTCTCCCATCTCAAGATGTCTGTAGATGTTTTCAAGCACCACCACGGAATTATCGATCAGGCGCGACAGAGCGAGAGCGAGTCCTCCCAGCACCATACTGTTCACCGAGGAGCCGGTAAGTTGGAGAACAAGAAATGTAGCCAGAACCGAAAGCGGAATGGAAAAGAAGACGGCAACGGTTGCGCGCAGGCTGCCGAGAAACACCAGGATCATGATGCACGTCAGGAATAGCCCGATTCCGCCCTCATGCAGAAGCGTCTGAATTGCAGTACGCACGAAGCGCGACTGATCGAAGACAACTGCTGTGCGCAGCGCCGATGGCACGTCGACAAGATGCCCGATTGTCTTCCGCACGCCCGCCACCATCGAGATCGTGTTTGAACTGCCTCCCGCTTTGAGAACCGGCAGGTAAACAGAGCGGGCGCCATTCACGTGCACAACGTTGTATTGAATGCCGTGAGAGTCCTCGAGCTTGCCGATGTCCGACATCAGCACCGGATTCTCGCCGTTCATCTTGACCGGGTAATTGCTTGCCTCGTTGAGGTTGATCTGCGAGTTCGAGTAGATATCGTAGTCGCGATCGCCAATCTGCACGTCGCCCGCGGGCAGGATCACGTTGTCTTGATTCAACGAGCGCACTACGTCCATGGGGCTCAGCTGGCGAGCCTCCATCTTGTAAGGATCGACATAAAACTGGATTTGCCGCCAAGGTCCACCGAAGGGCTGCGGCACCGATGCGCCAGGCACGGATGCGAGCTGATTGCGAACGTAGTTCTGCGCGATGTCCTTCAGTTTGGAGTCGTCCATGCCCTGTCCGCTCACGGTCACGAGGCACACTGGCAGGCTTGAT
Organism: uncultured Acidobacteriaceae bacterium; assembly: GCA_963829535.1. Taxonomy (GTDB): domain Bacteria; phylum Acidobacteriota; class Terriglobia; order Terriglobales; family Acidobacteriaceae; genus Telmatobacter. The sequence goes on along the minus strand of CAWHIQ010000004.1, from coordinate 977,645 downwards.
GCGTCTGACTTCAACACAATAGGCGGAAACGTCCCAGGCGGGAGGTCGCGCATGTCCGAAATGGCAAGGTTGGCAATCTTGGCCGCGTCGGTGTCGGCATCGGTATCTGATTGGAAATAGACTTTGATGATGCTCACGCCATTCAGCGAGCGCGATTCAATGTGATCGATGCCGCTGGCGAGCATGAAGAATCTTTCCAGGTGGTAAGTAATATTGCTCTCTACCTGTTCGGGAGGCATGCCTGAATAAAACGTCGCCACCTCTACAACCGGGATATTCATGGCTGGAAACATGTCGACAGGCATGCGCGTGGCACTGCTGACCCCGAGCACAACAATGATGAGGCAGGCAACGATAATCAGGTACGGAGTGCGAATTGCAAAACGAGACATCAACCAATCCTTCGTAAGAATCTGTGCGGCTCAACTCTATTCGAAACGCGGTTGAACCTTTGCGCCGGCCTGGATTCTGGAATGATTTCCAAGAATGACGGCGTCGCCAGGCTCGATTCCCGACACGATCTGGACGAATTGCGGATTTTGAATTCCCGAGGTGATTGTGTGTACATGTACCAAGCCACCCGAATCCACCACATAGACCTTGCTCTCATTACCCGTGCCGTCTACCGCATCAATTGGAACAGCGACAGCATTAGGAGCATCTGCCAGATTCAATTGCACCTCCGCATACATCCCGGGTATCAGGCTGAGTTTCGGGTTCTTCAGGTCGACCTCAGCCGTCATGGTACGCGTCGAGGACTGCACACGATCGGCAAAGCGTGTGACGGTTCCAGAAAGTGTGCGGTTCAATGCGGGCACGGTGACGGTGACCGATTCGCCATCGTGGATGGCTCCGACATAAGCTTCCGGCACCGGAAGCATCAGGCGCAGCTCGTCGTCCTCCGCAACATGCACCACCGGCATTGCCTGCGTATTCGATGAAGTCCCAGCCTGAATCATGGCTCCGTCGCTCGCATACCTTTGCGTAATGACGCCATTGAGTGGCGAAACAATGCGCGTGTATTCGAACAGAGCATTCTCGTGACCTAGAGATGCCTCGGCCGCTTGCAGACGGCTGATGGCTGCCTGCACGGTTTGCTCCGCGGATGCAACCTGCGCCTCCGCTTCAAGATCGCGCGAGTGAGCCACATCCACTTCTTGCAAGGGCACCAAACCCGGCTCTTTCTTTGAGACGTCGAGTATGCGGGAGTAAGAAAGATGCGCAATTGCCTCCGCGGCTGCCGCTCGTTTCCGATCCTGCTCCGCCGCCGATTGCTCTGCGATCGCCGTTTGTACATCGGCTTTGGCTCGCTGCAAATCGTCTCCGAGTTCGGGAATCTCCAAAACTCCTATCAACTGGCCAGCTTTCACGTGATCGCCAATATCAACCAGCATGTGCCGTATATATCCAGCCTCTTTCGCCATTACGTCTACTTCGTAATAGGGCTGCAGTTCCGCGGTCAGCGTCACATCGTTGCGCAGGTCCATACGCACCGCGCGAACTGCAGCAACCACTGGCACCTGTTGAGGTGCGGCACTCGTGCTGTTCGTGCATCCGGTGGATGCACCGGTCAAGGCCAGAAGCGCCGCCAGCCATACTTCGCGTCTACACTTTCGTTTCACGCTGCTCTCTCCAAGGTCTCAATGCACATCGCCCATGGCGAATTGAAACGCCGTCATTGCGCGCAGGTAATCGAATCGTGCGCTGGCAGCGGTAATCAGTGCCGATGTCTGGTTCAGTTCAGCCTGGTTCAGCTCCACGATGCTTCCCAGGCCGGCGTCGTACCTGGCCTGCGCCAGCCGCATCGCCATGGTCGTCTCATCCACCAGGCGCTGCGTGACTCCAATCTGAAGATATGCATCGCGCGCATCGGCCCATGTCATGCGCACATCGCGCACAATCTCAACCTCGCGAAGCGAAGCGTCTTTGACTGCCGCCTTCGCTTCCAGCTTCGCAGTGGCAGATCGCGCTGAATACAGACCTCCGTTGAAGATCGGCACGTTGATGTTCACGCCAACAGCGCCGTATTCATGATGGATTGTTGAGTCGTGAATGGGAACCTCGCCGCCGGTGGCGAGTGCATTTACCGTGGGATAGTTGAGGTCTCTTTCCGCTCGCGCTTCATGGGCGGCCGAGTCGCTACGCAGCTTCGACGCCTTCAGATCGGGCCGGTCCGCAATTGCCTCACTGATGTATCCCGCGGGATCGGCCGACGGGCTCGCCGGAAGCGGCTCATCGGAAAGGATGTAATTGGTGTCTGCCTCTTCCCCCATCGTAGCCGCGAGTTGGGCATGCCCTTTCTGCACGCCGCTCTCCGCGCGGACTACCGCCAATTCCGCCTCTGAAACCATCACCTGCGCAAACTGCACATCAAGTGTCGATCTCAGTTGACTCTGCGCCAGCGCGGAGAGCTGCCGCAGCGTAACGCGTCTGAAATCCAATACGGCCTGTGCGGTCTTGAGTACGCTTTCCGCGGCCTCTTCGCTGAAATATGCATCTTCAACCTGCATCAGGACCGACTGACGGATACTTTCTTCGTCCCGGCCGGAAGCCTTCGCAGCCAGCCTTGCAGACTGCACCAGGTTTGAGGTGTGCCCAAAGTCTGTAATCATCTGCAGCAGCGATCCTCCTCCCGCTGCGCGGGTTGAGATGCTTGATGTCGTCAAAGCTCCGGCGGCAACGGCGCTGTCGCCATTGGCTTCAACAGCAGTCAGGTTTCCGTAGGTCTGCGGAAAATAGGACGCCCTCGACTCGCCAATTCTTCTGTTGGCGGCCTGTGCGCGATATTGCTCTGCAAGCAAACGCGGCTGATTCTTCAGCGCCCGCTCCTCCGCTTCAGCGAGTGAAAGCTCAATACGGTGAGACCGCGGTGCCATTGACGTCGAAGCGGCGGCTGGGATGGCCGCCCCACCCTGAGGAACATCCTGCAGTTCAGTGAGTGGCAGAGACTTCTCGATTGGCGCGGTCGGCAGAGCCTCAGATTGTGCTCCGGCCGTAAACGGCAGAATGTTTAACGCTGAAATGCAGAACACTGCTCCGGACAAAAACACCCTCATCCGTTCTTATCCTCCCGTTCAATGGCCCGCCTTGGCCGCGCGATGTGAGCGATAGTGGTCGCCTGCACTTCAATGACTCCATCTGTAACCAGTTCGATGAGCTTTGGCATCAGTGCGCCCACGGTCTCCGCGGCTTCAACAAATTCGACTCGAATGGGCAAATGTTTTCCGCTACTGCCCGCGTCGCCCTGCGTATGGATTCGATGATGGGACCCAAATCCCGAGTGCCCGCGCAATACAGTTGCACCGGAAACCCCTTCGGAAAAGAGAAGGGAGACAATCTCCAGGTGAAGAAAGTCTCCCTCAGAAGCGGCATCCTCGTTCAAATGAATTACGACCCTCTGGGCCGGTCCGGCCGTTAGCAATCAGCATTCCTTAGAGATGGATTGTTTGGGCAACGAATCACTTGGCCTCCATGACCTGGAGAAGTGCCGTGCTTCCCGCATAGAGCTTTTCAGAACGTCCTCGCACCGCCAGCGTAAATGTCCCGCTGCCGCCTTGACCGTTGTCGGCTAGATAGTCGCCGGCAAAACCGTATACGCCGCATGCGCTGGGTGAGAAGATCGCGACAGACTGCTCGCTATCAGTCCCATCGCAATGGAACGATGCATCCGGCCCGGAATATCCTGATGAGGTCAGCCTTGCGAAAACTCCGTTCCTGCGGTTGTATCCGATTGCGTCACCGTCATCCGCTTGGATCATCTTGTCGAATGGCGTAAGTTCCGCGCCGCCAATCAAGGTGATGGTACCCACACGGTCTGTTTCGTCAAGGTAATGCGGCCGGCTCGCTTCGTCCGAGTCGATGGTGCTGGCGATGGCGCGAACGGAGAGACTTACCTGGATGACCGTATCGCCTTTCTGCAATTTGTCGAAGTGAATCGAGATGAGCGAAGGCCTTTGGTGGGCATACGGCGTGGGATCGAAGTGAAATGCGTGGGCAGCAACGACATGACCTACGATGACTGTGCCCTTGGCGATCGCCTCTCCTCCCGGAAGCATGATGACCTGCATGGTTTTCGACGTTATGGTATCCCCGACCTTCGCCTTCTTCGCATCGACAGAATGGTCGAAGCGAACGGGAATAGCTGTCGAGCGAGGCAAAGCCTGAGACAGTGCGGGCACCGTAGCGGCCATGGCATAGAGGGCTAGATTCAATATTCCAAAGGTCAACGTTCCGGTTTTAAAGGCAAGCATCATTTGCATCTTCGAAGTCCCCCACTGTAGGCACGCCTCCTACCCTGATCAAACCATGGAGTAACCTTAAGGAATTCTGAAGTTTGCCTGAAGTGTTCGCCTTGCCATGCCCGGATCGCACCCGCTGAGATAAAGTTTGAGGAATGAGCGCAGGAGGCAATGATCGATCCGAGAATGTTTTGCGAATCCTCGTGATAGAAGACGAGCGTAAGCTCGCCGGCGCAATTGCCGAGGGCCTGGAGGGCAACGGATACGAAGTGGCTCTCGCTGACTCCGGAGAAACCGGTATCAGGCAACTGCGCAACTCCACCTTCGACCTGGTTCTCCTTGATGTCATGCTGCCGCGGCAGGGCGGTCTTGAAACTCTGCGCGAGATACGTCGAGGTGGTTTCCGAACTCCCGTATTGATTCTCACATCACGGGGATCTGTTGATGACCGTGTGCGCGGACTTGATGCCGGCGCCGACGATTACCTGATTAAGCCCTTCGCTTTCCCGGAGCTTCTCGCGCGTGTCCGCGCATTGCATCGGCGTGCACATCCTGCCGATCCTTCAGTTCTCCAGCTTGCAGACCTTCGCATGGATGTGAGTGGTCGCGTGGCAATTCGCGGCAACCTGAAGCTAGATCTCACAGGGCGCGAGTTTGACCTGCTCGAATACCTCCTTCTCAATAGCGGTTCGGTCGTTTCTCGCGAAATGGTGGCACGCGACGTATGGAAAACCACGGTCCGCTATACATCGCTGGATAACGTAATCGATGTACACATCGCCCGCATTCGAAAAAAGGTCGACGACCCATTTACCGTAAAGTTGCTGCATACTGTTCGCGGCCTGGGTTTTGTTCTTCGAAAGTCGGAGGACAAGTAATGCGGCTTCGTCCCACTTTCATCCGGGATCGGCTCACGCTATGGTATGTCGGCATCTTTGGAATCGTGCTTGCAATCTACGTTGGCGGCGCGTGCATTCTCCAATACGGGCAGTTGAGCGATCAGCTCCACCACGCGGAAATTGAGGACGTTGAGACAGTTGAAGGACTCCTTTACTTCACGCCGGATGGCCGCCTGCTGTTGCAAGAGGATTACCACAGCCATCCTCAATCGAGGCTTCTCCTTGACCGTTACATGGAAGTACTAAGCCCGAGTGGCCAGGTACTCTTCCGCAACGATCGGCTCCATGGAATGGATCTTGGAGGGATGCCAACTCCGCGCGAAGGCGATGTCGGCTATACGTCGAACAGGATGCGACTGGCAGACGGAACTCCGATTCTCGCCATCAGCCACGTGCATATTCTGCAGGGACAACCTCTATTGATCAGGCTCGCCTACAGCACAGAACCCCTTAGGCGCCGCCTCTTGGAATTCGTCGGGCTCCTTCTGCTTGCAATGCCTTTTGCTCTGGTGGCAGCGGGTTTTGCCGGCTACCGCGTGGCCGGCAAGGCGCTCAACCCGCTCGAGCAGATGGCTCGTCAAACCGAGCAGATCACCGCGCGCCGATTGAAGGAGCGAATCCCCGTAGACAATCCTAAAGACGAGTTCGGACACATGGCCCGCGTGCTCAATGGATTGCTCGCGCGGTTGGGTGAGTCCTTCGAGCAGCTGCAACATTTCACCTCCGATGTCTCGCACGAATTGCGCACACCTTTGGCCGCAATACGCAGTGTCGGCGAGGTAGGCTTACAGTCGGATCACAGCTCGGAGAAGTATCGTGACATTATTGGCAGTATGTTGGAAGAAGTTGCGCGGCTCACCGCAATGATCGACACCCTTTTGACCATCGCTCACGCCGATTCAGGAGAAGTCGAACTGCATCGCACGATCTTCACACTCAACGACCTTGTTCGGGAATCGGTCACCATCGTTGGGGTTCTTGCCGAGGATAAGAAGCAGATAATCGTCATGGCCGGTGAGAGCCAGCTTAGCGTCTCTGCGGATCGTGGTTTTCTGCGCATGGCCGTGATCAATCTGCTCGACAACGCTGTGAAGTATTCGCCAACGGGCAGTGCGATCCGTCTTCGTCTTTCCGATGCCAACGCCGCTTCCGATCAGGTGCAATTCGTGGAACTTGCTATTGAGGATGAGGGACCGGGAATTCCGGAAGACAAGGCGACTCGGGTCTTCGACCGCTTCTACCGAGTCGATGAGGGACGCACACGAGACGCAGGCGGTGCAGGTCTTGGACTGGCAATCGCAAAATGGGCCGTTGAAGCGCATGCCGGCACGATCAACGTGACACCTCGATCGCCCAACGGGTCTATCTTTTCCATCCGCCTGCCAGCCGCATAGTCCGCGATCCGCAGGTTGAATCACTTGCCTGTGACAATCTGCTCTGCGCGTCGAGCCGCAGCATAAAGGTTGAGCCGCGAATATATGCCGAACTCTGAGCCATTGTCCAGAAATCTGCCACCCGGCCCCTCCGTTTCAGTCAGGATTTTGTCGGCCTCTTCCAGGCTCAGAGAAGGAAAAGCCTGGGTCAGCAGATATCCGGCCTTCGGTGCTAATTTCTCCACATCCTCCAGCACTCCGGCATTATTGGGATACACCACAGGTAAGTTGTAGGTCTGAGTCGCTTGGTAGAAAGCCTCATCCGCAGCATCGTTGCTGAATCGCCCTGTGTCTTCCTTCGCGCACGTTTCAATCCTGTTCCCGCAACCGCTCTGCAATATCGCAATCAGTTCGGCGCGCGCTTTTTTCACGGCACCCTGAAAGTCCGTGATTGGCGAAGCTCGACGCACGGACACTCCCATGTACGCGGGATCATTTGCCAGCAGATGTGACATGTCGTAAAGTGCCAGCGTCCGCCCACCCAACACATCCATCACGTAATGCGAGCCCATGATTACGCGATCATTTCCGTACTCAGCGCCTCGCGCGATCATCTGAGCATATCGTTCGGGAACCAGCACGGCGAGCAATACCGCGCCTGTATAACCATACGTCGTATGGCCACTCGGATACGAAGGGCTGTTATTTAGGTCCATAACAGGCCCGTGGTTGTACACGAAGTTGCCAGAAGGGTCATCCAGGTAATCTAGTCCCACGAAACCAGTGACACTTGGCTCCGTCTGATAGGGGCGCGAATTGCCGTACGCATCGGCCCCCGCGGCCCCTGCCGGAAGGTTGTAGGCCTTGCCAAAGATGTCCTCAACACCGTCAATTTCCTTCAGCACTGCCGCTTCGTCCGGAGAGACGGGCGTTTTTCCATCAGTCGTTTCGTTGGCGAAAAGATATTTGCCAGCGTTCGAGTGTGCGGCAGAAACCGCGGTTGCATAGCTGATCAGATCGCTGATAGATTGCGGGAGCTTGGATATTTGTTTTTGATCGATATAGTGAAAACGTGCCACGTACGCCGATCCAAGCGTTGTTCCCAATCCATCCGCAAGCTGTGCGAGATTTCTGCCTGTAATGAAAGCATCCCGCAGCGCCTGCTCTTGCTGTTCAGGAAACGGTAGCAGCGTGGGCTGAGCGATCGCGCCTGTCTGAATTCCTCCGGTGACCGTGTAGTTTGCTCCCAAGGCGGCTTTACCGCCGTCCGTATTTAACAAAACAGAAACTGGCGCCAACCCCTTCAGCGCTGCCGTATCCGGGGCCGACTGCGCCGGTGCTTGACACCAAATAAGGGCGCAGAGAGCAAATGTGCCTAACGAAGTCCTGCAATTCATATCAAATCCACCGCTAAGGAATCACGCAACACTATAGCAGGCAGCCCACGGAGTGGTGGCCTCGATCACCAACCAACACGTGGGCGTGCAAGGAGAAGAAGCACAGCTTTCGCGAGCGGCAGAATTGAACGAGACGCGCGCGGGATCTTGCGATTTCTCATTTAGTGACCACAGGCTAATGCGCTCATTGAACGGACAGCGCACGGTTTTTCCCGAGTTCCGCGTGTGTTGTGGTCTACTCGTCGGTATAGGAGTAAACATTTCTGGTTCGATGCGGCAAGCCTCACTGACTTCCGCTCGGCAGGCGTTCCACATGTCTGTATAGTCGTTAGCCTTGATCGGAAATGCTTCGGGGCGTCCCCGCAGCCAAACCCTTTTGCCGCAGCCGCTGCCCCGAGGCATTTTCGATAAGGAGACTAGAAGGAAGGCGGTGGCAGTGGTGGGCGCTGCTATGGAGCTAGTGGCGGGATTTGGCGCGCATGGAAACGGCAAAGGGGCTGGAAGGGCCGGGCTGGATAAGACGGGAAGGCCGATACATCGCTCAGGACGGAGCGATTTTGTGAACCGCACATAAGTAGGAGTGAGTCATGAGTTCGCAAGATCGCACTCAGGACGCAGATGCCCCAAGACGTGGGGTCACATCTTCGCGGGCCGTTGGATGAAGTTGGAATCATGAAGTGTCGGGACATCGAAAAGCCAATTGTTGCGCGGTGAGGTTGGGCCCGATGTTCATGTTGGCTCCGCAGCGTGGGCAACGCCAGGAAGCTAACGAGGAGTTGGCGTGTAGCGAACTAATCGGAGGCTGACAGCCAAGCTGTTGGCGAGCGAGCGCGATGAGAGCAGCCCGGCGTGCGTTGGCGAGATAGCCGAAGTGGCGGATGCGAACGAAGCCTCTGGGCAGCACATGCTGGCAGAAGCGGCGCAGGAACTCGCTTGCGGTGAGCATCATGATGCGCTGCTTGTTGCCATGTGCGTAGTCTTTCCATCGGAAGCGTACGTGGTGACCATCGAAGCTGAGCAGGCGCCGATTGCTGATGGCGACGCGGTGGGTGTAGCGGCCGAGATAGCGCAGCACGCGAACGGGATCTCCGAATGCAGGCTTGGCATAGACCACCCAGTCATCCTTGAGCAGCGCGTGCACGAGTGTTGAAGGACAGTCGATGCGCGCGCTGGAGCAGAGCGAGATACTTGCCTCGGAAAACACGGCTCAGCACCTTCACTGGCAGGAAGAAGGCATACTTGGGATGAACCCAGCGCGAGTAGTCTTGATCGAAACCGCCGGCAGGAATCACGCAGTGGAGGTGAGGATGCAAGCGCAGGTTCTGTCCCCAGGTATGCAGGATGCTGAGGAAGCCGATCCTGGCTCCGAGATGCCTAGGGTCGGCTGCGACTTCGAGCATGGTCTGAGCTGTGGCGCGGAAGAGCAGATCGTAGAGCAGGCGAGGATGTCGCTGACAGAGTGGGTTTAACGCGTGAGGCAAAGTAAAGACGACGTGGAAGTAGGGTACGTAACGCCTCGACCGTCCGGTATGTAGCCACGTCTGACATATAGCCGCTGAGCGGCATTGTAGCCGGGGTGCAGCCCCACTCCAATTCCAACTACCTCAAAATGTTGCGCAACTTCCGACTCCGCACGGTCGAGCAGTCGGGAGGCGATACCTTGCCTCCGGAATTCCCGAATGACATTCAAGTCCTGAATCTCGGGAATCTTCTGCTCCGAGAATCCGGGGTAGGAAGGTTGCCAATTCACCGTCACGTATCCTGCAAACTGTCCATCAACAATGGCAACTAAGCAAGTGCGGGTGCCAGCTGACTGGTCGCTCAGATATTGCCGGTACTGCGTCTCAGGTTTGTTCCATCCCATCTGCGCAAAGGCCGCGGCGATGACGGGCGGGTCGTTTTCACGCAACACCCGAATAGCGAGGTTTTGCGTGTTGTCCATAAGCAATACTTTATGCCGGCGCGCACCTAGCCAGCAGGCTTGAAAAACGACCACGCTGCATCTCTCCCCCCGGCAGCCGTCGGATTCCGCGCCCGCCTTAGCCCGACGCGCGATCGGCGCTGCAGACTCGATCGGCGGCGCGGATCCGGGCCGAATGACTTGGCCTGGTTTCCGAGATCATAGAGTTAGATCGCGTAATATCTAGTCATGGGTTTCTTCCGCAACGCGAAAGCAGTAGCCTTCAGAGCGCGACTTCTGAAGTGCGAAGCGGAGCGGTGGCGCATTGTGGAGGTAGTAACAAAATATCAAGTACCTTTAGCGCAGATTGCAGAACATTTGGATCGTGTCGAGACCGACATCCGCATATTGACCAATGAGCTGAAATTGATAGAAATGCCGGAGCCTGAATGATGAAACCGATAGACGTCAACGAGAAATTCTTGTCTTCGATTTCTCTTGACTCTCTAGGGAAGCGTCGGCGAGGATTTTGGCACTCAAAAGAAAGACAGCTTTAAACATCCAATGTGAGGCAGCTGCTCCGCGTGCTGCCTCTTTTTTTTGAATATCGGCTTCCGGCGCATTTCCTCTTTGAAAGTCGGCACCGTACTCTTTACGGACTCCTTATGTGATCTGGCACTATGATCTCGAAGCAGAAGCAAAGAGACTGAATCGCGTTTGGCCCGGATCTCCTCTCGCTATTGTCCGGGCGATTTTTTAAAAAAATAAGCAACGCATTATGAGTAGACACCGTTTGGGCTGCCCCCGTTTGCAAAGCTGACTAATAGAACCAACCGGATCACCAAACTAAGCCTTGAATTGAACGTCGTCAATGTGGACACCGAACCGCCAAGACAGAGTTCCGGGTGGATCGTGGCCATGGCAGTCAGCAGTCTGAACTCTGCAGGCGAGTGACCCACGGACGTGGCGACCAACGGAACGAGGTTCACACGTTCGATTCGTCAGGTCTGCGGCTGAATCACTCGATAGGAGACGAAGACGCAGCCGTTCTTAAACGCGAGGCATTCTTTCAACTCCAGGTTGATCTCACGACTCATGGAGTGGAACAACGGAATGCCACTGCCGAGTAGCACCGGGTGAATGTTGAACCCAATCTCCATCGATGAGATCGGATTCGAACAGCGATCTTTCGAGTTCACCTCCGCCTATCAAGCAAATGCCCTTGCCATCCTGGCGCTTCAGGCTCCGGACGAATTCTGCTGTCTCTTCTGAGACGATCGAGACTGGCCAGTCTATTCGCTTATTCTAAATTCGCTAAATTCTCACGCATGGCTCGATGCAAGATGGAAGTTGAATCGCGCCAACCGTCCTCGGAGTTGAGCATGTCGATGATCTTGCCTTCCACTGACAGTCTGTACGTGCCGAAAGGCAGCGTCTTTGAAACCCACTCAACTACATATCGGCAGTCTTTGTAGAGGCTCGTACCGGATAAAGCCACTCTTAGCGCTGACACCGTACAATCCGCTTTTTGGTTGTTGCCGTGCAGAGTCCCTGACATCCTGACGGGGTCTCGTGTAAACGTCATGGATCCAACCTTTCACGTCCGTTAATGAGTGTTACTGGCAACGAAAATCGACAGAGAAATCGTCAATTCTTACAGGAGTCATTCTTCGCTTCCTAACTGGCGCGCTGACTGATTAGAGCACCAAAGCAGCGATGCTGGTCGGACGGTCCGAGTTCTCGCACCGCGCTGATCTTCGGCTCCGACCATGTCTCTTGGAGAACGAGCCTGATCTACTGAACGCGGGATTTTCCAGTCCAAGCCAGCAAATGGCTTCGCGCCACGTGAACACGGAATTGAGCCGCGAACCATGCAATGTCTCTAATTGGATTCATGACCGGGGAGCCTTGCGGCATCTGTTCGCCACAAAGTGAACACTTCGCCGAGACCGGGATGCTGTTCTTGTCATAGCTCATTAGCAGTTCCGGGGCACGCGGCAAGCCGGGATTCTCGTTCTCAGCACGCAGTACCATTTAGACTCCTACCTTTGACGCCAGGTCTGAGAGAGCCTGACGCGCAACTCTGACCTCACCAGCAAGGATTCGCAATGCGGCTTGCTGCATTCTCGGCTCTGTCTTTATTAAATCGTTGAAGGAGTCACGACTTAGCCTGAAAACTTCCGCCTCCCAGGCTGCTTTGCCTGTCATCGAATAGGGCTGATTGCCGACAATCGCAGGAATGCCAAGCAGCGAACCCTGGCCTGCTCGAATTCGAACCTCCTTGCCGCCTGCCTTCATAGTCAAATTGACGTCACCCGACTTCACGAAATACAAGCAGTCAGCCCGCTCGCCTTGCCGGAAAAGGATTCCGTCTCGGCAAAAGACTTCCACAGACCGACTGATGATTTTTTCTGCCAACTTGCGATCAAGGATGATTTCCAACGAAGGAATCGACATGCTTTTGTCCTTCACTCGGTTCGACTGACAGGTTTCACCTGGGAGATTCCTCTCTGAGGCTGTTCGGATTGCTTCTCGAAACAGACGCTGCAAAACACTGGCCTCGTCCCCCTTGGCTTGAATGGAACAGTGGTTGCAATGCCGCACCCGGCACAGGTAACACACGCTTCGATTCTTTGATGTCCGTCCACTTTAGCCCTGCAACGCTTACAACGCTTCGGGGCGTTCGCGAACCCCTTCTCTTTGAAGAACTGTTGTTCTGCAGCCGAGAAAACAAATGTTGAGCTGCACTGGAAACACGTCAACTCCCGGTCAACGAAATCCATAGATCCGTCCAATTGTTCGGGGAGGGCGAATAACGTGATGGGTGCAAAGAGTGTGCGCCCTTTGGACCCAAAGGTCAATTCGTCAAAATCGTCGAATTCCTCCGCTTCGACTGAGCAGGTCGAAGCGGAGGAGATGTCAGCGAGTCCGCGGGCAACGCCCGAGGCTGGGCGGCCAATTGGGGTGCTGAACTGCACCCGTCCGTACATCAACCGGATATGCCGGTGTGGACGGGCTGTGTATTTGAATGGCAATAGATGACCGCGTTCAATTAGTGCTTAGCGTGGACAACATGAAGGCCAGCATGTCTGGGCGCGAGTCCTTGCACGGCGCGGCCGAACCTGCACGCAATTTCCTGGAAACTAATGTCTTCAATGGCACAAAATCCGTGCGAGCGAAGAATCGCTGCGATGCCATCCGGCTCGAAACGGCTGTCCGAACGTTCACCAATTCTCTCAAGTTGTTCGGCCCGCGCCTTTTCTATTTGCCTTAGCTCTTCTGAGAATGCCTCCGGAGGTTCCATGTAGTCGAACACCACCTCCGAGTTCTGGATTGACGACATGTAGTCCAGAGTGCGGCCGATAGCTTCCTGTGTCAGATAGGGCACAACGCCGAGCCAAGTGAAAAACGCGGGCGAGTTCTGATTAAAGGCTGCGCCGACGAGCTTCTCTCCAACGTCGTCCCGCTCGAAATCGACTGGCACGAAAATAAGCCATGGCGGAAGTGCGCGCCGCTGGCTTTCACCTTTCTCACGTTGGTGTCCTGGTGGTTCCAGCCGGACCGGGAAACGCCCTGGATTCGCCAATCGCGAACTGACCCTTTGGGTCGCATTTCCTCGTCTTCCGTGCGAAGGGCGGAGGCTTCATGGCCATCGCGATGCCCTCTAGAGCACAGGCCTGTGACGAACCTGAAACCTGAAAAGGTACTGTCCATACGCGATATCCCTATCGCCGAAGCGACTTATGGTCGGTTTGCGGGCAAACGGGGAACCTCTATTTTGGGTTATTTCCTGTTGGGCGTTGATTCGCCCTCGATCCGCGAAAATGCTGTTCCAACAGACTCGAAAACTGCTCAAGGAGTGATCTACCGATTTGTCGTCGACGCAGCGGCTCGGCCGCAAGAAAGCGAGCAGACGGCTCAATGAGGGGGAGGTGGTTGCGCAGCAACCCCATATCGCAGGTTCGGCGGCCCGGCTATAATATCGGATTATTCTCCCCCATTGAGGACAAAGGCTCGCACGAGGTCCGTCAGTCGGCAATCCGTGCAGTCCATCTCCGAAGGCGCGCAACGGCTTGGACAGGAGGACGGCATTACGGTGCTCTCCTTTGGCTACTTGGGAGTTCCTCGTGCGGTATAAGTTGGTGCTGCATCTTCTGCTGGCGGCGGCTGCCGGGCTGCGCGCGCAGACGTACGATCTGAGCCGTCACACCGAACTGCTCGTCGACCTCAGCGGTGCACAGTGGCGCTTCCACACCGGCGATGACCCGCACTGGGCCAACCCCTCGTTCGACGATTCCCGGTGGGCGCTGCTGCGCGCCGATCAAGGCTGGGCCGATCAAGGCTACGCCCGGTACCACGGCTTTGCTTGGTACCGGCTGCACGTTCATCTTCCGCAGGCCGGGTTGGCATTGGCGCTGTCGCCGGTGCATATCGACAACGCGTATCGCATTTATTTCGACGGAGCGCTAGTGGGCGGGGTGGGAGAATTGGGGCCGCACGCGCCGCTGCTGCATCGCCCTTACGACTTTTATCACGTGCGAGCCAATGAAACGGAGGCGGTGATCGCGGTGCGCGTCTGGTCCTTCGCATGGGGCGCGCCGTACGGAGTGGGCGGCTTCCATCGGCCTAACGACACGCTGTATGGGTTCACGTCTCCGAGCGGGTTCCTAATTGGCTCGCCGGAGCTGGTGGAGCAACTCAACGGCTACCGCATGCTGCTGATCACGGAGCAGGCTACAGCAGAGATCGCCGTTGCGGCGCTGTCGATTTGCGCAGGACTGGTTACGATCTTTCTCTGGTGGCGGCAGCGCACGAGCCGCGAGTACCTCTACTTTGGGATCTCGCTAGTGGCCGCGCCGTGGGGGCAGGCGCTCTTTTACGGGCTGCTTCCTCACTCCGCTCTTAATATCCCAATCCTGTTGGTAGTGACGGACCTGTCTGGCCTGGTTCTGTATCTGTCTGCCTTCGTGTTCATCTATGCATTTTTACGCATCCCTCTGACGCGGCTGACCCGCTGGATGCTGTGGACCGGCGCGGCTTTGTACTTTGTGCGGCTGTCTGTGTCGGTATTCGAAAACCTGGGCATTCATTGGCTGAGCCCGGCTGCCGGCGACTCCGTGGCTTTGATCGGGATCGTTATCTTCTATTTCTGGACTTTCCTTCCGCTGGTGCGAAACTGGAAGATGCGCGACGCGCGGCTGATCATGGTTCCATGGGCGCTGCGATGTTCGGCCGGCATCTTGGACATAGCGCTGGCGATCAGTTACACCGCGGGCTGACAACACCGCTGGCCCCAGTTGCCTAACCTCATCAACTCGCCGTTTCCCGTAAACCTGGGGCAGCTCGGCCTGTTCCTGTTCCTCCCCATGATGGGATGGATTCTGCTCAACCGGTTTGTGCAGGTGAGCGACAATGACGCGCACCAGCGCTCGGAGTTGGAAGCCGCGCGCGAGATGCAGCGGCGGCTGGTGCCGGTGGCGCCGCCGGTGCTGCCGGACTGGCAGATGGAGGCGGTATATCTGCCGGCTCAGGAGGTGGGCGGAGACTTCTATCAGGTGCTGGAGCGGACGGACGGATCGATGCTGGTGGTAGTGGGGGATGTGAGCGGCAAAGGACTGAAGGCGGCGATGACGGTTTCGGCAATCGTTGGAGCACTGCGCACACTGACTGCGACATCACCGGCAGAGATTCTTGGCATCTTGAACCGTGGGCTTGCGGGGCAACTGCAGGGCGGTTTCGTTACATGCTGCGTTGCGCGGATCTCCAAAGAGGGCGCCGCGACCGTGGTCAACGCAGGGCACCTTTCGCCTTACCTCAATGGAACGGAACTGGCACTTGGCGCGGGTCTACCCCTGGGTATTGCTCCGGACGCCGTGTATGAGGAGAGTCATTTCGCGCTGCCGACCGGAGAGTTGCTCACGTTTGTTTCCGATGGAATCGTCGAGGCGCGCAACAGGGAGGGAGAACTTTTCGGCTTTGACCGCATGCTCCAGATCAGCAACTCCGGTGCGGAAGCCATTGCGCAGGCTGCGATCAATTTCGGCCAGGACGATGACATCACCGTGCTCACACTAATGCGACTTCCAGTTCAAGATCGAGATACAGCTGTGCTGTCGGCGCCTGCGATTCTGTCCTCCACCGCCTGATGCTTTGATCTGTTCCGGGAGTGTCGTGGCGGCGTTGCTGCGGTGGTCAGAGGCCACCGCTCACGGGAATTTTGCCCCGGTGAATCGCTGCTCCAGGATCTGGTCAGGCTGACTTCCGCGGGAGCCAGCTAGTCACACGCCGCTCGTGCGGATCATCGCTCAAATACTGCTGCCTTCAGGGCGTCGAGCAAATCGGGGTGACTCTTTGATAGATGCCGCTCTACCCTCGAATTGGCCAACATTCTACGCAAGTAGCCACAGCAAATCGTCAGTGTGAGCACGTCCCGACCATAGGAGTCTTCAGTGGCTTTGAGGTCTCGCACCAGTTGTTCTGCTTCCTTTCCAAGCATTTCTTGGGCCGCAAGTGACGTGACTGCGACCTTTGGTCTTCGGATCGGCTGCACAAGAAAGTCGGGCCTCGTGACAGCCAGGAGCGCCTTTGCGAACCGGGTAGAGAATGTCGCTCCGGCGATCATGTGTTCCGCCGCCTCCACCTGCCTTACTGGCTTCATCTTTCGCAGGACGCTGAATACCTCAAGGGCGATCTGGTTGTTGCGAAGGAGTTGAACTGCCTCCGGACAAATGCCGTTAAGCAGGTCACGCTTCTTCCGAATGTTTCCCACGTCAACGCTTAGCGCTTCGGCTAAGCGTTCTTCGCCGACTCCGTTCTGCAGGGCTTTGAGGATCATGAAGTGCTGTGCTACGTGCGACGCATGGTTCACGTTCTTGTTGTACGTATATGCTTCATCGTCAATTGAGAATGTACAGCGCACCTCTTTGATTCCAAGTCCCATGAGAACGTCCAGCCTGGAATGACCGTCAAGCAGCAGGTACTCATCGGCACTCTTCGGATGCACCACGAGAGCTTCAATCACGCCGACCATCTCGATCGATTTGGCAATCTGACGATACTTGCCACTTCGGCGATAGGCAGGCGTTATCTCACGCTGAGAAACTATGCTCCCGATGGAGACGGTACACTCGGCCTTTTCGAAGGCAATATGAACGGGATTTCGTGTCATTTCTGTCAACTACGCTTTCTCATCAACCAGTTGTTCAGGAATGTCCTGCAATTGCTCTGCACGTAGAAGCGTAACGAAATGCTCACCCGCCAAAAGCGTCCCCATCGCGGATTTCAGCAGCAAGAGCTTCTCTCGAGTGTGAGCGGCGCGCTTCACTAGCGCTTGCTGCTCACGAGTGCGTTGCTGGTACTCCCGGACTAAGGCCTCGCCGGTAAGCTTGCGCGGCGCGGCAGCTTGGCCGGACTCCAAGCGCCTGTACTGCGACGGGCGATGATGCTCTTTGCGTCCTTGAAACGTGCACCGCGCAAGGCTCCGCTTTCATACGCCTGTGATAGCGCACTCTGAACTCCCGGGTCGTCAGCGCTCGCGATGAGAAGGGCAATGGTGACCGGAATACGACCGGCTTCAACCGCTTGAACCAAAAACGTTTCATCGTCCTCAATAAGGTGATTAATGGCCGATACGTATTCAACATCACGGCCGAGTTTTTCGGCGATCTGGCGAACGCTGTAGCCTCGCTCCTTGAGATTCATTACTTCTCGAAGTATGTCCTTATTCGATGGGGGGCGCCTCGCTATGTTTTCAACGAGGCTCATCAAGAACTGATCTTCACGTGACGCTTCGATGACCGTAGCAGGAATCGTCGTTTGCCCAAGGGCCAAAAACGCTTCGATGCGTCCTTGTCCGCACACGAGATCATACTGCGTACCGTCCTCATCAAGCGGCCGCTTCGAGACGGTGACTGGCTTCTTCAATCCAACCGCTTCGATACTGTTCACAATTGCTTGGAAGCGCACTTTGCTGCGTGTTCGTGGATTGACAATCCGAATTTCGGAAATCTGTACGTCCTGGAGTACCTTGCGCTTCATGCTGTGTCTCCAATTCTTGTCCGTCGGCTGACTCGGTAGAGATAGTTGAGATTCTCGAAGCGATAGACATCGAGTACCAGGGGATTATCCGGCGCGAGGCGTAGCTTGGCGCTAAGCTCATCGCCTCTTGGCAGAAGGTAGTAGTCCAGAATCTTCGAGTTGTCCTGCGTCATCCTGGCGGCAATAGTCAGGTCCCAGACATCCGACTGCTCCAGTCGGATGAGCCAGCTCGAACGGCCACTCGGCCTCGTATGGCATCTCGCGATCACCAGCAGCGCGGTGAAGTCGCGATTGATATTCAAAATCCCCGTCGTGGGGTCCATCTTAACGCTGGCTCCGTTGGTCGCCAACTGGGCCGCAATTTCATCTATGTGTTGCATGTGCGTTTCTCTGAGCTCGCGGTTGATCTCGATGTACGAATAGTCGCGTTCTGGCGTATAACCGACAATCGAATAGGCTCGGCGCAGACTGCCGAAGCGGTTCCGATAAACGCTGCTGGACGGCATCCCGTCCATCTCATCAATCAAAATTCCGGAGAGCTTGCCGTGTTGGTAAAAGAGCTTGCGGAGCTCGTCTATCATCTGAACTTCTGTGAAACGAAAGCTTCTGGACTCAATGATCTTGGCTGCTTGAAGGAATTGGTCCCGACTCACTATCGCCGGGAAGGCATCTTCTTTTCTAACCCACATCGGCTCGGGGTTCAGCACTCGGCGCTGCTTAAGCTTGAAGGATCTCCGGTTGTAAATATTGGTGCCGATGTATTTGGGATTAATGAGGATCTGATGGACCAATCCCCGTGTCCAGGGTCGACCCGTATCGCTGTCTATGCCGCGCTGATTCAGATCAACGGCGATTTCCAGTTCGGTCCTTCCCTGTCCCGCAAACGCGTTATAGATTTCCTGAACGACTTGCAGCTCATCTTCCGGACCAGGCACCAACACCACCCGGTCGGTCTGTAGGCTCTTGCGCTGGCCGCGAGTGAGAAGCTCCTTCGGCTGGTCTTCCTGGTCTATCAACAATCGGCGCAATCCAAATCCGGCGGGACCTCCCTGACGATATCCCATCTCGATCAACCGGCACTGGCCTGCAAACACCTTTACAGAAAGCTCCCGGCTGTATTCTCCGGCCATTGTGCGCTTCAAGTTCTTCAGAATGACGGACGGCAAACTACCGTCGTTAGCGAACTGCTCTGCACAATAGTGGATGGAGACTCCAGCCCGCTTGCACACGTATTCCCAATAGCCACTTTCATCCGCATCCTGAAACCTGCCCCAGCGGCTGACGTCATAAACCAGAATTGCACTGAAATCCGCTTGGCCGTTCTGAACCTCAGCCAGCAAGCTGAGAAGTCCAGCCCGACCTTCGAGATTCAGCCCACTTTTGCCGTCGTCCGCAAATGTGCGCACGATGAGCATCCCATGCTTTTCAGCATATTTTGCAATTCCCTCTGCTTGGTTCTCTGTTGAATAGCGTTGGTGTTCCGTCGACATCCGGACGTATTGAGCGACACGTATCGAGCCGGTCGAGGGGATGAGGGGCGTCTCTCGCATGACAGTCCAAGGTGAAATCCGCGTGCAGAACGAATCGTCGTGGACAACGTCATTTCAGACGACGAACTCAGCATACCTCGATTTTTGCGCGTCTCTGGACTGCGAGAGTGACATTGTTCATTTCTTAATCGTTCGTTCCGTATCTGCGCGATGCGCCCTGAAAAGGGTGAGTTTTGATCAACGGTCAGTTTTCTAATGGAAAACAGAGCTGCTGCTGAGGTGTTTCTCTTAGCAAACAATAGCCCGAGGTCCGGAGTAGCTCGTAAGTGGTCTACGTGATTCAGGTCACATCTCCCGGTTCAAGAATCATGTGACCATTCGGTAATCAAGCGTGAAAGACGACTCTCCAGCCTGCGCCGTTCACGCTGAACGGTACCGGGCGTTTCTTGAATTTGGCCAGGGGAGAGGCAGAGTTCGCGTTCGACTCCAGTGCTGTCGATTTGACGAGGAAGCGAAGATGTCAAAGAACTCTCATTCTGCGGTGCAGCTTCTTGAGGTCTACTCCATAGGCCGGAAGCTTCGCGCGCTGCGCACACAGAAACATTTGACCCTCTCGCGACTAGCGGCCGATACGGGCTTGTCCACGGCCCTTCTATCGAAATTAGAGACCGAGCAGATGACTCCGACACTGCAGACACTCGCGATGATTTGCAGGGTATTCGGTGTAGACCTCAGCTTCTTTTTTGCCCCAGCGACAAAGCACAGTCTGTCAATTACGCGAAGAGCGCATGAAATCTCCGACGGAAGACCGAAGGTGGCACTGAAAGAGACATCGCTAACTATGGCGGATACTCATCTTGTTGCCAGGGTTGTTGAATTTCCCCCCGGAGTTCCTGGAACCTTAACGAAGATCGGGCTTGCGCTAAGCAGTGTTGTCTATGTCTTAGAAGGTAGGCTTCGTCTTGATGTTGGCGGAGTGCAAGAGCTGCTCGAAACCGGTGATTGTGCTTATCTAGACAGTGAGATGTTCATTACTTGGAGCGCGAATGGCACATCACGTTGTCTGGCGTTGGTCGTGACACCCCGAACAGGACCCGGATTGGCCGCCTAGCCTGTCGGAAATCATCGATTCGGATCTTCACTTGAAAGATTCATGACTTGAAGGCTGGGCGTGCATTTTGCAAAAGTCGTCGCGCATCATCGTAAGAGACTTCCTCGTGAACCATTTAGGGATTCGAATCGCTGTATCGGGAAACACAATTCCCTGATACCAGAGTGATAATTCCCTGCTCCGTTTTCTACGAGAAGGCGAGATAGATGGCGTAAGCACTGTGTCTTCAATCGCATTGCGGACAGCTTGCCGAAACCTGCAGGCCAAATTTGCAACAATTCCCTGTATTTTTCCCTGTTAGCAGGGAATTTAGCCCCAGAGAGCGGTTCGCACCGGACTCCAACCACCGCCATTGAATTGTCTTATACGATCCGATGAAGTCCGAAATCATCTGCCAATCAACTGACAATAAATAAGTTACCGTCTCTTACCGTCCGATGCGTTTGATGGAAGCCACGCGCGTTGGGGGGTACTTTCAGGGGTATTTTCCCTTTCGGTGGGGGGTACTTTTCCACGCCGGGCAATTTGGGAGAGCTGTGGCGCATTGCTCTGACTCGGCCGCGTTCATTTTCGCGCAGAGCTTGGGCAATCCTTTGGCGATGCCATCTTGGAAGTGCTTCGCTCCCATCCTGAAGGCATGACACGCACTGATATTAATAACCACTATGGGCGCAATAAAACGAAAGCGGCCTTAGACGGTGCAATCGCTGTTGCGCTAAGGAATGGCTCCCTTCGCATTGAAAAGCGGGAGACCGCTGGACGGGTAGCTTGAAGTCTTGCAGCTCGTGGGCATTTAGCCTTCGCCACAGACACCATCCGGAGATAGCCCACCCAGCCAGCGGCTCTGTCCGGATTGCTCACCATCCGACCGTAATCGTATTCGAAGACACTGCGGCGTTTACCAGGACTAATGCTGTCGCCGCTTAGCACGGCATGGGCTCAATGAGCGTTGAGTCCCGTTGGCAACGATTGAGCGAGAGGATCAGTTGTCCGAGAAGGCGACTACACAGCCATGTGGCATGCTTTCTATCGTCGGTGAGCGCATTGGCGACCCGCGTTCATTGACTCCCCGCGATATCGGAGGATCGAACTATGTCTCCGGGCAGCAATCTAACGATTGTTATCGAAATATGGTCTTCTGTTGGGTCGCATGAACCGGCTTGAACGATCCGCAACTGTTAATAGTGACAGGTGCTGTGAAGGATCGCCGCGTATAGGATGCGAGGCGAAAATGAGTGCACGAACAGACGGAAGCTATCCCCTCGTACTCGACTGCAATCCCATATGAACGCGAAGCTCCGCGCGTTCAAGCACCCGACGGATGATCAATGAGTGTGTGCCGCTCTTCAAAATCATTGGGCACGATCTTATTGCTGACAGCGTGGCTTACGTGCACTGCATTCGCGCAGTCTGCATCGCCCAAACGAGTCCTACTCGTATACGAGCATGACGGGGCTCTACCAGGGCTTCTCGTATTCGAGCAGAGCCTCGTGCAGGACCTTCACGCCACCATGGGTGCAAATCTTGAGTTTTATCGCGAACAACTTGATTTGACTCGATTTCCCGAGCACACCGAGCCCAGGATTGCTGAGATCCGGTCTCGATACGCCAATCGAAAGGTAGACGTCGTCATATTTCTAGGAGACCGATTGATTGATTTGTTTCCAGATGTGTCCGTTGTCCAAGTGAGTAATACGGATCGCAGTCAGGCAGATTCCCCCCAACGTGCAAATCTGGTGCACGTTTTGTATAACATCGATGCCCTTAAGTGCATCGATCTGGTTCACACCTTGCAGCCGAAGGCGCGCAAGGTTTTAGTGATCTCTGGAGCGGGCGCATCCGATCGGATGTCCACTGAGGGTATTGTGAAGCGGCTCAGAGACGACCCTCGCATCGAGATCCAGGTCATCGACAATGCATCGGTCGATGAACTTCTCGCCACAGTGTCGAAATTGCCACAGAATACGATCGTCCTGCCAATTTCCTACAGCCGTGATCCAGCCGGCAATGCGTACTTCCCACGGGATGTCGTGGCCAGGATAGCTACCGCTTCATCAGTTCCTGTCTATGCAGTCTCGGATACGTATGTTGGGATTGGAACCATTGGCGGCTACGTTATCAGTTGGACAAAGACAGGAGAGCTTGCGGCTGATGCGGCGATACAGATTCTTCGGGGTAGCAATTCGTCAGATGTTGTGCTGAAAGCTCCAGGGTCTGGCATCTATCTGTTCGACTGGCGACAACTAAAAAGATGGGGGATTTCGGAAAGCAATCTGCCGCCCGGGAGCAAGGTCGAATACAGAATACCCACTGCGTGGGAGCAATATAAGT
Source organism: uncultured Acidobacteriaceae bacterium (assembly GCA_963829535.1). Taxonomy (GTDB): domain Bacteria; phylum Acidobacteriota; class Terriglobia; order Terriglobales; family Acidobacteriaceae; genus Telmatobacter. Next base: position 954,869 of record CAWHIQ010000004.1, on the reverse strand, counting down.
GGCGAATTATTGCAAGCGTGGCAGTCATGATTGGTCAATTTCTGTTGATTGTGGCGCTGCTAGTCCATCGAAGAAAAAGGCTGCAAGCTGAGGATTCTTTGCGCGAGATGGCTGGCCGTCTTCTTCAATCTCAAGATGAAGAGAGACGGCGAATTGCGCGAGACTTGCACGATGGAACAGCCCAGCATCTTTCCGGAATGGCTCTTACGATCGGGCAAGTCCTCGCAGACTTTCCTCCGGGGCACGACCAGTTGCGCAAGCTCCTGCAGGATTCTCATGACGCGAGCCGCGAAGCACTCGCAGAAGTTCGTACGGTTTCGTACGTGCTTCACCCTCCGATTCTCGATGGTCTTGGACTGGTGCCGGCCTTGCATTGGTATCTGGACGGCCTACAAAAGCGAAGCTCCTTAAGCGTCGATTTTCACGCGCCGCCGAAGATGGAAGGTATGATTCCGGATGAGGAGCGAGCCCTTTTTCGGATTGTGCAGGAGAGTGTCAACAATGTTCTGCGTCACTCGGGCGGCACGGCGGTTTCGGTCACCCTAACCACCAGCAGACAAGATGTGAACCTTGAGATCGCAGATAACGGTCGCGGCATGACTGCGGAAGAGCTTCGGCAGGCCGAAGGCGCAGCATCGCTTGGCGTGGGAATCTCTGGAATGCGCGAGCGGGTGCGTCAGCTCAATGGGACGTTCAGGATAAGCTCCAGTTCACGCGGTACCCAAGTATTCGTCTCTCTGCCTAAGATCGAGGAGCAACATGCTGCGAATTCTTCTAGCCGATGATCACGACTTGACCAGAGCTGGTCTTCGTTACCTCATCGAAAAGCAGAAAGGCTGGAGTGTGTGCGCCGAAGCTTCGAATGGAAGGAAGGCTGTGGAATTAGCGGCGACGGTACACCCGGACATCGCCATTCTTGATATGACTATGCCGGAGATGAATGGACTTGAGGCTACGCGTCAAATCTCAAAGGGCCAGCCTAACACCAAGATTCTCATCTACACGATGCACGAAACCGAGAGCATCATTGCGGATGCTTTGGACGCCGGTGCCCAGGGCATTGTCCTCAAATCGGATGCCGGGGAAAATATGGTTACCGCTATTGAGAGCATCGCAAAGGGGCGCAGGTTCTTTACGTCTCGCGTCGCCGAAACCATCGTTGAGGCCTATCTCTCTAAGAAGTCTGGTGTTGAGCTGGATCATGGCAGCACTGTGACCCTCACGGCGCGAGAGAGGGAGGTCGTTCAACTGCTCGCCGAAGGGAAGAGCAATAAGGAAGTTGCTGATCGCCTTGGTATCTCCGCTCGAACAGCCGAAGGGCACCGCGCAGAAATTATGAGAAAGCTCAGGCTCGAATCGCTTGCCGAGTTGATTCGCTACGCAATCCGCAACTCGATCGTCCAGCCTTGATGCTGGTTATCAGGGGACATTGAGCCTATCAAACCGCGTCCTCAACACGACGTTGCTGTATCCCGACAGCACTGCCAGCGCGGAGCGAGTTTCCGGGATAATCGCAAGGATGGCTGAGTAGCCTGGCCGCAACAAGGCTGCCGCATCGCGGAGAAATTCAGCATCAAGGCATCCATATTTCAGCCATTTTCCACCGTCGCTATTGATTGTGCGAGCTTCAGCGATAGACCCCGATGAACTCGATTCCAGTGTGTGAGGCATTGGAATGATTGCGTTCAGAAGGGCTTTCCACTGAAGCGCGTTGGAGTTGGATGCAGGATCCAATAATTGGCTGTGGTGCAGTCTCAGTCGACCATCCATCTCGGCTTCAACGGCGATGGCATTTTGCAGGTCCGCACACCAATCGAATTTCAACCGCTGGAGTTGTGGCAAGACTTCGATGGCTCGATGTTTATCTGCAAACCCGATCATCACGAGTTCCTGCATGATCCAGCCCCTTGTGGATAGAAACTAGATCAAAGCATAGGGGCAGCAGGAAACCGGGTAAACACGTAGAACTACGCATTTTGGAGCGGGATTCTACTCGTTAGAGTGAACGACCCTTGAAGATTGCTATCTACAGTCAGGCAAACGTGTTGACTCCCCAATTCGCGCGAGTTCCATTGTTTCTCCTAGGGCTATGAGATGACGACTGCAGACTTCCGCGTAGATTCCGATGCAGAAACACGTATTTCTCCGTATTCCCACCGCGCTTGAACTTCCCTACTATTGGGCCACTTGGATGATCACCGATTGCGTGACCCAGGCTTGAAAGACACGGACCCTCTCAAAATCAATTCGAGCGTGGTGGCTATGTCATCGGATCGTCCGCAACCCGACAACTCGTTGTTCGATCGGATCATGGAACTTCATTCGCGGAAGCAAGTAATAGAACATTGGCTGGCGACAGCTCCCACTCCTGCGATCTCTGCCGTCATGCAAGACATGCTGAGCTCTGCTGAAAGTGAGTTGGCGGCGCTTAGACATGAGCATTTCGCAAATATATCCAGCATCAGTAAGAGACGGTCATTGGATGATCGCCGATCTTGACACGAAATTTGTACGCAGTGAGCGATACGGGTTTTTGGGAATCGAAAAACCTAGTCATTCACTACAGCAGAAAGATGAACGGAGAATCGATATGACCAACAGAATTGCTGCCGCACAGTCCATATCAACTGCCGAGACAAAAGCTATTGCGGCGGACGCATACCTTTATGCCTATGCGCTGCTCTTCAACTACAAAACGCTGTTCCAGCAGGCGGTGGACCCGTCGTTTCTGGGCTATATCGGGGGTCTCAACCGATATCGGCATTACTCACGAGGGTTTAGTCCCGCGGACAAGGATATCGTTACTCCCAGCAATGACACGCCTTATTCATGGGCCTGGCTAGATCTGCGCGCAGAGCCGATGGTGGTGTCCGTGCCGGCTTCCGGCGATCGCTATTACGTGTTGCAGTGGTTTGATCTCTACACTCACAACTTCGCATATATCGGATCGCGCGCGACCGGCACCGATGCCGGGGATTATCTCTTTGCCGGTCCTGGCTGGAATGGAGAAGTGCCCAAAGGAATCAAGCAAGTCTTTAGTTCGGAGACGCAGATTATCGGCACGCTCACGCGCACTTCATGGACTGGACCGGAGGATCACGATGGCCTGGTAGCGATGCAGCGTCAATACCGAATCAGGGCGCTGAGTGAATACACGGGAGCCAAACCGCCGGAGCCCGCGCCAACTTATCAATTCCCCGCCTGGGACGACGCGCGCGTCAATTCCATCGGTTTCATTAACTACCTGAATTTCATTCTCCTGTTTTCGCCGGCAGTTCCAAGTGAAAAGGAGACTCTTGAACGATTCGCAAAGATTGGAATTGGACCCGGCCGCGCATTCGATCCAGCGACACTCGATCCTCAGGCGAAGCAAGCGATTGAAGCAGGTATCAAAGACGGAGGAGATCGCCTCCAAGCAGTAATCGCCAAGACAACAAGTTCCGTCGACCTGTTTGGGACTCGCGAGTTCCTTGGCAAGGATTACATCATGAAGCGCGCTGTCGGCGCGGCGATGGGACTCTACGGAAATTCGAAGGAGGAGGCCTACTACACGGCTTACGCGGTCGACAGCGATAAGAAGCCATTGGATGGCAGCAAGAACTATGTTCTCCATTTCTCGAAAGATCAGGTGCCACCGGTCAAGTTCTTCTGGTCGATGACCATGTACAACCTCCCGCAACGGCTTCTGGTCGATAATCCGCTCAATCGATATGCGATCGGCAGCCGGACGCCCGGCCTGAAGGCGAATTCGGATGGCTCGGTTGACATTTATCTCCAAAGCAAATCGCCGGAATCACAAAAGGAATCCAACTGGCTGCCCTCCCCACCGAGCGGGCCGTACTACATGATATTGCGCATGTACGGCCCGCAGGGAACGCTATTGAACGGAAACTGGGTGGCACCGCAACCCACCCTTCTCAAATAGCCACTACAGGACGCGAACACCACGCCTCCTCCAACTTCAATTCGCGCCGAAGTAGCGAAAGGATGGAAAAACCATGACCACAGCGACAATAGCGGAAGTATCTCTCGATAAGGCGACTCTTCAGGGTGACGAAGTCATTCAGACGCCAATTGGAAACATCGAGCTGGTTCACAACTATTTCAACAGCGACGCTTCAGAGAAGCTGTACGACGAACTGGACTACCAGCGTGCGGCTCAGTCTTACATTTGGAGCACGCCCCTGGTCAGCATGACCACCTGGCGCAATCGAGAGGCTGAGGCCTACGGTGCGTCACAGGCCAACGATTTCGTGGTGCTGCGATCCTTGCGGGAAAAGCGAGGCATCGTGACCGGCAACCTCACCACCCCTTACATTTTCAACTTCAGTAATTTGAAGGACGGCCCATTGGTTGTTGAATATCCTGCTGGCAAAACTGCCGGAGGAGCGCTTGATTTTTGGCAGCGTCCGATTGCCGATCTGGGACTTACGGGACCGGACCAAGGCAAAGGAGCAACCTACATCTTTGTGGGGCCGGAAGGTGATCCAAAGAAATATGAGAAGCCCGGCGCCTTTGTCTTTCAGAGTGTGACCAACAACGTTGGCGTCCTGCTGCGCATTCTGGATCCGGATCCCGCCTATTACGCGACCTTTAAATCCGCAATCAAGATGGGCCACTACGGCAAGCCGCTAGAGAACTGCCGGTTTATCGAAGACAAGAATGTGGAGTGGAGCGGGACGGCCCCGCGAGGCCTGGATTATTGGAAGACTCTTTCGCAGATCATCAATGAGGAACCAGTCCGGGAAATCGACAAACCGTGGACTGCGATGCTAAAGCCACTAGGCATTGAAAAAGGCAGACCTTTCAACCCCACTCCTCGCCAAAAGGCCATCCTCCTGAAAGGGGTCGCCATGGGCGAACTGATGGCTCGCAACTTCCAGGTGAATCCGCGATTTGCTGAACCCTATTGGAAGGGCACGAGCTGGTACAAAAGCTTCGATTTCGGCGTTGAGCAGGAGACCAGCACGCAACTCCAGCTTGACGAACGCATCACGTGGTTCTACGAGGCGGTCGCCAGCAGCAAGGGAATGGTCAATCCGACCGTCGGTGCCGGACAGGTGTACATGACCACCAAACGCGATAGCAAAGGCGTTCTGCTGCGTGCGGACAAGACTTACAAGCTGCATGTGCCTAAAGACGTTCCGGTAGGTCAGTTCTGGGCGCTCACCCTTTATAGCGAAAACACCCGAAGGCCCTACGACAACGGCGGAACGAAACTCCGCAACGTCAGCCTTGACAGCAAGATGAAAGACCTCAAATACAACGCCGATGGCAGTACCGATCTCTACATCGGCGCTACAGCTCCGGCTGGCTTCGAGAACAACTACATGAAGACAGTGGGATCGGATGGGTGGTTTGTATATTTCCGCCTTTACGCACCCCTCCAGCCATTCTTCGACAAGACATTCACACTCCCTGACTTTGAGGTTGTGAAATAGCAGGACAACCGGCGAACTGTTACCCGCACCGAGTAGCCAGAGAAATGGAGGGGCAGTAATGAATCGAACTTATGGAATGGCAATCACTGCGCTGTTGTTGATCACCGGCTTGACGGTGCCGCTCCGATCGCAACAGCCCAGTACCGACAAGTCTGATTTAATCGATCCGGACGCGGCGGAGGCCCTGAACACCATGGGGACCTATCTGCGCAGCCTCAAAGATTTTCAGGTAAAGGCAGTCGTGGCCTCCGAGGATGTCCTTACCGACGGTGAGAAGTTGACGTACACGCACACCACCAATGTATTGGGGGCACCCAACAAGTTTCGAATCGATACGGATGGCGATCAGAAATCGCGTCTCATTCTTTACGATGGTAAGAACTTCACCTTCTTCGCGCGGCGCGCAGGATACTACGCCACCGTCGCAGCTCCCCCAACCATCGGTGAACTGATCGACGTTGCCAGCGACAAATACGGCATCGAGATTCCGCTCCTGGATCTTTTTCTTTGGGGCGGACCCCGCGCTTCTAAAAACGAGATCACCGAGGCCAGCGACTTCGGTCCGGCCTCAGTGGAAGGGATCACCTGCGAGCATTATTCCTTCCGCCAGCCCGGGCTCGATTGGCAAGTGTGGATTCAGCTCGGAGACCACCCCCTCCCCAAAAAACTGGTCTTGACCACTACCACAGACGAGGCTCGTCCCCAGCACACATCCGTCTTTACGTGGAACCTCGCGCCTTCCTATAACGATGCAGCTTTCGTCTTCGATCCGCCGTCAGACGCGCAGAGGATCGTTTTCGCCGACGAAGATAAAGCCGCCCCAGCGGGCACGAATTAGGAGCCATGCAGATGAAATACATCAGACCATTTCTCGCAATCACTCTTTCGCTGTTTCTTGCTGTTCCATCTGCCCTGGCTCAACGCCGTGGCGGTGGTGGCGGTGGCAACAGGAACAATGGCGCGGTGCGATCGACATCGCGAAGCAGTGTCAATCAGCCAAACGTCAACCGGAACAACAATGTAAACCGGAATAACAACACGAACATCAACCGGAACAACAATGTAAATCGGAACACGAACGTCAACGTGAATCGTGATGTCAACGTGAACGTCCATAACACCTACAACTCCGGCTACTACGGTGGAGGGTGCTGCTATCACCCGGTTGCGACAGCAGCGGCAGTCACAGAACCGCAATGGTAACGTCGGCGGTCATAGGCTCCATGGTCAATACACTTCCTCCAAGTTGCACGGCGATCATGGCCAACGGCGTCACCTATCAACAGTGCGGAAACACCTACTATCAACCGCAGTTCGTCAACGGAAATACGACCTATGTTGTGGTCAACCATCCATAACTCATGTAGAGAGGTAGCAGAAAAGAAGAGGTCACTGCTTAAGCGCAAGTACCCGATTCTCCGGATGATGCGTCCACATTCTTGGTTCTCCGGCAGGAACTGCTTGCACATATTCGGCTTGGACTCCGCGATGTTGCAATGGCCATTATTGCTGGCAATGTTACCGCCGCGAACTGAGCCTTCCACTTCACCATCAACTGCTCAGGAGGAATGTGACATGCTTGAATCAAAGATTCAAAAGATGTGCTGTTTGTTGGTCGCAGGTCTATGCTTGACGACTCTGCTCGCTCGAGCTGATGAACCGAGCGAAAGAGTGACCAGAGCCGCCCAGGTATTTCAGGAACTTGCCAATGCCGAAAGTGGCCTTCCGATCAATGTATTGAATAAGGCAGACTGCGTCATTATTCTGCCATCGGTCAAGAAGGCAGGGTTTATCGTCGGGGCCCAATATGGAAAAGGAGTGATGGTTTGTCGGAGTGGTGCGAATTTTAACGGTCACTGGGGGGCACCTATCATGATGCAGTCGAGTGGTGGAAGCTTTGGCCTGCAGGCCGGCGGACAGGCAACCGACTTCGTGATCCTTGTGATGAATGATGATGGTGCGCGTTCGGTGATGAAGGGCCGTGCCAAGCTAGGTGCTGAAACGAGCATTGCCGCGGGTCCTGTGGGACGAAATGCGGAAGCCTCCACAACAGGGACCATGCAGGCACAGATGCTCTCTTACTCCCGCGCACAAGGCGTCTTTGCCGGGGTATCTCTGTCCGGAACATCCTTAGGCCCCGATGACGGTGACAACGAGAAACTCTACGGGAAAAAGATCTCCGCGCAAGAGATCTTTGCAGGGAACGCAAAGGCACCAACGTCCGCTTCAACGTTGCTTTCAGAACTGCGAGCAGCGTCGCCGAAGAACCTAGCCAAGGGGAAATGACACTCCAACAAGTCAACGGCTTATCGCCGGGCGCCGGAGTTTTGAATATCCGGCGCTTTCGCTCGAAGACTCACCATCTTTGTACTGCGTGGCAGCCATCCATCAAGGTTCCTCTGTGGATTACTCGCCCAAAATGTTCTCGGCACCTGGACGTAAAACCGTCTATCGGGACAACTGGCTTTTCGTCAACCCGGGATGGGATCTGCGAGTGGACATGTGTACAAGATGGCGACTACACGGCCAAGTGACGTGAACGGCGTTTTTCAGTACTAATCTCCGGAACGACGGCGCATCCCACGTTGAATGAGTGCCTCGCCCTGTTCACGTCAACGCACAACGAAGATCAACCTTGCGGAGATTGGTTTGGCACCGGTGGAATCCGGTTACCCTTCTCGCCAACCTGGCGGAGCGCCACGCATACCCCAATCCCTCCAATTCGCGTCGAGACCGAGCTGCGGCTTACAGTTCGCGAATCGCGGTCACAGGGTTTCGGCGCATCGCTCGATGCGCCGGAAGGTAGCAGGCTGCCAAAGACATTGCTCCCAGGAGCATGACGACGGAAACGACGGTGATGGGATCGTTGGCTCCGATTCCGTACAACAGCCGGCCGATAAGACGTGTCAGTCCCAACGCAAACGCCAGTCCCAGCGCCAGCCCAATGCCTGTGATCCACAATCCCTGCAACAGCACGAGCCGCAGCACGTCAACACGTGAAGCACCTAGAGCCATTCGCACTCCGATCTCGTGGGTGCGCATTTGGGTTCGATATGCCACGACTCCGTAGATCCCGGTTACTGCAAGAACCAGCCCGATCAGCGCGAACAATCCAGCCAGGGTGCTCTGTATCACGGCGAAACTGCTCGCGATTTGAGTGCTCTCGCGCATGGGACGCACATCGAATACCGGCAGCCGTGTATCGATTTCGTGGATGGCGTTTTCCACCGCCGGCGCAAGGTCGACCGGATTTCCCTCGGTCTTCACCTGCACGATAGTCTCGTACCCCACCTGGAAAAAGCTCATATACACCATAGGCTCTGGTGACTCATTCACTAACATATGTATCGAATTTCTCGCGACGCCTACAACCGTGAAAAGGCTGCCCCATATCCTGAGTTTCTTTCCCAGCGGATCCTGTCCCGGCCAGTAGCGCCTCGCCGCGGTCTGATCCACGATGAGTACCCGCGGGGCCTTTTCATCGTCATCCGGCGTAAACTCGCGTCCTTCCAGAATGGGTATGTGAAGGGATTCGAAATACCGCGGGGACACCTCGGCGTGGTACACCTGCAAAGATTCATGGGGGTGTGGCACATACCCTTCCGGATACGCATCCTCGCCCTTGTGGCCCAGGGTCATCGGAATCCAGTCCGTAAGAGACGCAACCTTCACGCCGGGCAATACCGACACGCGATCAAGAATCTTGTGACGGATCACCTGTTCCTCGTCGTGGCTATAGCCGGCAATATTCAGCCCCACGGACGCAGTGAGAATGTGGTCCTGCTCAAATCCGGGATTCGCGCCGGCGAGATTCCGCAGTGTCCGCAGAAAGAGCCCGGAGCACAACAGCAGCGGAAGTGAAAGCGCGATTTGCGCTACCACCAGCCCGCTGAGCAGTTTCCGGTTGCGTGAGCCGCCGGAGATACTTGCGGACTCTGCCTTGAGCGCCTCAACGGCCGGCGCGTGAGACGAACGCCAGGCGGGGAGCGCGCCGCAGAGCATGCCGGCCAATAGGCTAGACACAGCTATCCCGATCACCACCTTATAGTCCATGGCCCCGTTCAGTACGCTGGGATTCGAGTTCGCCGGAAAGAACCATGCGAATGTCTTCGATGTCCACGATGTCAACACAAGGGCCACGACTCCTGCGACGATGGAAAGCATCGCGCCCTCCAGCACCATCTGCCGCACCAGTTGAATCCGATTCGCCCCGAGCGACTGCCGGATCGCAAGCTCACGCCGTCGGGATACAAACCGCACCAGCGTGAGCGTGGCCACGTTCACGCAGGTCAGCAACAGCACCACACCGGCGAAGGCCAGCAGAATGGGCAGCGTCGCTGCCATGTATCCGTTGGCGCCGAAGGGCGAGCGCCACATGGGATCCAGCGTGATCCGGTTCTCGCCCAGATGATCGTCCGGATACGCCTCCACAATATGGTGCATCAGGGTGTCGAGATCCTGGGTTGCGTGGCCACGGCTCACGCCCGGCCGCAATCTTCCAATTACGTTCAGCCAGACCGCACCACCACTGCGATGCGTCATCCGCCACACATCCGTCCCGAGGGGATCGAGCGTTACCCACAGATCTTCACGGATCCCGGGCATTGCTCCGACAAACCCCTCCGGCGCCACACCGATCACCGTCACAGGATGCCGAGCAATCTCGATCGACTTGTCCACAATCGCCGGGTCTTCGGCATAACGCGTCTTCCAGAGCGAATAGCCCAGGACCACGTTGGGAACAGCATCTGGACGCGTCTCTTCTTCAGCCAGAAAGAAACGCCCCAGTACCGGCTTAATGCCGAGCACATCGAAATAGTTTGCCGACACGTTCGCAATATAGGCACGCTCCGGCTGTGCGCCGCCGGTCAGCGTGATCCAATCGTGATGATAGGCAAGTATTCCGGCGAGGGTGTGGTTCTGCTCGCGCAGATCGCGGTAGTCGAGATACGAGAAGGGCGGAGTCGGAGAGAAGTTCCGTTCTCCCCGCTGCAGGCTAACGAGATCGCCCGTGTCCCGCGCGCCAGGAATCGGACGCAACATTGTGCCGTCGATCCAACTGAAGACGGTGCTGTTGGCGCAGATAGCCACTGCCAGCATCGCCGTCGCGGTGATCGTAAAGCCGGGGCTCTTGCGCAGTTGCCGTAACGCGTAACGGAAATCCCGGCCTAGTTGTTCAAGCCACGCTTGGCCCCACATGTCGCGCGTCACATCTTGCACCAGAGGAATATTTCCAAATTCCCGCGCCGCCGCTTGTCGCGCCGTCGCTGCCGTCTCGCCTCGCGCCACTCGATCTGCAACCGCCATCTGCAGGTGCGCATCAATCTCTTCCTGCAATTCGCGCTTGCGCCGCTGAAAACCGAAGCTCGGGAACCACTTCATGACTCACTCTCCTCCGGCTTGACGTACATCACCGACCCAATCGCTTCGACAATTCGCTCCCATCGGCCCAGATCCGAGGCCAACTGCTTTTTCCCCTTGGCCGTGATTCGGTAATATCGGGCTTTTTGCTTGGTCTCAGACTGCTTCCACTCAGACTGCACCCAGCTCTGACGCTCCAATCGATGGAGAGCCGGATACAGTGATCCGGTCTCCACCTGAAGCACGTCTCCGGATCGCAAACGTAAGGCCTGGACAATTCCGTATCCGTGCTGCGGTCCCCATTGCAGGGTCTGAAGAATAAGCATGTCGAGTGTTCCCTGCAGCAACTCAATCCGGTTCTTATACTGGTCTTTTTCGCTCATAGATGTAGACACTCTACTCCCAATGGAGGTAGATCGTCTACTTCATTTTGTATAGCGCAGCGAGCAGCCTTGACCACTCAGCAGATTTAAAAGTACGTCAGTTCCTAGGACGAAAATTGGTGATTCTGCATTGGCGCTGAATCGCCAAGGCACTCACCGAGGCTGATTACTCCTCAAATGTCGGCATTGCGACTGGATTCTCGTTGACCTTCCTTTGAATGAGCGTCGCAAAGGTTCCATGACGCTGGGGCGTTTATCAGGGCCTACCGATTGGCGTTCACTAAAGCACACTGGATGAGTGCATTGGGCTATTGTCGCGAGTTTGACATCCCCAACAGCTGATTGGCGACCAACATACCAAACTCCTAGGCCCCGAAAAACCATCTTGACAAATATCTATAGTTTGCAACGTATATCTTGGCCATGATATCTGCTCGGCGCAGGCACACGTTCGCCAATCCCACGCGATTTACGTCCAAGAGTCCTGGGATTCTTCTGTGCACTCATGGTGATCATCACTGCCATCGCGTGCCTCAACCTCGCCACCATGGTGCTGGCTCGCGCGGCCGGCCGCCGCAAGGAGCTGGCCATTCGCCTCGGTGTGGGAGCCAGCCGATTCCGGCTCATCCGCCAAATGATCACCGAAGGCCTTTTGCTTTCGCTGCTCGGGGGCGCCGCGGGATTCGCGATGGCATATGGCCTGTGGGTAATGAGGGCTCACGCGCGGCTGCCCGCCGGTTCACCGATCAACCCTGACACAGCCCTCGATTGGCATACGGCGATCTTCGTCGCCGCGCTGGCTGTCCTGTGCGGCATCGGCTTCAGTACTCTCCCCGCTTTGCAAGCGACAAAAACCGACGTAGCCCCAGCGCTCAAGGATGGTGCGGCGCTGCAATTGTCAGGGCATCGACGCTTCGGCCTGCGCAATCTGGCCATGGGCGCGCAGGTGGCCGGCTCGCTGTTGCTCCTGCTGGTCACCGGATTTCTGGTCCTGGGTATCCTGAACAGTAACAGCATCCAGACGCACTTTGACCAAAAGACCATGGTCTTCCTGTTCGTCGATCCGGTGCGGGACGGCTATACCCCGGACAAATCACAGGCTTTCTTTGCCCAGCTGCCGGAGCGATTGAGGAGCGCGCCGGCAGTGACCGACTTCGCGTTTGCTGCGCAGCCGCCCTATTTGCCGGGCGACGATCCGGATTTTCATCTTGCGGTCGTCGATCCGCACGCATCGTCGCCAGTAGAGAAGGATGTGACCAAAGAGACCGTCGGAGCGAGCTACTTTGCCATCTTGAATGAGCCCATTCTGGCCGGGCGCGAATTTGGGGAGAACGATCAGCGCGTTGATGCAGACGCGTCTGTTGCCTCCGGAGCCGTCGTTCCGACGTTGCCCATGGTTCTGAATGAAAAAGCGGCATACACGTTGTTTGGTAAGGACAAACCCATCGGCAAGCACCTTCGCGGAGACCGGCGCGCATACGAAGTCGTGGGCCTGGTCGCCAATATGAAGGATGCCAGCGGCCAGACCCAGGCCATCGCCTATCTTCCCCTCACGCGGCACGATTTTGCCCTGCCCCCACGCGGAGGGATCACGATTATTGCGCGCGGGCATTCGGCTGAGGATGCACTCGGCGGGGTGCGAAGCGTGGTTGCTTCCATGGACCCGAATCTGACACTGTTCAACGTGCAGACGCTGAGCGAGTACCTTGAGCTGATCCGCGCCGCGATGCGTTCTGCTCTGCGCATGTTCGGCGGCATTGGTATCTTCGGCCTAGCGCTGTCTGCAATTGGACTAGCCGGAGTGACCGGATGCGCGGTGGCGCAACGGCGCAAGGAGATTGGCATTCGGATGGCGCTGGGCGCGCGCAAGTCGCAGGTGCTGGCACTGGTGCTCCGCGAGGGCGCAACGCTGATCGCGGCCGGATCTGTAATTGGATTCCTGGGCGCGGTCGCGCTGGCCAAATTGCTTTCATCAATCGCCTCTGCCTTTAGCGATGCCTTCGCCGTCGGAGTCGGGGACCCGCGTCTCCTGATCGGAGCGCCGGTGCTTCTCGCGGCGCTTGCGCTGCTCGCCTGCTACATTCCTGCGCGCCGAGCGGCGAAGATCGATCCCATGGAGCGACACCCGCGGCGGCAACCCGCACCAACACCTCTCCTTTGCCAGGCGACGGCTTAGGGATATCTTCAACAACGACGACCTCAGGCGGTCCGAAACTGTGGATGCGTACGGCCTTCATGTGAATCACACCCCCTTCACACGAACTCGCTGGGCTTTATGCCTTGCGACGGCAGCGTTTCCGATGGTGGGAAGCATACAACTGATCGGTCACGGGAGGATGGTGGGCCAACCGGACATAACCCCATTTTCGAGTAATGTCCGGTTAGACGGTGATCCGACCGCGATGTAGACGAACATCGATTCTGTCTGCTCTAACCGCAGTGATCCCAGTCTGTTTCTGTATAGAACGCGACGGTGTACCAGTGTTGTTCTAAGCGTTTCACTCGGGCTACCTCAGAAGGCAATCCTGAGTATTTGCCAGGTGCGGCTGTTGTTGCTGCTTCGGCGAGCACGTCTGCGGGATCAAAAACCAAATAGACTGTGGTGTCGTTTCCTGCAAATCCCCATCCGTCCCACTCGACATGCTTAAGGAGGCCGTTCTTTTGAGATGGTTCCGACAAGACTCTGGACTTGTGTACGTTCGAATGAAAGAGCCATTTCGTCCTTGAGTGGAAGCCGACGTAGTCGAAATTCCAGGCAATCGCGAGCGCAGCAAGGCAGAACAAACCGCATGTGGTCAGTAGACCGAACAGGAGCACAATTCGGAATTGCGATGTTTGGCTTTCATGCGATCACCATAACCCTCCATTCTGAGCGGATCGTGGAGAATCCGGACATTACCCCAAAACTGGATTACTTCCGGCGGTCAGGGACCATGTGCCGGCGTTCTTTGGGTACGGTTTCTTGGTCTACAACATTTGCGAAAATGCTGTACAGAATCGCCGTGGCAACGATTGAAGTACGCTTTTTAATATGGCGCCTATCCGCACGCTGTTTGCAAATGAACTCGCTGAGCCGTCTCGAGTAGTCCTTCCCGATGGCCTTCGCGCGAGATATGATGGAAATCTTTCCTTTCCGCCTGCTCCGCTGGAGCGTCCCTATCTCATCGCAAACTTCGTGTCGACACTCGATGGGGTCGTGAGCTTCAACTTACCGGGTCAGTCGGAAGGAGCTCAGATCAGTAATTCGAACGAAGAAGACCGGTTCATCATGGGCCTGCTGCGGGCTTCAGCAGACGCGGTGGTGGTGGGCTCCGCGACGCTTCAAGCCGCTGGTTCGCAGGGCTCCTGGCTCCCGGAATCTGTGTATCCGGCAGCGAAAGACCTATACCGAAACTATCGAACCGAGGTGCTCCGAAAGCTGGAGTATCCACTTGTAGTGATTGTCACGGGAACGGGAGGGCTGGACCTTGCCGGTGCCTTGTTTCATTCACCGCGAAGCAGGGTGCTCATACTGACTACGGAGCAAGGCAAACAGAGGCTGTCGCAAAGCGGATCGGGGGCACTCGCCTCTGTCGAGGTGAAGGCGCTCTCCACGATAGAGACCCGCATTTCTCCTTCCGCCATCCTTTCGTTGCTCAGACAGGAAGCCGGAGTGGAGTTGCTTCTTCATGAAGCCGGCCCGACACTCTTTGGCGAATTTCTCGCAGGCGGGTTCATGGATGAACTTTTCCTGACAGTGGCACCTCAGGTTGCGGGGAGAGTCGCAGCGCACCCCAGGCCTGGCCTGGTTGCGAACGTCCAGTTTTCCCCCGCGACGGCTCCCTGGTGGAAGCTTCTCAGCGCAAAAAGTGCAGCAGATTACCTCTTCCTGCGTTATCAGGTGAGAGATCGAAGCACATAGATGATGGTGATTGCCAACTAAAAGTGGAGATTCTTCTAAAGCCGAGTCGCCCTGGGAACAGAAAAGACCCGAGGATTCGGATAGCTATCTGAATCCTCGCGCAGGTCGAAGAGTATCTGGCGGCGGCGCTGCCGTCGTTTCCGGTGCACCTGCGAGCGCCGGGTGTTGCCCGTTCCGTAATGCCGAGCCGAGGTCGAATTCCAGGGTGCACATCTTATTCGGCGACCGACAAGTACGAATTCGAGCCCGTCCTGCTGTGTAATGGGCCAATCGAGACCATGGGTTATCACTCCGATATCAGGGAAAGCCAATTCCCTTATACCGGGGTGATAATTCCCTGTTCGCTCCGGTGCGAGTTTCATTTACATCTATAGAAACTCCACGATATCAGTGATCCAAAGATGCCCGCGGACATCGCCCAAATTCGTTATTTTCCCTGATAGCAGGGAATTCCGGAGAGCGAGGTTCGCACGAGACTCAAACTACCGCCACGGAGTCAAGTGGTTTTTTTATCAATATCTTAGACGACCATAATCTCCCCGATCCTCCCCGTTTCCACGCTATTCCACTGAAGAATCTCTCTCCAAGTCACTTAATCTCCCTGTGGGTCGCCCCTTTCTCTGGTCGGTCAGAGAGCAGTGGAACTTTTGATCCACCACGGGCTCCAGCATGGCCAACCTTTATAGATTCGCCGGCCGGCGTTCACACTTCGCGACACCACTTCTGGCGAGTTCTGCAACGGATTCTGGTGGACGCAATTGTCCAATCGAGGCTGGACTGCGCCTAGAGAAAGAAGCATAATGTCGGGGTCACGTAGCCAGGTGCTGAGAACCCAACGAATCCGGTGTCCTTGAGATGGCGGACGCACTGAATCAATTCTTTGCATAATTGGCGTTCGCAGGTGCGAGGCCGAGGGTCTTCGGGACGATCAGCAATACGAAGCAAACTGCCTCTCGTCTGCCGCTCGTCTGCGGCATGGTTTCGTTTAGCGCGCGGTTGGACCCGAATCCACCTGGCTTCCGAAACTGAATTGAGAGGCGGGAGAATGCTGTTCTTTTCTCAGATTCGCGATGCCAGGCAAAATCCGGGCATGGAGGGAGAGACCATGAGATATGAGGTTAAGCGCATTTCGACAGCAGGCATTGCCGAAGCCATCTCGAAGGCGGAACTCTATCGTTCGCTCAGCGAACCCGAAGAGGCAGAGTCGATCTGTCGCGATATCCTGGTCATCGAACCGAAGCATCAGCTCGCATTGCGTTTACTTGGACTCGCCCTTACGGATCAGTTCACCGGCCGTGGGTCCGATCGTTACCGGGAGACCGAAGAAGTCTTCCGGCAGCTTCAGGATCCGTACGAGCGGATCTACTACGCTGGGATTATGCATGAGCGACGCGCAAAGGCGCAGCTCAAAGCAGGCCAGCCCCCGTATTCCCTGGTGGCGCTTTTTGACCACGCTCTAAACTCTTTCGCGGAGGCCGAGAGAATCCGTCCAGCCGGAAACGATGATGCTATCCTTCGCTGGAATCGATGCGTGCGGCTGCTTCAAGATCCAGCCTATGAATGGGGTGAGCTGGAACAGGAATTGGTTCCGTTCGATGCCCAGGAGACACCGCCAAGATAGCAAGTCTCCATGATATTGGGAGAAGTGAGTTTCAGTCAGAGGATGCGGAACAGCCTCTTCAAGGGATCGAAGTAGCGATCCACCAAGCGCTCCTTGAGCGGAATGATCGCGTTCTCTGTAATCGTGATCGACTCGGGGCACACCTGCCGGCAACAAGTCGTGATGTTGCAGTAACCGATGTTGTGCTTGTGCCTCAAATCGCTGACCCGGTCTTCGGTGTCAAGCGGATGCATTTCGAGCGCAGCCGCATAGACAAGTAGACGCGGACCGATGAATTCGTCGTGTTTGTGGTGTTCCCTCAGAACATGGCACACGTCCTGGCAGAGAAAGCACTCGATGCACTTACGAAACTCCTGCACGCGCTCGACATCGGCCTGCTGGATGCGCCACGTGCCATCGGGGGCATCGGGCGGGCGGGGCTTGAATTGCTTGATCGTTTTCTTGGCTCGGAAATTCCACGAAACATCTGTGACCAGATCGCGTATGACCGGAAAAGCATGCATTGGCTCAACGATAACCGGCATATTCAGGTCGATGGCGCTTAGACGCGTCATACACATGAGCCTGGGCATGCCGTTGATTTCGGCAGAGCACGATCCACACTTGCCGGCCTTGCAGTTCCATCTCACCGCCAGGTCAGGTGCTTGCTTGGCCTGGATGCGGTGCACCGCGTCCAGAACAACCATGCCCTCTTCGACGGGCGTTGTGTAATCCTGGAATGTGCCGCCCGCGGAGTCTCCGCGCCAGATGCGAAATGTCGCTGGTGTGGCCATCTATTCCGTCTCCCGGCTATTTCATTTCTTCGATCACGTTCTTCAACTCAGCCGGCATCGGCGTAAGCGCGCGCCTCTCGACTTGCATCTCACCGTCCGCGCCACGACTGACGACAATGTTGTACTTTCCCCACTCCGAGTCCTTGTTGGGGAAGTCTTCGCGGAACTGAGCGCCGCGGCTTTCTTTTCTCAGCAGTGCAGCGCGGGTAATAGCTTCCGAAACGATCATCATGTTTCCAACATCAATCGTTGTGTGCCAGCCGTTGTTGTACTCGCGATTGCCTGCTATGCCTGTTCGCTCTGCTCGCGCGCGCAATTGCCCGATCGCGTCGAGCGCCTGTTGCATTTCACTCTCGACACGCACGATCCCTACGAGATCCTGCATGGCTTCCTGCAGATCGTATTGAATCTGGTATGGGTTCTCGCCGGCAGGACCGCGGTCAAAGGGAGCGAGGGCTGTTGTTGCCGTGGCCTGAATCTCCGCTTCGTCGATCCTTACCGGGCCGTTAGCGTTGGCGAATTCTGCGGCAAAGCGACCCGCGCGCCTTCCGAAAACAACAAGATCAGATAGCGAATTCCCGCCCAACCTATTCGCGCCATGCAATCCTGCTGCCGCCTCCCCCGCGGCGAAAAGCCCGGGCACATTGGACATCTGCGAATCGCCATCGACGCGGATTCCGCCCATCATATAGTGAGTCGTGGGACCGACTTCCATCGGATCTTTCGTGATGTCCAGGTCGGCGAGTTGCTTGAATTGGTGATACATGCTGGGGAGCTTGCGCTTGATATACTCTTCTGATTTCGGCATGCGCTCCTTGATCCAGGAAATATCGAGGAAGACACCGCCGTGCGGCGAGCCCCGGCCTGCCTTGACTTCGCGATTGATGCACCGCGCAACATGATCTCTGGTGAGCAGCTCTGGCGGACGCCGCGCATTCTTATCGCCCTGGGTATACCGCCAGCCTTCTTCTTCAGAGTCCGCAGTCTGCTCTTTGTACAGGTCAGGGATGTCGTCGAACATAAATCGCCGGCCTTCGCTGTTGCGCAAGACGCCGCCTTCGCCTCGGACGCCTTCGGTTACGAGAATGCCACTCACGCTGATCGGCCACACCATGCCGGTGGGATGAAACTGAACAAATTCCATGTCCTGGAGTTCAGCTCCGGCGCGATACGCCAATGCCAGACCATCGCCCGTGTATTCCCAACTGTTGCTGGTGATCTTGAAGGCACGCCCGATTCCGCCTGTGGCCAGCACCACTGCCTTCGCCTTCCACAATTGGAAGCGGCCTTTCTCGCGGTCGTATCCGCAAGCTCCGGCTATTCGATTTCCGTCGAGCAGCAGGCTGAGTACCGTGCACTCCATGTGGACTTCCATCCCCGTGTGAATGCCGTGATCCTGCAGTGTGCGTATCATCTCCAGGCCCGTGCGGTCGCCGACGTGGGCCAGCCGCGGGTATCGGTGTCCGCCAAAGTTGCGTTGCAGAATCTTGCCATCCGTAGTGCGATCGAAAAGCGCGCCCCATGCTTCCAGTTCGCGCACACAGTCTGGCGCTTCCTTGGCGTGCAATTCGGCCATGCGCCAGTTGTTGAGGTACTGACCGCCGCGCATCGTATCAGCGAAGTGGACGCGCCAGCTATCGCGATCATCGACATTGGCCAGTGCTGCCGCGATGCCTCCTTCGGCCATTACGGTGTGCGCTTTGCCCAGCAGGGACTTACAGACCACTCCCACCTTCGCGCCGGCAGCCCCGGCTTCGATGGCAGCACGCAGGCCTGCTCCGCCTGCGCCGATGACCAGTACATCGTAGGAGAACTGTTGAAATTCCGGCATCTAGAGAATTCTCCAGTCATGCCAGATGCCCATCGAACAGAGACGGACGTAGATATCGGCAAAAGCAACCCAAAGAAGACTTGCCCATGCCCACTTCTTATGCCCCGCGTTCAGTCGGCTCACGAAGTTATAGATTCTATGCCGCACAGGATGCTCCGAGATCTGGTCAAACGTCCCCCCGATCAGGTGTCGGAAGGCATGACAGCCGAATATGTATCCGGCCAGAAGCACGACATTCACGACCAGAACGAGGCTTCCAATCCCGATTCCAAATCCATCAGGAAAAATGAACGCTCTAACCGCGTCGTACACGAGAAAGCCCCAAATGACGTACGAGAGCCTCAGAAAGTAGCGATGAAAATTCTGCATGATGAGCGGGAAGGTTTTCTCTCCCCAATAACTCTTCCGGGGCTCGCTCACCGCGCATGCCGGAGGATCGGCCCAAAACGACTTGTAATACGCGCCGCGGTAGTAGTAGCAGGTCACCCGGAACAGACCGGGAATCCAGAGAATGAACAACGCCGGAGAAAAGGGCAGAAAGTTCGGATACCAGCTCGGTTTCGGGCCAAACAGGGCAAAGCGGGAGCTGCCGAAAAGCTCGGGTGAATAAAACGGTGAGATATACGGACCATAGGTGTAATACCTGTTCTGAAACGCTGCCCAGTTGGCATAGACCAGAAACGCGCCGAATCCCAAGAGGACTGCCGTCGGTGAAAGCCACCAGGCGTCGCGCCGTGATGTTTGGCCAAATTTGCCATTTTTCCAGACTATGTCGGGAGTTGACACAAATCCCTCCATGGCGGAGGGGTTCGCAGGTTGTGCCCTCCTCGCCCGATGGCATCGGATTGTATAGCAAAGAGTCTGCCGTCAGCCACCTGCATGTGAGTTAAGTGGAATCCGGACCGATAGTCATACGAGCCGTGCCGCTAACTCTGGTTCAGGCGTGAGTGGAATTTGAACGCCGGACGGGACCGAGAGCGTTTCTCATTCAATTCATCTCCAGACGACACGGGATGGCTAAACTTTGCGCTTTGAGTCGCTGTATCAATACGGAAATGTAACGAGAGAAGTCATCGCGTCTGGAATCTGTAGCTCCAATTAGGGTGAGTGCCTGGAACGAGAATCACTCCAGTCTACAAGGGCGTTTACCGATACAAATCCAGTTGCACGCGCACGTTCCGCCAAGTGCCGAATGGGCAGGTTGCAATTGGAGAGGCCCGCCATCCTCGCCTAGTCGAATATCTTACGAACGATTTCGCGTGTGCCAAGCCTCCATCCACTCGTGGACGACGAGGACGGCGAATTGAATCCACTGCCTATGTGCGGCGAAAGAAGCGCGTGTTCAAGAGGGTGGATGCGTCTCGCGCATCTACTTCGCGAACTGGATCCGATGCGGAGAAATCATACGCGCGCCCCGTGGTGAGTCCTCGCACCCGCACGGGCGCTTTCTCCAGATATGAGATCGCAATGAAAGATCCCTCTCGCGTTGTGCCGGAGGGAGAGATCTGCGCCTGGACGGCAGGATTCACCAACGACGAAGATGCCGTCGGTGCGGTGCTCGTGCGCCCCAGCTCAATCCCGCGCTGAGCGCCCGCGAGTGGCCGATTCGAGGTCGCGGCCGTTGTCGAAAGACTGTTCTTCAGTCCCGTGCGTTTCGATCCGCAGCACATTTTTCAATTCTCCTTCAGTCGGTTGTGTAGTCATTGAGATCGGATCCGGATTTTTCACAAGGCGATCGAGCAGGCAGGCGGCTCCGGAGAGCGCGAGCCATGTCATCAACCAGTCGAGTCGCTGGCGCGTGACAAATAGTGCCGCAGGAGCCGCAATCCAAAGGCTGAGGCAGTTGAAGCAATCAATAAGCTGGCCGAAGATGCTCCGCCCCAGTAGAGCGCGAAATCGAACAATGATGTCGGCCGGGCCGTCCTCGCTCGCCAGCAGGTGAGTTACCCGCCAGGTTGCGAGAACGGCCAGGACGATTCTCAACATGAGTGGTTGCATATTGCAAAGGTCAGCGAGTTATCTTCGACGGACCGGTCGATCAGGCCAGTTGTCAGCCCGGGCGTCGTAGCCAGCGTCACTGTATACGAGCAATTGCACCAGGTGCTCGTGTCCTCAACGATGGTCCCTGCACCACCTCTGCCGGCCGCGGTGAACGTGACTCCCGTGATCGGGGAAGGAGGCGGAGGAATATCGATGAGGTCGATATCCGAGGCCAGGGCGCAACTGCTGATGACCAGCGACCATGAGCCCGCGCCCATCTGTTCGTGATCGACGGTAAACTGCACCGAGAGCGTCTTATCGATCGGCGTGCAGCAGCCGGTCGCAAACTCTTTGAAGTTCAGTTCGTTTACCTCGTTCCAGTTGTTGACGTGAATCGTATCGAGCTGGTTCGTGTAGTCGGGTGCCGCTCCTCCGTTGACGGCGGCAATGGTGCTGACGCGCGTCGCCTGGAAAATGATCGCTGCACTGGTGCCGTTGTTCTGATTCGCAGTGGGGACAACCGTCCCTGCAGAAACGCCCGGTGTGGGAGCGCCGCCGGGAAACGCCACATTTGAGGAGAACCCCAGCAGGTAGCCGTCGAATACGCCGCCGAGAGCTCTCTGATCCACCTCAACCCAGCCATTGGCATCCGGAACGATGTAGTGATTGGGAGGTGTCGGAGACGGCGTGAAGGGCGGCGGAGTCGGTGACGTAACTCCCGTGCCGGTGATCCAAACGGGTTGAAGGGTGTTTGGATCGCCATGCCACAGTGTGTATCGATAACCAACGAACACTCCGGACACACCGTTCAAGCCATACACGTAGCTGCTGGCAATCGGCGTCGGCGTGGCTGCTCCAGCGGGCTGGTAAAGGAAACGGTATGCCATCGGCGTGCTGTATACCGGATCGGCGTAAGGACAAAAACCGCCGAGGCTAAGGTTGTCGTAGAACGCAAAGTTAGGTCCACCGTGTCCGTTCTCCGGGTGAAGCGTCAATCCGGTGGTTGTGTCAATGTCGGCGCCCGGAGCGATATTGAAGTCTCCGACGTTGGTGAACCATGGATGGTTGTCGTTGCTCGGGCACACGCAATAGCAGAACTCGTAGCATGTAACCGAGCTAATCCAGGAGCACACTTGCCAGCAGTAAGGGCCAAGGGCTAACCGGGAGACGATCCCGCGGTAGACTTCGGCGTCCATGGTTTGCACAGCGCTGACCATGTCGGCCAGAGCACGTGGCTGGGCGGCCAACTGTCTGGCTGCCAGCGCAAACCTCTGCGCCTCCTCGATGGCATATACGCCTGAAATAACTGTCGGAGGATCTTGGCACAAGGTCCGGCAAACCCGCACGCGGCGCCATATGCAGAAGAATCTGCAGATGGTCTCGCAGCCTGAGGTGAACCCGGCCGCGTTGACTGCAGCCTGCAACTGCTCGCAATTCGGCTGCTCCGCAACAGCTTCGGCGATGCCCGCGATGGCCTGCTTATTCGCGATCAAAGCGGCCAATACCTTGCCGGCGGAGGCCAACTCGCTCGCCGGATCGGACAGAGGCGGCACTCCCGGCCTGCACACGACCTCACAAATGCGCCGGTAGCCAACGCTACAGACCCACTGACAGATGAGATGGCAGTATGGATCGAGATTGAGCTCTCTAATGGCCGCGTGGTAGGCGCTTGCGTCGCCGCAGGAGACCGCATCCACCACGCGCCGGAGGACCTTCTCATTCGATGAGAGACGCACCGCAGCGTGCACGAATTCCTCTAAGCTGGGGACCGGATCCTCCACGCGCGGCGGGCCGCAAACCTCCACGCATCGCAACGCGCAGAGTTTGATCCGCACCCACTCGCAGATCAATTCGCAATAAGGCAACATCTCGAGGCGATCGAGGACCCAGCGGAATGCGCTGGCGTCCTTCGACTCGAAGGCTGCTACAACGGCGGAGAATCCGCCACTATCCTGGGCAAGGCGTCCGATGGCGTCGGACTGCGACGCGAGTCGACTGACTACATCGTCAAACGAGCTGCTCATAAGGTTTTCCCCTTTTCTCTGGATGGGTTGAGCATCTTCGCTTCGACGTTCTCGCCCTCAATGGACTGAAAGCGGTTCCCTCTTTGAGAGAGAGCCGCCTGGGAGCGTGTGCCGTTTTCGAGACGGAAGAGAAAATGCCGGTTCTAAATTTGCCGGGTGTCGTTTGCAGTTGGCTCCTGTCAAAATGAATTTCTGGAACAGGAGCTACTGAACAGTAGTGTTACTGGGCAGGATTTCGTTACAGCGATTTCGCGTAGCATCGTGGGCTCGGCTGTGGTGCGGGGCGAAATCTCTGCCATTCGCCGCATAAGATTGTTAACCTGCTGCGACAAAATGATCGAAGCGGGGACAGCGAGCCGGAAGACGTACGCGGCCTGCATTATGAACAAGATTAAGTTTTCACGTGGACTAGCAGTAACATAGAAGAAGCGTCGAGTCTAATTCGCAATAGTGGCTGGATCGTGGGCTACTTGTCGGGAACCAAGTGGTGGGGAAATCTCCGCTTCAAGGCAAAAGAAACAGTGTTTGTCTCTCATTCTTCGCTGTCTCTCAGACGCTGAAATAACACGGCGGCCAGGCTGCGGCTAAAACTTGCTGTCAAGTGATCTGCATCTCGATAAACGAGCTGCCCCCCCGACTTCGAGATAGCATCGATCGGGACCGCACATCCGATCTGACAAATCGAGGACTTTGACATTGTCGAAGTCCTGCGCCGCCCGTGCCTCCGCGGCATAGATGCCGGGACTCAATACTGTCGCGGAAACCGGAGCCGGACACTGCGTGTGTCCATCCCATCTTGCCTGAGCCAGGCAGCCCGGCACATCGTAATCTGCGTACGGAGTGTCTCGGATAAATCGAACGTTCGCACCCTGCTTTGCAAGTGCCGCAAATGTGTCGCGAGCCCCTTGTTCCCACACCCGCGTATCTTCGATCATGTTGCCCCCTGCGACCGGATGGCGCGATGCGCTAGTTACGATGACGAGTTCCGGATGTAACTCCTCGATATCTCCAATCGCCGCACGACGCCATTCCTCACAAACCCGTTCCATCCGCTGAGAGATTTCCTCTCTTATGCTCAACGGAGTGCAGCCTGGCTTGATGATGGTCGCCAGCCGCCAATGTTGTACATCTGCAATCTGCAGCAGCGCCGGAAACCACTGCGCCGCATGCGAATCTCCAAACAACACCAAAGAAAACGTCAACACCCACAAAACCACCCTGCAGAACGGGCAATCCGGCATGGGAAGCAATCACCAGACCGACAGCCAAAGCCCGCAAACCTTCGATATCGGGCCGGAATGGAATGCTGGTTCTCCGGTTTGATCGATTCAAGTTCATGTCGAGCCCTTCTGCGATCCGCCTTTGGTCTAATCCACACAACCAAACGAAAAGCTTATAAGATCAGGGAACAGGAGTTGTTTCCTTCGCGTGGCGCGCGGCATCGGAGTGCCAGATCGACCTCAATTCATGAAGCAAATGTCGGCTCCTGGCGGATGGTGGGCTACTCTTCCCTGTGTGGAATATTCGCCTCGAGACCGTACCAGCCTCCAAAAAGCGAGTGAGGGGAGGATTGGCGGTGATCCGCTCAGAATCGTGGATTGAGCCTCAGTAAGCGCTCGATGAATTCCTCGGCGATGATGCGCTCATCGAGATGCGACTTGCGAGGAATGCTCGGGAGTCATCAGCGAGCACTTGGTTCTCGAAAAAAGTCTGGACTTCTGGCAGTCTATCTTATTGCGTGAATAGGAATTGATGGCGTGAAAACAGTGGCCAGCCGCGGAATATCGACAAAGAGCAGCACCGTGATCACCACCACCGCAATTCCGAGCTCGGCCATCAGCAGCGGTTCCTTGTATAGCTTCTCTGGGTTCTGCACGGCGCTTTCTGCCGCGAATGCCAGGTTGAAATAAGTACAAATCACCCACGCAACAATGGGAAAAGACAAAATCAGTTCCATTCTGTAGCGGATAATGAAGGCGCCAAACAACAACATGGAAGACGAGCTGTAAAAAACCACTGACTGCAGTAAGGATTGCTCCGTGTAATGCTTGAAGGATTTACGATAGGACGCGGCGACATCACGAGTGCCTATTTCACGAAGTTCGCTGAAGCGTTTGAGACCCATAAAGTAACACGCCAGCATCCAATAGCAGCAAAGTAGCGACACGGACGGGACAAGTTGGGAAGTTACCATGTACCAACCCAGCAACATGCGCAGCGGATTGTTAATAGATTCGGAAAGAACATCCAGATAGACAACATCCTTCGTGCGGATCGGGCGAATGTTGTACACGCATCCCATGATCCACAGTAGAACCGCCACGATTGTAAACGCGGTCGAAATCTGAATCGCTATGACGACGCCGATCAACATCATTGCGATCCATTGGATATAGGCTAGCGGTACACTTACCAGGCCGCGGGCCGCTGGACGGTTCTTCTTGATAGGATGTAGGCGATCAAACGGAGCATCAAGAACTTCATTGATGATGTAGTTGCTGCAAGTTACAAACATGGTTGCTAGAAACCCTAAAACCAAATTGCGCCACAGATTGGATGGCCAAGAATGCAGAAGGCTAATCGGAATGACAATCCCGGGAATGACAGAGATGTTTTTGATCGAGTGGTCGAGACGGGCAATTGAAACGTGAGCAGCCAGACGCCGCTTCCAACCGTGTCCGTGGTAGATATTTACCTTAACAGGAACCGTAACCATTGAAATCTCCCGATGGTGTTCCAGCCAACATTAACCACACATGGTCCCAATCCATGTAGCTGATCGGCCTCATGGGATCACACGACGTTGGGCGACGGCGGTAAACCACACGCTACGGCCACAGTCGTCTGCGTAGATCAACGTTTTTGAGTCGGCTTCCCAAGACGACTCAATCTGATTGCATGGCACGTCTGCCACACGGCGAGTAGCACCGGTCTTCCCTTCGCGAATCCAGAGATTCCATACTCCATGTTCCAGATGACTGAACGCCATCCAACGCCCATCCGGCGACAATGCTGGATAGCGAGATTCCCCGAGATCGAGTGGCGTGTTATGGTGGCTCCGGTCGGTCAGGTAAATCTGTGGGGGCCGGCCGTCTTCTACGGCGGAAACTGCAAAGTCGTGTTGAGAGATAAAGCTTGCGTCGTACACGTTGACGGAAGGAGGAGTGAGTGCATCCTCCGTTGAGTGACCAGACTGGAACGACTGCATCACCATCAGCTGGCCCCGCCCGTGATCGGCGCGAACAAATGCGAGGTCTTGTCCATCTATCGAGGGCATTGGATTCCGCCCATCTTCGACAATCGTCTTTCCCGGATCCAGCGGATCTTCTATTTCGGAGACCCTGCTGCGCGCCTTCTCAACGAATGCCTGTCTTGGAGTGGCGCTAAACGAGAGGTCATCGTCGGGTGACAAGGCGACCCGAATCGTATTCTCCGCGGATACCAGGCGATACCCATTCGCAGAGCCTGCCACATAGTTCATCGCGGAGTCGGCACCGACTGGATCTCCATTAAGCAGGAATTGAGTTTCGAGCGGAACCCGGTAAGCGAATTCCCGTCGCACCGTCTGTTCCCGCTGCAAGGTTGAATGCACATTGAGCAATACAGCCAGGACGATGAAGCTTGCCCAGGCATAATGGCTCCAATCCTCTGCTGCGCCCTGAACAGGAGGATTCCGCCATATCAGAAGATAGATGCCAAGGAGCAAAGCAGCCATGAGGAATAAACGTGGGGTAAAGAACAGGATTGCCAGCCCGATGGGCCGCCCGGGAGTAGGCATCGGAAATCCAATGCCCAGGTAAGCGACAATGAGCACCATGAACCACTTATTCATTCCGCGCTCGATCAGGATCGCAGCGAGCACGCATACTGGAAATACCATCAGCACGAAGTGGTAAGAGGCGGGTGCCGTGGAGATAACAAGAGACGCGGTCAGCAAACCAATCCATTCGAGAATGATTTGCTCAGATGTGCGGTCATTTCTTCGAATCAATAAGATCGCGGGTGCAAGCAACAGCATCTGCAGTGCCGGTTGCAACAGAGCGTAAAGGAGCGGCGAGTTATGCCAGGGATGCGGATTCCACTGCGGCTCGGCGAGCAGCAGATAATGCAGGAGGCCCGAAATCGACGCTCCGGATGGAATGTAGGGTTCCATTGCTTCGCCATGGAGTGCCCACGGAAGAATCTGATGCAGATAGGTGCGATTTACGCTCCAGCCGAAGATGGCGATTGATAGGCCGGCGGCTCCGATCCCTGTGCCCGCGAAGGACGCCACTGCGCGCCAGTTTCTACGCTGCAGGAACAGTACAACCAGCAGCACCGGAAAGATTTTGCACGCAGCGGCAACGGCGACCAGCGCGCCTGAGAGAGCGTGGTGTTCCTTCACGTAGCACCAGCATGCTGCCACGAGCAGCACGAGAAGAAACACATAAAATTGTCCGTAAAGTAGGTTGCGCTGGAGCGGAAAACTGAACGCCAGGACTAGGGCGATGCGACGATAAGATAAACCAGTCAGAGAATGGATAAACCAGCAGAGTGGAACCAGCAAAGCAAGATTCGCGATGATCCACACGTGCTTGGCTGCGAGCGCTGGAAGTATCGCCAGGGGCCACATGACCAAAGTTGAGAAGGGTGTGAGCGGAACCATCCCGACAGCTGGAATATCGAGGGAGCGATGGTCCTTCTCCCTCTGCAGCCAAATCCACTCGTAAACGCGAGAGGTGTCGTAGCCTTCGTGGGCTAATCGCGCCATCAGGTAGTAATTCGGAAAATCTGTGTTCAGTTTCGTCCAGGCGCGCGGCAAGGTATGCAGCCCCAAAAAGGCAACCGCTATCAACAGAGCGACACGTTCCATCCAGGAGAGAATGCGCTGATCCCGCAAAATATCCACATCACATATTGGTCTAGTCAGCCATCGCTAGTTGTCACGGGTTTGTCATTGGATCATCGCCAGATTGTCTGCTGTCGTGGTGTCAGATTGATCAAGGCGCTCACCCATCCGGATGAGATCGGAGGTCTGTCTCATCTGATCGGCTCTGCATCTTTATGCCGATAGGACAGTTCCATTTGCTCTCGTTCTGCCTGTCAAATTAGTCAACGGCGGGATTAGCCTTCCCTTGAACTGCAAGAGTTTCCGGACTGATGAAACTTACGAGCCGGCCCGGAAGAGGTGTGGCTCGATCACTTTTCCCTCAGGTTCGTCGGCAACGGCCAACCGGCCATGCGTTCCGACTTCAACAGCACATAGAAGTCGTAGCTTTCGTTGCCTACACCTTTGTTGTTTTCAGTTCTGGCTAACTCGATGGCGTTGGCGCTTTCGATCACAGCCCCGCCCGTGCCTCGCGACCCGGAAATGATGCTCGACGTGCACGACTCGAGGGGAGGCCCCGTAATCACGGGTAAGGCAGGCGCGGACGCGTCCTGCATACCAAAGTTCAGTGCGGAGGCCAGGTTGGCCACCTCGTCTGAAGCGTCTCGGGCCGTCAGCGGCTCCAGTCTCCAACGCCACTCGATCAGCTTGAGAACCGAAGTGTGATCGTACAGCAGCGAGTTGATGCGCGGGCTGGCCGGATTGCCACGCGCGAAGGGCGACACGATCAGCGTGGGCACACGGCAGCCGAGCAGCGCCTTGCCGTCTGCAAGATCTGTGTCCACGGCGTTCGGTGCAATTACGCGCGGCGGAGAAACGTGGTCAAAGAACCCTCCCCATTCATCACGATTGATCACCAGCACGGTGTTCTTCCAATGAGGGCTCGCAGCAAGCGCGGTTATCACGTTGCGCAGAAAGATTTCTCCGTTGCGCATGTCGGCATGAGGATGATCGTCGGCGCCCGTGCCGTCATCGAGAAGCGTGAATGCCGGGTCCACGAACGAGACAGCCGGTAGACCACCACTGGCCACATCCACTGCAAACTGTTCGTAGAGGCTCGAAATGCCCTGGTACTTGGTTCCCCAAAACGAGAGGACTGGGACATTCGAGTAGTAGTAATGACAACTCACGCCGGCGGCCTGCAAGCGGTCCCAAATTGTAGGCAGCGTGCAAAGGTCGGTTGTGTTGCTCAGCCGGTCTGTTTCGGCGGCATGTTGAAAGATGCGATTGGGAGTGGTTGAGGTAAGAATCGACGAGAAATAGTTATCCAGAGTGGTGAAATTGCGCGCCAGCGCAGCGAAGAGGGGCAGGTCCGCCTCTTCGTAGTAGCCAATGCTGAAACTGTCATTGGTACCGGCACGCAGCCAACCGTCCATGTTGCCGCCATCAATCTCTGTTCGCCCTCCAGCATATGTGTGATCGGGGTCGGGGTGAGAGCAACCTACGTAGAAGTCGAGCCGCTCAGTAGGATGCGGACTGCCGTCGTTGTCAAGGTAAGAGAGCCCGTTCTGCCGTCCGTTGGCGTTGGGCAACCATCCCAGCATGTGATCGAAGCTGCGGTTCTCCATCATTACCACAACTACATGCTCAATGCCGGAGAGTTCAGGGATCGGCAACGCGCCATCGCCGGCGTTGACTTGCACCCTCCTGCAGGAGACGGTGCTCGCCAACGCAGCGGCTGAAACGCCGGCCGCGCCGCGCAGGAATTCTCGGCGGTTTACGCTCACTGGGTAACTCACACCGGATGCGATGGCCTGCAGCCGACCACCGTACGCAGCGGGCCGGTTTCGATCCGAAAGCAATTATCGGAATTGTACTCCGAGATGAAACAAAAGTTGTCCATCCAACTAGGGCTATCTAGCCGCGAACCCCTTCGGTCGTTTCAGCGACGGCCAATGGCGGCTCGTACGCGAGCCAAGAATTCTAATGGGTTAAATGGTTTGGTTATGTAGTCGTCAGCCCCAAGCTTCAGAAGTTGCACCACTTCCTCGACATCGCTGATAGCACTTAAGACGAGAATTGAAACGTTCTTGGATTTTTCCCTAATTTGACGGCAGAAATCCTGAGTCGACTTCCGTGACAGACTCACATCGAGAACGACGAGCCCTGCCTTCTTGGTGCAGAACGAGTCAATCGCCATTTGATCAAACGCGGTGAACGTAACATCATAACCGGCTCTCTCCAATATCCAGCGCACCGTCTGCTGTGATCCTGGATCGTCATGGATGACCAGAATTCTCTCCACGTTAAGCCGCCGCTTCTGGGGTGAGTCCAATATTCTGCGGTTGCGACCAATGGCTTGCACAACAACTCATATCTTCGCTGACACCTTATTCCCAGCATGAACCCTTTCAAAGTACAGTACACCGTACTGCTTCGGCAGCGAACAGATGTCACTTCGGCGTCATAAGATTGTCATATTTCTACAGGTAAAGAGAGGGGCCTGGGTGCTTTCCTCTGCGCAAACGATATGTACGGTTGACGTGACGCAGTCAATTATCGTGAAACGCTATTCCACCGGCATAGCCTTCTGCGCTATTTCGGCTTTCGAAAAAAGCCCTTCAGAGTTCGACCGGTCCGCGGAACTGGCTATACATAACTGACAATCCGGTTATCGTTTACTATCTCCTGCGCCTCCCGCGAATCGAACCCGTGCGTTTGGGAGGAAGCAATTGGAATCTGCGCCACGATCTCGATTCCATAACCTTCGAGGGAGGCCACACGACGGGGACGGTTAGTCATTAGCAGGATCCGACGAATGTTGAGGTCGAGCAAGATCTGGGCCCCGATTCCAACTTCGCGCTGTATGGTCCGCTGATACTCAAGGGCGTGGAGGATCTTTTCGTCCCTGTGGACTTCTAGGCTATCCGCGCCATTTACCGTTTTGAGGGCGAATCCAAGTGAGTTCTGTTGCATATAGATCAGCGCTCCAGACCCTTCCTTGGCAATTTGCTGCATGGAGGCGCGCATATTCGACGCACACTCACACGATGAAGCATGAAACACATCGCCAGCGAGGCAGCGCGTCTGCATCCGGACAAATACCGGCTTGTTGGAAGATTCGACATCGCCGTATACAAGGGCGACGTGTGACTCACCGTCAAGATCAGAGCCATAGGCAATCATTGAAAATTCACCAAATTCGGTTTGGAGCAGTGCAGAACCGAGTCGATGAATGAATCGCTCATGGGCCATCCGGTAGCGGATTAGTTCGGCGACTGTGATCATCTTCAGTTTGTGTTCCTCGCAGAATTCGGTCAGGTCCGGCACACGCGCCATGCTGCCGTCGTCATTCATGATCTCGCAGATTACACCCGCCGGGGTCAAACCTGCCAAGCGCGCCAAATCCACAGATGCTTCAGTCTGGCCTGCCCTCACAAGGACTCCACCGGCTCGTGCACGCAAGGGAAATACGTGGCCCGGACGTGCTAATTCAGAAGGGCGTGTTTCCGGATCGATAGCACATAGGATTGTCTGAGCGCGATCAAAGGCGGAAATTCCAGTCGTGACGCCGTGGCCCAAAGCATCAATCGATTGAGTAAACGCGGTACCGAATCGTGCCGTGTTCTGAATGGACATTGGGCCGAGCTGAAGATCCTCCACCCGCTCTGGCGTCATGGCAAGACAAATGAGTCCGCGGCCAAATTTTGCCATGAAGTTCACGGCTTCCGGAGTAATTTTCTCGGCGGCCATCGTGAGGTCTCCCTCATTTTCACGGTCCTCATCGTCTACTACGACGACCATGCGCCCAGCACGGATCTCGTCGACTGCACCTTGAACGTCAGTGAACCGGGAACTCTCGATCATCTGCGTTGCCTCATTTCTTCCGCACGAACCCCGGTAACCTGACAATCAGCTCAAAGGGACTCCAATAAGCCTGACTTCCGTTGCTTCTCTATGCGATAGGTAGTTTCGAATTCGTCGCGAAGCTCGATCGAGGGTCCCATCCAATAGGCGATCCAGAAGCCCATGTCCGCCGCAAGTTGACTACCACCCGTAGTCCATGGCGATACATCTTCGACTCCGCGCCTTCTAGTTAGAATGAATGCCATCTCGAGAGCCTGGTCTGACCATACTCATGATTCAGACTTCTTCAACTAAATGAAATGTATTACCGCAGTCAAAGGGAGTTGTCAGGATACTGTCATCGGATTGTCACAACATGAACGAGCCACTGCCCTAATCGCAACTATCAGGACTCCCGAAGCTGCGATCTTGCGATAAGCAGGGCGACGGACGTTGGTCAGAGTAAGTTGGCAGCTCTCATTCTCTCCGAATACTCGAAAACTCGTCATCGAAAGATCTGCAGGGGGAAGCACAGGCAGGCACAACAACAGCTGAGAACTACGAAAGAAAACAGCACATCTGCCAGGCGCTGCCCAAGCCAGCACGAAAATACCAAATTATGCTAAATCCACACTTTCTCGTCTGCTTCGCGGATTTGTGATGTGCACTTCGACGGGGCGGGCAGGTCTTCCTCTCGTATGCCGCGCGCCACTTTCATTTGGAAGATTGTTTCACCTGGCCGGCTGCTGAGGAGCGCTACCTCACCTCCGTGATCTAGCGCAATACGGTGAACGAGGGTTAGACCAAGACCAGTGCCTCTTTGCTTGCCCTCGCTCACAAATGGCGCGAATAAGCTCTCGCGAATCTTCTCGGGGACACCCGCTCCATTGTCGATCACGTTGACGATCATCAGACGCCCTCGGGGTTCCAAGGTCACCAGAACTCGGGCAACACTGGCCACACAACGAGCCGATTGGCAGGCGTTGAGAAGGAGATTGAAGATAGCTCGCTCTATCTGCTTTCCGTCCACGGCAACCGCTGTCTCAGCAGGATCGCCGTGACGAATCTCCACCTGAACTCCTTCGCTATCTGGATGTACACGAATGAGCGCGGCGGCGTGTTCCAGCAGTGATGCCATCAATTCCGGCGATCTTCTTACTGAGGTTCCAGTCCGACTGAACACGAGGAGTGATTCGATCATATCCGTCGTGCCAAGCACTGCAGTGCGGATGTCCCCCATGATCTCCGCGCGCGCCTTTGACGGGATCTGGCCACTGGCGAGGAATTCGGCATTCGCATAAATTGTTGCGAGATAGTGGCGGAAATCGTGGGAGACAGAGCTGGCCATGCGGCCAATGGTAGCCAGCCGTTCAGATTCCAGTATTGCCCGGTTCGCTCGTCGAATCTCGTTGCGCATAGCGGCGAAGGCAGCGCTAAGCTCCAGCACCTCTTGAGTTCCATGGCGAGGGAGTCGGTGATCGACGTCCCCTGTTCCAAATGCCTTGACACTCTTCGAGAGTTCTTCGAGTGGCAGTGTTACAAGGCGCGAAAGGGTGATCATCAACACGGTCCCACAAAGTAACGCCAACAGACCCGCGCTCAATACCATTCGGTCGATGCGGTTTATTGACCGCTCGGCAGGCTCCAGGGACTTGAGTACGACCAGCCTTAACGGAGAAGATGCAGAAGCGGATAGATCCTCTGTGGCAGCCAGGAATCGGGCATCGGCGAGCCGGACCGTCCTGGGTGCTCGAGCCACATCCAATAGCAGAGAAGGCTGCTTCGCCACACTTGACTGCATGGACGGTGCCAGCGTACTGGCAACGATCCGATCGCTACTGAGAAACGTCGCTTCGACGCCGGTGGGTTCGCTAATTTGCCTTACCGTGCGTTCTATGGAGACCCCGCTGATCACATATCCTAATAAAGTTCCGTCCTGATCGCTGCCGAAGTACATCGGACGCACCGAACAAGCATAGAGAGAATTGCCGTCAATAAGATAGTGCTTGCTCGGCGAGGCTAGCAGATTCTTCAAGCCTGGTCGCAGGGTTAAGCCGGCAATTGCTTTCGAGTATGCAGCAACGATCCGACCGCCGGGATTGGCGAGCGCGAATAGATCGGCACCACTGATCTGCCAGAATTCAACGGCGCCATCCTGAATGGTCAAGTCGTCTCCGCTTGTCATCAGCGCCTTCAACGGTGGAAGCTCAGAAAGCAGGTCGTTCTCGCGCTCTATAGCTTCCAATCGTTCTGCCTGAAGATCATGGAAAGCGATGACCGAATGTTCAAGGTCCCGAGACAAGTCGTCAGTTACTTGCGCATGCCACTGATGGCGAATAACAAGGACACAAAGACTCGTTACAATCAGAGTAACCGTTGCCATTCCCAGAACCAAGAGCACATAGGTCCGAACACCGTGCCTCCGACGCCTTGGAGTTACACGCAGCGTCGGCTCGCCTTGCATATTGCCAGCGACTCTAACCTCAGGGAACAAATTTGTATCCTGCTCCGTAGATCGTCAATAGATGTTTGGGATTCGCCGGATCGTCTTCCAGTTTCTGACGAAGCTTCAGAACCTGGTTATCGACCGTCCGAGTGGTTGGATACGAGTTATATCCCCACACCTCATTGAGTAGCGCCTCGCGCTTAAGCACCTGCTCACTATTCTCGACGAAGAACTTCAGCAATTTGAATTCGTGCGCAGTAAAGATCACGGGATTCCCGCTGTGTTTGACCGTCATCTTCTTGAAGTCGATCTCGCAGTCGGCGAAACGGTAAATTGCAGACGGCGCAGTCTTACGCTGTCTGCGGATGGCGGCTTGAAGACGCGCCGTGAGTTCGCGAGGGCTGAATGGCTTCGTCACATAGTCATCGGCGCCCAATTCGAGCAGGAGCACCTTATCTGCAACATCCGTAATAGCGCTAAGCACGATGATGGGAATATCGATCGACAGATCTTTGAATTTGTGGCATAGTTCGCGTCCAGAAATCTTTGGAAGAATCAGATCCAGAACGACGGCGAGCGGCCGCTCGCTTCGAAACAACTGCAGACCTACCTGGCCGTCTCCAGCAACCGCTACGACATAGCGCTCTTCGGTAAAGATTCTGCTGAGAACTCTCTGCATGCGAGGGTCATCTTCAATGATTAGAATTGTGCCGAGATTTGTCGGAGGGACTGGGTCGTTTACGGTCTCTGCATTCAATGCGATATCTTGGATCATGGTTCGCGACCTTTCCCATTGATTGTGGATGATTCAAGTTCAAATCTGGTTGAGGAGCCAAACAAATTACAATCCGATGACAATTGTGTGAGCTGGTTAGAGCAATTGATTTCAAGTGGAATATGCACTTTTGCGGCTCACATAAAGGACCCTGTCTCAGCCGGGACCCAAGCCCTCCTTGCTAAAAGTAAATTGCTGCGCCTCCCCAGAGCGGAGGGGATTCGCGAACGACGACTCTTTGACAGCACGCCGGCTCGCTGCGTCTTCACGAGTTGCAAGGACACTGATCAGGAGAACAGACCACAATGGAAGCGATAGATCGAAAGCTTCTGTATCGGCCAGACCGCGCACAAGGGCGAAGAGCAGGAGCGCAAGAAGGAACGTCTTTCTCGGCCCAGCGGTGAGCTTTCGCAGTTGGAGCCACAGGCTTCCGTAGATTCCCGCGAACATGCAGACCCCGACAGCGCCATAGGCGTAGAACTGCTGCAAAAGCTCATTGTGTGCGTGGCGCGCCTCGAATTGATCAGTCCCAAACGGTGGAATCACTTTCCAAACAGAGTGGAACCCATGGCCGATCCATGGCTGCTGAACTGCTTCAGCCAGAAAGTAGATCCAGAGGCCCAGACGTCCGGTCAGAGTCTCCGCCTGGTTGCCGGCGTTTGTATAGACATCGTAGTAAGAGGACAGCAGGCTCCAGAACGCCGCGACCACAATAACGGCACCAAAAGCGAGGAACAGTTTGGTTCTGCGGTTAATGGACTCATCCCATGCAAGCAGAAACATCTCGCTTACGAGAAATGCAATTATCGAGGTTTTGCTGAGGCTGCGCACTAGCGTCAAACCCAGCAAGACCGCCGCCGCGCCCCACTTTCTGTTCTTCTCGCGTGCGAGATTTTGCGCAAAGAAGAAGGCAAAAGCACAGAGATAGCCGATCGCATTGGGTCCGAGAAGCTCTTCATCCCCAAGGCGAAGGTCAGACTGCGCGGGCAACAGCCACGCGATAACCGCTACCGCGCACGCACCACATGCATAGCCCTTCATCAGCGAATTGGCAACCAGTGTAATGTGTCCTGCCCGGAGCATCAGGACCACCATCGCGAAATCGGCGGCCATTGCGCACCAGTAGGCAACGGCCGCTGACAGCGATGCCGTGCTGGTCCAAAGGAGGCTGCAGCACGAGAAAAGAAGAAACATGATAGCCCAGCGCATTGGATGCAAATGCATCATATGCCTTACAGGAAGTTTCACTTCTCCACAAGAATGAAATGCGACGGCGACGAGGAGAAGAATATTCAGGATGAGGGTCGCCGCGGCCCCAGTCTGCGGATCCGTTCCCAGAACGCGTACTGAGAGAAGCATGATGAAGAGCCGGAAGGAAAAGAAACAGCCAACGGCGAATGGCAGGCCTTTCGTTTCGACCGGTTTCAAGTTCACCGTGTTCCTTACGGTCATCCCTGGCACCCTACACCTCGCAACTTGTGCCCTCTGCCTTCGAACACTTCAGTGTGTATACATTTCTGGTATTCCCTGGCTGCCGGCAGGAGGCAGATGTCGTAGATACACCACAATGGACCAGAGCTCATCATCACTCAGGGTCCCCTTCGAGCCAGGCATTCCGGACGGCCGGATTCCATAATCGAGGATGAATTTCAATTGCCCGTCGGTGTAACTCTGCACGTCAGGTGAGGCAAGCGAAGGAATAGGTGGAGAGATATGATCGGCAAACGGAACGCCGGTGTTCTGTCCATCCATGCCGTGGCAAGCGATACAGTAATGCGAGAAAGCCTCTTTTCCGTCGGCACGCGTCTCTGGAGTATCCGACATTGGGTTCTTTTCATTCTTGTTCCCGATGAGGAGTCGGTGCTTTGCAAATGTCATGGTCTTGGTTTCCACTTTTCCAGGAGAATTGGCCTTGCAACCCACGATTACTGTCAGAAGGCCCGCCGCCATTGCTGCAAGAAGTCCACGCATTTCAATCCACCACGTGCAGCGTCAATGCCATCGAGCCGTGCCCACTGCCACAGAACACATAGCAGTGGCCGACAAAGTCCCCAGTCTTTTGCGGCGTGAATTCAACCTCGGCCGTACCGCCGGCATCGACTTTGACCGCAACATTCAGATCACGGAAGCGAATCCCATGCGCCACGTCAGTGCTCTTGAGCACGATGACCACTGGCTGTCCCTTTCGCACTGTGATGTTGCCGGGTTGAAATGTGAAGCGCTTCGCTGTGATCTCGATCCGACGGGGGGCATCTTGAGCCCGCGCCATTGCGGCAGATGATCCCAAGGTCATGGCAGTCCCTGCCAGCAAAATCAGCAACGCATTCTTTCCAAACATAGACTCTCTCCTGAGTTGTGCTGAGCGCAAACGAGCCAACTGTGGATCGGCCCCTGCCTCCTGTTCGAACGAGTTAACCGGCACCCTCACATTACTGATGTGAAAGCGAAACGGTTGTCATTTGCCGGGTTGGCGAATTTGTCCGTCCGTATCTGATCATCGACATCGGGGAGGAGACCCACCCACGAACATCCCGTTAAGGATTGAGAAATTGACGCAGAGCCTTATAGTCCGCGTCACTTAGGTTGGCGCGTACCCGCATGTGTTTCGCAATTGTGCCCGACACACTCGGCGAAAATCCTTCCGGCGCGTTGTGACACCGCGAACAGTTCTGCTCGAACACTTTTGCTCCACGACTCGTGGTCGCCGGTCGAGCTGTTGTTGGAGCCGCTTTGTTCTGGGTTTGCTGCGAATCGCTTTTAGTCTGGCCGATGGCCATTGCCACACCGATGGTCAACGTCCCTGCACACAGCAGAAGTCCCAGCATGAACCTTTCCAAGTGCTTCATTAATTCTCCTCTTCTGAAGAGAACGTCGCAGTCCTTTACGGCTTTTGCCGCAGAATGATCAGGCGAACATTCTAAAAACAGGGCGGCGTCTCGAACGGAGTCACCCTTCACAAACACAGCCTACTGGGATTGTCGCTGCAGAGTGTCACGAAACGGTCTGAAGTTTGTCACCGGATTGTCTCGGCAAATGACCGGTGCGAGCGTTGGCGCCGGCCGGAGCCGGATAGCCGATGCAACACCGGGTATGAGAGCCATTGTGCGGGCGAGGGCGTACATGCGGAAGAAATACTGCGGCAACGAAATATGAACCAACTCCTGGAGCGGTGTTCCGATATGCCTAGCGCATCCCGATGACATGTTACGCGGCGATCGCCGAGCAGCGTGTCACCAGAATGTCTCGATTCCACCATGACCTGAGCAGCGAAGACCCCTAATAAACCATATGACAATTCGCTGACATTTCGGCGACTGACCTCTGACAACTCCGGATTTGAATATTGATAGCGTTGACCCATCGGAAGTCACGCATTCATGAAATCTAACGGAACTGCCACGGTCAGTTTTCCGCCTTTCTCAAAAGGAGGTTTTCGCGTGGCCGCCGGGCTCCTGGAGAACCGACAGCGCTTCATCCTTTTGTTTTCGATCTTGGGAAGGTTCGGAGTGGGTTTCTGCGATCTCCTGGTTGCTGCCGCAATGTACCTTTTGTTCCTGCTTCTGCAAGGGCACCCGACGGCGCGTCAACTCTGGTGGACACCAAAAACCGGGCTTTCAGCTGCTGTGCTCGCTATGGTACTCGTGGCCCTTCGAACATTGATGGACCTGCTTTCCTCACACTCCGTTTTTCGCCTGACTCAGAGTCTGCACACGGGATTCATTATTCGGCTCACCGAAGGCTACAGTCTTCTTCAATGGGGAAGGTTCGTCGAGCGCAACCGAAGTGAACTCTCTGGTCACGCTCTCTTTTCAACCCGCGAGGCTGCCGACTTCTATCACCGCTGCATTGAAATTACAGCGAATGTAGCAATCGTCACCGTCATGGTTGCAGCTCTCATCTACCAGAGCCCCTTGGCGGCCTGCGGCCTGGGGCTTGCGCTCGGGGTGTTTTATGGTGGACACAGGTTCCTCGTCCGCAAGAAACTTCAGGAAGCCGCGTCGAGCCGCGAGACTTCTTTGCGCGCGCTGCAGCGAAATCTCGCGGATGCTCTCTCTTCTGGAAAGGAGATTCGCACCTACGGCAATCATGGCTTCTTCCAGGAGCGGATCCTCCGACAGGCACAACGTGCGGCCGCATGCACGCTGCGCGTGTGGTTTCTTCCCCAGTTGACCCGAATTGTGGCCGATCAAGGCGCGGTGCTTGTATTTTTATCCATTGTTGTGGCAGTTCAACTTCGGGAGGGAGACGTCCGTCAGTTGCTGTCGCTACTCGTTTTCTATTTCGTGCTATCTCGCCGTATGCTTCCGCTCATCAGTCAAATCTCATTCATGGCCGGTGAAATGGAGGGTTCTTACGAATCCATAAAAGTAGTGGATTCGGAGCTGACCAAATGCCGGACATTCCGAGACGTACCATCGCCTGTGCACCTGCCGGATAACGGCACGGTCATGCAGATGAGAAACGTGAGTTTCTCATTCGAAGACAGTATGCCGATCCTGCGAGATGTCACTTTTTCCATTCGCGAGGGCGAGACAATCGTGGTTCGCGGTGCATCCGGCATCGGAAAGAGCTCACTCCTGAATCTGATTGCCGGTATCTCGCAACCTGCCACCGGAGATGTCCGAATTGATCGCACGAAACTCGCATATGTACCCCAGGAGATCCCTCTCTTAGACGATTCGATACGGAACAATCTGCTATTTGGATTGCCGGAGAGAAGCGACCAAGAACTGATGAGGGCGTTAGCTGCCGCCATGCTGGACAAGTTTGTAGCAACACTACCCTTCGGACTGGAAACTAGAATTGGCGATAATGGCGCACTGTTCTCAGGTGGACAGCGGCAAAGGCTGGGCTTAGCACGGGCCATCTTGCGCGGGAGCCATTTACTCCTCTTGGACGAAGCAACTTCGGCACTCGATGAGGAAAACGAGAAGCAGGTGCTCGCGAATCTCGGCTCATCCGGAAGGGCCTTGTTGATTGTTACCCATCGAATTCACGCACAGGCGTTTGCCAATCGCGTTTTTCGGCTCGAGGAAGGTTTGTTGAGAGAAGATGTGAGGCCGAATGGGCTGTTTGACGAGCTGATCCCCGCCGCAGCAACGTCCTTATAGATCGGACCATTGCTTGACGCGGCTGATTCGCTTTATCTCGAGAGCCATAGACAGCTCATGTCTGAGCGGTTCGGCGA
Source organism: uncultured Acidobacteriaceae bacterium (assembly GCA_963829535.1). GTDB lineage: Bacteria > Acidobacteriota > Terriglobia > Terriglobales > Acidobacteriaceae > Telmatobacter. The sequence goes on along the minus strand of CAWHIQ010000004.1, from coordinate 914,492 downwards.
ATCGCATTGGCTGAGTGTCTATCGCGGCAATGTATGTTTTGATCACTCTTTCTACATAATGAGGCAACGTAAATTGCTGCTCGATCCGCGATCGTGCCGCTTTTCCCATGGAGGCGGATGCCTCTGAGTTCTGGTAGTGCCAGAGGATAGCCTCTGCCAGCGCCGTCGCATTTCTTGCTGGCACCACGTTACCTTCGACTCCCGATGTTATGCAATCCTCCGCCCCGGATCGCTCTGTAGCGATCACCGGAAGTCCGCACGACATGGCTTCGAATAATACGCGAGCCAGTCCTTCATTCACGGAAGGAAACACAAACAGATGGGAGGCACGGTACCATTTTGCCAGTTCAGACCGCGGCATGAAGCCCGGAAAGCGCACGCTCGGGAGTGCCCACTGTTCGATAAAGCGGTGCATTTCAGGTGCAACCTCTCCGATTAAGACCAACTCAGCCTGCGCGAGTGCAAGCTCATTCCAGGCCTGCAGCAGATAGGGAAGGCCCTTGAGAAGTTCTATTCGACCCACGTAGCATACGCGGAAAATGCTGCGCGGTGCTGTTTTGAATGGAGGTGCAAAGAAATGATGATCAACGCCCGCATTGACCACGACAGTTCGTTCGCCGTAACCGGCTCTCTCAAAGCTTCGGCGTGTCACCTGGGAAGGAACCAGTAAGGCGTCTGCCAGTTCGTACTCGCGTTCCATACGACTCGTCAGCGAAGCGGGCAAGCTCGCGCGACAATCTCTGGGGCGAACGCCGAATGCCGCGCATTCTTTCAAAAGAGCATCTTGCCAGTCGCGAGGGTGCATTGTGGCTTGCTCGATCAAGATGATCGAGCCATGCCGCCGCGCTCGCTTGATGCAAGCGAGACAGTTCCCCGTCCACCCGTGAAAGATGGCGGCTGGGGAAACCCAATTCGATGCGAGCCGATCCGCATAGCGCGTGGACACTATGATCGGCATGTTCCATGCGCTCTCGCTTCGCGGCAGCCGTCTCCATGCCGCCCATATGAGGCGATTCATGAGCTTGTAACGCCGATAGCTGCGCACAAGTTTCAGTCCATCGATACCGTCGGGATCGAAGATCTCTACACCGGCGGAGAAGGCCAGTATTCGCCGCAGGGCACCGATACGTTGCAGTTCTTCTGCGACCGCCATCTGAAAGGGTTGCGAACCCAACGATAATGTAACCGTCACTGGATTCGAGGCACCTGGCATCACGGGATTCGACTCCCTTGCAACTCCACAAAACCGCGACCTGGAAGCTCTTTGCCTCAATGCCCTTTGCCCTTCCAGGTCGGAAAGAGGAACCGGTAGATAATTGCAGTGTCCCAGATATTGACATCTCCACTCGACGAGAACTGGCGTGAATAACTGGTATTGATGCGGATTTCGTGAGGCAAATGATAGTCCAGACCAAAGTCCGCACGCTGCGTGTTCACAGATGGTAGGCCATCATTAGGATCAGGCTTCCCGCGAAATGTCTGCTGCATTCGGAAGACCGGCTCCAGCCGGCCAAATAGGCTCTCAGCTCCACCAAAGCGTGAAAGACGATAATCGGTCTCGAACCAGTATCCCTGGGAATTAGGAGCGTGCCCATATTCCGAGCGGAACCTGAATGGGCTGTTAATCGGCTCCCACCAGAGATCTGTTCCCACGAAATTCTCGTGAGTGCTGTAGAGAGACCGCCCGTAAGATGCGCCGATTTCAAGGCCCTTTTCGGGAAAGTAAATCTGGCCCTGTCCTCCGGTGGAACGTTCAGTCCCGAAATAGGCACTTGTGCAATTGGCAGAATAGTAAGCTGCATAGCTGATCGAAAGGCGCTGGTTTGACAGAGCAGAGCCGCGCACCATACCACCAAGACCGGAACCGGTGGCCATGGTCCCAATGCCATAAATGAGCGGAAGGTCCGATAGAGTCTGAAGCCAAATTTGCGTGAGGCGCTCATTGTAGGTCCCGAATGGAGTGAGGTACTCTCCCCCAACGACGGTGAGATGAGGTCCTGCGAAAAAATCCGCCTGCATATAGTCCACAGCCTTAAAGACAGGGTTCCTCTTATATCCCACATCCGGCACGGGAACGAAGGAATCGAGAATTGAAGCCCGGCTCTCGATGAGAATGTACCTTCCAAGGGGCGCCGCAACAACCGGCTTTACGTAAGGCTCATAAGTGGTGTTTCCACCATTTGTACTTGTGAAGAAGCCAATACCACCGGAGATCAGCGGCACATCTTCCTGTGCGGTTCCATGGGTCACCGCGCAAATGAGAACCATCAAGAGGACGATGAGCCTTGTTAGCCAGATGATTTTGCAGTGAGGAGAAGTCAGTCTAAATCGCAACATTGCTCAACAATAGCGATCCTCGTCTCATTAGGTGTCTCGGGATCGTCTGTTCTTTGTCAACGGATTGTCATTTCAATTCGAGCCGAATAATTCGCAAGCACTTCTCCGCCAGGACTTGGCGAAATCTCACCAGCGGCGATTCGGAGGCAAGGATGGGCAGGGCGTGACTCAAGGAAAGCCATCCTACAATTACCAAAGCTCGTTGATTGGGAAGGCTAAGCAGACCTAGGATAACAACACTGCTTCTCCGCAGCTGCGAGACTCTGCCTGAGATCCCATGCATCTGCAGCTCTTGGAGTTCTGCTCCCTCCCAAAACATCGAAGCTTATTCGAGAAGTCTCCTAATCGATCTGGCTCAGAATTCTGGCAAGCCTCTCCCGCTTGGATGGAGATTCCGCCGTTCTTGCGAGCTGCTCCAACTCTGACTTGGAGGGCTGGAAACTCAGGGAAAGCTTTTTCCAATAGTATTTCAGATCACTAGAGCGCCATTGGGCGTAAATCGATTCCCACGACTTTCCGGACTCGCCCCCGAAAGCCAGGTTGGCCGGATTGAGGACCCGCCTGGAATCCTGAAACCTGCAATCCAGGGAGACTCGAATCTTGTCGGAACGGTTCGGGGAGGCCGCATGCACGGTCAGGCTGTGAAAAATCAACACATCGCCAGCGTTGATTCGGCCGCCAACCCACTCGTCTCCCATTGCTTCTCCGGACGGGATCTCTGGAACATGAAGATTCTCGTCTTCATGTTTCTGGAAGCCGAAACGATGTGAGCCCTCCAGTATTCGCAATGGCCCCACATCGGTTGGGCAGTCGTGAAGGGGAATCCAGACGGTATAGCACTCAGGATCTCCATTCATGAAACGATAGTCTTGATGCGGATGGACGGTTAAGTGTTCGCAATTAGGAAAGATCAGGCGTCCAATTGCCTTAGGGTGAATCAGAACCTGCTCGCCTACGATCATCTTCATTACGAGTTTCAGAGCCGGATTATGTGGCAGGGCGTGAAATGACTCCAGATTGAAGACTTCGCGGTAGGTTCGCTTGAACGATGGATCCGGATCACCGCATGCTGCGCTGATATTAGCGATCCGTTCCAGAGGATCATGATCAGGCAGAAGCCAACTGGCGGCGGAGAGTATTTGAGTAATGTCGTCAAGAAGGTTAGTTACATCGGCATGAGGCAACAGCTGCCGAATGAGCACATACCCCCGCGAACTGAGTTCCTCTTGCAGAATTTGCGCGGTAAGATCAGAACTCTGGACCTGGTGAAAAGATTTCATTTTTCATCCTCGATGAGATTGGTACTGTGAATCCTTTCTGTTCGGCGAGTTTGTTTTTTGAAAGAGGCTTGGATGTATTCCATTTATCGGAGATGAGGCTCCGTGATCTCGCGGAATTGGTACTACAGCCCACTGCTTAGCTCCAACCCAGCGATAAGAGTAGCGTCCGGCGTTCGGCAATGTGTCTTCACATCGTCTTCATATTGTCAATTGATTGTCACAGTTAGTTGATGAAATGCGGGATTATGGGAGCTTGGCGACAACCGGATCGCATTCCTGCAGAGTCTTGCGGCGTCTGGTTGAAGAGAATCCCATTAACAATAGAGTGACAATCGCCTTACACCAACGTGACAAGCCTTTGGGTAAAGGCGACATAGGCTGATCAGAACAGCACGAATGATGGTCCACAAATGAGGTGACGCTGCATTGGCGGTGCTTCCCAATCGAGAACATTCATCTGAGACCCCGGTTTGCGATTTGGACGCAGTGGCATACGCGTACTCGCAGATCGAGCAATTCGCGGATGCGCCTGCGTGCGCCTTTCGGCCCCAGTGGAATTCCCACACGACACCAAAGCGATTGAACGCAGAACTATCGGCCCGCAAAGCTGTGCTGCTGATGTTCTGCAATCCAATGCCGGAACAATGTTCACAATTACCAAATCTCTCCACGAAACAGTGGGTCGATTTGTTGCGCTGGCTGGATCTCAGCGGACTGGCGCTTTATTTTCTCAATCGACTTATCGAGCTGGACCTCACCGATTTGCTCCCACCTCCCGTGTTTACCCGCCTGCACTTGAACCTCATCGATAACACTGCAAGGACACGAGGAATGATCAACGAGTCTATCGCCATTCAGAAGGAATTTCAGAAGGTTGATCTCTCTTACGCCATCTTAAAAGGGTTGTCTTTTTGGCCGAAATCGGCGCCAAAGCCAGAACTCCGGTGTCAATTTGATCTGGATTTTCTTGTCGGGGAGACGGACGCACCCGAAGCGCGACGTTTGCTCGAAGAACGCGGATATCGACTGTATGCAATCAGCGGAAGAAGTTGGGAGTTCAAACGCAACGAAAGACCGGGGCTCTCATTGAAGCATCTGTACAAGAACCTGCCGTCATTCGCCGTGGAGTTGCATATTGAGCCTCGCATCCCAAGTGTCTCGTCTCCGCTGGACCGGCGGGAATGGCGTGACTTGTGCGGGATGAAGATGCCTGTGCTCTCGCCGGTCGATTTGCTGTTGGGTCAAGGACTTCACGCGTACAAGCATGTCTGCGGCGAGTTCGCGCGGGCAGCACACCTGCTGGAGTTTCGTCGTCACGTACTCTCGATGCAAAAGGACAGCGCATTCTGGTCCGAGCTTAAGGCCGCAGCAAACCAGAGTCCACGAGCCTCTCTGGGGCTCGGAGTCATTACGCTCTTAATCACGAGTGTCATGGGTGAATTTGCGCCCGAAGCACTTACTGGGTGGACCGTCAACAGTCTCTCCGGACCAGTGCGACTCTGGGTCGAAACCTATGGACATCGCGCTGTTCTTGGGAGCCACCCCGGGAGTAAGTTGTACCTGTTGCTGCAGAGTGAGCTTGAGTCCGCAGGTATCTCGGCGCAGCGACCCGTTCGGCGCGCGTTAGTGCCACTTTGCCTTCCCCAGCTCGTGATACGGGCCTTTCCTAATGAGTCGTTGTCAGTCCGAATTCGTCGCCACTACATGCAACTTCAACTGATCAGTGCCCGCCTACGCTTTCACGTCGTCGAAGGAATTCGCATCATCGTGGAATCGCGTCGTTGGCGGCGCATGAAGAGTCTCGCACGATGACATTGTGTTTGCGCCCTGCGGCTTTGGCATTCGATGCAATCGCGCGGGCTTTTGACCAGCGCTTCGGGCCATGGCTAAGCGTGTCGGCACAGCGTCGTGCGGTGCGCACCGCACTACTGAAGGAGTTTCCGAAGCAAGGTTATATCCTGGAGCTTGGCGGGGGCACAGGCGAGGACGCATCGTTCCTAGCGGAGCGCGGCTACGAAATAATTCTGACGGATCCCTCTCCGACTATGGTCGAGTTGGCTAAGGCCAAATTATTTCCATTTGGCTCACAGGCCCAAATCGCAGCTGGTGAAGAATTGGATGAATTTGCCTCTCGGCATTTAGCCAGCGGAGGAAAACTGTTCGACGGCGCGTTCTCGAATTTTGCGCCGTTAAACTGTGTCGTCGACCTCACACCTGTAGCGCGGGGACTTGCACAACTGCTCAAGCCGGGTGCCACCGCAATGCTCGTCGTTTTTGGCACATTCTGCCCCGGCGAGATAGTGACTGAATTGCTCCATAGACGGCCAAATCAGACGCTTCGACGCTGTAAGCGCGGCCAGATATCAGCGCGACTCTCCAAACGCGAATTCTCCGTTGTGTATCATCGCCGTTCTGAATTGACCCGAGCCTTTGCGCCCTGGTTTGTGCTGGAAAAGCGGCTTGGAATCGGTGTAATGGTCCCGCCAAGCACCGCCGAACCATGGATTTCCGGGCATCCGCGACTTCTGGCAGCGATGGAAGATCTCGACCGCGTCCTCTCCCGTCCGCTGGCGATGCTGGGCGATCACGTCCTGTACCAATTCCGTCGGACGGTCTCGCAATAGATGCGAAGGTGTTGCAGCTTTTATGACGATCATCTGCACGTGCGATCCCGGCGATCTGCCAGATGTCGCGGCATCTAGCTGATTGCGACAATTGAATGACTACATGAAGACATTCTGACAACACACCAAAAGACACGGTGAGGTACGCTTCCGATACGGTTTGACGGACGAATGTCCACCATGAACCGTGGACGGCATGAAGGAGAATGCTCTCGTTGATGACACTCAAGCAAATCGCAGATGTGCTCTTCCCGACCCGGTGGGCAAATTTCCACCTGCTGGCCTTTGAAGGCTTCGATACCAACTGGAATGCGAAGACAGTAGAAACAGCGCTCGCTTTAATCCTTGGAGACATTCACGGAACTCCTCCGGTAGTGCGCATTCATTCTCAATGCACGACTGGGGATGTCTTCCACTCCCTTCGTTGCGATTGTCACGACCAGCTTCATCTAGCATTGCGCGTGATAGCGGAGGAAGGCGCGGGTGTCATCGTGTATGAGCATCAGGAAGGGAGAGGCATTGGGTTGATGGAAAAGCTCCGCGCCTATCAACTTCAGGACCAGGGCTTGGACACAATCGAAGCTAATCTTGAACTCGGGCATGCGGTCGACCTACGGAATTATGCGCTCTCAGTCGAAGTTCTCCGATTCCTCAAGATTCGTGCGCTTCAATTGATGACCAACAATCCAGAGAAACTCGATGCCGTGCAGTCATCCGGAATTGAGATCGTGAGACGCGTAAGCGCTGAAGTTCCAGGCAATCCTCATTCCGCCCACTACTTAGCCACAAAGCGCGACAAGCTGGGACATCTTTCGAGTGCAACGGCGGGTTTTCGTATTGCCAGTGCTCACTCCGATCGCGGAGCGTCATCCGTCGAGGCGAGCCGTAGCACGCTTGAACCAGGCGCTGCCATTCTGAATCTGGCTCAGATCACGAATGGCTAAGGGATGACATTGAGTTGACAATTCCGGGACAACTACCTGCGCTGGTCAGACTACGCTACGTTTCGAATGACGCAATGCGCCATCGGATGCGCCCAATCCGACTGGCATGCGCATTTGCAATGCCCGCATTCTGAGGGTACCGATGCTGAAACATCCGAGGTGAATTGTGGCACAGGTCTTGCTTACGCACTCCTATCATCTCCCGCTCGACCCGAAGCAACTACGCAAAATGCAGCCATATCTACCTCTTGGCACGCTGTATGCAGCCACAGCATTACGGGAGCATGGCATCTCCGTAGCCGCCTTCGACTCCATGCTTGAAGAACCCTCCACGAAATTCGAGGCGATACTGGAGGAGCATCGGCCAAGAATCGTTGCCGTTTATGAAGACGACTTCAATTTCCTCTCGAAAATGTGCCTTACGCGGATGAGAGACGTGGCGTGGGCAATCGCTCGGGCGGCGCAGGCGATCGGTGCAGTCACGATTGTCCATGGATCTGATTCAACGGACAACTCCAGTTTGTTTTTGGAAAATGGCTTCGACTATGTGTTGTGTGGAGAGGCGGAGGAAACCCTTGTGCAGCTTTGCCGCTCCATTCTGGACGCAGAACAAGTACCACTATTAAATGGAATGGTGAGACTCGACCAGCACGGTCGGCTGGTGCGAAGCTCGCAGCGGCTGTCGAAGAATCCCGCATGGTCAGAACTCCGATTGCCGGCACGCGACCTGATCGACATGGAGCCATACCGGAATGCGTGGGTAAAAGCTCATGGTTATTTTTCGGCAAACATGGTATCAAGCCGCGGATGCCCGTTCAGCTGCAATTGGTGCGCAAAGCCGATCTCCGGCAACAAGTTCCATTTGCGCTCCGCTGCAGCCGTTGCCGAAGAGATGAAACTACTGAAAGTGTCGGCCGGCGTTCAACATATCTGGTTCGGCGATGACGTATTCGCCCTGGATCGACACTGGGTGCAGCAATTCGCCGAGGAAGTTACAAAAAGGGATGCTGCCATTCCCTTCAAAATTCAATCCCGCGCAGACCTGATGAGCGAAGCGACTGTCCGTCATCTAAAGGCGGCAGGTTGTGCCGAAGTGTGGATGGGAGTTGAATCGGGATCGCAAACCGTCCTCGACGCCATGGACAAAGGCCTGAAACTCTCCTCAGTCCGTTTTGCTCGCCGCCTCTTGAAAAAGGCTGGGATTCGCGCCTGTTTCTTCTTGCAGTTTGGTTATCCCGGTGAATCCTGGGCCGAACTGCAGGGGACCGTCGCTTTTGTCCGCGAGATGCGACCGGATGACGTGGGAATCTCGTTTTCATACCCACTTCCGGGCACGGCGTTTCATGAGCGAGTGAAGGCCCAACTTGGACAGAAGAGGAATTGGACCGATAGCGATGATCTCTGCATCATGTTCAAGGCAGCCTATAAGACCGATTTCTATCGTGCGGTTCGCGACGCTTTGCATGCGGAAGTTGACTCATGGCAAGAATCCAAGACATCGTGTGAGACAATCGCGCGGCTGGATTCGTTGTGGGGTCTAGTTAATGAACTTGAACCGATAAGCCGCGATCCAGAAGCCTTCTCATTTGAGGCACATGAATCTACATTCGCATCAACTGCTTTTGTGCCTATCGGACAACTGATGCCAGTTAGTGAAAACTGAATGCAGAATCTCCTTGCGACCGAGCCAACGCACATGAACGACCGAATTCGGAAAGCTCCATCCAGTGAGCAAAGCGGACCGGGAACACTCCCTTCCGATGATGCTGCGTTTCTGGGTGTCCGACCGCAATGCGCCCGCTGTAGAGCCAACATCGATCGGCTGGAATGCCAATTCTGCGGACTCACAATGAATCTCAACAATGGCATTGTCAACGCCCTTTCACCGGACCGAGCCGCACATTATTCTCGCTTCATAGGGGATTACGAGCGCATTAGAGCGGCGGAGGGCAGGGGCAGCCAGACGGACGAATTCTATTTGGGTCTCCCCTATGAGGACATTTCCGGAAGAAACAGCGAACAATGGAAGATTAGAGCGCGAAGTTACGACTATCTCATGAGTCATGTTTTGGGACAGGACCTTCGACTCGAGAGCAGACGAATTCTGGATCTCGGTGCCGGAAACTGCTGGATGAGCTTTCGTCTCGCGCTGGCCAGGTATCGTCCGTTTGCTGTGGACCTGCTCACTAACAAGTACGACGGCCTTGGAGCAGCGGAGCATTTTCGAAAACACTTGCCCGCGATGTTTCCGCGGTTTCAAGCCGAGCTTGCGCGCCTGCCATTTCAGGATCAGCAGTTCGAAGCTGTGATATTCAATGCCTCTTTCCATTACGCCGAAGATTACGCAGCCACACTGCGGGAGGCACTTCGGTGCACCAAAAGCGGCGGTATGGTAATTGTCAGCGACACGCCCTGGTATTCCTGCGAGCAGAGCGGCAGGAGGATGATTTCAGAGCGAAGCGCCTCGTTCCTTGAGCGATATGGAACCGAATCGAACTCTATCAAAAGTCTTGAGTACTTGACGGATGAGCGTCTCGCAACCCTGGAGGAGACGCTCGGCGTCCGGTGGAGCATTCACTATCCGAGATATGGGCTCAAGTGGGCGATGCGCCCACTTGCAGCGAGACTCTTAAACCGGCGCGAGCCATCGCGGTTTCGAATCTATGCCACCCGAAAGGCTTAACGTGAGCCTGGACCCGGTTGAAACCGATCTGGCGACTTTGCAAGATCTCCCGGTAGTCGGAAATCACTCGAGCCCCGGCCCGATTGTCTAGCCGAGGATTAACGCCACCAACAGTTGGAGGCTGCCAATTGATAGCGCCGCAAAAACCACACCTGATAATTCGCGGTGCCCGGTGTGCCATAGGCCAGCGAGAGATCTTGCATGCGTCGATCCAGATCGTGGACGATCGCATAACCCGTATCCTCGACAATCCGCCTACTCTTCCAGACACGGCTCTCGATCCGACAGACATTGACTTAAGCGGCTTTTTGATTCTACCGGGGTTGATCAATGCGCACGATCATTTGCAGTTCTCCCTTTTCCCGAAGATGGGAAATCCTCCTTATCTCAACTACGTGGAGTGGGGCGACGACATACACAGCCGATCTCCAGACCCCGGCGCAAAACCTCGCGCCGTATCGAAGCACGTGCGCCTATGGTGGGGCGGCATTCGAAATCTTCTCTGTGGAGTCACAACGGTATGCCATCATGATCCACTATGGCCCGAATTACAAAGGGAAGACTTCCCGGTGCGAGTGGTCGACAAATACGGATGGGGGCATTCGTTTGCCCTCGGCGGAGACCTTCGCCAGGCACACGCAGCCACTCCCCAAGGAGGCGTTTTCATCGTGCACGCATGCGAAGGGGTTGACGAAGAGTCACGGGAGGAGATTCGGGAACTCGATCGGCTGGGCGTTCTAGATCGCGACACGGTTCTTGTGCACGGACTGGCGCTTGATGATGAAGGCGTTGGGCTCGCGCGCGAGCGCGGTGCCTCTCTCATTATTTGCCCATCTTCCAATAGCTTTCTCTTCGAAAGACTCCCAGACCTATCCCTGTTGAGCGGAATTGAGAAGATAGCCATCGGGAGTGACTCTCCACTAACAGCCGTGGGCGACCTGTTGGATGAGGTGCGTTTTGCAACATGCTTTAATGGGATCCCGCCATCCGCCGCATATCAAATGGTGACGACGGCCCCCGCGGCAATCCTGAGGTTAGAAGATGCGGCGGGTTCAATCAAAGAGTTCGGCTTGGGTGATCTGATTGCGGTTCGAGACACAGGCCAATATCCCGAAGATAGGATGCAGACGCTGTCGATGACCGATATAGAGCTCGTGGTGATTGGGGGTAGAGTGCAGCTCGCCTCCGAAGCGATCTTTAAGCATCTTCCAACCTCAGCAAAGCACGGTTTGGAGCCTCTATCAATCGACGGAACAATACGTTGGCTACGCGCGCCGGTGAGAGCGCTTTTGCGAGAGGCCGAAGCGGTGCTGGGAAGCGGCGAAGTGCGTCTGGCAAGCAGGCGGATTTGCAACCCGCAAGAGGTCGAGGCCATCCATGCATGCTGAGCGTAAGCAGTGGCACTTTGGCGTGCTGTCCTTTACCGGAACCGGGCATCTGAACCCGTTCCTCCTTCTTTCCCAGCAACTAAGAGAACGAGGACATCGGGTCACTTTCTTCGAAAAGTCCAAGATAGAAGATCGAGTGCGTCAGGCGGGACTCGAGTTCTTCCCTATCGGAGAAAGGATCTCGCCTTTCCGCAATGGATTAGAGGCCCACAATGCAGGTTTACTATCCGAGTTTTCCGCGTTGCGCTTCAATCTAAAACGCATCTCGTATGACTTGAAAACCTACCTCGAGAGCACACTGCCTGCGCTCGCGGAAACAGAAGTGGATGCGCTCCTGATTAACGAAATCGCCGTGACCGGTCCGACCCTAGCTCAGTTACTGGGCCTGCCATACTTCATAATCTCAACTTCAGTACCACACAACTTCGGATGGAGCGCCTATCCTCGATTCTCAGGTTACAAATATTCAGCCTCATGGTTTTCCGGATTGCAGAACCTACTTTTGGAGGTGTCTGCGGTCAACTTGCATGGACCGATTCGCCGAGTTCTCAATAGGTATCGGCGGCAGTTCGGTCTAGGACCGGTGCAGGAAGTTGCGCAGTCGTATCCAGCTCTCGCGCAGATTACGCAGTTACCGCAATGCCTCGACTTCCCCCGCAGCAAGCTTCCTACCAACTTTTACTACACCGGGCCGTTTGCGAACGGGATCGAAAGACCAACGGTGGACTTCCCCTGGGATAGCCTGGATGGCCGACCCATCATCTACGCATCTTTGGGGACTACGCGCAATGTGCAGCCCGACTTGTTCCGCATGATCGCTGAGGCATGCCAGGATCTTGATCTGCAACTGGTGATCTCTCTCGGTGGCCGCTTTTTCCCGAATTTATTTGCCGATCTTCCAGGCAATCCCCTGGTAGCGCGGTATGCTCCCCAACTCGAACTTCTGAAGCTCGCGAAGGTCGTAATTACGCACGGCGGCCCAAATACCGTGTTTGAGTCGCTCATGGAAGGAAAACCGATGGTTGCGATCCCACTTGCGCACGACCAACCTGCCGTGGCCGCTCGTCTGGCCCGGCTAAAAATCGCGGAGGTGCTTCCTGTAATGCGAATTTCAACCAAGCGAATTCGAACCGCCGTGATGAGACTTCTTCATGATCCGCTGTATCGTCGTGCAGCTTTGAAGTTGCAAGCTGAGCTTCACTCTTTGCACGGATTGGAGCGCGCGGTCGAATTGATCGAAGGAGCGCTTGAAAAGCAAGCCGAGCCGCGAATTGGGATGTGCGCAAATACATCACGCGATGGGCATGTCTGGAGCCTGCCGAATCAGCAGCCGCCCCAGTTCCCTTCCGTTAAGCGACCAAGGGTCCTCACACCCTGGTAGAGGTCGCAATACTGCAGCTCGTAGGTGGGGATATCGGAGAGAATCTCCAATATGCGCTCATGTTTTGCCCGGATCTCTCCCGCAGAGTAGAGCTCTCGACAGGCACGTTTTGTCGCGGTTCCATTGGGCAATGGTATGAGCCTTGCGCCTCCTGACGGATGTCGATTTAGATAAACAACAAAGTCAACGGTAGCCTCCGTCGCTGTATGTGAGATCGGAAGCTCTGAAACCAGAACCTCGATGGAGGGCTTTCCCTCGAGGCGGGGAGTTACCTGGTGGTTTTCCAGCTCGGGAAAGAGCGACTTTGCAGAAGGACGAAAACGCGCGCGGTGTGAGTGCCCGATCACGCGCGGTGGATCGGCTTCGTTAATAAGATAACTTGTGTCATCCGATGTATACGTCCACCCGTTCCGTGCACACGCATAGGCGAGCGTGGACTTCCCTGCCCCGGAATCTCCACAAAGGAGAATCCCTTTCTCGTCCCTGCTGACGCAGGCGGCATGAAGATCGGTCACCACTGACGCACCAAGCAGCAGATATGTGATCTTATCCAGGAAGTTATAGCGCAGATAGATCCTGTTGTTTACTGCTGACTGCGTCAACCATGCGAAGCTGATGCCGGTCTTGAGGTCTAGCAGCGCCTGATTATCCGCGTCGGCGACCAGGGAATACAAGTGGTTGAACTCGCGCCGCGTTGGAGCCGGCGGGCATGCGGGGCCGCCTCTGTGGCTAACACCAAGTCGCAGTTGCAACGGGGGAGCTGTTCGCGAGGGACGTGCATGACCAAAGCTTTCCCGGGCGCACTCCAATACCGCCGAATCATTCGTGAGGATCTCAACAGGATAGCCGAGGGGGTGAAAAATGCCACGCAGAGGCAGCTTCATATCACAAAGAAGCGCATCTTGCGGGCGTTCGGATAAACGAGCCTCAGTTCTCTCTGAGATTGCATCTTGAGTAGGATCTCTGACTTCAACTTCTTCGGTTTCCATGTCTGTTCGTCAATCAGCGCTTTCTAAAGCTGTTCGCGAGAGAAGTTCTGACCGTTCATTTTGAAACGCCACACGAATATTCTCGAGCATCTCTTGCCGCCGGTGGGCCGTTGTTGGATAGCACATCGCGCTTGGTGGCTATGCCGCCGCATTGACTAGGATTAGCATCTCGCAGCGGCTGAGATGTCAGGGAAATGTTTGCGCAATGTCATTTTCTTTGACGCGATGTCTCACTTAGCGATCAACCTACGCCTGACACCTTCGCCCCGCATCCGGAACTGGGATCGAATCGTTCTCGATCACATTTTCGATCGACTATCCGCTGAACAACAAAGGAATGACAATTCCCTTACGAACGCATGACACGCCAGCCCGAGCGGCTCTTTACGTTCAAAGACGAAGAGCACAATGTCTATGCCGCAATTCGTCCCGCGTGCCGATTTACGACGCATGATCCCGAGCCAACCCGCGCGCGTGAGCGTCAACGGTGCTCACCGCCTGTTTGCTTGCTCCGCAGCGGCATGCCTTCTGACGCTCTGCTCGCTCGCTTGCCCCCGTGCCAACGGTCAGATACCAAGTGACGCTGCCCCGACGCAGAGCGCACAGTCGCCAGGAGGCGATGGTGGCAGCTCACAGGCGGACTCCAGCGGGTTTTTGGGATTTGGTCAGAATACGTCGCCTGGTTTAAATGGACTCACGCCGCGCTCGACACTTTCCGCCGACCAGATCATCAACATCCTGCTACAGAACCCCGATCTCGTCCTGGAGTTGAAGTCCGAGTTGGCGGATCGCTTGCAGCAGCAGCAAGGCATCCAGATCGACCCCAGTGAGATATCCGATCAGACCCTCTACAACCAGATCGCGGCAAACGCCGACTTACGCACAAATATCACAACCGTGCTGCGCGCACGCGGATACGTCTCTGACGATGATCTCCAATCGGCGGTATCAAGCGTCGCGCCACAAGATCGAATCAGCCCGCAGTCGGATACGCAAGAGTCACAATTGCCGGGCGACAACACTTTCGGAACCGGCGTTGGCATGGGCCCCGGGCTGAATGAGGGTTCCTCGACGAAGATCGCGAGATCGATGCCTTCAAATCCCGTACGGACAACAGTAACGAAAAACCCGCGGGGGATGGAGAAAACAAACGCATCGACTGACGAGCCCAGAGTCCGCCGCGAGCCCGCCCCTTACGACCTTCCGTCGATGCGCGATCTTTACGCGCAGATACCGGATGACGCGGCGGGGTTGAAGCGGTTCGGGTCTGACGTCTTTGTCAATCGCGAAGCTTCTGCAATGGCAAGCGGAATTGCCGCCGGGAACGCACCACTCGATGTGCCCATCGGTCCGGACTATATCGTCGGGCCCGGGGATACGCTCACAATTCATCTCTGGGGAGGGACGACTCAAAGCATCGTTCGAACAGTGAGCCGCGACGGAACCATCTTTCTGCCAGAAGCGGGATCCCTTGATATAGCTGGGCTTTCTCTCGGAAAGACACAAACTATCATCGAGGATGCGCTCAAGCCGCAGTACCGCAATGCGCATGTTGTTGTGAGCGTTTCCCAGCTTCGCTCAGTGCGCGTCTATGTGGTTGGAGATGTCCAGCGCCCAGGCGGTTACAACATCAGCTCGCTTTCGACTCCGCTGAGCGCGCTGTATACCGCTGGGGGCCCTACCGGGACCGGTTCACTGCGCAGGCTGCTCCACTATCGCGGAAAGCAGCTCGTTGAAGATGTGGACCTCTACGATTTCCTGCTTCATGGCATTCGCAACGGCAGCGCTGCATTTGAAAGCGGCGATACGCTTCTGGTGCCTCCCGCGGGTCCTCTTGTCGCTGTCTCCGGTGCAGTCAAGCGTCCGGCGATCTACGAACTCAAGGCCGGGGAGACAACGCTTGGCACCGTGATTGAGGACGCCGGTGGATTAACCGCGGCGGCTTCACTAAGCCATATCAGGATTGAACGTATCGACGCTCACCATCAACGTGAGACATTGACCCTGCACGGCTCAGGCGACCAAAACTCCCAGGCCGGGGGAGATATCGCTGCCTTCCTCGTAAAGGACGGAGACCGAATTCGCGTCGAGCCGATCTTGCCATATAGCCAGCGCGCAATATACCTGGCTGGCCACGTTGTACGCCCAGGGCGTCTGGCATACACCGACGGCATGCGCCTCAGCGACGTACTTCGCAGCTATCAGGATCTGCTTCCTGAGCCCGCCGCTCACGGCGAGATCGTCCGCCTCGTTCCTCCAGACCTGCACGCGGAAACCATCGACTTCAACGTTCCCGATGTTCTGATCGGCAACGCAAATGTCGAACTACGGCCCTTCGATACGGTCCGGGTCTTTGGACGCTATCAGGTCGATGCACCTACAGTCACCATTCGTGGTGAAGTGCTCCGACCCGGTAGGTACCCCATGTCGCAGGGTATGACTTCAGCGCAGCTGGTGCGCATGGCCGGAGGGTTCAAGCGCAACGCTCTTACGGAAAGCGCCGACCTCACCAGCTATGAAGTAAGAAATGGAAATGAAGTGGTCGAAAATCTCGCGACTGTGCAAATAGGAGCGGCGGTTTCAGGAACCGACCCTCATGCAGATGTCGCGCTGAAGCCGGGAGATATTCTCGCAATTCATCAGATCACGAATTGGGAAAACATCGGTGAGTCTTTAACAATCCAAGGCGAAGTCAGATTTCCGGGAAGCTACGGTTTTCAGGATGGGGAGCGCCTCAGCTCCGTTCTCCAAAGAGCAGGAGGGCTTCTGTCAACCGCCTACCCGACGGGTGCGGTGCTCGTGCGAGTGCAGGTCGCTGAACTCGAGCAGAAGAGCCGCGACGAACTAATTCGTCAGATCGAGACGAACGCGGCGTCGGCCAAGCTGTCGCCCAACCTTGCAGGCGGAAACTCGGCGGGGGCTTTGCAACTCATCAAGGACCAGCAGGATCAGGTGCTCGCCGATCTGAAGAGTCATCCGCCGACCGGTCGGATGGTAATTCACATCAGCGCAGATATCGGCAGTTGGGCGAACACACCTGCGGATATAGAACTGCGCCAGGGCGATCAGCTTACCATCCCGAAGCGACCTGGGTTTGTGCTTGTCAGTGGCCAGGTATACAACGCAACGGCTCTCACCTTTACACCAGGAAAGACCGCCGGCTGGTATCTGAGCCACGCGGGCGGTACCAACTCAGCGGCCAATCGAAAGGAAGTATTCATCATTCGTGCGAATGGCTCTGTTGTCGGCCGTCGTTCAGGGAGTTGGTTCGAAGGTGATGTTCTCTCAACCAAACTCAATCCGGGTGATGTCGTTGTAGTGCCTCAGAAGATGATCGGTGGCTCGTTGTTCTGGAGGAATCTGCTGACGACGGCGCAGCTTGCCTCCTCAATCGCGATCACTTCCGCAGTGGCGGCATCGGCGCTATAGTCCCTCGCATTCAATTTCTCTTATTAGGGGCATCATGATGATTCTTAACCTTCAGGTTCCCAGCAGTGAGAATCAACAAAACGCAAAAGAGTCTCGCGTTCTCGATTTGGTGCAGGAAATCTCTGTGAGGATGGGACGATGAATCCTGAATCTGTCTTCGCAATCCTGGAGCGAGACGAGCCAATGCAGGCCACGTCTGAGCCCCATTGGGCTGTCCGCACTATGCTGCTATGGAAGCATCGTCGGATGCTCGCGAAGGTGACGGCAATTTCGTTGGTCGCAAGTTTGGGGATTGCGTTTACGCTTCCCAAGCAGTACAAATCCACAGCAAGTATCATGCCGCCCGATCAGCAAAACACCAGCGCAATGATGCTTGCCGCACTTGCTTCTCACGCAAGCGGACTCGGGAGCCTGGGCAGCCTGGCAGGCGGCCTGTTAGGCGGGCACACATCAACGGCACTGTTCATTGAGCTGCTTCGTAGCGGAACCGTAAGCGATCATCTGATTGACCGGTTCGATCTGCAGCATGTTTTCCACAAACGATACCGAATCGATACGGCTAAGCATCTCGCCCATTGCACGAAGATAACCGAAGAAAAAAAGAGCGGCGTCATCACGATTGAGGTGGAGGATACAGATCGCGTCCTGGCTCGCGATTTGGCGCAAGGGTATCTCGATGAGTTGAACAACCTCGTGGAGCGGACCAACACCTCCGCCGCGCACCGGCAGCGGGTATTCATAGAACAACGCCTGCATAAGGTTCAGGCCGACCTCGAGCAAGCGCAACTTGATTTCAGTGAATTCTCAAGCAAGAACAGCACGATCGACATCAAGGAACAGACTCGCGCGATGGTGGACGCCGGCGCACGAGTGCAAGCCGAACTTCTGCTCGCCCAATCCGGCTTGCAGTCTCTGCGGCAAGTCTACGGCGACGGCAACGTACGAATTCACGAAACTGAAGCTCGCATCGAGAGCCTTAAGGCGGAGCTTGCGAAGATGACCGGCTCCTCGGCACCTCTGCCAGCAGATGAGACCTCAAACTCCGACGGCGATTCGGCTGACGGCAAGAATAACGATAGCCTTTATCCTCCCTTGCGCCAGCTTCCACGACTCGCCGTTCCCTATGCAGATCTTTATAGGCGCGTAAGAGTCCAAGAGACACTGTATGAGCTTTTGACTCAGCAATTCGAGATGGCCAGAATCGAAGAAGCGAAGGATGTACCGTCTGTAAGCGTGATCGATGCTCCCGGTATAGCCGAGAAGAAGTCTTTTCCTCCGCGGCTGCTGGTTTCAATTCTGCTTACTCTCTTTTCCTTCGCGTGCGCTTCGGCCCTGATCCTTGTGCGCGAATATTGGTCGACTGTCGCAGCAGACGACCCCCGCAAGGCGCTCGCATCGGAGGTCAGTCCGGTATTTCGGCGGCGCATCCTCTCGCTCCTCTCATCAAAGCGAGGCAGCGGCGTATGAGGAAGCACCTGACAAATGCCGCATTTGGCGTCCTGGACTATGTTTCGTATCCTCTCGGGATGCTGCTTGTAGCGCCGATCGTGCTGCACAGGTTAGGCGCATCGGAATACGGCCTGTGGATGATCTCTACGGCTGTGATCAGTGCTGGAGGAATCATCGCATCGGGTTTCAGCGACGCCAACATTCAACGTGTTGCTCATTTGCGCGGGGCCGGCAAGCTCGATCAGATTCCACGCACCGTTCGCAGCATATTGGGAATTAACCTGGCGCTCGGTTTCACCCTTGCGGTCAGCGCCTGGATAGCGGCCCCATACACCTCTGCTCATCTTGGCGTTGCTCACCAGACCTCAACCGCTGAGTGTCTAGTGTCGCTGCGCATTGCGAGCGTTTCGATTCTACTCCGGTCAATCGAAACAGTAGGCGTGAGCACGCAGCGTGCTTTCGAATATTATCGCGGCACCGTTCAAATCAGCACCGCTGTTCGGCTTCTCAGCCTGGCGTCCGCTGCAATTCTCTCTCTGTCGGGACACGGAATAGCAACTATCCTTATGGCCACAGCTCTTTTTCTGGCACTGGGCACCTGCCTGCAGTTTCATCAGTTGCGCAGGTTTTTCAGCACCATTCCACTACGCCCACTTTTCCGGTCCGACGAGACACGACTTTTATTGAGAATGGGCATCTTCGTCTGGATGCAGGAGTTGGGCGCAGTCGTCTTCGGACAGCTGGATCGAATTCTTCTTGGTGTTTCGTTGGGCGCGCTCGCGGTCGCCCCCTATTCCTTGTGCGTACAATTCGCACAACCAATCTTCGGCCTCAATGCTTCCGGTCTCCATTTTCTCTTTCCGTACCTTGCGGGGCGAGCAAGCACTCTCTCAGGGGCCGGGCTCAAGCAGACGTTGCTGAAGGCCTTTTGTTGCAATCTACTTCTGGTTGCATGTGGTGCGGGCGCACTGCTCCTCCTGGGCTACAGACTTATCCGGCTCTGGGCCGGAGCTACGGTTGCACAAACCGCCGCGGGCATCCTGACACCAATCATTCTGGGCTCGGCCCTCATGGGGCTTAGCGTGACGGGAACGTATGCCATGCAGGCGCTCGGCCGCTTCCGTGAGGTCGCCCTTATCAGCCTGGCATCGAGAACAGTCATGTTGGTGCCCATGGTCCAACTGCTCCACCACATGGGGCTACAGGGGCTGGCAGTGTCTCGTCTTTGTTACGGTTTGGCCGCATTGCTGGTCTATCTGCCGCTGCTGCGCCAGCTCACCAGCGGGAAGAGCGAGAGCGGGGTAGTTTCACCACTGCCGCTTCCTTACAGCGTTCGAGAGGAGGTAAAACCGTGAAGATTCTGATCGCTGCCCCCTCATTCGCCTCGAACATCTCCGGCTTACAACGTCATGCCCTGAATGTCGTTCGCTGCCTGCTACCTGAGTCTGAAATTGCTGCCGTGCACTTAGTGATTGCACCCTGGCAGCGCAATTTTGTGCACGCTCAGAGCTTTTGCCAAGATCCGCGGCTCATGGTTCACATTGCCGAAATGGAACGTGGATCTCTCAGCCGAAACCTCTGGTACTACCGCACGCTGCCGGAGTTGGCCGCTCAACTGCAGGTCAACCTGGTTCACCTGTCCTATCCCGTGCCTGTGAATTCTGCTGCATTCAGTTGTCCAACCTTGGTGACGCTGCATGACTTGTACGCCTATGAGATTCCGACGAACTTTGGGTTCCCGAAGTTCATCTTCAACCGGATCGTCCTCCAGCAATGCCTCCGCAGTGTCGATGCAATTGCCGCGGTATCAGATATCACGTTGCTCCGCCTGAAGCAGTATGCACCCCTTGCCGTATGGCATAAGGCGACACGCATTTATAACTGCGTCGAGACGGAACCGGTTTATGGCGTGAGGCCACCGATTCCCGGCGGGAAGGATACACGTTTCCTGCTATGTGTCGCGCAGCATCGTCGCAACAAGAATATTCCCCTGCTGATTCGGACCTTTTCCGGAATGTTGCGCAGCGGCCAAGTGGCGGACGATATGAAGCTGGTGATTGTAGGCATCAACGGACCGGAGACCCGCATGATTCATCAGCTGGTATCAGAACTAGGCGTTGGAAGAGCCGTTGGTTTCCTCGAAGGAATATCGGAAGCGGAACTGCAATGGTGTTACACGCGGTGTGATGCGGTTGTGTCTCCATCGATTACTGAAGGTTTCGGATTGCCGGTCGCCGAAGCCATGCTTGCGGGCAGCCGGATCATCTGTTCGGATATACCGGCGTTTCGCGAAGTTGGAGATGAGCACTGTCGGTTTGTGGCGCTGGGGAAAGGCGTTGAGAAAACGCTTGCTGCGGAAATTGCCACTGCCCTCAATGAACCCAAAAGGCCGCCGCGGTGTCTGCCCCAATTCTCTGCCCCGGTTCTTGCGAAGCAATACATAAGCCTTTATCGCAGGTTAATAACATCCGCCACTCCTTTTTTAAAGGCCAGGGTAACAGCATCAATCAACGTCGCAGCCTCAGAAAGGCAGTCTCTATGAGAATCTCGGCGGACATGCAGCCAGTGAGGGAGGAACATGGGCGCATCTGAATCCGCTACGCCTCGCCTCTACGCCGAAGCTCTCTCCGCTTCTCACGAAACCGTGCCGGCAACTTCTGCAGATCTGTTTCGGCGGATGCTGGCATGTCTCGAAATTGCCGCAGACTTTGTCACTTGCGCTGTGGGCATGGTCGCTGCGTATTCCCTTGGGATGGCGAGGACTCTGGACGTGCAGACCCACTATCCGGTGCGAGAGGTAGCGGCCGCAAGCATTGGGGTCGGCCTACTGGCGGTGATGTTTCTTGAGAGAAACGGAGCATATCGCGGCGGCGGCAGCCTGCTCCAAATCGGGGAGACGGAGCGAGCCCTGCGAATCCCCGTTCAGTCCGTACTCGTGCTTCTCCCGATCTTCTTGCTGATGGGCATGAGGTCTTCTTATCCTGCCGTCGTCCTTTCCCTCATCCTGATTCCGGTCCTGCTGATTCTTCAAAAGCTGACATTCCTCTTCACCGTCCGGGTACTGCACGCAATGGGGTACGGCGTCGATCGGGCGGTCATCTATGGTTCGAAAGACTCGGGAAAACGCGTCGTGTCCGCTCTCTTTCATTCCGTCCGGCTTGGGCTCGTGCCTGTTGCGGTGATCGACGACGATCCTAACTTCGATGGAAGTCAGATAGTCGAGATGGGATATCGGCGGCGTCGTTCGGTTCCGGTTCAACGAGGGCCACTCACGGTAGAACTGCTTAAGTCACATCGGTGCAACACGCTTGTCGTGGCGCTTCCTCGTCTTTCACCTGAGAGGCAAACCGCTGCAATCGACACGGCAAAACAGGCTGGAATCAGGATCGCGTTTCTTTCTGGCATGGAATTGCAGGCGCAAGAGTGTACAAAGTCGATCGACGTTGACGGTCTTACGCTTACTCCAAAAGCAGATCCATTCGCGTCTTGGCCCTACACAATTGCGAAGCGCATGATCGATCTCATCTTGTCGACTGTCCTACTGGTTTTACTTGGCCCTCTGCTCCTTCTGATTGCGCTTCTCGTGAG
This sequence comes from uncultured Acidobacteriaceae bacterium, assembly GCA_963829535.1. Classification (GTDB taxonomy): domain Bacteria; phylum Acidobacteriota; class Terriglobia; order Terriglobales; family Acidobacteriaceae; genus Telmatobacter. The sequence continues at coordinate 892,400 of CAWHIQ010000004.1, read as the reverse complement.
ACTGGATTCGCCCGGCCCTGCGCTCTTCGTCCAAAGGAGGGTGGGCCGAAATGGAGAGCTCTTCGATATTTACAAGTTCCGCTCCATGCATGCGAGTGCGCCGAAGTATGAGTTCTCGCCGATGAAGGCGAATGATCCTCGCATCACGAGAATTGGACGGTTTATCAGGCGGACAAGTCTGGATGAATTCCCCCAGTTGATAAACGTAATCCTGGGGAACATGTCACTGGTCGGTCCGAGGCCGGAGATGCCCTTCATCGTGCAGGACTACACTTCAGAACACAGGCGACGACTTCAGGTGACTCCTGGGATTACCGGTCTCTGGCAACTCAGCGCCGATAGAGCCTCTCTGATTCATGAAAACATCCAGTACGACCTCTATTACATTCGGAATCGGGGCTTCTTTATGGACATTGCAATTCTGATCCATACGTTGTTTTTTGCGATCCGATAAGGCGTTTCACAAAACGTGATCCATCAGGTTCTTCGTCAACTGTGCTCTCGAACCACGGCAGAATGGAAGTCTCTCGATGCTCAACTCAGATTTCTCGCAAGCATACGCAAACGTTCTCGGCGTGAACGTGTCCGCGATTGATCTTCAGTCGGCGGTCACATTTGCCGACGAGTGGATCAGCTCAGTGAGGGGCCATGGGTACATCTGCGCAACGGGCGTGCATGGGGTAATGGACGCTCACGCGGACCCCGAATTCCGCCAGATCCTGAACCAATCATTTATCAATGCCCCGGACGGAATGCCCATGGTCTGGGTTGGTCGCCTTCTGGGCTTCCGAAGCATGGAAAGGGTATTTGGCCCGGACCTCATGTTGGCAATGTGCCAATTGTCGGTCGAGCGAGGTTATCGAAACTTTCTATACGGCGGCAAGCCGGGCGTGGCAGAGCGGCTCAGCGCGAATCTTCAAAAACGATTTCCAGGACTGCAGGTGGTCGGTACTTATACACCCCCTTTCAGAAGCCTGACACCGGATGAAGAGAAGAGCGTTTCATTCCGAATTCTGAAGTCCCGGCCGCACATCCTCTGGGTAGGTCTCGGTACACCTAAGCAGGAGCGGTTCATGGCGCAATACGTCGATCGCTTTCAAGTGCCACTGATGGTCGGCGTTGGCGCGGCATTCGATTACCACACGGGAAGCATTCGGGACTGCTCAGCGTGGGTCAAGCGCGCAGGCATGCAGTGGCTTCATCGCCTGCTGCAGGATCCGAAACGTCTTTGGAGGCGCTATCTTCGCAACAACCCTGCGTTTCTCTGGCATATTACGTGCCAGCTCACCCGACTACGGCGATATCCCGCTGGGCGAGAATCGTCCTCTCAGGGTGCACGTATCGTGGAGAGGCTCCCTTGACGAGATTTTTCTGTGATGTTGATTACATTCCTGAGGCCACTCACTGCCGACAAATCGCGCGAAAGCCGGCCGGAGTGTATTCGATCAAGCTATACATCGGCTTCAAATTTGATCGCCTGTGTGCCTGAGAACATGCCTCCTCGAACGATCTCGAGGCGTATGTCCTACTCTGAGGTGAGGACCCTTTCGCCGCCACAAACGAACGCTTGAGCGAATTGAATGACTGGTCCCTATTAAACAGACTCCGCGTATAAGCACCGATGACGATGCGCTTGGCGAAATCCCAGAATTTTCATCTGCCAGGCTCCGCCAGACCGAATTCACAGTTCTGATCCTGAAGTGGGATCTGAATACTGGAAATGCCTTTCCCCTGATCTGTGGGTGATAATTCCCTCTTCAGCGTCTACCTGAATCCGGTGAAATTGAGATAGGGGAAGCCCGCGCGCAGTTGTGTCGAGCCACTCAGTTTGCTAGTTTGGCGTAGATGCCGCCACCTCTGCCCGAACAACTCAGCAGGACCATTGAGACTCTCTACCGGTCGGAATCGGGCCGGGTTCTCGCGACGCTCGTGCGCCTCCTCGGAGACCTGGATCTGGCCGAAGAGTCGATGCACGAGGCGTTTGCCGCCGCTCTGGAATCCTGGACCCTGACTGGCATTCCGGACAAGCCGCGTCCCTGGCTGATTTCAACGGCACGCTTCAAAGCCATCGACGCTATACGCAGGCGGGCGCGCTTCGACGGAGCACAGAGAGATCTTGTTCTCCACATAGAGGCGCGCATCAGCGAAGCGCCTCAGGAGAATGAGGAGATCGACGACGATCGCCTCCGCCTTATTTTCACCTGCTGCCATCCCGCTCTGCCTCCTGAAGGACAGGTTGCGCTCACTCTTCGCGAAATCTGCGGCCTGACAACCGAAGAGATTGCCCGGGCATTTCTGGTTACGCCGGCGACACTGGCGCAGCGCATTGTCCGCGCCAAGGCAAAGATTCGAGAGACACCGATTCCATACGAGGTACCGACGTCGCATGAGTTGCCGGAGCGGCTGGACGCGGTGCTTCAGGTTATCTATCTCGTCTTTAACGAGGGCTACTCGGCTGCGGCGGGAGCGGAGGTAACGCGGGCCGAGCTAACCGGCGAGGCGATTCGATTGGGCTGGCTACTGACCGAACTCCAGCCGGATCCGGAGATTCTGGGCCTGCTTGCACTGATGTTGCTCCAGGAATCCCGTCGCACCGCCAGAACCTCTCCGACCGGAGAGCTGATTTTGTTGGAGAATCAAGACCGCTCGCTCTGGAACCGCGCGCAGATCGCGGAGGGAGTGGCATTGGTGGAGAAAGCGCTGAAGTCCCGCCGCTTCGGTGCTTACACACTGCAGGCTGCGATCGCGGCAGTTCATGCGGAGGCTGAATCGGTCGCTGCGACCGACTGGAGGCAGATTGTTGCGCTTTACAACCAATTGGTACGAATTCAGCCTTCGCCAGTTGTGTTTCTAAATCGTGCGGTTGCAATTGCCATGCGCGATGGCCCGGAGGCCGGTCTGGCGCATATCGACGCGGTCTTGGAACAGGGCGAATTGGCGAATTACTACCTGGCGCATTCAGCCCGCGCCGATATGTGCCGCAGGCTGGGCAGGACAGCCGAGGCCCGGGCTTCTTATGAGAAGGCGCTGGCACTGACCCAACAGGAACCCGAGCGGCAATTCCTGCAGGAGAGGATTCGGCAGCTGAAATAAAAACAAATGGGGAAGGAACAAAATTTCTTTGACGATTTGTCGAATTCCGCTCCGGCCCTTCGACTACAGGTTGAAAGCGGGGAAGCCAACAAATAGCTAAACCCGAAAACAGGCCACCCAACCATCGCTCAACCCAAAGGAGATTTCACAATGCGATTCATGGTCATCCTCAAAGGAACCCCAGAGTCAGAAAAAAAAGCCCCCGATCCACAGCTCATGGCCGAGATGGGGAAGTTCAACGAAGAGCTCATCAAGGCTGGCATCGTGCTCGCCATGGACGGTCTCCAACCCAGTTCCAAAGGCGCACGCGTCAAATTCTCCGGCAAGAACCGCACCGTCATCGACGGCCCATTCACCGAGGCCAAGGAGCTCATCGCCGGCTTCTGGATCTGGAAAGTCAAGTCCCTCGAAGAGGCCATCGCGTGGGTCAAACGTGCCCCCAGCTCCGACGCCGGCGACTACGAGGTCGAAATCCGCCAGGTCGGTGAGATGGAAGACTTCGCAGACATCCTGTCCGACGAGGAGATCCAGTACAAAATAGCGAAACGGGCCGAGCTGCCAAATCAGACCTTCAACAAATAGCCGCGCCCGCATCCACGGATCGGATCTGGTGTGATCGGTGGCAGTGTCGGCTACCGATCAACATCACGCCACACATCAGGCCTCGCATGACACCATCGAAGCAGTCTGGCGCATCGAGTCCGCGCGCGTCATCGCCGGACTTCCGCACCTCCATTGAACTGCGCAGCGAGTTTTTTCATTGCAGCATTTTCGCGGATAGCTTCACCAGCCTCTCGACTGTGCAAAGCTATCTCTGCGGCGATTGAGCGACCGAGAATTCGCTGATCAATATTGCCAAACGACCCAGGCACGAAGCTTCCCAACCAACCGACCCAGGCCGGGGTATGAGCGTTGCCGACAATGATGCCGGGGCGAAATATGGCGAGGCGGGTAAAACCGACATTGCGCACGGTGTCTTCCCTTCATGCCCATTACTCGCACATAGCAAAACCGGCTGCGAGCTGTGCTTCCTGCCGCGGAAAGTAGGCAAAACTGGGCGATTCCGGCGTCATGACAGCCGCGCGCAAAGGCACCCACGACGCCAAGCTCAAGTCGTCGCAATTCTTCTTCGCTCCAGCGAGTCGATCCAGAACCGACACCCACACAGCTCACGGCGCTAACGGGGCCTTGGCTTGAAACTCCGCGGGCAAGGATGGCAGTGCGCTCGGCAAAGTCAGCAGCGCCGGTATCAAGAACGACGTTGCGCACCCGCGATTGCGGCGCAGTGGGCTTTCTGGTGACCATCACCACTTCCCTGCATTCCGAAATTGCTAGTAGTTCCGCGACGACTGCTCCGCCGACTTGTCCGGTACCACCGAGGATAATTGCTGCGAAACTCTGCCTCACAAATAGGACCTCTGCTTAGGTAAGAATGCGGCAGCCCCGTTCACCCCAGAAGGAAGCATACTTGGTCTCGATTCTAAATTGAGCCAGTGAAGCATGGCTTTTCTCAATTGGCGCTATCAGCGCCTCGGCACTCATTGAGCTGGGCGGAACGACCGATCACTTTCGCAGCGGCCGTTCGCCATCCTATCCGATCGAAGCGTGGTTGTGACCTGATGTGCGTTGGTCGGGAGTGGCGCCTTTCATCGCCTTGCCGTCGCGTCTATCATCGCTCCGCGCAAGATCAAATCGAGTCCCTCCCTGTAGCGGCGTTCGAATTTGTCGAACAGGATGGGACCGCTCTGGCGCATGATCGGGAGCTCCTTCGGATCGAGCTTCGCGTTCCTGCTCACAATATCGTATTCAGGGGAACGTTCATTCGGACGCGGGAAGACAGCCTGCTCCTCCATCACAAAGCTCTGGGTGTAGTTGTAAATTGTGCTGAGCAGCACGACAGCCTGACGAACAGTAAAGCCCTCGCCGATGAGCACGGCCCCAATGCGCTCCACCGTCTTCATATATTCGGTGTTCGTCAGGCGGCTTCCAGCTACCATCCTGGCGCCATCACGATAAGCCAGCAAGGTCTTGCGGAGACCGCCTCCGAACGCAGCGGCCCAGACTCTCCAGTCCCCCGAGTCTTTCGCTGGAACCAACCGCCGGCCTCCCTCGGCCAGCACCATCGTGGCCATTTCGTCGATCAGCTCTTCCTTGCTTTTGAAATGCCAGTAGACGGTTGGAGCCTGGATCTTGAGTTCCTTTGCGAGAAGGCGCAGGGTTAGCTGTTCCAGGCCGACGTCATTCAATAGCCGCAGCCCGGCCCGGGCCACCATGTCACGATTCACTTTCATGAATCCAGCCTAGCAATGTTGACATCGCCTTGTCTAACGACGTTAGATATATCTAACACCGTTAGATATATGTCGTCCATGGTCTAAAAGAGCCAGAGGAGAAAAGACATGAGAGCAGCCATCGTCACCGCAGCCGGCAGGTCGCCCATCTTCGGAGAGTTCAGCGAGCCCACGGCGACACCGGGGGCGGAACTCATCGCCGTCAGCACCTCGGCTCTGAGCCAGTTCAGCAAATCGCGCTCCTCGGGTACACATTACAGCTCCGAAACCGCATTCCCCGCCGTGGCCGGCGCCGATGGCGTAGGACGCACAGAAGATGGCAGGCGTGTCTACTTCGTCCTTCCCGAGGCGCCGTACGGAGCGCTCGCCGAGAAATGCCTGGTTCGCGCGAAGCAGTGCGTGGAGCTTCCGGACAGCCTTGATGACTTGACCGCCGCCGCCATTGCCAATCCAGGCATGTCGGCCTGGACCGCACTGGTGGAGCGAGCGGCCCTACGGCCCGGTGAAACGGTTCTCGTCAACGGCGCGACGGGCAGTGCTGGCCGTCTTGCAGTCCGCCTTGCCAAATACTTAGGCGCAGGCAAGGTTATCGCGACAGGACGCAGCGAGGGTGAGCTAAAGGAACTCTTGTCGCTGGGAGCGGACATCGTCATTCCGTTTACTCTGGGCACTCTGTTTCCGCTCGGCGTGCAGCGCTATGAGCAGGCGCTGCAAGAGGCATTCTCCGGCGGCATCAACGTCATTGTCGATTACCTGTGGGGCGAGAGCGCGAAAACGATTATTATCGCCATTGCGAAGTCAGTGGAAGATGCTACTCCTGTGCGCTTCGTACACGTAGGTGGGGCGAGCCATGAGGAGGAGATCGCTCTTCCCGGTGCCGCCCTCCGGTCCTCTGCCATTCAGTTGATGGGCAGCGGCGTGAAGAGTGTCTCGTTCGCGAAGTTGCTTGAATCCATCAAAAGTGTCTTTGAGGCTGTCGGACCTGCGAGGCTCCAGATCGCAACCCTGACCGTGGACCTTGCCAAGATTGAAGAGGCGTGGAAAGCGCCTGGCAAACCGCGCATTGTGATGACTATCCGATAGTGTTTCAGAATTGCGAATCACAATTGATGTGTGCCTGCCCGTCGGACCGGCGCGAGGCTCACCTGCTCACGCGCCATGGTGCGCGGCGCGCGCTTTGGAAATTGTTTCAGGCGTAACGCGTGCCTGCCGGTGCAGCTTCTAGGCCGATGGCTATGGCGGTGACAACGATAGATGTCAGCCCTTCATGATTGAGATCCCTCCGGACCCGCAGAATTGTGTAACAAGAGTGATCGAAAAATGATGGCCTCCAGGTCTGCCAGGTCTCGTTTGAGCGCGTATCCCGCAGCGCCTGAGGCCGACGCTGCGGCACGGTACTCATCCGCTTCGTAATCGCTCACAATAACGATGCAGGCGCGCGGGAATGATTTCTTGATCGCGCGCGTCGCCATCAGACCGTCCATGCGCGGCATATCTATATCCATTAGCACCACGTCGGGATGGCACTGCGTATATGCAACCAACGCGTCGGCTCCGTCGGAGCATTCGACGATACGGCTGGCAATCGTCTCAACTGTTCGCCGCAACAAGCCCCTGACGCCAGCGTGGTCCTCGACGATCAGTATGGTAAGAGTATTCACCTAGGCCTCACTCCTGCTGATTCTGCTTACCTTCGGCCGGTAGGATGAGACCAGCCGCGCGACCACCACGGCGACATAGAAAATACCGACCATGCTTTCGAGGGCTGCGGCGATTCGCAGGTAGGGATTGACCGGCACGATTCCGCCGTAGCCCACGCTGCTGAGCGTAATCATGCTGAAATACAGCAGGGTACTTGTCTTCCAGGGCGGGATGACTTGATTGAACGGGACCCCCAAATACACGTTTAAAATTGCGTAGAGCTGCGAAAAGGCAATGGCTATGACCAGATACCCGATGAAGGCCTCCGAGATAACGCTCGCTGTGATCTTCGGAATTGTCCCAAAGTGATCGAGGATCACCCTGAGCACTGCGCACGACAACAGCAGCCCGCTAACCGGAGCGAGCGCAGAGAATATTGGCCGGCTTCCGTCGAAGGCTTCGCCGAGACGCATTGTGATCCAGACTGCCGTGAGTGAGATCAGAACGGCGCGGTCGCGCCTCCTATTCACTGAGTAGCTCGAGCTGGCCAGCAACAGGACCAATACGACAACGGCCAGGGCTCCGCCAACATGGGGATTTCTGTCTGCGGTCGGCGACGCCAGCAGCTGAATGACCAGGGCGGACAATACCAGTTCTGAGCGATACTTGCGAATGAAGCTAAGCATAGTTTTGTTCCCTGATGTAAAGCGAGTTTACGCACGGGAAGTACGAACTCGCTTTTCAAATCCATTTGAATGCCGATGCGAAGAAATTTGTGGTTATCCAAACGCTGCGGCGCCGATGATCAACGGCCTTCGGCGTTAGCGACATTGGCAGCAAGTCTGAGTTCGATGTCCGCCTGGATGAGCAGTTCCTTCGCGCGCTGCGCGTGCCCGCCAAGTTGGCCATCATTCGCGGCCTGTGCGCGTTCAATCCGTTGATAGGCCTGAACGATATTCCCCTGCGCGTTGCGAAGGTTGCCGTGATGGTTCCCGATGTTCACTACCGGAGCCTGCAAATAAACAACCGTTGGTGACTGTGCGGAAACGGGCGCCGGCTCATAGATAACTTGCTGGGCGTGGGAAATCGTGCTTCCGCCAAAGATAACGGCAGCAGACAGGGCAAAAGCGGCAAAAGCGATTTTTGTCTTCATGGTGTTTCTCCTCTCAATTCCAGGTTCGATGATGCGTTGAGGGTGTCGGCGCCATCGCACGGAGGCGGCGGCGCAGGCTTGATCGCGAGCAGATTACTCAGCCGGCGTCCAGCCATCCGCGGGGTCATATTCCTTGATTGATGCGGCAGCTTCGGCAGTCTTCTGGCCGAGGTCCTTCTGATAAACAACGCCGTCGCTGCTCAAGATGAAAGTCATGATTCCAGAGTCCGCATACTTTGCCGGGCTGGCGATGACTGCAAAGTCTTTGGTGACGGGGCCGCCGGTTACATGGATCTTATTGCCGCCCTTCACAGATGTTCCCTGCGAGGTGATTATCCGGAATGTGTATCCGTCGAAGACCTTGGGCACGCCTGAACTTTCGCTGGCAGCAATGCCGGACTGTCGTTCCAGCGGACTCAGTGCTTTTCCTTTCGAAGCATCCCAATACAGTCCGTCCTTCGTGCCCGGTGTGCTGACGATTCGCTCTGCATACAACCCGGCCGCGTGGCCGTTGGGCGAAGTCTTGATATAGCGCCCCTGGGCCTTTGCAATTGCTGCCGTGGCATCGATCGCCAGCAGTTCATTTCTCCCAATCCGTCGCGCGAGAATTTCGTCCTCACCCGCCGCGGTATCGAAATACCATTTTCCTAGGGCGTTCTTCGCGAGAGGAATAGGGAAGGGATAGTTGTCCGCGCCCACATAAAGAATTTCGCTTCCATCCGTCAGCGATACCCAGCGATTCATCCGGTCATACTTTTTCGTGAATGCTTCGATGGAAGCCTTGTCTTCGGCTGGGTCTCCGGAGTTCAGGATGGCCGCCGATCCTTCGCCCAAGATTTCGCCTAAGGCGCTTTCGTCATGAGCGCGGGAAGCCGCTTGCAGCGCCTCGCCCGCTTCTCCTGGAGTGGCAAAAGTAGTTTGCTCGCTGGCGCTCTTGGTTACTTGAGCTTTTTGTGAACATCCGGTGAAGCTCATGCCCGCGATGGCTATCAGTGAAAGCCATACGTGCGCTTTGTAAGTGGCCTTGTTTCTCTCGTGATATTTCATACTCTTCTCCAATCTCAACTGTGTTCCGACATTGCGTCTTGAGTAGTTACCTTGGTGCTAGCGCCTGTGTCCGCCGCCACCGCCGCCGCCACGATGACCACCGCCGCCGCCGCCCATATGTGCCTGTCGCATGCTTCCTCTGCCACGGTCACTCTCGGCTCGGGCCCGTCCACCATCGCCGTTCATGGCGGAACGTCCGCGGTCGCCGCCGCTGAACTGGTTGCGTCTTCCCTCGCCTCCACCAAACCGCCCGTCGTTACCGTTGTGGCCACTATTTGCCCCGTTGCGGTCTCCGCCGCTGTTGCTGGTCGGCCGGTAGCCGCTGTTATTCCCACGGTTGTTGTTAGCGCTGTTGTTGTTCCAATGGTTGTCGTTGTTATGAATGTTCGTGTTGTTATGAATGTTGGTGTTGTTGTGAATGTAGGTGTTGTTATGGATATAAGTGTTGTTGTGGATGTAAGTGTTGTGGTTGTAGATCACTCCTCCACCGCCGCCCCAGTTCATGTTCCAGGAGTGGAAACCCCAACCGAATCCGCCGCCCCAGCCACCACCGACGAAGCCGCCTCCACCCCATCCGCCGCCGATGTTGATGCCCACGCCGAATGACAAACCGGCTGCGAACCACCGCGGATGGTAATAAGGAACTGCGTAAGTCGCACCGTACACCACCGTCGGGTTGTATTGCGGTACGTACACCACATCCGGATTGGCGGGCTGTATTACGATGGTTTGCGGGCTCTGCTGGACTACCTGGATCTGCGACGTCGATTTGAGATTTCCCGCCGCCTGCGCCTTTGCGCGCATGGTCTGTACCGCTGCCATCACGTCCGCCTGCTGATTGTCGAAGGCCTGTCCCAGGCTGGAAGTCCAGGCAAGGTTTTTCGCGAGGTCATCGAGCACACTGGGGAACTGCGTCAAGGCCTTCACGCTCGTATCCCATGTCTGCTGGTTGACCGCCTGCGTCAAAGCAGTCCCTGTAAGGTTCTTGTTTTGCGCCAGCCAGTCGTCGGCAAAGGCTACCTGGTCAGGAAAGGTTGCGGCACCCAGTACCTGCGCCACCAACGCATCGGGATAAAGCGCGATTGGAGCTACCAGCGCGTCGAGCTGGTCAGCAGTCATTGGTGCCGCAGCAGGCGGCTGAGGCGCGACTGCGCCGGCCACCGGGGAAGTTTGAGGTGCGTCCTGCGTCGGGGTCGCGCTCTGGAAAGCCCCGGCTATCGCCACGGGCCCAGCGAAGATTAGCCCAAGGACAATCGCCTTCAAGAGGGCCTGTTGCATGAATTTCGTTGTCATAAAGTCGCCTCGTTGAACTTCAAGTGCACGCCCTGTTCAACCAGCAAATTAACGGGTGTGCTGTTCGAAAACCAGCTTAGGAGATCTACGCGCAAGAAAGAATAGAGGTCGCTACACTAGAGATCGTGCGGTGTTACACACGGTCTTGTGTGGTTCCACACGGGGTGGCTCGGCACCCTTGCCGCTTGCGTCGGGGCAATGTGTCTGGTTTGCAGGCAACTACAAGGCGATCGGTTGTCGCAGACACCAGGGCAGCTTGCTCAGTCTTTCCCCGGACGAATGCCGGCGAGACCATCAAACGATGGCTTTATCGCGAATTGCGAATCGCGAATCTTGGAAGCGGTCGGCTCACTCGATCTCAAGCTTTCTGCGGATATTCGTTCGATGGATTTCGCGGCGTAGTAGTGAATTCCCGATTCATCTTCGATGTCTTTGCTGATCCAATGCCGAAGAGGCCGCTGTATGTCGAGGCATTGGGCCTGGTTTTGCAAATGAACAGCTCGGATCATCGGAACTGCCGATTGAGCAGATTTGGCGCGGAGGCGTTCAAAACGCTCTGGAAGCGACCATACCCGCCGTCGAAAACTAAGCACATTAGTTGGCTGTAATTAGGGTAGAGCGAATCAGCTTCTTGGAAGAATTGGAATCGCTCCATGAGAATATGTGAGATTCTACAGTGGCACCCGTGCGGTTCCCCGGTTGTTGAAATCAAGCTGAAACACGCGTTTGAGAATCGGAATCAGCGTTCATTGATTGCCCGTCGCCGAGCAAATGTCACGAGCCAACTCTGGTACGAGAAAACGGCAATGCTTTCGCTTTAGAACAGCGCTCCGGTGTTTCGCGTGTCTGTTCGCAGCGCTCTATAGCGCTACCCTGCTTCCCGCTCAGTATCGATTCGACGTGTGGATGACTGAGAACGGGCTCCCGCAAAACATCGTGCGAGCTATCGCGCAGACCCCGGATGGTTATCTCTGGCTCGCGACATTTAATGGCCTGGCTCGATTCGACGGCGTACGTTTCACCGTCTTCGATAAGAGCAACACGCCGGGCATCGGTTCAAACCGCTTCAGTTTCATGTGCGAGGATCGGACCGGCGATCTGTGGCTCACAGCAGAGGGCGGCCAACTCACTCGCTATCATCAAGGGCTGTTTCACACCGTTGGTTCTGAATTGGGAATAGCCAGTGGTTCGGCGCGAGCGCTGGCATCTGATCGGGAGGGACATGTCTGGGTTCTTTCCGGTGACACGATTCAACAATGGGATGAAGGCGCAGGCCGTTTTGTCGATGTTACCCCTAAGGGATCAAAGATCGGATACACTCCACTTCGTTGGGAGTCGGAAGGATTCTGGGGAAGCGACAGCAACTACCTGTACGTTTTTCTGGCCGGTCAATACCTTAAATACAAGTTACCGTCTTGGCTCTCTGGCGCATCCATATGGGGCATAGCGCGCGACCCCGCCGGGACCCTCTGGATAGAGACGATTGATGGCAAGCAGGCAACAATCACAACGGGAAGAAACGGAAATCAGTTTGCACGCGTAACCCATCCTGCAAGCATCTCGTACCCCGGCTTTAACGGCCACTCGTGGATTATTCACATCCATGCTCGTCTCGATCGCTATGTGGACTATCTATCTGGGGGGAAGGGTGGGACGCTTCTATTTTCTCGGTTCTTTCAAGACAAGCAGCAGAATCTTTGGCTTGGCACAGAAGGACAAGGACTGTATCGACTTCAAAAGCAGACAGTCGCGATTTATGCGATGAACCACAAATCACTTGCACTCGGCGTCTACCCTATCTTCGAAGATCACGCTGGAGCCATCTGGGTCGGCGCCTGGGCGCAGGGTCTTAGTCGTTTATACAACGGGCAATTTACAAACTATGGTGTGGCTGACGGTCTTCCCGCACTTCTTGTGACAGCATTGGCCGAAGACTCTCAGGATCGGCTTTGGATAGGAACCCATGGTGGCCTTGCCATCCTTACCAATGGGCATCTTCAAAAGCCAACGACTCCCGCACTTCCAGAGGGAACCGTAGTGCAGGCTATCTTGCAGGATCGCAACGGCACACTGTGGTTTGGGTCCGACCGGGGATTGTGGCGACTCAGAGACGGTGTTACTGACCACCTGACTCCACGCGATGGTCTGGCATCACAAGATATTCGGGTCATCATCGAGAGCGCTTCGGGAGATCTATGGTTTGGCGGCTATGGCGGGCTCACTCGCCTTCACGATGGGCACTTCAGTCATTTGACCGAAGAAGATGGACTGCCTAGCAATAACATCCGAGCTCTCTATGAAGATGCCGACCACACTCTTTGGATTGGGACATACGATAACGGACTCGGGCGCCTGCAGGGGAGTCATTTGACTCGATATCGAAAACGCGATGGGCTCTTCAGCAACGGCGTGTTCCAAATTCTGGAGACTAGCAACGGAAATCTCTGGATGAGTTCGAACCAGGGTATTTACCGCGTCAATAAGCAGGAGTTGACCGAATTCGCGGAGGGAAAGCGACGCACGATTGCATCTGCCTCATACGGCCGTGCCGATGGAATGATCAATGAAGAATGCAATGGCGGCCTGTGGCCGGCCGGTGTAAAAACGCACGATGGGAGATTGCTCTTCCCCACGCAGGATGGAGTGGCGGCCATCGATCCGGACATCATCGAGCAAGATCCTGCACCGCCTGCAATTCTGATAGAGAGTGCGTATATCGATCATGAAGAAGTGCCAGCCAAGGCGCCACTGACGATGCGACCTGCGGATGAGAATCTTGAAATTGAGTACACCGCTCCCAGTTTCGTTAAGCCTGAACAGATTCGGTTTCGATATAAACTTGAGGGACTGGATTCTAACTGGATCGAGGCGGGGGGTCGACGTACGGCCTACTATTCGCACATTCCGCCAGGTAGCTACAAATTCCACGTGATTGCCGGCAACAGCATTGGGCTTTGGAATTCCGAAGACAAAACGATCGACATCCATGTGCTGGCCCCGTTTTATAAGACATGGTGGTTTTCGGCCCTCATTTTCATGACCTTGTTGTGTATTGTTTTGATCGCATGGCGATTGAGGATCTCTCAGATCGATGCCGAGAGAGCGGCCCAGCAGGCATTCTCTCAGGAGTTGATGGCATCGCAGGAGCGCGAACGAAAACGTGTCGCTGCCGAATTGCATGACGGCATAGGCCAACGGCTGGTGATCATCAGCAATCTGGCGCGTAACGCTGCCCGTCATCAATCGGCCGCAAATCCTGTGCAGGAAAAATCCTCTATTCTCGAAGAAATCAGTGCAGAAACTCTCGCAGCGATCAAGGAGACAAGGGACATTTCCTACAATCTTCGTCCATCACAGTTGGATAGACTAGGACTGACGAAAGCGCTTGCCGGAGTTATTCGATCCGTCTCCGAATCATCTGGCATCGCTATTAAGTCCAAGCTTGATAATGTAGACGACCTCTTTCCGGAAGATTTGCGCATCAATTTCTACAGAATCGTTCAGGAATCCCTCACCAACGTGATGAAACATGCGAATGCGACTCAGGTCGACGTTCGAATCGAACATACGGATAAACTCGTCGTCCTGACCATTCACGACAACGGCAAGGGATTCATTTCTCAGGAGCCTGATCGACAAACGGGACGCAATGGATTTGGTTTGTCCGGCATGGCGGAACGTGCACACTCACTTGGGGGTGTATTCAAAGTGAGCTCCAGAGTTGGCTACGGAACTGAAGTGATCGTCCAAATTCATATCGGGTAGGTGATTGTGAGCAATGCAATTCGAGTCCTTCTTGCAGATGACCACCCCGTGGTTCGCAAGGGTCTTCGGTCGAGCATTGAAGAGCACGATGGAGTTGAGATTGTCGCTGAAGCTGGTGATGGAGAGTTGGCGCTCCAACTAATTCGCCGTCTCTCGCCCGATATCGCCGTTCTCGACATTGACATGCCGAAGTTGGATGGATTCGCAGTTGCTCGTGAAGTTCAAAAGCTGGGAATCTCGACAAAGATTATCTTTCTGACGTTGCACACAGATCCAGACTTCTTCGACTCTGCCATCCATTGCGGGGGAAAGGGCTATCTGCTCAAGGACGGCGCCTCCGAAGAGATCGTCGCCGGCCTACGAGCTGTGGCCGCCGGCCAGATGTATGTTAGCCAGGGAATGACGCATCTACTCGTGAAGAGACGTAGAACCTCGACAGCCACAGCTGATGCTGGCCCGATGGACGCCCTGACCGTATCAGAACGCAACATTATGAAGCTCATCGCACAAGGCAAGTCGAGCAAAGAGATTGGCCAAGAGCTTGATATCCACTACCGCACGGTTGAAAATCATCGGACCAACATCTGTAGAAAGCTCAAGATCGAAGGTGCAAATGCACTATTGCGATTCGCACTGCAGCACCAAGCCAAACTTTGAACTGCGGATCAAGATTACTTTGCTTCCCAATAGCATCACCGGTATGAGCCGAAGACCCGGCTCTGAATGATTTGTTAACCCGTAGATGAGCCCTCCGACGATTAGACTGCTCATGTATCTCGCGAACATCAATTCTTCAGATTTCCGGCCGTTTATGCTCTTCAAAAAGTCAAACGGCGCAAGGGTTATAACAGCTTTCGAGGCCACAGAGAGGAGAAGTGTAAGACTGGCTCCCTTCCTCATTCAACGAAGCCCCGGACATCGTAATAGTTGTGCTAAGGTCGGATCGTGGCTTGCACTTCCCTTTTTCGCTTCTTCGCCTTTAGCTTGATCCAAATGTCAAAACCGAGTAAAGGAAGTATGGTCGGTGATTTGCCGGACATCTCACCGACTATTCACTCGAATCCCACGCAGGGCAAGTTGACTTCCTCCTGCGGCGCGGATCTGGCTACCACTCAGTTGACTTTGGTGAACACGCCGTTATTGACGATAGCCAGGTTCTCGACCAGAAGCTGCTTACCGCCGTCGAGGAATTTCACGCCTCGGCGCGCCACGCCCGTATTCTCGCTGGCGAAGTAATAGGTGAAGGTATCGCCGTCCCAGTGGGTGAGTTCGTAGTAGGCATCCCGCGGCGGCAGACGCATGATCAACTGGTTTCGTTCGACGTCGATCTGGATTTTACCGTAGTAGGGACTGACGTAGGTTCCTTTATAAGCGGAAAGCTGACCGGACGATGAAGGATTTGAGGGCGTCTCGAGCTTTGAGTAGTCGGGAGATGAGTCCTGTGTCTCC
Organism: uncultured Acidobacteriaceae bacterium; assembly: GCA_963829535.1. Classification (GTDB taxonomy): domain Bacteria; phylum Acidobacteriota; class Terriglobia; order Terriglobales; family Acidobacteriaceae; genus Telmatobacter. Next base: position 876,668 of record CAWHIQ010000004.1, on the reverse strand, counting down.
TTGATGAGATTTTCAAAGATCGGCCTGAGCGCTGTGAGGTAGTCAGCCTGAGCGGAACCGCATCGATAGAAATCGAGAAACGAAAGGCTGACGGATTCTGGTAATCCGATCGGCGTGCCGTCGGTGAGGACGACAATCCCGAGTTGTTCGCTCGGCACCAGGTAAATGGCGGTAGCGCTGCCCAGATCGAAGGCACCACTATGGCTTAGCCGCAGAGCACCGGTTGCATCTTTGCCGACGTTCCAACCGAGACCATAAAAGCTGCCCGGGCACTCCGCAGGAGGAAGCGGGCCGGGCGCGGCCGCACAAATCTCCGGCTTATGGGTTTCATCGAGTGCTGCCTTATTCACAATTTGCTGGCCGTCAAATATACCGTCGCCGAGTTGCAACTTTACAAAGTTGGCAAGGTCGCGCACATTGGAGCTCACCCCACCTGCCGGTGCTTCGGAATCGGTTTCGCGCACAAACCAGTTTGTGTAAACATCGTCATGGCGGTAATGAAGTGCCGCTTTGTTTGGATTGTTCTCGTAGTCGGAGTAGCGGGAACTGGTGGAGTGCATCGCTAGCTTTCCGTAAAGCTGCTGCTGAGCGACGTCTTCCCAGCTCTTACCCGTTTTGAGCGTTGCCGCAAGGGCTCCTTCCGTCAGACCGAAGTTGCTGTAGTGGTAACTTTCTCGAAATTTGCCCGCCAGGGGAACCAGACGGATGCGTTGCAGAATCTCCGGTCGACTGTAGCCCAGGTCTTCCAAGACGTCGCCAGCTCCGGTGGGGAGGCCGCTACGATGCGAGAACATGTCGCGTATCGTCACCTGCTCAGTGGCGGACTGGTTGGAAAGCGCGAACCCCGGATCCAGCGTTTGGATGCGATCATCCCAACTCACCTTGCCGGCGCTTACCAGGGAAGCCACGATGGTCGACGCAATTGGTTTTGATAGAGATGCGATTTCAAACACCGTATCCGGATCAACCTTAGCCGTGTCGCCCATCTTGCGCAACCCATATCCCTTTAGAAATACGGTGCGGCCCTGGTATACGACCGCTACTGCCAGACCAGGAACCCCGGTCTTCTGCATGGCGTCACCGATATAAATATCCAGCTTGGTGAGAGCTACGTTGATGTTGCCCGAACCCGGCGTTTCCGTTTGAGTGGGAGCGCAGATAAGAGCCGCGAGCGCTGCAATCGGCAAAGTTAGCTTGGCCATGAGAACTCTCCAACTTTACAGGTGTCTTAAGTGTGTGTCGGGGAACCTGGACAGCGACTCAAAAATAACCAGGGCGAATCATTTGGCAGATACCTTGTGCTAACCCCTCTCCTGGAGGACGCGACCATGGCGCCGAGCAGAGACAGCTTCGGACGTCAGAATTGAAGTCGAATCCTTGCCTTCGTGAGAATTCTTCCGACGGCAAGCACGAAGAAAGTGAAGAGGACCGTCTTTGCAACCCCAGCCCAGCCAACGTTAAAGTGCACATCCAGATAAGTGAAACCTATCGCACTTAGAAGGAAGTACCAGAGGTCAGGCAAGAGATAAGTCAAAAGAGTGTTCGATCCCGCAGGACGAACAACCCCCGCCCAGCGCTGCCACTGCCTCAAGTCACAAATCCAGTAGAGCAGCGTGAAAAGAAGAAAGCTGGCCGCGATGCTGTAGAGCGCCCAGGTTGGCGTTGCGCGGATCTTCGAAATGCCGAGCGAAGCAAGAACGCGTCCAGCGAGGAGTGAGATGATGCTTAAACACACTGCGAGGGCAATCGCTTTGTTAGGAGGAAGATGGCCGCCCGGTTTCATAAAAATCAATGATGCGACCACACCCGCCATAATCATGCAGCACATTGCTCCATTGCCGAAAGGCCACAGATAGAGAGGAAGTCGATCGGGAAAGATAACGACTTTGGCTGTAGAGAGTGCGCAGAGGGAGACGAGCAGGGTGAACCAAGCGGCGGGCGCCCACGCCCAGCGGCGAGAAGGAATGTACAGAATTGCCGCGGCCAAATAGGTGTATCCAATCAAACCCAGAATCTCAGGATATGAAAAGTCCAGCCACGCAGCCTGACCGCCAGCGGTTGTGCGACGAAAGAGAATAAGCAGGAGCACTACTCCTGCGAGCCCGACGGCGCGAAGAACCCGAGAATAAATCTTAGCCCGCTCCGACTTCCCGTAGACATTTAAATAAAACGCCGCGCAGATGAGAGCGAGCAATGCCCAGGTGCTGCCACTCATTCCCATTCTCGCGCGATCTGCCTTCTCGGCATTCGCTAGAATTTCTCCGAGCACTATCAATCCAAGAACGCGAACCGCAACATGTGCAAACAAGGACGATATGGAGGGGTTGCGCTTCAATCTCTGCACAACCGACAGCGGGAGAGACAAGCCGACCGCAAACAAGAAGAAAGGAAATACCATGTCAACGTAGGTCATCACATCGACGCGGGCGGGAGCGTGATAGGTCCACCATGGGAGGCCGCGCACATCGGACAGCGCGTTGACGAAGATCATTACAGCCATCGTGAGGCCGCGGAAGATGTCAATGGAGACGACGCGCGGACCGGCTGTGGAAACTACCTCTGGAACTCGCGGTGCCTCTTTCGTCAACGGCGCTTCGACCCTCGGGCTCCTTGGCAAATTGCACCTGCCCTTCGTTCAAGCAGTAAAAATGTATCCCATCCAGCGACCGACAGCAGAACTAAGACTAACAAACGTATGGGCCGCCTCTATACTGGAGCGTCAACGCAAACGACACCTTCGATTACACGGAGGACTAATTCCCATTCAGAAGGGACGGTTAATCATCGATACCTTGAAACTTTCGCTGGCAATTTGTCTGGGCGCGGTCTGCGGCCAGGCATCTTTCGGCCAAATGCGTGTACTCGTGAATCAAGTGGGCTACGAAGTTCAGGAGCCTAAACAGGCGATCGTCTCGAGCCCTCCCCATGAAAGCCTTCGAGAGTTTTCGCTGGTCGATTCCGAAGCTGGAAAGATCATTCTGAAAGGCATTCTTCAACCATCCGGACAGGTTGATGCGTGGGGTGAAACGGCGTTTTGGATTGCCGATTTCTCTTCGTGGAAAACGCCCGGACAATACATTCTGCAGGTTTCATCGCGTGAAGGCGAGACAAGCTCCTGTCCATTCGCGATTGGCGAGAATATTCTTGAGAGCAACACTCTTTCGAACATCGTCTACTACTTCAAGGGTCAGCGGTCGAGCGGACTCATGGACAAAGCCGACCGACACCTGGAGGTTCCCGGAAGCCCGGGCACATATGTCGACGTGCATGGCGGTTGGTACGACGCCACGGGCGACTACGGTATCCATCTCTCCCATCAGAATCCGACATCTTACTTCAACCCACAACAGACGCCCCTGGTGGTGTGGAGTCTGCTGCGTAGCTACGAAATGCTTAAAGAGCGAAACGACGACAACTTCAGCGAATATGAGCGCCGCATGCTTGACGAAGGTCTTTACGGTGCTGACTTTCTAGTTCGGATCAAGCGGTCAAACGGTTCTTTCTTTGAGACGATATCCGCGCCCGGCAAAGAAAAGCTCGCCCAGGATCGAGCGATAGGCAACCCGAACTGGCGCACCCGGATCAAGACCAGCACCACGGAATCCACCGAGAGCATAGAGACGGCCGTAGGGCCGCACGCATACGAAGCGAGCTTTCGAGCTGGCGGAGGAATATCAATTGCCGCACTGGCACTGGCGAGCACCATGTCCATGGATGGCGACCATTCTCGAAGTGAGTATCTAAAAGCAGCCGAAGAAGCCTTTCAGTTTTTGGATAAACACAACGTCGAACTTCTGAATGATGGGGTTGAAAACATCCTCGACGACTATTGCGCGTTGATGGCGGCGACGGAACTCTATCGCGCAACGCACGAGGACAAGTATCGTGCCGCTGCCGACCGACGCGCCAATCAATTGATGGGACGCCTCGCAGAATCGGGGTCGTGGAAAAACTACTGGAGAGCTGACGCCGGAACGCGCCCGTTCTTCCACCCATCGGACGCAGGCCTTCCTGTCATCAGTTTGCTGGAGTATTCCAAGATCGCCACTCCCGACCAACGAAGTAAGGTGCGGCAGGCAGTGGAGCGTTCACTTCGTTTCGAATTGAACGTCACCGCAGAAGTCAATAACCCCTTCGGATATGCGCGCCAGCTCGTCGGGATGGGAAACGGGAAGATACGAACCGCGTTCTTCTTTCCGCACGACACAGAAGCTGCACCATGGTGGCAAGGAGAGATCGCGCGACTTGCTTCGCTCGCCGCTGCAGCCAGGATGGCAATACCACTCTTCGCCGATAACCCGGATTTTCAAGCACAGTTGAAAGCTTATGCGTGGAACCAGTTGCATTGGATTCTGGGTCGCAATCCGTTTGATACCAGCATGCTGATCGGAAGCGGTCACGGTAATGCGGCCTATATGTTTTTCCGCTCCTATAAGTACACAAACGCACCTGGCGCAATCGTCAATGGCATCACCGCAGCCTTGCAGAACGAAGATGGCATCGCCTTCAATCAAGGATTCGCAGTCACAGGCAAGGACGAAGACTGGCGATGGACCGAGGAGTGGCTTCCGCACGCAGCCTGGTATTTATATGCGGTCTCTCTTCCCCACTAGTTGCGAGGCAACTGTGCCGGCGAATCAGGGGCGGCAGGTGCAAGTCTAAGGCTTACGGATCCCACGTAAAGGGATGATCGTGAAGGGCCGATCGCGATCGAGATCGGCTACGTATAGGCTGCCTGAGTCGGAATCCAATGCGAGCGCGTAAGGATGCCTTCCGGCGGAAAGCTTCCCGCGCTCGGCATATGTCGAACCATCCAGCACGGTGACGACGTCGTCATGCGTGTTCGCGACTAAGACGAGGTTACGGACCGCATCGAACGCGATCGCCTGCGGCCGGTCCCCGGCGGGCACCGTGGCAATAGCACGATCCATCTCAGTGTCGATCACGGTGACGCTGTTGTCTCCATAATTGGCAACATAGGCTCTTTTCATCTTTGGATTGAACGCCAACGCGCAAGGAATGTGACCGGTCGGAATCGCTTCGGGCACGGACGCGAATCTCTTCAGCACCGCAACTTCGGCGGCTCCCGTTCGAGCAACATAAACAGCGCCCGCACTTTCATCGAACGCCAGACCCCATTCATGCATTCCAACTGGAATTGAAATGAGTGACCGAGTTACACCATCGAGCATTGTTAAAGTTGAACTCTCATAACCCATTAAATAGGTCACGTTCCCGTAGGGGTCGATTTCGATCAGGTCTGACGATCCGGTCCGCAAATTGCTGACCGCGTTCGTCGCGCAATCGAGGATGGTGGTCTGATCGCTGAATGTGTGTGAGATGTAGGCGAGGCCGGTGACAGAATTGACCGCAATGGAATAAGGGTGGCTTCCAACTGCGACGGTTGCGACAACTGTGTCGGCATTTCCATCGATGACGCTTACCGTGCCATCGTCAGCATTGACCACATAGGCACGGCCTGTTCGGGTATTGACCCCAATAGAAACCGGGCCAGCGCCGACCGGAACGCGATGTTGCTCCTGAGTACCTGCACGGATGATATAGATTGCGCCATGCGCTGGATCAACTACGTAAGCCTTCTTCTTCGCCACATTGAAGACAATCGCTTTCGGATTCAGCAGCGCGCTGCCCGGCGTGCCTTGCGCATGAAGGGTCGGAAGGAGTTCAGTCATCAAAAACAGCGCAATCGCTAGCGCAATCGTGCCACGCCATGGATGATTCAGAGGGGCTCCTGCGGATTTTGCGATTGGAAGGTCCGTGAGATAATTCATTTTGATTCTAAGTATGATGAGCACGTGTAGCTTGCGCAAGGGCTGCAAGTTGCAGCTTCCGATTTCGTCCCGTCGACTCCAGTGCGCCAGACATCGACCAGACTCGAAATTCTGCCTCAGCACATCTCGCTTGGGATGGGCTGGAGAAGCCGGCGGATAGGCTCTTTTTTTCACCCATTGTCGTGCTCCATCCGAAGCGCCCGCGTATTCTCGCCGGTTGTCGCAGTGTTCGCCATCGGTCTATGCGCCGTGATGGCGTCAGGCCAGGCGCCCAATCCACAATTCCGGGTCATCGCTATTGCAGAGAAGGGCGGCGTGCACCAGCCGTTCGTTGACGCTGCCAGGATCTGGCTTGCTCACGAAGCCGCAATGGATGGATTCTCGATTGACTACATCGAGAACACAGATAAGATCGACGAACCATTTCTATCGCAATATCAACTGTTTATTCAGTTGAACTATCCGCCGTATGCGTGGAAACCGGCCGCAATGCAGGCGTTTGAGAAATATATCGAAGAAGGAAAGGGCGGCTGGATCGGCTTTCATCATGCCACTTTGCTTGGCGAATTCGACGGTTACCCGATGTGGCCGTGGTTCTCCACATTCATGGGCGGCATTCGCTTCACCGGTTACATACCGACATTTGCCACCGGCACCGTTACCGTGGAAGCGCCAACGCACCCAGTGATGAAAAATCTAGGCAGCCACTTCACAATCGAGAACGAGGAGTGGTACACCTACGACAAGTCGCCACGGCCCGATGTTCATGTTCTGGCCAGCGTGGACGAAAGCACTTATTCGCCGGCGAGCACCACAAAGATGGGCGATCATCCTGTGGTGTGGACCAATGAAAGCTTCAAGGCGCGGAACGTCTATATTTTTATGGGCCACCACGGAGAACTCTTTCAAAACAGCGCCTTCACCACGCTCTTTCACAACGCGATCCTCTGGGCGCATCAATGAACAGACGCTCGATTCTCCTTTGTGCGCTGCTGGCCATGGTGGCGTTGCCTGGATTTGCTTCCAGCAAGGACGCGTCCATCAGCGTTCTCGCGTTTTACTCAGCCAATGTGGAACGCGACCATGTTGAGTTCGCCGAGCAGGCCCTGCAGTTCTTTTCCGAAATGGCAAAGAAAAATCACTTTCAGTTTGCGTCCACATCGAATTGGGGTGACCTGAATACCGCGCGCCTCGAGCACGTCGATGTAGTTCTGTGGCTCAATGACTCCCCTCACACCGGGCAGCAGCGAACCGCGTTTGAACAATACATGGAGCGCGGTGGAGGATGGCTCGGATTTCACGCAGCCGCATACAACGATAGCGATACGCGCTGGCCGTGGTTCGTTAGCTTTCTTGGAGGCGCAGTGTTTTATGGCAATAGCTGGCCACCCCTTCCCGCGACACTTCGCGTGGACGACAAAGCAAGTCCGGTCACCAGGCGCCTGCCGCCACACATCGAATCTCCTGCAAACGAGTGGTACAGTTGGCTGCCCAGTCCTCGCGCAAACGAAGACATCAAGGTTCTGTTGACGCTGGACGTTTCCAACTACCCATTGGGATTCAAAGACACACTCACCAGTGGCGATATTCCCGTCGTGTGGACCAATACAAAGTACAGAATGATCTACATGAATATGGGACACGGAGACAAGATATTTACCGATGCGCACCAAAATGATCTGTTCGAGGATGCTCTGCGCTGGCTTGGGGGTCGGCGATGACTGCGCAGGCTAATGGCCATCATCTCTACTCAAGATCCGAACTCATAGCTTGGTCCCGAAAAGTCGTCGTTCCGACAGGAATCTGAAACCGAGATCCACCGGCCATGCCGGGATTCTGCGGCGTTCAGGTTACCTCACCTCTGCCAATTCAGGCGACCGCCGATAGAGAGATCGAACGCTGGTGAACTCCAAGTATCAAAAAGTACGAGTTGCCGATGACCTGCGCGCCATGAGCTCTGCCAACAGGCGGAACATTCAGCGAAGAGCGGGCTTTGATCCGGCCTGATTTATCAGGGTTAATGTCTTCCGTTTTTCGATGCCATCTGCGTTGCGTGAGACACTACACGCAACTGTCCAGATTTCTGGAGAAGAGTGGGACTTAGAAATGGGTAACAGGAACAGGCGGGAATTTCTCCTCGGGGCGGGAGTCACAATCGGCCGCGTGGCTTTAGGGGAGATTCGCGCGACGGATGATTCAGCGGCGCGGAAGACCGCAATTCATGGGAAGATGCGCGGTCTCATGGTGGACGCCGGCCGGGTGCCAGAGTCGCTCGAATACTATCGACGGATAGTCGATTTCTGTGCGGATTGGAAACTCAACACACTGCATTTCCGGCTGGCGGACGATCAAGGAAGCGCCTTAAACTTCGCCTCTGTTCCTGATCTTGTGACCCACAAGAATGCGTTTGCCCCCGAACAATTGAGAAGCCTGGCAGAGTATGCCCAAACCCGCGGTATCGACTTGATCCCTGAACTGGAATCGTTCGGACATACTGGATACATTACCCGCTCTGCCGCATACGCTCATTTACTGGACCGCGAAGCGCAAGGTCTTTCCGAATTCACGGGTGTCATTCCAGTGCATCCGGAGACCCTGCAACTATTCAATAAGCTTTACCGTGAAACCGCCACGATCTTCCCTTCGATCTATCTGCATGGCGGGTGCGATGAGGTGAACTGGGGCGGCTCCGCGCTTTCGCGCAAAGCGCTCCGGACGAAAACCAGGGCCCAGATATGGGCGGAGTATCTCAATTCACTCAATCAAATCGCCGCGGGTTTGGGGAAAGAATTGATTGTGTGGGGCGACGTTGTCGTTCACAAGGAACCGGAGATTCTCGGCCAGCTGAACAAGACCATCATCATCATGGATTGGAATTACAGGGAAACTAGTTCCGCCAGGATTCGCGAGGCCTTCCTGAAAGTCCGTGCCAATGGCAGTCGTGGAATCGGCGCGCCAGGGTTAATCAACTACAAGTGGGGTCCGCGAGCTGGAACCGAACAGTTGCGGAATATTGACGCCTATGCCGACGCCTACCTGGAGCAGGCGGACCCCAGTTCTCTGGGCGTCATTCTGACAAACTGGGTGCCCAGCCGTTACGTTCAGAATTCCATCTGGGATGGATTCGCGTACGGCGCGGTCGCCTTCAATGAAGGTACCGCAACGGCGCAGAGTGCGGCGTTCCGCCTTTTTGTTGAGAAACATTATGGAGCCAACTGGAACGAAGATTGGAAAGAAGCATTTCAAACAATCTATGATGTGGCTCCCTCCGTTCAGGAACGGTCCTCAGTTCCCTCGACGGGTTTCCCATTGAAGGTTCCCTGGAGCAACGACGAAGAACTTGCAGCCGCGTTTCGAATTCGTCTCCCAGGACAAAACCCCTTTACACGCTTGCGAAGTGTGCTTGTCCAGTTAGAACCACAGGTGCGGAAAAACCACGCCGACTTTCAATCCTTTGCGCTGTGCGTTGAGGCTCTTGAGAGGATGTTTTGGCGAGAGGCGGTTGTGATCGAGCAGGTAGCGAAAGAGTCGCTGAATCAAGATGCCGTTGCCAGGTTGCCTCAGGGGGTTGCGGAGGGTGATCAGGCGCTCGCGGGGGCGTTGTCGAAGGATTGGGACAAGGGACGTTTCCCTGATTCCGCCGCGAAGTCTGAGCTGCTGTTTGACCTCCAGCCTAAAGACCAGCTGCTTGTACAGTGGGTTCAAGCCGCAAAGTATTCGGCTTCACTCGCTAGCCACCCGGACCGCTTCCATCAACTTCTCGAGACAGCAAGACCTGTGTGAATGCTTTTCGGCCGAAAGTGCAAGAACCGGAATTCTGATCGCTTTTGAAGCAAGCAGCGCAAACGGGACCAGCAAGAAGCAATCTCTTCAAGGACTGATGTGACACTTCTCGATAAACCATCGCAAAACGCAATCACCATTCACATATCGGAATCCCGCAACGTGACGGGTGCGCGGGCGGCAAGCGATATTGCGCTCGAAATTCGCACCTGCCTTCGAAGGCAGCCAGGCCTGCGAATGATTTTTGCCGCGGCGCCAAGCCAGAGCGAGATGCTCTCTGCCCTGCGCAAGGAGAAGGATATTGACTGGTCGCGCGTGACAGCCTTCCACATGGACGAATACCTGGGCCTGTCCGCCGATGCTCCGCAGCGCTTTGGCAACTGGCTTCGCAAGGCGATCTTCGATCATCTCCCCTTCGCTGCCGTGCATCTGCTTGAGCCCGGCGATAATCCCGCGCAGACGGCTTCCGAGTATGCCGCTAAGCTCAACGCTGCGCCGATTGATATTGTGTGTTGTGGCATCGGCTTCAATGGTCACCTCGCGTTTAACGATCCGCCCGCCGACTTCAACGATCCGCTGACCGTTAAGACCGTCCATCTCGATTCGAAATGCCGCCAGCAGCAGGTTGATGACCTGTGTTTCGCCACGCTCAATGATGTGCCGACTCGCGCGCTCACCGTTACCGTACCGGGACTGCTCGCTGGCCATGCGATATTTTGCACCGTGCCGGGCGCCCTCAAGAAAGAGGCTGTCTACCGCGCGCTCTCAGAACCAATCACCCCCATGTGTCCAGCCAGCGCGCTGCGTCTTCATCCACGCTGCATGCTTTATCTCGATCCCGACTCGGCCGGTGAGATCCAAATTGGATAAGCTACAGCCCTCGCTGTGAGAATTCTCTCGCTGAAGCAGGCGAACGTACTCCTGCTTGAGAACCTTCAGGATCAAGTACGATCGATGCCATGGAAGAATCTCTGACCGGACGTGACCCTTACACCGGGGAATCGCTCATTGTGAACTACGCCGATGGCCGCATTACGGGGATCAAAAAGGGCGCGGCTGGCGAAACGTTTTGGCTCACTCCGGGCCTGATCGATCTGCAGGTGAACGGCTATTCGGGTGACGATGTCAACGCTGACAACCTGACCATCGATACTGTCCAGAGCCTCGCGCACCACATGCTTACCTTCGGCGTCACCACGTTTGCGCCCACGCTTATTACTGCCTCGGAACAGAAAATCATCCACAATCTGCGCATCATCGCCGCCGCGCGCCAGGCAGACCCGCTCTTAGCACACATGATTCCATTCGTGCACGTTGAAGGTCCGCACATCGCGCCCGAGGATGGTCCGCGCGGCGCGCACCCTCTCGAGCACGTTCGCCCGCCAGATGTCGCTGAGTTCATCCGTTGGCAGGCAGCCTGCAGCGACCTCGTCGGCATCGTAACGCTCTCGCCACATTACGCGGAGGCGCAAGAATACATCCGCAAGGTCTCTGCGCGTGGCGTCCATATTTCGCTCGGTCATACAGGCGCGAGCGCGGATCAGATTCGCGCGGCTGTGGATGCGGGCGCACGCCTTTCTACTCATCTCGGCAATGGCGCGGCCAACATGCTGCCCCGCCATCCAAATCTCATTTGGGCGCAGTTGGCTGAGGACCGGCTGACAGCGTCCTTCATTGCGGATGGCCGTCATCTTCCACCCGACACGCTCACCGCAATGTTGCGCGTCAAGACGGTGCCGCGTGCCATTTTGGTTTCGGATCTCGTGACGCTTGCGGGGCTCCCCCCGGCCAATATGCGATGCCTATTGGTGGGAAAGTCGACCTTCACCCAGATGGCCACCTCGACGTTGCCGGCAGCGCATATCTCGCCGGTGCAACCGCCGCGCTCAATGTTTCCATCGCTAACGTCGCCGCCAACACCGGCTTCACCATCGGCGATGCCGTGCAGATGGCCACGGCTAACCCTGGACGTTTCGCAAGAACACGAGGCGTACTCCGCGTCGGTGCGCCCGCAGACCTTATACTCTTTAGCTGGAGCCAAGGCTCTTCAGCGCTCGCAGTCGAATCCGTCATCGTGCAAGGAAAGAGCTGGCAATGAGATCCTTCTTGCGACTTGAATTGAGTGATGAGCCGAACAATGCACTTCGGAAGCTACTCACCGACAAGCAGATGAGCACGTTTTTGGGCTCGTGACTAACCGAGACCAATGCGTCAGCGCCGATCGATGATGTGCTTAAGTCTATTCTTGATGTGCTCATCGTTTTCACGCAAAAACGGATGCGTCCGGCTTGTCGCCAGGAGTACAGCTCGTGTCAATGTCGAATAATGTTAGATTCGCGGCAGGGAACAGACCAAAAAGCTTCGTCCTTCAAGTCGCGCTCACGATCCTCGTGGCGACGATGGCGTTGCGAGTGCCCGCGCAGGTCGAGTACGTCGATCCAACCATCGGGAACGTCGGGATCCTGCTTGTACCGACGCGTCCGAGCGTCTACATGCCAAACAGCATGATCCGGGTCTATCCGATCCGGTCGGATGCGATGGACGACCAGATCAACTCATTTCCACTCACCATCAGCTCTCATCGAATGGATGAATTGTTCAGCCTGATGCCCGGTGAAGACGGCAAGCCGGCCACCTGGGATCAGGAAACGACAACGCCTTACTACTACTCTGTCTACCTTCCTGATGAGCGTATTCATACGGAGTTTTCGGCCACGGAACGTTGCGGCTATTTCCGTATGACTTTTCCGTCGGGCAATGCTTCTGTGGTGCTCGCAAACCGTCTAGCGGGGGAGTTGCGCGTGGAGGGCGGCGCGGTCGTTGGCGACGAGCGCTTCAACAACATGGCTGCGTTTGTCTATGGGGAGTTCAATACAACGATCCGATCTAAACTCGAAACCATCGGCGACAAATCGCGCCTGATTGTCTCAAGTGCTGGCTCCAAGATCCTGGAGTTTCGCTACGGCATTTCCTTCATCAGCACGGAACAGGCAAAGAGGAATCTCGGGCGGGAAATTCCAAACTGGGGATTCGAACGAGTCAAGGATGCAGGACGGAAACGATGGAACGAAACACTCGGTCAGATTGCGGTGGAAGGCGGCACTGAGGCGCAGCGTAAGGTTTTCTACACTGCCCTGTATCGATGTTTCGAACGCATGATCGATATCACCGAAGATGGACACTACTACAGCGCTTTCGATCACAAGGTTCATGAAGATGCGCGCCCCTTCTACGTCGACAATTGGCTTTGGGATACCTTCCGCGCTCTGGAGCCCCTTCAGACGTTGCTGAATCCAGAGATGGAAGCAGACAAACTCCAATCCTATGTCCGCATGTACCAACAATCGGGCGTAATGCCGACGTTCGCTATTCTCACGGGGAACTACGCGTGCATGAACGGCAATCACGCCGCCCCTTGGTTTGCAGATGCCTGGTTCAAGGGTGTGCGCAACTTCGATTTGCCGACCGCGTATGAGGGAGTGCGCAAGCGATCTCTCGAGATGACGCTGCTTCCATGGCGTCTTGGCCCTAAATCTCCCCTCGATGATTTTTACAACGAGCATGGGTTTATGCCGGCTCTTCGGCCTGGCGAGAAAGAAACTTACCCGGAGGTCCATCCCTTCGAAAAACGGCAGCCGGTGCCGGTTACGCTGGAAAACAGTTTCGATGATTGGGACATCGCTCAACTTGCGCGTGAGTTAAAGAGACCGGACGACGAGCAACTCTTTCTCAAGCGAGCCGCAAACTTCAAAAATCTCTTCCGTGTCGATAAGGGGATGATGTGGCCAAAGGACGCTCAGGGAAAATGGATTGAGCCTCTGGATCCGAAGTTCGACGGCGGAATGGGCGGACGCGACTACTACGACGAAAATAACGGGTACACCTACACGTGGGATGTGCCGCAGAATTTCAGTGGCCTGATCGCATTGATGGGTGGCACACGCAAGGCCGACCAGAATTTGGATCAGCTGTTCCGCGAGCCGTTGGGCCGATCTAAATATGAGTTTCAGGCTCGATTTCCCGATTCAACTTCCATGGTGGGGCAGTTCTCGATGGGGAATGAACCGAGCCTCGCCATTCCTTACATCTATAACCGTCTTGGCGCGCCGTGGAAGACACAAAAGCGGGTCCGTATGTTGCTGGAATCGTTTTTTACCGACGAACTGCAGGGCATTCCGGGTGACGAAGACGGCGGCGGGATGAGCGCGTTTGTGGTCTTTTCGATGCTTGGCTTCTATCCCGTCACGCCAGGTATTCCGGTGTATGACATCGGCAGTCCGGTGTTCGACAAGGCAACGATTCATCTGAAGAATGGGAAAGACTTCGTTATTCTCGCCCGCAACAATTCCCGCAACAACAAGTATGTGCAAAGTATCCGGCTAAATGAGAGGCAGCTGGACCAGGTCTGGTTTCGACACGCCGAGATCGCAAGTGGCGGCACGTTGGAACTTGTCATGGGCGATGTGCCGAATACCTCCATCGGCTCGACGACCTCCGAGTTCCCGCCTGCATCTGCATCAGTAATGCCCGAACAATATGTTCACTAACGACTATTCGTAGCTCTCGCGAGCGCACCCGATGGTGTCGAGATCGAGATCGGAAGGCCACTGATCGGAATTGCGGAAAGAATGCGCCGTTTAGACTCTCGCGGAAGTTTTCGCTCGACTCGCGTCGCGGGCCAACTTCGTCTTGGACTTTGGCTTTGACTTTTTGTCGATCACGGCTTTATCGAGCAGACGGCCCATTGCGTCGAAATCCACTCGTGGGCCGGACCACAGTAAACAGTCCACGTTGTCGAAGAGAGAGATATCGCTCCTGAGGGTGGCAAGCGTTCGGAAGAGGAGCGCGAGTTTCCGATGCCGCGCCAGAGTGTCGGCTAACGATGCCGAGTTCGGGACATTTACATGCCACTCCCGAGCAGACGCCGGGATCGATTCGATGTGGCCGAATTTGGCCAGTACGGCTGAAGTGGATTTTGCACCCCAGCCGGGAAGGCCGGGATAGCCATCGGCGGAATCGCCGACGAGCGCGAGGTAGTCCGGAATAGACGCCGGGGAGACGCCGAACTTGGCGATGACGGCCGCTTCATCCATGGTGATACCTGTACGCCGGATCAACTGCACCACCCGCGATCCCTGAACACATTGGGCAAGGTCTTTATCCGGCGTGCAGACAACAACCTGCTCGACGCGGCTATCCTTCAGAGCAAGAGTGGCCGCCGAAGCGAGGGCGTCATCCGCTTCAAACTCCACCATTGGCCACACAACGATTCCAGCTGCGGCAAGGACTTCTTCGAGGATGGGAAACTGCGAAAGCAGGTCAGGTTCGACCCCTTCGCTGGTCTTGTAGCCTGCCCAGAGCTTGTTTCGAAACGACTCGATCACATGGTCAGTGGCAACACCAACGTGCGTGACGCCGGCGCGCATCATGGCCAGCAAGGATGCAAGTACCCCGCGCACCGCACCCACTTCGCGGCCCCGCGCATCGCGCGCCTTCGGCACGGCAAAGTAGTGGCGAAACAGCTCGTAGGTACCGTCAACCAGATAGACTTTCAACGCGAAGCTCCACTTCTACTCGGACCTTCGTTCTCTTCCGACCTATAATTCGCTTTCAGCGAGAGATCGCGAGTGTCGCATCGGATGCCCAAGCCTGAGAGTATTGGGATGACGCCAGCCCACACTTCAGTACGCTCCTCTCCAGCTTTCACTCAACATTATCCGTCCAACAACGCCTCACGGTCGTGTGGGGAACGATCCGAAAATAACCCTGTTGGGGGCTACTGCGTGTCCGGCGCGGCCGAGAAGGGACAAATCCAGCGTTTCTCCCGATTCCGCTGAGGGTGTCGGAAGTGGAAATCACCACCCTCCATTCTTGGTGCCAAAGGACATGAGCGGGTGGTACCATCGTGGTCCTTGGAGGAGCAAATCAGGATTTGAACGCGCATCCTAGGAGTGGAACCAATTGGCGACGATCCGTCAGGCCCCTGCCAATTCAAAAGAGATAGCTCGATCAAGACCGGGTCATACTGCCTTGGCAATCTCTCTGTGCCTTCTGGGAACATTCCTGGTGTCTGGTTGTCACAGCCGGCAGGAGACCAGGACCCGTGATCAAAGCACGCGGCAAATTGATTTCAACCAGGACGTGCAGCCGATTCTGGCCAGCAACTGCTTCAGTTGTCATGGCCCTGATCCGGAGATGCGCAAGGCGGGACTGAGACTGGACCTGGGCGAATCTGCATTCAAAAAGCGCCCGGGCCATCCAGATGCAATCGTGCCTGGCCACCCGGAAAAGAGCGAACTGATCAAGCGCATCGAGTCGAAAGACCCGCATTACCTCATGCCGCAGTCGCCTCTAGGTGAAGCAAAACCTATGAAGGCTGCGGACGTTGCCGTCCTTAAGGAGTGGATAAAGGAAGGCGCGGAGTATCGACCGCACTGGGCATTCAGCAAGCCAATCCGACCGCCGCTGCCCGTGCTTGCATCCAACGATGGGCCAGTGAAGACACCGATCGACGCGTTCATCCTTGCGCGCCTGAAGAAGGAAGGCTTGCACCCCTCGCCCGAAGCCGACAAAGAGACACTGATTCGGCGCGTGACCCTGGACCTGACGGGATTGCTGCCAACACCTGCAGAGGTACACTCTTTCGTCAACGACCCATCGCCAGAGGCATATGAACATCTTGTCGATCGACTGCTGGCGAAGCCGAGTTTTGGCGAAGAGCGAGCACGCTATTGGCTGGACTATACGCGATACGCCGACACCTATGGACTGCACTACGACAACAGCCGCGATATCTGGCCCTTCCGCGACTATCTTATCCGTTCATTCAACGCCAACAAGCCGTTCGATCAATTTGCAATTGAGCAGATTGCGGGCGACCTTCTGCCGGCGAAGAATCTTGATCCACTGATCGCCAGCGGGTATGTGCGCCTTGGCGTGAGCAGCAACGAAGGAGGAACTATTCCTGAGGAGCTGCGCGTGAACATTGCACGCGAACGAACCGAGGCCTACGGCGCTGCATTCATGGGCCTGACGGTGGGTTGTGCGGTATGCCACGACCACAAATACGATCCAACTACGCAGAAGGACTTCTATTCCCTGAGTGCCTTCTTCAACAACCTTGCTGAGAAACCCTTCAATGACGACAGGCCGGTGTGGGCCCCGGTTGCACGCATCCCCAAAGCGCAGAATGAAAGCGAATACAACCGTGTGTGGGCTGAGAGATCAGACTTCGCTCAGAAACTGCGAGCCCTGCATCTCGAGCAGCGGACGTTGATCGAGCATTGGCTCGCCGCGCGCAAGGCCCTGCCGCAGCCGGTATCAGCCGAGAACTTCGTGCTGCGCTTGCGCCTCGATGAAGGCGGTGGCGATGTGTTGCACAACAGCGCGCCGCACGCGCAGCCTGCCAGCTTTCCAATTGGCAAGTCGAAACCGCAGTGGGGCGAAACTACCTGGCTATGGCCCGATTTCCGCATGGAAATCAGCTCTCACATCATCCTGGGTCAAACGGGTGATTACGAGTCGAACCAGGCATTCTCTTCAGGCGGCTGGTTCATGCTGCGGTCCGCGCCTAATTACAACCTCGACAACGCAACAGGTTCGCTACTTTCGAAGATGGATGCTACGCAGCACAATCGCGGTTGGGACCTGGTAGCCGAAAAGGGAATCATCAGCGTCGAGTTTGTGAATCAAGGACCAAAAAACCTGAAGGTCCACACAAACGATAAAGTGAAAAAGCCTGCGGCAAAGCCCCCGAAGGAGGTCTTCCAGTTCCCTACCCCTGCTGACTTGACAGCGAAGGATCTTGCTCCCAACAAGCCCAAGGCAAAGAAGGAACCCAAGAAAAAAGATGAGAAGCCTAAAGACAAAAAGCCTGAGCCTCCGAAAGAGCCGGAAGATACCACGCCACTCGTGGCAATCAAGGTCTCCACGGAGCAGCCTCTTCCTGTGGATGGGCACTGGCGGCACATCTTCTTCACCTATGACGGGTCCGGTAAAGCTTCGGGCATAACGATTTATGTTGATGGAACCGCGGTGAAAACCAAGACAGTGGCAGACACACTTGCCCACGCCACGATCCGCACAGAGGCCCCGATGCAACTCGGTTGGCGTTCTCCGAGTGCGAATCCCCTGCGCGAAACACGCTACCAGGACATTCGCCTTTATGGCCGCGCGCTTCCGGCCGAAGAGGTGCGGCGCCTTCCCTTCGAAGACTACGTGGCCGAAGTCACCGCCAAGCCCACCGATACGTGGAATACCGACGAACTGCACGCAGTCAGCAATTTCTACTTCACCAACATCGACCAGTCCGCGAAGACCATCGCCGCACAGATCGCTCAACTGGATGCCACGCTCGACAAGCTCTCAGAAGGCGGCGACCTGACGCTCGTCTCGTGGGAAAGGCCGTCCATCGCCTATGCCGACGTGCTGACACGCGGCGTATACTCCGCGCGCACCGAGCGCGTTGAGGCCAATACGCCGCATTATCTGCCGCCGTTGCCCGCCAGCGAGCCGCACGACCGCCTGGCGCTCGCGAAGTGGACAGTCAGCACCGAGAATCCTCTCACCGCGCGTGTAACCGTGAACAGGATGTGGGATGAACTCTTCGGTACTGGGCTTGTGGAGACGACAGAAGACTTCGGAATCGTAGGCCAGCGGCCCTCCAATCCGGAGCTGTTGGACTGGCTCGCCGTCGAGTTCCGCGAAAGCGGATGGAACATCAAGCACATGTACAAGCTGATGGTGATGTCCGCAGCATATCGTCAAAGTGCCAAAGCAACGCCCGAGCAATTGGCTAAAGATCCTAAAAATCTGCTGCTGGAACATGGTCCGCGCTTCCGAATGGATGCAGAGATGCTGCGCGATGTGGCGCTGCAGTCAAGCGGCTTGCTGGTGAACAAGATTGGCGGTCCCAGCGTAAAACCCTATCAACCGCCGAACGTGTGGGAGCAGGTGGGCATCGGCGGCAGCGACACGCTTGTCTACGAGCAACAGAAAGGCGACGCGCTGTACCGTCGCAGTATGTATACCTACTGGAAGCGCATGGCGATGATGCCCGATATGGACGCTTTCGACGCGCCGATGCGCGACGTGGTGTGTACGCGCCGCCAGCGGACGGACACTCCCCTGCAGGCACTCGTCACCATGAACGATGTGCAGTGGGTTGAGGCGGCACGAGGCTTGGCGGAACGTGTCATTAAAGAAGGAGGAGCCAAGCCGGAGAAGCGCATTCAGCTGATGAGCGAGATTTTGCTTGCGCACGATCCTCCTCCGCGCATGCTTGCGGTGCTGACAAGTTCACTGGATCAGATGGAAAAGCATTATACGGCGAATCCTAAAGCGGCTCACGCCTTGATCGGCGTGGGTGAAAAACCAAGCGATGCGTCGATCCCGGCACCGGAACTGGCTGCGTGGACCATGCTGGCGAGCGAGATGTTGAACCTGGACGAAACGGTGACGAAGTAGTGAGGAAGATGGAATGAAACAGCATCCTCTTTGTACAGACACAGAGCATAACCATGACATCATGAATCTCCCTGTCCCCTCGGAATTGAAGCGCCAGTGGGCCACGCTGCAAACTCGCCGGCATTTTCTGGGTCGCACGGGCAAGGTTTTGGGATGGGCGGCAATCGCCAGCCTGCTCGGAGATCGCACACTGCGCGGAGATACGCATTCGACGTCCAATGGCCAGTCCGGATCGCAATCCGTAGAACGCTTGAGGCTCCCTCACTTTGCTCCGAAGGCAAAGCGGGCGATTTATCTATTCATGTCGGGTGGTCCGTCGCAGGTCGATCTGCTCGATTACAAGCCGCATCTCACCGATCTCTACGACAAAGACATTCCCGACTCCGTGCGAGGCGCGCAGCAATTGACCGGCATGACGGCCGGCCAGGCACGCTTTCCGATCGCTCCCTCGCACTGGAGTTTTAAACGCTATGGCGAAACCGGTACGTGGGTAAGTGATCTGCTGCCTTATACGGGGCGCATAGTAGATGACCTGGCAATCATCAAATCGACGAACACCGAAGCCATCAATCACGAGCCCGCGATCATGCTGATGAATACGGGCAATATGAATGCTGGAAAGCCATGCCTGGGATCGTGGCTGTCGTACGGGCTGGGCAGCATGAACGACAACCTTCCCACGTTCATGGTTCTGCAAAGCAAGCTGAATACAAAGGAAAACAACCAGCCTGTATCATCGCGTCTGTGGAGCAGCGGGTTTCTTTCCTCTGAGTATGCAGGCGTTGGATTGCGTTCGGCGGGCGATCCGGTTCTTTATCTCACTGACCCCAACGGTGTCGATCGAAAGGTGCGCCGCAATATGCTCGACGCGGTAAACGAGATCAATCGTCAGACATTCGACGAACTCGGCGATCCTGAGACTCATGCGCGCATTGCCCAGTATGAAATGGCATACCGGATGCAAACATCCGTGCCCGAACTTGCCGATCTGAGCAAGGAACCTCAGTCGACATGGGACCTTTATGGTCCCGATGCCAAGGATCCGGGTACATTTGCATACAACTGCCTCATGGCCCGGCGCATGGCCGAACGAGGCGTCCGCTTTACGCAGGTGTACAAGCGTGGCTGGGATATGCACGACAACGTCACCGGCATTTTGCCCATCATCTGCCAGGAGACAGACCGCGGATGCTACGCGCTCGTCACTGATCTCAAGCAGCGGGGACTGCTGGATGACACACTCGTGATCTGGGCCGGCGAATTTGGCCGCACTGTTTACAGTCAGGGTGGTCTCTCCAAAGAAAACTATGGCCGCGACCATCATCCGCGCTGCTTCACCACCTGGATGACGGGCGGAGGTGTGCGCACCGGCATCACCTATGGCGAAACCGACGATTACAGTTACAACGTGGTGAAGGATCCGGTCACGGTGCGTGACTTCAATGCGACAATTCTGCATTGTCTCGGCATCGACCACAACAAGCTGACTTACAATTTCCAGGGCTTGGATCAGAAGCTAACGGGACCGGTGCCGGCCACCGTGGTAAAGGGTTTGCTTGCGTGAAGATTCATCCCGGGCTCGCTGCAATCTCAGGCAAGTTTTTGCCGAACAGCAAGACAACGCGCATCGCGTGGATGGCTTCGCTTGCGTTCAGTGTGGGTCTCGCTTTTCTGCCATGGCTCATCAAGCTCGACGGCAACCCGCATGCCGACTGGCAGCAGTTCCTTGGCCGCTTTCATCCGCTAGCGGTGCATCTGCCTATCGCCTTCCTGTTGCTGGTGCCACTGCTTGAGATTGCGGGAACATTTCGGCCGCCACTTCGCGAAGCTGCGGGATTCGTGCTCGGCCTTGCATTTGCCAGCTCCGTCCTCGCGTTGACCCTGGGGATGCTGCTTGCCTACGGCAGCGGCAATACAGGCACACTGGTAACGCGTCACATGGCCGGCGCTATCGCGCTGACAATTGGCTTGCTCCTCTGTAGCCTCGCGCGTCCCTGGTGGATCGAGCGGAGTGTCCCAATCTTCTATCCGGCGTTGCTGGCGTGCATGATTCCGCTGCTGTTCTGGACTGCCGACCAAGGCGGTTCAATCACGCACGGCAGCAATTATCTGACCGCATACATGCCGGCCAGGCTCAAGCGCCTCACCTT
Source organism: uncultured Acidobacteriaceae bacterium (assembly GCA_963829535.1). Classification (GTDB taxonomy): domain Bacteria; phylum Acidobacteriota; class Terriglobia; order Terriglobales; family Acidobacteriaceae; genus Telmatobacter. The sequence continues at coordinate 855,478 of CAWHIQ010000004.1, read as the reverse complement.
GTTGAACACAAAGACGCCGCCGTCTTCGTTCTACGCTATGCACATCAACCCAATCTTCGACTCGAACTGTGCTACCTGCCACGGCGCGGCAAAAAGCAAGGGAGGGCTTCGGTTGGACTCGTTTGACTTCGTAATGAAGGGCGGCAAGGATGGGTCCGTGATCATTGCGGGCGATCCGGACAGGAGTCCGCTGCTGCGCCGCGTGACGCTTCCTTCCGATCACAAGCAGTTCATGCCGGCCGAGGGCAGGCCGCCCCTCCGCGCCGAAGATATCGCATTGATAAAAGCATGGATTCAGCAAGGCGCTTCACCCACAGCCACCGTGCTGGCTGGAATTTCGACCGGCGATGAACGGCAAGAACTGCCGTTACAACCGGTCGGAGACTACAGCGCGTTGATGCCGGAGATTCGACAGATGCAACAGACGCAAGGCGCGAAGCTGATTCCGGTGTCCAGCAAGCCCGAGGACGGATTGATTCTGTTCACCGTCGACGCGTCTGGTGGCTTTGGGAACGCACAACTGGCACAGTTTCAGAAATTCGCGCCCTATATCGTCGAGGCGGAACTGGGACGCACGGCGGTTACGAACGCAAGCTTCGACACGTTGAAGCAGTTCACTCATCTGCGCGCGCTTCATCTTGAAGAGACGCGCATCACCGGCGATGGTCTGGCAAAGCTCGCGTCACTTTCGCAGCTGACCTATCTCAATTTGAGTGGAACACAGGTCACGGAAGATTCCGTGCGGCCATTGAGTTCGATGAAGAACTTGCGACACCTTTACCTCTACAACACGCCAGCCCGGCCCGTCGCAAATCTGCAACCGGAGCAACCCATTGCGAGGAGTACGCCATGAACCTAGCCCCAATTCAGCCCGCAGTCGGCCGAACCTTCGACCGGCGAAGATTCTGTGCTTTCACGGGAGTCGCTGCCGTAGCCACCCTGGCCGTTTCACGCGCAGCGGCAGAGGTTGTCGAGCATAGTGAGAGTGCACCGGGCACCACACTTCAGACCGGCAACGGTGAATGGACGTATGAAGCAGCTTCTGGTTGGGGACGCCTGCCCCCTGGCCTGACATTCGGTGGCACGCATGGCGCCATTGCCACTGACAACGCCGGCTATGTGTACGTGAGTACGCAAAGCGAGACTGGAATTCTGATCTACACTCCCGAGGGAGCGCTCAAAGAAAATATCGTCAGAGAATATCCCGAAGTCCACTCAATCTTTCATGCGCAGGAAGGCGCCGACGAGTACCTCTACACAACCGTGCAAAAGGGGACGCCGGCGGAGAATTGGCTATTCGTCAAAATGAAGACAGATGGTACGGTGGTGCAGAAGATTACGGCTCCGCCGCAGGCCGGTTTCAAGACACCCAACGAGTGGCGCCTCACCGCTGCGGTGCCAGGGCCGGATGGCAGCATTGTCATCGCCAATGGATACGGTGACTCGCGCATCTTCCATTTCGACAAGAATGGCGAGTACAGCGGCGAATGGGGCGGCAGAGGCACAGCGAATGGCCTCTTCAACTGTTGTCATGGTCTCGCAGTCGACACTCGTTACGATCAGCCGCTTCTTCTTGTGTGTGATCGCGAAAATCGGCGCCTTTGCCATCTGGATTTTGACGGGAAGTTTGTGGGAACCCTGACCCAACATCTCCGCCGCCCCTGTCAGGTCAGCTTTCACGGAGATTTCGCGGTCGTCTCGGAATTGGAAGGCCGCGTTACGATCCTCGACAGGGACAACACGCCGGTTGCGTTTCTCGGAGACAACCCCCACAAGGCTCAATGGGCCAACTATCAGCTTCAACCGAACGAAATCGCACCCACCTCATTCAGCGCCGCCCACGGATGCCATATCGATCAGCAAGCTAACATCTATGTTTCCGACTGGAATCAGACCGGCCGGGTCACGAAACTCATTCGGATCAGTGCATGAGGCGTGCTTAGCGGGAGATCGGACATGAGCGCGGCAGAGGCAGGACCACCATCGCCATCGAGTCGGCCGTTGCCCAACCACGGGCAAGCCGTTGATTACTAAATCGATAAAGCTTACCGAATTGGATTCTTCTTGACAGCGTCGATCAACCACAGATAGCTTGTTCGGAATTCGAACAATATAGCCGTTTCGGCTGTGAATTTCAGATCGACTTTTGGAGGTCCTAAATGGAATCACTTAAGAGACTGGGTTCCTTCCCTGGAATCCTTCTCGCGCTAATCGCTCTCTGCTTTTCAAATTCGTTGATGGGCCAGGCGGTCAACGGAACCCTGCTGGGAACCGTCACCGATACCTCTGGCGCAACCGTCGCTGGGGCAAAGGTGTTGGCAACTTTGACCGAGACCGGCGCTGTTCACGAGTCAGTTACCAACGAAAGCGGCAACTACTCTTTCCCCGACCTACAGCCAGGGACCTACGCTGTTAGCGCTGAGGCCAGGGGATTCAAACGAGTCACGCAGCAAAACATCGACCTGCCCAGCAACTCGTCAACGCGTGTTGATCTATCGCTCACACCGGGTAGTGTGTCTGAAACCGTCATGGTTACGACCGCACCGCCAGAGCTTCAAACGGATCGTGCCGACATCAGCACCAAAATTGAATCACAGGCCGTGATGGAGATGCCTCTAGGCACGAATCGCAACTTCCAGTCACTTTTGAACCTGGTTCCAGGCGCCGCGCCCGCTGTCTTTCAGCACTCCCAATTCTTTAACGCGGCAAGTTCCCTGCAGACCGAGGCCAACGGTCTTCCACGGGAAGGAAATCTCTACCAGATCGAAGGCATTGATGACGATGAACGAACTGGGCTTCTCCAAATCATCATTCCTCCTGCTGAGGCCATCGAGTCTGTGGACATCTCGACAAACAATTTCGAGGCGGAACTCGGCCGTGCGACTGGCGCGGTCACAAATGTCATGCTCAAGTCGGGCACCAATCAATTTCACGGGTCGGCTTTTGAGTACATCCAGAACAACGCCGTGAATGCTCGCTCCTACTTCGGAGGCCCACTTGGTCATCTCTCCTACAACTACTTCGGTGGCGACGTCGGCGGCCCGATCCTCAAAGACCGGCTGTTTATCTTTGGCGATTATCTGCGCACATCCGATCACGAGTCCATCGGAAGCACCTTTACCATCCCGGATTCACGTTACTTCACGCCGGTCATGGGACTCCCGGGATGTACAGATCCGACAGGATGCGTCGACTTGAGCGCCGCAGAAACTGGGACGAAAGGACAAGTCTACAACCCGAATTCCGGCGATGGGCGCACGGTGGCCCAGGGAGGAACTCCGCGTACGCCTTTCCCGAACAATCAAATTCCATTCAGCATGGTGAATCCGGTTTCGTTGGCGATTCTGCAGCAGATGAATACCGCTGCCGCGAAATACGGAATTCTGACGACCAAGCCTTTGAACAATCCGGCGAACAACTACACAACTAATCTACCGTTCACCAAGACCACAGACAGTTTTGACATCAAGGCAGATTTCAAGCTGACGGAAAAGGATCATATCAGTGGCCGCTATAGCTGGCAGCGCGTCATCACCTTCCAGGAAGCTGCTTTTGGAAGCTTTCTTGGAGGTCCGGCAGGTGGCGGCTTCCAGGGTACAGGCAATCAGAAGGCCTTCAGCACCGGCATCAATTACAATCACGTCTTTTCTTCGACGTTCCTCACCGAAGCGCGGGTCGGGGTTGCCCACCTGGGTAACAGCGCACAACCCAACGACTATGGATCCAACGATGCAAGCGCGATCGGAATTCCGGGCGTGAACATTGACGGGCAGCCGTTCACGAGCGGACAGGCTGGCATTCTTTGGGCAAGCGGCCCCTTCTCGACTCCGATGATGGGCTACTCCGCATCGGTGCCGTGGATTCGAGCCGAATCCAATATCGACTTCGTCAACAACTGGACCAAGATAGCTGGCAACCACACCTTCAAATGGGGTGCGGACGTTCGCCGTGTTCGCGACGACCTTCTGCAGGATCAGACCTTCAGCCCGCGAGGTGCATTTACGTTCGCCGATGTTCAGACTTCTGACGCCAGCTCGCCGGGAACAACCGTCGCCAACTACATCGCGAGCTTCCTGCTTGACCAACCGAGCCAGACTGGCCGCGACCTCAATACCTTCTTTCCCCGCTATCGGCAGTGGTGGGTCTTTGGGTTTGCGAGTGATAAGTGGCAAGCCACTTCGAAGCTGACCGTGGATTTGGGCGTCCGTTGGGATTTCTATCCCCCGGCAACACCGGTGGTCGCAGGCGGCTTCTCCAACTACATCCCGACCAATAACACTCTCGTACTTGCCGGGATCGGCAGCAACCCGTCAAATCTGGGCATGCAAACGCGGTACAGGTATTTCGCTCCCCGGACCGGAATTGCCTATCGTGTCAGCCCCAATACCGTAGTCCGCGCCGGATTCGGCATCAGCTATACGCCATTCCCCGACAATACCTACGCGTATAACTACCCGGTACGCGCCAATAATAGCTATCAGCCTGTCGGCGCTTCCGGCTTTACTCCCGCGGTCCTCGGGGACGGAGTAACTGTGGCCACTTTCCAGGCAGGCTTCCCTGCACCGGTGCCAGTGGCTATTCCTTCCAACGGGATCATCGTTCTGCCGGTATCCGGCTCAACATTGCTGGCGAAACAACTCATCGCACAGGTCTACACCTACATTCCCCTCAACTATAAGAACCCGTACGCTGATTCCTGGAATGTGGTTCTGCAGCAGGCTCTGCCCTATGACCTTTCGTTTCAGATCGCGTACGTGGCGAATCATGGTACGGACATTTCCGGGAGCCAGAATATTAATCTGCCCAGCTACTACGGCGGAGGTGCCGCGTCGGATCCTCAAAATCACGACGCGAACGGAAATCTGACTTTTGGCCGTACTGCAGCGACAAATCAGTACTTCTTGGGCTTCTCGTCCAACTACCAGTCATTGCAAACGCAACTGACAAAGCGCTTCTCGCGTGACCTGGCCTTCAATTCAGCGTTTACCTGGGGAAAAGCCCTGGGATATATCAACGACGACGACGGAGGACTTCAATTCTTCATCAACTGGCGGAGGAACTACGCCCCGTTGGACTACGATCGCCTGCTGAACTTCGAGCAGAGCTTCACCTACGGGCTACCTTTCGGCCGTGGACATCAGCTTGCCAACTCAAATATTGCGGATGCGATCGTGGGAGGTTGGAAAGTATCCGGGATCATTTCCATCGTCTCTGGTCTACCTTTCACGGTCACTGCCAATGGAGGCTCGCTCAATACGCCGGGCACGACGCAGACTGCCACACTGACACGTCCTTTCAGAAAGACTGGCAAGATCGGCGCCAACACGCCATGGTTTGACCCGACCGTCTTTTCGCAACCAAGCGGGTGCACGGCGAATCCATGTACGACCGTCGGTCTCGGAAATACTGGACGAAATCAGTTCCGCGGCCCCGGTTACCTTCAGGACAACTTCTCGGTCTTCAAGCGTTTCACCATCTACCGGGAAAGCGGGCTTGAGCTTCGATTCGACGCATTTCAGTTGAGCAACTCCCCGCAGTTTGGTCAGCCCAATTCAACCGGTGTAACGGCTGCGAGCTTTGGCACAATCACAAGCACTCTGGGAAGCGGCCAAGGCAGTGTGAACGGTGTTGGAGGAGGACGAACTCTGCAAGGATCAGTCAAAATCAGCTTCTAGAACGCCGATTTCGCACTTTGCAATTAGACGGCCGGTAATCGGGAAACGGCTATCGGCCGTACGAGCTGCAGCCGAAGAGAGCGCCTCTAGGATCGAATATCGATTTGATCTCGCCCACTCCAATGACTGCACCTCGGAAAAGGAGAAGTAGATGTCCACTCGACGAGAATTTCTCGACACGCTCGCCATGGGCGGCGTAGGCCTGGCGATGAATTCGACCGCCAGGAGTTACGGGCAGATTTTAGGGTCTAACGACAGGTTGAACTTTGCGGTCATCGGCCTGCATTCACGTGCCTATGCTCATCTTTCCGCCTTGAAAGCCAATAAGGATACGGCTCGCGTCGCGTATGTTTGCGACGTAGACACCAACACGATGAAGAAGTTTGCCAGTGATACTGAGCGCGAATTGGGATACGCTCCGGACATGGATCAAGACTTCCGGCACATTCTTCAAAGGAAGGACGTTGACGCCATTACCATCGCGACCCCGGATCACTGGCATGCTCCCATGGCGATCCTCGGGATACAGGCGGGCAAAAGCGTCTATGTCGAAAAGCCTTGCAGCCACAACCCCGCCGAAGGAGCGCTGCTCGTAAGGGCGCAGCAGAAATATGGAAAGCCTGTGCAGATGGGAACACAGCAGCGGTCCTCTGCTCACACCATCGAGATTGTCGAAAAGATTCACAATGGTCTGATCGGCAGAACCTATTACGCCAAAGCCTGGTACAGCAATATTCGCAAATCGATCGGTGTCGGGAAGGAAGTACCCGTACCGGCGCAACTCAACTGGGATTTGTGGCAAGGGCCAGCGCCGCGCTTAGCTTACAAAGACAACGTGCAGCCATACAACTGGCACTGGTTCAAGACCTGGGGCACTGGCGAGACACTTAACAATGGCACGCATGAGATAGATGTCTGCCGCTGGGCTTTGGACGTTGACTATCCTCGCTCCATTTCATCCTCGGGAGGGAGATATCATTACAAGGATGATTGGCAGTTCTATGACACGCTGGTCACCAACTTCAACTACGCGGACAAGATGATCTCGTGGGAGTGCAAGTGCTGCGACGGAATGAAATACTACGGGCGTGATCGCGGATCAATAATCGTTGGGACGAACGGCTCGGTGCTTGTCGATCGCGACGGCTATGAGATCTACGACTTGAAAGGAAACAAGACGAGCGAATTCAAGGCAGGCAGCGTAACCTCGTCGACTGATCTGACCGGGCGCGATTCCATGACAGATGCTCATTTCGCCAACTTCATCGCTGGAGTTCGCAAAGGTGAAAGACTGAATGCCCCGGTCTCCATTGGGAATGTCGCGGTAACCATGCTTCAGCTATCTAACGTCGCTTGGGAACTCGGGCGCGAGTTGCAACTGGACTCAACCTCCGGGAAGCCACAAAACGACCCGAATGCAATGAAGATGTGGGGCCGACAATATGAAAAGGGATGGGAACCAAGTATTTAGCCCGGAGCCTCGGGATCCAATGTGGAAACAGGAATGGTTTTTTGCTCTCGCGCCGGCTTTGCATTTTTTGCTTGAAATGGAGAATGAAAAACCAGGATGCCAACCTCGCGTTTCATCCTAAATGGGAATCAGAGTGCCTCGAATCGAATCGCCCGACAAATCAACCGGAATCTCATCTTCAACCAGATTCGCGCCAAGCAGCCAATCTCTCGAGCGGAACTGGCGCGCACCTCTGGCCTTCAAAGAAGCACGGTCTCCCTCATCGTTGAGGGGTTGCTCGCAGATCGCTGGGTAATCGAGGGGTCGACGGGTGAGATTCCGCGCGGAAGAAAACCAACGTTTCTCAACGTCAACGGCCAGCGCGGAGTTCTTGCACTCGACATACATCCCGCCCACATCCTGTTGGCCGTTACTGATCTCGGGGGCAAGATCATATCCCTCGACTCCGTGGAGCTCCCACCCGATCCACGCAACGCCATCGGCGCGATTCTGAGTTCCGTTAAGAAGATGCTTCGATCTCATCCGAACCGTACCTTCGAGGGCATCGGCATCAATCTCCCGGGGCGCTTTGATCCACACTTTGAGAAATCGATCTTTGCGCCAAACGTGGACTGGCCGATCGGGCAGCTGAAGGCGCGCGTCGAACGTGCCACCGGCCTCACTGTTGTTGTGGACAATGTTGCCAACGCGTGCGCCTTGTCTGAAGTGTGGTTCGGATACAGCGACAGGATGCATGACCTGGTCGTCGTGAATGTTTCTGAGGGAATTGGCACCGGAATCTTCGCAAATGGTCATCTCCTGCGTGGCGAAGCCGGTGTAGCAGGCGAGTTTGGTCATGTTCAGCTTGATCCGAATGGCGTCCGCTGCGGATGCGGCGGCATCGGCTGCTGGGAAACAATTGCCTCAAATCGAGCCGGCATGCGCTACTATGCCGAAATCTCAAATAAGCCCGTTCCTTCATTCGATGCCCTGATCCAATTGGCCAAAGAGAATGATTCCGCAGCAAAACAGGCACTGACCATGATGTGCAAAGGGCTGGGCCGTGGATTGCACATGATTGCGCTGGCATTGGCTCCAGGTGAAATCGTTGTTGTGGGTGATATCACCAACGCCTGGAATTTGGCGGGTGCCTTGATCGAAGCCGAGATGAGCCGCTTTCCATTGGTCCGGGCTCCAAGCATTCGACCGGCTCGGGAGGGAGTCAAAGCACGGCTCCGCAGCGCGGTTGCGTTGATCATGAATTCAAAAACACTTTAGCGCCGGCAAGTCCCTATATTCATATCGCTCGCTGAGATATGGGCTGCTTGTCACTGCGGCTTCACAGGCACCTGCCTCAAAATCCAGCGAACCAGCTCTTCTCCGCCCGCATAGTTGTCATACTCGGCGGGTAGTTTGCGGCCGTCGGTGTACTCGTTGTAAAGCCAGGGGTCGACCATGGCGAACACGGTACCCTTTCCAAATTTTGCTGTGGCCATCAGGATGTCTCCGCGGTCGGTGAGCACGGACGCAGCTGGCGCCTTCGCTGAGATGGTACAAATTTCCTTCATATAAAGCGTGTGCGACTCATGAAAGACCGGGCCTCCCGCGTTAACGAGAATTTTTCCCTGCTCGAAGTTGCGTCCTTCCACCCGATTGCGCACGATATCGTTGAAATGCATTCCAAATCGCTCAGCCAGGAGATTGAGGTGGGTCAAGTCGGCATTTTCCGGATCATTCTCCATGATCAGCAACACTCCGCCAGCTTTCACCCAATCGGCAATTTGTGTTGCATCCTCAGATTGGACGTAATGCGGATTCGGATTCTTCGCGGTAATGTCAGGAGAGACGATGATGTAAACCTGTGCCTGCCGTAGCGCCGCTAGCGTTGGCGCTGAATAGAGCGTCGCAGTCTGAGCGCCGAATTTTCTGAAGATATGCCCCAGTAGGGAGTACCCGCTGTTGCTCTGGTCGTTCCATTTGTAGTGGAAGTAGACCTGTTGCCCGAAAGCGTCGGGCCTCTTCTGGCTGTTGAACCATGCATCCAGCAGAACCGTGTCGCGATGTCCCAGCTTCACGTTCTCAGAGTTCTCCATTTCTGTGCTGGCCATCAGCAACGCGCCCACACCCTTGGGGTCGTTGGTGCCGACCTTTTCGCCAATGTAGTAGGCGTAGCTCCCGTCCCGGTAAGGATCGCCACCTAGGCCGGCTCCTTTCACCGTTTCGGTGAGAGATACGTCATTTCCTGGTCCGGTTTGAATGAAATGACTGAGAATTCCGCGATAGCCGCGCTCCGCATTCGCAAGATAGCTCAGAGGGAGATAGCCACGGCGTACACCTTTTGCAAGCGCGTAAACAAACATGCAGGAGGCTGACGACTCGAAGTAGTTTCCTTTCGCATTGCTCTTATCGAGCACCTGGTACCACAAGCCGGTTGCGGCGTCCTGGTAACGTGCCACAGCCGCAGCATCGCGTTCAAGTTGAGCTGTCAGTTCCTTTTGGCCTGGGTCGTCGGCGGGATAGTACGACAGTGTATCGACGAGCGCCATCATGTACCATCCCATGGCGCGCGCCCAGAACTGCGAAGACAAGCCGGTCTGCTTGTCTGCCCAGCGCTCCTGCCTCGATTCGTCCCACCCGTGATAAAGCAGGCCGGTCTTCGGATCGCGAGCATGCTTATCGATCAGCACGAACTGGTGAGTGATGTCGCTGAAGGCCTCTGGATGATGAAACGTCGTGGCATATTCGGCATAGAAGGGCTCGGCCATGTACAGCCCGTCGAGCCACATTTGATTGGGATATCGTTGCTTGTGCCAGAAGCCACCAGAGGGAGTGCGCGGCTGATGCATGAGCTGTTGGTAGAGCAACTCGGCAGCCTTGGCGTAGCGCGGTTCCTGGGTAACACCGTAGAGCAAGAGAAGCTGGCGCCCAAGCAGAATATTGTCCAGCTGATACTCCTCAACCTTCCACGTGGCTATGGATCCGTCAGAGTCAACAAACTGATCAACTGAGCTCTTGACGTAGTTGAAATACCGCGGATCTGCGGTATTCAACCAAACAGAATCCATGCCTTCCAGCAACGTGCCCAGTTCGTAATTCCACGCCCATTTTTGGCCAGCGGGCACAAAACGGCCATCCGGCCAGCGATCAATTGCCGCATTGGCAGCATGTTCGGACATAGACAACTCTGCAGCATGCACATTTGACATCGGACTTGCGCCCGCAGCGGTTAGAAGCGTAATCACGAAAAGGCGGCAATATCTCTTCATCTTGATTCGGGATGCTCCTGGCTCCATTTTTCGAAACGTGCGAGTGCAGATTGCGGATCTGAACCATACCATCGATACCCGTTTTGGCGCTCCTTCGAGAGTTCATTCACTTGGTCATGAATCGACTTGTCGCGGTCTCCAAAGACCGGCAATTCTGTGTCCGTCTGATAGAAGCGGGACCAGATGGGTCCCGCACCGGGAGTAGGGACCAGCCCTTCCGAGGCGCGATGCCAGCTTTGGCCGTAGATCGCAGTTCGCTTGAACCAGGCCCCAGCAGATCGAATTGAGTGACCCTCAGCGGCAGTGGGATTTTGCAGATCATTCATGAGCAGCACCAGCACCTCCGCGCTCTCGCTGCTGCACTCTGCCGGAGGTTCAAAATTACGTCCAGAAACCGGCTTTAGTGTAAGCGGATCATCTTGTTGTGGCCACACGGTAAGAATGCCATTGCTGACGATTTGCGTTGCCAGGATGCATGAGATTGCGTGCGCGAAACTTGCTGCAGCGCGATTACGCATATCTGGCGCAACGAAGGAAAAGTCTCCCTTGCCGTCGGCAACGCTTCGCATCAGCTCCGCAACATGGATCATTGCGTCGTCGTTATATGTAATGGCGTCGTGATAGCCACCTTCAAGTGGCCAAACCTGCGGCCAACCCCCATTGGGAAACTGTGCGGCGAATAGGTACCCCAGTCCGCGCTCAAAGCCGGTTCGATATGACTTTCCGTTCTCTGCGCTCGCTGACGAAATGACTTTCGCCAGGAAAATGATTTGAGTCGTAGTGGCGTCGTTGTCGATTGTGCCCACGTAATTCCAGCTGCGATCAAGAGGTTCATCGAAATCGCCGGGAGAAAGAAACTTTGATAGGTTATCGGGAGCGAAGCTTTCACCGGGAAGACGAGGATTGCGGCTCATGTCAAGATTTTTGCTCCATCCTCCCGCCGGTGTCTGATACGAGAGAATAATATCCGCGATGTGGCGTGCCTCGGGACTCGCGTACCAGGAAGAGTCGCGATTGAGTGGAACGCTGCGGGCCGAATTGTCGTGGGGCGGCTCGATCGGCGTCTTGATTCCCGCGCGCTTTAGCTCCGCGTAAAACGCGTCTTTGTCTGCCCGGCGCTGTCTCTCGGAGTGTTGCAGATAATTGATCCAACTGGCGCGCTCAGCTTGCGGAAGGCGCGAAATGCGGTCGCGCGTGATGGACTCCGCAGGCAGACTCGTTCCAACTGTGGAAGCAAAGGCCGGGACGGCTCCGGCGAGCAGAATCAAGGCAAGCGTCCGCAATCCGATCCCACTCCAGAACTCGAGACGCCAATCCCGGCGATGTGGCATTCCGACAACAGGACGAAGCCCCTTCCCGAGGAGCTTCGTCTCTCAGATCGCGTTTCTAGAACTCGATCCGCGCTGCGAACTGTGCAGCCTTGCGGTTGAAGATCGGACTCTGGGTGACTTGTCCGAAGCTTGCGTTGCCAACCTGGGTGCTGGCAACGGCGAACAGCGTGTGGTTCGTGATGTTGTACCACTCGGCACGGAAATTCAACCTTGTCGATTCCCCGAGGTGCAGCGGGAAACTGCGGACCAGGGCGATATCGAGTTGGTAGTTGCCGGGGCCGTAGAGGTTGTACGGCGCGGTACGCGGCGAGTTTCCAAAGGTGTAGGCGGGCGCAATCGCGGTATTCAGCAGGGTCGTCTGTCCGGATGGAGGCGCCGGCGCTACAAATGGCCCGGATGGTGAAGTCGTGGTGCTGCCGACGCTGGGGACGATGAAGTATGAGCCGGGATTCGACGGCTGGTTGTAATTGGACCAGTTCACTCCGTGTCCCCATTTGCCGTTTTGGCGCGCGGCCTTGCTTGTGTAATTGGGATTGAGCGTGGGTTCGCACGTGATCTGCGCTGGATTCGTCTGGCAGGCTGTCGCAGTAAGCGCTAACGGTGAGCCTGAGTATACCTGGTAGATACTGGAGAACATGAAGCCTCCAAGGATCGCCCGCTCCAGTGAGCTTCCATCGAGAACCGTCTTGCCGAAAGGCAAATTCCAAACGCCCGTTAAGACGAAGTGCTGCGGCTGATTGGAGGTGGAAACGCCCCATTCGATTCTGTCTGCCGGAAACGAAGCGTTGGGCTCATTGGCGAGGGTGCCCGGCGGGATAGGATAGCCGGTTCGGAAGGTCCCTCCGTCATCAAGGGCCCGTGAAAATGTATAGTTCGTGCTCAGCGTAAATCCGTGCCAGGCTCGCATGTTCAGGACCACCTGTAGCCCGTTATAGTTGGCGTTGCCTGTGTATGCGAAGGAATCACTGACCGTCTGGGATGGGAATGGCTTCAAGGCCTGGCTCAGTGGCTGGCTCGTGTTAAAGTTCGTCGGACAGCTTAGCCCGTTGGCTGCGCAGGCTGTGGCAATAGCAGCGCCAGTGGAAGCCAGCGTCGATCCCAGGTACAGGTATTTTGGATCAAGTTGATCAGCCCAATATCCCCGAGGATTTCCGCCGTCGGTCTGCAGGAAGTGGCCCGCTGATCCCACATAGCTTACAGACACGGTCATCGCATTGGTCAGCTGTCGTTGGAGGCCAAGGCTCCAGTTTATGTACTCGGGTGCGCGACCCCCTACGTACGGGTCGACATATCCCACGGATGACGGTGTGCCCGTATAACCGGAAGTCGTGGTATAGCCGGTGCCGTAGGCAGGTCCCGAGGCGACGCCTGCCGCAGGCTGGAACGCTGGAATCGCTCCGTTGGTACCCGTGAGCGGCATCGTGCTCAACAAAGAGCCGTTTGCCGAGAACGAAGGCGCAGCCGAGAAGCCCAGAGTTCCGAGGCTTGTGGCAAGTCCGCCTACCGCGTTGCCGTGCGTAAACATCACTCCATAACTGCTGCGGATGACTGTTTTTGGATCGATTTGGAATGCCACACCGATGCGGGGTCCGAAATTCTTGAAGTAGTTGTTCACCGGCGTTGAGCAGTTGCATGTGCCCGCTCCATGACCGGTGAACTGCAGAGCTCCGTTCACTCCCGTAATCGGATTCGCAAGTGTGGGGCTGAAGAAACTCTCGGCGTTATGCACTTCCGTGATAGACGGGAAGTAGTCCCACCGGAGTCCAAGATCCAGGGTCAGCTTCGGTGTCACCTTCCAGTTGTCCTGGATATAGGGCGAGATGGCGCGGAAGCGTGCGCCAAATTCGTTTTGCAGATACTGCGTGAAACTTCCCTTGTCGATTTCGCCGACGAGAAAACTCGCGTAAGCCACCCCTGTGCTTGGCGTAGCAACATACTTCGGAGACGAATTGCTGGAAGGATTGATTCCCGCGGTCTCAGTAACCGCAGTGGCGAGAGTAATCGGGGTTGATCCGCCCGTGGCGTTGATCACGTTGTACTGGAGCCATGCCACTTGGCCGCCAAACGTAATGGAATGCTTGCCAACGGTCCATTGCAGGTTATCAAGCACTGTATAGTTCTCCGCCAGGGTCACGTTCGCAGTCGTGCCACCCCAATTGGTCGGCGCATCCGATCCGGCAAATGTCACGATGGGAAACGTCTGCTGCCCTTGTCCTTCCGGCAGTCCCGACATGCCCATCGTTGTTGCGGCATAGGCTGCTTGCTGGTTCGGATTGAACGTAGGCCCGTTGTACCGGGCGTAACCCCACTTGATCTGATTAAGAAGATGGGGCGAGAAGATATGCGTCTCCTGAATGAGTCCGACCGCCGTCTTCGGGGCATAGGCTTGCCCGTAGTTATAAGGAACCGGACCAACATTGCGGCCTGCGGTGGTCTGGCCCACCGGAACAGAACTCGCCTGTCTGCCAATTGCGGCCTCAAGCGTGAGCGAGTCACTTGAATTGATGTTGTAGTCGACGCGGTCGGTGGTGGACCAATTGACGAGTCCAGTTGCATTGGGGGCAACGTAGTTGTTTTGCAGACTCTGGCTCGATAGAGCCGGGAGGAAGCTCTGCATGTTCACTGCAACCGCGGAGAATTCACTGGATGGGATCACGTTGACCGGAGCTCCTGTCGCTACCGGATTGCCGGCGGCACCTGTACCAGCGCCGGGTCCATACCCGTACTGGTACCTGCAAGGGCCATTGCTGCTATGTGCGGTACAGGTGGCTTGCGACAATGGGTCGTAGATCTTGATCCCGGTAGCGCTGAAGTCGCCCTGCTGCTGTGCCGCCGTGGGAAAGGTCATCGGCGTTGGGGTGGCGCTGGTGTAGCGAAATCCGTTGTAGTTGCCATAAAAGAAGAGCTTTTGCTTCCACCCGCCAAACGGGATCAGCGGACCACCAAGGTTGACGCCGTACTCGTTGCTGTGTTCGATGGGTTTGACCGGCACTCCCGTCGCCGGATTGGGAATCTTTCCAAACCACCCCCAACTGTCAAGAGCAGTATTTCTGAAGAACTCATACACAGAACCGTGCAGATTGGCGCCACCCTGCTTGATGGTGTAGTTCATCACCCCTTGGCCTTCATAGACCGCCGAGTAGCCGGTCGTCTGGACCTGGAACTGGTCTACCGCATCAACCGAAATAGCAGTCCACACATAGCGCGGGTCACCGTTGCCACCGGCGCGCACAAACGGAACGCCGTCAACGTACACGTCTGAAACCGCACCGCGGCTGCCGGACCCATTCACAACGCCGGTATTGGTTGTAGCATTGCCGTTGGTTACGTTGCCTTGCACGCCGGGCATAAGATACACAAAGTCTGTCGCACGCCTCTGATCGGCACTGCCATAGGCGCCCATCTCGATTGGCAGGGCCGAGTATGTCTCGTTCTCCATCGTGAGGCCGAGTGTCGCGTTGCTGGTTTCAAGCTGCGGAGGTTCGCCGGTTACGGTGATCTCGGTTTCTGGGCGACCAACCGTCATCACGGGGTTATATGCCTGCGACTCAGTCGCATTCACATGGATGTTTTCCTGCAGCAGTCTCTCGAAACCTTTTGCAGTTGTGGTTACGGAATAAATACCTGCATCGAGATTGACGAAGTCGTAGGAGCCAGCACCGGTCGTTGTGGTGGTTGTGGTGATCTTTGTAGCATTGTTGGTTGCGGTGACGGTGGCGCCTGGAATCACTGCACCGCTCGAATCCGTAACAGTTCCGGTAATCCCACCTCTCCCTGTAAGTTGAGCCATTGCGGGGATGACAAGGACCAGCAGGACTATGCCTGCCAGGCATCCCATCCGCGACGCAATGCTCAGTTTCCTCAGGATAACGCGGAATACTTTTTCACGATTGAAAAAAAAGGGCGCGCCGCTCATGTCGAACTGCCTCCTAGGAATTCTGCTTCAAAATTGCCAGGCACTTACTCGTGTTCTGGCGGGGAATTTGTTGTTGTGGTCTGACCACTATATGGAGCGCAAACAGTGTCCAGTAAAGATATATGCCCTGTCAATAGGGAAATCCCGGCCAGCCGCCATTGACTTTAAGGGATACCGCAAGTGATAAATTACAGGCACTTAAGACATTTGGTCAGACCTTCGAGACTGCGCCCGACAGCGCCTAAAGATTCGCAGAATTGGAACTTATCCGGAAATGAATCGCAGAGACCTATTGAAGACATCCACGCTGATTGCCGGAGGCGCTGGCGTGAGCCGAGCACTCGGGAAGCGCGTCGGCGGCCCGCAGACTGCCTCGCCGGATCTGAGTATCGCAACGGGTCGAATACGAGGCTCTTTCGAAAATGGCATTTATGTCTTCTAAGGCATCCCTTACGGGACAGATACCGCGTCCCGCCGATTCATGGCCCCATTTCCGCCCGTACCCTGGGTCGGCATTCGCGAAACCAATACGTTTGGCCCCCGAGCCCCTCAACTCTCCAGCCAGGGACGGCTCAATGCCGGCTATCACCTTCCGCCGGAACAGGGGCCAGTGAGTGAAGACTGCCTGTACCTCAACGTCTGGACACCCGGCCTTCGCGATGGCCGGAACAGACCGGTCATGGTATACATTCACGGCGGCGCATACAGCAGCGGCTCTGCAAATAACCCGCTCTACGATGGCTTCAACCTTTGCCGGCGCGGCGATGTGGTCGTCGTAACGCTGAATCACCGGCCCAATTTGTTTGGCTTCCTCTATCTGGCCGAACTCGGGAACGGTTTCGAACATTCGGGCAATGCCGGAATGCTTGACCTCGCTCTCGCTCTCCATTGGGTGCGGGACAACATCGAGCAGTTTGGCGGAGACCGCAAGCGAGTGCTCATATTTGGCCAGTCTGGTGGTGGTGCTAAATGCGCGACACTCATGGGTATGCCCGTCGCGAGTGGGCTCTTTCATCGGGTGATTACGATGAGCGGTCAGCAAATTACCGCTTCAAACCCGAAACGGCAACGGCCCGTAGCCACGCCGTACTGGCTGCACTGAATCTTCCCCAGAGCCGCATTGATCAGTTGCGGAACATGCCAATGGAGCAGTTGATCCAGGCTTCGCATGCCGCCGGCTACTACGGGCCGGTCAAGGACGGCCGCACCATTGTGCGCGATCCTTTCGACCCGGGTGCTCCGCCTCTTTCCGCGAATATACCGATGATCCTGGGAAACACTCACGATGAAACCCGTTTGCTGATTGGTGGATCCGATCCCACTACATTTCTGCTAACTTGGGAGACCTTGCCCGCCAAACTGGCTCAGCACGCGCAGTTCCTTGGCCACTTGAATCTTGACGAAGTGATTCGAGAATATCGCGGTATGTATCCCACCTATTCGCCGTCGGACATCTTCTTTGCCGCGACTACGGCCTCTCGATCCTGGCGCGGCCAATTGATCGAGGCAGAACGGCGCGCAGAACAAAAAGCTGCAGCAGCCCACACATGGGTTTATGAACTCGACTGGCGCACCCCCATCAACGAAGGAAAATGGGGAGCGCCGCATACGCTGGACATTCCGCTGGTCCTGGTTAACGTATCAGTGGCAGACGGCATGACTGGCGACGGAGCCGAAGCAGGTGGCCTGGCCAAGCTGATGAGCGAGACCTGGCTCGCCTTTGCGCGGAACGGCAATCCGAATCACGCTGGGCTGCCGATATGGGCTCCGTACAACCTGCGGCACAGGCCGACAATGAGTTTTGACATTCCCTCGCGACTGGTCGATGACCCTCGCGGGCAGGAGCGTCGACTGATCGAACAGGTCCCTTACACGCAGCCCGGCACCTGACGCGAACCATTTTCGCCATCAAAGGAACTCACAGAATCTCTCGGCGCGGGCTCGCCCCTTCTCAGAGAGCGGCAGACTTCAGCCGGGTCTCTCTGATTCTCGAGGCCGCAGCAGACTTCCTGTCGGAAGGGCGTTCCATTCCCTGCGCGGCCTGCGCCATGCGCAGATGCTGCTCCATCAGCCTCCGCGCATCCTGCGGCTTTCGAGCGCGAATCGCTCGATAGATTTCGCGATGCATCTCCGCTGATTCCCTCAGATCGGTGGCACGTTCGACCGTCTTGCGGCGCTTGTCATACATCGACGACGTCACCGTCTCCATGATCGCCGCAAGAATTGGATTGCCTGAGGCCTGCGCGATGATCCGGTGAAAAAGCACATCATGAATGAGGTAGTCCGTTGGGCTGGACAATGCGCCGAACATTTCCGCGACCTCTTCGGCCATCAAAGCGTAGTGCTCCTCCCTGCCGCGTTCCGCAGCAAGACTCGCCAGGCTGCTTTCGAGAATGATGCGGGCCTCAAACATCTGCCACGACTGAAAACCATGCAGGGCGCCGATGATTCCGAGAGACGCCTTGCCGAACTCTGGTGGACCATCCGCGACAAAGGTACCCACCCCATGCCGGACTTTTATGACACCCATCGCCGCCAGGTAGCCGATGCCCGATCGCAAGCTCGCTCGGCTGATCTTCAGAGAGTTGGCTAACTCGCGCTCGGGCGGGATCTTATCTCCCGGCTGCAAGGTGCCGTTCTCGATCAAGGCACGTATGTGGTTGACCACGTGCATCGTCCGATGAGTCTCCGGCAATTCCTGTCGTATCCGCTGCATAAATGGCAATCACTTTCCTTCTGAGCAGTTTCAGAGCGAGATTAGCACTTATGACCCGCCCCGACGCTGAAAAACTTCCCCCAGGCGTTCCATGCATGCGCTCTCGTGTGCAATATGTATACTTGTGGTCTGACCTCTTAGCTGGTCAGACCACGACTATATCTGTCAAGGAATAATTTGCCCCCATGCGATTCAACCGGGAGCCCTTTTCACAGGTCCGTAGTCAGTTCGTACACCACTTCGAAGGCCTCGTCTTCATGGAGTCTGTGTTTGCCATGGTTGCGAAACGGCTGTAAATGGGCAGACATCAACGGGACGGCGGCAGTGAGATAGGAGCGAATATGGAGCATCCAAGCATGAAGCTGAGTAAGTATTCAGTCGGAACCGGAGACAGATTCGCGCATCAGGCCAAGCCGCAGTTGCAAGCCTGCATTCAGGCTCTCAATAGCGGCATCGAAGTGATTCCTGTATGGAACAAGTCGAACCGCGAGCACACAATTATTGGCTCCGAGCCGCTTTCGGTGCGGCAATCTGCCGATGCAGCGGTCAAGGCGCTCGACTGGACACATCCCTACTTCTGCGACGCAGACCACATCACCTCGCAGACGGTTGGCCGGTTCCTCAATGCGTGCGACTTCTACACGATCGACGTAGCAGACTATATTGGCCTGCCTGCCGCCGCGGAGGACATTGATGAATTCCTGAAGCGCCATTCCGCACTTCTGGGACGCATTCAACTCGAATCCGCGACTGATTCCTTTGAGATCACGCCTGGAATCCTGCGGAAGACCGCGCAGAAATATCTGACCGCAGTTAAAAAAGCTGGCGAGGTCTACCGCATCATTTTGAAAGCCAAGGGAGAAGGCAACTTTATTCCCGAGGTCTCCATGGACGAGACCGACACGGCACAGAGCCCGGTTGAGCTGCTTATCGTCCTGGCTGCGATTGCCGATGAGGCCATTCCCGTCCAGACCATCGCTCCGAAATTTAGCGGTCGCTTCAACAAGGGCGTCGATTACGTGGGAGATGTGGCCCGGTTCGAGCGTGAATTTGCATTCGACGTCGCGGCTATCGCATATGCAGTTAAGCATTTTGGCCTTCCGGATAACCTCAAGCTAAGTGTGCATTCGGGCAGCGACAAGTTCTCAATCTATCCAGCGATTCATTCCACGATCATGCATCTGGACGCAGGTGTTCACCTCAAGACGGCCGGAACAACATGGCTGGAAGAGTTGATTGGCCTGGCTGAGGCTGGAGGCGACGGACTGGCGCTGGCAAAGGAGATTTACGCCGAGGCCTATGCGCACCGGGAAGAGCTTTGCGCTCCATACGCCACTGTGATCGACATCGACTCCACGAAACTCCCAGCGCCATCCAAAGTACTCGGCTGGACTTCAGAGCAATTTACGTCTGCCTTACGCCACGTACCCGGAGGATCGGGCTACAACAGCAGCTTGCGCCAATTACTGCACGTTGGCTTTAAGGTTGCGGCAAAGATGGGGCCGCGATACCTTGGCCTGCTTGAGGCCAATGAAGATGTGATCGCGAAGAACGTAACGGAAAACCTCTTCGATCGTCACATCGCTCCCGTCTTCTTAGGCCGCAAGGCAAATCTACGCAACTGAGTTGGTTTCAGAAATGGAGAAATGATGAATAGGCAGATTCTAAGTCTGGAGGGCAAAGTGGCAGTTGTAACCGGAGGGTCTTCCGGCATTGGACGCGCCATGAGCCTTGGCCTAGCCGAAGCCGGCGCGGATGTTGTCGCCACGGCTCGTCGTCAGCAGCAGGTCGATGAAACCGCCCGAGGTATCGAAGCGCTCGGTCGAAGGAGCCTGAACATTGCCTCGGACGTTTGCGATCGCTCTTCTCTTGAATCGCTGTTGGATGCTGTGCTCGAGGACTTTGGCAAGGTCGACATTCTCATTAACTGTGCAGGGAGGATCAAGCGCACCCCCACAATCAGCATGCCGGAAGAAGAGTGGACCGCGATCCTCGACACCAATCTGACCGGAACGCTTCGCGCTTGCCAGGTTTTTGGAAAAGCCATGCTGGAGCGTAGCTATGGACGCATCATAAACATCGCTTCACTGAATAGCTTCGTGGCTCTCAGCGAGGTGGCCGCCTATGCTGCGAGCAAAGCGGGTGTTGCTTCGCTGACTCGTTCCCTGGCTGTCGAGTGGTCCAGAAAGGGTGTAACAGTCAACGCGATCGCTCCTGGCGTGTTTCGAACTGAGCTGAACGCGACATTGCTCGACAGCACTCCGCGTGGCCAGGAACTGCTGATGCGCACGCCAATGGGCCGATTCGGCAAGACCGAGGAGCTGATTGGAGCCGCAATTTATCTCGCGTCCGATGCCTCATCCTTCGTAACCGGCCAAACCCTGATCGTCGATGGCGGTTTTCTGGCCAGCGGAGTCAACCAGTAATAGCATCACATCGGTCAAGCGAAGAAAGTGGCCCCCGGCGGCCATGCGCTGGGCCGGGTTGAGGGTACTCAGTGAAGTGAAATCTTTGCTCCCGCCAAGCCCACGACCGGTTGCCCCTCTTCGACCTTTACATCTACACCTTCGCCAGACACGCTTGCATAGCCAACGGTCAATCCTTTGCGAGCACTTATCTTTACATTGCGCAGCACGACTCCGGTGATTGGCGCCTCTGGCAGCCCAACGATCGCGCCTGCCGATTCACTTCCGCTAGCCGTGACATTTTCGAACGTGATGTCGTGAAAGTGCGGCGTTAACCGTGTAACGGGTTGTGTCGCTTCTCCGTCTGGCGGCATAACCTTCGGGTAGTATTCGCTGATGACCAGCGCGTTCTTCACGTCTTTCATCTCGATGTCTCGAAAGCTCAGGTGTCCCACGTCGTTGCCTCGGTCTCTGTTCGACTTGATGCGAATCCCATTGTCGGTGCCTTCAAAATGGATCCGCTCGGCATGAATGTTCTGAACACCTCCAGCAATCTCGCTGCCCACCGAAAATCCGTGCCCATGCAGAAATGTGCAGTCCGTAATGGTGATATCGTGACTCGGATCGTCTGGCCCTGGAGAATTGATGGGACCGGACTTGATGGCGATATTGTCGTCTCCCACATCCGCATAAAGATGATCGATCACAACGTGTGACGAGGAAAAGGGATCGACTGCATCGGTATTCGGCGAGTTAGGTGGCGCGAGAACCCGAATGTTCCGTAAGATCACGTCATCTGAGTAATACGGGACTACCTGCCACATAGGCGAGTTCTGAACTGTGATGCCCTCCAGAAGAACATGTTTGCAATGGTCAAAGATAATGAGCTTCGGCCGTGGATGTCCGTTCCCAAGAATGCCGTGATCCTTCAGGCTTCGTATCTCTTGCCACCAGCTCTCCCCGGCACCATCGATAATACCTTCCCCCGTAATCGCGACATTCACAGCATTCTCTGCGCTCACCAGCGGTTGCAGATCCGGAAGATGAAACTCCGTCTTGGCAGGATAGTCGCCGTGATCCGGCGAGCCGAGTAAGGTTGCGCCCTTCTCAAGATGCATGGTGATGTTGCTCTTCAGCGTGATCGGAGCGCTCAGATAAGTGCCCGACACAAGACGAACCGTGCCGCCTCCTTGCCGTTCGCATGCGTCAATAGCCATTTGAATCGCGGCCGTATCCTTGGCGACTCCATCCCCTTTTGCGCCGTAAGAGTGCGGGTCGCACGTAGGAGATGCAGCCAGAGCGAAAGCCGGAATCGCCGCAAAAACAGCGGCGAAAGTCGGCGCTTTCATTTTCATGATTTGCCGAAACGTGAAGTCCTTACAGTACATTGACGCTCCTCGGGATTAAAAGACCACTATCCGCCGCACCGGTGGTGGTCGTACCACATAGGAAGCTTACGATAATCTACTGCTGCGCGGCCAAGTTAATCGTTCCGCAGAAAGCGAAACGCCGGAAAGTCAATGATCCCTTAAACAGTGAGCGCCCGAGCCACATGCCATTTCGGCGATGGCTGCAGGCTCGAACGAGTTCTTGACGACCGGGGCCATCTCTCCTATACATTGGTGCTGCGAGTGGTCAGTCCACTCGAAATCGTTGCGGTTATTCCGCACAGCCTTTCCCATCCTGATCGGAGACTCAGATGCGCTTTCTCTCTGTTCGTTCGCTTTGTGCGACGCTACCACTCTCGCTCGCCTGGGCTGTGTCTGCGCAGGACACCAGGACGGTGACTGAGCCGCACGTTCCTGCCCCCTGCGTCACCTTGAAAGCAGCGGTCGAGGCCAAACGAGGGAACATTGCGACAGAAGACGAACAGAAACTCGATACGCTTCGTATTCAGGACGCAATGGATCATTGTTCCCCCGGCAAGGCCGTTGTTCTTCGTTCCGACGCTAAGAAGAACGTGTTTATTTCGGGGCCGCTCACCTTGCGGTCGGGCGTAACGCTCGTGATCGCGACCAATACTTCACTCGTGGCCTCGCGAGATCCTCGAGTCTACGATCTGACTCCCGGCACCTGCGGAATTGTCGCCGAGAAAGGGCACGGCTGCAAGCCCCTCATCACCGGCGATAACGTCGAGAACAGTGGAGTCATGGGCGAGGGATCCATCGATGGCCGCGGCGGCGCTAAATTGCTCGGACAGAATGTGACCTGGTGGGATCTGGCTCACGAGGCCAAGGTCACCGACAAGCAGCAGAGTGTTCCCTGGCTGATGGTTCTGCGCCATGCCAACGGATTTACGCTGTACAACATCACGCTGCGCAATTCACCAGGCTTTCACGTTGCCGTGAACCAGACTGACGGCTTCACCGCGTGGGGCGTGAAGATCATGACGCCGAAGACCGCCCGCAACACCGACGGCATCGATCCCGGGTCCTCGAGGAACGTCACGATCACCCACTGCTTCATCCATACCGGAGACGACAACGTTGCTGTGAAGTCGAGCAGAAATGGCCCGTCATCGAACATCTCCGTGCTACACAACCATTTCTATACGGGACACGGTATGTCTATTGGCAGCGGAACCGATGGCGGCGTAGATCACATGCTGGTTGATGACCTGACCATCGACGGCGCAGACAACGGCATTCGCATCAAGTCCGATCGCAGTCGCGGAGGGCTCGTCCATGATCTGCTCTATCGCGATGTCTGCATACGGGACGTGAAGAACCCGCTTGTCTTCACGCCCCTCTACACCACGTTCACCGGGAATCTCCTTCCCGTGTATCGGGACATCACGTTGAAGGATGTGCGCATCCTCACGGCCGGCAGCTATACATTTCTCGGGCTGGACAGTGAACACAAACTCGAGTTGACCCTGGGCAACGTGTTTGCCGACGACCAGCAGCACTCTTCAATGCTGAACAAGGATGCCGTCATCACAATTGCGAAGCAACGCGGTAATCTGGAACCGGCGGGGGAGAATGTCAGCATAAACCGAACCTCCGATTCGACTGCTGGGAAGCCCCTGGTCTGCGACGCTCGCTTTGTTCCATTTCCGGCGGACGACAAGGCTCCCGAGATGGCCGGCACTGATCCTCCAGAGGACAAGACCTACTATGTCGCAGCCGACGGCACCGGCGACTATTACTCGATCCAGAGAGCGATTGAGACAGTTCCTGCCGCCGGCGACGCGATGATCCTTGTCGCTCCTGGTACCTATCGCGAAGTGCTGACAATCAACAAGCCAGGCATCCAGTTGCGCAGCGCCAATCCTGACGCGAGCAAGACCGTGGTGGTGAACGACCGCAGTGCCGGGGCGAATGGAGGCACGCTGCATTCAGCCACCGTGAACGTGACTGCGGACAACTTCTTTGCCGAAAACATCACCTTCGAGAACGACTTCAATCAAACTCATCCGCAACTTCCTGCAGGTTCCCAGGCTCTTGCCCTCCTGGTCACGGGCGATCGCGCCATCTTCCACAACGTGCGCTTGCTCG
This sequence comes from uncultured Acidobacteriaceae bacterium, assembly GCA_963829535.1. Lineage (GTDB taxonomy): Bacteria > Acidobacteriota > Terriglobia > Terriglobales > Acidobacteriaceae > Telmatobacter. The sequence continues at coordinate 831,222 of CAWHIQ010000004.1, read as the reverse complement.
GTAACCAGGACACTCTTTATGCCGGAAGCCGCAACTGCTCTCCGGATGGTTCAGACTGCATTCCGGCCCGGCAATATTTCTCTGATTGCTACATAGCCGGCAACGTCGATTTCATCTTCGGCGATGGTAAAGCTGTCTTTGATCACTGCGAAATTCACAGCACTCCGCACAAAGGCGGTTTTATCACGGCGCAAGCCAAGCATTACCCCGAGGAAGACTCCGGCTTTGTCATCAATCGCTGCGAACTCACCGCCGACAAGGATGTGATCGGCAAAGTATTTCTTGGCCGTCCATGGCGCCCGATCGCTACCGTGATCTACCTCAATACCGAAATGGGCGACCACATTGACCCTGCCGGTTGGCGCGAGTGGCACCCCGGCGAGACGCACTCGCTCGATACTGCTTTCTACGCTGAATACGGCTCCACTGGCGCGGGTGCGCATCCCACCGAACGCGATCCCCATGCAAGGTTGCTTACGACGGAACAGGCGCGGCAATTTGAACCCTCCGTTTTCCTCCGTGGAAGTGATAATTGGAATCCATTGGTGCTTCCCGAAACGCCAAAATGACGTGACCGCTCGCATCTGAACCGGCCAATGAGTTGCTGCACATCGGCGGTCACTCAGGGTGTCGATACGAGGAACCGGGGCATACCGAACCTGAGGGAGAAATACTTCACACCGCCAGGTAAACCACCCCGCACTAATCGAACCGGATGGCTGTTCGGCTCGAAGCTTACGCAAGCGCCAGATTCATGTTGTTGATGGCCTCGTCGATCTCCTGCGCACTCTTGAAGCCGACCGTGGCGCTGTCCACGCCCGCATTCTGGAAAGCAAATCTCATCGCCTTCACACGGTCGTCATGACTATGCTGGAACTGACCGCCGCCGCACAGCTTCATGCCGATCACCCCCAACCCTTCCTTCTTCAACTGCTGGATGTGATCGACCACTTCGCTCACGTTGTCGGGGTGATTGGTATCCTCGTACGTCGGCCCGTCCATGCGTGCGCCGTTGTGGTTAATGCGGATCAGACCCACGTCGAGCCAGTTGGTGCCCGGCATCTGGCGCAGCGCGGGTAGCCCGTGCACCGAAGCGCCATGGGTGCGAATGACCTTTCTCTGTTGCGCTTGAAGAATCCCGTCCTGCCAGCGCTTCGTGGTCTCCGGCCAGTCAGCCGTGTGCTGCCAGTGCAGCAGCATGATGTCAAAGTATTCGGTCTGCGAGGTGCGCCGCAGCTCATCAAATTTGGCCTGCGGGTCAATGCCTTCGTGGAACGTGGTCACCTTGCTCATCAACTGATAGCTGTCGCGAGGCAAACCTTTCAGTGCCTCCCCCAGCATTGCCGGCGTCTGATAAGCCTCAGCCGTTTCGAAGAAGCGGACGCCGTGGTCGTACGCATAGCGCACCAGCCGTGTAAATTCCTGCTGGCCAAGCGCTGCCTGCACTGCTCCGCCATCCGTCCCGGTTCCGAAAGCCAGCCGCGTCACTTCTATCTTTGACCGGCCTAGCACCACTGTATCGGTCGCGGTACGCTCGGCAGCCAGCGGGAGCGTTCCTACGGTGGCCATGGCTCCAGCAGCGAGACCTGTTTTTAGGAAACTACGCCTTGTGGTTGGGCTCATCTCTCGACCTCCGCGGCTCAAGCCTGTAGCGAGCCGGATGAGTGGATGTTAGCACGCGCACAGTCGAATCTGATCTCAGGCGTGCGTGACGGTTCCGGTATGCTGGATTCCGCGGTTCAGCTCAAAACTCACCTGCCGGGAGCCCCATGAAGAAAGCTGTATTGGCCGCTGTCACGCTGTGTTTTTGCCCAGCAGCTTTCGCTGCATCTGTTATCACTACCCGTCTGGACGATCCCAAGGCCGTTTATCTGGATGCCCCTGCGACGACTGCGGACAGCTCCGCCGCACTGCAGGCAGCCATCGATAAGGCATCGGGCAACGGACGCGAGGGCATTGTGTTCGTCCCAACGGGCCGTTACACCATCATGCGAACGGTCTATCTGTGGCCGGGCGTGCGCCTCATAGGATATGGCGCCACGCGTCCGGTGTTCGTGCTCCCGCCGAATACGCCGGGGTTCCAGAAGGGTATGGGTGTCATGGTGATGTTCACGGGCCTGACACCGCATGAACGGCCCCGGGCTGGGGATCGCATCGCATTTCCTCCACCGGGATCGGTGCCGCCGAACAACAACGTGCCCGATGCCAATCCGAACACATTTTATTCGGCCATGAGCAACATCGACATCGAGATTGGAGATGGTAATCCTGCCGCGGTCGCGGTGCGCTTTCATGTGGCGCAACACTCGTTTCTGACTCACATGGATTTTCATCTGGGCTCGGCGCTGGCCGGAATCTACCAGGCGGGGAATGAGGCTGAGGACCTGCGCTTCTATGGAGGGCGCTATGGAATTCTAACCGAGAAGACCTCGCCGGCTTGGCAGTTCACGCTGATTGACTCGGAGTTCGAGGGGCAAAGGGAAGCGGCCATCCGCGAGCATGAAGCCGGGTTGACGTTGATCCGCGATACGTTTCGCGACGTGCCTAAGGCGATCGATATCGATGAGGGCTATCCCGATCAGCTTTGGGTGAAGGACTCGCGGTTCCAAAACATTAGCGGACCGGTCGTGACGATCAGCCTGGAGAAGAGTCCGCTGACCGAGATCGGATTCGAGAACGCAGTGCTGAGCAACGCACCGGTCTTCGCCAAATTGCGCGAGAGCGGGAAGACGATTGCCGGCAGAGGCGCGGTTTACGAAATGAAGAACTTCACTTACGGGTTGATCGTGCCGGGCGAAGGGCGAATGGGGTCCATTGGCATGCAGTATGAGGCTGCACCAATCGCCTCGTTACCCGCGGCGCTTCCGCCTGCGATTCCAGCGCTACCACCGAGCAGCGAATGGGTGAATGTGCATACGCTGGGAGCGAAGGGCGATGGAACAACGGATGACACTGCCGCGTTGCAGCAAGCCATCAATGAGCATCGCGTGCTCTATCTCCCTGGTGGGCATTACGTAGTGCGCGACACGCTTACGCTCAAGCCCGACACTGTGCTGATTGCGCTGCATCCCACGCTCACGCAGATTGACCTGCTGGATGAGACGCCGGGATACCAGGGGGTGGGCGCGCCGAAGGCGGTGCTTCTTGCTCCGCCAGGCGGAAAGAACATCGTCAGCGGGATCGGAGTGTTCGCAGGCGGCATCAACCCGCGTGCGGTAGCCGTGCTGTGGAAGGCGGGCGAGCAGTCACTGATGGATGACGTGCGCTTTCTCGGCGGGCACGGCAGCGGCGGCAATCCTTACAACAACGACCACACGGCTGATTCCGATCTGCGCAAGCGCTGGGACGGGCAGTATCCCAGCCTTTGGGTTGCCGATGGAGGCGGAGGGACATTCGCAGACATCTGGACGCCAAATACGTTTGCGCAGGCAGGCTTTCTGGTATCGAACACGAAGACTCCCGGGCACGTGTACGAGTTGTCGAATGAGCATCACGTGCGGAACGAGATCAAGTTTGATCACGTGGAGAACTGGGACATCAACGCGCCGCAAACCGAAGAGGAGGCCGGGGAGAGCCCTGAATCGCTCTCACTGGAGATTTACGACTGCCGCAATCTCACCATTGCGAACTATCACGGATATCGCGTAACACGTTCGAGGTCGCCATTCGCGGCGGCTATGCGCATCTATCGATCGTCGGATATCCACTTCCGCAACGTGCATGTGAACGCGGAGAGCGGGTATGGCATTTGCGACACGAATGGCTGCGGCACCTTCCTGCGCCTGAGCAAGTTCCCTTACGAGAACGCAATCGAGGATATGACACACCATCTCGAGGTGCGTGAACGTGAGTTCGCAACTCTGGACATCCCGGCCGATGCGCGACGGCCGCAGCAGAAAGATGACTCCTCGGTGCTCGTAAAACAATTGGAAAATGGCTTCTTCTCTATCTCCGGGGCTGCGGTGGATGCCGCAGGCAAGCTCTATTTCGTGGATCACCACAACCAGCGCATCTATGGGTGGTCCGGAAAGGAAGGTCTCACGGTTGAACGCGACAATCCACTCGACCCGGTGAACCTGGCGTTTGACAAGTCAGGCAACCTGCTGGTGGTTTCGTCGGCTGGGCCAGAGGGCACGGTGTACACGTTCCAGCCGGGAAGCTCAGCGGAAGAACTGACGCCGCTGATGCAGCAGCCTGCGGGGCCTCACGGCAAAGCCGCCGTGATTCTTCCGGTGAACTGGTGGAACAATGGAGAATTCAAAGACCAGTTGAACCTGGATACGATGCGTTTTACCACGCTGGCGGAAATGTTCGCCGCGGATGCGAACGCGCCCAGGACGCGCGAATATGTCTCTAAAGATGGCAGCGTGTTTCTTCCCGCGGGCCGGGTGTTTCAGCAGGGCCCGGCGAATGACACATCCGGCTGGCGGTTCAGCGACAACCTCGACACGTATGGATTCCTGGTCGCAGAGCCGGGACAGCGCATATATGTAAGCAGCGAATCTGAGGACATTACCTACAGCGCGACGGTCAAACCGGACGGGACGCTCGCGGAGTTGAGACCATTCGCACAACGAGGAGGCGAGAGCGTAGCAGTGGATTCGCAGGGAAACGTGTATGTGGCCAATGGGCAAATCTTCGCCTACGCGCCGGACGGGCACCAGATTGCCGAAATCGATGTGCCGGAGCGCCCCGTGCAGCTGATCTTCGGAGGTTCGGATCACCGCACGCTTTTCATTCTTGCGCATCACGCATTGTTCGCGGCGCAGGTTCGCTAACCGTGCGTGGCTTAGGCGGCGTATTTCCGAGGGCATTTCTGGATATCACGAGAAGTCTATTAAGACGAGAGGAAAGTAAGCGGTTCCAAGGTCGCCGTCCGGAATCGCGGCTTCTGGGCTATAGGCCCAAAGAGTGCATGCGCTCACCCATTAAGAGAATCGCCGTCATTCGTCACAAAATGCATCCAAACACACGGTCCGCTGCGGAACCCATTCGTAAGGAGCTGCGTATCGTCTGAAGGTGCACCTCACCCGCTGCTACCTACGCCTCGCGGAGGATCGATTGTGACTACCTTCTTCAGCCAACTCAAGCAAATTGTGCGCAGGCTGTGGCGCGCACCAGTCTTCACCGCGATCACGCTGGTTACACTTGCCGCCGGCGTAGGCGCCAACATTGCAGTGTTCAGCGTGATCGAGGGTGTCTTGCTGAAGCCGTTGCCCTACCCTCATCCTGAATCGCTGGTGGGAGTGTGGCACACGGCCCCGGGACTGAATATCGATGAAGTGAATATGGCGCCATCGAACTACTTCATTTATCGCGAGCAGAACCGGACATTTGTAGACATCGGGATTTACCAGGGAGACTCGGTCAGCGTTACCGGGCAGGGCAGCCCCGAACAGGTGCAGGCTCTCGATGTGACCGATGGCGTTCTTCCGATTCTCGGCCTGCCGCCCTATCTCGGTCGCTGGTTCAATCGCGTCGATGATAGTCCCGGCGGCCCTGACACGGTGATGCTCAGCTATGACTATTGGCAGAGCCGCTTTGGCTCGAATCAGTCCATTGTGGGACAGACCATTCGAGTGGACGGCAAGGCGCGCCAGGTCATCGGGGTGATGCCGAAGGAATTCCGCTTCCTCGATTGGGAGCAGCCAGCACTCTTCCTGCCTCTTCGTCTCGATCGTGCCAAAACAACGCTTGGCCAATTCAGTTATGAAGGCGTTGCCCGATTGCGCCCTGGTGTCACAATGCAGGCAGCCAACGCGGATGTGGCGCGGATGTGGCCGATTGTGCTCAACAGCTTTCCTGTCCCGCCGGGATTCAGTATTGACCTCTTCAACAAGGCGCGGATTGGGCCAAACGTGAGACCACTCAGCCAGGATGTAATCGGCGATGTGGGAAAACTGCTTTGGGTGTTGATGGGCAGCATTGGAGTGGTGCTCCTGATTGCCTGCGCCAACGTTGCCAATCTGTTGTTGGTCCGTGCCGAAGGGCGCCACCAGGAGCTGTCGGTGTGTGCGGCTCTCGGAGCAAGCCCGTGGCGGATCACGAAGGAATTCCTGATGGAGAGTGCGGTATTGGGAGCGTTGGGCAGTGCGCTGGGGCTAGCACTCGCTTGGGGCGCGTTACGCCTGCTGATCGCTCTCGGTCCTGCCGGCCTGCCGCGCTTGCACAACATCGGAATCGACCTGAACGTCCTGGTCTTCACGCTGGGCGTGGCGCTGTTTTGCAGCTTACTGTTCGGCTCCATTCCCGCGCTTCGATATGCGGGCGCACAGACGGGAACCGGTCTGCGCGGGAGCCGGACTACCAGCCAGGGCCGAGAACGCCATCGCACCCGCAACACCCTGGTGGTGATCCAGGTAAGCCTCGCGTTCGTGCTCTTGATCTGCTCAGGGTTGATGATCCGAACTTTTCGCGCATTAGTCCATGTCGATGCCGGATACGAGACGGCCGCGAAAATCCAAACTGTGCGGCTGGGCATCCCCGAAGCGGACGTACCGAAAGACGACGATGTCCTTCGTGTGCAGCAGGCCATCGCCCAGAAGATCGCAGCAGTTCCAGGCGTGCAATCCGTAAGCTTCGGCGGTTCTGTTCCGATGGATGGAAACGGATGGCATGATCCCGTCTATGCGCAGGACCGAAGCTATGCGGGTGGCGCAATGCCGCCATTGCGCGAATTTGTCTTTGGCGCCCCGGGCTTTTTGAAGACGCTTGGGATCCCTCTGGTCGCGGGAAGAGACTTTACTTGGGACGAGGCCTTCCAGAAACTGCCCGTGGCCATGGTGAGCGAGAACTTTGCGCGCGAATACTGGGGAAGTCCGACGAATGCGCTCGGTAAACACATTCGGGTGAGCACGAAAGATGATTGGCGTGAGATCGTCGGGATCATCGGTGATGTGCACGACGATGGAATGGGCAAGGATGCCCCGACCATCGCCTACTGGCCAACATTGCTTTCTCACTTCGAGGGCGGCATGTTCAATGTCAGGCGCTTCGTTGTGTTTACGATTCGCACTCCGCGATCGGGTTCCGAAAGCCTGATGAAGGACGTGCGACAGGCGGTTTGGTCAGTGGACGCAAACCTTCCTTTAACCGGCGTGCACAGCCTGGACTACTACTACCAGAAGTCGATTTCGCGAACTTCTTTTACCTTGGTGATGCTGGCGATTGCTGCCGCCATTGCCCTTCTGCTGGGGATCGTGGGGCTTTACGGTGTGATTGCGTATTCTGCATCGCAGCGCACGCGCGAGATCGGCATTCGCATTGCGTTGGGGGCGCAGCGCAATTCCATTACCACGATGTTTGTGCGGCAAGGCCTGGTGCTTGCCGGGGGCGGCATCGGGTGCGGATTGCTGCTGGCCTTCGCGGCGACCCGGTTCCTGAAGTCATTGCTCTTCCACGTGAGTCCCGTGGATCCGACCACGTACCTGCTGGCGTGTTTCGCTTTGTGTGGGGCGGCCGCACTGGCCAGCTACATTCCATCGAGGCGGACAGCAGCGGTAAATCCGGTGGACGCATTGCGGGCGGAATAGGGATGCGGAGCACGACCTGTGCGTGAGTGGTGACGATTATTGGCCGTATCCTTCCGTCCGAATTATTCCTGTGCACGTGCGATGGTGGTTACCAAGTCGGACAACCGGGCAGGATCGACGTCGCTTACTGCGATCCCATCGATATCACGTGTCCTGAAACCGGCTACATGAAACCCGGAATGATCAGGCGAAAGCCCGTTCGTTATCTTGTCATCTGACCTTTGTTGAAGATAGACAGACACGCGGTGCTTTCCGACGCTGTAGAGCAGCTGTGCGGTTGGCCGTCCATGAATATAAGTCAAGTTAGCCCCATCAAGGGTCGTGCCGCTGGGAAGACTCTCAGGAAGATTAAAGCTGAACGGCAGCTTGCCTTGGAACCACGGCTTCACTGTATGCCGATCTGATGAAGTTACTTCCGGCGGCGAATTCGCCGCGAGAGTTGCAATGTGCTGGTCGCAGGCCTCTGTAGCTGTTGCTGCATACTGTGCCGAAGTCGTCGCAGACCGGCTCCAGTTGTGCTGAACCAGAGCAATACCAACGGATATCAGTAACAAGGCAGCCGCGACCGCCCAACCGTAGAAGTTCGAGCTTCGCACGACACGAGCATTATCAACGTGCAATGAATCTTGGACCGTGAGTTCTTCACGGACCCGAAGCGCGAGACGCGCCTGTAAGTCCTCTGTTGGCGTGTAACGTTGCCCTGCCTTCGCCGTGGCCGACTTGAGCAGGCTTTGATACAGCGCGCCAGAAGTGCACGAAGGACATTGAGAGAGATGGTGATTCGCCTTGGCGAGTTGATCCACGGAGAGTTCACCGTCCGCCAGTGCGTTCAGAATAGCGATAGAGAGATGATCGGTCATCGGCTGGTCTCCCTTGAGGGTTCACCTACTGTCGTTAGCATCCGCCGAATGCTTGCCCGAGCTCGCGCGACCCGCGACATGACGGTTCCGATCGGAATCTCCAATACCATGGCAATTTCTTTGTACTTCATCTCCTCGACGTCGCAAAGCAAGAGGACCTCAAGCAATGGCGCAGGCAGTTTTTCCATCGCAGCTTGGAGAGCCGCCCGATTTCCCATCTGAATCAGGTTCAACTCCGGAGTCTGGCGGTCGATCGCCGATTCAGGATATTGTGCCGGACCGGATTCACCATTCTCGTTCAGCTCATCCTCCAACGCAACCGTACGTCTAGCCGCCAACCCGCTTAAGGATGTCAGATAGGTATTTCTTAGAATCCGGAATATCCATGCCTTGAAATTGGTACCTGACTCAAACATGCTGAATCCGCGAAGGGCTTTCAGAATCGTTTCCTGCACAAGATCTTCCGCGCTCGTTGAGCTGCGAGAAAGCCAAAAGGCGACGTTGTAAAGAGACGGAAGCAGAGGTAGGGCCAACTCTTCAAACGATGATGTTTGAGAGCCACGCCCGATATCCGTAGGCTTCCATGGCAAGAGCGTCATCGAGGCAAACTATATCTTGTTTTCTCCAATGTTGAGAACTGACGAAAGCCAGAATTATTCCCTCGTTGAAGGAATAAAGGACGCGGCTCACGGTTGCTATAGTTGGAGGATTTCAATGAAAAATGCGAATAGACCCATACCTGCAAGTCCACAGGCACTGTCAGCCGATCGCGCTGAATCAACTCAATCCAGCTCGGCCGCAGGGGATGGAATCGACCGTCGAAACTTTCTGAGTTGTATGGCCTGGGCTGGCACTGGGCTGCTCTGGACCATGGCGGGCGGAGTGCCCACGTCCAAGGTTTTTGCCGCCGCCACTGGGAGGAGCGGAGGAGGGACCGACCATTCGAAATCCGGCTCCGGCTTCAGCTTTGTGCAGATCAGTGACAGCCACATCGGCTTCAACAAGGCAGCTAACCAGGATGTGACCGGAACGCTCAAGATTGCTCTCGACAAAATCAACGCGCTCCCGACGCCTCCTGAGCTTCTGCTCCACACCGGTGATATCTCGCACTCATCCAAACCAGCTGAGTTTGACACCGCGCAACAACTCATCAAGGGTGTCAAGGTCGGCGAGGCATACTATGTTCCGGGCGAGCACGATATCGCCGCCGACGACGGCGCAATGTACCGCGAACGCTTCGGCGCGGGCTCACAAGGCGGGGGCTGGTACAGCTTCACGCACAAGGGCGTGCATTTCGTGGGCCTCAATAATTGTCAGCAAATCGACGCCATGGGCAAAATGGGCGATGAGCAGCTTGGCTGGCTAAAGGCCGACTTGGCTTCCCTTTCAGCCTCAACGCCGATCGTAATCTTTGCCCACATTCCACTGTGGATGGTGTATCCGGAGTGGGGCTGGGGAACGCCGGATGCGGCTGAGGCACTGACGTACCTCAAGCGCTTTGGATCAGTCACTGTGTTAAACGGGCACATTCACCAGGTCGTTCAAAAGGTAGAAGGCAACATCGCCTTCCACACCGCAACTTCAACGGCATTCCCCCAACCAGCCCCGGGTTCTGCACCTCACGCTGGTCCCATGGTGGTCCCGGCCGGCAAGTTGAAGAGTGTGCTCGGCATTACAAAAGTCCAGTACGTCGCCAGGCACAGCCATTTGGCCATCGTCGATTCATCGCTCGAGGAGATGGCGTGACCTGGCGCAGAATCGCAGGTGTCTCCGCCGCGTTAGCCATTACCGCGTCACTTGCACTGGCTCGTATTCACCCCTTCCGCGATGCGGGCCTCTTCAAGGTTGCGGAAACAGCAAACCCCATCATGCAAAATTCATCAATTCCCCCCGAGGTGCGCACGATCCTCGCTTCCAAGTGTGCAGACTGTCACTCTATGAACACGAGTTCCCCTTTTTACGGCCGCATGGCACCAATCTCCTGGTTAATTGAGCGGGATATTAACCGCGGCAGGCAGGCGATGAACCTCGCTCTCTGGGACGGCTATTCCGCTGAACAGCGGCAGACGTTCGCTGCGAAAATCGTGCAGGAAACCAGAGAGCAAAAGATGCCTCTCCTGCAATACCGATTCATTCATTGGAATTCTCGCGTAACCGATACCGAAATCCGCACCCTGGCCGATTGGGCTCACGCATCGTCAAGCCTTGGTTCCAGCGCCGAACGTTCTGGCGTGCCAGCCGCCGGAGATCCATCGCGCGGACATGTACTCTTTGAGAAGCGATGTGCCGGCTGCCATGCCCTGACGGCGAACCACGAGGGTCCGAAGTTGCAAGGAGTCTTCGGGCGCGCCGCCGGTACGGTTGCGGACTATGACTATTCCTCATCCTTGAAGAAGGCAGACCTTACATGGGACGAAACAACGCTGGATAAATGGCTTACGGATCCCGATGCTTTTCTCCCCGGCAATAACATGGATTTCCTGGTCTCGAAGCCTCAAGAACGCTCGGATCTGATCGTATTTCTTAGAGAGAGCAGCGGGAAATAGGCTGCTTTCGACGGCGGGGCCGGCGCTGCGGCCTGCCGCCACGCCTGGATTTTTTGCGGTAATCTCAAATCTCGATAGAGGCTTCGACTGCAAACGTCTTCCGAAGTAACTCGTCGAACCTCCTCTCCGCTAGGGACTTACCACTCATCCCCGCAGCTTATCAACTCATTCAGCATTGCCTATCCTTGGTTCTAGTGGGTAACGTTTGACTCCGGCTATCTTTTCCTCCGCGCTTCTGTTGCGATGTAACTCGCAAAATAGAGAATGATCGACTAACTCCTGAAGTAACAAGTTGTTCGGCCGGGAGGTGACTTTTGTCGATGCCTCGCGAAGCTGAAGTTTCCGTGGTGAACAAGGCAATCACGGTCTTTCGTAGAATCGATCTCGAGCATGGAAATCAATTGACATCGGCCCTAGAGGTGGCGCAGCATACAGGGGTTTACGGCCGATAAAGTCCGGCCTCGCGAGAAATTATTTATTTCCCTGCTACTGCACGACGCGAATCTGAACAGCGAATGCTCGGTCGCAAGAACTGGACCAAACCCAAGAACAGTCAACCGCGAAAGGACGGAGGTCTTTATGTCCACTCTGCTCGCTTCGTTATCCTCTATGCTCAAAAGATCTGACATAGAGGGAGTCGCACGGAACCTGGGTGAATCAGAACAATCCGTCTCGCGCGGGATGGATTTATCTGCAGCTTCAATCTTCAGCGCATTATCGCGCAAAGCCGGTGATTCTGAAATGATGCGCCAGGTCGTCGACCTTGCATCGAAAACGCCAGCCAATGCCCTTTCTTCTGCACTTAGCGGCGGCCAACTCACCAACCAGGGCTCCCCTTTGATGGCTGCGGGCGAGCGCTTGCTTTCATCGCTGTTCGGAGGCGCTCAGGGCAATATCCTCAACTCGATCAGCAGGGAGACAGGATTGCGCGCGGCTGCAACCTCGACCATCATGGCGCTGGGCGCGCAGTCGGTGCTGAGCTTCATTGGATCTCGCGTTCGTGATGAGGGCATGACCGCAACCGGCCTTTCATCGTTCCTGCAGCGGGAAGGAGCCAGTCTGAGGTCGGCCCTGCCGGCGGGATTCGATGAGACAATTCCAAAAGAGCCGCCCCCATTCGGGGTCCGGACTGCTGCGGCGTCCCCTAAAGCGCCATACGTAGAACCAGTCCAAAAGGCCAGGTCGATGTGGCTTTGGCTATTGCCGTTGTTGGTGATTCTGCTTGGCATTCTGTGGTTCGCATTTCGGCCCAAGCCGGTGAATGTAGGCTTTCCGAATCTCGGAAGCATGATAAGCATGTCGCTTCCCGACGGAACAACATTGAATGTTCCTCAGAATGGCGTTGAGGGGCGCCTGCTCGCGTTTATCCGCGACCCGAATCGAGCACCCGACTCAACAACATGGTTCGATTTTGACCGGTTGCTCTTCGATAGCGGCTCGGCGACATTGCAGCCGCAATCGCAGGAGCAACTCCAAAACATCGCTGCGATTCTGAAGGCCTATCCGAATGTGCATATGAGGATCGGCGGTTACACCGACAATACGGGTTCGGCGGACCAAAACCTGAAGCTTTCTACGGATCGAGCGAACAATGTTATGGCGGAACTGGTACGTCTTGGCATTACGCAGGATCGCCTGGATGCGAAGGGATATGGAGAGGATCATCCGGTAGCCGATAACTCGACGGCGGAAGGCAGAGCCAGTAACAGGCGCATCTCGATGTTAGTTACGCAAAAGTGAGCCGCAGCGTTGGAGTTATCAGAAAGCCGCAGCGTTCGAATTGTCGGAATCGGAGACATCGGCGTGCAATGGATGCGTTGATTGGAAGGCTCCGACCGAGCGGCGAGCAGCTTAAGATATAAGGGTTCCGACTGGCCCTCGCGCGCAAGCAACGTGGGTGCCCGAACCCTTGCATCTGTTTCAGGTGAGAACACAGGCGAAATAGGAATTGACATCTAAGCCGAGGGCGGCAAGGCATTGCACATCGCCAGGGCGAGCAGCGGATATGCTGTGCCGCTGTAGCTGATGAACTGCCATCCGTCGCGGTTAAGTGAGCGCGTCCACCATCGGCCGGAGGAGCGCTGATTGACGAGGAGCCAGGACACACCTCGCTGGATTCGTGGATCGCTTGCGGGGACGCCAGCTTTGCGGAGAGCGATGATGGCGAGGCCCGTCATGTGTCCGTCGCTCGGCGGATCGGCAAACTCGAGCTCCGCTCTGAGTTTCTCCGCGCGATTACCCTTGCCCCACTCTTCAGGGCGAGCGAAGTCTCGTATCGACCAACCGCCATCGGACCTTTGGTGCCTGAAAATCATCTCAACCAACTGCCGCATCCGATTGCCATCCAGAAGCCCAGGCAGTTCCGTCGCAGCCCAGAGCAGATCGGTTCGGTCATAGTCCCCCTGCATTCTACGGTCTGACCGCAGATAGGCTTCCAGGAGTTTGACCTTCAACTCTACCGGCGTGCCGCGTTGATTGGCGAGCCAGCCAGGCGCGTTGCCCACAGCTCTGGCCGCAACGGTTGCCAATTGGAACCGGCTGGATTCGAGTGGCGGATTATTATCGTCGCTGATCGTCCAGTCTCCGTCGGCTCGTTGCAGCTTGAACATCATCTCCATCGCCTGCACCGTCTCGGGCGACAGTCTGTGCGTCACGTGAGCATCCCATATAGCCAATCCCGCAGCCACATAAACTGCTTGCGTCGAATCCCGATCCGGCCGGAGATCTGCGGGATCGGAAGCCAACTCCTCCTGAAGTCTGACCACGAAGAAATCGCGAAGCGCTTTTTGCGGCTGGCCCAACTGTGGCGTGAGAAGCGGCCTCACCACCATATACGAACCATTGGTATGGCAGGCCACGCATTTCCACTCGCTCGTCCAAGCCTCGGCGCCCTGCTCCATGTATTCGATGGCCAGCTTCGGAGTGAAAGGAATCTTCAATTCGTCAGGCGACGGACGAAGATAGGTTATATCTTTATGGTGGTACTGATATTGAAGCGGAACATGCCATGCGGTTTCTTCGGAAGCGCGCCGAAGTTCCAGAGGCATCGGGTGATTACTCCAGGTCCAGGTGCCGGCGATGGACGAACCATCCGAACTGACTTTCCCTTCGTATGTGCCCTCACCTCCATTGAAGGTGAGCTTGAGATCGCGACCACTTAAGATCGTGGAGTCAACATGCACTCCGTCGTGAAGGAACTCGACAAAGCATTGTGTGGCGTCCCAGCCGGCATCTTTCTTGGCGATTTTAACGACGACCCGATGCTGATCTTCACCGGTTGGGAGCGTTCCCTGCCAGGTTGCAGCGAGATCCTGCGCGCGAAGATTCCCGGATACGAGCGCGGTGAAAACGCAGAAATGTAGGACGCGTTTACTCACTGTGATCTTTCCCTTCGTGTAGTTCTCTGGCAGTTATGCCTAGCCAACCCGTTGCAGACAGTTGGAATGTTAACAGAAGACATCTTAACTTAAACGATTGATTACTGCCCTGGAGATCAGCAACAGGTGCGACGTCTGAGCCGGCCGTTGTACAGAACCACCGGCCTCCAAGCTTTGCAACGTCGGTATTACAGGCACGCCCGCCAGAATCGTCGATCAAGGCACATCAGGTTGTTTATTATTTCAAAGACCGAATCTGAATCGAAGTAGGTCAGGTCACAATATTCGCGGGAGACCTAAGAATGAATGGCTGCGACTCGGTGTTTGCATGCGGCAGGAGCACTCTCCTCTTGTGGACGTGCTTAGCGCTGGCACCTGTCACAATCTCCCAGGTATCCATAGGCCCCAAAGCCGCTCCCACTGAGGCTCCGGCACCAAGTGCTTACGCCGGCGACTCAGCCTGTGCGCAGTGCCATCGCAAGGAGGCAGAGTTTTATGCGCTCACCCCGCACGCCCGTGATTCTGCGTCTGCCGCAGCGAAGCAAATTATCGGTAGCTTCAGCGCTGGACAAAATGTCCTGCATACTTCCAACCCCAACCTCATCGTGGAAATGATTGCCGAGCCCGACGGCTTCTACCAGAGCGCCGTCAACTTGGCCGACCCGCAGAATCGCCTGAGGGAACGCTTCGACATCGTGATCGGGTCCGGCCGCCACGGACAATCCTATCTTTACTGGAATGATGATCAGCTCTTCGAATTGCCCGCCTCTTATTGGACTTGGAATCATCAGTGGGTGATTAGCCCAGGATTTCCCGGCGGGCAGGCGCATTTTGACCGCGCCATTGTTCCTCGGTGCCTGGAGTGCCACGCGAGCTACTTCACTTCTCTTGCCCCGCCGCTGAATCGTTTTTTGAAACAAAGCCTGGTGCTCGGCATCAACTGCGAGCGCTGCCACGGGCCAGGCGCCTTGCATGTTGCCCGCGAGCGCTCCGCCACGTTGCCAGAGAGCGGGGCGCACGATGAGGCGATCGTGAATCCTGCGCATCTCACTCGCGATCGTCAACTTGATCTCTGCGCGCTATGCCACGCAGGCGCCGTTGAACCGATCCGGCCACCGCTGACGTTTGTGGTCGGTGACAATGTTCGCGACTATCTGGCGATCCAACCGGCCTCCTCTGATGCGCCACCGGACGTGCATGGCAATCAAGTCGGAGCGTTGGAACTGAGCAAGTGTTTCATCTCCGGTAAGATGACTTGTTCCACATGCCACAACGTGCATGAGAAACAGGAGAACGTAGACTCGTTCTCTCGGCACTGCCTCGGCTGCCATGAGATGCGCGCCTGCGGAGAGTACGGCACTCTAGGCTCCACGATCCGGACAAAATGCGTGGAATGTCACATGCCCCTTGAGGAGTCTGCAAAGATCACCTCCGACTCAAACGGAGGCACGCTACATGCATTGCTGCGGGCGCATCAAATCAAAATTTATCCAGACGCAACCGAACGTGTGGAGCGCAGCCTTAAAGGTACCCCAGCGATTGTCCGATAGAATTGCGCGTAAATGAATTACATCCTCCTCATCGCTACTGCGTTTCTCTCCCCAATAGGCGTTGCAGCCCAAACGGATACCGGGCCTGCCCCCGATGTCGAAGCGATTCATCACCTCGTGGATCAGTACGCGAAAGCTGTAGACACGGTTGATCTGAACTTGCTCTCGCAAATCTGGTCTCACTCGCCCGAGGTCTCGTTTATCTATCCTCTCGGCGAAGAGCACGGCTTTGATGCCATCGAGACGCAGGTCTTTCAAAACGGAATGGGTGGCATGTTCTCGTCACGCGATCTTCAGACGCATAGCGTGGCGGATCACGTGAGGGGCAATGAAGCCTGGTCGGAATTCCATTGGGTATTTCATGCGACAACGCGCAAAGACGGATCCGCCGTAGTCACGCGCGGCGTGGAAACTCAGATCTACCGCAAGGAAACTGGCAAGTGGCGCCTGGTTCATGTCCACTACTCAGAAGATTCACCGGCCCGGTGACAGTGTTGGTCTCTTATCGTTTCGCCACGTACTGTTCCTTGCCGCGATTCCAATTCACAAATGCAACGGTTCTCTCTTCGCCTGCCGCTCGAAATAGAACGCAACCCCCAAAGCCAGAATGAGAGCGGCAATCCCAAACAGAGTCGTGCCCGGCGCAGTATTCGGCTCCTCAATAATGACCTTCCTTGCCATTGCAATGAGTGCAACCTCCAGGACTACGCGAACGTGGATGACATCTTTCCTGAGATAGGCTTTCAGCGTCTCCAGCAACTCAACGCCGATCAGAACCAGGAGGAAGTAACCGAAGATATCCAATAGCCCCTGAACAGCGATCAGCCAGCGTGGCGGCTTCCAGATTTCCTCGGCGATCAACACCCCGAGGTGGAGCGTAGAGAGGAGCACTACCACGATCAAAAGGCAGGCAAGCACTACTACAGCAATCTTCTGGGCAACTCCGATGAGCTTTTCCAGCACCATGTTGCTCGTGCTGTCTGCCAAGTTTTTTCCAGCGGCGCCGTCGTTCGGTTGATTTGATTTGGTCATTGTTTTCCATCGAACGGATGCAATTGAAAATCTCCGAGGATTAGAATCGTCGAATCCTGTCGCCGAGTCTACAGCGAAGGCCAAGCGAACCTGGGCAAGCGCGCAGTGAGCGGGTGCCAGAGTAGAGACCCCTCGAAACGTTCGCAACTGTCACTTATGACAGTCTCCAAATCGTGGACGCTGGCTCATGAACATCGGTTCGGGAACGAATCGCAACGATGGGCAGATCATGTGCACCAGCGTAAAGCATAAAGGGGCGGAGGTAGAATGGACTCGCAAATGGCGAATGAAGTCAGCCAAATAAACGATGCTCAGCCCGATCCGCGATACCCCGACATGGTCTGGGTACCGGGCGGGACATTTCGCATGGGCTCTGAAGACTTTTATCCGGAAGAGCGGCCAGTTCACGAGGTTAGCGTGGATGGGTTCTGGATGGATTGCTGCGAGGTCACGTGTGAAGGCTTCGCACGCTTCGTGGAGGAGACCGGCTACGAGACGGTGGCGGAGCGCGCGCCCAATCCCGCTGACTTCCCTGGAGCTCCGCCTGAGAATCTCGTGCCCGGTTCCCTGCTTTTTCACAAAACCCGCGGCCCGGTGGACCTACGAAATTACAGCAACTGGTGGGCTTGGGCTCCGGGGACGAGTTGGCGTCATCCACTTGGACCTGGTTCGTCGCTCGAAAGCCTCGCACGACATCCCGTCGTTCACGTTGCTTATGAAGACGCTGAAGCCTACGCAAACTGGGCGGGGAAAGAACTGCCTAGCGAAGCGGAATGGGAGTTTGCCGCGCGCGGCGGGCTTGACGGAAAGAAGTTCACCTGGGGGGATGAACATTTTCCCGGCGGAAGGGCCATGGCCAACAGTTGGCAGGGAGAATTCCCCTGGCAAAATCTTCTCGACGACGGCTACGAGGGTACTTCTCCGGTCGGATCTTTCCCGGCGAATGGATATGGTCTCTACGACATGGCCGGTAACGTATGGGAATGGACCAGTGATTGGTTCGTCCCCCGCCATGCCGACGAAGTCGTTGCGCCTTGCTGCGGCCCTGCCGTCAATCCGCGTATCGTCTCGCCCGCGAAGAGCTACGACGCGGCGCAGCCACAGTTCCGGATTCCTCGCAAGGTTCTAAAAGGCGGCTCCCACCTTTGCGCCCCCAATTATTGCTTGCGTTATCGTCCTGCGGCTCGGCAGCCGCAGATGATTGACACCAGCATGAGCCACCTCGGGTTTCGCTGTATTACGCGCAATGCCAAAGCAAAGTAATTTTGGCGTGTGACCGAGGACGCGCGAATGGGCTTGCAGGTCGGTTATTCCCTGCATCTCTCCCTTTTGTCCGCCCGAAGTGAGAATTCTGCCGATGAATTGTGCCACTCAAAGTCTCGATGAGAAGGCCTTCAGTTACGGGTAACCCAGCGATTCGATTTTCGGAATACGGACGACTCCTCGGCCCTCATGCTTCACATAATCGTTAACCTGCGGACTGTCAGTATTGTCAGTTGTAGACACGCGATGGCTAGTCATAGGGTCATAACGGTAGGAAATTTCGCATCGCCGGGAACTACGAATCGGGACCTTCCATGAAGGTCACACAATCACAACGTCTGCGGCACGACTTTCAATTCTGCTCGTCCGCAAGACACCGCCAAGTTCTCCCAACATGCGGAGGAAGACAGTGATTCTCAATTTATCTCAGGTGGAGGGCACCATGAATACACACGCAAAGAGCAGACGGCAAGCCGTCATCAAGTTCGTCGTATCTGCCCGCAATCGATCAATCGTGATTGGCGTAGCTGCCCTCGCCCTGACGCTGCCAGTCTTCGCACAGAATGCCGAGATGCAGCAAAAGCTCGCGGCCGTGAAGCAGTCTGTGGTCCAGAACAGGCAGAAGCTCCAAAAGTATCAGTGGTACGAAACGACACAGCTCAATCTAAAAGGGGACGACAAGCCTGCGACTCAAAACCTTTGCCAGTACGCTCCTGACGGAACCGTCCTGAAGACTCCGATTGGGCAGCCGCCACCTCCGCCGAGTGGGGGCCGGCTGAAGCAAAAGGTCATTGCGAACAAGAAGGCGGAGATACAGGACTACATGGGAGACGTGAAAGGCCTTCTCAGCCTTTACGTGCCGCCCGACCCTCAGAAAATGCAGCTTGCTTATGCTGCAGGTCACTTCTTCTTAAACCCCGTCGCAGGCAAGATGAATCTGGTGTTTACGGATTATGCCCAGCCGGGAGACAAGATGTCGATCACGTTCGATCCCGCCTCAAAGAAAATCACTGCCATGAATGTCAGCACCTATATGGGCGAGGCGAAAGACGTCGTGACACTCGATGTGCTCATGTCCAGCTTGCCCGATGGAACGAATTACGTGCTAAAGACAGTTCTAAATGCAACTGCCAAAAAACTCGTGGTGACAACGACAAACACAAATTACCAAAAGGTTGGAGGGATCTGACATTAGATGTCCGGACCTTCGAGCAGATCCTTCTGACTAAAGCGCGAGGAGTCCGTCCAGATCGGCAGAAGACACCTCGCGACCTTAGCATATGGTGCAGATGAAGAACCTGGCATCGCGAATGGCGATACAGATCGGAGCCACTTAACTTATAAAAAGCAGCGGCTGCATGAGGTTGTCTGCTTGACGAAACTTTTTCAGCCAACGAGGAGATTAGCGAAAGCACTCGTGCCCGCTTCGACCGAGCGCAAACACCTCCCACGTCTGTTAGGAGACAGCGCTCGCGCGCCGCACCTTGATTGCCAATAAGCATTCTCATGGGGAAATAGATGTGACTCGCAATCTATTCTTATTTCAGCGGTTACATCCATCAGAATTGATTGTTCTATAGCTGATTATCCGAGCTATAATCACTCCGCATCGTTGTCTTGAAATAAGAAATGAAACTCATTCCGTACGTATGTTGACGGGGTTCTTCTCGAAGTCGGAGCGAGCCCCGATTTGCGAGAAATTATGCGGGCCATCCCCGAGTCAGGACTCAGATCCGTTCTCTTTTCCTGGCCGGCTCTAGCCGCCGTCCTGTTGCTCGCCCAAGCTGCGGTCTCACTCGTGTTGAGGAACGGCCCTGCATTAGTTGCATACTGTGATATTAGCTACCTTGTTTTGCTACTCCTGGCCAGCGGATTTGCTATCCGGAACGCGGTGCTAAGCGGGCAGGCGATCCGGTTATTCTGGTCATTCCTTGCAGCGGCATTTGGGATATGGGCTCTTGTTCCGGGTTCCTGGTTCAACAGTGTGGTCCTGCATGGCAGGATTCCGGCATTTCTTTTCGACAATCCTCCACTATTTCTACACATCGTATTGATGATCGCGGCGGTCGCTTCCCGTCCCCACTTGAAGCTGCCTAGTCGGAGGCCTTATCGAGCGACGTTAAACTTTCTCATCCTGCTTTTTGTCTGGGTTTTCGCATATGCCTTCTATCTGATCCCGTATCAGTACGGAAACCAGGGGACGGCAATGATCTTGCGTTTTGAAGTCCTCTACTTTATTGAGAATGTTTTGCTTCTTGCCATTCTCGGCAGGTTGATCTTCCGTTCGCAATTCCCTTGGAAGTCGATATATATCCACATATTCGGCGCCTCTGCGCTTTATGCAATTGGTTCCCTGGCCTTTAATCTCGTCTGGGCCTTAAGAGATCCTTTGGGCGATCCGACCGGCGCGAATTATCCAGTCGTAAGAGGCCTGACCGGGATGGCGTTCACTGCCTCCATCCTATGGTTTCTCTGGATAGGTCTTCAGGGCGACAAACTGAAGCCGAAACTAGACCATGCGGTACTGTTGGACACCACCGACCCCAAGTACAGTTCTGTTTTTGCAATGCTCGCGATACTAGCTATTCCTGTCGTCGGAGTGTGGGAAGTGCTACGAACCGACGAACCGCTTGGAACCCATGAAGTTCGCCTCCTGCTGGTAATGTTCGCCGGTCTGCTTCTCGCCGCAGGCGCCTTCGCCGAAAACTATCTTGCGAACCGAGAGTTTACTTCCGATGTCGCCGAGGCCCACGACAGGCTTCGCCTGGCTATGGAATCCGGCAAATCCATGGGATGGGACTGGGACCTGGCCAACAGACAGAATATTTGGTTCGGCGATCTGGAATCGACCTTTGGGATCAACGCCGACACTTACCTCGCAAGCGAAGGGGAATTCTTTGAACGACTCCACCCTGACGACCGTGAGCGCGTATCGACAGCACTCGGAGCCGCAATGCGGGAGCAAAGTCCGTATAGAGCGGAATTTCGCGTCGTGCGGCCCGATGGGACAACGCGATGGCTCGCTGACCGAGGGAAATTCTACCCCGCAGCCAACGGCAACTCGCTGCGCGCTCTCGGAATCGCAGTAGACGTCACGGATCGCAAGCACGCCGAGGAAGCCCGCCGACAGAAAGAAGCGGAACTTGATAAGACTGAAAAGCTCGCCAAGGTAGGGGCATGGCAGTGGGACCCGGAAACAGACATCGTCACCTGGTCCGAAGAACTCTATCGGATCGCGGGTCTCGATCCTACTCAGCCTGCGCCGAGCTACAAGGGACATCCAAAGCTATACACGGCGGAGAGTTGGGAACGGCTTAGTCGTGCTGTAGAAGAATCGTTGCGGGTCGGAACCCCATACAAACTGGACCTTGAAATGATCCGCCCTGATGGCACTACGCGATGGGTGACCGGACGAGGTGAGGCGGTACGCGATGACAAAGATCGCATCGTGCAACTTCATGGCACGGTACAGGACATCACGGAGCGCAAGCAGGCGGAAGGCGCGCTGCGAGAAAGCGAGGAGCGCTTTCGCTTGGTGGCCAACACGGCTCCCGTGCTGATCTGGATGTCCGATACCGACAAGCTTTGCACCTACTTCAACAAGCCTTGGCTCGACTTCACCGGGAGGTCACTTTCGGCCGAACTGGGAAACGGCTGGATGGAGGGGGTCCACCCGGAAGACTTGCAGCGGTGTCTGAAAGTCTTTACCGAGACATTTGATCGGCGAGAGTCGTTCAGCATGGAGTATCGGCTCAGGGCCGGCGACGGAAAATATCATTGGATTCTCGATATAGGAGTGCCCAGATTCAATCCCGACAGCTCATTCGCCGGATACATTGGATCTTGCATCGATGTAACCGAGCGCAAGCTTGCCGAAGAGGTGCTTTACAGCGTAAGCAGTCGGTTGATCGAGGCACAGGAACTGGAGCGCACCCGCATTGCCCGAGAACTTCACGACGATTTCTCCCAACGAATAGCACTACTGGCCGTTGAACTTGACAGGCTAAAGCAGACCATTCCCGACTTGAATGGCGATGCTCTCAACCGCATGGACAGGCTCCGGCAGCACACGTTGGAGATCGGTACGGATATCCAGACCTTATCTCACGAACTGCATTCTGCGAAATTGGAATATCTGGGCGTTGTAGTGGCAATGAGAGGGTTCTGCGAGGAATTCGGAGAAAAGCAGAAATTGAAGATTGACTTTCAGAGCCAGAACTTGCCGGGCCCCGTGTCGCCGGATATTGCCCTTTGCCTCTTCCGCGTTTTGCAGGAGGCATTGCACAACGCAGCGAAACATAGCCAGGTCCCGCGCGTCGACGTGCAAATCCGAGGAATGGCCGGAGAGATTCAACTTACCATTAAGGACGCCGGGGTCGGCTTTGATGTCGAATCGGCCGACAACGGGCGGGGACTCGGTCTCATCAGCATGCGCGAGCGAGTCAAGCTGGTGAACGGAACGATCTCGATTGATTCGAAGTTGCGGGAAGGAACTGCGATACGCGTTCGCATTCCGGTAAGGGTTCCACCAACTACCGCATCACAGACCGACATACTCCGCGGATCGCCTGCGTTCATCGCGGGCGTTGGAGTTCCCAACGATGACCACTAATGAGAAAACTCGGCAATCTGCAAATGGTACGGACTCAGCAAGTCACCCGTGGAATGTCCGACGGCCGCCAGCGCGAGGCGGTAATTGACCTGGGTCTGAAGGAGAGTAAGTTCTGCCTGGGCGAGCTTGGTCTGGGCGTCGAGCACGAAGAAGTTTGTCTCCGCGCCCAACTCAAACTTGCGCTGCTCGGAGGCTAGAGTCTTCTGGGCCAGATCGTAGGAAGCACTGCCTGCTGCCATAGCCGAGCGGGCCTCTTCAAGTTGATGCACAGCGTCGTGGACTTCGCGTGTAATTTGCTCTCGGACCTGGCCCCCGGCGGCGAGATCATGTGTTCGCGAAACGAGAGCGTTGCCCAGGGCCGACTGTCCGCTGCGATTTCTGATAGGA
Organism: uncultured Acidobacteriaceae bacterium; assembly: GCA_963829535.1. Classification (GTDB taxonomy): domain Bacteria; phylum Acidobacteriota; class Terriglobia; order Terriglobales; family Acidobacteriaceae; genus Telmatobacter. Next base: position 808,063 of record CAWHIQ010000004.1, on the reverse strand, counting down.
AGCGTGAGAGAAAGAGTTCCGCCATATCCAGGAAAGCCGAAGCCAAAGAGCTGGCTCATGGATGAGCCGAAACCTCCGGGCGCGATCAACTGTCCAGTCGTAATGTCGTATTGATTGCCACCCAGGCCGCTGCTCTGGTAGAAACCCTGGAACTGGAGATTGGGTTCGAGTTGATTGTGCGCGAGGCGAATGCTGGTTTCGTCGTTGGCCAGCGAATCCTTGACGACATCGACCTCCGGGCGTTGACTCAGTGCCTGCGCAAGAGCAGCATTTGCATCAATGTTTTCGAGTTCCCCCTGAGGCTGCGGCTTCTCAGTGAGATCCAAATCCATGGCCTGCGTCTGCGGATCGCGATCCGCGCCGATAGTAAGGCGGAGTGCCTCTTCCGTCTGAGTTAGGGCGTATTCGGCTTGGATCACCCCCACTTTGCGTGCGGCAACTTCTGACTGAGAGCGATAGATATCAAGCGGCGGTAGCGCACCCAGCTCGAGCGAGCGTTTGTCACGCTGGTAACTGGCCTCCGCGAGTTCGAGTGAACCCTGCTGTACATCAAGAGCGCCACGAGCCTGGACGGTAAGCCAATACTGGCTGACCACCTGGAGGATAGCGTCGTTGACCTCGGCTTTGAAATTGAAGCGCGACTGGTCAAGCGAGCGACGCGCAATCTTAATCAAGGCAGTGTTGGCAAAACGGCCAGCTCCGCGCAATAAAGGTTGCGTGAAACTGAAGTTCAATGCTGAATTGAAGTACGGATTGAAATAGTTATAAGAACTATTCGACGAGAATTTATTACTGGACAGGCCCACCACAATGTTCGTGCCGAGCGTGAATGTTTGCGTGCAAGTAAGCTGCCCAATCTGATTCAGAGAATTAAGAGTGGAGTTACCCGTAACTCCCACGCCCTGTAACTGGCTATAGGTTGGAGAAGAGTATCGCGAAACGGCGAGGCTACTTTGAATCGAGGGGTCGAACGGACTGAATTGGCCGAGGAGGACAAACTTCTGCGCTTCAATCTGCGTTTCTTCGATGCGAAGATTACTGTTGTTCTCAAGCGTGAGCAGAATCGCGTCACGTAGGCCGAGAGTCAGCTTGCCATTCTTGACGTAGTCCTGAAGGTGCTGCGGAGGTGGAAGTTTGTCCGCGCGCACGCGGGCAGTGAGCATGCCGCGATAACTTTCAGAAGACTGTGCCGGCAGAAGCGCTACTGCAACCAAAGCAAACAGCAAAACCAACAACGAGCGAATAAGCCTCATCCAGGGACTCCATCGATGTGCGGAGATGTTTGGCTGCGAAAAGGAAAGTCGAAGTGAGTGGGTCGTGATGATGTGTCTGGCTGGGAGCTACTCATAGCGAATAGCCTCCACCGGATCAAGCCGAGCAGCCTTGGTGGCGGGATAGATGCCAAAGACCAGCCCCACAGAGATGGAGACAAGAAAGGCCAGGGCGATAGAGCTGAAGGTGACGATGGTTGACCATCCCGCCAGCCAGGCGATCAGTCGGGAGATGAAGAAACCGAAGACCACGCCAATGGTTCCTCCAGCAAACGAGATCATGGTAGCTTCAACCACGAACTGGCGCACAATGTCGGATTGCCTCGCGCCCACCGCACGGCGAAGACCGATTTCGCGCGTACGTTCAAGGATGCTGGCCAACATGATGTTCATGATGCCGATGCCGCCGACCAACAAGGATATCGACGCGATGGCGACCATGACGGTATTGAAAAGATGCTCTGTGCGCTTCTGCTCGGCCAGCAACTCGGCTGGCACCACGACGCTAAAATCGTCAGCTCCGTGATGCGATGAATCGAGGATAGCCCTGACCACCTGCGCGGATTCGGAGATATCTGCCGTATCCGCGAAGTTGAGGTAGATTCCATCTATCTCATCGCGTACGTCGCTGTAACTATCTTCGAGGCGAAGAAAGGCCGATTGAAGCGGAATGTAGATATTGTTATTCACATCGGCCGAGGCAGTTCCGGCGCTGTCACTCTGCGGGCTGAGCTGCGGACTGACCACGCCAATGACACGAAACCATTGCTCATTCACTTTGACGTACTGCCCAAGCGGATCAGCGGAGCCGAACAAGCTCCACTTCGCTGCAGCACCCAACACGCATACTGGCGCACCGCGATCGTCGTCTTTCTGATCGAAAAACCTCCCACTCAATAAATGGAGGCTAGCAATTTGCAAGTATGAGGAATTAACCCCCATCATGTTGGGCATGTCCTGCTGTGCTTTCGGTATGATTTTGGATGGAGTAAGCTGCTTGCGCGGAGTGGAAGCAGCGATGCCGCCCAGGTCGTCGCGAATAATACGGTAGTCCTTCAGAGTGAGGCCGGGAGAAAGATTGCGAACCTTCTGATGGGCTTGCCATTCCATAGTCTGCTTGGCTTCGACAATCAGATTGTGAACTCCCATTTGCTCGATAAGAGCCATGACTTTTTGCCGGGCGCCGGCGCCGATAGACAGCATGGCAACAACCGCCGCTACGCCGAAGATCATTCCCAGCATGGTAAGCAGCGAGCGCATGCCGTGAAGCAGCAGATTCTGGATGCCGAGTTGCGCATCCCTCGTCCATTGCTGGTAGATCAGCAGAGAGCGCGGCGGCGTAGATGAGAGGCTTGTGGGCATCAGGGAGCCCCTTCAGTGCCGGCGGTTGCGGAGCCGCCAGCCGCACTCTTACGAGGAGCGGTGGGATCGACCAATGCTACTTGGTCTCCTTCTTCCAACCCATCCACGGCTGCGCGACTCTCGTTCTCGCTGAGAATCTTCACTTCCCGCTGGTCGTAGCCGCTTCCCTTTTTCACATAGGCAATGCGCTTGCCGTCTTTGAGAAGAAGCGCCTGGCGCGGAAGATAAAGTACATTCCTTTTGTTTCCACCGAGAAAAATGATCTGGGCTGTGAATCCGGAGCGAAGGCGGGAATCTTCTTCGGCGAGTTTGATTGAAACCTCGAAATTGCCATTCGTATTGTTGCTGAAGAATTGCCGCACCGACATTCCGCCAACACTCTTGACGGTCCCGTGGAACACGTGGCCCGGCAACGCATCAAACACGACCTCGACCGGCTGGCCAAGTTGCACTCTGTCGCGTTCCTGCTCGCCAATTTTCGAGGTCAGATCCAGACCCTGGGAATCAACCACCTGCGCAATCGCGCTACCTGCCTGCACCTGATCGCCTTCGTGGTAATCAGGCAGGGACATCCCTGTGAAAAAGAACCCCCCCGATGCGTTCATGTTCTTCTGGATCGATATCAGCCCATCCATCGGAGCGGTTACCCGCATTTTGTCCAGGTTTTGCTGCGCCTGGTCCATGCCGAGTTTGGCCTTGTTGTACTTCTCCTGCGCGAGGTAGGTAGCGGCTTGTCCAGAGGCCTTGTGGGATTCGATGTCCTTTTCCTGCTCCGCCAATACACGCTTGGCCTGCGCTAAGGCGAGGATGTTCTTATCGGCGTCGATCTTGCTGACGAGCTCGTTTTTCTGAACATCCAACTCAGCCCGGCGCACAGTATAGCGGTCCTTCAGCAGCAAGACCTTGTCTTCAGCGTCCAGCACTGCGGCATCCGCTTTGGCCTTGGTAATCTCCTGCTCGGCCTGCAGCAACTCGGAGCGGTTCTGCTCGATTTTGTAAAGCTGCTCGCTGGGATCGAATGCGAAGACGATATCCCCTTTCTTGACGGCTTGGCCGGTGCGGACAAGGTGAATAATCTGGAGCGAGTCTCCACCGACAGCCGGAGCCGTGAGCGAAATGGAATGGCTGGCGCGAAGCTCTCCGGCAGCGTAAACCTTCAGATCGATGTCGCCCCGCTTGACCTTAGCCAGCGGAATATCATCGGTCTTCGCGGCCAGGGAGACACGGCTGGATCCGGCAACACCGATCACCGCGGCCAGCAAAACGCCGACCGCGGCCCAAATGATGATCCGAATCCGTTTGCTGCGCGCCATCTCACTCCTTCCCCGTGGGATCTTTGAGCGCAACAAGATCGCCCTGCTTGAGACCATCGGACACGAGAATGCGGTCGCGGCTTCTTCGTTCAATCTGAATGACGCGCTCCTGGAACTTTGAACCATTCCACACGTAGGCAATGCTCTGTCCAGATTTCTGGAAGGATGCCTGCGCCGGAATTGTGATAGCGTCGGGAACTCGACCGACGATCACGGTAATTTGGACAGTCATGCCGGGCTTGAGGCGGGGGTCCGACTGATCGATACCGATTTCGAGATCGAAGTTGCGAGGAATAGGCCAGCCCGCGGAGAAGTCGGGAGTCGCGATCGTGCCGATGCGAGCCACTTTGCCGGTGAACTGGCGGTCAGAGATCGCATCCAGTTGCAGCGTCGCCGCTTGCGATATTGCCAGGCGGCCGCGTTCGGTTTCGTCCACGCGGGCTGCAATACGCATGGAGGCGGCATCTGGCAGTTCGGCGAGGGGCGTGCCAGGCCACGCGCGCTCGCCGGCTTTGAAGGGACCCTCTCCGCCGTTGTGCCAGACCGAAAGGAGGCTGATGGTTCCGTCGGATGGCGCCTTCAATGACATGGAAGAAAGAGCCGCCGCAGCCCGCTGGGCGTCGAAATCCGCCTTTCGGTTGGCGTTCTTTTTGTCCTCGACGGTCGCCTGGTCGATAGTCTTGTCGGATTTCAGCTTTTCTTCGGCTTCGCGCAGCGACTGTTTTGCGTCGGCTAGCTTGAGATTGGCCTCGGCCCCATCGATGCGGGAGACCACCTCGATCTTGCTGGCATCGAGCCGAGCCATCTCCACTTCGTATTTCGCTTTCATCACAGCCGTGGTGTCGCCTTCTTCCGTCAGCCCGCCCTGGGCGCGGACTTGTTCGATTTCAGCTTGCGAAGACTTGAGGATCGACTGGTCTTGCGCGAGATCCTGCTTGGTCTTCGATGGGTCAAACTCGACAACAACATCGCCAGTCTTGACTTGGGTGCCGTCGGGGAGAATTTTCAGGATTTGCAGATCCCCGGCGTTAGCTGGCGCTGTGATGGTTACGGACTTCATAGCCTTCAATTGGCCACGGAATTGAATTGCATCGAGAAACTCTCCACGTTTGACTTGAAAGGTGGGAACGACAGGAGGTCTGCCGGAGTAATGAACAACCCCATATACTGCCGCGCTGGCCGCCGCGAGGCCGAATACGATCACGAGAGTCCCGCGTCTGATCCAAAGATCTTTAAGTCTTTGAGTCATTTTGGCTGCACTCCACTGGTCGCCGTATCGATGTCGACTGCGGCGGATAGATCGGGCATCAGCCGTGGGTCGTGACCCTCAATCGAAAACGTAACGGAGAATTGGCGCAGTTTGGGAGAAAAATCACCGGGTATACCCATCGGATCAATGGATTCCAGAAGCCCCGGAAGTACCAGATCGTTATAGGCGTCCAAATGCACCTGCGCCCTTTCGCCAATCTTCAAGGCAAGCAGATCTTCTTGGTTGACGGGGACTCGGACCTCCATGATGGCCGGGTCAACGACTTCCATGAAGGGGACGCCCGGCCGCACCTGATCGCCCTCTTGCGCTTCTCCCATGTTTCCCTGCTTCCAGATAGTGTTCAAGACAACGATGCCGTCGATGGGAGCGCGAATCTGCATCAACGCAGAGTTGGCCTCCGCGTGCAGCATGGTTTCGCGGGTGCGATCGCGCTGGATTTCAAGAATGCGAATGGAAGCTTGCGCCGCCTTGCGCTTCAGATCGAAGGTTTGCTTCAACTGCGCAAGCGTCGCCTCGGCTTCGTCGAGGTCTTCCTGGGCCTTCTCGGCGTCGATGCGCGAAAGCAGTTCAACCTTCTGCATCTCCAGCTTTGCCTTGGCGAGACTGTTTTCGGCCTCGCTGATCTCTGTCTCATCCTTGGCGCGAGCCGCGGCCTCCTTGGCATGCTCTTCAATTACCTTTTGATTTTCATCGTCACTCTGAGCCTGTTTGTCGATGAAATCGCGCATCTGCGCTTGGCGGTCAAACTCGACCAGAAGATCACCCTTTTTGACGCGCGTTCCACCCGGAACCATCTTCGTAATGGTGAGCATGCTCACCTGCTGGCCGGCAATCTGAGGGGCCTGAATGGATCGCGATGCGATAGCAGCCGTCATGCCCTTGAGACGGAGAACCTGAGATCCCGTCGCCGCAGGAAGTGCGGGTCGAGCCGCGGTGCGGCTGCGGGTTCCGACGAAAAAATGAAACAAAAGACCTACGCAACCAGCCGAAATCGCCAAGATTGCACTCGACATTACGATCTTGCGTCGTCGCAGCCGATTCAGCCCCAGACGCATCGCAGAATCTGTCGTTTCCGTTTGCCCTGGGCCTTGAGGCGAACCGGCTTCACCACTCACATCTGGGCCCACTTCAACCGGAGATGATTCCATGCAACCTGCTCCAGCACCATTTGCGTTGACGCAAATATACGCGCACAGACTCGGAGTTCAAAAATGGGAGGACCGCCCGTTGCGATAGAAAACCCTGCTTGGGGGAAAGCTGTTTTCTTTGACGTATAGCAGACGCATTCGTCTGCTTTTTCGTTCATACATTCAATTTTCGTGGGGCTGTTCCCGATGGGAACCCTGCCGATCCTCGATAGGAACTCGGCGAAGGAACATCTGTTACCGTCTCCTGACTTGATCGGTCGGCCTGCGGAATAGTCGCGATTTTCATGTGTATCAACAGATTGAGGATGGAAAGTATCACTGACTGGTGTTCTTTCGGATTTGTGCAATCGGCTAGGCATGCCCAGCCAGCGGAAACTGGCGTCGATATGCCGGTCCGATAAATGCACAGCCAGCCAATATCCTTTACAATCCCAATCAATCGAAATCTGATTGTTTTCCCCGCCGTACAACAAAATTCTGAGTGCATCGGAGTCCTGCCATGCCTGCCGGCCGCCGTCATTTTGCTGCGTCGCTTTGTTTCCTGTTTGCACTTCCGTTAGCAGCACAACAGTATCCCGCAGAAATGCTCTCCGGGCTTCGATGGCGCGACGTTGGGCCGATGCGTGGCGGCCGCACTTACGCGGTCGCGGGAAATGCGGCGCAGCCCGACACTTTCTACATGGGCTCGGTGGGGGGCGGCATGTGGAAGACCGAGAACTCTGGGCGCACATGGTTTTCCATCGCAGACGATCCCATCACAGGAATTCCGATCGGCTCCATCGGCGCCATCGCGGTCGCTCCATCCGATCCGAGCATTGTGTATGTCGGGACGGGCGAACCGGATATTCGCAGCCAGCATTCCTATGGCATCGGTCTCTTCAAATCTTCGGACGCGGGAAAGACCTGGCATTCGATAGGCCTCGCAGAAACCCGCCAGATTGGAAAAATCGTCGTTGATCCTGCCGATCCGAACCGGGTTTATGTAGCGGCACTGGGACATGTTTACAAAGCGAATCCTGAGCGCGGCGTTTATCGCTCGCTCGATGGCGGAGCCCATTGGAACAAGATCCTCGTGGGAGCGAATAACCCTGAGGATGTGGGCGCCGTGGACCTGGCGCTCGATCCGCAGAATCCGCGAACCATCTACGCATCGCTGTGGGCGACGCGGCGGCCGCCGTGGGCGGTATACGCTCCGTCGAACATGCCCGGCGGCGGTTTGTACAAATCCACTGACGGCGGCGACACCTGGCATCAGCTAACCGGCGGACTTCCGGCAGACGACTTTGTCGGGAAAATTGGTATCGCCGTTGCACCCAGCAATTCAAACCGACTGTATGCAGTGGTCGATAACCTCGGAGCGGCAATCGCAAGGGGATTCCGAAGCGCGCCGGGTGCTGAAAAAACGACGCCCCCTAAACCATCAGGAGGAATCTATGTATCGGACGATGCGGGTGCGACCTGGAGATTGGTGAACAGTGAGCAGCGACTGTGGGGACGTGGCTGGTATTTCGGTCAGATCAGCGTCGATCCCACCAATCCCGATCGTGCGTATGACATCAACACAGCGACCTATATGACGCTCGATGCGGGCAAGACGTGGGTTCCCGTAAAGGGCGCGCCGGGCGGCGACGACTACCACCAGCTTTGGATCAATCCCAGGGACGGAAACCGCATGGTGCTTTCCAGCGACCAGGGCACAGTCGTTTCCGTTGATGGCGCGAAGACCTGGAGTACCTGGTACAACCAGCCAACCGCACAGATTTACCATATCGCTGCTGACAATCGCTTCCCCTACTCGCTTTACGGCGCGCAACAGGATTCAGGCGCGGTTGGCGTGAGCACCTGGTCGCGCATGGGTACCCTCACGTTCCGCAATTGGGAGCCGATCTGCGAGGCTGGCGAGAGCAGCACGGTCGTGCCCGATCCCGATGATGGCAGGCTGCTGTATGGCAACGGCGATCAGCGCTGTGACCAGGAGTTGAACCTTCCCGCGCCGGCCGGCGGCCAACTGCCCGCAGCCGATCCAAATAATCCCAACCGGAGAACCTGGACTCTGCCTCAGGTCTTCTCGCCCGCTGATAAGGCCCTCTACTACTCGAATCAATTTGTATTCCGTACGCGCGATCGAGGCAAAACATGGACGAAGATCAGCCCGGATCTCACCCGGCTGCATCCCGAAGTCCCGAAGACGCTCGACCCCGTTACCGCCAAAGACATCGATGAGCCGATGACCGACCGCTTTGGGGTGGTGTATACCATCGGCCCATCGCCCCTTGATGCCAGGACGGTTTGGGTCGGCACTGACGATGGACTGATCCATGTGACGCGTGACGATGGAACGAACTGGAAGGATGTTACGCCGCCACCGTTGAGTGCGTGGAGCAAGGTGTCGCAGATTGAGGCTGGCCATTTCGATGTGGAGACCGCATATGCCTCCATCGATCGCCATCGTTTGGCCGACGATCGCCCTTATATCTACCGGACTCACGACGGCGGCAAAAGTTGGAAGAATATCGTCGATGGAATTCCCGATGGCGCGTTTGTGAACTCGGTGAAAGAGGACGCCAAACAAAAGGGACTTCTCTATGCTGCCACGGAGCTCCGCGTTTATGTGTCGTTCGACGACGGGGACCACTGGCAGCCGTTGCAGCTCAACATGCCGGTCACTTCGGTTCGCGACATCGTTGTACACGGCGATGATCTCGCTGTCGCAACCTTCGGCCGTGGATTCTGGGTGCTCGATCAGATGGCGGCATTGCGCCAGATTGCGGAGGGCGGTAAGAAGATTGAAGGACAGCCCGCATATTTATACGCACCCGGAGAGACGTTCGCTCTTCATCAGGGCGGCCAAAATGGCACGCCTCTTCCGCATGAGGAACCGCAAGAGCTGAACCCGCCGGCAGGTGTCGTCGCTTACTACTGGCTAAGGTCCGCGCCTGCAGGCCCGCTCAAGATTGAGCTGGTGGATGCAAGTGGCAAAGTAGCAGCATGCGTAGCCAGCGACACACCGGTGAAGCCAGTCGACACGGAAGCAATCAATGTCCAGGCCTATTGGGTAGAACCCATCCTCCCCGCTTCAGCCGAGCCCGGCATGCACCGCGTGGCCCTGAATGTTGTCGCGCCGCGGGGATTCGGCGGTGGACAGCGAATCTCGTTGCCTCCTCAGGATGCGTGCCATCCAGCAGGAACGCCGTCGCCCAAACCTAATACGACGCCAACGCGTCCCGGCGTTGGGGCAGCGGGCCTGCAGCCCGGCAGCTATACCGTTCGCCTCACAGTGAATGGCCAGACGTTATCGCAGGCCCTCACCGTCAAGCCCGATCCGCGCCGCCTGCCCAAGGGAGCCGATGCTTCGCCCGAAGACGACACCGATGATGAGTAGGCAAATAGTGCGCCCGTGCGAAATGCAAGTTGTCAGTCGACATACTCAGCATTTCCGCCTGCCAGAAACTAGCGCACCGCTACAATTTCGACGTCACCACTGCGGCGCAGGATGTTAACACTGACCGAGTCTGCAAAGCGTTCGCAGGAGAGGTCGACGCTGCCGTTTCCGACCTTGAGGTTGCGAATTTGAATTTGTTGCAGTTTCTCCGGTAAAGCGGAGTGGTACAGGTAAATTCGGGATTCACTCGCGCGAATCTCGAGCCCGAGGCAGGCCTGCAGCAGCATAAAGACAGAGCCCGCGGCCCAAGCCTGCGGCGAACAGGCGACCGGGTAAAGAGTCGGTCCTTTGCCGGAACGGCGGCCAAACCCGCAGATCAATTCAGGAAGACGGTGCAACATCACCTCGGACGAGAGATCCAGCAAGCCTGACGTGATTCTTGAGGCAAGGTCTTTTCTGCTTCTTCGCAATGCGCCGAAGGCGATCAGAGCGTTGTCGTGTGGCCACATCGACCCGTTGTGGTACGACATAGGGTTATATCGTCTCTCGCCGCTGACGAGCGTACGCACACCCCACCCAGAGAAGAAAGCTGGCGAAAGAAGCGCCTCACTGATCGAGTGGTATTGCGCATCAGTAGCGATCCCGGAGAACAAGCACTGGCCTGCATTGGAGCTTCGCACGCGGCATTGCTTCTTCTGGCCATCCAGTGCCAGGACAAACATGCCTATTTCGTCAGACCAGAACGCGGACTGGAACTTTGCACGCAGATCACTGGCTTGCGCACGAAGCCGGTCGGCAAGGTCCTTGTGCCCCAGGTCCGCAGCTACTGACGCGATGCCGTTCTTGGCTGCATACACGTAGGCCTGCACCTCGCAGAGCGCAATGGGACCCACAGCCAAACGGCCATCGCTGTAAAAGACCGAGTCGCCGGAATCCTTCCATCCCTGTTGCACCAGCCCGTGATCTGTTTGACGCGCATATTCGACAAATCCGTCGCGGTCGCGATCGCCATAGACATCGATCCATTCAAGAGCAGCAAGAATGTTCGGCCAGATTTCCCGTAGGAATTCGGCATCGGCGGTGCGCTCGTAGTAAGCCGCGGCGAGCAAAACAAACAAAGGAGTGCCGTCGACAGTCCCGTAGTAACGGCCAAACGGCACTTCGCCCAGGCGAGCCATCTCCCCCTTGCGCATCTCGTGAAGAATCTTGCCTGGGTCCGCATCGCGTGCGGCATCGTGACTTGTCGCCTGAGTCGCGGCGAGGTAGGAAAGCACTCCTTTTGCGATCGAAGGCGTCAGCCACAGCAACTCGAGCGCGGCAATGATGCCGTCTCGACCAAACACCGTGCTGAACCATGGCACGCCTGCATAGGGATAGAGCCCGTGCGGGGTCTGCGTCACCATCATGGCAAGGTCGGCACACGAACGATGGATCCAGCTGTTGAACTGCTCGTTGGAGGTCTTAACGTCCACCTCCGCGAGAGGTCCCGTGCTCCGGCTGTGAATCATCGCCTGCAGCCCTTCACTGTAGCCACTCGAGGTCGCGAGGCGGTTTCCCTCCCGCTCGCACACGACATTAACTGTGAAGCTGACCTCGCCATGAGCTTCGATGTGAACAGGAACCGCGATGCCACCCTCGTGCGGCTCACAGGAAGCATGCGAGCACACGACGCGCGTAGTGCGCCGGATGTTATCGAGGCCTTGGTAGGCGAGGGTCACGGAGGAACGACCGATTTCCTGGGGAAGTTTTTCGCCGCGCCGCTTGCGCTTCTCGCCACGCACCTCGAAAATATCGGCGAAATCCGCTTCGAACGCGAGAGAAACTTCGACATCTATTCCGGTATCGCTGTAATTGTTCAAGGTGATCTGGTCGTAGCAAATCAATTCCGTGAGGAACTTTGTGCGATAGATGTGCACCGTACCGCGAGGCAGCGATACGCCGGATTCCAGTTGGATATCAGGATTTGTGAGGTCGATGCCGAACAGAACATTGTCTTCGCGTATCGTCGAACTCAACAGCAAGGGACGAAATCCGCAGAAAAGCATCTCGAGACGCGACAAGTGCCGCGTTTCATCGTGGAATATCCCCTGCTGGCCAAACCCAACTGGCTGAATGTCGCCGCTGCGATCGAAGACTGCGAAAGTGTCGCCGTGCAGCAGGACCCTGGTTCGATCGTCAGCAAGAGCCGACGAAGCTCGAATGTAGAATTGTTGATCGACCTCAATGACGTCCCGATTTTGTTCACGCTGTCCAGTTGGCATCATCGATAGAAGACTCCTGGTTAGGCAGTGAGTGTGAGTCCGCGCTTTCCGCGTGCGGCACGTCTCTTTTCCCAGATGCCATGTTCGTACGCAGCCAGATATTGCTCACACATGCGTCGTGAGGTGAAGCGCTCCAAAAACCGCTGGTAGCATCCCCGGCGATCGACCGACGGAATTCGTTTGACGGCGTCTATGGCTTCTTCGACGCTTTCCACGATGAATCCGGTCACACCTTCATCAATAATCTCTGCCACCGATCCACCGCGAAAGGCGATAACGGGCGTGCCACAAGCCATGGACTCAATCATCACCAGCCCGAATGGCTCAGGCCAGTCGATCGGAAACAGCAGAGCTGCAGCATTACCCAGGAAATCAGTCTTATCTCGCTCGCCTATCTCTCCGATAAATTCGACATCGGAATTCGCCAAGAGATCGCTGATCTCGGCTTCGAAGTAGTTGCGATCGGCATCATCAATCTTGGCTGCCACCCGCAACGGCATTCCCGCTGAACGCGCAATCTCGATCGCCCGATCGACTCTTTTCTCCGGAGATATTCGGCCCAGAAAGGCAAGATAGTCTCCCGATGAATAGCTCGGATGATGCAGATCTTCTGGAATTCCATGATGTACGGTCGTGAGCCAGCTCGCCCAGGGCATCGGGGTACGTTGCGCATCGGAGATGGAGATCAGACGCATATCGTCGAATTCCCGAAATAGGGGGTAAAGATCGGGGATGTCGAGCCGCCCGTGAAGCGTGGTGACAGCAGGAATCTCGAGCCTTCGAATCTGTGAGAACGGCAGGTAGTCGAGGTGAAAGTGTACGACATCGAATTCGTCCGCTTCCTGCGCCACAGTTTCGATGAGATTCAGGTGATGAGCCAGCGGCGAAAGCAGCTTACCACCGTCGAGTCGAAGCGCTCGATCGCAGACGGACCGCAGGCGCGCCGATGTTTCAGAGTCTCCACTCGCGTATAGGGTTACGTCGTGTCCCAACTTTACAAGCTCTTCCGTAATATACGAGACCACCCGCTCGGTCCCGCCATAAAGCCTGGGGGGCACACTTTCGTATAGAGGCGCAACCTGCGCGATTTTCATGATGGCACACTCCCCGGCCGGCTCATACCTTGCGGGTCATCTGGTTTGCTTGGATGCGGCGAGCGCGAGACCGCGTGGCCTGAAGGGGTGCGAACCGCGTAATCTGCAGGAGTTATGTGGAGGTTCTTGATGCTGATTGTCCGGACAACCCCGCAGAATCGAAAGGAGATTCGGAAAGACCTGCAATTGGAATGCCACCGTTTACAGGAGCACCTGACGGCTGCTTGCCACCTGACAGTTGCAATTTGGCGGACATCCTGCGAATATCGACATATGGACCTTCGGACCTGTTGTCGCCGCTGTATGACGCCTCGCGCGCACAGGTGACCTTGGTTCAATAAAAGTCCAGCGATTCATTTCAAGGTTTCCTGAGAGCCCGCGATACAGCCCTAGCTGCCGCGGGCTTTCCGTTTTCATTTGGCAAACTCGACTCGAACTCCGCCCGAAGGGGACATATGACCGATGCTGTTGAACCGAAAGAGACGAAGGCCCAGCGCGCCGAACGCCTGAAACGTACCAAGAATCCCTGGGAAGCATTTGACGAAGTGCGCGCGTTTGCCCGAGCCGGGCGCTCCAGCGTTGTCCCCGAGTGGGCTGGCACTTACTTCAAGTGGTGGGGTATCTACACGCAGGGCGATGGCGTGGGCGCGACCGGCGGCAAGGGTGGCGAGGGCCTGGTCACCGACTATTTCATGATGCGCATCGGTATCCCGAACGGGATCGTCTCTTCGAGTCAGTTGCGTACGATCGGCGGTATCACGCGGAAGTATGCGCGCAACCTGGCCGATATCACCGTGCGGCAAAACATCCAGCTGCACTGGCTCACCATCGAGTCGCTACCCGAGATCGTGGATGCGCTCGACGCAATCGGCCTGTCGCCCAAAGGGGCATGCGGAGATGTAGTTCGAAATGTAACGGGCTGTCCGCTGGCCGGAGTGGCACACGATGAAATTATCGACGCCTCGCCGATCGCGCTCGAGATTGCACATCTGCTTACGGCCAATCCCGAGTTTTACAACCTGCCGCGAAAGTTCAAGATTTCCGTTCTCGGCTGCCCCTCCTGGTGCACTTATCCCGAAATCAATGACATCGCGCTTACCGCGGTGAAGCACAACGGGCAGGTTGGCTTTTCAGTCCGCGTCGGCGGAGGACTCTCCAACGAGCCCCACCTCGCGGTTCGCCTCGATGCGTTCGTTCTTCCCGAGCAGGCTGTGCCTGTTGTCAAGGCGATCACAGAAATCTTTCGTGATCAGCAGGTGCTGCGCGAGAGCCGCGATCGCGCCCGGTTGAAGTATCTCTTCATGAAGGAGGGATGGACGGCCGAGAGCTTTTTGACCGAACTGCAGTCGCGGTTGAGCTTCACTTTGCTGCCGGGAGTCGCGGAAGAAGTGCCCGATGAGACGCTTCGTGATCACGTCGGTATTCACCCTCAACGGCGCCCCGGATTGAGCTACGTAGGTGCGTCGGTACTGCGCGGCCGGTTGACCGGAGAGCAACTGGAAGCCGCCGCCGACCTGGCGGACAGGTATGGCAGCGGTGCCCTGCGTGCTACCGTTTCGCAAAACCTGCTGTTCATTGATGTGCCGAATGAAAAGGCTGTGGAACTTGTTCGCGAGCTTGGCGCAATCGGACTTCACGTGGAGGGTTCGGCCTTTTGGCGCGGAGCCGTGGCCTGCACCGGAACAGAATTCTGCAAGCTTGCCATCACGGAGACGAAAGGCTTTACCCGCTGGCTGGTGGACGAACTCGAAGAGCGGGTTCCGCAGTTTGATCAGCAGTTGCGGTTGCACGTAACTGGCTGCCCCAACGGTTGCGGACAGCACTGGATCGCCGACATCGGGATCGAAGGCAAGAAGATCAAGCACGAGGGCAAACTGGTCGATGCCTACTACTTCTGTCTCGGTGGGTCCGTTGGACAGCACGCGGGCATTGCGCGGCCGGTTGGCTATCGCTCGCCTGCGGTGCTGGTGCCGGAGGCTATTGCGCGGCTGCTCCGCAAATACCTGATAACCCGTGATGGTGAAGAGAACCTGCGCGCATGGTTCGCTCGCCACAGCAACGATGAGTTGCGTGGGTATCTCGCGGGAGAAATTCTTGCGCCGGTTGAGCGCGACCTACCCACGGGCCGCGTGCCCCACGCAGTCGCAGACTGAGGTTGCCATGAGCTTGTTGCCGATTTTCTTAAAACTCGAGGGACGACCCGGGCTGCTGGTGGGAGCTGGTAATGTAGCTCTCGAAAAGATCAACAGTCTGCTCGTTACAGGACTGCGCTTGCGGGTGATTGCACCGGAAGCAAGGACTGAAATCCGCCGACTCGCAGAGGAAGGGCGGCTTGAATGGATCGAGCGCCGGTTTGACCCGACGGATCTCGACGGAAACTTCGTTGCGATCGCCGCAACCGATGATCCCGAAGTGAATGCGACCGTTTATCGCGAAGCGGTCAGTCGTGGGATCCTCACGAACAGCGTGGATGATCCGCCACATTGCGACTTCTACTTTGGGTCGGTTGTGCGCCGAGGTGATCTTCAGATTGCAATATCGACCGCCGGAGAAAGCCCTGCTGTGGCTCAACGGATTCGGCGAGAAATTGACGAGAAGCTTTCGACGGATATCGGGCCCTGGCTCACAGAACTCGGGCAGCTTCGGCGTGAGATCCTGGCGGCGCTCCCCGCGGGAGCGGAACGCAAGGCTCTGCTGCATAAATTGGCGGAACGGCAATTCTTCAAATCGAACTCGAAGCCTTTGCGCCCTTTCGTGGGTTCGACACACAGCCCATCCGAGCAACATGGGGAAGCCAACGTGTTCCTTGTGGGCGCTGGCCCAGGGGACCCCGACCTGCTCACAGTGAAAGCACTGCGGCTGATTCGATCGGCTGATGTAATTCTCCACGATGACCTTGTCCCGCACGCCATTCTCGAGCTGGCGGGCGCAGGCGCCGAGGTCGTCAATGTGGGCAAGCGTTGCGGAACGAAAAGCATCACACAGGAAGAGATTCACGCGCTGATGATTGCCCACGCCGAAGCAGGTCGTCGCGTGGTACGGCTGAAGAGCGGCGATCCCCTGATTTTTGGACGAGCAGCGGAGGAGATGGCAGCCTTAACGGAAGCCGGAGTAGCTTTCGAAGTAGTTCCAGGAATCACGGCTGCTTTTGCGGCTGCGGCAGCAATTCCCTGCTCGCTCACGGATCGCAATGCGGCATCGAACGTGATCTTTTCTACCGGACATCACGCGCAATCGCACAATCATGCGCCGGTTCCGGAACTCGAAGACGCTACCCGCATTGTTTACATGCCAGGCCGCAACCTGAGCCTCCTTGCGCTGGAATGGCTGCAGGAAGGACTGCCTGCCGATTTTCCGTGCGCTATCGTATCCCACGCCGCGCAACCGGGCCAGGAAGTTCAGCGCACCACGCTCGGCGAATTGGGGAAGACGCGCCCGACTGAGTCGCCTAGCCTGCTGATTGCCGGTTGGGCGATTCGCGACACCGCTGACGATCGGATTGGCACGACTCAGCATGCGGTTGTAACGATGTAACCCTCCGATCAGTCCGCACGTTATCCCAGGGGATTAAGCCCGCCCCCGACCTTTATACTGAAGTGTTTGTTGAATCAATCAGACAGGCCGGCCCAACCGCCTGTTGATCGGAGCGACATTGCCTCAGGCAGAGATCGGGATTATCGGCGGCAGCGGGCTTTACTCGATGCCCGGATTCACCAACGTACGCGAAGAACGCATTGAAACACCCTTTGGCGACCCTTCAGACCCCTTCGTGCTTGGCGAACTGGAAGGACACAAAGTCGCCTTTCTCGCGCGCCACGGCCGTGGACATCGCATCCTGCCGTCGGAACTGAACTTCCGCGCCAACATCTACGCGTTCAAGAAGCTTGGCGTGGAGCGAATTCTGTCCGTATCTGCCGTCGGTTCTCTCAAGGAAGAGCACAAGCCAACCGAATTCGTGATTCCCGACCAGTTCATCGATCGCACCTTTCATCGCATCTCCACATTTTTCGGCGACGGTATTGTCGGCCACGTTGCGTTTGGCGATCCCGTATGTTCAACCGTTGCCACGGCAGCTGCAAAGGCTTGCAACACCGTGGGCGTGGTCGGCAAGCTCGGCGGCACCTACGTCTGCATGGAAGGTCCGCAGTTTTCAACCAAGGCTGAATCAAATCTCTATCGCAGCTGGGGCGCGGACGTCATCGGCATGACAAATCTGCAGGAAGCCAAGCTCGCGCGCGAAGCGGAGATCTGCTATGCCACCGTCGCCATGGTTACCGATTATGACTGCTGGCGCGATGGCCATGACGCGGTCACCATCGAAGAGATCGTGGCAGTGCTGCACCAGAATGCGGAGAACGCGTGCAAGGTGGTGAAGGCCGCGGTAGCTGCAATGCCTGCGGAACGGAACTGCGCGTGTGCCTCGGCAGCGAAGTTCGCCGTGCTCACGCAGCCGGATGCGATTCCGGCCGCCGCGAAGGAGCGATTGAAGCTGCTCTTCGGCAAATATCTCGGCTGGTAGAGCCGGAATCATCATCCAATAAACGAATCCAGAGAGGTCATGCATGGCAATTACCGTTGTGGGCAGCGTCGCCTTTGACACTGTCGAGACACCCGCAGGGCGCAGAGAACGCTGTCTGGCCGGCGCGGCAACCTACTTTTCACTGTCTGCAAGCTTTTTCACCGATGTGCGCGTGATCGCCGTGGTCGGCGAAGATTTCGGCGCAGCGGAACAGGCGGTCTTTGACGCGCGCAAGGTCGACACGACCGGCATTCAGCACGCTCCGGGCAAGAGCTTCTTCTGGGAGGGCTCGTATCTCGAAAACCTGAATGAAGCGAAAACGCACAACACAGAGCTCAATGTGTTCGCGGGATTCGAGCCGAAGATTCCGGCGGCTTACCACGACTCGCAATTTCTCTTCCTCGCCAACATCGATCCTGTCCTGCAGCGTCGCGTGCGCGAGGCAATGCCGCACGCCAAGCTCGTAGGCGGCGACACCATGAATTACTGGATCAAGGACCACAAGCCAGCGCTCCTCGAAGTTCTGAAAGGCCTCGACGTGCTGCTGATTAACGACACCGAGACGCGCATGCTCACGGGCAGCCGCAGCATCGCCTTGGCAGCCGGAAAGATCTTCTCGATGGGTCCGAAGATACTCGTCGTCAAACATGGCGAGTATGGCGCGACCGCATTCTTTGCCCCGACCAAGCCCGACGGATCTGAGGAAGTTGCCCGCCGTGCATTCCATGTTCCCGCGTTGCCCCTGGAAGAAGTTGTGGATCCTACAGGTGCGGGCGACAGCTTTGCTGGAGGATTCTTTGGCTATCTCGCGTCACAGAAAGAACTGACGCCGATGTCCTACCGTTATGCGATGTTCTACGGCAGCGTGATGGGTTCATTTGTGGTGGAGCGTTTTGGTACAGAACGCCTGCAGCAACTGACCCGCGCAGAAATCGACCACCGGTTCAAGCTGTTCCGCGAGTTGACACACCTTGACTGAGGAACCGATTCGCCGCCCCATCAGCCGCAACGAGTGGCTGATGGTGGTGGCGTCCACAGTCGCAGCATCCATTCTGGCGAGCCAGTGGAGCTGGCGTCACGACGCAATGTTGAACTATGGCGACGCTGTGGCCCACCTGCACATTGCGCGGCGCGTCTTCGATTCGCATCGGCCCGGCCTGCCGCAACTCGGCTCGGTCTGGCTTCCCCTGCCCCATTTGCTCCTGCTTCCGTTTGTTGCGGTTTACGCATGGTGGGCCAACGGCATTGCGGGATTGATTCCGTCGGCACTTGCGTACGTTGCCGGGTGCGCAGGAGTCTATCGCCTTGCGCGGCATTGGCTGCGCCCTTCGGCTGCGGTTGTGGCGCTCGCCTTCTTCGCGCTGAATCCCAACCTGCTCTACCTGCAAACCACGGCGATGACCGAGCCACTATTTCTCTGCGAGATGGTCTGGCTGGCAGTGTGGATGGTCGAGTGGCGCGGAGCCCTGAATAACGACCCGCCGCGAGCTGCGCGGCTGCTATGCTGCATTGCGCTGGTTCTCGTCGCGGCTGTTTTCACGCGTTATGACGGCTGGATTCTGGCTGTTCTCGCCTGGACTTCCGTCGGCATCGTGCAGCTTCGCAGCAGTACCCTCCGCTCCCGCAGCTTCTGGATCGCGAGCGCAGCCGTGGTTGCAGCGCCATTGTTGTGGTTTGCGTATAACGCAATCGTCTTTGGAGATTGGCTCAACTTTGTGCGCGGTCCCTACTCCGCGGCTGCCATCGAGATGCGCACCGCGACCCCCGGTTCAGGCCCGCCACATCCAGGTTGGCACAATCCCTGGGTTTCATTTCTGTTTTTCATGAAGTGCGCCGAGTTGGACGTCGCGCCGGAAGCATGGGGCAATTTCCTGGTCGGCCTCGCCTTGCTGGGCACAGTGTGGGCCTCGTTCGCGACGCATCGGCGTGCCTTCCTTTGGACATTGCTGCTATGGCTGCCGGTTCCCTTTTACGCATATTCGATCGCATTCGGATCGGTCCCGATTTTTCTCCCCGTATGGTGGCCTCACTCCTGGTACAACACCCGTTACGGAATGGAGATGCTGCCCGCATTCGCGCTTGGACTCGGTTTCGTCGCCCAATTGGTGATCGCCGTAGCAAGAGAATTCAAGCGAAGTTCCAAAGGCTACGTTGCAGCGGCGCTCTACGCAACCGTAGCCGTCAACGCGTGGGCGGTGCTTCGCGATCATCCTCTGACGTACGTGGAAGGCACCAAGAACATCGAGTCGCGGCGCGCGTTCGAAGTCGCGATACCACCGGTATTGCGCTCGCTGCTGGCAGCACGACCTGGCGGTATTGTGCTCATGGAGACGTCGGTGTATCCGAACCTGGTTGCATTCACGGGGATTCCGCTGCGCCAGACCATCAATGAGAGCGACAGAGAGTACTATTCTGCTGCCCTGGCCGCACCCGCCACTCATGCGGCCGTCGTGCTTGCTTTCGATGGCGACGAGATCGACCAGGCTGTAAAGGCTCACCCCGCGGGACTTGAAATGGTTCGGCGATTTGAGGCTCCCGGGCAGAATTCCGGCACGGTTTACGTCTCCGATACCCCGCCGGACTCCAAACGTGTTGAGCGATGATAGCATCAGCCAAGGTGACAGCCATGTGCACGACATTGGCCAATATTACGGCGCCCTTCGACTTCAGCTGGCTTCAGCAAGTCGTAGTGTTCAATGGCGCGGTCCCTCGTCTGATCGTTGCATCGGCGTTGGGCGGCATGATCGGTCTCGAGCGCGAGGTCAAGCGCCGCTCGGCAGGCGTTCGCACCAACCTGCTGATCTGCATGGGGGCCGCATTCTTTACCCTGCTTTCTGCGGTGCTGGCCGGCGATTTAAGCCCGAACAAAGGCCAGGTGGCCTCGAACATCGTACAGGGCATAGGCTTCCTCGGCGCGGGGTTGATCATTCACAACCACAGCCGCATCAGCGGACTCACCAGCGCCGCCAGCGTATGGGTAGTCGCCTCCATCGGCATGGCATGCGGCGCGGGACTTCTGGCTGTTGCTGCCGTCGCCACCATCATCGTAATTCTTGCGCTCGAAATCGTTGGCTTTCTCGAACGACGCGCAAGCATCAAGATCTATTCGCTCATTTATGAAGCGCGAGGGGCAGATCAAACTGCCATGCTTCGCTCCATTCTCGACGGCATGGATAAGGCTGGAGAGCGGCTGGCCGACTTTGCTACCAACGCGATCGGCGATTTGCAGCGCGTGAGTTTCACCGTAACCGCAACCAAGAAGCAGCACGAGCGTCTGCGCGGAAAACTTCTCTCAGAACCCGCTATCGACTCACTGCTCAACTTCCGAGATCCGGAGGAAGATTGATTCCCTTTGCGAAGGCGCACGCGTGCGGCAATGATTTTCTGATTGTCACCGAAGATGCAGCAGGCAAGCGCGATTTGGCAGAACTGGCCCGGCAACTCTGCGCGCGCAACACGGGCGTGGGTGCAGATGGCATTGAGTTCTTTGCATGGACGGGTTCGAAATCAGGACGTATCCGCCTGCACAATGCCGACGGCTCCGCTGCGGAGATCAGCGGCAACGGCACCCGATGCGTGGCCGTTTGGATGAGCTCAATGATGGGTGGAAAGGTCGGCGACGAGCTGCGCATTGAGACCGACGCCGGCATGCGCGTTTGTCGTATCAACGACGTCGAGACGGTTCGCGGTTACTCAGCCGAAATCACCACAGGTATGGGAATTCCCAGCGCTGCGCGCAAGACCGTGACGCTTGCCGACAGCCATTCCATCGGGGGCATCGCCGTCTCCACCGGAAATCCGCACTTTGTCATCTTGGTCGATAACGCTGCGTTCTCGGTCGCGGGTGCCGCATGGCAGGAGATTGGATCACAAATCTGCGCCCACTCCGATTTTTTGCACCAAACCAACGTAGAGTTCGTGCGCATCGTGAGTCCGAGAGAGATCGAAATCCGCATCTTCGAGCGCGGAGTTGGTCCCACGACTTCATCCGGGACCGGCACATCTGCATCTGCGACGGCAGCCATCGCGTTCCACGGATGCGTTTCGCCCTTGCGTGTCGTGGCGCCCGGAGGAACTCAGACGGTGAGCTGGCAGGGCGCGGGCGGCGAACTCGAGCTTACCGGCCCGGCAGCCTTGATTGCGCGCGGCGAGGCTTGGTGCGGATGACTGCTCGATCAAAGCCGCTGATTTCTCTGAGTCCGATCCAGGCTGGAGCGGGCGTGAGCGTCATTTCGCCGGCTTCCTTCGCGATGCCAGATCGGGTTGACCGTGGCATGGAACGGCTGCGCCAGCTCGGATACGCGCCGCGCCTTGGTGCAAACACACTGGTCCGCGGACCGTTATTCTTTGCGGGCTCACCCGAGCAAAGACTTGAAGATCTGCACGCAGCATTTGCCGATCCCGAGACAACTTTCGTCGCAGCAGTGCGGGGAGGCTACGGGTCGAACTACTTGCTCGATGCAATTGATCTAATGCATATCGAGCGCCATCCGAAGCCCTTGCTCGCTTACAGCGACATGACTGGATTGCAGCTTCGCCTCCTCGATCAGCTAGGCCTTCCCGCTTTTCACGGCCCGATGGCCGCCGCGGATTTTTATCTTGAAGACGGTGTGCATCTCGAGAGCCTGCAATCCGCGCTCGCCGGTCGGCCGTACTCCGTGGGGCCGGCGGAAGGCCTGCGGACCTTGAAGCCAGGGACCGCTACCGGCACGCTGTACGGCGGCTGCCTCAGCATCCTCGTCTCGCTGATCGGAACCGCGTGGGAGCCGGCAACAGAGGACAAGCTTCTCTTTATCGAAGATGTTGGCGCAAAGCCCTACCAGGTTAACCGGATGCTATGGCAAATGCGTCAGGCGGGCAAACTGAACGGCGTGCGGGGTCTCATTTTCGGCGAGATGCTCGACTGCACCTCTCCCGGCGCGCCGGCGAATCTGCTTGAAGACTCGATTGTGTCCGCTCTCGACGGCCTTGATATTCCGATTGCCATCGGCCTTCCGAGTGGGCACGTGTCGCGGCAGAACGTTACCTTGATCTTCGGGATCGAAGCGGAACTGCGGGCAGACGATGAGGCACAACTTGCGTTGCTTCAGCCGGCGGTGAAGGCATGATTTCATCGCGCAAGCACATTCACCTCAGCGGCATCTGCGGCACGGCCATGGCATCGCTGGCAGGGCTGCTTCAATTGCAGGGACATCGCATCACAGGCTCGGACAAAGCCGCTTATCCGCCGATGAGCGATTTGTTGCATTCGCTCGGTATTCCGGTGCTCGAGCCATATTCCGAATCGAACCTCGATCCTGCTACCGATCTTGTCGTTATCGGCAATGCACTCTCACGCGGCAATCCTGAGGTGGAGCGCGTGCTCGACGAGCGCATGCCTTTCACTTCCATGGCCGCTCTCGTCCGCGAAGAATTCCTGAAGGGCCGTGAATCGCTCGTCGTTGCTGGCACGCATGGTAAGACCACGACGACCAGCATGCTGGCGTGGATTTACCAGGTAGCGGCACACGATGACGCTGAGCTTGAACCGTCATTTCTGATTGGCGGCGTTGCAGAGAACTTCGGCACCAGCTTCCAGCTTCGCCCCACGCACACGTTCATCATCGAAGGCGACGAATACGATACCGCGTTCTTTGATAAGGGGCCAAAGTTTCAGCATTATTTCCCTGACGCACTGATCCTCACGCACGTCGAGTTCGATCACGCTGACATCTACGCTGACCTTGAAGCCGTGAAGATCGCGTTTAAGCGCCTCGTCAATCTGGTGCCGCGACGCGGCTTGCTTGTTGCCTTCGACGGCAGTGAAAATGTGACCGAGTGCATCAGTAAGGCATTTTGCCGCGTCGAGCGTTACGGCTTCAAGCCTGAATCCGACTGGCAGATTCGCAATTTGCGCCACGCAGAAGGCCAGACGCAATGGGAGGTTTGGTGCAACGGCGAACGTTGGTCCGAACTCACGATGCAACTGGCCGGCGAGCATAATGCGCTGAACGCAACCGCAGCAGCCGCTCTTGCTTCCGGTAACGGAATTAACAAGAATGCGATCGTCACCGCGTTGGCCAGTTTCAAGAGCGTCAAACGCCGGCTCGAGGTTCGCGACGTCATCCGCGGCATCACCATCATCGATGATTTCGCCCATCATCCAACAGCGATTCGCGAGACTCTGCGCGCGTTGCGTTCCGTCTATCCGGATGCGCGCCTCTGGGCTGTGCTGGAGCCACGCTCGAACACGCTCAGGCGAAAGGTACTCGAAAATGATCTCGTTGAAAGTCTGAGGCTGGCCGATCGCGTGATCCTGGCAGGTGTTTACCAGCAGCAGCGCATCCCCGACGCAGAACGCCTCCATCCCGAGGATGTCGTTGACATACTCAACGCGGCGGGAACGCCGGCAGAGCTGCACCCTGATGCAACCGAAATCGTTGACAGCATCGCACCAAGGCTCAAATCTGGCGATGTTGTCGCTATCCTCTCCAATGGCGGCTTCGACGGCATCTATGAGAAACTTCCTGCGCGGCTCAGAGCACGTCAGAACTGATCGCGAAAGCTCGACATGATCTCGTCTTTTCTGTTGCTGGCTACCCTCGTCATTCTCGGCATTCCGGGTGCGATCCTCTTCCTTCCGTGGTCGATTATTACCGGCAACGTCGTACCGCTTTACAACGCGGCGCAGATGATTGTGCGCACCGGCTACTTTCTCGCGCGCATTCGAGTTGAAGTCAAGGGCCGTGAACTGGTGCCGGCAAAAACAGCGTGCATCTTCATGGCAAACCACGTCTCCAACCTCGATCCGCCCGCGCTCATTCCGAATATTCCCGGGCGCACTTCCGCCTTCGTGAAGAGTTCTCTTATGCGCATTCCAGTATTCGGTTGGGCGCTTCGCCTTGGCGAGTTCATCCCGGTAGACCGCTCAGGCAGCAAGGAGAGCGCTCAGGAAAGCATTGCCAACGCGAGGCGAGTCCTTGGAAAGGGTGTCCACATCACCACGTTTGTCGAAGGAACGCGGTCGAAAGACGGACATTTGCTGCCGTTCAAGAAAGGGCCGTTCTACCTGGCCAAGGAAACCGGGGCACCGTGTATTCCGGTTTCTATCTGGGGCACAGAGACCATGATGTCAAAAGGCAGCCTGAGCATTCACCCCGGAACGGCACATGTCACCTTTCACGCGCCCATCAATCCGGGCGACTTTGC
Organism: uncultured Acidobacteriaceae bacterium; assembly: GCA_963829535.1. Taxonomy (GTDB): domain Bacteria; phylum Acidobacteriota; class Terriglobia; order Terriglobales; family Acidobacteriaceae; genus Telmatobacter. The sequence continues at coordinate 783,255 of CAWHIQ010000004.1, read as the reverse complement.
GACGCGCGAAGACCTGTTGGCTGCGGTTCGCGCGGCTGTCGCCTCCGGCTTGCCAGAGTGGATGCGGACCTAGGGCTCCGTTACTGCACAATGGCGTTGTAGCCGTCGGTCAAGAGCTTTTGTCGCATGGCATTTGCATCATTGCGATTCACAAAAGGACCGGTCTGCACGTGGATCAGACTGTCGCCGACATCGCGACGCGCCGTAACCGTGTAGCCACGCTTGCGGAGCGCATCTATCAGAACCTCTGCGTCTTCAGGATGCGAAACGGCAGCTATCTGCACCATCCAGCCCTGTACCTGCGCCATTGCCGGCTGCACATGGAGCGACGAAGCAGGTTGCGCTCCCCCGGCTTGGCCGGCGAGAGCTGGCCGAACCTGCGCATCGAGAGGAGTCTTGACCTGACCCTGCGGTGAAGCTGTGTTCGCGGCGGCAGCGGCAGATAGCGGTTGCCCGGATGGCGTCGCGTCATCGGATGAATTGCCGGGGACACCAGCGGCCGCCTGCGCCTGTGGACGACTCTGAGCCTGTCCTCCGGCCCCGGGCTTAGAACCTGAGCTGGTTGGCGTCACCGATGCCTTCGCATTCGAGGTGGGCAACACTGCTGTACCTGACTCCGGCGAACCACGATGGCCAGCGAAATATCCGAGGCCGAAGCAGACCAGGCAGAGCAGAAGAAGTCCGCCGCCGAGAACCAGCAGTGTACCGCTCCCGAGCGTCAGTTCGGTGTCGCGTTCGCTCTCTACGGTTTCGAGCTCATCCTTGCTAAAGTCTCGAATCATTCTTTGCCCTTGGGCTCATGAAAGTTCCTGATCCGGTCCACGAACACTGGCCTTACACGCCCTCCCCTGCAGACTTCTCGGCCAGCGGCTTCGAAGTTGACAGTTTATTCAACATCGAAAGCAATTCCATCGGCAACGGAAACACGATTGTCGTGTTCTTTTCAACTCCGATTTCGGTGAGGGTTTGCAGATAGCGTAATTGGAGCGTCATGGGCTGCGTCGCCAACAATGCAGCCGCATCGACGAGCTTTTGCGCTGCATTGAACTCGCCCTCGGCATGAATGATCTTCGACCGCTTTTCGCGCTCTGCCTCGGCCTGCTTGGCCATGGCGCGCAGCATCTGTTCCGGCAAATCCACTTGCTTCACTTCGACCGAAATCACCTTCACGCCGAATGGCTCGGTGCGCTGATCGATGATCGTCTGGATTTTCAAATTCAATTTATCGCGATGACTCAGCAATTCATCCAGTTCCACTTCACCCAATACGGAGCGCAAAGTTGTCTGCGCAAACTGCGACGTCTGGTAGACATAGTTCGCCACCTTGATAGCAGCAGCATTCGGATCAACCACGTATAGGGTGACCACCGCGTTTACCTTCAGCGTCACATTGTCGCGTGTAATTACATCCTGGGCTGGAACTTCCAACACTTCCTGTCGCAGCGAAATGCGCACCATCTGGTCCATGGGCCGGAACACCGCAATAATTCCCGGGCCCTTCGGCGGCGTCAGGGCGCGGCCGAAACGAAAAATAACCGCGCGCTCGTAGTCGCGCAGGATCTTGATCGAGCTAATGAGATACAAGGCAAAAATGGCAATAACAATCAGAATCGGAGTCGTCATTTCGGGTCCCTCGCTCAGCACGGATTGTACTCCTGCGAGCTTTATGCAGCGGTTTGCGGCGGTGTGGACTGCTCGAGCGGCGCGACTCTCAGTAGATATTTCTCGTGCCCAACAACGCGCAACCGCGCCCCCGCGGGCACAGGCTCGCTCGCTACCGCATTCCAGATTTCCCCTTCCACCAGCACATGGCCTTCCGGCGCAAGAGCCTCCATGGCCGAGGCCGCGCTGCCCACGAGTGCATCCACGCCCAATCGGGCCTTCATGCGCCGTGCACGCAACGCAAGCCGCACCAGAAATACCGTGATCCCGCCGAATCCCACGCCTATCGCGATCGCCACCCATGGGCGAACCTGCAACTCGGGGATGGGCGCGGCGATCAGCGTCAGCGTTCCAAAAATCAAACACAAGATTCCGACCAGGGCAAGGACCCCGTGGCCGCCAAATTTCGCCTCGAGCATCATCAAAGCAAACGCTGCGATCAAGAGGAGCACCGCCGTGAATCGAATGGGCAATAGATCCAGCGCGAAGATCCCCAGCAGAACCATCAACGTGCCCAGAGCTCCCGGCACGATCGTTCCCGGGGTGTTGAATTCGAGGTAGACCAGCAGTGCCCCGCCCACCAGCAGCAGCAGAGCGATGTTGGGATTTACAAGCCATCCGAGCAGATTCTCGCGCACCGTCGGCTGCACCACTTCAACGACTGCGTTCTTCGTATGCAAAGCCTGTTTGCTGCCGTCCATGCGCGTGATCTGTCGTCCGTCGATGGCGTCGAGCAATTGCGTATCATCCGCGGCAATGAGGTCTATGAGGTGCTGATTCAGAGCCTCTTCCGCGGTATAGGAGTGCGACGATGCCACCGCGGCGATAGCTGCATCGGTGTTGCGACTTCGCTTTGCGACATACGAACGCATGAAGGCTTCGGCATCGTTTTCGATCTTCTGGCTCAGTGTGTCGTCGGGTTTGCCACCCTCGAAAACCACGTGGGCTGCGCCGGCATTGGTTCCGGGCGCCATGGCCGCAATATCTGCCGCCTCAAGCAGGAAAAATCCCGCCGAGCCGGCACGCGCGCCAGCCGGGGCAACATAGATGATGACCGGCACACGCGAACTGAGTATCGCGCCCGCCATAGTACGCATCGAGTCCACCAGGCCGCCCGGCGTATTCATCTCGATGAGCAGAGCGGACGCGCCCTGACTGTTTGCACGGGTAATGGCACGCTCAAGCAATTCGGCGCTTACGGGTTGAATCGTCTCGTCGAGAACGAGTTTTTCGACGACAGGTCGTTGGGCGCAAATTGTGCCGGTACCGAGAAACGTCAGCCCAATCATTGCGATCAGGCAAAATGCCAAGCGGAACCTGAATCCACGCACTTGCTCTTGCATGGCTCACTCCAATCGCTACTGCTTTTTCCCTGACCTCGCCTCGATCTCCCGATCCAGTTCCTTTGCCGTGGCGCTTCCCGGGTCGAGTTTCAGGGCTTCGTTAACATCCCTGGTGGCGTCGTCCATGTGATTTGCAGCCATATCGAGTCGTCCCAGGACTAGATACGCATCGAGCGACGGCGAAAGTTGCAGCGCCGCGTTGGCCTCGTTGCGGGCCGCCCTTACGTCGCCCGTACGCTCGCGAACAGCCGCCAGTCCAGCATGCGCCTCGGCCAGGGAACCGTCGTCAGCCTCGGCTGCCTGGTAAAGCCGCTCAGCCTCGAGCAGCAAGCCGCGATTGAAATAGTCCTTCGCTTGCCCTGTGAGTTTCACGGCTCGGTCGTGTGGCGAGAGCGCGGCCAGCCGGGTTGCTCCCATCTGGTCCATCATCAATGCTGCCTGCTTGAATGCGCCCGCATCGAAAGTGCGCACTATCCGCTCCAGCGGTTCGGCTGCATCATCACCATCGGTGGATTTCGGAGCCTTCCACGCTGCAAGCAACTGTTGAGCTTCCGCATCGTTTGGACGGAGTTTCAGACATTGCGTTAGTTCGTTGATAGCATTTGCCTCGGAGCCATGGCGTTTGAGGCTGACAGCAAGATTGAAATGGTAATCGGCATTGTTCGGATCTGCCGCCGCCGCTTGCACGAACAATCCCGTGCCGTCATGATCCTGTCGGCTGATCGCGACGCCTTCGTTATTCAGTACCTCGGCCAGGGGCAGTTCCCGCGACACTCCCGCAAACGACTCCTGAGCCTGCACGTACGAGCCGAAATATAAGAGCGAAAGCCCGCGGTAAAAGCCTGCTTCAAGGGCATTCGAATCATTCGGGCTTACCTTGGCAAATGCCGATGCTGCTTCTTCGTATTGCTGCCCGTTAAAGTCCTCGCGACCCAGGGCCATCCATGCGGGACTGTAATTCGGGCTCAGGGCAACCGCTTGCTTCAAGTGCCGCTCGCGCTCCTGCTGGTCTGGCTCGGAGATGCCGCGGATGTACTGCTCAAAGGCGTCCAGTCGCAACCCGGCTCCGGCTGCGAGAAATGTATCCTGCGCCACATTGAATCCCGGATCCATGATCCGCGTGAGCCGCCACGCGAGCGAATCGAACACGGCGATCAGGTCGTGCATCTCTCCTCGCGCCATCACTGGGTCGCTCATCCGCAAACGCGAGACGTCCAGGACGCGCGCCTCAGCCACAATACCCGTGCCGTCCATCCGATAACTGCCGACAATGATCGAATCAACGTCGAGCGTCTGCGCCAGTTTCAGAGCGCTGGCCCGCGAAGGCTGAAATTGCTGAGGCAAGCCGAGGTGATCGAGCGCATACATTCGATCGGCGCGGCTCATTGGCGCAAACCCGGCCGAGGCGAAACGCGCGTCCAGAATCTCCGGTGCAGCCTCACGAACCCATTCGAGATTCGGCTGACCGGTTCCATTGTCGAAAGGAAGCACCAGCAGGATCCGGTTCTTGCCCGCGTTTGCTCCGTCTGTCGCGGCCGCCTGTGCGTGCGCATGAACACTAGGTGCCAGCGCCACCAGCAAAATAGTCCCGGCCCATGCGCGCACCGGACGCATCCATCTGCGATATCGAGAAAGAAAGAGCACGACAGGCTTGATTATAGGTGTTTCGGCTCACTTGCCGCAGCGTTCCGAAGGTGCCACAGGTTCAACGTACCGCGTCCGGTAACTGTATTCGGGCCTCAAATTGCCGGTTGAATCGGATCAGCGCGATCCACTGCGCGTGATCTTCACGCTGCCAGTTCAACGTTCCGTGCAAGCGGAGCGCAATCGCCTCGGGCGAAAGGTCATGGTGCAGGCCGAAGTACTGCTGGTCGAGAGCCTCGCTCTTCGGTCCGAGGCTCAGCATTAGCGTTGGAGGATCGTATTTCGTCGAGAACACGAGCGCCGTGGAGTAACCACCGGGATCGTCCGCCGCACGATTGATCTGATCTGATGTGAAATCCTCCAGGCGGTAAACCTGGTAGGGCGTCTTCACGTATCCCAACTCCGGCTTGGTAAGTTCGTCGGTGACGGGCCACGCCGACAGCACCGTGGATCCCGGATAGCGCTTGTTCAGTTGCGCAATACCTGCAACGTGCAGCCGAATCACTCGCGCATACTCCAGGTTGTCTTCCGGCGCAAAACGGTAGGGCGGATTGATGAACAAACCCGCAATAAACGCTATTGCTGAAAGCACGGCAAGTGCCTGCCAATAGGGCACGCGCCGCGAAAAGGTCGAAACCGCCACCAGCAGGACCAGCGGATACATGGGCAGCAGATACCGCGTGAGCAGCGCCCCGCCCAGCACGCTGAACAGCACGGTGTTGGCAAGAAGAACGAAAAAGATGCGCCAGAGAGTCGCCTTGCTGATGCGCGGCCGCTCCTGGCCGTCCGCACCGAGTCGCGGGCTCAGCATCAGCGCCGCAATCGTCAACAGCGACGGCACAAACATGTTCATGTGCGCCGTCAGATGTAGCAGGCGATGGCCGAATGCCGCAAAAAAGCGTGCCGGTGCGAGGTTGGCCTGGGCGTTGTACTTCAGAAACGCGGGGTTCCCAAAGACGAATCCGGTCTTGGAAAAGTGCCATGCATACCAGGCCGTCAAGGGCAGAGCACAAGTGGCGAACCACGCTGCGTCGATCCAATAGCGGTTCCGCCTTGGCTGAGCCGAACGAAACCCGTCCACGATAGCCAGCACCGCCAGAGTCATGGGAACCACGATGGCCGTTTCCTTCGACAGCACGGCAGCAGTGAACCACAACGCAGCAATTACCGGCCGTCGATTATCATCCGGAAGCGCATAAACCAGGCCCCACAGCGTGAAGGCGGCGGCAAAAATGTCGGCCTGCGCCAGCGTGCTTTGGGCAAACCAGATCGGATACAGCGCCGCAAGCACCACCGTCCAGAACGCCACCTGTCCTGAGCCGGCGACGCGCTGCGCCAATCTCCAAACCGCGAGCAAGCCAAATGAAGCGACGATCAGTACGGCTTCACGCGTCACTTCGGGATAGAAGCCCGACAACTTCCACCACAGCGCCAGGTAAATACTTGGCAGAGGCGGATGCGCATTCGATGCAGTGGTGAACGGGATCAGCGATCCGGTTCGAAAAAAATCCCAAGCCGCAGGAATGTAATAGCCAGCTTCATCCCAGTAGTAGGGCAGCCGCAGTAGCGGAAAATGGCTGATATACACTGCAACGAAAATAACCGGGAACACCATCCACAAGGGAAATGGCGCATCAGGGCGCGGCTCGAGGATTTTTCGCAGACGCAATCGCTTGCTCATGAACCTGTCTTTTTTACTCGCTGGCGATGTTGATCCGGCGCCCTCAGTTGGACTGGCGCATTGACGACACCGCGACAGAAATCAGATGGATTTAATTGACTGGTCCCTGGGGAAAATTCATATTCTGCGGCTCAAGATTCAGAGTGCCAAAGGCCTGCTCGTATTGCGAGAGGTTTTGTCCGAGCACATTCCACAGGGCCTTGGCCTGTTGCGGACTCAAGAAAATGGCCTGGTGGTTGCGAATGGTCACCTGGTCCGGGCTGTCGCTGGCGGCGAGGCCGAAGACCAGCGAAAAATCCCACACGCTTACGCGTACTTGGACGCTGTTGGCATAGGACTCGCGGTAGTCCGGAGTCTGAACGACGTTCATCTGGGGCTGTTGCGGGGTCTGACTCATAGTTTCTTCAGATTACCCTGTCCGGGGCGGCATCCGCGCCCTCAAGTCGCTATCACGTTTGCCGGTCTCAACAAGGAAGAGTGCAACGGACAAGCTGAGAAGTGGACCGGCTGCGCTGAAGACCGCCCGGGTGGCATTTCCCAGCGCATCATCATAGGCTCCCATGGCAAGGGCAGCCAGCCCCGCGCAGGTCGATCCGATTACCCATGTCCTGGGGAGGCGCCCCAGCCGCCATATCCCCAATGGAATTAGCCACGCAAATGTGTAGATGAATTCCCGCGCAAATAGACACCGATAAAGTCCCGACAGATAGAGAAAGCTGGAACCGGATTTAGCCCATCGTGAAGCGGCAAAGCTCATCGGCGAGTAAGGACTCGGTCCCATCGACATCAGGAAATTCACCGTCACAAATCCTACTGGCAAGATCGCTGCGATCCATACCAACTGCAAGAGTTGGGAAGTACCGCGCCGGAAAGCTGTCAGCCACCAGGTCAACGCAAGTACGAACGAAAGAGGAACGAAAGTTTCCTTGGCAAGCGCTCCAAGAATGCCCAATACCGGCAGAAGCCACCAGCGCTCGGTCAGCAATGCCCATACAACCGCCATGAGCAGACAGTTGACGGCGGAGTCCACCATCCCCGAAAGATTGAAGTTGGCGACGGCAAAATCCAACAGATAAACGAATCCGGCCAGCATGGCTGTGGCATTGTCATCGACGATCCGATAACCGACGACTACCAACAGGGATGCGCTCGTTGCAATGAAGAAAGAGTTAACGACCAGGAGGGCAAAGAAAACCGGGTTCCAAGTATGCAGATGATTGTTAACGAGCCAATAGATCGGCTTTGCCAGATACGGAACGAGCACACGATGCGATTCGTCGCCGGCATCCGTGCCGCCGAGGACCATGGAGTAATATCCTTCGGAATCCGTAACTCCGGGCGTACTTCGCGGGTCGTAGCGATTGAGGGTGGGGTATCCCAAACCCATGCAAATGAGAAAGAACAGCGTCCAGAGCATGACACGATGCCCGAGGGGAGGGCCCACGATGAATCTCCTTCAGAATTTTCCTGTTTTTTGTTATCGAGTTCCGTCTCCGGTGACTTGCCGGTTTTCTACTTTCTCATCTTCAGCAGCTCAGGCAAACGCAGCGCTGTGTGGCGCTGAATTCCATGCCTTGTGTACTGCAGCACGTAGCAATCAGCTACGTCTACCGCGATGTTTTGGGACGGAACCGGACTCAGTGTCACGAAGAGGACCAAGTTCCACACCGTCGTAAGGGCCATGGCACGGGGCGCGCCGACAGCCAGCAGCAGGATTGCAGGGGTGAGGAAATTCAAATAAACCGGGTCCGTGATCATCACCAGGACAAAAAACAGCGATCCTGGAACAATCCAGAGTATCAGTGCCTTCACTCTCCAATCCGCACGCTCACGAATCGCGTTGCTGATTGCAAACCCCAGAACAGGCCACAGTGCAGCGGTTAGCGGAACCACATATCGCGCGAAATTCGCCAGTGTGTATAGGTTCACCTTCCTCAGAACCGACAAAATCGTGAGAATGCCGTAGACATATTCGCGAGTTTCCGTCAGCCCACCTGCATCTCTTTGCAGTGCCAAATACGTCGGAATCAACCAGCCCAGACAAAGCGCTCCGAAGATCGCAAAAAACTGCAATGCTTCGGTTCTCTTCAGGCGCGAGAAGCTATAGTAGATCGCCATCGGCAGAAGGAATGCGCCGTCCGAAGGCCGGAATCCCGCTCCCACGGCGAACACCGCAGCCGCAAACCACAATTGCCAGCGTGCATGATCGCGTTCATGCCGGAGAAGCAGGTAGAACACTGCCACCGGAAACAGCAGTTGCGACGGATAAGTGCTGTGTACTTCTCCCGAAAACCACGCATAAAAAACGGTCGAATATGCCAAAGCCGCAAGCAGCGCACTCCATCTGCTGCAGAAGAAACGCGCCGTGAAGTAGAAGACGACGACCCCCGCCACTGAGAACAGGATGTTCATTACCGAAATCGTGGTCGCCGGGTCGGGAAACAATCCGGCTATTCGATTGAAAAGCCAGTATCCGGGGAACTGGATGATGTAGGTCTTGTCCAGGATTGCCTCAACGTTGGAAGGCCCGTCGGCAAAGTACACGGTCCCGCGGCAAAGGACCCGGGTAATCAGGGTGAAGGTCGCAAGAAGCGCCGGAAAGAGGACGTCGCGCTGATCTTCTGCAAAGCCGGATAGAATGGCTCACGCTGCCTCTCCCCACCCGTTGGCGGCTATATTTTGGTGCGAAAGGAGGGACTCGAACCCTCATGGGTTTCCCCGCCAGATCCTAAGTCTGGTGCGTCTGCCAATTCCGCCACTTTCGCAATTTATTTTCAACAACTTGCATTTCTACGATCGGATACTATTCTGCAAAATATTCTGCAATTTGCTCAACTACAACCCTGAAATTAACCCGTCCTGAGCATCTCTTCTGCTCGAAGCGTGCTGAGCCACACTTGAATGCTAACAAACGCTCGTAGCGGCATCCAGTCGCGAGGAATGAGCCTTCAAAGCGAACGGTAATTGCATTGCGGGGTTCCCAGTCAGGTGGTCTCTCACGGCTGAAATCTCTTGGTCCATTTCGGCCATCAGTTGCTCTCGCAATCCCTCAAGATCGGGAAAGAGTCCGAAGTGGCTTTGCCCTGCGATGTCAAGGAAGGCTTCCACTTCGTTATAGTCGCTCGTCGGCAACACAATCTTGGTAATACAATGTGCATACTTTTCTTCCAACTCACGGTTATTGCTAATTGAAGATCGGCGAGCTCGAGAGCCTTCTTCAGAGTGGCCAATCGTAGCGCAATCTAAGTCAATCACCTTTAGGTGTGGCGAAATTGCGTTCAGAGCTGTCGCTCCGCACGCTTCGGTTTTTTCGCATCAGCGTCCAGTAAAGGATTGTGATCACCAGCAGGAATGGTACGAAACTCGGAACGGAGTATTCCAGTCCCGTCACGTAAAAGGTGCTGATGGCAATGGCCGCGAGAGCGACCAATGCCGTGACCTGCGAGTAAGGCGAGAAAGGAAGGCGGATCGGGAGCAGTGCGACGCCTGCTTCTCCTATCGAGCGGCGGAAGGACAGGTGAGCGAGCAAGATCACGCTCCAGACGAAGAACATTCCGGCCACTGCCACGCCGTAAAGGAGCAGGAACGCACGGCCGGGAGCGAAGATGGCCAGCAGGATGGCCGCGGCCATGCCGGCGGTCGACACTATCAGGGCGACGAAGGGCACACCGTTTCTGCCCACGCCTCCGAGCGCCCTCGGGACGTAGCCGTCATGCGACAGCGAAAAGAGAGTCCGGCTGGTGAGGTAGAGATTGGTGTTCGCGCTGGAGAGAGCGGCGGTGATGACAACCAGATTCATGATCCCTGCGGCATAGGGAATGCCCACCTTCGCGAAAGCCAGCACAAAGGGACTGCCAGTGATCCCGCTGCCCATCATGTTCCACGGAGTCATCGAGAGCATTACCGTAATAGATAGAACGTAGAAAAGGATGAGCCGAAGAGTGACCGTGCGTATGGCGCGCGGAATGGTCTTTTCCGGTTGCAACGCCTCACCTGCGGTTACGCCTATGATTTCCACTCCCATGTAGCTGGTGAGCGTGAGGCTCAGGGCGAGCCAGACACCCGTCAGGCCGTGGGGAAGAAACCCTCCGTGCGAGGTGAGATTTGTGAAGCCGATAGCACGCGCAGGACCAACGCCGAAGATCAGTCCGAGGCCGATGAGTATGAAGGCCACGATGGTGATCACCTTGATGATGGCGAACCAGTATTCGAATTCACCAAAGTTGCCGACACGGAGGGCATTGATTGTGATCAGACCAACCGAGACGCCAACCACCCAAATCCATTGCGGAACTGGCGGAAACCAGACGGAAAAGTAGATTGCAACGGCCGTGACCTCCGCGCCGATGGCCAGGATTTGAACGAAAACGTAGGTAACACGGACCGCGAAGCCTGACCACTCGTTCAAGTATGTCTGTGCATAGACGCCGAATGAGCCGGCGACGGGATGCGTGACAGCCAGCTCCGCGATGGAGTAAGCGACGATGAGAGCGATGACGGCGCTGAAGAGATAAGAGAGGATGACGCCCGGCCCAGCGAGCCGGATCGTGACCGAGCTGCCCAGAAAAAGCCCGACTCCGATCGCACCGCCGATCGTCATCATGGTCAGCTGGCGTTGCGTGAGCGCGCGCCTAAGCTCGGGAGAACTCCCGGGCGTGCCGGCGAGTTTCAAAGCCATTGGCGCCCGAGTGGCGGCAGCTTGTTTATCGACCCCGAACCATGTCAAGGAGTACCTTCCCGAACTCGTGAATTTCGTGGAGGGTGTTGTAGTGGACAAGCGACGCTCGGTTGACGCCGGTATCGAGGCTCGCGCCGAGGCGCTTCATCAGTCGCGGAGCGTACATGTGGCCATCTCGAATGCCAATGCCGCGTTCTGACATGGCCTCGGTGACGAGCGCCGGAGCCACGTTGGGAAGGCTGAAGCAAAACGTCGGAACGCGTTCGGCCAGGCGAGCAGTGTCGTCAATGCCGTAGACGATGGCGCCGGCTGCCTGCAGGACTTCGAGCATCTCAAAAGAGAGTGCAGCTTCGTACTCGCGGATTGAATTCATGGCACGAACGAGAGAGCCTCGTCGCGATGACGGTTCAGCATTTTCCTCTTCGTCGCCGTGGCTCCTGCCGAGGGTTTCCAAATAGGCAATGGCGGCTGCCATGCCAGCAACGTTTTCATAGATGAAAGTACCGGCTTCAATCTTGCCGGGCGCAGCGTCAGGGATAAAGTCCTCGCGGAAGGTCGGGAGACCATTTAGGAGCTCCAGTCGCCCCCACATAAAGCCCATGTGAGGACCGAATACCTTGTATCCGGAGCAGACCAGGTAATCGCAATCGAATGCTTGCACATCGATGAGTGCGTGGGGAGCGTAGTGAACACAATCAAGAACAACCTCAGCGCCGGCGCCGTGCGCCAGTTTGGCAACGGCAGCGACATCGACGATGGAGCCGAGTGCATGTGAGGCAACCGTACAGGCAACAAGACGGGTCTTTGCGGTGAGCAGTGGCGCCAGGTCCGCCACGTGAAGGTTGTTATCTTCACGCATCTTCCACCAGACAATCCTTGCCCCTTCGCGCTCCAGCTGCATCCAGGTGGCGATATTGGCTTCATGGTCAAGGTCCGTGACGACGATCTCGTTGCGGGTCGCGAGGGTGCGACCGATCGCCAGGCTGAGCAGACGAAGGAACGACGTGGCGTTCATGCCGAAAGCGATCTCATCAGGGTCGCGCGCATTGATCAAGGCAGCGACGCTTTCGCGAGCGCGCGCGATGGTTGCGTCGACTTCCACGCTCCTGGCGTAGCGTCCGCCGCGCTGCACGTTGCGGTGCAAAAGATGACCATGGATGGCGTCAAAAACGCCCAGGGGAATCTGTGCACCAGCACCATTGTCGAAGAAGATGAAGCCAGGCTCCTCGTGTAGCGCGGGAAAGAGCGAACGGATTCGATCGCACGGGAAGTTGACGGCCCGGGATGCGAATACCTGCTGATTGGCCACATGACTCCTGGCGCTTGGTGATCCGACGACGCAGGCCGGGTTATCCGACGACAACCTGCCCCTGGCCCCCGCGATCGAAGCGTGTCGCTAGTATACAAAGTGGGAATAAAACTGCTGCCCGAGTCGCATGCTCTCGTCAGGGCATGGCCGGGTCGAGGAGCTTCTGCGCGGTCTCGGCTCCAAATACTGGTAGCGTCGAGTCCGTGAGCAGTCCGATTTGTTTGAGCACCGACGCCTGGTCCCAGTAGATGCGCTCGTGCGCCAGCTTGCCTTCGCGAAAACCCACAACGACGACAAGAGGAATGTCCACGTGTCGATTTGTCGGCAAAACTCCGGGGAGCATCCAGGGCATCTCTTCGGTGTGGGTAAATGAGAAGATCATCTCGTCAACCAATTGATCCTGGCCGAGGGTACGGGAGATGAGTTTGATCGACGTGTCGGCGGGCATCAGCGAGATGAAGTCTTCCGCATAAAACCGGCGCAGGGCGGCATGGCCGTAGCCGCCGGTCATAACTGGAACGTGGTTGACATAGGCGTCCTCCACCATCGTTGCAATTGTCGACGAGACGTCACGTGTCGAAAATTCATAGCCGATGTGCTCGTCCCATTTGGCGATCATCTCAGTTTCATTCATGGCTCGGGGCTCCCTGATGAGATGTTAATCATACAAATAGAAGGCGAAGCCAAAAGGGTACAGAGAGTTCGAATGTCTCTCCGCCCTACATAAAGTATTTATAATCAATAGCTTAATAGAAATACTTAAAGTTTTCGCGTGATTCCGGGCGAATACGCGAGAATTGCCCGCCGAAAGGGACGAGAGAGAATTCTCTCCGCCTGCAAATCAGGGGCGAAGGCCTGAATTCTTCTGTTCGCAAAACAGGCAGTGCCCTTTCGAATTCCAAAGCTCCGGCGATCCATCGAACAATGCATGATACTCGTCTGGCGACAAGAGCCCCGCTGAGGGCACATCGATCGACAGCCTCGATCTAGTGGTGCACCGCGAAGAAAGGGTCCGCGTACAGCACATAGGACAAAGCTGTCGGGTTATGGGTCTCGTCATAGGTTTGTTGCCTGGCCTGTCTGACGACTTCAGCAAGCGGAGTGTCCGTGTTCTCTGAGAGTGCCTTGTAGAAATTCTCCGCAAAAGAGCCGGCCACGGTGTCTGACACCGGCCAAAGAGCTCCCAGATATCCGCTCGCTCCAGAATCCAGCAGCGCCGGCGCCCACCCGTCCAAAGCTCCCACCGCTTGGGTGGCTTGACCCACTTCGCACGCTCGTTTACGGAGTTCGGTCGTTGGTGGATGTCGCAGCAAGCCCATGTTTACTTCGCGGATGAAACCGTCTGAAGGTGACAGACCGCTTTCCATCTGAGTGCATTCGCGATCACGCGCTCAATCGAGAACATTCGCAGGACAAAGCTGAAGTTTATTTCCTGATCGTGATTGTTCCTATGGACATTAAATAGGAGATGTAGTAGCTTCATTGGTATGTCCAAAGGAGTCGCGATGGGTAACAAAAAGTCGGAGGTATTGCAGGGTACGTTGGACCTGATGGTTCTGAAAACCCTCCATTCGATGGGCCCCTTGCACGGGTTTGGCATTGCTCGGCGCATCGAGCAGTTGAGCGAAGACGTATTGCAACTGAACGAAGGCACCGTTTACACATCGCTTCTTCGCCTTCAGCAGCAGGGTTGGATCGCATCTGCATGGGGCACTTCGGAAAACAATCGCAAGGCGCGGTACTACTCGATTACCCGGCTTGGCAATAAACAACTCGGGATTGAAACCGAGAATTGGGAGCGATTCGCGGGAGTCGTCGGGCGTGTCTTGAGCCAGGAAGGACAGGGGTGACTGCGATGGGCCGTCTGCGAGTCTTCTCCAAAAGGATCAAAGCGCTGCTTGCGCAGAGGCGCGCGAATCGCGAATTCGAAGACGAACTCGAGCAGCATCTGCAGTTGCTGACGGATCGATTTGTGAGCCAGGGCGTGTCTCCGAGGGAAGCTGTAAGCGCGGCCCGGCGGCAGTTTGGCAACGCCGCGTTGCTGCAACAGCGCCAGCGCGAAGCAAGAACTTTCCTCTCCCTCTCCTCGTTATGGCGCGACGTATACTTCGGGTCTCGGATGTTGCGGAAGCATTCGGGATCGACGATCGCAGTGGTTGTCGCGCTTGCCCTCGGCATCGGAATGAATGCGTGCATCTTCACTTTTGTGAATGCGTTGCTGCTGCGGCCCCTGACAGGGTTTAAGGCGCCCGGCGAAATGCGCGAAGTCTGGGAGCATTCACGGAATGCGAACGGCATCCACAGCTTCATGCCCTTGACTTACCCTGACTACGTCTTCTTTCGCGATCATTCACGATCGTTCTTGGGAATTCTGGGCTACGATGGCGATCCGGAAGGAATCATCTGGAATCGAGGGGGGCACGGAGAGGTCCTGCACGGTCAACTTGTCTCAGGCAACGCGTTCTCGGTTGCAGGAGTTGGCGTGGCGATTGGCCGCTCGTTCACACCTGCGGATGATCAGCCGAACAACCCGCAGCCGCTGATAATTCTGCGGCACAACTTCTGGAAGCAGAGCCTGGGAAGCGATCCCAACATCATTGGCAAGCCAATGATGCTGAATGGCACGAACTACACCATCATCGGAGTCGCGCAGCCCGGGTTTACTGGATTTGAAGTGGCCATGGCTCCGGACTTCTGGATTCCACTGTCGATGGCGGAGCAGCTGATCCATGACCCTGGCCGCTTGACCAGCCGCAACAGCAACTGGCTCCTCGCCGAAGGTCGGCTTGCCCCTGGCCAAAACACAAAGAGCGCGCAGGCCGAAATCAGTGTCCTGGCCAGGGAGATCGAACTCGCCCACCCTGACACGAACAAAGACATGGACGATGTGCTCTACAGCTTTGCGCCCGTTCCCGGTCCCTTCCGCGGCTACGTGACCGCGTTTACCGGGATGCTGATGGTGGTGTTTGCTTTGGTGCTCGTCATTGCCTGTGCCAATGCCGCAAGTCTATTGATGGTGAGGGCAACCGGGCGCGCGCGGGAGATGGCGGTTCGCTCGGCACTGGGCGCAGGAAGAGGTCGCTTGATTCGGCAAATGACGGTGGAGAGTTTGTTGCTCGCACTCATCGCCGGGTGCGCCGCTGTGCTGCTTTCCTTCTGGACTTCACACATGCTTCTCAACCTGGTTCCAACGAGCTTGCCCATATCAATTGAATTGCCTCTCGACTGGCGGGTACTCGTCTTCACTTTTCTGGTCGCGCTCATCACGGGAATTGTTTTCGGCGTAACGCCTGCTTTGAGGGGCACGAGGGTTGATCCGGTGCGGGTGATGAAGACCGAAACCCATTCGGGTGGCTATCGAAGATCGCGCCTTCGGACCGTAATTATGATCGGCGAGATTGCTGTCTGCGCGTTGTTGTTATTCAGCGCAACCCTGTGCGTAAGGAGCCTGTTCAACGCCGGCTCGATCGACCCTGGTTTCGATACACAAAATATAGCCATCGCCACGCTCGACGCGGGCAGCCTCGGCTACAGCGATGCGAAGATCGAGACTTTCTATCGGGAACTGAACAGTCACGTTCGCGCTTTGCCCGGAGTCATCTCTTCGAGTTACGTCAATCATCTGCCTCTCGACGCATCACGGGAACAGACCAGCGCGACCGATGAAAGCCTCGCGGGAACACTGCAGCACGGCATTCCGGTCGACGTTTTCCGAGTGGAACCAGGGTATTTCAAAACCATGGGGATTTCCGTTGTTGGTGGGCGAGATTTTGAGCAGGGTGAACTCGATCGCAAGTCCAATGTGATTGTGGTGAACACTGCAATGGCCGCCAGGCTCTGGCCCGGCCAGAATCCAATTGGCAAGCTGGTTAAGGTGGGCGACGCGAAAGAACGAAGCGAAGTCATCGGAGTGGTTAAAACCGGAAATTACCGTTCGTTGGGGGAAAATCCCATTCCTGCGCTGTTTCGGATGGAGATGCCGTCACTCCGGGTCCTTGTTGTGCACACCTCCATGGACCCTGGGTCGTTGCTCGATGCTGTTCAGCGACAGGTTCAAATTGTGGATCCGAACATGGCCGCCACGCAGGTGCAAACCATTGGGAGCTTCATGTCACTGCCCATGTTCGCCGCACGCACCACGGGGCTGCTGCTCGGCGCATCCGGAATTCTGGCGCTGGTGCTGACATGGATCGGATTATTCGGCGTGATCTCGTTCGCGGTTTCCGAGCGCACTCACGAGATTGGAGTGCGCATGGCATTGGGTGCGGGGCGAGGAAACGTCATGAAGCTGATCATGCGACAGGGATTTTTCGTAACAAGCGTCGGGCTGGTGATCGGGATCGGCGCCGCCTTGGCCTCGGCACGGCTTCTATCTGCGTTGCTCTACGGCATCCGACCCGACGACCCCCCGACAGTCGTAATTGTCTCCGCAGGAATGACGGCAGTAGCAGTGTTGGCCTGTTACATTCCGGCGCGACGTGCAGTGCGAGTAAATCCTGTTGTCGCGCTCCGTTACGAATAGTGGGCTATCTAAAATGCACTTTTTCTTGACTCCGAGCGGATCGTCGTGGGCAGCCTTCCCTTACCCAAAATGGTGCAATTCCCGGATTGGCGGTTACTCGACAGCCATCCGAAAAGCGAAGATTCCATTGTCTGCCCCTGTCACTATTGACAGTTTCGCAAAGCTCACCTTGCGCTTAACATCAACCATCTTCATTAGCACGAGGATTGAGAACCGAACTCCAACTATGATTTCCACTGGGTTCTTCACGCGCCGCCGGTCCATCGCTGTGGTGACAGGATTCTCCTGTGCGCCAACGGTGATAGCTGCTTCCGGCAATGTGAGGGTTCCGGCGAGCAAATGAGAGGTCTTGCGAAAGAATTTAGCGTATTTCTCGTGACTGCAGCATCCTACGTTTGACTTCCGGGGTGCTGAGAACTTTAACGTTAACTCGCGAGCGGGCCGCTTCAGAAGCGGTCGTTGAGAAATCTGGACCCTATGCCTCGAATGCAGAAAGCGGTTGCTGTATTGATGAGTCTTCTTCTTGTCGTGACGACGTCACCCGTTGGGGCAGGCGCGCAGAATGCGCCGCCTTCGGGAACTCAGGAGCAACCTCTTTCCGGCGATGAACTCGACGGGCTAGTAGCTCCTATCGCACTTTATCCCGATGCTTTGGTCGCGCAGATTCTCGGTGCCGCAACTTTTCCCTACGAAATCGTCGACGCCACACTCTGGCTCAAAGACAACTCGCAGTTGAAGGGAGAGGCGCTCGCCAAACAAGTCGATCAACAATCGTGGGATCCAGCGGTGAAAGCGCTGACCCAGTTTCCGTCGGTGCTCGACAATATGGCGAAGAACCTCGCCTGGACCTCCGCACTTGGCGAAGCGTCGGCCACGCAGCAGGCGGACGTTATGGCTGCGGTACAGCGATTGCGCGCCAAGGCGCAGGCGGCGGGTAATCTGAAATCGAGTTCAGAAATCAAAGTCGTCCAGGAGAGCCCGCAGACAATCGTCATTCAACCGGCGAATCCACAGATTGTGTATGTTCCGGTGTACAACCCCGCGGTGATTTACGGTGTTCCCTACGTGTATCCGGGCTATGTCTATGTCGCCCCGCCTCCATCGACTGCGGTGATTGCTTTCGGCGTCGGGATCGCGGTCGGAGCAATGATGTATGGGGGGTGCTGCGGGTGGGGCTGGAGCTATTGGGGAACCAACTGGCACAGTCATACCATCATCTACAATCGCAACATTTACGTTGGGAATAGCTATTGGCGTGGTGGCTATTACGGCGGCGGCTATCGTCCCGGCTACCCTGGTTACCGCCCAGGCCATCCCGGCTACCCTGGTTATCGCCCGGGCTATCCCGGCTATGGTCGTCCGCCGGCTCCCGGCTATCGCCCTCCCGCTACCACGCTTCCCACAAATCCAGGCGGTCGCCCGAATGCTCCCAACAATCCCGGTGCGCGGCCGGGTACCCTGCCGGCCGCTCCAGGGAATCGTCCCAGCCAGCTACCGGCTAATCGACCCAGCACGAATGAAGCACGTGGATATCAGCGCCCACAGACCTCCAACACTGGCGCCGGACAAGCCGCTCGTCCAAATGCATTTTCCGGATCCGCCGGAGGACGTGCACAGAGCGCTCGCGGGAACCAAAGTATGGCAGCGATGGGTGGCAAGGGTGGCGCTGCCCGTCGTTGATCGTGCGAACTCCCGTGATGACAGAGAGCATTTCCCAATGGGAACACTAAGTTGGAGCGATGAAGGAGTGGTATGGCGCATCTCAGGTTTGTCGAAATCAGACTTGCTCAGAGGAAGATCGATTGGCGGAATTTGCTTTTCGCGTCTTTGATCACGATCGCTGCTCTCGCGGTCGGCTGCCAAAAACCCCAAGAAACCCCCAGCGGACCGCAGACGTTCACGTCCCCTGACAACGCAGGGCAAGCGGTTTACACCGCCGCGAAAGCCGGAGACGGCAATGCGCTGCTGGCGATTTTCGGCCCCGAGGCGAAGGAACTCATCTTCTCCGGCGACCCAGTTCAGGACAAATCCGGGCTCGATTTATTCACGAGTCGCTATGACCAGATGCATCGCTGGGGCAAGTTGGCAAACGGCGGAATGGTGCTCGACATCGGCGCCGAAAACTATCCCTTCCCCTTCGCGTTGCTGAAGAACTCTTCGGGGCAGTGGTATTTCGATACTGCTTCAGCAAAGGAAGAGGTACTGGCTCGCCGCATTGGCGGCAACGAACTGGCAACCGTGGACATTCTTCACGCTATGGCCGATGCCCAGGCCGAATACTTCAGCAAGACTCACGAGGACAGCCGTGTGCGGCAATATGCCCAGAAGTTCATCAGCGACGAGGGCAAGCAAAACGGTTTGTACTGGAAGCCCGCTGATGAGAATCAACCGGAGAGCCCCCTCGGACCGCTTGCGGCTCACGCAGCCGCCGAGGGGTACGGTAATGCGCAGGCGCCCCAACCCTTCCACGGCTATATTTATCGGATCTTGACTAAACAAGGCGAACGGGCCCACGGAGGCGCGAAAGACTATGTCGTCAACGGCGCCATGACGGGCGGCTTCGCCATATTGGCGTATCCCGCCGAGTATGGCAATTCCGGAGTGATGTCGTTTCTCATTAGCCGGGACGGCGTTGTACTTCAAAAGAATCTGGGAGACAACACCTCGGATGCAGCAAAGGCCATCACCGCATTTGACCCCGACGATACCTGGAAGCCCGTGGAGTAGTTTTCTCCTTGACCTCTGAGTTGGCCGGAAACCCCTAGGGCCGGAGATTTCAACTCACCGCAGATTCTTCATGTCTGGAATGCTGTATGAGAAGATTCCGTCAGTGGACGAGCCTGTGGGTTTGCCTGCCATCCGAAAGCAGCCCACGCACTCATGACCGGAGGCGGGATCTTGAGGTTCAAAGGGAGTAATCGCATTGCTTCTCCACCGTAGACGCTTCCTTGCGCACATCGGATCAAGTGCAGTGATGGCCGCTGTCCCCCGCTTTGCGCGCGCATACGCTGCGAGCAACAGCGGCCAGTTCGATCCGGCCCGCGACCCGCTCCGGCCCGAGTACCATCTCCTTCCGCCACACAACTGGATGAATGATCCCAATGGGCCGATCTGGTGGAAGGGTAAATACCATCTCTTCTATCAACTCAACCCACACGGCCCGGTGTGGGGAGACATGCATTGGGGTCACGCAGCCAGCACAGATATGCTGCATTGGCGTCATCAGCCTGTCGCGCTCTCTCCCACACCAGGCGGGCCCGACAGCGAAGGCTGCTTCAGCGGATCGGCTGTCGTCGCGGATGGCGTACCCACGTTCGTCTACACGGGAGTGCAGAACGCGCCTCTGCCACTCGTCACCCTGCGCGACGGCAGCGACAAGCTCCGCGAATCGCAGCTCCTTGCCACGGCGCTCGATGACGATCTCATCCGATGGAAGAAGCTTGATAAGCCCGTCGTTCCTTCGCCACCCGCGAATATGGTTGTAACCGGCTTCCGTGACCCGTGCCTTTGGCGTGAAGGCGACGTGTGGTATCTGGGAATCGGCTCAGGAGAACGCGGCAAGGGCGGCTGCGTGTTGCTTTATCGCTCGCAGGATCTCCGCCATTGGGACTACCTGCACAAATTGGCCGAAGGGATACCCAATGGCAAGCAGGCAGCGAATCCCTGCGACAGCGGAGAGATGTGGGAGTGCCCGGACTTCTTTCAGATAAATAAGACGCACTGCCTGCTCTACTCCACCGCGAACAAGGTGATCTGGACGACGGGAGAATATGACGCTGAAAAGCACATCTACACTCCCACGCGGAGCGGCGTTCTCGACCACGGGGCCTACTACGCGCCGAAAAGCTTTCTTGCTCCCGACCAGCGCAGAATCCTCTGGGGATGGATCCGCGAGACTCGCCCTGAAGCCGAATTCACGTCAGCGGGCTGGGCCGGCGCGATGTCGCTGCCACGCGTGTTGACAGTGGGCGAGCAGGGCCAGCTTGAGATTCAGCCCGCGGCGGAGATGGCCAAGCTTCGAGGCACCGCAGAAAAGGCAACGGTGCAGGCAAAGACGCCATTCCGCAGGAAACTGGCTGATCTACGACAGGAGTTGCGAGTTCTGATCGACCTCGCGATGGGCGCGATTACTGTCCGCCTGCTGACCAATGGAAGCGAGGTCTGGCATCTTGTGGTCAATGTAAGGGGTGATTCCATCCGAACCGGCGATGTCAGCTTCCCGCTTCCTTCTACTCCAAATTCGAAGCTAGGATTGCGCGTCTTCGTCGATAACTCTGTGCTGGAGTCGTTCATCGGCGGTCAAGAGGTCATTACAAGCCGCAGCTACTCACTGGCACCCGGCGAAACGGAGGTTGAGGTGTCAATCGTCGGCAAGGGCCGAATCGAGGTAGATCTCTGCCCGTTGCAGGCGACATCAAAAGACCGGCTTGCGACCTGATACCTACAGTCTTATGGCATTCAGCTAGATTCTGTTTTGTGCACACAACGCAACCGCGCGACCTTTGCCGATCGCAGTCTTGTGGGGTTGAATTTCCCACTTCTGAGCGTATTCTCGCCCACACTTCCCTAAGTCCCTACCCCCCTTTTTCGGGTTACTTCCGCATAGACGGTTACTCGACCGGAACCAGATACTGTGCGTCCTTCAGTGTTCAGTGAGCGCCTTGACGATGGCGTTTCAGATGAGGGTGCAATGAGCTAGACCTCGCTGAATAGATTCCGAGATTTCCTATGGCAGGCCTCATTTGGTTTTGCGTGGGACCTTAAAGGCGAGCGAGATACCGACGATTTCGTTTGTCTCCCACCCAGCGGGAAGGTTAACCGACTGTAATAAGTAGTAAGGCCGAACCGAGAGTGAATCGGCAATGGGGAATCGGACTCCCACTTGGAAGCGGTTCTGGGTATAACTGGTGCCGCCGTTGGCGAAGGGGTTGTATCCAGGAACGATGAAGAACTCATTGTTCACGACGAGTACCGGAGGCTGCGCTATGCGAAGCGGTAAGGTGTAGTCGACGCCGGGACGAAACCGTAGGCGTGCTGAAGCAGGCCGGTCATCGGGAAACCGTCCCTCGATGAGCGTGCGTAGGGTCGGCCGCCACGAGCCTTGGGAGGTGCTCAAGGTTACATTGAGTTGCAATCGGTTTTCGTAAGAAATTGTGGGATTTCCAGGAAAGCGCTGGTAGCGATAAATCGGTATCAACGTGAACCAGGGCCGCAGACGAAAGGCAACGCCCCCTTGAACGAAGTACTCGAACAGGTTGGACGCTCCCTCGTCGAACCGCTCGTAGAATTCAACCTCCAGAGATTTATTCGCAGAAAGGCCCGTGGAAATTCCCTGATCGAGCCAGAGTCCAAACTGCTTCTCATTTTCAGGATCCTCGGGCTCCTGTTGTTGCTGCGCCTTGGCCGGAACAGCCAGGAAGCAAGTGCACAGCACCGAAATGACGCAGACTATACGCCGCATCGTCATCCACCTAACTGTGAAACCGTCTCTCGCGGTCGAGCATGAGGTTCGTTGCATTCCCAGGGCTCAAAGGCGAGACCCGCGGCACCCGGCTAAATGCGAGACAAAAAAGGACAGGCCCGCGCCAAGAACAGCAAAGTAGGTCCAGGACCTGGCGAAAGGCCGATAGACTCGTTGCGCTAACTCCTCTCCGCCACCTGAAGCTCGTTCGTCACACTGAACACGCCCGCTACCTGATTGGCCCGCGTCTCGGCCATAGCCAGATCCGACTCCGAGTTCACCACGCCTGTCAAAGTCACATTGCCGTTTTTCACGATAATGTGGTTCGCGTGGAAACCGATCGGCGGATCGTTCGTGATACCGCCTGCTGCGCGCGCCACCGAGGGAGTTCGGCTTCCAGCTCCCCGATTGGCTGTGTTCTTCTGCAGGGGTGCATAGCGACAGATGCTCGCATACACAGCCGCGCGAAGTCGATCATCCATGTTAGAAACCGGGAGGACATCGATCTCATTCCTTAGATTCTTCACGCCTTCAATTCTCTTGACCGAATTCTCGATATCTGACTTCAAGACAGGGCGAGACGCGTAACCACGCAGAATCACCGTATCTGAGCCTTGAATGCCAAAGGTTATGAGATACTGCGCTGCGGCGCGCGCGGACAACCGAACAAAATCATAGCAGCTGAGCTAGCGATCTCGGAGAACACGGTGAAGAATCACATCAAGAGTATTCTTGCAAACTCGACGCAGACGATCGCGCACATGCGGTCACGATCGCATTGAAGCGTGGCTATATAGAGTTGTAATCCGGAATCGGTTCTCCATCCCCAATCTACGGTTTTGTTGTGTCCCAAAAGGGCTATCGGGTTGTGGCCCGATTTGGTCTTTCATCCCTCGGCGATCTGTTTAGACTCCATATCACTGAAGGTCCAAGTGCAGGGTTCAGTGGACCTAGCCGGTAGAAACTGTCAGAACCGGCGAAATCTCAAAAGAACAGCTTCGACGACCTCATACGGTGGAGATTAGAAGTACGCTCTGCCCTGCTCACCATCCTGGAGGAGCGGCGCGGCCGCGAGACGGCACTCGCCATGCAGGCACTCAAGCGAATCGGCAAGCCAGAAGACGTAGCAGATGTCATCGCGTTTCTTGCGTCAGATGCGGCTCGTTGGATTACGGGAGCGAGCATCCCCGCCGACGGGGGATCAAAGCTCTGAATAACTCCGCCTCACGAAGGGAAGGAAGCGAGGATAATCGCAATCCGGTCAAAGTCACGCCTCTCAGTTCCGATCTCTCAGATCATGCGCCGCACGGATGTGACTCGCGGGATGGGTAACGAGAAACAGGCTTGTATCCTGTGATATCTGCAGGGAATGAATGAGTGCATAATCGCTAAATCACTCGCCGACGACAGATTAGTACAGGTGCGCCTTCGTCATCAGAGAAAATCGGTCTTCCTGGATTGGATGTAGAAGGTCATCCCCAGAAGCAGGGGGCACCATGAGCAATTCGGCGATCAGAACCGTCCAGGCGGTCCCGGTCCAGCGTACCCGCATGCCAAGCATGTACGCGGATATGCCGGACAGGTGCGCGAAGACATAGCCGGGGATGTTGATGCCGAGACTCGAGCATAGAATCGCGACGGTCACCCAGGCCTGCGACTCGGTGATCACGCCGGCGGCGATGATCAGGCAGGTCGTCACGAGCATTTCGACCGCCATGATGGCCGTGAAGGGGAGCAGGCCATGAGTCGCACCGGGAAGGAGCAGCACCAGGAGCGCGCCACACTGACGATGAGCCAGGGTACGGATGGACGACGGACTTGAAGGATCGCCAGATCCGCGTGGATGTCGTGAGCCGCGGCCCAATCGGGGACATACGCCATATGCATGTGCCCCTTCATTTGCCCTTGATTAGTGACGGGAAGCATGCAACTGGCCTAGGCCAGACAGGATGCAAAGGAACAGGATTTGTTCCTTGGGAGTCGGCGTGTAAAACACCTGCATTGGGCCTCAATTCCGCCCAACAGTGGAATGTTTTCGAGGACCGATACGTAACTGAACCCTTCTTTGGGCTTTTAGTAAATCCTGCTCGCAATCACCTGGGTACCCGCTGAATTCGACTGGATGCTTGTCGAGCGCAGCAAGATTTCAAAGAAGCGAAGTGAACCATCCGGACGCGTCGCACGTTTCAAGATGGGGTCGATCGCCTCCGGTCGCAGGATCGTCTCCGCGGCGGCCTGAGTTCCAGCGACGTCCAGTCCCTGTAGCAGCAGCAAATGCCCTGTGCCACCAAGGTTCGGAAGAAAGGCTATCAACGCATAGGTATCGTGCGCCGGTTCGTTCCAATGGCTGAGGTAGGACGACCCTTCTCCGGGCTGCGGGTGCATGTTGATGATGGTTGCGCCTTCCATCCCCTGGTGATAAACGATGCGGAAATTGGCGCTGCTGTCTCCAATCGACGCCCAGGGATTGCTCCCCACTGAGCCGATCAGAATCGCATTTGCATTCTTCAGATCGTCTAATCGCAAATCGCGAGGAAATCGAAGAGATACACGTTGCGGATCGTATTCCGGCAGGCGCGACAGAGCAGCAACAATTTGGAAATCCACGAAGCTGGTGAATTGTTGTGATCGCAGGTCGTCGGCGCTGTGCGGGTCAACTCCGGAAAGCGGCAGTTCCAGGTAACCGCCCTTGATATAGTCCGCAAGAGGCAACGGACGCCGCGACAGGTCTTCCAGCAGGTTGAATCCGGCGTCTGCCGGCACAATGTAGGTGTTTGCTGGCCCGCCAAAGAGCGACGCCCACAGGGGGTGGATGGGCGTTGAAGGCGGGTGCGAAGCGCGCAGTCGTGTCTCCACGAGCCAGGTGAGGCAGACGATAACGACACTGTATGTAAGGAGCAGGGATAACCCGATCACCCGGCGACGCCATTTTCGTTTGTTGTCTGTCTTGGTCTCAGCATGCGGAGTTGGCAGCTGAATCACCTGTGTTTCTGCGGTAACGGTTGTGTGAAGCCGATGCGGATCTAGTTCTTGCTTATGGCTTTGGGCCTGGACAAAGACGGGCACATATCCACCAACGGGCACGTCAATTCGAATCGGTTCTTCGCTGCCCTCTCCCGCAAAGTGCTCAGCCAGCCGCTTCCGAAGTTGGCGCGCATAGTTGCGGACGATGTTGTCCTCGATGGTGCGGTAGCCGGGCAGCCGGTCGAAAACCAGCACACCAATCTGATGCTCGGTGATTTCGCTGCCGTGCCCTTGGATCACCTCAGCAACGACAAAAAGAAGGAACTTGGATAGCAAAGGGGAACGCGTAAAGTGCGATCCAGAGACCACCCGCTGGGCAAGGCTCCATCGGGAGTCGCTTTGGAGGTGATGAGGCAATGACTCCGGAGAAAGCGGCACTTCTCGCTCGGGATGGATGGCGCCGGAACGCATAAGGGGAAGACTCAAGCGCTTACAACAATCCTGGAATCTCTGCTCTGAGGGTACTGACCCGCTGTAAACGAGCGATAAATACGTGCCTGCGACGTTCAAAAACCAAGCCAGTTTATCAACATTTCATGTGCTCGGCAACATCATGCCTGTCAGTGCGTTAGAAGCGAGAAATTACAGGTGTATACACCGTGTGCACTTGGGGTAAACACTTCCGCGCCCGTGCGAACTGGCCTACCGTGATGCTGGCCGAACGTGTTCTCCCCAAGAAGCAAACAACCGGCGTGTGCAAACACCATGTGTGCAAACACCATTGGAGGCGAAAGTGAAAGCGCAGATGCGACGCAGATTTGCAGGTTCTTTGTTGCCCTTTCTGGGCTTGGTGGTTTTTCTATATTTGCCGTGCCGTTTGATGGCGCAGATTGATCGTGGAGAGGTGACCGGAACCGTAAAGGATCCCGCGGGCGCGGTCATTGCTGGTGCGAAGATCGTCCTGACCAACGATGCGACCGGCATCAGCGCAACGACCCAGTCAACCGCAACCGGCACGTACGTCTTCAACAACCTGATTCCGGGTACCTACTCCATCGATGCAGAGGCAACCGGCTTTGAGCATTACGTGGTCCACGGACTCTATGTCCACGTGCAGCAGGTGCTCACCACCGACATCCCGCTGGCGACAGGCAACGTCAAGGAGTCGGTTACCGTGACGGCCTCTGCTCCCTTGTTACAAGCGGAAAATGGTGCGATCGGTCAAACCATTACAACCGAGACAGTGAACGATTTGCCTCTTGCCACGCGCGACTGGGGTTCGCTGGCGCAGCTTGCAGCCGGCGTTTCCACGGCGCCGCCGGGGCAGCCCACCGCTGATTCTGGGAGCACTGAGAGCGCTTACTTCTCGGTGAATGGAGTCAACGTGTGGCAGAATGACTTCCGCCTCGATGGTATCAACGACAATATCGAGTTCTACGGTGGCAACTACACGGGAACCAATGCGGCGATTGTTCCTCCCCCCGACGCTATTCAAGAGTTCAAGGTTCAAAACGGCGACTTCAATGCCGAGTTCGGGCATTCCACCGGCGGAGTGGTCAACGCAGCAATCAAATCAGGAACCAACAAGTTCCATGGCGACCTGTGGGAGTATCTCCGCAACGATGCGTTCAACGCGAATTATTACTTCAACAGCGGCAAGCCGGTTCCCGAGTACCGCCAGAACCTCTTTGGAGGTACCTTGGGAGGACCCGTACTGATTCCGCACGTCTTTAACGGAAAGGGCAGGACCTTCTTCTTTGTGGACTACCAGGGAGGGAGATACGTACTGCCGGAACCAGCCGGAGGACAAACCGTGCCCACGATGGGCATGGTCAACAGCGGCTTTACCAACCTGCAGGACAACATTACCTATAACAGCGGGACGGCGACCGATGCCCTTGGACGCAAATTTCCGCACGGCGCCATTCTCGATCCCGCCACCACACGCCAGCTTCCGCCTACCGGAGTCGATCCGATCACGGGCCTCATCGGTACGCCTGGAGCCTACGTCCGCGATCCGTTCTACAACTGCTCTGCCGCTGGCTGCCCAAGTTTCACCGGCAACAGCACTACGGACTTTACCTCCGCCCCCGAGAAGGCACTGCTGAATATCATCCCCACGTCGAGGCTCGACCCGAACGCGGTCAAGCTGTTGGGGGTTTATCCTGCGCCCACGGTTGCGGGAGTGCTCGTCAATAACTTCCCCAGCTACGTCCCCAAAGAAACCCACAATACCGACACCTACGACATTCGAATCGACGAGAACATCAACAGCAACAATATTCTCTTCGGAGTTTTTGACCGCAGCCTCTACACGACCGTCGTACCGTCGAATTTGCCAGGCGTGGCAGTAGGAGAAACCGGAGGCCGCAACGATAGTCTCCCCGCTTACGCGTGGGCTGTCGGATATACACGCATCTTCACTCCGACGCTCACCAACGAGATGCACGTCGGAATGGTGCACAGCGATAAGCTGCAGCAATCGTTCTACGGGAACACCTTTGGCATTCCCGAGCAGTACGGCATCCAGGGAATTCAGCAGGTTCCCAACAATGGCGGCCTTCCTCCGATCACCATTAGCGGCCTGACCCACATCGGCGTGGGCAATTACACGCCGACGCTGCAATACGTTTGGAGCATCGAAGGCGCAGACGCCGTGACCAAGGTGTTCCTGAACCACACCTTCAAGACCGGCTTCCAGATCGACGATCTGGAGGGGAACATCTCGCAGCCGCCGCAAGGGCGCGGAGACTTCAACTTCAACGGACAATACACCGACGTTCCCAACAAGAACAGCAGCTTGAACGGGATTGGCGATTTGCTTTTGACTCCGATACCGTCCAATGTTGGCGGCGTCGACTATGTCGGCGGCATGAGCAGCTTTTCCGGCTCCAATATCGCTGCAACCGACGATCATCGCTGGTACTGGGGCGCCTACTTCCAGGATGACTGGAAGGTGACGCCGGCACTGACCCTGAATCTCGGACTACGTTGGGATTACTTCACTCCCTATGCCGAAACGAACGGGCGTCAGGCCAACTTCATTCCGGTGGGCGGAAACGGCAGCACCGGGACCTACTACATGTCGAACAAGGGTTGCGCAGTACCGCGATCGACCGCCTTCAACTCGCTGCTGACCAGCAGCAATATAACTCTCGATTGCGTCTCAGGACTTACCCTTGGAAACGCGCAAAAGACTAACTTCGCGCCGCGCGTCGGATTTGCATTCCGAGTTACTCCAACGGTGGTCATACGCGGCGGATTCGGAACCGCGTACGGAGCACTGGGCAATCTTGGTTACGGAGGCACGCTCGGTACCAACTACCCGTTTGTCTATGTAACGTCGATCCCCAGCCCCGATTCGCAGCACCCGATTCTTCTTTCCAACGGCCAGCCTGCGACTATGGAAGAAACATTTACCACCCTCAACTTCCAGGACCCGACGATCAACAGCGGCGTGGGGTTGAGCCTCTATGGGCGCCAGTACAACTTCCAGACTCCGTACGTCGAGACACAGAATCTGACGGTTCAAGATCAGTTTACGAACCACGATGCCCTGGAGGTTGGATACGTCGGAACTCAAGGCCGTCATCTGGACAATCTCGGATACAACAACTCGAATACCGAGATTCTTCCGCCGGGAACCAACCCTCAAGACTACATCCCCTTCCCGAGTTTCGCTCGTAATGCGACTTACGAGACTACGAACGCAACCAGCAGTTACAACTCCTTGCAGACCACGTACGAACACCAGCTAAGCTCGGGCCTCTCCATGCTTGCCAACTACACATGGAGCAAGTGCATGAGCAATCAGCACACGCAGGCGGGACAGAATCAGCAATATCGGGCGCAATGGCTTCCGAATTTCGGGATTGCGGCCGATTACGCTCTCTGTGACGTCGACGCCACGCATAGTCTTCACGTCTCCGGAACCTACGATTTGCCGTTTGGTCACGGACGCACGTGGATGACCAACCCCAGCAAGGCCGTGGAGGCGATTCTGGGGGGATGGATAGTAAACGTCATCTACAGCTATCAGAGCGGCCAGCCGTTTACAGTCACCTGCCCGGTAGCCACCACATCCGACTTTGGCTGCTTCGCCAATGTTGTGCAGGGGCAGAGCCTCTATGCCGGGCCCCACAATCACACGCAATGGCTGAACCCAGCCGCGTTTGCGCAACCACCCGCGGCGACGGCGATCGGGCAGGCCGATTACTCCCCGCTTGGCGGCGGTCAACAACAGGCGCGCGGCCCGAGTTGGAATAACCTGGATTCGTCGGTCCTCAAGAACTTCTCGATCACGGAGTCGTTCCGCTTCCAGTTCCGCGCAGAAGCCTTTAACACTACGAACACCCCGCCATTCGCACAACCGGGACAGCTGAACTTCACGACTTCGAATTTCAGTAACATCTCCAGCACGAAAAACAGCAACCAGAACAACGGCGCGCGCACGCTGCAGTTCGCCTTGAAAATATTCTATTAACCAACAACAATGTGTCGACAAACGCAACGATACCCGCATCTGTGCGCAAAGCCAGCACCGATGCGGGATGCATCTGGCGCACGCTACCCGTTGAGGTTCCCCTGATTGGCAATCCAAGTCGCGGCGAGGAGCGGGTTTGGCATCAATAAGACGATGGATCACGTCGATCGGTTTGCTGTTCTTGACCTTCGGCATCCAGGGGCGAACGCAGAGTCCGCCCGCGGATCTTGTACTGACCGGCGAAGTCAACGGGGCGCAGAACAAGACCTACTTTGAGGTGCCCTTTGCCGTGCCGAAGGGCACGCATCGCGTCAGCGTCGACTTTCAATACACGGGAAAAGAGGATCGTGCGACACTCGATCTCGGAATTGCGGATCCGGACCGCTTCCGCGGAGAAAGCGGAGGAAACAAAAGCCATTTCACCATCAGTGAGACCGATGCCACTCCTTCCTATTTGCCCGGCGCCATTCCCGCCGGTGAGTGGCGCCTGCTGATTGCGGTACCCAATATACGGCCGCAAACCGTTGCCCGGTATCGCGCTGAGATTCGCTTCAATGCGCGCGACGAGGATGCGAGCTTCACGACACATCGTCTCGAGAGCGCGACTCGCTGGTATCGCGGTGACCTTCATATGCATACCGCGCACAGCGATGGCAGTTGTCCGAGTCAAAGTGGACGAAAGGTTCCCTGTCCTCTCTTTCTCACCGTTCAAACAGCGGCGACACGCGGGCTCGATTTCATTGCTATTACCGATCACAATGCCAACTCACAATACGAAGCGATGCGCGAATTGCAGCCCTACTTCGATCGCGTCCTGTTGATTCCAGGACGCGAGATGACGACCTTTAACGGACACTTCAACATCTTCGGTGTTACTCAGTTCGTCGATTATCGCGTCATTCCTGGTGGATTGGACTTGAATGCGGTGCTGCGTGACGTGCGGTCCAGGGGTGGTATTGCTTCCATCAATCATGCGGAAGCGCCGGGGGGCGAAGCTTGCATGGGCTGCCGATGGGAGCCACCATCGAATATAGACACGGGCTTGTTCTCCGCCGTCGAGGTCATCAACGGCGGCCAAATCATGTTATCGAGCGCAAAATTCTGGGACGCGGAACTGCGGAAGGGCTATCGTCTGGCAGCAATCGGCGGGAGTGACAGCCACAATGCAACGAACCCGCCCGGACCGCCCGGTTCGATCGGTTGGCCCACGACCGCCGTTGAAGCCGATGAACTCAGCGTTGCGGCGATTCTCCGCGGCATCCGCTCGGGCCGGACGTTCGTCGACCTCACCGCGTCCCATGCCAAGGTGGTCGATTTCGAAGCTATGTCCGGAGATGCCAGCGCCCGGATGGGTGGCACACTCCATGCCGCCGCTGGAGGAACGATTCGCGTGAGAGTTCGCACTACCGCCTGCGAGGGTTCCGTCGCTCACTTGCTTCTGGACGGCAGCGATGTTTCCTTAGCGCGCACCATTCCTGCGGGCAACGAGAGCGCGCCCATGGAGACGACTTTCACAGCCGGCGCCGGCCAGCATTGGCTCCGGGTCGAAGTTCGCTTGCCCGACGGCACGCTTGAGTTAGTAAGCAGTCCTCTATACGTCAACTTCCCGCCAGAGCACTAAACCCCACGATTCTAGATACTCACCCTGCAGTATGCATTTTGCACTCGTGAGAATGCCGCTAGTGACAATGCCGTGCGACCGATGCCCAGTTCTGGCATAAGCCGATGTTTGAGAAGTGCGTCGCCAGTCAAGCAACGGCGGAGCCGCACTCACGGCTCCGCTCGCAGCTGGCATCCACCTATTTCGCGTCCGGCGCCAGCGCCCCCTTCAGCGTCACCTGGCCGTTTACCGTCTTGGGATCGACGGTAATTTCCTTTAGCTTTGCCTCCACGTCCGCCGGCACGTCTTTCTGATCGCGCCCGCCCAGATACTTCGGCAGAAATTCCTCCATAGCCGTCACCATCGCCAGGTTATTGATAGGCCGCGCAAATCCGTGCCCCTCGTCCGGCGCGACCAGGTATTCGACTGGCTTCCCGTTATCCCGCACAGCCGCCACAATCTGGTTGCTCTCGCGAATATTCACCCGCGGATCGTTCTTCCCCTGCACCACCATCAGCGGCGTCACAATATCCTTCGCCTTTGTCAGCGGCGACTCCGCAATCAGAAGTGCTTTCCCATCCGGTGTCGTGGGATCGGCCATCCGCGCGTACATCTGCTTGCGGGCCGCCTCCCAATACGGCGGAATCGCGTCAAGAAGTGTAATCAGGTTCGACGGCGCCACGATCGCCACAGCCGCTGCATACACATCCGGTGTAAACGCAACCCCGGCCAGCGTTGCATACCCGCCATACGAACCGCCTGCAATACCCACTCGCCTCGCGTCAACCGTCCCATCGGCAATCAGCGCCTTCACGCCCCAGGTAAGGTCGTCCTGCATCTTTCGTCCCCATTCGCCGTTCCCGGCGTTCAGAAACTTCTTCCCGTATCCGGTAGACGCGCGGAAATTCGGCTGCAGGACGGCGTATCCGCGATTCGAAAGGAATTGTGCAAACGTATCATATCCCCAGTAGTCACGCCCCCACGGACCGCCATGTGGAAACACCACCAGCGGCAGATTCTTCGCCGGCAACCCCTTGGGCAGTGTCAGATATGCACGAATTTCCAACCCGTCCGACGACTTGTACGTGTACGGCTTCCGCTCCGAGAGGGATTCGCGGGGCAACTCCTCGCGTATCCGGTACTGCAGTTCCAGTGTCTTCGCCTTGCGATTCCACAGGTAAGTCTCGCCGGGCTCCATGTCGCTCGTCGCGCTCACAATCCAGATATTCTCGTCCTTCGAACGTGCGCCGAAATTGATCTCCTTGCCCGGCAGTTTTGACTCCAGCCAGTGGTATTCCTTCTCGAAACCCTTATCCTTGAAATACAGCCGCGAACGATCGTCCTCGTACCGGCTGAAGTAGACGTGATAATCGACGTCCGATATCTCCAACCCCTCGACGTCCACCCGATTTTCTGGATCACTTTCGTACTTCTTTGTGCTCCCCGTCGATGGGTCGAGCATTTCTATTTCCGTCAGGTCGACGTCACCCTTATTCGTAATCAGGTACACCTGCTTGTTGGTTGCGTCGAAATCTGCCACGCTGCACGATTCCAGGACGGAGCAGCTGTATATCTGCTTGAAACCGTCCGCATCCACCCGCAGAATCTCCGTATCGCCAGCCTGGTTTGTCCTCTCTGCAAGTTTCAGATTTCCATCGTGATCGAAATCCCACCCCGCAATCTGCTCCGTGTTCTTGCGCAGTAGCTTTTTCTCGCCGGTCGAAATCGAAAGCTCGTAAAGATCATGCCATTTTGGATCGCGATCGTTCAGCCCGATGTACAGTGTGTCGGGCTTCGCCTTCGGCGTCGCATAGATCATCGTGCGCACACCTTTGAAATTCGTCAGCGCGCGCGTCGGCGGCGTACCGGTCGCCGGGTCTGCCGGCTGGCTTGGATCGATGGCGTAGACATTGAAGTTCTCGTCGCCGCCCGCGTCTTGCGCGTACAGGATGTACTTCGAATCACGGCTCCAGAAATACTGTCGCACCGGTCGCGTCGTTTCCTTGCTCATCGGCCTCGCGGCGCTGAAAGGCTCACTCGCCTTCTTTACCCAGATGTTCCGCGTCCCTTTATAGGGCTTCAGAAATGAGAGATATTGCCCATCTGGCGAAATCTGCGCCCCTGCAATCTGGATCTCGCCAAAAAACAATGCCCGGTCAATGATTGGTGGCTGCTGTGCAATCGTTATCGAACCAAACGTGCAGAAGCATGCCATGGCTGCAACTAGGATTCTTCTCATGGATCGCCCTCCAGACGGCGTTTCATTTGCTTTTGAAGATTACTCCGGCAGGACACCAGCTCGAAAGCACCTTCTGACCGGCAACGCGGCCAACCAATTGCCGAATGACTCCAACCCAAACACAAGTGTGTCATCCTGAGCGTGGCGGCCTTGGGGCCCTGCAAACGCTCGCGTTTGTGGCGTAGGCGAGCGAAGGATCTGCTTTCACCTTTCCTTAGCAGACTGAAAGAGAGGTTGATTCACATGCAGCAAATCTCGTCCCACACCTCCTGCTCCAGTGGCAAACCGAACCTGCGATTCTCCTCCCTCAACCGCAGCGTGTTTTCCCCTTGAT
This sequence comes from uncultured Acidobacteriaceae bacterium, assembly GCA_963829535.1. Taxonomy (GTDB): domain Bacteria; phylum Acidobacteriota; class Terriglobia; order Terriglobales; family Acidobacteriaceae; genus Telmatobacter. Next base: position 749,335 of record CAWHIQ010000004.1, on the reverse strand, counting down.
ACCGCACCCTCTTCCCCGCCTCAGCCGGCCGCGACCGATGCAGCGAATCCACCACCTCGTCCGCAATCTGTTCCATTCGCACCGCATCTCCCAGCGCCCGCGGATCGATTGCCACAAACACCTGCGATAACCCCGTTTCCTTCAATGGATCGTTCGCAATGGCATTCGTGGCATTCCCAAGCGAAATCATCGCCGCCACCATATCCAGAACAATGGCCAGCCCCGATCCCTTCCAGAACCCCACCGGCAAAAGCCGCTGCGACCTCTCAATGGCCGCCGGATCGCGCGTCAGACTTCCCTCCGAATCGAACCCACCGTCCACCGGCAGCATCTCCCCGCGCTTGCGATAGCTCTCCAGCGCCCCATACGAGAACTGCGACATTGCCATATCCAGCACCACGTGCCCCTTCGCGCGCGGCACCGCAATCACCAGCGGATTGTTCCCGATCGCCGGCTCAACTCCGCCCCATGGCGGCACATTCGGCATCGTATTCGTCCAGCAAATGCCGATCACGCCCGCATCCGCCGCCTGCCAACCATACGTCCCACCACGCATCCAGTGATTCGTATTCCCCATCGCCACGCAGCCGATACCATGCTCCCGGCTCAGCACCACTGCCTGCGCCATCGCCGCCCACGCATTCAGGTTCCCCGGCCCTCGCCGTCCATCCCAACGCTCCATCGCTCCGAACCGCGCAACCACCTTCGGCTCCGCGCCAGGATCCACGCTCCCATTCCGAACCATCGCCACAAACCGCGCGAACCGGTTCACCCCATGCGTATACACCCCATCGCACGTAGTCTCCGCAAATAGCCGCGCACACACTTCCGCCCGCGGTTCACTCAATCCCAACCCGCGTAAAACTTCCGCAAGCCGCGCTTGGACTTCATGAAATGGAATTCTCAGCATTAGAAATGATGTAGGTGTGTCCAAAATGTTGGCGTACTGGATGACATGGGTGCCCCAGGTCTCGATGTTGAGACCTGGTTGACCCGACAGAAGTAATCACGGTGGGTGCCCCATCCATGGAACGTCTGTTCGTTCCATGGGTGGGAAAGCACAAACATCAGCCTCACACTACTTGTGATAATTCGGATAAGCCGGCCGCGATACCTCGTGCTGCGGAGTCTTCCCCAACTCCTCCAGCGCCAGCGCGACCGCCTTCTCCAACTGCGGATCGTGCCCCTCGCTCACCGCCTTCGGATCCTGCTCCACCACATAATCCGGATCCACGCCATGATTCTCCACGTCCCACTCACCCTTCGGCGAGAAAAACGCCACGCTTGGCGAAGTCACGTGCCCGCCATCCATCAGTACCGGAATCGCCGAAATCCCGACCAGTCCGCCCCACGTCCTCTTGCCCACCAATGGCCCCAATTTCGCCTGCTTGAACAACCACGGCAACGCATCGCCGCCCGATCCTGAGAATTCATTCGCGATCATCACCTTCGGCCCATAAACACCGGCGTTCGGCGTGTGCTCGATCTTGCCATACCGCGGAGCCCAATACGACTCGATACGCCGCCCCAGCACTTCAATGAAGTAATCGGCCACCTGCCCGCCTCCATTGAAGCGCTCATCAATCACCGCTCCCTGCTTGTCGGTCTGCGCGAAGTAGTAGCGATTGAAATTCGTAAATCCACCCTCGCCCGTGTCCGGCAAATACACATATGCGAGCTTGCCGCCCGAAAGTTGATCCACCTTCTTCTGGTTGCTCTCGATCCAGTCAACATTGCGCATTGCCGCTTCGCTGGCAATCGGAGTAACCGAAAGATCTCGCGGCGTCTTCCCCTCCGCATCCCCGATTCGCAAGCTGATCACCTTGCCCGCCGTTCCTTCGAGCGGCTCTTGGATATCAACATCCGCCGTCAGCTCCTGCCCATTGATATCGAGAATGCAGTCGCCCACCTTCACGTTCAGTCCCGGCTGCGCCAGCGGTGCCTTCTCCCGCGGATTGAACTCCCCGCCCGTATAAACCTTCGCAATGCAGTAGCGATTGTTTTTGATTTCGTAGTCCGCGCCCAGCAGCCCCCCCGGCACTTTCTTCGCATCCGGAATCTGTCCACCATTCCCGCGCAGGTGCCCCACTGAAAATGCGCTCAGCATCTCCTGGAAGATGTAGTTCAAATCTGCGCGTGATGCGATCGACTCCACGTACGGCTCATACTTCTTCTCGTCCGCAACCGTGTTCGTACCGTGAAAATTCGCATCGTAGAAAAACGCGCGCTCGATTCGCCACACCTCGTGATACATCTGCGCCCATTCGGCATGCGGTTCCACCCGCATCTTCACATCACCGAACGACAGCGCTCCCTCGCCCGGCTTCACCGGAGCATTCGCCGGCACAATCACCCATGTCGGCTTTCCGCCTCCCGGAGGCATCTCGCCACCCTCCGGCCGCGGATGCCCCAGCGACAGCAGCATCTTCTCGCCATTCGCCGAAAGCTCAAAAGCCTCCACATGCTCCGCTAATTTCTCAGTCTTGCGCTCTTCCGGAGTCCAGCGGCTCAACGTCGCTCCGCGATCGCCAAACCGGCTCGATTCCGCAATCTCCGTAAAGTACACACTCCCCTTAAGCCCCGCCGTCACCCCCGTGTACACACTCGCCGGCAGCGGCATCGCCACAATGCGCTTCTCAATTCCCTCCAGATCCACCTTCACCGGCTTCGGCGCAGGCTTGGGGTGACTTTTCTCGTCCCCGCTGGCTTCCTTCGCCTCGCCACCCTTGTCCTCGCTCTTCTTGCTCTCTGCCTTCTCCTCCGATGGAGCTTTCTCATCCTCCAACTCGGGCGCAATCGGCGATGCCGTATCCGCCGCCAGCGTCAACGCGTAAATGTTCGATGTCACCTGGTAGAGATCGCTCGTCATGTCGAGCCCGTCCGAAGTCGCGCCTTCATTCGTGCTCGTGAAGAAGTACAGATACTTCCCGTCGCGATCAAACGCCGGCTCGCGCGAATCCCCCATCACACTCGTCACCTGAGTCGACTGCCCCGAATCCACCGAGTACAAGAAGATCGCGTGCAGATGATTCGCCATCGACCGCGGATACGCAATCCACTTCGAGTCCGGCGACCAAGCAAATGAAAATGAGTTGCTTGAAAAGCCGCCATACACATTCTTGTCGTTTACCACTATGAGCTTGCCCGTAGTCGTGTCGAGCATGTACGTGTTCTGCCGATTGTCGTAGAACGCAATCTTTTTCGAATCCGGCGACCATTTCGGCCCGAAATAATAAGCTGGCTCCGGTGCCAGCGCAAACTTCTTCACCGCCGCCGCCCCCGCCACCGCGCTCCCCGTCTGCGGGGCTACGTGCAACGCATACATTCCCGACTCATCCGAGAAGTATGCAATCAATTGTCCATCGGGCGACCACGCTGGCTCGCGCTCCATCACGCCCGGCGTATTCGTGATATCCCGTGTCGGCCCGTGCTTCGCCGCAACCGTAAAAATCTCGCCATGCGCCTCAATCACCGCGCGCACTCCGGTTGGCGAAATCGAAGCATTCTCCAGTTCGTCTCCTACGCTATCAATCCGAGCCCGCACCTCCGGCAGATCCGCATCAATCTCGATCGGCACCAGCTTGCTCGTCCCCGACTTCGTGTCGTAGAGATAAATCTCGCCCAACCGGTCGTAAACCAGCGCGTCGCCCTCGCCATGAAGCGAGCGAATATCCGGCCCATCGTTCGTGAGCGCCTGCGTCACCGTCTTCGCCGCCGGATCGTACTTGTAAATCGTTGCCTTACCCTTGCGCGCGGAAAGAAAGTAAACCTTGCCTCCCGCATACACCGGCGAAAAATCCGATGCTACCTCGTGCGGAATCTGCGTCGACTCCAACCCCGGCAGCGTCGTGATCCAGATCGTGCTCGCGCGCCCACCATGATAATTGCCCCACGCCACGTACGTCGTGTAATCAAAGCCATACGCCGGCGGCAGTGGCGAGTACGCAATCTCCCTCCCGTCTGGCGAGAACTGCCCCTGGTACGCCATCGGCAATGGCAGCGGCTTCGCAATTCCTCCCTTCGCCGGTACGCTATACAGCTGGGTGTACCGGCTCTGTGAAATCCGCGTCGACCGGAACACGATATTCTTCCCATCCGGCGTCCACGCCACCGCAAAATCCGCCGCCGGATGATACGTCACACGAAACGGCACGCCGCCCGTCGCCGGAATCGTAAACACATCCGTGTTGCCGTCGTAGGCGCCTGTGAACGCAATCGTGCTGCCGTCCGGCGAGAACACCGGATCCGTTTCGATGCCCACACCCGTTGTCAGTCGCGTCGCTACGCCGCCCGCACGCGGCACCGTCCACAAGTCCCCCGCATATCCAAACGCAATCAGTTCCTTGCTCAGCGCTGGATGCTGAAAGATGTGCGGCTTCGTGGCCGCGCGTGCTCGGGCCGGTTCAACAGCCACTCCAATCGCGATCAGGATTACAACAAGACAAGGCAACAAAGACAGGCGCAAGGCACGCATCAGGACCCTCCGGAAATCGACTGCTGGTGTGGACTACAGGATAGCCAACATCTTACAGCCCCGACTTCCGCTGCCCTCACCAAAATGTTGGGTTCAACCGCACCCGCAGTTCTCACCCCTCCATGCGCGCCTTCCCTCCACAATCAATAACGGCACCGCGACCAGCGCCGCCACCGTATCAACCCACCGAATCCGCCACACGGCATAAATCACCAGTCCCGCCAGCGTCACACCAGCCAGGTAAGCGCATGTCGCAGACTGTGTCGCATCCGCCGCCAGCGCCCGATTGTTCATTCGCCGCGCTTGTCTCCTCTTCATCCACGCCAGCACCGGCATCGCCACCAGAGCCAGCGCCGTAACTCCCATTCCGACGCAACTTGTCTCCATCGGTCGTCCGCGCGCCACCCATGCGATGCACACCACCACCACTGCCAGCAGAAACAACAACATAGCAGCTGCTTTGTCGGCGTGCTCTTTCTTCAGCGGGAATCGCGGAACAAATTGCAGCAGCACTACGGTAGCTGACAGCATCTCCACCAGGCTGTCCGCTCCAAAGGCCAGCAACGCCACGCTGTGCGCCCGTGCGGCCGCCCACAACGAAGCCCCACACTCCAGCACCATCCACGTCAGCGTGATCCACTGCAGCCATGCAACCTGCCGTGGCAGCACCGCAGCCGGCGCGCACGACCTGCAGCACGCATCTCGAGCGCCTGATTGCATAAGAAGAGGAACCCGGAAAGTCAGTGTGAATCCGGCTGATAGTCAGGTCGTTTCGGCTGCGGAGCAAGGCCAGTGGTGAGTTTCGCTCCGCCGCCACTCGCGCTCTTTGCGTCGCCCGACTCCGCCGTCGTAACGCCTGTAACCACTGGACGCTTGTTGCCGCCTGCAACACGCGTATCGGCCGATTGAATCCCAATCACTACCGGACGCTTCTGCGTCGAGCTATGCGGGGCCTGCCCGTTCCCTGCGTAGAAATACTGCGTGTCCGTTGAAGTTCCGTTCAGGACCTCAACCTTCAACGGCGCAGGTGCATTCTTCGAGGATCCGCTCGCCGGCACTTCCTTGTTGGACTCGAAGACGACCTTCTTCGTCGACGCCCCATTGATCACTTCAACTGAATTCTGCGTGTACTCAGGCCGGTAAGCAGGCCGCTTCGCTCCCCCGGTTGTCTTCGCATACCGCTTCCGCGCCACCCGGTGATGGGTCTTCCCGGTCTGAGCAGTCTTGGTCTGCGCGCCGGAAACTCCGGAATCTTTCACCGCGCTTTGCTGTGTGGATTGTTGTGTTGAAGGCGGCTTCGCCTCTTGTCCCGAGGACATCACCGAGACAAACGCCAGGGGAAGAATGCAACGCACGAAAGTCAGCCGCATGATTCGATCTCCTTGTCGACTGCCCCGTTTTCTAAAGGCGCTTTCCTCTGTCGATCGCGCCCTTCGCCGCCTATTCCTTCAGCGTCACCGAAATCCTTCGCGCATCGCCGCCCGCCGAGGCGATCGCAATCTCGCCCGTCGCTTTTTTGCGGATGCTCTTGAACTTCTCGCCCCACTCCACCAGCACCAACGCATCCGGTGTCAGCAGCTCATCCAGCCCCAGCGTCTCCAGTTGCCGTTCACCCTCTAGCCTGTACACATCCAGGTGGAACAGCTTCACCGGCTTCCCTTCGCGGGTGCCGTCATACTCGTGCAGCAGCGTAAATGTGGGACTCGTAACTTCGTCGGGCTCCGCGGCGTCCAGCGCCTGCGCAATGCCCTTCACCAGCGTCGTCTTGCCTGTGCCCAAGTCGCCGCGAAGAATCAGCAACTGCGGCGGTGCAAGTAAATTCACCAGCTTGCGCCCAACTTCCACCGTGTCGGCGCCGCTCTTTGTTACGAATTCGTGAATCCGGCCTTCGGCGACTGGGGCTTCCTTGCTCATTCTGCCTCTGGGGAGCGTACGCTCAGCCTACCAGCGACCGACATCCCCTGCAACCAAACATACCCTCTTGGGTGGCCTTTCGAAAAGCGGAAAGGCCGATACCGGAACGCGCGGGAGAAATAATTCAGGCTATCGGTCGCCAGCAGCGTGTGCTCATCCATATCGCGTACAGCGAGATCCGCGGCAAACCCATGCAGATAAACCGCCAATTCCACCGCGTGCGCTACGTCTTCTTTGAACTGCGCCAACATCGCCGCAATCACGCCCGTTAGCAAATCGCCACTGCCGCCCTTCGCCATTCCGGGGTTACCCGAAGTATTCACCGCGACTCGTCCGTCAGGATGCGCGATCAGCGTGCGCGATCCCTTCAGCACCAGGGTTACTCCGGTTTCGAGGACGAAATTCCTCGCTGTTTCCAGCCGCTTCGCCTGAATCTCCTCCACGCTCTTCCCTGCCAGACGCGCCATCTCGCCAGGGTGCGGCGTCAACACAACCGTCCGTCCCCCTTTTGCAACTTCCGTCATCTTCTCCATCAAGAACGGATTCGCCGCCAGCGTATTCAGTCCATCCGCGTCGATCACGACCGGCAGCGTCGTGTCCGACAGCACGGCCTCCAGCAGAATCTCGGTCCCTGGCCCCTCGCCAAGTCCGGGCCCTGCGGCTATCACCGATTTGCGGTCAATCAATTTTTCGAATTGCTGTGCCGTGATTCCTTTGCTTGCCAGTTCCCCTGTAGGACTCGCCATCATCGGCCGCGTCATCAACTCCGGAGCGAAGCCCGATACCTGCGCCACAATCGGGCTTGGCACGGCTGCCGTAACCAGTCCCGCTCCCGCTCGCAGCGCAGCCATTGACGTCATTGCCGGCGCGCCCGACTTCCCCACCGACCCGCCAATCACCAGCACATGGCCGTACATTCCCTTGTTTGAATCGATCGCTCGCGGCTGCTCCACGAGAGCATGCGAAGTCCCGGCCCAGTCCAGGCGCTGCTCTGAAACAATCGCCTCCTCCGGTGAACCGATCGGCGCCACCACGATCGGTTGATCCCATCGCCGCGTCATCTCGCCAAAAATGTGCGCCGCCTTGGGAGCCGTAAATGTGATCACCGCATCCGAGGGAAATACCTTCTCCCCAACTCTGCTGCTCGTCGCATCCGCAGGCCAGCCTGAGGGCAAATCCACCGAAAGAAACGGTGCAGCGCTCGCGCTCGCCCATTCCATCGCCGCCAGCGCCAACCCCTTCATCGGCGGCTTGAACCCCGTGCCCAGCACCGCATCAATGATCAGATCCGTGTCGAGCACTGCGTTGTGCGCCCTCAGTTCAACCGCTGAACTCACTTCAAACAAAAATCGATTCGGAGACATGCTCAGCTCGCGCCAGGCCGTCGCCGCATCGTTCTTCAACTCGTACTGCGACCCCAGCAGCAGCGTCGTTACCTCCAGCCCCGCCTTCGCCAGCAGTCGCGCCACCATCATTCCATCGCCGCCGTTGTTCCCTCTGCCGCACAGCACCGTCACACGGCGAGTCCGCGGAAATTGCTCCCGCGCGAACACGTCCACCGCCGACGCTGCCGCGCGCATCAGCTCAATCGACGGCACGCCATAGCGCTCCGTCGTCAAGCGATCGCAAGCTTGCATCTCTTCCGCACTAAGAACCTTCATCGCAACCATCCTAACGCGATGCGCTCGCGAATCAGCGATAGCGCTTGGATGAGTGCTCTCCCCCATTCTTCTCACCCCTCCGCCCGTCAGCTCTTCTCAAGCATTGCCTGTCATCCTACATAGCGCTTTGGGGCCCCATGGACAGACTGTCCACGGGTTAGGCGGAGTGAAGGATCTGCTTTTGACGTCGAGCGAAGGATCTGACCGTTTTGCGCCGCCCTCCGTCACTTCGGACCGGCAGGAAATACCGCAAATGAACCAATCAGAGCGTCTCCCGAAATATCCGCGCCAACAAAAAAAAACGGCCCCCGTCATTAACGGGGGCCAAGTTGCCTTGGTTCTCTCGTGTTGCGAGAGCTCTATTGGCGGCCAACGGCGGGGTAGCCGTCGGCGCGGAAGGGAGCCTCAGGGGGGTGGCTACTCAGCATTACTGCTGCACCGCACCGGTCGAGGACGCCATACCATGGGGGGATGTGGTGCCCTGGGCCGCCAAACTGTTTTCCATCAACTTGATGTGCACTGTGCTGGGCACCCGCTCGCGATGCGTGGCAGCAGGCTTCGGCGCAGTCTGATCTGCCGGAGCATTGTTGCTCGCAACGTCGGTGGTCGGTGCCGTGATCGGGGCATTGCCCAGAGCCACGGAGTGCATACGGTAGACGGGAATCTCATGTTCCGTTACGAGGTAGCGCTTCACAGCCTCTGCCTCGCGTTGCGAACTCGCGATACCGGCTGCCCCTGCAGCAGGCGAACGAGCTTCGATTTCGATGATGTAGCCCTGATGACCTTGCAGGTTCTTTGCCATGTCATCAAGCTGTGCCTTTGCGTCCTTCGACAGCATCGGGCTGCCGCCGCGGAAAGGAACTTCGACGTCGGTGATCGGCTTGTACGTGTCCAGTCCGTTGACTGTCGTGTTCAGGCCGTCAACATGTCCTGACGCTGCCACAGCCGTGTCATTCGCTTTCTTCGCCTGGTCGCCGGCTTGCGTGGCTACCTGATTGGCCGCATCGGCCGAATCTTGCGCCTTCTTGATGCCGGCCTGCGCACGCGCATCCACATCCTTGATGTCGGAGGCGTTCTTCGCATTCACCTGGTCGAGCTCGGTGAGGCGGTCATTGATCGGATCAAGCCGCTTCTTCACCCACTTCTTGCGCGCCATTGGATTAACGCGTCCCCAGAAACCCTCTTTCGCGTCCGGAATCGGCTGCGTAACCGTTGCGGGAGCGGTTGAGGTTGGTGTCTGCTGCGCGGCCGCCGGAGCACTCTGGGAATTGTCGGGCTGCTGCGTCTGTTGGGCCATCGCGGGGATCGCGAAAGCCGAAGCCAAGGCCAGAAGAGCTACCTGGCTGGGGAACAGAACTGTAGCTTTAATTTGATTTTTCATTTTTGTCTAACCCCTGATATGCGATTGCCGCATCTTTCTGCGGGTGAGCACATGATGCCGCTCGGACTTCCATATTGCATGGGGCATGCCAAAGGTCCATATCCAGGTGGAGAATTGGGCAATGTATTTAATTTCAGAGCTTTATGCGTACTGACCACAGACCTGTGTGTCTGTTCTGGCGGGCCTCAAGTAGTAGAGGGAAAGTAATTTTTACCGCGAGCGGTAACTCTTACTCGGTAAATCGCGCTATAACGCTACTTTGCATCGATGCGGACGATCCGGATCTCCGGGTAAACCCCGTTCCAATCCGGCGTCACTGCGTCGAAGATCATCCGGAAATCCTGACTATCCCCCGGCTTCAGCGGTGCCGCCGACGCCGGTTCCAGGTCCACATAAGGATCCCGCGTCCTGATCCACTTCAGCGGCTGAGTTTCATTCTGCGCCACTTCATTCGCCACGTTCCGGAACAGCACCTGCACCGACACTCCCGACACCGTTTTCTTCCCGCTGTTGGTGATGTGGCCGTCGATATACGTCACTTTGCCGCCCGCCAGATTGCTCGACTCGCTCATCACCACGTTGGTGATCGGCAGGCTTGCCGCATACGGGTCTGGAGCCGCCGAAATCGGCGTGACGGTCACCGCCCCTTTGCCTCGCTCCATCATGAAGACAACAATTGCCGCAACTATCAAAACCGCCGCCGCGGCAATCACCAGCGGCATCCAGTTCCGCTCGCGCGGCTCCACGGGAGGAACAAGCTGAGGTCCGGTACTCACGAGCGGATTCTACACCTTAGCCTCTCCATTCATCCTCAATAGAGATTCCACAACTCCCGCTCGACCGGGTACACTAGCCCGACCCGAGTTCTCTCCTCCGGAGGTTCCATGCCCAAATACGTCATCGAGCGCGAGGTCCCCGGCGTCGGAAACATGACCCCCGCCCAACTCCAGGCCATCTCTCAGACATCCTGCGGAGTCCTGCGCAAACTCGGACCTGAAATTCAGTGGGTCCACAGCTATGTAACTGGCGACAAAATCTACTGCATCTACAACGCGCCGAACGAGCAGATTATTCGCGAGCACGCCACCCAGGGCGGTTTCCCCGCCAACTCCATCGCCGAAGTGAAGTCCATCATCGACCCCACAACCGCCGAGTTGTAGAGCGTGCCGCAAGAGGCGGCGCCCCGAAAGGGCACGGCCTCACAGCTTGAGGGCGGCTTCCTGCACGCTGAAAAGCGCAGCCCCGCGGACAGCGGGTACCCTCGGGATGCGTCCGTGGGGTTGCTTGAGTCATGCCGCAAATCGCGCGGAATGAATTTGAGGGCCTTAGCCCCTGACGGATGCTTCTTCGGCCCAGCCAGAGCCTCTTCAGCCACACCACCGAGAACTCAGGAGACAAATCTCCCCCAAAGCGAATGAGCGCGCTTTCGCATTCCCGAAACTGTCACACGCCCCTCCCGAAAGTGACTCGCGTAACCGAAGTCGTAGCACTTTTGTTTGATTCACAATCCAATCGAGTTGAATCTATATAGGTGAGTACATATACCGGACCCCGCGACGTTTGATTACGCCGCGCATTGTGGAAAGGCAACAGAAATGCGTTCCTCACTCGGGGCAGTTTCAACCCGTCCGCGTCGCAAGGAGGACCTGGTCTACCAGGTCGTCACGGTTGCGGCGATGGTCACGATGCTGGCCAGCGTCTGGATCTTCTAGCCGCCCGACGCCGCGCCTGATGCCGACATTGAGCGGCCGATTCCTATCGAAATTTTGGCATGCGCCCCGCTGAATCGACTGATTCCGCCCGCGCCCTTGCGCCTCGAATCATCGTTGCCAGCCGCCAGCCCACCGTCGAGAAAATCACCACCAGGGACACAGGAAGCAGCAGCGGCGATAGGCGAAATGTGCCGTCACGTGCAGACTGGATAATCGACCACTGCAGGTAGGCAAAAAGGCAAAGCATCTCGCACTTGATCCAGGCCACCATCAGAATTGTTTGCTGCTGGATAAATGGCAGATTGGACTCCGTTACCGCAACCGGCAGGTTGTACCTGCGGTATCGAATGCTCCCCACAACCGTCAGCAGGATGTAAAGTCCGACCGCCACAAGAGGCAGAAACCACAGAAAACCGGGAGGCCCCCACGCGTTGGGCTGACCGGAAATATCAAAGTGTGTAGGAATACGATCCGGCAGCCGTTCCGGCCCATGCAGAGCCGCATAAGTGATCCAGGCGAGGACCCCCAACATCCCTAGCCCTACGACTTCCAAAGTTTTGCGCATGCCATGCCTCGCTCATCCAATTCAGCGCCAAGAATACATCTCGCTGCGGCCTTCGTTCCCCGGCATCCGATATCAGAACTCGATTCTGGCCTGAAAAGCTATCATGCGCGGTGAACTGTCCCCACCCAGACCCACCCCCAGCAATCCGGTTGGGGGCGAGATCGTGCTCTCCAGTGTCCCGAAGCGAGCAGGAATGTCCAGGCGGAGCTGCCCCGGCGCGCCGGCCTCCACATTGCTCGGCAGCGCAAAGTTCGGATGATTGAACGCGTTGAATAACTGGGTATCGAAGCGCAGTGATATGCCTTCTGCGATTGGAAATTTCTTCGTCAGATACATGTCCGAACCTGTATAGTGCGGCCCCCGCACTGTATTTCTTCCCGAGTCTCCGAACTGGCAGTTGGACTCCGAGTCCCCTCCGGTGCAACTGCCCGTCGCCGGGTCGACAACGGAGACAAACGCATCTGGGTTCAGCCACTGTTTTGTTCCCGCCACGGTTACGCCGGGATAGTTCGTCTTCCGGTAGACCGGCACGCCGGAAGCCCTGCGTGCATACTGCGGCCCGCTGGCCTGGAAGATCCCGTTGTCGCTGAACGAATACGGCTGGCTCAGAACCGTGAACGGAAGCCCCGTATGAAAGAACGCCGTCTGCGAAACGGACCATCCACCCAGGATCTGTCGAAGCATCGCATGGCGAAATTGGAACGGGAGCTGATACACCCCATAGGCCGAAATGTTATGCCGCACATCGTAATCACAGTTGCTGTAGCTTCGTCTCAATTCACCCGGCAACGGGGACAGAATTCCCTGGCTCGAAAAGGACAGCAAGCCGCCGTTCGAGACCTCGTCGAGACAATGGCTCAGCGTGTAATTGCCGCGAACTGTCAGCCCGGCAACCTGCTGCGTGTAGACGGTCTGGAGGCCGGCATAGTTACTGTTAGCGTCCGTACGGAACTCGTTTACGCTGCCGAATCGCACATCGGTGGGCGCGCCGTAGGGATACGGAGCAAAGCAGCCCGAACACACAGTCTGATACCCATTGAGCTGGACCTGGAAAGGCTCATGCAGACCGCGCGTGCCTACAAAATCCGCGCGCAAATCTCCCTTGACGCTCACCAGTTTCTCAACACCAAAATTGTATTGGTAGTAGTAGGGCGACTTCAGCATACCGCTGGGAAAGGTGTTGAGACCGACGGCAAAGGGCGTGGCTGTGCCCGACCGGAATGCCAATTGGAACGCGTTGTTCGCATACGCGGCCGCATCTACAGCACTGCCCGATACGCCGGGCGCGATGCCGACTCCGCCCACCTGGCCGCCAACGCCGCCCACAAACGTTGGTGCGTAGGGCGCATTGCCTGCCGCAAGATCGGCAATCTGTGCCGGAATGATGTCATTGAAGGCCCCGAAACCGGCATGCACCGTTACTCCGAACGGTAGCTGGTACGCGCCAGACACCCGGGGCTGCCAGATGAATAGCGGAGTCGACGGAAACACACCGTGCGCGTTGGTAAGAATTGCCTTGTCCAGCGGCTGGTTGGCATCGTGCGACATATCCGCAAAAGACCCTGCGGGGCGGGCGAACAAGCCACTCTGGTTCGTCTCGTTCGTATTCCACGTCACGCGCATCCCGTAGGTCAATGTCGCTTTGAGTGTCGGCTTGTATGTATCCATCCCGTAATACTCGAGATTCCCAACCGCAACCCTCTCCTTCAGCGCCACAGGAAATGTCTGGCTGGCGGTGTAGGCGGTGCCATACGTAAATTGCGCAAGATCGTTGTAGACAACCGTGGGCACGGTTCCAACGCCGAGGTCATAGTTGCTTGCGTCGATGCGGCGCGTATTCATGCCGAACTTCAGGGTATGCTTGCCCGCAGTCCAGGTAAGGTTATCGTTGATCTGCCACTGCGTAACCTTCCGGCCTTGCGGATAGGTCTGGTCGTTCCCTCCGATGGTCGTGAACGGCACGCTCGAGCTACCCGCCATCAGCACGATCGGGAACTTCTGCTGCACCTGGACATAATTGTTCGGCTCAAAGATACTGGCGTACCAGCTCGCGCCGGGATTGAACTGGTTCACGAGACGATCGTTGAAGACGTGCGTGTAGCCGACCACCAGCGTCCTCTGCGGCTGCGGCGAGTAGGCATTGAACATCGCATTGACCGGATCGGTATAAGCCGCCTGCAGGCCCGTGTCCTGCTGAAAGCGATACCAGACGCTGTTCTTCGCATCGATCGTGTGGTCGATCTTCACCACGACCAGGTTTTCGCTGTCGCTGTTGTTCAGCGAAGCCTGGCGCTGGTTCGCGCATCCATCGCCATTGGTGCCGAGCGGACAGCCGATAATCTGGACTGGCGTCCCGCTCGCATCCGGCAACAGCGAGAAGAGGTTCCTGTAGAACGGAATCTCTCCCGGCTGCGCGGGCAGCATTGTCCCCGTGGCCGGGTCCACTCCGCCGCTGGCAAGTTGCCCCAGCACGTATTGCTGGTAGCCGGGCGAGGGCAATGTGAGCTGCGATACCAGCGGCAGCGCGATGCGAATCCCCTCATAATGGACGAAGAAAAAGAGCTTGTCCCTCCGGACCGGCCCGCCAGTGCTCACTCCAAACTCATTCACCGTCGAGCGAGGCTTTCTGGCAGTATTTCCCGGCGTGTCGTTTGCATGCAGGAAATAGTCTTCAGCGTTCAACAGCGAACCATTCCATACCTCGTACACATCCCCATGAAATCGATTGGTTCCGGACTTGGTGAAGTAGTTCACCTGTGCAGATGCATAGCGGCCTTGATCCACCGAGAAAGAATTGGTATTCACCGTCGCTTCCTGCACCGCGTCAAGCCCGATCACGAGATTGGTGGACAAACCGATATTCAGCCCGAGCCACGGATCATTGGTGTCGTATCCGTCCAGAATGTACCCGTTGGAGGTCGCGGGCAAACCATTGAATTCAACGTTTCCGTAGCCCCCGGCTGCCTTGGCGTCGTTGGAAGACCCAGCCGTATTCATCAGGGCTCCCTGCGCAAACTGGGTGACGTAGGTAAGGTCCTGCCCGGGATTCGGAAGGCGCTTGATTGTCTCTTCCACCAGCGTCGTGGCCACATTGGGGTTGTCGAGGCTCATCGGCCCCTCCGCCGCCGTCACTTCTACGGTCTGACTGGTGGACCTCAGCCGCAGGCTGAAGTTGAGCGCAACGGTGCGGCCCACGCCTACGGCTTTAGGCTCCGATAATGCATCGGCAAAGCCTTCCGCCTGCACCGCCACCTGGTATGTGCCCGGATTGAGCTGAGAGAAGATATAGCGTCCGCCGCCATCGCTTCGGCTCGTCCGGGTGGCCTTGGTATCCACATCCGTGGCAGTCACGCGCGCATCCACAACCACCGAGCCGTTCTGATCGGAAACCGTCCCCGCCAGCGCCGCAGAAATCCCGCTCTGCGCAATTAAGAGATTTCCGTTAAGCATAGTTAACGCAAGAAAAACGAGCGGGATGTGCGTTGGACTCTGCTTCATTTCAAACGACCTCCGGGAAAAATCGAGGAATAAGAAGCGCGGATCAGCTCCCTACACGCGGCCCTGCGCCATCAAGACGAGAAGCCACGCGTTAAGTCCCGCGATCGCAACCGCCGTGCTCCACGCCAGCACTTTCAACCATGTGGCGTTCACAAACTCACCCATCTTCCCGCGATCCCCGGTAAAGATCACCAGCGGCACGACGGCAAAGCTCAACTGCATCGACAAAATCACCTGGCTCAGGATCAGCAGTTTTTCCGTTCCCCGCTCGCCATTGATCGCCACTACGATGATCGTCGGGATAATCGCCAGCGAGCGCGTTATCAGCCTGCGCAGCCACGGCGATACCTTCAGATGAATAAAGCCTTCCATCACGATTTGCCCTGCGAGCGTCCCGGTAATCGACGAGTTCTGCCCCGACGCCAGCAGCGCCACCGCAAATAGCGTGCTCGCAAATCCCGCGCCCACCAGCGGACTCAGCAGTTTGTACGCATCCTCAATCGCCGCCACCTCGAAATGCCCGCTGCGATAAAATACGGCGGCCGCCACAATCAGGATCGCCGCGTTGACAAACAACGCCAGGGTCAGCGCCAGCGCCGAATCCACATTCGCCATGTGAACCGCCTCGCGCTTGCCCTCCGGTGTCCGCTTATAGCGCCGGCTCTGCACAATCGACGAATGCAGATAGAGATTGTGCGGCATCACAGTTGCGCCGAGAATACCGATCGCGATGTAGAGCATCGCGGGATTCGTCACAATCGAGGCTGAGGGAACGAACAGGCTGTGCAGCACGGGCCAATAGTCCGGTCGAGACAAGAACATCTGCACGCCAAACATTCCTAGAATGGTCCCGATCAGCGCGATCACCAGCGCCTCTACATATCGGAACCCCCACTTCTGCAGCAGCAGGATCAGCAATACATCCAGTCCCGTAATCAGCACGCCATAAAGCAGCGGGATGTGAAACAGCAGTTGCAGCGCAATCGCCGACCCGATCACCTCCGCCAGGTCGCAGGCAGCAATCGCAATTTCCGCTCCCACCCAAAGCGCAAAACTCGCTTTGCGCCCGTAGTTCTCATGGCAAAGCTGCGCCAGGTCCCGCTCCGTCGCCACGCCCAACTTCAGCGCCAGGCTCTGCAGCAGGATCGCCATCAAGTTCGACAGCATGATCACGAACAGCAGCGTGTATCCGAACCGCGATCCACCCGCAATATCCGTAGCCCAGTTTCCGGGGTCCATGTACCCCACTGAAATCAGAAATCCGGGACCCATGAAACCCAGCAGCCGCCTCCAGTAGACCGGCGACCGCGAGATATGCACGCTCGCATGCACCTCGGGTAATGAAGGCTCCTGGAGCCCGATGGGATTAGGAGTTTCAGTGGCCATAAAAGTGAAAAGGGGGAACAACACGCAGTTCTACTGTCATGAGTATGCCACATATTAACTATAGTTAATATTAATTTCTTATTTCTAATTACTTAGGCGAATCCAACTTTAGCCAGACTGCTTCCGCGGCCGGTCTTCCCAGGATCGAATTCCCCGTAGATAATTCAATCGAAACGGTTTGATCGTAGTTCTGACTCAAAACACGCAGACTTTTATTCGGTCCTATCCCCATTCGATGCAAAAACAAAAGAAGTTGCGAGTCCCGCTCTTGGAGGCTCGTCACTCGGTACCGCTCCCCCGCGCGCGCCTCTGAGAGTGGCACCTCTCCGCGCTTCTTTCGTTCCGCAGGCTGCACCGGCAGCACCGAATTTCCATGGGGACACGCCCCACCTTCGCCCAGCTTTTCTCTCAACTTCGCTTCAAACGCCGGCGAAACTGCGTGCTCCAGCCGCTCCGCCTCGTCGTGAATCTCGTACCACTCCATGCCGAAGACTTCGGTCAGCATCCGCTCGATAAGGTGATGCCGCAGCGCCGTCCGGTACGCAGTCTCCCGCCCGGATTCGGTCAAGCGCACGATGCCGTCCTCGCGCATCTCGACATACCCATCTCGCCGCAGCCGCTTCAGCGCCATCGTCACCGCCGGCGCCGATACTTCCAGCCAATGCGCAAGCGTCGCAGGAATCACCTGGTGCCCTTCGGCTTCAGCCTCCAGGATGGCCTTCAAATAATTCTCTTTTGAAACCTGAATCGCGTCTTTCATCGGAGTGTCGCCAACAAGTCTATACGCTTTGTCGCTCCGCCTATTTGATTCACAGGCCTGTCACTCTCTCAGGGCCCAGCTTGAGCCGCACACGCCCCAGCCTGAGCCATACGCGGCCCAGCTTGAGCCGTACGCGCCCAGCTTGAGCCGTACGCCCCCATATCCTTGCTTGTCATCCTGAGTTCCGCGCGTTCGGGCCCCACGCCGTGGGGTAAGCGGAGCGAAGGATCTGCTTTCCTCTAAATTCGCCCACTAAATGCGGGTCCGGCCCCCAAAACAAAACCAGCTCTCCGAAAATCTCGAAGAGCTGGCCAAACCACAAAACAAACTGACGGCTGAAAACTGTTAACTGAGAACTGCCTCTCTTACTTCACCCTCACCTTGGGCTCGACACTCAACCCCGGCCGCAGTGCGTGATTCGGATCTTCCTTGTTCAGGTCGTCGAAATCGATCCTCACCGGCAGCCGTTGCACAACTTTCACGTAGTTGCCCGTTGCATTTTCGGGCGGAAACAGCGAAAGCACCGAACCCGTTGCTCCGCCAATCTGCGTCACGTGTCCGTCGTAGCTCTTACCTGTCGCATCCACGCTGATCTCCACATGCTGGCCCGCCGACATATGCTTCAACTGGGTCTCCTTGAAGTTCGCTGTAACCCACAAGTCTTCCAGCGACACCAGCGTCAACAAGTTCTGCCCCGTTGAAACATTCTGATTAATCTCCACGCTCTTGCGCGTGACGATACCAGCCACCGGCGCCACGATCTTCGTGTAGCTCAAGTTCAGATTCGCCTGGTCCAGTTGCGCCTGTGCCTGTGCCACTTGTGCCTGGGCCTGCTTGGCGCGCGCCGACTGTGCCGCTACCTGCTGCGGCCCCGTCTCCGCATACTTGTATTGCGCCTGGGCCTGCGCGGCCTTGTCATTCGCAACCCGCACCGCATCTCCTGCAGCGCGCTCGTTTGCGTGCGCGTTGTCAACCGCGGCCTTGGCCGCATCAGCCGCAGCTACCGCCGCGTCGTACTGCTGCTTGCTGATTACATCCTTCTCGACCAGCGGCTTGTAGCGCTCCAGGTCCTGCTGCGCTTTCAAACTATTCGCCTCTGCCTGGATCACCTGCGCATGTGCCGCGGCCAATTGTGACTGTGCCTGCGAAATCGATGCCGTTGCCGCGCTCACGTCTGACCCAGCCGAACTCAAATTACTGCCGGTGTTGATCGTCGTGATCGGGACATTCACATTCGCCGCTGCGGCTGCCGCCTGCGCACTGGCCAGTGCAGCCTTTGCATTTTCCACGGCGACCTGGTAGTCCCGCGGATCAAGCTCCGCAATCACCTGTCCCGCCTGCACCTGCTGATTCTCATCGACCTCGACCTTGGCGACCTGCCCCGCGATCCTCGAACTGATCTGGATCAGGTGTCCATTGATTTGCGCGTCGTCCGTGTCTTCGTAATAGGTCGAGTGCCACCAGAAGCCTAGCCCCGCAATAACCAGCACCGCGACTACCGCGATAATGATGCCCCTGCGGCGAGAAGGAGGCTGCGTCACCTCGGTACTCTCATCCCGCGGCGCCTGCACTGTTGTTGTGGTTGTTTCCGCCACGTCTACTTCCCTCCGAGATATTTTTGGTAATCCTGCCCCGCTCCCAGCGCACGCGCCAAACTCAGCTTGGCAACATTGTTCCGATAGAGGCTCGATACATACTGATCATTGGCCTGCGCCACAGAACGCTGCGCCTGGCTCACTGCGAGGTTGTCGTCAACGCCATTCGCATAGCGCTGCTGCGCCTCGCTCAATGCTTCCGTCGCCAGTTCCACGCTCGATCGCGCAACTTCAACCTGCTTTTGCGCGGCTTCGATATCCAGCAGCGCGTCACGCACATCGGCATCCACTTGTGCATTCAAATCGCTTAACTGCGCCTTCTGCGTATCCAGCTGCGATTGCGCAACCTCCGCCTCGCCGCGCAGCCCGTACTCCTTGAAAATCGGCACACTCAATGTGCCCTGCGCATCCCCCGTGCCGTGCGAAGATCCAAGATTGGGTCCGATCACCCCGTAGTCCCCGTTGAACACCACCGTCGGATACCGATCCGCCGTGGCCGCTTTCCGCTGCTCCTCTGCCGCCTTGGTCTGCTCCAGCATCGAAGCCAGGTCCTTCCGATTGGCGTGCGCCTGCTTGATCGTCGTATCCACGTCGAGCTTATCGAATACCGCATATGGAGCCTTGTCTGACAAATTGAAATTTTGTTCCAGCGGCAATCCGATAGCCCGTGCAAGCGCCAGCTTGTCTTTGTCGAAACTGTTTCGCGCCACAATCAACTGCTGTTGCAGCGAT
The DNA here is from genome assembly GCA_963829535.1 of uncultured Acidobacteriaceae bacterium. Lineage (GTDB taxonomy): Bacteria > Acidobacteriota > Terriglobia > Terriglobales > Acidobacteriaceae > Telmatobacter. The sequence goes on along the minus strand of CAWHIQ010000004.1, from coordinate 729,657 downwards.
TGATAATCTACCTGCGCCCGCAAAACGTCCAGCTTCGGCGACGTTCCTGCGTCGTGATTTGCGTTCGCCTGGTCCAGCGAAACCTTTGACGTCGCCACCTGCGCCACGAAGCTCTCGACCAGCCCTTGATCGGCCAGCACTCGCATGTAGGCATTGCCCACCGTCAGCACGATCATGTCGCGCGCATCCTGCGCCGAAAGCCCTGCCGCCGTGAACTGGTGCTTGGCTGCCAGATACGTCCGCAGCGACTTCACATCCACCAGCGACCAGGTCAGGTATCCCCGCAGATCCGTATAGCCGAATGGCCCGATAATCGTCGGAAATCCCGGAATCCGCAAACCCTCCGCCGCCAGGTCTACCTGCGATACGGCTTCGTGCGCGTTAAATTCCACATCGGGCAGCAACGCCTGCAAATCGGTCAACCGCTGCGCCCGTGCCGCATCCGTCTGCGTCCCGCTCAAGATGGCGCCCAGGTTGTTCTTCAGGCCTCGCTGTATCGCATCGTTCAACGACAAATCCAGCGTCCGCCCGTTCGCCTGCCCCGCAGTGACGCTTCCCTGAAAGCTTCCTGCCGTCGGTCCCGCACTCTGCCCCGGTATTTGAGCCGGAATTTGCTGTGCAATCGCCAGCGATGCCGTCGTGGCCCCTACAAGCAGGGCCAACACCGCGCAGACACAAAAATATTTTGGGCACTTCCTACAGTCGTCTGAGGACATCGATCGTATTTTGAAACCCTGGCAACGAAGAGCTGCCGGAAAGTTGTTTGCACTCCAATAGATGCCCTATTCGGGCAGGCAGGTTCTTTATCTAGTGTACCGAACAAAAAATGAACTGCGGTGTATCCCAGAACACCGCTCCCCGAATCTCTTTTTTCCCATTCCCTTTTCCCAACTCCCTCGTCCCTAGTCCCTGCCTTTATCGCGCCGTCGCGTGAATCAACTGCGAAGCCAGGGAACACAGCCCCTGCCGGAAGATCTCTCGTACCGCCTCCGCATTCCATCCCTCCGCGCCCTTGCCACCATGCTCGGCCAGCATCTCCGCGATTTCGCTGGCCGGGAACCCCGCCACCGCCCGCAGCACAAAAACCACACGCGTCTCCGTCGCCAGGCTTTCAATCCAGTTCTTCACGCGTTCGCGATTCTCGCCGGCCAGCATGCTCTCTAGCTCTGCACCCGAAATCCCTGCCGAATCCAGATCATCGTCCTTAATGCAAGTCGAAGCATGAGCCAGGCCTTCCGGAGCCGCGAGCGTCCCCGGCTTCCGTGCCGCGATCAGTTCAATCGCGGCCGTACAAAGCGCCCTCCGGCTGCTCCGTCGAGCCTCCGTGGCATCATTGCAGGCCGAGATTTCCGTCCGCGCCACCGCGGTCTCCACCAGCCCGATGCTCTCTTCCCCTTCGCCCACCAGCATCGACGCCATACTGTACAGCCCGGCAGCGATCCGATCCAGCATGTCATCCATGCCTTCCAGAACCCTGCTCACCGTGGCCTCGTCCTTCGGCTGCCCATCGAGAAGCCCCTGAACCCTTTTCGAAAACTCATCGGCTCCCGCCGGTATCGGCTGCTGGGAAATCAAACTGTTCTTGGCATTCATCGGGAGCTCCTCAGTCGGGGAAAATCGGAATGACAGAACCTCTATCCTGAACCCTTCGCCTGTCTCGGGTCAATCCGTTGCCTCCTGCTTTCGCCTCACCCCTCCTTCCTTTTTGCACACCTTTAATCTCCCCACCAGCTCTCTCCTGCAACCATGGCTATTGAGACAAATTCGAACGCCCCGATTCCAGTTTCCCCGCAAAACGCTGTAGACTTGCCAACACGGCTTTTTACTGACGCACATGCCCAGAACTCACCAGAAACAAAAGCTCTTCACCGGACGCGACCACTCCTGGATGCAGTTCAATCGCCGTGTTCTCGAAGAAGCGGAAGACCCGTCAAATCCCCTCCTCGAACGGGTCAAGTTTCTCGCCATCACCGGCTCCAACCTCGACGAGTATGTTGAAATCCGCCAGGCCGGCCTCATGCAGCGCATTGAAGATGGCTACCGCGAGCAAGGCTACGATGGTCTGCGTCCCGACGAGTCCCTGGCCTCCCTCACCTCCGAAATCCACACCTTCGTCGAAGCTCAGTACCGCTGCTGGAACGGCCACCTTCTCCCCGAGCTCCGCAAACAGGGCATCCGGCTCCTTGAATGGGAAGAACTCGACGAAGACGCCCGCGCCTACGCCCAGGCTTACTTCCAACGCGAAGTCGACCCGCTCCTCACCCCCATCGCGATCGATCCCGCGCATCCCTTCCCGCGCGTGCTGAACAAAGCGCTCTGCCTCGCCCTTCTTCTGCGCCGCAAACGCAAAAGCTCCGGCCCGCAGGTCCTCGGTGTCGTCACCGTCCCCCGCGCCCTGCCCCGCTTCGTCCGACTTCCCGCCGAAGACGGCAAATTCGACTACCTTCTGCTCCAGGACTTGATCGCGCAGAACCTCGGCGGCATGTATCGCGGCTACGAGGTCCAATCCCGAGTCGCCTTCCGCGTTACCCGAAACTCCAACCTCTACTTCGAGGAAGAAGAAGCGCGGTCCCTGCTCGAAACCATCCGTGTCGAGCTCCACAATCGCCGCAAAGGCGACGCCGTGCGCCTCGAAATCGAAGCCGGCGCCGATCCCGAAATCATCGAACGTCTCCGCATTAATTTCGAACTCGATGAAGACCAGGTCTTCCGTGGCGATGGCCCCGTCAATCTTTCGCGCCTCATGTTCTTCTACAGCGATATCCAGCGCTCCGATCTCAAGTTCCCGCCTTTCACGCCCAAGGCTCTTCATCTCAGTCGCAAGTCAACCAACATCTTCGACGAACTCCGCCAGCACGATGTCGTCATGCACCATCCCTACGATTCCTACGATTCGGTCGTCGACTTCATCCAGCAGGGCGCCGAAGACCCCGCCGTCGTCAGCATGAAACAGACGCTCTATCGCACCAGCCAGGACTCGCCCGTTTTCTCCGCGCTCATTGAAGCCGCCGCCACCAAAGAGGCCACCCTCGTCGTCGAACTCATGGCCCGCTTCGACGAAGCCTCCAACATTCGCTGGGCGCGCAGCATGGAAGACGCCGGCGTGCAGGTCTTTCACGGCGTGGTCGGGCTCAAGACCCACTGCAAGCTCGCCTTGCTCGTCCGCCGCGACGAAGATGGTGTCACCCGTCGCTACTGCCATCTCGGCACCGGCAATTACAACCCCATCACCGCCCGCTTCTACACCGACCTCAGCCTCCTCACCTGCGATCCGCAGATCACCGAGCGCGTCCACATGGTCTTCAACTACCTCACCGCGCACGCTGAGATCGACGACTACCGTCCGCTCCTCGTTGCCCCGCTCACCATGGCGGAAAGTTTTCTCGGCCTCATTCGCCGCGAAACCGACCACGCCAACGCCGGCCGCCCCGCCCACATTGTCGCCAAGATGAACGCGCTCCTCGAACCCAGCGTCATCGAAGCGCTCTACGACGCCTCCAACGCCGGCGTCGAAATCGATCTCATCATCCGCGGCCTCTGCATCCTTCGCCCAGGCGTCAAAGGCCTCTCCAGCCGCATCCGTGTCCGCTCCGTCGTCGGCCGCTTCCTCGAGCACTCCCGCATCTTCCACTTCGCCAATGGCGGCGACGACGAAATCTACCTCGGCTCAGCCGACTGGATGCCTCGCAATCTCTTCGAACGCTGCGAAGTCGCCTTCCCCGTCCGCGATCCCGCCGTCAAGGCGCGAATCCACGACGAGATTCTCCCGGCCTACCTCGCCGACACCGTCAAAGCCCGCATCCAGCAGCCTGACGGCACCTATCGCCGCGCCGGCGCCCCCAAAGATAGCCAGCCTTTCTCCGCCCAGGATTTCCTTATGAAGCTGGCCGAAGGCAAAGTCGATCTGAGCGCCATTCCAGAAATCAAATCTACTGCTGCGCCCGTTCGCCGCTCCAAAAAGGCGGACCTCGACCCCGAACCCGCCCACGCCGCCGACTAGCGAAATATCCGGCCTCTGCATCAGCAACTTCTTCAAAGCCTCGCGCGCCAATTCCTGCCGGCCCCTCGATTCCCGCGGAGTTCAGCACAGTCAAGCCAATGCTCGTCGCACCCGGCGTTAAGTGCATGAATCCAAATGCCAAACTCCAGGTGCAGATTTGCATTCAATTTCCCCCTCCCGGCGCACAATCGTTGCATGCTGATTTCCAACGCGGATTTGCGGCGGGTTAAGTGCCTTGGCCAAAGCTCAGACCCCGCGTAAGTCCTTATGTGAGAAATATCTGCAGCTAAGTCATTTGTTTGGAAATATTTGCAGCTAAGCCATATCGGTAAACCTTTGAAAACAGAGTATTTCTTTGCAGAGACCGCAAATTTTTTCTCCGGTATTGCCCGGGATTCGGCTACAGGCACAGGGATCCGGCTACAGATTGAACCGGGGCCATTGCTGACTCGCTAACTTCCTTGCCCCGGCACTCTCAACCGCCAGCGACGCAACAGCCATCCATTCGAGCCGCCGAACAAAATCCGCCGGGCGTGCTTCTCTTTGTACCCATCCTGCCAAACTCGCGAGCCAATCCAGACCGCGCAGTTTAGAACGGAACGATGAGCACGACGCGGGTCATGCGCGGTGGTTGGGTTAATCGCAAGGCGATTCCGCGCGGCCCGAATGGTCGTGGACTGTGCCGCTGGTGCTCGCTTGAGGTGCCGCGTGGTCGCTACACCTTCTGCTCTGCGTTCTGCGTGCACGAGTGGAAACTGCGCACCCAGCCTGGGTATCTCCGTGAACAGGTTCTCAAGCGCGATCGCGGCATTTGCGCCTCCTGCGGAGTCGATACGATTACAGCAGCCCGCAAGCTGCGCTACGCACGCGGCGCAAATCGTATCTCGCTTCTCCAGCATTGGGGCCTGCGTCGCAGGTCGCGCAAAAGTCTGTGGGATGCGGATCACATAGTTCCCGTCGTCGAAGGCGGAGGCGAGTGCGATCTGGAAAATATTCGCACCATGTGCCTGCGTTGCCATCGCGAGGCAACCATTCAATTGCGCCTCAGAAACCGACAGGTTACGCAAAGATCAAAGTAGCCTGCTTTGAAAGCACCGAGGTGTAAACCTTCGCCCGCCGCCGCGCATCCTAGTTTGTATAGTTTGGGGACCGCGAAATTTAAAACCTATAGAAAGCGGTGTAATGGTCATGCCCTACGAAATTTCGTTGAACGTGATAGAGATTCTTAAAAGTACCTTGTATCTCTTAGAGCACACAATATACCCCGGCAAGGACGGCAAAATCGTAAACGACCTGAAGAAATGCATCACCGGCGCCATCCAGAACCTGGCCGCGGAATCTGGCCAGGCGATCGGCAACTAGAAAACTCAACTCCGAGCACACGCGGTCCTTGTCGCGTGAAGGCCCGAGTCTCCATCGCTGTTCTCGGCCGCAGCCTCAATCTGCGCCGAAGAACGCCACCGAGAACGTCGCCATCGAGCGGAGTGCGTGTCCTTCTCGAGTTCGCAAACTGCGTGACGAATATCACCAAGTTAAAGGACGTGTTGAACCAAAGGTGTGGGACCATCGTAGAGAACATCTATGCAGGTATTCACCACAATCTTCCTTGTTGAGACGCCGCGTGCCAACACCCGTCGCGTCGACCAGGCAAACTGCCTGGCGAAAGACGAGCGTAGTCTAGCCGACTTCCAGCAGGCTCTCTGCGAGCGCCTCACCATTCTCGAAAGCCGCGGTTGGTTTGAAGGCGACTACTCCGACGAAGAATAGGCTGCCTGAATCTGAGGGCTCTTCGCGAGGCTCGATCTGAATCGCGTCTTATCAGTTTGCAGAAAAAACTCTTCCAACTCGAGTCTCGCAACAGGCATGACTCAGTCATGCCGCAACTGAAGCAAAGTGTATGGGCCGTTGCTACCTGCGGAAAAACCTATTCCATACGGAGCCTCCGTTAGGCATGACCGGGGTTTGTATCAGGGCATAACTTCAGTCATGCCGTAAGCAGCACAAATTATCCTTCTCGGCTTTAGCCGCCGAGGGACATTCTTTCGGCGATTCGCAAGTTCCGTGTCGCTTTTCCGCAGCCTCTGCAGCCCTTGGGACGCCAGTTTTGTTTTTGAGAATGTCTAAGTCGTCGCGAAACTCTTCGCCTCTCGTCAAGAGTTCAAAATCTCACTTTCCTTCCAAGTTGTTCAATCCAAATGGCACTTTGTCTCCTAAGTTTTTGCAGGCAATTTCGGGCAATCTTGTTACAGTCTGAAGAAGATAGAAAGTGCTTCGAATCAGTCCTAAATGGCAGCCAACAAGGAGAACCAAGTGGCACCAGGCACACCGCAGGTATTTTCTGGGATCACCCCGGCACAATTCGCAAAGTTGACTGAAAAAGCGAGAGCTGCAGGCGTGGAGATGAACGGCAACAACGGGCGCGCAAGCAGAATGGGCGTGGAAGTCGAGTGGTGCTATTCCGAAGAGAAACAGGAACTGGTCTTCACATGCCTCAAAACGCCCTTCTTCATTAGCGCGCAGGACTTCAACACAAAGCTCCGTACACTTGTAAGCGAAACCCTCACCACCTGATTTCCGGCGGACCCATCGCAGGTTCGCGCAGGCACTCGAGATCGGCATCTGACCTACTCAGACCGCCTTTCGCTCCTTTTACAATCACAGCAGTGGCTCTTCCCCTGGCCAACCCGCTCACACACCGCGAAAACAGCTGCCAATGCACCCAAACGTGGCAGGCGCCGCGGGCACTGCATCTATGGCATCTCGCCAGCCTCGATGCACCCACGGTCTCCGTGGTGTGGGCACTCGCGTTTGCATGGGCGGCCGGCGTGCACCTTGACCTCTGGGTTCCGCTGCTCCTCGCATGTGGAACATGGACCGTCTATGTAGGCGATCGTTTGCTCGATGCGCACCGTGCAATTCGCTCCGGCAATCTCGGCGCCTTGCGTGATCGTCACTATTTCCATTGGCGGCATCGGCACTTGCTCGTTCCCATTGCGTGTGCGTCCGCTGCAATCGCAACAGACCTCGTCGCGCACCGCATGCCGGTTGCAGTCCGAAGTCACGACTCGGTTCTTGCCGCTGCCGCACTTGTCTATTTCTCGGGCGTACACATTTCCACAAAGCTTCCCGAGTGGCTGCCAAAATTTGCTTCGAAGGAGTTTCTCGTTGGCCTGTTGTTCACAGCCGGTTGCGCTGCGCCCACACTCTCGCATCTCCATTCCGCGCAATGGCCATTCTTCGCCTGCCTCGAATTTTTCGTGGCCCTTGCCTGGGTGAACTGCGCCGCTATCGAAAGCTGGGAATCGTCAAGTAGCCAAACTGCAATCCTCCTGAGCACATTCGTCCTTGGCGCCGCCAGCCTTGCGGCATCCTTGGCCTTTGCCTTCACAGACGCTCGCGCATCGGCCCTTGCCTGTTCCGTGGCTGCAAGCGCGCTACTTCTCTCGTTGCTCGATCGCACCCGAACCAGGATCTCTCCCCTCACCCTGCGCACGCTTGCCGACCTGGTCCTGCTGGCGCCACTCGTCGTCTTTCTGGGAGCGCGCTAACGTGACAAGCACAGCCCTGCAGTTCAACCAGCACGATGAAATCGCGCCTTCCCGACCTGCCAATTTCAACCGGCTCGCCCACGTCTATCGTTGGCTGGAGTGGTTCACCTTCGGCCCAATCCTCTCGCAATGCCGGTGCGCGTACCTCGTCGAAATGAAAAACCGGCGAGCCGCTCTGGTGATCGGTGACGGCGACGGACGATTCACCGCGCAGTTGCTCAAACAGAATCCGCGCATCGCGGTTGATGCAGTGGATGCAAGCGAATCGATGCTCCGCCGACTGACGCAGCACACAGGCTCCAACCACGGCCGCGTGCACGCCCATTTGGCCGATGCCCGCCAACTCCATCTCGCGTCCCGCAAGTTTGACCTCGTCGCAACACATTTCTTTCTCGATTGCTTGACCACCGGCGAAGTGGAATCCTTGGCAACGCACCTCCGGAAAGCCATGACATCCGACGCCGTTTGGATAGTCTCCGAGTTCGCAATACCCGATAACTGGTACGGATGCCTCATTGCCAGGCCGCTCGTGACAGCCCTCTATCTCGCATTCGGACTCTTGACTGGCCTCACCATCCGGGAACTGCCTGCCCATCGCGAAGCGTTCCAGACAGCAGGATTCGTCCTGACGAAGCAGCGCAAGCGCATGTGGGGCCTCCTGGTCAGCGAACTCTGGAAGCCCGGCCCGGTCGTGACTCCGCATCCACACTTTTCGAACAATTGAGCTCCCGGTCAACGCGGAACCTTGAGCCGCTTGTACTGTTCCTCCGTGAGTTGAAGCCAGACACCTCCACGTCCGATCTCCAGACCATAATCCAGAGCCTGCCGGTCCTGGAGATCGGCAAAGTTGCCTACCTTCTCCACAATCGCGCGAATCTTTTCAGGGCTTTGAAAGTAGAAGCGCCGGGGCAGGGGCGTCTTCAGATCCTCTTCCAAAAACTGGCACATCCAGTTGGTCCGGTACATGTAATACATGTAGATCCGATGGATCTCCGGCGAACGGCACTTCGCACACAGCCTTTCGCCCGGAGTCGGTGGCTCATCGGGAATCAGGTTTCGGCAGCGAGCACAGATTTTGCCGGCCAGGCGCATGCGAGTCCTCGAGGAGCGTTCTCCCATGCACACGAGTATAAGGCGAACAAAAGGCGAAAATATGCACAACTTTGAATCTCTTTTTGCATACACCCGCCAAAATTGAACCCTCGGCAAATCCCACCGGCACTAACGATGTCCGTAAACCTCCCGTCCGGCGCATGTTACAGCCATGTTAAAATCGACCTTCAAAGGAAGTGGCTTAACCCTGCCGGATACGCCCATCCCCAATCATGAATCTCTACCTCATGCGACATGCCAATGCTGGGATTCCTCGCGAGAGCGCTAAGCTCGACGCCAAACGCGGTCTGATCGCGGAAGGAAAGGAACAGTGCATGATCATGGGCCGCATCCTGGGAGCGCTCAAAGTCCAACCCGACGTCATCGTCTCCAGTCCCCTGAAGCGTGCGCTCCAAACCGCGCAATTTGTCGGCAACGAATTGGGCTACGAAGGCAAGGTTGAAGTAAGTTCTGCACTCGATTTCAACGCCACCTTCGCTGACTTCCAAAAGCTGCTGGACAAGTACGCGGATCGCCAGGACGTACTCGTGGTCGGACATAACCCGAATCTCTTCCAGTTTGTGGGCCGCCTGATCACCGGCAACGGCGGCGCCGGCGTCCGCATGCGCAAGGCTTCGGTTGCCCGCATTGATATGGAGAAGCACCCACCCCTGCTGCAGTGGCTCATCGATCCGCGCATGGCTCGCTGGATCTACGCGAGTGTTGCAAAGAGTTCGCGCTCAAAGACCTCGCGGAAATAGTCCGCTTCTTTGCGCAGAGACCACAGCTCCAGCTCCGCACCCGTCCTGCCCGGCTCCAACTCCAGGTACACGCGCTTGGGATAAACCCGCGCGACCACGTCCAGCACATCACTTGCCCGGTCCTGGTTCAGAGCCACCGCCAATCGCAGCAGCACCACTGCGCGCTCCACGAGCTTATGCTGCTCCGAAGGAATGTTGCGAAGAGCGCGATCGTCAGGCTGAGGCCGGCTCTTGCCCAGGTAACGCGCGATCGCCGAAACAATCGTCCGCTGCACCTGGGTATATCCATACATCTCCGACATCGACACGATGTACTGCGTGTGCCGGTGATGTCCTTGGTGGTTGATGAATTTTCCGGTATCGCGCAGCACCGCGGCCGCGGCCAGCCAGTCCTCATACTCTTGCGGCAGGCGATGCAGAGCCTGGAGTTCGCGAAAAAGCTGCACAGCGTGCGCGCGCACCGGCTCGGCTTGGCGCAGATCCACTCCATAACGTTGCGCCGTCGCCACCACTGACTCCCAGCGCTCCATCTCGAACTGACGGTGGGCCGCCGTGCGATCGTCCTGCGCCGCCAGCATCTGCGCCAGGATGCCGTCGCGCAACCCCAGAGGCGAATACCGAAAACCCGGTAGATCGAAGCTCTCGAGCAGTTCCGCAAACACTTGCGCCCCGGCAATGATGATCTCTGCCCGCCTTGGACCAATGCCCGCCACAGCCTCACGCTCCGGCAAAGTCATCCGCGAGACCTTCGAGGCCAGTTTGCGCACCAATGCAGTAGGCGCGGTCGCTCCCGAACTGCCATTGCGAGCGGACCGCTTTGCCGACTTGGAAGACTTGCCCGACTTCGCTGCCACCGCGGCGCATGCTTCGGCCAATGCGGCAGCCGTTCCTGAAGTAGCGATAACGAGCGGCACCCGGCCGGGCTGAATCCGCCGGTGTGCGCGACGCAGTTCCCGCGCGATCAGGCGGCGCATCCGTGCGAGGTCCTCCGGCGGCGCCGGATCAACGGAAAGAAACTCCTCGGTCAGCCGCACCGCGCCCAGTGGAACACTGACGGTGTCCCTGATCCGCTTGTGTTCCGAAAGCGTAATCTCGCAACTGCCGCCGCCGAGATCGATCAGCAGAACCTTGCCGCTCGTGCCCGGTTCGCCGCTGACAATCCCGCGATGAATCAACCGGCCTTCTTCGAGACCAGAGATTGTCTCCATGTTCCAGCCGGTTTCCGCCTTTACCCACGCGTGAAATGCCGCGGCATTCCGCGCATCGCGCATCGCCGAAGTAGCCACCACGCGAATCTGGTCGACTCCATGGGATTGCACCGCTCGCTGAAACCGCTTGAGCGCGCGCAGCGTAGCCGCCATCGCCTCCGGCGACACCAGCCCCGACGCGAACACGCTCGCGCCAAGTCGCGTTACTTCGCGATCCTCATGCAATGTGCGCAGCTGATGTGCAACGACCTTCGCAATTTTCAGCCGGCACGAATTCGAACCGATATCAATAGCGGCAAACGTGGGCATAGGAGACGAGCCAACTCCACGGAATCGAAATCAGTTTCTTCGGCCAAGATACACGATGGCCCCGAAGACCGTCGGATACTCACCTGGTGCTCACACCGTTTTCAGGAGAATCGTGCGCGGCAAACCAACCGACCACGCGCCGCTCATACTCCGCGGGTGCAACGCTCGACGCGCCGCAATGACCCGCACCTTCGGGTTCCCACAATTGGACTGCCGCATTCCCGGCTTTGATCATCTCGGAATGGCGCGGGGGAAGATTGGTGTCGGCAAGGCCGTGAATCAGAAGCACCGCAACATGTGATCCAGCGACCGCGCTCGCAGGATCTGCTTTTCTGAAGTCGATTCCGTATCGGATTCGAACATACGCCATGCCCATCCAGAGAGCCGGACGCAAAAACGTGCGTCCCAGCCACGGTCCCGTCGAGAACTGTTGTCCGAGCCGGTCGTAAGCGGCTTCGCGGAACGACTCAAACGCACTCTCCGCGATCACCGCACAGAAGCCGCGCTCCGCATCGAGAGACCGCAGAAGTTCGGCTCCGCCCATGGAGTCACCGAGGCCATCGATGCAATGCGGAGACTCAGACTGCTCCAGCCAGTCGAACCATCGTCGGACATCGTCGGCCTCAAGCACTCCGTAGGTGCCTGTGACTCCGCCGCTAATGCCGTGGGCACGCGCATCCGGCAACAATAGTGCGTAGCCATGACGCAGAAGCATCCTCGCTGGCCCAAGCATTCCCGAGCGGTTGTCGCCTTGGCCGTGAAGAAGAATTACTGCGTCGCCATTCCCATGAAGAGGACGTATACTCCACGCGTGCAGCACTGCGCCGTCGCTCGCGGCAACGGTCGCCTCAGTCACATTCGCATGATCTTCCGCAGCGATCGCCGCGGCCTGCTGTTCGTCTTCTGCGCTCAAGGCCAGGCGCGCAGGATGCAAAGCACCCTCGACGGCAATCAGTCCAATGACGGCGCAGAGCACAAGCCAAATCATCAGCCCCGCACCGGCAAAGATCGCGATCGAATGTGCTCGCTTCACGGGTTCAGCTACGCTCTTCCATCCTGTCCGGTTCCCTTGCTGTTTCAGGCGGGCTTTTTCTGCAGGTCTGTATAGGAGGTATGCTCGCTCCGAGCCGGAGGCTTGCGGTTTTCAACCTGCAAAACCTCGCCTTGCGCCGTGCGCTCACTCAACATGCGCGCCGAAATGCTCTGGATCGTTGACAGCGCCGCTTCGAATGATTCGGCGGTAACCGTATCGAGAAGCCCTGCGAGGGCTTTACTCTTCACGTGGTGTCCGTCGCCAACCTCTTGTGCCAGCGCCTGCCAGTCGTGCCATTCGCCGATCGCAGACTGCACCTTTTTCATCTGCAAGGCGACGTGCGCGCATGCCCGATCGGCGTCAGCGTGGATCTCCGCCAGGTACCGCACCGTCTTGATGCGTTTACGAAACTCGTGCAGGTTTTCTTCGTCAAACGTCGAGAATTCGGCTCTCACAGCATCAAACCGCTCTGCGAGTTCGTCGGCAATGCCTGGTTCATCGCCGAAAACATATTCAGACAGCGCCTCGTCCACCTCTTTGCTTGCTGCGACGAGATGGCTGCCCCGTTTTTCGATTGCAGCAACCAATTTCTTTTCCGCGTTGCTGCGTTTCTTTTTGAGCCGGTCTTCAAGCCGCTCAATTCCGCTTATGCATTCGTGCATCGAGCGGGGTACGTAATCTCCCTCGGTTAGCGATGTGCGCAGTCCCCGCAGTTTGCCGATCCACACGTCCAATTCTCGAACCGGGCCAAGTGCGCGGCGAAGTTTCTCCGCCTGCCTGCCGAATCGAAGAATCGCCTGGGCCTGGTGACTGGCGCGCGGAAGGTCGGCAAGATCGCGCTCGAGCTCGGCTTGCAGTCGAAGCGTAACCACCCGCAGTGCATGCACCTGTTTGCGCGTCGCTTTGCGTCCACAGAGATCGAGCAATTCTCGCCATGCGGCAAGGCGGTCGCGCATCGTGGCTGGCGCTGCCCTGCCTGATTGCATTTTGGAATTCATCAAGCTGTAACCTTCGACCATTCTATGATGGTCCCCCCAGCGGAGGGTCACTCCTTGCTGTTTCGAGACATGAGATTGTCCGGCGCCTGTCGCTGCTATCCTTGATTTTCAAAACTTTACCGCATGGCAAACCCACGAAACTCGAAAATCCAATCGGCACAAGAGCCCTCAAAGCTGGCCATTTGGGCGCTTTTGGGGACGATCTTCCTGGCCGTGCAGTTTGCCTCGCTCTTCACTCCGCCCCTGCTCGACGACGTCGACGCCTCGCATGCGCAGATCGCGCAGCATATGGACGAGAGCGGAGATTGGATCACCATGAAGCTCGACGGCGTCCGCTATCTCGAAAAGCCGCCGCTGCCCTATTGGCTTGACGCCAGCTTCTACTGGATCTTCGGCCAGAATGCCTTCGCCACTCATCTGCCCAACACCCTGGCCATTCTCGGTCTCGCATGGCTCGCCTGGATGTGGGTCTCGCGTGGATGGGGCCGTCGCGCCGGGTTGTATGCTGCTTTGGGCGTGCTCACCTCCATCGGGCCATTTCTGTTTACACGCTTCGCCATCCCCGAGGCGCTGCTCAGTTTTCTGTTGCTCTACGCCCTCTGGAGTTTCATCACCGGTCTCGAGAGCCACCGGCCAATTCGCTTCTACGGCATGTGGGCTGCTCTCGCGCTCGCCACGCTGACAAAGGGCTTGATCGCCCCGGTCTTCTTCGCCGCCGCAGCGATCCCTCTCCTGATGCTCAGTGGACAATGGCGTCGCTGGCGCGAATTGAAACCCATCACCGGCGTGCTGCTCTTCCTCGCCATCGCGGCTCCGTGGCACATTCTCTGCGGTCTCGCAAATCCTGACCAGGGCCATCCAGTAGGCAATCACCCCACGCCCGGAAACGTGCACGGCTTCTGGTATTTCTATTTCGTCAACGAGCACTTCCTGCGCTTCCTCGGCGGCCGATTCCCGCACGACTACAACAAGCTCCCGTTCGCCTGGTATTGGCTGGCGCACCTCGTCTGGCTTTTCCCGTGGAGCCTGTTCCTGCCCGCGCTTCTCCTCGTAGCATGGCGAACGCGTCACGCATGGTTGCAGCACCTTCGTCGCGATTCCGGCCAGACCGTGGACTTCTATCTGGATAACGCGGCGCGCGAAGATGTAGCCAGCTACGTTGCGCGCCTCAAGTTTCGCGTCCGCTCCACCTGGCTCCTCGCCCTCTTTGCGGGATTCACTCTGCTGTTTTTCGCAATCTCGACGAATCAGGAATACTACACTTTCCCCGCATGGACGCCGTTGCTGATGCTGATCGCGGGTGTGCTGGCCAACATCGAAGAGCGCCGCGGCCCTGAAGGCCAGAAGCCGCTGCTCTCACAAAAATGGCTCAGCGGCGCACAAGCCGTCTACTCCATCGCCGGAGTGGTAATAGCCGCTGCCCTCGGCTGGGGCTTGTGGCAATCGCGCAACTTGCCCTTCGTCTCTGACATCGGCACCCTGCTCGCCCATCGCGATGTGGCCGGATACACGCTCTCCATGTCGCACTTCTTCGACCTCACCGGTCCGTCGTTCGCGGCGTTACGTCTTCCTGCGGCGATCGCGGCCATCGCCTTGCTCATTGGACCGGCTCTGGGATGGGCGCTCCGAACACGTAGCAAGCACCTGGCCGCAACCCTGAGCGTTGCGCTCACCTCGGCGGTGTTTCTCATCGCTGCGCACATCGCCTTCGCGCGCTTCGAGCCAATGCTGAGTTCCAAACAACTGGCCGACACCATCGTCAGCAAAGGCTCGCCATCCGATTCCTTCATCATCTACGGCGATCAGTCCGATGCCTCGTCCGTCGTCTTCTATACGCACAACTTCCTGCACAAACCGGCCTACATTGTCATGGTGCCATGCTCTCCGCATGGTGACGGATCGTCACTGCTGTGGGGCTCGTGCTATCCCGACGCACCGAAAATCTTCCTCAGCGACGAGCAACTCTCGAAGGAATGGGGAACCGGCGAACGCAAATGGCTCTTCGCGCAAGACACCAATCAGCCTAAAGCCGAGCAGTTGCTCTCCGGACGTCTCTTCCACGTCCAGTCCATCGCCGACAAGGCCCTCTGGACCGACCGGCCATTGAAGTAGTCCGCACGCTGAGTTATTCCGGTTAGACAGTAATCCAACAGCACTGCGGCCCAAATCGGAAGATATTACTCTTCCCTTGCTTCGGGAGACAATGCCTTCGACTCTTCCACTTCACGTCTTTTGGCTTGTACAGACGCGGCAACGAGCACGACGAATACAACAGGGAAGATCAGGAAAAGAGGGAGCAGGATCAGCAAGACTTCCACGTTATCAGGCCCTTTGGGGGACATTTAACCACACGGATCAACAACAGTTCTTTCGCTGCCCTCGCTGAACGGGATTTCTCTCGTAACATCACCGATACGCAAATTACTCGTTCGCCAACGGTTTCGCATTCTATTACTTAAAAGGTAACTTCCGAGTTGACGGGCGCGACTCTAATGAATCAGGCGTTCCGTGCTGTCTACTGCTAGAAGTGACAGTGGCCAAGAAATCGCCGGGGCGCTAGATTCGAGCCCATTCCTCGATATTCAATGGAGGAGAAGTCATGGCGACAACAGGAAAAGGCACGACCACGCGACCGAATATCGTGTTCATGCTATGCGACAACACGGGCTGGGGAGATTTCTCCTGCTATGGCGGAGTCAACAAAACCCCTCGGATCGACAAGCTCGCCAGCGAAGGGATTCGGTTCTGCAACTACTCTGTCGAGTCGCAGTGCACACCGACACGCACCGCGATCATGACCGGCCGCCAGTCGGTGCGTTGTGGTACCTACAAAGTGGTGATGCCTGGCCAAGGCGAAAGCGGTCTCACACCGTGGGAGTACACAATCGCCGAACTGCTCTCCGACGCTGGCTACGCTACATCCCTCTGGGGTAAGTGGCATCTCGGTGAGGTGGAAGGGCGGCTGCCCAGCGATCAGGGCTTCGACGAGTGGTGGGGTTACAAGAACAGCGTTGACGAGTCCGGTTGGACCTCGTACGCGACGTTCAGAGCACTCGCCAAGGCGAAGGGGATCGAGTCTCCCAAAATCTGGGAGGGCAAGAAGGGGCAGAAGTCCACAGCCGTCAGGGAACTGGACCTGAAGGTGCGTCCCTTTCTGGACGAGATGATCGTTGGGAAGGCCACCGAGTACATCAAGCGAGCTGCGACCGGGAGCAAGCCGTTCTTTACCTACGTTGCATTCTCTAATCTGCATCCGCCCGCGATCGTGCATCCGGATTTCGACCAGACCGATGCTTCACGACTGGGTGGGTACGCGGACTTCATGGCCGAGATGGACTACCGGGTTGGGCAAATCGTGGAGTGCGTGGATGAGGCGGGTGTTGCCAACAACACAATCATTGTGTTCTCCAGCGATAACGGGCCGGGCTTGATCCAAGTCTCCCCGGGCGGAGGTTCGAGTGGGCCATGGCGCGGCGGGTTTATGACTCCGCCATGGGAGGGGTCGATGCGGGTTCCGGCGATGGTCCGCTGGCCGGGCAAAACTCCAGCTGGCGTTGTCACTGAGGAGATGCTCTCGGCGCACGACTGGTACAAGACGCTCGCTGCATTGGCAGGAGCCTCGGACAAGGTCCCAACAGATCGCCCGATGGACGGTGTTGATGCGTCCAAGTTCCTGCTCGGGCACAGCGAGCAAACTGGTCGAGAGACACATCTGTTTTTTGGTCCTGACGGCTCGCTCATGTCATCGAAGTGGCACAACGTCAAAGCGGTGTTCCGCCACTGCGAAGGCGTTGACCAACCGATTTTGGACTCACAGTTCCCCATGTTTTTCGACCTCGGCAGCGACCCAGGCGAGAGGTATAACCTGTTCGACACCAAATTGGACATGGGGTGGATGTTCGGAGTCATATTCCCCGCTGTCGCGGAGTACGAGAAGAGTCTCCTACAGTATCCGAACATCAAGCCGGGCGAAGAGTTCACCGGTTATAAACCTGCAGCTACGAGAATGGACTGATTCGGCGAAGGGCCGCTTGAAGAGACAAATCCCAGAGCGGCCAATTTCTCGATGCTCCGGGTGTGTGGTGGGCAAGCCGGAAGTCATGTTTTCGTTGACAGTTTGCGCTGCTGTTAATCAACGAGTAATTAATGGGATTGTCCGCCGCCTTCAGGCCTGGGGATATAAGGAGGCGAGGAGGCTTCCCATGAACCTGCATGCGATCGGCATCGAATTGGGCAAGACTGTTTTTCATCTTGTTGGGTTGAGTCAGACCGGAGAGGTTGTGGTGCGGAAGAAGTTCTCGCGCACGCAGCTTCTGCGCTTCACTTCCGAGTTGGCGGTAACACTCCCGGAACGGCGAGAGCGGACGGTTTCCCACGAAACCATCAATCGATAGCATTCGTTTCCGATTCCGGCTTGAGCTTTTGCAGGAGCAGAAACAGGCCGCCTCCCAATGCGTATCCCGCAAGCATGCTCAAGAACGCCGAACCTTTCGCTCCACTATTGGAACGTGCCGGATGATACACGGCAAGCCAGTGGGCTACGACAAACTGTGGCACGACAGAAATCCCGAGGCAAAGCCAGAAGTCCAGGGTTCGTCTCACCCAGGGCTGCACAGCCAGGCACGCGATTAGAGCAGAGACGTAGACGACAAACAACGGCCACGACCATTCTTCAGGAACATGATGGCCAAGTGTGACAACTATCAGCAGCAGAGCCCCGGCCAAACCAATGAAATAGGCACGCAAATTGATCTTGGCAACGAAGTACTTCGACTTTTTGCGCTTCGGACTGTGCGCCCTCGCTTCTTTGATATCGAACCGCAGTTCATCTCGTTTTTTCGCTCGCGCATGGTCATGGGTCAAACCGCGCCGAGCCATCTCTGCATCAAGTGCAACGGCAGCTTCCGGCAGCAAGTCTCTGCGATCACCCGCAAGGTGCAGGAGTTCTTCATCGCTCAGGCTTGCATATCGTTCATTAAAGCTCGCGTCCAAGATGTGCCCCGCGTCCAAGGTTAATCGAAATTCGAGCTGCGGGACTATTGTGGCCAACTCGGTAGTAACAGCTAATACACTTCACTCAGCCGCCCGCATCTTCCCGCCTGGCAGCAGTTGCAACACCCGTCCACGCCATAGAATCCGGCTCCCCATATAACTCGCCGCCCAAACGAAAAATCCCGTCAGGTCGCGCACGGGATAAAGCACCAGCAGATTCAGCCAGCTCGGATCGCGCACAACCATGCGCCCCACTGCGAGCGACATCGCCAGTCGCGTCGCAACCGCCCACGACAGCAGGACTACGCCCCAGCCCACATGACCCAGCAGTACTCCTGCCGCAAATCCCAGCAACCCATACGGCATGCTGAACGTAAGCGCAGCGCCAAAGTGCCCTTTCGGCCGCGAAAACCGCGTCGATTTCATCCAGCGAACCTGGTGCTTGAGAGAGGCCATCAGGCTCAGGTTGATTACGATGTGATCGATTGCGTGATGGCTCAGAACCACCGCCCGCCCCAGCTTGTACGTTTCGTTGCCCAGCAGGAAATCATCCGCGCAATAGTCCGCCGTGATCTTGAAGCCTCCAATTTGCCTGACCACCTCCCGCCGAAATGCCATCGTCGGTCCAAGAAGAAACTGCATCCCCTCCATCATCCGCGCCACCAGTACGCCGGCCGTCATCTCCACGCTCATGCCCACGGCCTCAAGCCGCGCCCACAGCCCGCCGCCTGCCGCGATGCCACGATACGGACAGCACATACCGCCGACATTTTCATCCGCAAACGGCAGCGCCACCGCGCGCAGATAATCCGGCGTAACGCGCACATCACTGTCACTGATAACAAGGATGCCGTGCGCTGCAGACTTCTCCATCAGTTCCATCGAGGCGACTTTGGCATTGATGTAAACCGGTTCGCCCGTCGAAAAAAATTTCGCTGGAACCCGCGGATACCGTGCGGCGACCTTGCGCGCAATCTCCAGCCCGGCATCGTTTGGCTGACGCGCGCAAAACAAAATTTCAAACTCTGGATAATCCTGCTCAAAGAAACTCGCCAGGTGCGCTTCAAGGTCCGGCTCGGCGCCCGCAAGTGGCTTCAGCAATGTCAGCGGCGGCGTGAACCCGGGCCGTTTGCGAAGCTCGCCCTCGGCAACTCTCCGCTCGCGAAGATAGCGCGGCACCGCCGCCAGAACCAAGCCGGCAAAGACCGAAGAGGTAAAGAGGCCAAAAACCGCGAGGGCTAGCAGAACGTACGACATGCAGGTCTAAGAATACGCGCCGGGAATACGGAAGAGAATTTCAGCCAGTGACTAGAGGGAACCAACTTCATCGCTGCGATGGAGCGCCCCAATCAAGGTTTGCGCGTCTGCGCGGGTTTGATTACTACCGCCGGTTTGCGAAGCTGCACGATGGCCCCCGAGCCAGGCGCACCCTGCTGGAACCGCGTCAGCATCTCCGAGCGCACGTACTCCACAAAGCTCTGCATCTGCCGATTCATCTCTTCCATGCGCTCGCGCATCTGCAGGATGATCGCGATACCCGCGATATTCACCCCGAGATCGCGCGCCAGGTTCAGAATGAACTCAAGACGCTCCAGGTCCTCATCGGTATAGAGGCGCGTATTGCCCTCGGTGCGCGAGGGCTTCAGCAATCCCTCACGCTCGTAGAGTCGCAACGTCTGCGGGTGAATCTCGTACATCTCGGCCACCGCCGAGATCATGTACGCCCCTTTGGATTTTCGCTTCGCCACCATAGGATCTCTCGATCAACGTGCTCTGTATTCCCTAGTCCCTGGTCCCTAGTCCCTGGTCCCTAGTCCCTGGTCCCTAGTCCCTGGTCCCTGCTTTTTTCAAACAACGCAACCCGAGGATCCTGGTTGTTCAACTTCGCCAGTTCTCGCATGATCTCGCGGCTGCGCTCATCGTTCAGCGTCGGTACCACCACCTCGATGGTCACAATCTCATCTCCGCGCTGTCCAGGATGCGCAGCACTTTCCACGCCACGCTCACGCATCCGTAGCTTCTGCCCGTTCTGCGTGCCCTGCGGAATCTTCAACTGCGCGCGTCCGTCGATCGTCGGCACCTCAACCTTTGCCCCCAGCGACGCCTCCGCAATCGTCACCGGTACCGTCAACTGGATATCGTCGCCAACCCGCGTGAAAACCGGATTCGTTCCCGTCCGCACGATCACGTAAAGATCGCCCGGCGCGCCGCCATTCAGTCCGGCGTTTCCCTTCCCTGGCAGGCGAATCCGCTGCCCATCGCGCGTGCCGGGCTTGATGCGGAACTCAACTGTCTCCGTTTTGCTCACCGTGCCTTCCCCGTGACAGGTCGGGCAATCGTTCGTCACGCGACCCGAGCCGCCGCAACTGGGGCACGGAATGTTGAACTTCATCCGGCCACCCATCTGCGTCACCTGGCCCGTGCCGTTGCACTCGGGACACGTCTTCGGGCCGCCAGTATGCGCCGCACCGTGACATGAGGGACAAACTTCCTGGCGTTGCACCTGGATGCGTGCCTGTCCACCTCGAATCGCCGACCAGAAATCGATCGTCGCCTGATACTCGAGATCGGTGCCAGGCTGCGGGCCGCGCGGTCGCTGTTGTTGCTGCTGCTGTCCCGTGAAGATCCCGGAGAAAATGTCTTTGAAGCTGCCCCAGTTGGATGACCCGGCCCCCGCTTGCGGTCCTGCGTGCGCCCCACCCTGGAAACCGGAAAAGTCGAATCCGTCGAAGTCAACCGGGACGCCGCCGCCCTCGCGCTGCTGACGCGCATAGGCCTCAGCCTGCGTCGGGTCAATCTGGTCGGAATAGAACCCAAGCTGGTCATATACCTTGCGCTTCTTCTCGTCACTCAGCACATCGTTGGCTTCAGAAATCTCCTTGAACTTCTCCTCGGCCTTTTTATCGTTAGGATTGACGTCTGGATGATATTTGCGCGCGGCTTTGCGGAATGCCTTCCGAATCTCCTCCGGTGTCGCCGTCTTCTTGACGCCTAGCGTTGCGTAATAATCTTTGTTCTGCGTTGTGGCCATTTGAGTTTGCTTATCCCACTAGCGTACACGTTGCGTTCGATGACTCTGAAACGTGCAATCTGCAGAGGTCACCAGACTGCATATCGGCAGATTCTTGTCTCCTTACATAAAACTCGGGGTGGGCACTATCGCCCACCCCGCTTGCTAACTCCGCTAACACTCGCGCAGCGAGGCTAACACCGCGAACGCCGCTTACTTCTTGTCTTCCACGTCGACGTACTCGGCGTCGATCACGCCTTCGTCCTTCTTCTGCTCGGTTCCCGGCGTTCCATCCGCCTGCGCCGTCGGAGCACCCTGGCCCGCCGCTGCCGCATTGGCCTTATAGAGCACCTCTGCCAGCTTGTGGCTTGCCTGGGTCAACTTGTCGTTCGCCGCGCGCATCTCTGCGACACTCGGCGTGCCTTCCAGCGTCTTTTTGGCATCGGCCAGCGCGGACTCCACTTCAGACTTATCGGCAGCCTGCACCTTCTCACCGGAATCCTTCAGCATCTTCTCGATGTTGTAGACCATTCCGTCGAGGGCGTTGCGAGCCTCGATTTCCTCGCGCTTCTCCTTGTCCTCGGCTGCGTGCGCCTCGGCATCCTTCGCCATCCGCTCGACTTCATCCTTGCTCAAGCCTGAACTCGAGGTGATGGTGATGCGCGTGTCCTTACCCGTAGCCGTGTCCTTCGCGTTCACGTTCAGAATGCCGTTGGCATCGATGTCAAACGTGACCTCGATCTGCGGCACGCCACGCGGCGCCGGAGGAATGCCCGCCAGCTTGAATTTGCCCAGCGTGCGGTTCTGCGCAGCCATCGGACGCTCGCCTTGCAGCACGTGCACTTCAACTTCGGTCTGCGAATCCGCTGCCGTCGAGAAGGTCTCCGTCTTCTTCGTCGGAATCGTCGTATTGCGCGGAATCATCGGAGTCGCTACGCCGCCCAGCGTTTCAATCGCCAGGGTTAGCGGTGTCACGTCGAGCAGAAGCAGATCCTTCACTTCCCCTGCCAGCACACCGGCTTGTACAGCCGCGCCAACCGCAACCACTTCGTCGGGATTCACGCCGCGATGCGGTTCCCTGCCAAAGAGCTCCTTCACCATCTCCTGGATCTTCGGCATACGCGTCTGGCCGCCTACCAACACCACTTCGTCGATGTCCTTCGGCGTCACATTCGCGTCTGCCATTGCCTTTTTGCAGGGCTCGAGCGAACGCTCCAGGAGATCAGAAACCAACTGCTCCAGCTTGGCGCGGGTCAGTTTCCGCACCAGGTGCTTCGGACCGGTCGCATCCGCAGTAATAAACGGCAGGTTGATCTCGGTCTCCACCGTGGTCGACAGCTCGATCTTGGCCTTTTCCGCCGCATCCTTCAGGCGCTGCAAAGCCATCTCGTTGCCCTTCGAGCTCAGGTCGAGTCCCTCTTCCTGTTTGAACTCGGCAATTAGCCACTCCACGATGCGCTGGTCGAGGTTGTCGCCGCCCAGGTGCGTATCGCCGTTGGTCGACTTCACCTCAATAACGCCTTCGCCGACTTCCAGAATGGAGATGTCGAAGGTGCCCCCGCCGAAGTCATACACGGCGATCGTTTCGTCCTTCTTCTTGTCCAGTCCGTAAGCCAATGCAGCTGCCGTGGGTTCGTTCACGATGCGCTTCACGTCCAGACCGGCAATCTTGCCCGCGTCCTTCGTGGCCTGCCGCTGCGCATCGTTAAAGTAGGCGGGAACCGTGATCACGGCCTGCGTAACCGTCTCGCCT
Source organism: uncultured Acidobacteriaceae bacterium (assembly GCA_963829535.1). GTDB lineage: Bacteria > Acidobacteriota > Terriglobia > Terriglobales > Acidobacteriaceae > Telmatobacter. Next base: position 706,953 of record CAWHIQ010000004.1, on the reverse strand, counting down.
AGGTAGGCTTCCGCGCTCTTTTTCAACTTCTGCAAAATCATCGCCGAGATCTCGGGCGGGGTATATTCCTTACCCTGCGCCACAACGGCGATATGGTCGCCCTGCTTAACGACCTTGTAGGGCACCATCTTCATTTCGTCCGTCACTTCGTCATAGCGACGGCCCATAAACCGCTTGATGGAGAAAATTGTGTTCTCGGGGTTGGTGATAGCCTGGCGCTTTGCCACTTGGCCAACCAGCCGCTCGCCGCTCTTCGAGAAAGCGACGACGGATGGGGTTGTGCGTGAACCCTCTTCATTTGCAATGACTTTGGGCTCGCCGCCCTCGAGAACGGCGACGCAAGAATTGGTCGTGCCGAGGTCGATTCCAATGATTTTTGCCATAGTGAGTTTTCCTGCCTCAGATTACAAAGATTTTCAATGTCACTAGATAAGATGCGCCATGAGTGAATTAGTGTCAACTTTTATTGATATAAATTTCATAAGACTTGCTCCCAAATTGCACCAGGGAGACGAGTCCCCTTCTGGTTAAAGTCCCCACCGGTCCCGGGAGGGAGGCGCAGTTCTTTCGCGAGTTGTATTAGGGCGAATCACGAAACGGTAGAACGCACAAGCATGACGGAGAAGCGACCTCTCGATGCACCCGCCGTTCAGGCCCGTTATCACGACCGACGCCTGACGCCCCGCGCCATTTCGTATCGACAAACTCTGAAATCGCCCTGACACCCATCACAACCAGCAGCAGGCCTGGTCGTTTAGTCTCGACTGTTCCGGTTGCGATGACCACTGCTGAGGCTCAAGCCCGATTTCCCCTTACCCAGGGCGTCAACCCCTGGCTCGTAACAGCATCAGTAATGCTGCCGACGTTTATGGAAGTGCTTGACACGGCGATCGCGTCGGTAGCACTGCCCTACATTGCCGGCAGCCTCTCATCAACTAACTCCGAAGCCACCTGGGTGCTGACCAGCTATCTCGTCGCCAACGCCGTCATTCTGCCCGCCTCCAACTGGTTCGCCCGCCGCTGGGGCCGCAAGCGCTTCCTGCTGATCTGCGTCGTCATCTTCACAGTCGCCTCGTTCTTCTGCGGAGCCGCTCCCTCTCTGGGCGTGATTCTGCTCGCGCGCATTCTCCAGGGTGCCGGCGGCGGTGCTCTGCAACCGCTTTCGCAATCCATCCTGCTCGAAAGCTTCCCTCCGGCAAAACGATCCATGTCCATGGCCGCCTACGGCCTCGGAATCGTGGTCGCACCAGTGCTGGGCCCTACGCTGGGCGGCTGGCTCACCGACACCTTCAGCTGGCGCTATGCCTTCTACATCAACATTCCCGTCGGCATCCTCGCCGTCTTCATGATCGCCCGCTTCGTGCACGATCCTCCCTACATCAAAAACGCCAAAGTTGGCCCCTTCGACAACATCGGTTTCGGACTCCTGATCGTCTGGACAGGCTGCCTGCAAGTCGTGCTCGACAAAGGCCAGGAAGATGACTGGTTCGGAGCCCTCTGGGTGCGCTGGGCCGTGGCGGCACTCGTCATCGGCTTCATCGGATGGATCTGGCGCTCGTGGACCAATCCCCGCGGACTGGTCGACCTGCACGTGCTCAAAAATCGCAACTTCCGCACCGGCTGCTTTCTCATTGCACTGCTGGGAATGTGCATCTACATCACCATCGCCATCCTGCCGCTCTACTACCAGGAGATCCTTGGCTACACCGCCTTCACCGCCGGTCTCGTCGTAGGCCCGCGCGGCATCGGCTCATTCATCGGCTCCCCCGTCATCGGCATGCTCGGCTCCCGCATTGACAACCGCAAATTGCTCAGCGCCGGATTCATCGGCTTCGGTGTCTGTTCTCTCATCTTCGGCACCGTGAATCTCGACATCGGCCCGTACACGCTGCTCATTCCAATTTTGGTCACGGGGTTCGCACTCAGCTTTGTATTCGTTCCTCTCGCCACGATGACCACCGCCACGCTCTCGCGCGAAGAAATGGGCAATGCCACGGGCCTCTTCAATATGCTGCGCAACATCGGCGGATCGATCGGCATCGCCATGGCGACCACTGCCATCATTCGCCGCGCCGCTTTGCATCAGACCGAGATCGGGGCAAACCTGTCCCCATCGAGCGCCATATTTCAGCAAAAATCGCGAATGATCACCATGTATCTCGGTCACCAGATCGGCTCTCCCTCCGCGCGTCCGGGGTCGCTGGGCCTGATGTACGGACTTCTGCAGCAACAATCGGCTCTGCTCGCCTACATCGACGTCTTTCGGTGGACTGCGTTGCTCGCATTCTTTTGTGCCGCCGCCGTTTGGCTCTTCCGCAAGCCCCCGGCGCACGCTGCACCACCGCCTGGCGCACACTGATTTCTCGCGCAGTTTCCGCCGCCGCGCCCAAATCTCGCATCACAATACTTGGATCAACCTGGCCTCTGCGGGAGCGGGTCGATCCACTACCCAGGGCAGGGGCGTTGGGGTTTTCGCGATTTCCCCCTCCTTACTGGCGGCGAAGGAGAATCGCAATGGCAGCCGCCAGACCCTGCTCGCATTTTTGATTTTCGGAGAGTTCCCTATGTCGTCTCCCTCGAAAGACCTTAAAGAAACTGAATCCGCTCTGCGTTCCGTCATCCAGTCCCTCATCGACGGCCAGGAAGGCTTCAAGAAGATCGGCGAGCAAATCAAGGACGAAACGCTCAAAGAGTATTTCCTTGCCGAGTCCCTCACCCGCGCCCAGTTTCGCGGCGTCCTCGAATCCATCCTCCACCAGGAAGGTGTGCACGACATCAAAGAGAGTGGTACCGCCGTCGGAACCGTCCGCCGCGCCTGGAGTGATTTCAAATCTGCCCTTGGCGGTGGTGACACCAGCCTGCTCTCCACAGCGGAAGAAGCTGAAGACGAAGCCGTGGATGCCTACGCCAGAGCCACGGAAACCTATGTGCCTCTGCCGGTTCGCCAAGTACTCACCACCCAGGCTGCGCATATCGAAAAATCCCACGAATTCATCAAGGCCGCGCGAGACACAAAAAGGTAGCCGCCAACTGCTCCTCTACTCGGTGTGTTTCGATCGGAAGCACACCTTTCTCGTGCGCGAATACTCGGGTTCGGCAAAGCGATGCTGAACTGGCTGTGCGTATCCAACGACTTTGCGTCCCAGAGCCCTTTCAAGAACGGAGGGAGCAGCGGCCTTCAGGCCGCTGAATTGCGATCTTGGAGATGAAGGCCTTCAGGCCCGGGTACATCTTCATTTCGCGCATATGGAAACAGGTCCCAACCCATTCAGCCAACCAACGGCACAAACCGCCGTGCATCTTCGTCGAACCGCTCGATGCGTCCCGAGAGAATCTCGTAATACCATCCATGCACGGCAAGCCGCCCTTCCATCACGGCTCGCGCCACCGACGGCTGGGCCTTCAGATTCAACAACTGCGCCACCACGTTTCCGCGAATCAGTGAACATAACTCAGCGTGCGCTCCGTCCTCAGGGTTCAGTGGCTGCCGATGCGAGAACGCCGCCTCCACATGGTGTAGCCATCGGCTCGCCTTGGGAAGCTTCTCCAGTCCCCGCCGGTCAAGCGCCGCCTTCATCGCTCCGCAATCCGAATGTCCGCACAGGATGGCGTGTTTCACCTTCAGCACCTCGACTGCGTATTCAATCGTCGCTGTGCAGCCATCCACATCGTTCCCCAAAACCGGCACCACGTTCCCCGCATTCCGCGTGATGAACAAATCACCCGGACCTGTGCCCAGGATCAGATCCGGCAGCACGCGCGAGTCTGAACATGTAATGAACAGCCACTCCGGCGCTTGTGACTCCGCCAGCAAATGAAACTGGTCGCGTCGCCGCGGAAATACTTCCGCCAGAAATTTCTTGTGGCCCTCAATCAATCGCTGCATGCGTGACCTCGCCAGAATTTCGGTTCTGCAAATCAAGGCTAACGTATCGGGCCGCATATCCCATGTCCTGAGATATGGTTGGAGACCGACCTAGCCAAAGCGACTCTCCCTGCCTCACCAGTTTTTTAACGACAAATCTCGCGCCGTTCCATACACTGATCCAAACATGGCACCCGACGTCCCCCTGAAGATCGAGCCGATTCCCGGCAGCAAACCTGGAATCGTCATCTTGCGCCTCACCGGGCCCGTGACTCTGAACAGCGTCTCGCCTCTGCGTGCACTATTCCGCGGCACCGAACCGCCGCAGCACACCATCCTCGATCTCGGCGGAGTTCCATTCATGGATTCAGCCGGCATGAGCGAGATCATCAATCACGAGGTCTATTGCCGCGACAAGCATGTCCGCCTCACGCTCGCCGGCGTCACACCCCGCGTGCTCACCATGTTCCACATCACACGGTTGGAGCAAGTCCTCACCCTGACAACCACCGTCGAAGAAGCCGAAGCCCGAACATAGAACCCGGCTGCGATTGTTACTATTCGAACGGAAGGAGTTCCACGCAGCCGATCATGACTTGCCGCCGCCTCATCTCCACTCTCGCTGTCTTTGCCTTGTTCCCCGCGCTCCATACTCATGGGCAGAGCGTCGACAACCTCGACCCCGCTCTCAAAGCCCGCATCGACAGCATCGCAACCGACGTTCTGAAACAGACCGGCGTCCCTTCAGCGTCCTTAGCCATCGTCAAGGGCGGCAAACTCGTCTACACCCACGCCTACGGCAACGCACATCTCGATCCACCTGTGCCTGCCACCCCTGACATGCGCTACTCCATCGGCTCCATCTCCAAGCAGTTCACTGCCGCCGCCATTCTGCTGCTGCAGGAGCAAGGCAAGCTCTCGATCGACGATGCCGTGAGCAAGTACGTCCCCGGCCTCACCCGCGGCGACGAAGTCACCATTCGCCAGATTCTTTCCCATACCTCCGGCTACCAGGACTACTGGCCCGAAGACTACGTGATGACCCCGATGCTCCACCCCGAAACCGCCCAGCAGATCATCGACACCTGGGCTAAAAAGCCGCTCGACTTCGATCCCGGCACACAATGGCAGTACTCAAATACCAACTACGTCATCGCCGGCGCAATCGTAGAAAAGGTGAGTGGACAAAAACTCATGGACTTCCTGGGTGAACATATCTTTCATCCCCTCGGCATGAAGTCCGTGTGGAACTCCGACGAAACCAAGCTCACCCAGACCGACGCGACCGCCTACTACCGCCATGCCCTCGGCCCGCATCGTGTTGCGCCCAAAGAAGGCCGCGGCTGGATGTTTGCCGCTGGCGAACTGGCCATGACTGCGCACGACCTTGCGCTTTGGAACGAAAGCCTGATGGCCCAAACCGTACTTAAGCCCGAAAGCTACAAGGCAATGTTCACCTCCGTAAAGCTCAAGAATGGCCAGGACACACATTACGGTCTCGGCGTCGAAGTGCGCGCCATCAACGGCCATCGCGACATCGAGCACAGCGGCGAAGTCTCGGGCTTCGTCTCTGACAACCAGGTGCTCGTCGATGATGGCACATCTGTCACCGTGCTCACTAATCAGGATGCCGTTGGCGCCGCTTCCACCATCGCCCGCCTCGCCGCCCCCGTCATCGCTGGATTCCCGCCCAGCGACACCGAAAAGCAGGCCTTCGAAATTTATCGTGGGCTCCAACAGGGCCGCATCGACCGCTCACTCCTTGCTCCAAATCTCAGCGACTACTTCACGCCCGAGGCCATCGCCGATTACCAATCCAGCCTGGCACCGCTCGGTGAGCCGCTTACCTTCCACCAGACCGGCGAGACGCTCCGCGGCGGCATGACCTTTCGCGGGTTCACTATTACTTATCCCAATACGCGTCTCAGGCTCACCACCTACACCTACCCCGACGGCAAACTCGAACAGTACCTGATCGCGCCGGCGGAGTAGTTTCCAACTTGCTCCCTCCCACGAACAGGGTGTCCCATCCATTCGACGTTTTTGGTCGAATGGGCGGGAAAGCACGAACAAGTGACTCCGCACAGAGGGCCCGATGCAATTGCACAGATTCCTATTCACAGCGGCGCTCACCTGCACCAGCCGCGTGGTTCAGGCCAGGGATCGACTCCTCGGGAGAGTGCCTCGCAACAGGCCGGAGTGCACCGGAATTTCCGCGACGCAACACACCATCTCCAGCGGAAAGAATCTGGTCGACGCGGTATACGTTGAGCCCTCCGCAGACCGTCCGCGAGCAGCGGTACTCATCTGCCACGGCATCGGCGAAATCGTGCCGCAATGGTTTCCCATTCAGCGCCTCCTCGCGGAGAAGAACATCGCCTCACTGGTCTTCGACTACTCCGGCTATGGCCGCAGCACTGGCTCCGTTCACTGGACTCAGTGCGAAGAGGATGCGATCGCTGCCTTCCAACTTCTCCGGCAACTCGCCCCGGCTGTCCCGATCTCCATCCTCGGATTCTCGCTCGGAACTGGCGTCGCTCCAGCCATACTCAATCGTGTAAAAGCAGATCGCCTCGTCCTCTGCGCAGGCTATTCCTCGTTCCGTAAAGCGGCACGCGCCGCCTGGATCCCCGGATTTCTTTCTCCCCTCGTGCCACCCATCTGGTCCGCGGAAGAAGTTCTCCGCGACTGCGCTCTCCCCATTCTCATCGTTCAGGGAGACCGCGACCGCCTCTTCCGCTTGCCGATGGCCCACGACCTCGTCGCATGCTGTAACGGCCGCGCCGATCTGCTGGTGCTGCCCGCCCGCTCCCACAACGAGCCCTTCTACGAGCCCAAAATGCACTACTGGGGTCCCATCATCTCCTGGCTGCTCCACAAAGACGCAGCAAGCAATGAAAATCCCGCTGACTTGCTGACTCGCGAACAGGCGCGCCAGCGCCGCTAACGCTCGCTAGCGAGCGCTAACCACGCTGACTCCGCTCTTCTCCCCTTTTCGATACACTTGAATCTGACTATGTTTGAGAACCTCACAGAAAAACTGCAACGCGCCTTTAAAACCCTTCGCGGGCAGGGCACTCTCACCGAAGAAAATATCCAGGAAGCGCTGCGCGAGATCCGCGTGGCCATGCTGGACGCCGACGTCAACCTCAGCGTCGTCAACGAGCTCATCGACCATATCCGAGTCAAAGCCGTTGGTAGCGAGGTACTTACCGCCCTTTCGCCCTCCGAGCAGGTCATCAAAATCGTCCGTGACGAGCTCGTTGAACTCCTTGGCCGCGACACCGCCCGCTTCAAATTCGCCTCTCAGCCCCCCACCGTCATCCTCATGGCCGGCCTGCAAGGTTCGGGTAAAACCACCACCAGCGGAAAGCTCGCAGCCTGGCTCAAAAAGGGCGGACACCGCCCCATGCTTGTCTCGGTCGACGTCTACCGCCCCGCCGCTCGCGAGCAGCTCAAGATCGTCGCCAAGTCCATCGAAGCCCGTCTCTACGAAGGCAAACTCAACGATGAGCCTGCCGGCTCCAAACTGGTCGAGCGACTGGCCAGCGAGGCGCGCCGCGAGGCCCGAATTCTCGCCTGCGATACCCTCATCGTCGACACCGCCGGCCGCCTCCACGTTGACGAAGAGCTGATGGACGAAATGGCCCAGCTCAAAAAGCTCCTCAATCCGCAGGAGATCCTTTTCGTAGCTGATGCTATGACCGGCCAGGACGCCGTTAATTCGGCGCAGGATTTTCATAAGCGCCTCGGCCTCACCGGCGTCATCCTCACCAAAATGGACGGCGATTCCCGCGGCGGCGCGGCGATCTCCATTCGCCACGTCACCGGCCAGCCCATCAAGTTCATCGGCACCGGCGAGAAACCGGACGCTTTCGAGCCCTTCCATCCGGATCGCATCGTGGGCCGCATCCTCGGCATGGGCGACATGCTTTCGCTGATCGAGAAAGCAGAATCCTCGCTCGACCGCAAGAAGTCCGAAGAGTTCGCCAAGAAGGCCCTACTCGGTGACGGCTTCACCCTCGAAGACTTCCGCGACCAGCTCAAACAGATCAAGAAACTCGGATCGATGGAAAGCATTTTGAAGATGCTGCCCTCTGTCGGACCGTTCGCCGGCCTGCAGCAAGCCGCCGGGCAGGTCGACGAAAAGCAATTCGTCCGCCTCGAAGCCATGATCAGTTCCATGACGCCCTACGAGCGCCGCAACCACGAAATCATCTCCGGCTCGCGCCGCAAGCGCATCGCGGCGGGCTCTGGCACCTCAGTCCAGGACGTGAACCAGCTCCTCCGCCAATACGCCCAGATGAGCAAGATGTTCAAGCAAATGGGCAAAGGCGGCCTGGCCAAGCAAATGATGCGCGGCGGAATGTCCGGCCTGACGGGCAAACAGAAATTCGGGCGGTGAGAATGCTGCCGTCCCCACAATCACGGCATTCCCTCATCAGAAATGTCATCCTGAGCGGAGCCAGCGGCATTCATCACCAATGGTGTCATCCTGAGCGGAGCAGCGGCATTCATCACCAAAGGTGTCATCCTGAGCGGAGCAGCTTGGGGCCCCACAGACGAAAGTCTATGGGGAAAGCGGAGCGAAGGATCTGCTTTTGTCTTTCGGGTGAGCTTGCCATCGAAGGACCTGCTGTGTCTGCCGAGCATGTCATCCTAAGGGAGCACTTACAGATGTGTCATCCTGAGCGGAGCAGCTTGGGGCCCCGCAGACGAAGTCTGTGGGGTAAGCGAAGCGAAGGATCTGCTTTTGTCTTTCGGGTGAGCTTGCCATCGAAGGACCTGCTGTTTCTGCCGAGCATGTCATCCTAAGGGAGCACTTACAGATGTGTCATCCTGAGCGGAGCAGCTTGGGGCCCCGCAGACGAAGTCTGCGGGGTAAGCGAAGCGAAGGATCTGCTTTTGTCTTCCGCTTTTGCCTTCCGCTTTTGTTTCTAACCTAAGCTTGTCATCCTGAGCGAGCGCAGCGAATCGAAGGATCTGCAGTTGCCTTTGAGAATGTCAGCACGACCAAAGAAATCATGACCAGCCTGCAAGACCAACTCGACGAGATCACCGCCAACACCCGGCACCTTGTGCAGCCCGAGCGCCTTGCCGTCGGCGAACGCGCCGTTGAAGACCTCTTCGCAACCGGCATCGAAGAAAGAATTCTCCCCGTCGGCGCGCCAGCCCCCGAGTTCGCGCTCAAAGATTCCGGCGGCAAGCTCGTCCGCTCGCGCGACCTGCTCGCCCTTGGCCCACTGGTTATTAAGTTCTTCCGCGGCCGCTGGTGCCCCTACTGCGTCACCGAGTTGGAAACCTGGCGCGACCTCTACGGCCAGCTACGCGAACGCGGCGCCCTCATGGTTGCCATCGGCCCGCAAATCGAACGCCAGAGCGACTTCATGGCCAACCAGCACGGCCTTCCGTTCCCAGTGCTGACGGATCCCGGAAACGCAGTCGCGGAAAAATTCGGCCTCGTCTACACCATCCCCGAGTACCACCGTGAGCACTACCTATCCATCCTCGTCAATATCCCATTCGTCAACGGTGACAAGAGCTGGCGTTTACCTTTACCAGCCACCTACGTCGTGAGTCGCGAAGGGCGAGTAGCCTACGCCGAAGCTCACGCCGACTTCCGCGTCCGCCCCGAACCCGAAGAAACCCTCTCCGCGGCGTTGAGTCTCTGCGGGCGCTAAGCGGGCGCGCTCTCTCTATCAATCGAAGAAAACGCTGCTTTTGCCCCGCCATCCGTAGGCGAAGGTCTCAAAAAAGAGCTGCATCTTTTGTTGTAAGCCAATATGAGTACTGACTATTTTCTTAACAGGTAAATGACGTAACATTTACTTGATTACTTTAGGCGCTCAAAAGATAGGTACTAATAGGTGAGCCCATCCCGGATGTTTCCAGACATCCGGCGGAAAGTGTGTGTTCCTTGGAAGACGAGCCGGCGAGTGTTACGCGGTTTTTTCGCAAGATGCGCGGTGGATCGCAGGCAATTCTCGCAGAAGCAAGTGATGGCCTGGTGTATGTGGTCAAATTCCAGAATAACCTTCAAGGTCCCAATGTGCTGCTGAACGAAAGTATCGGTATCCAGCTTTATAAAGCCTGTGGGCTGCCCTCTTCGGATTGGAAGCCTCTGGCTATATCCGATCAGTTTATTGACCAGAACACAGCGTGTTGGATGTTACGCAATGGACAGCCGATTCGGCCTGAATCGGGGCTGGCTTTTGGTTCGAGATTCATCGGCGGGACAGGAGTTCGACTGTGGGAGATCCTTCCCGGATCCTGGTTCCAACGCATCCAGAAGCCCAACGATTTTTGGCGGGCGTGGTTGATTGATGCCTGCCTCGGCCACGCCGATAACCGGCAGGTTGTCTTCCAGGAATGGAATGAGGGCTCGCTCAAACCCTATTTCATCGATCACGGTCACTTATTTGGCGGTCCGGAGGGCACGCAACGCCCCCGAGCAGCGCATTCTCGCTACCTCGATCCGCGCCTCTACGGCAAAGCACCGATTGGGCACCTATCCAACTATGCAAAAACAATACAGGAGCTACTCCCTGACATTCTTTGGAGTCTGATTCAGGAAATTCCACCCCAATGGAAAACCCCATCGGCGGTCGAGAGTTTCGCATGCTTCGTTGGACGACTATCCAAACCTGGAGTATGTTCGGGCATCCTAGAGGAAATTCTGCAAGCTTACAGTCAAATCTCTACCCCGGAAGCGATTGAATCTCGTTCGATTCTTGCGCCGGTTTTCGCGGGACTTCGAGTGTAAGCGCCAATCAAAGATTATTAGGGCAGTTGTGCTCTCACTTCACCTTTTCGAATGCGGAATATAGCGCATTTACGCTGTCGTCACGTGTATCCCACTGCCCGACATCTCTGGTCACAATCGGACCAACTTCAAGCGAAGTAATCTGTTGAAATAATCTGCCTCGATCCGACTTTGCTCGCAAAGCGAAATCTTCCAGCAAAGAGCGAAAATACTCCTGGTGCTCGAGAGCAACGATGTCATGCCATCTCGAATTGACAAAAAGGGATAGTCCGCTATCAGGGCTCAAGTGGGCAAGAAGGACCGGCGCCTCGTCACCCAACGGCGAGAATTCCGATCCGGAAGCTCTATAAACCAGGACACAGTATTGCCCGGGCTGGTTTTCGGTCGAGGGACCGGTTCTCAAGTTCAATCGCAAAACTCCTTCAGGCCATAATAGTTGAACTGTATCCGTCGTTTGTCCCGATGCATGGTTGCGGCCAGATTACGGTCTGAGTTTGGCTTCCGCGTCACCAATGCTGATGCGCAACCTGAACACCTTGCTTCGCACCAGCGCCCCGCTCAACAATTCGACCGATTGCTTTGGAAGCCCAAAAAACTCCGCCAGAAACGCAACCAGCGCCTCATTTGCCCGCCCTTCCACCGGCGGAGCCTGCACCGCAATTTTCAACTGCGTCGCGTCGCCCTCGCCATAGACGCCAACAATCGTCGTTTTCTTCGCTCCCGGCTGCGCCCGCACCGCCAGCGTTACCCCGCCCGCCACCTCGCGCAGCATCAGGCCGGTCCTGTGTACGGTGCGCGCTTGCCAAACAACGCCGTTCCCACGCGAATGCGCGTAGCGCCCTCTGCAATCGCAAGCGCAAAATCCCCGCTCATCCCCATCGAAAGCACATCCAGATTCAACTTCGAATGCGCGGCAGCCCATCGATCTCGCCATTCGCGCAAGCTGCGAAAGCAAGCCCGCGTCACTGCTTCCTCGGCGCCCCACGGCGCAATCGTCATCAGTCCGCCCGCCTCAAGATTGCTCAAATCTGGCAACGCCTCCAGTAACTGCGCCGTTTCGGCCGACTCCGGCTCCAAGCCTTCCTTCGTTTCTTCCGGACTCAGCTTTACTTCCAGCAAGACAGGCAGCCGCTTACCCAGCTTCCCCGCCGCATCATTTAGCCGTTGCGCCAGCCGTAGTGAATCCACCGCATCAACCGCCTCGAACAACTCCGCCGCCCGCGCTGCCTTGTTCGACTGCAGGTGACCAATCAGGTGAAATCGAGTCGGTCTCTCACGGCGCGCACGCTGCTCTTCTAATTCGGGCGCTTTGCCGGCAAACTCCTGCACGCGGTTTTCGCCAAACAGCGTCAACCCCAGCGATGCGGCTTCCGCAATCGTTTCCGCCGGATAAGTCTTCGACACAGCCATCAGCTCGACGTCTTCGCGCCGCCGACCCGCTCGCCTGCACGCATCCGCAATCGCCGTCTCCAGCTTTTCCAGGTTCTCCGCGAGTTGGCTCATTCCGCTTTGCCGATGCGCTGGCGCGCACTCTCAAGTCTGCCGCTGACCGGCACAAGATCACTTGCCGCTCCAAAGCCGAAGCGTGGCATGTTGACGTAGATGCACTCGTAACCGCCGCGTTCAACCAGATAGCTCTCGTGCCAGATGCCTACTGACCCATTGCCGCCAATCCGCCGATTGAACTCCGCCCATGCCGGTAGATGATGGCTGTCGCGCATGTGCGCGTATGCATGCAGGTGGTCGAAGCTTCGCCAGTACTGCAAAGTCGTCACGCCGCGCCAGTAGAGCATCGTCTCCACGTGCAGCAAGCCCATCTCGGGATTCTTCTTCAGCTCTTCAAGCATGGGCGGCATTGCCTTTGCCACTGGAATCCACTTGCTGAACTGAAGCAGGCGATTGATCCGCATGCCGATGATGAAGACAACGAACGAGTGATCAAACTTCACCGTGAAACGGCCTGGGAAGATTGTCGACATGCACCGCTCCTCACCGACTTCAGCGCCCGTGCTCCTCGAGGTACTTCTCCGCCTCCAGCGCAGCCATGCACCCTGTACCCGCGGCCGTAATCGCCTGGCGATAACGCCGATCCTGCACGTCGCCACACGCATAGACGCCCGGCACCGGAATTCCCTTGCGTGTCGTAATCACGTTGCCCTGCGTCAGCACGTAGCCCTCGTCGTCGAGATCGATCTGCCCGACAAACATCTTTGCGTTCGGCTCATGTCCGATCCCCAGGAACAGTCCGTCCACATGCAAAACGCTCGATGCTCCAGTCACCACATCGCGCAGCTTGAGCCCTTTCACTTCCTTCTCTTCCACCCCCAGCACTTCATCCACAACCGTGTTCGTCCTGAACTCGATGTTCGGATGCGCCATCGCCCGCTCCAGCATGATCTTCGATGCGCGGAATGCAGGTCGACGGTGCAGCAGCGTCACCTTTGACGCGAACCGCGTCAAGAACAACGCCTCTTCCATCGCCGAATCTCCGCCGCCTACCACCGCAATCGGCTTGCCCCGGAAGAAGAATCCATCGCACGTAGCGCAGCTTGATACTCCATGCCCGATCAGCGCCTGCTCGCTCGGAATCCCAAGCCACCTCGCGCTCGCGCCCGACGCAATAATCAGCGTGCGCGTCACAATCTCGCCGGCAGATGTGTACAAACGGAAAGGGTGCACCCCCAGTTCCACGCGATCCAGATGCGCCAACTGAAAGGTCGCGCCAAATCGCGCTGCCTGCTTCTTCATGTTGTCGATCAGTTCCGGTCCCTGAATTCCCTCGGGCCATCCCGGAAAATTCTCGACCAGCGATGTAATGGAAAGCTGGCCTCCGGGCTCATGCCCTTCCAGCACAAGTGGTTTCAGGTTTGCGCGCGCACTGTAGATGGCGGCTGTCAGCCCGGCGCAGCCGGAACCGAGGATTACGGTGTCACGAGTCTCTGTCATCATGTTTCCCAGTAAATTGTAGTCGGCGCGACCAAGGTCTCAGCTTCGGAAATCCGCGCACAAATCTCCGCCCAATCCAACACCATCCGATCGCCCATCCGCACCAATACAAATCAATCGGCAGTAGATAAGATGAAACCCATGGCAAATTTGACTCTTGTCTACGGAATGCGGCTGTTACCCGAAGGCGAAGTGAAGGAGATTCACGACGCTACGCTCAAGCTGGTCAACGGCCACGAAGCGCACGTCACCATGCACGTGCTCGAAGGTTCGCGCGAGCAGATCGAGACTCAACTCAAGCAGAGCCTCGACGCCTTTTTTGATTTCTATCCGGAGATTTGACCAGGCGCAGCCTGCTCCCGCGCCACCGCCTCAGTAGTGTGGGCAGGCCCTAGATCCGCGCCTGCGTAACCTTTTTCGACGAGCTCTGCCGCACGCGCAGATTGTCGACCGCATAATCGATAAAGCGCGGCTCGAAGTGAGGAGCCTCTCGCATGAAGCGGCATGTCGCGATCACCTGGTCCACGATAAACCGCGGGTGATATGCCGCGAGTTCCAAGCCCTTTTCGACTGTCACCTTCTGCACAATCGTGTCGAAGATCTCGTCCGACATTTCGACCGCCTGCTTCTTGCATTCCCCTTCAAATATCTTCTTGTAGTTCTCACGAGAGGGCGCACCTACTTCGATCTTGTACGGAAGACGCCGCAAAAACGCCGGATCCATCAGGTCCTCCGGCTCCAGGTTGGTCGAAAAGATCACCAGTTCCTCAAAGGGAATCGAGAACGTTTTGCCCGTGTGCAGCTTGAGATAGTCAACCTTGCCTTCCAGCGGCACAATCCAGCGATTCAGAAGGGTCGTCGGGCTAACAATCTGCCGTCCAAAGTCATCGATCAGGAAACATCCACCCAGCGCCTTCACATGCAGCGGAGCTTCGTAATAGTGCCCCGTCGTGTCGTAGCGCAGGTCCAGCATCTCCAGCGTAAGTTCGCCGCCCGTAATTACAAATGGCCGCTGGCACGGAACCCACCGCGCATCGTAGCTCTGCGCCTTCACCACTGTGAACGCATTTTCGTCCTCAATATTCGCCGTTTCCAGATGCAGATGGATGCTCGGATCGTATACCCGGATGATCTGGCCCTCAACAACCACCGAATAGGGAACATAGATCACATCGCTGAAGACCGAGGCAAAGCGCTGCGCTACCGTGGTTTTCCCGTTTCCAGGCGGTCCATAGAGCAACATGGCGCGGCCTGAATTCAACGCTGGGCCAGCCTGTTCCATGATTCGATCGTCGAATTGCAACCCGGTGGTTGCTGCCTTGATCTTCTCCGGCGTCACCAACTCATTGGTAAGCTTCTGCAGGTTTACCTGGTCCGTGAAATCCTCGAGTGTCACCGGTGCCGGCCCCGTATAGTGCTGCCGGGTCATGGCGTCAATAACGAACCGCCGGCCCTGTTCCGTAAAGGTATAGGCCAGATCGATCAGGCTATCGCTATCGGAGTTGCGCACGCCCAGGTTCTGCAGCAATGACCGGTCGACCGCCATCCGAACCAGTTCGAGAACGATGTTGTACGGTAGTTTGATCGCGTCGCCAAATTGCCGCACCGTCTGCAGCCGGCCGACATAAATGAGCTTGAGCATTAGACCCAGTAAGTCGCTTTCATCCAACCCGGTGGCCGCGATGTTTTCTGGCTCTCGCGGCGTGCGGTGGACAAAACTCTCCAGGGTTTCCTTCGAAATCGCTCCCATGGCGACGAGATTGTCACCAAGGCGTCCGCCACACATTGAAAGGCGTTCCAGCGCCTTCGCAATGTCCATCTCGGTCACGAGCTTGGCCCGGACGAGCAAATCTCCCAATCTTAAGCGCGTGCTGCTGATGGTAGCCCCCTTAACTTCCTGAATTGAGCTCTCGGCGTTGCAAACTCATTGTAGCCAACAAAGTAACTTTGCAATGAACTTAAGTAACTCTAAGCACGGCGCTTATGGTTACGTGAGTGTCTTGATCTTCTGAAAACCAAGGGGATGGCCCCCAGGTGTGGCAACTCGGACGTTAGAGACTTCTCATTTCGTCTGTGCGACAAGGGACCAACAAAAGCAAGTGCTTGCACGGGAGACCCCTTGTTTGCACCTCGATTTGTCCTCGTCATGCTGACCGCCGCAATTGCACCCGCAGCAGCCTTCGCTGGCGGACCCAAATACATAGCCGGGACTGCCTACTTCAACCCCGCCGTCGTCGGGCAGCCGGTGCGCTGGTCCGGCGGAGTGGTCGACTACTACATCGACCAAGGCCCGCTCAACGGCCAGATCAATAACCTGCAAGCCACAGCCATGGTCGACACAGCCGCTGCGCTCTGGAACTCGGTATCCACTGCCGGCGTCCTGCTCACTGATTCCGGTTCCCTCAACGAAGACATCAGCGGATCAAACGTCGTCGCCGAGAACCAGGTACTCGCCGCACCTTCCGACGTCTCGCCTTCAGCCACAAACTATCCTCTCGCTGTCATCTACGACACCGACGGTTCCGTCATCAATAGCCTTTTCGGCACCGGCGCCAGCGACCCAACCAGTTGCCAGAACAACGGCGTCTTCCCATGGATCGACAACATTCGGCCTGACGCCACCATCGCCCACGCCGTCATTCTCCTCAACGGCCTATGCGCAACAAATGCCAACCTTGTCGAAATGATGCAGTACGAACTGGAGCGAGCCTTCGGCCGCGTCCTCGGCCTCGATTACGCTGAGGTCAATCCCGGCGCTCTCTCGAATAGTGAGCCCAACGCAACGCTGGGATGGCCCATCATGCAGCCCATCAGCGGATTCTGCGGCGCTGCGGGAGGCATCTGCCTCCCCGACCCCGGCCAGCTTCGCTATGACGATATCGCCGCCCTGAACCGCATCTACCCCATCACCACGTCAAACATCGTCACCTTCCCCGGGAAACAGATCACCGCCACCAATACCGTCTCCATTCAAGGCACCCTGAGCTTCCATTCCGGCGCTGGCATGCAAGGCGTCAACGTGGTGGCGCGCCCCCTCGATGCCGAAGGCAACCCTCTCTACCAATACACCGTGACATTTGTCTCGGGCGCCTACTTCAGCGGCAATCGCGGCAACCCGATCACTGGCTGGACCGATTCCAACGGAAATCCACTCGCGAAATGGGGCTCAGACGATCCCGCCCTCCAGGGCTTCTTCGACCTCAGCGGCATCCCGTTGCCACCCGGCACGACCACTGCGAACTACCAGCTCACCTTCGAGCCCATCAGTCCGCTTTATATGCTCACTGAGTCCGTCGGCCCGTACGTTGACGGCTCGCCAACCCCCTCTGGCACCATGCCCGTGCTCTCCGTCCCAAATTTGTCCTTAGGCAGTGCGCAAGCCCTCACCGTGACCATCTCAGACTCTGCCTTAGGCAACACCATGGACGCGATCGCCTCGCCTGATTCGCCCCGCATGCTCGCACCAAGCGGCTTGTGGTGCGGACGCCTCAGCCAGGTCGGCCAGGCCGACTGGTTTGCCCTCCCGGTGCGCGCCGGCCGTACCTTCACCATCGTCACCCAGGCCCTTAACGAAGCCGGGCTTCCCACCGAAACCAAGGCTCTCCCCGCGGTCGGGGTATGGGATGCCTTCAAACCCGTCTCCGCGACATCCCTGAACTGGGCGCCTGCGCTCAATGGCTACGCCACGGGCGAAACCTGGCTCCAGGTCACAGCGTCAGCCGACGACATCGTCCGCCTCGGCATCGCCGACATGCGCGGCGATGGCCGCCCCGACTACGCATACAACGGATGGGTGCTCTACGCCGACACGGTACAACCGCCCCGGCTGCCTGTTTCCGGCGGTCCCATCGTGATTCGCGGCATGGGCTTTCGGCCTTCTGACTCCGTGCTGATCGGCGGGCAGAAAGCGGTCATCACCAGCATCTCCGCGAATGAAATTACCGCCATTGCTCCCGCCGCCTCGCCAGGCTCAACCGGCTCCGTAGACGTCGAGGTCGACGATCTGCCCATGTTTAGTGCAATCGCGATTCTCTCCGGCGGCATCAGCTACGACGCCGCTACCGGCGACTCGCTCACCCTCGACACCGCTCCCGCCAACACCATCCCTATCGGCGTACCCATCCCTTTCACCGTCACCGCTCTCGGGTCCGACCTGGTGCCTGCCGGCGGCGTCAGCGTCACCTTCTCCGTTATCAGCGGAAACGCCACGTTGGCGTGCGGCGTCTCAATGTGCTCCGCGACCGCAACCGGCGATGGCGTAGCAACCATGAACATCACGGCTCCCAGTTCCGTCTCCTCTGTCGTAACTGCATCACTCGCTAACGGTGCGACTCTTCAGGCTCACTTCAGCGGTGGCACACCGCCGTCCCTCGCCTCCCTCACTCCAACTTTGTCGCTTGCAGCGGGCGCCACGCTGAACTGGATAGCCCAGGCCCTCGCTCTCAGCAACGGCGCTCCGGCTGCCGGTCAAACCGTCGTCTGGCAACCCAGTGGCAATATCGCTGTGACAGGCGCTACCTCATCCACAACCGGCACAAATGGCATCGCCTCCAAATTGCTTGCTGCCGGTCCTCTCGCAGAGGGCCAGCAAACCACCTCAACCGCCTGCCTCAAGGGCACCAGCCAGTGCGTCAGTTTCGTCGTGCTCGGCGCACGCCCGGAGTTTGCATGGCTCGAAGCCGTTTCCGGTACTGCCCAGACTGTCTCCGCTTCCGGTACTCCCGGCGTCGTCACCCTGCGCGTCCGCGATATGAATGGCAACCCAATGGCGGGCGGTACCGTGAACCTTTATCAGTCTCTCTACGCGTGGACCCCTCCCTGCCCTCCGCACGGCCGCTGCGCCCAGGCTCCGTTGCTCGCGACCCAGGTTGGGACGGCTACATCCGCTCTTGACGGCACCGTCACCTTCGCCCCGGCGTCCATTTCCGGCGTCGCCACAAACCTCGTCGCCCTCGCGGTCACTGGAAACTCGAGCGCCCTTACCATCACCGTCGAGCAACATCCTTAAGCAACAGGCGATTCAGCAACATCCGCAAACATCTGCTACTCTCACGCTTCCTCGGGCATCACATAACCTGACAGCGAGGTGCGATGAGCGAACTAACCAAACCGCTCCAGGCGGGCGATAGCGGCACTAGACCGCGCGTAGTGATCGTAGGCGCAGGCTTCGGAGGTCTCCACGCAGCCCGTGCGCTGCGCCACATGCCGGTGGAGGTGATTGTGGTAGACCGTCGCAACCACCATACTTTTCAGCCCCTGCTCTACCAGGTAGCTCTCGCCGTCCTGTCCCCGGCCGACATCGCCCAGCCCATCCGCACCATCTTGCGCGGGCAGCAAAACACTGAAGTCCTCATGGACACTGTAACCGCCATCGATATCCAGGCACGCCGCGTAGGCCTCGCTTCCGGCACGCAGCTTCCCTATGACTACCTCGTTATCGCCACCGGCGCCACGCACTCATACTTCGGAAAAGACGAATGGGCAAAATATGCTCCCGGCCTCAAAAGCATCGAGGATGCCATCGAGATCCGGCGCCGCGTGCTTCTGGCCTTCGAACTCGCCGAGCGCAACATGCAGGAGCGCGGCTGGCATCCTCCGCTCAACTTCGTCGTCATCGGCGGCGGACCCACCGGTGTCGAGCTCGCCGGCGCCATCAGCGATATCACCAAGCTCTACATGCAGCACGATTTCCGCCTCATCGATCCCTCCAAAGCGCGCGTTATGCTCTTCGATAACGGCCCCCGCGTCCTGGCCGCATACCCCGAGGACCTCTCCGCCAAAGCTGAACGCGAGCTCTTCCACCTCGGCGTCGAAGTTCATACCAAAAGCAACGTGACGAACGTCGGTCCCGGCTGGGTCGAGGTAAATAACCAGCGCATCGATGCCGCAGTCATCCTGTGGGCAGCCGGGGTGCAGGCATCTGCCCTGGGCAGGATGCTTGGCGCGCCCGTTGACAAGCGCGGATGCGTCATTGTCGACAGCAGCCTCAATCCGCCTGGCTTGCCGGAAGTCTTCGTGCTCGGCGACCTGGCTCATTTCGAACAGGACGGCCAGCAGGTGCCCGGCGTTGCGCAACCCGCCATGCAGATGGGCGACTACGTCGCCAAAGTCATCGCAGCCGACCTCGCCCATCAACGCCGTCCGGCCTTCCGCTACTTCGACAAAGGCGACATGGCGACGGTCGGCCGTATGGCCGCTGTGGCCAAAGTGGAATGGCCTTTCAAGGCTCATCTCAGCGGCTTACCCGCCTGGCTCATATGGATGGTGGTCCACATCTTCTTCCTCATCGGTTTCCGCAACCGTCTTGCGGTCATGGCACAATGGATCTGGAATTACTTCGCGTTCACTCGCAGCGCAAGACTTATCACCGGCGATCAAACTCTCCCCGGCTGGCAAGACAAGCTCAACGCAGGCCCATCGAGACAGGAAGATACCCGCCTCGCCGAAGTGCGCTAAACACGGTCTTCAGCCACAAGCACCTGTCAGTTGGTTGTTGATCCCGCAATGTCCATTCCCTCCGCTCCGGGTGCCCCCGGTCTCGCATCTGAGACCCGGGAGCGCTCTCTCAACCTGCACGCCCGTGTGTGCCCCATCCATGACGCAGCCTCATCGCGGCATGGGTGGGAAACCACGAAACCGTCCCGAGCACTGTCATCCTGAGTCCCGCAAGCTTGGGGACCCGCGGACATGATCCGTGGGGTCCGCGGTGCGGAGGATCTGCTTTTGTCTTTCGCGACTACACCAAAACCTGGGTGCCGAAAAGCCGCGTGCTCCCGGTCTCGCGTTTGAGACCTGGGATCGAACGGATGAAGCTGCTTAATCAAGTAAACTGATATGAGTCATGCTCGATCTGGGATTTGTCCGGGGCAACCTCGAAGTAGTGGAACAGAAACTGCGTGCCCGCGGCGCCGATCCTGCCGTGCTCCTGGGCGATTTTCGGCAATTGGATCAGACCCGCCGCGAAGCCATCACGGCCTCGGAACAACTCAAGGCCCGTCGCAACGAACTCAGCCAGCAGGTCGCAAATCTCAAGCGGGAAGGCAAAGACGCCACCGCTGTGATGGACGAAACGCGCGCCCTCAAAGACAAACTCGACGAGCTAGATAAGTCCGCAACTGCCCTCGACGAACAGATGCGCCTTGCCCTCGCCGGCATCCCCAACCTCACCCGTGATGAAGTCCCAATCGGCAAATCCGAAGAGGACAACGTCACCGTAAAGACCTGGGGTGAAAAGCCGCAATTCAACTTCGCACCCAGGCCCCACTGGGAACTCGGCGAACAGCTCGGCATCCTCGACCTCGAGCGTGCGGCCAAGCTTAGCGGCGCGCGCTTCGCTGCCTACATGGGAGCCGGGGCCCGTCTCGAACGAGCCTTGATCAGCTTCATGCTCGACATGCATACGCAGAAGCACGGCTACACCGAGGTGCTGCCACCGTTCATGGTCAATTCCAAGAGCCTCTTCGGCACCGGCCAGCTACCCAAGTTCGCCGAAGACCTCTTCCGCTGCTCCGATGCCGACGCCGAAGCCGTAGCGCGCGGCGAGTTCAAAGACAACGACCACTGGCTCATCCCCACCGCCGAAGTCCCTGTTACCAACCTCTATCGCGACGAAATTCTCGAAGAATCTCGCCTTCCCATCCGCTTCACCGCATACACGCCTTGCTTCCGCGCCGAGGCCGGAGCCGCCGGCAAAGACACGCGCGGCATCATCCGCCAGCATCAGTTCCAGAAAGTCGAGCTGGTCAAGTTCACGCGCCCCGAAGAATCCGACGCTGAGCACGAGGGCCTCACACGCGATGCCGAAGAGATCCTGGAAGCCCTCCTGCTCCCCTATCGCCGCGTCCTGCTCTGCACTGCCGACACCGGCTTCAGTTCCGCGAAGACATTCGATCTTGAAGTGTGGCTCCCCGGCCAGCAGCTCTATCGCGAAATCTCCTCCTGCTCCAACTTCGAAGCCTTCCAGGCCCGCCGCGCCAATATCCGGTTCAAGCCCTCCGCGAAGGGCAAGAACGAATTCGTGCACACCATCAACGGGAGCGGCCTCGCCGTGGGCCGCACCTGGCTGGCGATTCTTGAAAATTATCAGCAGGCTGACGGTTCTGTTGTCGTCCCCGAGGCGCTTCGCGTGTACATGGGCGGCCTCGAACGCATAACCGCGCGGGAGCAGAAATGAACAAGCTCCTCAAAAGCTACTTTTACTGGACCTACCCCCGCGGCCACGTCCACTATGACGTCATGGTGACACTGATCCTTCTCTTCATCTTCGTCACCCCTCACCTGTGGGACTTCGGCGACAAGCCTTCCCGCGTGCCTGGTCCGCAGCACCCCATTCAGGTGGTCGGCGACGGAGGACGCGGAATCATTGTCACCGTCAGTGCTGATGACCTTTCCGTCCCAATGAACGAGACAGATAGCGAAGTCCGAAAGCAACTGCGCAAAGCGATTGAGCCGGTCACCGGCGACGCCGTCTCCGTAACCCGCTGGGAAACGGCCCTCGACCAGCAGGGCAATCGGGTGTGGAAGATTTGGGCACGCCGCTAAACAGTTACGCTCATCGAAGCATCCATTCGTCCAACATGAAAAGGAAGTTTATGCTCTTGGGAAAGAAAATCCTGATCACCGCGTCGCTTGCGATCTTCCTCGCGCCGTTCATCCCGTGCATCGCGGCGCAGGACCTGAAATCCGTTCTCGCCAAACTGGACGCCACCGCACCAAATTTCCACTCCACCTCGGCCGATTTTGAGTTCGATTCCTACCAGACCGATCCCGTCCCCGACAAAGAAGTGCAGAAGGGCACGGTTTACTACGCGCGGCATGGTACAGATTTTGAGATGGCGGCGCACATCGATCAGGAAAACGACAAACCCGTCCCCAAGATCTACACCTTCTCGAAAGGCGTTTTCCGGTTGTACGAAAAACTCTCCAACCAGGTGACCACCTACAAGAACGACAAGCTCGGCGGTTATCTGATGCTCGGCTTCGGTGCTAGTGGCAAAGAGCTCGCCGAGAAATGGGACATCACTTACGCCGGTGAAGAAACCGTCGACGGCGTGAAGACTGAAAAGCTGGAACTGGTGCCCAAAGATCCTGCGGTTCGAAAGAATCTTCTGAAGGTGACCGTATGGATGGATACCGCCCGCGGCGTGAGCCTGAAGCAGGTATTCGACCAGGGCGAGGGACAGTCCCGCGTCTGCGTCTACTTCAACTTCAAATTCAATCAGCCCCTGCCATCTGACGTATTCACCTTTAAGACCGACGGCAAAACCCAGTTCGTCAACCGATAAAGCGCAATCCCACCCAGCACAAACAACATTGGGAAGCACTCGAGCGTGTACCTCGCCTCGGGTGCCTCCACCGTCAACAGCAACGCGCTGCGCAGCACCACGTACGCCAGCATCCACGGCCACATCCGGGGCCGCATCCACAACCCCGCAATTCCCAACACCAGATAGAACGCATTCAGCCCTGCATAAAACCAGCTGAAGCGCGTCTCCACGTGGTGATGCTTGTAAACCCACCAATCCAGATCGATGGGCAGGTTCTCCACCCGCGGACGCAGCCACATGTCCGCGACCCGTCCCACCGGCAGCAACACATGGGACCTGAACGGATGCGCCGCAAACCTTTCGGCGGCAAGTTTCGCAAAGCGCGCATCGATCTCCGGCGTCAAGGTCTCGCCAGTGTTGTTGTAGTCCAGTGCCAGCGCCGCAGTCTCCGCGTACTGCTCGGGCGAATCAAATGCCCGCGCCGGTAGGTTTGAAACGTAGAGCGTATCCCCCGGCACGTTCCAGTACACCTGGTAGGTCGAAACAAAATCCAGGCACCAGGTCTTCACCCAGCTCACCCACCCCTCCTGGGTCGATTCTCCCGGATCCGTCGCATAACGCGGCGCCAGCGGTTCAATCACGTGAAAGGTGCTCCAGTTGCGCCGTGTCCACGCAGCAAACGGTGTTACCGCCAGCAGCACGCAAACCGCGACCATTCGAATGAAGCCGCCTCGAACCTTTGCGCGATCCTTGACCCGCAGGATGGTCACAAGCAGTGCAGGCGCAAACGCCAGCGCTACCAGCGCGCCGTCCGGTCGCAGCAACGCCGCGTAGGTCACCGCAAACGTGAACCCCAGCGCCGGCCGCCACCCCGGCCGCTCATCAAATCGCACCGCCGTCCACATCGCCAGTGCAATCGCAAAGAGCGTCGGCCCTTCGGTCAGCGGATTGGCCGCATACACTGCCGTAAACGGGCAAAGCGCTGCCAGCCACAACGTGCAATGCGCCGCACCCCGGCTAAATCTCGCCGGCGCCACACGCCGCGCAAAATCGGCCAGCAGTAAACATCCCGCTAGTTCCAGAACAATCTGCACCCAGGCCGCCGAAGCGTAGTTCTCCATTCCGAACAACTTGAAGCACATCGCAAGAAACAGCGGATACCCCGGCAGCCGGATCAGCGTCGGGTAAGTCTCGCCTGTACCCACCGTGAGCGCATAACGTCCGGATAGCAGCAGGTTTTTGGCGATGCCCCCATAGATAAGCGCGTCCCCGGTGACCTCAAAGAAGTGCTTCAGCATCCAAAGACGAAGCAGCGCTCCAGCCAGAAGTGCAGGCAAAATCCACAGAGCACTGCGCACGCGGCCCGCCAGCCTGGCCGTCTGCATCGATTGACTCTGAGGTTCAGCTTCCATACGATTCGTACTGTATACCCCGAAAACGGCGATGCCCGATAAACAGATATTCTTTGACCCCCAGCGAACACGATGGAAGCGCCTGCGCCGCATTCTCGACATCACGGCGGTCGTCTCCACGCTGGTGCTAGCCGGCTTTATTTTCAATGTACTCCGCGGCCAGCACCTGCCTGAACTGCTGTTCCCTAACCAGAAACACACCTACAAGGCGCTGCAAAACCGCGTCCCGCCGGCACGCGGTCAGAAACCAGTGCATCCTGCACGCCGGAAAACCGACCGCAAGCCCTCTGAAATCCCCTTCAATACCGGCGAAGGATTGCGCGCCGCCTACTATATCCCTTCGGATGCAGCCAGCTACTCGTCCCTGAAGGAGCACATTCACCAGATCGACTTGCTCTTCCCGCAGTGGCTGCACTTCGATGCACCGTCACTCGATCTGCAAGGCACCACCTCGGACGGCCATGAATTCCCCATCTTCCAGGGTGGCGTCATCCACGACCCCGATGAGAACAACAAGATCAAGCGCGTCATTCAGGATGCTCGGGAAGACACCGAAATCTTTCCCCACCTCGACAACTTCAACGCGCATACCCAGAGCTGGGACGCTGCCATGGGCGACGTGATCAAGGATCCCGCCAAAAGAAATCAGATTCGTCAGGAACTTCTGCGCCTGTTCACCGCATTTCCCGGTTATCACGGTCTTTCATTCGATTTTGAGAGTCTGAATGACGACGCCCGCCCCGCATACCTCGCCATGATTCAGGAGATGTATTCCGACCTGCATGCGCGGCACCTTCACCTCTACGTCAACGTGGCCGCTTCAACTTCTTCCGAGGAGTTGAAAATCATCTCCGCAAACTCCGATGGCGTGGTGCTCATGAACTACGACGAGCACGAGGTCGAGTCGCAACCCGGTCCCATCGCCAGCCAGGATTGGTTCATCGGGAATCTGACTCGCGTCCTCAAATCCAAGTCCGTTCCGATCGAGAAACTCATCTGCGCGGTCGGGAACTACGGCTACGACTGGGAAATGTCGATTCCCGATCCCAAGGCCCGTGATCCCAAACAGCGTAGGCCTCGTGTCGTCGATACCGAAGTCGTGGACCACGTATCCGATGTGTGGCAGCGCGCCAGCGACGCCGATGCCGATCTCGACCTCGACTACAACTCGCTCAATCCTCACTACGAGTACATCGACGAAGATACCCACACCCGCCACGTGGTCTGGTTCCTCGACGGCGTCACGCTGCTGAACGAGATGCGCGCCGCGCGCGGCCTTGGCCTGCAGACCTTTGCCCTCTGGCGCCTCGGATCTGAAGATCGCGCCATGTGGAACGTGTGGGACAAACCCAGCAACCCCGCTTCACTGGACGCCCTCGGATCCCTGCAACCCGGGCACAACGTCGACAAACAGGGCGACGGCGACATACTCCGCGTCACCGGTTTGCCGGCAATCGGCAAGCGGACCGTGACCGTGGATACCGATGAGACAGATCCGCGCAAAAAACTCATCATCGACGAGCATATGGATGTATTTCCGCATACCTATAGCGTGGAGTTTTACGGCTATCGTCCCAACCAGGTCGCCATCTCCTTCGATGACGGCCCCGATCCCAAGTGGACTCCAAAGATCCTCGACATCCTCAGGGAGAAAAACGTCAAAGGAACCTTCATGATGATCGGCGCGGAGGCCCAGGAAAACATCGGCCTCATGCAACGCGTACAGCGCGAGGGTCACGAAATAGGCAACCACACCTTTTTTCATCCTGACATCAGCGAAATCTCCACCCAGCAACTCGATCTCGAAATCAAGCTGACCGAACGCCTCTTTGCCAGCAAGCTCGGCGTGCAGCCTCTCTATTTCCGTCCGCCTTACGATATCGACGAAGAACCCGAAACCGATGACCAGGCCGCGCCTGTTGTGCGTGTGCAGGAACTCGGCTTCACCGTGGTCGGTAACAAGATCGACACCAACGACTGGGATGAGCGCAACCGAAAAACTCCTGCCGAAATCACACAATTTGTGCTCGACCAGTTAAACACCATGAAAACCAAACCGCAGTTTCGCGGCTCCATCATCCTGATGCACGATGGCGGCGGCGATCGCTCGGTCACGGTTGCCACTCTTCCCTACCTCATCGACACTCTGCGCGCCAAGGGTTATGCCATCGTCCCCGTCTCGTCGTTGATGGGCATGACCACCGCGCAGGTAATGCCCCCGCTTACTTTCAGACAATACCTCCGCGCCATCCCAGACTCCATCGCCTTCTCCGCGCTGTCCATCATCGGCCGCTTCATCGTCCTCGTCTTTTTCATCGGCGACGTCCTCATGAGCGCGCGCCTGATCATCGTGGGCATCTTCGCGATCATCGATCGTCTTCGTAGACCGCACCGCCAGGCTTCGCCGGGTTTCAATCCCCGCGTCGCCGTGCTTATCCCCGCCTATAACGAGGAGAAGGTCATCGTCCGAACCGTGCGCTCAGTCCTGAACTCCGACTACATAAATCTGCACGTCATCGTCATCGATGACGGTTCGAAGGATCGCACCTTTGAAGTTACCCGCGAAGCCTACGCCAAAGACATCGCCGCCGGCCGCGTGCAAGTGCTCACCAAACCCAATGGCGGCAAAGCTGCTGCCTTGAACTATGCGCTCGATCGCATCGACGAAGACTTTTACATCGGCATCGATGCCGACACCGTCATTGCCATGGACGCGATCTCAAAACTGCTTCCCCACTTCGAAGATGAGCGCGTCGGCGCGGTCGCCGGTAACGCAAAAGTCGGCAACCGCATCAACCTCTGGACCCGCTGGCAGGCGCTCGAATACATTACCAGCCAGAACTTCGAACGGCGCGCTCTCGATCTCTTCAACGTAGTCACCGTCGTCCCCGGCGCCATCGGCGCATGGCGCACTTCCGGAGTCAAGACAGCGGGCGGCTACCCCATCAACACCGTCGCCGAAGATGCCGATCTGACGATGAGCCTGCTCGAGCAGAAATACAAGGTCGTCTACGAGGATCGCGCGCTCGCATTCACTGAGGCTCCGATCGATGCAAGCGGCCTCATGCGTCAGCGTTTTCGCTGGTCCTTCGGAATCCTGCAAGCTGTTTGGAAGCACCGCATGGCATTCGTCCGCAACAAGGCCATGGGCCTGTTCGCCCTTCCCAACATCCTCATCTTCCAAATGCTTCTCCCGCTGGTTTCACCCTTCATCGACCTGATGTTCCTGGCAGGTCTCGTGCACTACCTCGTCGATCGCCACTACCACCCCGAAGCAGCGTCAGCCGCTAGCCTTGAAAAACTCCTCGCCTACTTTGGCGCGTTCCTGCTGATCGACTTTGTGACATCCACGATCGCCTTCAGCCTCGAGCGCCGTCACCCCGCCAACAAGGGTGACGGCTGGCTCCTTTTCCACATCTGGCTGCAGCGCTTCGCCTACCGCCAGGTTTTCTCCATCGTTCTCGCCAAAACACTGAAGCGCGCCATCGATGGCAAGCCCTTCAACTGGGACAAACTCGAGCGCACCGCCCAAATGAGCAAACAAACCGAAGCCCTGACAACGTGAACCGTCAATAAAGGATGTCCGATTATGCAAAAGCGGGGCTGAGCACGAAATTCGCTAGCTCGCTAACTTGCTACCGGCGCATGCGCCGCTAACTAGCGGAATTTGACATCGCCCATAGTATCCCCACCCAAACCACCAGCTAATCTAGAGAAAGATTCACCGCCGCTGTTCACCTTGTCTCAGGGAGTTTGATTGGGAAATCGTTACTACAACGGTCCGCACTCCGACCACTTCGACGGCAAGCAGTTTTTCCACGCAGATCTCCCATCCACCGACAAAGGCATCCTCGATCTCCTCCGCTGGAAGTTATTCGGAAAACAATCGCGGTGGCCGCCATCCATCCCGGCTCGCTCCGGACTGAAGCCCGATCCGCGCGTCGACGGTCTGCGCATCACTGCCATCGGTCACTCTTCGATGCTGATCCAGGCCGCCACCCTCAACATCCTCGTGGATCCCGTCTGGTCCGTTCGCACCAGTCCCTTTAGCTCCATTGGTCCCTTGCGACACAATCCGCCTTCTGTCGCTTTCGACGACCTGCCTCGCATCCACGCCGTCCTGGTTACCCACAACCACTACGACCACATGGACACCAACACCCTCGCGCGTCTTTGGCAGGCTCACAAACCAACCGTCATCTCGCCTCTGGGCAACGATGCGGTCATCCGCAAGAGTGCGCCAGACGTGCTGGTACAAACCGGAGACTGGTGGCAGACCTTCAACCTCTCCGATCAGATGCGCGTCACCATCGTTCCCGCATATCACTGGTCGGCTCGCAACCTCGGCGATCGCCGGCTTGCGCTCTGGGGTGGATTCATTCTCGAAACACCCGACGGCATCATCTACAGCGCCGGTGACACCGGCTATCAGGATGGAAAGATCTTCCCGGAGATTCGCGAGCGCTGTGGTGCGCCCCGCGTCGCTATCCTGCCCATTGGCGCCTATGAGCCACGCTGGTTCATGACGTCGCAACACACCGATCCCGCGCAGGCCATCCAGATCGCGATCGACTGCGGCGCGCAGCAGCTCCTCGGTGTCCACTGGGCCACCTTCCAGCTCACCGATGAGCCATGGGATGAACCCGCACAACTACTGGAGAAAACCATGCGCGAACGCTCGCCTGTCGGCTTGGCCGCCCAAGCCCTCTTCCCCGGCGACACGTGGGAACCTTCACGCCTGGGTTAGGCAGTTCCGCGCGCCCTTTTTTGAAGTGTCATCCTGAGCGCCGCAAGCTTGGGGCCACGCGGACGAGAGTCCGTGGGGTAAGCGGCGCGAAGGATCTGCTTCTCCCCGGCGACACCTGCGAACCCTTACGCCTGGGTTAGGCAGTTCCGCGCGCTCTTTTTTGAAGTGTCATCCTGAGCGCCGCAAGCTTGAGGCCCCACCGACAAAGTCCGTGGGGTAAGCGGCGCGAAGGATCTGCTTCTCCCCGGCGACACCTGCGAACCCTTACGCCTGGGTTAGGCAGTTCCGCGCGCTCTTTTTTGAAGTGTCATCCTGAGCGCCGTAAGCTTGGGGCCACGCGGACGAGAGTCCGTGGGGTAAGCGGCGCGAAGGACCTGCTTCTCCCCGGCGACACCTGCGAACCCTTACGCCTGGGTTAGGCAGTTCCGCGCGCTCTTTTTTAAGTGTCATCCTGAGCGCCGTAAGCTTGGGGCCACGCGGACGAGAGTCCGTGGGGTAAGCGGCGCGAAGGACCTGCTTCTCGGGATTTTCCAACCGCAACCAATCCGTTGCATGTTCTCCGGCTCAGATCCCCTTCCGCAAATCTGCCGCCAGCAACCGATGGAAAAGATGCTCCCCTCCCTCCCTCCGCACGGAGAGCCGCCCCGCGCCATAAGCCCGCGAGCGCAATCCCCTCTGCACCGACTCGCAAATATCCACGTCTTCTTCCTGGATACGATCGCTCACGGCTACGCTCTCCGCATTAGACTCGCGCGCACCTTCGCTCACGTCCG
This sequence comes from uncultured Acidobacteriaceae bacterium, assembly GCA_963829535.1. Classification (GTDB taxonomy): domain Bacteria; phylum Acidobacteriota; class Terriglobia; order Terriglobales; family Acidobacteriaceae; genus Telmatobacter. Next base: position 677,181 of record CAWHIQ010000004.1, on the reverse strand, counting down.
CGAAAAAGAAATCAAACTGCACCAGGCACCGATCCACTCCCAGAGGCAGCACCAGGTTCGTATCCATCACACCCTGGTAAATGTTGATCATGAAATTCGGATAGAGCCAGTAATAATAAGCGCGATCTCCTGTCCGCGTAGCCGCAAACGATTCATGCTCCTCCGAACTCACCATGGGGCTCGACTGCAGAGAGTATCGCGCGCCGTTCTCAATCTTGTACTCCTTGTAATCGAGTACGCTATTGAGCCCCTTGTGCAAATGCGGGACGTGGTACCCGCCGTCAAGATAGTTGTCTACGTAAACCTTCCAGTTGCACGCCAGGGTGTATGTTTTCCGCGCAAAGAACTTAAGCTTGTCAATTCCAAGCGGAGCAACCCGCGATGGCAAATCGCCAAGAAAGACATCCAACGCAGGCGCATGGGGATCCAGCGTGACAAACACGAACTGTACCCACGTGGCCACGCGCACCGGGACCAACCCGTTGGCCGCGCGATCAAAATTGCAGACACCCGCAAACTCCGGTGCACCCTTCAGCGTCCCATCCAGCCCATACGTCCAGCCATGATACGGACACCGCAAATGCTGCACCGTTCCGCAAGGTACGTTGGCAACCGCAGCTGCATGATGTCGACATACGTTGTAAAACGCACGCAACTCGCCATCCGCGCCGCGCACAATCACGAGCGGCTCACCCGCAATCTCCACCGTGAAGAACTGCCCCTCTACCGCCACCTGGTCTAATCTCCCCACGGCAGTCCAGTTGCACCCGAACACCTGCTCGCGTTCTGCCTCTTCAACGCGCTTATCGAGATACCACGGCGCCGGAATTGTGTAGGCCTCTTCCAGCGGCGCATCCGCGTTATACAAATCCAGCAATTCGTTGAGGGGTCTACTCATGCTGTATTCCTTTCAGAGAGATCGTGCGCCTGTCGGCGATAGCTCGATCGATAAATTGCAATCCCGGCGCCCATCAGGACAAGCGTCATGATGACAACCTTGAGAAATGTCGCCGTTGGATGCGCATCATCTTCCGCCGGAAAGAGCGACAAGACGATAGTGCACGCAGTCGAAAGAAGGCCAACGCACGCTAATGCGAGAATGAGTCGCCTTCCGCCCGGCAGTCGAAAAGAGCCCGCAGGCAACGGCTGCTCCTGCAGCCGAATTGCCGAAGCAAACAGAAACAAATAAGGAATAAAGTAAGTAATGACGGCCATGCTCACGAGCATGTCGTACGCGCCGCGAATGCTCGTCCCAGCTTGGCCAAGCAACCCAAACAGAATCCCCGCAGCCCCGTACGAAATGATCGCGATGTACGGTGTGCCGAACCGCGGATGGATCCTTCCAAAGGCCGCAGGAAGATAACGATGAACGCCCGCGACGAACGGCAGCCGCGCAGTTGACGAGAGGTACGCGCTGGCCGCGCCAACATTACTTACGGCCACCAGTACCGCGATCGGCACGACCACTACTCCCAGCCCCAATCGCCGTGCCAGAAAATCAACAGCCGTCATGAAACCGCCCAGGCCGCTGATCCTATCCGCCGGCAGCGCAACCAGCATCGACAGGGTTCCCGCAATATATCCGAGCCCAAGAATGAACCCCGCAACAAAGAGCGACCGCGGAATCACACGCCGCGGCTCGCGAATCTCATCGCCCATGAACGATCCGGCCTCGCATCCGCCGAATGCGAAGAAAATGGTCGAAAGAAAAATCAGGTTCTTCATCCCCGGACGCGGCACCATCGCACCCAGCGAGAAGTGCGTTGCCGACCCGAATCGAAAGCAAGAAAAGATCCCAAGTGCGATCAGCACTACCGCAGGAATAACGCCGCCAATGGCGCCCACGTTGTTGAGCCATTTACCCGTGCTGAGTCCCACAACATTCAGTAGCGTGATCAACGCCAGCATCACGACAGTAAAAACAAGAAAATAAAGCTGTGACTCCGCAAGCTGCTGCGTCGGACCGCCGAGGAAGAGCAGGCTGCTCGCCGCAAAGAAGAGCACCGAGGGAAAGTACGGCAAGTTGCTCATCCAGTAGGTCCAGGCTGAAATGAAGGCGAAGAACGGCCCGAAAGCCTCGCGTGTCCAGATGTAAAGTCCGCCCTCCGCCGGGTAGCGCGCAGAGAGATCCAGAACGCAGGCAGCTAGCGGCACGAAGAACCCCACCAGCGCCGTCAACCAAACCGCAATCGCCGATGGTCCGCTCGCCGCCGCAGTCGCTATCCACCGGAGGCTCAATCCTGAAGCAACGTAAAACAGCAGAAGGTCACGGAATCCGAGCGCCCGCTTCAGTTTCGCTGTAGCCACGGATGACCTCGCTGGTGACGTCCTGAGAAAGCTTGCTCCCCAGAATAACCGTCGAGGCTTCCGTCTTCTAGTTCGCTGTGGGGGAACTTGCCCGTTGCGGAATCAGCACCGGTATGCCATCCACAATCGGATACGTGCGCGCGCAACCGGAACACACCACTTTCGCTTCCTCAAAACGCAAACGCGCGTAGCACACCGGGCAAACCACATCCTCTGCCCACTGCTTCAGGTTGTCGAGATTCGCACTTCTGGATTCGTCGGTCATCGACTCGCGCTAGTATCCTGTCCCTGACAGTTCACGATAAAAAGTTGGTGGTGTCATTCTGAGCCAACGGGACCCCGAACGTCTTTCAGTTCGGGGGTGGTGAGCGAAGAATCTGCTTCTTTGCACATCCAGACTTATGTCAATAGCTTCTGGGACACCACGCTAGTGAATCGTTGCGTCGGGAGCATCGCCTTCCGACTGTCCCGGTCGCCGGTTCGGCCTGCGCATGAACTCTTGCTCGATACGCTCATTCGTTCCCGCATGCGCAAATTCGTAGGCCACCCGAATGCCATTGAAGATCGCGCGATCATTCGACGACCCGTGCCCGATCACGCATACTCCGCGCACGCCCAGCAACTGCGCACCGCCGTATTCGCGATAATCAAGCCGCCGGCGAAAATCGTTGAATGCCTGCCGCGACAGCAGCGCACCCACCTTTGCCGTGACCGTCCGCGTCAGCGACTCGCGCAGCACATCGCGCACAAAGCGCCCCACACCCTCGCTGGTTTTCAACGCCACGTTGCCCACGAATCCGTCGCAGACAATCACGTCGGCCTGGCCGCTGAAAATATCGCGCCCTTCCACATTGCCGATGAACTTGATGGGGAGTGCCTTCAGCAGCGGAAACGCCTCGCGGGTAAGGTCGTTGCCCTTGGATTCTTCCTCGCCAATCGACAGGAGCCCCACGCGCGGATGCGCGATCTTCAGCACGCTGCGTGCGTACATCTCGCCCATCACCGCAAATTGTTCCAGGTTGTGCGCCTTGCAGTCCACGTTCGCGCCCACGTCGAGCAGCACACATGGATTGCCCGTTGAGCTGGGCATCGGCGTAGCCAGCGCCGGCCGATCAACACCCGGCAGCGCGCCCAGCACCATCTTGGCCGTGGCCATGGCCGCACCGGTATTGCCGGCCGTCACAAAGCCCTTGGCCTTGCCCTCGCGCACAAGTTTCAGGCCCACCCGCATTGAACTATCCCGCTTGGTGCGGACCGCATGTGCTGCCTTCTCCTCCATGCCGATCCGTTCCGAAGCATGGTGGATAATAATAGGCAATTCCTCGTTTTCGAGGTGCTCATCCAACAGGTCGCGAAGCTCGGAGGATGGCCCTACGAGGTGCACTCGAACGGGGAGCTCCCGGCAAGCCATGATGGCGCCCTTGATCTCGGGCTCGGGGGCCTTGTCGGAACCAACTGCGTCAAGAACGATGTCGACGAGCATGCTGCGTCACCGTGAACTCGGTTGATGATATGCGAACGCCGGAAATACTGACGGGGCCGTTCCATTGGGACGACCCCGCAGTCTTAAAACACTTGCATCATTGCATATTCCCGGCAGGTCTTGTCGGGAACGCCGGTTCACTTCGCGGCTTCCTTGGTCTCCAGCACCGCGCGGCCTTTGTACTCTCCGCATTTGGCGCAGGCACGATGAGGAAGCTTTTTCTCGTGGCAATTCGGGCACTCCGAAAGGCCGGTCGAGGTAAGGAAGTCGTGGGCACGGCGGTTGGCGGTACGGCGCGTTGAGTGGCGCCTTTTCGGATTCGGCATGATGCAATTCCTTTCGTGTTCACGCCCCGTCAAGACCGCACGGGTTCCGGACTGCCTTGCGGCGCGGGCGGAACACCTTAAACATTTATTTTGAGGACTTTATCTGGCTGCGTAGCCCTGAAAGCGCCTCCCAGCGGGGGTCCGATGGACCCTCATCGCAGGAGCAATCCTGGCTATTGCGGTTCTGACCGCAGCGCGGGCAAAGTCCTTTGCAGTCAGGCTTGCACAGGGTCCTGACTGGCAGGGACAAAAGCACCTGCTCGCGCAGCACATCCTCAAGCATAAGACTGTCTCTTTGATAATAACCGATTTCCGTCTCCGGCGCTGTTATCGACCGTTCCGTAGGCTCTGAGTCTGCCACCACCGGCCGGAAGATCAGGTCAAAATCCGCTCCCAGCGGGATTTCCACAGGCTCAACACACCGGGCACAGGGAACCTCGAACTTGCCGGCGAACTTCCCCCGCAGGCGAATATCGGCAACGATATCCTTGGGGCCGCGGTGTTCATGCAGGACCTCGGCCAGCCCCGAGGTCGCCAGATTCCCCACCTGCTTCGCCTCGTCGCCCAAATCCACCTGGCCGGGGGGCAGAGACAAATCAAATTCGATCGGCTCCCGCTCCAACTCGCTAACTTTGAATTCCATAGGATTCAGCCTAAGGCTGCGTTGCCAGTGAGTCAATCCACCCCAGCGACAAAGACCCGTCGCTGAGGACCACGTCAATGTGCTGTGTGCTTGCATCTTGGTTTAAACCCACCAATCGCTAGTGCTCGGACGAAGCCTTCAGGTGGGATCGAATCTCTTCAATCTGCTTCGCATGTCTTGCCGGATGCGCCGCGATCATAATCAGCGTCTCCGAGCATGTCACCGGCCCAACGATCAGCGGGTGGTCCGTCAACATGCAGCGTGGATCTCCAGTACAGTTTTCGACCCAGCGTTCCACCTCCGCGCGGGTCGTATCGAATGCGGCCAATGCTTCGCGCAGTGTCCCGAAGCGTCCCCGCGGGTGCGCCTGCTCCGGTGCTTCGATTCGCCGGCTGCGATCCGCGGCGAGCGTCGCAATCTTGCCTTCGCGCCGGGACTTCTCGAATGGCTGGTCGGCAAGTTCAGCGGCGTGCAGGCGCGTGAGCAGGTAACGCTCAGACTCGACCATATGATCCACACAATCCAAAATCGACCACGCTTCGTGCGAAGGCTTGTGCCTCGCCATCTCGTCATCAACGCCCGCGACCGCCGCACGCAACGCATCGCGTCCAGATTGCAACTCGCGCAATATCCCGAGTTTTTCTTCCTGCTTCATCTTGACCAATCCATTATGCCGAAACAGCTATTCTGGTTCCGGGCCACCATCCGCGTCAAATTGCAAGGGGAGAGCATGCAGATCCGCGATGCTGTCCAGTCGGACTTCGGAGAGATCACCGCAACCTACAACGACGTCCTCACCAGCTCAACCGCCATCTACAACGACCGCCCCTCCAGCGTTGCCGACCGCATCGCCTGGTGGCGGACGCGCCTGGAGCAGCACTACCCCGTGCTGGTGGCAACGGATGGCGAGCATATCTGCGGCTTCGGCAGTTTCGGTGATTTTCGTTCATGGCCCGGCTATCGCTACACCGTCGAAGGCACCGTGCATGTTGCGGCTGGAAACCGCGGACAAGGTGTCGGCTCACTTCTGCTGAAGGCGCTGATTGTGCAGGCACGACAGGCCGGCAAACACTCCATGATCGCCGGCGTCGACTCCGAAAACACCGCGTCCCTCCGCTTTCTCGAGCGTTCCGGCTTCGAACGCGTTGGCCATCTCCGCGAAGTGGGCTACAAGTTCGACCGCTTCCTCGACCTTGTCCTGCTGCAATACTGGATCACGCCGCGAGTCGGCCAAGGCTGAAACCCAGAATAGTCAAACGCCGTCTACAAATGCTCATAACCGTTTGCAGGAGTAGCAAACATGCTATCGACGATTGAAGACTTGCTTCGGCACAAGTGGTGGGCCAATGCCAACCTGCTGCTCGCAATCCGTCAACATCCGCCCGCTGCCGAGGACGAAGAACTCCGCAGGATGCTTCACCACATCCTCTTCTCTAACCGCTTCTGGCTTCTCACGATCCTTGGGCACACGTTCGTCCGCGAAGATGAGATGCAAATTCCCGACAATCTCACCGGCATCATGGAACGACTCAATGAGACTGAACATCTCGAATCTGAATGGCTTTCAAAAGCGACTGAGTCAGACCTCGAACGGATTTTGCAAACCCGCTCTTCCCGACTGGGAGTCGATGTCTCGGTCCGACAGGCGATTTTGCAGATCTGCATGCACACTCAGGGACATCGCCCCCAATGCGCGACGAGATTACGCCAACTCGGCGGAACACCCCCCCGCATGGATTTCGTTTTGTGGGTCAAGGATCAAACCTCCTCGCGATAGCCATCGCCCCCTTGAGCTCTGAGACTAAGTCAATGTTAATAAGCGACTTATAGAACCAGGTCTAGCCTAACGCGGCGGTGCGCCCGGCGCGTGCAGATATCTGCTGGCGAATTCCAGAAAATAAGGCCAGTTCGGAGCCGGAGTGTGCCCGCCATCGTGCTGCCGAAACGCCAGATCCCCTTCGACCAGCGCTGTGCCAACCACCGGGAATTGGGTTGTACCGAGGTCCCTTGCCCCCATGAATCGATATGTCGGTCCGGCGGCCACTTCAGCCAGGAACATCCCCCGCGGATCGGCCCACGCATCCCCATTCGGATTCGCATAGCCATCGCCGGTATCCGCTCCAGCCCCGATAAACAATGGCGTCGGAGCACACAGCGCGATCAGTTCGTGATTGTCCACGGGCAGATCGCCCGCATTCAGCGGACCCGCATAGCGCAGAAAGTTCCCGTCAAACCAGTGATACAGCGAAGCGCTGGCAAGGTTCGGAATCTGCTCGCCGTAGATGTGCCGGTACAACTTCGCTCCGCCCTCGCCCGACGAGCTGATGTATCCAACCGCAAATTCTCGATATTCGTAAGCCATCGTCACCAGCACGGCTTTGCCGAACCGGGAGTGCCCAACGAGCCCCACCTGCTTTGCGTCCACTGCCTTGTCCATTTCAAAGTAGCGCTTGGCCTCTTCTGTGCCCCATGCCCACGCCTTCAGCACGCCCCAGTCGTCAAGCTTCCGCGGCTGCCCGCGGTTGCTCAATCCAATGATCCCTTCGGTCAGCCCCGACCCATCGTCCTTCTGATAACTCACCGGTTTCAGAATTGCGAATCCCCACCCCCGCTGCACCGCCAGCTTGCCATCTACGCCCCACGGCGTCGGCACATAGCTATCCAGCGGCCCGCTCGTCGCCAACTCGAAATCCTTCGCAAATGCCAGTTCCATGATCACCGGTACTGGCCCCGTCGCGTGCGCCGGAACCGTGAGCAACAAATCGATATCGAATTGAATCGGCGTATTCATCCGCGGCCCAACCCGACCTGCCAGCCGCTTCGTAATCACATCGACTCCGCCGTATTTCTCGTGAACGGTGCTGATCACGTGCCAGTCCACTGACGGCTGAGAAACCGGTGTCTTCCCCAGCACCTCGCGATCAAAATCCTCTCGGATCTCCCGCCTCCGCTTGGACCAATCCGCTGGAGTTCTCACTGCTTGCCCGTTCTTGAAGACAAGAGGATCAGGCAAAGTCGGATAAACATTTGCCTTCGTCTCGTCGTAATTCGTCGCGTGCGGCGACTTCGCATCCGGAACCGGCGCTGGCCGCAAATCAGACTCCGTCAGCCCAAGTAATCCAAGCAGCCGCTGCCGATCCTCCTCCGCAGTCAAATGAACCGGGATTTGCGGTGCCGACGACGAAGCGCTTGTTGAATTTTGCAACGAACTCTGCGCCTTCATCGCCAGTGTGATCGGCGACACCAGGGTTAGCGCGATTAACCAGCGAACAGCAAATCGTAAGGGCACCTTGGCCAGCCTCAATTCTATTGCAGAATATCCAAAACGAGATCGGCCCCAAGGATACTCACCGAGAGGCACGCGAGCAAGATTCCCTGACATTGCTCCTTCAAGTTTTCAATTCCCTCGCCGATGACCAAGTTGAGCCGCGTGAGTTCCCCGGTGCCGGATCAGCCACGCCGGACAATACGAGAGAGGAAACGGTCTTTATGTCTGCGATCCGCAACACACCCATCGGGCGAAAATTCGTTATCGCATTTGGAATCGTCTGCGTGCTCTGTCTCGGTCTTGGCACCTACACATCCTTCACGTTTCATTCCATCGCCAAATCCACTGAAGATGTAAGCCGCGACGCTTTCCCATCCGTGGTTCATCTTGCGCAGTCTCGAGGAGCACTAAACACCTTGCGCCGCGCGGATCTTGACCTCATGCTCTGCCACACCTCCGAGTGTTCCGCGAAATATTCTGCTATGCGGCAAAATGCGCTTTCGGATTATCAGGCTGAAATCAAGGCATATGAGCCATTCATTAGCTATCCGGGAGAACGCGAACTCTACGAAAAGCTGACCGCGGCCTTCGCTCGATATATGGAGACCAGCGATCGCGGAGTGGCATCGTTGGCGGCCCACAAAACCGGGGACGCAGTCGATGAGTTTTCGTCAGAAGCGACCGTCGAGACATTCGATCAGGTATCCGACGCAATTGGGGACGATCTCAAGTTGAACGCTACCCAGGGTATGGAGGAGGCGAATAGTTCAACCTCGTCGAGCGGCCGCGCGACGTGGGTTGATGCTCTCGCCACGGTCCTCATCGTCGCTCTCTGCATCCTCGTCGGCGCTGTGCTCACCCGTGTCATCGCTCCACGCATCGCACGGGGCACCGCCATGCTGGAGCGCCTCGCCGCCAAGGACCTGACCGCTCATGTTGAAGTCACAGGGAGCGACGAAATCGGTCGCCTCGGCGGAGCAATGAACAAGTTCGCCGGAACCATGCGCACCGTGCTCCAGGAAGTTGGACGAGGCGCAGATACGCTCTCTGCCGCATCCACAGAGATTACTGCGCGTGCCGTACAAAGTGCGGGCAACGCACATGCGCAGTCAAACAAGACAAACCAGATTGCCGCGGCTGCACAGGAAATGACGGCTACCATCGCCGAAATCAGCCACAACGCCGAAAGCGCCGCCGCCGCCAGCCGCGTTTCCGCCGAAACTGCCGACCAGGGTGGCGCCGTGATGGAGGCGGCCGCAACCACGATGGAAAAGATCGCGGCAGCCACCGGTACCGTCGCCGAAAAGATGAACTCCCTCGCACATCGATCCGAGGAAATCGGCAAGGTCGTCAGCGTGATTCAGGAGATCAGCGAGCAAACCAACCTGCTGGCACTCAACGCAGCCATAGAAGCTGCCCGCGCGGGCGAGCATGGCCGCGGCTTCGCCGTGGTCGCCGGTGAGGTTCGTCGCCTCGCCGAACGCACCAAGGGCGCGACGGAAGAAATCGCCGCCACCATTCGCAGCATCCAGGACGAAACACGCAGCACCTTGGAGGTTATGCAAGACAGCCGCACCGCAGTCGAAAATGGCATGAACGAAACTGGTCGTGCGCGGAAGAGCCTCGAGGCAACAATCGAGGCCTCAAAACAGGTGGAGAACCAGATTCAACTGATCGCCTCGGCTGCAACCCAGCAGACCGCTGCTTCAAGCGAGATTTCTGAATCCGCCGGCGATATCTCTCAACTCGCTACCGAGAGCGCCCAGGGGGCAGAAGAAGCCGTAGAGGCGCTCAAGAATCTCGCTTCCCTGGCAAATGAACTCGACGGAATGATCCGCCAGTTCCAATTCGAAGCTGCCGGTGACCCCTCAGAAGCCATGAACCGCAAACCGCGATCCGTCTTTCTCAACGAAGCTCGGACAGCACACGCATGAACCTTTCCTGGTGTAGCCACCTGGCCCCAGTGAATCTGTGCTCATCGCTGGGGCCTCTTTTTGCCTGCGCTCTTCCGCCCGTATCAGACACCCGTCGCACCGCGGGACAATGCGCCTCTGGTATTCTCGGCAAGCATGACCCAGGACCATGGGCATTTTACAAAACCAACAATATCTTGGGGCAGGACCCTGTCTGGATTGATGAAACATCCTGCTGGTTGAGACAATCACTATCGGAGTGAGGTTCCCCGTTTCGACCTCAATTCGCTCCGGACCAGGTGAACGGAGGGCGTATCCTGTGCCTGGAATGCCTCAAGCTGTCGCTGAGCTGAGCACAACGTTTCGACCCCCTGTTAGCACGATGGAGACACGCGCATGAGTGCCGCCAAATACGACCTTGTCATCATCGGTTCCGGACCTTCGGGGCAACGTGCAGCCGTAGCCGCCTCAAAGATGAAAAAACGCGTCGCTGTGGTGGAGGCGCGTTCAGTCGTCGGTGGCGTGTGCGTCAACACTGGCACCATTCCCTCCAAAACCATGCGCGAGGCCGTCCTGCATCTCTCCGGGTACAACTACCGATCGGTCTACGGCATGAACTACCGGGTCAAAGAAAAAATCACGATGGCTGACCTGGCCTTCCGCGTACAAGCCGTCATCAAGACTGAAGTGGATGTAACCGAGGCCCAACTCTCGCGCAACGGCATCGACATCATTCACGGCATTGCCCACTTCGTCGATCCACACCAGGTCCGCGTCGAGGGCCTGAACGGCGACACCACCATCGAAGCCGAACGCATCATTATTGCTGTGGGTACCAAGCCGGCTGGATCACCCAAAGTCCCCATCAACGGACGCACCATCATCAATAGCGACCAGGTCCTCGATCTTCCTTCGCTCCCGAAATCCCTCATCGTCGTGGGCGGCGGCGTCATCGGCGTCGAGTACACCTGCATGTTCTCGACACTTGGCGTGCGTGTCACCTTGATTGAAAAACGCGCCAAGCTTCTCGAATTTGCCGATCAGGAAATTATCGAGTCCCTCAGCTATCACCTCCGCGACAGCCGCGTCACCATGCGCCTTGGCGAAGAAGTCGAGAGTGTCGAAGAGCTAGCCGATGGCACCGTCGTCGCCAATCTGCAGAGTAAGAAGAAAGTCTCCGGCGACGCGCTCCTCTACGCCGTTGGCCGCCAGGGCGCTATCGACGATCTCAATCTCGCGGCCGCTGGCATCGAGGCAGACAATCGCGGCCGCATTCCCGTAGATGAGCACTATCAGACCAAGGTCGAGCACATCTACGCCGTCGGCGATGTCGTCGGATTCCCGTCTCTTGCCTCCGTCTCCATGGAGCAGGGCCGCATCGCCGCCGCGCGCGCCTTCAACGATAATGCGACCTCCTCGAATCCCAGCTTCTACCCCTACGGCATCTACACCATTCCCGAAATCAGCTTCATCGGCAAAACGGAGGAGCAGCTCACCGACGAGGACGTGCCCTATGAAGTTGGCATGGCGTTCTACCGCGAAACAGCGCGCGGCCAGATTCGCGGCGACACCACTGGACGCCTCAAGCTCATCTTCCACCGCGACACCCGCAAAGTTCTCGGCGTTCACATCATCGGCGAAGGTGCAAGCGAACTTGTCCACATCGGCCAGGCCGTCATGATTTTCGGCGGCACCGTCGACTACTTCGTCGACACTGTTTTCAACTACCCAACTCTCGCCGAGTGCTACAAGGCCGCGGCCTTCAATGGGCTCGGCCGCCTGCACCGCTATCAGGTGGAATAGTCGACATGACAAATGGTCGCGACAATTCGCTCGGACATCCGCGCAATATCGGACAGACGGCACGTCTCGAAAGAGCAGGGCCTCACAGCTTGTTCAATGATGGTTCGGCTTTGAAGGGTACGGGCTTCAGCCCGTTCATTAACCCTCGCACAATGAACGGGGCTTTAGCCCCTGAGGAATACTCGTTCGACCCATATGGACTTTTTCACCAAGCTGTCCAGTCGTGCCACAAGCGTTCCCGTTTTAGCAGTGTCATCCTGAGCGCAGCAGCTTGGGGCCCCCACAGTCGATGTGCCGACTGTGGGGTAAGCGGAGCGAAGGATCCGCTTTTCAACTTTTGCGTTCGAAAGGGCACGGCTTCCGCTGTGCCGCTTAAGTCCCCACGGAGGGCAAAATGACTACCGCAATCGGCGTTGTCGTAACTGAACACATTGTTGCCGGCAGGCTCGAAGATATGCGCCTCGCGGGAGAAACCGTGCGCTATCCGCAGAACACAGACGAAGTCGACGCGCTCAACGGTCTCCCCGTCGGCGAGTTTGTTGAAATCCTCGCCGGCGAAATCGTCTCCGTGATCGGCAAAGGCGACGTCGATGCCATCGGAGTAGCCGTCCCCGGCATCACTCGTCACGGCGTCGTCGAAGACTCGCCGAACCTCACCCAGATCAAAGGCATGCGCCTTGCCGAAGAACTCACCCGCGTCCTCGTCGCCAAGGGCATCAATGCGCCCGTACACATTGCCAACGATGCCGATGCCATCGCTGCAGGCGTTGCCGCGACCCGTGGTCAACTCAATAAGCTCACTCGCGTCTGGACCATAGGCAATGGCATCGGATACGGCCGCTGGCCCTATGTTGAAGGTGTGTGGGAAGGTGGGCACATTACTGTCACCCTCGACCCCAAGGAACGCTTCTGTGGATGCGGCGGCGTCGGTCATCTCGAAGGCATCATGGGCTATCGCGCCATGCGCATGCGCTTCCTCGATCTCGAACCGGAAGAAGTTTTCGCGCAGGCCAAGAAGGGCGATATCCGCTGCCGCGAATTTGTAGACCTCTGGCACAGCGCACTTGCGGCTGCAACCGCGTCGTTCATTCATCTCGCCGGCCCTGGTCGCTTCTACTTCACCGGTCATAACGTCGGCTTTCTCGACATCCCGATGCTCCGCCGGCATCTTGAAACCATGGTCAAGATGAGCCCGCTCCTCAGTTACTCACTCGAGATTCTGCCCAACGACGATGCCACCGCGCTCCTCGGCGCCGGCGTAAGCGCCATTCGCGCCTTGGCATCGTAGTTTCTGCAGCACAAGGTGGTCAGCAACATCCCAAGAAACTCCAGCCGAGGGCGAAATCACTCACATGGTTTACTTGGGTAACGAGACAGATGTGCCGCGGCTGATTCCGGGCGCTTCCGAGTTGTTGTCCGCTCCGTCGATCTGCTTGAGTGCGTCGCGCACAGCGGCGTCCTCAGGGAAGAGCTTGCGGTATTGCTTGAGGATGGAATGCGCTCGCCAGCCCTGTCCGTCGATGGAATAATCGATCGCCAGCCGGGCTACCAACTGTCCAGAGTTGGGATAGGCGGCAATTCCGCGCTCAAGTACCGACTCGGCTTCCGGGTATCGCCCCATATTATGCAGGGCCGTAGCCAGGTTGAGGAAGGTGGCGGGATCTTCTGAACCGAGCTTGAGTGCGCGAGAGAAATAGTCGGCCGCCTTCACATTATTTTTCTTCTCTACAAGCGCGATCGCTCCGAGATAGTTCAGCACCATTGGATCATCGGGCGTGGTTTTGCTTACTTCATTTAGCCTTTTTTGCCAATAAGGCCAAAGGCTCGGGTCCTTCCTCGCGACTGTCCAATAGGCCTCAAGCTGAGATTCGCTGGGAAACTCAGCGTCGGGTGACGGGCGATTGAGCCATAACAAGCCAGGCAAGTCGGGCTTTGGCGCTTCAAACGCAATCTCAGGTAAAGGCTGGCCGGGATATCGCACGATCCGATGCTTGGTGTCGTGGTTATGTGCGATTCCTGCAATTGGCCGCTTCTCCATGTGGCACTCGACGCAAGAATCCCCGGTACGCACACGGGCTTCGTCATTCGCCTTCAGCTTGCAACTGTCACCGGTATGGCAACTGAGACAAGCGGCGCGGTAAGCAGCGGTTTTCTCTTCAGGCTTGCTGGTGTGATGGATAGAGTGACAGGTGCCGCATCCCAATCTGCCATGGCTAGCCTGGTAGCACTTGCTCAACTCCATCGTGGAATTCTTCCACCAAAGCGGCTCTTCCAGGCTGCCGCGTACGGGAGGTTGTGTCTCCAGGCGATTGGCCTCTGCACGCTCGCTCTCCGTCAGCGGGCGCTTGACGATATTCTCCGTATCGCTTAACGGCTGACCCGGACGGTAGTCGACAAAATCCTTACCGCGATTGAGGATGACCGCGTCTCCCGCCTGGTGGCAGTCCTGACATAGATCGTTTTCCAGCCGAGGCGACAGCTTGGCTGGATTCACGATGGATGTATCTACGTCACCGGTTTTGAGCGCGCGCCCCGGATTCGCCTGCATCTCCTTTACGTGTAGAGCGCCCGGCCCGTGACATGCCTCGCAACTGATCCCCAACTCGCCAAAGCGAAATGGCGGATCCTTGTAGACCCCCTCCAGTTTCGGATTCGGGTCCGGCTGGCCGTTGTGGCAAACCAGGCAAGAGGTCGTAAGCACCCGCGTGAACCCTGGGTCATCGGCCGAATAGCCCGGCGACAGTTCCCATCGCCCGGGATTCACATAATAGGAGAGTGGCGCCTGGTACAAGCCTGCCCCGACTCTGAAAATATAGCTGTAGCCCGTGTTTTCGCCGCCCGAAACATAGTCCAGTTTGTGCGCGACGTAATACGTTTTGCGGCCCTTTTTGTCCAGTTCGTAAACGGCCTGAAACAGATTCACACCGTCCTGGTAGACATCGTAATAACGATTGCTTTTCGAGTTGTAGACCGTAACTGGTTTGGGTGCGCGCCCTAGTTCCTTGGGAGAGTTGGCCGGCGCCATCGATTGCCCGTGAGCTGTAGGGAAATAACTGCGACCGATGTTTTCATGACAGCCGGGAACGATGCAGCTTTTTGACCCCACGTACGCCACAGACGGATCAGTGTTCCGAAAGACAGGTACGCCGCTGTCGGTTTGCGCGCGACTGAAGCTGGGACTGAAGAATGCGGCTAGCGCAAAACACGAGGTGAACCCGAAAATCGAAAACGAAGAAGATTTCACCGGCTCAGCTTTTTTGAAATCATCTGTCTTACGCCTGAAATCAATAGGAAGTGCGGCATATCGAGCAAACAGAGCATGCTCGCGCGCACGACCGACAGAATTGATTACATTGAATTCGTCTTTGATTATATAGACGAGAAACAGCCTGGAGAAAATGCACCCGTGCAAACTGGAGCGATAGACTCCATTAATCAAATTCCCTCTTCATCGGAGCCTTCTTGCTCTCAAAGAAATGAGAGAGGAACGAGTCGCCCATCATCCGCTCGGGACGCAAAGATCTCCAGGGCCAAAAATCAATGATCAAGAGTCGCGACTTTGGTAAACTCGGATCCAGACGCGTGCAGGACGCGTTCCGTCCGCGAGAAGGGCCGCGCCCACCTGCTCTTTAGAGGCAATCACCCTGTGTTGACCCTCTTTCGCCTGTCATGCGGACCAGGCATACGAAGGAGGAGTTCTTGAATCTCGAACAACAGAAGAAGCAGGCCCGCGAGCTCTTGCGGGCGATCCGATTTGGAAACCCCGACGCGCTCACTCGACTGCGCCGCCACCATGCCCGCTGGACAGCGTCAGATGACGACTCCATAGGTCAACTGGTGTCTCTGCACGATGCGCAGTTCGTCCTCGCTCGTGAGCAAGGCTTCTCCAGTTGGCCCAGGCTCAAGGCCTATGCGGAGCCGTCTTCCGATTCCCGCCACACACGACTATTCGTAGCCGATGTCGCATGGCTGACAGACCGCGTTCATGGTCTGATGCGAACTCGCGATTCAGCCGGTCCCGCAGCACTTGAACAAATTCGAGAATGGCATCCGCGTTTTTCCAATTGGACCGACGAGGAGATTCGGCAAGCTCCATTCAGAGAGGAAGACGGCCGGTTGGTCTACGCAAGGGAGCACGGCTTCGAGAGCTGGAACGACTTGACAACTCGCGTGAACCTACTTGCCTCGAACCCCGTCACAGCAACCACGGAGCCATTCATGGCGGCGTTCGCTGCTTTGCAGGCGGCGGATACTGCCAGCTTCGAAGCTTTGCTTCGCGCGAATCCCCGCCTCGCAAGCGAACGCGGGACAAATGGCAATACTCTGCTGAGTCTGGCTGTCAGTCTCGCCGGCAGAGCAGAATCGAAAGGACACATGTCCTCGATAGAGGCGCTGCTCGCGGCAGGCTCCGACGTCAACGAGGGCAACGATCGCGGATGGACACCGCTTCACCAGGCCGCCTATGCCAACAAGCCGGAGATTGCGGCCTTGCTGATCGAGAAAGGTGCGGCCCTGGATGCGGAAGCGCACGGCGCTGGTGGCACTCCGCTAGTCGCCGCGCTGTTTTGGGGGCATCGCGAGGTAGCCGAGTTGTTGGGTCGCTATTCGGTGGCTCCGGGCAATCTCCGCGTTGCTGCCGGGCTCGGCATCCCGCAATTGGTGAATGCTTGCTTCAATCCCGATGGCACACTTGCTCCCCAGGCCTGCGCCGCTCGAGGCTTTTACCGTCCGCATAGTGGCTTTCCTGACTGGCAACCTTCGACAGATCCGCAGGAGGTTCTCGACGAAGCACTCGTGTGGGCATGCAAAAGCGGCCGCTTGGCGGTGCTGGAACGGCTCGTCAAAGCGGGTGCGCGTATAAACGCCGATCCGTATCGAGGCACGCCTCTCATCTGGGCTGCGGTGTGCAACCATCCTGAAACCGTCGCATGGCTGTTGGATCACGGCGCCAATATCAACCAGAAAGCCACATTTGGTGGGCCAACACACGGCCAGGGAATCACAGCTCTACACATGGCGGCCCAGAACGGGCATCTGGCTATGGTCAAGCTCCTGGTCGAACGCGGTGCGGATCGATACCTCAAAGACGACCTCTACCAATCGACCGCCGAGAGCGCGGCAGCCTACTTTGGTCAGACCGAGGTGCAAGACTATCTGGGCTCGCTCGGCGTTTAAGGACCGTTGGGCTCAGATTCGCCGCCAGCTCGCCGGGGGGCAAAGCAAACGGGGAGCCGGTTCCAGGCAGCCCCCTGCTCATCAGATCGATGAGTCTCCAGTTAGCTATTCTTTCCGCCCCGGCGACCTATCGCCGGGGCCCCAGCCTTGACAGGTTGGTCTCCACCCCTTGGGGTGGAGATCAGAGCCCGTCTCCCCTTCACCGACCGCGGTCCGGTCTTACGCAAAACAAACAAAACGAATACTAATCTTCAACCGACGGCGAACTGTCAAAATACAAACTGTCTCAACCGAGGGTGCTCCCCAACACCGGTCAACTTCTCTCCGCCCCCCATCCGGCCTAACTCAATCCAGCAGAACAAGATTTATCTTCGTCCCGCTTTGCATATAATTTCCGGTCCTGCGCGCACAATGGAAACATCATCGGAGGGCGAACTATCCGTGCGGGGCTCAATCGAAATGCGCTTTTCACAATGCGGTTCAAACCACCCCCACCCCCCCATCGAAATTTGCAGTTTTCCACACAGAGTTTGCAGCTTTATCGCCGCAGCTTTTCCACCCATTCTATCCGGAAGGGCTTCTAAGCCATTTCCTGACAAATATCTGCGGCTAAGTCCTTTGGTTGGAGATTTTTACAGTGAGAACCTATGCGTAAATCGCTGAAAGCAAGAAACTTGTTTTCAGGAACCGGGATTTTTTATTCACGCACAAGAGAATACGCGAGGCTCTAAATCTAACCCGTCGGTCTGTTTCTGACTAGCTCAGCCGAAGGTACGTCTTCGAGAGCCGATCGTGCCAGCTCATCTGGTCCTCATCAAAGATCGACCAGACCATGCCCAGTCCCACGGGAAGAACGGAGATCAGCATCGCCTTCATCCGCCCCTTCACCTGCGCAGCCGAGGGAGCCTGCTCGTCGAAGGTGCAGAGCGAAAGTTGGGCATACCGCATCCCCGGCGTCACCTTGGCAAATGTGAGGAAGAACCATTCGTACAGCGCGGCAAATCCCAGTGTCACGATCGCGCCGCATACCTCCGAGACTCGAATACCCGGCAAGTGGTCGAACCGCGAAGCAACAAGATAGGCCGTTCCCCAGACCACGCTCAGGATCAGCGCCGCATCTACCATCGTCGCCATCATCCGCCGTCCGAAGGGCGCCTGGTAAAGCTTGGGAGCGTCCGGCTGTATCGCATAGTAGTCGGGGAGAGGCCGCGGCTGCTCGTCGAGCTCAATCTCCTGCCAACTCGATCCAATCCACGTCGGTTCTGCCGCCGCGGCAGCCCTCGAAGACATCGGCTCAATCGAAACGGCGTTCGGATCTACTTCAAAGATGCTGAGCTGTTGCGGTTCAGACGAGTCTGGAAGCGCTTCCGTGATGCGCGGCCGCATTCGACGCGTGGCGACAATCTCGCGCGGAAACTCGATGAGGTTTGCGGGAATCGGCTGCGCAGCCTCGACGGCCTCATAAACCGCCCCATCGTAATACGTATCCAGGGGCTCGGCAGGCGCGTCCCATGGGTAATTGATCGTCGAACGAGTCTCTTGATGCACCGGGCGCACAGGCATATCCGGTTCCCAACGAATCTCCAGACCGCCGGCAGTTGCCGCGTCGTTCTGAGCCGCCGTCACAGCGTTCTGCGGCGTCCAGTCCCGCATCTCTGTTTCGACATCATGCGCTGCGAATTCATGCTCCGCGGCTTGGTTGCCATTGTGCTGGATGTGATCGAGAACCGCCTGCGCGGCGGCCTGCGCCTCGAGCGCGGCGCGCGTGGCTGCTTCAGCGGCACGCAGGGCGTTGCGTGCTTCTACGGCTTGCATTTCGCTAAAGCTGGGTGCATTGGCGTACCGGGCGGCAACCCGTGCTGCCGCGGCGGCGGCCTTGTTATTCGCCGATGCCTGACCGTCGTCTAGTGCGTCCTGCTCCACAACTGAAATACCCTTGCGGTGCTTGTGCTCTGCAAGGCGACGATTCACTTCCTGCTTCCACGAGGGGAGTGGGGTAGGCGAGCTGGCGAGTGTGCTCAAAACTTTAAATTCCCTTCGATATCTTCCCTTGGGCCAGCGCACCGGCCCTGTTGAATCATTGCATTCCGCATATACCGCGAACGGAATCGCGTGGTTGCTGTTTTTATAACGTCCAAGATAAGAGAAGCCACCCAAAACGAATAACCAGTGATCGCATTTGCTATGCTGGCCTTGGACCTCGGATGCATCCTCGTAATTTTTGGTTTATCACGGTGATGACCCTCTGTCACCTGCAACTTGCCGCGCAGATGTTGACCAATGCGTTACCCCCTGCGCAAAGTCAGGCCGCGGTTGCGAGCGGCGGTCAGCAATCAGCTGCGCCCCAACTTCCCGACGACCCGGGACAGGAAGCCATTCCCATCGCCAAACCTGAACCCGTTCCCGCAAGTGGCGTGCCTGTTCAACTGCAAGCCGATCGCCAGACCTGGGTGGCCAATACATGGACCGGCACCGGCGGAGTAGTGGCTCACTATCGCGACTACATCATTCGAGCCGATAACGTGGTCTATCACCAGGACACCTACGAACTCGAAGCAGAGGGGCACCTGCAGGTGACCGGTGGCCCGAGCGATGTAATCATTAACGCCTCGCACGGCGACATGCGCCTCGACATGCACACCGCTCGCTTCTTCGACGCCAACGGCTCGCTCGGAGTGAGGAGGGCGGGGCGCGCGATGATCTATTCCACCGCGAACCCGTTTCTGTTCTCGGGCCGCGTCCTTTTGCAAACCGGAGAAGGAAGCTACAAGATTGTCGATGGCTCAATGACGAACTGCCGTCTGCCCAAGCCAGACTGGCAGTTGATTGCGCATTCCATCAGTGTCGCGAACGATAAGGCGACAACCAGCAACGCACTCTTCAAATTCCTTGGAATTCCCATGTTGTATCTGCCTTATCTGCGCCACCCGGTCGAGGATACGGGGCGCGAAAGCGGGTTGCTGATCCCGGTGTTCGAGAACTCTTCAACCCGTGGATTGGTCCTCGGCGAGCAGGTTTACCTGGTTCTGAACCGCAGCATGGACATGGAAGTAGGCACGGAATACTACAGCAAACGCGGCTGGGCCCCGAAGGGCGATTTCCGCTACAAGGGTCCCGGCCTCGACCACTTCACTGTGCTGTGGAACGCGCTCATCGATCGCGGCTTCGAACAGTTGCAGACTTCGGGGCCGCAGGCGGGCCAAACCATTCTCGTCAACCAGGGCGGTACCGACATCCTCGCTGCCGGACGTTACGATCTGAGCGATGAGACCCGCGCCGCGGCCAATGTTGAATATCTTTCCAGCTACGTCTACAAACTGGCGTTCAACGAAAACTACCTGCAGGCCGTGAATTCTGAGGTCCACAGCACCGTGTCGCTGACACATGCACACGACGGGCTTGTGCCTTCGGCCTACCTGGAAAGGCTGCAGAACTTCGCCAGTTCCATTGAAGGCGACGAAGTGCGCATCCTGCACCTGCCCAGCCTGCGCTTCGACGTGCTGAACGAACCACTCCACACATCCCCGTTCTATTGGCGAATGGGTTCGTCGCTCAGCTACCTGGGACGCTCTGAGTACGGCTTTCACATTCGCAACTTGGGCAGGTTCGATCTTTATCCTCACCTGTCCCTGCCACTGGTGGGCGGCGGCTGGAGCGTGGTTCCCGAAGTCGCGCTCCGCGAAACCTTCTATACAGGAAGTCAGAATCCAGACCTCGTAGGCACGAATGACGGCACACCTACGGTGAGCCATGACGCCCTCAGCCGTAGCGACTTCGAAGCGTCAGTCGATGTGAGACCGCCGGCCTTGGAGCGCGACTTCACAATCGGCAACCACGAAGTCCGCCACGTGATCGAGCCGGAGATCATTTACAGCTTTGTGGGAGGAATCGGCGTGAAGGCACGCAATGTCCCGCTGTTTGACCCTACAGACATCGCCACCGACACTAACGAGGTGAGCTACGCCTTGACGCAACGTTTTTATGTAAGGTCGATGAATGCTCAGCCGTGCACGGTCGGGGACGCTGAAACAGCGACAACATGTTCGTCGCCGCCGCGTGAATGGGCAAGCTGGGAGATTACCCAGAAGTACTTTCTGAATCCGACATTCGGCGGAGCGCTCATCCCGGGCCGCAGAAATGTCTTCGACACAACACTTGATTTGACCGGAATCACGTTCCTGACCGACCCGCGAAATCTCTCCCCGCTGGTGTCGCGAATGCGCTTTGAAGCCCTGAAGAATCTGCGCATCGAATGGGACATGGACTATGACCCGAAGACTGGGCGGCTCAACGCCGATAACGTCTTCGCCGGCTACAGTTGGGGATCAACAACCGTGGGGCTCGGCCATTCTCTTCTCAACGCAATCGACGAGAATGGAACGGCCGCCTCCCTCCTTCAGAGTCAACAATTGCAGCCATTCATCGAAGTCGGAAAATCCAATGGCGGGGGATTTAACCTTGCCGCCAATGGAGGATACGATCTTGTCAACGGCGCGTTGCAATATGCCGGCATCCAGGCCGTTTACAATTGGAATTGCTGTGGCCTGACGGTGGGGTATCGCCGGTTCTCCCTCGGAACGATTCGCGACGAAACTCAATACCTGTACAGCTTTACTCTGGCTAACTTCGGTTCAGCTGGCGATATCAGTCGGTCAAAATCGGTTTTTCACGACCCAACCTTGCCGCCCCCCTACTGATGTCTGCCTCCCGCCCGACGAAGCCGGGCATCACGTTGTTGCGAGTGGCCGGCTGATTGCCTTTCGTCGGTCTTGACGTCCATTAATCAGTAACTTGGCAGTGATCCATTGCTGCGCTCGGCAAGGGCTTGGCTGGGATATCCTTGCATGAGAGGAAAATCAATTGTTGCGCATACATCTTTTCGCTGGCCTGCTTGCGCTGGGCCTGGCCATCGGTTGCAAAGCCCAGCCTGCCGGATCCGGAATCCAGGATGCCGCATTGAACCGCCGCATCGAAGTGATGGTGCGTTCGCAGTTCAGCATCCCACCCGAGGTATCCGTTGCCCTGGGCCAGCGTACATCCAGCCAGATCTCGGGCTACAACACTTTGCCAATCACCTTGTCGAACGGTTCGACCAAGAAGGTGATCGACTTTCTGATCTCCACCGACAACACAAAATTGGCGCGGCTGGAAACATTCGATCTTGCCAAGGACCCCGTGTTCAACATCAACATCGCGGGACGACCGATTCGCGGTAATCCGGATGCCAAGGTAACGGTAATCAGCTTTGACGATCTGGAATGCCCGTACTGCGCACGCATGCATTCGTCCCTTTTCCCGTCCACGATGGATCGGTACAAGGATAAGGTGCGGTTTGTGTATAAGGATGACCCGCTTACCGATATGCACCCGTGGGCAATGCACGCTGCGATAGACGCAAACTGTCTCGCCTCACAGAGTGGTCAAGTTTACTGGAATTTTGTGGATTACGTGCACGCGCACGGTCAGGAAGTTAATAGCGAAGACCGCAACCTGGCAAAGAGCTTCGCCGCGCTCGATCGCATTGCCCGCGATGAGGCCGCCCTCGCAAAACTGGATGCATCCAAACTCGACGCCTGTCTCGCGAAGCAGGATGAGACGCAGGTGCGCGCATCGGCAAAGGAAGCGGAAGCGTTGGGTGTGGATGGAACGCCGGCCCTCTTCATCGATGGCGAGCGCATCAATGGCGCTCTTCCTGCGGAGCAAGTTTGGCTCGTGATCGACCGCGCCCTGCGCGCAGACGGAATTGAACCTCCGCCGCCCGCAGCGGCCGAACAGTCTGCTGGCAAAGGTCAGTAAACAACTAGGGAAATCTGTCGCCGTCAGTCGCCCCGTCAGGAACTGGCGTGCGAGCAGAAATCCCGCAGGTGAGTCTTTCGTTCCGGTAGCTCGGTCTTGGGATATATCCTGTAGTACCGGGGCCACGGTCCGGGTCCCGATCGACAGGTCTTGGTCGATGGGGGGAGGGCCGGCTCCCGAGGAGATACAGGTTGCAAGTCCAAGCTTTTTCTTTCAAGCGTCGCAAGCCCTTTACCATGGTCCTTTCAAGCACGCTTTTGCTGGTTGCACTCGCAGCTTGCAAGCATGCTCCCTCGCCTGACGTAATGGCGACCGTCAACGGCAAGGACATTTCTCGCTCGGACCTGGACAAAGCCTACAGCAATTACAAGGCCACGCAGGGAGATGCACCGCAGGATCCCAATCCGGAACAGGCCGATGTCGTTCGGCTTAATCTCTTGCGCCAGTTGATTGACAACGAAATTCTCGATCAGCGGGCCGCGACGTTGAATCTTGCCGCCTCTGACGAAGATGTGAATGCCCAGCTGACTGAGCTGAAAGCGCCCTACACGGCCGAAGAGTTCGACAAGAAACTGAAGCAGCAGAACATGACACTGGACGACCTGAAGCTGCAAATTAGACGTAAGCTGACTTCTGACAAGCTGATCAACAAAGAAATCGAATCCAAGATCAACATTACAGACGCCGACATCAACAGCTACTATGCTTCGCACAAATCCGAGTTCAACGTGATCGAGCCGCAATATCACCTGGCTTGGATTGTTGTGACCGCTGGTCCCGCACAACAGGCTGGCAATCTCCAGAACAACAAGGCCACGAGCGATGCTGATGCGCGTAAGAAAATCCAGACTGTCCGCAACCGTTTGACAACAGGTGAGGATTTTGGCGCGCTGGCGATGAATTACTCCGAGGATCCAAACACGAATTCAAACGCCGGAGATATGGGCTTCATTCCTGAATCTGCGCTGCAACAGCGTGATCCGGCGACATTTGCAGCAATCAACAAACTGAAAGTCGGACAGATTACGGATGTGCTGCCGATATATGGCGGTGCCGGACCAACGCAGCGGGCCAGTGGCTACGCCATCTACAAACTGCTGGAACGGGAACCGGCCGGACAACGCGAATTGAACAATCCGAGCGTACAACAGCATATCCGACAGGGATTGCGCGAGAGTCAGGCTCAGCTGCTGAGACTCGCTTACTTCGAGAAACTGCGGGACGATGCGAAGGTAAGGAACTATTTTGCCGAGCAAATTTTGAAGCAGGGCGCGAAATAGGATCATATCTCCGCAGCCTCATTGAACGCGTCGCCGCAGCCTTGCGAGTCCGCAGGATAGAGTCGATTCCGATGCACCCATGCTCGATCGAACCGGAAGCTAGGCTGGGCCCGGCGATTGGCGAAGATTCGTCGAGCAGCCCTGACTGGCTTTCGGACTGAGCTGGCCAAAAACATGCGCAAGCTGTAAGGCTTCGGCTTGATTTGCCGCCCTGGGACCGAGTTCCAATCAACACTAGAATCAAACGGCCTCCGCTCTGAGCGAAGGCCGTGTTGATTTTGGATTGAGTCGACCGCTACTTGAGGTTTCCGCTCGAGTCCATGGTGATTCCGCCTGGCCCCTTGTCCTTCTTCTCTTCATTTGCCTTCCGGGTGCCCATGGCTTTGGAACTCCATTCCTTGGCTGCCGCGACATCTGCCTTCACCGCGGCGGGATCGGCATAATCCACGTCCGCTTTGCGGCGATAGGTGAGGTTCAGATACGACATCGCATCGTCATAATTAGCACGATTCGCCAGAGCCTGGTTCAAATACTGCAACCCTTCCGTAACAAGGGGTTCATTCTGTTCCTTGATCTGCTGCAGCACTTTCTTTGGTGCTTTTACATTGCCTTCGCCGTCGTCATTCATGTTGGCGCTTGCAAGCGCCTTCAACGTGTTTTCGTGGGCCAGCGTCCAGTCAATCACGCCGATGGTGTAGGCAGCTTCAGGATCTTTGGGATCAACCGCCAGAACCTTCTTCTGAAAGTCTTTCGCTTCGTCGAATTTCTTGATACTGAAATAAATGGCCGCAATTTGCTTGAGGCTGTTGACGTCGTTCGGCTCCTTGGCCAAAACTTCCTGGAAAATACTGATTGCCTGCTGGGCATTCTTCAGATTGTCAGGGGTAGAGAGACCGGGAACAACATTTTGCGCAAGTGCCGTGGCCAGGTAGCTCTTTGCCATCGGCAGACTGGGGTCCAGTTCAGTGGCTTTCTGGAAGTGACCGATCGCCTCTTCATAGCGGGCGGATTTGTACGCCTCCACTCCCTTGTTCAATTGATCACGGGCTTGCAGGCGGTTGCACCCGCCCATGGAAAGCACCATGCCGGCCAGAGCAACCGTGAGCGCCGTAATTCGTGCGGGTCGATTCATGTTCTTATTCTTCTCCTTCAGGTCGTGCGTAGCGATCGCGCACCTTGTAAATCATGCACCTGGATGCGGGCGGGAGACTCCGAAACCAAGCAGGCCAAATTGTACTCCTGTTCCCCCTGAGCAAACTGTGTCCTTCAAACGTCGAAGATTCTATTGCCCAGCTACAACTCTGGGTGTCATTAATCCGATTTGATCAACTCCGACAACATGACCAATGTCGATGACTTCAGCGATCTGTGTAAAGCTCAACCGGTCATCGCCCTTGACGAACAAGACGCGTTGCGCGCGGTTAGCATAAATGGCAGCGAGACGCGACTGTAACTCCCCCTGGGCGACGTGCTGCTGGTTGATTCGGAACTCGATTGCGTTGTCTGCGCCTTTAATCACTTCGAGGACCACGGCGTCGTTGCCCGGGGAGCCTTTCAGTGAGGAATGCGGAGCCAGCGCAGCCTCTCCTCTCGGAACTGAAGGAGCAATGACCATGAAGATGATCAGCAACACAAGTAGCACATCGATCATTGGCGCGACATTAATCCCGGAGGCCAATCCACTGGTGTCGCCGTTCGTCGCGGTCATCGCAGTAGTCCCCTTCTTTCCCGTGCGGAGAGATCGAGTCAGAGTGCGGCTATTACTGTCCGGCCATGATCTTCGGCGTCATCAGACCAATGTGATCCACGTTAGCCGCATGAGCGATGTCGATCACTTCGGCGATATAGGCGAAGTTCAGGTCGTCGTCGCCTTTCACGAACATGACGCGCTCGGCGCGATTCGCGTAGATCTCGGTCAGTTTCGCGAGCAAATCGGTCTTTGCAACGTCAGTTTCATTGATTTTGTAGGACGGCGCTGCACCCGGTCGATAGACCACCTGCACGACGATGGTGCGGTCATTCTGCGGCTGCTGTTGTTGGGGGTTCTTCGGCGGCTGCGGCACCAGGGCATCCAGACCCTTTGGCGTAACCGGCACGATGACCATGAAGATGATGAGTAGCACAAGCAGAATGTCGATCATCGGGGTGACATTGATGTCGCCCATCGCGCCACCACTGCTACCTCCAGCTGTCATTGCCATGGCTTCAAACTCCTCGTGTAAAGCAATTGGTTAATGTATAACGTTCCAGGTCAGTGATTACTGGCCACCCAAGCCGCCGGGGCCTTCACGCTTGTTTGTGAGCAAGCCCACTTCATCGACGCCCGCGGTACGCACGGCGTCAATCGCATCTTCAACGGCGCGGAACTGCGCGCGCGCATCGGCGCGAATAAAGATCTCTTTGCCCGGCGTATCGGCCAGCTTGTCTCGGACCAGACCTCCCAGCTCAGAGGTAGCGACCTTGTTTTGGCCAAGGAACACACCGCCGTCGCGGGTTATGGCCACCACAATGGCATCTTCCTTGTCGGCGTCGGGCATTGGCGTGGGATTCTCCACCTTGGCCATGTCGACAGCGACTTTGTTCTGCAGCATGGGGGTAATAACCATGAAGATGATCAGCAAAACCAGCATCACGTCGACCATGGGGGTCACGTTGATGTTGGAGTTAACTTTGGTGCCTTCGTTACGAACCGCAATTCCCATGTTTGGGCTCCGTGCCTTTTGAATTCATATGCCGGAGATCATCCGGCTCCATTCGAAGAGGCTGCCGCGCTTCGCTTGAAACCGCGGGCAGGACAGCTTTTGCGCTTTCCTGCCCACATGAAAGTCTCTCGCTCGGGGCTGCACCCGGATTGCTTAGCGTTTGCTCTGCTTGATGAAGTAGTCGATGAGTTCGCTCGAGGAGTTGTCCATCTCCACATCGAAGGCTTCGACACGGCCGGTGAAGTAGTTGAACGCCATAACAGCGGGGATGGCCACCAACAGTCCGAACGCGGTGGTTACCAGCGCCTCAGAGATACCGCCGGCAACTGCGCCGATACCGGAGGTCTTCTGTGTGGCAATCTGCTGGAAGGCGTTCAGAATACCGATAACCGTTCCAAGCAGCCCGACGAACGGAGCCGTGGAGCCGATGGTGGCCAACACAGCAAGGCCTCTCTTCAGCTTGGCGTGGACGATTGCCTCGGCGCGCTCCAACGCGCGGCCTGAGCTCTCGATGGTGCTCTCGGTTGCAGCTCCGCCGGAAGCGCGAAACTCCTGCAGACCTGCGGTAACGACTTCAGCCAGGTGAGACTTCTTGTTGCGATCGGCAATCTTGATGGCCTCTTCAAGCTTGCTGTCTTTCAACGCGCCGGCAACCTTGGGCGCGAACTCGCGCGACTGCTTGCGGGCGGCCGAGAAGTAGAGGTAGCGGTCGATCATAACGGCCAGCGACCAGATCGACTCAATGAACAGGATGATCGCGATAGTACGCGCCGGCCATCCCATGTGTTGCCACAGCCCGAGGGGGCTAAAGCTTACTGTCTGCTCTTCCTGAAAGAAAGCCAGACTGTTGACCGTGTGCGAAGCGAAATGTGCGAGCTGAGCGAGAATCACTTGAATCGTTCCTCCTAAGGAGTTTGTGTTCTTTGACTATCCGTTTGCGCGGATCGATTAAAACAAAGCCGGGGAAACTGACTCCTGACGAGCTTCAATCTTATCCGCCGCCCACTG
This sequence comes from uncultured Acidobacteriaceae bacterium, assembly GCA_963829535.1. Lineage (GTDB taxonomy): Bacteria > Acidobacteriota > Terriglobia > Terriglobales > Acidobacteriaceae > Telmatobacter. The sequence goes on along the minus strand of CAWHIQ010000004.1, from coordinate 649,477 downwards.
CCCGATCACATGATTGAATCCCCATGAGGTCAAGCCCGGTGCGCGCCGGAAGGAGTGTCGTTGCCTTGGGATCCAACATCCCCGGTTTGGCGATTTGGAATGCGGCTCTTTCGGGATTCGCATTCAGGTCAAAAACAAGGCTCTTTCCCAATTCGAGAAAGAGCCGAAGATGAAACTATCCGCCCAGAGTGAAGATCACGTTCACCGTAGTCTCCACCTCGACGGGCTCGTTATTGAGCAGGTAAGGCCGGTAACGCCAGGTCTTCACGGCATCTAGGGCGGCTTGCTGCAACATTGCCGGACCGCTGACCACGTGAAGATTTTCGATGGTGCCTTGCTTCGAGATTGTCGCTTGAATCACGACCGTACCTGAAACGCGCGCTGCTTTAGCAATCGGTGGATACGTCGGCGTGGTTTTCTGGATCAACATACCGGTGGCGACGCCAGCGGAAATATTGACCTTTTTGGGCGGAGCAGCCTGCACCTTGGGTGCTGAACCCGTGCCGAACACACTGCCCATCACACCGCCTGCGCTGCCGCCCAGGCCTTCTGCACCCGCCACACCAAATGAGCTCGGCGGCGCTTCTTTCTCGGCGACCTGCTTGATGTCTTTAGGAATCTTGGTCGGAGCGATGAGCTGGTTGTTCATCATCTCAGACTGCACATGGACCACTTTGATGATCTCAGCCGGTGGGGGTGGCGGCGGTGGTGGCGGTGGCGGTGGTGGCGCGACCAGCAAAGTCTGCATCATCGCCTTGGGCAACGCCTCTGGGTAAATGAGCGGGTAGAGAATCATGGCAACCAGAATTGCGCCGTTGGTGATGAACGTAAACATCATCCAACGTCCGCTCTTGCTCTTGATCTTTCCGCCTGATTCAAATGTGGAGTCTTCAAACATGGCCAGCCTCGAATCGGGGTGTTGGTTACTTCTATTTAGACACCGCGGGAACTTTAAATGTTCCCGTGCTCTAAAACGCTTACAAAAAGCGTGCTTCACCTATATCAGAACTGCCCACTACATGCAAAGGTTGCTACAAAACTCGTGCATCTTGATGTCTTAAACCCTGGAACGCTTGGCTGCCGGAAGAATGGCCGCCTTGCCTCGCCCAGCCTGCCACTGCTGCCAGGCCACCAGCATCGGCGCGGCTATGGCGATGGAGGAATAGGTTCCAATCAAAATTCCGACCACCAGGGCGAAGGAAAATCCCCTCAGAACCGGTCCGCCGTAGACAAGCAGCGAAAGCACTGTCAAAAATGTCAGTCCCGAGGTGAGTACGGTCCGGCTCAGGGTCTGATTAATACTGCGGTTGACCACGTCCGGCAAACTCTCGCGCCGGCTCAGCCGAAGATTCTCGCGGATGCGATCGAATACGACGATGGTGTCGTTCATGGAATAGCCAACCAGTGTCAAAACGGCCGCAATGACGGTAAGGCTGATTTCCATTCCTTTGAAACCAAATGAGTCAAGCAAAGCAAAAGCTCCCACGGTAATCAGGGTGTCGTGGAAGCATGCGACCACCGCCGCAATTCCGTAGATAAGCTGGAAGCGAAACCACAGGTACACCAGCATTCCCGCCAGAGATAGGAGTGTAGCTTCAATCGCCTTCACTTCCAACTGGCGGCCAACCGTGGGTCCAACCACGTCCACCTTCACATCGGAATCCGCAAACGGATTTGGATAATGTTGGCGAAGCGCGTTGACAACTATTTGCCTTCCGGTATCGAGCGAACTTTCATTGCTCTGTTCAGGTAGGCTGATAAGCACTTCATTGGACGACGAACCGTTGTAATTCTGGATCTTTGCGTCTCGGACTCCTTCGGCCTCGATAGCGGCACGAATCTTGGAAATATCCGGAGGCTGCGCAAACTTCACTTGGACTTCGGTGCCGCCGCGGAAGTCGACGCCGAGCGGCACAGGACTGCGAACACCACCCACGGGGTGCGCCCAGTGCGCCGCCATCGAGATAATGCCGGAGACGCTGAAGATGAGTGAAAAGGCCAGGAAATACCACTTCTTCCCCAACCAATCGACGTTAACGCCACGAAAGAATTCCACTGGTTCTCTGCCTTCCTCAATGCGGAGCCGCAAGGCTCCGGTGTGCAATGCTTACTTCCCCGTTCTTCGTTTCCCCGTCCTGACTTAAATGGAGACGAGCTCGCCCGGCTTGAGATTGTTCACGTGTGTATCGAAGATGACCCTCGACACGTAGACCGCCGTAAACAAGTTAGCCAGCAACCCGAAGGTCAGGGTAACTGCGAATCCTCTTACAGGCCCGTTGCCGACGATGATCAGGATCAGAGCTGAGACGATAGTCGTCACATGCGTATCGACGATCGTCGTCCATGCATGCGCAAAGCCCTGATCGACAGCCGCGGAAGGCGCCTTGCCCGCGCGCACTTCTTCGCGGATGCGCTCAAAGATGAGCACATTGGAGTCGACGCCCATACCGATGGTCAGAATGACTCCAGCAATGCCCGGCAGGGTAAGCGTAGCGCCTGAGAAGCCCATGAAACCGAGCAGGATGACAAGGTTCAGGAACAATGCGAGGTCCGCATTGATGCCCGATCCCTTGTAATAGATCAGCATGAAAATCATGACCAGCAGGACGCCCACCACCGCGGCAGTGACACCCTGTTTGATCGAGTCCGTACCGAGTGAAGCCCCGACGGTTCGGTCTTCGAGATAATTCAGCGTGGCCGGCAGCGCGCCGGTCCGGAGCATCTTGGAAAGGACGGCAACCTCGTCTTGCGAGAAGCTGCCACGGATCTCGCCGGAGTCGCGAATTGCACTCTCAATGTTGGCGACTTCCTTCACCCGGCCGCCGAGAACGACAGCCATGCTATGGCCCACGTTGGCACTGGTGTAGTCCCAGAACTTGTCGCCCGCTTCGTTGGTAAGCGTAAAGTGAACCGTTCTCTGTCCGGTGTTGGAATCGGTGCCCGGGTCGGCAGATCGGAAATCGGTGCCGGCAACAATCGCAACCCGCTGCAGGACATAGACACTGTCCGCATCTGAGCCGGTGGCCATGGAGCCGGAGCCGTGGACTAGTTCCTGATCGGGAGGAAGCGTGCCGCCTACACTGGCCAGTGCTGCTTGCTCATCGGGATAAGGCCCGCCGACCACGGCGTGAATCTCTAGACGCGCCGTAGATTGGATGAGGGTCTTGACGCGGTCGAGGTCGGAGATGCCGGGCAGCTCGACAAGAATCTGGTTGTCGCCGAGGCCATACTGCTGAATGACGGGCTCGCTGACACCAAGCGTATCGACACGGTCGCGAATCACTTCAATCGTGTTCTGAACAGTCTTATCGTCGAGAGCCTTCTCGATGTTCGGCTTCATCGTGACGGTTACGATGTTATCGCTCCCGCTATTGACGTCGTACTCGCTGGAGTACTTGCTGTCGATGAGGGACTGTACAGCACTGGATTGATTGGGGTTGATTCCTTCGATATGAATGATCTCGGGATGGGCCGGATCCGGCTTTGTGACCTGCGAAAACGTCAACTTCGCCGTCTTGAGATCCTGTTCAATCCGAGCGACTGTATTATCGGTCTCGGTATTGACCGCCTCTTTGACCTGGACCTGCAGGATCAGGTGAACTCCGCCCTGAAGGTCCAGTCCAAGATGGATGTGCTGCGTAAGCTGGGTGAGCAACGGCTCACCGCCGCCAATCTTGGGCGCGTCGAATCCGAAGAAAGCGCCGTAGAGAAATACGACCAGCACTCCGATGATGATGGCAATCTTCTGCTTGAGATTTTTCTTCATTGTTCCAATTCTCTAGTTCAAACCGCTGTCGATTTTACGACTTTTCGTTAAACAGGATCTTCTGTATCGACCGACGACATGGGTAGCGCGCGTTCCGCGACCGCTGGAAAGCTCAAGAGCCAGGTTCTTCCTGTGTGGTAACAGACGCAATTGCGCTCTTAGCCACTTCGATCTTAAGGTTGTCGGGGGCTACGCGAATGATGATCGCGTCATCCTTGATGGACAGGATGATTCCGCGAATACCACCGGCCGTGGTCACCTTGTCGCCGGTCTTGATGCTGCCGAGCATCTGCTGCCATTGTTTCTGGCGTTTCTGCTGCGGTCGGATCATGACGAAGTACATGAGAGGGATCAACAACAAAAGCGGAAGCATCGTAATCCCGCTTCCGCCCCCGGCGGGCGCAACCGCCAACAATGCAAAACTCGTCGTCACACTCATCCTTTACTTGCCCTCGGCTGCCAACACTTCCGACGCCAGGGGCGCAGGCGCTTCCGCAAGGCAGAAGCCTGCAAAACAGATTTGTCTCCGGGAATCGTCCTGGCCTCCGGATCTTTCCGGCACAGGCTGTAGAACTTGAAATCCTTCGTTTGACCCGGCAAGCGTACTCTACTGCCTCTGCCAGGGCCAAACCAGTGACCCAGCTCACCTTCAGCTTCCTGTTCGACAAGGACTTCCTTGAAAAGCCAACGAGAAGGGACGCCATAGGGTTCGGCGCACACTCCAACCCGACTTCAAAAAGAAGGCCTAATACAGATAAGAAATGCGCAGCCGTAGCCGTGTCAAGGACGGGACGCAGGCGGTGAATGGCGGTACGCGGCGAATCCTAAATGTTGACGTTCGTTGGCGGCCTTTACGAACACTTTATCGTTTCAGTTCTCCGTCCTTACGTCTTTAGGCGCCTTCTGTATTCGAGGCGATTTCAGCAGCGGAATGAATCAATCTCCACGTGCTGGGAGAGCGGCCTCGGAAGAGAACGCCATGCATCTTACAGCCCTCCATTACCTATTTCTAATTCCGGTCGGACTTGCCCTGGCTTTTATGCTCTGGGTTCTGTGGAGTTTAACCGAGCAACTCGTCCACCGGAACGAATCGACTGACAAGCAGCCGATGATCTCTATCCGAGTCGGAGACCGATACTCGCTGGGCGCACAGCCGCAGAGGACACTTAGATCCGATTCCGGGGCGAGGCCCGGTTACAGCGCGCTGCGGGAATACTCTCAGCCTCTAAGTGCGCCTACCCTGGGGATGGGTCTCAGACGGATGTCCAGTAGCACAATTCCGGGTGCGCACAAGTAAGGCAGAGCCGCTGACCGGCAACTTCTTCGAATCGCCCAAAATTGATTCCGTCGCCGCAACGGGCACACTCGACGCGCTCCGCCTTATATCCCGGCAACTCGGAGGGATGGACGGGTACTCGAACGCGTTCCAAACGGAATAATTGATCGTCGCTGAGTTCGCGGTAGGCCAACATCTGCTGGTGGCTCTTGCTTTCGATTTCGGGATGGATTTGGCTTGCAAGATCGCGTGAATTCTCGAGCGCGACAATGCGAACCGCCACGTCGGTGGCTAGATCCACGAAAGTCGCGGCCATCTTCCCCCAGTCTCGAAATTTGAGCGTGCGCTTACCCAGGCGGCAGCCGGTCACCATTCCGATGGCATCGGTAGCGCAACGGTCAATCTCAACGTAGGCAACGAGCCGCTTGCGGTCGGCACCGAGAGGATTCTCGATGCCAAGGCTATGAAGCCCGAGGAGAGACATGCGCACGCCGAGTATCTGGCCCGCGCACATGTGGCCGTGCGCGATCTCCGCTTTTTGCAAAAGAGTTTCGAACGAGTCGTCCATCCTCTTTCAGCTTGGCGCAACCGGCGCTGACGCGCAAGCCCAGGCAGTGAAGCCAGTTTTGACTCAGCTAATCTGTCTTCGCCGAAGGCGCGGTTTCGGCTGGGTCTTCCGAGTCTTCGACCAGAACGGCAGATCCGAGCACAATGTCGAAGCTGACGGCATCCTTGCCGGCCGGATGAAAGGTGGCACGTAGTGGTTCACGTTGCCATTCAGACGTGCCGCAGGCGGGCTCGGTTAGGTTGGCAGGGTCAAATGCGTCGAGCTTCTTTGCCAGCACCGGCTTGCGGACAGTCAGCTGGGCCACAACGGCGTAGAGGCTCTTTCCGCTGGCCGTGACGCCGCAGTAGGCTGCGTAGTCGCGGAACCAGATCACCTGGCTGACGCCGGGATCGTAATCCGGCAGTTTGAGCGCAGCAATATGGCCTGTAACTCGGTCAATCAGCAGCCAGGGACCACGTTGCCATACCCAATGCGTACTGGCGTTCGCGGGCTTCTCTCCGGGAAGTTCGTCATTGATGCGGAGGACGCGCCGCACTGCGAAGCTGCGGTCGGTCACGTCGTGCGATTCGCCGGTCGTCCATTCCTTGACGACGTCATCCACGACAAGAGGTCTGATTTTAAGAGCATTTTCGCCAGTTTTGGCACCGGCCGGATCGCCGCTCTTCGAATACGGGACGCGCCGGACTGCGCCGAGAGCGACCACGTGAACTTTGCGAGGCGATGCGTGGAGTTTGGCCGGATGGGCAACTAAGAATGCAAGAACTACAATCAACACCGTAAAAGTCTTACCCACTTGCATGACAAATCCTGCTTCCTAACTTTGTGCAACCTCTACTGCGCGCGCTACACGAAATGCAGTTGCTTCGTTGAGATGTGCGCTCAGAACCTGCATACCAACGGGCAACCCGGCCTTTGTGGCACCACACGGGACTGCCACGCCACAGATGCCTGCGAGACTGGCTGTCACTGTGTAGATATCCGCCAGGTACATGGCGAGGGGGTCGCCGGTCTTTTCTCCCAACTGGAACGCCGGAGTGGGCGCGGTGGGGGTGACGATGGCGTCCACTTCAGCAAAGGTCCGGAGGAATTCGTCGGCGAGGAGGCGCCGGACCTTTTGCGCCTTGAGGTAGTAGGCATCGTAGTAGCCGGCCGAGAGCGCGTAGGTGCCGAGCATAATGCGGCGCTTGACTTCCGCGCCAAACCCTTCGTCGCGCGAGTGGCTGTACATGTCAGACAGCGTGGCCGAAGACGGCGACCGATAACCGTAGCGCACACCGTCGAAGCGCGCAAGATTGGCACTGGCTTCCGCAGTGGCGACAAGATAGTAGGTCGGAACGGCGTAACGAGTGTGCGGGAGCGAGACCGGCTTGATGGTGCATCCAGCGGCCTTCAATGATTCGATGCCGTTTTCGATGCGCTCGCGGACTTCTGGGTCGAGGCCTTCGCCGAAGTATTCGGCTGGCACTCCAATGCGCAGGCCTTCGGGACCTTTGTCGCTTTCGGCGGCGTAGTCAGCAACCGCGGCCAGAGAACTGGTTGCGTCGCAAGGATCATGACCAGCAATGATGCTGAGCAAAGTGGCAGCGTCGCGAACATTGGCCGCGAAGGGACCGACGCGATCGAGAGACGAAGCAAATGCGATGAGTCCGTAGCGGGACACGCGACCGTAGGTGGGAAGAACTCCGACCACTCCGCAGAAACTCGCAGGCTGGCGAATGGAGCCACCGGTATCGGTGCCGAGCGTCGCTACAGCCATATTGGCGGCAACCGCCGCGGCTGATCCACCGCTGGAGCCGCCGGGGACGCGGTCGGTGTCGACTGGATTGCGCACCGAACCGTAGGCCGAGTTCTCGTTCGATGAACCCATTGCAAACTCATCGCAGTTCAGCTTGCCAAGAAGCACCGCACCAGCCGACTCGAGCTTCGCAACCACCGTAGCGTCGTACGGAGGATGATAGCCCTTGAGGATCTTCGAGCCAGCCGTCGCGGGTGCACCGCGCATGACGAGCACATCCTTGATGCCGACGGGGATGCCCGCAAGCGGACCGAGAGGATCGCCTTTGGCTGCGGCTGCATCGACCTTGGCGGCTTGTGCGAGGGCGCGCTCCTTTGTAAGGCTGAGGTAGACGTTGAGGTGGGTATTCACCCGCTCGATGCGCTCGTAATAGCCTGATGCGAGATCGTTTGCCTTCAGCGTCCCAGAAATAATGCCCTCGCGCAATTCAGCGAAGGTTTTCGGTTTTTCCACGTAGCTTTCAGTCGTCTTGATTTCGCTGGGCAAGGCGCCGTTCCCTTCCTTTATCTATCTCTCAATCACCTTCGGGACCTTGAAGAAAACCTGGTCGGTCTCCGGTGCTTCATTCATCACTGCATTGCGATCAAGCGAAGGCCGCACCGCATCTTGACGAAGCGTCCCTTCACCATCGGCGCCTTCCAACTCGCTGACCTGGGCCAGCGGAGCCACGGAACTTGTGTCCAGTTCATTCAACTGCGCGACGTAGTCGAGAATCGCGTTCAGATCGTGCAGCATGCCTCGGATTTCGTCCGGAGTCAGTTCAAGGTGGGCCAGTTCGGTCACGCGCTTCACGTCCTGAAGGGTCACATTTGCATTCATTCTTGAGACATCCTTGCGATGGCGCTCGCATGCGCGCTGGACGTGGCGGTTCGGCCCGGTCCGCGCGCATCGTGCCTGAAATTAAAGTATAGCCGCTCCATTATTTGTCTCCCTTCGGGGATCGTCATGAAACATGCTCGTCGGCAGGTATGGCTAATCCACCGTCAGGGTCAATGTGATTTTGTGAGAAAGCCCGTCGGCTGTCGCGGTGACGACTACGGAATACGTTCCTGGCGGAGTGTTTTTGTTGGTGGAACCCGGTGGCGGCGAGCCGCCTTCGCCACCACCTGCCCCAGCGCAGCTTGTAATGCCAAACGAACTTAGCAAGATGATCGCGTTCAGTAGCAGATTGCGGCGTCTGCGGGTGAATGCGAGCGGAAGCAGAAAGAGACTCACCGCAACCAAAAATACGCGAGAAGGAGATGGTCCGGGGACACGATCGGCATTCTGAGCGGAAGTCGAAGAGAGACCGGTCGCGACCTGTACGGTGGCGCTTCCCGGGGCGCTTGCTGAGACGGCCTCGCTGGCCGGATTGAAGGTGCAGGCGGAGTTGGATGGAAGTGAATTGCAGGCGAAGGTGAAGGTTCCGCTCGATCCGCTCATCGTCGCGAGGTTAATTGTGAAGCTGGCGGTCTGGCCGCTTGAAACCGTCTGGCTCGATTGACCTGCTGACGAAACGGAAAAATCGAATCCCATGCCTGAGAGAGGCACCTGCGTGGGTGCCGCGAGGGTTGAACTCGAGATGCTGAGAATGCCTGTCTGCTGACCTGCGCTTGATGGAGAGAAGGAGACCAGCGCGGTACAGCTGGCCCCGACCGCAAGCGATGACGTGCAGGTGGTCGACCCAACCGGAAATCCACTCGAAGTAGAAAGCGTAACTCCAGCAAGCGTTATGGCGCCAATGTTCGTGAGGGTCACGTTTTGGGTTGCGCTGATACCGCCGACGCCCGTTGTCGGAAAGGTGAGAGACGCCGGCTGTACTTGCACGGAACCTGCTGCGCCCCCAATTCCTGTCAGGGAAATTGTAGCCGCAGTGACGAACGCCGAAGAGCTGACGGTAAGCGCGCCTGTAACCACGTCGTTCGCGGTGGGTGTAAAGGCAACTCCGGTCGAGCAGCTTCCGCCAGCCGCAAGGGTCGTATTGCATGTGTTCTGAACGAGACTAAACGGAAGTGGGACCAATAGAGCGATGCCACTTACTGCAACGCTGCTTGTATTCGTGATGGTCGCCGTTTGCGCTGCGCTGGCCTGGCTGAGTGTCGGCTGCGCGAATGTCATTTGCGCCGGGGTGACGGTGATTCCCGAGGCAGCCTGACCAATGCCGATGAGCGGCACCTGGACCGGTACGACACCGAGAGTGGAGGAAGTTACGATCAGTGCGGCCGTGAGCTGACCCGCAGTTGCCGAGCGAAGGAGACCTGGACCTTGCAGCTGCTTCCGCTGGTCAACGATGCCCCGCAGGTGCTCGCGCTCCAGGAAAAGCTCGATGCAGACTGACCCTCGATCTGAAACCCGATGTTGTTCATCGGCGCGCCGCCGGTGTTGCTGATCCCGAGCGTGAGAGGCGGACCGGCTTGGCCGATCAGTTGCGCAGGGAATGTGAATCGCGTTGGAGATACTCCGATGGCGGGTGGCTGGATCCCTGTACCGGAAAGTGTGATGGTTTGCGTCTTGATGGCATCAGAAACGCTGAGGTTTCCGCTGATGCTGCCGATCACGGTTGGCGCAAACACGATGCTTATGACGCAGCTGGCATGCCCCGTTAGCTGAGTTCCGCAGGTACTCGATTGCTGAAAGCCAGCACTGACCGTGAAACCGATCGAAGTGAGGGACAGATCGCCGCTGTTGGTCAGCGTGACATTTTGCGCGGCCGATTGCTGCCCTGTGGCAGTAGCCGGAAAACTGAGGGTTGTTGGCGAGAGCGCGTCAGTGGCAGCGGTTGCGCCCATGCCGCTGAGCGCGACCGTCTGTGTACCCGCCGCATCGACAAGCGAGATTGTGCCAGTAGCGGCCCCAGCCTGCGTGGGGACAAAGGTGAGAGAAATCGCACAATCACTGTTCGGTGCGAGCGAGGGACTACAGGCGTCGGCGGCCAGGACAAATGGTGGAGTTACCGTCACGCCGGTCACAGCAACAGCAGTGCTGCCTGCGTTTTCAACCGTGACGGGTAAGACCGGTGAGGTTGTTCCGATCTGCACCTGGCCGAAGCTTAATAAACCGGGCAACGCCGTCACCAGTCCTGAACTTGTACCTGCGCCGGCAAGCGGGATCGATATCTGACCGCCGGAGACGTTCGCATCGATGATCAGTTGTCCGGCGACGTTTCCTGTCTGGCTAGGCGTGAAGCTCACCTGGATTACGCAACTTCCGCCCGCATCCATCGCAGTGTTTCCGCAATTGTCGGTCTCGCTGAAGTTGGTGCTTGGGGATATAGACGTAACGTTGAGAGCAATTCCGCCGGTATTTGTCAAGGTGATGGGTTGAGCGCTGCTCGTGGTTCCAACAGGCTGCGAGGCAAAGCTCAGCGAAGTCGGCTGTGTGGATACCGATGTGAGCTGCGTCCCAGAGGTCCACAACGGAATCTGCCATATGCCGCGTCCATACGTTCCGGCCACCAGAACGTTGGGGGAAGTGGCGGCGGGCGCCGCACTCAATTGCGTTACGGGAGCGAACGGAAGGCCGGTGCCGAAGACAGACCAGCAATTCGACGGACCATTGGAGCAAGTCGCGACTTGACGGGTCGAGTAGACGCCCTCGTCGGTGGCTATATAAGCGGTGTTGGCGTCCTGGGGATCGATTACGACTGCATTCGCAGGAGAATGCGGCAGGTTCGATGTGAGTTCGGACCAATGCGCGCCGCCGTCGGTTGTGCTGTAAATGGTGCGGATCGAGTGGAGTGAATCTTCTGCGCCTTCAACCGTGATGTAGACCGTGTTGGCCGTCGCGTCGTGGGGATCGATGAAGATGCTCGATATGTCGAGCCCGTAGTAATTCAAGCTCGCCTGATCGTTGACCACCGGGTTCAGCGTGAGGTCCTGCCATACAGGCAAGGAGGTGCTGGCAGGATTGTAGATGGCCTTGAGCACATGCCCGGCGAGGATCGCGCCGCCGTCCTGGGCGCCGTACATTCCAACGAAGATCGCTTCACTTCCACCGGAAAGCGGCATTGCGGCGATGGTGCGAATGAGCGCGTCGCCGCTGCAATAGCTCAGACCGGAGATGCCATCCAGTATCGGGCTGATGGCATTCGAAGCCGTCCAACTGGAGCCGTCGTTCGGCCCGCGCCAGAGGCGGCATGTGCCTACCAGCAACTGTGAACTGTCGAGCTGATCGAGAATGAATGGCGCAGGAGACGTCATCGTATAACCATCGCCTGCCACGTCGGCATCGCTTACAACGGGCGTCAAGGCGAAGTCGCTCGGGGAGCAATTTGCCGTCTGCGAGCAGAGGTAGATGGAGACGCCGGCGCTGTTGTTTACGTACCAATTTGACGAATCGACAGGGGCGATCGCGACCGGGCCGCCTTCGCCGCTGAGTATCTGCGGCCAGTCAGTCGTGGGTCCAGTTGTGTTCTTTACGCCGGCGGTGCCGTTCGCGCCGAGGCCGGCCATCATGGTGTAGGGCGTGTTGCCAACCTGGGACATGCTCTCGACTTCCGCGAGCGAGCCGAGGCCTGCGTTGAGATTCTGGAAATGGGAGACGTCGGCCGGCGAGCAGACCGATCCCGTCTGGCTGATTGCGTCAGTCGACCGCCAGAGGCCACTGTCATTGCCGATGAATATCTCCTGCGGGTTTGCGGGATTCCATGCGAGCGCGTGCTGATAGGGTGCTACCTGCGCGCTCATGCATGTGGTTGCGTTGGTGGTGTTGCGCCAGCTGCAACCCATGGCGAGGCTGCAACGCCACAGATCGTTGGCGCCCGCGAGCAGTAGCGTATCCTGCTGCGCTGGGACGGCAGCAAGCGCGAGATTGTAATCGCCGTTGGCGATCGTGGCAGCTCCCAGGCTGGTGTTCGTTTCAAGCAGCGAGGTGTTCCATTGCTGCGCAAATGCAACTGTCTGGTTGTTGCAGGTTCCGCTGGAGATTGAGCATGCATCCTGCCAGAGGCCCTGGTCCTGGTTGTTGAGGTCTACGGTCCAGGCGAAGGTGTCTCCGGTGAGCGGGTTGACGGCGAGGGTGCCGCGGAAGATGGGACACGCGACGGAGCCGATGGCGCCCGAGTTGGTGGGGCACATCTGCGCCGTGAGGCCGCTGCCGGGCTGGGCCTCCATGCGGGTCCAGGTGATGCCGTCGCTGGACTGGTAGTAGCCGTGGAAACGGACGGCGGCGATGAAGAGCCGGCGTACTGGATTCCAGACGACCGATGTGGCCGAATTGCCGTTGGGGCCGGCAAACATGTCGAGGGGGCCCTGCACGTCCTGGCCCGGAGAGTCGTTGATGGTTGCGAGAGTCCAGGATGACCCGGCATCGGTCGAGTAGTAGAGGCCCGCGTAACTGACGCCGTAGAGTTGCGCATCGACCAGGGTGCCTTCGTAGGCCTGCGAGACAGCAGCCACGACTAGTTGTGGATTTAGAGTGCTCCACGCAAATCCTGCGAATCCCTCGCCTTGGAATGAATACATCTGGTCGGCGGTGTGCGACATGACGGTCCACGTGTTGCCGCCGTCCGGCGAACGCAGAACGCCTGCGCCATAATAGGAATCGAGTGCATCGTTTGGGTCGCCGGTACCGGCCAGGACCACCCCGGTGCCACCGGGCTGGACAGTGATTGCGCCGACACTGATGGATGCGTAGCGCACTGCGTTGAACCCTGCAGGAGCATCGGTGAGCGGCGTGAAGACAACGGAGCCGGACGTGCCTGCATTCTGGGATAGCCAAACGCCGCCTCCTGTCGTTCCGAGAAAGACGCGATTGCCGGTGGGATCGGAGGGATCGATGGCGACGGACGAAATGCGGCCGGTAACAAGACCGAAGTTGGGAGAAATGACAGCTGACGGGCCGAGCGGTTGCCAACTTGCCGCCGAAGCAGGGAAGGAGTTTGAAGACAGGGACGATGGCTGCGGTGTGTTCAGGGCACCGCTTGATGGCCGATCAGGAATTCTGGCAGATTGATTCCGTGGCCAGCCTCTCTTTGCGAGGAATCGACGAGCCTGCGCTACTCGGGGAGGGACATTGGTCGTCGCATGGGCTTGCGTCGATGCGGTAGTGCTCATGGCCTGAGCCGCAGATTGAAACGTTGCGGTCATTACGAAGGCCGTCAACGCCCAAACGATGGCTGCGAGCTGCCGGATTGATTGGTCGCAGTTTCTTTTATTCGCTGAAAGCGTCACACGCGCACAGGGTCCGATTCCCGCCTCCCACACTGATAGTCCGAGGGAAGTTAACCAAAAGCCAATGAATTACCTGGCGCGGAACATGCAGTTTCCGACATTGAAATTGTGTCCCATTTTAGGTCGCAGCCGGTAGGACAGAGATGTGACCGTCGTTACGTCTCTCGGTGAAAAACGAGGCGGCTTAACCTAAAAGGGCAGATCCGCGCTTCCGTTGTGCTGCTCGATGTAGGCTTGCGCGTCAAACTTTTTTGCCGTTGAAGCGCCGGACATGGGCCGCACCAGCCCGAAGATCGGCCGATTGAACCAGGGCCGGTCGTGCTTCCCGACGATGGCCCAGGCGATGCCCGCGTAACCGTTGGGGTCGCGACCGTCGAGTTCGTGGCGGTCGTTGAGAATGACGGCCCATTCGTAGGCACGCGCGGGATCAGGCGCCCACTCGAGGATCATTTTGGCCCAGTACATGCGCATATAGTTGTGCATCCAGCCGGTCTCGATCATCTCGCGCTGCGCGGCATTCCACAGGTCGTCGTGCGTCTCGGCGCGTTCCAATTGCTCAAACGTGTACCGGCGGGAGCGTGCGTCGCCCGCGTGTTCGACCAGGGTTTTGTGTGCCCATGGCTCGGCACATTCCCAGTTGTCGTAGTTATCGTTGTATTTGACGAAAAGCACGGAGAGCTCGCGCCAGGCAATCACCTGATCGAGGAAGCGGTCGCGAGCAGCCTGCGAAATGTGTCGTTGGGCGAGGGCATTTTCTACCGCGAGCGCAATGGTGATGGGGCCAATGTTGCCGAAGTGCAAATACGGCGAGAGACGGCTCGTGCCTTTCATTTCGGGATGATTGCACTTGTCGACGTAGTCTTTCAGTCCGTTGCTGACAAAGTCCTTAAGGTGCTTGAGGGCTGCGTGGGTTCCGCCGGTGAAGGTGTCGACCGGCTGGATAGTGCGATCGAGGTCGTTGAATCCGGCCGTGATGTCGTTGCGTAGGGAAGAAGCCACAAGCGATTTCGCTTTGTGCCAGGGATGCTGCGGTTTGGGGCTGTGCGTGGCCAAGAGAAATCTGGGCAACGCTTCTTTGAGATGCGGGCGCATGTGTTGGAGCAGGAAGTAGTCGCGGCCGAAAACGGCTGAGGGGACGACGACGTCTGCATCGACAGTCCAATAGGGCAGCTTGAGGCGGCGGGCGAGAACCTTGCGCCAGCGTTCGGGTTCGCGGCATGGATTCTCATCGCCGATCAGCATTGCGGCGTCGACTTCTTCGAGAAATTTTTCGAGCGAGTTGTCGGGGTAGCGGCGGAGAACGAAACCGACGCCGCGCTCTTTTGCTTCTTCTTCTACGTCGCGAAGCCCTTGCTGCAGGAAATGGTAGTGGCGGAGGTTGGCGTTGGGGTAGTTGGGGATCACGGAGAAGAAGATGACAACGGACAGACCCAGCAAGTTGGCCGCATCGATGGCTACGTCGAGCGCGGGGTTCTCGTGGATACGCATGGCGCGTTGCATCCAGTAGACGATGCATTTGCCCTCGGACAGCTGCGGACCACCGCGACGGACGAGGATGCGGGGATTGTTGGCGAGCGCGGCAAGAGCATCTGGATGATGGGTGTTCGGTGGCATTCGCATTGTCCGCGCGGGCGGTCTCTTCATTGTCTTCGGTGCGGACCAGGGCCGGAACACGCGATGAATTGGGGTGCAAAATCCGGCGAAGATATTCGATAAGATGAAACCCTTCTGGGCCGTTCGGACCGGTATGTTCTGATGGCCAAACCAAATCTGTTTGCCACTCAGCACCCCCTCTCCACTGTGCCTGGGCGTAAATTACTTACCTGCATGAGCTTACGGAGAAGGTCTCGCCGCAAAATGCACGACACAGGAAGAACCCTGGACTCGGTAATGGCCAATGGGTGATCCCCACTAGCCACTCAGTGTGTGGACTTGCGGTCGAGGAGAAGAGACCAGATAGCAGGATCTTCAGTTCCTAGCACCCAGGAGCAGAAGCCTTGTAAATGACGGTCGAAGACAAGCTGATAACGGTCCTTAAAAGTGTGAAGGTCGGTAAAAAAGATCCACTCCCGCATTTGATCACGGTAAAAGTACAGGAACGCACTATGGTCAACCTCGTCCCATTGGACTTTGCCGTCATAAGCCGTGGCGAGTTGCTGCACGTCGGGCGCTCCGATGTAATCGGCCCTGAGATCGGGCTTCTCTTCCCCCGTGATCTTATCGACGGAGGGAGCGCCCGTGTACCAGTGATAGCCATAAAGCGGAATTCCGAGAGAGAGCTTCTCGCGAGGAACAAACCGCAATGCATAGTCGAGGTTCTCAACAGTCCATTGCCAGCCTGCAACGGGCCCCGGCATTGTCCAGCGTGTTTGCTGGTCATAAGTCATCAGGCAGATCAAGTCAACAGACTTGGCGAGGGCTGCAAGGTCATACGCTCCACGCCAATCCGTGTAAATCCACTTGGCGAATCCGCCCTTCGCAGGATATCCAGGCGCATTGGGAACTGTGGCGATGCTCAGTTGCAGGTTGGCTTTGTGAAGCGCCTCGGCAGAACGTTGCACAACTCCGCTTAATCC
The DNA here is from genome assembly GCA_963829535.1 of uncultured Acidobacteriaceae bacterium. Taxonomy (GTDB): domain Bacteria; phylum Acidobacteriota; class Terriglobia; order Terriglobales; family Acidobacteriaceae; genus Telmatobacter. The sequence continues at coordinate 633,347 of CAWHIQ010000004.1, read as the reverse complement.
ATCGCGATCAAGATAGTCGACGTTCTCGAAATCGAACTGGAATCCGATATAGCCGTTGTCTTTCGCTTCACGCAGCATGGCCTCATTGAGTCGGTCCTGTGCCTCAGCGCTTGACGCAAGCTGGTGGAATTTTGCTTTGCCGAAGAGCGCAATGATCGGCATTACAGGCAAGGCGCCCTGGCGCGCGGCCTTGAGGACAGCGGGCTCGGGTGCCCCAGTCACTAACCCATTGCCGTCCACGCTGTACCAGGTGGGCACGAGAAGATCAATCTTGCTGGAATGCGCGAAGAAGGAGCGGATGGAGTCGGGGTTGTCAGTGAGATAGAAGAGGGACTTCGGCTGCGCATTCAAGGCAGCGCAGCAGCATACAAGGAAACTGAGCAGGAGTGTCCGCATGGAGGAGATAATACAAGGCTTCTCGCCTGGACCGTCAGGAGCATTGCGGCCCGCACGGACGGAACGGGTTTCAGATCGCTCTTCTTCCCGATTGGCCACCACGCGCTCTGAATTCAGAGTCCAGCCCAGCTTGATGCCCCGATCGATCGTCCCACATGGAGTTGACATGATGACTTCGTATGCCTCTATATGCCTCTTCACTGCTCGAGCATATCGGACCCTCAGGGCCGCAGATCTGGAAAAGGTGCCCTCTGATGAGGGATCTATCGGCGATTTACATGCGGATTTTGCGGTCGGGGCTTGCCCACCGCACGGATCACGAAAGATGTTGACCTACGGGACGCTTTGCACTTCTCAACAGCCGTCACATTGCAGCCACGCATAGGGGTGGTATCCTTCTGCGTCGTTTCATCAGGACGAGGAGGATCACGTGAGGAAGGAAATCATCATACTGGCGATTGGAGGATTGGCCCTTTTGGCGGGCTGCGACATGGGGCCCAAAGCTGCCAACGCTCCCGTTACTCCAAAGTGGAAGGGGGCTCGCTACCACATTGCTTTTGACACGAAGCCGACCAAGCCGAACCCGGCGGGCGTCACCATTCCGGCGGTCATGTACACAGCGAATCCTGACGACTCGCTGGAGACAAGAGCCAGCCTCGTGGTGCGATTCGATACTTCGGGGGTTGAGAAAGATAGGCCGAGCCAGAACAAGATGATTATGGCCCCGGTTGATATCCATGGGGCGGAGGGAACCCTCCCCGCAGACTATATGGATATAGCCAATAAGGATTTGTCTAAGTTTCTCGGGGCTTACTGCATGAAGGGAAAGGTAAAACTAACGGTGGCGCTTGCCAGGTCTTCCCTTTCGAGCCAGGCCAGCGATGCGGAAGTGGATGTGAAGCGCCTGTCAGACTGGCTGCCGATCGAGGTTGATTTCAAGAACCCGCACCCGAAGTGCTAGCTCACGACCGCTGACTTGGTAATCCTGACGCGCGAGTCTCCTGTCTTAGAATCTGTGGCCGGAGATGTGAGGAAATTAAGAGAGCGAGGAGCGCAGCGTTCGGAGTCAACGAAAAGGCCGCCTTCAGGCGGCCTTCGAATTTAGGATGAGAGCTGGTTTCTTTACCAGCGGCCCCAGGCACGGGTGAAGTAGTCGGACAGAGTCATGCCGACGAGGATGAGAAAAGTGAACAAACCGGCGCCTACTGTCAGTTGAGTGAGTTTGGTCGAATACTTCACGTGCATGAAGAAAAGCACGACCAGGATCATCTTGAAGGCCGCAATGGCGAGGGCAACGATGGGGTTGAAGAGTCCCATATCGATGTAAGAAACACCAACAGTTGTCGCGGTCAGCACCAGAAGTACGCAAACAATCGTCAGGTAGATCTTCGGACTGACGATGTGGTGTTCGTTCTCGTGTTGCTCGATAGATTCGAAGTCTTTGTCGTGCGGTGCACTCATGGCGTTAATCCTTATCCTTATTGATGCCTGCTGATGAGGTAAAGCAGCGGGAACAGATAGATCCAGATGATGTCGACGAAGTGCCAGTAGAGGCCGAAGTTTTCGACGAAGGTGACGTGGCCGGTGGTGTATGCACCGGCTTGGGCTCTGAAGATCATGAATCCCAGGATGGCGATGCCGATGATCATGTGCAGGGCGTGCATGCCGGTCATGGCGAAGTAGAGGAAAAAGTAGATCTCGGTGTGGCGCGCCATGTCGAGCGCCAGCGGCTTGTCGTGATACTCCTTATAGACCTCCGGATCGCTCTGCGGGTCGAGGAACGTCTTTAAGCTGTAGTGGAAGCCGGGGATGTGGTGCTTGTCGTACTTTTCCTTGTACTCAATGGTCTTGATGCCAAGGAAGACCAAACCCAGGAGGAAGGTGATCACCAGGCAGAGGACGAGCGCGCCCTTCTTGCGCATCTCGGCCGACCAGACGCCCATGGCCATTGTGAAGCTGGATGTAATGAGGACCGCGGTGTTGGCGGTTCCCCAGCCGATCTGCAGCTGGTGGGAGGCCTCGACGAAGGCAGGGTAGTACCAGTTGCGATAGATGAGGTAGGCAGTGAAGAGGCCGCCGAAGAACATGACTTCGGTGAGCAGGAAGAGCCACATGGCGAAGTTGGTGGCGTCGCTCTGCTGGGCGTAGGTTTCAAAATGGTGGCGTTGGTAGGGCAGGTGCTCGTGTTGAGCCCCTTCGGCGGCGCCGTGGACAACTACCTGGCTATCCGACACTCGTCACCTCTTTCTCTTTTTGAGTATCCAGCCACTCGTAGTCGTAGGCTTCGTGGTCCATGATCGGGATTGCCGGAAAATTCTCAGTGAGGGGCGGCGACTGCGTCTGCCACTCGAGGCCGGTTGCCTGCCAGGGATTCTCGCCGGCGATTTCGCCATAGCGCAGCGACCAGGTGAGGTAGAGCAGAGGCAGCAGGTATCCGACGCCAAGGATGGACGCTCCAGCGGTGGAGAAGACGTTCAGCACCTGGAACTCTGGCGGATAGGTCGCGTAGCGCCGCGGCATACCGAGCGTGCCGAGGATGAATTGCGGGAAGAAGGTGAAGTTGAACCCGATGAAAGTGACGATGGCGGCGAGCTGCGAGATCTTCTCCGGATACATGCGGCCGGTCATCTTGGGCCACCAGAAATGGACGCCGGCGAGGAAGGCCATCAACATACCGCCTACCATGACGAAGTGGAAGTGAGCGACGATGAAGTAGGTCTCGGTGAGATGGATATCCGTTCCTGAGGTGCCGAGAAAGACCCCGGTGAGGCCGCCGATCGTGAACAGCCCCATGAAGCCGAAGGTATAGAGCATCGGCGTTTCAAACGTGATGGATCCCTTGTAGAGGGTGAAGGCCCAGTTGAAGATCTTGATGGCCGAGGGCACCGCGACGAGCATGGTGAGCAGCGAGAACACCAGCATGGAATAGTTGGAGATGCCCATGATGAACATGTGGTGGGCCCAGACGAAGAACCCGAAGACCGCAATGGCGACCGAAGAGAACGCGACGGCGGTATAGCCGAAGACGCGCTTGCGGCTGAAGGTAGAGATGGTCTCGGAGATCACGCCCATGCCGGGCAGAATCATGATATAGACGGCCGGGTGCGAGTAGAACCAAAACAAGTGCTGGAAGAGAATCGGATCGCCGCCCTTGGTAGGATCAAATACGCCGATGCCCGCCGTGCGCTCGAGAACCACGAGAACCAAGGTGATAGCGAGAACCGGCGTGCCGAGCACCATGAGGATGCTGGCTGCGTAGTGCGCCCAGACAAACAGGGGCAAGCGGAACCAGGTCATACCGGGGCAGCGCATCTTGTGGATGGTGACGATGAAGTTGAGGCCTGTGAAGATGGAGCTGAATCCGGCAATGAAGATTGCGATACCGGTGGTGATGACGTTCGTATTCAAGTAGTGCGTTGAAAGCGGGGTCGTAAATGTCCAGCCGGTATCGACTCCGCCGGCCATCATGGCGTAGAGGGCAAGAGCGCCAGCGGCCAGGTAGAGATACCAGCTAAGGAGATTGATTTTCGGGAGCGCGAGATCCTTGGCGCCGATCATCATGGGGATGAAAAAATTTCCCAGGGTTGCGGGCACCGATGGCACCAGGAAGAAGAAGATCATGATGATGCCATGCATGGTGAACACCTTGTTATAGGTGTCGGTGGCCATGAGGTCAGACTGCGGCGTAAGTAGTTCAAGACGGATGAGTCCGGCCAGCGCTCCTCCAATAAAGAAGAAGAACGTGATCGAGACGAGGTACAGGATCGCAATCCGCTTGTGGTCGCCTGTCAGAAGCCAGCTCAGCAGACCCTTTTCCTTGGAGATGAAATTCATCCGCGGAATTCGGGCTGTCGACTGATCGGGAAGACTGACGATTGTGCTGGTACTCATTTCTTCACCATCCCCTGCCCAGCGGGCTGTTGTCCGGTGGGCGTTGTCGTGCCTTCACTTTCCGGCAGCAGCGTCGTAGTGGCGGTCGTCTGCTGAACGCGGTAATCGGAGTTGAGGTTCTTAATGAATTCGACCAGCGCGATCACGCCATCTTCGCTGATTTGTCCCTGATAGGTAGGCATGATGGGCGCATAGCCTTGGGTGACGTGTTGCGAGGGATTCAGAATCGCATCGCGTAGATAAGCTTCGTCCGCGATCGTCGATTGACCGTTGGCAAGGGTGAGTTTGGCTCCGTAGACGTTGGCCAGACTCGGGCCACGAGCATCGGGACGGGTGTTGTGGCAGGCTGCGCAGCTAAGGCTGGCAAAAAGGCGTTCGCCGTTCTGGGCAAGCGAGGCGCCGCTGGTAGAGCCGGCTAGCCATTTGTTGAAGTCGTCCGGACTCATGACGACGACATCGCCGATCATGTGCGAGTGATCGGTGCCGCAATACTGGGTACAGAAAAGATGATAGGTTCCGGGGGTTGTGGCTTCAAACCAGACGGTTGTGTAGCGGCCCGGAATAGCTTCGCGCTTCACGCGGAAGGCGGGAATGGAGAAGCTGTGGAACACGTCCTGCGAAATGATGGTGAGCTGAACCGCGCGTCCGGTGGGAACGTGCAGCGCGTTGATCTCGTGCTGGCCGCCGGGATGTTCGACTTTCCACATCCACTGTTTGCCAACGACGTAAATGTTCATGGCGTTGGCGGGCGGCGTGTAGACGCGGAAGTAGATGAGCGCGCCCCAGACAAACATAATGAGGAAAAGGCCGAGGGGAATAATCGTCCACGTAGCTTCGAGCATCGTGGAGCCCTCGATCTGCACCGCGACGGGATGGCGTTTCTTGTTGTACATGATCGAGAAGCTGGTGACGAGCAGAATGACGATCGTCATTCCGATCATGCTCACCAGCACCATGAAGAAATACAGTGCATCCATCTGAGGCGCGATCTTCGACGCCTCCGGTGGATAGAGCTGGAAGTTCGTCAACCACTTGACGAGAAATTGCCAGAGAACTGGACTGATATGCATTCCGTTATCCGTTCACCTTTGTTCCTGAAGCAAGTTGGTCATGGGCCTGCCGATAGTCGCGGCGGAACATGATCCACATAAAACCGCCCAGCAGAACCACGGTCAAGGCGCCACCCATTTGTACAACGCGTGCAATGATGAGCGAGTGCTTATTGGTCCGCGGGTCGTAGTGATAGCAGTAGGTAAGAATGTTGTCGACCGGGGAGCCGATGTGGTTGTTCGAGGCTTCGACGAGCCCAAGGCGAATATCTTTCGGCGAATACTCAACTCCCATGTAGTACTGGGCCAGCTTGCCTTGCGGTGTGACGAGCTGAATGGAGCTTGCATGGGCAAATTGCGTGAGCTTTCCGTCGGGACCAGGGATCTTCACATAGCCGAAGCCGACTGCCTTGGTCAGCGCGTCGATGTTGGCTTGCGTGCCGGTCATGAAGTGCCAGCCGTCAGCGGTCTCGGGATGTCCGTAGCGGCGGAGGTAGTTACGTTTCTTGTCCGCGGCGAGGCTGGTTCCCTCGCTGGGATCGATGCTGATGATGATGACGTTGAAATCCCGACCGGGAACTTCGTCGACCATTTGCAGCGCGCCGGTGAGGCCGTTAAGTTCTTCGGAGCACAGCATAGGGCACTGGTAGTAGACGAGCGCGAGGATGGCAGGCTTTTTGCCGAAGTAGCTGGCGAGCTGGACGGGTTTACCCATGTCGTCAGTGAAGGTGAGATCGAGCGGGAGTTGCTCATTCAGGCGTTGCGCGATGCCCACGCCGTTGAGGATTGCGGGGGGCTTGTCGTTGGACGGGCCAGTCTCCTTGTCGCCGTAGCTTGATACCTGCGCCACCAGGGATGGCGTCAGTGCGGCGAGGCACAGGAGCATCGCTGCCGCCATGCGACCACGGTGTCCAATCCTCTTCGCACTCATGCTGCTTTTCATACTGCTTCTCAACCTCTGCGGTTCACTGCTGGCGCTGCTGCTCCTCAGCCTTCTGTGCTGCGGCCAAGTCCTGCTCGTAGCCGGTGCGCGCGAAACCGCTGGTCAGCGGCACCGTAATTGTTGGTTTCTGATCGCCTGCGAGCAGCGGCGCCTGTTGCACGGGTGGCGCTACGGGCAGTCCTTTTTGCGCGATGATCTGCATAGCCCGCTCGATGGGAATTCGTACCTTGCTCTGCGACTGATCGATCCATGTGTAGTTGTCGAGGAGCAGGTCTTCGCGGGCGTGGAGATCGGCCACGTCCTGGTTGCCGTCATCGGTTTGCACGCGCGGTGTCGGGAAGGATTTGGTGATCTCGGCTACCTTGTTCTGCATCTCAGGATTCGAAGGCAGGTTACCAAGTTCTCGGATCTGCGCGGTCTTTGTCCACTTGTTGTTGGGGCCGTCTTCCTTGTTCATGTGCGCATTGATCAGCTTGCCCATGCCATAGGTGACCACCCCGCAGACGGAGACCAGGATCGCGAGTGAGACAAGGAAGACGAGGATGCCGGTGACCTTGACGTCGGACTGCTCGTAGCCTGCCGAGGCGTCAATCTCGCTTGGGCCATGCGAGCCGAGTACCTTTTCGTCGTCGGGTTCGTTGTGATCAAGCGTGGACATGTTCGGGCTCCAGAATCTCTGCGACGTGCGGATCGTTGGTCTGCACCAGCGCCCGCGCCTTCAAGTTGTGGCTGTAGTACGCGACCCAGACGGAAACCATGGCGACCGGGACGGCGATGTACTCAAGGATTCCCCAACTGAAGTGAAGGTTGCGGGCGGCATCCTTGAAGTTCGGCTCGATAAGCCAGAACAGATCGAAAGCCTTGGCGAATATCATCCACTGGCAGACACGGATCAAGCGTTTCTTATTGCGCTTGATATCGCGTGACAACAGCAGGGAGAACGGAATCACCCAGTGGAAGATGAAGTCGAGGGTGATGATGATGCCCCAGTGACCGCGGATGCGATCGAGATACCAATTGATCTCGTCGGGCAGGTTGCCGGACCAGATGATGAGGAACTGGCCGAAGGCAAGGTAGATGTTCAGCATGACGAAGGCAAAGGTGAACTTGCCGAGGTCGTGCTGCTCGGTGGTGCGCAGGATCGTCTTGAAAGGCTCGGCCTTGGAGAGGCTGATCGACGTCAAGATCGAAAGCGCAAGTACCGAGTAGCCCTGTCCTACGAGGAAGAGCAGGCCGTACACCGAGGAGAACCAGGTGACATCCATCGACATGACCCAGTAGATGACTGCAGCGGTCATGGTGAGCGAGTAGACGACGATGCCGGGACCACTGACGTTTTCGAGCTTTTTGATCCAGCGCGGCGTGGTGTCGGCGCCTTGAAGGTCGCGCTGCAAGCCCCACGAATTCAGACGCCACTGATAGAACCACCAGATTGCGAAGCAGAGGAGAATGACCACGACATAGGTCGTTGGGTTGAGCATCGGCCGCTTGAAGTCGAGGCAGTGCGCCTGAATTTCACTGATCAAGCCGCTCTTCAGGGCAGTTGCGGTGTCCTCCGGATTTGTGAACCGGGCCCACAGGAAGAGCCTTTTCATGAAGAGTAAGGAAACGAGCCAGTAAATGAAAACGAGAGGCAGAGTGCGGGTTGCAGCTTCGAGTGGACGGCGCAGCAGGAGACCCCATTTACCACCGGAGCAATACTGGACCATGAGGAGCGCGAGACCGCCGACTGCCCAGCCGAAGGTGAGCAGCAATCCGAGAACCCATGCGCGCATAACGTGGTCCCAGCCGAGCTGATCCTGCGCCTGGCCGAGAAATGCGAGAATCACGGCGGCAATGGCAGCCACCGCCGCAACAACAAGCGCCCGCGCTCGCCAGCCGTCGACAAACGAGGGTGCGCTCAGATCGGCGGGCAGCGCTTTTGCGTGTGTTGCTCCGTGTGCTTCGTGAGCCATTGAACTCAATCCTTACTTCGCGGCCGCGGGAGCCGGTTTACTTGCTGGAATCTTTATGAGTGGGTCAGCCGGATTGCCGGGAGCCATTGCGGGCGTTCCTTCTTTTGTCGGCGGATAAGCTTGCACCGCTGTCGCGGGCAAAGACCAGGGCTGCGCGTAATCCGGATGGCCTTCCTGGGTGGCGAGATCTTTCAGGTTCTGGACGTGCTCGCCCGATGGAACATCCTGCGTGGACGCCGCCTGGCTTAACTGCAATGCGCGAATGTAGGCCGCGACTGCCCAGCGATCTTCGGGTGTCAACTGCTCCCGGTAGTCAGGCATGGCGCCGTAACCATGCGTCATGACGTAGAAATAGTGCGAGAGAGGCTGCGCCCTGCGTACCTGGTCGTGCAGATTGCCGGCAGGTTTGTAGCCACGCTCCACGATTTCGCCCAAACCGTTGCCTACGCGCGAGTGACAGGGAGTGCAATAAATGTTGAAGCGTTCCTGGCCACGTTCGAGCACTTCCATGGTGACCGGGTACGGCATCAGGTTCTGCTCTTCGCGATAGCCGTTGGCGCCCTGGATCACTCCCGTATAGAAGTAGCTGTCTTCCTGAAGTTGGCCGCGGGCGACGGTGTTGACGACTTGCGGCCGCGCGCCGCGATGATCGGCGTAGAAATCGGTGCCGCGCTGCGGGATCATCTTGGGCTGGTTCTGCATGTCCTGGCGACAGCCGGCAAGAAGGAGGAGGGCAGAAGCCAAGGCGATTGCGGCGACTTTGCGGCCCGAAAAGCAACCGCAGATCCTTCGACTCCGCTGCGCTGCGCTCAGGATGACAGGCTTTTGATGGAGGACGAGCAATTGCATTAGTACTCCACCTCCACGATTGAGACGGGCTCGAATTTCTTCAAATAGTCCTTTGCTACCACTAGATCGAATTTCGGGTCGAGGGCTTCGAGGCACAAGAAGAACTTGTCGGTCGTTGCGCCGTTGCGGAAGTTGGGCGCGTTGAAGAGCGGGTGATAGAGCTGTGGCAGGCCGTTGAGCGCCATCATGCCGAAGGCTGCAGAGAGGCCGGCCCAGAGAATGGTCCACTCATACGCGGGAACAATGAAAGCGGGCCATGAGTAAAGCGGACGTCCGCCGATGTTGAGCGGATAAGCGATGACCGAGATCCAGGTCTCCAGGGAAAACATCGCGGCGAGGCCCATCAATCCACCAACGAGCGTGACGAGGGGAACGCGATTGCGATGGAAGCCGATGGCCTCCGCCGCTTCTTCCACGGGATAGGGCGTGTAGCAATCCATGCGGCGCCAGCCGTCTTCTCGGGCCTGCCGTACGGCGCGGACCAGATCGCCCGGGGTATCGAATTCGGCCAACAGGCCATAGGTTCCTTCGGGTGAGGGCATCGTTAGTCACCTGCTCCCGCTGTCGTTTTGGGCTTGATCTTGGCCTGAGGCAGAATCATGCGAATTTCATTCATGGGAATCATGGGCAGGAAGCGGACGAACAAGAGGAACAGCGTCGTGAACAAGCCGAGGGTTCCGACGAAGGTCATGTAGTCCCACTTTGTGGCACGATAGGTGCCCCACGAGGAGGGGAGGAAGTCTCGATACAAGCTGGTCACGATGATCACGAAGCGCTCGAACCACATGCCGGTGTTGACCACGATGGAGATGAAGAACATGAAGCCGATGTTGGTGCGCAGTTTGCGTGACCACAGCGTGGTCAGGGGGATGAGCAGGTTGCAGATGATCAGCGTCCAGTAGCTCCAGCCCATGGGACCGAAGGCGCGGTTCCAGAACATGAACGCTTCCCAGTGCGAGGCCGAGTACCAGGCCATGAAGGCTTCCATGCCGTAGCCGTAGGCCACAATGAAGCCGGTAGCGAGCATGACTTTGCCCATGTTGTCGATGTGGCGCTCAGTTACCAGATTCTCGAGGTGGTAGAACTTGCGCAGCGGAATGGCCAGGGTGAGCACCATGGCGAATCCGGAATAGATTGCGCCGGCAACGAAGTAAGGCGGGAAGATGGTGGTGTGCCATCCAGGCAGCACCGCGACGGCGAAGTCGAAGCTAATGACGGTGTGGACAGAGAGCACCAATGGCGTTGCCAAGCCTGCCAGAAGCAAAGACGCAGTCTCATAGCGCATCCAATGGCGGATAGAACCGCGCCAGCCCCACGATAGCAGGCCGTAGAAGTACTGCGCAGGCTTGGATTGTGCACGATCGCGAAAGGTCCCGAAGTCGGGGATCATGCCAAGATACCAGAACACCACCGAGATGGTCGCGTAGGTGGACACCGCGAACACGTCCCACTCTAAGGGGGAGCGGAACTGCGGCCATACGTTCATGGTGTAGGGCAGAGGGAGCATCCAGTATCCCAGCCACGGACGGCCCACGTGGATCAGCGGGAACATGCCGGCGCAGACCACCGCAAAAATTGTCATCGCCTCAGCAAAGCGGCTGATGGAATTACGCCAGGTTTGCTTGAAGAGCAGGAGGATGGCGGAAATCAGCGTGCCTGCATGGCCGATACCGATCCACCAGACGAAGTTGATGATGGCGAAGCCCCAGGCCACGGGCTGGGTGATGGCCCAGATGCCGACGCCCTTGAGGAACAACCAGGTGACCGCAACCAGCAGAACCGTGGCTCCACCACCGGCGATGCCAAAGAAGGCAAGCCAGCCGAGCGGCGTGTGCGGCGTAAGCACGATGCCCGAGATCTTTTCGGTAACCGACTTGAAGGTCTCACCCATGCCTACGACGCGGTATTCACCGGTCTTTGGATCGATGCCAGGGTCGCCTCGTTTTATTTCACTGGTCGCCATCGTGACTTCAACCCTTTTCCGGCGCGTATTCCACCGGTTTCTGTTCAAGTTCAGGATTAAAATTCAAAACCTCGGCAAGATAGCGGGTCCGAGGCCGCGTGTTCTGGTCGGCAATGACCTGATACATGCGCTTGTCTTCGTTCAGCTTTGCCACCTTGCTGTTTTTGTCATTCAAATTGCCGAAGGTGATGACCGATGCGGGGCAGGCCTGCTGGCAGGCGGTAACAACTTCGCCGTCGCGGATCGGGCGGTTTTCCTTGTCGGCTTGAATCTTTGCCTCATTGACGCGCTGCACGCAGTAGCTGCACTTCTCCATGACGCCGCGGGAACGGACCGAGACGTCGGGGTTGCGCATCAGCTTGAGGCTCTCGGTTTCGTAGTCGGAGTAGAGCAGGAAGTTGAAGCGCCGCACCTTGTAGGGGCAGTTGTTGGAGCAGTAGCGGGTGCCCACGCAGCGGTTGTAGACCATGGTGTTAATGCCTTCAGGCGTGTGCACTGTGGCGCCGACCGGGCAAACCTGCTCGCAGGGCGCGTTTTCACAGTGCTGGCAGGTCATGGGCTGGAAGTGGGCGCGCGGTGCGGCGAGATCGCCTTCGAAGTAGGAGTCGATGCGCAGCCATTGCATATTGCGGCCGATGCGGACCTGCTGCTTGCCGACGACGGCGATATTGTTCTCGGCATAACAAGCAACGATGCAGGCGTTGCAGCCGACACAGCTGTTCATGTCGATCGACATGCCCCACTTGTTACCGTTGTACTGCCAGTTGGGGAAGAGCGAAGTGTCGTACTCGGGCGTGTCGTGGCCTTCGCCTTCATGCGCGAAGTTCGGATTGGCCTTGAAGTCTTCGAGCGAGGCGTAGCGGATGATGCCGCGTGGGCCGAGGGCTTCGACAGCTTCGAGGGAGTTGTTCTGATTGCCGTGGTCCGTGAGGTTCTTGCCGCGATGGTCCTGGTAGTGGCTTTTGGTGATCGCGACGCCCCACTTGCCATCGACCTTCTTTATAGTGCCGGTCGAGTACAACGGTGCGGCGGTCGTGCGAACCAGGTAGGCATTGAAGCCTGCGCCGGAACCAACCCGTCCTGCGAACTCGCGACCGTAACCCATATAGAGCGTAACGGAGTTGTCGGGATGACCCGGAGCAACGATCACCGGGGCTTTCACCGTGCCGCCGCCGGCGGTGATCTCAACGATGTCGTCTTCTTCGAGTTTCAACTGCTCAAGGGTTGCGCCGGACACGATGGCTGCGTTGTCCCAGCTCAGGTTTGTCACCGGTTTGGGGAGTTCCTGGAGCCAACCGACGTTGGAGTAGCGGCCGTCGTAGATGTTTGGATCGGGGCGGAAGATGATTTCGAATTGATCCTTCGAGTTCGGCGCGGGAACCTTGAACGATTCCGACTTGGCGCCGCCGCTGGCGTACGTGGTGCCGTCGATCCATCCGGCATGCAGCACTTTTCGCCAGCCGGCCTCGAAGTCGCCCTTGATGTTGTCCTTTTGCGTGATGCGGACAGCTTCGTAGGCGCTGAGCTGCGGATTGTCGAGCAGAGTCTGGAAAACGTCGTGCGCGCTCTTGCCGCCATAGAGCGGCTCGATCATCGGCTGAACGATGGAGACGGACCCGTCGTAGGCGCGAGCATCGGACCACGACTCGAGGTAATGCGCGGCTGGAATGTGCCAGTGCGCGAGATGACCTGTTTCATCGTAGTGCGAGCCGAGATGCGCAACAACTTTGGCCTTCTTCACCAAGTCGTCGTTGAATCCCAGATCGACTGGAGCCGAGTAGATGGGATTCGCATTCAGAACGACAAGCCAATCGACCTTGCCGGCATTCATATCGGCAACGAGATTCCTGAAGTCGCCGTTCTGATCGCTGGGCAGCGAGATGGCGGGCTCGGACGAAACCATCACGGTTTTGCCGACGTTACCGAGAGCCTGGTTGATGGCGAGCGCGAGGGCTGCGACCGATTCATCCTGATAGAGGCCGGGAAGGACCGCGCTCTTGCCGCTGCTGGCTTTCAGGTCCTTGGCGAGGGCGGCGAGAAACGCTTGCTGTTCGCCGGTCCACGAATACTGCGGGGCAGCTGCACCGCCCGCTCCCACCGCAGACGCAAGAGCCGCGGCGAACGCGGGAACTTCGCTGGCGCGAAGGCCAAGGCGATGCTCGGCTTTCATGCCGGTAGTAGACGGCGAACCTTCGACCACGTAAAGGCGGTTCATGCCATTGGCCGGATCTTTGCGGCGCCTGGCATACTCGGCGACGAGTTTGTGGAAGCCGGGGTAAGCCGCACCGGAGAGGAAGTCCGCATCGAGCGAGACGATAACATCGGCGCTGCTGAGGTCGTACTGAACGTTGTAGCCCTTAGCAAGGAAGGTGCCGGCAATTGCGGGGTCGTACTGTACGAGGATCGCCCTGGGATATGCGGCCTGCACGGCCTTCCATTGGCGGGCGAGAGTGGGCGACGTGATGGTTGCGGAGAGGAAGTAGATGCCTGTGCCGTCTTTAGTGCTCGCAACTTTGTCGTGCAGAGCCTGCGCAAAGTCGGCCCATTCGCGATTCTCGCCTTCGAAGGTGACATGCTGCGAGCGGTCGGGATCGTAGAGGTCAAGCAGAGAACCCTGCGAGAAGACATCGGACGATCCGTGGTTATAAGCGTGGTCGGGATTGCCATCGACCTTGACGGGGCGATACTCATCGCTCTTGACGAGCAAAGGGACGCCGCCGGTGGGAAGCGGATTCACACTGGCGAAGTAGTTCGGCTTGCCAAGCAACAGGTCTTCGGGCGCCTTGACGTAGGGGTAGATGGGTTCGTCGGGCTGCTTGGTGCATCCAGCCAGACCGGCCAGCGCCATGGATGCGCCCATGATTTTGAGGAAGCCGCGGCGCGAAACCGGATCGACCCACTCCTGCGCCGCGCTGGGAAATTCCTTTTCGACCGCAGCCTGAAATTCCGGCGTGTTTTGGAGTTCATCGATCGAGCGCCAGTATTGCTTGCCGGAGGCGGCCTTGAGCTTGCTGTGTACCTGTTCCAGCCTCATCCGCGCGTCGTTTTCAGCAAGGTTGGCCTTGCCCTTTTCAATCTCCACGGTGTTCCCCGTCTGGTTCGTTCCTGCGTTAATCGGTTCGCGACTCATCGGTGGCAAACCTCGCAGCTGCTGAGTTCGTTGGGAGTGCGAATGTGGTATTGCTTCAGAAGAAAGTGACCTAGTTGATCCTGGCTGGTGAACTTTTCGTAGTGGATGTTGTCGTTGCCGATGTACGGGGCAGCATCTTTGGCGCCGAGCGAAGGCATCTGCAAAGACGCGATCTGCGGACCTTCGCCGGTTGGGTCCTTGGTCGTACAATTGGCGCTCTGTGCGGTGGGCGTGCCCTCTTTTACTTCGGTCACGGCGCACCACACTGGGCGATCCGAGGCTGGCGACTCCCACGCCATGTTGTAGATCTGGCTGGTGGGACGAAGATTCTTTGCCGGGTTGCGATGGCAGTTGAGGCACCACTCCATCTGCAGCGTGTTCTGCGCGTACATCAGCGGCATCTGATCGACGCGCCCGTGGCAGCTCGCGCAGCCAAGGCCTTTATTCACGTGAATCTCGTGGCTGAAGTAGACGTAGTCTGGCAGGTCGTGGACCTTGATCCAGGGGAGCGACTCTCCGCTGGCCCAGCTATCGCGCACGGGCTGCAGGAGCGCGGCGTTGGTCCATATCTGTGCGTGGCAGTTCATGCAGGTTTTGGTGGGGGGAATCCCGGCATAGCTCGATTTTTCAACCGAGGTGTGGCAGTACTGGCACTGAAGACCCAGTCCCATCACGTGGTGTTTATGGCTGAAGGGTACCGGCTGTTCCGGTCTCTGGCCCTGACGAGTAACCCATGGTGAGCGCTGCAACTGATCGAGCGTTACTCCCAGTGCGATCACAATCAGACCGGTCAGCACCAGGCTCGCTCGAGCCAAAGCATTGGAGCTGCGGTCAAATATCTGCGCCATGAATGCTTTCCTGCTTGTTGTTTGTTGTCCAGTAGTTTGTGCGCGCAGTGCTGGCGGTCACACAGGATGTGGTCAGTTTTCGTTTTCGGACAAAACCCACCTGAAAGGCGGACGACCCCGAAAATTCAATATAGCAGCCAAGACCCTATCTGCAACGCTCTCAACAGTTGAGAGAACAAAAAATGTTTATGCAGCCGAATTTTTTGTAATCTCTTGAAAGCGAAATGGGTTCCAGCAAAAGAAAATGCGTCGAAATCCGCTCATTAAACGACTCTGTGTGTCCCAGAAACTGGGATGCTCTGCCGGTAGTCTTGCAAGGTCTTAATAACGCCATGATTTTGTGTCAGCGCCCGCAGGGGCGGTCGCGAGCATGTGCTCGACCATCCTGGGCAGAACTCGCTGGGTCCAATCGGCATTGTTCTGTTGCATTGTGTACTCGGACGGGCCACCCGTGTAGCAATGCGGCATACCGGGGCCATACTGGAATGTCGCGTCGGAATGCGGATTGCGCGTTTCCTGAAGCTGCTTGTCGAGAATGTGAACAGCGTTGTTGAGGAAATAGGTGTCGCCATCACCGACAGCGATGTGGAGCTTGCCTTCGAGCTTTGGCCCTAGCGTGGGCCAGTCGCGTTTCATGATTGCTGCGAGGTCGTAGTGATCATGCCAATAGGCGAGCACCTTCTTGTCGATCGCGCCGGTGAGTGGATCGATAATCTGCGCCGGATAGCCGTCGTCACCGGCGGGCGAAAACACTGCCTGCCAGATATCCCATTGCTCGGTAGAGCGGCCGTGGACGCCTAGAACGTATTCATACGCGAACTCGGCGCCGGCTTCGGCGATGATGCTGCCGTCAGGCTTGCGATCGGCTGCAATCGGCACCTGGCCGAAATCGCCCTTGCGGACGAAGGCGTTGGCATCGTCATAGAGGTTGATGTTCTGGTAGGCGTGGAAGTCGACGGGGTCGGGACAGGCCACGTAGGCACCGTTGTAGAAGTCGGGATAGAAGACCTGCGTGGCGAGTGCTTCCCATCCGCCTGTGGATCCGCCAAAGGTGGCGCGGGCCCAACCCTGGCCGATGCCGCGATACTTTTTCTCAATCGAGGGAATCAATTCGTCGTTGATCGCTGAGCCATAAGGTCCGACGTTGGCGGAGTCCACATCATAGGAATCGTCGTAGTAGGGATTGGCATTCTGCACGTAGATGAGAATCACGCGCGGCAGACGGCCTGCCGTCCAGTCCTGAAAGAGACGATAGCCGCTCTGAAGGCGGCGATTCTGCGGCGATTTCGAATCGGGCGGTGTTGCCGCAAATTGCGCGGGACCGATGCCGGGATGGTAGTGGTCCTGGTAGACGACAACGGGATATTTTGCTTCGGGATGCTCATCGAATCCGTCCGGCAGCAGAATCCACGCCCCCAGATACATGTCGCGTCCCCAGAAGGCGCTGAGCTTCGGGCTACGGAATCGCTCGAATTTGAGCCATTTTGCCGTGGGTTGCTGCCGGGAAATCACCAGCGGGTCTTCGGGTGTGCCTTCGACAGGAGGGATGACCTGGTCGAGGTTGAGCTTAATTGTATCGTTCGCTTTGCCATCGAAGTGGATCTTCAGCGGCTTGTTGTAGAGATTGCCCGGCTTGAGATTCCAGTGCTGGCCTTCACCTTTGTCCGGCGGCAGCCAGACAGTTTTGCCGGAGGCGAGATGAAATTGCTCGTAGACGTTGAAGACTGCTTGCACGTAGTAGTCGCCGGCATCGAGATCGGCGAGCGAGCGACGTGGATAACCGAATGTCTTTGCATCGACGACCAGCGTCCTACCTGGGGCCAGGTTTTCGGCGTCCACGCCAAAGCCTTCGGCCGAGTCGAAAGTCTCCGCGAGTTGCATGCGCGGCTCGGGCTTATCGGTCTTGGCGATAACGAGGATCAGGTGGCCATTCAGCGGCTTGGTCGAGGGCACTGTGACTTCAATCCGCTGACCGAGGCAAATGCATGCGGCACCGGCGAGGAGAAATAACGCGAAGGGAGGTTTTTTCATCTTGGGTTTCGATTCGATGGGATGCCGTAAGTCTACGGCATTTCAGGACTGTCGTTATTTCGGCTAGGCAACAGAGCATAACCTGAAACGTCCGCAATTTGTAAACGGTCTTCAGGGGTTGAGGCCTGACGACTGTTTCGCTCGGCCGGTTTACTGCTCTGTTTCAAGAACGTTTCTCAGCGTAGGTTTCGCCGAAGGATTCGTCGGGATACGAGCCCGGCCAGCCGATCATGACCAGAAATACATCGAGGACGAAGAGTGCAATTGCAATATCATTGAAAAGCATCGCCTGGGGGATGCCGGGCCAGAGCTGATTGGCAGCCCAGAAGAGGAAGGCGATTGCCAGCAGGGCCGCCTTGACAACCTCCAAGGGCGCGGGCCGATGTGCGGCTTGGTAAGCGAGGTATGCCGTGGCGATCATGGCGAGTGGCAATGCGCCAAGAACGTCGTGGGCTCTTGGGGGAAACTGCGTCGGAGCGGCGTCCCAGGCCAGCAATACGCCAACACTGACGAGCGAAACAACGCCGAGGATAACCGGGAGAGCCCGATGAGCCCTATCAAGACGAATGTACATACGACATTATTGTCCAGTCACCCAAAAAGAAAGCATAAGGGCAGAAAGGCTGAATGAGCTGGACGAAGAACGAGTCGCGGCTGCGGCTTTCCGCATCCTCGTGAAATCGAATTGATGAGGAAGCCCAGTCCAGGCGTTCGTCGAGGAGAGCATCCAGAACATTTAGAATTCACGAAAGCACTTCAACCGGTTGCCTCCTGCCATGCATTCATCCTTTTTAGCGGACATGGATCCGGGGTCGACCTCTATCAACCGGTGAATTGCCTTGAAAGGATGAGGCCATGAAATACGCCGGATTGCTGGTGATGCCAGCCGGATTCTTTCTTTCGATCGCGGCAATCCTTCTTTTTCCTGCTTCCGCACAGCGAACAGCTTTTGTTTTATGCGGACTCGCAGTTGAAGCAATGGGTTTGGTGGTGGCGGTGCGCGGCCACATGCAGTTGCGGAGCGAAAACCGATGACACCAATGGCGCCGATGCCCTTTCCGGAAAGCTCGTTCGCGCTCACGCTGGGGCTCCTGCTGTTGGCGCCGCTGACCATCGCCGGAATCGCGCTGGTAAATACTGGGCTGGGCCGGTCGCGTTCAGCGATGCAATCGCTGCTGGGAAGTCTCGTGGTGATTTCAACGGCGGTGATTGCATTTGCGGTTGTGGGGTCGGCCATTGCCGCAAGTACGAACAGCGATCATGTTTTTCATCTCGCGGGCAAAGCGTGGAACTGGGCAGGTGCGGGACCGCTGTTTTTGAGTGGTCTAGGCACGACCCCCGCTCGGATGCAGCTTGCGGTTCTATTCGAACTCTTGTCGGTTGCGCTGGTGGTCCTTATCCCATGGGGATCGGGAGCCGATCGACTGCGGCTGCCGGCTGGTGCGGCGATTGCGGCGGTCATGGGCGCAATGACATTTCCTCTGGCCGCGCATTGGACGTGGGGCGACGGCTGGCTGGCGCAACTGGGCGCGAATTCCTCATCGGGAACCGGGTTTCTTGATGGAGGCGGAGCAGCGCCGGTTCATGCGCTTGGCGGTCTTTCCGCACTCGCCGTCGTGTGGATTGCGGGTCCGCGCAAGGGCAAGTTTCCGCGCGAGGGCCTGTCAACCGCGATGCCGGGGCACAACGTGGTGTACGTGCTGTTGGGCTGCTTGATCGCGTTAGTAGGATGGCTTGCGTGGAACATGGCTGGTGCCCTGCTCTGGCTGAATGCCGCGCCTGGCGGGCTCGTGGTCACGGCAGTGAATACGCTGCTCTCGGCGGCAGCGGCGCTCGTGGCTACGTTCTCAGTGACACGCATCCGGTTTGGCAAACCCGACGCGAGTTTGTGTGCGAACGGCTGGCTCTCGGGACTGGTAACGTCGAGCGCATGCGCTGGGCTGGTTTCCCCGGTAGCTGCGCTCTTTACGGGACTTGTGGCCGGCATTATTACGCCGCTGCTGGTGGAGTTGTTCGAGCTGGCCCTCTCGATTGACGATCCATCGGGCGCAGTCAGCGTTCACGGCGCCGCGGGACTGTGGGGAATGGCCGCTGCGGGGATTTTTGCGCCGCGACAAGGCCAGTTCGTCGCGCAGCTCATAGGGGTTTCGACGCTGCTGGGGCTGATGCTGCCGCTGGTCTTTTTTGTCTTCTGGTTCGTGAATCGCATCCTTCCGTTCCGTGCGGATGCCGATGGCGAACGCCTTGGCATGGACCTGCACGAGCTCGGCGGCAATGCCTATCCGGAGTTCGTGGTGCACCGCGACGAATCATACCGGTAGGATCGCGTGCTGACTAGCGATTCACACTAAGGTGGGCTGCGAATTGCTACATAACCCGTGTAATCTGACCGCAGGACCACTCACTTCATGGGATTGTTGACGCATCTTTTTTACCCCTGGGGCCTGCTGCTCCAGGCTGGGGCGATTATTCATTTCATTCGCCGCCGGCCGGACACATATTGGCTCTACATCATCCTTTTCCTCGGACCGATCGGGGCAATTGTCTACCTGTTCGCCGAGGTCTTTCCGGATGCGGGGTTGCTGAACCAGTCCTTCAAGGGGATCTCGCGGCGCAAACGCATTGCTGCTCTGGAACTGACGATCCGCGATAACCCCTCCGCCGGAAATTACGAAGAGCTCGGCGAGCTCTGCATGGATGATGGGCAGTTGCAGAGGGCGCGCGAGGCATTCGACAAGGCCATCGCCGCGCGCTTGAATACGCTGGATTGCTTTTATCGGCGTGGAGTATGCGCCGTTCTTCTGGGCGATGCTGTGGCAGCTCTGCCGGACTTGGAAAAGGTGGTCGCCAAAGAGCCAAACTACGATTTCAACCGCGCGCCGGCCCTGCTGGCCCACGCTTATGCGTTGACGGGAGACAACGAAAAGGCCGAGGCGCTATTCCGACGCGTGACCGCAGTATCGACGTTATCTGAAACCTATTTGAACTTTGCCGACTTCCTGGCCTCGACAGGCCGCTACGCAGAAGCGCGCGAGTGGGCGCAGAAAGTTCTCGACAAGGAACCGACCATGCCCCGCTACCTGCGGCGGCGCGAACGGCCGTGGTCACAGCGGGCACGGAAGATACTGAAAAGGGTGAAAACAGGGATTAGGGAATAAAAGACCGATGCGGTAGCTGCAGGACAATCGAGAATTGCGAACTCAGAACTATCAGCTGTGAACTATCTTCTCGCCATCAGCAACATCAGCGCGAATAAGACGGCCGGAACGAGGGCCATGGCGGTGTAGAGCAGCACTTTCTTATTCAACTTGCGACCGGCGAGCTTCACTGGCTTTTCACCGCGTGGCTCTATGCCAACCTGCTCCTGGTGCTCGAGATCCCACATCATCTCGCTGGCTGTGGCGTATCGGTGACGCGGCTCGCGCTCAAGCGCCCGATACAGAATCTCTTCAAGCTGCGGCGAGATTTCGGGGTTCAGTTCGCGCGGTGGCGTCACATCATTCAGAATGCGCTCGTTCATCACGGCAAGCGGGTTCGGCCCCACAAATGGAACGCGGCCGGTCAGCATCTCGTAGAGCATGATACCCACGGCGTAGATGTCGCTGCGCTGATCGCCGCGCGCACCTTTTACTTGTTCCGGCGAGATATAGTCCGGCGTACCCAACAGCGACGAGACGTTCACAAAGGTCAGCCGGCGCGCTTCTTCCTTCATCGCGATGCCGAAGTCGATGAGTTTGATTTGGTCACCCTTGCCAACCATGACATTCTCGGGCTTCAGGTCGCGATGGACGATGCCGCGCTTGTGCATATAGTCAAGCGCGTCGCAGATGCCTAGCGTGATGTTTACCGCGCGCTCGGTGGGAAGCCTTTTCTCATCGTTCAGGATGGTGCGCAAGAGCCGTCCATCGACCCACTCGATGACCATGTAGAGGCGGCTGCGTTCTTCGCTGTTGAAGGACTTCACCACACCAGGATGGTCGAGTTCCTGGCCAATTTCCTGCTCGCGCTTGAAGCGCTCGATAAGAACCGGGTCCGCCTCCATCTCGGGGAGCGGAACCTTGATGGCCACTTGCCTCCCTGAGTCGAGATCGGTCGCCCTGTAAAGCACGGACATCCCGCTACGAGCAACGGCAGCTTCGATGCGGTAGTGGTCGAGCGTGTCTCCGGCTTCGTAGGTGGTCATGAACGTGTTTGGTTTCGATCTTTCTGATTGTTTCACGCCGGTACACAAGAAATTCGTAAGGAATTCCGTCCGTGGTCCAGCGGAAAAACTTCTTGCAGGCTCTATGATGAATGCAGCTTATGCACCGCATCCTGAGACTCCTAGTGGCCTGCCTCTGCTTTGCCTGGGGGATGGCGCCAACCCTGCTGCATGCGGCCCCGGGGTCAAAGGAGTCTCACAAGTATCCGCCCCAGGAAACCGGGTTCCTCAATCGCAAAATTCAAATTGGGACGAACTGGTATCGCTACCAGGTATACGTTCCAGAAGATTGGCACCGCGACGACCACAAGCTGTGGCCTCTGATCCTGTTCTTGCACGGGCGGGGCGAGCGCGGCGCCGAGGGCATGTGGCAAACGCAGATCGGCCTGCCGGAGGCCATTCGCGATCACCCGGAGCGTTGGCCCTTTATTGTCGTGATGCCACAGTGCTCGCTCGACCGTTACTGGACCGACAAGGACATGCTGGCCATGGCCATGGCCGAGCTTGACGAAGAAATAGCCGAGTTTCAAGGCGATCCGGCGCGCACCTATCTCTCGGGGCTCTCCATGGGCGGGTACGGATCGTGGGAACTGGCGCGTCAACATCCCACCCGGTGGGCGGCCATCGCCATCGTGGCTGGGGGCATCTTCTGGAGCTACGCGCCGGAGCGCTGGACGCAGGCCTCCACGCTGCCCGGCGAATATGCGCAAGCTGTGGGCCGGACTCCCATCTGGCTTTTCCATGGCGCTGAAGACAACGTGGTAGCTCCGCGGCAGGACGAGTTGATGTACACGGCGCTGAAGACGGCGGGCGGTCACGTGCGACTTTGGGTTTACCAGGGATTGAAGCATGACAGCTGGACACGCGCCTTCAACGAGCCTGAGTTGCCCCGTTGGCTGCTGCTGCATCGGCGAGAGACACAAGAACCATCTCCGTTTGCCGAGCGCATCTCCATCCCGCTGCACCCTCCCGCACTCAAGCTCACAGCAGCCCAGCTTGACAGCTTTGCCGGCGAATACGTGGACAAGCGGGGGTTAGTTGTCGTGACACTTTTTCGCCAGGGGGACCTGCTCTACCAGAAGAATCACTTTGGGGAAATTGCAGAGTTGGCGGCGGAGTCCACTTCGGTCCTTTTCTACCCAAACGGGAACAGCCTCACGCGGATTGCGGTTGAGCGCGATGCACAGGGGCGAGTCACCGGACTGGTGTTGCACGATGACCGGCACGAAGACCGCTGGGAACGAATCCATGCACCCCTGCGTACCCATTCGCAGCAGGAATAAGAGGTCCTCGCGGCGCGCGAGGACTTCAGAAGAATAGTATTTTATTAGTGCCTAAGGAGGTACAAGATGTTTTGCAGTGGATGTGGTCAGGCTCTTGCACCGGGGCAACCGGTTTGCACTCAATGTGGCCGCCCCACGGCCGCGCCTCCTCCTGCTGTGCCAAACCTTGCGTTTGAGGTGGCCAACTATTCCAATCGCGTGCGGGCGCTGAGTACCGTGTGGTTCATCTATGGCGGCCTTTCACTGGCGCTTGGAATTGTTGGACTTGCGTTTGCTAACTCGTTTCTGAATGGCGGTGGTTTCTGGATGCATGGTCCTTGGGAGCATGGCAACTTCCCGCTTGGTCCGGGCTTTGGATCGGCAATTATTCACTTTGCATGGATCATGGTGATTCTGCGCTCGTGCCTTGCCTTTGTGGCTGGATGGGGTCTGATGGAACGCGCACCGTGGGGCCGCGTTGTCGCGATTGTGGCAGCGTTCTTCAGCATTCTCAAGATTCCCTTTGGAACTGCGCTCGCGATCTGGACGCTCGTGACATTGCTCGGTTACCGGAACACTTCGCTCTACGATCAGTTGTAGGATTTCCGGCGGAGAAGCGAGACGGGTAGCTTATCCGGTTCAGCGAGCCACAGTTGACAGTTCGCTCTTTTCCTGACCGGCTCCCATCAGAACCAGTGAGCGCTGTGCAAACGGCGAGTAGACCAGCAGGGCCATGAAGGCCAGCGCCAGTCCGGCATTGATGTGGTGCATCAGCAGAAAAGGCGAGAGCGACCACAACACGTCGGCAACGAGGAGCCCGGGCCATATTCTCAGAAATTTGTCGCGGACGCCGGGCGCGTGAAACAGCACAGCGCACAGAACGAAAACGCGAACGGGAATCAGGATCGCCGCAGTCCCGATGAGGGCGCAGAGAATCAAGGACACCCGAGGCAGCGGGGACAGGAGATCGTCAATCTCCACGAGGTTGGTAAGCGCCCCAACGTAAAAACTCAGATACATAATTTGCAGCAGAAGGAGGAGAGTCCGCACCACGGTGTGCGAGGTCCTGGGGAGATCTTCAGGCGATGCGAGGATTCTGCTGCCGAGCCTGGACCCAGGTTCCTGCGATACCTTCGGTTCCGAATGCGCCTCCGCCTGGTCATAAATAGACTCAACGGGAGCGACAAATCTGTATCCGCGGCGGGCTAGTGTCTCGACGAATCGCGGACTGTTGGCCGCGTCGCCAAGGGCTTCGCGTATGCGGTTGACCGCCGAGTTCACTCCGTGGTCATAATCAACAAAGGTCCCGTCGGACCACAAGGCGCGGGAGATCTCTTCGCGCGTCAACACCTCGCCGGGGTGTTCCAGCAACATCAGCAACACCTGGAAGGGTTGCGCATTGAGCTTGATGCGAATTCCCTGCCGGCGAAGCTCCCCTGTCGAGGCGTCCGCCTCAAATGCTCCAAAACGATAACGCCGAGCTGGCGCGAATTCTGTCATCTCTTTTGCTCAGTTTACTCGAACGTGCCGCTTCGTTCCTCACTCGGGCGCGATATACAAGTCGGCGGAAATCCAATTTACACAGAGAGTTGCGCCGTGAGATTCATTCACCTTCTCGGTGAGACGTCTTGTATTGATTCTGCAGCCGGCATTTGGGAAGCTGCGAGGCATGCGGGGAATTCCAAGTTGGCGAATGGCGATTCGGACTCGAACGGTTCTGGCGTCGCTGCTTCTGCTGTCTGCCTGCGCGGCTGGAACGTGTCAGCCACCGGCAGCCGCGGCCACTGCGTTCAGCGCCTACGTGGACAAGGTGGAGTCGCGGCTAGCTGAACAGCACCGATCGGCGAATGGCTTTCTTGTCTTTGCTGGATCGAGAAACGAGACTGACGTGCAACTGCTGCGCGGTGAACTAATCATTGAGCAGCTGACACCAGCCGGCGAGGCCGATTTACCGGGAGCGCTGCTACACCACTGGCGCGGCACTGCGTTCGTGCGTGGAGCGACGGCTGGTGACTTCGAGCGGCTGATGAAGGATTTCAGCGGCTATCCGCAGCGCTTCTCGCCGCAGGTCTTACGAGCCCGGGTTATTTCGCCGCGCAATGGCCGAATTCCCGACCATTTCACGGCGTCGATGCGCGTGCGCCGGCGGAACGTGATCACCGTCGTGATGGATATGACCTACGACATCCGCTATGGGCGCCTCGATTCGCAGCGTGGGTATAGTTTTTCGCGAAGCACTCAGATCTCCGAAATTACGTCTCCGGGCACGACTCGCGAACACGCGCTAACCGTTGGTGAGGAGCATGGTTTTCTGTGGCGGCAAAACATCTACTGGAGCTACGAGGAAGGCGACGGCGGCCTTTACATGCAGATTGAGTCCGCCTCGCTGACACGCGCGATCCCAACCGGCCTCGGCTGGATAGTGCGGCCGTGCGTGGAAAACGTGCCCCGCGAATCGCTGGAATTTACATTGCGCGCTGCGTGCGACGCGCTCCGGACTTAGTTCAAGCAATCATGAGGAGATGCGTATGAACTCGAACACCGTGACCGAGACAGACACTGAGGCGTTCGTATCTGCGCGCCGCATGAATCAATCTCTTACCGCCGCAGTTGAGAAGTGGGTGCTGACGTGGATGGCGGAGCGAACGCCGCGCTGGGTCACCTCAGACGGGCTCACGGCGCTTGGTCTGTTTGCACAGATCGGTGCCGGGCTATTTTATGTGCTTTCGCGTTACAACGAATTAGGACTGGTTGGCGTGATGGTTTGCATCGTCCTCAACTGGTTCGGCGACAGCATGGATGGCACCCTGGCCCGCGTGCGTAATCAGCAACGGCCGCGCTACGGGTTCTATGTCGATCACGTGGCGGATATTTTTGGCGCGACAGCGCTGATGTTTGGGCTCGGTTGCTCCGGCTTTTTGCACTGGCAGGTGGCAATGGCGATGTTGGTGGCATTTCTGCTGCTCTCGGCAGAAAGCTATCTCGCCACTTACACTCTGTCCTGCTTCCAGATGTCGCAGGGGATCTTCGGGCCGACGGAGATTCGCATTCTGCTCATCATCGGAAACCTGGCGCTGTTGCGCAGCCCCTATGCGACCGTGATGGGGCATCGGTGGCTGCTCTTTGACCTGGGGGGCATAATTGCAGCCACAACAATGTTTGCGATGGCGATCGCCATTGTGGTGCGCCACACGGCCGACCTTTATCGGCAGGAGCCGTTGCAATAAGTCTTACTCAGTACGTAGCGCCTTGAGCGGATTGACGCTGGCGGCGCGCCCGGCCGGGACGGCACTGGCTGCGAGAGCCACGAGCACGATTCCAGCGACGGCCAGGACATAGGTAAGCGCATCGAGCGGCTTCACGTCGTAAAGCGAGGACGACAACGCGCGGCCGACGAGCATTGCCAGAGGGATGCCGGCCACCACGCCGATTGCCGTCAGGAGCAGGCTGTCGCGCAGAATCATCCAGACGACCTGGGCACGTCCCGCGCCCATCGCCATGCGAACACCTATTTCCGCAGTGCGGCGGTTGACGCGATAGGACAACGTTCCGTAGAGGCCCGTAGCCACCAGAACCACAGCAAGCAAGCCGAAAAACTCCGCGAGGCGCGCGAACAGGATTTGACTCGATATGGTGGTGTCGTATTGCGCGCGCTGCGTCATGGGGCGGATGAGCGGCAGATTCGGGTCAAGCTGCTGCACGACTTTTTGCGCTGCAGGAAGAATTGCAAGAGGCGCACCATTGACGCGCATCTCCACGTGCATCTCACCGATAACGGGAATCTGCGCATACATATACCAAGCCATCGGGATCGGCGCTTCGTCGATGCTGCGGTACTTGTGATCCTTGACGACGCCGACGATTGTCATGGTGTACATTCCGTTGTCGGGCCCGGTGGTGTGGCCCAGCGGGTCCTGGTTGGGAAGAAAGCGCCTCGCAAATTCCTCGTTGATGATGCCGACGTGAGGTGAATTCGCCGTATCGGAATCTGCGAAGTCGCGGCCGGCAAGGATCGGCACACCGAGGGTGCGGAAGAAGTCCGGCCCCACCACGTTGCTGCGGACGGTACGCGAGCCACCATTTGCGACTTCGGGTAGCCGGCCGTCGACCAACATGGCGCTATTGTTTGACTCCCACGCGCCAATACGCGAGTCCATGACGGTGACGGACTCGACACCGGGCAGGATGCGAAGCTTGCTCAAAAGGTTCTGATAAAAAGCAACACCGGCAGGAACCGATGGGATGTCGGGCTTGACGCCAAAGACGACAAGGCCGTCGACGCGCATTCCCAGCGGAGTGTTCTCAAGATTGCGCAGTGTCCGAATCAGCAGGCCCGCGCCTACAAGCACCACGATGCACATCGCCATTTGCAGCGCTACCACGATTTTGCCCGTACGAGACTTACCTGCATCGGCGTTCGAGGTTGCGGCAGAAGTCTTCAGCGCGAGCTCCGCGCGGCCGGCTAGAGCGACGCGCATTGGCGCGAGGCCAAACAGCAGCGCAGAAAGCACGAGAACGCCCGAAGTGAACAGCAGCACCGTTTTGTCCGGAGCAAGGCTCGATTCGATTTGCGCCCAATTCGCGAGCAGCCGCGCCGCCATGACTGCAAAGGCCCATGCCAGAGCACCACCCGCGGTCACCAGGATCAGACTCTCTGTCAGCAACTGGCGAAACAGCTCACCTCGTCCGGCACCCAGTGCCTGGCGCAACGAAAACTCGCGCTGCCGCGCTGCATTGCGCGCCGCGAGCAGCATGGCCACGTTGGCGAATGCGATGAGCAAGACAAGGCCGACCATCGCCATGAGGATGCGTAGCGGATTGCCATACATCCGATCGTAGCCCGGAAAACTCTTCGCATCGGCGAAGCTCAATACCGGCGGCTTTTCGCCTTCCCTGGGCAAGCCCAGACCGATGCGAGCCGCAGATTGGAAGACTGGCTGGAGTTGAGCAATGACCTGGGTCTTGCTGACGCCGGGTGCGAGACGTCCGATGAGGCGCAGGCACCACCACGTGGGGTTTGCGATGTAGAGTTTGCCGTCTTCTGGAGGATT
The DNA here is from genome assembly GCA_963829535.1 of uncultured Acidobacteriaceae bacterium. Lineage (GTDB taxonomy): Bacteria > Acidobacteriota > Terriglobia > Terriglobales > Acidobacteriaceae > Telmatobacter. The sequence continues at coordinate 605,778 of CAWHIQ010000004.1, read as the reverse complement.
ACCCCAGGCATTGAGCTCGCGACGATTCTGCAAGGGAATCCAGAAGTCGGTCGACCCGCCGGCTTCCAAGCCCTCAAATCCCTGGGCGGAGACTCCAACGATGGTCATCGGAACGCCGTTCACGTAGAGCGTCCGCCCGAGGATGCCGGGATCTCGCGCAAAGCGCCGCGTCCAATAGTTGTAGCTGAGTACAGCGAGCGGCGCGTGGGTTGCTTCATCCTGCTCGGTAAAGCCGCGACCGATCGGCAAGTTCACGCCTAGACCAGAGAAGAATGTGCCGCTCACCATATCGCCTTCCGCTTCTTCCGGCTGCGCACCAGAGCGCACAGCAACCTTGCTGCTGGAAAGTGGCACATAGGCAATGAGCGATGAGATTGCGCCGGTTTGCTTGCGCAGAGCGTCGTAGACGTTATAGGTCATCGTCTCGTTGGTATCGACGGTGCCGGTTCCCTGGGGATTGTCGGAAGTCCAGAGATAGAAGAGGCGGTCGGGATCTGCCACGGGCAGCGACTTCAGCAGCACGGCATTCATTACGCTGAAGACCGCGGTGTTGGCGCCGACGCCGAGGGCCAGGGTGAGAATTGCGGTCAGCGCGAAGCCGGGGCTCTTCAAAAGCGATCGGATGCCGAAGCGGAGATCGCGCGCGAACTTATCGACAGCTTGCCAGCGTCCGCGCAGACGAGACTTCTCCTGTGCGAGTGGGACGTTGCCGAACTCAACGCGGGCGCAGCGTCGGGACTGTTCTTCGTTCAGCCCTTCGCCGCGCAGGTCGTCAGCTTCGAGCTCGAGGTGGGCCTTGATCTCCTCGGCAAAGTCTTCAGCGGTGCGTTTGCGCTTGAACATTGCTTATGCCTCCTCGCCTTGCGGTTCTGTTCCCGGATCGAGAATGAGACCCATCGCGCGTGTCAGCCTATTCCACTGCGAGGTTTTCTCGTGCAGTTCCGCGCGCCCCTTGGCGGTGAGCGAATAGAAGCGGGCTTTGCGGTTGTTCTGGCTCACTCCCCACTTGGCCTGGATGAGCTTCTTGTCTTCGAGCCTCTGCAGCGCGAGATAGAGCGAGCCGTGGTCAACGAACAAGACCTCCTCGGACTGGCGCTGGATAGAGCGCGCCACGCCCTGGCCGTGGCAGGGGCCCAGGATGAGTGTTTTCAGAATCAAGAGGTCGAGAGTGCCCTGAAGGAGGGCAATGCGATCGTCGTTGTTCTCTTGGGTCGGCATACGACCTGAGTATGCGCCGCTTCGGGTCGGATGTCAACCTGAGAGATCGTGCTCAGCGAGGAGAAACCGGTTGGGTCAATCCGGTCTGAACGGGCTTTGCAACCGGTAGCGCAGTGATCTTGGGCAGAGGCGCAGGAGTCTGCGGGCGTGATCCCGAAGGATGTGAAGGCGGCGCCGAATTGAGGCTCCCGGGCGGTGCGACCCTGGCCTGCTCCAATGGCGGCTGCTCCGTATCGCCGGGGAACTGCTCGTCGTCTTTGCCGGCGATGGCGGTTTTCATGATCTCCATCCAGATGGGCAGGGCGGCGCGGGCGCCGGTTTCCTTCTCGCCCAAAGACTGGCGACTGTCGTAACCAACCCACACGCCGCAGGTGATCGAAGGCGAGAAGCCCAGGAACCATGCGTCAGTGAAGTCGCTGGTGGTGCCGGTTTTGCCGCCTAGCGGGTGATTCATCTGGGCCACGGCGGCTCCAGTACCATGCGCGGTGACGGCGCGGAGCAGCGTCATCATGGTGCGCGCGGTCTGCTGGCTGATGATCTCGTCGACGGCAGGTGCATCTTCCCACAGCGTGATGCCGTCGGCATTGGTGACCTTCCGGATCAGCCGCGGTTTCACGCGGATGCCGTCGTTGGGGAAGACGGAGTAGGAAGTGACTTGCTCCTGCAGAGTAATCTCCGCCGCGCCGAGAGCGATGGGCAGATAGGCAGGAATGTCGGAAGTGACGCCGAAGCGGTGCGCCATGTCGATGACCTTGCGGATGCCAACTCGCGCCGCAAGCTTTACTGCCGGGATGTTGCGCGATTCCGCAAAGGCATTGATCAGGGTCATCGCTCCCTTGTAGTCATTTTCGTAATTGTGCGGCGAGTAGGTGCCAAAGGTGACCGGCGCGTCCACGATGATGTCATCGGGCTTTGCGCCTTCTTCTACCGCAGTGGTGTAAACATAGGGCTTGAAACTGGAACCGGTCTGACGCTCGGCCTGCGTCGAGCGATTGAATTCAGAGAGTGCGTAGTCGCGGCCGCCAATCATGGCGAGCACGTCGCCGGTGGTGTTGTCCATGGCGAATACGGCGCCTTGGGTACCGGAATCCTGCTCAAGGGTCGCGCGTTCCGCTCCGCCATCGGGCGCATCAGCGAGATGGACATAAATGACGTCTCCCGGCTTCACGAGCCCGTCGCCGTTGCGCTGGGCTGTCCACGCCCAATCTGCAGGAAACAAAACAACTTCGTTGGATCCGACTCGCGCGCGAATTTGGAGTGGCTCGGACTGCACGACGAGCGCATGCACATAGTCGCCTGGATGTGTAGCGAGCGCCCAATCGGGATGCTTGTAGTCCTCGAGCGCAGTGCCATTGGCGAGCACATTCTCCAGCTTGCCCTTCCACCCGTGACGGCGCTCGTAAGCTGCGAGTCCATCGGCGAGAGCCTTGTTGGCGGTCTTTTGGAGGTCGAGATCGAGCGTGGTGTCGACGCGCAGGCCGGCTTCATGCACCTGCTCGGCCCCGAATTTCTTTTCAAGTTCGCGCCGCACTTCTTCCTGGAACCAGGGCGCGACCGACATCTCCGGCTGGTTGATGTGAAGGCCAAGCGGCGAACGGCGTGCCTGTTCAGCTTGCTGATGCGTGATGACCCCGTCGGACTCCATCTCACTGAGGACAAGATTGCGCCGTCGCAGCGCTTTCTCAGGGTTGATGAGCGGCGAGTAGGCGACGGGGCCCTTCGGCAATCCAGCAAGGAGAGCGGCCTCGGTGAGGTTGAGGTCTTTCGCGTGTTTGCTGAAGTAAAACTCTGATGCCGCTTCAAAGCCGTACATGCCGCTGCCGAGGTAGATCTGGTTTCCGTAGAGCGTAAAAATCTGCTCCTTGGTGAAGGCGCGCTCGATCTGAATGGCGAGGTAGGCTTCCTGCGCTTTGCGCGTAGCGGTGCGATCGGCGGAGAGGAAGAGATTTCGCGCCAGTTGCATAGTGAGTGTCGAAGCTCCCTGGGCGCGGCCGTGCGAGCGCAGATCATGCCAGAGAGCCCCGGCGATGCGGAAGACGTTGATGCCCCAGTGGGAATCAAAGTTCTTGTCTTCGATGGAGATGACTGCCTGGCGAAGGATAGGCGCGAAGTCGTCGTAATTGACGACGATGCGCTTTTCGAGTGCAAAAGAACCGATGACGCGGCCTTTGCAATCGTAGAGGTCCGTCATCGTTGAAGGTCTGTAGCGCTCAAGGTCGTTGATTTGGGGCAGATTGACCGAGAAGAGCAGCATGAGGCCGGCCAACGAGCCGGTTACGACGGCCAGCAGCAGGAGAACGAAGAATGCAACTTTGCCGGCAACCTTGCGGCGTCGAAAAAGCGGAGGTGGAACGGGTTCGGGCCGCAGCCGATGGGTGCGGCCAAGGCCGCCAGAATCAGCCGAATGTGCAGAAGGGGCAGCCAACAGGAGCCTCGTCGGCATTCTCTCGTTTAAGCCGCGACGCTGCGCGCAGCCGAACGGGAATGCCTTACTCCAAGGCTAGCACGCTTGAAGAATCGCTGTCGGCATGTAGGAAAAGCCAAGAACCACGCCGTGCAAGCGTGTGAAAATTGCCTTCTTGATTTAGCTGTTTTTGCCCTTGAGAAGCTCAAGCGCCTTGTTGAGAGGCTCGTCGCCCTTGTTTGGCTGCGGATTTTCATCGGCATCCACTTCATCTTCGACATTTTGACCAACGATAACAGTAGGCGCAACCGCTTCGTCCTGAATCTTCTTGCCGTCGGGGCCCTGGAATTTGGCCACGGTCAGCAGGAGGGCCGAACCATCGGGCAGCTCAATGGTCTTTTGCACCGAGCCTTCGCCGAAGGTCCGCTCGCCTACTACATCGCCTCGCTTTGCACCTTCGATGGCATCGGCGGTAAGTTCGGCCGCGCCGTAAGTGCCACGATTGACGAGCACTGCAACCGGCGCGCCGGTAAGAACCCTTGCGGGGTCGGCAGTGAACGTTTGACGCGGGAATTTCTGGCCTTCGAGAACAGCCAGCGTGCCCTGGTTTACGAAGAAGTTGGCTAGGCGTATCCCCTGCTCCGGGTCACCCTCGGAGTCATCGCGCAGATCGAGAAGAATCTTGCGCGTCTTTCCGGCCGCCTTGATTTTGGCGCCAATCTCATCCACACGGGCCGCGGTGAGCGTGCCGGGCTTCAAATACAGGATGCTGGAGTTCTCGTATTGCTGCTCGCTGAATGTGGGGGCGGGGATAATGGTCCGCGTAAGTGTGAGCTTGTCCGGATCTGGTTTGCGTGGGCGAACGACGGAGATTGTGAGCGTGCTACCCGCTTTGCCCTCGAGCAGGAGGCGGATCACGGCCAGTGAAAGCTCGCGGGTCGAGCTGTCGCCGATGGATTCAATCACGTCGCCGTCGGCCAGGTGTTCGCGGTCGGCGGGTGAGCCGGGAACCACGGTGACGATGGTTGCATAACCGTACCGTTTGGAAACGGTGACGCCGATCTGGGCCACGCCGGTGGCGGGACGATCCTTGTAAATCTTGTACTCGGTCGCGGTGAGGAAGCTCGAGTCGGCATCGAGGGATTCAAGCAGACCATGCAGGGCGCCGGTGGTGACCTGGTTGATGTTGGGATCGGTAACATAGTCGCTCTGGATTCTCTTGAGGACCTCGGCGTAAACGTGCATCTGGCGGTAAGCGCCATCTTGCTCGCCGTTGGCGTGAACGCCGAACATGCCAAACTCGCCCAGCGCGAAGCCGAGACCAAGGGCGGCAAAGATGGTTGCAGCTAAGACGAAAGTCAGCCTCTGAAAGAATCGGGACACACACACCACCAGTGGGGCCTCAGGGGAAGCAGGCCGCTAATCTTTAGACGCAATGATACCGCAAGGGGTGATGGGAAAAGAGGGCCGCACAGTAATAGCTGGTACCGAAGGTCAGGAGGCAGGGGCAACGCATCGGGACGATTCCCCGCGAGTCGTTGCTGCTCACCATCGAGTTTGGCTAGAACACGCTGGAGTTTCTTGATGACCCCGGTCGACTTTTTACTGATTCAGAAACCTTTAGCGGTTCATCTAAGCATCCGACCTTGATCGCGGCCACCCTTGGAAACGCCTCGTCTCAGTCTGGACTGGCTCACGAATCATCGGACTAGAGCGAACCAAAATTACGCTCACTCTCCGACGGATATTCCTTTGTTCTGTCCCGAAGCCTATCGACCGTTGCAAGGAATACGTCGTGGAGAAATCCCTCTTTTGGGGTGATGAAATACGTCATTCGGTTGATCTTGCTGACAAAGCACGTTATGTTATTTTGATTGCTATCTCGTATTTGGCCACACGTTCCTGATTCTGGGCTGCTTCCCCAAAGCAATTCGACCCTTATGCAGAGACGAGAGCCTTAAAAATGGCGACGGGTGCCACCCGCAAAGTCGATCCGCTCGATCGTCTGCAGGCAAACCTGCGGAAAAAGAAGATTCCCGGTCTTGACGGAATCCGCGGCATTGCGGCGTTATCCGTTGTCGGCCTCCACGACCAAGTCATCGCGCATCCTGAGCGATCAGAGCTTCTCTATCCGGGACGATTCGCGGTCCAAGTTTTCTTCATCATCTCAGGATTATTGATCACCTGGCTGCTGCTCCAGGAAGAACAGCGCGACAACAAAATAAACCGAGTCCAATTCTATTGGCGGCGTGCATTTCGTCTCTTTCCTGCGCTTTTCGTCCTGCTGCTTTGGCAGCAATTCACGAATCTGCCATATGCCACGCGAAACGGAAAGATAGCGGCAGCGCTTTACTTTGCGAATTACTATTCGATTCTCGCAGGCGGTTGGGGAGTGCGCGGACTGGGACAAACTTGGTCGCTGGCAGTGGAGGAGCACTTCTATTTGATCTGGCCGCAGGTGTTCGCCTTTGTTCGCAATCGGGGCAAACTTCTTAAGGGCTGCATAGTTGTCGTCGCGCTGCAATTCGCCTGGCGTTTTGTCGCAGGATTCTCTGGCCATCCTGTGTATGCGGGGCTGGCAACGGAAACCGCTTCATGCGGAGCCTTAATCGGCTGCGCGCTGGCTCTGCTGCTGTGGCAATCTCCGCACCGTCTGCCCCGATTCGTCCTCTCTCCGGTTCTTGCACCAATCGCCCTCATAGTCATTGTCGGCCTGGGGCAGCTTCCAGGAGACAGCCAACTGGTCTGGGGTGTTCCTCTCGGAATTCCGTTCGCGGCCATACTGGTGCTGCAGGCGATAGCCTACGAGTGGTGGCTGCTCGAAAACCCCCTGGCGGTTTATCTTGGGCGCATTTCGTACAGCGTCTATCTCTGGGGTATGGTCGCGATCGAAATCGTCAAAAGACGTGGAGGGCACGATCGGTTCCATCTGCCCGTCTTCGCCACGGTTATCGTGCTTGGAAGCATTTCTCATTTCCTGATCGAGCGCCCATTCCAATCCTTTGGGCGAAAGTGGGTTTCGCGTCAGAAAGACCAGGCCAGTCCGTCTCAGGTCCAGGAGAAATCCCTGTCAACATTTGATCCCGGGTGTACCTAATGGGCCGGACACTCTTACGGACGTGATTTCCGAGGACGAGAAACATCATATGTTATTGATTTTATTGGTGGCGGGAGGCGGGATCGAACCGCCGACCTACGGGTTATGAATCCGTCGCTCTAACCATCTGAGCTACCCCGCCGGAAGGGGCATGCAACCGATCAGCTGCACCACTCTAGATGATACGGGCGGTTGAATTTAAGGTCAAACCATTGCAGTGGTAGAGGCTCGTCCTTGGCGACCGAAAGTTTGCGGCCCAAGCCGCTTGGGGCTTTTCCATGGCGGCCACAAGCGGATGAAGAGGGGGCGGCCTGTCCTGTAGACTCGCGTGCATGAGCAAGTTACGGATAGCGGGGGTTATTCCGGCGCGGCTCAGTTCTACCCGCCTGGCCCGCAAGGTAATTCGCGAACTAGCCGGGCGGCCGATGGTGGAGTGGGTGTGGCGGGCAGCGGCGGGCAGCGGACTGATGGACCCGGTGGTGGTGGCGACGGACTCCGACGAGGTCGCCGAGGTTTGCCTGGCGCGGGGAGTTCCCGTGGCGATGACGTCTGCGAACTGCGCCAGCGGATCGGACCGTGTGCGCGAGGTGGCGAGACAGATCGAGGCGGATATATACGTAAACATCCAAGGCGATGAGCCGACACTGACACCGGATTTCTTTGCGCCGCTCCTCGAAGTATTTGATCGGCCCGAAGTGCAGGTTGCGACGCTCGCAGTACGCTGCCCGGCAAGCGAAATTCATAACCCAAATGCGGTGAAAGTGGTAACGGCGCTGGATGGGAAGGCGCTGTACTTTTCGCGCGCGACCATTCCACATGATCGCGACCAAGAAGGGTTTGCGGGATATCGCAAGCACCTGGGGATTTACGCGTATAGAAAAGCTGCGCTGGAAAAGTTTGCAGAACTGGCGCCGGGGTGGCTGGAATCGGTAGAGAAGTTGGAGCAGTTACGGTTGCTCGAGGCGGGGATTGATATCTACGTTGCGGGCGCGCCGGCCGACACCATCGGGGTGGATACGGAAGAGGATCTCGAACGGGCGGAAGCGGCGCTGATGAGCCGCGAGGGCAGCGTTTAGTTCGGAATCCGTAGACTTTGAACTGCGTTTTTGAATTGCGCGCAAGAATCGGAGTGTACGCGAATCGAATTTGGACGACGATGAATCCATGAAGAGCAATGTCCAATTCGCAACAGTGGATCAACCAGGGAAAGCATTCGACGAGAATCGCGCATGGCAGCAGCTCTGCGAGCGCAACAGCGGCGCACAGTTCTTCTATGCGGTGACAACAACGGGCGTGTTTTGCCGGCCTGAGTGCAAGAGCCGCAGACCGCTGCGCCAGAATGTGCGCTTCTTCGAGACGACAGCCGCTGCGCAGGGCGCGGGATTTCGTGCCTGCAGACGCTGCAAGCCAACTGCGACTGCGTCGAGCAACCCTTTGGATTTGATTCGCGGCCACATTGAAGCGCATCCCGACCGGCCGGTCCGACTCTCTGAACTCGGTCACGTAGCGCAGATGAGCCCGTTTACGGTGCAGAGGCTATTCAAGCAGAAGATGGGTGTGAGTCCTCTGCAGTACCAGCGATCGCTGCGCGCAGGCAGGCTGCGTGATGCGCTGAAACAGAATGGCCGCATCACGGATGCGATCTATGACGCTGGATTTGGTTCGTCAAGCCGCGCTTATGAAGGAGCGCAACTTGGGATGACGCCCGCAAAATTCGCCCAGGGCGGCAAGGGCGAGCGAATCGGCTGGGCCTCCGGTCCTTCCCCTTTTGGATGGATTGTTGTGGGAAGCACGGAACGCGGACTTTGCTGGCTATCGCTAGTGGCCACATCGGCGGAGGCAGAGGCGAGCCTACGAGCAGAGTTCCCTGCTGCGGAACTGCGGCGTGATCCTTCGCTCTCGCGGCTGGTGGATGCGGCGCTCGCGAGCGTACGCGACGGATCGGATCTCTCTGAGGGCCGCGACCTGCACGGAGCACTTGATCTGCGCGGGACCGTCTTTCAATTGCGCGTGTGGCAGGCGCTGCGGCAGATTCCCCGTGGAGAGACAAGGAGCTACAGCGAGGTTGCGCGAGAAATGGGCGAACCGAATGCGACGCGGGCTGTGGCGCGGGCTTGCGCGATGAATCGCGTGGCGCTTGTTGTCCCCTGCCATCGCGTGGTTGGGGCGAATGGATCGCTTACGGGGTATCGGTGGGGTGTGGAGCGGAAGCGAAAGCTGCTCGAAGCAGAAACAGGATAGCGCGGACCCGACTAGCCGCCCACCCTGGCCGCGCGGGATGGGATACCGGTTTTACATTTTCAACATGTTCCGTGGCGCTGAACCCTGAGCCACGCACGTTCCTGATGAGCAGCATCGGCCTTATACCTCCATGCCGCCCCTTTCGAAGGGCTGTTATCGCACGGCTTGCGGCTGAATAGAGGAATGCGGAAGGAGTCGCCCGCTCTCGCGGCAAACAGTGCCAGCGCGGCGACCGAAAGAGTCGAAATAATGCCGTGGGTCATCCGTATAGTCCTTTTCTGAGTGCAATACACGGTGCGCATTCCGGACCGCGGCCGTTGGAGCCGGAATGCGGTTCGATCACAGGCGGTTGCCACCTGCCGCTTGAATGGCCTGGCCGTTGACCCAGATGGCATCGTCCGAAGCCAGAAAAGCCGCGATGGTGGCGATGTCTCCTGGCTGACCGATGCGGCCGAGTGGTGTTTCGGCAACAATTTTCTGGTGGAAGTCTGAGCCGATGAACCCGGCAGCGTGTACGCCTTCGGTTTCAACCATGCCGGGGTTCAACGAGTTGACGCGAATCTTGCGCGGGCCCAGTTCCTGAGCGAGAGCGAAAGTAGCTGAATCCACTGCGCCCTTGGTCGCGCTGTAGACCGCCGCGGTGGCAACGCCGCCAGCCGCAACCGATCCGATGTTGATGATGCTGCCACCCTTGGGATCGAAGCTCTTGAGGGCTGCCTGCGTGGTCAACAGTAGTCCCAGAACATTGACGTTGAACTGTTTGTGGAAGTGCTCCGGGGTAACGGCTTCGATGGGAGCGAAGTCGTAGACGCCGGCGTTGTTGACAAGAATGCTGATGGGGCCGAGTTGCTTGGCCACGGTGTTGATGAGAGGTCCGATTGAATCGGGATCCGCCAGATTTGCCTGGACAGCGATGGCTTTGCCGCCGGCCTGCTTGATTTCGTTAACAATTTTTTCGGCGCCGGATTTACTGCCGGAGTAGTTGACCGCAACGGCGGCGCCCTGCGCTGCAAGCTCAAGCGCGATGGCTGCGCCAATGCCCTTCGATGCTCCAGTTACCAATGCGACTTTGCCTTGAAGTTTGCTCATAATCTCTGCTCCAGCCGAATTGTCATCGTTTCGACATTTCGACAACTATCGAATTGATTAGCCACGAGGCAGAAGGATTCAGGATGATGGTGGAAACCTTTTCTGGGGTTTCAGCGGGTGAGGCACGAGGTGGGACTGAGTGACTGGAAGTAGGCTGACAGAGCTTCGAGGACTCCGGGTTTAATGGAGAGGAACGCGAACTTCCCTTCCCTGCGTACGTCAATGAGGCCACTGCTTTGGAGTTCCTTGATGTGGTGCGAGAGGGTGGCGGGCGCGATGGCGAGAGCTTCGTGCGCCTCGGTGCAGCCAAGGGGACATCGGGAACGCGCGATCTTCTCGAGAAGTTCGAAGCGCGTGGGGTCGGCCAGCGCCTTGAGGATGGCGGTGCGCTGGGCGGGCGTGAGGCGCACGGGTCGAGCCGCTTCGGAAGCTTTGACGATCGTTCGAATATTTTCTTTCACCGTCATCGCATTTGACCTGAGTGTTGGATGCAATGGTATCGTGTTTCGCACCCGTTACAACCTTGCGACCCCTCGCGAAGCGCAATGTCCTACTTTGATCACAGCAATTACCCCAAAGGCAAGAGGAAGAGAATCGACAAATGAGCAAAACCACTGAAGAAATCAGAATCGGCGAATTGGGGATACGATTCCTGCTCGAGGGGAAAGACACGGGCGGCGCGTTGGCGATGTTTGAGTTTGACGTAGCTCCCGGAGGCAAGGTTCCGGTTGCACACTCGCATGATACCTATGAGGAGACAGCTTACGGCATCCAAGGTGTGATGACTTTTACGGTGGATGGACAGCGTGAAGAGATCCGTCCAGGTGAGGTACTGTGCATCCCGCGAGGAGCGGTTCACCGCTTCGATAACCTTCATCCGGAAAAAGCGAAAATGCCTGGCAATTTTGACACCAGGCATTCTCGGCCCGGAATATTTTCGCGAGATTGCGGCGGTGTTGAAGGCGTCAGCCGGAGGTCCGCCGAACCTGATAGCAATTGGCGAGGTGATGCGGCGGCATGGGCTGACACCGGCGCGATGAGTCGGCCCTAGGGCACCTGGTTCCGGAGCATTCTCCCTTATTATTCAAGGCTTTTGTGCGACGGCAAGCAAGGTTTGAAAGTGGGGCGGCTCGGCTTCTTTCTGCAAGACAGAGGTTTGAATCTGAGCAAATCCCGCGCGTTGAAGCATCGATTCAAGTTCGGATTCACTGAAGCCCAGCCACTCGTCTGCATACATCTCGCGCGCTTCTTCAAAGCGATGCTTGGCGAGATCGAGAATGGCGATGCGGCCGCCGGGACGCAGAATGCGTGCCGCCTCTGCAATAGCCTGCTGGGGATGGAGCGCGTGATGCAGCGATTGCGAGAAGAAGACGAGATCAACGGCCTCGTCGTCGATGGGCAGCTCCTCCATGTCGCCTAAACGGTAGTCGATGTTTTTAACGTGGTGACGATGTGCCTGCTCCCGCGCAAACTCGATCATTTTGGCGGAGGAGTCGACGGCAATCACGTTTTTGGCGTTCTGCGCGAGGAGAAGCGAGAACGTACCGTCGCCGGCGCCGAGGTCGGCGATGGTCATCGGAGGCATCAGGCGGAGCAGGGCTTCGGCGAGACTCTTCCAGGATTTGCCGGGAACGTAGTCCTTGCCTAGGCGTCCGGCAACACTGTCGAAGAAGGCGCGCATTTTGTCCTGGCGCTTTTTGACGACGCGGCGGGCGGTGGCGCGGTCGTGGGCAGCTTCGGGGATTTCGGCTTTGGCCTGGTCGAGAAGTACGTCCAACGGGCTGCCGCCCGCAGGGCTGGTGAGACGATAAAGGCTGTTTTTGCCGATGCGGCGATCTTCGACCAGGCCTGCCTGCTTGAGCTGCGACAGATGCGTGGAGATAGTGCTTTGGCCCATGACCAGAATCTCCTGTAACTCGGCCACGGAAAGTTCTTCCGCCTTTAAAAGCAATAGGATGCGGAGCCGGTTGGGATCGGCTACGACGCGGAGAATTTTCACAATTGACGTGGCCATGGGTTTCTGGTACACATCAATATATCACGATGCGTCGATATAAGGAGATTTGAATGGCTTCGTCAACCCTCGAACTGACCGAATACAAAGTTGCAGATCTTGCCCTGGCCGATTGGGGCCGCAAGGAAATTGCGATTGCCGAACACGAGATGCCGGGTCTGATGGCGATCCGCAACAAGTACTCGGCGGAAAAGCCGCTGAAGGGCGTGCGCATCACCGGTTCACTGCACATGACCATTCAGACCGCGGTGCTGATTGAAACGCTCGTGAGCCTGGGCGCCGAAGTGCGCTGGGCGAGCTGCAACATCTTTTCGACGCAGGATCACGCGGCGGCGGCAATCGCGGCAAGCGGAGTGCCGGTGTTCGCGTGGAAAGGCGAGAGCCTCGAAGACTACTGGGACTGCACCTACAAAGCGCTGAGCCACAAGGGCGGCAAGGGGCCCGAGATGGTTGTGGATGATGGCGGCGACGTGACGCTGCTGATTCACAAGGGTTATGAACTTGAGAACGGCGACAAGTGGGTTGAGACACCATCAGGAAACCACGAAGAGCAGGTGATCAAAGACCTGCTGAAGAAGGTTTACGCTGAAGACAACCAGCATTGGCACAAGGTGGTGAAGGGGTGGCGCGGCGTTAGCGAAGAGACGACCACGGGTGTGCATCGGCTCTACCAGATGCTGGAGAAGGGCACGCTGCTGGTTCCGGCCATCAACGTCAACGACTCCGTGACCAAGTCGAAGTTCGACAATCTCTACGGCTGCCGCGAGTCGCTGGCCGACGGCATCAAGCGCGCGACGGATGTGATGGTAGCGGGCAAGGTTGCGGTGGTGTGCGGATATGGCGATGTGGGCAAGGGCTGCTCGCACTCGCTGCGCGGCATGGGCGCTCGTGTGATCGTGACGGAAGTCGATCCGATCAATGCGCTGCAGGCGGCGATGGAAGGGTTTGAAGTCACCACGATTGAAGACACCCTGGGACGCGGCGACATCTATGTAACCTGCACGGGCAACGTGGACATCATTACCCTGGACCACATGAAGAAGATGAAGGACCAGGCGATTGTCTGCAACATCGGACACTTCGACAACGAAATTCAGGTCGACCTGCTCAACGCGGAAAAGGGCGTGGAGAAGCTGAACATCAAGCCGCAGGTGGACAAGTACCACTTCCCCGATGGGCACGAGATTTTCATGCTGGCCGAGGGGCGGCTGGTGAACCTGGGCTGTGCAACGGGCCATCCGAGCTTCGTGATGTCAAATAGCTTTGCCAACCAGACGCTGGCGCAGCTGGACCTGTGGAAGAACAAGGACCGCTACAAGATCAACGTGTACACGCTACCGAAGAAGCTGGACGAGGAAGTGGCGCGGCTGCATTTGGAAAAGATCGGCGTGAAGCTGACGACGCTCTCGAAGAAGCAGGCCGACTACATCGGCGTGCCGGTGGAAGGGCCGTACAAGCCGGAATTCTACAGGTACTAATTTCGAATCACACCGAGAGGGGCCGCTCAGACGGCCCCTTCGATACTCAGAACGGGCTCGCGACACATGGATCTGCAGCCAAGTTTTTCCTTTGAGTTGTTCCCACCGCGCACCCCCGACGGCGTGGCAAAGCTCCCGGCCGCGATCAGCCAACTTGCTTCGGTCGGGCCCAGTTATTTCTCCGTCACTCACGGTGCCTGTGGTTCGAATCAGGACGGCACATACGGCACTATGCTCAAAGTGGTCGAACACACGGGCGTAGAGGTCGCGCCGCACTTGACCTGTGTGGGCTCGACGCGCGCCAATGTTGCCAAAACGCTCCAACGCTACCGGGAAGCAGGTGTGAAGCGCATCGTTGCATTGCGCGGCGACTTGCCGGAGGTGTCACGAAACTCTTCCGCGCCCGGAGACTTTCACTATGCGAGTGAGTTGGTCAGTTTCATCCGCCAGACTTGCGGAGATGCCTTCAAGATCGAAGTAGCTGCTTACCCTGAAACGCACCCGCAGGCATCCTGCCCCGACGTGGACTTCGAGAACTTTCGCCGTAAGGTCGAAGCAGGCGCCGATGGGGCCTTGACTCAGCTTTTCTACAACGCCGACGCTTACTTCGACTTCATGGAGCGTTGCGAAAGAGCCGGCATCGATATACCCATCGTGCCAGGCATTATGCCCATTACCAGTTTCGAAAAAACGCTGCGCTTCTGTACGTCGTGCGGTGCCGATCTGCCGCGTTGGGTGCGCCTTCGCCTGGAACATTTGCAAGACGATAGAGAGGCCCTGCTCGACTTTGGTTTGAGTGTCGTAACCCGTCTCTGCGAGACCTTACTGCGCAATGGCGCGCCCGGCTTGCATTTCTATACCATCAATCACGCCGAACCAACGCTGCGCGTATGGAACAGCCTTGCCCTGGCAATACCGGCGTGACCGATTGCGTCCGGACTAAGATGTCGTAGGATTGCGGCATGAAACCGCGCGCACGCGAGATCGTTACCTTCCTGATTCTTGTTTGACGTCGAAGATGCGGTGGTAGAGCCGCCAGGTTGCGCTGTGCATCAACCGCGTCTGTTCGGCTTTCAATGCGGCGTAGGAGCGCCTGACGTAGTGGTCGAATTCGGGCGGCCAGCCGATGGTGGAGCGACGCTCCGCATAGTCGCCGTTTGTCCACTTGGCCAGTACAGCCTTGTAGCCGACAACGTGGGTGACGAAGTCAAGAAGGCATTGCGGCATGCGCTCCTCGATGATCAGGTGCGCCTTCTCGATGATGACCTTCTCGCGAATATCGTTCAGGGGCATGAAGATGGTGGTCATCCACAGCGTCCACTCCTTCATCTCCGAATCGAGAATGGGGTCGCTTTTCTCTTTGCCCTGGCGGGTGAGAAGCGAGCGGTAGGCGATGTTGCCGGCTTCTGAGGCGACGTAGAGTGGGCCATAGAACTCGTTCAGACGTTTGTTGACCAGTTTCAGCTTATCGCGGCGGCGGGCCAGCATGCGCGCGCCGAGAATCGTAATCAGGTACCCCGCAAACGCGATGGAGATGGTGAGAACCGCAGCGTTTGAGAAGACGGTCGGAACCGACATGAGATCCATGGCCCCGCAGTATATCCGGACTGATTTCGAAAGAATGTGATCTCAAGCAGGGCTGCCTTGGAGCGCTGGCCCGGATCATTTTGTGCGATGGACGGGGATCAGTTTTGCTTTTTCGGAAACAAGAGTGATCTCAAAGATCTTGGGCCAAAGCTTTCCGGTGACAAAGAGCCTGCCATGCTCAGCGTCGAAAGCAATTCCATTCAGCACAGCCTCGTCGTCGGAGAGTTGGTTGCGGGGCATGAGGCCTTTGAGATCGATCCAGTCGAGAACGCGGCCCGTAGCCGGCGAAATGCGCGCAATGCGATCGGCATGCCAGATGTTGGCGTAGATTTCGCCATGAATGAACTCGAGTTCGTTGAGTTGTGTAACGCGCCGACCGTTGTCTCGCACCGTGATGCGTCGAACTTCGTGGAATGTTTCTGGATCGAAGAAGCGCAGCGTTGCGGTGCCATCGCTGAGGATAAGCGACTTCGCGTCATGGGTCAGACCCCAGCCTTCTCCCGCATAAGAGAAGGTGCGCAGCAAACGGAAGGTCGCCCGGTCGTAGACGAGCGCCAGGTGCGACTGCCATGTGAGCTGGACCAGGGTGTTCTTCCAGTCCGTCAGGCCTTCGGCGAAGTACTGGTCCGGCACCTCGTGGAACTGGAGGATGCGGCCGGTCTCGAGATCTTCTTCACGCAAGGACCCGCGACCCTTGATGCCAGTGCTTTCGTAGAGATGTCCATCGACGTAGATAAGCCCCTGCGTGAAGGCCTGCTGGTCGTGCGGATAGGTGTGGACGATGCGGTAGGTGTCGGCCGCGCTTGCAAACAGAGCTGTCGCGGCGATCAACACAGCAACCATGAAGCGAAACGATTTGGAGAAGCGCATCGAGATCGATTCTATCGATTGCGCGCGAACACGAGCGATTCGCGTTTGGAATGCGGTTGAGGTCGCCAGGCGTCGATGGCTGCAAATTCAGAGAAGACGGGTCGAAAAGGACTCGCGAAAAACACGCAACCTTTTGTGGAAAACTGCAAATTTTGAGGTGGGGGTGGGGGGGTATTGTCCCACTTTATGGACCGGTCACATCCCTGACATTGAAAGACGAATGTGAACCACGTGATCCTCTGCATGACTTCATTGTGCCGGAATGACGAGAAATTACCTGCAAATTGGCGGAGGAAATTTTGCGCATGCAATCAGGGGTTTAGGAAGAGGACGTGGAAGACTGGGCTTGACCCCTTTTGTGCGAGCGGCCGTAGAGTACTCCTGCAGTCATACATGTCGCGTACGCGCCACCCAAGAACATGAAAATGGCGGAGATCGTGCTTTCCCACTCAAGTTTCATGCAGCTATGTGAGTTTTCAGTGCCAGATTCTTCGACTTCGGTCTCCGAGGCGACCTTCGCTCAGAATGACAACCTGTGCTTCAGCTGCCGCCGAGGTAGACGAAGCGAAGCGCGAAGAGCACGGCGAGCGTGTAAAGGAGCCAGTCCTGTTTACGCCAGTTGCCGGTGGCGAGATGCAGCACCGCCCATGCGATGATGCCAAAGCCGAGGCCGTTAGCGATGGAGTAGGTGAGCGGGATTAGGATCAGCGTGAGGAACGCGGGAACGGCGACGAGAGGCTCGTGCCAGCGAATCTCAGTGATGGTGGCCAGCATCATGGAGCCGACAAGAATTAATGCAGGCGCAGTGGCGGCAGCGGGAACGACACCGACGAATGGCGCTGCCGCCACAGCAACGAGAAACAGCAAACCGGTGACGACGGCGGTAACGCCGGAGCGCCCCCCGGCTGCAACACCCGCTGTGGACTCAACGTAGCTGGTGACGGTGGACGTGCCGGTCATCGATCCGAAGACGGTGGCCGTGGCGTCGGCAAACAGAATGCGGTTGAGGCGTGGGATGGAGTGATCGGCGGCAATGAGGCCGGCTCGCTTGGTGACGGCAACGAGCGTGCCGAGGTTATCGAAGAGATCTACGAAAAAGAAGACGAAGATGATTTCAAGCAGGCCTTTGCTCAGGGCGCCGCGAATATCGAGCTTGAGGAATGTGGCGCCGAGCGCCTGGATTCCGCCGCCCTGGTTGGTCCAATGCACCAGGCCCAGTGCCCACGCAATGCATGTCGTGACCAGCACACCGATCAGGATGGAGCCGCGGACTTTTTTGATTTCGAGCGCCACCATGAGGGCGAGTCCGAAGAGCGCGAGTGCTGTGGTGGGATTACGGATGTTGCCGAGACCGACGAATGTGGCGGGATCGCTGACCACGATGCCGGCATTGCGAAAGCCGATGAATGCAATGAAGAGGCCGATGCCGCTTGCCACGGCCGCATAGAGTTCGTGCGGAATCGAACGCAGAATCATCTGGCGGATGCCGGCGGCGGTGAGCGCGAGAAAGATGATGCCGGAAAGAAACACCGCGCCCAGAGCCGTCTGCCAGGGGATATGCATCTTGAGGCAGACTGTGTAAGTGAAGTACGCATTCAAGCCCATACCGGGCGCGAGTGCGATGGGATAGCGCGCGACAACCCCCATCAGGATCGAACCAAACGCTGCCGACAGGCAGGTGGCCGCGGTAACGGCCGGAAGAGGCACGCCGGCGGCAGCAAGAATCGCTGGATTGACGAGCACGATGTAGGCCATCGTGAGAAACGTCGTTACTCCAGCCAGAATCTCTGTGCGCCAATTGGTGCCAAGATGGGTGAATTCAAAATAGCGTTCTAAAGATTTGAGCATCGGCAGGTACCACTAGGAGACCACACGCCTGCCGCATCACAAAGCAATTTATGCAAGTGGCGCGGAGATCGACACCGCGAATCGTGCAATTCCAGCGTCGAGAACGGCTGGGAGACAAACGATTCTTGGTACTATTGGAAATCCATGGAGAAAGATTCAAGCAGCGGAGTTCCCGCCAAGGCATTGCTTCGCGCCATCATCGAGATGGCGTTCATCATCTTTCTCTTCTATTCGAATCTGCTGATGGGAGAATTCACCGTTGCTAACGGGCACGGCAAAACCTTGGCGGCGGCCGTCTACGACATCTTTACAATAGCCAATTTTCTGATCGCACTGATTTCGGCTGGAATTGGATATGTGGTGTTCGAATACCTGCGCAGGAAATTCTAGTGTGGTGTCCAAGAAGCTATTGGCATGGGCCTGGAAATGCAAAAAGCAGATTCTTCGCTCACCACCCCCGAACTGAAAAACGTTCGGGGCCCCGTTCGCTCAGAATGACACCACCAGCTTTTGTTCTGAACTTCAGGGACAGGATGCAGGTGCGCGCCACAAGGTCCTACAGCAACTTTGCGGCGTCTTTGGCGAAGTATGTGACGATGAAGTCGGCGCCGGCACGACGGATGCCGACAAGCGATTCGAGCACGGTGCGATCGCGTTCGAGCCAGCCCTTTTCAAACGCAGCGTGGAGCATGGAGTATTCGCCCGACACCTGGTAGGCGCCGATGGGCACGTCGAAGTTCTCGCGTGCGGCGTGGACCACGTCGAGGTAAGGCATGGCCGGCTTCATCAGGATCATGTCGGCGCCTTCTTCGAGGTCGAGGTCGATCTCGCGCATGGCTTCGCGCAGGTTAGCGCCGTCCATCTGATAGCTGCGACGGTCGCCGAACTGTGGAGCCGAATCGGCCGCCTCGCGGAACGGGCCGTAGAACGCCGAAGCGAATTTTGATGCGTAACTGAGGATCGGAGTATTGGGGTTGCCATCGGCATCGAGAGCTGCACGGATGGCTGCGACGCGGCCGTCCATCATGTCGCTGGGAGCCACAATGTCGGCGCCGGCGCGGGCGAGACTTGCACCGGTGCGCGCGAGCAATTCGAGCGAGGGATCGTTGTCGACGTCGTAGCCACCGTCTTTGGTCTTGACGACCACGCCACAATGGCCGTGGTTGGTGTATTCGCAGAGGCAGACGTCGGCGATGAGGACAAGCTTTTTTGCGGCGGAGCTTTTCTTGATCGCGCGAAGGCCTTGCTGAACGATGCCGTTGTCATCCCACGCGCCGGTGGCTTTTTCGTCTTTGCTGTCGGGCAGGCCAAAGAGCAGCAGTCCGCCAATTCCGAGGCCGGCGGCTTCTTCCGCTTCCCGAACAGCCTGATCCACGGAGAGATTAAACACGCCGGGCATGGAGCTGACAGGATTGCGTATGCCCTCGCCGGGGCAAATGAACAGCGGATAAATCAGGTCGCCCGGATTGAGCGTGGTTTCGCGAACCAGCGCACGAAGCGACTCGGTACGACGCAAGCGGCGCAACCGCATTTCAGGAAAGGGCATGGCTAAATTGTAAGCCAGCGTGGATTGCTAGCGAAGTGACGAATCCCCTTGACGAAGCGCCTCGATTCGAAAGTATCGGTTCGCACGCGCGACATCCTTGAAGATTTGCGCCTTCAAGGCTTCGGTGGAGGGCCATTGCATCTCGCCGCGCAAGCGAAGGAGGAACTCAAGATGCAGCGGGGTTTCGTCGGTGAGGTTGACCGATTCGAAGTTCAGGATGTGCGTCTCAACACCAAAGCCGATGCCCTCGAATGTCGGTCGATTGCCAACGTTCGTTACCGCATTGAAGCACCTGTCTCCGATAGTAAGACGAGTGACGTACACGCCGAATCCCGGCAGAAGACCTTCGTAGGGAGCCAGATTCACAGTGGGGACCAGCAGCTTTGTCCCCACGCCGCGGCCTTTGGCGGGATGGGAGTGAACACCGAAGGGGCGACCCAGCATCCATCGCGCGCGGCGCACGTCGCCGGCGGCAATCAGGCTGCGAATGGCCGAGCTCGACACTTCCATGCCATGCACGCGGACAGCTCGATGCACTTCGACGGTGAATCCAAACTCCTCGCCGAACGCGCGCAGCTCGTTTACGCCGGCCTTTGCACCGTTCCCGAAACGAAAGTTGCTGCCTTCATGAATCCCGCGGACCTGCAGCCTGGCAACGAGGAAGTCGCGGACAAAGTCTTCCGCCGTCACACGGGACAGAGCCTCATCGAAATGCAATACGAGAATTGCATCGACGCCTGTTGTGGCCAGAAGCCTCAAACGCTCCGGCAAGAAGGTCAGCAGCCTGGGAGCTTCTTTGGGATAGAGAAACTGCGCGGGGTGGGGTTGAAACGTGATGGCAATCGACCGCATGCCGCGCGCTCGCGCCTCGGACGCAGCCGCACCCAGAATCTGCTGGTGGCCGCGATGCACGCCGTCGAAGTTTCCGATGACGGCAATGGACGGGCCGAAATCTCGCGGCACTTCATCGAGCGAACGGTAGACCGGCACCACATCGCGGTCGGTGCTCATGCGCTTGTTCCCTCCAACTCGATGGGAAAGCTCAGCCCGTCGTAAGCCATGCGGATGTTGTCTGGCAGTTTCGCGTTCGTCTCTTCGTGGCCCAGTTCGTGCGCAATGTGGGTCAGCCAGGTATGTTTTGCGCCGATGCGCCGTGCCCACTCCACCGCCTGCTCCACGGTAGCGTGGTTGGGATGCGGCCTGTGGCGCAGCGCCGAAAGCACCACGTGATCAAGGCCGTCGAGCAACGCAAAGCTCTCGTCAGGGATTGAGCTCACGTCGGTGAGATAGGCATTACGCCCAAAGCGAAAGCCACTGATCTCCAACTCCCCATGCAGCACCGGTACGCGCCGGAAGTCCACGCCGAACACAGGCATGCGTTCGTTGAGCGGCTCGATGTGCACGCGGGGCCGGTTGGGGTAGGTCGCTTCAGGCGAAAACGTGTAATCGTAGATGCGGCGCAGCGTCTCTTCGGTCTGCGGCGCTGCGAAGAGTGGAATGTTCCCGCCTTCGCGAAAGACCGTATAGCTCAACGGCCGCAAGTCGTCGAGGCCAAAGATGTGATCGGCATGGTCGTGGGTGTAGAAGACGGCATCCACGCGGGTGAGCTTGTTGCGCAGGGCCTGCTCGCGGAAGTCCGGCCCGGTGTCGATCAGCACGACGCGGTATTGGATGCCGTCATGCCATCGCAGTAGCACGGAAGGCCGCAGGCGGCGGTCGCGCGGATCTGACGACGTGCATACCGCACAGCCACACCCCAGCGTAGGAACTCCCATGGAAGTTCCGGTTCCCAGAAATGTCAGCCGACCTTCCATTAATTTTACGGCCTGTTCCCACTACTGGCGTGGATGGCGTTCTGCACCGGCGCGCAAAGAGAGCGCGCCGGGGACCCCGCGCGCGAAAATCGGGGCAGGCTGGGGCCAAATTTCCCGATTTCGGCGTCGATCGTCGCTAGCAGACACCCGGTATGCGTCACTCCTCACTCCTTGAACTCGTGAAAATTGGCTCCCGGCGCCACGACCCCAGTAGTGGGAGCAGGCCCTAGTGTTTTTCCGGTTTGGGAGGAGGAGCCTGCACGCCCTGCAACGAAATCATCTTGGTCAACTCGAGAAAGGTCATGCGCAGCTCAAACAAGACTGTATCCAGCATGCGTTGTTCGGTGGCGGTGAGGTTGCCCTTGGTCTTTTCTTCCAACACACCCAGCAGGTCGATGCTCTGCCGTGCGCCGATGATGTCGACGCGCGGCCGCTGGCCCTCGGGTGTTGCCGCACCCATCTGCATCAGCGCGGAAAGATACAACTGCTGCACCAGATGCTCAAATTTGATCGGCGGCTGCGCTCCCATGGTGGGATTCTGCGCACGCAGCAGGTCTTCGACGCGCTGTGCTGAAGATTCATAGGCCGTCGCCTGCTCGCTTTTCTCTTCCGCGGTCGGGGGAGGCGGCATTTCGCCGCCCAGATCGTCTTCAGAGGCTTCTACTGGCGGTTCCGCTTCGGGAGTCCTGGCACTTTCTGTTTCCACCAACTGCGGTCCAGCGGACTTTATCTCCGGCTCGGCGGCTGGTTCTGCGACGGAATGGGAGGTGCTGTCCTGCTCCTCTTCCTTCTTGATCTTGCGGCGATCGATGACTTCGAATTTCGGGGTATCGCTCATAATCCAACTTTCCAGTCACTTTCGATCATAAAGCCGGCGGCTTGTCCAGGATTGTTGCGGTTCCTGCCGAGGGTCCGGCCCCATAGGTCAACGGCTGGTTCTTTATTTCAGCCTCGCCGCGCACCATTGCAAGCGCAAAACGGCGCGCTGCGCCATCGAGCGGCAGCTCCGCGGCGCTTGTGATCGCCCCAACCGGCGCGCCCTCCAGAAAGAGTTCTGCCCCGGCCTTGGCCAGCGGGCCATCGAGTTTCAGTTGCCGCAAATGGCGGTGCACGTTGCCGCGAGAGCGAATGCGTTCCACGATCTCCTGCCCCAGATAGCAACCCTTGCTGAAATGCAGCGCACGGGTCTGCGAGGTCTCCTGCGGCAGGTCGCGCTCGGCGATATCGATGCCAAAAGACGGAATTCCCTCTGCCACGCGAAATGCTTCCAGCGCCGCTGCACCGGCCGGGGTCGCGCCCGCGGTCGACAGAGCACGCCACAGGATCGTCAATCCGGCCATCGGCGTACCTATCTCGAAGTGATCGGCCAATGTGCCGTAACTTTGGTAGATCCGCAGATTCAGCCCGTTCCACTCCACATGCTGCCAGGTCATTCGTTCGGTCGGCACCGGCAGGCCCATCCGCGCGAGCACCTCACGAGCGTGGGGTCCAGTCAGGCCGACGGTCGTTTCCGCCGTGGGATCCTGCGCCACCAATTCCACGTCATCCATGATGATGAAGTGGTCGAGGTGCGACATCAGCTTCTCGTACTGGTCGGTCGCAATCACCAGATCGAGAATGTCGCCCTCGCGCCAGATCGTCAGGTCTCCCTGGATACGCCCCTGTGCATTCAGCACAAGATTCCAGGCGCCGCCGGTCTCAGGCAGATCGTTCACCGTATTTGTTACCATCCCGCTTAGCCAGCGAAAGCGATCTTCACCGCGCACATTGACGCGTCGCATCCAACCAAGATCGTGTACCGCAGCTCCCTTGGCCAGGGCCGCTATTTCGTGAATTGGCGCGTCAAATTCATGTGGAGTAAGTGCGCCGTGGAACTCGACCAACCGGGGCGCATTAGAGGCCGAGGCAAGGGGTGTGGCGAGCAATTGTGCGGCAAGCGGAGTAGGAAGAGCGGTTACGGCAAGATTCTCGGTCATAAATGTGAGCGTTTCACGTGTGAGCGTTTCACGAGCACTGCGCATTTCCTGAGGAAACTTCGCGCTGCTGCGCATCCTGATTATAGCCTTGCGATTAGATGCGAGCCTTCCCCATGCGGCAGTCCCAGAACCCCAAGGAGAGAGAATGAGCAAGCGGCACCAAATCAGGAAGTTAACCCGGGGCACCTTGAGTTTGACGGCAATGCTTTGCCTGGCAGTTGTTACAGCCGTGGCCCAGCCTGCTGCGCCCCAAACCCCGCCCACTTCTCAATCTCCTTCCGCACCGACGGCGCCGCAAGGAAATTCCGACGGTCAGGCCGCACAAAAGACGAAGGAAGGATCCGCAAAAGGCGCTGAAACACACATCACCGCCGACGAGGCGAAGCAACTCTTCAGCTTAGTGGACGAACTGCTTAAATTCTCGTCGCAGGAATCCGGATTTCCCATCAAGAGCGACGTCAAGCGTCAGCTTACGACTCGTGCCGATGTGGAGCATTATCTGACCGAGAAGTTCGATGAAGATGAAGACGCCAAGCGCATGCAGCGCAGCGAGATTGTCCTCAAGAAGTTTGGCCTGCTAGATCGCGACTTCAACCTGAAGCCATTTCTGCTGGCACTTTTGAAGGAGCAGATCGAAGCCTATTACGATCCAAAAACGAAGACAGTGAACCTGCTCGACTGGATCTCAGTGGACGAGCAGAAACCTGTATTGGCTCACGAACTCACGCACGCTCTTCAGGACCAGCACCTCGACCTCGATAAATGGAGCGACCAGACGCCTCCCGACGTCTCGCTTACCGCATCGGAAGACAGCGATCATCTGGCCAAGGACGAACTCGATACCGCGCGCGAGGCGGTCACGGAGGGACAAGCCACGGCCGTCATGATGGACAACATCCTCAAGCCCATGGGGAAGAGTCTGATCGGAGATCCGGAGATCGTGGATTTCATCAAGCAGCAGATGGCCGGCTCGGAAAACTCTCCCATGCTTGCCCGGGCTCCGCTGTTGCTGTCCGAGTCACTGCTTTTCCCTTATCGCGAAGGCCTGAGTTTCGAGCAGGATGTATGGATGGACCGCGGTCAGAACGCCGCATTTACGGGAGCACTGGACCGTCCTCCTTCGTCCTCGTGGGAAATCATGAACCCTCGGGAATACGAGCAGGGTCACGTCCCGGCCATTCCGTATCTGCCTGATATCCATCCGCTTGTCGACAAGACTTATCGCCCTTACGATATCGGGCAGGTCGGCCAGCTCGATCTGCATATCCTCGCCGGGCTCTTCGGGGGAGATGGCGCAGCGCGCGACCTGACGCCTGCTTGGGATGGCGGCATCTATTGGGCCGGGCAGCGCCTGAGTGCCACTCCCGCCGAACAGGCCAGCACGAAATCCATTTCGCTCTTTTACTTGTCCATATGGAAGAACGCAGCCTCCGCCCAGGCGTTCGCCCATTTATATGCAGATGAACTGGGCCGCAAATACTCTGGTTTGAAACCCGACAAGACTGCTGCCCAGATCTCTGATAATTCCGATGGGACCGTGGAACAGGCCTACAGCACCGACGAGGGGCCGGTTGTTATTACCCGGCGCGGCAAGTTGGTGTTCGTCTCAGAGAGCTTCGACCTGACCCTGGCCCGCAAACTAGCCACTTTGATTCTTGGCGCACAGGGCAGTGGTCCGCTCCAGTCTGCATCCGCTGGCCAGCCCCTCACAGTACCCGCCGCGCAATTCCAGCCTGCCGTTTTCGTTCCGCGCGAGACTTTAACAGCGCCCGTGGTGCGCCTGCTGTCGAATTACGGCGTTACCAAAGCCGTGGTCGATGCTGTACTTCAGGCTTCTCACCCGGATGTACTGGTTCCTTTCGGTCTGAGGTGAAAGCAGTTTGAGCTTGAATTCGAAGGTGAACTCTGCTGTTCTGTCTCAGAGTCGTGCCGCATCGGAGAATCAGTATGAAGGCCCTCCCCATTCTTATGTTCTGTGCCGTTGCCTTAACGCGTCCCGCGTTCGGACAGGCCTATGGAGAATCGATCCAACTCAGCCAGCCCGCCGTCCGAAACGTGGGCACAGCCGCAGCCTTGCCCGCCGCCCCGCTCAATAATTCGCGCTCCGGCCTCCCGCAGCAAGGTGGCGTACAAGTGGTCAACGACATGTATCGTGGGCTGCCCGATTGCCGTTGCGCCCCGTCTCCCACGTTTCTGCCGAGTCCGAGGGAAGTGCCTTCCGGCACGCAGGTCGTTCTTTCCAGCCCCAACCCCACGGCCGTGATTTACTACACCACGGATGGCTGGACGCCCACGGAAGCTTCCGCGCAATACCACGATCCCATCGTGATCGCAGGACCCATGCGCATCCAGGCTTTTGCAGAGGAACCCGGAAGGGCGCCGAGCCCCATTGTGGCCGCGAACTACACGATCAACGGTCCCGCTGTGCCGCTTCCGGTGGATGCTTCTGTCCCCGGTTCAACCGTGACCAAGGGTACGCAAATTCGTTTCCAGACCGGTAATCGCGTCTCGTCTGAAACGGCAAACGCCGGGGATCAGTTCTACCTGCTGCTCGATCAGAATCTCGTGGTCAGCGGAAAAACCGTGGCTCGCCGCGGCATGTCGGTGGAAGCCAAGGTCATCTCTGTGCAGCGCGCCGGGCAGAACGGAAAGTCGGGCGCCATCGTTTTCAGCTTGATGGGTCTGAGTGTGCGTGGCGTTACCATTCCGTTGAGTGGAATGTACACGCTGGTCGCACCCGATATCGGCTCGCAACTGAATCACATCGCGGACACGAGCCTGGTGCACGTTGCCGGCCCGCTGCCTCCCGGCAATGAAGCCAAGATTGAGCCGGGCATGATGCTGACGGCTTCTGTGGCGGCAGATACTTCGATAAGCCAGTAAGGTCCAGTGCAGAAACTCGATTAAGGCGAGCTATCTTTGCTCGCCTCCACCAGGGTATTCTCCGGCTCTTTGTGGACAAGGTATTCGTCAATCAGCTCCGATACCAGTACCGCGGTGGGAACGGAGACAATGGCACCGAGGATCCCCCCAAGGGCCGAACCTATTAACAACGCTACCAGGATTGACAATCCAGGAAGACCGACGCGCGTGCCCATGATCCGCGGCACCAGGAACGAGTTCTCAACCTGGACCCATACCAAGTAAAAGATCGCGACGCCCAGCACACGTCCCCAGGAGTCGATGGCAGCAACAAGCAGGGCCAATCCGATGCTGGCAGCGGCACCCACCACGGGGATGATGTTCAGCAGGCCGGTCAACACTCCCAGGGCATAGGCGTAGCGAACATGGAGCAGCACATACAAAATGGTGCTGGCGAGCCCGAGGAGCAGCATGAGACTTCCCTGCCCCAGAAGCCACTGGCCCATCCGCACTTCGGCCCGTTGGAGGGCCGCATCCAGCCGCGGCCGTTTATTCGGCGGGAAGAACGAGAGGCCCCACCGATAAGCGAGGTCCCCTTCAAGAATGAAATAAACCGTCAGAATAAGCCCCATGGCGATGCTGAAGACTGCGCTCGCCCAGTTTCTAATCGACAGCAGCAGATATGTGGCGGCATTGCCGAGAAAGTCCTGGATCTTTGCGCTGATTTCGTCAGTATTCACCCGGTCCGCGAAAGGAATGTGCTTCAGCTTGTCGAGGAAAATTGGCAGACGCGTCGGCATGTCCTGGCTGAACTTCTCCAAATCGTGAATCACGGGCGGAAAGGCGAGAAAACCGAATGCCGTGAGGCCGCCCGCAACGGTAAGTATCAGGATGAGGATGGCGCGCCCCTTGAATGGCTGCCGACGCCCGATCCGAAAGCGGGATGTGGCGCGCACAACCGGCGCGAGCACCACTGCGGCCAAGGCGCTCACATACAGCAGAAGCAGCACGGCCCGCAATTGCCATGCCAGGTAGCAGACCACGGCCAGTGCGAAAGCGAATGCGATGTCGCCGCGCAGATCGCGACCCCTGCCCTCGGCTTGATTCATCTCTGAGTTCGTCCCTCGGCTGATGGAAAGCCCCTTCCGCTGATCTGTCCGCAACCTGGGTTGTTGTGCTCCCTACTACTACCGGGATTCCCCACGAAGAGTTCTTAGTTCGTGAGGTGGCTGCTGTCTATTCGCGGTTCATTTGTCGCCCAGAATCGAACCGATAACGCCGCCCAGAACCGCCCCTGTCGCGGTGTTGCCCACCTGGCGGCGATCCGCCTGCGGCAGGTACTCGCTGATCTGATGCGCCAAACGCGAGATGGGCAGCGTCTGCAGCCAAACTGTTCCCGGACCGGTGAGGACCGCCAGGAAAATGCCGTCGCCCCCAAAGATCATGTTCTTGATACCCGGCACCGTCGTGATCTGGAATCCCACAGACGCCTGAAATGCGCCAACGTGCCCCGGATGCACCAACAGCGTCTCGCCGGGAGCGAGATTTTTCATGATCAATTCACCTGAAAGCTCGAGCCATGCCGTACCGGAACCGGAGAGCCTCTGGAGCAGGAAACCGCTGCCGCCAAAGATGCCCGCACCGAGCGACTGTTGGAATCCCACGCTGATTGCTACCTGCGTCGTCGCGCACAGAAAGCCGTGGCGATGCACGAGGTATTCCTGTCCCGGCCCCACCTGGACGGGCACGATATGCCCCGGAACCTTGGTTGCAAACGAGACCTCGCCGGAATACTGCACCGCACGATATTCCGTCATGAAGAGACTTCCGCCGCCGGCGACACGCTTCAAAACACCAAACAGCCCACCGCCGCCGCCCATCTGTGTATGGGTGGTCATCTGGATCGAGCCGGTCATCCACGAGAGCTCACCGCTTTCGGAGAAGACACTCTCGTTGGGGTCGAGTTGCACATCGAGTACGGGCATGGTGGTGCCTTGAATCCGGGTCTGCATGCGGACCTCCTGTCGAGACAGTGTACCCGGTCAACTACGCTGAGCAACCGTGATCTGTTCCCTGTTGCGGCCGGATCGTTACAATGGCGGCACCGCATTCCCCGGAGGACACCCAGGTGAAACGTTTCGCATGGCTGGTTGTGATTCTGCTCGTAGTCTCGCCCTGCTGGGCCACCAAGAAGATGACCGTGCAACAACTGAAAGACATTCTCGCTGAGGATCAGAAGTCACAGAAGTCGGATGCCGATGTTGCCGCCGAGCTCAAGGACATCGATTTGACGGAACAACTAACCCATGGCACGATGGACAGCCTGAAGCCACTGGTTCCCGGCCAACTCACCACCGAACAGCTCTTTGTGCTTGAAGTGCGCAGCGCCGTGCTGGCTCCGCCGCAGAGCGACATCCCCCCAACACCCGCGCCCGATGCCGCTAAACAGAAAGCGATTCTCGACAAGGCGACAGACTACGCAACCAAAATCTACGCACAACTGCCTACGCTGACAGCGACGCGCGCATTGCGACGCTTCCAGGACAGCGCACATCAGGACCAGCCTAGCCTGGGCGCCCATAGCACTGCAGTCCTCTCCGCCACCTACACGCCCATTCACTACACCGCCTCCGATGAAGCTTCGGTGACTTTCAAGAATGGAGCTGAGCAAAATCCTCTGGCCAACGACAAGACGCATTGGGGCGACAACGGCATGATCGCACTCCTCGGCCAAAGCCCCGATCTCGCCACTGTGCTCGAGGATTCGCAGGCAACCGGCAAAATTAGCTGGCTGCGCTGGGAGACTGTCAACGGACACGACCTTGCCGTCTTTTCCTACTCTGTCGACAAGAAGAAGACTCACTACGCGGTGAACTACTGCTGCTTCCCTGAGACGAGCCAGGTTGGCCAAGTGGCGATGCGCGGAACTGAGTCGAACGGGGGCGCCGGAAATTACCAGACCAACGCAAACTGGAAGAATTTCAAGGCGACGCTGCCATACCACGGCGAAATCTTCATCGACCCCGAGACGGGCGTGGTCTACCGACTCGTCACCGAGGTTGAGTTCAAGGGTTCCGATCCGGTTCGGCTTGAGAATCAGCGGATCGATTACGGCACCGAGACCATTGGCGATAAAAAGGTGGTTGTACCGGGCTTTGTCACTATCGATACGGTCGAACTACCGTTCCCTGATTCTCCGCAGGGTCGCTTTATCACGCGCCACACGCTTTTCACCGAGAACTATTCGGGATACGCGGCCCCAGGAAGCTAAGACGTCGTCACCAATTCTGCGAAATCCGAAGCCGCGATCTTTTCACAAGCTCGCGGCTTTCACTCCGCCGAACCGCGGGCCCCGTGACTTCCTGCTACTCCACGATCTTTAGACTCGTTTGTGCGGTCGCCAGCGAACTGCCTCCGAGCCAGATGTCATAGGTTGTCGGCTCTACCGTTTTCTTTAAGTCCGCGCTATAGAAATTCAATTCGTCGAATCCCAATGGGAAGGTCACACGCTTCGTTTCGCCGGGTGCGAGCGTTACGCGCGTGAATCCCTTCAGCTCGCGGACGGGCTGCTCCACGCTGGCTTCAGTGTTGCGAAGATAAAGCTGCACGACCTCCGTGCCCGCCACGCTGCCGGTGTTTAGCACATCGACGCTGACCGTGGCCACCGGCATGTGATCATCTACAACCTCGCGCGCCGGAATCTCGTTTCGGTCCACACCCGGCTTTGCGTAGCTGAAGCGCGTATAGCTCAGCCCCCAGCCGAAGGGAAACAGCGCTGAGTTCTGTTCATCCATGTACCGCGATACGAACTTCTCAGCCTTGTCGTGAGGTATGCCATTCAAATCGCCATGTGCCGGCCGACCTGTAGGCGACTGCGCATAATACAGCGGCTCCTGCCCCACCGCGCGGGGAAAACTCGACGGCAGCTTGCCCGACGGATTCACATCCCCGAATAACACATCCGCGACCGCCGGGCCTGCCTCGATGCCGGGACTCCACGCCTCGAGAATCGCGGGTACGTGTTCGGATGCCCACTTGAGTTCGAGCGGCCTGCCCGCCAGCACCACCAGAATCACCGGCTTGCCGGTTGCGACCACGGCTTCCAACAGCTTTTCCTGGTTTCCGGTGAATCCAAGATAAGCGCGGCTGGCAGCTTCGCCTTCCATCCAGTTAGTTGGCTCGCCGAGGGCGAGAATCGCAACATCCGCTTTGCGCGCCGTCTCTACTGCCTCGCCAATTGTCTTTTCGTCATCTGGAACCGGCTCATCCACACTCTTCGTGTCGCCTGTGAAGGTCACGCTCTTGAGAACATTTTCGTCATTGCCGGAGAGCAACCCACATCCCGGCGCATAGAGCAGCTTGTCGCCCAGCCGCTCGCTCAGCGCTGCCTTCAGCGTGATCACGTCTTTGGGATTGCCCGCTACGGTCCACGCGCCGAGCAGGTTAAGCGCATCGTCGGCCATCGGTCCAATCAACGCCACCTTCCTCGCCTTCGCGGTCAGCGGCAGCAATGCACCGACGCCCTCTACCGGATCGTTTTTGAGCAGCACCATCGTCTCGTCCGCCACTTTGCGGGCGGCCTCGCGGCGCTCGGGTGTCGGCGTGTAGGCCGGCCCGACGTTTGCGTACGGGTGATCAAAGAGACCCAGCGCAAACTTCACGCGCAGGATCCGCCGCACTGCCTCATCGACGTCGCCCTCGGGAATTTTGCCGGATCGGACCTGCGCAGCGATCTCCGCGCCATAAAGGTCGCCCTCCATATCCATGTCCGTTCCAGCCTCGAGCGCCTTGCGCGCCACTGTCGGCCCATCGCCGATCGAGTGATTTTTCAATTCAGCGACCGCGCCCCAATCCGACACCACAAAGCCGTCGAAGTGCCACTCCTTGCGCAAAATCTGCGTGAGGGTGAACGGATTCGCCGTGGCCGGAACTCCATTGATAGAGTTGAACGACGTCATCACGGTCGCCACGCCGGCATCGACCGCCGCCTGATACGGCTTCAAATAAACCTGCCGTAACGTCAGCTCGCTCATGTCGACCGCGTTGTAATCACGACCCGCGATCGCCGCGCCATACGCCGCGAAGTGCTTCACGCATGCAGCCACTGAATTCGGTTTCGATAAATCGCCCTGCTGGTATCCCTTCACCCACGCGCGAGCCAGCGCGGCGCTCAAGTATGGATCTTCACCGTTCGACTCGATGATGCGTCCCCAGCGCGGATCGCGTGCGATATCCACCATCGGCGAGAAAACCCACGCAATGCCATCGGCACGCGCCTCCTCCGCGGCAAGACGCGCGACGGTCTCCGCCGCCGCGGGATCCCAGCTGGCCGCCACAGCCAGCGGCACTGGAAACGTAGTGTGATGCCCGTGAATCACATCAAGTCCGAAGAGAATGGGGATGTGCAGCCGCGATTTTTCCATCGCGATGTGCTGATAGCGGTTGGTGCGTTCGGCTCCCACCACGTTCAGCATCGAGCCCACTTGGCCCTTGGCAACCAGTTCGTCATACGTCAGGTTTGAAGCCGAGGGACCCGTCGCAAATCCGGCAGAATACTGCACTGTCTGGCCGATTTTTTCCTCGAGCGTCATCTGCTTCAGCAGCGCCTCAACCCGGGAATTGATCTCCTTCGACGCCAACTGCGGGTTCGGCGTCGAACGGGCCTGAGCGGAGGCAGGAACTGCACCGAAAACGGTAAGCAGCAGCGGAAAGACAGCATTCAGAAGTACGTATTTTTTCAACTTCGTCATGACCGGAAAATGATAAACCGTTTGAGCCGGACCAGCCAGAAAGTGGTCGCCGACCGACCGCTCAGGCTGTTGGCTCACGAGGGACTGTTCTTTTCCGCACTTCGTCGGAGGCTCGAAATGCTCTACTCTTTGAGGTGGATCGAATGCCTCGATTTCTTCGCCATTTCCGGAAAGCCGTATTCCTGGCTCTCGAGCACGATGTGCTCAACACGGCCAAGGCCGCCGCGTATTCCGGCATGCTGATGTTCTTTCCCGCGTTCATCGTGCTCACTGCCCTCATCGCGAAGGCGCCCGAAGGCCCTACTGTCGTCGGTGAGATCCGCTGGGTCTCCGTGCAGATCCTTCCTGCGGATACGGTGCGCCTGATGCTCTCCACAATGCAGGCGCGCAACCCGCATCCCGCGCGCCTCATCGTCTCCGGCCTCGCCCTCAGCGTCTTCGCAGGACTCGGCCTGATGCTCACGCTGATGGAGGGCTTTCGCCGTGCCTACCGTCTGCCGCGCAACCAGTGGGAGTTCTGGGAACGGCGGCGCCGCGCGCTTTTTCTTGTCTTCATCGTTCTGGTTCCTCTCGCATTGGCCACACTCCTACTTGTTTTCGGTCGCGCAATCGAGCTTTGGATGGTCTTGAAATCGGGCCACGAGTTGCGCCACCTCGTGCTCTTCCTCTGGCGGATGGCACGCTGGACGCTCGCGTTAGTCACCAGCCTCGCCGTCCTCGGCGCGCTCTACCATTTCGGAACCAAGCGCAGAGAACACTGGCTGCACGTGATGCCGGGCGCCATTGCCGCCAGCGTCGTATGGTTTCCCGCTACGCTGGCCTTCGGCTGGTACGTTACGCGTATCGCCGACTACACCATCTTCTACGGATCCTTTGGCGCGGGGATAGCCACGCTGGTGTGGCTGTACATCACATCGTTCAGCGCGTTGCTTGGCGCCGAACTCAACGGGGTTTTCTTCCGCGAGCGCAACCATCGCCTCTATTAGCCACCCATCGCGATAATTTTCGTCAGTGACGGTTCGCACCGACTGAACCATGCTCGCGGCTGCATCATGGTTCGGGGATCCTGCGCTCAGCCGACTTTGTATAATGAAGCGGACCGCTCATATAATTCCCCGCTTCCTATACCGAACCTTTTTGGAGTCATACCATGCCGTTCGTTGATACGAACCTGAACGCAAATCCTATCCAGCGCCGCGCAAAAATTGTTGCCACTCTCGGTCCCGCATCCAATACTGAGCCGGTTTTTCGCGATCTCGTACGCGCCGGAATCGATGTTGTCCGCCTCAACTTTTCCCACGGCACCCATGAAGAAAAGCTTGCGCTCATCCAGATGATTCGCAAAGTCAGCCGCGAGGAGCACAAGCCCCTCTGTATTCTCGGCGACCTGCAAGGACCCAAGATCCGCACCTCCAAGCTCAAGGATCACCAATCGGTTCTTCTCAAGGCCGGTCAGCGGCTTACCATCACTCCGCGCGAAGTTCCCGGCACTGCATCGCTGGTAGGCACTACGTTCAAGACTCTTGCCGAAAATGTCGAACAAGGCTCGCGCATTCTGCTTTCCGACGGGCTTATCGAACTGCGGGTGCACGAGGTCATCGGCGCAGACGTTGTGTGCGAGATCATCAACGGCGGCATGCTGGGCGAGAACAAAGGCATCAATTTGCCCGGTATTCCTGTCCGCGTTCCGTCGCTTACCGAAAAGGATTCGCAAGACCTTGAGTTTGCTCTAAAGAATGGCGTCGATGCCATCGCTGTTTCTTTTGTTCGTACCGCCGAAGACGTTCGCCTCGTACGCAATCGCGTTTCGGCATATGGAGGCGAAACGTGGATTATCGCCAAGCTCGAGAAACCGCAAGCCATTGAGCACCTCGACAGCATTTTGCAGGCCGCCGACGGCATCATGGTGGCTCGCGGCGACCTCGGCGTTGAAGTTCCCCCGGAAAAAGTTCCTGCGATTCAGAAGCACATCATCCGCCGCGCATCAGAGTACTTCAAACCGGTGATCACGGCGACGCAGATGCTCGAGTCGATGATTGAAAACCCTCGACCAACGCGTGCGGAGGTTTCCGACGTAGCCAACGCTGTGTACGATGGAACCGACGCGGTGATGCTCTCCGGCGAATCCGCGGTCGGCAAGTATCCCATCGAAGCGGTGGCCATGATGGGCCGTATCGTCAGTGAAGCCGAGCGCCACATTAAAGAAGACCACCTCAATGAACCACGCATCTCGCAGACACGGCTCTCGATTGCCGAAACGATCTGCGAAGCGACCGCACACGCCGCCGATGATCTTGATTTGCGCGGCATCGCGCTTTTCACTGAATCTGGCGCCACGGCACGTCAACTATCGAAGTACCACCCCACGGCGCCGATCTTCGCGCTCAGCCCGGTCGATCTCACCATCAACCGGCTGAACCTGCTGTGGGGCACAACACCCATTCGCTGCCCCAAGGTCAATTCGACAGAGGCTCTGGTTGATGTTGCTGAAAGCCTGCTGGAACAGCACGGCTACGTGCGTAATCGCGAAGTCATCGCCATCGTTGCCGGAACGCGCACCAAGTCCGGCTCAACGAACTTTCTGCGCCTGCACGTTCTGGGCGAACATAACCAGGAGGGCGTCCGCTTCTTCGCTCCGCACGAAGAGGAGTTTGTGCCGGTGCCTGAGTCAGCGCCCGCATCGCCTGTGGCAAAGCCGAAGCGTGCTGCGAAGGCAGCCAAGGCCCCAGGGAAACGCCGGTAGACGAAGTCTTGACGAATAAAAATGCCACTCCGTTTGGAGTGGCATTTCTGTTATAGCCCTGGAAGATTCAGATTGTGCTTTCCCACCCTTGCTTCGTAAGGATGGGGCACCCACTCATGGGCAAGTGAAGGTCTGTTTACTTTGCTGCAAGTTGGCGAAGAACGTAGAGCAGGATTCCGCCGTGCTCGTAGTACTCGATTTCCTGCGGCGTGTCGATGCGCACCTTGGCGTTGAATTCCTTGATGGCTCCATCGGCAGTATTCGTTTTGACTTTCAGTGTGCGTCCGTTCGCGAACTTTGACTTCAGCAGATCGGTTAAACCAGCGAAGTCGTATACCTCTTCGCCCGTCAATCCCAACGACTCGACGTTTTGCCCTTCTTCAAACTGCAGCGGCAGAATTCCCATCCCGACGAGATTTGACCGGTGAATGCGCTCGAAGCTCTCGGCGATTACCGCACGCACGCCCAGCAGGTTCGGTCCTTTCGCCGCCCAATCGCGCGACGAACCCGAGCCGTATTCCTTGCCTGCAAGGATCACCAGCGGAATCTTGCGTTCGGCGTACTTCACGCTGGCGTCGAAGATGGACATCTGCTCGCCCTCAGGCAGCAGGCGCGTAACACCGCCCTCGGTGCCGGGTGCAAGTTTGTTGCGCAAGCGCACATTGGCAAACGTTCCGCGCACCATCACTTCGTGATTGCCGCGCCGCGATCCGTAGGAGTTGAAGTCCGCCGGCTTCACGCCATGCTCGGCAAGATACTTTCCCGCCGGGCCGTTGGCCTTGATCGAGCCTGCCGGTGAGATGTGATCCGTCGTCACCGAGTCACCGAGCACCGCCAGCACACGTGCGCCCAGGATGTCGGTAATCGGTGCAGGTTGCTTCTTCATGCCATCGAAGTACGGCGCCTGGCGAATGTAGGTCGAGTCAGGTTCCCACTTGTAGACGTCGCCTGTTGGGAAGCTCAGGCCCTGCCAGCT
Organism: uncultured Acidobacteriaceae bacterium; assembly: GCA_963829535.1. GTDB lineage: Bacteria > Acidobacteriota > Terriglobia > Terriglobales > Acidobacteriaceae > Telmatobacter. Next base: position 570,265 of record CAWHIQ010000004.1, on the reverse strand, counting down.
CGCATCGCCATCGCTGACGGTTGCGTATTCTCTGCGGAATCCTTCGCTGCTGAGGCCCTCGTCGATGGCCGCGGCCACTTCCTGCTGCGACGGCCAAATGTCCTTGAGATAGACTGGCTTTCCCTGCTGGTCTTTTCCCAGCGGCTCGGTTTCGAAGTTGTGTCCTATGCGACCGGCCAGCGCGTAGGCGACCACCAGTGGCGGACTCATCAGGTAGTTCGCGCGAACGTCGACATTCACGCGGCCCTCAAAGTTTCGGTTGCCGCTGAGCACGCTCACTGCGACAAGGCCGTGCTCGTCGATGGATCTGGAAACATCAGCAGGCAGCGGCCCGGAGTTGCCGATGCACGTCGTGCAACCGTAACCCACGACATTGAAACGCAGCTTCTCGAGGAACGGCAGCAGACCTGATTTCTGGTAGTAGTCCGTGACCACGCGCGAGCCCGGCGCGAGTGACGTCTTCACCCACGGTGGAACTGTAAGCCCCTTCTCGACGGCCTTCTTCGCCAGGATGCCAGCGGCCATCATCACGGATGGATTCGAGGTGTTTGTGCAGCTCGTGATCGCCGCAATTACGACTGAGCCGTGATCGAGATACTTGTCGGGATCGACGTTGTAGCGTTCTTTTACGGTGGTCGTCACGTGCATCGGGGTCTTGTCAGCCAGGGCGGTGTCCATCACAACGCTGCGATCCCATGTAGCTGCCATGCGCGTGCCCAGCGGTTTTGCCGTCGGGGCCAGCAACGAAGGCAAGTGCATGGCAAAGCTCTCCGCCGCATCCTTCAGCAGCACGCGATCCTGCGGGCGCTTTGGACCGGCAACGCTGGGCTCGACGGCGGCGAGATCCAGCTCCAGTGTCCGCGTGTACTCAGCCTCGGGAGACTTCTCAGTGTGGAAGAGCTCCTGCTCTTTGTAATAGGCCTCCACAAGCGCGATCTGCTCGTCGCCGCGGCCGGTGAGTTTGAGGTAGCGCAACGTCTCCGCGTCCACCGGGAAGATTCCGCAGGTCGCGCCGTATTCCGGAGCCATGTTGCTGATAGTGGCGCGATCGGCCAGCGGCAGCGCGGCAATTCCCGGTCCGTAGAACTCAACGAACTTGCCGACAACGCCGAGTTTGCGCAACGCCTGCGTCACGGTCAGCACCAAATCGGTTGCAGTGGCGCCCTCGCGCAGCTTGCCGGTCAACTTGTAGCCCACCACTTGCGGAACCAGCATGCTCACCGCCTGACCCAGCATTGCGGCCTCGGCTTCGATGCCACCTACGCCCCAGCCCAACACACCCAGGCCATTGATCATCGTGGTGTGCGAGTCAGTGCCTACCAGCGTGTCGGGGTATGCCTGCAGTTCTCCGTTAACGTCAGTTGTGAACACCACGCGCGCCAGGTATTCGAGATTCACCTGGTGACAGATGCCCATCCCCGGCGGCACTGCGCTGAAGTTGCGGAATGCGGTCTGGCCCCACTTCAGGAAGGCGTAGCGCTCGCGATTGCGCTGAAACTCCAGCAGCGAATTGGCCTCGTATGCCTGCGGTGTGCCGAACTCATCCACCTGCACCGAGTGATCAATGACGAGTTCGGCGGGAACTAGCGGATTCACGCGTTCCGGGTCGCCGCCGAGTGTCTTGATGGCGTCGCGCATCGCGCCCAGGTCGACGATCGCAGGGACACCGGTGAAGTCCTGCATCAGCACGCGCGCCGGCATGTAGGCGATCTCGCGGCTCGGCTCGGCGTTGGCATCCCACTTGGCCAGAAACTCGATGTCATTGGCGGTCACGTTCACACCGTCTTCGCGGCGCAGCAGGTTTTCAAGCAGGATTTTCAGGCTGAAGGGAAGGCGACCGAGGTCGAATCCGCGCTCACTTAGTGCCGGCAGGCGGAAGATGGTGTACGATTTGCTGCCCGATTTCAGAGTGGCACGGCTATTGAAGCTGTTCATCGGGGGGACCTTTCTATCCGCTCATACGCGGATGAGGCTTGGAAGCTTGAATTGCGGAGTTTACGCCGCGACAATCCCGCCGCGCGCTCGGAGCGGCATAGAGGGACAAAAAGTGACGGGAATAGATTACTCAGCGCGAGGAGTTGCGTCCACGATCGGGCCGGCCATGGCGAAATCGCTTCAGCATGGGAGTCGAAGAAATTCGGGCTGCGGAACGGTTCAACATAACAGACAATAGAATTCTAGCGCGAAACAACGAACCGGGGGATCGACTAGCGGCGCCGCAGCTTTCGCCGCAATTCGATTACGCTTGAAAACGAGGGCTCACCTTGAATAAGAAATCCATCAGTCCCGTCCTCCGCGGCATGGGCGGTAAGGACGATTTCATCGCCGAGCAGTTTGTGCCCAGCGAGCGATACAAATCAAGGCAGATAGAGATGGCTCGTCGGCTAATTGCATCCGGTTTGGATCCGGAAGAAGTCGCGGGCATGTTCTCCGTTCCGTTCGACCTGCTCTCTTCCAAAAAGGAGACGGAGCAGTAGCCTCAACATTTGAGAACACTCGCCCTGTTCCAGAATCAATTGCATGCGAGCGGCGTGATCGTCCTCTTGCTTGACACGTGACTTCAGAAAATGGACCGTTGGCCGTGCAAGATGCCAACACCCTCCGGAGCGGAAAAATGAACATCGGCTTAACCCGGATTGTCCTTGTAGCCTTCCTGGTGACTGGGACGACCGTCCTTGGTCAGAGTGCCCCCACCTCCCACTGGCCCACGCAGGATGGCAACGTCAGCCTACCCAACTTCCGCTTTGGTACGGGCGAAACCCTGCCGGAACTCAAGCTGCATTACCTCACGCTCGGCTCGCCGCACCGCAACGCAGGAGGCCACGTCGACAACGCCATCCTTCTTTTGCATGGCACAGGCGGCAACGCACACTCGCTGCTGAATCCGATCTTCTCTGACATCCTCTTTGTCCCCGGCGGCATTCTCGACATCCAGAAGTACTTCCTCATCCTGCCCGACGACATCGGCCACGGCCAGAGTTCCAAGCCGTCCGATGGGATGCGCATGCACTTTCCCGCATACGATTACGACGACATGGTACGCAGCCAGCGCATGGTGCTCGACCAGATGAAAATTGATCATCTGCGCCTGATCCTCGGCACCTCGATGGGCTGCATGCAGACCTTCGTCTGGGGCGAGACGTACCCCGGTTTTGCTGACGGGCTGGCACCCTTCGCCTGCCTGCCGGTGCAGATCGCCGGCCGCAACCGCATGATGCGCTACATGAGCATCCAGGGCATCAAGCTCGACCCGACATGGAACAACGGCGATTACACCACGGAGCCGGCGGATGGCCTGCGTCTCGCCGATTCTCTCATTTTCGTCATGGGTTCGAGCGCACTGCAGATGCAGAAGCTGGCGCCCACACGCGAAGCCGCCGAGCAGTTCGTCGATCGCTACTGGGCGCGGCCCGCGCCGGACGCGAACGATATGATTTACTACCTCAACGCCAGCCGCAATTACGATCCCAGCCCGCGCCTCGAGAGCATTACAGATCCCGTTCTCTGGATCAACTCCGCCGACGACTATATCAACCCGCCAGAACTGGGCATCGCGGAAAAGATGGTGACGCGCATGCCCCATGCGCGCTTCATCCTCATCCCCATCTCCGACGCCACACGTGGCCACGGCACCCATACGGCCGCCGCTGTCTGGAAGAACTACCTCGCGGTATTTATGCAGCAGACTGAAACGAAGCCCTGAGACACAGACTTGGAAGACACATCGACTGCGCGCGGATGGTGGCGGCCTCGCGCCTTCGGTCGCAAGGCCGCCTGCTGGGGGAGGAGCGAGCGGGCGTCACCACCATATGCGACGCCTCATATGGCATCTTCAACCGTTGTCAACCCGCTCGGGAACGCTCGGCGGCAACAAGTGACACTTCGTTTTCGATCCCTTCGCTTTTTTCATCTCCTGTTAATCCCCGTGACTTTGCAGATTCTCAGCCGTTCCTGTTTCGGCATCGAAGTGTCAAGCGAAGCGCGGCCAGCACCGAACATCGATCCCTGAACCTCTATACTTCAAGATTGAATCGACATTCGCCGAGGTCCCCCGAACGTTGAGCGATACAAACTGGTTGCGAGGTCTGTTTTCGCGCTTCCTGGCGTGGATTACGCAGCGCATGGCCAACGAGCGCCAGCGTCTGCTGGCCGTCACGATTCTTGCCGGTGGGCTCTGCGGATTGGCGGCCGTTGCTTTCCATCTCTCCATCGGGTGGCTTGAGGCTCTTCTCATTAACCGCGCCAACCACGCGCCGGGGTACTGGTGGATCATCCTGACGATCCTGACCCCGGGCGTGGGCGGCCTCATTGTTGGGCTTGGTCTTACGTACTGGGCTCCGGCGGCTGCCGGCTCCGGCATTCCCCAGGTCAAAGTCGCCTTCGCTTTGCGTTCCGGGCTTATCTCTCTGCGCGAGACCATCGGAAAATTTGTGCTTTGCGCCTTCCAGATCGGCTCCGGCGCGTCGCTCGGCCTTGAGGGGCCAACCGTCCAGATCTGCGCGGGAGTGAGCAGCCTGATGGCCCGTGCCGCCCGCCTGAGCCCGCAGAACTGCCGCCGCATGGCGTCTGTGGGCATGGCCGCAGGTATCGCCGCAGCGTTCAACGCGCCCATTGCTGCCATCACCTTCACGCTTGAAGAACTCATCGGCGATCTCGATCAGACAATGCTTTCTGGCGTGATTGTCGCCGCCGCACTTGCCGCGGTTGTCGAACACTCCATTCTCGGGTCAAACCCTGTCTTTCACATGCCCCGTACTTATACGCTTGGCCCCGCATCCTCTCTAATCTGGTACGCACTGCTGGGGATTCTGGCGGCCGTCGTTTCAATTGCCTTTACTGATTCGCTCCTGGCTCTCCGCGCGCTTTTCAAGCGCTGGACCGCCGTGCCCAAGTGGATTCATCCGGCAATAGGCGGTTTGGCTACGGGGGCGCTCGCGGTGCTTGCGCTTTACTGGTTTCATCTCAACGGCATCGCTGGCGATCCCTACAAGACGCTGGAATTGGCACTCACGGGAACAATGCCGGTCGTGTTCATGATCGTTTTCTGCGTGTTAAAACTCGCGGCAACGGTTAGCTCCTACTCAAGCGGCGGCTCAGGAGGCATCTTTGCACCGTCGCTATTCATGGGCGCCATGCTGGGCGGAGCGGTGGGCTACCTCGACGTCACCGTGTTTCATCATCCTGCCGACGCTGTCGGCGCTTTCGCGGTGGTGGGAATGGGGGCGGTATTTGCGGGGATCGTGCGCGCACCGATGACGTCGATTCTCATCGTCTTCGAGATGACAGGCGGCTACGGCCTGGTGCTGCCCCTGATGATTGCCAACATGACGGCCTTCGTGCTGGCGCGCTACTGGCGGCCCATCCCCATCTACGAGGCGTTGTTAATGCAAGACGGCATCGAATTGCCTCATGGCTCGCGGCCGCTGGATCCGCCTCACGCCGCACACATTGAGGCGAACGAGCCGACGATGGATGCAACCGCGTGAAAGCCGGCGGTGTTCCGCGATCCAGTTGTGGCCGTTCGTGCGAAGAAACAGGAGGTGAAAAGGGTGAAGCACTCGATGCAGGCTCGGGGCCGCGAGTTCAGCAAAAACTAGTCGAGTTTCTTCAGGGGGCTTATATCTCCGGCTTCTTTCGCCATTTCGTCCTCGGTGACGACCGCAAGCGAGGGCAGATCAGAGGGTGAAGACGGCGCAGACTCGATTTCTGTCGGTTCCATGGCGCTCAAAGCTTCGAGCTCAGCGATGCGGTTGAGGAGGATCTGCTTCAATTCGGCGATGTCCTGCGTGTCAGAGGCCGCATAAGAGGTCTGCTCCAACTTTTGAAGAGTGACACGAAGGGATTCCAAGGTTTCTTTTGGGGAACGGGCCGTCATTGCGTGGGAACACCTGCATAAGTTTGATGCAATTTGCAGGGAGGTGGGCCTGGCTAAGCGTAAATTTATCGATTTACCCGACGATTTCTGTGCAAGACGGCCGGGGCCTCCTCATTCCGTGAGGTTTGCCGCGGTTTTCAGCCTAGCGGCCGGGCTCCGTGTTGTAGAGGAAGATGGCCCGCAGTTCCAGGTAAGGGCCGTGGAATTCCCTCGGGAGCGGCGGATAGTTGGAGCCGGTGAGGGCCCCCCATGCGGCGCGGTCGAGGCCGGTGTCGCCGGAACGGCCTTCGAGGACCATGCTGCCCTCCATGAGCCGGCCGTTGGGCAGGATCTTGAAGTGAATCACCACCGCGCCCTTCTTGAGGATGGGCGGGTTCACCTCGTCGGGAATCAATGGGTCCCACGTACGCTCGGTTTCGCGATGCCAGCGCAACAGCCACGAGCTGAAGTCAACACCCTGCGTGTCACTGAGAACCTGTACGCCTCCTCCGGCGCCCGGATGCATTGGCATCTGGCCGCCGCCGGGCATCTGGGTCGCGCCGGGACCGCTACGCGCTCCGCGCATGGCATCGCGCAGCTGGTCGGCAGGATTCGCCGAGCCCATGGCAAAGTCGGGGCGTGCCGGAACCGCCTGCGGCCGCGGGGCTTCGCTGGGCGCCGGCTCAACCTTGGGAACCGGCGAAGTGAGCGCCGGCTGGGATGGGGCCGGGGTGGGTTCGGGCTGAGGGGGTGGGGGTGCCGGCTTGTTCAGTGCTTCGAGGGTCTTTTTGTCGACGCGCGGCTGTTTCTCAGGGGCCGGCTTCATCGCGACTTTGGGCTGAAACTTCTTGATCACATCGGGCGGTAAGTCGAGGTAAGTCAGATCTTTGCGCTGCTTCATGGCGTCAAAGGGATCGATCACCGGGGGGACATGGAAGATGTAGCGCGGAACCCAGGTGATAGCCGAAAGGAGCAGGATGTGGATCAGGAGCGCGAGCCAGATGCCCTCGCGAAGTCTCGCCCAGCGCCGCTCATCTTCGAGCTCGCTGATCATTTGCAGCAGTTCGTGGGTATCGTAGTCTACCCAGCGCGAGGTTGCCGCACCGCGACCAATCCGAGTCTTCTGTCCACCCTCATCCGCCTGGAGGTCTTCCTCCGACGCGAGAACCTCCTCGCCGAAGGGTCTGTCATCTTCCGGAAAAGTCAGGTTCAAAGGGCCGGTGCTGGCCCTCTTCGGTTTGGTGTCCGCGGGCTCCTGCGGCTCTTGCGCGGTGGGTTTTGCTTCACTGGTCGGCATGCATGCGGGCTGCGGCTGCCTCGGGTGCGAACCCCCGGCCAGCTCTGCTTCAAATCCTTCTGTTCTATTCTCTCATTCCCTGAGCTTCAGCAAAACCAGACAGTCGCATCGACTTCAGCGTTGCGGTCCTGGGATGCAACGTCCGGTTGGCTCGCGGCCAATCGCACACGCAGATAACCCAGAACCGTACAATTGATCTTTTGAAGTCACGCGCCGACGCACCCAGAGGGTACTCGCTGTCGCCGGGTGCCCCGAAGATTTGGACGTTTTGCGAGGGGAAAGGGACGTTTTTGAGGCATATTTTTCAGGCATTTTGGCTCAAATGGAAGCTGGTTGTTCTTCCGGTTTTGATCAAGTGGGGAATTTTGGGGGCGGGAGCGGTGGCGCTGCTGGATTCCTCGACCATTCCCGTCCCCATGGATGCGCTGATCGCGGTCTGGGTGTGGAAGGATCAAGGACATTTCTGGGCTTATTGTGTGATGGCGTCCGTGGGTTCTGCAATCGGAGGGCTGCTGCCCTATGCGCTGGGCCGCGCCGGGGGCGAGTTGTTCATCCTGAAGCGCGTCAACCGGGAACACTATGAGCGCATGAAACTGCGGTTTGAAAAGCAGGAGTTTCTGGCCATGGCCATCCCGTCTGCCCTGCCGCCGCCGACTCCATGGAAAGCCTTTGTGTTTGCCGCAGGCGTGTTTGAGATGCGGGTGATTCCGTTCATGCTGGCTGTGTTTACAGGCAGGATGGTGCGCTGGCTGGTGCTTTCGCTACTCGTGATTAAGCTGGGACCTGGAGCGGTGGGGATCGTGCAACATCATGCGTTGAGTGGGCTGCTGCTGGTGTTGGGGCTGGCTGCCCTCGGGTTCGGAATCTGGTGGATGCGGAAACGGCAGACAGGCGAGAATCGGCTGGAGAATTAATGATTTCGCAATCGGCGTGGGGATCGACGGCACCAAGAAGAGATGCGGATGGATTTCGTGGTTTCCCACCCATGCCGCGAAGAGATGCGTCATGGATGGGGCGCCCGTTGTCCTCTATATGACAAGCTTCCTGGCAGGTCGGTCCATTCGCGCACACATCAATGCGGATCTAGCGGGCTGTGACGACGCTGGCGTTGCGCTCGAGGCGCATCTTGCGGACCAGCACAGGAACGCCGAAGGCGAGGCTGGCGACGATCGCCGTTGAGAGCACGTCGTTGCGGTAGAACGGAATTGCCGCGGCATAGCAGGTGGCCAGACCAGCCAGCGTGCGCGGATACATGGTGCCGCCTGCCCAAACACCGTAGTTCGAGATAAGGAAGAACGACGTGGGACCGAGAACGACGGCGGCGCCAATGCGCAGCCAGCTAGTCTTCGTCTTGAGCAGAATGAGTCCCAGCGCCATGACCGCGACATACCACGCCCAGGTGGTGACGTAGGCCGTCCATGCGAAGGTGTAGTGATAGGCAAAGACGGTGAGGCAATAGTCGGTGACCATGAGGGCGGCCAGGGGGGCCAGCATCTCGCGCCACGGGCGTCGCGCGCCAAAATAGAGCAGGGCGCCGCCGACCGCGGTGAAGTTCAACCAACCGTGATGGGGCACGACGCGGGTGAGAATGGCAAGAACCAGCAGCAGATAAGCAGGCATGTACACCTCTGGAAACGGAATGCCGGGGCGACTGCACCGGATGAGAACGCGACATACCCATTCTCGTGCGTGAAAGCCGCGTGGTCAACCGGGCAGGAGCACGGGATGAATAAAAGTTTTCATGCAGCGGGAGGAATTCGGAGACAGAAGGAACAACATGGCGGTGACGTCGGTGTTGAAGAGGCTAATTACTTTTTGCGCGAATGTAGCACTGAGGCGTTGCGCAGAAAGCAGATTTAACGCATTGTTATTGCAGGGAATTTTTCAGTGAGACTTCAGCAGCCATTTACGGTCGCCGCGCTGACCCTCGGCCTGGGAATGACAGCGTTTGGACAAAGCGCGCCAGTGGCAACAGATTCGTCTGCGCAGACGACGCCTGGGGTTGTGCCCGCTCCATTGGTTTCGCAGGAAGCACCGGCGCTTGCGCCGAGTCCGGCGGTACGGATCCTGGAGGACTTCAAGCAGGCGGACGTCAAGTTCGACGTGAACGAACTGGCGGAGATTCTGCGGGACCGGCGGCACGAAGGATGGGTGCTGGCGGCCTATCCCGATCCCAAGACCGGGCAGCCGCTGATCGGCGCCGGGTTCAGCCTGGATTTGCCGGCGCGGGCGCATCCGCAGCCCGATCCGCTGAATCCGCATCCCTTCCTTGAGCCTTCGTCGGCGGACCTTTGGCAGGCGGCTGGGTTTGATCCGTCGCGGTTGGATGGCATTCTGAAGGTTTTTTACGAACGCAGGCGGGAGTGGAGCAAGCGGACTTGGCGCAGGCAGATGATGAGCCTGCCGGAGCAGATTTCCGACGACGAAGCCATTCAGCTTGTGCGCGTCGGCGCCATTCAGGCGATCTACAACGCGCGTGCGTATTGCCGTGACTTCGATGAGCTGACCGGACCGCAACAGATGGCGATGGCGCAGCTTGTATACCAGATGGGCGTGAACCTGGAGCACTTCAGCGCGTTTCTGGCGCTGGTGAATCCGGGTGCGGGGCCGCGGGCCGAGGCGGCTGGCCTGACGGCCGCGGCGCAGGATGGGCCGGTGGCATTGGACCAGACGGCGGAATACTGGACGGGCGTGCAAAAGTCGCTGATGACCACACAATGGGCGCGACTGTATCGGACGCGGGCGATCTCGGTGATCGCGATGCTCGATCCGGCGTATGGAGATGATCCTTCGGCGGCGGAGCGGCGAGTGGGCGCCGTGCTGCGGCCTGCAGTGGTGCGGCGGACCAGAGGACACGCGGTGGCGACACGAGAGGTTGCGGCTACGACGACGCATCGCGGGCGTGGGAAGAAGGCCGGACACACGTTAGCACGGGCGAAGAGCCGGAAGCGCGCCTAGACTCCTCGGGGGCTGAAGCCCCTTCCCTCTTGCAACTGTTTATGTACGGGCTGCAGCCCGTACCCTCCGCTGATGCGAAATCCGCTCGGTGTAAGTCCAGGACTCGAACAACCTAATGCTTCTGTTCCCTCCGCTGAGGATCTCTCTCCATCGGGAGGGAGAGCTCGAATTGGAATCCCGACCCAGTTTCGATCACGAAGAGCGGCTGCTATTTCTGTTCGCGCCCACCCATTTGCTGGCCCGCTTCCTCCCGGTTATCGACGATGTAGACGGCGCCGCCAAGACCCGATGGCGGACGGGAATTGCCGGTGCCGCGAAAATCGTAGCCGAAGCGTAGATCGCTGAATTCGACGGTGGTCCAGGTGCGGCCGGGTGGCAGTTGCGGCGGATCGATCCCAATCACCTGGACCTGGCCGATATCCTGCACGACGGCCCACCTGCCCCAGTCGAGATAAACCTTGCCCAATTCCGTTTGTTTGGCGGCTTCGACGGCCGGAGTGTCGGGCGGTTTAAAGAGCTGGTCGGTTTGCGGATCGCTGTCGATGTACTCGGTGCGGCTGTTGACCTCGGCGAATTGATAAAAGTTCTGCGTTTCGACAATCATGTGCCAGCGAAAAGGGTTCCAGGGATAGGGCTCGGCGGCTATACGGTTCACGGGCGCAGTGGTGATGGGGTTGTTGAGGATGAGGCCTTCGGCCTTGGCGTGCTGGGCGTAGCGCAGACACCACAACAGGACCATGCCCGAAAGCGCGAAGATGGCCCAGTTGCGGCCGCGAAATGGAGTGCGCTTTGAGCTGATTTCGCGTTCGGCGAGGCCGAGGAGTGCAGGAATGATGAGCGCCGCGAAAAACAGCACCCATAGCACGGGCTCGGCGATGAAGACAAAGCTGCCGGCATACCAGCGCGGATTGAAAGGAAAGAACGGCCGGACACCGTAGTTGTTGGTCCAGTCGAGGATGATGTGACTGAGCGCGGAGATGAAGGCAGCGAGATAGACCCATTGCCATCGCACTGGCTGCGGTTCGGAGCGCGTTGGGGCTCCGGGTTCGGATGGCGGGGCGGTTTTGTCGCGACGGGCGCGACGGTATTTAACCCAGCGGTGGTAGAGCCAGGTCGCACCGACGGCTGCGGCGGCAACGAAGGGAACGGCGATGAAGGTGTGGGTAATGCCGCGATGATGCTTGAGTTCTTCGACTGGGCCGGCAAATCCCCACACGATGTCGAGGTCGGCGGCTTCGGCGGCGAGCACGGCAGCCAGCGTGGCGTAGGCGGTTTTGCGATTGAGTCCGGCGCGTCCGATGCAGGCGCCGGTCAGAAAGTGGGTGATGGGTTCCATGGCGTGCTGAATTTCATGGTAGCGGAGTGGGCTGGGGCAGCGGGGTTAGCGGCGCTGCGCGCTGTTAGCGGTGCTTCGCACTGTTAGCGGAGTTCGCGGCGTTGGGAGAGGCGTGTGGGTTGGATTTTCCCGCTGCGCGGGAAATAGCTAGCTAGCAAGTTAGCGCTTTGGCCTGAGTTCGCAATCGGCGGTTCGCGATGTCGGAGAGATGGGCTGCTGCATCCTATAATCCTGCCCATGGCTGAGATGAGCAAAGCAAAGGCGGAGAAGCGCATCGAGGAGTTGCGCGCGGAACTGCGGCGGCATGAGCACCTCTACTACGTGATGGACGCTCCGGTGATCAGCGATGCGGATTACGACACGCTGATGAATGAGTTAAAGCGGCTGGAAACGCAGTACCCGGACTTGTTGACGCCAGACTCGCCTTCTCAGCGGGTGGGCGGCAAGCCGGCAGAGGGGTTCCAGAAGGTACGGCATTCACGGCCAATGCTGAGCCTGGATAACGCTTATACCGAAGAAGAGTTGCGTGACTGGGATCGGCGGGTGCATGAGCTTGCAGGCAATCTGCCGGTGGAGTACACGGCAGAACTGAAGCTGGACGGGCTGAGCCTGGCGCTGCATTACGAGGCTGCCCCAGGCGGCGGAGCGCGGCTGGTGCGCGGACTGACGCGCGGCGACGGGCAGATCGGCGAAGACGTGACCACGAGCGTGCGCACCATTCGCAGCGTGCCCCTGAGTATTTCGGCGGAGCGACTAAGAGAAGCAGCGGTACCCCCGGAATTTGAAGTGCGTGGCGAGACGGTGATGCCGCTGAAAGCCTTCGAAAAAATGAACAAGGACCGGGAGGCGGAGGGATTGGCGCCGGCGGTGAATCCGCGGAATGCGGCGGCGGGGACACTGCGCACCATGGAGCCAAGCATCGTGGCGCAACGGCGGCTGGATGTCTACGCCTATTTTCTGCTGACGCAAGGCGACTATGTGGCGATGGGGCAGGAGGCAACGCTGGATGCGCTGACGGCGCTGGGATTCCGCGTGAATCCGCACCGCGGACGGATGCACACGGTAGAAGAAATGATGGAGTTCATTGAGTCGGCCGGGAAGCGCAGGGCCACGCTGGGATACGACATTGACGGCGTGGTTTTCAAGGTGAATGCACAGGCAACCCGGCAGCGGCTGGGGTATACAGGACGCGCGCCGCGCTGGGCAATCGCCTACAAATTCAGCGCCGAGCAGGCAGTCACGCAGATGTACGACATCATGATCACCGTGGGACGAAGCGGAAAGCTGACTCCGACGGCGATGCTGAAGCCGGTGTTTGTTGGAGGAGCCACGATCAGTCGCGCGACGCTGCACAACGCGGACTGGATTGAGCGCATGGGGCTGAAGATCGGCGACTACGTGAAGGTGGAGCGCGGCGGAGATGTCATTCCGAAGGTTGCTGCGATTGTCGAAGATGCTGAACATCCGCGTGGGAAGAAGAGTTTCGCGTTTCCTAAAAATTGTCCTGTCTGCGGCAATGCCGTGGTGCGCGAGGAGGGCGAAGCAGACTATCGCTGCGTCAACGTCGACTGCCCTGCCCTGCTGCATGGCACCGTCGAACACTGGGCCAGCCGCGGGGTGATGAATATCGAGGGGCTGGGCGAAGCCTCAGTTTACGAACTGACCAAACAGCAAGTTGTAAAGAGCGTGGCTGACCTCTACTCGCTGAACGAAGACACCCTCGCTTCTCTCAAACAAGAAGTCGAACGCAATGGCGTCAAAAAGCAGCAACGCGTATTCGGGCCGGTCGAGATAAAGAACCTCCTAACGGAGATTGAGAATTCAAAACGCGCAGGGTTGGCGCGCGTGCTGATGGGCATGAGCATTCGATTTGTGGGCGAGCGCACGGCCGAGTTGCTCGCACAGCAATTCGGATCGATGGGCGCCATCATGAACGCAAGTGCAGAGGAACTGGAGCGCGTGGAAGAAGTGGGTCCTCGAATCTCGCTGGCGATTACGGACTTCTTTGCACGGCCGGCCAATCGGGAGCTGATTGAGCACCTGAAAAGCGCCGGCGTGAAGATGACGGCAGAGAAGAAGCAGAGAACCACACAGTTGGCGGGCATGACGCTGGTGTTGACCGGAACTCTTCCAAACCTTTCCCGTGATGAGGCGAAGGCGAAAATCGAAGCTGCGGGCGGTAAGGTCTCGGGCTCGGTGAGCAAGAAGACTACGTATGTCATCGCAGGAGAAGAAGCTGGATCGAAGTTGGATAAAGCCCACGAGTTGAAGGTGCCGGTGCTGGATGAGGCGGGGCTGCTGAAGCTGCTAAAGGACAGGGAATAGGAAATAAGGACTAGGGACTAGGGATTAGGGACTGCTGCGCAGGAAAGTAGCAAGTTGGCGTTAGCGTTAGCGGGTGCGTGATTTGGGTCGGGTTGATGCTAGGCGATGGAGCGTCGGGGTGGGGCGGTTTGTTCGGCGAGGCGCTGACGCTCTCGTTCGCGCTTCCACGCTTCGGCGCGAAGGGCGGCTGGGCCGGATCTTCCCCGCGGGATTATCTGTTCAGCTTGCTTGATGAGTTGAGCCGAGGACTCGAATTCCTCAAAGTGCGAGCCAATCCTGGGAAGCGTCTGCATCTTGTGCGGGGCTACCCATATGGGGCTTGCGTCTTTCGGAGCCGCGGGGCGATCGACAACAGTCTTGATCGAATCGCTTGTTTCGACGACGGTAGACGCCTGCGCGCTAAGCGTCCTCGCCATGAAATCGTCCACAAATTTGTGCAGGCATTTGTGGCCGCACAGGTGGCGAACTCCTGCCTTGATTCGATTACGCGCGCTCCAGGCGCTGATGCGAAGCTCCGCTCCGCGTTCGTTGGCGACGAACCAGTGGTTGGCGTTGAGCATTTCCGTTCCGCAGATGTCGCACGAGATGGCCTGACGAATCACCGAATCTCTCCGTCTTCATTTCATCGCAGATTGGGTGGCTGCATGCGAAACGAAGGGGAAAGAAATCGTAGAGGAGCCAAATGCGGAAGAGATGCAGGTTAAGTTCTGAAACGGAACAGCAAAAGCAGATCCTTCGCTCCGCAAACCACGCAGATGAGGAATCGTCTACCGGGCCCCAAACATGCCGAGCTCAGGATGACACCTGTAATCAGGATGACACCTGTAAATGGACTCGCGGTTATTCCCTCGGGGCGAAGTAGCCTTTTCTGGATCGCGCGATATATCGCCGGTCGTTGCAATAGAGATAAATAGGCCGGAAGGCACCGTTGGCCTTGAAGTCCGCCGGGGTGTAGGTGAGCGCATACTGGCTGCGCAGTTCCTCTTCAATGCTCTTGAAGCTGGTGGACATCTCTTCCACGGAAGGCGGGAAGAAGACTTGTCCGCCGGTGTCGCTTGCAAGCTGCGTCAGGACCTGGTCGCCGCGGCTGCGGCTGGGGGTCCAATTGGTGCTGATGGCGTAGACGATGGTCTCAGCGCGCTGGCACATTTTGATGGCTTCATCGAGGTGGACGCGGCTCTGGTTGTCATCGCCGTCGGAGATGAGGACCATGGCATGGCGGACGGGTTCCTGTCCGCGCGCGTCGAGTAGTTTGTCGCGGCAGGCAGTGTAGACGGCGTCGAACATGGCGGTACCGCCACCGGGACGCAAACGGTTGATGCCGGTCTCGAGGGCATCGACGTTGTTGGTCCAGTCGGCAGTAATGGAGGGCGTGACGTCGAAGCCCATGACGAAGGCTCGGTCGCTTTTGGCCTTCAGGATCTCGAGCAGAAACTCCGTTGCAGACTGCTGTTCAAACTGAAACCGGGAGCGGATGGAGGTACTGGCGTCGATGACGATGCCTACGCGCAGGGGTAAATTGATCTGCTGGCGGAAAGAGGTGATCTTGGCAGGTGCTTTCTGGTCATCGAGCAGCGCGAAGTCGCTCTGCTTTAGATTCGGAATGTAGTGGCCCTTCTTGTCGGTGACGGTGAAGATCAGATTGACTTCGTTGACACCAATCCTGAGGGTCGGGCCAACATCCTGGTCCTGTGCGCCCGGTGTCTGCTGCTGACCGGCAGGCGCTTGTGCTGCCGGGGTTTGCGCGGGCTGCTGGGTCGCGGGGGGTTGGGTGGGTGCAGGCGTCTGCGCAGGTTGTTGGGCTTGCAGGATGGATACACACCCTGCCACTGCAAGGACCAAGCCTGGGAATTTTGTGCTCATATCAATCCCTATCTTATCAACGGCGCGCCATAATCCGGCGCTATTCACATTACGGAGGTGTTGACGGAGTCTGTTCGACTTTGTTCGAGGCGGACAAGGAAGGTCTCAAGCTCGCTGGGAAGGGGAGCTTCCAGCTCAAGGGGCTTGCCCGTGATGGGGTGGGTAAATGCAAGTTGCGCTGCGTGCAGGAAATTGCGATTCAGCTTTAGACGCTCGGGTTGAGAATTGCGCCGTGCGGAACGGGAAGGGGCGGCTTGTGCGGCAACCTGGTCAGTAAGTTGAGATGACGCACCGTAGACCGTGTCGCCGACAACAGGGTGGCCGATGGAGGCCATGTGCACCCGAATCTGATGAGTACGACCTGTCTCGATGCGGACACGCACGAGCGTAAATTTGCCGAAGCGCGTGCTGATGCGGCGAATAACTTCGTAATGGGAAACGGCGGAACGGGCGTTGTCGGCGGGGCGTATGGTCATACGAGTGCGGCGCACCGGGTCGCGGCTGAGCGCAGCCGTGATGGTTCCCTTCTGGCGCTCGACTGATCCCTGCACGAGGGCGATGTAGGTTTTGCTGATCTTACGGGTGGAAAACAGTTCGGCGAGCGCGGCGTGGGCGGCGTCGTTTTTGGCGACAATGATGAGGCCGCTGGTCGCCTTGTCGAGGCGATGAACGATGCCGGGGCGGAGGTCGCCGCCGGTCGCTGAAAGCGCCTTAAAACGAAAGAGCAGCGCATTGACAAGAGTATTGCTGTTGCGCGCATCCTCAGTTTCACCGGCGCCTGCGTGAACCATCATGCCGGCGGGTTTGTTGACGACGGCGAAATGCTTGTCTTCAAAAATAACTTCGAGTGGGATGTCTTGGGGAGTTGCTCTGAGCGGCGCAGGATGGGGATCACCGGTGATGAGTATCAGTTCGCCGCCGCGAAGCTTGAGCGATGCCTTTGCCTGGGCGCCGTTGACCGACACATCGCCCTGATCGAGGAGCAATTGCACGCGCGATCGGCTCACGCCTTCGAGTTGCGTGGCGACGAAGTGGTCGAGACGCTGGCCTGCGGCTTCAGGCGGGACTTCAATTGAACGTGGCTCAGCCATGGGACGGCCTTTCAATCTCGGAGGTAGTGGGTTGCGGGGTCGCGATGGGAGCGACGGGAACGGCTGCCATTGCAATGCGCTGCGATGCGCGCTCAAGCAATAGCCACGCACCGCCGATTACGAATACAACGCCGGCAGCCTGCGGGCCTTTCAATGCGCCCTGGAAGAGTGCACCGCGGCCGATGGGGTCGCGCCAGAACTCGGTAAGGAAAAGAACGGCTCCGGCCGACATCAGGAAAATGCCGGCCAAGTCTCCGTTTTGGCGGCGATGCGGCAGCCAAAGGGCGAGGCCGATGGCAATCCCGAGGAAGCAGAGTGCAACGTATGCCTGCACAGGATGAACGGGAATGTCCAGCGGCGCTCCGCTCCACCGCTCGGCAAGAGGATCGGTGTAGGTGATGGCCCAGGGAACCTTCGCGCCAGTACCATAGCCCGAACCGGCGAGCAATGCCCCGAATTGCTCGAATGCGAGACCGAGAGCGACGGGTGCGGCGAGAACGTCGGCGGTGGAACGAAACGGCAGATGATGCCAAGCGGCGTAGGAAGCGGCAACGGCCAGTGCGATGAGAGATCCGATTGCGGCAAGCAGTGGGTGGTGAATCATCGCGAGGCCCAGCATCCACAGCGGATGATGGCGCAGCATGGTCCAGTTCGCAACCACGAGCAAGAGACGCGAACCGACCAGGGCGGTAAAGAGCATAAGGATGCAGAGGTTCCAGACTCTGTTGGGATCGATACGAAGCTTGCCTGCGATACGGAGAGCGAGGAAAAGTGCAAGCAGCACTCCCACTGCGGCGGTTGCGCCGTATGAGGGGATGACGAGCGGACCGATGTGGAAGAGGACGGGGTGCACTTAACCTAGGATAAAGGTTCAGCGTGCGGAGAGTAGCGTTCCGGAGTCTGGCGGCGAAGCGATTGCGCCCCGCAATTTGAAGGGAGCCTGCAACCGGCCTTCGTCGCAAGAATAGAAATCCGGCCCACGGGGCCGTGAGTAATGCGCTGGTGAACCCGTCCTAAGACGGCGGAGCTCCCCGTGGTTCATTAGGCATTCCGGACTGGCGGACACGGCACACAGAACCAGTTTGTACGAGTAGAGCCCCTGTTCAATGAATGTTGGTTCAACCAGCGTTGACTACCCACCTGCTTAGCAGGCCGGTTTCTATTGCTGACTGTATGGATGTTGGCGAGGAATTACAAGTCTTGTGCGGGTGAGCTCATTTGTGTTAGTAACATGAGCCGCATTTTGGGAATGCGGTTCCCAACAGGGATCGGTCTGCGATTCACTGCGAAGTTCCCGGAGTCTTGTCGGCGACTGGCGGCTCCGCGGGCCGCTGCTCGAGAGCCGGGGTTGCCGGCTTGCGTTTTGCAAGTTCCGCGGCGCTCGCGACCAGTTTTTTCAGCTTGCCTTCGATGTTGGCGTCGCCTACGTGTTGGTCTTCAAGGACACCGTCGGCATCGATGGTGAAGGTGGCTGGGATCGCATTGACTCCGAAGCTCTTGGCAATCTGTCCGCTGAATGATCCATCGCGATACTGCAGCCAGGTCATCTGATTCTTTGCGACGAAGTCTTTCCATTTCTCTTCGTCTTTATCGAGGCTGATGCTGATAACGACGAGCGGCTGTTCCTGGAATCGATGGGCGATATCGCGAATGTGGGGCAAAGCCTCGCGACACGGACCGCACCATGTAGCCCAGAAGTCGATGAGTACGACCTTGCCGGCGAGGCTGTCGAGCGAGATTTGCTTGCCATCCATTGTGGTAATGGAAAATGGTGGCGCCATGCGGGCGCGCGCAAGATCGATGCGATCAAGGTACCGCTGAGCGCGCTCATGCACGTTGGGGGTTAGGGTATCCGTGGAAAGAAACGTAGAAAACTCCGTGCGGGCCGCATCGTCCTGATGCATATGTGCCAGCGAAACGCCCATGGCATAGTGGATGTTGGTCAGCTTGGGTTCGAGTTGTAGCGCGGTCTTGAATTCACCGCAGCTTTCGTCGAAGCATTTATCTTTCTTATCGTTGATTCCCTGCTGCTGAAGGGCGATTGCGATGCGGTAATGAGCCGCTGCGCGATCGAAGTCGCTGGTAGCGATACCTAGCCATTCGCGGGCGATCTCTTCGGCCTCTTTGTATTGCCCGATGCTGGTGGCCAGCGAATATGCCTGGCGCAGGCATTCGGTGCAGTGGCCATCCTGCCTGGCAGCCTTGCGGAACGAATCGATTGCTTCCGCGCGCTTTCCGGACCTAAGCCAGTCGATAGCGTTCTGGTAGGTCTTGAGCGCCTTGGGGTCGGTGGGCATACCCGGCCTGGGCGCGTCGGATTTTGGGGCGTCGGAACCGTTGAGGGATAAAGCGGAAATGAGCAGCACGATGAAGATCGCACTGGACCGAATCAGCGGACGAGAAGAGATGCCGGGCATGGACGCTCCCCAAAGCGCGAGTGAACGGAAGGATGGGAGCAAGTGTACCGCAGATTTTGAGGAAATCGGGATGGCGAATTTGTGCCACGGAGGTGCGGGACGGAGAGCGGGTCCAGTTCAACCTGGTGATCGCGAGAAAGGATGTATAGAAAAGGCCGGGGGTTTGCTTCCGCTGCGCGAAATAGCGAGTCAGCAGGTCAGCGGCTTGCGCAGGATGCTGCTAGCCAGTCTTGCGCTCGTCTTCCAGCACTTCGTCGAGCATGTTGCGCAGGTGGGCGGCACGGGCGCGACCTTCGTTTGCGTCGACGCCGGATATTTGCGAAACCTCGTCGGCCAGGTTGAGGGCAGCGAGGACAGCGACGCGCAGGGAGTCGACGGTGCGGCCCTGCGCGGCCACGGCTCGCATCTTGCTGTCGACCAGGTCCGCCAGCTGACGAATGTGGTTAGGATCCTGGCCGCGCAGGTGATAGGTCTGGTCGTAAATGCTGACGGTGGTGTAACCGGGAGCGTTGGGTGGGATTTCGTTGGCCATCAAAGACCTCACACTTCAAGTGCATCGAGTTGCGAAAGCAGGCGCTCAACGCGCTGACGTACCTGGTCGCGCTCGGCGTTCAATGACCGCACTTCTTCCTGCATCGACTTTACGAGAGCCAGTTGTTCGCTGAGTTGCGCGTGGAGATTGTCGGCGCGCTGCTCGGCGGCGGCGCGAGCCTGTCGTTCACTCTTGACCAGTTGGACGGCGCGTGCAACACGCTCTTCCAGGGCGGAAAAATCGCTGCTGCTGAGAGCGAGGTTGCCAGACGTTTCGTGGTCGTGCATTTCAGACTGCTCCGTGCCGGGATGTTCCGCGATCTGGGATTCCAGAGATGATGGCGACATAAATGAGTACCTCCGCGCAAATGCGCTGTATTCGGGAAGTATAGCTCCATGAGCGTGCGGCGGAAGCTGAGGGAAACTGCGAAGAAACTACCCCGCCACGGGTCAGGTTCGCAGGCGCGCGCCGGCCTTGCTTACGGCTTCGACCACGCGCGATTGGAACGATTGGAGTTCCTCTTCGCGGAGGGTACGGTCGGGGGCCTGGAAGGTGGCACTGACAAGGAGCGCATAGTCATGCGCACCGAGGCGCGCATCGCGGAAAACTTCGCGGGCCCTCCACTCGACGAGCTCGGGAATTTGCAGCGAAGCCAGTGCCCGGTCTATTTTTTCCCACGCGATGCTCTCATCCAAAACCAGAGAAAAATCGCGGCGCACGGGCTGGAAGCGGGAGATGTCGCGCGCGGCGGGTTTGCGCAAAGGAAGCTTGTGGAGGCGGTCGAGATAGATTTCGCCGCCGAAGACGGCATCTTTGATCTTTCGGGCGGCGGCTTCAGTGGGATGCAACTGGCCAAACCATCCGACGGTGAGACCATCGGCAACCACGCGCGCGGAGCGATAGGGGTGCAGCCATGCGGGTGCGAGGCCGGACTCGGCTGGGAAGCGGTCGAAATATACAGTGCGTATCTGGAAGCGCGAGAGAACCTGTTCGACTAAGCCTTTGAGATCGTGGAACTCGATGGCGCGGCCAGGATGGAGAGCGCTTTCATCAGGAAGAGCACCCGCAGCACCGAAGGCTAGCGTGGGACGTTCTTCGACTTTTTCCGTGGCGCCACTGAAGACGGTCCCGAGTTCGAAGAGGCGCACGTCGCTGACGTCGCGATGGAGATTGCCTGCCACGGCGGAAAGAATGCCCGGCATGAGTGAGGGACGGAGTACGCCGGCTTCATCGCTAAGCGGGTTGCCGATCGGAACTACCTGGCCGGGTGTTGGCGCAGTGAGCGAGGCATCGGCAGCGGAGCAGAAAGTGCTGGCGATGGATTCGTGGAATCCGGCGGCAAGCAGGGTGTGGCGGACGGCAGATTCGGCTTCGGCCCAGGGCAAAGCTCTTACGCCTCGGCCGAAGGCGGGAAGCGTGTTGGCGAAGCGATTGTAGCCGTAGACGCGCGCGACTTCTTCGATCAGGTCAATTTCGCGTTCAAGATCGAGGCGCCAGCTGGGCAAAATGGTGTTCCACACCTTCTGACCTTCGGAGGAGGTCCGTGGCGAGTCGACCAGAGCGCAGCCGAGGCCGGTCAGGGTGGATTCGACGAAGGGCGCTGTGATGCCTTCTTTGTCTTCCGTCTTGCCGAGAATGCGATGGACCTCGCTGAGTGCGAGCGCGATGGGCTGGCGGTTGGCGGTGCGGGCTTCCCACGCGGGGAAGCGGACGTCGACCAGATCACCTTCGATACTGCCGCCGTTGGCGAGCAGGATGCGGCTGACGATTGCCGACGCGACGGGTCCGGCATTGAAATCGGCGCCGCGCTCGAAGCGATGGCTGGCATCGGTGTGCAGGCCGTGACGGCGGGCGGTGCGGCGCACGACCATGGGCTCGAACCACGCGGCTTCGACGAGGACGTTCTTGGTGTCGGGCGTGATCATCGTGTCCCAGCCGCCCATGACGCCGGCGAGGCCCAGAGGCTTGGCGTGGTCGGCGACGACGAGGTCTTCGGCATCTAGCGTTCGCTCGACGCCATCGAGGGTTTTCAATTTTTCGCTTTTGCGGGCGCGGCGGACGATGATGCCGCCCTCGATCTTGTCGAGGTCGAAGGCGTGGGTGGGCTGGCCCATCGCGAGCCAGGCGAAGTTGGTGGCGTCGACGGCGTTAGAGATTTGCTTTTGCTCGAGCAAGCCGAAGTAGGTCGAGACTTCGGCGGCGGGAAACCAGTCACGCGAGTTGCCGATGGTGATGTTGCGCAGGACGCGCGCAGTGAAGCGGCCACAGGCGTCTTCGGCTTCGATCTTTACCGAAAATGGCCTAGTTGTCGGGCTCGCGACGGGGAGTTCCGTGTCGAGGGGCTTAAGCGCAATGCCGTAGATGGTGGCGGCTTCGCGGGCGATGCCGTAGTGATTCATGGCATCGACGCGATTGGTGGTGATGTCCATCTCGTAGAGCGAGCCATTATTGGGCCCGAGATCGAATACGCCTTCCACGGCGATGCCGCGAAGCGTGAGGTCTTCGGCGAGTTTGGTATCGCTTACAGCGAGTTCCGGGAGGTAGCTCCGCAACCATTTGGTCAAGATTTTCATTAGTGAAGTTCCTTCTGAGCGGAGCTGGCGGAGTTAGCTGCGCTTCGCGCAGTCAGCGGGGTTAGGGGTCCCGTTGCCGACGTCTTAGCCTCTCGCATTGAGGTAATCAGCCCATTGATCAGTCGCGCCACTTCTGATCCTTGCCCCATGAATTCCGTTATGCTCGCAGGATCGAGAAAACCCAAATCTCCTGCCAGCTCAATTTGCGTCTGTAGCTCGTATAGCGAACCTCTTGCATTTTCGAGAAAGTGGCGAAATTGCAAATCGGTGAGTCTGCCGTGGCCTTCCGCAATGTTGCTGGGAACAGAGACTGCTGGGCGTCGAAGCTGACTTACTAGGCCATATGCTTCCTTCATCGGCAAACCATTGTTCAACAGATACGCGGATCGCGCCAGTTTCATCGACTTTTGCCAAACGATCAATTCTCGATATGATCTCGCTCTTGCCATCTCTTAACTCCGCTAACCGCGCGTAGCGCGGCGAACATCGCGCTCCGCTTCCTATGCAAACTGACTCAAGAACCGCATGTCCCCAGCGTAAAACTGGCCGATTTCGCTGATGCCGTACTTCATCATGGCAATGCGCTCCACCCCCATGCCGAAGGCGAAACCGCTGATCTTCTTCGGATCGTAGGCGGGCTGCTTTTCTGCGGCGAAGGCAAAGACCGCCGGGTCGACCATGCCGCAGCCGAGCAACTCGATCCAGCCGGATTGCTTGCACTTGCGGCAACCTTTGCCACCACAGAAGATGCAGCTGATTTGTACGTCGGCCGATGGCTCGGTGAAGGGGAAGAATGATGGGAAGAAGCGCGTTTTGACCGACGATCCGAAGAGCGCCTTCATGGCGTGGTCGAGCGTGCCTTTCAGATCGCTGAACGTGATGTTGGTGTCGACGCAGAGGCCTTCTACCTGATGAAAGATGGCGGAGTGCGTGGCGTCCTGCGCTTCGTTGCGATGCACCTTGCCGGGGATGACGATGCGAATGGGCGGCGACTGCTGCTCCATGGTCCGCATCTGCACCGGTGAAGTGTGAGTGCGCAGAAGCAGGCGATTACGCTGCGGGCGCCGGTCTTGATTCGCGACGACGAGGGTGTCCTGCGTGTCGCGCGCGGGATGACCCGGCGGAAAATTCATCGACTCGAAGTTGTAAAAGTCAGTCTCGACTTCAGGACCGACGCCGACCGAATATCCCAAAGCGGCGAAGACAGAGACAATTTCATTCATCGTGCGCGTGATGGGGTGCTCAGCACCGGTGAGGCGGCGCGTGCCAGGCAGCGTAACGTCGATGGCCTCGGCGGCGAGGACAGCGTCACTGGGACCGGAACCGGATGCCTGGTCGATGAGGCCTTCTACGAGTTCCTTGAGCGTCTTGAAACGCTCGCCGACGGCCTTCTTCGCTGCGGGCGGTGCGGCCTTGAGCCAGCGGGCGGAGACGTCGTTGAGGCGCCCCTGTTTGCGGCCGACCCAGCGGAGGCGGAAGGCTTCTAGATCGTCGACGCCGTTGATGGCTGTGGCTTCGTCAGTGGCCTGTTTGGCCAATGCGGCAAAGGCTTGATCGAGAGCGGAGTCGTTGTACTCCGGCAGATCGGGAATTGCATCGTTCGTCATTGTTTGATCCAAAGGATAAATGACTGCATGAGTGACTTGTTTGATGGTGCGTGCATCAGGGGCTGAAGCCGCCATCAACTGGCGCCCTTATCGGCATGACTGTCATGCCCTGATACAAACAAGATCGATGATGAATTTGTTAGTACCCGCAGAAAAGACGGCGGCCCGAAGCTTAGCTCCGGGCCGTCGATAAGGCTGTGCAGCTCGGGCTTTAGGCGGCTGAGCTGGCGAGAGCGGCCTTGGCCTGCTCCACCAGCTTGGTAAACGCTGCGGCGTCGTGAATGGCGATGTCGGAGAGGATTTTGCGATCGAGCTCGATGCCGGCCTTCTTCAGTCCGTTGATGAACTGCGAGTAGCTGGTTCCGTTGAGCTTGGCTGCAGCCGAGATACGCACGATCCAGAGTGAACGGAACTGGCGCTTCTTCTGCTTGCGGCCGGTGTAGGCGAACTTGAGGCCGCGCTCGACGGCTTCCTGGGCTGCCTGGTAGAGCTTGGATTTGGTAAGGAAGTATCCGCTCGCCCTTTTCAGGATTTTTTTACGGCGGTCACTGCGCTTGGTACTGCGTTTTACGCGGGGCATTGGTGTTCTCCATTTTGCGTTCGTTGGTCATCGCGGCTGGAGGCAGGAGGCCAGAATTTTGGGATCTGGCGGTAAACCTCTTCACTCGCTCGTTCAAGCCTGAATCTCTCGCCGGTCAGGACGCATTTCTTTCCGGCGGGGGCCTTTAATTTTGGCCCGGGACTTCGTTAATTCACGAAGTTATTCCAAGACACTCCTGCACGGAGTGCTGCTCAGGCGTAAGGAATCATGCGCGCTACCTTCGCGTAGTCGCCATCGGAGACAAGCACCATTTTACCGAGCTTGCGTTTCACTTTTGGCGATTTGGACGAAAGGATATGGCGCGTCTTGGTCTGATGCCGCTTGATTTTGCCGGTGCCAGTCTTGCTGAAGCGCTTTTTCGCGCCCGTATGGGTTTTCAACTTGGGCATTTTCTTCTCGTTTTCGGACGGGGTTTGGTGGCCCAGCCACATTGCCTCGCGGAACAGGGGCTTCCCTGCCCCTGAGAGGCTCTCATAAGTATACAGGAAATCGGCTCCTGGCTCTAGATTCTGGCGGTTGGACCGACCCGCGCGGGACAGGCGCTCTACGCTGATCAAGATATGTTAAAGCTCAGTTTTCCGATTATTTAGCCAAATGGCGTGGAAACCCCCGCAGCGGCCCTGATCCTTTTCCTTCCCGTTCAAGCGGCGGCCACGCCGCACTCGCCGTCGGTTAGTCGGAAGCGTCCGGGCCCGACTTGCAGGCAAGGGCGTAATTGGGGTGCGCTCCGGACAAGACGCCGGCGCGCAAATCGAGCTGCAGGCGCGCGTTGTCTGAGCGAATTCCAACCGGTCCGGTGAGGGCGGCAGCATCGGGCCCGAGGCTTCCCTCCCAAACCTGGCGGTTGTCCACGAACACGCTGAGATTATCGCCGTCCATCTGGGCGCGAAGGGTGCGTTTTTCGCCCGGGCTCAAGGCTGGGACAGGAGATGAGCGGCGAGGCTTGATGTTTTGGTAGCCGCGGTTTCCGCACTCCGAGCTCTTCGTCTGACCGGGATTTCGCTTGATGGAGACGACGACCTTGGATTCCGGCTCGATGCGCCACATTGCGTAGACCAGGTTGCAGGCATCCTGCGCGCGAAGCTTGAGGCCGAACTGGCGCCTAATTTCACCGGAACCGAGAGCCGATTCTTTCGCGGTGGGACCCACGTAGGTAAATTCGGCCTCGATGGCTTGCGACGTCCACGTGTTCACGTATGCCCGCATCTTTTGCGCGTCGACGGTCAGGCTCTCGTTGGGTCCATTTCCAATTTCTCCTTCGGTCACGCAAAGGCTGCTGTGGCTAATTGGGAAAGTTCTGGGAGCGGTCTGCGCCGGAACAGCGATAGCCGCAAGAATCAACAGCGAAAGCGCTGGAGTGGCGGCGAGACGGGAGTGAAGAGGGTTCATGATGCGCCTCCTGGGGAATGAACTGAGTCAGCGACCCCGCCATGTCATTTTGATGCGGCCGGTGCTGTGGCTGGAGGCGGTGCTGGGGAAAAGCCCGCGTTGATGAAGGTGACGATGCGCTGGCGGGCGTCGTAGCCGTGCCACGGCTCGGGCGAGGGGTGGCCAAGCATGCCGATGGCGAGCGGGCCGTGGTTCTCGCGCGGATAGGTGACGAGTTCGACCGGCACACCTTCCTGGCGAAGCGCGCGATACATCTCCTGCGCCTGACCGAGCGGATCGGTGGTGTCGCTTTCGCCCTGCAGGAGCATGAATGGGGTTTTAGCGTGAGCTACGCCAGCAAGCGGGCTCTGACGCCACGCATCGTTCATGTGTTCCCAGGGCTTGCCAAAATACCAGCGGTCGTACCACGAGCCGCCTTCGGTGCCGTATTCGCTGAACTGGTCGATCACGGGCGCGCCGCTGATGATGGCTTTGAAGCGGTCGGTCTTGCCCTCGACGAAGCCGGCCATCTCGCCACCGTAGCTGTAGCCCATAAGCGCGAGTTTCGTCGCGTCGATGGGGTAGTGGGCGAGAACGTAATCGACGCCTGCCATTACATCCTGATAGTCACCGCCGCCGAGGTCGTTCTTGTTGGCCGCGGCGAATTTGACTCCGTAATTGGAAGAGCCGCGTGGATTAGGGCGGAGAACGGCCCAGCCGTGGCCGATGAGAAAGTCGGCGAAGGGATCGTTGCGGTCTTCCCAAGCGCCAAAGGGGCCGCCGTGAACGTCGACCACAAGTGGGACTTTTGCGGAGCCGGTATCGGGCGGAAGGTAAAGCAGACCCTCGACCGTGAAGGTGCCTGACTTCCAGCGGACGAGCTCAGGTGCGACGGTGCGGAGATTGGCTGGACCGAGCTCGGGTGTCGGTAGCGTGGTGCAGGGATCGCCAATCTTCGCGGCGTAGCAGAGCTGCATGGGATGGCCGCCGGAGTCGGCGAGCCAGACCCAGCCAGTCTGTCTGCGATTGGTGTTGAGGCCGGAGACGACTGAGGTCCCGAAGTCGATGGGCACCGGCTGCGCCTTGGCATCGAGTGCGATGCGGACAACCGCGTTTCGCGTACCGACTGCCGCAGGCGCGATGAATGAGCCGTCAGGAGTGAAGTAAATTCCTTGGGCGCGTAGCTGACCGGCGAAGCCGCGGGTCAGGTCGATCGGCTTTGCATCGGGCGTTGCAGGCGAGAGAACATAGAGATCGTCGTAACCGGGGGGCGCATCATCCCCGGTGGCTGCAGCGAAGACGATGGATGTACCGTCGTAATTCCAGGCTCCGCCAGTGACCGTTGTGTGGACCGAGCTGAGTTTGACTGGTTTCGCGGGTGCAGCGGCATCGACGATCCATGCAGCGCCGGCGGGGCCTAGGTCGGAAGCATCATTGGGCGGTTCGGTGATCGCGAGGAGTCTGTTGGCGGCGGGCACCCAGGACGCGCTGCGCACATCCGGCGGCAAATCGACCTCATTGAGTGAGCCGTCGATAGCGCCATTGGGCTTGAGGACTGCGAGGTAGAGGCGCGTGAGGTGCCTTTCGTGGTTGACCCAGGCAGCGTCAATCTTGGCGTCTTTCTGTTTCTTCTCACCCGGGGTTTCCGGATCGTGGGCCCAGAGGGCGAGGTATTTGCCATCGTCGCTGACGGAGAAGCCGGCGACGTCAATGGGCTGCGGTTCGGGCTTTGCGTCGCTGGACTTCTTGTCGTCCTTCTTCTCGCTGGATTCGGGAGCCGGCGGCGGATTGATGGCGTCCTTGTCTTTGGACACATCAACGGGTGGCATGATCTTGAGGTCGTAAGGAGCGGCCTCGCCACCTCGCAGGTCAAGACGAAAGAGCTGGGTGTGATCGCCGCGCTTGGCAAGGAAGAAGATGGCCGCGCTATCAGGCGTCCAATGCGCATTGTGCTCGCCACGCTTGTCGGCGGGCGGCGAGAAGGTGAGCTGGCGAGGCTTGTCGGCGCTGGTAGCGGAGGCTGAAACGATCCAGAGATGACTGGCTGCGCCATCTGCAGTGGCGTGTGTGAGGGTGAAGAGAACCTGCCTGCCGTCGGGAGAGAGAATCGGCGTGGAGAGCGCTTTCAAGTGGCGCAGATCTTCGTTGGTGGGAAAGTGCGGAGTTGCCGCTGAGGCCGCAGGAGCGGGGTTGGATTGTGCGGCGGACTTTAGCGAGATTCCCGCAAGAACGAAGCAGACAAGAGGAAGAACCAGCGTTCTGAATCGGAGCATGGCGACAGCATACAACGACGGAGGCGGAGTTAGCCGCACTTCGCGCGATCAGCGGGGTTCGCGGAGTTAGATGGGTCTGCGATATTCGCTGAGATTGAGGTTTTGAATTTCGCAAGTCAGCGGGTCGAGGAATAGGCGCAGACTTACGAATTGGCTTGTGTATTGCGCAAGATAGAAGGCCGCCTCGCGAGGCGGCCTTCTATCCATTTCAACCTGGCGCTCACTACGCTTGGGGAGGTGCGGGCGGACGGGCTTGCTGCGGTTGTTGTGGCAGCGCGGGAGGCTTCGGCTTCTGGGCTTCAGGGCGCTTGTTGGGCGCGATGATCGCATGCAAAATGGTGCCTTCCATGCGTGGCATGAATTCAACTACACCGGTATCGCCGATGTCCTGAATGAGGCGATTGATGATGTTATATCCGAGGTCTCGATGGGCCATCTGGCGGCCGCGGAAGCGAAGACTTGCCTTGACCTTGTCACCGCCTGCAAGGAACTTGACGGCCTGATTCTTCTTGGTCTGGTAGTCGTGCTCGTCGACAGTAACAGAGAATTTGACTTCCTTGACGACGATGATCTTCTGCTTCTTCTTGGCGGCGCGTTCTGACTTTTCCTTCTCGTAGAGGAATCGGCCGTAGTCCTGGATGCGGCAGACGGGCGGAACGGCGTTGGGTGAGACTTCGACCAGATCGAGGCCGCGCTCACGGGCGATCTTGAGCGCTTCAAAAGGGGCCAGGATGCCGAGTTGTTCGCCGTTTTCGTCGATCACACGAATTTCGCGGGCGCGAATGCGATCGTTGATGCGGATAAAAGACTTAGCCGAGCGTTTATCGAGTGCGATGGTACATCCTCCAAGGTTGTCCTACACCTTGATCCAGAGGATTCCGGAGTTCTTCAGGGCGCGCGGACGCTCCCTGAGTATAGCACTGGTTTCATGCATAAGCAGACCGCAGCGCTATGGATTAAAAGGCGGTTTCGAGGGAAGGTTGGTCGGGAATGGGAGGCGGGCTGAATTGGGAATCAATCGCGGAAGGACTGGAAAGAGCGGGCACTGCGAGGAGAGCGTTGTCGGCAGCAATAGCGGTGACCCGGACGCGGACCATCTGGTTGGCGGGGAGAAGGGCTTTGAGTTCAACAGGGAGGAAATTCTCCGTCAGCGCCGAGGTGCAGTTTGCGGAGCCGGGATGTGGCGTGGTGCGCAGGGTGATGGCGTCGAGTTCTGCGCCGATGAATTGCATGCGATGGGTGCGCGTCTTTTCGTCGGCGAGGGCGCGAAGGATCACCGTGCGCTCGCTGACTACGGATGCCGGAACGGGCGATTCGGCGTGGAGAGTCCAGGCGCGCGTGCCGGGACGGGGCGAAAACGGGAAGAGGTGCAGGTAGCCGAAAGGGAGGGAGCGGATGAAGTCAAGCGTCTCCTGGAATTCGTGGTTGGTCTCGCCGGGGAAGCCGACCATGACGTCGGCACCAAGGGTGAGCGCGGAGCCGACGGCGTGGAGGAGAGCGTCAACCTTTTCGGCGTAGTGCCACGGGCGGTAGCGGCGGTGCATGCGGCGGAGAACGGAGTCGGAGCCGGACTGCAATGGCAGATGGGCGTGACGGGCTAAGCGGATGCCGCCGTTTACAGACATGAGTTCGATAAGGCTTGTATCCCAGTCCATGGGTTCGATGGAACTGAGGCGAAGGCGAGGCAGGCGGGTCTGTTCGAAGACTGCGTCTACCAGAGCGGCCAGTGTGCGGATAGGCGACCGCGCCGAGTCAAGGTCGCGGCCCCAGCGGCCGAGGTTGATCCCGGAAAGGACTATTTCGTTGCCGCCGGCCGAGACAAAATTGCGGACGTGCGACAGGACTGATTCGGCCGGGAGGCTGCGGGAGTTGCCGCGGGTTTGTGGAATGACGCAGAACGAGCAGCGATTCGAGCAGCCTTCTTGAATCTTGAGGTTGGGGCGAGTTTGAGCGCCGGGGGTAATGGGGGCTTCTTCGAGGAAGGAGTGGGCGAAGGTGTCGTCGGCGAGCACCTGCGGTGCGGCAGACGCGGCTTGCGCCGCCTGAATCTGAATCAGATCATTTTCGCTGGCGGAGTCCAAACCTGCATTCATCAGTCCGAGCGCAATCCTCGGTGCGAAGGCTTTGTGACTGTTACCGATTACGGCAGAGACGCCGGAAATGGCGGCGAGTTCTTCAGGGGCGCGCTGGGCATAGCAGCCAGTGGCGATGATACGGGCTGCTGGTTGGAGGCGATGAACGCGACGAATGTAGGCGCGGGCTTCGCGGTCGGCTTCGGCTGTAACGCTGCAGGTGTTGACGATTACCACATCGAAGACTGCGGGCGCGCCTTCGGATGCTCCGGAATCTCGCAGAATTGCGGCGATGGCTTCGCCGTCGGCGCGCGCAGCTCGGCAGCCGAAATTCTCGATGTGGAACGTGGGTGGCACAGGGCTAGTTTAGCGGAGTTGGCGCCGCGAAGGCTCGGTTCGCGGTGTTCGCGCGCTTCGCGCGTTAGCGGCGCGCCGGTAGCAGGTCTGATGGTGAGTTGGGGTTCGTGCTTTCCCACCCTTGCAACAAGAGCACGTACGTTGCAAGGATGGGGCACCCAGGATTGTCAGCAGGTCAGCGGGGACTGATGGCGCGTTGTAGGTGTTGCTTCCCCCCATTCAACCCGCTTGCGCGGTTCGGATGGATGGGGCACGCGATCTATGGCAAATCAGTCGGCGGGAACGAGGGTGGGGTGCGATTTTTTTCTGGCGAGGGTGAGGACAATGGCGAGGGCCGCCAACACGCAGATCAAGGCGAAGAGGAATACGCTGGCGTAGCCGAAGGCGCCGATGACGGCGCCGGCGACGGGGCCGACCATGAAGAATGAAACATCGGCGAAGACTGTGTAGACGCCAAGGGCGGTGCCGCGATTCTCCACCGGCACGCGCTCGACGGCTTCAACACCGAGAGCTGGGAAAACGAGCGAATAGCCGAAGCCGGTGAGGGCTGCGCCGAACAAGGCCATCCACGGAGATGCCGCGCGCCAGAGAAGCAGCACGCCAACCGATTCGACCATGAGACACACTTTCGCGACCGGGAATCCACCGAAGGTTCCGATGGTGCGAATGAACAGAAGGCGGGCAAGAATGAATGCAGTTCCGAATGCGGTGAGGCAGAGCGCCGCGCCGTTCCAGTGGCGGCTCAAATAGAAAAGCGTGACGAAGGTGGCCAGGGCGCTGTACCCGACTCCGCCGAGCGCCAGTCCCATCCCGTGAGGCGTCACGCGTCCCAGAACGTTGCGGAACGGAAGATGTTCGCCCGGGGCGACAGGAACGGGCGGCTTGATGGCGGCCCAGACGTATGCGATGGCGCAGATGAGGATGGTGAGAATCGCGACCGAGGAGAGGCCCCAGTGCGTTTCCATGACGACGCCGAGCGGGGCGCCGAGAGCCAATGCACCGTAAGTGCTGACCCCGTTATAAGAAATGACCTTGGCGGTGTACTCCGGACCGGCGGCGGAGATTCCCCAGAGTGTTGCGCCGGTGGATCCGAGGCTTTCGCCGACTCCGAGGACCAGGCGGCTGGCGATGAGGCTGGTGAGACTGAGCCACGCGGGATCGCGATGGAGGGCGGCCGCGCCAAGCAGCAGAACGCCGCTCAGGGTGCAGGCGCCCATGCCCCACCGAACGGAGACCTTTGCGCCTTTGCGATCAGAGATGCGGCCGGCCCAGGGCCGGCTGAGGAACGTCGCGATGTACTGGATGCTGATGACGAGGCCGGCCAGCGCAGCGTGGTAGCCCATCCGCATGTGCACGTACTCAGGCAGAATGGCGAGCGGGAGGCCAATGGCGAGATAGACGACAAAACTGAGCGACGTGAAGCTGATGATCTGCCACGCACCGCCGTTGGGAGACACGGCGGGCGGGGCAGTTACGTCGTTAGCAGCCTCAATTTGCATGGTTTAGGAAGGCGTAGGATAGCAAATTCTCTCTTCAGTATAGCGGAAAGATATTTTCCGGAAACCGCGATGCAGAATCGTTTCCGATACAGATAGAGATGCCTAACGCACCATCAGGAGGCGGATCAAGGCGAAGGCAAGAGCAAATGTGAGGCCATAGGCGAAGCTCTCGATCTGGACCGGGGTCTTTCCCCGCCGACGAACTGTACGGCCGATGAGGCCCATAATGAGGCCGGTGATTACCGGGCTGATCAGCAGGCTGATTCCGTGGAACTTCGAGGGATGCACGAGCGGATGGGGCAGGATGAGAATGCTGACGAAACCGAGCGCAAGCCCGAGCAAAGTGAATTTCAGAACCGTGAGCGGCGGATTGGTTCGGCTGAGGGTGAATCGGAGGAAAGGAACGGGGCGAAATCGGCGGTGCGCTCTCGATACAGCAGCGCTGTCTTTTCCGGGGAGATGCGCTCGCGATGCAGCGTCAACGCCCGCCTCGAAAACAATCTGGATAAGTACTTCGAAAACAAGTTCGAGGATGAAGCCGAGCAAATCTTCCATGTCGCCCCAATGGCAGAGGTCTTCTGACCATACGAAGAGATCGGGGAATCCGTTCCGGCAGCTTCGCGCAAGCAGCGAGATTTTGCCGTGAAAGCAAAAACAGAACGGCCACCCTTGCGGGTGGCCGTTGAAGTTTATGGCTCACGAGCTTCTTACCGCTCGTTCTTGCGCCAGTTGATGAGGTCGCCGAGGGTGGTCGTGCCGCTGGAGACGGGCTGCTTGTGGCTGCCGCGAGCTTCCGACTTGTAGTCCTGAACCTCGGAGCGGCTGGCTTCGTGGCCGGACACCGCGCGCAGGCTGAGACCCACCTTCTTCTCTTCGACGTTGATCTTGATGATCTTGAAGTCGTGCTCCTGGCCGGCTTCGAGCTTGCTGGGTTCGCCGGGCACTTCGCTGGCTTCAGAGATATGGCAGAGGCCCTCAACGCCCTCGGCGATTTCAACGAAAGCGCCGAACTGCGCAGTCCGAAGCACCTTGCCGTGGACCACATCACCGACACGGTGGGTAGCGAAGAAGCTCTCCCACACATCAGGTTGAAGCTGCTTGATGCCGAGGGATAAGCGACGGTTCTGCGGCTCGACGCCGAGAACGACTGCCTTCACCTTTTCGCCCTTCTTTACAACTTCAGAAGGATGCTTGACGCGCTTGGTCCAGCTCAGGTTGGAGACGTGGACGAGGCCGTCGATGCCATCCTCGATTTCGATGAAGGCGCCGAAGTCGGTGAGGTTGCGAACGCGACCTTCGACCACGGTTCCGGCGGGATAACGCTCAGTGAGGTTCTCCCACGGATTCTCCATGAGCTGCTTCATGCCGAGCGAAATGCGGCGGTCGGCGGGGTTGACGCTAAGGACAACCGTGTCGACTTCGTCGCCGGGCTTGACCAGCTTGGAGGGGTGCTTGAGGCGCTTGGACCAGGTCATCTCAGAGAGGTGAACCAAGCCTTCGATTCCCTGTTCGAGCTCAACGAACGCGCCGTAATCGGTGACCGAAAGAACGCGGCCATGGACGTGTGCGCCGACGGGGTAGCGTTCAGAGGCATCGAGCCATGGGTCGGGTGTGAGCTGCTTGAATCCGAGAGAAACGCGCTGCTTGTCTTTGTCGAACTTGAGCACCTTGACCTGGATCTCGTCGCCGACGTTAACCAGATCGCGTGGGTGGGTGAGGCGTCCCCAGCTCATGTCGGTGATGTGAAGCAGGCCATCGATGCCACCGAGGTCGACGAACGCGCCGTAGTCGGTGAGGTTCTTGACGGTGCCTGTAAGGATGGCGCCCTCGCCGAGATGCTCGAGAGTCGTGGAGCGCTTGGCATTCTGCTCTTCTTCGAGGATCTCCTTGCGGGAGACGACGACGTTGCCGCGCTTCTTGTTGAGCTTGATGACGCGGACTTCAATCTGCTGGCCGAGGTAGCCGTCGAGGTTGCGGACGGGACGAATCTCAAGCTGCGAACCGGGCAGGAAAGCCTTCAAACCGATATCAACGGTGAGACCACCCTTGACGCGGCTGACGACCGTGCCCATCATCGGGGTCTTGTCGTTGGCATGCTTCTCGATGGTGTCCCACACGCGCAGGCGCTGGGCCTTCTCGTAGCTGACGAGATAGCCGCCCTCGGGCTCTTCGCGTTCAATAACCACGTCAATGACATCACCGGGCTGGAACTTCACAGCGCCAGTGTGGTCGAGGACCTGTTCGATGGGCACAAGGCCCTCGGACTTGAGACCTACGTCGACAACCAAATGTTTTTCAGTCTGCTTGAGGACGGTGCCGGAGACGACTTTGTCGCCATAGGCTTCGACGGCAGCAGCTTCAGCGGCTTGCTCGCGCTCAAAGGCTTCGAGAGCGGCTGAGAAATCATCAGCAGATTCGGCGCTGTGTTCGGGCGGCGCGGATGCAACGTGAGCCACGGGTTCTACATATTCCGTGTGCTCTTGTTGTGCGGGAACGGCCTGGGCTACAGGCTCGGTTGAGGCATCGGCGTCCAGCGCTTGTGATTCGACTGCAGGGTGTACTTCGGCGGTCTCTGGGTTGGACGTGGATTCGGACGAGGGAGCATCAAGCTCGGTCGCAGGGTCGAGGGTGGGAGTTTCGAGTTCGGTGTTCAGGGTTATGCTCTCGGGTTCGGGATTGAGGACGTTTGGCATGACAGCAGCTCCGATTCATTGGCCCGGCGACGGTTTGCTGTCGACGGCTTAGCACGTGCGCGCCGCGGTGGCGGGCAATGCCTTTGGCCGGGCCCCGGCAACCGAGAACCATTGATCCGAGGAGTTTCACGGAGACGGAGCTTCGAGCCAGAAAGCTGGCGGCGAAGCGACTCGTCTCCTTCGGAAACACCAGGCAGGCAATGGCTGGCTGGAGGGCGGCCGCAGCTAACTGCTGGAATCCGCGCAGGAAGCTACGCTTCTAAGTGTAGCAATGGTGCGTTTTCCCCGTCAATCCAACACTTTGGCAGTTGGGAACAGGCTGACCGGTTGTGCTGCAGAGGTAGTGCAAGTTGGTAGAGAATCGATTGAACTTAGCGGTAGGGTGTGACGCGGAATACAGGATGTCGGACATTTCACCGAGAATTGATGAAGGGATTCTGCTCGGAGGATCGCGCGAACGCGCAAGGGACCGCGGAATCGGCCCACTATACTTGGTGCGACGAAGCAGAAAGGCGGAGATGGACCAGCTCTGGAGTCCGTGGCGATTTGCGTATGTGACGACGGCGGATGGAGCGCCGCGGCCGGGCGTGCCTGCGCAACTGAATGCCTGGCCGGGCGATCTGAACTGTGTTTTTTGCAACCTGATTGCCAGCGTTGACTATGCGATTGAGCAAGGTATGAGCGTCGACGAAGCGGAAGAGGCCGGCGGTCTGGTCAAGCGCGGCAGACATTGCTTTATCTGCCTGAATGCTTATCCGTATGCCTCGGGTCACGTGATGGTAATGCCGTACGCGCATCTGGACCGGATTGCGAAGCTGGAGCCTGATACCGCGCACGAGCTGATAGATCTTGCGCAGGCTACCGAGCGAGCGCTGGAGCAGCTATATCGCCCGCACGGGTTCAACTTCGGATTGAACCTCGGGCAGGCGGCGGGAGCCGGGGTTGCGGGACATCTGCATATGCATGCAATGCCGCGGTGGATTGGCGATACAAACTTTATGACTACAGTTGCGGAGACGCGCGTGTTGCCGGAGGATCTGGGAACGACGTGGAAGCGGTTGCGGGCGACATTTGCAGAGCTGGAAAATCGGAGTTAGCGACAGACCAAGCGGTGGATGGTATGTGCAACTTAACGGTTGCACATCTAGAAACGCATTTCTTGGTTGACGGGGATACGCTACTTCTTGCGGCGGGTCAGGGCCTCGAGAGATGCCGCAAACTCCTGCCATTCGTCCTTGCCGGCTGGCGGAGGCCCAGTCGTCGGCGATTTTGTCGCTGGCCTGGGGCTCGGACGAGGGACGGCAATGGGCTTCTCGGTAGGTAATTTTGTCGTCGGCACCGGCGGCGGTGCGCTCTTCTGAGTAACTACGCGGGGTTCCTCGGCGGGCAATTTTGGCGTCGGAGTCGGCGGCGGTGTGACTTTCTGGGCGACGACCCGGGGCTCTTCGACGGGGAGCTTTGTGGGCGCCGGCCTCGGCGGCGGCGGAGGAGGGCTCTGCTGGGTAACGACGCGGGGCTCCTCTTCGGGTTGTTTGAGTTTCTCCTCCATTGACTTCAGAAGATTCTGAATGGTTTTGTCAGTTGATTCGATAGCCGGGGCCGCTTTCTGCTTTTGCCAGGGGAGTTTTTCCGCGGCCTGCATGGTGCTGCCCCGTTCCTCAGCGGAAGAACCGCCGCCGGCGGAGCCATGCACCTGCTCCAATTTCAATTGCGCGGGTGGTTCCGGCAAACGCGGGCTCTCCTCGGCTCGAGCGCGGAATTTGGCGACTTCCAACATCATCTCGTCCAGTTGTTCACGCAGGGCAAATTCGCGTGCGTCCGCAGAGATCCGCGCCCGATCCATCGCGCCTTCGACCTGCGATTTCACGTTGGAACGGCCCCACATGTACCCGAAAAAAAGAAAAATAAGGCCAGTTGCCAGCGCGACCGCACCGATGACTATGGCCGAAGCTCCCATGTTCCCCCGTCCCCTATTTCTAATCTAAGCGGGCTTAGTGCTGATTCCGTGTGAGGTAGCTGCGAGTTTCCGGGACTAAAGTAACGGACAAACTGGATCAGGCCCCTTCGTCCAGAGGTAAATGCTCTCGTCTTGCGTCTTTGCGAGCAAGCTCGCGGAATCTGCCGCTGCTGGCGGGCTGGAGCTGGTTGCGTCTCGTGTCCCTCGAGCGGAGTTGGCCGCAAGGGAACTTAATTCACCATTTGTCGAACTGATGTGAACCCTCACCGCCTCCGAATCCGGGAGCCGATATCTCTATTCAGTCTGGTCTCCTGCGCTCCTCGTTTCGTTTGCGAATCGGCCTCATGATTCGTTTCCGGAGGGCAATCCGCTCTTGCTCTCTTCAGCTTCGGCGGTGAGAGCCAGCTCAGCTTGATCCACGTCGGCACGGTCAAGGAGGTTTTTTGGAATTGACTTATTGGTGCGAAGGCCAAGTTTCTTGAGTAGTTCAACTTGCCGAATGAGATTGCCGCGACCGTCGGCGAGCTTTTTCATTGCATTGCTGTAGAGCTGATCGGTTTTGTGGATGCTATCGCCAATCAACTCCATATCCGTTACGAATCCAACGAATTTCTCGTATAGTTCAGTGCCGCGATCCATGACTTCGCGCACATTGCGTGCTTGACGTTCCTGCTGCCACAGCACGTTCACGATGCGGATGACATAGAGCAGCGTGGTGGGCCCTACAAGCAGAATTCCCTGCTTGTAGGCATCTGCCCAAAGTTCGCCATCGCATTGCAAGGCCATTAGAAATGCTGGTTCGATGGGCACAAACATCACCACGAAATCAGGAGCTTCGATGCCTGGAAGGTTGTGGTAGCCAGCCTTGGCCAAGCCGGCAATGTGGCCGCGCACGCTGGCCAGGTGAGATTTAAGCGCGACCTTCCGGGCATCGTCATCTGCGGCAGTGACGCAGTCGGTGTAGGCCGTTAGCGAAACCTTTGAATCGATGACGAGATTTCGGCCGCCGGGCAAAAGAACGATGACGTCGGTTCGAACGGAACGGGCGCGTTCGCCGCTTTCACCTTCAACGGCAAAAGATTCCTGAAATACGTACTGTTCGCCCTCGCGAAGCCCCGCTTTGTCGAGCAGGTCGCGAAGGATGAATTCACCCCAGTCGCCTTGCGCTTTCGAGGAACCACGCAATGCGGTGGAGAGGTTGCGCGCTTCTTCGGTGAGCGCTTCGTTGAGGTTGCCGAGAGTGCCGATGAGGGTCTTTAACTCGGTAACACCAGTTGCGGATTCAACCTGGACCTTCTCGACCTTCTCTCGAAAATCTTTGATTTGTTCACGAAGAGGAGTCAGGAGATTCCCGAGTTCCGTCTGACTGTTCTCAGAAAATGTCTTCGATTTCTTTTCGAGGATGCCGCTGGCCAAAGCCTCGAATTGGTCCGCGAGAGATTTTTTCGCTGCGTCGAGGAGAGTCAGCTTCTCGGCGAGGTTCTGGCGTTCATTGTTCAAATCCGCTTCGAGTTGACTGAGCCGCCCGACCTGCCCGCGAATGACTTCGCTGTTCGACTGAAGTTCCGCGCGAAGACCATCGCGTTCTTCAGAGAGCTGGGAGATGGTTTTCTCCCGTTCTGCCGCAACCGATTCGAAGCCGGCGCGGGAAGCAGATTCCGATTGGGTTTGGGCCAATTGCTTTTGCAGCGCCGCGAGAGCCTCGAATGACTCGCGGTTTCGTTGTTCCAAAAGGGCCAACTCGCGCTTCGCGGAGATGGAATGGATCCAGAAGCCCAGCAAAATTCCTGCCACAACGGCGACAACGGCGATTAAAGCTTGCATAGGAGCCTCCGAAGATCTCTTCGCCTAATGTACGCCTTTTTGAGGTGCAATTCCCGTCCCATATCGCGGCTTTTTCGGGGACGGTTGCGGAAGAGTCAAGAGGCCGCAAGTTGAACGCAGGTGATTGATTTATTTCCACTCTCGGCTGCTTTACACACCGGGAGCCGCCCGGTAGACTTGGAGTTTCGGGGCCGGGCAATCTTTTGTTGGCGCGGCGGTTGTGTTGGTATGCCGTATGCCTTTATTGTAGGCAGGCGGAATGCAAACGGTTTAGGTCCGGTATTGGGTTCGAATTTGGAAAACGAGAATTGAGGAGAATCAGGCATGGCGGTAGAAGAAAAGGTTAAACAGATCATCGTCGAGCAGTTGCAGGTGGACGAAGCCGAAGTGACCCCCGGCGCGAGCTTTCAAGAGGATCTGGGCGCGGATTCGCTGGACGTGGTGGAACTTGTGATGCAGTTCGAAGAGGCGTTCGACCTGGAGATTCCCGACGAAGACGCTGAAAAGATCAAGACCGTCAAGGACGCGATTGACTACATTGAGAAGAACGAAAAGACCGCGAAAGGCAAGTAGCCGGTGAACCGACGAGTTGTGATCACCGGCCTTGGGCTGGTGTGCGGTGTGGGCAACACCGCTCCCGAAGTGTGGGAGAAACTGGTGGCCGGCGCCAGCGGGATGGCTCCGATCACGGGTTTCGACACAACCGGGTTTCCTGTCACATTTGCCGCCGAGGTCAAGAACTTTGACCCGCTTAATTTTGTAGACAAGAAGGAAGCGCGGAAGATGGGGCGCTTCATCCATTTTGCCTTTGCCGCAACGCAAGAGGCCATGGAGCAGTCCGGCCTGAAAGTCACGCCGGAGATCGCCGAACGTGTAGGAGTGTTTATCGGCTCGGGGATCGGCGGATTCGAGATCATCGAGCGGGAGCACACCAACCTGCTGAACGGTGGTCCACGCAAGATTTCGCCGTTCTTCATTCCCGCTGTAATTGTGAACATGGCGGCGGGGCAGATCAGCATTCGCTATGGGGCGCAGGGGCCAATTTCCGCGACTGCCACGGCCTGCGCAACCAGCGCCAATTCGATTGGCGACTCGGTGCGGATGATTCTGCATGGCGACGCAGACGTCATGATTGCGGGCGGCACGGAAGCTTCCGTAACTCCGCTATCGGTGGGCGGGTTTGCTTC
Source organism: uncultured Acidobacteriaceae bacterium (assembly GCA_963829535.1). Classification (GTDB taxonomy): domain Bacteria; phylum Acidobacteriota; class Terriglobia; order Terriglobales; family Acidobacteriaceae; genus Telmatobacter. The sequence goes on along the minus strand of CAWHIQ010000004.1, from coordinate 530,581 downwards.
GATGCGCGCGCTCTCGACGCGCAACAATGAGCCAACCAAGGCGAGCCGGCCGTTCGATAAAGATCGCGATGGTTTCGTCATCGGCGAAGGCGCGGGCATTCTAATTCTGGAAGAGCTCGAATTTGCGAAGAAGCGCGGCGCAAAGATTCTTGGCGAAATCATCGGCTACGGCATGAGCGCGGACGCGTATCACATGACAGGCATTGCTCCGGAAGGCGCGGGTGCGCAACGCAGCATGCGTGCGGCACTGAAAGATGCAGGAATCAAGCCGGAAGACGTGGGCTATGTGAATGCGCATGCAACTTCAACGCCAGCCGGTGACGGCAATGAATCTCGCGCGATCGAGCTTGTCTTTGGCGAACTTGCATTGAGCCACAAACTGAAGATCAGCGGAACGAAGTCGATGACCGGGCATCTGCTGGGCGGCGCGGGAGGACTGGAGGCGGGCATTACGGTGCTGGCGCTGATCAACCAGGAACTTCCACCGACCATCAACCTGGACAATGCGGATCCCGAATGCCGGCTGGATTACGTGCCAAACAAGGCCATCAAGCACAACTTCGACGTTGCGCTGTCAAACTCTTTCGGGTTCGGCGGAATCAATGCGACGCTGATTATGAGACGGTGGACGGAGTAAGACGGGGATTAGGAAACAGGGATTGGGGATTGAAAACCGGCGGCGCACATCTTGCGATGTGCGCCGTTTGATTTTTCGGCTGCAAGGCGCCTTTGGCCCTAGATAGCGGAGATACCAACGATCACCAGTGTTACGAGGAACCACCAACCGAAGACGGCGATGTAGCCGGAGGGGCGCTTGACGCCGGCTACGATGGCGACTCCGATCGAGGTAACGACGAGGCACCAGATGGTCGGGACGTCGATGGCGGAAAGCAGCGCGTAGAGCGCCTTACTGGTGTCCGCCTGGTTGAGGAATGCGGCGATGTTCGTGGGCGCTGGGTTGCCGACGTTAAAGCCATCGGGAGCTGCGCCGGCGAAAAGCGCAATGCCGGCGAGTATAAGTCGAATCGGCCAGAGAACCAGCCCCGCATACATGATGACGGCAAGAATGGAGCCGTAGCTCGCCTTGCCTCCGAAGCCGAAGTTGACGGTGGGCCAGAGAATGAGCGCCATCAGAAGGTCATAGACGAGCAGGCCGAGGGGCGAAAGAGCCCACGTAATGGCCTGCGTTTTGGGCCCGCGCGCATCGGCGGCTGCCCGCTGCTCGGGCGGCATCTGGTCCATCATGCGCTTGGCGAACTCCGGCTGGAGTTTCTGCTGGTTTTCGTAGACCGTCTTCCAGGTGACCTGGGAGTTGATGGCTGTCCACAGAAATGCTCCGCAGGCCACGGTGATGAGGAATGGCAACCACCAGGTCTTGTTGCCGCGCTTGATATCGGCAAAGGTTTTGGAGGGTGCCGCGAAAACGTTGATGATTCGCTGCATCTGCGTAAGGCCCGGGGCGACTTCTGCCGCGGGTTGCACCACCTGATCGCTCATGATTGCGCCTCTCGAAATGTGTCGGCCAGAGACTCCGTGCGAAGTGATCTGCTACTCCGAAAGAGTCTGCCAGCGACCGGTTTCATCCTTGTAAGAAAAAGATAGCAAGCCCACGAGGGCTCGCATCGCCGAATGCAGGAGGGAACTGCATTTGCACGGATTGTAGCGCGTCTGGTGCAGAGATGAAATGAATTTGCGTGACGGAGCGGATGGGCGGAATTTACCGCCCATTTTACTATTCGTTTGGAGTTACGTCGGGGGCAGCAGTGGCTCCCAACGAATCCGGCTCCGGCGCCGCGGGGACCGGGGCGACTTTAGGAGACCTGCGCGCCTGCGATCCCGAGCCGTAGTTCTTGTAGACCGTGATGTGGAAGCAGCGCTGGCGAAATTCTTCTTCGACGTCGATGACGCCGGCGTTCTGATAGCCGAGAAGCTGATTACGCATCCATTCCATCTCGCGGCGCGAGAGGCCGGACTTGGCGATGTCGATCGTAGCACCGGTGAGGTGCGGGCTCACGATGTCGCCTTCGGCGTCGGCGGCGTTGTGATTGGTGCGCATCAACTGCTTCTGATACTCGACTGTCCGCACCGCAGAGCTGACCACGATCGGCGCGTGGAACTGGACCTGGTGAGCATGCGCGAGGTCGGTTAGAAAAGCTGCGGTCCAGGGACGGCAATACCGACGGTCGTCATGCAGCGCTGGATTCACCGAAAGGGCGCCGGACTCCGGAACCCGCACCAGCAGTCCACGAGCGATGCGGTCCTGCAGGTCGGCGTCGTCTTCAATGCGCTCAAGCGCCTCATCTTCAGAGCGCTCATTCTGACGGACCAGGGAATCGTGAGTGCCGCGGAGAGTGTAACTGGAGACGCGGCCGGTGATGACGGGCGGCCGGTTGAGCTCGGCGATCTGGCCGGAAGCAGGCGCAATGGGCTGAGCGCCTTCGCGTGGCGCGGCCAGCGGGTTCCCCCCCTCGGCCATGGCAGCCCGATCATCGGTGCCGGGAGCCGGCAGGGTGTCCGTCTCAGACGGCATATCGCTACCTGTTGCCGACGTGGCTTCTGCATGCCGTTCAGATCTCGATCCGGAAGTCGGACTAGCAGCTGGAAGCGGCGAAGCGGTGGACGATGCGGCGGAATCGAAGGCCGGGCCTGGTGCGGCGCTCAGTTCACGCGATTCGGGTCTCGAAACAGGGACGGGAACGGTGGCAAGCGGTACGAAGTGTCCTTTGGAGTGATACCGGTTGTAGCGGGTACGCCGAAGCGTCGCCGAATGGTTCGTCGAAGATGGGGCGCGATGGCTGGAGGAAGATGCGGAGTGGGTGCCGCGGCGAGGCGTGGTGCGCGCACTGCGCGTCGGAGTCGCACTGCTGGCCGCATGCGTCGCGGTTCGTGAAGAATGCGAAGCTGGGTGCAGAGGCGGATGCGCCCGATGCACCGTCGACTTGCCGATGGAGGCGTGCGCAGGCGTTCGCAACGTGTCGATGCGCGCCGCACCAGCAGATGCTGCGACACAAACAGCCAGCGAAAAGATCATGAAAGCGGTGCGCACCATGAAAGGTACGCGGAGAAACCAGAGCATCCTTAGTGTAAGACGCAGCAGAGCGAATTTGGAGTGCTGAGGGTGGTTCAGATTTGTCTGATAAGTTGCGCAATTCGGAACGTGTCCGATGATACCCGATGGGGAGGAACGGGGCAGTAGAATTGGCGGGATTGACAGCAAGGAGTTTAGTTGAACAGCAAGCGCTGGACGTGGATGGCGGTAGTCTGCCTGCTGGCGGTACAGGCGGCGCAGATGGCGTATGTGGTCTATCGCGAGTCGCTGACCTTTGACGAAGACAATCATATGTTTGCCGGCTACATGATGTGGCACACCGGGGACTATGGCCTGAATCCGGAGCACCCTCCTCTCGTGAAGCTTCTGGCGACCATTCCCCTTCTGGGACGAGACTTGTGGGTTCCGCCGCTGAAGGGACGGGAGTTCAAGGCCGAAGCTTACATGGACGGGCGCGATTGGCTGGCGCGCAACGATGGCGGGGGCCAGCACATGGTGTTTCAGATGCGGCTGGCCGCGGGTTTGTTGGCGCTTGGGCTCTCCCTGGTCGTGTTTTTTGCGACGCGTGAGTGGTTTGGTGAGAGAGCTGCATTGATTGCACAGGGCTTAGCGGTTTTCGACCCGAACCTGCTCGCACATTCAGCCCTGGTGACGACGGATATCGGGATTACGCTCTTCTTTCTGGCGAGCATTTACACGTTTTATCGCTATGTGAAAGTGCCGACGCTCCCACGGTTGGGGATAGCGGGAGTGGCCGCGGGACTGCTGCTGGCAACGAAACACTCCGGGATCCTGCTAGCGCCGATGCTCGTGCTGCTGATTGTGTGGGAGATTGTGTTTGCCTCTAAAGGTGAGCACAGTCGGGTGGCGGCGCGGCTTTGTGGCGCCTTTGCGGCAATTGTGGTGATCGGGGTTGTCGTGCTGTGGGCGTTCTATGGCTTCCGCTACGCGGCAAGGCCGGCGGGGTTGAACTTCCCGACCGTAGCACAGTATGCGGAGCCACTGAGCCACTTTGATCAGGCTGGAGTGAATTGGATAGGGCGGATGCACCTGCTGCCGGAGTCGTATCTGATCGGATTGATCGATGTGAAACGGATGGCGGAGTTCTATCCGACGTTTGTGCTGGGACGACAACTGGCACACGGGGTGTGGTGGTACTTCCCTCTCGTGATCGCGATCAAATCGACGCTCGGCTTGCTGGCCCTTGTGGTGCTGTCGCTGGTTGCAGTGGCAACGGGGTGGTTGCGTGCGCGGCGTGAGGTGGCGTTCATCCTGATTCCCTGGGTGGTGTACCTCGGCGTGGCCATGATTTCAGGGATGAACATCGGGGCGCGGCACATTCTGCCTTTGTATGCGCTGGCAGCAATCCTCGCGGGGGGCGGTGTAGTGGCCTGGTCAGCAAAGAGCCGGCGATGGGTTTGGATTTGCGGTGTGCTGGTCGCGGCACATATTGTTTCGGCGCTCGCCGTGTTTCCCAATTACATTGCATATGCGAATGAGGCCTGGGGTGGGCCGAAGAATGTCCACAGCCTGTTGAGCGACGCAAATGTGGACTGGGCGCAGCAGTTGATCCAAGTGAAGCAGTGGCAGGACCGGCATCTGGGCGAGGAGTGCTGGTTTGCCTACTTTGCGTGGCCGGAGATCGACCCGGCTACGTATGGAATCAGCTGCCATCATTTGCCGACCATCGATACGTTCTGGTTGGGTGGCGCCGATGTGGCGCCTGAGGCGATCAACGGAAATGTGCTGATCAGCGCGGGCGATTTGAGTGGGTGCGAGTGGCCGAGCCAGCGGATGAATCCGTTCCGAACGTTCCAAGGGGTGCAGCCAGCGGAGACGATCGATTATGGCGTAATGGTGTACAGGGGAGGCTTCGATATGAAGCAGGCCGCGGCGCTGAGTCGGGCGATCAACGCAAGTCAGATGATGTGGAAGGGCGATGCGAAGGATGCTCTGCCATTGGCGCGCGAGGCGGTCGCGATTGATCCAACAGAAATCATGAGCCAGACCGCGCTTGGGAATGCGGCTGCGGCCATGGGAATGAAAGATGAAGCGCGCACAGCGTGGACGGCGGCGCTGGTGGAGGCGAAGAAGCTTGAGCCGGATGCGCAAGTGAGCTATGTACCGGAACTGGAGGAAAAGCTCTCGAAACTATGAAGTCAGGCCGCATTTGCGGCGACATCGCAATCCTTGCTACTCAAGCGCGTAGAGATTGCCGTCTGCGCTTCCAATATAGACGACGCCTCCGGAAATTACGGGCGACGACAGAAATGTTCCCACGGTGTGCGTCTTCCTGACGCCGACGATCATGTCATCGTAAAAGTTGGATTGAAAAATGCCTTCGTAGTTGGGACTACCATCGGGCTTTGAGAGCGCCGCGAGGTTCTGACGGGAGCCCTCCGACTCGAAGACCCATGCGGGCTTGAAGGAGGCGAGATCGACGGCGATCAATTTGCCATCCTGTCCAGCAAGGTAGAGTGTGGTGCCGGCGATGGAAGGCGAAGAGAAAATAGGCCAGTGGAATTTGAGCGAATCTATCGGTGTTCCGGTCTTCGCGTCGACAGCGTGCAGAAGTGCCGTATCCGACGTGGCGAAGTAGAGCTTGCCCGCCTGCACGACCGGCGAAACGATGACCCATGATCCTTTGTTGTTGAAGGACCACAGTTTTTTGCCGGTTGCCGCATCCAGGGCGTAGAGATTTGAATCGCGGCAACCGAAGTAGACGATGCCATCAGCAACGGTTGCCGAGGATTGAATGCCAACCTGGTTGTGTATGTCGAGGTCTTCGCCGGTCTTGAAGCGCCAAAGCTCTTTTCCGGTGGCGGAATTGAGCGCATAGAAATAACTATCCCAACTTCCGATGTAGAGTTTGCCATCGACGATTGCCGGTGAGGCGTGAACGACGTCACCGGTCTGAAACTTCCACTTGAGGTTGCCGGTCGTAGCATCGAGCGCGTAGATGTTGCCGTCTCCGCTGCCGAAGTAGACCGCGCCATTCGAGACGGCGGGCGAGGACAGGTAGACGTCGAACGGATCGGGCATGGTCTCGCCCACCGGCAAGGATCCGTGCAGATGGGTTGCCGCATAGCGGCGTTCCCCCGCGTTGCGGAATTTCCAGGAGAGCTTTCCCGTTGCTGTATCTACAGCGTAGAAGTTGCCGTCGTAGCTGCCGAAGTAGACGATGCCATGGTAGACAGCAGGCGAGGAAGCAACACGCGCGCCGGTTGCGAATGCCCACTTCTTCGTGCCGGTTTGCTGGTCGATTGCGTAAAGGTTGCCGTCATTGCTGCCAACGTAAATTACGCCGTCAACAATCGCGGGGGATGAGACAACCTCGCCGCGCGTGCGGAATGTCCACTTGATCCCTTTTAGTTTCGGAACCCCTGCCGCGGTGTAAATTCCGGAGTGGGCAAGATCGTTTCGGAACGTGGACGTGTCCTGCGCGAAGACACATGTGGCTGAGAGGAAAATGAGGCAGGATTTGAGAAAAAACCTTCGTTCGTGCAAGTGGGCTCCTCGTGCGTGAAGGCCAACTATAGAAGCTTTCGCGCCGTTGCGCGAAGCAATTTGGATGAATGAACAGCAGGGTGTGACGGATGGCGTGGGATCTTCAGGCTCGCGTTTTGAATCGGGCTTTGATAACCAAATGAAAAGGGGTGCGTGGCTCGCACCCCTTTTTAGCCTTCACAGATTCGGCAGCCTCTTTACTGGATCAGCGTGCCCTGGTCGTCTTCCTTCCCATTGACTTCATCGGGCGGGATGATGACGGCGGCGGCTACCTTGTCGTCTTCTTCGAGGTTGAGCAGGCGAACGCCTTGCGTGGCGCGGCCGGCGGCGCGAACAGTCTTGGTGTCGATGCGGATGATCTTGCCCCACTGGCTGATGACCACCAGCTCTGAGGTCTCATTGACTAGCAGGATCGATGCGCTCTTACCCACCTTCGGCGTGGCTTTCAGGTTGTTCACACCCTGGGCGCCGCGCGCCGTCAGACGATATTCGTCTACGTCGGTTCGCTTGCCAAATCCATTCTCAGTAACCGTCAAAATGAGCGACTTGCTGACGCCAAGCTTTTCGTCAAATTCTTTCAACGCCTTTTCAGCGTCGTCGCGACGTTTTTCTGCGGTCTTGGCCGCAACGATCAGAGACTCAGTCTCTTTTGGTGCGGCACGCAGTTCTTCTCTGGCCTTCTGAAGTTTTTCTTTGGCTTGTTCGAGAGCGGTCCGCAACTCGGTGAGTTTCTTCGTAAGGTTCAGCTTGGCAGCGCACTCGTCGCGTTCTTTATCCCGCGTGGCATCGGAGTCAGTGATTGCTGCGCCGATGACGTAGTCGCCCTTCTTGAGGGAAATTCCTCGATTGCCGGCAGCATTGCGGCCCATGGGTCGCAAACCAATGCCACTCCGTTCCGGATCGTATTCCTCGTCAAAGCGGATGGCCATTCCGTCGCGCGTGCCGAGGAAAATTGTCTGCTTGCCGTTGGTGAGCCCGGCCGAAATCAGATCATCGTTTTCTTCAATGGCGATGGCGATGATGCCGCGCGACATGACGTTGGAGAAGTCTTTGAGCGGCGTCTTCTTTACCACGCCATTGCGCGTGGCGAAGAAGATGAACTTCCCTTCTTCTTCAAGATCGCGAACCGGCAGGATGGCGCGGACATTTTCGCCGGGTTGTAGATTGAGCAGGCTTTGCATGCTCTTGCCCTTGCCTGCGGCGCCCACGTCGGGGACTTCGTAAACCTTGATCCAATAGACGCGGCCGGTGTTGGTGAAGCAGAGCAGGTAAGCATGCGTTGAGTCGATGATGAGCTGCGAGACAAAATCTTCTTCGCGCGTCTTCATGCCGGTGCGCCCGGTGCCGCCGCGCCGTTGCTGGCGATAGATCGAAATTGGCGTGCGCTTGAGATAGCCCTGGTGGCTTACAGTTACTGCCACCTGCTCGTCGGCGATGAGGTCTTCCAGCTGTAGTTCGGCGGATTCGTCGACGATCTGTGTGCGGCGCGCGTCACCGTACTGATCACGGACCTTCTCCAGTTCCTTGATGATGACGTTGCGCAGTTTCTTGTCGCTCGCGAGGATGGATTCGTACTCGGCAATCTCTTCGCGCTTCTGTTGCAGTTCCTTCAGGATTTCGTCAACCGACAGCTGTGTGAGGCGATAGAGCTGCAGTTCGAGGATCGCATCGACCTGCTTGAGCGAGAGGCCGCGTTCTTCGTTGGGCAGGCGCTCGCGATCGAGGTTGACGATGATGTCGGTTCCCTTGCCCCACGCGTACAGGTTTTCGCGAGCCTCTGTGCGCGAGTTCGATCCGCGAATGATCTTGATCACCGTGTCGAGATTGTCGAGGGCGATCTTGTAGCCTTCGAGGATGTGCTCGCGCTCGCGGGCCTTGCGCAGCAGGTAAGCGGTGCGGCGCTGCACCACATCAATGCGGTGATCGATGAAAGCGCGAATAGCGCCGTCAAGCGGAAACTCCCTCGGTTGTCCATTGAGCACAGCCAGGAAGATCATCGAGAAGCTCTCTTGCATCTGCGTGTGCTTGTAGAGCTGGTTGAGCACGATCTCAGGCTGTGCGCCGCGCTTGAGCTCGATGACGATGCGCATGCCGTCGCGATCGCTTTCGTCGCGAACGTCGCTGATTTCGTCGATGATCTTCTCGGTGACGAGTTCAGCAATGCGCTCGATCAGCTTGGACTTGTTGACCTGGTAGGGGATCTCGGTGACGATGATCGCCAGCTTTTCCTTGGTCAGATTTTCGGTGGCCACCTTGGCGCGCATCATGAAGCGGCCGCGGCCGGTCTTGTAGGCGTTGACGATGCCGCTCTTGCCGTAGAGGAATCCGCCGGTGGGGAAATCGGGGCCCTGGACGTGCTTCAGAATCTCGATCAGGCCGGCCTTGGGATTCTTGACCAGCTCGATGGTGGCGTTCACGACTTCGGTGAGGTTGTGCGGCGGAATGTTGGTGGCCATGCCGACGGCGATGCCGCTGGAGCCATTGACGATGAGATTTGGAATGCGCGTGGGAAGGACCGAGGGCTCCGTCGTGGACTCGTCGTAGTTGGGGACGAAGTCGACCGTCTCCATATCGATGTCGGCAAGCAGTTCGCCGGCAATGCGCGCCATGCGGCACTCGGTGTAACGCATGGCCGCGGGCGGATCTCCATCGACAGATCCAAAATTGCCCTGTCCATCGACCAACGGATAGCGCAAAGAAAAGGGCTGCGCCATGCGGACGAGTGTGTCGTAGATGGCGGAGTCACCGTGGGGATGGTAGACACCCATGGCTTGTCCGACAACCTTGGCGCACTTGGTGTACTTCTTGTTGTACTCAAGACCCATCTCGCTCATGGCGTAGAGCACGCGGCGATGGACGGGTTTGAGGCCATCGCGAGCGTCAGGAAGAGCGCGCCCGATGATGACCGACATCGAGTAGTCAAGGTACGACCGGCGCATCTCTTCTTCGATATTGATCGAAATGAGACTGCCTTCGCGTGGTGGCGTACCGCCATCGAGGGGGAGCTGGGGGTTCTGATCGTCGGGCATAGGTTTTTTGGCCCGTCGGAGAGGCGGCAGAAGGATACCCGAGATGCAGGGCCGGGAGTCTCGCGGGCTACAGCTTCATTTTACGCTCTGGAGAAGGTTTTCAGCAAGCCGCCGAATACTATTTAAGTGATTAATTTACCGATACTTACAGCAACTAAAAGGTACAGATTGGCGAACGACGAAAACAGCAAGAGTTACATGCGGAAATGGGGAAAGATTTGGCGGGCAAATGGCGGCAAATTGAGGACGCTCTCACAACAAAAGAGGGATGCGGGCGCGCCTATCACGCGGCGAATGGGAGTTGAAAACGATTAGATCAGGCTGCGCAGCGAGAGGATGCAGACGATGATCTGCAGAGCAACAAGTGAAGCTGCGGCGACGAGAAAGATTTTCCGGCGCTGCGACTCGAATGCGTCGGCGAAGACTCCGCCAATGAAGGTGAGCAGGAATGGCAGAGACCAGAGCCATGGCGTGGCTTGCACACCGGTCGTGACAAGCATGGCGAGAACGAGGAAGCAGAGCAGCGGAGCGGTGTTGCCGAAATAACGCGAGCGCGGCACGCCAAGATAGAGCAGTCCGGCAGCCGCCGCGGCGACGAGGATGCCTGCATTTGAGAAGGTTGAGAAGAAGCGGCGAGCGGGATCGAGAGACACGGAAAGAAAGCCTGCGGCGGAACGGAAAATGTAGCTGAAGGCATCGGCCGAAAAGCCGTAGCAGGCAAAGACGAGCAGCAGTGCACCGGCAGACGCGAGAAGAACGACGGGAAGCAGCTGGCTGCGCCGGCCTTCGGCGATCCAGATCATGAGGATGAGACCCAGCAACGCAGCAACGGCCAGAGCCGCAATGTGCGCTGCGGCGGCGATGCCAAAGACGACCGTAAGCAGGATGATGCGCGGGCGCCATTTGCGGCGCGGGCCCTGCATGGCGTGCGCGACGCCGATGCAGGTGTAGGTGCCGCCGTAGACCCCGAGGGCCGCGAAGATATCAGGGTTGGGCGAAACGCAGGCTTTCAGAATCGACGGAGAAAAGCAGTAGAGTGCCAGCGCGATGTATCCGCCCATGTTGCCGTAGAGACGCCGCGTGACCCACCAGAGGCCCGCCCCCAGAACACAGCCGCACGCGAGAAACGGCAGACGCAGAAGCAGGAGCACATGGGTCATCTGGTGACGGAGCTCCCAGATACTCAGCCCAGCGCTTCCCTGCCCCGAGGACGCCTGGACGACACGGTCTTCGGGTTTGCGGAAGTGATCGATACCGCGCTGGACAAGGAGATTGATTGTCAGGGGTAGACCGGCGACACGGTAAGCGAGGATGCCGTCGTGAATATTGCCGCAGCTTGTGTAGTAGCCGGCGAGCGGCGAGGGCTTCTCCCAGGTCTCGCGACCGCAGCGTGCGTACTGGTAGTCGCGGTCCGAGAGGGTTTGATGACCCGTAATCCAGAGTCCCTGGATGAGGAAAAGGGCGAGGAGCCCCGCCGCGACACGTTGCGGGAAGTTGAAGTGGAAGCGACGAAGACGGGAAAATCGGTGGGTCATTGAGAGCAAACAGACTTAACCAGTTTAAATGTTGATTCTCGCTGGGTTGCTCCGGCAGATTGGTGGAAACATCTTTCGAAACAGAGAATTTGCTGTGAAGAACAGGAAAGGCAGGGCCTTCACGAACTGGGAGTGAACTTTTCCTGCCGAACGCGGAAAAAAGCCGCTCCAAAGAGCGGCTTTTCGCGCCATGGCTGATTGATTATCGCTGGGCGGAGCCTGGCTGCTGCCCAAGCACCTGGACAGACAGAGTGGTGAAGCCAGTCACTTCAATGCCGTCTGGATTGGTATAGGTTGCAGTGATTGCCGAAGTTCCAGCTCCGGTGGTTGCGCAATTGCCGGTTGCGGCGTTAATCGTGCAAACCGCGGGACTGCTCGACGTCCATACAGACAGATCGGTCAGATTCTCAGAGCCGCCGTTTCCAGTCGTTCCGATTGCCGTGAAGCCTACGCTTTGGCCGACGAGAATTACCGGATTCGTGGGTGTGATGGTGAGGGTGATGACATCCGGAGACTTGGTGGGCGTCGTCGGCAATGTAACTGTAAACGTGGAGGGTGCGCTGATAACGTCGCCGTTGAATCCCGGCATGCTTGCCGTGACTTGGGTTGACCCGATGGCTCCTCCGGTCACGGTAGCGACGCCAGTGTTCGCGACAGTTACAAGTTCTGGTGTGTAAGAGAGCCAGTTGACCTGGGTGGTCAAGTCTTTTGTAATCGCCGGATGGCCCGGGTGGGTGTAATAACCGGTAGCTGTGAACAAAGTCGTCCCTTGCTGATTGGTCGGTGCCGGCGCGCCATTCGCGGTGAGCACCACCGTCGTCGTGTAGGAACTCGGGCTGATAGTGATGGAGGTCAGCGAAGGTGAGGTGCTGCAGCTGACGATCGGCAACAATGCTCCCATCACCAGACATGCACCCAACAACGAACGATCACGCATATTACGTCTCCCTGGCGTTTCCGCCCGGCTGAACCACTCAAACCCGGTTCAGCAGAACCAATTTCAGTCGGCACCGGCAGATAACTGCTTTTTTGCCGTCCGACGCAAAATCTAAAGCACACAAATCACATGTGCATGTGTCGCCTGCAGCATGAGGTGGTGAATCAGAGCAATTGACCGACCGGAGTGCGCATTTCGCAGCTCTTCGAACCGGCAGACACATGTTTCCTCTTGTGAGGTGGCCCAAGGATACGGTACTTCCAACCGGCGAATCAATAGCAATCTTGGGTAAGAGAGCCTGATTTGTTACGCGCGTAACTTGCTAAATTGTGCGGGGTTGGAGGCAATCCTACACTTACTGCTCCGACAAGGGTGCTCGATTACTAAATACATGCTCCAGTTACAAATTTCGACAGGCCTCACCGTTTTGCCGAGAGTGGCCACAACCGCTACACTGCTCGCATCATGGCCATTGCGCGCGACAACTCTCCGGACAGGCTGGTCAGCGCCTCGCGCGCTGAAGAAGAGCAGGGATTTGAGCTGAAGTTGCGGCCCCGGTGGCTGAAGGAATTCATCGGGCAATCCAAAGCCAAGGAGCAGCTTGCGATTGCGCTGGAGGCTGCAAAATCGCGCGGTGAAGCGCTGGATCATGTGCTGCTGTTCGGACCGCCTGGCCTGGGCAAAACGACGCTGGCTACGATCATTGCCAATGAGCTGGATGTGGGTTTTCAGCAGACCTCGGGGCCGGCGCTGCAGATTCAGGGAGATCTTACCGCGATCCTCACCAATGTGCGCGAGCGACAAGTGCTGTTTCTGGATGAAATTCACCGCATGCAACCGGTGCTGGAAGAGAAACTCTATACAGCCCTCGAAGACTACAAGCTTGACATCATCATCGGGCAGGGACCCGCGGCACGCACCCATGTGATGGAGATTAGGCCATTCACGTTTATCGGCGCGACCACGCGGCCCGGGTTACTCAGTTCGCCGCTGCGTTCGCGGTTTGGAATTTTGCTGCGCCTGGAGTTTTACACCGAGGATGAGTTGCGGGTGATTGTGGAGCGCTCGGCTGAAGTGCTGGGTGTGCCGATCGATGTGGACGGCGCGGCGGAGATTGCGCTGCGGTCGCGCGGAACGCCGCGTATTGCGAACCGGCTGTTGCGGCGGGTTCGGGATTTTGCGCAGGTGCGCGGGACGGGGGCCATAGACCTGCCTACGGCAAAGGCGGCGCTGACTCTCCTGGAAGTGGACGCACACGGGTTCGACGAGATCGATCGTCGGCTGATGCTGACGATTATGCAGAAGTATGACGGCGGCCCGGTGGGGCTAGGCACGCTGGCAGCGACACTGGCCGAGGAAGAAGATGCGCTCGAGGAAGTCTACGAGCCGTTCCTGATTCAGATTGGGTTTCTGGATCGCACGCCGCGCGGCCGCGTCGCGACACGCCTGGCATATGAGCACTTCGGCGTAGATATGCCGCGACGGCAGCCTGGGTTGTTTTAGGCCGGCTGAGGCGCGAAAATCCGATGAGGCCACCTGAAGATGTCTTTTCCGCCCGTAAACCATAATTGACTGTGAGGAGAAACCATCATGGCTCTCACCGAATCCACCATGCTCGATTTAGGCACTCTGGCCCCGGATTTCGCTCTAACAGATGTCGTAACCGGCAAGACCGTTCGCCGCGACGACTTCAAACGCAGCGACGCCCTTCTTGCAATGTTCATCTGCACACATTGTCCTTATGTCAAGCACATCGAGAAGGGGTTGTCGCAGTTGGGCGCGGACTATGCGGGCAAGTTAGGAATCGTGGCCATCAGCAGCAACGATGCCGAGAGCTATCCCGACGATAGCCCGGAGGGTTTGAAGGCGCAGGCGCAGAGGCTCGGATTGAAGTTCCCTTACTTGTACGACGAATCGCAGGCTGTGGCGCGCGCATACAAGGCTGCGTGTACGCCGGATCTTTATTTGTTCGATAAGGAATTCAAGCTCGTCTATCGCGGGCAATTTGATGGGAGCCGGCCTGGGAACGGCGTTCCGGTGACGGGCAAAGATCTGCGGGCCGCGTTGGATTCGGTGCTGCGGGGCGATGAGCCGAGCGCGGAACAGCAGGCTTCGATCGGATGCAACATCAAGTGGAAAAGCCGGCGGAGTTAGGCGCCGCTTCGCGGCTCGTTAGCGGAGTTTGTCTCGCCGCTTGGCCCGCCACGCTACAGAATCTCTGACTCCGCCAACACGTTCGCAGAGCGAACGGCTAACACCGCTAACTCCGCTTAAATATCCAGGCTCTTGAGATACTCGCGGAACTTTTCGCCGAACTCGGGGCGCTTGAGAGCGAATTCGACCGTCGCTTGCAACATGCCGAACTTGTCTCCGGCATCGAAACGCTTGCCTTCGAAGGTGTAGCCGAAGACTTTCTCTTCTTTCAACAGAGCCTTGATGCCGTCGGTGAGCTGAATTTCGCCGCCGGCGCCGGGCGTGGTCTGCTCCAGCAATTCGAAGATGCGCGGGGTCAGCACATAGCGGCCAATAATAGCCTGTTTCGACGGTGCGTCTTCGAATTTGGGCTTCTCGACCATGCCGGTGCATTCATAAATGCGAGGGTCGTCAGGGTCCTGATGTCCCGCAAGCACACCGTACGCAGAGATGCCGGGCCCTTCGATGGTTTGCGTAGCCAGCACGGAGCCACCTCGCTCGTTGAAAACATCGATCATCTGCTTGATGCAGGGCACTTCGGCATCGATCACATCGTCTGGCAGGATGACGGCAAACGGTTCGTTGCCCACGAGTTCCTTGGCGCAAAGCACGGCGTGGCCCAGCCCCAGCGGCTCGCGTTGACGCACGTAGCTGACGCGAGCGAGAGCAGAGACACCGCGCGAGACTGCCAGCAGTTCCTTCTTGCCGCGGCGCTCCAGCGTGGCGTCGAGTTCGAAGCTGTGGTCGAAGTGGTCTTCCATCGTTCCTTTGCCTCGACCGGTGATGATGATGATGTGCTCAATGCCGGAGGCGACCGCTTCTTCAACGCCGTACTGAATGATGGGCTTGTCTACCAGCGCCAGCATCTCCTTGGGGATGACCTTGGTGGCCGGCAGGAAACGCGTGCCAAGGCCGCCGGCGGGGAAAACCACTTTTCGTATTTGCTCGCTCATTGCATCTCCAGGAAAATGTTCAAGGCCTCGGGAGGAGGCGGACACTGCCCAATCTTTCATGTTCTAACTGCCATCCACGGTCAAGCAGTAACCCATTTGTGGGATTGGCCAACGCGCTTTCAAAGCGCCGGAGAGTCATCGCCCAGCAGTGCCTCGCGCACGATCTTGATGGGCGGGAATCCCTGGCTGAGAAATTCATCGTGAAATTCCTGCAGTGAAAAAGCTGCGCCCTGTTTCTTCATCAGGTCTGTCCGCAGCTTCATGATCTCAAGTTTTCCCAGGGTGTAATAGAGATAAGTGGGGTCGCCCGCGCCGCGCTTGGCTTCTACTTCTGCAGTTTCCCTGGGTTGGTAGCCTTCCTTCTGGAAGAAATCGACGGCCTGCTCATAACTCATATTCCCTGTATGCATTTGGATGCCGACAATGAAGCGGGCGTTGCGCAGCAGGGCGTCCTGTAGCTGGCCGAGGCGAAAGAACTTGGCCTCGCGCTCGTCTTTGGCCCCAGTGCCGGGTTGGCCGTACCCGTTGTCGAGCATCATCTGCTCGGTGTAGTGAGCCCAGCCCTCGACGTTGGTAGTCGCGCTGAGGATCTTGCGCACGCGGCTTGGAAACCGGGAAGAGTACAGGTACTGCGTGTAGTGGCCCGGGTAAGCCTCGTGGACCGACGTGGAAATGACGGTGCCGATGTTGAAGGAGTGCATGTAGCCTTCAACCTGCGCTGGGGTCATGGAAGGATCGGGCAGGGTGACGTTGAAATAGGACGTAGTTGCATGCGTCTCATAGGGGCCCGGCGAGTCCATACTGGCTTGGGTTGTGGCGCGCATGAAGGGCGGCGTCTCTTCCACAACCGGCCGCACATCCGATGGGATCGTCACGATGTGATGCGATCGAATGAAGTCGAGCAGGCTTGTGAAAGTCGCGGTAAACGCGGGAATAAGATGATCGGGCGCAGGGTGCTGGCTACCGAGTTCCTCAAGAACTTCCCGGGGAGTTTTGTTGGGTTCGAGATCTTTCGCGATTTCAGCGAAGTGTTGCTGGTTCTGGCGCATGTCGGCATAGCCGATTTCGAGCAGCCTCGGCAGCGGCAGATCAACCATCTCGTCATATTGCAGCTTCTTTGAAAAAGTATCGGCGCCGATGCGGAAGTCGCCATTGGAACGGGGAAGCAGATCGGTCTTGAGCCATGCGAGGTAATCATTCAACGCAGAGATGACGGCGGCATTGGTCTGTGCGAATTCCGATTTCAGCGCGGGGTCGGTGACGTCTGTGAAGGCCGCGGGAACATCATGCTGAAAGAAGCTGACGATGCCGGGCAGCTGTTCGATGGCGATTTCAGTAAAGATCCGCGGCGGGTTCAGCAGGTTTGTGCGCGCCTCGGCCATGAGGCCTGGCATCTCTTTCTCGCGAGCAATCAGCGAACGCAACCGATCGTCGGCAGGCGCGAATTTCCGTTCCATGAGTGTGAAAGCTGCGCCAGCACAGGTGCTTGAATAGTTGTCAGCGTCCTTTGCCCAGGGGCGGATGACCTGGAGCGTTAGCAGACGCGAGTGGATTTCGCCAAGCATCATCTGGCGATCGCCGCGTGTGGTCTGGTCAAGCGATGCCGAGGGAATGGCAGAAACGCGATCTGCAAAGTGATTCAACTCGGCGACTTCGGCCTTAATCCTGATCTGCGAAAAATCTTCCAGCTTCGAATCGTATTGGTGATAGCCGGCGACCGTTCCCGATGAGGGCTGATTAGGGAAGTAAACCTGGTCGAAATACTCGTCTGAGATTTTCTGGAATTCTTCCTTCGGCGATTCGACACGAATGGCAATTGCGGAAGACATACAGGCTCCAATGGCAAGAACTGCGGCGGTTTTTCTCACGATTCCTCTTCAACCAATTGTGAATTATGCGGTAACTGCGTCGGGAGCTAGCTTGGCGAGCAGGTCGCGAATCTCCAGTAGAACATCGTCGGGGCGGGTAGCGGCCAGCGGAAACTTGAGCAAACCCTGCGGGGTGAATTGTGCGCCGCGCTTGGCGTTGCGCGCAACCAAACGCATGAGATGTTGTGGATCGATGGCGGCCTTCTCAGTAAAGCGAATCTGTAGCTCGGTGCGTTTGCGATCGATTTGCGCGATGCCCAGACGCTCACATTCCAAGCGTAAGGAAGCGGCCTCAAGCAGGTAGACAGTGGCGTCGGGCAACGCCCCGTAGCGATCCTCCATTTCGGCGCGGAGATCTGCGATGGCCTTCTCGTTTTCAGCCCCGGCAATTTTCTTGTAGAGGCGCAGGCGCTGATTTTCTTCGGCCACGTAGCTCTCGTCGATGCGCAAAGCGATGCCGAGATTGAGTTGTGTGCTGGGGCGATCTTCACCGCCTTCGCCCTTGAGTTCTTTCACGGCTGCTTCGAGCATCGACGTGTAGAGTTCAAATCCAACAGCTTCGATGTGGCCGCTCTGTTCGCCGCCAAGCATGTTCCCTGCCCCGCGCAGTTCGAGATCGAGTGCGGCAATCTTGAATCCCGCGCCGAGGTCCGAAAATTCCTTGAGAGCCGCGAGACGGCGACGGGCAATGTCGGTCAGTTCGCGCTCGGGCGGGATCAGCAGGTAGGCATAGGCGCGGCGATTGGAGCGGCCTACGCGGCCACGGAGTTGATAGAGTTCGCTGAGTCCGTGACGATCGGCGCGGTTGATGATGATGGTGTTGGCAAGCGGAATGTCGAGACCGTTTTCGATGATGGTGGTGGCGACGAGCACGTCGAATTCGTGGTGCATGAAGGCGAGCATCACGCCTTCAAGATCTTTCTCGCCCATCTGGCCGTGGCCGACGACGACCCGCGCTCCGGGGACGAGTTCCTGGATACGCGATGCGATTTCGTAGATGGTCTCGACACGATTGTGGACGAAGTAGACCTGGCCGCCGCGTTCCAGTTCCACTTCAATGGCAGAGCGAACGATTTTCTCGTCGAACCTGGCGACAACGGTTTGAATCGCCATGCGGTCCTTGGGCGGCGTCTCGATGACAGACATATCGCGCAGGCCGACGAGCGACATGTGCAAGGTACGCGGAATCGGCGTGGCACTCATGGCAAGGACATCGATCTCTTTGCGCAGTTGTTTCAGGCGCTCCTTGTGGCGCACGCCGAAGCGCTGCTCTTCATCGACAACCAGTAGTCCGATGTCCTGGAACTTGATGTCCTTGGACAGAATGCGATGGGTGCCGATAAGGATGTCGACTTTGCCAGTTTCGATCTTCTCGAGGATGACCTTCTGCTCTTTCGGCGTGCGAAAGCGGGAGATCATCTCGACCGTGATGGGGAATTGCGAGAAGCGCTTTTTGAATGTCTCAAAGTGCTGGAAGGCGAGGACGGTGGTGGGTGTAAGCACCGCAACCTGCTTGCCATCCTGCACTGCTTTGAAGGCGGCGCGCATGGCTACTTCAGTTTTGCCGTAGCCCACGTCGCCGCAGAGTAGGCGATCCATGGGCGTGGTGGATTCCATATCCTGCTTGACGGCAGAGATCGCCGTGACCTGGTCGTCGGTCTCGCGGTAATCGAACGAGTCTTCGAACTCGCGCTGGAAGTCGTTGTCAGGCGAAAAGGATGTGCCTTGCGCGGTGTGGCGCTGCGCGTAGAGCTTGAGCAACTCGGCGGCCATGTCCTGCATGGCTTTTTTGACGCGAGCCTTGGTCTTGACCCATTGCTGCGAGCCGAGTCGATTCAACACTGGCGCTGGGCCGGTGTCGGTGGAGCGGTATTTCTGGATCAGGTCAAGGCGCGTGAGGGGGACATACAATTTGGCCTGCTCGGCAAATTCGAGAATCATGAATTCGACGGCCAGGCCGTCCTGCACAATCTCTTTCAGGCCCTGATACTGCGCGATGCCATGCTCCACGTGCACCACGTAGTCGCCTATGGCTAGATCGCGAAAATCGGAAAGGAATGCCGCAGTCTTGGACTTCTTGGGCTCGGGGCGCGCTGTAACGTCGGCGTCATCCGACATATCATTCGCGCCGAAGAGGATCAGGTTGGCATCGGGGAAGCTGACACCGGAAGCGATCGGCGTGCGCACGATGACGGGTACGCGCATGTCGCCGGCGAGATAACTGGCTTCTTCAAGTTCGGATCCGTGGGTGACGACACGGCTGCCAAGGCGATAGGGCACCTGATACTCGCGCAGCATCGTGGCCAGGCGCTCGACGTCGCCCTGCGTGGGCGCGGCGATAACGATGTGCTGTTCGGCGACCATAAGGTTCTTAAGCTGCTCGACGAGTGCCGGGATGGAACCGTGGAAACGCAGCGTCGGCCGCGAGTTCACCGCGATCTCTCCGAGCGTCGAGTCTTCTTCAAGCACGTCGACAACGCCCAACTGGTCGAGATCGAGTCCGGGATGCGATTCGAGCAGGCCCTCTAGCACTTCGGGGCGGAGATAAATATCCTCAGGCCGGATGAGGGACCCGATTCCCGAGCGCTCATGGCGCTGCTCGACCTTGTTCCACCAGCGATCAATCTGGTTGCGCACCATGGCGGGTTCTTCGACGAAGAGGACACTGCGCGGAAGCAGGTTGAGCAGGTGCGTTTCTGCGCCGGCAACCGAGGAGAAAAATTCCCATCCGGGGAAGACGCTGACGCCGCCCGCGGCTGCCGCTTCGATCTCCATCTCTTCTTCTTCGGAGTTCGTGCCTTCGGCGACCTGAACACGCTGCTTACTGAGGCGCGCATGAACGGCGGCGAGCAAGTGCTCAGTGACGGGAGTTTCGGTCAGAGGCAGCAATTGCGTTTCGTCCAGGCCGGATTGCGAGCGCTGCGTCTCCGGATCGAATTTGCGGATGGTGTCGATCTCATCGCCAAAAAACTCGATGCGCACAGGACGGTCAGATTCGGGCGAGTACACATCGAGGATGCCGCCACGACGCGTGAACTGGCCAGGCATTTCCACCAGGTCCATCTGTGAGTAGCCCACGCTGGCGAGATGGCCGGTAAGGACTTCAACGTCGAGTTCTTCGCCGCGTCGAACGGTGACGGCGAGGCTCGCGTAGTAGTCGCGGCTGAAGAGGCGCAGCGCGGCAGCTTCTGCCGGCGCAATGAGAATGGAGACGCCGCCGGTGGCGAGTTTGAAGAGCGCGGCGGCGCGCTGCTCCTGCACGTCCGGGTGGGGCGAGAGATTTTCGAATGGGAGCACATCGTGGGCGGGCAGACGCACCACGCGGCTGGAATCGATGGCTCCTGTGAGTTCGCAACCAGCGCGCAATGTCAGTTCCAGGGCCTCGGCAGCCTTGTTGTCGGCGACGACGACGATGACGGGTTGCTTGGCGGCGCGCGCGAGCAGCGGGAGGTAAAGGGAGCGGGCGGTGTTGGTGAGTCCGGACACACGTCTGCGACCGACACCAAGCGAGAGGTGTCTGCGAACGCGATCAAAGGAGGAGGACTGCTCCAGTTCCGCAAATATTTCGCGGACAAACGGGAGGATCATGCAGTTCCTAGTTTACCCGACGAGGCGCAACTTTGCGGGACTTCGCGCCCAGCGAATCGCGCTCTGCGCCGTTCGCAATTCATCGTGGATTAACAGGAACGTACTCGCCTAGTCTGCTGTTTGTGGCACGGCAGATGCAGTTTTTGCGGATTCGCCATAAACCAGCCAGCCGCCGACGGCCATGGCGGCAGCGATAACCCACAAACCGGTGGTGTAGTGGTGCGTGACGTCGTGCAGCCACCCCATTGCCGAGGGTCCTGCAAAAGCTCCAACGGCTCCGACGGAGTTGACCAGCGCGATCGCCGCTCCGGCGGCTTTGCCGGAAAGGCGGCTGGCGGCAAGGCTCCAGAACATGGGCAACGAGGCCAGTATTCCCATGGCGGCGAGACTGAACCCTGCAACGGCTGTGAGCGCGGAATGTGCGAGGCCGGCAGCGATGAATCCCGCGGAGGATGCGAGAAACAGGTATGGCAGTGCGCGGAATCCGCGGCGACGGCTGGCCCAAAGCATGGCGAGCGCGCCGAAGCCGAAGGTGACCGTTGCCCACCAGCCAGTGGACACATTAGACGCACCATGTGTCGTAAGAATCCTGGGTAGCCAGAAGGTGAGGCCGTAATTGCCGCTGCTCCAGAGGAAGTAGATAACGCAGTCGCGCGCAACGTGGAGGCCTTGTTTGCCGGAATCCGGCTGTTGAGTCTCATCGTGCTGCAGATCGCCGATGATCTGCCCCCTCTCTGCAGACGAAAGCCACTGAGCAGACCAGGGACCGTCGGCAAGCAGGAACCATGCTGCGATTCCAAGGATGACTGCCGGCATGCCTTCCAGCAGAAAGAGCCATTGCCAGCCGCGCATGCCGGAGACGTTATTGAGCAGCAGGATGTGTGCGGAGATGGGCGAGCCAATTGAATTGCAAAGCGGAACGGCGAGGAGAAAAAGAGCCAGGATTCGCGTGCGCATGGCGCGCGGCAGCCAAAAAGTGAAGTAGTAGATGACGCCGGGATAGAAGCCAGACTCTGCAATGCCCAGGAGGAATCGTGCGCCAATATACGTCGCCTCGCTGTGCACAAACGCGGTGCTCATCGAGACGAATCCCCAGATAACCATGAGGATGGAGAGCCAACGGCGTGCGCCCAGTCGTGTGAGGACAAGATTGGCGGGGACCTCAAAGAGGCAATAACTGAGAAAGAAAACGCCGGCCGCAAATCCGTAGACGCTCTCGCTGATGCCGAGGTCGCGATTCATGGTGAGAGCGGCAAAGCTGATGTTGACGCGGTCAAGGAACGCGACCATGTAGAGAAGCACGAGGAACGGAACGAGCCGCCACGCAATTTTGCGGTAGAGCGGACTCATGGGTGCTGGGCTCAATTTCCGCAAGCTCCTCGGGGGCGGAACAAGCTTACAGGATTGCGCCCTAATGCGGTCGGCCTGGCAGTACGAAGTGTTCGGCGCAGCGCGGCTCGTAGGCGTCACCGGGCATCTTGATGGGGCTGTCATAGGGCGCGGGCTTGCCGTCGATGAGGCGCTGCGAATAGAGAGCGCGAGCGCCGCAGGTGCAGTAGGCCATGCACTCCGTAATGCTGCCACCGTAGGCATTCACAAGCCAGGTAAGGTTGAGCATCTCCCCAAACGGCATGGCGCGGAAGTCGAGATCGAGACCTGCCACGAGCACGTCGTGATTGGCGTCGAGCAGGTTCTTGGTGAAGAGAAAGAGGTCAGTAACGAATTGGCCTTCGTCGATGGCGATGCACTCCACGCGCTTGCCGATTTCCTGTTCGAGGTCGTCGATAGCCTTGAGAACGGACCATGGGTCGTTCGATGGAAATTCGAGGGCATTCATTTTGGCGTGGCCGTTGGGATTGCGGCTTTCGACGAGGCCGGGACCACCCTTGGTGTCGTCGCTTGGCTTGAGGACAAGGACATATTGCTTGGCATACTGACGACGCATGTCAGCGCGGCGCAGAAGTTCCGCGGTTTTGTTGCTGCGCATGGGGCCCAGCATCAGTTCGATCTTGCCCGCCATCCTGGCGACTCCGGTAAACGAATGTGGCTTACGAATTTCCATCATAATTCTGCCGAGAGGCGGTTGCATGTGACCCAGGCAGGGACAATAATCATTCGTCACCCAACGCTTTCGAGAAGGCGTAGAAGAAGTCCAGCGACTTCCAGTAGGAATCGATCGGAAGCCGCTCATCCTGCCCGTGGGCGCGCACATCGTTACGCTCAAGCGCAATGGCGGAGTAGCCATAGCAGGGGTAACCTGCTTGCGCGAAGTATATGGAGTCGCTGGCGCCATCTTCCATCTCCGGCGTCACCGGAATTCCGGGCCAGATTTCGTTGGTGATGCGTGTGAGCGGCTCGAAGACTTCCTTCAGCGGTGCGGGCGGCACAATTGCCTTGCGCTCGGGCGCGACATCAGAGACTTGCCCTCCGTCAGAGACATATTTCACGCTGAGCTTGGAATCGCCAAAGAGCGCGATGAGTTGCTGGCGAATTTCCTCGGGGGAGTGACCGGGGAAGATGCGGCAATTCACGTTGGCCTGCGCGGTTTGCGGCAACGCATTGTTTGCATGCCCCGCAGCAAGTCGCGTGGCGACGCAGGTGGTGCGGAAGTTGGAGTTGAAGCTTGGTTCGGCGCTGAGGCGAGCGGCTGCGGCCGGATCAGGTGGAGTGGCAAGGATGGCGCGGATGTTGGCAGCCATCTCGCCGGTCTCCTGCTTGGCGAGGTTGCCGAAATACACGCGGGTGACCTCGTTCATTTCAAACGGAAAGCTGTAAGCGGCGAGTTTGTTCAAGGCGGTGGTGAGTTCGTAGATGGCATTGTCAGGCCGTGGCAGCGAGCTGTGTCCGCCGCGATTGCTGGCCGTGACCTGGTAGTCGGCGTACACCTTCTCCGTGGCTTCCACGTCGCCCACGATGGCGCGGCCATGATCGAGTTCGACGCCGCCGGCATCTGGATTGATGATGAACGCGGCGTCGACGAGATCGCGGTGATTTTTTACGAGCCACTCAGCACCGTTGAATTTGCCACCTTCCTCATCGGCCGTGAGGGCAAGGATGAGATCGCGCTTCGGCTTGTAGCCCTCGCGATGGAGGCGCAGGAAAGTGAAGACGAGCGCGGCATCGGAGTCCTTCATGTCCTGCGTGCCACGACCGTAGAAGTAGCCATCCTTCTCCACAAACTGAAACGGATCGGTGTGCCAGTCCGAAGGAAGCGCTTCGACAACATCAATGTGACACAAGAACAGCACGGGCTTTTCGGAGGCGGGCGCGCCGGCACGGATGCGGACGACGAGGTTCTGCTTATTCGCGTCCGGGCCAAGCAAGCGAACGTCATCGGGCGCAAAGCCGGCATCGAGAAAGCGCTTCTGCATGGCTTTCGTCGCGGCGGTGACGCTGCCCTTGGGCGTGTCAGTTGTGTTGATTTCGATGAGTTGCTTGAAGATTTCGCGAGCCTCTGCGCGTTCGGCAGTGGACGCGGTGGGCAGAGTGCCGGATTGGGCGGCTGCGAAGGATGCAGCAAACGTAACAGCCGCAAGGATGGCAGGGAATGTCTGACGGGGCATGGGGGAATTGTAAGCGAGCGCGACGGGGGCCGTGCAATTCACTGGATTGTTCACTGAATTCCAGGTCGGCAGGTTTACAGGATGTGCCAAATCGATTTATCGTGATGCCGCTGATATTTCGAGGTGCATTATGTATTCGAAGTTTTTTGTCGTGGCTGGAATGGCTGTACTGGGCGTTGCCACCGTGTCGCTGAGTACACAGGAGCGGCCCAAGATTACCGGAATTTCGCACCTGGCGGTCTACACATCGGACGCGGCAGCCACCGACCATTACTATCGGGTGATCATCGGCGCAGCCAAGGAGCCGGATCCCGAGAATCCCCAGGGCGTGAAATATGCTTTCAGCGCGACGCAATATGTCGAAGTGCTGCCCCTGCCTCCGAATGCGGGCGTAAACCGCATGGATCACGCAGCCTTCAACACGACCAGCGCCGAAGGAATGCGGAAGTATCTCGCTGCCAAGGGCTGGAAGACGCCGGCTGCCGTTACGAAGGGTTCAGACGGAAGCCAATGGTTTGCGGTGCTTGATCCGGAGGGCAACAAGATCGAGTTTGTGCAGCCTGCGGCGGGCGCCAGGGCTCCCGATGATCCGAACGCGATCGGCCACCACATTATTCACGTTGGATTCCTCGTACACAGCCGCGAGGCCGAGGACAAGTTCTATCGCGACCTGCTCGGCTTCAGGCCGTACTGGTATGGCGGCATGAAAGATGACAAGGTCGACTGGGTCAGCCAGCAGGTTCCCGATGGGCACGACTGGGTGGAGTACATGCTGACCAGCGGGCCGTCGGGGTCGGGGATTCCGGCGAATATCTCGCAGCAGTCTCTGGGCGTGCTTGATCACTTTGCGATTGGCGAGAAGTCAGTGGACGATGCGTTCAAAGTCCTTCAGGCGGGTAACCGCCTGGAAGGCAGGCACGACGCGGCGCCCAAGATCGGCAAGGACGGCAAGGGTCAGTTCAATATGTACGACCCGGACGGGATTCGCGCGGAGCTGATGAACTTCCACGCGACGGAGAAACCGTGCTGCTCGTCGTTCACCGCGCAAGATCCGGCGGAGTGAGCGTAGCGTTTTCGCTGGATTTGTCCGATACTGGAGGCGGAGGGATCTATGGGCTACGTTTTGCCGAAGGGGAGTTCGAAAAATCAGACTTCCTATCGCACGACCGACGGATCAAAGAAGCGGCGCCTGCGGACTCCGGTGAGCGTGAAGCTTCCAGAGCCGGTTCGCATCCCCCCGCCGCAGGCTCCTGAAAAGCCGTCCCAACAATAAGTCCTATACTTTGCGGTAATGCCGACAAGCCTGATCGCTCTCGAGATCTTCCTGATACTGCTGCCCGGATTCGCGGCTGCGTACCTTGTGCAGCAGCTGGCGACCCGCCGGAAGCAATCGGACCTCGAGCGCATCATTGAAGCGCTTCTCTTCAGTTTCGTAATCTATGTCTGCTTCATCGCGGCGAATCGGGGTCGGCTGCCCTTTCACGTGCTGAAGGGATCGGACGCAAACGGCGATTCCATCATCTGGGACCCGTCCAGTGTTTGGATTCTGGCCGCGATCACCTTCGGTTTTGGCCTGTTTGCCGTGATCTACATCAATAACGACTGGAATCGGCTTTTCAGAAAGCTGCACCTGACCGAACGTACGACCCGGAATTCCATCTGGACCGACATCTTCGAGAGCGAGGCCGGCCGGGAGCAAGTAGTTCAGGTAGAGTTGTCGGGTGGCCGGAGCGTTTTGGGTGTGTTGCTCTACTACTCCGATGACCCCGACGAGAGCTCGTTGTTCGTTACCAGGGCCGCCTGGGTCACATCGGACGGCGAAAAGATTCCCATTCCCGGCCAGGGCATTCTGCTTACGAAGGAAAGCGGAATCCGCAGCATCAGCCTGCTTGAGCCCGCCGAGGACGATTGAAGAAGCCTCCACGCTAGAATTTAGATATGGCTGCAACAGCGCTGTCTCCGGATGTTCTCGCCAAGTACGAGCCGGTAATCGGTCTCGAAGTCCACGTGCAACTGCTCACCGCGAGCAAGGCGTTTTGCGGCTGCGCTAACAAGTTTGGCGTTGAGCCGAATACGAACATCTGCCCCGTGTGCCTGGGTTTGCCGGGCGCGCTGCCGGTGCTGAACGCAGAGGCAGTGGAGTTTGCCGTGCTTGCATCTCTGGCGCTGAATTGCGAGGTGCGGGAGCGATCGATCTTTGCGCGCAAAAACTACTTCTACCCCGATCTGCCCAAGGGCTACCAGATTTCGCAGTACGACAAGCCGCTCGCCGAGCACGGCTGGATCGACGTTCCCACTGCGGATGGAAGCATGAAGCGAATCGGCATCACGCGCCTGCACATGGAAGAGGACGCGGGCAAGAGCCTGCACGATGGGTTTGCCGACTCGGCCACGCGGACCTATCTCGACCTGAACCGCTGCGGCACGCCGCTGATCGAGATTGTGAGCGAGCCGGACATTCGCACCCCCGACGAGGCATTCGAGTACCTGACACGCCTCAAGGAAATCCTGCTCTATACCGCCGTTTCGGACTGCAACATGGAAGAGGGTTCGCTGCGTTGCGATGCAAACGTAAGCGTCCGTCTCAAGGGCGCACCAAAATTTGGCACCAAGGCGGAAGTAAAAAACGTGAACAGCTTTCGCTTCATTCGCGCAGCCCTCGAGTACGAAATCGAGCGCCAGATCGAAGTCATCGAAGAGGGCGGTCGCGTGGTCCAGGAGACGCGGCTGTGGAACGCGCACGAGGGCCGCACCTACTCCATGCGCTCAAAGGAACAGGCACACGACTATCGCTACTTCCCGGAACCGGACTTGCCGCCGCTCGTCCTGACTCGGGACTTCGTGACACAAAAGAGCGGGGAGCTCCCGGAACTGCCTGAAGCGCGGCGCAAGCGGATGATTGCGGATTACGAGCTGAACCCGAAGGACGCGCACACGCTGACGGCTTCGCGCGCGTTTGCCGACCAGTTTGAAGCCGCAGCAAAGACGGCAAAAAATCCGCGGCGCGTCGCCAACATCCTGCTCAGTGAACTTGGCGGTCGCCTGAAGGCGCTGGGCCTGGAACTCGATCAATCGCCCATCTCAATGGCGGGCGTGGTGATGGCCGCCGATCTGCTCGGCGAGGACAAGATCAGCTCGAAGCAGATGAAAGGGCTGTTCGATATCTCCTTTGAAAAAGGCGAGGATTTTCCCGCCGTTTACGATCGCGAGAAGCCCCAGCAGCTTTCTGATGCATCGGCGATCGAAGCGATGATCGACCAGGTAATTGCGGCGAACCCCAAGCAGGTGGAGCAGTATCGCGCCGGCAAGAAAACGATGGCCGGATTCTTCGTTGGCCAGGTGATGAAAGCGTCAAAGGGGCAAGCCAACCCGGCACTGCTGAATGAGCTGGTGACGAAGAAGCTCGAAAGCTAATTCTTATAGGCCAGTCCTGCCTGCAATTCGATTCCGGCGCCGAAGGGAACCCTGAGCGGAGCGCGTGCGTATGGTGTCTTGGGACCTGCGTTTCAAACATTCAGGAGGTCTGCGTTATGAACCTGCGCAAGGGATGTGCGTTGCTGCTGGTGAGTGTGCTCCCGGCGTTGTTGGCCGGATGCAGAGGTTACGGTTCGCGCTATATCGATGATGGAATGTCGAACAGTGCGACGGGCGCGTCTGGCGAAGTTGTGATCAACAAGATGGGCGGTGGAATTGACGTTGCGAATGCACCGCATGGGGCCACGCTCAACACCATGGGCGGGGGAATCCATGTCGGCAATGTAGCCTCGTTCGCCACGATCAAGACGATGGGCGGTGGAATCGACATTGACCACGCAACCGGGTCAGTAGATGCCACCACCATGGGCGGAGGGATCACCATCAATACAGCGGAGGGACCGGTCAAAGCAACTTCGATGGGCGGCGGCATCACCGTGCATGAAGTGGGAACCTCCAGCCAGGCGCGGGATATCCACCTCGTCTCGAAGGGTGGAACCATCGAGCTGACCGTCCCTAAAGACTTCTCCATGGACGTGAAGATCACGCTCGCCTACACCAGGACCGACCACCAATACCATATCGTCCAAAACGCTGGGCTCGACGTACACGAATCGAGCGAATGGGACCACTCCGAAGGCACGCCGCGCAAGTACATCCGCGCGGGAGGGATCGTAGGCACGGGACTGAATCGCGTGACGATCGAGACCGTCAACGGCGACGTGATTCTGAATCAGGAATAGCGCGCAGTCGTCATCCACGATCTTTTGTATGGCGCGCAGCTTCGCGCCATGGGCTGCGCGCCGTGTACACGGGCGTCGCGGTGACGCTTTCTTTCCTGACGCTGAGCAGCTTGCGCTTGAGCAGCCAGCGGATCGCCGCCTGCGCGGAGCTTTTTGAAATGCCAACGGACTCTGCGACCTGCTGATAGCTCACGCGCACTTCGCCATGGGTCTTCGCCTGTTCCGCGGCCAGCCAGAGATATACCAGAAAGCTCACCGGCTTGCGGTCGTGGCCGACCAGATCGCGCATCAAGGTATCGGTGATGTAATCATCTAAACTCGGCATAGCTATACCGGTGGATACTATAGCATTGAATGCCTGATTGATTGCGGAAATGGGCCGAGTTATTCTCGACGCACTGTGAGGCAGACATGGTGAGAGGAATCAAGTTTGTGGGAATTCCGGTGCGCGATCAGGATCTGGCGCTCAAGTTTTACACCGAAGTGATGGGCATGAAGGTGATGACGGATCAGCCTTTCACCCCGAAACAACGATGGATTGAGCTGATGATCCCGGGTGCTGACACCGGTATCGCGCTCTTCACTCCGGAAGGGCACGAGAAGCGCATCGGTGAGTCCCAGTCCATTTCGTTCTGGTGCGACGACGTATTTGCCACCGCCGATGCGATGAAAAAGAAAGGCGTCGTGTTCACCAAGGAGCCGACGACTGAGGCGTGGGGCTCCGTGGCCGTGTTCAAGGATGCGGACGGAAATCAGCTTGTGTTGTCGAGCAGGGGCAAGCAGAAATAGCCCGCCCCGCACTCGAAACTCTGAGGATGGAATCGAGCCGCGAGAGGATGCGGCCTACTTCAACTTCAATTCGGTTTGGAAATCCTTGCGTGCATCCCACGAGCTGACGGTCTTTGTCGGGCTTTTCTTCCCGTCCTTTTCTGCCCAAAGATCGTAATCGTCTGTCATGGTGACCTGGGTAAAACGAAAGCTGCCGTTACTGGAAGATGTGTAGCTGCGGATGGACTTGGTTTTCTGGTTCTTGAGGAAAACTGTAGCGCCTTGCACGGGCGTAGAGTTGGAGTCCGAGACGAGACCGGCAACGTTGCGCTGACCCAGGTTCTGCGCATAGGCCACGCCGACAGGTTGTACCGCTGGAATGATTACCACTGCGAAGGCGGCCAAGGCCACCCATGCCGCCAATCTGTTGCGGTTCCCTATCACTCTTCCTCCTCGTCCTCATTTAGAAAGTCGTCATCGTCCTCGTCGATGCCCTCTTCCACTTTCGAAAGCTCGAGCGGTTCCACTCCGACGATTTCATACTCAGTTCCACACTCACTACAGGCGACCACGTCGCCCTCTTCCGCTTCTTCAACATCGATATCAAGATCGTTTTCACATTCCGGGCAGCTTGTCATGGCAGCCTCCTCTCTCAAGGCATTTCGTGATGTAGGATGACGGTACCCTTAGGGTACGGACTTGGGTTAGTTTTAGGCAAACCGTTCCAAAGGTCAAGAGGCCGCTACCCCCTCTTGAAACCGAAGTGCACCCACCGGAGAATGAACTATGAAACTTCCCCAAGTAGTCCTGCTTTGCGGGCTGGCGCTTGCGTGCGGCACCGCGATTGCGCAGCCTGACTATACTCTGCATGCCACCCCCATCGGACCTGCCCCTGTCGATCCGGCGATTGCGCAGGCTCTCGCGTCAATCAAGCCCCATCGAATAGAAGAGACGATAAAAACGCTGGTTAGTTTCGGGACGCGCAGCACGTTATCGAGCATGGACACCGACCTGCCGCCAGATCAGGGGATTAACGGCGCGGCTGACTGGATCGCAGGCCAGTTCGAAGCCATCTCGCACGAATGCGGCGGCTGCCTCGAAGTCAAGCGCGACACCTTTACCGCCGATCCGGCCAGCGCAAGCGGTAGTCCCTGGGCAGGGCGAATTCCCAAGCCGACGAAGATTACGAATGTCTATGCGGTTTTGCGGGGGACGGATCCAGGGCAGGCCAAACGCATGGTACTTGTGACTGGACATTACGACTCGCGCAATTTAAACATTCTCGACGATCACGGAGCGGCGCCCGGCGCAAACGACGATGCCTCAGGCGTAGCTGTATCGCTCGAGTGCGCACGAGCTTTGAGCAAGCTGAAATTTCCTGGAACAATCGTGTTTGCCGCGGTAGCCGGCGAGGAGCAGGGACTGGTGGGGTCTGGGCACCTGGCCAGGTTTGCAAAAGAGGAAGGCTGGGACTTGGAAGCGGTGCTGAACAACGATATTGTGGGCGGCAACACCACACCGGCCGACACGCTACAGTTGAAGGACCGGGTACGTGTATTCTCCGAAGGCGATCCGCAAGCGGCAACGCCGGAGGAGGCGCGGCGCATTCGGGCATTGGGCAAAGAAAACGACTCGCCCAGCCGTCAGCTAGCCCGGTCCATTGCCGAAACAGCGCACACATATTTCTCGCGGCCGGGATCGGTGAAGCCGTTTTCGGCATTTCTGGTCGACCGGCCCGATCGCTACCTGCGCGGCGGCGATCACAGCTCGTTTAACCATGAAGGCTTTGCGGCAGTGCGGTTCACCGAATGGCGTGAGGACTACAACCACCAGCACCAGAACGTCGTTAAGTCGCCTCCGGGCTCCGATACTCCAGTGCTGGGGGATCTGATCGAGTTTGTGGACTTCAACTACGTTGCCCAGGTAGCCCGGCTGAATGCGGCAACCCTGGCCACGCTGGCCTTCGCTCCCGGTGAGCCGCAGAAAGTAACCATCGTCAACAAAATGGCAGAGAACGGCTCGACATTGACCTGGGAGCCGCCGGCAGGTGGCGGAGCGGCGCACTACGACGTGCTGTGGCGCGAAACCACGTCGAATAACTGGCAGTACGTAAAACAGCTTGCGGCCACACCAACGGACGGGCCAGTTACTGTCTCGCTCCCGATCTCCAAGGACAACGTGATCTTCGGTGTACGGGCGGTCGACGCGAAAGGCCATCGCGGACTGGTCGTCGCTCCTTGAGGGACTGCTGACTGAGTGAATCTAGGCCGCCCGGGTTGCGTGTGCCGATGACACGCCTAAGGCCGTCCATTTAACCTGTTCACTACCATGGCAAGGATTGGCGCCACACCGTTCGCATTCCCCGATTTTCACGGCGCCACTCGCCGACTGGTGCTGGTGAACCTGGGCGCCTATTTCCTGCTTGCGATTGCAGGACTGGCAGCTCCGGAGGCAACGAAATCGGCGCTGGGATATCTGCTCTTCTACCCGACGACTTTTTTGCATGGGTGGATTTGGCAGCCTTTCACGTATAGCTTTGTGCATCCCACCGGCCTGATCGTCTCCACGCTGTTCGAGCTGCTCTCCATCTGGTTTCTGGCGGGTTTCCTCGAGTCGTTCCACAACGATACCTGGGTCATGGGCCTTTACGCGGCATCGGTTATCGGCACTGCGTTGGCGGCGCTGGCCATCTACGGCGGCAGCGTGGCGCTCAGCTCGTCGCTGGTCGTGTTTCCGCTCTACGGGTGCTTCGGCGGCATCTTCGGCCTGCTGATGGCCATCGGACTGCTCTATGGCGACGTGCAGTTCCAAATGTTCTTCGTCATCGGCATCAAGGCGCGTTACATGGCGATCATCTACGCGCTCGTTGCCATCGCCATGATGTTCGGCAGCATGCGCATGTACGCCTTTGCGCAGCTCGGCGGAGCGCTGGCCGGGTTCGCCTTTATCCGCATGGCGCCGCGGCGCGGTTTCTCGTTTGCGTTCAGCGAGAAATGGTACGGGCTGCGCAACGGCTACTACCGCTGGAAGCGCCGGCGGGCCGCAAAAAAATTCGAGGTGTACATGCGATCCCAGGGCCGCACGGTCAAATTCGACGGCAGCGGAAAACAGATCGACGAAGACCACGACGACAAGAAGCGCTGGAACTGAAGCCTACCCCAGTTCCCGCAACGGTTATCTGCCAAACACGCCATGACGCAGAACCGCATCGAAATCATCCGCGAAAACTACGACCGCATTGCGGATGAATACGCGCGAAGGATGTTTCGCGAACTCGACGGCAAGCCATTCGATCGTGAACAGCTCACGCGATTTGCAGCCTCTGTGCAAGGCCGCGGCGCAGTCTGCGATTTGGGTTGCGGCCCAGGGCACATCGCTCGTTTTCTCCGCGATGCCGGGGTTGATGTCTTTGGCCTCGATCTCTCGCTGCAAATGATCGCGCAGGCGCGGCGCCTGAGTCCGGGCATCGAATTTCGCGAAGGAAACATGCTCGCCCTCGACTTGGCAGACGACACGCTTGCGGGAATTGCGGCGTTCTATGTCATCGTGAATATCCCCGCCGAGTTGCTCCCGCTTGCATTCGCCGAGATGCACAGAGTGCTGCAACCTGGCGGCTTGCTGCTGCTCGCTTTCCACATCGGCGATGAAGTCCTCAAGCCGAAGGAATTGTTGGGACAGCCTGTCTCGATGGAGTTCTACCATCTGCAACCAGAGAAGATTTTGTCTTTGCTTACAAGGTCGGGATTCACAATTGAAGATGTGATTGAGCGCGATCCCTACGCGCCCGACGTGGAGTTCCAGAGCAGGCGTGCGTATGTGTTCGCGCGTAAACCAGCCCGCTCCAATCAGTCCTGAATAACACTCTGAAGGAATGGACCGGTCCCGGGCAGGTTTTTTTATCCGGCAGTGCCTTCGTCAACGTTGCGCTCGGTGACGGTCTCGTCCATCGGCTCATCGAGATTTTCCTCCACCACTGCGTCAGAGCCTGCAATCGACGAGTTTGGATGGTGCCCGCGCAGAACGGCGCTGGTGTCGTCGTTGCCGGGCTCGACACTGACCGCTCCCAGGTCGGACTGCGACGGGTCGGCCTCGGTGAAGCGGGCGAGCTGCTCTTGCGCCGAGTCGTCCACAATCAGGCCGGAACCGTCGCGGGCATTAGGACGCTCGTCTTCCTGGATGAGATTTACTTCCAGCGCATCCAGCTCTTCTTCCGTGCTGGCGTCGAGTTCATCGAATTTCTGCCCGAGAGCACCTTCGAAGATATCGGACTCGTCTGCGCCGCCCGTGATTACTTCCAGGCGATCCAGCGCCGCCTCGGTTGCAAAGTCGTCGGACCGGTCGAAGGCCGGAGTGGAGTTTTCGTCTGCATAAACAGAGCTCTCGTTCAAGTTGACCTGCGCTCTTTTCCGTGGGTTCGCCATTTTCCTGCCCTTTCAGATGGACCCGGCACTGATCCGCCGAGCGCGCCTCAACTGTTTGTGATGCGCTTGGCGACGTTGCGGTTCGTTTGACGCCAACTCCGTCATCGCGGATGCAGATGGCGGTCATATGTCATGGATATGGTTTGCGCTCTCGTCACGGCTATGTGCGTCAGCGGGAATCGCGGCAGCTCTGCGCGATACAATCCTCAATGGAATGAATAAGAAGATTGCATTTCTCTTTCCGGGGCAGGGTTCGCAGACGGTGGGCATGGGCCGCGACCTTGCCGAGCGGTTCCCCGTCGCCAGGCGGACCTTTGCCGAAGCCGATGAAGCGTGTGGATTCGCCCTGTCGAAGCTCTGCTTTGAAGGACCTGAAGAAGACCTGAAGCTGACTGAGAACACGCAGCCGGCGATTCTGACCGTGAGCGTGGCTGCGCTGCGCGTTCTGGCCGAGCATGGCGTGCAGCCGTCGCTGGCCGCCGGACACTCGCTGGGTGAGTGGTCGGCGCACGTCGCGGCGGGGACGGTGGCTTTTGCCGATGCTGTGCGGGCGGTAAAGGCGCGCGGACGAGCGATGCAGTTGGCTGTACCCGCGGGTCAGGGCGCGATGGCGGCGATCTTGTCGCTTGATCCGGCACAGGTGGTCGAAGCTTGCGATGAGGCCGCGAGGGAAACTGGGCTCATTGTGGCTGCGGCAAACCTGAACTCGCCGGGGCAGACAGTGATCTCAGGCGCGACGGCCGCGGTGGAGAAGGCCGCGGCCCTCTGCAAGGCCATGGGCGCGCGGCGCACCGTAATGCTTCCGGTAAGCGCTCCCTTCCATTGCGCGCTGATGCGGCCCGCGCAGGAGGAAGTGGCGCGAGTGCTGGCGGGATTGAAGCTTTCCGATCCGCGCCTTCCTGTTGCCGCCAATGCGAGTGGAACGATGGTGACCACGGCCGATGGGGCGCGCGATGCTCTCATCGAACAGGTGACCGGGGCGGTGCGCTGGGTGGATTGCATGCGCACCCTGGTCGCTGCGGAGGCACAGATATTTATCGAGGTCGGCCAAGGCAAAGTGCTCTGCGGACTGCTGAAGCAGATTGACCCGGCGCAGAAGTCGCTCAACGTCGAAGACTCGGCGAGCCTGGAAAAGGCTCAGGCGGAGTTACGGTAATTCCTGAATTGGTGTGGCCTTTCGAGGCTCTAGCATGGTCGCCGTTCACTGGGGGTCGCGCCGACTGGGGTGCATCGGCTCCGGGATACAGCTACTCAGGAGTTACGATAGCCTCCGCTTGAGTGTCATTCAATATTGTGTGCGTGGTCGCAGTGCGCTACGGCCCGAGATACAGCTCCTCGTCCGGCGGCGCGAAGTCCAGCGTGTGGTCCTTGGGATAGTAAGTAAGGAACAGCGCCTTGCTCTTGCGCCCGTTGATCAGCAGCCCCACCAGCAGCACATTCCGAAACACCCGTGCCGCCACAATCTGGTGGCTCTGGATAACCCCATATTCGTTGTCGCTGCTGTTCGGACCCCAATCGGCCTGAAAACGATCGAAGGTGTAGGAGCCGTACTTGTCCGGATGCTGCTGCCAGTTGGGATCGTGCATCCAGATGCCGTAGGCCTGCTTCAGATCGTTCTTTTCAACGGTCTCCATGAAGTGGTTGACCGTATGTCGGCCCCGCAGATGCGTCCACCAGTTCCAGGGCCAGTCGGCGGGATGGCCGGAAAGCATCCAGAAGACCACAATCACAAGGAACAGCAGGCCGCCGCCTCCATAGAGCATGGCGCGGTTGCGGTTTTCGCGGGCTTGGTCAAACTTGGGAGCATCGAGCAGGGTCATCGCAGACTTTCCTCGCACTCAAGGATACGGTAAGAGAGGGAATAGGGAATAGGGATTAGGGAATAACCAACGTCAGTGCTGTGTTGCGCGACCATAGTGCGGCGCTGATGTTTTGGGCGCAAACTAAATCCTCTCTTATCTTAGACACCGGCAACTGCGTGGCTGTTCCCAGTTTCGCACTCCCTACTCCTTGTTCCCTACTCCCTGTCTGTTTCATTCTCTGCTGTATGTGTTCCGGTTCTTGTCCTCGTGGCGCTCGAGGCCCAGTTCGATGAGCCGCGTGATCAGGTCGCTGTAGGGGATGCCGGTCGCCTCCCACAGCTTGGGGTACATGCTGATCTGCGTAAAGCCGGGCAGCGTATTCACCTCGTTGAGATAGATGCGGCGTTTGCCGTCGGGCTCCATCAGGAAATCGACACGCGAGAGTCCGGCAAGATCGCAGGCGCGGAACGCGGCCACCGCCATCTCTCGAATCTGCTTCGCCTCAGCACGCGTGATCTTTGCCGGGATGACGGGCACCGAGCCTTCCGACAGGTACTTGGCCTCGTAGTCATAGAATTCCTTACCGGGAATGATCTCGCCGACCACGCTGGCTTTGGGATCATCATTGCCGAGAACGCCGACTTCCAGTTCACGGGCGCGCGATTTGCGGCCACCCACTCCCTGCTCCACAATCAGCTTGCGATCGTACTTTGCGGCGAGATCGAGCGCGGGACCAAGTTCCCTGCGATCATGCGCCTTGCTGATGCCGACCGACGATCCCAGATTCGCGGGCTTCACAAAAAGTGGGTACTTGAGCGCGCCTTCGATTTGCGCAATGGCCTTACGCGGAGAGGCTTCCCACTCCGAACGCAGAATCGTGACATGTTTGACGATGGGCAGACCAGCGTGCGCGAACAGGCTCTTCATCACGTCCTTGTCCATGCCCGCCGATGAACCCAGAACGCCGGAGCCGACATAGGCAATGCCTGCCAGTTCGAAAAGCCCCTGTATGGTGCCGTCTTCGCCAAATGTGCCATGTAGAACGGGAAACACCACATCGATCGCCTTCCCCTCAGGACCTTGAGGACCGGGAACGGGCGCGAGCAGCGTCGGAATGCCTTCGTGCAGCAGCTTCGCTCCCGGCGTCGCTTCGGGATCGCCCGCACGCAGCCGGCGCGCTCCCGCACTTTGGTCGCCTTCGAGCAAGCTTGTCGCGTCCGCGGCGGCAAGCCACCTACCCTCTTTGGTGATGCCGATCGGCACCACGTCGAACTTCTTGCGATCAATTGCCTTGAGAATCGAAGCAGCCGAGAGCAGCGAAACCTCATGCTCGCCGCTGCGCCCGCCAAACAGAACACCCACACGAAGTTTTTTTGCCATCGCTCTTATTGTCGCTCACAGGAACGTGAAGAAGGGTGACAGGCGAGGTTCATGAAGTCCCACCCTTCGAGCAAAAAGAGCTCGAAGGATGGGGCACCCAGGTTCCTTGCGGGTCACAACTTCGTCGCTGCTCAAAGAATCTTTTTTCCAAACGCCGAACAGGCCAGCTCGACAGCCAAGTCGGCGGTGCGGTTGTGCTCGTCGATGACCGGATTTACTTCGACGATTTCGAAACTGAGCATGCGCCCATGGTCGGCCAGGATCTCCATTGCCAGATGCGCTTCGCGATAGGTCGCGCCACCGCGAACAGGCGTGCCCACGCCCGGCGCGTCCTCGGGGTCGATCCAGTCCATGTCGAGCGAAATATGATAACCGGCAGTTCCCCGTCCCGCGGCGCGCAAAGCCTCTTCCATCACGGCGCGCATCCCTCGCTCATCGATATCGCGCATGGTGTACACCTCACCGACGCCGGCGCGGCGGATATTGGCACGTTCTGCCGAGTCGATATCACGTACGCCGACCAACACGGTGTTCTCCGGGGCAATCTTGGGTGAAAATCCGCCGATGTTGGTCAGCAACTCCGGACCAAGGCCGAGCAACGCCGCCAGCGGCATGCCATGGACGTTCCCGCTCGGTGACGTGTCTGGCGTGTTGATATCGGAATGCGCATCGATCCAGATCACGCCGATTTTCTGGTTCTGGCGCCTGTAAAACTCCGACACACCCGAGACGGTCCCGACGGCAATGGAGTGGTCTCCGCCGAGCACCAGCGGCGTCATTCCCTCTTCCATCGTCTTCAAAACCGCGGCAGCGGTGCGCGTGCAGGTATCGGCGATCTGCTTCAGATAGCGTGCGTTAGGACTGCCGAAGTTCTGGGTTTCGGCGATATCCACGGCCACGTTGCCGCCGTCGCTGACATGGTGGCCGAGCGACTCAAGCCGCGCTTCAAGCCCGGCAACACGCATCGCCGAAGGGCCCATGTCTACTCCGCGCCGGCTTGCACCCATGTCCAGGGGCACACCCAGCACGCGTATGCGGCGGGGGGGTAACGATTGAGTTCCGCTGGGTGGAAACGAGGTGACAACGAGGGGAATTTCAGGGTTGGTAGCCATTGAGAATTGCTCTCCCGAGTCTGAGCCCCTGCCATGATACCGTGCACCCCCCGCGGCATGTCCCGGAACAACATATCCCGTCTTGGAGGTGTTATGACCTGTGTATTACCGATTCCCCGAAAGGTGTAACTAGAGTAACCGGTGTTGGGCGTAAACTTTTACAAGTCGTGCCGATGTCTTAAGTGCATGCAGAACGCGCTAAGTTCAACGATGCAAGGAACTAGCAGGGTCAAGGACGCAGGGGATGGGGCTGAGCGGTAAATGCCGGCAAATTCTAACGCACGCGGCGATTGGCCTGGCGCTCTGCACGACCATGCCGCCTTTACACGCGGCCACCGCCCACGAAGCCAGCGAACAGCCGCTCACCTCTCTGCGCGCGATTCACGCTCTCAGCAATGCCCAGGCCAGCCACCAGCTTCCGGTCTCATTTGAAGCTACCGTTACCTATTATCGCGGGTATGAGCGCACGCTGTTTGTCCAGGATGGCGACCAGGCAATCTATGTTCAGCCCAACGTGCAGGTTCAACTTTCGGTCGGCGATCGCGTCCTGATCAAGGGAACAACCCACGAAAGCTTCCGGCCATTGATATCGGCCACCAGTATCAGCGTGTTGGGTCACGGCAGCCTGCCCGCACCGGTGCCGGCAACTTTCGACCAGTTGATTCGCGCCGAATTTGACTGCCGTCTGGTAACGGTGCGCGGGACGGTTCGTAGCATCGACCTTGTGCAGAGCTCTGACAGGCCCAGTATCTCGATCCAGTTGCGGGCCGAGGATGGACCGCTTGCCGCCGTCATCGACAGCGATAGGGTTGACAGCCTCAAGAACATTCTCGATGCTGAAGTAGAATTCACCGGCGCCGTTTCCGGGCGATTTGATGGCAAGATGCAGGCAACCGGCATCCTGCTGCACGGAAGTTCACTGTCTGCCATCAAGATGGTAAAGCCGGCTGCGCGAGATCCGTGGGATTTGCCGCTGACACCGATGGACGAGATTCTGACCGGCTATCACGTCCACGATTTGACGCAGCGGGTGCGAGTGCATGGGACCATCACCTACTATCAACCCGGCTCCGCGCTTGTGCTCCAGGACGGCTCAAAAAGTCTGTGGATTATGACCGGATCTATAGCTCCCCTGCGCATCGGAGACCAGGCGGATGTAACCGGGTTTCCCGACGTGCATGACGGATTCCTGGCATTGACCGGCGGCGAAGTTATCGATCGGCAGATCTCGACGCCAATCGCACCCCGCTCCGTAACCTGGAGCGAACTGGCAACAAGCCATCACCTCTTCGACCTGGTTTCCACTGAAGCCCAGGTTTTGGCGGAAAATCGCAGCGCTGCGCAGGACGAATATGTGCTGAGCGCCGGTGGAAACCTGTTCTCTGCTATCTACCGGCTACCGACACCTCGAAGCCTGCAAACAGCAGCACTCCCGGCATTGAAGCATCTGGCCCTCGGCTCGAAGGTTCGCGTCGCCGGAATCTGCATCATGGGCGCTTCGAATCCCTTCGACACGCAGGTGCCCTTCGACATCCTGATGCGCACCACGGACGACATCGCCTCCATCGGCGCGCCACCCCTGGTGAGCATTGGCAACCTGGTTCGCGTCGTAGCCATGCTCCTGGCGATTGTGTTGGTCGTCGGTATCTGGGGATGGATCCTTCGCATGAAGGTGCAGCATCAGACCATAACCATCACCAAACAGGCAGAATCCGAAGCCCGCATCGAACGGCACAACACGCAATTGGCAATGAAGCGAAGCAGAATTCTGGAGGACATCAACAGTTCCCGTCCCATGCCCGAGTTGATCGGTGCTATCACCGAGATGGTGGCGTTCAGCCTGGGTTTCCCATTCTGCTGGTGCGAAATGCCCGATGGCGCACGTCTGGGAAATGCTCCTTCCAATGCTCAAGGCCTGCGAACCATTCGCCTCGACATCCCTGCCCGCGCCGGCGGATCACTGGGAACGCTGTTTGCGGCGACCGAAGCCGGCGAGCACCGTCCGCAGGATGAAGCCGCGGCGCTGGAAGCGGGAATACGGCTCGCTACGCTCGCCATTGAAACCCGCAGACTCTACAAAGACCTTGTCTATCGCTCGGAGTTCGACTTGCTTACCGATATCCATAACCGCTTCTCCCTTGACCGCTACCTTGAACAATTGATCGAAAAGGCAAAGGTTGACGACTCGATCTTCGGCCTGGTGTACATCGACCTGGATGAGTTCAAGCAGGTAAATGACTTCTACGGCCACCACATTGGCGATCTGTATCTCCAGGAAGTCTCGATGCGCATGAAGCGCCAACTGCGCTCGGGCGACATGCTGGCGCGACTGGGCGGCGACGAGTTTGCCGCTCTTGTGCCGGTGGCCCGCAGCCGCTCCGCCATCGAAGAGATCGCGCAACGCCTCGAGCGCTGCTTCGACGCTCCCTTTGCCGTGGAGGGTTACGTGCTCCGCGGAGGGGCAAGCGTGGGCGTCGCACTCTATCCCGAAGACGGCACATCGTCCGACAGCCTGTTGAGTGCTGCCGACGCCGCAATGTACGTCGCCAAGCACACCAAGCGCCATGGCGCTGAAATGCCGGACCGCCTGCAAAAAGCGCTCTTCAAGCCTGAAGAACAGGGCAGATAAAAGCGCGCCGATTCAGTTAAGAATCGGCGCGCTTTCCCCCCCTTGCAAATTGTCGATCACTTCTCAGCGTACGTGCAGCTGCGAGATGGTCACTTTGCCCTTGATCAGATCGGCCTTCCGCCACTGGCTCTTCTCATTCAAAGCTACCCAGCGGCGCTCTTCGCTGCGGTAGTGCCAATCCTTGTCAAGTTGGTAGTAGATCAGCGTTCCCGTCGCTTCCATGACCTTGATGATGCTGTTATCGTGCGAGTTCTTCTCGTCGAAGTCGGTGGTGGCGCTCTCGCCCATCTCGGAGTAAATCTCGTTCAGTTCGAAGAGCAGCGCGTTGACACTGTCATCCAGGGCTTCGACGTTGAGACCGATGCGCCTGGCCTCGCGCAGC
Source organism: uncultured Acidobacteriaceae bacterium (assembly GCA_963829535.1). GTDB lineage: Bacteria > Acidobacteriota > Terriglobia > Terriglobales > Acidobacteriaceae > Telmatobacter. Next base: position 489,648 of record CAWHIQ010000004.1, on the reverse strand, counting down.
GTGATTGGATAATTGTGCGAAGGGTAGCCGGCGTTGAGATTGTTGCTGATCTCTCGGGCACGTATCTTGTCGTCCATGTGATACGACAGGATCTCCTCGCAGATCCGGGTCGAGAGAGCGCTGGAACGGTCGACTGCGCCGATCACGAGCGGATGGACGTACGGAAAGAGAGCCTCATACGGGTTGGTGGTTGAGTCCTTGGCCTGCTCGGTCCAGAGGCGGATCACGCGCAGCAGTTCATCGTTGCTCACGCTGACGCGGTCGTTATCGCGGTCTATCGGAGAGAGATCATGTGTCAGGGACGTATCGACGGCAGACAGATGCGCTAGCGGTCCCATCAGGATGCGATCGGCACCAAGCGCCAGCATGGTTGCTGCCGACTGGCACTCGAGCGGCGCAAGCACCGTCAAGTGCTTCACATAGCGGCGCAGCAGGTTGACCATCCGAAGAGAAGCCTGACCCGATCCGCCATCGGACTTCACAAATAGCGTGAGGCGTTCGATACCGCCCAGTTTGCGCAGCAGAGCATAGAGGCCGGCAACGTCGTTCTGGCAGATCGAACCTTTGTTGGAATTCCAGTAGGTGATGATGGGCTCGCCGAGCGCGCGGGTTAACTTGTCGAGCACTGGCTGGGTCCGCTCAATCAACATCGGCGGCTTGGCCGCACTAGGGCGGAGCACTGGAAATTCGGAGATAGATGCAGCTACAGATACAGATTGGTTAGGCAATTCTGTGTACCGCTCAAGGTTGAATTGTCTTGATTGGTTTCGATATTAGCACGATGTTCATCAGGCCGAAATAAAGAGGCCCGGATTGCTCCGGGCCTTTAGTAATGTGAGTTGTTGAAAAGAGGGTCGAATCTGTACCGAGATTATTCGGCTGCCATCTCTTCGGCTTCGCCTTCCTGGCGCATGAGTTCCAGTTCGCGCTCGGCGGCTTCGATCTCCGCCGAAACCTCCTGCTGAACGCGGGCTGCCGCTTCCTCCAACTCCGGTGAGAGCTGGACGTTGCGGTAGTACTCGAGCCCCGTGCCCGCCGGGATGAGCCGGCCGACGATGACGTTCTCCTTGAGGCCACGGAGATTGTCGATCGCTCCGTTGATGCTGGCCTCAGTAAGTACGCGGGTCGTCTCCTGGAAGCTGGCCGCGGAAATGAACGAATCGGTCGAGAGCGAAGCCTTGGTGATGCCAAGCAGCAGCGGACGACCGAGTGCCGGACGGCCGCCTTCCCTGACAACACGCTCGTTCTCTTCGCGGAAGCGGAAGCGATCAACTTGCTGTTCGAGCAGGAAGTTGGTATCGCCCACTTCGTCGATACGCACCCAGCGCAGCATCTGGCGAACAATCACTTCGATGTGCTTGTCCGAGATGGCCACGCCCTGCAGACGGTAGACTTCCTGGATTTCGTTCACCAGGTAAGCCTGCAGTTCCTTTTCGCCCAGCACGGCAAGAATGTCGTGCGGGTTCAAGGGACCGTCCATCAGCGGGTCGCCGGCACGAAGGCGTTCGCCTTCCTGCACGTTGACGTGGATACCGCGAGGTACCGAGTACTCCTTCTCGTCGCCGTTGTCAGCCGTGATGTAGATCTTGCGCTGACCCTTGGCAACTTCGCCGAAGCGAACCACACCATCGATCTCGCTGATGATGGCCGTCTCGCGAGGCTTGCGGGCTTCGAACAGCTCGACCACGCGCGGCAGACCGCCGGTGATGTCCTTGGTACGCGTGCTCTCCTTGGGAATCTTTGCGAGCACATCGCCCGGACCCACCTCATCGCCGTCCTGCACCATAAGGTGCGCACCGCGAGGCAGCAGGTAGCGCTTGTTGGTCTTCGCGTTCTTGACGACAAATGCAGGCTGGCGCTTCTCATCTGGAGCGTCGGCAACCACCCAGCGCGAAAGGCCGGTAACTTCGTCGACTTCCTCGTTGAGCGTAATGCCTTCCTGCAGGTCCTTGAACTGCACCGTGCCGCCGATTTCCGTGAGGATGGCGTAAGTGTAGGGATCCCACTCCGCCAGCAACTGGCCGAGTTTGACCGCCTCGCCGTCCTTCACTCGAAGACGTGCGCCGTACACAACCTGGTAGCGCTCCTTTTCACGACCGCGCTCGTCCTGAATGGCGAGCGAGCCGGAGCGGTTCATCGCGACCAGGGTGCCGTCCTTGCTTTCGACGTAGTTGAGGTTGATGAAGCGCACGAAGCCATTGTTCTTGGCATCGAGGCGCGACTTGTCCTGCACACGGCTGGCGGTTCCACCGACGTGGAAGGTACGCATGGTAAGCTGCGTTCCCGGTTCGCCGATGGACTGCGCAGCGATAACGCCGCAGGTTTCGCCGAGCTCGACCATACGGCCTGAACCCAGGTTGCGTCCGTAGCACAGCGCGCAAACGCCGCGACGCGATTCACAGGTGAGCACCGAGCGGATCTTCACCTTCTCGACGCCTGCACCCTGAATGGCCGAAGCGATGTCTTCGTCGATCGGCTGGTTCACTTCGACAACCACGTTGCTGTCGTAGTCCTTGATTCTTTCCAGAGATACGCGGCCGATGATGCGATCGCGCATCGGCTCGATGATCTCGCCGGACTCGACGATCGAACCAACGTAAATGCCTTCGCTCGTTCCGCAGTCGTACTCGGTAACGATAACGTCCTGCGCCACGTCGACCAGGCGGCGGGTCAGGTAGCCCGAGTCGGCGGTCTTCAGTGCCGTATCGGCCAGGCCCTTACGTGCGCCGTGGGTCGAGATGAAGTACTCCAACACTGTCAGTCCTTCGCGGAAGTTCGCGGTGATGGGCGTCTCAATGACTTCGCCGGAAGGCTTGGCCATCAGTCCGCGCATACCCGAGAGCTGGCGAATCTGCTGCTTCGAACCACGGGCGCCGGAGTCGGCCATGATGTAGATCGGGTTCATGGCTCCTTCGTCGTCCGCCTTCTTCATGTTGCCGAACATTTCGTCCGCGACCTGATCGGTTACAGCCGACCACATCTGGATGACCTTGTTGGAACGCTCGCCGTTGGTGATGGCGCCATCCATGTACTGCTTCTGGACTTCGATGACCTTCTTGTCGGCTTCGTCCACCGTGGTGTACTTGCTGGCAGGAATGACCATGTCGTCGAGACCGACAGACAGACCCGAGCGCGTGGCGTACTGGAAGCCCAGCTGCTTGATGCGATCGAGCATGCCCACCGTGACCTCGAGTCCGAGGTTCTGGTTGCAGTAGTTCACGAGCTGTCCGATGCCCTTCTTCTTGAGCAGGCCGTTGATGTACGGCATGCCGGAAGGAAGTGCGTCGTTCAGAATCACGCGGCCGACGGTGGTGTTGATGTACTCGTTGTTGAAGTCCACCGGCTCGGTATGCGTCAAATCCTGATCGTCATAGGCGGTGGTCATGTCGAGCACCTTGCCCGTGTAACGCAGACGAATCGGCGTCAGGGTTTCCACCTGGCGCGCTTCGAGTGCCATCAGGATCTCTTCAGTGTTCGAAAAGACGCGGCCTTCGCCGATGCCACCCTTCTTGGCCTTGGTCAGGTAATACAGCCCAAGCACCATGTCTTGCGTAGGAACGGTGATGGGCTGGCCCGACGCCGGCGAAAGGATGTTGTGCGAAGCGAGCATCAGCACGCTGGCTTCGATCTGCGCTTCCGGCGACAGCGGAATGTGCACGGCCATCTGGTCGCCGTCAAAGTCGGCGTTGAAGGCGGTGCAGACCAGCGGGTGAATCTTGATGGCCTTGCCTTCCACCAGCACCGGCTCAAATGCCTGAATGCCGAGGCGGTGAAGGGTTGGGGCGCGGTTCAGCAGTACTGGGTGATCCTTGATGACTTCTTCCAGGATGTCCCAAACCACCGGCTCCTGCATCTCCACCATTTCTTTTGCCTGCTTGATGGTCGTGCAGTGACCCGTCTGCTCCAGACGGTGATAGATGAAGGGCTTGAAAAGTTCAAGCGCCATCTTCTTCGGCAGACCGCACTGGTGCAGCTTCAACTCCGGTCCTACGACAATCACCGAACGACCAGAGTAGTCGACGCGCTTGCCCAGCAGGTTCTGACGGAAGCGGCCCTGCTTGCCCTTGAGGGTGTCAGAGAGCGACTTGAGCGGGCGATTGTTGGCGCCGCGCAGCACACGGCCACGGCGGCCGTTATCGAAGAGCGCGTCTACGGCTTCCTGGAGCATGCGCTTTTCGTTGCGCACGATGACTTCAGGCGCGTGCAGATCCATCAGCTTCTTCAACCGGTTGTTGCGGTTGATGACGCGACGATAGAGATCGTTCAAATCCGAAGTGGCAAAGCGACCGCCATCCAGCGGCACCAGCGGGCGCAGCTCTGGAGGAATAACCGGCAGCACATCGAGAATCATCCACTGGGGCTTGTTCGACGACTTGCGGAAGGCCTCAACAACCTTCAGGCGCTTGGCGTACTTGATCTTCTTCTGCGCGGAGGTCTCGGTCTTCATGCGCTCGCGCAGTTCGATCCCAAGCTCGTCAATCTGGACGCGCTTCAGCAGTTCCTTGATGGCTTCTGCGCCCATCATGGCTTTGAAGCCGGAGGGACGATACTGCTGGTCGAGCTCGCGGTAGCGGGCTTCGTCCTTGATGATCTCGCGCTCTTTTACCGGAGCGTCGCCCACGTCGACTACAACGTAGGACTCGAAGTACAAAATGCTTTCGAGATCACGAAGAGAAATATCGAGCAAGTGGCCGATACGCGAAGGCAGGCCCTTGAAGAACCAGACATGCGAGCACGGAGACGCGAGCTCGATGTGACCCATGCGCTCGCGGCGCACTTTGCTCACGGTGACTTCGACGCCGCATTTGTCGCAGATAACGCCGCGGTGCTTCATGCGCTTGTACTTGCCGCAGAGACACTCCCAGTCGGTTACTGGTCCAAAGATGCGGGCGCAGAACAAACCGTCGCGTTCCGGCTTGAAGGTGCGGTAGTTGATGGTTTCCGGCTTGGTGACCTCACCATGCGACCAACTCCGGATCTTCTCCGGCGAAGCAAGCATGATGCGGATAGCGTCAAAATCGGTAATCGGGCTGGTGAGTTCAAACGGGTTTGAACGGAACAAGGTAACCCTCCTTGGCGGGCCTTTCAGCACTCGCCGCGGTATCTCCCGGGATTCTTTTAGGGGTCCTTCCTTCCCGGGAAGCGGCGGTTACCGCTTTCAAGAAGGACCCGGAAAAACAGTGGTCAGTGGTCAGATTCTCTTGAACTATCCACTGTTCACCTCAAACCATTCGCTGATCGTTGCGGTCGGCTGTTCACTGATCACTGATCACTGAACACTAATCAGCAACTGCCGCAACTTCCGGCGCAGGAGCTTTCTTCAGCAGGTCTGCGCGTTTGATGAGTTCCACGTCGAGGCACAACGACTGCAATTCACGAATCAGCACGTTGAACGACTCCGGCACACCCGGCTCGATTGCCGCTTCACCCTTGACGATGGCCTCGTAAATCTTGGTACGGCCATACACGTCATCGGACTTCGCGGTCAGCAGTTCCTGCAGGATGTATGCGGCACCGTATGCTTCCAGAGCCCACACTTCCATTTCGCCGAAGCGCTGGCCGCCGAACTGCGCCTTGCCGCCCAGCGGCTGCTGGGTGATAAGCGAGTACGGTCCGATCGAACGAGCGTGAATCTTGTCGTCGACCAGGTGCGACAGCTTGAGCATGTAGATGTAGCCAACCGTGACTGGCTGTTCAAACTGCTCGCCGGTCATGCCGTCGAAGAGCGCCGTCTTTCCCGAGGAAGGCAGACCGGCCGAAGCCAGCAGAGCCTTGATCTCGTCTTCCTTGGCGCCGTCAAACACCGCGGTTCCGAACCAGATGCCGCGCTGCATGCCTGCTCCAACACGAAGCAGCATCTCGTCATCGAGCTCCAGCAGTTGGCGTAGCGTTGCGGTTCCGGCAAACTCCTTCTTCATGAGTTCGCGCGTTGCCTCAACATCGCTGTTGGCCTTGATCAGTGCGGCAATCTTGGCGCCCAGCGCGTGTGCGGCCCAGCCGAGGTGCGTTTCCAGAATCTGTCCCACGTTCATACGAGAAGGAACGCCGAGCGGATTGAGAACGATCTCGACCGGTGTGCCATCGGGCAGGTACGGCATGTCTTCTTCTGGCAGAATGCGCGCGATCACGCCCTTGTTACCGTGCCGTCCGGCCATCTTGTCACCGACAGAAAGCTTGCGCTTCATGGCAACGTAGACCTTGACCAGCTTGATAACGCCCGGAGGCAGTTCGTCGCCCTTCTGCAGCTTGGCGATCTTCTCATTGGTGATCTTGCGCAGCACTTCGATCTGGCGCGAGGTCATCTCTTCGATCTCATCGATCTGCTCGTTGACGCGGGGATCCTTGTCGTTGTAGCGGATGCGCTTGAGGTTCTTCGTCGAGATGCGCTCGATGGTTTCGCGGTCCAGGATCGCGCCCTTGGTCAGCAGGCGCTTGTTGGTCCGCTCGTCGTGCAGGTCGGCGAGCACTTCCTTGGCTCCCAGAATTCCTTCCAGGCGCTTCAGGCGCTCGTCGGTCAAAATGCGGATTTCGTCGCCGAGGTTCTTTTCGAGCTTGGCAACATAATCGGCTTCAATCAGCTTGGCGCGCTCGTCCTTTTCCTGACCCTTGCGGGAGAAGATGCGAACGTCGACCACTGTGCCTTCGATACCCGGAGGGCAGGTGAGCGAAGCGTCGCGAACATCGCCGGCCTTTTCACCGAAGATGGCGCGGAGCAGCTTCTCTTCCGGCGTCAGCTGGGTTTCGCCCTTCGGCGTTACCTTGCCGACAAGGATGTCACCGTGGCCGATCTGGGCACCGATGCGGATAACTCCACTCTCATCCAGGTCGCGCAGCGCATGCTCGCTGACGTTGGGAATGTCCCGCGTGATTTCTTCGGGGCCGAGCTTGGTGTCGCGAGCTTCGATCTCGAACTCCTCGATGTGCACCGAGGTGTAGTAATCCTCGCGCACCAGCTTTTCGCTGATCAAGATCGCGTCCTCAAAGTTGTAACCGCGCCATGGCATGAAGGCCACCAGAACGTTACGTCCCAGTGCCAACTCGCCCTGCTCGGTGCAAGGACCGTCAGCGATGACCTGTCCCTTAATAACCCGCTCACCCTCGCGAACAACCGGCTTCTGGTTGATGCAGGTGTTCTGGTTCGAGCGCTTGAACTTGATCAGCGTGTAGATGTCCGAACCCACTTCACGCGACAACTGCGTGGGATGGTGTTCGCCTTCGACACGGACGATGATGCGCTCGGAGTCGACCGAATCCACGATGCCGTTGCGCTTGGCCAAGATGACAGCGCCAGAGTCGCGGGCCGTAACGCCTTCCATGCCGGTACCCACCAGCGGAGCCTCGGCAACGAGCAGAGGCACGGACTGGCGCTGCATGTTTGCGCCCATCAGCGCGCGGTTTGCGTCGTCGTGTTCGAGGAACGGCACAAGCGATGCGGCCACGGAGACGAGCTGCTTCGGCGAGACGTCGATGTAGTCAACGTCCGTGCGATTCACCAGCACGAAGTTCCCCTGACGACGCGCATTCACCAGGTCTTCAGTGATCTGCCCTTCGGCGTTGAATTCAATGTTGGCCTGCGCGATGGTGTGCTTGTCTTCTTCCCATGCCGACAGGTAGAAGCTGAACGGAATGTAGTCAATCTGCCGCTTGCTCGCCTTCTTCAGCGAGGCATTCAGCTTAATCGCTTCTTCCTTTTCGATGTGGTCGCCCACGCGCAGTCCGCTTTCGCCCGCGTTGACGATTTCAACGTAGTCCAGAATGCGCGAGTCCTTCACCTTGCGGTAAGGCGACTCGATGAATCCGTACTCGTTGATCCGCGCAAAGCAGCTCAGCGAGCTGATCAGGCCGATGTTCGGACCTTCCGGCGTTTCAATCGGGCAGATACGGCCGTAGTGCGTCGGGTGCACGTCGCGGACTTCGAAGCCTGCGCGCTCACGCGACAGACCACCCGGCCCAAGAGCCGAGAGACGCCGCTTGTGCGTGATCTCGGAGAGCGGGTTCGTCTGGTCCATGAACTGCGACAGCTGCGAAGAACCGAAGAACTCACGAATCGCGGCCATAACCGGCTTGGCGTTGATCAGGTCGTGCGGCATCGCCGTCGACAGCTCCTGATAAACGCTCATCTTCTCTTTAATGGCCCGCTCCATGCGGACGAGGCCGATGCGGAACTGGTTCTCCATCAACTCGCCGACTGCGCGAACGCGGCGGTTGCCAAGGTGATCGATGTCGTCGACCATGCCGATGTTCTTGCGCAGCTTGAGCAGATAGCGAATGGTTCCGTAGAAATCTTCCGGCGTCAGGGTGCGATGGTCGAGCTGGGTGGCGTCCTGGTTCTCATAGAGCTTGATGTTGAACTTGAGACGGCCCACGCGCGAGAAGTCGTATTTGCGCGGATCGAAGAACATGCCTTCGAAGAGCGCAGTTGCGGTGTCCAGCGTCGGCGGATCGCCCGGGCGCAGCTTGCGGTAGATCTCGATCAGCGCTTCTTCCGGCTTGTGCACGGAGTCGCGCTTCAGCGTGTTGGTGATGATATTGCCCACGTCGTCGCGCTCGGGGAAGAAGAGTTCGAAGCTCGTCGCACCGCTCGCCATCACCTTGTGCAGGCGATCGGCGGTCAGTTCCACGTTGGCTTCGACAATCACTTCGCCCGTGTTCAGGTCGACGATGTCAGCAGCCGTGATTGCGCCGTCAAGCTCAGCGGACTCAACCTCGATCTTTTCGATGTTGGCCGCACGGATTGCCTTCATTGTGTTGGTCGTAATCTTGCGGCCAGAGTGCGCAATCTCTTCGCCCTTGTGCAGGACGGCGTGTGCCGGCTTCGCGCCCTGCAGGTGTGTCGACGCCTTGGGATCGGCAGGAACAGCCCACTGCAGCTTGCCATCGGCAATGTGAATGCGATCGATGGTGTAGAAGGTCTTGAGAATCTCTTCGTCTGAACGCAGGCCGAGTGCACGAAGGAAAATCGTCCCCAGGAACTTGCGCTTGCGGTCGATGCGGACGTAAAGCGTGTTCTTCTGGTCGTACTCGAACTCTACCCACGATCCGCGATAGGGAATGATCTTGCCCAGGAAGTAGGTGCGGTTGTTCGCGGTCTCAAAGAAGACGCCAGGCGAACGATGCAACTGCGAAACGATCACGCGCTCCGTGCCGTTCACGATGAACGTGCCGTTCGGCGTCATCAGAGGAATGTCGCCGAAGAAGACTTCCTGCTCCTTGATGTCGCGAATGGTCTTATTGCCGGTCTCCGCATCCTTGTCGTAGATCGTCAGGCGGACCGTCACCTTCAGCGGGGCAGAGAACGTCATGCCACGCTCTTCGCACTCCTGCTGGTCATACTTCAACTGCAGTCCCACAGGGTCGCCGCACTTGTTGCAGAAGTCAGGAACGTTCTTGTTGTAGGTTCCGCACTTGTGGCAGAGAACGTCGCCAGGAAGGAACGGATCCGTGATCACCATCGCTCCGCAATGCGTACAGGCCGTGCGCAGGTGGTGAAGACCTTTGAGGTGGCCGCACTTGCATTCCCAGTTGCCGATGGAGTAGTCGACGAAATCAAGCTGCGAGATGCCGCGGAAATCGGTAATGGGGAAAACGGAAACAAACACCGACTGCAGTCCCGAGTCGTCACGCTCGTTCGGCAGCTTGTCCATCTGCAGAAAACGCTCGTAGGAGCGGCGCTGCACTTCAATCAGGTTAGGAATCTGGGTTGCGGTAGGAATCTTGGAAAAATCGAGCCGGCTCCGAATCGCGCGCTTCTCGTTAGGCATGCATCACTCCTGAGTCTCATCACACCAGCGCAAATCCCGCCATCCAGGTTTGTGCCGGGCCGGCACCCGAGTCTCGAGGCGCCAGCAGTTTACGTAAGAAAATCCGATCATTCAGATTGGCTCCCTGCCAGTTGCCAATCCCGTCCTGGGGTCCGGCGACCATCTCGCCGAACTCCGGAAACCCCGCGCCAAGCGTGTTTACTTGATTGAGGCGCCGTTAAAATTGCGCCACAGGCGTTGTCGCACTTCAGGGTGTTGCGCTATAAGCAATCCCAGAGGTGCTGCTCCTTGAAGCCAACGTCGTCAAATCGACGAGACCATCAGGAGTGGCCATCTCCAAAACCATTCAAGCGCATCACTAACTCTGGAATTGCCGTAGACTGCGCACAATCGGCAGCAGACATACCGGAAAATCCCCCCGGATGTCCACAAATTCATGGTAGATTTCGCTCGAAAAGCCTAATCTGCCGCGGTAGAGACACGAATGCCCGCGAGGACGCAATTCCTCACGAGCGCGGCTTGATGCCTGTGCCCCAATCCGATTTTTGTTGCAACGCTATCGCCGATCCCAAAGCTCGCTTCTGCTGCCCGCCGCCTGCCAAACGACATCCATCACCGGGAAACCCGCCCATCCCGTTGACACGAGAGCACTTAACTTCGCGTTGATGCCCGCCCCATGGCTGCTTGGCCCAGCCGAGGGTGCGAACATTTGTGCCCTTTGACTCTTTATCAAGACGCGCTGTGTATGGTTTTCGCCCAGACCGCGGAATATCCAGCGTGGGCCGAAAAGACGCGCAACTTCTATCGTAGCGCGTCCCGGCTCGTCTTGCAAGTCGTGTACCAAACTACTTAACTTCGATGGTTGCGACGCCTTCGAACTTCTTCTTGATCGCCTCAGCCTCGTCCTTGGTCGCGCTTTCCTTCAACGCCTTGGGGGCGCCATCGACTAGGTCCTTGGCTTCCTTCAGGCCGAGCGAGGTAACCTCGCGGACAGCCTTAATGGTGTTGATCTTGTTCGCACCGGCATCCTTGAGGATGACCTGAAACTCGGTCTTTTCCTCAGCCGCCGGGGCTGCTGCGGCGCCGCCGCCGCCGGCAACTGCAACCGGGGCTGCCGCTGCTGCCGAGACGCCAAGGCGCTCTTCAAGCTTCTTCACCAGGGTCGCCGCTTCGAGCAGGCTCAGGCTAACAATCTGTTCTTCCAACTGTGCGAGATCCGCCATGTCTTTTTCTCCATTCAATCCGTTTGATAAATTTCCGTTCAAGTCGAGATTCCTTTCCAGAACCCCGCCCCACGCAGTGGAAGTTTCCGATGCGCCAGACCCGCGCACTTCCCGCCTGCCTTACTGACAAAACCCTTAAAACAGTTGTCAGTTTTCAGTGGTCAGTCTTCAGAAACTGAAAACTGAGAACTGAGGACTGAGAACTTGCGCCGCTAGGCGGCGCCTGCGAACTTTTCTTTCTCCACGCCCTGGTTGATCACAACCGCCAGATCGCGTCCGGTAGCGTTCATCACGGTAACCAGCCGCTGCGCCGGAGCATTGATGAGGAACAGCAGCTTGGCGAAGATCTCTTCCTTGCCCGGCAAGGTTGCCAGCGCCTTGATCTCTTCAATGTTCAGCAGCTTGCCGTCAACGATGCCCAGCTTGAACTGAAACTCCGCGTTCTCACCGGCCCACTTCGAGAAGACCTTGGCCAGCGCAACGGGGTCGCCCGAGGTGAACGCAACCGAGTTCACTCCCTTCAAACCCTTCAGCGCGGGAGCGATCTTGGTGCCTTCGCTCGAAACGGCCGCCAGCTTGTTCTTCACCACGCGATACTTGCCACCCGCCTCGCGGATGACCTTGCGCAGTTCGTAATCCTTGGCAACGGTCAGCTTGCTGAACGTGCCGATGATTGCGGTTGTCGAGGTCTCCAGCTCTTTCGCCAGATGCTGGACCTTCTCCGTCTTCTTTGCTTTCGAAATTGCCATGTCTTCGCTCCGCTCGGACAGTGATCAGTGAACAGTGGACAGTCTCAAAAACCGCCCTCGATCAACGTTCCGTCTTCAAATCTCTTTCAAATCCCGCCATTTTGGACTGAACCTGAACCGGCGGCCACTGTTCACTGACCACTGTTCGCTGCCCACGGGCTTCTTAGTGCTTGCCGGCCGCATCCGCAACGGCAGAATCCAGCGGAACGCCGGGGCCCATCGTCGAGCTCAGCGTGACGCTCTTGATGTACTTGCCCTTGGCAGCCGAAGGCTTGGCACGCACAATCGACGTAATGACCGTGGTCGCGTTCTCCACCAGCTTCTCAGGCGCAAAACTTAGCTTGCCCACCGGTACGTGCACCAGGCTGGTCTTGTCGGCGCGAAACTCGACCTTGCCGGCCTTGATCTCTTTTACCGCCGCGGCCACATCCTGGGTTACGGTTCCCGTCTTCGGGTTCGGCATGAGGCCTTTCGGGCCCAGAACCTTACCCAGACGACCAACCACCTTCATCATGTCGGGCGTCGCGATCAGTGCGTCGAAGTCGGTCCAGTTCTCTTTCTGGATCTTCTCGACCATCTCTTCCCCGCCCACGAAATCGGCGCCGGCTTCCTGCGCTTCTTTCTGGCGGTCACCGCTCGCGATCACGGCAACGGTCTTGGTCTTGCCCAATCCGTGCGGCAGAACCACGGTTCCGCGCACCATCTGGTCGGCATGCCGTGTGTCGACACCCAGACGCATCGTCAAGTCGACGGTCTCGTCGAACTTGGCGTACTTCACTTCCTTCAACAGGGTGACCGCTTCATTCAGCGGATAGGCGGGCTTGGTTACAGCCGCGCGCGCCTTCGTGATATTCTTGCTGGTCTTAGCCATCAGATCCTCGTCTCCCACCGCAGTTGCCAGCCCCGAATCCGGGGAACCTGGAGGCTTAGCGCCTAAAACCTGGCGCTTACCACCCTCGAACAGGTCCAAAAGCCGTGGTGTTATTGACGGCCCAGGGATTTCCCCAGGCACATCTATGAATAATAGCGAATTGGCATCCTAAATGCAAATAGAAGTCTTCAGAAGTCTTCATTGCACCCCACCGCTAAAGTGCGGAAACGAGTCGGCTTAGTTAGCGCATCGCAACAAAACTCATGGTCTGGCATCTAATCATATGAAGACGAGAAGAATCGCGCTCGCATTTTGAATTTCGCCTATGAGCGCTCGAATGAGGAATAGGTATATGAAAAAAATAGGATTAGCAGTCACAATCATCGCTGGAACCGTTCTGGCGACTTCCCCTGCGTTTGCGCAGAAGAACGATCAACAGGGCCAGGGACGGGCCGTGGTCACCATCCTGCCCTCGAAAGCAAACGACACTGTCGGCCAGGTTCCCCAAAGCTTCAAGCTCAAGGTCAACGGCAAGGATTCGACGGTGACGAACTTCACCCAACTTCAGCAGGCGAACAGTCCCATAGAACTCGTTCTCTTACTGGACGGTGGCGCTCGAACCAGCCTGGGAACGCAGTTCAACGATATCGAGACATTCGTCAAGGAAATGCCGCCGAATACCCGGCTGGCAATCGCATACATGGAAAACGGCCGAGCGGCATTCTCAAGTCAGCTCTCGTCCAGTGGAGATGAAGTACTCAAGGGGCTCCATTTGAGCACCGGCTTCCCTGGATCCAATGCCAGTCCGTACTTCTGCCTTTCTGACCTGGCAAAGAACTGGCCTTCTCACGACCGGACCGCCCGGCGCGAAGTCCTGATGGTCACAGATGGCGTGGACAACTACGATCGGCGCTACGATCCCGAAGATCCCTATGTCGACTCCGCCATCAACGATTCCGTGAAAGCCGGCCTCATCGTGTATTCCATCTATTGGAAAGACATGGGTCGAGCGAATAACAGCTGGTATGAAAGCAACGCCGGACAGAATCTCCTTCTGATGGTCACACAGGCGACCGGCGGCAACAGCTATTGGGAAGGTATCGGCAACCCGGTTTCGCTGCAGCCGTACTTCCAGGATTTGCGGCGCAGGCTCAACAATCAATATGAGCTCAACTTCACAGCTCAGTCGAATGGAAAGCCGGAGGTCCAATCTTTCAAGATTGATCTAAAGGTTCCGTCTGCGAAGGTCGATGCTCCGCAAAGGGTATTGGTCACGAGCGCAGTCAGTGCGCGAGGCGAGTAATAGTCGACAAAATCCCGCAAATTCTCCGGGCAGGCGATTGAATATCGCCTGCCCATTTTTCTTGTGCAAGGCTTGGCGATACCTCTGATCGCCTGGATGGATGCCATCGAATCCCCAAAAAACTGCCTGCAAATCAGCAGGTTCCCCCACATCAAAATCATGCCCGTTGCTGTTCACCAGACCGAAAGTCGCAACGGCGGTCCGGCCAACCTTTCGTTTCTGAAATCGAACCCGATACCGTATAGTTTCTTGAAGCCGGCAATGCACGGACGGGTTCCACTCAACTTCTTCCCACCGAAAGCCCGCCAGAACCCATTGCCGCTCCAGTGCTACGCAAGGAAAAAGCGACCACGAGGTCTCTCTCGATCTCGCACTCGCCGTTCGTTGCGTGCAGAAAACCTTCTACGAGAAGAGGTCTATGAGACAAGTCCGGTTGGCTTTGGTTTTTTCTTCCGTTTGGATTTTTTTGACAGCCGCTTCACTTTACCCGCAGGCCCTGAACGCAAACTTCGCCCGTGACCCGCAGCAGCCTGTCGATCAGGAATACACCGATCACATTCACAAGTACACAACCGATCCATCATTCGTTTCTCCGCTGGTCGACTATCTGCCCGCCTCGAAGACCGTACCCACACCCGCAAAGGTCCTCGGCGACGTATCCGGCGCGCCCGACATGCTGCCCTACGCCGAAGATGTCTACAAATACTTCCGCCTGCTCGCCGCCGCCAGTCCGCGCGTGAAGGTTGTCACCATCGGCCACACCGAAGAGGGCCGCGAGATGATCGCCGTGGCCATCGCCGACGCCGACCTGTTGAAAAACGCCGATGCCAACAAGCAGCGCCTCGCTCAGCTCGGCGATCCGCGCACCATCAACTTCGACGACGCCAAAGCCCGCGCGCTGATTGACCAGTCCTACCCCGTCTACTACATCACCGGCACCATCCATTCGGTCGAAACCGGCGCGCCCACGGCGCTGATGGAACTTGCCTATCGCCTCGCCGTCGACGACTCGCCTTACATCAAATACATCCGTTCGCACATGATCGTCCTCATCACGCCAGTGGTCGAGGTCGACGGACGCGACCGCATGGTCGACATCTATCGCTGGCATAAGGCCCACCCCAATGAACAGTGGCCGCACCTTCTTTACTGGGGCCACTACGTCGCACACGACAACAATCGCGACGCCATGGGCATGACGCTCGACCTTACCCGCAACGTGCTCGACACCTACATCGACTGGCACGCGCAAGTGTTGCACGACCTGCACGAATCCGTTCCCTTCCTCTACGACAACACCGTGGGCGATGGTCCCTACAACGCGTGGGTCGACCCCTTGCTGGCCGATGAGTGGGCCGAACTTGGCTGGAACAACGTCGCCCAGATGCAAAGCTTTGGCATGCCCGGCGTCTTCACGCATGGCGACTTCGATACGTGGAGCCCCGGCTACCTGATGTTCCTGGCCGCCATGCACAACGGCATCAGCCGCCTCTATGAGACCTTCGGCAATGGTGGCGCCGACACTGAGAAGCGCATCCTCACGCCCGAGGACTACTCGCGTACCTGGTATCGCCAGAACCCGCCGCTGCCCATCGTTACCTGGTCGCAACGCGACAACAACAACTACGAGCAAAGCGCGCTGCTCACGACCATCTCGTACTTCGCACAGCATTCGCACCACTTTCTCGAGAACTACTACACCAAGAGCAAGCGCTCGATTCAGAAGCCGACGCTGGAAGGCCCCGCGGCCTATGTGATCCCGCCCGATGCCGCGGCAACCAATCGCGAAGTTGAGTTGCTCAAGGTTCTCAAGCGCCAGCACGTCGAGATCCAGCAGCTCTCCGACGCGGCCACTGCGGATGTCGCAGGAGAAAAACGCGGCGACAAGCCGAAGCAGGAAAGCTTCCCCGCCGGCAGCATCGTCATCCGCATGGATCAGCCCTATTCGCGCATCGCCGATGCCCTGCTCGATCGCCAGTTCTGGGCACCCGACGATCCGCAGAAGCACCCCTATGACGACACCGGCTGGTCATTTCCCCACCTCTTCAACGTGAAGGTCGTCCGACTCACGGACCCCGCGATCCTCAAAGCCGGCATGAAGCCCGTCGACGATCCGGCGACCCTTTCCGGCAAACTCGAAGGCACCGGCTCCGTCATCGCCGTCAACAACACCGGCCAGGTCTCGCTGCTCTCGATCATCTACAAACTGAAGGACGCAAAAATCCGGGCCGCTGACAAACCTTTTGACATCGACGGCAAACACTTCGCAGCGGGCTCGCTCGTCATCAGTGGCACCGACGACAAGGTCGCCGCTGCATTGCACGATCTCGCTTTGGACGGTGCAAAATTGAGCGCCGCGCCGTCTATCGCCATGCACGACGTCCCCGCTCCCCGTATCGCCTTCATGCACACCTGGCTCGCCACGCAGACTGAAGGATGGTGGCGCTACGCATTCGACAACGCAGGCGTGCCCTACGACTACATGAGCACCCAAACCGTGGCCAGGCAAGATGATCTGCGCTCGAAGTACGACGTCATCATCTTCGCGCCCGTCGGCCGCTCGTCCTCGCTCGACATCATCAATGGCCTGCCCATGTGGAACAATGCCATGCCGTGGAAGAAGTCGGACATCACTCCGAACCTTGGCCGCATTGACTCAACAGACGACATCCGCCCCGGCCTTGGCTACGACGGCCTCGAGCATCTCCGGAAGTTTGTCGAACAGGGCGGCTTGCTCATTACCTGCGAAGACACCGCCCAGTTTGCCATCGACACCGGCCTCGCACCGGGCGTCAGCGTCGTGCCCCGCGGCGATGCGCGCATCGTGGGCACCGTACTCAACACCGTCATTGTCGCGAAGGACAATCCCATCGCTTCCGGCTACGGGGCAAATCTTCCCGTGATCAGCGCCAACGGCATGGCCTTCAGCATCAGCAACACGCTGGGCCGCGCCGCTGGGCGCATGCTGATGGATCCCTATGCGGAACGCCCGACCGGCCGTGGCAGCCTGGAAGACAACGACGAACCGCTGGGGCGCAAAGCCGTCGAAGCCGAAGCGCTCGAGAAAACGCAACCCTGGGAAGCGAAAAAGCTGAACGAAGAACAGGTGCGAAACAACTTCTCCGTCATCCCCGAACAAATGAGGCCCGAGGTGATTCTGCGTTTCGCTGACAACAAGACCCTGCTGCTCGATGGTCTGCTCGACAAGGGCGGCTCCATCGCCGAACACGCCGTCGTGGTGAATGCGCATCTCGGCCAGGGCAGCGTGCTGCTTTTCGGCAACAACCCCATCTACCGCGGTGAAACCATCGGCGACTATGCCCTGGTCTTCAATGCCATCCTCAATCACGATCACCTTGCGAGGCCGGCGGCCGCCGCACCCGAAGAAAAGAAGGGGCAATGAAATAGACCCAACCGGCCTTTCGCCGACCGGGCACGCAGCGCTATCCAGGTTGTCATTGGAGAGGCCGGTCAGTCAGTTTTTGGCTTTTAACTATCGAGCATTTTGTGTCATGCTTTCTGTCATGGGAAGCAAAGACAAAGGTAGAAAAGAAACCAAGAAGGCGCCGAAACCGAAACCGAAGCCCGAACCGAGCCGGCGCGAGATCTTCACTCCAGCTCCGCCGAAATAGCCGCCGGACTACGACACCACGCGCCGCAGAAACCACGCGTCGCAGTTCTGATCGCGAACGCAGAAAGGCCCTCCCGTCGGGAGGGCCTTTCGTTTACGGCTTTGGCAAAACCAGGGCGGATGCATGGCCGCACCTTCCCTGGTTTTGCCGGAGTAAGCCAGTCCGGACTTACCCTACGACTTCGATGCCCATGGAGCGAGCGGTGCCCTTGATGCTCTTGATGGCCGCATCGACGGAGGCGGCATTCAAGTCAGGCATCTTCTGCGTGGCAATCTCGCGCACCTGCTTTTCAGTCACCTTGCCCACCTTGTCCTTGTTGGGCGTGCCTGCTCCTTTGGCAATGCCGGCTGCCTTCTTCAACAAAACGGCCGCAGGCGGCGTCTTGGTGATGAAGGTGAAAGAGCGATCGGCGTAAACCGTGATGACAACCGGAATAATAAGCCCGGCCATCTCCTTGTTCTGCGTGCGCGCGTTGAACTGCTTGCAGAACTCCATGATGTTGACCTGCGCCTGGCCCAATGCGGGACCGACGGGCGGCGCGGGCGTGGCCTTGCCGGCTTCGATCTGCAGCTTGACCTGTCCTGTTACTTTCTTCGGAGGTGCCATTGATGTTTCCTTCGGAAACCAGCTTTCAGCTTCTAGCCATCAGCTATCAGCTGGTTATTGTCGATGCGGATTTTGGTGTTGCGCTCAAACGTTTGCTCGCAACCGGGGGCGGCTAGTCACCCAACCGGCTAGAAGCTGAAAGCTAATAGCTGAAAGCTGCAACTACTCAATCTTTTCCACTTTGCTGAACTCCAGTTCAACCGGTGTCGAGCGTCCGAAGATGGTCACCATGATCTTCATCGTTTCCCGATCTTCGTTGATCTCGTCCACCACGCCATTGAAGTTGGCAAAGGGCCCGTCGGTGATGCGGACGGACTCGTTCTTCTCAAATTTGATCTTGAGCCGCGGCTTCTCCTTGGCCGTTTCAGAGCGGAAGAGGATCGAACTCACTTCTTCCTCGCTCAGCGCCACCGGCTTGTCGCCCGTGCCCAGAAAGCCCGTCACCTTGGGCGTGTCTTTCAACACGTGCCACAGATTATTGTCGAGATCCATCTCGACCAGCACATAGCCGGGAAGGAATACCCGCTCCACGGTGCGCTTTTTGCCGTTGATAATCTCGGTCACAGGTTCAGTGGGAATCATGACGCGGCCCACCTTGTCGCGCAGCCCAAAGGCCTGCACGCGGCTCTCGATCGACTCGCGCACCTTGCGCTCAAATCCCGAGTAGGCGTGGAGGATATACCACTTGAAAAGCGGGTTACGCTCCGGTTGCGGCTGCGCGGGGGGCTGTTCCAGTTCTTCTGCCATCTTTGTCTCGATTCCCGGCTGAGCCATTATTGTGCGCCCAGCTTGTGGAGTACCGCCTGTAGGGCCCTGCTGAAAATGCTATCCGTCACCCAGAAGAAAAATCCAAAGATAAACACGGTGATGATCACGACCGAGGTCGTGGCCTGGACTTCTTTCCGAGTGGGCGTAACCACCTTCTTCATCTCTGCGCGCACATCGCTCAGGAAGTTGGTGAAGTTACTCCATGTGCTCATCGCGCCGCCCGAGAAGTTCGACAGAGCGTTCGGCTCCTGCCGTTTGGCGGAATGGTCGTCGCCCTTTTTGATCGCTGATTCTGTTGCCATACTTCTGTTCCTTTTCCAGAGATTAGGAGACTGGGAATAACTCTCTGCTTACCCGGGCGAACCCGCCAACCATGCCGCTCGTTATTCCCTATTCCCTTTTCCCTATTCCCTGTTTCTCAATCTGGCAGGGGCGGAGGGATTCGAACCCCCAAGTTCGGTTTTGGAGACCGACAGTTTAGCCGTTGAGCTTACGCCCCTAAAAGCAGTGAACAGTGATTAGTGAACAGTGATCAGTTTTGATCTTGCCGGTACCAGTTGTTGTGCTTATCCCGACGATGCTCAAACTGTTCACTGTTCCCTGACCACTGTCTATTTCGTTTCCTTGTGCGGCTGGTGCTTGCGGCAGCGGTTACAGAACTTCTTGAACTCAAGACGGCCCGTGGTCGTCTTCTTGTTCTTCGTCGTAGAGTAGTTCCGCTCCTTGCACTCAGTGCACTGCAATGTCACAATTTCCCGCATTTCAAACTCTCCAGTTCTCAGTTCGTAGTTCCAAGTTCAAAGTCCTTCGCGTGCCAATCGTTCGGCGTTCTTTCAACTAAGAACTCTGAACTACGAACTCTGAACTTTACTTAATGATCTCGCTGATCGCGCCTGCGCCTACCGTGCGTCCGCCTTCGCGGATGGCAAACCGCAAACCCTTTTCCATGGCCACCGGTGTAATCAGTTCAATCACCAGTTCCACGTTGTCGCCCGGCATCACCATCTCCGTGCCTTCGGGCAACTCCGCCACTCCCGTCACGTCCGTCGTGCGGAAGTAGAACTGCGGCCTGTAGCCCTTGAAGAACGGGGTATGACGGCCGCCTTCTTCCTTGCTCAACACGTAAACTGAACCCTTGAACTTGGTGTGCGGCGTGATCGATCCCGGCTTGGCCAACACCATGCCGCGCTCCACGTCTTCCTTGGGAATGCCGCGCAGCAGGATGCCGGCGTTATCCCCCGCCAGGCCTTCGTCCAACTGCTTCTTGAACATTTCCACGCCCGTGCAGACCGACTTGCGAGTCTCGCGGAAGCCGACAATCTCGACATCCTCTCCGACCTTCACCTTGCCGCGTTCAATGCGTCCAGTGACAACGGTCCCACGTCCGGAGATAGAAAAAATATCTTCGATCGGCATCAGGAAGGGCAGGTTCACCGCGCGCTCCGGCTGCGGAACGTACTTGTCCACCGCATCCATCAACGCGTCGATCTGCGCTTCCCACTTGGGCTCGCCGTTCAATGCGCCCAGGGCCGAGCCGCGGATCACCGGAACATCGTCGCCCGGGAACTGGTACTTCGACAGCAGTTCGCGGACTTCCATCTCAACGAGGTCCGTCAGCTCTTCGTCTTCCACCGCATCGCACTTGTTCAGGAACACCACGATGCAGGGAACGCCCACCTGGCGAGCCAGGAGAACGTGCTCCTTGGTCTGGGGCATCGGACCGTCCGTCGCTGCAACTACCAGAATGGCGCCATCCATCTGCGCCGCGCCGGTGATCATGTTCTTGATGTAGTCGGCGTGACCGGGGCAGTCGACGTGCGCATAGTGCCGGTTCGGGGTCTCGTACTCCACGTGCGCCGTCGCGATCGTAATGCCGCGCTCCCGCTCTTCCGGGGCGTTGTCGATCGAGTCAAACGAACGGAACGTGTTCTTCGGGTTGTGCTTCTGCAATACCTTCGTGATCGCCGCCGTCAACGTCGTCTTGCCGTGATCGATGTGACCAATCGTGCCTACGTTCACATGCGGCTTCGAACGATCAAACTTTTCCTTCGCCATTTTTCTCTTCCCCTCGCAGCTGCTATGCCATTGCCAAAAGGGCGCCGGCGTTCCGGCTCCAGCCCCAAACAGTGGTCAGTGATCAGTGGTCAGTGATCAGCTTTTCTTGCCTGAGCCAACATCATCGATTCACCCGATCCTCAGACTGTCCACTGTTCACTGTCAGCTGTTCACTGCCTTTCAGTAATACGCGTACGCCTTCAAATACCTTTGCCGCAGATCCGCGGGCACCGCTTCCACCAGCCGCAGATACCGTTCGCGGGTTAATCCCTGGTCTGAAACCGGCAGCCCTTTGTACAGCGCAATCGCTTCCTTGCCCAGGAATCCGCGATTCAGGACGCCTTCAAAATCCCGAACCCGCAGCTTGTAGCGAATCACGCGATTGAGAAATACCTCTACATCGCTCGCCTTGAACGCCGCATCGATCAGCGTGTGAAGCGCTGCGTACGTCTTCTCGTCCTGAACCGAAATTGCCGCCTGCTCAAACATTCTGCCTCTGTTCCTTAACTGGAGCGGGAGACGGGACTCGAACCCGCGACCAACAGCTTGGAAGGCTGTGACTCTACCACTGAGTTACTCCCGCGAAAATCCAGTTTGCAGATCACAGTTCCAAGCTCACAGTTGTTTTCGTGCCTCGGCTAGCGACTCGCCTTCTCGTTGACCACGGCACCGGCAAACTCAGAACTACGAACTGCAAACTTTGAACTGCCTTTGAATCTCTGGAGCTGATGACCAGGATTGAACTGGTGACCTCTCCCTTACCAAGGGAGTGCTCTACCAACTGAGCTACATCAGCCCTTCTAAAACCTGAATGCCTGGGTGCCCCATCCAAGACGCGCCTTTTGCGGCTTGGGTGGGATACCGAAAACTTCCGGCTCATTTATCGCCGCGGCGAATTCTCTCCGCCTTCATCGCCATCACGGTGCGTAGCGCAAAGCCCCCGATGACAACCAGTGGAATCAGCCTCAATTCCACCAACCTTCCCCCGATCAGAATCTTTCCATCAAGGGTAAACCAACTCACTGCTGCCAGAATCGCGTACAGAACCATCGCCACTCTGAACTTCCGGCCCAAATCCGAACCGACCCTGTGAAACCCTGCGAACCTGCGCCTTTGTTCGGCAGTAGCGGTATTTTCATACCATCGCCGATCATCGGGCATTGCACTCCTCAAACCCAGTTCGCAGTTGCGAGCCCAGCTGACCACTGAAAACTGTCCACTACCACTGTTTTATGGTGCACAGGGGAGGATTCGAACCTCCGTAACTCGAATGAGTGGCAGATTTACAGTCTGCTGCCATTAACCGCTCGGCCACCTGTGCCCAAACGCCCCAAAAAACGATAGACCTGTTTTTTGCGGCCCCACATTCCATCCGGTATTACGATGCCCCATCCAAGACGCGCTTTTTGCATTTTGGATGGGAGACCATTCCCCCAGAAAACTTCAACCGCTGCTCAACCCGCTTCCGCACATCACCCGCCTAACCGGAGAGCCCCCGGCTTGTCGGAGCATGCACCTCAGTGGGATCACCGCAGAGGACAGACCGGCGCTTCAATCCATGTCGCCGGTCCCTGAAACTTGCTGCCGCCCAGTACCCCCCGTAATGTTTCTAAGTGGAGCTGGCGAAGGGATTTGAACCCCCGACCCTCTGATTACAAATCAGATGCTCTACCAGCTGAGCTACGCCAGCCCGACCACCGCAAAACATTGCCGGGAATACCTGAAATCCGCGGGCACACTCCGGCTCCGCGCATAACACGGCACAGTGTTTAAGGTTAGCACACCAGCAGGGGCGGAGCAAACTCGCAAAAGAGCCCCTTCGAGCCGCCTTTTCATCTCGTTGCGACCCCGCAATTTGAGGCCTGAGAATCCACAAAAAGAGAGGCAATTTCTTGCCACTTTTCAGATTAAAAATCGCTTGCGTCGCACCTCCGTCGGGTTCATCATGTGGTCCATTCAATTCGTTTGAGAGGTACGGACATATGCTGAAGCATTTTCTCGGTGTTGTGCTTCTTGCGGCCTCATCAATGCTTGCTGCTCAGCAGACATTGAATAACGATGGAGTCATCAAGATGATCAAAGCTGGTCTCTCTGATGATGTAATCGCTTCCGCAATCAGCTCCTCTCCTGGCACGTTTGACACGTCCGCCGATGCGCTGATCGCGCTCAAAGCCGCTGGCGCGGGCGACAAGGTCATGGCGGCAATACTCACCAAAGCTTCGGGCGCAACGACTGCGCCCCCCGCCGCCGCATCGGCCACATCGGCCCTTCCAAAAGGCATCGACGAGGTCGGCGTCTACTTCAAAGACAAGTTCGGCAACTGGGTGGCATTGTTGCCGGAAGTGGTAAATTTCAAGACCGGCGGGGTCATGAAGAAGTTCATGACCGATGGAATCGTGAAGGGCGATGTCAACGGTCATATTGAAGGCCCGCACGCAAAAACCATCGTGACTTTTCCGGTGGTTTTCGCGGTCTACGTATCAGAAGGCATCGCGATCACCGAATACCAGTTGGTGCGACTCCGCGAGAATAGCGACTCGCGCGAGTTCCGGTCGGTCACAGGAGGGGTCGTCCACCAGTCCGGCGGTGCAAAGCGCGATCTGGTCGAATTCAAACCTGAAAAAATCGCGCCACGGCTGTACCAAGTCACGCTCGATTCAAGTGCCGGCAAAGGCGAATACGCACTGATTCCGCCCGGTTCCTATAGCAGCTCAAACATGGCCAGCGGCGGCAAAGTCTACTCGGTTAGCGTAATCGAATAGCAACCACAGTGGGGAACACCGCGCTGGTGGCCAGACCGAAAGGCTGATCGGCTCTGCGATCTCTGCGCGCTTCTATCGGGTTCCGGTTTCAAGCTCGGCGACGAGGGGAAAACGGTTCCGCAGTAATTCCAACTCACCAGGCGCTCAAAATCAGCACCCGAATCCTCCTGGGACCGCAAAATCCAAGCCGGAAATGCCGTAAACCTCAGGAAGTGAAACGCGAATTGACTTGACAACACAATCAGCCAGCGGGAACCTGCTAGCGGGTCCCATTCAAATTAAGGAAACCAAATGAAAACCCACCGTATTGTCACGGCGTTAGTCGCCGCAGCGGTCCTCTTTGTCGGAGCCGCGATCGAACCCGCACATGCACAAACCGCCGCCAAGCGCCGGCCCCGAATCGCAGTTATGGATTTTGATTACGGCACCGTACAGACCGCTTCCTCAGCGATATTCGGCACCAACGTGGATGTCGGCAAGGGCATCGTCGACCTGCTGGTAACCGGCCTGGTGAAGGACGGCTCATTTTCGGTCATCGAGCGCAAGGCGCTGGATAAGATTATGACCGAACAGAACTTCTCCAACTCCAACCGCGCCGATCCCACCAGCGCCGCCAAGCTCGGCAAATTGCTGGGAGTCGACGCCATTATCGTGGGCAGCATCACCGAGTTTGGCAACGAAACCAAGAAGACCAATCTCGGCGGCGGCGGCGGCAACTGGCATGGAATTGGCCTCGGTGGAGTCGGCCACTCCAACTCAAAGGCCAATGTGGCCATCACTGCCCGCATTATCGATGTGGATACGGGCGAGATCCTCGGCGTCGCGGACGGGAAGGGCCAGTCGTCTCGCTCCAGCACCTCGATGCTGGGCGGCGGCGGCAACTGGGGCGGATTTGGAGGCGGAAATGCCGATTTCGGCTCCAGCGATTTCCAGCAGACCATTATTGGCGAAGCTACCAAGCAGGCGGTCGATCAACTGGCCGTCAACCTCGATGCTGACTCGTCGAAGGTCGGGGTTCGCACCATCACAGTCGAAGGCACGGTGGCGGCCGTTGAAGGCGGCCAGATCATCCTGAATGTGGGCGGCAAAGCTGGTATCAAGGTGGGAGACCAGTTCGACGTGGTCCGCGTGACCAAGGAGATCAAGGATCCAACCACCGGCGCAGTCATTCGACGCTTATCAACCTCGGTCGGCGTGTTGAAAGCTACCGATGTCGACGATCTCTCCGCAGTCTGCGCAGCTGTATCGGGTTCCGATTTCAAGATCGGCGACAAGGTGAAGACGGTTACGCAGTAATTCGAACCCAGAGTAATTCGGGCTAGGTGGAAACGCCCCTCGCAATCAGCATGCGAGGGGCGTTTTGCTCCTGCTTCAGCACCGAATCAGATCCTGCCGGCGCCTTCTCAGGCCACACTCCCGCAGTTAGCGCACTCCTTGTGATCGCCGGTAGACTTCGCGATCGCGTCCCTCTGAGCCGATTGAGAGCATGCACCAAAAGTTGCAATCCAATTGATCTATACATCACCGGCAGATTTTCTTTCAGGTGCTATATTCCTCGCCGGGAGAGAACCAATGAGGAAATTCTTCGCAATACTTATGTGTCTCATTTTTCCGCTGAGCGCCATTGCCGGCGATAACGGCTACAAGATTGGTTACGACGGGGGATCAATTCAAGACCTCAAGGCCGGAACCGAGATGAAGCTCTATATCGACGGCACCAACGTGAGAATTATGAAAAGCAATACCGAAATCGCGGTCATACCGGCTGCCGCTATAACTGAGATCAGCTATGGACAGGACGTTCATCGCCGGGTTGGCGCGGCCATTGGCGTCGCCGTGGTCTCGTTCGGCATTGGAGCATTGCTGGCCTTAACCAAATCGAAAAAGCACTTTATCGGCCTCACGTGGGACGACGCCGGCAAAAAAGGTGGGTTCGCATTCCAAGCCGATAAGAACGACTACCGCGGCTTACTGGCCGGCCTCGAGGGCGTCACGGGAAAGAAGGCGGTCGATTCGGAAGCAATGACTGTCAAGAATTAGTGCCAGGCTTGCATCACCGAAATCCAATAACAACTCTTTGGATTTCGAAGTTGACGCTTCCGCAGCGCGCAGCCCCGGCTGCGCCGCTGTTTCCCGGCATACACCGATCGTCACGTTACCCGCCTGAATCCCCTTGCTTGCGGCCACCCCGCCGCGGGATCATTCGGTTGTCCCCACAAATGATCTGCGTCGGTTCACGACGAGGTGTGGCTTTATGCGTAACGGAATTTTGACTTTCGCAATTCTGCTGTTGTGCCCGGTTCTCTTCGCCCAGGAGCCACTGAGCAACCTGTCTGTCATCAAGCTTGTCAAGGCCGGCCTCTCTGAAGATCTCATCGTCACCACCATCAACTCGTCTCCCGGAAAATACGACACATCCGCGAATGGGTTGATCGCGCTGAAAAGAGCGGGAGCCACTGACAAGGAAGTCGCCGCCGTAGTTTTGAAAGCCTCCGGCGCTTCGGCGTCCAACCCGGCGGCCGCGTCTGCACCTGGGAACCAGGCCCCTGCCGGAAGCGCATCCAACGCAGCCCCCCTCGCACCTGCCACACCGCCGGTGGGCATTGACAGCATCGGCGTCTACTATCTCGACAAAAAAGGCAACACCTGGCAGGAGGTCCCCGCCGAGGTCGTCAACTTCAAGGCTGGCGGCGCACTCAAGCATTACGCCAGCGCTGGCGTCCTGAAGGGTGACATGATGGGCATCGTCGGCGGCAACCGCAGTTCGCTTTCTCTCAAGGTGCCGGCCTCCTTCATTCTTTATGTTCCCGAGGGCCGCGTGCCGGGCGAGTACCAGCTTCTGCGTTTGCACGAAAACGCCGACAGCCGTGAGTTTCGCGCCGCAAACGGCGGAATCGTGCACGATGCCGGCGGTGCCCTGCGCGATGTGGTGGACTTCACCTCAAAAAAAATCGCGCCCCGCGTCTATCTCATCGAGTTCAGCGAAGACATGGACAGGGGCGAATACGGCTTCCTGCCCCCCTCAGACGCCGCTGTGGGCAGCAGCATTCCGACTGCCAGCAAGATCTACAGCTTCGCTGTCACACACTAGAGCCTTCTCCATATCCGAGCCGGATAACACCTGATCTGCGGTGGTTCGCGCCCCGGTCCGATATCCTGTAAGGGGAGACCGATTCTGGGATCCCCTTGTTCATGCACAAGCGCACGCGCAGAACGCTGTTGGTCGTCGCCGGAGTGGTGTTATTGCTGGCTGTTGCGGTTTTTCTGCGCTCCAAGGCGCCTCCTGAAGCCGCCCGCCTGCTGCCCGAGTCTGACGGTATCCTCTACTTCAACCTCAAGCCAGTCCGCGCATTCCTCCACAAGGATTTGAAGCCACCCCGGCGCGTCCCCGAATACCAGCAGTTTGTCGACGCCACCGGCATCGACTGGGAACGCGACCTCGATTCTGCCGCCGTCGCCCTGCACCGCATGCCCGACCCCAATGGACCCAATGGTCCGGTCGCCTATTCCATGGTGCTTACCGGCAAGCTGACCGGAAAGCGCCTGAACACCTGGCTTGAAGCTAACGCCGCCAGCCGCGAAGTCTACGCCGGGCACACCATCTACAGCGTTCCCTCTGAAAATCGCACCGTCCGCGTCGTCCAGATCGGCTACGACATGATCGCCGTGTCCAATACTCCAACCGCCGAGCAGATCCACTCCATCGTCGACCGCCACCGCACTGCGGCGCTGCCTTTCGCCGGATCCACACTGCTCTCTCGCCACTTCCACGATGTTCCGCTGCTCTCCGTCGCCTGGGGAGTCGGCCAGATTGGCCTGCCCTTCTCTGAGAGTGGATCCATCAAGGTGCTTGGCCTCTCCCTGCCGCTTCAGGCCGACTCCACCATCATCGCCAGCATCACGCCCGGCCTGCCCCTCGCCAACTCCGCGCATCTCCGCGTGGAAGATATCGCCCCCGATGAGGACAAAGCCGCCAGCCAGGCCGCCTCCCTCGCCACCATCGTGACCCTGGCTCGCAGTGTCACCACCCAACTCGCCGACAATTCCGCCAACAACGCCCTCCGCGAGCTGTTGAAAACCGCGGAAATCACGCAGAAACGCAATCGGGTCATCGCTACCGCCAACCTGTCCCCGGCATTTTTCAGTCAAATTACGAAAAGCGGGAATTCTTTGGCAACCCCGGCAACCCCTCCTCCGGGAGGCGCATCACAGTAAGTGACGTGCTTCTCCATGCTGCGTCGCGCAAGAGTGCTGTGTTGCCAGGGCCGTCGATGAGTTCCCTCTTCCTGGGTTGGGGGTGGAGCTGAAATCGGCGGCCTTCTGCATTTTCCCCCCCACTTGATTTTTCTCGACTCCTGCACCGCATCTCCCGCATCTGCTTCACTAGGCAATTGTTCGCATCTGCACTCCAAAACTCCAGCGAGGTATCATGATTCGCTTTCTCAGAACGCAAGCTCTGATTTGCTCCATCTTCTGCCTGTTAACAATGGCTGTAGTATTCGCTAAGAAATCCTCCACAACCCCACAGTTTTCATCGGGAACCGTCCTCACCGGCAAATCTGCATTTACTGACGCCGCCCACGAGGCCCCCGGCATCCGCCGCCACGTCACCGTCGGCGACCTGCCCTCGCCCGCTCCCGACCAGTCCGTCGACAACGGGCCCAGCATGATTCCACGCCCCGCCAACGCGTGGCCAATCGCTCCCAAAGGCTTCAAGGTCGAACTGTACGCCACCGGTCTCGACAATCCTCGCCTCCTGCGCGTCGCGCCCAACGGCGACTTGTTCCTGGCCGAGAGCCAAACAGGAAAAATCAGGGTCTTTCGCGGCGTCAGCCCGGACGGCAAGCCGCAGCAGACTTCCGTTTTCGCCGACGGCCTCCATCAGCCCTTTGGCATCGCGTTCTATCCTTCCGGCCTCAATCCCAAGTACGTCTACATCGGCGACACCGACGGCATCGTCCGCTTCCCTTATGAAAATGGCGATCTCAAGGCGCGCGGAGCCGCGGAAGATCTGGCCGAGCTGCCCGGCGGCGGACGCCTGCGCGGCGGCGGCCACTGGACCCGTGACCTCATATTTTCGAAAGATGGCAGCAAACTCTTCGCCTCTGTCGGCTCACACTCCAACGTTGACGACAGCGACACACACCCCGAGGAGTACCACCGCGCCGACGTCCTTCAGTTCAACCCCGAGGGCAAATTCGTCAAGGTCTACGCCTGGGGAATCCGCAACTGTGTTGGCGAAGCCATCAACCCCATCACCGGCGAACTATGGTGCTCGACCAATGAGCGCGACGGGCTTGGCAACAATCTCGTCCCCGATTACGTGACCCACGTGCAGGAAGGCGGCTTCTACGGCTGGCCGTGGTGGTACATGGGCGGACACCAGGATCCGCGCCACGTTGGCAAACACCCCGAACTGCAGTCCAGGGTCATCACCCCCGACATCATCGTGAACCCGCATTTCGCTTCGCTCGAAATGATGTTCTACGGTGGTTCGCAATTCCCTGCCGAATTCAAAGGCGACGGATTCGCCTGCGAACACGGCTCATGGAACCGCGCCCAGCGTTCCGGCTATGAAGTCATACGACTGCCCATGAAGAATGGTCACGCCACAGGGGAATATGAAGACTTCCTCACCGGCTTCACTGAGGGCGATGGTCAGGTGTGGGGCCGCCCTGTAGGCGTAGCCGAAGCCAGTGACGGTTCCCTCTTCATCTCCGACGACGGCTCAAGATCCATCTGGCACGTCATCTACACCGGCAAGTAACTCACCTCTTCGATCACCGCAAATCCGGGGTGCCGGGAAAGCAAGCCCATAGTCCACTGTCATCCTGAACGTAGCGGTTTGGGGCCACGCGGACGAGGATCGTCCGTGGGGTAAGCGTAGTGAAGGATCTGCTGTTAGGGATGCATCGGTCAGCATGACCCCTGAGTCCCATCCATGGTACGTCTTTGTTCTTGTGCACGGGGAAAGCACGACCCCAACAGCAGTCATCTTGTCGAAGGGATCGGCGGTTGTCGTTCCAACGCGCAACCAATCAGTTGCATTTCTCAAAACCATCCAGAAAGCAACCAACTAGAACAACCGGAAGTTAACCATCACGGAAATCCGCACGGCTACTGGCTTCCCATCTTTCTTCGCGGGCTTGAACCGGTACTTCAACACCGCCTCCAGCGCCTTCTCGTCCAGCCCCATCCCCAGCGCACGTACAACGCGCGGATTCTGTGGATTTCCCTGCGCGTCAATAATCACCGAAATCATGCAGACGCCCTGGTACTTCTGCCGCCGTGCCTCGTCCGAGAATTCTGCCTCGGGCGTGAAAATCGGAATCGGCTGCGAAACGCCGCCCACGCCCGGTGAGTAAACTCCATCCCCCGCGCCGCCTTTGCGACCCGGCCCCCACCCCGGACCATCGCCCGGGCCATCCCCGCCATTCATCCCAATGCCGATGCCGTTATGGCTGCCCTGGCCGCCGGAAATCACGTTGACGTTGGCTGAGCTATGCACTCCGATCATCGGCAGCGCGGGATTATCGGGAAGCTTGATCTCGGGAGGCACGGCGATGCTGTTGTCCACAGCCAGCTTCGGATGATCGAGCGTCGGCACCTGCAGTTTCACCAGTGAATTCATATCGAGCTTCGGCAGCCGGCCCTTGTTCGCGTCGATGTTGTCGTCAGTACCTCCGCCTCCACCGCCATGTGCTGAGTCTGCTTTCGAGGGCGCGAACAGCGGAAAATCGTCGAGATGAAACTTGGAGTTTGGCCCTGTGGTCGGTGCAGGCTGAATCACCGCTCGCACGCTCATCAGCAGAACAACCGCCAGGATGCCGCCATTCACCAGCGTCGCCGTGCCTACGGCCCACGGGTTGGTGTTCGCAGCCATGCGGTCTGGTACTGGAATCGGTCTCGAGGTCAATTCCAGCGGCGGAAGCTTCGGTGGGAAGAATCGGTCGCGAAAGCTTTCGATAAGTTCAGCCCAGATCGGCTGTTCTTCGAACGTAGTTGGCAGAAATGCTCCGGGCTCGCGCCCCTGCTTGCTCGCCGAATCCGGCTGTGTCATACGTCTCCTTCCGCGCAGCCATAATTCTCAGCCGCGTCGATCGTCTGACGTTTGTTGAAACTCCGATATCCCCATAGACCAGCAGAATCGGAATTCGTCACCGGAAAATGTACGTGCGAGCAAACCGCTGACTCGCTGACTCGCCTCTGCGCGAAGCGCACGCGACCCCGCTACTTTTTCAAACCTAGCGCCTCCACCACCGCCGGATCGACCTTCGCTGGCTGGCCGTTCTCCTTCCACACCACCCCGAAGCCGCCGCGATAGTCCCACATGGTCCAGCCAATGCCGTCAGCTTCCAGCGCGGTGCGAACATCGCGAATCCAGTTCATGCGCGACGCGGGATCGGTGACACGCCGATACGCGCCGAATTCATTGCAGATCAGCGGAACGTTGTTCTCCTTGCCCCATGCGGCAGCCGCGTCGATCTGCAGGCGGATGCGATGCGCGTCCCAGTGGTCGAGCCAGTAGTGCTCGAGCGCATAGCGGTTCGCAGCATCAGGAACCTCTGCAAGCGACTTCGCCATGCTGTCTTCGCTCGCGGGATAGGGAATGTCATGCGTATAGATCCACCATGTTCCGCCCCAGCTTGCGCCCTGGTGAGTGAACTCGTGCGGCTCGTAGAAATGAAAGTTATAGATCACGTTGCCGTCAGCCAGCGGATGCTGCGTCAGCAAATCTGCAATCGATGACCAGTTCGGCCCCGTAGCGATGATCGTGTTCTTCGGCGCAACTTCGCGAATAGCCGCCGCCGCACGCGCCTGCACTCCGGCCCAGCGATACGGATCGTGCTCTTCGGGTTCATTCATGATCTCGTAAAAAATCAGGTCGGAATTGCGATCGGCATAGTGCGCCGCGAGCTTGCGCCACAGCATTACGAAGCGGTCGACGCCCTCGCCGGTGGTGCTTACGCGCCTCTTGTAATCGCTCTCGGGGTGGATGTCGATCTCCACGGCCATGCCTTTGGCGAGCATCTGATCAACGGCGTGATCGAGGCGGCCCATGAAGTTCGAATCGTCCTTTTCGAAGAAGCTTCGCGTGAGCGGGGCAGCATCAATGCTGAGGCGGACGTTGTCGAAGCCGAGTTGCGCCATGAGTGCGATGTCGCCATCATCGGTGTAACTGTTGGTTTGTTGAGCAGAGTAGTTGCTCGTTTGCGCGAACCACTCCGAAGCATTGATCCCGTGACGCAAATGTTGCGCGCGAGCAAAGGCGATCTTCAATTCCGCAGCGCGGTCCTGTGCAAACGACGGAACACATGCTGACGCAACAAAAAACAAGGCAAACAGCAAACGAGAACGCAACGGCACATTCATCTCCCTGGCGACTGTTTTGAAATCCAACAGGTAACGATACTATGTCTGGCTCTTGCTTGCGCGTCGTAACGCAAGCGTGCACAATTGCTGAAATCTTGCACGTGGAGACCCCTTCATGCGACAGTTCCTTCGCACCGCCGTTCTTATGCCGATTCTTGTTGCATGCGTTTCGGCGTCGGCGCAGCAACCAGACACCGCATCTGCTTCATCCTCCCAAAGCGACAATGCCTCTCGCGGCAATGACGATGACGCTCTGCTGGCGCGTGCGGCCAAGCTCTACTACTCCACCAAATCGGCGGCCCTCACCGGATTCGACTGCACCGTTCATCCTGACTGGCTGAAATTGATTCAAAGCTCGGAATCCCGCAGTACCGTGACCGAGGGCAGCGAAGGCGCGCTGCTGCTCAAGCGTGTGGCGATCCGCCTTCACGCGCGGATGAATGGCCGCTCGACGCTCGATTGGGTTCCACCTTCGAATACCGGCAAGCCGCTGGACCCAGCCTCCGCCGAGACGCTCGACCAGATGCACAAGGCTATTGAGGAGACGCTGATGGGCTTCCTGCAATTCTGGACACCGTTCGTCGACGGCTCTACCGTGCCGCCGAATGCCACGGGCATCGACATTCGCCATTCCCCATCAGGTCTGACCCTGCTCTTAAAGCAACCCGACGCGCTCGTCATGGAAGTCTTTTCGAACGAACTTATTCTGCAGCGGTTCAGAGTTGTCACGGGCGGGAAAATGATTGATCTCACGCCCTCGTACGATTCCACCGATAACGGACTTCTGGTGAGCCGCTTTGTCGCTCATATCGGGCCGGCAAAAATCTCTGCCACCGATGTCCAGGAGATGGACGTGGAGATCTACTACCAGACCCTGGGAGACTTCCCGATTCCGTCGAGGCTGAATGTGGAAGTCGTGGGCACCGGCACATTCGACTTCAAGCTGGATGGTTGCCGCGTGAATCCGCCGGCCTGATTCGCTGAATCGTCGAGCTTGCAAACGTGAAGAGCGGCTCCCATCGGGAACCGCTCTCATGTCCTGTGTCGATTTGTCTATTTGCTTGCGACGTTTGGTGAAGTGTCGTTGGAGGAGGCCTGCTCGTATGTGGTGCGCAGGTACTTATGCGGATTGACCGGAACCTTGTGAATGCGCACTTCGTAGTGCAGGTGCGGACCGGTGGCGCGGCCTGACTGGCCAACGTATCCGATCACTTGTCCGCGCATGACATGTTGGCCCGGCACAACCGCAATTGCCGAGAGATGTGCGTAGAGGGTAATGAGATCGTGGCCGTGGTCGAGCACTACCTCGCGGCCATATCCGGCGCCCATGTTCGCATCGGCCACTTCGCCGTCGCCGGCAGCGCGCACCGGTGTTCCATACGGCGCTTCGATATCGATGCCGGGATGGAATGCGCCTTCCCCGTTGATGGGGTCTTCACGCTGGCCGAAGCTCGATCCCACCCGGCCTTCGACAGGCCAGATCGAGGGAGCATCGGCAAACTGCGTCCAGTCGCCTGTGAAGCCTGGTGCAAGACCGCCTTCAAGAGCACGCGTCATCTGGCCCGACATTGCCTGGTCGCGAAGCGCGTTGAACTGCTCGAAGGTCATCTTCACGTCCTGCGCACTCACGTCGTCCTTGACCGCAAGAGATGTTGGCGTGGGAGATGCCGCAGCGACGGCAGCCGATGCCTTCGCGGGAATCACCTTGTGCTGGCGCAGTCCATAAAGCGCTGTCACTTCGCTGGCCAGTGCTCCAAGGGATGCCACCTGCACATCGCGATCGTGTGCCACCTGCGCCAATTGCTTGTAGTCCTTGCGCAGATTCTGGTTGTCTTGTCTGACCTGGTTGAAGCGCTCGGTCTTGAGCAGCATGCGTGTGTAGGAGCCGGCCAGGCCGACGATGGTGAACGCACCCACTAATGCGGCAGCGACAAATCCGTACACGTATTGCAGAGGAAGCGGAATCTTCCTTACCCGACCGTCCTCATCTCTGGCAACAAAAAGTATGTAATACCGTTTTCGCAGCATTGGTCCTGCTTTCACATCAACAAATTGCAAGGTGCTACTTGCCGCGTGCCCAGTAAGTACCAGCAAAAGCAGGTGCCAGGGGAAGCCCTGCCATTATTTCGCACGCTCTTGAATGAGCGCTTATCGTTGAACGTCATTAAAGGCTAGCAGCCGCTCCCTCGCGAGGTCAATAAATTGAGGCGCAAAAAGTGGCTTGAAATTCGATTTAGGTCCTGCTCCAAACTGGCCTTAAGTAATGATCTAATCCGCACATTTCAGCGGCTTGCCCTATCCTCAATAAGATGCGCGGCAGGCGGACCGAGTTGATCCCGAATAGCGGCCAGGGCGAACTTGCCCTGCTGCACCGCATTCGCCTGCGGGCAGCCCGTTCGGCGAATAGCAGATTGCGCCAGGGAATCGGCGACGACTGCGCGATTTTGCGCCTGAAACCGGGCGAAGAATTGGCTGTAACCACTGATTTATCAATCGCTGGAAGGCATTTTCGCCTTGAGTGGCACCCCCCTGAATCTGTGGCCCATCGCACCCTCGCTCGCGGACTCAGCGATATCGCCGCCATGGGAGCCGGACCGATAGCGGCCTTCCTTTCCCTGGGTTTGCCGAGACAGCTGGCCATCGCGCGGGGAAATCGCCACGCCTGGGTTGACCGCTTTTTGAATGGGTTCATGGCGCTTGCCGACCAATTCCAGACGCCGCTTGCCGGAGGAGACCTGGCAGAATCTCAGCTGGTTATGGCAGACATCGTGCTGCTGGGAGCCGTGCCGCACGGGAAGGCCCTGCTGCGTTCTGGCGCGCGGCCCGGGGATGTCGTGTTCGTAACAGGCGCGCTTGGCGGATCGGCGGCAGGCCTGGAACTCCTGCGAAAACTCTCAAGCCAGACGCTTTCGCCTGCGCGGAACTCGGAAGAAAGAAAAGATGTTCTCACGCCGCATTTGTGGCCGCAGCCGCGGATCGCCCAGGGGCTCTGGTTGCGCCGTCGGCAGGCAGCTACGTCAGCAATCGATCTGAGCGATGGCCTCTCGACAGACCTCGATCACCTGTGCGCGGAATCCGCAGTGTCTGCGGAGATTGATGCAAAGGCTGTGCCTGTTTATGCCGGCGCAACGCTGCACCACGCATTGCACGGCGGCGAAGACTACGAACTGCTCTTCACAGCTCAGCCCGACACGACGATTCCTCGCGCCATTGCCGGTGTTTCCGTCTCCAGGATTGGGAAAATCGTCAAGAGGCGCACTGGGCAGCCTCGAATCATTTTGATCGACGATTCGGGCCGTCACCCGTTGCGCCGTGGTGGATGGGAGCATTTTTCATAACGCGTGTGCGGGCAGGAGTCTTTATAATCACTAACTTTCCGTGAAATCGCAGATTATGATCGAAGGTGATATGGAGAGCGGAAACATACGCGTGCGCTTTGCGCCTTCCCCGACCGGCCTTTTAGCTGTCGGCAACGCGCGGACGGCCCTGTTCAATTGGCTCTATGCCAAGAAAACAGGGGGCAAGTTGATCGTCCGCATCGAGGACACGGACCTCGAACGCTCGAAGTCGAGCTACGAAAAACAGCTTTTCGAAGAGCTGGTGTGGCTCGGCCTGACCTGGGATGAGGGTCCCAACGAGAAAGACCAGGGTGAGAAAGGCGAATTCGGACCGTATCGCCAATCGAAACGCTTCGATATCTATTCCACGCACACGGCGCAGCTTCTCGCGGAAGGCAAGGCCTACCGCTGCTTTTGCTCGCCAGAAGAACTCGAAGAGGAGCGCAAGCAGGCGATCGCGGCAAATCGGCCGCACATCTACAGCGGGAAATGCCGCAATCTCAACAAGCAGGAAACAAGGGAAAGCCTGCTGAGGGGCAAGGGCTACGCGGTGCGGCTAAAGATGCCGGATCACCCCATACGCTTCCACGACATCGTGCGCGGCAACCTCGAGTTTGCCCCCGAGACTGTGGGTGATCCCGTCCTGGTCCGCTCGGCGCAGGGCGGCACCGCCGGAATGAGCCCCGGTATTCCCGTTTACAACTACGTGGTAACCATTGACGACGCACTCATGGGAATCACTCACGTGATTCGCGGCGACGATCACATCGCGAACACCCCCAAACAAGTGGCGATCTATGAGGCCTTCGGTTGGAAGGTGCCGGAGTTTGCGCATCTCCCCACAATTCTCGGCCCGGATCGCGAGCGGTTGTCAAAGCGTCATGGAGCCACTTCGATGTCGGGCTTTCGCGAAATGGGAATCCTGCCCGAGGCTTTGGTGAATTACCTGGCGCTCCTTGGATGGGGCGCGGAAGACGGCAAGACCGAAACCTTCAATCCCGATCAGCTCCTGAAAGAATTTTCACTGGAGCGGATCTCGCCCAGCCCAGCTATCTTCGACTATGAAAAGTTGAACGCGCTGAACCGGCACTACATGAAACTGGCGCCGCCCGCGCGTCTCGCCTCGCTCTGCTGGGACTACTTCGGCGGTTTGCTGCCGGAGAAGGACGAAGCCCCCAACGATGTGCTTGTTTGGTTCTTCCACGTAATCGCTCTGTTTGTTCCATCGATCAGTCATCTTGACGAGATCCCGGCAAAGGCTGCCTTCATCTTTCACATGGACCCGAATCTCGCGCGAGCCGTTCAGGAGAA
Organism: uncultured Acidobacteriaceae bacterium; assembly: GCA_963829535.1. Classification (GTDB taxonomy): domain Bacteria; phylum Acidobacteriota; class Terriglobia; order Terriglobales; family Acidobacteriaceae; genus Telmatobacter. The sequence goes on along the minus strand of CAWHIQ010000004.1, from coordinate 452,896 downwards.
TGCTGCCATCCTCGAAGCGAAATCGTCGCAAACCGTGCTGAACGAGCTCGCAAACCACGTTCGTTCGCACGTTGGCCCCGTTTCGGCCTCGGATTTCTCCAACTGGATAAACGAAGTGAAAACAGCAACAGGGGTCGACGGCGATGAGCTCTACCACCCCATACGCATCGCGCTGACGGGCACGCACTCCGGGCCGGAGCTCGACAAGCTCATTCCGCTGATCGAGCAGGGAGCAGCATTGAATCTCGGCGTCCCCGATGTGCGCCAGCGACTCGACGCATTTATCGGAATTTGAGCTGCTGTAAACACCATCTTCTGGATTGGAGACACGGGCCTGGCTATTGTTATGCGTTCGCGCGACGGGGATTGCCTACTTGACGATTTCGGAGCGGCGGAATGAGCGCTCCGACGTTCGAACTCACATTTCCTCACACATGGAAGGTGGAGATCCTTCCGGCACGTCCAGTGATTTTGCCGGCGCGGCATTTCATCTATCCACGCGAAGTGGACGAGATCGAGCGCGGCGCTCTTGAAGTGCTGGTGCGAACCGATGAACCCGGCTCTACCCCCTTTCTCGCGACATGCGCGCTGGGATTTCGCGATCCGGTGGTTCCGACAGGGATCTGGTCTGCGCCGAATCCACGCGAGTTGTGCGCAGTTTCCGGCGGATATGCCTACATCATCGATACCGCCGCGCCGGAGCACTTCACCATGCTCTCCTACCGGCCGGTGCTTCAGGTCCATCCAATCGTGAATCAAGGCCTGCTTCTCTTTGTCGGGCATCGTTCGATCTTCGCTTGGGGTGCGCAAGGCGAGGCATGGGAGACGGTCAAGCTTTCAGATGAAGGCGTGACCGTTACCGGTATTGAGGGCGCGGTGCTGCGCGGTCTGGGTTGGAATATGATGACCGACAAAGAGACACCGTTTGCCTTGGATCTGCCAAGCGGAGCACTACTCAATCACTGAGAGTTCAGGCAGTTAGTGAGCCGTGCAAATCTTCGCCCAGAATCTTGAGCAGCGCCTGCGGCTTATGGCTGTCCACGACGAAATTGGCCTCGGGCCTGGAGTCTTCTGCAAACGGACTTGCAAGGATAATTGGCTTGCCCGGGCAAAGTGCCTTCACTTCGGCAAGAAGACCAGGTTTCTTCTCGAGCTGACCCGAATGCACCAGGATGGCATCGACATTGGGAAACCGCTTAAGCAAATCGACGCCATCCTTGGCGTTGTAAGCGGTTAATACATTGTGTTTGACCGTCTCGACCACGAGCTTTCGCGCCGAAAGCCCTTCCGGCTGCTCTTCCTCGATCATCACGATGACCAGCGATCTCATTCGCTCTCCTCGGCGGGTTTTACCCATTTATTGAGAGCCGATTCTCACACCAGCGGTTGGTTAGGAATCCCAGGTAGAAAGCGATTGTCCCTGCAGGAAAGGCAATCAGATTCCTTCAGGCAGTCTGGGTCAAACTAAGCAATCCGCGGTCTGGCGCAGATAGACTCGTATCCCGCATACACGCCTTCGAAGACGGAATCCCAACTCGCTGTGAGCGCATAATTTCGTGCGGCGTGACGCATTTCGTCGTGCAATTTTGCGTTGTTCAGGATTTCGGCAATTGCGGAAGAAAATTCCGTATCCGTCGCAATCCGTCCCGTAACGCCGTCGCGAATGATGCTGCAGGGACCGCCATCGGGTGTCACCACGGCGGGAACACCGCTCGCGAGTGCCTCGAGAACCACATTGCCAAAGGTGTCGGTGTGGGATGGAAAGACAAAGACGTCCATGTTGGCGTAAGCCGTCGCGAGCGCTTCGCCCTTCAGCACGCCGGTAAACTCGGCCCGCGCCAGCCGTTCGCGCAGCCATGGTTCCCGGGCCCCATGGCCGACAATCAGAAATCGGAAGCTGTGACGGCCGGCCTTCTCCAACTCGCACTGCACCTGCGCCAGTTGCGCCACATTTTTCTCCACCGAGAGCCGACCCACGTAGCCAAGAACGAAATCGCGATCGTGGCCATTCCTGCTCCGTTTTTGTGGATGAAACAGGGCAGAATCCACGCCGCGCGGCATCAGCTGGCAGGGGCGTTCGGTCGCGTGCTCCAGAGTTCGGCAAAGATCCGGATTCGGCGCGAAAAGCAGGTCCGCGTTGGAGTAAAAGCTGGTCGCAACGGCCAGGGTTAGTTCTTCGATGGTCTGGCCTGCTGCTGCGGAACGGGCCTTGGGTAATAGCCGCAGGAACCGATCGGTTCGTCGCGCCAAATACTCGTGCACATTGGTGTGCCAGCTCGCGGCCAGGGGCACATTGTAATGGCGTGCAATGGCTACGCCGAGCATTCCGATTTCGCTCGGCCCGGTGATGTGGATGAGATCGGGATTGAACCGTTCGAGGGCTTCATCGATCACCGGCAGATGGCGCAGATACGTTGGATCGAAACTCAGATCTTTTTCGAGTGGGATCGAGAACGAAACTCGCGGGAGTTCCAGGGTCCAGACATTGCCGGATTCTTCGAGGGCCCGCCCTCGCTGGCCCGCGCGCACGCAAAGAAAGGGAAGGTCGCGTTGACGCGCAAAAGCTTCAAAATGGCGGCTGGTATGTGCTACCCCGTTTATCTCGTGGAATGAGTCGGGAAGATAGGCAACTCGCAGCGGTCGTTCATTCATGGATGCCGCTCAGCTTCAGCCCTCCTGCTCGCCCAGAGCGAGCCGCCGCTGACTCTCGTCGCTCCATGCAATGCGCAGACCGCCCGATACTGGTCCGTTACCCAGCATCTGCACGGCCCTGATGGCCCAGTAGATTGAAAATGGCGCACGGCCCTTCGGCCAGATCTCGCTGAGCGGCCGCACGACTCCGTTCGTGTCGGGGTGATACGCGCGTTCATCCCACCTGCGCGAGCCCTGCGGAAAGTCGGGGTAGTCGCGGATGGCGTCGAGCGTGGATTGCAGCAGGCGATGTTTCCACGGTTGTGCATACTGTGGCATGAAGAGCACGTTGCTGCGGCGATCGCGACGAATCTCGTGTACGAACTCCGTGAAGCTTATCGCGTTGGTCAAGTTGATGTTTGCATTGGGTTCGACGCCGTGGCGATCGCCGCCGCTGATGGCCAGCATGTTCCACTGCTGTGCAAGACGGTGGACGGCGCGATTCTCCTCCCAGTTGCGCAACCCATTCAGTTCGAGCGCATGCAGCCAGGCCCCGTACTTCTGCAGAAACTCGTTGACCAGAAATCCATGCTTCTCCTCGCCCACCAGGAACAGATCCCACATGGGATGGTTGAAGACCACGAGGACGTTGGGCTCGTCATGCAAGGCAACAAGGATTTCCTTGAGTTGCGGCTCGCTTGGGTTGGCGGTGAATTCTGCCAGGGTACGCATCCATTGCTTGGCGCGGCCTGACGGCAGGTTGTGAACGCCGAGATGAAAGTCCTGCACTCCGCCGTAGGGCACACTCCACTCGACCGAGACTGGAATGCGGCGGGCGCTGGGAACGGTCCTCAGCAGCATGGGCGCCTTGATGTTGTCGTGGTCGGTGATGGAGACCATGGAGTGCAGATCAAGCTTCTCAATCTGCCCGCTCTCAAGATCGAACGCGAGCCTGGGAGTCATCGGCGGAGTCCAATAGCTCGCCGCGTAATTCACGCGAAGGCCGAACTTCTCCTGTGCACGGCGCTCCAGGCGCGCCAGGATTGGACGAATCGCTGCATACCTGCTGCCTAGATTCGCGAGGAAATCCAGCGTCTCTTTGGATTGGTTGGTATGGCTGTGCAGAGAGACGCCGCTGCGGAACCCTTGGTGTGCCTTCTGGTCGCGCCACAGGTACGAAACGGTCAGACTGGCCATTTCTCCTCCTTATTTCGCGAACTTACGCCGGATTCTTACAATCCATTATCGGATCTGTCCGGTCAATGGCAGGTTAAGAGGAGAACAATTGCACTTCAATTGGTGCACCGAACCAACGGAGTTACTGAGCCATTTTTGGGCATCTATCACCCTGACAGGCAACCAGTTAGTTGCAGATATAGCAACCGGACGGTTGCCAATCGGGTCAGGGGCCTACTTGCTCATTTTGGCCATCTCGGGCCCAAGAAAGTCATCGAAGGTCGGCGGGGCGACTAGATCGTTGGGAGACTGTTCGGCCGCGGCACTTGCTTCGGGGACGAGGTAGTTCTCCGTCAACCCGGTGCGTAACAGCTCAAACGCATCTTCAGGGGTATCGGCATATTGAAAGAGCTCGACATCCTTTGGCGAAATCGCCCCGGTATCGACTAGCGCATCGATGTTGAAGACTTTCTTCCAGTAATCTGACCCATAGACCACGACCGTGATTTTCTTGGCCAGCTTGTGCGTCTGGGCCAGGGTGAGAATCTCAAACATCTCATCGAGCGTGCCGAATCCACCCGGAAACACGACCAGTGCCTTGGCGAGATACGCAAACCACAATTTGCGCATGAAGAAGTAGTGGAACTCGAAATTGAGCGAGGGGGTGATGTACGGATTGGGCGACTGCTCAAAGGGAAGGCGGATGTTCATGCCGATGGTCTTGCCGCCGGCCTCGTAGGCGCCTCGATTGGCGGCTTCCATAATGCCGGGACCTCCACCGGAGGTGACGACAAAGCGGTGACGGCGCGAAGGAATTTTAGCCGCCCAGCGGGTGAGCATCTGGGCGAGGCGGCGCGCGTCTTCATAGTAGCGTGCCATCGCGACCGCTGCCACGGCGCGCTTGCGTTGGAGGTCCGTCGCTTTGCCCGCGGCGATGTCGGGCACGCTTGCCGGCTGTTCCTCACTGGGCGCGGGATGACGCGAACCGGTATTGTCGAGGAGTTCGAGGGCATGGTCGGCTTCTTCCCGTCCGCGAAAACGAGCGGACCCGAAGAACACCACGGTGTCCTGGATATGCTCGTGGCGAATGCGGGCCAGGGGCTCCATGTACTCGGCAACGATGCGAATCAGCCGCCCATCGGGACTATTCAGAAAGGCTGGATTTTCATAAGCCAGGGGTGCGGAAGCGAGCGGCGGAGGCGCACCGTTGGGCGGCAGAGTGGCGGCGGGAATCGGAACCTCTGCTTTCGTGTCCGGTGCCGTTGTGCCTTTCGGCGCCTGTTCTTTCCCGATTCCCGATTCCCGGCTCTTCGTTCCCTGCTCTTCCGCGCTCATGCCTTACTCATTTCGATGCCGGATGGCGTCTTGCACAGCGATCCAGATATTCAGCAGTCCTAGTCCTGAGATGACGCCGCGCACCCCGCCGTTTGCCGCATAAATTGCGAGTGTCGGGAACTGCACGAAAATCGGGTTCTGATCCCAGAACAATTGCGACCACGGAGCATAGCAGATGGCTAACCCGATGTACATCCTCAACAAAACGCGCAGATAAAGCTCCGTGCGCACCAGCCAGTGGGGTATGCGCTGGGGCGGATGGCTGGCCGCTGGTTCCGGCCCGCCACCGGATTCGGGCGCGGAACTCATAAGAGTTCCTGGGACAGGAACCGGGCTTGGGGGCATGGTGGATGTTATAAATTCCGGCTGGTTCGACATTCTCCAGGGCCTGTAAAGCTGCCCCCGAATTCCTGCCGTTTCACCAGCTCAGGGACGCCGTAATCAAACGGTAACACAATGACCGGCTTGACCCCGGCGATGGTAGCTTGGCGCCTTGATGCCTGCCATTGCATGCAGAAGTCGACGGGGGTATTTTGTTGGTGTACGTGGGTTCCACAGCCCGGGGGAGTCTGCCGTGAAGCATCTCGCCGTTCGATTCGTTCTACTGCTCAGTTCATTGACGTTAGCAGCTCAAAGCAATATCAACACCAGCCAGCTGGTCGTGGTTTCTCATGACAACGGTTGTCCCGTCGGAATGCTTGGAATGCGCGCAACTCAGGGAGTCTGGGATCATACCCTCAAGGTTCGGCAGGGGCAGCAGGAGCAAATAATCCAACCCTTTGGCCAACGAATCTTTCTTTCACTTGTGGACCAACATCCCGCCCCGATCGTCTCCGCGACCGTGAAAGTGCGGGGCCTCACCGGAAAAAACCACATGCTGCAGACCGATTCCGGCGCGAATGTGAGCGGTGACGCCGTGAAGATCATGAAAATCACTTTCGTCCAAAAACCGGACGGCGTTTCCAGCGACCTCTACGCCCCGGGATTCACCGCGGTTAGTTCCATCGAGTTGCTCGAAGTTTCCTACGACGACGGCCAGGTCTGGAAGATCAGCGGTTCCAGCGTCTGCAGCGTGACGCCGGACCGCATGATGCTGATCGCAAACCACTAAATCATCGACGGCCTACGGAGTCGTGCTCTGTGCAGGCTTCGGATGCGATGCTGTGCTGCCGTCGGTCATTTCCAACGCCCAGCGAATCGCTTCGAAATACATCTTGCGAACGTCGGGATCCTGCCAGGACTCCTCGGTATGCCCCAGCGTTGAGTAAAAGACGCGCCCCTTGCCGTACATCTTGCTCCACGCAACCGCAAAGTCGTGATCGGTGCGATGAACGCGCGGGTTGTTATTGTAGTCCAGGCGACTCGCATCCAGGCTAAGCAGCACGTTGACCTTATCGCGCGACCACGCCTTGGGCTGGTAGATTTCGTCGAACTTCACAAACTCCTTGGGAAAGTGGTGGACAGCCGGAAAATCCGGAGCCTCATTGATGATTGGCGCATTGAACGTGCTCCACGGATGCTGATCGAACCAGCCGCCAATCATCTCGCCGTACTCAGGCCAGTTGTAGTTGGTATCCAGCGCGGCATGGATCCCGACAAATCCCTTGCCGTCATCGTGGATAAACGACATCATGTCGCGTTTTTGATCGGCATCCATGTCCAATTCGCCCGTGGTGCTGGCAAAGACAATCAGGTCGAAGTAGCTCAGGTTCTTCGCGTTTCTACCCAGGTCTTTTTTAGTCAGCAGCTCGGTGTCGGTGCGCAGCGTCGTATCCCACAGGCCGCTTTCCTGGCCCATGTTGAATACGGCGGCCATTGCGGCCGAAATGGAATCGTGCTCAAAGCCCTTGGTCTGTCCGATCACCAGCACATGTTTTACATGCACTTGTTTGGCATGGGGCGCCGGTGGAAGTGCGCCCTGGCCAAACGATCGTGCCGACGTACCGCTCAAGAGCAATATCGCCGAAAGGGTTAGAAACGCTCTAAGAGAGCAGAGATGGGCCATGCGCACGAGAATTCCTCCGCAGGCCATTATCTGCTACCGGGGCGGACTGAGAGCGGCTACTCGTGCGCCCCGTGCTTTTTCAGCAACTCGGCCCACTTGTGATCGTCCATCTTCAAAGCGTAGGTCAGCGGATGTTGATCGCTCTGGTCCTTGGCGTTCACGTCTGCGCCGTGGTCCACAAGAATCTGGATCATGCTGCCGTACTGCATCTGCAACGCGGCATCGAGAATCGTGCCGCCATACGCGTCGGCTAAATTCACGTCTGCGCCCTTGTCGATGAGAAACTTCACATCATCGGGCTGATCGCGAAGCACGGCAAAATACAGTGGCGTGGCTCCGCTTGAAGCCCGTGCGTTCACATCGGCGCCCTTGGCTACGAGCAGTTGCATCAGTTCCTTGTGACGGCTCGCAAAGAGGCACAAATCCAGCGGCGTGTAGCCGTTCTTCATATCCCTGGTGTCGACACCGTGAACCGTCAGAAGAGTCACTGGATCCTGGTGGTTGTTCGATGAAAACACCCCCCATAAATCGCCGGGAGTGAAAGCTCCATAGTTGTTCTTGGCATTCACATCGGCTCCTGCATCGATCAGCACCTGGGCCGCTGCCAATTGGCCGTGCAAGCATGCCACATGCAGAGGCGTGTCGCCGTTCCTGTCCCGATCGGCAACAAGTTTCGGGTCAGCCTGCAGAAGCGCCTTGATCTTGTTCGCATCTCCTTTGCGGGCTGCATCGTGAATCGGTCCGCAAAGCGCGACTGTCGAGCCGCAAAGCAAAAGCGCCAGCATCATCAGGCCGGATACCCGCTTCGAGATGAAAAAGCGGACAAATGCATACGTTTTCATTGTTTCTCCACTGAGAGAAGTAATGGCTTCAGGATTTGCTCATTCTATCGGAGACTGGCTGATCGGACCGTGATCGCGGCCTCCTTCGATTCGCGCGGACGACAGCTCCCGAGCTTGTCAGACGGGGCAAAAAACTGCCCGCCAGCGCACCCAAAGTAATGTGACTTCTGCGTTACTAAAGTCCTCCAACGCCTTAACTCTGGTACCCAATTCACGATACGATGTTGCGATGTCGCTCAATCTTTTCTTCAGCGATATGGAGCCAAGCCGTGAACGCTTCTGAAGATACAAAATGCGGGCCCAGCGTCGTCACCGAGACGCTGCGAAGCCTTTCCGACCGGGCGAAAGTTTGCCACGAAAAAATCAACTCGCTGGAAGCGGGTCAGAGCTTCAATCGAGCCGACGTTCTTGCTGAAGTCGGCAAGCTGCTCGATGCATGCCAGAACCTCAGAGACGCGATCCTCTCCGAAGACAGCGGCGCGACCTGGACAACCAAGAGCGAATTGAGCGCCCTGGTCGGCCGACTCGACGACGTTGCTGCGAAGAGACGCCGGTACCTCGATCTTGCCGAGGTGCTCGCCACCGGAACGATTTCGCATCGCCGCGAACGCACCCGGCAGGAACGGCTCGCGCTTCGCGATAAAGCCGTTGCCGAGCTGATGGAAATCTCAGAGAAGAATGCCCCCCCGGAGTTGCCGGGGCCGGCCGCCGAGCAGTGGCTCGCGTGGGCATGCAGCCTTGAAGACGATGCCAACGAGCCCGAGTTGCTGAAGCTGAAGAGCGGTTTTCCGCGGCTCGACGAATTTGTGCGCCAGTTGGAGATCGACTGGTGGCACGACGAGCCCGCGCCCAAAGCAATCGAAAAGCGGAAATCCGCTACCGCGCTTTCGAATGCATCGAATGGTTCGCACTCCAATGGAAACGGGAACGGCAATGGCAATGGAGCGCTCAAGCAGACCGCGCTCGAAGAACAGTCTGTTGAGTCCGTTGCATCGGCTGAATTGATCGAGAGCCCCGCAAGCGACGAGGCTGCTCCAATCGCGGAGGCATTCTCCACCGCCGATGAGGCCCCCATCGCGGAGACTGCTTCAGGCGTGGAGACGGATCCGATCGCAGAAGTTTCTTCGGACGTCGAAGCGGTTGCAGGCAGCACGGATGACCAGTTTGAGACCGATCTGCCGCTTCTGAACGCAGAAGATGACGTCCCGTTTTTCTCGGATGAGGATCTCCACGAGCTTCCGGCCGAAAATCTCAACCCTACCCGGAAGGGCAAAACGTCGTTTTTCCCATGGGAGCAGGTTGAACAGTTCACACGGCGCATTGAGAAGGCGAATGTTGAACGGAAGGATGCGCGCACCATTCGCGCTCTGCTGGCGGTCTCGCACTTTCTTGAGCCTCTCAATCAGAATCCAATGACGCATGCCAAGTGCGGCATTCGCGCTCTCACCGGCTATCCTGCCACGGCCGAGGCTGTCTACGTCGCTCCCAGTGACGTCATGCAGGTGATCGCCGAAGACGACGGTCTGCCGCTTCTTATGGGCGGAGCCGATTTGCTGCGGTGGGGGCTGCTGCAACCCTCCGAGCGCAATTTCCAGGGAGTGGCTTCTGTGCGTCGCCTGAGCGTCGAGCATCTGAAAGCATGGTTCAGCGAGATTTACCGCATCGCTCTCTCCGACAAACAGATTGAGGACATCTACAACCTGACTTCAGGCATTCCGTATCTTGTTGGCGAATTGCACAGGCTCATCATCCCGCAGCCCGAGGATCCGCCGACATGGCTTGGCCTCGCACGTTGGATGGAGATCAAAGCGCAATTCGAAAAGCTCTTGCCAGATTTTGCGCATGAACTGAAAAAGGGAACGCCGACGGTGAGGTTGACTGACCGCGAGCTCTCCCTGCTCAACATGGTGGTGATTGTCAGCGGAGACTCTACGCGGGAGACCATCGTCGCCAACCTTTCAGAGAACTGGGAGAAATACAAGCATCCCGAGTACCGCGCGTTGAGCTCGCGAGACGAAGTGAGCCTGGGAGTTCTGCTGGAACTTGGATTGCTGCCACGGCGCAATGTGACCGGCGGAGTGCCCTCCAAGGCTCTTGTGCCCGTGAAACACGATGATGCGATTCGGAAGATTGTCGAAGTGCTGTAGATATGCGGCAAGTTTTTCTTCTCACCCAGGGGCGGATTGGCGCAAAGCCATCTGCCCCTTTTTTCGTCCAGACCGTGTTGATCACGGAACAAGGATGATCTTTCCTCCCACATTGCCTTTCTCCGCCAGCCGTTGCGCCTCGGCGGCTTCCTGCAGCTTCATGGTGCGCGCGATCGGAATCGAGAATTCGCCCCGCGCAAAATCTTCTGCCAACTCAGAAAGACGGGAAGCGTCCGGTACGGCCATCATGGGTTCCACGCGAATCTTGTAGTTCTGTGCGCCCTCGGGAACACCGAGCACGGAACCAAGCACCCCGCCGGGCCGAATCGCCTTCAGGAGGCGTTGAATTGTCGTCCCCCCGACCGTGTCGGCGATTGCGTCGAGGTCGTGGAGGCGGCCAATCTCCTCTTCGCTGTCAATGGCAACAATACCGTCGACGGGCAATTGCGCGGCCTTGTCTTTCTCGCTGGCACGCACTCCCGCAAGCACTCGAACGCCACGCTTGCGCGCAACGTAAATCGCCACCCGCGCAACGCTGCCGAGTGCGCCGGTAACGAGCACGGTTTGCCCTCGTTGTGGTTTTACGGCTCGCTCGATCAATTGCGATCCCGTGGTGACCACCAGTGGAAGCGCGGCTGCTCGCTCAAAATTCAACCCAGAAGGAATGGGAGCCAGCACATCAGCCTTGGCGACCGTGAACTCAGCGTATGTGCCGTTTGCCAATGCCATCACCCGCATTCCCTTGGGAAAACCTGTGACACTGCGACCGGTTTCGACAACCTCTCCCGAGAGGTCGCGACCCAGGATCGCTGGAAGCTGGAGCGGTATACGCGCCTTGGCGGCTCCACTGCGAAGCTTAATGTCGATGGGATTGACGCTGGTTGCCCTCATTCCGACGAGCACTTCGTTATCGCCATACTGGGGCCGTTCCGTATCTTCATAGCGGAGTTGTTCCGGGCCGCCGTACTGGTGCAAGACAATCGCTTTCATGCGAAACTCTCCTTCCTGGCAGGCCACCCGATGGTGACCTGCGAAGTGTAGATCTCATCGTTCCAGACAGTTGTCCGATGCCCCCATTCCCAGTCGGGTTATCCTGTCCGAAGCCATGCATTCAAAGTATCGCTTTCCTGCTTTCGTCGCCCTCGCTTCTTTATCCTGCGCCCTGATTTTCGCCCAGGAAGGCGCAACCAACGTGCTCTCCTATCACGGCGAGCAGCCGGTTCGCGCGCAACACGGTATGGTCGTCAGCGTGCATCACCTTGCCTCCGATGCAGGCGTTGAGATCCTGCGCGAAGGCGGCAACGCCGTCGATGCAGCCGTAGCCACCGGATTCGCACTTGCCGTCGTGCATCCGATCGCGGGCAACCTTGGCGGCGGCGGGTTCCTACTCCTGCGCACGCACGACGGCAAAGTTACGTTCATCGATTTCCGCGAAAAGGCGCCGCTGGCTGCGACGGAGACGATGTACCAGGACGCGAAGGGCAATGTCATTCCGGATGACAGTGTGGTTGGCTATCGCTCCATCGCCACTCCGGGCTCCGTGGCCGGACTGGTGTATTCCGAGACGAAATATGGAAAGCTCGGCCTGAAGCGGGTCATCGCGCCGGCCATTAAACTGGCGCGCGACGGGTTCGCGCTCAGCCCCGAAGAAGCGCACGAGCTGACCGACCACGACCTGGCGCGCTTTCCGGAATCGCGGTTGCTGTTTCAACGCAACGGCACCTATTACCGCGCAGGCGAGACTTTTCAGCAGCCGGAGCTGGCGCGCACGCTTGAGCGGATTGCCGACGACCCCAACGATTTTTACCACGGCAAAATGGCGCAGGAACTCATCGACGATCTCAAGAAGGGTGGCGCGCTCCTCACCCTTAACGACCTTGCGCAATACAACGTGGTCGAGCGCGAACCGGTCGTCGGCACATTCCACAATTACACCGTTATCAGCGCTCCGCCTCCCTCGTCGGGCGGAGTCGTGCTGCTGAGCGCACTGAATATCCTGGAAAGCTACGATCTGGCGAGTCTCGGCGACCGCAGTGCCATCGCGATGCACCTGATCACGGAGGCCTATCGACGCGCCTACATGGATCGCGCCGATTATCTTGGCGATCCCGACTACAACCACATTCCTGTTGCCGAACTCACCGCGAAAACATACGCCGAAGCATGGCGCAAGAGCATCCTGCCCGATAGAGCGACTCCGAGCGCGGACCTGAATCGTCCTGCAGGATTTCTGCCGCCGGCGCCCACCACCGCCGGCAAGCGTCACGAATCGCCCGACACGACGCATTACTCCGTTGTCGATACAGAGGGAAATGCGGTTTCGGTCACAACCACCCTGAATGACAGCTTCGGCTCGCACGTGACTGCTGGATCGCTCGGCTTGCTCCTCAACGACGAGATGGATGATTTCGCCGCAAAGATGGGCGTGCCCAACATGTTCGGACTGATTCAGGGGCCTGCGAATGCCATCGCGCCCGGCAAACGCCCGCTAAGTTCGATGACGCCGACGATCGTGCTGGAAGATGGCAAGCTGCGCTATGTGCTTGGATCTCCCGGCGGAGCACGCATCATTACGACGGTTGCGAACATTTTTCTTTCAGCTGCAGAAGGCGGTTTGAACATCCAGGAAGCCGTCGACGCTCCGCGTTTTCACCATCAGTACCTTCCCGACAAGCTCTACCTTGAACCGGGAGTCGATCCCAGGGTCCTGTCGGCACTTAAGGAAATGGGCTACACCCTGGCGGTGAAAGATGGCCACTGGTCGAATGGCGAATGCATCGCCGTCGATCCGAAGTCCGGGGAACTGGAAGGTGGCCAGGACCACCGCAGTCACTACGGCAAAGCAGCGGGATACTGAGCGGACCTCACGCGTACTGGTGCTGGTGAAAAGGTCCCGGCATGTAGATTTCCGTGGCCTGGCTCGGTGGTTCTTCTGCCGCGGCCCCTTCCCCGTTGTCCTTCGATCGCTGGTTCTCGGCTGTTTCGCCAGAGGGCAGGAAGACCGAGAAGGCTGTACCGCTCGCTCCCGGCCGCCTCGAACTCCAGACGCGCACGCTGCCCTTTTGCCGCTCCAGCAACTGCGCCACAACCCACAAACCCAGTCCTGTGCCGGTTTCCGTCTTGGTAGTGAAAAAGGGTTCGAAGATGCGGCTCGCCGTCGCCCGGTCGATGCCGCCCCCTGTGTCGCAGATCGTCACGCGCATCCCCGGCGTGGCCTGATCGCGCCAGTCCTTCGAAGGCCTGATCCGTATCAGAAGACGCCCGTCGCGTTGCATGGCTTCAATCGCATTGGCGATGAGGTTTGCAAAAATCTGATGGGTCTCGCTGAGCATGCAGTGAATCGGACGTTCCTGCGGCGCCTTCAGCACGACCGCGATTCCGACGCTGTGCAGTCTGCCGTGGAACATGGTGAGTACCGAGTCCATGACATCCGAGAGCAGTGTGGACTTTGGCGCCCCCGTCTCCCGGTGGAACTTCAGCGTTGACTGCGCCACCAGCGCAATCCGCATCAGCTCTTCGAGCGCGGTCGCTGCCTGCGTACGTGCTTCCTCGAGCGAGTTCGTCATCGATATCAGGTACAGCATGTTCGCAACAGCTTCCATCGGATTGTTGATCTCATGCGCTACTGAGGCTGCTAAACGCCCCGCCACGGCCAGCTTTTCAGCACGCAGCAACGCCTCCTCGGCCTGCTTGCGATGATTGATATTGGCAAGAACACCCAGGATGCGCACCACTTTGCCCTCTGCATCGACCTGGCATTTCCCCTGAGACTCCAGCCATTGCAGCGAGCCATCAAGCGCGCGAACACGGAACTGCATGCGATAGTCAGACCCGTCCTTCCTTATTCGCGCGAATGTTTCCTTGATGACGGGAATATCCTCCGGGTGCACGAACAGCTGCCAGGCATTAGGGTCGGAGCCGTAGGCGCCGGGTTCGCAACCCACAATCCGGTAGACTTCGTCGGAGCGATGCACGACATTTTTCTGCAGGTCCCACACCCAAAGGCCCATGCCGCTCGCTTTCAGCGCAACCTGCAGCACATCGTCGCGATAGCGCAGTTGTTCGCCTGCGCAGGCTCGTTCCTCGGCCAGGCGCCGTTCCGATTCCGCCAGGACCAGTTGTCTCTTTAACTCCTGACTTTCCAGTTCGGCCTTCTGTTGCGCGAGCCGGCGCACTGACCACCCCAGAAGAAGCGTGATCAGCAAAAACGCGGCAAGCCGGACTTCCTCAGAAGTGTTGCCCGTCGAAAATCTGAACTGAGATCTGGTCAGAAAAGCATCCACAAGCACGACTTCCGTCAAGGCGCAGCCGACTGCACCCCACATGCCCAGAAACCACGCAGCCAGGATCACCGTTGGGAACGCGATCAGCAGTGGGAACGTGCGCAGCGGCGTAATTTCGGAGGTGAGTGCCACCGCTCCCATTGCCATGCAGCAACCCAGCGGCAATCTGACCATCCACGGTAGCCTGGCCATTCTTTCGGAACTTGGGATGCTAAACGTCATGCACACAGCCTCCGAAACAAGCGCACGTTCAGCCTCTCGCGCGGAGCCCGGCCGAAATCGACTGCGAGAGATGTTCCCGGAGCCTTGCTTACTGCGGCTCTCTTGGCAGAATGTCCCTGGGGAAATGACTTGTGGGTAGCATAGGGCAAAATCTTGACAGGTGTCCAGTTCCGGGAGGATTCGGGCCCTGGGCGCTTGCACCGCCTTTCCCGCCCTCGCCTGCGCTGTCGCCCACCACCTTTCCGGTAAGTTGTTTACGGAATGAGACAATAGGAGCAAACGTCGGCCTTGGTGCCGGCACGGGAGCCGTCAAGGCATGCTGCCAGTTCTTTCCACGCATCTGTTTTTGAAGCAACGGCTACATCCTGGACTCCTGGAAATGGCAGCACGCGCAGGCGCCCAGGGGGTGGAGATTTTTGCCGCGCGTCAGCACTTTGACTACTCCAGCCGCGAGCACGTGATGGAACTGGCCGGCTGGTTCGCCTCGAACCCGCTCCAGCCGTTCTCCATGCACGCGCCGCTCTACCCTGACCGGGAAATGGGACGCGCAGGCGCTCCCGCGGTGAACCTCGTTGATCCTGAAAAATCGCGGCGCATCGACGCCATGGATGAGATCAAGCGGGCGCTCGAAGCAGCCGAACACATTGCATTCAAAAAACTCGTCGTCCATCTCGGCGAAAAATACGATTCGTGGTCGCTGCGGACCATGGAATATGCAACCACGGCTCTTGAGCATCTCGGCGCCTTCGCCAAGCCGCTGGGGGTGCGCGTTCTGGTCGAAAACCTCACCAGCGATGCCACCACTCCCGAGCACCTGATCACGATTCTCGAAATGGCCCACCTCACCCAGATCGACATCTGCCTGGACCTGGGCCACGCTCACATCGCGCCCGGAATTTCCGAAGCAATCGGCATCTTGGGCAAGCGCATCGGCGAAGTCCACATGCACGATAACCACGGCCTGAAAGACGAGCATCTGTGGCCCGGCGATGGAACCATCGACTGGACAGCGGCCATGGAAGCGCTGAAACAGTTGCCCGCGCCGCCCGCCGCTGTGCTTGAGATTGGCTACGACCTCGAGGACGCGCCCGGAGCAATTCCCGAACGAATCCAGCGATCTTTCGAAGAATTGGCCTAACCCCGGACAAGATTGTTTGCCGCTGCTTGAGGATTCCCGCGCCTCACCCGAATGCACTGGCGGACCGCGTAAAAGCCCTGATCGATCTTCCCCAAAATGCTGTCGTGCCGTCATTTACTGCGTCAGCGAGAAGGAGTGAAGTCGTTTCGCCGCCGTTCCGAAGTTGCCGAACTGGTAAGCGGAGGCCCCCGCCGCCGAGAACGTGAAAGTGGGAAATGGAGCAGCGAGCAGAGCATCCAGACAACCAACTGTGCCGACGCCGATGGTGACGTGTGGGCTGTAATGCTCTCCCCTGTGCCCGGAGAAGTAGTTTGCAACCGCATCGATTGTCGCCTGGTTGATTTCAGGATTCGACGGCGTGGTCATAAAGGCCGCAGCGGTGGCTGAACTGGCTGGTGCTATGAATTTGCCGACTGCCTCGAAGAGCTCGTTCTGCAACCGGATGAGGTCTGCTGTCGGCTCAACCAGGATTCCGCCAAGGCCGATCTCCTTCAGCGGTATGTAGTAATACTTGAACGCTTTCAACTTCCAGCTCATCACCTTTTCGCCGGCCAGCACTTTGCCTGCGGCTGCGAGCAGTTCGTCCAGGTTCGCTGTGTAGAAATAGCCCCCAATGACCGAAATGTGTGGAGCGTGCTCTTCGTCCAGCGCATATCCTTTGGGAAAATTCTTAAGGAGCCCCGCATTGGCAGCTTTTGCGTTCTGGATCATCGTTGCATCCGGCTCCAGCACGAAGTCGACGGCCGTTATTGGGTTTTGCGTCACACTGGAAGTTCCGGCGTTGGCGGGCGTTTTCAACGTATCGATTGCCATGGGAGCCTCCTCTTTCAGTTGTTGAAATCAAAGTGCACTATTTTGCGGACTCGAACAGGAAGATCCGATTCCAGTCGTTCTTCATGTCCACTACCGTCCAACCTCGCGTCGCGGCTTCCGTCAGCGCCACCTCCAGCTTGCCCATCGATGTCGCCTCGTAGGCGTATTCGCGGAGGTCGTCGGTGTGGTGTACGAGCAGTGCAAATCGAGACCCCGAACCGGCTGCGGTCCACTGCAGCATCTGCAAGTCGCCGTCAGAGTTGCCAAACGCAGCGATGGGCCTGCGTCCGATGTGCATGTTGATAGCCACCGGCTTGCCGACGTTGTCGTCCACGAAATTCAGCTGTGGCAGTCGCGTGAGCACCGGGACCCCATCGCGCATCTCGAACTTGGTCACGATGCTGCTGCCAATCACCTGCTCCGGGGGAATCCCATACGTCTTCTCTGCCCACACGCGCATGAATTCAACTCCGCCGCCGGAAACAATAAACGTCTTGAAGCCATTGGCGCGCAGATATGCAAGCAGCTCCAGCATCGGTTGGAAAATCACTTCTGTGTAGCAGCGATTGAATTTGGGATGTCGGGCATTCGTGATCCAATCTTCCACAATCTTCGAAAATTCCTCTGTGGTCATGCCCGCGTGGGTAATCATCGCAAGTTCAAGTAATCCACGCTCGCCTGCGGCTGCCACGGCTTTCAAGTCATCTCGAAGGACAGCCGAATAGAGCAAGTTGTCCTTCCACTCGGGATGCTGCAAAGCTAATACCTTCATCCGATCGAGAACGAAAGCCAGTTGGAAATAAAACGGACTCTCGCTCCACAACGTCCCGTCGTTGTCGAAGACAGCGATCCGCTCTTCCGGCTTGACGAAGTGTGGGCTGCCCGACGTAGTGACTCCACGGACAAAATCAAGGATGCTTTGCTTGGTGGCTCCTTCGTTCCAGGAAGGTAGCGGAGACTCATTTGCGGCAGATTCTCCAAATGCAGGTGCCGTCGGGCTTGAGGATGTTGTCATGTTATTTTGGCCTTCTTCGCAGACTCGCTTTCAGCCTGAACTTTATCCATATGCGCCGCCACAGAGACACTGTCATTTATGACAGGAACAAGCGTGGGCAAATTGAATGGGCCGCCATCTCGGTCGCTTTGCCCGCTACTGATGGTTTTCCAGGGCATCCGTTGTGCCCACTTGAGCGCGAGCTATGCAGAGCCCGCGCCCAACTTGAAGGCACCACAAGAGCCTTGCGATGTGCAGGTGACTACTGCTGCGCGGGTCTTTTCAGCAAACGCATAACGCACCAGGCACCCATGACCGCGTGCAACAGAACAGCCGGCCAAAGACCTATACCGGAGAGTCGAAGGCCAATGCCTGCGTATACAAGCAGGCCTACGGCTCCAGCGTTATAAAGCACCATCGCGCCGACCAATCCATCAGCGGCACGAGTCCCTCCGTCGAGTCGCGCCAGCCAACAGGCAACAGCCAAGGTGAGCAGCGCCAGTCCGGTCAAACGCGCGACCGTAAGCGGAACAGACCCATCGAGCGACGAATCGAGCAGTAGCCTGGTCACAACGGAAGGAACCGCCGCAAGCAAAAGGCCGGTTAGCCCCTCAATCACGGCTGTCACGGTGAGCAGGTTTTTCATTCTCTTCCAAAAGCAGTCGTGCACATCTTCGCCGCCGGGCGGTCGTGGTTGCGACCGCCCAGTCGACGTAGACGAGTCTTACTGCCGCGCCAGCGCCATGCGAACGGCGTCTTCGGGGTTGACGAGGTGATCCAGGCTCACCGCGTCTTCGGCAATGGCGAGTTGCACGCCTTTAACCGTGCCCGTGAACGTATTCTCGGTGGGTTTGTACTCCTGCGACACAGAGGATCCGGTATCTTTCCCCACGTCGCAGCCGTCATCAGCCGAGAAGACCATGGCCGCCGTCGCGGCCACGTTGCCCTGGCCTACCTGCTTGCCATCGACGAACAGGGTTGCAGTACCACCCTTGCCAAGACCCCCACCCGCATAGGCGAACTCCATGCGGACCTGGTGTTGGCCAGCAGGCAGTGGGTCCTTTGATTCCACATAGAAGTAGTGAATGCCCAGGAGGTTGTAACAGTACTTCAGCTTCCCTCCTTTGGCGTAGAGGCTCCAGCCGCCAATGTTTCCGCCCTGGGCAACGATGACGCCTTCGACCGCGCCGGTCGCCGGCACCACAATCTCGGCGGTCACCGAGTGCGATTTGTTCTTGAGGTTCAGCACCGAATTCTCAGACAAGCGACCCATGCTGCCGAACAGGATTTGTGATTTGCCTTTGATGAGCACCGGCCGTCCCGCGAGGTCGGAATTCATTCTTGCCCCGACATTGTCGTCCAGCGGTAAGACGTTGTAGCGTGTCGCCTCGATCAGCCACAGGCGCTGCAGTTCATGTAGCTTGTCGGGATTCTGTTTTGACAGGTCATTGGCCTGGCTCCAGTCCGAGTTGGTGTTGTAAAGCTCCCAGACATCGTCGTCGAATGGCGGGGTGACCTCACCCTGAAGCAGCCACGGCGTTTTGTGTCGCGTCACGGCTGTCCAGCCCTTGTGGTAGATGCCGCGATTGCCGAACATCTCGAAGTATTGCGTCTCATGCTGCTCGGCCGCTTTGGCGTCGTTGAGTGAGTAGGCCATGCTGACGCCCTCGATGGGGCGCTGCTGAACACCTTCGACAAACACCGGCTGCGGCAGTCCGGCCAATTCAAGAACGGTCGGAGCAATATCGATCACGTGGTGGAATTGCGAACGAATTTCGCCCTTGCCCTTGACCCCCTTCGGCCAATGCACAATCGTTCCATTGCGCGTGCCGCCCCAGTGTGAAGCAACCTGCTTGGTCCACTGATAGGGCGTATTCATGGCATGCGCCCAGCCCACAGCGTAGTGGTTGTACGATTCCGGCCCTCCCAATTTGTCAATACGCTCCATCAGGAACTCAGGAGTTTCAAGTGCCGCAGCGCCGTTGAAATTGATCATCTCGTTGTAGGTTCCATTGAGCGTGCCTTCGGCGGACGCGCCGTTGTCGCCGATGATGTAATAAACGAGCGTGTCGTCAAGCAGGCCCAGCTTCTTTATCGAGTCAATCAGGCGCCCGACGTGATGATCCACGTACTCCATGAATCCGGCGTAGACCTCCATCTCGCGGCGGAGCACGGGTTTGAGTTCCTCGGGCATGGCATCCCACGCCGGGATCTGCTTGTGGCGCGCCGTGAGCTTGCAATCGGGTGGGATGACTCCCAGCTTCAATTGGCGAGCGAATGTCTCTTCGCGAAGCTTGTCCCAACCCTGGTCGAACTTGCCTTTGTACTTGTCTGCCCACTCCTTCGGAACATGGTGGGGAGCATGCGTGGCGCCGGGAGCGAAGTAGATAAAGAACGGCTTGTCGGGAATCAGCGCCTTCTGCTGCCCAATCCAATCGATCGCTTTGTTCGTCATGTCGTCCACCAGGTGATATCCCTCTTCCGGCGTCTTGTCGGGCTCGACCGGAATGGTGCCTTCATAGAGCGCGGGATACCATTGGTGTGCTTCGCCGCCGATGAATCCGTAGAAATATTCGAATCCGCCGCCGCCCGTTGGCCACGCATTAAACGGACCGGCAGGGCTGGTCTCCCACACCGGAACTTCATGGCACTTGCCGAATTGTGCAGTCGCGTAGCCATTCAGCTTCAGTGTCTTGGCAAGGGGAGCGCAGGTGTTTGGAAGAATCGAGTTGTAGCCTGGCGATCCGCTGGCGATCTCAGTGATGCCGCCCATGCCGACGGAGTGATGGTTGCGGCCCGTCAACAGCGCCTGCCGCGTGGGCGAGCACAAAGCTGTGGTGTGAAAGCGGTTGTACTTCAAGCCTTCAGAGGCCAGCATCTCAGCGGTCGGCGTATAGCAAGGGCCGCCGAATGCGCTCGACGAGCCGAAACCGGCATCGTCAATCAGAATGATGAGGACGTTGGGGGCGCCGGCGGGCGGCCGCAGTTGATTGATGGGCGGGTACTTGTTCTCGGGATCCTTCGCGTCATATAAAACCAGACCCTTGCGCGGTTGGTCTGGAATGGGGAGAACCGACCTCTGAATATTCTCTGGAGAACTCATTCTCAAACTCCTGCGGCTAAGAGCCCTGAAGTCGGCTCTTGCGGCAGTGAGAAATCTAGGCCACTACTCTCCATTTGGGAACTGGCAAAACAAACAGGTACGCGCGGTCCCTGAGGAGTCCATTCCCTTGGGTCCTGTCGAATTGTGGCTGTTACCGAAATAACGAGTTGGTAACCCGTCACAGGGGAATTTGAATCGCATCAAGCCACCACTCCGGCCAATCGAAGGCAGGGCATCCGCTGCCCGCAAGGATTTAGACGCGACCTGACGGGCTGTCTCCCAATTGTCCAGCAGGCATTCTCAACACTCCAGCAAGTCATTGTCCTTGCTTGGAATCCACGATTCCTCGGAACTGGATCGCCGACGCTCCGTCCCCGTCCCGCCCATGTACTTAATCAGAAGCACTTCGTTTCCCACTTCGCTGTAGATCAATTCATCCACGATTCCACTCGCTACCAGGATCCCGTATCCACCCAGCCGCATTCCAGCCTTGTTGCGAACCTCGATATGGCGCGTCGGTTCATCCGGCGAATATGAGATCGCAGCATGCGGAATGTCATCCGGACGAAATCCCTTTCCCGGATCCGAAACATAGAAAACAAATGTGCGCGCCGTCCGCACGGCGGCTACTTCCAACAGCTTTGTTGGGTCATTCTGGGCGCCATGCTCGATGGCATTGTTCAGGATTTCCTCAAACGCAACCATCATCTCTTCAGGCGGGCGCTCTGGGAGTGTCATTTGGAATTGCCTGAAGAATGCAGTCAGCCGATCCGCATTCATCAGGTCGCAGTTCATCCGAACCGATATCCAGCTACGATCTGCGGAAAGCACCTCAATTCCAACCTGGGGATTGTCCGCTTTAATCGCAATCACCGTATACCTTGCAATGTCTTTCACGTCGAAAGGTGCGCATTGGCACAGAAAGACTCGCCGGCGCAACGCCTCAATGACGTCCTCCGGTGTACCGCATTGGGCGAGGACAATGATGCGCACGCCGGGCCTCAAGCGCCAGATTTCATCCACCAGCGCGAGATCCTCCTGAATGCTGGTATCCGGGTCAGTAAGCACGACAGCATAGGGATTGGCGCGCAGTAGTCGAAGCGCGTCGGCACTTCCCGCGGCGTGTTCAAATGAGCAGTGAAGATTCGTCAGTTGCTGCTCGAGACTTCCTTCGGAATGCCGAACGGCGCCGATGAGCAGCACGCGGTGTTCAGAGGAACGATCTCGACTCTCAACCAGTTCAGGTTTCTCTGAAATATCCATTTGTCTGCACTTCCAATATGGAATTCAGTCGTTCGAGTGTAGTGCCCTCGCAGATAATCTACTCCCCGAGTGTCCCGTTCGCGAGGGGAAACCGAAGCCATTGAGTCCGCCCGCGGTCTACCGGGCAGAATCCTCCCCTTGTCTTGGCCGTAGAGATGATGAATTGAAACTGCCACCCCGTGAAGTTCGACAGGCCGATGTAGTGGATTTGCCTGCCTTCACGGCCTCACCGAGAGACGACAACGTTTCCTCCACCGTCGTGTGCATGTCGGAAACGTCAAGCTGATAGCTGATAGAGGTCGATCGTCTCAGGGCCCAGGCGGCCGAGGGATGCGTTCATCTACTGGCAGTTTTGCCAGTGGCACGTTACATGAAGTGGTTGTAGTTTGACAATCTGATGGCAACCCAAAGGAGGACGTTTATGTCTCAAAGGCTCGCATTCAGCGGTGTTCGATTCGCGGTCCTCTGCATCATGACCTCCAGCGTGTTCGCGCTGGTAAGCCGGGCACAGGGAGTTCCTGTTTTCGAGATATCAAAGCAGGACACCTCGTTTAAGTTCAACGTCAAGGCGTCGATAAAGATCGCCGGTACTTTCGACAAGTGGGATGCAACCTTCACATTGACGTCGCCGGATGTTACGACAGGAGTTTTGGACATCAAAATTCAGGCAGACAGCGTGAACTGCGGAGGCGGCGTGGTGGAGAAAACGATGAAGGGTAAAGACTATTTCGATGTCGAGCACAACCCGCTGATTACCTTCCACTCCACCAAGATCACGCAGACCGGCCCCAATACGTTTGATGTTGACGGCGACTACATGATGCGCGGGGTCACGAAGCCCCAAAAGTTGACGTTAGTCCTTAGCGGCAAGGGCACAGGAACGGGCGAGGTCAAAGGGACAATGTACTTCGACCGCAAGGATTACGGGATAACTAAGAAAATTCCCTTTGTTACAGTCGCCGACCGCATCGAGGTCCTGGACGATATCAAAGCGAAGAGAGTCAGCGGGCCGCCCGTGGTCTTTAAGCAATAGCCATTCTGATTCGTCGTTTGCTGCTGGACATGGAGGGCGATTAGGAACGGAGATCTCGAAGTTTGCCGATGAGGATGTCCCACCCATCGGTGAGAGTTAAGCGGAGGTTCAGCCGTCTTCGATAAGGATGGAAAATTAGCGCTGCGCTCCGCTCAGATGACAAATTCAGTGACTGCGCTCAGCGTCAGCGGTTGCGATCCCGACATCGTCGCGCCCCTGATTGAATACGTTCAAGTGTTCGTTCCCGAGCACAGCGGCACACACTTCAGCCCTCACGACACAATCGGACTTGGCGCCAAGGAGTTCCTGGATGCGATGCTGGCTGAGCCGTTCGCTTCCTTCACGTTCTCACCCGTGGGGGCGTCCGTCTACCACCTGGGCAATTATGGGACCGCGATGAAGAAGCTCCATGCGATCGCGGTGAAGCACTGACTCTCAGCGAGCGGTTTCGGGCGGGTGGTGGCCGATCCGGAAGTGTCCAATCCGGCAGTCGCATTTTCATCAAGACATCCAAAAATCGAAGACCATATTCTGATTGCTCGGTCAGGTTCTCCTCAAAGGCCATACTGCTGGTTCGCGATGCGTCGGCGTCTGAGCACGTTTTAGACCCGTTCGACTGGCCTTGCATGAGTTGCTCGGCTGTCAAGCCCTGTCCGCAGACCATCCGCCCTAACTCAATCCAATGGCGCCCGCGGTCTAACCGGGCTGAACCCTTTTTCGAGTTCTGTCTGGATTGGCGCAGTCATTCCACAACCAAAACAGCCACTCATGCGATTCTCATGGCTGGATGTCTGTGGTCATTTTCGGACATATTCGCACAAAAAACCATCTTGATAATTGCATTAACCCCTTTCGATTGTTTCCGAAATCATTGGCCTCAAACGTGCAATCCAGTCATGCGATCTCTGCTAAGCAGTGGATAAGCGGCTTTCCTATTCGCGCTGAATGATGTTTGCTAAAACTTTGTTCAGAATTCGTAACTCAATCAAGGCGTTCACCAACACGCCCGGGATCTCTCTTGCTCTTCTGGCGACGATCGCGATCGGGGTTGGGAGTAATGCTTCCGTCGCTGGTTTCATCGGCGGGCTGGCTCATCCGAGGTCTCCAGTTGGAACATCCTGTCAAATTGTTTCCATCTTCGCGCATGACCGGTGGTCCGATGCGGGACCGCTTTCGGATCGTGAGTATCAAGAGATTCGCAACCGTATCGTCGAGTTCTCGTGGATTGACGCCGTCCGAATCGCGCCACTCGACGTCGCCGTTGATGGTCAATCGGAAACCATAACCGTTGCCAGCGTTATGCCTGACGTGGCAGAAGCCTTGAACTTGAGATTAAAGGGCGGCGTTGTTCTGAGTGACCATCTGTTTAGAACCAAGTTCGGCGACGGCAACCGCGACGTTGCTGCCCACGTTCGTATCAACGATGAACAGCTTCCCATAACTGGTGTTGCGCCGAAAGCGCTGGAGGGTCTCTACGGCGACCGCCCGATTGATCTCTGGATGCCCCGCGAAGATGGCGTCCGGCAGGATGCAAATTCAGACCGCCGTGATCTATGGGTTCTGGCGAGTCTTCGTCCTGGCGTTTCAACCGACGCTGCGCAACGCGAAATTCGCGCGACGTTGAAAGAATCAGGCGATGTGGAGGTCATTCCTTATAGCGGCATCGCGCCGACAACTGCCAGAGGATTGGCATCGATCATCACCCTACTGAAGTTCATCGCCGGCGCAGTATTCCTGATCTCGTGTATCAATGTCGTTTCGCTGTTGCTGGGAAGAGCCTTCGAGCGTTCCAGTGAGACCTCACTGCGTGTCGCACTCGGAGCGACGCGAAAGGCATTGAGCGGCGAGCTGCTCGCCGACAGCGTTGTTATCGCGTTTGCGGGCGGAATTCTCGGTCTGCTCATGGCGTTTGGGGCGAAGCGGGTTATTCCAAGTCTCCTGTTTCAAGAGGATGCGGAGCGCCTCGCTTTCGTGCCGCCGGTGGCATTTCTCACAACGTCCACCGTTGTTTGCGCCAGCATTATCGTCCTTGCTGGATTGATGCCAATCTTTGCAACGGTAACGGATCGCCCATGGACGGTTCTTCAGCGGGAGCAAGGCTTTTCCTCGACAAGAGTCGTGAGAGTAAGGGCCGCGCTGGTCGTTCTGCAGATTGCGCTCTGCTGTGCGCTCGTTATCTTTGCAACTCTTCTCCTGGAGGGTTTTCACCATGCGCTCAAGACCGGAATCGGACAGACGCTCGGAAATCCAATTCTTGTGACTGTTCAGGCACTTCCTCCTCCCATGGGTGTCCCCGCAGACTATTTCAAAGCGGTTGAGCAGAGTGCGAAATCCATGCCCAATGTCGCACCGGTTGCGTGGACAACTCAGCTTCCTGGAAGTCGGCCAATTTGGCAATCTTTCCGTATCCAGATGGCGTCATCATCCCTCCATGATGTTGTTCTGGATGTCTCCGAATTCACGCGGAACGATCAGGGCCAGCCGGACCAGCAGCCAACCGCGGGACGGCTGTTCGCAGCGCGGGATCTTTCGTGCAGAGCTGCTGTTGTCGATGGTGCAGCGGCGGACGCTCTATCAGGACGCGCGACAGCCGGCGAGAAGATCTTCGATCCAACTGGTTCACCGGTCCAGATCATCGGCGTAGTCCACAAGATCTCTGGGAATATTCCGAGTCGCCGCTCGACGATTTACTTCGACCCGCTGGGTCCATATCCACATGCTTCAATGAAGGGCGTTCGGTTCCGTGCTCCTGCCGCGTTGTCATCGGCCGACATTGAATTAAACGTCAACTTCGTCTCGGGTAGTTATATGCAGGCACTTGACCTACCGTTGGTTGCCGGCCACTGGTTCTCAGATCCAGCGCAGTTTTCCGATCCATGCCGGCGTGCAGGAGTCATCAATCAGGAAGCCGCGGATCTCTTTTTCGGCGGCAGACCGCTCGGCGCAGGAATCATTGACCACACGGGCGGCCAGACCGAAATCATCGGCGTGGTTCGGTCTCAAGACCTGGCGATTTTCCAGCAGCATGCGGAACCAACGGTTTTCATTCCCGCCTGGCAGGAGGACCCCCTTCGCATGACGCTCATCCTCAGGGTTCCAAAAGCAAATGATCGAAAGATGGCCGAACTGCGGACCAAAATCGAGTCGGTACCTGGACGGGACGTGGCACTGCCTGATATCGAGACGCTCGACACGCAGTTGTCGCGGTCAGCGTTTGCACCGTTGCGGATTGCAACACTGATTGCGCTGGCATCCGCGCTTGCTGCAATGGCAGTCAGTATGATCGGGGTTTTCAGCATTCAGAGCGACGTTCATCACGAGCGTCGCAAGGTCCTGGCCCTGCACCTTGCGTTTGGCGCTCAAGGGTGGCGCATCTTATTGAAGAGTCTGCTTGAGTCAGGACGGCTCGTCTTCGCGGGCTGTGCAGCGGGCGCCTTGTGTTCCATGGCGCTTCAGAGATTGTTGCTGAGCGGCACGGGCCTTATCGGTCAGCCACCACTCCGAGCCTGGCTGCTCGCTCTGCTTTTGCCCGCCCTTGCAGTCTTGATTTCCGGTGCCCTTGCCGCGCTCCGATCGTTGGGCGTGCACCCCATGGCCATCATGCGTGACCGATGAATGCTTCGGCAGTTGAGCAAGCTTGTCCGCACAGCGCCTGTCAACTCCTCTTCGCGGCTCATCCGGCATAACTCAATCCAGCAGAACGAGATTTATCTTCGTCCCGCTTTGCATATAATTTCCGGTCCTGCGCGCACAATGGAAACATCATCGGAGGGCGAACCATTCCGTGCGGGTCTCAATCGAAATGCGCTTTTCACAATGCGGTTCAAACCACCCCCACCCCCCCATCGAAATTTGCGGAAGTATGTACTTAACGCAAATTTGCAGGCGAGGGGAATAAGGATCGCTGGAAAGTCTTAAAGGTGGGGGTTGGGATGGTTTGTTAGGGTTGCCGTTATCGCAGGACTAGTCGCTCTTTGTTTCTCCACTCTGATCCAAAAGAGTTATGTTATCGATTCCCGTTTTATAAATCGGGTATGGGGCCCCCTCGTAATCTACATGTCGCAATGTATAGAAGAATCCGGTTTGACGCATTCCCTTGTTCGTGGGGGATTGATAGACCACACAACCCCGAATATACCGACGAAGAATTCCTCTTCCGTCAGCTTCCCACTCTGCCTGTGTTCGCTCCTCGGGAGCCCGAGTTTCTTCAAAGGTATGCTGCTGACGGGGGAAAACTGTTACTCCCCCCGGCCATGTTTGCCGGATCAAATTTCCAGCGGCGATCTTGGCCGCGCAATAATCCTCCTGTTCTTTCATCAACGTATTCCACCACCAATTTCCATTCACGGACTCTGGAATGGGCGTTTCGTCGTAAATCACGTAGACCTTAGAGGCGGGGAGATTTCCAAAATTCTCAACCGTGATTTGGTATTGGGAATTCAGCGTAACGATTGCTGGACGTCCGATCCCATTTGGATGTTCACCCCAATTAAACTTAGTAAGCTTAACCGAAACTGCCAGCCACGGGCGCTGAGTCTCGACAAGTTTTTGCGTGGCAGTAGCCTGAACCAAAGCCTGAGTAGCTTGCTTTCCAGCTGCGCCCGCTACAGCGCTTGTGGCCTTAGCTTGCGCATTCAACTTTCCAACTGCCCCCCAAACTGCATTATTGGTTCCAATGGCCGCGCCAGAGAACGTCCAGCCCGCATGTTTAATTTCGTTCGCAGCCTCGATCATTTGGTATGTCTGCTTCGAATTGTCGTCAGCGATACTCCGCATAGCGCGCAGAGTTCTCCAAGCGATAAAGGCATAGATAATCGTGGCCAGAGCTATCCCGGCGGTCATTACAAACGAACCCTTGGTGATGGGACTGGCCGAACGCCAAGAGTTCCGGAATCTCTTTATTTTTGTTTGGGAAGCGTCATATTGTTCTATGGCATTTTCAATCTGTTGATCTACATATGCTTTAGCGAGGGAAGAAAGCGCCTGTATATTGGCTTGATCTTCGCCGCGATAGGGGTCGTTTGCATCTGGCATAGCGTGGCTTCAATTTAGGGGTGAGTAATGAAACAGGAATACCACGAAGGCCCTAAGGCGGGCGAGATATATTGAGAAGTCTACTTAGGCCATCTAGCAGGTGGTTTTTCCTTCGTTAGAGACTTCTTAACCGCAGCCTGCCACTTGCCCTAACGATTACCCCCACCCCCCTCCCGGGATTTGCAGTTTTCCACAGAATGTTTGCAGGTTCATCGCCGAAGCTTTTACACCCATCCTGTCCGGAATGGCTTGTAAGTCATTTTCTGAGAGATATCTGCGGCCAAGTCCCATCAATGGACTAATTTGGAGCGGAAGTCGACGCGTAACCCGCTGAAAAAAGACAGCTTGTTTGCAGAGACCACGAAAAATTCTCTGCGGCGAGTCGTCAGCAGATGCGCGGCAACTGCTCGCCGATCTGGGTTGCAATCACCCGGTTGGCGCCCATGGCCGTACGCGCAACCAGCATCTTGGGATGCTGCGCCGTGACCTGCCCAATGCGCGCTGCGTCGCTGCCCAGGGGATGCGCTCGCAGAGCCGCCAGTGCGCGGTCGGCCGCTTGAGATGCGACGAAGAAGACCACCTTGCCCTCGTTCGCGACGTACACCGGATCGAGGCCCAGCAGTTCGCACGCCGATTGCACCTCGGTGCGTACAGGCAGGCTTGGCTCGTCGATTTCGATGCCGACATTTGAAGATGTCGCTATCTCATTCAAGGTCGAAGCCAGCCCTCCGCGCGTGGGATCGCGCATGGCGTGTACATCGTTTCCAACCGCATCGAGAACATCCGCGATCAGCCCATTGAGCGCAGCGCAGTCCGAACGGATCTGGCTTTCAAATTCGAGCCCCTCGCGCACGCTCATGATGGCCATGCCGTGGTCGCCGATGGTGCCTGAAACCAGCACCACATCGCCCACCTGCGCGCGATGCGGACCCACGTTAATGCCCGGTCGCAGCACTCCGACGCCCGCCGTGTTGATGTAGCATCCGTCGCCGTGTCCGCGCTCCACAACTTTCGTGTCGCCGGTAACGATGCGCACGCCTGCGGTGGCCGCAGCATCAGCCATGGCGCGAACAACAGCAGCAAGTTGGGCCAGTGGAAATCCTTCTTCGAGTATGAAGCTGGCGCTGAGAAACTTCGGCTCGGCTCCGGAGACGGCAAGATCGTTGACCGTGCCGTTCACGGCCAACGCGCCGATCGATCCGCCGGGAAAGAACAGCGGCTGCACGACAAAGGAATCGGTGCTCATGGCGATTCGGCCGGAGCTGAGTTCGAGAACGGCCGCGTCGCCAAGATTCTCAAGCGCGGGATTGCGAAACGCGGGAAGAAAGAGATGTTCGACGAGTTCGTTGCCAAGCTTGCCGCCTCCGCCGTGGCCCATCACGATGGTGGGGTAATCGGCCAGCGGCAGCGGACAGCTCCAGTTCGAGAAATCGGGCGTGCCGGAGCTCTCAACCACGGCGGATTTCTCAATCCCAACGTGCTCAGCCCGCTCAGCCCGAACGTGTTCAGCCATTGACTGCTCCGCTGAGCGCCGATCCGGCGTGGGCCAGGTCTTCGGCTGAAAGAAATCGGCCGTAGTTGAAGTACGCGGCACAGGCGCCCTCGCTCGAAACCATGGTGGCGCCGAGCGGATGACGCGGTGTGCATTCCTTGCCGAAAGCCGGGCACTCTGCCGGCTTGATGGCGCCGCGCAAAACATCGCCTGCCTTGCAAAGCGGCGACTCCTCGGTGTGAATCCCGGTGATCTGAAAGCGCTCTTCTGCGTCGAATTCGCGGTAGGGCTCGCTGAGCCGCCAGCCGCTCTTCGGGATCACGCCAATGCCGCGCCACGCGCGATCGGTCACTTCAAAGACCTCAGACAGCAACTGTTGCGCCGGCAGATTTCCGGCGTAGGTCACGATGCGCTCGTAAGCGTTCTCGACATGGTGCTCGCCCTTTTCCAACTGGATCACCGCGCGCCGAATGCCATCGAGCAGATCGAGCGGCTCAAACCCGGTGACGACGATGGGAATCTCGAACTTGTCTGCTATTGGTGGATACTCCCAATATCCCATCACGCTGCAAACGTGTCCGGCTGCAAGAAATGCCTGCACCTTGTTGTCAGGTGAGCTCATGATGGCTTCAATGGCGGGCGGAACAAGGACGTGGGAGACAAGCACTGAGAAATTCCTGAGGCCGCGCCGCTTTGCGAGATGAACGCTCATGGCGTTGGCTGGAGCCGTGGTTTCAAACCCCACGCCGAAGAAAACGACTTGCTTGTCTGGATTCTTGACGGCCAGTTCCACCGCATCCAGCGGCGAGTAGACCACGCGCACGTCGCCGCCGTCGCCTTTGACCTGAAACAGATCGCGGTCCGTGCCGGGCACGCGAAGCATGTCTCCAAACGAGCAGAAGATGACGCCCGGTTGCGCGGCGATCGCCAGAGCCTTGTCGATGAGAGCGAGTGGAGTAACGCAGACCGGACAACCGGGCCCATGAATCATCTCGATTCCCGCGGGAAGCATCTGGTCGATCCCGTTGCGAATGATGGAGTGGGTCTGCCCCCCGCACACTTCCATAATCTTCCACGGCCGCGTGGTTATCTGGTGGATCTCGCGCGCCATGCGCTGCGCGATTTCACCGTTGCGAAACTCGTTGAGGTACTTCATTTCTTGCCGCCGTCGCTGCTCAGATCCTCCCTGCGCAGATCCTTGCCGGTCAGTCCACAACTTCCATCGGGGCAGGGCGACTGCGGCGCATGGGCCACGCGCGCAAAGACTTCCTCCTCCGAGGCCAGTTCCTCTTCAAGTGAGCCCATCTTGCGGAAGAGTTCCAGAGTCTCGAGAGCCGTCTCTTCGTCGATTTTGGAGAGCGCAAACCCAACGTGCACAATGGTGTAGTCGCCGACAGAGACCTCCGGTACGTAATCGAGGCAGACGTTCTTGACCACGCCGCCGAAGTTCACGCGGCCCATCCGAATGTCGCCTTCAATGATTTGTTCGACCCTTCCGGGGATAGCTAGACACATAGCAACCTTCTTATATCGCTTATACCGCCATGAGTATGACCCCAGATGTGATTTAAATCACCTTCCACCCCCGTAGCGCTTTTGACTGTTACTGTGCCTCCCTGCGCTCATTCTCTGCAATCCGCGCCCTCACCATCTTCTTGACCAGCGTTGCTGGCAGCGGCTTGTCCAGCGGAAACTGCAGGGTGCCTTTGGAGGTTCGGTAGCCCTTCAGCTCATCCTTCATCTCGTCGATGAGCGACGCCTGCATGGGAAAGAAGCTGCAGTGGTTCTTGAAAGCCGCGTACCCGACGAGTCCGCCCTTGTAGCGAAAGGCCGGAATCCCATAACTGAGTGCTTCTGTAGTTTCAGGGGGAACAACAGCGCGAATGGTTGCGCGAAGCTTCTCGAGCGTGGTTCGCGCGGGTTCGAGGACCTTCGCGAGATAGGCGTCCACATCGTGGACTGCAGAATTCGCGCGCCCAGCTGTCTTCTCGGTCGCCTTTTTCATGTTTCCTCCGGAGGGCCCAAGTGACGGCGGGAGAGGACGCGGAAGCGGGGCGGCTTCAAAGTGCCGCAGCGCTTCCCGCTCCGTAGTCACAGCTACTTCTTCTTCTTGGCAGGAGGCGCTGGCGGCGGAACCGCGGAGCTGGCAATATCCGCGACTGCCTTCCACGACCCGTCGGCCTGTTTGCGGAACGTGATTACATAGTTGCCGTGATCGTTGATCGGCTTGTGGGTTATCGGATCAGTCACAGTCAATTTGTAGGTGCCTACGGTGTATCCAAGATCGCCGGACTTGGCAACGTCTACCTTCGAGGATTGGAAGGTGAGCGAGAGGGCGGGATCGGCCATCATGTCTTTCATGCTGGCGCGCACCGCGTCCTTGCCGTTCACCGCTTCCGAACCGGGAGTCATCAGAACGGCATCGTCTGCGTAGAACGCCACGGCCTTTTCGAGGTCCTTCGCAGCCCATGCCTGGTTCGCCTGCACCTCGGTATCGGTGATCGCCTTGACGTCGGCGTCGTGTGTATCGGGTGCCGGTGGCGGAGTTTGGTTACACGCGGCCATCGATAACGCAATAACAGCGGTGCCGCAGAGAGTCACAAAAGCTTTCATAGTTGTCTGTCTCCTCCGTGGAATCCTGAAAATGTAGGAACCATGGCTTTACCTGCAGAAAAGATGAGAAGACGATAGATCACTTTGGGCAGGTGCCATTCTGCCACATCCGCCTGAGGATTAGCAGCACGTTTTCGATTTCAGATTAGGAGCGCGGGGACGGAAGCGCGTCAGGATCGGCGGGACTTCTCTTCCGCCAGGTATGCGAGCCAATCGACCATGCCGGCGCCGTTTTTTGCTGAGGTCTCAAAGATGCGGATGCCGGGACGAATCTCGTTGATGTTCTTGAGGGCTGTTGTTCGATCAAATCCACAAGGCTCGGCGATATCGATCTTGGTTATAACGGCGGCGTCAGCCGAGTTGAAAAGCGTGGGATATTTGAGCGGCTTGTCTTCGCCTTCGGTGACGCTGAGGAGCGCCACGCGGATCTTCTCGCCCAGATCATAGCTCGAGGGACAGACAAGATTGCCGACGTTTTCAATGAAGAGAAAGTCGAGCTCAGCGAGGTTCCAGCCATCGAGGTGCTTGCCAACCATTTCCGCTTCGAGATGGCAGATGCCGTGCGTATTGATCTGGCGAACAGGCGCGCCACTGGCAGCGAGCCGGCGAGCATCGTTGTCGGTCTCAAGATCGCCGACCAGCGCTGCAACTTTTGCGCCCCCCTCTCGCAATTCACGCAGCGTGCGTTCAAGGAACGCCGTTTTGCCAGTGCCGGGGCTGGACACCAGGTTGAGCACCAGCACGCCTGCCGATTGAAAACGGCTACGCAAGTCTCGCGCCAGCTCGTCGTTCTTCTTCAGAATCCCCTGTCTCAGTTCAACAATCCGGGTGGTCATACTTTTTCCTCGACTTCCTCAATCTCGATGGACTCTATTTCCAGTTCTCGACCTTGTCGCAAATCCGAGACAGGCTCGTCGCAGCGCGGACAGCGGAAACTTTGCAGACTCGCGATCTCAATGTCCTGGGCACAATGCTCACAGTGCATAACCACCGGCACGATCTTCACCACCAGCTTTGAGCCTTCGAGTGGAGTGTCATCGGTTGCGATGCCATAACAGAACTGCAGTGAGTCTTCGACAACCGAGGCGAGGGCGCCGATGCGCAGGCGTACCTCTTTGACCCGCGCGCCAGGATACGCTTCAAGCGTGGTAATGACGGAATCGACAATGCTGGAAACGATAGAAAGCTCGTGCACGCGGCCTCGCCCGAAAGGACGATTCTATCTCGCAAATCGCACAACATGTGTGCCGGATGGCACTCAACTTGTAAAATGGCACCAGAGGTTGGAGCCCCTTCCCTGTGAGCAAAACCCTTGCGCCTCATCCGCATACCGCGTCCCGTCTCGCGCTGAGCGAGCTTGCCCCCGGAGCCATGCAATCGGAGATCCGCGCCATGAGCGTGGAGTGCGAGCGCATTGGCGGCATTAACCTTGCCCAGGGAGTCTGTGACACGCCGGTTCCCATGCCGGTTGAGACCGCTGCCATTGCGGCAATCGTGGCGGGCCACAATATCTATACGCGGCTCGATGGAATTACACGGCTACGCATGGCGATCGCGGAGAAACAGCAGCGCGACTACGGCCTGCGCTACGACCCCGAAACCGAAGTGATGGTGGCCTCCGGGGCCACAGCCGGGCTGCATGCGGCGGCGATGGCATTGCTCAATCCCGGCGACGAGGTTTTGCTTTTTGAGCCGTTCTACGGATATCACGTAAGCACGCTGAAATCGATGCGGGTAAAGCCGGTCCTTGCGGCACTTGCGGAGCCTGACTGGGCGCTGGACGCGGACGCACTGCGGACGGCGATCACCCCGCGCACTCGGGCAATCATCGTCAACACGCCGGCTAACCCCAGCGGCAAAGTCTTTACCCGCGCCGAGCTCGAAGCCATTGCCGATACAGCTCGCGAGCATGATCTGTTTGTCTTCACCGACGAGATTTATGAGTACTTCGTATATGACGGCGCGAAGCACATTTGCCTTGCGACTCTTGACGGCATGCGCGAGCGAACGATCGTGATGTCGGGGTTCAGCAAGACATTCAGCGTGACTGGCTGGCGCCTCGGCTACGTGACAGCCGACGCAAAGTGGATGGGCGCGATGGGCTACTTTCATGATCTGACCTACGTGTGTGCGCCTTCTGCGTTGCAGCATGGCGCAGCGGCAGGGCTGGGGCAGTTGCCCCCGGAGTTTTACAAGCAGCTCGCGGCTGATCATCAGTCGAAACGGGAACGAATTGTGGCCGCGCTGCGCGATGCGGGAATGGAGCCGAGCATACCCGGCGGAGCCTATTACGTGCTGGCCAAGGCGAGCCGTTTGCCGGGCGAAACCTCTGCGCAAAAGGCGCGGCATTTGCTTGCGGAAACAGGAGTGGCCGCGGTGGCCGGATCGGCGTTCTTCCGTCCAGGGCGCGGTGAAGAGCTGCTGCGCTTCTGCTTTGCCAAGAAGGACGCTGACCTTGACGAGGCTTGCGTACGGCTGCGCCGTCTCTGATCCTATTCAATTGAATAACTGCCGTAAGGCATAAAATTAGGCCTTACTCCTGTGTGCGAAAAACGCGTTTTCGGAAAGGTCCTCCTGTCGTGAACGAATTCCCTCATGCCATGCTTCGCGAAATCTTTGAGCAGCCCGCAGCCATCAGCCGGACGCTCGATCTCTACCTTGACGGCGAGGCTTTGAAAACCGAAGCATTTGCGCCTTACGAGGGTTGGCTCAATGAGCGCGGAGAAGTGCTGATCGCCGCTAGCGGCTCGAGCCGCCACGCTGGTCTCGCCGCCGAAATTATTCTCGAGGACCTTTGCGGGCTGGCGGTAGACGTGGAGTATGCGAGCGAGTACAGTTGCCGACCGGCAGTGAATCCGCGCCGGCCTTCGGTGCTGGTGATCTCGCAGTCAGGTGAGACCTCAGACACGTTGGCCGCGCTGCGGTTTGCGAGGGATGGCGGACAGCAGACGCTGGCCATCGCCAATGTGGTTGGCAGCACGATGCTGCGCGAGGCCGGCGCTGCGATGCCACTGGGCGCCGGGAAGGAACTGGCGATTCCGGCAACGAAGAGCTTTACCTGCCAGCTGACGGCGCTGTACCTTCTGGCGCTGTTCGAAGGCAGCAGGCTTGGCGCGTTCGATGCGGCTCAGTTCAAAGCGCGCGTTGCCGAGCTTCGTGCGCTGCCGGGAATGATCGAGCGGCAGCTTGAGGGCTGGCACGAGCGGATGACTGCTCTCGCAAAGAAATACTGCGATGCGGGCAGCTTCCTCTATCTCGGTCGTGGCGTGCACTATGCGATTGCGCGCGAAGGTGCGCTGAAAATGAAGGAATCGTCGTATGTGCAGGCCGAGGGCTATCCCACCGGAGAGTTGAAGCACGGACCAAATGCGCTTGTCGGAGAGCACGTGCCCCTGGTCGCGCTGGCCACCGTGGATCGCCAGGTGGACGATTCATTTCTGCGCTACGAGAAGACATTGCAGTTGCTCGACGACATGAAGAAGCAGGGCGCGCGCGTCATCGCTATCGCCAACACGGGTGACCGTGTTGTGCCTTCCTTGGCTACGGATTGCGTGTTTGTGGAACCTGCCAGCGAGCACTTGCTGCCTATTCCCGAGGTAATTCCGCTGCAACTCTTCAGCTACGCCATGGCGCTGGAGCACGGTGTCGATGTCGACCGGCCGCGAAATCTTTCCAAGGCTGTGATCGAAGCGTAAGAACAGCGATAAGGATCGGAAACAGAATTAGGGCTTCCGTCCGGATAGCCCGACCTCTGGAAAGCAATCCCATGCTTTGAGAATTGATATCACGAGCGGGCGCCCCGCGCTTCGAAGTGCGCTTCAATCTCCTCCAGGGTTTTGCCTTTCGTCTCGGGGAGCAGGAATGCGGCGGTCAGGAAGTAGATGACCGTGAATCCCGCAAACAGATAGAACATCGACGAGTAGCCGTGTTTGCTCACGAAGGGCAGGAAGACGGCCTGGAGGATTGCCGCAACGAGCTGGTTGAGGACGAGGGCGATGCTCATGCCGTTGGAGCGGATGCGCGTGGGCATGAGTTCAGAGAGCGCGAGCCAGACGCAGACGCCGGGGCCCGTGGCGTAGAAGGCAACGAACATATAGATGAAGAAGGCGACGAGCCACCCGTGATTCTCGCTGGGGACCGGACCGAGAATTGCCTTCTCGATTTTGAGAGGCGCCGATTTCGACGCTTCATAGTCTGCAAAAGGATTGTTGAAGAGAGCCTGCACCTTGTTGGCTGGGACCGCGCCGTCGCGCGTGATTTTGAGCGGCGGGGTTGCGGGATCATCGGAACGGACATAGCTCGTGGTGCCGGTAAAGTCGCCATAGGAAAAGATGATGGCGAAGGATGCACGGCCGGACTGGATGTCGTCACGGGTGGCGCCGCTGGCTGCGAGCAGGCGTCGGGCTTCGGCCTGGTTGAACTGGAATGTCAGTTGCTGGTCCGGAGTAACGAGCGATTGAATCTGGCTGCGGCAATCTACATTCTGGCGCTCGGTGCGCTTGAACAAAGTTCCGACGGCGACCATGGATAGGATGATGCCGCTGGTGCCGAGAACAAAGAGGAACTTGCGCCCCTTGCGGTCGACGAGCATCATGCCGATGGCCGTGAAGCAGAAATTAAAGGCCGTGAAGAGAACGTATCCCCAGTGTGCCTGGAGGTCGGACAGACCGCTTTGCAGGAGGATATTGGTGTTGAATCCTATGACCGAATTGATGCCGGTGGCGGTGTTGCAGGCGAGGATGACGCACGCGAGCAGGAAGGGGATGACGTATTTGCGGCGCAGAAGCGAATCACGGACCTTTTGGCCGGTGGCGACGGCAGGTTTTGAGGCGGTCTCCATCTCCTGCAATTCAATGGTTGCCTGTTCGGGGGCGCGTGAGCGAAGGAGCGCGGCGCGGGCTTTTTCGGGATTGCGGCGATAGAGCCAGCGGGGCGACTCCGTGACCATGAAGGCGCCGAGGACGAAGAGCGCGCCCGGAGGCAGCGATACCCAGAAGATGCTGCGCCATGCATGATCCTTGAACGTAAAGAGTGCGCTCGGGTCGCCGAGTCGCGCCACCGCATCGACGCGATAGCTGAAGTAAATACCGATAAGGGCGGCAGCGACGATGCCGAAGGTGAGCAGCCATTGGAAGACGCCGGTTCCCTTGCCACGCGTCGAAGCGGAGAGGCACTCGGCGAGGTAGAGCGGGACGACGATGCCGATGAATCCGCCGCTCATGCCCTGCAACAGGCGACCGAAGAACAAGGGGGCGTATCCCTGGGAAAGCGCGATCACTGGGATACTGACGATGAAGGCCACGCCGCTGAGGACCATGAGCGGCTTGCGGCCCATCCAGTCGGCGAGCATGCCGGCGAAGAGCGTGGAGAAGACGCTGCCGAGCAGAACCGCCGCCACGATGATGGAGAGCTGCGATGGATCGAGCTTGGAAGTGGCCTCCAGATAAGGCAACGCGCCACCGATGATGCCTACATCGATGCCATAGAGCAGTCCACCAAGGCCGGCCACGAGGAGAAGGAAGAGGTTGTACCGTTGGCGGGTGCGATCGGCAGACGATGCGAGCGAATCGGGAAAAGTGCTGGCTGTCATGAATGTGCCCTAATTGTATTTCCTGGAGCGGCTCTTTAGCGCATGGCCGAGCGAATTGCCAGGTTCAAAACCACCATCAAAACCGCAGAAGCGGGAAAGAGTAATAAAGCCTTCTTGAGGCGCTTGGGATCGCCGCCCGCAATGGCGCCGATGATCCAGGAGCTTACGGCGAGGCCGACCCATCCACAGGTGATCACGAAACCGAGTGCAGTTCCGGTCATGCGCGGAAAGGCAGCACCGGTAATGGCGAGCGTGGTGGGAAAGACCGGAGCCATGGAGAGACCGGCGATGAAGACCAACACGAACGCCATTCCGGGCTTGTTGGTTTGCAGCATCAGAAAGGTAGTGATGGCCATGGCAATAGATGCGCCGAGCGTGACGTCAACCGCCGGGGCGTGTGCCAGGATGGGCGAAACGCCGACGCGACCGATGAGCAGGCCGAGCGCGAATCCAAGCGACAGAATGTTGAGAGCGCGCGACTCAGGGATGCCCTGGGCGATGAGATGACGCGGAAGCCAGTTCCACACGCCGACCTCGCAGGTGATGTAGAGGAAGAGGAAGAGGCCAAGCATGAAGAGGAGCGGGCGGCCGAGAATCGGTCCCACATCTGCCAGGAGGAATTGGGCATTGCCGCTGGGGGCGGGCATCTTCGAGAATGCCTGAACGATGAGCGCGGCAACCGTAAGCGAGGCGACGGTGTAGCAGAGACGCACCCAGTTCTTCTTGAAGATGTTGGCGGCAATGAAAGGGGTGGTAAGGCCGCCGAGGCCGAAGAAGAGGTTTACCAGGTTCAGAGCGATGGCGCTGTGCTCTCCGCTGACGCTGTTGGCAAGTGAATTGGCCCCGGTGACGACGATGCCGCCGCCCATGCCGAGGAGAAACAGCAACAACAGAATCGGACGGAATCCCGAAGAGCGGGGCAGAAGAAACAGCGCGACGGCGATGCAGGCGAGACCGAGGATAAGTCCTACCTTGTCGCCCTGGGTGTCAAGCAGCGGGCCTACGCCGAGCGAGGCGATAATGAGGCCGAGCGCCTGCACGAGAGCGATGGTGCCGTTTTGCGTGGGGGTCAGGTGGAATCGCTCAGAAAGCTCAGGCAGAATGGTGCCCAGCATTGCGGCGATCATTCCATAAACAAAGATGGCCAGAATAGCGGCAAAAATGAGCACGGAACCGGGTCCCTTTCAATATCGTAGGCAAGGATACGGCATGGAGCGGCGCATCCGTCACAAATCAGCGGTTTACTGTTAACCAAGCACGATACTTGTACGTCTAGAGTGTGTCCGCATTCCCCCTGGCACATCTATCTCTGGCAGCACCGAACGGAGTGGTCAACGATGACAGATCTCTGGAATGACGTAAAACATGCGCTGCACCTGTTTATCAAGAGCCCGGGATTTACGATTGCTGCAGTCTCTGCGCTGGCTCTTGGTATCGGCGCGAACACGGCAATTTTCACCGTAGTAAATGCGGTGTTGCTGAAGCCGCTCGGGTATCCGGATGCGGATCGGATTATGCAGATCCTGCTGACATCTCCGCAGGGGAGCGGTCCGGGTGCGTCGATTCCGAAGTTTCAGGAGTGGCAGAGGCAGACTTCCATCTTCAAGGACGTGGCGGCATACGATTTTGCCGGACCGGGGTTCAACATCACGGGAGACCGGCCGGAACTGATCCACGGAATTCACGTATCGGAGGGCTACTTCCGCGTCTTCGGCGCGCCGGTGATGCTTGGCCGCACTTTCACGCAACAGGAAGACTCGCCGAACGGCGGGCACGTGGTGGTGCTGAGCTACGGCTTGTGGCAGCGGAGGTTTGGCGGAAATCCGAAGGTGGTTGGGCAGGCGCTTTCGCTCGGTGGTGAACCCTACACGATTATCGGTGTGCTGGGTAGGGGTTTCTCGAGCGATCCAGAGGCGGATATCTGGGTTCCGTTCCAGTTTGAGCCGAACAGCATCAACCAGGGACATTTCTTTCTGGGAGCCACGATGATGAAACCCGGCGTGACGGTGGCGCAGGCAAACGCACAGATGAAGCTGGCGTATGCCGAATTCCGGCGGAGATTTCCTGATGCCGATCCGAAGGGGGGGTTTGCCGTCCAGCCGCTGCGGGATTCGATTGTGCGGGATGCGCGGACGTCGCTGCTGGTGCTACTGGGAGCCGTGGGACTCGTGTTGCTGATTGCCTGCGCCAACGTGGCTAACCTGCTGCTGGTGCGGGCCACGGGGCGTAAACGCGAATTCGCGATTCGCGCGGCGATGGGAGCGAGCCGGGCACGGGTAATCCGGCAGTTGCTGACCGAGAGCGTCTTGCTGGCCGTAATCGGCGGTGTTCTGGGGCTCGCGCTCGGATTCCTCGGAGTTCGATGGCTGCTCGAGATCAGTCCCGCGGGACTGCCACGGATCGGCGAGGACGGCGCTGCTGTAGGCGTGGACTGGCGCGTTCTTGGATTCACGTTGGCGGTGTCGTGCGCGACGGGAATCCTCTTCGGACTCTTCCCGGCATTCAGCGTGTCGCGTACCGATCTGAATTCGACGCTGAAGGAGAGTAGCAATCGTGCGGGCACGGGCTTTCGGCAGGGGAAGACACGCTCTTTGCTGGTGATTACGGAGGTTGCTCTGGCACTGGTACTGCTGGTGGGAGCGGCCCTGCTGATCCGAACCTTTGTTGCACTCCGGGGCGTGAATGCCGGCTTCGACGCGCGCAACGTCTTGACGATGGAGATGTCGATGAATGGCGACCGCTTCAGCAAGACCGCCGCAATCGCGCAGCTTTCGCACGATGGGCGGCAGCGGCTGGACGCCATACCCGGTGTGGAGAGTTCGGCATTCACCTGCTGCCTGCCGGTGGAGGGGCAGTTTGGATTGCCATTCGCGATTGCAGGACATCCTGTCGATCCGGCGAAGGGGCAACCGGGAGCAGGATGGATGCAGGCCTCACCGGATTACTACAAGGTGTTTCGGATTCCAGTGCTGCGCGGGCGCGAATTCACCGATGCGGACACGGGTTCGTCGCCGGGCGTCGTGATCATCAACGAGGCGCTGGAGAAGCAGTATTTCAAAAATGAGAATCCAATCGGGCAGCAGATTCTCATTGCCAAAGGGATGGGTCCTCCGTTTGAAGAGCCGGCGCGTCAGATTGTCGGCGTGGTCGGGAACACGCATGATGCGGGACTGGACCAGGACACCCCACCTCTGATGATCGTGCCGGACTCTCAGGTTCTGGATGCAATGACGGCGCTGAACGCGAAGATCGTTCCGCTGCGTTGGGCGGTTCGCACGCATGGTGATCCAAAGCGACTGAGTGCAGCCATCGCTGAGCAGTTGCGGCAGGCCAGCGGGGGTTTTCCGGTGGCGCACATC
Organism: uncultured Acidobacteriaceae bacterium; assembly: GCA_963829535.1. GTDB lineage: Bacteria > Acidobacteriota > Terriglobia > Terriglobales > Acidobacteriaceae > Telmatobacter. Next base: position 411,823 of record CAWHIQ010000004.1, on the reverse strand, counting down.
CGCACCATGGAAGAGAATGTTTCGAACACGACGTCGCGGCAGAGCTTCAACATGATGTTGCTTACGATTTTCGGCGCCATTGCGCTGGTGCTCGCGGCGATCGGAATCTACGGCCTGATGGCCTATTCGGTACAGCAGAGGACACAGGAAATCGGGATTCGCATGGCGCTGGGTGCCGACCGCGCGACGATTCGCAAGCTCGTCGTATGGCATGGCATGCGATTGGCGCTGGTGGGCATGGTGGTCGGAATCGCAGCGTCGTTCGGCCTCACCCGGCTGATCGCTAGTTTTCTGTTTGGCGTCAAGACGTGGGATCCAACGGCATTCCTTGCGGTGCCGGCGGTCCTGGCAGCAGTGGCATTGCTGGCCGTGTGGCTGCCCGCCATGCGCGCATCGCGAGTCGAGCCGATGATGGCGCTGCGGGTGGAGTAAGGGCAGCGGTTGGAAATGCACGACTGGCTTAATCGCGGCGCAGGATCAGGAAGACGCTGATAAGGACAAGCGCTGTGCCGGCGAGGATGCGGCCGGTGATGACTTCTCCGGCCATGAAGTAGCCCAGTGCTACGGCAACGATTGGATTCACATAGGCATGGCTGGAAACGCGCGTGGCGGGCATGTGCGCGAGGAGCCAGACGAAGGCCGTGAAGGCAAGCAGCGATCCAAAGACGATGAGGTAGAGAAGCGCTCCAATGGCTCGCAGGGAGATGTGCGGGAACGGGTGCATCTCGCCGAAGCCGGCGGAGAGTGCGAGGAGCATTGCTCCACCCAGCATCATGGCCGCGCCCGCGGTTACGGGGCGCGATTTGGGTAGGTTCATGGAACGGGTGAGCACTGAGCCCAGAGCCCAGGTTGTGGCACCGGCGAGAATCGCGATACATGGAACGAGAGCGAGGTGTACTTTGCCGCCGGGAATCAGAAGCACGGTTACGCCGACAAACCCAACAATCGTGGCTATCGCCAGCATAGGGCGCATCCGCTGCTGGCGGAGAATAATCATCTCCAGGATTAGCGTGAGGATGGGGAGTGTGGCTGCGAGCACGGAGACAACGCCGGAGGGCACGAACTTCTCCGCCCAGAAGAGCGGGCCGTATTCGGCGACGAACATGAGGAGTGCCATGATGGTGAGGCTCCTCCATTGCGCAAGCGTGGGCTTGACTTCGCCTTTGATGCGCATGAATGCGTAGAGCACGACGCCGGCAGTGAAGAATCGGGTACCGGCGGCGAAGAGCGGAGGCAGTTCCTCGACTGCAATGCGGATCGCAAGAAACGTGGTTCCCCAGAGAACATAAATGGCAAAGAACGCGAGGATCGTGCGAATCTTTAACGATTCGGCCTCTTTGTCTTGATCTCGTATGCTAACCGCTGAATCGCTCATGGCTGGTTACCATATTTACATTCTCCCGCTAACCTGTCAAGATGTTATGAGGGGTTATTCGTGGCAATCGACTCGGCAAATGGCGCAAGTGCTCGGACGGAAAAGCCTGTCTATGAGCTTATTGCCGGGCATCCTGTTTTGGACTTGGTGAACACGCTGGACTGGCGGTTCCGGGACTCGGCTCCTGAAGAGTTGCTCGATGATTACAGCGATCTCGTTCGTTTTACCGCTCAGTCAGACTTGATCAGTGCCTCCCAGGCGCGCCGTTTGCTGCGCGATACGAGTGAGGGCAAGGCAGCGAAGATTGTCGGCGCGGTTCGGGAACTGCGGGAGGCTGCTGCGCAAGTTTTATATGCGGCATTGGAAGACGAAGACCCTCCTTCGTCGGCGGTCAGGGTATTGGAAGAATTCTTCAGAGATGCAAGGCAGTCGCAAAGGCTGCTGTGGAGCGGAGACAAGCTTGCATGGGAATTGACACCGTCCGCTTCCCTTTCTGAATTGCCGCTTTGGTTGCTCGCGTTGAGTGCGTCAGAACTGATGATGTCAGATGAGATGGACAAGTTGCGTGCCTGCGGCAATGCGGAATGCCGGTGGCTTTTTCTTGATACCAGCAAGAACCACACGCGGCGCTGGTGCGATATGAAGATCTGCGGAAACCGGATGAAGGCGCGGCGCTTCAAGGCTCAGCACCGGGCATGAACCGTCTTATGGGGTGAATGCTTTCGGCCCTTTGAAGGCGGAAGCAGCCCCACAGGAACCCGACGCAACTGACAATTCTGACAGTCGCGTGATGGTTCTCCCAGTGCTATTAATAATGCGTCGGCTCTCCTGCGCCGGCCGAAGTTGCTTGTCCCTTCAATCACGAGAAGAGGCCGACACAACCTGGAACTTCCCCAACGCCGCGATCACCGACTGGCTGATCGAATGCAGAAACTGCAAGCAGAAATTCGCTGCATAAGAAGGACACAGAGCCATGACCTCCTTCTCTTCCGACAACATTTCCCAGCGCACCATCCACCGTCGTGCGATAGAGGCCGTCATCTGGGGCACTCCGGCCGTCAACTTCGATCGCATGTTCCAGGCTATGGTTCATGACGCCAAAGCGGGCGTGGGCAGCAACAAGATCGTCTACTGGTCGCGCCTATTCAATTGGAAAAACCAGACCCTAACGCCGAACCCCGACTCCATCTACTTCATGCCCTTCTTCAACACGAAGGACTTCGGCCCCGTTGTGCTCGAAGTCCCACCAGCCGTCGGCGGCTCCATCACTGGCTCCATTGACGATTGCTGGCAGACCGCCATTGCCGACGTCGGCCCCGCTGGCACTGATCAGGGCAAGGGTGGCAAGTATCTTTTGCTTCCGCCCGGCTACAAAGACAAGGACCCCTCAGGCTACATCCCGCTTGAGACCGTGAACTATCAGGGTTATGCCCTCCTCCGCTCCATCCTCAAGAGCACAAGCGCGGCCGATGTGGCAGCCGCCGTGGCCTACGGCAAGCGCATAAAGATTTACCCGCTGTCACAGGCCGCCAGTCCCGCGGAGACTGTCTTCATCGATGCCATCGATGTTGTCTACGACGCAACCATCCCCTGGGACATGCGCTTCTTTGAATCCCTCAATCGAATCGTTCAAGCCGAACCATGGCTTACGCGCGATAAGCTGATGATCGATCAGCTCAGGTCCATTGGCATGGAAAAGGGCAAGGCCTTCAACCCTGACGCAGCCACGCAGGAGACCTTGAAGCAAGCCGCAAATGACGCGCACGCATGGCTCGCCAACAAATACGAGACTTCCTATTTCCCTCCCCCTTTCTACCCCGGCGGACATTGGTTTCTGCCGGCCTCCCCCGAGATTGTTCGCGGAATGTCCACCTTCTTCGCCGACCCCGACTCGTATCCCGTCGACAGCCGCGGCACCATGTACACGCTCGGCTTTTTCAGCGCCAAACACTTCGGCGCCGGCCAGGCCTACCTGATAACCTTCGAGGATAAGGACGGCAACAAACTCGACGGCAGCGCCGCCTACCGTCTCAACGTCCCGGCCAACGCTCCTGTTCGCCAATACTGGTCCGCGACCGTCTGCGACCGCGATACGCACGCCCTCATCCGCAATGCCCCATGGCCAAGCCGCTCCTCTCAGACACCCGCACTCCAAAAGAACCCCGACGGCTCCGTCGACATCTATCTCGGACCCAAAGCACCGCAAGGCAAGGAATCCAATTGGGTCCCCACCAACACCGGTGGTGGCTTCGAGACTCTCTTCCGTCTCTACGGACCCGATAAAGCCTTCGCCGAAAAAACCTGGAAATTGCCCGACATCGAGAAGTTGTAACCATCCGCAGGATTTGACCGGGAGTCTTATGGTTGAACTTCGATATCACATTGCAACTCGCGTCGGACAAGTGCTGTTCATCTTGCTTGTTCCAGTTCTTGTCAGAGCACAAAAGCCGTCGTCCGAGGATGTGAACAAGGCCAATAATCCCTTGACGCCGGCAATCACGGTGAACTTCCAGGATCAGGGACAGCCAAAGCTCTATGACCTGAATCAGGGAGCAAATTCGTTTCTTCTCCGCGGCGTTCTGCCGCATAAGCTTTTCGGGCTGCACCAAATTGTCCGATTCACGCTGCCGACGGTGACAACGCCAGACGGTACAGGCGGCATGACGACGGGGCTCGGCGATCTCAACCTCTTCGACCTTGCCATCTTCCCGATGAAAAAGGCGCGCATGGCCGTGGGTTTTGGCCCGCAGCTAACGCTTCCCACGGCTTCAGAGACGCTGACGGGCACAGGCAAGTGGCAGGCTGGTTTTGCGGCAGTCGCGGTGATGCCGCGCAAGTGGGGTATCGCAGGAACGCTGCCTGACATGGCAGCACTCCTTTGCCGGCGACAGCACACGCCCAGAACAGAACGGCCTGGTCTTCCAGCCGCTGTTTATCTTCAACCTGCCCATCGGATATTATCTGCGCTCGACTGCGAGTTGGAACTTCGACATTGACCAAAGCCAGTATGCGATTCCGATTGGAACCGGCGCGGGCAAGGTGTGGATACTGCACAGCGGGACGTCGGTCAATGCCTTCGCCGAGCCCCAGTGGACAGTCGCACATGACGGCAGTGGGCAACCGCAGTTCCAGGTTTTCGCCGAACTTAATCTACAGTTTCCGATTGGAAAGAAATGACCGCGTACGCAACAGCAGCTTCGCATTCAACAACGCTTCACGAAGGCGATCAAGGAGACCCTTATGACTACGACAGTCCAGTCCGGATTGGAGAAGATCCAGTCGCACATTGGCACACTCGAATTTACCCACGACTTCGCCAACGGATATCCTACCGACAAAACCGTTCAGAGGCTCCATGACGAGCGCGATTTTCAACGCGCGTGCCAAGTCTACCTCTGGTCGCTCCCAGCGGTTTCGTTCACGGCCTGGCAGCGCGGCGTCACGAAGCAACTCGGCGCGAGGAATGGCCAGATCGTGGCCATTCTCTCCTACGAGGCAAGGCGGGGCATCCTCACCGCCAATGCCACAACGCCGTACTACCTCGGGTTCGCCGATATCTCCTCCGGGCCGCTCGTGGTGGAGATGCCCGCGCGCGGCGTGCAGGGCGGGATGAGCGACTCCTGGCAGAAGCCTATTCGGGGGACCAGCGTCCCGGGCAAGTATCTTGTTTTGGCGCCGGGGCAGAAGACGCCGGAAAACGTGGCTGGTTACATCGTTGTCCAATCTCCGACCGTCAACATCTTTTTCGGTTTGCGTCTCACCGACCCCGATCCCGAAACTGCGAAGCAGGCACTGGCGCAACTCAAGATGTATCCCTACACGCAACGGGACAATCCGCCGAAGATGGATATTTTCGAAGCGGGCACCAAGGCGTGGAGCGGGGGGCCACCGCGCGGGATGGAGTATTGGGAGCGATTGAACGACGTTGTCCAGAGCGAGCCAATCGAGCCACGCGACATCTTCTTCCATGCAATGTTGCGTCCGCTGGGCATGGAAAAAGGCAACCCCTTCAAGCCAGACAAGCAACAGACAAAGATCTTGACCGACGGCGCGCTGGTTGGCGAGGCGATGGCGAAAGCCAATTCCGCTGATCGCCGCTTCGCGGATGGGAAGTACAGACCGGACGCGCACTGGGACTTTGCCTTGCTGCTTGACTGCGACAATCCCGGCGGATTCTGGAACCTGCTCGATGAGCGTGCCTCGTGGTTTTACGAGGCTGTCGGCGCAGGGCCGGATATGGCGCCCAAGCGTCCCGGCCCCGTATCGGCGTATCTCGGCGCCTACAAAGACAAAGCCGGCGAGTGGCTGGACGGCGGCACATCCTATCGGCTGCGCGTGCCGCCGAATCCTCCAATCAAGCTGTTCTGGTCGGTCACGCTCTACGACGTCGATACGCGTGCCCTGATCTTGAACGAAGCAAAAATCGCTGATCGTTCGTCGCGTATGGACCTGCACAAGAACACCGACGGTTCGGTGGACATCTACTGCGGCCCAAAGGCACCGGTTGGTTTCGAGAAGAATTGGATCCCGACCACTCCCGACAAGAATTGGTTCGCTTACTTCCGGTTCTATCAGCCGACCGAAGCCTACTTCGATCGCTCCTGGCCGTTGCCAGACTTCGAGAAGGTGACGTAAGCATTTGAACTAGGCGAAAGAACAAGATTCGCCACTGAAGAGCGAAGGGACCACGGCAGTTGACACACTGGCGAGGAGTGTGAAATCTGGCGGGCGTTCCTTTGTATCCGGCATGCGGCCCTGCAACGCTCCATTAGACTGAAAGCGATGATTTCATTTGAGGGAAAGGCCTGGGCGGCGCTGACGGTTGTGTGGTGCACATTTCTTTCTGGATGCGGAACGCCGGGTGCACCGCAGCCGCCATCACTGAACCTGCCTGAGCCGGTGCAGGATTTGTCGGCTATTCGAACAGGCAACCAGGTTGCGCTTACCTGGACCATGCCCAAGCGCAACACCGATAAGACCGCGCTGAAAGCCGATGTGGAGACGCGCGTCTGTCGGCGCGAAGGAAGCGGCCCGTGCGATCCAGCGGGGGCCGACTTGAAGATTGCGCCGGGAAAGCCGGGGAGCTTCACGGATGTATTGACGGGTTCTTTCGCAAGCGGCGAGGCGCGGCCGGTGGTTTATTTTGTGGAGTTGCGAAACAAGAAGGGGCGCTCGGCGGGATTGTCGAATGGGGCGTCGGTGCTGGCGGGCGAGGCTCCACGACCTGTCGAAGGGCTCAAAGCGGAGGTGCGCAAACAGGGCGTGGTGGTGAGATGGACCGCGGATGGCGAGAACGCGGCAGTCAGGCTCCAACGGAGATTGCTGACGCCGCCGGCGACCAAGGCCCAGCAGGGAGCGCTCGCCCCGCCGCCTGAGGCGATCAATGAAACGCTGCTGGTGGAGAAAGGTTCGACGCAGGGCCGCGCGATGGACAAGACGATTCGCTTTGGCGAGAGCTATGCGTACCGGGCGCAACGCGTACTTCGCGTGGATGTGGATGGGAAAACGTTGGAGCTGGCGGGTGAACTGTCTCAGCCCATCGATGTTGAGGCGAAGGATGTATTTCCACCGGACGTTCCGACGGGTTTGGCGGCGGTGGCAGCAGCGGGTGAAAACGCGGCTGGGCCGACGATCGACCTGAGCTGGCAACCCGATACGGAGGCTGACCTGGCGGGTTATGTTGTCTATCGTCGTGAAGGCGATGGGGAGTGGCAGCGGATCTCTCCTCCAACGCCTGCCGTTGAACCGGCGTTTCATGATGCGCATGTTCTGCCGGGACATACTTATCACTACGCGGTGAGCGCGGTGGGCAAAGATAGCCACGAGAGCGACCGTTCCGTCGAGACGCAGGAGACGGTTCCCCAGCCGTAGCGCTCATTGGGCGAGGAGATATCGATGAAGTACTGCCGTTTCCGTTTTGAGAATCAGATTATGTATGGGTCGGTGGAAGAGCGCGGGGGTGAACTGTGGATTGTGGATCTGGCTGCTGCACCCGAGGAGGACCTCGCGTTCCACCTGGCGCATGCACGGGCATTGGCGGCGAATGAGCTGGTGACCGATCCGGCGGGTTTCGACTTTGAACCAATGCCCTTGGCCGAGGCAGAACTGCTGGCACCGGTGACTCCATCGAAGATTGTTTGCGTAGGACGGAATTACCGCGACCATGCCAGGGAACTGGGAAACGAAGTTCCTTCGGAGCCGCTGTTGTTCTTCAAGCCGCCGTCTTCACTGTTGGCGCACAAGGGCAGGGTGCTGATGCCACCGCAAGCGGAGCGGGTTGATTTCGAAGGCGAATTGGCGCTGGTGATCGGGCGCAAAGCAAGCAAGCTTTCGGCCAACGCAGATTGGCGCAGCTATGTTCGCGGCTACACCATTGCCAATGACGTGACGGCGCGAGATTTGCAGAAGAAAGACGGGCAGTGGACACGCGCCAAAGGCTTTGACACGTTCTGCGCCGCGGGACCCATGGTGAGCAGCGAAGTCGATCCAGAAAAGGAGCTTACTATCGAAACCCGCGTCAATGGGGAGTTGCGGCAGCATGGATCAACGCTGGATTTCATCTTTTCGATCCCGGAGTTGCTTGCCTATATCACGGCAGCCATTACGCTTGAAGCGGGCGATCTGCTGCTGACAGGAACTCCTGCCGGAGTGGGACCGTTGAACGCCGGGGATCGGGTAGATGTGGAGATTACTGGCCTTGGTGTGCTATCGAACGTATTCCAGCGGATGTGAGATTCAAGAGTTAATCGGCATCTTTCGATTCCAATCCGAGTGAAATTGGTCCTGATCCGCTCGGCTCCTCTTCCTCCTGTTCGTTCGAAGTGCTCTCTTCTGAATGTCCTTGATGCAGACTACGATTGAGGAGGATGCCAAGAAGACCGGAGCAGACCATCAACGAGAAGTCGAGAAGATATACAGCGATTCGATAGGGGTGATTCGTCAGATCGAGCGCGTAGAGTATCTGGCCGGAATTGGGCTCGGATATCGCAATCACCCGGAGAGAGATCCCTGAAAAAGCATTTCCGACAGGATGTTCGAGATAGGTGAACGCGTAGCTCGAGCCAATGCGGGTGATGGCGGCTGCCTCGTTGTGTAGAGCCAAGGCATATCCTCCCGTCAATTCGCAACTCGTGGCGCAAATGTATTCGTTGTGTCCGCTCCTGCTATTTGACACGCCGACGAAGCGGGCAATACCCTCCACGGTCTTGCGGGGAGCATTCGCGTTGGGTGAATAAGAGTGAAAGGCGCCGACAAGAAACGCAATTCCGAAACCCACGATTAACCTGGCCTTCCCGTCGATCTCGATCTTCCGATAATCCCGCCAATCTTGAAAGTTGACGAATGTTACGGAGCAGCAAACAACTAGCGCCACAATCGTCGCGGCCCATGTTAAGGCATCAAGGTCGTTGAGAAATGCCATTGGCAGTTATCTTACCCATATATTCCCCGGAGATGCGCGGAGCAGGGCCGCGAGGGTCTCAATTCAAGAAACAAAAGAGCTCTCGGATTCGTTCCCAGACGAGCGAAACGTTGGGGGGTGCACGAGCATCCTAAAGAGCGGTACACTGGAGGCCAGCGCTTCCAACGCGCCGGGCCCTTCCCTGGAGGAAACATGCCACAGAATCTGCTTGAACAATTGCGCAAGTACACGACCGTGGTAGCTGACACGGGCGATATTGAAGCGATGGAGAAGTTTCGTCCCACCGATGCCACGACCAATCCATCGCTGATCACCGCGGCGGCGCAAATGCCGCAGTATCAGCCGATCGTCGACAGCGTCATCATGGAAGCGAAGAAGGAACTAGGCGACAGCGCCAGCGACAAAGACGTCGCCAACCTTGCCTTTCAAGGTCTCGCCATTGCATTTGGCAAGAAGATCCTGGCGATTGTGCCGGGGCGCGTGTCGACTGAGGTCGACGCTCGCCTCTCCTACGACACCGAGGCCACGATCGCGCAGGCGCGCAGCATTATTGCACAATACGACAAGGCGAAAATCGGTCGCGATCATGTGCTGATAAAGATTGCTTCGACCTGGGAAGGCATTCAGGCGGCGCAGGTGCTGGAGAAAGAGGGTATCCACTGCAATCTGACGCTTCTTTTCGGCATTCACCAAGCCGTCGCCGCTGCCGAAGCGGGCGTAACCCTAGTCTCGCCGTTCGTCGGCCGCATTCTGGACTGGTACAAGAAGGACACCGGAAAGGACTATCAGGGCGCGGATGATCCGGGCGTGCAGTCGGTGACGAAGATCTACAACTACTACAAGAAGTTCGGCTACAAAACGCAGGTGATGGGAGCGAGCTTCCGCAATATCGGCGAGATCAAAGAGCTGGCCGGCTGCGATCTGCTGACGATTTCGCCTCAGTTGCTGGCGGAGTTAGAAAAGACGGAAGGCGATCTGCCTCGCAAGCTCGATCCCCAAGCCGCCAAGTCGATGCAGATCGAGCGCATCGTGGTGGACAAGGCCGCATTCAAGAAGATGCACGCGGAAGATCGAATGGCGACCGACAAGCTGAAGGAAGGTATCGATGGTTTCTCGGCAGCGCTTGTGAACTTGGAGAAGCTGCTGGCGAATCGGCTTGCGGCATTGGAATCTCGCGCGCCGGCTGCCGTTTAGTTGATTCGAGACCTATTTATAAGGGCAGCCTTGGGGCTGCCCTTTTTGCTGCTTCGGATCAGACGCGATTTGAATCGCAGACGCGTTAGCTCTTGCCAAGAAAACTGGTTGCCGCACCAAGCAGGCCACCCAATCCCCCGGATTCGGCTACCGCCGGCTCACCTTCGGCAGTGCTGCATCCAGAACCGAGCACTGAGCTCAGCATTCCTTGGAATTCGGGCGGGACTTTGGACATGATGTGTTGAAGAACAATCTGTTCCACTTCCTGGGCCTTGTCTGGGCTCAAGCCGGCCTTCTGCTGCAATAGGTCTGCGATCGTGCTCATGGTTGTTCTCGTCCTCCCGTGGTCTTCCGGTTAGGGTGCAGAGCAATGCAATTTTGTGCCCATCGACCGCACGCGATTCGATGGATTGCCAGCGATGAAAAACTTGTGCTCGAGTGAGTTGAATTTACTCGGATTTGGAGAAGAGTGCTTTCTGGCCCAGCTGATAAACAGGGCATCAGCGAAAGGTGGAAGTCGCTCAGCCCGAGGGCTGAGTCGCAAACGACCCAGCCCAATTGCGACATCACCAACTCTTCGTCAGCGAATTATTTGGTGCAGGGCTTGCCTTGATCAGGGCGGCCGCCTTTCGCCTTGGCTTCGGCCTCGGTCATGTACGCTCCAGCTTTGGTGGTCCCATAGTACTTAGTGCCAGGACAGTGGTAGACATTGCTCGCGGTGTTCAGCCAGACCTGCCCCGCTCCGCCACCAGGCGCCGGAGTACTTGTTTTGGTTGCTGCCTTCGGTGCTGGCGCAGGGGCCGGGGCTGGAGCCGGTGTGGCCTTCGGCGCGGGAGCTGGAGCCGGAGTTACAGCCTGAGCGGAAGTGGTCTTTGTAGGCGCGGCCGTCTTTGAAGCGGCGGCTGCGTACCAAGTCTGCACGCCTTTATGGCCGCTGCAGGCTCCGGACTTGCTTGGTGCTGTAGAGTATGTTCCGTCTTTACAGATTCCGGTTGCACCTGCGGGTGCACCGGCCGGAGCCTGCGCCATACCGACTTGTAACGCCAGGACCCCAGCCGAGAGCGCGATCAAGCGGATCATTTCCTTCATATATTTCCTCCGATTGGCGCCGAAAAAATAAGAGCCAATTGCGGCAGAATCTACCATTCGACCGTAAAGCATGTCCAGTCAATTCCGGAGATCTTGGATGAAGCTGCGTTCCTGAAATTGCCAATTCCACTTCGTCTATTGCATGTAAATTTGATGTGTGCAATTGAAAATATGAAGACGTGGTGAGCCGTCTGGTCTGACGGCTTCGGGGCGGATGGAGGCAATCCGGCAGGTACCAGGTAGTTATTGCCGGGAAGCGGGTAATCCGGCCGAGATTCTTCATTCTAAAGAAACTATTTGCCACTCGGATGGAGTCGCGCAACGATCGCGTTTAATTCGCTCTCGATCTGTTCGAGCGTATCCTGCGCGGTTTGAAGCCGCTGCTCCATTTGTTGCAGAGTTGTCGTGCGTCCGCGCTCTTCGATTGTCATAGCAGCGATGTTTGACTTGTGCCGCTCAATTTCTTCGGCAATATGTTTCTTCTCGTCTGCGTCCGAGGCCTCGCCAAGGTGATCCTCCGCACGCTGCAAATCACTTGCGACCAACTTCTGATCACGCTGGACTTCCAAGAGCTTGGTGCGCGCACTATCGACGTTCTCAGTTGCTCGATTTACGACGCTCTGTTGCATCTCGAATTCCGTGAGGAGTATTTGGGTCGTCTGTGTGACCCGCATGTCCTCATGGATTCCCCTGATCTCAGTCAGAATCTCCCGCATGGTCTGTGAGTCTGACCCAGGATTTTGCCCGAAACCCGCGGCGGCAATCGCGAACCAAAAGCATGCAATCAATATTTTGGCATCTGTCATTGAATTGCTAACCTCCTGCTTCCCATGGAAGCGTTCCGCAAGATTATATGGGCAGATAAAGAAACCATGGCTCGTTGACCCCGATGCCGCCACGAACCTGACCGAGCTTCCACGCGCGAGCTCGCCATCACCCTCACCTGTCGCGCGCCTTGCGACGCTGCCACCTCGCCACTGCTACCACCGCTAGGCCGACCACCAGGAAGCTAGCGAGCAGCATGGCCGAGTTCAACAGCACCTGTGGGTAGCCGAGCTGGCCAGCGTCGACGAATGGATATGGATAACGCCCGGAGATGGCTCCGCGCATCAAGATCCAGGCCAGATAGACAACCGGATAAATCGACCACGATATCGTGTCCTTCCAGCGCAACTCGGATTTCGGTATGAAGAGGATCCAATAGGCAACGTACATCACCGGCACGACATCATGCAGGATAATGTCGGTAATCTTCTGGAAGCCTTCCGGGTTCCACAAATGCCGTAGCAGAAGCGAATACACCGCGCCGACCATCGCGATGTACAGGGCGCTTCCAGTTGCCACCACGGCGCTCGAAAAGAACCTGCCCCACCCTGAATTTGGCGCCAAAAGCGAGAAACCAAGGCCGATCGCAACGATAAGATTTGTGAGAATAGTGAAGAAGCTGAAATACGCGATGACCGCGCCGATCACCGTCATTCCATTTGCGCGCGAAGTGGCGATAGTCAACGGAAACTGGAGCAAGAGGGCAAACCACGCAGCGAATGCGACGGCCGCCATAAGCATACGCCGGGATTTGTTCCTCGCAGCGTTGAACATCGACGAACTCCAGAACGATCAATTGCACCCATGAACTGAAATTCAGTCCTCTTCAGGAGAAATTACCATGACGAGAACTCACTTTTGGATAATTGCCCTGATGATGACCGCTGTCATACCAGGCTGCAAGGACCAGAATCAGCCGGCAGGAGGGACATCGAGCACAAGCAGTAATCCATCCCCGCAATCAACCGCACTGCCTGCGAAAGACAATTCTGCTGACAAGTGGTTAGGCAAATGGATCGGTCCTGAAGGGACCTATCTCGTGCTCTCGAAGAACGCCGACAAGTACGTGGTGCTGATCAATTCACTCGACGGACCAGCAACGTATGAGGGTACGCCGGCCGGCGAACGCATCGAGTTTCAGCGAAACGGCAAAATGGAGTCCATTCACGCCGGCAACGGCCATGACACCGGCATGAAATGGCTCCAGGACAAAACAAATTGTTTGATCATCAGAACCGGTGAAGGATTCTGCAGAGATTAAGAGACAGAGTTTTGCGGCCTTCCCTTTTACGGCGTTGTTGGTTTCTCAGGCGCCATCCGCGTGAAGCGCAGCGGTTTTTCGAACCCTTTGCAATAAATCAGCAGATAGGGATCTTTCCACTCGAAGCGCTCGGCGGCCTGTAATGCCTCAAGGTATTTTGCCTCCTGATTCATCGTCGGCTCGGGGCAAGCCATTCGCGTCGAACCCAGCGCGCTCAATTTGATCGCGTCCCCATTTATTTCAGCCGAGCCAAAGAAACGATTGCAGGAGCCGTTGCCTGCGACTTTTCCCGCTTCCGGGAATGTGAGGGTCGCACGACCATGATTGGCCGCGACCCCGCCGAGGTCTTCGAGTTGCCACTCGCTGCCCAACAGATTGAAGGCGGTTGTTGGCGTGGGTGCGGCATCTGTGGCCGCAGCCTCCTTGATTGAGGAAACGCGGAGAACAGGCTGTTCACCAGTCTCCACCCCGGTTTGCTGGCCGAGCTTGCCAGTGGCGCTCACGCGCTTGTCTGCCAGTTTCTCAAGCTTCGAAGTCTTGCGATAGCTCACTTGAATCGAATTCACCTGTTTACCACCGATGGTGATTCCGGGCTCGAGTTCAAGCACCCAACCTGTCGATTCTCCTCCGATTGCCATAGCGCGAACGAGTTTGCCTGTCGCGGTAATTTCCTGTTCCGGTGACTGCGCCTCCAGGAAGACGCTGGCAAGTGCCAGGATCAGGCCGGTAATCAATCGCGCGATGCGCATTTCGCGCCTCCTCTGGCATGGTTTCCAGTTTTCCGAAGTGACTTGTGATTTGTAAGATGGAGCTTTGCTTTCTGCCACGATTATCAACGTGAATGGAATGATAAACAAGACTGCCAAACTTCATCAAAGAGCTGGAGACTCTCGCTTTACACGGAAGCCGTCAACACCGCCGGCGCACGCCTCAATACTCCCTGCGCTCAACGTTTCTACCCGATTTGGGTCGAATTCAAAAGTCTTTTGTTTTCACGGCGCAGCCTCGAAGGGGCTTTTGTTTGCGCGTTAGAGGCTTGGTTACCAATGGATATATACCCGCCAGTGAAGTGATTTACCTCACATCTCCAGTGCTACAATTCGGCTAAAGTTTCTTTCAACGCAAGACAAATTCAGCAAGGGCCGGGCATGGTTCCGGACTGCGCACGTTGCAACCGGGGCCATATTGACTCAGCCTTGTGTTTATCCGGGGACCCTTATGCAGGTGCAATCACATCCGCTCGAACCGTTCTTCCACGAGGCAGTCCGCAGCAGTTATGAAGGCCGGCTTGGGCTTGCTCCTGCGATCACCGGCTATGTTTCGCACATGCTGTGCGACTTCACGGACTCGGACAATCTTTTTCGGTTGCGTGACGCCAAGGGTCGGCCGATTGAAAAGCTCGATGAGATGGTTCGCGCATCGGATCCGATTCATGGCACCGCGCGCTCGTTCATCGCAGAGCGTTCGATTCGTAAATACATTGGCGACTACACACTTTTTCTGGCAGGCATGTGCCCGGAGGCGATCGAGTCGGATCCGAACAGCGGTTCGCAGAAGCCGACACTGGCTGAATTGATTCGTATCGGCAAAGAGAGCTACTACATCGTGAGTCAGTTCGATGTCTTTGAGTACGAAAAGGAAGCTCCGCTGTATGGGCAGCTGTCCAATGTGTTTGAGCACTGCATTCTCGGTCTCGCCATTGCCCGCAGGGATTTGTGGCGAACCATTAATCCACCAGCTCCGGTAAATTAGCCATAGTCATAAAGAGAAGCAGCACTATACGCGGCCTGGTGGTTCGTGCCCCGGGGACAAACACAATGTCCCCGGGGTCAACGATCTACGCTTTCCCCCGTTGCAATTGACATTCCACTCTGCCAACAAAATTGAGCATCCACCTTTAGTCGTAGCAACATTTGGGCTAATCTTTGTGTCAACACAATGTAAATAGGGTGGTGGCTGGTAACTCCGGCTGCACGCAGCGCGGAGCAGGCCATTGCACATGGTAGAGCCCTTAGCGCGCAAGTGCTGTACGGGAGGTTTGTATGCAAAGCCAGAGGCATCCGCTCGAGCCGTTCTTCCAGCAGGTAGTTCGAAATAGCTACGAGGGCAAGTTGGGACTGCACGATCCCGACGTGACGGGATACGTAGCGCACCTGCTCTGCGAATTCTCAGAGACCGATAAGCTCTACCAGGTTCGGGATCCCGAGGGACATCCGATCGAAGAGCTTGAAGCGATGATGATGGCCGCCGATCCGGTGAACGGCACTGCGCCCTCGTTCGATGCGGAACGCGCGATGCGCAAGTACATTGGCGATTACGCGCTCTTTGTCGGCGGGTTGTATCCGGAAGCCAATGTTCCCGGCACTCGGCGCCGCGTGCCGCATCCCAGCTTGTCGGAGCTTATCCACGCGGGAAAGGAGAGCTACTTCATCGTCAGCCAGTTCAACATGTTCGAGTACGAGAAAGAGGCGCCGTTGTTCGCACGCCTTTCCGACGGGTTCGAACGGTGCATCCTTGGGCTATCGCTGGTTCGCGAAGAATTGAAGAGGCGGAAGGCGCTGCCGCCGCCGGAATTGAACTAGGGCGTAGTGGCCAAGGGTCAAACGAGTGCAAATGCCCCGGTGGCGAAAGGCTACCGGGGGCATTTGATTTTCAGACTGGCTACTCAGACCAGACTGCGAGCAGGTTTCCCTGTCCATCGGAAAAGTGGAAGCGCTTGCCGCCGGGAAAGTCGAAGGTGGGGACCGCAATGGAACCACCCGCTGCGATGATGGCGTCTTGCGTTGCTTTCAAATCCTGCGAGTAGAGAACGATCAGCGGCTGTGTGTCGCTCGGTGTCTGCTGCGGCTCACCTTTTCGGAATCCGCCGTCGATGCCGGCGTGGTCTTTGTCGAAGCTGATGTAGTCCGGTCCCCACTCCTGGAAATTCCAGCTGAATACTTTTTCGTAGAAGGTCTTGGTTTTGGCGATGTCGGTGGTGGTGAATTCGATGTAGTTGATGGCGTGGTGCTGAGCGGATTGGCTCATGCGTCTCTCCTAGCTGCGCAACGGCGCAGACAACGTTGGGATGCGTGGAGTCGAAGGAAGGGCGGCGCGAAGCACACCTTTCCCAAGTGCTCGATTCGCCTCCATCCACATTCCCTCAGAGCCGGAGAGTGCAGGTAGAGCCCGCTGGCGCGGACTGCCGAGGTACGAATTGAAGGTAACACAGGAATTTGCCGTCTCGCAACGAAAACGCCGCGCGACAACCGAGGCTGGCTTTCAGCTGCCGTCGGGGTAACCGCCGCGGCGGAGCACCATGGGGAAGTGGGGCAGAACTTCACGCGGCGGAACCGTTGCGCGCCAATTATCGGGACAAGGAGCGATTGTCTCCATTAGGAGCGACGGGCCTCCGCTGGATTCGGCCTGAATCAGGGATTCAAGCGATGCACGCAGCTTTGTAATCTGCCCAGGGCCGAGTTGTTTTTGCCAGCGAGTCTCGATCTCATCAAGGATCCGCGCGCAGTCGGCTATCTTCTCGCGGCATTTTGCATTGATTGCTAGAACCTTGAAGCGGCTAAACGAAGATTCGTTTTTCACGTCGGCCAGACCCTGGTCCTGTAGACGCTTGAGCGCCATGGCTGTGGCCTCTTTTGAGACGCCGGACAGGCGAGGGATGTCTTTCACACGGATGTCCTGCTCGACGGCGAGGCGCAGAAAATTGGCACAGAGAGCGAGCGAAAAGTTGACCTCGGTTTCGAATTCGATCGCGAATGCGAGCAGGACTTTGCAGAAAAGGACCGGCAACGTACGTCGCCGGTCATCTGTGGGATGCGGTGGTTGACAAATCCTCTGGGATCTGGCTCTTCAACTCGTAACCGAGGATCGGCAGATAGTCCGGCAAAGCCGGATCAAGCTGACTTGCCACTGCTTCGAGAGCCTGGACGAGATCGCGAATGGTGTCGTGGCCGAAGCGTTTTTGCCACCGCTGTTCGATGACTTCTGCCAGGTCTCGCCAGACGGCGATGGCTTTGAGCCCGCCGGCAGTGAGCCGGATGATCCAGGCTGATTCGGGCTGCTCTGCAATTGGCTTGATCGAAACGTATCCCCACCATCTGCTCACGCGTTCGAGGAGATGGCGAAGTTGTTTTTGGGGAGGCCTGACTGACGTTTCAGTTCGCCGGCGTTAATTCCCCGCTCGGGAATGTAGCCGAGCACCATCAGCCACATGACCATGGAGACGAGGTAAGGGTCGGAGCGCGATCCGCGGAAGTCAGCAGTGCGGTGAGGAACGCGACGCTCGAATTCGTTGTCGAATTCGATGGTGAAGGCGACAAGCACCTGCGACAGAAGGGTTGATAATGGGGGGCTCTGATCCATATCGAGGTCTCGTTCCGCTCCCGATCTAGATGTGAGAACACTTACATCCGCATTTCCTCGCCAGCCATTCATGCTTGCCATCGTCTCATCGTTCCAGGCACGGTTCAACCGAGGACGAACCGGTGAGCAGTTAGCGCACGTTGATCTTCGTTCGGGCGTGGTCGGCCGGGTACGAAATAGAGGTAGCACAGACCTAAGTCACTTGCATGCGCTCGAAACGCATGATCCCATTTTCCTTGGAAGGCCTGCGGTTCGGTCTATGCAGTTTCCAGTGCAAGGCCCGGAAGCTCTGATCCCCGATGAAAGAGAGATCGAGATGAAAACGCTACGTACACTCTGTTGCACAATACCCGTGCTTTTCCTTTTCGTTTGCACGACGGCACAGGAGGGGTTCGCACTTGGAAAGGATGCGCCTTCCCGTGGCAGCAGGATCACGATCCCCGCCACGACATCATTTATGGTGCAGCTCGATCAGGTAGTGAGCGCGAACATGGCTGAGGGTCGGGATTTCACAGTCACGTTCAGCGAACCCGTGCAGATCAACGGCATCCTCATTATCCCCTCAGGAGCGACGGGCGCAGGGCTGGTGAGTGGTGATACGCAACATAGGCATCAAATCGAATTGAACTCCATCTTCGTAAATGGGAGATCTTACCGCGTAACCACTTCTCCGATCATGTTGAATCCGAAGACTCCCTTTCCAGCAGGCAAAAAGCTCACTTTTGACCTCATGTTTGCGCTCAATCTTCAGTGATCTCGGATGTGCGGAATTGCGCCAAAACGTAGCGCGGTTCCTTGAGGATGGCGCTCAGACGGAAGAACAACCACGGATCCATCGGCCTCCCAGATCACGAAAATCGTGATCCGCTTCGCTCAGGATGACAGCCTGTCAGAACGACAGACTCTTGTGGCGGGTCAGACCTAGAGGAGGTGCTTACAGAATGTATCGGCTCAGATCGTTATCCTTGACGACTGATGCAACCATCTGACGCACGTATTCGGGCGTGATGTTGAAGACCTTCTCTGGGCCAGAGGCCGTCATGCGCTCGCTGTACGGCAGTGGAGCAATGGCTTCGTTCGCGCCATCCTTGGTAAGCGCAGCGGCTTGCTCTGCATTTCCGGAATTGCGCGCCACATCCGGAGCAAGATAGCTTACGTCTTCGAGCACGCGTTCCATGATGGTGTGCAGGCGTCGCGCGCCGATGTTCTCAGTCTGCTCGTTGACTTTGAAGGCAAACTCGGCCATCTCACGCAGGGCTTCGGGATCAAACTCAAGGCGAACCCCTTCGGTTTCAAGCAGCGCCGAGTACTGCTTGGTGAGGGATGATTTTGGTTCGGTGAGAATGCGGAGGAAGTCCTCGACGGTGAGCGATTTGAGTTCGACGCGGATCGGAAAACGGCCCTGCAATTCGGGGATGAGGTCGCTGGGCTTGGAGACATGGAATGCGCCGGCTGCGATGAACAGGATGTGGTCAGTGCGCACCATCCCGTAGCGGGTGTTCACGGTGGTGCCTTCCACGATTGGCAGGATGTCGCGCTGCACGCCCTCGCGCGAAACGTCGGGACCGTGTCCGCCTTCGCGGCCGGCGATCTTGTCGATCTCGTCGAGGAAGACGATGCCGCTGGATTCGACGCGCTCGACAGCGGCTCGGTTGACCTGGTCCATGTCGATGAGGCGGCCTTCTTCTTCCTGCACAAGGTAGTCGAAGGCATCGCCGACCTTCATTTTGCGCTTCTTTGAACCGCCGCCAAAGATGTTGGGCAGCATGTCCTTAAGGTTCATCTCCATGTCTTCCAGATTCTGGTTGGAGATGATGCCGAACTGCGGCGAATTGCGCTCGCGTACGTCGAGTTCCACGGTACGATCGTCGAGCTTGCCTTCGCGAAATTGCTGGCGGAGCTTTTCGCGGGAACGCTGGTAGCTCTCGGAGCCGGGAAGGGTGAGTTGTCCTTCCTGCGCCGGCGGTGTAGCAGGTGGTGGAGGCAGCAGGATGTCGAGGAGGCGCTCTTCGGCGTTCATCTCCGCCTTGTCTTCGACTTCCTCGAGACGTTCTTCGCGCACCATGTCAATGGCGATCTCGACAAGATCGCGGATCATGGATTCGACGTCGCGTCCGACGTAGCCGACCTCGGTAAACTTTGACGCTTCTACCTTCAGGAACGGCGAATTGGTAAGCTTGGCAAGCCTGCGCGCAATCTCGGTTTTGCCTACGCCGGTGGGCCCGATCATGATGATGTTCTTAGGCATGATGTCGTCGGCGATGTCGGGCGGCAGCTTCTGGCGGCGCTGGCGATTGCGCAGCGCAATGGCCACGGCGCGCTTGGCCGGACGCTGGCCTACGACGTGCTTGTCGAGCTCGGCGACAATCTCGCGCGGTGTCAATTCGTCGAGTGCGATGTCCTGTTCTTCGGCGGATGCGGGAAGGTAGATGGCCATGGGTGGGGGCGCCTAGCCCTTCAACTCCTCGAAGGTGATGTGATCGTTGGTATATATACAGATGTCGGCGGCGATCTTCATGGCCTTGGCGGCAATCTCATGGGCATCCAGGTTGGTGTTTTCCATTAGAGCGCGCGCAGCGGCAGTGGCGAAGCTGCCACCGGAGCCGATGGCGGCGATAGGCTCATCGGGATCGATGACGTCGCCGGAGCCGGAGAGCAGGAACGTCTGGCCCTTGTCGGCGACGACCAGGAGCGCCTCAAGGTTGCGCAGCATTTTGTCCGTGCGCCAGTCTTTGGCGAGTTCCACGGCGGCGCGATTCAGGTTGCCGGCATACTGCTCCAGCTTGGTCTCAAAGCGCGTGAAGAGATTGAAGGCATCGGCAGTCGATCCCGCAAACCCTGCGAGGATCTTATCCTGATAAAGGCGCCGAATTTTCTTGGCCGAGTGCTTGAGGACGTGGTCGGCCATCGTGACCTGCCCGTCGGCGGCCATCACTACGTCCCCGTTGCGTCGCACACAGATCACGGTGGTCGAGCGAATGCGGCGGCGCTCTGCCGCTGCGGATTTTTGGTTCGTACTCAAAGCCAAACCCTCATAAAACAAGCTTCCAGCATTGCCGGAAGCCCTAAAAACCATACTCCTCAAGTATAGGACATCGAGCCGAACCCACTCATCGCGATATACAGCCGCGATGAACGGGCACAGCTGGCGGCTATCGCTGCCAGACCACTCTGCCGGAACGCACCACCGCGCGCACCCGGGAGAAATTCGTCAGTGCATCGGCGGGATCGGCGTCGAGAATCGTCAGGTCGGCTAGTTTGCCCGGCGTCAAGGTCCCCTTGCTGCCTGATACCCCCATGCGAGCGGCGGGATTTGTCGTCAGCATGCCAAGTACAGTCTTCCAGTCGAGGCCACTCTTGCCGAGTTCGACGAACTCCTGCTCGGTTGTGTAGTCGGTCATGTAGCCAACGTCGGTTCCGAAGAGCAGGGTGCCGCCGAGCTGATGGAACTGCTGGACCTCGGCGCAGATGGGATCCATGTAATGCGAATCGGTGGTCACCGTCGAAGCAAACATCTTGAGGGTGGGAATCATGGCCATGTTTTTGCTGATGGCGGAACTGAGGAGTTTTGCATCCACACCGCGTGTGTCGTCGGCAGCATGGGCCAGCACGTCGACGCCGCTGTCGATGGCTACCTGCACACCGGCGAGGTTGGAGGGATGGGCGAAGACCAGTTTGCCGTTGAGATGCGACTCGGTCACGGCCGCCCTGGCAATATTCACCGGCATGGGCAGCACGTGTCCGCGCTGAATCCAGGAGCCGGTGAAGAGCTTGGTGAGATCGGCACCCGAGGCCAAATTGCGACGGACAATTCGCGTTGCATCCTGCGGCGTGTCGGGCTGCGGCATCATGGCTACCATCCACTTGGGAGCCTCGTCGCGCACGTAGTAAGGCACGCCATGGGGAGGGTACAGCGGAGTTCCGGCAGTGTAGATGTAGGGGCCGGTCAGCTCTCCTTTCTCGATGCGGCGGCGGATTGAGAAGGTGTCGGCCGGATTGGAACCAACATCAATGATGGTCGTGAATCCGCGACTCAAGAACATATCGGCGAGCTGCGGATCGAGCGCGGCTGCGGACTTCCAGTTCGCCATCGACCACTTGGGCTCGGTGAAGTGGACGTGCGCGTTCCAGAATCCGGCGGTGACCACGCAGTGGTCGCAGGGCACGAGAGTCGCGTCAGCGGGAACTGTCACTTGCTGCCCTACTGCCGCAATCAGACCGTCTCGAACCAGTACAGTGCCGTCTTCGATGGGGGGAGCGCTGGGCGAAACGTAGATGCGAGCGTGCTCGATGGCCAGTGTGCCTTTGGCCAGTTTGAGTGGAGGATGCGATGCATGGCGGGGATAGAACTCAATCAGCCAGATTCCGGCACATGCAACCACAAAGAGAATCAATACTAGGGAAAAGAGACGAAACAGCCACCGTCGCATAAGCGGACCTCATCCGTTCAGAGATAATACGCAGCGGGCGCCCCGCGGTTCACTTGGATCGCGGTTTGACGCCCCCAATCACACCATCTAGCTTTGAAACAGGGGTACGTGCGTTCGCACCCCGCTCGGAGGAGCAAAGATGCAAAGGAACTTGCCGGTACGGCTCGCGTTGGCAGCCGTTCTCTCGGCTCTGATTTTGACCTGCCAGACTGGCATAGCGCAGGATCTGAAGAGTTTCGAGCAGCGGATCACTACGAAAGTGCTGCCCAATGGACTGACCATTCTGATCTGCGAGAGGCCGGAAGCTCCGGTTTTCAGCTACTCCACGTTCGTGGATGCGGGCGACGTCAATGATCCCTCGGGCCAGAGCGGGCTGGCGCACATGTTTGAACATCTCGCATTCAAGGGCACTGAAGAAATCGGCACGACGGACTATGCAGCAGAGAAAGTTGCCCTGGCCCGCGTGGAAGAAGCAAACGATGCTTACGAGGCGGAGTACCGCAATCCGATGGGCCGAGACCCCAAGAAACTGGCCGATCTGAAGAAGGCTTTCGATGAGGCGCAGGCGGCCGCTGAGAAATACGTCGTCCCGAATCAGTTCACCGATGTGGCGGAGCGCAATGGGGCACACGGCCTGAACGCCGAGACGGGACTCGACGAGACCATGTTTTTCTGGTCGATGCCCGAAAATCGCCTGGAGCTTTGGGCGTGGCTAGAAAGCAGCCGTTTGTCCGATACGGTTCCGCGTGAATTCTACAAGGAGCGCTCCGTGGTGCTGGAAGAGCGCCGTATGCGTACCGACTCCAACCCTGAGGGCCGGTTATTCGAGCAACTGTTGGCAACGGCGTATGTCGCGCACAACTACGGGCGGAGCGGCGTGGGCTGGCCAAGCGAAGTCGGGCAGATTACGGCAACCGAGGCCATGGCCTTCCACAAGAAGTACTATGTGGGCTCGAATATCGTAATTTCGGTGGTTGGCGACGTGAAGGCTGCCGACGCAATGCCGATTCTGGAGAAATACTTCAGCAAAGTTCCCGGTGGCCCGAAGCCGCTCGACATGACGACGGTCGAGCCGAAACAGTTTGCAGAGAAGTCGGTCGTAATCAAGGACCCGAGCCAGCCCATTTACGTTGAGGCGTATCATCGGCCGAATTATCGCAGCCCCGACGATGCAGTTTATGACGCGATCAGCGACATCCTGTCGAACGGCCGGGTTTCGCGGCTTTATCGGAGCCTGGTGCGCGATCAGCAGATTGCCGCAGTCGCCGCGGGCGAAAGCCCCTTCCCCGGCGACAAGTATCCGGGACTCTTCATCTTCTTTGCAGCGCCGCTACCCGGCCACACCTCGGCTCAGATGGCATCCGCGATCCACAAGGAAATTGAAAAACTGAAGACTGCGGACGTTTCGGATGCGGAGCTTGCCATGTACAAAACCCGAGCGCGCGCAGATCTGCTGCGCGGGCTTGCCGATAACCAGGGTTTGGCCAATGCGCTGGCGGAAGCCCAGTCGCGCTATGGGGACTGGCGCGAGCTTTTCCGACAGCTTGAACGCGTCGATAAGGTAACCAAGGCGGATATCCGGCGCGTCGCTGGCGAGGTGTTTGTCGCCTCAAACCGCACCTCGGCTGAAATCGACACGCAAGCTCCTGCGGCACCCGCAAAGAACGACGGAGGCGAAAAGTGAGAGATCGCAAGAATCTGATTGCTATGGTGGCTTTCGTCGGGTTTTCTTTGTTGCTTCTTCCGGCTATTTCTCCAGCGCAGCAAAACAAGCCCTGGGAAAAGATTCCCATCCCACCGTTACACGAGTTCAAACCGCAGCAGCCGAAGCGGGTCGCGCTGAAGAACGGCATCGTGCTGTTCCTGCAGGAGGACCATGAGCTTCCTTTTGTCTCCGGTTCCGTGCTGATTCCCGGCGGATCGCGAGATGAAGATCCATCGAAATGCGGATTGATAGGAATATACGGGCAGACCTGGCGGACCAGCGGCACCGCGAAGATGGACGGCGATGCCATGGACGACCTGCTGGAGTCGAAGGCCGCGCACATTGAGACCGGTGGCGACGATGACTCGACCGCACTCTCGTGGGATTCGCTGAAAGCCGATACCGACCAGGTTTACGGCCTTGCGATGGATCTTTTGTTCCATCCGAAATTTGACGAGCAGAAGCTGCGGCTTGCCCAACAGCAGACGGCGACCGGCATCGTGCGCCGCAACGATGAGGAAAGCGGGATCGCAGGACGCGAGGCCGCCAAGCTGGTTTACGGAGCCGACAGCCCGTATGCACGGCAACCCGAGTTGTCGACCATCGCGAAGGTTAATGTTGCGGATCTGCAGGCATGGCATGACCGCACCATCGACGGAAAGCTGATCATCAGCGTAAGCGGCGACTTTGACTCCGCCGCAATGGAAGCGAAGCTGCGCGCCACATTCGAAGGGCTTCCACAGGCCAAGCCCAACCCGGTGCGACACGAAGTGTTTCACGAGCCGACGCCGGGCGTCTATTTCATCAACAAAGAAGACGTGAATCAGTCGCAAGCGGTGATCGTGGGTCTCGGAATCGACCGCCGCAATCCAGATGTGCCCAGTCTTGCGATGATGAATGACGTGTTTGCGGGTGGGTTTGCCAGCAGGCTGTTTCAAAAGGTCCGCACGCAGCTCGGGCTTGCATACGAAGTCGGCGGAGGACTGGGGTTTGGCTGGGATCATCCGGCCACTTTCCAAGCCGTGGTGCTGACCCAGAGCGCGACAACTGTGGAAGCCATTCAGCAAACTTATAAGGTGATGGACGGGTTGACCACGCAGCCGTTCACCGAGGAAGAACTCAAGCGCGCCAAGGACAATATTCTGAATTCGTTTCTGTTTCGCTATGACACGAAGGACAAGGTCTTGGCCGAGCGGGTGCGATTGGAGTTTTACGGGTATCCGCCGGATTATCTTGAGACGTACAAGTCGGGGCTGGAAAAGGTTACCGTTGCCGACCTGAATGCTGCTGCGAAGAAGTACATCCATCCCGACAAGTACGCGGTGCTGGTGGTCGGCAACGGTCCAGAGATTAAGCCGGGCCTGGATGAACTAAAGATGGGACCTGTGCACAGCATCGACATCACGATTCCCGGCGCTCCAGGAGACAAGAGCGGCGGGGCGGAAGGACAAGAGTGAGCAAGGAATCAAGCAAGTTGGAGCAGTCGACACCCAGGCTGGCGGTGGTGATCATGGCCGCGGGCAAAGGCACACGACTGAAGTCGCGCCGGCCGAAGGTGCTTCACGAAGTCGGCGGTAAGCCGCTTCTGAGCCACGTGATCGCGGCCGCCGGCCGACTGGCGGATCCCGGAGACGTTTACGCGATCATCGGCCACCAGGCGGAGAGCGTGCGCCAGGCCGTGGCTGGGACCGGCGTGCAATTCATCGAACAGAATGAACAGCGCGGAACCGGGCACGCTATTCAGTGTGCGCGCGAAGCGATTGCAAGCTACGAGCACATCCTGGTGCTTTCCGGCGATGTGCCGCTGATCCAGGCGGAAACATTGCAGCACCTGATGACGATGCATCTTGCTGAAGGAGCGGCGATGACGATTCTGAGCGCCGTGCCGCAGGACCCGACCGGCTATGGACGGATTGTTCGCCGTTCGCCGGATCGTGCGGATGTGGACGCAATTGTGGAACAGAAAGAGCTGAAACCGGAGCAACAATCCATTCGCGAAATCAATTCGGGCATCTATGCATTCAAGGTTGCGCCTCTGTTGAAGCACCTGAACAAGCTCACCGACAAGAATGCACATGGCGAGTTCTACCTTACAGACATGGCTGCACACCTGAACGCAGCAGGTGAGAAGGTCGCGGCAATCAAGGCTCCGGACGCTGTGGAGGTGCTGGGCGCCAACACCATCGCGGAGTTGGTCGCGCTCGATGCAAACCTTCGCGCGGCAAGCGCCAACCGCCTGATGGCTGGCGGGGTCACCATTTTTCGGCCGGAGACATGCGTGATCGACACCGAGGTGGAGATTGAGCCGGATACAATTATCGAGCCTTTTGTCCAACTTCTCGGCAAAACGAATATTGGCACAAATTGCCGCATTCGCTCCTTCTCCGTGATCGAAAACTGCACGCTCGGAAACGACGTCCTGATCCTGCCGAGCTGCGTGCTGGCGGAGAGCACGGTGGCCGACGGCGCACGGATCGGACCGTTTTCGCGCTTGCGGCCAGGGAGCGAAATCGGACAGGACGCACACGTCGGGAACTTTGTTGAGACAAAGAAAGCCAAACTTGGAAAGGGAGCGAAGGCCAATCATTTGACCTATCTCGGCGACACCGAGGTGGGTGCGGGTTCAAACATCGGGGCCGGGGTGATCACCTGCAACTACGATGGAGTGCACAAGTATCCGACGCGTATCGGGCAGGGTGCGTTCGTCGGAAGCGATTCGACGCTGGTTGCGCCGATTGAGATTGGCGACGGTGCCTATATCGGTGCCGGATCCTGCATTACACGGGATGTCCCGTCGGGCGCGCTGGCCGTAGGACGTTCGCGCCAGGTAACCAAGCCAGGATGGGCAACGGCGCGAAAGGTGCGAAAGGAGGAACGAAAATAGCTGGACGTCTGCTTTCGTAAAGGGTACGGTTTTCCCAGCTGCGGGATTCCCACCAAATTTTGTGTACAGATGTGAAACAAATTCTCCGAAAATCCATACAACTTTAGTACTTTGGTACTTTGCCAAGAAGGGCTTGCGCCGTCGGCCAGGTAAGCGTAACTTTTTGATACGTTCTCAGGGTTTATTGGTTGTTGTACCGAAATAAGGTGGGAGAGGTCGATGCGAATCCCTCCGCAGGAGGTTCGCGGGGTGAATTCTTCGCAGATTCCCTATTTATCATGCTTCCTGACGACGATTGATCTCTCTAAGGAAGAGATCGCTTTTCCTTTTGAAAAATGCTGGTGCCTAAACTGAGAGGATTGCCCCGCCGGAGATGGACTGAGCACTGGCGGGAAACCGGGAAGGATACGGGGTTGGCGTCGAAGCCGGCAGGACAGGACGCGTCCTCGACAGCGATGCTTTCTGTGGCGAGCGCGGACACGCGCACGAGCATGAAAGCGCGCAAGGTGGCTCGCATTCTTGTTGTGGACGATGAGGCTCACGTTCGCTCGATGATTGCAGCGACCCTTGAGCGCCAGGGATACGAGGTCATGCTCGCCTCAGGAGGGCGCGAAGCCCTGGAGGCGATTGAACAGGGAGCTTTCGAGCTGATCCTGACGGACATCGTGATGCAGGAGGGCAACGGACTGGCCCTGCTGGAGCGTATTCACGGCCAGAATCCCAATCTCCCCGTCATCATGGTAACGGCCATTCACGACATCAGTGTGGCCATTGACTCCATGCGCCGCGGCGCCTATGACTACCTTCTGAAGCCATTCGAACGTGAACATCTGGTTGCCACGGTGCAGCGTGCGCTTGAACACCGGCAAGCATTACAAGAAAGCCGCACTTACCAGCAAAACCTGGAGCAGGTTGTTCGAGCGCGTACCGAGATGCTGCGTCAGGCCATGGAAGACCTGGAGCACTCCTACGACGTCACCCTGGAGGCACTTGGCGACGCCCTTGACTTGAAGGACTCCGAGACCGAAGGCCACTCCAAGCGTGTAACGGCGTACACCATAGCGCTGGCCCGGGCAATGGGTATTTCGCCGGCCGAGATCAAGGTGATTGCGCGCGGTGCTTTTCTGCACGACATCGGCAAGATGGCGATTCCCGACGATATTCTGCGCAAGCCCGGGAAACTGACACCGGAAGAGCAGGACATCATGCGAGAGCACTGCGCACGCGGCTACCAGATGCTGCGCAAGATTCCCTTCCTCGCCGAGGCGGCTGAGATCGTTTTCACCCACCAGGAACACTACGACGGAACCGGCTATCCAAGCGCGCTTAAGAGTGCCACAATCCCGGTCGGCGCCCGCATATTTGCGGTGGCCGACACCCTTGATGCCATCACCAGCGATCGGCCATATCGCCAGGCTCGCACCTTTGACGCCGCGCGCGAGGAGATCATCCGCTGCTCGGGCACCCAGTTTGATCCTGCGGTGGTTGAAGTCTACCTGAAGATTCCGAACGAACTCTGGCTCGAGTTACGCTCAGAGATCACGGGCCAAAACCGTCACTTCTCAACCTTCGACATTGCCCACCCGTTGGGCTCGTCCTTGGAATAAGCGCGGCAACATTCCTTATTTAATGGCGTCGATCGCTGCAGCACCAAGCGCAAGCTGTGCAAACACCTGGGTCCATTCAATCGCGCCTCGCAAAGCTGACGGTTTGAACGTCTTCTCCGGAACGACGATCGAATCGCCGGGGTTGAGACGCATGTTCAAGAAATCATTGCCCCAGACCGACTTCCCAGCGTCGTAACTTACGATATCTCCGTTGGCCCGAATGATAAACGCACGCTTGCGATCTGCATCCCTGGTGGGACCGCCGGCCTGCTGCAAATACGTGCCCACGCGACGTCCCGTCACATATAAAAAGGAGTTCTGGTTGTACACCGCGCCAATTACATTCACGACTGCCGGAATGGGTGGAATCACGAAACGATCACCGTTCTCCATTGTCATCGCGGGAAGGCTGCCAGTGCCAGCGCTATCCGGCTTGAGGGTCAAAACGATGCGGCCGGTAGCGCGGATCTGACGCAGGGCCGCAACCAGGTCTCGCTCGCTGTTTTGGGCGGCAGTGCCACTCGCTGCGTCCTGCGGCGAGGACGAAGAAGCTGCGAGCGCGAGATTCGCTCGCTGTACGCGCATCTCCAAAGTGTGCGCATACTCGTCGATACGAGCTTGCTGGGCGACACGAACCGACTCGCGCGTGAACTCCGATCCGTAGAGATAGGCCTTGGGACTGATGCCGCCGGCTCGCTCCACGAGTTCTTTCAGGGTTTCGTCCGGCTTCACGCTATAGACCCCGGAATGTACGAATTCGCCGTCCAAGGTCACGAGTTTGGTTTGTTCCGCGAGAGGCACACGGAAGTCGGCCTCGGAGAAGATCGAGACGATGTCGCCACTCTTCAACTCGAGATCCTGTGACGCATCGTGCTGTAGAACCAGCTTGCCAAGATCAAAGGGAACAAGTGTGGTTTTCAATGTTTCCGGATCGATTCGCTCTACAGTGGCATAGTCCCAATCGATATCAGGGGCAAGAAGACGAACGGTGGTTCGCTGTGCGGGTCTAGGCCCCTGAGTCGCCCCTGAGCTTTCGAGCGCTGCCAGGGAGGAACTGCTGTTCCGCTGCTGCGCCGACGGGTTTCGATTCTGAAGCGAGCCGGATTGGTCCTGTGTTGAATCCTGCGTTGAATCCTGTGTTGCGTTCTGCGTTGAATCCTGCGTTGCGGATTGCGAGTTGGGTTCTCCCGATACCGGGGGCTTCAATGTTATCGCGTTGCCGTCCCAAGGCTGGCGCAGATTCTGAAACCCCGGCGTTGGTTCAAATTCCGGAGCGGGCAGTCCCAGTTGCGTCCGCTTCCACCAGTAGTTTCTGGTAACGAGGGAGTCCTTATCCGGAATGAGCTCGCTGACGCGCATTCCGGGATGCCACGCGAACCGCCCGGGGTTGGCGATATTTCCGCGAAGAATTACGGTCTTTCCATATCGCGGCACAATGGAGAACACGCGTACGATGTCGCCATCCGCAAGCGGTGTTGCCAAGCCATCTTTGTTGTAGGCAATTTCCATGGCTTGGCGCTCGCTGTGGTCTTGAATACGCTCCACGGAAATGCGAGCCGCAGACGCCACCGCGGAAACGCCGCCGGCATCCGAAAGAGCCCCAGACAATGGCTCGCCCGGGAGTAACTCGTAAACGCCTGGACTCTTTACGCTGCCCGTCATTGCTATTTGAGGACCCACGGGCGGGATGAAGATCACATCGCCAGGCAGGAGCTTTGCGTCGGCCGATTTGTTGCCGCGAACGAGCAGATCATAAAGGTCAAAATGAGCGACCGTTTGGCTGCCGCGGCGTAGTTCAATATTGCGGAGTGAACCCTGAGTATTCGGTCCCCCGCCGACGAAGAGCGCATCTACAAGAGTGCTGAGCGAGCTGACCGTGTAAACGCCGGGGGCTCGCGCTTCTCCTGCCAGATAGACCTGGATGGAGCGGATCTGGCCCAGATCTACAGTCAGGTCGAAGTTGTGGTATACACGACCAATCGCACTGCGTAAATGCCCATCCAGATCTGCAAACGGGACAGATGCGACATGAACGGGGCCGACTTGCGGGAGATAAATGTCCCCTGAGCGATCCACCCGGACATTTGCCTGAAAGCTCAGCTGTCCCCATACTCGAATGCGCAGCTCATCTCCCGGGCCAACCACAAAATCGGGAGGTACCGGCGCTAAGTCGACCGGTGCGAAGGTCGATGGAACTCGTCGAAACAGGTTTACTCCAAAGATGGGAAGAATCTGACCGGTGGTGGAGGCCACGAACTTCTGGAATTCGGTGAGCGGTTCGGGCTGAAGACGGGGTTGCTGGGACTGACCGTTTTGAGATGGCTGGCGGTTCAGCTGCTCAGTATCAGTGTAGTTTCCATTGGGTCGCGTCTGCTGAGCGCCGAACTGGCCGGCCTGAGGGAGACGCGACTGGGGATTCTGGGTTTGTTCGGTGCCAGGCCTCTGACCGGAGCACTCGGGCGCACCAATTTCCATAGGATCGGAGCAGTCGACGGTGTTCGGCGTCCCCGTGTAGGGGGTTTGCGTTTCATTCGGGTAGCTTCCCGGTGTCTGTTGCTGTGCACGCATGCCGACGGTGACGGAAGAGACTAAGAAGAAAACGGCAATAAAATTGGACATCTTGAAGCTTAGTGAGGGCCGGTGAGGGGTGGTTCTAGCGCAGAAATCCCGGACGCTCCTTTCACTAAGGTATAGGGAAACCATAGTCATGAGTCTAGCATGGCGTTTGTTACCGCCCCGCATCGAAGCAGGACGGTTTTGGAGTGCATTGGACCTTCGCAGACCGCTCACAAGTCGCCTCGGAGCGCTGCCTTCCCTGCTGATTCTCCGATTGCAAAACGGTTCGCGTAGAGATCTGAACTTTTCGGCTCCGAGGCTACATTTCTTCATGGACAGGGCTCAATTCTCTTCTTCGCGAAGTAAGTTCAACTCCATCCCATTCAGAGATCTTTTCAGAGAGAGTGTAACGGGGAGACGATAAGCCGAGGTCGACGCTAAACAAGTAGAAGGTTCTCTCCGAGTAAATAGCAGGCGGATGAGCCTCAGCGTATTTGGAATGTGATGGTTATCACAGTTTTTGTTACCAAGGGGCGCTAATTCGCAAACTGGTAACGTTTACCTGCTTCTGGAGTGTTATTCTTCTTCAGCACCACTAAGTTGTCTTCCATGAAGTTTCTCGCTGATGTCTGAAAGATGGAAAGCTGTGCAAGTTCATCCCTTTCCTGATTTACCCGGCAATCATTGAAAACCCGGGGCTCTTTCAAAGTGAATGACAAAGGCGCAACTTCGTCTACGACACGGCCGGAAAACCAGCAAGCCAGCGTGTCTTGTACATTGGATGATTTGCTTTCGACCTGCGGAGGGTTAATTGAGCGCCAATGTAGTAATTGCCTCGACCGATTCCAAAAACGCAACCTCGGGGAGCTTCCCAGCCCTCGATCTGCAACGAGGTGGACCGACGTCGCATAAAGCAACGTCTCCTGGGAAATCTGAAGCAGTTGTGCGCTCGTCGCTGAGCCTGGTCGATGAACGAGTAAGTGCCTGGTCTCATTCAGGCCTGAAGCGCCTCTTCGATGTCCTTTGCGTACTCCTGGCACTTCCGCTGGTGATTCCGATCTTTATTGTTATCGGCATGGCAGTTCGCTTCACGTCCAAAGGTCCTGTTCTATTCCTACAGAAGCGCACAGGGCTGCACCGCCGGAACTTTACGATTCTGAAGTTCCGGACGATGGAACATCTCGAAACCGGTTCACGCAACAAGGTCACAACCGCGGGGAATCAACGATTCACTCCAGTTGGTCCATTTCTTCGCCGCTGGAAACTCGATGAGTTACCTCAACTCTTGAATGTGCTAATTGGGGATATGGCCTTGGTTGGTCCCAGACCCAAGTTGCCGGAGCACCAGATTGGCGAACTCAAATGTCGGCCAGGAATCACTGGTGCGGCTACCATCGCGTTCGCTCGCGAAGAGCAAATCCTGGCACGTTTGCCTCATCATGATGTCGATGGCTACTATCACTCGATCATTCTTCCTGCAAAGCTGCGGCTCGACCGCGAGTATATGGCTCAAGCAACATTTCTAAGTGACCTGAAGCTGATTGTGCACACGATCGCACGGCGGTGGGACAGTTCAGAGATTTGCAAGCTGCTCGATTTACAGTCAGCCGAGATGCATAGCAGGGCGCCTAAAGGCAACGCACCGGCTCCAATGGCGATTGCTGACAGCATTGCGGTCATCGCTGGAGATGAATCGCTGGTCACCGGTGATTGATTACGAATTGAATGGCTCGCTCCGAATCGCTGGAAGCATCCGCGTCCCGCCGAAGAACAGAAATCAAATGCAGCCGCAATCGCTCGGCGGATTGGGTCGCCATCCCACTACTACCGGCGATCCGGCATCAGCAAAGGCGAATATGCCCGCTTCACGCAAATCAACGCGGAACAGAACCTGCTGAGAATAACAAGACGGAGCAGAGCTACGACCTTCGCCGCCGAATAAAACTCACTGTCTATCATGGATAGAAGAGTGCTCTTTCGGAGGAGATCGCATCCGGTTCACCGCACCTAGCGACGGTTTGAAGATCGCGAACCGAGTTTTGGAAACCATGCAGGACATCGGCCAATGCACCTCAAGCTAGACACCGTCTGCAAGATGACTCTCGCCCCGTAGATGCATCGGCATCTCGATCGCCGACACGCCGTAATCAGTTCCAGCCAAGGCCATACCGCAAACCGTGCGCTGATTCACGTAGATACCGATCTTGGGGCACAAGGACCTGCTCAATCACCGCATGGCCTACATATCTGTTTCGCGCGCACAGCGAGATGCACAAATCCTCACAGACAGTTCTGGGAATAGTGGAGATAGCTTAGCCAGAACGATGTCGCAGTCAAGGAACCCGCCCCCGCCGCGAAGCGTGGCTAACCCTTGACGGACCTCCGTGTCAATCAATCTCCTTCACGGTACATGCTTAGATCCCTCAAAGTGCAATGCTTCTGGAATGGTAGATTGGCAATATGAATTCGAGCCGCGCTGCAATGCGCCTCTTGGTTGAAATTGCTGGATGGGTAGGTCTATTTATCAGTTCTGGTCTCATCTTGCTGGCGCAAGGTCAAAGTCAGCTCTCATCAAGTGCCCAGTCGGCTGCTATCAACACAGCAGGCCGACAAACAGGCATCGCGGGCGACTGCGACAAAGCGGTGATCGGATCCCCATATATACCACTTGACAGCTGGATGTACTCGGCCGTCCTTCGGCTTTATTCCATGGGATTTGTTGATCACGTTTATCTAGGTATGCGCCCGTGGACCCGAAAAGTTGTGATCGAAGTTTTGAACGATGTCGAAGATCGACTGGCGGATTCGAGTCCCAGTGCAACCAATGATCAAGCGCAGCAAATTCACGACGCGCTCAAACATGAACTGCAGCCCGACATTGTGGATCCGTGTGCCGGGCCCGCGAAATACCTTCGTGTCGAGTCCGCCTATTCGGCTTTTCGCGGCATATCCGGTCCACCGCTTCGAGACAGCTTCCATCTCGGTTCGACTCTGATCAACGATTACGGTCGACCTTACGAGAATGGTCTAAGCAACTATTCCGGGCTGAGCGGTTATGTAATCGCGGGGCGTTTCACGCTATATGCACGGGGCGAGTTTCAAGGCGCACCATCGGCAACTGGCTACTCCAGCGCACTCGCGAATTCGCTCTCGGCAATTGATCAGACGCTCTACACCGATCCCATGATTGGCCAGACTACTTATTACTATCCGCAAGCCACGATTCCAATGGGGCCGATCTCTTCCACTGCGCATGGCCGTGTGATGGAAGCGTACGTCTCTGCAAATCAATGGAATCACGAGTTCTCGTTCGGCAAGGTCGATCAGTGGCTTGGGCCTGCGCGAGGAGGGTCATTCGCCTACTCGAATAATGCCGAGAATATCTATGCATTCGAGATCAATCGCGTCGAGCCGCTCCGTATCCCGCTGCTTTCTAATCTCACTGGGCCATTCCGATATGAGTTTCTGGTAGGCGCACTGCACGGGCACCTGTATATGCCCAATCCTGCCTATGAGGCAAACCCGTCGCCCAACATTCCCAATGTTATCAACCCTGGCGATCCGTGGGTACACGTGGAGAAGCTTAGTTTCCGTCCAACTGCCAATCTTGAGTTCGGGTTCGAGCGTACCGTGATTTGGGGAGGCGAAGGCCATGGACCTATCACGCTACACACATTTCTGAAGAGCTTCTTTAGTACGACAGCCCCCGGAGGGCCGGGATCAACCGGACCCAACGAAAAGAACGGCCGCGACGATCCTGGAGCTCGCTTTAGCGCCTTTGATTTTTCGTACCGGCTTCCCTTCTTCCGCAACTGGCTGACGCTTTACGCGGATGGAGAGGTGCATGACGATATCTCTCCCATCGATGCACCGCGCCGTGCGGCGTGGCTCTCCGGCCTCTATCTCTCCCACGTTCCCGGTGTGCCTAAGCTCGATGTTCGTGCTGAAGCTGCTTATACTGATCCGCCCGTTTCTACCAGTAATGGCGGACACTTCATGTATTGGGAGACGATTCAAAAGCAGGGCTACACGAACAATGGGCAGATCTTTGGCAACTGGATCGGCCGCGAAGATAAAGGTGGACAGGCTTGGGTCACGTACCACTTGAGCGGCAACGAATGGATCCAAGTTAGCACCCGCAATCAAAAGGCCGCCAAAGACTTCATCGCGACCTCAACGACGGAGTACGGAACAACTTTGAACGATTTAAGTGTACAGGTTGTGAAACGTATCCGGCAGGATTTTGAGGTCAATGTGAGCTTTACTCTTGAGCACTACAAGGCGCCCATCTACCTTCCCGGCCAGCAGACGGTGACCTCAACCAACATTCAACTCACCTGGTATCCAAGCCGCAAGGTCGATTTCTAGATCTTGTCATTTCCAAGGGAATTATCTTCTCAGAGTGGCAACTGATCTTCCCGAGGCAAAGCCAGCGTCAAGGGTCTTGAGCGCATCGCGGCGCCTGTACCGCTCTTGATCCTGACTGCGCCCCTCCAGTCCCTCTATTCCGGGAATGTCAGAAAACGAATGTCGTCTGGCTTGCGATTTCTCATTCACGACTTCTTCGCGCGGCCACGAGTGGAGAGCGACCGATCGCAACTCAGGGTTTGGGAGTTTGCCCAAATCGGAGATTCCTTCGAAGACCTTCCCTGCAGGGTAATCGAGCAGGACAAGAGCGCAGCGCATTCCATCACGAGCCGAGAGCGGTTCGCTTGCAAAAAGGCCGGATACACCGGCGCAGACCGAATCACCACTTTCAGTCTTCGCTTGCAATAATGCGGCGGCCCATGTAGTCCGGTGTGACTCAAGCTAGCGAGCCGCTCCACCTCTCGTTTCCCGAATGGCCCTCGTCCACTGGAATTTGAGCTGGTATGGCCCCGACGTCTGTGGGACATACCGCGCCAACGTGGAACGACAAGTGGAGCGGGTGCCCCAGGACGAGTGGGTCTATAAGGCCGCCGAGGTCGACCACTCCAAGGTAATCTGGGCAGGCGAAATGGACCCCGCCAGCAACCGTGAACTGTTTCAATCTTATGAGGATCGCAAAGTCTGGCTCGTGCAGCCCGTGACCGTTTCTCCCTACCCGTTGTCTGGAGAGGTTACTCCCGGCTCCGGCTAGTGCGTTTGAGCCTTTCATGCATGAGAATAGACAGATACTGGTGGTGAAATCGATGATCAACGGAAAGCACATTGCTGTGGTCATGCCGGCCTACAACGCTGAAAAGACGCTGGAGATGACCGTGCGCGAACTCTCCGACATGGTCGATATCAAGATTCTTGTAGACGACTCGAGCAAGGACCAGACGCCGGCTCTTTCCAGGCACCTGGGCGTCCTGACCTTCGAACACGACTCAAACTACGGATACGGCCGTAATCAGCAGACCTGCTACCGAGAGGCCCTGGCTGCAGGAGCTGATATTGTCGTCATGGTTCACCCCGACTACCAGTACACGCCATCCCTCGTTCCAGCAATGGCAGGCATGATCGCTAGCGGCGTCTACGATATGGTGCTTGCCTCGCGCATTCTTGGCGGCGGCGCGCTCATGGGCGGAATGCCGGTTTACAAATACATTTCCAACCGCTTCCTCACCGCGTTCCAGAACGTGTTTCTGGGAGTCAAGCTGTCGGAATACCATACGGGCTTCCGCGCATTCTCTCGTCAGCTCCTTGAAACGCTTCCCATCCTAGAGAACTCCGACGACTTTGTCTTCGACAATCAGATGGTCGCGCAGGCGGTAATGTTCGGCTTTCGCATTGGAGAGATTTCGTGCCCGACGAAGTACTTCGAGGAAGCCTCCTCGATCAACTTCAAGCGGAGTGTGGAGTACGGCATCGGCGTTCTCGCAACGACACTCAGCTATGTTGCGCACAAGATGGGCATCATCCACTTGGCTCGCTTTGACGCCAATGGACGAAAAGTTTTGCCGGAATGCTCATGCGCAAACGGCGCAAACCACTGACAACATTAGCGAAATATCAAAAGGCCCGCACGGAAGGGGCGTTCCAGATGTCAGATTCGCTGGCGAAGTTGGTGCCAATTGAACGCGAACGTCACAAACACGTCGCAACGGAGCCGACTGTTCAATGCAGGAGTAGCGGCATCTCGAATGTCATTACTGCTTTCTGAGCTGCAAATTTCTGGGCACCCGATCTTGAGCGACGACTTGCGGGAGTATGAGTCGTCGCGTGAAGCTCCCCACTGCCGCTCACTGATCGGGGCTCAAAACATCCATGAGAAACTAGGTGGAACCGACATCATTGATGACTCGGTATTCAAGCCCAAAGGGATGCACTGGCTGACCTACTCTCGACTGATAGCACGGTTCCGGAAGCGGAATCTGTAGCGGTTCCTCTTCGCTTGTGGCTCTGACCTGTGTTTCCTTCCAGAATCACGGCCTGAACCAAGGGTCAGCACAGGTGGTTCGGTCACTCGATGATGACTAAACCAGCCACACCCGTTGCATCTAGAATACAGAAAAGTTGTGGCTCCGAAGAAAGGCCGGGTCCTGCATGTCTGCCATCAATTAATCTCTTAAGAAGGAAACTGTGGATGTTGATCAAATCACTGAAGAATGCTCTGCGAGTTGAGATTCGAAAGATGGCGAGGTTTATTCATCCATCGATGCGTTTTCCTTCCTATTCTCCAGATACCGCTCTCCGCATTGAAGCTCTTCGGGATGATGTGCGCTACGCAACTCTTGCGCTCGCAATTCAGCGGCTTGAAACTGATAAAATCGCGGGCGCATTTGCTGAGCTCGGTGTATACAGGGGAATCACGAGCCGATTTATCCATCAGCAAGCTCCTGACCGCCGTTTATATCTTTTTGATACTTTTGAAGGATTTCCCGCAGATGATTTGGAAGTAGCCGGAGATGACCGTTTCAAGGATACCGCGCAGGAATCGGTTGCCAAGTTCATCGGGGATTGCCGCAACGTTGTTTTTCGGGCGGGGTATTTTCCAAAGACAGCGGCCGGTTTGGAAGATGAACGGTTCGCGCTGGTAATGCTCGACTTCGACCTCTATAAACCCGCCGTCGACGCCTTCGGTTTTTTCTATTCGCGCTTGGTCCCTGGAGGATATTTTTTCATGCATGACTTCAACTCTCCGGAATCCGAATATGCAATATCGCGTGCCGCCAAGTTTTTACGCGACAAACCTGAGTCGCTGATAGAAATCGCTGACGAGTGGGGGTCAGCAGTGTTTCGCAAGGTATGAGCTGAATAACGCAGAGGGCCATTTGAAACGTCGCAACCGTAATCGTTTCGTGTACTGTAGCGGGTACTGGCTCTGAACGGGTCGGACAGGTGGGCTGGGTTCGGGGTCGGTTTCAACAAATGCAGTCACGTTCGCCAAGCGAACGCGCCTCGAGGCTTGAGGGAACGGATTCCATCTTGGGAACGAGGAAAGCGTGTTCTTTACAGTCGAAGTTGAGGCGCGCTCGGCTCATACTGGTCTGCCGTTAGTCGGCGATGCGCAGAGTGGGCAACGCGAGGTTTCAGCCTGTAGAATGAGGCCAGAGAACGCAGTCAAATCCACACTCCGGCAGGAATAGATGCCTTCAGAGGTTTCGTCTTCCGAACTGCAAGAGCATGCCAATGCTTCGGGAGTTCAGCCCACTGCCGCGCGAAAGACGGGGGGCGATGAAATATCCTTGTTGGATTTGCTAATCTTTCTTACCGAGCGAAGACGAATGATTCTCGTGGTTACTGCAGCCTTCGCAATCGTCGCGTTCATTGTCTCGCTGGTTCTCCCCTCAAGCTACACCGCGACAGTAACTCTTCTGCCTCCTCAGCAGAGCTCTTCGATCGGCGGCGCGTTAGCCTCGCAGTTGGGCAACATGGGTAGCGTGGCAGCGCTAGCCGGCGGTGGCCTCGGACTCAAGAATCCCAACGAAATTTTTGTCGGATTGCTTAAAAGCCGCACGGTTGAGGACGCCATGGTGCAGCGTTTCGGCCTGATGCAGGAGTACCGCAAGCAATATCTTTCGGATGCCCGTAAAGCCCTCGAGAAGCATGTAACCGTGGACGGCAGCGGCAAAGACACCCTGATCCGTATCTCCGTGGAGGATCGCGACCCGCGCCGCGCCGCGGACCTCGCCAACGGCTACATCGACCAGTTTCGCATCCAGTCGCAGCATCTCGCTATCACAGAAGCCTCCCAGCGCAGACTCTTCTTCGAGCAACAGCTTGACCAGGCGAAGAACAATCTGGCAACCGCCGAGGAGGCTTTGAAGCTGACAGAACAGACTACGGGAGTGATCCAACTCGACAGCCAAGCGCGCGCCCTGATCGAATCGGCAGCGTCGCTCCGCGCGCAGATCACGGCGAGGGAAGTACAGATTCAGGGAATGCAGACTTATGCAACGGGTGAAAACGCTGAATTGATACAGGCGCAGCGCGAACTAGAGAGTATGCGCACGCAGTTGGCGAAGCTGGGAGGATCCGTAGACAGCTCAGGCGAACTCATCGTCCCCAAAGGCCGGGTGCCCGCGGCCGGACTGGAATACATCCGCAAAGTGCGCGATGTGAAATACAACGAGACCATCTTCGACATACTTGCACGGCAGTTCGAGATCGCCAAGCTCGATGAGGCCAAGGAAGGTGCCCTCATCCAGGTAGTTGATCCTGCCATTCCTCCCGATAAGCGCTCCTTTCCGAAGCGGGGCATTCTTACCGCAGTTGCCACCACCATTGGACTTTTTCTCGCAATCTTCATTGCGCTGGTACAGGGCGCGTTCGGATCGCTGAGCGGCAGTCTCCAGAAATCCGAGAAGTATGCGCGTTTGAAGCGAGCTTTTTCGGATAGAAATGTCAAAGCCACCTGAAGATCTTCAGGTGCAGATTCTCTATGAATGTTGAGATTTCGCATCGTCAAATCTGCTCTGGCTATCCCCTGAGAACTGAATTGCGGAGCCACCGCGCCGCGAGGAACGCTGGTTGGCAGGGTGGACAGCAGTTGAATGGTCTGCTCCCACGAATGTCTTCTGGGAGCAGAATTTGAGCAGGCTGCGGTTCACAGTCATCAAGAACGCGTTGGCCAATGTGATTCGCATGGGCGCGTCTGCGATCGTAGCTTTGGCGCTCCCCCACTTCCTCACTCGCGCCATGGACCATGATCGTTTCGCCGCCTGGGTACTCATGCTCCAGGTTGCAGCCTACGCGAACTATCTCGACTTCGGTCTTCAGACCGCGGTGGCGCGCTACATGGCCCAGGCCATCGAAAAGGGGGAAGACAAGTCTCGCGACGGCCTCATCAGCACCGCACTGGCGATGCTCGCCGTAGCCTCTCTGGTCGCATTAGTGGCTATTGGAGCGGTACTCATCTTCCTGCCCGAACTATTTCAAGCAGCACCGGCGGCGTTGATCGGAGAACTGCGGGCCGGAACTGCGGTCTTGACCATCGGCGCCGCTTTGCTTTTGCCTCTTTCCGCGTTCACCGGGGTTCTGATCGGATTGCAGCGGAATGAGTTGCCCGCCATGGCCGTCGGCACCTCCCGCCTGGCTGGTGCGGTAATGGTCATCTTCGCAGTGTTCCATACTCACTCGTTGGTGGTGCTGGCGGCCTTGCTGGGCGGCTGCAATCTCGCTGGAGGTGTGGTTCAATATCTACTGGCGCGGCGTTTGCTGCCCGGCATGCGCATCGCGCTGAGACAGACTTCTCGCAAGATGGCGTTCGAACTGGCGCGCTATTGCAGCGCCCTCACCGTCTGGTCTTTCTGCATGCTGCTGGTCAGCGGCCTCGACGTGACCATCGTTGGACACTATGATTTTTCCGCAGTGGGTGCCTATTCCGTGGCGGCTCTGCTGATCTCATTCCTTACCGGTGTCGGGAGCGCGGTCTATAGCGCCCTGCTCGCTCCCATGGCGGTCCTCCAGGCGCGCGGAGAATGGAAGCGTATCCAGAATCTGGTGGTCACCGTCACGCGGCTTAGCAGCTTCCTCGATATTCTCGAAGTCCTCGCGGTCTTCCTTTGGGGCCATTGGTTCCTGCACCTGTGGATCGGCGAATCCTATGCGGTCCAGGCATTGCCCATCCTCAAGATTCTCATCGTCGCCAATGCAATTCGTCTGGTGGGCGCTCCATTGTCTTCGGCCCTGGTTGCTACCAACCAACAACGGCACGGCATCTCCGGGGCCCTCGCTGAGGGAGTCAGCAATTTCGGATTCAGCATCACCGGCGCACTGTTGTGGGGGGCAATCGGCGTAGCATGGGGAACCCTTGCCGGAGCTGTCATCGGCATCCTCTGGGTGCTGGTGCTGATGGTAGGGTGGCTGCGATATCCCATTGTCAGCAGGGCGGAGCTGCTGCTGGAAGGGTGCCTGAGGCCGCTGCTCTGCCTGTCCCCGGTCATCCTACTTGTTCTGCTCTTGTCGCAGGTGCAGAACACCACCGTTCGACTGTTTGCCGTTGTCGCGGCAGCGGTGGTTACCGTGGCCCTCACCTGGCGCTGGGGCGGGCTATTTCTCAGGCTTACAGTTCCTGCGTCTTGACTCTTGTGTGCGAAATCCGCAATCCAGGAAGAGGACTCAAACAGGTTATGGAGATGCAATGAAATCGTATATTCCGGAATTCGTGAGGCGCGGACTGCACAGGTTGTTGAATCATCCCTCCGGTGTGACGGTGGGAGCCGATTCCAAATTCCTTCGCCCATTCCGCGTATTAAACCCGAATCGCATCGCGATCGGTGATTGCACCTTGGTCCTGCATCATTCGTGATTTCAGCCGATTTGGCGGCGAGAATAGCAAAGGCGCAAATATCTTTTCCGGCATCGATTGAGAATCGTGAGGAGCGAAAGACTCATGTCAGACCACAGGCCCTCGATCCACCGCAAGATTCGCAAATTCCTGAAGTTGCGACTGCCAGACAAGCTGAATGCCCTGCAAGTAGTCTTCTATCGACTCAAAGGTGTTTTTTACTACCGCCGTGTGTTCGGCAGTTTCGGAATCGACTCCGTCCTTTTCGGGCCGATGTTGCTGAGTAATCCACGATTCATCTATATCGGCAGCAACGTCACCATTCGCAAGGGCGTGCGGCTGGAAGCGATTGTGTCGGATCCAGCGAATCCGCCGGAATTGCGCATAGGAAATAATGTCAACATCGAGCAAAATGTTCATGTCGTTTGCCATTCCAGAGTCGTTATCGGCAACGATGTCTCGATTACTGGACACTGCGCCGTCGTGGACGTGACGCACCCCTACGAAGACGTTCATGATCCCGTGAGGATCGGCGATCGAATCTTGGCCGAACGGTCATTTGTCGAAATTGGGGACGGATCATTTCTCGGGTTCAATGCAATCGTTTTGCCGAACGTGCGCATTGGGGCTTATTGCATCGTCGGAGCTCATTCGCTGGTGACAAGAGACGTACCGGACTACTCTGTTGTCGCTGGCAATCCGGCAAAAGTGCTCCGTCGGTTCGACACTGTTAGAGGCGAATGGACAGCGGTCAGGTAACGAAATGGGCGCCAAGCGTTCTGTGCTAAGCGCAGGAGCCCGCGTAACACATAGGTGGCTCGTGCGAGTTCGTAAGAGTTAAGAATGGAATGAGTATCGGGCTAGATTGGTCTGGCTATAACCTCAATGCAGTCTCCCATGCGCATCAAGTCGATTATCCGCGCGATCCAATGTCCGATCACCATTAGAACGCGGTTTTGAGTGATCCAACCATCCTCACCCAGCTTCCCGTTGTTGCGATTAAGGTAAAGTTGCAGGCTGCCAAAAAATCCTGCAAAGGTCGAATTGTAATTTACTCTTTCGACCTCGAATCCCGATTCAGACAAGATCCGACGTAGCGAATCTGGATTGTAGCCAAAGGGATGCACCGGTGCGCCCAGGTACCACCAATAGGTTCCGTAGACCCGCGCCATCATTCCCGCGACGTTAGGCACCCCAATAAACAGGAGGCCCGTGGGTTTCACGATGCGGCGCATTTCGCGAAGGACCTCTCGCGGATTGTGAATGTGCTCAAAGGAATGGTTGCTCCTTATATAGTCGAAACTTGCTGATGGAAATCCCGCGGAATCGATTGTTCCACCAAAAATGTCGAGTCCCGCTTTGCGTCCTCTCTCGGCAGCTAGGGTGTCGAGTTCCACTCCATGGACTTTCCAACCCTTCTCTCGCATCCTGGCTAGAAAAGTTCCGGAGCCACAACCGAAATCGAGCATCGTTCCGGGAGTCTTAAACCTGGGATCTCCAGTGGAACCAAAACTGCTCAAAACCAGGCGCCGAAGCGCTCTAATGACACGCCTTCTCAGTTTAGATTTTCCATCTTCGAGATTCGGAGGAGCATAAGAATAGTAATTTGTCGGATATGCGTTGCTCAGATAATCCAGCGTTGGCATTGGGTTCAGGAAATTCAAGCCGCAATTAGAGCATTTCGCAACGGGGAAACGACCTAAATTACCGTAATGTCGATCGCACGCTTGGATGAAAATATGAAAACCCCCGTCACCGCACAAAGGGCAACAAGACAATCTTTCCCATTGGCTCTGATCCGAAAAATCCGGTATCGAATTCCGCTTCTCCGCAAATGTCGTCACGAGTTCTGGCACCATCATTCAAGTTTTACCAGTACTAATTCTATCGTGCGTGAACGTTAACGACCGTGTGCATTAGAACCGTAAGCGCGTCTGGATGCGCGGCGCCACGATGCTGCTTTCCGCAGGGCAACGATGCAGGCACTCGCGGTGGAAACCGGCTTGATAGCTTGCGGTCGTTGACCGGCTTGTGAACGCATTAATTTGAAGGCCTGTCCGACGACGGGAAAGCCTCCCGGCCTCTGGCCCCTTCCCAGGGGGAGGTGCCGCCCTCAGATCCTGTGTCGCGGATCATGGTGCCGTGGCCACAAAGGATGCTCAGCCTACTCCATTTCTGGAAGTGTTTCTTCACGGGTATTTGAAGCCCGAAATGCGCGCATCGCTTATCGATTTAGTGATCCCCCCCCGGAAGCTCAAGAAAACAAGTATGCTTGGTGTAGAATTTAGTCCTCACCCGGCTCATTTGCAAAATGCGAATACCGGCCGCGGTGGCGCTTTCTGAATGGGCACGCCCTCGGCCGTAGAGCAAGAGGTTTGGAAGAAAATGCGGCCTTTCAGGCGCTAAGGAGCGTTCTCTGCACCTTCGACTTTCACCACAGGAAGTCAGCGTGCTGACTCGCGCCGTGATTGCCGGGCACCCAGGGCCTGTTTGAGAATGACTGTAGTACAGCAAAGCGAGAAGCCTCGTTCACGAATCGGGCACACGGCCTGCATCGCCGTGATTCTGCTCATGACTTTCGAGACATTCCAGTACTTTCCGGGTGTAGCTCCACTGCAAGAATGCTGGCGCGCCCTCTGTCTCCTCTATTTGATCTTCATCTTTCCGTTTCTATGGGTCAATGGCAGCAGTAGGATGTCGTCCTTCGAGTGGTATGTGGGTGCCTTGATGGCGGTCGCTCCGGTCGCTTCGGCGGTGGCCTCATATGCCGAGTTTGGCCAGCCGCTCCTCTATGGACTTGTGGCGCAGAGAGGGCTCACGGTCTTGGCCGCCATCCTCTTCTGTGGGCGCGCCCTCCGGCGGCATTTGTTCACGC
The DNA here is from genome assembly GCA_963829535.1 of uncultured Acidobacteriaceae bacterium. GTDB lineage: Bacteria > Acidobacteriota > Terriglobia > Terriglobales > Acidobacteriaceae > Telmatobacter. Next base: position 367,547 of record CAWHIQ010000004.1, on the reverse strand, counting down.
TGCGGGAGTTCGAGAGCGCCCTAGTTGGGCTGGCCTGGGGCACGATGATCCTCTATAGCGCCATGAGGCTGCTGCTCAATCCCTCCGCATTCAGCGGCTCCCCCGGATTTGTGGGAGTTGGAAATGCAGCTGAGGATCCAGGATTTGCCTTTCAGCCATATTTCATACTCTTTGGGGCGTATTACTATGCATTTCGCGGATTCAGAACAGGCCGCGCTCGGGACTACGTGTTGGCAATTCTCCTGTTCTCCGGCGCTATGGACAAAGCCGGTGGACGATCGTTGATTGTTGCATTTATGCTCTCCTTTCTGTTTTTTCTCCTCCGGTGGACGGAGGGGCGGCGCCGGCTACTGGTGGTCCCGAAATCTGTCGCAGGAATCACCTTGCTGGTGGGGCTCTTGTATCTTGTTCTTCCAGCCCAGGTGGCCGAGCGAGCGGGCAAGTTTCAGGATGCATTCACTGCAACATTCACCGGCAAGGAAGTGGAGGATGCCTCAGCCGCCGCCCGAGTGTTGGAAGTGGTCTTCGTGTTGCCCGGAATCCAGAAGCACCCGGTTTTCGGCAACGGATTTCTCAGCAACCAGTGGCAAGGCGGCCGTGAGTCGGTACTGGGCGAGTACTTCCATCCGTCCGACATCGGGCTCTTCGGGGTAATGTACTCGGTGGGCCTGTTCGGCACGATTCTGTTTGGCTGGCAATACGTTTTCGCCGTTCGATCTGCCAGGGCCGTGCCCCGATGCCCGTCGACGCCATTGATGGATGCCACGAAGGGATTCCTCTTGTTCTCGGCAATCGTCTCCCTGACTTCTGGAATCTTCGTGATCATTCCAGAGGCAAGCCTGTTCTTTGTGGCATTGATTCAGGTGATCGCCATGGATGCGGCTGGTATCGACGACGCGCACATTGGGACTGCGGGAGCAGTGCCTTAGGGCATGCTGCAAGGACAGGCCTGGTGCTGGCTGATACACGACCTGGATGTCGCGACGGCCTTCCCATACGCTGGGTCGGCCGGAACCGGCTGCTGTGTACAATGAAAAGAAAAGGGCGGAAGTAGTGAGGATTCTCATCACGGGCGGGGCCGGGTTCATTGGGCAACATCTTGCTCGGCACCTTCTCGATCGAGGCGTTGACGTCACCATCCTCGATGATTTCATTGAGCAGGTTCACGGGTGCGTGGCGGAGCTTCCCGCCGATTTGGCCGGGAAGACTCGGTTGGTTCGCGGCGATGTCGCCGACGCGGCGGCCCTTGAGGAGGCCCTGGAGGGCATTCAGCGTGTGGTTCATCTGGCTGCTGAAACCGGTACCGGCCAATCGATGTATGAAGTCGTGCGCTATGCGCGGACCAACTTGCTGGGTACCGCCAATCTGTTTGAAGCCCTGACCAAATCCCCCAAGCGGGAAGTTGATCGTATTGTGGTGGCTTCATCGAGAGCGATTTACGGCGAGGGAGCTTATCTATGTGAGATCGATGGGATTGTCTATCCCAAGTCGCGCACTCCGGAGGAGAAATTGGCGGGCAAGTTCGATCCGCTGTGCCCGGCCTGCCAGGGTTACTGCTCTCCCGCAGCCACCCCGGAAACCGCGATTTCGCAGCCGTCGTCGTTTTACGGGCTTACCAAGCTCACTCAGGAGCAGACGGTGCTTCTGTTTGGGAATGTGCTGAATATCCCCTCGGTGGCGCTGCGTTACCAGAACGTATTCGGCCCGGGCCAATCGCTCCAGAATCCATATACTGGCATCCTCGCCATCTTCTCCAACCTCGCTCGTCTCGGGCAGCCGATCCGGGTCTTCGAGGACGGGATGGAGAGCCGGGATTTCGTGTATGTCGACGATGTGGTTGCAGCCACAGCCCTAGCCTTGCTGAATCCGATCGAAGGCTGTCACTCCCTCAATGTTGGCTCCGGGATGCGCATCACGGTTCTCGAAGTCGCGCAGCAGATCAATGGGTATTTCGGTGACAAATCGACGATCATGGTCACCGGGGCCTTTCGCGAAGGCGACATTCGCCACGGCTTCCCCGATCTGACGAGAGCGCGCGACCTGCTGGCTTTCGAGCCTGCTGTGGGCTTCTTGGACGGCCTGAAGCGCTTCCTGGATTGGGCGGGAGAGTGCGAACCTTCCCTGAGTGGATATGAACATTCGCTCGCGGAAATGCGGGGCCGGGGACTGCTCCGTGACTGAACTCAGACCAATGGAACAAGGCAAGATCGGGGTGGTCACCGTCACCTACAACAGCGAGCCAGTTTTGCAGGATTTCTTCGACTCGCTGATGTCGCAGACTCATACCAACTTCGTCCTCTATATCGTCGACAACGCCTCTCACGACCAGACCTTGCCGATGGCCAGGATGCGCGCGGAGCTCGCCCCTGTGATCATCGCCAATCGAGACAACGTGGGCGTGGCCGAGGGGAACAACCAGGGAATTCGCGCCGCGCTTGACGATGGGTGCGAATGCGTCTTGTTGTTGAACAACGATACCGTCTTCTCGGCAACCTTGTTCGAGTGCCTCTACAACGGCCTGGACCAGTACAGCTGCGACATGACCACCTGCAAGATCTACTACCACGACCAGCCCAATGTCCTCTGGTACGCAGGTGGCGGGTTCCGATCGTGGCAGGGGTTCACACCAACCCACTGCGGGTTCAACCAGCAAGATAGCGGTGAATTCGATCGACCCTGCCAGGCGACCTATGCGCCGACATGCTGCCTGCTGATCCGCCGCACCGTATTCGATCGAGTGGGCATGATGGACAGCAGTTACTTCGCGTATTACGACGATACAGATTTTCTGCTGCGCTGCATGCGAAAGGGAAAGACTCTCTGGTACATGCCGAAGATCACCTTGCTGCACAAGGTTTCGTCGCTCACTTCTCGTCAGCCGGCGTTCGCGATCCGGCTCTTGGCGCGAAACCGGATCTATTTCATCCGCAAGCATATGCCTGGATTCAGCGCGTACCTATGGTTCTGGCTGGAAAACGTTCGATTCGTGCTGGAGGTGTTGTTGCGCAGAAGCTCGTTTGAAAAGCTGCGCCTTCAGCGAGTGGCCGCGCGAGAAGGTTGGGCAATGCCCCTACAATTAAGTTAGGCGAACCCCTCCGGCGGAACAGGCTGGCGGCAGGTTTGCAAGTCGCCGGACCAGGTGCGAACGGAAGTTCGGAGTTTCTCCTGACACCTCGAGGCCACCGGCTGCGCCTTCCACAAGGGGGAACCAGGCCGTACGAGGGGCTGGGCACTAAAGGGGAGCGAGGTCGGCGGCCTGTTCGAAGACTGGCCCTGGCTCGATCTCGATCGCAGCCCGAGTCGAAAACGGTTGAAGGCGCGGAACGTGTCGCAACGGCTTTGACCAGGGGGAAGAAGTGAAGACAAACGATATCTCGGTCGCGATGATTGACCCCAATGGTGGTCATGGGGGATCGGATTATTACGCCTTTAGTTTGTGTCGAGGACTATTGGCAGCAGGTTGCCGTGTCGGCCTATACACCTGCGACGAAACAGCAGAGCCAGATATCCCTGGGCTTGGGTTTCATACGTACTATAGACGAGTGTTTGGCCCTGGAGGCCGCTGGGGCCGCGCCTACAGATATTTGCGAGGCATGCTTGTTTCACTTGGGGTGGCGATATTGTCTCGGGAGAGAATTTGCCATTTTCACCTAGGACCGGGGTCGATTCCTGAGCTATCCCTTGTGACGTTGGCAAAACTCTGCGGAAGAAAGATCATCATCACCGTGCATGACGTTGAGCCTTTCGTCTCTTCAGAGTCTGTCAATCAAAGCATACTTATGAGGGTGTATAGGCTTGCAGATGGACTCATTGTTCATAATGAAATATCAAAGCGCGAATTGATGGAAAAGCTCGCTGTTCGTCCCGAGAAGATCAGCGTCATTCCACATGGAAATCACATTCGAAGCATGATTAACATGCATCAGTCCATCCAGGCCAGGCGCGACCTTGGCATAGGCGAATCGAGGAAGGTAGTCCTGTTCTTTGGGCAGATTAAGGATGTAAAGGGCCTAGACCTTCTGATCGAGGCGATACCAGCGGTCGCTCGTGAAGTCCCGGAGACAACGGTGCTCATTGCAGGTCGTCCCTGGCGAAGTGATTACTCGCAGTATGAAGCACTTATGGACAAACTTGGTATACGCGACAGGTGTATATCACATATACGGTTTATTCCGAATGGAGAGGTGGCAAAATACTTCGCCGCCGCAGACGTCGTTGTCCTTCCGTACCGGAGAATTTATCAGAGTGGCGTTCTTCTCATGGCAATGAGTTATGAAAAACCGGTTATTGTGTCTGATTTGCCGGGGATGTTGGAGATTGTCACCGATGGTGTGAATGGGTTCGTATTCACGCAAGGTTCAACGGAGGATTTAGAAAGGGCACTAATTGGCGCATTGCGAGATGAGACAGGCCGACACCAGGTTTCGCTACGCGCTTCCGAGCGTATCCGGAAGTACCACGACTGGGACCGGATCGGACGGAGAACGGCGGAGTTATATAAGTCCGTACTCGAGTCGTGAGATTGCCATCCTGACCAATTGTTCCCGAGTTACCATATGCCGCAACGACAGAAGAGTCATCCTGATTCAAATCATTGAGAGAAGGCGACCGCATATGTTCAAATCTTTTGAGTAACCACAATTCACCGATGAGTACCTTAGCCCACTAAGAGATCATCCATGAGCGAAATGAAACAGTTGAAAATACTTGTGTCGGCGTTTAACTTTAGCCCAGTCAGAGGGTCCGAGTTCGCAGTCGGGTGGGATTATGTCCGTGCCATTGCGGCACGGCATAAGGTGTGGGTCATCACAAGGAGTATTGAACGAGAGGAAACAGAACAGTATCTGCTTCGGCATCCGGGTGCGATGCAAAACGTAACGGTTCACTATGTTTCACTGAAAGATAGATCTTTCAATTTCCCATTTCGAGAGATTCCCATCTATTGGATCAATCGGTACTGGCAGCGGCGGGCATACCGCCTCTGCCGTGCCTTAGACGCACAAATCGATTTTGATCTGGTTCACCAGCTTACTGGTATAGGCTTTCGCGAGCCAGGATACCTTTGGAAACTCGGCAAGCCGTTTGTGTGGGGGCCAGTAGGCGGATTGCAGTTTTTCCCGTTGAGGCTCTTGAATGCATTACCTTTTCGTTCGCGGCTGTTCTTTATTCTAAAGAACCTCTCGACGCTTTGGACAATGTATGGGGCTCGTCGACCGAGACGCGCGGCGTCCGCCGCGCAAGCCATCCTTGCCGCATCGAGCAACGTGGCTGAAAAAGTCCGCACACTCTGGGGCCGGGATGCCACAGTCTCGTGCGAGGTGAGCGCGCCTGAGTTAGAAGCGAGGCTGCCGGTTCGCCGGGAACCTAAAGAGCCATTGCGTATTATTTGGAGCGGGCGCTGCGATCCTGGCAAAGCGCTCAACATCGTTTTGCTTGCATTGGAGCAACTCCAGCCATCTGCCGTTGACTGGCGCTTGGTTATTGTGGGAGATGGGCCACGTCAAGTTGAATGGAAGGCGCTTGCCAGCAAACTGGACCTGAGCGAGCGTTGCAATTTTCTCGGAAAAATCTCGCGCACGGAGGTTCTTTCTGTCATGGCAACCGGCCACTGCTTCGTGCAGCCAAGTCTGTATGACGCAACCTCTACCGTGATTGCCGAGGCTTTGGCCCACGGACTACCGGTCATCTGTCTTGACCACTTTGGGTTCAAGGACGCGGTGGATGCAGAATGCGGCGTCAAGGTTCCACCCAACAGGCTCGATCACGTAGTACGGAACTTCGCCGCAGCCATCGAAGCAATGTGGCTGGACGAGGACCGCCGTTATGAAATGGCGATCGCGGCTCAGAAGGCATCACTGCGTCTCACATGGAGGCACAAAGAAGGAGTTATCAACGATGTATACAGCCAGACCTTGCCTGAGATGTGCCTCAGTCCGGGGCAGTCCCTGCACAGCGGAGATGAGGCCACAGATATCTCACGCACTGAGTAGAACGAGCGCGACACAGGTGGATTTGATGATGAAAATTGCGGTTTTGGGAACACGGGGAATTCCGGCGCATTATGGTGGATTTGAGACCTTTGCGGAAAAGCTTGCGATCGGATTGTGCGCGCGGGGTTTCGATGTGACCGTCTTTTGCGAATCCGGCGAGTCCTCGTCGCCTGATGTTTTTCAAGGCGTAAAACTGCGTTACGTTTCCGCGCCACCGCTCGGCCCGCTGCAAACAATCCTTTATGACGTGCAGTGCCTTTGGGCTGCGCGCAAGGGCTTCGACGTCGTGTACATGCTCGGGTATGGCGTCGCTCCGTTCTGCATCATCCCAAGATTGTGGGACACAGAGGTATGGATCAATCCTGACGGGCTGGAATGGGCGCGTGCCAAGTGGCGTTTTGTTGCAAGAAATTACTTCCGCTTAATGGAGTGGGCGTCGATTCATGCGGCCAATCGCATTATCGCGGACGCGGACGCCATAGCAATGAGCCTGGCCAGCCGCCACGGCAAGCTTGCGTCATGCACCGTAATTCCTTACGGCTGCGAGATAGCCGAAGCTCCCGTCCGGGTCGAGTCGCTTTCCGAGTGGAACCTTGCTCCAGGAAGTTACTATCTTGTTGTCTGCCGGCTCGAGCCGGAGAACCATGTGCTGGAAATTCTTCAGGCGTTTCAAGGATCACGCAGTAGTCGCCAACTCATAGTTGTCGGCGACCATCGTATGAAGACAGCTTATGTCGCTCGGCTTCGCAAAGTGCGGGATCCTAGAATTCGGATGATCGGAACCGTGTATGATCAGGCTAAGCTGACGTGCCTGCGCTACCATTCGTTTGCATATATTCACGGACACAGCGTCGGCGGAACGAACCCGTCCTTGCTCGAGGCGATGGGGTGCGGAAACCTCATCTTTGCGCACGCTAACCCATTCAATCGCGAAACACTAGGACTTTGTGGCTTCTATTTCTCTAACCGGGAAGAACTCATACAAGCCATTGACGGTGCCGAACAGGAAGAAACGGGACTGACCCAGCTCAAAGAAGAATCCAGGTTGCGGGCCCGATCAAACTATAACTGGCCGGATATCATTTCCAGCTATGTATCCCTTTTGGAACAAATCTCGCGTTCGGTCGCTCATCGGTTGCCGATCAAAACATAGCCGACAGCGGGACAGTGTCAATCCTTTTGGGCAAACGGGGCGGCACCTTTGCGTTGCTACTGCAACGACGCTAGGGCGATCTGGAACCCCAGCTTCCATAGCAGTGGCGGATCTCAATGGGGATGGTGTTCCCGACTTGCGGTAGGAAACTTCGAGGGCACTGCCACAGGCGAGTTCAATGCGCAAGCCTTTTTTGCATTCATGAGAAGCTCGGGCCGCCAATAGCTTCCGAACCGGGCGCCTGGTGGTGGTGATCACCGAGAACGTCAAATACCATCATGCCCTTCTCCACCGGCCATGACGAGAAGAATACACCTTGACTTCTCTCTGGACTATCTACCGCCCCACTCGCCCGACCGCAACCCTATTGAACGAATTTAGAAGCTTACACGGAGCCTCTGCCTGCACAATCGCTTCTTCGACCAAGTGGAAGCGGTGATCGATTCAGTCGAAACCGAGTTCCGCCAGGGGACGAACCGCAACAACACGCTTGCGCAATTGCTAAAGTCGCGTGTTTTAACTATAAGGCGTTGCCTGCGGGCAAAGGACAGATGTATTCGTTGACCGCCTCCCAGAGAGATGCGGCGGTTGCCAACGCCAATTCGGCAGCTTCCTCGTTGTGATTCCGGTCCTTGTCGTTGTTCTGGATCAAGATAGAAGGTATGCCGAAGTTGCGTGCCAGTTGAATATCGGAAAGAGAATCGCCAATGAGCAGGCTGTTGCTCTTTGTGGCTGTCCGGAAATCTCGAAAAGCTTCCTCAAGCAGGCCTGTCGAGGGTTTTCTGCAGTTGCACGCATTGTGGGCATGAGGACAGACGTAAAAGGCATCAATATGCGCCCCGAACTTCGCGAGGTGACCCTGCAGTTGTGTATGTAGATCGACAACCTGGTCGAGGGTGTAAAGGCCGAGGGAAACTCCGCGCTGATTGGTAATGACTATAACGTGTCTGCCCGAGCGGTTCAGAGCAGCGATGGCAGACCCGACACCAGGGAACAAGACAAAGTCTCCCCATTGGAAGATATATTTCGATTCCGCGGCCTTTCGGTTAATCACTCCGTCGCGATCCAGAATCACAAACTGGATTCCGCAAAGAGGCTCGGGTTTGGATGTTTTCATAATGAGCGTCGATATAGAATGTTATAGCGCATTAATCTCGAAGACAGGGAGACCGGTTTTGGCCTCGCCCGAATTATTTGAACAATCAATCGAAGAACACCTGCGGGTGATTCAAGCGCTGCGTCGTGAACTGCCTGCATTAGAGCAGATTGCCGACAGAATGAGACGCGCGGTGCTGGAAAATCACAAAATTGTGTGGTGTGGTAACGGCGGCAGCGCAGCGGATTCGCAACATCTTGCAGCCGAGTTCGTGGGTAGGTTCCTGAAGGAACGCAGAGCGATAGCCTCGATTGCGCTAACAACTAACACATCGGTGCTGACGGCACTCGGGAATGATTATGGCTATGAACATGTATTTCGGAGGCAGGTTGAGGCGATCTGTCTTCCAGGAGATGTTCTGGTTGGGATATCAACCTCGGGAAACAGCAAAAACGTCTGTTATGCACTTGAGGCTGCACGCCAGATGGGTGTTTTTACCGTCGCCTTCACTGGGGCAAACGGCGGAGCGATGGCGAGGATTGCGGATATGACTTTAAGTGTTCCTTCGTCTGAAACACCTCGTATTCAGGAAGGACAGATCCTGTGCGGGCACATGATCTGCAATTACGTCGAGGATTGCTTTTGCGAGGCGCAAGCTTCTTCCGAGTAGATTTGAAGTGCGCTAATGCGGACTAGTTAGCGGGGGCTTTCGATTCACCAATGCGAGTTCGATCTGGGCACGATCAAGGTCTTCCGGCGTTCCGATATCGAGAAACTTGCCGAAACACTTGAATACGCCGGGATGCAAGCGGTCAAGACAATTGGCCAATACATCCAGTTCGAACGAGAACTGCAACGGTAAGCTCTCAGGCCACGGGAAATCTCGGTTCATTGCGTAGACACCACCATTAATCCAACCAGGGCCATTCTGCCCCTTCTCGATAAACCCAACAACGTATTGACCATCTAGAAGAACGCCTCCGTAGCGACCCATTTCCTGCACTTGCGTAACTGCCAGTGTCATTGGACTGCCGCCAGTCGCATGTAAAGAAAGCATATCGGCGAAGTCGACATCGAGAAAAGTATCCCCATTTAATACCAGAACGGAGTTCTCTCTTGCATACTGCAGAGAAAGCCGGATAGCTCCTCCAGTGCCGAGGGGTGCCGTCTCGATCACATAATGCAACGGCATCTCCTGAAAGCTATCTCCGAACGTTTGAATGATGGCCTGGCGACGATGCCCAACGGAAAGAATCGCTCGGTTGCATCCGTCGTTTAAGAGCTGGTTGAGCAGAATCTCAAGAAAAGGTCGGCCAGCAACCGGCGCCATCGCCTTCGGTAAGTCGCTCAGTCTTGAACTGAGCCGCGTACCCAAACCACCCGCAAGAATTATTGCTTCCATCCGTGTTACCCGTGCCTGCTAGTCTCTACCCAATCAACAAATGATTAAAGGCTCTGATGAATCCCCCGTCGGCAATGCTAATTCGCTCTCCAGGCCTGCGCACCTACCTCAGTGAAGTGACAGCCATAGATTCTCCCGTCTCCGTTGCAGTCCATCAAAGCCTCCGCGACACGGTCTTTACGCATTGGATCCGTAAGGAAGATCATGAATCCTCCGCCCCCGGCTCCGGAGATTCTCGCGCAATGTGCTCCCGCTTGTAGAGCCCGCATATACAGTGTCTCAATTCTCGTATTGACGATCTTACTCGCCATTCGTTTTTTTGCTTCCCAACTATTGCGCAATACCTCATGAAGCAGGTGGAAGTCTCCGCGAAGTAAAGCTTCTTTCATTCGGATTGCCTCCTGTTTTATCTCGTGCATGGCTTCGATCGCCTGCTGATTGCCAACTTCGACGTTGTTCGACTGTTCCGCGATAATCCCAGATGACTCTCGCGAAGCTCCGGTATAGAAGAGCAGCAGGGAAGCCTCAAGTTCGGAGACCACGCTATCCCGGATCCGAAGGGGATTAACAAGAACTCGGTGATTCCCGCCGAACTCCATGAAGTTGAAACCACCAAATGCGGCCGCATATTGATCTTGACTACCACCACCCAAGCCAGCTTCCTTTCGTTCGACAACCCAGGCGGTATGCGCGAGGTCATAGTCGTCGATCGGGTAGTTCAACAGTTCGGCGTATGCCTTAAGCGACGCAACGACCAAAGTGGATGACCCACCCAATCCCGAACCAGAGGGAACATCAACTCGCGTGGAAAGGCGGAGGGCCAACGGTTGACCGTTGTTAAACCGCTGCACAGCATGATTGTGAACAAACTTGAGCAGGTCGAGGTTGCCGTCCGGTACAAGCCGCCCATCTGCAGGATATTCCGAGGATTGGCCCCGATCGCAGGAAACGAAGCGAACACGAGTGTCTTCGGTCGATTCAATCGATGCGTAAGCGTAGTGGCCAATCGTCGCATTCAGGATCGCGCCACCGAAAGTATCGCAATATGGAGAAACGTCTGTTCCGCCGCCAGCAAGACCGAGACGCAGCGGTGCTCGGGACCGAACCAACATTCAAATCCTCTGGTAATTGGTTTCAGTATAAATCAGCTCGTGAGTCACCGCTCGTTGCCGATTTTGATAATCCGTTAGACCGCTGTCGACTCCCATTTCATTAGCCTTGATCCAGGGGGCAGACACGCGCTACCGGCTCTCCGTCCGGCCCACCCCGAAGATGAACAGCGGTCCTTGTTCCATCTAGATTCGCGAGTAAGTCGGAAACTCCCGTAGCGTAAATTAGCACTGTGATCTTTGCCCATCGGTATTAACCATATATGAGAAAGTTCAGATGGATGCGTGCTTGGAAAACGAGAAACGCTTCGTGCGCGCTCGCATAGTAATACCGCCTAAGGTTAAGAAAGGCTCGCAGCCTTGAACACACTGGAATAGTAAATGCGCACTAAGTAGAGCCCTGCAAGACAGGCCGCGAGAGTCTAGGGTCTCCAATGCCCTGAAATGGGATGACGCGGATACCTGACGATGGTCGAGTGGCTTGTACGAAGGGCGCCACAGCCAACACCGCAATACGATTCGCAGAAATACAGCTCATGGATCCGGCGCAGTTCTGGAGGACTTCCAATCCCGAGCAACATCTACTGGTGGTCTAGCGAAATCCAGCTTTTTAGGCCGACGCAAGAGACAATTATGGTGGAGGCGGCGGGAGTCGAACCCGCGTCCGAAATCGCTGTCAGCCGGGAGAATCCATGCTCAGTCCGATTCCGCATGTTTTCGCCTCAGACGCTCAGAACGGACAAGATGCGCCTGAAGCTAGTCCGATGATCTTATGGCTGCAACACGGACCGAGAAGCAGCCACCAGCCTACTAAATGACGTCTGATTCGCTGCCCATAGGCGAAGCTGCGAGAGACGGCTGCTTAATTAATTAAGCAGCAAGTGCCAGATTATCGTTGGCAACTTTGTTTTTGCAGGCGATTACGGGTGCCCACACCCCGACATGCCTCCCATGCCGCAATCGATCCCGTCGAAACCGTGACGCCCCCATTTCCTGCCCCAGCAACGAAGAGTTGTTCCTGAGGACCCCGGGTAACCACCGGGGACTGATCGGCTCTTTCTTCGATGAACCGATCGAACTACAGGGTGCGAGCCGGACCAACTGGCTCGTGCTGCAAGTTCTATTCTAGGTCAGATACGCTGAAAGTCATAGGTTCTTGGTCCTAAAGGCGTAGTTTTATTTTGGTTTGGCATGGCACAACCCAATGGGAACAAGGAGCATAAGGCTCAGGGACATGGCCAATTCAAGCCGGCATCTACGCGTGCTGCTTTATGCGGCGAAAAGTAGCCACGATGCTTCCAATCAGGACGTTCGCAAAATGATAAGAGGATTGGCATGGATAAAATGCAGCAGGCAGAAATCCTAGGGAAGTTGTTTTCCGCGGAAAGCAGGACGCACGAACGCGCCAAATCTCCTGACACTGCCAGTTCCCGGGCCTGGGATCATTGGTCTTCGCCCGTGCTATTGGAACGCGTCGCCTACTTACGGAAGCTGGCCCGGTTCGGAGATGGGACGGCGAGCGAAGAACTCAAGGAATTTCCGAGTCATGTTGCGATGCTTTCAGTGCGACTGCGCAGCGGAACGGTTGAAATAAGCGAGGAGTTTGCCCAACTCTTCATTGTGTTGGAAGGGCGCGCAACCATGGTCAAAGGCGAAGAAATCGAGGAGACCAGCCGGGTCGTCCAAGGCAAAGACGCGGTCATCGGCGATGCCTCGATGCAGGAGCTGCGCGCAGGAGACGTCGTTCACATTGCAGCCGGAACCCCCTACCAGTTGCTGCTGGCCGGGGACAGAACTCTCGGTTGTCTTGTCATCCAGATCAAAGAGACTGAAGAAATCTGACTCGCGCAGAGAAGCAGAGAAGTGTCCGAGGCAAGTTCGCAGATTCGCCGACAGTGCATTCTCCCTTACTGAAACCGCACTTCTCGCCCTGCTATTCCTGCCTCCTGGAATAAGAAGAATTCGTTTATCGCCCGTACGAGGTCCCTCTCGTCGAAGTCGCCACCGCAAACACCTAAGACTCCTGGTGGAATTACCCAGGACTGCGCAGTCACGATCTCACCCGAGGATTGACAGACAGCGTAACGAGCGCGTATGCGAGGGTTTCGGTGCGGGATACCGAAATGAAGACGGCGGAGATCCGACGAACAGAATCTCGCAAGCCACGCGCCGAATGCTACTGCTTTTCGAGGTCGATCTGCTCGTAGGCGTGTTGGGCAATGCCGGCACGGATCTGGGCTGGCGTTTTGCCGGCCTTGATCATGGCATAGGCGTAGAAGGCCTCCTGTGCGCAGGTGGAGCACTCCGTTCCGTGATAGCCCTCGTAGCAGCTACGCAGGCTGGTGTGGCCAAGAGCGCGGTCGCAGCGGCAGTTGCAGGGGAGTTGGTACAGAACGTTGCCAATCTTCGCAGCCTGCTGGTAGACGTGGACCTGCCAGGCGTAGCGGAAGTTTTCGCCCGTGAGTTTCGCACCCGACAGCATCGGGGGCAGGGCGGCGACCTTGAGGGGCGCCGCGGGGTGGTAGGCCGGAATATCCTCGGCGGGGTTAGACCATTGCGCGTAACTCGCGACGGTGATGGCGAATACTGCGATACCCGGAACCCAACGGCGCTTTGCAAAGTTCATTGAAGGAATGGCTCTCCTGACGATTTTAGACGAAGCTGGGATGGAACTGCGTGGGCCGGTGTGACACGTGCCCTCAAAGCACCAGACAATCAATCGATAACCTCTCGCTCTGTAGACGTGCACAGGTGGGAAGAATTCGCAATAATATGTCTTTGAGAGCAAAAAAAGGCGGCACGAACGTTTTGCTGTTCGTGCCGGGAGGCCAGTGACGCAAACTACTTCCAGCTCTGGTGCGATCCGAAAGACCGCTCTCCATCACTGGAATATCTACACGATACTATAGATTGACCTCGAAGCAAATACAAAAATCCAGATTTTCCCGTAATGCGGGACTTGAAACTTTTGACGATGAATCGACATCTAACGACGTCTCTGATGCGCCCAGAGGTAGAGACGCATCAAAGCCTATCAGAATGACAAACAACCTAGAATCACCGATTTCAGAAGAAGCGAACCCGGCGACAAGATCTCGTATTCAAGGTTCGGGCCGGAATGGCTGGCTAAAAGTGGGAACCATAGCTGCGGCTTCAGCCGTACTCGGAGGCATGGCAGCGGCCTGGTTCTATCGCAAGACGCTCACTCGACTGCGTGAAGCAGAAAATGAGATTCCGGATTCGAAATCCAGGATTATTGAGGACGAGACGGGGGATTTCTGAGCCCCAATCCGTTCTGATTGGTAGCTCCCTGTCCCACCGTTAGTTCCTTTTCAAGAATTTCGCACAAAACGTGACCCGCCAGGATGTGGGCTTCCTGAATGCGCGGGGTGTCTGCCGATGGGACTTCAAACAGAAAATCAGCAGCCGTAGCGATTTTGCCACCGCCTTTGCCCGTAAACGCCACTGTGACAGCGCCGACCTTACGAGCGGCTTCGAGGGCGAGGAACACGTTTCGGCTGTTGCCCGAAGTGGAGATCGCGACCACGACGTCGCCTTTGCGCGCAAGCGTCTCGACCTGGCGCTGGAAGATGTGCTCATAGCCGTAGTTGTTGCTGGCGGCCGTGAGAATCGAGGTGTCGGTGGAGAGTGCGATTGAAGGGATGCCGGCTCGATCCAGCCGGAACCGGACAACCAGTTGCCCGTTAAGATGCTGCGCGTCCGCAGCGCTGCCCCCGTTGCCGCACCATAGGATCTTGCCGCCCATGCGGATGGCGAGAACCATCTCGGACGCGATCTGATCGAGAACGCGCTGCTGGTCTTTAAGGGCTTGGATGATCTCGATGTGCTCGGCAAGCGCCGCCTGGAATATTGCGGCTCGGTCAGGGGTGGTTTCGGGCATGGAGGCTCAAGTTCCTGAAAGAGGATGGGCTAAGACTAGCCCGCGCCCGGTGGAGGACGCTCCAGCATATTACTCCAGCGAGTGATGGTTTGAGGATTGGAAACTGGAATCAGGTCGGAAAGCCAAGTCGGCGGTTCCGAATGATCGAAACCGCCGATTGAGTTTGTTTCGGTTTCGGCTCGACTGCTCTCTGGCTTAGTGGCTGATCATGAATTGGAGTTGGCCAATGTAAACCCCGTATGGGCCGAGCTGAATGGTCTTAAGCGAGTCTGGGTTGGCGGCTCCGGGGGTCTTCAAAAGGGTGTTGAGTGGGACGTCAGCGAGGCCCGGACCGATCAGGTTCACGGTTTGCGGTTCGGCGGTGAAGTTGAGCGCCACCACAACCGCAGGTGCCCCCGCAGTCTCCCGTTTCCAACTCAGAACCCTGGTGTTTTCAGTATCGAGCATGGTGTCAGAACCTTCAGAGAATGCCGGATTGGTCTTCTTGAGCCGGATCAGGGTTTGATACCACGCGAACATCGAATTCGGATCGGCCTTTTCCATTTGTACGTTGATGGTTGCGGCGTTGGGCGGGACAGGCAGCCAAGGCTTTGCGTTCGGTCCGTCAAATCCGGCGTTCGGATCTGACGTCCATTGCATGGGAGTGCGTTCGCCGTCGCGGCCCTTTTCCTTGGGCCAGCCGGTAAGGCCGACTGGATCCTTCACATCCTCTTTCCGCGTGGGAGGAGTGGTCGTCATGCCGATTTCGTCGCCGTAGTAAAAGAGCGCTGCGCCGCGGCTGGCGAAGAGCATCGTAGAGATAACGCGCTCAATATCGGTGTCGTGTACCCCGTCGCCATAGCGGGCATCGAGGCGCGCGTTGTCGTGATTGTCGAAGATGAGCAAGGGGACGTTGCTGCCAAGGTCGGTCTCGGCATCCTCAAGCTTGGCGCGAAAAGCGGCAACGTCGAGTTTGTTGATGAAGCCGATCTGCGTGTCCATGGGCAACTGAAATTCGGGATGTTCAGGGGTTCCATACTGCTTGAGAAGTTCGGCGACGTTGGGCAGGTAGGTCTCTCCAATAAAGACGCGCGTACCGGGAAACTTGTCAGTCGAGAACTTGTCGGCTTCGGCCCGCATCTCGGCCATAACGGCGTGAACGCCGGGGAGATTGTTGGTGCGGGTATCTTTCAGCGCGACATCGCCATAGGCATTGGTGAAGCTCTTTCCATCTTTGTCGAGATCAAGGTCTTCGTCTCGCATCTGGGGATCTTCGAAAAGCGTAGTGATCGCGTCGAAGCGAAAACCGGCCACGCCCTTCTTGAGCCAGAAGGCAATGATGTCCTTGAATGCCTGGGGGACTTTGGGGTTGTTCCAGTTGAGATCGGGCTGCTGGATATAGAACTTGTGATAGTAGTACTGGCGTGTCTTCTCGTCCCACTCCCATGCCGAATGACCGAAATCGGACTGCCAGTTATTGGGCGGCTGCCCCTTGTCAGTGGCAGTTTGATCCTTACCGTCGTGCCACACGTACCAGTCACGGTAGGGATTATTCTTTGACGAACGCGATTCGATAAACCATTTGTGCTTGTCTGAAGTATGGTTCATCACCATGTCCATCAGCACGCGAATGTGGCGCTTGTTGGCCTCGGCAATGAGATGGTCGAAGTCGGCCATGGTGCCGTACTTGGGATCAATGGCTTCGTAATCGGAGATGTCGTAGCCGAAGTCGACCTGTGGTGATGGATAGCAGGGCGTTAGCCAGATGGCATCGACGCCGAGGTCCTTCAGATAGTCCAGATGGGCGGTGATGCCCTTCAGATCGCCGATGCCGTCGTTGTTTGAGTCTGCGAAGCTGCGCGGATAAATCTCGTAGAAGACGGCATTACGCCACCAGTTCTTCTCATTAGTTGTGTCCGGTTGCGTTGCGTTCTTCTTTTGTCCATATGCATTAAGAGCCGTGGTGCCGAGCGTGAGAGCGACGGCGCAGATAACAGCGATTTTTTTGGTCCAGTGCATTGCGGTCTCCTCGTCCCTTGGCGGTCGCACACCTCGAAGGAGCGGACGCGCCCGTTCCGATGCTCATGAATTGGCAACGGTGTGAACAGGGCAAAACTAACACAAGCGGCAGGGGTTGGGGAGTTCAAAGTGAGACGAGGCTGCACGTGAGTTGTCGGCGCGTGGGGTAACGCGAGAAGGCTCTTTGAAAGCGGACCATCTTCCTGTCGCAGTGACCGAATCTACTGCACCTTTGCCACAAGTGCGGCGAACGGAGCAAGGACTACATGAGCTGGCGCGATCGACGTGGGTGCCGGCGTTGAGCGGTAGAGCAGCGTAAGTTTGCTGCCGGGGAGCTCGTCCGGCTTGAATGAGATCGTCCGCCCACGATCGCTCATGTTCAGCAGCACGAGAACAGTTTCGTCGCCAGCCGTGCGGAGATACGTGAAGACATCGGGATCGTTACCGATACTCACCTGCACGCCGTCACGCAGAGCCGGTTCTGTCTTGCGGAGGGCAAGAAGGCGCTTGTAGGCGTTGAAGATCGAGTCGGGATCCTTGCTTTCGGCGTCGACGTTGTATTTGCCCGCGCTGGTCGGAATGGGCAGCCACGCCTTGCTTGCAGTGGTGAAGCCGGCCTCGCTGGTTGAGTCCCACTGCATCGGTGTCCGTTCGCCATCACGACCTTTTTCCTTGGGCCAGCCAAGTTTGCCGATAGGATCGTGGACATCTTCGACGCGCACGGGGTCGGTGGTGCGCATGCCAAGTTCTTCGCCGTAGTACATCTGCGGAGTGCCGCGCGTGGTGAGCTCGAGAACGGCCATCAGCTTGGCGATTTGGTCGTTGTGCTCGCCGTCGCCGTAGCGGTCCCACTGGCGCGGCTGATCGTGATTCGAAAAGAAGTATTCGGGCTGGCCATGCGCTGAATTATTTTCGATTTCGCTGAAAAGCTCTCGGAACCGCGGCGCCGAAAGTTTGTTGACGTCGGCGATCTGGAAGTCCATGGGCAGTTGTACCTCGTCGCCGTTGCCGTACATTTTGGCCAGCGCTTCGACATTGGGTTCATCGGCTTCGGTCACAAGCACGGGATCTCCGGGATACTTGTCTGCAACGCGACGGACTTCCTTCAGAACATCGTGCACTTCCGGCAAATCGTCGGTGTACTTGTGCTGGATATTGCGATCGCCATACGCATTACGGCCAGGCAGGTAAGGATCATCGCGCAGATTAGGATCCTCGTAGAGCCGCGAAACTGCATCGATGCGGAAGCCGGCAACACCGCGCTTCATCCAGAAGTCCAGTACGCCATCCATCGCCGCATGGACCTCTGGATTGCGCCAGTTCAGGTCGGGCTGCTGCACATAGAAGTAGTGGTAGTAGTATTGGCGCGTCTTCTCATCCCATTGCCACGCGGAGTGGCCGAACCACGACTGCCAATTATTAGGTAGATCGCCTTTGTCGGTCGCAGTTTCTCCCTTACCATCGCGCCAGATATACCAGTCGCGCTTGGGATTGTCGCGCGAGGAGCGGGACTCGAGGAACCACTTATTCTGGTCGGAAGTGTGGTTGATAACGAAGTCCATGATGACGCGGATATCGCGCTTCTTGGCCTCTGAAACGAGGTTGTCGAAATCGGCCATATTGCCGTAGAGCGGATCGATAGCGGTGTAGTCGGAGATGTCATAGCCGTAGTCGATGCCCGGCGACGGATACATCGGCGTGATCCAGATGGCATCGATGCCAAGGTCGCGGAGGTAGTCAAGGCGCGAAGTGATGCCCTTGATGTCGCCGACGCCATCACCGTCCGAGTCCTTAAAACTACGCGGGTAGATCTCGTAAATGACGGCGTGCCGCCACCATTCGGGGCCGGTGGGCTGCGATTGCGCGGATGGTGCAACTGAATTTGCGGCAGATGATTGTGCGGTTGCTGTGTTTGCGGGCGCTCCGATGGAAAGACTAATAGCGCACGTTGCGATAGCGGCTACAACAGATTTGGTCCAGTGCATTATGGTCCTCGTCGCTTTTCCGCTGCTCGTCAATGCGGCAACGGTGTGAACACGCCAAACTATCACATTGGGGGCTATCGGTAGGCAAGAAGGTTTGATCTTGAATCGACTGCGAGTTCTGCGGAGGATGAGTAAGATTTGTACCAGTCTCACTCCAAGTGGGCCTCGGCCTTCGGCGGCAGCAGCCAGATGATCGCAACGATTCCGATCAAGGCCAGAGAGGCAGCAGGCTGGTAATAGGCCGCGGGAATTGCAGCAAGATAAAGCGAAACGGACGCGATCTGCTTGCCCCAGCTTGCGTGCGCAGGCGCCGCACTCTGCGCCCGTATCTGAGTCCACAGCGCCATATATCCCAGCCCCGGGAAAATGCTGACTGCAGCGTAGAGCGCGGTGTTGAAAGATGACAACCCCTTGATGCCGATCCAGTCCGTGGCAAACGGAAACAGCGAGAGACAGAAGAGAAATATCAGGTTGGCCCACAGAATGCCGTGGCTGACCGTCTCCACCTCATCGACGAGATAGTGATGATTCACCCAGTAAATCCCGATCTGTACGAAGGTAAGCAGATATAGAAAGATGGTAGGCAGTACTGCGCGCAGACCGGCTACGCCGTCCGGGGCAGGAACCTTCAACTCCAGCACCATAATCGTGATGATGACCGCGATAACGCCGTCAGAGAATGCCTCCAGACGTCCCGGACTAAGGCTTTTTCTGCTCACTCTGCTATCCAGTAGTTATCATCCGGCTGACGCAAAGACCGAGACAATCCCACTTCGACCCTGCTGCTCGCCGTCATCGCGTCATGACGGTTGAGTTCTGCGCGATCAGCATGGACTCGAGAATCTGGTCGGAAACTTCCTTTACCGCCGCGGGAGAGTGAGCCAGGAAAAGCGTATTGGTCTTGTCGCTTTCGCCGATCGACTTCAGCGTGTCGAAGTATTGCGTCACCAGCACCAGTTGCATGACGTCTTTCGGCGTGGCGCCTTCGACGGCTTTCTGGAACTGCTCGATAGAGTTCTGCAGTCCTTCGACGATTGCCTTGCGCTGGTTGGCAATTCCCTGCCCTTGCAGCGCTTTGCTTTCGGCTTCGGCCTCGGCCTTCTTGACGACGAGAATCTTGTCGGCCTCGCCGCGCGCCGTCGCAGCCACTTGCTCGCGCTGTGCGGCGTTGATGTCGTTCATCGCCGACTTTACCTTGGCATCGGGAACGATATCGGTCACCAGCACATTCACGATCTCGTAGCCAAATGCGGCCATGTCGGCATCCAACTCCTGTTTGACGGCGGCAGCGATGCTGGATTGCGAGGCGAAGACTTCGTCGAGCGTCATTCCGGGAACGTGTCCGAGAATCACCTGCTCGACATAGGACTTGATCTGCGCAACGGGGTCTGAGAGCTTGTAGAACGCGTCATACACGCGTTCGGGACGCACGCGGTTCTGCACGGAGATGGGGATGGTGACAAAGACATTGTCCTTGGTCTTGGTCTCCATGGTCAGCGTGATCTGGTTGACGCGAAGACTCACGATTCCCGCAACGGTGTCGAGATAAGGCGCCTTCCAGTTGAGCCCGGCTTCCGCAACGCGGAGAAATTTGCCGAAGCGCGTAAGCACGGCGACTTCAGCCGTACTAACGGTAAAGAAGCTGCCCAAAATCAGCGAAAGAACGATGATTGCAACGACGGCGAGCAGGATCAGAAGGACCACGTCCATAGGAGCCTCCGCAATGCTGATAGTAAAATCTGCGGAGAATTATACAGACCAACTGCAATTTCTAAATTTAAGACTCGGCTTTTCACGAGGCAACGGCGTGCGACTTTAAGGCTATTGTGTGCCGGGACGTTGGGGATGTGTACCGCCGGAATTTGCGGAATTATAACCGAACTGCGGCTTCTCGCGAGTGCCCGCGATGTAAATGGGGACCTCGGTGCCGGCTCCATCCTTCTTGAAGAATCGATCGGCGGGCTTGAGCAGCAGGCCCTTCCAGCCGCCGACCATCTGCGAGACCGTCGCCTGCATCTTCGCGATTCCGGTGAAATCCAGAGTTCCGCCATTCGTGCGATAGGTGCCATGTAGATGAATGTCGGCGCCCGGAACCGAGTAGAGCACCGACGGAAGCGTAAGCACTCCTGCATCCAGGGTGAAATCCCCCTCCACATGCGACTTGATTTTCTCGTCCTCGGCGGACTTCAACTGATCAAGCTTTCCCTGTCCGCGCAGACTCAATTCGCGAATCCGCTTCTGCACCTGCAGGCTGGCGAACTCAGCCTCATCCAGCACGAAATGACCTTTGAGCGCGATTCGCTGGCTTACCGGAGTCTTTCCGGGTGGAATGTGGAGTTGCGCCTCTACCCCGATGCCGCCGTTCAGAATCGGCTCTGCTGAATCAGTGGCGAGGCGCAGGAAGTCTTCGATCCTTCCACGATCCACATTCACGTTCAGGGCAATGTCGTGGCCGATACTGTGCAGCCGTCCATCGTCGCCCGTCTTCAGAACGCGCACAATCTTGCCCTTCGCTGTGAAATGGGAACCCTCCAGGGTGGCATCCACGGGATCGAGCCAGGTATCGCCATTTGTTCCGTCGACCCGCGCATGAAACTTGGTATGAAGCGGCATAGTGTGACCGAAACGCGAGAGTTGGAAGTCAGGAGTATCGGTTTGCCCGTCGACGACGAGATCGCGCAACGTTCCCTGATAGTGACCGGTCGAATTGAGAAAACCGGCAATGCCGGTGAAAACCGACAGATCTGCATGGCTGAAGGTATAGTCGCCAAGAATCGGACTGCTGCCGGGATCCGCAACGATCCACGGACCAAAGCTGCCGGTGGTGTGAATCGACCCCGGCGGCTTGGGGTTTTCCACCTGCGCGTCGAAGACCATGGGTGCGCCAGAGCGAACACCCTTGAGTCGGAATTCGGGGATGGAGAATTCGAGCGGCAGTTTGTTGGGCTTGTCCGTCTCAAGGGCGAAGCGTGCGTCGATACACTCGACAGAGTCGATCACGAAGCTGACATTCAAGCCATTCGACGGCGGCTGAGCGCCACTGCCGGCTTGAGATTCGACAGTCCTTTGCATGTGCGAACGGGGAGGAAATCGGATGTCGAGGCCCTGGAGCCGAATTTGCGTGATGTGGATCGGCTGTCCGGACTGATAATGCAGCGGCGCATGAAAATGAAATTCATCGAGGCGGATCAGCGGCTGAATGGGCGGGTTGGGCTCAGGAACATGAACGCCCTCCATTTCTGCCGGGGGCCAGATGCGGAGGCCTTTCCCTTCGCCCCAAATACCCCATTCGCCGCGAAGCGTATTGCCCAGTGAGAGATGAAAGCTGTCGAGCTCCACGCGGGCGTGGAAGCGATCGGACAAAGACTGAACGACCTGCTGGCGCACAAACGGCTCAGCCCGGTGTGCAGCGATGGCAAGAAGCACGGCAATGGTCGCCAGGAGTGCAAGAACGACTCCACCCGCCCAGAATGGCCAGCGGGGTATGCGTCTGCGTGAGGTCCCGGCTTCAGAAAGCTTCATCTCTTGCATTGGATGCCTTCTGTTCGACTTGCGCGCCCATTTTCTGATTAGACGTGCAATGAACTAAACTGCTTGGCAGCGATGCTAGCGAATATTGAGAACCTGGTGAAGCTGCAAAATGTGGAAGTGGAACGGGGCCGACTGGCGCAAGTCGCCAAAACGCTGCCGGCCCAAATCAACCAGGCCGAGTCCGCTCTGGGGGCCATGCAAGCGAAGACGGCTGCCGCATCTGACGCGCTGAACCGCGAAGACTCCCTGCGTACGAAGCTGGAGCGCGAAATTGCAGCACATCGGCAGAAGGCCGACCGCTACAAGGCGCAGCAGGACAGCGTGACCACGCCGGCACAGGCTGCAGCCATCGAGCACGAGGTCCATTTTGCCCAGGCTGAGATCGACCGCCTGGAAAATGAGGAATTTGCCAGCCTGGAGCGCACCGAAACGCAGGAAGCGATGCTCGCCACGGCTCGGGCGCAAGTGGAGGAGTTGGCAGCAGCTCTGGAAAAGACCAGGGAACGCGTGGCCGCCAGCCAGATTGAACTGGCCGGGCAACAGACCGCGCTTGGTCGAGAGCGCGAGGCGCTACGTGCTGAGATCCCAACCGAGTTGCTGACTCGCTTTGATCGGATCGCATCGCAACGCGGCACTGGAATTGCCCGCGCCGAGAACCAGCAATGCATGAGCTGCCGAATGGGTGTCCGCCCGCAGGTTTGGAACCAACTGCGCGAGGGTGAACTGCTGAACTGCGACAGCTGCGGACGTCTGCTCTATTGGGATCCCGCGATGGCGCCGGCACCCAAGACTCCGCAGCCCGAACCCGCAGCCGAGACAGGGCGGGCGATCCGCAAGCCGCGACAGGCGGGGGCCTAACGGTTCGCCTTGCCGACGGCGTTCTTCGCACTGCGATCGATCCGATCAGCGGCCAGACGAAATCAGTCAAGAGAAGCTGGAGAACAGGAATTGAAGCGCGTCTGCGTCGACATGGACGAAGTGATGGCCGATACCCTGGCCGAGCATCTTCGCCGCTACAACCAGGCCTTCGAAGAAGACGTTACGGTCGACGACCTGGCAGGCAAGGGCCTGTGGGAAATCACGCCCCAGGATCGTCAGAAGGAATTGCGTGCATTTCTCGATGCCGAAGACTTTTTTGAAGATCTTCCACTTATGCCGGAATCGCAGGAGGTTCTGAAAGGGCTTTCGTCGCGATTTGAGATCTTCATCGCGACGCAGGCAATGGCGGTGCCCAACTCGCTGGGGCCGAAGTATCGCTGGCTGCAGCGGCACTTCCCTTTCATTCCACCCACCCATTATGTCTTCTGCGGAGACAAGAGCATCCTGCGCGCAGATTACCTCATTGATGATCTGCCGAAGAACCTGCTGCGCTTTGAGGGGCAGGGATTGCTCTACACGGCGCCACATAACCTGACGGCCACCGGGTTTGTGCGCGTGAAAAATTGGCGGGAGGTCGCAGATTACTTCGCCGCGCTTCCAGAATCATCGCCCAAATCATCACAGGAGTAGCTCAATTGCCCGAATGATCGTGCGATCCTTCCGACGACCATGTCGGCCCTATCTGGGAAATGGTCAGAATCGCGCCGCCTTCGAAGAGGGGGCCTGACTCGCGCAGAATGACTGGCACCTGCCCACCCTCCAGACTCACCGAGATGTTGGGTGGCTGCTTGCCGATGACGGGCGCGATCACACCTGCTACTCCGCCGAGTTCTATTTTGATCTCGTACACGGCAGCCTTGCGGGGAAGGCCAGCAAGATAAAAGGTCTCAGGCGCCTGGGGCATGATATCGAGGGTCACGAGTCGCGGTTTGGGCGTGGAAACAATCATCGAGACCTTTGTTTCGCCAGCGTCGGGAGAGACGTTCTTGACTGCCGGCGTGACGAGGCCGTTGTAGAGATCGGCAGGCATCTTCACTCGGTCAGTTGAAACTTCGTCCTTGCCGTCCTTGCCGGGCGCTCGCGTCACCACGACCCCCTTCGCGACATCAATCATCATGTCGAGTGGGTGTGGAAAGTAGGGTCCGCGCTGAATGTGATGATCGGAGATGAGGCGCAAGACACCACGCTGTGTGTACACCGTGGTTTCGTCGTCGAGTGAGCCGTCTTTGAAGTGAAAACTCAGGTGAGAAGTCACGCGGTCGCCGTGCACGACCTGGATAAGATCTCCCGCAGCAAGGACCTGCCCCTGCTCCGTAGTCAGCGCGAGGAAGCCGTGCAATGTGCCCTCGGGATGATGCACTAATACCGGCTCCGCCACCCCAACGAGTTGGGCAGCATAGGCCAACACGGCAACGTATTGCGTGCATCGAAAAGTCAATCCGAGAGTGGGAGTAGGTCGCAAGTGCACTTGCTCAGGTAGATGGCATAGTGAATGCAACCGTTGCCTTTGAGCGAGGAAGGATTGAAGCTGATGAGGGACCTATCCTGGAACCAGCGCCAACTTGTTCGATGAAAGAGGTATTGGCGATACTGAGTGGGCGGCTTTGTATTCGCCGAACCAAACCGGTGTTTTGAACCGTCAATCTCAACGGCCTGCGCAAAACTGCCAAATCTCAGGAAGGCATATCCCCCATGAGCATCTCCAGAGCCATCTTCGTCGCAACCCTATTCTTTCCACCGATAATTTTGTGTGCCGCTCAAACTGCAGCCAGCGGCGGGCCGGCACCGGTCCCAGGCACCCCTCCAGCGAACAGCAGCTTTACTCCTGCCACGCCATCCGAGATTCTGCAGCGCTCCCTTGATGAGGTGCAACAAACCGTGGCGTCAGTAAAGCTGGATCGGTGGAAAAAGGGCACCGTTCGCGATGAAGCTGAAAACAACATCGATGCGATTCAGCGCTATATGCAGGGAACGCTGCCGGCGCTGATGAAAGACGGGGACTCCGCGCCGGGTACGTTAAGCAAAGTGCTTCCGGTTTCACGCAATGTGGACGCGCTGTATGACGTCATGGTGCATGTTGTGGAGGCGGCTCGCGTCTCGGCTCCCGGCGACCAGGTTGCCCAGTTGCAGCAAGCATTGGCAGATCTCGAGAAAGCTCGCGTAGCATTTGGAAACCAACTGCAGCAAACCGCAGCTGTACAAGAGAAGCAAATGGTGGAGTTGCGCACCACGGTGCAGACACAGGCTGCATCACTTAAGGCTGTTTCGACGCCACCACCGGCTCCCAAGTGCCCCGCTCCACCGGCGCCGGCAAAGAAGAAAAAGACTCCGGCCAAACCCACGACAACTACGAGCACCACCGCCAAGCCTGCTGCGGGCACTCCGGCGGCGGCGCCAGCGGCCACTCCAACCAATCCCCCTGCGAAGCCTCAGTAAGCGGGATCGAGGTTCAAGCCGCACTCGAGAAATGCCGGTACGCGGCCGCATCGAGCCAATCTTTCGCGGCGCTTAGCTCAGTGAACGCGATCCGTGCCTAGCTTCCTGCCGGTTCCCGTTGCCCCAGCACGCCACGACCCGCAACCGCTCGCTGGACCAGTGTTGCGCCGCTTCCGGACCGCAGAAGTGTAACAGGTTGTGTGGCCGGTGGCTGGTGCATGGTCACGATCAGGGCATCTGCGGGCTTCTTGCCCGCGCAGACATATGAGTGGGGCGTGCTCGAGTCAAAGTAAACTGCATCCCCTGGCGTCAACGTACAGTGGTGCTCCCCGTGGTGCAGTTCGAGCTCACCGTCAAGAATATAGAGAAACTCGTAGCCGGGATGCATGTGGGCTCGCGGCTCTTTGGCCCGCTCCAGCGGTATGAACTCCGCAAAGTAGGGGTCCATGTGCCGGTCGGGCACCATGTAGCCAAGGCTCTCGAAGAAGTACGTAGGCTCTTCGACACCCGTCTGCGGCAAACGCACTCGCTCTTTGCGTCGGTGCACGCGGAACATCGACTGTGGTTCAGCTTCAAAAAAGTATGAGAGATCCTTAGAAAAGACCATCGCGATGCGGGCCAGGTTGCGGAGCGTGGGAACCACACGACCGGTCTCAAGCTGAGACAGAAAGCTCGCCGAGAGACCGGTGTGCTTACCCAGTTCCACCAGTCCCATCGACTTCTTCAGTCGCAACCGTTTGATGCGCTCGCCGATATGCTTCTCCGCAATGAACTTTTCCGTAGTTTCGGTGTCCACTTGCGACTTTTGTGTTTCCTCGTTGCGAGCCCCCGCCTCTGTCATCAGCCCTCCAGGAAATGCACGGGACGAATTTTGCCCCGATCAAAACCTATTCCCATGGTACTAAACTCAAGTACTCAGAGCAAACCTGTCAAATTCATTTCACAATGAGGGAACGCCCATCCTGTAAATATGGATTCCACAATCGTTTCCGGCGGAATCATTCTGAGCGGCGCATCGGGAATGCTCGGCACCGCCCTGCACCAGGCGCTCGCCGAGCGCAATATCCGGACTCTCCAATTAGTAAGACGGACGACGACCGCCGACGGACAACTGCAATGGAATCCGGACGCGGACCGGCCCGTCGCGAATCCCGCGCTTCTCGAAGGCGCCACCGCCGCGATCCACCTCTCCGGCGCCAGCTTAGCCACACATCGCTGGACCGATGCATATCGCCGCGAACTCGGAGCCAGCCGCGTCGGTTCCACACAGAAGCTCGCAACATTGCTCGCCGCGCTGCGGACCCCTCCGAAAACGTTTGTGGTGGCGTCGGCCATTGGGATCTACGGGAATCGCGGGGATGAAGCGCTGACGGAATCATCGCCTCCCGGCTCGGGATTTCTCGCCGATCTCTGCCGGCAATGGGAAGCTGCCGCGGAACCCGCGAGACAGGCGGGCATCCGCGTCGTACACGCGCGATTTGGCGTCGTTCTGGGGCCGGGAAGAGGCGCATTGCTGCAGATGCTGCCGCCGTTTCGCTTCGGCCTGGGTGCGCGGCTGGGAAACGGACGGCAGTGGATGAGCTGGGTTGGTTTGGCCGATGCGATCGGGGCGATTCTGTCTGCTTTGAAGAGAGTAGACCTGTCTGGCCCCGTAAATGTGACTGCACCTAACCCGGTCACGAATGCCGCATTCACGCATGCGCTCGGAAAAGAACTGCATCGACCCGCATTTTTGGCCGCGCCGGCATTCGCTCTGCGCTTGCTCTTAGGACAGATGGCCGATGAGGCACTGCTGGCAAGCGCTCGTGTGCAGCCGGAAAAGCTGCTGGCATCAGGGTTTCAGTTTTCGCTGCCGACCATTGAAGACGCGCTAAAAGCTGCGCTTGCGCGGTGAGAAGCTCGAGGTCTCCATCCATGCGCAAAGGCCGCGCAAGGATGGGGCACCAGATTCGTTGCTTAAAGAATTGCTAGCGCCGGCCCTGGATCACGCGTTGACTTGTGCTGCCGCCTTTGGGGAGCTTTTTCGCGGCGCGGCGCGCGGCGATCTCATGCATTTCCTTGCCGATTTTGGACTGGTTGATGGCGACCTGCATGATCAGGTTAATGATGTTGCCGGTGATCCAGTAGAGCGCCAGCCCTGAGGCGAAGTGCCACAAGGTGAATCCCATGATGGCCGGCATCATGATGGCCATCATGCGCCGCTGCATCGGATCCATGCCCGGCGAAGGCGTGATGAACTGCACGAAGAACATGGTGCCGATGATGAGAATCGGCAGAAGGTGCAGCGGATCGGGCATCGACAGATCGGTGAGCCAGAACCAGTGAGCCTGGCGCAACTCCACGGCATTCAGCAGCACGCGATAGTAAGCGAAGAAGAGCGGCATCTGCAGCAGCAGCGGAAGGCAGCCGCCGTACATGTTCACCCCTTCTTCCTTCATGATTGCCATCTGCTCGGTCTGCATCTCGGCGCGCTTGGGATCATTGATCTTCAAGTTTGCGTACTTCTTTTTGAGCGCGTCGAGCCGGGGCTGAATGCGCATCATCTTCAGCGACGACTTCATTGTCCAGATACGCGTTGGCAGCAGGACGAGGTTAAAGATGACGGTGATGATGATGATGGCCCAGCCCCAGTTGTTGACCCCGGAACCCAACATGTTGTGCAGGGCACGCAGAGCGAGGTATAGCGGCTTGGCGATGATGCCCCACCAGCCGTACTGGATCACCGATGCTAACGACTCGCCGGTGGGTTTTCCATCAGCTCCGATCGCGCGAATCGAATTGAGAATATCGGTCTCTTTGGGGCCGGCGTAGATCCGCAGTTGGGTATCTCCGCTCTGGTCGCCCATGGCAAGTCCGATCACATCCGCCGGTTTCTTGGCGCTGTTTGGATCGCTCAGGTCGCTGGGCAGGTCGATCGTATGGTGAAACGTAACCACGGTGGCGCGCGAGGGAGCATCGGGCAAAAGCGCCGCCGTGAAATACAGATCCATGAGCCCCGCGTATTCGAAGGGCTGGTGGAGGGTAGCTTCGCCGCTAACCTTCTTGGCAGCCATCGTATCCTGCTTGCCGTCAATCGACCATGCAAGCTGCGACTGTGTCGGAACCAGGAACGTGGTGCGCTTGCCGTTGGCGGCGAGGAACTCTTCCATATCGCCCAGACCAGCCGGCCAGGCCAAAAGCGCGCGCACGGGCTCGCCATTTCGCTTCACGCTGACATGGGCGCCGATCACATAGCTGGAATCAAAGCTGAAGGTCTTCACGACGTCAAGCCCACCGGCCGCATAGTGAAAGCTGAGCGAATTCGGAGCCAGCACCTGGCCCGTCGCGGACGGCTCGTAAAGTGCTGAATTGAGTTGCGTCGTCAGTGCGTTGTCATAGGTGTAGAGCGAGAGCGGCAGCCCGAAGCGGCTCGCGGCGTCCTGCTGCACCATGTCAAGCGGCTTGCCGCTGGAGTCGGTGTAGTGCTTGAGAATCCAGTGCTGGACCTGCGCGCCCTTATTCGTGAAGGTGATGCGGAACTTCTCGTTCTCGATGGTGGTTGTGGTCTCGGAACTGGCGCCAACTGAAGCAACAAGTTGCGCGACTCGGCCCACCGGATCCGTTCCGCCACCTGCCGATGTTACTGAAGGCGTTTGCTGCGCCTGCTGCGCAGATTGCTGCTGAGTTTGCTGGGTCGTCTGGCTCGCCGGAGCATTCGCTGCCGGTTTTTGAAAATACTGATAGACCATCAAAGCCGCAAGGGCCAGAAAGGTAAAGAGGATCAGGCTGCGGAAGTCTCCGCCGCCGGTGCCGCCGCCGGAACCCTGCGACTCTAAGTTGGGATTACGAATTTCGGGCAAGTGTGACTTCCTGTCGTTGAGGAATGGCGCGCCGGAGGCTCACCACTCTTTCTATGGTAACGGTTCGTGCGGCAAATGAGCTGAGGCCCTTGTATTCGACCCCGAGGGTCCCGAAGCGCTTTCTTTGCTCTTTGCGGCGGTAGGTACCGGATCGAGTCCCCCGCGGCAGAACGGATGGCAGCGCAATAGACGCCAGATTGCCAGCCCGGTGCCGCGGAACGGACCGTGCGTTGCAATGGCGATCGAAGCATATTCGGAACACGTCGGCACAAAACGGCACCCGCCACCACCGACCGCGTGCACCGCCGGTGAAAGCCAGTGGCGATAAAACCTGAGCACGGCAAGTAGAAAGCGTGTCATCGAGCTGGCTCTGCCTTGCCGGAACGCGTAGGGTGACTCGGGTTTGCACGGGCCAGCTCAGCATTTGCCTGCTGGAGAATACGCAAAATCTCTGCATCAAGTTTCGTGAATTCGAGCGTCAGCACCGTCCGGTGCGGATGGAGAATCAGGTCGCAGCCCGCCGGCAGCTGGTCGACATGCCGCCGTAGCACCTCGCGCAGGCGCCGCTTGATCCGATTGCGTTCGTGCGATGGACCAAGCACTTTGCCCACCGTGAGTCCTACGCGCGGGCCAGCCACCTCACTCTGCGCCGCCAGGAACCAGCTCATCGAGGCCGAACGACGCTTCCGTCCTTCGGTGTAGACCCGTTGGAAATCCGTGTGTTTACGCAGTCTCGCGCCGGCCAGAGAGGCGGGAACCTTGCGCGCAGCTGGCGCAATGGTATGCGGCTCAAGCTTGGGAGAAATGGTCATCGCAAACTGGAAGGATTTCGGCCAGAGCATGATAGGCTCTGGAACCTGCTCCAGCCGAAAACAAAACGGCGGGAATGACTTAGAGCGGTTCTCCAATTACTAATGTGGCAACTTCAGTTTCGGCAAAAGGTGGCTTTCCCTTGAGGGAAAAGCCACTTGGCAGCGTCGCTTCGCTCGGCATCCAATTGGAGAACTGCTTTAGTCGCGAAAGCCGGCGCTGACTGAGACGCGCTTGCGACCTGCGGCCCGGCGACGGCTCAGCACGGCAGCTCCCGATTTGGTCTTCATACGTGAGCGAAAGCCGTGCGTCTTCGAGCGGTGACGCCGGTTGGGTTGAAATGTGCGCTTGGGCATAAAAATGCGCTCCTGTTTCCTGTCTGGAATCTTAGCCGACGGCGGTTCTCCACTTAACTCAGGCCGAAGCCCCTTTTCATTGCATTGCTCCTTCCACAAGAAAGAGCAACCTGCCTCAAATTCAGCTGGGGCAAGTAAAGTGCAGAACCGCTCGGAACGGCAAGTATTAAGTATATCGAAGGTTGGGCTTTGAAGCCAGCAGGGGGCTGAACGGGGGAGGAATCCGGTGGAGTCAGTGCGGCTGAGCAGACGTCGCCCGCCCGCAGACTAAGTATCAACGCCAATCGGAGCAAACATGCCGGTCTAGTCTCGTATCCAATCTGGAAGAGACTCGACGTCAGCAATAACCGAGTAGAAATTTGTGATCGAGGCGCGAGAATTTCGAACGTGTGTTGCGTGTTTCACCGAACGTGGTGCAACCTTTCACTTGTTCCCAAAAGTTATGTGAAAGAGGCATTGCAACACACCCCAAATGTGCTACCATCGGGACCGTTCAAGAAAGTTTCCGAGCGTCCCACGGAGTGAATTTCAACCCGTGCCTCGCAGTGTTTTTTCCGAGGCGAACCAACGGCCATCAGGCATGTCCTCAGTATGCGAATGTGAGTGAGCAATTGCTTCACTCACCGCGTGAGCCATTGTCTTAACCGCGCGGTTGAACTCACACGGTAGTACATAGGCGGCGCCGGCAAGGATTCGCTCGATGGCATTCGCAATTTCGCCGGCTTCGGCTCTTAATCCCTGGCTGCAGATTCTCGCAGCCCTGGAAAAAAAGGTCATTCGCCAGTCTTTTGATACGTGGCTCAAACCGACGCGCTTCAGTCACGCCAGTGGCCGCATCCTCTACGTCCGCGTTCCCTCCAAAGAGTTCCAGCACATCGGTGACAAGTATGGTGACCTGATTCAGGAAGCCATCGATCTTCAGTCGCTGGAATTCGACGACGTGCAATTCGTCACGGTCGAAGAGGATCCCTCGATGCCCCCGCAGCGCAAGGATGGCGGCTTTGGTCCGCTGCCTGCGCATGCACCCAGCGCGCCTTCGTCGCGCTCGCCAGAGCAGACACGCTTCGACTGGTCCACCGCCGCCCAGCTGAATCCCCGCTACACTTTTGACGCATTCGTCATTGGGAACGGCAATCAGTTCGCCCGCGCGGCCTCATTGGCAGTCGCCGAGCGTCCTTCGCGCGCTTACAATCCACTCTTCCTCTACGGCGGCGTGGGTATGGGCAAGACCCACCTGATGCACGCCATCGGGCACGAGGTAAAGCGGCGTCAGTCCTCGGCCAGCATCTGCTATGTCTCGGCGGAGAAATTCACCAACGAAATGATCACCTCCCTGCGCAACGATCGCATGACCAGCTTCCGCGACCGCTTCCGCACCGTCGACGTGCTGCTGATCGACGACATCCAGTTCATCGCGCAGAAGGAGCGGACACAGGAGGAATTCTTCCATACGTTTAACGCCCTGCACGAGAGCATGAAACAGATCGTCATCGCGTCGGACCGTCCGCCCAAGGAACTGGCCGAGATCGAAGACCGGCTGCGTTCGCGTTTTGAGTGGGGCTTGATCGCCGACATTCAGCCGCCCGATCTCGAAACCAAGGTCGCAATTCTGCAGAAGAAAGCCGAGAACGACCAGGTTCAACTTCCCACCGACGTCGCCCTGTTCATCGCCTCCAACGTCCGCACCAACGTGCGCGAGCTTGAAGGTGCCTTGACCCGCCTGGTCGCCTGGTGCAACCTGAACCGCACCGAAATCACGCTGGTTACGACGCAGCAATGCCTCAAGCAGTTCATCGACATGCAGGTACGCAAGATCACGATCGAGTCGATCCAGCGCGCCGTAGCCGAGCAGTTCGGCATGAAGGTCAGCGACCTGAAGCAGAAGAACAACTCGCGCAACGTCGTGGTGCCGCGCCAGATTGCCATGTATCTCGCCAAGCAGATGACCGAGGCCAGCCTGCCTGAAATCGGCCGCCAATTTGGCAACAAGCACCACACCACCGTGATGCACTCCATCGGCAAAATCGACGAGCAGCGCCGGACAGACAAGGACCTGCATCGCACCCTGAACAAGTTGCAGGAGATGCTGAACGGGTAAGGTCAGTGATCAGTGATCAAAGAGGCCGCGCGATGCGCTGCCTTTGCTTTTAGTAATCGAAGCATGGCCTCGCGTCTCCGCCAACGAATCATCGCCGGAACCCAGAAGAGTTGCGAGGTCCGACATCTCTGTCACGCATCACGTCGGCTCGGGAGCGCCACGGGAAGTCGAAACTTCCGCATAGGCGGTCACTTACCCGCACCCCCCCGATCAAAACCGCGTTGGCACAAGGGGGGTTTCAACTCGTCTCTCGCAGGCTTGCTGCTCGTTTCGCAGTCTCGTCTTCCGTAACGTGCCCACTCTCATCGGCAAGTGGAACCGCGGCAATCACCTTCGTTCCCATCCCGGGCTTCGACTCCACTGCGAGGCGTCCGTGCATCAGGTGTACCCGCTCCTGCATACTTACCAGCCCCAACCCTCGATTTTTCTTCGTCTCTTCGAGGTCAAAACCCGCGCCTGCGTCTGTGACCTCCAACCGCACTTGGTCTGCAGTGGCGCTGAGATGTACTTTGAACTGGTCTGCGCCGCTGTACTTGATTGCGTTGTGTAGAGATTCCTGTGCTACGCGAAAGAGACACAGCGAGACGTCTTTCGCCATGCGCTGGGGAACGTTGCTCTCGGCAAAATCGACGGTCACGTTGTGCTGTTTCGCGACCTCACGGCAGAAACCTTCTATCGCGGCCACTATGCCAAGGTAATCGAGTTTCGATGAGTGCAATTGATGTGAGAGGGACTGGACGTCTTCAGCGATTTCGCAGCAATGTTGTCGAATGTCTTCGAGGTTCTTTGTCGCTGAGACTCTTCCCGTGGAATCGCGCTTTGCTTGTTCCAGTTCCATGGACAGCAATGCGAGACGCTGGCAGATGTCATCGTGCAGATCGCGGGCGATGCGGGTACGTTCTTTCTCCTGTGCTTCAATGAGCCGGCCGCTGACCTGTTCGAGGGCCTGCTGAGCGAGCTTCTGGTCGGTGACGTCGATCGCGGAGCCAATGAATCCGGCGAACGTTCCGTCGCCGTTGACGCGAGGAGACGCAACGTCAAACATCCAGCGGTACACGCCGTCGCTGCGGTGGAGGCGATATTCTTTTGAGAATGACTTCTGATCTTTGAGCGCCTGCCACAGGTCGCCCAACACATTCTTCACGTCGTCTGGATGAATGAAGGTAAGCCAGGTGTCCCCATATCCTGCATCCGTGTCAGGACCGGCATAGGCGATCCAACGCTCATTGAGATAAGTGATCTTTCCGTGCTCATCGCACATCCAGACCAAAGCCGGTGCGGAGTCAGCCATGACCCGGAAGCGCTCTTCGCTTTCGCGCAGTACGGCTTCGGCCCTCCGTTTTCTATACCGTTGCCACAGCAGGCTGGCGATTAACAACGCCTGTGCGACGATCACCGCGATTGCGGCCAGAATGTAATTCCGATCCCGCTCCCAGTAAGTCGGCTGACGATATAAAACGAGAGATCCCGCAGGCAACGCCGACTCCGGTATATGCCACCGCTGAAGCTCCCGCCAGTCCACAACGACTTGGGGACGGGCGTATTGTATGACAGGAATGTCTTCCGGCCTCTTGCCTGAAAACACCTGCCTCGCCATTTGCGCTGCCGCTGAGACTTCGGATTGCCAATCGTAACTGACACCCCCGATGCCGCCGAAACCCACGACGTTGTACGGAAAGATGCTGTAGGTCGGCAGTCGTTGCGAGACCCGTGCGAGGATGTCATGTACTCCCATCGCAGGTTGATCGGATTCACTTGGAGCGAGTTGAAAGAACACGATGGTTTGTGGTGGAAGCGCGGCGACCTTCTCCAACAGTTGGCTGGTGGGAAGGCCAACCATGTCGATTACACGCACTTTCCGCTGATGAAGAAGCTCGGAATGGATTCGCGATAGGAAGTACTCGCCGTTGCTTGCAGCGGCAATGATGATGGCGACTGTGTCTACGTTTGGATGAAGCTGGAGCGCGAGGTCGACGGAGGCATGAATTCCCATAGGAGGGGCAACGCCGGTCACCGCTGGCCCCAAATGGATCCCTTCGATCGAATCAGGATCGACATCTATAAAGATGATCGGTACACCGGGAAACAATTTGTCATGGTTTCTCGTAGCGAATTTGAATGCAGGCAGGCTTTGGAGAAACACGAGGTCGAGATTGGCCGCGCGATAGGTATGCCCTAAGACTTCTACAAGGCCTTCCTCGTATTCCTCATCATCGAGTCGCCGACCATCGAGGTACTCAACATCAAAGTCGACTGGCTGCGAAGTTGCAGTTCGCAACGCTGACTCAATCTCATTCAGGTCCTGAGAGTTGCGATTGGAATAGCTGAACAGAATGAGGATTTTTTTCGGTCTCTGCCGCGCCGAACCAAGGAAACCGGAAAGTGCACTCAACAAAACAATCAGAATCGAAAGCACCACTCGGGCAGGAGCCCACCAGGCATGAGGTCGATTTGGGCGATCATGTTCCGCTTGGGCGCGCGCTGTTCTCATCAAATCCTCAGCGATTACGGCTTGGAGGTTCTACAAATTCAATCTTACGGATTTTGTTTCGATAAGCTCGCGTCTCAGAAGTAGCTTCCAACCAGTCTGCTGGAGCGGAAGAGAAGCTGCCTCTTGTGCCGAATCCAGCTTACGAAGTTTTGGGGCGAGTTGTGGCCGATTTTGGACATCTGAATATCATGCGGACCCAGTGCATCCCATCGCGACTGCTGGTCCCAGCACCCCACTTGGCGGTTTATTCGCGACTCGTCAAGTGCCATCCCCAGCCTCAACACGCATCTCTCACGCACCACTGCTTTTGAAGCCTTCCTTCCTTTTGCATGTTATTTCTTGCAGATTGCTAAAGTGTTTTCAGGATGGCCTTAACCTTATCCGCCAATCGGAAATCTCCTGAGAGGTTTGCAGATCCTCCGCCGGTACAAGCTGCCTTGTAAGTCTCTTGCCCAGCAATATATGCGGCTAAGTTCAATGCAAAGAGAAATCTGGCAGCAACTGTGTCTGCAAGCCCCAGAAAAGAAGGATATTCCTCTGCAGAGACGGGGGGTACACCCCCTGCAAAAAGAGCGTTGCATTACTTCGGAAACTCCGTCACGCTCAACACATTCCCGTCCGGGTCTTTGAACCACGCCACCCGCGCGCCGCTCGGCGAGTTCCAGATCCCGCGCGGATCGGTGTCGTTCACACCCTTGTAGCGATTAAACTCAACGCCCGCTGCTGCAAGCTGATCGACAGTCGCTTCGATATTTGCGACGTGCCAGCCGAGCACTGTGAACGGATCGGGCTTGAATTCGTGAACCGTGGTCACGCGCAGCATGGTTCCATTCGCATCGAAGACCAGCGCGAACGGCTTCTCATCCGCCACGAGCCGCAACCCTAGCACGCCTTCGTAAAACGCATACGCCTTTGTGGGATCGGTAGTGGGAGCAAACGCGACCAGTTCGCTCCCGCTCAGAATGGATTCGCCTGACATGTCTCGCCTCTGCCGCATTCTTCCGCGGGGTCGCGCGGCTGGCAAGTGGATTCTGATAACGCCATCTTGTCTAGCCCTGAACGATCAGGTCCTGCGCCAGCCTGAAGTGCACCACGGTCTCGGCCGGGATGTCGAGGTCGCGATTGCCGGTCAGTCCCGCGCCGGCTGCGCCCGCTCCGCCGCCAGCAAGTCCGCCGATCAGCAGACCTGTGCCGCCGGTCGCGATGCCGCCAATCAGCATGCCCAGGCCCGCTCCGCCGCCGATCATGGCAGCAGAGCGCTTGCCCTTGCCCTTCTTGTGCTGAGTGAGATCGGCAGTCCTAAGGCGGTACTGCGTCCCATTAAGCGTCATCGAGGTCAAACGAAGTTCCAGCACCGATGCACCCTTGAAGTGGCCGCGCTTGTGCGCTTCATCGATAACGCCACCCACTTGCGTTCCCTTCGACACAATTACATTTCCATTAGGATCAACCACCGGTTCCACAACCTCGCCCGTGAAGGTGTCGCCCGCGCGGCTTGTCTTCACGCTGATGCGCTGGTCAATTCGGATGGCCAGGCTGGTTCCGGCCTGGATGGTCACATGCACGGGTGTGGGAGGTCCGGCGGGTGACGGCCTGCTGCCGTCCTGCCCGGCAGATCCGCCTGCCTGATCCTGACTCTGGTTGGGATCACCTCCCACCGGGTACACCTTCGGATCCTGCGGCGGGGGCACCGGCGCACCGGGCGTCGGAGGCGTGGAGGTGGTCGTCATCGCCTCGGCGGTCTGGCCCTTTGCAGGCGGCTGCACCACCGTCGTTGTCGTGGTCCCAGTCTTGTCAACGGTCACAACCTGCTGCGGCTGACCGGATGTCATGGCCTGCTTCTTTGCCTGGTCAATCGCCTTGTCCTGTTTTGATTCGCATCCAGCGAGCGCGACGGTCAACGCTAACGCCAGAAAAGGCGTGGGCCCGAGGCGCGACAAATGGCTTGGAGAAAACATGATGATCCTCTTTCCATATGGGATTTTGCGGCAACTCAAGGGAATCAGGAAGAGTGTTCAGTCAATAATTTAGATAGCTTCCCTTTCAATTAGATGCGGGCGAACACGATTCCGCAAGAGTACCGAAGGACCCTTGAATTCAATGAATTTGCGACCCTTTTCGCTTACCGCGACATCAGGTCAACGAACATTTTCTGAAAGCGCGGCAGGTCGAGATCGAGCTGCGCGTGAACCAGGCGCACGCCGGTCTGCGGTTTCAATTTCTCGGTCCACGTAAGCGTGTCTCCGTAACTAGGACCGTGGCTCAGATCAACGTCCATGTATTCGACCTTCTCCCTGGTGATGAGCGTTGGATCGAGCCACGCGCAAGCCGCCAACTCGTCCCAGAGGTAGTAGCGATTCTGGCTCCACGCCGCAATGTACTTTGCCGTCGGCGACTGCGATTTCGAGATTTCGTTGAGCATTTTTTGCGTGAACGGCGCCTTGATCGAAACGTCCACCGTGGTCACATCAATGCGCGGCCACGCGGCGCGCAGCACAATATGAGCGGCCTCGGGATCGAACCAGAAATTGAACTCATGCCGCGGACTGCTCGCAAATTCCGGATCGTCGGTCTGCGGATTGAGGCTGCCGCCCATGATCACGATGCCCTGCGTCAGCGCGGCAAACTCGGGATCGATGGATACGGCAAGCGCGATGTTGGTCAGCGGTCCGGCCGCATAGATCGTCACCTGATGTGGATGTGCCCGCACCTGGTGAATTAGGAAATGCACGGCGTCCTCATCAATCGGCCTAAGCGAAGGCATACCCTCCGGCAATGGCGGAATCGCATAGGGCCCGTGGGTGTCGAGCTTGTCGGGGGTGAACGGAGTGACGCTGCCATTCGTCTCGACCAGCGTCATCGGCCCCTGCCCCCACGCGCCCAGCCACGTCACTTTGCCATCGATTGCAGACGAGAGCTGCGTGTCACGCTCAGTGCGCACCAGAGGAAACACAGCGCCCTTTGCCACAGGGACATTGCTGTGGCCGGTCAACTCAAGCATGCGCAACGTATGCAGCGTCTCTTCATCGCGCCATGCATTCCCCGTCACCATGGTGATGCCCAGGACCTCAACCTGCGGCGCCTGCAACAGCGCCAGCATCGCCATCTGGTTCGAGCCACCAGGACCAGAGCCGTCCTGGTCGATCAGGACAAGCCGATTCTGCGCCGAGCACACGAGTGCCGCAAACATCATCATCAGCAGAGAGACTGCAGTCTTCATTGGTGGGTATTTTGGCACACATCGCCTTAGACCCTGAAACTATCGCCGATCGCGTCCAAATCCCCGCGGCCGCATCGGTGGCGTCACCGGCAAGTTGGTCTTGCCCTC
This sequence comes from uncultured Acidobacteriaceae bacterium, assembly GCA_963829535.1. Classification (GTDB taxonomy): domain Bacteria; phylum Acidobacteriota; class Terriglobia; order Terriglobales; family Acidobacteriaceae; genus Telmatobacter. The sequence goes on along the minus strand of CAWHIQ010000004.1, from coordinate 329,145 downwards.
GGGATAGACCACCAGGAACCGGTCCTGCCCTTCGCCGGAGCTTGCCGTCTCCACGCCGGGCAAATCTCGAAACGCCATGTGCAACAAACGGCGCTCGCGGCTGTTCTGTGGAGGAAACGCATACGGCACACCGGACTTGCGAACCTTCTCCGCCGCCACCTCGGCCGACATGCGCAGTTCCTGTGCGCGCAGCGCCTTGAAGTTGCCCGCGTCGAAGCTGACCAGGTCGTGCTCGCGCTGCTCAAGCCGCAACATCTGCGCGGCAATGGTTTCGAGGGCCCGCAGTAGTTCGCCATTGTGCTGTGTCAGTAGCGGTGTATCGGGCCCACCCAGTTCCACATAAATCAGCCGCGCCTCTAACCCCTCGGGATCGCGCGCGCCATCTCCCGCGGTAATACGGAATTTCAGGCGCATTCCGCCCAGCTTGTTAAGGGAAGAAAGAAATCCGGCAATTTTCTGTGCAGCCTGCTGCAGATCTTCGATTGGCATAACGGTTTAGTATCGCAGAATGGGGCGGGGTCCGGTGTGCAGAATCCGCCTCCGCCCGCCATTTTGCGACGTCACTCAGATTTGGCGGACCATCGGCGTGAGATATTCCGGCCCCACCGGATCTGTAACCGATTCCGCCACGATCCGATCGATCTCCGCCATCGTCCCGGAGTCGAGCTTCCAGCCCATCACGCCGGCAACCGCATCCAGTTGATCGGGCCGCTTCGCTCCCCAGAGCGCCACGGAGCATCCGGGCCGGTCCAGCACCCAGCGCACCGCCAGTTGTGCCACCGATTTTCCAAAGCGATCCCGTGCCAGCGCAGTCAATCCTTCCACGGCCGACATATATTGGCTGAACCTCGGCTCCTGAAATTTCGGATCAATGGCGCGAATATCTCCCGGCTCAAATTTCATTCCGCGATGCACACGACCGCCGAGAAGGCTGCGACAGAGCGAACTGTAAGTCAGCACCGCGACTCCATTCGCTGCGCACCACGGCAGAGTTTCGCCGTCAACCTCCCGCTCGAAGATGTTGTAGGGCGGCTGGTCGGATGCCAGGGGAGCAACACGGCGAAACTCTTCCATCTGTATCGCGCTGAAATTGCTGACGCCGAGTGCCCGCACTTTGCCTTCGCGCTGAAACTCCGCGAGCACGGCTGCCGTTTCAGCTATCGGCACGCGCGTGTCCGGCCAGTGGATCTGGTAGAGGTCAATATAGTCGGTGCCGAGTCGGCGCAGGCTGTCCTCGATCTCTCGCCGCAACCGTGCAGGCGTCGAGTTCGCAAACACACCTCGCTCGTTCCACTCGAGGCCAGCCTTGGTTGCGATATAGAAGGCGTCGCGCCGACCGTGCGCCCGCATCACCTTGCCGATGATCTCCTCGGCGCGTCCGCGGCCATAGATCGGCGCAGTATCAATCAGGTTGATCCCGCGTTCAATGGCACTCAGGCAGGTGGCAATTGCCGCATCCTCGGCGACCGCACCCCATTCTGAGCCGCCAATGGCCCAGGTTCCCAGGCCAACCCGCGAGACTTCCATCCCTGCAATTTTCGTGGTTTCCATGCAGAAACATCTTAAGCGCACAACTCCACGAATGGCCTCCAACTCCCGAAGATTCATCCAGGACTCAGGTGAAATTAAGGTTCCGCATATATGCTGATTTCCGTGCCGACCGACTCCAAATCTGACTTCGGCTTGAAACGCGCCATCTTCCCTGGTCTGCTCGGCGCGTCGCTTCTTGTCGCATTCGCCTTGGTCGCCGCGAATGCAACTGCGCAAACCACGATTCAAACCTCGGTACAAGCGGCGCCGCCAAACACGACTGCGGCATCCCAGCCTGTTCTCATCACACTCGATGAAGCCTTGAGGCGTGCACAATCCAGCGAGCCCACTTTCGCCGCCGCAACGGCTGAGAGCAAGATCGGCAGCCTTGACCGCGCCATTGCGCGCGCGAGTTTGCTGCCCAGCGTCACCTATCACAACCAGGCCCTCTACACGGAGCCCAATGGCCTTTCAAACCAGGCTGGCCAGGGCACCGGCTCGCAGCCCTCGCCGATTTTCATCGCCAATAATGCAGTCCGCGAATACGCCAGCCAGGCGGTAATCAACGAAGATATCGGACTCGCCCAGGTCTCCGGCGTGCGCCGCACAGACGCAGCAGCAGCCGTTGCTTCAGCTCAGCTGGAAATCGCCCGCCGAGGACTCGTCTCTGCGGTCACCAGCCTCTACTATGGCCTTGCTGCCGCTAACCAGAAACTCGTCGTCGCCCAGCATGCCAAGATAGAGGCCGACGATTTCGCCCGGCTGACCGGCCAGCGCGAACAGGCCCGCGAAGCCGCGCACGCCGACACCGTAAAAGCGCAGCTCGAACAGCAGCAGCGCGACCGTGAACTCTCCGACGCGAAAATCAATGCCGACAAGGCGCGACTCGAGCTTGCCGTGCTGCTCTTTCCCGATCCGCGCACTCCTTACACCATCAATGTGCCGGACGTGTCAGGCCCTCTCGCTTCGCGCACCGACGTTGACCAGCTTGCCGCCAAAAACAATGCCGAACTCAGGAGCGCGCTGGCCACGCTGCGGGTAAGCGACGCGGACGTGCTCACCGCCCGTGCTGCCTACTTACCCAGCCTTGGCCTCAACTACACCTACGGCATCGACGCGCCTCAATTTGCGGTGAATGGACCCGATGGCGTGAAGAATCTCGGCTACTCTGCCTCGGTCACACTCGATATTCCCGTATGGGATTGGCTCGCCACGGAGCACAAGGTAAAGCAAAGCGAGATCAAGCGCGACGCCGCCAAGGTGGCGCTCACCGCGACCCAGCGCCGCCTCATCGCGCAACTCGACGAAGTCTATGCCGAAGCGCAGGTAGCCCGCGATCAACTTGCCTCCCTCGACCTCAGCGTTGCCACGGCCGGCGAAAGCCTTCGCCTCACCCGTTTGCGTTACACAGGCGGCGAAGCCACGGCTTTTGAAGTGGTCGACGCACAATCGGCTTTCATCATTGCCCAGAATGCTCGCGAAGACGGACGTGTCCGCTACGAGGCAGCACTCGCAGCATTGCAAACCCTCACTGGAACCATGTGAACCCATGAAAGAAGCAATTCAAATCAACGACAACCGACGCGCTCGCGGCGGTCAGCGCATTGGGCTGAAGACACGTGTGCACTCAGCGGCCGCTCTTCTCTCCATTTTTCTCGCTGCGGGTTGCAAAAAAGCAGAAACGCCCGCACCGGAAATTACTGTGCAGGCCCAGCACCCTGAGCAGGGTGCAATCTCCGAGCACATCACCGCCGATGCCATCCTTGCGCCTCTGGCGCAGGCCGCTATTGTGCCCAAGATCAGCGCGCCGGTGAAAAAGTTCTACGTCCAACGCGGCGCGAAGGTGAAAGAAGGCGAGCTTCTTGCAGTGCTTGAGAACGCCGATCTCACCGCCGCGGCGCAAGATAACCGGGGATCCTATGAAGCTGCGCAAGCCGCTTTCGCAACGGCAACCAAGGCACAGGTTCCCGAAGACGCACAGAAGGCCGAACTGGACTACGCGCAGGCCAAAGCCAATCTCGACCTCAACACAAGCATCGTGAACAGTCGCAAACAACTCTTTGCCGAGGGCGCCATTCCCGGGCGCGATCTCGACACCGCACAGGCCGCACTGGTGCAGGCGCAGGCTGCTTACGACGCAGCGGCGAAGCATCTTGAATCCATGAAGAACGTCAGTCACGAGGCTGCGCTCAAGTCCGCTCAAGGCCAGCTGACCTCGGCTGAAGGGAAATATAAAGGGGCAGCCGCGCAAGTCAGCTTCTCCGAGATCCGTAGTCCCATTGACGGCATTGTGACTGATCGCCCGCTCTACGCCGGCGAGACTCCGGCCGCAGGCGCGCCCCTGATCATCGTGATGGATATGTCGTCCTTGCTTGCTAAAGCGCACATCGCGCAAAGCCTTGCGCAGCAGATGAAGGTCGGCGACAGCGCAACCCTCCTCGTGCCCGGCGTCAAGGACCCTGTGGATGCGAAGGTCACGTTGATCAGCCCCGCGCTTGATCCCGGCAGTACCACGCTCGAAATCTGGCTGAAGGTCGATAACAAGAAGTCCACGCTGAAAGTCGGCACGCCGGTCAAAGTCTCCATTACCGGTCGCACCGTCGAGCAGGCACTGAAAGTTCCTGTCTCGTCGATCCTCACCGCGCAGGATGGCACCAAATCCGTCATGGTCGTCGGTACCGATGGCGCGGCGCACAAAAAAGCTATCGAACTTGGCATCCAGGACGGCGACGACGTGCAGATCACCAAGGGGTTGACGACGGCCGACACGGTGATCACCAGCGGCTCCTACGAACTCGATGATGGGGCAAAGGTGAAGGTCGGCAAAGCCGACGATGACGACGCCAAGCCTGGTGCCGACAATGGAGGCGACAAGGACTGATGTCGAGCACCACCCAAACGTCGGAAGCCCGCGAGGAATCGTTCTGGCTGTCTCATTTCACACGGCCGATCTTTTTCTTCGCGGCCGTACTCACGATCGCAGGCGTCTATACGGCTTTGCAGGTGCCCATCTCCGTCTTCCCTGAAACCAGTTTCCCCCGCGTAGTCATCGGCATCGACAATGGCGTGATGCCCGTTGAGCAGATGGAAGTCACCATCACACGCCCCATCGAAGATGCTGTCAACTCCGTTCCCGGCCTCGTCACCGTGCGCTCAAATACCAGCCGCGGATCCGCAGAAGTCAGTCTCTTCTTCGACTGGAACACGGACATGTACCAGGCGCTTCAACTCACCGACGCCGCCCTGAGCAAGGTCGGACAGACGCTGCCACCCACCGCGCGCATCGTGTCTCATCGCCTCACGTTTGCCACCTTTCCGATCCTTGGCTACAGCCTCACGTCTGACACGATTCCGCAAACCCAGCTTTGGGAACTGGCAACCTATGACCTCAAGCCTCCGCTGAATCGGGTTCTCGGCGTCAGTACGGTGACCGTGCAGGGAGGGCAGGTGCCGGAGTTTGGTGTGACGCCCGATCTCGCGCTGCTCGCAGCCAACGGCGTCACCGTTACCGATCTCGTCAACGCCATCCAGGCGTCCAATATTGTTGACTCGCCGGGTCTCTACGAAGCGAACCACCAACTCATTCTCGGCCTGGTGGGCGCACAGGTACACGATGCCGAAGGACTGCGCCAGTTGGTCGTCAAGACCACCGCAACCGGCGCGCCCGTGCGCATTGCTGACGTAGCCACCGTCGAACCAGCGACGCTTCCGATTTACACCACCGTCACTGCCAACGGGAAAAATGCGGTCCTGCTCAACATCGCGCGCCAACCTTCGTCGAATACCGTCGCGGTGGCCGATGCAGTGAGCGCTGGAATTGCGCAACTCCGTCAGAAGCTGCCGCCCGGCGTGAAGCTCGAGCCCTTCTACGATCAGTCGCAACTTGTGCGCGACAGCATCTCCAGCGTGCGCGATGCCATCTTCATCGGACTCATCCTCGCCTGTATCATCCTGTTCCTCTTCCTGCGTGACTGGACCTCGTCGCTGATTGCCGGTCTTGTCATTCCGGTCACCGTTGCCGTCACGATCCTTGTACTCTGGGCCATAGGCCAAAGCTTCAATCTGATGACGCTCGGCGGCCTCGCGGCTGCCGTTGGCCTCGTCATCGACGATGCCATCGTGGTCGTCGAAAACATCGTCATGCATCGCGACAACGGCGAACCTCGCGCCAGCGCCGTGCGCAAGGCGCTCAGCGAAATCACCGTCCCCCTCATCGGCTCGACCATCACGCCGGTCGTCGTGTTTCTGCCGCTCATTTCAGTCAGTGGCGTTACCGGCAGCTTCTTCCGCGCGCTGGCGATCACCATGGCCGCATCACTGCTTACCTCGCTGGCGCTGGCGCTCACGTGGACGCCCGGCCTGAGCCTCGTCCTTCTGCATAGTCACGACGCTGAATCTGCTGAGCATAAAAAGCACGCCACCGGCCGTTTCATGAGCGGGACACTCAGACTGCATCACCGCGTACTCGACTGGGCGCTGGCAAAGCCGCTGTGGTTTGGCGCCGCCTGCCTGTTACTCGTGATCACCACGTATTTCGGATACCGGGCGCTTGGCTCTGACCTTCTTCCCGAGATGGACGAAGGCGGATTCATTCTGGATTACATCATGCCCGCGGGCAGTTCGCTCACCGAAACCAACCGTGTTCTTCAGCACGTCGAGCGAATCCTGCGCGACACACCCGAGGTTGAAAGTACCTCACGCCGTACCGGTCTTCAGATGGGCTTTGCCGCTGTTACAGAAGCCAACACCGGCGACTTCACAGTGAAACTCAAGTCGAAACGCAGCCGCGGCATCGACGAAATCATGGATGACGTTCGCCAGAAGGTCAAAACCAATGAGCCTGAACTCGACGTCGAATTCACGCAAGTGCTTCAAGACAACATTAGCGACCTTTCCAATTCGCCGGAGCCGATTCAGATCAAAATCTTCTCCGACGACGAAGCAGTGCTAGCGCAACTGGGCCCGAGAGTCGGCGACACCATCGGCAAGATTCCCGGTGTTGTTGACGTGGAGAATGGAATCGACAACACTATCAGCGGACCGGCGACGAATTTCCAGGTCAATCCAACCGTTGCCGCGCGCCTGGGTTTTACCCCAACCGAAGTTTCTGAAAACGCAACGGCCATCCTCGATGGATTGCCGACGAATGATCCGTTGATTGCCAATGGCCGCCCCTATACCATCCGCGTGCGCCTCAGCGAGGATCACCGCAAGTCGCTCGACGCGATTGAGAATACGGTTTTCAACAGTTCCGCGGGACACACCGCCACGCTTGGCTCCCTCGCCGCCATCACACAGCTTCCTCCGCAAAACGAGATTCGCCGCGAAAATCTGCAACGGATGGTGATTGTAACCGGGCGTCTTGAAGGCTCTGACCTCGGTAGCGCGATGGCCAAAGTCCAGCAAAACGTTAAAGGACTTCACCTGCCGTCCTCCGTACGAGTCACCTACGGCGGGACGTACGAAGAGCAGCAAAAGTCCTTCCACGATCTTCTGAAGGTCCTCCTGCTGGCACTCGCGCTGGTGTTCGGCGTCCTCCTTGCCGAGTTCCGCAACTTCCCTGCCCCCATCGCCATTCTCGCGTCGTCTGTTCTTTCGATCTCCGGCGTGATCCTCGCCCTGCTTATTACGCGCACGACGTTTAACGTCGCGTCGTTCATGGGCTTGATCATGGTTATCGGCATCGTGGCGAAAAACGGAATCCTGCTGCTCGATGCGGACGAGAAATTCCGCGCAGAAGGGATCTCCGCAGCCGAAGCCATGATGCACGCCGCCCAGCGCCGTCTGCGTCCCATTGTGATGACCGCCATCGCCGCAGTCTGCGGCATGCTGCCCCTGGCCTTCGCTCTCGGTGCCGGCTCGCAGATGCTGCAGCCGCTGGCCATCGCCGTCATTGGCGGCCTCGCAGTCTCCATGGTGCTCAGCCTAGTTGTCACGCCGGTGGTCTATTTCCTGCTCACCCGCAATCGTAAGCGCGAAGAAGAACCGGTCTGATCGCGCGGAAATGACGGAGATGTGGGTGCCCCATCCTTTCCGCCGCTTTTGCGGAAAGGGTGGGAGGGCACTGTCGCTGGGTGCACCATCCTTCCGTGCATCTTGCGGAAAGGGTGGGAAAGCATGAACCTCGATGTCACAATAGACCCATGGTCACCGAGCCCATCAAACTCTCCGTCGCCGAAGCCCGTGCCCTCGGCGCACTCATTGAAAAAGAAATCACCACGCCCGACTATTATCCGCTGACGCTCAACGCCCTCATCAATGCATGCAATCAGCGTTCAAACCGCGAGCCGGTAATGGACCTGGACGAAGACGACACGCGGCAGGCCCTCCATGGCCTCGAAAACAAGGGACTCGCAGGCCGTGCCCGCTCCGCTGACGGCCGCGTGACCAAGTACGAACACTGGCTGGGCGAGGCCTTCAACTTCAACCGCGCCGAAACCGCCCTGATCTGCGTACTGCTGTTGCGCGGTCCGCAGACACCGGGCGAACTGCGCGGGCGCACCGAGCGCATGCATCGCTTTGAAGAGATCAGCGAAGTGCTCGCCGGCCTGCAAAAGCTGAAGGAACGCGACCCTTCGCTTGTCGCTGTTCTTCCGCGCCAGCCCGGTATGAAAGAAGCGCGTTATGCGCATTTGCTCTCAGGTCCCGTGGAATCGACGCAAATGCTGATCAGCGCAGCGTCCGCTCCGAATATTGCTACCACCACGCCGGAGCAGGACGATCGCATTGCAAAGCTTGAAACCACTGTGGCGGAACTCCAGCGCGAGGTCGCCGCGCTCCGCGAGAAGATCGATAATCTTTTCGGCTGAGAGGGGAACCTGGTCCCGCTTCTCCGCCTAGATCAGCTCATACCCAGCGAACCAATACGCGACCTCGAACGCCGCCGTCTCCTCCGCATCCGATCCGTGAATTGCATTGGCTTGGATTGACTCTGCGAACTTCTTGCGGATAGTTCCATCCTCCGCATTGGCCGGGTCGGTCGCTCCCATCAGCTTACGCAAATCGGCAATCGCGTTATCCTTCTCCAGCACCATCAAAAAAATCGGACCCGATGACATGAACTCGCATAGATCGTTGAAGAAGGGCCGTGCCGCGTGCACACGATAGAAACCTTCCGCCTGCCGCTTTGAGATCGTCTGCTTCCGGATCGAAACGATCTTGAAGCCGGCTTTTTGGATCTCGGCCAGAATGGCCCCCGCGTAGCCGTTGCCCACTGCGTCTGGTTTGATAATGCTGAACGTGCGCTGCGCCACTCGGTAGCTCCTCAAAAAAGGGTTTTAGCCCATCCATCATTGTACCGGTCACAATTGGCGACTGCCCCCGCCCCAATCTGCTAGAGTTTCGCCATGCGTCGCTTAGCCGCCGTACTCACACTTTCCTGCACCACGCTTATTGCCCTCGTCGAGTTCACTCCCGCCTTCAGCCAGAGTACAAGCCAGACTACACAAACAGCGCCGGAACTTCGCGTCTTCGATACTTCGCTGATCGACAAGTCCGTCGACCCCTGCGAGAACTTCTACCGCTACAGCTGCAACGGTTGGTTCAAGCGCAACCCTCTGCCACCTGATCAGACCTCATACGGCCGCTTCACTGAGCTCTATGAATTGAACCGCCTGCACCTGAAGCAGATTCTCGAAGAGTCCTCGAAGCCCGATCCAAATCGCACTCCCAATGAGCAAAAAATCGGCGACGAGTATGCAAGCTGCATGGACACAGCCAATGTGAATCAGCTCGGCATCACACCCATCAAGCCTGAGCTCGATCGCATTGCTGCGCTCCAGTCTGTCGGCGATTTGCCCGTACTCCTCGCGCATCTGCATACCATCGGAGTCAATGCCTTTTTCGATTTCGGCGCTGACCAGGACTTCGCCAACGCCGACCAGGTCATCTCGTTCTATAGCGGAGGCGGCCTCGGTTTGCCGGAACGCGATTATTATTTCCGCACCGACGCCAAATCTGTTGAGCAGCGTAAGCAGTATGTGGACCACGTCCGCAAGATGTTTATGCTCACCGGTGAACCCGAAGCGCAAGCTGCCAAGGATGCCGACGCCGTGATGGCCATTGAGACGCGCCTCGCCAAGTCTTCCCTCACCATCACCGAGATGCGCGACCCCCAGAATCTCAATCACCCCACCGACGTTGCCGCGCTTACAAAAATGCTCACGCACTTCAATCTGAACGATTACGTTGAAGCGGCTCACGCCCCCGCCAGCGGCAAGGCGAACGACACGGAGCCGAAGTACTTCGCCGAGTTCAACGCGCTGGTGGCCGACACGCCGCTCGACCAGATCCGCCCCTACCTGCGTTGGCACCTGCTGCACGCCTACGCCGGCACCAGCATGCCTGAGGCGTTCGAGACCGAGTCGTGGAATTTCTACGCCCACGTTCTCAATGGTGCAGAAAAGCAGCAGGAACGCTGGAAGCGCTGCACCAGCCGTGTCGATCGCGAGATGGGTGAAGCCCTTGGCCAGGTCTACGTTGCCAAGTATTTCCCGCCCGCCGAAAAACAGCAGGCCCTCGAAATGACACTCGCCATCGAGCAGGCAATGGCGAAAGATATCGACTCGCTCGACTGGATGAGTCCCGCCACCAAGGTAGAGGCTAAGGAAAAGCTCAAGACCGTAATGAACAAGATCGGCTATCCCGACAAGTGGCGCGATTATTCGAACCTCGTCATTGTGCGCGGCGATCCGCTTGGCAACCAGGAGCGTGTGCGCGTGTTCAACTTCAATCGCGACCTCGCCAAGATCGGCAAGCCCGTGGACAAGGGCGAGTGGTACATGTCGCCGCCAACCGTGAACGCCTACTATAACTCGCAGCAGAATAACGTCAACTTTCCCGCCGGATACTTTCAGCCGCCCTTCTTCAGTGACAAGGAAGATGACGCCGCCAACTATGGCGACATGGGCTCCACCATCGGCCACGAGCTTACGCACGGCTTCGACGACGAAGGCCGTCAGTTCGACAAGGACGGCAACCTCAAGGACTGGTGGACTAAGGACGACGAAACCAAGTTCAAAGAAAAATCACAGTGCATGGTCAACCAGTATGACGCCATTGAAGCTGTTCCCGGCGTTCATCTGAACGGCAAACTCACGCTCGGCGAAAATCTCGCCGACCTCGGCGGCCTATGGCTGGCGTGGATCGCGTGGCAGGACAAGGCCGAGGCCCAGCACCTCGACATGGCTGCCAAAACCGATGGCTACACTCCCGACCAGCGATTCTGGATTGCCTACGCGCAACAGTGGTGCACGCAGACGCGACCCGAACAGCTACGCAGCCAGGCACAAGCCGATCCACACGCTCCCGACGAGTATCGGACAAATTCCGTCCTGCAAGACCTACCCGAATTCGCCAAGAGCTTCAGCTGCAAACCAAGTGACAAGATGGTCAGCGCAAAACCATGCCGGGTCTGGTGAGAATCAGCGTTTTATAAACAGGCCTGTCATCCTGAGCGAAGCGCAGCGAAGTCGAAGGATCTGCGGTTGTCTTTTGCGTTGTCCATTGAAGCACAAAGGCCCACCTTCGCGGTGGGCCTTAGCGTCTTAGCTGATAGCTGAAAGCTGAGAGCTAACCTTTCCCAATCACTTTCGCCAGCGTCGCGCCAATTTCCGCCGGCGACACCACCACGTGTATCCCAGCCGCCGTCATCGCCTTCATCTTGTCGGCAGCCGTTCCCTGCCCGCCCGAGATGATAGCGCCTGCGTGGCCCATGCGGCGTCCCGGAGGCGCCGTTTGCCCGGCGATGAATCCCACTACCGGCTTCTTCACGTTCTTCTTTACAAACTCCGCAGCAGCTTCTTCCGCCGCTCCCCCGATCTCGCCGATCATGATGATCGCTTCGGTTCCAGGATCGTCGTTCAACAGACGCAGCGCATCAATGTGCGTCGTCCCAATAATAGGATCACCGCCGATACCAATTGCCGTCGATTGTCCGATTCCACGCTGCGTCAATTGGTGTACAGCCTCGTACGTCAGCGTGCCTGAGCGCGACACGATGCCGACCGAGCCTTCCTTGTGAATCCGCCCCGGCATGATGCCGATCTTCGCTTTGCCCGGCGAAATCACGCCCGGACAATTCGGCCCGATTAGCCGCGACTTCGACGACTTCAGCTTGGCCCAGACCTTCACCATGTCCAGCGTGGGAATGCCCTCGGTGATGCACACGATCAGCGGAATCCCTGCGTCCTCGGCCTCGAGAATCGCATCGGCGGCAAACGGCGGCGGCACAAAAATCATCGTCGCATTCGCGCCCGTCTCCTTCACCGCATCGGCCACCGTGTTGAACACCGGCCAGCCTTCATGCGTCGTTCCTCCCTTGCCGGGAGTTACACCACCCACAACCTTGGTTCCATATTCCGCACACCCAAGCGCATGAAATGTGCCCTCTTTTCCAGTAATGCCTTGCACGATGAGCCGCGTATCGTTATCGACCAGAACCGCCATTATTTGCCACCTTTCGCAGCGGCCACCACCAACTCGGCAGCCTCCTTCATCGTCGCGCCCACCTGGAAGTTCAATCCCGACTCCTTCAAAATCTTGCGGCCCTCTTCGACATTTGTGCCTTCGAGCCGCAGCACAATTGGCACCTTCACGTTCAGATTCTTCGCAGCCGCAACCACGCCGGTCGCCAGCCGATCGACGCGAAGAATGCCGCCAAAAATATTGATGAAGATGGCCTTCACATTTGCGTCGGAAAGCAGAATTCCGAACGCATGCTCAATCTGTTCCTGCGTAGCCCCGCCACCTACATCCAGAAAGTTTGCAGGGCTTCCACCGGCATATTGAATGATGTCCATCGTCGCCATCGCCAGACCTGCGCCATTCACCATGCAGGCGATCGTGCCGTCGAGCTTGATGTAATTCAGCGCGTACTTGCTCGCCTCTACTTCCAGCGGATCTTCCTCGGCCACGTCGCGCAACGCCTTGATCGCCGGATGGCGGAAGAGTGCGTTGTCGTCAAAGGTGATCTTCGCATCGAGCGCGAACAGCTTGTCATCCTTTGTCGTGATGAACGGATTGATCTCGATCAGCGACGCGTCCGTGTCCATGAAAGCCTTGTAGAGGCTCTGCAGGAACGCGACGGCTGCGCTAATCTGCGTCGGCTTCAATCCCAGCGCAAATGCCAGCTTGCGCGCCTGCCATGCACCGAATCCCACGGCTGGGTCGATTTCCTCTTTGAAGATGGCCTCGGGCGTTTTCGCGGCCACTTCCTCAATCTCCATACCGCCGGCCTGCGACGCCATGAACACCAGCTTGCCGGTCGCCCGATCGAGCACGATGCCGAGATACAGCTCGCGATCGATGGCCGCAGTCTCTTCGATCAGCAACCGCTGCACCTTCTGTCCTTGCGGACCTGTCTGGTGCGTCACGAGTTGCATGCCGAGAATGTTCTTCACATGAGTCTCAGCCTCATCGCGACTGCGCGCCACTTTCACGCCACCGCCCTTACCGCGGCCGCCTGCGTGAATCTGCGCTTTCACCACAACGCCGTTTGCGCCCTCGGTGAAAAGTCTGCGCGCCACTTCGGCCGCTTCTTCAGGCGTATTCGCCATTTCACCCGTGGGCACGGCAACGCCATACTTTGCCAGGATTTCTTTTGCCTGATACTCGTGAATTTTCATGTTGGTAGGAACCGCAACGTCCGCTGATATGTTCGGGAATCAGTTCTGGAAAACAACAAAGGCCGGTCAGCGCGATCGTTCCCGCGGTACCCAAATACTATCTTGCAGCACGACAGCCCCGCAAACGCAGCCGTGGGCTGATTTCCCTTCGGACAAGCGCTTTCTCGGTGCGATTACCATATTGAGAGATATGGACTCGCTAAAGACTCTTCTCAAACCTCTCGCCGAAGACGGCGCACAACTGACGCGCGAGCAGGCTGCGGACGTGCTCCGCCAGATACTTTCCGGCGAAGTCCCTGACGTCGAAACCGCTGCGCTGCTCACCGTTTTTGCTACGCGCGGCGAACAGGCTCCCGAACTGGCCGGCTTCGTCGACGTCATGCGCGAGCAGTCGATCCCCGTCCCGCTCACCGACGAAGAGCGCGCCGAACTGGTCGATTGCGTGGGCACCGGCGGCGGTGGTCCCCTCACCTTCAATATCTCCTCTGGCGCTGCCCTTGTCGCCGCGGCTGCCGGAGCCAAGGTGGCCAAGCATGGCAACCGCGCCGTCACCTCCCGCTGCGGGGCCGCCGATGTTCTCGAAGCCCTCGGCGTCCCGATCGAGCTTTCGCCCGAGCTCGCTGTCGAATGCCTGCGCGAAACCGGATTCGTCTTCCTCTACGCGCCCCTCTATCACCCGGCCATGAAGACCCTTGGCCCCCTGCGCCGCGCTCTCGGTTTCCGCACTATTTTGAACCTCTGCGGTCCGCTCACCAATCCCGCACATGCCCGCACCCAGGTCGTCGGCGTACTCGCGCCCAGCCGTGTTCTACTCGTCGGCCGCGCGCTCCAGGCCCTCGGATCGAAACGCGCCTTCGTTGTCCACGGCACCGACGGCATCGACGAACTCACCACTACCGGGGAGTCGGTAGTCGCGCGCATCATGGAGACCGAACCCGGCGCCGAACCCAAACTTACTGCCGCCCGCATTACTCCGGAAATGGCTGGTCTGCCTCGCGCAACCCTCGCCGAATTCACCGGCGGCGACGTCGAAACCAACAAGGCCCTGCTCTACGATGTGCTCACCGGCATCAAAGGCGCGCGCCGCGACATCGTGCTCCTCAACGCCGCAGCAACACTCGTCGCAGCAGGACTAGCTGGCGATTTGAAGGAAGGCGCAGTCCTCGGGGCCGATGCCATCGACTCCGGCCAGGCCGCCGCCACACTGGCTAAGCTCCGGATATTTGGACAAGAACACGCAAGAAAGTAACGCCCTTTCGTTCCTTGACCAGAGAGCGGAACTTCAGCCGCTCGAGTCGATCTATAGGAGCTGAATATGAAACTCTCTTTCCTCATCCCGGCAGTTCTCCTCGCAACGATCCCGGCAGCAGCGCAGCAGCCAACCCAGCCTCAGCTCAAGGTCGATTCCAGCAATCGCACGCTCACGATCAGCGCAACTGAGAGCGTTACAATCGAGCCCGATCTCGCCATCCTGCATATCGGTTTCGTCACGCAGCCGCAAGACGCCAAGTCTGCATATGCCGATGGAACCCGCGCCTCCAATGCCATCATCGCCGCGCTCAAGCAGGCCGGAGTCGAGGAGACCGCGATCCGAAGCGAGTCGCAGTACCTCGACCGCGACTGGACCACCAAGCTGCGCAAATATACGCTCCACCAGCAGTGGACCGTCAAAGTACCACCCGAGCGCGCCGCCGAGGTCCTCGACGAAGCAGTGAACGCCGGAGCCACCAGCAGCGGACAGATCGACTGGACCGTAAAAGACGAGAAAGCGCTCGAGACCGAAGCTCTCGACAAGGCCGCCTCACGCGCCAAGGCAAATGCAGAAGTGCTGGCCAAGGGCATGGGTGTGCGTCTCGGCTCCCTGATATATGTCAGCAACCAGATGACTGCGCCACAGTTCCCGCGGCCCATTCCCATGATGGCCGCGAGAAGTGCAGAGCCAACTCCCCAGCCGCTCTCCATCGAGCCACATCAGGTGAGCCGCGAAGCAAGTGTTTACGCCGTCTTCGCCATCGAGTAGATTTGCGCTAAAGCAGCCCGCTCCGCCCGATCATCCGACGCGCCAGCAACCACGACAGTAGCGACACGCCCAACGCCGCCGCTACCCAGCCCGCGCTCTCCAGCGTCCCCGTCATCTGCTGCGGTACATGCGTCCACAGCTCAACCGGCGAACCCAGATCCGGCATCCGTGTCAGCCCCTGCCGGGCGACTTGAACGCCAATCCACACCACTCCACCGACGGCAACCACGGCACCCGGCACCACACGCTTCCACGGAAACGGAATCGGCTTCGGCGCCGCGGCCTCTTCCCGCACGCGTTCCATCACCGCGGAAACAAAACCCGACGAAGGGGCCAAATCCTCTTCCGCTCTCAGAATCCGATCGAGGTTCTCCAGCTTTTTTGTCGGCTCCATCGTCACGCCTCCTTCTCTGCCAATCCCATCGCCGCCTGCTCATCCTCGAGATGCGGAAACCTTCTCTTCAGCTGCGCCCGAGCTCTCGCCAGCCTTGCCTTCACCGTTCCCTCCGGCATTCCCATGGTACGTGCGGCCGCGCCCACATCCATCTCGTGAAAATAAAACAGCACCACCGGCTCGCGATAGCGCACTGGCAACGCCAGCACCGCTCTGCGCACGGCATCCGCGCTCTGCCGCATCGCCAGCCCGCTTTCCTGCATCGCCGCACGCGACGGCTCCGGCGCATCCTCAATCCGCACATCCAGGGTAGGAAATCGTTTCAACTCCGAGCGAAACACATTGGCCGCCAGGGCAAACAGCCAAGTCGAAAAGCTTCCCTCGCGTCGCCACTGCGCCAGTCCGCGCCATGCGCGCACCAGCGCCTCCTGTGCCATCTCCTCCGCGCGCCCACGATCGCGGCAATACCGCCACGCCATATTCACCAGCGGCCCCTGCCATCGCCGAACGATTCCTTCAAATGCATTCGCGTCTCCGCCCAGCACGCGCTCCACGTCGGCCAGATCGGCCTCGCCGCCTCGTCCCGTGATCGCGTTCTCGGCAGTGCGAATCAATTCCGCCACTCTCTGCGCTGTGGGACACCACTCCGCCTCACCCGGTTGCATTTTCTACCGGAGTTTCGCTGCTGGCTGGCGCGCCCCAATTCTCCGAAACAAATTGCAACCGTCCGCCATCGCTCCCTGTCCCACGGTACGAATGAAAACAAGGCGGCTTCGACCAGCCAGGAGGATTCTATGACGCACCTCGTACTTCAGTTAATTGCAGGACCGGAAACAGCAGTCTTCTCCAACTACGGTCTCTGGCTCTTCCTTTCCGTCGGCGCCGTAGCGCTCTTCGGCATCTTCATCCCAACCGTCACCTGGATCGAAAGCCGTCGCAAGGAGCGCGAAGCCTTCTACAAGGCCGAGATGTTTCGTCGGCTCGCCGAATCGTCTACTGACAGTGCCAAGGCGGCCGTCGAGTTGCTCCGCCAAGAAAGCCGCCAAGAGCAAATCAGAAAAATCGAAGGCCTGAAGATCGGCGGCATTATCACTCTCGGCGTCGGCATCGCCATGATCATCTCCATATCCCTCGTGGCAGGCCACGACCGCGGCGCCCCATTCCTCGTCGGGCTGGTCCCGGCCTTCGTCGGCGCCGCCATGCTCATCTATGTCTACTTTCTGGCCTCTCCAGTCCAGTAAAGGCTGAATCTCGCCATGACGCGAAATCTCAAGACAATCGGCTGGTGCAGCCTCATCGTTCTGGTCGCACTCTACGTCGTTGGCGCAGTGAGTCACGGTTCGCTGCGCCACGAGGTGCAAACCCTTCCCCTCTGGGTTCCCATTGTCGCGGGGTTTAATCGCCGGGAATTCGCCCGCTGGTGTGCTCTGCCATGTTTTCTTTTCTGGCTTTTCGTAATGACCTTAATCTGGCTGTTCCTACTAGGATGGGCTCACGCCATCTCCGGTCACTTCTCCGCTATCGAGATCGCAATGACCCTGGTCATCGGTATCGCCAGCGCCATCGGACTCGTTCTGTGCCTTTAGCACCTGCGCTGGATCTGGCGCGGCTCGGCGCTTTTTGTCCTTTTCGCCATCCTCCAGCTGGCATGCTTCCGTATCAGCATGCTCTCGCAAATCGCCCATCAATAATCGCTACCCGAACACCCAACTCGCCCACCTGCCACGTTCCTGGACATGCTCTTCACCTCCCGCAGCAAATGTCCAAACCGTTTCCTGAATCCCCGCCGCCTCCCCATTCATCCAATAGTTGTTCAAACAGATATCTTTCGGCTTGCAGGCTCGGCCGCGAGTGTCGGAGGCAGTGCCCATGTCCGCTCATCCCCATCGTCAGCCAGCGATCTTCCTTCCGCACGGCGGAGGCCCCTGCTTTTTCATGGACTGGACATGGGGGCCAGCCGACACCTGGTACGCCACTCAGCGCTTCCTCGAGTCGATTGCTGCCTCGCTTCCCGCGCAGCCCAAGGCACTGCTCGTCATCAGCGGTCACTGGGAAGAGCCGGCCTTCACCGCAAGCACCGCATCAGCACCAAAACTCATCTACGATTACTCCGGCTTCCCAGCTCAGACCTACCAGCTCACTTGGCCAGCACCGGGCGATCCAGCACTCGCGGCGCGAGTTGCCGATCTGTTGCGCAAAGCCGGCCTCCCTTCCGCCACCGACTCGAATCGCGGCTACGATCACGGCATTTTCGTTCCCCTCAAGGTTGCGTTTCCGCAGGCCGAAATTCCCGTCGCGACGTTGTCGCTCGACCAATCACTCGACCCGGAGATGCATATTGCAGCCGGCCGCGCCCTGGCTCCCCTCCGCGATGATGGCGTGCTCATCATCGCCAGCGGCATGAGTTTCCACAATCTTCGCGGATACTTCCGGCCTGAGACACCCGAACGCGCCCGTGCCTTCGATGCATGGCTAACCAGCGCGGTCGAATCTCCGGCTCCGAAGCGCGACGCCCTGCTCTCCAAGTGGCGCTACGCCCCCCACGCGGCATACGCCCATCCGCGCGAAGAGCATCTGATTCCTTTGATGGTTGCCGCTGGTGCAGGAGGCGAAGCCGCGGGCAAGTGCATCTTCAGCGATGAGCCGATGGGCGCGAGGATCAGCGCGTATCGCTTCGACGAGTGATCGCTCAGACTTCGCACGTTGGTGCATGCTCGACCGTTTTCAGATTCGGTCGCTATCGTCCCTTTAGGCGGAGACTCATCCTGCTGTCCAGCAAAATAGCCACCAGCCCGAAGAGCATACACAGGTCCGTGCGCGCCTCGTGAATGAAACTCAACAGCCCGTAATGATCCAGCTTGGGCGGCCCAAACCGCCCCAAAGGATGCCCTAGCAGAATCGGCGCCTTGGTCGTAAAGATCGCCGTCAGAATCACAATCAGCAGCAGAAGTGCCGCATCGCCGGCATAGAGATTCAGAATCAGCGCCCCGCCGGCTGCAACCTCCACCGCTCCCACAAACGGCGCAAGCACATGCGGCAATGGCAGCCCGATGTGCGCAAATCGTCCCCACCCCAATTCGCCGGGATACACAAACTTCAGAATTCCCTCGGTTAGAAACACCACGCCCACAATCACGCGTATCAGAATTATCGGAAGGTTCTTGCGCATCGTCTCCCCGTCTACTGGCTCTTGAGCAGTTTCTCAATGTCCTTTGCCAGGCTCTCCGGTTTGGTAGTCGACGCAAACCGATCCACCACTCTTCCGCTGCTATCGACCAGGAACTTGGTGAAGTTCCACTTGATCGCGCCTCCGCCCAGCGGCCCCAGCAGGCCCGGCTTTTCCTTTTTCAGGAACCGATACAGCGGATGCGCCTTCTCGCCATTCACATCGATCTTGGCAAACATGGGAAAGCTCACGCCGTAATTCTTCTCACAAAACGCACCGATGTCCGCAGCTGTCCCAGGTTCCTGTGCGCCAAACTGGTTGCAGGGAAAGCCAAGCACTTCCAACCCACGCTCCTTATATGTCCTGTAAAGCGACTCCAGCCCGGCGTACTGGGGCGTGAATCCGCATTGGCTGGCTGTATTCACAATCAGCAGTACCTTCCCCTTGAAATCCGACAGGCTCGTAGCGCGCCCGTTCAGCGTCTCCGCCGAAAAACCGTAGACGGTCTCCGATGTTTCTCCCATTTTTCTCCTCAATCCTCTTCGCTTTGAGGATGTCATGTTGCCCGCACGTGCGTCTAAGGATCGTGCATTCGCTCATATCCAGTCATTCGGGGCAAGGAATCCCCGCGGACAGGTTCAGTCCGTGGGGCGTCGCTGGCAGCCGCGCCCATTTCGGTCCGGTAAACTGATCTAGGACTCAAATGAGCAGGCGGTTGGCGACCAGATTCAGCATTCGATGGTAGATCTGTTTTCATCCATCCATGTTCTGTCACTCGTTAGGCGAAGTGCCCGGTGTCCCGAATGACGCGATAGGCGGAGCCCCCGCGGACAGGTTTTCGTCCTTGGGGTACTGATAGGCGCGGTAGGAAAATTAGGGAAGATTTCGGTTTCCGAGCCGAGCGCTTCATCCGTGGTTCCGGTGAGGTCGTTGCGCTCAGAAGACACCGTCTTCGAGATGATAAAATCAATCTTTCCTAAAGGCTGTAACAGAACTTAAGCAGTGAGGGTGTGCATATTCTTCCCGTGAAGCCTTACCTTGGACCGCACCAGAACTTGTGCTCGGCGCAGGGCTCCAGCCCGGTGAAGATCAAGCACGACGTCATCTCCCGCAATTCGCGGATTTTTGCCATTATTTCCCGGCTTGTTCTCCTGTTCCTGCTTTGCTTCTCAGCTGGCGCAGCGCTCGCCCAGCAACCGCAGACCATTGATTCGATCCGTGTCATCGGCAACCGCCGTATTCCCAAGGAAACCATCCTCGCCCGCATGTTCACACATCCCGGCGATACCTACGATCCGGTCTCGATCGAGCGCGACTTCAACTCCCTCTGGAACACCAGCTACTTCGAGAACCTGCGCATCGAACGCGAAGATACTGAGAAAGGAATCATCCTCAACGTCTTCGTCACGGAACGGCCAACCATCCGCGAAATCAATTACAAGGGCAACAGCTCCGTCTCGACCTCCGACATTCTCGACCGCTTCAAGAAGGAAAAGGTCGGCCTCTCGGTGGAAGGCCAGTACGATCCCACCAAGGTGATGCGCGCCAAATCGGTACTCGCGGAACTCCTCTCCGAGCACGGACACCAGTTCGCCACCATCAAGGCTGACGTCAAGATGATCCCCCCCGCCTCGGTGCAGATCAACTTCAACATCAAAGAAGGCCCGACAGTCAAAGTTGGAGAGATCAAGTTCACCGGCAACCAGCACCTGAGCGCCCTTTACCTGCGCCGCTCGATGAAGAATCTGAAACCTGTTGGCATCCCCTATTCGCTGATCTTGGAGAACCTGTTCGCCCGCACCTTCGACGCCTCCAAGCTCGATGAAGATACTGAGCGTGTTCGTTTTGCCTATCGCGACAAGGGCTATGCCAACGCCGCTATCGAAACCCCCCGCACCCAGATTCGCGACGAAGGCGGCCTGAACTTACTTACCTTCCGGCCCAACCGGGGCAAGCGCATCGACATCCTGATGCCCGTCGAAGAGGGTGCGCGCTACAGGCTCGGTTCCATCACCTTCACCGGCAACGTCCACATCACTAACGTCAAAGCGCTCCGCTCCACCTTCGCGCTCAAGGACGGGGATTGGTTCAACGCGACTCTCGTCGGCAAGGGTCTCGAAAACCTGAAGAAGGCGTACGGCCAGCTTGGCTACATCAACTTCGGCGCCATCCCCAAGCCCATCTACGACGAACAGAAGAAGACCGTCTCGCTGCAGGTCGACATCGACGAAGGTAAGCAATTCTACGTCTCGCGCATCGAGTTTGAAGGAAACAACATAACTCGCGACCGCGTCATCCGCCGCGAACTGCTCCTCGACGAAGGCCAGGTCTACAATTCCCAGCTCTGGGAGTACAGCCTGCTGCGCCTTAATCAGCTTGAATACTTCGAACCCCTCAAGGTCGATCAAGACTCCGAGGCGCACCAGAACGCAGAAGCCGGCACCGTCGACCTGCTCCTCAAGGTCAAAGAGAAAGGCAAGAACTCCATCGGCCTGAACGGTGGCGTCAGCGGACTCTCCGGCGCGTTCCTCGGCGTCAACTACCAGACCAACAACTTTCTTGGCCTGGGCGAAACCCTCAGCGTTCAAGGCAACATCGGCAACGTGAGCCGCCAGTTCCTCTTCGGCTTCTCACAGCCCTATGTCCACAATCGCCCGCTCAACGTCGGCTTTCAGATTTACAACAACAAGTCTGACTTCAACGCGGCCAAGTCCTACCAGACAACTACGGGTGCGGCCCTCAACCTGAGTTCCGCGCAGCAGTCGCTTACGCAGAACTACAATCAGGCCTCCACCGGGTTGAACTTCTCGCTGAGCTACCCGCTGCGTCGCCACGCCTTCCAGCGCGTGGGCTTCACCTACTCGCTTTCTCGCTCCAACATCACCGCGTTCAGCACGGCTTCGCAGACTTACTTCCAGACCATCAGCTTCCGGTCCGGCATCCAGGGGTCGAATGCCCTGCAAGGCATCGTCACCAGCCAGGTTTCCTTTACCTATACCTACAACACCGTTAATAATCCGGTACGGCCGCGCACGGGCAAAGAATTCACTGCTGCCATACAGGCAGCGGGTATCTGGGGCAACGTACGCTATTACTCGCCCCTGGTTGCTTTCAAGACCTACCGCTCCATGCACTACCTCACGTTCAATCCCAACGGACACAACGTCCTCGCCTTCAAGTCTCAGCTCGGCTATATCCAGGGTTACGGCGGCGATGTGGCTCCCCCGAACAACCGCTTCTATGCCGGCGGCGACGCGGAATTGCGCGGCTTCGACGTTCGCAGTGCGACACCCTATGGCTACGTGCCCACGCGCCAAACCGTACAGCTTACCAATCCCGATAACTCGTGTGTGCCGCGCGACCCCAACAATCCGCAATTGAACCAGTGCATCGCGGTTCCAATTCCGGTGTACGGCATCGTCTCCATCGGAGGCGACACGAACTTCATCAGCAACCTGGAGTACCGCATTCCTATCGTTGGCTCCGCGATGTTCTCATTGTTCGATGATTTCGGCATGGATGTCATCACCAACCACGGCCAGCTCAAGCAGAGTCCGGAGGGCTTCGCATCCCTTACCGCTCCGCTCTACGGCTGCCCGGTTTATAACAACGGCTCCTGTCAGGGCGGCATCCCCGGTTCGCAGGTCGGATTCCAACGCGATATCCGCCCTGTCCTCGGTACCAACGTCGTGCCGCGCATGTCGGTGGGCGGCGAGTTCTCCATCATCATGCCGATCATCAACGCGCCGTTCCGCCTCTACTACGCATACAACCCGCTCCGTCTGTACGAACGGCCTTATTGCGACGACGTGGCCCTTGGGGCCAAGGTACAGAGCTGCACAGCAGAACTAATTACCCGCGATATGTTCCCGCCGGGCGGCGCGGGCGACTACACCTACCAGCAGACCATCCAGGCCTACGGAGCGCAGAATCTCTTCCGAGAGCCGCGCAAGACCTTCCGCCTCAGCGTTTCCACCACCTTCTAATCCATATCCGCAACCTGCAAATTACAAGGGCCGCTCTCTATGCGGCCCTTCAGCTTCTTACTCCCTGTTCCCTAATCCCTACTCCCCCATTCTCTGCTGTTTGACCCTCCTCTTCGCCGCTCATATAATCGTTGCTAGTTCCTGCTGACGTCTCCGATCCGCGTCTTTTTGCCTCTGCCTCAACTATCGCGGAGCTCCCCATCGAAAAGGACCGAAGGTAGCTCAGGAGGCACAGGCTCGTCATTGCGCCGCAAAGCCGCAGGGCTGCCTTCCAGGGATCTCAAGGAGTATTGGATTTACATGAAATACACTCTCGTGACCGTAGCCGCGCTGGCCTCTTGCCTCGCGCTGAATGCCGCCGCACAATCGCCCGCCGTCTCCGCCGCTGCACCGAGCGCGCCGGCCGTACCTGCCGGACCACCCAAGATCGCCGTAATCAGCTTCCAGGAAGCCGTCGCACAAACCAACGACTTCCAGCGCCGCTTCGCCGACCTCCAGAAAAAGTATGATCCAAAGCGCCAGCAGATCAAGACCCTCACCGATGAGATCGCCGGCCTGCAGAAGGACCTCCAGGCCCAGTCCGCGACCTTGAACGATGCTGAGCGCGCCTCCAAGGCCAAGCTCCTCGACGACAAGCAAAAGGAACTGAAACGCACCGGCGAAGATGCGCAAACTGACTTCCAGCAGGACATGCAACAGACCTTTGCTGCCGTCGCCGGAAAGTTTGCCGAAACCCTGGATGCCTATGCAGTCGAGCATGGTTTCACTGTTGTACTCGATAACGGCAACCAGCAGCTTCCTGTAGTGATTTACAACAACCCCTCCGTTGACATTTCCAAGCCTGTCGTTGAGGCCTACAACGTCAAGTCCGGCATTCCGGCACCGCCGCGGGCAGCCGCCGCACCTGGAACCAGCGGAGCGGCTCCCTCTAAGAGCCCCACGGCTCCCAAGCCAACCACCACTCACTAAGCTCAATGCCACTTTCAAAAAGGCCTCGCCAACCCGCGAGGCCTTTTACGCCGAACCGTCCTAGTCCCCAGCCCCTAGTGCCTAGTGGTCCCTGCAGTTTGACCCCCCCACCCCGCCCCCCTATAATCCATCTAGTTCCTGCTGACGTTTCCGTCCGCTACTTTTCTCGTCTCTACTTCCGTCTAATGGAAGTCCCTCGAGGAAATTCGTCGAGAGGTTTCTCAGAAGGTGCGCGCAGCGAAGGTGTCGGTTCATCTTCAAGTTTGAATGCGCGGCAACCCCAGGAATTCCTAAGGAGTTTTCAAGTCGAATGAAGCACTCTGTTGCACTAGTTTTCACGCTGGCCTCAAGCCTTGTCCTTACCGCCGCCGCTCAAACACCGTCCGCTCCCGATGCCGCTGCTTCTGGCACCGCAGTCCCCGCCGGTCCAGCCAAAATCGCGGTCATCGCATTTCAGGTAGCCGTCGCGCAGACCAACGAGGGACAGCGCAGCTTCGCAGACCTGCAGCGCAAGTACCAGCCCAAGCAGGCGCAGCTCAAGGCTTTGAATGATGAAATCGACAACCTGACCAAGCAACTCCAGGCTCAGGGCGACAAGCTCAGCGACGCTGAACGCGCGGCGCGTGCCAAAACCATCGACGATAAAAAGAAGCAGCTCGATCGCTCCGCCGAAGATGCCCAGAACGATATGCAGGGCGAGATGCAGGAGCTCTACGGCTCGCTCGCTTCCAAGGTCTACGATGTCCTAAATGACTACGTAAAGCAGCACGGGTACACCCTGGTCCTTGACTTCTCGCAGCAACAGAACCCCGTACTCTATGCCGCCGATTCCACCAACATTACCAAGGCCATCATTGACGCCTATAACGTGAAGTCAGGTGTGCCGGCCCCGACGGCGCCCGCTGCAGGAGCAGCGCCCGTGCCATCCGCA
This sequence comes from uncultured Acidobacteriaceae bacterium, assembly GCA_963829535.1. Classification (GTDB taxonomy): domain Bacteria; phylum Acidobacteriota; class Terriglobia; order Terriglobales; family Acidobacteriaceae; genus Telmatobacter. The sequence continues at coordinate 304,525 of CAWHIQ010000004.1, read as the reverse complement.
CCCCGGCCAGCGGCCCCGCGGCCCACGACTCCCCAGTAGTCCCGGGGACCTGAGATTGGGCGAATTTGTGGCGCGATTTACCAGGGCGCTGCTTAGAGCTTGAAAATCCACTGGAGCTATCAAGGAAAGGCCCCGAATTTCGGGGCCTTTCTCGATGCGTTTTAATTCGAATTTAAGTGAATCGCAGGCCACGCTTCCGCGGATGAAATTCTCTCAGCCGGCCTGTGGAAAAAAATGTGGATATCGAGCTGCGCGATCCACACAAAATTCCGTGTTTTCCCACTTGTCAATTTCCAGGTGCTCTGATAAACCTAGAAAGTCCTTTATTTATCTATCAGAAGCGCAACCTGCACAAACCATGCCTCGGATCGACCCGCGCGCAGACGCTACCCTTGCGTAGCAATGAGCTTTCCACAATTCCCCATGAATGGTTGATGACTGCTACGTGAGCCAAGTCACCATTTGAGAGTTACTTCTGCTGGTCTTCGCCCACTCGCAGCACCGCCAGAAAAGCCTCTTGCGGTATATCCACTTTCCCGATCCGTTTCATCCGCTTTTTGCCTTCCTTCTGTTTTTCCAGTAACTTGCGTTTTCGCGAGATGTCACCGCCATAACACTTGGCGAGGACGTTCTTTCGCAGAGGGCTCACCGTCTCCCGCGCCACCACCTTGGCCCCGATCGCCGCCTGGATCGCCACCTCGAACTGCTGCCGAGGAATCAGCTCCCGCATCTTCGAAACCAACGCCTTGCCACGCTCATAGGCAAAGTCCCGATGCACAATGATCGACAACGCATCCACAGGCTCGCCTGAAACCAGAATATCCAGCTTCACCATCGGCGATTCCCACTCGCCCGCCAACGAATAGTCGAGCGAAGCATACCCTCGCGAGATCGACTTCAGCCGATCGTAGAAATCCAGCACAATCTCATTTAGCGGCAATTCGTACGTCAGCAGCACGCGCGTCGGCGTTACATACTCGAAGTTCATCTGCTTACCGCGCTTCTCCTCCACCAGCTTGAATATTCCGCCAACGTACTCCTCGTTCGTCAGGATCTTCGCCGTGATCACCGGCTCTCGAATCGCATCGATGTTGGTCGGCTCCGGCCAGCGTGAGGGATTGTCCACTTCCAGCACTGACCCGTCCGTCATCGCGATGTGATATCGAACGCCCGGTGCGGTCGTAATCAGTTCGAGTTCGTACTCGCGCTCCAGCCGCTCCTGGATGATTTCCATGTGCAACAGCCCCAGGAACCCACAGCGGAAACCAAACCCCAGCGCCGCCGAACTCTCCGGCTCGAAGAAGAACGACGAATCATTCAGCCGCAATTTTTCTAGAGCATCGCGCAACAGCGTGTGCTCGTGCGAGTCAACGGTGTAGAGTCCCGCGAATACCATCGGCTTGATGTCTTCGAATCCCGGCAACTGCTCTACCGCGGGTCGATTTTCTTCCGTAACCGTATCGCCGATACGCGTATCACTTACCGTCTTGATCGTGGCCGCGAAAAATCCCACCTCGCCCGCCGAAAGCTGTGCAATCTCCACCGGCTTCGGCATCAGCACGCCCATCGACTCAACCTCGAACGATTTCCCGTTCGACATCAGCCGGATCCGCTGCCCCTTGCGCATCGTCCCCTGCATCACGCGAACCAGCACGATTACGCCGCGATATGCGTCGAACCACGAATCAAAAATCAGCGCCTGCAGCGGCGCGTCCGGATCGCCGGTCGGCGGAGGCAGCCTGTGCACAATCGCCTCCAGGACTTCATCCACGCCCTGTCCCGTCTTTGCGCTTACGGGAATCGCGTCGGTTGCATCGAGGCCGACAGCCATTTCGATCGCCTCCTGCGTCCGAACTATGTCGGCCGAGGGCAGATCGATCTTGTTGATCACCGGAATAATGTCCAGCCCGTGATTGATCGCCAGGTAGGCATTCGCCAGCGTCTGCGCCTCCACGCCCTGGGTCGCATCCACCACCAGCAGCGCGCCTTCGCACGATGCCAGCGAGCGCGAAACCTCGTAGCTGAAGTCCACGTGCCCTGGCGTGTCGATAAGATTCAGTTGGTACGTCTGCCCGTCGCGCGCCTTGTACATCATGCGCACCGCATGAGCTTTGATGGTGATCCCTCGCTCGCGCTCAAGATCCATCGCGTCCAGAATCTGCGCCTGCATCTCACGACCGGTCACCGAGCCCGTCAATTCAAGCAGGCGGTCGCTAAGTGTCGACTTCCCATGGTCGATATGGGCAATGATTGCGAAATTGCGGAGGTATTTTACGTCCATCAGGGGCAGGTAATCACTGCGGGGCCGGTACTAAAGTCAGCGATGTCTCTAGGTCATAGCTTATCATCGGCATAGTGACTTCCGCGCTTTGGGGTATAACCGTCTCATCGTCAAATCGATGCTCATTCCGCCGGCTGTGAAATCCGCCAACAACGTGGATCTCAGTAAATTCGTGACCCCGGACCGGCGGTTTATGAGACCGGGTCGAGCCTTGTCACAGCATCAACGATTGCGCATGATTTTGAATCGCTTAAGTAGTCTCGGATGCGCCGCGCTGGTCATCACACTGGCCGTCTCGCTCTCAGGATGCGACCCCGTAAAACCCGCTGCCTCGGCAACTCCGGCTTCGCATGCGCTTGCTCCCGCTGTGTCCGCGCCCGCGGCGCCGCAGCAGGCCGCCCCCGCGGCAACGCCGCCTCTTCAGCCAAGTACGTCGCAACAACGCGTCGAGTCGCTCATCCAGCAGGTCGAGAAAGCCTATGCGCTCGGCGATGCAGCCTACAAGCGCGGCAACCTGCCTGAGGCCAAATCCAACTTCGACAATGCCGTCGATCTCATGCTCTCCAGCGGCATCGACATCAAATCCACCCCGGCGCTGCAGGAGGAGTTCGACCGCATCGTCGACCAGATCAACGGCCTCGAGATGGATGCCCTGAAGCAAGGCAACGGCTTCACCCCCAAGACGGAAGACACCCCCGCCGAAGCTGCGAGCGACGTCACCTTTGTCGTCGATCCCAACATTGTGGCCAAGGCCAACGCCGATCTCGCCACCACCAAGTCCGACCTGCCCCTCGTTGTCAACGACTACGTCGCGTCCTACATCAACTTCTTCGCCAATACAACCAAGGGCCACAACACCCTGCTTCATTCGTTCCAGCGCGCCGGCCGCTACCGGGCAATGATTCAACGTGTCATGAGCGAAGAAGGCGTTCCCCAGGACCTTATCTATCTCGCCGTCGCGGAGTCCGGTTTTCAGCCCCGTGCCATCAACGCCCGGTCCCGCGCCGGCGGCATGTGGCAGTTTATGCCCTATGGCAACTACGGCCTTACCCGCAACAGCTACATCGATGAGCGCTTCGATCCGGAAAAGTCCACCCGAGCCTACGCCCGCTATATGAAGTACATTTACTCGGAGCTCGGCGACTGGTATCTCTCCATGGCCGGCTACGACTGGGGCACCGGCAACATCCAGCGCGCGGTTGAGAAGACGGGCTACGCCGACTTCTGGGAACTCTATAAGCGCAACAACCTCCCCGGCGAGACGAAGAACTACGTTCCCGAGATCCTCGCCGCCATCATCATCGCCAATCACCCCACTCAGTATGGTTTCGACGAGATCACCCTCGACCCACCTGTTCTCACCGATACAGTGACCATCAACTACTCCGCAGACCTGCGTCTGGTCTCCGACATTGTCGGCGCTCCCGTCGACGAGCTCATCGCTCTGAATCCCAGCCTGCTGCGTTTCGTCACTCCTCCCGACACTGCGTTCGATCTACACCTTCCCGCTGGCACCGCCGCTCTTTTCCAGGACAAGATTGCCGCAATCCCCGAAAGCAAGCGCAGCTCATGGCGCTTCCATAAGGTCACTCCTGAAGACACTCTCGCTTCCGTAGCCCACACCTACAGCGTCTCGATTCCCGCGCTCGCTGAAGCGAATCAACTGGATCAGAGCGGCAAGCTCGACGGCGTCGAGGCGCTCGTCGTACCCGTCGCTCCATCTGCGGCCCCATCGGCGCACACCGTCTACTACACCACCCGCCGCGGCGACACCCTGATTTCCGTCGCCGACAGATTCGGCGTCTCCCTCACCCAACTCCGCCGCTGGAACAAACTTCCGGCCACCGGCATCAAGATCGACGCCGGCCGCCGCCTTCACGTTGCCGAACCCACCCTGGTCCGCACCAGCAGCAGCCACGGTCGCCACGCAAAGGGCAGGATCAGCGGCACTCGCGAAGTGGCCAGCGCCTCTGCCCCCGCCGCCGAAGCCTCGTCCGGTTCTCACGCCTCTCACTCGAAGACATCCTCGTCCCATGCGATCCACACGACTCACTCCGCCAAGCCCGCATCGTCGAAAGGCAAGCACAGCGCGGGTTCCGCGAAGCATAGCTCGCATTCGAATTCATCCTCGCCCGCACAGAAATAATCACCAGCTCATTTCTCTTCACGTCTTTTGATAGCTTTTCAATCATGGTTGTTGTTAGAATGACTCCGCATGCGGAGATGATTTTTCCGCACAGCAGAGATGCAGAACTCTACAGGGACAGCGGCAATCCGCTGGAGGCAATCGGATGGACGAAGTGATCAAGATGTACGCAATGAATGACGGTAATCCTGATTTGGAGCCGGCAGAGTTGAGCGCCGATCACGATGAACTGGAAGAGGACGACGAGGTTGAAACCTCAAGCGTGCTCACCTCCTCCGACGACGACGACATTGTTGTCGAAGAGGGCGTGATTATCGTGGAAGCGGTTCCAGTACCAAACCCGGCCTCCAATAAGGCCGCCAAGAAAGCCCCTGCCAAAAAAGCTGTCGCCCCAGCCGCGGCGAAGAAAGCCCCGGCTAAGAAGGCAGCTAAGAAAGTGGCCAAGAAGGCTGCAAAAAAAGCTCCGGCCAAAAAGGCCGCAAAGAAGTCCGCCAAAAAAACCGCTGGCGCCAAGGGCGGAAAGGCCGCGAAAAAGTCCGCGGCTCCAAAGCGCGCCGGCAAAACCACAAAAAGAGGTAAAAAGTTGGCAGTTAAAAAAGCAGCAAAAAAGGCTCCCGCCAAGAAGGCAGCAAAGAAGAAAGCGCCTGCCAAGAAGGCCGCTAAGAAGGCAGTCAAGAAAGCAACCAAGAAGACTGCAAAGAAGAAGTAACCAGGCAACCGCAATCTTCAAAGGCAAGCAAAAATGCCCGGCATTCCCGCCGGGCATTTTTGCGTCTGCAGTCTGCGATGGCAACGAGGAAATCTCACAATTGTTTATCACAGACGAATAAAGTTCCATCGGCTTTATCGCGGAAAACTCGATAACCCATCTGGGTCTTCGGAAACCATGCCTCGTAGAATCCCATAGGCTTGGGCAGAAACCACGGAGGACGAGTCCCGCAAGATTCCAGCAGCCTGGGGTCGGGATTAACGACGGTCATGAGTTCGTTTGCCGTCAGCCCGGATACGAATTTTGATGATGGCTGTACTGCAATGAAGTAGCTATACTCGGTCGTCCAATGAGGGGATTTCCAGTAGTAGCTGTGAAGCACCCTGACATCATCCGGCAGATTAAAGCCAAACACGCGTTTGAAGTTCCCCGGATCGTCAACCCAGGTACCCCCGCATCCGGCGACACAGAGAAGCATCAGGAATAGCAAGGGAGCCGACTTGGCTCGCAACCGGTTGCCCATTGACCCTCGATATCGCATGCGGCAGCTACAAGCTAAGAGCTAACAGCTAAAAGCTGCTTCAAATGCCATCTCTGGTGCGTCACATAATCCTCGATCAGATACCGCAACGTAACCGGCGCATCCGCGTCCATCACGCAGGGTGCCTCGAGTCTTGCATCCGGAATTCGATCCACAACCGACATCAGGATCTCGTGCTCCGCCTCCCACCACCCCAGAAGCGTGCCCCACGTCTGCTCGGCGTAGCCATGCGCCGCGACCCATGCATCCTGCGCATAATTCGGCCCGTTGAACCAGCCATCGCTCGTCGCCCGCACAAACCGCTGCCGGTTATTCGTAGCCGAGTCGAGCAGGTGGCCCACAATCTGCTTTCGCGTCCACCCGCCTTCGCGCCACGGCACATCCGCCAGCGCCGCCGGCACCGACATCAACTCCCGATGAACGTCATCCAGACCCGAGCGAAACGCCTGTGCCACTTCCGTCATGGATCCCTCGCTCCGATGCGCTGCTGGGTGCCCCAGGTCTCGGGGCCCCCGTCGACAGGTCTTCGTCGATGGGGGTGGAGATCTCGATTTTGAGACCTGGGATGATTAAGAGCTAACAGCTAGCCTTTTTGTGCCTCCGCAATCGCCGCCAGCACCTCTTCCGAGTGCACCTGCGGATTCACTTTCGTCCAGACCTTCACGATCTTTCCCTTCGGATCGATCAGGAACGTATTCCGCATCGCAATCGTCATCTCGCCGAAGTGCCCCAATGACCCGTACTCATCCACAACCTTATGTGCAGGATCGGCAAGCAGCTTGAACGTCAACCCTTCCTTGGTGCAGAACTGCTTGTGACTGTCAGGCGTATCCACGCTCACACCAACAATGGCGGCATTCAGGGCGTCGTACTTCGCTTGGTCGCGCTGGAAATTGTGCGCTTCAATCGTGCAGCCCTGGGTCATGTCTTTCGGGTAGAAGTACAGTACCACCCACTTGCCGCGGAAACTATCAAGCGAAACCTGGTTCCCATCCTGCGACGGCAGAGTAAATGTGGGAGCCATCTGCCCAACGGAGGGCATCGGTTCATCCGCCGCCCGCACCGTTACCAGAGAAACCGACAGCGCAACCGCCGCGGCAAACCCAATCAGAATCGTCTTCTTCATCTGTAACCTCCTGTTCATAATTACGGGGATGTATGTCGAAATCCGGGCCAACACACCGGCATTTCATTCAGACGTAGCGGGAAGAACTGAGGACGCCCCGCTGCCCGTCAGTATAGTTCCAGACCCTCAGATGAATTGTCATCAAAAGGTCCGCCGTCAGGCTCCGGAGACGTTACTCCCTACTCCCGAGTCGGTAGGATTCCGATTCCTTGTTCCCTAATCCCTGCTTTTTCCAACCACCGCAATCCCCGCCTCCGCTGCACGCTTCAGCAGCGCCTCGCGATCGAACAGCAGCGTCCGGCCTGCTTCAACTGACAAACAACTCGCACCCGCCTGCACCATCGTCTCAATCGTCTTCATTCCGATCACCGGCACATCGAAACGCATATCCTGGTTCGGCTTGGCCACCTTCACCACGGTCAGCCTTCGTTCAAGCGTCGATGCGGGAGATCCATCCTCGTCTTCGAGCGACTTCATCAACACGCCGGCGCGCTCGATCGTTGCGTCCGTCCCCTCCATCGCCTCTACAGCCACACAAGCCTGCGCCGCCACCACCACCGTCTGCCCGATATCGAACCCCGCCAGCGCCCGCGCCACGCCCAACCCGTATTCGATGTTCTTCCGCTCGTCCTCGCTCGGAGCCCGCCCACCCACAGCTTCGGTCAAAGCACCCTCCTCAGCCAGTAGCGGCTCCAGAAACTGCGTAGAACTCATCAGCTCGATGCCCTCATCCGCCAGCACCTTCGCCACCGCGCCCAGCAGCATATCCGTATTCCGCGTTCGCAGATTCAGCAGCAGCTTCGCCAGCCGCCAGTCTGGCCGGATGCTACTGAAGATTTGCTTGTGCTTCACCTGCCCCGCCATCACCGCGGCCTTCACATCTTCCTTGTGAAAGATCTCGATGAGCCGTGAAAGCTCGCCCAGCGATAGCCAGTGAACTGTAATTTTCTCGTCGGCCGCTGCGCGATGATTGATCTCCGGGTCCGTCTCCTCGCGAATCGCCGCCACCGTCACGGCGAACCCCTGCGCTCGCGCCGCCTCCAGCAGCAAAAACGGAAACCGCCCATTGCCGGCAATCAGCCCCAGCTTCATCAAAAGTAACCTGCTTCGAAGGGGCACGGCTTTAGCCGTGCCGAAAGCGTCCTTGGGAAAGGTCGGGCTTTAGCCCGTGAGGGAACTCCTTCTGAAGCCACGATTGTCATCGGATGCCCATTCAAGCGCCCGATCGAGACTTTATTCATACTTCGCCGCCTCGTCCAACTTCTCCTGCGCTTCCTTTGACCGGCTCATGGCTTGAAGTACCTGGGCATGGAACCGAAAATCCCTTACTAAGCTCTGCTTATAAGAGCTCCCGTGTTCAAATTTTTCTTGTTCTGCCCACGCCACAGCTTTGCGGCCATAATCCTCGGCAATCGTAAGGTCGCTATCGGCAGCCGCCAAGTTCCCCATCATGCCCTCGATTGTTCCTATGGTCGAATAGGCGGCGCTGGTTCCTGAATTATCGTCGTGACCCAACTTGACCACGTCAACCGCCTTGGCCGCCCAAGCCAACGCCTTTGCGAGATCCCGATTGTTCGTGCAAGCTGTAGCCGCATACACAAACGCAGAGCGCTTCTCTATGAATCGGACCTCTGGCCCAAACTGCTCCGCGGTCTCTGCAGCTTGGTTGCAGACTGATTCGGCACCTGAAGGGTCCCCCTCCGTCAACACAGCTTGCCTGCACTTGTCAGAAAGTGGGAAGTACCTGTCCGCAATTTGCTCATCATCCGACCCAGGGTGATAATCGCTCAATACGAAAACAATCGGCATTTCCCCGGTCGCGCTCACTGGAGCCCCGTCCTTTTCAAAAGGATGAAAAGTCCATTGCCTCAGGCAATCGATTGCAGCCTGCAGCAACATCGGTGGCCCGCTTTTCACCTTCATCGACTCTATCTCGCCGGACACTCCGATGCGAAGGTCGAAGACGACCGTTCCTTGGATATGCGCTACCTTGGCAATGGGAGGGTAGACCGGAGGAACGCGATGGTCAACGTGCTGGCTTAGAGCCTGTTGATCCACCGCAATGACATCCTGAGTCCACGCCGATGATGCAACTCCAAGAACCGACAACGCACAAAAACTCAACCAGCGCCTCTTCACGGTGCCCCCGCTGAATCGATATCACACCTACTTGATGACCCCGCGCTCGCTGCGCTCAATGAACTTCACCAGCAATGCCACGTCCTCGCCCTCAAGTTCCCTAATCTTCTCCAGAGCCTGCGTCGTATTCAGCTTCGACACCAGCAACAACCGGAAGGCCTTCTGCAGCGCCTTGATCCGTTCCGCGCTGAATCCCCGCCGCTCCAACCCAATACTGTTCACACCGAATGCCTTGTTTTCGCGCCGCGCCGAAGTCTTCGAAAACGGCAGCACGTCCTGGGTGACAATTGTGCCGCCGCCGATGAACGCGTATTTCCCCACCGTGCAGAACTGGTGCACCGGGCTGAACGCACCCACCGTCGCAAAGTCCTCGATGACCACATGCCCTGCCAGGGTCGCCGCATTGGCCAGGATGCATCCGTTGCCCACGATGCAGTCGTGCCCGATATGCACCGCCGTCATCAGCAGGTTTTTCGAACCAACCCGTGTTATGCCGCCGCCCTTCACGGTGCCACGGCTGATGGTTACACTCTCCCGAATCGTATTGTCATCGCCAATTTCGCACTGTGTGGACTCGCCGCCATACTTTAGATCCTGCGGCGCCACACCCACTGCGCAGAACGGATGAAACACATTCCGCGCCCCGATTAGTGTTCGCCCGTCCAGGACCACATGCGAAATCAGCTGGCAATTCTCGCCCAGCACCACGTCCGGGCCAATCGTTGAAAACGGCCCCACCTCGCATGAGTCGGGAACCACCGCTCCCTCGGCCACCACAGCGCTTGAATGGATGTTCACTCGGCCCCCGGCGCCGCAGCCTCATTCGGACTCTCGCCATGCGCCTTCCGTTCGCGCTCCCGTGTCACCACCGCGCACATCAGCGTCGCCTCGCAGGCCAGTTTGCCATCTACCATCGCGCGACCATGGATCTTCCCCGCCCGCGTCCGGAACGACAGCACATCCACTTCGATCCGCAATTGGTCGCCTGGCGTCACCGGCCGGCGAAATTTCGCCCGCTCAATCCCCGTAAACACCACCAGTTTCGAGTGCCGATCTTCCATCTCATGCATCATGATGATGCCGCCCGCCTGCGCCATCGCCTCCACCACCAGCACTCCCGGCATAATCGGGTATCCCGGAAAATGTCCCTGGAAAAAAGGCTCGTTGATGGTCACATTCTTGATCGCCACCAGCCGCTTTGTCGGCTCGAATTCCGTGATCCTGTCGATCAGCAAGAAGGGATAGCGGTGCGGTAGAAATTCCAGGATCTCCTGGATGTCGAACGTCATTCTCTGGCTCCACAAAGCGCGCAAAACCCAACCTCGCGCTTCCCGAGGATTATAACGAAGCGCGCCTTCGTCTCTGCTCTCGCGGAACAGGCCTTCAGTCGCGAGGTAAAGAAGGTGAAGAAAGAGCGCCCGCGTGGAAAGAATCACCGCAACCCATTAATTTGCAAGGGCCAGAAAATTCACCAAAACAATCGATTCTCGTCATTGCGATCGCGCCATGTTTCCACCACACTGCTCGGCATCGTGTGAATCAACGCGCGGAGAAGCATACCGCCAAACCCTGTCCACCCCGCCCGAGGAGGCCCCTTACATGCGCAGGATCACGCTCGCCGTTCTGCTTCTGTTCGCACCCTTGCTCGCCCTTGCAGCTCCAAGCGCACCGGTAGTGCAGAGTGGCATCATCAATTACGTCACCAACCAGATCACCCTTACCGGATCAAACTTTGTTCCGGGAAAAGCCAAACCGACCGTCCTTTTCAACGGCGCCGCGCTCACGGTCACTTCCTCCACCAACACGCAAATTGTTGCCACGCTGCCAAGCGGCATCACGCCCGGAACTTTCAACCTCATGGTGACCAACAGTTCCGGCAACAGCGTCGACTTTGACATGTCGTATGGAGCGATCGGTCCGCAAGGCCTCGCCGGTCCTGCCGGTCCCACCGGTGCACAAGGTCAAGTCGGTCCCACCGGGCCCGCAGGACCGACTGGACCACGCGGCCTCACCGGCGCCCCCGGAGCGCCCGGCCCAGCCGGCACGAACGGCTTAGGTTTCAGCTTTCTCAACGCCTTTGACGCCTACGCAACCTACGCACTCAACAACGTCGTCACCTACAACGGATCCTCCTACATTGCCATCGTTCCGAACGGACCCAATCCGACCGGACCCACCCCAGACCAAAATCCAAGTTGGAGCCTGCTGGCGGCCGCCGGCGCGACCGGATCCACTGGCCCGACAGGACCGCAAGGCCTGATAGGAGCACCGGGGCCACAGGGACTAATAGGCAATCCCGGACCCGCTGGACCAACAGGCCCCGCAGGCCCGCAAGGTCCTGCAGGCGGGGCGATCTCGTGGGTACCAAATATCGGAGGCGCTGTATCTCTCCCCGTTAACACGTCGGAGCAGATTTTCCCGCTGGCGTTGCCGAATTATGGTGTCTATCTCCTCACTGGCCGGATTGCGATTTACAACACTGACACCCAACACTCCGCTTCTGTCGAATGCGTCACCCAGCTGGCGGATGGAACCTCTCAATTCGGGGCCACGGATTCTTACGCAACGGTTCCACCGAACGGCCAGGTCACGCTGCCGCTCGACGGATACTACGAAACCGAAACCGGGCCGGCTACACTTTATTTGATCTGCGCCAACAGCGGTCCTTCCGCAAGCGTCGGCACAATCTATGGCAGCGCCATGGTTGCGGTCCAAATTCAATGAGCTGGTTTCACCAAAAACATGGGGCGGCCTCAAGCCGCCCCATTCCTGTCAAATCCCGCATTGACGTGCGGCCTACTTCTTGATCTTCTTCGCCACCGCATCGATATCCCAGAAGTCCGCCGGCAGATCCTGGTTGTAATGCACCTTGTCGATATACAACTGCCGGAACATCTCGTCATTGTGCACGCGCGTGATTGAGAACGCGGTCGGCAGCCCATCGATATCGTGATAGTCGGCGTACTCCTCCACATCCGTGTTCTTGTCCTTGTACACCGGGTCGCGCCACTGGAAGCTCCGGGTCAGCGGCAGGTGCGTCTGCACATCCATTTGGATCGTGATCGACTCATTCTCGGCCGAGATCAGCGTTACCTGGTCTGCCATGTGCCGCTCCGCCATGCGCTGACCTTCGTACACCAGGATCGTATTCGGATCCCTCAACCACACCTTCACCGCCATCTCGATGGAGTGGTCGCGCCGGCGCATAAAGTCATCCACCTGATCCTGCGGCAACGGCTTTGCGCCGCGATACGTCACTTCGATCCCTTTGCGCCCCTCATAGAACTGCACCACGTCGCGATGCTTCGTATACTCTGACCGATCGTGATCCGGCCACTGGTGAAAGTCCCAGAACAGCGTCGTCCCCGGGTCGGGATTGCCGTGATAGAAAGCCGCGATGTGCCCCTCGCGCACCACGTTCTTCACGTTCAGCCACGCATCGCCGCCCATTGCCTTCACCATCGCGTCCAACGCCGCGCGTGCCATTGCCGCATTCTTCGCTCCAGGATCATCTGCCGCCTGCGACGTCTTTTTTGCACCGGCATCGTCCGCGGCCTGTCCTCTTGATACCAGCGGCATCGCCAGCACCACCAAAGCCAGCACCGCCGCCCATCCCTTCCGCATTCGTCCTCCAATGAATCTGTCATCCTGAGCGGGCAGAGCGAGTCGAAGGATCTGCATTGCCTTTCGCTTCACTCCAAGACTGCCGGGTGCCCCATCCATGGCGCGCCTTGTCTCTTGCGCCATGGGTGGGAAAGCTCGATCTAAACGCGCCATGAATCAAGCCTGCAGCTATCCAACAAGCACCGCTCCCCCATTCACATTCACTACCTCGCCCGAAATAAATCCTGCCAGCGGCGTACACAAGAAAAGTATCGGCCCTGCAATCTCCCTCGTGGTGGCCGCGCGCCCCACTGGAATCCCAGCCCGGATTCCCGCGCCCAGCGCCGGATTTCCCAGAGTCCCGGCCGACATGTCTGTCGCAACCCACCCCGGAGCCACGCAGTTCACCATGATTCCACGCGGCGCCAATTCACTCGACAGGCTCTTTGTCAGACTGATCAGCGCCCCTTTGGTCACGGCGTAGTCCGCATGCATCGCCTCGCCCCGCTGCCCCGCCGTGGAACTGATCAATACAATATGCCCCCGTGTCTTATCTCCACCCGTCGATAGCTCTCCCTGCAATTGCATCTGCCCCACGGCAGCCTGCACCAGCCCGAATACCGAGTCCAAATTCACCGCCATCGTGTTCCGCCACTGCTCCTCGGTCATCCGTTCAATCGGCGCATCCTCCGCAGGCCAGATCCCGTGATTGACCACCAGCGCATCCAGCCGCCCAAAGGTCTTCACCGCCGCCCCCACCAGCGCACGTCCGTCCGCCGGGGACCTCAGCTCCTGTTCGATCGGCACGCAGCGGGTCGGACCACCGCACTCGACCGACAAGGCATGCGCCTTCTCCTTCGCCTGCCGGTAACTGAACACCACACGTGCGCCCGCTGCCGCAAACAGCCGCACCGTCTCCGCACCAATCCCGCGCGACCCGCCCGTAATTAGCGCAACCTTCCCTTCCATCACCAGCGACACACCAGCCATAGCGCCAAACTAAAGCATCCGCAAGGGATGTGTCGAGGGATGCCCCGAATGATGGCGCTTCCGGTACCGGAGTACCCACGTTCTCCGCAATGCAGCGCGACCGGAGCAGCCGTTTTCCCGTCTCAAATAGTATGCCGAGGCAGCACGTCGCCAGGGGTGTTCCCAGAAAACAGACCCAAAAACACAATTCCCACTCTCCGGAGAGACCATTCGCCATGAAAACGTCGATCAGTGACCATCCATCTTGTTTCCGGCGCATCGTACGAATCACGGCATTCACGCTGGCCATCGTTGCCTTCACCGCCCCCGCCTTCTGCGGCCCCATCCACGACGCAGCCCGCAAAGGCGACGTCAAAAAGGTGAAAGAACTCCTTGCCTCCGATCCCAAGCTCGTCTCCGACAAGGACAAGAACGGCGACACTCCGCTCCATCTGGCCGCCTTGCACGGTCAGTTGGAAGTCGCGCAGGTCCTCATCGATGCAGGCGCCGACGTGAATGCCAAAAACAATTACCCGCCTTTCCTGCCCGATGATCTGAATAAGGAATACCGCACCAAAAACCTTCAGGACCCAGCTATCCTGCTCCACTCCCAGGCCGCTGACTACGCCCACGAACTCAATACCCAGGGAGTCACCACCAAAGACCTGAAGAATGGCTACACTCCGCTCGACCTGGCCGAATTCGCGAACAACCACTACAAGCTGGTTCAACTCCTCGTCGCTCACGGCGCCAACGTCAATGCACAGGCGGCCAGCGGAGCCACCCCGCTCTTCTGGGCCGTCATGCGCGATCAAAAGGACGATGCAAAATTCCTCCTCGATCACGGCGCCAATCCCAATCTCCCCGATGCCTACGGCGATACGATCCTCGACTGCGCTGTTCACCTCGGCTTCCAAAGCCTGGTCGAGCCGCTGGTCGATAAAGGCGCCGACGTCAACGCCGAGGATCAATCCCTGCACCGCCCCCTGACCTACGCGCTCCAGAAGAACGAGGACACCGCTGCCAGCATCCTCAAAAAGCACGGCGCACACGAGTAGATTCCGACCCGCTCAATCCTTCGCCAGCGATTTCCAATTCCAATCCACGCCCCGTCCTGCCTCTGCGGGACGGGGAAAGAGCCGGGATCGTATTGGCTCGCCCGCATTACCTGAAACAACTGCCAGATCGTACGCCGACCTCCCCGTCAAATCCTTGAAAAACTGCATCGCGTCATCCGGCCCCCCATCCAATCGGTAACTGATTTCTCCGGGTCCCAAGGGAGCTCCCCCAATGGCCACACTCCCCGATATGGTTCAGGCACGCCACGCTTTTCCCGCACGCATCCACTCCTCCTGCGAGTTCACCAAAGCCCTGATGAAGCTGCAGCGGGCCACAAATCTTATCGCCTCCACGCTCGATCTCGAGGCGTTGCTCGACCGCATCGTCAACGACATCGCCACTTCCATCGGAAATGTGGAAGTCGACGTGTGGCTTCGCGACGGCAATTCAAACGAGATGGTCCTGCATGGAGTACGCGGCTGCACAAAGTTCAAGAAGGGCTCGCGTATGCAAATCGGAAAGCAGGGTATGGTTGGGCACGTGGCGGCCACGGGCAAAATGCGCTATGCCCCCGACGTTCACCGTGACGCCTATTACATCGCCTGCGAACCGGAGACTCGCTCTGAAGTCACCATCCCCCTCAAAGCGGGCGGCCAGGTCATCGGAGTCCTCGTCGTCGATCATACCCAGGCTGAGGCCTTTTCAAACGATCAGATCCGGGTACTCCAGGCGCTCGCCGGACACATCGCCATTGCCGTCGAGAACGCCCGCCTCTTTCGCAACGAACGCGCCGAGCGCGAACGTCTTCAGAGGGAGTCTTCTGAGGCGCGCGCCATGCAGCAGGCGCTCTTTCTCAAGGCTCAACCGCTCGTCCCGGGTTTTGCTTTTGAAACAGCCTGGCATCCCGCGGGAGCAGTAGCTGGCGACTGGTTCGATTTCATCGATCTTGGCAATCAGCGCTACGGAATCGCCCTCGCCGATGTCTCCGGAAAGGGCATGCCCGCTGCGCTCCTCATGTCTGCCACGCGCGCTCTCCTCCGTTCGACCGCGCCTCTATACACATCTCCAGCCCTGACCCTCGAACACCTCAATCGGACCCTTACTGAAGACTTTCCGACAGGGAAATTCGTGACCATGGTCTACGGAGTCCTCGACGCCGGCACTCGTCAGATCACCGTCGCAAGCGCGGGCCACCTGCGCCCCCTGGTCATCAATCATCATTGCGCGTTTCTTGACCTCGACACCGGCCTGCCGCTCGGACTCGGAGTCTCCAGCTATCCCGAGAGCACCATCACGCTCGATCCCGGCACGCAACTGCTGCTCTATACCGATGGCATTACCGAAGCCATGGATGGCACGGATGAAGAGTTTGGTCCTGCTCGCCTGCTGGCGCACTTCCGCGACCCGGAAGCCTGTGTCGACAGCCTCATCGCCGAAGTGCAACGATACGGAACCGGATCGACCCACACCGATGACGCGACAGCTGTTCTCATCCGCAGCCGTTAAGCGGATGCTTCCCTCGGGCCGCGCTCCAACCTAGAAGCGGAGATAAGCGCCAATCATCGGTTCCGATGTGTGCGTAAATGCGCCCGTAGACGTGTAGAGCTGCGTCAGATTCGGCGCCTTGTAGAGATTGCCACGGTACTGGAATCGCAGCCCAATATGCGGGAACACGCCCCAGTCGAGTCCCGCCCCATACAGCCACACAGGCTTCGTAGCGCTCGTTGTATTGCTCTGCCCGCTGGTCGGCTCATTGAAGATCAAGCCTACTCCGGTGAGTGCAAACGGCCTCAAGTTTGCGATATGGACTGACGCAATCCAGTCGCCGCTGATCTCGTGTGCGTTGGCTGACACCGAGTTTTGCGAGCACAGTGGATTCACCGTGCCGCAAGCTGTGTAGGTTTGATTAGCCCGGTTATAGGAATATGTAGCCTCATAACCGATGAGCGGATTGGAGATGTGTCGTAGTTCGACGATGCCGCCGGCCGAATTCGCCGGACTTTGCGTGGTTCCATTCCCGTTGGTCGTTCCACTGAATGCGCCATACAAGCTCAGTGCCACATCGGTCTGCGCCCTCGCTATTCCCGTACCGCTGATCGCGGCCAGCCCGGTAAACAACAGAAATCCCTGCAACCACACCCTTCGCATAATGGCCTCCTATGAATTCGCTTGAATCAGATAAGACGAGGATTTGCTGAATACACTGCAAACGAGGAGTCAACCCGATTTTTCTTTGGACGCACGTTTCGCACGAGCCTGTGCCCTCCACAGCTAGCTGAGGTCTCAGATGCAAACCAGGCCGAAACAAAATAGTTGCGCGGGAAGATGGCTCCAACCGGAATTTCTAATCCACCGCTTCCCATTCCGCATGTCAACGGTTCAGCGCCACGATTCCCTTCTAATCTACTGATTTAGAACTAATTAAACCTCGTTGGTGGTTTGCATGATTTTTCCGGCCCTCGGTGCACAATGGATGGGTGGGAAAGAACCAAAAAGAAGAAGAGTAGAGGGGAAAAGCCCACTGCAGCCCCTTGGAATAAATGAACCTTACCCCAGATTCCGCGGGAGAGGTTGGAAGCGGTCTTGACCCGTCGCGGCAGGGCGTTGCCATAGTTGCTAACTCCTTATGCGACAAATATCTGCGGCTAAGTTCTTTGTGATGAAATATTTGCGTCGATGAAACATCTGTAACCAATTAAAAACATGGGACTTGTTTACAGAGACCGGGAAATTTTTTCCTGGTTCGCCAAAGAGAGCTGGAAACCAGGAAGTGGAGGCTGGCCGGCTGCTGCTCAGATCGCCCGCACCATCCGCACGGGAAGAAAGATGATCGCACTTACCAGTTCCAGCACGCCGCCCACCGCGATCCCGACAATCCGGAACGGAAGCAGCAGCAGCCACACAAACGGATACGCAATTATCGCCAGCAACGCCAGCGGCCAGCAGATAACCAGAAGAATGCACCACAAAAGAAATTTCGCCATGACGTCTACCTCAATCTCAGTCACCCAAACATACGCGACAAAACCGCCCGCAGTTCCAACCGCCAACGCTGCCTGTCGCCCCATGTCTCGATTTAAGACATGGGAAACTACCGACCTCAGCTCAACCGCTCATTTGGTCTTCTTTGCGCGGCCGGAGCCCTTGGTCTCGACGACCTTGGGTCGTTCCTTCGATAGCTTTTTCCGCTCGCCGATCGCTCTTTTACGCTCCTTTTCCGGCAGCGTCAGGACCGCCTTCGTACGCTTCGGCAGTTTCTCGAAGATCAGATCATGCGACCGTCGCAACTCCTCCTCAATCTCCTGCGGGCGGAGCGCATTCCAACGCTCCAGCGTCACCCAGTAAGCCTTGGCCAGGTACGGCGAGGCAATGATGCCCTCAATCTCCAGCAATTCGTCGAACCGTTCCGCACCACAATGGAACCACAGCACCCCGGTTCCGATGCCGTCCAAATCCGTCATGGCAAACATCTTGCCCCCGATATCGCGGTCGCCCGCCCAATAGACCAGGTGGTGGCCCCAGTTCACGGTTTCCGTCACGTGCGGTAGCGCCATGCAGATTTCGCGGATGCGCTCGTTATCCATGGCGAAAATTCTATCCCCTCTCAATCTGTGCAAAAAATCTGAAAAACTTACTTGACGTCATACACTGGTTGTCATACAGTATGTGAAGTACAGTGTACGAGGCACAGCATGACCGTAGCTGAAAACCTCTTTGAAAGTCTTCGCCTCGAGCTTCGTCGGGGCAGCCTGACGCTTGCAGTCCTGGCTCAGCTTCGCCAGGAGCATTACGGCTACACGCTCCGCAAAGATCTGGCTGAGCGAGGCCTCGAGATCGACGAAAGCACGTTGTATCCCTTACTCCGCCGGCTCGAGACGCAGGGCCTGCTGGTAAGCCAATGGCGCGAAGAAGACAAGCGCAACAAGCGCTTCTACCGCCTGTCCCCGGATGGCGAGCAAATCCTGGGTCAGCTTCTTCAGGAGTGGCAGGCTATCAACGCATCGATTAACCGCATCTTCGAGCAACCGCAGTCTTGAACACCCGAATTCTGGGCAACAAGTAAGGAAACTGCCATGGAACTTCTCGACCGTTATCTCCAAGCCGTCAAAAAGTACTTGCCCACAAGCCGGCAGGACGACATCATCGCCGAGCTACGCGCCAACATGGAGTCGCAGATAGAAGACAAAGAGTCAGAACTCGGCCGCCCGCTCACCCAGGGCGAAATGGAAGACCTGCTCCGGAAGATGGGCTCGCCCGTCATCGTCGCTTCGCGCTATCAGCCGCAACAATATCTCATCGGCCCGGCACTCTTCCCTTTGTACCTTTATGTGCTGCGGATGGTGGTCTTGTGGGTCTTGATTGTCTACTCCATCGTGATCGCGGTTGTGCTCCCCTTTGCGTCACCCGATCACAGCGATATTGCCGCTTCACTCCTGCGCACACCCGGCATTCTCATCAACGTCGCCGCATGGGTAACCCTCGCCTTCGTGGCCCTCGAATTTTTCGCGGCCCGTTATCCCGAGAAGTGTCCGCCCCTGGCCGGTCTCGCTGACAACTGGAGTCCCAGTTCCTTGCCGCCGCTTGAAAAGGTCGACGTCTCCGGCCGTAAACCGCGCTCGTTCACGCAGGCTGTCGCGGAAGTTGTCATCGGATTTCTCCTGATGGCATGGCTCCTTCTCATCCCGAGCCATCCCTTTCTGCTCATGGGACCAGGTGTGGTCGTTCTCCGAATCGCGCCATACCAGCTTGCGCCCGTCTGGTGGACCTTTTACTGGTGCATCGTCGGCCTCAATACATTTCAACTGGCATGGAAAACCATCGACTTGGCACGCGGTCAATGGCAACAACCTGCTCCCATTCGCCAAATCATCTTCAAAGCCGTCGGCGTAATCCCACTCGCTTTATTGCTTTCGGTTCGCCACCACATTTACGTCGTTCTTAAGAATCCTTCCGCCGATCAGCTTCGCTACGGCGGCCGCAACCTCGACCTAATCAATAACAGCGTTCACCTTGCCTTCAGTGTCATTTGCGCCATCGTTGTGGTGCAGCTTGCTTGGGAAATCGGCCACATCTTGTGGGACGTCTATCGCCGTCGCGAGGCGGCCAGATAGCTGATTGCCTGCTTTTGCCATTGCGCGGCTGCTGACTGTTTGCGCTCTATTGAAAACCCGCTCAACACTCGCGGACGAGGGCGCCCGCATTGGAGGATACATGCGCCGTCTTATCACCTACTTCAACTCTCTGCTTCTCGGCATGATTCTGGGCATGATTTTCATGGCGATCTGCCATGCATCGACTTCTGTCATCGCGAGATCAGCTTCTCTCGCTGAACCTGCGGGATACCAGCAGCCCTGTTCCGTCATGAAGTAGGGAGCGCTCCTTCCGTTCTGCCGATGACAGCGGCCGCCATGCAATTGCCGACTACGTTCATCATCGTGCGTCCCATGTCCATCAGCGTGTCCACGCCAAGGATGAGCAGGATAGGTGCGGTAGGCAGATGAACAGCGCTCGCCGTTGCCAGCAGCACAACCAGCGAAGCGCGTGGCACTCCGGCAATACCCTTGCTCGCCGCCATCAGCACCAGAACGACCGCGATCTGCCGGCCAAACGTGAGATGAATGCCCGCTGCTTGCGCCACGAAGACCGCCGCCATCGAGAGATACACGCTGCCGCCCGTCATGTTGAAGCTGTAGCCCGTGGGAATCACAAACGAAACGATCCAGCGCGGCACGCCAAACTCCTCCATTCGCTCCATCGCCAGCGGAAGGGCAGCCTCCGAAGTCGTCGTCGCAAAGCCGAGTGCAGCAGGCTCGCCCACTGCACTCAGAAACCCGCGCAGCGGAACCCGGAAGACGGCAAGGACCGGAATCATCACAAGCAATGCAAATGCGGTCAGGGCAATGTAATACGTTACTACCAGCTTCGCCAGCGGGAGCAGCGTCGCCAGCCCCGTGTTGCCGACGGTATACGCGATTGCGGCTCCGGCAGCCAGCGGCGCCAGATACATAATGATCCGTGTCAGCTGAAACATCACATCTGCGAGCGATTGCAAAACGGTAACCAGAGGCGCACGTCTTTGCGCTGGCAGCATGGCCAGCGCCGAGCCGAACAGAATTGAAAAAATCGCAACTTGAAGGATCTGGTTCTGCGCCACCGCCTGCGCGATGTTGTCAGGAAACAGGTTCAGCACAATCTGTTGCCAGGTCTGCGGAACTTGCGCCGCAGCAGGTGCGGCTCCCTCCAGCGCTGCCGGAATCGCGATGCCCCAACCCGCTCCGGATAGATTCATCGCGACGACGCCGATGATGAGGCCAAGCGTGGTGACGACTTCAAAAAGTATCAGCGCCTTGATCGCGACGCGACCTACCGAGCGGAGTTCATTGTGGCTCGCAATGCCGGTCGTGATCGTGGCAAACAACAGCGGCGCAACGATCATTCGGATCAAACGCAGAAACAGATCGCCCGGTAATCGCACCTGCGCCGCCACATGCGGAGTGTCGATCCCAAGTTCCACTCCGGCTATCATCGCGAGAAACGTCCAGGTCATCAACGACGGTTTGCGAGCTGCGAAGACAACAAAGCATGCAGTCCCGATCCAGCGCAGCATCTCGCCCGCGCCGGGCAGATGCGTCAAAGAAAGAGCAGCGCCCGCGGCAACAAACAGCGCGCCCACAACTGCAATCACCCTCGCAATGCGGTCCTTGCTGCGCGTGCCCGTTGTCGTAGAAGTCGCCATCATGTGCTATTGCGCTGTGGGACGCTTCAGCTTCATCGCTTCGGCTGTCACGTCTGTGTATTTGAGACCCGTGCCCGTGTTGAACAACACCGAACGATCGCTCGGCTTCAGATAGCCGTTGGCGAGCAGTTTGTCGTAAGCGGCAGTCACGCTCGCCCCTTCCGGCGAGAGGAAGATGCCCTCATTGCGCGCCCAATCCAGGATCGACGCAAGTATCTCCTCATCACTCACGGCCGTCGCCAGCCCGCGCGATGCGCGCACAATGTCGAGGATGATCGCGTCACCGTACGGCTTCGGCACGCGTAATCCGGCAGCGAACGTCTCCGCATTCTGCCACATAGTGCTGACGTTTGCACCCTCTTCATAGGCGCGTGCCACCGGCGCGCAACCCGATGACTGCACCGCGATCATCTTCGGCCGCTTGCCTGGTCGCACCCAACCCAGCTCTTCCATCTCTTCAAACGCTTTCCACATCCCGATCAGCCCGACGCCGCCGCCCGTAGGGTAGAAGACCGCATCGGGATATTCCCAGCCAAGTTGCTCCACCAACTCGTAGCCCATCGTCTTCTTGCCCTCGATGCGAAACGGCTCCTTCAGCGTAGAGATGTCGAACCAACCCTCCCGCTGCTTCCTCTCCTGTACCATGCGTGCGCAGTCTGAGATCAACCCATTGATCAACTCCACATGTGCACCGTACGCGACCGCTTCCACATAGTTCGCAAAAGGAACGTCGAGCGGCATGAAGATGTGCGCCTCCATCCCGGCCGCAGCCGCATAGGCCGCGAGCGCACCCGCCGCATTCCCAGCCGAAGGAACGGCGAGTTTGCGCAAGCCGTAGTGCCTAGCCATCGTCACCGCCATCGCCAGCCCTCGCGCCTTGAACGTGCCAGTGGGATTGGCGCCTTCCTCTTTCACGAACGCGCCGCGGTGCCGCGTGCTCTTCAGCATCGGTGTCCAACCTTCACCGAGCGTCACTGGAATAGCGTCAGGGAGCACTGAGCGATAGCGCCACATCCCCGCCCATGGCCCATTTGCATCCTTTGCGATTACGTCGCTCGCTTTGCTTCCCTTGAGATGCGAGAAGTCATAACGAACGAAAAGCGATCCGGCAGGCTGTGTTGTGCATTGCGGGCAGACGGTCTGCGGCGTTTCAGCAGAGGTGCGCGCATGACATCGCGAACACTCAAGGTAAGCAATTTGAGGCATCGATTTTGAGACTCCAGATACAGATTAGCGGGTCAAAGGCAAACGGGTGCTGCGCTTTGGCGAGAAGGACTACTGGAACTTCGACTCGAATTCCTGAAACCGCCGCTCCAGTTCCCACTGCGCCGCCGCCTTCTCATTCGCGTTGAGGAAGCTCGTGCACGCAGCAGATGGTTTCGGTTCACCGAGCATTTGGCCTTTGCATGCCGCAACCGGCGCACTGAATACATCGGGCGCAGCCCATAGACTCTCTCCCGGCAGAAAATTGTGTTCCATTCCGGTGCGAGCCAACTGCTTCAGATCTGCGTAGCTCAGATGATAGTCATTCGCTGCACGCACGTACTCATGAGTCAGATCAATCCGGCTCACGCCCTGGTCATCCGTTGAGAGCGCTACCGGCACATGTGCCGCGCGGTAGTACTGGAATGGGTGCTTGTTGCCCGTGATGCCGAGGATTCCCTCGTTGGAGCTGAGGTTGATCTCGACCATCACGTGTTTCGTCGCCATTTCTTTCAACAATCCCGTCGCGTCATTCTCATACATCACATCGACACCGTGTCCGATGCGCTCCGCCTGGCCGATTTCCACTGCCTGGCGAATGTGGAACTTCATGCCTTCAGGCGGAACCATGCCCGGCGCCAGTTCGCCTGCGTGCAAAGTGATATGCACTTTCGGATAGAGACTGTGCAGATACTCCACCATCTTCATGTGCAGCGTATAGTCGCGCATCGCCACCATGTAGTCTTCCGGCTGCACGAAGTTGACGCCTGCCCAATCGTCCGATCCTTGCTCAATCGCCTGCTGCACTGTCTCAAACCCCAGCAACGTCTGGGCAAAAACCTGCTCAGGAGAAGCCGCACGCAGCACCTGATAGAGGAAGCGCACCTGTACCCTGCAAGCTCGTAGAGCTTCTGAGGTTCCGCAATGCTGGATCTGATTGCGCGAATCAATGGCCGTCTTCGCCCATTCGCGGTCCGCCGCAATCTCATCCTGCAGTCCATGATCGAGCAGCGCCTGCCGCATCTGTGCAAGGTCCGGATTGAACCCCACCTCGTGCGCAATCCGCGCCGCATGTGCAAAGGTCGGGGTTTCCATCAGCTCAAGATACTGATTGTTCTCAGCGTCTGAGCGCCTGGTGATTTCATCAATCCACTGGCCTGTATGGCTCTTGTCCAGGCCGCCAAAGCGATCGAAGGTCGAGAAGAACTGATCGTGGCCACTGTAGCCAGGCGTCGGCACAAAGTTCCGCATCGAGAATTCATCGACTACGCGGTCGTACAAGTCTTGTTGCGCCGGTGTCAGGCTACTCCCGTTCAGTTCGGTTGCCGGAACAAGCGGGGGTGCGCAGGGCTCTTTCACAATCTTTCCGGATTCGTTGCGCGCAAAGTCTGCCTTCGCGGGATCGATACATACCTTGTCTTCAGCGGCCACGCGAATCAGTGTTTCAGCATATACGCCCGCCACAAGGTGGAAATGCAGATCGGCCCCTTTGGGAAACTCTGCCAGGAAGGCCTGCACCGCAAGGGGGCCCTGCTGAACTGCAACCTGATACGCGCGCGATGCGCGAGCTTCCGGCGCTGTCGCCACAGACCCTGGCGCAGCCGGCGCTCCAAACATGAGGACGGCAGCTGAAAGGCCGGCAGACTGGGCAAGAAGAACTCCTGCCACGAACAAAGTTGCAGCTAAACTGAAATAGTGTGCCGATGAAGCGCGCATGGTTGCTCTCCAGTGTAAGGGGTCGCTACGAGGTTCGCACTCCCATTCTTCCGATCCAGCTTCAGCTGCATATCTTCGAACTAGACCGGTTTCCCTCGCGCAGATGAAATGGAAACATCTGCGGAAGCCTTCAACCAGCGGGTTTCGAGGCGCTCCTTTCTCAGGGGAGCACTGTATGGAACTGGCAGCGTGGCACTCTATGCAGGCGAGTTCGAGCGGCACTGGCTCGAAGTCGTCCGGAAGGATATCCGGATCAGTCGGTAACGTGGGTGTGCCCTTCCGGTTCGATTGCCGCCGGGAGATTACACTCTTCGCGCTCCGTTCCATCTAAACAGCCGGACAAGTAGCCCGCCGTTATGACCGTCAGTTAAGACCTTTGGACCTTTGATGGACCGCCGGCCGGAGGGGAGCATAAACTATTCTGATGGTGTTCGATGCAGCCTGTGATAGACCGGGAGTGCGAGCTTCCTGAGAATACGCGAATCCCTCGCTTGAGTCGTGAAATTCAATGAAAACTCTTTTGATCTCGGACCCCGTCCGCTATCCGCGCATGACAACTCAAGAGATTCGGGAGTCGTTTCTTATCGGCGGTCTTTCGCGCCTCGGAGAGATTCATCTCACCTACGTCGATCTGGACAGGGCGGTGATTGGCATCGCGACTCCGTCAGATCGACCGATTGTCTTGGAAAGCAGTCCCGAGCTGAGGGCAGAATTCTTCACGGAACGTCGTGAGCTTGGGGCTCTGAATATTGGCGGCGACGGCCTGGTTCATGTCGGGAACTCTTCGTATCCGCTCCAGAATCTCGACTTGATCTACATCGGACGCAACAATCCTGAGATTCGATTTGAATCGAAGACGAAGGAGACACCGGCCGTTTTTTATCTTCTTAGCTATCCAGCGCACACGGCTTATCCCGTTTCGGTTATGAAGAAGGATTGCGCGCAACCAACAGACCTGGGAAGTGCAGAACAGTGCAATCGCAGGACGATTTACAAGTACATTCACATGGCGGGCGTGAAGAGCTGCCAGCTCGTGATGGGTGTGACGCATCTGCACGAGGGCAGTGTATGGAACACGATGCCTGCGCATACGCACATGCGTCGGTCAGAGGTCTATTTTTACTTCGACGTTGCGGAGAGAGCGCGCGTGTTTCATCTGATGGGGCCGCCCGAAGAGACACGGCACATTGTGGTTGCCGATCGCGAAGTTGTTGTGTCACCAGGATGGTCTATTCACGCCGGCGTGGGGACCCAGGCGTACAAATTCTGCTGGGGTATGGGTGGCGAGAACCAGGACTACGCGGATATGGACCCGGTGAACCTTGCAGATATGCGCTAGGCCGATTTAGCACAACGCTGCTCACGATCATCAAAGCCTCCACATTTACGTCGGTCGCGGAGACTCCATTCGTCGAGTTTGAATTCTCTCCGCACCACGCCGAGCCGTGATAGAAGGAGACATGGTCAAGATTTCCTTCCTCGCCCTGCTTTTCTCTCCCCTTCTCACGTTTGCTCAAGATGCAAAACTGGGCTGCCCACCGAGTGAGCCAACAGCTCCGCCAAACATTCGTGAGAAGACGGCCGGGATGAAGCACCTCGAGGGGTTGATCCCGCTCGACTGGGACGCGAGGACTGGGAAGCTTTACCTCGAGATTGGCCCTTTGGGGACGGATGGCAGAAGTTCTAACTTCATTTACGCCACCTCACTGCCGTTCGGCACCGGGTCGAATGATCTGGGTCTCGATCGCGGACAGGTGACGGAGGGACGCATTGTTCGTTTTGAACGCAGTGGACCCAAGGTGCTGCTGGTTCAACCGAATCTCGCGTTTCGTTCCTCAAGCAGCGATGCGGATGAGCAGTTGGCCGTTACGCAGTCGTTTGCGCAGTCGGTGCTGTGGGGATTTACAGTCGCCGCTGAGTCAGCGGATGGCTCCGTGCTGGTGGATGCAACGGATTTTTTCCTGCACGATGGACACGGCGTTGCGGACAGACTGACCAATTTGAAGCAGGGAGCTTATCGCGTCGATGCATCGCGGTCTGTAATTGCGCTCGACGACACGAAGGCGTTCCCGAAGAACACGGAAGTGGAAGCGGAGCTGACCTTCACGACAGATGCTCCACCCCAGGGAGAGTTTGTCGCTGATGTGACTCCCGATCCGCACGCGATGACGATTCGCGAGCGGACTTCGTTTGTCGAATTGCCGCCACCTGGTTTTGTTCCGCGGCGATTCAATCCTCGCGCGGGATATTTTCCGAGCGTCTATCGCGACTACACTGCGCCGCTGGGCGACCTACTGGATCAGCTCTTTATTATTCGCCATCGACTGGCAAAAGAGGACCCCAATTGCACTGCCGATTGCAAACCCGTCGCGCCGATCCAGTACTATGTTGATCGCGGCGCGCCGGAACCAGTTCGCACAGCACTCGTTGAAGGAGCGCGCTGGTGGGATCAAGCATTTCAGGCCGCGGGGTGGGCCAAGGGAACCTTTCGTGTGGACCTGCTTCCCGAGGGCGCTGACCCCATGGATGTTCGTTACAACATCATTCAGTGGGTGCACCGTTATACGCGCGGCTGGAGTTACGGTGCGGCCATCGCAGATCCGCGAACGGGTGAAATCATCAAAGGCAATGTGACGCTGGGCTCATTGCGCGGCCGCCAGGACTACCTGATTGCGGAAGCGTTGCTGTCACCATACGGAAACCCTGGTTCTAAAAGTGCGGACAAGTCCACCGACACTCCGATGTTGCGGATGGTGCTTGCGCGCATCCGGCAGTTATCCGCGCACGAAACGGGACACACGCTTGGCCTGGCCCACAACTTTGCTGCGTCGACTGTTGGGCAAGGCGACAGCGTGATGGATTACCCGCATCCGTACATCACGCTCGACGGCAATGGTCAGATCGACATATCTCACGCTTATGCGACAGCTATTGGCGATTGGGACAAAGTGGCTATCGACTACGGCTATCGCGAGTTCGGCCCGCACACGACCCCCGACGAGCAAAGGGCCGCGCTCGACAAAATTCTTGACGATGCCGACCACGCAGGCCAGGTCTTCATTACGGACGAGGACGCGCGGCCGTTCGGTTCTGCTCATCCGCGTGCACACCTGTGGGACAACGGCGACGATCCTGCTGCGGAACTGGACCGAGTACTCGCCGTGCGCGCAGCTGCATTGAAGAGTTTTGGTGAAAACGCGATCAAGCCGGGCACACCGATGGCGCAGCTGGAGCAGACCCTAGTTCCGCTTTACCTGTTTCATCGCTATCAAACCGAGGCTGCTATCAAGGAGATCGGTGGGCTCGATTACCGGTACAACCTGCGCGGCGACGGTCTTCCCGATCCTTCCATCTTTGAACCGGCACAGCAGCGCAAGGCTCTCGACACCGTGCTAAAGACGCTCAAGCCGGAAACGCTGACACTGCCTGAGTCGATTCTTCGCATCTTACCGCCGGTTCCTCCAGGCTATCCGCGCACGCGCGAATCCTTCCCTTCCCACACAGGTCTCACATTCGATCCCATCGCAGCCGCCGAATCCGCGGCTGACCTGACACTCGCCGTCCTTTTCGACCCAGCTCGCGCGAGCCGCCTGATTGAATATCACATGCGGGTTCCCGCTTCACCATCACTGCGAAGTGTTCTCGAAGCGATCTCCACCACAGTCGCGGAACGTCCGGAAGCGGGACACAGCATGTCTTCCGAGGTGGAGCGCGCGGTCGAATTTCGCGCCGTCGAGGCCATGCTGGGGCTGGCAGTCAACCCGGCGGCGTCAAGCCAGGCTCGTGCCATCGCTCACTCACATATCCGCGATCTTCTCAAGCAGTGGAACTCGACGCCCGCGCCGCAGGACACTGCCGAGGCGATCCACCGCGCCGCTCTTGTCGATCGAATCGAGAGGTTCGAGCACGACCCAGACAAGTTCGTCCCCGCGAAACCCGTGGAAGCCCCACCTGGAATGCCGATAGGGGACGACGAGTAAACTCCAAGACTTGTCGACAAACTGAGGAATATCGTTTGACTCGAAGCTTCGCAGTAGCCTTTGCGCGCTTTGGATATTACTCTTTGAGCGGAGGTCCGCGGTTGGTTCGGGGAAGGTGAGGAGCATGCGAGGATCGATTCGCATCCCGGTAGTCTGCACAACTCTGCTCTTACTTATGACGACGGTCGCTGGCCAGGAAAAGCCATTTCTGCCTGTGTCCATCCTCGACATTCCCACGATTGCAGGACGTCCGGTACAACTTGATGCGAAGGGCAAGCTACTTCCGTGGCCCATGGCGGACAACACGGGATATTCCTATTCTTCTTACTTCTTGAGCCAGTGGACGATTGTGTGGGACCAGTACAATCGCCAGCGGCTGCCCTATTACTACTGCTGTTTTGATTTCGATCGCACCACCTTCGAGCTTCAGCCTGATCCGCACTGGGTCAATTCCACCGGATATCTGCGCGCGATGATGGAGGGATTTATCGAGCGCCTGTACCCCTATACGGGAAACACGCAGACGCTTACCTTCCTGCGGTCGTTCGTGGATTATGAGTTGGAACACGGACTTACACCAGAAGGCTATGCATGGTCCCAAGTGCCGTATGCCTCCGCCAATCCGGGAGCGGCACGATATAGCGGGTGGAGCAACCTCGGCGAAGACTACATCGAGCCCCACGTTGTGGGGGAAGACGGCTACGCCTATCTCCGGCTTTACGAGATGACGGGGGATACCAAGTATCTTCGTGCCGCCATTCGATGCGCCGAAGCATTGGTGAAAAACTGGTCGGCAGGCGATGCGGAACATTCTCCATGGCCGGTGCGGTGCTATGCGCGTGACGGCAGGGCGCCGGGTGGGCCGATGGGGCCGTACTCCGCCAACGTCATTGAACCGATCATGCTTTTCGATGAACTGATCCGGATCAAGCAGGGCAACGTCGCGGATTACGAACGTGTGCGGGCGGCGGCATGGGATTGGTTCAAGAAATATCCGCTCGTGAATAACGTCTGGGTCGGCTACTTCGAAGATACCGTGCCGAGCATGGAGAACATGAACCAGGTGATCCCGATGGAGTTCGCTCGCTACGTTCTGCTGCATCCCGAGAAGGATCCTGATTGGCGTGAGCACGCGAGGAAGCTGATTGAATGGGTGAAGACAACGCCGAAATGGCCTAAATACGTGGTGCATGGCGCGACCATTACAACGGAGCAGGGCAACGGCAAGGAATATTGCTGCAACGATCCGGGGCAATGTTGCGACAGCCACACTTCGAGGCTTGCTGCGGTTGAGGCGCTCTATTATGCCAAGACCGGCGACGTGCCTTATCTCGACGAAGCTTATCGCTCGTATAACTGGGTGACTTACTTTCAGGGCCTCTCTTCGGCGGCGCACAGTCCGTTTGCCGGACAGTGGTGGTTCACCGATGAGTTTGCCGATGGCCCGCGCCGCATGATGGACGCCTTCTGGGCTGTGCCGGAGTGGGCGCCCGCCGACGAGTCGCATCTACTGGGGTCGAGCTCGGTGGTGACGAAGATTAGGTATGGTAAAGGCTCGGTTACGTACTCGACCTTCGATCCCGAGAGCTCTGACGTTTTGCGCACTGACTTCGTTCCGCAGTCCATCACCTCCGATGGAAGGCCGATGGAGCGACGCAAGGACTTGAATGAGCCGGGATTCACCTTTGATGAGACCACGCATGTCTTGCGGATCCGTCACGACGATGCACGCAGCATTGACATCCAGGGCACGGATGGTTCTCCGGCCGTGCGGATGGTGACGTTTGATGATCCTCACCTTGCGGCGGGGACGATTCTTAAAGGGCAGTATCCGGCGGGTGTGATCGAGTGGGGAAAAAAACAGTGGGTCATGCATGTCCCGCAGGGCAAATTTGGAACGTTCAATCTGGCCCTCGCCGATCCGAATCTGCAAACTGCGGAATTTCGGTTCTATTCGCCGCGTTTCTTCGTTGGTCTGGATGTCTATAACGGCGGCTCTCAAGATGCCGCCGTAACGATTCGCTGCCCGGAGATGCGCGAAGTGACATTTACGATCAAGCCCGGCGAACTTCGGAGGCTAAGGACGAATTGGCCCGACCGTAGCTCCAAAATTTCCTTCGGTTTTCAGAACGGGAAAGGTTTGATCTTTGACAATCTCGCTTATCGGATGGACTAGATCGAACCGATCGGACCTTCCGATTTGCTACGAGAAGGCAGCGCAGGAGTTTGCGCAACTATCCGATTGAAGATTGTGAACGTAACTCCGGTTGAGACGAGCCTTCCTTGAGAGAGACGCCTGTTCGCTGCGTTGCGCGCGCGAGTTGGAGATAGCGAAGCAGGCGAGAAGCGGCGATTTCGGACGAGAGACCGCCACTTCGGATATTGGAAAGGCAGTTGCGATCAGCATCTGTGCGGTCTGTGTTCGGTGACCACGTAAGATATGCGCCCATGCTATCGGGTGAAGAAAGTCCCGGCCTTTCGCCAATCAAAATCAGACTGCATTTCGCTGCGAGGAGCGAACCTATCGCGTCGCCGATCGCTACTCTTCCCTGTTGAACGAGGGTAAGCGGAGCGACGGACCAGGCGTTGGCAAGAAGTTGAGGAAGCAGATGCGCGAGCAGGGAGATCGCATTGCGCTCAACGGCCAATGCGGAGAGTCCGTCGGCAATGGTGATGGCCAGATCGCAAGACGCAGGCTGTAGTCGAGCGACGGAGTCGGAGTGCAGCGTACGGCCAAGATTCGGATTCCGTAGATATGCTTCGCGATCTGGTGCGTTACTGCGCAACTGGAGGACCGAAATGGAGGCTTCTCCCAAGATTGGAAGCTCGCTGATAAGCCGCTGCGCGAATGACGGTAGATGAAGTTCGGCGTGAACCGCGTCTCGGGCCTGTGCGTGGGCTAGCTGAAAACTGAGGAGTTCGTTCGTCGCGATGCTGTTGCCGGTGGTGGGAAGGGAGACGCGAGCTGTAGTCAAGTCGCGCAGGTTAGAGCGAGAGGTGCGAATGAAGATTGACATGGCGTGCGTCATTCTCCCGCAAGGAGCTGCGCTTGAAGCGGCTGAGAGAGTTGATGGGGCATATCGCCCTCAAGCCATGCTTCAAATTCCGGCGACGGGCGGAGACCAAGCGTGGAGCGAAGGTAAAGGGCATCGTGGAACGATGTGCTCTGGTACTGGAGCATGATGTCGTCGGCGCCGGGAACGCCCATGATGTAGTTGACGCCGGCAGCGCCGAGGAGCGTCAGCAACGAATCCACATCGTCCTGATCGGCCTCGGCATGGTTGGTATAGCAGACATCGCAGCCCATCGGCAGGCCCAGAAGTTTGCCGCAGAAATGATCTTCGAGTCCGGCGCGAATGATCTGCTTGCCGTCGTAAAGATACTCCGGGCCAATGAAGCCGACGACCGTGTTGACGAGCATAGGAGAGAAGTGGCGGGCGACGGCGTAAGCGCGGGCCTCGCATGTCTGCTGATCGACACCGTGATGAGCACTTGCTGACAGCGCACTTCCCTGGCCGGTTTCAAAATACATTACGTTTTGACCGACGGTGCCGCGGTGAAGTTCACGCGCTGCCTGATGGGCTTCGGCGAGCAGGGCAAGGTTGATGCCGAAGGAGGCGTTGGCACGCTCGGTACCGGCGATGGATTGGAAGACGAGATCAACTGGCGCGCCCTGCTCAAGTGCAGCGAGTTGCGTGGTGAGGTGGGCCAGAACGCAGCTTTGGGTGGGAATCGCATAGCGCTCGCGAATGGCGTCGACGAGTCGAAGGAGCTTTGCAGTGCTGGCAACGTTGTCTGCGGCAGGATTGATTCCAATGACGGCGTCGCCCGAGCCGAGAAGCAAACCGTCGACGATGGCGGCAGTGATGCCGAGCGGCTCGTCTGTGGGGTGATTGGGCTGGAGGCGCGTGGAAAGGCGGCCATGCATGCCGACCGTTGTGCGGAAACGTGTAACGACTCGGATCTTGCGGGACACGGCTATCAGATCCTGTATACGCATGAGTTTGCAAACCGCGGCAGCCATCTCCGGTATCAGGCCCGGAGCGAGAGACTGAAGGAATTCCGGGCTGGCCTCGTCGGAAAGAAGCACGTTGCGAAACTCGCCGAGCGTGAGTCTGGCCACGGATAAGAAAGCGGACGCGTCATGCGTATCGAATATAAGACGGGTGACCTCGTCGACCTCATAGGGAATGACTGGTTCCTCGAGGAATGCAGCGAGCGGCAGATCGGCGAGAGTCATCTGAGCGGCAACCCGTTCGACGGCGGTAAGAGCCGCGATGCCAGCGAGTTCGTCTCCTGAACGTGGCGGCGTAGCCTTCGCGAGCAGGTCCTTCAGGCTTTCGAAGCTGTAAGTGACTCCATCGATGCTGTGCCGCAGGAGCATGAGAACTCTCTTGCTGGAATGAAGGCAGTCTATCAGCGATGCGGCTCGCATTGAAGCGCATGTGGTCCGGACTGGCTCTCGCTGACGATTCTGATAAATCCTCGCCGATTCCGCAGCGAATGGATTGACACTGGGACCTGATGGCCATCTTCTACATCGCCGTCATTGGCTCAGTTCGATGACGGTGCTCCATCGTGCCGTGCGGCATCAAGGATCCGCGACAAGATCAGCGAGTTGCGTAAGTCTTACCGCGAGCGCAAGAGATGCGCTGGGATCCTGCCAAAAAGGCAGAATGACCGGCCTTCCAGGGAGATCGGAGCAGAGAAAAGATGTCCGCCGCGCAATTCCACTTTCAGGACACTACGCCGATATCTTCGATTCCTCAGTGGGGAAACGAACCGGAGCAGCGGGGCGGCAGGAAATCGCAGCTTCAGCCTCGTCTATGCGACGAAGAAGGATGCTGCGAAGCTTGCCGGCGGCTTCGCTGTCCAAGCCCAGGTGCGAGTATTCTTCCATTACGTCCAAGGCGTACCGGAGCTCAGTCACAAGGTCTGGATTCGGTGTGGTGTACATCATGGCGCGATTGTACTCCCAGTCCTCCACTGTACTTTATCGGTTTTCTAGGGCAAGTCCTTCTGGGTCGGAGGGATTCCGGCGCTTCCCCAAGAACTGGAAAATCATCTTTCCGTCATTTTCCTGTCATTTTGGACGATCCGCGTACGAAGAATTCCTGGCTATCCCCAAATGTTTAATGGACACGCCAGTTAGCGCTGGATAAACTGGCGGAGCCATTCCCTTCAATTCAGAACTGCGAGGGTTCGCATAGAATTCATGGTTTCTCAACTGTCGCTTACGGGCTTCGTGTGTAAGAACCTGTTGCGTCGGCGGCTCAGAACTCTGCTGACACTCTGCGGCATTGGGATGGCAATCGGAGCCTTTGTCGGACTGGTTGGCTTTTCGAACGCATTTGAGCATGCCTGGCTGCGAATTTACACAAGTGGCGGGACCGATATCGCAGTCATTCAACAGACTTTTCTGAATACCTCGCTGGATGAGTCGGCCGGCCGGAAGCTGATGGCGCTGCCGGAGGTCGAGCGGGTCGCGCCCGTGATTTACAACGTGATGGACCTGACGCCCGAGGTCAACGCGCTGGTTTATGGCTGGAAAGCCGGATCCTATGAGTTCCAGTCGCTCCAATTGCTATCGGGAAAGCCATTCCGGGATGGACACCCGGAGGTAATGCTGGGCGATCTGTTGTCGGAGAACCTGAACAAGAAGCCGGGTGATACGCTGGAGATTCAAGGATCTCCCTTCACGGTAACGGCAATCTACCATGGCGGGTCTGCCTTAGAGGCCGGCGCGCTCATCATGCCGCTTGACCAGTTGCAACGAATTAGCAGCCTTCAGGGCAAAGTCTCAACCATCCATGTGCGGTTGCGGCCTGCACCCGCGGGAGAAGCACCTGACCATTATTTGAAACGTGCACAGGCCCAAATTGAAGCGACCCTCCCGGGGTCACGCGCGGTTCCCGCAGGCGAGCGCGCTAGTAACAATCAATTCGTTCGGCTTGCGCACGCGTCGGCCTGGGGCACGTCGTCGATCGCCGTCCTAATTGGCATCCTGGGGATTGCCAACACCATGGCCATGTCAGTCTTCGAGCGCACGCGCGAAATCGGCGTCCTGCGCGCGCTTGGATGGAAGAAGGAACGAGTGCTGGTTCTCATACAGCTTGAGGCGGTGATTCTTGGCATCGCCGGTGGAGTTCTTGGGGTGGCCTTTGGATGGGGCGCTCTGCACCTGCTGGTACTATTGCCGCAAACCGCTAGCATCGTTTCCACGTCCTTTTCCCCTTCGCTTTTGGCTGAGGCTCTCGGCATTGCTGTCCTGGCCGGATTGATCGCAGGCGCGGTTCCGGCATGGCGAGGCGCGCGCATGTCTCCGGTGGAGGCACTGCGGCATGACTAGTCCTGCTCTCGAAGTGCGCAGCTTGTGCATGAACTATGACGAAGGACGTATTGAGGCTCTGCGCGGGGTAGATTTGTCGATCGCCGCCGGGGAGTATCTGGCCATCACCGGTCCTAGCGGCAGTGGGAAGTCAACGTTGCTTCAATTGCTTGGAGGACTGGACACGCCGACTGGCGGTGAAGTTCTGTTCAAGAGCGCCAGGCTTGGCTCCGTGATCGACCTCGATACGTACCGGTCTCGATACGTTGGATTCATCTTTCAGGCATTTCACCTGATGCCTACGCTGCGAAGTATCGAGAACGTGCAACTGCCGATGCTGGGATCGAAGCGAAGAGGGTTCAACCGCGCCGAACGAGCCCATGATTTGCTGAAGGAAATGGGCCTCGAAGACCGGTCGCAACACTATCCCAACCAGCTCTCGGCCGGGGAGCGACAGCGCGTGGCGATCGCGCGCGCTCTCGCCAATGAACCGGAGATATTGCTGGCCGATGAGCCGACGGGAAACTTGGACAGCGCGAATTCAGCGCGAATCATGGAGATTCTTACAGGGATTCAAAAACAGCGAGGAATGACGCTCATTGTCGTGACCCATGAAAACGATATTGCGCACTCGGCCCCCCGCCAAATCCGCATCCGCGATGGAAAGGTCGAAGCATGAGTTTGAGGGCCTGCGCGCTGGTCGCGTCGATACTTTTTCCGATAGCCGCTGCTGCCGCGGATACTCCG
Source organism: uncultured Acidobacteriaceae bacterium (assembly GCA_963829535.1). GTDB lineage: Bacteria > Acidobacteriota > Terriglobia > Terriglobales > Acidobacteriaceae > Telmatobacter. The sequence goes on along the minus strand of CAWHIQ010000004.1, from coordinate 269,242 downwards.
GCGTCATTGGCGCTGGCGAAAAAGCAAGTGGAGACTGCCGACTATCGTATGACCGGACACTTGGTGCGCGTGGATGAAAAAGGGACACGCACCAGTTATGCGATCAATATCAAGGCGCACTGGTTTCCTGGCATTTTGAGGGTGCAACTCGAGGTTCCGTCCCCTGCCGATGCGCGCGTCCAAGCGCTCCTGGAATTGCGGCCGGGAGGCGAGAGCACGATTCAGATCGCCCATCCGGGTGACGCGAGACCAGTCTTACTGCCCTTTGAAAAGTGGAGCGATGGTCCGCTTGGCGCGGCATTCAGCTACGAGGATTTTCTGGAAGCTGCTTACTTCTGGTCATCGCAGGTGGTACTGGGGAAGACGAAGTTCGGGGCGCGCAATTGCGACTTGGTTGTTAGCAAGCCCGGCGAGGCCGATAGAACGCACTATGCAGAAGTAAGAAGCTGCCTCGATGCCGAGACCGGCTTTCCGTTACATGTTGAAAAGACGTTGAAAGGCCCGGGAATGGTGAAGGAATTCACCTACTTTGGAATACACCAGAGACAAGGCACCTGGTATGCAAACCAGGTGGAGGCCAAGATACGCGGGCACTCTGGTTCAACGCTCCTTGTCATCGATCGCGGCAGTGCAAAAGCGCATCTCGCCCTTAAGGATTTCAGTTCCGCACAACTTACGCATTTCTAGGATGGCGTATGAATTACTTTCTCTTGATTACTGGATTGGCAGGGGCCTTGGTCGCAGCTGGGTTTCTTTATCAATGGCTCGGTTCACGCTACGACCGTAAGCGCTTCACAAGCGCGGGTCGGTTTTTCGAGATCGGCAACGGACAGCGGCTATACCTGCTCGAGAAGGGATCTGGCGAAGCGACCGTTCTGTTTGAATCGGGGATTGCAGCCACGAATCTCAACTGGTTTCACATCCAGGAGATGGTTTCGCAATTCACCAGTACTGCCTCTTACGATCGAGGAGGCTTAGGCTGGAGCGGCCCGTGCCGAACGGCGCGCACCCCGGGCAATATTGTCGTAGAACTTCACGAATTGCTCAATGAAGCCGGTATCAAGCCGCCTTATATCCTGGTGGGGCACTCCTTCGGCGGACTGGTGATGCGGAAGTTTGCGCTCTTGTACCCTGAAGAAGTTTCGAGCATCATTCTGGTCGACCCGATGCGCTGCGAAGAATGGCCTCCGCTGAATCCGACAAAACAGGCCGAGCTTGACCGCGGGTCAAAACTTTCGGGATATGCGATACCCATTGCCCGGTTGGGATTGGCCCGGCTCGCTGTCACATCCCTTCTTTGCCGGTCGGGACTCATCGCGGAACATCTAGCCAGTGCCGCGGGCGCCGGAGGCAAGCACGTGTTGGGGCGCGTCAGGGGCGAGGTAAGCAAGATGCCGCAGGAAGTCTGGCCCATTGTGGCCGCCCACTGGTCGCGACCTGGATATTACGCGGGAATGCGAAGCCACGTTAAGGCCGTGCCGGAAACCGTTCGGGAGATGCAGAACGCGGAGCCGATCCACGGAATCCCGGTGCTGCTGCTGACGCCCGGAAAATCGTCGCCGCTTTCTGAGGATTGCCTCAGGCGGATCGGTGACAACGTCCATCAAGTCATCGCCTCTGCCAGCGCGCACTGGATTCACCTTGACGAACCTCAATTGTTGATCGACTCGATCCAGCAGATGGTTGTGGCTGCATCTTCGCAAGAAGTCGTTGCACTGAGTTGAGCGTGCGGCTAACCGGGACGGTTATTCAAGCTCGTGTAAGAACCGCTCACGAAGCGCGCGCCTGAGCACCTTGCCGTTTTGATTCTGCGGCAAGCCCCCCGACTCGAGAATCCAGATGTGGCGCGGCGCTTTATAAGCCGCGAGATTCCGCCGGCACCAATCCAGCAACTCGGGTTCGCCGGTCTCCGCTCCCGGCTGCAATTCGACCACGGCTACCGGAATCTCGCCCTTCTCCTTGTGGGGCAGTCCGAAACCGACGGCGCGGGCTACACCTGGATGTGTGAGCATCGCCTCTTCCAATTCGCGAACATAGACCGAATATCCGCCCGACTTGATCACGTCTTTCATACGTCCGACCAGCCTGATCATGCCAAGACGATTTCTTGTCGCCAAGTCACCCGTGCGGAGCCAGCCGTCGCTGGAGATCAATCCCTGGCTATCGACTGTGTCCTTCCAATAATGCGGAGCCAGACCCCGACGGCGAATTTGACACTCGCCGCTGACGCCGACACGTACCGACTGGCCGTGCTCGTCGACGATGCGAATGCGAAAAGGTGGCACGGGAAAGTAGAGATCTCCGCTTCCGGGTAAGAGTGACAAGTCGATGCCCATCATGGCAAGACCTCCGAGTTCCACCATGCCGTAGCCATTCAGCAATACCGGCGGTACGCGCTTGCCACCGGGCAACCGGAACAAAGCTCCGAATTGACGCAAGCGCAGCCGAACCTCGGACGGCAAGTGGTCACTGGCCGAGAGCCAAACACGCACGCTCTTGAGTCGGGCAGGATCCGGATCGCTATTGACCAGACGTGCGAACATGGCGGGTACACCAACAAAAGCTGTGATGCCGAAACGCTCAACCAAATCCAGCGCGCTACCGACGTCAAAGTGATCGAGGAAGCAGCCGCGGATGCCCGCCATCAGGCCGTAGAGAACAATGCTCACAGCCATGATGTGAGACCAGGGCAGCGCGATGAGCGCGACATCCCTAGGCCCCAAAAACAGTCCGGTCAACACCGTGGATGCGCGCGCCCCCAGTAGCGCATTGCTGGAAAGCGCTGCGCCTTTGGGAAATCCGCTGGTGCCCGAGGTATGAAAGACTGCCACGGTCGCGGAAGGATCGATGGTAGTGGGCGGGAGGGTCTCCGCTGTATCGGCGGCCCGAACGAATCCATCAAGCGTCACCGGCTCGTCGTCCGCCTGTATCCATGTCTTTACGTTTAGCGCATCGCGGCTAACGATATTGCGATCGAAGACCGCCCTGTCCGTGACGAGAATGTCTGTTCCACTCTCAACCAGAATGCGGCGCACTTCGGCAAGGGACAACAACGGATTCAGTGGAACCGCGATACCTCCGGCGCGGATGATGGCAACGAACCAATGAAAGCATTCCCGGTTATTGGTCCTGTAGATCGCGACGGGCTGACCTGGGCACAGTGAAATCGACCGGCGGAGAAAGGCATCGATCGAGCAGACTCTCGTGTGCAGGTCTTTCAGGTGAAAGCTTCCATCGTTCCCAACCGAGACTTCGCAATTCCCTTTTCGTCGAAGTAACTCGTCTACCAGATTCGCTACTGTGACGTTTTTGTCTCGGGAGAGTTGAATGTTGCGGAAAACATTCATTGAATCGAAACCTGCCTGCGGCCCCAGTCGCTTTCGACACAATAATGGAACAAGCGGTCAAGGTAGTCCAGTACCGGCGGTGGACACAACCCGGCCGGTTCCAGCAACCGCTCGGCGTTACTGGTATCAAATTGCATGCGCATCGTGAAGTAGTCTCGATAAGCCCGGCCGTCGCGCAGCACGCGGCGCTTGCGGCCCCATAGAGTGAGAAACAATAGCGGTCTTATGGCAGCGAAGAACAACCGCGGATCGACATATCGCGCCTCGGGAGCATCGAAGAACTCCGCGGCACGGCTGGCAATCTGCTGGATGGTTGCGCTGCCGCGAGGTCCGGCGCAGAGATGGACAGTGTTCCCCAGGGCAGCCTCATCAAAGGCAAGACGCGCGACCGCCGTGGCCACGAAATCGACGGGCACGATGTCGAGCACGGCATCGGGAAAACCCGGCACGGTGCGCCAAAGATGACGTGCATAGATTTTCAACGGCCAATACATCATTTTGAAGCTTGAGGTCACGCCCGTCTGGGAATCGCCCACGATAATGCTGGGACGCAGGATCACGCCGGGCAACGAACTGAGTCGCGATCGCACCAGGGCTTCAGCCTCTGCTTTGGTTTGTTCGTAAGTGTTTCGATAGCTTTGCCCTACGGCCAGCTCGCTTTCGCGGATGACTCCCGTGCGCTCGCCGGCTACGTAAGCCGTCCCAACATAGGCAAGGCTGCGTAGTTGACGCGCACCCGCGGCGAAGTCCAGCATCCGGCGTGTACCTTCGACATTGATGTGCCGTGCCTCATCGAGCGAATGATCGAATCGAACTGTCGCGGCGGAGTGAATCACCCGGGTGGTTTCAGCAGATAGACGCTCGTAGCTCTTGGCATCGAGGCCGCAGTTGGGAAGACTGACATCCCCGGAATAGACTCGAACGCGCGATCGCTGAGCGGGAGGGACAATCAAGTCAGCGCGTTGCTGACCGGATTGATCGGCCCTGTCGCGGATAAGAAGCGCAAGCGCGGCGCGTGGCCGCGTCTCGAGCAACTTGTGTACCAACTGCACTCCCAGAAAACCGGTTGCGCCAGTAATCAGGATGAGCTCTTCGGTATTCATTCTGAGACCAACCCTCAGTGCTCGAACGACTTGAAGGCCGGTGACCGATGACCTTTAGGATTGCACTGCCGATCGATGGAAGTAATGCGCAATTATAGCCTGCGGAACCCCTGAAAGATGCGATGGGCCGTTGACCTGCTCGAGGGAGATGTAGTGGTTTATTCCGTTCAACCCGAGTTTTCAGAGCAGGCGCGCCAGTCCAACTTTCAGGGAACTCACCGGGTTGCGGTGCAGATTATTGTGGACGCGGATTTCCATCTGCACTAAGTCGAGAGCTTCGGCGTTCGTGGTGATAATGGTGCGCTCGGTTTTATAAAACCGGGCGCACCCGGTCCTTATTCTGCTTCGTCCTGTTCCTGGTCTCCTTCGTCCGCTTCCTCGTCTTCGGATTCCTGTTCTTCGTCTTCTTGCTCCTGTTCTGTTTCTTCGTCTTCGTCGGTTTCCACGAAGCGATCACAGGTGTTCTGGCGTCGGCAGGCACGGCAGTCGGCGGGAGGCTCGCAAACGGATTGTTCAAGGGCAAGGACTTCGCCATCGTCCTCACAACTGAGCGCACGTACGGGCTTGTCGGGATTGTAATGGGGGGATGGGGGCATGACGCTGGCAGCAACCCGGATGGCGGAGAGGAGGAGCGCAGCGCGGCGCGGATCGATGCGAGCGGAGCCGAGTGCATCGACAATCTGGGAGATTGCGATCTGGATGGCGCCCGCGTCTTCCAGGGCCGGGATATGCAGCGGTTCGTTGGCGGGCCGGTTTTTGGGATTGCCGAGCCGGTGGAGGGTGGCGTGGAAGTAGCAATAGGGCATCTCGCGGAGGGCGGCTGCGTGGCAGCGGTATCCGCTGGACTTGATATGACGACATTCCTGAAACATGGTGATTCTCCTGGAAAAAAAAACGCGGTCTCTGTAAAGAAGCTGCGTACCTTCAGCGACTTACGGCGGCAATAACATACTTGACTAATGAAACCAAATCCGAGAAACTCAAAGATGCCGTGACAGGGCGGTCAGAATTCGTATTGGTTCCCCGTGTACCTACAAAGGCAATGCTTGAATCGGATGCAGTGTACGAAGCTGCCCACGAGGAAAATGCGCTCCGCGTCTGGAAGTTTATGATCCGGGCTTTCGAGGAAGGCTTTTAGCCCTTGAGTTCTGGAAACTGGGCATCAGGGAGAGGTTGACAGCCACCCTTCACATACTCAAGAACTCTATTCATAACGGTCCATGTTCGAGTCACACATTCCTCTACTTCGCGCCCTGGGATTGGAGCACGGTCACCATGCCGAGGCCCCTTGGATCGCTCCATAATGTAATCCAGATAAGACCTATCGGCCTTTACTGCTTGCCTGAGCAGCGGCCAAGAATCCGCTCGATCTTGTGACCCATCAGCGGGAATTAGGAGTCTTCGTAGCGCATCGATTACCCGTCCACAGTTTTGGATGCCGATGTGATATGTAGTCCCAGACTCGATCAAATCTCGTAAGGCCATGGAAAGAGCAGGGTACTTAAAGGCGGTTCTATATACTGTCCGGAAGTTTTCAAGATTCTCTGGAATGCGGAAGTCAATCTTATAAGCAGTGCAGAGCTTTCCTAAAGGCTGCAAATCGAAAATAAACGGGATAAGTTTTCCATCGGGCAGTTGGGCAAACTCTAGTTGTGCAATCCACCCCCATCCGGAAGCGAACGCCACCAAATCCACCGCCGTCCGCGCTGCATCAACCGCGCCCTTCATAATTTCAGCAATCAATTCATCTTTAAATTCTTCTACCTCGCAGTTCACGTTAATCAGCCCTTGGTCCACGCGGGTCGTATAGTTCACCTTCACCCCCGGAGCGACTTCGAGTCCGATACCGGTCAATTCGGGGATGGCGAACTGCCCAGCGTGATTGAAGGGAAGGACCTTGCCATAGAACCGTACGATAGGCATAAACTGTCTCCATGAAGCCGAAACCGCAGTCCGCCGAGTATGAGGCATTCGAGAATCTTCTAGGAAAGGTTCTCAGCGTTCCTAAAGCGGAAATAACCCGCCGCATCGAAGAAGATAAGCGCGAGAGGCAGCCGAAAATCAAACGGTTCCCATTACAAACTCGCCAATCCTAGTCGCATTTCTGAGTGCGTCTTGTTCCATGCGTTCGCACTCATCTTCAGGGATTCTTTGAAATCCATTTTCGCCAGGTATCACGATTTCCAGACCTCGGATATTTCCTGAACTTTCTTCGCTTGCCATTACGAGCATGTGAGCAGCCAAGCGACTAAGCGCCACAGTGCCTACGTTTGTCTTGAAGTAGTGCATCGGCCAAAAAATGGCAGGGTTCATTGAGTCTCCCGCAGTGCAGTATCTGAGCATCGGAACAGTCCTTAAGTGCAGTTGATTCGCAAATTGTCGATACTGGATCGAATACAGCGCGGGTTTGGGATCGAGGAAGGCAGCAATACATTCAAATTCCTTTTGCGGATCGATGGACCCGATAATTCGTTGAATAGAACTTTCGCGCGTTTCTGGGCTCCCTTGTTCCATCTCTGTAAGAAGTCGATCAGCGGCTACATCGGCAATATCCATTTCGATGGCGCAAGAAACAGCCATCCTGCACGAAGTAGCAATTTTAATTTTGCTTCTGTGATACCCGTCCCACAAGGCTCCAGCTCCTTGAAATCTCGGTATAGGCATTCTGTAGCACCACGTGTCTCCCGCTAAGATCACTCCGGCGGAGCCAATCATTCCAATCTGAAGAGTCATCGGGAAATCCTCAAGACGATCACGAGAAAAACACACCATTGCGCACGCTCCGTAGTAAGATTTTACGAAGCCAGTGCCAATGGCGGTTCTCAAGGATTCAGAGTGCGAGTCTGAATCCTTTAAAGTCTCAAAGGGATCGCTTCCCGCGTCCCTGCCGTCGCAACCAAGCCATCTTAGACCGCCGGGGGTTCCACCTTGCCGGTCAGTTCTGCATAGGTCAGCCGTTTCCCTGCCACTTGCGATACTGCCAGCGCGAATCTATCTGCATCGGTAAGAGGATTGTCTTTGGTTGCTCTGTTGTTATATCTGAAAACTTGTTCGCCCAGATACTGGTCAAGATGGAAGGGTTCGACTGCAACATATGTCCCGCGCAGCGTTCTCTTGAGCAGCGACCAAAAATTCTCAATCCCTTGAGTGTGAACCTGCCCGCGAACGTACTCATGCGAGTGATTGATGACCTTGTGTACAAAGTTCCTGCTCAATCCCTCGTAGCCCGAATGCTCATCGGTGTAGACCTTCGCGAAGGGTGTGACGTTCTTGAGAATCGCTTCCTGTAAGGTAATGCGCGAGACGTTGGGAACTACCTTCGCCCTCACTTGCCGCAGTTCGCGATCGAGCATCCCGTGAACGGATGTCTTGCCGACGAATCCACCCTTGAGGCCGTCACGCGCCTGAATCTTCGCCTTACGATCCTTGTGCATCTTCTGAGGATTGGGACCGATGAATGCTTCATCAGATTCCACGGGGCCACCGAATCCGAACTTATGCTTGCGGATATCGCGCATTGCCTCACGAATCCGATGCAACATGAACCAAGCGGATTTCTGAGTGACGCCGATATCCTTCGCCAGTTCATATGAGCTAATGCCGTTCTTGCAGTTCGCCAGAAGCCACATGGCGGGAAGCCACTTCTGCAAGGGGATCGCGGAATCCTCGAAGATGGTCCCGACCTTGACGGAATGCTGTTTGCCACAATCTCGACACTGCCAGCGGCGCTGATTCTTGAGCCAATGCTGACGGCCCTTCGTGGCGTTGCACTTGGGACAGGAAGGGCCGTCACCCTCAAGCCAGCGCATTCCTGAGACGGTATCAATGCAAACCTGTTCGTCGGAGAAGTATCTGATTGCATCTGCAAGAGTTTTGACTTTGTTTTCCATCGCAGAACCAGAATAGCGAAGAAATCGTCATTAGTCAAGTATATTATTGCCCTTACGGCTAGCGAATGGCTGTAAATATATCTTGGAAAAGAAGTTACCCGCAGATATTTCTTGCGTAAGGACTTACGGGCCAGGTGGCGCGGAAATCGACGCGGGCAGCGGCAGAGCCAAGGAAAAAGGGCCAGCGCCGGATTCCTGGCTCTCATTTCCAAGGATAAGGATTTTGGAGAAATTACCGGCAAATCTCGCGAGCGTGGAAGAGATTGGCAGGAATGGAGATACAAAAAAGATTAGAGCGAGGGGCTTGACGGTTCACGCAACAGAGACTTGACCAGGAAATCTGCCGAGGTGACGCGCTGCTGTCACATCTGACAGTTGAAGACGGAGCACAAGCCCCGTAACAATCTTTATCGGTTTTCAGTGCACTCAGAATGTCTGCCCACCACATCCTTTTGCGAGGTGTTTTCAGTGAAGTCGAGACTCTCTTCCATCATTGGAATCGCAGGCTTAGCGGTTCTCGCTGCATCAGCGGGTGCCATCACCGGTCAAGAGACAGGTAAAGGACAAGCGACAATGACGCAAACACAACAGAGATCGGTTACAGCCATTGACACGTTGCTGGAACCAGATGCGACGATGATTGAGCACGCGACGGCCGACAACGCCCGGTTGCTCAAGAATTTTCCCAAGGGATACACACTGGGAGGTGCACACGCGCCGCACGTTTCGATGCTTCAGCGGTATGTCTACACCGATCAGCTCGACAATCTCTATGCCGCTGTCGACAAAGTCTTCGCGGAAGAAGACCCGGCAAGCTGGAAGCTGAAAGCGTTCAAGTACTACTACATTCCGTCCGGCCCCCTGGGGCTCGGCGGCATCGTCATCGAGCCGACCCCCGACCTGTTAAGACTGCAGCAGAAGCTGATTGATGCGGAAGCGCCTTTCGAGGCCACGGATGGCACCGCAGCCGCATTCGTAACCACCCCGGAAGATCCCGACATCGTCGCGCCCGTGATTGAATACGTCCGGGTATTCGTTCCCGAGCACAGCGGCACAAACTTCAGCCCTCACGTCACCATCGGACTTGGCACCAGGGAGTTTCTGGATGCGATGCTGGCTGAGCCGTTCGCTTCCTTCACGTTTTCACCCGTGGGGGCGTCCGTCTACCACCTGGGCAATTATGGAACCGCGATGAAGAAACTGCATGCGATCCCGGTGAAGCACTGACTCTCAGCGAGCGGTTTCGGGCGAGTCGTGGCCTACTCTTCCGTTACTCCGGAGTTACTGACGGTTGGACAGTCAACCGCTCGCGACGACACGAGAGATACGACGAGAAGCGAAACGTCGACCAGATTATTGAGGTGAGTCGGAGTCGTGCGCCAGATCAGTCCGGGTCAAGCGGAGGTATTGGACCACGGCAATCTTGCCGGGACCGAGCGGAAGCGTCGTGATCGAGATTGCATCGCCAGATTTGATCACGAAAGGACTCAGATCGCCTGGAAGCGCAACAACAGGAATGGACTTCTTGCGAAGCGTCAGGCCCCACCTCTTGAAATCGTTGGGGGGGTCGTCTATGGGATCGGTAAGAGTGGTGAAGGTGCAACGGATCTGATCCGTGCCCTGGATCGGTTCGACACGCAGATCATATCGGAAGACTGCATTTGACTCGTCGTACTGGCGAAAATAGTGAAATATATGTTCCGGCGTGCTCCTATCTACCCAGGCGTTGATGAACCTCGGACCAAACGGAGCCGGCTCTAACATCGAAATGTCAATCACTATGCCATTTGCTATGCCTCCAGGTGCCCGTCCCAGGGCACGCGCGGCCGATGGAACGGCGGAAACTAGCTTGTAAAAGGGCGAATCAGCATAGCCCTGAGAATAACCGCAGAGCGGAATTGCGAGTGGGATGATCAGGAGAAAGCGATTGAGCATACCGCCTCCGAGCACTTCGTTAGACGCAACAGAATGAAGTTCTCTTCCACCACCCGGAGCATATCAAAAAGATTCTGGGCGAGTCGTGGCCTGCTCATCAATTATTTTTTCGACAACACCGTGTCGCGAATGATGATTTCCCCCTGCGCTATTTGTCTTCATAGAAGGTGTACGTGGCGGTGTAAGGAATCTGTACGGTTTTGCCGGCGTCGTGGGAATTCTGGCAATCGGATTGGGCGGCGATGCCACCGTGGGTTTCAGTACGCCGGATGAACGCGACGGTGGCAAGGCTACCCGTGGCGGTTCCGGCCTTGGCGCGCAGCAACAGCCATGGAATGGAATTCGCCTCAGGCGCCGGGTTGCCGGCGATCAGTTCTCCCTGAACCTGGCCGCCATCGAGGAGCCTCCAGGTGGGCCCCGCAGAGTGGCTTCCGATGATCTTGCCGGAAGCATCGAGCAATTTCGCATCCGGACCTTTCAGGGTCCATTTGAATCCATCTTGCGCGCTGGAACACACGTAAATCTGGACACCGTCTCCTTTCGCTTGCAGCACAGCACGCGTGCCCGCTGGAGGATCGATTGAGCCGCCGGTTTGCTGAGCCGGAAGAGCCAGGATAGACGCCACAGCCGTGATCAGAGATGCCACCAGAACTCGCATTGAGGGAGTGTATCAAAACAATGAAAAAACGCCGATTCAAATGGGGAGCGTTTGTGAATCAAACTCGTCAGCACTCAGCGAAGGGTCACTGATGCCGGATGTAGAGCAGTTTCGGAATTAGACGTAGAACGGCGGCTTTGCCCTCATGAAAACGGCTTAAGTGTTTGCCATCGGTTTACCGGAAAGAAAAAGGCAATCTCCAAATTCTATGAATTCAAAGGAATTGATGGAGAGGCGCGGAGAATCCCGGGAGGGGCGTGGATGGTGTGTGGAGGGCGGGGACCCTTCCGAAAACAGGTCGAAATCCCGAGGATTCGCGCAAAGTGCAAGTCACGGTTAGAAAGTTGTCCCGACGCACTCCTTTTTGGCAATTCGCGAAATTTAAGCGGTGGGCTAGGTTAGAATCCGCTGTCAATGCAAGGTTCACGAATCTTTCGGTTCCGTATTGCGGCAGTATGTTTGGCGTTGTTCTGGTTTTGGGGTTGCCACCCAGCGCAGAAAAACCAGGCAGATCATCCGCGCTTATTTCCCGGGGTGCGGATGCAAGATGTGACTTTTCATTCGTCAGCGCTAAACCGCGACATGCCGTACAGAGTTTTTCTGCCTGCACAAATCATCGCAGGCCAGAAACTGCCGGTCGTCTACCTATTGCACGGCGGTGACGGCGGAGGATATCGCGACTGGTCAAACGACTCCGAAGTTGCCGCTTATGCAACACGAGGTTTGATCCTGGTGATGCCGGAGGGCGCCTATTCGTATTACATGAATGCTGTCGAAAAGCCGGGGGACAGATACGAAGATTATGTTGTGCAGGATCTGATCCCCGATGTTGTGACTCGATTTCCGGTTGCCGACGGCCGAGAGAGTCGAGCCATCGTTGGGATTTCGATGGGTGGGTTCGCGGCGATCAAGTGGGCACTTAGCCGGCCCGACCTGTTCGTGTTTGCAGGTGCGCTGAGCCCATCGCTTGAAGTGCTTCATCGAGACTTCAAATTCCGGAACAAAATTGCTGGCATCGAGGAATGGTGGAGAATTCGAACTATCTTCGGTCCTCCCGGGAGCGAAACGAGGCAGTCTCGAGATCCATTTGTACTGGTGCAGTCGGCCCACCCGGACCAGACTCCATACATTTATCTGACCGTCGGAGACGCGGAACCGTTTTTCGAGCCGAACCGCCGCTTCGCGCAGAAGCTTGAAGAACGCAAATTCCAATTTGAATTCCACACCAAGCCCGGAATCCACGATTGGTCGCAGTGGAACGCGCAGATTCCCGGGTGCTTTGACAGCTTGCTGCAGCACCTCGCTCTAACGCACTGACGTTCAACCCTGAGCGTCAGCGAGATCTGAAGGAAGCGAAGGCGGGAGGCTAATTTGGCTCTGCTTCTGAATCTGTCGTGGGGGAATCATCCGAGGACCGAGCGGCACCGGGCAACAGCCGGTAGCCGTCACGAGTTCGAATGTGATACTTCTGCAGATCCTTTCCTACCAACCTCACCTTTATAGAGCGCCATCCCCGGTTAGGGTTCGGCTGCGGATAATAGCTCAGGGTGTAGAGGTGGGACAAATCTTCGCGGATCGAAGCGAAAGCCCTCTTCTCCTGTCGCCAATCTTTCGCAAAATAGGCTTTGCCGCCGGAAACTTTGCTGACCCGCTCGAAGGCAGCGGCCGACGCTGGATCTTCCTGAGCCTGACGCGTACTGAGGATGTAAATAATCGTTCCGGTTGATTCGGCCAGTTCGGCCACATCTTCCGGTGGAACAGAGCTGGCATTATCCGGCCCATTGGAAAAGACCACGATGGCTTTTCGTCCCTTCAGCGGCGCCGCATCTTTCACCGTAAGCAAGAGACTGTTGTAGAGCGCGGCATCATCGCCCGCTACCGAACTGCGGACACCGTTTATTACCTGGAACGGGTCGGGAGTCAGTGTCGTTGCACGGAGAAGATTGCGGCTGTAGGAATAGAAGGCAACCTTGCTTGATCCGTCCATGGAGCGGATAAAATCGGCGATTGCATCCTGGGCGAAGACGAAACTCCGGTACATGTAATTGCTGGTATCGAAGAGAATGAACAGACTCGCTTCGGTGGTTTTCGGAATAGCGTTTTCGAGTGCCTTCTCTGGGAGCGCCGGAACAGGCGACGCGACGATATCGCCTGAATGTCTCGGCCCATTGCCTGGCCCGCCGGGAGCCGTCTCCATCGCGCCGCGACCGGATTCACGGCTCTCATCGAATGTCGAGACGCTCTGAGGAATGTTGTCCTCAACTACGGAGAAATCCTGCGGGCGGAGGCCGGTCACGTAGTTACCATGACTATCGGTTACGGCCACGTTGAGCTGCACAAGAACGACGTTCATGCGGAGACGCATGGGGTCGTCTTGAGGTGCCAGCTGAGTTGAACCGACTCCCATGTAAATCAAACAGGAGAGGCTTCCGAAGACCACGAAAGATTTATTTGCCATAACAGAATCCAGAGTGCAGTTTTTTGAGAATTACTTGAGAGCAACCGTACTTGCGCCGACGACTGTGATCTTGCCCTTCCGAAATTCGTCTCCAGTTTCCTGCATGGCCCGGAATAAGGCTGGCCAGTCGTCGATACTGCTAGCGAAGAGATTGACGACCATGCGGCGGGTGAGTGCGGGAACCAGAACGTTGAGCATCACCGGCGAATATCCCATCTCATCGGCGAGCCGCCCCCAATAAAGATTGTTGGACTCCCAAGATTGAGCAAGGAGTCTATAGGCGTTTCCGCCAAATGCCGGCGGAGGCTTCATGTTGAGGAGTATGGGGGAGTCGCTTACCAGCATCACGGAATGCGACACGCCAAAATCTGCCGAGAGGCGCGCCGGGCTGATGTCAGTGGGACTCTGTCGAGAAAGATCACTCAACTCTCGATTCGCTTGTCCTAAATCAGAAGCTTGATCCGGATACTGCTTCCGGAACTCGACTGAAAGGTAAAACGTTTCCGAAGGAAGCATTCTGGACGCCGCTGAAGAGGCAGTTTCCGGACTTTCAAGGCTCCGGTGCATCCATTCCAATCGATCGGGTGTCATTTGGTCCGCGAGGATTCCGATTACCCTCGATCGCAATTGAGGATTCGATGCCGACGCAACGAACAGTTCTTCTCCGGCGCGTTGATATAGAGCTGCAGCGTGCAATTCGGTCCGGCTCGAGGTCCACCAGCGCGGCAGAATAGCGTCCAGAAGAAGGTCGGGGACGGCTTCCCTCCAGATCAACGCCTGGACATTTTTGGGTGAAATCAATTCGCCTTCGGTAGCCGCGAGGGCGTATGGCAGATTCGCGAGGGAGCCGACCAAATACGCGCCGCCTCCTGCCGTGGCGCCCACGCCGATGAGCATTGAATCGCCCCAAATGTTTCCGTTGCCCTGGACGGACACGGATGAGAAGTCATGGGAGCGCACTAAGAGCGGATTGGAGTGCAGAACCGCGGCTCCCGGCGGCTCATAGTAGGCATAATTCAAGCCAACCAGGGTGTCTCTCAAGAATGGGGTCAGCTGGCCGCGAGCGGCCTCAAGCTGCGCCGGTGTGTGCGCTGACTGGATGATCTTGGTGAGGTCAGTCCGAATCTGCAATTCGGCATGCCGGCTGGTGTAGACCAAGGGGGACCAGTCACTCCGTTCGTTCCCTGTGAAGATGGGGCGCGGCATCTCAAACTCTCTCAGGTTGCCGGCAAGAGAGAGCAAACTGTCGCCGTTATGGGCGCCGTGCGCCATCTGGGTCAATCCGTCATAAAGTCCGAACAGGGTGTCGAGGGAAACCAGACGCTGGTCGTCCATGACGGCGCGAATTCTCTCGGCCAGTTCCTGGTGTACGCGCCGTCCGTCCGGAGTTTCCTGGGCTGGTCCAGCGAGAGCGTCGATAATCTCATCCTGGGAGAGGTCCGCGCTTCCCGTTGATGCAGCGAGAGCCGCTTGCAAAGCCATGCGGGATGCATCGAACAATTGCAGCGAATTCGAAATACCGATGAAGGGCTGAATCGTGCCCTGCCATGATGAGTTCTGTTTTTCGACAGGGATCTCGCCTTGCCGGGCAAGAATTTGCCAAATGCCGACTTCAGCCTGGAATGCGCCAAGGGCGTTTGCACGCAGAGCTGAATTCGAAATCGCATCGATTCGGTCGGCTGCAGTCACAAACTGCTTTATGGCCGTATCGTCCAGCGATGGAAACTCCGCGAAAATCGGAAACCAACGATTATATTGTGAGAATTTGATGGCGATCAGCTGCTGGGTTTCCTTCGACAACCGACGTTCGGCTGGTCTTGCAGCATCCAACGCACTCAACATGAGAAAGATCGCGGTCGGGCCATTATCGAACTCGGATCGAGCGGTGGCGACCAACGCTTCGAGTGTTCGCTCGGGAGTGTCGCAACAATGGGCGAGCTTTGCGTGCTCATGGTTATCGATGGTCTTTCGAGAAAAGACTTCCTGCCAAAACTCAGGCGTCCCCGGAATCTCGGGTTGGCCGTCGGCATTCCACCTGAGCGAGGCGAGCAATATCAGGAGATTGGCATTCCGCGGAAAGACCCCATAGGCCGCGTCTCGGTTCGCCGTAGATCGATAAGCCGAATACAGACGTTTGAGGCGAGAGTCTTCGATGATGTGCGCTTGTTGCATTTGATTCAAGCGAGACACAGCGTCGAAATAGGCTGCAAGCCAGCCGCGATCTCGTGTAAGCAGGCGGGTTACGAAGGATTCTGTCGAGTCTGGGCTCTCACCCACCAGGTCCTGCCATGCCTTTTCGGATCCAGCAGGCAGATCGACCATTCTTGAATGGATACGAATTTCGCCTCCGTACATCTCAAATTGAGGCGCGAGGGTCAGCAATTTCCTGAGGCCCGGTGACTGCTTCAGCGCCGCCCTCGTTTCTTCGTCACATCTTGACAGGCCCCAATAGAGGCGATCCAACGTTTGATCGTGCAACAGCATGTCAACCAGATCGGAGCCGGGCTTCTTTCTTGACGCCGCGAGCTCCATCCAATCCTTTTCCGTGTAAAAGATCGGGACCCGGGAAGCCGGGAACTGATAGTCAAAGGGCTCTGACTTCTGCAGCGCTTCCTCGAGCGCAGTGAGAGGAAAACCTGAGTCGATCGTCAGGAACGCGCGTTCCGCATCTGCAGTCACGAAAGCAAAATCACGCTGTCCACAGGTCCCCCTGGACTTGTAACCGAGAACTTCGATGAGTCGATTCGCATCCGCGCAACCTGCGATATGGATGGTGCCGTTCGCATCTGAAAAGGTCTGGACCTGTCTGGCGAGGTGAACATACCGGTCCAACAGACGAAGGAACTCGGTTTCAGTTCCGCCTTTGTATCCCGCCAAGGCAATGCCGTGGGCCAGTCGCGGCATAACTTCGTCGGGTGGAATCTTCTGGCTGATGCCGGCCATGCGAAGAAATGATCGCAGAGGGCCGGGGATCACGACCGTTTCAGTTGAGAGAGTGGGCGACAGCTTAGCATCAGAGTCGTCTTGACTCACGCTGGAAGATCGCGAAGGGTCATTTGGAAGTGCACTGACCGAAGCGAGGAAACAGGATTGCAAGGAAAGGAGGACGGCGACGCATATGCAGCGAAAAGGATGAGGGAAATTCATGAAGATTCACCCCTTCAACCAGCCGAGTACCCCAACTCAATAGCGTTGGTCAGTATCGGGAACCCCTCGGAGGCAGAACGGGAAGGCTGGTTAGCTGGCGGTTGACCGAATACCGTGATTTCGATTGCTGCGAGAACAACGATCTTCTTGATCCAGACCCGCTACGGCAGATTGCACGGGGAGTTTCCGTAGAGAATCCGATCGGGAGGCTCAGTATTGCTGCCCTTTCCGGGTCTACCAGGAAGCGCAAGAGACGCCAAGCGAACCGGTGGATCATCATCGCAAAACCGGTCGAATTCGGCAAGCAATGTTTTTTTCGAGGCACCGATTGCCGCCACCATGCTCCACAAGCGCGGCCGCGCGGCCGCGAACCTCGCCGACGATGAAATCGCAGCGATGATCACGATGATGGCGCGGACCAACGGGCGCCGGTCTCGATGTTTTTCATAAACCTGACTGCGCTACACTTGACAATCGTCGGGGTTCGCCGAGGGCCGGACCGGCATGATCTGGCGCAACAGATTTCGATACTTCATTTCCAATCGGTGGTTGAGGCTTTCAATTTTGCGAACAAGTGCCGGATATCAATTTGAGGAACTTGTTTCGGCTGTGGAGTTTGTGAATGACCCGTTTCTTTGAAGACATCCTGCGAGAGCCAGATGCATTGCGAGACATTCTCGGGTCTGCGACGGGACGGGATAAGGATTCTTATCGGAATGCCGCCAATATATTGACAGAAAATCGCGCCCTTTACATTGTTGGGATGGGCGCCAGCTGGCACGCGGGCATGGCGGTTGCTTCCTTTTTTCACGCGCGAAGGCTCCCTGCGGTTCTCTGCGATGCGGCTGAATTGCTCTATTACGGCGACGTTGCGGAGAACTCTTGTGTTCTCTTTTTGTCACGCAGCGGAAAGAGCAAGGAGATTGTCGATCTGGCGCGAAACCTTCGCGGCCGAAACACCATAATTGTCTCCATTACCAATGACCCTCGGAGTCCGTTAGCGGCCGAATCCGATTTTGTCGTTGATCTGCATGCCCCGTTCGACGCGAATGTCTCGGTGACGATGTATTCGGGAATCGCGCTCGCCGGTTGCCTGCTCGCGGTTCTATCCTGCGGTGAAGAGATTGATCCCATCGCCGAACTCCTCGACCGCGCTCTCGCCGATGCGCGATCCGCGATTCCCGCGTGGGCGCAGCAGCTGGACGACAGCGAATGGCTTGGCGTTGATGTGCCTTACTATTTCCTTGCACGCGGCGCCAGCGTTGCCAGTTGCCATGAAGCGAGGCTGTTGTGGGAAGAAGCCGCAAAGAGCACAGCGACTGCGCTGACAACCGGCGGCTTTCGGCATGGTCCGCAAGAAATGGTGCGGCCGGAACTACGCGTGGCCTTGTGGCTCGATAAAGATCACTTGCAAAATCATGACTTGAAGCTGGCTCGGAATCTGCGGGCGCTTGGCGTGAAGGTTCTGCTGATTGGTCAGCAGTTTGAAGATCAACCACCGAATCTGTTTCTACAACTCCCTGTCATTCCTTCGGAATGGCAGTTCCTCATCGACATCATTCCTGTTCAGATTGGCGCCGAACGACTGGCCCGACTTGCGGGAAGAGACTGCGATTCGTTCCGTCTTTGTTCCTACGTTGTCACGGACGAAGGCGGTTTATCTCTTGAAAACCCGAACGCTGAATCGCGCGCTGGAGGCGATCGATGAAGATCTCCCGCTGGCTTGTCTTTTCGCTGGCGACTCCGGTGCTTTGGGGAGTCTGGGGCGCTCTTACCGAGTACCCCGAGAAGTGGATTTCTCCGCCGTTTCCCGCCACGCTCGGATACGTGATCTGGTCTCTCACCATGATTCCGGTGTCGCTGTTTGTTCTTTGGCGCAACGGCTGGAGGGTTGATCTTCGTCTCCGCTCGATTCTTTACGGAAGCGCGGTCGGCTTCTCTGGTGCAGGCGGCCAATTGATTCTTTTTTGGGTTTTGACGCGGGGACCCGCCTACATCATCTTCCCCATCATCTGCCTTTCGCCGGCGGTCACAATTGTTCTTTCTGTAACCCTGCTCCATGAGCGAGCGCGCGCAATTGCGACTACCGGCATTCTGCTGTCGATGCCTGCAATTCTGCTGCTTGCGCTGCAGGAACCAGAGTCAAGTCCTGTCCACGGCTATCTTTGGCTCGTTTTAGCGATTCTCATTTTTCTTCTCTGGGGAACCCAGGCTTACTTCATGAAGTCTTCAGCGAATGCGATCTCCCCGGAAGATCTCTTCTTCTATATGACAGTCACGGGCCTTGTGCTCAGTCCGTTCGCTCTGTTGATGACTGATTTTTCTGCCCCCATCAATTGGAGAATCGAGGGCGCTCCCCTGACCTTTTTGATTCAGAGCCTGAACGCATGGGGATGTCTGCTCTTCGTTTTAGCTGTACGTTTTGGCAAGGCAATCATTGTCGTCCCGATGGTGAACGGTCTGTTTCCGGTGGTAACGATTGTCTTGTCGCTGTTTCTTTATCACAGCTTGCCGACGCGTCTGAACTTCGCCGGCATTCTGCTGGCTTTGACGGCGATTCTGCTGATGGCCTTCGACGAGGTACGCAATGAAGCACCGGTCAAATCCGCGAATGCGGAAGAACCGGAGACTGCTGCGGGATAATGAACTTTCTCTCGCGTCGATGGTTGAACGGGTTCCGCATCGATCTAGGACGGGGGAACTTTTAGCCCAAGCGCCTGGATATAGCCGGGATTGGTGCGGCAGTTGCGCAGCTGAACCCGGGTGAGCATGTCCTGGAGAGCAGCGCGCGCGTGCTCCAGCGACGGCCGCACCGCAATCTGCTTCTCAGCATCTCCAGTGGAGTCGCGCCTCTTGGCAAACGCGACAATCTCATCCCAATTGGCAGGCTTTTGCCAGGCCACAAACGCCGAACCTTGCTCCATCTTCTTATAAGGCCAGAAAGCCCATCCTACCTGGTTCTGCTCGAGAACGCCGGTGAACGTGCGCACCCATCCATCATTGTTCTCGCCCGACTCGCCAAGCCAGATGGGAACATTATAGCGATCGCGAAACTCGAGATAGGGCTGGATGGAGGCCTGGGTCGGTTCGACCCAGTATTTGTGGAACGTGTACATCACGTTGTGGTCGAACGGAGGTCCGAAGACTTTGAAATTGCTGTCCCATTGCGCGCCGCCGAGGATGATCACGTGGTGGGTATCGACCTGCCTGATGGCCCCGGTAATTCTCTTGTAGAGCGGCTCGAGGTCTGAATTGTAACGCTGCAGTTGCGGAAAATGCGGAATGGGTTCATTCAACAAGTCATATCCGAGCACGGTTGGCTCGTCGCGATAGTGCTCGGCAATCCGCTTCCAGATGCTGATGATCAGCGCCTGATCCTCGGCCGATTCATAGAGCCAGGGATACCCATAGCTGTCGTCAATGTTAGTCCCGGTCTGGCCGCCCGGAGCGCAATGCATATCGAGGATGACGTAGAGCTCATACTTCTTCGCCCAGCCGATCACGCGATCGAGCCGTGAAAAGCCTTCGTCATTTCCTTGCACGAAAAACTTGTAGTGAAGAGGAATGCGCACGGAATTCGAACCGGTCTGGTGGATAAACCGAATGTCGTCCTCAGTGATGTACGCGTCGCGGTAAGCTTGCCAAAACTTCGCGGCTTCCGATGGCCCGACGAGCTGATTGAAGAAGTCCTCAATCTCACGAGGCGACTGCGGACCCCCATCGAGCCCGAACATGTAGCCTTCCGGCTCCAGCCAGTTCCCCAGGTTAGTGCCGCGCAGCATCAACTGCCGGCCGTCGGAAGCCACCAGGACCTTGCCTTCTGTATGCACAAACCTAGATTGGGCTGCAAGGCAACAGGAGACGACCAGCGCGAGAGAGGCAATCCATTTCGATTTCATAGGCCTACCACATGCCCATGGAGCGAAAACGAAGACGGCAATGAGATTTCCCCACAGCCTCCGCGCGCGATGTTATCAGATTCGGTTATCTGGATTCGAATTCGAGGCAAGCAGTGGTCCTGTGAAAGGCAGGCTGCGAGCTCAATAAGATAATCGATTGCTTAAATCGGTTTACCGCTTTTTCGTGCTCAAAATCTGATGCAAGGTTGTGGTTTTTCGCTCCTTGACAACCGTTGTTTCGTCATGATCTCATCCGCACCGCATGAGGAATCGCCTCAAGCCGGCAATTCACTGAAATCGCCGCTTTGAAGAACAAAATTCCACAGCGATTCTCATGCGCGGACACGTGTCATCCAGGTTCGTTGCGATCGCGTAGCCGCGGTAGTCAACAGGCATTCTGGAGGCGATCGACATGAGGAACGAATTCAAATGGATGCTTGTCCTCTTTCTTCTGATCGGTGCAGGAGAGGGTGCAAGCTTTGCGCAAAGCACAAATTCAGGAGACATTCGCGGCGTCGTCACCGACCCATCGGGTGCGTTGATCCCAAACGCGACGGTGAATGTTCTCAACGTGGAAACCGGCGTGGCGAAAGACTACGTCACGAACAAAGACGGCATCTACGATACCTCGTCAATTGTGGTGGGAAGCTACAAGGTGACCTTCACCGCCCCGGGTTTTGAAACCCTGGTGCGCGGCCCCAGCCGACGGCGCTTCCACCACCCTCTCGCACAGCCAGAATGCCAATCCGGCCATCTTTGAGACAGTCGCCGAGCTTCAAATCAACACCTCAGCCTTCTCGGCCCAGTACGGCATTGGAGGCGTGATTTTCAACCAGATATCCAAGGGCGGGACCGATCGTTTTCACGGATCGGCTTACGACTACTTTCAGAATGATGCTTTGACTGCCTACCCCTATGAATTTGGGGCACCGGCTTCTTCGCTCGGACCAATCCCCTTTGTTCGCTATAACAACTTTGGCGGCTCGATCGGCGGCCCGATATTGAAGAAGCGGATGTTTTTCTACTTCGACTACGACCAGATTGTCGACCATGGCAACAGCAGCGGCTTTAACAGTGTCCCCACTACCGATGTCATGGCGGGCAACTTTACCGGGATGCAAACGATCTACGATCCGACCACGCAAACCATCGCCTACGACAGTGCCGGTAATGCCTACCCCGTTCGGAATAGCTTTGCCAGCGAATACGGCGGTGGAAACGTGATCCCATCGGCTCTATTCGACCCTGTGTCGGCCAAATTTCAACAGTTTTATCCAACTCCGTCGAATCACATTCAGGGGGGCGCTTTTGTTCCAGGGAACATAGGCTCGGAAGGTGAACTCCAGAACAACTGGTACGCCAGCCTTCTGGCGTCCTCTCCTTACCGCAAGTTTTTCGGCCGCCTGGATTGGGATATCACCCCAAACAACCGGCTGACGATGTCTGATACGCAAAGCGATACGCCGCAGGTTTACCCCAGCCTGGTTTCGGAATGCCCGGTCGGCTGCCAGGCCGGCGACGTGGACAACAACAACGCGCAGGTTACGGATGTGTGGAATATCAGTTCCCGCACCATCAACGAAGCCAGGATGGGCTTTACCTCTCAGCTGAACTTCTTTGCAGACCTGGCGCTGGACAAGGGATACCCGGCACAGCTTGGCTGGCAATTTGCGAAGGCCAATGATTTTCCGGCGGTCAACTTCACCGGTACCTATCCATACGCATGGATCGATCCCAGTGCCAACGCGGTCTATAAGGAATTCACCTACGACCCTTCTGACGTGGTGACCATGATCCGCGGGAAACACATTCTGCACTTCGGCGGCGAGTTCCTGATGTATCAGAACAACTCCACTGCCTGGGGCAACACCAATGCGGGCACCCTCACGTTCTCGGGCCAATATACCCAGCAGTGGGCGGTGGATCCGGGCACGGGAATTGCCGGCCCGGTTGCCGGAACGGGCATGGAATATGCCGACTTTCTGCTGGGCTATGCGCAGGCCTGGAGCGCGGGCGTGTCACCAGAGTATGGAGCCCGCTTCAAAACGCCGCAGGTGTTCGTACAGGACGACTGGAAGATCCGCAGGAACCTCATCTTGAACCTGGGGCTCCGCTACCAGATCAACCACGGCTGGAATGAAGTGCACAATAACGAGTCCAGCTTTGATCCGACCATTGTCAATCCAGCAACGAACACACTTGGCGCGTACTGGTTTGGCACCACGCACTTAAACGGTCGAACGGCGCTGCACGCCGATGTCTACGACACCTTCCAGCCACGAGTTGGATTCTCCTGGCAGCCGAATCCCGTCACGACGTTCCGCGGCGGCTTCGGAGTGTACTCCTATACCTGGAGTCTCGATACGTACGGCGGCAACAATACCTCTTACGGCATGGGCGCGGCCATCAGCTCATCGGGCAGCCTTACCGACCAGTCCAACGGCATCCTTCCCGTCACAACCCTGGGAGGCACCGGCAACGTTTTCGGCACTGCCAGCGCACTTCCGTACAATCAGGCCTCGAACTTACCCACGGCCTACAACGGCCAGGGCGTTGGTTACGTGCAATACCACACTCCCGTGCCTAGAGTTCTGCAGTGGAACTTTGCAATGCAACGGGCATTCGGCACCGATATCACAGCCGAGCTTGCCTATGTGGCCAGTCATGGGTCGGGTTTGAACTTCCAGACCGACGTCAATGCAGTGCCCGCTAATGCTTTGTCTGTGGGCGACGCAGTCAACTGCGGAACCGGCTCCCCCGTCGGCTGCAGTCGACCGTACCCCATTTATCTGGGACTTGCCGGCAGCACCAACAACGGCATCTCCAACTACAACTCGCTCCAGGCGTCGATCACCAAGCGCATGAAGAATGGCTTCAGCATGAGTTTCAACTATGTCTGGTCGCACATGCTCGACGACATGGATTCGTCCGGCTGGGGCAGTCGCGCGGGCCCGCAAAGCTTCCAGAACGCGTTTGAACCTTCTGCCAACTACAGCAACTCCAACTTCGACGTCCGCAACGCCTTCAAAGGCTATGCGGTCTATGAACTCCCCATCGGCAGGGGTAAGCACTTCCTGAACAGCAATGCCCTTGTGGACGGGGTCATTGGCGGATGGCAGGTCGCCGGCACAATTGTTCTTTCCACCGGAAATCCCTTCACCGTTGATGCTACTCAGAACACTTACCAACAGGCGGGTACATCCTTCCCAAACTGGGTTCAAGGAGTCAGCCCCATTCCTGCGAACCGCAGCATCAAGAACTGGTTCAATCCGGCTGCGTTCTCCCAGCCCGCGAATGGGACTTTTGGCGATGTAAAGCGAAACTCGCTCTACGGACCCGGTCTCAATGTCGTGAATCTTTCGGGCAGCAAGACGTTTTCCATCTTGGAGAGCGTGAAGCTGCAGATTCGGTGTGATGCTCAAAACGCATTTAACCACCCGAGCTTCGGAGTGCCGAGCGATGCCAGTCTGGGCGGTTCAAACGGTCCGGGCACGGCTTACACTTCTGGAACCACCGTCCTCAATACGGTCACCGTACAGGGTCGCAACCTGCAGCTTGGGGCACGTTTGACCTTCTAGCAATGGTCAGCAACATAGTCTACCGAGACGGCGATTCGTCGCCGTCTCTTCTTTTCATAGCCGATGCAAACGAAGGCACGGAGCAATTCAGTCCCGTCGGGAGATAATGGCTATCGGTCATGTCAACCGTCGAAGCAGAGGTACAGCGACAGACCGGATTGGATGATGGGACGATTCGAATGAATGCGATGCTCCGAATGGCCTGTGCGGCGTTGATGGTAGCTGCGAGCGCCGCGCCGATGTACTCTCAGGCTGCAACCGGCACGGACCAGCAGGTTGCGGCTCACCTTCAGAAGGCACAGAACTATCTCCACGAGAATCGGCCCGATCTGGCCATCCCGGAATTTGAGACGGCTGTTGCTCTGCAGCCGGATAACGTCGAGACACAAGGCAACCTTGGAGTTCTTTTGTTTTTCCAGGCGAGGCCTGCCGAAGCGATTCCCCATCTGCGCTTCGCGCTGGAACGCCAACCCTCACTGATTAAGATTCAGGGCCTGCTCGGAATCGCCGAACTACGAACCCAGGACTTTACAGATGGGCGGAGAGATCTTGAAAGCGCGTTTCCGGGAATCGAGGATCGAAAATTCAAAAGCCAGGTGGGATTGGAGCTCGTGGGATTTTATACACGGGAGGGTGATCTGGATGAATCGGCGCGCGTCGTTTCGCAGTTACGCAAGTCCGATCCTGAAAATCCTGAGGTACTCTTTGCCGCCTATCGCACCTATAGCGATCTGGCCGGCGAGTCCATGTTGTCACTGGCGTTAAGCGCTCCCAATTCTCCGCAGATGCAACAGGTAATTGCCCACGAAGAAACCAGGCAGGGCAATACCAATGGCGCAATTGCCCACTATCGCAAGGCGATCGCGCTTGACCCTCATCTGCCGGGCGTCCACTTCGAACTTGCCGAGCTGCTGCATTCCGCTTCCGATCAGAAAAGCAAGCAGGAGGCGGAGGTTGAGTACCACAAGGCACTGGCAGAAAATGGCCAGGATGAAAGAGCAGAGCTTCGACTCGGTGATATTGAAGCGCAAAAGGGAGAAGTGCAGCAGGCCTTCAAGGACTACTCGCGATCTGTCGCATTGCAGCCAACAGATGCGGATGCAAAGCTCGGCCTGGCCAAGACACTGATTGAAATGAATCAGCCCGACAAGGCTCTGCTGCTGCTGGAAGATGCGGCCAAACTTGAACCGACGAATGCCGTTGTGCATTATCGGCTCGGAGTCCTGTATCGAAAGATGGGGCGCGTCGACGAAGCCAATAGCGAGATTGAACTCTATAAAAAATACAAGGAAGCGAAAGAAAAACTGCGCGCTCTTTATCAGGAGATGATGATCCAGCCCCAGCAGATTAGCGTAGAAGACGCGGATGAGAAATAGGATTGAAGCGTTTTGTCGAGGTCGAAGCGCCGTCAATGGGTAGGAAGCAAAAGGAAAGCGAGCGCCGGTTTGGTTGTATCTGCGTACTCTGTATGCCACGGTTAGCGAGTCGTATTGGAGCCTGGTGTGGGGGATTCTTTCTCGCGGCAATCCTTTCGGGGTTTTCAGCGAGAACTGACGCGCAGTCCAGGCATCCCGCCGACTCGACCAGGATGCAACAGTTGCATCAAGCGATCAACCTCGCAGAACATGGCGATTCTCAAGCCGCGATGCAGATTGCTCTGCACCTGTTGGAGCAGGATCCAGATTTTGAACCCGCGCTGAAACTCAAGGGAACGCTGCTCGAGCAAGGCGGCAGCCCCACCGAAGCAGAGGTCGCATATGTGGCGGCTCTCAAGCTGAACCCGAATGATGCCGACCTGTTGCTGAAAATTGGCATCTACAAATTGCAAGCCGGGCAAAAGGAAGAAGCGCTGCAAACCCTGCTTCGTGCCGACAGGCTACTCCCCGCCAGCGGTGAAGTTCAGTATTATCTGGCGCAAGCTTATCACTTGAATGATCGCGACGACCTTGCGCTGCAGGCCATTCGCAAGAGCCTCAAAGCAGATCCGCACAATGCATCCATTCAACAAAAATACGGCGAATTTCTTTCCAGCACCGGGAGCAATCAGGACGGGCTGCATTGGCTGCTCGAAGCGCGGCACACCGACGCAACGCTGCCACGAATCGATTACGAAATTGGAGCAGCAGATTACAAGTTGATGGATTTGTCAGCCGCAGAGCAGAATCTGGCACGCGCAGTACAAACCGACCCAGGTGACATGAACGCGTTACAAATGCTTGCTTCCACTCAGACCAAGCTGTCTGAATGGGAAGCGGCGAAACAATCCTACACGCGGTTACTCGGCCGCAAGCCCGACGATGCGGAGACGCTGCTCGGGTTTGGCCAGTGTGAACTGGAACTCAAGGAATATTCGACCGCTGTTGGAACCTTGCAGTCGGCATTGCGAATCGACCCCACCAAGCTGCTTGCGCACTTCTATCTTTCTCGCGCATACGCTGCAATAGGTCGCGCCAACGACGCGCAGCATGAGGCGGCGCTCCATCACCTGATGATGGAACAGATGTCGTTCGTTCGATCAATTGAAACGGAACAACGAGATGCCATCAGGCCCCAGGCTCGCCAGCTTCTGCGGGAGCATCGTGAAGAGGATGCGCTCCACCTGTATCGGGAACACTTCAAGACGACGTCGACAACGGATGCAGATGCATTCGTGTTCATCGGAAAGACATACCTGTTCATGGGGAGCACTGCGGATGGCGTCCGCTGCCTTGACTACGCGCTTGCTGTCGATCCTCGAGTCCGCGGTGCACACACGTATCAAGGAATCCTGGCGCTGAAAATGGGTGACCTCGCGAAGGCGGAGGATGCGTTCAAGGCCGAACTGGCCAACGACCCCAGCTATCAGGTGGCCATCGCCGAAATGGGAGAAGTTCGCTACCACCAGGAGAACTGGTCTGAGGCCGCGGATTGGCTTGTGAAGTCGAAAACCATGACCCCGGAATTGCTGTACATGCTCAGCGACGCTGATTTCCACCTGGGGAAGATGCAGGATGCCGACCTAGTTGCCGAGACTGCCGCGGCTTACGGCAGAGGCGATTCTGGTTTCATGCGAGGCCTTGTGGCGCTGCTCGCTCGCAACGGACAGACAGAACTTGCCCGCCAACTTGCGTCGACCTCACAACCATGATCGGCTCTACTCAGCGAGCGGATTCGGTGATCTCCAAAATCTGATCAGCATTGACGTTTGTCAGCACCTGTTTGATTCCGCTGGGCCACGCGAGTTCGATTTTGTCCACGACTGTTGCGCTTCCCAAGCCGAAATGCACGCGTTTGTCACTGGAAGAGTTGTAGCCCACGGCGGTGGTTGCCTCGTTATACTGCGAACCCAGAGCAGTCGTAATTTTCACTCTGGTTCCCAGGCCATCGCGGTTCGACTTGACCCCTCTCAGTTTCAGAATGATCCAGTGATTTCGATTGCTGGTGCGATTCATCAGGATCTGTGGCGGCCCGTTCAGCACAGTCACCACCACGTCGATCTTGCCGTCATTATTCAGATCTCCAAATGCCGCACCTCGATGTGGCTGGGGAACCGCGAAGCCGGCGCCTGCTTTTGCGCTCACGTCTTCAAAAATCATATTTCCCCTGTTTCGGAACAATCCGTTCGGAAGGGCATAGGGGCGGTGCGCCAGTTCGATGGAATTGTCGAGGATGTCGGAGTTTGCTGTGAACAAGTCTTTGAAGCCGTCATTGTCAAAGTCAAAGGCTCCGGTCCCCCATGCGGTCAATCGGCTCGAAAACCTGGTTAACCCCGCATTGCTAGTCACGTCTTGAAATTGGCCGTCTCCAAGATTCTTGTAAAGCGGAAAACCCTCGCCGAACATTGCCGTTTCAAAAATATCCGGACGGGCATCATTGTCCAGATCACGAAAATCCGTGCCCATTCCCGCGACTGAATTTCCGAAGGCGTTGTACGCCACTCCCGCCGTCACTCCAACATCGGTAAAGGTGCCGTCGCCGTTATTGTGCAGCAGATAATTCTGAAAAGTGTCGTTGGAGATGAAGACGTCTGTATATCCGTCGGCATCGTAATCGGCGAAGGACACGCCCATCCCCTTGCCGACATATTCACCGATATGCGACTGCGCCGAAACATCTGTGAATGTGCCATCGCCGTTGTTGCGATAGAGAATGTTGGGAGTACCCAGAAACTCCACTGGAGAACAGTAGGCAGGCAGACCCTGGGCCACACAGAGCTTGGCCGTCTTGAGGTCGTAATCCAAATAGTTGATAACGAGCAAATCGAGAAGACCATCGTTGTTGTAGTCGAACCAGCCCGCCGTCACGGCCCATGCTTTACCAAGATGCGGCACCATTCCGGCGACGCCAGCCCTATCCGTTACATCGGTAAATGTTCCGTCGCCGTTGTTATGAAACAGCTGGTTCTTGTTCACGCCAGTGACGTATAGATCCACGAACCCGTCGTTGTCGTAATCACCCGCGGCGACGCCCATGGAATATCCAATCCCCTTGAGGCCGGCGCGTTCGGTAACATCGGTAAACGTGCCGTCGCCATTGTTACGGAATAGCCGGTTCGCATACTTCGCGTCAGTCTTTTCGAGAGAGGGAATCGCCGCGCCATTGGTGAAGAATATGTCGAGCAAGCCATCATTGTTGTAGTCGAACAGGGCCACGCCGCCCGCCATTGTCTCGAAGGTGTAGTGCTGTGGGCTGACACTATTGCGGAGAACAAATTTGATACCGGAAGTCTTGTTGACGTCTTCGAAACTGATTGCTGGCGCTGCCGGTGCCGCCGTCTGCGACGGCGCTTTGCCCAAGGCTGAGGGCGACCTGCGGGCGGTGTCGGTTTGTTGCGCTTGTGAAGCAGTAACCCATGACGACGGAGCCAGAATAAGGGCTGCGATTCCCGCGGATCGGAAGACACGTCGAGTGCAGGGGAAGGTTGAGGCTCTCACAGCGTCACCTTGATCCGAATGCAGAAGAGCAAGAACCGCTTTTCAGTTGCCCGCATCAACTCAACCTTACGTTCTCCATAATGCATGGCGTGCGGCATGCCTGTCATGCCGCATCGGAGCACCACGCGAGCGGCTTACGAGATGGCGAAGGAAGAGAGGTTGCAGAATTCACTCCATGCGTCGAAAATGAGCCAGTCATGAGCTTCCATCGATATGCCGCTACCCTCTGGGCAGGCCTCTTGCCCTGTTTGCCAGCCTTCGCTACAAATCTGGTCACAGGCAATGGCTTTGGATTCGCGGTGGTGTCACCGCAGACGGCAGCGGTTACGAAATTCTATGCGCACCCCTATAGCTTCGTCCGGCCCGACCCCCAGAACCCGCTCAGCGAAGGAGTCGAAACCGCGAATTTTATAAAAAGCCTGAGCTGGACCGGCTCGACCGCTCAGAATTCCGAGGCAGATTACGAGGAAGATTCGCACGTCATCCACGCTCGCAACGGTGCCGGGGAGGGCGTTTGCTTTATGCCCTTCGG
Organism: uncultured Acidobacteriaceae bacterium; assembly: GCA_963829535.1. Classification (GTDB taxonomy): domain Bacteria; phylum Acidobacteriota; class Terriglobia; order Terriglobales; family Acidobacteriaceae; genus Telmatobacter. The sequence goes on along the minus strand of CAWHIQ010000004.1, from coordinate 239,782 downwards.
CCTTCGGCATGCGGCTCTCATCCTCAATTGGCAAACCGGCTCCGTCCATCCGTCCCCGAGCGCTTTCTCGGTCGAATGGAACCATCCGGTCAAATCGCAAAGACTCGTGCCGATGGCCGGTTACGAAATCGAATTGGTGAAATTCGACGGCATCGATGAATCTCTTTTGCTGATTCCGCTCGGCCCTCGGACTAGTCACGCCGCGCCAGGGCAACTTCTTGCAACCAGTCCCGCATGGGCCCTGGTTGCGGTTGAAAGCGACAGCGAACTCGAAGAAGCGGTTGGTGAATTCAACCGTTGGCGGGCTGGTCTTGCGGCCCGCGAATTGGAAAAGCGTGAAATCGTGGAACTCGATCGCTGGCGCGTGCGTCCAGCAGTGCAATTCCGAAGCGAAAATGAACGGCATCTCTGGCGCCAGAGCGAGGTCATGCTTCGCATGGCGCAAAGTAGAGAGCCCAACCGCGCGGGGCGAAACAGCAACGGCCTGATCGTCGCCAGCCTGCCAGACGGTGTCTGGTTCACGCCCTGGGTGCGCGATATGGCCTGGGCCACGGTGGCTCTCGCGCGTATGGGACACCGCGACGAAGCCCGCGCTGCTCTGCTTGCATACTTCAACGCGCAACCAACCGGAAAAATGCGCACTGAGACCACCAACACCGACTACCAAATCTCCGTGGTTCGCTACTTCGGCGACGGATCGGAAGAGCCATTTTTCACCGAAGAAGGCAGTACCAACATTGAGTTCGATGATTGGGGCGAAGCGCTGTGGGTGCTCGGCCAATATTTGCAGAAATACGACGAACCCGCATTGCTCCACGTCTCGACCTATCGTGGACCACTCTACGAAAGCGCCAGGAACTACATCGTCAAGCCGCTGCTCGCTAACCTTGAACCCTATCAGCAGGGAGAGATTGTTGCCGCTGACACCTCCATCTGGGAAGAGCGGCAGAAGGACAAAAAGCACTTCGCATTCTCCACTGCCGCGGCGATCGTAGGCCTGCGAAACTTCGTCGAAATCGCTCAACGGGCAGGTGATGAGCCCACTCGCGTCGATGTTCTGAAACACGTTGCCCTGCTTCAGAAGGGATTCAACGCAGCCTTTATTCGCGATGGCGAACTCCACGGAACCTTGGAAGAAGGGGTGAAGAACGACATCGACGGCGCTCTGCTGCCTATTATCCATTTCGGCGTGGTCACAGATTCGGGACTGGCGCGCAAGACGGTGGACAGGATGGAACTGCTTAAGGTGGCTTCGGGCGGTTATCGACGCGTGCGCAGCACATACACTGATCCCGCTATCTTCGAGTATTGGTACGAACGTCAGGAATTCGTCTTTGTCGATATCAGCCTGGCCGAAGTCTATCGAAGCCTGGGGCACAATGCGGACGCTGACGCGATGATCGCGCGCATAGTCGCAAAGGCCTCTGTCGACCACAACATCGTCCCTGAAATGTATGTGGCTGTGCCGTGCACGCTGTTTCCGGGAGAGATTGGCGACCCGACGGGAGCAAGGCCAATGATCGGGTATGGGGCTGGGGCCTACGTTCTCGATCTTCTGGATCGAGAACCACCAGGACACGGAGACTGACCGCGGTTTCCTCGGTTAGCTTGGGACGTACAGATGGTGGCCAGGGCCGGGATTGAACCCCAACGCTCCGCACTCTCTTCGCAATCAGCCCTGCGAATCCGCCTGCTTCTTCGCAATGGGACCTAGAATCGGAATGCTGAACTCACGCCCGCTGTATGCCTGGTACATCAGGAAGAACCACAGGCAGAAAAGCCCGAGAGAGATCAGCAATCGAATCGGCACTGTTGCCAGTGCGAGCCAACCGCTGATGCTCATCAGCAGTCCGACCATGATCCTCCACACAATGCCGAATGCCACCGCCGCGACGAAATACAGGATCGACTGCATCGCGTGGAACCGCACGAACCGGTCACGGCGGTACGGCTCCAGCACCAGGAACAGCACCCCCGTGATGATCCCCAGCGAGTAAGCAAGCGCGCCGGCCATATTCGGCGTCAGCCCCGTTCCCGCGTTAGCCACTGCCGCCGGAGCCGCCGCTGCCGCAGGAGGCGCACCCGTTGCAGGTGTCCAGGTTGAACCGGGCGCGTTGGCTGGCGTCGCACTGTAGCCCTGCCCAGCCGAAGGGGTCGGGGGCGCTGGCGCCTGGCTCCATCCCGCACTCTGTGCTGGCTGGTTCGCAACCGGCGACCATGCCGGCCCTGATGCCGCTGGCGCGGGCGGCTGCGGAGCCGAGTTCACTGACGCCCATCCCGCGTTCGCGGTGCTCGCAGCAGCACCGACTTTCGCTGGCGAATTTATCGCAGCTCCGCAATTGGCGCAGAATCCCGTCTCCTGGGCCAATGTTGCTCCACACTTTCCACAAAATGCCATCGTGATTGCTCCTGTTCTGGGTAGCGAGTTCTCCCTCGGTCACTCCCGCTGCATTCAGGCGGATCAGCTCGTTCGTTGACGTGTCGTACTCGCCGGGACTGCTCTTGATAGCGGCGACGATTACCGACTGCGGCATCTTCTTATTCACCATCGTCAACGCGTCATCATCATTGGTGAGGGGGATTCCCATTTTGAGCCACGACGACCCCGGCTTGCAACAGCAAATTCACAGCAAAACCGGTCGTCACAAGTCTTACAAATCGACTCTTCATCGCTCGTGCTCCTTCATCTCTGTGCAGATCAGTGAGTTATGAAAGCGGCTTTCCGGTCCATGGAACCAGGCCGCGCGACCCCGTCACCCAGACGTCCACCGCGTAGATTCGTCTGCGCCCGAGAATTGACGCAAAACCGATTGACCGCTTAAGGCGCGTCTGATGGACGCGGTCTTGCCCCCTGGATCAGATAGGGTGCATTAGCGATTTGCGGGTAATCAAGGGGGCGAGCGCTTGGAGATGGTGGCCAGGGACGGGATTGAACCGCCGACGCCGGCCTTTTCAGGGCCGCGCTCTACCACTGAGCTACCTGGCCTCAGTGCAGACTTTCAGTTGCATTTCCTGCGCGGAATCCGGCGCTGCCGGAGAAGGGTGGGCGACCCCACGAACAGTGTGTTGCAACGACTTGAGTAGTATATCAACTCACAATCGCCGCGCCAAACCGGGTGGCTGACATCGATGCAGATCGCGAAACGGGCTACTTGCTGGCGACGCTGTCTTTGATCGAACTGAGGGGAACCTCCATCGTTCCCACTTTGCGCGAGACCTCGTCGTAGACACCGGTGCGCAGCCAGAATTGTCCCTTAGGCACCATGATTTCGCCGTGCATCTGCACCCCGGTCTTCTGGAACACCGCGTAGGCATCAGGCTTGATGCTGAGGTCGACCAGATGGTCTTCGCGGCTGGTCGTCTGTCCGTACTTGTTGTAGACAATCATGGAGAGGTTCAATTTGCCTTTATGCGAGCCGTCGGGATCCAGTTTCAAATTCAAGTCATCGAGATCAAGGGCGAAGTCGACGGAATAACGATCCATGGGACCCTTAAGGGAGGGTTTCGCACCGGCGGATCCCTCGCTCTTCGGCGGCATGTGCTGGATTAGCGCCTTGTACAGAATCTGTTCCGAAGTTGGCATGCCGAAGACCATGAAAGGACCCAGGGGATCGATTCTGGTAGGGTCTTGCGACGCCTGCTGGGCGGCCTGATTCTGCGTCGACTGTGCGGCTCCGGGCAAATCTTCGTCGCGTGCGTAGTACCCCTGGCGATACGAGAGCGTGTAGTGTTCACCGTCTCCGACCTTCACCTCGATCTTTCTGTAGCTGCCGTCCATGTTCACATTGTTGGGCGCGTACGAAAGGGTGTAGAAATTGGCGCTGTGATCGGTCACCTTGCCGATGATTCCAGACAGGTCATTCTGGTTGTAGAAGGCTTTACCGCCGGTTTGGCTGGCGAGCATGTCCATGGTTGAATCGCTGGAATTCTTTGTTTGGCTCTCGTCCTGCAGGCCACCGGCGAATCCACCCTGCCCGACGTTGGGAGCATCCCCAGTCACTCCCGGCGGCGGACCCAACAGTTGCGGAGCAGACGTAATCGTTGGATCGAGCTTATTCTCTGCCGTATAGAAGGCGGGAACATTCGCGCCCCTCACATCAACCGGATAAATTGCGACTCTAGCCGCTGAAAGCAAATTTATGGTTTTGTCGATCGAACCTTCGAAGCGCATCGACGTCTGTCCGAACAACTCCAAAGGGAAATTTCCGGACATCCAGATCACATTTTTTCGGCCTGGAAAAGCTCCCAGGAAAGAGGCGAGCTGGTTCAAATTCTGCAGGGTCCTGTATTCGCGGTCGCTATCCTGTGCGTAACGCGTCTCCTGCATGAACTGCTGAAACGCCGCGATTGTCTCAGGAGACACGGTAAACACAATTTGATTTGCTCCGGCCTGTTCCATCTCGACCATCATTTCAATGACCGTGCCCTGCGCATCCGACTCTTCTGGCGACTGCAGAAGAACCGCAGGCTCTGACTTGTCATTTTTGCGGTAGCCCAATGCTGTGGCTAGCACGGCCGGGTCGTCGGAGAAGCCCTGGATAAAGCTCAGCCTCATGGACATGGTGAAGATCGCGAGCCGGGTTCCCGGCTTGAGAGTTTTCAAATAGTGCTGCGCCGCCTTCTTCAAGTACATCTGGTCGCTCATCGGAGTATTCAGAGCATCGAGCAGGAGGACGTTGACGGCCGGTGGCGTCGGCAAGGGGGAAAAATTGGTAAACACGTTGGGCGGCATCGGCGGAAAGGCTCGATCTTGTCCACGCCTGGCAAGCAAATCGGCGGTATGTTCTTCGAAATAGGAAATCGATTGCTTCTTGCCCTGTTCCAGCACCCTGAAGTCTCCTTGCTTCAGGCCTTTGACTGGATTGCCGTTTTTATCGGTCACAATCACATCCACCAGCACCGCCCGGCTGTTCACCTTCAGGGTGGTCTCAGGCGCATTGCTGGTTGTGTCGCCGCTCTGAGCTATCAGAGCTGTCGCAAAAACGGCTGCCAATGCGGTGATTCCCAGGTTGAAGAGCTTCATGCGGGACCTCCGAGGTGCGGAAAGACTAGCACTTTCTTGATACGGCCGTCGTGATAAAAGCTGTGATCAGGGCCGCCGATTCGGTTCGCTGGCTGCGGGAGTAGCCGGAACGGCCTTTTGCCCGGTTGCAGCGGGCTTTTCCTGCGAGCCCTGCGGCACCGTGCGGCCGTTCTGTGCTTCATCGAAAATGATCGTCGAACTCGAACCAAACCGGTGGTAATTGGAAAAGATTGTCTGGTTGATCATTGAAACTGGTTTTTGCAATTTGTGGTTCCCATGGGCGCAGCCGTTGGCTTCCTCGACCATAAAAGTGAGGCTCCGCAGCGGACAGATCGAACGACGACTTCCGAGGACAACCGGGCCATACTCAATCACGCTCGCCACATGCGATACAGGGTCGCCCTGCTTCGATTCCGCCACGAGGGTCATACGCAAAATGGCACCCGATTTGGGGTCCAGGGCGATCTCGCCGGAATAACCTGGATTGTCGTGAAATGAAACGTGGTCCTGGCATGCGTCCGTGACTTCGTAATGGGATGATTCCCGGGGCACCGAATATCGATAATCCGCTGCTGGGCCGGCCATCGATTGCTCCCAGTGGTCGAACACGATGTTTCCCTTCTCAACATCCATCAGAACGACGGCCGCCTCGGTTCCGAACTCGCCGCGACTCTCCAAGCCGTTATCCTTTCGCTTTGGGTCGTTTGTCCCAAGCGAACTGTCCGTGACTTCCTTGCCATCTTGAAACGTGATTTTGCGTTGCAGGGTTCCCACGCGATGGAATCCGGCCTGATCGGTCATTGTCTGGAAATACTTAAGAGTTGTGGGAGAGTCGTCGAACCGTGTCGTAGTCTGGTTTGCTACAAAGTTGGGCAGATGAGATAGCTCACTTAAAACGTAAGCTCGCGACAACTGGAGCATCGCCTGCTGTGTCTCTGTATCCGGCTGCGGCTTGTTGAGTTGTTCACCGGGCGGAAGTTTCAGGAGTGCCGATCGATCGGCCAACTGCTCCAGTGCCTGCTGCACATGCGCACCCAGATTGTATTTTCCGATGAGGTGGTACATCGTGATGGTGCTCAGGCGTTCGGTCAGATCAATTGCGGCAATCCGCGGAATAAGTTCGTCGTCCTGATCGAGTTGCTGCAGCAAATCTCCGTCGCTGATATCGATGATTTCATCAGACGCGGCGGCGTGCTTCCTGGCGGGTTCGCGGGGCTGCGCAGCACGCAGTGCAAGGATTTGCTCAAGCTGAGCGACCGTCATCTTCTCGGCGGGGTGACCCTCGCCGGGATAGCCCTCGGCGGGATAGCCCGGCAACACCAGCGCCACCAAAATCCCGACGAGTATCAGCCATCGCATCGAAGATGACCTCTCTGCTTTTCCCGACCGCGGCCTGATTGCGGACCCGGAAGACCTTCACGTAAGACCACAGGACGCAGCCGCCCAAATGATCTATCGTTAGCCATCGATTCTAGCGCAGTTCCGGTTCGCAAATGTCTCGGAATCGTCTTGAAAGCGCGGGATGTCTCCGGCCAGTGTTACCCTTTTGACAGCTTCAGTTCCGACATTTTATGTCCCTGATAAAGCCAACTCGCCGCGAATTCCTCGTAGCGGGTTCAACCGCGGCCCTGGCAGCCGCGGTTCCTGCTACTAGTTCCGATGCAGCCACGCCGGGAAACGCAGTCCCGGAGATGGCCGTTGATCGCGAGCCGCTGCCCTTCTCTGCCGCGGAGCTTTTCCAGCCGAGTCCGCAGCGGACTTTCAGTGGGGACAGGGCTACCCAGGTGTCAATGCCTGTTGGCGGCCTGGGAGCCGGATGCATCTGCGTGAACGGGTCCGGCGGTTTGCAGGACTTCTCTATCCGCGCCCGCCCTGAAACGACGGCACTTCCGGTCGGCTTTACCAGCAACTCACCCGAAGCCGCTTTCGCCATACTCCATATAAAGGGAGCAACGACTGTCACGAAGCTGGTCGAGGGTCCATTTCCGCCCTTCAAAATTTTCGACCAGGGATTGCAAGGACAGGGCTTACGCCGTGGAGGATCGGAAGGGTTTCCACGCTTTGAAAAATGCAACTTCCGGGGTGAATTCCCATTCGCCGAGGTTCGCTTTGCCGACCAGGCCATTCCTCTCGACATGTCTCTTGTGGCCTGGAACCCGTTTATTCCACTCGATGACAAGAACTCCGGCATCCCCTGCGCGATCCTTGAGTACACTCTGCACAACACTTCTTCGCGAGCGGTCGACTACGAGTTCTCTTACCATCTATCGCACCTGGCGCCCGGCTGCCGGCCCGATCAGGCGGCGAGCGCCAATGCGGTTATTCCCGGCAGAGGGGCGTTTCTTTTCAATCGCGAGGCACCCAATGCCGAGGCCTATGGCAGCGCCACACTGACCGTGATTGGCGGCGGCAAACCAAAGATCAAGGCCATGTGGCTGCGCAGCCCGGGTTGGGAATTCGATTCACTTTCGGCACTTTGGCGCGAAGTCTCATCGGGGACATTCACGACGAATGACGGCTCAAATACGGTGGACAATGCCGGCCGCAACGGCGCTTCCATTCTGCTGGAGGGGCATCTCGGCCCTGGCGAGTCGCACACCTACCCCATCGTTATTACATGGCATTTCCCCAACTGCTATTTGCGCGAGGGCGGGATCGAGACCGCGCAGAGCACGAGCGTCACCGAAGGCCAGCCTGGGTGCCGCACGGTCCCGGCCGACGCACCGCCGCCATGGCATCCGTACTACTCAACGCAATGGAAAGATGCCCGCGACGTCTCAGCGTATGTGGAGCAGAATTACGCCGGCCTTCGCACGAGGACGGTCAGATTCAAAGAAGCTGTCTTTAATTCAACTTTTCCGCCGTACGTGCTCGACGCCATCTCAGCAAACCTCGCGATCGTCAAGGCACCCACGATTTTGCGCGAGGCAAACGGCAATGTGTGGGGATGGGAGGGATGTTTTCCTGACGCGGGCTGCTGTCACGGATCGTGCACACACGTGTGGAACTATGCGCAGGCCTTGCCTCATCTTTATCCCCAACTCGAGCGCACGCTGCGAGATCTTGAACTCAGTCGCTCAATGGATGATCGCGGGCATGTGAACTTCCGTGGAGCAATTCCCGACGGGCCTGTCGATCACACCGGGCACGCGGCCGCTGACGGCCAGCTCGGCGGCATCATGAAAGTTTTCCGCGACTGGCAGATCTCCGGCGACATTGCATGGCTGAAGCGAATGTATCCGCTTGCCAAGCGCTCGATCGATTACTGCATCGCAACCTGGGATCCTGATCATCGCGGCGCGCTGTTCGAACCTCACCACAACACTTACGACATCGAGTTCTGGGGACCCGATGGCATGTGCAGCAGCATTTATCTCGGCGCGCTCACCGCGATGGCACAGATGGCGACGGCTGTGGGTGAATCTGCTGACGCGACAATGTACGGCGATCTCGCCCAACGCTCGGCGAAGTTTATGGACGAGACGCTGTTCAACGGCGACTATTACCAGCAAGAGGTTGAGTTCCAGAATCTCCGCGACAAGTCATTCGCGCAATCGATCGCCCAGGTGGATGAGAAGAGCAGCGAGATGCAACAACTGCTCAAGCGCGAAGGACCCAAATATCAATACGGTTCAGGCTGCCTGTCAGACGGCGTCATCGGCGCATGGATGGCCAGCATCTACGGGATTGACACTCCACTGGCGCAGAAAAACGTCCACTCCACGCTGCAGGCCATCTTCCGCAACAACTTCAAAACCGATCTGAGCCAGCACGCCAATGCGCAGCGGCCCGGCTACGCGATGGGTCACGAGCCCGGCCTGTTGCTTTGCAGTTGGCCGCGCGGCAACAAGCCGACGCTACCTTTCGTCTACTCTGACGAGGTGTGGACGGGCATCGAATACCAGGTTGCCTCGCACCTTATCCACGAAGGATTCGTTGACGAGGGCTTGACCATCGTGAAGGCGCTGCGCAGCCGCTACGACGGACGCACGCGCAATCCATGGAACGAATATGAATGCGGAAACTGGTACGCACGTGCCATGTCGAGCTTTGCCCTGGCCGGCGCGCTCTCCGGATTCCGCTATTCGGCTGTCGATCAGACATTGCATTTCGGACCAAAGCTGAAGGTGCATCCGTTTGCGAGCTTCTTCTCGACTGCATCGGGCTACGGAACGATTACGTTCGACGGTCACACGGTAACGGTAAACATGATCGAAGGGGAACTGGCTATCGAAAAGCTTCAGTTCACCGATGCAGAGGGCACTCGCGCACTGGACTGGAAGGTTACGGCCCGACCTAACACACCGGCAACGAAATCCCTCTAGGGAACCTCTGAAATCCTTTTGCGATCGAAACACTTCCTCAGGGACTAAAGCCCGATGATCTTTCTATTGCGTTTTCGGCATGACTGAAGTCATCCCTGTTACAAATCCGACGCGAAGTTCGGCTTTTCCGCAAACCGTAAGGGCGTGTCCTCTCAAAAACTCCGCTTACGCAACCAGATCTGGATCGCTGCGGCCAGCGAAGTCGAGTCCATCACTGACGCGCGATCTGAGCTGCCATTATCATCAATCTGTGCACACTCACTATCGCCTCGGCGACATTCTGGCCAACTCCATCACGCATGGCGTGGGCGCGGCGCTTGCGATTGCGGGCGCGGTTTATCTGATTGTTGTGAGCACACGTGGATCGGCGTGGGTGGTGGCGAGCTGTTCGATTTTTGCGGGGACGCTGGTGCTGGTGTATATCTGCTCCACGCTGTACCACTCGCTGGTGCGGACGCGCGCGCGCCACGTCTTTCATGTGCTCGATCACGGAGCCATTTACCTGCTGATTGCGGGAACCTACACGCCGTTCACACTTGTATCGCTCCGTGGAGCGGTGGGGTGGACTCTGTTTGGAATTGTCTGGTCGCTTGCCATCGCCGGCGTCATCTTCAAGAGTTTCGCTGTTGGGCGCTTTGCGGTGGCTTCTGCCGTCGTGTATCTGTTCCAGGGCTGGGTGGTGATTTTCGCGGTGCGCCCCCTGATGCATGCGATCAGCCCGCAGGGGCTGATGTGGCTGGGCGCAGGGGGGTTGGCATACACGTTCGGGGTCGTCTTCTTCGCGATGGACCGGATTCCCTACTTCCATGCTGCCTGGCACCTGTTTGTTCTAGCCGGCAGCGTTGCGCATTACATCGCCATCCTCTTTTATGTCGTGCCTCAGGCGTAGAAGCCGGGGTTGGCGACCTTCTGTTCCACGACGAAACAGCGCACATTACTTTTGGGTGGGATTGCATACTGGACTTTCGATTTAATCAACATGCCCGATGCTACACTTCGCGTGGAGTGAACATGAGCATGACGCCCGATCCCTATCGCACTGCATACGAAAAGGCCCTCGCAGATCTGTCTTTCATTGCTGAGAGGCACGAGTGGTTAAACACGCGCAAGAGACACGTGGAGAATCTGATCTCCGCACTTCAGCCGGTCTGTGCCTCGGTCGACCAATCTGCAATTGAGAACTCCACGAGCACAGCGGCCATGGCGCAGCAGGAGACCAGCGCGGAAGCGGAGGAGCCGGCTTCAGAAGCCGAAGAGAAGTACTCATTTCTTAATGTTCCCGCTCCCCTGCCGGAGTCTGATGGCGATCCGTTCGAACGCCGCGTGAAGGCAAGCTTCCGCTTCAAAGGCCTTTCCGCGCAGCGGTCGTTCTAAACGTACCGGGTCAGTCCCACCCGATTCCCGAAAGCAAAACTCGCGACTCGCAGACCATGGCCGGCACCGACTACAATCGCGTGTCGGCCGATGTGTTTGCGCGAAGAGGGTGACGGATGGAAGCAACACGCAGGGAATTTTTGCTGGGTACGCTGGGAGTAGCTGTCGCCGGCAAACTGCAGGGCACCGGAATCTGGTCTGTGCCGCAGGCAATGCAGATAGGATCTCAGAAAACACCGTATGGCTCGAGCAATTTTGGGATCTGGATCGAGGATGAGTTCGGGCTACCGGCGTTCCAATACACCTGCAATCAGACGACCGATGCCCGTGCCATAACCCAGGTTCAGCCGGGAATTCTGGCTCCGACCGAGCACATCCACCAGGTAGGCAACGATCGAATTACCGCACTGGCCGCCAACTTCGGGCACGTGCGCGTTCGGCAGGATGAAGGTTGTCCGAAACTTCTGAATGACATCGATGCGGAGATGAGCCAATTCGGCGGTGGTCTTGGCTATCTGACCGACGGCCATGAATCGTTGACCACCTACTATGACGGGAATAACCCGCAATTCGAGCGGATTTTTGGCGTGGGCTATTTTCGTAAGCGAGTGAGCGGCAAGAGCTACTCCGTCGAACAGACGATTGGCGCACCGTTTGGCGACGATCCTGTTTTGATTTCGCAGGCGACGATAAGGAACCACGGGGACGTGCCTGCTACCGTGCGCTGGGTGGAGTACTGGGGATGCCAGCCGTACCAATTTTCCTATCGCGCGGCCATCGAAGCGATGACGGGAATCGGCACGCAGACGAAGTTGCGCCGCGACATGGGACGGCGCTTCAGTCATCATGTATCCGCCGTAAGCGGGATGAAAGGACTGCTCGAATCGAAGCATTTTGACGGCCGATCTGCAGAAGAAGAGGCTGCATGGGAGCGGGCAAAAGCCAGGTTGCGTGCAAATCCTAACGGATTCACCGCTCCAGTCGCGGACCTGAGACCCGGTACCGATTTCGAGAGCCTCAATCTGCCGCAAACATTCCTGGTTTCGCTGGGCGGGCCAGTGAGCGCATTCAGCGCAGACGCGGGGGCATTCTTTGGCGCGGGAGGTCCGTCAAATCCCAGCGGTTTGAATCAAACCCTCGATAGCAAAATCGAAAACGGCGGAGGGCACACCGGCCTTCTGTTGGAGCGCACGCTGCACCTGGCTCCGAAGGAAAGCCGGACGATTCGTTTTCTCTACGGCTATCTTCCGGTGGGTTTCGCGCTCGATGCCCTAATCGCGAAGTATGAAAAGGCTGAGGGTTCGGTCTTGCAGGATTCGAGCAGGATGTGGAAGCAGAAGGGTATGCGCTTCGACGTGCCGGCGGAACCCTGGGTGAAGCGCGAGGCGACATGGAACCACTACTACCTCAGGAGCAGCCAGACCTTTGACGATTTTTTTGGCGAGCACATTCTGAACCAGAACGGTTTTTATCAGTACACGATGGGCTTCCAGGGTGCGGCCCGTGATCCGCTGCAACATAGTCTTCCGTTCCTGTTCAGCGATCCGGAGATCGTGAGGAGCATTCTGCGCTACACACTGAAGGAGGTGCGCGACGACGGATCGCTTCCCTACGGAATTGTGGGACACGGCGTGATCGCGCCCATGGCTTCGGACAACGCCAGCGATCTGCCGCTGTGGCTGATATGGACGGTGAGCGAGTATGTGCTGGCGACGCGCGACGTGGATTTCCTGAACGAGAAAATCCCAGCGCGGTTTTCGGCGACCACAGGGCGGACGGACAGCGTGCGAAATCTGCTCGAGCGCTGCTACCGGCACCAGGTGAATGACATTGGCATCGGACAGCACGGCATCATGCGCATGCGGGTTGACGACTGGAACGATGGTCTCATCTACACGTGGGCGCAGAAAGCATTCAAGGAATGCGTTGAGACGAGCGAGAGCGTGTTGAACTCCGCCATGGCGGCGTGGGTCTTTGACGAATACGCGCGATTGCTTGACTACGTCGACGCAAATTCGGCACTTGCGAAAGAAGTGAGGGCAAGCGCAGATCACCATCGCGAGGCTACCCGCGCGCAATGGAACGGCAAGTGGTTCAAACGCGCGTGGCTGGGCCCGAAACTGGGCTGGCTGGGCGATACAACGCTGTGGATCGAACCGCAACCATGGGCCATTCTGGCAGGCGTGACCACCGACGCGCAGACTCGCGAACTCGTCAAAACCATGAATGAGCTGCTTCGGCGCGGGCCACTGGGTGCTGCCCAGATGAGTGACGGCCCGGACATGAGAAGTGTTGGCGGCACGAATGTAGGCACGTTGGAGTTGGGAGCAATCTGGCCATCTCTGAATCAGACGCTGGTGTGGGCGCTCGTGGGCGTTGATCCAGCAATGGCCTGGGAAGAGTGGAAGCGGAACACGCTTGCGTGCCACGCCGACGCTTATCCAGACATTTGGTACGGCGTCTGGAGCGGAAATGATTCGTACAACTCCCCGCTGAGCAAGCATCCCGGAGGAGCAGCCGATGAGCCGTTCTTCCATGGCACCGATTTCCCGGTGTTGAATCTCCATTCCCACGCCTGCTCGCTCTACGCGACCAGCAAACTGTTGGGGCTGGAATTCACGGGCGACGGCCTGAACCTGAACCTCGGTTTGCCGTTGGATTCGTATCGCTTCGACTCGCCGCTCGTAGGCGTGGTGAAGAGCCAGACGCGATTTGAAGGCTGGTACGGTCCTTCGCGATCGGGGAGTTGGACGGTGCGCATTACTCTGCCGGAGGGGGAGGCCGAAAGACTCTCACACGCGGAGATGAATGGGAAACGCGTTCCACTTAAGAAGCAGCCCAACGGGGTGATGGAAATTGCGGGCTCAGGGTCGGCGCGACAGCCAATGCGCTGGTCCCTCGTCAAGGGGTAGTTTCGACTTCATGCAAAGCTAAATCATTGATGCGCGGCGATATAGGTCGGGACCAAAGCCGCTGATTCTCTCGAGGATGCGCGAGAACGCAGTTTGACCGGTGCAACTCCGTGCGACAGAATGAGATTCCCGGGGGTTAGGCGTACCCGATCACATTGACCCTGACCCGCAAACCCGGTAAACTACTCTAGTTTGGCGATTCCTGCCTGTCGCCACGGAGCCAACCGCTCGCCTGAGAGATTTTCGGCGCTCGAGCGTACCGTGGCCATGGAAGTTTTGCCCGAGCAATTCAAGATTGGGAGCATGCACCCGCAGTTGCGCGTGCGTTTGCCCTGGAGGGTTTATGTACGCGGTCATTCGTACGGGTGGCAAGCAGTATCGGGTCGCGCCAGGCGATGTGGTCAAGATTGAGTCCGTGGCTTCGGACAACAAGACGGTCGAGTTCAGCGATGTTCTCGCCTACAGCGGCGAAGAGGGCGGCATGGCTAAACCGTCGAGCGCCAAGGTGACAGCAGAAGTTGTCGGCGAAGGGCGTGGCGACAAGATCCTCGTCTTCCATCTGAAGCGGAAGAAGCAATACAAGAAGATGCAAGGCCACCGTCAAAACTTTACCGAGGTGCGCATCAAGGCCATTGAGGCCAACGGCGTGACCTACACCGCTGAGAAGAAGTAAGCGGACCAAGATTTAGAAGGGATCAAGGCAATGGCACACAAAAAGGGTGGAGGCAGCTCCACAAACGGACGCGATTCGAATGCACAGCGGCTGGGCGTGAAGGCCTCTGCCGGACAGCTCATCACGGGCGGCTCGATCATCATCCGCCAGCGCGGCACCAAGATCAAGCCGGGCACGAATGTCGGCATCGGATCCGACGACACGCTTTTCGCCAAGGTGACGGGCCGGGTGAAGTTTACCAACCACGGCAACCGCGGCAGGTACGCCTCAGTCGAGCCAGTCACGGCCGAATAACCAAGTTCGGAAAGCAAAGCAAAGGCCACGATTCGTCGTGGTCTTTGCTTTTGTTTTCACAAACCATGGAACTTGCAGAAAGGGCCGGACCTGGATGGGTTCGGCCCTTTCGTTGATCAACTGGTATGGCTTACGATTTTGATTCGTTGCCTTGCAGATTGCGCGTCAACACCTTCTCAACAACGCGCTCCACATCGGTAAGGAAGAAACCGTTTGCTGGCTGCTGCACCGCAACGTGGGTCCCGTGCCCCAGCGCCGAAGCGATTTCGTTCCAGCGGTAGATCGTGGAATTGGCCGGCATCACCACAGGCTTGCGCGCATGTTCGGGCACAGCGACATAGGTAACCCAAATGCCAAGCGTCAGCAGAATCACTGATTCGTATACGTACTGCATGGGAGCGACCAGGGAAGAGTTTCCGACGATCATTGCAGCCTGCAGAAAATCATCTGCCGACATCAAGCCGAAACCAAGTCCAAATCCGAAAGCAACGTCCCGGTACGAAAGCTGAAGGGCGTTAATGCACAGGCAGAGAAAGCCCAGCAGACAGAGTTCCAGAATACTCACCGAGCGCATCAGCGCAATTGCGACGTTGGGAATGATCATGACGCTGGGGTGCGTATAGGAGACCGTACTCAAGCTTGCGATTACCGAAACCAATGCCGCCCAGCGAAACACGATGAGTCCAAGCCGCGTCAATCCCGTGAAGGCTGACAGGACCGAGCGGAAGATCTCCATCGTGACAAAAAAGAGCGACACGGCACTGGCCACGAAGACGGTCCAGTACGTATAGAAATAGATTGGAAAGTAGACATCCTGGTGGCCGGTTGGCTGGGCCTGCAGATACAAAAAAGCCAACAGAACCGGCATCGACCCGACCCGCAGCAGCAGGTACGCGCTCATCGCAGGGAAACGACGCTGAAGGCCCTTCGACCAGAAGATGAACCCGAGAGCGGACCACAGGAGGAACTCAGCCCCGCTCATCAGCGACATAGCAAAACTCAGCGGCATACAAGGACCTTTCCATTCTGAGGGTTCTCCCAGAATAGTCCCTTGCAGCCTTTGGATTCAAATGAAAACTAGACCCCGTCGTGTAGCACTTTGGTGCTAGCGATCGCCAGTCTATCTTGACGTGCCGGTTGGCGGGCAATTCATGCCTGGTCCGCATGTTGGAGTGGGCAGCCCTGCGGTCGCCGACTGGTGGCTTGAGAAGGCATTTTTCGGAGTCGAAGAGACGGAAGCAGCGGCGGCGCCGGCGACGACAACAGACAGGACAAAAACGCGGATGGCGAGTTTCATAGTTGGTTACCTCTTCACAAAAAAGTCTGGACAAGATATTGGACTACTAACACTTTTATGGTATTGCAGATCCATCACTAAGTCCAGCTTTTTCAAGTACATCGAAAGTATCGCATAGATAGGTGACAAAAGTAATGTTATTCTTCGGTAATCTACGCAGAAGTACCCAATTTAGTTACTGGTCCCGCGCGCTCGTAACAGAGGTTTTCGGTCCACTTTTTGCAGAGTTTCGCATGATAAAATAGACCTTGGCAGAGCTCTCACAAAACCTCGTGTTTCAAGCGGTTAATCCCCAAAATTGGGCCCCGGATCGACGCTGGGCCAGCCTGCGGAGAAGACTGCCAGAGGCGAAGATTCTGCGAATGGAAAATTATGGCGACTGAACCACGCGATCTGAATGGCAAGTACACAGGCGAAGACATTACCGTCCTGGAGGGTATGGAGCACGTAAGACTCCGTCCCGCCATGTACATTGGCTCGACCGGTGAGATGGGCCTCCACCACCTTGTTTACGAAGTAGTAGACAATTCCGTCGACGAGGCCCTCGCCGGTTATGCGAAGAAGATCGATGTCACCATCCACGTCGACAACTCGATCACCGTGATCGACGACGGTCGAGGTATTCCCGTCGACATGATGACGCTTTCCAACGGCGAGCAGATGCCCGCCGTCCAAGTGGTGCTCACCAAGCTCAACGCTGGAGGAAAGTTTGATTCCTCCAACTACAAAGTGTCGGGTGGACTCCACGGCGTCGGCGTGAGCTGCGTTAACGCTCTCAGCCAGGAATTGAATGTCGAGATCTGGCGCGATGACCACACGTGGGAGATGGATTTTAGCTGCGGCGTCGCCACCAGTGAACTGCGCATGGCCGGCACATCGAAGAAACGTGGCACCAAGGTTCACTTCCTGCCCGACAAGACAATTTTCACCGCGACCGAATACAACTACGACACGCTGGCACAGCGGCTGCGCGAACTCGCCTTCCTCAATAAAGGGCTCGAGATCACGTTAACCGACGAGCGCACCTCCGATTCCAAAACCGGCGAGGCCCGCCGCACCGAGTTTCGCTACGCGGGCGGCATCGCGGAGTTCGTAAAGCACCTCAATCGCGGTAAGTCGGTGCTGCATGAGAAGCCGATCGTGATGGAAGCGCAGCGCGATAATGTTGAAATCGAAATCGCTCTGCAATACAACGACGGCTATTCCGAATCGGTCTTCAGTTTTGCCAATAACATCAACACGGTGGACGGCGGTACACATCTTTCGGGCTTCCGTACCTCTCTCACACGCACCATCAACGCCATCGGCCAACAGCTTGGGCTCTTCAAAGACGTGAAGGAGAACCTGAGCGGCGACGATGTGCGCGAGGGTCTTGTGGCGGTGGTCAGCGTGAAGTTGTCGCAGCCGCAGTTTGAAGGCCAGACCAAGGGCAAACTCAACTCGGACATCGCGGGAACTGTGCAGGCATTCGTCAACGAGCGCCTTGGCATGTACCTCGAGCAGAATCCGCCTGTAGCCCGCAAGATCATCAACAAGGCGATTGAAGCTGCACGCGCCCGTGAAGCGGCCCGCAAGGCTCGCGACCTCACGCGGCGCAAGGGTGCATTAGACGGCGGCGGCCTGCCGGGCAAGCTTGCCGATTGCTCCGAGCGCAATCCGGACCGCTGCGAACTGTATCTCGTCGAAGGTGAAAGCGCAGGCGGCACAGCCAAGCAGGGACGCGATCGGCGCTTTCAGGCGATTCTGCCACTGAAGGGCAAGATCCTGAACGTGGAGAAAGCGCGCTACGACAAAATGCTGGGCCACGAGGAAATCCGCGCCATGATCACGGCGCTAGGCTGCGGCATCGGCAAAGATGACTTCGACGCCTCGAAGATCCGCTACGGCAAGATCATCCTGATGACCGATGCTGATGTTGATGGATCGCACATCCGCACGTTGCTGCTGACGTTCTTCTTCCGGCACATGACGGAGTTGATCAAGAGGGGCAACATTTACATTGCGCAGCCTCCGCTGTTCAAGATCAAGAAGGGCCGGTCGGAGCAGTACGTAAAAGACGAGCGCGAATTGAACCGCGTTGCGATCAAGCGCGCCTCGGAGGGCATGATCGTGCGCCACGGCGAGAATGCCAGCCACATTGAGGGCAGCGAGCTTACCCGCTTCATGGGTTACCTGAACGAGTATCTCGCCTTTGTAGAGAAAGTGGACAAGCGCATTCGCAACGAGCAGCTCACGGAATTGATCGCGCGTGCAGAGCTGACCCATCGTGCCGACTTTACCTCGAAGAGCGGCAACGAAGTGCCCGCGAAGCTGGCCCATCTCCACGAGGAGCTCGTCAAAGTAGCGGACGATTTTGGAATCAAGGTCAGCAAGCCGGTTGAGGACGAGGAGCATCACACCTGGTCGGTGTGCTACACCGACTCGCAGGGAGCTTCACGCTGCATCGACTACGCGCTGGCCTCGAGCCCCGAATTCCGCCAGATGATGTCGAAGTACTCGCAGATCAGCCAGTATCTTGAGCCGCCATTCCTCATCGAGTACGCCGCGAAGCCGACACAGGATTCTGCGGCGGACGAGTTGGAAGGCACGGAGTTCGAAGAAGGCCAGACGCCGCCAAAGGTGAAAGCAGAAGCCAAAGCGGCTCGGCGCGGATCGCGTATCTTGCACGAACCGGTGGAGAAGGAAACTGCCCGGGAACTGTTTGCCTACATTGTGGAGCAGGGCAAAAAAGAATACGATGTACAGCGCTACAAGGGCCTGGGCGAAATGACTGCGCCCCAGCTTTGGGAGACCACGATGGATCCCGAACGGCGCACGCTGCTTCAGGTCAAGCTCGAAGATATCGCCGAGACCGAAGCCATCTTCACCACGCTGATGGGCGAGGACGTTGAAGCACGTCGCAAATTCATTGAAGACAATGCGCTCGACGTGAAGAATCTCGACATCTAAACTCGCCATTGCTGCTGCTGCTGCTGCGCTGTTGAGGCGGTGCTCCTAAGATTTACTGCACAAAGAGGCGAACTCTCGATTGAGTTCGCCTCTCATGTTTTGCGTGCTCTCAGTTGCTGCAGCCGGGGCCATCAGTCACGGAGGTCAACTTCTGGTTTTCCGCCGTGATGGTGCGGTTGTAGCAGCCGCGCGAGGGTTCCTGCAGGCGATAGGTCTGCGTGGTTTGCGCGCCCGTCGGTCCGAGGAAGTTGCCGCTCGCATCCCAGTTGAGCGTGTCTGTTGCATTGACGTGGTTGCTGAGGTCACTGATCATCGTCTTCGATCCGTGGGGATTGTCGAATATGCGCACCAGATCCTGCTGATCGCTCGCTGTGGTCTGGCTGACGCTGCCATCGGAATTCACGATGTATGCGAAGTCGATATTGAGCGGGTAGGAGAAGTGCTTCTCGACAGTGCCCGCGTTTGGGCCTCCGGTGGTTGTGGTTTCGGAATCGAGGGTACTTGTCTGCTGCGCGTTCTGGATATCTGTGCTCGCGTTGACGTCGAACTCCTGCTTGCTGAAGAAGTCGACTGCCTGGTTGATGGTTGTCTCGACGCGGCCGTGCGAAGTGTTGACGTATCCGCTGATCGTGAAGCTCCGATTCGATCCAACCGTGACTGAGCCAGTGTAGGTTGGGCCTGAGCCGGTGACGATATTCTCCTGGACCACCGGATTTGGTTCGGTAAGCGTATCGGTCAGGAGTTCGCCGGTCACGGTCTTTGCTCCGTGATCTTCGAAGACGAGCAGATTGGCGGTTGCGAGGAAGTAGCTATTGGCGTTGTAGACGCTCACTGCGACGGTATGCTGGCTGCCGTCTGAGAGAACGCCGGCGAAGGGCGTCAGGTCGACACGGTACGGCTTGAAGTCGAGCGTCTGCACGCCCGGGATTGGCTCCCACAAATAGGGATCGATGCCGCCGGTGTAGATCCACGGATATACAGGCGCAACGCCGGCCGGGCTTCCGTCAATCCAGATTTCGGTTTCGCGGAACGCCGTGTTGCCGCAACTCTCCAGGTTCGATGTCTGATCGTTGGGCACGCAGAAGTACCAGAATTCATCGTTGCTCTGGCTCTGCGCGATGATGTCGAGATAGACTCGCTCGACATTTGTAGGCAGGTTGAGTGCCTGGCTGATCTGGTCGGTCGTAGTGTTCAGTGTGCCTGCATCGCCGCCGCTGCCATTCACCGGGACAACAATATCCGCGGTAAGCGGCGCCGGGTCTCTCCATGTGACGGGATAGAACTCCAGTGCCGCGTTGGCGTAGATGATGCCGTTGTAGGTGACGCCGCCGGAGACGCCGACGAAGTTGCCGATGTTTGCCTCGCCGGTTTTTGCCGATTCAAAGATCGCCGTCAGGTCGGTGACGTCGTGCTCCACGTGCCACGAGGGGCTAAGCGAGCTGCGCGGCTCGGCAGTGGTGCCATAGAAGATGCTGGCGTGTCCCAGGTAGAACGCGGCAGTGCGATCAAATTGCCGCCCGGCGGTGACGGTGAAGTCCGCGGTGAACACAACTTTTGCCCACGGCCCGGGACAGACGGAGGGAGGCGTGTAGCTGAAGGTTTTGGGAGTGAAGTCGGCAAAGGCCAGATTCTGAAACAGCGGCACGACGCACGGCTTAGTGGCGGGTCGCGGCACCAAGGGTGCTGCCGTGATGGGGTTAGATGAGCCAATTTGCGGCGTTGGCGGAACGATGACAACCTGCGCCGAAGCCATGACCGCGAATGCAGTTGCGAACATCGTGCCGGCCATGAACATTCGGAGCGCTCCGGGGGAAGAAGTCTTTTTCATGGGATTGGTTTCCTCCAGGACTTGCGAAGATGCCGCTCAATATAGCATGCAAAATGGCAATTTATATCTCCAAAATGCTCACATTGATCAAATATATGGACAATTCAATCATTTCGATGTAAATTTGCTGCACTATGGCAGTGTGCTCTGCAGCTGTGCTCAAAATCTGTGCGTCGAAGCACATTTTGCCTGCGGGGTACGTCTTCCGCGCGGTTTCGAAACGATTGATAGCAGCAAATGCACTCAACGATTGCACCAACTTCATGTGAGGTCTCAATGAGAACCAGCCTTTTCCAAATCATGCTTGGATGTGCGCTTGCGCTCTGTGCGTGCATGCCCGCAGCAATTGCCCAAACGGTAACCGGTTCCATCACCGGCGAGGTCACAGACCCCAGCGGCGCGGTGATCACCGGCGCACGGGTGTCGGCACACAACATCGATACGGGAGTGGACGCCGCAACCACGACAGATTCCGCCGGAGCTTACACCATCAAGTTCCTGCCCATCGGGCACTACCAGGTCACAGTTCAGGCGAATGGCTTTAAAACGGCACAGGTGCCGCAGTTCACTCTTGAGGTCCTGCAGATCGCCAAGTTCAATGTTCAGCTTACCGTCGGGGGAGAGGCAGCTAGTGTCGAGGTGTCCGCCACTGCTCCCATCCTGGACACGAGCGATTACACGGTGGGCAGCACCTTCACTGAGAACACTATCTCCAACTTCCCACTCAACGGCCTCGATTTCAGCGCGCTCACGCTGTACGTGCCGGGCGCGGCAAGCACCTTTGGAAACACCGGAACAAATTCCATCGAGCGCAGCACATACTACAGCGACTCAGTGAACATGAACGGTAACCGAGCGCAGGCGAACAACTACACGCTTGAAGGGATCGACATGAACGAGACCTTCAACAACCTGATCTCATACAGCCCTGCCCCGGCTGCACTCGCCGAAGTCAAGGTGCTCACGGCCAACACGCCAGCCGAGTTCGGCAACGTGAACGGCGCGGGCGTGGTGAGCGTGCTCAAGAGCGGCACGAACGGTTTCCATGGCTCGGCGTATGGGTATGTGCAAGACTATCGGCTCAATGCGAACAGCTGGCAAAACAACAACCAGACGCCAATTGTTCCGATTAATCCATACTCGCAGGACCAGTTTGGCGGCACGCTAGGCGGCCCGATTCTGCGCAATAAGCTCTTCTTCTTTGTGGATTATCTGGGCTCCCGTTATCACAAGGGTGGCATTGGCTCAGAAAGCGTACTGACGCAGAAGATGCGCAACGGCGATTTTTCAGAGCTATTGGCGGGGAGCACTCCGATCCAGCTTTACGATCCTCTGAATAACAACGCGCCCTACGTGAACAACCAGGGAGTGCCGATTCTCAATCCTGTGGCACAGTTCCTGATAGCCGACCCTTCGCTCTATCCCGAGCCGAACGCAACGCCGACGGATGGTATCGCGGCGAATAACTATCAGGCACACACGCGGTCCTACAAGGCGAACAATCAGGGCGACATCAAAATTGATTATCAGATCAGCGGGCGCGATAAGCTGACGGGATTCTATGCGATGTCCACTGCGTATGACGGAACGACGCCCGTGCTGGCCATCAGCTTCAACGGACCCAATCTCTATCCGACGAAGTTGAGTGGGGCGAATTGGGTGCACACGCTTACGCCGTCGCTCGTCAACTCGCTGCGCATTGGCTTTACTAGGACAGTGTGGGCGCAGAACTTCTCGGTGGATTCCACCGGGCAATTCGGAGACTCGGGAAATCAGAAGGTCGGCATCAGCTTCCCGAATCAAACCCTGCCGGGCTATACGGGCCAGAGCATATCAGGCGGCATTTTCGCCGGTGGCAATCCGGTTTACGGCGGCGGCTTAATCGACAATACGTACAGCTACATTGATGCGCTGAGCTGGCAAAAAGGGCGGCACTACTTCACGTTCGGGCTGTCAATGCTTCGCTACCAGAACAACTATCCAACGGCCAATAACAACGGCTACCTGGGACAGTTGACATACAGCGGTAACTTCACGAAGGACGCGACCGGCGTGAATACGAATTCGGGCTATGGCGGCGCAGACTTTGTGCTGGACCGCATAAGTGGCGCGGCGGTGACCTTTGCCAGCGTGAATGTGGGCCAACGCCAGTGGCGCACGGGCATCTACTTCAACGACGACTTCAAACTGCTACCGAGCCTGACCCTGAGTTACGGCTTCCGCTACGAGCTGGACGAGCCATGGGTGGAGCAGAACAACAAGACGGGGAATATTGACGAGGCGACCGGCCAGGTTATCTATGCGCATGCGGTTCCTGCTGGAGCGCCTCCGGGCTCGGGTCTGTGCAAGAACAGCGGATGCTATGACTGGAGCCTTCATCAAATCATGCCGCGGTTTGGCTTTGCGTTCCAAGTGGACCCGCGCTTTGTGGTTCGCGGTGGCTACAGCGCGACGAGCTTCTTTGAGGGCAACTCATCCAACCAACGACTGACTTCGATTACACCGTTCATTCAGGCGCTGAATGTGAACATTCCGCAGCCGACAGCGGGCTCGATCACGCAGCCGCTGACCACGCAGAACGCTTTCGCACAAGCAGCGCAGTCGGGCGGAACGTACAACGTGTATCCTCAGGACATTCAGCCGGCCTTTATTCACAACTACAACCTGACGCTGGAATATGCGGTCACGCATCTGCTCTCACTGCAGGTTGGGTACGTGGGCGAGAGTGGCCAGCACATCGAAGACTACGGCAACCTGAACCAGTGGAAGACGCCTAATGATCCGACCTCTGCGCCGTACTACAACAACCCGTATATTGGCTGCTCGGCGCCTGCGGCGACACAGATCTGCTCGAATCCGTTGCTGGTGACCGAGTCGCGCGCCATGATGAATTACAACGCGCTTCAGGCGACTCTGCGCCAGCGCGTGTCAAACACGGGGCTTGAGTACACGATCAACTACACCTACGGAAAGGCGATGACCAACAGCCTCGGCAACTATGCGCTGAATGTAAACAACTATAGTGGTGCGTTTCAGAACTACTACGACAGCGCTGCAGACTACGGGCCGGCCGGCTATGACATCAGGCACAACTTCTCGGGTACCGCGGTGTATTCACTGCCGATTGGTTCCGGCAAGAAATATCTGTCGAACTCCAATCGTGTCGTGGATGAGACGCTAGGCGGATGGAGAATTGCGGCAGCCGGTGTTTCGTACACGGGCTTCCCGGAAACGATGAGCGCGAGTGTGAGCAGCAACACCAACACCTTTGGTGTGGAGCGCGCGAATCAGTATCGGCCACTGCGCATTCGCAACCGTTCGCTAAGCAACTGGTTTGGCGATGATCCTTCGGCGCAGCCCTGCACAACTTCAGGCGTAGACAACGGCGTTTGCGCGTTTGGCGCACCGGCACAGAACACGTTTGGTTCTTCCGCAAATGGGTCGGTGCGCAGCCCCGGCTTCCATGACGTCGACATGTCAGTAATGAAGGACTTCCGCATCTTTCACGAGCACTTTATCGGCTTCCAGTTTGATGCTTTCAATGCCTTCAATATTGTCAGCTATGGCAACCCGGATACGGGCATCAATGACACCGGGTTTGGGCAGATTGTGCAACAGAATTCAATTCGCTCTGTGGAACGCCACCTGCAGTTTTCACTCAAGTACAGCTTCTAGTCTTTCGGCTGCCGCGCACACTCCGCGGCAGCCGGTTTTGAAGAATTTTTCTGGTCCTCGGATTCGAGGTCTCAACCTTCTCTCAACAAGTTTGCTGGCGTGAGAAAATAGGCGCAATCGTCATGAACTTGGAAATCTGTGTCGATTCGGTGGAATCGGCGATCGCTGCGGCTAAGGGCGGAGCGAAACGCATAGAACTGTGCAGCGCATTAAGCGAAGGCGGTATCACGCCGAGCGCCGGCCTCGTCAGCGCAGTTCGCGCCGCGGTAGATATCGATGTCTTCGTCATCATTCGTCCGCGCGGCGGCGACTTTGTGTATTCCGACCATGAACTGGAGGTTATGCACAAGGACATTCTGGAAGCGAAGACACGCAAAGTAGACGGGGTGGTTCTCGGCGTCCTCACCGATGCAGGCACGGTTGACGTTGCACGCATGCGCAATCTTATTGACGCGGCGCGGCCGCTCCAGGTCACGTTTCATCGCGCCTTCGATGTCTCCACAGACTTGGATCGGGCGCTGGAAGACGTAATTGCCTGCGGAGCCGACCGCATCCTCACTTCCGGCGGCAAATCCGATGCCATGCGCGGCGCGGCAAGGATTGCGCAGTTGCAAAAGAAGGCCGGCAATCGCATCGGGATCATGGCCGGCGGCGGCATCCGTGCTTCGAATGTCAGGACGGTTGCGTTGAAGACAGGCGTGCGCGAAGTCCACACCTCTCTGAGTAAAGACGTGGAAGCGAGGCCCTCCGATGGAGGTGCGGAGCTCGGAACCCGGCAAAATGGCCACAAGAGCTTCCGCGTACTCGAACACGATGTGCGCGTCTTCAAGTCCGCGCTGGATGCAATTTCGGTGGAAGCCAAGCCGGGCCCGACCGTACAATAGCCGCAGTTTCAATCCTGACTCAGCCTGACGCTGTCGAACCCTATGTCATCGAAAACAGATAAACGGGCCAAGGAAATTCTGCGGCTGCTGCTGAGTCACGGCAAGGCCTCGGTCGATGAGCTCACATCCGCGCTGGGCACTTCGCCTGCGAGCATCCGCCGCGATCTCATTCGGCTCGAGTCGCACGGCCTGGTCACGCGCACGCATGGGGGCGCCATGTTGGCGGGGAGCGGCAACGCCGTCTACGAGCCGTTTCGCTTCGATGCTTCCTTCCAGGTGCGCGAGGACCGGTTTGCCGCGGAGAAGCTGCGCATCGCCCGCGCTGCCGCTGCGCTGATCCAGGAAAACGAGACGATCGGATTTGCAGCGGGCACCACAACAACGCTGGTTGCGCGTCAGCTCCTGCACCGGAAGAACATTCAGATCGTTACCAATGCTGTGAATATCGGCATGGAACTGAGTTCGAGCGCCCGGATTCAAACGATGCTCACCGGAGGCAATATACGCTGGGCTGGCGCGTTCTCGCTGGTGGGTCCAGCTGCCATCGAAGCGCTTTCGGTTGTGGTGATGGATCGGCTGTTCGTAAGCGCGACCGGCGTGGATGCGGAGCACGGCGCCACGTTGATTCAGCCTGATGAAGCCGCGGTATTTCGCGCCATGGCCCGGCAGGCCCGCCAGATCATCGTGGTTGCCGACTCGAGCAAGGTGGGCCGCGTCAGTCCTGCGGTCATTTGCCCCTCGAGCGACATCGATCTGCTAATCACCGACAACGGGATTTCGGAAGAAGCGACCAGCGCATTCGCCGCTGCGGGCGTGAAGGTCATGGCCGTCTAGCGCAGCCAGCTTAGTGCGAATTCAAGTGGCTCCAGTCGTAAAGCTGAAACTCGCGGATGTGCGCTTCTGACGTGCTCGACAGGATATTCAGGCGAACACGCCGCGCTGTAACGGCTGGAAACTGATCAATCTTCTCGTGGCCGATGGCCTGCCCTTCTGTGATCCGTTTCCACGCCTTGTCAGGCTCGCTCCAGATCTCGATGGCGTATTTTTGAATGTGTTGTCCGTCGTTCAGCCACTCCATTGTGAGCACATGATCGAAAGTGACAGGCTTGTCGAAATCCACTTCAATCTCCGCGTTATGTGATCCAGCGCGCGCGGACCAGAAGGTATCGGGATCGCCGTCAAGCGCAGCCTCAAATCCCACGCTGGCTCGATCTCGATGAAGGGCGAGGTTGCTCTCTGCTCGCTTGCGGAGTGCAGCACCAAACTCCTCCAGTCGCTTTACGTCGGAATCAGGCAGAAGTCCCCGGTTATCCGGCGCTACTCCCAGCATGAACTGTGCACCTCTGCCGACGGTTTTGTCGTAAGTATCGAGAAGCGTGTCGAGACTCTTCAGCGAGGCTTCGTCGTTGGGATGCCAGAACCAGTGCAGCTTGCGCAGAGGCGTATCTGCCTCGACGGGACGCCAGCGCCGATAGCCATGGCGATCGATCACGTTCCAGTTCTCGTAACTGACAATGCCGGCCTCGTTGCCTACCCAGCGCGCGTCGCCATACTCAAATAGGCCCGTATCGGCGAACACGACGGTGTTGGGCTGATAGGTCCGGAGAGTCTCTATAATCTTCTTAAAGTCGTAGACGTGACCGGCGCTGCCCGCGCCATCGAGCCAGAACTCAACCAGGTCACCGTAATTCTGCGCCAGTTCCTCCAACTCCGCGTTGTAGTACTTGTCGTACTCCGCGGAATCCTTGTAACGGGGTTCGTGGCGGTCCCACGGAGAGAGATAGATGCCAAATTTGAGTCCGTATTTTCGAGCCGCGCGTGCGACATCGCCAACAACATCCCCCTTGCCCTCTTTCCACGGGCTGCTCTTGACGCTGTAGGTCGTCTGCTCGGTTGGCCAGAGGCAGAAGCCATCGTGGTGCTTGGCAACGAGCACTACGTACTTCGCGCCGGAATCGTGAATCGCCTTCATCCACTGGTCCGGGTCAAATTGCGTGGGATTGAAGACGGAGGGACTGGCCGTACCATCGCCCCATTCGCGATCAAGAAACGTGTTGGTGGAGAAGTGCAGGATGACGCCGAATTCCAGGTCTTGCCATGCCACCTGATAGGGCGCGGGACGAATGTCTCCCACCGAGTCCTGTGCCGCCGAGGTCAGCGCGGCGGCAAACATCAAAGCAAAAAGGAAAATGCCCACCTCGCAGTTCCCTGCCCTTCTTCGCATGAACGCTCCTTCACTTTACCTATGAATCAAGAGTAGTTTACGCGAACATGGTCGACTGTTTATCCACGCAATCTTTCTTTGGATATTATGTCGTGATACGATATATATACGAAGTTTGAAATGGAACAATCGGAACATCTGCTCAGCACACTGGCGGAATTCAGATTTGAGTTGCGCCAGTTTCTACTGTTCAGCGAAGGCGCGTCATTGGAAGCCGGTCTGCAGCCGCAGCAGCATCAACTCCTGCTTCAGGTTGCCGGCGCCGCCGAGGGAACGGCCGTCACAATCGCCTATGCAGCGAGCCGACTTGGGCTGAAGCACAACAGTACGGTGGAGCTGGTCGATCGGTCAGAGCGCGAAGAACTGATCGAGAGGAAGACGGACAAGGATGACAAACGCCGCGCCATCCTGCACCTGACGCGCAAGGGCCGGCATGTGTTACATAAGCTTTCAGCCGATCATGCGCGCGAACTGAACGAAATGGCCCCAAGATTGGTCCGAACGCTGAGGCGCGTGCAGCTTCATTCCAGGAACCCCCTCGCGACGGAGGTCCTGTGAGATCGCGACCATCAGCTCTGCGTGACTTCACCGTGGATCGGCGTACATGGTTCCTCTCTGCGGTGTCGGTTGTAATCGGCGCTGGCGGAGCGGCCCTTGCGGTGCTGTTGCTCCGTGCAATTGCCCTGGCGACGAACATCTTCTTTTATCACCGCCTGAGCCTTGCCATGGTTGGGCCTGCCGGATCGAATGAGCCACATGCCGCCGTGCTGATTATTCCCGTGATTGGCGGCATCATCGTCGGCCTAATGGCGCGCTACGGTTCCGACAAGATTCGCGGCCATGGAATTCCAGAGGCGATCGAAGCAATTCTGTTGCGCGGCGCGCGCGTCGAACCCCGTGTCGCGGTTCTGAAGCCGATCTCCGCGGCGATTGCCATCGGATCTGGCGGCCCTTTCGGCGCCGAGGGGCCAATCATTATGACGGGCGGAGCGTTCGGCTCGCTGGTCGCGCAGTGGCTGCGCTTATCAGACGCGGAACGCACGACACTGCTGGTGGCCGGTGCTGCCGCAGGAATGTCCGCAACATTTGCGGCGCCCATTGCGGCAATTCTTATTGCGGTGGAATTGCTTCTGTTCGAGTGGCGGCCGCGTTCGCTGGTGCCAGTTGCGGTGGCCAGCGTTACTGCGGGAGCGCTGCGCATCTGGTGGCTTGGCGCGGGTCCGCTTTTTCCGATTGATTTGCCCGTGAACCTTCCCCTGGAGCAGTCATTGCTGATTGCTGTTCCACTGGGGATTCTTGTTGGCTTTGCGGCCGCAGGCCTCAGCCGGCTGATGTACGGACTTGAGGACGCGTTCGAGCATTTCTGCGGGCGAATGCGCATCCACTGGATGTGGTGGCCGGCGATTGGCGGCATTGGGATCGGCATCGGCGGTTACTTCTTTCCGCGCGGCCTGGGGGTCGGTTACGACAACATCGCCGAATTGCTGCGCGGCAATGCACCGGTTGCGCTACTGCTGGGATTGGTGATTGTCAAGTCGCTGATGTGGGCATTCTCGCTCAGTTCCGGAACTTCGGGCGGTGTACTTGCGCCGCTGCTGATGATCGGCGCGGCGATTGGAGAATGTGCCGCGCATCTTGCTCATTTGCCTGGGCCAACGCAGGCATTGTGGGCGCTGCTGGGGATGGGCGCGATGCTGTCAGGAGCGCTGGGAGTGCCGCTGACGGCCGTGCTCTTTTCGCTTGAGCTCACGCATGCGCTGCCGGCCGTCTTGCCGCTTTTGCTCGCCTGCACCGCGTCGTATCTTGTCACCTCGCTCATCATGCCGCGGTCAATCCTCACAGAAAAACTTAGCCGCCGCGGGTATCACCTGTCGCGCGAGTACGGTGTCGATCCGCTGGAACTAGTAACGGTGGCAGAGGTAATGACCGAGGTACCGCCTGGGGATGAAGTAAAAATCGGCAAGGATGACCAACTGCCCGAGGCCTATGTCTTCTCTGATGAGACCTGTCGTACCGTCGCCGAGGAGATGGCTACAGCGGGATTGTTGAATCTGCTGGTCGTTGACCGGGAGACAAATTGCCTGCTGGGAAGCGTGGGCGCTGCCGAGCTGCTCGCTGGCCGTCGACGCGCTGTGATGCGGGAGTCCGACCGCACGATCGCATTCCAATTTGAACTGCCGAGTCCGTAGTTACCCAACCCGCTAAACGGCTCGCAAGGCGTCAACGGGATCGGTTGAGGCCGCGCGCGCGGCTGGGAGCGCAGAAGCAAACAGCGCAACTGCGATCATCACGAGAACACTTCCCGCATAGATCAATGGGTCGGTGGCGCTGACTTCGAAGAGGAATGCGCTCACGAGCCGCGAAACTGCGAATGCCCCGAGCAGTCCGATTCCACAGCCGACCAGCGCAAGCTTGATGCCGGAAAACAAAACCAGCCGCGCTATGTTGCCACGTTGCGCGCCGAGAGCCATGCGGATTGCAATCTCCTGTGCGCGGACCGAGATGGAGAATGCGACCACTGCATAGATTCCGGTAATCGCGAGCAACAGCGCTCCAAACGCAAACACCGTGATCAGATCAGTATTGAAACGACGCGGCGCCTCTACGTCCGACATCACTTCCGACATCGACTGGACTTGTTCCAGAGGAAGCAGCGGATCGATTCCTGCAACCGTTTCGCGCACTGTCCCGATGATCTGATCTGCCGGCAGGGTCGAGCGCACAATGATGAATCCGCCAGCTGGGGTCACGAGACTTGCCGGGGAGTCTGAGCCTTCGAGGATCGCCGGTTGTTCGATCGGCACGTACCACTGGTCCTCGTCGGGAGTGTCGAGAGAGCCAACCTTGGTGTTAGCCACAACACCAACGATGGTTGCCCATGGACGCCCTTTCTTCGGGTTGCCGACATGCATACGTTTGCCGATCGCGCTCTGGCCCGGCCAGTAGTGATCGGCCATGGAGCGGTTGACGATTGCCACAAGCGGCGCGTCGGCGCGATCTGCCCGCGTGAAGGTTCGGCCATCAAGCAAAGGAATGCCCAGTGATTCGAAGTAGTTGCCGTAGACCGAGCCGAAAGTTGCGAACTGCAACTTCCACCCCTCCGTCGGCAAACCCTCGATGGTGTATGCCGCTCTTCCATACGAGCCGGAGCCCGGAACAAGATCACTGATGCCGACGGCGACAATGGCCGGCTTGGTCAGCAACCGGTCAACCACTTCGCGATTGAAATTGTCAGCCGCGACGCGGGTTCTGTATTGATTCAGCGGCAACTGAAAGCCAGCCACCAGAACGCGGTCAGGCTTGAAACCGGGATCCACCGCCAACATTTTCTGGTAGCTGCGAAGGAAGGCGCCGCATGTCGTCAACAGAACCAGGGCGATGGCAATTTCCGCTGCGATCAGTGTTGAACGAAGCCACGCATGGTTGCGGCCGCCGGTACCCGCCCTCGCCCCATCCTTCAAGGTATCCGTAATATTGGCCCTCACCGCCGCAAATGCCGGCGCCGCGCTGGAAATAACTCCAGTCACAATTGCGAGGGCGAACGCGAAGAGCACGACGCCTCTGTCAATCGAAACCGAATCGATGCGCGCGATTGAATCGGGAAGAAAACCAAGAGAAGTGCGCACGGCAATCGCGGCGAGGGCCAGGCCCAGCAGCGCACCGGCGCAACTAAGCAGAAGCCCCTCGACCATTGACTCGCGAACGATGGCTGATGCCCGCGCACCCAGAGCCAGCCGGACGGCCGACTCGCGACGGCGGCGTATGGCACGCACAAGCAGCAGTACTGCAACATTGACACAAGCGATCAGCAAAACGATGGAGACAGCAACGAACAAAGCGCGCAGGATCGGCCGCGTTTCTCCCACGACGTACTCATGCAAGGGTGTGATTGCACCGCGAATGCGGATCGCCGACATTGTGGCCGGAAAGCTGCGCATGATTTCGTGAGCGACGCGATCCGCATCCTGCGCGGCAGCCGCAAAGGTCACCCCGTCCTTGAGGCGAGCTACGATGCGATATCCGAAGAAACCGGCCGCTTGATCGGAGAGCTCGTCTGGCGTAAGGCTCAGAGGGACCCATAGCTGCGCAGTATTCAGCCTCCCGCCATCGACAGGAAATTCGAAGCTTCGCGGCATCACGCCTATGATCGAGTACGCCTTGCGATCCAGCTCGATGGCACTGCCCAACACATGTGGATCGCGATGGTAGCGGTTTTGCCAGAGCATGTCGCTGATCACTGCGACAGGTTGGCGTCCATCGTCTTCCTGCCTGGTGAAAACACGCCCAAGTTGCGGTTGAACACCGAGCGTGGTGAACACGCTTGCCGTGAGCCTGGCACCTGCGATTTCTTGCGGAGACTCTCCGCCTGACAATTCATATGCGCTGTTAAAAAAGCCCCCCATGGAGGAAAATGCGCTCGTGGCGTTCGAGTACTCGCCTATGTCGCGAGCGGTCACCGTCATGCCCAAGCTGTTGCCAATGTGGTCGCCGAGCACGACCAGTCTTTCAGGATCCGAAAACGGAAGAGGCCGGAGTAGAATGCCCTCGATGAGGGAGAAGACCGCGGTGGTGGCTCCGATGCCCAGCGCCAGCGTGACAACGACCGTCAGCGTGAAGCCGGGAACCTTCCGCAATTGTCTCAGCGCAACCCGAACGTCCTGCAATATGCCAGCCATTCGTTTTCCTCATCGCGGCGGAGACCCTCGACCTGAAACCGAGCTCCGCTTAAGATTGATCGCACTTTGGGTCTGCAGTTCGCTCAGAAACGACTTCCTCATCTAGGAGCCGCATTCTCTCTGATCGTAGAGCAATGGCCGCTTTGCGTCACCAAGAACCTTGGTTTTTCGCCAATGGTGGAAGCGCGCTCGAACTGCAATCGTCAACGCGTCAATTTTCGGGATCTATCCTATCCCGTTTCCAAGCCTCCAGTGATAGGCTTCCCATGGATTAAAAACAAGGAGAAATCCGTGCGTATTCCTTTGCTTCATTTTGCCGCAGTCGGGATCGTAGTTGGGTCAATAATTGGACTTTCAGCACAGGAGCCTGAGCAGCAGGCTTTGTCGCGTTCACTTGAACCACCTCTGGCACAGACCGCAGCACCGCCAGTCGCGCAGCATATGACCTCAGAAGCAGCAGATAATCCGGTTGCCGATCCCAGGGCCGTTGTCGTCCTCGGCAACGCGAGGTTTACTGTTCTTACACCAGAGCTGATTCGGATGGAGTGGGCCGCGGACGGCAAATTTGAGGACCACGCTTCCTTCGTCTTCATCAATCGCCGCTTGCCCGTGCCGAAGTTTTCGAAACAAATCGAAGAGATGGGCGCGAGCCGCCATTTGACCATCAAGACCGATGCGGTGACCCTAACTTACGATTCGAAGTCAGCGCCAGGAGCTGATACCCGATTCACTCCGGAAAATCTGAAGATCGAACTCACCGTCGACGGCAAGGCGGTGACGTGGCACCCGGGCCTGACCGACACAGAAAACCTGCAGGGCACAACGCGCACACTCGACGGCGCGCTCGGATCGAAGACACGCGAGCCAATCGAGCAGGGCCTGGTATCCCGCTCAGGGTGGGCCCTGGTCGACGACTCAACTCGACCGCTGTTTGATTCTGCAAACTTCACTTTCAACGAGGGCGAGAAGAGTCCGTGGCCATGGGTCATCGAACGGCCTGCCGGTGATCGACAGGACCTGTACTTTTTCGGTTACGGGCATGACTACCGCAAAGCGCTGGGCGATTACATTCGCGTGGCCGGCCGCATTCCTCTGCCGCCGCGTTTTGCCTTCGGCACCTGGTGGTCGCGGTACTGGGACTACAGCGATCAGGAGATCGAGGAGATCATTCGCGGGTTCCACGAAAACTCTACGCCGCTGGATGTCTTCGTGATCGACATGGGCTGGCACAAGAGCCGCGAGCAACTCCAGGCCATGGGCGAGGGCAGCAAAAACGGCATGGATCAGTCCAATCATTCTCTCGGATGGAGCGGCTACACGTGGAATGACGTACTCTTTCCTTACCCACAACTGTTTCTCGATCGCCTGCATGCCAATCATCTGAAGACGAGCTTGAACCTGCACCCGGCTTCCGGTATTCAGCCATGGGAGGCCGCGTATCCGGCGATGGCCAAAGCGATGGGCATCGATCCGGCGACGAAACAGTACGTTCCGTACGACATCACGAACAAGAAGTTCGCCGAGAGCTACTTCAACCTTGTGCTTCATCCACTTGAGAAGCAGGGCATCGATTTCTGGTGGCTCGACTGGCAGCAGGAACAAAACACGAAGATGGCCGGCGTAACTCCGACGTGGTGGATCAACTACGTGCACTTCACTGACCAGGAGCGCGAGGGCAAGCGCCCCATCCTCTTCCATCGCTGGGGTGGCCTGGGAAATCATCGCTACCAAATTGGTTTCTCCGGCGACACCGTTTCGGTGTGGGATTCGCTGGCGTTCCAGCCATGGTTCACCGCTACGGCAGCCAACGTGGGCTATGCCTATTGGAGCCACGACATCGGCGGACATATGCCCGGCGCAGTCGATCCGGAGCTCTTTACGCGCTGGGTGGAGTTCGGCGCGTTCAGCCCCATCCTGCGCACGCACACCACAAAGAATCCTGAATCAGAGCGCCGCATCTGGGCCTATCCGGAGCCGTTCTCATCCATTCTTCGTGCAACCTTTCAGTTGCGCTATGCGATGCAACCCTACATCTACACTGAAGCAAGGCGTACGTACGATACGGGCATCGCGTTTCTGCGCCCGCTCTACTACGACTGGCCGGAAGCCAACGAAGCCTATGACAACAAGAACGAATATCTGTTCGGAGACGAAATGCTGGTCGCTCCGGTTGTGACGCCGGGAGACAGGGTGTCAGGCTTGGCAACGGAGAAAGTCTGGCTGCCCAAGGGCGAGTGGGTCGAGTGGCCGACGGGTAAGCATTTCACCGGACCGACCGCGGTTGATCGCAGCTTCTCGGTGGATGAAACGCCTGTGTATCTAAAAGCCGGAGCGATCATACCGATGCAGCCGGAAATGAGCTACACGGGCGAGAAGGCTGTAGATCCGCTCATCGTGAACGTGTGGCCGCTTGATCCCGGCATGAGCACGAGCTACACGTTGTATGAAGACTCCGGTGTGGCCGAGCAGTATCAGCATAGCGTTTTCACTCGTACACCCATCAAGGCAACTCAGAACGGCGACGCGCTGCGCGTTGAGATCGGACCGGTGGAAGGCAGCTTTCCGGGCATGCTCAAGACGCGTGGCTACACGTTGAAGCTACCGGCAGACTGGCCGCCTGCGTCGGTAACGGTGGATGGAGTTGCGGTGAAGCAGGCAGGGCCGACCGGCAAGGGCGGTTGGAGCTTCGAAGGAAACTCTCTCACTACTATCATTCCGGTTTCAAGCCTGAGTACTGCATCTAAAGTGACGATCGAAGTCCGTCGCGCAGCAGGAATGACCGCGAAGCGCGGCGACCTCGACGGTTTCAACGGGGCAATGGCACGGCTGCGTGGAACCTACGACGCGCTTAACATGACGCCTCCGGCTGCCGCTCCGCCTGACATCCTGATCGATGCGATGCAGACGGGTGACCGCCTGGGCTATCATCCTGAGTTGGCGCAGAAGGAGATCGCTCACTTCCGCGAGACTTTGCCACAGGCGCGGATTGCGGTGAATAAGGTGGTAGAGGATGGGCAGAAGCGCCTGGAAGAGTTTGCCCAGCGCGCGACTCAGCGCAACA
The DNA here is from genome assembly GCA_963829535.1 of uncultured Acidobacteriaceae bacterium. GTDB lineage: Bacteria > Acidobacteriota > Terriglobia > Terriglobales > Acidobacteriaceae > Telmatobacter. Next base: position 204,587 of record CAWHIQ010000004.1, on the reverse strand, counting down.
CCGCCGGGGTCGATATCCAGGCAGAGAAACAGAAGCGTGTTGACGCATTCGCCCGCGCCGGAAAACTGGCTACGGACGCAGCAAATTAGCAACGGAGGCAGAAACAGCGGGACCATCGACTGACAACGTCGATGGTCCCGCTGTATTTTCACGATACCGCCGGTTGCACCTCTCGGTGAAACATCAAGGCATCAACTTACCCGCGGTGTTCGCCGGAGCAGCACGAGCCTTGTGTGGCTGCCTTTGGTTCTTCCCACTGTGCCGTGGGATCAACGAAATAGCCGCCGTCGTACTTGTCATGATGACGGACCCACGCCATTGAGTGTGCAAGTCCATCTTCATCTCGTCCTTTGGGCACAAGGTCAAGGAAGTTATAGGTGCCGATCAGGATGTCGAGCCCGCGTGCATAGGTCGAATACGTGTGATAGATCTGGCCGTCTCCGTCTTTGAAAAAGACGCTCGCACCGGGCCGCTCCTCACTTGGAAATTCCGTCACCGTGTAGTTGTAATCGACAGTTCCCGTCCCCCGTTCCGCGGCGGTTGCGGAAACATGGTAGTCGTAATTGAAATCCGTTCCGAACGAGGAAGCCCAACGGAATCTCCATCCCATGCGCTTTCTAAAAGCATCGATTTCGGCATAGGGAGCACGCGAAACCACAGCCAGCGTCACGTCTCGATGCGCGAGGTGAATCGTCATGCCATCGAAGTGATCGGAAAGGTAAGAGCAACTGGGACAGCCCGCAGCCCAGCCGGGACCAAACATGAAGTGATAAATGACGAGCTGGCTCCGCCCATCAAACAAATCGGCGAGTGTTTCTTTGCCTTGCGGCCCCTCAAAAATGTAGTTCTTCTCGATTTTTTCCCATGGCAATTCGCGGCGCTGCCGGCTGAGTTCATCGCGCAGGCGGGTAAACTCTTTTTCTTTTGCGAGAAATTGCCTGCGGGCATCAATCCATTCGCTGTGCGGCACCACTTTTGCCAGCTTGGGTCCCGTTGTCATCGTGGCCATGTTGCACCTCCTTCGTGTCGGTAGTTTGGGTGAAACGCTTTCGAGCTGATTTGCGCAGCAGCTTGCCGGTAATGAGCGCGGCAAGACCGCCGCTGCCGGTGGCACTGGCTGCCACGACTGCCGCGGTTGCGAGACAGAACGGGCACATAAGCTTCCTCCTGAACGAGGCCGATCAAGCCTTCTGCATCAACAGTGGCGGCTCGTCGGCGCTGGGGCCGAAGCTTGCGGGCACCGGGACGTTGAGGAGACGCAGGTAGACGCAAAGCTGGCCGCGATGCTGGTACCAGTGGCTGAACATTACGTTGCGCAGAAACAGCGCACGCGGCTGAGCGAGTACTTCACGGCCTCCGGCCATTAGCCGCCAGGTCTCGTTCATCGCCGCGTTGTCAAGCGTGGGGAGGATTTCGCGAACCGCAGCGCTTCCTTCATCGAAGGTTTTCAGAATCTCGCTGCGGCTCGCAGGTTGTGGGAAAGTCGCGAAGTCTGGAAGTTGGGCCGGGTTGTTGCCTACGAAACGGATAACTCCGCCCGGCACGTGGGCGATGTGATAGCCGAGTTGCCCGGCCGTCATCGATTTTTCGTGCGGCTTCCAGGTCAATTTGTCTTCGGGAATCCGCTCGAGGAACCGGCGCGTAATGGGCGCTTGCGTGTCAAATTCCGCAAGAAATGCCTGCGCAATGGATTCAACTATGAGTGATTGTGCAACCGACATGGGGACCTCCTTGCGTTTTCTGGGAAAATCGAATTGTGAGCCGGACTTACTTCTTGTGCGAACGCTCCGCACGCTCGCGAACGCCTTGGTGAATGTAGTTCCAGCCGCCAACGACGCCCTTTCGGTGATCTTCCTGAACCAGTCCAAAGCCCGAGTGACGAAACTTGATAAGCGTTCCACCACTCTCTTCGCTCAGCCTGTACTGCACGTTGTTGGCCACGGGGTGGGACATCATAAGAGGCCCGCAGAATTCCAGAAGGGTGGGCCGTTTGATGGCCTGCACGTGCGCCCACAGGTGGCCGTTATCGCCACCCAGATCGCGATACCACCGGCCGCCAGGCCACGCCTCCAGTACCATTGGCATCGTACGGCCGTCCCCGACTTCATTCCCGGGGCCGAGTTGTTCCAGCAGCGCGGCGAAAGTTTCCTCCAGCGATGCGCGCACATGGATCTCCTGCTCCACGAGCAACGTGAGATCCTCAATTCCTGCTATTGCATTGGCGATCATTGTTCCTCCTTTGGGTTCACGGTTTTGTTTGCTGCAGAGGCGCCGTCTGTAGCGCGCTTCTCGGCCCGCTCTTTGACGCGATTGAGCTGGTGTCTCCAATAGCGCTCGAATTCTGAAGTCCACGCGTGCAGCGGCCGAATGCCATCCGCGTTGGTCTGGTATAACTTCTGGCGTCCGTTGCAGCGCATCCGCACCAGGCCCACGTCGCGCAACACACGCAGATGCTTCGACACGGAGGGCTGGTCGACGCGAAGGCAGGCCACAATCTCATTGACCGAGTATTCGCGGGCTGCCAGCAGCAGTAGGATTTCGCGACGCCGCAGTTCCGCTACAGCATTGAACGCATCCGAGGTTGTTGCCGCTCGAGCCATGATGAAAACCAATATATGCCTATATAGGAATATGTCAAGCAAAATTGCGAAAAATATTTGCTCCGAAATGAAAGCGTTTGCAGCGCTCTCCACAATCAATTACGATTCCGGCGTATGAAAAAGCAGCTATATCTTCTTCCCGCAATTCTCTTTGTTGCCTCTCCTCTTCTATTTGCCCAGGTTCCGACGCAAAACTCTGATCCGCTCGCGCCTACACAGGACGTCAAGTCAGCCGAGCAGATTGATCGCGAGTGGCAACAGTCGGTCAGCAAGTACGACACGGAACGCAAGCGTCTTCTGGCTGAAGTCGATCGACAGGCGAACGACGGACCGTATCGCCCGGACTGGGCGACGTTGATCAAATACCAGCAGCCGCAGTGGTACAAGGATGCGAAGTTCGGCATCTTCATTCACTGGGGTGTGTACTCGGTTCCCGCAGCCGAAAACGAGTGGTATCCCCGCAACATGTACGACGCGAAGAACGGCGCCTACAAGAATTTCAAAGAGCACTACGCGAATGGCGACGATTCCAAGGGCTATAAGGATCTGATTCCTCTTTTCCGCGCAGAGCATTTCAACGCCACCGAATGGGCGCAGCTATTCAAGGCATCCGGCGCGCGGTACGTCGTTCCCGTGGCCGAGCATCATGACGGTTTCTCAATGTACGACTCCCATCTTTCCGACTGGACAGTCGTGAAGATGGGGCCGAAACGCGACACACTTGCTGAACTCTCCACCGCTGTGCGTGCCGAAGGACTGCATTTCGGACTCAGTTCACATCGCGCCGAGCACAATTTCTTCTACTCTTACGGCCGCACCACGCGCTCAGACGTCAACGATCCGAAGTACGCGTCACTCTATGGCCCCGCGCATCAGTGGTTCGCAGCTCCCGGCGACGCCCACGGCTTGGACGACGACTGGACATGGGTCAGCGAAGCATGGACGCGGGACTGGCTTGCGCGCGATACCGAACTGGTAGAGAAATACAAGCCTGAGATTGTTTACTTCGACTGGTGGATCGGCCATCCAACCTTCCGCCGCGCCGTCACGGAATTCACCGCCTTCTACTACAACTTCGCCGCGGCCAACGGCTATACCGGCGTGATCGATTTCAAAGATTACTCACTCAACTGGAAGTCGGGCACGCGCGACTTCGAGCGCGGCCAGCAGGACCACATCATCGCCGACCACTGGCAGACCGACACGTCCATCAGCAATGCGTCGTGGGGGTACATTGAGCACGATACCTTCAAGTCGCCTGAGTTCCTCGTGCATCAGCTCATCGACATCGTGAGCAAGAATGGGAATTTGCTGCTCAACTTCGGCCCGCGTTCCGACGGCACGATTCCCGACCAGGTGCGTACCACGCTGCTGGAGATGGGCGGATGGCTCAAGGTTAATGGCGAAGCCATCTACGCAACCACGCCATGGAAGACCTTTGGCGAAGGACCGACACAAGTGAAGGGGGGCGCCTTTCACGACACCGACGTAAAACCATACACCGCCGCGGATTTCCGCTTCACCGCGAAGGAAAACACGGTTTATGCAATCGGCATGGCCTGCCCTGCAGATGGAAAGGCGACCATTCACGCGCTCGGGACCACGCACGAGGGCGCTTCCATTCCCGTCGGCAATGTGGAGTTGCTTGGCTCTTCCGACAAGGTCAGCTGGACCCAGACTGCCGATGTTCTCAACGTGACTCTACCCTCGAGCGCGGTGTGCAAATACGCGTACACGCTGAAGGTGACTGGCACTGGAAAATAGAGCGGCGAGCCAATGCTTGATCCGGCTTGCCGCCGCTCAATCTTCCTAGCCTGGATTAATAGCCCTGAGGCGGAGGCGTGGGCCCGTTGCGAAACGCCCGCTGATAGCCTTCGCGGAAGCCGTGACGGTAGTCTTCAAAGGCAGGCGGAGGCACGGGTGGGTTGCGGAATTTCGGATGCCGATCGACGTTCGGTGGCAGCCCCTTCGCGATGTCGCGGCCTGCGGCGTCAAATCCGTCATGGAAGCCGCGTTGCGCGATTTCGGTGAATGCGGGCGGCGGCGGTGGCGCAGCATAAACAACAGGCTGCGGGTGCGAACAACCGGCAATGGCCAAAGGCAATGCCAGTACAGCAAGTGCGAGTGTTTTGCGCATGTTTCTGTCCTCGAAATCTCAACAAGTAGTTTGAAATGCCGCGTCCCGATCGGACGCTTTCCGACTCAGACACGGATTTGCGGCAAGTGTTGCACGCTGATTCGATATTGAGGTTACCCGCGATGATTGCTCAATGTTGTTCATGCGAAACGACGGGCTTTCGGAATCTTGACAGAATCGGAAACGTCTCCAAACAATTCAGAGCGCTATCCGAGTCATCCTTTTTGAAGAGTGGCTTTTCGCCCGCGGCATTATAGTTGCATGGGAGTTGTGCCCTGCGTATAAGACGAGATCGTCGAGTTTTCCTGAGGTCGCTGGGCTGTGGAGCAGTGAGCGGACTGCTGCTGGGTCAATCACGGGTGGCGTGGAGTATCGCAACGTCAGACCAGGTTGGAGACATCGCTCACGATCCTCTTCGTCCTGAGTACCATTTGCTGCCGCTGCACAACTGGATGAACGACCCGAACGGCCCCATCTGGTGGAAGGGGCAATACCACCTCTTCTATCAGCTCAATCCCCACGCAGCCGTTTGGGGCGACATGCACTGGGGCCATGCGACCAGTCCCGATATGGTGCATTGGAAACACCAGCCCATCGCGCTTGCCCCAACGCGCGGAGGCGCAGACAGTGAAGGCTGTTTCAGCGGATCGGCAGTTGTCTTCGACGGTAAACCCACGTTCATCTACACCGGAGTAGAGAATGCGCCGCCGGCGGAGACGACGCTGCATGACGGCAATGACAAGTTGCGCGAGACGCAGATGCTGGCCACTGCCGAAGACGATGATCTGCTGCATTGGAAGAAGCTCGAAGCACCGATCATTGCCATTCCGCCGCAGGGCATATATGTTACCGGCTTTCGCGATCCATGCCCGTGGCAGGAAGGCGATACCTGGTATCTCGGCATCGGTTCGGGTGAGCGCACAATCGGCGGATGCGTCCTGTTGTATCGCTCGAAAGATCTGCGCCGCTGGGAGTATCTGCACAAACTCGTGCAGGGCAAGCCCAACGGAAAGGTCGCCGTCAATCCCTGCGACAGCGGCGAGATGTGGGAGTGTCCTGACTTCTTCGCAGTAGACGGCCGCCACTGCCTGCTCTACTCCACAGAAGACAAGGTCTTCTGGACGACTGGCGAATACGATGCTCACAACCATCGATATCTTCCCATGCGCACTGGCGTGCTCGACCACGGAGCCTACTACGCGCCGAAGAGTTTTCTTGCTCCCGACGGCAGGCGCGTTCTGTGGGGATGGATCCGCGAGACGCGCCCAGAAGCTCAGTTCGCAGCAGCCGGATGGTCGGGCGCCATGGCGCTTCCGCGTGTGCTCACGGTGAACCAGGACGGCGAACTCGCAATGAATCCCGCAACTGAAGTCGAGAAGCTGCGCGGTGCCGAGGAGACTTCGACATTGCAAGCGGACGCTCCTCTCAAACAGATGTTAACCACACTGCGCAGAGAGCTTCATCTTTCGTTGGGCGATGCGAAACCCAAAGTCCATGTTCGTCTGCTGACCAACGGCAAAAGTGTTTGGGAGCTTGTCGTCGACACTCCATCCAGTCTTGTGACCTGTGGCGACATCACCTTTGCATTGCCGCCACAGATTGGACCTGACAATGCGCTTCGCATTTTTATCGATGGGTCGGTGATTGAGTCGTTTATCGCAGGTCGAGAAGCCCTGACCAGCCGCGCGTACAACGTAGCGCCGGGTTCAACCGAACTGGAAATCGAATTGGTGAAGGGGCAAAGTCTCAAACTCAAGCAGTGGCCGCTCGAGGCCATCTCGCCTGATCGGCTGACCTCCTAGAGCGATTCCCAGGTAAGTGTATCCTCTTGAGGTTTGAGCGGGTCGCCGACTTCCTGATGGTCGCGTCGACTTGACATCGGCTTCGGGACACAGCAACCCGGAAATCGCTGTAGCGATTTCAAAATTCGACGGGGTCGGTCGGATATATTTGGCGAAGGATATTTCCCGCTCCAAGAGGACATCGGAATGACCCTGGATCGTCGAGGTTTTCTTGCCGCCTGCAGTCGTGCCGGCATCACTTCTGCCTTGTTTCCCGGAGTTCTCTACACTCTTGCCGCGCAGGCGCAGGAGTCGCCGGACACTGACCAGTCGAAACCGCCGAAGATCACTTCCGAGATGATCGACCAAGCCTCCATCATGGCCGGCATCGGTCCCTTCACCGACGAGCAGAAGAAGATGATGATTGACGGGCTTGTCGATCAGAATGGCGATTACAAGGCCATCCGCAAATTGAAGTTGCCGAATTCCGTTGCGCCTGCTTTTGTTTTTCATCCGTTTGCGGCTGCGGGCAACGCTCTCGTTGCGCCTGCGAAGCCCGGCGTCATCGGGTGGAAGCCCGATCCCAGTGTCGCAGCGCCAGCCAACATTGAAGACCTCGCGTTCGCTACCGTGAGCGAACTCGCCAGCCTGCTGCACGCGCGGAAGATCACGTCTCTCGCGCTTACGCAGATGTATCTGGCTCGACTCAAGCGCTACGACTCGAAGCTGCATTTCGTCATCACGCTCACCGAGGAGCGCGCACTGGCCCAGGCCAAGGCTGCCGACGCTGAAATTTCTGCCGGCAATCATCGCGGTCCACTGCATGGCATCCCGTGGGGCGCGAAAGACCTGCTCGCCGTGAAGGGCTATCCAACAACGTGGGGTGCAGGCGGTTTCGAGCACCAGTCTTTCGAGGAAGACGCGACCGTCGTCAAGCGGCTCGACGCGGCCGGCGCAGTGCTCGTAGCCAAGTTCACGCTGGGCGCGCTCGCCATGGGCGACAAGTGGTTCGGCGGGCGCACACGCAATCCCTGGAATCCTGCGCAGGGATCGAGCGGATCCTCGGCTGGTTCTGCCAGCGCCGTCGCTGCCGGATGCGTGGCCTTCGCCATCGGCTCGGAGACGCTGGGTTCGATCAGTTCCCCATCAACGCGCTGCGGAGCTACCGGCTTGCGTCCCAGCTTTGGTTTCGTGCCGCGTACGGGGGCGATGGCGCTGAGTTGGACGATGGACAAACTCGGGCCGATCTCGCGGTCAGCCGAAGACTGCGCACTCGTGCTCAACGTCATCCACGGACCCGACGGACAGGACACATCTGTTCATCCCGCGCCGTTTCAATGGGACCCGGGCATCGATCTGCATGCGCTCCGCATCGGCTACTTGAAAAGCGATTTCGATGAACCGGCGCCATTCAAACTTCCGCCACCGCCAAGCGATGAAACTGCGGAACAAAAGAAGGAACGCGAGAAGCAGCAAGTCGAACGAAGTGCCGCCCAGGCGAGACGCGCCTACGATCGCCGGTACGATCTGGCCACGCTCGACAAGCTGCGCGCCATGGGCATCAACCTTATCCCGGTCGAGTTGCCGAAGCTGCCTTATGGCGCGATGGTACCGCTGCTGACGGCCGAGGCTGCTGCCGCGTTCGATGATCTGACGCTAAGCGGCCGCGACCGCCTGCTCACCGAACAAGGTGTAGGAGACTGGCCGAACGCTTTCCGAACTGCGCGGTTTTATCCCGCCGTCGAATACATTCAGGCGAATCGCGCGCGCACGCTGGCCATTCAGCAAGTGACTGCTCTCTTCGACAAGGTCGACATCATTGTCGCGTCTTCAGGCCGTCAACAGTCGCTGGCGACGAATCTCACAGGGCATCCGGCGCTGATTGTGCCCAATGGTCTGCGCGGCGACGATGCCCCCAAGCCGCCGAAGACCGACAATGACAACGACGACATCGGCGGTCCGGGCACACCCGTTTCAATCACCTTCCTCGCAGGGCTCTACGAAGACGCCAGGCTAGCGGCCTTCGCACACGCGTATCAACAGGCCACGGGATTCAGCAAGCTGCATCCGAAGCTCGACTGACGCACGAAGGCCAGACAACACCCGTCGCATCGGTCGGATCACTCGTAAGATTCGCCCGCCACGTCTTTGTGATTCCCCGCGCCTCTGCCCATGTACCATTTCTGCATGGCGCTGGTTGAAGTCGACGCGGTCTCCAAGGGCTATCCCCGCCGCGCAGGTCTCCGCACGGAGTTGCATACGGTGGTCGAGAATGTCTCGTTTGAGATTGTCGCAGGCGAGACGCTTGGCCTGGTCGGCGAGTCCGGCTCGGGCAAGACCACCGTCGCACGCATGATCCTGGGCCTAGTTCAACCGAGCAGTGGGTCGATCCGCGTCGAAGGCATCGATGTTGCACAGGCCTCCCGGGCTGAGTTGAAAGCCCTGCGCCGCCAAATGCAACCGGTTTTTCAGGATCCTTATGCCGCGCTCAATCCGCGCATGAAAGTGCTCGACATTATCACCGAACCTTGGGCCATCCACGGCATTGATGCCGGCCCTGGTACTAATCAACATGACAATCGGAATACTCTCTTACGCTCCCGTGCCAGTGAACTGCTGCGCGAGGTCGGCCTCGACGATTCAGCGCTGGGTCGTCATCCTCACGAATTCTCCGGCGGCCAGCGGCAGCGCATCAACATCGCGCGCGCACTAGCGTTGCGACCGAAGCTTCTGATTCTGGATGAGCCCGTTTCAGCGCTCGACGTGAGCGTGGGCGCGCAAATTATTAACCTGCTGCGCTCGCTGCAACGCGATCACGGTCTCACTTACCTTTTCATTTCCCACTCGATGCCGCTGGTGCGCTATCTCAGCACGCGCATCGCGGTGATGGAGCACGGACGGCTGATCGAGATTGGCGAAGCTGTATCGCTGTGCGCCCAGCCGCGCGAGGCTTACACGCGCAAACTGCTGGCGGCCACGCCGGAACTACCGACCGGCGTAGCCTGATCCTTCAGTTCGATTGCGGCTTGCCCGCTGGTGGAGTGGCAGGCGGCGGAGTTGTTGGTGTGCTCGCTGGTGGCGTCGTTCCAGCCGGAGGCGTAGTCCCAGGGTTTGCGGGCGCGGCAGCCGGCGGTGGTGTTGCAGGATTTGCCTGAGAACCGGGAGACGCAGGAGTACCTGAATTTCTCGGATTTCCTGGAGTTCCCGGCGTTCCCTGTGTCAAAGGATGCGGCATCATCCGCATAGGCTGGCCGTTGGGCCCGGTCCCCATTCCCGGGCGCGCCTGCGGCGCCGGCATGTCGCTCACATCTACGAGTTCTATATCAAAAATCAGGTCTGCCTTGGGCGGGATTCCAGGATTGGCAGCGTTCGGCCCCGGACGTCCGTGTGCGCCATACGCCATTTGCCATGGGATAAACAGACGGCGCTTGCCACCCACCTTCATCCCGCCAAAGCCCTGGTCGAAGCCGGGGATCACGCGCCCGAAGCCCTGCGGAAAACTGATCGGCTCCCCTTCGTTCATCTTGGGCTTGCCATCAGCATCGAGTTCAGGCTTGCCATCTTTGCCCACAACCGCGGTCTTGTGATCGTGCGACGAGTCGAATTTGTGGCCGTCGGCTGCGAGCCAGCCCGTGTAATGGACCTTATAAATCTTGTTAGGCTCGGCTTCCGCGCCAGTGCCAATGTGGATGTCCTGGTAGCGCAGACAGAACGCAGTTTTCAGGATTCCGCGCACTCTCGGCACGCCCGGCGGCAAGCTTACACTGCCCGCCGATGTGGCTGGCCTGGTCGCAGTCTTGGGAGCAGTGGGTTGGGCTGGGGTTTGGGCAAGACAAGCGAGGGCGGACGCCGCCATAAAAAGGCTGAAAATGAATTGTTTCATTGCGAAAAGGTGCTCCGATTTGTTCTTATCGGGAGTGTAACAGGCCCTGCGTTCCCCACCTCGAGCGGCCTGAATTCCTGAAATCTTATGGGGGCTTTATGGCCCTCTCGTTAGAGTGACGCATGGCCGAAACATTATTTCGACTCCTTTATCTTTCCTGGCTCCCCGCAGCCTCCTTTTTTGCCGGTGTTTTGAATTCGATTGCGGGCGGCGGATCGTTCCTGTCACTTCCGGCTCTTTTTGCCAGCTCAGCCGCGCTCGGCGTGGGCGCCGTGGCAGTGCAGGCCACCAACACCGTAGCGCTGTGGCCGGGACAGTTGACCGGCCTTATCGCCTTCCGCAAGGAACTCCGCGAATACCGCAGGGAACTGCTCCCGTTGGGCATTTCGTCGGGACTTGGTGGATGGCTGGGCGGCTTTCTTCTACTGAGAACCGGAAACCGCATGTTCCGCGAATTGCTGCCATGGCTGCTGCTTTTTGCGGCACTCATGTTTGTGCTGAGCTTCCCACTCGGCCGCTGGTTGCAGACCCTCTCCGGGGGCAAGCGGCACAGCAAGTTGCTTATCGTGGGCATGGTTATCGTCAGCATTTACGTCGGGTACTTTGGCGCCGGCGGCGGCTTTCTTGTCATGGCGCTGTTTGGCTTGTGCGGCGTTCACGATATACACGAGATGAATGCGCTGAAGGTGCTTACGGCTGCAATCTCCATTGGCATCCCTGCCGTGTCCTTCATCCTTGCAGGGCGCGTGGAGTGGCGCTTTTGCCTCGAGATGGCGATCGTTGCAGCACTCGGCGGCTACATCGGCGCGCACTACAGCCGCCTCATCAACCAGGCCATCATGCGCAGGACAATCGCGGCCATCGGATTCATGACCGCGGCGTACTTCTTTGTGCAGAACTACGCCTTGCACCCGGTGCGTTAAGTCAGTTGCTCCCGTAGTCAAATTCAGTTTCCGGTCTTCGTCTCCGTGCCCTTGGCCATCGTGTTCCAGTGCACGTTGTCGGGAGAGAATTCCTGCGCATAGTCAATGCGATCGGTTCCCGTGAAGACATTCACCACGTGGAAATACATGGTGGTCTCGCCTTGGGTTACCTGCCAGGGAAACGTCCAGATGTTGCCGACGATCTGCAGCTTGCCTGAACCCGCAGCCTCGCCTCCCTGCGGGATCTGGTAGGTGGTATACGTCTTCTCCTTGTCGTTGTAGGTGAAGATCAGAAGCACCTTCGAGTCTCCGTCGACAAACTGGTTGCATGCCAGGTAGGCGCCGCTCTTCCAACAGTCATTGCGCAGCGTCTTGTCTTCCTTGCCGACCTGGCTGTAGGCCGTAGCAAAGCGTTCGCCATGGACCTTCCAGGTGCCGGCGTACACCATGATGGCGTCGAGGCCGGCCGGCGGTTGCTGGGGAGCCTGTGCGGCAGACCCAAGCGCGCACAGCGCTATCATCCCTATCAAAATCGAAAAAGCAATACGACGCATTGGAATTGGACCTCCGGTCCCGATGTCATGGTAATGCGCGATGGAACGCGGCAAAAGTAATCAACTTGATTGCACCAACATGGCCGCCAGCAGGGCGGTGCGAGGGGCGAGGTGTTCCAGCAGGATTGACTCATGGCTGGCGTGGGCGCCTTCGCCCACAGCGCCCATACCGTCGAGCGTGGGTACGCCAAGCGCCGAGGTGAAGTTGCCGTCGGATGCCCCGCCAGTAGAAGCCTCATTGAGCATAAAGCCGAGTTCGGCTGCAAGCGCATGGGCCTGTGTGAAGAGCCTGACGGTGCCGCGCTTCCGCTCCATGGGTGGCCGATTGATGCCGCCCGTGACCTCGAGAGTACAGCGCTTGTCTGCCGGTTTTAGCGAGGCGAATTTTCGTTCGATGCGCGGGCCGTCACTTATCCTGGCAATGCGCACGTCGACTTCAGCAAACGCTTCTGCAGGAATCACGTTCGTCTTGGTGCCCCCGCCGGCTACGCCGACGCTCACGGTAAGTCCGCGCTTGAGGTCGGTCCAGCCGCTTACGGTTTCGATAACACGCCCAAGTTCCCGCAGTGCGCTTGCGCCCTTCTCGTAATCGACGCCGGCGTGCGCGGCCACTCCGCGAATATCGATGCGCCAGTTGCCGGTGCCTTTGCGCGCGGTTTTGTAGGCGAGGCCCTGCGCCGGTTCCAGCACAAACACCGCGCCGCACTCGCCTGCAATCTTCTCAGTAATCGGTCGCGATACCGGGCTGCCGATCTCTTCATCGCTGTTGAGCAGCAGCACGATCTCGCGATTCAGCAGGTCTGCTTCGGCAAGCATCTCGACAGCGGTGAAGGCCATGGCAACCCCCACTTTCATATCGAGCGTGCCCGGACCCCAGAGGCGGCCATCGGCAACGCGGCACGGCATGTGCTTCAGCGTGCCGACGGGCCACACCGTATCGAGGTGCCCCAGCAGCAGTACCGGTTTCTGCCTGTCGCACATGGCGCGGGTTCGCGGGCTGAAACGTATTTCAAGAACATCGCCGTGGCTGTGCTGGCGGTGGCGCTTGATACGTCCGCCGAGTGCGCGTGCGGCCCCGGCTGCAATTGCGACACAAACGTCCACAGCGGCTTTGGTGTCGGATGGCGACTCGGCGATGACCAGTTTGCGCGCAAGGTCGAGCAGCGCCGGCTGTTTTCGTCGTGCACCGGCCAACAGTGCGCGCATGGGAAATTCAGCGTCGAGGAGTGAGGGTGTCTTCAGGTTCACTGATTACCAGTCTAGAGCGATTCCCGGGTAAGCGTGTCCTTTGGGGGTTGAGGCGGGTCGCTGACTTCCGGATGGTCGCGTCGACTGAAGAAATCGGCTTCGGGATACGGCAACCGGGAAATCGCTGGTAGCGGCGAAGAGCAATCGAAATCTTCATCGAAATAATCTGCAAACATTTTGTGGAAAACCGCAAATTTAAGGGAGGGGGTGGGGGGCATACATACCGCATCCCAAGACAGTGCCATCCGGGGTCCAGCGTTTGAAGGTTTGAGTTTGTCGCCAGCGTTTTCTGGCGCGCGGTGTGCACGGATTTCCATAGCAATTTGATTGTGCGCCGGATGCCGGAAATGAACTGCAATTTGTCGAATTTTCTTTCAGGAGTGAATTCAGCGATTTAGGTTGATGGAAGAATGCGCGGTCATTGACAGCTGTCGGGAGAGCCTGCATGAATCCTGGAAAATCTTCTACGATTGCAGCGGAGGACTCTTTGAGGACAAGAGCTTTCAAGCTGCTGCGGATGAGCGCTGCTTCTGCGACGTTCGCGCTTGGTCTTCTGTCTCTCGCTGGACAGACCGCAATGCCGGCGCCAAGCACGGAAGCCGATAAGCCTGCCGCAGGTGCTGCTCGAGCCGTGACCGTGCCTGCCAAAAACGGCGTTGAACTCAAAGCCACGATCAACGGACAAGGACCATTCGACGCCATCTTCGACACCGGCTCGGGAAACCTGATGACGGCCAGCCTGGCCAAGCGCCTCGGACTCAAACTGGAAGGTTCAGCCACCCTCAATGCAGGCGGAGGACTCGTCCCGGCAAAGGTCGTGAAGGTCGCAACGGTGAACATCGGCGGACTTACCATGTCGGATCAATGGTTCGCCGTGGTCGATGTGCCGGTAACGCAGGGCCAGGACGGGATCTTTGTTGGCGATCTGCTGCTGCAGAATCTACCCATCCGGGTTGATTTTGAGAAACAGGAGATCACCTTCTATTCAAAAGAGGGGTTTGAATACTCGGGCAAAGGGACGGCAGTACCGATTCACTCAAAGGACGGCACTCTGCTGGCGGATGCCACCGTCGACGGAATCGACGGCGTTTTCGGAATCGACACTGGGGACATGTATTCTCTTTCGCTCTATGCTCCGTTTGTAACGCAGCACAAACTTGTGCAGCATTATGGCGCGAAGATCCAAGGCTATGCCGGTGAAGGATACGGCGGGGCCGATCGAGGTTTCTTTACGCGCGTCGACACGCTGCTGCTGGGTCAGGCAGAGGTGATCCGGCCAATCACCGTTCTCTCCACCGACACGGTGGGCGCAGAATCCTCCACCACCATTGCCGGTAACATCGGGCTGCATGTTCTGCGGCAATTCACGTTGATCTTCGATGGTCCTCACGGGAAGATGTATCTCGAAAAAAACACGAATTATGGCAAGCCGGACATCTTCAACCGCGCTGGGCTCATGCTGAATTACGAGCCCGAGAATCTGAAGATCATGACCGTCGTTCGCGGGAGCCCGGGGGCAAAAGCTGGTTTGAAAGAGCAAGACGTGATCACCGAGATTGACGGCAAACCTCCGACAGACGACACCATGCAGAGCGCATTCACCCAGCCTGCAGGGACGGTTGTGCACCTGACCGTCCGCGGCGGCGCGAAGGCGCGCACGGTTTCTGTTGTCCTCAAGGACATTCTTTGAAGCACATGTGTATCCTTGCGGCTGTGAGAGCGCGTTTTGTTTCGCAGAGCGATGCGACGTTGCTTGCTGAGCGACAAGTACACTTCTCCGGAAAGGGGTAAAAACTTCAAATGCATTACCTGTTGTTCTACGAAGCCGCAGACGATTACGTGGCGCGCCGCACCGAATTCCGGAACGTCCACCTCAAGATGGGTTGGGATGCTGTCGCACGCGGCGAACTCGTGCTCGGAGGCGCACTGGCGAATCCCGTCGATGGCGCTGTGCTGGTGTTCAGGGGCGACTCCCCCGAAGTTGCGGAGAAGTTTGCGAAGGCGGACCCCTACGTCACCAGCGGCATCGTGAAGCGCTGGTACGTACGCGAGTGGACCACAGTCGTCGGCGATATTGCGGCCAATCCCAAACATCCGGCTTGACGACCTGCACCATGTCAACTGGTCCCATTGGGTTCGCGGGATTGGCTGTGTGCTGAGAATTCCGGTAAACTCCTGCTGTTATGAACACACCTGCGGCGCAGAACATGGATATTCCTTTGGCACCAGCCAAAGACCGCAGGTTGATGGAAATCTTTGGATCCGGGGAGATGGCCGATTTAACGCGCGCCTTTCCCTGGCGGGAAACGCCTGTCGGGCCTATTGATGGGTGGCCGGAAGCGCTCCTTGTCATGGTGAATACCATCTTGGCCTCGAGGCACCCGATGTTTCTCTGGTGGGGCGACGAGCTCATCCAGTTTTACAACGACGCCTATCGGCCCAGCATCCGCGAAGACAAGCATCCACGTGCGCTTGGTCAGCCGGGAAGAGAGTGCTGGCAGGAGATCTGGCACATCATCGGACCGCAGATTGACGCGGTAATGACGCGGGGAGAGGCCAGTTGGCATGAGAATCAACTGGTGCCGATCTTCCGCAATGGCAGGCTGGAGGACGTCTACTGGACGTACGGGTACAGCCCGGTTCGCGACACAACGGGACGGATTCGCGGGACGCTCGTCGTTTGCACTGAAACTACGGAGAGCGTACTGGCCAAGAATCAACTGGAGCGCGAGAGCCAGCGGCTTGCGGAGTTGTTTCACCAGGCCCCTGCCTTTTTTGCAGCTCTCGGCGGACGAGAGCATCGATTTGAATTGGTGAATCCGCCCTATCAGGAACTGATTGGCAGACGCGATGTTGTGGGAAAAACCGTTCGGGAAGCCGTGCCTGAGGCGCGAGACCAGGGTTTCGTCGAGCTGCTTGACCGCGTGTATGAGACGGGTGAGCCCTTTGTCGGGCGCAGCATGCCGATACACCTGGCGCGCGGCAAAACCCAGCCTCTCGAATTACGCTACCTGGATTTTGTATATCAACCGCGACGCGACGCGGACGGAAATATCTCGGGCATCATCGTCCTTGGTATCGACGTCACGGAAAGCAGGCGCGCCGAGCAACTGCTGATTCAATCTGAAAAGTTGAATGCCGTGGGCAGGCTTGCCAGTTCCATCGCGCACGAAATCAATAATCCCCTCGCAGCGGTCACAAACCTCATCTATCTTGCGCAGCAATCTGCGAAGGACCCCGAAGCCAAGCACTATCTCGCCAGCGCCGAGGTCGAACTCCGTCGAGTCTCAGCCATCGCCAACCAGACTCTGCGCTTCCACCGACAGTCGACCAATCCAAGGCATGTAACAGGCGCAGAGTTGATTGATGCGACTGTCCCGCTTTACCAGGGCCGATTGCTCAATGCGCACGTCAGGGTGAACAGACGCGACCGCGGAAGCCATCCCGTCACCTGCTTCGAGGGTGAGATCTTGCAGGTTCTAAGCAACCTCATTGGCAACGCGATCGATGCAATGGCTCCCAGGGGCGGCCTTCTTCTGCTCCGCAGTCGCGAAGGTACGGAGTGGAGAACCGGGAGAAAAGGAATCGTCTTGACGGTCGCCGACACTGGTTGCGGCATGTCTCCGCACACGCTGACGAGAATCTTCGAACCGTTTTTCACAACCAAAGGCCAAAAGGGAAATGGCATCGGACTTTGGATCAGCCGCGGAATCGTCGACCGGCATCACGGCGTGCTGACGGTCCGGTCGAGCTGTTCGGCGGACGGCTCAGGCACGGTGTTTGCGTTATTTCTGCCGTTCAACGCGACCGCGCCCGAATGATTGGGGCGGAGCCTACTCTTCTTCCGACAACACAACAAATGGCGTAAGGGCAAGTGGAAAGGCAACTCCACCGTGTGCACCTTTGGCGGCTGCAGTCTGCCAGGCAGGCGATTGCAGATCCGGCATCGGCTTGGCCTGGAAAAGCTTCTTGCACTGGCGGGCTGTCCATCTCGCCCAGCTCTTCGATTTCTTCCGGCGCGCGCTGTCTGTCGAAATGCCCGTACCCGCGTACATTTGCCGGTAGAGCTTGGAGAGGAAAATGAACGCGATCCGGGCGCGAAGATTCGGCGTGCAGGCCGACCGTTGCCAGATGGCGCCCCAGTTGTAGAACCTGTCCCACACCCGCTGCGTGCGCTCGCGAATCTCATCGGAACTCATTGAGGGATGCGGCGTAAACATCTTGGGACGAACCTCGGTGGGGATCAACCAGTAGCGAGTGAGGGGCACATCGCCAACCAGCGTCGGACGCGCGGACTGCTCCTTCTCCCACCTGCCGAAGTCAACTGTGCCGGGAAACGGCGTCATCATGACGAACTGCGCAAACGTCACTCCCGCCTTCAATGCCATCTCTACCGTTGCGTCAAACGTTGCAGGCTTGTCGGTTGGCAGCCCGAAGATGAATGAGCCAAGCACGTGGACGCCATGCTTCTTGAATGTCTGCAACTGTTTTGCAAGTGCCTCGCCGGAGTAGTTCCAATCCTTGAAGACGGCCTTGAGCCCCTCAGGCGTGACTGCTTCGACACCCACCAGGGCGCCCTTGATGTTGGCCTTGCGCATGGCGTCGAGGTAGTCGCCGTCTTCGCCCGCCTCCATCGTGATCTGGGTAAAGAACACCATATCCTTCGGCAGTTTGGCGAGTTCCTCCATCAACTGGAAGCGTTCATTGCGAATCGTGGTCAGCTCTTCGACCTTGGAGAGGTTGTTCTGCTCCCGCGCCAGCCGCAGATCCGTGAGCGTGACGGGATAAAAGTTGTCGTCGGCCAAGGCAATAAACCGGAAGCCAAGCCGGCGCAGACTTACGATCTCGTCGATCACTTTCTGAAAGGATCGCTGCCGCGGCTTTTGTCCATCGGTACGCCAAACGCTGCAAAAGGAGCAGTGCTTCGGACATCCGCGAATGGTCTGCACCGAGGCCCACATGTATTTATCCGGCCGCATCAGGTCCCATCGAGCCGCGAGGAATTGCGTGCCTTCGATCCGACCGCCTTCATAGACGCGCTCGGGAACGCCGGCCACGCAATCTGCCACTGCCTTGCCCCAGGCAATATCGCCATCGCCCTTCACCACGGCATGCGCCTCGCCGCGCTCCAGTGCTTCCTCAGGGAAAAGCGTAGCGTGAATGCCGCCGTAGACCACCCAGGCGCCGCGCGCACGCGCCATGCGCCCGACTTGATAGCCGCGCAGTGCATTGCCGGTGTGCACACTGATGCCGACGATATCGCCCGGCTGAATACTTGCAGGCACGATCTGCTCGAGTGATTCGTCTACCAGGATTGGAGTTCCGGCCGTCTCAGGGGTTGCCGCGGCAAGCACAAACAGCCAGCGGGGTGTAATGACAGCGGTGCCAAAAGAATTGTCGCTTGGATTGACCAGATGAACGCTCGTAAGGTCCAGCCTTTCGGGTGCAGGTTTGTGGTTCTTGAAGTTCGCCGGAATGGGGAAGCATGTCGCCGATGCGAACTGCACTCTCACGGGGACCGGAATGCTCAGTGGCTAGCTAGATTTGTTCTCCATATTTACTCCGGAATCCCGCGCTGGTTTCTGCAGACGGGTTGTCCGGCTGTTCTGAAGCGAGTCCTTCGGGATGGGAAACCTCCTAAGCCCGCCGGTTGGCCTGAGATCTGGGTCGGGCTTCATTTGACCGAAGGACTCACTCCGCTTTGGCGGTAGGGTTCCACAAGCGCCGCGAGGAGAACTGTTCAATATTGCTCACAATTGGCGAGAATTGAGTTGCTCGAGAGCTTCGAACGGAACAATCAACATGCGGAAACAGAACGAAGCTTCGGGCCGACCGCAGAATGGAAGTGATTGAAATCTGCGGCTTGCGGCCGATCGATCACGAAGGCAGAATTCCCAAAAGGCCTCGATCCCGCTTCGATGCCATTTCATTAGCCGACCCCGCTCTCCTGTACACTGGAGTGTTCACTTGCCATGCAAAACAAATATCCAATCGGCATCCTCGGCGCGACCGGAATGGTTGGCCAGCGTTTCATTCAACTGCTCGAAGACCATCCGTGGTTTGAGATCACGTGGCTCGCCGCCAGCGACCGCTCCAGCGGCAAGTTCTATGGCGAAGCCGCCAAGTGGCGACTCGACACCCCGCTGCCGGAGCGCATTGCGCGCATGATCGTTTCTCCGGCCGAGCCCCAAGGCGCCCCGAAGATCATTTTTGCCGCGCTCGACGCAGCGATCGCCCGCGAAATGGAGCCTAAATTTGCCAGCGCCGGCTGTGCGGTCGTCTCCAACTCCAGCGCCTATCGCATGGCGCCCAACGTGCCGCTCGTCATTCCCGAGATCAACGCCGACCACCTGCACCTGATCGAGGAGCAGCCTTCGCGCCGCGAATCGGGCGGCTACATGGTTACCAATCCCAACTGCTCGACGATCGGGCTTGTGATGGCCCTCAAGCCCATCGAAGAGCGGTTCGGCATCGAGCAGATTTTCGTCACCACCATGCAGGCCGTCTCGGGTGCCGGCTATCCCGGTGTGCCGTCGATGGACATCCTTGGCAATGTCATTCCCTACATCGGCAGCGAAGAAGAGAAGATGGAGGCCGAGACGCTGAAATTGCTCGGCCATCTCGAGGGCAACCACGTCGCCCCGCTGGCCGCAAAGATCAGCGCGCACTGCAACCGCGTGGCGGTGGAAGACGGCCACACCGAGAGCGTCTCAATCAAGCTGGGAAACAAGCTCGGCCGGCCCGTGACGCACGAGGACATTCTCGCCGCCTGGGCTGAGTTCAAGCCGCTCACCGGTCAAAAGCTGCCCATGGCGCCCGAGCAACCCATCGAGTTCGCGCAGCAACCGGACCGGCCGCAGCCTCGTCTCGACCGCAATCGGGGACGCGGCATGGCCGTAACCACCGGACGCCTGCGTCCCTGTAACCTGCTCGACTGGAAATTCACGGTGCTCTCGCACAACACGATTCGCGGAGCGGCCGGCGCCGCCATCCTCAACGCCGAGCTGCTGGCAAGTTTAGGTAAGTTGGAACCAGTGGCCGAAACCGCCGCCCGCGCATAAGGCATCAGCAAGATCGGAGGCTTCAGCCTGTACGTCAGCCTTCAAGAGCAAGCCGGGGCTGTAGCCCCTGAGGTCGGAACAAGGAACGCATGAGCCTGGTTGTGATGAAATTCGGCGGCACCTCGGTGGAAGATCCAACCGCCATCAACCGTACCGCCGCCATCGTCGCGGGCCGCGTGGCCGCCGGCAAACAGACCGTCGTGGTGGTCAGCGCCATGGCCAAGGTGACTGACCAGTTGCTGCGCGCCGCGGCCGCAGCCGCCAAAGGCGATCGCACCGGCGCCCTCGCCATCAGTTCCCGCCTCCGCGCCCGTCATCGCGACACCGCCTGCGCGCTCATCAAGACACCAGCCGACGCCGCTTCTCTCTGCAATCTGATCGAGCAGAAATTCGACTCGCTCGACGAAATCCTGCGCGGACTGGCCGCCATCCTCGAACTCACGCCGCGCATTTCCGACCTGGTCGTCAGCTACGGCGAACGCCTCTCAAGCCGCATCATTGCCTCTGCATTTGCCGAGCGTGCCATCAATGCCGCTCACGTCGACGCGCGCGAGGTCATCGTGACCGATTCCCAGTTCGGCAAGGCGGTGCCGCTGGATGTACTGATCGAGAAACGAGCCTCAGAACATTTGCGACCCCACCTCAATGACGGCAGGGTACCGGTGATGGGCGGCTTTATCGCCTCAAACGAAGCCGGCATCACCACCACGCTGGGCCGGGGCGGTTCTGACTTCACCGCTGCGCTACTCGGCGGAGCGCTCGCCGCCGACGCCATTGAGATCTGGACCGATGTCGACGGCATTATGACCAGCGACCCGCGCGTCTGCCCCGACGCCCTGCGCGTGAAGGTCATCAGCTTTGAAGAGGCCGCCGAGCTCGCCTACTTCGGCGCCAAGGTTCTGCACCCCGCAACCATTCTTCCGGCCGTCCGCAAGAACATTCCAGTGCTGGTGCTCAACAGCAAGAACCCCGCCAATGAAGGGACGCGCATCATCTCGATCGCGCCCCACTGCAGCAGCCCGTTCAAGTCCATTGCGGTCAAAAAGAAGCTCTCCATTATCGACGTCGTCGCCAGCCGCATGCTGATGACGCACGGTTATCTCAAGGCCATCTTCGACATCTTCGATAAGCACCAATGCCCAGTCGACATGGTTTCAACCAGCGAGGTTTCTGTGTCGCTCACCGTTGACTCGAATGACAAGCTGCCCCTCATCGCCGCCGATCTCAGCCAGCTCGCCGATGTGAAATACGAGGGAAAGAAGGCTTTGGTCTGCATGGTCGGTGAAGACATTCGCGGGCAGAGCGGCATGGCCGCGCAGGTCTTTAGCGCCATCAAGCACATCAACGTGCGCATGATCTCGCAGGGCGCGAGCGAAATCAACATGAGCTTCATGATCGAAGAAGAGGACGCCGACGAAGCCGTGCGCTCTCTGCACGCTGCTTTCTTTGGCAATCCTGACCCCAAAATCTTCGACACGGAAGCCCGAAAAGCTGCGGTTAGCTCGTAGGAAGTGGCCAGTAGCCTTTAGCCCCGAACTAAATCCGCTTTGTCATCCTGAGCGAAGCCGAAGGATCCGCGGTCGCTTTCTCAGGCGCGCGGCCGAGACCTGGGAGCGAACACCTCGATCGACCCAATGGTGGGTGCCCCATCGATGATGCGGATGTCGCGTCCTGAGTGGGATTCGACGCCAATCGTTTTCCGCACAATCCACGCTCCCACGCATTAAGCTAAAAACTGGCATCGAGGAACAACGAACATGCTTCTTCTAGTTCTAGGCAAGGGAAAAACCGGCTCGATCGTCGCCGAGGTGGCACGCGAGCGAGGACACGGCGTACGCGCACTCGACATCCACGAGAATCAGCAGGCCTCAGCACTCACAGGGCCTAACCTTGCCGGCATCGATGTGGTCATTGACTTCACCACTCCCGAAGCCGCGGTCGAAAACATCCGCGCGGTCCTCGCGCTGGGCTGCCGCATCGTGGTCGGCACCACCGGCTGGTACGCGCATTTGACTGAGCTAAAGGCCATCGCAGAACGCCGCGGCGGAGGATTGCTCTATGGCACGAATTTCTCCATGGGCGTGCAAAAGCTCTTCCGCCTTACCGCGGAACTGGCCAAACTCGAAGGCTACAAGTTCGCTATCAGCGAGACGCACCACACGTCTAAGCTCGACGCGCCTTCTGGAACCGCTATTACGCTCAAGCAGATCATCCACTCGGTGCAGCCCGCCATCGATGTGCCCATCGAATCGCATCGCGTCGGCGATGCCAACGGTGAGCACATCGTTACAGCTAAAAGCGAGTACGACCTGATAGAGCTGCGCCACGACGCCCACTCCCGCCGCGGCTTCGCCGTAGGCGCCGTCCGCGCCGCCGAATGGCTCTGCAGCAAATCCGGCGCGTGGGAGTTCCGGGAGATATTCGATCAGTTGTAGCTCCGATTCCCCCGGTGAGCGCGTCAGCTGGTTCTGTCGTCTTTCCATAAAACAGCTCAAAGGGGGATATCGCCAGGATGCGTGCTCCGATTCTCTGCCTCGCTCTCGCCAGCATGACGCTGTTCTCCAGACCAGCTTTGCCGCAGGTTGCACCTTCAGGAGGCGCTGCGCCTCCCGCGAAGCCCGCTGCTCTCCCGACAGCATACGACATCGTCTCTGTGAGGCCGCAAAAGGAGGACAACTCCGGGGTCGGTTCGTATTGGCGACATACGCCTTCCGGATTCTCGGCGAATGTGCCTGTGTACAGTCTGATTACGGGTGCATATAACGTGATGATGGAGGACCAGATATCGGGACTTCCCGACTGGGCTCGAACTGAGAACTTCGATATCGAGGCAAAACTGGATCCCGATAATGCAGAGGCCGTGGGCAAACTGCACGGCGATGATCGCGTGAAGGAGAACGCGCTGTTGTTGCGTGCGCTCCTTGCGGACCGGTTCAGAATGAAGGCTCACATCGAGGTAAAGGAGCTTCCGGTTTATAACCTCGTCATTGCCAAGAGCGGATTGAAGATGAAAGAAGCCGCTCCGGACCAGTCTCCCGGTTACAGGATGGGACTGGGCAATATTGCGGGCCAGAGCCTGTTCATAGGAAATCTTGTTGGCAGTCTTTCACACCCGGCCGGGCGGCTCATCATCGATAAGACGGGATTGAGCGGCAAATACCAGGTGGACCTCACCTGGGCCTGGGGCGATGATCCTAACGCCACCGGCCCATCGCTTTTCACTGCGCTCCAGGAGCAGCTCGGTCTGAAGCTGGAACCTGCAAAGGCGCCCTTGGATGTAGTCGTCATCGACCACATCGAGCGCCCTTCAGAGAACTGAATCGTTGCGAAGCTGTTGCGGCCGCTTGCCGGCTGCGGCTACTTGCCGGCCTCACCGAAGACGACGGTAATGCTGGTCTCCACAGAGACCGGCTGGCCGTCGAGCGAGTACGGCTTGTACTTCCAGGTCTTCACCGCGTCGACCGCCGAAGGAGCCAGTATTTTTGGCCCGCTCAGCACCTGCACGCCTTCAATCGTCCCCTGCTTGGTGATTGTGGCTTTTAGGACGACTTTGCCCGTGATGTGAGCCTCCTGAGCGAACTTGGGATACAACGGCGGGGTCTTGTGGATAAGCATGCCATCGGCGACGCCGGCGGAAATAGCCACCACATGAGGCGCGACCTTCGGCCTGTTTGCGTTACCGAAAACCGTTCCTGGAACCACGTTGCTATCTTCCAGCGCGACTGGACCCGGGGCGGCTGGAGGCGGCTCATCTGCGGGTGCAGTCTTCTTGATCTGGCCGGCGATCCGCGTCGGTGCCACAAGCTGCGCTGCCATTGCATCGGGCGAGACAGGCGCAGCGCTGGGATCAGCAGAGTTTTCGGTGGGCGACAGCGCCGGCGTCGCTTTGGCAACTAAAGTTCCAGCGACCGGCTTTGCAGGAGCGGTGGCAACCGGCACTTCTGTCGGCTGCGGAACGCTCTCTACTGGAACTGGTGTCTCCTTTACCGGAGTCGCCGCGGGATGTTGGGGCGAAGGACGTGTAAAGACGACCAGAAGTACAAGCGCGAGCACCAGCGGTCCGGCGGCGATCAGAATCCACTTGATCCAGTTGGCGCCCCGCTTCTCGGCGGCCTCGTCGGGTTCTGACTCCTTTTGAACTTGATGAGAGCGGAAGAGATCCACCGCTACAGGTGGACGTTCGACGGAAGGAGCAGGCGCTGCCTCCGGGCTCGGCATAGGGCGAGACATGGGCTCGGTCTTGCGGCGCTCGGGTACAAGCGCGGGGCGTGGACGCGCTTCCGGCCGCTTGACAGGCGCCGGCGCTGCTGAAGGACGGAGATTTGCCGCGTCCCACGCGGCAAATTCAGACAGGGGTTTTTCGGCCTCGGAAGCCTCCGGCGGTGCACTCACTGTGATCTCTTCGATCACCTGAGCAATCTCGGGCGCCTTGTACTCTTCTTTGATCCGTGTAGGCCATGGTTCCCCGGCGGGTTCGATACGCTTTTCCGGAATTATCGGGGTGACAATAGCCCGCGCAGCAGGTGCCGGGGGCAATGGAGCCGGCTTTGGCTCAACAGGTCTTGGTGCGACTTGCGGGACTGCGACGGCAGCAGCTTGCTTGACGACGGGTTGAGCAGCGGGCGGCTGCGGGCGATTCTGTTCCTGCGCGGGTTCCGTCGGCAAAGGCAGAAAATCGCGAGCACCGGCGCGCATGCAGCTCATTAGCAATTCCTGGTCAGTGCGCGCGGAATATGCCATCACCGGTTGCCCGATCTCCGCCAGCTTCTCGATGATTTGAAGCGCGTAGCTCTCGTCCGTGTCCACGTCGACGAGCACGACATCGAAAGTCTGCTCGACCATCCCCGGAAGATCGTTCAACTCGGCGGGATAGTCAATAAACTCGTGAACCTTGCGGCCCTGGCTGGATGCAAGAGCCCGGGCAACAATCTGGCGGTGCGCGTCATTTGGGCCGATCAGGGCAACAGCCATGCCCTTGGAAGCACTCTTTTCGGCTTGGGGGCTCTGCGCGTTGTTCGATATCTCAGCTCTGGCGCTCATGATCCTCGATCCTTTAACTCGGTCGATGTCGACGTCTATGGCTGCTGCAAATACGGTCTTGCCGCAGCTCTGTAGTCGACATGGTCCAACGCCGAAACTGTCGAGATTGGGCAGAAACAGCCCCATCGGGACGTTCGGCTTTGCAAACGGATCTGGGAAGAAGCGACAGCTTACTGCGACTGGATTTTGGCCCTCGCAGTTCAAGATCCTTTGAATTCAGTTAAATGCGCCTTCTTGTTCCGGACTTCCCCGGTGATGGCGCAAGCTGGATTCCGGTCCTGTAACGGTGATGGTATACGGCTTCCTATCCCCTTTGGAACTACTAGGTACTAGGGGACACGTGCCTTTCGTCACATGTGGCAATCGGACATGGGTGCCATCTGTGGCAAACAATGGGGGAAAGCTCCGCCGGATCCGCCGAGAGGAAAAGGAAATCCGCGGGGCTACAAACATGAGTAGTGAGATTCGGACCTTTGGACCTTCCTGCTGCCTCACTACAATGGACTCAAACCCGATGATTCTCCGCCTCGCTACCCCAGACGACATCCCTGCCATCCTTGCCCTCGAGCGAACCCCCATGGCTCGCGAGTTTGTCGGCCAGTGGAGCGAGGAACGCCACCGTACCACCCTCGTCAGCAACGATGCCCGCTACTACGTCAACGAAACCGAGTGGGGCGAGGTGCAGGCCTACGCCATACTGCGCGGAACTCAGGAAACTTCACGCGCCATCGAACTCAAGCGCATCGTCGTAGCCGTTCCCGAGCGCGGGCTCGGCCGCAGCATTCTCAAGGAACTCATGCGCATCGCCTTCCGCGAACTGGGCGCACATCGGCTCTACCTCGACGTCTACGAAGACAACGCCCGCGCATGTCACCTTTATGAGAGCCTCGGCTTCCAGTACGAGGGCGTCATGCGCGAAGCGGCTCATCGCGACGGTCACTGGTGCAATCTGCGCCTCATGTCGATGCTTGAGTCCGAGTACGGGTAATCGCCCGGGGGGCTAGTCCGATTCCTCAGTCTCGATTCTCGGTGTCTCCGACGCCTGCATTCGTTCACAGCCTGAGGCACCGCCTTGCGATATACACTTCTCAGTGATGGAAACTACGGGTTGTGGTACGGCAATCGTCACGCCTTTCCGGGCGGACGGATCGATCGACGAGTCGGCGCTATGGGCGCTGGTGAACTGGCAAATCGACGCAGGCATTGACTTCATCGTGGCCTGCGGCTCCACGGGCGAAGCCGCCACGCTCGAAGAGCAGGAGTGGCTGCGTGCCGTTCGCATCGTCATCGAGGCTGCCGCCGGGCGCGTTCCGGTGTGGGCGGGCTGCACGCATAACTCCACGCGCACCCTGCTTCGCCTAGCCTCGATGCTGCGCCAGGTGCCTGGCGTGGATGCCGTGCTTTCCGCCAACCCCTACTACAACAAGCCCACACAGGAGGGTCAGTTTCAGCATTTCCTCGCACTGGCCAAGATAGTCGACCCCATTCCCGTCTGCCTCTATAACGTGCCCGGCCGCACCGGTGTGAATCTTGACCCGCAAACGGTCGTTCGTCTTGCCGAGGCTGCTCCCAACATCGAGGCCATCAAGGAAGCCAGCGGCAAGCTGCCCCAGATCACTGAACTGGTGCACTCGCTGCCATCGAACTTCAAGGTCTTTTCAGGCGACGACAACCTGGCCCTTGCCGCCATCGGCGTGGGAGCGCAGGGACTGATCAGCGTAGCCTCAAACGAAATTCCTGCGGAGATGGCGCGCATGGTCGGCGCCGCACTGCACGATGAATGGTCAGAGGCTCGCGACCTCGAGCGCCGCTATGGACGACTCTTCGAAGCAAACTTCTGGGAGTCGAATCCGGGCCCAGTGAAAACTGTCCTCAATCTGATGGGCCGTGCGTCCGACACTGTGCGTCTGCCGCTGGTAACACCTCTGCCGGCCACGCGCGCCAAGCTCGAACGTCTTGCCGGAGAATTGGGCTTGCTGAAATTTGCTCCAATGCCCGCTGGCGACTTGCGGATGTTCTAAATCGTCGGGCATCTTTGCGCAGAAAAAGCTATTCTCCGTGTCGAAATTCCGATGCGTCGCGCGTCATCGTGGTGACGGCGCTTTCAACTGCCGCCTAAAATCACAACGGAGGATGACCATGCAGTATTTGTTGACTCTTTACGCAGAAGAAGCCGGCTTCCAGCGTTTGACCGCGGAACAGCAGCAGCAGGGCGTTGCCGCCTATATGGCGTACACCGAGGCGCTAAAACAGGCGGGCGCATTAGTGGGTTCAAACCGCCTGCAGCCCATCGCCACAGCCACCACGGTGCGCACCGTCGATGGCAAGACATCGGTTCTGGATGGGCCTTATGCCGATACCAAGGAACAGCTCGGCGGATACTACCTCATCGAGGCGCCCAACCTGGATGCGGCTTTGTCGTGGGCTGCACGTTGCCCCGGCGCGCAACACGGCATCATTGAACTGCGGCCGGTCTGGGCGATGTAAACCCATGGGTGGATGCGAAGACGTGGGAGCGCGCAGCCTGGCCGAACAGGTTGCGCGCCGCAGTTACGGAAAGCTGATCGCCTTTCTCGCCGCAAGCACTCGCGATGTGGCCGCCGCGGAAGATGCGCTTTCCGAAGCATTCGCAGCTGCGCTTGCCGACTGGCCCAAAAACGGCTGCCCGCAGAATCCTGAAGCCTGGCTTATGACGGTAGCGCGCCACAAGTTTCTCGATTCGGTGCGCAACCATGCGCGTGAGATCTCGACGGATGAAACAACAGAGACAATCGCAGCCATCGAAGCGAGCGCCGATGCCGCTGAGATTCCCGATCGCCGGCTTGGCCTTATGTTTGCCTGCGCGCATCCCGCAATCGATCGCTCCATCCGCGCTCCGCTCATGCTGCAAGCTATCCTCGGACTCGACGCCGCGCGTATCGCATCCGCGTTTCTCATTTCGCCCGCCACCATGAGCCAGCGGCTGGTGCGTGCCAAGAATAAGATCCGCCAAGCCGGCATTCCGTTCGACATACCCGGGCGCGGTGAACTGCGCGACCGCCTCGACACCGTGCTCGATGCCATCTACGCTGCATTCGCAGAGGGCTGGATCGACGCTGCCGGCACAGATGTCGCCCGTCGCGATCTCGCTGAAGAAGCGATCTATCTGGGACACCTGGTTACCGAGTTGCTGCCCAACGAACCCGAAGGTCTTGGTCTTCTTGCGCTGATGCTGCACGCTGAAGCGCGCCGTCGCGCTCGCCGAACCCGCGTTGGCGACTACGTTCCGCTCGCACAGCAGGAACCTTCACGCTGGGACGCCGGCATGATCGCCGAAGCCGAATCGCTCCTTCATCGCGCCAGTGCTATGAATGTAGTCGGCCGCTATCAGCTCGAGGCCGCTATTCAATCCGCGCATGCGGGTCGTGCGCGCACCGGTCAATCCGATTGGGCCGCCATCGTACAACTCTATGACGCACTTCTAGCACTCAGCGGATCGCCTGTCGCCGCCGTCAATCGTTCTCTTGCGCTCGCTGAGCATCTTGGACCGCAGCAGGCGCTTGAAGAATTGGACCGAGTTGCCGGCGACCCTCGTCTCGTCGAGTACCAACCCTATTGGGCTGCGCGTGCAGATCTGCTTGCCCGCATCAACCGCCGCCAGGAAGCCTGCCAGGCTTATTCGATCGCGATCGGCATGGAACGCGATCCCTCCGTGCGCCGCTTCCTCGAACTGCGGCGAAAGCTAGTAGACGAATAAGCAGGGAACAGGTTGAGCCCTGTGCTGCAGAATCTCCCCAAAAGGGTAATGTCGTTGCATAGCCAAAAGTTACCCGCGCCACGCACCTTAAAAATAGCTTAAGAAACTCGCAACTTTCTTCCGCACGCTCGTGTTCCGCCTCATAGGGACGCAGTTAACAACCAATCTTTTCCTTCAGGCTGTGCGCCCGACACGCGAAAAGCTCCGTGAGGCCACGGGACGATCGCAGAAAGCGCGGTGAATCTGGAATGTTTATTTCAAAGTCAGGAAGGCACAGCCTTCCGTCTCTTGTTGCATTGACGGCGGCCACTCTTTTGGCAGCGGGCTGCGGCAACGTAACCCCCTCCACCAATAACGACGCACAGGCGGTTACCGGTTCTTCTTTCGTCGTCGGCACGGATGCGCCGATGGCCAGTGTGATTTCGTTCACGGTGAATGTGAGCGTCTCCGCAACCGACGAAAACGGCAATACCGTGCAGTTGACCAGCGGCTCTCCACTGGTTGACTTTGCACGTTTCAACGGCCTGCAGACGCTGATCGATATGAATGATGTTCCGGTTGGCACCTACAGCAACGTGTCGATCACGCTGAGCAACGGCACCATCGGCTATCTCGACACCAGCACGCCGGAGCCCACCATCCAGACGATGCCTGCGAATTTTTCGTCGCCCACAGTGAACTACACCCTCGCGAATCCAATGATCGTTGCGCAGTCGGCAGCGCCGGTTGGGCTGCACATGGACTTCGATCTTCGCAAATCGATTGTGGTGAGCGGAGGCCAGATCAACGGCGACGTCACTCCCACCTTTACGGTCAACGGCGTGAACAATAACGACAAGGGCGCCTATATTGATGAGTTCGACGCAGCCGTAGTCAACGCAGACCCCGGCACGCAGACCATCACGATTCAGGGCCCACACGGCCGTCAATTCACGGTCAACGTATCCGGGCAAACCGAGTGGGACGGTGGCGACGCCTTCAGCAATCTCACATCGAGCAGCATTATTCAGGTCTCCGGTTTCCTCGATCGCGCCGATGCCACTATCGATGCGGACGAGATCGCCATTCTCTCTGACAGCGGCTTCTACGCAGGCGGCCAGGTCACCTATGTCAATCCGTCTTCAGGTCCGGCTTCAAGCTTTGACCTTTACGTGCGCGGCCTGCTGCCCACAACTACGGGTCTGACTCTCGGCCAGCTTGCGACGATCGATCTCAACGGTACTGAGAAATACTCGATCTACTGGATGCACGGGCCATTCGCGCAGTTCCTCTTCAATCAGGGCGCACTGCTCCCAGGCCAGCATGTCGCCGTCGGCGGACCGGCTAGCGGCGCAACCAATGCCACCGGAGTCACAGTCAAGCGCGTGGTCCTGCGCCACTGGGGCTTCAACGGAACGGTCGTGCCCGGAAGCGTGAACACAAGCAACGACACATTCCAGATGCAGATCAACGGATTTGCCGGAGTGCTGGTTCCGCAAACCATCACTGTCTACATTGCAGACAACTGCGAGTTCCGCGATGGGCTCACGCAACTGTCTGACGTCTCATCGGCTACTAACGTACGCGTTGTCGGCCTGTTGCTGAAGAATCCGGCAAATGGAAACACCGTGCTCGTGGGCCACTACGTCGACGATTTGGACTGAGCAGGTCCTGCTTCGCTTCAAACGCCGGAACTCGGGCCGCAATCGCGGCGCTAGTTTCGGCGTTCTCTTTTTGCGTGTTTAGAAAAGATCGCCGATCGGCGGAAAGGTAAGCAGCAAACCGCATGCAAGCAGGAGGAAAGCAATTCCGGTAGCTCGCCCCAACTCCACATTGCGCCTTTGCCAGTAGTAATGAAGCACCGCCCAGGCCGCGACCCACACGACAATCGCCACTGTGGAAACTCCCGAGAGCGGACCGGTAGGCTTGTAGAGGTTCAGCAGTCGCGCGAGAGCGGGCAGCTTGTCTGCGGCAACAGAAACGGCTCCCATCGCGAAACAACCGATGCCCGCAGCAAGCACGGCCGCCGCTCCAGGACCATTCGGCATCATCATTGCAGAGACGCTGCTTGACGGCTTGCTCGCCATTACCGTTCACCTCCCTGCATCAGCTTGATCGTCGCACCGCCCTCAACCGGAGCGTGCTTGTTCAACTCCGCGCCGAAGAATCCGGCGACCCCGGCGCTCGCGAACGAGACAAAAACAAAGATCAGCACCGCCGCGCGCAGTTGCGGGTAGTTGGTGAGGCAGCGCCGGTACCGCAGGAAAACCGCTGCTGCCATCGTGACGGAAATGGGCGCAATCCAAGCGATATGCTCTTTCCACTCCATACCGATTGCGTGCCAACCGATGGTGGTCGGATTGGACTTGAGCAGCGCTTGCGGAAACGCATTGAGCGCGGCTGCTCCCGCCGGTGACACAGCGCGATACCACGGATAGATCACGTACGCACCGGTCAGCACTGTGATCCACGCGACTACCGCCATCAAACTCAGCCAGGTTCCCAGAAACGTCTCATCCTCAGCGGAAATCGGCTGCAGGGGATATGGCTTGTAACGGCGATACAATTCGACAATTGCGAAAGAACAAGCCAGGAGATACAGCGCGCCGAATCCCATGCCATGCACCAGCGTCCAAATGTCGCGCGTCGTCATCTCCATGGCAATTGCTCCCGTGAATCAAGGAATTCGTCGCACCCGGTCATGAATCAGAATCCGTTTTTCAATGCGTGCGCTGAGAACATTGCGTTTTGCAGCATCGCCTTCTTGTCGGCGGAATCCTTGTCCTTGTCATCCTTTTTGTCGTCCTTGCCCCATGTCCAATAGAGGCCGAGGTAGGCGTAGTTTTCGGTCTGGCCCGCTACGGAATGTCCATAGGCAAAGAGAAGCTGCATGGTTTCTTCGCCCTTCAAGTGCCAGTACGCGCCGGCATCGATCATCGTTGAAGCTTGTGTCTGCGGCGTGGCATACCCTTCACCGCCATGCGAGAACACCTCTGCCGCAAGCTCCAGTTTTTTGTTCATCTCGCGCTTCAGCAGAAACCCGCCGTAGGGAAAATCGTGGTACCCCTTCTGCGGCACCACCGTCTCTCCCGCGCCGCCGTCGAACAGCCACTTGCCTTCGTTCTTCTGCAGCCACAGAGGCAGGCGGTACCAGACTTTTCCTACACCCAGCCCGCTGTCATAGTTGCCCGTCGGCATCTCGAACATGGTGAAGGTGCCAATCTGCGGAATCGTCTTCGTCTCCTTGATGATCGCGAGCTTTACACCGAGTTCCATATCCGTCAGGCCGTGCGCGCTGGGACCGGTTCCGCCCGGATAATAGACCGCCTTGTTCGAGGGATAGATTCCACCCCAGGGCAGAATCGCGTGCAACTGCACGCGCGGCACAGCACCCCAGTTGAATTCAAATGCCGGACCGGAGTAATCCATCTCCGCCGGCGTCCCGTCCGCGGAACCAAAGATATAAAACTCGTAATGTTTGAAATCCACCGGCACCGGATCGTCCACCTGAAACGGCGGACCCTGGGCCCAGAGCCTTGTTCCGCTCGCGCAAAAGACCAGGAAGACCACAACCGTGAAAGCCTTCTTCGGGATTCGCGTCAACCAACTCATCCGGGTATGGAGAGATTGCACCAGTGAGGCAGCCATACTCAGCCGACGTTATATCGAATTTCGATAACAGTCAAGGCTGGGACATGCTCGCAGCGGTATATTCATTTTTGTGACAGATCAGAAGCGCGAACTCTTCGACGGGCTTATCCGGATCCACGTGCTGCTGCACGCCGCGCACGAACCTATCTTCGGACTCGCCATGATGAAGGAGCTCGCCCACCACGGCTACAGCATCGGCCCGGGCACGCTCTATCCCCTTTTGCACGGACTGGAAAGATCAGGCCTGCTGCGCTCTGCCTTCGACCGTGTGGAAGGCCGACGCCGGCGGCTCTACAAGATCACGCCCGCAGGAAAACGCGCCCTCGAAAAAGCCAAAGAAAAAGTAGACGAGCTGCATCATGAATTGCACGAAGAGCATCCGCGCAAGCTCGCTGTTAGAGCCGGATAGCATCTGTGTCTGAAGGCTGCTGATCGACGAGGGCGACGCTCAATCCGCGCAGAGTGTCGCGTCATCTGTTCACAAAATGCGAGAGTAAAGCTGGCTGGACGCACGAAGCGGTTGCCTGTAATCTCACGTGCAGGTGGCTGTCATGAGGGCGAATGACATATCGAGTCTTGTCGATCCCGTGCTTATTCTTTGCATCCTCGCGGCCGTCATTGCCACCATCCGCCTGTGTGCGAAAGACGCCATACGCCGCGGCAAGTCGCCCTGGCTGGTCACATTGCTGGTGATCGTGTTCTTCCCGCTCGGACTTCTGGTGTGGCTCGTGTTCCGGCCAAAGATCGTCGAGCCCGCTGGAAGCCAGGGGAAGTTCAAGCTCGACGACTTCCAGGCGCAATAGAATCGCATCAACTACCCGGCGAGCCCCTGCTTCACCAAGTCGCTCACGATGCGACCTTCTGCCCGTACGCCAGCTTGCGCCAACCGCGCCTGCACGGCCTTGATCACCGGTCCCATGTCCTTCGGCATCGGCGCGTGGCCGGTCGAGTTCGCGTGTTCGGCGATCATCTCGGCCACCAGCGACCGCAGTCCTGCCTCATCCAGCGCCTTGGGCAAGAACTCCTCGATCACCACGATCTCGGCTGCTTCCCTGGCCGCCAGCTCCGGCCGGTTGCCTTTGGTGAACTGCTCAATCGAGTCGCGTCGCTGCTTGATCATCGTAGCCAGGGCCTGCTGTTCCTCGGCCGGAGTCAGCGGCGCGCGCTTTTCAATCGCCTTGTTCTTCAGCGCATTCTTGATCAGCCGCAGCGTGCCTACGCGCTCGGCGTCGTGCAACTTCAATGCCGTAATCACCTGCTGGCTAATCTGTGCTTCCAGTGCGCCCGCGTCCGTCATCGCTCCCTCGCAATTCAATCCCATGTCAAATCTTGCAACTCATCTAGTCTATCGCTTGCCGAATCATCGTTTCTGCTCTTCTCAATTGTCATCCCCGAAGCAACTTCTCTGTACACAATTGTTAAGTTTTCGTATGGTCAAAGCCTTCTGCAAAACCGTTTTATTGCAAGTCCCTGCGAGAGGCGGTGCCGTACTCATCCGCGACTTTTAGACCGCATCGGACTCTAATGAATAGAGGTATTAAAGAAATGAAAAGCCGATCAATGACGCTAGTTACTCTGCTCGGTTTGGGACTCCTGGGGTCGCCATTGTTTGCCGCGGATCAAGGGGATCAAGCCAGGCAGGCGATCCCTGGCACGGTCAACTACGTAGAAGGCGCTGTTTATTTAGACGGATTGCAACTGAACTCAAAAGACGTTGGAAACGCAACCCTGCAACCTGGGCAGCAAATCTCCACCAGCAACGGCAAAGCTGAAATTCTGCTGACGCCTGGCGTCTTTCTCCGCCTCGACGACAATAGCGCAGTGAAAATGGTTTCGCCTGACCTGACGTTGACACAGGTAGAACTCGATAAAGGTCGCGCCGGAGTCGAAGTCGACGAGATCCATGATCAGAACAATCTGCAGTTAATCGATGCCGACGTAACCACACGGCTCAATAAGCGCGGCTACTACGAATTCGATGCGAACAAGCCTGAAGCCATGGTCTTCAACGGCGAAGCGCACGCGCAGGTCGGCGACAATAAATGGCGCGAAATCAAAGGCCACCACGAGTTGGCACTGAATGATGAACAGGCCCTCGCCAAGGAAAAACCAGCCGACTTCAACGAGAACGACGCCAAGGATGAGTTCTACAACTGGAACAGCCTGCGCTCGGAGTATATGGGGGAAGCCAACAACCAGATGGCCGCGGAATACACTGGCCCCTATGCCGGGCCGGGTTGGTACTGGGACCCATGGGCCTATGACTTCGCCTACATGGGATTCAGCCCCTTCGCCAGTCCCTTCGGATGGGGCTTCTATCCCTTCGGCTGGGGCGGCTATTATGGCGGATTCTACGGATACCGCGGCGGGCACTACGGCCACGGCTACGTCCGCGGCGCGATCCGCGGAAATCCCGGCCACGTCGAAAGCTTCCACGGCGGAGGCAGCGTCGGCGGTTTCCATGGTGGTGGCGGCTTCGCGGGCGGTGGGCGGCGTTAACCCATTTGGCCGAGGCTGACTTGATCGATTGGAGCGGCAGATTTGTCAGGGTAGCCTTGTCTTCCAGCCAGACCAATCCAGTTTCTCGCTCAGGTGATCTGGCTCAAAGGACGTGGTCTGCACCCGAAGGTGCCGACACAGAAAAAACAGCCCGGATGTGGTATGGTTTGGGCGCAGTTTTGCGGTCGTTTCGTTCAGCAGCGGGCGGGCGGGTTTTGCGTCTCGTCGATTTTCATGACGGATTCTTGCGACCTGGCCAGGCTGGTGGATTGAAAATTCGCCGATGGTGGAGTGGTGACTCGATGATGCGCACGTTGGTTCTGGTTACTCTTGCCCTGGCAATCCACTCGGCGTATGGTGCCGAAAGCATCACCGTCAAACAACTCGAACAGAAGCTTGCCACTCCCGCGCCGACGGTGTCTGACCACAGCGAGGCACCTGTCGCTGTGCTTCAAGACGCCACGATGGCAGTAGAAATTGACAATTTGCAGCTTTCGGAGCGGCTTACACCCGCGACACTGGATAGCATTCTGAAAGAGCACGCCTTCGGGCCGCGGACGCAGCGAGAATTGCAGTTATTGGCAGATCGATCAGCTCTGCTGGATCCGCCCGCCAGTGAGTTGCCCGATAGGCCCGCACCGGATGCGAACCAGCAGCAGCACATGCTCGATGCGGCCCGCGCCTACGTCTTTCAGACGTTGACCCATCTGCCCAATTTCTTCGCCACCCGTAAAACTGAACGATTCTCTGGAATCTCTCCGGAAACGAATCAGACCGGGAAGCCGGTACATATAGGCCTGTTCCCAAGAGGCGCTTCCACCCGCGAAATCACGTTTCGCAACGGCAGGGAGGTCATCGATCCCATGAAGGAGCAGCACTCCGCGCAGTCGCTGCCCCAGATGGGATTTCAGAGCTGGGGCGAATTTGGACCCGAACCGGCGATCGTTTTGGTCGGTGTCACAACCGGAACGGTTGCGTTTCATCACTGGGAACAGGGTCCGACCGGATTGGTTGCGGTCTATCGGTATTCCGTACCCGAACTGGACTCGAAATATGAAGTAAATTACACCTGCAACGGGAGCAATGCTTTTCACGCGCAACCCGGATACCATGGATCGCTCGCGATCGATCCCGCGTCGGGCGCCATTCTGCGGCTCACATTGCAGGCGGACTCAAAACCTGATGACCCGATCTCTCATGTCGCCTCGATCATCGAGTACGGGCCCGTGGATATCGGCGGGCGAACCTACATCTGCCCGCTCTACAGCCTGGCCTTCAGCGTGGAAGAAGTCAGCACCTGCTTCCTCCAGCTCAAGGATCAAGCTCTCGTTCGCAATCGAACCCTGGTTCGACCCCTGATCCTGAATCGAACATCGTTCAGCGACTATCACC
This sequence comes from uncultured Acidobacteriaceae bacterium, assembly GCA_963829535.1. GTDB lineage: Bacteria > Acidobacteriota > Terriglobia > Terriglobales > Acidobacteriaceae > Telmatobacter. The sequence continues at coordinate 168,103 of CAWHIQ010000004.1, read as the reverse complement.
GTCTTGGCTCAACATCCAGGATCATCGCCGATCCGCAGGGGAACCCTCAGGAGCCGAAGCAGTGAGCACCCGGTCGGCAAGCATGAATATCGCGGTGCAAATCAGTCGATGCGCGGTAACCATGGCCCTCTGTTTTTCCTGGGCCAGCATTGCGCTATGCGGACCAATTCACGACGCAACGCGTAAAGGCGACGAAGCGAAGGTCATCGCGCTGCTGAATGAGAATCCCGATCTGGTTTCAAGCAGAGACAATCTTGGCAATACGCCTTTGCATATTGCCGCCCTTCACGACCAGACAGCAATCGCGGCTCTGCTCATCGCCAATGGCGCGGATGTGAACGCACACAACACTCCTCCAGGACACGAAGTAATAGCCAGTAAATACTTGAGCCAAAAATCCGACGCCGACTTCAATCAAAAGGCCTACGGCGAGACGCCTTTGACGCTGGCGCTGCTTTCTTACCACCACAAGGAAATGATCGAGTTGCTACTGACCCACGGCGCGGACCCAAACGCATACGTGCATATAGGCGTCACTCCGCTGCAGCGCGCCATTGAGCGTGACCTTCCCTACGACGTGGAACTGCTGTTGGCCAACGGCGCAGACCCCGACGCGATCAATCTGGGTGGAAGCAGTTCTGTGCTCTGGGCGGTCATGCACGGTAAAAACAGGATTCTGGAATTGTTGTTGAACGCCGGCGCAAATCCTAATGCGAAAGACGGGGCCGGCCACACCCCTATGTTCTATGCCGAGAATGGCTTTGGCGGGATGTCCAATGAAAAGGCCGTCGCATTGCTTCACGCCCACGGCGGACATGAGTAAAGGCGTAGGGTTGAACATCGGCGCTCAAATCGTTCGTGTTGCGGGAACAGCGGTTCTCTGCTTTGCCTTGGGCAACGTCGCGCTAGGTGACCCGATACACGACGCCGCTCGAAAAGGCGATCAAGCCAAAGTGATCGCGCTTCTGAAGCAGGATCCAGATCTGGTTTCAAGCAAAGACAAGTTTGGAAACACTCCTCTGCATCTGGCCGCTCTTCACGACCAGCCCGCAGTTGCAGCACTGCTGTTGGCAAATGGCGCCGATGTGAATGCAAAAAACACATCCGGCGAGACGCCGCTGACCACGGCGTTGCTCTCGTATCAGCACAAAGAAATGGCGGAGTTGCTACTGACACATGGCGCGGACCCGAACACCACTGGTGTCAATCCGCTTGGTCGCGCCGTGGAACGCGGCCTTGACTACGATGTGGAACTCCTCCTGGCCAACGGCGCAGATCCGGATGCGATCGATTCCAGAGGGCGAATGTCAGTGCATTGGGCGGTCATAAACGAGCAGACTCAGATTCTGGAAATACTACTGAAACACGGCACAAATCCGAATGTGAAGGATTGGGGCGGCCATACACCCATGTACTACGCCCAGAATAATGTCCATAGTTCTCACTTTACTTCCGTCACCACTTCCAATGGGAAAGCGATCGCCCTGCTTCAAGCCCACGGCGGCCACCTCTAGATCCTCCTTGCCGGGACCCTTTTCAGCATTGATCAGGATTTGTCTTATGAAAATCATCAGTTTTGCACATCCCATATTTCACAAAAATCACATATATGTGTATTCTGTGATTTCGGAGGCTGCGAGAAATTCACGCTGCCAGTGAACCGTCTCATAACCTGTTCCGGAGGCTAAGTCCATGATTCGCAAGACTCGTCTTTTCACCCCAGGTCCGACGCCGCTGCTGCCGGCAGCACAGTTTGCCATGGCCGCTGCCGACATGCACCACCGCACGCCGGAGTTCCGCGCCCTCTTCCAAAAAGTGCTTGCCCAGCTCAAAGTCTTCGTCGGCACCAAGAATGACGTCCTTTTGCTCTCAAGTTCCGGCACCGGCGCTATGGAAGCCTCCGTCTCCAATTTGACCTCGCCGGGCGACCGCGTTCTGGTCCTCACCGCCGGCAAGTTCGGCGAGCGCTGGACAGGCTTGGCCAAAGCCTTCGGCTGCGAACCCGACGTGGTCACCGCTCCCTACGGCCAGACGTTCAATCTGGCCGACATCCGTGCCGCTCTCAAGCCTGAACATCGCGCGGTTTACGTGCAGGCCACCGAAACCTCTACAGCCGTTCGCCACGATATCGAAGCGATAGCAAAGCTTATCCACGAAGTCGCGCCGCAGGCGCTCTTTGTGGTCGACGGCATTACGGGCCTCGGCACGACCCACTTTGATGTGGACGGCTGGGGCATTGATATCCTCATTGGCGGTTCGCAGAAAGCCGTCATGATTCCCCCCGGCCTTGCCTATTTGAGCGTCAGCGAAAAAGCCTGGGCGGCAATGGAGAAGTCAAAAAATCCCCGCTATTATTTCGATCTCCGCAAGGAGCGTAAGAACGCCGTGAAGGGCGAAAGCGCCTACACTCCGGCTGTGGCTCTCGTTGCTGGTCTCGGTGCCGCGCTCGACTACATCGCCGGACAGGCCGGTGGCGATCTCGAGAAGGGCCGCATCGCCCTCGTCGACAACGCGCAGGTCAACGCGGCTGCGACGCGCGCAGGATTGGTCGCTCTGGGCTTTACGCTCTTCGCGCCGACGGCCCCAGCCGCGGCCGCAACCGCAGTAGCCGTTCCCGAAGGCATGGATTCCGGCGCGGTGGTGAAAGCGCTGAAGGCCAGGTTTGCGCTGGTCACAGCCAATGGGCAGGGCGAGATGCAAGGCAAGATCTTCCGCGTCGCCCACCTGGGCTTCTTCGACTACCTCGACACCGTGGCCTTTCTCGGCGCGATGGAGCACATCGCGAAAGACACCTTGGGCTTGAAAGTCGAATACGGGCAGGCCGTAGCGGCGGCACAGAAGGTTTATGCAGAACAAGTGAACGGTGGACAGTGATCGGTGAACAGCGCAAACGTGTCGTGACCTTGAGCCCTATCGACAGATCATTCTGTCCACTGTGCACTGAACACTGTTCACTCATCCGCAGGTGCTAGCATGGCCGAACTCTCATTTGGCGAAAGACTTCTCATAGCGCGCAGGCAGCTCGACCTCTATTCCTACCAAATGGCCGAGTTGCTAGGCGTGCATCCAAACTCAATAACCAAATACGAGCGCGGCGAGGGCAAGCCACACGCTGCCGTCGTGCGCATGTTCGACCTGCTCTGCGAAAAACACCACATCCGTTTCAACGAGTTTGAAACCGGGTCCGCCACCGCGGCCAAGGGAGACAAGATGAAGATCGTTCTCGCGGAAAAAGTATCACCCGCAACTCTCGCCGTGTTCGCGGCCGAACCCGGCTGGGAAGTGTTGACCTACGATCAGCTCCCCGACGGCCTGCCGGCCGCCCTCGCCGACGCCGACGCTCTTGTGGTCCGCAGCGCCGTCCAGGTCGACGATGCTTTGATGGAGCATGCGCCAAAGCTGCGCGTCATCGGCCGCGCCGGTGTAGGTGTCGACAACATCGATGCCGACTCCGCCACTCGTCGCGGGGTTGTGGTCATGAACACTCCCGGCGCCAATGCCGTCGCTGTTGCCGAACTCACCATTGGCCTCATGCTGGCGCTAGCCCGCAAGCTCCCCACTGCCAACACCACGATGCACGCGGGCAAATGGGAAAAGAAGAGCCTGCAGGGCGCCGAACTGCGCGGCAAAACCCTTGGCATCGTCGGCCTCGGCCGCGTCGGACTTGAAGTCGCGCGCCGTGCCCGCGGCTTCGGTCTTGAAATTATCGGAAGCGATCCGTTTGTGTCGGCTGCCATTGCGCGCGAAAACGGCATTCGCCTGGTCTCTCTCGACGAAGTCATTGCTAGTTCCGACTACATCACCCTTCACGTCGGACTCACTCCGCAGACCGCCGGTATGATTAACTCCAAGTCCCTCGCCATCATGAAAAAGGGCGTGCGCATCATCAACTGCGCTCGCGGCGAACTTGTGGACGAAGTCGCGCTGGTTGCCGCGCTCAAATCCGGCCACGTCGCCGGTGCCGCGCTCGACGTCTTTACCGTCGAGCCGCCCAGGGACTCGCCCTACGCGGAGTTCGACAACGTCATTCTTACCCCGCACATCGCCGGCTCAACGGCCGAGGCGCAGGAAGCCGTCGGCATACAGATCGCCATGCAGGTGCGCGAGTATCTCAAGCTCGGCGTGGTGCAGAACGCTGTCAACCTGCCTTCGCTCAGCCACGAAGAGTATGTCCAACTCGCTCCCTACATCGACCTCGCCGGCCGGCTCGGATCGTTTCTCGCGCAGGCGGGCAAAAGTGGCATCCCACCCCAACAAGCCAAAAGCGGGCATGTTGGGGTCCCCGGCATTGAAGCCATCGATCTCACCTACGCGGGCGCGCTGGTCGACGCCAAAACGGACCTCGTCCGCAATGCAGCCATCGAAGGCCTGCTGCAAGGATCGGAGAATGTGAACCGCATCAACGCTGCTGCCGTCGCGCAGGAGCGCGGCATGCGCGTGCACGAAGAGAAAGAGGAAAGCCATCGCGGGGGCGCTGCGACTGTCCTCACCATTGAACTACACACCGCGTCCGGCCGCAGCCACGCCACAGCGACAGTAATTCACGGCGAACAGCCGCGCCTGCTCGAATTCGATGGCATCGACATCGAAGCACCTCTTGAGGGCAATCTGCTGGTATGCCGCAATCTCGACGTTCCGGGCGTGATCGGAAAAATCGGCACCATCCTCGGCGAGCAGGGCGTCAACATCGCCAACTTCGCCCTGGGCCGCGAACGCAGCGGCGCCAAGCCGGTAAAGGCTCTTGCTGTTGTCCAGGTCGATGCGCCGGTATCTGACGCAGTCCTCGATGCTCTTATGACGATCGAGGCCCTGCTCGAGGCAAAACTCGTCCAGCTCTAAGGAAGAAGGCGCAACCGTGTAGTTGCGCTTTCCACACTATCGAGCCCCAATTGCAACCATCCCGTTGCGCAATTTCACCCCATTACACCGGGTTTCCCAAGCCAGGTGCCGCACCGGCAATACTATTCGAAAGGGACATGTTCCGCCAGGAAGCTCAGTGCGGATTGAGGTTGAGCGCCGTTGCATGCCGCGGCTGGTAGAGACCAATTCCCCCGCCGCCCGGCAACCGCACCGTCGTGGTGGTGCCCCAACCGGCCTGAACAGTCTCGGTTGTATCCGCGCCCCTGGCCTTGAGCGAATCGATCGTTGCGCGCAGGTCATCGCACATCAGGTAGACCACACTGACTGAGAGTTCGTGATCCACATGGCGCTCGACAAACTTGCCGTCGCCGGGATGAATGCCCATCTCTGCGGGCGGAAGCGCGAAAATCAGCCAGCCCTCTCCGGCGTCGACGGATTGGAAATCGAGCACATCGCGAAAAAAGGTGCGGTCCGCTTCCGGATCGCGACTGTACAGGAGAAGATGAACGCCGTTAATCATGATGGGCGGGATTCTACCGCTTCGTTGCCAATCCCGTCCGATGATTGTTCAAACCTACTGCACCTGGTGCGCCTTGCCGTCTTTCAGGCTTTCATCGATGATCGACTTCACTTTCCGGTCGGCTTCCTGGGCCATCCGCCCCTGCTCCGCTCCCAGGCGTCCCTGCTTCGCACCGAGTTCACCCTGCATCGCGCCAAGCCTACCCATTCTTTCGCCGAATTCTCCTTGTTTGGCGCCGATTTGTCCTTGAATCTGACCAATCTTACCCTGCAATTCACCGATCTTTTCCTGCAATTCGGCAAGCTGATCCTGCGTCATGCTTTTGCCCTCGTTGGCCTTCAGCTTCGCTATTGCCTCATTCAGCTGGCCGAGTTCCTTGCTGATGTCGGGAGTGGGCACGCTCACAGCTTCTTGTTGACGGCCCAGTTCTTCCTGCTGTTTGCCGAGGGCTTCCTGCTGCTTGCCGAGCGCTTCCTGTTGCGCCCCCAGCGTCTCCATCGGCTTGTACATCGCTTCAATCTGATTCAGGATCGCGGGATCGTCTACAAAGTAAGCCTTACCTTCACGCGTGAACCACAGGAAGTCACCATGCGCCTGTTTCCGCGCCTTGTTGATCTCCTCGCGACGCCCCTCCATCCATTCGCCCGAATACGTCATGTGGTCTGTGCCGTCGCTGCGGATCACCGCATACGATTCGCCGTTGGATGAGTAGGAGTAGTGATATCCAGAGTTCTTGCCATTATTGCTATACGACAAGCTTCCACTCTCAGTCGTGGTGCTCTGTCCCACCCCGTAGCCGCGTCCTTCTCCGTAGCCTGCGTACGGCGCAATGATCGCCATCGTCTTGGCCACCGGAGCGACCATGATCAGGGAATTCTTCGCGAGCGTGAGATTCTTGAGCGCAGTCATCATCAATTCCCGGCGCTCGGGGCTCATCGGCACGACTGTCAGAACAGATGGCGGAGCCTTGGGTGCAAGAGGTGTAATGGTGAGCATCGAAGGGCTCGCAGGCGCTGCCGGCGCCACAACGCCTGACGGCGCTGCAATTTGTGCAGACGGCGCGGGTGCAATTACCGGCGAAGCCGGAACTGGTTCGCCGGAAATCTTCTCAGGATCCGCTACGCCGCTCCGCGGCGCTTTGGGCGCAACTGGAGCTGGTGGGGCGTTAACTCCGCCTGTGGGCGCCGCGGCTGGAACTGGTGGCTCCGGCGCCTGTTGTCCCGCCGCCTGGACGCGGACCAACGCCGTAGCTGCGAAGAGCGCCACCGGCACAACCAGCACGGCCGCCAACGCGCGCCGCGTACCCGCAAACGCCTGCCGGAAAGAAACGTCGTTCAACAGCCGCTCGATACGACGAGAGACGGATCCACTGCGGGCCATGGCGACTCCTATCGGGGTTGGGCGCGGCGCTGCCGCGAATTCAAGCAGAATCTGCGCGTACGAGGTGCGATCGGCGGCTTGTTCCAGTCCCGCGCGGTCGCTGATCGTCTCAGCCAGATCAGAAAGTTTGCGTTTGAGCCACCAGCCCAGTGGGCTGAACCACACCACGGAGGCGTAGACCCCCGCCAATAGCTGCAGATAAAAGTCCTTCTGCCGGATGTGCGAACGCTCATGCGCCAACACCACGCGCAGCTTCTCGCTGTCCCAGGTGCGGTAATCCGCGGGCAGCACGATCGCCGAGCAAACGGTGACCGGAGACGAAACGTCGGTGCTGCAGCGAATATTGATGGACGTAGCCGGAACCGTCAGCAACTCGCCTGAGATCGGCTTTGCCCTGCGATACAGTTGAATCGCTGCAATCAATCCGCAGGCCAGGCGAATAAGGAACACGCCCGCGACGGCAACGTAAAGCAGAAGAAGGATTCTCGAAAAAGATAACCCTATACGCGGCACCACTGTGCGCGCCGCCGCAGATTCGCTCTGCGCCGCCGGCTGAGGCTGCATATACTCGACCGCACCCGAATAGAACGATTCCGGTTTTGCCGGTGCTGCAGCGCGGCTTGCGGTTGTTTCATCGGCCGATAGCCCGGCCTGCGACTCAACCTGCGGCGCGCCTTCACCCGCCTTGGCAGCATCCGCTGCCGGCGCTCGCTCGGGCGGCGTGCTGGCTTGAATCCTCGCCTGCAATTCTTCAAGAAGCGTCTGCGGATCGGCCGGCAACACGACGCGCACATTGGCAGGCAAGACGGTCCAGTGCGATGCCATGGGCAGCACCAGCGGCATTGCCACGGCGCCCGCCAGCACCAGTCCCCATGCGGCTTTCTGCGCCAGCACATTGTGCACGCCGAAAACTCGCAGACCAATCCAGACGACCAGCGCCAGCAGCATGGAACGAATGGCTGCTTCAAACAGAAGTGAGGAGATCATCCCTTGGCCTCCTTTTTGTTTTCGCCCGATATGTTTCGATTGCCTGCCTGTTTCTGCGTATCGGAGATCCGCGTGGCCAGCCGCTGCAATTCGGCCTGATCCAGAACTTTGGAATCCACCATGCCCACCAGCAGCGCTTCTACCGATCCCTCGCAGAACCAGTCGACGATGCGCTTTGCGGCACGACCCGCTACGCGCTGCCGCGATTCGGCAGGCCGGTAGAGGAAAGTGCGATCGTCGACGGTGTGTGCCAGGTAGCCTTTTTCTTCAAGGCGCCGCAGAACGGTGCGCACGGTCGAGTCCTTCAGCGGCCGGTTCAGTTCCTCGCGCGCTTGCTCAGCCGTCACCGTACCCAGCCGCCAGACAATCGAAAGAAGGTCCCGCTCCAGTTCCCCAAGTTCAGCCGGATCGTGAGTGTTACTCGCCATAGTGTTACAGACTGTAACACACAAGGGTGGTGAGCGCGCAAGAGGATTTTTTTCCAGATGCCCGGCTCAAAGCAGTCTGGCGACGGTCCCGTTTGGGAAATTGTCTTACTGCATATGGGACATGCAGACGCAAATCAAGGCAGGCGTACGCGCTCAATTCCACTTAATCGCGCTGAGAAGATTGGAATAGTCGTCGGTCCACAATCTGACGGCCCGTTGCGCCGGAATCGGAACCCAGCTTGCTCCCGCATCGTGCTCGGAGGCCAGCAAGGCCAGATCTGCTTGATTCCTCGCCATGACGACCCAGATTGAGGGAAACTTCCCGGCATCGATTTGCGCCTGCGGAACGTCCACATCGTTTTCGATCATGCACGCGAGGTGTGCATCCTTCGCCAAAGCGTCAAGCGTAGGGCCGAGGTCAAGGTAGATATTTGAAATGTGGAAAGCGACAATTCCGTGGGCCGCGAGTTTACGCTGATACATCGCCAGGGCCTCTCGCGTGATCAGGTGCATGGGAATCGAGTCGCCGCTGAAAGCATCCAGAATGATGAGCCCATATTGAGCCTCAGGCGCGTCGCGGAGTTTCAGCCGTGCATCGCCCAGCACGATGTCTGCCTGCGGTGCGCACTGGCGCAGGAAGCTGAAGTAGCGCGGATTCTCAGCGATGCTGGCGACGTGTGGATCGATCTCGTAATACGTAAGCGTCTGGCCCGGTTGAAGGTAGCAGGCCGTTGTCCCGGCACCGAGTCCCACGATGGCCCAGTTTCCATGCGGCATACTGGTCTGCACGGCACGGAATATCTGACCCGCCGGACCGCTGCGCGTGAAATAGACGAGAGGCTCACGGCTGGCCGCCGGATCGAGACTTTGCATCCCGTGAACCGTTCCACCATGAAACAACATATGGAATTTACCGGCCGGATCGCTGGTAACGCGAGAGATGCCGAAGAAGCTGCGCTCCGAATGGATGACATGGCCCAGGGGGCCGGCGTAGGAGTAGCTGGCCAGCACCACAGCCGCGAGTCCTGCAACGAACCGGAAGCGCCGCTTGGCGAAGCTGAGGCACCACAACAGCGAATAGCCGAAGATGAGGATGTTCGAAGCGCGGCTTGGCTGGATACCCAAATGAGCAAGTCCGAGGATGACCGCAACCATACACAAGCCAAGCGCTGCAGGAAGCAACCAGTCTTTGCGCTTCGCCCAAGTGGCTGCTGATCCAGTCAGGACCTTCGCATCGACGGAGGGACGCAACAGGGCGGCCAGGATCAGAGCGAGCGGCAATTCGAGAACGGTCCGGAAGATGAGGGGGGCCAGAAGGGCATTAAACAAGCCTCCAAGCACTCCCCCGATCGATATGCACAAGTAGAATTCCGTCAGTCGATGAACGACAGGCCTCGTCCTGGCAAGTTCTCCGTGGCACACCATCGCCACACCGAACAGCACGGCGAGATACAGAGCCAACAGAACAGGGAACGATAGCTTGGTTTGCGCGACGGTCGGAATTAGCCCCGCAAGAATGAGAAATGGTTCCCTCTTGATCATCCATGCGTGCGATATGGGCGGACGCTTCGCAAACACCAGTATGAAGCTGATCAGGTAGATTGCGAGCGACAAGACCCAGAGAAGCGGGATGGCGGGCACGTCGGTGGTGAGTGCTGTGGTAACGCCAAGCATCAGACTGGAAGGAACAAACGCCAACGCTATCCAGCGCAAACGCTCCTTCCACACGCCGACGGTCCCAGGTTGTTCGGGGCTTGTGCTCGTCGGGCGCTCGCTCCTATGGGGCGATTTCCACACGGTCAGAGCGCAAATCCCAATCGCAAGAACGTAAAACACATAGCCGCAGCTCCAGAAGATTGCATGGTTGTGAAGACGCAACAGGGGCTCCAGCAGCACTGGATATGCCAGAAGGCCGCAAAGACTGCCCGCGTTGCCGGCTGCGTACAGAAAATAGGGATCGCTCGCCCCGTGGTGTGTCGATTCCGCGAACCATCGCTGCATCAGCGGGGCGGTCGAGGAGAGTATGAAGAACGGCAGCCCTACCGACACCAGCAAGAGCGCAAATATCCAGAAAACGGGGTTGCTTTGAGTCGGGGGAACCCAGCCCAACGGAAGGTGCAGCGGAAGAAGCCCGACAATCGCGAGGGGCATGACGACGAGCGCCATATGCACTGCAATTTGTAATCTGCGTCCGAGCCATCGCTCAATGGCGTATGCATAGAAATAACCGGCGAGAAGCATCGCCTGAAAGAAGACCAGGCACGTGCTCCAAACCCCCGCGCTGCCGCCAAGCATCGGCAGCATCATCTTGGCAATCATCGGCTCTACCAGAAAAAGAAGAGCCGCACCTAGAAACGCAGAAAGTGCGAATGCCAACACAAGCATAGGGAAGCAGGCAATCTCCGGCGGATTGGACAATCATAACTGCAAAACTTGGAAACGACAGAGAATAAAGCCCGGTTGAGGGCTTCAATTTGTTCCGATGTACAACAGGGACAGGCCGGATCACATCACACAAGATAGGCAATGCGCGCCACAGCCAGCCGCGGATTGAAGTAACCATCTCCAGAGAAAGAAGAGGACTATTCCCTATGTCAACAGGCTTATTGGAAAAACAGGCTTCGGTCGAGGATATCCTTCGCGAGGTCTCACGGCTCAAATCTGTCGTCACAGAAGCGGTGGAAGACGGCGTTCAGTCGGCCGTAAAGGCACTGAAGCAGGGGCGAAGTGCCGCCGAAGACGTCATCTACGACGCCAGGCACACGGTCAAACAAAAGCCTTTGCAGGCGATTGGGGTCGTATTCGCAGCCGGAGTCCTGGCAGGCAGCCTCATCGGATGGCTCAGCACCCGTCGTAGTTAACCGATGTTCAAGACGCGGGCTTCCCGAGGTTCAGAGGACGGTTCCGCGTGGCAACTCTGCGCTGAGGGTGCCTTCGGATTGCCGCCGAAGGCTCGACGATCAGCCCCATAATCCTTCGCGTCTGCGACTGTCCAGGAACACGCCGTTCTTATATCCTGCCCGTCCGAAGATGGTCGCCGGCATAAATGCAAGAGCGCCGGGACTTCAAGCCCCGGCGCTCGATAAATTCGCCTGAAAATCTAAGCGCGGCTCATGTAAGCGCCTTCGCTCGTGTCTACGCGGATCTTTTCGCCTTCATTGATAAAGGGAGGTACCTGCACTACGAGGCCTGTCTCGGTCTTGGCCGGCTTGGTCACCGACGAAGCCGTCGCCGACTTCAGCCCAGGTTCCGTTTCCACGACGGTGAGTTCCACAAACGACGGCAGCTCAATGCCCACGGCCTGTCCGTCGTGGTAGCTGACCTTGATCTGCAGGTTGGGCGTCAGGTATTCAACCGCATCGCCGAGCGTCGAACCCTTGAGCACGGTCTGCTCATAGTCCACCGGATTCATGAAGTAATAGTCGTCGCCATCCGCATAGAGGAACTCCATGGAAATCTCGTCAACTACGACCTTTTCGATGGCGTCGCCGGAGCGGAAGCGGTGCTCGAACATGGCGCCGGACTTGAGGTTGCGAAGTTTTGCCTGGATGAAGGCTCGCAGGTTGCCCGGGGTGCGATGCTCCACCTTGAACACCAGGTGGAGAACGTCGTTATGCTTGATGATCATGCCCGGACGCATTTGGGTGGCGGGAATCGCCATAAACGGGAAACTCCTTGCTGTACTTGGAAAAATGAGCCTTGGCCCAATCACCATTGTAACTTAGCGGTACATCCGCATCCCCTCGCGGCTCGCCCGGTGATAAGCGCAACACTGTGTTCTGATCGAAGACAGAGAGGACAGCCTCTGCCCCGAATGAAGGTGAAAACGGCGCCGCTGCTGGCATTGCTGCTCCTTTGTCTGCTCTGGGCCTGTGCTTCCCTGCGCTCCGATCTGCTGCCGGGCTCGATCTCCACTGCGAATTCGTCCTCTTTGATGACCGAGGCGATACTGCTGGGGTTGTTCGCCGCCATTGCCGCCATCGCAGCACTTGCGTACAAAGCATCCTGGCCGCGCGGCAGGACGCTCGGTGCAATGGTGCTCGCCGGTCTCGGTCTTTTTTCCGTGCCTTCCGTGCTGATTGAGATAGCCAGCGGAGGCATGGACGAGTCCACCCGTGTTGCCCTCTTTTCGCTGGCTCCCGTCTTCGCCCTTGTCTTCGAACCTTACCTCGGCTCTGTTTCCTCAAGTCGACAACGCGGCGCACTCATGGCATCGCTTCTCGCCGTGGCCGGAACATTGCTGGTGTTCCCGCTCGATCTCCCCCGGTCCACCGGCGCAGTTGCAGCCTTTTGCGGCGCAATCGCAGCAGTCGCTTTGCTCGCTGCCGCCAACTGCACTGCAGTCCGCATGGCAAGCGAGCAACCCGCTCCATCAACGCTCAGTTTCGCAACCGTAGCCGCAGGATCCGCCGCGATCGCCCTCGTCTTACTGGGAAGTGTATTCGAGCATCACGCCCGAAATCCGTCGCTGCCAGATCCGTGGATCGCGCTCGACCTGCTTGCGCTCGCACTGCTCTTCTGGCTCATGCGACGCATGACGGCCGTGCGCATGACGACACGCTTCCTGATCGCGCCATTGCTCGCGAATTTGATTGGCTTGGCATTCCTTCGCCCCGAAGTTCAACCGCGCGGCTGGCTTGGCCTTTCGCTGATTGCCGCGGGAGCAGGATGGCTGGTCTTCGGGCCCGAAGACGAGCCGGAGGAAACCGGCTCGCCTCTGCGCATCAATGAACCCTGACCCGAACTTAAGGCCGTGCTTCGTACACCAGGTTGAACGGCGTCTCTGCCACACGGCGGAATCGGGTGAAGCCTCCTCCCATCACAACTTCCCGGATGCGCTCCTCGCCGGCTTGCGCGCCGAGCGCCGCTCCTACTTCCTGCGCCAGCGACGCAGGCGTGCAAAGCATCGTGGAGGCGGAGTAATAAATGCGCCCGACAGGATTGTGATTCTGCTCAGGAGCGTCGTTGGCGAAGGGTTCCACGATCATCCAGGTTCCGTCGGGCTTCAACGACGACAAAACATGCTTCGCAGCACCGGTGGGATCGCCCATGTCGTGCAGGCAATCAAAAAATGTTACAAGATCGTATCCGCCGTTCACGGGATAGCTCTTGGAACTCGCAACTTCGAAGTTGATCTGGTCGAGAAGTCCGTCGCGGCCCGCGACATGTCGCGCATATTCGATTGAGCCGCTGTGATAGTCGAATCCGGTAAAGCGCGACTTAGGAAATGCTTTCGCCATCAGCAAGGTTGAGGCGCCATGTCCGCATCCAACATCGGCAACCGAGGCGCCCTTGGTGAGTTTGTCTCCGACTCCTTCGAGGGCGGGGATCCAGGTGCTGAGGAGATTCTGCTCATAGTTGGGCCGGAAGAACCGCTCCGTGCCGAAGAACAGGTTGGCGTCGTGTTCGTGCCAGCCAACGCCGTCGCCGGTGCGGAAAGCCTGCGTAATCTTCGGCTCATCTTTGAAGCAGGCGGAGATGATGTGGAACGCGCCGGGTAAGTCGACCGTGGTGAGAGCGAACGCCTGTTCAGGCGGCAACTCGAATTTTTTTGAGGCAGCGTCGTAGTTGACGTAACCGCTGGCGGCGTTGGCGTTGAGCCACTCCCGCACGTAGCGTTCGGTTGTCTTGGTTTTTGCCGCCAGTTCCGCTGGGGTCAGCGGACCCGCGCCGGCCATCGCTTTATAGAGGCCTAATTTGTCGCCAATTACGATAAGCGCTGCATGCATTGCGGCGCCCATATCCATGACAGCCTTCCCCATGAAGGCATCGAACTTCGACTGCTCGAAGACGGGTGATGTGGTTGCTGTTGCCATTCTGACCTCCGGGTTTTGTGGTATGGGGCCGAGAGAGAGGGCATGATGCTACGCCCGGCCAAAAGGGCGAGTCAAAGAGATTTTCGCGGCGGAAAGCGGCGCAGCGTCTCACCGGCCCTATGTCTTTTGCTGAATCGATTTGGCGCGCGTTTGTACGAGCGCTGCTCCGTCCGCTAACATGGCATGGATTTTCCAAAGGCGGCATTGCGCTGCCGAAGGAGCCTGACATGTCGTGCCGGAATCTGCGTTTGTGCTTCGCCTCCCTCCTGTCGCTTGTTTGTCTTGCAACCCTCCCGGCACAGACTGCACCCACTGTGGCGCGAAACGCCACACAACCCCCGGCAACCTCTGCAACTCTCGCCTATAAGAACACGGCTCTTCCTGTCGATCAGCGCGTTGCAGATCTGCTGAAGCGCATGACGCTGGAAGAGAAGGCGACTATGCTCTCGGGATCCGGCTGGATGGAGTCAGCACCGATCGTGCGGCTCGGCATTCCTGCGATCAAGATGGCCGATGGACCCATGGGTGTGCGTTCCTGGGCGGGCAGTTCGGCAATCACAAATTCCTCGACGAATCCGGTCAGGGTAGAAACGACATCTTTCCCGTCGGGTGTGGCGATGGCGGCCACGTGGGATGTCGCAATGGTGCAGCGCGAGGGCCGGGCCATTGCGCAGGAGGTGAAGGCGCTGGGCCGCGACATGATCCTCGGACCGACGGTCAACATCAATCGCGTTCCGCTCTGGGGCCGCAATTTCGAGGGCTACGGTGAAGATCCGTTTCTTGCCGGCCAGATGGGCGTCGCCTACATCCGCGGCGTGCAGGGCGAAGGCGTGATTCCTTCGCTGAAACACTTCGCGGTGAATAACGAGGAGTTCGAACGGCACCGCATCGACGCAACCATCGACGAGCGCACGCTGCACGAGATTTATCTGCCTGCCTTCAAGGCAGCGGTGCAGCAGGCCGATGTGTGGACTGTGATGTCGGCCTACAACAAGGTCAACGGGGTCCATTGCGCCGAGAACGGATATCTGCTGACCGATGTGTTGAAGAAGGAATTCGGCTTCAAAGGATTTGTCGTATCGGACTGGGGCAGCACATACTCAACGGCGCCCACGGTAAACGCCGGCATGGATCTCGAAATGCCCGGTGGCCCGCCGATGCAGGCATGGCTGGCGAGTCCACAGACACAGACCTCCGGCAACGGTGACGGTTGGCTTACCGCGGACAAAGTGCTTGCAGAAGTGAAGGCCGGGAAAATCACCGAAGCAACGATCAACGACAACGTCAGCCGCATCCTGCGCGTAATCCTGCTCAGCGGCATCATGGAATCCCCGCACACGGCGTCGGGCGACGTGGATACGCCAGAACAGCAGAAGGTCGCACGCGATAGCGAGACGGAAGGCATCGTGCTGTTGAAGAATCAGGCATCGCTGCTCCCTCTCGACGTATCGAAAATCCATTCCATTGCCGTGATCGGACCGAACGCGCTGGTCGCGCGCACGGGCGGCGGAGGCAGTTCGCTGGTGCGACCCAAGTACGCGATATCTCCGCTCGATGGAATCACGAAGCGTGCGGGTGCTGCTGGAATCCAGGTGACCTCCGCGCTCGGTGTCGGTATGGAAGGCGAAGACGCATCCCATGACACCCCCGAGGCGCGCGCGAATGATCTGAAAGCAGCGACGGATGCAGCGGCGAAGGCCGACGTCGCAGTAGTAGTAGTCGGACGCTACAACAAGCTGGAGTCCGAAAGCTTCGATGTGAAGACAATGGATCTTCCCGCAGGCCAGGATGAATTAATTGCTGCCGTCGAAAAAGCGAATCCGCACACCGTCGTCGTTCTCAACACCGGCGACCCGGTAACGATGACGAATTGGATTGACACGACGCCTGCCCTGCTCGACATGTGGTACGGCGGTCAGGAGGGCGGCAACGCGCTCGCGGCGATCCTCTTCGGCGATGCAAACCCTTCGGGCAAGCTGCCGGTTTCTCTGCCGAAGAAGTTCGAAGACTCGCCTGCGGCGAAGAATTATCCCGGTCAGAATCTTGAGGTGAATTACGCCGAAGGTATCTACGTCGGCTATCGCTACTACGACACCAAGAACGTGGAGCCGCAGTTTCCGTTCGGATTTGGACTGAGTTACACGAAGTTTGAGTACAGCGATCTGAAGTTAGGCCAGATCACGCACGGCGGCATCAATGGTCTATGGGAGTTTAGCGTGAAGGTGCGTAACACGGGCCAGCGCGCGGGCGCCGAAGTTGTTCAGGTGTACGTCCACGACGGCCACTCGAAAATTGATCGGCCGGAACATGAACTGAAAGCTTTCAACCGAGTCGAATTGAAACCGGGCGAGAGCCAGACCATCCAGTTCAAGCTCACCAATTCGGCATTTCAGTACTGGAGCCCGCAAACGAAGGACTGGGCCATGGGACCTGGGCCGTTTGAGGTGCAGGTCGGCGCGTCGTCACGCGATATAAGGCTGAAGGTCGAAGTTGCTCCTTGATAGACTCGGAAAAGATGGCCAGGCAGGTTCACTACAACGCGGCGGAAAACATTCCGGCTGAAACGGCAGCAGATCCCTATCTGCGGCCGGCCTTTTCGTTCGGCAACCGCCTACGGCGGCTGGTGTGGAATCTATGCTGGTCAATTTTTTTCCGCTTCTCGCCGAGACCTTTTTTTGCGTGGAGGTCGATGCTGTTGCGTCTGTTCGGCGCGAAGCTGGGACCGAACTGCAAATTCTATCCATCGTCTCGGGTGTGGGCACCGTGGAATCTTGTCTGCTCTGACCTGGTGGCGGTGGGCGACGGCGCCGAGATCTACAATCCTGCACCCGTCCGGCTCGGCTCGCACGCAATTCTCTCGCAGAACTCCTACCTCTGCGGCGCGACGCACGATTTTGACGATCCCGCTTTTCCTCTGCTGGCCTACGTGATGGAAGTAGGCGCCTATGCATGGGTGTGCGCGAGAGCCTGTGTTGCTCCCGGAGTTAACATCGGCGAGGGCGCGGTTCTTGGACTGGCCTCCGTGGCTACGCGCGACCTGGAGCCATGGGGCGTGTATGCCGGATCCCCTGCGGTGAAGGTGAAGCAACGCAACCGGGTCATCCTGTAGCATCCCCCCAAAACAGCGAAGCCCGCCAAGACAACTGCTCGACGGGCGACATGGAATTCCCTGTGAAATTACTGAGGTGGCGCGTAAGGTTCAACCCGCAACATATTCGACAGGATGCCCCGCTCTTCAGGACTGAACTGGCCCTGGTAGCGGCTTGAGTTCAGCACAATAGAGCGCTGATCCGGCGGAACAGCTTTCAGATCGCGAAAGGCGTTGCGCATCATGGCCTGCCGATCCTGTGGCAAACTCGTCCAGCGCCTCGCCGACGCCGCAACCTGGGCACGATCTTCAGGCGAGAGCCGCTCGAGGTTTTCAGCCCGTGCAAGACGCCGCTCGCGCTGGGCATCGGGCAGCTGGTTTACCTGGTTGAGCTGGTTCATCACCCGCTGCTGTTCACCCTGCGGCAGTTGACGGAAGCTGGGATTACTGCGCAACATCTGCTGCTGTTGCTGCACCGGAACATTCCGATGCGTATTGAGCCACGCGCCAAGATGACCCGGCGGCGCATAGAGTTGCTGCGCAGTGCCCGGATACGCCTGTCGACCATAAGCCGGCGCGTTGTAGCTCGGATTTGGTGTGACGCCGCGCGGGCCTGCTTGTGGCGTGGCCGGCTGGTACTGCTGCGCTGTTCGATTCTGGTTCTGGGACGCGCCCGTGCCCTGGCGCGGCGACTGGGGACGCGTGTACTGCGGGCGGCTCTGTGCGCGTGGAGCTGAGTAGCGAGGAGCTGGACGCGGAGCGTTCTGGCGCTGGGCAAGGAGGCCAACCGCAGGCACGCAAAGAGTCATCGCTGCCACGACGGTTAGAACCGCGCGGCGCATCTCCGATGCAACGCCTTTGCTTCGTGCCCCATTCATTTCGCCCGGCCCCCGCCGATTTCAAATTCCTTCGCTACTTCTTTTTCACTACTGCTGCTGCGCATCTCCGCTATTGCCACTATCGGAGATAGATTCCAACTGATCGAGCACTTGCGCATTGCTGTCCAGCGTCTGCAGATCGTGCACCACCGCAGCGTCGCGGTCTGGTGGCTGTGGCTGCTCAATGTTCGTAACGCCCAGGTACGCGCCGCCGCCTACCAGCAGCATCACTGTGAGCGCCATCGCTGCCAGCGGACGAGCGTGCATCGGAGGACCGTATGTAAAGCGGGCGCGGATGCGCTGCAACCAGGATTGCGGCGGAGCGTCGCGCTCTTCGCGCATCCGCGCACCCAGCCGCGTCATGAAGTAGGGACTGGTCTCAGGCACCGTCCAGGCATCCATCGCCGCCATGGTCGCGCGCATCTCCTCGAGCTCTTTGCGGCAGCTGTCACACTGCGCTACATGAGTCTTAACCTTGGCAGGCGCCGCCTCAGGATCGAGCAGCATGTCTGCCAGCTTCTCTTCCATCGCGGTGCATTTCTTCATGGTTTCCATCGCTACCACCCCACTCCCACCGGTGTCGCCCGGCTCAATCCTCATACAAAATCTCTTAGCTTATCCCGCAGCGTCTGGTAAGCCCTGAACAGCAGCGACTTGGTCGCCGACTCGCTCAGTTTCAATACGTCCCCGATCTGCCGATAATCCATCCCCTGATACTTGTGCATCAATACTGCCATGCGCTGGCGTTCCGGAAGCGCCATCACGTGTGCCCGGATCGCCGCCATGCGCTCATCGCGCAAAATGTTCTGCTCCACTGAAGGAGTATCGTCCGCCACATCCGGCGTCGTGCCTGATTCTTCGTCCGGCGCGTCCAGATAAATTGTCGACGCGGAGCGCTCATGCCGGGTATCGCGCGCGTGATTTACCGCAAGGTTGGTTGCAATGCGATAGAGCCACGTGGTGAACTTCGCTTCCGCGCGATAGCTCTCACGCGAACGATACACCCGCAGGAAAACCTCCTGCGCTAATTCTTCGGCAACTGCCTGGTTGTGCACCATGCGAAACAGGAAATTGATCATCGCTCGGTGGTACTTGCCGACGAGGAAGTTAAAACCAGCCTCGTCGCCTGCCGCCACGCGCAGCATGACCGCCGCATCGCTTGACTCGTCCATCGCATAATTGATGGGTTTCTGCGGTTCGGCCGGATTCAGCGGTGCGCCCTGTCCCAGCGCCGGGTTGTCCAGTACCAGGGTTGCCATATCTTCTGGAACCCCATCCTCGTCCGAAGGTTGCGCAAAGTCGTCACTTTCCGGCTCTGATTTTGCACTGTTTACCAGTTTCTTACCCTTGGATGGCTCTCCGAGCCGGCCTGGTCCAGTGCCACTCCCCGGGGCGGGCCCGCCATCGTCTGATTGGCTCGACATAGCCGCGCGAGGCGCTCCCCCCAGGCCCATGGCGTCAGCTCTGGCAAGTTCGAAACCAAGCAAGCCTGGAATGCCAGCGTCGGGGAAATGGAGAACCGGCGGCTTGTCCCCGGGAGCGGACTCGCGTGCCTCTCGGATTAATCGTACTGGCCAGCGCATTCAGTGACTTGGAGCGATTTCCGAAGGCTCCCGGCCCGTAAGGCGCCAAGGTTGGCCGTGGAATGTCGCTGGTGATACTCTAACCTACAGGGAGCCCCTCCGGCCGCCCGCTAGGGCGCTTAACTCAGCGGTAGAGTGCCACCTTCACACGGTGGAAGTCGCAGGTTCGAATCCTGCAGCGCCCACCATCGACTCAACCCAATTTCTTTCGCCGGACGGTCCTTCGATCCGCTCAGGATTTCGCCTGTCGGCTGAGACGCCGGCAATACGGCTCAAGTTCGAATCCTGCAGCGCCCACCATTCAATCCAACCCAGTTTCTTTGGCCGATGCGGTCCTTCCATCCGCTCAGGGCTTCGCCTGCAGATTGAGACGCCGGCAATACCGCAGCTCAAGTTCGAAATCCTGCTGCGCCCAACCTTTTTTCCCCACCGGAGCTCATTCTGACGTCCGGGCTGCTCTCGTCTTCGGTAGAGAAGCCATTCGGAATCAGGACTTTAACTTCGACTCTCACGGCTTGAAAACGAGGCGGCCGTTGGTGCTGCTCAGGGCCCCGGAATAGCGCCGACCAGGCGTGATTCCAGACGTTTCGGCTTGGCGGTTTCTATCCACTCCTCGATGCTGAACGCCAGGATGAGCAAAAAGGAAACGAAGAGCAGGCTCAGGTCGCGAAACTCTCCCGGTTGGCAGAAGAGCAGGTAAAGCGGGATGTTAATGACAGCTGCGATCTGTGCGTGGCGCTTCAGCCAGAGAGGCAGAAGTCGCCAGCTTCGCCAAACAATCCAAAGCAGGAGGATGCAGGAGAGAGGGCTGCTCAGGGCGGGGAACATCAGGTCGTAAGTCCTGTCGATCCAGGTATCGAGTTGGAAGGGATGCAGGAAGAAATCAATTTGATCCTTCAGATGCCATTCGACTGTCCCACCGGGGTTATGTGCGAAGTGGAGACGAATGGGAAGGTAGACGGCGGCACACACAGCGGCCAAAACGCAGACTCCAACCAGGGAGTTCAACCGAGAACGGCGCAGGCGGAAGAGGGGATACAGGGTGAACACGAAGAGCAGGAAGGATTCTTTGTTCCAGGCTCCCAGCGCTGCGATTGGAATGATCCACCACCAGTCGAACTTGAGGGCCATCCAGGCAGCCACTGCCATGAAGAGCAGTTCCGGATAGTCGAAGAAATATCCGCCTTTGACCCCGATCAAGGGAAAGAGAAGCATGAAGACGACGGTCGCAAAAACTGCCGCGGGCGGCGGTAGATTCGCAGCCAAGCACAGGTTGTATAAAGCAAACGCCGCAAGCAGAGCAGACAGATAGGTGGCGATATACAAGATCAGGTATTGCGCCGGATACGTCTTTGCAGAAAGGTTAAACGCAATGCTAATTCGGTCCCTTGCCCTTGCCGGCACTCGGCGTGCAATCGCATCGATTGGCAGTATGCGGGTAAGTGAGTTGGCGATGTCGGGCAACAGTTGCCGGTAGATAAATGGACGATAGGCTGTTCCATCGATCATTTGGCTGAACTCGGCCTTCGCATCGAAACCGCGTATGCCCGCTTCGCGGAAATGCCACTTTTCATAGAAGGCGCTGAAGGACGCCGCAGCAGCAACGATCAGCAAAACGATCAGACACATGCGATGGAACAGCGTGGCGCGGCGAAGCTCATTCGTCGGGGGTGCTGAACGTTTGAGCGGCGATAGGATCTCCTCAATTGGCGCCGTCGCCTTCAGAGTCGACGATGATACATCGCTAGCAAGGGAAGAATTCATGAGATAGCTGGAGATTATAGCGGATGTCTTGTCTCGGAATGCGGTAACTTTCCATCCAGTTCGGATAGCGACGAAGGTTGAGTCAGCCGATTTCATTCGGGAAGCGATCGCGCGCGAAATTACGTTTCATTTCGCGCCTGCCAATCGGGGGATGGGGCTTATTCCCGGGTGGAACAATGCTTTACTATGACTTCTGACAGCGAGCGCACAGGACCTTTTTGACCGGTGCAAAATAGGCAAAGACTATAGCTTTGCTCCGCACGCCAGCCCGGAGCTGATCGCTCGACATACCGGTCACGTTTTGCATGGCAATCAGCCTTCCATTTATCAGAAGCTGAGCGCATGCGGTCCGTCTAATTCCGAGGTATAGGCATTTGAATAAGGCAATCATCAAGGCTCGATCAATAGCCCGGCGTATAGGCCTTAAACGGCTGTATTACCGCTTAGCTCCTCGACACAGCTACGAGGAAAAGTTTCACAACGAGATTTCCGCTCAACTGCGTCAGGGAGATTTGGTTTGGGACGTGGGAGCAAACGTGGGTTTTTACACAAAGCTATTTGCTCAGAGAGCCGGTAGCACCGGTCGCGTCTTCGCCTTCGAACCGGTGCCGGCGACATATGAGGAGTTATGCCGTCAGACGAGGGATTACCCCTGGGTGAAGAATGAGCAGATCGCGTTGAGTGACATTGACGGATCCAGCCGGATGGTCGTTGGCAAATCAGACACAGTTGGCCATCTCGAGCGTTTTGTTGGAGAGGCGACTACAGGAACCAGCATTGAGGTTCCCGTTATGCGTGGAGATTCATACTGGGCGACATCGGGGATAACGCCTAACGTGCTGAAGATCGATGTTGAGGGCTTCGAGGAGGAGGTGCTGGCCGGGATGAAGTCTCTTCTGGCGGCGCCGGAATTGCGAGCTGTTTTTTTGGAAGTGCATTTTGCAATACTCGAATCCCGTGGTCGATCTGACGCTCCATTACGAATCGAAAAGCTATTGCGCGACAACGGCTTGATACCGAATTGGGTCGATGGTTCGCATATCGTTGCCAAACGACGGCACGTCTGATAATCATTCCGCTGCGGGTACGATAGAGCCGGGCTGTTGATACACCCTTGCTTCGAAATATCCAACCCGCGACACCGATCGCTTCAGCGGGCGCTGCGCGGGCACTCTTGAAATCTCGCCGGGCGTTCGCAGCGACGCCAAACCGCTTGTATGATGGCTGCCATGTCGAAAAAGCTTCGCTGGGGTGTTCTAAGCACTGCAAACATTGGGCTCAAAAAGGTTTTGCCGGCCATGCAGCCAGGCCAGTACACCCGCGTGGATGCCATTGCATCGCGCGATCTGGCAAAGGCAAAAGAAGCAGCCGCGATGCTCGGCGTTCCCAAGGCCTACGGATCCTACGAAGAGCTGCTGGCCGACCCCGACATCGACGCAATCTACAACCCTCTACCCAACCAGATGCATGTGCCCTGGACGGCAAAAGCTGCCGAAGCGGGCAAGCATGTCCTTTGTGAGAAACCCATCAGCCTCACCGTCGCCGAAGCCAAAACCCTGCTTGCCGTCCGTGCCCGTACCGGCGTCAAGATCGGCGAAGCCTTCATGATTCGCAGCTACACGCAATGGCTGCGCGTCGGCGAACTGCTGCGCGCAGGCCGCATCGGCCAATTGCGGGCTGTGGCAGGCTTCTTCAGCTATTTCAACGACGACCCAGCCAACATCCGCAACCACATCGAGAGCGGCGGTGGAGCGCTGCTCGATATCGGCTGCTATTGCATCAAGGCTGCGCGCTACGGGTTCGGCCAGGAGCCAAGACGTGTCGTGGGCCTGATAGACCGCGATCCGACGATGAAAATCGACCGCCTGACCTCGGCGATGCTCGACTTCGACGGCGGCCAGGCGATCTTCACTTGCAGCACTCAATTGGTTCCCTATCAGAAGGTCCAGTTTTTCGGGACGAAGGGACGGATCGAAATCGTTATTCCTTTCAATGCGCCCAAAGATCGTCCGACCCGCATCCTCATCGATGAAACCGGCGAACTCTTCGGCAGCGGCATTGTCGTCGAAGAATTCCCCACCGCGGACCAGTACACGATGCAGGGGGATGCGTTCTCCCGCGCCGTCCTCGAAGGCGGCGAAGTTCCGGTACCCCTGGAAGAAGCCATCGCCAACATGGCGGTGATCGAAGCCATCTTCCGTTCGGGTCAAACAGGCCAGTGGGAGAAGCCGCAAGTGTAGAGCGGAGCTACGTTTCGGGACTCGGATCATAGTCCGAGGGTCCGTTATTGGTGTGCTGGATCACAATTTCGGCATGCAGGTGCGGGTTACACTGCCGCTTGGGAGTTTCTGAGCTTGCACTATGCCCGTTGATGAAGACCTGACGACCCTTAGCTACACGCGGGGGGAAGATCGCCCGCTCCTGAGCTTCACCATTGGTGAGTTGCTGCACCACACCGCAAGCCGCTTTCCTGATCGGCTCGCGGTTGCATCGCGCCACCAGTCCCAGCGCATGACCTGGGCTGAACTAAGCGATGCAGCTGATCGCGTGGCACGAGGGCTCTGGTCGCTGGGCATCCGGCGCGGCGATCGCGTGGGCCTTTGGTCAACCAACTGCATCGAGTGGGTAATGATGCACATGGGATGCGCGCGTGCCGGTGCGGCGCTGGTCAACGTCAACCCCGCCTATCGCTCGCACGAACTGCAGTACACGCTCACGCGTTCTCGCATGAAAGCACTCTTCCTCTGGCACAAGGACAAGCGCGGGGATTACGAGGAAGTCCTCGAGCGCGCCCGGCATGGTTTGAAGCTAGAGCTGCAGCACACCATCTACTTCGATTCGCCGCAGTGGCCCGCGCTGCTGGAATCCGCGGGACAATTGCCGGATCACGTATCGGTCGACGACGTCGCTAACATCCAGTTCACCAGCGGAACGACGGGCATGCCCAAGGGGGTAATGCTCACCCATCACAATGTGGTCAACAACGGGCAGTTTCTGGCGCAAGGATTTCACTACACCGAGCAGGACTTGATCGTAGTGCCGGTGCCCCTGTTCCACTGTTATGGCTGCGTCATCGGGACAATGAGTGCACTGAACTCCGGCGCCGCCCTCATTCTTCCCAACTGGACCTTCGACGCACGCGCGACCCTCCAGGCCATTCACGACGAAAGAGCTACGTCTGTCTATGGCGTTCCCGCGATGTATGTCGCCGAATTCGGATTGCCCGAGTTCGGGAACTTTGACTTTACCAGCCTGCGCACCGGGATGATGAGCGGCGCGCCGTGTCCTGTAGAGCTGATGAAGCGCGTGTTGAGCGAGATGCACATCGGCGAGCTCGTGATTGCATACGGGCAAACCGAAACCTCACCTGTGGTGACGATGAGCGATGCGGGCGATTCGCTCGAGATTCGCGTGAACACTGTAGGCCGCGCGATGCCGCAAACCGAGATTCAGGTCGTTTCAACCACCGACGGCGCCCGCCAGCCCATCGGCATGCAAGGCGAAATCTGCGTACGCGGCTACGCGGTGATGAAGGGCTACGACGGCGACCCGGTAGGGACGGCAGCTGTAGTGAAGCCCGACGGTTGGCTGCATACCGGCGACCTCGGGGTGATGCGCAAAGATGGATGCCTGCATATCACCGGCCGTTCGCGCGACGTCATCATTCGCGGAGGCGAGAACATTTATCCCCGCGAAGTGGAAGAGTTCCTCTATACAAATCCCAAGGTTGGCGAGGTGCAGGTAATCGGCATCCCCAATGAACGCCTCGGCGAAATCGTGGTGGCTTGGATCCGTCTGCGACCCGGCATTGAAGCCTCGGAAACCGAGATTCGCGAATGGTGCAAAGGACAGATTGCGTACTACAAAATCCCTGAGCACGTGCGCTTTGTCGATGAATTCCCCGCTACGCTCTCTGGAAAAATCCAGAAATACAAGATTCGCGAATTTGAAATCGAAACTCGCGGTCTGCAAGCGTTGGCGATCACCGCAACCGCGTGACCATCGGCGGATAAATGCAGCAGAGCGTGCCGCGAAAAGGCGCATCCTGATCCCGCAACGAAACACAACTTAAAACCGGCAGTAATCCGCAATTGTTTTTTCGCGCCTTTTGATCGAGTGGAAAACCATCTCTTCCCGGCGCCCATCCTAAGACTTCAGCAAGACGTAAGCCACCAGATTTGAAAGCAGTCGGACGGCGTTCATCCCCGGCGCTGTTACCCGAGTCGCTCGTTCTTGTTCCCCAACCCCAAGAGGTAATTTATGACTCAGACAGATTTCTCTACCGGCACCATCGCCGCCTATTTTGAAGCCGACAGCGATGCCCGCAAGGCAGTGGATGCCCTGCAGAAGGCAGGCTTCACATCCGCCCACCTCGGCATTGCTCACCACGGTTCTTATACCGGAGCATCCTCAACATTCGGCAACACCACCGTCTACGAAACCGTCGACAAGGAGCCGTCGACGTGGGACAGGATCAAGGCCTGGTTCACAGGCCACGAGGCTGAAGTTCGCGGCGAAGCGCGCTCGGCGGGCGATGTCGCGAGCCCCAACGAACGATTCGAGGACCAATACGACGACGCCTCTGATCTCCAGGGTTCATTCGCAGCGATGAATATTCCCGAAGATCGGGCTCGTTACTTCGCGCATCGTTTCGGGCTTGGGAAGGACGCCGCTGTTGTAACTGTCCAGGCTGGCGACCGCGCGGCTGAGGCAGAGACAATCCTGGCGCAATATAATGCCGATTTTGGCGAAAACGCCGCGACCTACGAGTACGTAGAAGAAGACGAAGCGTCTGCCGACGACGATCTTCGCGAAGAGAATCGCAGCTACGCACCCCGTAACGTGCAGTTGCTCGGTGTGTTGCGCATACAAACGGTACGCGTAATTCCTGACGACGAGTCGCGTGGGAAGAAAGAGCCCGCACGCTACCAGTCGGGCGACGTCAATCGGGAGAGCATTGACGCGGAAGACAAGAGGAGGCGAGAGCGGTCAGCTTAGATTGGTGGCCATAGCGGTGTCGAAATCGCTGTGGACCGAAAGCACGCACCTAAGTGGCTTCCTTCTAGGGAAAAGCGACCGCTCACCGGGCCTAGAAAGTCTGCATTTTCCGAAACTGCTCTAAGCAGCATTGGCGACTGCGGCGGTTCGAGTGACGGTAACCACTGTGATGTCGTCCTCTTGCCCGAATCGCTTGGCCGTCTCAACAATTTCGGCTGCGGATTTCATCGAAACCTCGCGCGCTCGTTCGAAGCCGAAGAGCTCGCCATCGGGTCGCTGCGCTTCGATTACACCATCGGAATAAAACGTGAGACGGCTACCGGGGTCTAGGTGGAACTCGGTTGTCTCATACAGGGTGGAGCTTGCAACCCCGAGAGGCAGCGCCCCGGGAAGCTCCACTTCTTTTCCGTCGAGATACGGCGACAAGTGTCCTGCATTCGCCACTATGACCTGACCATCTGCGCTGATTCTGGCGACGAGAGCAGTAGAAAATCCGCTCCCGCCTCGACCCACCAGCCGCTCGTTCAGATTTGCAAGCAGCTCGGCCGGATCCTTCGTAAACTCGGCAACTCCTCGGATAGCGCCAACCAGCACGGAAACCAGCATCGCCGCAGGCAGCCCCTTCCCCGCAACATCGCCCACCACAATCAGCACGCCTCCCTCTCCATCGGGAAGGATCTGGAAGAAATCGCCGCCAACCTGCTGCGCCGGTTCGTAGGCTGACTCGACCTCAAAGCCTGGAACTGCATCGATGTGCTCCGGCACCAGGACACGTTGCACTTCCCGGGTCGCTTCCAATTCAGCGTCAAGCTGCGCCTGCCGCCTGCTCATGGAACTGGAGCGTTGCAGCATAATGACCGCCAGCGAGACGACCGATAAGATTCCCGACACGCTGTTCAGGGATACGGTGAATGGACCGACCGGGTAATGGTTAATCAAGTTATAGCCCCGAAGTGAAAACTGCCTCCATGACGGAAACTGAAACAGCATCTGCACCCCGACCAAGGCATAGATGTATAGGCTGAACAGGATCACGGGGATGAGCAGGATGCCTGCCTCGCGATTTCCCCGGCGCCAATGAGCCACAAGCACGATGGGGATGACAACGGAAAGAAAGATGACAAAGGGAAGATTGGTGACGGTCTGAAGCGGCAACGACAAGTCTATGAACCAGCCATGAAGCCCTCCGATGAAATAAAGAACGCCAATCACAATGAGAGATGTCCGCCACCGCCAGCCAATTCGCAGGTGAACGAATGAAAAGTAGAGCGATGCCCAGATGTAGGGTGATACGAGACGAATCGAATCCGTGAACAGCATCCATCCGATCGGAATATTATGGAACTGGGTGATTACCAGGGTCGGGATGAGAACCAGTCCCATCACTCCAACAGCAAAGATCCACAGATACTCGGTTTGTCGCCGTTGCGCGGCGAAGAGCACCAGGGCAACAAAACCAAGGCAGACTCCAAGACCATCGCTGATCCAGCCGAAGGCGTTCTCACCGATGATCGATAGCCAGTTGTAACGATAAAGGGTCTTCTCTTGCCCGAGAGTGAGATTGTCCGAGTACAAACCCGGGTCCTGGGCCACATTCCATTCGAGTGATGAGATGTGGACGCGGAGGGCAATCACGATGGCACCCGACGCCAGCACGCGATCGGGGATGCGCGCCAGAACTCTTGCGTCGGAGGTGTACGGCACAAAGGGCACAACTTGTCCCGACGCCATGAGCCGCTCCCCGTTGACATAAATCTCAAACGCACGCGAGAGCTTTATCTCGCTGAGGGCGAGGCCGGTCTGTGTGGAGTCGACTTTGACGTGGAGCCGATACCAGACCACGTCCGGATGATGCGGAAACAAAAATTCGACTGAGCCGGATGGATCAAAGACCGTCCAGTGGGAATCGTCGAAGTCCGGAGACGCGTAGGCCGGGTTATCACCCGCCTGTGTCAGCCACTTCACGGTTAGATTCGCCGGTTCGTGGAGGTGGGAGGCATCGAAGGTCTGCGCTCGAACCGGATGCGCGAATAGGGTGAACAGCGCCAGGGGAACGGTAAGAGCGAGATGCCGGAACGTGCGCTTTGCGAATCGGCAAACCATAGGGCAGATTGGACCTCGTGCAGGCTCCCATCCAACCTACCATTCCACTCCGGCATGCGAGAACGCTGAACTGTGCGGGTAATCCGGCGTGTAGGTGCTCTTTCGGATGAATTACCGCGTCTCGCCCGTCCGCAAAATAGCCTCGGTCTGCTTGTTGTACCGGCCCATCATCGCGTTCCACCGCACGATCGCCAGTTCCTTCAGCATCTGCAATCCGTCGCGCAAATAGCTCATCCGGCTGCGCTCATCGTGCGCCCAGCTCACCGGAACCTCGACCACACGAAATCCCCGCTTGATGGCAATAAACAGAATTTCGGGGTCGAAACCCCAGCGCTCGATGGTCTGGAGTTGGAATACCGTCTGCGCCGCCGCCCGCGTAAAGGCCTTGAACCCACACTGCGTATCGGCGAACGGCAATTGCATTACCATGCGGCAAACCGCGTTGAAACACCGGCCAAAAATCTGGCGGTACAGCGGCTGGCGATGTGTCTGGCGGCCGCTTTCAAGCCAGCGGGAGCCGATGGCGATGTCGGCGCCATTGGCAATAGCCGCAAACAACCGGCCTGCCTCTTCCATCGGTGCCGAAAGGTCGGCATCGGTGAACATGACAATGTCGCCTTGGGCGTTGAGGATCCCGGCTCGAACACTGTAGCCTTTGCCGCGATTTCCGGGGTTTTCCAGCAGTCGCACCTCGGGGGCGCGAAGTGCAAAATCACGTACCAGCCGCGCGGTAGAGTCGGTGGAACCATCGTTGACCACAATGACCTCTGCCGGCCACTGATTGGCGCGAATCGCAGCGACCACGGACTCGAGCGTCGCCGGAATGCGGGCACTCTCGTTGTAGGCCGGTATCACGATGCTGTACTTGGGATACTCCACCGACGTTCTGCTCCTTCCCTTCTCGATGACTCAGCGGCGGGGAAGACTCAGGACATCATAACCCGCCGCCCTCAGCACGAAGCCGATCTGGCAAAGAATCACTCACCCAGCCCCCGATTCGTGATTGAGGAAGGGCGAATCCACAGAAGAATTGGTTTTTTCTTAACTCCATGTGGCGAATGCGTTTATCCTGTGGTACGGAGGCCAGAGGACATGACTAAGGCAGATCTGGTGGAAAAGGTCACTCGCCTGGGCGACCTGACGCGCCGCGATGGCGAAGTCATCGTGGAGACGGTTTTTGATTCGGTGATTTCCGCATTGCAGAGTGGCGACAAGATCGAAATTCGCGGCTTCGGTTCCTTCCGCATTCGCCAACGCAATCCCCGCATTGGCCGCAACCCCAAAACCGGAGAACGCGTTGAAGTCCCCGCCAAGCGCGTTCCCTACTTCAAGCCATCGAAAGAACTTCGCGATCTCGTCAATCCAGGAGAAGCTGCGGCCGCATCGTAGTCGGGCCCTTGTCGAATAGAACCTGCTGCACCCCGGTTGACTGACCGGGCAAAAAGCAGCAGATTTACCTCGTCTGCTGACAGAGCCTTCGCGATCAATGATTTCAAGCAAAAGCTGCGGCTCATTGGGTCGCAGCTTTTCTTCGTTTACGCACCGGTTGGCGGACGAATCACCGGCGGCCTTACATCGCCCGGACAAACAGCGCTGTCGAGGCGCCATTCACCGTGCTTGCTACCACTCTCACCTGATCGTCCTTTTCAGGTTGATATTTGATTCCGTTGACAACACCGAGGTCCGTTTCTGCCACGGTGTCGGCGGCAATCTTGAATGACTTGACCACCCCCGATTTGGTCTTGATGGAGAGAAGATGCTCTCGACCAGCGAGCCTGACGACGGTTCCAATATCGTTCGTAAACGGCCCGGAACCGAGATTTCGCACTGCCACGGCCGTGCGCACGTCGCCGTCCCCGAAATAAAAAACGATCACATATGCCCCCGAGCCTTTGAAGGTGTCAATGTTACTGGTGTCGGTGCGGAGCTTCTTATCGAAATCTACTTTCAGTTTGGGATTCGTCAGATCTTTGAATAGGCCTTCGGAACCGTTGTCTGTGAAGATCGTAATCGTCTTGCTTGCAGGGTCAATGGAACGCACCGTCCCGGTAAGGGCATGCACGACCTCTTGTGCCGTCGCTGCAACAGCGACTGACAAGATACATCCGACGAGGATAAGAGTCTTCAGGGAATTTCTCACGGTAAGTTTCCTCCCATGTTTTCCAGATTGGGCAGGCGCAACCGGAAGACGAAGTTCCAACTTTGAGATGGCCTTTGTGGCAACCCAACAAATACGGGCTTGGCTGCCACGAGTTGCGACATGACTCGCGACGCAACAAGCATTCAAAGGACGCGTTGCATACCTATCCAGTCCTAGCGATCAAGTGCGAAGCCGTCGCGCCGATTCTGTTGCCAGCAAGCCTCCGTTGACTCGGTACAGAAAGGTCGCTCCTTCCCGTAGCTGATAACACGGATACGGCTGGCAGCAATCCCGGCATCGATAAGCGCCTTCTTCGCTGAGTCGGCCCGGCTCTGGCCGAGCGCAAGGTTGTATTCGTTGGAGCCGCGCTCATCGCAGTAGCCACCGATAAGAATCCTCACGTTTGGATGGCTTGCAAAATACGAAACGTCATGCGAAAGCGTGGCCTGTGCGTCGCTTCGCAGATCATATTTGTCGTAATCGAAGAAGATGTCCTGCACATTGGCCTTGAACTCCTCTTCGGCGCTCATTGTGTTTACCGGTGCGGAAGCCGCCGGAGGAGCGGTCACGGTTACGCGTACCGAGGCGTCGGCCGAGCCCCCTGCACCTTTGGCGACCAGATGATAGGTCGTCGAGGTGGTTGGGGTCACAGTCTTCACGCCCGAGGTGGGCACATCGCCCAATCCATCGATCGACGCGGCGTTTGCATTGGTCGTTCGCCAAGTCAATACAGTTTGCCCGCCAGCAATCAACTCGGTGGGAGCGGCGGTAATCTGAGCGGTTGGTGCAGGCGCGACCAGAGGAGGAGCGGTTGTGGCAAGTGGTGGAGGCGATTTCTTCTTGCAACCCGCAGTTGCAACCAAGACGACAAGCAGTACAACAGGAATCAAAATCCGATTACGTCGATCCAATGGATTTCTCCTTCAGTGAATGCATGATCATTTTCGTGACGAGGCCATTTTTCCTGGTACGCCGCCCTGAATACCCATGTTTCAGGCACGCAACAACAGGCCAGGATGGCTCTGACCTAGGTCCTTCATGAAAATGCTGTGGTTGATGTCGAACCTTTCTTTTCATAGGAGGGAACGCGGCTGTCGGCGCGTCCGTGTGGCCAGATCCGGACCCCATCAGAGACCTCGGCACTCCAAACATTGTGGAACAAGAGGTTGAGCGACACGTGTTCCTTTTGGGACAGGACCGCGTCCTCACTCCGATTTCTTGATCGTTGTTCAGGCCTCTTCCCTGGAATGGACGAACTCTCTCGGCCCTTCACTCCTCTTGGCGATCCTCACAGAACGCAACATTCCCGGTAGCCGTTCCAACGCAAGGCAAAACAACCGTGTCGGTTTCTACAAGAACCTCTTGAAGAACGCTCTCAATCGTATTGACGGCATCTCTAACTGGGTCCGTCACGTGCCGGTTGGTCGCGTACACAACACATTCAATTGCTTGCAGGGAATTGCGGATTCTATCGTTGATCCAGTGGATTCTCTCGAAGCGGCGCAGATTCTCGATCTTTCTTTCCCGCTCTCCGAGTTGCCGCTGATAGACGAACCAGAAGGTCAAAGCGGATGCCAGAGCGCTGCCAACCAGACGGAGTGGACCGTTCCTGTGCATCCAGTCGTCATAGATGAACCATTGGAGGAGAACGGCAATCAAGAAAATAGCAAGCCCCGAGACGATTGAAGAAAAACAAATCATCGCAACGGAAGGAATTTGAGATGCAAAGGGAGGTTCTGCTTTGGATTTCATCGAAGTACTTTGAAGCAGATCGATGCTCTTTCAGGAAAACATTAACTGCGTTTCTCGCCAGAATGCCTGGATCTGCGTCCATTTGGCACTATAGCCACCTCGATCGTCATCGGTGGCTGTGCGAGCGTTCTTCCCTGCCGGCCGATTATGCAAACGAAGCCTATTAGAGCTACAAAAGGCATCGCAATTAGAACCCAAAAGTAATCGTCCATGTCCCTTCCTCTCACGGCATCAAGAGTCCGGAGTGACCGCTCTCGCGGCTAATTGAGGCATTGAGCCTCCAGAACGACCGTCGTTGAGGTCGAAGCACCTGAAACTCCTGGCACCGAGAATATTGTCGACCAAGAGATTCAACAACCGGTGTTCCTTTGGGGACAGGACCAGTCTCTTCCGCCCAACTGTCGTGATGGCCGGAGATCGGGTGGGTTTTCTATAATGAACGAACTCGCGTGTTCCGCGGCCTTATGGGGCGAGACATCTCTGAGGTTAGACGCACCGTCAATGGCAAGAGACAGTGAGACTCGATTTGACGTTGACGAATTTCTAGCGAACGAGGGGCCTGGGCGAAAGATCGTCCAGTTGAGAAGGGCGGAAGCTTTCTTCTCCCAGGGAGACCCGGCCGACTGTGTCTTCTATCTTCAGAAAGGCCGGGCCAAGATCTCGGTCACATCCGCATCCGGCAAGGAAGCAACAATTCGACTAGTCTCTGCCGGTGATTTCTTCGGAGAGAAGGCGATGGCAGCCGACCCAGGACTTCGTCTAACCTCGGCAACTGCAATGACGGCATGCACCGCCCTGAGAATACTGAGACCGGAGTTTCTTCGTGTCATGCGGGAGCAGCAGTCCTTTTCTTATTTGTTTTCGTCGTTTCTGCTGGCCTGCAGTTTGAAAACCCAAGCCGACCTGGTGGATCAACTCTTTAATCGAGCCGAAAAGCGGTTGGCGCGAGTCCTGTTGCTTTTGGCGGAGTACAGCCAACCCGGGGAGGAGAGCACGCTGATTCAGCCGATCTCACAGGAAGCGCTGGCGAACATGATCGGGAGCACACGACCTCGTGTGAACGCTTTTATGAGTCGCTTTCGCAAGCTCGGATTCATTGAATACAACACCCGTATTCGCGTTCATAAGTCACTGCTGAATGTGTTCCTGCGCGATTGAAGGATCATGCATTGCCACGAATGCCGATCACGCTCATCATGCGTCCAGCGTGGCCTTGCGACGCGCGGTGAGAGAAGAAGAGATCCGTGTGGCAACTGGTGCAACCGCCCGTAATGCTGATGGCTGCGGGATTCAAACCGGCATCGAGCAGTTGGCGTCGATTGGCTTCAATCAAATCGAGATGCAACGCGGGACCGATGGGCGAGTGGCCGGGGGCCCGTTGCGTAAGAAACAGCATGGGATATTTCTTGCGCACGGGGTCAGCGTCGTAGACCTCGCAGAATAGCTCACGCGCATAGCTGAATTGCGATTCGAATTCCGAGAGCACTTCTTCTCCGATGGCGTAGCAGCACTGTCCCACTCCCGGTCCAATTGCCGCCATCAGGTCTTCGGGCCGGGAGCCAAACTCGAGCCGCATTCGCCCCACGCCCAGCTCGACGATCCGTTTTACCGTCCCTCGCCATCCCGCGTGAAACGCCGCAACAACGCGTCGCTTGCGGTCTGCGACGAGAACTGGAATGCAGTCGGCTGTCTGAACGGCGAGCAGTAACCCCGGGGCCGCAGTGATCGCTCCGTCAGCTTTCCTTGGGCGCTCGCGGTTAGCATCGCTGGCACCGACGACTACGACAAGGTTCGAATGAAACTGCCGCAGCGTCACCAGCGGAGTAGCTTTATCGCCGGTCACTGCTTCGGCCAGCAGTCGGCGATTCTGCACGACGGCTTCGCGGTTGTCGGCTGGGGTAAAGCCCAGATTCAAATCGCCCGGAGCGTCTTCGGCACAATAGACCCGGCTCACGCCGCCCGGACGCGTGCTAAACCCGTGCCACAGCCTGTTGCTGACGGCCTTCTTCTCACTCCACGCCGGTATCTGAAGCAACCCGACACCGTTCTTGGACCGGGCTGGCATCGGAGCAGGCGCAGCCAGTTCCTCCTTTGTCGCAGCATCCTGACGAAATTTCCGCAGTCGGCTCGTAATGCCCGGCGGAGTTTTGCGGCGGTTGCGCACCAATCCCGCAATCTTGAAAGATTCAT
Organism: uncultured Acidobacteriaceae bacterium; assembly: GCA_963829535.1. GTDB lineage: Bacteria > Acidobacteriota > Terriglobia > Terriglobales > Acidobacteriaceae > Telmatobacter. The sequence goes on along the minus strand of CAWHIQ010000004.1, from coordinate 133,616 downwards.
CGATGGGCTGCAGATCTGGATCGGATTTGACGGGTGTGGGAGACAGAGACCGCTTCACAAATCGATTGTAGCGGGGGGCCAATCGCTTTAGTAAAGAGCGAATGGGCCCACCTTCCGGTGGGCCCGCTCGAGAGGCATTTTATTGGGAGGGAGGTCCTGAAGGGGTCGAGAGAAGGGGGTCTAGATCAGACCCTCAAAAGGGAGTAGAAACCTTTCTTGGAAGGGCCAAATTCGAGGAAGCCTCTGCTAATTACTAAGTCAGATGCGGAAAAGATCAAAACGTTGCTCCCCCCGCAGAAATTTATCGAGATGTGCTCATTTATCTGTGGAAATCTCGATTCCAAACCCGGACAATGCCAGCTCCAGGCTCCCATATTGAACCAAAACTGGTGCAATTCGCGAACTCACCCCAATCTAAACCATTGACGTGCCGCGGATTATTGGTTCGGCGGCTTGGGTGCTTCTTCCTGTTTCACCTCGGGTCCCTCGCCCGGGAATGGCCAGTTCTTGTCCAAAAGGATTTCCTTTTCCCGCTGCTCATTCGGAACTTTGTTGATCTGGAGATTCTCGAAGAAGTGCACACCGGTCTTTCCGGCCACCACAATATCGATGTCGCCGTCCTTATCTATGTCCTCGGTCACAAATTGCGTTCCGGCCCCGGCAGTCCCATTCACGCTGACGGGAAAACGGCTGAAAATCCCAGTCTTGCGATCGATTTTGTAGTAGTAAATAACCAACGGGTCGTAGGATCCTGGATCGCTCCCGTTGTGCCCGCGATACCGTTTCCCCGCCAGCAATTCCGGCTCGCCGTCGCCATCAATGTCTACCAGTTTGAGCGCATGCACCTGCGAGAAGGATTCATCGATCGCACGCCGCACCCAATGGCGATTGTCGCCCTCGCCAATTTGCTCGAGCCAGTAGAGGCCGTAGCTGTGCCCCTGCCCGTAGATCACGTCCATCTTGCCGTCGTTGTTCACGTCGTATCCAATGATCGGGAATCCCGCATCCCCCATCTGCCAGTCGGGATGCCACTCCCAGTCATTCTTGTTGGCATCGACCTGCTTGAGCCATCCATTGGGCGTGAGTATGTCGGCAAGGCCGTCGCCATCGATATCGGCAACACCCACACCGTGCCCATCCTGCTCCGGGCCGCCCGCATGATGCACTTTCGGTTCGGGCCCGGAGAAATCAATCCAGATGATTCCGGAATGGTTGTAGTGAGCAAAGACGAGATCCGGAACACCATCGCCGTTGATGTCGGCCATGACACCGCCCTCGGTGTCGTAGCTGTCGGTAATGAAATGTTTCTTCCACATCACGCCGGGCTGCTTCGGATTTTCGTACCACCAGATGCCGTTCGTCTGCCATCCCGCTGTCACCACATCAGGCGCTCCATCGTGATTCACATCGATGGTCCACTCGCCGCAATCGGCGACAAACTCGCCGAGTGTGCCGGCCTCGCGATATTGATGCCGCTTCCATTCACCGCCGTTGGGGCCGGGATTCTCGTACCAGTACGCGCCGCTGAGAATATCGGGATAGCCATCTCCATTCATATCCAGCGTGGTCACGCCCTCCGCGTGATCCGTTCCAAGGCGATGCGCGAGGAACGTAACCTGCGGCAATCCGCCAGGACCAGCGCCGGCTGTGGTCTTGCGCTCCGATTGCGGCGAAACCGGAGCGGCAACCAACACAAGGAAAATAGCGAGAAACGCAGAGCGCACTGTGAGCGTCATGGCAAGGACCTTTCGATTACGTACACCGACTTCGGCTGCCCTGGCTGAATGGAAGTAATCTCGCAGGCCATTCTCAATCGCAAAGGGTCCCGCGTGCAAGCGGGCGCGCGCAGGCCACGCGTGAACGGCGCGTGGCTCAAGGCTTATATGGGATTTGCTCGGGTAGTCCCGTCGTGGATGCAACGCACCTGCAGGTTTCCAGCCAATGTCAGAAAAGGCGGCCATCCTGCCCTGGCGATCTGCAGCGGGAAACGCTGGCTCAGTCGTTCAGTCCGTAACGGTTCTTTACGCTCTCCAGCATCTCGGGCGTCGTGAGTCGAGCGCGGATCTCGGCTTTGCGGCGTTTGTCCATCAGGATGACTTCCGGACTCTTGGTGGTGGCCGCACTACGCCTTTTGGCCGCATTCAACGCACCCAGGCGGGCATTCTGATTTTTCTCGATGCGGAGTTTCCAGGCGCAGCGCAACGCCCCGGCAAGAATATCCTCGCTGACTGCGGCAAGACGCACATGGGTAGCGCCATTGCGTCCCCACGTGCCAGCCACCGGAAGAAAGACCTCGGGCTGCTCGGCGATAAACGCGGCCTGCTGCTCCGGGTTCAGCATCAGATTGCCATACCCGAGCCTTTCCGCGGCGAGCGTCGCAAAGATCCGTCCACCTACGCGAAAATCCGCCGCTCCCATGTGCGAACCCTCTTCTGCACCCTCAAAGCTGAGAGCAATGCGACGAAAATCAGATAAAGTCACGGTCATTGTTCCTCTAAGTTTCTCTTTAATCTGTATTACGGGGGCCGCTTGATCACAGTCTTCGCAGAATCTCGACATCGCGTTCTTTCAGCTCCAAACGACGCCGATCTTCCGGGAATTACTCTGGTTTACCCGCCTGATGCAATCTGAAGTTCACGAAAGCTGACATCGCTTCGGGCGCGAAGTCGCGCGTCCTGCGTCCTTCATCGCGCAGCCCTTTTCCGGCATACAGGCTTAGATGCCGAAATCTGGCGGTCAGAAGCCCAGCGGAATCCAAATTCAAACGCTTTGGTAGAGGCTTCAGGCACAGCAGACACAGTGTGTCGACGCAATCACAGCGCCGGGCACGGCCGATCGTCCAGTTTCGCAAGAATGCGACCGATGTTCACCTGCGCAATGTGCTATCCACGCAGCGAAACTCCCAACAGGCAGAAGTTCCTATGTGCCCACTGACTGCTCTTCAAACTCTTCGTTCAACCACTTCGAAAACGCAGCGAATTCTTCGTCCCGACCCAGAAAATCGCGCACCATCTGGCGCCCTGGCTTTGACCCGCCCTGCTCGAGCACCAGCTTGCGATAGCGCGCCCCCGCATCGCATCCCAGCGGATCGGCGGGATCGAACTGCCCAAAGAAGTCCAGCGCGATCACTTTGTCGAACGCGTATGTGTAGTAGTTGGATGAATAGCCGGTGAGGTGCCCAAAGCTCGCGTACATACGATTGCCGTCGAGCCACGTCCACGGCACCAGCGATGTGTACAGCCGCTTCGTAATCTCGTCGAAGTCAATCTGCGCCGGGTCCTGATCGTGCAGATCGAGCGAAAGGGTCGTGTAATAGAGCTGCGTGCGTGTCCAGTCGGCGCGGCCAAACGCACCCGCCGTTTTCATTTTGCGAATCGTCTCCGCGGGAAGGACCTCGCCCGTCTCGTAGTGCTTCGCGAAGTTCTGCAGCAGCTTTTCATCGCGGAAGAATTCTTCCAGCATTTGCGACGGCACTTCAATAAAATCACCCTCAGTCGCAAATCCTGAAACGCCCGCCCACTCCGTCTGTCCCCCGAGAATCGCGTGCATCAAATGCCCAAACTCGTGGAAGAAAGTCACGACATCGCTGTATTGCAGGAGCCCAGGATCGTCCTCGTCTCCAGCAGGGAAGTTGCAGATCAACGCGGCCTCCGGCATGTAGCGTCCGCGAACACCAGCCACGATCGGCGCCGCGGAAAACCACTTGTCCTTCCCTTCGCGCGGGTGCATGTCGAGATAGAAACGCCCGACCTGGATGCCCTCTTCAAGCACATCAAACACACTCACCGCCGGATCCCACGCCGGCGCCGTCGATCGGCGGAATTCAATCTTGAACAACTTCGCCGCGGTCTGAAGAACGCCCGCTTCCACTTGCTTGTAAGGGAAGTACGGACGCACGGACTGCGAATCGAAATCGAATGCGGCCCGCCGGAACTGCTCGTACCAGTATCCGCGGCTCGTGATATCGATTGCCTTCAAATCCGGTTGTTGGGTCCGTATAAATTCCATGACCTGCTCGAACTCACGGACCGCCCCATCGCGGCTTGCCTGCTCCAGCTTCGCCAGAAACGTGCGCACGTTTGCGGCCGAGCCCATCATCTGGTCTGCCGTTGCCAGATCGGCCCAGCTACGAAAGCCCAGCACCGATGCAATCTCCTGCCGAGTCGACAACAGATCGAGCAATATCTGCTTGTTCGCTGGATAGGCGCGCGTGTTGTACGCGAGAAACATCCGCTCACGCAGATCGCCATTCGATGCAAACGTCATCACCGGCTGCATGTCCGGCTGATCCGTTGACAGCGTAATTTGCCCGCTCGCATCGGGCTGATGACGGCCAAGGTAATCCGGCGGCAGCCCATCGAGTTCCGCCTGCGTTGCGACAATGGTCTTCGCGCCTTCCTGGATATTGCGGCTGAATTCAAGCGAAGCCATGGTCGCCTTTTCGTGCAGCGCCTGTATCCGATCGCGCGTCTCCTTATCCTTGTCGACGCCGGCAAGCCGATAGCCCAGCAGCGTGCGCTCCACAAAGTGACGCGTCGCCGGGCTCGCACCCGTCAGGTCCATCGCTACAAGCGCGTCATACACGCCGCGATTCAGGCTCAACGCGCTGCCCGTCATCGCCACCCGCTGTGCTTCCATCTGCGCCTGGTCGCGAACGGCCTTGTCGGCGGCAACAGAGTTCAGCACGCCCGCCTGCGCTCCCGCGAGCGCCAGATGCTCGATGGCCGCATCGTAGAGCCGGAGCGTGTTGTCCACGGTCCGTGGGACTTCAACCGCGAGCAATGCAGCGAGTGCGGCCTCATGTGCCGCAATCCGCGCGCTGACCCAGGCAGCAAGCGCCTCTGGAGATGAGGCTCCGCCCGCCTCCCAGGCATGAACATCCTTGGTGACTTGAGCGGCAGCGACAGTTTCAACAGGCATGATCGGAACAACCCTCCAGTGTCTAGGTTGCCACATCAAGCCACGAACGGTATCGCACTGCTGCCGCCGCCGCGCCGCACCATGGGACGATCAGACAAAAATGGCCGAAGATCGCGGATCGGATTCCGCGGGATCGCTTAAGCCAAAGCGGCTTCCATAACAGGCGCTGTCCTGGTCACGGAGATAACGCTAATGTCATCGGCCTGGCCAAATCGCTGTGCTGCAACGGCAACCTCAGAAGCGCTGCCGGCGGTGCGCAACAGCTCCTCGACGCGCTCAAAGCCGAAGAGATGGCCGTCGGCGTCCGTCGCCTCCGCAACGCCGTCAGAGAGCAGAACGAGGCGATCGCGTTCTTTCAGATCGAAGCGCATTACGGAAATCTCCGCGCCGTCTTTCATTCCCAGCGGCAATGTGCCTTCCACGGCCACCAGGTGCCCATTCAGGTAAGGCGGCATATGCCCGGCGTTTGCCAGCGTCGCATGTCCATCCGCATCAATCCGCAGTGCCAGGCAAGTGGCCTGCGCGTCCCCGCGGCCCATCAAGCGGCGGTTCAAAGCACGTAGCACAAACTCCGGCTGGGCATTCAGCTCCGCGGTGCTGCGGATCGCTCCGACCAGCAGGGCCACCAGCATTCCAGCCTTGAGACCCTTGCCCGTCACGTCCCCGGCCACGATCAGCAAACTGCCGTCAGTCGAGTGCGGAATGATCTGAAAAAAGTCGCCACCCACTTCACGCGCGGGGCGATACTCGCTTTCGATCACCAGGCCCGGCAAGGTTGTCCGGCCCTCAGGCAGAATCACCTGCTGCACCTCCTGCGCCTGTCGAACGTCGAGCGCCATCTGGCGCTGCGTCTTCATGCTCACCAGTAGTCGCCGCAGCAGAAGCACAGAGACCGAAGCCACCAGCAGCAGGTTGGCCAGGAAGTTGAGGGAGACGCTTGTGCCCAAAACTGACCAACTCAATGGGATGTTCAAATAGCCGAACTCTGTCCGGAACCCTCCCAGAGCCGCAAAAAACGTGGCTGGAAGAACGATCCAGCCTTCAAAGCCCTGCTCACGAATCCCAAGAACCACATTCACGATCATAAGGAGGGCGAGCGAAATTCGAACTGCAAGGGCGATGAGATGGAAGGCATGGCTCACCGGCTGCGAGACGATGTTGTAGAAGATGTTGTCTCCCAGCGCGTTCGATACCATCAGCAGGAGGACCAGCGCGGCCAGCAAGGCCGGCATCCACGTCGGCCTTCGGAGGCGAAACCAGACCCGCCACACCATGACCCACCCGGTGTAAGTCAACGGCACAAGGATCACGTCCTGGAGGAGGGTGTTTGCCATGGCGCCTGTCCACTGGGTAAAGGTGCCGACCGCGACAGATGCGTAGAAGGCCGAGGAAGTCAGCAGGACAAGGCCGATCCAGAGATAAGCGCGGTCGGAGCGGTCAAAGAGCATCAGGCTGCAGGCAACCACTCCCAGCAGGCCAAAGCCAAAAGCGAGGAAAGGCGTCAGGAGATAGGAGCGGATCAGTTCAAGCCAACGCATCTGGTGGCGCGCGGTCACCGCTCCCATTTCGCCGAGCAACGGCGCGGTATGGAAGCCTCCCGTAAGGTCACTTTGCTGCAGGGTATTTGGTTCCATCCATATGCGGAAGGCGATCACCCGCTCGGAACCGCCAGCGCCGTCATTCGGGCTAACCGGCAGCTTGAACATGACGGGCTGCGTGAAGTAAATCACCGGCGTGGCTCCCGAAAAGTTGCCGAAGCTGCCCACGAGTGATCCGTTGTCAAAGGCCTGGTATGCGTCGTCCACATCCGATGGACCGGCAAGAGCCAACTCGGCTCCCGGCTTGGTCTCCAGGCTTACGTGAATCCGATACCACGCATATCCCCAGTAGCCGGGGTGACCTTTTGCGGTCCACCCAGGAACAAAGTCTGACAATCCTGATATTGGGTCGACCGCTCCACTCTTCGGCGTGAGGTCGACGGTCTCCCAGCGCGAGTCGTCAAAGCCCGGCTCTGCCCAAAAAGGCTTACCGGTTGCCGGATCAACTGGCGAATCGCCGATTGTGAACTTCCATGGACCATTCAGCGCAACCACGCTGTCGCCAAGGTGAACCCGCTCGCTGGGCGCCGCAGCAGGCTGTGCGGGAGACAGAATGCCAAATCCACAAACTGCCATGGATAGGACGAAGCAACGAAAACGCCGTGCCATTGCTGGACCTCTTGTATGCAGGGAAACCGCTGCTCGCACTATACGCAATGAATCGTATGCTTTGGAAGATTCTTTCCGCATGCATCGAACCGGCTCGCAATCACCAGTGGTCCCCGCCGACTAGACCACCACACGGAATTGGCATTCAGAATCGCGATTCGTCTGCTTCAAACGGCCAGTAGTCGGGAATCCTGCGGATTCGTCGCAAACAAGATGACTCGACGCGCTCGGCGGCGGAAGATTCCGGCTGAGAGGTAACACCCATGCGAATGCAAATGAGAACCTCCTTGTTAATTGCGGGACTGGCTGTATGGTCGGCTATCGGCTTGCCCGGTCAATCGAAGCCTGCACAGTCGTGGAACCTGCCCCAGGGAACAACCGTGAAGGACAGCGGTCCTCGAAACTACAGATTTGTCGTGGACTACAACACCGCGAACACCAGGGGCGAATTGGTGTACCGTCAGCGCGTCACCGGGGAGTACACACGCGGACTGCCGGGAGGAGAGGTGATGTGGAAGAACGTGACCCTGGCGAACGCTGTTGGGGCCACCGCGCCGTTCGATACGCCGCAGAAGAGCGACTTCATGGAGGGATTTCGCTATCGCAACGACATGGCGAGCACTATGACGCCGGACTTCTTCAAAGGATTCCCACCCACCGCGGTCATGCAGCGTAATCTGGTTTGGGATACGGGCATGATCGAGATGTTTGGCCAGAGCCACTTCGATCAACTGAAGCTCAACGAGCCCTACCAGATACTCTCCAACCAGGATGTGAACATACCGGACGTGGGTACGTTCCGCAACCATAATGTCGTGCTGGAGTGGATCGGCCGTTCGCAAAGAAATGGCCAGGAGTGCGCTCTGATCAAGTACCAGGCGTTCTTCAATCCCGTCCAGATTGCGACCGGAGGAATGACCTTGAACGGACGCAGCGACTATTGGGGAGAGATTTGGGTATCCCTTGAAACCCGGCAGATTGAGTACAGCACAATCAATGAGAGCGTGGTAGGGGAGATGAAGCTGCCCGGCCAGGACACACCGCAGGTGCTCAATATCTTTCGCAGTGGCACCTTTGAACCCGTTGACGCAAAGTAGAGTGGCGACACCGAACGAGGCATCCCGATGCGTACGACAAAGGGCAATTGGCTTTTCTCTCTGCTTTGGATCAATGTCGCGGTTGCGATTGTCGTTTTCGTGCGCATCATTGGAAACCAGGTCACGAGCGGGCGCGATCTCCTCTATGAGTTGGGATATTCACTGCTCTTCGCAAACCTCACAGGACTTCTTGGCTTTTTGGGAATCAACGCCATTGCGGCGAGAGTGCAAGCCCGCAAGATTCCCCTGATGCCCACCCTGTTTCTTTGCATCCTGGTCTTCGTCCCAGTAGGTTGTCTAGTTGCTCAAACCTTGTTGATGGCGTTTGGTGTGCTTGCTCCGCGCCAGTTTTGGCCTGTTTACTTTGACACTTTGCGTGTCAGCCTTCCGTTGTCTGCAGTATTTGGGCTGGGCGCGCTGGTTCACGCGATGTTGCGCGAACGCTTGCGGGCCACAGAGGAAAAGCTTCACGAGAAAGAAGTAGCCGAAGAGCGAGCACAGAAGCTGGCCGCAGAAGCCCGGCTGAGCTCGCTCGAATCGCGCATCCATCCGCATTTCCTCTTCAATACTTTGAACTCGATCAGTTCAGCGATCGCCGTGAACCCCGCAAAGGCGGAACAAATTGTGGGCAAGCTGGCAGCGCTCTTGCGAGCTTCACTCGACAACAGCAATCAAACCTTGATTCCCTTGCACGAAGAGCTGGCCATGGTCGAGAGTTATCTTGAAATCGAGAAATCACGATTTGGAGACAAGCTGCGAGCTTCGACTGAGGTTTCCGACGATCTGCGCAGCGCCAAGGTTCCTCCCATGTCCGTGCAGACGCTGGTTGAGAACGCCGTGAAATACGGAGTGACCCCACAGCGCGGCGGTGGAGAGATTCTGGTGGCAGCGTCTGAGCAAAACGGAGACCTGAGAATCGAGGTTCGCGATACCGGGCCAGGATTCGACATGACCGCGATTCCCGCAGGTCACGGACTCGATAGTCTCGTGGAGCGACTCGATGCGCTGTTCGGAGACAAGGCACACCTGAATGTTTTCCGTCGAGACGGCCAATCTGTAGTCGAGATGGTGTTACCACACGTATGAAACTGCGCGCCTACCTGGTGGACGACGAACCGCCGGCCCTTGAGCGGCTGCGCCGGTTGCTGGAGCAAACTGACCGCGTGCAGGTAATCGGGAGCGCCACCGAACCCGAGGAAGCTGTGACTGCCCTGTCCACCGATCCTCCCGATGTGTGTTTTCTCGATATCGAGATGCCGCGTCTCAATGGATTCGAGGTGCTGGCGCGCTTGCCCAGCCAGCCCATCGTCATCTTCACCACCGCCTACAATCAGTACGCGCTGCGCGCGTTCGCTGTGAACTCAGTGGACTATCTATTGAAACCCGTCGAGCCGGAATCCCTTGAACGCGCTCTCAACAAGGTTGAACGCTTGCGAAGTTCGCCGGTTGCGCAGCCTGACTTCCAGAAGCTTTTCCAGCAACTCGCGAACTCCTTACGCGAGACTAAGCCGGAATATCCTGACCGCATCGCTTCTCGTCTCGGAGATCGGCTCTGGTTCCTCGACCTCGTCCGTGTGACCCATTTCTACGCCGAAGACAAGCTGACCTTTGCCGTCTCTGAAGGCAAGGTCTTCTGTGTGGATCACACGATTACGGAGTTGGAAGACAAACTCAATCCCAGGCAGTTTGCCCGGATTCATCGCGGAACGATCGTAAATCTCAGCTGGGTGAAAGAGGTCGCCCTGCTCACCGGGGGCGCATTGAATCTTCGCCTCAAGGACGGCAAAGAAACTGAGTTGACCGTCGCCCGCGACCGGGCACGAGAGTTCAAGGCGAAAGTTGGGTATTAGCTATCGTGCGGGTCGATGCCGATTGTAAGTTCGAGCGGCAATGCTTGGCCGCCGGTGTTGATCAATTGGTTATGTCCGGTTAGCCGGTGATTGGCCCGCTTGCAATTCTCTGCTGCTGCGCTATCTTTAGGTCACCGTGAAATTCCGACCGAAAATCGGAAGAGGAAGTGTGCTCGCCGTTGCCGCTTGCGGCCTTTTGCTTGCGATGCAGCTTCTGAGTCATCCCAACCGCCTGACTGGCGCCAGCATTGCTCTCTTTGTCTTGGGTTGCGCTGCAGCAATCATCACGTATCGGTCTATCTACTGGGAGTCGAGTCCCCGATGTCTTCTTCTTCGGAAACTCTGGCAACGGAAAGAAATTCCGTGGAAGGAAATCACGCGAGTCGGGTGGCTTGGGAATACGTCCGGAACGTTCAGCATTAGCGTGGGACATCGAATCGAAGACTACGACAGAATCTACATCGAACCGAGCGATCAGGCCGGATTCATCGCCGCACTTCGGAAGTACGCATCAGAGGCAAGTTTCGAGTTGGCACCCTTCGAATAACTGACCCTTGAACACGATTTGTTGGCGGGTGGTGGGCTACTCTTCCCTTTGACGGATTTTCGCTCCGCAACCAACGCAAGCCGCTCCAAGTTTGCCCTGCCAAACGCGTTTTGTTCCGCAACTCTCGCAGACCAGTTGAGTATTCAAAGTGGCCCCGCATTGAGAACAAGAACGCCTTCGCCTAGTTCCTGAGGCGGTCTTCTGGATTCGTGCAAGACAGATCGGACATGCCGTCTGATCGTGCCGCTTCCCAGCAGAAATGGTTTTGCCGCCGGAGTCGAAGTCCGTGCGCCGTATTCGTCGATTCGCATCAGCCTTGCTGTCGTCTTTTTTGCTGCTCTTGTGCTTCTTGGTAATCAACATAGGTGACGGCCCACGTGCATCACAATCAGCGTATCAAGTTGAGCTTTTTGGGGCTCCGGTTGGATAGTGGGCAAACAGGAAATAACCCCATTTTTGAGTTACTTCCCCATCAGCCGTCTGGTCACAATCAGTCCTTGTAGAATTTGGCACCAATGAGTGCGGCGATGAGGATCGCTGGCAAGGTTCCGAGCATCAATGGAATCAGGGTCCGCGGTGGAAAGAGGCCGAATGAACACCATGTAACGTCTCCAAGGCTCACGATAAACCACCACGCGGAGGCCGCAATCAACGCGGTTCTCGCGCCGGGACGATAGGCCGGACGAATCGAGGCATACAGCCAAAGAATCGAGAGGCCCTCAAGCAGATCAAGCACCACATTTAGGATAAGAAATCCAGGCGTGGGTGCACCCAGGCGGTTATGCGGCAGCGCAGCAAAATCGCGCCCAAGCAGGGCGGTAACGATCGAGCCGAGTACAATCCAGACAATTCCGGCTAGTGTTCCGCACCCCAACACGCGCGGCCAATTGACCTTAGTCGTACTTTGGGATTCCATGTGACGCATTTCCTCCTCACTACCCAAACGTAGCGGGCGATTATGTGCTCCAGATTATCGTCGGTTCCGCTTACCACAGAGAAAATGACCATGGTTTTGACAGGCCGGCGGGCCGCACTCGAAAGCTTGCGGGTCAGGGTTGGATGCCCTTTCAATCGGTCAAAGGCTATACGCCCAGCGGATGCTTGGGCTCGTAAAGCATGATGTCGTCCGCGCCAGGTACGGCCATCATGACCACAAGTCCGTACCCGTGATCCCGAACTTCGCCACGGAACTCCGCTCCTTTGCCCTTCAGTTCAGCGACCGTGTGTGAGATGTCGTCGCACATCAGGGAGATCAGATGGTGCCGCGGCGATTCGTACGTCTTACCATCGTAGAAGCATCCTCGACGTATGGCCAGCCGAGGACGTCGCCAAGGAATGCGCGCGTTGTGGGGGCATCGTCGGAATAAATTGGGGTGTGGATACTGGTGATCATCAGACTGACAACTGAAATCGCTTGAAATCTTACTATTTGGGTTTATCGCCAATCAAGAATCGGTTCATCGCACTGGAAATCGAAATTAGGACACTACCCATAAATCGCTCAGGAATACGACATGCTCAAGCGTTCCGGTTGGTTTGTGGACCAACCTTCAGTTACTTCCCGGTCGACAACGAAGGCCGAGATCTTTCCCCCACTCCATCGGCCGCTCTCTGTTCAGAAATGGACAATTCGGCAACGTCGGGCTGCATCGGCTCCCGATGCTTCACACTCAATTCATTTGAGTTGTACGAACATAAGTTTGGCGATCAGAATGCCTTTCATATTTGTTTGGTCCAATGGATCTTCCCTATCGGAGGCTAGTCAATGAGCTCATTCGGTCGGAATCTTCGCTTCGCAGTGCGGCAACTACTTCGCAACCCGGCTTTCACGATCACGGTTGTGATTACGCTCGCGATGTCAATCGGAGCCAACACCGCCATCTTCTCGGTTGTGAACGCGTTGATGCTGAAGAGTCTGCCCTACCCGCGGCCAGGTCGCATCGGGACTCTCTTCGAGCGGGAACAGGGACCGGGCGCCTCCGATGGACTGCGCTGGATTGACGGCACGCAATGGGAGCATCTGCGCGACAACGTGCCCTCGGTGATCTCGGCCGTCTCTTCTTCGCTGGCTGCGGGAGCGAACCTGGAAGCCGGCCACCGAATCGACTACGTCCACGACGGCCGCGTCTCTGCACACTACTTCGATGTCCTGGGCATTCGCCCGGCTCTTGGCCGCAACTTTAATGAAGAAGAAGATCGCCCCAGCGGACCGAAGGCTGCCATCCTCAGCTACAACCTGTGGCACACTGCCTTCGGCGCAGCTCCCGACCTCATCGGACAGGTGATCCATCTCAAGGGCGAACCCTACACCGTGATCGGCATCCTGCCGCAGGGGCAAGTCACACCGCTGAATGCCGACCTCTATACCGCGCTACAGCCCAGTCCTGCCGGCGAAGGCCAAGGCACCAACTACGAAGCCATATTCCGCCTGAGAGACGGCGCGACCTGGCAGCAGGCCGATGCCGAGATCAATCGCGCCTGGGCCTATCGGATATCGCAGATCGAAAGCAAGAATCCTGGGACCAAAATCGTCTACTATACAGTCCCTCTTCAGCGAGGAATGACCGCCGAGTTGCGGCCGCGCGCAATCGCTCTCATGCTTTCAGCGGGATTCATCCTGCTGATCGCCTGCGCCAATCTCGCCGGCCTCACACTGGTTCGGATGTCGCGGCGGCTTCCTGAAATCGCAACGCGGATGGCGCTCGGCGCTAACCGCTGGCAGATTCAGAAACAGCTCTGGCTCGAGAATCTGCTCCTCGCCTGCCTTGGAGGCGCGGCTGGAATTGGGGTTGGGTTCGCCGCCTTGCGTGGTCTGCTCTCCTTGCTGCCTGAGGGCTTTCTGCCGGTCGCCAGCGTACCGCTGGATGGGCCGGTACTTGCCTTCACCATGGCGGTTTCCCTACTGACCAGCGTGCTCTTCGGCATGCTGCCGGCCCTCGCCACGAGTCGCGTTGATCTTCGTTCTTCAATGACGAGCCGGGGAACCTCGTCAGGCCATTCGATTAGGCTGCGCCAGGCGCTCATTGCCGGGGAGGTGGCGCTTACGGTGGTTCTGCTTGCGGGTTCGGGCCTGCTGATTCGCTCCCTCATCCATCTTGAGACGCTGCCCCCGGGATTCAATCCCCAAGGCGTGATGACTGCCAAGGCCTCACTCGATGATGCGCGCTATCAGGATCCGGCAGCGTTCCAGCGGCTGATGAGCGACAGTGTTGCGGCGATGCAGCGCATTCCCGGCGTGCGCGCGGCCGGCGTTGGGCTGAGCCTGCCCTTCGAACGTGCCCTGAACGGCGGCGAAATGCTGCACGATGGCCCACGTGCCGAAAAAATGATTGGTTCCGACACGCTGTACGCAACACCAGGTTTCTTTGAAGCGCTCGAGATGAAGTTGATTGCGGGCCGGACCTTCACTGCCTCCGATGGACCAAAAGCTCAGCCAGTCGCCATCATCAACGCCACATTTGCGCGCAAGTTCTACCCCGGTCTCAACCCCGTGGGCCTCACTGTCGACAAAGGCATAACAATTGTCGGCGTGGTCTCCGATGTACAGCTCACTTCAGGCCTCAACCCCATCGCGCCCTTGCAAAGTGAAGAGACCATTTACTTCCCGGCAGCGCAGGTCGGCACTGGGATGCTCGGCGTTCATGTCTGGTTTCAGCCCAGTTGGGTGGTCCGCACCGCAGGACCAGTGGAAGGACTAACCGAGCAAATGCAAAAAGCGCTTGCGGCGGTCGATCCGGCGCTACCCTTCTCTGGCTTCTATCGCATGAGCGATCTTCAGGCCGAGGCTCTTTCAGAGCAGCGTGTCGAAGTTGCCCTGTTGACTACCATGGCCGGGTTGGCTCTGCTGCTAAGCGCGGTCGGCATCTTCGGCCTGGTTGCGAACCTCGTGACGCAAAGGGCTCGGGAAATCGGCATCCGTATCGCTCTTGGCGCCACCATCCGGCAGGCAATGGCTCATGTCTCGAGCTCTGGAGTGCGAGCGTCGGCGGCTGGGCTGATTGTTGGCCTGGGGCTCTGCGTCGGCTCTCTGCGCGCGATGCGAAGTCTGCTCTATGGAGTCGGGGCGTTCGATCTCCCCAGCATCCTCTCCGTAGTGGGCACGTTGGCAGCGGTCACGCTTTTGGCGGTGACAGTTCCAGCCCTGAAAATAGCCAGAATCGACCCCGCAAAGACCCTTCGCGAGGAGTAAAAGCCTCGAAAATCAACTAAAACTGTGCAGTTCCCTCGGCCAGTTTTGGCGGAGAAAGTTACGAAAGGGCTTATCTTGCTGTTGCATACGAAACTCAAGCCATCTAAGATGCGTCAATTGAACGAAAATGCCGCACGCCCTCGCCATATCGTCCCCCGCCCCCCCCGCTGCTGCCCCGCCACGCCTGCGGCTCGGCAAGCTGTGCGTAGCTATTCAGGGGAGTTCGCCAGCGGAATTGCTCGACCGAGCTGAGTCAGTGACCAAAGATTTTAAATTCATCGAGTTAAGGCTTGATTCCCTTTCAAAGCCTGCCAATGCGTTGACTTACCTGAAGCAGTTTCTTGGCGAGCATAAGGATGTAACGGTGATTGCCACGTGTCGCCGCAAGTCCCACGGCGGAGGTTTTGACGGGCCGCTTTCGGCGCAGCTCGAAATCCTCACCAAGGCCGCGCAGGCTGGGTGTCAGATTGTTGATTTGGAAGTGGAATCGGCGGAAGAAGCGAAAGCAGCCCAGGTAAGCAAACTGAGGACTGCCGGCGCGGCCTTACTGATAAGTTTTCATGACTTTAGCCGCACCAAGGGTCTTGAACAGGCGGCGGATCGTATTGAGGCTTTCAAACCGGATTTCGTGAAAGTGGTGTCGACTGCCCGAACCCTCGCCGACAATCTCGCGGTGTTGCGGCTGATCGAGGATCGCTCGCTGGGCGCCCATGTTGTGGGTATCGCGATGGGGGAAGAGGGCCTTGTGAGCCGAGTCCTTGGACCGAGGGCCGGTGCAGCATTCACCTTCGCCTCCTGTTGCGACGGCGCAGAGACAGCGCCCGGACAGGTGAAAGCCGAGACACTGCGCGATGTCTATCGTTTGGAGCACCTTGACCAAGCAACCCGCATCTTTGGCGTCGCGGGAAATCCCATCGCCCACTCGCTTTCGCCGCTGCTGCAAAACGCGGCCTTTCGGCGGGAGATTGTGAATGCCGTCCTGCTTCCGTTGAAGACGAAGTCAGTGCAGGACCTTCTGACCCTCGCGCTGGAACTTCCCCTGGCAGGCTGCGCGGTCACCATGCCATTCAAGACCGAAGTTGTGCCGCATCTTGCCAATATGGATCCGCTCACGGCGCGCATCGGCGCCTGCAACACGCTCCGAATGGGAGCCGATGGAAAGCTATATGGCTTTAACACGGATGTCGCCGGGGTCGTCCGGCCCATGGAGCGCCGCCTGAGGCTCAAGGGCGCACGCGTGGTTGTGCTTGGAGCCGGAGGTGCCGCACGGGCGGCCGTGTTCGGGCTGGTTGAGCAGGGCGCGGAAGTGCTGGTGGTCAATCGAACGCATGAACACGCAGTGACTCTGGCGCGCCAGGCAAAAGCCAAGTCTTTGAAGCACGAGTTGCTGGCTAAGCAGCGCTTTGACGTTATGATCAATGCCACACCTTGTGGGATGACGGGGGCAAAACAGGCCCTCCCCATCGCGGAGAACGAGTTGAACGCGAGTCTCGTCTTCGACATGGTGTACAGCCCGCTCGAAACACCGCTTCTGAAGCTTGCGAAGTCGCGCGGCATCCCGGTGATCAGCGGGCTGGAGATGTTCGTGCAGCAGGGTGCGCGTCAGTTCGAAATCTGGACCGGCAAACCGGCTCCGGAATCGGAGATGATGCGCGTTGTCGAGCACGAATTGCGCAAGCGAGGGTGAAATAAGTCCCGCATCGACAACAAAGTCTATCTGATCTGTCGAGAAAAAGTGTTCCTCCCGAGCACCCTTCTCCCTGCCCTGTCCCGTCAATAGCTTCAGCGCTGGTTTCCCGTCGTTTCTTGCCCAAGAATCCCCGCACGTTGAGGTTGAGATTGGCTGATGAGCACTTCCCCTGAGGTCGGCCCCAGTCCCTCGCGCAATCGGATCGGGCGTTTGCGGTGCGGCGCGCGCTGGGTTGAGATTCGCAGCGCGCACCTCTTCCTCGTTGGCCTTTCGACTTTCTTTTCGGGCTGCGGATACTTCGTCAACCCAAATGCAGTTGTGCCCAACGGACCCGGTACACCCTCTCAGAGCGGGTCGGTAACGATTTCACCGACGTATGTCGCGCTCTCGCCGGGGCAGAAGTTCCAGTTCACCGCAACAGCCGCCGGGGGAGGCCAGATTGAGTGGCTGGTAAACAGTGTGGTTGGCGGAAAACCGGCGACAGGCCAGGTGGACACCGCAGGCAACTACACCGCACCGGCGGTGATCACTCAGACCGAGAATATTTCGGTTACAGCGGCGCTCGCTTCTTCACCGCAGCAGAACTATGCGACAGCAGTCGCAGCAATTATCCCCGGCGCCCAGGTTTCTTGCCCTGACGCGACGGGCAGTCCGCTGGTTGCCGCCTACTCGATTAGTCTTCCTTCCTCCGGCAAGGTATCGGTCGAATTTGGAAAAACCACAGACTACGGTTTGAACACGTGGGAGGTCCCGAGCGGTCAAACCGGCGGCCCGGTGAAGGTGCTGGTTGCCGGCATGATGGGCAAGACGCTTTATCACATGCGTGCGAGGGTCACGCTCGACAACGGCGCCACTTACACCGATGCTGACCACACGTGCACAACAGGAACTCCACCGCCAACGCCGACGGTGCATGTTTCCACCCCCAGCGGCGGAATGCCTCAGCCCGGAATTGAGATTTGGAATACGGTTATCCCGTCAAACGTGATCCAGGCGTATGCCACGGATTTGCAGGGCAACATCATATGGTCCTATCTCTACCAGGGTTCCACCGTCGACTTGATTCAGGGGATCCAGCTTTTGCCGAACGGGGACATCTTGATGCTGATTTCATATCTTTCCTCGACCACGGTAAACGGGACCCTGGGGCTGGTGAACGACGTTCGCGAAGTTGACCTGGCCGGAAACATGGTCCGCGAGATCACCGTGGGCGCGTTGAATCAGAAACTGGCGACCTCGAGCTTGCGCGATGCAGAGGGGAATGTGTACCAGTTCAAGAGCTTTCACCACAGCGTAATTGCGCTGCCCAATGGCCACTGGGTGATGTTGGCCGCGTACAACAAGAGCTACACCAACCTGCCGGGTTACGCAGGGACGACGTCGGTGATTGGCGATGCCATTATCGATGTGGATGGGAACGGAAATCCGGACTGGGTTTGGAACACATTCGATCATCTCGATATCAATCGTCATCCCATGAATTTCCCAGACTGGACGCACTCGAACGACATGGTGTATTCGAGCGACGATCACAACCTGCTGCTGTCGATACGACATCAAAACTGGATAATCAAGATCAATTTCCTCGACGGCACCGGGTCTGGCGCAGTCATGTGGAAGTTGGGTGAGGGCGGCGATTTCAAGCTGATCGGCGGCGCCGATCCTACAGACTGGTTCTATGCGCAGCATGGGCTGAGCTTCTTTTCACCGAACACAACCGGCGTGTTTCGGTTGGGATTGATGGACAACGGCAACGACCGGATGTTTCCGAGTGGTCCAGTGCTGTGCCAGCCGCTCACGCCGACTACTCCGACCTGCTATTCAACTGTTCCCGTCCTTGAGTTGAACGAAGGGAACATGACCGCGACGCTCGTAACGCACTATGAGCCTCCTCCAAGCTATTTCTCTTTCTTTGGAGGCAACGCGGATCTCCTGCCGAACGGCGACATTCATGCAAACTTCAGTGCGGCGTTGTCCGGTGCGATCGTGCAGGAACTCAATCCGCAAGCGACGCAGGTAATCTGGCAGGGCACGACTCCAAATGCCTACCAGTTCCACGCATATCGGTGGCCGAGCCTCTATCCTGGCGTGCAGTGGTAATTCGACTCGGAAGATGTTTATGGGCTGAACAGGTTTGCGACGGCCGGATAATCTGCTGAAATTGACATTACATTTGGATGACACTTCAGAGCCCAGATGAATCTAAGAATGTCTAAAGCACCCACTTTGCGCCCCGAGGTATACCGTGATAACCGCCTACATCAATCGGATCGCGACATCGGTTCCACCGCACGATGTGCACCGTCCGTTCATCGCCTTTGCCGAGGGCATGTTGCCGGAAGGGACCGCGCGATCGCTGTTTCGCCGCATGGTGCGCATGTCGGCGATTGAACACCGCTACTCATTTCTGCAGCCGATCGCGAGCGAGAACGGAATCTGGAGGGATGCTGAAGACCTGTATGCCACGGGAAGCTTTCCGGGGACCGCGCGACGAATGAAGGCCTTTGAGAAGTTTGCGCCGCAATTGGCCGTGTGCGCCTTGAACAAGCTTGGCTTGAGCGCAGAGGAGCGCGAGCGGGTTACGCACGTGATCGTAACTTCCTGTACCGGTCTGTATGCACCGGGGCTGGACTACGACATCGTGAACCATCTCGGATTGAATCCTTCGGTGGAACGAACCATGATCGGGTTCATGGGATGCTACGCAGCGATCAATGCGCTGAAATCTGCACACCACATCGTGCGATCCGTACCGGAGGCTGTCGTACTGATCCTGAACCTGGAGCTTTGCACCCTGCATTTGCAGGAGACGCAGGAACTGGAGCAGATGTTATCGTTCCTGCTGTTTGCCGATGGCTGCGCGGCCTGCCTGGTCAGCGCCAATCCTGCGGGTCTGGGCATTGACAGTTTCCTTGCCCTGCGTATTCCAGACTCGAGTCACCTCATCACATGGAAGATTCGCGAAATGGGATTCGACATGCATCTCTCCGGGCAGGTGCCCACGGAGATTTCGAAGGCCATGCGAGAGGTTGGAGGCCGGATCACGCCGGGCAGGAATCCATTGGATGTCGATCTATGGGCGGTACACCCTGGAGGAAGAACAGTGCTCGACGCCGTCGAAAAAGGATTGGGGCTGCAGGAGGATTCCTTGCGGCCGTCGCGCGAGGTTCTGGCGCAATTCGGGAATATGTCTTCAGCGACGGTAATGTTTGTATTGCAAAGTATCATGCGCGCAGCGCGTTCTGGGCAGCAGGGCTGCGCCATGTCGTTCGGGCCCGGGGTAACCGCGGAGACCATGCTTTTCCATGCTGCCTGACACGCTCGACTTCAGCCGCCGCGCCGACCTGACGGAACTGATGGACGAGCCGTGCAGCCGCGAGGAGATGCGAGCGTGCCTGCAAGACCTGAGCAAATTGAATCGCTGGTTTCTGGGCTACAGGCCCATCCTTCAGTGGCTCGATTCTCTTGCGCCCAAGAGATTCGATGGCCCGGTGCACATCGTTGACGCGGGCAGTGGCTATGGCGACACTTTGCGGCGAATCGAGAAGTGGGCGCACGAGAGTGCAATTCGCGTAGAGCTTACAGGATGCGATCTGAATCCGGATTCCGTGGCAATTGCATCCGAAGCAAGTTCAAAGACGAGCCGAATCGAGTGGGTCGCCCAGGATATTTTCCGCTATAGAAGCCGCAGGCCTATCGACATCGCGATCAGTTCCCTCTTTACGCATCATCTTGCCGAGGCAGACATCATTCTCTTTCTGAAATGGATGGAGGAGAATACGCGCGTGGGATGGTTCATCAACGATCTTTCGCGAGCACCGATCCCCTATCACCTCTTAAAGGCCTTTTCAAAGCTGGCGGGACTGCATCCGTTTGTGCAGCATGATGGTCCTGTTTCCATCGCGCGCGCCTTTGTTGCGGAGGATTGGCGCCGCATGTGCGCCGCGGCGGGATTGCGTGAGGCTGATGTCGTGATTGAGAGATGGCCGCCAGCCCGGCTCTGTGTGGGACGAAGAAAGCTACACCTATGACGACGCGAGATTCAATAGAACACCTGGTGATCGGAGGCGGCTTGGCAGGCTCGATGGTCGCCATGCGTCTTGCCGCAGCCGGCCGTGATGTGGTGCTTCTCGAAAAGGAGCGAGAAGCCCATCACAAGGTGTGCGGTGAGTTTCTCAGTCGCGAAGCGATCCATTACCTGCGGCAGGCTGAAGTTGAGCCGCTTCATCTTGGCGCTCACGCCATTCAACATGTTCGCCTGCACTCCGGCAGGAAGGCCGTAGAGGCGCGACTCCCTTTCACCGCGCTCTCGTTGTCGCGTCACACTCTGGACGAAACTTTATTGCTCAAGGCGCGCGAGGCCGGATGCAACGTCCGCCGCGGAGCATGCGTTGAAAGGCTGGAAGCGACCAGGGACGGCTGGTCCGTACGCCTCCGGAGCGGGGAGACGATTCGGACGAAGACAGTCTTTCTGGCGACGGGCAAGCATGACGTGAACGCGTGGGAACGCGGTGAAGCGACGCAGCCTGACCTCGTCGGTTTCAAAATGCACTGGAAGCTTGTTAAGGCGCAATCCGAATTCCTTCGCGGCATCATGGAGCTATTTCTGTTTCGCGGCGGCTACGGTGGACTGTCGATGATCGAAGGTGGAACGGCCAATCTCAGCCTGGTTGTGCTGCGAAACACGCTACGCCTCCTCGGCGGCTGGACTGAATTGCTGCAGTCGATCCGGAATGAAGTGCCCGCTCTTCGCGAACGATTGCACGATGGCTCACCTTGCTGGCAGAAGCCGCTTGCGATTTCTCCGATTCCATACGGACATCTCGGCGGGCCTGCAGATGGTGTGTGGCGCGTGGGCGATCAAGTAGCGGTGATTCCATCCTTCACCGGCGATGGAATGTCGATTGCGTTGCACAGCGCCATTCTCGCAACGGACATGTACCTCAACGGCAAGGGCGCGGATGACTATATGCGCTGCTTGACCGACCAGCTTCGCCCAGGGATGCGATTTGCGACGGGGCTTTCGCGTGCGATGGTCACGCCAGCAGGTCGAACCATCGCTCCTTTTTTGTTTTCGATTGTGCCGAGTGCGATGAGCCGGATTGCCCTATCGACGAGGATCCCTGACCGCGCAATGTTGACCGCGGGCATTACGACAGGCGTACCTATCGATCGGCGGCCCACGCCGATTACCTGAAGCCGCTTATCAGTGCTTTTTCTTCGCTGCTTTTCCGGATTTTGGTTTTTCTCCCGGCAAATGCGATGTGGGGATGGGAGCCATGTCGGGACCAATGCGGCGCACCTGTGTGTCGCGCATCGCGTATACGATCGTGCGCGGATTCACGGGCTTCGTGATTCCCGTTGCCGGATCGATCGAGACATCAGGCAAACTCGAAATCTGAAAGCTGAATACCGGTTCGGTTCCGTTTTGTCCGGGCTGCGTCCAGACGCGAACCGGAAGAAATCCCTGAATGGGATGAATGCGGAATGCCGTCTCGTATCGGTGCCGCTTCAGGCTCCATGTGAAGACGCGAATCTGGTCGAAATCGAAAGGGAGGCCTGATTTCGGCGGACTCAACGCGGTGACGTATTCCGGGACCTGGTGACTGGGGACGTCAGCCTCGGCATCGGTGACGTGGGTGAGCACGTAGGCTCCGACAATGCGCTGGCCCTCAGCGTATTGCCCAACCTCGTCGGGCACATCAACGTCGATGCGACCACCCAGCAACCATCCGGTGCGGCCTTCGCTGTCGCGGACCAGCCACCAGTCCTCCATCGGAACTTCGGGTGCTTGCGGTTGCTCGGAGGGTTCCGCGGCGGACAAAGCAGCGGATGTGGGCGTTGCGGACTTGGCTCCAGATGCCTTGGATGTCTGCGGAACGGATTTGGCAGGAGTCGCAGGCGCGGTCACCGGATGCTTTACTGGTTCCGCGGGCGCGCCCGGCGCTGCTTTTGGCACCGAGGCTCGCACCAGCAGTTGAACTTTGTCATTCTCAGGAAGCAGGTAAAAGCGATCGGAGTTGCGGCCCGGACTGATGTGCAGATACATGTCGTCGCGTACCGTACCTGTCGCGACAACCGGATCCTGCTTATGCTCGGTGCCCAGGTGCGCAAAGCCGTCATAAGTCTTGGAGTCAATGACAGCACGCTCTTCGATCCAGCCGATTTCGTTTTTTTCGGTCTTCACCCTGAGGAACCGGCGTCCGTGCTCCAGGACTTCGAGGGGTTGCCCGTTCACAACTTCGCCGACGCGGTTGGATACGGCTGCAACACGATCATGAAGGTACATTTGCCGAGCGGAAACGTAGACTGTCTCATTCTGCACGTGGCGTAACCGGTTGCATCCGGTGCCGGCGAGGAGAATGCCGGCTGCAAGCAGACCGGAGAATCCAGCCACTTTGCGACGGATAGATGAGACGGAATGATTTGGCAATCGTGTGGGCACAGCCAGGAATATCTACTTGAGGATAGCAGCATGCGCAGCCCGGCAACAGGACTCCGAATCAATGAAGCGCGCCGATGGCCCCAGCCTGAACGGGATCCGTGCCGGTTTGGCTGGAGATCACGGAGTCGAGATACCCCGCCTTGGTCGCGTTGATCGTGTAACCGCTCAGGTCAGGGCTGCCACCGAAGTTTACTGCAAAAACAAATGCGTGCGTGTTGTCTTCGACAATCGCCTGGGGATTGGTCCCCGTGGCAAAAACGCTTCCCAGTGCGGTAAGAGTGTAGGCACTATTCGCTGAGGTGATCGAAAAGCCGGCGATGACGCCGGTTGAGCCGCTGCTGGTCTGCCGGCTGACCACATACACGTAATCCCCGGTTGAGAACGGCAGGATGGAATACGGCGCCAGCCCGCCAATCGCGTAGGGCGAGCCTGAGATTTCCTGCTTCGCGCTGTAGGTGAAGGCCCGCAAACCGCCGGTATTCGATCCGGAGGTGGCGACCGTCTCGCCGATATAGAACAGCCGGGGCGCCGTGGAACCCACTGGAATCGGATCGAAGGCCACGGAGAGCGCAGCGCCGGTAGCATTCTTGACACCGATGTTTGTCACAGCACCGAATGGATTGGCGTTGTTGGGATTGAAGGGTATGAGGGCCGTGCCCTGAGCGCCCATCGCGGCCAGAACGAGCGTATCGTCCGGAGAGATTGCGACTTGCTGGAACGTGGTTGACGGCAATACTACAGTTTCCTCGGTGGTGGAGGCGAGCAAACCTGTGGAGGAGTTGATGTGAATGGCATAAAGGTTTTGGGTCGCTGAGACTCCTTCCACAAGCCAAGTGTTGGTGGGATCCACCTGCATGTTTGTCGCGGGATCGGACGAGATGGGCTGGCCGGAGTTTCCTAAAGTGAGTAGACCGGTCGAGGTATTCACGGTGTAGAGAAAAATGCCCCCGACGGTGCTGACGTAAAGGAAAGCATTGTTGGGCGCAACAGTGATGGCGATGGGAGCAGCGGACAGTGTGTAAGGGTTTCCCAGAGCGGTGACCGTACCGCCGTTGACATAGAGACCAACCATCTCGCTGGTCGCGTTGTTGAGGACATAGAAGTCGCCGCTGCTCAGCGTTGTGCTGCCGCCTCCACCGCCGCCTGAGCTTGGTGGATCCCAAAACCCCGCGCAGCCTGTCAGGCCCAGCGCCGCAATCGCCAAGCCTGCCCAATAACGAGTCCTCATTGCTGCTCCTCCGCCAAACCGGGATCGCCTAGTCCGCTCTAAGAGTAACGCCTTCCAGCGTATCTCTCCCACTTCAGGTTTGGACAGAGGATTCCCTAAATTACTCAGTCTGACAAAAATGACGTGCGAAGGGGATGATCCGCTCAGCCGATCTCTGCTCGGGCGTAGGTCGACCCAGCTTCGTCTGAAAGTCGCGCAGACAAAGCGACACACGATGCGAGAGGAAACGACGAGTAGCGAGAACAGTTAAGGCCGGAGAGCTCAGCCTCCGGCCTTAACTGTTACAAGCCCTCATCCGAGGTTCGAGCTCGAAATCTATTGGAATCTAGTTTCCGCTTTCCGCCGGCTGCTGAACGTTGTCCTGTTTTGCGATTGCGAGAGCCAGTTCGCTCCCGGCAGCGAGCTTTACATCGCTATTCTTCTTTCTCGCGACTAATACCCCTGAGTTCTGGCTGGCAATCTCGCTATGCAGATCTGCGCCTGATGTCGCGTTAATTTCGTCGATTGTGAGAAAGTCCTTCGTCCAATCGTTTGCCTCCTGCTCACCTGGCGCCACATTGTACCCTTGAGCAGTTTCTTCCTCCGGACCCCACACTCCGACGATTGTTGCCTTGACCGGAATGCTCTCTCCGTTCTTCAGACGCGCTTCTATAATGTTCAATGCAAGCCTGCTTGTTCCATCGGCCTGCGTGTCGTTCGTTGTAACCGTGCCGGCTAGTTGCGTCCCGCGAATCAATTCAGGGCCATTCTTAAGCTGGACACTCTCGCTAAGGGTCGCGGTGAATGTCGTGCCAGGCTGAGCGTGTTTCGCGTCGAGTTTATTCTTCAGATATGCGCGTACAGGCACCATCTGCGCTGCTTGCTGTGCTGCGATCGCATCGGACTGATTCGCCGAATCCTCGGCGGATTGTGAATTCACAGTGCTCTGGGCATAAGTCAGCCCAGGCAATAACAGTGCCAATGACAACGCCGCCACGGGGAGAGAAATTAAACCAGTATTCTTCAACTTAGTTACTCCAATGTTTGAGTTAGGTGCTCATCTGCAAAGCAATATGCAGACCGCTTACATTGAGTTAGACGAGGCGGGGCGAGGTGGGATTCAAATTCCGGAGAAGTAAGATACAGGTCGCTCTATCTAATCAACATAAGAAAGCTATGTTCCCATCGAAAATAGATCATGCTTATTACAAGTGAGACCTTGCTCAAAGTACCGGCCAGTGCGCAATTGAAGAGAGTTAATACGATGCGATTCGGCTGGTAGCGATTAGTGAATCGCTGGTGGCGCAAGCGATTCCCACACGAGACGCGCAGCAGTGACATCTTCAATTGCCATTCCAACTGTCTTGAAGACAATGCGTTGATCCCGTGGAATCTCTGCAGTGGTCGGATCAGCCAGAATATCTCCGATCTCTGCCTGCACCTTTGCGCCTGAAAGAATCACGTCTCCGGATTCGCGCTCAACACACGATCTTCCTTCTGCGACGACATAGCTGGAAAGCATGGCTTCATCGTCGAGTTCGCGCAAACTCGCACCGCTTGCACCAACGGCAAAAACCAGCGCATTCGGCTTGAGCCAGCTTCCTTTCAGCACCGGCAGCGAAGAAGTTGTCGCCGTCAGCACCACATCCGACGCACCGGCTTCTTCAGGAGTGACAGCGCGCGCATTCGTTTCATCGGCAAGACGAGCGGCATTTGCGGCATTGCGACTTGATATACGAATGTCCTGCATCTCCGGCCACACATGTTTCAATGCTTCGATATGCGCACGAGCTTGCACGCCTGAGCCGATAATGCCAAAGCTTGTGGGTGCGGTCGCGAAATGAAGCGGGGTGATTCCCGCGAAGGCCGCGGCAGAGACGGCCGCGGTACGCATCTCGGTGATCAGTCGTCCATCCATCAGCGCGAGCGGCTCTCCCGTTGCACGCTTGATGAGTTCGATGATTGCCATGTGCGTGTGCAAGCCGAGTTCATCGTTGCCGGCGTAAAACGTGACGGTCTTCACGCCCATCACATCACCGGAAACAGCAGGCATGAGGCCAAGCCAGCCATTGCGATGATCGTCAGCATTGCCGGCGCGAAGGATCATGCGCGGCGGCTGAATCACACTCCCGGCGGAGTAATCAATCAACGCCTGGCGAATCGCTGGGATAAGGGCCTTATAGGTGAGAACTGCGCGAACCTCTTGCTCAGAAACGTACATAGAGGTTGCCAGTTTACAGCGCGAGGGTCGGGGGTCAGTTGGGCCGATTGCTGGAATTGGACCGACGCCGGAACCGCTCATCTACCGGCTGGCGGCCGTTGAAGCCATCCTCGATAGTATGCCAGTGCTCGATCGCGGTCTCACCCATGCGCCAACAAAGCAGGACAACCTGGTCATCCATACGGCAGGGAAAGTCGAGGAGACCCGTATCGACATCTTTTACCTGCACGCCGATCGCATCGATCTCGGCAACACTCTCGCGAACTCTCTGCATGTGAGCATCCATCTCGGTGCGCTGCCGGCCCACATCTGCGACATTCACGCGCATGCCTCCGGCCAGATAGATCCGCTTGCCCAGTTCGGCAAGCTGCGACTCTATCTCCTTCGCTGTACGCTTACTCTCGATGGCTCGCTTCAGCAGCGACTCGAGCAAGGGAAGTAGCGATTGAGCCTCGTCAATGGAAAACGTCTTCACAGGGTTCCTTAGAATTAGAATACGACGGATGCGCTCACTCGACCAGCACCTTGAGTAACCAGGGTAACCGTGGTTCGATGCACCCAAAAAAGACCTGTGGATTTTCCGGGTGTTACTCTGTCCTCTCTTTTCGAACTCCACTTTGGAGACGATCATGGCCACACTTGCGCGCATCGCACCGGAGCTTCCATCCACCGACCTCAACGGGGCCGTTGAGTACTACGAACAGAAGCTTGGATTTAAAGTTGCGCTGCGGTTGCCTGGAAATCAGTACGCGATCGTCGAGCGGGATGGAGTAGCCATTCACCTGTTCGCCGTTAGCGGATCGAAACCGTCGGCGGTTGGCGTCCACATTTTCACGTCGGATCTCGACCGGCTCTATATCGAATTGGAGCGATCCGGGGCGAAAATCACGCAGGGAATCGTGCGAAAACCGTGGGGCAACCGCGATTTTCGCGTGCGCGACGAGTTCGGTAACGAACTAAAGTTCACGGAACCGCTCGAAGAAAATGCCGGATAGATCGAACGAGACCTGCAGCATTCGACTGTGAGTTTTCGAGTGCCGCCCGGTCGCGTTTCGTGTGACTGATCAGCCGATTTCAAGCATGCGGTCGAGCGCCACTCGCGCCCACTGCTTCACGCTGGAACGCACCTTGATTCGATTGACGACGCGCCCCTCCACCAGGTTTTCGAGCGCCCACGCCAGGTGCTGCGGACTGATTCGATACATCGTGGTACAGAGGCATCCGTGATCATCGAGGCTGAGAATGCGCTTGCCATGCGCAGAAAAGCGTTGCGCGAGGCGATTCACCAAGTGAATTTCTGTGCCGATTGCGAAGGTGCTCTCTGGCGGAGCATCTTCAACGATCTTGATCAGTCGCTCGGTTGAGCCCAGTGCGTCAGCCTTCTGGCAGACCTCCCAGCGGCACTCAGGATGCACGATCACCTGAATGCCCGGGTGTTTGGCGCGGATCTCATCCACATGGCTCGGCAGGAACCGCTGGTGAACGGAGCAATGCCCCTTCCACAGAAGAATCCGGCTACCGGCCAGATCAGACGTAGCCTGACCGCCTTGCAGAGCCCACGGATCCCACACCACCATCTGCTCCAGCGGAATTCCCATCGCGTAGCCGGTATTGCGCCCTAGATGCTGGTCAGGCAGGAAAAGGATGCGCTTGCCCCGCGCGAAAGCCCACTCAAAGGCAGCACGGCAATTGGAAGAGGTGCAGACCAGTCCACTGCGCTCGCCGCAGAACGCTTTGATGGCGGCGGCCGAATTCATGTAGGTCAGTGGAATCATGTCCGCCGTCAAGCCAAGGCGCTCCAGCGCCTCCCAGCAGGCTTCCACTTGCGAGATCTCCGCCATGTCGGCCATGGAACATCCGGCATTCAGATCCGGCAGGAGGACCTGTTGTTCATCGCGCCCCAGCACATCGGCACTCTCCGCCATGAAATGCACGCCGCAGAAGACGATGAATCTCGCATCGGTTTCAGCCGCAACCTTTGAAAGCTTGTAGCTGTCCCCGGTAAAGTCGGCGAAGCGAATCACCTCGTCGCGCTGGTAATGGTGGCCGAGCAGGATGGTTGTCGCACCCAGTCGTTCGCGAGCCTTCGCGATCCGTTCGTCCATGCTGTGATCGGGAAGCGCCAGGTAGTTTTCGAGGCTGCAAGCACTGCCGGTCTCCGGCGAGACCGCCGTCTCTTCGTCAATAATCAGATTCACCTTGTCCGCCTTCAGTCCGCCCGGCTCAAAAAACCGGCGAACGGGGATGTTGAAAGCACTAGCCGACTGCAGTGGATGCGCGTTCGCTACGCGGAATTCCGGCCGATATTGCCAGCTTTCGCGGTGGCGACCCACCCACGGGGATGTTGCAGCCTTCAAAACTATGGATGCGCCCGGCTTGCGGCG
Organism: uncultured Acidobacteriaceae bacterium; assembly: GCA_963829535.1. GTDB lineage: Bacteria > Acidobacteriota > Terriglobia > Terriglobales > Acidobacteriaceae > Telmatobacter. Next base: position 104,859 of record CAWHIQ010000004.1, on the reverse strand, counting down.
GACTCAGAGATTCGAGCCCGCCAAGAGCGCTTCCATGACGACGATTTTATCAAAGCGCTTGCATCCACGCTGTGCCGCATTGCGTTCACCGGGTGAGGTTTCATGACGCCAACGTTTGTGAGTGCCGTGCGCGGGCAGTTATCATTAGCCTTCATGGGCGTACACCCGCCAATCCTGCTGGGCACCGTATCGATGGTGGACTCTCTCATCCTGATGGTGATGGCGCTGGTGGTGTTTGGGCCGAGGCGCTTGCCCCAGATCGGCCGCCAGATCGGCAAACTGATGTACGAGTTCCGCAAAGCCTCGAACGACTTCAAGTTCCAGATGGAAGAGGAGTTGCGCCTATCTGAGGAGGCTGACCGCCGCAAGAAGGAAGAAGAACGGCAGCGCTCCCTGGCGGTCCTGGCAGCGACCGAGCAGGCATCAGTTTCAGCCGATCCCCCGGCACCGGTACAAGCCGTCGCGTCGCCCTATCCCGGCGAGGGTACATACCCCGCGCAATATCCGCCGGAAACACCCGCGGCGCCGACCGAGGAGACAGTACCACGGATCTTGCCGCCGTCCACGGGCGAGACCGTAGCAGCATCGCGGCCGGGTCGCGTTCTCGAGCAGCCTTCAGAGGCCGCGGCGGAATCAGCCGGAGCGATGCCACTTCAGCCGGATACGAATACCGTTGAATCCGGGCACAGTGGGAGCCAGTCACCTGACGCTGCGGAGGCGCTGAACCAGCATGGTTGATGCCGTCGATGCCATCGGCAAGGCGCGCCTCGCCGTCACAGAACGCGCTGAACTCCCGGGCATGAGCCTGATGGAGCACCTCGACGAACTGCGCAAACGCATTGTGCATTCCGCCCTTTACCTCGCCGCAGGATTCATCGTGGCGTGGCTCTTCAAGGACAGTTTGCTCAACTTTCTTCAGAGGCCCCTTTTAAAGATAGGCAAGTCCCTCGTCTTCACCCATCCCATGGATGCCCTCAACCTGTATCTGCAGGTTGCGCTCCTCGCCGGCGCCATCATCGCCAGTCCGTTCATTCTCTTTGAGGTTTGGCTGTTCATCGCCCCCGGTCTCTACCAGAAAGAAAAGCGCTTCGTCTGGCCCTTCATGCTGGCCACCGTCTCCCTGTTCCTGATGGGCGCGAGTTTTGGCTACTTTTTCGTTCTGCCCGGCGCCATGGATATCCTCATCATCAAAATGGGGCACAACTTCACGCCCATGATCACCATTGAGGATTACAGCAGCTTCTTTCTGTCCATCATCCTGGGCCTCGGCATCAGCTTCGAACTGCCCATCCTCATCTTCTTCCTGGCCATGTTTGGCATCGTGACCCCGAAGTTCCTTTGGACGAACATCCGCTACGCCATTCTCGCCGTCTTCATCGTCGCTGCGATCATCTGCCCCAGCCCCGATCCCTGGACGATGTGCATCTACGCGATTCCGATGCTGGCGCTTTACGTGATTGGAATCGCTGTCGCATGGTGGGTTCATCCATCGCGCAGGAAGGCCAAAGAGGCCGCGGTATGATCCGCATGTCGTGGAAGCGCATCGCGATTGGCCCTCGGGTGCCCCACGTCTCGATATTGAGACATGGGATATGGTCAGGTGTCGTCTTTCTCCTGTTCGTTCCCATCACTCTGCCTGCACAACACTTCAATGGCGCCAAGGCCTACGAATACGCGAGCGCATTTGCGGCGATTGGCCCGCGTTGGCCGACCGGTCCGGGTCATGTAAAGGCGGAGGAATTCATCCGCAACCAGTTCAAGCATGATCAGCTTGAAGAAGACACCTTCACCGCAAATACTCCGATTGGCCCGGTCACCTTGCACAACTTCATCGTGCGCTTTCCAGGCAAGAAGGACGGCGTGATCGTCCTCGGGTCGCATTACGAGACAAACTATCCGCTGCGCAACATTAATTTCGTGGGTGCAAACGACGGCGCGGCAACCACAGGCCTGCTGATGGCGATTGCAGACCAGTTGCGCGGCAAGAAGCTCGACGGCTACTCGGTGTGGCTGGTCTTCTTTGATGGCGAAGAAGCCTTTCAGAAATGGTCAGCATCCGACTCGACCTACGGCAGTCGCCACCTGGCCGCAAAATGGGGCGGCGACGGCACCCTGGGCCGCATCAAGGCCTTCCTGCTGGCCGACATGATCGGCGACAAGGACCTGGACATTCAGCGCGAGACGCGCTCCACGGGATGGGTGGTGGACCTGGTGCGCCAGGCCGCAAAGAAATTCGGCGACGAGCGCTACTTCTTCCAGACCGAAGAGGCAGTTGACGACGACCATCTGCCATTTGTGCAGCGCGGCGTGCCTTCGATCGACATCATCGATCTCAACTATGGGCCGAACAACAGCTTCCACCACACTGCGCAAGACACGATGGACAAGGTCAGTGCCCACAGCCTCACAGTCGACGGCGACGTGTTCATGGAAACGATCAGGCTGATCAACCAGCGATGATCTCCCGGCGTTCTATCGCATCTCCTTACGAAAGGCGAGTGCAGTAGCATTCACACTATGATCGCTGGCGCGTCCTGGGGGTGGTGGCTTGGATTTCACGGTGCAGTGCTCGCGCTGCTTCTGGTGGATGCGTTCCTGCCTGCAAATCGGAGCGAAGAACCCCGCACGCAAGCGACAGCATGGATATGGACCGGCGTTCTTGTTTTATCTACCGCTGTGTTTGCGATCTGGATCGCTGTCGGGCAGGGCCGTCACAATGCACTTGAATTCGTGGCAGGTTACGCCATCGAGACTTCGCTGAGTATCGATAATCTCTTCGTTTTCCTCGTTCTCTTCGACGGATTCCGAATTAGCCAGAAGCGCCAGCACACCGCCCTGCTCTGGGGAGTTGCAGGTGCGATCATTTTGCGCGCACTGTTTATCGCAATGGGCGTCTCACTGATCCAGCGCTTTGACTGGATCAGCTGGATCTTCGGCCTGTTCCTGCTCTACGCCGCATACAAGCTCTTCCGAGGCGGCTCCGCTCGCGCAGTCATCCCCGCGTGGATTCGCCGCCTGCAGCCCGCAAAGGGCTCCTTGCTCCCGGTTATCCTTGCCGTCGAATTCACAGACGTTTTATTCGCGGTCGATTCCATACCTGCTGTGCTCGCCGTCTCCCGCGATCCTTTTGTGGTTTACACCTCAAACATCGCGGCAATCCTCGGACTTCGCTCGCTCTATTTTGCGCTCGCCGCATTGCTCGATCGTCTACGCTACCTGCACTATGGCCTCGGCGCCATGCTGATGTTTGTAGCCTTCAAGATGCTGGCCTCACACTGGCTCGAGGTCCCAATTACGATCTCGCTCGCGGTGATGGGGGCCATCCTCGGGATATGTGCGGTAGTTTCGTGGATCGCGGGCAACAAACCTGCTCGTCCAGCAGTCGGCAAACAGCCTTCCTCTTGATTCCCCTTCAGAAAGATTCAAACCCAACCCTGCCGTCGCTCGCGTAGATCGAATGCTTCTGAAAGCGTTCGTCGTCGCGATGTGCAAAGTCGCTGCGAAAGTGAGCGCCGCGGCTCTCTTCGCGAGCAACAGCCGAGCATAAGATTGCCCGAGCCACGCGTGTCAGGGACTGCGCTTCGAAGAGACTGCGGCTTCTTTTCCCCTGCTGGATGAAGCGCGCCAGTCCGTCTTCGCATTCCGCCTGTGCACGAAGTCCGCTTTGGAGACTCGATGCGGAACGGAGCAGCCCGCCATCCGCCCACATCACTTGCCGCAATGCGCGGATATGATCCGAAACAAGCGCGGTATCGTCTGACTCCAACGGTAGACTCGCGGGAAGATGAGATTCACAAGTCACAAGGGGCAAGCCATCTTCAACTATTGCCTGCGCTGCTCTTGCGCCGAAGACCAATCCTTCGAGCAATGAATTGGAAGCCAGGCGGTTTGCGCCGTGCACGCCGGTGCAAGCGACCTCACCCGCCGCGTACAGCCCCCGCACCGTCGTCCGCCCCATCAAGTCCGTGCGAATGCCGCCCATTAGATAATGCGCAGCCGGCCGCACTGGAATCAGGTCTCGCGCGAGTTCAAACGAGTAGCTCGCCAGGAATCGGCCGATCCCCGGAAATCTGTGCGGCAGATCAATCCCCTTTACATGGCGCATGTCGAGATAGACAGAGCGCGCTTCTCCCGATTCTCCCAGGCCTTCGCGGGTGATGGCACGTGCGACTACATCACGAGGAGCGAGTTCGAGCAGCGGATGGTAGCGCTCCATGAAGCGCTCGCCACGGTCGTTACGTAAGTAGGCGCCTTCGCCGCGAAGTGCCTCGGAGATCAGAAAGCGAGGCGCGCCCGGCAGCGAAAACGCGGTGGGATGGAATTGGTAGAACTCCATGTCAGCGAGTTCTGCACCGGCATCGAGGGCCAGCGCGAGTCCGTCGCCCGTGGCAACCTCGGGATTGGTAGTGTCGCTATACACCTGGCCGGCGCCGCCCGATGCGATGAGGACTGCGCGCGCGCTAACCCGCTCCCTATCCTCAATCTCATCGCCGCCAGCCTTTGCCGAAGCCAGTTCCGCACCGATCACGCGACCGTCTGCAGTCAGCAGCTTCGTTACCATCGTCCATTCGGCAAACTTGATGCTAGGATGCGCATGGGCATACGCCACCAGCGATCGGCTGATCTCAGCACCGGTTGCATCGCCGTTGGCGTGGAGAATCCGTGGCCGCGAATGCGCGCCTTCGCGCGTTCTCAACAGCCGGCCGGATGCGCTATCAAATAGCGTACCCCACTCGATGAGTTCGGCCACGCGTTCTGGTCCTTCGGCCACCAGCACCTGCGCGGCTGGTCGACACACAAGGCCATCGCCGGCAGAGATGGTGTCTTCAAAATGCAGCTTAAGGTCTTCGTTATCCTCTGCGGCAGCAACGGCAATTCCGCCCTGGGCATAGTGCGTGTTCGATTCGCCGAGCGACTCTTTCGTGATAACAAGAACTTCCCCGTGATCGGCCAGTTGCACGGCTGCGCGCAACCCTGCCACTCCCGCACCCATCACCAGGTAGTCCACAGACGATGCCAAAACCATCAGATTCGAGCCTATCATTCGGTGCGAGCTCGCAGCGTACGCGCAAATCTCATTCCTCAATAGACTGCGCGCAAAACAAGACGGGAATGCGGCATGTTCGCAGATTCAAAGATCAGTGCGAGGCCAACTGCCCAATCACATAGGCGCGCTCGCTTCCTGACGGAAGTGCAGAGATCTTCACACGCAGGTTACCGCTCGAGTCGCACGTATATTCTTCGCGGGCCAGCAGCGCATTCTCAGCGATCATTGGTTCCACGGGAATCGCGGATAAGTCTGCGCAATTTGACAGGCGAGCATCGAACGGAAACTGAATCTGCTCCCAGTTAGTGATTTCACCAATCGGCTGCCCGCGTTCATCGAGCCTGGAGCATTCGAGATAGCGGAAATGACCGACGTTGTGAGCGGGCCGATAAGCGCGCTCAAGCCGCAACGCGGGCTGCCCCTGCTCGGGCAAGCGCATGCCGCGAGGGAAAATCAGATCGAACACAATTGCCCGCCCCGATTCCGCCTCGCGCCAGATGCCAAAATTCTGGTTGAACTGCTCATTCAGCCGCTCCGAACCCGAATCCGCACGAATCGCCAGGCCAACCGCGCTGGCAGACCGCATGTATGCCGAGCGGCGCACCTTTCGCCCGAAGCTTTCCTTGAGAACACGAGCGACGGGCGGAAGCTCCGATCCACCTCCTGTCACGTACAGCGTATCGAGTTGAGCGTCGGGGTGAGCCGCGAGCAGTTTTTCAACAATCTCCCGGGTTGACTCGATGATGGGGCGGCAGCGCTCGTAATACACATCCACAGGAAATGTCACCTGCTCCAACCCGGAACGCATCCGCTCCAGATCGATGCTGATCTTTCGGGTGTTTGGACTGAGAGATTCTTTTTTTTCGCGGCACTCATCCAGCAGGACGCGGCGCTCTAACGCCGTGAGGGGCGCCGGCAACTTTGCAACTTCCAGGGCGAGGTCCGCAAGTATCTCATCGAAATCATCGCCACCGACTTGGGGTAACCCATCTGACGCCTCAACGGTGTGCTCCGTCGCACCCAGCGTCAAGAGCGAAACATCAAACGTGCCGCCTCCAAGGTCGTAAACCAGAAGGCTTCCTCCGGCACGGTGTTTCCGTTCGGCACTGTTGCGATAAGCGTATTCAATAGCGGCAGCCGATGGTTCATTCATCAACCCAAGCACGGTGAAGCCGCCCGCATTAGCCGCTTCTTCGGTCAAAAAACGCTGATTGCTGTTGGCATTCGCCGGAACCCCGAGCATCACTTCGAGTTTTTCATTCGCTTCCGCGCCCAGGTTCGAATGCTCAAGAAGTTGCAGCCGAAGCGACGCCATCATCTCCGCCATCAACTGCTGCACCGGGATCGTCTCTTCGCCGACCTTTACCTTCGTCTTGGGTCCGGCAGTGCGTAACAAGCGCTTGGGAGAGCGAAGAAGCGTCCAGTCCTTCTCATCCTGCACTGCGACAGCTTCCCAGCCATAAACTCGGCGACTACCCTTCGCCGCAACCACCGGCGGAAACCAGTCACGCATTTGTCCGTCAGGAGTTTCAAAATAAACCAGTGGAAAATTACCGCGATCTACACCCGCGACTACAACGCGAGTTGTTCCAAAATCAACACCAATACGCATGTTTACCAGTTTAACAATAAGCGTACTCGACCTTGAAGGTCGGAACGCATGCACTTGATTCCGTTAGGATGGAAGGAACGTGCAGACCATACGAGTCGATACACCTTCGGCAAAATACGACGTAATAACAGGCAGCGGACTGATCGGCTCGCTTGTACCGCGCATTCAACGCGCAGCAGGAAAACTACCTCGGTGTGTCTTTGTGCTGACCTCTCCCGAGATCTGGGCGCTGTGGGGCGACCTCTTTCTCAAATCATTTTCCGACCCCCCCGTCACGCTCTTCCTGTCTGCCGGCGAAAAGCACAAGACGATGCGCAGCGTGGATCGCCTGCTGCGCCAGATGGCCGCGGCCGGCGGCGATCGCGGATCGCTGCTGATCGCCTTTGGCGGCGGAATCGTGGGTGATGTCGGCGGGTTCCTTGCCGCGATTTTCATGCGCGGAATCCGCTATGTGCAAGTGCCCACAACATTCCTCGCGCAGGTCGATTCGTCTGTGGGCGGCAAAACCGGCGTCAATCTTCCCGAGGGCAAAAACCTCGTCGGCAGTTTTCATCATCCGGTCGCAGTCTTCGCCGACATCGATGTGCTCGGGACACTGCCAGACCGTGAACTGCACGCGGGTCTTATGGAAAGCGTCAAGGCAGGCATCATCCGTGATCGATCCCTCGTCCGCTTCATGGAGGAGCACGCCGACGAAGTGCTTGGCCGCGACCCTAAAGCGCTGGAGAAGGTCATCACTGCCTCGATCCGGATGAAAGCTGGAGTGGTGAATCGGGACGAGCGCGAGAACGGCTTGCGCATGATCCTGAATCTAGGCCACACGGTCGGCCACGCCATCGAGCAGGCAACCCGGTACAAAGCCTTGCTGCACGGCGAAGCGGTGGGATGGGGCATGATTGCAGCCTTGTATGTCGCGCATCGGCGACGCAGTATCACTGGTGCGCAAGCGGCGCGCCTTGAGAACCTCATTCATTTGTATGGTCCTCTGCCGACGCTCAAACTGCGCCCGCCCAAACTGATTGCGGCTACCGGCGGCGACAAAAAGAATGTAGGCGGGGTGCGGCGATTCGTACTCCCAATCGGCATCGGCGATGCCGGTGTAATCGAAGACCTTGAGACCTCGGAGCTTCAAGCCGCAGTCACCTACATACTTTCCCAGGCCAAAGACCCGCGCGCGTGACGCTGGAGGAAGCGCATGAGATTCTGCTGTCGCGGCATCGAAGAATTGTACGAGAATTCCGGATTGCGCGAATTCGGCGTGTTCACTGCACGATACCCTGACGGCTACGTATTCGTTCTCCAACATCGCGCGCTGGATCCGGATGCGCTCCCTCCATTCACGGAATCTCCAATGTCCGCCGTTTCTGAGCTACTTCTCAACTTTTGCCCCTGGTGCGCAGTAAGTCTGCAGCAGTTTTATCGCGATCAACTGAATGAGCTTGATAGGTCTGAACTCAAGCTCGGAATGGGTAGATAGACGCCATGCCGACAACAGGCGCCAAGCCGATGGGCGTTCAGGACGAGTCCCACGCTGCCGAAGCCGTGCAGCAGATGTTCAACGCCATCGCGCCACGCTATGACCTGCTCAATCACGTCCTCTCTGCAAATATCGACCGGCTGTGGTGGCGCCGCACAGCTTCGAGCTTTCGCTCCGTGCTGGCCGACCCGAATGCCGCAGTACTCGACATCTGTTGCGGCACCGGCGATTTGACGATGGCCCTGTTGAAGCATCGCCCCGAGGTTGCACGGCCCATTCTCGCTGCGGACTTCGCGCATGGCATGTTGCGTCGAGGTGCACAGAAATTTGGCGCGAACAAACCGAACCATTCCGTTGCGATTGCTCTCGAAGCCGACGCTCTGCATCTCCCGGTTCGCTCGGAATCACTCGATCTGGTGGTCACTTCGTTTGGCTTCCGCAATCTGGCAAACTACCAAGCCGGTCTCTGCGAGTTCCATCGCGTGCTGAAGCCAGGTGGTCAGCTTGGCATCCTGGAATTCAGCGAACCCGGCGGCCTGATCGGCAAGATCTACGCGCTCTACTTTCGCCGCGTATTGCCGGCAATCGGGCGCATAATTTGCGGAAAAGAGGGCCCGTACAGCTATCTGCCGGCCTCAGTCGGCGCATTTCCTTCTCCACCAGAATTGCTCGCCATGATGCAGCGGACTGGCTATTCCGACTGCAAATGGCAACCTTACACCTTCGGAATCGCAGGGTTGTACACGGCGGTACGCTCGCCTGTAGTCTAGGAGTCGCGATGAACCTCGCAGCCCCAAGCCCGGCTGTTTCTGACCAGGCACAGAACTCGGCTTTGAAGCGGCGCGTGGCGCTGCAGTCGATGCTTGCGGCTAGTTGCATGACTGCCCTGAAGCTAGCGGCGGGGCTGATTTCCGGGTCATTGGGAGTCTTGTCGGATGCGGCTCACTCGGGACTGGACCTGGCGGGGTCAGGGATAACTTTCTTCTCCGTTCGCGTTTCTGATATGCCGGCCGACGACGACCACACCTACGGCCACGGAAAAGTCGAAAACCTCTCCGCCTTTTTTGAAGCCGGACTCATGGCCATCTCCTGCGCGTGGATCATCTGGGAGGCTATTCAAAGAATCAGGCACAACAGCTTTGAACTCCGCTACTCCGCGTGGCCTGTCCTGGTGTTGCTGACTTCGATCGCCGTTGACTTCTGGCGTTCCCGGGAATTGCGCCGCGTAGCCGAGCAAACGGGCTCGCCGGCGCTCGCCACCGATGCATTCCATTTCGCGTCGGATATCTGGGCTTCGCTTGCAGTGCTGTTGGGATTGTTGGCCACGTGGATAGGAATTGCTTTTCACATTGACTGGCTGCGCTATGCCGACCCAATCGCCGCCATCTTTGTGTCGCTCATGATTATTCGCATCACCACGCAACTGACGCGTGAAGCAGTCGGTGTCCTGATGGACCAGATTCCGGCAGAGACCCGGATGCGCGTGATTCGCGAAGCCGAACAGGTACCCGGCGTGCTGGCCGTCGAACAAGCGCGAGTGCGTCGCTCTGGACCAAACTACTTTGCCGACCTCACCCTTGCGCTGCCTCGCAGCTACACCTTTGAGCACACCGGCGAACTGGTTCGCTCCGCCACCGAAGCCGTGCATCGCGCGATTCCCACAGCTGACGTTGTGATTCATACGGTTCCCCGACAGGCAAGGGCCGAGAGCATCTTCGACCGTGTGCGAGCAGTTGCCGCAAGACACAACGTAGCCGTTCATGATCTCAGCGTGCAGTCCCATCACGGCAAACTGCACGTTGAGCTGCACGTAGAACTCGATGAAACGATGAGGTTGCTGGAGGCGCACAGCTTCGTGAGCAGACTCGAAGCCGAGATCCTGCGCGAGACCCCGGAAATCGATTCGGTCCTCACGCACATAGAAAGCGAGCCCGCCACCATTGAGCAGCCTGAGGAGATGGTCGAAGAGGATCGCAGGATCGAGAAGGCGCTTCGAGATGCCGCCGATCACTATGAGGAGATCGTCGATGTGCACCAGATCCTGGTGGGGCGTTCTGCTGAACACATCACTCTGTCCTGCCACTGCACGCTTCCTGATGACTTGTCGATGCGCCAGGTGCATGAAGTAATCACCTCACTTGAGGATCGTTTCAAGCTCGATTGTCCCGAGGTCCACCGCGTGACGATTCATCCTGAGCCGGTCACAGACAACACGCGCTGACCAACTCTGAGCGCAATCGAAGCGCAACCGGCCATCGTGCTTCTCCGTCTTAAAAGGCATCACTGGAGGGTTGGTGCATGCCCAGTTTTCTTCCGGTCAGAACCAGACCTGCATTCGATCTGTCGACGACCCTGTTTGTTGCTTCACTGCTGTGCATGTTTCTCGCTGAGGCATTCATGATTCAGGGCTTATGGTTTCGTACGACCCCGGTCTTCCATCGGATGCGAGGATTTGACCTGCCGTTTCTTGTCTGGATTCCAGCATTCGGGGCGTTCCTCTTCCTGTTGCTCATTCGAAAGCAAACCAGAGCCGGCCGCATCAGCCCGGCCATTGCAACCAGTATCAGCACCGGCTTGGCGCTCCTGTTGCTGGCAGCGTACTTGCTGATTACACGTTGCGCCCAAATCGCCTTTCATTAGAGCCCGCTCCTAATAACGCCCTCCCGCGGAATGCCCGATAATGGGATCAGGGGCGAAGGAGGGCCGAGTTCTTGATCGCACATAGCGAGTGGAAACAAGGCGAAGTGTTTCAGGGAATCGCCGAGAACGGCAATACCATCACTTTCGATGCGAACTCGGTTCACCAGGACGGCCCAAGCCCGATGGAAGCCGTACTGATGGCGTTGTGCAGTTGCACCTCGGTCGACGTAGTCAGCATTCTCAAAAAGAAACGCCAGGCGGTCGCCGGACTTCGGGTATCCGCAAACGCAACCCAGGCTCCAGCACCACCTCGCGTCTTCACACATATCAAACTCACCTACGCAGTCCGCGGAGAGTTGAGCCGCAAGGCTGTCGAAGACGCGGTTTCACTCTCCAAAAACAAATATTGCTCTGTCTCGAAGATGCTTGAGAAAGCCGCGACCATTGAATACGAGATCGTCTACCCCGACGGAGAACCGGAGCCATGAGCAGAGGTTTCCTCGCCCGCTTTTTCCGCATGGCATCCGTTGTCATGCTGCTCATTGCCGCCGCCCTTCTTTCCGCTATCACCACGATGCACTTCGCGATCCACGGTGCCGAAGTCAAAATCCCCGCGCTCAAAGGGATGACCGTGGCCGAGGCGCGCAGCCAGGCCGCGGGCATGGGGCTCAACCTGGATGTCGACAACCGCTATTACTCAGCGGATATTGCTGCCGGACACATCCTGTCGCAATCTCCTCCGCCGGGCTCGGTGGTGCGTCGCGAATGGCATGTGCGCGTCGCTGAAAGCCTCGGCCCGCAAAAGGTCGACGTACCCGACACCGTTGGAACTGACGCCCGCGTGGCGGCGTTACGGCTGCGTCGTGCAGGACTTGAAGTGGGCACCGCCGCGAAATTGCCCTACGCCGGTGCTCAGGACGGCACCGTTCTGGCGCAGGATCCGCCCGGACATTCTCAGGGAATTGCGCAGCCAAGCGTGAACATCCTTGTCGCCGCTCCGGACAGCGCCGCGCCGGACGGATACGTCATGCCCGACTTGACGGGTATTCCCGTGATCACTGCGCAGGTACTGCTAAACAAAATGGGCCTGAAGGTGGATACGCCAACCTACGCCGATGTGTCTGTGCCTTCTATTGGCACGGACTCCGAGCAGCCTAAATCTCCCATCGCCCCCGGAGCAGTGATTGCGCAGCAGCCCATGGCGGGAACGCGTGTTGACCAGACGACCATGATCAGGCTTACGGCAGCGAAATAGATCGGGTCAAATCCGCCGCACGTACATCTAAGACGGGGATGCATGACACGGGATTAGAGCAGCCCCAGGGAGGAACAAGCGTCAGTGCCGGCCCCCGGTGACTATTCGCACGCCTGGCGGGCTTTGCGCCATCGTAACTTTCGGCTCTTCTTTGGCGGCCAGAGCATTTCGCTCATTGGAACCTGGATGACGCGCATTGCCACGTCATGGCTTGTCTACCGGCTCACAAAGTCAGCACTCCTTCTGGGAACCGTCGGCTTCGCGGGCCAGATACCGACGTTTCTGCTCGCGCCGATCGCGGGCGTCATCGTCGATCGCATTGACCGCCGCAAAGTCCTTGTGTGGACGCAGACTCTCGCCATGGTGCAGTCGCTGGCGCTGGCTTGGCTGACTCTGTCGCACCGCATCAATATCGCCGAGATTCTCGCGCTGAGCGTCATCCAGGGCATCATCAATGCCTTCGATATGCCCGGACGGCAATCCTTCATGGTCAAAATGGTGGAGGATCGCGCCGATCTATCGAATGCCATCGCCATCAACTCGTCGATGGTGAATACGGCGAGATTGATCGGGCCATCGCTGGCCGGATTGCTGATTGCGGCGACGAATGAAGGCTGGTGCTTCCTTGTGGATGGTGTCAGCTACATCGCCGTAATCGCTTCGTTGCTGATGATGCGCGTTCCGCCGGATGCACTCCTGCGCGCCACGACTTCGATGTTCGTTCAACTCAAAGAGGGTTGGACGTATGTTGCTGGTTTCCTGCCCATCCGCACGATACTGCTGTTGTTTGCCTTGCTGAGCCTGATGGGTTGGCCCTTCATGGTGCTGATGCCCTTGTTTGCCGGCCAGGTTCTTCGCGGAGGCCCGCACACCCTCGGATTTCTGATGGGTGCGGTCGGCGTCGGATCACTGATTTCGGCGCTCTCAATGGTGATGCGCCGCTCGGTACGAGGGCTGACGAAGATGATTCCGGTCGCCGCCTCCGTCTTCGGCATCGGCCTGATCTGTTTCGGCCTTTCGCATGTACTGTGGCTTTCGATGCTAATGATGCTCGTGACCGGTTTTGGCATGATGCAGGGTTTGACCGGAAGCAACACGATCATCCAAACCCTCGTTGACGAAAAGATGCGCGGGCGGGTGATGAGCTACTACACCATGGCCTTCGTCGGTATGGCTCCCTTTGGCAGCCTGCTGGCCGGCGCAATGGCTCATGCCATCGGCGCGCCTCGCACGGTGATCGTTAGCGGCGTTGCCTGCATCCTGGGATCCATCTGGTTCACCTCGCGGCTAACCGCAATTCGCAAGGATATGCGGCCGATTTACGAACGCCTGGGCATCGTGCCGCAACGAAATCCCGTCGAAGAGGCCGCCGAAAACTGAACCGCACGCATTATGATGGCTGGGCGAGAGGACGCGGCCAATGGGATTAGTCGAAGACCTGGAGCGGATCGCACTTCAAGAAAAGGAACTTATATTGCCGCGGCTCGACGCCGATATGGCGTGGCAATTGGGCTCGCGCCTGCGAACAATGGCAGCCGAGCGCAGCCTCGCCGTCGTGATTGACGTGCGCCGATTCGGGCAGCCTCTCTTTTACGCCGCCATGGAAGGCACGACTCCCGACAACGTCGAGTGGGTGCGGCGCAAAAGCAACGTCGTCGCTCGCTTTCATCGCAGCTCTTACGCGGTCGGCCTGCGGGAAAAGCAAAAGGGACAGACGATCTACGAGAGCCAGGGACTTCCCCTCTTCGACTACGCAACCCACGGCGGCTCGTTTCCCTTGACTGTGGCCGGCGCAGGAGTCGTCGGCAGCGCAACAGTGTCCGGCCTTCCCATGCGCGAAGATCACGAATTGGTCATCGAAGCGCTGTGTGCCCAACTCAAGCGATCCTACTTTGAGCTGCGACTTTCGCCCGAATAAAGAAGCGATATTCGAGACTCTCGCTTCACCCATTCTTCTCAATCATCGCCACAAAAAAACCGTCGCTTTCGAACATCCCCGGCAAGAGCCGTAGACTGCCCTCCGCAGTGATGCCGAGAAGTATTCTCTCCGCTCCCGAAGCGGAGAGAATGCCCTGGCTGCGAAGCTCCTTGATCCTCGACCCGAGTGAAACCAGCCGCGCGTTGTTGCTGTCTGAAAGCACGGACGCGATTACCTGTTCATTCTCCTCCGGCTCAAGCGAGCAGGTGGAGTAAGCAACATGCCCTCCGGGCCGAGCAGCACGCAATGCAGCACGAAGAATCGCGCGCTGCCGTTCCGCCTGCCGTGGCAGATCCGATGGTTGCAGCCGGTGTCGAATCTCGGGATTGCGACCCAACGTACCGGTACCGCTGCAAGGCACATCAACCAGTACCACGTCGTAGACAGCATCGTCTGCGAGCGCGGCAGCATCCGCGAGACGGCACTCGACGCGATCGCCGAGCACTGCAACCCGCTCTCGCAATTGCGCCAGTCGCTGCGGGCTGGATTCGCAGGCCACGATGCGTGCTTCCGGATTCCGTTCCGCAAGAATCAGCGTCTTTCCGCCGGGTGCAGCGCAGGAATCCAGAATCGTGAGGCCACGCGGCGCAAGCTCCGCGACCAGCTGCGATCCCTCATCCTGAAGTCGAACGCGGAACGCGCGGAATGCCGCGCTCCCGGTCACGTCACCAGAGACAACCTGGCGCGCCGCCGTCAGCAACTGTCCAGGGGACAGGGTCACGCCCTGGGCCGCGAGTTCCGCTTCAATATCGCCATCGACCGTGCGGATCGTGAGGTGCGGCTGGCTCTGCCCGTGGCGACAGATTCCGCACGCAGTCTCCTGACCGTAAATTGCGCTCCAGCGTTCGACCATCCAGGCCGGAAATCCGCGTCGCCAGTCCTCCGTATCCGACGTTTGTCCTGCCTGCAGCGAATGCGACGCGGCTACCTTGCGCAGGACGGCATTCACCATCCCCGAAGCAAAGCGGTGACCCGCCTGCTTCGTCATCTCGACGCTCTCATCGATCGCCGCGTGCGCTGGTATCCGATCCATATGCAGCAACTGGAATGCGCCCAGCCGCAACGCTATCAAGACCTCCGCATCGAGCTTCGCGTTTGGGTGCTTCAGTAGCTGTCGAATCCGCCCGTCAAGGTCAATCTGCCAGCGCAGAACCCCGAGCACAAGAGCCGTCGTCAAATGGCGGTCGGTCTCTGAGAGTGCAACGACGTTTTTGCTGCGCAGCAGGTCGTCAGAATGACCTTTGCCCTTCTCGATGGTTTTCAGAATCGCAAAGGCGACCCGGCGCGCTGGTGAGACAGCACTCATGGTCTCACCCCAGCCGAATTCCGGAACGCAGTCCAGCGCCGCGCAGAAAGTCGGATGCGGCCATGCGCTTCTTGCCTTCCAGCTGCAACTCGACGATTTCGATCCATGTGTTTTGCGCACAGGCAACCTGCAACCGGTGATCTGTGAGATCAACGGTGCCCGGCTCACCCACAGCAGTGTTCGGAGCGACGCGCAGTTGATGCGCGATGAGCTTCTTGCCTTCCAGAGTTGCGTACGCCCCAGGCCATGGCTGAAAACCTCGCCAGCGATTCCAAATTTCCGTTGCCGTGCGGGCCGAGAAGTCCATGCGCCCATCCTCCCGATCGAGAATCGGAGCAAGCGTCGCGCGCGCTTGATCCTGCGGCTTCGGCTTGATCGTGCCGGCGTTCAGGCCGGCCAGCGTCTCGACCACAAGCGGCGCGCCATCCTTCGCCAGCACGTCGAACAAATCCGCCGCCGTCTGCTGCGAGATGATCGGAATCTCGCGCTGCAACAAAATCGGCCCGGTGTCGAGACCCTCCTCAAGCAGCATCGTCGTATTTCCCGTGACCGTCTCGCCCATCGCCACCGCCCACTGGATCGGCGCTGCCCCGCGATACTTCGGCAGCAGAGACGCATGCAGATTGATGCAACCCAGTCGCGGCAGCTCCAGCATCCACGGTGGAATGATGCGTCCATACGCCACAACGACAATTGCATCGGGCGCAATCGTTTCCAGCCGCTCACGAAACTCAGCGTTGTACTTGATCTTCTCGGGCTGCGTGACTTCGAGCCCTGCGGCCAGCGCTGTTTTCTTCACCGGGGGCGCGGTGAGTTGCTGCGCTCGGCCTACGGGGCGATCGGGTTGCGAGACGACTAACGCAATCTCATGTCCAGCCGCGATCAGCGCCTCCAGCGTCGGTACGGCGAAGCGCGGAGTCCCGCAAAATACCAACTTCACTGTCTTACCACGTGCCTTCGCGCTGCATTTTGCGGATCTTGCGCAGCACCAGGTCGCGCTTGAGTGAACTCATGCGGAAGATGAACAGCATGCCGTCCAAGTGATCGATTTCGTGCTGAAAAGCCCGCGAAAGCAACTCTTCCCCGTCCATCTCGAACCACTTCCCCTTCAGATCCTGGGCGCGGATTCGAACCTTGGAAGCGCGCTGCACCTTCTCCCGGATCTCGGGGAAGCTCAGGCAGCCTTCCTCCTCGTATTGTTTCCCTTCGCGAAAAATAACCTCGGGATTCACGAGCACCAGCTTTTGCGCCGGATCTTTTCCCTGGCTGAGATCGACCACCGTCACTCGCTTCGACACGGCCACCTGCGGCGCCGCCAAGCCAATACCCTGCGAGGCATACATCGTCTCGAACATGTCGTCGACCAGCTTCTTCAGCTCTGCATCGAATTCAGTTACCGGTTCGCCTGGCTGCGAGAGCACCGGCTCCGGGTACTTCACGATCTTCAAAATCATCTCGGCTACTAATATCTCCGTATCTGTTCGATGTATCCCTGGAAATTTCGTTTCATCTCGGCGGCAGAGTCGCCCCCGAACTTCTGCTGCGCCAGCCCCGCAACGGTAAGCGCCACCATGGCCTCGGCGGCCACTCCGGCCGCAGGCACCACGCAAATATCGCTGCGTTCATAACTTGCGCGGGTAGCCTCGCGCGTGTCAAAGCGCACAGATTCAAGCGGCCGTCGCAGAGTCGAAATCGGCTTCAGATATCCGCGTACCACGATGTCTTCGCCGTTGGAAACGCCGCCCTCCATGCCGCCCGCATTGTTCTGCTCGCGCGTAAAACGTGTCGGCTTGCCCGTGTCCTCTTTGGCGTAGTGAATGGCGTCATGAACCGTCGACCCAAATGACTCAGCCGCCGTAACCCCGCGCCCGATTTCAACGGCTTTCACCGCCTGCAAGCTCATCACCGACCATGCCAGCAGCCCGTCGAGCCGCTCATCCCAATTGGCGTAAGTTCCGAGGCCAGCCGGCGCACCATGCACCACCACCTCGAATACACCGCCCACCGTATCGCCTGTGCGCGATGCGTGCTCGACCTCTTCCTTCATCCGCGCCTCTGTCGCCGCATCCACGCAACTCAACACGATCTCCTGCCGCTCGGCGACAGCAGCAATCTCATCCCAGGTTGCCGTGCGTTCCAACTCGACGCGCCCCACCCGGATAACGTGGCTGCTTACTTCGATGCCCAGGTGTCGCAGCAGCAGCTTGGCAAATGCCCCACCGGCAACCCGCGCGGTAGACTCACGCGCCGATGCCCGCTCCAGCACGTACCGCGCATCTGGAAAGTCATACTTCAAAGCTCCGGCAAGATCAGCATGCCCAGGCCGTGGCGACTCAACCGGCTGGTGTTTGGCCAGATCGCCGGTCTCCACCGGCAGTTTCTCTTCCCAGTTCTTCCAATCCCGGTTCACGATTTCGATGGCAATGGGCGAACCAATGGTCTTCCCGTGACGCACGCCGGAGAGGATATGCGCCTTGTCCGTCTCGATCTTCATGCGACCGCCGCGCCCATAGCCCTGCTGGCGACGCCAAAGCTCGCGGTTGATGAATTCGAGGTCGGCCGGCAGACCCGCAGGCAGGCCGGATACGAGCGCAATCAGAGCCTCTCCATGCGACTCGCCCGCTGTTGAAAATCGGATCATGTTCCTTTGATTGTAATGGATGCGAAACGGAATCAGCAGGGCCCACTTAGAGCTACAAGCAACGGATAGAACACGTTAATCGATGCTAAGCAATCTGATCCGCCTGTCCGATTCCGATACCCCCGCCTCAATGCCAGTAAGTTCGTATAGATCCCTGGCCTGTCGCCACAGGTTGAGGGCCTCCTTGTGGTCCCCAACTTGCTCCTTCAGCAGCGCAAAGCCGCGAATCGCGTTCGCAAGATCGAGAGGTGGCGTGTCTTTGTGCCTGCGGTAGATTTCGAGCGACTCGGCATACAGCGGTGCGGCCTCATCCGATTTCATTTGCTCGCGCAGGATATCCGCCACATGCCGCATTGCATGGGCAGTTTTTAGGGGATTGTCGAGACTGCGATAGAGTTCGCTCGCTTGAAGATAGTGTCTCCGCGAAGTTTCCAGGTCACGCAGGTTGCGTTCGACGTACGCCAACTCTTCGTTAAGGATCGCGCGCAAATCACGATTAGCGCTCGTGCCGCTCTCAGCCAAGGCTGTCCGGAACAGCTCCGTCGCTTCTTCCAGCCGACGTTCCTTCTTCGCAATGCGGGCCCGTTCAAGCAGCAATTCCGGAGTATCAGAAACCATGCGGAGAGGCTAGCATATCTGCCGCAAATCCGATTCCCCATTCCCATATCCCCGCTCCCTCGCTTACGATGAAGCGCATGGCCTACTTCCTCTTCAAAACAGAGCCCGGCGTCTACTCCTACGACGACTTCCTCCGCGACAAAGAGACAAACTGGGATGGCGTGACCAACCCGACTGCCGTCAAGAATCTCCGCGAGATGAAACCAGGAACGAAGTGGATCTTCTACCACACTGGCGATGAGCGCTCTGCGGTCGGAACTGGCACCGTCGTCAGCGTCGACCCCAAGGACCCGAAGGTCCCCATTGTGCGTGTGAAGGTTGGTCACAGACTCAAAAATCCCAGGACGCTGGATGAGATCAAAGCGGACCCCATCTTCGCCGATTCCCCGCTCGTGAAGATTGGGAGACTATCCGTCGTGCCGCTTACCGAAAAGCAGTGGGACTGGTTCCTTTCGAAAAACCAGAGCTGATGTATGGCGGAGTCGCAACTTTCAAGTCGATTGCGACCATCAGGGAGCAGTGACCTTGAGCAGACCTTGAAAGAGGAGACCTGCTCAGGTTTTGCCGTTAAAATAGCTTGCCAGGTTCCGGCTTGGCGTCCCCTTTCAGCCACTCACGCGTATTCAGCATCTGCCGCTGATCCAGCGCCCATATTCTGCCCGTCAGCTCATCGGCTGCTTTGCCCTCGCGCGCCGACTTCTCAAATTCGCTGGCAACCGCCTGCATCTTGGCATCCAGGTCGTCGATAAAGTTCAGTACCAGCGCCTCGGGAATCATCGGCAGCTTGGGCGAACCAAACTCGAGCTTGCCATGGTGCGAGAGGATCAGGTGGAGCACCAGTGTCTTCAGGCGCGGTGGGAAATCGGGCAGGCTGTCGATCGCCTTCTCCACCAGTTCCATTCCGATCTGAATGTGCCCCAGCAGCGTGCCTTCCACCGTGTACTCAAATCCGATATCCCACGCCAGCTCGCGAACCTTGCCGATATCGTGCAGCACAACGCCGGTCAGCAACAGGTCACGATGCAGCACTGGATAATGGGGCGCAACACGATCAGCCAGCGTCAGCAGGCTGACGACGTGCTCGAGCAGTCCGCCTAGCCACGCGTGATGAAGTTGCTTGGCCGCAGGTGCTTCACGATATGCCTGTGCCAGTCCCGAATCAGCAAGCAGAGTACTTAGCAATAGCTTTAGATTCGCATCGGTGAAGCTCTCCACAAAGCCCAGTAGCTTCTTCCAGAGCACGTCCACGTCGCAGGTGGTGCACGGCAGCATGTCGCTCTTTTCGACTTCGCCGGCCGTCGCCTTGCGCAAGTATTCAACCTTCATCTGCAGGCGATCATCGAAGCGCGAGACGGAGCCGCGTACCTTGGCGATGTCCCCCCGCTCAAAATCCTTCGCGATGCGCGAGTCGCCCGGATCCCAGACGCGTCCCTCGAGTTGCCCTGTCTTGTCGCCCAGAATGAGGTTCAGATATGGCTTGTTGGTCTTGGTGGTTCGCTGCTGCTTGTGCAACACCAGGAAAAACGCGTCGAAGATCTTGCTCTCTTCAAACGTCGAAAGATCAGAAACGTAGATATCCTTCATGCTGCGGGAAGCATACAGCAATCGGCAAAGCGCATCAAAAGTCCACAATGACGCGTGAGAACATGGTGAGCGTGATCGACCGCGAAGATGCAGCGAATTCCGAAGTCCTCATCCGCCCGATCAAGCCGCGCGATGCGGCAGAAGTCTGCGTCCTCATTCAGCAACTTGGCTACGACCGCCCGCAAGACGAGGTGACAATCTGGATCGAGTCGCTCGCAAATCGTGGCGAACAGCAATCCGCGTTTGTCGCGTGCGTTGCCGGTGAAGTGGTTGGGTGGATCGAGATCTCAATCGAGCATCGGCTGCAATCGACCTCCTGCGCACTGATCGGCGGACTGGTCGTGAGGGAAGGATTTCGCGGCCAACAGATCGGTCTCAGGCTGTGCGAACAAGCCGAGGCCTGGAGTTGGGAACACGGCCTCCCCATCGTTCGCGTGACTTCCCGCAGTACGCGGACCGATGCGCATCGCTTCTACCTGCGCAATGGCTATCATCCGACCAAAGTTTCGCAGGTCTTCGAAAAGAAACGACCAGCATAACCTGACCCATTCCTAGTTCCAGCGATCTCATACTTCTTCAACAGCGGCAAAATAACTCGGGCCTGAGAAATCTTCCCAGGCCCGATCGCTTCTCTATGCCGGCGGCAATTTACTGTGGCGGAGTCGTGGGTACGCCCGGCTGCGGTGGTGCGGGTGCGGTCCCATTGGGAGCTTGCTGCGGTGTCGCATTCCCCAATGGCTTGTCGCCGGTATCTTCGGTCTGATCGGTCTTTTTCTTGTCGCTCAAACGCGTCTTGTCGCCGGTTGTGGTGGCGGCCTTCTTCTTCTTTTTGCTCGGAGTCTGATCCCCGCCCAGTCCCAACGGTCCAGACTGCGCCTGTCGATCCGCCACTTCGGCCGCGTCCGCCGGTGGGGGGGCCTCCGGATCCAGTTGCGGGCCTTTCGGCTTCGGCTGCTTGGGCAGCTTGGCACGGTCGCTGAATCGCGACTTCTTCTCGGGCTTGGTATTGTTCTCGAGCGGGTTATTCGGCTCCGCGTTGGCGGCAACCTGTTCTTTCGCGCCGGCATCTTCGGTCTGGTTCGAAGGCGCTTGCGGTAAGGTCTCTTGCGGAGCTTTGCCGAAGCGGATCTTTTCCTTCTTGCCGGGCTTCATCGAAGCCTGCGTCGTGTTCTTGCTGGTCGTGCTCGCCGTTGCGGGGCTCGCCGCTGTCGCCGTTGCAGTCGACTGGCCAGCAGCCGTCGCCAGAGCAGACTTCTGCCGGAAGGTGTGGGTGGTCTCCCGGAAGCGGGTCCGCTCCACTTTCCGTTTCTTCTTCGGCGCGGGCGGCGTATAAGCGCTGAACGTGATGCTCGGGTGCTTTTCGGACGCCGTGGCCGCGCTGTCTTCATATCCCTGTTTGATATAGATAGCCGACTCATCCCGCAGCTGCCCGAGATATTCGCGCATGGCAGGGCCGGCCTTGGCTTCGAAGTAGTTCTGCTCGACGTCGTTTTCGACGTCTTTAAGCTCTGGAACGCCACCGGGAACATGCTGGATGACCTTTAAAATTACAAATCCCTGCTTGGTCCGAATGGGTTCCGTAACGTCTCCGGTCTTGAGTCCGAATGTCTTGTCTTCAAAGAGTTTATCCAGCTGACCACGCTTGTACTGGCCCAGATCTCCGCCTTCTGTGGCGGTTGTGCCTTCGCTGAAGCTGCGCGCCAGCTGGCTGAAGTCGCCCCCGGCATGCAGCCGCGCCTCAATATCGTCGGCCTTGGCCTTGGCTTCGGCAAGCTTTTGTGGATCATCGGGTTGGGTCCCGGTCGAGATCAGGATTTCGCCCAGCTTCACGCTTTCCGGCTGTGCGTAATCCTGCTTGTGCGCCTCGAAGTACCGCTGAACCTCGCCCGGAGTCGGTGCAATCTTGCGCCCAACCTGGTCGCGCATCACTTCCTGGGTAATGATCTGGTTGCGGATGTTCGCCTTGAAGTCCTCAAACGATACCCCTTGCTCCTTGGCCGCCTTCTCCAGATCCTCCATCGTAGCGAGGTTGTACTGCTTGCGGATGTCGTTGAGCCGGTTTACCAACTCGGTCTCGCCCGTAATGCCCAGTTCCTTGCCCTTGGCCAGCCAAAGCTGCTGATCGATGAGGTTGCGCAGCAGTTCCTTGTGGGATTCGGAAATCTCCTGCATCGTGGCGCCCCGCTGGCGCATTTCCTGGTCCGATTCGGCTTGCGCGCGATTGTAGTCGGACTTGGTGATGATCTGGTCATCAACCCGTGCGATGATCTCCTCCACCGTGGTGCCGCCGTAAGGGCTTGCGGGAGAAGAGGGACGCGCCTGCGCTAGCGCAAAGGCGGTAAGCAGAACTGCGGAGAGCGAAACCGCTCCGGGGATACGAAGGATTTTTAGATTCATAATTTCGCACACAAATGGTGGTCAGCGGACTCCACCATAGGCATAGACGCCATTGTAAATGGCTGGGCAGCAAGTCCGCCGCAAGATGACCGATCCTTGGGATTCCGCAGGAGAAAAAGACGAAATTCCCGATCGCCAACGAGATCACTCCTGGACCTTATCAACAGTAACGGGGCTACCCGAAGTGAGCGGAACATCGTCAAATAACCCAGTGCTATACTTTACCCCAGGTTTGGCCTGCGAGGTCCCTCGGAGGCGCCTGGTGCAGTTGCACTCCGGAGGTTCCTTCCGCCTATGACTCCCCCCGCCCGCAGGGCAATTTTCAGCCTCATCGTTTTTTTTGCCGTGTGCGCGGTTGCCGGCACGTTTTTGCAGCGCCGGGTGGGAGCCCAGTCGTCGCAGGATGAGAGCCAGATTCGCGACAACCTGAAGTCGTTCACCGACGTTTATGCGATCGTGGAGCAGAATTACGCCGAGCCGATCCAGGGCGACAAGGCAGATGCAGCCATCTATGACGGCGCTATTCCCGGCATGTTGCGGGTGCTTGACCCGCACTCAAACTTCTACGATCCCAAGGCATATGCCAAGATGCGCGAGGACCAGCGCGGCCATTATTACGGTGTCGGCATGGTGATCCAGCAGCAGAACAACAAGGTCTATGTCATTACGCCCTACGAGGGGACACCCTCCTTTCGCGCCGGCCTGCGCCCAGGCGACATCATCTCGGCCATCGACGGCAAATCCACTGACGGCATGACCTCGGATCTCGTCGCCAAGAACCTGAAGGGACCCAAAGGGACCCATGTGCAGGTTTCAGTTATCCGCGAAGGACAGACAAAGCCGCTCACCTTCGACCTCATCCGCGATGAAATTCCACACCCCTCCGTCGATCTCAAATACGAGATCCGCCCCGGTATCGGCTACATTCATCTGACCCAGTTCCAGGAAACCACCGCCCAGGAAGTGAACGACGCCATCGACAGTTTCCCCAACTTGAAGGGTCTGGTGTTTGATCTCCGCGGCAATCCTGGCGGCCTGCTCAGCCAGGCAGTCGAGGTGTGCGACCACCTGCTGACCAAGGGCCAGAACATCGTCTCGCAGCGGGGACGCGCTTATCCTGACCAGAACTACACCGCTACGCACGGCAACGACGGCAAAACGTTCCCCATCGTGGTTCTGGTCAATCGCAATACGGCTTCGGCAGCCGAGATTGTCTCCGGCGCGTTGCAGGATCACGACCGCGCACTCATCGTCGGCGAAACCACTTTCGGCAAGGGCCTGGTCCAGACGGTGTACAACCTGAGCGAAAATACCGGTCTCGCCCTCACCACATATCACTACTACACGCCCTCGGGCCGCCTCATCCAGCGCAACTACTCGGGCGTTTCTCTCTACGACTACTATTACAACCACGCCGGAGCGAGCGCGCCTGACTCGAGTAATCGCGAAGTCAAGATGACCGATTCGGGACGTACCGTGTATGGCGGCGGCGGCATCACACCCGACGAGAAAATCGAAGGCCCCAAGAGCAACCGTTTCCAGGAGGATCTTGGGCAATATGGAAGGAACGCGTTCTTCCACTTCGCCGCGCACTATCTCGCCAACCGCACGGTTGATAAGAATTTTCAGGTAGACGATGCGGTCTTGACCGAATTCAAGCAGTACCTCACCAGCCAGGACATTCCGTTCACCGAAAAGGACCTCACAGACAACATGGACTGGTTGAAAATCAACATCAAGGAAGAGATCACCAAAACTCAATTCGGTCAGCTGCAGGCTCTGCGCGTCATGGCCGATTGGGATCCAATGATCCAGAAGGCCCTGACCTTCCTTCCTGAGGCACAGGCCCTCGAAGACACCGCGCACAAAGTGCTCGCCCAGAAAGCCGAAGCCCGCAGCGGCGCCACCGCACAATAACACCAGTGCAATGCATCGCATAGGGCCATCCTTCGGGATGGCCCTCTCGTTTGTACCCGCCATCACTGCCGGCTCTGCCCAGCGCTTCTTATGCTTGAGCGTTTACAAGGAGGCATAAGAATGTCTCAGGCAGTCGCAGAAAAGTCGGCCATCCTCGCGAATCTTCTCGCCGCATATGAGGGCGAATCGAACGCTCACGCCAAATATGATTTCTTCGCCGCCAAAGCCGATGCCGAAGGCTGGCTTGGTGCGGCAGGTCTCTTCCGCGCCACAGCGCGAGCCGAACAGATCCACGCCGCAAATCATGCGAGCGTCATCAAGCAGCTTGGAGGCGAAGCCCATTGCGAGATTCATGCAGTTGAGGTCAAGTCAACGCTCGCAAACCTGAAGGCGGCCCTGGCCGGCGAACAATACGAGGTCGATTTGATGTATCCTGGCTTCATCGCCGAGGCATCCGGAAGAGAAGTCACCCCTGCTAAGCGCAGCTTCACGTGGGCCATGGAAGCCGAAAGGACGCACGCCCGGCTCTTTCAGGAAGCAATCGATATCGTGGAGATGCGTATCAAGGAATCCTGGGTCGGTTTGCCATGTGCATTCTATGTTTGTGCCGCTTGCGGATATACAAGCAGGACGCCCGGGGAACAGGCTCGCTGCCCCGTGTGCAATCTCGCGTATGACAAATTCGAAGTGATCCGCTAAACCGCCTTTATCTCTGGCTGGCCTCGCCCGCAGTCACTTTGCGATTGAATTCCGCCGACCTGTTGCGCGCCACGCTCAGCGACTGCCATCGCTCGCCCGCATAATGCTTGGCCAGCAATACAATCTGTCCCACGTGCTGCGGATAGTGCGCCAGTTGCCGGTTGATGGCCTGCATCACCGAGTGAGCTTCGCCGCGTATCGTCACCGTACGGCCCAGATCCGCATCCGTCAGCGGTTCGATCGCGCCGATTACGCACGCCCAGCCATCGTCCCATTCGCGCATCAACGCCTCGCGCGTCGCCGGCGGATCCACGAACTCGCTATCGCGATTGCGACTCGGCTTCTCCCCGTCCGTGGTCAGAAAGTCCGTCCATCGCGATCGCATGTTGCCAGTCACGTGCTTCACGATGATCGCGATGGAATTCGATTCATCATCCAGTGATGCGAAGAGTTGCTCGTCAGATACCTGCTGCATGGCTCGCTCACCCAGCAGTTTGTACTGCCGGAAGATGGCCAGCGCGTCTTCGATGTACGAGGTCGTGAACTTCAGCGCCATGCGGAAAGTGTAGTCGAGATCGCGACCGTCGGGCGACTCCTGAATGTGGAGACCAGTGTCATTGCGGTCGGCTCCCACCGCGGTTCGTTCCTGCAGAATACGCGCAGTGCGCACTCATAGGGCATTCCTCGCATTTCGGCTTGCTTCGTTTGCAAATCCTCTGCCCATGCTCCTTCAGCAGCAGGTAGGCACGCATCCTCGGATGAAATTGCTCTGGAATCTCCGTCTCGATCAGCGTCTGAGCCTCGCGGTAGGTAACCCCGTAGTTTTCGCGCTCCAGTCCCAATTGAATGCGCACCAGCACATGGGGACAGTTCGAAGGCACCGCCGCTACCGGTGCAACCTTGCCGAAGAGAAGAATGCGATCGGCACCCGGATCCGCGATGCCCGGAAACTTCTTCAGCCTCTTTCGAACCTCTTCGATGCGACCCACCAGGGCGCTGCGAAGGTCTCCGCCAAATTCGTTCTCGACACGCTGGGCAATCTGTTGCACTCGCATTGCCCTTAACTCCGGCACTATGCCGCCGGCCTTCAGTGCGCGAGCCAACTTTGCCCGCGCCGCAGAGAGAAGCTGACGAGGCTCAATCTCGACTTCTTTGTTGAGGGCTTCCCATCCCCGTGCGCAGGTAGCGTCGCTTGCCGGGTAGCCGCAGTGCCACCAGATCAGGAACGCATACGGATCAACCGGCCAGCACGGCTCCGGAAGTCCGTAAGACACTTCCAGCTTATCTAGAACGGCCGCAACATTCAGAGGCTTGAATTTCACGTTCGCCTCCCGTGCAATCCAACTGCGCAGTGTATCTAGCGAAGCAGCTCAAGGCTCGTCGCGGTAGATCCCCATCTGCACCTGGCCGCCTTCTACCAGCCGCGCGCGGAACATTCCCGGTGTATTGAAACTCCACGCCAATTGTCCATCCGGAGTAATCGCGATAACGCCGCCATCCCCATGCAGATCCTCAAGCTCCTTGTGAATCACCTGATCCACCGCGTCCTGCAGTTTCATCCCCTTATAGAAAACCAGGTTGCAAACCTCGCGCGCCACGCCCAGCCGGATGAAGTACTCTCCCGTGCCCGTGCCCGATACGGCACACGACTGGTTCGACGCAAATGTCCCCGCTCCAATGATCGGCGAATCACCAATGCGCCCCGGCATCTTGCCTTGCATTCCGCCGGTCGAAGTGCCCGCCGCGATATTGCCGTTCCGGTCGAGAACGACCACGCCGGTAGTTCCATGAACGCCAGAGCCTTCCGAGTCGTCAAGCACTGCGACCGGAATCTCCTCTCCTGCCGGTGGAACTCCCTCAGGACGCGGCGGAATCGGCAGCCCTTGTTTCTTGAGTTGCTTCACCAGCCCCTGCCACCGGCTCTCGGTAAAGAAATAGCTGGGCGGCTCCATCTTCAGTCCCACGCTGGCGGCAAACTCATCGGCGCCGCGCCCGGCAATCATCACGTGCGGCGACTTCTCCATCACCGCACGCGCTGCACTGATAGGATTGCGCACGCGCTGGACGCCGGCAACGGCCCCGGCCCTTAAAGTCGCACCGTCCATGATGGAAGCGTCCATCTCATTCTTTCCCTCGCGCGTGAAGACGGCGCCCTTGCCCGCATTGAAGTGCGGATCGTCTTCGAAGACGTGAAGAGTGGCCTCGACCGCATCCAACGCCGAACCGCCCTTATCGAGCACAGCTGCTCCGGCATGAATTGCCCGGTCAAGCCCTTCGCGATACGCCTTGTCGCCCTCCGGCCCCAGAGCCGACTTCTCAATGACGCCCGCGCCGCCATGCACCACGATTGCCCAATGATGCGCCGGCTGCTGTGCCAATGCCCCCGAAACACATCCGGCAGCTAATGCAACCAACGTGCACACGCGATACGCCATTCTCATTTGCATGACCTCCCTTGGAATCCACCGTTGCCATTCGAATCGGACTTATCGAATCATGGTATAACCCGGGAGCCCACAATTCCCTTCCCGATTTATTAGTTCCTGTTCTCGGTTACGTTTTCACCGATGGCGGTCTTTGTCGCTGAGGCGTGAGTTACCATCGCAATCAATGATCCTCCGCACGCGATGTCTAGCTGGCCTTCTTGGGATCGTCGCCTTCGCCTCCGTCGCCTATGCCAAGCCGCGCCCAATCCAGGTAAAGGTCGTCGTCGTCACGATGTTTGAAATCGGCCAGGATACCGGCGATCAACCCGGCGAACTCCAGTATTGGGTGGAGCGCGATCATCTCGACAAGGTCTATCCCCTCCCAGCCGGCTACCACGCCGCGCGCATGAACTCGAGCGGCGAAATGGCGATCCTCACCGGCCAGGGCACGGCGCACGCCGCGGCCACGATCATGGCACTCGGCCTCGACCCTCGGTTCGACTTCACCCACGCCTACTGGCTCGTCTCCGGCATTGCCGGTGGCAGCCCTGACCGTATCTCCCTCGGTTCAGCAGCCTGGGCACGCTGGGTCGTCGACGGCGATCTCGGCTACGAAATCGATCCCCGCGAAATGCCCCAGGACTGGTCCACCGGCTACGTGCCTCTGCGCAAAACGCGCCCCTACGAGCCGCCCGCCGCCCCGCTCGACGGCCAGGTCTACGAACTCAATGCGGGACTTGCGCAATGGGCCTACAACTTCACCCGCAACACGCCTCTCGCCGATCCCGGCATGCTCAAAGAGATTCGGGCTCACTTTGACGGTGCTGCCGCCCAGCGCGCCCCCTTCGTCACCATGGGCGACGAGATCTCCTCATCTACCTACTGGCACGGCAAACTCTCCGACGCCTGGGCCAGCGAGTGGGTCAGGTATTTCACAGGCGGCAAGGGCCAGTTCGCCACCACGGCGATGGAGGACACCGGTACCCTGCAGTCCCTCAGGTATCTCGCGCAGGCCGGCCGCGTCGACTGGCAACGCATCCTCGTCCTGCGCACCGTCAGCAACTACGACCAGCAACCGCGCGGCATGACCGCTGCCGAGAGCCTCGCTCATCAGCGCATAGGAACCTACAGCGCCTATTTGCCGTCGCTCGAGGCCGCCTACACCGTCGGCCACGCCGTTGTGAATGAACTGCTCACTCATTGGCTGAACTATGAGCAAGCACCTCCTTTGCGTAACGCGCCTTGAAGGTGGAGAATGCTTGCAACCAGCAAATTCTTCGATCGTCAGGGCACTGAGGAAAACGCGTGAAACTTAATTACGGAACGCTCGCATTGGTCGCCATCGCCTTGATGGTCTTTCTAGGCTTTGCCTGGGGACCGCCATGGACACCTATGCGCGTCGCGGGATTAGCGATCGCAATTCCCTCTTTCCTGCTTCTCGCGCTCGCCCGCGTTCAACTTGGACGCGCCTTCAGCGTGGAGGCCAAGGCAACAACACTGGTGACAACCGGCCTTTATTCCCGCATCCGCAACCCAATCTACATATTCGGCGGCTTGTTCATCGTCGGAATAATTCTCTTTACACAAAGGCCTTTGCTGCTGCTATTCTTCGTCGTCCTCATTCCTATGCAGCTTTTCCGCATCCGGAACGAGGAGCGTGTGCTTCAAGAGAAATTCGGCTCCGCTTTTCTGGATTACAAACGGCAAACGTGGTTCTAACTCAACCTGGATTGAACGGATGGACCGAGAGTCCATTCGAGACTTGCAAGACGTTTTCTTAAAGGACGACCTTGATGCATTCTCCCTGGTTCGGCGAATTCATTGGTACTCTTGTTCTCATCCTGCTCGGCAATGGCGTCAACGCCGGCGTCACCCTCCGTAAGTCCTACGCGGCAGACGCCGGATGGATGGTCGTAACTACCGGCTGGGCCATCGCCGTGCTCTGCGGAGTGCTGGTTGCCCAGGCATTCGGCAGTCCCGGCGCGAATCTCAATCCTGCGATCACGCTCTCTGCTGCAATCTCCAGCGGCAACTACTCGCAATTACTGTCGCTTTGGTCCGCGCAGATGCTGGGCGCGATCTGCGGCGCCGCTCTCATGGCGTTGCACTATGCGCCCCACTGGTCGATCACGCCCGATCCAGCGGCCAAACTCGGAGTCTTCTGCACCAACGGTGCCATTCGGCATCCCGTGTCCAACTTCGTCGGCGAAGTCATCGGCACCATGGTGCTGGTCATCGTCGCCGGCGCCATCTTCTCTCACGGCGTGTCGAACAACGGTCCTGCCGCCGGAATGGGTCAATGGCTCGTTGGCAGCCTGGTGTGGGGCATCGGCCTTTCGTTAGGTGGCACAACCGGCTATGCCATCAATCCCGCGCGCGATCTCGGCCCGCGGCTAGCACACGCGTTGCTGCCTATCCCCGGCAAAGGCGGTTCCAACTGGACCTACGCTACCATTCCGGTGCTGGGACCGCTGACCGGCGGGGCGCTCGCGGGCGTGCTGTTGCATTTCGCCAAACTCTGAGCGCGAGAACAGCACGATGAGTTCACCGACCGCGCTCAACTCACCTCAATCATGATCTTTGTAAATCGCGCCGGCTCGCGGTTCCACTCTTCCAGGATCTTCGGCGTCTCTTCGAACGGCACCATGTGCGTCACTGCCGCATCCACCGGAAAGCGCTTCGCCTCCAGCATCTTGATCACTTCTCGAAAATCTTCCGGCACCGCATTGCGCGAGCCCATAATGTCGAGTTCCTTGTGCACAAAGGGTCGCGTTGCATAGGCAACCTCTTCCTTTGCCCACCCGATGTACACCACTCGGCCCGCATACGCCACCTCTTCCACGGCAGCGCGATACGTCGCCGGCAAGCCGATCGCCTCAACCACCACGTCCGGACCACGCCCGTTCGTCAACTCCATCAGTCGCGCATGCACATCGCTCGTCTTCGAGTTGATGGCCTCGACCGCGCCCGCTCTTCGTGCCGTTTCCAGCTTGTCATCATCCACATCGACGCCGATCACGCGCGCCGCTCGAAACGCCGCGCCCGCCACCACGCCCAGTCCCACGCCGCCACATCCAAACACAGCCACGGTGTCGTCTGCGATCACGCGTCCACGCCTCACCGCATGAAAGCCCACCGTAAGAGGCTCAACCAGGCACAACTCCTTCAGGGTAAGGTTCGCCCGATACAGCTTCGCCGCCGGCACGGCAATCAACTCTGTCAGTGCCCCGTCCCGCTGCACGCCCAGCGTCTGGTTATCGCGGCAGGCATTGGGACGGCCACGCATGCATGCAGTGCAGTGCCCACAAGCGGCATAGGGGGATACCGTGACAGCCGTTCCAGCCTTCCACTCCGTGTGCATCCCGGAATCCACTACCATCGCAGAAATCTCGTGCCCTGGAATACGCGGATAACTCGCCAGCGGATTTCTGCCCCGATACGAATTCAAGTCGCTTCCGCACAATCCAATCTTGCGCACCTGCAGCAGAACCTCGTCTTCACCAACATGCGGCTTCTCAACATCTGTCACCACCGCACGCCCCGGCGCTTCCAGCACAATCGCCTTCATTCCCCATCCTCTAGCCGCACTTTGCTGCGAACCCTCGATGATAGCCCAGCGGTAACCATCGATCCGACCCAAAGCGATATCCTTTCCAAAGACAGACTGTTTGCTGGTCCACCAGTCGAGGAATCGCTCACATGCCCGACACCGCTCTTAAGATTGATCCCCGCGACAATGTCCTCGTGGCCTTGGTCCCGCTCGCTGCCGGAACTGCCGTCGAGGTCGGGCACACTTCCTGTCCCGTCACCGAGAACATTCCTGCCAAGCACAAACTTGCTCTCGTCGACTTAGAGCCGGGCGACCTGGTCATCATGTACGGCATGGTTGTGGGCGAGGCGACGCAGCCCATCGCCCGCGGCGGCCTTCTCTCCACTCGCAACGTCCGTCATCGCACCGGCGGATACACCGCGCAGCGCCATCCAGTCACGTTCGCGCTTCCCGATGCCTCATCCTGGTCGGCCCGCACCTTCATGGGCTACCACCGCTCCGACGGCCAGGTTGGCACACGCAACTACTGGCTCGTCCTCCCGCTCGTCTTCTGCGAAAACCGAAACGTAGACCGCATGCGCGAAGCTCTCGAAGAAGAACTCGGCTACGGCAGTTCGCATAACAGCTATCGCCCCATGGTCCGGCAACTGGTCTCAAAGCAGGCAGTCGGCGGCAATGGCATCGCACACGAGTCGTCAATGAGAGCCGACCGCATCTTCCCCAACATCGATGGCGTTCGCTTCCTCACCCACCAGGGAGGCTGCGGAGGCACACGCCAGGACGCGCAGGCGCTCTGCGGCTTGCTTGCCGGCTACATCCACCACCCCAACGTCGCCGGCGCCACTGTGCTGAGCCTAGGCTGTCAAAATGCACAGTCGAGCATGCTGATAGACGAACTCCGTGCCCGCGATCCCAAACTGACCAAGCCAGTCTTCCTTTTCGATCAGCAACGCTCGGGACGCGAGACTGTTCTGATGACCGGCGCACTCGAGCAGACATTCACTGGCCTGGTTGAAGCCAATCGCATCTCCCGCGCACCGGCTCCGCTCTCCGCGCTCACCATCGGACTAAAGTGCGGCGGCTCCGACGGCTTCAGCGGCATCTCCGCCAACCCCACGCTCGGCTACATCTCCGATCTGCTCGGCGAGCTGGGCGGCAAATCCATCCTCAGTGAGTTCCCCGAACTGCACGGTGTAGAGCAGGAGCTGATCAACCGTTGCGCCAGCGACCAGATCGCCCAGCACTTCTTCGATCTCATGCAGGCCTACTCCGCCCGTGCCAAGGCGGTGCACTCTGGTTTTGAGATGAATCCCTCACCGGGCAACATTGAAGATGGCCTCATCACCGACGCCATCAAGTCCGCTGGCGCAGCGCGCAAGGGTGGTGTCGCTCCGGTGCGCGACGTGCTCGACTTTCCGCAGTATGCCACCACACCCGGCCTCACCCTGCTCTGCACGCCGGGCAACGACGTCGAGTGCGTAACAGCTCAGGCCGGTGCGGGTGCCAATCTCGTCCTCTTCACCACTGGTCTGGGTACGCCTACCGGCAACCCCGTCGCACCGGTCGTCAAGATCTCCACTAACTCGCAACTTGCCGGCCGTATGGGCGACATCATTGACTTCGACGCAGGCGGCATCGTCACGGGCGAATCGACCATTCCCCAATGCGCCGAACAACTTCTCGATTTGTGCATTGAGGTTGCCGGCGGCAATCGCCTCACCAAGGCCGAGGAATTCGGCCAGAACGACTTCATCCCCTGGAAACGCGGCGTCTCCCTCTGACCTTCCCCTGAGTTCAGATTCAATCGCGTCATCCTGAGCGAAGCAGCTTGGGGCCCCACGGACGATATCGTCCGCGGGGTAAGCGGAGCGAAGGAACCTGCTTTTTATCTTGAAGCGCTCTCCGCTGAATCACTAGTCCAACATCGACGCCACCACCGCCAGCGCCGCAATCGCTGCCGTCTCCGCACGCAGTATCCGCGGTCCCAGCGATACAGCCTGCCATCCATTCGCGTCGAAGAGCGCTTCTTCATCCGGCGCCCAGCCCCCTTCCGGCCCGATGGCAAGTTCCAAGGCCGGCATCTCAGCGCCCGCTGCGACAATTGCTTCCTCAATAGCTCCGCGCAGCGTCATAGATCGTTCCTGCTCCGCCAGCACAACTCGCTTCAAAGTGGATGCGGACTTCACGCGATCCGACAGCTTCACCGGGTCGTGCATCACCGGCACGTCTGACCTGCGCGATTGCTGCGCAGCCTCATGCGTGATGCGTCTCCATCGTTCCACACGCCTCATCGCAGCCTGTGCGAGATGTTTCTCAGTGCGTCGTGCGATCACTGGCACGATGGCAGCGACTCCCAATTCGGTGGCCTTTTCGATCGCCCACTCCATGTGATCGAACTTGAAAATGGACATTACCAGCGTAACGGGCATTCCGGGCTCGGACTCGACCTCGGCAAGGAGATTGAACCTCACTTCCGAGGTCCCACCATGCCCGCCATCCGTGATCGAAGCAACTACGGAGTGGAATACCTTGCCCCCCGCAACCACGTCCGCTTCCTCTCCCGGCTGAACTCGCAGCACGCGAATCATGTGCTCCGCTTGCGCTCCCGCCAGACTCGCTGTGGCTTCATCCCAATTCTCGGCAATCCATCGACGTCTCGCCATCGCCTGTATTCATGCACCTTTCCGCATATGCGCACAAACACTTCGGGGGACGCTATTGCGTCCCCCGAGGTGTTGCCTTTTTGGTTGGATGACCCGTTACTTCTTTTTCGCGGTTTTCTTCGCGGCCTTCTTCGCGGGTGCTTTCTTGGCTGCTTTCTTTGTTGCCATTTGCCTATTCTCCCTTTTCGATGGTTTGCATCGAGTTCTGCAACATTTGTTGCAGTTGAGGAATGTATAGATTCATGCGTGCCAAGTGTCAAGAAAAAAACGACAATGGAGTGGAAAAAGTGGCAACAATATCTTCTGACCCAAACTGCCCTCTCATCCCTCCCGATCACAAAACATGATGCGAATGGAGAAGCGCGACCATCAATCCCGCGAATGCATCGTGCCAACTGTGAGCAAAAATTCCTGCGCGCAGGTTTCGTCGAAACAATGCAAGCAGACTGAAGAGCGCGCCGAACACCGCAAGTAAAAACATCGCTCGCGCTCCTTCATACCCGTGCGCCGCACCAAACACCACTGCTGAAAACATCACTCCGCCCGCCGCCGCACCGCGAGTCCACGCCGTGAACTGCTGCTGCAAATATCCGCGAAACACAAGCTCTTCCGCGATACCCACCAATCCACAGAGCAACAGCCAGCACGCAATCTCCTTGCCATTCGCAGGCGCCAGTTGCACCACCGCGCGCGCTGCCTGGTCCTCCGCCGAACTCGGTAAGGTCGTCTTTCCACTTTGCCCTGTTGGGATCGGAATGGGGCGATGCGTGATGGCTGCCTCGATGCTCATCCACATCAGTGCAAGCGTTGCCAGTGCCATCAACGAGCCGATCCAGAACAGAATCGCGATGCCTGCATCCACTGCTATTGAACGAAAATCGCTGGACACCTTCCCGAAGAGAGATCGGAGCGGAATTCCCGTGAGCCGCAGCCCGAAGGCCACCCATCCCATCAGAACGAGCTCGAGCCCTGCAGTCACGCCATAGGTGCGAAGCCGATTTGCCGCGCTCACACCCTGCCCGCCCGGATGACGATACGCACCCAGGAGTGACACCGCGAGAATGACGAGGATCAGAACCACCGTGTGCCACACGGGAGCAATCGATGTTGGTTTTGGGGAAGCAGGTTCGGCGATTGGTGAGGCGAAACCATGCGCTTCAGTGCCCGCTTGACCGTATGGTTCGTTGATAGGTTCCATTGAGAAGGATGTTAGCCGAGAGAGTCGCGTCTCAACAAAGCGGAGTACCCGTAACTCAGCACTCAATCACATTCAGCGCAAGCCCGGCGAGGCTCGTCTCCTTGTACCTCGACTGCATATCGAGTCCCGTCAGGTACATCGTCCGGATCACCTGGTCTAGCGAAACCTTGTGCTCCTCTGAATCGCTTTGCGCGATCCTCGACGCATGCACCGCCTTCACCGCGCCCATCGCATTGCGTTCGATGCACGGAATCTGCACCAGCCCTCCGATCGGATCGCAGGTCATTCCCAGGTTGTGCTCCATCGCAATCTCGGCCGCGTGCTCCACCTGCCCGTTGGTGCCGCCCATCGCTGCTATCAGTCCGCCGGCCGCCATCGAGCACGCTACCCCAACCTCACCCTGGCATCCAACTTCCGCTCCGCTGATCGACGCATTCTCCTTGTAGAGAATTCCAATCGCCGCGGAGGTCAAAAAGAATCGAATGATTCCTTCGTGGTCGGCGGCATTCACGAAGCGCTCGTAATACCGAGCCACCGCCGGCACCACTCCGGCTGCTCCATTCGTCGGCGCAGTCACTACGCGCCCACCTGCCGCATTCTCCTCGTTCACCGCCATCGCATACACCGTCACCCAGTCCAGTGGCGCCAGCGGATCGTTTGGCTGCCCTGTCGCTTCCTTCTCCTTCAGGCGCTCCGCCAGCCGATGCGCTCTACGGCGAACATTCAATCCGCCGGGCAGAATTCCTTCGGTCGCGATACCGCGCTCGATGCAGCCCTCCATCGTCTGCCAGATTGCATCGATACCGGCGCGCACTCGAACCGCGAGTTGCTCATCGCTCGCGCTTGCATCCTGGACGCGCAACCGGGCGCATTCGTTCGCCATCATCACCTGGTCGATGGTGAGCCCATGAGTATGCGCGACATCCAGCAGTTCCGCGGCGCTGTGAAAGGGATACGGCAGCCGCGCTTCCGTCTCGCCCGCTAACGCCGTGTCCGCGCCATCCTCCACAATGAACCCTCCGCCGATGGAAAAGTACGTGCGCTCTTCGATTTGATTTCCCGACCCGTCAAACGCGGTCAGCCTCAGTCCGTTCGGATGCCGCGTGCGCGCTCCCGGCGGGAACATGGTTTCGCGCTCGAAATGCAAGTCTCGCGGCTCGTCAAAATCGATGTTGCGCCTCCCCGCAAGGTTTAGCATCTTCTTCGCGCGGATCTCCGCTACTGTGGCTTCGATAACCGCAGGGTCAATCGTTGCCGGTTCATTCCCTGACAATCCCAGCAGCACCGCACGATCTGTACCGTGTCCCATCCCAGTCAAGGCAAGCGAGCCGTAAAGGTTCACTCGCACGCGGCTTACCTTCTCAAGTTCACCTTTCGACTCGAGTTCGCGCGCAAAGCGGCAGGCTGCGCGCATCGGACCCATGGTGTGCGAACTCGAAGGCCCAACGCCAGGCTTGTAAAGATCAAAAAGACTCGTAGTCACGCAGAAGATTGTAGGACAGTTGTCATCGAACCGTGAACCTCGCACAGAAAACAATGACATTGCGACCCCAAACGACTGTTCATCGATCACTGACGAGGGTTGCCTGCCCTCTGCTACACTCCACGCAAAATTACTGCCATGCTATTTAAAGCCCTGAGTGCAGCTGTATACGGAATAGACGCTAACCTGATTGACGTAGAAGTTGATTTGAGCGGCGTCGTCGCGGAGAAAGACGTCTTTCACACCGTAGGCCTGCCCGATGCGGCGGTGCGGGAAAGTCGCGACCGCGTGCGCGCCGCCATCAAGAACTCCGGCTACACCATTCCACCCACCTTCATCACCATCAATCTCGCACCGGCCGACTTGAAGAAGGAAGGATCCGGATTCGACCTCCCCATTGCCCTCGGAATTCTCGGAGCCTACGGCGCGCTGCGCGTCGATAACATTGATCGCTTTCTCCTCGTCGGCGAGTTGGGACTCGACGGCAGCGTGCGCGCGATCCCCGGCATGTTGCCTGTCGCCATCCTGGCGCGCGAGAAGAACATTCCCAACCTCATCCTTCCCGCCGCCAACGCCGCCGAGGCCGCCGTCGTCGAAGGCGTCAACGTCTACCCTGTTGCCTCTCTGCTCGATGTGATCGATCTGCTCAACTCCAGCGTCGTGGGACAGGTTCAGCGCGAGCCCTTCAAGGTGAAGACCGAAGAGCTTCTCGGCGAACTGCAGCACTTCTCCGTCGACTTCAAAGATGTCCGCGGTCAGCAGACCGCCAAGCGCGCGCTCGAAGTGGCCGCGGCCGGCAGCCACAACATCCTGATGATCGGCCCTCCCGGCTCGGGCAAGACCATGCTGGCCAAGCGCCTGCCATCCATCCTCGCGCCGCTCACATTCGAAGAGGCGCTCGAGACCACCAAGATCCATTCTGTCGCCGGAGTCCTCGACGCCTCGGCCGGGCTCGTTACCCAGCGCCCCTTCCGCTCGCCCCATCACACCATCTCCGACGCCGGCCTCATCGGCGGCGGCATCATCCCGCGTCCCGGGGAAGTTTCTCTCGCGCATAACGGCCTGCTCTTCCTCGATGAACTCCCCGAGTTCCCGCGCAACGTTCTCGAAGTCCTGCGCCAGCCACTCGAAGACCATACGGTCACCATCGCCCGCGCATCAATGTCGCTCAGCTTTCCCGCCCGCTTCATGCTGGCAGCCGCTATGAATCCCTGCCCCTGCGGCTACTTCAACGACAAATCGCGCGAATGCATGTGCACGCCTCCCATGATCCAGCGCTACGTCGCCAAGATCTCCGGCCCGCTCCTGGATCGCATCGATATCCATATTGAGGTGCCGGCTGTTCAATATAAGGAGTTGCGCGGCGGAGCAGCCGCGGAGGGTTCTGCCGAAATCCGTACACGGGTCATGGCAGCCCGCGACCGGCAGCGAACCCGGTTCAAGAAGTCCAGCGACAAGATCTTCTCCAATGCCCAAATGTCTACACGCCAGGTTCGCGTCCACTGCGAGCTTGGCCCCGATGCTGAACGCCTGCTTGAGCGCGCCATGCAGCAGCAGGGCCTCACCGCCCGTGCCCACGATCGCATCCTCAAAGTTGCGCGCACTATCGCCGACCTCGAGGGCGCCGATCAGCTCGCCGTCTCCCACCTGGCCGAAGCCATCCAGTACCGCACTCTGGACCGCAGTTACTGGGCTTGACGGCTGCGTATAGCATCTTGCGTGATGCACATCACATATCGTCGGTAACTCCAATGGGCCGTTCATTTGAGGATGGAGCTTCTGCGCAGCCTCAATTCTCCTTACCGCGGCTGCTAGGTCATTGCAATTAACACATAAATAACGATTTACACCTCTTATAAGACCCCAGGCTCGCTCCGATTGCGCGCCGTCAATTCCACAAAAAAAATGTTGACCCTAAAACAGCCTCGTTGTACATTCATGAGTGCCATCCATAGGGGAAGATTGAACAGCGCGATCGCGCGTTTTTTCCGCTTTTTCCGCTTCCAAATTCGGGCCTCTCGCACCCAACAGGTGGCAGGGTGTGTTTGAGTTCCGCCGAAGCTGAAAACTGCAAAGCGCAAAGGTCGTCGCAGCAATCACTTCTATCCGTTACAGGGCAAGCTGCCTGTTCCCACAGAACACTGCTTTGCGGCAAAAAGTTTTTTCAACTTGATGCCCGATTCGTGCGTCTAAAGGGTGAACAGACTGTTTGGGGCAGCAGTTCGATCTTATATCTAGCCAAAAACTGTACCGTCGGTTCGAGGCGGACAGGTCTGGAAGGGAGATTCACTTTTATGCGTTCTGATTTGGTTTTTGGGGCACTCTCTCACGTGTCCAACCGTTACCAGCTCTGCCAACTGGCGAGCAAAGCTACCCGGAAGCTGCACAAGCCGACCACCCGGTTACAGGACACCACGAACGAAGTCCTCGTCCGCTTCCACTCCACCAACCCCGGCTCTCTGGTGCAGGTCGCTGCCCCGGCGGCTCGGCCAATTGAGACACGACGCGCGGCTTGACCGCATTTCTTGTATAATCGAGTGAGTTAAGCAAACATTTCGGGGCGGCCTTTTCGCAAAGCCTGATTGGCCGCTTCCCATCCTGTGTTAAAGCCCTTTTTAATTTGGTTTTCGCTTTGGCGCAGTGCTGCACTTTGACCGCAACTCTTAAACCCCGCCTACTGTTCCTGGAGCACTTCCCCCTCTCGGGTCCCCCACTTACCCCCTTCCGCAGGTGAACATGACGATCGCCGAACTCAAAGAAAAAAACATCACTGAACTGAGCCGTATTGCGCGTACCCTGGAAATCCCGGGCACCAGCGGCCTCCGCAAGCAGGACCTGATCTTCAAAATCCTTCAGGCCCAGAGCGAAAAAGAAGGCCACATCTTTGCTGAAGGTGTGCTTGAGATCCTGCCCGATGGCTATGGGTTCCTTCGCTCGCCCGATTACAACTATCTGCCCGGCCCCGACGACATCTATGTCTCGCCCTCGCAGATTCGCAAGTTTGATCTCAAAACTGGTGACTCGATCAGTGGCAATGTGCGCCCGCCCCATGAAGGCGAGAAATACTTCGCCCTGGTCAAGATCGAAGCCATCAACTTCGAGTCGCCTGAAGAGACGCGCAACAAGATCCTCTTCGACAACCTGACGCCGCTCTATCCGCAGGAACGCATCAAGCTCGAAACAGTGCGCGAAGCCGTCAGCGGCCGCGTGATGGACCTGCTCACTCCCGTCGGCAAAGGCCAGCGCGGCCTCATCGTCGCTCCGCCCCGCACCGGCAAGACGATGCTGTTGCAGTCGCTCGCAAACTCCATCACGGCCAATCAGCCTGAAGTCGTCCTCATCGTCCTGCTCATCGACGAGCGTCCCGAAGAAGTCACCGACATGCAGCGCTCCGTCAAGGGCGAGGTCATCAGTTCGACATTCGATGAGCCGGCAGCCCGCCACGTGCAGGTTGCCGAGATGGTCATCGAGAAGGCCAAGCGCCTCGTAGAGCACAAGCGCGACGTCGTGATCCTGCTCGACTCCATCACACGTCTCGCCCGCGCCTACAACACCATCGTGCCTCCCTCGGGCAAAGTGCTGTCAGGCGGCGTCGACTCCAATGCCCTCCAGCGGCCGAAGCGATTCTTTGGCGCCGCGCGCAACATCGAAGAAGGCGGGTCGCTCACAATCATTGCCACGGCTCTCGTTGACACCGGCTCACGCATGGACGAAGTCATCTTCGAAGAGTTCAAAGGCACCGGCAACATGGAAATCATCCTCGACCGCAAACTGGTCGACAAGCGCGTATTCCCGGCGATTGATATCCAGCGTTCCGGCACGCGCAAGGAAGAGTTGCTGATTCCCAAGGAAGATCTGCAGCGGATCTGGATCCTGCGCAAGGTCCTCAACCCGTTGTCGCCTGTCGAAGCGATGGAACTCCTCATCAGCCGCCTCGAAAAGGTTCGCAACAACGCCGAGTTCCTTGCCAACATGAACCAGTTGTAGTCCAACCTTCCAGCTCTGGGGTCTAGGTGGTACTGGTATCCAGAATGCTGGCACAAGAGGTCGGGGACATTGTCCTCGGCCTCTTTCGTTTAGTAAAAGGCGCCTGCTCTCGTATGCTTTTTTTCATGAAACGGCTCTCGTGGACTTCTCGGCTTTTTCGCTTGAGTTCGGCCTTCTCGCAAACAAAATGCGAAGCTGAAGACCAGCTTCGGAGCAAACTCAAGTCACCCGCCTTCCCTCTTTCGCAGTCTCGCGCCTATTGGAATTGTGCTACGATCTCCAACATTCATGACAATTCAGGTCAGCCGTCTGCCATCAAGGAAGTGGTCGATCGTCGCCCTCGGCGCGGCGGGAATGGCAACCGTTCTCTTTTCCTACCTGCTTCTCATCCTCCTCGCGTTTGGGGGCCTCGCTCTACCCTTCGTTCTTTTCCTGCTTGTCCCTTTCGGCCACCTCGACTTCGCCCGGATCATGATCTCTGCCTTTGGACTTGTGGTCGGCTTCACGATCTTTGCGTCTCTGCTCTCTGATGACGCGCCCTTTGAGGCCAAGGGTGTCCCCATCGACTTGTCGAAGGAGCCCCGTCTTGCCCGCGAGATCAAGGCGATTGCCGATGGGCTGAACGAGCCAATGCCCGCCGAGGTATACCTGGTCGCCGATGCGAATGCCTTCGTGCTTGAGGCTCCGGCGACCGGAGGAAAGAGCAAACGTCGCGTCATGGGATTGGGCCTGCCTCTGCTCCAGATGCTCCCCATCGCACAGTTTCGTGCTGTCCTCGCGCATGAGTTCGGCCACTACTATGCAGGCGACACACGCCTAGGTCCCTGGGTCTACAACGCTCGATGCGCGATGGAGGAGGTCTACAAAAACCTCGGCAAGAAGTCCCAAGTCCTCGGCTTCCTTCGCCGCTGGGGACTTGTCGCGGGCCTTCATCGCCTACTCATGTCCGGCTTGCGCATCTATTGGAAGCTGTTCATGCGAATCACGCAGGCCATCTCGCGCCGGCAGGAGTTCCGTTCCGATGAACTTGCCTGCTACGTCGCCGGCTCGCAGGCACTCATCGATGGACTTGAGAATATTCGCAAATGCAGCGCGGGCCTCGGTGCTTATTGGAATGCGTTTGTCTTGCCTGTAGCGATGGGCGGTTATCAACCCGATTTGACGCATGACTTTCAGCGATTCATGCAGGCGCCGTCGATCGCAAAGGCAACATCGGAGTTTCTGGCTCAGCACGCGTCCATTGCAAAACCCTCGCCATTCGATTCGCATCCCCCGTTGAGCAAACGCATTGAGCAGGCACGGCAAATCAGTCTTCCCGCGCCCGAATTTTTCGCTTCTGATGTCGCATCCGATCAACCAGCGATCTCCCTGATCGATGAGCTGAGTTCGCTCGAGACCGGCCTGCTGAAAAAAGTCGTGCCTGTTTTGGCTGCAGCCGATTTGAAACCGTTGAACTGGGAATCCGCTGGAACCAATATCTACATTCCGCGGTGGCGCAAACAGGTCGCATCTTTTCTTCCGTTCCTTGCCACGAAGAAAATGGGAGACCTCCCGCTTCTCGTCCTCGATCCGCGCTCCGTTGCGGCACTCATTCCGAACCCCGCCAAGGGCAAAGTTAGCCAGTCGCAGCGCATTGCCGGTGCTTACGACATTTTGTTCTGCGCCTTCGCTACCTGCCTGCTCGATAACGGCTGGAACCTGATTACGGAACCTGGCAACATCAGTCTCGTGAAGGGCGAAGCCACTGTCGATCCCGGCGCAGTTATTGGAAGCCTGCGGTCTGGAAAACTCACCGTGGTCGAGTGGAAGAACTTTCGCACCGAGCATGGGATCGGAGACTGGCTGCTGGCGACCCCGGTTGCCGCGCTCTCTGCCTCTTGACATTTGCCGGCAGTGACTGCGCGCTGAGGGTGAACGCCTGCCGTATGCAATAACACGAAGGTTACAGGACTGCCCGCGAACCGAACCTGAGCTTGTGCCATACTGGGAGCCATCAATCCAGAAAGGAGGTGTTGCACATGGCTTCTTCGCCACAGCAACCGGTTTCCCTGCGTACCGACAATTCCACTCCCGGCGACCCGGAGATCGCACTGCTGAAGCAACAAGTGCAAGAAGGCCGCTTCGAAGGGCTACGCGACTATCTTTTCCGCACCCGGGCAATCGGCGACTGGCAGGATCGCCTTCATGTCCTGGCACGCGTCTCTCCCAAAGTCTCCATCGATGCATTAGACGACCTTTGCTCTGCCGAGTCCGAGGCCGCCGATCTGCACATGATCCGCTGCGCCTACTACTGCGAACTCGCGGCCACGATGCGCGGATCCGGCACCGCCGATCAAGTTGGCAGCGCCCGTTTCCAGAATGCCGCTGAATGCGTAAAGGCAGCTCTCAGCGATATGCGAAAGAGCACACAACTCGACGATCGGGACCCCACCGCATACACGCTTGTCCTCAAACCGCTTACGATTTTCAGCCAGACAGAGCTTCAGCAAAAGGCCTTTGCAAGCGCCAGCGCGATTGCCCCAGACCTCGTTCCTGCGCATTTCGCCCTCATCTCCCCGCTTTCCAAGAGATGGGGTGGCAGTCACGAAGCTTCGCTCTCCTTCGCGCGCCAGGCAATGACCAGAGCAGTCCCCGGAAGCGATATGGCTGCCTGCCTCTTCTGGGCGCACACCCTGGTCCGCACCCACTTCGTGCATTTCGACAAGGACACCCAGGCGGCAAAACAATATGCACTGAAACCCAAAGTCGCAACTGAGCTCAACGAGGCTCTCGATCAGTGGCTCTTACCGTCATTCGTTCCTCGTAGGTCGAGCATCTCATTCCTCTACAAAGCTTCAGAATGGTACCGCGCTGTGATGGACATAGATCGCCTCAACCGCGTCATCGCCTTCACAGGGGAAGAACTCAAACTGCCAACTGGCGCCAAACCTGCACCGCGCAAGACAAATGGCGGCGGCTTACTGGGCTGGATCTTAGGCAAGTAATTGAAATCGCCGCGCCGGTAAACGCTATTGCGGTTCGTTGCCCTCCGCAGTTCCTGAGCGTAGTCCTGTGCCGCGCTATCGAGCGGGGAACCGCAACGATTCCCGCCCTTGCTTTCTGCTTCCCTCTGGTGCATTGTGGAACTGCCAACACCATGCCCGCCCCCGCCAAGCTCTGGAATGGCGTCTCCTGCGCATTCGTCGCGCTTCTCTTCTCTCTGGGCATTCACTCCGACGCACTTCCCCATCCGCAAGGCCGTCTCGCCCGGTTGCCGCGCGTCACGCTGTGGGCCTGGGAACGCCGCGAAGACCTGCACGCCATCAACACGCAGCAATTCGCCGTCGCTTACCTCGACCAGACACTCACCATCGGCCTCACCGTCCAGGTGCAGCGGCGCCGCAATGCGCTCGTCTTCCCTGCATCGGCGACGCGAATCCCCGTGGTGCGCATTGAAGCTCCAT
The DNA here is from genome assembly GCA_963829535.1 of uncultured Acidobacteriaceae bacterium. Taxonomy (GTDB): domain Bacteria; phylum Acidobacteriota; class Terriglobia; order Terriglobales; family Acidobacteriaceae; genus Telmatobacter. The sequence goes on along the minus strand of CAWHIQ010000004.1, from coordinate 60,938 downwards.
CCACAGCCGTTCTCAACGAGGAGACTCGCAGAGAGGCCACTGAAGCGATCCTCCTGAGCGCCCGTGAGCCCGGCATCGCTGCCCTGCAGATCGACTTCGACGCAACTCGATCGCAGCGCCAGTTCTATCGCGATCTCCTGACGGATGTACGACGTCAAATGCCTGCCGATCTTCCTCTTTCCATCACGGCCCTAGCCTCATGGTGCAGTTGGGATGATTGGATCCACGACCTCCCAGTAGATGAGGCTGTCCCGATGATGTTTCGCATGGAGCCGGATCATCGTCGCGCCCACCCAGACGTCGACGACTTCAAAATCCGCGAGCCCCTCTGCCGCACCTCGACCGGTGTTTCCACCGATGAGCCATGGCCCTCCAATCTCGCCGGCAAACGCATCTACATATTCCCCGACAAGGGCTGGCGCAACGATCCACCCGCGGAATTGCAACGGAGACTTCCATGAGAACAAGGTTGCTCGCTGTTACCGCACTCGTAGCCGTTGTCTTGCTGTCGCCCATCAGCAACGTCGAAGCCTGCGGCCCATGGTTCGAACCCGATGTATTCGTCAGCACCACAAGCCCAGATGACATTGCGTCCTTCGCCAAAGGCCAGCTAGGCATCCTGCAGGCCGGCTTCGATTCGAGCGATTACGCCGTCGCCTATCGTTACCTGAATGACGGCAAACTCTCCGACGCTGAACGCGCGAACTACGCGCCAACAATCGGTCTCCCAAAAGCCGACAGCAACAATCGGATACTTTCCCCGGATGAAATCTACGAAGCCCAGGAAGCCGAACGCAAGCGTCAACAGAACGCCCAGCCAGCCCTGCACTGGCTCGCCGAACGCGACAGGTATCTCCCGGCAATCGCGACAGCAGAACAAAAGGCAGCATTCCCCACGGACTACGAAGGCAACATCGTCTTCGACGAAAGCTATCTGAATTGCCCTGATCCAGCATTCGTGAACGCAACACTCACTCTCACCAAGAGGGCGAACACGTGGGGCAGGCAAAACCCGCTCCTCCTCGATTGGATCAAGGCCCAGGATGCGGTCTTTTCCAACTGCACGGGTAAAACTGCGAATTTCCCCGCTGCCGTCGCAGACAACAGCCCCGCCCTGGTCAAAGCTGACCGCGCATACCAGATTGCCTCGGCCACCTTCTACGCAAAGCAGTTCGACGAGGCCGAGCGTCAATTCGCCGCCATCGCGGCAGACAACAGTTCGCCGTGGGCCGCATGGGGCGCCTACCTCGCAGCCCGCGCTACCGTGCGCAAAGCCTTCGCCATGGGCAAGGCGACTGAACCCTATAGCGGTGCACTCGCCAGCTACGACGAAGACACGATGCGGCGCGCGCAGCAGATGCTGGAATCGCTTCTGCAGCAGCCGAATCCCAAGCCATCGCGTGCCATTGTCCAGGACGAACTCAACTTCATCCGAATCCGCACCGAGCCCGAACAGCGCGCAGCGGAATTCTGCGCTGCGCTTGCCGGACCCGAACCGGATGCCAACTTCGCGCACGACATCCAAGATCTCAACTGGATTCTCGTGAAGCAGATCAAGATCGCGAACCCGCCTCCAATGCTGGCATGGATTGGTGCGTGGCGCGGCGCAGGCACAGCAGCTTTGGCATATGCGACCTGGCAGCAAAGCCACTCTCTTCCGTGGCTCGTGATGGCGATCGTCAAGGCCGACGGGTCCGATGCATTCGCGCCCGATCTCATCAACGAAGCCGCAAAGATCGCGCCCGGCACGCCGGCGCACGACACCGCCTTCTTCCACCGCATACGCCTGCTCACTGCCCTTGGGCGCACCGACGAAGCACGCGCGCTGCTCGATGCCGCTCTGCCTGCCTTGCAGCGCCAGAGGCCCAGCTCGAACCTGAACGCTCTCCTCGCCGAGCGTATGGCCGTGGCACGCAACTTCAGCGAATTCCTCGTCTATGCACCGAGAGTCACGCTCAGAACCGGCTCGCAAGGCGCTGAAGACCTGCAAGGCCAGTGCAATGTGAAAGCGCACGCCGTGAACGCACAGGCGGATTGCCCCGAACTCAAGCAACCCCTCGAGTTCAACGAAGACGCCGTCAACGTGCTCAACCGGCGGACGCCCATCAGCCTGCTCATCGAAGCAGCCAACTCCCCAAGTCTGCCCGCCAACCTGCGTCAGGATCTCGCCGTGGTCGCGTGGACAAGAACCATCCTCTTGCAGGATGCGGCGAACTCTGCAAAGCTCGTGCCGCTTCTGCCCAAGGCGATCCGAGACACGGCCAACTCCAGCGTCGGCTTCCCTGCCAGCCTTGCCATCCTGCGCAACCCCGGCATTCGCCCTTATCTCGAGTCGGGCATCCCGCGCGTCTCCAGCTTCAGTTACTTCGATGAGTTTCGCGACAACTGGTGGTGCAAGCCATGGGGAGACCGGCGCGACTCTGACCCGACCAAGCCAAACCCGAACCCAATTCCAAGCTTTATGCCATCGAATGAATTAGTGCGCGCCGATGCCGAGTATCAACAGCTCCAGCAACTTCCCGACTCGGTCGTCGTGATCGGCCAGCGAGTCATTGACTACGCCAAGGACCATCCGAACGACCCGCAGGTGCCCGAAGCCCTGGCTCTCACTGTGCGCGCGGGCCACTACGCCTGTGAGACGTGGGCCCCGAACCCGTCAGCGGATGCCAGGTCGGCGTACACGCCGGTCAGCAAATCCGCCTTTGAACTGCTCCACCGCAACTACCCAAAGTCGCCGTGGGCCTTGAGGACCCGTTATTACTACTAGGCAGGCCCTAGCCAAGCCCCGGTCATTCTCCAACTCACTCCAAAAGGGTAGCGCGATCGTGGACTGATTGCGGTCTTTGCTTCATGAGAAGAACGATCAAGGTGGCAGCGGTCGCCAGATGAAGCAGGATATGCGCGGTGTTTGGGACCATTCCATTGCGCGGCGGCAAGAAGGAATGCGTCTCGCCGAACATGATTCGATAGCGAGCAGCTCGCTCCGGTTCCGGTCGGAAAAGATAAGGTACCCACCAGGTGCGGATTTGCCCGATGAAGAGCAGGCCATAGCTAATCACGAGCCAGCCGTGAAGCCAGTCGGGATAAGGTCGTCTGAAGTGCAGCAGGCTAAAGCATAGCCCGATGGTCCACGGTACGCTCTGAACGAGCGTCACAGTGACAAGATGGCGTCTCGTATCCTGGCTGCGCACCGCTGCGACATCGTTGAGGCGCCCAAGCGGAATCCAATCGTGAACCCAGAGAAAAAGAACCTGAAACACTTGGAGAGCGAGCAAAACCATCTCGATTTCGCGATTTGCCGGGAAATGCGGCTGTGCCATTCACGCCCCTCAGCACAATTATGGCCTCGATCACTCCCAAGTCACGGGCCATCCTGAGACTGCCCCACTCCCGGAGCGCCGCCGCCCTTTGCCGATTGCCCGCTCGCTGGTAAACTAAATAAGTCGTGGGGCTGTAGCTCAGCTGGGAGAGCGCCTCGTTCGCAACGAGGAGGCCAGCGGTTCGATCCCGCTCAGCTCCACCATAAAATCAACAACCTGCGGCACCCCCTCCATTTCCCTCTTCGGTTTTGTGTCGTAGTTCGTGTCGTAACCCCTCGTTGTGTCGCCTGAATCCACCGACTGAGCCGGTTTCATGGAAAGCGCGTCCAGCGCGTTCCACTTCGCCTCCATGCGAACGTGTGAATAGTGCTGGAGCATCTTCTTTGAGACGTGACCGGCAATTCCCATGATGGTTTGATCGCTTGCCTTTGATTCCGCCAATTCCGTGATGGCTTGGTGCCGCAGGTCGTGGAAACGGAATCCGAGAAAGGGGCTTTTCACATTCTTGGTACCTAACAGAGTGAAGAAAGAGCCAACTACAACACCCCAAAACGTGGCGGGTATCTTGTCGAGTAGTTGAGAACAAAACTGAAGAAAGCCATTCATGTTTGCCCTACCTGGACGTTTTCGCCCAGACTAGAAGCTGCGCTATACAGGGCGAGAATTCCTGCTGGGTTGTGGCCATGATACTCGGCACGATGTTGGCATGGCGATCACACAATTATGGAAGACACGGCGTCGATAGGCAAAAAGTGCATCCTTCCGGCAGCCGGGGCATGAAGCAGCGCGAACAGGCCAGGGGCACTCATTCGAATGCAATTGAGCCCGGTTCGGAGGATCGGTCCTCAAAAACGCCGTAGTGGTCACTGATTTTCAGTCGCCGAACTTTTGCGGGAATCGTTGAGCATGGTGCACTCGGCGTGAACCCTTGGAGCTTCTGAGCAATAAGACACAGCTGCGTAATGAATTGACGCTGCAGATCCTGAGAATTCCGCAGGTGCATTTCGATACTCAGTACGGTCTGTGTCCTTCCGTTTTGCCGGGCCAGGTGTCAGTGCGGAAACGAACCGCAGGCAGGTCCGCGCCATTGAAGAGCGTAGCGGCAGGATTCGACTGCCAGGAGTAGCGGACCTGTTTGGAATTGGACACGGAGCGCGACGAGACTACGACGGTCCCGTCTTCGACGCGCGCGTCGGCCCAGAGCCATTTGCGGTCGTCTCCGGCAATGGAAAATTCTTCGAGCTTATCGCCCTTCACGACAAGTCCGCCGTCCGCGTGCGTGAAGTGCAGGCGGATGGAGCCGGGGAGGCGTTCAACAGATTCGAGAGTGGGGCCGGAGTAGGCGACATTCTTGCCGTAGTATTTCGCCAACGCGCAGAGGGCGAGGCGATCGCCGACCGGCTGCTTGTCTTTGGCGTGAATATTTTCGGGATCACCCGGTGGTTCTGCAGCGCAGCAAGCCCAACACCATCTGGGGCTGGCCCGACCCTGGTGACACCGTCCGACAGTTTTATGGCCTGTGATCGTTAAAGAGTAAGAGCCGCCGGGCGTCGTCACCAAAGATAGGACTAACGAACGGAAGAGACTTGGCAACTGAGGTCGGCGTTGCCTGGCCGGGCGTGGGCTGCACAGTTACGCCATGACCAGCTGCAAAAAACAGCCACGCGGCGAAAACCGCGTAGCGAATGTACTTGAAACTCATGATTGCAAACCTCTCTATCATCGCGCCGAGTTTTGGCATTGGAAGTTGCGGGCGTCCTGGCTGTCACCAGTTCCGATGTATTGCGCGTGTTTTGGATAAGCGCATAGCGGGCGGCTACGGCCCGGGAACGACTGGCCGGTGGCTATAACGGAATCGGGTGCTGTGCCTTTCTCGACCCATTCGACGACTGCGTCGAGCATGTCGAAATGATCAAGAGACGGGCCGCCTCCACAATGCCCCATTCCAGGCACCAGGAAGATGCGGCTCCACGCAGCAACCTTGTCGGCGCCGCCGTTGGTTTCAACCAAGGATTTGTAATAGCCGAGCGTATCGAGAGGCGAGAACCACGGATCGCTGTCGCCATGGAAGAAGATGAGCTTACGGCCACTTCCAGAGAAGGTTGAGAGATTTGTTGAAGCCGGTTCGACGAGCGGATCGGAGGCGTGGAGGGCGAGCTTGTCTACATCGATTTCGGTCGCAGTGGTATAGGGACCGAAGAGGCCGTTGGGGCCGAGCGCGAGCAGTCCCGGAGCGAATCCCTTGGCCACAATGCCGGCGTCATAAAGAAAGCCGGGATAGACCTGGGTGCCGTAGGCATTCTTCGGTCCGGCGAAGGCCTTCTTGATGGCCGCAGTCTTTTGAGGAGCGATGCACGCGTCGGACTGGCCCGACTTGCAGGCGAGGACACTGGGATCAAAGTCGCAGGCGAGAGGGTCGGAAATCATGCCGTCTGCCACGCCGTCTTTCGCGTCGCACAGCTTCATAAGAGCTTCCATAAACAGCTTGCGATCGCTGTCGGTGAGGAACTTATCAATCTGCGGCTTGCCGGAAATGTCTTTGGGAGCCGCCGCATTGTAAGCCACCGGAATCCACTGGGCAATGGCAAGGTTGGAGAGGCCAGTGCGCATCGCCGGATCCCCGGAAACAATTCCGTTGAACACGGTGGGATAGCGCTGCGAGAGGATCATGCCTTCGCGCCCGCCTGTGGAACAACCGACGAAATAGGAGTACGTTGCGGGCTTTGCGAAGTAGTGCGCGATGATCTGCTTGGCGACCTCGGCGACTTCAGCGTTGGCGAGGAAAGCGAAGTCGAGATAAGCCTGCTGGTCGCGCATGAAGGAGAAGTCGAAAGCGCCGGTCTTGGCCCTGTGTCCTGTGTCAGTACTGGCTACGGCGAATCCGCGGGAGAGCGCCGGCCTGTCCCCCGCGTAATTCGCACCGGCTGGATAGGCAACGATGCCATTACCGCCACCGCCGCCTTGCATCATGAAATCGCCGTTCCAGACGGCTTTTTCAGGAAGTGCAAGAGCAAACCCGACGCCGAATTCCTGGCCGTCGACGCCGTGCCGGCGATTGATGACACCATCGACTCGGCAGTGCGCGGGCAATGGGCCAATAGCCGGAGCGCCGGGATACGGCGGCGGAACGATCGTACCCGCGGGAACGAGCGAGGCCTTTGTGATTTCGATGCCGACGATCTTAAGAGTTGCAAGATCGGTGCAAGGATCTTCCATTTGACCGCGGGCAGCCAGCGAGCTGCCCAGAACGGCTGTGAAAAGAAGCAAGAGTTTCGAATTCGTCATAGCTAACCTTCTTTGCCACGAAACGAGTGAAGCTGCGCAGCCATTCTGCATTAGAATGCACGGCACAGCGGCGAATTATCTGATGCTTTTTTGAACTTCTTTTCCTTCGTAACTGATCTCTACGTTGACTTCGCTGGTCATATCCGAGCCGATGCCATGTCCGCTTGTGACCAGGACGACGCGGAATTTGCGGTCTTCGATCATTCCGGGGAATGAGCCTTGCCGCGAGCCGATGGTAAGTGATGAGCTTCCGTCGTTCCATCGGATGGGGATCACGGCGTGCTGGCCCTTCTCATACTCGTAGCCGTCGCCCGCATCTTCATAGAGATCAAATGATCCATCGGCTCCGCGATAAATGCGAAGCTCGATGGGCCCCGCGGGATCCTGCGTGGCGTACTCGATCTGCGGACCCATCGGAACGATAGAGCCGGCGCGCACGAAGAGGGGCATGCGATCGAGAGGCGCATCGGCTTCGACTTCATGGCCGCCAGTGAGCGATTTGCCGGTCCAGAAGTCGTACCACGCGGCAGCCGCGGGCAGATAGACGCTGCGCCTTGTCGCGTTGGCTTTGAGCACCGGATTGACCATAATCGCAGGACCAAACATGAATTGATCGCCGAGGTTCCATGTGTTGGGGTCGTTACGCCAGTCCATAACGAGGGGGCGCTGGATCGTGTAGTCCTCGCTTGTCACCTTCCATGCCAACGAATAGATATACGGCATGAGACGATAGCGGAGCTTGTCGTAGCTCACAATGATCGGTTCGACTTTGTCAAAGGCCCATAGCTCGTTATGCGGCCGGTGTCCGTGAGTGCGGAAAATGGGACAGAAGGTGCCGTATTCGAACCAGCGCGCGTAGAGCTCCTGAAATGCCGGGTCAGCAAGAGGGTCATCGTGCGGCGGCCAGTAGCCACCAATGTCTGTCGTCCAATATGGTTGACCGGACAGGGCGAAATTGAGACCGGCGGGAATCTGGTGGTTCAAGCCCCAGTAGGTGCCATAGACGTCTCCAGACCAGACGGTGGCTCCTACTCTCTGCTGCCCCAGAAAGGCAGAGCGCGTGAGGAGGAAGACGCGCTTGCTGGGATTCTGAGCCTTCCAATGATCCTGGACCCCGAGGGTATGCATGAGCGGGAAGACGTTCGTAAATTCGGCGCCATTGCCGATGGTGATTTGCCGGCTGCTTAGGATGGCGTCGCCCATATGCGGCCAGTATTCCTCCGGCTCTGCGCTATCGAGCCAAAACGCATCCCACCCCTGGGCCAGTAGCTTGCCCGGCAGGTGCTCCCAATAAAGCTTGCGCGCCTCGGGGTTGGTGGCATCGTAGACGTGCGCCTCTGAGACGAGTTCATGTTTTGCATCGAGAAGCTTATATGTTTCAGACTGTGGATCGAGCAGCCCCCAAACCGAAATCATGGCATGCACGTTTTCCTTGTGGAGTGCCTCGAGATCTTGCGCGACGTCGTGATAGTTCGAGTTGAAGATTGGATCACCTTCAGTCTTCCACCAGAACCAGTCCTGAACCATGGCGTCGAGCGGGATATGATCCTGGCGATAGCGCTTTGCGATCTCTCGAATTTCGTCGAGCGATACGTAGCGATCCTTCGATTGAAAGAAGCCGTAGGCCCACTTGGGCAGCATAGGCGTGTGTCCGGTCATGGCGCGGTACTCGTGAATGATGGAATCGATCTCCGGGCCATAGACGAAGTAGTAATCGATCGGCTTGCCGGCCATGGAAGTCAGCTTCATATCGAGCGGGAAGCGATTGTCGAACCATGTGAGCGCCGCGGTGTTCCACATCAGGCCGTAGCCTTTGCTCGAAACGAGAAAGGGGATCGCAACATCCGTGTTGTTTTGCCCCAGCTCGACCGTCGCCCCGCGATAGTTGAACATGCCGTTCTGATGCTGGCCCAGCCCGTAAAGCGCCTCCGTGATTGTGGGAGAAAATCGATCCGTGACGCGGTAGGTGTGATCACCATTGATTTCGACCGGCTCATAGGTGCGCGGAATGCTGTTGTCCTCATTCAGCAGCGACTCTCCGCCGAGTGTGCGGAAGGTAAGATTGCCGCGCTCGATGTTTACGATGACCTCAAGCTGAGCGGTCTTTATCCTGGCCGCCTTCGCGTCCTGCGCAAACGTGAATGACGCCCCAGGGCACGATTGCTGCACGTCAAGCATCCACGGGCGGGGCGAGGCTGGCACGGAAGGTTCGGGCGTAGCCACGACATGAATCACGGAGTCAGAACATACCGTGACCTCGAGAACTTCCCTTCCCGCTGTGGCCCGGAGGCCGTGGCTCGTCTTCTCAACTTGCTCCGGTGGAGGACCAGGAGCTTTTTGTCCCGGCATTTGCGCAGCGGCCATCGTCGAAGCTGCAAGCAGGAGCGCAATGACGTGAAGGCGCAGCGATGAACGAAAACTTGAGTGGATCACTCGCTCAATTGTGAGCATGTTTAAGCTCGACTTTCTGTTCGCCAGCATCGTACCGCTACGTCCATGATCTCGATTGACCTCAAATCCGTGACCAGCCAAACTCCGACCTGTTCGCGCTGACGAGTCTGGGATGAAGGGACGGAGACAGCAAAAGCTGAGAGACAACCTCCTCTGACTTTCCGGCTTGGTGTTTTAGGCAACGGTAAACGTATACCAGACTGGGAATCCTCGAATATACACAGATCGGGCCACGCCGAACAAGCTAAATAAATCGCTTTATTATTGGCAAGTCGTGGATTACTATGCCCATGACCTAAGCGAGCAATGCCGCGCCGGTGTCGCGTTGCTCGAAAACGATTCGAGGACGGAGGTACACGGTGAAATTCCAAGGAATTGCAATGCTGCTTGCGGCGAGCCTTTGTTATGCGCAGGGATCGGCTGACTTCAAACCCGCGACATCAAACGTTCTGGATGCGCAATATCCGATGGTGGACAGCGCATCGCGCGTGCAGGTCCGCTTTAAGGCGACCGACGCATCGAAAGTCAGGCTCAACTTCTGGAGCGGTCCCAAGGTCGACATGGAAAAGACGGCGGATGGGTTCTGGACTTTCACTACCCCGCCGATGGCCCCGGGGCTTCACTACTATACGATCATCGTGGATGGCGCCGAAGTCAGCGATCCGGGCAGCACCGCGTACTTCGGTGGCAGCAAATGGGCCAGCGCCCTCGAAGTACCCGAAGCCGGGGTGGACTACTACTTGCCCAGGGATGTTCCGCACGGACAGGTGCGTGAGATCTGGTATCACTCCGAAGTCACGGGAACATGGCGGGACGCCTTCGTATACCTGCCGCCGGACTACGACTCTTCGAAGACTCGCTATCCGGTGCTTTACCTGCAGCACGGCGGCGGCGAAGATGAGACGGGCTGGATCCGGCAAGGTAAAGCCAATTTCATTCTCGACAATCTGATTGCCGGCGGAAGCGTCAGGCCGATGATCGTCGTAATGGCGAACGGCTATGCGAGCCGCGCCGGATATGTGGTGCCCGATCTGACAGGAAAGCCGTTCGGCTCGCCGGAGTTTCTCAAGGTGATGCAGGAACGGATGGGCGCATTCCAAGACGACATGACCAAGGCCCTGATCCCGTTTATCGACAAAACATTTCGCACAATTCCGGATCGCGACCATCGTGCCATGGCGGGGCTTTCGATGGGCGGGATGCAGACCTTCCAGGTGACCTTCGATCATCTCGAGTTGTTCTCGTACATTGGTGGATTCAGCGGAGCAGCCAATGTGTTTGCAATGGGAAACAACAAACTGGATACGAAGACAGCGTTTCACGGGGCGATGGCTGATCCAGCAGCATTTGCAAAGCGCGTTCATCTGCTTTGGATCGGCGTGGGCACCAACGAGCCTGAGCGTATAAGGACCGGGCTGGAGAATCTGCACGCGGCCCTCGATGAAGGAAAGATCAAGCACGTGTTTTATGAGTCGCCCGGCACCAACCACGAATGGCAAACGTGGCGTCGCGACTTGAAAGATTTTGCGCCGCGGCTCTTCCAACCACAGAGCCAATAAGCCACTTCCACGCGATAGAACAGTCTGCAAAGTTCGATGCGTCGGCCAGCCAAACACAGGAGCCGCGGAACTTACCGGAAAGTTCCGGATCAATGGCCAAACAGCTTTGCCAGAATAGAGCCACATCTGGTTATCGTCCAACAACAAAGGGGGATAAATGCACAGACGGGATTTCTGCAAACTGCTTGCGATCGCCGCGCAACAAAACCTGGGAAAGTTGCGAAGCTCGAGTTGGAAACAACAAACCGACGCTCTAACTGTTGAGCTTCCCAGGCTCTATAAACCACCCGTTGATTACGCTGCTGTGCTCAAATTGACATTGGCCTGAATGACGAGACTGCGACACGCTGATCACTTGCCTCACCGAACCTGCGGAGACAGGTGCCAACAGCAAGTCGATTGTCGAGATCACAATTTCAAGCTCCGGAGAAGAACAAATCTATGCTTCATTCCTTCATGCGACGCATGTGTCTTGTTGCACTTGGATTTCTTGCGGTCTTGCCTGCTTCCGCTCAGTCCAGTCGGAACTCGTTTCGGAAAGTCGTCGCCGACGTGAAAGACACACGCGGTCCGGTTGATCGATTCTTCGATCTTTCAGTTGGCTCCGATTATCCCGGAACCTTGATTCGAGATGACAGCCAGGCACAGCTCAAATTGGTGACCGGCGAGATCGGGTTTCGCTACATACGCTTCCATGCCATATTTCATGACGTTCTGGGAACGGTCCGCGTTGAAAATGGAAAAACCGTTTATAACTGGGCGAAGATCGACCAACTTTACGATGACCTGTTAGCGCGCCATATCAAGCCATTTGTCGAGCTTGGGTTCACTCCAGAAGCACTCGCCACTTCGCAGAACAGCATCTTTTATTGGCACGGGAACACCTCGCATCCGAAGCCGGATGGCTGGCGCGACTTGGTGGATGCGTTCGTCCGGCACCTTGAAGAGCACTACGGGGAGGACGAGGTTCGCACCTGGTTTTTCGAGGTCTGGAACGAACCGAACCTTTCCGGCTTCTGGGAGGGCGGCGATCAGAAAGCATACTTCGAACTTTACGACTCAACCTCCAAAACCATCAAAGAAGTCGACCCCAAATTGCGCGTCGGCGGACCCAGCACCGCAGGCGCCGCATGGGTGCCGGAATTCCTTGCGCACGTAAAGCAGAGCGGGGCTCCAGTCGACTTCGTGACGACTCATACTTACGGCGTCCAGGGAGGCTTTCTGGACGAGAACGGAAAAAGCGATACCAAGCTCGATCCGTCTCCAGATGCGATCATTGGCGACGTGCGGCACATGCGCGACCAGATTTCAGCATCAGCTTTTCCTGGCCTGCCGCTCTATTTCACCGAGTGGAGCACCAGCTATACGCCACGCGATTCCGTGCACGACTCCTACATCAGCGCGCCCTACATCCTCACCAAGCTGAAAGCGAGCAAGGGATTAGTGCAGGGTATGAGCTATTGGACCTACACAGACTTGTTCGAAGAGCCAGGGCCGCCGACCGCTCCCTTCCAGGGTGGATTTGGATTGCTGAACCCTGAGGGAATTCGCAAGCCCGCGTACTTCGCGTACAAATATCTACATGCACTTGACGGTGACAGCCTTGCGACAAACGATCCGCAAGCAATGCTGTCCACCAAGGACGGAAACGTAACCGCTCTTATCTGGGACTTCCAGCAACCAGACCAGAAGGTCAGCAATCGCTCTTTCTATACGAAAGTACTTCCGTCGCAGCCGGCCCCGCCCGTGCATCTGCATCTCGCGCACGTGGCATCGAATGCCTCTTACAACGTTGAAGTGCATCGCACCGGGTTCCACTCGAACGATGCCTACACGGCTTACATCGAGCTCGGTTCTCCCAGCAAACTGACTGAAGCGCAGATCGCCCATCTGAATAACCTCACACGCGATCTTCCTGAGATGGTTAAGGTCCTGCGCAGCGGCGCTGACGGCACCATCGATATCAATTTCCCCATGAATAGCAACGACATCGTCCTGGTAAAGCTGGTTCGCAGCGAGAAAGGCAAATAATCGATGCGTTCTAGTTCACACCCCGCTGGGAGTCCCGAGAAAAACGGGAGCCGCAAGACGACCTATTATGAATCGCTCGCTCATCTTTTGGTTCTCCTGTCCCTCTTAGTTGGCTTCGGCTTATCAAGCATTCCGATCTGCGCGGAAGCCAACCCGGTGCATCCAACCTGGCCTGGCCCCGGCCAGCTTTTCGTTGGCACGTGTTACCAGCCCGTCGACCGCTCACCCCACCCTCTCGTGGGATTCCTTTGAACCGTCACAGGGCAACTTCATCTTTGCGTGGTTCGACAGCATCATGGACAAGATGCATGCCGCCGGAATCCGGGTGATTCTGGACATTCCCGGTCTCCCTGCGCCCATCTGGCTGCATCGCGCGTACCCAGGCGTTGATATCGTCGCGCAAAACGGCACACGGCTCCCTCCCGCTGAGCGTTACATGGATAACATCAGCGACCCCAATTACATTCGCGAGGTTGGGATTATGGCCGACAAGATGATGAAGCGCTACGCGAATCATCCCGCAATAATTGCTGTCGGCTACGACAATGAAATCGGAAACGGCTTCATGTCGTATTCAGAAGCCGACCGGCAGCGGTTTATCGCATGGTTGGCGAAAAAGTACGGCACCGTTGGCGAACTGGACAAAGCCTGGGCCACACAGAGATGGTCACGCCGCTTAAACAGCTTTGACGACGTCGATCTGCCGCTCGCGGACGGTCCCGGACCTTCGGAGCGCTATCTGGATCTGCATCGCTACTGGTCAGATGTGACGGTGGCTCGTCTGAAGGAACTGGATGCGATTCGTCAGCAGGACATGCCGAACACTCCGTCGATCTCAAATCTGTGGGATACCGCTTCACGGCGCGGATTTGACTACCTCTCCACATATAAGGATTACGTCTCATTCGGCGCTGAAGGCTTCTATCCAGGTGATCCCGTCAGTGGAGCATTTGGCGCGCTGATGACCAAAGGCGCACTACCGACACCGATATGGTTGAACGAGTTCACCGCAGGCGGCGGAGGCTTTTACGGAACACCGGGCCGGAGCCGCTCAGCTCCACCAATCCCTTCCATTCAAATGCAAACGGAAATCAGGGTCCTTCTCTGCGCTCAGATTTCGCCTCTGGGCTCAGACGCCTGCAATCCGGTTCAGGCTCGACCCCGCCCGCTCTCCCGCAAAGCAAGTGAGAGGATTCGGAACACTTACGGCTGAACCCAATCCAGCGCATAGATATCCTGGGTGCCTCGATCGCGCAGCAGCAGCGGCGAGCCGTCCGGCGCCACCGATACAGCGCCACCGCCCAGCCCCGTCAGCACAAAATTCTTCAGATCCACCAGACGATCGACCTTTCCGTCCGGAACCCGAAACCGTTCCACCGACCCTTTATCGGAGAGATCCTTCGCGTAAAGGTACTGTCCATCGCGCGACCAGTTGATCCAACTCAGCGTCCCGCTGCCGATCTGCTTCCAACCCTGCGCCTGGAAATCAAACAGCATCAGCTTGCTTGAGTCGCTCGTCATGGCAGCTAAGTAGCGTCCATCCGGAGACCACCGTGGCGAAAACATGCCTTGCGAACCAGGCACCGGCGAGGTCTTTCCGGTCTGTACGTGCAGAATCTTGATTGCAGGAAGACTGCTCCGCACGATCGCATCGTTCGCGTCCCCGGCGTACGCAATCTGCTTCCCATCCGCCGACCAGGTCGCGTCCTGCTCGTTCTGCTTGTCGTCCGGAATCAATTCGCGCGGTGTTCCGCCGACCGCTGGAATCTCATACATCTTTCCCGGCTTGTCCGGACCACCCGGAAAATCGAAGAAGAGGATCGTATGTCCGTCAGGCGACCAGCGTGGCAATACCGGCTTCACCGGGGCGAATGTTAACTGCACGCGATTCGCCCCATCCGCATTGCTCCTCCACAAATCGCCCTGTGGATAAGAAACATAGACAACCTGCTTTCCGTCGTGCGATGCATCAACCCAGTCGGCTGAAATTCCGCCAAGGAAAAGCGAGGGCTTGCCCGTTTTCACGTCGAACGATGTCAGCTCACCTCGAAACGTCATTCCCACGGCATACAGTTTCTTCCCGTCCTTGCTCGGCAGCGGTGACTGCAGTTCCATCGGGCTCGACGTCAGTTGGATCGGCCTTGCTTTTCTCTGCAGGAATCGCCTCTCGCCGGGCAGCGCCCAGATCTGGCCCCTCGACTGGAAGACGAAGTACTTTCCGTCGGCGGTCCATCTGCCGCAACACTCATTCGTGTTTTGCCATTCTGGAATCAGCGGAGTCGGATTCGATCCCTTGACCGACACCTCCCAAATCGATCGCTCCCCCACCACCACGCTTGTTCCACTTTGCGATATTTCTTCTGTTTCGACCTGCAGCCGCGAACCATCCGGCGAGACTGCCAGCCCGGATACAAGGTTCTTCATCGTCGCAAGCTTCCGTGCCTCGGTCCCATCCCCCTTGGCAAGGTAAACTTCCACGCCTTTCCCGACCGCCAGTAGTTTCCCGTCCGCCGACCATGCCGCAACATGCCCTGCCATATCTCCCAGGCGCCGGGGCGAATCCCCCAGCACCGGCAAACTCCACAACGGTCCCGTCGCGGGATATCCGCTTCCTTCCACCGCCAGGAATGCCGAACCATCCGGAGATAAATCCACCGGGAACATACTGGGCCTCGGCATCGCGATTCGTGTCGCCTCGCCGCCCGTAACCGGAACGGCCGCAGTGTCCTCCGCGCCGGAATCGACGACCGTCAGAAACAGCCTGGAGCCATCCGAACCGATCAGCGACTTCTGCAAGCCGTCATGCGTCAGTTGGACGTAATTGGCCACCTGTGGTTCCGGCAGGGGACGCAGCCACGTATAAGCAATCACAGCAAGAATCACGAGCACAGCTGCGGCAATTTCGAGAAGAAACGCGCGCGACAATGGCGGCCGCTTGTGTTCGATTCTGTAATTCGAGGTATACACCGACTGCGCTGGACCCGCCGTTGCCTCGAGCGCAAAACCCAGGTCCGAAGCCGACTGGAACCGCTGCTCCGGGTTCTTCTCGAGACCGCGTTGCAGTAATCTCTCCAGCCCCGGAGGCGCATTCGGCATGAGCTGCGCAAGAGGCGTCGGCTCCTCGTTCAGAATTGCGCTCATCGCATCGATTGACGTCGCTTTCTGAAACGCCCGTTGTCCCGTCAGCATCTCGTAAAGCACCGCTGTGAACGTGAAGATATCGGATCTGCGGTCCACTGACTGTCCGCGCACTTGCTCGGGCGACATGTAGCCCATGGAGCCCATCAGCATGCCCGCCATGGTCTGCACTTCGTGCGACGACTGCGCCAGTTCCGATTCTTTCGGCTGCGTCAATCGTGCCAGTCCGAAATCCAGAATCTTGACTTGACCATCCTTGGTAAGAAAAAGATTTTCCGGCTTCAGGTCGCGATGAACGATTCCCTTTTCGTGCGCAGCCGCCAGTCCCTTTGCAATCTGTACACCGTAATCGACGACTTTCCTAAGAGGCAAAGCCCCCCGCCTCAACCTCTCGCGCAGAGTTTCGCCTTCCAGCAGTTCCGATACCAGGTAAGGCGTTCGCTGGTGCATACCCATCTGGTAAACCGCCAGAATGTTCGGATGATTCAACGCAGCCGCCGCCCGGGCTTCCAGTTCAAACCTGTGCAACCTGTCTGACTCCGCCGTCGACAACCCGGGCAATACCTTAATGGCCACGTCGCGATTCAATCGCATATCGCGGGCGCGATACACCTCACCCATGCCTCCCGACCCAATGAGCGCAATGATTTCGTAGTGATCGATGGATTGGTGCGGGTTGAGAGACATCTGCGCGATTATATCGTTCCACCCATTATTCTGGGTCCGTAAAGAGTTGAAGGCACAGGTAAAAGTCGCTTTGAATCCGTGGTTTTGAATTAGGGCCGGTGGGTACGCGCTTCGCTCCGTCGCGGTGTTCGTTCCTTCGCTTTGCACCGTCGCCGCTGTATACTTGAGCCGTTCCGGGTGACTTTTCGCTCTTCGTAATTCGTCACACCACCATAGGGATCGGGAATGCACGACAAGGTCCCGATTGCCCGGTTTCCTTGATCAATTCCACACGAGGTAACGGTTGCCGCAAATCCTGTCTCAACCGGAATCCAGAACCGCAGAACTCAAGCCCCTTTGCGTCGATCTGGATGGCACTCTGGTCAAATCGGACACTCTGGTCGACTCTCTCCTGGTGCTGACTCGCAATCATCCGTTTCTGCTGCTGAACCTCCCCGGACAGGTCCTAAGGGGTAAGGCGGCATTCAAAGCATTTGTCACGGAGAATGTTGCTCTCGACGTCGCGCACCTGCCATATAACCGCAAGCTGCTGCAGTTCCTTCAGAAAGAACATGCGCAAGGCCGCGAGATCTATCTCGCAACGGGTGCCGATGTTCGACTCGCTCGGCGCGTCGCCGATCACCTTGGAATTTTCCAGGAAGTTCTAGCCAGCGACGGCACCCGCAACCTGACCGGCAACAAAAAACTCGACAGCCTGCGCAATCGGTTCGGAAACAGGGACTTCGTCTATGTCGGCAACGACACTCCCGATCTGCCCGTGTTGGCTGGCGCGGCCGAATCCATGGTCGCAAATCCGAGCCGAAGACTGCGCAGGAAGCTGCGCGCGCAGGATATTACTCCCTCACATTCTTTTGAAGAACGAAGCAAGCCTTTGCACTCGTTCGTCAAGGCGCTTCGGCCCCATCAATGGGCCAAGAACCTGCTCATTCTCCTTCCACCGCTCCTTGCCCATAATCACTCCATCCGCCTGATGACGGCAGCGCTACTCGCGTTCTTCTGTTTCTGCTGCACGGCATCGGCAACGTATATGGTCAATGATCTCCTTGACATTGAGACCGACCGGCGCAACCCCAAAAAGCGTTTGCGTCCGTTTGCCGCGGGTGACCTTGCGCCTGCCGGCGGCCTCGTCTCGATTGTCTTGCTTCTTGCGTTGGGTCTGGCCGCAGCACAGTTCCTTCCCGCTGCATTTTCGTTCTGGCTGCTTATCTACCTGGGATCGACGCTTCTCTATTCGCTCTATCTGAAGCGTATTGCCCTCGTTGACGTGGTGGTGCTATCCGGCCTGTATACTCTGCGTCTGCTCGCGGGAGGAGCCGCAACCGGCACGCCCATTTCCCATTGGCTGGCCGGCTTTGCCATCTTCCTGTTTCTCTCTCTTGCCATCGTCAAGCGCTTCGCAGAGTTGGAAAATCTCCGCCTCGCCGGTATGCAACTCAAAAACGGTCGCGGATATCTAATGAGCGATATCGAACAGATACGGGCTTTCGGAACCGCCAGCGCGTTTGCAGCCGTCGTCGTTTTTGCCAATTACATCAGCGGTCCGGATGTCACAGCCCTGTATCACCACTCGCCACGCCTGTGGCTGATCGTGCCCTGTATGGTCCTCTGGCTGTGCCGGGTATGGCTGCTGGCCTCACGCGGAGAACTCGACGAAGATCCGGTGGCTTTCGCTCTCACAGACGCTGCAAGCCTGGCGATCGGTGTGGCCGTCGTGGCAATCGTGCTGCTTGCGATGTGACTTCCGCGGTGCGAATGGAAGGACAGACAGCTAATCGTGCATTTCAAGATGCAAAATGGAAACGCCGAGCCATCCTTTCAGTCGTGGGGCCGGTACCCGCGCCTTAATGCGGAAGTCATTCCCTTGCATTGGACCTCCGATTTCCCATTGCCGTCCTCCCCCGGCAAATCCATGCTGCCGGTGGGCCTGGGGCGCAGTTATGGCGACGTTTGTCTGCTCGAGGGCGGCAAGCTCCTCGCCTCTGCTGGCCTTTCTCGACTAATCGCCTTCGACACGCATAGCGGATTGCTCCGTTGCGAAGCAGGCGTCAGCCTCGCCGATATCCTGGATTTTTCCGTTCCCCGCGGATGGTTTCTCCCCACCACTCCCGGCACCAAATACGTCACCATAGGTGGGGCAATCGCCAATGATGTCCATGGAAAGAATCACCACGTGGCCGGCACGTTCGGATGCCATGTCCCGCGCTTCGAACTGGTGCGCTCCGACGGCTCGCGCTTCCTGTGTTCTGAAACCGAAAACTCCGAATGGTATCACGCTACGATCGGCGGTCTCGGACTCACCGGCCTTATCGCATGGGCGGATGTACAACTGCGCCCGATCGTTTCCCGCAAAATCGATTACGAAGGAATCAAGTTCGTTGGCATCGAGGAGTTCCTGGCCATCTCGCGAGAGTCGGCTCGAACAGAGTTCACCGTTGCCTGGATCGACTGCGTGGCACAGGGGCGCAACTTCGCGCGCGGCATCTTCATGCGCGGATCGCATTCCCCACGCGCTGAAGAACTCGTTCCGTCCCGCAAGCCGCATCTCGCCATGCCCGTCGAAATGCCTTCTCGCCTGCTGAACCGTTTCACTATGGGCGCCTTCAATACGCTCTACTACCACCGCCAACTAAGCCCGCGAAAATCCGCGCTGATCGACTATGAGCCATTCTTCTATCCGCTCGACAGCGTTCTCCATTGGAATCGCATATACGGCCGCGAGGGCTTGCTCCAGTTCCAATGCCTGCTGCCCGAGAGCGGCGATGCCACCGGCATCACCGAACTCCTTCGCGCCATCGCCGTCTCCGGTCTCGCATCCTTCCTCGCCGTCATCAAGGTCTTCGGCAGTGTGCAATCTCCTGGAATGCTTTCCTTTCCTCGGCCGGGGATCACGCTCGCCCTCGATTTCCCTGTCGGTCGCGGGACAAGTTTCGCGTTGCTCAATCGTCTCGGGGCGATCACCCTGGAACACGGCGGCCGCATGTATCCTGCAAAAGACGCGCTGATGACACCACACCAGTTTCAAACGTTTTATCCTCAGTGGGAGCAGTTCGCCCATTACGTCGATCCGGCGTTTAGCTCCGCTTTCTGGCAACGAGTCACAGCCCATGTCTAAGCCGCTGCCCCGTCGCATCCTTATTCTCGGAGCGACTTCTGCCATTGCCACCGCCGTCGCCCGCGAACTTCTGGCGCCGGACGCTCAATACTTTCTGGTGGGCCGCAACACGCTGAAACTCGACGCAGTTCGGAAAGACCTGCTGACACGCGGCGCCTCGGGCGTGGCCACGTACGTCCTCGATCTCGACGACACTGCTGCGCACGAGCAGATGTTCTCCTCGGCACTAGAGTTTCTGGGCTCAATCGATCTGGCCCTCATCGCTCACGGAGTGCTTGGCAACCAGGATGAAGCGCAAACCAATTCTTCAGCCGCCGCGGCGATTCTGCACACCAACTTCATCTCCGCCGTCTCGCTCATTACCTGGCTGGCAAACTATTTCGAAAATGCACACCGGGGAACATTGGCGGTCATCTCCTCTGTAGCCGGCGACCGCGGCCGCAAAAGCAATTACGTGTATGGCGCTTCAAAGGGCGCGCTTAACATTTTTCTCGATGGAGTGCGCAATCGCATCGATCGCGCCGGAGTTCAGGTTCTTACCATCCGCCCCGGCTTCGTCTCCACTCCCATGACGGCGCATATGCCGCAAGGCCCTCTGTTCGCCTCGCCCGCGCAGGTCGCCGAGGGCATCGTGAAGGCAATCGCCACGCGCAAGGATGTGGTTTATGTTCCAGGATTCTGGCGGCCCATCATGTTCATCATTCGCAGCGTTCCCGGGTCGCTGTTCAAAAAACTCAACCTCTAGCCACCGCGGTCCGCTGTTCGCGCACTATTCGAGTATCTTCCGCCTTCTGCATTGTGCGCAACATACCCCATGCGAGCCCCGTGTAGCTCCCGACCAGCAAAACTTGCATCGCCATCATGAGCCACGCGTTCTTGTTGCCAGCCAGCCACATGACATGCAGCACATTGCCCGCTTCGCGATTCAACGGCCAGTACCAGAAGCTGGCAATCGGCAACGAAAGCCAGGAGAGAAGCGCATACAGGGCGCTCATCGCTCGTCTGCCTCGGTCCGCGTCGAATGCAGCAAACGCACAAAGCAAGAAGAAGCACATCGCCAGATACGAAGTATCCGACTTCTTGTTCATTATTAAGAAGGCGAGAAGAATAAGCTGAGTCCCCAACGCCGTCGCCCATAGCTTTACCGACTCGTCCTTTGCCCGCATCTGAGCCCTGATCGCGACAACCAGCGCAGCCCCCATGGCGACGAGCAATAACAGACTCATCACGATTGCCGGCAGGTTGTGCCCCGTCAATGCTCCAACCAGATAGGGCAGATTCTGCGGGGTTGCGAGGTTGCCCTCTCTGCGGGCGCCTGCGGTCACGTCCGCCTTGGCGAGAATAAAGCCGCCGTACACAAGCACCGTCGGCGCCACTGCGCTCACCAGCCAGGTGACACGCTTGCGTGCGGCCACAAAAAAAGTGGGCAGGAACATTACCGGGAGGAATTTCACCAGGATCCACGTAAGGCTCAAGGAAAGCCCTGAAACAATCTCCCGTCTCGCGATCGCACAGAATGCAATTCCAAGTAAGAGCGCAATCATTCCCTGGTTCTTGCCGTCGATGCAAATCTCCCACGCCACCAGCGGCTGCAGGAAATAGAGCAGCGCTGCCTTCCGCACCGTCGTCTCGTTCATGAACCGGCGCAGAAAGCGAATCCAGAAAGGAACGGAAAGAATATCGCAGATGATTTGAAAGACCAGGATCGAAAGCGGAGAATCGCGCACCTTCAGGATGAGCGCATCGAGATATGGATTGAGGGGAGCGTAACTCGATGGAAAATCCCGGTAGGGAAACAGCCCTTGCATTACCGCATGCGCCTGCGGCACGTAGACAACAATCAGGTCAGCCCACGGCTTCTGATGCAGAACAAAGAACGTGACGAAAAAGAAAAGAAAGTGGCAGGCGGCATAGAGCGTAATGAAATAGAGATCGAACTGCCGTTCGGTCCATTCCGCGAGCTTTCCTGAAATCTTCCAGCGCGTCACCAGAAAACTCAAAATTGCCAACAATCCGCCAAATGCGAAGCGGAGTAGAAGGTTGCGGAACGCCATCGTTCTTTTACCTTACCATTCATCGAATTCGATTTGAACCGCAGGCAACCAGGAGGCGATGGAACTGTCAGCGAGACTTCACATCGACACGTCAGATGCACTGATGCTAAAGAACTCACGGCGGGCTTTACAGGCTGCGGAAAAAGTCCGAACGAAAAGCCATTCAGCAGGGGATTGCCTGGCAGGGGCTGAAGCCCGAGTCGTTCAGCTGACCTTATCTGCCCGGCTGAAGCCGTGCCCTTGTTACAAAGCCTCTTCGGTTGAGTTTTCCGCAGCCTGTTTAGCCCGTGACTCTAGCTGAAGAGATCCTTCATCTTGTCCAGGAGTCCCGGCGCGGTCGGCTTGTTCTCCACCGACATCGAATTGCCCAGTTCGGTAATCAGATCTCGTTGTGCCCGGCTCAGTTTCTTCGGAATCTGCACCACGACCTTCACAATCAGGTCGCCGCGTCCTTTTTCGTTCAGATACGGTACACCCTTGCCGCGAATGCGCAGTTCCTTTCCGCTTTGCGTGCCCTCGGGAATCTTCAGCATGACCGCCCCATCGACGCCGGGAATCTCGATATCCGCCCCAAGTACGGCCTGCGGAAAGCTGATTGGAATGACGCAGTGCAGGTTCTGTCCGTCGCGCTCGAAGAAGTCGTGCCCGCGAATCGCCAGCACCACATACAGATCGCCGCTCTGCGCGCCTCCGCGGCCTACGTCGCCCTCACCTGTATAGCGAATGCGCGTTCCCTCTTCTACGCCCGGCGGCACCTTGACGGTAAGCTTGACCTCTTTCGTCAACCGCGTCTCTCCGCGGCACGTCTGGCAGGGATCGCCGATAATCGACCCGCGCCCCGCACATGTGCTGCAGGTCCGCGCCACTGAGAAGAATCCCTGCTGGTAGCGAATCTGTCCGCGGCCTTGGCATTGCGGACAAACAGATGGACCGCGTCCTGAAGCGCTCCCGGTCCCCTTGCACGTCTCACAAGCTTCGAGGCGGCGGATTTTGATCTCTTTCTCTGTCCCGAAGATCGCCTCTTCGAAATCGATCGCCAGGTCAAAGCGCAGGTCATCCCCGCGAAGTTGCCGTGCACTCCGCTGCTGCCCACCGCCCACGTTGAACATCTCGCCGAAAAGATCGCCAAAAATGTCCCCCAGGTCGACCGCGCCCGAGAACCCGCCGAATCCGCCGGGCCCTCCGCCGCTCACGCCCGCGTGACCGTAACGGTCGTAGGCCGCGCGCTTGTCACCATCGCTCAGTACCTGGTACGCTTCGCTGGCCTCTTTGAACTTCTCTTCCGCAACGTGATTTCCCGGATTGCGATCGGGGTGAAATTTGAGCGCAAGCTTGCGATACGCGCTCTTCAATTCCTGGTCGCTGGCGTCCCGCGATACTCCCAGCACCTCGTAATAATCTGCTTTACTCACTCTCGTATTCAAACCCTTTGCAACCTTTTCTCGATGTAGGCACGGGTCTCGCCCCGCGCGTCGCCTGTTTGCCGCCCCGCTTCACTATCCCGGAACACGGCAGATTGAGCGCCATTCGCATTCACTCGTTCGTCTGTTTTGGGTTGGAGACTACGCGCACCAGTGCCGGCCGAAGCAACTTCTCGCGCAGCCGATATCCGCGGCGAACCTCCTCCGCCACGTGTTGATCCGGAAGATCCTCGCGCTCCACCGAGCCCATCGCTTCGTGATGGCGCGGATCGAACTCCTCGCCCACCGTCGATACCGGCTGCACCTGCAGGCCCCGCAGGATCTCTTCCATCTGCTTCACAATCAAATCCACGCCCGCACGCAACTGATCCAGCGAGCCGGTCGACTTCAGTGCCAGTTCGAAGTTATCCAGTACCGGCAGAAACTGCTCTACGACAGTGCCAACTGCGTAGTCTTTGAAATCGGCTTTCTCTTTCTCCGCCCGCTTGCGCGCGTTCTCAAATTCCGCCTGCAGCCGCGCCAGGCGGTCCTTCAGTTGGTCACGTTCCCTCTTCAGTTGGTCGTTTTCCGTCTGAAGCTGATCGAATTCCGCCCGGATTCCCAATGGCTCCTCGGCCTGCACGTCAGCACCCGTCGCCTCAACCGCATCTTCGGCGTCCTTCTCAGGCACAATGGTTTCGTCGTTCTCCAACGCCGACAACTTTTCTTCTTTCTCTGGCATATCTTTACGTATTCCCCAAATATTTCTCTTCTTGTTCAATGATAAATTCCTCGTCGGCTGCTGGTCTCTTTCCTGCTATCGCTTGCGGCGCAAGGCGCCACTCCGTGCGGAACCACCTCCGCGCGACATCTTCGCTGGTCCTTCAGTCCTTTACTGAGTCGGAATCTCCAGTATGCGCTCTGAGAGCCTTGCCACATATCGCACTGCCTGGATCATCTCCTGGTATTGGATGCGGGTGGGTGCTATCACTGCCACCGTTCCCAGACTGGTGCCACCCAACCGGGCCGGCGATCCGATCAGCACCAGGTCCTGCATCGCCGGAGAAGCTTCATCCAGTCCTACCACAACACGAACTTCCTGCTGGCTGCCATTGACATAGGCCGTCAACAAATCCACCAGCCGCTGCTTGGCTTCCAACGCCAGCAACATCTGTTTCAATCGCTCCCGGTCAAGCTCCGCCGCGATCAGATTCGCCATGCCTTCCACATAGAGCACGGACGCCGCATCTCCCAGCGCCAATGCGCCTTTCCGGCAAAGCTCCTCCACCGACCCGAGTAACTGGTTGTAGGCAGCCCGTTCCTCATCCATGCGGCGCGTAATTTCAGTCCGTATTCGATCGATCTGCCACCCGTGAAACGTCTCGTTCAGATACCGGGCTGCTGTCTCCAGGTCTAGATGCGTCAACTCGCGGTCCAGAATCAAAACCCTATCCAGCACCGCGCCTGCCCGCGTCACCACCACGGCTAAAACGCGTCCAGCCGACAATCGCGAAAAGTGAATGTGCTCCAGAACCTGGTCCGCCGTCCCGCTGGCAAGTGCAACACCCAGGCCGCTTGAAATCAGCGCCAACACATGCGAGGTCCGTTCCAGGTATTCGTTCGAACTCGTAACTCCCGAAAAGCTGTCCTCAATCTGCCCCCTGCGCTCTTCGCTCAGCGGCATCGCCGTTTGCGGCAAAGTTGCAAAGGACGCTCCCCCTATGACGATCCGTCCCATCGGCCCATCCGCGCGCGTGATCTGCTCCACGTAATAGCGAAATGCTGCCGCCGTCGGCACTCGGCCGGCCGAGGTGTGCGGCTGCTCCAGCAGACCGGCATCCCCCAGCGATACCATGACATTGCGGATGGTCGCCGAACTCAGACCTTCTTTGTGCGCAAAATGATCCGCCACGGCCTGCGAAGCCACAGGCTCCCCGGTAGCGATATAGAGCTCGATAATCGCCGTAAGAACCAGCCGCTCCCGCGGACTCATGCGCGTCTCCGGCATCTGACCGCCTACCTCTTGTGTCGGGCGAGTCGTGCATACGGCAGATCGATGCTGCCACGCCCAAACTGGATAATCCTCCCATAATGAGATGCTTAGACCTTGAAATGGGTAGGATTCTCCTTCTTAATTCTAGAAATCGCACAGCAACACTGTCAAGTTGCCGCAAAGTTCCCCAACCCGTATCCAGGACGCTTGAAGTGCTTAGGGCAACCGAATCAACCCCGTAGCTCTCTCAGCTTCCAGGATGACAGTCTTCAAAAAGGTCGAACGGAGCTGAAATGTCAAAGAAAGCGGCCAGAAGTCTGGCAAACCCGGTCCTACTCAAGCCGGTGGACAAAAGCGACGGAATTATTCAGGTCATTATCGAAACACCGAAGGGCAGTCGCAACAAATTTGCGTTCGATGTAGAGCAGAACATCTTTACTGTAAAAAAAGTTCTCCCCGCCGGCATGAGCTTCCCATACGACTTCGGATTCCTGCCCAGGACCCTCGCCCCCGACGGCGACCCCATCGACGTTCTGGTTCTTATGGATGAACCCGCCTTCCCCGGCATCGCTGTCCGCGCGCGCCTCATCGGCATCATCGAGGGCGAGCAAACCGACGGGAAAAAGAAGATCCGCAATGATCGCCTGCTTGCCGTCGCCGAGATGAATCACGAATACGCCTACATCAAGCGGCTGTCTGACCTGCCCAAAAAATTCCTTCGCGAACTCGAAGAGTTCTTCGTCAACTACCACCGTCTTGAAGGAAAGGAATACACGCTCCTCGGCTGCAAGAAAATCACCGCCGCCATGCGCATGATCCAGAAGGCGCAGCGAGCCGCATGAAGGCTGGTCTCCGTGCACGTTGAGGTTGGAGAACTTCTCGCCCGTTTCCTGATCGGCGGGGTCATCGTCAGTTTCTTCGCCGTACTGGCCGAAATGTTCCGCCCCAAGAGTTTCGCCGGTCTCTTTGGTGCCGCCCCCTCCATCGCGCTCGCAACCCTCGGAATTACCATCGCCAGCCACGGCAAGGCCTACGCAGCCATAGAGTCCCGCTCCATGATTTGCGGCTCGATCGCGTTCCTGCTTTATGCCGCATGCGTAAGCTGGGTGCTGATTCGCTTGAAACGGCGCGCTCTTACGGCAACGGTCGTTATGATTCCTGTCTGGTTTGCCGCTTCGTTCGCATTCTGGCTCGTGGTCCGATAACTGCCATGATCGTGCATGCGCGGCTCTCCGCGATCAAAGGCATCAAGCCCCACGAATGGATTCTCCGCTTCGTATTCGGCGGAGCGGTATGCCTGATCGCCGGATTGATTGCACAGAGATTCGGTCCCGTGATCGGCGGCTTCTTCCTTGCCTTCCCCGCCATCTTCCCTGCCAGCGCCAGCCTTGTCGAGGCGCATGAAGAACAACACAAAGCCCGCGTCGGCTTCGACGGGACCAATCGCGGCCGAGTTGTCGCCGCCATCGACGCACTCGGTACCGCCATGGGCTGCATCGGCCTGGCCGGATTCGCCTTTGTCTTTTGGATATGGCTGCCGCGCACCGGCCTCCTGCAGACCTTCATCCTGGCATCGCTCGTCTGGCTCACGCTCTCTGTAGGAGTCTGGCTGCTGCGCAAAAAGCATGTCTTGCGCCGATAAATTGCAGTACGCGCCAAACCCTCGCGTTCGAAGATGCGAATCCTGCCTTCACTCAGGCAAAATCCGCGTCTCCGCACGGAAGACGTGATAGCCGCCGAAGACCACATCGTTCAGCCGTGCGGCTTCCCGTTTCCACGAGGTCTGAACATCCAACGACACTGGAACATTAAGCATGCCCACGGAATATGAAACGCTGCGCAGTGGACACGTATACACCTGTCCGCCAATCACGACCGATCCGTACTCCACCATGATGTCCGCACGCTTCACGGACGAACCTAATTCAGGATCAGCCACCAGCACGAGCCGCAGAATCGCTCCTGAAACTGGATCGATTCCAATTTCTCCGTGGTATGCGGTTGGACCGATCGCGTCAAATTCGTCGATTCCGGGGACCAGGGAGGGAAATGAAACATCGTAGTGAGACTCCTCTTTCGGCACTTGGATTCGAAAAACTGCCATTGGTCCGTTTGGTCCCTCTTCCCATCGACTCCATTGCGTCGAACTGTGTGCCGCATCTACGATCACCGTGCTCAGGATGGGTCCGAAAGTCCCTTGCGTGATCAGCCCATACTCCTCCGCACCCTCGGCGTGCACAACTTCCTTGCCTCCCCGGTAGTACACCGTCGCTTTGAACTCTCCCCCCGGGTGCAGGGCGCCTTCCTTGTGCATGCCCTTTTCATCCTGCGGCGTCCAGACTTCTTCGAACGAAGTCGTAAAGCGCTTCGCGTAGAAATCCGGGAGCTTGGGAATGATCTTCTTCAGGTAGTCCACCACCAGCGATAGCATCCGCCTCTGTTCAGTCACATCGGGAGCAACTTTCTGAGGGATTTCGTACGGCGGCGGATTTAGAAACACCGACGCGTCCCCAACCCCCATCAACGCGGCCTTCGACTTCGTACCCGGCAACTCCGCGCTCAAGGCGGTGAGCTTAGTGCTGTTCAAACGCTCCGTCAACTGCAGATGCTCGATCTCCTTCGCTGCATCCGCATCATGCCGGCTCTTCGCTCTCTCGACAATTTCCGTCAGTTGCGCCACGGTCATCAGTCGCGCAGCACCCAGCTCTTCAAAGGTGGGCCGTTGCGCGATGACCGTCTTTTCCTTTTTCGCTTCAGGCCGGAAATATTCCGGTTCATCGTAGTATCCGGTGATCGTCCGTGCCTTCAACCCCGGCCGATCCACCCCAATCTTCAATTCATGAAACTCATCGGCCTTCCGCGCCCGCGGAGGATCGAACGACAACGAATAAAACGTACTCGCCTCGGCAACAAAGTTGTTCAATATATCGGTCACTGCGCTATCACGATTGATTCCGGACAGTTCACCGTGACCTCCGCTTTTCACCGCCAGCACGTCGAGCGAAAGATCGCGCGGATCGGCCTCTGAGATCTTCCGCACCGGCTTCAAAAAATCGCGCATATAGAAATCGGCGCCGGCGATTCCTCCATAGAGCGCGATCCGCCCCTCTTGCATCCCCTTCGCGAGTTGCGTAAGGAATTGGTAATCTGCGCGCTGGTCACGCGCGTCAACTTTCGTAAATGTCTGCCCGATCGGCGCCGGCGTCGGCCAGCCCGGCCCCAGCCAGATCAGAAGCTTTCTGCCCGGCTCGTTCGCCTCCTGGTTCACCAGCGCGGACAGTGCCTTCAGGCTGAGGGAGAAATATTCCAATCCTTTCGGCTTGGTGGCCGCTCCGATTTGATCCACAATGGCGGCCAGCGCATTTCCATCGGTGGACGGCTTCGACAGGATCTGCGCACCCGACAACCCAAAACGAACGATCGTGGTCGGCTGCGCGAGGCGGCCCTGGTTCTGACGCAGAAACCTCGTCAGTCCCTCGCGGATATATCCCATCTCGACAAATCCGTTGTTCAGGGCGTCGATGACCAGGATCATCTGCACTGGAGGATCGGGCTTGGCCTTCACTCCGTCGAAAGCGGCAAAGGAAGCAATCTTTTGCGGCTTGCCTTCATCAAGGAGATTGAAGTCCTGCGCCTGCAGGCCGGTCACGAGATTGCCCGACGCATCCCTCACCACCACATCCAGATGAATGCGGACATCCGAGTTTATCGCCGGGGTTTGCTGAATCGGATCCGTCGAG
This sequence comes from uncultured Acidobacteriaceae bacterium, assembly GCA_963829535.1. GTDB lineage: Bacteria > Acidobacteriota > Terriglobia > Terriglobales > Acidobacteriaceae > Telmatobacter. Next base: position 32,168 of record CAWHIQ010000004.1, on the reverse strand, counting down.
GCCGTGGAGTTCTGCGCGTCGATCGACGCCGGTGCTGACGTCGTCGATTGCTGAGCCGTTCCAACGCCCACAGGAAACAGTAGCGAAATTGTTGCCGCCACTGCCCTCAGGCTCGCGCTCCCCATCGATCCGTCCTATTCGGCCTATTTTGCTCTCAGCCGGTCAGTTTCAATGACCCGCCGGCTCATTGTAGTACCCCGAATTCGTCCGCACCGTGATATCTGGCTTGTCTACGACGACCTTTAAGTCGTGGTATTCGTCCGCCTGGTCCGTCGACGGTGGATCAAACGAAATTCGGTAGAAGTTGTTTGCATCGGCGATGCAGCGCTCAATCTGGCTTGCAAGATCGTTATTGGGCCCGAGGACACGTCCTCCCGTTTGTGTCGCGAGCACCTTCAAAGCAAGGTCACCTGGATCGGAATCTCGAGGCGACTTCACGCCCTTCAAATAATCCTGGTAGCGAATCGAAGACGTTGTATCTGCGTTCGTGGAGGGAGCAACGCTGTAAACCACCATGCGCGCCTCCCGCAGCCTGGTCGAAAGCTCAACAATGCTGTCGAAGTATCTCCGTTGATCTTTGTCGGAATAGTATCCAAGCTCTCCCCGATTCAGCATCGGCCAGCCGGGCCCCACCCAGATCAACAACTTCCTCCCTGGCTTTCGTGCTTCGTTTTCAGCGATGGCCGCCATCTGCCTTGCACATAGCTGGAAACGCTCGAGCAGCCCTTCGCCACCCATGGCCGCGTCAACTGTCCTGACATTGCCTTTGATCTGGTTCACGATGCTCACCAGCGCATTGCCGTCGACTGATGGCCGCGGCTGGACCCGCATGCCGGCGTCACTCAGCAGAAGCAGTGTCACCGGCTGATTGAGATGCCCATCATTCATTTTGAGAAACCGCTCGATCTCCTGCCGGGTGATGGCGACCTGCGGAAAAGGCAGATTCACCAAGTCGATCACAAGAATCACCTCGACCGGCGGATCGGGTTTGACTTCCGAATCATTGAACGCGCGAAACGACAGCACCTTGCGCGGCTGGCCGCTGTCCAGAATCTTGAAGTCCCAGGGCTGCAGTCCCGACACCGGCTTTCCCGCGCTGTCATCGACCATGACGTCCAGCTTGATCTTCCCTTCCGGGATTAACGGGTTCTTCACCTTGGGCGGCGGCCGATGCGTGAGCGCCGGATCTTCGCTTTCCGGCTGTTGCCCCGGCTGTGTCCCCGTCGCCGGATTCGTCTGAGCAACAACGCACAGGCTGGATCCCACAAAGACACCGAACAACCCGATCGTAATCCCGCGTAAATACGTGTGGCTGATCCTTGCCAAATCTCCATGGCTCATGATCGTCTCCCAGCGCAGCGGTCTATACCCACCTCGCGCTCGCTCTAACTCTAAGACGGGGAGACCTTGCTCGAGGGCTGCACGCAATCTATCGGTATCGGAAATACTACTCTCAGTTCATCCGATTCAATCGCTTACCATGGATGATTTCAGAGGAGCAGGCCCGATGATCACACTCGAACTCACAAAACAGCAGCGCGCCGCCGCGATCAGCTCAATGCAACGCTACTTCGAAGAGAACCTCGAACCCATCGGCGATATGCCCACGGGTCTCCTGCTCAATTTCCTGCTCGAAGAAATCGGCCCTGCCATCTACAACCGGGCCATCGCCGACGCGCAGACCCGCATGTCGCAGCGCGTGGCCGACCTCAACGGCGAACTTTTCTCCGACGAATTCCAATACTGGCCCCGCGCCGACGCCAAACGCAAATCCCGCCGCTAATCCAGCCCGCCCGCCCATCCCGGCTCGCTCGGTCGATACTGATAATCTGAAAGAAAGATCAAACAGATTTCCGCTGTCCAGATTCCCCCGCAGCGCGGGCAGGCACCCTATAAAGCAGAACCCATGAATCAAGGCATTGAAGACGTTCGCATCCAGTGGACCAAAGTTGTCCTCCCCCCGGTTTTCCTCGAAGAGGAACGCCCCATCTCCGAGGAGGCAACGGCCACCATCTTCAACGCGCGCCTCGACATCTCCCGCATCCTCGCGCATCGCGACCCGCGCCTGCTGGTGCTTGTCGGCCCCTGCTCAATCCACGACACCAAGGCCGCCGTTGAATACGCTGCCTTGCTCAAGTCCGCCATTGCCGAATTCTCCGCCGATCTGCACATCGTCATGCGCGTCTACTTTGAGAAACCCCGCACTACCGTCGGCTGGAAGGGCCTCATCAACGATCCCCATCTCGACGGCTCCTACAAAATCAACGACGGCCTCCGTCTCTCCCGCCACCTTCTCCTCGATCTCGCCGATATGGGCGTCCCCTCCGGCACTGAATTCCTGGATATGATTTCGCCGCAATACATCGCCGGGCTCGTCAGTTGGGGAGCCATCGGCGCACGCACCACCGAGAGCCAGGTCCATCGCCAGCTCGTCTCTGGCGTCTCCTGCCCGGTGGGATTCAAGAACGCCACCTCCGGCGACATTCAGGTTGCGATCGACGCCATCCTTTCCGCCTCAAACTCGCACACTTTTCTCGGCCACACCAAGTACGGCCAATCGGCCATCTTCGTCACCACCGGCAACCGAGAGACTCACATCATCCTGCGTGGTGGCCGCAAAATGGTCAATTACACCGCTGCATGCGTTGCCGATACTGCTGTCCAAATGGAGAAAGCGGGAACCGCGCCACGCATCATGATCGATTGCAGCCACGCCAACAGCAACAAGGACCATCTGCGCCAGCCCGTAGTTTGTCGCGATGTCGCCGCACAGGTAGCCGCCGGGAACCGCAACATCATCGGCGTCATGCTTGAGAGCAATCTGGTCGCAGGCGCGCAAAAGCTCGTCCCCGGCAAGCCTCTGGTCTACGGGCAAAGCATCACCGACGGCTGCATCGACTGGGAGCAGACATACCCTCTGCTGAAAGAACTCGCTGCCGCCGCCCGTACTCGCCGCTCCAAAGCCTGAAGCGCCTTTACGCATCCGACGCCGGCAATTTCTTGCAAGCCACTCTTTTCGCGACTAGGGCATCCAATGTTTCATAGCGGACATAGCGGGTTTTTACCTCAAATCCCAAACCACTATGCCGAAGGTAAGAAACTGGCCTGCGGAGGCGCTTCCCTCCACGTAGCTGATGCCCGCGACTGGCATCCTCCCCAGTGTTTTCGACGGGGGGGTGATTCATGATCAGGCCAGCAACCGACGACTGCACCAACCTGCACGAGGAGATCGAGGAAATCCTCCGTCACAATCAGGAGCTCGTCGTTGCCGGTCAATTTGCAGCCATGGTGATGCATGAGATTAACAGTCCCCTTGAAGCCGTTCACAATCTCAACTATCTCATTCAACAAGAGGCAGATAACGTCTCCCAGGTTCGGCTTTACAGCAACATGCTCGAGGAGCAGTTAGCCACCCTCACTAAGCTTTCCCGGCAAACGCTTAGCCTCTACCGGTCACCCGAAACCCGGGAGTCGATCGCCATTTCGACGCTGGCTGAAGCGGCCTTGCGCGTACACCAGAGAAAGATCTCTACCAAACGAATTGTCCTTCGCAAACAGCTCAAGGCTGATGTCACCGCTGAAGTCCATGCCGGCGACATGCTCCAGGTGTTTTCCAACCTCATTGCCAACGCAGTCGACGCGCTGCCTGAAAATGGAACCTTGTGCATCCGCGTGGGGCGTTGTGCAGGCGAAGCGCACGTCATGGTGGCCGATAACGGACCCGGCATTCCGGCCCCGATCCTGCCCAGGATCTTCGAGCCTTTCTTCACCACCAAAAAGGAACGCGGCACGGGTCTTGGCCTCTCTATCTCCAAATCCATCATCGAGAAGCATCATGGGCGCATCCGGAGCCGCTCCACGACTCGCCCCTCTCGCAATGGCACGGCTTTCCGAATCTCGATCCCTCTCGCTGCCACGGCGGGCTGACCTAAAATCTTCGCCTATGTGCTATATCGAACAGTATTTCGCTGGCTGAGCAGCCTATAGTTCGACGTGCAGATAGCGATAGATCTCTCCTTTTGAGCGCAATCCTTCTCGCCAATCCGGCGGAATCCCTTGCGACTGTCGCAAAGGATACCCTCAATGGCCGCCGAACCATCCAATCTGATCATTAATGCCCTTCCCGCTGCGTTGAAGTCGTCTCTGCTTGTCCGCCTGCAACCAGTCGACTTGCCCGTCGGAACCGTCCTCACGACTTCCGGCCAGATGCCCCCGTTTGCACACTTCATGACCTCCGGTATTGCCTCCGTCGTCACCTTCATGTCTGACGGCATCGGAGCAGAAGTTGGAGTGATCGGCCGCGAAGGCCTCGTTGAAGCCATCAACCTACTCGGACCGGCTTCGGCCCCCACCACGGCCTTCATTCAAAGCGTTGGAACCGCCCTGCGCATGCCGTTCGCTGAATTGCAGCAACTCTTCCTCGCGCATGCGCCGCTGACCCACCGCATCCTGGAGTGTGTGCAAAGCCAGGGCTTTATCCTCAGCCAGCTCGCAGCCTGCCACGGCCTCCACGAGATCGAAGAGCGCCTCGCCCGCTGGTTGTTAATGGTCCGGGACCGCCTCGAATCCGATCACTTTGAACTAACCCAGGAGTTTCTCGCTGAAATGCTGGGCGCCCGCCGCACCAGCGTCACCCTGGCTGCGGGAACGCTGCAGCGCAGCGGCCTCATCAAATACAGCCGCGGCCGCATACACGTCATTGACGGCGAAGGTCTGGAAAATGCCGCGTGCGAGTGCTATCCCATCGTCCGCGATCTCGTTACACGCCTCTACTCCTCAGAATAAAAAAAACGCAACCGTTAGGTTGCGCATTTTATCAATTTCGGCTTTAGCTTTCGAGCGAGCTCAGGCGTTCCCCATCACAATCGTGTGCGGACTCATGGGAATCGGATGCGCCTTCACGCCCTTGAACCCCGCCTCGTCATACATCGCGTGCAGTTCGCTGAAGGGATACGCATCGCCCGCTGTCGTCGTGGTCAGCATCGTCATGGCAAACCCGGCCGGCATCGGCGGCGATACCCTATCCTCGTTTGGCACAAATTCGAGCGTCGCTGCTTTGCCGCCCGGCTTCAGAGAGGAATGCACCTTTTTCAACAGTCGGACGCATGTAGGCTTGTCGAAATGATGCAGAAAGTTCGTCAGCAGCACGGCATCGTAGGGCCCGCCAAACTCCACTTCGAACGCGCTTCCGGGCAGCATGGTGTAACGATCGTGTACGCCGGCCTTCTCCGCGTTCTTCAGCGCCACGCGCAACACCGGCGCCCAGTCCAGACCCGTCACCTGCGCATGCTTGTTCTGTTTCGCAATCTCGATCCCGAAAAGTCCATGCCCCGCGGCAATGTCCAGCACGTGCATCGGCCCCTCGTGCCCTGCCAACACCACCGCGCCCAGCGGCCCCGCCATCGGACCCATCATCGGCGCCATGTTCTCCGCAAACTCCACCCACAGCGGGTTCTCCGGCTCGACGCTTCCCTCGCCCGGAAGGCTGGTTCGCCCTGCGCGCACCACGTCTGCAAGCCCGGCGAGCCCTTGAATCAGCTCTGGCCGGCTCATAAAGTGCGCCACTGAAGCTATGCACGCAGGCGACGCGGGATCAAGAAATGCAGCGCTGTTCGGTGTGTGCTTGTAGCAATTCCCTTCCTTCGCCAGCACATCATTGATCACCAGGAAGTCACAGAGAATGCGAATGCCGCGCTCCGAGGCCTTGGCGTGACGTGCAATCGAGGTAACGTCTCCCGGCCCATGGCCTACTGCTCCAAAGATGTCCAAATCGATAGCAGCCTTCAATGCTGCCGTCCGTTGTACCGCCTGCACCATGTCAAAAACAATGCCTGGATTCAGCGGCGCCTCAGTCTGACTTGCTTTTTGCATACGACCTCCTGGTGCCGCCGGGCTTTCATAAATTTGAATGGTGATCCGATCCGGGACTCGCAGAGTCTACCAAATGGCTCTTATCGCAGGCTGCAGAAATCATTCGTGCAGCCGGACAGAATTCCCCTTGTTCCCGCCCTCGGCGATTGCTATGCTTACGGCCTCGGGAGGTCCGCATGTCCGAAGAGAACAAGAAATTGGCGCGTCGCTGGTTTGAAGAAGTGTGGAACCAGCAAAACGAAGAGGCAATCGATGCGATGTTCGCATCAGGCGGCAAAGCATACGGTTTCCCCGAACCGCATTCCGTGCTTGTCGGTCCGGAAAGTTTCAAAGAAATTCACCGCTTCTTCCTGGGGGCCTTTCCCGACCTCCGCATCACGGTACAGGAGATCATCACAGAAGGTGACAAAGTCGCCGTTCGCTGGACTGCAACCATGACTCATCTCGGCGACCACCTCGGATTCGCGCCCACCATGAAGAAGGAAACTCTCGATGGTTCTTCCTTCCTGGTCGTGAGAGATGGCCAGATTCAGGATGGAAGGAACTACATGGAGTTGCAGGCACTGATTCTGCGCTTGAAAGAGAGTTCTCCGGCCAGTATCGCGGAGGAAGAGACGTCGTTGGCGTAAATCGCGGACCGTTACCGGCTTGCCTGCATCGGTCGTGGACGCGGCGAAACCGGTCCCAGGATCACGCGCGTCCGCTCCCGCGTCATGCGAACCCGGCAACCCAGCGCGTTCGGTCCCATGCACGTGCTGGCACGCAGCGCCAACCACGCGGTCTGCTCCGGATCGAGCATCCAGGCGGTTGCATTTGCCGCGTTGTGCGTTTCCTTCATAAAGTACGCCGCGTCCATGTCTGCATTCGCTGCGTCCAGGTTGGCCTGCATGCATTCGGCCTCAGGCGGCGCCGGCGTCCCCGCAGGATGCCAGCAATAATCCTCATCGTGTTCCAGCACGTATTTCTTCCCGTTGTCGGGAATAAAGTAGCGCGGCGTGATTGGCGGAATGTTCGACACTGCCGACCACTGGCTCAGGTCGTCGACGAACGCCCGCGGCAATTCGCTCAGCGTCAGCGAAGTCTGCTTCAATTGCCGTGAGAAAACCGTCAGCGTTGGCGTGGGCTCGCCATTGGTAGGGGTGAAATAGAAGCCCCCCAGCGCAATTCCCTCCTGCAGGTCAAACCAAAGAAAACCGCGGCCGCGAAGATACGGGCCCTGCATGCCCATCACGGTCGCGAATCGACCGTCGCGCACATTTACCGGCAGCGGCGAGCCGCTCAGAACATCTTCCAGCGCGTCCGACAGGGGCATGTCGCGGCCGTAGTGGTACTCAGTGCGCGGAATCGCCTCCTTCATCAACGCGCGAAACTGCTTGTCCTTCATCACTTCCTTCGTCGTCTGGCCTGCGAAGGAGCTCAAAAATGCAAGTCGCCCCGTAGCGATCGGATTCTGAAACTGCGCGGGCTGGGGCGTGGGCGGAGGGGCGGTCGGCTGCGTTTGAGACAAACTGGTCGTCGGCAGAATCGCCGCCAAAGTCAGAAGGCAAAGGGCAAAACCCCGGCGAGAGGATGTCAGAGCAATTCCCATCGTTCACCTCACGCCATCAAATGTACGACAAGCAGAAATACGCGCCAATTGATTTTTGGATGAATCCGCTGCCCTTTCCTTTCGAAATCTCACCTTTGCGGGCTCACTATTTTGCCCCACCGTGCACTCTGCCGCGAATATTGCCTTCTTTGTTGGTTATCTGCCATCGGCTGTTGTCTCCTTTTGCCATTCGGGCACAAATGGCCCCCTGATCAGCGCTAAGTCTTTCCGTCGCCAACCCGTTATCATGAACCCAGCACGGGACGAGGCCCATGCATGTCCGATCCCACCATTTTCGTATCTGCTGGCGAAGCTAGCGGCGAGCATTACGGCGCGATGCTGGTGGAAGAGTTGCGCATCCAGCTCGCGGCTAATGGCCGACAGGCCAGTTTCGTCGGGATGGGTGGTTCACGCATGGTCGAGGCGGGCCTGAACCGTGTAGTCAGCTCTGAAGATATGGCAGTCATGGGCATCACCGAGGTAGTTCGCCACCTGCCCCGCATCTACCACGAGTACCTCAAGCTCAAAGGCGCAATCCAAACCCATCGTCCCGATGTCGCCATCCTCATCGACTTTCCCGACATCCATTTTCGCCTCGCCGAAGAATTTCACCGCCTCGGCATTCCTGTCATTTTCTTTGTCAGCCCGCAGCTCTGGGCCTGGAAAAAGAAACGCATCAAGCTGGTGCAGAAGTACGTTGACAAGATGCTGGTGATCTTTCCCTTCGAGGAGCCTTTCTATCGCGAGCGCGGCGTCTCCGCCGAGTTTGTCGGCCATCCGCTGGCTGACCTGCCCCAGCCGGAAATCTCTCGCACCCAATTTGCCCGCGAAAGCGGACTGAATCCTTCGCGCTCCTGGATCGGCCTCTTGCCCGGCAGCCGTGCCAAGGAGATCGGCGACAACCTTCCCCAGATGCTCGCCGCCGCCCGTATCCTCACATTGCGCGGACCCCGCGGCGCAGGCTCACGCAAGGAATTTGAATTCATCATCCCCTTGGCTCCCACCCTAAACCCATCGCAGCGCAAAATGCTCGCAGGACTTGTGAAACACCACGGCGACGGCCTTCCCGTAAAGATGGTGGACGACGCACGCGCCGCCCTTTTGCACTCCCGCGCCTCCGTAGTTGCCAGCGGAACCGCCACCGTCGAAGCAGCTCTGATCGGCAACCCATTCATCGTGGTCTACCGGGTCTCGCCGCTCACCTATGAAATCGCCCGCCGGGTTGTGAAAGTCCCATTCGTCGCCATGGCCAACCTCATTGCCGGCAAACTGGTGGTTCCGGAACTCATTCAAACTGCATTCACTGCAGCCAACATCGTCCGCCAAATCGAGCCTCTGCTACCCGATGGCCCACCTCGCGAGTCCATGATTAAAGAGCTGGCCCGCATTCGGAGCTTGCTGACTCCCCGTCCGACCGGCTTCGGGGATGAGGTCGAAACAGCCATCAGCCGGGTGGCAAGCATCACGATCAGGGAACTGGGCGCCGCATTGCAAGTTTCGGAATCCGTGCAATCCTGAACCAGCACGACGGCGAGAATGACATCGAAAGTCTAGTTGTGAACGGGAAGAACATGCCTCTAATATTGGCAATGCCGAAATTGAACTTGTCTGTCCGCTGGTCCCTGGCGACCTCCGGTTTTGGGCCGCTAGCCGTTTTCGGCCCCGTGGCCGCTTTTTGGCCCATGGCTGCAATTCTGATTCTTGCTGCCGGTTTTTTGTCGCCGCGCCATCTCGCCGCGCAGCGGCCAGAACGCGCCGCGCTCGATATCACCGGCTACGTGATCGACGCCGAGATCGACACCACCACTCATCATCTTGCCGCCAAGGCAACCGTCACCTTCACCGCACCGGAAAACTCCGAAATGGTTAGCTTCGGTTTCCATCCCGCCTTGAAGGTCAACAAAATCACCGATAGCTCCGGCAAGGTGCTCACTGGCGAGCGCTCGGCCGATGGCACCATCCGGGTCACGCCCGCCGCCCACTTTGTTGCCGGCCAGCCAACTCATTGGACCTTTGAATACGACGGCACAATTACCGGCACTGAAGACGGCCCTATCGAAGGCTTGAAACTCGCGGCCATCCAGGAGCCCATCACATACCTGCTCTACGCCGCGCGATGGTTTCCGACCACCGGCTTCATGACCGATCGCTTCACCGCCGAAATCCACATGCGCGTGCCCCAGGGCATGAAGGTTTTCTCCAGCGGCGCGCAGGGTGCATCCCGCCCAGTGAAGCTCGCTGACGGCAAGCCCGGCGACCAGTTCGATTTCAACTGGAACAAGCCCGGCTTTCCCGGAACCATCATCGCGGGCCGCTTCGTCGGTCCCGTCACCGGCGGCGCGGGCAATATAAAGGTCTATCTCACTGTCGCCCACCAGGCCTCAGCCAGCCAGCTCGCACAAACCGCTGCCAGGGAATTCGATTTCTTCACCGACAGCTTCGGCGCACTGGAATCGAGCCACCTGAACGTAGTCGAACTGCCCGACGATACCCTCCCCGCCGTCTGGGCGCCGGAGTTGGTCGGCATGATGGGATCCCGCGTTGGCGACAAGTCCGGCATCCGCCTCCTTGCCAACACCATCGCCCACCAGTGGTGGGGATCGGAAGTCAGCCCCAAAACCATGAGCGACGCCTGGATCACCAACGGCATGTCGCGCTATGGCGAGCTGATGTTCGTGGAAGAGGAAAACGGTAAGAGCGCATTGAAGGCCGCCCTCCAGGACGTATCCGCCGGCGCTCTTGCCTACGACACCATCCCCCTTTCCAGTTCCGCTCGCCTCAACCCCTTCTCGCCTGAATTCCAGTCCATGACCCTCGAGAAGGGCGCAATGATCTTCCACATGCTGCGCTGGGAGATCGGCGACAAGGCTTTCCTCGCCACGCTAAAGGGCACGCTCAGCGAATTCACTGACAAGTCAATCCGGGGCGCCGACCTCATAAAAGTGGCCGAATCCCAGAGCCAGGAGCAGCTCACTCCGTTCTTCTCGCAATGGGTCGACGGCACTGGCGCTCCCACCTTCACCAACAGCTACGCCGTCTACCGCCTGGGCAATGGCAAGGGATTCCGAACCATCGGCCAGATCAAACAGGATCTCGACCTCTTCAACATGCCCGTCGATGTGCGCGTTGAAACCGAGGGCAAAACCGAAGACGAGAAGAAGGATGTTGTCGGCACCGAGACACCGTACGTTATCGACACCTTCGGCCGCCCCCGCCACATCGTCATCGATCCCGGCGACTGGGTGCTCAAGTCCTCGCCCGACCTCCAGGTCCGCATTGCCATCCTCAAAGGCCAGCAGCTCGTCGCCCAGAACGACCTGACAGGAGCTCTCGCCGAATATCAGAAAGCCCTCGAAGCTAATCCCCAAAGCTCGCTCGCCGACTACCGAATCGGCGAAGTCCTGTTCACGCAGCGGAACTTCCAATCCTCAGTGAACTACTACCGTGACGCGCTGCGCGGCGACGGCGAGCCCCGCTGGACTGAGGTCTGGAGCCACATCGCTCTCGGCAAAATCTTCGACATTACCGGCCAGCGCGACCGCGCCGTCAACGAATACCGCCTCGCCGTCCAAACCAACGACAACACTCAGGGCGCCGTAAACGAAGCGCGCCAGTGGCTCTCCAAACCCTACAAACTCCCTGACACCGGCCAGTAAATCCCCCGGGGCCTCGCTCCTCTCACGTTGCCTCAAAACTGGGTGCCCCAGGTTCGGGCCCCCACGGACAGGTCTTCGTCCGGGGGGTCGAGATCTCGCCCCTGAGACCCGGAAGCAAACTTTCCGTTCGCACAATCCTCGGCACCTCGGTCTCGCTCTTGAGACGTGAACTTCACCGGACGTTACCAGAGACTTTGGAACTCGACGGAATCGTAATCCATCCAGCGAAGCACCGTGATACGCTCTCGACGAACATTCGATGTGCCCAAATCAGACAACCTCGCAGGAACCCGTCGAAGCAGCGGCGCAGAGTCCCCGGGCGAATTCCCGGACGACAACATCTGTCCTCATTGTCGCTTTTTCCATTCTTCTGCCTCTCGCCCTCTATAGATTCATTGGCATGTGGGTCCTCGTTCCCGCGACAGTCTTGAGTCTGATCGCGCTCGGGTATTATGGCGCCAGATCGAGTTCGCTCTCGACGAGGATCATTTACTGGGGGCTCTTTCTTTTGCTTCCGCTAGCCGTGGTCTGGTACCTGATTGCCGTATCTTCCTTAATTCTTTAGCTCTCAATACGCCGACAAAGGGCCGGCCTATTCGGCGACCCGCTCGGTCACTTGCCGACTGCCTCCTGGTCCAAGGAGGACTCGCCGCCTCTCTCACTTCACCATTTAAGCTTGCTCCCAGCACGGAAAAATGAAGGAGAATCCTATGAAGGTTGTGCTCTATGGCGCCACAGGCAACGCTGGCAGCCGCATCTTGAACGAACTCAAAGCAAGAGGACATAGCGTAACCGCTGTCGCGCGAAACACAAGCAAGATTCCGCCCGGCGTTCAGGTTGTGCAAGACGATCTCAGCAATGTGAATCGGATTGCAGAGATCATCAGGGGGGCCGATGCGGTGGTTAGTGCGTACGGTCCGCCTCCTGACGATACCGATCGATTGGTAGGCGTGACCGAACGCCAGATCGAAGCGGTGCGAAAGGCCGGGAATGTTCGCCTTGTTGTGGTCGGGGGCGCTGGTTCGCTTGAGGTCGCGCCCGGCGTCACTCTTCTCGCCTCGGGACATCTTCCCCAGGCATGGGTGCCGATTGCAACCTCGCATGAAAAGGCGCTCAGACTGTTGGAAGCCTCGGACATTAACTGGACTTACTTCAGCCCAGCAGCCTTTTTTGAGCCTGGAGAGAGAACCGGCAAATTCCGCCTCGGTAACCGAAATCTAGTCGCCGATGACAAGGGCCAAAGCAGAATCTCGCTCGAAGACTACGCCATCGCCTTGGTGGATGAGCTCGAAGCCCCTAAACATCAACGAGCCCAGTTCACGATTGGTTATTAAGCGTCATTCAATAGATCCCCGCAATGGACGGGGAAGATCGCTTCGCTAAGCTCCTGGCGGCACTTCCACACAAAAGAAATCGGGCCAGCCCCTGGCTGGCCCTTCTCATTTCTAGAGAGGCTTGATCTACTCGCTGTCCGCTGGATGCCCCATCGACAGCACTTCAATCGAGACCTTCGCCAACCCCGCCTGCGTCATCTGTAGCTTCTCCGCCGCTCCGAAGGACAGATCGATGATCCGCCCATTATTGGTTCCCAGGTCGCCGCGATCCGTAATCCGAACCACCACCGATTTTCGGTTCCGCAGGTTCACTACGCGAACTACGCTCCCGAAGGGCAGCGTCGGGTGGCAAGCGGTCATGTCGTACATGTTGAAAGTCTCACCGCTCGCAGTCTTGCGTCCGTTGAACACCGATCCATACCAGGATGCGATGCCGCGGAAGATTTTGCCGTGAGTCTTCGCAGCGGGTTGAGATGCTGTACTCATCGCCGGAGTCGCGCTCGCGACTACCGCTGGGGGAGCTGCTGCTGTTGGCCTTTGCAGCCCTGCATCCGCTTGAACTGTACGGGTGGAAATCGTTCCCAATAACCCGGCCATTGCCAAGCAGGAAATCCCTACAAGCAGCCAGAACGGCAGCGGCTTTTTGGGGTTCGTGTTGGTTGCTTTTGGTCGCATAAGCATCCTCTGATTTTACCAGCCGAACGGCTGATAACCTCCAATAAACTCATTTAGATGCAGGCAACAATCATTCAAAATCGGCTCACGTTGCGGTACGCTCTGTAAGCCTCTGAATCAACGCAGTTTTGGGGCTGCAACAATCCTGGTGCAAGATCGTCTTTTTTGCCTTTATTTGACCACGCTACAACCGTTGTTAGTGGTCTCGCGCGGCACTCCGGGAATATGCGAAGATCCCCGAGGCTGCAAAGATTATCACGACAAACTCGCCCTGGGGAAGTAACTTTCGTCGCGCCAAAACCGTCATTTCTTTGAGCAGGCTCTAAAAGAGGGAATCTCATTGAAAACCTTAGGTTTACTTCTCGGTGCGACCGTATGCCTGTTTTCGGTCGCTGCGCCCGTTTGCGAGGCTCAGCAACCTGGCCCCATCCCTCCGGCAATCGCAGCGGCCAAAAGAATCTTCGTCTCCAATGCCGGCGCGGATAGCGGCTTATTCCCGGCCCCTTTCAGCGGTGACACCGATCGTGCTTATACCCAGTTTTTCACTGCACTAAAAGCGACCGGGCAGTTTGACCTAGTATCTGATCCGTCGGATGCGGATCTCGTGCTGGAACTGCAACTCATCGCGCCCAATGGCCCATCGAGCGGGAATAAGCAGAATGGCGCGTCTGACCCGGTGCCGATGTTCCGGCTGGTGATCTACGACCGTAAGACACACTACGTTCTTTGGACGCTTACCCAGTCAATAGGCGTGGCATTGCTGCAGAAAACTCACGACCGTAATTTCGACGAAGCTTTGAACAACATTCTTCTTAATTTTCAGCAACTTGCGGGAAAATCGTCGACACCTGTACATTAGCTCCCGCATTTTGCAGATTATTTCGCCGATCCTGCTAACCTCGAGAAATAGATCGCCCGCCGCGATAGTTTGCGACGGGCGACTTTCTTTTGGGGGAGACGCACAATGCACCTGAGTTCTGCAGGATTGGATCTACTAAAAAACTCCGAAGGCTTCCGCGATCGCGTCTACGCCGACGTAGCCGGCTTCCAAACCATCGGCTTCGGACACCGCCTCGCACCAGGTGAGGCATATCCAGCCGGCATAACCGAGGCGCACGGCGAAACCATCCTCAGCCAGGACGTCGCAATCGCGGAAGCCGCCATCGAACGTCTGGTCAAGGTTTCACTGACGCAGGGCCAATTCGATGCCCTGGTCGACTTCGTCTTCAACCTCGGCGCGGGACGACTGGCCTCATCGAAGCTGCTGACCTATCTCAACAACGGCAAATGCGATGCGGCAGCCTGGCAGCTGCTTGCATGGGACCACTCCGGCTGCAGGGAAATCGCCAGCCTGAAGGCCCGGCGCGAAGCCGAATTTCATCTTTGGAATCCGCAAGGCGCAGCACATCCAGCCGCCGCTTAACCCCAAGCCCTTTGCTGACTAATTTCTGCGGCGAAGTGCAATGATTGGAAATATTACAGGCGCAATCAACCCGTAAGCCATTGAGAACAGAATATTTCTCTACAGAGACCGGGAAAAATTTCTACCCTTGCTGGCCGATCTCCGTGATTTCAATCCTTTCGCCGAGCTTGATATACCCCTTCCGCCGGAACCAGTCCTCCATTGCGGGCTGCAGCCGTTGGAGTGGCACGCGATGACCAGCCTCCAGCAATCCGTCAGCGCGCGGAAGCGTGTCGTCGAAGATCGCGTCATTGGTAAAGTTGCGCATCGCAAAGTTGTCGATCCAGGACAGCGGGCATGCCTGGCGATTGCCCGCCGCATCGACTCGCTCGATCGACAGCTTGCGAATGAACATGCCTCCAGCCTACAGCAGCGCATTATGGCTTCGGGGTTGGCGCGATCTTCGCATCCTTGGGTTGTTGCGTCTCCACCTTGAAACGCTGATAGTCGTAGTCCCTCTCGCGAAAGTGCTGGCGAAGATTCTTGAACATGAGAAGACGAGCTTCCACTGTGCCCTCGGCGCCGGTCGGCAGCCAGATTTCGCCATTCACCTTCGATTGGTCGAAGCGAAACTTTGAACCCTTCTGCACCGTTGCCAGGATCCCGCCTACCATGCGGAAGTTGTCGTCGAATCTCACCTCGAGGTGCGCAACCTGGCGATCGGCTTCGTTGATCCAAAGGGTGCCCTGCAGCTTCTTTGAGGCGTCTTCGGCCAGTCCGTGCGTCTTCACATCCTTGCGGCCCACGAAGTCGAACACGATGGTCGGATCATTGCGGTAGAGCTCGCGGCGTTCGTTACTCACGTCCATGATCTCGAGCACACGGCTGATGCTGATGCTGGGCCCCTCGAGTGACTGGCCGCGCGGAGTCTTCTCAGCCTTCTCCACCAGTTTGGTAACACGCTCAGTCTCTTTCTGCTGCTCGTGCTCATCGAGCGGCTTGTCGTTCGACTTGACCTTGCGTTCGATCACGTGGCCGTTGACGAAGAAGTCCTCGTACTCCGAAGACTCCGTCTTCTTCACCTGGCCGTTGGCGTCGATGTCCTGCACCTCCTGGTAGGAGGTGTACGTATAGTTCTCGCGAATCTGATCGAGTTGTTTCTGGTGTTCCTGCACTTCGCGCATGAGCTGGCGTATGTCGGGCAATGGGGCCTGAGTCGGCTGCTGACCCGCAGCAACCAACGAAATCGAAAGAAGAGTGCATCCAAACAAGCAAAGATGATTACGAATGTACATGCAAGAAATTGACCGTCGGTGCTGCACATCTTGTTGGTGAACGTGGGAGAGTAACTTCGCAGGATTGGGTTACTGGAATGGTCGCACAAATCACACGTGAATGCTTCTGTGTCGAGCTATGATTGCATACCAACGCAGTCCGTAGTTTCTTCGCACAAACATTCACCGCGGCTCTGGAGAAAAACGCAGCATGTTTCGAGCACTGATTCACTGGATCTTGAGCGCCATCGCTCTGATGGTTGTGGCCAATCTTGTTCCCGGATTCTACGTGAACGACGTAAAGTCGGCCCTGTTGGCAGCACTTGTAATCGGCGTTCTGAACGCAACAATCGGTTTCTTTCTCAAGGTCATCACGTTTCCATTCGCCATTTTGACATTGGGAGTGTTCCTGCTCGTGATCAACGCAGCGATGATCCTGCTGGCTTCAAAGATCGTCCCCGGCTTCATTGTGTACGGATGGATTCCGGCTTTCTGGGGCGGAGTGGTGCTGGCGCTGCTAGGAATGCTCATCCGCGGACTGATGAAGGATCAATAATCCCGGCCGGCCAAACGTCTCGTTATCGCTGAGTCAGCAGAGTCGATTTACTCTTCTCCGCGAGCGGCCGCGCATCGTGACCCTGCGGCGGCACATTCGCTTTGCCTGCACCCGTTCTCTGCTTCATATTCGCAGGGACAGCAACCACTGGTCCGTCCAGCGTCTTGGGTGTACGCTTGGCGGCTGCAGCAGAAAGACCGCCGCCTCCATCGATGTGCTGCGGCGCCGCCACAGCGGTGGGAACAGCCGCCAGCCGGATATGCGAATACACTTCCCAACCGCCGCCTGCGACCACAAACACAATGGCAGCCGCTGCGGCCACTCGCATAGCTGAAACTTGCGTCCAGGCCGCCTTGTTCGCAGAGGGATGGGGCCAGGACATAACGCTGGATTGACGATGAGCAGCGCGAACTCCTGACTTCACACGGTCTTCAATCCCTTGCGGGGCCGGCAGCGATGCAAGAAGACGCAGTGTCTCCTCGGCCTCAATTGCACCGGCATTTCGATCCAGATCGTTTTGTGTTGAGAAACTCATCGGATACTCCTGGGGTGTTGGAGCAGCTCGGCCAGCAGGTTACGCGCGCGAAACAGGCGTGAACGAACGCTCGACTCCGTGACGTCCAGCACCGCTGCAATCTCCACGCTGGAAAGCTCCTCGAATGCGGAGAGCACCATCACCTCGCGCTCGCGCGCCGGCAGCTTCTCCACGCAAGCCATGACACGCGCGTGATGTTGCGCAGCGGCGGCCCGCTGCTCCGCAGTCAGTCCAGCGGCGGGCAGCACCCGCGCGAGTTCGGCAATGTCATCGGTTTCGGGGCGTGTTTTGGCACGACGCTTGCGGTCGAGCACAATGTTCCACACGATGCGGATGAGCCAGACGCGATGGTCGCGGATCTCACCGAGTGTTTCACGATGGCGAAGAACGCGTAGAAAAGCTTCCTGCACCGCGTCTTCGGCGTCCGATTGATTGCGGAGGACGGAGAAAGCTACCCGGTAGAGAGTGGTCGCATACTGGTCGACCAGCGCCTCCAGTGCTTCTTCCTGGGCGCGCTGGCGGGCTTCGTCATGCACGGCGCTCTCGACGATCTCCATCCAACCTGGGACTAGGGTCTGGCTGGCGCTCATACCAACACCAGACGCAGACGCCCGGCAAAACGCTCAGACGTTGAAGTCTCTCTGACTTCCGCCCAATCTGCGTTGCCGCCGGGCTCAAACCCGGGGTTACTGTTTGCCTGACAGCTTCTGTGCCGCGATTGAGCCCGCTGCACCATCCTTGTCGGAGTCCTTCAACTTGGCCCAAAGGGCACGTGCCTGGGCCTGCTTGCCTGTCGCGGCATAAAGATCGGCCAGATCCAGTTGCGCAGTCCCGGCAGTAACCGTGTCCGAAGGCTTGGCGATGATTTCGTTATAAAGATCGATGGCCTGCTGATCGCGATTGGTCTGGTGATAAATCGAAGCCAGAGCGACTTTAGCAAGATTGGCGAGGTTGCGATTCCACGAATCCGCCACCTTCTTCAGGTCGGCTTCCGCCGCAGCGGTCTGGCCCAGTTCCTGGGCGGTGACGCCGGTAAAATACCGAGCCTTGGCCCCTTCGGGCAGCCAGCCGTATTTGTCGGCAACGGCCTGAAACTGCTGATTCGCAGCCTTTGAGCGCTCGGCTGCGGTGGCGTATTCGCCCTTTTGGGCAGGGCCGCCCGGCAGCGCCAGCGGAGCCGCATACGTATCCAGTGCCTGCCCGAGTGCCACCTCCGCCGTTTCTTCGCGCAAGTTCCAGAAGACGATCAGTCCGATGCCCAAAATCAGGACCGCGACGGCCGAAATAGTCCACTGCGTTACGTTGCTGCGGTGTCCGCTAAGCCAGGTAACGCTGGTTTTAGTGGCCTGGGCAAATTTGTCGCCCTTCAGGGCGTGACGAGTCTGTGTATCCACGGGGTGTTTTGTCCTTCGCTTCGATCAACTTGCAGGCGGGTCCGTACAGGTGGGGGCACAGCCACTGCAACCTTATTAGTTTAACAGTGGGGAAAGAACAGCGTCCACCACGGTGACGGCTGCGCTTGCCGACCAGGAGCAGGGGCGATAGGCTAATTGTATGTACGAAGATTTCCATGTGACCGACCGCTGGAGCGGCGAAGACCTGCACTGCTCGTGGAAGGCCAACATTGTGGCTATCGCCACTCGCCATGCCGACGCAGTCGATGTGCGATTCGAAGTCAATGGGCGCCCCATGTGGATCGCCCTGCCCTGCACCGCCTGGCTCGAACAAAAGAAGCGCTCCGGGAAGGTAATCACCGACCAGCTTGCCGCCCAGATCGCCGGCCGCCACCTGAAACAACTCATCGAAGAAGGCTACGACGCCGGCCGCGAGGTCTATGCAATGTCGGTTCCTGAAGTTTTGACCAACCTGGACGCCATCGTCACCGAAGGCAAGCAGCAAGGCGGTCTCCCGCTCTTGCCGGTGGGCGTGTAAGGCAAGCAGGTTCCGGCTTTCCGTCCCGAGTTCTACCCTCGCACAATTACTCGTGCCGCAGCGCTTCCATCGGCTGAACGCTTGAGGCGCGACGAGCAGGAATCCAGGTAGCGGCAAGCGCGATGGCGAGCAGCAGGACCACGCCGCCGGCAAGCGTAACTGGATCATTGGGCGTGACTCCATACAGCATCGACTTCACCAGTCGCGTGAGTCCCAGCGCAGCACCGACACCAACAACAATTCCCGCCGCAGTAAGCCAGGTGCTCTCGCGCAAAATCATGCTGCGCACTTGCCCGGGCTGCGCACCCAGCGCCAGTCGAATGCCGATTTCGTTGGTGCGCTGTGCAACCGAGTAAGCCATGATGCCGTAGATACCCACGCACGCAAGCGCGAGCGCCAGCACGCCGAACCCGCCAGTGACAGCTGCGAAGGCGCGCTCCATCTGCATAGTGGCATTGATCTGCTCCCGCTGCGTCCGAAAATCGATCATCGGCAGATCGGGATCAACCGACTGCACCACCCCCCTCAACGACGGAGCAATCGTTCCAGGATCAACCATCGTGCGCACCTCGTACACCATCCCGCCAACATCCGGTTGCTGGATATAGGGCAGGAAGAATTGTGCAGGAGGTTCGTCGCGCAGATTCAGATAATGCGTGTTAGCGCAGATACCTACGATTTGAATCCATTCATCGCCCTCCGCTTTGAACCGGCGCCCCATTGGATTGATGCCCGGAAACCGCTTTTGCGCCAGGGCTTGGTTGATGATGGCCACCTTGGCCGAAGCAGCCGTGTCCTGCGTATTGAAGCTGCGCCCGGCGAGAATTGGGATGCTCATGGTTTCAAAGAACGTGTCGCCCACAACATTGACGTCTTCCGCTGAATTCTTATCCTGCCGCTTGTAGTCTGCAAGGCTCTCGCCTTCCGGTAGGAAATTACGATTTTCGAGATTATCCGCAATATAGGGATTGATAGCCGTCGTCACGCTTTCAACACCCGGCAGCGCTGCAACGCGTGCCTCGAGCCGAGCGTGCAAGGCCACGTCTTTGCCCTTGGGATATCGTGCATTCGGAGGTGCTATTTCAAAAAGCAGCAGATGATCTGGATTAAAGCCGACATCGACAGAGTTAAGGGCGATAAGTGTGCGCACAAAGAGACCGGCCCCCACCACCAGCATCGTGGAGAGCGCGATCTGAAAGGCGACAATCGATTTTCCCGTGAGCCCCTTACGCCGGCGCGTCGTGTTCTGCGCTGTATCTTTGAGTGTTCCGCTTAATTGCGTCCGCGATGCCAGCAGCGCGGGAGCAAGTCCAAAAAGAATACCGGTGACCAGCGTGACGGCTGAAGTAAAACCGAAAACTGTCCAGTTGAACGGCGTGTTGATGTCGTGACGCTCCCAGGCGTTGACGAGGAGATTGGGAAGGACGCTGCGTCCGAAGTAGCCGAAGATCAGGCCAAAGACGCCGCCAATGATGGCAAGCAGCAAGCTTTCCGTAAGCAGTTGGCGCAGGATGCGCAGCCGTCCCGCGCCCATGGCAAGACGCACGCTCATCTCGCGCTGGCGTTGCGCGCCGCGAGCCAGCAGCAAGTTCGCAATGTTTGCACAAGCCAGGAGAATGACAAAACCCGTGAGCGCGAGCAGCACGTAGAGAGGCTTCTTGAACATCCCGTCGGTGAAGTGAAGACCGCGGCTGCCATCCACAAGCGCAAAGCGCGGCATCGTTTCGCCATCTGCTATCGGCATGGTGGCCCGGATCGCGGCATGCAGTTGCACATCCAGCGCGGCCTGGGCTGTAATGTCGTCAACGCCCGGTTTGCTGCGCGCCATAATGTTGACCCACCACAGATCGCGATCAGTTAGCAGAGATTTTTTGTCCTTGGGGTCGATCAGGGGCTGCAGTGCGAGCGGAACAAAAACGTCTGGCGATTCCATCACGCCCTTGACGCCCGTAAAGCCGCGCGGAACAACCCCGATAATCGTGACAGAGATTTGATTGAGCGTAATGGTCTGTCCAAGAACTGCGGCTGAACGTCCAAATTCGCGTTGCCAGACATCGTCGCTGATGACCGCGACGTTCCCTGATGACGGCGCGTCGTCAGAGGGTTGGATGGCGCGTCCCAGTTGCGGCTGTACTCCAAGAGCGCCAAATAAATTGCCCGAGACCATGTCCGCGTTTACGCGCTGCGCGTCGCCATGGATCGTCGAGTTCATGCTGTCTTCCTTGAACGCAAATAAATCCTGAAGCACCTGGTTATGTGCGCGAAGCTGCTGATAAACCGGGTAGGAAAAGACGGAAGAGGTCATCCCGGAATGCGGCGTAGAATCAAAATCGCCCCACATTCCATGGACAACTTCCTTGCCATCCCCATTCCAGCGAAGAAGACGGAGTTCCTCTGCTTGCGGCACAGCCAGTCGCTGGTAAAGCAGTTGCCGCGCAATCGAGAAGATGGTCGTATTCGCGCCAATGGCAAGCGCCAGCGATACCGCTGCAATCGAGGTGAACCCTGGGCTTTTGGCAAGAATGCGAACGCAATAGCGCAGATCGGCGCAAAGTTCGTCGAACCACCGCAGCCCGAGCGATGCACGCATACCTTCCCTATGCACCAGCGAAGGACCCAGCGCGATGCGGGCCTGGCGTGAGGCGTCAGCCGGCGAATGGCCGGAACGGATAAGATCCGCGGTGAGCAGCTCGACATGGGCGGCCAACTCGGCCTCCATTTCGGCCTCGAGCCGGCTGCGGTTGAAAACGGAGCGAAGCCACGAACGAAGCTCCGCACTTTTACGAATCAAAGCTTCGCCGAGCTTCATACATTCTCCGGCGTGCTGCGAAGGATCCCGGCAATGATGCCGGCCATGCGGTTCCACTTTTCAGTTTCGGCTTCGAGACGTCGGCGTCCTGCGGCAGTGAGCTTGTAGTACTTGGCCCGGCGATTGTTTTCGCTGTCGCCCCACTCGCTCGCGATCACGCCCTGATGCTCCAGGCGGTAGAGCGCGGGATAGAGCGACCCCTGCTGGATAACGAGTTCCTCACCGGAGATCTGCTGGATGCGGAGCAGAACGCCGTAGCCATGCAGCGGCCCGAGCGAAACAGCCTTGAGAATAAGCAAATCGAGCGTTCCCTGCAGTAGCTCCATCTGCTTGTCTTGCGATTTATCGGCCAACCAGACTCTCCTTGATGATCTAGGAGAGAGGGTAAGATATCTCTCCTAGCCTGTCAAGGAGAGAGCAGTTATTGATCGGCGGATTCCACGGGTTTGACGGCGCTGAGTGGGACTTCTAAAGTACCAACCTTTTGCGAAGCCTGGTCGTAGACGCCAGTCCTGAGCCAGAGATTGCCCTTGGGCGCGCTGATCTCGGCATGAAGCTGCACGCCAGTGCTCTCGAAGACGGTATAAACATCGGGCTTGATGCTTAACCCAACAATGTGGTCCTTGCGGCTGACAATCTTGCCGTAACGGTCGTAGACGATGAGGGAGATGTTGAGCTTTCCTTCGTGATTGCCGTCTGAGTTGAGCTTGAGATCGAGGTCGTTGAGGTCGACGAGAAAATCGACGCCGTACGTCGTGTGCTGGCCTTGCGCTGCATCGTTGCTTGCTGAAGTGTTAGCGGCGCCGGCCGGCAAAGGCTGAACGCGCGTCTTGTAGATAATCTGCGTGCTCTGCGGCATGCCTAAATCCATGAAAGCCAGCAGCGGATCCACCGCGCCGGGATTCTGTGCCGCAAGCTTCTGGATTTGCCGGCTGCGTTCGGTGAGTGCTGCACCCGGAAGGTCAGCTTCTATTGCGTAATACCCACGACGATACGAAAGCGCGTATTTGCCATCGCCGACCTTCACTTCAATCTTGCGGAATCCTCCGTCCATCTTCGCATTGATAGGGGTGTATGAAATCGTATAAAAGTCACTGCCTGTCGTAGAGATATTATCGATAACCTGCGATAGCCCGTTGGTATTTGCAAAGGCCTTGCCGCCAGAATCCTGGGCGAAAATCTCCTGCATCATTTGGTCGCTGTTGCGCTTCGTTGTCTCGTCGTTCACATTCGAAACCTGCGCACCGGGAGCATTGGACGTCGGGGAAACCGTGGGATCCTTTCCGATCTGAGTTGGGTTGCTGTCGACTCCGGTAATTTGATAGGGTGCAGAGATCGTTGACGGTAGTTTGTTATCTGCCTGATAGAAGCCGGTTGTCGCCACGCCGCGCGCATCCACGGGGTAGAGCGCCATCCGTGCCGCGGCGAGCATATTCATCGTCTTCTTGTATTCGGCCTCCAATCCGGGATCGCTTGCCATCGTGGCCAGGGCGTCTGGACCACTTCCGATCGAAAGAAAAGGTGGAATTGACTCCGTAAACCAGATCACGTTTTTGCGTCCCGGAAACGCCGTTAGAAAGGTCGCGAGGCGCTGAAGATTAGCCAGGGTCACAAACCCGCGATCGAAATTCAGTGAAGTGTCCTGCTCTGCAAAGAATTGTTTGAGGGCCGAAATCGCTTCCGGAGAGGCCACCGTTCCGCCGCCGGGCGCCGGAGCCTGCATCATCCCTACCACTTCAGCTTGGCCGTTGGTCTCATCCTGGCCCTTGATCATCATGGATGATTCGACTTCATTGTTTTTCTTGTTGTTCAGCGCAGCCATCAGGAGCGCGGGGTCCTCCGTGAATCCCTGGATGAAGTGAAGCCCCAGCCCCATCGTAAAGATCGCCATGCGTGAGCCCGGCTTCGCGGATTTGAGAAACTTCATCGCCTGGCTGTGTACAAAGCTCTGGCTTTCCATGCGCGTGTTCACCGAATCGAGCAGCAGGACGTTCACCGCATCCGGCGTGGGAAATGGGGAAAAGTTGCTGAAGACATCGGGCGGGAGCTTCGGCAGTTCCGCCTCATCGTTCGGAACGGCCCCGGTGTGCTCCTCGAAGAAGGAAACGGTCTGCGGCTTGCCTTGCTCGGTAACCGTGAAGTCTCCCTGCTTGAGACCGGTTACAGGCCTACCCTTTCGATCAGAGACAATCACGTCGACGAGGACGGCGCGGCTGGTGGTGCGAAGGGTCTGGCTGGATGCGTCGGGTGAGCTCGCTGGGGCTTGCGTTTGAGCCGTAGCGTTCTGGGCCAGGAGTGGAACTGCCAGAAGAGATGCAGCTACAACCAGAAATTTGAAGCGTGCCACGGCACAATCCTCCTCGAATGGAGAAGCTTACACCGTTTCTTTGCACTGCACAGTAATCAGGTGAGCTTGCACACCGGTAAGAGTGCACCCGAGCGCGAAAGGTTCTGCGGTGATGTTGAGGTTTTTAGAGGACGCCCAAGACGCCACGACTGTCTTGCCTCTGCAGCTCTGGAATGGCAAGAGCCGATGCCCGCGACCACCCGCAGATTGTTGAAATATTTAGTGCAAAACCCAAGGGGACTTCTATAAGCTCCTTCGATGGGAATTCTAATCGCCCAAAGGAGGGAAGTCACATGGGTCACGGATGGATTGCTTGGATCATCATTGGATTGATCGCGGGCTGGCTGACCGGGAAGCTGATGAAGGGGTCAGGCTTCGGCTTTTTCATGGACATGATCGTGGGCCTGGTGGGCGCGCTGATTGGAGGCTTTCTTGCAAATCTCATCGGATTTGGCGGAGCCAGTCAACATGGATTAATCGTCAGCATCATTATTGCAACTGTCGGAGCGGTGATTCTGACATGGATTGTGCGGCTGATTTCAGGTAACAGAAGCGCCAACCTGTGATCGGATGGCAAACAAGCTGAGAGTCTCATGACAGCGCAGTTCGAAAGCCTGGGGCGAGGTCAGTCACCCTCGCCCAGGGTTTGTTCGTCCCAAAGACCGCCAGCCGTTAGCTTCGCGTGAGACACTGCACCCAACAGTGTAATCAGAATCTTGGCTTTTCCCCGAAACTAAGACAATCGCGAGGTGGCTTTGAGCCTGGTTAGAGACCTGCAGTACTCACTGCGTCAGTTGCGCAGAAGCATGGGGTTCACCGTCGTTGCGGTAGTAACGCTCGCTCTGGGCATCGGATGCAATACGGCCATCTTCAGCGTGTTTTACAGCGTACTGTTGCGGCCACTTCCCTTTCCCGATCCCGATCGCGTGGTGATTGTCTCGGAGCGTGCCGCCCAGTTCCCGATTCTTTCTGTCTCGTGGCAAAATTTGAAGGACTGGGAGGCGCAGAGCACCTCGTTCGAGGAGTTCGGAGCCGCACGGGTTTTCACCACGGCGCTGACCGGAAACGGCGAGCCGGAACAGATTCCAAGCCAGATGATCAGCGGAAACCTGCTGCACCTGCTGGGGGTGAATGTCATCGCCGGCCGTTCTCTTGCGACTGCAGACGACCAGCCGGCATCATCCGCTGTGGTGCTGCTCGGCTACGGTCTGTGGCAACGCAAGTACGGCGGCTCGCAGGATGTAATCGGACGCGCCATCAGCCTCGATAACCAGAGCTATACCGTGATCGGCGTACTGCCGAAGGGCTATGAACTGCTGCAGCAATCGCCCGACGTCGTCGTAGCCATGGGTCCCTGGGCCAGCAAGCTGCCGGACGATCGCTCCTGGCATCCCGGCATTATTGCAATTGCGCGGCTCAAACAAGGAGTGTCACTCAGCCAGACACGCGCCGAGATGACCACCATTGCCAAGCGGCTGCTTGAAAAATATCGTGCCGACAACATTGCGCTCGATGCGGTCGTCAACCCCATGCACGAGCAGTTGGTAAGCCAGGCAAAGCCGGCGCTCGTGACGTTGTTGGGAGCCGTGATTTTTGTCTTGTTGATTGCGTGCGGTAACATCGCAAATCTGATGCTGACCCGGGCGACCGCGCGACGCAGGGAGATCTCGATCCGCATTTCGCTGGGGGCGTCCGACTGGCAGATCATCAAGCAGTTAGTGATAGAGGGATTGCTGCTGTCGCTGATGGGTGCGGTCGCTGGGGTGGCGCTGGCTTATGCCCTCATGCCGTCGCTTCTCCACGCTGCGGCCGGTTCTCTGCCACCCGGAACAGACGTGCACATCGACGTGCACGTGCTGCTGTTCACGGCAATTCTTTCGATTTGCGCAGGAGTCTTCTTCGGAGTGGCGCCAGCCGGGCACGTGCGCCTCAGCGATCTGCGCTCGATTCTGAATGAGACCGAGCGCGGTTCGGTCGGCAAGCAGGCCAAAGCTCTGCGCAACACACTTGTAGTGTCAGAGATTTCGCTGGCGCTTCTGCTGTTGATGGGCGCTGGTTTATTTGTGCGCAGCCTGAATCGTCTGGCGGCAGTGAGCCTTGGCTTCTCTGACGATCACCTCCTTGTCGCTGACTTACCGGTCCCGCCTGCAGGAGTTGCTCCGGCGGATGCCCACCGCAATATGGATTTTTACGAAAATACGCTTCGACAATTGCATTCCTTACCCGGCGTGCGGTCAGTCGCGGCCTCATCTTTCCTGCCGGTGAGCGGACAGGGATCTGTAATTCACTTCAATATCCAGGGCCACCCTCCGCGCAACGCCTCCGAGTACATCATGGCGAACTACCGAACCGTGAGTTCCGAGTACTTCCAGGCACTTCGCGTTCCCCTGCTGCAAGGGCGCTGGATCGAAGACTCGGATCGGGAGAAGATGCCGCCGATTGTGGTAATCAACCAGGAAATGGCGAAGACCTATTTCGGAGATCAATCACCAATCGGCAAAAAAATGCAGATTGGGGCCACGCCTGATAACGAAGTGCCATGGATGATGGTAGTGGGCGTGGTCGGCAATGTGAAGCAGACCCTCATCTCCGACATGCCCACGGAGATGTACGTTCCATTCCGGCAGGCCAACGAAGTTCTGCCGGTGCGCAACATGTCCATCGTGATGCGAACCGAGGTGGACCCGCGCTCCCTCATTCCCGAGCTGCGTGATACCGTGCGCAAAATCAATCCGAATCAGCCGGTCGTACGCATCCGTACCATGGAAGAGAACGTCGCGCAGAACTTCGCACAACCGCGCTTCCGTACTTTACTGCTGGTGATCTTCGCCGGAATCGCACTGCTGATTGCCGCGGTTGGCGTCTACGGAGTAATGGCGTATGCAACGGTGCAGCGTTCTGGAGAGATGGCAATTCGCATGGCGCTCGGCTGCAGCGTCGAGCGCATCTTCATGCTGGTAGTCCGCGATGGACTGCGTCTCACACTTATCGGCGCCGCGATCGGCATGGTCCTCGGCCTCGCGCTTGGCCGCTGGCTGAAGTCCTTGCTCTTCGGCGTGTCATCTGCCGACGCATTAACGATGGCCGGCGCAATCGCAGTCGT
Organism: uncultured Acidobacteriaceae bacterium; assembly: GCA_963829535.1. Taxonomy (GTDB): domain Bacteria; phylum Acidobacteriota; class Terriglobia; order Terriglobales; family Acidobacteriaceae; genus Telmatobacter. Next base: position 5,086 of record CAWHIQ010000004.1, on the reverse strand, counting down.
AATCGTGGCCGGCATGGCAGCGACGATCATTCCCGCCCGCAGGGCTTCGCGCGTAGACGTCGCAACAATGATGCGGGAAAACTGAGCCGCTGCTTGTAAGACACAAAAGAAAAAGCCACGCCCGAAGGCGTGGCTTTTTCTTTCTGAATTTATTGCCGGCGATCACCTAATCTCCCACACAGTCGCCCGTGCAGTACCATCGGCCCAGCGAGGCTTAACTTCCGTGTTCGGGATGGGAACGGGTGATCCCTCGCAGTATGGTCACCGGCAAAACGAGGCGTTTTCAGGGCGTGAGGCGCAAAGCGCCGGGAGCCTTGAGCCGAAATCCTGAGCGCCATGGCGCGAAGGATCTGCGGTTCGCCTTTGTTCTTGGTATGGCGCTTGGCGGGTTGGTTTGCCCGCAGCCTGCCGCGGCGTCTGCTTGTCCTGGATTGTTTCTCTCAGGCCCGGCAGGAACGCGGACTGCAATCTGGCGCCACAAAAACTTTGCTCAGAGTTTATCTGAATGACACGAAATTGATTGGTTGTACAAGGCTTGCAAGAAGAACGTCCGCGAATAACTTATACTGCGCGGAGTTAATTCTATGGACAAGCCGAACGGGCGATTAGTACTGGTAAGCTACACGCATTACTGCGCTTCTACCTCCAGCCTATCAACCAGATGGTCTTTCTGGGCCCTTCAGGGAGATCTCATCTTGGAGCGTGCTTCCCGCTTATATGCATTCAGCGGTTATCACAACCGAACTTCGCTACCCAGCCGTGCCCTTGGCAGGACAACTGGAACACAAGAGGTTCGTCCATCCCGGTCCTCTCGTACTAAGGACAGCCCTCCTCAAATCTCCTACGCCCACAGCAGATAGGGACCGAACTGTCTCGCGACGTTCTGAACCCAGCTCACGTACCGCTTTAATAGGCGAACAGCCTAACCCTTGGAACCTTCTACAGCTCCAGGATGCGATGAGCCGACATCGAGGTGCCAAACCAAAGCGTCGATATGAACTCTTGGCTTTGATCAGCCTGTTATCCCCGGCGTACCTTTTATCCGTTGAGCGATGGCCCTTCCATACAGAACCACCGGATCACTAAGGCCTGCTTTCGCACCTGCTCGACTTGTAGGTCTCACAGTTAACCACTCTTATGCCTTTACACTCGACGACTGATTTCCAAACAGTCTGAGAGTAGCTTCGCGCGCCTCCGTTACAATTTAGGAGGCGACCGCCCCAGTCAAACTACCCGCCTAACTATGTCCCTCTCCCGGATCACGGGAGGAGGTTAGAATCACAGCACTCGCAGGGTGGTATCTCACCATTGGCTCCACCGAATCCGAGAATCCGGTCTCAAAGCCTCCCACCTATCCTGCGCAGCAAGAACCATAACTCATAGTTAAGGTGTAGTAAAGGTGCACGGGGTCTTTCCGTCTAGCTGCGGGTAACCGGCATCTTCACCGGTACTACAAGTTCGCCGAGCAACTCGTTAAGACAGTCGTACGATCGTTACGCCATTCGTGCAGGTCGGAACTTACCCGACAAGGAATTTCGCTACCTTAGGACCGTTATAGTTACGGCCGCCGTTCACCGGGGCTTCAATTCAAAGCTTCGCTTGCGCTAACCTCTCCTTTTAACCTTCCGGCACCGGGCAGGCGTCAGCCCCTATACGTCGTTTTCGACTTAGCAGAGACCTGTGTTTTTGTTAAACAGTCGCCGTACGCGCTTCACTGCGGCCCACTTGCGTGGGCGCTCCTTCTCCCGAAGTTACGGAGCCAATTTGCCGAGTTCCTTAACGAGCTTTCACTCGAGCGCCTTTGGATATTCTCCTCGTCTACCTGTGTCGGTTTGGGGTACGGTTCCCTTTGTTCTCCTTAGAGGTTTTTCTCGGCAGCGTGGAATCAGAATCGTAAGCCCCATACGGGACTGTGTTGCACCTCACTGTTAATGACCCAACGGATTTGCCTATCGGATCCAGCTTACGTACAACAACCGCAATAGCCATAGTGCGGCATTCTTATCCTTCTGCGTCACCCCATCGTGATAACGAACATTGGGAGGGACGGAATATTAACCGTCAGTCCATCAGCTACGCCTTTCGGCCTCACCTTAGGGACCGCCTAACCCTGAGCGGATTAACCTTCCTCAGGAAACCTTAGACTTTCGGCGCGGAGGGTTCTCACCTCCGTTATCGCTACTTATGCCGGCAGGGTCTCTTCGCAACGCTCCACCAGTCTTTTCAGTCTGGCTTCGCAGCTGTTGAGAATGCTCTCCTACCACGCACACCTAAAAGATGTGCATCCGCTGCTTCGGTGTACAGTTTTAGCCCCGTTGTATTGTCGGCACCGGACCGCTTGACCAGTGAGCTATTACGCTTTCTTTAAAGGATGGCTGCTTCTAAGCCAACCTCCTGGCTGTCTGAGCGTTCCGACTTCCTTTCCCACTTAACTGTAACTTTGGGACCTTAGCAGGCGGTCTGGGCTGTTTCCCTCTCGACGATGAGGCTTAGCCCCCACCGTCTGACTCCCGGATATGTTGTCACTGGCATTCGCAGTTTGGTTGGATTCAGTAAGCCGGAAAGCCCCCTAGTCCATCCATCTCTCTACCACCAGTGCAATTCGTCCGAGGCTAGCCCTAAAGCTATTTCGGAGAGAACGAGCTATCACGGAATTTGATTAGCCTTTCACCCCTACCCACAGCTCATCCGAGCTTTTTTCAACAAACACCGGTTCGGTCCTCCAGTGGGTGTTACCCCACCTTCAACCTGGCCATGGGTAGATCATCCCGCTTCGCGTCTATTCCTGCCAACTGAACGCCCTGTTCAGACTCGCTTTCGCTTCGGCTCGCTTACGCTTAACCTTGCTGACAAGAATAACTAGCCGGCTCATTATGCAATAGGCACGCGGTCAGACATTCCCTTGCGGGCATAGTCCTCCCACTGCTTGTAGGCACACGGTTTCAGGTACTTTGCACTCCCCTCGACGGGGTTCTTTTCGCCTTTCCCTCACGGTACTGGTTCACTATCGGTCAGAGACTAGTATTTAGCCTTACGGGATGGTCCCCGTGGATTCAAGCAGGGTTTCACGTGCCCCGCCTTACTCAGGTATCCGCTTCGAGTCTGGACTACTTTCGCTTACGCGCCTGTCACGCTCTATGGATCCACTTTCCAGAGGATTCAGCTAGCAGCCAGATTGGTAACTCTACTGTTGCGGACCCTACAACCCCCGAAACACCGAAATGCTACGGGTTTGGGCTATTCCGAGTTCGCTCGCCACTACTATCGGAATCGAGGTTTCTTTCTTTTCCTTCAGGTACTGAGATGGTTCACTTCCCTGAGTTCGCTCTATCCCACCTATGTATTCAGTGGGTAGTTCCCGAGGTTTGCTCGGGAGGGTTTCCCCATTCGGAAATCTCCGGTTATAACGCCTGTGTGCGGCTTACCGAAGCTTATCGCAGCTTGCCACGTCCTTCTTCGCCTGTCTCTGCCAAGGCATCCACCGTGCGCCCTTAGTAGCTTGACCATAGAATTAACTCCAGCGCAGGGAGCCGAATCACTTCGGTCCTGTCTGTGTGTTATTCCCAGTTATTCGCCTTGAGAGTAACTCAACTACGCTCACGCGTATTCAAGTTACAACTCCTAAAGACACTCTTCTTACTTTGAACACTTGCCTGAGTCGCTGATTTACAGCGGCTCAATTGCTTGTGCTCGGCCTTGTATGTATACGCTCCTCGGATACTTTCACCACGCTGCGCGCCTCGCGGCGGACATGCGGCTATCCGATTTGCGTTACCCAATCAATTTCGTTGTCAAACATCAGATCCCCCTCTATCGAGGAGGACCAGCCCTGAGGCTGTTGAAACCTGCTGCAATCTGAAGATCGCAACCTGCTTCTAGGTCGAAGCCCTCGTTTGAGAAGGCGCCGAACTAGACGCAGTGAATGAGGTTGGTGGAGCTGACCGGGATCGAACTTGAGCCGCTGTGCGGGCGTCTAAGCCCGCAGGCGAAATCCTGAGTCCGAACATCGGACGAAGGACCGATCCTGCCACAACACCATCCATAAGATTTGGTGGAGCTGACCGGGATCGAACCGGTGACCCCCTGCTTGCAAAGCAGGTGCTCTCCCAGCTGAGCTACAGCCCCTTAAGGGTTGCGTGGCTAAGATGGTGGGCCTGGGTAGAGTCGAACTACCGACCTCACCCTTATCAGGGGTGCGCTCTAACCAACTGAGCTACAGGCCCGCGTTGCGCGCTCCCCCGCCGATGAATTAATGCCGGCGGCTCGCCCAAATCTCATTCAATGCTAATGGGTTTCGAGGACAAAGGTTGAACATGCTGCGTAGCTACGCTACGCATGACGATCGTAAGAATTTGCGGCCAGGAAAAGAAGGCTCGTATCGAATTTCCCGCATCATCCGTAAACGGCGGATACAGGATTTGCATGGACACCTATCCGATCGCCGAAGCGACTCCGCCATCGCGGAAGGAATAAGTGTGCCATGTGTTCTCTTTTAGAAAGGAGGTGATCCAGCCGCAGGTTCTCCTACGGCTACCTTGTTACGACTTCACCCCAATCATGAATTACACCTTGGGCGGCTGCCTCCTTGCGGTTGGCTTACCGACTTCTAGTGCAACCCACTTTCGTGATGTGACGGGCGGTGTGTACAAGGCCCGGGAACGTATTCACCGCGGCATTCTGATCCGCGATTACTAGCGATTCCAGCTTCACGTAGTCGAGTTGCAGACTACGATCCGAACTGAGGTCGGCTTTTTCCGATTAGCTCCCCCTCACGGGTTTGCGACGGTTTGTACCGACCATTGTAGCACGTGTGTAGCCCTGGACATAAAGGCCATGAGGACTTGACGTCATCCCCACCTTCCTCCCCGTTATCCGAGGCGGTTTCGTCAGAGTGCTCAACTAAATGGTAGCAACTGAAGATAAGGGTTGCGCTCGTTGCGGGACTTAACCCAACATCTCACGACACGAGCTGACGACAGCCATGCAGCACCTATATTACGGCCCCTTGCGGGGAAGGAATGTTTCCACTCCGGTCCATAACATTTCGAGCCCAGGTAAGGTTCTTCGCGTTGCGTCGAATTAAACC
>CAWHIQ010000003.1:0-586194 GCA_963829535.1 uncultured Acidobacteriaceae bacterium | reverse complement strand
CAAATCCAACTGGGGTTAGTATTCTTCGGAAAATCAAGGTACACCTAGGCTCGCGCTCTACGCCTTCTGTTGATCAAATGGCAATTTCCGGATTGCCCACAAACCGCCAGCAATGCGCAACGGCCGGTAGAATTCCGTTCAACTCCGCTATTGACCGAGAGGTGAAGACCGTGCCGAGTTACAAGGAACATCGACCTCGATGAAGCGTTGCGCCATTTCTCCTGGTCCAGGTTCGCCAAGCGTGCTCCTGTTGAACGAACCGACGCTGAACGCACACTAGGTCCTCGTGACTTTCGAAGTTGCCTACGGATCTCCCAAGGAAGCTTTCCCGTATCGTCGGGAACATCGGGACGGTGGCGTCAGGCATGGACCGGGTGACTGTGCCCGAGCCGGGGCCGGAGTCAGGGGTGATTCCACAATCGGGTACATTGGTGTCCTCTCTTGAATCCAGCATCTTGACTCTCAAGTTTGGTCGTTGTATTTTCATCGCAAATCGTAGCGAATACAGTGCCGTCCAACCGCTTTTGGGGTGCCGAGTGTCTCTCTGCGGCTGTCGGTCTACAGAGCCACTAATATAGGAGGGACAATCGGGATGAACATACCGGGAATGCCACAATTACTTAGGGACATAAAGGTACTTGAAGACTTTGCCCGAGCCTGCCAGTCGAGGGAAGAAATGAGAATGGTGCTCCTCACGCGGGAAGAGGAGGATGTCATAGAGTCGTTCCGACGATTTAAGTCTCAGGACGACGATTAAACACACCGATAACACCGCTTGGGCGTGTAACGCCGCTTCGACCTGGTGGTCCGTTGAATTCCAAGAAAGAAGGCCAGAGATTCCTGGCCCTTTTAGCCGACTTGATTTGGATAGGTTCGACGATCCGGCTTGTTAATTGAAAAGTAGCCTCCGGATTGCCACAATCCACCCGGAACTCGAAAAACTGACCCGATCGGTCTGTTGAGCTTTAATTCCTGGGCCGCGACTCCGGCGGCACAAGACCTGCGAGGCGGTAGTACACAACAAGCTGGCCGTAGTGTTCACCGCTATGTTCGATGATGCCGTTTGCGATGTCGAGAACTCGCGATTTCTGCCCAGGAAAATAAACAACCTCCGTCGTCAGGCCTTTTTCGCCTTTCGACTGCAGGGCGGCTGCGCCATCGGCGAAGGATTTCTTGACGAACGCAACGATGTCGGCCTTGGACTTGTATTGGTCGCGCTTCGGATCTTCTGCCGCGGGAGGCTTCAGCCCCATCACAGGATTCGTGAAGTAGTAGCATGAGCCCGCCGCGTGCAGCAACTGCTCGGCGAAGCTCCGCTGCTCGGGTGTCGGCTTGAAGTCATATTTGTCCTCAGGAAAATCTTCGGCCAGCGCCGTCAGCTTGCGGCCAATCTCATTCCAGGAATCGAGCACGACTTTCGATTCCGGATCGGCAGGTTTGACAGCTGCATCTTTCTTCATCGTTTCCTGGGCATGCGCAGGAAATGCAAATGCCAGCAGGACGATAGCGAGAAACGGTGTTCTTTTCATTTCTTCCTCCACGATTGAGTTTCGCGAATCAAAGCTTCAACTTCTTATTTCGCCTGCTTCAGCTCTGCAACAACGGCCGCAATCTTATCGAGTGTCTCAACCCAGCCCTCGAGTTGACCGCTGTTCTTTGCGCTCTCCATGGGTTCATTGCCAATGTAGGTGAGTTTCGTCTGGCCGTTTCCGAGATCCTCAAAGAGGGTCACATCAAACGCACCCTCTATGGCCTCATCTTCCATTCCTAGTTGCTCAGGCTCGATCTTGTTTCCCTCCGAGTCGGAGAAGTACATGGAGGAAACGATCTTTTCGTGCAGAACAATCTCGTGGTATTCAATCGCGTTCCAGCCCTCGTACCCATCCGGCGTCTTCATGCAGAGGAGAGACTTTCCTCCAACGCGAACATCCATTTTGCAAACAGGAGAGGTAAAGCCCTTCGGCCCCCACCACTGCATCACATATTTCGGGTCTGTCCACGCCTTCCAGACCAATTCGCGTGGGGCATCGAAAACTCTTGTGACAACCATCCGCTCTGTCTCGTTAACCGTGTTCTTTGTCATCTCTGACCCCCTCATTTTTCATTTGATTTACAACCACATCCAGCTTGTCGAAGCTCTCTTCCCAGAATCGGCGATAGTTAATCGCCCAGTCGCTGACGGTCTTAATCGCCGCCGGCCTGAGCGTGCAGACACTCTCTCGTCCACGCTTTGTCTTGATCACAATCCGCGCCCGCACCAGGCAGGCAATATGTTTTGAGATCATCTGCTGCGAGAGTGCAAACGGTTCTGTCAATCCATGCACAGAGGCCGGCCCATGGCTGAGTCGTTCGATCATCGCCCGCCGGGTGGGATCAGACAGAGCCGCGAACGTTGTACCTAATCTATCCACAACCATATGGTAGTGGATTGTTTGTTATTGTCAAGTGTGATTTAAAGTGTGCACCCCAACCTGCGCAGGAGAGCGAGCCGGGCACGATTGAGGCGCTGGCATCAGGGGGTCGGGGATATGTGGATTGTCTCTGGAACCTGGTCTCGATCTATCACCGGTCTGTTGGGCAACTGATCTTTGTAATCTCGGCGAGTGCATAACCGCCGAGGCACTCATCGAGCAATGGTCCGTAGAATTCCGAGGTTCCGGTCGGATAACCGCCAATACAGAAGTAACCCCGAAACGGCACAACGGGGGTTATTACTGGCATGGCCCACAATCCCCCCGAGACCGAGATGCAGGCGGAGGTTCGCGCTAGAATTTGAGTGAATCGATTCTGGATGAGTGGAGAGTATGGATGACGAAAGCGACGCGACTGGCCCCGAAGGCACACGCCCCGCCCGAGGTAAAAGAAACTCCTTTCGAGGCACTGGCCAGCATCTGTAGTGTGCTGGTGGTGGGCCTCTTCATTCTCACGTTGCTTGCGCAGAACTACGTCATTCCGTCGGGCTCGATGGAGAACACGTTGCTGGTAGGCGATCACCTGGTCGTCGACCAGATCACGCTAATGCCGCCCACTTCGTGGATGCCGCTCATCAGGTATCGCGAGCCGAGGCGCGGCGATATCGTGGTCTTCCACAAGCCCGTCAATCAGCCTGGTATTGATGCCACTGACGCCGACGGAACACCACAATACACTCCCTTGGTGAAGAGGTTGATTGGCGTACCGGGAGATCATATTCATCTACGCAACGGCATTGTGATTGTGAATGGTGTTCCACAGCCGGTGGGATTTGCGCAGCCGACGACGACGGATAACTTCAACGAATTCCTCGATGATTTTCCCGCAGTACCCCCGGCAGCAGCATCTGGGGCGACAGAGTCGTGGGCCGTGAACTTCTCAAGCTATATCCAGGACGGCGACCTGGTGGTTCCACCCGGCATGTACTTCATGATGGGCGATAACCGGCACAACAGCCTGGACTCGCGCTACTGGGGCTTCGTGCCACGTGCCAACATAATTGGCCGGCCTCTCTTCAACTATTGGTCATTCAAGGCCCCAGACGGGCAACTTGAACAAACAGGATTCGCCCACAAGCTCGCGTGGATCGGCCACGTTCTGGTGCATTTCTTCCCAGACACGCGCTGGAAACGCACGTTCCACGTGGTTCATTAAAGTGAAATCGAAAGATCTCGATTAAAGTGAAATTGAAATATCCCGATTCGCTCTTGTTACGTTCTGGTCGTATTAGCGCCTATACGGAAGTCACACGAAAAAGGCGCAAATTTGGCACACTTCCGTATTGCTGACGACACAGAAATTGCGAAAAGCGGGATCGCCAGCCAGCCTACATCGCTGCAAAGCGGTTCGCATGAATCGTGTCGCTACCGGTGTCGCCATTTACGGCATACACTTCGAAACCCTTCGATGAAGTGATAAAAATGCCGGCGCCGTCGTCGAAATTACAACCGTCAGTGCAAAACATGTGTTTCTTGGCCAGCTTCTTAAATGCAGAGGGCGGATCTCCCTCCAGGTTGACGCTAAACAGGTCCATGAAGTCTTCATTGCCTGCCCGGTGGAGCCCGACCATAAACAGCTGTCCGTCTGTCTGCGTAAGAAGGTTGACGTTCTGATAAGCCCCAAAGTTTTGGTCGATCCAGCCAGTCTTGTCCGCATGAGTTCCCACCCACGTGAACAGATACTTAAATGGCGAACCTGTGAACGGGTCCGCCTCGCTCGTGTAAAAGTCCACGGTAGCGGCGCTGTAAGTCGCCACCGCAAGCGCGGCTCCATTGCCAAACGAACTCAGTCCAACAGCACCAGCAGTAGACACGTACTGGGGCCCGCTGCGGGGAATCGTCATCGGAATGAGCCGCATCGGGAATCGCCTGAAATCCCAGAATTGGACTTCAGATATTTGGTTGTCCTCGTGGTTTTCGAGGCCCGCGACGAGGCAATGGCCGACGGCCTGACAACCGCCCGCATGATCCAAAGGGAACCACGCCATCGTAACCGGCGAGTACGCGCGGCCGCTCAGCCCGTCTTCTGCCATCTCGCATGCTACGAAGAACCCTTCGAGAGGAGGAGCGCTGGCCGTCATTACGAGCAATTGCGGCTCACCCGGCTCACTCGGCAGGCGTTGAATCCCTTGAAAATGACCGCCTCCGGGAAGGCTCACTCCCGATTTGTCAATGCTGATCGATATCGCATGCACGGTCACTTGGCCATATGCCGCCACTACATCATTGATAGCTGGATTCATACAACACACTCCAATAGAGCGATTTCTAAGGTTTCCTTGCTGGTTTCAATGATGGGAAACATCGTGAAAAAAGGTTCACGTTGACGACCTTTGTTTTAGCACACGCGACACTATCTTCCAGCTGGGAGTGAATTTCCCCCCAACTGTAGCTGAATTTGTCCCGAAGGATACTGCCCAGTCAAATCCCCGCGCTCTCCATATCCAAGAAATCACTTCCGTTTCAGTGCTTCCAATTCATCCAGCGTTCGCGGCCAGTCCGATCCCAGCAGTCGCGAAAGGCTTCGATCTGCCAGCACCTTTCCGCCGGTCTGGCACTTCGCGCAGTAGTTGGTCTCATTGTCTGCGTAGCGAATCCGCTGCACCTTTTCTCCGCACCGCGGACACGGTAAATTGAACCGCCCGTGAACCGCCATCTCCGGCCGGAACGCCGTCACTTTCTCCGGGAAGCTTTTCCTGGCCTCGGCTCCTAGGCGATCCATCCAAGCCGTCATCGTCGCGCGCGTCGCGGCAAAAAGCCGCTCCCACTCCTCCGGTTTCAGCTTGTGCGTCTGCGCAATGGGCGAAAGCTGTGCCGCATGCAGAATCTCATCCGAATATGCGTTGCCCACGCCGCTGATCCACCGCGGATCAGTTAACGCCCGCTTCAACGTGCGATTCTCAACGCTCAATGCGCTGCGAAACTCGTCCAGATCGACTGAAAAGATCTCTACCCCACCCGGATCCATTGCCTGTAACGCTTCCTCGCCGCGCACAACATAAAGTGATGCGCGCCGTTTCGAGCCAGCCTCCGTCAGCATAAGAGTTCCGTTGGGAAAGTCGAGGGCGAGGAGTCCATTCCTGCCGGCGAGCTTCGCCTCAGGCCCCTTCCAGTGGAGCCGTCCTGCAATCATCAAGTGCAGCACCAGCCACAACCCCCCGGGGTGCCCAACAACGGGTCTTTGTTGTTGGGGTGGCGTCCCGGGGTCCCCAACGACCGGGGTCCACAAGAAGCGCTTTTTGGCTTCTTGGGGTGGAACGACAGGTCTTTGTTGTTGGGGACGAAGATCATGCTCCACGCCGATCGCGATCCGCTTCCCGATCCGCCGCAACTCGCGCACCGTGCGCCCTTCGACGGAGCTCAAAGGGGGATCCACGGTCCGAAGCAAGAACACCGAGCCCAGTCGCACACGCTCAAGCGTCTGCCCCACGATGCGTTCGTTCAACGCTGTGATGTACGCAGAAATGTCGGGCAGCTCCGGCATGTATACAAGATTGCGTTCCGGCGCACGGTTGACGCAAGAGCAACATCTTGTATATTTGACCCACGCTCTTCCCCTTGTCGTTAACCCTTCCTGTCCAAGGTGCAAAAACCATGAAGCGTTTCCTGCCTTCTCTCCTTGCGCTCTTCTTCGTATTCAACGCGGGCATGTCCAGCCAGAGTCCGCCTACCGCAACGGCTACGTCGCGCTTGCCGATTCCCACCACCCCCGGCAAAGTCTTCGATCTCGCCTGGGCGGGCAAGATTCTTCGCGTCACCGACCCGAAGATTGCACCCGACGGCAAATCGCTGGCCGTCGTCGTAGCGCATCCTGACTACGAGGAGGACATCTACGCATCCGACCTGGTTCTGATCGACATCGCAACCGGCAAGACGCGCTATCTCACCCACGATCGCAAGCATGTGTCGTTTCCGCGATGGTCGCCGGCGGGAGACCGCATCGCTTTCCTGGTTGAGGACGCTGACAAGCACAACCAGATATTTGTGCTCGACATGGCCGGCGGCGAATCGCAGCAATTGACCAAAAGTCAGACCTCAATCCAGCAATTCGCCTGGAAGCCCGACGGCGCCGCCATCGCTTTTGCGGCCGCCGATGCGCCTTCCAAGAAAACCGGGGCCGACAAATTCGACGACGCATTCGAAGTGGGCAACGGCAGCTTCCTCGATCACGAGAAGGCTCTCCCCACGCACCTGTGGCTCATTCCCGCGGCAGGCGGAGAACCTAAACGTCTCACCTCCGGTACCTGGACTCTGCCCGTCGCCTTTCCTCCCGGGCCGCCGGCTTCGCCCATTGCCTTCACGCCCGATGGCAACAAGCTCGTCTACGTACGCCTCGAAAACACCTACTCCGGAGATCGCCGCTACTCATCGCCGCAGATCCTCGATCTTGCCACTGGAAAATCCGAGCCGATCACGACCCACACCCTGTATTCCACGCAGCCTGTCCCTTCGCCCGATGGATCGCGCGTCGCCTATGTCTATCCGCGCGATGGTACCGATCGCAACTACCAGGACATCTATGTGGTCGACGGCCTCAAGGGCGATGGAGCCAACATCACCCGCGCCATCGATCGCAACTTCTTCCGCGCTCTTTGGATGCCCGACAGCAAAGCCGTCCTCACCGGTGCAAACGACGGTGCCACAGCGAGCCTTTGGATCCAGCCCCTCACCGGCAATGCAACGAAACTCGATCTCGGCAACGTCACTCCCAACACCGGCTACTGGCTTGACGCTACCGTCGGCGACCAGGGACAGATCGCGTTTGTTGGAACCGAACCGCATCGTCCCTCGGAAATCTACATTCTTGACACGCCGCAATCCAAGCCACGCCGCCTCACCGCATTTCACGAAGCATTCGATTCGCTCAACCTCGGCAAAAGCGAAGTCGTCACCTGGCAAAGCCCTGACAAGGCTCCGAAGAATTGGAATGAAAACGGCATCCTGACCTATCCGCCCAATTACACCCCCGGCAAAAAGCTGCCCCTCGTGCTCTACATCCACGGCGGCCCGACATCGGCGTCAAAGGACACCTTCTCGCTCTTCGCGCAAATCATCGCCGCCCAGGGATGGCTCGTCTTCGAGCCCAACTATCGCGGCAGCGACAATTTCGGCAACGACTTCAGCCGCGCCATCGTTGACGATTCCGGTGACGGGCCTGGTCGCGACGTTTTCGCCGGCCTCGACATGCTCAAGAAGCGCGGCATCGTCGACGAGTCCAACATCGCTGTCACCGGCTGGAGCTACGGCGGATATATGACCAGTTGGCTGATCGGCCACGCGCAATTCTGGAAGGCGGCTATTGCCGGCGCGCCCGTCACCAACCTGCTCGATCAATACACGCTGTCTGACAGCAACGTCGCCCGCGCCACCGCCATCGGCGGCTCGCCCTACACCGAAGACTGGATGAAGCATTTCATCGAGCAGTCGCCCATCACCTACTACGACAAGATGACCACGCCTACATTGGTGTTGCAGGATGTCGGCGATTACCGCGTGACCATCACCCAGGGATACCAGCTCTACCACTCGCTCAAAGATCGCGGCATCAAGACGTGGTTCTATGCCTATCCCATCGGCGGCCACAGCCCCAACGATCCCGTACGCATCCGCGACGTCTACCGCCGCTGGATCGAATGGCTCGACCAATACCTGCCGCACGAATGACCAAACATGCTTCACTAACAATCAACGTGTCATCCTGAGCCCCGCACGCTTGGGGCCCCATGAAAATAGGGAAAGCGGGGCGAAGGATCTGCTTTTACGGCGAACTCAATTTCTGAATCTTCCGCAGAGACCAGCAATCTCAAGCCGCAGAATGGATTTGTAAAATAAATCCGGCCCTCATTTTTAAAGTCCGCCTGAGTTCTCAACCGATAATCGTGTTATCGATCAGCCGCGTCTTCCCCACCCACGCCGCAACCGCAAACAGCGTGCCCGGCACGGCAGACAGCACCGGCCACAGCGTTCCCCAATCCACCAGCTCGATGTAGTCCACGTGCACTTCCGGCTCTTCGGCAAACACTCCACGCGCCGCCCCCAACAACCCGGCACTCAGTCGTTCTCCACCGGCAACCAGCGTTTCAACACGCCGAATCGCCCGGCTAAGCACCAACGCCTGCTTCCGCTCCGCAGCGCTCAGATACGTGTTCCGCGAACTCAGCGCCAGCCCGTCCGCCTCGCGCACAATCGGACACACCACAATCTTCGTTCCCAGTCGCAGATCGCCGACCATTCGCCGCAGCACTGCCACCTGTGCCGCGTCCTTCTGCCCGAAGAAAGCAAGATCAGGCTCCGCCGCAAGCAATAGCTTCGCCACCACCGTAGCCACTCCGCGAAAATGCCCGGGCCGCGACGCGCCGTCGAGCCGATCACTCAGCGCTTCCACGTCGACAAACGTCGCCGCACCCGCCGGATACATCTCCTCCACGCTCGGTGCGAAAATTACCGTCGCACCTTCCCGTTCCGCCAACTCGCAGTCCGCCTTGAACGTCCGCGGATACTTCGCGAAATCCTCATTCGGCCCAAATTGTGTCGGGTTCACAAAGATGCTCACAACCACGCGCCCTTGCTGTGCATCTGCCGCTGCCCGAATCAGCGACGCGTGTCCGGCATGCAGCGCGCCCATCGTCGGCACCAGCGCAATTCCCGTGCCGTTCGCGCTTTCACACCGCTGCGCGCGGCTCCAATGTCGCAGCTCTTCCACTGTTCTAAGAATTTGCATTAAGCCTTGCTCAGGTGCTTCACCGGCTCCGCGTCACCGCGCTCCAGTTCCTTTTTCACCGCTAAAGATAAATGATAGCTCTCTTCGTCCGCGGGAAATGCACGGTGCTCCACGTCTTCGCGATAGTGCTCAATCGCCGCGCGAAACAGCCCCGCAGCATCGGCATACCGCCGTGCAAACTTCGCCTTGGGTGCGAAGCTCAGGTTCACCATGTCGTGGAAGACAAGAATCTGTCCGTCGCAGTCCGGCCCTGCGCCAATCCCGATCGTCGGAATCGTCAGCTCCGCCGTAATCTCCGCCGCCACTTCACGTGGAATCCCCTCCAGCACCAGCACACCCGCGCCAGCTTCTTCCAGCGCCTTCGCATCGACCTTGATCTGCTGTACGGCATCCGTCGTCTTAGCCTGCACCCGATACCCGCCCATGCGATGCACGCTCTGCGGCGTCAGCCCCAGATGGCCGATGACTGGAATCTCCGCATCGGTCAGCGCCTGCACCAGCGCCACGCGCGGTCCCTCAATCTTTACCGCCTCGGCACCGGCCTCTTTGATAAACCGAACCGCGTTCGCCACGCCATCTGTCACTGTTCCGTGATAGCTGCCGAATGGCATATCGGCCACCACCAGCGCTCGCCGAACCGCCCGCCGAACCGCGCGGGTGTGATGCAGCATCTCGTCCACGGTCACCGCCAGCGTATTGTCATGGCCCATCACCACCATGGCCAGCGAATCGCCCACCAGCACCAGGTCGATTCCCGCTTCATCCACAAGGCGCGAGGTCGCGTAGTCATACGCGGTCAACGCAGAGATAGGTTTGCCCTGCCGCTTCATCTCGGCCAGTGCAGGAATCGTGACTTTTGTGATGGAAAGATCAAGCGGCGAAGAATTCGCGCTTTCGGGGAAGTTCGTGATACTCATGTGGTCTCCAGTGCCGCTCCGTACACACAGGATGCGACCCGAACAGTTTCAGTATACCTCGGTCCGTCACAGATCGCTTGCCGACTGACTGCTCCCCGCCGCAAACTATCTGCAGCAATGCTTTCTCCTTTAGCCGCGGGAATTTACGGAGTTATCGGTGTCGCCGGCGCAACCGGGCTCGGCATCGGCGGTTTTGCCTACGCCTCCCGCTGGCCAACCTCGCAGATCCTCGGCCGCACCCTCATTGCCCCACGCCTCCCCGGCCAACTCGCTCTCACCTTCGACGATGGCCCCAACCCCGCATGGACGCCGCGTCTTCTCGACATCCTTGCCGAACACAACGTGCGCGCCACCTTCTTCATGGTCGGAAAATTCGCTCGAGCAGAACCAGAGCTGGCGCATCGCGTCGCGAATGCCGGCCACCTCATCGGCAATCATTCCTGGTCTCACCCCGATCTCTCCCGTAGCCGATCCGCCAACGTGCTCGACGAACTCACACGTACGAGCGACATTTTGGCGGAGATTGCCGGCAAGCCCATCCGTTACTTCCGCCCGCCGTTTGGCGCGCGCGGCCCCTACGTTCTCAAACTCGCCAGGCAACTCGGCCTCATCCCCGTCACGTGGAACGCCATGACAACGGATTGGAAAGAACCCTCCGCCGGCAAGATCGCTCAAAACTTAATCAGGAAAATCGATAGCAACCAGCGTTCAGGCTATGCCAGCAACATCGTCCTTCATGACGGCAGCCATCACGGCCTCGGCGCAAACCGCGGTCCATCCGTCACTGCCGCCGAACAACTTCTCGTCCGCTACGACAGGACACACACATTCGTCACGCTCGACGCATGGCCCGAATAACTCCGCGAAAATCTCCAGTTTTCAAAAGCATCAATTGGTATCATCGCGGGTGCCCCATCCATGACGCGGTCTTCTCGCGGCATGGGTGGGAAAGCAAGATTTCAATACTGAGGAGCGCGGCCTTCAGGCTGCTGCAATCATGCGCTGAGACCTATACGGCGTTTACAGGCTGCGGAAAAACTTAACCGAAGAGGTTTTGTAACAAGGGCACGGCTCGGGGACCCACGTAGTGGGTCGCGGGCCGATAAGGTCAGAAGAATGAGTAGGGCTTTAGCCCCTGCCAAGCAATCCCCTGCTGAATTCTCTTTTCGGTCGGACTTTTTCCGCAACGTGTTTAGGCCTGAACGACCAAGGTCTCCGGCATTTCGTGGTCTTCGCGTGGCGCGACCCGCCATGACGACGGCGGTTGCCCTTCTCTACCAATGATCAAGCAAACGCCTCGCCCGCCGCTGCAATCGTAGCCCGCACTTCCGCATCTCCATGCGCGGTCCCCAGAAATGCCGCTTCAAACTGCGATGGGGGCAGCCACACACCGCGGTCCAGCATCGCGCGATGAAACTTCCCGAAAGCCGTGGTATCCGACTTCGCCGCCTCGTCGTAATTCGTTACTGGGCCTTCATTGAAGAACCACGTCCACATCGCCCCCACACGATTCGTCGTCAGCGCAACGCCAGCCTTCTCCGCCTCGGCAGCAACGCCCTCCGCCACAGCCTTCGCCGTCGATTCAAGCCGCGCATACACCTCGGTCTCGTGTTCCTGCAAATATCCAACCGTCGCAATCCCTGCAGCCATCGCCAGCGGATTCCCGCTCAGTGTCCCGGCTTGATAAACGGGCCCAAGCGGAGCCAGCATGTCCATATACTTCCGCTTCCCGCCGAACACCCCCACTGGCAACCCGCCGCCCACAATCTTCCCCAGTGTCACCAGGTCCGGATCGATCCTGTACAACTCACACGCCCCACCCAGCGCCACGCGAAATCCCGTCATCACTTCATCCACAATCAGCAGCGCGCCCTCTCGCTTCGTGAGCTCGCGCAGCGCATGCAGATACCCCGGTGCCGGCGCGATACATCCCGAATTCCCAACCACCGGCTCCAGGATCACCGCCGCAATCTTGTCCGGATGAGCGTCGAATGCAGACTCGACAGCCGCAACATCGTTGTAAGGCAGCGCGTGCGTAAGGGCGGCAATCTCCTCCGGTACCCCCGCCGATCCCGGAATTCCGAACGTTGCCACACCCGATCCCGCCTTTACCAGCAGTCCATCTGCATGCCCGTGATAGCAGCCTTCAAATTTAATAATGACCTTGCGCCCTGTTGCCGCCCGCGCCAGCCGGATCGCTGACATGGTCGCCTCTGTCCCCGAGCTTACAAACCGCATTTTCTCGATTGCCGGATAGCACGCAGCAATCCGCTCCGCCAAATTCGCTTCGCTCGCCGTTGACGCTCCAAAGCTCGCTGAGTTTCGCGCCGCTCGCTCAATTGCCTCCACCACTGGCGGAAACGCATGACCGAGGATCATTGGCCCCCAGGAACCGACGTAATCTATGTAACGGTTGCCGTCCGCGTCCACCACATAAGCGCCCTTGGCCCGCTCCACAAACGGCGGAGCTCCGCCCACCGCGCGAAACGCGCGCACTGGCGAATTCACACCGCCGGGAAAATAGCGCTCAGCGCGCTCCTGCAATTCGAGGGAACGTGTATGCGTCTGTGTCGCCGCCTTGGTGCTCATCTTGGCTTCAGTATAGAGTGCTCACAGACCGGTGCCCCACTTGATGGCTGTCGTAATTTAAGCCGAATGCTCACTCGCATGTCTTCTCTTCACCACTGCGCCCAGGTTCAACGCGATCGACAGCCCCAACAGGAATCCCGACACAGCATGCAACCATGGCTGGTGGTGGCCGCTCGCACGACTCGCCAGATTCCAAATCGCCAATCCCGCCGCAAGAAATCCATTGGCTGCAGCAATTGTCCGTCTCTGCTTTTGGTCAACATCCTTCCACCGTCGACACATCATCCGCTCCCCCAGCGTTAATCGTTCAGCCGATACCACGCAAACATCCCCATCTTCACCACCGCCATCACCACGAGCACCACAAACAGATTCCACTCGATCACGCGCTGCGCAATGATCCGGTATTCGAAAATGCCGCCCGCAACGCAAACTCCCGCAATCGCCGCCATGCTCGATGAGCGTCGCCGGTGTTCGAGAAAGCGTTCGTCAACAAACTTGCCGAGAAAGGGAATTCTGCTCAGGATCGGATGCGTCATGCTTTCTCCTCCAACTGGAATATGTCTTCGGTGCTGCAGCCAAACACGCGCGCAAAAGTCAGCGCCAGCGGAAGGCTGGGAACATAGCGGTTCCGCTCAATCGAGTTGATGCTCTGCCGCGAAACCCCCGCAGCCTTCGCCAACTCCTCCTGCGTCCACCCGCGGGCGGTGCGAAGATCCTTCACGCGATTAAGGATTGCCGGTTCCATGTAAAGCTAGCTTTCCATTTCAAGATAACCCGATCCAGATTTGATGTCAAGCCAACTTTCCACTTGCTCCATCAGGTGTCGAGTTTTGAACAGCAAATCGATTTCGGCCTTCGCCTACCCCTTGCGTGAACCCTGCTAGAATCGACCTTTCCGGTCCGCCTGCTGCACACTCCAACCTTAGAAGGCCGAAAAGTGCCCGAAGAATCCAAATCAAAGGCCGTCACGCCAAAGTCCCTCACCTACGCCGATGCCGGGGTTGACATCTCCCGCGGCGACCGCGCCAAAGAACGCATCAAGTACCTGGCGCAGAAGACCTTCAACCGCAATGTTTTAGGCGGCATTGGCGGATT
This sequence comes from uncultured Acidobacteriaceae bacterium, assembly GCA_963829535.1. GTDB lineage: Bacteria > Acidobacteriota > Terriglobia > Terriglobales > Acidobacteriaceae > Telmatobacter. Next base: position 572,398 of record CAWHIQ010000003.1, on the reverse strand, counting down.
CGGAGCCCTCTTCCGGCTCGATCTGCAGAAATTCAAAAGCCCCATCCTGGTCAGCTCGGCCGATGGCGTCGGCACCAAGCTCAAAATCGCCTTCGAAATGGGCCTTCACTCTAGCGTCGGCGGCGACCTGGTGAACCATTGCGTCAACGACATCGCTGTCCAGGGCGCTACGCCGCTGTTTTTCCTCGACTACTTCGCCAGCGGCAAGCTCGATCCCGAAGTCACTGAAACCGTCGTCTCCGGCCTCGCCGATGCCTGCAAAGCCAACGGCTGCGCCCTCATCGGCGGAGAAACTGCCCAGATGCCCGGCTTCTACGCCGAAGGAGAGTACGACCTCGCCGGCTTCATCGTCGGCGCGGTCGATCGCGACAAGCTTGTCACCGGCGACGACATCAAAGCGGGCGACGTTCTCGTTGGATTTCCGTCCACAGGTCTCCACACCAACGGCTACTCGCTGGCGCGCAAGCTCATGTTCGACGTGGCCAAATACAAACCAAGCCAATACGTCACCGCCATCAAAGAGAAAGCCGGCGCCGCGCTCATGAAGACGCACCGCAGCTATCTCCATGTCATCCAGAAACTGGTTGTTGCCGGAATGACCGCCGGTATGGCTCACATCACCGGCGGCGGCATCACTGAGAATTTGCCTCGCATCCTTCCCAAGGGACTGGCCGCGCAAGTCGAGCTAGGCTCCTGGCCCGTGCTGCCCATCTTTGACCATCTTCGCGACCTCGGCCAGGTCTCGCAGGATGAGATGATGCGCACCTTCAACATGGGTATCGGTCTCATCGCCGTCATTCCCGCCGCCAAATTCGCCCGCGCCAAAACGCTCCTCGACCGCGCCGAAGAAAAGTTCTACGTCATTGGCCGCGTAGTCAAAGGCGACCACCGCGTCCAGTACACATGAGCGCTGCAATCGCTCCATCAGTCCGCACAAACCGTGGGTGCTACATCAATCCGCAAAACCGTGGGTGGGAAGGCACGACCACAAACAAGCGCCGTCATCTTGAGCGCAGTCGAAAGACATGCTTCCCATACATCGCCCCGCACAACTCTGGATGCCCCATCCTTGCTCAAAAAGGGTGGGAAAGCACAAACTAAACCCAGCCGATGTCATCCTGAGTGCAGGTCGCAAAGCGACCGAAGTCGAAGGACCTGCCGTTGTCTCTGATACCCGCACGACTACCGCGCCCCGTAGGGCCGCAACGAAACGAATCTCGCCAGAAGATCTCCTTGCAACCGCTCATTCCCAACCCGCAACACGAAGGCGCGCAAAGCGAGCGTCCGCCCGTGCGGCCAGGACTCCGGCTGGGAGTACTCCTCTCCGGCCGTGGCTCCAACTTCCTCGCCATCGCTCGTTCCATCCGCGAAGGCCGCCTGCCCAACGTCGAAATCGCCATCGTCCTCTCGAACATCGCCGACGCCCCCGGCCTTCAGGCCGCCCGCGACCTCAACCTGCCCACCGCTGTTTTCGAATCCAAAGGACGCCCCCGCTCCCTGCACGATGCCGACCTCATCGCTTCCCTCCGCGAACATGACGTCGACCTCGTCTGCCTCGCCGGCTATATGCGCCTGCTCACTCCCGGATTCATCCTGGCCTTCCCCAACCGCATCGTCAACATTCATCCCTCGCTGCTGCCCGCTTTTCCCGGCCTCGACGCCCAGCAGCAGGCATTCGACTACGGAGTGAAAGTCGCTGGCTGCACCGTCCATTTCGTCGACGAACACCTCGATCACGGCGCCATCATCCTCCAGCGCGCCGTTCCAGTTCTTGAATCCGACGACGCGCACTCTCTCGCCGAACGCATCCTCGTCGAAGAGCACATCGCCTACATCGAGGCCATCGCCCGCGTAGCCAGCGGCGACTACGAAATCCGCGCGCGCCGCTACGTCAAGCGGCAACTCTAAGTTGGCGGTGTCATTCTGGGCGAACGGGGCCCCGAACGTCTTTCAGGGTCCCCAAAGAGCGATCAGGCTCTTTGGGCAGAGTTCGGGGGTGGTGAGCGAAGAATCTGCTTTTCTTGCACTTCCATACTTATGCCAAATAACTGCGGGGACGCCACGCTTTGTTCCTGTTGCGGCCTGCCTGCACCTACTTGGTTTTGGGTGGGAACTCCGACAATAGCTTTGCGATTGCCGCGCCGACTTTTTCGAGCGACTGATCTGGTTTCTGCGCGTTGAGCTTCTGCACCACCATGCCCGACCAGACCTCCTTGTTCGTCGTCCGGTCAATCATGTCTAGTTTGAGAGTTCCACTTGGCTGAGGCTTCCCCGCGGATCCAGGCGGCGGCATGAACCCGGCCCACAGTTGGACGTCCACTTGCGGTGCCTGGCAATTCGCGCAAGTATCCGCAAGAGGATTCACACCGGATTCCAGTCCGTAATCCAGGCTTCCGCCCGCAATCACCGTCAGGTCGCCGCCTTTCTCCACGCTGACCAGCCCCTTTGATTCAATCCCATTTCTAATCGAGCCCACCACCGACGCGTACAGAAGCGGTCTGCTCGAGGGAGCGGGGGGTAGCTTCAACGTGTAGGTTTTGTATTTTGAGAAATCGACGCTCTTGTCGTAACCCACTTTGACCTTCTGCGCGAAGCCGCAGGCTGTGGACAACACAACGACGACCAGAAGGAATGGGAGCTTTCTCGAATTCATCAGTCACTCGACTCTCGGAAATCTGGTAAATCCAACCACGAGAACTCTAGGATGCCACGCTGCATTCCGACACTGGCAGAACTGACAGTGCAAGCACCAATGGTTCTTATCGCCATGCCGAAGCGACGCGTCGAAACCCTGTCAACCATCTTGAATTCCCAAAATTCGCAAGCCCTTTGTATTGATCGGCCACGAGCGGCTGACTATTTGCAGGTAATTATGCGTTCCCGGAGCACAATCAAGATGTAAACCATGACGAGGAACTACGGACATGGCGCCCCGGCTCGCTTCACTTGGAAATGCGCTGCGAGCAGTTCCATATCGTGAGAAGAATACCCCCCACCCCCCTCCCGAAATTTGCAGTTTTTCACAGCAAGCTTGCATGTTTTTAGGCGTTCATTCCCGACCGTCCAAGTCTGGAATTGCGACCCGGTTCTGGGTTCGCGAAGCGGAATCCTGGACCCAAATGCCAAGGCTGAAATCTGCGTCACGAGTGTCAACCCCTCCAAACATCCGCCAGGTCTCAAACCCTTGATTCTGCGCAAAAAATTCCTTCCGCTGCTTTGCCGGTTAATTCAGCGATTTCTCTAAGCTTGGAACCATAGCCGGACAATCCAGCGGATCTTCGTGCGGACTCATATTAGCCGCGCGCCCGCTCATGTCTGTGCGAGGCGACCCGCTCGCAATCACGCCGCAACCACGGCCATTGCGCGGGCGTCGTCGCCGCAAACCTACGTCGGCGCCCCGCCCAAAATCCGGCCCGCCGACAAGAAAAGAGAACCATCGCGATGGCAAACATCCTGGTAAATATCGAAAAAGGAATCGAAATCGGAGCCGAGGACGCCTTGAAGTGGCTCACCGGCGCCAATAAGGCTCTCAAAGCCGCACCGCAGGTCGTCGCTGCGCTCGCCACACTCATCACCGCAGTCGAGAAGCCGATCGCCGAACTCGCCGGCGCTGCTTCCAACCCCCTGAACATCGTCCTCGACATTCAGACCGCCACCGACCTCAAGGCCGCGTGGCCCGACGTCAAGGCGTTTCTCTCCACCCTGGGTGTGAAGTTCTAAACGGACAAAACAGATAGTTCGCTCCGCCAACCCCACGGACCACGCGGTCCGTGGGGCGCACGATCGAGCTTTGTGATGAAGAATGGCGTCGAAGTACTAAGCGCCCGTACTGACCAGAACCTGCTCACGGGTCTGCTGCTTGATGCTGGGCGTGGCGTCGGGTCCATACCGCAAGCGCCCTTTGAGATTGATGATCGGCCCTTCGATAAGTTTGTAGCTCAGCATCGACAGCAACAGGGTCAGGCAGAATGCGCAAACCCCTGCCGCGAGCACTGCGAACGACTGCCTCATGTACGCGCCGAGTTCGCGAGTCAGCGTGTTCATGAAGTAGGGCGCAAAAGTCAGATGAAAAACATACAAGCTGTAACTCAGGCCTCCAAGCCAGCACACCCAGCGCTGGTTGCAAGCCCGGTTAAGCAACGTATTCTCCTCCATCACAGCGATGATCAGCGCGACCGAGGTGATGTTGACTAACGGAATCCAGATCTCTTCGCCGATGTAGGTTTTTGACCAGAGTTGCCCCTTCCAGATGGCGAGCAGAAACGCGGTTGCACCCCCTGCGGCGACAATCCATTTCGCGAATGGTTTGATCCGGTCATAGATGGCATCGTGGCGAATCAGCCCGAGAATAACGCCCAGCAGGATGGCATCAACGCGCGTTGGAGTGAACCACAGAATCGCCTTGGGGGACGACGAAACCAGGGGAGCCGCAAGGCGAAGCACACAGCTGCCGGCTATCAGAACGCTTGCAATTCCGATCAGCTTTCGTTTCTGGGGAAAGAACCAGACGACAAGTGGCCACAGTAGATAGAACTGCTCCTCAACTGCCAGAGACCAGAAGTGAATCATGGCAACCGGGCCGCCGTGCCGGAATGGATACCCTGAAAACAGGTTCTGAATATAGAGGAAATGAGTCCAGAAAAGATAATCCGTGGGGACCTGCTTCCATAGGTAAAAGCCGGCGATGACGATCAATGTCACATAGTAGACAGGAAAGACGCGAAGGATTCGACGCGAATAGAAGACCCTGAAGTATCCGTCTCTGTTGCGTGTGTCGTATAAAATCCCGCCGATGAGATATCCCGAAAGGACAAAAAAAGCCGGAACTGCAAAGAGCCCTAAAGACGCGAACCCTGTCAGAAGCTTGAGTCGAAAGGTGTCAGGGTGCGCCAATTGATCGGGCAAAAAGTAGTGGCCGCAAAAGACGAGGAGGAAACCGTATCCCCGAATGCCTTCCAGGCACGGAACATATCGTCGTACACGATCAGCGCTTTGTATTTGACCCATCTAAACTCGCAACCAGCGGTCTTACAGGCAACAGGGAATCTCTTCCTAACCAGAGAATCGAGACTCAAATCAGGGAATTTGGCCAATTAGAAGCAAGTATTGAAGGGCCCAGGAATCTGCTGATTCTGGCAAACTCACGCGTGCCTTTCGCATGTATATGCAAGCTGGTCCGAACTCAGAATCTGGCGTTAGTTCAATAACTGTATCCTTTGGCGAGACTTTTTCGATATACACACACGTTGTACTGAAAACCCACCAAAGTGCCATTGCGAAACAGGAGACAACCGCGTTACAGCGTCTCGGCACACGACAGGCTAATGCGCTTATCCAGCCGAACCGTAGACGTTCTAAGCGGATCCGGGACAACACAGAAGTTAGTCTTAGTACTAAGTCACCGAGCTTTTAGCTGGTTCTTCCTGCGGGTCGTCAACAAAGCTTTAGGGATAAAGCAGAAAGTGTTCTTCTGTCGGTTCTGCTGAGCCGAAATGGAAAAAAGGCCGCCCCAATTGTCGGAGCGGCCCTTCTTATTCGAGATGCTTGGGCTACTACGTATTCACCGACCGTGCCTCGCCTAGCACTACTTTCACCGTCATCTGCCGCCGCCCGCGCATTACCGTCACGCTCACCGTATCGCCGGCCTGGTGCTTATCCATGATCACGCTGATGTCCTGCGGATCGGTGATTTGCTGGCCATCAATCGCCACAATCAAATCCCCGCCCAGCATCACTGGCTGGTTGCCTACGTAGGCCTGCTCGTTGCCGCCGTGCAAGCCGGCACGCTCCGCAGCACCACCGCGAAGCACTTGCTGGATGAGCACGCCGGAATCTGCCGAGAATCCCATCTGTTCGGCAAGCTCCGGCCCGATTGCATACGACACGATGCCCAGCGAGGGCCGACGTACCTGCCCGTAGCGCGTCAGATCGGAGAGCACCGCCTTGGCAGTGTTGATAGGAATGGCGAATCCGATGCCCGAGCTCTGCTCCGCGCCGTTCGACGCGATCATGGTGTTGATGCCGATAACTTCTCCCCGGGAGTTCAGCAGCGGTCCGCCGGAATTGCCGGGATTGATCGCCGCATCGGTCTGGATGGCGTCTTCAATCGGTGCACCGTCGCCGTTGCGGATCGAGCGGATGGAACTGATGATGCCCTGCGTCATTGTTCCGCTCAGGCCGAAAGGATTGCCGATGGCATACACCTTTTCGCCCACGGCAATCTGGCTGGAATCGGCCAGAACCACAGGCTGCAGTTCGGGTGCGTCAATCTTCAGCAACGCCAGGTCGTGCACCTTGTCGCTGCCGATCACGGTAGCCTTGTAGCTGCGCTTGTTGCTCAGCTTCACTTCAACGCCCCGGTTAGCGCCTTCTACCACGTGGTAGTTGGTGAGCACGTGGCCCGCCTTGTCGAGAATGAAGCCCGAACCCTGGCCCTCTTGGGGAACGGTTCCATAAAAGAAGTTGAAGACGACTGCACGCGAGGTAATATTCACCACCGAGGGCAGCAGACGCCGATAGACGGAGATGTTGTTCTGCTCTTCCGCATCGAATGCGGGCGCGGCTTCCGCCTCGGTCAACTCCAGGGGCGAGCTGGAGGCCCGCGTGTTCGTGATTGTCAGAGGATTCAAACCTCTCGGAAAATGGGTGGTGACAAACCAGAATCCACCGACCAGGAGAAGGACCAAAACAAGCTGGCGCAGTTTCATAGCTCTCTTAAACCTTGCGACCTTTCAATACAGATACGTAGCAAATCCAAAAGGGTTCCCAGGGGAAGCAGCAACCGCGTTCGCACCGGTTTGCCGCTCCTTCTATTTTAATGACCGCGGATTGAGGTTTAAGTTGCTCTCCTGCTTCAGCCGGGGCCAAAGCTCCGCAACCTGTGCACGCAGGGCTTCGATATCACCGGTGTTTTCAAGCACGTAGTCGGCCCGCGGTGCCTTCTCGCTATCACAGATTTGATGCGCCAGCCGGGAGCGGGCATCGGCCTCGGCTGCCTCACGGTTCGCGGCAGCCGGGGCGATGCGGGCCACATAACGGGCGATCTTTGCCTCGTCTGGAGCCGTGAGTAGAACCACGCGGTCGATGCGTTTGCGCAACTCGGTGAAGACGGCGTTGGCTTCGCCGCTCGCGCGAGCATCGCGTTCGACTTCAAAGATGAGCGCCGAGACAACGACCGCAACCGCCGCCGGATCGCGCGCAAAAACTCCGCTCATCCATTGGCTCTGTGCTTCGATCACAGCCGGATGAACGATCGCATTCAGCTCCTTCACGCGACCACCCTTGAAGGCGAGTTCCGCAAGCCGTGCACGATTCAGACGCCCATCTGGCAGCAAAACGCCCGGCCCAAACACGCTGACAATTTCATTGAAAGCCGCCTCGCCCGGTTCCATCAATGCGCGGCCCAGTTCGTCCGATTCGATAACCTCGGCGCCGTGTTCGCGCAGCATCTGCGCAACCGTGCTCTTGCCGCTGCCCAGGCCGCCGGTGAGTCCTACGCGGAGCATCGGCTAGAGGCCCCGCCGCATCTTGGCAGCGCGCACGGTATTCGACATTAGCATCGCAATCGTCAGCGGACCAACGCCGCCCGGCACCGGCGTGTACGCTCCGGCAACTTCAAACGCTTTGGGATGCACATCGCCAACAATCGTCGAGCCACGTTTCTCAAAGGTGGACTGGCGCTTGGCATCGCCCGTAAAGAAGCGGTCAAAGTCTTCGAGCGCCGTGATGCGGTTAATGCCCACATCAATAATGGTCGCACCCGGCTTCACCATCTCAGGCGTAATGAATCCCGGCCGGCCGATCGCGGCAACCAGGATGTCCGCTTCCCGCGTAACCTCTCCAAGGTCTCGCGTTTTGGAATGGCATATTGTGATTGTGGCGTTTTCGTGCAGCAGCAGCATGGCCACAGGCTTGCCCACTATATCGCTTCGGCCCACGATCACCGCATGTTGTCCGCTGATCGGCAGATTGCTGCGCTTGAGAATCTCAACGATGCCCGCCGGCGTACAGGGAGCCAGTGCCGGTCGTCCCGCCTGCAGTTTTCCGGCGTTTACGGGATGAAAGCCATCCACGTCCTTCGCCGGAAGCACGGAATCGAGCAGCGCCTTGGTGTCAACATGCTTCGGCAGCGGAAGCTGTATGAGGATGCCGTCGATATCGTCGCGATCGTTGAGGCTCTGGACCAGGTCCAGCATCTCCTCCGTCGTCACGGTATCCGGCGGTGTAATCAGGTCGCTGAAAAGGCCCAGCTCTGCGCAGGTCTGTACTTTGCTGCGGACGTAAATCTCAGAGGCGGGCACATGACCGACAAGAACCGCGGCTAAACCGGGCTGAATACCCAGCGCCGCCAGCGCGCGCACTTCCTCGGCCACTTCTTTCTTGATCGCCGTCGCAATAGCCGCCCCATCGAGAACTCTAGCCATCAATATCTCCCATCCAATCCTATCGTCTCGAACTCCGACGTTGGCTACTCGTCGCGTCGGATCGCGGCGCATGATCAGGGAGATAGATCTCGCCCAGTCGGCGGATGGAGCCGATGCGGCGCCGGAGCCCAATCGCAGGCATGCACCGCATCTTCAGATGGATTCCAGGAGTGCCTAGCGCAAGCCCATCGGCGAGCCGACTCGCCGTACTTCGCCCCGCATCTTGAGCTTGCTGATGTGCACGTCATAATCCGTTCCCGCAAGCAACGATTCCAGCACAAAAGTCTCCGTGCCTCCGGAGCGAAGCTCCTTATATCGATAAACCCCTACATCGCCGATGCTGGTCTCCGTGCCGCCTGCAGGCGCATCGAGAAAGTGCTGCGCATCAGCGACTGTGGGCGCCGAATGGGTTTCGCCTCCAAGCAGGCTCTCGGCGGCATACGACCGAACCAGCTTGGTCCAGTAGCGCCCCAGCAAATCGGTATCGGAGAAGATATCGGCCCACACGATCTCGCCGCGCACTGCAACTACCACTCCCACGGCACGCTCTTCGCGGAGCTTTTCCAGCACTTGCTCACGCGACTTCATGACCGGCGCGGCGGCTTCATCCACCTTCTCGCTCACAGCGGCGCTTTGCATGGCGCGGGCGTAGCTGGTGGTTCCCAGGCTGTCAAGGTCGCCGGCGACCGGCCGACGGCCGTCGACCACGATTCCCGAAGGCGCGGGTGCGGCCAGTGCGGCTGCGATGGTGCCGTGCACGGAGTTCCAAACCTCCTGCTGATCTTTTTCAACCATCGCCTTGGCGCGCACCGATGGCTGTACCATCATGCTTTGCCCCGGTGCCTTTGCCGATCCGCGGAAGGTCGCAGTGTCTTCAGTCCATCGCCCGGGCTCGATGCAGAAGACGCCCAGGTCGATGGGATCGTTCCCGGCTGGCACGATGCGGTCTTTGGCGATCACGCGGTCCTGCTTGCCGCCGGTGACGATCTCGCCGGCCAGAAGTAGAAGCGGTCTGTTTGAATTATTCACCAGCACCAGCGTGTTGACCTGGTCACCGCGGTACTGGGGCGGACTCGGAAAGGGCCGGAGCACACCATCGTCGATTCTGCCCTGCGCAGGACGGGGACGCACGAGGCCGCGAACTCTGCCAGCTTCGGTGACTTCGACTTGTCCGCTCTTAATGCCTTCATCGAGCGTCAGAAAGGGAGACGCCGGCGTCTTGACCGATTGCACCACGGGGAAGAGAAGCAGGTTTCCGCTCTCAATCGGCGCCAGCACGCGATAGGAACTGTGCGGCTGTTCTGTTGGGCCAGCAGCGGCTCGGACGTGATTGACCTCATTGAGCGCAAAACCTGTGATCAGGACTGCGCCCACCAGCGCGAATCGAAAGAATTGCGATGGGGTTGAATTGATCATGCGTACCCTCCGCCGGCAGCAGGGGCTCCGGCTCTGGGCTGGGAACGGGGCTCGGAAGGTTTCTTGCATGGATTTTTTGGCGTATCTTCGTGTCGTGGACGCAGCACCGATCCAACCTGTCGAAGATGTGCCTGCCGGGGAGGCTTCGGCCGCTCCGGTTTCGGTGCATCCGGCTCTTCTCGACGAGCTTTGGCTGGAGGGCGGCGCGAGGACCTGGGGACTGGAGCGTAGCGAGTTCGATCGCATCCTTCTGCTGGTCGCAGTGGCGCAGAACTTCGGGCTGGCACCGGCGGCAACCGCTGCAAGAGAACAGCAGGCAGCATTCTTTCGCAGTCTCAAGCTGGATGACGTTGTGCTGGCGAAGGCTTGTGCCGCCGGCAATGACCGGGCATGGGAGCATTTCATGGCGTTCTACGGTCAACCGCTTACACGAGCGGCCATCGCCATCAGCGGAAGTGAAACCATCGGACGCGATTTGGCCGACGCATTTTATGCAGAGCTTTACGGGCTGAACACGCGCGATGGCGAGCGCCGCTGCCCGCTCGACTCGTATCAAGGACGCGGCTCGCTTCTGGGCTGGTTGCGGACAACGTTGGCACAGCGTTTTGTCGATCACTATCGGCGCACGTATCGCGAACAGGCACTTGATGACCAGGTGCACGATGCGCCAGCACCCCACTCCACGTCGGATCCCGAGCCCGGGATTCTTGTTGCGCTACGCCACGCCGTCCAGGCAGCCTTGCGCGATCAGCCTGCGGAAGAGCGGTTTCTACTTGCGGCCTATTATGTTGACGACAAAACGCTGGCCGAGATCGGCCATATCTTGCACGTGCATGAAGCCACCATCAGCCGCAGACTGCGGCGTGCGACGGATGCCGTTCGCAAGCAGCTTATCCGCAATCTTGAAGCAAGCGGGATGACCCGTAGAGCGTCTGAAGAAGCACTCGGCACCGATCCCCGCGATCTTGATTTAAGAATGGATTTGAGAAAACTACTGCAAAGTTCTGAGCCGGAGCCGTTCAAAGTACAGGCGATTGCAAGTCCGGTCGCGGCACAAGAAACCGTTGCGAGAGCGCCACTCTCAGACGAGGCGAAGACCACCAGATGAACCCGATCGTCCAATCCGGAATGCACCCCGACGCCGAGAGTCTGACGGCATTCGCGGAGCAACTGCTGCCCGCCGAAGAGCGCGATCAGATTCTTGCCCACATGGCCACGTGCGGCCGCTGTCGCGAAGTTGTTTTCCTGGCGCAGCATGCAGCAGAGGAGGAGCAGCCATCGGCAGTTTCGGCTATCGCAGAAGTGCCCGCGGCCCCTCGCACCTCATGGTTCACGGGTTGGCGATGGGTATGGATTCCCACGGTGGCCCTTGCAGGATTCGTAGGATTTGCGGTCGTGCAACATTTCCGTCATCCGGCAACGGAGACGCAGCTGTCCGCAAAGTTGTCCCCTGCCGATAATTTGAGACAACCTCCAAATGCTCTCCCTGCCGCTCCTGCGCCGATTCCCCAATCGAGTGAAGAGTTGAAACAGGCGAAGAAAGCAAAACCGTCCGAAGGGCGAGACGACGCCTCATCTCGAACTCGAACGGAGAAGGACGTGGAAAAGCAACTCGACGAAAAGAAATCTCCCGCACGCAGGGAGTTCGCGACCGGGGCCATTGCGGGCCTTGCGGGTGGATCGATGCACGGGATGATGACAGCGCGCGCAAATTCAGGGTCAGTCGGGGGCCCTGTAGCTGCGAACCAGTTTCAGCAGCAGAATCTGGCGCCAAACGTTACGCAGCAAAATATGCTACAGCAATCGCAAAGCGTTGCGGCCGATTCTCTGAACAAACCGGTGACGGCGGGCGCGGCTCCAGCTTCGGCGACACAAACTGTCACGGTGCAGGCAGACACGGTAGAAATGTCAGCTGCACCGGCGCAGACGCCGGCGCCGCAGGTTTCCTCGCTTCCGCTGACCGGCCAAACCTACGAAGTTTCATCCGCCAAAGTCACAGCGCTCGACAAGGCGCAGAAGATAACCCTGCCTGGCGGGCTTGGGACTCTTTCCGTGGCATCCGAGGCCTCCCGCAGCATCGCGCTCGACACGGCCGGAGCGATGTTCCTGAGCGTAGACGGAGGCAAACACTGGCAGCCTATTCAGACGCAGTGGACCGGGCGCGCTCTTCTCGTACGTACCCGGCCGGTTGGGACACAAGCCGCTGCCTTGCGTGCTCCGCAAACCATGCGGTTTGAACTGGTGAACGACAAACTGCAGACCTGGATCAGCTACGACGGAAAAACCTGGACACAGCAGCCAATCCCATTGCAGTAACGACAACTGCAATGTCCGAGTGCGGCTTAGCTTCGGACCGTGTTGTTGTCCGGAGTCATGGGCATGCTGCGCAGGCGTACTCCGGTGGCCGCGAAGATTGCGTTGCCGACGGCCGGCGCAAGGCCCACGAGACCTGTTTCCCCCGCCCCTGCTGAAGGCAGATCCTTGCGGTCGAGAAGCACGATCTCCACCTGCGGCGTATCGCTGAAACGAGGAACCCTGTATTTGGAGAAGAGCGGATTCTGGATGCGTCCATTGCTAAAGAGAATTCGCTCGAACAACGCTCCCCCGATTGCCTGCACAATGGCGCCTTGCATCTGGTTGCGCAATCCATCGGGATTCACGATCGCGCCGGATTCCCACGCTTCTACCACGCGTCGAATCTTCACCTGTTTGCTTGCAGGATCGATGGTCACTTCGGCGCACGTGGCGACGAATCCGCCTTTGTCCGTGCCGCAGGCGATGCCGAATCCACGTTCCGGTGCGGACTTTGCGCCGGCCCACCCGAACTTGTTGGCGACGGCCTGAAGAACGGCCTTCAGACGTGGATTGCTGATGTTCTTCAGGCGGAAAGCAATCGGGTCCATCTGCGCGGCATGCGCCATGGCGTCCATGTGTGATTCGCGGGCGAAGTGATTCGCGGTCGAGGCAAGTCCTCGATAGGAACCCTGGCGCAATGGCGACTTCGTCGGATGGTACTGAATAAGCTGGTTCGCAACGTCGTAGGGCGTGCCGATCGCCGCCGGCCCCGAGTTGTAATTGTGGTGCTCCCAGGCTACGAGCGTTCCATCGTGCTTGGCGCCGGCTTTGATTTCGATGAGACCGGCGGGACGGAAATAGGCCCACGTGAACTCCTCCTGCCGCGTCCACACCACTTTCACGGGTTTGCCGGCCGTTTTGGATAAGCGCGCCGCTTCAATGGCTGCTTCGCCCGTGTGTTTGCCGCCGTAGCCGCTGCCCATATCGGGTTGGATCACGCGTACTTGTTCCGCGGGCAAATGAAACGCCCGCATCAACTCGTCGCGCACCCCGAAAGGCCGCTGCGTACCGGTCCAGACAGTCAGCTTGCCATTGTTCCATTCGGCGACTGCGGCACGCGGCTCGAGCGGAGCGTGCGCGATGTACTCGACGGTGTATTGAGATTCAAGTTGCACATCGGCGCCCGCAAGCGCTTCCGGAACCGAGCCAACCGCATGGTCTGGGCGTCCCGCCTGTCCTTCGGGATTGTTCTTGAGGTATTCAAAAAGGCCCTGGTTACCTGGCTGCTCCGGAATATTCCATTTTGCCTGGATGGCCGCAAGCGCCCGTTGCGCTGTGAATGGATCACTCGCAACTACTCCGGTGAAATCGCCATCGCGCACGACTCTGCCCCCCGGCATCTTGTCAGCGGCACTCGTGTCCAGCGATTGCAGAGTCGCGTCGTATCCTTCCGGCCTCAGCACCGCACCAAACATCATCTCCGGTCGCACGATGTCCGAAGGGAACTGATGCCTGCCGGTAACGAAATCGCGTCCGTTGGCCTTGGGAACAGGTGTTCCAGCGATCTTCCATTCGTTAGCCGGAGTGAACGGCGGATCACCGGCAACGCTCTTCACCAGTGCCTCGCCGCGCGTCAATTCGCCGTAGGTAACCGACTTCGATCCATCGGCCGTCGTCACTTTCCCTGATGCGGCAATTAGTTTTGTGGCGTCGGTGTTCCATCGCTCTGCGGCCATTTCCACCAGCAGTTCGCGGCCGGCCACCGCCATGTTGCGCAGTTGCGGAGCCATCGTCGGTGTGGTGCGGCTGCCAAAGGTGCCCATATCCCAGGGAACGAGATCCGTGTCGCCCATGACCATGGTGATCGAATCGAAAGGAACACGCAGCTCCTCGGCCACCGCTTGTGCAAGCGAGGTGCGGATGTTCTGGCCAACCTCAACTTTGCCGGTGAAGACTTTTACGTGACCGTCTGCATCGATATGCAGCCACGCGCTGATGTCTTTAGGAAGTTCATGGCCGCCAAACGCCCGGCCGGACTCCTGCGTCCACGATGGCAGGGGAGTAAGGCAAACGAGCAGTCCGCCGCCCAACACCTTGAGAAAATCGCGGCGATCGAGATTCGACTTGCCCCCATGCGATGAGCAATCCTCAGCGCCAACGCCGTCTGGGTGGTCCACGATCTGCAAATCAGCAAAGTTCAAAGTGCACCCCCGGACGCCGCCTGGCCCGAAGCCCGTTTGATCGCTTCGAGAATGCGCGGGTAAGTTCCGCAGCGACAGACGTTGCCGTTCATCGCACCGAGGATCTGTTCGTCGTTGGGAGCCTTGTTGTCGCCGAGCAGAGCCGTCACGCTCATGATCATGCCCGAGGTGCAATATCCACATTGAAACGCGCCTTCGTCGAGAAAAGCCTGCTGTACGGCTGTGAGTTTGCCGTTCTGTTCCAGCCCCTCGATGGTTGTGATCTTTGCGCCCGCCGCGGCCGCTGCCGGGATCGAGCAGGATCGCGTTGCGGCGCCATCCATCAGCACCGTGCAGGCTCCGCACTGGCCTTCACCGCAGCCATACTTTGTTCCGGTGAGGTTGAGGCCGTTGCGCAGAACTGAGAGCAGCGTCTCCTCTTGCGCGGCGTTTACCTTATAAGGTTTGCCATTGATGTTCAGAACCAGTTCGCCCATTGCGAGCTCCCCAGCGGCCGCCGAGCAGGCCGGTACGCGCTTAAGCATAGCGCAATCGAGTGGCAACTGTTGAGCGGTCAATCCCGCGCCGGCATCAGGTGTGGACGCGCCGTTTGCGTCTCGCTTTACCCTGTTTGTCCTCTTTTGCAGCGGAGTGATACTTGCGGCGGATATCTTCAATATTCACGGTGGGTTTCGGCATCTGGATGTTCATCGATTCCAACGTCGCCACGATGATCTCCGAAATCGCCAGGTCACGGAACCACTTATGGTCCGCCGGAATCACAAACCAGGGAGCGTCCTCAGTGTTGCACCTGGCAAGCGCCTCTTCATAGGCACGCGCGTAATCGTCCCAGTACTCCCGCTCCGTGTAGTCTGACTCGCTGATTTTCCAGCGCTTGGTGGGATCGTCGAGGCGCTGCTCAAAGCGCTTCAGCTGCTCTTCTTTGCTGATGTTGAGAAAGAATTTGAGAATGTGCGTACCGCTCGCGGCGAGTCGGCGCTCGAAGTCATTGATCTGGTCGTAGCGTTTCGACCAAACCTCTTTCGGCACCAGGTTGTGCACGCGGACGATGAGCACATCTTCATAGTGAGACCGGTTGAAAATCGCTACCTCGCCGCGTTTCGGTGTCTTCGCTTCAACTCGCCACAAAAAATCGTGAGCCAGTTCTTCCGGAGTGGGCTCCTTGAAATTTGCCACGTCGCACCCGTCCGGATTCATTGACCCGATGACGTGTTTGACGACGCCGTCTTTACCGCCGGCGTCGAGCGCCTGCAGGCAGACGAGCAGCGAGCGTTTCCGCTCGGCAAAAAGCTTCTGCTGCAGTTCGCTCATGGTTACGCAGAGTTCCCTGGTCTTGCGCAGCGCATGGCTCTTGCTGCGGTTCCCTTTGAGTGCAGGATCGAAATCATCGAGCCGAACATGTTGTCCAGAAGGGACGCGAAAGTTCTCGATGAAGCGTTTGCCCGTCATTGTTTTTCCATCGCCGGCGTGTATTCGCCGCGCCGAGCGGCGACGTTACACCGCGCTCGATGCACGAGAGCTTTTTGCGCCGCGGCCACGTTGGCGTCTTCTCCGTGCCAAATCTGCATGGCCGGTTCTTGGATAGCGCGAGCAAAGGAGAACGCCAATCCCCAAGGCAGCCGTCCTTTGAACCGAGCATTCATAGCACTGAGCCTGGCCGATGCAAGTTCGCCGGATTGGCCGCCGGAGAGGAAGGCTACGCCGGGCACCGCAGCGGGCACCGTGCGAAGGAGGCACTGCACGGTGGCATCGGCGATCTCTTCGTTCGTGTTTTGCTGCGGGCACTTCAGGCCCGGCACCACCATGTTGGGCTTCAGAATCATGCCTTCGAGTACCACGCCCTGGGCAATGAGATGAGTAAAAACGAAGTGTTGCGTTCGTTCCGTGACCTCGGCGCAGCGCTTGATAGTATGGTCGCCATCCATCAGTACTTCGGGCTCGACGATTGGAACCAGCCCCGCCTCCTGGCACAGCGCCGCATAGAGCGCAAGGATAAGCGCGTTCGCCTCAAGACAGGCGTCGCTGGGAATGCCATCGCCGATGGTGATGACAGCGCGCCACTTGGCGAATCGCGCACCCATCTTCACATATTCGGCCAGCCGCTCGCGCAAGCCGTCCAACCCCTCGGTGACCTTTTCGCCCGAATGCGCAGCCATCGGCTTGGCTCCAGCGTCCACCTTGATGCCGGGAATAATTCCCACCTTTTCCAGTGCCTTCGCAAACGGAATCCCGGCTCTTGTCGTCTGGCGAATCGTCTCGTCCACAAGAATCGCGCCGTTGAGGCAATCGCCCAGGCCCGGGGCGGTGACGATCATGTCGCGATAGGCGCGCCGCATCTCCTCGGTCTGCGGGATGCCGGAGGCAGCAAACCGTTTGTTGGCGGTGGGTGTACTCTCATCCATGGCCAGCAGGCCTTTGTCACCGGCCACCATGGCTTTTGCCGTATCGTTCAACTGACGAGCATCCATCTTGATGTGTCCTTTCTGTCGATGATTCCCGAATCTGCAGGATTGTGGGTGGGTACCCGGTTGACGGGCTCAATGTGGCTACACTTTTCTGATGCCGCAGACCATTCCGGGTTGTGCATTTGTTTAGTGCAGTAAGGAACAAAATTCGCCTCTGCGATAAAAAAGCTGAGCGCCAGAATAACTTAGAGCGTCAAATCCTGTCAGGAGCGGTCACATGATGAGGGTCTTCCTGAGCCTCTGGCTGGTGGTGTGTGGTGTTGCATCTGCACAGTTGTCGCCGTTTCCGCCTCCTTCCACCGCATTGCCTTCTCACCCCTTCTTTATAACCAAGACATGGATCGTCGGCGGCGTTGGCGACTGGGACTATATGACGATGGACCCTTCAGCCAATCAACTGTTCATCGCGCATGGCCCTTCGGTGCAGGTTGTCGATGTCGAGAGCGGGACACTTACCGGTGTTGTCAAGGGGCTGCGCGAGGCACATTCCGTGGTTCTCGATCAGGAAGGCGGTTACGGATATATCAGCGATGGCCCATCCGATATGGTCCGGGTTTTCGATCGACGTAGTTTCCAGATGGTAGCCAGCATTCCCACTGGACCCTCTCCGCGCTCCATGGCCCTCGATCCAGCCAGCGGACTGCTCTTCGTGGTGGGCTCTCAGGCAACCGCCAGAGAAAGCCAAACGCCGGCCGGGGCGCAACCTAACTCAAGGCGGACGCAGACCTCCCATGCTGCCGTCCCGCGCAGTGCCGCACAGGGCGGCCCGGAATCAACAGTAACGATCATCGATACGGAGCAGAGAATTTCATTGGCGCAGATCGTGCTTTCTGGAAGTCTCGGCTTCGCGCAGGCAGACGGAAATGGCAGGATCTACATCACCGTATCCGATCGCAGCCAGATTCTAAGGCTCGATGCCCAGGCAATCGGTTCCGCAGTGCACCGGATCATCGACGCGCAGCCTGCCGCTCGTCCGGCACCTCAACAGCCGGCCCGATCACCAGCGGCTTCCACGGATTCGGGTACGGCCCCGGAAACCGAGAAGCCTTTCCTCCTCGATTGGACTCCCACTGCCAAGCCCGCCCCACCCGCTGACGCCTATCCCGTTCCCTTGAGGCTCGACGCGAATTGCCAGCGACCGCGTGCGCTCGCCGTCGACTCCACGCATGAGCGGCTCTTTGCCGCCTGCACCAATCTGCGGATGGTGGCCTTGAATGCAGCCACTGGTCAGACCGTAGCAACTCTTCCCATCGGCTACGGCGCCGACGCTATCGGCTACGACTCCAATCGCGGCCTGATTTTTACCGCAAATGGAGGCAGCGACGGAAGCCTCACCATCATTCGCCAGGATGTTACCGACACTTATGCCGTCATCCAGACCCTGCCCACCCGTCAGAATGCGCGAACCCTGGCCATCAACTCTTCGAATGGAGAGGTCTATATTGCCAGCGTCATCTACGGCGCCGTGCTCAATAATCCTCCAATCAATGGCGCCCCATTGAAGATGAATGCCGTCGACAGCAGCTTCCAGGTCCTCGTAATCGGAAACTAAGGCAGTCTCCGACTTGGTCGAGATAAACAGCTTGCTGTTAAATACTTAGCCGTCAGCTAATGATCCACCATCCGTTTTTCACTCTCCTCTTCCAACCCGGATTGGCATCGCATGCAAACCGCAAATCAGCCTCTCGGCCACGTGAACCAGATCACATCGCCTTCCTTTGCACCCGCCTAGAATTGCGAGTGTTACGGGCCGATGAAGCCGCTTCGCCGATCGCGCGCGAGAGAATCCTGCTTCGAACGCGATCGTTGGCACACCGCCCGAAGGCGGAAGATTCGCACCCAAAACGCGAGATCTGGAGCGTGAATGGCAAGGCTGGAAGAACGCGTAAAGGCGAAGACGATGCAGGAGAAGATCGCCGACCTGCATACCAGGCGCGCCGAACTTGAGCTTGGTGGTGGCCGGGATCGAATCGAAAAACAACATGCCTCGGGAAAACTCACGGCGCGCGAACGCATTGCCGCACTGGTCGACAGATCGAGCTTTGAAGAGGTCGGGATCTTCGCCCATCATCGCGCCTCCTTATTTGGCATGGCCGGCAAAGAAGTGCCGGCTGACGGTGTCGTCACCGGGGCAGCGTCGGTCGAAGGCCGCCTGATTCACCTCGCGAGCCAGGATTTCACAGTGCTCGGCGGCGCAGCAGGCGAAGTGCATTGCAGCAAGATCGTCGAGATGATGATCATGTCGCTCAAGACCGGCACCCCGTTTGTCTTCATTAACGACTCGGGCGGTGCGCGCGTTCAGGAGGGCATCGACAGCCTCGACGGGTATGCCCGCGTTTTTTATCGGAACGTCCAACTCTCGGGTACAGTCCCGCAGATTGCCGTTATCTGCGGCCCATGCGCCGGCGGAGCAGCCTATAGCCCTGCGCTCACTGATTTTGTGATTCAAACGCGACAGGCCCGCATGTTTATCACCGGCCCGCAGGTCATCAAGCAGGTTACTGGAGAAGACGTGAGCTCCGAGGAACTTGGCGGCCCGCAATCGCAGATGAACCGCTCCGGCGTGGTGCACCTGATCGCGCAGGATGACAAAGAAGCGCTGCAGCTTTGCCGGCGGCTCCTCAGCTTCATGCCTTCGAACAATCTTGAAGACCCGCCCCGGATGCCGTTCAATTCGCGCATCAAGTCCGACTCGGACATGAACTCGATTGTGCCAGTCGATCCCAAGATCGCCTACGACGTACGCGCCATCCTCACACGTGTCGTCGATTACAACGACTTTCTTGAGATTCAGCCGGGCTTCGCACCCAACATCGTGATCGGGTTCGGGCGGTTGCAAGGTCGCCCTGTCGGCATTGTCGCCAACCAGCCAAGCGCGATGGCAGGCGTGCTCGATATCAACGCCTCCGACAAGGCCGCGCGCTTTGTCCGTTTCTGCAATGCGTTCAATATTCCGCTGCTCACCTTTGTCGATGTGCCTGGATTTCTTCCCGGTGTGGAACAGGAGCGCGGCGGCATTATCCGCCACGGAGCTAAGCTTCTGTTTGCGTACTCGGCGGCGACAGTTCCCAAGATTACGGTTATCTTGCGCAAGGCTTACGGCGGCGCATACATCGCCATGTGCTCCAAGGGACTGGGTGCGGATCGCGTGGTGGCGTGGCCCACCGCCGAGATAGCGGTGATGGGCGCGGAAGGCGCGGCAGAGATCGTCTTCCGGCATGAACTTGAAGCCTCGCACGATCAAGCCACGCGTCGACAGGAACTGGTCGAAGAGTATCGCGAAACGTTTGCCAACCCCTATGTCGCCGCGGGGCGGCGCCTGGTTGACGAAATTATTGAACCGGCAGAGACACGCAGATACCTGTCGCATGCACTTGAATCGCTGCACGGCAAGCGGGAACTCCGCCCCCAGAAGAAGCACGGATTGATTCCGTTATGAGGATCCGCTTGTGACGCTGCATTGGACAGACTTGATTTTGGATCTGGCGTTCGTCGCGGTGGGATGTGCAGCGGGCTACATGCTGTTGCTGCGCAAGCTCAAACAAATCGTTGCGGACCGCCAACTGAAGGTCGCGGATCAGCTCGCATCGCTCGATGACGCGATTCGTGCACTGGAGACTCGTCTTGCCGGACATCACGCTCTCTCAGCAGAGACGGACCCAGGAGTTGCGAGTACAGGTCAGGCCAGCGAACTCGAAGAAACACAGCCCGCGGGAGAATCCGAGACGATTGCTCCCGAAACTCAAGCCGTGATCGCAGCAGCAACCGTTGCAGCCCTTGGACCGGACGCACAGGTTCGATCGGTCAAGCCTGCCGCAAGTCCGTGGTCGCAGCAGGGTCGCGTGCTCGTACAGGGATCGCACAATGCTCGTGCTGGAAGGTGATTCGCAAGTTCGAAAGTACAGGAGAGAGCATTGAAGCTTCGAATCACAATCGACGGTAAAGCATATGAAGCCGAGGTAGAAATTCTGGAAGCCGCGGAGAGCGCACCGGAATATCCGCCGTATCCCCCCGCTCCTGCTGCGTATGTCCCAGCCGAGATTCCCGTGGCTGTGCCGCAAACTGCCGAAGCGCACAACAAAGAAAAGGAATGTCGTAGTCCGGTTACCGGCATGGTGATCAGTGTTGAAGTCGCACCGGGCCAAGCCGTGGAGGTGAACCAGGTTGTCATGGTGCTTGAGTCCATGAAGATGGAAATGCAGATCACCGCGCCGCAAGCTGCCGTAGTCAAGAGCGTGCCTGTTCTTCCGGGATCATCGGTCAAGGTAAACCAGTTGCTCGTGGAGTTCGAATGATGGATATAGTCGCAGCATACGAACGAGAAGGGAAAGTCGAGGTGGGTCAGACGACAGTCGATCAGCCGCTCCCCGACGTCCCCGGAATCATGTTTGTCGATCATGTAGCCATCGCCGTGAGACAAGGCGAACTGGACGGCCAGGTGAAGGCATACGAGATGCTCGGATTCCGCGAGATTCATCGGGAAGATGTGTTGGGCTCGGACCAGGTGCGGGAAGCTCTGCTGCAGATCGGCGAAGGCCCCAACCTGATCCAGCTGCTCGAGCCGCTGAATGCGAATTCACCGGTGCAGAAGACAATCGAGAAGAATGGCGGGCGCGGCGGCCTGGCGCATGTTGCCTTCCGGGTCAAAAATGCGCAGCATACATTTGAAGCGATGCGCGCGCAGGGTTTCAGGATTATTGATTCGGCTCCGCGTAAAGGCTCGCGCGGCACCACCGTGTTCTTTGTTCATCCCAAGTCTAAAGAGGATAGCCCGTTCGGCATCCTGATCGAAATCGTCGAGGATTCAGAAAGCAAGTAAGCATGGCCACCGAAAGTCTTCTATCGGAGTTCCCGCCTGTAAGCACAGTGCAATGGGAACGAATCATTCGCGAGAACGTGAAAGGCCCGGATTATGCGTCCAAAATGATCTGGCATCCGGAAGAAGGACTCGCGGTAAAGCCGTACTACCGGGCCGAAGATCTGGCCGGCCTGCAGTTCCTGGATGCCGAGCCCGGTGATTTCCCTTACGTGCGCAGCGCTTGTGTGACCGGTGATTGGCGAATCCGCGAAGAGTTGGATGTCGACGATCCGGAAGAGGCGAATTTCGCCGCATGCAACGCGATCGCGGCCGGAGCCGAAGAAATCGCATTCCATCACACGAAGCTGGAAAGCACCGAAGACCTTTCGCTCCTTCTCGCAAATCTTAACGAGATTCCTATCCATTGCGAGGGAATGGGTCGAGTGTCGGTTGAACTGCTGATCGAGCGGCTCAGGTGTGGACCGCACGAAGCAGGCATCTCAATAGATCTGGATCCGCTCGGTGACCTTGACCATTCCGCACAGATCGTGCGCGACGCGCCAGCCAGCCTCAAGCCATTTGTCATTCATGCGGACGAGTTTCAGGAACACGCAGCGGGCGCCATTGAGGAGATTGGCTTTGCTCTGTCGGCAGCGGCGGACTTCGTCGCAGAGATGCAGGTTCGAGGCTTGGGCGTCGATCGAATTGCAGGCTCGCTCTCCTTTTCATTTGCGACCGGGCCCGAGTTTTTTGTTCAGATTGCGAAGCTCCGCGCCTTCCGCATGGTATGGGCGAAGGCCGTCGAGAGCTTTGGCGGAACGCATAAAGCTGCAAGGGCGTCGATTCATGCGCGCACAGCGCATTGGAACAAAACCATCTATGACCCGCATGTCAACATTCTGCGTGCGACGACAGAAGTGATCTCCGCGATACTCGGAGGGGCAGATTCCATCTCGTGCGCAGCTTTCGATGAGTGCTATAGACAACCCGACGAGAGCAGCCGCAGATTGGCGCGCAATACGCAGATCGTTTTGAAGCAGGAAGCACTGCTCTCTCGTGTAGTCGATCCGCTTGGCGGCGCATACATGGTCGAGGTGCTGACCAACTCCCTCGCGTCGAAGGGGTGGAAATTGTTTCAGGAACTCGAGACAGCGGGAGGCTATCAAAAGGCGCGGGCAGCAGGAGTAATCGCATCGGTGCTCGCTCGTCGGAGTAGTGGGTGCCAGCAGGCTGTAGATTGCCGGCAGCGTGTACTGGCCGGAACAAATCGCTTTGCAGATGCATCCGAGAAAGCCCATGGTCGCGTCGACGTAGGGGGCATCGGCACTGTGCCGCGGGCAGCACAAGCATTTGAGACTCTTCGGCTGCGCACGGAGCAATTCATCCGGGAGACGGGTCACCAGCCGCGGATCCTGCTTGCGGAAATCGGCGACGCCAGGATGCGCAGCGCCCGCTCGCAGTTTGCCGCCGACTTCGTGGCATGCGCCGGGTTCACAACGAGCATTCAACAGTTCGAGCACGCAGAGCAAATTGCCGACAGCGATGCCGATGTGATCGTGCTCTGCAGTTCGGATGCAGAGTACCTTCCAATTGCCGGAGAGTTACTGCCGATTCTGAGGGAACGCAACAACCGCGCCAACGTCGTCGTCGCAGGCAACCCCGATACTACAGAGCAACTCCGAGACCTCGGCGTCGTCGATTTCATTCACCTCCGATGCAATGCTGTTGGGGTACTCGCGAGCCTCCAGCTAGTTATGGGAATCAGGGACTAGACATGCGTCCGGACTTTTCAAAGATCGATTTCAAACCCGACGTGGTGCATGGATCCGCAACGCCGGCAGAGGGCTGGCTCTCGCCCGAGCACATCGCAATCAAGCCTTGGTACACGCGCGAGGATCTTTCAGGACTCGAGCATCTTGAGTACGCCGCCGGCATTCCGCCCTACCTGCGCGGGCCTTACAGCACCATGTACGTGATGCAGCCGTGGACCATCCGGCAGTACGCAGGATTCTCCAGTGCGGAAGAATCGAATGCGTTCTATCGCCGCAACCTGGCTGCCGGACAAAAAGGACTTTCGGTCGCATTCGACCTCGCCACACATCGTGGCTACGACTCAGACCACGAGCGCGTGAGAGGCGATGTCGGCAAGGCAGGCGTAGCCATCGCTTCCATCCTCGACATGAAGATCCTGTTCGATCAGATACCGCTCGATCGCATGTCGGTGTCGATGACCATGAACGGCGCGGTTCTGCCCATCATGGCCTTCTATATTGTCACGGCTGAAGAGCAGGGTGTCGCTGTTGAGAAGTTAAGCGGAACCATTCAGAACGACATCCTCAAGGAATTCATGGTGCGGAATACCTATATCTATCCGCCTGCGCAATCGATGCGCATCGTGGGCGATATCTTCCGTTACTGCGCCGCTCGAATGCCTAAATTCAACTGCATCAGCGTGAGCGGCTATCACATGCAGGAGGCCGGAGCGACCGCCGATCTCGAACTTGCCTACACGCTGGCCGATGGTCTCGAATATCTCCGCACCGGAGTGAAGGCCGGCATCAACATCGACGACTTTGCGCCGCGCATTTCGTTCTTCTGGGGCATCGGCATGAACCACTTCATGGAGATTGCCAAACTCCGCGCCGCACGCGTTCTGTGGGCCAGGATCGTTCGGAAATTCGAGCCGAAGAATCCGAAGTCCCTTGCTCTGCGCGCCCACAGCCAGACCTCCGGCTGGAGCCTTGCTGCTCAAGACCCGTACAACAACGTAGTGCGCACATGCGTCGAAGCGCTGGCAGCGGCACTCGGACACACCCAGTCGCTGCATACTAATGCTCTCGACGAGGCCCTCGCTCTACCGACAGAGTTTTCCGCGCGCGTTGCTCGCAATACGCAGATCTACCTGCAGCAGGAAACCGGAATCACCCGCGTCATCGATCCCTGGGCGGGTTCGTATTATGTTGAGCGGCTCACGCACGAACTGATGCACAGTGCGTGGAAACTGATTGAAGAGGTTGAAGAACTGGGTGGAATGACCAAGGCAATCGAGGCCGGCATCCCCAAGATGAGAATTGAAGAGGCCGCCGCGCTGAGGCAGGCAAACATTGACTCGGGAAAAGACGTGATCGTCGGGGTAAATGCCTATCGTGCTTCTGAGGAACCACAGATCCCCGTTCTCGACATAGATGATGCGGCGGTTCGTGCGGCCCAGATCGCCCGGCTGCGGCAATTGAAGCGCGAACGCAATCCGCAGGCTGTCGAGCGAGCGCTGTCTCGCCTTGAAAGCTACGCAGTTTCAGAGGAGGGGAACCTCCTGGAACTCGCTGTAGACGCGGCGCGCGAGCGAGCCACGTTGGGCGAGATTTCATTTGCACTCGAAAAGGTTTGGGGACGCTACGAGGCAGTTCCACACATCATTTCAGGCATCTATTCGGCCGGCGCTGCTGATGCGGAGGAGTTCAGAAAAGCGCGCGAGATGGTCGTCGAATTCGAACAGGAAGAGGGACGCAGACCGCGCATCCTCGTCGCCAAGATGGGTCAGGATGGTCACGATCGTGGTGCCAAGGTCATCGCTACCGCGCTGGCCGACATTGGCTTTGATGTGGACATCGGCCCGCTCTTCCAGACTCCTCGCGAGGTAGCACGTTTTGCCGTGGAGAGCGATGTGCACCTTGTCGGCGTGTCTTCCCTGGCTGCGGGCCACAAGACACTCGTGCCGGAACTCATCGACGAACTGCGCTGGCTTGGCCATGAGGACATCGCCGTTGTCGTGGGAGGCGTGATTCCTCCGCAGGATTACGAGTTCCTGTACAAGGCCGGGGTCGCCGGTATCTACGGTCCCGGTACAGTGATTCCGGTGGCGGCGCAGCACATGCTGCAGGTGCTGAGCGGCGGCCGTGTTGGAGAACATTGCTAATTGATAGATCTTCCCAATGCCAACGAGAGCGCTTTGCACGTCAAGCCCGGTTGCGCTACGCCTGCGCTACCCATTGGGGCTAAGCGCGTCGCAAAGCGTCCGCAGTGCCTTTCCGCCGCGCAATATGCTGAAGAGATCCAGAACGGCGACCGCTCCGCGCTTGCCAAAGCCATCACGCTGATTGAAAGCTCTCGCCTGGCCGACCGTCAGCTCGCCGAGCAGATATTGGAGAAATGCCTTCCCTCGAGCGGAAATTCGATCCGCGTTGGAGTCACCGGCGTTCCCGGCGCCGGCAAAAGCAGCCTGATTGAAGCACTCGGCAAATATCTGATTACTCAGCGCCGCGAGAAGGTCGCGGTGCTCGCGATCGACCCCAGCAGTCAGCTCAGCGGGGGCAGCATTCTCGGCGACAAAACACGCATGGCATTTCTTGCGTCCAACGACGCTGCCTTCATTCGCCCGACTCCATCCCGCGGTGCACGTGGCGGGGTCGCGCAGCATACGCGCGAGGCAATCCTGTTGTGCGAAGCGGCTGGCTACCGAAATATCCTTGTCGAGACGGTCGGGGTCGGCCAGTCAGAGGCCGCTGTACGCGAAATGGTCGACTTCTTTCTGCTCGTCACGCTTGCCGGTGCCGGAGACGAATTGCAGGGAATCAAGCGTGGCATCATGGAACTCGCCAACATTGTCGCGATCAACAAGACCGACGGAGACAATATTCAGGCTGCCGAGCGGGCGCGTACCGAGGCCGAAAGCGCGCTGCATTTTCTGCCTTCGTCGCCCTCCGGCTGGGTACCGCGGGCGTTGGCATGTTCCGCGCAGACGGGTCGCGGAGTGGCGGACCTTTGGTCCTGCGTGCTCGAATATGCGGCCTCTACAAGAGAGAACGGCTGGTTTGAACACAGGCGGCAGGAACAGGCTCGCCGATCAATGCACGAAAATCTCGAACTGGGGTTGATGCGGTTGTTTCACTCCGACCCGATCGTCCAGAAGCGCCTCGTGGAGTTGGAGAAGCAGGTACTCGCGGGACAAATTACAGCGGACGCAGCGATCCGCCACTTGCTGGCGGTCTTCGCATCGAGAGCCAGGGCACGCAGCAGCTAAGCATGAGTCTAGGTGCTTGCAGCGCGAACAGCGATACTTCGTTTCTTATTCAACAAAAGGAAATTAATTCGCGTTCCAATGAAAACGGGCCGGGCTCATAGAGCCCGGCCGCAATCTGTTTCCCGCCGAATCAGTAAATCACTTTCAGCGCAAACTGAAAGATGCGCGGCTCAAAAGTGCTGGTGATCTGGCCTCCGCCCGTCGGATTCCCGGTAATAGTCGATACCGGCACTAAGCCGCCCACGCTCGCAGTCGCCGTGGTCGTACCCTGCGATCCGCTGATCGTGCCCGGCAGGTAGAGATTCGTGTGGTTAAACAGGTTGTAGATCTCCGTGCGGAACTCCATCTTCAAGCGATCCCCTGGCAGATTGAACCGCTTGTTCAAAGCGAGATCCGTCTCATAGAACGCCGGCGTTCGCCCGGGATTGCGCGGCGCAGTGCCGAACGGACTCAGAACATTTCCCGAAGCATCCTTGATCGGCGGCATCACAAATGCGGAATAGTTGATGTAGTTCACATACCCGGTATTGGCCGCGCGGGATGAGCGGCCCTGCGTCACTTTTTGGCCCCGCACCAGGCTAGGCCGGTACTCGTTGGCTCCGCGGTAGGTTGCCGAAATCTGCAATGAAACCTGCTGCGCAGCGTTGGGTGTATAGGTCAGGTTGAAGGGCGTTCCCGCTTGCATCGTGTTGATGCCGCTGATCTGCCATCCGCCCAGTATCGCGTCCGTCAGCCCATTCGCGTTGGAAACGAAATGACGTCCCCGGCCGAATGGCAGCTCGTACACCAGGCTGGTCACATTCGCAATCGGCAGGTTGTAATCCGACTGGCCGTAGTCCGCTCGCAGGTTGTTACCGTCCTGCGGCGAAGGCGTATTGCCTTCGAGCGACGCCGACGCATTATCCAGCGAGTGTTCCCATGTGAACGAGTTCAGCAGCGTGAGTCCAGCTACAAAACGCTGTTCATACCGCACCTGCAGCGCGTTGTAGTTGGAATAAAACCCGTTAAGCGCTTCCGTAATATCGCTCGGCCAGCCCGTGAACGGCCGCGTGAAACCAAGGGCTGGATTCTTCTGATTGCCGTTGAGGAATCCCTGCAGCTTAAGCCCGCGGTTGCCCACGTAAGCAATGTCGAGCAGCGTATTCTTCGCCACTTGTTGTTGCGCGTCGAAGAAATAATTCTCAACATAACTGTCGCGCGTGTTTTTCGGTACCCAGGTGATGTTGTCCGTCGCCGGGTTGAACGATGTCACGAGCCCCGACGGGTATCCCTGGTCCGCCGTTACAAAGCAACTGGGCGTCGTCGATCCAGTCGGAATGATCTGCGATGGTAGCGGCGTGCTGCAATGGTTCGTCGTAGTCGGCTTGATCTGCGTTACCGCCGCAAACTGCGCCTGGGGTGCGTTGATTCCCAGGATGTCGCCTGAGCCGGCACGCGTGTAGTGCACATAGCCCGTGCCAAATCCTCCTCGCAATACCGTCCTCGACGATAATGCGTATGCAAATCCGACCCGTGGCGACCAGTCGTTGAGGTCAGGATTGATCAGCGTCTTCCCGTAAATACCGCCTGGATTGACTGGCGTGATTCCATTGCCGGCAACCGCTCCCGGAGTAATGGTCAGCACAGTCTGCGAGGCAGGATCGAAGTTGGAGATGTAATTATTCCGTTCTGAATACGGTGAGCCGTACTCCCAGCGCACACCCAGGTTCAGTGTCAGATTCGGCGCGACCTTCCAATCATCCTGCGCATAGGCGCTGTCCATCGTTTGCCGCAGATGCACAACAAAGTAGTTTGCCAGCTGATAGCTCGTCGTTGTGCCAAACAGGAAGTCAGCCCAGTACGTATCCGTAACCGGGGACGTGGAGGCCGCGCCGCCGCTTGCGTTTGTCGCGCACAGTGGCGAGATCGCCGCATCGCACAGGCTGTAGCCGCTTCCGTAGGTGAACGATCCATACAACGGATTGTTATCGTTTACCGCCATCCAGATTTGTTCGTATTCATAGCCGAATTTGAGCGAGTGTTTACCCCGCACCCATGTGAAGTTAATCTTCGGATCGAGCAGCGACGGGTTCTGCCACTGCGGATTTGTGCTCTGCCTCCCGAATCCTGTAAAGCCGCTGATTCCCACGGACGGCAGGCCTCCGGCCACAATGGGATTAGCCGGCAATCCCGGAATCGTGAAGTCGTTTTGTCCAATGGAGAGCGTATACTTGCCGGCTTCCGTCCGCGAGAGCCCCAGGCGCGCATCGAGGATCTTGTCGGCGCCGAAGGTATGCGTATATCCCAGCGCAACCTGCTGGTCCAGAATGCGAATGGTCCCGTTCGTCTGTCCATCCAGCGGAAGCGGAATTGTGGGATAGTTCACGCCCGTCTCTTTGCGGTCGCTGACGCGCAAGAACCACGAACTGCTCGGGCTCTGCTGAAAATCCAGGCGAAGGTCGCCCTTGTCCGAGTTATCGGTGAAGGGAATCTGCGCGGAATAGTCATTCGAATTGAGGCCGGTGGACGGAACGCCAGACTTCGGCAACTGGTTCGCAAATTTCTGGAAGTAGCCGAGGATCTGCGATGACAAAGGATTGATGGCGCTCTGCGGAATCGGTGTGCCCACCGGATAAACACTGCCCGTGACAGGATTTCGGACCGGCACAACCAGGTCCCCATTGAGTTCATTCTGCGTCGGCAGCGTCAGCACATACAGCGGCCGCAAGGTCTGCCGGAATCCTTCGTAATCGAGAAAGAAAAACAACTTGTTCTTTACGATTGGTCCACCGAAGTTCATTCCGAACTGATTGCGGTTGAGGGTCGGCTTCTCGAATGGAACTGTGGTTCCCGTATTGCTCACAACGTTTGGCTTGAAGAATCCCGCCGCGTTCAGGGCGGTGTTGCGCAGGAATTCATAGAGAGTTACGTGGAAACTATTCGTGCCGCTCGCCGACGCCACGTTCACTGTCGCGGCCGAAGATCGGCCGTACTCGGCGCTTTCATTGTTCGTCACCACGTTGAACTGTGCCACCGAGTCCGGCGCGATAGCTATAATCTGGTTGTCGAATCCCTGGTTGCTCTCACCGTACGCATTGTTATCCATGCCATCGAGCAGGTAGTTGTTGAACATGCTGCGCTGGCCGTTCACGTTGTACGCCCCCTGGCGCACCAGGCTGCTGATGGAACTCGTAGTGGCCGCGGTCGGTGCCTGCCGCGAACCGGTTACCAATGCCAGCAAGTCAGAAAAGTTGCGGCTCACCAGCGGCAGCGCCTCCGTCTGGTAGCCGGATATTGTCTGTCCACGCTCACTCGTCTCTGTCTCCACCTGCAGCGCAACATCGCTAACCTCAACGGTCGTTGCACTCGCCTGCCCTACCTTCAGCGTCAAGTCGATGCGTGCACGACCACCCACCGCGATCGATATGTTCGTTGCTTCCGTCGGCGCAAATCCCTGCGCCTCGGCCTTGATACCGTATGTACCCACCCGTAACGACGGCACCTCGTAATCGCCTGAGCCGTTCGTAATCACCTTCGTCGCGATGCCCGTATTCACGTTGGTCACTGTGACGGCAGCATTCGCTACCACTGCGCCGGTTGAGTCGTGAATGGTGCCGGTCAGGCTGCCATCCTCATATTGCGCTCTGGCTCTTGCGCCAAAAAGTGCAACCAATAGGCCAACCGCAAGAAAGATCTTGAATGGGATGTTTCTCATGATGCGCCGAGCCTATCGGGGCGCTGTCACGAATTGGTGAAACCAGCGTGAACGCATTGTGAATTGGGGCGGCAGCCACATGAAGGCGAAGGGGTTTTCGACGCTCGATCCGTCAGGCTACAACGCCACGAGGCGCAGCCTGGAGACGCGAAGCACTGCGGATTGGGCTGGAATAACCAGTCAATGTGCACCAGAATGTGCCCGCGAAGAACCGGAGTTTTCTGCGCCGCTCAATCGGATAGTTTGCGCAGGCTGGTGGAAATCGGCAGGCCGATGAGAAACATGTGCGCGAGCAGGCCCTGAATCATGCTGCGGTATTGGTACGGCCCCATGGCGTGATAGGCGCTGAGCGGCAAGACAACCATCTGCATCACAAGGAACACCGCGATCCCGTAGAACAGGCCGCAGACGATGAAATGGTCTCGTAGGAACTCCAGCTTTTTGCTCGCAAGACAATACACGGCGGCCGCCGAGAAAGCGATGAAGTAGTGGATGCTGAGGCCGAGGATGTACTGGCCGACTGACACATGACGTCCGGCTGCACCGACCAGGCCCCCCGCAATTCCTATGGGCATGTAGCGACCGAAGCTGATGTAGGCAGAGGTCATGTCCAGGAACCCGGCAATCCCTCCACCCACAAGAATCGGAAGCGCGAGCCTTGTTCTCTGGGCCTGCAGGAAGATAGGAACGGTTGACATGGGGGCACCTCGCCAGTTTGGAGAATGGGCCGGAACGGCCTCGTAGAACCATGGTCGCGGCGTCTTTGGATTCAGGCAATCCGTTTGGCGCAAAACGGATGATCGGGTCGGCAGACTGGTACGAATGGCGCGCATTACGGACGCGATTGTGGCGGCGGAATTCGCGGAACCGGCTCGCTAGAGCTTCTCGAGGTTGGCGAACTTCTCCATCAGCTTCTTCATGCCGTGCCGCGAAAAGAGAACGGTGAGCTTGGCTTCGTCGCCATCGCCCTCGCGCATCACGACGGTGCCCTCGCCATACTTGGTGTGGCGCACGCGCTGACCTTTTTTCAGGCCCGCCGCACCGGTTGGCGCAGGAAGATCCATCTTGGGGCGCGTTGAAGCCGGTCGGACAAAGGAACCAGGCTTGACGCCGCGCCCGCCGAAGAAGTGCGCGATGTTGTCGATCGAATTGGCGCCGCCGCCCTCCGGGCTTTTTCCCTTTGGACTTGGGTTCTGGCTGCCCGAGATCCTTGTCACTTCCTGGCTCTCATCCTCGTAGTTATAGTGCCGGCTGTCGAACTCGCCAGAGTGACTTTGTCGCCGACCTTCGGCGTACCGGGATCCGCGGCCGTTTCCGTAGGCAGGGACCGACCACGCTGGGGACCGCCCTCCCAGGTTCTCGACAAGCTGGCTCGGAACTTCTTCCAGAAATCGCGATGGGACGCTCTGCTCCGGAGCATCGTTGCCGTAACGGCGGCGATAGTGGGCTCGCGTGAGGATGAGGGTGTTCATGGCGCGAGTCATGCCGACGTAGCAGAGGCGCCGTTCCTCTTCGAGCTCCTCGGGGTTCATGAGGGTGCGCGAGTGCGGGAAAAGGCCCTCTTCGAGGCCAGCCAGAAAGACCAGGGGAAATTCCAGACCCTTGGCCGCGTGCAGTGTCATAAGCGTTACACGCGCGGTGGGGTCGAATTGATCGGTGTCCGACGCCAGCGCGGCATGGTCCAGGAACTCGGCAAGCGTTTCACCGCGGACCTCGGCATCGTGCGCGGCATTGGCCAGCTCCTTCAGGTTTTCAATCCGGCTGAAGGATTCGGGCGAGGCCTCCGCTTCCAACGCTTTGATATAGCCCGTGCGATCGATGAGGAAGCGAATCAACTCCGGCAACGTCGCCGGATCGCCCGGCTTCCTGAACGGGGCTTCTCGCCCTTCGGCGTCGGCCGGGAACGGTTCCAAGGCAGAAGAAGGTTCGGGTTCTGGCTGATCTGGCCGGGTCGTTTGCTTCGGCATCTGCAAAAATGGGCGCGCCTTTTTTGCTGCAAATTGATTTTCCGCGAAAGGCGAGAAGTGGCTCGGATCGAGCAATGGGATCTGATTCTCGTTGTTGCCAAAACTGAACTCAGTCGTTGTTTCCAGCGCGTCCGGGACTTCCTGTTTCTCCTGGGCGCTTGGTTCAGCTCCGCCGAATGAGAAGTCGGTGTCGACATCCTCTGCGCCGACATCAGCCGAGAGCTTGCCCGCAAAATCGGGATCCATCATGGCCTGCGCATCGAGAATGAGCTGCCGAAACGATTCGAGCGCCATCTGCGCACGCGTCGGGATAAGCCGCTGCGAGATCGCCGTGCTCAGTGCTTCCCACGTGGACTGTCCGGTTTCAAGCGCCAGCCGCTCCAGCGTCTCCAGTGTCGTCTTGCCGATGCCGCGTGCCGGAGTATTGATCACGCGATTCAGTGCCATGGAATCGTGCGGATTGCGAATGAGACGCAGGTAACACAGCAGGTCCTTGATCTCGGCGCGCTCGTAGAAGCTGAAGCCGCCGACCATGGAGTAGGCGATTCCATAACGGCGCAACGCTTCTTCCACAAGGCGCGACTGTGAGTTGGTGCGATACAAGACTGCGCAGTGAGCCTCATCGCCAGACTCGACTGACTCGCGCAGAAACTTCTGGATGCGATCGGCAATGAATAGAGCCTCGTTTTCGCCGTCGGGAGCCTCGTAGTAGCCGATGAGTGAGCCACCCTGCCGAGCGGTCCACAGCTTCTTGCCCTTGCGGCGAAGGTTGTTGGCTACGACGGCGCCAGCTGCTTCAAGAATGATCTGCGTAGAGCGATAGTTCTGCTCCAGGCGCACGATATGTGCGTTGGGAAAGTCTTTTTCGAACTCGAGGATGTTGCGGATGTCTGCACCGCGCCACGAGTAGATGCTCTGGTCCTCATCTCCAACAGCGCACACGTTCTTATGCTCGCCGGCCAGCAGCTTCATCAGTTCGTACTGCGGGCGATTCGTGTCCTGGTACTCGTCGACGAGGATGTAACGGTAGCGGCGTTGGTAGTATTCGCGCGTGGGCGCAGAAACCTTCAGCAGGCGCACTGCTTCCAACAGCAGATCGTCGAAGTCGAGCGCGTTGTTCTTACGCAACTCCTCTTTGTAGCCTTTGTAGATGTGCGCGATGCGCTCGCTGTCGGGATCTTTCGAGCCGAGGTAGTAATCCTGCGGATCGACCATGTGGTTCTTGGCCCACGAAATCCGGCTTAGCACGGTGCGCGGAGTTAACTGTTTGGTATCGAGGCCCATGCGGCGCATGATCTGCTTCACGATGGCCTGCTGGTCGTTTTCGTCGTAGATGGCGAATGAGCGGGTGAGGCCTTCATTGCCGACCTTCAACCCTTCGATATCGCGTCGCAGTATGCGTACGCAGAGCGAGTGGAACGTGGCGATCAGCGGCTTGGTCAGTGAGCCATGCCCCAGCAGGCGCTCTACGCGCTCGGCCATCTCGGCCGATGCTTTGTTGGTAAACGTAACCGCCAGAATGGAATCCGGGGCTACGCCTTTCTCCCGGATGAGCCACGCAATGCGGCTGGTGATGACGCGCGTCTTGCCTGAACCGGCACCGGCGAGAATAAGCAACGGCCCATCCGTAGTCTCAACGGCAGCGCGCTGTTCAGGATTCAGGTTTTCGATGAGCGACTGCGACAAAGGCGGCGTCCGGCGGGAAGGCTTCCTACTCCAGTTTACCGTTTTGTGAGGAGGTCGTTTTTGCGATGACCAGGGCGACGATGAAGTTACGCTTGCCAGCGCTATTCTGAGTGAGCGATGAAATTCAAAAGAGTTGCAGTGTATTGCGGATCGGCAAATGGGAGAGATTCGGTGTATCTGGCAGAGGCAAAGGCTTTGGGAGGTGCAATAGCCGGCGCCGGGCTTGGGTTGGTGTACGGTGGCGCGAGTGTGGGGTTGATGGGCGCGGTAGCCGACGCGGCGCTCGCCGGCGGGGCCGAGGTGATCGGGGTGCTGCCGGAGATTCTTTCCGCCAGCGAGATTGCGCATCGCGGATTGACGAGGCTCGAAGTGGTATCGACCATGCACGAGCGGAAGGCGCGGATGGTGAAGCTGGCCGATGCGTTCCTGATGTTGCCGGGCGGATACGGAACGCTGGACGAGATGATGGAGATCGTGACGTGGAAGCAGCTTCGGCTCCATGCCAAACCGTGCGTGCTGATCAACACGGCCGGGTACTGGGATGGGCTGCTTGCGTTTCTCGATCGCGCAGTGGAGGCTGGATTCCTGAAAGCGGAGAACCGTCGCCTTCTGGAGGTGGTGGCAACGGCGGCGCAGGCCGTCGATGTCGCGGTTCGGAATTCAAAGTTTGCAGCAGAGAGCTAACAGCAATGAAATCGGCACCGCGAGCGGCAGTTACTTGCGGCGGGCGCGTTCGCGTTGGAGTTCGCGGTACAACTCACTCTTTGACTGGCCCAGTTCGCGGGCAAGACGCTTGAGGGCTTCTTTTTCGTCGAGATCGGACTCGGACTTGAGGCGATCGACTTTGGCGGAGATGCTTTCCCGGGCCTGAGAATCCAGATTCGGGGCACCCAGATTTCTGACAGGGGCTTCAACGAGGAGGGTGAATTCGCCGCGGATGCGATCGCGGGCAGAGAGATTGTGGCGGACTTCGGCGACGGTGCCGCGAAGGAATTCTTCGTGGAGCTTGGTGAGCTCGCGCGCTGCCACTACGCGCAATGCGGGGCCGAAGACGGACTCGAGATCGGCGAGGGTGTCGGCGATGCGGTGAGGAGCCTCGTAAAAAATGAGTGTCTCAGCGCTTTCTCGGGGCTGGGTAGCGAGTGCTTCGATGCGTGTACGGCGGGCGCCGGCTTTTTCCGGCAGGAATCCGAGAAAGTGAAACTGTTCGGTGGATAAGCCTGAGGCGATCAGGGCGCTGAGGGCCGCGTTAGCGCCGGGAATGGGAATCACCGAGACGCCGGCGGCGATGGCCGCGCTAACCAGCCACGACCCAGGATCGCTGATACCGGGCATCCCGGCATCCGAAACGACCGCTATGCGGGCGCCGCCCTTGAGGGCGTCAATGAGTTCAGTGCCGCGCTGGCGCTCATTGTGCTCATGAAAGCTGGTGCTGGGTGTGACGATGGCAAAGTGGTTAAGGAGCTTTTGCGTCTGACGGGTGTCTTCGCACGCAATGCGGTCGGCGTGCTTGAGCACTTCGAGGGCGCGGTGGGTGATGTCGCCAAGATTGCCGATGGGGGTGGCGACGAGGTAGAGTCCGGGGGCTAGCGCTTCTGACATTGCTTACAACATGGTAGTTGAGGTTCGTGGTATCCCACCCATGAACCACCCCAACGACCAAGACCTGTCGCTGGGACCCCGATGCCGCGATCAGGCTGCGCGCAGATGAGTAACCAGGG
Source organism: uncultured Acidobacteriaceae bacterium (assembly GCA_963829535.1). GTDB lineage: Bacteria > Acidobacteriota > Terriglobia > Terriglobales > Acidobacteriaceae > Telmatobacter. The sequence continues at coordinate 536,712 of CAWHIQ010000003.1, read as the reverse complement.
TTTGAGGGCCGGGACCTTCACAATTTATAACGCTGTCATCCTGAGAGGAGCGCGTTCGGGGCCCCGCTCGCGATAAATCGCGTGTGGGGTAAGCGAATCGAAGGATCCGCTTTTGTCTCATGGGGAAAATGGGATCTTTTTGGTGAATTATTCAGCGGTGTCTTCAGCCTCGAGCCGGCGCTGCTCGGCTAGGAGGGACATGGAACTCATGAGGTTCTGGACGCTGACGATCCCGACGACTTTGCCGCTTTCGGTGACGGGAATGAGCGAAAGGCCCTGGCCGCCGGAGATGCGGCGGATGGTGGTGCCGAGAGTGTCTTCGGGCCGAGCCACCTGGAATGCGCGCGACATGATCGATTGAATATAGCCGTTGCCATCGTTGCGGAGTGCGTCGACGATGCGCTGGCGGGAGACGATGCCCACCAGTTGCGGGCCGCGGACGACAGGAAAGTCTTCCTGCAACGAGTGAACGCAGCGGAAGAGCGCATCGGCGAGCGTGTCTGATGGGGAAAGTGTCGCGAAGTCGGTGAGCATGACTTCGCGCATGCGGACGGTGTCAACCACCGATTGAAAGAAGACGCCCTGGTCCTCAACCTGGGCGCCAATCATGATGAAGAAGCCGGCGATGATGAGCCAGTAGGCATGCAAGGCCATGCCGCAGATCATCACGACGAGGGAGATCAACTGGCCGATTCCGGAGGCGGCGCGGCCCGCGGGAGCAAGGCCGTGGGCACGGGCAAAGTTGCCGCGCAGCAGGCGGCCGAAGTCGAGCGGGTATGCGGGAAGCAGGTGGAGGGCGCCCAGACCGGCTTGCATCCAGACCATGCTGCGCACCAGGTGATCAGCACTTACGAGGGGGCGGGCAAGTAGATGCACGTCGCCGCCGGAGCCAATGAAGGCCGCGGCAAGCATGAGGGCGGTGATGCCATTGGTGGCTGGTCCGATGAAAGCCATGGCAAACTGGCCGAATCCCTGGTTGGCGGCTTCCTGGCTTTCGGGGTTGGCGTAGGCAAAGAGTCCGCCGATGGGGAGCAAAAGCACGGCGCGCAGCTTGAGATTGAGATAAGCGGCCATCATCAGGCGGGCTATCTCGCGCACAACCACGGCTGATACGCAGATAAAGAAGAGAATGAGGGCGCGCAGAATTCCGGAGGAGGCGCTAAGACCGAGACATACCAGGGCCAGGGCAGGAAAGAAGACGTGGATGCGCATCTCCACGCCCATCCAACGGCCTAGCGGTATGGTCCACCCACGCATACTCAAATTGTAGTGTCTTAGGCCCGGTAAGCGTTTCTTATATCCTGATTTGCGATGCGGGTGATTGCAGGAACGCTGCGGCGAAGGACGCTGGATGCTCCAGCTGGATTGGCCACCCGGCCGACAAGCGACAGGCTGCGGGAGACTCTCTTCAATGTACTTGCGCCGCGGATGGAAGGCGCGCGGTTCCTTGATTTGTATGCGGGATCTGGCGCTGTGGGGATCGAAGCTGCGAGCCGTGGGGCAGAAAACGTGGTGCTGGTGGAGCGGGCCGCGCCGGCTCTGAAGGTGCTTCGAGAAAATTTGGAAAAACTGGGGTTGCGGGGCGGGGTTCGAGTGGAGGCGGTGAGCGTGGGGGCGTTCCTGCGCCGGGTGTGGCCGGAGAGCTCGGAGATGCACTTCGATGTGGTGTTTCTTGATCCGCCCTATGATGCCGCGGATGAGTACGCGACGGCGCTGGGGCTGTTGGGCGGCGATGCGGCGAGGTTACTCGCGGAGGGCGCAGTGGTGATTGCGGAGCACCGGCGCAAGCAGAAGCTGGAGGACGCGTACAGAAACTTACGCAGGGTGCGCTTGTTGGAACAGGGAGATGCTTCGCTGAGCTTTTATGAAGCGGCCACGATCTTCTAGCGTCAACTCTTTCATCGGCACCGGCGCACGACTTTCGTGCGGCGCGGATCGACTGGTGCGAAGCGTAAGATGGGTCGGATTGCGGAGAGAGATTGCGTGAAGAGGATTCTGAAGTGGATTGTTGGGCTGGTCCTGCTGCTTGGGGCTGCGGGCGCTTCGGCGCAGAGTGCGACGCCGTGGGTGATTGGACCGTTTGCGCGGCCGGCTTCCGGGAATCCGGTGGTCTCTCCGAATGCGGCCTCGACGTTTCAGGACCCAATCGCGAAGGCGCCGGTGCAGTGGGAGGCGCTGCACACCTTCAATCCGGCAGCGGTGGTGCGCAAGGGCAACGTGGTTGTGCTGTATCGCGCAGAAGACAATTCGGGTGCGATGGTCATTGGCGGCCATACCTCGCGGCTGGGGATGGCCGAGAGCGCCGACGGCATTCACTTCAAGCGCATGCGGGACCCAGTCTTTTATCCGGCAGAGGATGATCAGAAGCCGAGGGAGTGGCCTGGCGGCGTCGAAGATCCGCGAATCGTCGAGCGCGAGGACGGAACGTATGTATTGACGTACACGCAATGGAATCACGAGACGTATTCCGTGGGTATTGCAAGTTCACGCGATTTGAAGCATTGGACGAAATATGGGCCGGCATTTTTTGCAGCGTTGGGCGGCAAGTACGCGAACCTGAAGTACAAGTCGGCCGGAATCGTGACCCAGCTGAAAGACGGACGACTCCTCGCGACAAAAATTGCCGGGCGTTACTGGATGTACTGGGGCGAGGGCGCAATTCGGCTCGCGACGTCGGAGGATGCGATCCACTGGGCGCCGGTGGAGGATATGCACGGGAATCTGGTGGAACTGCTGCGGCCACGACCGGGGCATTTTGATAGCACGTTTCCAGAGACGGGTCCTCCCCCCATTTTGACCAGTGCGGGCATCGTGATGCTCTACAACGGCAAGAATGCGACGGAGGGCGGCGGTGATCCTTCGTTGGGGCCGAGTGCGTATGCGGCGGGGGAAGCATTGTTTGAGGCGTCAAATCCGGCGCACCTGCTGACGCAGACCGATAAACCGGTACTGAAGCCGGAACTGCCGTATGAGAAGACGGGGCAGTACGCGGCTGGGACAACGTTTGCCGAGGGCCTGGTGTTCTTTCGCGGCAAGTGGTTTTTGTACTACGGGTGCGCGGATTCGCTGGTCGCGGTGGCGATGGCTCCGGCGGAGCCGATGAGCGCAGAGACGCTGCACATGGCTTCAGCAACGGAGAACATAATCGCATCGCCGGTCGCCATGAATGCGAATGTCGCGCCGCCAGGCGCCGAGGTGAATGAGCGTGGGTTTTATCTGCACAAGGGCGACACGGTAGTGTTCTACGGCGACAGCATTACGGAGCAGAACTACTACAACCAGTGGGTGGAGCTTTACACGGCGACGCGGTTCCCATGGATGCGGGTGCATTTTTATGGTGCGGGCGTGGGAGGCGATCGCGTGACGGGCGGCGCCGGTGGGCCAATCGATCAGCGCCTTGAGCGCGATGTGTTTTCAGAGAAGCCGACCGTGGTCACGGTGATGCTGGGGATGAATGACGGCGGCTACCAGGCCACGACGGACGAGATCGAGCAGACATACGTGAAGGGATATCAGCATCTGCTCGACTCGATTCGCGACCATGCGCCGGGCGTGCGGATGACGCTGCTGGGCCCTTCGCCGTATGACGACGTGACGCGGCCGGTAATTTTCCCGGGCGGATACAACGCGGTGATGCTGCATCTCGCGGAACTGAATCAGTCTCTTGCCGACAAGTATGGAGCGGCGTTTGTCAATCTGAATCCGCCGGTAGTTGCGGCCATAACGAAGGCTGACGCGATGGATCCGAAACTGGCGGTGCTTCTGCTGCCCGACCGCGTGCATCCTGATCCGCTGGCGCATTGGGTGATGGCGCTGGCACTGCTGAAGGGATGGCATGCACCCTCGCTGGTTTCCGACGTGACCGTGGACGCACATGCGGGAGCGGTGACGCAGGCTCGCAACGCTTCGGTGAGCCAGGTGGAGCAGACCGACGGCGCATTGAAATGGACGGAACTCGAAGATGCGCTTCCGCTGCCATTGACGCGAAGTAATGCAACCACGGCGTTGCTTGAGGATTTGACCGACATTGTGCAGCAGCTCAACCAGGAAACGCTGCGGGTTACGGGGCTGGCTGCCGGCAGGTACATGCTGAGCATTGACGGCGAGGTGTTGGACACGTTTTCGCCGGAGGTGCTTGAAAGCGGAATCAATCTGGCGGATTATGGAACGCCGATGTTTCACCAGGCGCAGCGGGTGAGCTGGTTGGTGCGCGATCGCGACCAGACGCATTACATTCACCTGCGCATGCGCGTCCGCAATGCCGATACCGGCTCTGAAGAAGGCAAGGATGTAATGCAGTCCTTTGAAAACTCGCTCGAAGACTCGATTTATGAAACGGCCTTTCCGAAACCGCACGTGTTTCGGTTGACGCCGGTTGCGACGGGAACGACGCAGAGCACGCGGTGACGTTGGCGCGTGCACGAGCTCCATGGGGAGGCTGTAATCGCCGAGATTTCGCTGATATCGGTGTTGGAGACGGACGGGGCGGAACTGTGCGACGCGGCAACGCATGCAGCGGGTCCGCCGGGTGTTCTGCCGCTGACGGCAGAGATGCTGCTGAAGGAACCGTCCGGGAATCTCTTCGGGCTGAGCCAGAATGCGGGGATGGGTTGGGAGGTTTCGCGGCTGCTCGATCCGGAATTTCTGATCCTGAGTACGCACGGCGGCTTGCGCGCGGAAGGTGGACGACCGATTGCTCTGGGATTTCACACCGGGCATTGGGAAGTTGGCTTGCTGGTGGCCGAGGCCGCGCGGGAACTGAAGGCGCTGCACGGAATTCCGTTTGCGGGCGCGTGCACCGATCCATGCGATGGGCGCACGCAGGGGACGACAGGGATGATGGACTCGCTGCCGTTTCGAAACGATGCGGCGATGGTGTTGCGCCGGCTGATGAGGTCCTTGCCGACAAGTAAGGGCGTGCTGGGTGTGGCGACGTGCGACAAGGGGTTGCCCGCGATGATGATGGCGTTGGCGTCGGCCGGGCCATTGCCTGCGGTGCTGGTGCCTGGCGGCGTGACACTGCTGCCCGAAGATGGTGAGGATGCCGGCAAGGTGCAGACCATCGGCGCACGCTTTGCGCAGCAGCAGATCACGCTGGAGTACGCAGCCGAGGTGGGATGCCGCACATGTGCATCGCCGGGTGGGGGATGCCAGTTTCTGGGCACTGCGGCGACAGCACAGGTGGTTGGTGAAGCGCTGGGACTGTCGCTGCCGCATACGGCTCTGGCGCCCTCGGGGCAGCCGGTGTGGCTGGATGCGGCGAAACGCTCCGCGCGGGCGATGATGCGCCTGCATGCGATGAGGCGAGGTGTTCGCGATGTGCTGACGGAGGGTGCAGTGCGCAATGCGATGGTTCTGCACGCGGCCTTCGGTGGATCGACGAATTTGTTGTTGCATCTGCCGGCGATTGCGTTCTCGGCTGGATTGAAAAGGCCAGGACGCGCAGACTGGGACCAGGTGAATCGCGAAGTGCCGCGCCTAGTGGACGCGCTTCCGAATGGCCCGCGCGGATTTGCAACCGTGCAAGTGTTTCTCGCCGGCGGCGTGCCCGAGGTGATGCTGGCTTTGCGCTCGGCGGGCCTTCTGGATACGAGAGTGCGAACGGTCACCGGCGAAACACTCGATGCCAGCCTCGACTGGTGGCGCGACAGCGAGCGGCGGCTCACCTTGCGGAAGAGACTCAAGGAACTTGATGGCATAGATGCGGACGACGTGGTCATGACACCGGATCGGGCTCGCGCTCGCGGACTTACGCCGACGATTTGCTTTCCGGTGGGAAATCTTGCACCGGAGGGATCGGTGATCAAGAGCACGGCGATTGACCCGTCGCTGATCGGCGAAGATAACGTGTATCGTCATCGGGGACCGGCACGCGTATTTACCACCGAAGCGGCAGCAATTGCGGCGATCAAGGCGGGCGCGATTGGGCACGGCGACGTGATTGTGTTGATCTGCAGCGGCCCGAAGGGTGCGGGGATGCAGGAGATCTACCAGGTGACGTCGGCGCTGAAGCAGTTGCCGCACTGCAAACACGTGGCCGTGCTGACAGATGCGCGGTTCAGTGGCGTGTCGACCGGTGCGTGCATTGGGCATATTTCACCGGAGGCGCTGGCGGGTGGTCCGATTGGCAAGGTGCGGAATGGCGACCTGATCGAGATCGCGATCGATCGCGAGCAGCTGACGGGCTCAGTGCAACTGGTAGGGGATGCAAGAGGCGAATTTGGCGCGGAAGAGGGTGCGCGGAAGTTGGCGGAGAGAAAACCTCGTACGGATTTGAACCCGCATCCCGCGCTGCCGGACGATACGCGCTTGTGGGCGGCGCTGGTGGAAGCGAGCGGCGGCGTGTGGGGTGGGTGCGTCTACGACACTGACAAGATTGTGGCTGCACTGGAGAAGCGCAACTGAGCGGTTGCGTATAGACGACAGGGATAGGTTCGGCGGAATGAATCGGCGGAGTTTTCTGAGTACGTTGACGAAGGCCGGAGCAATTGCGGGCTGCACCGCGTCTTCGGGACCGATCGCGGCTGCGGTCCGATGCCCCCGGACAACGATGGGCTTCGGCCCCTGAAGATCGATGCAGTGGAGTTGCTGGAACTGCATGGTCGCTACACCGAAGAAGCCGGCGTTGACCATCAGCCACAGGTGAACCCGCTGGACGTGTATGACGAGCTCAGGCCCGCTCCATATATGGACAAGCCGGATGGAACGCGCGAAGTGCAATACGAGGCGATTTACATCAGGATTCGTACTGCAGCGGGCCTCGAAGGATTGTACGGACCGATTGAGCGCGAGCCGGCGACGATTGTTCTCGAAGACCTGCAGCATTTCCTGATCGGTAAAGACGCGCTGGCGGGCGAGGTCGTGTGGGACCAGATGTATCGCTCGAACCGGCACTCGCGGACCGGCATTTTCCTGATGGCCGTGAGCGCAGTAGATAACGCGCTATGGGATCTGCGCGGAAAGTTCTACGGCGTTCCGGTGTGGCGGCTGCTTGGTGGTCCTTCGCGCGAGAAGGTGGAAATGTATGCGAGCGCGCTAGGCTTCTCGCTGGAACTTGACGCGGTGCGTAAACGCGCGGCGGAGCTGAAGAACCAGGGATTCAGGTACCAGAAATGGTTCATGGGCTACGGGCCGGGTTCGGGGCCCGAAGGTATGCGCAAGAACATAGAACTGGTGAAGACGCTGCGCGAGACGCTGGGCGAAGACTACGAGATCATGTTCGATGCCTACAGCGGATGGGACCAGGATTACGCGCTGGAGTGGGCGCGGCAGGTCGAGCAGTTTCGGCCCTACTGGATGGAGGAGGTTACGCATCCGGAGAAGATCGACAGCTTCGCCGCGATCCGGCGAGGAACAACGGTTCCGCTGGCCTCTGGCGAGCATTTCTACGGACGTTGGGAAGTCGAGCGCTATCTGCAGGCAGGCACAGTGTCGGTGGTGCAGGCGGATCCCGAGTGGTGCGGTGGAGTCAGCGAACTGGTGAAGATCGGCACGGTGGCTTCGCTGCACGATGTGCGCGTGATTCCGCACGGGCACAGTCTGCGCGCAGCGGTGCATACGATTTTTAGCCAGTCGCCGATGACATTTCCGCTGGGCGAATACCTGGTAACAAAGATGCGCCACTATCACCATTTTGAGAAGAATCCTCTCGTGGTGGAACAGGCGCATATTGCCCAGCCAACGGGGCCGGGGTTCGACATTCAGCTCGATGAAGCGAAGATTGAATCGCAGCGGCTGCTGAGCGTGACATAGCGTTCCACATAGGTGCGCGAGACGGAAGCGATAGAGTACTTGGCATGAAAATTCTTCGCGTTCTGCTGGCGCTGTCTTTATGCCTGGCTGTTTCAATCGCGATTCTTGCAGCGCGGTCGCAGGCTCCGCCTCCGTCGGTGAAGGCCGCTTCGGCGACACCTGCGTCGGCGCCGCAACTGGTCATCATTGATACAGATATCGGTGATGACATCGATGATGCGTTCGCGCTGGCATTGGCGTTGAAGTGTCCGGAACTGAAGGTGCTGGGAGTAACAACGACCTTCGGCAATACGGAGATGCGGGCGCGGCTGCTGGATCGGTATCTGAAGGCGGTTGGGCGGAGCGACATTCCAGTATTTGCCGGGCCGATGACGAAGACGGATAACGTGATGACGCAGGCTGCATACGCAAATCGCGCGCCGGGGAAGAAGCACGGCGATGGCGCTGATTTCATTCTGCGCCAGGCACGCGGGCATCCGGGTGAAATAACGCTGATCGGGATTGGGCCGCTATTCACGGTACAGGCGGCAATCGAGCGTGATCCGGCGGCGTTCAAAAAGCTCAAGCGCGTCGTAATCATGGGCGGCAGCATCGAGCGCGGTTACGGCCTCGATCCACAGGGCAAGCCCAATCCACCGCAGCCGGAGTGGAACATCCTCTGCGATCCCGCCGGGGCGAAGGCGTTGCTGGCCTCGGGGGTGCCCGTGTTCATGATGCCGCTGGATTCGACTCAGGTGCCCCTCGATGCAACCAGGCGGGAAGCAATCTTTGCGTACGGATCACCCCTGACCGACCAGTTGACGCTGCTGTATCACCAGTGGATGGCGAGGACGCCGTCGCACAGCCCGACGCCAACACTCTTCGACCCGGTTGCAGTGACATACACCTTCCGGCCCGATTTGTGCCCAGTGAAGCCCATGCACGTTAATGTCGATAACAAGGGCCTGACCAGCTCAGGGCCGGGGGCTCCCAATGCGCAGGTATGTCTCCAGTCCGACCAGAAAGGTTTTCTGAATCTGCTGATGAGTCGGGTCGCCGCGCAGTAAAAGACTAGCCAGAAGCTCGTCTCTTGCTCTGAGAAAGGCCGAATCCACAGCAATTCAGTCCAAACCCACTGAAGTGTGCCCGGTATCACATGCAACTTCATTGACAGCGCGGGAAAGTAAAAGAAAAATGGCGGGTCGTTGGATTTTGACTCTAGCTGTGAACGTAGGGAGAAAGTGTGAGAAGCATGCTGAACTGGAAGACCTTAGGTGTGTTGTTTCTGGGGGTTTCAGCCCTTGTTTTGGCGGGCTGCAAGTCGGCCCCAGACCTGACGTCAACACAGGCGTTGGCACTGGTGCAGGCAAAGTATGACCAGACAGCCCCAGTTGGGACGAACATTCTTGTAAACGACGAAGGGATGCGAGCCGGCGCAACGGCCAAGTTGTGGGATCGGACCAAGGTGTACCCCAATAAATTGTGGGCTGATTTCAAGCTGACACCGGACGGGAAAAAGGCGGTTGTGCTTCCCGGTGGTGGTGATGTGATTGAATGGCGTCCGGCCAGCCTGGACGACACGAACTACACCATCGTGGTTACAACAGTAGCGGCTAACCATTTGAGAGCGCACGACATGGGCGATCTGCAAGACGAGATGATGGCAGGGGCGGCCACGTCCAAAGAGGGCAAATACACCGAGGGCGTGAACCTGACCGGCGTGCCGCATGTGTTGCAGGACATCGCACACAATCCCGGCAACAAGCTCAGCACCAAGAAACAGGCCGATTTTGCGCTTGAAAATGGAGCATGGACGCTGAAATCGATCGAATAAGCTATGAAAATGCACGGGTCATTGAGTTGATTTCGTTGACCCCACCCGGGTTTCTTGGTATCTTTAAAAGGTTCCGCAAGAACACGCCTACCCGTGTGTGCTAACGGCTGGCGCGTAAAGGGAGATTCCGGACAGCAAGTTTGGCCGAGAATCTACACCCGAGGCCGCGAGTAGTAAGAGTGGCCAACGTCCTCAAATAGCTCTCTTCTTGCGAAGGGCAAGGACACATCGCTTACCCGGGTGAAGGAAAGACGGGAGAGCGATAGATCGCATCGGTGCTCGCGCGTTTCTCCACCTTGGAGGGCTATGCGAGCCGGAACCGGCGAAACGGAGTTGGCTTTTCCCGTCTAAAAGCGGAAAAACGACCGGCCACCGTCTCGGTTCTCGTCTGGAAGTGGAACGAAGGCAGACGCGAAGCAGCTACTTGGGCTTTCGTGCGTGTGCGCATTGAAGAGTGCGCTTTGCGGCATGAAAAGCCGAGAGGGCTTGCGCGCGGCTGAATATGGGTTGGGTTAAAGGTTTTTGGGGTAAGGAGTTTCAGTTTGCCGACATTTAATCAATTGGTCCGCAAGGGGCGTACAGCCCCCCGATACAAGACGGCGTCCCCTGCTCTGCAGGCCTCGCCGCAGCGGCGCGGTGTTTGTACCCGCGTGTATACACAAACCCCCAAGAAGCCGAACTCGGCGCTGCGTAAGGTAGCCCGCGTGCGGTTGACCAACGGGATCGAGGTCACCACCTATATTCCCGGCATCGGCCACAACCTGCAGGAGCACTCCATTGTGTTGATCCGTGGCGGCCGTGTGAAGGATCTGCCGGGCGTTCGCTATCACGTAGTGCGCGGCACGCTTGATTCAGTAGGCGTGGCCAACCGGAAGCAGAGCCGCTCGAAGTATGGTGCGAAACGCGCCAAGGGCGGCGCGGCGGCGAAGAAGTAGTTTGCGGTTCCCGGGCGAGGTGATGGAACCGGGACTGGGGCAGCAGAACGGCGCTTAGGCGCGAAGGATTTTGAGGAACTATGCCGAGAAAAGGGCACATTGCGAAGCGGGAAGTAGCACCGGATCCAGTTTATGCATCTACGCTGGTCACCAAGTTTGTGAACTCGATGATGTGGGGCGGCAAGAAGTCGACCGCGCAAGGCATCTTCTATCAATCGATGAAGAACCTTGAAGAAAAGGGCGGCGGGGACGACGCACTGAAGCTCTTCAAGAAGGCAGTCGAGAACTGCAAGCCGCTGCTCGAGGTCAAGACCCGCCGTGTCGGTGGCGCGAACTACCAGGTTCCGATCGAAGTGAATGCAGATCGGCGCACCTCGCTGGCAATTCGCTGGCTCATCACCTACGGGCGTGCCCGCGGTGAGAAGGGCATGATCGACAAGTTGAGCAATGAGCTGCTTGACGCGGCCAATGGCCGTGGCGCAGCGATGAAGAAGAAGGAAGACGTGCACCGCATGGCCGAGGCCAACAAGGCCTTTGCGCACTACCGCTGGTAGCGAAGCAGCGAACAGTGATCAGTGGACAGTGATCATTGATTTGTAACGGGTTAAACAATTCAGGTTTTCTACTGATCACTGCCCACTGATCACTGGAAATTAACGGCGGGATCTGAAGCCCGCAAGGATAAAGAATAGCCGTGGCTCGCACCATACCTCTAAGTCGTTGCCGGAACATCGGGATCATGGCGCACATCGACGCCGGAAAGACGACTGCGACTGAACGCATCCTCTTCTACACGGGCATCACGCACCGCATCGGTGAAGTGCATGAGGGCACCGCGACCATGGATTACATGGAGCAGGAGCAGGAGCGCGGCATCACTATCACGTCGGCTGCCACGACGTGCATGTGGAAAGACATCCGCATCAACATCATTGACACGCCGGGTCACGTGGACTTTACCGCTGAGGTGGAGCGGTCCCTTCGTGTTCTGGATGGTGCGGTTGCGGTTTTTGACTCTGTCTCGGGCGTGCAGCCTCAGACCGAGACGGTCTGGCGGCAGGGCGACAAGTACAAGGTTCCGCGTATCTGCTTCGTGAACAAGATGGACAAGAACGGCGCTGATTTCGAGCATGTTCTAGACACGATTCGCAAGCGGTTGGGTGCACGACCTGTGGCGTTGCAGATTCCGATTGGCGCAGAAGCCGGTTTCAAGGGCGTGGTCGATCTCATCGAGATGAAGGCTGTTCTCTGGCACGACGAGACGATGGGCGCCGAGTTTTCAGTTGAGGCGATTCCTGCCGATCTGCAGAAGAAGGCCGAGGCTTTCCGCCTGCAACTGATAGAAGTGATCGCTGAGACCGACGACGTGCTGCTCGAGAAGTTCCTCGAAGGCGAGACGCCGACCATTGAAGAGCTGAAGAAGGGCATTCGCCAGGCGACCATCGATCTGAAGGTCTTCCCGGTGATTTGCGGAAGCGCATTCAAGAACAAGGGCGTACAAACCCTTCTTGACGCGGTTGTCGATTATCTGCCGAGCCCGCTCGACAAGCCTCCGGTGGAAGGTATCAATCCGCACGATCCCAGCGTGATAGAGATCCGCAAGGCCGACGACAATGAGCCGCTGTCGGCGCTCGTGTTCAAGCTGATCAATGATCCATTTGGCAAGCTGTCGTTCATTCGCATTTACTCTGGTTCGTTGAAGACGGGCGACACGATTCTGAATCCACGCACCGGCAAAACGGATCGCGTGGGGCGCCTGGTGAAGATGCACGCTAACAAGCGTGAGGACATCACCGAGATCTACGCCGGCGATATCTGCGCGTGTGTAGGTCTGAAGGAATTGAAGACGGGCGACACGCTGAGCGCGCCGCAGCATCCGATCGCGCTGGGCGCCATCACCTTCCCTGAGCCTGTAATATCGGTGGCAATTGAACCGAAGACCAAGGCTGACCAGGAAAAGATGGCGATGGGGTTGTCGCGGCTGGCCGATGAAGATCCGACCTTCAAGGTGCATACCGACGAAGATTCGGGTCAGACGATTATCAGCGGCATGGGCGAGCTGCACCTTGAGATTCTTGTGGACCGCTTGAAACGCGAGCACAAGGTCGATGCCAATGTTGGCGAGCCCAAGGTGGCCTTCCGCGAGACGATTCGCAAGACAGCGGAAGCCGAGGGCAAGTACATTCGCCAGACCGGCGGCTCGGGTAACTACGGGCATTGCAAGCTGCGCATCGAGCCTAATGAACCGGGGAAAGGCTACGAGTTCATCAACGAAATCAAGGGCGGGTCTGTACCGAGGGAGTACATCAAGCCTATCGATCAGGGCGTGCAGGGTGCGCTGGAGTTGGGCATCCTGGCAGGCTTCCCGATTGTAGACGTGAAGGTAATCCTGTTCGACGGCAGCTATCACGAAGTCGACTCGAACGAAATGGCATTTAAATTCGCCGGTTCGATCGCGTTCAAGGAAGCTGCGCGCAAGGCGCATCCGGTCCTGCTCGAGCCGGTGATGGCGGTTGAAGTCACGGTGCCCGAGGAGTTCATGGGTGTGATTATCGGCGACATCAACTCACGCCGTGGACGAATTGAAGGCATGGAGCACGCGGCAGGGTCGCAGGTTATCAAGGCGATCGTTCCGCTGAAGGAAATGTTCGGCTATGTGAACGAGATTCGTTCATCGACACAAGGCCGGGCGTCGTATTCAATGCAGTTCGCGCGCTACGAGGAGGCGCCGCGCATGATCGCCGATGAAATTATCGGCCGTGCGCAAGGGAAGTGATAAGGCAGTTCGCGGTTCAGAGTTTGTAGTTCGCAGTTGAGCTCACGGCCGATTTGGCACGGGGCTTCAAAAGGCGAGAAAACTGACAACTAAGAACTGTGAACTGGGAACTGTCTTAGGTTTTGGGGCTGGAGCCGGAACGCCGGCGCCCTTTTGGCAATGGCATAGCAGCTGCGAGGGGAAGAGAAAAATGGCGAAGGAAAAGTTTGATCGTTCGAAGCCGCATGTGAACGTGGGAACGATAGGTCACATCGATCACGGCAAGACGACGTTGACGGCGGCGATCACGAAGGTATTGCAGAAGCACAACCCGAAGAACACGTTCCGTTCGTTTGACTCGATCGACAACGCCCCGGAAGAGCGGGAGCGCGGCATTACGATCGCGACGGCGCACGTGGAGTACGAGACCCCGAACCGGCACTATGCGCACGTCGACTGCCCCGGTCACGCCGACTACATCAAGAACATGATTACCGGCGCGGCGCAGATGGATGGCGCCATTCTGGTAGTTGCAGCGACGGACGGCCCCATGCCGCAGACCAAGGAGCACGTTCTCCTGGCTCGCCAGGTAGGCGTTCCCTGCATCGTGGTGTTCCTGAACAAGTGCGATGCGGTGGAAGACGAAGAGCTGACGGACCTCGTTGAGATGGAAGTCCGCGAACTGCTGTCGAAGTACCAGTTCCCGGGCGACGATGTTCCGGTGATCCGCGGCTCGGCCCTGGGCGCATTGAACGGCGAGCCCAAGTGGGAAGCGCAGATCGACGCGTTGATGGATGCGGTGGACAAGTACGTTCCGCAGCCGGAGCGCGCGGTGAACCTGCCCTTCCTGATGCCGATCGAAGATATTTTTTCTATCTCCGGACGTGGGACCGTTGTCACTGGACGCATTGAACGCGGCAAGGTGAAGGTGGGAGAGGATGTCGAGATTGTCGGCTTCCGCGAGACTCGCAAGTCGGTTTGCACGGGCGTGGAAATGTTCAAGAAGCAGTTGGACGAAGGCCTGGCGGGGGATAACGCCGGCATCCTGCTGCGCGGCATTCCCAAGGAAGACGTGGAGCGCGGCATGGTGTTGGCCAAGCCGGGATCGATCACGCCGCACACCAAGTTCAAGGGTTCGGTTTACGTGTTGAGCAAGGAAGAAGGCGGCCGTCATACCCCGTTCTTCAAGGGCTACAGGCCGCAGTTCTACTTCCGCACGACGGACGTGACGGGAGTGGCGGAATTGCCCGAAGGCACGGAGATGGTGATGCCGGGCGACAACGTGGAACTGGTGATTGAACTGATTACACCGGTAGCCATGGAAAAGGGTTTGCGGTTTGCCATCCGCGAAGGCGGACGCACGGTAGGCGCAGGCGCGATTTCGGAAATTATCAAGTAGCAAGAAGCAAGTTGTCAGTCGTCAGTTTTAAGTTGTCAGTGATCAGTGAATGTGGCGAAGAAAGCCGGCAGTAGATCTGAGAACTGACAACTTAAAACTGTGAACTGCGACCCGAAGGGGAGCAAATGGTAGGTCAAAGGATTCGAATTCGGTTGAAGGCATACGACTATCGCGTGCTGGATACCTCGACCGGCGAGATTGTGGAGACGGCCAAGCGCACCGGAGCAACGGTTGCGGGTCCGATTCCGTTGCCGACGATCAAGAACAAGTACTGCGTGCTGCGTTCGCCGCACGTGGATAAGAAGTCGCGCGAAGCGTTTGAAATTCGTACGCACAAGCGGCTGATCGACATTCTTGAGCCGACGCAACAGACGGTAGACGCGCTGATGAAGCTCGATCTCCCGGCTGGCGTGGACGTCGAGATCAAGGCGTTTGAGAAGTAGCCACCTGCGGTGTGGCCAACTGCGCCTTGCGGCGCAAGAGGCCGACAGCAGCAAAAGGTTTAGAACATTCGCAGCCCGCGCAGGGCTCCGGCAGTGCAGAGTTAAAGTGCTCTGCATGATGAGGTGAGGAAGATATGGCAGTCACAGGGATTCTGGGAAAAAAGATCGGCATGACACAGGTCTTCGACGAAAAGGGCGATGTGCACCCGATTACGGTGTTGCAGGCTGGACCTTGCGTGATCACGCAGTTGAAGACACTCGCCAAGGACGGCTATGACGCCGCGCAAATCGGCTTGGTGGAGTTCATCAAGACCAAGAACGTAACCAAGCCGCAGGCTGGCCACTTTGCGAAGACCGAAGCGCCGCCCGTGAAGCTGATCAAGGAAGTCGACGTGGAAGCTTCCCCGGAAGGCGAAGTCGAAACCAAGGCTGGCGACCGCGTGCTGGTGGATATCTTCCAGGATGCGAAATTTGTGGATGTGATCGGAACTTCGAAGGGCCGCGGATTTGCTGGCGTCGTTCGCCGGCACAAGTTTGGCGGCGGACCGAAGTCGCACGGACACATGTTTCAGGTGCAGGGCTCGATCGGTGCATCCAGCTTTCCGTCCCGCGTGTTTCCGGGGCAGCGCATGCCCGGACACATGGGCGCGGCTCAGATCACGGTGCGCAATCTTCGCATTCGCGGCATTGATCTGGAAGAGAACTTGCTGATGGTTGAAGGTGCGGTTCCAGGATCGCGTGAAGGATACGTTCTAATTTCGAAGGCCAAGACTCCGCCGCGCGAGCGTCGTGGTTTCGCAGGCTCGACCACGGTCGATCCATTGAAGGCTTCGAAGAAGGCAACCGCAAAGCGCAAGTAAGCACCTCCGGTGTGGGTGATCGCGCCTTACGGCGCATGAGTTTTCGAGTCGGACGGGATAGTCCGGCGGAAGAAGAAGAAGATGGCAAACGTAGATGTGGTAAATCTGAACGGCGAAAAGGTAGGCTCGCTCGAACTGGCCGATTCAGTGTATGGCCAGGTGAATGAAGCTCTGCTGTGGGAAGCGGTGAAGCACTACCGCGCCTCCATGCGCCAGGGCACGCACAAGACCAAGAGCCGCACTGAAGTCGCCGGTTCCGGCAAGAAGCTGTGGAAGCAGAAGGGCACCGGTCGCGCTCGTATCGGCTCGGTCCGGTCGCCGTTGTGGCGGCATGGTTACACTGTGCACGGACCTCAGCCCCGTAGCTATGACTATGCATTTCCGCGCAAGAAGCTGCAGGGGGCATTGCGCTCGGCCCTCGCTTCGAAGCTTGCGGACGGCAAGCTGACGGTGGTCGACACCCTTGAGATCAAAGAGGGCAAGACCAAGCTTTATCGCCAGGCGCTGGACAAGCTGGACGTGACGCGCACGGCGCTGATTGTCGAAAACGGCAAAACACTTTCGCAGGCATTGATGCTGGGTGCGCGCAATCTGAAGGGTGTCGAGCTGGTTCTCAACAACGAAGTGCACCCCTACGATCTGCTGCGGTATGAGCGGGCAATCTTCTCGAAGGCCGCGATCGAGCAGTTGACGGAGTCTCTCGTGAAGAGCGTTTCAAAGCGCAATGCTGCGCAGACGGAGGCCGCGTAATGCCGACTCTCTATACAGTGATTCGCCGGCCGTTGATTACGGAAAAAGGCCTGAGCGTAAAGGAAACCGAGGGCACGCTGGTATTTGACGTGGCTCCGGATGCTTCGAAGATCGAAGTGAAGCAGGCGGTTGAGGCTCTCTTCAAGGTGAAGGTGGCCGCGGTGCGAACTGCGAATGTGGTGGGGAAAGAACGCCGTCGCGGAAAGTTCGCGGGATTTCGACCGGATTGGAAGAAGGCTTACGTTCGGCTGAAGGCCGGCGAGAAGCTGCCGGAGTACGTGAGCAATCTGTAAGAGCAGTGAACAGTTTCAAGTTCACAGTTGTACTTCGGTGAGAAGGAATATCGGAGCCGGTGAAATAAAGAGGCTTCGGAGAAACGGGGAGAGCGGCGCAGAAGTCAGGCGCAGGCACTCCAGGACATAAGACGATGGCTATCAAGACATACAGACCGATAACGCCGACGTTGCGCTTTCAGACCACGCTGGTCAATGACGACCTGACGACGGACAAGCCGCACAAGCCGCTGCTGGCAGTGCGCAAACGCACGGGCGGACGGCGCAATACGGGCGACATGACGATTCGCCACCATGGCGGCGGACACAAGCAGAAGATCCGGTTGATCGACTTCAAGCGCGACAAGTTCGGAGTTCCGGGCAAGGTGGCGACCATTGAGTACGATCCGAACCGCTCGGCGCGCATCGCTCTGGTGCACTACGCCGACGGCGAAAAGCGGTACATTTTGCAGCCGGTGGGATTGAAGGTTGGGGCAACGGTAAGTTCCGGCCCCGAAGCCGACATCCTGGTTGGCAATGCGTTGCCGCTCAAGAATATCCCTGCCGGCACCACGGTGCATGCCATTGAATTGCGGCCGGGCAAGGGTGCGCAGATGGCGCGTTCGGCTGGTGCGCAGGCGCAGTTGGTAGCCAAGGAAGGCGATTATGCGCTTCTGAAGCTGCCTTCCGGCGAAACGCGCAAGGTGCTGGTTGAGTGCCTGGCGACAGTTGGACAGGTGGGCAATACCGATCACGAGAATGTGTCGATCGGTAAGGCGGGACGCAATCGCTGGAAGGGCATCCGTCCGACCAACCGCGGCGTCACGATGAATCCAGTGGATCACCCGCACGGCGGCGGCGAGGGCAAGACCTCCGGCGGCCGTCATCCGGTGACCCCATGGGGCCAGCCGACACGTGGATACAAGACACGCAACAACAAGCGGACCGATGCGTTCATCGTCAGCCGCCGGGCGAAGTAGAGGAGCTGAGGGTATATGGCACGTTCGACGAAAAAAGGCCCGTTTGTGGATGCGCACCTTACAACGAAGATTGAGGTGCTCAACGCGGCCAACGATAAGAAGGTCGTGAAGACCTGGTCGCGGCGCTCGACGATCTTCCCGGAGTTTGTGGGACACACGATCGCCGTGCACAACGGCAAAAAGTTCGTTCCGGTGTACGTAACCGAGAACATGGTAGGACACAAGCTGGGTGAGTTTGCTCCGACGCGCACGTTCAAGGGACACACCGGCGGATCGAAGGCGGCGGAAGCGGTGGCGAAGCCGGCGGGACCGCGGTAAGGGAAGTAGCTTATAGCTCTCAGCTCTCAGCTTTTGTGCGCGGCACGAGGCCGGAGAGAAAAAGGAAAGACTGATAGCTGAGGGCTGAAAGCTAATAGCTGATTTTTGAGGAAGAGACCAATGGCAGTCGAGACAAAAGAATACCGGGCCGAAGCGAGGTTTCAGCGGGTGTCGCCGCAGAAGGCGCGGCTGGTGCTGGATCTGATCAAGGGCCGGGGCGTTCAGGAAGCGCTGGAGACGGCGCAGTTCACCAAGAAGCGCATTGCTCCGGTGATTCACAAGCTTCTGACTTCGGCCGTGGACAACGCGAAGTATGTGACGGGCGAGCAGGGCGTCGATCTGGACGTCGACAACCTCTATGTCAAATTGGCAATTGCCAACGACGGTCCGCGCATGAAGAGAATTCGTCCCGCTCCGATGGGGCGCGCGTATCGCTACCAGCGCCGGTTGACCCACATCATTTTGTCGGTGGCCGAGCGCGATGGCGGACACTCGCATTTGGTGACCAAGGCTGAGGAGCCGGAGACGGCGGCGAAGTCGACCAAGAAAACGGTCGCGAAGAAGGCAGCCCCGAAGACGGCCAAAAAATCAGCGGCGAAGAAGCCGGTCGCAGCAACGAAGAAAAAGGCCAAGAAGTAGCGAACCAATTCCAGGATCGATGCAAATCGAAACTGGACAGGAAAGTCGACGTGACCATCAGGAAGCGACGGCCTTCAAAAAAGGAACAAGGGCGCTGCAACCCTGGAAATGCAGTAGAGGTTTGAGGAAAAAAGTATGGGACAGAAAGTCCACCCTTATGGATTCCGGCTGGGAGTGAACAAGCCGTGGCGTTCGCGCTGGTTCTCTGAGCGCGACTATGACAAGCTCCTGGTTGAAGACGTGAAGCTCAAGGCTGAGCTGCGCGAAAAGCTCAAGGCTGCCGGCGTGAGCTCGGTAGAAATCGAGCGTCCGGGCAACAAGCTGCGCTTCCTGATCCGCACCGCGCGTCCGGGTATCGTCATTGGCCGCAAGGGCGCGGAGATCGAGAAGCTCAAGACCGAGCTCGGCAAGCGCACCAACCGCGAAGTGTTCATCGACATCATCGAGGTGAACAAGCCGGAGTTAGACGCACAGCTGGTGTCGGAGAATATCGCGCTGCAGCTCGAAAAGCGCGTGAGCTTCCGCCGCGCAATGCGTAAGAGCGTGGATTCGGCGCTGCGTTTTGGCTGCAAGGGAATCAAGGTACGTGTGTCGGGCCGTTTGAACGGCAACGAAATCGCGCGCTCGGAATGGTATCTGCAGGGCCGGTTGCCGCTGCACACGCTGCGCGCGGATATCGATTACGGATTTACCGAAGCGCACACCACCTACGGCGTGATCGGCGTTAAGACGTGGATCTATCGCGGCGATATCTATGAGCAGAAGCGTCGCCAGCCCGCGCCAGCCGGTACGGGAGTGTTTTAAGAGCAGGGACTAGGGAATAGGGACCAGGGAATAAGAAACCCAATCCTTTATTTCTGCGACCTGGTTGTTGAGATTTCAGTTCGTGCCCGGGATGTGAATTGCGACGGGAAGAAGCTACTCCCTGGTCCCTGTTCCCTAATCCCTGGTTTTTGAGGATTTCGCTATGTTGATGCCAAAGAAGGTTAAGTTCCGGAAGCAACAGAAGGGCAAGAGGCGCGGCAAGGCATGGCGCGGCTCCTCCCTTTCGTTTGGCGAGTACGGTTTGAAGGTCCTGGAGTGCGGCTACATTACCGACCGGCAGATCGAAGCCAGCCGTATCGCTATGACCCGCTTTATCAAGCGCGGCGGCAAGATCTGGCTGCGGCTTTTCCCTGACAAGCCGATTACCAAGAAGCCAGCCGAAGTTCGAATGGGTTCGGGCAAGGGCGCGCTGGATCACTGGGTCGCGGTGGTGCGGCCGGGCAAGATCCTGTTCGAGATGGAAGGCGTAACGCCTGAAATCGCGCAGGAAGCCATGCGCCTCGCGTCGAATAAGTTGCCGTTGCGGACGAAGTTTGTGCAGCGTCCGGGCGCCGAGAAGACAGTATCGGCCGAGAAGAAGTCGGCTGCAGCCGAGTAGTCGGCAACGGCCGAGTGGCCGGAATTGGGTAAGACGCGCCGCTGGTCCCGCAAGGATGGGCAGAGCGCCGGAGATTAAGAGATGGAACTCGCAAAGATTCGTAGTTTGAGCGACGAAGAACTGTTGCACCAGGAGAAAACCTCCGGCGAGCAGCTTTTCCGGCTTCGCTTCCAGGTCTCGATGGGGCAGAACGACGGAGTGAAAAAGCTCCGCCAGCTGCGCAAGGAGATCGCACAGATCAAGACGGTTTCGCGTGAGCGCGAACTGGGTGTTCGCGGTGCGACGCACGAGTTAGTCTCGACTTTGCCGGTGGGTGAAGAAAAGAAGGCCGCCAAGAAGTCGGCGACCGCCAAGACCGCTGCGAAGAAGAGCACCAAGAAGAGCGCAGCGGCCAGCGCAGAGAAGAAGGGAGCCGGTAAATGACGGTGGCAACAGAGAAGCAGGCGCCGGCAAGCCGGCGCAACGAAAAAGTGGGCAACGTGGTTTCGACCAAGATGCAGAAGACCATCGTGGTCGAGGTCGAAATGCGCAAGGCTCATCCTAAATACAAGCGCATTGTGAAGAGCTCGAAGAAGTTCTACGCGCACGATGAGCAGAATTCGGCGCGCCTCGGCGATGTGGTTCGCATCCGCGAGACCCGGCCGCTGAGCAAGCTGAAGCGCTGGTCGCTCGAAGAGATTGTGCGGCGTTCGTCGCTGGCGCAGATTGAAGACACGGCTGGAACAGCCGCTGAAGTAGAGGCCGCCAAGTAGGCGGGGCGGTTCTAAGGAGAAGAATCCATGGCTGTGCAAATGAGAACCATGCTCGCGGTGGCCGATAACTCCGGCGCGCGCAAGCTGCAGGTGATTCTGCCCCTGGGCGGCGGACTAGGCAAGAAAGCCGGTCTGGGCGACGTTGTAACCGCAGCGGTGAAGGAAGCTTCGCCGGATGGCACGGTGAAGAAAGGCAAAGTGGTGAAGGCGGTCATTGTCCGCACCCGCAAGGAGCATCGTCGCCGTGACGGAACCTATATCCGCTTCGACGAGAACGCGGCGGTGGTGATTGACGATGCGCACGAGCCGGTTGGCACGCGCGTGTTCGGGCCCGTAGCTCGCGAACTGCGTGAGAAGAAGTTTTTGAAGATTGTGTCTTTAGCACCAGAAGTGGTGTAGAAGTTGTCAGTCTTCAGTGATCAGTTGTCTCTCCGGCGGGGTTTTGCTGAGAACTGAGAACTGAAAACTGAGAACTTGGGAGATTGAAATGCCGAGTTTGAATATTCGTCGTAACGATGTGGTGAAGGTCCTCGCGGGTTCCGATCGCGGCAAGTCGGGCCGCGTGCTGCGTGTGTTCCCTGACAAAGGAACGGTGCTGGTGGAACACGTGCGCGTGGTGAAGAAGACGGTGTCGAGCAAGCAAGGACAGCGCACCAAGGGCGGAATCGCGGAACACGAGTCGCCGATCAATGTTTCGAACGTGGCGCTGATCTGCTCCAACTGCGAGACGGCCACCATCGGATATAAGGTTGAGGGCACCAGCAAGCAGCGGATCTGCAAGACATGTGGGACCGAGTTGCCCACGAAGAAGTAAGAGGAACCCTACCGTCAGGGCAGAGCGCATAGGGTGCAATGTTCAGTCGGCAAGTCCCTTCCGTAACGGTACACGGTCGCTAAGGTGGCTACTCCGAAAACCGGAAGAAAGAGAGCAAAGGAAATGGCAGCAAGGCTGAAAGAGAAGTATCACAAAGAGATCAAGCAGGCGCTCAAGAAGGAACTGGGCATCGAGAACATGATGGCAGTTCCGAGGCTGGAGAAGGTCGTCATTAACATGGGCCTGGGCGAAGCGACGCAGAACACCAAGCTGTTGGATCCGCTGGTTGGCGACCTGACGCAGATTGCCGGTCAGAAGCCGGTGATGACGAAGGCGAAGAAGTCGATTGCCGCTTTCAAGGTGCGTGCCGGCATGTCCATCGGTGCGATGGTGACGCTGCGCAACGAAAAGGCGTATGAATTTCTCGATCGCCTGATTTCGACGGCACTTCCGCGTGTTCGCGATTTTCGCGGCGTGTCGACCAAGAGTTTTGACGGGCGCGGCAATTACACGCTCGGTCTGCGCGATCAGCTGATCTTCCCCGAGATTGATTACTCGAAGGTGGAGAAGCTGAAGGGCATGAACATCACAATCGTTACCACGGCGAAGGACGATAACGGAGCGCGCGCGCTTCTGAAAGCCTTCGGCATGCCGTTCCGGCAGGGCGCGTAGGGGAATAGAGGATTATGGCAACCACTGCAAAGAGAGTGAAGGACGCGCGGAAGCCGAAGTTCAGCTCCCGCAAGCACAACCGGTGCAAGCTCTGCGGCCGTCCGCGGGGATACCTGCGGAAGTTCGGCATTTGCCGCTTGTGTTTCCGGGCACTGGCGCTCAAGGGAGAGATCCCCGGCGTCGTCAAGTCGAGCTGGTAGTAAGACAGTTCGAAGTTCTGAGTTCACAGTTCGCAGCTTCAAGGCCAACTGGGAACTTCGAACTGTGAACTTAGAACTGGGGCGAGAGCCCCACGCATTTCCGCTGGTTCTCCTGTTGAAGTGAGACCGGGAGCGAACGGGGAATGAAGGAGAAGGAATGAGTCTGACCGACCCAGTAGCAGATTTTCTGGCGCGAATCCGGAACGCAATCCGTGCGCGTCACCAGAAGCTGGATGTGCCGGCTTCCAAGTTGAAGACCGAGATTGCCCGCATTCTCAAAGAAGAGGGCTACATTTCGAACTACAAGACGCAGGAAGAGGATGGCAAACTGATTCTCCGCGTGTACCTGAAGTACGGCGGACAGGAAGCAGCCATTCGTGACCTGGCGCGCATTTCGCGTCCCGGCTGCCGTGTGTACATCGGCCGCGATGAGATCAAGCGCGTCCAGGGTGGACTTGGCATCTCGATCATGACCACGCCCAAGGGTGTGATGACGGGCCGCCAGGCGCGCCGCGAAGGTGTAGGCGGCGAGCTGCTCTGCGAAGTGTGGTAGGAAGCCAGTGCGAAGTTCACAGTTCGTAGTTCACAGTTGGTTTCATATCGGCACAATTGGAAACTGAGAACTATGAACTCGGAACTGTGAACTGCTTTTCGGGCTGCAGTGGAACGAGAGCGTAGACGCTCTCGGGACTCGCAAGCCAAATGAAGGATTGAATCGATGTCTCGTATTGGAAAGAAAGTAATTCCGCTACCCTCTGGCGTGAAGTACAAGGTTGAGGGCAACACCGTCCTGGTGGAAGGGCCCAAGGGTAAAGTGTCTGCGCTGATTGCGGACGGCATTTCGCTCGAGACCAAGGACGGCGCGTTGCATGTGAACCGCGCAAGTGACGACAAGGCCGCGGTCCATGGACTGACGCGCGCCCTGGTCTTCAATGCGGTGCACGGCGTGACCAAGGGCTGGACGAAGGAACTGGATATCGTTGGCATCGGCTATCGCGCCGAGTTGAAGGGCAAGGGCATGGTGGTGTTTACGCTGGGCTACTCGCACCCCATCGAAGTTCCGCTGCCCACGGGCATTGAAGTTGCGATCGATCCGAAGCAAACGCACCTTACCATCTCCGGCATCGACCGGCAGAAGGTAGGCCAGGTTGCCGCCGATATGCGTTCGCTGCGCAAGCCCGATCCATACAAGAACAAGGGCGTGCGGTACTCGGATGAGAAGCTGAAGAAGAAGGCCGGCAAGACAGGCGCTAAATAGTTCGCAGTTCTTAGTTCGTAGTTCACAGTTTTCAATTTGGCTGGAACATAACTCCGAACTCTGAACTCAGAACTTTGAACTGAATCAACCCGAACGGGGTCGAAGGTCGGCTCCGCTGATAGGAAAGAGACGAAGATGATCAAGAGAAACGAAATTCGCCAGCGGATTCATTCGCGCATCCGCGCGAAGCTGGCAGGCACCGGTGAGCGGCCAAGGTTGAATGTGTACCGTTCGCTGAACCATATCTACGCGCAGGTGATTGACGACCAAAAGGGCGTGACTATCGTGTCCGCCTCGACACTGGCGACGAAGTCCAAGACCGGCGGCAACGTGGCAGCTGCCAAGGAGATTGGCAAGGCGATCGCCGAGAAGGCGCAGGAAAAAGGCGTCAAGAAGGTGGTCTTCGATCGCGGCGGCTTCCTGTATCACGGCCGCATCAAGGCTCTTGCCGAAGCAGCACGCGAAGCAGGGCTTGAGTTCTAAAAGCAGTGAACAGTGAAACAGTGCACAGTGCGCAGTGAAAACTTCGAAATGGTGAGAGCATCTAAGTCTGACCACTGATCACTATCCACTTTCCACTGAAAGAGACGAGAGAGCAATGATGATTTCGAATAAGAAACTCGATGCCAACCAGTACAACCTGAAGGATCAGGTGGTTTCCATTAACCGCGTGACCAAGGTGGTGAAGGGCGGCAAGAACATGTCGTTTGCCGCGCTGGTTGTGGTGGGCGACGCCGCTTCGGGCGTGGTCGGTTACGGATCAGGCAAGGCCAAGGAAGTCCCCCAGGCCATTCGCAAGGGAATCGAGGCGGCCAAGAAGAACCTGGTTCGCATCAACCTGACCGATACGACGATTCCGCACCAGGTGTTGGGACGTTTTGGCTCGGGCCACGTGTTGCTGAAGCCGGCTCCTGAAGGAACGGGCGTGATTGCCGGCGGCGCTGTGCGCGCGGTGATGACTTCGGTTGGCGTGCAGAACGTGCTGACCAAGAGCCTGGGAACGGCGAACCCGCACAACGTGATCAAGGCGACGTTCGATGCGCTTGTACAACTGCGCGACAAGAGCGATGTCGCCACGGCGCGCGGCAAGCAGGTTGAGGAGCTTTAATCATGGCTGAGACCAAGAAGATTCGCATTCAGTACTACCGGTCAAAGAACTCTACGCCAATGAAGCACAAACTGGTGGTCAAGGGCTTGGGCTTTACGCGCCTCAACCAGATCGTCGAACGCGTGGACAATGAATCGATACGCGGTATGGTGAAGACTATTCCGCATCTGGTAAGGATTTTAGAAAATTAGTGCACAGTGAATAGTGAACAGTGCACAGTGACCGTCAAGAACTGACCACTGCTCACTGAACATTGTCCACTGAATCAGAACGCGAGTCGGTGAAACTCAATTTCACCGGCGCTATAGCGAGGAAAATCATGGCAAAGAATCTTTCGAATTTGCGCGCGCCCAAGAAGGCAAATACCGGGCGCAAGCGTGTGGGCCGGGGCATGGGATCCGGCATGGGCAAAACCTCAGCTCGCGGTCACAAGGGCCAGGGTTCGCGTTCGGGCTTCAGCCTGATGCGCGGTTTTGAGGGCGGCCAGATGCCGCTGCACCGCCGGCTTCCAAAGCGTGGCTTCACCAACATCTTCCGCACCGAGTACAGCGTGGTGAACCTTGATCGCTTCGCCGAGCTCTCCGTCAAGGAAATCGGGCTGGACGACTACAAGAAGCTGGGCCTGGTTTCGAGCAAGAAGGCTCTGATCAAGGTGCTGGGTTCGGGCGAGTTGACCGCGGCTATTACAATCCATGCGCACAAATTCTCCAAGTCGGCCATCGAGAAGATCGAAAAGGCTGGCGGCAAGGCCGTAGTGGCGGGAGCGCCGGCGGCAGCGTAAGGACACCCAACCCGGGTCTCAGGATTGAGATCCGGGGCACCCAATGTGTCCGCGAACACCGCCAAGCTGGTTTCCCGGCTGCCAAGATCGAAAGCATCCGGCGGAATTCAGGGACATGTGGCGACGTTCGCGCTTACACTGGATTTTGGCAAGATTCGAGCGGCGACATCGCCTGAAGCGGAAAACCACACATGCTTGAGAAGTTTCTGAATATCTTCCGGATTCCTGACCTGCGCAAGCGGGTTCTGTTTACATTGGGCATTCTCGCTGTGTACCGCCTGGGTGCGTTTATCCCCACACCCGGCGTGAATACGCACCAGCTTGAGCTCCTGTTCAACGCGCAGAGTGGGTCGGCGCTGGGTCTGATGGACCTGTTCGGCGGCGGTAACCTGCGCCGAATGACCATCTTCGCGCTAGGCATCATGCCATACATCACCGCGTCGATCATCTTTCAGTTGCTGACCGTGGTGTATGAACCACTGGCGCGCATCCAGAAGGAAGGCGAACTGGGCCGTCGCAAGATCACCCAGTGGACGCGCTACATGACCATCGTTCTGGGAGCCCTGCAATCGATCGGAATTGCAGCCATTCTTACCAAGCAGGGATTGGTGCTGCACCCCGGAATCGGCTTCAGCCTGATGACCGTGCTGACCTTGACAACCGGCACGGCGTTCATCATGTGGCTGGGTGAGCAGATTACCGATCGCGGCATCGGCAACGGCATGAGTTTGCTGATCTTTGCCGGCATCATTGCAGGCTTGCCCCGCGGCGTGGCCGACTTGGTGGCCAAGGTGCAAACCAGCGCCTGGGGGAACTTCACCATTTTTGCGGTCCTGCTGCTGGCAGTCGCGATGGTCGCGGTGGTTGCATTCATAGTCTTCGTGGAACGTTCAGAGCGTCGCATTCCCATCCAGAGCGCCCGGCGCATCGTGGGTCGGCGTATGATGGGCGGTTCGTCGAGCCACCTGCCCCTGAAAGTGAATTCGGGCGGCGTCATGCCGGTCATCTTTGCCAGCTCCATTCTGTCGGCCCCGCTATTGTTCGGGCAGATGGAGTGGGTGCAGAACAACCGCTTCTTCCAGCCCATCATTCAGGCACTGCAGCCAGGGTATCCCTGGTATGAGCTGCTGTACATGCTGGGCATTATCTTCTTTGCCTACTTCTACGTATCGATCGTGATGAAGCCGGACGATATCGCTGACAATTTCCGCAAATCCGGATCCTTCATTCCCGGCATCCGACCCGGAAAGCGCACCTCGGACTTCATCAACGACATCCTCACTCGGATCACGCTGGTCGGCGCGATCTACCTCATCATCATTTCCCTGGTGCCCACCTTCCTCATCTCGGGCATTCGTTTTGACAAGATCTGGCTTATTGGCAGGTTCTTCGAGAGCTTACCCACGTGGGCCACACACGGTTTGGGGGTCAATTTCTACTTTGGCGGCACCTCGCTGCTGATCGTAGTGGGTGTCGCTATGGACACTGTCAACCAGATCGAATCGCAGCTGATCATGCGCCATTATGACGGCTTTTCCCCGCGTTCCGGTCGTATACGCGGAAGGAAAACCTGGTAATGTCGTCTGCAGCAAGTGTTGAAAGTGCAGTAGAAGCAGCAGTAGAAGGAGATCGAGGGTCGGCAAGGATGATCGTACCTGGACCGATTCTCCTGTTGGGTGCGCCGGGCGTGGGGAAAGGTACCCAGGCTAAAGAATTGGTGCAACATTGGGGGATTCCCCAGATTTCGACCGGTGACCTGCTCCGCGCCAATGTGGCTCAGGGCACGCCGCTAGGCAAGACAGCCAAAGAGATCATGCACCGGGGGGAACTGGTCCCCGACTCATTGGTCAACGAGATGGTGGCTGTAAGGCTGCAGCAACCGGATACCGTCAAGGGTTACATTCTGGACGGGTTCCCGCGGACTCTGGCGCAGGCGCATTGGCTCGATGGGCGCTTGGCGACGCAAACAACGGCGTTACCGCTGGTTGCCGTCAGTATCCAAGTGGATTATAATCAGTTATTGCGCCGCATTACCGGGCGCAGGAACTGTCCAGTCTGCCAGACCATCTACAACGTCTATTCAAAGCCGCCTCAAAGGGCTGGCTTTTGCGACGTTGAAGGGGCTGCACTGACCCAGCGAGCCGATGACACGGAGAAGGCTTTTGCAGAGCGCATGCGCGCCTACGCTGCTCAAACCGCGCCTGTGATTGAGCACTACCGGGAGCTGGGGCGGTTTGTCGAGGTGCCTGGAGACGGGCCGATTGCCGCAATTGCGGCTGGAATTGTTGCCGCCGTTGAGCGGCTGCGCGAATAGCGCAGTGCGCGAACGGTAGTTTGTGCGTTTTGAGAAGGACGGGTTAGCGAAGTGGCTGTCGTGTTGAAGTCGTCTCAGGAGATCGAAAAAATGCGCCGCGCGGGCAAGGTCGTCCGCGAGGTGCTGGAGTTGGTGCGCAGCCAGGTGAAGCCGGGTGCGACTACTTTGGATCTCGAAAAGGTGGCGGAAGCGCGCATCAGCGAGCTGG
This sequence comes from uncultured Acidobacteriaceae bacterium, assembly GCA_963829535.1. Lineage (GTDB taxonomy): Bacteria > Acidobacteriota > Terriglobia > Terriglobales > Acidobacteriaceae > Telmatobacter. Next base: position 508,266 of record CAWHIQ010000003.1, on the reverse strand, counting down.
GCGCCAAGCCGGCCTTCAAGGGTTATCACGGTTTTCCGTGTGTGCTCTGCACTTCAGTCAACAACGAGGTCGTGCACGGCATCCCATCGAAGAAGCGAGTCCTGAAAGAAGGAGACATCGTTTCGGTGGATTGCGGCGCGATTGTGGATGGCTTTTTCGGCGATGCCGCGATCACAGTGCCGGTGGGCGAGAACATTGCGCCCGATACGGCGCGACTGCTCCAGGTGACGGAGAAGTCGCTGCACGCGGGAATCTCGGTGGTGAAGCCGGGAGCGACGCTGGGGGATATCGGCGCGGCGGTGCAGAAGGTGGTCGAAGCCGAGGGATTCTCGGTGGTGCGGGATTTTGTGGGCCATGGGATCGGCAGCCATATGCACGAAGATCCGCAGGTGCCGAACTTCGGCGAAGCGGGTTCTGGCATGAAATTGCGGGCCGGGATGGTGATCGCGATCGAACCCATGGTGAACGCCGGAAAGCCGAATGTGCGCGTATTGCGCGATGGCTGGACGGCAGTGACGGACGATGGAAGCATGAGTGCTCATTTTGAGCACACGGTGGCGGTTACCGACACCGGGGCAAAGGTTCTGACTGAGTAGGTAAGCGAGGGACTCAGTCCAAAACACAAGGGCGCGCAAGCGCGCGCCCAGAAGTGGATACAGTTTGTCGAAGGAAGACGCGATTGAGGTCATGGCAACGGTGGTTGAAACGTTGCCCAACGCTATGTTCAAGGTGAAGCTCGAAACAAACCATGAAGTGCTGGCTCATGTTTCGGGCAGAATGCGCAAAAATTTCATCCGCATTTTGCCGGGTGACCGCGTAGCCGTAGAACTGAGTCCGTACGACCTGAATCGGGGGCGAATTGTGTACCGCTACAAATAGGCTTTATGACCGCGTGTTGATCGGGATGCGCGGAGAAGGGCAGTAAGCAATGAAGGTCCGTGCATCGGTAAAGAAGATTTGCGTGAAGTGCAAGGTCATCAACCGCCGTGGGGTGGTTCGGGTGATCTGCGAAAACGCAAAGCACAAGCAGCGCCAGGGCTAGTTGAGTCTGGCAGGAGGCGGAAACTCCAAAACAGTTCCAAGTTGAGAGTTCGTAGTTCACAGTTGAATCACGCAATAGCAAGAGTTGTAACTGTGAACTTAGAACTACGAACTGTGAACTTCGCAGGGGCTAGTTAGCTTGAGTCAAGGCTTGCGATGAACCCCGGAGTGAACGCATAACCCGTGCGAGCCGGTTAAGGCCGGAGGCACAAACCGAAGTAGCAAAGGATTCAGAATGGCACGTATTGCTGGCGTCGATCTGCCCCGCAACAAGCAGGCTCGGATCGCGCTCACATACATCTACGGCATCGGCAATCCCCGATCGCTGAAGATCCTGGAGAAGGCCAACGTTGAGGCCAACAAGAAAGTCCAGGACCTGGGCGAAGAAGAGGTCAACCGCATCCGCCAGGTGATTGAGGACGAAGGTGATGTCGAGGGCGATCTCCGCAAAGATACCCAGATGCACATCAAGCGCCTCATCGATATTCAGAGCTACCGCGGCAACCGGCATCGCCGGTCGTTGCCGGTACGTGGACAGCGCACCCACACCAATGCCCGCACCCGCAAGGGACCGCGCAAGGGCACTGTGGCGGGCAAGAAGAAAGCGACGGCGAAGACCTAATGGCGAAACCAGAGCAGAAGGCCGCAGCCGGCAAAGCTGGCAAGAACAAGAAATTCAAAAAGCGCGAGCGCAAGAATGTGCCGTACGGCATTTGTCACATCCAAGCCTCGTTCAACAACACCATCGTGACCATCACCGACCAGGTGGGCAATACGCTCAGTTGGAAAAGTTCGGGTTCGCTCGGCTTCCGCGGTTCGCGCAAGGGCACGCCGTTCGCGGCGCAGCAGGCTGCGTCCAATGCGGCGTCCATGGCGCGGGATCACGGTCTGCGGGCAGTCGACGTGCGCGTTGCCGGTCCCGGCTCAGGCCGCGAGTCGGCGATCCGTGCACTGGCGGCGGCGGGCATCGATGTTCGCTCGATCCGCGACGTTACGCCGGTGCCGCACAATGGTTGCAGGCCGCCGAAAAGGCGCCGCGTGTAAAAGCAGTTCAGAGTTTGTAGTTCTTAGTTCAAAGTTGCCGGCCTTCGTACCCAAACTAAGAACTACGAACTTAGAACTCAAAACTTAAACATGGGCCGGGATGACCTGCGCACCGTCGCATGTAAACCGGCCGTCATCCGAAGTCAGGAGAAGAAATGGCTCGTTATACCGGAGCAGTCTGCCGCCTTTGCCGTCGCGAAGGCACCAAGCTCTTCTTGAAGGGCACCAAATGTTTATCGGACCGTTGCCCGATTGAGAAGCGCAACTTTCCTCCCGGACAACATGGGAAGGACCGCAAGGCCAAGATTGTAGGCTACGGCCTGCAGTTGCACGAAAAGCAGAAGGCCAAGCGTATGTATTTCACGCTCGAGGGCCAGTTCCGCGAGTACTACGAGAAGGCCAACCGCGCCCAGGGCGTCACCGGCGAACTGCTGATTCAGCAACTCGAGCGGCGTCTGGACAACGTGGCTTTCCGTCTCGGGTTTGCAATTTCGCGCCGCCAGGCTCGCCAGGTTGTTCGCCACGGCCACGTTTCAGTCAACGGCCGCAAGGTCAACATTCCTTCGTTCCAGGTGAACGTGGGCGACGAGATTGCAATTCGCGAGTCCGCGAAAAAGCTGATCATCATCGAGCAGGGCACGCAGTATGCTGCGCAGAACCCGGTGCCGGTGTGGCTCGAAGCGAATTTCGAAAACATGTCTGGGCGCGTGTTGAGCCTGCCCAAACGCAAGGATGTAAACCTCCCGATCAACGAACAGCTGATCGTCGAGTTGTACTCGAAGTAACAAAGCAGTTTACAGTTCGTAGTTCACAGTTGTGGGCCGGTGGAGCAATCCGCAAACCGGCCATAACTAAGAACTCTGAACTGCGAACTAAGAACTTAACGCAAAGGAGAACTTGCGCGGCCGCCGCAAAATGCATCGCGACGTACCTGCCGTGCGGGAAAAGAGATCAACATATGCTTTGGAGAGGATTCCAAAAACCGAAGCGCCTGGCAGTCGATGCCGAGTCGCTCAGCGAAACATTTGGCAAGTTCAGCGCCCAGCCCTTTGAGCGTGGATTTGGCACAACCATCGGCAATGCCCTGCGCCGCACCCTGCTTAGCTCCATCGAGGGCGCCGCAGTTACAGCAGTTCGCATCGAAGGCGTGTTACACGAGTTCCAGTCGATCGCGGGCGTTGTGGAAGACGCGACCGACATCATCCTGAATCTCAAACAGATTCCATTCAAGCTCGTGGGCGACGGTCCCAAGGCGCTGTACCTGCGCGCCGACCAGCCCGGTGTGATCACCAGCGGCATGATCGAGGCCGACGGTGAAGTGGAAATTCTGGATAAGAACGTGTACATCGCCACGGTTTCTGAAGGCGGCCGGCTCGAGATGGAAATGCGCCTGAAGCGTGGTCGCGGGTACATCTCTGCCGACAAGAACTTCGACGCCGATCTCGGCCTGGGCTTCATTCCGGTGGATTCCGTCCACTCACCTGTGCGCCGCGTGAACTACGTGGTCGAAGCAGCCCGTCTGGGTCAGATCACCGACTACGACAAGCTCACGCTCGAGGTGTGGACGAATGGCGCGGTTCTACCCGCCGATGCTGTCGGTCTGGCTGCGAAACTCCTGAAAGACCATATGAACATCTTCATCAACTTCGAAGAAGAAATCGAAGCTGAGTCGCGCAGCGAAGAAGGCCGCGTGATGCTGCGCAACGACAACCTGAATCGCTCGGTTGAAGAGCTGGAACTGTCGGTCCGCAGCTACAACTGCCTCAAGAACGCAAACATTCAGACCATCGGCGAGCTCGTGCAGAAGACCGAAGCCGAGATGCTGAAGACCAAGAACTTTGGCCGCAAGAGTCTCAACGAGATCAAGGAAATTCTCGCGCAGATGGGCCTTTCCCTGGGTATGAAGATCGACGAGAGCGGCAACGCCGTTCCCGGACCGACCAGCATTCCTCCGGCGACAGCATTGGCTGCCAACTACAGCCACTTCGACGACGAGGATGAGCCGCTGGATTCGGTCGATCTCCAGCTGCCCACCGAGACCGAGAACTTCTAGTCTCGCAAAGAACTGGGTGCCCCATCCTTGGCACGCATTTTGTGCCAAGGGTGGGAGAGCACAATAGAAAATTCCGAAAGAGAGTTTCACCATGCGCCATCGCAATGCAGGATTCAAACTCGGACGCAACACCAGCCACCGTCGCGCGCTGCTGCGCAACCTGGTCACGTCCGTCATCGTGGAAGACCGCGTGGAGACCACCGTGGCCAAGGCCAAGGCTGTGCGTCCGCACGTGGAAAAGATGATCACCCTGGGCAAGAAGGGCGACGTGCACTCGCGGCGCCAGGCGCTCAGCTTTCTCATGACCGACAAGGCAGTCGAGCGGCTGTTTGACACCGTGGCTCCGCGCTACGGCGATCGTCAGGGCGGCTATCTGCGCATTGTCCGCACCGGTTTCCAGAAGGGCGACGGCGCCGAGAAGGCGTTCATCGAACTGCTGGGCGCCGAAAAGCAACTCGACGAGAAGCGTCAGAAGCGCGACGAAGTCAAGGCCAAGAAGCGCGCCGAACTCGAAAAGCAGCTTGAAGAGAGCAAGAAGGACGAAGAAAAGGGCGGCGAAGAAGCCGCGTAGCCTCACTCGCTGCTGGCTCTACCCTTCCAACGAGTGTGCTAAGTCTGAAATTCTTCTCGTTTACTGTCTCGTGTCATTCTGAGAGAACGGGGCCCCAAACGTCGTTCAGTTTGGGGGTGGTGAGCGAAGAATCTGCTTTTCGACCCACCACACTAGATCAACGGCGCATCGCCCACTCCGGGTGATGCGCCTTCCTTTTTCTGCGAGAATTCCTTCGGCATCCCGAACCTTTTCCGTCCCGCGCCCGAAGTACAGATCGGAGACCGCACTTGCTCGACGAACGGGAACTCTGGAAGAAGATCACCGCCGAGGACGCCCAGGCCTTTGACGCCTGGTATCGCGAAACGGCCCCGCGGCTGCATAGCTTCCTCCGCCACCTGCTCGCCAGCCCGCAAGCGGCCGAGGACGTCATGCAAGACACCTATACCCACATCTGGCGCCGACCCCAGGGCTTCGACCCGGATCGCGGCACTCTGCGCGCATGGCTCTACGGCATCGCGCGCAAACAAGCTGCGGAGTGGTGGCGAAAACAGAAACCCACCGACTCGCTCGAATTCGAAAACGCAGCTCCCGGCCGCGCCGAGGCGTCCTCGGTTATGACCGATCTCCTCCGCCAATTGCCCGCAGAGCAACGCAGCTTGCTCTGGCTGCGCGAGGTAGAAGGCCAATCGTACGCCGAACTCGCGGTTATTCTAGACATCCCCATCGGCACGGTCCGTTCGCGCCTCTTCGCTGCGCGCGAAGCCCTGCGCGCCGTCTGGCACAGCGCGCCTCAAGGAGTTCCCCATGATCTGCACTGATGCCGCCGAATTTGTCTCCGCTCTCTGCGACGGCGAAATCATCCCGCCTACGGCGGCCAAGCACATAGGCACCTGTCCTGCATGCCAAGCCCGTCTGCGCGACTATCTCAATCTCGGCGTTGAGTTGCGCGGCGCCGCCAGCCTTGAACAGCCTGCGCCCGTTCCGGACCGCACCTGGACGCGCCCGCAAAACCCGCTCACCGCATTCCTCCAGAAAGGATGGGGAACCATGCGTATTCCACGTCTCGCATTCGCCGCCATGATCGCCGGCATCGTTGCCCTCGGTTGCACCCTCGCCGTTGTAAAGGTTGGCGCGAATTCCAACGGTACTATTGTCCTCTTGAGTACGACGGGATCGAGCGGTGCTCTCATGGACTGCCCCTTGTCAACGCTGGACAAAAACCAAGCTGTCTGCGACTGGTACGGAACGATCGGGTCGCAAAACCTCGCGTATCGTGTCAGGCTACTTTCGCGCGACGGCGATCGGGTCCTGCTCGCGATTCGTACACGCACCTATGCCAAAGGGGAGAATCTCTCCTCATTTACGCAAGACGCGGATCCCGCCACGAAGGTAACGGAGGTGTCTTTCGAGCCGGGCGAGCCGCTGAAGGTCAAAGTGCCTGATGTGGGCTCCCTCACGCTGACGGGCGAGTGGATGGATCACATGCCGATCCTAATGAATTTGCACGGACAGGACATGAGTCCCGGACCGGGTGAACTTCGATTTGCAAGCCCTCTCCTGCTGAAAGACAAGAGCGTTGTGGGCGATCTCGCAGGTACTCTCAGTGGAATCTTCAGCACCGATGATCCGAACATGGCAGTGTGGATGTACATTCCGGGACAGGGCAGTTTTCTGGTTTCGCTTCTGCCAATGAAGGACGCTGTGGCGGCGGATGTTTTCCTCAGCCGCATCTCCTTCCAGGAGGGCGGTCATTCATGGGAATTTGTGACCGGCGCGCCAGTTTCCCGCTCAAACCGTGTATGGGTTCTGCATCAACCGGATTTCAAGCTAACGGCCCCTAATTCGGACGTTATCTTCGTTAGTACGCGGCGGCTGGTTCAGACCGCAGCCGGCGAGTGGGTTCCCAATGATCGGCCATGATTTAACGGCTTCTCATCTGGCCGAGGGGCGTCCGCATCTCCGGACGCCCTTCTCATTTGCTCTCGGATTCAGCGGTACCAGTAATTTCTGCAATTCGCTTGCTAAGGCTCATCGCATCGAATGGAGCGCGAACTTTAACATCATCGTCGAAGTAAACAAAGACATCGCGCGCGTCCCGTTTTGGACTCGGATCGGAATGGATTCTTGTGCCATCGGTCACTTCTTCTCCGCGCGACCACGCGATCACTCTGCGAGCCCATACGTCGATCGCTTCCCTGGTGTAGCCGTTGGGGTAGAGTTTCTCGCTTCCATGCAGACGGCAATAGACAATGTCCGCAGTCACGTCCATCATCACCGCCAGCTTCACGGTGTCGGCGACCACAAGAGCAACATTGTTCTCGCGAAGCAGCGAGACGTATTCGGAAACCGCGAAGCTTTTGTGCCGGGTTTCAACGGCGTGATGAAGCGGCAGGTCTTCTTCGACTTCCAGCCACGAACGGCTTGCCATCCATTCATCGCGCTGCCGTGCGTAGACTGCTGCTTGCTTTTGTGTTCGCGGCAGAAGTTTGAAGAAAGCCTCGAGTCGCTGCAAGTCAATCGAGAAGTTCGGCGGAAATTGCCACAGGATCGGTCCCAGCTTTTTCCCGAGTCGCAGCAGCCCTTGCGCCAGGAAGTTCGCCAGAGCAGTTTCGACATTCTCAATCTTGCGGACATGCGTGATGAATTGCGAGCCCTTGATGGAGAAGACAAAGTCGTCCGGTGTGTCCTTGCTCCATTGCAGAAAGCTTTGCGGCCGCTGTGTCGAGTAGAAGGTCCCGTTCAGCTCGATGGAATTGAGTTGGCGTGAGGCGTACTCGAGTTCGCGCTTCTGCGCAAGATCCTCCGGGTAGAAGGTTCCTCGCCATTCGTCGTAGCGCCATCCAGCGATACCGATGCGAATTTGTCCCTGTTGGCTCATACAATCCTGCACTCGCGAACTTGGATTCGCGAAATTACTCTGGCGGGGCTCCGCCCCATGTTGTGTAGCGCACCCATGGTGCTTTGGCGACAAGGTCGGAAAGTTTCGCGTTGGGAAAACGGCGCACGTACGGCACGGCCCAGCCGATGTCGCCGCCGGCGTAAGGCAGCGAGACAATCTGCTTCACACCGGTGCGCTTTTCGAGAATCGTCGGATCTTCAAGACCCGCGAGGCAAAAGTTGACCAACCGGTGAATTGCGCCATTCTCCTCGGCGTACAAATCCAGTCCGTTCGCCTCGCCCAACTCAGCCAACATCACGAGTGGTGCAAGCGCATACAGGTTGTAGTGCAATGCCATCTGGCCGCGGTCCATCTCCGCGGCTAGAGCGCCATCCGGCTGAATTAGTTCGACTCCCATTTGGTAAGCCACCATTCCCCAATGAAAATCGTCCGCATTATTCTCCGCAATTCCCGCCGCTGCAGCAGCCAGGCCAGCCCAGTAGAGATGATTATTCTCCCTCTCAGGACCATTGCGCCGCACCTCCTCATCGAAGAAATTTCGCACGCGCATAGCAAGCTTCCCAAACCACATTTGAATGGAGGTTTCCTGCTGCGGCGTTCCGGCGCCGCTCTCACGGACTTTGAGATACGACATCGCGACCGCACTGAGCAGCCAATTTTGCACGTACACCCCTTGGAAGCCTGGCATCTTGCCATCCCATGCGTCAGCCTTGGTGGCGGCATCGAGCAGTGAGTAGACACAAGTGGCAGCGGGGCGGCTGCCTTTGTAAAGGTATGCATCGGCTGCGAGGGCGACCCATTGGCTGAGGTGCGTGGAATCTTCCGATGCCTTTTGAAACGCTGCCAGCTTTTGCGGGTCGGCGACGGAAGCATGCGTATCGATGTAGTAGGAACCAATCTCGATGGTCGTAGCAAAAGGTGGAGCGGCAGGGCAGTTGTACGGCGCGTCAGTCTGCTGGATTTTGCGACCGTCCCACGGCGAGCGGAGCCTGTCGCCTTGCGCCGCGTCAGCCGGAGATGCGATAAGGACGGCGACAGCCGCACAGCAGAAAATCAAGGTTGGCCGCAATTTCACATCGGCAGTGTATCAGGGCGTCGAGACAGTCGCTACGGACTATGCCGCCTTTGCGAGCCGTTTAGGCCATCTCAGACGCACGAAGATATAAACGAGGAGGGTCAGGACGATAGCGCCGCAGCAGTCCAGCAAAACATCCGACGGCACGCCGGTGCGATTGGGCAGAAAGGATTGATGGAACTCGTCGGCGCTGGCGACCAGGGCCGTGCCGAGCAGCGCGAGCGTGGCATCGAGCAGGAAGCCGGCACGCGGCAGGCTCATCCACCATGCGCGCAGCCATAAGAGGCCCATGGTTCCGTAGCCAACAAAGTGGCCACTTTTGCGAATGTAGTGATGCAGAATCTCCCATCGCTGGTTGGTGACTTGACCGAAGATGTGTTCCCATACCCAACGCAGGGGACCGCTGGTGTGATCAGCCCCGAAGGTTGCAGTTGACTCAAGCGCGATCACGCAGATTCCGAGGGCCACCGGCCACCACGCACTTATCCAGAAGCGTGTCGGTCTTCGCTTTGTCGCGTGGGCGGTCTTATTCAACGTGGTAATTGGGCGCCTCGCGGGTGATAATCACGTCGTGCACGTGGCTCTCGCGCAGGCCCGCATTGGAGATGCGCACAAACTGCGCGTTCTGCTGCAACTCGGCGACCGTGGAGCAGCCGAGGTAACCCATGCCGGAGCGAAGGCCGCCGACGAGCTGATAGACCATTGCTTCAAGCGGCCCGCGATAGGGCACGCGCCCTTCAATGCCTTCGGGAACGAACTTTGCGAGGCGGTTTTGTCCGTTGCGCTCGCGCTGGACAACGCCTTCCGTGTCAATCTCCTTGGCAAGATCCTCAGCACTCTGGAAGTATCGTTCGCCCGATCCCTGGCTCATCGCCGTCAACGATCCCATGCCGCGATAGCTCTTGAAACTGCGCCCCTGGTAGAGAATGGTTTCGCCCGGGCTCTCGTCGACGCCGGCAAAGAGCGATCCAATCATTACGGAACTTGCTCCCGCAGCGATGGCCTTCGTGACTTCCCCTGAGTACTTGATGCCACCATCGGCGATCACCGGAATACCTCGTTCCCGCGCCGCTCGAGATGCCTCGGCGATGGCGGTAATCTGCGGCATGCCCGCACCGGTAACCATGCGCGTGGTGCAAATGGAACCCGGGCCAATGCCAACCTTGATGGCGTCTGCGCCTGCATTCATGAGGGCAAGAGCACCCTCATAGGTCGCGACGTTACCCGCCAGAAGAGCAACACCGGGGAAACGCTTCTTCACCTCGCGCACAGCATCAAGAACACGCGATGAATGTCCGTGAGCTGAATCGATGGCGAGAGCATCAACGCGAGCCTTGACCAGTTCTTCTGCTCGCTCCAGAAAATCACCGGTGGCGCCGATGGCTCCGCCAACGCGCAGACGGCCCTTTTCATCCTTGCTGGCATTGGGATATTTCAGTTTTTTCTGGATGTCCTTGACCGTGATCAGGCCTTTGAGGTTGTACTGATCATCGACCACAAGCAGCTTCTCTACGCGATGCTTGTGGAGAATCAGCTCTGCCTCTTCAAGCGTAGTGCCTACCGCAACCGTAATCAGGTTCTCCTTGGTCATCACGTCGCCGATGGGCACGTCGGTGCGTGTCTCAAAGCGGAGATCGCGGTTGGTGAGAATGCCAACGAGCTTGCTGCCCTTCGTCACGGGTACGCCGGAAATTTTGTAGCGCCGCATCACTTCCAGCGCGTCGGCAATCTGCTGATCAGGCCCGATGGTCACAGGATCGACAATCATTCCGCTCTCAGAGCGCTTCACCTTGTCGATCTCACCTGCCTGCGCGTCTATGGTTAGATTGCGGTGCACAATGCCAATACCGCCCTGCTGCGCCATCGCGATGGCCATGCGCGACTCGGTCACGGTGTCCATAGCCGAAGAGAGCAGCGGCGTATTCAGCGTGATATCACGCGTGAGCTGCGTTTGCGTGCTCACCTGCGCGGGAACCACTTCGCTGTACGCAGGGATAAGCAGGACATCATCAAACGTGAGGGCTTCCGGCAGGTTTTTGGCTAGCATAATGCTCTGATGCGCCTGGAGGTCCTGGGATTCGAGTCGCGAAACCTTATCCAGGACGCCAGGCGCTTATCGATATTGTATCGGAGAGCGCTGGGACGGCCTTTGCGGAGGCTGGATGCGTGGACGGAGGCTATGTGGGGCGGTTCATTACGGCTTTCACCAAATCACCCAACTGCTGCGCGGAGAATTGGTTGCCGTCGATATTCGCGGCGAGTCGGCCCTCGCGATCGATGAGGATGGTGTGCAGCGTGTGAGTCAGCAGGCCTTCCGAATTCCAGAAATTCATGCCAAACATTCCGGCAACCTGATGAATCTCCTGCACAGAGCCGGTGAGAAAGTGCCAGTTCTTCGCATCCGCGCCAAAGCTTTCAGCGTAGCGAGCCAGCGCCGGCCCCTGGTCGTATTCTGGATCGATGGCAATGGTGAGCAAGACAAGATCGCGGCCGGCACGATCATGGAATCGTTTTTCCACTTGCGCCAGATTCCTTGAGAGGCGAAGACAGTAGTTGGGATTCGGGCACCGGGAGTAGCCGAAGGTGAGGGCGACGACTTTTCCGCGCAGCTTCGAGAGCCTTACTGCACTGCCCGCCTGATCGGTCAGCGTAAAGTCGGGAACAGCTTGACCGATCGCCACGGCAGGCGTAGGTAAGGATGAATCGACAGCGGAGTTCAGAGCGCTCAAAGCGCCGGCCGCTGCAGGCTCCGATTCGAAGTTGGCAACCGGCTGGATGTTCTTCGCCTCCGGAGCGGAGCCGCGCTCCACAATGGTGAAGCGGATGATCGCTCCCGGCTTCAGCGCATCGAGTTGCCCGGCCGCCTCCACGCGGAAGGCCATATCCATCGCATCCACGTAGCCGGGGATCGGGTCGCACGATACGACAATGCGGTGACGCGATTGATCGACTTCGAGCACGAGTCCTTTTGCCGCGTGTTCCTGCGCTGACGCAAGCGCTGTGCACAGAAGAATAATCGCGACGATGGGGCCAGTACGGTTCATCAAATCAGTGAGCGGGTTGCGTACGTTCTTCATTCTGATTTTCGCCCATGCGAACAGGTTTCCGCTCGAGCCTGGTAAATCTGTTGTCGAACTCCTTGATCTCGATAAACGCGTTTTTGTCGGCATGCGCGAAGTGCTGGTGTGTTCCACTGGCCGGCCAGAAGATGTCGAGGGCGACGATCTTCGCATCAAGCCCAAGCCCAATATGCTGCTCTGTCGGATTGCCTCCGAAGGAACTGGTCTCTCCCACAGTGCGCCAGATGGAGCGCGCAGATCCATCTCCATTCTGCACCGTCAGCTGGATTTTTGCGCCAATGGCGGTGCGATTGGATTTGGTGCCGATCAGGCGCACGTTGATCCAGTCATTGCGATTGCCGGGGTTCTGAAAGAGGCGCAGGCTGTGTTTCTCGGCGGGAATGGCGCCGCCGTTTTGGCTGATGATGTCTTCCTGTCCATTGCGGCGCAGATCTGCGAACGCGATGCCATGGCCTTTATGCAATTCGCCCGTGCCAGAAGACGTGGTGATATCGACGAACCGCTTGCCTTCCTCGTTTCTCAGCAGTTCATGAGGCGTCTGGGAGCCGAGCGACGGATTGCCCATACCAAGGTACATGTCGAGAAAGCCGTCGTTATCTGCGTCGCCGAAGTTTGTTCCCATGGGCATGAAGACCCGATCGAGACCGACTTTTGCAGTCACATCTTCAAATGTGCCGTTGTGGAGGTTTCGGTAGAGCTTCATGGTCTCTGATCGGACGGGTTGATGGAGATACCCCCGCATAATTTCGTCGACGGACCATGGATAGCCCGTCACCAGCAGGTCAGGCCAGCCATCGTTATCGTAATCAAAGAACCAGGTCGAAAAGCTGAACAGCGGTTCGCGCACTCCGGCTTGCGTGGCGATTTCGTTGAACGTGCGATCGCCATTGTTGCGATAAAGAAAATTCGCGCCATCGAAGTTGGACACATAAAAGTCGACGAAGCCGTCGTTGTCATAATCAGCGGCGGTAACGGCCTTGCTGAATGCGGTTTGATCAACGCCGGCCTCATGCGAGATGTCCTCAAAGGTACCGTCGCCACGGTTGCGATAGAGTTGCGACGGGGAATTCTCGTTCGCGATGAAAAGGTCGAGGTTGCCATCATTGTCGATGTCGGCCCACACTGCGGATTGCGTTTGGGTGACGGATTTACCCAGACCACTTTCGTCGGTCACATCGGTAAACGTTCCGTTGCAGTTATTTCGCAGCAGCGACTTACGCATGCCGAACTCCCAGCCACCGCGCAGGACTAGGAGGTCGATGCAACCATCGTTGTTGTAGTCGGCGGCCACAATATTCAGGCCGCCGAGCTGATCGGAGAGGCCTGCCTGCGCCGAGCGATCGGAGAATGTGCCGTCGCCATTGTTGTGGAAGTATTGCATCGGCTGGCATACGTCCTGGCTGCTGACCACGACATCGAGAAGCCCGTTGTTCTCGAAGTCGTCCACTACCAGCCCTCCAGCTCCCATGAACGCATCGAGACCGGTTGCGTGCGCAATATCTTTGAAGCGGCCAATATCCTGGACTGACGCGAATGCTGTGGGAGAAATGAGTTCCGCTGCCGGCACGCCATCGGGATATTTTCCCAGCGTGAAGTACGCGACATTCAGGAGCCACTTCGCTTGGTAGTTGTCCGGATTGCTTTGCAGATATTTGTGCAGGTAATCGACCGCACGCTGCGACTCATCCTGCTTGTCGAAATGCGCTCCGGGATGCAGCGGCGGAAAGATGTCGAGGTCTCCCTTGCTGTGGAATGCACCATTCTCCATTTGCGATAGCTGGAGCCAGGCATCGCCAAGGGTCTCTTCGAGAATCGGCACGCCGTCGGGAAAGCTCGCCTGTGCAATGGAAAGCGCGGATTCGAATTGCTCGATGGCATGGGGCATCTCTCCCATGTAGGTGTAAAGCTGGCCCAGAGCCACGTGCGCGCGAAGTAAGTCGAGTTGTGTGTTGCTGTTTTCAGGGCTTTCAGTCGCTGTCAATCGCGCCTGCAGGCTGGTCACACCCGCGGCATACGATTGCTTGCGGATCTCGCAGATTTCGCGAAGATCGCGATTCCAGTTTTCGGGTTTTTGCGCGGCCCGGAAAAGCGCATCGGCTTCCGAAATCCCAGACAGATCGAGGCCCGCCGGAACCATCCCGATCTCGTGCAGGGACTCAGCGAGTCTGCGATCGACAGCCTGCCACGCGGGAGCGGAAGCAAACACGGTGAGAACCGCAAATCCCGTGGGTGTTTTGACGACCGCGGAGTATTGTCCGGGCTTGACGCCCATCAATGCATCGCGTAACTCAAGGCGGAGGTCTTCAGGCCGCAGACGGCCAAGGTAGCCGCCCTGGTCCGCGCTTGGGTCAATCGAGTTCTCTCGGGCGAGGACACCGAAGTCCCAACCGGCAATTAGCTTCTTCAAAACGCCGGATGCTTGTTCGGCCGTGCGCGTGAGGATGATGCCTATGTGCAATTCGACGGGGGCGACGCTCTGTTGTCCCACTCCAGGCGAAGGAAGAGCCGCGAGGAAGAAGGCGAAAATCAAGGCGCATGCACAGAGAGAACGCGCGCATCCTGCACGATGATGGCTCGACATTCGACCTCGACTTTGGCCTGGCACGGAAATGGGAATCAACAGGGCTTAATAAGGTTGACGAAGTGTACGCCGGGTTGGTTGCGACTTGCGAACTGTGCCGCTAAACGCCGACCGGGAACGGCTTCGGGCTCGACTCGTCGGTGTTCGCTGCGGTGCCGCCGCGCCAACGCTCAAACCGACCCTGCAGCAGGCTCATTAGCCCCGTGTACCAGTAGCCGATCACAAACAAAATCAGGAAAGGTGCGGTGAAGTAGTTGTGGTTCGTGAAGGTGTAGATGATGGCCAGCAGGAAGTAGCAGCCAATCATCAGCTCGATCCACGGCGCAAGCTTCAGGCGCTTGCGATACTTCGCAGCCTGCGACTTCTCTCCTTTTTGTGCCACACGATATTTTGGCGTTCGCACGAAAGCGCTCTTGATGCCGAACAGCGCTTCCATCACCGCTTTCGAATTCGTGACGGTGAGGCCGATGCCCAGCGCCATCAGAAAGGGAAGATAAAGGAATGTCCGCTTCCAGGTCTTTGGATAGATCTCGCGCTGGCTGGCCAGATAAAACACGGCAATCGATGCCGAAGAAGCTGTAAATAGCGGGAAATCGATGAGCAGCATCTGGAACCAGCCCTGGTAAAAGCGAACGATCATAGCCGGAATCAGCAGTGCGGTCATGATGATCATGAGGGGATAGCTCAGGTTCGCGGTGAGGTGGTACACGGCCTCAATCTTGATGCGGCGCGGCACATCGGACTTGAAGATGCGCGGCAGCATCTTGATCGAAGTCTGGATCAGTCCTTTGGCCCATCGCGCCTGCTGCGTTTTGAAGGCGGTCATCTCGATGGGCAGCTCGGAAGGGCACTCCACTTCGGGCAGGTATTTGAAACGCCAGCCCGCTATCTGCGAGCGATAACTGAGGTCGGTGTCTTCGGTAAGGGTGTCGTGCTGCCAGCCGCCGCCGTCAGAGATCGCCTTCCGCCGCCACATGCCCGCGGTTCCGTTGAAGTTGAAGAAGTCGCCTGAGCGCACTCGCGCGCCGTGCTCGAGAATGAAGTGGCCATCGAGCAGGATGGCCTCGATGCGGGTGAGCAGGCTGTAGTCGCGATTGAGGTGGGTCCAGCGAGTCTGCACCATGCCCACGTCGGGTTCGCCGAAGTGGTGGATCACCTTCATCAGCCAATCGGGAGGCGGGACAAAATCGGCGTCGAAAATTGCGATGAACTCGCCGCTCGCGACTTTCAGACCCGCGTCCAGCGCTCCTGCCTTGTAGCCATATCGATTGGCGCGATGGATATAGACGATGGGGTGGCCGAGCGCGGCATAGCGCGCCACGATGCCTGCAGCGACCTCGGTCGTCTCGTCCGTCGAATCGTCGAGGACCTGGATTTCGAGCTTGTTCTGGGGGTAGTCGATGGCGCAGACGGCTTCAATGAGGCGGTCGATGACGAACTGCTCGTTGAAGATGGGCAGCTGAATCGTGACCCGGGGTAGTTCCTCGAAGTACTTAATCGGATTGGGGTTGTAGTTCTTGCGGTGTTTGAAGTAGAGGTAGCAGAGTGTGTAGCGGTGCACGCCGTACATCGCAAGCACGATCATCACTAGGAAGTAGGGAATCAGCAGCGCCGCGTCAAACCAATTCCAGTAGTGGCGCACCGTGGAGAACGGGTCGCTGAGCAGTATCTTCATCTGGTGGCGGAAGCTGTTCTGTTGGCCGCCGGCAAGGAAAAAGGCGGCTTGCGCAGGCAGCCCGAAGACCAGGCTGGAGATCAGTTTGAGCTCGGCGAACAGTGCGATCCTCCAGGGACGGGATAAGTCCAATTGTATGCGATAGCCGGGACTGAGGCTGCGTGACCCAATGCCGCCATGTCCCCAGCCGGACTCGAATAGAAAATCCAGCCCTTACGTATGTCGATTCAGCCAATCTGGCATCTTATCCGCATAAGCGTTCGATTGTTTTTCACGTCTTGCCGGTTGCTCGACTGCCCCGGTTAGCGTAATGTTTCCATACAGTTGGAGAAGTCCATGTCTACGACAGCCGTTTCTCCTGTTCTTGCCGCCAAGGGCGGTAGCTTTCTTATTGAGACACGAACACCTGGCGAGGTCTTCACTCCGGAAGACCTGAACGAGGAACAGCGGCAAATGGCATCCACAGCGGCACAGTTTGCCCGCGACGAGGTTCTGCCCGCCTCGACCGACATCGATGCCAAAAAGCCCGGCGTACTGGCCGGACTGCTGCGCAAGGCAGCGGAGTTGGGGTTCACCTCGGTCGACATCCCTGAAGAGTACGGCGGCCTCGGGCTTGACAAGATTACTTCCGCCATCATCGCGGACCATCTCTCCGTGCAGGCAAGCTTCTCAACGGCTTTCGGGGCGCACACCGGCATCGCCACACTGCCCCTGGTCTGGTATGGAACTGAGGAGCAGAAAAAGCGCTACCTGCCCAAACTCGCCAGTGGTGAGTGGATCGGGGCATACGGCCTGTCGGAGGCAACTTCCGGCTCCGACGCCATGAACGTCCGCACCCGTGCGACACTGTCCCCCGACGGCAGCACCTACACGCTCAACGGCGAGAAGATGTGGATCACCAACTGCGGCATCGCGGGGCTGTACACGGTTTTTGCGAAGATTGACGGCGAGAAGTTCTCGGCCTTCCTGATCGAGCGCGATACCCCCGGACTGACCGTTGGCGCTGAGGAGCACAAGCTGGGCATTCGCGGCTCTTCTACCTGCCCGCTGGTGTTGCAGGACTGCAAGGTTCCCGCGTCAAACCTGCTCGGCGAGTCCGGCAAGGGACACCACATCGCGTTCAACGTGCTCAACGTAGGCCGCTACAAGCTGGGAGTTGCCTGTATTGGCGGAGCGCGTCACGCGCTGGTGCACATGGCCCGCTACGCCAAGGAGCGGAAAGCCTTCGGCAGGCCCATCGCAGACTTTGGCCTGATCCAGCGAAAAATCTCCGAGTCTGCCACGCGCTTGTACGCCGCTGAGAGCATGGCCTACCGCACCGTCGGCATGATCGACGCTGCTCTGGAACAGCTTGGTGATCATGCAACCCGATCGCCGCGCGAGATCCAGCGGCGCATCGAGGAGTATGCGGTCGAGTGCTCCATCCTGAAAGTCTACGGTTCGGAGATGCTCTCATTCGTGTCCGATGAACTGCTCGCCACCATGGGCGGCTACGGCTACGTCGAAGAGTACCCGGCGGAGCGCTTCTATCGTGACGCGCGCATTAACCGCATCTTCGAGGGCACCAACGAAATCAATCGCATGATCATCACCGGTTGGCTGATGAAGCGGGCCATGGCAGGAGAGCTGCCATTGATGGCTGCGATCAAGGCGCTGATGGAGGAAGTCATGCAGCCGCCGTCGTTTGACTCCGCAGAAGACGCGGGCGAGACACTGGCGCGTGAAGCGGCGATCCTGGCGGCCGTAAAGAAGATCGGACTCTTTGCTGCCGGGGTTGCCAGCCAGCGTTACATGACCGCATTGCAGGATCAGCAGGAAGTGATGGCCGATCTGGCCGACATCATCACCCAGGTGTTTGCTCTCGAGTCGGCGCTGTTGCGGGCGAGGAAACTGACGGATGCCGGCAAGTCTTCAGCGGCAGTGGCGGCGGCCATGACCAGCCTGCTGGCCGACGAGAGCATGTCGCTGGTAGAACAGGCTGCGCGGCGCGTGCTGGCTACCTGCGGCGAAGGCGATATGTTGCGGACGCAACTGGCAATCCTGCGGAGGCTCGCGCGCTTCACACCAGTGGATTCAGTCGCTCTGAGCCACACCATCGCAAAGTCATGCGTTCAAATGGAGAGATATCCCCTGTAAACCGCTCCGCAGCCCTTTCGAGCCACGGACCAGCAATACGCGACTATGACGGGTACGCTCCGGCGATATAGCCCTCCAAGGCCTGAATGGTCTGTTCCTGGCCGGAGATCACCCACTTCACCAGGTCGCCGATGGAGATGACGCCGACCACCGTGTCGTTTTGAACCACGGGCAGATGGCGGAAGTCGTGCTCAGTCATGAGCGTCATACACTCGTCGACCGTGTGCTTGGGGCTGACGGAAATGACCGGGCTGGTCATCAGTTGGCTGACCTTGGTTTCGCGCGAGGTATGACCGCCCAGGATGCCTTTCCGCGCGTAGTCACGCTCAGAAAAGATGCCAACCAGTCGGTTGTCCTTGCAGACAAGCAGAACACCGATGTTGTACTTGGCAAGCATCTCCAGCGCTTCATAGACCGAGTGGTCAGGATCGATGGAGAGCACCTTTCTGTCGGGTCGACACCCGATCATAATGCCAATTGTGTCGCTGATCTTCATGGGGTGCCTCCTGAGGCCATGTGAGTTGACGGTCACTATAGCCCATCGTGATAACGCCGGAAAAGCAGGAAATTGAAAAGATTTTTGAGCGCTCGGCTCTTTGGCATAAAAGACGGCGCATAGCCTGCTGCCGTTGGAAGCAGCCGTTTCGGTGACCGGTTGCCCGAATCGGATTTAAAATGCTGATAGAGGTCGCGGTTTCCCTATGAAATCTTCGGAAATCCGGCTCGCAGTGAAGTGGAGAGACTCTAATGGCCCTGTTTAAGACATCCAACCCCGCCTTGGGTTCCAAGGCGTTTCAGGACGCAGCCAGCCATGCCGGCGCCATTGATGCCGCCAACCGGATGACCCTGAACGGCACAGTCAACCGGACCGGCATTCTTCTGATCTGCGCATTTGCCACCGCGGCATATACCTGGCGCATGTTCATGCAGACCCATGACCCATCAGACGTCTCGGGCCTGCTGATGATCGGCGTCTTCGGTGGTTTCATCACCGCCATGGTCACGATCTTCAAACAGAACTGGGCGCCCATTACCGCTCCGATCTATGCGCTGCTGGAAGGACTCTTTCTGGGCGGAATTTCGGCCTTCTTCGATATGCGCTACCCGGGCATTGCGATCCAGGCCGTCGGCCTCACCTTTGGCGTGCTGCTGACCATGTTGGTGGTCTACAGCACCGGCCTGATCAGGGTGACGAACAAGCTCCGCATCGGCATCATCGCGGCCACAGGCGGCATTGCACTGTTTTATCTGCTTGAGATGATCCTGGGCTTCTTCGGAATCCAATTCGTCGCAATAAATGGATCAAGCCCAATCGGGATCGGCTTCAGCCTCCTCGTCTGCGCCATCGCTGCGCTCAACCTCGTCCTCGACTTCGACTTCATCGAGCAAGGCGTAAATTACGGCGCTCCGAAGTACATGGAGTGGTACGGTGCCTTTGGCCTCATGGTCACGCTGGTGTGGCTGTACCTCGAGATCTTGCGCCTGCTCTCGAAAATGCGCAGCAGAAACTAGGGGTTCGTGCTGAATTTATAGCAAGTCGAAGCGGCAATCTGCTAAACAGATTGCCGCTTCTGCTTTGCGACGTATGTTGAGTAGTGCTGGTCTCCTGTCTCTAAAATTCTTCACAAAATTTGCGCTGTCATTCTAAGCGAACGGGGCCCCGAACGTTTTAGGGGTCCCCAACGAGCAACGCTCTTTGGGGCAGGTTCGGGGGTGGTGAGCGAAGAATCTGCTTTTCGGGCTTTCACGGTTTTGTTAAGGATTTCAGACTCACCAGACTAGAAGCTCAGCGAGAGGCCTGTGCGTCTCCTCCTACCATCTTTTGCGCGTGGGCCACTTGTGGAAGATTCGCATCCGCATTGGGCCACGCTTTCAGGAAAGCCGTGTAGCCTTCGCGTGCACCGGCTGCATTGCCTGAAGACTCCCTGACCAGCGCGAGCCCGTAGAGACCGAAACCAGAGTTCGGCCGCTCAACGAGCGCTGCCTCGTACGCTGTCTGCGCACCTTTATAGTCCTTCGCCTTCAGCAGCGCCGCAGCCTCGGTCTCGGCAACCGGCCGGACATAAAACGGCGGCTCGTGATATCCCATCTTCTTCTCCTGTTTCGCAGCGTCGGCATAGAGTTTTTTCGCCGCTCTCAGCTTGCGATGCGCGACAAGTACGCCGGCGCGTAACTCCATCGATGCAATATTGAGCGATTTCATAATCGGCTCGGGCAAAGCATCGGGCGAAACCGGCTCCATCGGCCCACCTGCCTTGGTCTCTTTCTTTTTGGAGTCTCCACCTTTTCCGCGCGCAGACTGCATCTCTTTCATTTGCGTCAGGCCCGCGTCCAGGCTGGTTGAATCATCCTGTGCTGCGACCGGATCGCCGCCATCGAGAGCTTTCATTCCCTTCGCATAGTCGGTAAGTTCGGCCGTGAAGAAGCGGAGATTTGCAGCCTTCTCGCCTTTTGGCAGATCGGCGTCGTTGAGCATCGTCAGTACCGTGTCCCAGTCGCCCACGCGCAGGGCGACCGGCAGACGCCGACTGATACGCGACATCTGGTCACGCGCCGACCAGATGTAAAGCGAAGCGGAAAGCTGGCCGCGCGCCGCGGCAAGATGATCCGATAGCGCGTTGGCGCCGGACAGTTGTCCCTGCTCCATAAGGTTCGCGATGGCGTACATCATGTTGTGCGCGTAGTTCCAGTCGTCATCGGGTCCAACATGCTGCGTCTCCATGTAGTGTTCGTCGGCAGCCATCGAAGCGGAGAACCAGTGCTCGGCCTCCGGATAGTTGCCAACGCGATAGTAGATATGGCCGGGCATGTGCACCATGTGTCCCGATGTGGGCGCAAGGCTGGCCAGCAGTGCCGCACTTTGAATGGCGCGTTCGGGGTGATTGCCAGGTTCAATGGCATGAATCCAGTAGTGATTGGTTGCCGAGTCGTTGGGCGCGTCGTGCAGGATGCTCTCAAGGATCGCGATCGCCTCCTTCTCACCCTTTTTCGGATCCCCTTTATCGTCGTAGCCGTTTTCCAGCGCGAGAGCGAGAAACAGACGAGCCTCAATATCGTTGGGGGCTCTCTTGACCAGCTCGCGCAGGATGGCAATCTGTTGCTTGTTGCCGCCGCGTTTCGCATGGTCTTTAACCGATGCGTCGGCCATGGCGGCCTCGATGTATAGCTTCTCCGTTTCCGTGACGTGGTCTTTGAGTTGGACTGCCTTCTCCAGCGCCTGCTTGCCATAGGTCTCTCGCGGACTGTGGCCAAATCCCTCGGCCTGCGCCAGTCCCCACCAGCACATCGCGCAATTGCGATCGACGCGCGCGCTCTGCTCGAACGCCTTCACCGACTCGTAATCCCAGAAGTCGTGCATCAGGTTCAGCCCCTGGTCGAACCACACCTGCGCTTCAGGACTGGCCGTAATGGTGATATGCGCATTACCGATGCCGGTCATGTGAATCGCCGCTGGAAGCTGATCCGGCGGAAGCACTGGCTGCATGTCGGCCATGTTGTGGCCCGCACCCATAGGCTGTTGCGCTGACGCCACGCAGGCTGTGACCGCAATGAGGATAATGAGGATCATGCACAAATACGCACACGCCGCGGCTCGGTTGAGGCGGAAAAGACCGCGCGCGTCGGCCGCTCTCATGAGGTCAAACGGGAAGAACATGGAAGCAATATACATTGCAGCCAGAACGGCAGGCGATTGGAAAAGAGAATCACCGGTTCCGACGACCGGTGCAAATTGGCGCTGGGGTCGAATGTCCCTCGGAAGTGGCGTGAGAAAGATTAAGACATCCATTCTTCCACAAAGATCACGCCGCAAGGATTACGCGGAAGAATGGCTGTCCCTGGATTCGTTGTGGGTTATGCGTGTGCATGCTCCTGCACGCCGCGCGCGACGGTCTCGATGATCGCCTTGTTGAAGGCGGGAATATCGTCTGGCTTGCGGCTGAAGATGAATTGACCGTCTGTTACCACGGCTTGGTCCACCCAGTAAGCTCCCGCATTCTTGATGTCAGTCTTTAGCGAAGGCCACGACGTGACCGTCTTTCCCTGCAGTGCGTTCGTCTCCAGCAGTGTCCATGATCCGTGGCAAATGGCCGCTACGGTTCTGCCCGTAGCTACAAACTGTCGAACAAAATTCACTGCCGCCGGGTCCATGCGAAGGTGATCGGGATTCATTACGCCACCGGGCAGTACCAGTGCGTCGTAATCGTGTGGATTCGCATCGGCAAGTGGCAGGTCTACCTTCACAGACTGGCCCCAGTCTTTCTTGTTCCAGCCCTTTATCTCACCGTTCCTAGGGGCAATAACTACCGTGGTGGCGCCGGCATTATTTAGCGCCTTCCGCGGATCAATCAGCTCTGCCTGCTCAAATCCATCGGTAGCTAAAATAGCGATCTTTTTGCCCTTCAATTCCGAAGACATCTGTTTCCTCCTTGGTCGGATCGTTCAATCCCTTAGGACGCCGAGCGGCGGAGTGGGGTTGCGCGTTTCGGATAAAAGGGGAGGTCCATTTTAGAAGTCATAAAGGAACGGTCAAACGCTGAGCTTGAATCGGCGCAAATCCTTGTACTTGCAGCGCCTCACAACCCTCTAAATATCCGTTTTGATTGCTGGAATCTATTTCGCTTTTGAGACCGCGAAATCTACTTCGGCCCCAGAGATGGTGTCGCTGGTTTCTGCTCGGCTGGCTTCTCCTGTTTCGGAGTCTGCCCTTTCCCGCCGCTGCACGCATCCTGGATTCCGCCTTCGCAGGCACGGTGATACAGTTCTTCCGCCGCCGCCGGATCTTTCGCCGTCCCCTCGCCCTTCTCCACCAGGTAAGCCAGGTTCGCACAGCCGCGAGCATACCCGCTGTCGCAGGCCTTTCTCATAAAAGCCGCGGCTTTGACGTCATCCACAGCCATCCCTGTACCCATGTGCAGCATTGCGCCTAGGTTGTTGCACCCCATCGGATCGCCGTTATCGCACGCCCTCCGATAGAGTGTCGCCGCCTGCGCATCGTCTCTGCCGATGCCCTTGCCTTGTGCGTATGCCAGTCCCAGTCCGGAGCACGCCGCCGGTTCGCCGCCATCGCAGCCCTTGCGATAGAAATCTACAGACTGCGCATCGTTCTGTGCTACACCGCGTCCATACAGGTACATCCAGCCAAGGTTCTTGCAAGCAACGGGATAGCCGCCCTCACACCCTCTCTGCGCCAATGCGGCTGCTTTCGGTTCATCCTTTGCCACGCCCTGCCCATTCATGTACAGTCCGCCAAGGTTGTTGCAGCCCTGTGCATCCCCTGAGTCGCAAGCTTTCTGGTACGCGGCAAACGTCAGATTGAGGTCTTTAGCTGTGCCGATTCCGCCGAAATAAGCTAATCCAAGCCGCGTACGTCCTGGCCCGAATCCGCCATCGCAGGCCTTTCGGTAGGCGACGAACGCGTTGTGTGTGTCCATGCCGACGCCTTTGCCCACTTCAAGCATCATGCCCAGGTTCTTGCACGCCAGGAAATCGGATCCGTCACACGCCTTGCGATAAAGTTCGGCTGCCTCGGTATCATCCTTGCCCACTCCCCAGCCGTTCTCGTGCATGATCCCCAGGTCGTTGCACCCACGCATCTGTCCGCCATCGCACGCCTTGCGATACAGTTGAACGGCTGTCCCGTAGTCGCGGTTCACGCCCAGCGCATTCTGGTAAAACCATCCCAGATCGGTGCAGCCTGCCATGGCTCCACCCTTGCATGCCTGGGTCAAGAGCGGTGCGGCATCCGCGTATCGGCGGTCCTTGGCGAGGGCCTCGCCGCGGCTCAGCGCTTCGCTCGAGCTTATCGAAGCCTCCGTCGTACGCGGGACGTCAGCTAGTGGTGCAACAGGCGCCGGCGCAGCAGCAGCCGGCACCGGAGCAGCATGGATGACAACACGAGCAAAGACAAAGTCCCCTTCATCGTGATCGGAGTTGCGAATAATCGAGTACTGCGGCAGCTGCTCCGATCGGCCCGCCACTTCCTGCCGCACCGATCCGTAAAACAGGTCGCTTGCAGTAAACATCGACTCGTCGGCATGGTCCAGAGCCTGCAGCACGGCGTAAGCAAAAACGGAATGACCGTTGGAACCGCTGTCAGAAACTGGCTCATCGCCGCCACTCGCCATCAGCGTACGCGAGCGCGAGCGAAGCATGCGCGCTATAAATGCGGCTTGGCCTCCGGAGCGAACCGGTGAATCGGCATCGCGCGTGAGTGCGCCGGAGTAGCAGCTGTCGGAAATGATCAGCACGTGACGAGAAGGCAGAACGCGCACCCCAGTCGTCAGGTCGTCGGCAATGATGCGGTTCGGGCTCGTTGCCGAATCGGCGTCGACCGGCAGCCAATAGGCCTTTTCTGCGTCACGGTCTGAGTAGCCATGCCCCGCGTAGTAGATCAACAGGTTATCGTTCTGCATCAGCGAATTGCGATAGTGACTCAGTGCGTCGAGGATGTTGAAGCGCGTCGCGTTGCGGTCGAGCAGGTACGTGACCTGGAAGCCGAAGCGATCGTGCAGCAGGTTGCCCATGGCTTGCGCGTCGTTAACTGCCGTCTTGAGTCTCGACAGGGGTGGCTTGTAGTCATTGATCCCGATCACGAGAGCGTAGTAATTGCCGGTAGCAACGCCAGACTGCGGGTTTGGCGCCTCCACAGAAAGTCCGCGTGCCTGCGCAGCGCTCTTTGATGCAAAAGACGCAGAAAACCCAAGACATACGATCGCCAACGAAATTGCACCGAGAGAACGAAGACGAATGGAAACACCAGATGACCTCACCGGATGCATGACCATAGGAATGCCTCAATCGAACTCAACGAACTGACGGTGCGGGAAAGCGAGGGAAGAACAGCGCAATTATAGTCCTGATTCAAAGAGAATCTCATGCTTTCAGGGCGCGCCGTAGAGTGATCCTATAATCCAAAGGGCGGGACGCAAAAACGGCCCGCCTCTCGTGCCAGAAGCGGGCCGTTTCTGCTGACTTGATTGAAGCTATGCCTTGGCTGACGTCAATGCGCCCAGATCGGCTGCCAACTTTTCCGTTGAGAAGGCTTCGATCAGGTCACCTTCCTTCAGGTCGCTGAAGCCGCCAAGCCCGATGCCGCATTCCATGCCGTTGGTCACTTCACGCGCATCATCCTTGAACCGCTTGAGCGAGCCGATCTTGCCCTTGTAGACCTGCTCGTCGCCGCGCATGACTTTGACTTCAGAGTCGCGGCGAATCACGCCATCCTGCACTCGGCAGCCGGCGATGGTGCCAACCTTGGGAATGCGGAAGACGCTGATGACTTCAGCGCGGCCCACGTAGTTCTCCTTGAAGGTCGGATCGAGAAGACCCAGCATGGCCAGACGCATCTCGTCCGCCAGCTCATAGATGATGGAGTGCAGGCGAATTTCAATTCCTTCCTGCTGCGCCAGTTCCGCGGCTTTGCGCTCGGGGCGTACATTGAAGCCGATGATGATGGCGTTCGAAGCCGTGGCAAGTAGCACGTCGCTTTCGGTGATCGATCCGACTCCGGAATGGATGACCTTTACGCGTACCTTCTCGGTGGACATACGAACCAGCGAATCAGCCAGCACTTCGACCGATCCAGTCACGTCGCCCTTGATGATGAGTGCAAGATCCTTCACTCCAGCCTGGCGAATCTGTTCCGCCAGTCCTTCCAGCGAAACACGCGAGCTCTTCGCGAGTTGCGCTTCGCGCTCCTTCATCTTGCGGTATTGCGCAATGCCCTTGGCCTTGTCGCGATCCGCAACCACGAGGAACGTATCGCCGGAATCCGGCATGGACTCCAGACCGAGAACTTCGATCGGCGTTGACGGACCGGCTTCTTCAAGCGGCCGTCCGCGATCGTCGAACATGGCGCGAACTTTACCGAAGGTGTTGCCGACGATGTAGCTGTCATTGAGGCGTAAAGTGCCATCCTGCACCAGCACCGTGGCCACTGCGCCGCGACCGCGATCGAGCTTGGCTTCGAGAACGGAACCAACAGCTTTGCGTCCCGGCGTTGCTTTCGGTGCCTTGATATCCGAAACGAGACAAATCATTTCGAGCAGCAGATCGAGGTTCAGCTTTTTCTTTGCGGATACTTCGACGAAGACCGTTCCTTCGCCGCCGGCTGCCCATTCTTCAGGGATCAAGCCGCGATCAGCAAGCTGCTTCTTCACGCGATCGGGATTGGCCTCGGGCTTGTCGATCTTGTTCACGGCGACGATGATCGGCACTTCTGCCGCCTTGGCGTGATCGATGGCCTCCAACGTCTGCGGCATGACGCCGTCATCCGCAGCAACCACGATGACAACAATGTCCGTTACCTTGGCGCCGCGTGCACGCATGCGGGTAAAGGCTTCGTGACCCGGCGTATCGAGGAAGACAATCTCGCGGCCCGAAGCTGGAGAGCCTTCCTTGTTGAAGCGCACCTTGTATGCGCCGATATGCTGGGTAATACCGCCGGCTTCACCTGCTGCCACATCGGTTTCGCGAATGGCATCAAGCAGTGAAGTCTTGCCGTGGTCGACGTGACCCATCACCGTGACAACTGGAGCACGCGGTACTTCGAGTTCGCCGGTATTCTCGGCCTCGAGGACTTCTTCGATCGCCTCGTTTGCCAGCTCTTCTTCGTAGCTTATGACGGTCGCGCCGGCGCCAAACTTGGCGGCAACATCCTTCACCATTGCTGCGTCAAGCGACTGGTTCACGGTGACAAACACACCGCGCATGAGCAGAGCAGCGATCAGGTCCTTGGCGCGAATCTCGAGCTTCTCGGCCAGGTCCTTCACGCTGATTCCTTCGGTCACGGTGATTTCACGCGTGATGGGCAGCGGCTCGTCGCTGAACTGTGTGGCACCACCAAAACGAGGTGGTGGCACAAAGCCCTTCATTGGGCCTTCCTTGGTCTTGGGATACTGCTGTCCGCCGCGGCGAGCGCGATTCTGTGGTGCGCGCTGGGGCCGCGGTGCCTCGCCGGTAGGCGGAGCGCCGCCAGCAGGTCGCGGACCGCCAAAGCCGCCGGGACGCGGAGCGCCAAAGCCGGGGCGGGCGCCAAATCCGGGACGTCCACCAGGAGCACCGGGTCCGCCGGGTCCTGCAAATCCAGTACGCGTGGGGTGCTTTGGACGCGGGCCGGCGCCTGGGAATTGTCCCGGAGGGCCGCCGCCCATGCCTGGAGTGCGTTGTTGATAGCCGCCTGGAGCTCCTGAGGGTGGACGGCGATCGAAAATCGGCTTACCGCGCTGGATACCTCCACCTTGTGCCGGAGGCGGAGTGGTGCTTGCCGCCACGATGGGAGCCTTGTATACGGGGCGTGGGCCTGTTTGCGGCATCACCACACGTCGCGGAGCGACCACAGGACGTGCCAGTTCAGGAGAAGTCTCCGGCGTTTGTGCTGCCGGTTCCTGAGGCTTAGCCGGGGCAGTACCGGGCGCTGGCGAAGTCTCCTTCGCTTTCGCTGCGATCTCTGCAGGCTGCGCAATTGGCGCTTCGACGACCGGTGCCGATGGCGGAGCGATAGACGCCGCGGCTTCGGGCTTTTCGTGCACAGGTGGCGCAGCCGGAGCCGCTGCTGCGGGCGCGGCAACCTTGGGCGCGACTGGCTTTGCCGCCGCGGGTGGCTGCTCGGCAGGCTTGGGGTGGGTTGCTCCCGCGACCGGGGCCATCGGAGGCTTTACAACCACCGTGGGCGGAACAACTGTAACCACCGGACGCGCGACGGCTGCCCCGGCGGGTGCCTTTGCCACAACGGTTCCAGCCGGCGGCTTTGACGCAATGGCAGGAGCGGCAGGAGGAACAATCGCCGGCGCAGGGCGCGGCTGCGGAACAATCTTCCGCGGTTCAGGGCGTGCGGGAGCTGCCGGCGGTGCTGCAATCGACATAACCGGAGGTGCGGGCTTTGCTGGCGTCTTCGGTGCGGCCGCTGCAGCCTTGCTGGGAGACAGGTGGCTCCTGCGAGCCTCGGCTTCCTCTTCCTGCTTCTTTGCCAGAATGGCCTTCATAACGTCCCCTGGCTTGGAGACGTGAGACAAATCAATCTTCGGGGCAATGGCCTGTGCCGCACGCGACGAGCCTGCGCCGGCGTGGCCCCCCTGGCGCCCATGCTGGAAGTGCGCGCGGACCTTGTCAGCCTCGTGATCCTCGATCGAACTCGAGTGAGTTTTACCCTCACCAAGGCCGAGTTCTCCGAGCACGTCAAGAATCTGACGGCTTTTGACTTCCATCTCACGCGCGAGATCGTTAATTCGAACCTTGCTCATCCGCCTCTTTTCAGAATGTGCTACCCAATGCCCTTTAGTCGCTCCGGGGCCCCCAACGATTGGTCTTCGTCGTCGGGGTGGTCATAGCTGCCTCTTGGCATTGGCCCGTTACGTTGCCACCATTATCACTGCTTTCCGGGATCCCCAACGACGGGCCCTTGGGGCAGGAATGTGGTGTCGAAAAGCGCGACGCATACTATGCGCCGCCCTCTTCCTTGTCCGACTCGTTCTCGTCGATTCCTTCGTCCGCTTCCGGGACGTTGTCCACCGCAAGTTCCTCCGCGGTCTCGTCCTGATCTTCGGTTGCCTCTTCCAGCACTTCCTGCGAATTCTCCAGCTCTGCTTCCGCGGTTCCGGCCACAGCTTCGACGGTCTCAACCTCTGACTCGCCTTCCGAGATCGTGCCCGTGTCCGCCGCTGCGGTCAGCGCCGCTGGTTCGTCGGATCCTTCAACTTCCAGCGCTCCGGCTACGCCTGCGTTCTCGGTTGCCTCAGCTTCTTCACCCTCTTCAAAATGGCCGAAGTAGTGGCGAACTGCAACGCTGATACGTTCCAGCGTCTTCTCGCCGATGCCTGGAATCTCTTCGAGCTGCTCCGGAGTCATATCCGCCAGGCCTTCCACCGTGGTAATGCCCGCGGCAACCAGCTTCTGGATGATGCCTTCGCCGAGTTCTGTAACCTGCTCGATCGGCGTGGAAGGTCCGCCTGTGAGAGCCTGCATCTGCTGCTCCACTTCCTGGCGCTTCTCTTCCTCGCTCTTGATATCGATCTTCCAGCCCAGTAACTTGGCCGCGAGCCGAACATTCTGGCCCTTCTTGCCGATCGCCAGCGAGAGCTGCGTGTCATCCACGATCACTTCCAGCTGCTTGTCGGTTAAATCGGTGATGGAAACGCGGCTCACCTTGGCGGGCTGCAGAGCCTTTTCAGCAAAGGTCGTTATCTCCTCGCTGAATTCAATGATGTCAATCTTCTCGCCGCGCAGTTCGCGAATGATGGATTGCACGCGCATGCCCTTCATGCCCACGCAGGCGCCTACGGGGTCCACATCCTTGTCGCGCGACTGAACGGCGATCTTGGTGCGCTCGCCGGCTTCGCGCGCAATGGCGCGGATCACCACCGTGTTGTCATAAATCTCCGGCACTTCGGATTGGAACAGGTTTTGCACCAGTTCCGGCGCTGCGCGCGATACGATCACCTGTGGTCCCTTGGCCGCGCGATCCACCTTGAGCAGAACCACGCGAACGCGTTCGCCGATGGTGAACTGCTCCAGCCTCGACTGCTCGCGCTTCGGGCAGCGGGCTTCCGCTTTGCCCAGATCGAATATGACGTCCTGACCCTCGATGCGCTTGACCGTCGCGTTCAGAACTTCCTTCTCGCGGTGCGCATATTCGTTGAAGACTGTGTCGCGCTCGGCCTCGCGCACCTTCTGGAAAATCACCTGCTTGGCAAGCTGCGCGGCAATGCGGCCCAGGGGAGTCGTGTCGCGGTACATGCGAATCTCGCTGCCGACCTCAACTCCGGGCGCAAGCTCGTTCGCCTCTTCCAGCGTGATCTGGTTCACCGGGTCTTCGAGTTCATCGTCGGTGGCGACAACGGTTTTGTAGATATAGGCGGTAATCTCGCCTGTGTCCTTGTTCAGTTCTCCGCGCATGTTCTCCTGGGTCTTGTAGTACTTGCGCGTGGCAAGGGCGATCGCCTCTTCCACCGCGCCGACCACAATCTGGGGCTCGATGCCTTTTTCGCGACTCAGAAGTTCGATACTTTGATACAAAGCGCTGGCCATACTTTTCTTACTCTCTCGGGTTTTCTTTGGGCCACCTGTCCGAATCCCCGGACCTGTTGCACCATTAAATTTTTGTTGAGGAGGCTGTCGGTTCTGCCCCTGAGCCACACGCCGTTGCGTGCCTAAATCTCCGGAATCAGCTCTGCCTTCTCAACGTTCTTCAGAGCGATCTCGACCGTCTCCACGCCTGCTTTGCGGCTCTTGCTGTTCTGATGTACGGCTGCCAGATCGAGCGCGATGTTTCCTTTGGAACCCGCCAGAAGCCGCCCTCTCCAGTGCCGGTTATTCCGAACCGGTTCGAATGTCTGCACTTTCACCAGGCATCCTGCAAACCGCTGAAACTCTTCCGGTTTCGTTAACTTGCGATCCAGCCCGGGGGAACTTGCTTCCAGTGTGTACTCGTCCCCAGGCACCAAGTCTTCCACATCCAGCAGAACGCCAAAATCCCGGCTGAACTCCGCACAATCCTCGTGAGTCACCCCGGAGAGCTGTTCCACGCTCAACTTGCCTTCCACCAATCGCTCGGGAAGTCCTTCAACCCCTGCCGCAATCTCCGCTTTCAGTCTTGCCCGGCCCTCTGCATTCTTCTCGAGGAAAACCCTCAAAACACGCTCTTTAGCCGGCCCCGCGAGTTCTATGTCGACCACATCCAAACCATGGGATGCGGCTACCCGCTCCGCTGCCAACCGAATTTCGTCCAGCTTTGCTGCCATGCATCGAAGCCCGCCCGTTGGCCCCGTGTCCTAGGGGCTCCCGGTCAAAATCAGCGGCCGTTTTCCGGGAGAAATTTGCACCAAATAAAAAGTGGGCTGTAAGCCCACTCATCTCTCCGCCAGCCGGCTCGGGGCCCCCATCGATAGGTCCTTGTCGATGGGGTGATCATTCCCACGGCAACTCAGGCGGACAAACTCGTCTGCACTTCCTAGCATACGGCGTTTTGTGCGGAAATTCAATGCGTTGCTCCCCCGGCGACCAGAAATCCACGTGTCCGCTAATTTCAGAGGGCGGGTGCCGATTTCCTTCGTCACCGGCACAATCAAAATCGCCAGGTGTTATCTTCTTGTTTAGCGTTGCTCTTAAGTTGTAGAGCCGTTCTTTGTCCCCCCTCCGGTCTCCCCGGCGCTCTGAGGTAACAACCGTTGCCCGTTTGAAATCATATGTTTATGTCATTGGCACCGGCGGGGTATACGGTTACCACTATTGGGGAACAGAAAACGGTTCCAATCAGGCTGAATAATGGTTGAGCCTAATCATGCGCACCATTATCCAGCGCGTTGTCGTCACAATTGTGTCCACGACCTTCCTTGCCGCATTAGGTGCGTTGGGCGGATATCTGCTGGGTCACACATTTGCCCTCCGCCACGCCGAAGCCCAGTTGGATCATTATGCAAACCGCATCCTGCTGGAAGATGTGACTTCGTCGGCTGAGGCTCGCGCCATTCTGGCTACGATGAATACCTCGCCTTACGGCCTCTGTTCGGACTCGGAAATCGAGTATTTCCGTGAACTGATCTTCCAGTCGCACTCCTTGAAGGCCGCCGGCCGCATGCTCGGTGGAAGAGTCGAATGTTCTACGACCTCGGGCCGCAGCGGCCAGTCGGATTCGCAATACACCCCGACCATTGCTCAGCAAGATGGGACAAGAATATACAAGAACCTTCCTCCCTTTCGCGTGGATGAACAGGATGTGATCTCGGTGCAGCAGGGGGAGTCATTCATCGTCTACAACCCCTACATTCTGCTTTCACTGGACCCCCCCATGCACTTCACCGCGACGGCCGTGGATGTGCAGTCCCGTCGGGCGGGGCAGATGCTGGGAGAAATCCCCGACGTGCAGCAGAAAATTCTGACGCATTCGGGCAAGGCGCAAGTAGGCGACACGCTCTATGCCACCCGTTGCTCCAACGACGGCGCAACCTGCATGACGACCTATATTTCGATTCCCGACGCATTGGCGGTCGCGCGCGGTTATTTCTTGACATGTGTCGCGCTAGGTGCAATTTCGGGGGCTCTCGTCGGATTGCTCTTCCCATTGCTTTACAGCCGCAACAAGAGCGCTGAACAGCAGTTGCTCCGTGCGTTGCGGGCCGATGCTCTCACCGTCGCTTATCAGCCCATCGTTGACCTCGCCACCGGTCATATTGTCGAGGCCGAAGCCCTGGTACGCTGGACCGACGAGTACAAAAACGCGGTCAGTCCCGATGTCTTCGTAAAGATCGCCGAGGAACGTGGCTTCGTCGCACAGATCACAAAACTTGTCGTGCGCCATGTGCTGCGCGACTTCGGCGCCACCATGCGCGCACGTTCAACATTTCGCGTCAACGTGAATATCGCCGCGTCTGACCTTGCGGATAGCGAGTTCCTTCCCATGGTCGAGCGGGCTCTCAACGATGCAGAGGTCTCGCCCCGCAATCTCGGCATCGAAATTACTGAGAGCTATACAGCGCGGCAGCAGGTGGCGAGAAATACGATTCTTCGCCTCCGCCAGAAGGGCCACTACGTGGCCATCGACGATTTTGGCACCGGCTACTCAAGCCTCGCCTATCTCCACGACCTTTCGGTAGACGCGATCAAAATCGACAAGGCCTTCACCAAAGCGATCGGCACTGACGCTGTCACCGTCTCCATCCTGCCGCAGATCCTCACCATGGCCGAGACGCTCAAGTTGCGGGTCGTCGTGGAAGGCATCGAAACGCAGGCCCAAGCCGACTATTTCGCCGCCAGCGATCAGAAAATCCATGCCCAGGGATGGCTCTTCGGACGTCCCGTTCCCGCCCGCCTGTTCCTCCAGATGCTCGATGAAGAAGAGGCGCGGCTGATCAAAGAGCGGGAAGTAGAAATCCCCAACGGGGCCGCCGCCGCCGCGTTCTAGCTGCCGGTTGAACGAGGCTTCCGCAACTTCAAGAGCAAACCATCTGTCGCTCTTCGACTTTGCGCTCTGCAACAGCCGCGAGTAACAATAACGGAATGAAGATTGCCCGGTTCGCTGCACCGGTTCTTGTGTTCCTTGCCTTAGCATTCTCCGCATCCCAGGCCCTCGAAAAACAACCCGCCAGCGACTACCATGCGCGCCGCATTGCCCTGGCCAATGAATTGCACGGCGGGGTTGCGATCCTCTTCGCCGCGGAAGAGCCGGCACTCGATTTCGATCCGTATCGGCAGGACTCGGACTTCTACTACCTGACCGGTTGGAACGAGCCAGGCGCAGCGCTGTTGATTGTGGGTCAAGCCAACGAGTCCAATCGACCCGGTCAGGCAGCACACGAGCGCGATTACAGAGAGATCCTCTTCCTGCCCACCCGCAATCTCCGCACCGAAACCTACACCGGGGCGAAGATGGATGCGGCAACGCCCGACGTGACAACCGCCACCGGCGTCGACAACGTTGAGCCCATGGCGAATCTCGCCACCGACCTCAACCGGATCATCGCCGACGATCGCAGAGTTGCTTCGAACGTGTGGACGCAACCGGGAGTGAAAGCCTCCGAAGCCCTCCTCGGCTATACCGCCGCAACATTAGGTGCCTCCGCGCCCGCTGCACACGATGTAACCAACCTCACCATGCCCTTGCGTGAAGTAAAGGATGCAGGCGAGATTGCGCTGCTCAAGAAAGTCTCGGCGGCCTCAATCGCTGCGCAGAGAGAGATGATGAAGTCCGTCAAGCCAGGCATCACCGAACGCACCATTGCCGGCAAAATGACGGCCGTATGGTTCGAGCAGGGTTGCGAGCGACCATCGTACGCACCCATCGTCGGCGCCGGCATCAACTCTACGACCCTCCATTACTCGGCGAACTCCGCCACCATTGAAGATGGAGATGTCGTTGTGGTCGACGCAGCGTGCGAGTATTCGATGTACGCATCGGATATCACGCGTACCGTTCCCGCCGACGGCCACTTCACGGCGCGCCAGCGTGAAATCTACAACGTTGTTCTCGGAGCACAGAAGGCGGCTATGGATGCCTTCGTCGCAGGCAAGTCGAAGATCAATGACTTCTACCATCGTGATCCCGACTCGCTCGACGCGGTGGCTTACAACTACATCGACACGCACGGCAAGGATCTGCATGGCCAGCCGCTCGGCAAATACTGGCTGCACGGCCTTGGGCACATGGTTGGAATCGACGTGCACGATCCCGCGCAATATCCAGCGGTTCTCAAGCCGGGCATGGTCTTCACCATCGAGCCCGGCCTGTATATCCCAGAAGAAAAATTGGGCGTGCGCATCGAATGCGATTTCCTTGTGCTGCCCGATGGCAAGCTTCTCGATCTCGACGCCGACCTCCCGCATACCGCCGAAGAAGTAGAAGCCGCGATGAAAGGGCAGTGATTAATTTTCAGTGCACAGTGAACCATGGTCCGGTCCCAAGAAGAGCCTTGTAAAAGAGCACGACTTTAGTCGTGCTGAAAAAGCGGCAGTTTGATCTGGCTTTAGCCCCTGAGGCGCAGAACCGTAAATGGCAAAACGGGACAGAATCAAAGCCCGACAACTCGCGGAACTCGATGCAGAGTTCCGCGAATTTCTGATTCCTCGTCTTCAGCAGTGCGCAAGCGGCCGGTGGGGTCTGTTCGGAGCGTATGACCGATTTCCAGAAATCAAGCAATGGCTCAATTGGCCGCAAGCGGAGCGCTTGCATGAGCTTGCGGTCTCCATTCGGTCGATGCTCGTTGAGTCAGGCCAGCGGAGTGAACTCGTCGAGGAGTTTCTGGGGCATTGTACGTTCCACGGACCGAATGACCCGGGTGAACCAAAACTCGCAAAGGCTCTTCTTGAGAAGATCGTGAACCGTGGTACGGAGGCTAACAAGTAGCAAGCATGGACCCGCGCGACGCAATGGAACAGGATCAACTCGACGCCTTAAGCCGCGTCTTCTCCGATCAGCTCCAAGCCTGCCTCGAAGAATGTGCGCAGGGCCGTCGCGGCCTCTTCTCCCATCTAGAACTTACCGGAGACGATGAGCACAATCCCGCCTGGCCCGAAGCGGCCCGCCTTCGCGAACTCGCGCTCGCCTTGCAGAACATCTTCGCGCAGCAGGAACAACGCAACCCTCTCTGCGATGAGTTTCTCGATCTTTGTTCGATGCACGGCGAGAGCCACCCCGGCGAGCCGCGCCTTGCGCGCTTGTTTCTTGCCCGCATCGAGCGCGGCGAGGTTGGCACTCCCACCGAGGAACCGAGAAAGCCATGGTAGTTCTTCACGCGTTTCTCGCGCTGGCCGGCGGATTCGCGACCATGGCTGCGCTCGTCGCGGTGATCACGGCGATGCTCCAGCGACTTGTTCCCGGCTGGGTTGTAGAAAATGGAAAACTAAAGCCCGGCTATGTCTTCGTCAATTTGGGTTACTCATTTCTGGCTGCGGCAGCGGGCGGTTATGTCACCGCGTGGATCGCCGTGCATAATCCGCTCGTTCACGTTCTCGCTCTGGCCATCACCGTGTTGCTGCTTGCCGCGCTCAGTGCTCTGCAACAGCGCGGAAAACAGCCCGTGTCGTACATGCTCGCGCTGGTTGCCATTACACCCTTAGGCGTTTTGGCCGGCGGCCTCATCCGACTTCGCGTGCTCGGCATCCTCTGAAGCCGTTCGTGCGACGCTGATAAACGCAAAAAGCCGCCCTAAAAAGCCGCTCTTCTCGACAGGGCAGCCTTGTGTGGGACAAACACGTAGCTGGGTCTCCGCTAGAAGCGCAATCCAACCGTGACCGGGATGATCTTTGTATTGGCACCCACGGTGGTGGTGCCCAAACCGTTCGGTTCCGTTGTCACCGCGGGCGTCAGCACATCCAGGTAGCGCGCCTCGGCAAAGATCCTCATCTTGCCATCGCCGCTCCAGCCCGCGAACCGATGCTGGATGCCGCCGCCGATGCTCCAGCCTCCCTGGTTGCTGGAGAAGTGTCCCACCACCACGTTTTGGGTGATAGTGCCGCAGTAGAAGTAGGTGCAGTAGATTTGTTGTTGCGGATCGGTGAAACTGGTGACCTTGCGGTAGAAGCCACCCCCTCCCGTTGCATAGAACTCAATCGCACTCTTGGGATTGAAATCGTAGATGGGATCAAGCGTGAACGACCAGATGTGAGCGTAGCCCCCCGTTGCTCCGGCCTGCGCGATGATCGCGCCTGGCAGCTTGCTGTGAATGAACTGGTACTCCAAATTGAGGGCGAGGTGTTTGTCGAAGCGGTAGCCGGCACCCACCGTGAAATTGTATCCCCACGTGATGTAGGGCCCGGAGTCGTTGGTCGGGGCATTGAATCCGCCGCCCACCTCGTAAGTCATGTGGCTCATGAATCCGTTTCCACCTCCGCCGCCATGGGAACGGTTATCGTACTGCCCACCAGAGCCGCCTGCCCCCGGTGCCGCAGGCAGAGCAGCTGAATCCGGCATCCCTGCCCCCGGCGCACCCGCATCATTGGCAGGTTGGAGCGCGTTGGAACTGGACTCCGCAGAGGGCGTGAAAACTGAACTCGAGGAATCCGGAGTCGTGGTGATTTGGGCGCTTGCAGAGCCAAGTGAAAGAGCAAGCGCTGCACACAGCAAGGTCGTGTGCCTGAAAAGGGTCAGACAGCGGTCTGAAGTCATCTCTGTACCTCGGAAAAATAAGATTGTCCTGTATGGGGAACATCGAAACAGTCCCAGTATGCACTTAGACTCCATTTGCAAATCAAAGTTGCTTCCAACCTGCAGATAACGAAAGGCCGGAGTTACCTCCGGCCCGGTTTTGAAGCAATGAAAATCGAGACTCTATCCTTGGATGTCAAACTGCTCCGGATGCAGGGTCGGATCGCTCTTGATCAGGAGGTTTTTCCCGACAAGTTCTTCAAACTCATTGATCCAACTTCCGTTATTGGACTTTAGCACCTTCACCGTCTCTGGATTCACGCGCAGCATCACGTCCGAGCCTTCAAAGTGCCGTTTCATCTTGCGCAACTCGATGTAAATCTCGTTGCACACGGTGGCCGGGCTCTTCACCATGCCGGTTGCCTGGCAGGTGGGGCAGGGAACTGAGAGGGTCCGTTCCAGCGACTGCTTCACACGCTTGCGCGTGATCGCCACCAGTCCAAAGTCGTTAAACTGGAGAACCTTGGTTGGGGCACGGTCGCTTTTGAGTGCTTCTTCGAGCGCGGCAAGGACCTTGAAGCGGTTCTTGCGCTCGTCCATGTCGATGAAGTCGATGACAATGATTCCACCCAGGTCGCGAAGGCGTATCTGGCGAACGATCTCCGGCACGGCGTCAAGATTTGTCTTGACGATCGTGTCTTCCAGCCGTGCCGATTTGCCGACATACTTGCCCGTGTTGATGTCGATCGCGACGAGCGCTTCCGTCTGGTTGATCACGATCGATCCGCCCGACTTCAGCCACACCTTGGAACGCAGCGCCTTCGAGATTTCATCCTGAATACCGAAGTGCTCAAAGAGCGGTGTGTCCTTTGTGTAGAGTTTCACGCGTCGGACCAGCGATGGCGAGAAGCGATTCAGGAAGCGGACAATGCGCTCGTAATCGGCTTCAGAGTCAACCCAGATCGACGAGAAATTGCTACTCACCTGGTCGCGCAAAATACGCTCGATCAGTGACAGATCGTGATAGATCAACGCCGGCGACTTTGAACTGTCTGACCGCTGCTTGATCTCGTTCCACAGGTGAATCAGGAAGCGAAGGTCGGCGCGCAACTCCTCTTCCGATGCGCCCTCCGCGGCAGTGCGAACAATGAACCCGCCAGAAGCTTCGCCGCGCTCGTGAGTCAAAATCCGCTTCAACCGCTGGCGCTCTTCGTCCGATGCGATCTTGCGGCTCACGCCCACATGCGTGACCGTCGGCATGAAAACAAGGAAGCGTCCCGGCAGCGCGATATGGCTGGTGATGCGAGCGCCCTTCTTGGCAATGGGCTCCTTCGCAATCTGCACCAGGATCTCCTGCCCCGGCTTCAGCAAGTCGGAAATGATCGGCAGGTCCGAGGTCTGCGCCGAGCGCCGCGATGGCCCGCGCCCTCCCGGCCGGTGTCCGCCGCGATCGCCACGATCTCCGCGTCCGCGACGTCCGCGCCCACCGCGATCGCGGCGTGGCTGTGCTTGACCATCGCCGGCTGGTTGAGCCCCAGCCGCGGTTGCCTCTTCTTCCTCGTCCTCTTCTTCGCCCTCGAGAGTCTCTTCACCTTCTTCGCCGTTTTTGTCTTCAAACTTCATCTGGATGCGATGGTCGAGGTGCGCTTCCTGCAACATCTCGCCGAGTTCGCCTGAGCGAATCTGCGTGTGAAGCTTTTCCTCTTCCTCGTAGTCATCCAAATCGTGTTCGTCGGTCTTGTGGTGGTGATGCGGAGCGTCGTATTCCTCGCCCTCGATTACTTCTTCCTCAACCAGCCCGTTGCCCGGCGAGAACGCCGAGACGACTGGTACTGACGCCGGCTTGGTCTCTGCGGGAGCGGGTGCTGGTGCTTGGGGTACATCATCAGACTTCTTCTTCTTGCCCCCAAGACCAAAGAGACGGAATTCCGCGGGCGGCAACGGGTCGACATTATGCGATGCACTGCGATCACCCTCGAACTCGGAGCTTTCACTTTCCGTGCTCTCTGATTCATGGCGCGAAAACTCAGCGATCGGCTCGCCCGGCACCGCGTGAGGTTCAGACCCACTGGAGGGAGGCTCAAAGCTTTCCTCCTCCATCTCGTCTTCGAGCTCCACCGGTTCTGCGTGTCGCGGCGATGGCGCGGTTTCCGGCAGAACTGCTTGCTCTGAATTCGCAGACGTCATCTCTTCGACAAATTCCCGCTCTTCAATCTCGTCTGCCGAGCCGTTGTCGATTTCCGGCGCGAAGGCACCAGAAGTCTGCTCTTCTGCCGCGGGAACCTCCGGCTGGCGATTCCGATGCCGCGAGAGCGATTCACCCGGAAGCAAGCCGCTGCCGTCCCACACAATCGGCGCCTCGATAAGACTGGCTGGCTTGTAGGAAGACGCAGGTCGAACGGGCGTAGGTGTCTCAGACGCCTGCTTCTCAACCGACTCTGCCCCACCATACTTCTTGAGCGATTCGCCCGGCAGAACAAATGGCTCGGGAGCGCGTTCAGGCCGTTCAGACCGGCCAGATCGCTCGCCCCACTCAGATCGCGCATTCCGCGAGGAAGCGGCCGAAGCCTGGATCTCGCCTGCAGCTTCCGGCTCGGGCTCAGCGGCCTGGTTTACATGGGTCTCGATGAACTCCTGGCTCTCTGTGGGAGTCGAGGAAACATTGCTACCGCCGCGACCTCCGCGCCGGCGCCGGCGCCCGCGCCAGCGTTTTGTGCCCGCTTCGTCGGATTCCTGCGAACCATCGTGTGGCTCCGCCGTTTCACCCGTGGAGGCAAACTCCGCATCGCCGGATTCCGAAGTAATTTCGATCGTTGGACGGCTCTCGCGCTCCGGGCGCTGGTCGGGTCGTCCGGGGCGTTGACCGCGATCTTGTGCACCGCGATCCTGCCCGCCCCGTTCCTGTCCGTTCGTATGACGCACTTCCCTGGGTGCCTGGTTAGCACCGCTTACCGCGGCTTTCTCAAGCTCGTCCGTCTCTTCCTGGTCTTCCAACTCCATGAAGTCGGTGACGTACAGGAAAGCGTCGCGCTCCAGTCCAACGTCGACAAACGCCGACTGCATGCCCGGGAG
This sequence comes from uncultured Acidobacteriaceae bacterium, assembly GCA_963829535.1. GTDB lineage: Bacteria > Acidobacteriota > Terriglobia > Terriglobales > Acidobacteriaceae > Telmatobacter. The sequence goes on along the minus strand of CAWHIQ010000003.1, from coordinate 468,483 downwards.
AACGCGCGTGACGCGTCCGTTGTAAATGGACCCCGCCAGGGTGTACTCGTTTTCGCGTTCGTAATAGATTTCCGCGAGTTGATCGTCTTCTAGAATTGCAAGCCGCGTCTCATGCGGCGTGCTGGATATACAAATCTCTTTTGCCATCGTGCCTTTCCGCCCAGCGGACTTCGCCTGCTGGGGCCTGCGGCAAGGTGTGGCGGAGATGCGAGCGAACGGGAAGGGTGGGGATGTGCGGAAGGGATGGCCTGTGCGTGGCCTGCGAAACTGATAGCCTTTGCTCGCCTGTCCCATCGCGGGGCGGCGAACCTGAAAGGCTTCCAAGTCCGGCAAACGTTTCGAAATGGCGATCCGAATACAGAGAGTTTGTGGCCACCCGATTGGTCGACGCACGCGACCCGTCGTCGCAAGTGCTCAACCAGACCCATGCCAACCAGATGATCGACATGAGTGGGGCCGTTATCCCGGGGCCCCCGGCGACAGTTCTTCGTCGCTGGGGTGGAATTATGCCGCTGGCGAGTGTGCTGCCGGTCCGCATTTCAGGAATCGAAACTCCAATGCGTCCCTCGCAGCCTCGAAACCAGCGACGCCGGATTCCCGCGCGATCATTCTCGATCGCTGAGGGTGCCCGGTTTGCCCGTCTCTGCGTGCTCATTGAACCCAATCCTGCCCGGCGCTCGGTCCTCCGGGACCTTGGCCGGATTTTGCATCTACATTGACGCCGTGCTCCGAGCCTGCTCATCGACTCGACCGAATCTCACTGAGGCGGCTGAATCCAACGGTGGCCATCGGGCCAGGCATCTCAGACGATGCTGTAAATACTTACAAACTTGTCTCTTGTGGTCCGGAAAATCCCGGCGTTCCCCCAAGAGCGTGTTGCCGTGCAATCTTGCTTCCAGTCCTTTGGACTGGATCACGTTTAGTTTACGAACCGGCGCATGCGTACGTTCATTACCACGCCCAGAGCCAGGAAGGTAAACAGCACCGAGGATCCGCCGTAACTCATTAACGGTAAAGGGATTCCGGTGACTGGCATAAAGCCAATGACCATGCCCACGTTGACCGCGATCTGAAAGGTCAACACAGCCACGATTCCCATAATAATCAGGGAGCCGGGCAGGTCGGCGGCTGTTTGAGCGTTTTGAATCAAACGCATCAATATGAGGAAGTATAGCAGCAGCACAAATACGGCGCCCACAAACCCATGCTCTTCACTGAATGCGGCAAAGATGAAATCGGCATGCGGAATGGGAATAAAGGCCCCCTGCGTCTGCGTCCCTTTTTCAGCTCCTTTGCCCCAGATGCCGCCCGCTCCGACCGCGATCTTGGCCTGCAATACCTGGTACCCCGCGCCTTTTGGATCGTTATCGGGATTGATGAAGCCCGTAAGCCGCGCCTTCTGATAAGGCTTCAGCACCTTGCCGCTGTTCCATGCCCCTACCACCAGGACCAGCCCCGCGGTGATCAGAACCAGCGCCTGTTTCAGGTTGATCCCGCCCAGAAACAGCCCCGCAATCAAGATCGGCGTATAGGTAAGCGCGGTGCCCATGTCCGGCTGCGCCAGCACCAGCAACATGGGAACGCCCACCAGGGCGAATGCCTTGAAGATTTCCTTCCAGGTCAGGTTCTTACCGCCAAGATTCGCAAAATATCGCGCCACCACCAGGATCAGGATCAGCTTTACCCACTCCGACGGTTGAAAGTGCATCGGCCCGATCTTGATCCAGCGCCGCGCACCCAGCACCTTCGTCCCCACCAGCTTGACCGCGACCAGCGCCACCAGGCAGACGCCGTAAGCCCAGGGTACCCAGTCGATGAGCTTGTGGTAGTCGATCAGAGAAAACAGGAACATTGCTATCACGCCGCCCAGGATCCAGTAGACCTGCTTGGTGTGAAAACCAACGTACTTCGTGTGCAATGTCGCGGAGTAGATCTCCAGCACGGAGATGGTGCAGAGCAATGCCACGACTCCGAACAACGTCCAGTCGAAGTCGCGAAAACTCATGATGCGGCGCATCGGGCTCATTGGGATTTCACCGACGCGGCTCTCCCCGGCATTGCGGGGGAGCTTAGCTTTGCAGCTTCAGGCCCAGCCTGTGCCGGCTTCGCAGCCTTTACCGACTGACCGCTCTGTGGACTCGGCTGCACCACTCCATTCGGCCCGACCAGGAACTTGCCCGCGTGCAGCTTTGCCGTCTCCTCGCCTTTTCCGTCGGTTGTCGCATTTGGCGTTGTCCACACCGCGCCCACTTCCACCGGACGTGGCGCAGGAGCCTTTTGCGGCTGCAGGTTGTGCTCGAGGCGGCGCTGCTTCTCAATATAGGCCGCCACAACCCTCGCGCCGATGCGCGCGGGGTAATAGCTGAACCCGCCATTCTGCCAGAGAACGGCGACTACCAGTTCGGGATTGCGGGTGGGTGTGACGCCCACAAACCACACATTCGGATTCGTGGACCGCCCCTTGTTTGTCTTCTCCAGTGCTTCGTGACTCATCACCTGCGCGGTCCCGGTCTTGCCGCCAAAGTCGATCCCTGCTAAGCCATCCGCGCCAGCGGTGTGGTAGAGACCCGGCTGAGTAACTTGATACATGCCGTCGGTGATGGTCACCCAGTTGTCAGGATCGATTGGAATGTTTGCATCGCCGGATCCCGGAAGGTTCTCATACAGATCGCGCCGAAAATCAGCCGGCAACTGATCCGGCGAAACTACGTGCGGGCGAACCAGGTGCCCGCCCGATGCAATCCCGCCAATGATGCGCGCCAGTTGTATCGGCGTCGCCTCCACTGCGCCCTGCCCGATCGAAACATCCAGCGTTTCATCGGGATACCACTTGCGGTGGTAGTTCTTCATCAGCCAGTGCGCGCTCGGCATCAATCCCGCCTGCTCGCCTGGCAGATCGATCCCAGTCTTCTGGCCGTAACCGAACTCAGTTGCGTACTTCGCAATTCGATCGATGCCCAGCTTGTCGCCTAACTGGTAGTAGTACGTGTCGCAGGAGTAGGGGATCGCGTTGTGAATGTCGACTGCGCCATGCTTTTCATCGCAGTGATGAAAGAATCCGTACGGCCCCCATCCGCCCGCGCAGTTCACCTTCAAGGTCTGCGCGATGCCCTCCTGCAATCCTGCGACTGACATCAGGATCTTGAACGTCGATCCGGGCGCAAGCTGCGCCTGAATCGCCTTGTTCATTAGCGGATGATCGGGATCGGTGATCAGCTTGTTCCACTCCGCGCGATCGATCTTGACCGCGAACGCGTTGGGATCGAAGCTCGGTCGCGACACCAGCGCAAGAATGTCGCCATTGCGAGGGTCCATCGCCACAATCGCGCCCGAACGGTCGCCCAGCGCCAGCTCCGCGGCTTTCTGCATGTCGTTGTCGATGGTCAGTTTCAAGTCCTGCCCGGGAATCGCATGCTGAATCCCGAGAAAGCCCACTTCGCGCCCGTGGCTGTCGACGATCACGTCTCGTGAGCCATCCTGCCCGCGCAGCAACTGGTCGTACATCTCCTCCACGCCGGCCTTGCCCACCACGTCACCCGGTTCGTATGCCGCATAGCGCGTCTGGTTCAGATCTTCTTCGCTCACTTCGCCGACATAGCCGATCAGATGCGCCGCAAATCCGTCGCGAGGATAGAGCCGCCGCTCGCCTTCAATGGTTTCCAATTCCGGCAGCTCGTTCCGATGCGCCTCGATGAAAGCCTGCTCATCGGCGCTTACGTCTTCCTTGATGGGAATCGGCTGATACCCCGGCGCGGCCCGGTAGTGGTGCAGCGTCGCCCGAAGCTGGTCGAGATCGAGATGAAGCCCCTTCGCAATCAACGGCAAGTCTGTATCCACATTGCGATTCTGTTCGCGCACCAGAAAGCACGAGACCGACGGGTAGTTGTCGACCACCAGCCGGTTTTCGCGGTCAAACAGCTTGCCTCGCGGAGCCAGCACCGGCACTTTTCGAATGCGATTTTGCTCCGCCAGCATTTTGAAGTTTTGTGCGCCCAGGATCTGCAGCCGCCACAAGCCGGCAGTAAGACCCAGCATTAGCGCAAGCACGGCATATTGCACCACCGCCAGCTTGAGGGTGGGGACTTTCTCGCCGCGAGTGACCGTGTCATAACGCATCTGTAGCTGCTTCTAGGATACCTCTATCCTGCATTCTGCCGCGGCCGTGGCGTTGCGCGCGACGTCCGCACTCGCATCGCCTGAACCAACGTACTCAATCGCGGACTTTGGTCCGGTCGAGCAAGGGAAACAGCACCAGGGCAATCAGCGAATTGCCCAGTGCTTTGTACAACTCCATCAGCCAGTTGGTATCGATCGTCAAGCCCAGTAGAAAACGAACCACAAAGAAGTACGTCGCGCTTCCGACTAACGAAAGCATGAACGTCATCATCAGGCGAATGGCGTGATTCTCCACGTTAACCAGGATGCCGACCGTCGCCGCGAGATAGCCAACCAGCGTCTTTGCAATTCCGTTGATTCCAATGGCGTGACCCGTCAGCGCATCTTCAAAGATGCCGAGCACGCCACCCAGAATCGAGCCCTGGATCGGGTTGCGCCGGCTCAATGCAAAAAATACCGTCACCACCAGTGGAAGATCGAACCACGCAAACCGCCCCAGCAACCTCGGCAGCCAGGCCTGCAAAACCAGGGCCGCAATCGGCACCAGCGCATAAATCAGTACAGGGTAGCGATGGATCTCGTAGTCGCGGCGGTCGTCCGCTGAAAGGACCGACATGGCTAGCGATCCCCTTGCGGCGCGATCGATTGCGGTGTTGCGGGTGGCGTTGTGCTTGGGCTGCGCTCCGGCGCCTTCGGAGCCGCCTGCTTCTTCTTCGGAATGCTTGAATCTGGCGACGGCGCGCCTTGGTTGTTATCCGGAATCGCTGGCGCGTTCGGGGTTACCGCGTTTCCCGGCGTAAACCGGTCAGGATGCACAGCCACGGGCGGGCGGGATACCGGATTGGGATTGGATGTGTCCTTCAGGGGCTGCTGATCGGCCGGCAGGTTCGGATCAATCAACCCGGGCAGTTTTTCCGCCATGCCTTCGGACGTCTTCTGCTGTTCCGCTTCGGCGCCCTTCAAGGCCTCGCTGGCAGCCATGTCCTGCTGCTGGTCCTGCGGGAATCGCGGCTCGGTCGATGTCACCACCAGCACTTCGTCCAGTTGGTCAAGGTGCGCGGCCGGCTTCACAATCACTTGCACAAACCCGTCGCGCTCAGGGTCGTTTACCACTTTATCCACCACGCCCACGTGAAGCCCGCGTGGAAAAATCTGGTCGCCACCGGCTGTCAGCACATTTTCGCCTGCCTTGATGCGCTGGTCGCGAATCACATCTTCGATCTGCGGCTGCCCCGCACCATTGCCGCGCAAGATCCCGCGAATCCGTGTCGACTCCAGGATCACGCCAGCGCCGCTTGATTGGTCGTTGATTGCGAGCACCTGCGCGGTGTGGGGAAACACGTCGCGAATCTTGCCGACAATTCCATCCGGAGTGATGACCGCCATGTCGCGATCGATGCCCGCATCTCTCCCCTTGTCGATGTAGAACACCCGCGATTGATCCGTCCCGCTGGTGCCGATAGCCTGCGCCGCGACCGTCTTGTAAATGTATTTTTGTTGAAACTTCAGGAGCGCCTGCAGCCGCTGCCCCTGCTTGGCATCTTCCAGAAGTGCCGCCTGTTCCAATCGCAGCCTGTCTACTGTCTTCTGCAGATCGGCGTTCTGCTGCCGCACATGACGCAGATCGATGTAGTTATTCCACAGCCAGGAGATACCGGAGCCTGAAGAGTGGAGAGCTCGTTCGGGAGGGGACACGAGTGAGTTGGCCCAAAGGCGAATCAGCTGCACGCTGCTTCCGTCGCCCGTCTGCCCGCCGCCGGTACGCCGCACCTGCATGGCAAGACCCAGAATCTGGGCCACCAGCAAAGCCAGCAGCACCACCAGATTCCGATAGCGAACGAAAAACGATTCCATGAGGGTCAGTCAGCAGTGGACAGTGAACAGTGGTCAGTGTTTTGCCGGCCCCTGCGGAGAACGAGTACCAATGTCGGAGGACGGTTCACTGTGCACTGTCCACTGATCACCGTCCACTGCCTTTAGTCGATCTTGATTTTGCGCAGCAGCCTGAAGTCCGACAGCATCTTGCCGGTGCCCAGCACCACCGAGGCCAGCGGATCGTCGGCCACCGAGACCGGCAGCCCCGTTTCCTCGCGGATACGCTTGTCGAGGTTCTTGATCAGCGCGCCTCCGCCCGTCAGCACAATGCCGCGATCGGAAATGTCCGCCGACAACTCCGGCGGTGTCCGCTCCAGGGCCACGCGAATCGCATTCATGATCACCGCGATGCACTCGCCCAGCGACTCGCGAATCTCACTGTCGTCAATCGAGATGGTCTTCGGCACGCCCTCAATCAGGTTGCGCCCCTTGATCTCCATCGTCAGCGGCTTGTCCAGCGGATAGGCCGATCCAATTTCGATCTTGATCTGCTCAGCCGTGCGCTCGCCGATCAGCAGGTTGTACTTGCGCTTGAGGTAATTGGTAATGGCCTCGTCCATCTGATTGCCGGCCATTCTTACAGAGCGGGAATACACAATTCCCGATAGCGAAATCACTGCAATGTCCGTGGTCCCGCCGCCGATATCCACCACCATGTTGCCGCCCGGCTCGGTAATCGGCAGACCTGCGCCGATCGCCGCCACCATGGCCTGTTCCACGAGATACACCTCGCTGGCCTTGGCGCGATACGCCGAGTCCTCGACCGCCCGCTTTTCCACCTGCGTAATCTCAGACGGCACGCCGATCACGATCCGCGGATGCACCAGCATCTTGCGGTTGTGCGCCTTCTGGATGAAGTAGTTCAGCATCTTTTCGGTGACTTTGAAGTCGGCGATGACGCCGTCTTTCATCGGCTTGATAGCCACGATGTTGCCAGGCGTGCGCCCCAGCATGTCCTTGGCTTCCTTGCCCACCGCTTCCACCTCACCGGTGTTTTTGTTGATGGCCACGATCGAGGGTTCGTTGACAACGATCCCCTTCCCGGCGGCGAAGACCAGTGTGTTGGCGGTCCCAAGATCGATAGCCAGATCGCTCGAAAACATGCTGAAGAGAGAGCGCAGGCCATGTGACCGCGAAGTACGCGAAGGATAACCGTTCTGAGACATGTATGAGTGGAATCTACCTCAATTAAGATTGTACGGCCAACGGCTAATGCCGTGAAAAACCCCGTTGGTAATCAAGACAGTGGGAAGCCTTGTAAATACCCCTTTCTAGCCAGCGGCCCACTACCCGTGGATGACAATCGGCGGAACCGTCGTGTAACCGACTTATCAATGCAACGATCGCTTTGAGTCGCGAAGCAATGCCCCACCCCGGTGCGCTAAAATCAGGTGTTTTGTGCCCAACCGGGCAGTGCGCCGATAGCTCCCTCAATTCCGTCGGACATCTGTCCACTGTCCACTGTCCACTGTCGACTGAAAACCAAGAACTAAGTACTCGGAACTGAGAACTCACATGACCTACCCCACGTTTCACAATCTGATCGGCGGCGAATGGATGCCGGCCGCGAGCGGCAAGACCATCCTGAACGTGAATCCCGCTGACTACGACGATATCGTTGGCTCCTTTCCATCCTCAGGGCCTGAAGACGTGAATGCCGCCGTAGCCGCTGCGAAGAAGGCCTTCTCCACATGGCGCCTCGTTCCCGCTCCCAAGCGCGCCGAAATCCTCCTTCGCGCCGGTATCCTGCTGCAGCAGCGCAAGGAGCAGTTCGCCCGCGACATGACCCGCGAGATGGGCAAAGTGCTCGCTGAAACCCGCGGCGACGTTCAGGAAGCAATCGATGAGGCGTTTTACGTTGCCGGCGAAGGGCGTCGCCTTTTCGGCCAGACCACGCCTTCCGAACTGCAGAACAAGTTCGCCATGAGCATCCGCATGCCCATCGGCGTTGTCGGACTCATCACGCCGTGGAACTTCCCCATGGCCATCCCAAGTTGGAAGCTTTTTCCCGCGCTCGTCTCCGGCAATACCTGCGTCATCAAGCCCGCGACCGACACGCCGATCTCCGTTTACAACCTCGTGCAGACGCTCGTAGATGCCGGCCTGCCTCCGGGCGTGGTCAACATCGTCAGCGGAAGCGGCAGCGGCGCTGGAAGCCCGCTCGTTGAGCATCCTGACGTGCGCGCCATCAGCTTCACCGGCTCCAGCGAAGTCGGCTCACATGTTGCCCAGCGTGCCGCCGCTACCTTCAAGCCCGTTTCGCTCGAAATGGGCGGCAAGAATGCGCAAATCGTACTCGACGACGCCAACCTCGAACTCGCCCTCGATGGTGCACTCTGGGGATCGTTCGGCACCACCGGCCAGCGCTGCACCGCCACCAGCCGCATCTTGCTGCAGAAGGGAATTGCCGCCAGGTTCACCAAGGAATTTGTCGCCCGCGCGACAGCCCTCAAGATCGGCAACGGTCTCGACGAGTCCGTGCAGGTTGGCCCGCAAGTCAACAAGAACCAGATCGAAACTTCTGCCAAATACGTTGAGATCGCGAGCGCCGACGGTGGAAAGATTCTCTGCGGCGGTCACGCCCTCACAAAGAACGACTTCGCCAAGGGCACATTCTTCGAACCGACAGTCGTCGGCGGCGTCACGCCCACCATGCGCATTGCCCGCGAAGAAGTCTTCGGCCCCGTGGTCTCGCTGCTTGAATTCGACACCTTCGATCAGGCCATCGAAATCGCCAACTCCATCGACTACGGCCTTTCGACTGCGCTCTACACGAAAAATGTGAACCGCGCTTTCGCCGCCATCCGCGATCTCGAAGCCGGCATTACCTACATCAACGCGCCCACCATCGGCGCCGAGGTGCACCTGCCCTTCGGCGGCGTCAAGCACACCGGCAACGGCCACCGCGAAGGCAACGGCGCCATCGACTTCTTCACCACGTGGAAAGCTGTATACGTCGACTACTCCGACAAGCTCCAGCGCGCCCAGATCGACAACGCCGAGTAGATCTAGCTCTCAACAATGAATCATGGGTGCCCCAGGGTCTCGCTTTTGAGAACTGGAATCTCATGGGGCGTCGATTACTGGGTGCCCTATCCATGCGTGGTTTCATCGCGCATGGTTGGGAAAGCAACGAAACGTCGCGTGCTGGACAGCGGAGTGATGAGGATCAACCGGCCCCCCTATTTCTCCGGAAGCTTATCTTCGAGATCGCCCGCCAGCTTCCGCACGTCTGTCGCCGCACTGAATGATTTAACTTCCTGCACTGAGGAGTCCACGTTCACTCCCATGTGCTCGCAGAGCTTGTGCAGCATCAGGAGAGCAGTGGTAAGTTCCTGCTCGGTAAGCATGCCGACCTGGAGATCCAGATGCGAGCGACGTTCCGACTGGCGGGCCATTCGCCCCTGGCTGATCAGCACGAAGATCGTCAAAAACACGCTCTCAGTAGAGATGATGAGAGCCAGGACGCCGAAGGGAAACGGATCAAATGCTTTGAATGGCGGCATTAGATGGAGATTGACCACGCTCCATCCTGCGATCAGTGCCAGTTGAACAAGCAGAAATCCCACATTGCCGACAACTTTCGTGATGACATCGCTAACCCGCTCGGTTGCAGTTCGGCGGCTAAGCGCGTCATGCTCCAGTGCCGCGATTGCTTCAATGTTCGAGTGGGTAGGATTCGCGGCTGCCTCGCGGGTGCGTGGGTGTTTCATGGATTTGCTCCTGGGGCCGTATTCTTGTGCCGCGCCAGCGAGACGCTGCAGACGTTTGTATGTGAGATGCTCGGGTGCCCCATCCATGCGTGGTTTCATCGCGCATGGGTGGGAAAGCCAGGAAGCTCGCAGCGTCTCAGGCACCTCACGAGCCCTTCCCCGACAAAACGCGTCTCAGTTGTAGCGCCCTGCGCTCTCAGCGCGCCCGCTCAATCACCGGAGGTCTTCCCCGACGTTATGCGCGCATTTCTTCAATTTTCCGTTGCATTCATCTTTACTCTCAGCGCCACTTTTGCCTGCTCGCAGTCGCCTGCCGATCCGCACGACGCGACTTACCAGAACCTCAACGTGAAAAGCCTGCTCACTGCACAAGCGTTCCGGCTCTCCGGCGACTTCACCTTGGACAACGGTTTCCACCCCAACTCCCGCGTGAATCAGAATTACATCTCCGCGCCCGCCGCTCCGCTCACGTGGACCAGTCCCGTCTTCAATCAGTCCATTTTCGACAACGCCACTCGCGTTCAAACTTCGACGGCGCAGGGCGATCCCTATGTCACGCCCGTCACCCGCATCGTCTCTTCTGATGCGAGCGTGAACGATACAGCACCCCTTTACACCTACCACAACTGCAACTACACCGCCGCGAACTCGGTCGCGCCCTGCGTAGGCGCATTCATGGTTTCGCAGAACAACCCCGGCGATCTGCACAACGGCGTGTGGGGCATCAATCCCATCGCCATCCAGCGCCACGGCAGCGCAAACTCCCTCACCTATGGAGTCGAAGCCAACATCTTCAACGAAACGGGACTCGACCCCGGCCCTCCAGGCAAACCATCCGCAGCCATGAGCCAGATATTCGGCATAGCCGCCACCATGAGCGGCAACGCCTCAGGAGTCACGCACGGAACATCCGCCTTTCTCGTCACCGACGAAAACAGCGGCTCCTACTGGTACGACGGCCTGTGGGTCGAACGAGCCATCTATGCGGCGCTCGAAGCCGGCCCTGCCGCTGGAGGTTCCGATTTGCAATGGTCCGTCGTCTCCAATGCCGTTGGCCGCGCAAGCCCGCGCTCCAACTTCCCCAGCATTCCCCAGGCCGATATCGAATCCTGGTGGGACGGCCACGCATCGGTCCTCGAAGTCTTCAAGCGCCAGTTGATGCCCAATGAGGGAGCGCATCCCATCGGCTGCTACAACTACACGTTTTCGACTGCGCTTCGCCAGCAGTTTTGCGACGACGGAAGCAACGTCTTCCTGCCCGCTACGAACGCGGCCGCCATCCGCATCACTCCCGATGCCAACGCAGAAACCAGCGCCGCGCTCTCCGTCACCAACGCGGCCAACAACGCCTACACCTTCCTCGTCCAGAAGAACGGCGCCACCACCATCGACAACTCCCTCACTGTCACCAGCTCGGCGCGGGCTGCTTCCTTCCAGGTTGGAACGCATACGGTTCTACCGTCCAGCCTCAATGGCTACCACGGCTCAGGGTCCAGGGTTCAGATCAGCGATGGCACAGGAGCCGGTGGCAACCTGCCCAAATACGATGTGACCGGCAATATCACCGACAGCGGAGTCTCCGCCGCTCAGCTCCCCGTCGTTTCTCCGAAAGCCGCCGCGGGACACGTCGCGTGCATCAAGGCCATCGGCCCACCAGTCCAGATCGGCTCGTGTTCCACCCGCCCCGACACTACCGGCGCATGCTCCTGCAACTGAGCGACGACCCAACGCACCCGTGCCTTCCTGAGCGCCCAAGGCTTGTCGGGGTCCCCAAGGACAGGTCCACGTCCTTGGGGTGAATAGGGGCCCCACGCACTGCGCGAAGGATCTGCTTTTCGCCGACTGCGATGACCGCAAACACTTCCCATTCCCTGCCATTTGGATCCGGTTTTGCGAATGCGCGAGTGCCTCGACTTCACCTGCATCCTCACCAGCAAAAGCAGAACGCGCCCCCTCCGCTAAGTTCATGCGCAGGAAGACCTTCCACCCGGAGTCCGCAAAAAGATTTCTCCGCCGGCTGTCCCGAAGTTGAAAGAGCCTGGATCGCGGAGTTCCCAGCAATTGCCGTCCCTCACTAATCCAGCCGAGCATGCAGCACTGCAGCATTCCCCGCCGACGTCAACGCACAATTGGCTTGCTGGTCGCAGCGGTAGTGAATCAGCGTGTAGTGACTCGCCCACTCCGTCGCCGTGACCTGCCCGAAACGCTTGTCGATCTCGAAGGTCTTTTGCTCCGCTGTCAAAACCCCGCGCGCAGAGTCATATCCCGTTACCCGATCATCACCCTGGATGACAAATCCACTCTGCGGCTTTGCCAGCGTTCTCTTCCCCGGATGCGCCGGAGGCTCGAATTCCTTGCCTTGCTGCCCCGCTTTGGGATCGAGCAGCGCGGCTTGCTGATCAAGCGTCGGGAAATTCGTGTTGAAGTCCCAGTAATCGGTCCGCCTGTATTGATCCGGAGAGCAGGGCAACGTACCCTGCACATTCACCGCCGTCACCTGTCCATCGTCCGTGGTCTGATTTTGGAAGATGTCTTTCCCGCGCTCCCGCGTCGCTTCCGCGGCCTGCATCTGGGCGACCGCGCTTTGCCGCGCCGCCTCCACAGCTGCATTCAGTTCCGCCACCGGAAGCTTCTTCCCGTTGGCTCCTACCGGCGACACTGACACCGGCACCTGTGCATTCTGCGGATCAAACCGGAAATCTATTTCCTTCCCGCAGAGCGCAAATCCCGACGTGTCAAGAAGGCGGATATTCACCGACATAGGCATCGCCGCATGGCTCGTGGCCCGCGAGAATCCCGGTCCCCAGCGATCTTCCATGGGCTCAATTCGTAGCTTGTACACCAGCTTGCCGGTCTTGCCGTTGCCCTCCCAGACCGTGTCGAGGTGCCCCCGCAATCCCGCGACAGCCACGATACCCGGGCCCAGATCACCCGGGGGTGGAGCGCTCGATTTCGGCCGGGTTGCAACGACAAAAATGGCAAAAATGACCAGCGCCGCAAAACCCCCGATGAGCAATAGGTTCGGTTTCCTCTTCAGTGGCGCCTCGACCACGGGCTTTTCCGCCGGGTCGACGAACTCCTCCTGGTCTGCCTCTTCAGATTCGGGCACTTCCTGCTGTTCTTCCTCGGGCTCTGCGACGATTGGCTCCTGAACCGCCACTGGTACTGCTGTCGCAGTCGCAGTCGCCTTCGGCGTGGCCGTCGCTTCAGTCGCTGGTGTTGTCACTGCAGCAGTTGCGGTTGTAGCTGCAATCGTTGGGGCTGTCGCCACCGTCGTTCGGGCTGACGCCGGATTCGTTGGGCTTGTCTCCGGTGCTGTTATTGGGGTGGCTGCGGGAGGTTTGGAAGGAGATGGTGGCGCCGGGTGGCTTACTTCCGCATACTCTTCGTCGAACTCGTGCTGGTCAGACTCAAACATAGCCACGCCTTCCAGGGGCCCGTCCGGAATCTTCCCATGTTAGTAACGTCAAAAGCAAAGTACCGGCGTAACCCCAATGTACCTCCGGCTCGGCCAATTCGCATCCACCATTCAAGTGACTACCTAGGTTCGCCAAAGCCTCTCTACAAGCGACTTCCATCCAGCACGTCCCGCAGCGCGAAGCTTGTCTCCAGCCGCGTAACCCCCGGCAACCGTGAAAGCTCGTTCTGGTGCAGCCGTCCGTAATCGTCGATCCCGCCCACCCGCGCCACCAGCATGTAGTCGTATTGTCCTGCCATCAAGTGGCAGCTCACGATCTCCTTGCAATGCCGCACCGCCCCCTCAAACGCCCCAAGCACTGAGGCCGACTGCCGCTCAAGGGTCACGCGGATATAAATTGTCATCCGCTTCCCCAGCAACCGATCATCCACTTCCGCTCGATAGCCTCGAATTGCACCCGCACTTTCCAGTGCCTGGATCCGCCTCGAAGCCGCCGAGGCCGACAGGCCTACTGCCTCGCCTACTTCGTAATTCGTAGCGCGTCCATGCCGTTCGAGGTAGCGCAGAATTGAGGCGTCCAGCTCATCCAATTCGGAATCGGGCTTAATTGTGGCATTTTCTTGCATGAAATTCGCATCTCCATCACGTTTCGTGCTCATTGAAATGTTTTAGCACGATATTTGCATACATTGGAACCCCCAAGCGCCGTACGATGTGTGCAACTGGAAGCCAGTGACGAGTCCGCGCCGGATCAAGGCCCTCCCTCAAGAAATCACGTATCCGGCGCGGAACTCTTCGGCACAGTCCAACGACACATCCCTCTCCCAGCAAGCGATGCACCGAAAGCCGGATTAGGAGCCAACCATGATCATCGGCGTTCCCAAAGAGATTAAGGACAACGAAGCCCGCGTTGGCGTCACGCCCGCAGGCGTCAAGGCGCTAACCGAAGCTGGCCACAAGGTCCTGGTTGAAGCGCACGCCGGGGAACTCTCCGGCTTTACAGACGCGAGCTACCAGGACGCCGGCGCCGAAATCGTCGGCGATGCCGGTCACGTCTGGGGCAAGTCCGATACCGTGGTCAAGGTTAAGGAGCCCATCGAGCAGGAGTATGTCTATTTCCGCGAAGGCCTGGTGCTCTTTACCTACCTTCACCTGGCTCCCATTCCCGTGCTCACCAACAAACTTCTCGACTCCAAAGTGATCGGCATCGCCTATGAAACCGTGCGCGATCGCCAAGGCACGTTGCCGTTGCTTACACCCATGAGCGAAGTTGCCGGTCGCATGAGCGTTCAGGTCGGTGCAACGTATCTCGAAAAAGAGCGTGGAGGTCGCGGCATTCTGCTGGGCGGCGTCCCCGGTGTTCCTCCCGCGAACGTCACCATCATCGGCGGCGGTATCGTCGGCACCAACGCCGCGAAAATCGCCCTCGGCTTTGGCGCCAAGGTCACGCTGGTCGACGTAAATCTTCAACGCTTGCGCGAACTCGACGATCTCTACAGCGGACGGCTCTATACGCTGGCTTCCAACAGTTACAACGTCTCGCTGGCCACGCGCGAGGCCGACCTCGTCATCGGCGGTGTGCTCATCCCCGGCGCGACTGCTCCAAAGATCGTCACCCGCGCCATGGTCTCCGCCATGAAGAAAGGCGCGGTCATCGTCGACGTCGCCATCGATCAGGGCGGTTGCGTTGAAACTGCCAAGCCGACCTCGCATTCGAACCCCAGCTACGTGGTCGATGGAGTTGTCCACTATTGCGTCACCAACATGCCTGGCGCGGTTCCGCACACCTCAACCCTGGCGCTCACAAACTCAACCTTCCCGTATCTCCTGCGCATCGCCAATCTTGGCGCGCGTGAAGCCCTCAAGCGCGATCCCGGATTCGCCGAAGGCCTCAATACCTACCTCGGCACGCTAACGCATCGCGGAGTGGCTGAAAGCCAGAAGCGCGAGTGGACCGGAACAGACATCGTCCTCGGGTAGTGTGAAGTGGACGGCAGTATGGCCGATCTCTGATCCTTCTATAATCCCCTCATGCTCTTCGAAGGCGACTCGCGGCGGCGGTCCGTTGTATTCCTCGGTGCCGGCGTGTTGCTGTTTTTCGCCCTGCTGGGCGGCCTCCAGGCCTTTAATACCTCCAATATCCGCTTCCTGAATCCCGAAACCTCCGGCGAAACCCTGGCCTTCACCGGCCTCACGGTCGTCGTCTTTCTTCTACTGCTCGTCCTTCTGCTTCTGCTGCTCCGCAACATCCTCAAGCTTTATGCGGATCAGAGCAGCAGCGCTCTCGGCTCTCGCCTGCGGACGCGTATGGTTCTCGGTGCGGCGCTTATCGCCCTCACTCCTGCCGTCTTCATGTTCTTGTTCAGCTTCCAACTCATGAACCGTTCCATCGATCGGTGGTTTTCACCCAACACTTCGCAACTGCGCGAGGACTCAACGCGCGTAGTGCTCGAGCTAGCCCAGTATGTTACGAGCAATGCTCGCGGTGAGGCCGAGTCCATCGCTGCCACAGGTGCTCCCGATGGCGACGCGCCGACGCTGGAGAAAGTTCTCGCCTCCCATCGCATTACGCTCGATGGCGGATTCGTCCTTGTCTACGACAAGGACCATCGCATCATCTCCAGCTTCGAGGCTCCGCGCGAGAATAGCCAGGCAAGTCTTATCCCATGGCTCCCTGAAGACGCGGATGCTACGAAATTCCAGTCTGCGATCCCGTTACAGGGACCGCTCTCCGCAAGCATTCTCACCTCGGCGCAGCGCAACGACGAACCCGTCATCCGCATCGCCGGTCAGGACTACGCGCTGGGTAAAGCCGCCACGGCTTCCGGAACAATCGTGATCGCGGCCCTTCCAATGCCACAGGGCTTGAGCCAGACCACCGCGCGCATCCGCAAGGGCGCAACCGAGTATTGGGACCTCTTTCGCTCACGCAACAGCATCCGCGCTACGTTCTTTCTCATGCTGTTGCTGATCACCGTAGTCGTTTTCTTTTCCAGCGTCTGGCTTGCCTTGTTTCTCTCGAAACAAATTACGCGTCCCGTCGAAGCTTTGGCCGACGCCATGGATGAAATTGCCGCTGGCAAATACGAACATCGCGTTGGCCTGATTACCACCGGCGAAATGGCCGAGCTCGTCCGCTCGTTCAACCATATGGCGGCCGATCTCGACACCAGCCGAAAACTCGCCGAGACCTCCTCCGCGCAGCTCAGCGCCGCCAACCAGGCGATCGAAGAGCGACGCCGCGAACTCGAAACCATCCTCGAGACGATCCCTTCCGGAGTGGTAACTCTTGACGGCTCCGGCACTGTACTCCAGGCCAACCGTGCCTTCGCTGTCCTGATCGGGCAGGATGAAAATGCCGCGCTCCGCTCCCAAAAGCTTGATGTGCTGTTGCCACCCGACTTGATTGATGAACTCTCCGGAGTTATTCGCCGCGGCCAGCGCATGGGTGCGGCCTCCACCGAAATCGAACTCCATCTCCATGGGCGCAACATGCACCTGGCCGTCACCAGCGCGCGACTTGAACTGGCGCACGGCAGGCCCGGCACGATCCTTGTCGTCGAAGACACTTCCGAACTCCTTCGCGCCCAGCGCCAGCTTGCGTGGAAAGAAGTGGCGCAGCGCGTGGCCCACGAAATCAAGAATCCGCTCACGCCCATCGCGCTCTCTGCCGAACGCATCGGTCGCCATCTCGATCGCAGCCAGCCCGATTCGCCCTCCGTGATTCGCAAATGCAGCGAAGTCATCCTGACCTGCGTGGGAACACTGCGCACGCTTGTCGACCAGTTCTCGGCGCTCGCCCAATTCCCCGCGCCGCAACCGCGGCCGTGCGACATGAACAAGGTCGCCGACGAGGCGCTCGCCATGTTTGCAGGGCGGCTCGACGGCATCACCGTCAAGCGCGATCTCGAACCCGGCTTGCCGCTCGTATTCGCCGATCACGAGGCCATCCGCCGCGCACTCGCTAACCTCATCGACAACGCCGCCGAGGCCATGCAGGGCAGTCTGCTCCGCGTCCTTTGCGTGCGAAGTTCTCTCGCCGAAGATGGCGCAGCCGCCGAAATCGAGGTTTCCGACACAGGCCACGGCCTCACTGAAGAAATTCGCGAACGGCTTTTCCTGCCCTTCTATTCCACCAAGCACCGCGGCACCGGCCTGGGCCTGTCCATCGCCGCCAAGATTATCCAGGAACTCGGCGGCTCCATTCGCGCCGAGAGCAACGCCCCCAAGGGCGCGCGCTTCCTCATCCGCCTGCCGCTGCTTGACCACGCCGAGCCCCCCGCGCAGGAAGCGAACGCCGCCGGTACAACTCCCCTCTCCGGGGCTCGCTCATGAATCATGTCCTCGTAGTCGATGACGAGACGGAGATTCGAACCTCGCTGGAAGAGATTCTCACCGAAGAAGGTTACGGCGTCACCACGGCTCCTACAGCGGCTGAGGCTCTGGTGCTCATCGAGGATGCGCCCTACGACGTCGTGCTGCTCGACATCTGGCTCCCTGATCGCGACGGCCTCGATGTTCTCGGCGATATCCATTCACTCGTCCCCGAAAAGCGCCCCGAGGTTGTCATCATCTCTGGCCACGGCACTATCGAGGCGGCGGTAAAAGCCACCAAGCTCGGCGCATACGACTTCCTCGAGAAGCCGCTCTCCCTCGATCGCACCTTGATCGTGCTCAAGAACGCTGTCGAAGCCCGCCGGTTGCGCAGCGAAAACCTCGAATTCAAGCGCCAGTTCAGCGTGGGTGCCGTTCTCACCGGCGAAAGCGTGCCGGTCAAAGCGCTGCGCCAGCAGATCCGACTGATGGCTCCCACCAATGGCCGCGTACTCATCTATGGAGAATCGGGTACCGGCAAGGAACTCATCGCCCGCGCCATTCACGCCGAGAGCCTTCGCCGCGATGGCGTCTTTATCGAGCTCAATTGTGCCGCAATCCCCGAGGCGCACATCGAGTCTGAACTTTTTGGCTATCGTCACGGCGTGCAGCCCGGCGGCCCGCCAGAGCAGCGGGGAACCCTGGAACGCGCCGACGGCGGCTCTCTTTTTCTCGATGAGGTCGGCGACATGAGTCTCAAAACGCAGGCCAAGATGCTCAGCGCGCTCGACGACCAGTTGTTCACGCCCGTCGGCGGGACGCAACCGCTGCGCGTCGACGTCCGCCTGATCGCCTCAACGAATAAGGATCTCGAAGAAGAAATCGCCAAGGGAAATTTCCGCGAAGATCTCTTTTACCGCCTCAACGTGGTTCCGTTTTTCGTGCCGCCGTTGCGCGAACGCAAACAGGACATCCCCCTCCTTACCCGCGAATTCCTCACCGAGTTCGGCCGCCAATATGGCCGACCGCGTATGGAGATCAGCGAAGAGGCCCTCGAAGTCCTCCAGCAATATCACTGGCCTGGCAACGTGCGCGAATTGAAAAACGTGATCGAGCGAGTTTTGATTCTGAACCCGCGTACGCTGCGCATTGAACGCAAGCAGCTTCCGCCGCTCACCCACAAATCCGCCTCACGCTCGACTGAAGATTTCTCCACGCTCCAGCAGGCACGCGATGCCTACGAACGCGACTACATCCTCAAAAAGATTGAAGAAGCTCGCAACAATGTCAGCCGCGCCGCCGAACTCCTCGGCCTCGAACGCAGCCATCTCTATCGCAAGATGAAAACCCTGGGCATCACTGTACGCGAGTAGAAGCCGCATCATCCGGCATGTTCACCAGCGCATAGGACCGTCGATCTTCTTTATTCTTCCGCCGATCGCCGACATTCACCCGCCGGTCCCGCGTTCCTGCGCGTCGATCAGACCCGGGCATCCGCAGAACCACCACGCTCCGCCGGTCTCCGCCTGCCTGCCGTCGATCCTGCCAGACCGAAAACGAAGCAGGCAAAATAATCGGCCCCGATCCATTTTTCCCATTTGCCGCGTCAGCTCCAGGCGCCTTTTGCTTCTCCGCGCGCGCCGATTTGTCGAATTGTATCTTCCCATCGGTCAGCAACTTGTTCAGCACCGGCAGATTGCCCCGCTGCATTTCGATGTAGTCCACTCCCTCCGCTGTCAGTGTGAAGTCGGAGTTATCCGCTCTCGTGATGTAACCCTTCTTCCCGAGATACCAGGTGGTGAAGTCCAGGTAGTCCCGCGGGAATCCCATCCGCTTCTCGATCTCCGCGAGGGACACTTCAGGGGAGCGCGGATTCGAGCGCCGCTTGAAATAGAGCACGGCCAGCACAGCTACCCGGCGGTTCAACTCGCCTTCCACGCTGTCCATGAAGTCGACAGAATTGGAAAGGGGCTTGACCTCCATCGCCTCCAGGCGGCGAGCTGAATCGTATTCGGCCCGGCGCACTGGGTTTGAGAGCGTGTCGAAGGCTAGCTTCAGCAGCCGGAACATCTCCGCATCACCCGACTCCGGATTGTCCGGATGCAACCGTGCCGCCAGATAGCGATACACGCGATGGATGGTGTCCGCGTCGGCGTGGGGGCTGATTTGCAGGAACTCGTAGTAATCGATCATCTCAGTGGTCTTTCTCTTGGAATTCTCCTGCATCTAATTGCGCTACAGACTTTTCGGGGTCGTCGAATTGTAGCAGTCTTTTATCCTGTCAGGAATTGTTGATTGCAACAGATTTCAGGCCGCCGCGCGCCTGAAAATTGAGTCCATACTCAGCCGCAGGCCCTTGTCCATTACCGGACAGAGAGTTGCAAAAGTGGTCACGTTGGTCTGCCAGTCGACCTTGTTGGGGTTTCTAGAACCCAATTCGCTTCAATGTCTTGCGCCTCGAACCGTGCCGCGCAGCTCCGGCCTCCAAATTGCACCACAGCTGTTCATTGCAGTGTCTTCGGAGGCTCCCTTGGCCTATTTCGAGCGTATTCGCGATGTGGTGTCTGAGCCATTCAGCTTGGACGTGATCCGCCAGCGCACTGCTGGTGGTTGGCAGATGGTCTCCATCGAATGGCGGCGCGAGCTGCCCGACTCTGAAACTCCGCCGGATGGCGCCTTCAGCGAAGCCATTCCTTACGGCCTGCGAATCTCTGAGGATTGCAAGCGCCTTGAAGTGGACCCCCACGAAAACCAGGTTCTCCTTCTCATGATGGACCTGCTTGCCCAGGACTTCTCCTACTCGGCCATTGTCAGCGACCTTAATGAGAAGGGTTTCCGCACCCGCGAAGGCCGGCCATGGAGTCGGGTCGCCGTCTTCAACATGATGCCGCGCCTCATCGAAGTCGGCCCGCGCATCTTTTCGAGCGAGGAATGGGAGCAACGCCGCATCAAGCTTGCCCGCCGCGCCGCCCCATAGCTGCTGGTCAGGGTTCCCCCGCTGCCCTCTATTTGAGGATCGGCCCCAGCGAAGCCGGGTTATCCCCGGTTCGCGGATCCACACGAAAATCCCATACCGACTGGCTGATGTCCGACGGCGAGAGGATTTCCACGAGCGCGTATTCGCCGATGGTCAGCGTGCCCTCCGGCGTCAGCTTTAGCCAGTGCTTCCCCGGCATTACTTCTGCTTTCGTCGGAATTACGTCCTCATCCTGCGTCACCTTGCCCGTCGGGCTTACGTGGACCGCTCCGATAATCCTCACCTCGCGGCGCTCGTCCACCTTTACGATCGCGAATCCTGAACTCGGTGAGTGCGCTCCATGCTTCCGATTGGCCACTTCTTTCGCGCCGTTCGTGGGTACTGTAAGAGCGTGTGACAGAACCTGCTCCACATTGTCCTGCCCCTCCAGAGAGAGATAAATCGCTGGATCATTGACGTGCAGGTGTACCTTGGCATGTGCGCCGGTCAGCTCAACCGTCGCCTTTTCGCCGGCCAGCGGATTCAGGGTCGCCAGCCCCTTTCGGTTCTTCTGATTCAGGCTGAGATCAGAGGGCACGAGCTCGACCAATTCCGGTGTGCCCTGGTATGTATCCAGAGCGAAGACGCCGTCCTGGTCGGGTAGCTCCAGCCCTTTCGCAACTTCGGGCATACGCGATTTCATCTCATTGCGTTCCGCCGCTTCTTCTTTGTCGATCTCGGCGGCCTCTTTCATCGCGGGTGAAGCTGCTTCAGAGCTTTCGTATGGGCCCGTGTGGGTCTGCTCCCACTTCCGCGTCGCATCCCAGTCCACCAGGTCGTAAGGCAACTCCTCCCATTCGCCTCCGCGCTCCAGCGACATATAACGCACGCGGTCGCCCATCACCTGGTATTGGCGAACAATCTGGTAAGTGCCGTCTTTTAGAATGAGGCGATGGTTGCGCGCCAGGCCGGGTGCATCCGGCTTGAGGGCAGTTCGATTGTCCTGCTGGCTCTGCTGGCCCTCTGCGAACCACGGTCCCAACCCTAACGCCAGCCCCGCTAGCGCCAGTGGTGCTACCCACCCCATGTGACTGAAATGCCTCATTGCCCAACAGTTTAGACGTTTCCCCCGACGTCTGGTTTGCGCGCCGTTACTTCGGATGTCTTTTAACCTGTGACATCCTCTGACCTGTTGCATCCAATCATGTGTATTCTTGTTGTAGGCCCCCTCTCATCAGGAAGCTTGAATTTGACCGGACTTCACACATGGATGCGCAGCGACCGTCGCGCGAGGCCTAGAGGCTTCCCCGCAGTCGTGTTGGTTTGCCTGGCGCTGCTCGCGCTGCTTACCGTCATCCAGGTGGCCCACGTCCATGCGGTCGACACCGATGCTGACCACTGTCCGCTGTGTATCGTTCTCCATACGGCAGCACCGGTTGCGGCTGCCGCCGTGGCCATCGTGCTGGTGCATATTGAGGCGGTCACTCCGGTTGTGGCCCTTCGTCCCGTAGCAACGATTTGGCACCCGCAGCTATTCATCCGTCCCCCTCCGCGCGTCTCCCCGGCGTCGTTCTGACCCCGCGTCTTGGCCTGAAATTCACAATCAAATAGCCCACACCGGGCTCGATCTCAAACAACTTCTGGCCTCGAACCGCTCAAAACGATGCCGCCGTTGCACTGACGACGCCGTGCGCTTCTTGCACGGGCAACGCCCATTCAGTCAACCATCGGAGGCTATCTTCTATGCCGTCGCTTTACGGCAAACTTCTTCGCGTTCTTCCCCTCGCGGCCCTCTTATTTGCCGCCCTTGCGTCACACGCCGCGCAAGGTGGCAATGCCGCGTCAGTCCGGGGCACCGTCACCGATCCTTCGGGCGCCGTTATTCCCGGGGCTACCGTTCATCTCTCCAACGCACTTAGCGGACTTGACCGGAGCGTAACAACAGATGGGGCCGGGCAATTCGAAATTGACAATGTTCCTTTTAACAACTACCAGCTCCGTATCTCGGCTCAGGGATTTGCCCCGCTCAGTCAGAGCCTGGTGCTTCGATCGTCGGTCGGCACGGCGTTAAAGGCCGTCTTGCAAATTGCCACGGCGGATTCAACCGTAACGGTGGAAGCCTCGGGGGATCTGGTTGAAACCGACCCCACGTTCCACACCGACGTGGACCGCGACATGTTCATCAAGGTGCCGATGGAGAGCCAGTCCTCCTCTCTCAGCGCTCTCGTCACGGCCACCAGCCCTGGCGTTGCCGCCGACTCCAACGGGCTTTTTCACGGCCTGGGCGACCACGCCTCCAATTCCTTCTCCGTCGACGGCCAGTCGATAACCGACCAGCAAAGCAAAGTCTTTTCCAACCAGGTCCCTTCCAATTCCATTCAATCCATCCAGGTAATCTCTGGCGCCCCCCCGGCTGAATACGGCGACAAGACCAGCCTGGTGATTGTGGCGACCACGCGCTCCGGCCAAGGCGTGACCAAGCCGACCGGGAGCGTGACTTCCTCGTACGGCAGTTTTGGTTCCGCCTCAGGAGGATTCGATCTCTCCTACGGCGGTAAGAACTGGGGCAACTTCGTCGAGTTAGATGCCATGAATTCAGGACGCTTTCTCGATCCGCCCGAATTCAGCGTCTTCCACGACAAAGGCAATGAAGAGAATTTCTTCGATCGAATCGACTACAGCTTTTCTGCTGTCGACTCCGTCCACCTTGACCTGAATTACAGCCGCTCATGGTTCCAGACGCCCAATGCATTCGACAACGTAAATGTCACGAATGTGCTCAACGGTGGAACGAGCGCAAATCCCACATTCGGCGTCGTCGGCAACACCGATCAGCATTCGAAGATCGGCACCTACAACATTTCTCCGACGTATACGCGCGTGATCGGCAACGATTCGGTCTTCAACTTCGGCGGATTTGTTCGCAGGGATGAATACAACTATTACCCCAGCGGCAATCCTCTTGCCGATCTGGGCCCGCCCACTCTGCAGACCTCGTCGATTGGGCAATACCGCACATTGACGAATGCGGGCCTCCATTCGGATATCTCCTACGCCAAAGGAATTCACACCATCAAAGCCGGGGCGCAGTTTTCGCACACCTTCCTGCGCGAAAACGACAAACTGGGCGTCGTGGAAGCAATCTACGACTCTCCTTGCATGGATTTTGGCGGCAACCCGCTTCCCGGATATTCCGACCCCTCGCAATGCGTTGCCGGCGGAGTCCTCGCCAACCCAAACTACCTGCCGGTGCTCGCTCCGTATGACCTGACCCGCGGCGGCACCTTGTATGGCTTCTATGGCCGCGCCGACGTGAAAGAAGTGGCCCTCTACGTTGAAGACCAGATCAAAAAAGGAAATTGGCTCTTCAACCTCGGTCTTCGCCAGGACTTTTATAACGGGCTTTCCGCCGCCAGGCAAACCGAACCGAGGGTGGGAATTGCCTACAACGTCAAGCCAAGTGCCACGGTGCTACGAGTCTCCTATGCCCGGACGCTGGAAACACCGTTCAACGAAAACCTTGTGCTGTCGAGCACCGGCTGTTCGAATGAAGTTCTAGCGCCATTGCTCAATTGCACTCCCGGTGTTTCTACTATCCAGCAACCGGGCTTCCGCAATGAGTTCCACGCGGGACTGGAACAGGCATTCGGCAAGCGCGTTATCGTCAGTGGCGAGTACATCTGGAAGTACACCCACAACGCCTTCGACTTCAGCGTGCTCGGCAACACACCGATCACCTTCCCCATCGACTGGCATAATTCGAAAATCCCGGGCTACGCCTTGCACGTAGAAATTCCGGAGTACCACCACTTCAGCGCTTACTCGGTCATGTCGTCCGTTGCCGCCCGGTTCTTCCCGCCGCAGGTGGCTGGCGCGGGAGCGACCGTCGGCCAAACTGGGCTACCGTTCCGCATCGACCACGACGAAAGGTTCAATCAGACTTCACACCTGCAATACACGTACTCACGCGGCAAGGTTCTTAATGGCCTGTGGGGCGGCTTCAACTGGCGTTACGACTCCGGCCTCGTAGCCGGCTCAACCCCCTGCTACGGCATCACCAACCCCAACACCCCGTGCACCAATAGCTCAACGATGTTGAACGGTCAGCCGGCCATCGCAATGGTGGATACCAACATTCCGCCCACTATCAACCCCGTGACAGGTGCCAGCGTCCCGCTTCCGCTCACCGCGGATCAGGAGTTCCAGGCAGGTTTTTCCTGCAACGGACTCAAGGCGACGCCTACCCAGGCGCTTCCCTCCGTTTGCCCCGCTTCGGAGTTCACCTCAAGCCTGATCAAGATCCCGGCGCCCGGAACCGGCGACAACGACCACAATCCTCAGCGAATTGCGCCGCGCAATTTGTTCGATGTTTCGGTGGGGAAGAACAATCTCTTCCATGGGGATCGTTTCAAGACAGATTTCGATCTGACCGCGATTAACGTGACCAATACGTACGCACTCTACAATTTCCTGTCAACCTTCAGCGGCACCCACTACGTAACCCCGCGCGCCCTCACTGCAAAGGTGACGTTCAACTTCTAAGCCATCCGGCTCCCCGGCGGCATCAATCCCCCGCCGGGGACCCAACCCAACCAAGTCGCTCTCATGATGCTCAACGCAGTGCCAGGCTCGCCGCTATCGCCGCGACGCACAACTTCACTAACCACCCCGCCGAGTGCGAAACCACAAACACTCGATGCAGCTTGATGAATGCCGCATTGGTAAGTATCAGCGGCAACGGCCCAATGATCCAGACCAACAACGCAAGCCTGAGTGCGCCGCCAAGCGAGGTCACGCCCAGCCACGCGGCCATGCAGACAAACGCCGCGCACGTCACAAATGGAAGTGCGCTCGATACCGCAATGGCCTTGCTCTCCGGCCCCTTCCGCCAAATCTCCGGATACGTCCAGCGCCGATGAATCCAGTCGCCTGCGAAGAACCAGTCCGTCATCGAAGTCACGACGCCCGCGCCAATCAATACAACGATGATTCGAGTCCAGTGCATGTCTCGGCTACGCTGATGACGACGCATCCTACTCGCTCGATTAGGCTCGCGCAATCAAATATCCCGCACCAGATGATCCCGCTGCGAGCTATCAGCCACAAGCTGCGCGAATGGCCAATAGCTTCTCCAGCAGCGGCTTCAGCAGATCCAGCCTGAGCGCATTGGCGCCATCGGACTTCGCGTGCGCCGGATCATCGTGCACCTCAAGGAAAATGCCGTCCACACCCGCCGCCACCGCGGCTCGCGCCAGCAGCGGGATGAACTCCGGCTGCCCCCCGCTCACGCCGTTCGCCGCCGACGGCTGCTGTACCGAGTGCGTCCCGTCAAAGACCACCGGCGCCATCGCCCGCATCACCGGCAGCGAACGGTAATCCACAACCAGCGTGTTGTAACCGAAGCTGGCCCCGCGCTCTGTCAGAAACACGCGCTCATTGCCCGTTGATCGCACCTTCTCGACCGGGTGAGTCATGTCCCAGGGCGCCACAAACTGGCCCTTCTTGATGTTGATCGCGCGCCCGGTTTTTCCAGCCGCCACCAGCAGATCCGTCTGCCGGCAAAGGAACGCCGGAATTTGCAGCACGTCCACGGCCTCTGCCGCCACTTTGCAGTGCGAAGGCTCGTGCACGTCAGTCAGCACCGGAAGACCCGTATCCTTCGCCAATCGGCCCAGGATCTTGGTGCCTTCCACCACCCCCGGTCCCCGGAAGCTCTTCACGCTCGTCCGGTTCGCCTTGTCGTAGCTTGCCTTGAAGATGTAGGGAACACCCATGTCGCTGGTAATCCGCTGAATGGCCTCGGCCATTCGCCGCACATGCGCTTCCGACTCGATGACACACGGCCCCGCAATCAAAAAAAGCTGCCCCTCGCCCACACGCACAGGGCCGATTTCAAAAGAGTGACTCACGAAGCCGATTCTACCCGCTTTGCCGTGCCGGCAAGAAAATGAGAGCCGCTCCGCGATCAGGCACTGAGTCGTTGATCGACCCGCGTAGTCTCGTTCGCTGTTTCCGCGTTACGCGCCTGCCGATTCTTATAGCTCGCCGCAACGAACTCCCTGAAGAGCGGATGCGGCTCCAGAGGCTTCGACTTAAACTCAGGATGGAACTGGCAACCGATGAAATACGGATGCTCCGGAATCTCCACAATTTCAACGTATGTCGAATCCGGCGTCGACCCGCTGATCTGCAATCCGCCCCCAGTCAACAGCGCTTCATATTCGCGATTGAACTCGTAGCGATGGCGGTGCCGTTCGCTGATCTCCGTCGCGCCGTAGACGCGATATGCCAGCGTCTCCGGCTGAATGACGCATGTCCACGCGCCTAGCCGCATCGTGCCGCCCATCTCTTCCACGCCCAGCAACTCGCGCAGCTTGTAAATCACGCGATGCTGCGTTGCCGGATCGAACTCGCTTGAATTTGCATCCTTCAACCCACACACATTGCGCGCATACTCAATGCACGCCGTCTGCATTCCCAGGCAGATACCGAAGTAGGGAACCTTCTTCTCGCGCGCATACTTGATGGCGTTCAGCATCCCCTCGATGCCCCGCTTGCCAAACCCACCCGGCACCAGGATTCCGTCGAATCCCTCAAGCTGCGTCTCGTAGCTCGTATCGTCAGGAGTCTTTGATTCCAGTCCTTCGGCCTCAATCCACGTGACGCACAGTTTCAAATTGTGGGCCAGCGCTCCATGCGTCAGCGCTTCTTTCAGCGACTTGTAGCTGTCCTCATACTCCACATACTTGCCCACAATCGCGATCGAAACTTCGTCCTTCGGGTGATAGCAACGCTCCACCAGCGCCTTCCACGCACTCAGATCCGCCTCCGGAGCCTCCTTGTGCAGATACTTCAGGATCAGCGAGTCCACACCCTCCTGCGCAAACTTCAGGGGCACCTCGTAGATCGAGGGCACCGTCGTCGCCCCGATGACCGCACGCTCCTCCACGTTGCAGAATGCGGCAATCTTCTGTTTCATCTCGCGGCTCAGGTTCCGATCGCTCCGGCACAGCAGCACATCCGCCTGGATCCCGATCGAGAGCAATTCCTTCACCGAGTGTTGCGTCGGCTTGGTCTTCAGTTCCTGTGCCGCTGCGATCCACGGCACAAGCGTCAGGTGGACGAACACCGTGTTCTCGCGGCCCAACTCCTGCCGCATCTGGCGAATCGCCTCCAGAAACGGCAGCGACTCGATATCGCCCACCGTCCCGCCGATCTCCACGATGGTCACATCCGCCCCGTTGGCCGAGACCTTGCGCATCGCATTCTTGATTTCATTGGTCACATGCGGAATCACCTGCACCGTCTTGCCCAGGTAGTCCCCGCGCCGCTCCTTCAGGATGATCTGTTCGTAGATCCTTCCCGTGGTCAAGTTGTTATCGCGCGAAAGTGGAGCATGGGTAAAGCGCTCGTAATGCCCCAAATCCAGGTCGGTCTCAGCGCCGTCGTCAGTAACAAAAACCTCACCGTGTTGGAATGGCGACATCGTTCCCGGATCGACGTTTAGATACGGATCGAACTTCATCATGTTCACGCGAAGGCCGCGGCTCTCCAGCAGGCAGCCGATCGATGCGGCCGCCAGGCCCTTGCCTAAACTGGACACAACTCCGCCCGTTACAAAGACATACTTTGCCGACATCGATGCGACCTCGCTATTTGATTGTTGGGTTTGGATGTACCTGGTGGGCACAATCAAGTATGGCAGAAAATCAGTTCCCGTTGAACCACAAAATGGATATCGACGTGCCCTGCGCCTAACCCAATCCGCGTAAATGCTTATATCAAAATAACTTCCCTAACATCGAACCCGTCTTCCCGCGATCATCCCATTTGCTGACTGTCGAAAATCGGCGTGATCTCCAACACATAACGACCGAAACTCCCCACCGAGCGCCGGTCGTAGTTTCAATCTCAAGGCGACCGCAGCTCGTGCATACATAGTTGCGATAATCGTCCGCCCCGTCGGTTCGCGCCGAGCCGCTTCCTGGCAATAATTTGTTTCCAATGCGTTGCCGCGCGAAAGGGTGCTACTATTCCTTTCCATCAGCGCACTCAAACGAACCTGAATGAAAAGGGCTCGCCTTTTTCGCGGGTCATTCCCTGAATGATTTCTTCACACCCGGTTGGAGATCCTCGATGACTTCCTTGTTCCGGCGCTGTCCTTCACAGCGTGCCGTCCTAACTGTCACCGCCCTCGTGGTTGCAGCAGCTTGCTCGTCCAGCGCCCAAACCGCCACGTCCAAGCCACCGGCATCTGGTTCCTCCTCGGCGTGGTCTGGCACCGCGACCGGATTCGCCATCGAATCCGAGATGCTGACCTATACGGCGATGGACTCCCAGGCTCAGGCGGTTGCATGCGGCATTGCGCGGAATCTCGGCGCAGTCGACGAGCGCTGCTCGCCCCGGGCAAGCTCAGGACCTGGCTCAGGCATAGTCGTCGTGGCCTCTCCGTCCAGCGCCCTGTCAGAATTTCAGCTTTGGCGCACAGACATTTCATCCATGAAGATCCTTACGCTGCGAGCTAACCAGTACTGTCCGCAAACTCCGCGAGATCGAGGTGCGACGGCCTCCACATCCCTGGGCTCACAAATCCTTTCCATGTTCCCCGGCGGCCAGGCGCTCTCATTGGCGCAGACGCTCTTTTCCACTTCCTCTGAAAGCAATCCGGTCGAAGGGAACATTGCAGATGAGACGCTTGTCGCGGACATAGCCGGACATTTGAGAGCACTCGGCTTGTCGGTCGTAATTCCCGACACTTACATGCCGCACTCCCTCGCCGCGGTCGACAGCGCACACTCGCCGTTTCTGTCGAATCTCGCGGCTCTGCTCAAAGCGCGCGACTGCCTTTTCACAAGTCCGCCTCCGAAGGAAGCTGACCATGCCGCACCGCCGGATGCACACCCTCAACCCGATGCGGCGAAAGAACCGATTGATGCAGAAAAGCAGGCCATTGCCCAGGCGATCGACGCATTTCTGAAAACGCTCTCGGATCCGCATACTGCCCCTGCCCCGCAACCGACTTCCGGCGCTACGGCTACTCCGCCGGAGCCGGTGATCTCCCACCTCAGCGCGGTGCTTCGTGCGGATGGTCTGGCGCAGGAACTCGGCTCCGCCTCCGGCGAGAACGGCACCTGGTACCTGCTCTGGCTCAAGGCGCTTGAATCGGGTGGAACAGTAGCCAAAACAGGAAACGCAATCACGGGAAACAAGTCCTATTTCAGTGGCGGCGCGGTGGGTACGTATTCGCTATTTCGTCTCAGCGGAAACGTCGTTTGCTCGGGAATCTTCTATAACTACGCGGGACCCATGCAAATGACTCAGATTGCGAAGTTGCTGAAGGGCACCGCAGACGCTCCTCCCGCCGGACGACTGGTCGGCGGCTGTGCACCGAGTCAGTAGAGAATGGGCCGCGCGGATTCGTTCTCTCAGAAATCACACGGACTTTCTCTTTCATTCCAAGGCGATCACAACCTTGCCGCGCGCGTGTCCTTCTTCCAAATAACGGATCGCTTGCGGAACTTCGCTCAAGCGGTAGCAGCGGTCAACTACCGGGGTGATATCTCCGCTCGTCAGCAGTTTGCCTAGAAGCTCAAGGTCTTCTTTGTTTCGTTTTGCCAAGATTCCAACCAGGCGCTGGCTCGTAAACCACCCCAGTACGACCTGTTTGACCATGCCAGCCAGTAAATGACTCGCCGGCGTTTCCGGTCCGCCTCCTCCACAGCCAACAAAGACTCCCTTGGGATCGAGGACACTCCGGAATGCCGCTAACGGCCTGTTCCCAACGAGATCGAAAATCGCGTCGTAGCGATCACTGCTCGCGGTGAAATCCTCACGCGTGTAGTCAATCACCTGTTCCGCACCGATCCCACCTACAAGCTCCACGTTTCGCGTGCTGCAAATGCCCGTGACTCTTGCGCCCATCCACTTTGAAATTTGCACGGCAAACGTGCCGACACCCCCCGAAGCGCCGTTGATCAGCACTTTTTGCCCTGATTGAAGCTTTGCTTTATCGCGAAGAGCCTGGAGCGCCGTGAGTCCCCCGATCGGCACAGCGGCCGCCTGCTCATAGGTCATGTTCTCTGGCTTCGTGACGACTGCCGACGCCGGAGCGCACGCATACTCCGCGAAGGCTCCCTCGACTGCACCGAATACAGCGTCTCCAGGCTTAAAACCCTCCACCGCAGCGCCCACCAACTCGACGTCTCCCGCTGCATCCACGCCAAGTCGCGCATGCTTTGGTCTTCGCATCCCGGTAAACATTCGAACAAACCCCGGCACGCCCCTCATCAAATGCCAGTCCAGCGGATTCACTGCCGCCGCGCGAACCTTGATAAGGACTTCCTTGTCGCCGGGGGTCGGTGTTCGGACTTCTTCCAGCTTTAGAACATCCGCCGAGCCGTATTCGTGATACACGATAGCTTTCATCTGAGACGCCTGCCTTGCACGACACCCAAAGCATAGTCCTCGTTGCAAATGCTCCGTGCTTGCCGTCAAGCCCTGGGACATTCCGAACGCTGCATCATCGCACCGTTCGCCCACCTTGTCGCATCTCATCGGCAGGTCTACCATGCCGCACTGAGGGGTTTCCGCCATGACTACCGCATCCGCCATCCAGCCGCGCCAACTCGGCCGCACCGGCCCCGCAGTCTTCCCCATCGCCCTTGGCTGTATGGGCATGAGCGGCGTATACGGGCCTGCCGATGAGCCGGAATCACTGGCCACCATCCATGCAGCCATCGATGCCGGCGTGACCCTACTCGATACGGGCGACTTCTATGGCATGGGCCACAACGAAATGCTTCTCAGCCAGGCCCTGCGCTTCTTCCGCGACAAGGTCCTCATCTCCGTCAAGTTCGGCGCACAGCGTGGACCCGACGGCGCGTGGCTCGGCTACGATGCTCGTCCTGCTGCTGTCAAAACCGCCCTCGCCTATTCGCTCAAGCGACTCGGCGTCGACCACATCGACATCTACCGCCCTGCGCGCCTCGATCCCAATGTCCCTATCGAAGACACCATCGGCGCCATCGCCGACATGATCAAGGCAGGCTACGTACGCCACATCGGCCTCTCTGAAGTCGGACCTGAAACCATCCGTCGCGCCGCCGCTGTTCACCCCATCGTCGACTTGCAGATCGAGTACTCGCTGATCAGCCGCTCGCCGGAAACAAGAATCTTCCCCGCCCTCGAAGAACTCGGCATCGCCGTTACGGCCTACGGAATCCTCTCGCGCGGACTTCTCTCCGGTTCGACCAACCGCGGCCCTGGCGACATCCGCAATCGCTTCCCGCGTTTCACCGCCGAGAATCTCTCACAGAATCAGAAACTCGTCGCACGCCTCGCTGAGATCGCTGCCGCCAAGGGCATCACGCAATCCCAACTCGCCATTGCCTGGGCTCGCGCCAAGAGTCCCTCGATCATTCCCGTGATCGGTGCGCGCACCCGCGCTCAGCTCAGCGAAAGCCTTTCCGCTCTCGACGTCACGCTCACGGCTGACGAAATCGCCGCAATCGAAGCCGCCGTTCCTGCCGACGCCGTTGCCGGCACCCGCTACGAGGCGCATCAGATGCAGGTCCTCGACAGCGAAAAATAGCCGCCAGCCAATGCTCGCCGCCTCGCTCGCCGCAGCGGTTGAGGTGTGCCTGTCTTGGCGGGTCGACAAACGCGGTGGCGCAGACGCTTTCGCCTGATAGCATTTCTGCATGTCACGGATTCCCCTTCGCAAAGTCCTTTCCGCCACCCTTGCGTACGGCGCTGTTCTTGTCCTGTCCGCCCTCACCGTTGCGCCACTTTATGCGCAAGACAATCCAGCGCCGGTCGCGCCCGATCGCGCTCACGTTGAAGAGGTTCTGCGCGGGTTGAACCGCGGGCGCGGCTTCGGGCTGGTGGCCATCTCTCCTGACGGAAGCAAGCTCGCGTGGATCGAAGGTGGCCGCGGCGGCAGCGAGATTCGTGTGGCTTCGCCGTCTGACCTCACCAAGAGCGAGCGAGTCACGGCGGCAACCAATCCCGATCAGCACTGTCGCGAAGGCGAATTCGTCTGGGCGCCCGATTCGAAGAGCTTTGCGTTTTTCTCAGACTGCGCCAATTCTGCGGACCACCAGGTGGATCTGTATCTCTCCCGGCTCGACGGCGCCCCCTCAAAGCGGCTGACGGCCCTTAAAGGGCTTCCGCAGGCTCCCGCATTTTCGCCGGATGGCAGCAAGATCGCGTTCCTCTACGTCGAAGGCGCGACCCGGCCGGCAGGTGCCCTTGCGGCCATGAAGCCCCCGTCAGGCGTAATTGGGGAAGATGGCGTGGAGGTACAGCGCGTGGCCATGACGCGCGCCGACGCTGAAGCGGCTCCGCCCAGCGAGGTGACGCCTTCCAATCTGCACGTTTATGAATTCAATTGGGCACCGGATTCCAAGAGCATGGCCTACGTTGCAGCCGATCCTCCGGGTGAGAACAACTGGTGGGTAGCCAAGCTCTACACGCAGGCCCTGGACAGCCAGCCGAAGCCCATCCTTGCGCCCGCCGAAGTATCCGGTCCCCTGCACGGATTGCAAATCGCCGTTCCCCGCTGGTCGCCCGACGGCAAGACTATCGCCTTCATTGGCGGTCTGATGAGCGATCAGGGCTCCACCGGCGGCGACGTCTGGATCGTCCCGGCGGATGGTGGCGCGCCGCGTGATTTGACTACAGGAAGGCCGACCTCTCCGGCCTGGATCGAGTGGGGCAGCAATGAATATCTGTTCGTCAGCGAACTTGCGGGAGGAAATAGCCAGCTGATTCGCTACAAGTTCTCGGGCGATCGCACGGGAAACGGGCAAGTAACCTTCGGTTCGCCCATCTTCTCGGTCCCTGGCAGCGTGGGCGACGGGCGGTTGGAGATGAGCCTGTCCGCCACGGCTGACCGCTCCATGTTTGTCTTCGGTGCCAGCACATTCGATCATCCTCGCGAGATCTACGCGGCCAAGCCCGGCACGGTCATGACTTCGGGCCTGGAAGGCGTGATGCAGCTTTCGCACTTTAACGACGGCGTCCAGCCCGCCTGGGGCAAGTCCGAATCCCTGAGCTGGAAGAGCGATGGATTCCGAGTGCAAGGCTGGCTGTTGCTCCCCAAAGACTACGATCCGAACAAAAAATACCCTCTGATTGTGGAAGTACACGGGGGCCCCGCCGCAGCGGTGACAGCACGCTGGGGTGGAGGCGGCGGGTTGAGCGGCTCGGCGTTTTCGGCGCTTGGATATTTTGTGCTTGAGCCCAATCCGCGTGGCAGCTACGGACAGGGCGAGGAGTTTGCGCAAGCCAACCGCAAGGACTTTGGCTATGGCGACCTGCGCGACATTCTGGCCGGCGTCGATGCCGTTCTCGCGAAGTATCCGGTCGACCCGCAGCGCGTCGGCATTACGGGCTGGAGCTACGGCGGATTTATGACCATGTTCGCCGTCACCCAGACCAACCGCTTCAAGGCTGCTGTCGCCGGTGCAGGACTCTCCAATTGGCAGAGCTACTACGGTGAGAACTCGATTGACCAGTGGATGATTCCGTACTTCGGAGCCTCGGTGTACGACGACCCGGCAGTCTACGCCAAAAGCTCCGCAATCAACTTCATCAAACAGGCGAAAACGCCCACGCTCATAGTGGTCGGCGATCGCGACGGTGAATGTCCGGCTCCGCAATCGTATGAGTTCTGGCACGCCCTCCGCGACGAACACGTGCCGACGCAGCTCGTTGTGTATCCCAACGAAGGGCACGGGTTTGTGAACCCCGACCACCGGCGCGATGTGATGGACCGGGCAGTCGAGTGGTTTGCCAAATACATGCCTGCGGCCTCGGCGATCTCGCAAACCAGGTCAGGTACTCA
Organism: uncultured Acidobacteriaceae bacterium; assembly: GCA_963829535.1. GTDB lineage: Bacteria > Acidobacteriota > Terriglobia > Terriglobales > Acidobacteriaceae > Telmatobacter. The sequence continues at coordinate 434,245 of CAWHIQ010000003.1, read as the reverse complement.
TTGACCCCCTTTGCTCGCCATCCGCGGGCCAGCGAGTCTATGAGTACAAAGCAATCAGACGGGGGCGGGACCGCGCCTTGCGGCCATCCCGTCCTGATACACTTTTCTTTGGAGTAAATCGAGCGTGTTCTGTCGACCGGCTGCATGCAGTGGACGAATGCCGATGGCCGGCAGCCCGCGCAAATTGAGCCGGGTCCAGGCCAGCGCCGGGCACAAGGCAGGCTCGCTTTTAACCCATATTTCTTAACGCATTCGGTAGAGACCGTTCCGCGGTTCGATCGGGCGGGGCGGGGAGGATTCATGCGGCGGTATCTGACGCTTATCTTCATGGTGTTTTTGGCAATTCCAGCGGGGATGACGTTCTCCGGCTGCATTCGTAACCCCGGAGGCAATTACTGCAATGGTCTCGGCTACGGGCTAAAAAATACCGATGTCTATGCAATAGATCTGGAGCCGAAAACAACCGGCGTTTCTATGGCTTTCGGACAGACCCGGCAGATCAATGCGCCCACGGCGACGACCTGCAAGGGGACCACCGCCACCGTGTCGAGCTACACCTACGCCACCACGAATAACCAGCTTTTAGACATTTCGACCACCGGCAACATGTGTGCCGGCACCTGGAACCGCAACTCCGGCGGCGGCATTCCCGACTTCACCATCTGCAGCCCTCCCAATCCGCTCCCTAACTCCGGCGGATTGCCGTACGGGACACTCTACATTTCAGCGTCGGCCAACTCGGTGACCTCGAATCCTGTGGAAGTGTACGTGCACGCGCAGGTGAGTTCCGTCACGCTTGCCACCTCCGGGACAACTGCGGGCGCGCAGCAATGCTACTCCCAGGGAGTGAGCGCCACGCTTGATGCTGAGGCATGCTACGCGTCGGGCGGCACGCAATATGAGTTATGCGCTCCCTCTGCGGTCACGCAATATTCGTGCCCCGGTGGATTACCTCCCGGCGTCACATCGGTTCCGGACTGCTCCAACTCAATTGGCGCGATGACCTACTCGGTTTCTACCGCTTCCGTTGCGACCTTGAACGCCGCGACCACCGTCATCACCGCCGCACAGCCTGGAACAACGGCAATCACTGCGTCCGTAGCCGGTTCCGGCTCCTCGGCCGGATACTTCTCCACCTGCCCGCCAAAATCGATTTCGGTCACCCTGAACGGTGCCACGAGTGCCACCGTAACTCAGGGGATTACGCAGAACCTGGTTACAACGGTGCTCGATACCAACAATCAGCCCATCACCGGTCTTGCGCTCGACTACCAGTCCACCAATCCACTGGACATCTCGGTCGGCGGTACCGGATCGGTCGTGCCAAACTTTCCCGGTGCGACTTCGGTATACGCCATCTGCCAGCCTACAAGCTGCAATCCATCCCCCATCAATGAGGTGGGATTGTTCGGAACGGGATTGTCGATTTCGAGCAACGCCGTCGACATCACCACTCCGGGAAGCGCCAGTTCCTATGTCTGGTTCTCTGCACCCGGGCAGTCGCAATACTTCGTCTCCTACAACCTGGCGACCAATGCGCTTGGGTCTACCGCTCGTCTGCCCTACGTGCCCAACTCGATGTTGATGGATCAACTCGGCACTACCCTTTATTTCGGTTCTTCCCACGCCTTGATGATGTTCAGTACGGCGAGCAACTCTCTGACTGGAACTCCGAATACCGCGGTTCCAGGCGTTGTGCTGGCGGTTTCGCCCAACGACAAACAGGTTCTGATCAATGATCCGGTTCGCGGTGTGTTTTACATTTACAACACCTCCGGCTCAGTTGCTGCGACCTTTACCGGTGTGGGCAATTCCGCCCTCTGGACGCCCGACTCCAAGACCTTGTACATCAGCGACAGCGCATCCCTTGGCGCCAATCACTCCGATACGTTGTACGTCTATAGCATTAACACCGGGTGGACAACCTACGATCTGACTTCGTCCGGTGGCGCCACAAACCTCACTCTCACTATCCCCAGCGTAGGCGCTTATCTCAGCGGCAATCCCACCGTCGCGCATACTTGGTGTCCGTCAGGCACGTCGAGCAACTACGGCAGCCTCGTGTTCTATCCGCAGGGCGACTCGGTGCCGATCCCGACAGACACTTTGGCCGCGACCACCGACGGTCAGCACATCCTCGGTGCGGCGATCTCGGGCGGAGCAGTTGAGCTGTCGGATATCAGTGTGTCCATTCCCTTCGTTTCAAGCTCAGGCATTGCTACCGGTGGATCGATAGAACCGGTGAATTTGCCGGTCGCTTGTCCACAGTCCGGGCAGACCCTCGAGCCGCTGCTCATACAGCATCCATATCCCGCGACTCAGGTGGCGGTAAGCGGAATCAACGCATCAGCAGTCAACCAACTCGTGGAATCGCCGGTATCGAATCTCGCATTCCTCACCTACACCGGCTCGACACCGGGCGCACAGCTGCCCTACTACCTGCCCGGCTCCAACGGAGCGGCAGGGACGCTGAACTACGTCACCCTGAATGGCGCCACTGCGGTCACAGCTCCCATTGCGGGCGCCTTCAGTCTCGACAATAAGTTCTTCTTCGTGTCGACGGCGGGCGACGACCTCATTCACTTCATCAACACGTCGACATTCCAGGACATCCAGCAGATCAATCCTGCCCTGCCGGCATGTACTGCAGGCACTGACCCGGACTGCATCTACAACACCACCGCTCCTCCCGCGTCCGGCATTGTGCCAACCACTGCAATTGTCGTGAAGCCCCGCGCCACCACCTAGTTTCAAAACGCGACAACAGGAAAGGCCGGCCCCGCGCGCGCCGGCCTTTTTCTTGCCCATCGTTCTGCGCTCCGCAGCCCAAGTGGGTGATGAAAAATGAGCCACTGCAACACGATAGAATCAAGGCATGATCAAGGGAATCTCCATCCTTCGCCCCGCCGGCAGCGTTGCAGCATTCGAGCGTTTGGCAGGCTTTTTTGAGGCAGTCGGATTCGCGAGAGGCTCCGAATGGAAGGAAGCGGACAGTGCTGGCGTCTCTTTCCTCGCGCCGCTGGGGAACCTTGAATTCGTCGATGGCCAGTTTCCGTCGGTCGCCGATCTTATGGTGGAAGTAACCTCGCTCGACGCCGCACATCAGGCCGCGGAGCGGTGGCTTCGTGACGTAGGCGGAGAGGCTGCGATTGCGCGTTTGTCGCAAATCACTGAGACTAATTGGAAGTCGAATATCTTTACTGTCGAGCCTGAGCCGGGCTTCTCATTCACATTCTGGGCCTGGACCGATTCCGCAAAAGGAAGGCCGATTGCCATCGAAGGCGATCTCTCCGCGGAAGGTATGCAATTTGCCATCGTCGCGGCCCGCTGGAATGCGGTGATTACGGATCGCCTGCTTGAAGGTGCTCTCGATGCGTTGATGCGCAGTGGCGCCAAACGCGAGGATATTGAAGTTGTCCGTGTGCCTGGCGCATGGGAAGTCGCTGCCGCCGCCCGAGTCATCGCTGAGCAGCGCAAGGTCGACGCCATCGTGACCCTCGGTTGCCTCCTGCGCGGCGAGACAGCGCACTATGAGGCAATCTACAACGAAGTGGCGCGCGGCATCGGCCAGTCACAGCAGGAGACAGGTGTGCCGCACAGTTTTGGCGTCCTCACCTGCGAGACCCTGGAGCAAGCGCTGAATCGCGCCGGGATCAAGGCAGGGAACAAGGGATTTGAAGCCGCCATCGCGGCCATTGAGATGGTGAGCCTGGAGCGCAAGCTTGCGGAAAGCGGGAAAGCTTGACCGCCGGCACTCGTCGCAAATCCCGCGAACTCGCGATGCAGATGCTCTTTCAGGCGGACGTCGGCAAGCAGACCCCCGACCAGGTTCGCGCCACCTTCTGGAAATCGGTCGATGCAGTCGAGCCCGAGGTCCGCGGATTTGCCGAAGACCTTTTCAACTCATCGCTCGCGCACCAGGAACAGATCGACGAGTTGATCAGCGCCAATTCGCGCCATTGGCGCCTCGAACGCATGCCGGCGGTCGATCGCAACCTGTTGCGCATGGCAGTTGGCGAAATGGTGCAGTTCAAATCGACGCCCTTCCCGATTGTGATTAACGAGGCGCTCGAAATTGCAAGGCGCTACTCGGCTCCGGAATCCATCAACTTCCTGAACGGCATCCTGGATGCAATTGCCCACAGCCTCCTGCCCAAATAGCATTCGTCGCACCGCGCTGGCCCCACCGATTCCAAATGATGAACCGGCCAAGGGTTACAACTGATTCTCACCGGATGGCGTCCAATGCCAGAGAACCGAGGGTCAAGCCGCTGCTCCTCGGTAATCCGCCTTTATGTTTTCATGGGTGCGGCGCAAATTCTGCGCGTAGGCTGACTTGCGGCGTAACATGGAGTTTTGGTACGCTCAGGCTTCTTGATACTGGGCAGAAGGAGATATACGTTATGAGCGAAGATTCGAGCAACGGTCAGGGAGTGGCGTGGTTTCTGGCTGGACTAGGTGTGGGCGCGTTAATCGGCATCCTCTATGCTCCTAAGAGCGGTCGCGAAACACGCGAAGATCTCGCGCAGAGCGCCCGTGAAGGATCTGAATACCTGCGTGCTCGCGGACGTCAGGCTGCCGAGCGCGCAGGCCAGATGGTCGACAAGGGCAAGGAGCAAATGAATCAATACGTCGGACGCGGACGCGAAGTCGTGGATCGCGGCCGGGCACAGTGGGAAGATTTCGTCGAGCGTGGCAAGAATCTGGTGCAGGACCAGACCACCCGCGTGGGCGCGGCCGTCGATGCTGGGCGCGAAGCCTACCAGGCAAACGCCAAGCCGACTGAGCCCACAGCCTGATTTAGGAAGAGTGCCTGGGCCGATTCTCGGTTCAGGCTCTCTCGAGTTTTCGAAACCTTTGAACCGGTTGCGAAGATCATGAATCGGCGCATCGGCTCTGCTACCGGCGTCCTCTCGTGTGCGCGGAGTCGCTGAAAGTGCTTGTGCAAGTAGAAAGATCGCGTCGGTGCCGAAATGAACAATGAAACAACCCTGCTAGTGATTTTTGTGGGCCTCACGGCGGCCGCCATGCTTACGCAGGCGATCGTGATTCTGGTGGGCTTCGTGATGATGCGCAAGACGGTCAAGTCTCTGCAGTCAGATGTGCAGGAACTGCGCACGACGGCAGTGCCCATCTTGGCCAAATCTCGAGAGACTCTTGAAAAAGTAGCGCCGAAGCTCGAGTCGGTGGCGGCCGACGTGGCCGACATTGCCCATGTCTTGAAAAAGCAAAGCGTCGAGTTCCAGTCCGTGGCTGCCGACATTCTTGACCGCGTGCACCGTCAGACAAGCCGCGTCGACAACATGTTCACCAACGTGGTGGATGGAGTCGAGCGCGCCAGCAATGTGGTTGTCGATTCCGTGATCAAACCGGTTCGCCAGGTAAGCGCGATGATGGCGGGTGCGAAAGCCTTCCTGAACGTCTTGGCAACCGGCAGGCGACCCGAACGGCAGGCCGACGCCGTAGCAGATCAGGACATGTTCGTATAACCGGGAACCATCTAATGAAGATCGAGAAGAATTTCTTCCGAACGGCCCTTCTCGCTGTTTGCGCCGCGGGTTTTGCGGCGTTCGCAATCGCGCAGACAGCTTCAGATTCCTCAAAATCCGCAACCCCCAAAACTGCGCTGCTCGTCCTTTCAAAGCACGACCACACCCTTGCGATCGTGGACCCCGCGGATCTGCGCGTCGTCGCACGCGTTCCCGTGGGCGACGATCCGCACGAGGTAATTGCTTCTTCCGACGGCCATACAGCGTACGTGTCCAATTACGGCTTCGGCCAATTCCACACCCTGGCTGTGATTGACCTCATCGGGCAGGAGGCCGAACCGCAGATCGATCTTGGCGCCCTGCGCGGTCCCCACGGGTTGACGTTCGTACAGGGAAAGGTCTGGTTCACCGCCGAGGCCGCAAAAGCCATTGGCAGCTACGATCCGGGCAGTGCCAGGATCAACTGGATCATGGGCACCGGTCAGAACCGTACCCACATGATCTACGTCTTTCCCGATGCCAAAAAGATCCTCACCACGAATGTAAGTTCCGCAACGGTCACTGTCTTCGAGCACACCGACGGACAGGCTGGCGGCCCGCCGCCTTCCGGCGCCGGAGCTCAGGGTACTGGAACTCCCGCATGGCAGGGCGCAGGAGTGCCGCCCCCAGGAATGCGCGGCCCTGGAGGACCTCCGCCCGGACCTCCCGGCGGCGACTGGAACGAGACCGTAATCCCGGTCGGCCGCGGTTCCGAGGGATTCGACGTCTCGCCCGACGGCAAGCAGGCCTGGGTCGCGAACGCGTGGGACGGCACTGTCTCCGTCATCGACATCGAAGCCAAAAAAGTCACTGCAACCCTCCAGGCCAATGCGCGCGGAGCTAATCGCCTGAAGTTCACGCCCGATGGCACGAGAGCGCTCATCTCCGCCGGAGCCGAGCTCGTCGTCTTCGGCGTCGCAACCCAGAAGGAACTCAAGCGCATTCGCATCGGCCGTGCCGGCGGCGGAGGCGTCCTCGTCCAGCCCGATGGCCAACGCGCATACGTCGCCTTCGCCGGCGATGGTTTCGTCGCTGTCATCGATCTGAAAACGCTCGAAGTAGTCGGAAAGATCGACGCGGGCGGCAATCCCGACGGCCTCGCCTGGGCAGTTCAACAGTAAAAAACAGCAACCAGCACTGGGGTTTGTCTCAGGGCATGACTGCAGTCGTGCCGAAAGAGCAGCACGTAGAACCCGGGCTTCAGCCCCTGAGTTCGTTTTCTTCACCGACAAGTCTTCCGCCGCTGCCATCGGAGGTCTGCAGAACCACTCGCCTCACGCCTGTTATGTTTTCTTGAGTGGCTCCGCACCTCACCATCGCCATCGATACCGGCGGCACGTTCACCGATTGCGTCTACCGCATCGGCAGCCGCATCGAAGTGCTCAAGCTCCGCTCTACTCCTGATGATCCGAGCCGCGCGATCCTCGAGGCCGTCCATAAGATCGCGAGTCGCGTTCCCGCTTCTACTGTCGAAGTCCGCCACGGCACCACCGTTGCTACCAACGCGTTGCTTGAGCGCAAAGGCGCGCGTGTCGCCTTCGTCACCACCGCGGGTTTTGAAGATACCCTCGCCATTGCCCGCCAGGACCGCCCTGATCTCTACGACTGGAATCACCATCGCCCGGCTCCCATCACTGACCTCTGCTTTGGCGTCACCGAACGCATAGGCCCAAACGGCGAAGTCCTTCTCGCACCTGCTGAAGCCGCGCTTCGCGAACTTCGTGGTGCGATTCGCAAATCAAAGGTTGAATCCATCGCGGTATCGCTCCTCTTCTCCTTCGCCAACCCCGTGCACGAGCAGGCCGTCGCAAATGCTCTCGAATCTCTCCGCTTGCCCATCTCGCTCTCTCATCAGATTCTTCCTGAGTTCCGCGAGTACGAACGCGGCGCCACAGTCGCGCTCAACGCTTATCTCGCCCCGCGCCTGCAGCGATACATTCGTGCGCTAGATAAGGGACTTGCCCATGGCCTCGCCCGGCGCCAGGCCAGCCTCAGCATCATGCAGTCCTCCGGCGGCATTCTCTCCGCCGCGTCTGCTGCGCGCGAACCGGTCCGCACCATCCTCTCCGGCCCAGCTGGCGGCGTCATCGGCGCGCTCAGTGTTGCCCGCGCTGCAGGCATCGAGCACATCCTGACCTTCGACATGGGCGGAACCTCCACCGACGTCGCTCTCCTCGATGCCACGCGCGATCCACCCACAAGCACCGAAGGCCAGGTTGCCGGTCTCCCTGTCGGCGTGCCTATGCTCGACATTCACACCGCCGGTGCAGGCGGCGGTTCCCTTGCGTGGATGGACGCTGCAGGGGCGCTGCAGGTCGGTCCGCAATCGGCCGGCGCCGTTCCCGGTCCTGCCTGCTACGGCCGCGGCGACCGCGCTACTGTTACCGACGCGAACCTGGTCCTTGGTCATCTCCATCCCGATCACTTCCTCGGCGGCGCCATGCGTCTCGACGAAGCGCGCGCCCGCAAAGCCCTCTCCACCGTACCCACCAAATCCTTCGCCACCCTCGAGCATTTTGCCGAAGGCATCCTCCGCGTAGCCAACGCACGCATGGAGTCGGCCCTCCGCCGCGTCTCCGTCGAACGCGGTCACGATCCGCGCTCCTTCACGCTGCTCGCCTTTGGAGGAGCCGGTCCGCTCCACGCGTGCGCTCTCGCCACGGCTCTCGGGATCCGCAGCGTTCTTGTTCCCGCCGCTCCCGGTGCACTCTCCGCCCTCGGCATCCTCGATGCTGATTTGCGTCGCGAGTTTTCCCGCACGGTGATGCTCGCTCCCGGTGCGCCGCAAATTGCAACCGTCTTTCGCGATCTCGAATCAGAAGCTCGCACCGCATTCGCCGCAGAAGGCGTGCGCCCAACCGGGGTCCCCAACGACGGGTCCATGTCGTTGGGGTGGCCAATCCTCACGCGCTCCGCCGACCTCCGCTACCACGGACAGGGATTCGAGCTACGCGTCGCTTGGTCCCCGAACGCCGTCGCCAGCTTCCATCGCCTGCACGAGCAGTCCTACGGCTACGCCGACCCCACTCGGACCGTCGAAATCGTTACCCTCCGCGTCCAAGCCGTTGCGCGCTCGCGCAAACCGCGACCAACCCGCGCACCTCTCCGTAAATCCGATGCCCGCCACGCCCAACTCTCCGCACATCGCATCTTCGAAGACGGTCGCTGGCGCAGTGCCGCACTTTACGATCGCACCAAGCTTCATCCCGGCAGTCGCATCACCGGCCCCGCCGTCATCACCGAACTCAGCGCCACCACCTATCTCCCCGCTGACTGGACGGCTTCTGTTGACGCGCTTTCGAATCTCGTTCTCGCATCGAAATCCGGAGCTCGCGCATGACCTCACGCCGCCAACTTGATCCCGCGGAGATCGCCGTCATCGGCCACGCGCTTCACTCCGTAGCCGTTGAGATGGGAGCCGCCCTGCGCCGCACCGCCTTCTCGCCGAATATCAAGGAGCGCCGCGACTACTCCTCCGCCGTCTTCTCCGCCGAGACCGGGGTCCCCTCAGACAGGTCTTCGTCTGAGGGGTGGGGAGGCGACCTCATCGCCATGGGCGACGACATGCCCGTCCACCTCGGCTCCATGCCCATGTCCGTCGCTGCCGTTCTCGCCGACCTGAACCTCGCGCCCGGCGACGTTGCGCTCCTCAACGACCCCTATCGCGGTGGCACCCACCTCCCCGACATCACCATGGTCGCGCCCGTCTTTCTTCCCGGCCGAAATCGTGCTTCGTTCTACGTCGCCAACCGCGCTCACCACGCCGACGTCGGTGGCATGTATCCCGGCTCCATGGGCCCCTGTCGCGAAATCTCTCAGGAGGGCATCCGCATTCCGCCCGTCAAGCTTATGCAGGCAGGCAAAATGGATGCGCAACTCCTCGCCACCATCCTCGCCAACGTGCGCACGCCGAGAGAGCGTGAAGGCGACCTCACCGCACAACTCGGCGCCTGCCGCATCGGCGCTGCACGGATGCTCGACCTTGTTCACCGCTTCGGCTACGCGCGACTTCTGCAAGGGGTGAACGCGATGCTCGCCGGCTCTGAACGCCTCATGCGCAACGTCCTCGCTTCGCTCCCCGCCGGCGAGTGGCACGCTGAAGACTTCCTCGACGACGACGGCGTCATTCCCGGTCCAATCGCCATTCGCGTCAAAGTGAGCAACGATCCCAAACACCGCCGCGCCGTGGTCGACTTTGCTGGCACCGACCCGCAGGTCCCCGGCAGCATCAACGCCGTCTACGCCATCACGTGGTCCGCTGTCTTCTATGTCTTCCGCTGCCTGCTGCCGCCAGGCGCCATCGCCACCGCCGGACTCATGCGCCCTGTTCAAGTTCTCGCGCCTGCGGGCTCCATCGTCAACGCGCGCCCGCCTGCCGCGGTCGCCGGAGGCAATGTCGAAACCTCGCAGCGCATCGTCGATACCGTCATGCGCGCGCTCGCGCCTGCACTGCCCGATCGCATCCCCGCCGCAAGCTCCGGTACGATGAACAATCTAACCATCGGTGGCATCGATCCACGATCAAATCAGCCCTATACCTACTACGAAACCATCGCCGGCGGTCACGGAGCCTCGCCGCAATCCCCAGGCGCCAGCGCCCATCACGCGCACATGACCAACTCGCTCAACACTCCGGTTGAAGCGCTCGAGTATGCCTATCCATTCCACATGATTCAATACGCAATCCGCCGCAACTCCGGCGGAGCAGGGAAGCATCGCGGTGGCGATGGCATCATCCGTGAGTTGGAATTGTTAGGCGACGCGCAAGTGACGCTTCTAGCCGATCGCAGAAAGACTCAGCCTTGGGGACTCGCTGGAGGCATCTCGGGCGAACCCGGCCAAGCCACCATCATCCGCGACAACAAAGAAGAATCTCTCCCCGGCAAATGCACAAGAGAACTTCCCGCAGGCACCCGCATCCGCATAGAATCCCCCGGCGGCGGCGCGTGGGGCGAGCATTAAGAATGCCAATGAAGTGTCATCCTGAGCACAGCGCGCTTGGGGCCCCACCTAGTGGGGTAAGCGGAGCGAAGGATCTGCTTTTGCGTTTTCGCTACCGGCCTACCTCGGTCCCCAAATCCGAAACTCCCCGCTAACGTGCATCAGGCTCATCAAATAAAGCATTCCATCGTAATACCGATACTGCCCCGACGGAACCGGCGCGTTCCACAATGCCTCGGTAAATTCCTTTTCTCGCGCGCGATCTGTCGCCGCCAGTCCCGCAACTGCGTTCGTACCTACCAGTCCCGTCGGATGGTCCTCATGCGTCTGTCCCGGCTTCGCGCCCAGGTCCTTTCCATCCAGCGCGAACAGCGGCCCATATTTGTCGATTCCCTGCGACGCAAAGAATTTCTGTATCCGGTCGCTCAGCTCTTGCTCCTCTGAAGCCTTCTGCCACCACGACCAATCCACTGCCCAGTTGCTCGCTGTCCTCCACGCGTCATACCCAAACTCGCCCGACTGTGGAAAGCGATTCGCGTGCGGCGTCCCATCAAAATTCGCATAATCTGGCGCCAGCCCTGTTTGCGGATTCGTCGTCTTCACAAAAAATGCGCGGCTTGTTTCCGCGGTCCTTGCCCAGAACGCACGATCCGTCTCTGGCCCCCATCGCGCCCACAATTCGTAGAACGCCGGCAGATGATACGAAGGGTCCGTGAACATCTGCGTAGAAACATCAGGCACAAACAGAATCATCGCCGGATCGGGATTCATCATCGGCCCCACGCTGTGCGGTCCATATTTTCCTGGCGCCGTGATCACTTGCCGGTGCACCATTGCCGTCAGCAACTTCTCAGCCTCGGCATGATAGTCGTAGATTCCTTTCCCATCCCCCCATCGGTTCGACGCGAAGAGCAGCGCCATGGCGAAATACGATTCCCCATCGGGCGCTGCTCCCTCTGAGTTGTGCGTCCCATCCGTCTTGCACGACCACGCGAAAAACTGATAGCTGGGCGCCTTCGGATCTGAAATGTACATGTACGTTTTCGCCCAATTCCAGATCGCGTCAAACTCCGCCTTTTTGTCCAGCTCGACCGTGATCATCATTCCATACGACATGCCTTCCGTTCGCACATCATGATTCGCCCAATCAGTCACGTACACCAGTGGACCATTCGCATTGCTGCCCGCATCGAATGCAATCGCTTGCGTCTGCTTGTCACCGTGAAACAGCTGCTGGTACGCAGCCTCAATCTTCGCTCGGATCTCCTTCTTCGAATGCCCATCCTCCGCGAACAAGTTGCGATACTTTCCAGTCGCATACGCACCGCTTCCGTCTTCCGGTGCCGTCTCCGCCATCGCCAACACGCCGCAGGCAACCCACAACACTCCGATACCGACCGCAGTTGACAGACCAATCCGCACGCGCACCGCATTCCTCCAGCCACATTCGGTGAACCGATTTACTCGCGTCCAGAAGTATACCTGTCCGCGGCGCGGGCATGGTGGAGCGCCCAACGAAAAGCCAACAGCGATTCTCGCAAGCCAGCCTAGCGACTTTCTCAAAACTCAGATTGAGATTTCGGCCCGACCATCACGGCTGCAAGTGCAGCACTCAGTTTGACTAAGGTTTCTCGGATCTAAACTCTCTACTCGTCGCTCAGTTTCTATGTTTCGCGCTGGGAGTAAGTTTGCGCAGGATAAATTCCTGCACTAGCGCGTCGACCGTACGAACGCCGGTTGTTATCGCGAAACCCTGGAACAACAATGCCGCGCCTCTGTTGGACTCCGGATAATAAAGGTTCGAAATCGCGCCAGAGGTCAAGTCTCCGCCCATGCTCGAGTAATTTGGCTGCCTCTTTCCATTGTCACCCCGACAAACATAGGGGCTCGCCAAGGCGTGCAGGGCACGCGACCTTTTTGTGCCAGTGCCTTGATAGAAATAACGCGGGTCCTGATGCAGAATCCATGGGTAAATAGCGCCTCCAAAGAAAATGTCAGTGGTGCTGTCGAGAATTCCGGCACCCACACGCTGACCATAGCCCTTCGCACCTTGACCATAGTCGGGGATGTCTCCCGCCTGGTAGATGCCGGCCACGAAAGCAATTCCGAAAAAAGTTACAGGATCGGTGTCTGCCTTATAGGCGAGTCTGAACTTCAGCTTCGTCGTGAGCGGCACCGGATGAGGATCGTAGGTAACATAAAAATTAGGAAAGATACCCAAAACCCGCTGCTTCTCCTCGAGCCTGACCTCCTCAGCGGCAATCTGATCTTGCGATGCATACACCGTCACCGAGGTCACCGATGCCGAGATATTTAGCTTGATGTCCGGCAGAAAATAGAATTGGCCCGGCGTTAATACAATTGCCTTCGACTTCCAGGTTTCGAAATCCTCGACTTTAATCGTGATTTGATACGGGGTCCCTGCCCGAAGTCCGCCAAATTGGAAGGCTCCATTGTCATCAGCGGTGGTGGTCCGGCGATCTTCCCGCTTGGGTCCTTCAAGAAGGACGGTCGCCCGGGGCACCGGGGTCCCGTTGGTATCAAGGACCGAGCCGCCCATGTTTGCCATGGCCGGATCTTGCGTTGAGGTCTGCTGGGATGCGCCTTCCACCGCTTCTTTAACACCGGCATTGCCAGGGCTCTGTCCGGCTGCCCGCTGTTCGTCGAGTACTTCCACTGAAGGAGTGATGGACTGCGGTTGTGGCACATCTGGAAGCAGGTTCGATGGAATGACCACTGAATCAACGCCGGAATTTCGCGAACTCAGATTCGCATTGTTCCCTTGCGCGAGGATCGCAAGGGGTGCAATTAAAATGACAGAACCAAAGATCAATCGTCCAAGTTTCAGCATTTCACTACCAGCCTTGCCTGCGGACTTTTGCGCAAACATCAACGTGGCCACTTCTGCATTGGTAGTCAATGCGAACTCGTGCCTGCCATCAGAGAACTTTCACTGATGTGGAGAATACGGGGCCCAGTCTAAGGCCACAACTGTCACATTTGACAGCGTGCGCCAGGGGCAAATATCTCGCATCTGCAAGCGCATCGCCGGTGGAGTGCGGAGGGTCGAAACGGACGCCAAATGCGAGATGCAAAGGGTTATTGAAGGCCCAACTCCTTCTGTAACCAGCGTTGGATAACTAGCCCAGGCAAATCCCGCGCCCGCGCACGAAGAAAGGTAGGTGGGGTTCCTGAATCGCTGATTTTTCCGTGTTGAGATTTTTGCAGCAAAATCTTGCACGCAACAGTACCGCTATCAAGGTTAATCGATTTTGCTTCGAACCGGAAACCACCCTTGGAAGTTCTCTAAGTCCCTTGCATCGCGTTGAAAGGTCGCAGCCAAAACAAGACCTGGCCGTGCATCCGCCACCTTCGGGCAGCGGATGCTTTCTCGCAAAGAGAGACACATCTACGCAGATAGACGCAATTCCCCAAGGTTGGGTAACAAAAAGTGACCAATCCAATTCAGGGAGTGGCCAATTAGAGTCACATCTACTGAGCCGCCTGCCGGCTCTTGAGTTCCTTGAGCATCAGCTCGACTTTGTCCGCGCTCTCCAGCGCTCTGAACTTGTCCTCTAGCGACTCTGGATTCAGCACTTCTGTCGCCGCTGCATTTTCAGCCGCGCTCACGTGGACCTTGCTCTTCATCCGGCCAATCGTGCTTTCCTGGTCGTTGCTCACTACGTGCTGCGCCTTTGCCGCGCGTCCTATAACCCTTGCGCGGCGATGCTCTGCAATCAGCATCTCGCAATGCGCGCGTGTCTCCGTCAGCTTTTGTTCCAGCTTGTGCAGTGCCTGTCGAAGATTATCCGCTTCATGCTTCTGGTCCTCGGCCTGCGTCGTGAAGCCTATTTGCAACTGGTCCTGGCTCAGAGCGCGCTCCAGCGCAGCACGCGCCAGGTCGTCCTGGCCCTTCTGCACAGCCAGCTCCGCCTTGCGCCGCCACTCTGCCGCCTGCTGCTCGTGCTCCACTTTCTTCTTTTCCAGCAAGTGCTGATCTGCAATCGCTATCGCCACCTGTGTCTTCACCTGCATAAGCTGATTCTCCATGTCGAGTACAACCTGCTTCAACATCCGCTCCGGATCCTCGGCCTTCTCCACAAGGTCATTCAGATTCGCTTTCAACAGCGTGCTTACTCTATCCAGTAACGACATAAAACCCCTCCTCGCTTTTCAGCTTCGATTCTCGAATTCCATTGCATTCCCGCCATACCCTTACTCTGCAGGCGGTTTCGCTGGCCCTGCCTTCGCAGCCGGCTTTGCAGTCGGCACAATATCCGCCATCTCTTTCATCATTTCTTTCGTCATTGCCTGGCTTCGCTCTGTAACCTTGCCCATCACCATCGGCATGTATTCCTTTGCGATGACAGGCTGCGCATCCAGCAGATGCTGCCCGGCGGGTGAACTGTAGAACGTGATCAGCCCATCAACATCGTCTTTGCTGAGGTGTTGTTGATAGATCGTGGTCATGTCCGCGAGCATCTCATCGGTTGGATAGAGATCCATCGCCTTTCCGACGTATTTGCTCATCACTTTTTGCATGGCTTCGCGCTGTTCGGGGGTCAACTTCGTTCCTGCCGGCAGGGTTGCTTCTGTCTGCTTCATTGCACTCTGAATCTGCTGCGCAACCATACCCGGTACAATCTGGCGCATCGACTGCATCTGGTCGCGAATCCGCATCACGTCGAAGAGCTTTGCCAGTTGTTCCTTGGTCGGTTGTTGACCGGCAGGAACAGATGCCGCAGGAGTCGGTCCTGCTTGTGTCGCTGCGCCTGTCTGCCCCGTTGGCATCGCGCTCTGCGCAATCGAGAATGCAGAAGTGGCGACGACGGCTGTGCCCAAAATCACTGCCATATGAATCTTCCGAATCATGTTCCCTCATCCTTCCTTCCGGTTGGCGTGACGAGTACTCTTTCGAGTCTCGCCACGCGCCTGTTGAACGACCTCCAACCCAGTCTTACTGCTTAGTAGCGTCACCGTTCACCGGTTTTTCTTTCGCCGGTTTGATCGCCTGCACGTTGGCCATCAACTGCTTGATGTCCATGCCGCTCAACGCTTCAAACAATGCCGGTACCTGCGCCGCAATCCGCGTCATGTCGCCGGTAATCTTGTGCGCCCCTGCAGCGTCGTCGTTTCCCGTTGACACAATCGTGATATGGTCCACTTTGCTCAGCGGCTCTGCCATTGCGCGGACAACATCAGCCATGTTGGTTAGTAGCTTGTCGACCACGGCAGCCTGGTTCCATTCCTGGTAGGCCTCGGCCTTCACGTTCATCGCCTTCGCTTCCGCCTCGCCTTTCTGGAAGATGATGCTGGCTTCCGCTTCGCCCTGCGAACGAATCGCCGCCGCTCGGCCCTCAGCTTCTGTAGTCAAACGAGACTTCTCTGCGGATGCGAGATTCTCAATCCGTTGCCGTTCAATCTCGGCACCCTTCAGCACCGTGGCAATCAGTTCCTTCTCATGGCGCAGAATTTCAGCTTCCTGCACCTTGATCTGGCCTTCTTTTTCAACTTGCTGCACCTTCACCTGCTCAGCCGTAACCTGCTGCAGCATGACGTTGGTCTGCAATTCGTACGCCTTGTCGGCCGTGGCCTGCTGCCTGCGGCTCTGCTCCGCATACTCAGCCTTCTTGATCTCGAGGTCGCGCTGCGCTTCTGCCTGCCGCGTCGCCGAAGCCGTCTCCGCAATCACACGCTCCTGGTCCGCCTGCGCTTTGGCAACAGCAGATTCCCGCAGCGCAGTGGCCCGCTTGATGGCCGTATCGCGCTCAGCATCCGCCGTCGCCATCTCCGCGTCACGCTTGATGCGCGCCACGTCCGGCCGTCCCATGTTCGAGATGTATTCGTTCTTGTCGCGCACTTCCTTGATCGTGAACGAAATCACTTCGAGCCCCATCTTGCTCATATCTTCCGCGCACGTCGCACGCATGCGCTCGCCCACCATCTCGGGCTCCTTCACAATTTGCTCCACCGTCAACTGCCCGATAATCCCGCGCAGATGGCCTTCCATCACCAGCCGGATCAAACCCTCGCGCTGCGCCGGATTCTTGGTTAGGAACTGCTCGGCCGCCGTCAGAATCGACGCCTGGTCGCTCCGTACCTTGATCTGCGCTACCGCTTCCACCGTCACGGCCACGCCCTGCTTGGTGTAGAGATCTTGCTGCGGAGCCACATCGAAACTCATCAGCTCGAGGCTCAGCTCGCGGCAGTTCTCCACCATGGGAAAAATCACCGTGCCATGTCCCTTGATTACACGCGGCCCACGAAAACCATAGACAATCAGTGCTTCATTGGGCCCTGCCTTGCGATACATCCTGGCCAAAATGCCCATCAGGAAGATCAGCGCCAACACTCCCAGTCCGACAAACAGAACAAGTTCTGGTTTCATTGCGGTCCCTGTCCTTTCAACAGGGAGGTAAAGTGGTTGATGGTTTCTTGCTCAGTGGCAGTCATCACTTCACAGTGAACTGCAACCCGTATTCGTTTTGTTCACTGTTCCCTGCAAACTGTTCACTGCTTCGCCTTATGCCTGCTCTTTGGAAATAACTTCGCCAGCAATCCCAGCAGAAAAATCCCCACCAGGACGCCCATGTCCGCAATCAGCACGGTTGAATTCGTCATTGCAATCCCGGTCCTTCGGCCGGGCACAACCCGTTGCGCCGCTTGCCTCCAGTTGGCTGCTAACGGCTAGTAACCTGATTCGAGTCCTTGGTCCCTATAGTTCCTAGTCCCTGCTCTTCGTCTTCCCACCTCTTCACGTACGCGATCCCTTTCTCGTAGCGAATCACGTACACCTCCTCTTCCTTCGCCAAGGCCGCACCGTCCTCCGAGCGCGCGACCGCCGACCGCGTTGCGCCCAGTTGCTGGTACACAATCTCGCCCGTACCTCCGGCGCGAATTGGTGCAGACACTCGCCCCACCACACCTACAACATCCGTTTCGGACGCAGTCAGCTCGTGTTCGTGCGGCAGAAGCACCTTGGTCAGAAACGTGAAGATGATCGCCCCTCCCGCCAGGCCGCAGATCGCAGCCAGCACCACCACAACACCCGCAACAAAGCTTCCATACTTCGTCAGCAAATACCCCGCCGCGCCAAACCAGCAGAGAAAAATCATGATCGAAAATGCGTTCCACCACGGAACCTCGGGCCCACCGCCGCCTCTTGCCGATCCCGCTCCGCCATTAGCTGGATGAGAAACGCCTGCGGCGCCGTGCGGCACATGAGGAACATGTCCCACATGTGGCACATGAACATGCGGCACGTGCACATGGCCGCCGAAATGTCCCATCCCGCCCAGCAGCGAGATGAAGCTCAGCATCAACCCCGCAAGAAAGCAGACCAGATAAAACGTCTCCCAGTTCATCTCTATGCCCCCATTTACCTGCTGCGTGTCTTCGCACGCGATCCCGAGTCCCTGCGTCCCTAGTCCCTACGTCCCTTAGTCCGACCTTTGCCGTCTTTGTTCCCTGATCCCCGTTCCCTCATCCGAGTTCCCGCCGGGGCCCCCAACGAACGATTTGTGTTTGTTGGGGTGGCTGTTCCCTGTTTTCTCAGTACTTCCGTCAGCCGCGCCATCAACCCCGGCGTCTCCAATATCGATTCCAGCAGCAACAAACAATCCCGCGTCCGCTCGTGCTGCGCCACGGTCAACAGCGCACTCTTCAACTCTGGATCGCGCCGAAACCGCTCCGCTCCAGACACCAGCCAAACATCGAGCTTGTCCTCCAGGCCCCGCACCTCGCTCATGAGCTCCGGGTGATAGCCCTCAGGATCGTCCACCAGGTATCCCGGATGAACCTTGAAAAAACTCGCCAGGATCAGCCGCGTCGTATTCGTCAGGTGCGGCCGCGCTCCACTCTCAATTTGCGAAAGATAACTCTGGCTCAGCTTCGAGCCCGTTTCTGCCCCGATTGCTCGCGTCAGTTCCTGCTGGCTCATCGCTCGGCTCATGCCCCGCAAGCTGCCTTCCACCTCGCGCAAATACTTGATTTTCTCGCCGAGCTTCATCGTGCTTCCCGCGATCAACATTCAAAATGCCTAACCAGCCAATCGCAAATTGCAATAACAATATCGCAATCCGCAATAACCGTCAACAGAAATCGGATGCAGGATTATTCTGGTTATTTTCATATAGATACGCGTGCTTGCTCGTTTGGAGATGCCGGAAGAATCGCACTTTCAACAGGGAACATGCTGCTGCAGGAGGAGGGAGCAGGGGCCTTTAGGTCCCTGAATCGAAGACCCGCGCTGATGACGGGGCTTCAGCCACGGAGACTGTCGCCCGAACACCTCAGACATGCGAAGGCCCTCCAGCCATCAAGCCGGAGGGCCCTCAAGGGTACTGCACCCAACCCACCTACGCTGTCACTGTCCGCGTAGGCTTGGATCCCCACAGCCCATAGTAGGCAATGAAGAGATAGCAAATCAGCGGAATCACGAACGCGTGCTGGATGCCGAACTTGTCGGCCGCCGCACCCAGCGCAAGCGGCACAATCGCGCCGCCCACAACCGCCGTCATAATCAATCCCGATCCCTTGCTCGTCATCGGCCCCAGGCCCTTGATGCCCAGCGCGAAGATGTTCGGGAACATAATGGAATTGAAGAATCCGCAAATCACGATCGCCCAGATTGCCACTTGACCGCTTGAAAACATCGAGATGAGCACGAAGAGAGCCGCAGCAAATCCGAAACCACCCAGCAGCCTCCCCGACTTGATCTTGGTCAGTACCCACGACCCGAGCAAGCGGCCCACCAGTGCGCCGAACCAATAGAGGGAAACGAGAATGGCAGCAATTCCGACTACGTTCCATGGACCGAAAAAGTACGTGATCAAATGACCGAATCCGCCGAGTGAATCAAAGAAATGGGAAACTCTCCTCGCAGTATCTTCGTTTATGCCTTGGCCGAGGAAGTAGTTCACTGCGATAGACGCCAGTCCAACTTCTACTCCGACATACAGAAAGATCCCGACCGCGCCGAGCACGGTATGCCGATAGCTCCAGATGCTGCGCCCCAGAATCGGGTCACCCTCCTTGCCCGGTCGGAATTCCTGCGTCTGGGAAATATGAGGCAAATGCATGAATGCCACCGCCACGCCGAGAATCAGGAGCCCGGCAGCAATCGCAATATATGGTCCGCGAACTGTATTCGCCACGGCGGCCTTTGACGCCATCAGGTTTGGATCCGTGAGAATGAAATGACCAGCGATGATTGGCGCAATCGTACCGCCAACCGAGTTGAGTGCCTGCGCAAGCGTCAGCCGCACCGGTGCGCTATGTTCTGGTCCCAGAATCGCCACATAAGGGTTCGCCGCTGTCTGCAGCGCAGTAACGCCCGCGCCGACAATGAACACAGCCGTGAGAAATAGCGGAAAGCTCACCATCTTGGCAGCCGGAACGAACAGCAGGCATCCCACAACCTGGATGAACAGCGAAACCACCATCGTCCGCTTGTATCCGATCGTCTCAATCAGCTTCGAAGTCGGCGACGAGAACACAAAGTAAGCGAGAAAGAACGCCGACTCCGCCAGCATGGCCCACGCATATGGAAGAGTGAAAATGTTCCGCAGATGCGGAACGAGCGCCATGTTCAAGTTGGTGATAAACCCGAAAATGAAGAACAGCACAGCTACCGTAATAAAGGGTCCGGTGTAGTTCGGCGTTGTTGAAGCCGCTGCCGGTGTGGATCGAGTTGCCATAGATTGTTTGCTCCCCGCTTCCTTGAAAATTGATGCCCGGTTAGGGCTCCTGCGCGCCCGCTTTCGCATGGGTCACGATCTGCTTCAACCAGCTGGTTTTCGCTGGATTGTTTCTGACGGTCGTCTTTCAGGTCGAATTACTGCACACAACACTATACGTAAAACCCCGAATTGGGGAAGTGACGCGATCGACGAAGGCCAAATCGTGCTCACCTGGCCGTCCATCTAGTCTGAAATCTCATCATTTCTGTCATTTTTTCCGCCGTCCGCATCACAGCGAATTCCCCGCAAAATGCCGTATCCTCAAGAGAAGGCAAGGAGACGCTCTGTGGCAACCACCACTCTCAGCACCGCCAAGTTGAAAAAGGTTCTGGCCGCCCTCGAAGCCAATTGGCAAGCCGAGATGGAGGGCTACTACACCTACCTCACCCTCGCCGATCGCGACACCGACCCCGTACGCGCCCAGGTATTGCGTCATCTCGCCGGCGCCGAGTGGGAGCACGCTGCCCTCTGGCATGGCCGCATCGTTGAGCTTGGAGGCCCGGAACCGGCATACACCGGAAACCCCGGCGGCGAAGCCAACTCCCTTGCCAATCGCGCCGGCGGCGTTCGCATGGCTCTGCGCAGACTTGAAATCGAAGAGAGCCGCCACATCGCCAACTACGGCAAGCAGTTGAAGGAACTCGGCGACGAAGGCTCCGTCGCCATTCTCGACCACGTCATTGAAGACGAGAAAGACCACCACCGCGAACTTGGTTCGCTCCTTCGCGGCCATTACCAGGCACCGCCCGGAGCGCCCAAAGTCGACGCCAAGGCGGTTCTTGATGAACTTCTCGCCAAGCGCGACCAGGGCCGCAAGCAGCCCGGTGCCTGGATCGGCGACGCCATCTACGGCGTCAACGACGGCCTCGGCGCCATCTTCGGCATCGTCTCCGGCGTCTCAGGCGCTACTGCCGGCGACAGTAAATATGTCCTTCTCGCCGGCCTTTCCGGCATGATCGCTTCAGCGCTCTCCATGGGCTCCGGCGCCTACCTCGCCGCCAAGAGCGAACGCGAAATCTACCACGCTGAAATTGCACGCGAGCGCGAAGCCATCCGGTTGAACGCTCCCGAAGCCCGCGAACTCCTCTCTCTCTACTACCAGGTCAAAGGCCTGCCCGAAGCCGACGCCGACCACATGGTCAACCACATCGCCAGCGATCCCGAGCAGATGCTCCGCGCTCTGGCCGGCGAACGCCTGGGCACGTCAGAGGAAGCGCTTTCGAACCCATTGGTCTCCGCCACCTCTGGCGCTCTTTCCACCGCAGTCGGCGCTATGATCCCCATCATCCCGTTTTTCTTCCTGAGCGGAGTCCCTGCTGTTGCCGCCGCTGCCGTTGTCTCGCTTGCCGCGCACTTTGCCGTCGGCGCTGCCAAGAGCCTCATCACCATCCGCTCCTGGTGGTCTTCGGGTCTTGAAATGACGGTAGTCGGCGCAGTCGAAGGTGCCGTCACCTACGGCATCGGTATTCTTCTCGGAAAGGGCGGCATGTAGTGGCCGGCTTCATCCCTCTCGGCGATGCCTCGCGCCCGCCGAGCCGCTTCGCTGTTGTCACCACACTGATCATCCTGCTCAATGTCTGGGTGTTCTTTCAGGAACTGACCTACGGCGACCCCTACATCTGGACCTGGTCCGCTGTTCCCATCCGCATCATCCACGGCCATCGCTGGATCACGTTGCTGACCTCCATGTTCATGCATGCCAGCTGGATGCACATCATCGGCAACATGATTTACCTGTGGGCCTTCGGCCGCGAAATCGAAAACGCCATGGGCCCCATCCGCTTCGCCATTTTCTATCTCATCGGCGGCATCGTCGCCATGTCCGCGCAGATCCTCGGCGATCCCTTCTCCCGCATCCCCTCCCTGGGCGCCAGCGGAGCCATCGCCGCCGTCATGGGAGCCTTCCTCATCACCTTTCCCCGCGACCGCATTCGCACCTTCGTCTTCTTCTTCATCTTTTTCCGGATCACTCTTATCCCAGCTGCGCTTCTCATCGGCTTCTGGTTCATCATGCAGGTGCTCAACGTCGGCGTAGTTGCCCAGGCCAAGACCGGCGGCGTCGCCTACCTCGCTCACATTGGCGGCTTCCTCTTCGGCCTCGTCACCGCCCGACTATTCGTCAACCCCCAGCGCATGACCTACCGCCGCTTCAGCTAACCTCGAAGTCAATCTAAAGGGTGTCATCCTGAGCGAAGCCGAAGGATCTGCGGTTGCTGGGTGCCCCAGAGCCGGCCCTGAGCGAAGCCGAAGAGTCTCGCTTTTGAGACCTGGGAGAACTCTCGCGGTCACATTCTTACCCGTCGAATAGAATTACTTCGATCTTCGTCATTCAGAAAAATCATGCTCAAACAAACCCTGTTCTCTCTCGCCCTCTGCCTCGCCCCCATCGCCCTCGCGCAGACCAGCCCCGACATCACCGTCGAACACGGCGTTCCCATGAAGACCCGCGATGCCGTCACTCTCCGCGCCGACATCTATCATCCCGCCGGCAACGGAAAATACCCCGTCCTCCTCCAGCGCACGCCCTACGACAAGAACAATGCCGCCGACTTCGGCCGCACCGCTGCAGCGCGCGGCTACCTCGTCGTCGTGCAGGATGTCCGAGGCCGCTACACCTCCGAAGGCGAGTGGTACCCCTTCAAACACGAGACCGACGACGGCTACGACACCATCGAATGGGCCGCCGCTCTACCGAACTCCAACGGCAAAGTCGGCATGTTCGGTGGGTCCTACGTCGGAGCCACGCAGATGCTCGCCGCCATCGGCCATCCGCCCCATCTCGCCGGCATCTGCCCCGTCGTTACCGCCAGCAACTACCACGAGAACTGGACCTACCAGGGCGGCGCGTTCGAGCAGTGGTTTAACGAGTCGTGGACTGCCGGGCTCGCGCAGGACACCCTCAACCGCGCCATTCGCCGCGACACCAACGCCCTCGCCGCCGTCAACACGCTGCCTCTCTCGCAGTTTCCCGTCTTCAACATTTCCAAGCCGCGGACCGGCGCAGAACTCACCCAAACCCTCGCGCCCTATTTCCTTGACTGGGCCGCACACACTGACTACGACAGCTACTGGAAGCAGTGGTCCATCGAAGAAAACTTCCAGAACATCCAGGTCCCCGCGCTTACCGTCGCCGCCTGGTACGACATCTTCCAAGGCGGCTCGCTGCGCAACTACCTCGGCCTCAAGTCGCACGCCGGCAATGAATCTGCACGCGCCGGGCAACACCTTCTCGTCACCATCGGCGGTCACGCAGGTGTCGGCAGCCACATCGGAACCGTCGACTTCGGCCCCGCCGCGGCCGAGTACGACGAGAACAGCGTCATCCTCGATTGGTACGACTATCTTTTCCTGGGGAAGCAGAACGACTTCGCCACCCATCCCGTCAAAATTTTCGTGATGGGCGAAAACAAGTGGCGCTTTGAAGACACCTGGCCCCTCGACCGTGCCAAATCCACCAGCTATTACCTTCATTCCGAGGGAAAGGCCAATACTGCATCCGGCGACGGCGATCTTTCAGTCTCGTTAACTCTTGCCGGTAAGCCCGACACCTTCACCTACGACCCCGCGAACCCCGTCCCAACGGTTGGAGGTCCGCTCTGCTGCGATCCCGAACACCTTCCCGCGGGCCCGCGCGATCAGAAGGAAGTGGAAGCCCGGCCCGACGTCCTCGTCTACTCCACGCCGCCTCTCGACAGCAACATCGAAGTCACCGGCCCCGCTGCGCTCGACCTCTTCGCCGCGTCCTCTGCCGTCGATACTGACTTCACTGCAAAACTAGTCGACGTCTGGCCCAACGGCTACGCGCAAAATCTCACTGAAGGAATCCTCCGCGCCCGCTACCGCGAATCAACCACCGGCCCCGCCAAACTCCTCGCCCCCGGCAAAGTCTACGAATACAAAATCGATCTCTGGTCCACCAGCAACGTCTTCCTCAAAGGCCACATCATCCGCCTCGAAGTCTCCTCCAGCAACTTCCCCCGCTTCGACCGCAACCTCAACACCGGCAAACCAGCATCGACTGATTCCACCTTCGTCAAAGCCACCAACACCATCTACCACGACGCTGCCCATCCCAGCGCCCTCATCCTCCCCATCATTCCGAAGTGAACCACCTCTAGGATCACATCAATCCTCAAGGAAATTGGGTGCCCCATCCATGCGAGTTTTTCGCATGGGTGGAAAAGCAAACCCCTCCGCCCACCGCTGTCATCCTGAGCGAAGCGCATTGGGGCCCCGTGAACGAGAATCGTTCGCGGGGTAGGCGGAGTGAAGGACCTGCTTTTCGCGGTACGTCAATCCGCAGGAAATTGGGTGCCCTATCCATGCGAGTTTTTCGCATGGGTGGAAAAGCAAACCCCTCCGCCCACCGCTGTCATCCTGAGCGAAGCGCATTGGGGCCCCGTGAACGAGAATCGTTCGCGGGGTAGGCGGAGTGAAGGACCTGCTTTTCGCGGTACTTCAATCCGCAGGAACTTGGGTGCCCCATCCATGCGAGTTTTTTCGCATGAGTGGGAAAGCACAGACCTCCGCAACTCCCGAAGTTGAATATATGAGTCTGTATTCTTGGAAACGCAACCAATAAGTTGCAGGTCGCCCCACGGAAGCAGAAAGGAAGTCCAATAAGAACCTAGCGGCTCGAAACCGCCGCCTGCTTCTCCGTCATCAACTCTTTCGCCGCATTCCGCCCCGTGCGAATGCAATCCGGAATCCCAATCCCGTCGTAGGCATTCCCCGCCAGCCGAAGCCCCGGTAACGTCGCCACGTGCTCCTTCACTCGTTTCATTCGCTCCTGGTGACCTACCGCGTATTGCGCCATTGCCCGCCGCCACCGCGAAACCTGCGTAGCCTCAGCGGGAATATGCAGTCCCATCACGCGAGCCCCGAGAATCTCGCTCAGCTCCCGTCGCACCGTTGCCACCAGCACCTCATCGCTCTGATCCAGCAGCGCCTCGTTCTTGGCACCGCCTAGGAACGCTCGCAGAATCGCCTTACCCGTTGGCGTGCGACCCACGAACTTGCGATGTACGAACGTGCACGCCAGCATCGCGCGTCCTTCCACCGCCGGTACCAGAAATCCGAATCCATCCGGCAGCCGCCCCAACTGAGCCTCGTCAAACACCAGGTTCACCGTGATCGAAGAAGAGTAGGGAATTGCGCTCAGCTCGTCGCCCAGTCCCGCATCTGTCGCCGCCAGCAACCCGCCCGCAGCCCACGCTGGCGATGCCACAATCACCGCGTCAAAAACTGCATCCGAGCCGGCGCATTGAATCCGCCATCGACTCCCAGTGCGCTCCACCAATTTCACTGCCGTCGACTTGCGCACCCACTTCGGATTGAGCCGCGCCTCAAGCGCATCCACCAGCTGTTGCAGCCCGCCCTTCAGCGTCGTGAAAATCGACCTCGGCCCTGCGGCTTGCCCACCACCCGCACGTTGCCCAGCCTGTCCCGGCGCGCTGCCGACGCCATTCGCGCTCGCATTCCGTGCCGCCATCATGGCCCGCATCTGTCTGTGTGCTGCCAGCATTCCTCGCGTCAGCGAACCGTACTGGCTCTCCATCTCCACCAGCTTCGGCAGCACCGTCCGCGCGCTCAGCTGCGTCGAGTCGCCGCCGTAGATTCCCGATAGCAGCGGATCCGCAAGACGATCTACGGCTTCCTGGCCGAAGTGCCTCTCCACCAGCGCCGCTACTGACTCATCCTGTCCGCTCGGCCGCGGAGGATGCAGCAGTTCAAGCGCCATGCGGATCTTTGTCGCCGGGCTGAACAGCCCCGACAGCGCCGTCGGCACCAGCTTTGTCGGAATCAGAAACATCAGCCCGTCGGGCAGCGGCACAAGCCGGTTCTTCACCACGATGTACGTCTTGCGATTAGCGTCATTCGATGGAGTCAATTGATCGGCCAGACCCAGTTCGCGGCAAAGCTCGGCTCCCGCCGGCTTCTCGCTCAAAAACGAATCCGGTCCGCGCTCCAGCACGATCCCGTTCACCGTTTCCGATGCGAGCGATCCTCCCAGCCGTTCTCGCGACTCAAATAGCGTGTACTCAATATCAGCACCCGCTCCGCGCGCTTTTTCCAGCTCAAAGGCGGCCGCTAGCCCCGCAATCCCGCCTCCAATGACCGCTACCCGCATCCGTGACCTCAATCCCTTCTTACCACACCGGGCCACGGAAGCAGCAGCTGCACTGCACTGTGACCTCAATTCAAGCATCTATCTCGGAACTCATCTGGCAAGTGATTTAAATCACTCTCTGCGCCTGGCGCATAGTGACTGCGCTCAGCGTGATCCGCGGACTTCCGTTTACGGCCGAAGGCAAGCTCAACGCAAGCAGTGATATCCACGCAAATCGGGCCGGGATTTGTCGTCCCGGCCCGATCACCGCCCCACCCTCAACTCTAAATATCTATTTCTAGACTGCTACGACAACGACACCAGCGGCCCCACAAATTCTGGCTGGCATTTTGTCGGCGTATCCGTTGGAACCCACTTGTTCGGCTGATAGATGCAGCATGGCTCCTGGGCCAGCGGATCGCCCGTCACCGCATACGCCCGTGCCCGCGAACCACCGCAGATCTCCTTGTATTCGCATGCGCCGCACTTGCCTTCCAGCCGCCCCGTATCGCGCAGCGCCTTGAAGATCGGCGCATTCTGGTAAATATCGGCCAGCGACTTCTCGCGGATATTGCCCGCATGAATCGGCAGAAATCCGCTCGGATACACATTCCCCATGTGCGATACGAACAGGAACCCCTTGCCGTCATTCACGCGCCGAGTCATCCAGTTCGAAGTACGAGTCTTCGCATCGGCCTCAGGTGCGCCCGGTTCATATTCATGCGCCACCGCATGCGGATGACCCGCTCCATGCCCCAGCTTGCGCTCCTGCAGATTGTGCTGCAGCAAGTAGCGCCGGTAGTGCATCGCCTCCGTCGTCTTGATCTGGAAGCTCACCCGGTTCGACAGCTCGTAAATCTTGCCAAACACCTGCTCAAACTCTTCACCGCTCAGCAGGTCTCCCAACTGCCCCCGTCCTACGGGAACCAGGAAGAACACGTTCCACATCACGATGTTGAGCTTCTCAAACAGCGCGCACAAATTGTCGAGGTCGTGTGCGTTATGCCTGCTGATCGTTGTGTGCACCTGGATCGGCAGACCGGCCTCGCCGGCCCATTCCACTGCCTGGATCGTCCGTGCCCATGCTCCCGGAAGTCCGCGGAATTTGTCGTGAATCTCCGGCGATGACCCATCCAGCGAGATTCCCAGCCGAACCACGCCGGCTTCCTTCATCTTGAAAATCGCCTCGCGGGTCAGCAGGGGAGTGGCGCTCGGCGTTACCGCCACCTTCACACCCTTCTCTGCCGAATACTGGATCAGCTCATACAGATCCGGTCTCTTCAGCGGATCGCCGCCTGTAAACACAAAAATCGGAATATGCATGTCGGCAATCTGGTCGATCAGCGCCTTGCCCTCAGCCGTCGTCAGCTGATCGGGGTGCGCAATCGGTTGCGCTGCCGCTCGGCAATGTTTACATGCCAGATCACAAGATTGTGTGACTTCCCAGATCGCCAGGAACGGCGCCTCGTCGTAGTTCAACCCGCCACGTGCAGGTATGTGATGCATTGGTTGCTGTTGCATACGACTTCCAACCTCCTCGGCGCGGAGAACGCCTCTTTGCTCATACAGAAGAGCACCCTTGGCATACGTCAATCAGTGATTCAGATCACCAAATGATTTGGAATTTCATCTCGGCAAGCGCTTTCCCGGCTGGACAATTTCTTGCGATGGGTCCAGAATTCAAGTCAACAAGGTGATCCTCCCGTGTTTTACGCTCGCCCCGCTGGGTTGAGGATCAAGCAACCTGGTCGCGATAGCAGCAAAACCGAGTCGTAATTTAGATCACCTTTGCGTGTGGCCTGCGGCACGGAGCGCGCATTGAAAGCAGCCTAGTATTTTTAGGCACCGAAGGAGGTTCCCCATGGCCATCAAGCCGGGTTGGAGCAAACCCTCCACCATCCTCTTCGCGTCCGAAATTCCAGCCAACGAGCGCGCCTTCAACTTTGCACTCGCACAAGCCCGGGAATTCGCCGCCGATCTCGTCATTTTTCATGTGTACGACACGCTGGTAGTGGCCGCGTCTGAAACTTCGGGCATTCGCTACTACGACTACGCTGCCGCTGCGCGCGCTGAAATCAGCCACCTCGAGCCTCTGGCTCAGCGCGCACGTCAGTCCGGCATCAACTGCGAGGTGGTAGTGCGCCCTGGCCTCGCCGCCGACCAGATCCTCGGCTATCTTCGCGAGCGCCCGATCGACCGCATCGTCATGGGCACTCATTCGCCCGGCCCCATCGGCAAAATCCTTGTCGGTTCCGTTGCCGAAGCCGTTCTCCGCACTGCCAACGTTCCGGTCTTTACCATTGGCCCCGAGGTTGTCGACGGCGCCTATCGCAATTTCGCCACCCGCACCATTCTCTCCGCCGTCAGCTTTATTGAGAGCAGCTTCGTGGTGGCATCCTTCGCTGCCGAACTGGCCGCCCAGCACAATGCGCGCCTCATCCTCCAGCACGTCATCCGCCCGCAGGACCGCGTTGAAGTGCTCGCCGGTCACACCATCGAAGAGATCGAATCCGACTTGCTCTGCCTCGTTCCCACGGAACTGCGAGAGCATATTTCGATTCAGACCGTCGTCGTACCTGGCGACCCGACCGAGGAATTGCTCTACCAGAGCCGCGCCCAGCAGGCCGACCTCATCGTCCTCGGCGCGCATGGAGCATCCGCCTTCGCTGCGATCGCTCGTCACGGCGTGGTCTATAAAGTACTGGCCCACTCTCACTGCCCGGTGATCACCCTGTCTCCGGCTCTATTCGCCGAGAGTGGTATCAAATACGTCAGAGAGCGCCAGACTGAGAGCTTCCTGGCAGGAGTCTTTTAGTCAGGATCAAACAGCAACGGGATCACCGGCTACACCAACCGGACGCGCGCCGGGTGGATTCAATTCAGGGCGCAGCAGAATCCACCCGGCGATGCCGCCTCTTCTCAAATCTTCATCTTCACATCAGGGTATGGCTTCAGCCGTGCCGCTTCTCCATTGTCTTTTCGAAAGCCTCTGCCATATGTCGGAGGGAGGCGGGGGTTTCAACCCCCCGCATAAACCAATAGAATTGGTGCCGGCTTTAGCCGCGGAAGGGCTTCCTTCGCCAGTCTCACACGAAATCCCGAGTTCTTCCGCGCCAGTTTGGCCGGGTGCCCCCCTGACGCTGTTTTATCGCGGGCATAGGTGGGAAACCACGAACCCCACCCAGCCCAGTTTCTCAAATGTGGCGTGAGCCTTAATGCAGCAACAGCGACTGAGGGCTTTTGGCTCCAGAGGTTGATTTGTGGGTTCCAGCCTTGGTTCCGCGCGGCTTCGTCACACATGGCTGCCTCTCACAAATCACTCCGGCGACCCCTTTCCCCTCGCTGATCGTAATAATCCGATCCACTCCCGGCAGCTTCACCGTCTCCTTCGCGCCTGAAGGCCAATGAATCTCTGCGGTTCCTGCATCCGTAGCATCGCCCAAACCAAAATGCGGCCGCTGATCATTCGATGAGATGTAGCTCCCCCCGCTCATCACGTCCTCGCGCTGCCGAATCCCATTCGCCGTCAGGTACACCGTCGCTCCCACCGCATCCCGCGGACTCTTTTCTCCCCCCACCAGCTTCAGTTCCACCCAGTGGTGATGATCCGGATTCACGTTCTTCAATAGCACCGGCGGCCCATCGATCGGGCTGATCACCACATCGATCTTTCCGTTATTGAAGAGGTCGCCGAATGCCGCACCGCGTCCCGAGGTCAGAGTCGCAAGCCCAGACCCCTTCACCGGCGGTACATATTCGAATTTTCCATTGTGCAGATTACGAAACAGCAACGCGCGTTCGGCAAACGTTGTTCCCCAGTCGTGCTGGTCCACCTGCGGATACACGTGGCCGTTGATCATCATGATGTCTTTCCAGCCGTCGTTGTCGTAATCGATAAACCCATCTCCCCATCCCACAAAGGGAACCGGAATCTGCGCAATCCCCGCTTCGCTGCCCACTTCGGTAAAGCTCGCATCTCCATCGTTGCGATACAGTGTCTTGTAGTCGTCTGAAAAATCCGTAACCAGCAGATCCACGAGCCCGTTATTCATGTAGTCGCCGACCGCCAGCCCCATCGACGCAATCTCACGCCCATCGTTGTTCAGCGCGAACCCCGACACGTAACTGCGATCCTCAAACGTCCCGTCGCCATTGTTGATGTAGAGATAATTCGGATTCGAATCATTCGCAACCAGCAAATCCGGCTTCCCGTCGTTGTTCACGTCCACGAAAATCGAAGTGAATCCGTAATAGTGTCCTGTGTCTGCGACGCCCGCCTTCACACTCACATCCGTAAACGTTCCATCGCCATTGTTGTGAAACAGGTGGTCAGGTTCGCCCGGCAGCCCGCGCGGTCCACACATCACCGGGAAACCATGTAGCTGACAATCGCCAAAGGGTATGTCCCCATTATCCGGACTAGGTTGATGATTCAAGTCATAGTGCACATAACCCGAAACAAAAAGATCCAGCCGACCGTCGCCGTCATAGTCGCCCCACGTCGCGCCGTCTGACCAGTTTCCCAGCGTCACCCCGGCCTTCTCCGCCACGTCGGTAAACGTCCCGTCGTGATTGTTGTGGTAGAGCCGGTTCTTCCCGAAGTTGCAGACAAAGATGTCCGGCCAGCCATCGTTGTCAAAGTCTCCAATGGCGACCCCGAATCCCCATCGGTCGTTCGTCACCCCGGCCTTCTCCGCCACGTCGGTAAACGTGCCGTCATGATTGTTGTGAAACAGCGCGGCATGCGGCGGAGTCCGCTTGCCCGTCAACGCGTCGTAGGTCGATCCATTCACCAGGTAGATATCGAGCCAGCCGTCGTTGTCGTAGTCGATCAGACCAACACCCGAACCATCCGTCTCCAGGATGTATTTCTTCGTCTTCGTGCCCATCACGTGCTGCCAGCCGCTCAGTCCTGCGGCTTTCGTGGCGTCTTCAAACACCACCGTCCCGCTCGTGACAAATCCGCCGGCGGTGATGGGCCGCCTCTGCGCGTCGTACACCGGCGCAAACGATCCTGCCGATGAGATACCCCCCATCCCGCTCTGTTGCCCGGCCTGCGCCGGCTTCGGTTTTTGTTCCTGTTTCGTCGCAGCCTGCTGTGCCATGCCCGCCGGCCGCGGAGAAGCGGCAATCAGCGCAGTAGCAACCAGCGCGACGAAGGTGGGTGCTCTTCGCATGACTTACTTCTTGCCGGCGTCTGCCGCTGCATCGGGCGCCTTCGCGTTAGCGCACTGTTTCCCGCCGCATAGCCCGCCTGTGATCCCTTTGCCCTCTTCGATCGTGTAGATCCGATCCATCGCCGGGATCTTCACCGTCTCCTTCGCGCCCGAAGGCCAGTGAATCTCCGCCGTTCCCGCGTCCGTCGCATCGCCCAACCCGAAGTGCAGCCGCCGATCATTCGCAGAAATGTAGCTTCCGCTCGAAAGCACATCTTGTCGCTGCCGCATTCCATTCGCCTGCAGGTATACGACCGCGCAAGTTGCATCGCGCGGGCTCGACTTGCCGTTTGCCGGATTTGCTCCGCCCACCAGCCCCATCTCCACCCAGTGGTGATGATCCGGATTCACGTTCTTCAACAGCACCGGCGGCCCATCCACCGGATTGATCACCACATCGATCTTTCCATCGTTGAACAGGTCCCCAAACGCCGCGCCGCGCCCCGGAATCACCACCGCCAGCCCAGACCCCTTCACCGGCGGCACATACTCAAATTTCCGACCCTTGCCCGTCCCATCCGGGACGTTGTGAAACAGCAGCGGCCGCTCGGCAAATGTGGTGCCCCAGTCGTGCTGATCCACTTCCGGGTAGACGTGCCCATTCACCTCAAACAGGTCGAGCCACCCGTCGTTGTCAAAATCGAGGAACCCGTCACCCCAGCCCACAAACGGAATCGTTGTCTGCGCGACCCCCGCCTTGTAACTCACATCGGTGAAGCTCGCATCGCCGTCGTTGTGGTACAGCACCTTGTAGTCATCGCCGAAATCCGTCACGAAAAAATCGATCAGCCCGTTGTTCTCGTAGTCGCCTGCGGCAATGCCCATCGATGCAATTTCGCGCCCGTCCTTGTTCAGCGCAAACCCTGAAACATAGCTCTGATCGTCGAATGTCCCATCGCCTTTATTAACGTAGAGATAATTTGGCTCCGAGTCATTCCCCACCACCAGGTCCGGCTTGCCATCGTTATTCACGTCCACAAAGATCGCGGTGAATCCGAAGTATTTGTCCTTGTCCTCAACGCCGGCCTTTACCGTCACGTCGGTAAACTTGCCGTTCCCTTCGTTGTGAAACAGGTGGTCAGGCTCGCCGGGCAGTCCGCGCGGCCCGCAATTCACGCCCACCCCGCGATACAGGCACGACGCATAATTCACCGCCTTGCTCCCGGCAATCGGCAGGTTGTTGCGGTCGAAGTGCACATACCCCGTGACGTAGAGGTCCAGCTTCCCGTCGCCGTCGTAGTCGCCCCATGTCGATCCCGGCGACCAATTGCCGTCCGACGCTACGCCCGCCTTTTCCGCGACATCGCTGAATGTGCCGTCATGATTGTTGTGATATAGCCGATTCTTTCCGTAGTTACCGACATAGAGGTCAGGCCATCCGTCGTTGTCGTAATCCGCAACCGAGCAGCCGTATCCCCAGCGGTCATTCTGGACCCCCGCTTCCTTCGAGACATCGGTAAATGTTCCGTCGTGGTTGTTGCGGAACAAGGCAGCGTGCGGCGTCGGCTCTTTTCCATCCAGAGCGTCGAATGTCGAGCCATTTACCAGGTAGATGTCGAGCCAGCCATCATTGTTGTAATCAATTAGGCACACGCCCGATCCGTTTGTCTCCAGGATGAACTGCTTC
The DNA here is from genome assembly GCA_963829535.1 of uncultured Acidobacteriaceae bacterium. Taxonomy (GTDB): domain Bacteria; phylum Acidobacteriota; class Terriglobia; order Terriglobales; family Acidobacteriaceae; genus Telmatobacter. The sequence continues at coordinate 401,084 of CAWHIQ010000003.1, read as the reverse complement.
TGCGGTACGCCCATCATGTGGGTCCAGCCCGACAACCCCGAAGCCTTGGTGACATCCTGGAATACGACCGTCCCCCGGTCAACGAATCCACCTGCGGTGATCGGCCTGTTCTGCTCGTCGTACTGGGGCGCAGACTGCACGCCCGTTGCGATACCGCTGCTCATCCCCGGTTTCGGTTGTTGGGTCGCTTGAGGAGGACTGGAGGGTTCCTGGGAACTCGTGCTTCCGCTCGCAATCAGTGCAACAAATACACAGCAAACCAGACCGCGAACACGCAACAGACACGACCCCCTTGACGGTTGAAGTGTACCGCATCGAGGCCGTGCCTATCGAATAAGCGTAAAGCCGACTCTGGCCATGAATCGACCATCGGCGAGCCATTCCTATTCGCCGCGATCAGATCACCCGCAGCAGCAGCAGAATCAGCACAATCGTCAAAATGAGGCTCAGCCCGCCTCCGCCGTAATAGCCCCAACCCGGGCCAACCCGGTAACCGCCATAGCCAAAACCGAATATCAGGACGATCAAAAGAATAATCAGCAGCATTGTTTCTCCTTCTTTCGCATAATCTAAGCGGCAGATGCTTGAGCCGCGGTGCAGGTTCGTAGAGCAGCAACTAGGTTCGGAACTTGGAAAGAGTGCGCCGCCTCCCTTTGCACCCCTGCAGTTCAGATGCGGCTCTCGCACTTCGCGCTGTATCGCCATTGACTTAGAGTGCCGAAGTTATCTGCGCCCGCGAAGCGATGCCCAACCAACGTCCGCAGTTGCACCGTTTTTAATTCCTTATTCTGCGTTCCACGAACAACCAACCGCATTGCGGACGACGTCCAAGTCTTTGTTGTCAGGATATGTAGAGTTTTCGGGAGGGTAAGAAAATGCTCTGGACAATCTTTGTAGTCCTCCTGGTCCTGTGGCTGCTCGGTCTCGTCAGCAGCTACACATTGGGTGGATTCATCCACATTCTGCTGGTGCTCGCACTGGTCGTTCTCGTCATCCAACTGATTTCCGGACGAAGGGCAGCACTTTAGCGCATCCTGCGCCCCAACAGCCTTTAGAAATTCAAGAAACGTGCACCCCCTGTGCGCGTTGTGCAACGACACGCTTCAATGACCCCACGGAGGTGGAAACATGAACGAAGACAAAATCAAGGGCACCATCGATGACGCAGCCGGTCGCGCCAAGCGTCAGGTAGGCGAGTGGACTGGAGATACCAAGACCCAGGTCGAGGGCGCTGCCCAGCAAGTGAAGGGCAAGGCGGAGAAGGTCGTGGGCAATGTTCGCGATGCACTCAAGGACGCCACCAACCGTCCCGTCGAACACGATCGTGACATCGACGACAATCTGGATCGCGAGAGCGTTCCCGAACGCAAGTAGTTCTGAATCGCTACGAGCGAAGCACAGCTTTTTGAGTGGAGGAGGCGAGTCTAGAGGCTCGCCGCCTCAACTTCATTCATAGTCGCAACTATCTCATCTCTTTCTGCAAGTTGATGTTCCCCTCCATCGAGCGCAATAAAGCAGCGTGAAATTACCAGCACAGGCGGGTGTCGAATCTGGCACCTCACTTGCTAAACATCTACATAAACGCTATAGATATAGGTAACGCTGCAGCGGGGCTTCTCCCCGAAGACCGCCCCGGCAAAAGTGAGGTGCGTCTTCCGCAGGAACTACGGTTCACTGACGATCGACGGTTCACTATCGGAGATATCCCGTTGGCGCGCCATAGCTCGCGTACTCCGAAGTCCTCTTGACGCAATTGGTTCAACCCTCCTTCCCGCCTCCTGCACTCTCTGCAGCTCCCCGCTGCCGCATTTCTCTTCCGTTCCAATTTGTGATGCCTGCTGGACCGAAATTCGTGTCCATCACGGCCTCGTGTGCCAACGTTGCGGAGACTCCCTCGATCAGCCCTCAGTCGAAGGAATTTCGACCTCGCATCTTTGTCGCACCTGCCGTCTCGCGCCACCTTCTTTTACGCGTGCTGTTTCGTTCGGATCCTATGATGGCCGCATGCGCGCCGCCATCCACGCGCTGAAGTACGACCGCATTCATCCCGCTGCCCGCCGTCTTGGAGCCATTCTCGCCGCCGCCATCGCGCAGCTTGCCCCCGAGGCCCCCGCTGAAATGCTCGTCGTTCCGGTGCCATTGCACCGCACCAAGCACAAACAGCGCGGCTTCAACCAGGCCCGAGCCCTCGCCAAGTGCGCCATCGACGCCCTGCGCAAATCGCATCCTGCCTGGCATCTCACGCTGGCGCCGACCACGCTTATGCGCCTGCGATCCACTGAAAGCCAGGCCGGACTCACGCCACGCCAGCGCCGCCTCAACGTCCGTGGCGCTTTCAAAGTCTCCGATTCAACTGCCGTTAAGGGCAAGCACATCCTGCTCATCGACGACATTCTCACCACCGGCGCTACCGCTCGCGCCGCATCGCAGTCTCTCTTGAAAGCAGGAGCGGCTTCCGTCTACGTCGCAACGCTCGCCCGTGCGCGCCGCTTCGACAACAACGCGCAGACCCGTTCATTCGAAACGCGGCCCGCCCAACCCGGCATCGAGCCGGCTAACCCATTCGCAGGCATGCATTCGTCATCATCCACTCACCAACTTTCCTGAAGAGGGGAACAGATGTCGCTGGGAAAAGCCATGATTCATGCACGCAAGCAAAAATCCGCTGCCCGCGCTGCCGCTTATGCGGCTGAGTCAGGCACTCATGCGGCTGTACACGCCAACCACATTCTGCAGATGCCGGTGCTCGTGCTCAATGCGTCCTACGAGCCCATCAACATCTGCGGAGCGCGCCGCGCCCTCGTGCTCGTACTGAAAGGCATCGCGCGCACGGAAGAAGAACATGGCCTGACCCTGCACGCACAGCGCAGTTTCATCGCCATGCCCTCGGTCATCCGGCTGCTTGAATATCGCCGCATCCCTCACCAGACGCGCGCTCTCTCGCGCAAAAACATCCTGCTCCGCGACCGCAACCAGTGTCAGTATTGCGGCGTCGTGCTGCCCTCGGGCGAACTCACCCTCGACCACGTCGTGCCCCGCTCTCGCGGAGGCAACTCCACATGGGAGAACCTCGTCGCCTGCTGCCACGCCTGCAATCGCCGCAAAGGCAATCGCATGCTTGTGGAGATCGACGACATGGTTCTGCTCCGCGAGCCGCGTCCCTTCTCCCTCCACACCAGCCGACAGATCATGCGCATGCTCGGCCGCGGCGACGACCGCTGGCGCAAATACCTCTTCTATTAGTCTGCATTGTCTGCACGAACACTGACTCAAGGAATGCGAAGGTCTAAGCGGGGAGGAAGCGCGGAGCTTCACAGGGCTGCGGATAAAACCAATTCGAACTCGAGTCTTGAAACCGGGCATGACTTCACAGCTTGGTGAAAAAACTCGAATTAAGATTCGGCTTTGAAGGGTACGGGCTTCAGCCCGTACATTAACCCTCGCACAATGAGAACGGGCTTCAGCCCCTGAGGGGACGTTTCTTTGGCCCAGATAGACTTTTTCACCCAGCTGTTCAGTCATGCCGCAAGTGGTGCAGAATTAATGAGGGCCTTAGCCCCTGCGTCCTCTTCACTCTTCGAAATTCTTTGTGCGGTTTTTTCCCCACGACGACAACCGATATACTGAAGCACCCGACCCACCAATTCAATTCACCGGAGACTTGCGCTTGTTTACCCGCGCTATCCTACGCATCCCGGGCAGTAATTTTGCTGACGGCCTCACCACCGTCGATCTCGGCATTCCCCACTTCGATGAGGTTCTTCACCAGCACGCGCAATACTGCGACGCACTCCGCGAGTGCGGCCTCGACCTCACGATCCTCGAACCCGATCTCCGTCACCCCGACTCCACCTTCGTCGAAGACGCTGCCGTCCTCACGCCGCACGCCGCGATCCTCACCCGCCCGGGTGCCTCGAGCCGCGAGAGTGAAGTCGAATCGATACGTCCCATCCTCGAGCGCTTCTACCCCCGCATTCTGGCCATCCAAGCGCCCGGCACCGTCGACGGCGGCGATATCTGCGATGCCGAACACCACTTCTTCATCGGTCTCTCACTGCGCACTAACGAAGAAGGCGCCCGGCAACTTGCTTCGCATCTCAATTTGCTCGGCTATACCGCCTCCACCATCGACATCCGCTCCATGACCACGATCCTGCACCTGAAGAGTGGTATCAGCTACATCGGCGACAACACTCTCGTCGTGATGGATGAGATGGCCGCGAACCCGCAGTTCGCCCGCTTCAACCAGATCCGCGTCTCTCCCGCCGAGAGCTACGCCGCCAACTGCGTCCGCATCAACGATCGCGTGCTCGTAGCCGAAGGATTCCCACACCTCCCCGACGAACTGATCGCGCGCGGCTTCAGTCCCGTGGTCCTCCAGATGTCCGAGTTTCAAAAAATGGACGGTGGCCTGAGCTGCCTCTCCCTGCGCTTCTAACGCGGGCAACTCAGAACTACGAACTCAGAACTACGAACTTTCAACTAATTCTGCGGCTTCTGCTGTTGTTTGGTCTGCGCAGGCGTCGCGGGCTGTCCCGGCTGCTGGCCGTTTTGCGGGCCGGTCTTCGTAATATCCTGTCCGTCGTAGATGATCTTGATCGTCGAGCCAAATCGCTTGTAGTCCGTGTACTTGATCGTGTCGCGAATGTGAACGTCCTGGCTCATGTACCCGTTCCCGCCTGAAAAGTGGAGCACGCCTTCGCCCTTGGTATATACCGGGAACCAGTAGTGCCCATCCACCTGCTGACGCCACGTCATAAAGGGCGGATGCAGGTCCTCTTTTCCCTTGCGCGTGTCATCCGGAACCATCCGGCCATTCGTCACCACAATCTGCAGGTCGGTCGCATCCACCCAGATGCGTCCCAGAAAGTACCGTTTGTTTTTCTCGATCTGCTTCGGACCCACGTCAAAGACGTAGCAATCCACCTCGTCAACTTTCTGCCGGCCCACGTACTTCGTGTTGTACTGCGCAATCTCCTCCGTCGTCAGCACAAACGGATACCCCTTTTGAATATCCTGCAAGTCCGACGGCGACATCATCACGCGCTGCAGCGAGCTCTCCGGCGCAAACACAGTCTTCTCCATGCGGCGCCCTGTCGGGTCAAAGGTTACGTCGTCCACCTGGTACCATTCGCCGTCGACCTTGTGAGTGTCGTCATCGACCGTCTGTACTCGTGCCAGGCGGCGGTACGTATAGTGGTTCAGCGCCTCCTGGAACTCGCTCTCCTTGGCCGCAAACTTCTTGATAATCTCCTCGGCCGGAGTCGCCGGATCCGATATATCCAGCTTCCCGAATCCCGCATCGAGCGCCATCGGCGTAAAGGTGTCCTGCTCCTGCGCGCTAGCCGACAGCCCGAATAAAACCGCGGCCGCAAGCGCCAACCACCATCGATTCCTCACGTCGTTTGTCTCCTGTGCGGCTCTCCGCAGCCCGCAGATCCCGTCCCTGGTTCCTGTCCACACCGTGCGCACTCGTTCCGTTACCACATTAGACGTATATACAACCAGCCCGGGGTGGCTGCAAAATCGTCCCTTGGTGAAGCTGTCGCTTCGCGGCGACCGGCGCAACCCGGACAGATTCTACGCGAGGGTGCTTGAAGGTTCCCCCACCTCAACTCACCATTTACCTCGCGGCATCAATGGTTTAAGCTCACTCATTAACGATCAGGACCCGCCCCGGGGACACTTGAATCTGGCGCTCGTCCTCAGGGTGGCACCACTTTTTGCTACGCGGTCGTCTTGGAGACTCTCGCATTCCCATGCCCGACAGCTACCATTTTCCCGCGCTCGTTCTTACGGTGCTCCTGCTGCCGGCGTTTTTCCAGCTATATCTGCGCTTCCGCGATACTCGCACTCTTCTTTGGTTCCTCGGGTTCTTCTTCTCCTCCATCCGCATGTTGCAGTTCTACAACCTGGGATGGTGGAACTACTCCGACACCCTCGCCCACCCGTGGATCGCCTCCATCGGTCAAGCGTCCATTCTCATCAGTTCCGGTCTCTTCCTGGCGTCCCTCTCTCCTCTCGGCTTTCGTATCGGCCGCCTCCGTATCCTGTATGCGGTCCCATTCACCATTCCGCTCGTTGCTTACGCCTTCCTCATCTACGGCGTTTACGGCGGCAGGACCCCCGTTGGATTCCCATTCCTGATCTTTCCGGCACTCGGCGGACTCTCGCTCTTTGCCGGTTGTGCGTGGGCTTTCTCTCAACGCGGCCTCCCTCGTGCCATCTCGCTCGTTCTCTGCATCACGCTTGGCGCTGCCGCTCTCTGGATATGCGTTCGCGTTGGAGGTGTTTGGCCTCTCATCTTCGTCGAGTGCGCCATCCACAGCGTTACCGCCCTCCTCATTTTCTACGTCTTTCGCCGCATCTCGCCCGGAACCATTCTGGCTAGCCTTGGTTTCCTGGCCTGGTCGCTGAATGTCGGCCAGACTCTCCCATTTTTTCATTATGACGAGCCCAGCATCTGGGCTATTCGCGCTATCGCCATGTCCAAGGTGGTTGCTGCCATCGGCATGATCCTCCTCACCCTTGAAGACCAGCTTGCCATCAACCAGGCGGGCCAGATCCGCGAACGCCATGCCCGCGAGGAAATGGAAGCCTACGCCCGCCTCAATCTCGCCCGCCGCCGCGTAGATGACTTCGATCGCCAGGCCACCGTCGTCTGCCAGTCCGTTGTCTCCAACAGCCGATTCAAACAGGCTGCGCTTGTCCTGTTACAAAGCAACGGCCATTACCACCTGTCTGGGGCCGCCGGTTTCGACGACGCCACGGCGAATGCCCTCGAAGCGCTCGTCACCCGAATCCCCGTACAAGGCTTTCTCGATCCCGGCTCCGGTCCTGCTGCCGTTGAGCACAGCTTGGCGTTCAACCTTGATCTCACCCCGTTCCTCGTCCCTGGCGACGACCTGACCCGCCTCAAGCTCACCACCGTGCAGGCCATCCCCCTGCGCGGCCGTGCATCTACCGAGGGTGCGATCTTCCTCACCAGCGCCGAAAACCCCGCCGAGCCCATCAGCGCCGTCGATCTGCTTCCGATCGAGGTTCTCGCCTCTCGCCTGCAGTCGGTTCGCGGCCAGACCATGATGCTCGAGAAGCTCGTCGAAGCCGAGAAGTTCGTTGGTCTCGGCCAACTTGCCGGCAACGTCACCCGGCAACTCAACAACCCTCTCACCGTCATCCTCGGCTACGCGTCGTTGCTCGACGAAACCGAATACCTCAATCCCCAGGCCCATAAGGCCATCGAGGCCATCCTCAACGAGGCGCGCCATATGCGGCTCACCCTCGAAAGCCTCGCCCGCATGTCAAGGCCCCAGGGCGATCAGATCGCTGCCATCTCTGTTACCGAGCTCCTCAACGACCTCGAGCAGCTCCACCGCTCTGAATTCGTTCAGCGTTCCATCGATTTTCGTGTCCACATCGCGCCAGCCCTGCCCCGCGTCGTCGGCAACGCCCAGCAGGTCCGACAAGCCGTCCTCTACTGCCTCCAGTTCGCCATGGACGCCGTCGAAAGACTCGACACCACCAACGAGAAAACGGTTCGCCTCGAAGCCGTCGCAGAAAACAACCAGGTGCAGATCCTCGTCGCCCACTCCGGCTCCAAATTTCCCGTGCCCGCCCGCGCTTTCGATCCCTTCATCCCCGAACCCGCCGGCGACGAATCCACCAGCCTCGGCCTCAGCATGTGCGCCACCATCATTCGCGAAAACAATGGCAAAGCCTCCGCCATGAACTTCGAACCCCGCGGCGCCGGCATCCTCCTGGAACTCCAGGCCGCATAACTCAGTCACCCCTCAATCCGCCGTGTCATCCTGAACTGAGCTGCTTGGGGCCCTGGAACGAGAATCGTTCGTGGGTGAGCGAAGTGAAGGATCTGCTGCCGTCTTTCGTCCATGCCGATCAAAGAATGAGGGTGCCTCATCCATGACGCAGTCTTATCGCGGCATGGGTGGGAATCGCACGAATCTCCGCAAACGGCTAGAAGCCGGCCTCCAGTTGTACACTTCTCCTTCGCGCCGACACAAGTTGGGTGCCCCGGGTCTTGCGTCTGAGACCTGAGAAGCACGAACCTCCGCAATCAGGGAAAACTCATGCGCCGATCCATCTACTTCGCCCTCCTCCTCGCCGCCACCCTCGCCCCAGCCCAAAAATCTGCGGTGGTGAAAAGGCCCATGACCTTCCAGGACCTGACGGCAATGAAGCGTCTCGGCGAAACCGCGGTCTCGCCCGACGGCAAGTGGCTGGCCTACTCCGTGACGACCGTCAATCTCGACCAGAACACAAAAACACCGGAGCTATGGCTGCAGGCTATTGCCGGAGGCGAGCCCATGAAGCTGGCAGTTGCGCAGCCGGGTGACTCGGGACCGCAGTTCTCGGCCGACGGCAAACAGATCCTCTTCCTTTCCAGCCGCACCGGTGCGCCGCAAATCTGGCTCGCCGCCTTCGACTCCGCCACCGGCGCGGCCACCAAAGCACACAAGCTCACCAACCTCGACCTTGGCATCGACAACGCGAAGTGGTCGCCCGACAGCAAATTCATAGTCTTCACCGCGTCTGTCTATCCTGACTGCCCGGCTATTGTTCCCAGCGACAACGGCGCTGGCGCCGAGTGTACCTATGACCGCGATACCGCCGTGGCAGCGAGCAAGGTGAAAGCGCAGATCTTCACCCACCTCCTCTACCGCCACTGGAACCACTTCACTGGCGACAAGCGCTCGCACCTGTTTCTGGTGTCGGTTGAGAACGGTGGAGTCCGCGATCTAACCCCCAACGATCCCCACGACGTCCCGCCCTTCTCGCTCGAAGGCGGCGGCGGATTTGCCATCTCTCCCGACTCGAAGGAACTGGCCTTCACTGAGAACCTCGACCCCGAGCCCGCCATCAGCACCAACGCCGACATCTTCACCCTCGACCTCTCCAATCCATCAGCGAAGCCGGTCAAGATCAGCACTTCTAAAGGCGGCGACTTCAACCCCGCCTATTCGCCCGACGGAAAATATCTCGCCTGGCGCAGCCAGCTCCGGCCCGGCTACGAAAGCGACAAATTCCGCTTGCTCCTCTACGACCGCGAGAAGAAGGTCAGCTGGAGCTTGCTGCCCAATCTTCAAAATTGGGTGGATGAATTTGCCTGGGGATCAGATTCGAAGCGCTTGTTCTTTGTTTCTGGCGAGCGCGGCGAGGCTCCAATCTTCATCGCGAATCTTGAAGGACATTCCAATCAGTTGTACAGTCGCGGCGAATTCAGCGATCTGCATCCGATGGCTGATGGGAAGACTATCGTTGCGTCGGTCGTAAAAGTTGAAAGGCCAAGCGAGACAGTAAAACTCGAATACTCTTGGAAGGTCGAATCCGAGCAGGGTTACGACATCATGACGAACGAGTCGGAGACGAAAATCTCTCCAGTCACGCATCTCAACGACGCCCTTCTCGCCCAACTCGACCAAGCACCGCTCGAATCCTTCTGGTTCCCCGCCGCCGACGGCACCAAGGTCCAGGGCTTCCTCATCAAGCCCCCCGCCTTCGACCCCGACAAGAAATACCCCGTAAAATTCCTGATCCACGGCGGCCCGCAAGGCGCATGGGGCGACTCCTGGTCCTACCGCTGGAACGCCGAACTCTTCGCCGCCAACGGCTACGTCGTCGTGATGATCAATCCCGGCGGATCAACCGGCTATGGACAGGCCTTCGTCGATCGCGTCAACGGCGACTGGGGCGGCAAGCCTTTCACCGACCTCATGACCGGCCTCACCTACGCCGAGCAGCACTATCCCTTCATCGACAAGACCCGCGAGTGCGCCCTCGGAGCCAGCTACGGCGGCTACATGGCCAACTGGGTCCTCGGCCACACTAATCGCTTCAAGTGCATCGTCTCCCACGACGGCATGTTCAACGCCGAATCCGCCTTCGGCTCCACGGAAGAAGACTGGTTCAACATCTGGGAGTTCAAAGGCCATCCCTGGGACTACTACGGTCGCCCCGACAGCGAGAATCCCTTCCGCAAATGGTCCCCCTCGCTCTCCGCGAAGAACTTCAAAACCCCCACGCTCGTCGTCCACAGCCAGCTCGACTACCGCCTCGACGTCAGCGAAGGCTACCAGCTCTTCGATACCCTCCAGCTCCTCCACGTCCCCAGCAAAATGCTCTACTTTCCCGACGAAGGCCATTGGGTCCTCAAGCCCCAAAACTCCCAACTCTGGTACAAAACCGTCAACGACTGGGTCGACCAGTGGACGAAAGAAGCAGGGAATCGGGAGTAGAAATAGCGAACAAGCAGTGAGTAGGCATCGGGGAAGCGGGATCACAACCATCCATCGAACCTGGATGCCCCACCGTTTCGATTCTGGGACCCTCCACCCACAAAGCAGCACTCCGTGAACCGGAAGTGCCATTTGCCTCCGAAATCAATCGCTTTACTAATATAAATAAGCCTAATTATGTGCGGGAATCAACCCAGGGCTTATGTCAGCGGCTCAGGACTTGTGGACCTCAGGATTCAGGAACGATCAGATGATTCTCAGCTCCATCCAAATCGTGACCGTTGCGGTTCTGGGAATCTACCTGTTTCACTGGAGGGCCGGCCAGCGACGCAGGAATTCCCAATCATGGGAATCGCTGGTGGCGCGGCTTCGGACTGACTGGAGCGGTCGTGGGTTAAGCGTCCATTTTCTTTCGCGGGAAGGTTTGAACACGACGCCCGATGAAACTTGGGAGCACATCCAGGGCATTCGCGGTCTTTGGGCAATCTATCAAAACGCAGGCGTGATGTTGGAAATGGCAGACTACGCCTCGCAAAACGGCGACTCGGTTGATCCAGGGCTTCTTTCGGCTCTCCGCAGTGATGCCACTCAGATTCGCATTGGAGTTCTCAAGGTCCTGGTGCAAAATGCGTTTGGCCACGCAAGCGAGAGCGTACGCATGAATGCATTCCATGTGGCGTCGATGTACACAGGAATGGCAGCGCGAATGACTCTGTTGCTACAACAAAGCGCTTCGGCCTTACTCCCCGATTTTGTCGCCGCAATGTAGTGTGCACCCCAAGGGAGCAGCTCCCATCGGCCCTCTCTGTGCTCGGGGGCAGTGCCTTGCGACGCGGATTTTGGGGGCACAGACGGGGGCGAGATTGATATGCTCCAGACTTAGATACACCACGCGGGGTGCATTGGAATGAGGGTTCTCGTCACTGGGGGCAGTGGCTACATCGGGTCGGCCACTGTCCGTGAGTTGGTACAAAACGGGCACAGCGTCATCATCTACGACAATCTTTCGACCGGACATCGGAAGTTAGCGAAAGGGTTTGAGCTTATTGAAGGTGATATCGCAGACCGCGCGAAGGTCCTTCCAGCGCTGCAGCGGGCGGATGCCGTCATCCACTTCGCAGCTTCTGCCTATGTTGGAGAATCCGTAGCCAACCCGCGGAAATACTTTCGCAATAATGTCGAGTCATCTTTGGCCTTGATGGACAGTGTGCTCGAAAGTGATGTGCGGATATTTGTGTTTTCTTCCAGCTGCGCTGTTTATGGCGTGCCCCGGTCTCTGCCGATCTCCGAGTCCAGTCCGAAAGAGCCCATCAATCCGTACGGGGCCACCAAACTGTTCTTCGAGCGCGTGCTTTCTGCTTACTCTGTTTCGCACGATCTTCGATTTGCCGCTTTGCGTTATTTCAACGCTGCTGGAACGCACCCTCTGGGAACGATCGGCGAGATTCACGCTCCGGAGACGCATCTGATTCCGCTCGCAATCCGTGCGGCCCTCGGTATGACTCCGCCGCTCACGGTCTTCGGTGAGAATCTTGATACTCCGGATGGAACTTGCGTACGCGATTATGTTCACGTGGCCGATCTCGCCTCCGCTCATGTGAAGGCGCTCGATTATCTTGCGCGGGGAGGACGATCGGTCGAATTGAATCTGGGTACAGGAACCGGCACCTCCATCAAGCAATTGATCGGCGCAATCGAAGAGGTCTCCGGGCGAAGCGTTCCTCATGTCTACGCACCAGCGCGGCCCGGTGATCCGCCCACTCTGTTCGCGGAAGCCCAAAAAGCCAAGGACACGCTGGACTGGAAACCGAAATATGATCTGAAACAGATTGTGACCGGAGCCATTCGATGGGAAGAGAATCTCGCAGAGTTCCTGCGAGAGCCTTAGTTCGTTCTGTTGATCCCATCCCTCTCCGCCAAAAACTCCCGCACCCCCACCTGGTAGTCCACGGCCAACTCAAATACCGCCCGGACGCGGGCGAGGGAGCCCAGCTCTTCGAACACCCTCCAGTTGCTCAAAGTCCCCGGCAAGATGCTCCATTTCCCATTTCCCCAACGAAGGCCACTGGGTCTTGAAGCCTCAGAACTCCTAGCTCGGGTAACTCTCAACGACTGGGTTGACCAATGGATCAACGGAAGCCAGAAACACTGCATAAGAAAGTTGCACATTCGTAAGGGCTTGCAGTTGATCTTGCGAAAAATTATATTTGACTCACACCACCTACATAACCTACATAACTCATTTACTTTCAACGCACAAGGGACAGTGGAGGTTTTCCTTTCCGTTGGTCGAGCCTCCACAACCATAAGCGCTGGCGACCTCGTGGAGAAGGAGCTTTGTTACACGGTCAAACAGCAGCCCGTTGCCGCTCGCACCCAATCGCCGCGTCAGCAAGCCGGCCCTCTTAAGTCGGTGGGCCACCTTCTCGGCGCTGAACTGCAACCTCTCGCCGCGGTCCTTCTGAACTCTATTGACCTCAGCGGCGATCTCTCCAACACGAACCTGGTCTTTGCCCTGGTGGCACAGAGCGAGTGCGGCGCCGACGGCGAGCGTTCCCAGGTCGTCCGTGCGTTCAGCCAGCTGATGATCGGAGAACGGTGTCAGCAGCGAGACAATCTCTGCCTGAAGTAGTGGAGCGTCCACGACACATTTTCCCAGGGCGGCTGCAATCGCGTTAGCCTCTGGCGACAGGCCTACCACGTTGAACTCCGATGCGATCACTGCTGGCATCGACCGGAGTCGGTAGGCCAATAGCTGGTTCTGCAGTCGCTGCTTCAATTCTTCCGACAGGGGCACTGCACGCTGTGATTCGACCGGTGGCACGGTCGATGTGTTGATCCTCAGATAGTGACGCAACTCCGAGTTCGTCGACATATCCTCGCCCAAGTAGACGGCCTTCGGGCCGAAGTAGTCCGGCGGCGTATAAGATTGACCTCCGTCAGCTTTGATGCGCGCCACATATCCGCGGCCAGTGGAGCAGCCCAGCAGGACTGCCATTCGCTTGCTCAGGGCCGGCTCAACGATGAGCAGCGTCGGGTTGAGCCGCCAGCGAATGCTCTCCAGAGTAGCGCTGGTCACCCCAACCAGGAGCACCGGGTGGTAGCAGATCGCTCGCAAGGTGCGCAGCAAGCGATCTGCCTCATCGGCGCAACCGGTAATCGCCAAGCCTGGTGCAAGAGGAAGGGCGACGTGGAGCCAGGTGGCGAGAGTCCAGAATGTGAGCAGCGTGCAGTCCCTGTCAGAGAGGTGGGTTTGCGATTGGATGGCCAGCTTGATACTGGCAAACAGATCGCTGGTCGCTCCGTAGTCTGTCGTGCCAGTCGGGAATGGAATCCGTTCCCATGGGTCGCGATTGTAGTCGCCACGATCGATCATCTGTTGAAAGATCTTCGTAGCCTCAATGGGGGCGGAGAACTCGAATGAGGAGCTACCCAAGGAACCGTCCTTCCGTCGTATCCCTTCCCAGATTTTCCAAACTGCATTTGCCCCATCGCTGGAAGGCGCAACTTCGGGGGCACCCGGCAGTGCCGACGTCACCTGGCCAAGGTCGAGCTCATCATCGATTGACGCAGAGGATCCGCTGGAGTCGCCTTGCGATGCAGCGGGTTCGGCCGCCCCTGACGGACCAGGAGCGATTGATTCAAATTCGGTATCTTCTAACATGCGAGTGATCCTCTCTAGTTGGTAAATTGTGCAGCAGCGCCCAAGAGCAAAAGAACTACGAGTTTCATTAACCTTGGGCCCTGCCAGCGGTTGCCTGTTTCGGATGTGGGTGCGAACCAACGAAAACACTCGGTCTGTTCTCGCGAAGGGAACCGCGGATGTCGCGGGCCCCCTCCCAGCTTGCTACCTTGGATCCCATAGTTGAAAAACACGATTATCATTGGCGAACTCGTTTGAAGCTGTCGGAGCAACGGCGCTGCCGGCTTCGGCCAGCAGTGACGCACGATCGTCCGGTTTGTCCCCAGGCTTTGGGATCCAGCGTGGCAGTCTCGGTCGGTTCCCGCGGACGCATTCTGTTGCCCAGTTAGAAACCGCCAGAAGCATGCGGGGAACCCCACTGAAACTCTCCAAAAAGCACCTTCCCATCCCGGGAGCGCATGTACTTCTGCATTCCACCAGCCAAGCGATCGCAGCATGCGTGGACTTCCACTTCCAGTGCCTTGCGGCGGCCAGAAAAGGGGATATTCCAAGAGACGGCCACAAAGCCGTCCGGACCATCCTCGCCAATCCAAAGGTCAGCCACCGTAATCAGAAACTCGCCGCGGAGCAGATCCAACTGACGGTTGATCTCCTCGAGCTGCTTGGCCTTTACAACAGGCCCTCCATGCAACCCCGGGGCGCGCATCGACTGCACACCCAGGGAATGAACGACATGAACCAGGGGTTCCCAGGTTCCGCCATTTTCAACAACTGAGCGTGCTTCGCTCAGCGACTCTGCAATCAGCTTATTCACTTGATCCTTCATATCCATAACTTCGACCTCTTTCTGAGGGACATCGATGTGCTCGGCTTGCGTGCTCCTTCGATGGCATTTGTTTCAGTGCCCGGATGGTGTCCGGGGCGCTGGCAGGTTGTGGTTAGCATCGTGCTGACTTTCAGCTGTTTGGTTCTCCATGACTCCTCCAATCGGCCCGAATTTCTCCCAGACCCTGTACTCCTTGTTTTTTTATGCCGGATTACGGTATCATGGTCAAGTTATTAACTTGCACGCGATACCCCAATTCGCAAACTTCGCACGGGCTTGTGAGGCCTGCCCTAACTTTTCTGCCTTCCACGAGTATAGCACACGACCCTGGTGTTCACACGGCCAAGGTAAAAATATTTGAGAGGAATATGAAACAGCGATTTTCTGATTTAGAATCTGCAACTTACAGCGGGAGTTTGTATCTCGAACTGCTCGCCGAACTCTGCGAGCGGGGTGGGTGGCAGGTAAAACGCGAAGCTTCATTCGCGGAAAAAGATACAGGTCTGGCTATTTCGCGTGGCAGTCTGAGCTACACGGTCGCGCTTAAGGTCTCCTCTGAAGGTCGACGGGACCGCTTAAGAGCGTTCTTGTCCGAGGCGATTCTTGAGGCTAGAGCAGCCTCTTCAGCATCGCCCGACAAGGGCGCACCGATGGCAGTAGTTGCGGCCCCGTCGATTCCCAGGAATACTGCCGACGAGTTGGTCGACTTTCGGTCCAGGGTTGCTCCAGACGTTGCAGTCGGGATCTTCGATCGGGAAGGGTTACGACGATTCGTTGGAACTGGGCTCGAGGCGCTCACAGCGAAAGTTCCACTGTCTGCGCGCAGGCAAAAGCTCCGGGTTCCAGACTCCGCCAATCTTTTTAGTGACCTGAATCAATGGCTGCTGAAAGTGCTGCTCGCACCGCTTGTCTCGGAGAACCTTCTCGAGGCACCCAGAGGGGAATACAGAAACGCCTCCGATCTTGCAGAGGCTGCCCAGGTCTCGGTAATGAGTGCCTTCCGGTTCGTTCGACAGTTAGAGCAGGACAGTTTTCTCGACGATGAAAGTGAAATTCTGCGCCTGGTTCGCAGAGCGGAGCTGATGCGTCGCTGGCAGGCCGCTTACCTACGACCAATACCCGAAATGCCATTGGTTTGGAACGATTCAGCCAGCAACGAGCGCCAGGTTCCCGATGCGCTTCGTGCACTCAACGGCGAGTCTTCATCTCGGTCAGCGCCGCTCGCCTGCCTCGGCCTCTCTGCGGCGGCTAAGTGGCTGGGGTTCGAGCCCGCCCAGCGGGTTCTGCCAAGCTTCTATTTGGAGAGCCTCGATCGCGAAGTTCTAAGCAGGATGGGATTCTCACCGGACGGGGCTGAATTCAGGCCAAACCTTTTCGTGCGGCAACCGGTCTTCCGAAAGTCGGTTTTTCGCGCCGCTGTCACTCGCGATGGCATCCTTGTTTCCGACATCATCCAAGTCTGGCTCGATCTCACTTCGCCTCGGGCCCGAGACAGGGAATTGGCGGAGGAAATCCGCCAATACGCCCTTGCGCAAATCTTCGCCGAGCAAACGTAGGGCTGCCGCTCAGGTTAGATCGAGCCTAAGCCTCATCTAACAAGCGAAGATAGCAGAATGGCTCACGAATCGCTTATTAGGCAGTGTTTTCACAATGCGGTTCGGATCAGGCGCAAACGCCCGAAATACCCCATAACCGTTTTTCGCTGTCTGATGTCTGAAGCCGAGTCCTTTATTAGGATCCTTTACGCCAAATGTTTCACCACAAGCCAGGCTGCCGGCAACCGGCTACCTAATATTGGAATCCGCCGAACTGGAAGAACTACACTCATCCAGAATCCGTGAAGCCAAAACCGCACCTCAATGAATCCGGCCTCTACGACTACGCCATCAAGGCTCTCGGCCGCCACATGCGCACCGAGGCCGAACTCCGCCGCCTGATGCGCTTGCGCGTCGAGCCCGGCGAGTGCGGCAATGCGATCATCGACGCGACCATTGCTCGACTCAAGGAGCACGGCTACCTCGACGATGCGGCGTACGCCGAGATCTATGCCCGACTCCGCCAGGAGGATGAGAAACTCGGCCAGGGCCGCGTCCGCCAGGCCCTCACCCAGAAAGGCGTCTCAAAGCAGATCGTCACCGACGCCGTCGAAGCCCGCTACGCCGGTACCGATGAAGAAGCCCTCGCCCGTCAGCACCTCGAGCGCAAACGCATCCGGAAGCCTGCCAATGAAAAAGAAACTGCCCGCATCATGCGCCGCCTGTTGGCCGCCGGATTCTCCACCAACGTGATCTACAAGATCCTCCGCCAGTGGGATATTCCCGACGAATCGCTCTCGGCCCTCGATAATCTCGAAGACCCAACTAGCGAATAAACACCAATATCCCCAAAACCAGTGGTCACCTGAGCGACGCACGCCTGGGTCCCGCAGTCCGCAACTGTGGCGTAAGCGTCGCGAAGAACCGCCCCGTGAAAACTCACTACCGCGTCGACCGCGCAATCGCCTCGCGAATCTTCGCCAACGGCGCATCGTCGACAAACTCAACCTCATCGCCGCCGCGTCGAATCCCAAGATCCGCCCACAGCTTGTCCAGATCCACCGTCACCGGCGCGTCTTTCCACTTCGCATACTGTTCGGTGAGCACATGCGTTCCCGTGGCGTGGTCGCCAATCGCGAGCGCCTTGCCGAGCGTCCACTCGTGGTCGATCGTCCCGCCCGCGCCACAATCGCCCGCAGCGCATCCCGCAGACCCTTCTTGTTGCCGGTCTGACGCCGAATCTCGACATCCGCCACCAGGCAGAACATCGCGCCGCCCCAGTACGTCCGTCCCCAGGTATGGGTGTGGTCGAGTCCCTGGTCGCCCTCTGCGGGTTCGCCCTTGTGCATGTCGCGCACCATGTCGTGCCAGATTTGCTGCGGCGTCAATTCGCCGGTCTCAACCGCGCGATGGGCTCAATGTAAGTGGCCAGACCCTCTTCCATCCAGTGCTGATCGTCGGGCAGGGACGGAAACGCCATGTGCACGAGCTCATGCGTCATCATCCAGTCGTCCTTCAGATCCTCTTGCGTGGTGTGCTGGCCGATGCGAATGCGCGTCATGCCGGGGAATCCCGCCATGTCGCCCCACGTGGTGCCCTGCACGATGCCGCTCCGCTCGCACCGGCATGATGAGGATACGCGCACGCGCGACCGGGAAACGGCCGTAGTAGGTGGTGACTGCCGAAGCCGCAGCCTGCACATGCGCAAGATGGCGTCCTGCGAAGGTCCAGTGGACCAGCGGCGAAGTCCACATGGATCTCCGCGCCGCCGACCTTCAACTCGCGCGAAGCCACGATCGTCAGCCCGTGGCCGGGCTGGGCCGCAGCCAGCGACGGACACACGAACGCGAACGCAAGACTCGCATGACACAAATTGCGCAGAAGACTTCGACCCGCTTGTAAATGCCCATGCCTGGTTTGACGTACAGCTCTGACTCTCCGGTCCTCTATGCGCCCGGAGCCTTCGAAGCAAGAATTTCCACCTTCTCTACCAGCGGGGGGTTGAAACAGTTCCTCGGCCTTGGCGAACAGCGCCTTGGCGATCTCGCCCGTCAGGTGCGCGTTTCTTCCGGCCTCGTCTTTGAACGTGTCGAAGATGCCGAACCGCCGGCGCCCAGCTTCACGGCGTACCAGGTGGTTGTCCCGGCTTCCCGCACGGCCAGTGGCTGCGCCGACTTCAGAAACTCTTCGACTTCTTTTTCTTTTCCGGGCTTTGCCTCAGCAACGCCAGGATCGCAACTTGTCCATGGTCCTCCGGGGAATTTACTCACCGTAGGATGCAGACTATCTGAACAAGGCGCGCGACTTGTCCAACATGGCGGCCGGGCGCATCCAGCACCGGTTGCCCCATTACACTGAAAGTGCCATGCAATACCGCACGGGAAACGAAATTCGCGAGCTGTTTCTGCGCTTTTTTGAGACCAAGGGGCACCGCCGCGTGCACTCCTCCTCGCTGGTGCCTGCCAACGACCCCACGCTGCTGTTTACCAACGCCGGCATGAACCAGTTCAAAGACCTCTTTCTTGGCGCGGAGAAGCGCGACTACGCGCGCGCCACCACCTAGCAGAAATGCGTGCGCGCCGGCGGCAAGCACAACGACCTTGAAAATGTCGGCTTCACGCGCCGCCACCATACCTTCTTCGAGATGCTGGGCAACTTCAGCTTCGGCGACTACTTCAAGCGCGATGCCATCGAATTCGCCTGGGAGCTGGTCACCAGCCCCGAGTGGTTCGGCATCCCCAAGGACCGCCTCTACGTGACGATCTTCGAGGGCGCCGACGGCGTGCCGCGCGACGACGAGGCCGAGCAGTTCTGGATCGAAGCCGGCGTGCCCAAGGAGCGCATCTTCGAGTACGGCCTCGAAGGACAACTTCTGGCAGATGGGCGAGACCGGCCCCTGCGGCCCGTGCTCGGAAATCTTCTACGACATGGGCATCGAAGCCGCCGAGACGCCCGGCGTCGATATGCCCTTCGGCCAAGACGAAGCCCGCTACGTCGAGATCTGGAACCTGGTCTTCATGCAGTTCGACCGCGTCAGCGATTGTCGATCCTGCAACCAAGACGACGACCTACAAGCTCACGCCGCTGCCCAAGCCCTCCATCGACACCGGCATGGGCCTGGAGCGCGTGGCCGCCGTGCTGCAAAGCAAAGTCACCAACTTCGAGACGGATCTGTTTACGCCGCTGATCGAGCGCGCCGCAGAACTGACCGGCAAGCGCGTGAGCGATAAGGCATCGAGGAGCAGACCAGGACTGCCGACGACAATGCGGCCAGCCTGCGCATCATCGCCGACCACGCCCGCGCCGCCACGTTCCTCATCAACGACGGCGTGCTGCCCTCGAACGAAGGCCGCGGCTACGTGCTGCGCAAAATCCTGCGCCGCGGCATTCGCCACGGCCGCCTGCTCGGCCAGGAAAAGCCGTTCCTCTACCAGATGGTCTACGCCGTGCGCGATCTGATGCAGGGCGCCTATCCGGACCTGATCGATTCCGCCTCCCGCGTCGCCAAAGTTGTCGAAGCCGAAGAGAAGCAGTTTGATCGCGTGCTCAAGATCGGCCTGACGCGCCTTGAATGAGGAACTGCAAGGGCAACTTCACCGGCGAAAAGGCCTTCCATCTCTACGAAACCTTTGGCCTGCCGCTCGACTTCATGGTCGATGCCGCCCGCGACGCCGGCGTCGACTTCGACGACGAGGGCTTCGAAGCGCGCCCGCGCCGAAGAGCAAGCCCGCGCCCGCGCCTCTTGGAAAGGCGGCAGCCAGAAATCCGCCAGCCCCGCCTTCCGCGATCTGCCCAAGACCGACTTCGAAGGCTACAAGCAGCTCACCGCCAACGATGCGAAGTCCTCGCCATCGTGAAAGACGGCGTCGGCGTTCCCGCCGCCAAGGCTGGCGATCAGGTCGAAGTCGTGCTCGATCACACCAGCTTCTACGGCGACTCCGGCGGCCAGATCGGCGACACCGGCTGGTTCACCTCGGCCGACGGCAACACCACCGTCGCCGAAATCACCGGCTGCGTCCTTCCCGTGCAGGGCGTCCGCGCCCACAAGGCCATCCTCAAGCAGGACCTCGCGGTCGGCGATCACGTCAACACCGTCGTCGATGGCGAACGCCGCGACGCCATCCGCCGCAACCACACCGGCACGCACCTGCTGCACGCCGCGCTGCGCCAGGTTCTGGGCACGCATGTCAAGCAGGCCGGCTCGGCGGTCGCACCCGACCGCCTGCGCTTCGACTTCTCCCACTTTGCCCAGGTCGCCGACGAAGAACTGGAAGAGATCGAATCCATCGTCAACCGCGAAGTGCTGGCCAACGCCAAAGTCGAAACCCTCGAAGACGTGCCCATCGACGTGGCCGTGAACGAGTACCACGCCATGGCGCTCTTCGGCGAAAAGTACGGCGACAAGGTGCGCGTGGTGAAGCTCTCCGACGGCTTCTCAACCGAGCTCTGCGGCGGCACGCACACCGCGGCCACCGGGCGAGATCGGCCTGATCAAGATTGACAGCGAGAGCGTCCGTCTCCTCCGGCGTGCGCCGCGTCGAGGCCATCAGCGGCTTGGGTTCGCTCGACACCTTCCGCCGCGACTTTGAGGTGGCGCAAGCTGGCCGCGCAGTATCGTCCCATCGGCGGACAACCTGTCCGACGGCCTTCGCGCCAAGTTTGCCGCGCAGGAAGACGAACTGAAGCGCCTGCGCCGCGAACTCGAAGAGGCGCGCATGAAGTCCGCTGCCGGCGCGCTGGACGAAGCGCTCAGCCGCGCCATCGAAGTGAAGGGCGTGCAAGGTGCTGACGCATCGCGCCGACTCGCTGGAGCGCGGCCAGTTGCGCACGCTGGTCGACAACCTCAAGCAGAAGCTCGGCGAGGGCGTTGTCGTGCTGGCCTCGGCGCAGCCCGAGGGCAAAGTCGCCATCATCGCCGGCGTCACGCCGGGACTGACCAAGCGCATCCAGGCCGGCAAGCTGGTCGGCGCGGTTGCCAAGCTTGTCGGCGGCTCAGGCGGCGGCAAGCCCGAAATCGCCGAAGCCGGCGGCAAAGACCAGT
Organism: uncultured Acidobacteriaceae bacterium; assembly: GCA_963829535.1. GTDB lineage: Bacteria > Acidobacteriota > Terriglobia > Terriglobales > Acidobacteriaceae > Telmatobacter. The sequence goes on along the minus strand of CAWHIQ010000003.1, from coordinate 379,786 downwards.
CGCAGATCGACGCCGCGCTTAAGGCTTCCCCTAATGCTGTTGCGGAACTGCTCGGCTGATTTGCTCAGCCGCGCGCTGATGCTCGCCTAGGTGCGATGGTGTTTAGAAATCACTCGCTGATAAACTCGGCAAAGATGGCAAGGCAGGTTCATTACAACGCGGGAGAACATATCTCGGCAGAGACGGCGAAGGATCCCTATTTGCGCCCCGCGTTCCCGCTCAGTCAGCGCATTGCGCGCCTCGCTTGGGGCATTTGCTGGGCGATTCTTTACCGTCTCTCACCGCGGCCTCTCCACGGATGGCGCACGATGCTGTTGCGTCTCTTTGGTGCGCAAATGGGTCCGCACTGCCACTTCTACCCAAGCTCGCGCGTGTGGGCGCCGTGGAACTTGATATGTGCCGACCAGGTTACGGCTGGAGATGGCGCGGAAATCTATAATCCTGCACCCGTACGCATGGGATCGCACGCAATTCTCTCGCAGAACTCCTACCTCTGCGGCGCAACGCATGAGTTCGACGATCCCTCTTTCCCCTTACTGGCTTACGCGATGGAGGTAGGCGCCTATGCATGGGTGTGTGCGCGAGCCTGCATTGCACCCGGCGTGAACGTAGGCGAAGGAGCGGTGCTTGGCCTTGCTTCTGTGGCGACACGCGACCTAGAGCCGTGGGGAGTGTATGCGGGAGCGCCTGCCAAGAAAGTGAAACAGCGCAGAAGGGTGCACCGCGAGGCTAGTACTGACACAAAATCGCTGCACTGAGGGAGCGGGTCGCGCCACATTGTAGGGCAAGGCGGGACGGCGCGAGTCGCTGGCCGTCTCGCGCTGCATATAAGGTAATGACCACCTTCCACGACACGTCTCGCTCTCATGATTACGACGCGTGGGAGGGCATGCTCGGAAAATCTTTACGAGAGAGGGGCGCAACAAAAACTCCTTGACTTTGTGCCTGTAGGCTGTTGATCGAAATGTATACACATCTGACTTTTGGTTTCGTGAAGAGTTATTGTCCGAAGTGTTATTTGAACGTATGCACGCAATCGAAAGTAAAAGTCTCCACAATGGAAAATTCATGGATTTGCCCCAACCATTAAGAGAATGGGCGACCGTTTGGTGCTGCCCGCGAGCAAAAGGTTGCCTGCATCCCAAAATGTTTGCAGGCGCTTGCATTGACGGGTTTTAAAAATGAGAACGGGTACTTTGGTGCGATGGCTTTTTTACTCGATTTTTGCCAAATTGCTGATATATTGAATGAACTGGTTGTCGTACCGAAGCCGGTGTACCTCGCAAATTGGATGGAAGCGCTTGCTTTCATTCTGCCTGATTAGAAATTCCCAATTGTTGCTTTGGAACGTCTGGGGCTCTATAGAACACCATCACCCAAGTGAGGATGGCGAAGCCTTGCGAACAAGCCTTTTCGAGGATATCCAGACAGAGACTCCCGTGGCCGGGATTGGCGCGGAAGTAACCGGTGCTTCGCGCTGGTTTGCTGTTTACACCACGTGCCGTCACGAAAAGCGGATTTCGCAGCACTTGAGTCAGCGCGAAATTGAACACTATCTCCCGCTCTATCGCGCAGATCGGAAGTGGCGCGATGGGTCCAAGGTGACGCTGGAATTGCCATTGTTCCCGAGCTACCTCTTTGTCCGCATCAAGCGATCTGAGCGCGTCAGCGTCCTCAGCATCCCTGGAGCTCTTGCAGTTGTGGGGGGAACCGGGGGAGAGCCTGCACCGCTTCCTGACAGTGCGATCGAGGCTCTACGGACCGGATTGAAGGAACATCGGATTGAGCCGCATCCTCTGTTGCGTGTCGGACAGCTTGCGCGCATCCGGTCGGGCGCATTCGCCGGAATGGAAGGCATCGTGGTGCGAAAGAAGAGTGGTTTCCGGGTGGTCCTGACCCTTGAGCAGATCATGCAGAGCGTTGCGGTGGAACTGAACGAGGACGACGTTGAGCCGTTGCCCAGCGAAAAGTTTCGCTCCGGTAGCTGGTTGGAAATTGATCGTCGTCTGTGCGCGCAGGGAACTTAGTTCGCGCGAGTCGGAAACAGAGAGAGCCGCGATGCTCCTCCGATTCGGCAAGCGGTGACTAAATCTTGATGTTTTTGTCAATCAATGAAAGCTGCGTAAACGCGCCGGCAGTGTAAAGGGCGCAATGCGGAATTCCCTAGGGAAAACAATCTCGGCCGCCGCCAGAGCGGTGCGACGGAATGTCTACATCAGAACGGACCTCACAGTTCCTTTAAGCCCGTTGGCTTTTCTGCGTTCAGCAGTATAGGCGATCAAGGCAGTCGCTTCATTCGGAAAACCGCTTCGATCAGGACAGCAAGCGATTTTGAGAACCTCCAGCTTACGACAGGCGGCAAAAGAACCTATGACTGGACCATCTGGCTCTACAAGAGGCAGCACGGAGGAGCGCATTCTGACCACCGCTGCGTCCCTGTTCTCCCAATTTGGATACAACGGAGTGAGTACGCGTGAAATTGCTTCGGCCGCGGAAGTCAATGAAGTAACGATTTACCGGCATTATCCCCGCAAGCGCGATCTTTACGTGGCGGTTCTCGGAGCAGAATTACAGCGTGTTCAACTGCGTGGCGAATTGCTGACGCGACTAGCCGAAGCGCAGAACGGGCGCACTGCGCTAGCGTGCACCTTTGAACTGATTGCGACAACTTTGCAACAGCAGCCGCAATTACTCCGATTGCTGCAGTACAGCGCCCTGGAGTTAAGCGACGATCTCGATCCGCTTCTGCGCAGGCATCTTGGTGAACTCGTGGAAGTTGTGGCGCGGTATCTCGAGCCTTGGATACAGCAAGGGCAACTGCGCTGCTCCAATGCCAAGACGCTGGTGCTTACTTTGATCGCGATCGTTTTGAGCCGTGGCCCGTTGCGTCGTGTGTTTCTGGGCGACGCCGAGAACCTCAACTCACTTTTCGAGACCTATTCAGAGTTTTGCCTCGCGTGATTGCTGAAAAGCGATCGCCATTCTGCTCGTGGCACGCTCGCGTAATGGTCAGCGCTCTCGAGAAAGACTGCTAACCGGGAATTCGACTTTTGACCACTGAAACACAATCGCCGATCGATACGAGCAAAAGGAGCATTACAGTCCATGGATCTCAAGGGTAAAACAGCAGTCGTTTGCGGAGGCGGAGGGTTCATAGGAGGCCATCTGGTGAAGAACCTCCTCGCCGACGGGGTTAATGTCATCCGTGCTGTCGATGTGAAGCCGATGGTCGAGTGGTACCAGGTGTCTTCGGAAGTCGAGAACGTGGTGGCGGACTTGAAGGACAAGGATAGCTGCTACCGAGCCGCAAACGGGACGGAAGTAGTCTTCCAACTCGCCGCCGACATGGGCGGAATGGGGTTCATCGAAAACAACAAGGCGCTTTGCATGTTGAGCGTGCTCACGAATACCCACATGCTGCTAGCCGCACGCGATTCCGGAGCTGAGCGCTTCTTCTATTCTTCCTCGGCCTGTGTTTACAACGGCGAAAAGCAAAAGAATGCTCACGTCATTCCCTTGAAGGAATCCGACGCGTATCCGGCGCTTCCAGAAGACGGCTACGGGTGGGAGAAACTCTTCAGCGAGCGGATGTGCCGTCACTTCGAAGAAGACTTCGGAATGCAGTGCCGTGTCGCACGCTACCACAACGTCTACGGACCGTTTGGAACCTGGACAGGCGGACGGGAAAAGGCGCCGGCTGCAATCTGCCGCAAGGTTCTCGAAGCCAAGCTCTCGGGTAAGCATGAGATCGAAATCTGGGGCGACGGCCATCAGACTCGAAGCTTCATGTATATCGACGACTGCACCAAAGGGACCCGGGCGATTACGGAAAGCGAGATCCACGAGCCGCTCAATCTCGGATCGAACGAACTCGTAACGATCAATCAGCTTGTCGATATCGTCGAGGAGATTGCGGGCTTGAGGCTGAAGCGCCGCTACAAGCTCGACGCGCCCAAGGGGGTAAATGGGCGAAACAGCGATAACTCAAAGATTCGCGAATATCTGGGTTGGGAGCCCTCGATCCGGCTCCGAGACGGACTCGAAAAGACCTACGAATGGATTCAGAAAGAGATGCTCACCCTTGCCCATGCCTAAGCACGCATTAAGCGGGCGCTCCAATCAACCGGCAACTCACCACCGGAGAGATTTCAAATGAGCGAAACCCTGAGTGAACGGCAGATTTTGGGAGTCAACTTTTACGTTGGAGATGTGCAAGGCGCGATCCGGCGTCTTGCGCGGGGCGGGCTACTGGTTGTGCCAGCCGCGCCGGCATTGAAGGACGTTGCCTGGAACGAAGATTACCGGGAAGCGCTCACGAATGCAGATGTCGCGATCGCCGACTCTGCCTTCATGGTCCTTCTTTGGAACCTCATTCAAGGCGACTCGATCCCGCGCTTGTCGGGGCTCAAGTATTTGAAAGAACTGTTGCAACTGCACGAAGTGCGCATGCCCGGTAACACCTTTTGGGTGATGGCAGGCAGCGCCAGTTCGAGTAAGAATGTGAAATGGCTGAGTTCGGAAGGCATTGAGATTCCGCCAGAATTTGTTTATCAGGCTCCGATGTATGGCGGTAAGATTGACGATCAGGGACTCATTGACAAGCTGCAATTGCTACGGCCGAAGCATGTAGTGATCACGGTAGGGGGTGGTACCCAGGAGCGGCTCGGGCTCTATCTGAAGCGTAACCTGGATTATCTTCCCGCGATTCACTGCATCGGAGCAGCGATTGCATTTCTTAGCGGGGACCAGGTGCGAATTCCGGGTTGGGCTGACCGGCTTTACCTTGGCTGGTTATTCCGCTGCCTGTCGTCACCTCGTCGCTTCGTTCCGCGATATCTTTCCGCGTCGCAGCTAGTTCCGCTACTTTGGCACTATCGAGATCAGCTTCCGGTACCCGAAGAGACCGAACAGCCATTGACGCAAACGGAGTGAGGGTGAGTCGCGGATTCCGGCGGTCGATGAAACGGGAGAAATTGGCAGGATGACGGCAAGAAACGATGTGGCAACCATTGCAGTAGTGGGTTCAGGCTATGTTGGCCTGGTAGCCTCTGCCTGTTTTGCGGAGATTGGACATCGTGTGGTCTGCGTCGACAACGATGAATCCAGGGTGCGCATGCTGCAAGAGGGTGGAATCCCGATCCACGAGGAACACCTACCCGAATTGCTTGAGCGTCATCGTGGCAAATCTTTGGAGTTCACCTCGGACCTGCGAGCAGCAACGCAGTCGGCGCAGGCCGTGTTCATTGCGGTGGGAACGCCGCAAAGCCAGACTGGCAGCGCCGATCTTTCGTTTGTGGATGCGGTAGCGAGCGAAATTGCACGCTCCATTGACTCCTACAAGGTTATCGTGGAGAAGAGTACAGTTCCGGTCTACACGAATGAATGGATTCGGCGTGTGATTGAGCGGAACGGCGTGCCGAAGGATCTGTTCGATGTGACGTCGAACCCCGAGTTTCTGCGCGAGGGTACGGCGGTAGCGGATTTCCTGCATCCGGATCGCATCGTGATCGGTGCAGCTACTGATACCGCTGCCAACCTGCTGAAAATGATCTATCTTCCTCTGACAAGCGGCGAGTACTACAACGTGCCGGGTTCTGTGCCGGGTCCTCGCACGTCCGCCGATCCGCCTCCCATCCTGCATACTTCCACCAAGGCGGCCGAAATTATTAAACATGCTTCCAACGCGCTGCTGGCAACCAAGATCTCGTTCATTAACGCTGTCGCCAACGTGTGCGAGGCGGCTGGAGCGGATGTAGAAGAGGTCGCGCGCGGCATTGGAATGGATTCGCGCATCGGCCCCAGGTTTCTGCGCGCCGGCGTGGGATACGGCGGGTCATGCTTCCCTAAAGATGTTGCGGCCTTCCGTCATGTGGCCGAGCAGGTGGGCGTGGATTTTGGACTACTGCACGAAGTAGAGAAGATCAACGAAGAACAGAAGCATCGCTTCTTCCAGAAGATTCGCTCGGCGCTGTGGACTTTCCGTGGGAAGAAGATTGGCGTGCTTGGCCTTGCCTTCAAAGGCGGTACGGATGACGTGCGCGAGTCGCCGGCGCTCGATATCGTAAAGAAGCTTTTGAGCGAAGGCTGCGTGGTCTGCGCACATGACCCTGCTGCAGCAAATCGCTGTAAGGAGATAATTCCGCCAGGGCCAAAAATGCGATATGTGGACGATCCTTATGCGGCTGCGCAGGATGCGGACGCCCTGCTGATCCTGAATGACTGGCAAGAATTTGCCGAACTCGATCTGGTCAAACTCCACTATACGTTGCGCTACCCGATCGTGATTGATGGCAGGAATCTGTACGACCCCGCGGTCATGACGACGGCAGGGTTTACTTACCTTAGCGTCGGACGGCCTGGCCTGACTCAACCGGTGGATCCGGTCGCTACATTCGTCCAGCCTCGGCGACGGGACGGCGCGAAGGTCTAAGCATCTCTGCCTTGCAACCTTTCACGCTGTGCAACGCGTCGGAATTGTGAAGTTTCGTTCATTGCAACAGCGCGGTATTTCAATCTTCGCTCGACTGGGATAGCCTAATGACAATAACAGTCAATAGAAGGACGTCTGTACGATGCGCGTTCTAATTGCCGGCGCCGCCGGCTTTCTGGGATCCCATTTAAGTGACGCCATCCTCAAAGAAGGGCATGAGGTACTCGGCGTCGACAACCTCTGCACTGGCTCTCTTGAGAATCTTAAACATTTGAAGGCCGAGCCAAGGTTCGAACTCTGCCACCAGGACATCTGCAGCCCGTTCGACCCGAAGCACGTGGACTACGTGTTCAACTTCGCCTCTCCTGCCAGCCCCGAAGATTACTCGCGTTTGGGAATCGAGACTCTGATGGTGGGTTCGGCGGGCACACGCAATTTGTTGGAGATTGCAAAGAAGTACAGTGCAAAGTTTCTGCACGCGTCGACATCCGAATGCTATGGCGATCCGGAACAACACCCGCAGACAGAGGAGTATTGGGGGCACGTGAACCCGATCGGACCGCGTTCCGTCTACGACGAGTCCAAGCGATTCTCTGAGGCGCTGGTAATGGCATATCACCGTTACGAAAAGGTTGATACGCGGCTCGTACGAATTTTCAATACTTACGGCCCGCGGCTACAGATGAACGATGGTCGGGTAATTTCCAATTTCCTTACGCAAGCGCTGCGCGGCGATGAATTGACGATCTACGGCGATGGGAGTCAGACGCGCAGCTTTTGCTACGTCTCTGATGAGATCGACGGGATCCTTCGGCTTTCTCGCAGTGATGAGCACACTCCGGTGAATATTGGGAATCCAACAGAATGGACAATTCTGGAATGCGCAAAAGCGGTACTGCGCGTGACCGATTCCAAAAGTACAATTGTCCGTCGGCCCCTTCCTCAGGATGATCCTTCGCAGCGTCAGCCGGACATCGGTAAGGCGAGGCGCCTGCTGCAATGGGAGCCCAAAATCGACCTGGACACGGGTTTGAAACTCTGTCTGGACTACTTCAGAGCGTGCGTTGAAGCTGCTGCCTAGTCACCTCAAAACACAGCCAAATCCGCATCGAACACTGTACGATGTGGGAATCAGGCCGTGAACGGCCGGGGAGCACTATTGTGAAACGAGCGCTTATTACTGGTGTTACCGGACAGGACGGAGCCTATCTGGCACAACTCCTGCTTTCGAAGGGATACGAGGTGCATGGAATCAAGCGTCGCGCATCCTCGTTTAACACCACTCGCATCGATCATATCTACGAAGATCCGCATACACACGGGCGCCATTTCATGCTGCATTACGGCGACTTGACCGATTCGAGTAGTCTAATCCAGATCGTGCAGCATGTTAAACCGGATGAGATATACAATCTTGCGGCGCAGAGTCACGTGAAGGTTTCCTTCGAAGAGCCGGAATACACGGCCAACTCTGACGCGCTCGGAACGCTGCGTCTGCTTGAGGCAATCAGGATTGCCGGCCTCGAGAAAATCACCCGCTTCTACCAGGCTTCGACGTCTGAGATGTATGGCTTGGTGCAGGAGATGCCGCAGACAGAGAAGACGCCATTTTATCCGCGGTCTCCCTATGCCGTTGCCAAGCTCTACGCTTACTGGATTACGGTGAACTACCGCGAAGCCTATGGGATTTACGCGTGTAACGGAATTCTCTTCAATCACGAATCGCCAACGCGGGGTGAGACCTTCGTGACCCGCAAGATTACGCGAGGGCTGGCGAGAATCAAGGTCGGATTGCAAGATCGACTTTATCTGGGCAATCTCGATGCATTGCGCGATTGGGGACACGCGCGCGACTACGTCGAAATGCAGTGGCGTATGCTTCAGCAGAATGAGCCCAGGGATTATGTGATTGCGACAGGGCAGCAACATAGCGTGCGAGAATTTGTGGGCCTGTCAGCGAATTTCTTGGGAATGGAATTGAGTTGGGAAGGCGCCGGCGCGGAAGAGAAGGGCATCGACGAGCGAGGGAACGTGATCGTTGCAGTCGATCCGCGCTACTATCGTCCAACCGAGGTAGAGACGCTCTTGGGCGACGCAACTAAAGCGCGCCGCGAGTTGGGCTGGGAGCCAACCGTTTCGTTCCGTGAACTCGTGAAAGAGATGATAGACGAAGACTTGAAAATCGCGGAGAGAGACGCGCTGGTAAGAAAGCATGGTTACTCCGTGTTTAACTTCCACGAGAATTGAAGGTAGAGTTCCGCGATCATGGAAAAGAACAGCCGGATTTTCATTGCGGGGCATCGTGGACTCGTCGGTTCGGCAATCTGCCGCGAATTGGAGCGGCAGGGGTATGGGAATCTTGTCCTTCGCACCCACGCAGAACTCGATTTGACCGACCGTACAAAGGTGCTCGAGTTCTTCAGTCGCGAGCGGCCCGAGTTTGTCTTTCTCGCGGCAGCGAAGGTTGGCGGAATCCTCGCCAACGACACTTATCCAGCAGACTTCATCCGCGAAAATCTGGAGATTCAAACCAGCGTCATCGACGCGAGCTATCACGGTGGAGTGAAGCGGTTGTTGTTTCTCGGATCAAGCTGCATCTATCCCAAGCTCGCTCCCCAGCCGATCAAGGAAGAGTACCTGCTCACAGGGCCGCTCGAGCCAACCAATCGTGCCTACGCATTGGCCAAGATCGCGGGAATCGAGATGTGCTGGTCCTATAACCGCCAATACGGCACGAAATACCTGGCTGCAATGCCGACCAATCTATATGGGCCCGGTGACAATTTTGATCTGAAAAGATCGCACGTGTTGCCCGCCTTGATTCGAAAGGTCGTAGAGGCAAAGCGTGCGGGACAGAGGAAACTGATCGTATGGGGCACCGGTCGGCCGCGCCGCGAATTCCTGTATAGCGACGATCTTGCCGAAGCCTGCATTCATCTCTTGAATCTGCCGGAGAACCTGTACGGATCGCTGATCTCACAAAATGAAGCGCCGCTGGTCAACCTGGGCACCGGCGAGGATCTGACGATCCGCGAGTTGGCGGAATTGGTGGCACGGGTTCTCGACTTCGAGTGTGAACTCATCTTCGACACATCGAGGCAGGATGGCACTCCGCAGAAACTCCTCGATGTAAGTCGGATCCATGCCCTAGGATGGAAGGCTAAGGTCAGCCTCGAAGAAGGAATTTGTCGTACCTATACCTCGGCGCAATCTCAGCTGGAACTTGCACCATCTTGACTTATAGGTTGCGTTGAGTACGGCCACCTTCCACCGCCAATCAATAGATTGCAGGGTGTCTCACATGCCTGATTTCATGACATGCGTTTTCAGGCGTGTGCTAGCCTTGTAGCTGTCCGAAATCAAAATACTCCGCGTAGTCGACCAAGCTGCCCGGCGAGCAAAATGCTATTGCTCTTTCGCGCTGGATGATCGTGTCGCTGGCATATTCAATCGGAGTTTCGCAGCAGTGGTTCGCCGGGAAGCGGTCTGTTGTCAATCAAACGCAACGCGCGTCTGTCTAACGTCGGTCTTCCGACCCCAAGAAGGAAAATGGCTTTTAGAAATTACATTCTGGTCATCGGTTGTTTCCTGATTCTCGAACCTCACTTGCTTTCAGCGCAGGAACAACGCCCCCCCCTCATCCCCATAGCACAGGGTTCCGGAGCTGCACCGTCGGCGTCGACAGGATCTGGCACTTCGATAGGCGGTCTTTCCGATGGCCCGATCATCGTGGGCGAGGTCGTGCACATAAACGTATTCGACGCGCCCGATTTCTCCTTCGTCACTCGCGTTTCAGCGAGCGGGGACATTCCTTACCCGATACTGGGCCAGTTTCACATTGCGGGTCTTAACAGTGTCTCTGCCGCAAACATACTGGCGAAGGAACTGAAAGATCGGAATCTGATGCTTGACCCTATCGTCACCGTCACGGTGGATTCCTCGAACACAGGTATCACGGTTCTGGGTGAAGTTCATAGTCCGGGAATCTATCCGCCTCCCGGCAAGCATGAGCTTTCTGATCTATTGGCCGTGGCGGGTGGATTGAATGCAAATACGGGCCGAGTCATCGAGATCACGCACGCTCACGATCCTGGGAAACCAGAGTTCGTATCCTGGGATCCCACGATGCACAATACTGAAAACTTCGATCGTCCCGTTTCTCCGGGTGATCGCGTGCTAGTACGTGCATGTGGCATCGCCTATGTCGGTGGCAACGTGCTGAAGCCTGGCGCTTATTCGCTCTGCGGATCGCCACACATGACTTTGTCTGAGGTGATGTCGCTTGCGGGGGGAGTTGCGCCGAATGCTGCGACCAGCAAAACATATATTGTGCGCTCGCAGCCCGACGGCACCAAAGTCGTGGAACAGGTCGATTTGAAGAAGGTGCTAACCTCGCGGGTCGCCGATCCGATCGTACATGAAGACGATATTATCTATGTCTCGCCAAGTCCATTGAAGGCTGTGTTGAAGGGCGCGCTCGCATTCGCACTCTCAATCTCCCCAGCTCTTCTGTATGTGTACTAGCCAAGATGCCCGCGTTTTGCGTCCTTGGGCCGAAGTTTCGGTCTCTTGAGATGGTTCAATCCCCGAACGCCCAATCGCATTCACCGGTCGTGGGAGGCTTGGGCACTTTCGCGAAACGAAATTGAACGTCGTAGGCGCAACACTGTCCGAAACGCATTAACAAATGCTCGAGCTTCCGTCAGGAGAATCTCACTTTGTCGAAGGTTTCTATTGTGACGATTTCGTTCAACCAGGTCGGTTATCTGGGAAGAACGATTCAGTCGGTACTAGATCAGGACTATCCGGACATCGAGTATATCGTCGCCGATCCGGGTTCCACGGACGGAAGTCGGGAGTTGATCAAGAGCTATGAGTCGCGGATCGCGAGGATAATTTTTGAGAAGGATACGGGGCCAGCCGATGGATTGAATAAAGGATTTGCAGCCGCAACCGGCGAGATCTTCGGCTTTCTTAACTCCGACGACATTTTGTATCCAGGCGCAGTGTCGGGAGCAGTTCGCTTTTTATCCAAGCATCCTGGTATTGATGTAGTCTCTGGACATGCTAGGGTGATCGGTGGTGACGAGCGGGTTTACAGGCTCGCATATTCTGATCGCTGGTCTCCGATGAGATACCTGTATGGCGGTGCGGTACTGATACAGGCTGCAACGTTTTTCCGCCGTTCCGCATTCGAGAAGGCAGGCAGATTCAACCCCGAGAACAAGGCAACCTGGGATGGCGAGCTTTTCTTTGACATGGCGAGGCTTGGCTGTAAGTTTGGGCGCTCAGACGACATCTGGTGCGGGTACCGACTTCACCCAGAGAGCATTACGGCCTCAAAAAGGTTGGAAGAAGGGCGTGCTTCGGTCCGTAGGCGGCAATTTCGAGAACTGATGGAACGCGATTCCAATGGATGGGATAAGCCTTTGCATCTCTTCTTTCGATTTTGGAAGCATTTCGCAAATCCGCGCGATACCGTCGAGCGTGTTTTCCGCGGCCCCGTATTCGGGCGGAAACTTGACTAGTCGGCAGCGTTCGCGCCGGCTAGCGCAGAGACTTTGCGGCCGAACAGCGTCGAGAGGTTGCGCAGTAGACGGATATCCTGCGAGATCGATATGAAAAGATTGCTTGCAGCACTCCTTCTGCTTCTGCCGTGGCGTCTGCGCCGACTAGCTCTAAGTAAGATCTTCGGGTACAAGATTCATCCCACTGCTCGGATCGGGCTTTCGCTTGTCTGCCCTGAGCACTTGGAAATGGACGCTGGCGCATTCATCGGAAACCTGACCGTGTGCAAGGGGATTTCATTGCTGAAGATGGGCGAGAGGTCCATCATAGCCAATCTGAATTGGATATCAGGATTTCCTGAAAGCGATCGCACATTCTTCAGTGGCGATGCCGGAAGGCGACCGGAACTTATCCTCGGCGCAGAAGCGGCTGTTACAAACCGACATTTCATTGATTGCACGAATTCTGTCCAAATTGGGAAATTCAGCACTTTCGCCGGGGCTCGCTCTCAGATACTTACGCACAGCATCGATCTATACGAGTGCCGGCAATCATCCAAACCCATCGTGATCGGCGAGTATTGTTTTGTGGGAACCGGATGCATCCTCCTTGGCGGCAGCATGCTGCCGGATTATTCCGTGCTCGGAGCGAATTCGCTGTTGAATAAGCACTATTCCGAACCTTACTTCCTGTATGCGGGCAATCCGGCTAGGGCTATCAAGCCATTGCCGAAGGAGATGGCATACTTTAAGCGGTTAACAGGTTTTGTCCACTAGTAATCCATCGAGGTTTTTGCTCTCATGCAATGCCATGGAACGGAAGAAATGAAAGCCGGTACGAGGATTTTGAACCAGTGAAACAGCAATTTACCGAAGTCTCCGAACCCATAGAATCCAATAGCGATCTCGTTCAGAATCCCACTGCGATGTCTGGGGCAGTGCTCGACGAAGATCCGTTTGGCTTTTTCGTTCGCTTTCTCAGGAAGCGGGGCTGGATTGCCGTTGTCTCAGTTGCCTTAGGCTTTATCGGCGCGGTTGTGGCAAACCACATTTTGCCCAAACTGTACACCGCACAGACAAGCATTGAGATCCAGGCACAGGACTCGGCTTCCCAGTTCCGGCTCGAACAGGTGCAGGACATGGGCGCGTCGGTAGACACGAGTGAACGGCTTGACACCGAGATCGAGATTCTGCGTAGCCGCGACCTGGCTTTGGAGACGATTCGAACTCTACATCTTGAAAGCAATCCCGACTTTCTTCCACTTCGGGATGGCCGCCCGTGGGATTTGACGCGGCCCGATTATCGTCACATCCTTATCAGTGTGTTTCAGGGAGACGTCTCGGTATCGCGTTTGGGTCATACAAGCATCCTGCGGATTTTCGTTACCTCGAAGCGACCCGAGTTGGCGAGCCTTATTGCGAACACGCTGGTTGATCGGTACATCGACCACTCGTTTCAAGAAAATTTTGCCGCGACAGCAAAAGTTTCTGTGTGGTTGAACTCGAAGCTCAGTAACCTCAAGGAGAACCTGGAAAAAAGCCAGGCTCGCATTCTTGAGTTGCAAAGAGATATCGGCGTATATGGAATTGACCAATCGCATAGCATCATTGCCGCGAATCTTGAAGAGCTGAACAAGCAATATGCAGATGCTCAAGTCGATCGCCTTCTTAAGGAATCGCGACTTCAGGAGATCGAGAGTTCCTCACCGGATGTAATCGACGCCGCGTTGGGAAATGTTGATCCGGGTTTGCTGGCGTCGAAGCAGCGCCTTCTGCAACTCCAGTCTGACTACAATTCGCTATCTCAGACGTATGGCTCGGCCTATCCTCGGGTGAAGACGCTAAAGGCTCAAATTGATCAACTGCAGAAGGGGTTGAGCAATCAGGAAAAGGCCCAGGTCACACGATTCCAGAAGGACCTTGATGCATCGCGAAGCAATGAAGGCAAGCTTCGCGACGCCCTCGACAAGCAGGAGCAGCAAGCATTTGGGATGAGCGAGAAGGCCATGCAGTATGAGCTTGCTCATCGTGACTACGAGACCAATCGCTTGCTGTACGACGGGCTCCAACAGCGCCTCCAAGAAGCCGGAATTATGTCCAGCTTGCACTCGACGGCTATCCACGTTGTGGATAGTGCGGACACCCCGATTTCTCCCAGCCTTCCGCGAACGAATTTCAACAAGGCACTTGGAATTGGTGGCGGACTCTTCTTCGGGATTTGTCTCGCCATTCTTCTTGAGATGATGGACACCAACCTGAAGACAATGACGGACATTGAACAAGGCCTTCAGTTGCCGCTTGTCGCCGCGATCCCGGCAGTCGATTCCGAGCATCTGCTGCCCGGAAAGTTCAGGGAGTTTGCAGTCTCGCGAGGTGTTTCGTCGTGGTCGAAGATCGCAGAAGCGCTCCGCGGAATGAGAACTTCAATTCTCTTGTCCAGCCCCGGTTCTCCCCCAAAAATCCTCATGGTGGCGAGCACTCGGCCGGGCGAGGGCAAGAGTTCAGTTGCGAGTCTCACCGCGATTACCTTTGCTCTCAATGGTTCGAAGGTGCTGCTGGTGGATGCCGACCTCAGGCGTCCCGCAATCCATCTCCGATTCAGGATCGGGAAAGGACTCGGCCTTTCTTCGGTGCTTTCGGGCACTGCTTCATTCCAGGAGGCGGTTGTTCCATGGTCGGATTTACCGAATCTGCACATTTTGGCTTCGGGGCCCATTCCGCCTTTGCCTTCCGAGTTGCTGGGGTCAAAGGAAATGGAAGATATGCTGGCGCTCGTTCGCAATGAGTATGACTTCGTCATTATTGATACGCCTCCGGTGCTCGCCGTGACAGACGCCTCGGTGCTTGGGCGGCTTACAGATGCAGCCATCCTGATCCTTCGCTACGGTACCGCCCGGAAACAAGTTGTGCTGCGCTGCATCGATTTGCTTGAGCGTTCCGGAACGCACCTGCTGGGAGTGGCAGTCAACGCGGTCGACTTCACGGCACCGGAGTACTCCGAGTACTACGGCAGAAAGTATTACGAGTATTACGGCGAGCGAAATCCAGACGAGTAGATCCGAATCGCGCTATTCAGGCCTACCACCTCAGTTCTTTTGAGATCACATGACATTGGCAACAAATCGACGCTTGCTGCGACGCCAAACCTTCCGGAGGCGGGGTTTCACTCAGTTCAGGATTCCCCGATTTACGTCGCATTTGGCCGATTTGGCCGCTCTGGCCATTGGGCTCACGTCAACGGCCACGGTGCGCTTTGTCGGCGAACTGCCCGTCTCTGAAGTCATCCTTCTTGCTCTTCTGCCAATCATTCTGGCGGTTCATGGACGTAGAGTTCTGAAGCCGGAATTCAAGGTGGTTTTTTCCCTGCTGGGGCTCTGGCTCCTCGGGCAGGCGATTACCGATATCTACCGGCATACTGCGACGCTGGAATGGGTTCGCGGCGATGCGGCGATCATTTTCTTCGGCCTCGACATTTTAGGGCTCGTCATTTTGCTCAGAAAGAACAACCGGCGCAAAGTCCTCTTCCTGGCGGGAACAGCCGTTGGCTCAATTCTGGTCACGTTGATACATCCGTCTGAGTTCGCTCAAGAGGAGCCTTGGAAGTTTGGCTATGCGCTTGGCGTCATCACCCTTGTGGTGTTGATCAGTTGCTTCTTCTATGCGCGGCGCAATTACATGATTGCGGGCCTTCTCATTTTGGGTATCACCGGCGTGAATTTGCTGCTGAATTATCGCGGCCCGATTGGCCAGCTTCTCATCGTGATCGCCTTGGTCTTTCCGCTCGTGCCCGAACAATTTGGGAGACTAAGAATACTTCCCCGCTCCGGTGGCGCGCTCAGGGTGGCTATTCTGTTTGGGATGAGCCTCGCAGCCGCCTGGGTCGCCGGCAGGTTAGTCGAATTCGTCACTTCCGCGGGGCTCATCAGCGAAGCCGCGAGAGAGAAGAACGAGGGTGAACTAAGGGGCGGTTCGCTTCTGCTGGGCGGAAGACCTGAGATCCTGGTTTCAATACAGGCCGTGAAGGATAGTCCCATCCTCGGGCATGGCTCGTGGCCTCAAGACCCCAGGTATGTCGAGATGTTGTTCGATATCCAGCTCGAACGGGGTGTGTACGACGTTGACGACATGAGCGCGTATGAGACCTATCTAATACCCACTCACTCGCACTTGATGGGTGCCTGGGTCTGGGCGGGCATTCTTGGAGCTTCGTTCTGGTTCTACATTTTTTGGCTGGCAGCCAGGGCCACGATCCGTGTCGCCATTCTGCGTCCCCCCTTGGCCCCTGTTTACGCATACCTCGTTGTCGGTATGTTCTGGCAGATCATGTTCTCGCCGTTTGGCCTGAATATGAGAATGTCCGACGCCATTGCCATCGTGGTCATGGTCGATCTTCTTGAAGCAGACCCGGTTCGCGTCAAGAATTTGGTGGTTGGCTTGCGCAGGCGCTTCATGGTCAATCGCCCCCGCCGCCTGCCCAATCCGCGCATGTTCCCGATACCCCGATGACGTTGGAGTTCACCGGTTGTCTGCCCTGCGTTGCCGTTCCCCCACTCAGGAGCCAGTTTCCATGACACAAGTCGAAAAGCCGGCGCAGAATTCCGGCTGGCTCCGGTTCCTTCCCGACTTTCTCAGCCAGAGGCTCTCTGGCCGCCACAGCCTGCAGGCAATCCTCGGCAACAGCGCCTGGCAGGTTTCCGACAAAATCGTTCGCATGGGAGTTGCCGTATTCGTCGTCCTTTGGGTAGCCCGCTACCTGGGGCCTTTCCGCTACGGGCAACTAAATTTCGCCGTGGCATTGACTGCAGTGTTTGGGTCGATCGCCACCTTGGGCCTTGACACCATTGTTATACGGGAATTAGTCAAGTTCCCTGAACGAAATGACGTCGTGTTAGGAAGTGCGTTTGTCCTTAAGCTTACCGGCGCCTCACTTACTCTGTTAGCCGTAACGATCCTCGTCACCATTCTTCGCCCCGGTGACAAGCTCATTCTCCTGTTGACTGTACTCTCAGCGGCTGGTTTCCTGTGTCAGTCAATTCCCATCGATCTCTATTTCCAGTCGAAGGTGCAGGCCAAGTACATCGTTCTGTCGGCAAACGGCGGCTTCCTTCTCATGGCACTGGCGAAAGTGGTTCTGATATTGATCGGTGCGCCGGTCGTCGCTTTCGCGTGGGCGAGTTTTTTCGAGCTTTTTCTCGCGGCGGTTTTCATTCTGATCGCGTACAGCCACAACCAGCAAAGTGTCTGGAAGTGGAGGTGCAGCATGCATGAAATGCTCTCCCTCTTGCGAGACAGCTGGCCGCTGGTTTTTACCGGGATATCCGTCATGATTTCAATGCGCGTCGACCAGGTCTTGATTGGTCAAATGCTGAATGATAGGCAAGTCGGCTTCTACGCGGCGGCCGTCAAACTCAGCGAGTTATGGTATTTCATCCCTGTTGCTCTCGCTGCTTCAACTTACCCGGCCCTGATCGAGAGCAAGAAACGAGATGAGGAGTTGTATTACCGCAGATTGCAGCAGGTCTATGACATGCTGGTTACGTTGGCGATCGTTATTGCCGTCGCAATGACCTTCCTTTCTGGGCCCATCATCCACCTGCTTTATGGTTCGGCCTACGAGTCATCCAGTGGACCACTCCGCATTCTGATTTGGAGCGGCATTGCGGTTAGCTTCGGTTGCGCGTGGAGCAACTGGATGATCCTGGAAGGCAGGGCGAAGACGTTGTTCTACTTCCAGTTGACTGGAGCGATCGTCAATATCCTTCTGAATCTCATCCTCATCCCCCGCTTCGGCATCATCGGTTCTTCGCTGGCGACCTTGATCTCGTACTGGATGGTGATCACGATCCTCGCTGCTCTTGCGAAGCCGCAGCGCAAGGGGTTGGTCATGCTCGGCAACGCAATTGTTTCGTTTCCAAGATTCTGTTGGGCGATGGCGATGAGAAGTTCTTCGTAAGAGTTCGTCGGTTCTTCTTCTTTCGGATCCAGACGAATCTTGAAATGGCAAACTTGTCGTATCCAGCCCGGCGCTTCAACCCCCAACCATTCCCAAAGCTCTTCGGAGAATAGCTTCTAATGCAATCCCTGCCAGGCGCGCCCCCAAAACTTACGGCAATATGGCAATCGGACATTGCGGGGAAAGATTGGCCGGGATACGAAGGGTTAATGCGCTTCTTCTCGCCATTCATCAAAGAACATTTGTCCGATGGCAAGCATGAAATTGTCATGGACAACGTGATCCTGTTCGATGCCTGGATATATGCATTCGACCCAGCCTATTACGCCAGATTCAAAGGAAAGAATGCATTTCTGGTGCATATCGGGGATGAGTTTTATGACCTGGGGTCTGAATATTACGTGAACTTTCGCGGCGTGTTTCGTCCCTATTGGTCTGCTGTGTTCAATCCCCAGCACGTGATGGTGGTGCCGTTGGGAAGTGACGCGCCAAACACTACGACTTCGATTCTGCGTGCCTCAGAACGCCGATATGCGTGGAGCTTCATTGGTGAGGCCGGAAAGTCCTCAAGGCCTGAGATGGTGCGAGCCTTGTCGACTGTCGAGCCGCACATTTCCTTTTCGACCACACCCGTGCCTGGGCTCGCCTTCTGGTCAAAAGATATTGCTGGGCCAAAGCGGATTCCAAGAGCGGAATCCGTTGAGATTCTGAAACAATCTGCATTCGCCCCGGCGCCAATGGGCAATGCAAACTTGGAGTGTTACCGGCTATATGAGGCTCTGGACGCCGGTGCAATTCCCATTGTTGAGAAACGGCCGTCTCTCGACTACTTTAGAAAGCTTCTCGGCGATCATCCGCTGCCCACGGTTGGTAGCTGGGATAGTGCGCGGGAATTGGTGCGCGGTTATATCGATGATCCGGTCAAGCTAAATGAACTCCAACTGCAATGCCATGGCTGGTGGATGAGTTATCAAAAGCAACTGGTCGAACGGATTGGGAGTTTCCTGACTGATCGTGCTTCCGCCGGCGACCAGGTGAGCCCGTTGAGGTCGCGACTCCCTTCGATGCCGGGATGGCAGTATTTTGAATTGTTACGACACCAAAGCGCCCCTGCACTTTACCGGCGGGTGGCCGGACAGGTTTCGAGAGTCGCGAGACAAGGCAAATGGCGCGTATCGATAAGGCCGGGAGTGCCACCATCCTAGGCCCGTGGAGAGCGCCTTCATCTACGATTGAGCCCATAGATTCAAAATGCCACTGGAACAAAGCACTCCTGTTGTATTAATAGTCTTCAACCGTCCTGAACCCACGCGGCGCGTCTTTGCAGCGATTGCAAAAGCTCGTCCTTCGCGACTTCTGGTGATCGCCGATGGACCGCGCTCTGAACGGCAAGGAGAAGCCGAATGCTGCGCGGAGGTGAGGCAAATCGTTTCTTGTGTCGACTGGCCATGCAAAGTGGATACCAACTTTGCCCCAGACAATATGGGCTGTCGCAGACGAGTTATCTCCGGTCTGAATTGGGCCTTTTCTCTGATCGAGGAAGCCATCATTCTCGAAGATGATTGCCTGCCGGATCAAACTTTCTTTCAGTACTGCACCGAGTTACTCGAGCGCTACCGCGAGAACCGTCAAATCGGAGTAATTTCGGGCTTTAACTATGAAGGAAGCTTCAGTCATTCATTCAGTTACTACTTCAGTTCGCTCGTCCCTATTTGGGGATGGGCTACTTGGCGTCGTTCCTGGCAGCAATATGATGAGCACATGAATGGCTGGCCGCAGGCAAAGCAAAACGGATTGTTGAAGCGACTGTTTCCGAATGAAAGAATTGTTGCTTACTGGAAGAATATGTTCGACCGAATGCACGATGGCACCGGGCCGAATACTTGGGACTACCAGTGGATCTTCACGTCCTGGAACCAAAACTGGCTGAACATACTCCCCGCGACAAACCTCGTCCAGAATATAGGTTTCGGACACGATGCGACGCACACTAAGAAGTTGGACCCGCTTGCGGCCATCCATTCTGATGCGATGTCTTTCCCTCTTCGTCATCCTTCCGCAATTAGGCCTTGGCAAGCTCGCACTATGAAACTGCAGAAGACTGTCTTCGCCCGTTCGCTTTTCTTGCGAATCAGACTGAAGATTTTTAAAACCCTCAGGCGGATGCAAGAGAATGAGGCCTGAATAGGAGATGATTTCAATCAGGAATGTAAGGAAAACAGTCTTCGAACTGCTCGTTAACCGTGGGTTTTTTCTCAGTCGCAGCGTTGATGCTCAGACCCTGAGTCCACTGATCGAGCGGATGCACCCAAGAACCACGAGCTTCGACCTGATCAGAGTGGGCGGAGAGAGTGATGGCGGCTATCTTGTGCCGGACGACCTCCAGGGCATCGTAGGTTGCTTCTCTCCCGGAGTTGATGTTGTGGCTTCGTTTGAGGCGGCGATTGTGGCTCGGGGAATCCCCTGCTTCTTAGCCGACGCGTCTGTCCCCGGTCCGCCGATTGCAGACCCGCTAATTCATTTCGATAAGAAATTCCTTGGCGTTGTTGATGATGATTTGACGACTAAGATGGACACCTGGGTCAGAGCCTACGCACCCCCGACGGGAGACCTGATTCTTCAGATGGATATTGAGGGTGCCGAGTGGCCGGTCCTGCTGAATGTGAGCGACGAAACATTAAGCAGATTCAGAATCATCGTCTTGGAATTACATTTCCTTGAGTGGCTCCTTGACCCGGTCGGTTTCGATTTCATGTTCGCGTCGCTTGACCGCTTGCTGCGTCGCTATCACGTCGTTCATCTCCATCCCAACAACTTGGCTCCGCCGGTTACGGCCTCGGGTCTTGCGATTCCTCGTCTACTCGAGGTGACCCTGCTTCGGCACGATCGCGCCCGACCCACTGGCTATGCGAACCAGTTTCCACATCCGCTAGACCGGCGGAATCGAACGGACCGGCGCGACCACGCACTGCCGGGATGTTGGTTCCGCTCGAAAGACCGATAAAAAAGCTCGGCTCACAGACTGGTTAGAATCCCAGCGAGGTCGTTGCTGCCGAATGTATTTGCGCCAATGAGGCTTTTACGCGTAATTCGTCAAACCAACCCCGAGTCGGGTGGTCCCATTGAAGGACTGCTCCGCAGTTCCGAGGCCCTGATTCGTCATGGACATGAAATCGAGGTCGTAAGCCTGGAATCGGCGGAGGAGGCCGCATCGCGAGGCTTTCCTTTTCATGTAACCGGCCTTGGTCGCGGCATTGGCAAGTATGGGTACAATCCAAGGCTGACCCCCTGGATCAAAGAGAATGCGCGAAGATTCGATGCGGTTGTTCTTCATGGACTTTGGAACTACTCCTCGGTCGGTGCGTGGCGAGGCTTGAGGAATCAATCGATTCCTTATTTCATTTTCGTTCACGGCATGATGGACCCGTGGTTTCGAAAGCGCTACCCGCTGAAGCATATTGAAAAATCTGCATATTGGTGGCTGGCAGAGGGCCGTGTTTTGCGCGATGCAACAGGTGTTCTCTTCACGAGTGAGGAAGAATGCGATCGCGCACGAGGCGTCTTCCATGGGCACTCCTACAGGGAGTGCGTAGTTCGCTATGGAATACCCGGTCCAGATGGCGACGGACGAGCGCAAGAGACAGAATTCTCTTCCGTCTTCCCAGAGCTTAAGGACAAGCGTTTTCTATTATTTCTTGGCAGGATTCATTCCAAGAAGGGATGCGATCTCTTAATTCGAGGATTCGCTCAGGCTCGCGAGGAAATCGCTCCCGAAATTCAGCTTGTATTGGCTGGGCCAGGTCCGCCGAATTATATAGAGGAACTCAAGCAACTGGCGCATGAATTAGAGATTTCCAATCGGGTCCATTGGTTGGGAATGTTGAGTGGTGACCGCAAATGGGGCGCGCTCCGTTCAGCAGAAGCCTTTATCTTGCCTTCCCATCAGGAGAATTTTGGCATAGCAGTCGCCGAGGCAATGGCTTGCTCGACTCCCGTGTTGATTAGCGATCAGGTAAATATTTGGCGCGAGATTGTTGAATCAAAAGGTGGGTTGGTTCAGCCTGACACGGAGGTTGGCACACGCAATCTCATACGCCAGTTTTATAAGTCGTCTGCTGAAGAACGTACGCAATTGGGCACTGCAGCCCGCGAAGGCTTTCTCCGGAAATTCGAGATAGAGGCGGCTGCACTCGACTTCGCTCGGATAATCGGGTTTGCTCCGCCGGTTTCGCTCGAGCAACCAAGCAAGATTAGAGTTCTGCAGGTTATTCACAGTACCGATCCAGAGTCAGGAGGACCGATCGAGGCTGTCCGTCGCATTTCAGAGCTCCTGCTCAGTGAAGGGCATCAAGTCAAAATCGCTTGTCTCGAAACAAACGAGGAAGCATTCTCCCGTGCGTTTCCTTTTCCTGTGGTCGCACTTGGAAAAGGCAAGGGCAAGTTTGGGTATAACCCGCGGCTCACGGAATGGATCAAGGGGAATGCCAAAGACTTTGATGCAGTGGTCCTTCACGGCCTCTGGAACTATTCCTCGCTTGGCGCATGGCTGGCCCTCAAGGAAGGTTCGACGCCTTATTTCATTTATTCGCACGGGATGATGGATTACTACTTTCGCGATCGCTATCCCGTTAAACACCTCGCCAAGCAACTCTATTGGTGGATCGCCGAGGGCCGAGTTCTGCGAGATGCCAAAGAAGTGCTGTTCACCTGCGAAGAAGAGCTAGTCCGGTCCCGCAATGTCTTTCGCGGATACCGGTATCGAGAACGGGTTGTACGATTTGGCTCAACGGACCCTGACGGTAATGCCGAAGGAGAAAAACGCGCATTCCTATCGGCACTCCCCGCACTAAGAGAGAAGGCTTATCTCCTGTTCCTGAGTCGCATTCATCCGAAGAAAGGTTGCGATCTGTTGATCCGCGCATTCGCGGATAATCTGGACCGCATTCCACCGGACCTGGATCTGGTCATCGCAGGTCCGGACCAGCTTGGTTGGACTGCGGAGCTCAAGGCGTTGGCAAATAGCCTTGCTGTCGGCAGAAGGATTCATTGGCCTGGCATGTTGAAAGGCGAACTCAAGTGGGGGGCGTTTCGGTCTGCCGAAGCGATGATTCTGCCGTCGCACCAGGAGAATTTTGGCATCGTCGTTGCCGAGTCGATGGCGTGTTCCACCCCGGTGCTCATCAGTGACAAAGTGAATATCTGGCGCGAGGTCCTCTCATCACAATCCGGTCTCGTAGAACCCGATACTCTTCAAGGAACTAAAAATCTGATTCGCAGGTTTACCGCACTCTCCAAAGATGAGCGCGCGATGATGAGGGGTTCGGCCCGGCAAGGCTTTCTAAAGCACTTTGCAATGGAAGCTACTGCATCGGACTTCCTGCAACTGATTGAAACGCTCAAGAGAGCGAATTAGGGCTCTCGCAGGAACTCTGCGAGATTTTCTTCCCATCTAATTGCTCCCGTCACAATTTGTTTCAGATCATATTTCGGTTTCCAGTCCAGCGTGTCTTTGGCTTTTTGGGCTTCAGCGAAGAGAGTGGGCGGATCACCGGGCCGTGGCGGAGCGTATACATGAGGAACATTTCGGCCGGAAACCTCTTCGATTGCACTAATCAATTGCTTGATGGATGTGCCTGTCCCAGTGCCCAGATTCAATTGAACCGATGATCCTCCCCGCCCAAGATAATCCAGTGCCTTCACATGGGCGGAGGCGAGATCGGCCACGTGAACATAGTCTCGCACGCAGGTTCCATCCGGGGTATCAAGATCCCGGCCGAAGACCGTGAGTGGCGGAGTCATGCCGAGGGCCGCACGGATCGCGAGCGGAATAAGATGCGTCTCCGGATAGTGTATCTCGCCGATCGTTCCCAGAGGGTGAGTTCCAGCAGCGTTGAAATAACGCAAAGCGGCAAACCGCAGGTCGTTTGACACAGAATAAGCAGAAAGCACGCGCTCGAAGAACAGCTTGGTGGCGCCGTACGGATTAATGGGCTCCTTCGGACTGGACTCGGAGATCGGGAGAGATTGCGGCACGCCATAAACAGCGCAGGATGAGGAAAACACAAATACCCGTACATCACTCTCGAGCACACTGTCCATCAAGGCGAGAGATGACTCAACATTATTGCGAAAGTATTTCCGGGGGTTCGCTACGGATTCTCCAACATAAGCAGAAGCTGCGAAGTGGATGACGGCATCAGACCGCTTGAGCGCTGGAAGGATCTTCGAGCGGTCTGCTATGTCACCTTCAATAAATTCAAACCCTTTCGATAACTTCCGATGTCCGGTCGAAAGATTATCGTAGATGATGACACTGTGTCCGTTCTGTACCAACTCACGGACAGTGGCCGACCCGATGTAGCCACTACCGCCAGTTACGAGAACTCTCATTTCACTGCAACCCCCGTGGAGAATTTAACCTAGAGCATATCAGCCCTTGATTCTCAACTTCGCACGTCCCACCTGACTCCGACCAATTGTATAGCCGCACGAAAGCCCTTGCATGAATCAGAATGCCGATATCGCGGTCATCATATTGACCTACAACGAACGGATTCACCTGCCACGCGCTCTCGATCATATTCGAACTTTTGCGCGCGAAATCTTCGTCGTTGACTCATATTCAAGCGATGATACGGTGGAACTCGCTAAAGCTGGTGGTGCGCAAGTCCTGCAACATCCATTTCAGAATTACGCGCGTCAGTTCGAATGGGCGCTCGAGAACGCACCGATCACCTCCGAATGGGTGATGCGCCTCGATGCTGACGAGATCATTGAGGCGGATCTAGCCGCTGAGATCGCCGCCAGGCTTCAAACGCTTCCCCCCGACGTGACGGGAATCAATCTCAACCGCAAGACAATTTTTCAGGGCAAGTTCATCCGCTGGGGAGGACGATATCCGCTCATGCTTCTGCGCATCTGGAGGCATGGCAAGGCGCGCATTGAAGATCGCTGGATGGATGAGCATATGTACCTGACCGATGGCCGCACCGTTACGTTTCGTGGCGGATTTGCCGATCACAATCTCTATGACCTCACTTTCTTCACCGCCAAGCACAATGGATACGCAAGCAGGGAAGCGCTGGATGTGCTGAATCAGCGGCTTCACTTATTTGAGCCGCAACTGGCACTCACCGGCGAAGCGACCGCAAAGCAGGCGAAAATCAAACGCTTCCTGAAAGAGTCCGTTTACAACCGACTCCCCTTTGAAATCTCTGCGACCCTCTTTTTCTTATATAGATACGTTGTTCAGCTGGGATTTCTCGACGGCAGACGGGGACTGATTTACCACATACTCCAGGGGTTCTGGTACCGCTTTCTCGTGGGAGCAAAGCTCCAGGAACTCGAGCAAGCTGTGAAGCGTGCTACCTCAGAGGAAGACTTGCGCTCCGAGATCGCCCGCCTCACGCGGCAGAAGCTCTCCTAGTCCTTGGTAAGGAAGTAGGACTCGATTGCCCTCATCACCGTGCGGTGATTGATTTGCGGTTCTTTGCCTTCGTACTTCGCCGCCCAGCAAATCTGGTTAATGATGTCGCGTGGATAGCACGAACGTAGTTCCTGCTTCAGCGTGCCATGGACGAAGTCAATGAGCGTGTGTGCCACGGTATCGTCGCAATCGATCTTGCGGTCGACCGCAACTCTGCGGAAGATCTCGCAGAATTCCTCGTCGCTCACTTCGCCAATGTGGATCTTGCTCTGAATTCTGCGCAGGAATGCCGCATCGAGAAGCTGCGCTGGATCGAGGTTCGAAGCGAAAACGACCAGCATCTCAAACGGCATCTCGATTTTCCGGCCGCCTGCCAGGGTGAGGAAGTCGATCTTTCTATCCAGCGGAACCACCCACCGGTTCAGCAGTTCATCGGGCCGGACTCTCTGGCGGCCGAAATCGTCGATAATCAGGACGCCATTGTTCGCCCTCATCTGCACCGGACCCGTGTAGAACTTGGTCGATGGGTTGAATTGCAGATCGAGCATTTCAATCGTCAATTCGCCGCCAACCATCACGGAGGGGCGCTGGCAAAGCACCCATCGTTCATCATGGTTTGGGGGCTCCATATGTGCCAAACGCGTGTGCAATGTCGGATCGAAAACGGTGATCAACTGTCCGTCGACCTCGATTGCATGCGGCAACCACACCGCATCCTCCGCAATTACCTTCGATAACAACTCCGCAATCGATGTCTTGCCGACGCCGGAAGGACCGTATAGAAAAATCGCCGCGCCGGAGTTCAGCGCGGTTCCGAGCTGCCATAAAATACGGTCGTCAAGCACCATGCTGGAGAATGCGCGCTGCACGTCGGCCGGATGTACTTCGGCGTGCGACACACTCTGCAGCTTCACCTGGTTCACATAGCTTGCCAGCGTCACCGGGGCCGGTCCCGCGTACTGGCTCTGCATCAGAAGTTCTTGCCCGCGCGTCCTCCCCTGCGACGTAATCGCAAGGTTCGGGATCTGTCCGCTCAAACCTGTAACCTGGCAAAGTTGCTCCGCGCGCAGCCTCTTTAGCAGTTCGCTCGCAACTTCGAAGCTGATCCGCATCAACTTCGCCATTTCCAATACCGAGAAGGGACCGGAAAGATAAAGATGTTTGAGCGCCAGATCCTCGAGAACCGATTGACGAAGTCCGATCTCTGGCATGGTTACGGGCTTATGCGTCGGCCCCGCGGAAAGGTCGGTCTTCATGAATTCCTGCAGATTGAGCAGAGGTTCCATCGCGTTTCCCCAAGACATAAAGTATATGTCTCATCCTTCGTAATCAGTTGGGAATAGGAATTTGGTTTTGCGTCTAGCACCCCGGTAACTAGATCCCGGTACACTTGTGTGCAATTCAGGTGATACCTTGGTGCACGCACATCGATTCTGGAATGCCCTACTCTAACACTGTTTTCAGGGCTTCTTGCGTGAAAAACAGTTGAGGACAGGCGCAAGCTTCCTATATAGAATGCGGTATGTCCCCGGCGCAGAATGTTCCCCATGCCCCTCAGGCATCCGCAGCTACGCCGCTCCCCACGGTTTGCATCGTCACGCTCGACGAAGAATTCCTCGAGATCCTCAGGACCGAACTCCTGCCTTGGGTTCACGTTGTTATTCGCGATACCTACGAGGATCTCGCCCGATGGACGCGGGAGAGACAAGTATCCGCCGTGCTGCTCGACATTGACACTCAGGGAGAAGATCCGTTCGGAGGACTTCCGTTTCTTACCGAGCTCCGCCGGCTCAATTCCGATTTCACTTTGATCTCCATGAGCCGCGCCCGTGCTCGCTCTGTCGAAAAGCAAGCGCTGAGCGCTGGAGCGGACGCTCACTTCCGCAGTCCGGTGGATGTGGCCGAGCTGCGGATGATTCTCCTCGATAGCATCCGCCGTCGCAGTGAAGATGTCGAACGGAAACGGTCGCGCCAGCAGGCGCTCGAGGCTAGCCGGTTTCAGGACTTCATCGGCGCAAGCGAGCCTATGCGGCTGGTCTACGACGCTATTCAGCAGATCGCCGCAAGCAATATCAGCGTCCTGATCAGGGGCGAAAGCGGCACGGGCAAAGAGCTCGCCGCACGCGCGATTGTCGCCCTGGGCCGGCGCGCAAACAAGCCTTTCATCCGGCTTAATTGTGCTGCGCTTCCCGAGAATCTCATCGAATCGGAACTCTTCGGTAGCGAACGAGGCGCCTTTACCGGCGCCACAGAATCCCGCCCCGGACACATCGAACTGGCCGATGGCGGCACACTGTTCCTGGATGAAATCGCGACACTCACGCTACCCCTGCAAACCAAGCTGCTTCGCGTTCTCGAAGATCATCACGTACAGCGGCTGGGCGGTCGTACGCTTCGCAAAATCGACTTCCGGCTGATCTGCGCGACCAACGAGCCGCTTGAAGAGATGGCCCGCACCGGCAAATTCCGCGAAGACCTCTACTACCGCATCCACGTGATTCCCATTCAGCTTCCCCCGCTTCGCGAGCGCGTTGGCGATGTCTCTCTGCTTTGCGAGCACTTCCTCCAGATCCACTGCACAGCTAACGGAATGCCCGTCAAGCAGATCAGCGCCGACGCCCTGAGCGCGTTGGAGGAGCACACGTGGCCAGGCAATGTCCGCGAACTGGAAAACCTCGTTCAGCGGCTGATCATCACCACGCGGCACCAGGAGATCGGTCCAGCCGACCTTCCGCCCCGAGTTCTGGAGCAAAGCCTGACCGCCAGCGAAGCGATTCTTCTTCCGGACGGTGGCACAGATTTCGACGGTCAAGTCCGTCAGCTCGAGATTGCCTTGCTCACCACGGCACTTCGTCGCGGAGATGGAAGCAAGACTGCCGCAGCTCGCCTGCTCAACGTCGATGTCCAGAAAATGAAGTACCTTTGCCGCAAATACTCCCTCTAATTCTCAACGAGGTCAAAAATTCACCGGTGAAAGTTTAATTCTTGACCTCAAAAACAGATTTGCCGGTCGTACCTCGAATCCCTCTGATCTCCTCTAAGTTGAACGTCTTAAGAGGCTTACAAGAATAGTGGAAACAGATCGTAGTTTGGCACACAGCATGCACTCTTGAACGGTGTAAAGAAGTTCAAATCCAAATCCTGGGAGAATCGACAATGGCAATCACAAAAAAGTCTCTGATCAGCAATAGCCCTTCCAAGAAGTCAAACAAGAAGTCGAGCCCCAAGGCGAGCGGCCCTGTGGCAGCAGCGAAGCTCGCGACCGCATCCCGGCAGGTGACCGCCATGAAGACCACCTTTAGAACGGCCTTCCGCGCGCAGTAGGCTTCTCGTCGTTGCGACGAGGCGAAAATTGACGTCCACGACCACCCGGAACGGTCGGGTCTTGAAAGACGTCGAAGCTATCGCTCCCCTGGAAACAAAACGGCAACTGATTCAACTCGGTTGCCGTTTTTGCTTCATCACCAGACGTGAGCTTTGACCAGGTTCGCAAGTGCAGTTGCTACACGTCCAGCTAGACTCCGACGGACCCCAAAAATCATGGCCCTCCCCGAAAGACCGTACTTGGGATTCCCTCCCGTCGCTGGCATCGGAATCAGCGAGTTGTAAAAGATGGGAAGCTTAATGCCTTGGTATTTCTCAGCTGCCATCAGGCCGGCAGGGAGCGTAAACGGCTCCCCTGCCGGCATTGGCAGCTTCAAACGAAGCAGCGAAAACTGACCAGGAAGCGCGAGCGCCACTTCTGAATTCGGAGAAATCCGATTGAGTGCGGGAGCCGGGACGAACACGCGAACCATTCTTGCTTCATCGGCGATTCGAAGTAGCGGTTGACCGTTACCAACATTCTGATCCAGAAGCATTGCGGGATTCTCGCTCACGACCGTTCCATCAGCGGGGGAAGTGAGTTCAAGCGACGATTGCGCCTCATTCGCAAGGCCCGTCATCCGCCGCGCTGCCACCTGCTGAGCGGCCGCAGTTCCGATGCTTTGCCCCTGAATCTGCGAGTCAAATGTCTTGAATCGAGCGTTCCTGGTTTCAGCAAGCGCAGCGGAGCCCATTGCTGCCGCCACAGAACTCGTCATGTGGAGCAGGGCTTCTCCGGCATGAACTTTCTGGCCCTCCTCCACAAGTACGCCGTCAATCCGGCCCGGCACCGCTGCGCAAACTGTGTGCGATTCCAAAGGCTCAATGACAAAGAACGCGTCTTCCCGGTCGCGCCACAGGGGAACAAACAACAGGGCAATCATCCCGAGCACAACCAGGGCATACACAGAACGCCACCGGAAACGTGATTGGATGTTCCGTTCCCAGCATTCCGTCAGCACACGACGCAGCGAGCGCAAACGGGAACGATACAACACAAAAGCAAGGGCGAGTGACGGAAAAATAGCCCATTCCGCGAACCATCGCGTCCCGAGGTTGTACGAAAAACGAACAACAAAAAAAAGCAGCCCATAGCTGTATATCCCGGATGCGATGCAGTAGATCGCAAAGAGGGCGACGCGACGGCGCGGCACGATCGGTACCTCGACCGGCAGCCTCAGTACTCTGGCCTGCACCCAGGCCGACAAGAATGCTGTGGATCGTTCCTTAAGCTCCGGGATCTCGATAATCTCGGTCAAAAGATAATAGCCATCTAACTTGATCAGCGGATTGAGATTGATCACGACAGCTGCGAATCCCGTCAGCAGAATGAACTCATACATGAAACTGTGGAACCATCCCCCCGCGGGAGCTTGTAGCCAGAACATCATCGCAACCGCGCATACCACCAGCTCAATCCAGATCCCGGCAATGATGGTTGCCAGCCGCTGCACCTTCGTCGCGGAGACCCAGCTTTCCGTCACATCCACAAAGAAGCAGGGTGCGAGATACAGGAACATCAGCCCCATGCTGTGGACCTGCCCGCCATAGTGCTTGCAGGTAAGTCCATGTGCAGTTTCATGCAGAAACCCGACAATCAGGATCAGAATCCAGAACCGCGCAAATTCGACAAGGCTCTTTTGTCCGAAGCTGAAGAACAACGCTGTATCCGGCGCGATGGAATGCCAATTGTTGACCACCACAACGGTTTCAAATGCAAACAGAAGCAGGGCAGAAAGCACGCACCAGCGGCTGTAAATGAAGTTGCCCGCGATACCATCAAGCCAGTCAAAATAGCGATCCGGATCCCAGGCGGAAAAACTGATATGCGCCAAGTTGATCTTTGATTCCATGCGCCTTCCGCGCTGGGCCAGGAGTTTGTCGCGCATGGCCAGGTTCTTTTCCTGGTGCGTCTCATACGAGAGGCCTGCAGTATCCAACTGTTCCGCAAACTGCCGAATCTGTTCGGCTCCGACGGAACTCCCGATATGACTCGAATAAATCTCAGCGACCTCTTCGTATGACCTCTGGCCATCGAACATTCGCGCCAGCTCCCACTCCGATGGGCTAAACCGGTAATAGCTGTTTTTCCCCCGCTGTAGAACTCCGATCACTGGTTCGCCGTCGAGGATCGTCTCGTGAGTGATCAAGTCCGGGTCCAGTTGCAGCGGGCGGCTGCGTGACAGTCGCTCCTGCGGGATCTCGGGAAGTGCCGCATCGAGTGCTTCGACAAGATTCATGGCGCCAGTCGCACCTGCATGGTCATTCCCGGCTTGAGCAGCGGCGAAGGATGAACTACCCCGCCGATCACCTGGATGCTGCCGCTGGCCGGGTCAACCACCGGGCTTACCCGAACAATGCGCCCCTGTTGATGCAGCCCGGGATAATCGGCGGTCGTCAGTTCCAGCGGCTTTCCCGCGATGAAAGCACCCATTGCTGTCTCCGGCACTGTGAACAGAACCTGCAGGGGGGCTTCAGCAGTGATCCAGAAGAGCACATCCCCCGGCTTCACTTCCTGCGCTGGCCGCACCGTGCTGCGGCCCACCACGCCTGCAAACGGCGCCACTACGCGCGATTGCTCCAGTTGCAGGTTAGCCGTGCTTAAGTCCGCATCTGCCGCCGCAGCCTCTTCGCGGAAGCGAGCGACTTCTGCGACGGTTTCATCAACCCGATATTTCGCGTGCTCCCAGTTTTCCTCGCTGATGATCTTGTTAGCGCGCATGGCATCGGCTCGCCGCAGATCAGATTCTGCCGTAAGCTGCTCAGCCTCCC
Source organism: uncultured Acidobacteriaceae bacterium (assembly GCA_963829535.1). Taxonomy (GTDB): domain Bacteria; phylum Acidobacteriota; class Terriglobia; order Terriglobales; family Acidobacteriaceae; genus Telmatobacter. The sequence continues at coordinate 348,335 of CAWHIQ010000003.1, read as the reverse complement.
ATTCGTGCAGCTGCGCCTGTGCCGACGCCATCCGCGCCTTCTGCGAGTCACACGCCGAGCGCAGTGTGCGATCGTCAAGCTGAGCAAGGAGCTGCCCCTTCCGCACGTGGTCTCCAATGCGAACCTCGATGCTCACAATCCGGCCGTTTCGTTCCGCGGCAATGTCTGCCTGCTGTTCAGCGACCAACGGACCGCTGGTCGAAAATGATTTCGGGTCTCCAGTCTCCGCAACGGGAACAGTTCCCTTCTCCGGTGCAGCTTTCGGCGCCGGAGCACTCGCTGTGAACGCGGCTGCGCTGGCATCCACCGCCGCAGGATGTGAATCGCAACCAGCGCAGACCAACGTGATCGAGGCAGTCGTGATCGCGACCGAGCAATACGATCGAATCAGGCAGCGAAATGCGCTTGTCATACCGTTACCACCCAATCCAATTCCAAAGTGTCTGCCAGACCCACAGTGCCGGACGTCGTAGCAATACATATCCGGCAGGCTTCCAGCCCAAGGAAATCTTCGCCCGGCCGGTCATCCCAGCACGCAAGCTTGCGTCCGCATTCGAGAGCGGCACCTCAACCGTAAAGGTGCGATCGCCATCTCCTGCCTTCGCCTCCGGACTCACTACCGACACCGGTCCGCGCCACGTCCGTTGAGGATAACTGTCGAGCTTGATGGCAACATGCTCGCCGGGGCTCATCAACACCGTATCCCGCTCGGGAATTGAAATCTGCACCAGCGCAGAGGAAAGATCCAGAACTTGCGCGAAGGCGGTTCCCGCATCCAGGTGCTTGCCTGCCACGTTTTGCAGATCCGGCGTCACCATGATGCCGTCAATTGGCGAACGCAGTTTCGCGTCATCGACGCGGGACCGCGCACGCTCGAGTTCCGTGTGCAAAAACTCCGCCTGTTCGCGGTCGGCGCCCGATTGTGCCGAACCGCGCGCAAGATCGTTCTGCATCACCAGCATCGCCTGCTGGTACTTCGCCTCTGTCGATGCAAGATCGGCGCGCCATTGCCAGTCATTCATGGCGCCCAGCACATCGCCCCTTGTCACGCGCTGCCCTTCGTGCGCGGAAACTGATGTGACGTTGCCATCTACGGGTGCGGCAATGGTCACGAGGTGCTGCGGCGCCACCACGGCGTCTCCAGCAATGCGCATCGGCAGCGGGAAAAAGCACAGAAGCAGCGCACACACAGACAAGGCGCCGAAGGTCATCCAGCGGGACCGCCGATTGCTCAGCAGCGCCTGCTTCTTCCTCACCAGGGGCTCGATCAGGCTGATCAACGGCACATCGCGATAGAGCATCGCATTGCGAATGGCAACCGTAGCCTGGCCCCCGAGAATCTTGATCATCTCGATGTGCGGGATATCAAGAAACTCAGGGGCGCAGCTCTCATATGTCAGCACGCCCACGCGGCCCTGATCGTCGCTTAGCGGTAAGGCATACAGCGCCCGAAATCCGGTTGCGGCAAAGTACTCTCCAACTGGCTTCGGAATCTCGTTCTGCATTTCTTGATCTGCATTGTCAAACTGGCGCAGGTGCACAAGCTCGGTTTGCGTCGAGAGCCACCGCATCAACTGATTCAGCCGCTCCACCGTAATGTCGCCCAGCGGAAGCGCTGCCAAGCCCGACACCGCCTTCAGTTGCAGCTTCCCGCGCTGATCGAGTGCAATCGCGCAGCGTTCGTAGGGGAGAACATGTTGTGGGCTGTTGACGATAATTCCCAGCAGGCGATCGAGGCGCAGTGTCGAGGTAATCTCGGCGCTCACATGCACCAGCGCCTTCAAGATCTCCAGCTTCCGCTCGGCAAGCATCAGGCTCGCATTCTTGAGCGCGTTGGCGATCGTCTCCGCCATCGACATCATCAGGAACTGATCATCGTCGTCGAACACGCCATCTTCTTTGTTGATGGCTTCCAGCACTCCGATCTCAGCATCGTCCTGCATCAACGGAACAAGAAGCGCATTGGTCACAAGGGCTGCACGTGAGTCTGAATCCACGGGTCGATTGCGCACGGCCAGCCGTTCGTCGTCGGCATCGCCAATCAGCAGGGCTTCGCCCTCTTCGGCCATGTCCGCTACGTAGCCTTCGCCCGGCGATTGCGTCATGCCAACTTCAATGGTGGCGTCGCTGCCGTGCGTCGAAACCAGCCGCAGAATCTCTCCGTCAAACATCCACAGGTGAATGGCCTGACATGGCAAAATCGCTGCGGCTTTCACCGGGATCAGTGCCGTAACCGCGTCAAATTCGAGAGTTGCGTTCAGGGACTTTTCCAGGTCGTAGAGCTGCGACATCCGGTGGATGGAATCGAGCAGATCCTGGCGCTGCGCCTCGGCTCCTTCCGCTGCCAGAATTGCCGGAGGCGCGAGTTGAATAACCGGCGCAATCATTTCCAGATCCTGGAGCCTGGGAGTTCCCGAGAAGAATAGAATCTCCACGGCTCCGGCCAATTCGTCGCCCTGAAGAAGTGGTACGTACGCAATGGACGAAACAGATCGCGCGATGCGCAGATGCGAATAGTCTTCGCGCAGGATATCCGCGCTGGAATAGATCAGCGTCTCCGGCGATTCAAGCAACAGCGGCGCCATCAGCCGGTTTCCCGATCCAGCGCTCGTCGGCTCCAGGGAAATATCTCCAGCCAGACCGATCACGGTCCACGCGTTTTCGACATCTTGATGGATGAACCGATGAACCGCACACGCGCAGTTCGGCAGCTGCGTCACGATCACCGAGGCGATGATCGAGGCGCGCGAAGCGGCATCGGGCGTGGAAAGCAGCATCGCGCCGACTTCAAGAGCGGCCTCGTTTACTGGTGAGATCATCCGGTCCCGGGACCTTCGGCAAAAGTTAGCTTGACAATAGGGGAGATGGCATTAATTCTCTGGTAGTTGAGGCTTGGAGATTAACAAGCGTCAACTCTCGATGTAAAGCGAAATCTCGCTTGAAAGATAGGTATCGTGGACCTGGATATCAAGGAATCTGGCGCCGTTTGCGTCTTGAAATTGAAGGGCAGACTGATTAGCGGAGAAGCTGTCGCCCAGTTTGAAAATGCGTTTCAGAAGACCCTTGCCAGCGGACACCTCTTCCTGGTTCTCGACCTCGAGGCCCTGCCCTACATTGACTCGTCCGGTATCGGTTCCCTCGTCAACGCCCTGCGGCAGGCCAACAAGATCGGTGGCACGGTCAAACTTGTCAACCCCGCGCCTTTTGTCGCCAAAACTCTCAAGATGGTTGGAATTCTCTCGCTCTTCGGCGTGTACCAGTCGGAGGATGAAGCGGTTGCTTCCTGTGCCGCTTAGCTCTCGTAGAATTCGCCGAGAGGCAATGGGTGGCTGAAGAGATATCCCTGGAATGAATGGCACCCCAGCCTCGCCAGGAACGCGCGCTGCTCCTCGGTTTCGACGCCTTCCGCTATAACCGACAGGCCCATGGCCTTGCCAAACGAAATAATGGCCTGCGCCACCGCTCCGCTGATCGGATCCTTCAGGATGTCGTTCACGAACGTGCGATCGATCTTGATCTGGTCCAGCGGCAGGCGCTTCAGATAGGTCATCGACGAGTAGCCGGTACCGAAATCCTCCAGCGAGAATCTCACCCCATGGGCTTTCAGCTTGCTCATCCGGGTGATCACATCCTCGACATTTTCGCCGAACATGCTTTCGCTGAGTTCAATCTTCAAGTTCTCGGGATTGGCGCCGGTTCTTTCTAGGGCGCCCAACACGTGATCCACGAACTTGGGCTGCCGGAACTCCCGCGCGCTCACATTCACCGCGACCGATAGATGCGCACCCTCTTTGCGGCCTGCCCACGCTGCAATCTGCAGGCACGCGGTTTCCATCACCCAGGTGCCCATCGGAAAGATCAGCCCTGTCTCTTCCGCCAGGGGAACAAAATCCTGCGGCGTCACAATACCCCGCGTGGGGTGGTTCCAGCGAATCAGCGCTTCGGCGCCCGTCAACAGACCACGATCCAACTGCGGCTGGTAATACAGCGAAAACTGATTGTCGCGGATTGCCGCTCTCAGGTCCCTCTCGAGAGCGACGCGCGCGTTCACAGATGCCTGCAACGCGGGCGCGAAGAAGAACATCGCGTTCCGTCCCGCCGCCTTGGCCTGGTACATCGCGATATCGGCCTGCTGCAGCACCTCGTTGGTGCTCTCGTTCTGGTTACCGAAGACCGTTATCCCCATGCTTGACGTGGTATGGCACTCGCGCCCCTCGAGCAAAAACGGCTGGTCGATGGCAGCCAGAATCTTTCCACCCACGGTGCGCGCCTGCGCGGCGGCAATCTCCGCTATCTGGCTCAGGTCTTCGAGGATGATGACAAACTCGTCGCCGCCCAGCCGCGCGACCGTATCCACTTCGCGAACGCAACCGGCAATCCGGCGCGCCGTCTCCTGCAGCAGCAGGTCGCCGATGTGATGGCCGAGCGTGTCGTTCAGTGATTTGAAACCGTCCAGGTCGACAAACAGCAGTGCATGCTTGCTCCCGCTTCGTATGCTCGAGATGAGCGCCTGGCGCAGTCGCTCCCATAGCAGACGGCGATTCGGCAATCCCGTCAGCGTGTCGTAGAACGCTAGGTTGCGAATCTTCTCCTCGTCCGCCTTGGCCTCCGAGACGTCTCGGAGGTAGGAGATAACGCAGGATTCCCCGTCGAAATCAGCGTAGGAAGCTGAAAGCTGTCCCCAGAAGACCTCGCCATTCTTCCGTCGCAGCCGGACCTCCAGATCGCGGCAGCCTCCTCTTTCGTGCAGTGCCTCGGCAACCCGAAGGCTGTCGCTCTCATCCGCCCAAATGTCCAGTTCGAGAGACGTATTGCCAATCACCTCTTCGCGGCTGAATTGCAAGATTTCCAGCAAAGCTGGATTGACCTCCACAATCTTGCCGTCCTCGGCTCGGGCAATCAGGACCCCATCCGGACTCGTCTCGAACAGACTTCGAAAGCGGTCTACCTTCGCTGGCGCGGCGTCTTGTGCGGGCACGGCCTGTGCGCTCTCGCCGCTCTTGTGGTCATGGATGGCTTCGACGTGCGCAAGCAAGTGTGAAGGCCAGCCCTCGCGATCTCGTAGAAGAGATACAGTCAGCTTTGCCCGCGTCAGGGTTCCGTCTTTGCGTATCAGTCGGATCTCAAGGCTCAGGGCATCGCTAGCCCCGGTCCACAGCTTCTGGAAGGATGAAAGGCACTGCGCTCCGTCCTCGTCCGGCGTGATTTCCTGGATCATCAAGCCGCGGACTTCTTCGCGCGGATAGCCGATGGTCTCGGCAAACTCGGCGTTACAGCGGAGAATATGGCCCTCAGGGGTGGCGTGAACAATGCCCACCGTAGCCTGCTCAAGGAAACTCCGGCTCTCTAAAGTGGGCTTATCGGACATTGAGGATTGCCGTTCTGAAAAGCTAGCGTGCTCGAATTGTATAGCTCGTGAACTTGTTTTCAATGACTTGACCCCAACTCACTGGAGGAAAAACCGAGCAAATCGTCACCAGCTGCAAGCACCACCGTAATCACGTGATCGCACCCTTTGCGTTAGATGCGGCGTGGGTTGAGCGGCGTGACGGCCTCGTCTCGAACCCGATTCCCCCCGTTCTCGCTCTCAAGTCAAACCACGGGCCGTTCGTGCGATGCCAAACATGGTTCCCCATAACTCGATGCAAGCAAGCGAAGTGATCAGGTGGAATAAATATATAATACGCATGAATTTACCTGACTCATTTGTGCACTTGTCCGATTGCCTGAATTTCAGGCACATTTCCGATTTGACGTCGTTCCAAACCCCGTGGATTATCGGCCAAAAACAAGCAGTCGTCACAAAGGAAAAACGCAGGGGCGCCATATAACACTTTCGTGTGATCTCGAAGCATCCGTGCAGCACGCATTATCCGGGACTCTTGAATGATCCTTGTCAAAGAGCCATCCAGATATGGCTTTTCTCGGGACGTAACACAGCGCGATAGGTACTGCAGACGCTCCAGGGCACTCCTTCTTGGATTACTTCTGTGCGTACTCCTTATCGGCGAGCGATGCTCCGTTGCTCAAAACGGTAAACCGACCGCTCTCTCTCCCCAGATTCCCAAGGAAGCTCCACCCACCGATTTCAAGGTTCCGCTCCTCACTGAACCGCTGCGTCTTTCTGATTTCTCTTCGATGGAGCCGCGGCCGGCACTGAAAGACCTGTTGGTGAAGGTTTCAGGCTTCATTCAAAACTCACCGAACGACGGCGAACCTGCCACCCAGCAGACCGAAGTCTGGATCGCCCACACCAAGTCCACACTCTACTTCGTGTTCATCTGTCACGATGACCGCCCCAGCGCGATTCGCAGTCATCTTTCCCGCCGTGAAAACATCACTGGTGACGACACCGTCTCCGTGCTCCTCGATCCCTTCCAGGACCGCCGCAAGGGAGTGCTCTTTTCCGTCAATCCGGCGGGCGTGCAGGCCGATGCCGCCTGGACTGATTCGTCGAGCGTGGACTATACCAGTGACACCGACTACAGCTACGACCAGGTATGGGACTCCGAGGCACGCATAACTTCGAGTGGCTGGATAGCCCTGATTGCCATTCCTTTCCGCAGCCTTCGTTTTCGCAGCGTCGCATCCGACTGGGGTGTGGTCTTCTCCCGCACCCTGCCGCGCAACAGCGAGGTTGATTTCTGGCCGCGCGTTTCCACCAGCATCTCGGGCGTGCTCAGCCAGGAAGCTACCATGCACGGTATCGAAGGCGTCACCGGATCCCATAACCTGCAACTCAATCCCTACGCGCTCGGCCAGAATGAACGTGAGCTGATCAATATCGATCCTCTGAATCCGTACTGGAGCATTCGAGGCCTTGAAGGCACCGGCGGGGGCGAAGCTAAGTTCATCATCAAAGACAGTGTGGTGCTCGATGGAACCATCAATCCCGATTTCAGCGACGTGGAATCGGATCAGCCGCAGTTCACCGTTAACCAGCGTTACCCGGTTTACTTCCCCGAACTCAGGCCGTTCTTTCTGGAGAATGCCAACTACTTCAGCACGCCGATCGACCTCGTCTACACGCGCAATATCGTGCACCCCGAATACGGCATTCGCCTGACAGGAAAGATTGGCGCTACAAATCTCGGCTTCTTCGCCATTGACGATCGCGAACCAGGCGAAACCTATGCTCCGGGCGATCCGCTTTATCTTGAGCGAGCCAAATACTTCGTAGGCCGCGTCTCTGAGGATCTGGGAAAGAATTCGAGCGTTGGGCTCATCTACACCGATCAGGAATTCGGAGGCGGTTGGAATCGCGTCGGCGGCCTTGACTTCACCGCGCATCTGACGAAGAACTGGACGGCGCTCGGGCAAATGGTCGAAAGCTCCACCATGGGCCCCAATGACCCCGCAAACCCGCCTGCGTATTCTGCCGGGCCTGCCAGCTATCTGGAAATTCAGCGCGCCGGACACTCCTTCATCCTCGACAGCATAAACAAGGACTACAGTACCGGCTTCCAAACGCAGCTTGGGTTTATTCCAACCACCGACCTCTACAGCAATCAAACTCACGTCACATACGTCTGGTATCCGAAGAAGAGTTCAATTCAGAGCTTCGGTCTCGACGGGTTTTCGCTTGTCGGATGGGACCACCAGGGCAACCGCCTTTATCACTACTCCACGTTTTCTCCCTACATGTCGCTTGCGCGCCAGTTCATCATCGCGCCCCAGGTCGGCCAGAATTCTGATACTGTCGGCCCGCAGGACGGCTACCCGCTCACCCACAACGTGAATTTCACTGAAAACTTCGGCGGAATCGCGGTTCGAGGTGCACCTTACGCGCAGTCGAATTTCACCATCATCGCATTGCGCTCAGGCAACGTGAACTACAACCCGGTAGCGGGAGGAGTTCCTTCATTGCTGAACGCCGACCTGGTCCAGGCACTCATCACACTCCAGCCCGTCAGGCGCCTCACGGCAGACAATACCTACCTGCTCGACCGCGATCATTCGGTTGCCGATGGCGCATTTGTCTACGAAAACCAGGTCCTTCGCACCAAGATCAACTATCAGTTCACTCGTTCTATCTCGGCTCGCGTCATCGCCGAGTACGACTCGACGCTGGCGAATCCTGCTGAAACCTCTCTGCTGCGGACAAAACAGATCCAGACACAGGCCCTGTTCACCTGGCTTCCTCATCCCGGGACGGTGGTCTACGTCGGATACAACAACAACATTCAGAATCTCGACAGATCGCTCTGCAACCGCGAGCCCAGCGGGGCATGCAATCCGAGCTACCCCGTGCCACCCACCTCAATCGATTATCTGAATACTGGCAAGCAGATCTTCGTAAAGGTCTCGTATCTCTTCCGCTTTTAGACGCTACTTCCAAGATAGAACGCTCATACCGATGCAACGGCTCAGCGATTTCCTGGCCGCCTTCCGAGTCGACCCAAATGAGCCTGGAATTTGCAACAAAAATCGAAAGGTGACCAGAGCGATTTCCGCTCACTAAGGATTAAGTCCAACGGCAAGAACAACCGAGTAACCAGAAATTAACCGATTCTTCGACCACAGGAAGCTAGAATTGGCCGGTATTGAACCGAGGAGAATAAATGTCTACTGCACCCGGCACTGCTTTCCATTACCAGATTGAAGAAACCAAGGATGAGCGGGATTTTCCAACCACGACCATCAAGTGCCAGGGCAGATTAATCAGCGAAAACACGGATGAGATCCGCAAGCTCGTACAACCGCTGATTCAGGCCGGGGGGCGCCGCATCGTGCTCGATTTCACGGATCTCGAGTATCTGGACAGCTCCGGCCTGGGGGCGATTGTAGGTCTCAAAGTCTCCCAGCTAAGCCGAGGACTCTGCCTGCTGGAGTTGGTGAACCTCACGCCTCGCGTAAAGAAACTGCTGACGATCACAAATCTCCTGCAGCTGTTTTCGTCTTAGAGCGGCGGATATTGGTTCGGATGCTGAATTCTGAAAGTTCGTGGTCGAGTGACCACCCAACCAGAAACTTACAAAAGTTCAAAACAGAACGATACAAATGGGCCCATGACACGACCCGAACCGCCGCGCGCGTCTAAACGCCTTCGCCAACCGCGCCGACGACCGCAACCTTGGCGCGCTTACCCAACCGCACCACGAGACGCACTGGCAGCGTATCAAGCGGAATCGCTGCGTTCGCCACCACTTCGCCGTCGATCTTCACGGCTTTCTCAGCCAGCTTGCGGCTCGCCTCGGCCCCGCTTGCCGCGAGTCCCATCTGCAACAGCAGCTTCGAAACGCGAATCTGCAACTCTCCTGGTGGGCACGACGGGTTCACCAAATCTGCATAGGCGATGTGAACTTCTTCCAGATCCTCTGCCGTCTCTTTCTGCTGGAACATTCGCGCCCAGTTCTCGTCCGCATGCTCAGCGGCAACTTCCCCATGAAATCCAGCCGTAATCGTCCGCGCCAGTCGCTTCTTCACGTCCATCGGATGAACAGCACCCGCCGCCACTTCCGCCCGCAATGCATCTACCTCAGACTGGCGCAGGTCCGTGAGAAATACCCAGTACTTCCACATCAGATCATCGGAAATTGACATCAACTTCCCATACATCTCCGCCGCCGGCTCATTGATGCCGATCGCATTATTCAGCGATTTGGACATCTTTTGCACGCCATCGAGGCCCTCAATGACGGGGGTCATAAGAATGATCTGGGGCTTCTGGCCGTAATGGCGCTGCAGCTCGCGGCCGGCACCGAGGTTAAAGCGCTGGTCGGTGCCGCCAAGTTCGACGTCGCACTCGAGAGCCACGGAGTCATAGGCCTGCATGAGCGGATAGAGCAGTTCGTGAAGGCTGATGGGCTGCTCGGCCTGGAAGCGTTTGTGGAACTCGTCGCGCTCGAGCATTTGCGAAACCGTGAAATGGGACGCGAGGCGGATGGTCTGCTCGTAGCCAAGCTTTCCCAGCCACTCCGAGTTATAGCGGACTTCGGTCACCTTCTCGTCGAGAACCTTGAAGACCTGCTGCTGGTAGGTCTGCGCGTATTCGTCAATCTGCTCCCGGCTCAGCGCCTTGCGAGTCACGTTCTTCCCTGACGGGTCGCCGATCAACGAGGTGAAATCACCCACGAGAAAAATCACCGTGTGCCCAAGCTGCTGAAAATGCCTGAGTTTGCGCAGTAGCACTGTGTGGCCGAGGTGCAGGTCCGGCGCGGTCGGATCGAACCCCGCCTTCACGCGCAGCGGCCGCCCGCTCTTGCGGCTCTCCTCAAGGCGCTCGCGCAAATCCGACACGCGAATAATCTCCGCCGCACCCTTCTGCAGCAGATCCATCTGTTCATCTACAGGAAGAAACGTACTCATGCTAGCTTCGAGTATATAAAGGCGCGCCTCGAACAGCCTGTGATGTGGCGAATCCGGAAATCAGGGATTCGATGCCTGTTGCTTTTCCGCCTCCACAATCAATTTGTGGAACGCCTCTACGGCCGGAACTCCCGGAGAGCTGAGCGCATCCTTCGCGGTGTAGCGCCACACTGCCGGGGCATCGAGGGCATTGTCGCGTTTTCCGCGATACACCGCAAACACATCGTCCGCCGCGCCTACCTCAACCTGCGGCGAGGGATCGGGGCGCTGAGCTCCTGCCGGGGAGCTGCCCCCCATCGGCGAAATTGTGCCTCCGCTAACCCGGCCTCCCGAATCCGTAGTCTCAGTGGTTATCGGGCGACTGTTTGTCGGCAGTCCACCAATCGTCGACTGGGCAATCTTCCCATTTCCTTTGCGAACTTCGATGACCAGGTCGGCGGTCGAGACGTCGGTGGCCAACTCAAAGCGTCCCCACCTCATCAGCGCCTTCTCCACGTCTTCCTGGGCGGTGCGATTCGCGATGGGAGCATCTGGTGCCACTCCCGCATCGGGATCGATAACCACCAGCACGGTTCTGGCCTGCAGCACATCTGTCGGCAACAGGATCTTTTTCTTGCTTTTTCCGGCGGCGAGCCCACAACACGCCAACAGCACCAGTGAAGCTGCAACTACATTCGAAGATCGCATGACAACCCGCCAGCGCATGGCAGCAAGTCTAATCCAAGTCAGCGATTTGTTCTATCGGAAGAACTCGCTCATCGGCTGCGGGTGCGTTCGCGGCCGCTCCCCGCATCACCCCTCATCTTCGATATGCTCAGTGCAAGGGACCTCGCGCACCTGTGCCGTCTCTGGGAGAAAACGGAATGTTTCGTCGCGTTTCGATGTGTGGGGTGCTCTCCATGATCTCGTGGGCTTCATTCGTAATTGCGCCACCCGCAACTCTTCGCGCCCAACAGCCTCCCTATCCGCCTTCCAGCCACTGTTTCGGTTGCCACAATAATCTCAAGACCGCCAAAGGTCAGGACGTTTCCATTGCCTCGCCATGGCGCGCCAGCATCATGGCCAACTCCGCTCGCGACCCTTACTGGCAGGCTAGCGTCAGACGCGAGGCACTGGACCACGCATCCGCCGCGTCGTCCATTGAGAACGAGTGCGCCACGTGCCACATGCCATTGCAGAACTTCATTGACAAATCCGCCGGCCACGATACCGCTGTCTTTTCTCACCTTCCCCTCGATGACGCGCACGACGCCGCAGCCGCCGCTGACGGTGTCTCCTGCTCAGTTTGCCACCAGGCCGAACCGCAGAGACTGGGCACGCCCGACTCCTACAACGGCAATCTCACCATCGCTTCCGTCACCCAGCACCCCCGCCCGCTTTACGGTCCCTATGCGGCTGACGCGCGCTCCATTTCCATGCACACTCTTGCCTCCGGCCTGACCGTCACCCAGTCCGATCACCTCAGCCAGGCCGCCCTCTGCGGCTCCTGCCACACCCTCTACACCACCACGCTCGACGTTTCTGGAAAGCCCGCCGGCCGCTTCCCCGAGCAGATGCCCTACCTCGAGTGGCAACACAGCGAATACCACGACAAGCAAACCTGCCAGTCCTGCCACATGCCCGCCATCGCCGGCCCTGCGCCCGACGCGACACTCAACAGCCCACCTCGCGAAGGCGTCCGCCGTCACTCCTTTCCCGGCGCCAACTTCGTCATGCTGGATCTCCTGGTTGCCCATCACGACGATCTTGCCGTGACCGCGTCTCCCGCCGAACTCACCTCCGCGTCGACTGAGACGCGCGCCTACCTCCAGTCGCAGGCCGCCCGCCTTACCCTCAGCACACCGTCCGTCGCCAACGGACACCTCTCCTTCGCCGTCACCGTCCAGAACCTCACTGGTCACAAGCTTCCTACCGCATTCCCCTCGCGGCGCGCCTGGCTCCACGTCACCGTTACCGATGCCTCTAGCCACATCGTCTTCGAGTCCGGCCATCTTAGCCCCGACGGCTCTATCGCGGGCAACCTCAATGACGCCGATCCGACGCGCTACTCTCCTCACTACGCCACCATCGCCGCACCCGATCAGGTCCAGATCTTCGAGCCCATCCTCGGCGATGCGCAGGATCACGTGACCACCGCGCTGCTTACGACCACCCACTACCTCAAAGACAACCGCATCCTCCCCGCCGGCTTCGACAAGAGCTCCGCCTCGCCCGACATCGCCGTTCAAGGCGAAGCGCTCAAGGATCCCGCCTTCATCGGCGGCAGCGCCACCACTCGATACAACATCCCCGCCACCGGCGGCCCCTTCCACGTCAGCGCCGAACTCCAGTACCAGCCCATCGGCTTCCGCTGGGCCCACAACCTTGCCCCCTACAAGGCTGACGAGCCGCAACGTTTCACGCGCTACTTCGATCAGGGCGCAGCACAGTCCTCCATCGTCCTCGCCCACGCTGAAACTACCGTCAACGCTGCGCCCTGAAGTCGCGATTCAGATCAGTTTTTGCATCTTCCCCATCGCCGTCCCATCCAAGGCGCAGGAGAGTACCGCCCCATGCCCTCAGTCAAAGGCCGTTCCATGCAGGTACCCGCCGCCGGCGGTGCGTTCCAACTCGTAGAAAAAAAATTCCCCGAGCCCGGTCCCGGCCAGGTCCGCATTCGCGTCCACGCCTGCGGCGTCTGCCATAGCGACTCGCTCACCAAAGAAGGCCATTGGCCCGGCATCCAATATCCCCGCGCCCCCGGCCACGAGATCGCCGGCATCGTCGATGCCGTTGGCCCCGACGTCCCCCTTTTCAAGCCCGGCCAGCGCGTCGGCCTCGGCTGGCACGGAGGCCACTGCAACTACTGTCCGCCCTGTCGCCGCGGCGACTTCATCCTCTGCGAAAACCAACCCATCAGCGGCATCAACTACGACGGCGGATACGCCGACTACGTGATCGCCCCCGCCAACGCCCTCGCCTTCATCCCCGAGGGCATCAACGACGCCGATGCTGCCCCGCTGCTCTGCGCCGGCATTACCACCTTCAACGCCCTGCGCAACTCCGGCGCACGCACCGGCGACACTGTCGCCATCGTCGGCATTGGCGGCCTCGGCCACCTCGCCATCCAGTACGCAGCCAAGGCCGGCTACCGCACCGTCGCCGTTGCCCGCGGAGACGACAAGGCTCCCCTCGCCAAGCAACTCGGCGCACACATCTACATCGACACCACCACGCAAGACCCGGCCAAAGAACTCCAGAAAATCGGCGGCGCCAACATCATCCTCTCCACCATCACCAGCGCCAAGGCGCTCGAGTGGGTCATCGACGGACTCGCCCCCGCCGGCAAATTCATTGTCGTCGGCGCGCCCGAAGACGGCCCTATCGTCATCAGCCCGTTCCCGCTGCTGCTCGGCCGCCGCACCGTCGCCGGCTGGCCCTCCGGCACCGGCATGGACTCCGAAGACACCCTCAAGTTCAGCGTCCTCACCGGCGTCAGGCCCATCATCGAAACCTATCCCCTCGAAAAAGCTGAAGAAGCCTACAACCGCATGATGTCCGGCAAAGCAAGATTCCGCGTCGTCCTCAAAGTCAGCTCTTAGCTGTCAGCTCTCAGCCACAACCTTGGGTGCTCCATCCTTGCGACGATTCTGTTTTTGTCGCAAGGGTGGGAGAGCACAAACTTCTACGTCTGACTCCGCAAAAATCGGGCTATACTTGCCGCCATGGAACTATCCAGCGAGATATCCGAGACTAGAGAGATCGACAAATCTCTGAACAGGGCAATTTTGTTTCTTGTCTTATGTTCTGTCTATTTAGGCCTTACCGTTGGATATATTTTTAGGATTGTCTATATGAGAGACTGGTCTCGGATAGATCTCGGAGTTTGCTTCTCGATCATGGCGGTGCTGGGAATCCTTCGCTGGTCGTCTCGGATCAAGAAAGTCGTCCGGGGGCTGCTTGTCACTTCCTCCGCCACGCTATAATTTCCTCATGCCGCACCCCCACCATCTCGCCGCCCTCGCCATCGCGGCCCGTGCTGCGGCTCCGGCCGCCTAAACTCCGCCCCACCTCATCCCAATCCTTCCTCACCGTTTCACATCAGGTCCCTCCGTAACAGCGGACACTGACCACTGATCACTGTTCACTGTCCACTCGCCTTACACTGGAGTCACCATGGAAGAGTTCAGCCGCATCCAGCGCCTCCCGCCCTATGTCTTCAACATCACTGGCGAAATGAAAGTTAACGCCCGCCGCCGCGGCGAAGACATCATCGACTTCGGTATGGGCAACCCCGACGGCCCCACGCCCAAACACATCGTCGACAAGATGATCGAGGCGGCGCAGAAGCCCGTCACCCATCGCTACTCCGTCTCCAAAGGAATCCCGCGCCTCCGCAAGGCCATCTGCAACTGGTACAAATCGCGCTACGACGTCGATCTCGACCCCGCCTCCGAAGCCATCGTCACCATCGGCTCGAAAGAAGGCATCGCCCACTTGTGTCTGGCCATCCTCGACTCGCGCGACACCGTGCTCGTCCCCAATCCCAGCTACCCCATCCACATCTACGGCCCGGTCATCGCCGGAGCCCACGTCGTCAGCGTCCCCGTGCATGACTGCGATCAATTCCTGGCCGAGCTCGAATCCATCATCCCCCGCATGACGCCGCGCCCCAAGGCCCTCATCGTCAACTTCCCCTCGAACCCGACAACCCAATGCGTCGAACTCCCCTTCCTGGCCCGCCTCGTCGAACTCGCCCGCCAATATGGATTCCACCTCATCCACGACCTCGCCTACGCCGACCTCGGCTTCGACGGCTACAAGCCGCCCAGCGTCCTCCAGGTCCCCGGCGCGAAGGATGTGGCCGTCGAATTCTTCACCCTCTCCAAGAGCTACAACATGCCCGGCTGGCGCGTCGGATTCATGGTCGGCAACCCCGTCCTCGTCAACGCCCTCGCCCGACTGAAAAGCTACTTCGACTACGGCACCTTCACGCCCATCCAGGTCGCTTCGATACTTGCTCTGGAAGGCCCGCAAGACTGCGTAGCCGAAATCCGCGAAAACTACCGCCGCCGCCGCGACGTCCTGATCGAAGGCCTGAACCGCGCCGGCTGGCCCGTTCCCTCACCAAAGGCAACGATGTTCGTCTGGGCCAAAATCCCCGAAGCCTACCGGCACCTGGGCTCGCTAGAATTTTCGAAGCTCCTGCTCAACGAAGCCAAAGTAGCCGTGAGCCCCGGCATAGGCTTCGGCGACTACGGCGACGGCCACGTAAGATTCAGCCTCATCGAAAACGAAGAGCGCACCAGACAAGCCATCCGCGGCATAAAACAAATGTTTGCGAAGAACCCGGCCATGAAGCCCCTAGTTACTGCCTAGGACATTCTTCGAATTGGATTTAGCAAAGAATCTCCTCGAGCCAAGAGATGGAGCGAGAACTCACAAACGATCGCTTAACGGAAATTGTCCGAGAGAGTTTCGCTCGATCGCATGACTTCAACGGGATATCCCTATCGAGTCTCGCCCGTATTTCGACGCTCGATCTGAAAATCCTAAAGCAAAGGCTTGCCCCGCTCATAGCGGAAGGCAAAGTCACATTAGCCTTCGAAAGCATCTGGGTAAATCCGCACATCAAACGACTGAAAGATCTTCCGGTCGAACTTCAGATCTCTCAAATGGAGAATGAATCGCCGGACGGGATTTGTGTCTACCCGTCATCAACGATCGCCGCAGCTAGCGTAGGGAGCGCCTTTGACGATCGACCCTACACTAAGCGGCTAGCGATCGCCGAACCGCAGCTACTTCCTGTTTTCTTCGAACTGCCCGTCTTGGAGCGCTACTTTCGCGATCCCCGCTATCTCTGTTGGTTCGGTGACAGCAACGGGTCTATCAGCATAGGAAACAAGGCGTACGAATCGGAAGAAACGAGAGAACGCGACAAGATAACGATTCAGTCCTTTGGAATTGGGTACGACTCAAAACGGCAAAGAGTGGTGGCTGTCTTTTTGCGATACCTCTCTGACCTGTCGGCGGAGCATCAGATGTACTGGAAAGCGCACGAAGTAGACGAAAAGTGCACTATCAATAGTGATTACGAGCGGGCATCGATTTGGGGAGCGTGGCCTGAACACTACTCCGTCTACATAGCGTTCATTGAGGAACAAATTGAAATCAACAACTTGTGTGAACTAATCGGTAAGCCGCCGCTATTCAAAGAAACTTACGACAGCCACAAGAGACCCATCCAGTTTTGTTCTATGCTACGACCCACGCAGGGTTGCTTCCATAACTTTGTGCACCTTCTCGACAAGATGATCTCCGACAATATCAACAGAGAATTCTTCAAGGGCGACATCCCTCTCGAAGAGTCAGTTCCAAGGAAGGATGGGACGATCGAGGTGCGCCAACTGGGAACGCTCTCATTGTTAGAGAGATGGTTAAAGCGTCATTACCGCAATCGCGATGGCAAAGACATTTCTGCGGAGACGGTTGCCCCTTTCAAGAAGATTCGGAAATCTCGCCAGCCGATCGCCCATGCGATCGGGAAGGACGAATTTGATTTCTCTCTGCCCGCGAAGCAAGATGAACTCCTTATAGAGGTCAAGATTGGTTTGACGCGTTTTCGTTGGATTTTGTCATCCCATCCTGACGCCAGCTCACACCAGGCTCCAGAGTGGCTGGATGGGGACGACATCGTCCTCTACTGAAAATCTCTGACAAATTCCGTCGTTACGGACGCAATGCCGAGTGCCCAAGGGCTCGCTTTCGAGACCTAGGAAACCACAAACCGACCCCAGCCCGTGTCATCCTGAGCGGAGCAGCTTGGGGCCCCGTGAACGCACAGCGTTCATGGGGTAAGCGGAGCGAAGGATCTGCTTCTCGCAGACGTCCGTGACCGCAGACACTTCCCATCCCCCGCCGTTTCGTTACCGTTCCACTAATGCGTGAGCATCTCTACTTCACATACATCATTGCCAGCAGAAGCAGAACCATATACGTCGGCGTGACCAGCGACCTGCGCCGCCGCGTCTTCCAGCACAAGCAGAAGACGCATCCCGGATTCACCGCGCGATACAACTGCAACCGTCTCGTCTGGTTTGAATGTTTCAGCGAAGTGAGCGCCGCGATCCAGCGCGAGAAGGAAATCAAGGGATGGACGCGGGCCAGGAAGATCGCCTTGATCGAAGCCGTGAATCCAACCTGGGAAGACTCAAGTGAGCAATGGTATCCGCAGTTGGAGACTCAGCGCGTGTAATGAATAAGCAGATCCTTCGCTCCGCTTACCCCACAAAAAGACGCGGGGCCCCAAGCCGCTTCGCTCAGGATGACACCGCGGTTGCAATCGGCGGGTGGCTCAACCCAGGCATCTCCATGAATGTGGGAAACCACGAACCTTCCCCAGCCCCTGTCATCGAGACCGGAAAGTCCACTTTCGCTGATGACTCTTAAGCGATCTTCGCCACAGGAGCCGAAAACTTTTCGAGGTAGGTGAGGCAGTGGTTCACGATCTTGTGGCTCGGCTCGCCGGTTTCCACCTGGTTCTGCAGGTGCAGCAGAACGGTGCTGTACTCTTCAAGCCGCCATGCGGGTGTCTACTTCTACGGACTTCAGATCGCTGCGCGACTCGCCCGCGAATCCGATGAAAAGCCCAGCCAAAGCGTCCGCGAAACCTGCGAAGACTCCGATGGCTACACGCTCGCGCCCGAGAAGTCCATCTGCGAACCTCCCGCCGACTGCGTCAACTGCCGTCGTCGCAACTTCTGCCCGGACTTCGGATTGTGGGAGAGCGATGTCGAAGAACTCGAAGAACGCCTCGAAGCCGAGCGCGAAGCCAACGAATCAGAAACCGAAGAACAGAACGAAACGGAAGAACAGGCACAAGAGGAAGAACAGCAAGACGACGAATAAAAAGCACTGTCATTCCAACCGACCCTGACCCTGAGGGAAGCCGAAGGGGAATGGGGAGCGGAGGAACCTGCTTCGTAAGTTGTTCCCAGTTCAAGTCGCGTTGCTGTACCTTGTTGGATCAGTCATTAAAGGAGGTCTGAACATGGCAATCGGCGTACAGCAGGAATTTTCCGGAGCTACCCTTGCGCAATACGACCAGGTGATCCAGAAGATGGGATTTCGTCCCGGAGGTCCCGGTGCACCCGGCGCTCTGTTTCATTGGGTAACCAAGACCGATGCAGGTATCCGCGTAGTCGACGTGTGGGAGAGCAAGGATCAATTTGAAAACTTCGGCGCAGCGAAGATTGGACCAATCACCGCACAGGTGGGCGTCCCCCAACCGCCAAAGGTCACATTCTTCGAGATCCATAACTATCTAACCAAAGGCTGATGGGCGCTCACCGGGTGCGGATAGCTCACACAGACCATCTGAATGAATCTGGGTTGAATGAATCTGGGTGCCCCATCCTTGCGCAGCAAGGGTGGGAAAGCACGAACTCACCCCAGCCACCACCGTCATTCTGAGCGACCCTGATCGAAGTCGAAGGACCTGCTTTTCCCTTCGTCTTTGTCAGTGCACCAGCGACGGCCCTGGCGTCCCATCGGACCAATTCCAAACCGGGACCATCATGATCGTCGCTCGCTCTTCAGGGTCATTCGCCGCGATAATCGGGGAACCCTCCCCATCGGCTCCCCAGCTTTTCTCCGCGTCACCCGAAACAAACATCATCAGGTGCGGATGCCAGGCCACGTCCCGGTCGTTCAGGTACTGCTGTTTCGACATCATGTAGCACATCGATCCTGGCTCCAGCGCGGGTAGTTTCTTGCTGTCCAGCGCTGCCGAGGTTTCTGCGAGAATCTGTGCCTTCGACTTTCCCGCAAGCACCAGCCTGGTTTTCATCAGAAAGATTTGCGCAAACGACCTGGCGGCCGCCGGATTAAAGCAGATTGGCGAGCGAATCTTGGGATTCCAGAACTCCGGGGCATCGGTGGTCGCGCCCCACGACCGTTCCACGATACATAGAAATCCATTGGTGCCCTTCACGGCAGTCGTAAATCCGGATCGTCCAAGCACCATCACTTCGGCCCCGTCTGAAATGGAAGCCGGCGCACCAGTGCGTGCCAGTGCAATTTCAGAATTCGCGTCAGGCATCAAATACGCATCGACCGGAGCCATGGCCGGATAAGCAGCCTTCTCCGCCTGCGCTCGTGCCTGAGAGGTCGTGCCCGGAATAGCAACCGGGATGAGTAACGCTAGTGCGATGATCGCGACATTGTTCTTCCGCATGGGACACCCCGCAGGCGCATTTTTTCTATCAGGTAACGGAACATCCAGCGTATGAGCGCCTGCCAATACTAAACCAGATAAACCTCTCTCCCCGCACCATCGAAATGGCCGGATGCCTCAAAGCCTGTCCTGGGCGCAGTCGAAGAATATTCCTTCTTAGACCAGAGAACGTACAAATTCATCCACCCCTGTCATCCCGAGCGGAAGCTTGGGCCAGAGCAGCGGGGTAAGCGGCGTGAAGGAGCTGTTCTTGCCTTTGTACCTCATCGCGTGATCCAGAACGCAATCCGCAGCGCGTTCGCACGAGCTAACGAATCGCGGCTTTGATCGCGCTCACCCGCCATCCTTACGTGGCTGTCGGGCACCCCACGAACGGGTCCAGGCTCCTGGTGGGCTGCAGGGGTGGGAAGACGGACCACATCTGACGAAAACCCCTCCCCAAAGAGCGCCAAAACCTTCGCCGGCATTCACCATGGTAACAGGATTATGGTTTTTGTTATCAATGACATAGATGGATGACAGTCCCGCTTCATAGAAATGCTCTATCGCGGGGGCGGGCGAAGAGCTCAAAAGCGAGTTATGATTCAGCATCCCCGAAGACAAGGAACCCGTCGAGGAGTTATCTCAATGGCATCAAAGACCTTGCTGGAGCCAATCCAGCCGGCCCATCAGACTGCACAACCGGCGTCAATTTGGCGCCTGCTCATCGTCAGTTCCGCAGCCCTCTATTTGGAAATCGTACTGATCCGGTGGATCGGCACCGAGGTGAAGATCTTTGCCTTTTTCCAGAACCTGTCTCTAATCGCCTGTTTCCTGGGTTTCGGCGTTGGTTGTTTCAATGCCCGTAAACGCGGCAGTCTGCTACTTTCTCTGGCGGCTACCTCCACGATCGTGGTTGCCGCCAGCCTGCGCGTGAACCCATGGCACGATTTTCTGCGTTCCGTGTCGGCCGTGCTTTCCTATACCTCCGACGGCGCTCTCTGGAGCAGCGCCGACAAAGTTTCCCTCGGCACCTTCTCCGAGGCTTACGCAGCATCGTTGGGAATCGTGGCGATGTTCCTGATGCTGATCTGCATCGCAATGATTCCTCTCGGACGTTGGGTAGGGTATTACCTCGAAACCATTCCCAATACAGTTTCGGCATATTCGGTAAACCTGGTCGGAAGCGTACTTGGGATTTGGCTTCTTGCCATGCTTGCCTTCCTTTGGATGTCCCCGACGTACTGGTTCGTCGTAGCCTTTGCACTTATCTTGCTCGCGCAGCCCGCGTCATGGCGCGATGTGCTCGTTGGTGTTGCACTTCTGGGCGTCACCCTCCTTGCGTTGAAGCCCGACCAGGACACCAAGGTTTACTGGTCTCCCTACCAGAAGCTTTCAGTCACTGACGCAGGCAATCAGGAATACACCATCAACGTCAACAACGAAGGGTACATGACGATTGCCAATCTCACCCCCACTGCATTGGCTCATGACCCCGCGCTTGCCGGTTCCTATCAAGACAGCTCCTATGACAGCCCTTTCCAATTTGCGCAGAGCGTAAATCGGGTTCTGATTATCGGGTCTGGAGCCGGGAACGATATTGCCGCCGCGCTCCGTCATGGCGCATCCCATATCGACGCGGTCGAAATTGATCCCGTCATCTCCACCTTGGGTACGCGCCTTCATCCGGAACGCCCTTATTCCTCTCCAAAGGTTCATCTCATTACCAACGACGCCAGAAACTTCCTGCGTCAGAACCACGATAAGTACGACGTCATCATATTTGGCTTACTCGACTCGCACACTGAATTCTCCGGCTATAGCAATGTGCGCGTGGATAACTACGTCTATACCGAGCAGTCGTTTCTTGACGCAAAACAATTGCTCGACAAAGACGGAATTCTGGTCCTGAAGTTTGAGGTGCGAAGTCCCTGGACGTGGATAGGGCAGCGTTTTTATGTGATGCTGTCCCATATATTCCCTCATCCGCCGTTGACCTACTACTGCGAGTCAATCCAATCTCTGTTGCATGGCACCGTATTCATCGAATCGGATTCCCCTTCTCTGTGGGAGAAGAGTGCGGGCGCGCAACAGACCTCGTTCGTCAACGCCCATCCTCCGGCATTTCCACTATCTTCTGAGGGTGCCCCGCCCCCAACTACGGATGATTGGCCTTACGTTTACAACCGGGGTCATTCCATTCCCCGTGCGTATTTCGCCGTATCCGCGGTTATCCTGGCTCTCGCGCTCTATATGGCCGGCCCGTTTTTCAGGCCCAAAGAAAAGGGCACCTGGCAGTTCTTCTTGCTCGGCGCAGGCTTCCTGCTGATGGAAACGCAACTCGTAAGCCGCCTTGCTTTGTACTTCGGCACAACCTGGCTGGTGAACTGCATTGCGTTGACCGGCATTCTCACTGTGCTTCTTTTCGCAAACGTCTATGTGCAGTCTCGGCGTCCGCAGAGCCTCGGCGTCTATTACGCTTGCCTCTGCGCGGCGCTGGCGGCCAATTACCTGATACCCTTTGCCAGTATTCCAGGCTCGGGCCGCCTGGTAGGCACATTGGTTTGCGCGGCTTATTGCGTGCCGTTCTTCTTTGCGGGTGTGATTTTTACCGAAACGTTTCGCGGTGCAGGCGGCAGCAGCGAGGCCTTCGGAGCGAACATGCTGGGCGCAGTCGCCGGGGGCCTGGCTCAAAATCTGTCCTTCATCTTTGGCATGAAAGCGTTGTTGCTGATTGCAGTCGTCGTCTATGGCGGCGCAGCGTTCTTGCAAGTGATGAAGCCAAAGTTCCGCACAGCGTAAGGGCTTTGCCCATCGCCGGATATCGCAGGATGTGATGGGCTTCTTGTACTCGAATAGGCCGATGCCTGCCGGGCACCATCACTGTTTCATCGCCGTACCTCATCGGCTCTTCACAAATGTGAGCCTCGCTTTCGCTGCTGCGGCCCAGCGGTCATTTCGATGGATCACGGCGTTAATTCGCGATGACTCGAATTTCGCAAGGAGCATCTGCTCTTCCCAGCCGGGCAACTATTGTCCCGCCGCGCTGCTCATGCTTCGGCATGCTCCTTCGAACTCGCCATAACTTGACCAGTGCAACGTCACCGTCGCGTTATCGATAAATGGCCCAGACTTGAACTTGATTCCCTGTTCGCTGGGGCGGTCCATCACGAGTTGCTGCCCATGCCAACTGCCTGCCACATCAAAGAAGCCCTGGTTTTGGTAGTTGATCGAGAATGGCCTTCGCCACTCCAAAAGCCGGAAGTCAAAGAGGCTATTGTCGCTGTTCAAGTATCCGCCGTACATCGTGCCACTCAGATCCAACTGCTGCACCAATCCCGGCTCAATGCACAGCCAGCCGGTGCCTTTCAGGTCGGCGCTCCAGAGCTTGCCCTCACGCCGTCCGCCGCTATGCCGCAAGGGCTTTCCCGGCCAGAACGACACATACAGCGGGTAGGCCTTGCCGCCTTTGGCCTGCACCGAGCCCGACCCGTGCCAGTAGAGCAACGGCGTCGAGCGCCCACCAATGTGCAGCGCCCATGGGTTCAACGCCACCATAACTACCCACATGAGTGCGGTCGCGCCAATGGCAAACAGCACCAGCTTCACCAGGCAACCGCTCAAACTGGCCAGACAGCCACCTTTGCCTCGCATGCGCGAAGTATAGCTCGGGGGATATTTGACAGAGAACGGAATGCGCCAATACAGGCAGATGTTTGGCGGCGGTCACTCCCAAAAGCTCCGCTACTGCATACCGTTCCAGACCATCTTGTGAAACATCTTGTCCATCGCGCCTGGTGACTCTTTCTCGCCCCGATCGAGCCACCAGCGCAGCAGCGACAGCAGGCTTCCAGATAACGCTGAGGCCTGTGCGGCCAGTTCACGTTGTGGAATATCCGCGAGGCGGCCAGACTCCTTGAGTCGCCGCTCGATACCACGGGCGAAGTAGCCTTCGGCAAGATCGAAGAAGTCCTTGAGATGGCCGGAGTCGGTCAGTACACGATAGAGCTTGTTTTGGTTTCCAATGTGCGCAAACATCTCCTCCACAGGCACCACGCGATTTGATTTTTCCTTGCGCTTGCTGAGCGTGGTGCTCATCATCTCGAGGAACATCTCCAATTGACTGAGAAGCAGATCGTCCTTGTCGCGGTAGTGGAGATAGAACGTTGACCGGCCAACCTGTGCGCGGTCCAGCACGTCCTGCACCGTGACGTCGTTGATGGGCTTCTCCTGGATCAACTCGATGAGTGCGTAGCCGAGTTGATCGCGGGTACGCCGCACCCGCGCATCTGGCTTCCGCGGATGCGCGTCTTTTGTCTGTGCGGTGTGTGCCCGCGTTTTGGTGCGCTCGTTTTTTGATCCGTTTCCGGACATTGCCTGCCTCTTTGTTCAATAACGCCCGTCCCGCTCTCGACGCGGCTGCATTTCAAAGCTACAGTGCGAATCATAGGCTGAATCGCGCGGTTCGCCGATGAAAATGTTCGATGGAAAAAGGAGAGGGACGATGAACCGACTTCGCTTGCTTGCAATAGGGACCGTGCTGATGTTCGGGTTGAGCACGGTGGCACAACAGACCACTGGCCCGGACGTGCATGCCGCAGCCGTTGCTCCCGTTGAACAACATCTGAAGGTGCTGAGTGAGAAGCTCGCGCTCACCGCCGATCAACAAGACAAAGCCAGGCCTATCCTGCAGGAGATGCATGACGGGTCGCAGAAGCTCGACGACGACCAGACCCTGACGCCGGACCAGCGCCACGCTGCCATGGGGTCGCTGCTTATGAAAGCCGATAAAGAGATGCGTGCATTTCTGACGGACGATCAGAAGAAGAAGCTCGATGACATGGAGGCGCAGATGCACGGCGGGCCGCACGACAATCCGAACGGAAGCGCGCCTCAGCAGAACTGAAGACAGCCAAATGATCCCAGGTTCTTAGGATAAACCTGGGATTTCTCATTTTCCCTGGGCGTCGACCGGCGAACTCATTCCGGAGAAGATTCGCCACGTTCCATCGTGATCTCGCCGCCAAGTGTGCAGGATGCGCATCTCCCCGCGCTGCTCCGCGCCTTCCTTGCTCGCCCAGGTCGTGCGGGCGCGATAAGTCGTCGTCGCCAAGTCGCCAGAGACCTGCACCTTGAGACGCTCCAATGAATGGCTCTTCAGGTGCTCTCCCTTGGCGGTGTGGGTGGTAATCCAATCAGTGATGTGCGCTTTGCGCGTCGGGTCAGGGCTACTGAATGGCCATCCGAGGAAATCGTCGCGCCACAATGCGCGATAGTCCTGGAGATTGTTGGTTTGAACGGCACTCCAGTAGTCCTGCTCCCGCGCCCAGACCGTATCTTCCTCTTTGGTGGACTGCTGGGCGGGGCATTGCGCCGCAAGCAGAATCAGAAAAACGAACATCGATCCTGCACGCTTCATGATGCTCCGTGCGTTACTGCCAGTTGCTCGATGTGGGTGGCGGCGAGTTGGGCGCCGCCGAAATTGCGCATGGAGTCGGCGACGCGACGGGCTGAGGCGCGGTATTCGGGCTCGTTCAGGACGCGGTGGATTTTGGCAGTGAAGTCGGGGATGTCGATTTGTTTTTCCCCGTCGGGGCCATCCATGGGATGGACGATTTCGCCCGCGCCGAGTGCGACGAGACGGCGGGCGTTGCTTTCGCGCTCTGTGATGGTGGGGATAATGACGGCGGGGGTGCCAGCGGCGAGCGATTGCATGACGGAGCTGTGTCCGCCGTGGTGCACCATCAACTGGCTGCGCTCGGCCATGGCGCGGCCCGGCAGGTAGGCGGCGTGGTGAAAATTCGCAGGAAGCGCGCCGACCTCCGCGGGTACCTCCTGGTAGCCGGTGGTGAGGACCACTTCGACGGGCGCGTCGGCAAGGGCCGTGATGGTGGCGCGAATAACGACGATGGAGTCGCATGCGGTGGGCACGGGCGCGTAGCGCGGATTGCCGGAATAAACCCAGACGATGGGTCTGCCGGAGTTGAGCGAGGCGATCTCAGCGGGCAGTTCAGCATTGCCGCGCTGCCAGATGATGGGACCGATGTGGGTGACGCTGGCTGTCGGCGAGACGGGGTCGGTCTCAGGCGTGCCGACGATGAGCGAGAGATCGCCTGCGAGGAGATCGATGCTGCGGGCGAAGGGACCGATGCCGTATTCCGCGGCGACGGTGTTGAAGAACGGAGCGGCGCTGGGCAGGTTCCGCGGACGTTCGCCTTTCCAGAAGAGGAAGCCATAGCTGGCGGGATGGAAGTTGCCCTGATTGACCGTCGCAAGGGGCACCTTGCAGATCCGCGCGGCGAGGCAGGCGAACACGCCAAAGGAATCGACCACGACATCGGGCTTGTAGTCCCGGATGAGATCGATGTGAAGAGCGGTGTTGGCGCGGACAAATTCCTCGTCGGAAAAGAGAGAGGCAAACATCTCCTCGGCATCCCAAGCCAGGCTTGTCCTTGTCAGATCGAACGGCGGGTCGGGTATGGGGCGCACCGGCATGGGGAGATTCTTGAGGCCCGCATCGGCAATGAGTGCTGACGGAGCAGGTGCGGGATTGAAGACGGCAACGTCGTGGCCGCGGTCGGCAAGGGCGCGGGCGATGGGCACAAGGCGCGTTGGCAGGCCGAGATCGTTCGCCGGCAGCATCGTGAAGAGGAATCTGGACATGAATTCTCCGCGCGGAATTGCTTATATCTATTCCTTCGCCATGGTCGAAGTCAAACCTGGCGACGACCGGTCGGATTTGGGCATCTGAGTTTCAGCCGCGAGACGGGAGCAATGAAATGCGAATTGCGATCGATGGCCTTGTCGCTCGGGGGAGCGTTCATGGCCGCTTCGCTGCATGCCGCCGAGCCTGCGATTGATTAATCGTCTACGGTGGGACAGCTTCTGGCGTCATGACAGCGGAGGCCGGAGCGATGAAGATTTCCTGAAAAAACGCGGCCCGTGCCGAGACGTAAGCTTTACATTTAGATAGGAAATTCCCGACAGCTGGAAAGCACAAAATGCCTGCGGGAGATGTGTCGAAAGGAATATTGATGGCCAGAGTCTCATCCGCGTCCGCGTGGCGCGCCGCTGCAATGCGAATTCTTCTGTTCCTATGTCTGATTGGCCTGGTTTCGGCGATGGCAGTCGCTCAATCCACGTTTGGCTCGATTCTGGGAACGGTGCACGACGCGAGCAGCGCCGCGATTCAGGGAGCGCAGGTGACGCTGACGAATGTGGGTACAAACGCGGTGCGGACCGAGACGACCGACGCCACCGGCAACTACGCGTTCCGGAACATCGACGTGGGCGTGTACAAGATCGTGATCGGCGCGCAGGGTTTCCAGCCGCAGACGATGCCGGAGATTTCGCTGACCGCACGCGAGACGCGGCGCGCGGATGCCACGATGCGTATTGGCGGAGAAGTACAGACGGTGGTGGTCGATGAAAGCGCGGCGATGCCGGTGATCACGACGGATGTTTCGAATCTCGCCCAGACCAAATTGGGAGATGAACTGGTGAATCTGCCGGTTGCGATCTACTCGCGTTCGACGGGATCGACGAGCCCGATTTCGACGCTGACGACCGAAGCGGGCGTGCAGACGGATGATACCGGGAACCTCGCGGTGCTGGGCACGACCGCGGCGCTGCTGAGCGTGACGGTAGACGGCATTTCATCGGTGGGGGTGGAGTATTCGGGTCCGGTAAATGAGATGTTTCCCTCGTTCAATTCGATTGAAGAGATTCGCGTCAGCGAGTCGAACAACAACGCGGAGTTTTCGGGAGTCGCGGATATCACGACCGTGTCGAAGGCGGGAACGCTGCATTATCACGGCGGCGTTTTTGAGAATCACCAGAACACGGTATTCAATGCGAACAACCCATTCTCGCTTGCAAAGCCGAAGATCATCATGAACGACTTTGGCGGAACACTGGGCGGCCCGCTGCGGCTGAAACCGCTTTTCAGCAAAGCGAGCCCGGGGTTTTTCTTTATCAGCTATGAGGGACTGAGGCTTCCGCGCGAGACGCCGATCCTGCTGAGCGTGCCGTCGACGGACATGCGCAACGGCAACCTGACGGATTATCTTGCGGGGCAGGGAATAAGCGCAATCTATGAGCCGGACGGCGTGACCCCAATCGATCCAGCGAATGTACCGGTGAGCCCGATCTCGGCGAATCTGCTGACCTACTTGATGCCGACGCCGAATTATGGCCCTGCCGGCGCATATGCGAACAACTACCAGATCAATTTTCCTTCGCCAATTTCGTCGAACCAGGGCGATGTGCGTCTCGACAAGAATTTCTCTGACAAGCAGTCGATGTTTGCGCGCTTTTCCTACAAGAACCGACAGGTGATTACGGCGCCGTCATCTCTCTGCACATTCACGTATTGCGCCGAGGCCGGGAGCCCGCTGCAGGGCGGATACAACACGCCTGAGATCGACGAGGGGCTGACGTTTGCACACAACTATGTATTTACACCAAACCTGCTGAACGAATTTCGTGCAGGCTACAACGAGCAGCACACGTCGGAAACGCAGTCGTATTCCACAACGGAGCTGCTGGCGCGGACGGGGATTACCGCGGTTCCGCAGCCAAATACGGAATGGTCTGAAGCGCCGCAGGTGCTCATCAATGGATTCATGTCGACGGGCGCGGGCAATCCGGGCGTGCAGAGGGGCCAAATCATACAGGCCCTGGACAACTTGACGTGGACAAAGGGGAAGCACACATTCAAATTCGGCGCCGACTTGAAGCGACTGGCTGACCATGACGATAACGTGTTCGGCAACTACCGCTCGGGGTGGTACGTATTTAACGGATCGTCGAGTGTGGGTGCAGCGATCGGCGATCCTTATACGGCGTTTCTGCTCGGCTATCCGGACTACACCCAGGTGAGCACCACCAACAACTCCACCATGGATGGGCTGGGCTATGCGTATGCGTTTTATGGGCAGGATGACTGGCGTGTAACGTCAAACCTCACATTGAATCTAGGATTGCGTTACGAACTGCATCCGCCACTGCGCGAAACGCACGCGAACACGGCGGCATTCATGCCGGACTGGACGGGCATCGGCTCGGACGGCGCGACGCAAGTGAATGGCGCGGTGGTGGTGTCGAATGCGGCTGCGCTGGCCAATGCATCGCAGAGCCTGGAAGCAGCGATTGCGCCCACGCCCATTCTGACCGCGTCGCAGGCCGGGATTCCTTCGGCGCTTCGCTACACGGATCACTCCGACCTCGGTCCACGGATTGGTTTTGCGTGGCGGCCTTACGGCAAGGACACGATGGTGCTGCGCGGAGGCTGGGGACGATTTATCGAATCGCCGCTGGGGTTCTCGCTTGTGTCGGGTTGGGCCGTGTCATCGAGTTATGTGGGGACGTACAACCAGGCCTACCAGGCGGACGGTGTGACGCCGGTGCTGAGCTTCCCGGATCCGTTTGACTCGGCGGCGGGAAGTTCGACCGGGACGGCTGGTTTCTACTATGCGTTCCCGATTCACTATCACGATCCAACAGTGCAGCAGTGGAACCTGACGCTGGAGCAGGACCTGGGACACAGCATTGGCATGCGGCTTTCGTACAGCGGTAGTCACGGATCAAATCTTGAGGCGATGGTCGATTTAAACCAGGTGCAGCCGAACACCGTCGGCTACGCTGTGGCCGCAGCCAATCTTCCCTATCCTGACTGGAGCATCATCCAGAGCGTTACGAACCTGGCGGAGAGCAACTACAACAGCGGTACGATAGAGGTTTCGCGCCACAGTGGCAAGGGATTGACCTTCGACTCCAGCTATACGTGGACGAAGGATCTCTCCAATGCGGGAGGTGCAACGCCCAATGCGTTTGCAGTCGCCGGCGGCTCGTATCTTACGACGCGGTTTCATCCGGGACTCGACTACGGCAACGTGATCTACGATCGCAAGCATCGCTTTCTGACGACGTGGCTTTACGAATTGCCATTCGGGCGAGGGCAGCGCTGGCTTTCTTCGGGTGGTGCGGTCAACACGATTGCAGGTGGCTGGCAGCTTGCCGGCGTTACGGTGTTGCAATCGGGGCCGTTTCTTACGCCGTATCAGCAATCGGTCGACCCGGCGAATACGAACATCCTGACGACCATAGGCCAGGCGCGGCCGGATCAGCTTAAGGACATCTCGGTCTACGCGCCGCAAAGGACCACGACGCAGTGGCTCAATCCGGCGGCATTTCCTTACATGAATCTGCAGAATCCTGACGGTATTGGCATCGGGCGGTTCGGCAATGCGCCGGTGGGCGGGGTGATTGGTCCAGGCACGGCGAATTTCTCGCTGTCGCTGATGAAGAGCGTGGCGATACGCGAAAAATCGAAGTTGCAGCTCAGCGTGGAAGCAGCGAATGTGTTTAACCATCGCAACTACGAGCCGCCGAATATGCAGGTGGACTCGTCAGGCTTTGGTTCGATCACCGCGCTGCAAACGGCCGAAGGGGCCGGGCCGAGGAGCCTGGAGTTGATGGGTCGGATCTTGTTCTAACCTGAGTTCTGGCCTTTGCAGGAGACGCCAAGCATTGCTTCAAGTGTCTCCGGCGTTCGCTTTCTATTGCAGATCAATCTGCAAAACCTGGATCGAGTAGCCCGGCAGCGTGAGCGAGAAATCGGTGCTCACGTCGTGCACGGGCGACTCCACCGGCACCAGTCGATTGGGGTCATCGATGCTATTGGTGGTTTGGGTGTCGGGAGCGCTGAGGCGAATCAGTTTTGCCATGACCTTCGGCTGCGCTCCGAGCAACGCAAGCTGCACCGGCTGCGGATCTGACGATGCGTTGACCAGCTTGAGATAAAGTTGCTTCTTCGCCGTGTTGATGGTGGCCGAGTAGAAAAGCTTCGCCCCTGCGTTTTCCAATTTTGACGCAACCGTGTGGTCGCCGAGATACGAAGCGAACAGTACCTGCGCGTAATACGAAGGCGATCCATAGCTCTTCATTGCGTTGTAGCCGATCAGGTCGGTTTCCCACTGCATGCCGCCGGGATTCACATTTACCAGCAGCGGCGCGTAGGCGGCCATCACAATCAGATCGCTGTTGCGTTCCAGGCCGGTCATCCACGCAGCATCGCCCAGTGCGGCGCCCATGTTTGGCGTTGGCGAGCCCTCGCGTGTGGCCCATTCGCCCACAAAGATCTTCGGGCCGTTGCGGTCGACCTTGTCATAGTGGCCCGAGTCCCAGCGATTCGCGGCAGCCGAGTTGCTGTCGGGCGTGTCGTAGTGGTTGGCGGTGTGGAAATTCTGAGTGGCGCGGACGTAGTAGTGTTCGTCGATCACGTCGGGCTTTACGCTTTTGACGGGTGCAGTCGCAATCAGTTGCAGATCAGGATACTTCGCCTTGATCGCCTTGAAGAACTGCGTGTAGCGATTGTCGTAGCTGCCGGAACGGTCAAACCAATCTTCGTTGCCGATCTCAACGTAGGTTAGCTTGAAGGGAGCCCGATGCCCGTCTTTCGCACGTTCGGCGCCCCACTTCGTGTCTGGGCCGCCGGTTACATATTCCAATTCATCGAGCGCGTCCTGCACGTAGGGTTCGAGATCGGTACCGGGATTCACATGCTCCTGCGCTAGCGAGTAACCGGCATATACGGCGAGCACCGGCTGGATATTCAGGTCCTCGCACCACTCGAGGAACTCAAGCAGCCCCATGCCATCGCTTGATTGATAATTCCATGGGCTGCGGTGCGTCGGCCTGTCTACAAGCGGACCAATGGTCTTCTTCCATTCAAAGCGCTCGTTGATGTGATCGCCTTCAAGATAATTGCCGCCCGGCAAGCGCAGAAACGCCGGATGCATGGCAGCGAGCTTCTCCATCAGGTCGATGCGGTTGCCATTGGCTCGATTGTGATACGTGGGCGGGAAAAGTGAAACCAGTTGCAGCCAGAGCGTGCCCGCATGGCCGGCGGAGATGACGAGGTGATTGGTTGCCGATGGCTCCATTGCGCCGGTCTTGAGCGCAAAGCTGTACTGCTTCCAGTCGGCGCCAATGCCGCTGACCGTCGCGGTGGCAACGGATTTGCCGGTGATGTCATTGATCAGGCTCACTGTAACTGGTCCGAGGCTTGCGGAGTCCGCCTTGGCGTAGAACGAGCCTTTGTATTCGGTGTCATGGTGGAGCGCCATGCCCCACCAGCCCACATTCAGCACGCCAGCCCGATTGCGCGCGTCGGCTTGCTCGATTTCGATCTTCAGGCTCCTGGGCAACGCAGTGCTGGGGCCCGTGGAGTTGTCGACCTGCATCTTCGCGCGTGCGTTTCCGCCCTCCACCAGATACCAGTAGAGAATGCCACTCCAGTCGCCACGGAAGGTGCGATTGCGCACCATCTCCGCGTACAACCCGCCATCGTAGGAGTAGTTGATCTCCTCGGTCATGAGCCCGTAGAGGGTGGGGCTGACGGCAGCGACAGGTTGATCGGGATGGAGCGTCAGCGTCGCAGGCACGTTTTGACCAGAAGCAGCAAGGGTTGAAACGGCGAGCGTAGTGATTGCGAGGATGCGGGCAAACGTTTTCTTGTGCATGCAGATTTCTCTCCGAAAAGAATGCCGGGCCAGTATAACCGCTGAATCTGCCGGCGGAAGATTTGGAACGCCGCGCGGTTGAGATAGTTGCTAAAAGCAACTAAATGTCGTAGGCTGCTCTCATGTCGATTCAGAGCGGAATCGAGCCGGAAGTCGAAGCGCACCACGCGGCGCAGCATCTTACGGACCAGATTTCTGCCGTGCGTCAGTTCAACCGCTTCTATACGGCGAGGCTCGGCCTTCTGCGGCGGCGTCATTTGGATGGCGAGTTTTCGCTGACCGAGGCTCGCATTCTGTATGAGATCGACGCCAACCCGAAAATGACGGCGTCCTCGCTATGCGGGATTCTTGACTTGGATGCGGGCTATATCAGCCGTCTTTTGACATCGCTCACGAAACGGAAACTGGTTCGCCAGGCGATCTCCGAAGCCGATGGACGGGAGAAATTGCTCTCCCTGACCGCAATGGGTGCAAAGGCTGTTGCCCGCCTCAATGAGCAGTCCACAACACAGGTTCGAGGCATGCTTGCGAACCTGAACGCTGCCGACCGCGAAACGATGGTCACAGCCCTCACGCGGGTTCGCTCGATTCTTAGCGTGAAGGAGAGACCCAGGGTGCGAATCGTGCGCCTGACAACTGCGCATGACGAGGCACTTCGAATTCTGGAGGAGTATTACAAAGCGGTTCACGTGGTGCAGCGAGACACGCCTGGAAGCGTTCAACGGATTCTGAATGCGCCCGGATCAGGAATGTGGCTGGCCTACATCGGAGACGAGGTGGCGGGATGTGTTGTGCTGCGCAAGCTCGAGTCGATTCCACGTGCCAGTGAATGCAAACGGCTTTACGTGAAGCCCTCCGCGCGCGGGAACCGCATCGCCGACAAGCTGCTGGATGCGCAGGAGGCGTTCGCCCGCAGTGAGGGCATCGAATGGATCTATCTGGATACTTATGACGACTTGAAGACCGCGATTGCGCTGTATGAAAGGCGCGGATATGAGCGGTGCGCACGTTACAACACGAATCCGCAGGCGACCCTCTTCATGCGTAAGCACATTGGATAAGCATCATGGAACGCGGCAGGTCCATCGCACCAGAAGATTGCCCAGCGAGTGTAACGCGCAGTCTCGTAGTTGCGTTCCCCGGTTGCAGCTGGGATCAGCGCCGCGCGAAGAGCTTACCCCAATTCACGATGACCCGAGCCTGGAACTGGGCTTCGGCGCTTGTGTTGAGGTCCAGTTGCTGGGTCGCGAGTTCCACCTGCCCGTTGCGGAAGGGAAGAATGAGGCCCTCTTCGATGCCGGCGGTTTGTTGTCCTGCGGCCAGCTCGTGCTGAACCCCGAGAAAGAATGCCATGCCGCGTCCGTTGAGTGTGCGGAAGTAGTCGAATGTTCCCACATAATCGCTGCGCGGATTGGCCGCTGAGACTCCCACTGCCGCCGTCCATGTGAAATTCGCGATGGCCAGATTTTTACCCCATCCGTACTGTGGCGCTGCGCTCGCTCCTGCGCGTCCCCCGTCTGTGCCGCGGATAAATGCTGTGCCCCGAGGCGCCAGAATGAACTCGAACCCACCCTTTTCGAAGACCTTCTGACGAACGACAAAGTCGAGCCGATTTCCAAAATGTGTTACGCGGTTGTTGTTTGCCGATTCTGAATCGAGAAGATTCGCAAGCACGCTGATGTCGGTGGTTCCGCGAGGCAGCGCTACGGTGACGACTGCCGGCAAATACGCGCCGTCATCCAGCCACAAGAATCCTGTTTCTGTCTCAACGCATCCGGCGCAAACCGGCGGAGGACTGAAGACAAAGGTCGTGCCGAAGTCAGAGACCGAGGCGTTCAACGGTTGGTTCTGCGCCTGCTGTGCTTGGGCCAAAGACAGGCCTCGAAGAAGAACAGCAAAACCAATAACGATCCAGGGCAGCGAAACGAGATATCGATTCAGCCGGAATGCTCGTGCACGCCCACGGGATGCGGCATTTCGATTGTTGCGATGGCTAGAGAATCCATCCACCGCCGACAACCTCGTCCCCGTCGTAGAAGACGGCCGACTGACCGGGCGTGACGGCGCGCTGCGGCTCATCAAAAGTTGCGAGCACTTCGGCATCTGCCCCTGCAGAGTTTCCGCCTGCTCCTGCTGGCTCAAGCGTGGCCCACGCCGGCTCGTGGCGATGGCGGATTTTCGCCCGGATGCGCATGGGCTCGGTGAGTTCGGGAATACTGATCCAGTTCAGGCGATTCGCGCGCAGGGTGTGGGTTGCGAGCTCGGCATCGGCACCGACGGTGACGCGATGGTTCGCCGCATCGATGTTGAGCACGTAAAGCGGCGATGGTGATGACACCTTCAGTCCCTTGCGCTGCCCAACGGTGAAATTCGAGATGCCTTCGTGGTGTCCGAGTACCTCGCCAGTCGACGCGACCAGCTCACCCGCCGTCTCCGGCATCGCCTCGCCCTGCTCCTCGAGATAGGCCGTAAGGAAGTTCTGATACGAACCACCCGGAATAAAGCAGATCTCCTGCGAGTCCGGCTTCTCGGCCAGCGCCAAGCCCTTTTGCCGCGCCACTTCGCGCACCTCCGGCTTGGTCATATGCCCGAGCGGAAACAATGTATGCGCCAGTTGCGCCTGCGTCAGCCCAAACAGAAAATATGTCTGATCCTTAGCCAGATCCGCCGGGCGCTTGAGAATCCACCGCTTGCGCACCGGGTCGTACTCATTGACCGCGTAGTGTCCGGTAGCAATCGAGTCCGCGCCGATCGACCGCGCTGTCTTCAGCAGCTGGTCAAACTTCAGATGGTTGTTGCAGAGCGAGCAGGGAATCGGCGTGCGTCCAGCGAGATACTCCGAGACAAACGGCCGCACCACATCCTGCTCGAAACGCTCCTCCTGGTTCACCACGTAATAGGGAATTCCCAGGTGCTCGGCCACGCGTCGCGCGTCGTACACATCGTCGAGCGAGCAGCACCGCCCCGCCTTGGGCGCATCCGGAATCCCGTGCTTGCCCGCCAGCCGCGTCTGATCCCAAAGCTGCAGCGTGAGGCCCACAACCTTGGTGCCCTCATCGAGACGGGCAAGAATCGCCGCAACCGTCGAAGAGTCAACTCCTCCGGACATGGCAACGGCAATGGTCTTGTTCTGTGGCATGGGTATCCTGCAAATCTATTTTCGCATCAATCGCATTCGCGATCGGGCTGGAGAGGAAAGGTATTGAAGGATGATCGGTTGCACACATCCCTTCCCCCATACTCTGCAAAGAAATCCCCCTAGTTTCAGGGACTTAGGGGCGAGCTATCCCGTAAAGCCCTCTGCAGACTTGGCTTAGCCGCTGAGTCGTGGACTTAGGGGCCAGGAACGGGGATCCGGGACCAGGATTGCGGCTTCTCGAAGCAATTTCCATTCTGCGCCGAAACTTGGAAATTATCGGCAGACTTCACCGGATTATCTGCGCGTTTATTTTCTGTGACTTGCTCCGCATAGGAGGCGAACAGCGGTTGATATCTCCTGGGACTGATCCTGTTGACCTTCCTGTCACGCCACCCGTGGGGCAAATGGGTAATTTTTATACGTTCGAACCTTTTTATACCGTTCCAGCAGAGAGGGGTCGCAACAGTGCTTTTGCTCCTCGCTATCCAGAGCAGATCTCGATGTTGCAGTTGCAACGGTGATGAAGCACTCGCGGCAGATGGAATCGATTGTGCCGTCATCATTTAGTCGATGTAGGAACTGTAATGTATAGGCTTGAGACATGGGTTTCACTCCCTTCGTCCAGAACCCAACCAGGCCGACTCCGAGTCATCTATCACCCATGTACTAGCAATTTGCATTCCGTTTTCGGAAAGCGAGCGAATTAGGCATTTTGGTACACGACGACGGTCCATGGGTGAGCCGATCGGTCAGATTCGATCCCATCGATGGAGTCTTTCGAGAAATTCATGAAACGAGTCGCCGAGTGGCCAAGCCAACAAAGGGAACCTGAACAATTGGCCATTGTTGATTTCGCGTGTCGAACCCGAAAGCTTCCCCGCCGCCATCCGATCCGAAAATAAGAAATCCCAGGGTCCACTTGTGTGATTCATAGGAGGCGTTCAATGAGGCAAGTTCTGACTCATCCCAGAGAATCGAGCACGACTCCCCAATGAATCCTTCTCCGCCATTTCCAATTCTCAGGAAATCGACGTACGGATTTGGCAATCGCAAGCCCAATTCAGTTTCAGACGACCGGATCAGCTCTTCAGTGGCAGCGGGCTGGAAGTTGAATTTTTCCAGCAAAGGAAGCACGCTCCATTTGGGTTTCAGCCCAGGGTTCCGGCGGCGACCGGCGACAACGCCCGAAGCTGATGCACAGCCTCCGGCACAATCTGCAGGACGCGATCAACCTGGGCCTCAGTCACCGTCTTCAGCAGGCTAAACCGCAAACTTGCTCGCGCCCGAGCCTTATCAAGCCCCATGGCCATCAGCACGTGGCTCGGCTCTGTAGCCCCGGAGTGGCAGGCTGACCCGCCCGAAACCGCGATCCCTTTCAAATCCAACCCGATCACCAGCGCTTCGCCTTCAAGGTTGTCGAACCAGATATTCGTGGTGTTGGCCGCCCGTGGAGCTGGTTTGCCGTCGGGTAAAGCGCCATTGAGCCCGGTTCCCGACAGCGCCAGAATCCCCGCCTCGAGCTTGTCGCGCAGCCCGGCCAGCCGCGTCATGGTGCCATCTTCGATGCTGTGCATGGCCAGTTCCACCGCTTTGGCCAGCCCCACGATTCCCGGAACGTTTTCGGTGCCTGCGCGGCGGCGGCGTTCGTGGCTTCCACCTACGATGAGGGACTCGACCGGCGTACCCCGGCGCACAAACATTGCGCCTACACCCTTGGGCCCATGGACCTTGTGCCCGCTGATCGAAAGCAGGTGGCAGCCGAACTGGCGCACATCAAACTTGACCTTTCCAGCGCCTTGAACCGCGTCAATATGAAAAAAGACGCCCGTGTCGGCGGCAATTTTGCCGATTTCGGCCACCGGTTGCAGAACGCCGGTCTCATTATTGGCCAGCATCACGCTGATCAACCGTGTCTCCGGCCGAATTGCGCGCAGAATATCTGTCGGGTCGATCAATCCGCTGGCTTGCGGAGCCACGAAGGTGGTCTGCACACCGTAATTCGCTAACTTATTGGCCGCCTGCAGAATAGCCGAGTGCTCGATGGACGTAGTGATGAGATGATCGCCGGGATGCAGCAAGCCAAACAGGGCGGTATTATCGCCTTCGGTGCCTCCCGAATTGAAGACGACTTCGGCATCGTGGCAATTGAAGAACTCCGCGAGTGTCTCGCGAGCCCGATCCAGTCCAGTACGTGCCTGCTGGCCATCGAGATGAATCGAGGAGGCATTGCCAAACTGCTCAATCCAATAGGGCCGCATCGCCTCGACCACCTCCGGTAGCAGGGGGGTGGTGGCGTTGGCATCCATGTAGATCCGGGTGCCCGGTGCGTTCTGTGCGGACATAAGCAGAGCCTCTCTTTGCGAGATTATCATAGCGATAAATCACATAGCGGGACGTCCAGCGACACTCGCGACAGCGAGATTTAGAGCCGAATGGCGTAATCTGGCGCCATGCCCCGCCTCCCCAGTCCTGAGACAGTTGCCCGCATGCGGCAGGAACTTCTGGGCTGGTACGACCGCAGCAAGCGCGACCTGCCATGGCGCCGGACGCACGATCCCTACGCGATCTGGGTATCGGAAATCATGTTGCAGCAGACCCGCGTCGCCGCGGTCCTCGAGAGGTACGCGGCATTTCTTGAACGGTTTCCAACGGTGCAGGATCTGGCCAAAGCTGACGAGCAGGACGTGCTCGCACTCTGGAGCGGTCTGGGCTACTACCGCCGCGCCCGCATGCTGCATAAAGCTGCGCAGGTTGTTGTTGCGGAACGCTCGGGAAAGATGCCGGCGACGGCTGAAGATCTGCGCAAGCTGCCGGGCATTGGCTCCTACACCGCCGCGGCCATTGCCAGCATCGCGCATGGCGAGCCGGTCGCCGTAGTCGACGGCAATGTGGAGCGCGTTCTCAGTCGCATCCGCGGCTGGGAATCGCACGATGCAGTTGGCGAAGCGGCGGTCCGGCGCAAGGTGGAGGAGTTTGCGGCGGGGCTGGTCGACCCGCTGCGCTCCGGCGACTTTAACCAAGCCATTATGGAACTTGGCGCTACGGTTTGTACGCCGCGCAATCCGCAATGTCTGGTTTGCCCCTGGGCGAAGGAATGCCGCACGCTGGGCGAGCACAAGACTCCGAAACGCGCGCCCATGACGAGTTGCGAAATCGCCTGCGCGCTGGTTCTGCGCAATGCGGATGCCGGCCCAGAGATTCTTTTGGAGCAGCGCTCGCCAGAGAACACGGTGATGCCCGGCATGTGGGAATTGCCCGCGATCGTTGCCGGTGAGAGGGCCGGATTTGAAGAAAGACTGACCGTGCGCCACGCGATCATGCAGGTCAATTACGTGGTGCGGGTCTTCGCCGTGACGCCGGAGGGTCTCCAAGCGCATGAAGAAGCGGCCGGAGCGCGACGCTGGATCCGGCTGGCCGAAGCGTCGGCCATAGCGCTCACCGGACTCTCGCGCAAGGTGCTTTCGCGTGCTGGGCTGACGCAAACTGCAAGCTGCAACAGGTCAGGAATGGTTGCTCCGCGTACGATCAGGGAATTAGTCTGACATTTCGCGGAAGCGCAAGCCCCAAGTCGCATCCGCGAATCCGCACCTCCAACGGAGAGTCCATGCACCATACAAGACTTGTTTGCATTTTGGCTGCCGGCCTATTCTTGCCGTGTATCGTAATCGCGCAACAACCTGCTTCGAACCTAGACACGGTTCCAGCGGTGAGCGGGCTGCCACCCGCAGCACGCGCTGCTGCTGCTTCCATTGATCCTGAGAAGATGCGTGCGCATGTGCGCTTCCTTTCCCTCGATTTGCTGGAGGGCCGTGGACCGGGCAAGCGCGGCGCGGAACTGGCGGCTGAATACATTGCCACGCAATTTGCGCTAGACGGCGTTGAGCCCGCCGGTGATAGCGGAAGCTACTTTCAGAAAGTCCCGCTGATCGCGGTGCACACGATAGAGGACAAAACGAAGTTCGCCTTCGTCCCATCGAGCGGCCAACCTGTCGGTCTGACTTACGGAAGCCAAATTGTGTCAAAGGACCAGACCGGTCAAGCGACCGCAGACTTCGAGGCGCCGATTGTGTTTGTCGGCTATGGGATTCATGCGCCCGAGTACAACTGGGACGATTACGCGGGCGTGGATTTGAAGGGCAAGATCGCGCTGGTCATTGTGAATGAGCCGCCCTCGGACGATGAGAAATTTTTCAAGGGCAAGACCATGACCTACTACGGCCGCTGGACCTACAAGTACGAAGAAGCCTCGCGTCGCGGCGCAGTCGGCGTTCTCATCATCCACCGGGCCGATCTTGCGAGCTACGGATGGCGGGTGGTGCAGAACTCGCAGGCTATCGAGAAGAGCTACCTGGCTGGCGATCCGCTTGATACTTTACGCGCAGCCGCGTGGATTCAGCATGACGTGGCGCAGCGCCTGTTTACGATGGCGGGGCTCGGCGATCTCGATCAGGAAATCGATAAGGCGGGCAAGCGCGGTTTTCACGCACAGGACTTGAATGTGCGGCTCAAGGCACACGTTGAGAGCCGTGTGCGCACGTATGTTTCGACAAACGTGGTGGGCCGCGTCGCGGGATCCTCAACCAAGCCTGAAAATGCCGTGCTCTATACCGCGCACTACGATCATCTCGGTATCGATCCCGATGCAAAGGGCGACGGCATCTACAACGGAGCAGCCGACAACGGCACCGGCTGCGGCATTCTGCTGGAACTTGCGCGTGCCTTCGCGCAATCCACCGAACGCCCGCCACACGCCATGTACTTTTCCGCCGTCACCGCGGAGGAGCAGGGGCTGCTGGGTTCGCAATATTTAGGTGAGCATTCGCCGGTGCCTGCGCGCGACATCTCGCTCGATTTGAACTACGACATGCTGCTGCCCATTGGCGTGCCGTTATCGGCGAGCCTGGGTGGCGCCGAGCGCATCGATTTCTGGCCTGAGATCCAGACTCTCGCGAAGGACTTTGACCTGAAACTACTCCCCGATTCCCAGCCGTCAGCTGGACACTACTACCGCTCCGATCACTTTTCGTTGGCACGCGTGGGGATACCGGCGTTCTCCATCGACAATGGAGATCTCTTCGAAGGGCACGATGAGGCCTGGGGCCGTGCGCAGTCTGATGACTTCGTGGCTCACCACTATCATCAGCCTTCCGATGAGTATCGCGCAGACTGGGATTTTCGCGGCAACGCGAAGATGGCGCGCTTTGGCTTTGTCCTGGGCTGGCTGGCCAGCGCGCAAGCAAAGCCGGTGGAGTGGCAAGCGGGTGATGAGTTTGAGGCTGCGCGCAAGGCAAGCGAAAAGAACAGAGAGTAGGGGAGAACAGGGAATAGGGAGCAGGGAATAGAAAAGCCAGCGATGCGCAATGGCATCGCCGTTTTTTGGTGCGCTTGCAGATTCCGCAATGGAATCAGAACTGAAGCTTGGCGCCGAATTGGATCTGGCGCGAGGTGGTGGATGTGGCCGAGACCAGGCCCGCAGTGGGCGAGACACCCGATGTGGCCGACGTGTAAACCACTTCATTGGGCGTAAGCAGGTTGGTGTGGTTGAGGATGTTGAAGAATTCCGCGCGGAACTGCAGGCCAAGACGCTCGGTGAGATTCGCGTTGCGGGTCGCGGAGAAGTCGAGCTCCGACAAACCGGGGCCAATGAGCGCGTTGCGGGAGACATTTCCGTAAGTGCCTGTGGCCGGAGGCAAGAATGCCGCGCCGTTGAACCACTGCTGAGGCGTGCGCGGATAGAGCGTTCCGCTGAAGTTGAGGTTCCAGTCGGGTCGCACCGGATTGCGCGTATCGCCATTGCCAGTGGGGTTATAGCCGAGTTGCGGCGTGAATGGGAAGCCGGTTTGTACGGCCACAATGGCACTGGTCGTCCAGCCGCTAGCGATGAAGTTTACGGGCGCGGACGCGTGACTCAGAAAGCGGCGATGCGGGCCGAAGGGCAGTTCATAGCTGCCGTTGAACGACGCGGCGTGGCGCACGTCAGTGGCCGCCGGTCCCCAGTCGAGCTTGGGATCGAGCGGGAATTCAACGAATGCGGGAGTGTTGCCGCTTACGCTGGTGTTCCATGCCGATCCATCATCGAGATTCTTGGAGAAGGTGTAATTGCCGCGGAACTGGAATCCACTGGCAAACGAGCGTCTGACATCTACGATAAGAGAGTGATACGCGCCAACGCCTTCTGAAACCCACGACGTGGAGTTGGCGAGGTTGGGATTCGCATTCTTCGCGCCTGCAGGATAAAAGGGCGATCCGTTGGCGAGATACGTCGGAACAGGTTCGTTCATGTCTTCGGAGAGAATCTGGTGGTAACTATGGAAGCCGACATAGCCCACGGTCAGCGACGTGCGCGGAGCGATCTGCTGCTCGATGCGCAGGCTCCAGTTAAGTACTGCGGGTGTGTTGATGTCGGGCTGCACGTTGCTGGGCGATACCTTGGTGCCAGCGGGCGGAGTTGTCCCCGGCGTGATTTGGAGGTTCGAAACGGCGATGTTCGAGATGGACTCGGCCGTATTGAACGGCGCAGTCTGGTCGAGGCGGTAGTCGAGTGTATCGAGCAGTCCGTGATAGAGGCCGAATCCGCCACGAACCGCGGTTTTACCCGTGCCGAACACGTCCCACGCAAATCCCACACGCGGCTCGGGAAGAAAGACAGCCCGGTTCTTGCTGAGCGCAGAACCGCCAACGACGGGCTGCGTCTGCAGAACGCCATCGACAATCGCATAGTTTGCAGCGCGACCTTGTGCTTCGTTCCAGCCGTTGGTCGACTCGAATCGGAAGCCGCCGCGCAGTTCGAAACGCGACGTCAGCTTGATGGTGTCTTCCACAAAGCCCGCGCCTTCGAGTGAACGCCAGCCAAGCTCAGTAGGCGATGGAACGACGGTGAAGGTCTTCACTGTTCCTTGCAGAAATGTTTCGAGCGTGCCGAATGAGGCTTGGCCGAATTGATCCTGCGCCAGCAAATCGTTCGATTGAATGCGCTGCAGCCACACGCCGAACTCAATTTGATTCCGACCGCGCGTCCAGTAGGCGTGATCGTCCCAGGTGAACAGGTTGCGCGTTGCGGTGTTGTTGCTGCCCACATTGAGGCCGGCCTGCGAGATGGCGGATGCGCCGTTGGAGGCAGTGCTGCCACTGATGACGATTGCGCCGATGGGCTCGCCGGTGACCCACCCGGGAAGCGAAACGGGAGTGTGGCCGGTGAAAAAGTAACTAGCCCGCGAGTAGCCGAATCGGGCGGTGTTGAGCAGAGAGGGCGAAAAGACATGTTGCTCCTGCACACTCGCTACCTGCTCGCGCAGACTTTCGTTAATCAGGCTCAACGGATTTTGCGAGGGCGTGTCGGCGGCACTGTCGTCGATGGTGTAAACCGCGAAGAGGAGGTCCTTGCCGCTGAGGTTGTCGTCAAAGCGCGTGGTGCCAAAGTCCTCGCGGATGTGCTGTGGCGGATGACTGAAGGATTCCGC
Organism: uncultured Acidobacteriaceae bacterium; assembly: GCA_963829535.1. GTDB lineage: Bacteria > Acidobacteriota > Terriglobia > Terriglobales > Acidobacteriaceae > Telmatobacter. Next base: position 305,711 of record CAWHIQ010000003.1, on the reverse strand, counting down.
AATTCCGCTGCCCAATTCAGAACCATTCGCTACGGGCCACAGCGCGAGCAGAGGCGCGACGGCAGGATTGACGCCGACATATTGCTCCTCGCCTGAGGAGTTAGGCAGATAGCCCTGGCGCGCTTCGTTGTCGGGCACCAGCGTGACGGCGCTAAGTCCCCAGTCCTGGCGGAAGCCCTCGTAGTTGCCGAAGAGGAAGAGTTTGTTCGCGCGAATGGGGCCGCCGAGGGAGCCGCCGAACTGGTTGCGTTGAAACTCGGGAATGGTGCCCTGATCGAAGTAGTTGCGCGCATCGAGTGCGCTGTTGCGGATGAATTCAAACGCAGTGCCGTGCAATTGATTCGTGCCGGAGGTAGTGACGATGCTGACCTGCGCGCCGTCGCGTTTGCCATAGGTGGCACCATACGTGTCCGTCGCCACGTTGAACTCGCGCACCGCGTCGACACCCAGCAGCTGTCCGCTGGTTCCACCGGGCGTGACGTTGATAAGCGAAGAACCGGTGTATTCGATGCCGTTAAGCAGGAACAAATTGTCCTGGGGGCGTCGGCCGCCCACGGCGAACATGTTGCCGACAGACGAATTGGATGTGCCGACGCCGCCGGAGCGCTGGTTGGTGTAGTTCACGCTGGCGGGGTTGAGCGTGAGCAGTTCGTCGTAGCTGCGACCATTGAGCGGAAGCTCCTTTACTTGGCGCTCATCAACGAGCCCGGCGGTTTGCTGCGTCGTGGTATTCACGCCGGGATCGGAGGCATCGACTTCAACTGCTTGCTGGACTGCGGCAACACGCAGAATAAAGTTGAGTTGAAGGCTCTGTCCGACGGTGAGTGAGATGCCGGTCTGTCGCTGCTGTGCGAAGCCTTCGTGTTGCACCGCGACGGTGTAGGAGCCCACTGGAACGGATGGCGCAAAGAAACGGCCTTCCGAATCGGTGGTAAGGGTGCGCGTCGCGCCGGTTTCATTCTGGCGGACGGAGACATTCGCATCGGAAACGGTGGCGCCACTTGAGTCATGAACGACGCCGCTGATGGTGCCCCCGACAACCTGTGCCTGCGCGGCCACAGCTGCAACCAGAAGCACGGCGGGAACAATGCGTATGAAGCGGGATGAGAAGGTCACGGGATCTCCTGAAATATTGGGGTGAATCTGGGCCTTGATGTCCGAGGGCCGGGGATGAATTGCGCTCATCAGCCTGAAGCTGAGGATTCGCGTGTGAATTGTGGAAAGGGAATCGAGCTAGCGGCTACAACAACAACCTGCCCGCCGGGAGGCGGTGGCGCGGAGCCGCGAATTGAGAAGAACAGAACTCATGGACCTTGGCGCGAAACGCGCGATTCGAAAATTGAATGCCGAAAAAGCAAAAACCGCATCAGCGAGATGTGCTGAATGCGGCCGGGTGGTGAAGCCAAAAGATTCGAGCCTGAATCACCCACACGGCCGGTTGAGCGCGCAACAACACGCGACGCACCTGGCGGGGGTGAAAACAAGCTTCATGTCGTAAATATATCCGTGGATCAAAATTGCGTCAAACCAAAGATTCCGGACCGAGCACCCAGGGATGCTTGTCGAGGGCTGCCGCTACACTCTACCTCGGGCAATAAGTCGTTTGTTGTTCCCTGATCCCAATTCCCTGTTCCCTGCTCTTAGTAGTAGTCCGCGCAGCTCAGGTAGTACCCGCAATGCGTGCAGACCAGCTTGCATTTGTGGCCGGTGAGCCGGTGCGAACAGGTGGGGCAGACCTGGCAGTGGTGGTCGACCGGCGGCTCTTCGGCGGTCCCGACGGCAGCAGGGCAGGCCGCACCATTTTGTGAAAATTCGCGCGCAAAGTCGCTATCGAAGACGTGGGGTCTGTTGGGGAGCATGGGTGAGAGATTAGCATGTAAATGTGGGCCCGGAATACGTCGCATCGCGGCAGGCGCCCGAAGAATCAAATCCGTAACGCCGTCCTTGCTTTTCCCAGGGCGGCGCACCCCCAGAACAGAGATCAATCGATCCGCAATCCCCAAAGGAGAATATCTATGGCTAGCAAGGCAAGCGCGGTTTGGACAGGTTCACTGAAGGAAGGCAAGGGCACCATTTCCACGGCAACGGGCGTACTCAACAACGCCAACTATTCGTTCGCTACGCGGTTTGAAGGCGCCACCAGCGGCACTACCCCTGAGGAGTTGATCGCGGCGGCACATGCCAGCTGCTTCTCCATGGCGCTGGGGGCGCAGCTTGGCGGAGCCGGCCTGACCCCCTCGAAGATCGAGACTCAGGCCGCTGTGACCCTCGCCAAGGTCGACGGTGGATTCGCCGTCACCAAGATCGCCCTCAACACCACCGCCAGCGTTCCCGGCGCCTCGAAGGAAGTCTTCGACAAGGCTGCCGCGGATGCCAAGGCGGGCTGCCCGATTTCGAAGCTCTTTGCCAACAACACCGAAATCACCCTCGACGCCAAGCTGGTCTAACGGCCCGCAGAAAATACGCGAAACATTCACCATCCCATCCGGGTCGCTTCCCTTTGCGACTGCAATCCGGATGGGATGCGTGTTTCCGGGCGATTTTCACCGTTTTTGTATTGCGAAGACCGGAACGCGTGTGCCAGATTGATTGCACATTTCCGCAAAGTGCGAGGGCGATCGCATGAAGGAATACAAATTCACTGCGAAGATTGAACCCGCCGATCACGGTCATGGATTCGTCTTCTTTCCTTTCGATACGCAGGAAGAGTTCGGCACGCGTGGCCAGATCCGCGTGCAAGCTACGTTCGATGGCGCCCCCTATGCGGGAGCGCTGGTGAAATACGGACCACCCCAGCACATGCTACCGGTAGTGAAGAGCGTCCTGGAACAAATCGGTAAGGGGCCTGGCGACGCCGTCACCGTGGTTCTTCGACGCGACGACTCGGTGCGCACCGAAGAGGTGCCCCCCGAGTTTGCAAAGCTGATGAAGCAGGAAAGCGTGCTCGCTGCATTTGAAAAGCTGAGCTACACGCACCGGAAGGAATATTGCCGCTGGATTACGGACGCAAAGAAGGAACAGACACGGCAGGCACGTATCCTCAAGGCCGTCGCCATGTTGAAGAGCGGTATAAAGACTCCAGGTTGATGCAACCGGCCTATCTTGTTGCCTGGCTTTCCCTGTTCCCGTCCGTTTTCGCTTGACGGGGTAGTATTCTTCGGGACAAATTAAGCTACACCCAGGTTCATTCAGCCGTACCTCTCCGAATTGATTAGTGCGATCTAGGCTTTCTGTTGAATCCAACCGGAACACGCGAAGGATGACAGCATCGCAGTTCTGGCGAAGCACTTTAATATGATCTTCGCGAGGCGCGTCCGGACGCGTTCAACGTGACCATAGGGTGTCAACTGATATAGATATTGTTGCCTCATCAAGTCCAGACCATTATGCTAAAAGACCGGAGATGAGTCCAACCACGCTTTGCATCGCGCCATTGAAGCCAGTGTGATTATTGGAGACTGTCCGGAACGATCCTAAGCGCTCAGGGCCAAAGAAAGTTGGTCTTAGAAGTCATGGAAAGTAGAAAGATCGTGACCTGCCTCGCGCTTATGGTCGCTCTTCTCTTTGCTTATCAGATCGCACTCATTCTGTTCGCCAACTACCTCAACTATCAGGGGACGCAGTAGCCATCAGGTGTTCTTGCGCGAGGATTCAGACACCTATCCGAATCCTCGGGGCCTTTTCGGTTCCCAGGGCGACTCGGCTTAGAAGAATATTCACTTTTAGTTGGCGATCACCATCATTGAAGTGCTGTGGAGACTGAGCGTCTTTTTGGGAACAAATGGAATACCCAGCCCAAAACTATACGTGACTGTCACCTGCACGGCGTTCCCCGGCGCATTACAGGGCGTCCCACAGGCTGTCCAAGTGACCGGAGTGGAGGCGCTAGGACTGAACCAGGTAGTGGATACGGTGGTGTTCGCGGCTCTCACTCCTGGATACCCAAGATTCTGCACATACGTCTGGATCTGCGCTGCTGTCACACTACAGTTTGTAAGGACGTTGCAAGAGGATCCGCGAACAATCGCGTACCTCGTGCCTTCCCTCGCGGCATCTGAAACATAGTTGTAAGTGTAAAGTGCCAACGAAATCTCAATGATGCCAAACAGCATGGCAAACAAGACAGAGGAGACCACTGCCATCTCGACCACATTTGACCCTTCATCGCGGTGAACAAATCGACGGTCTTGTTTCGCATTCGAGAGCCGACCGGTGCTCACATGGGCTCTCCACCAATCGATGAGCCTACCCTTCATCCGGTTTGACCTCGTTTCCCTCATTATTGAAGTACCTTCTGAACTGCCTGGCCGTGGAGCGTTAACGATGTCGGAATCCCCGGTACACGGATCAGCGGAATCACAGTGGCTTGCGTTTGAACCGTGAGGATTGTCTCAATTTCGGAACCGGGGCAGGCCGTAGGCGACCCACAGCCGCCGGCAGCGGCGTTCCCGTTTGAGCAAATGCAGGAAGTCGTCACGGTTGTGGTGCCTAATGTGATGTCCGGTGCGTCCGCTGCGGCCGTATTCTGAATCCCGGCGATATCGCCGGCGGTAGCAGAAGTTTGACAGCCATAGGAGACCCCGGCCCTAGCTGCGTTTGCCACTTCGATCGCTGCATACGCCACCCATCCAAATTCGGCTGCTCCCAACACGAGCAGAAGCAGGATCGGCAATGTGAGAGCCAATTCCACGAGTGAGCTGCCCTCTTCGGCCTTGGTTTGGACGCGAAGCCTCAGCATGGAGCGTAGAGAGACGGCATCGCGAAATCGTGAAATCTGCATGGTTACTCCACCAGGGCGAGTCTTGAAAGGACCGAATTGGGGTTTGTTACGACCGCATAGTTCGTATCTGTGATCGATCCGCTTCCAGTCTCAGTAATAGAATCCGCAATCAAATCTAGCGATACATTGAGACTGCCAGAGCCGGTCAAGGTTAGTGGCGCAGCGGGGGCGTAGAGAATGCCTTTGATGCTGTCGCCCCCGGAGCCGGTGATGGACATCGCGCTCGAATCGCTCCGCGCCTGGAAGACCAGTACACCGTTGTAAGTTCCCGATGTCGGCGCTGACAGGTTCATGTTGCCGCTTCCCGTGAGAGTGGTGGCGCCTTGGGTGTAGAAGGTGATGTTTGACCCAGTCATAGATCCCGAGCCAGTGAGTTGCAGATTGCCACCAACAATGTAAAGGCCGGAGCCAAGACTCAGCGATGAGCTCCCCGTGCTTTGGAAGTTTCCGCCGATCGTGTAATTACCTGCGCCTAGAATCAGGCTTCCGCTACCGGTATTGGTCAAGCTGCCGGTGATGATGTAATTCCCGGCGCTCAGTGTCAGCGTGCCGCTGCCCGTATTGGTGATCGACGTATATGTCCCCGGGTTCAACGTCAAATTCCCGCTTCCGGTGTTGCTTGGTGTGCAGTTGGATGAGCAAGTACCCGTCGGAATTGCTGGCGCCGCCAGGCCGGCAAGCGGGTCCGCGGCAGGGGAGATTCCAGTGACCGGTGTCGGGTTTATGCTGCCCGAACCGGTTCGCGTGTAGCCACCCACGATGCCGACTTCCTTGGCTGTTATCGAACCGCTTCCAGTCAGCGTCAATGCGGAAGAGGGATTGCTCGAATCGTCGTAAATGTCGCAGTTGACCGCATCGATGGTACCGGACCCGGTCAATGAGACGTCCGTGCCCGATCTAGCCAGTGCCCATATGCATCCAACGTTAGAACCGGAGCCTGCCACCGCTCTGGCGCCTACACTCAGGGAGCTTTTCCTGGTAATCACCCCCATGAAGATTGTTGGACTCGGATCGAGAACGACTGCCTCAACGAAGCCGCTGTCCCCCGCGTATGCTCCATATTTTGGAGGAATGTTGATTGTGACCGTGGCGCCACCCGTGCCATTCGTCACCCCATTTATAGATGCGGCCGACTGCCCCGCTGTCTGGGCAGAGGTAATTGAATTGTTGTACTTGTAATCCAGCGCGGCGGCAATCGCCGCGGCATCAGCTGCAATCTGTACGTTTCGATGGGCACGAAAAAGAAGCCCCACATCGATGGCGAGCGCCATAAAGCCCAAAAGAAACGTCATGCTCAAGGCGACTAGAACCAGTGTCTGACCGCCCTCATCTTCGCGTAACCTCATCCTGACTCCTGACGCGTTTCTAGTGCCCGGCTCCTTTGCTGGGTGGGGAACTTTACGAGCCGTTTCCGCGAAAGCTAGCGCCAACTTTACCCTGCGTGGAACGACTATGGCAAAGACTAAATGGTAATCAACCACTACTTTTGCTATTCCATTCAGAATTCATGCCTTCAGAATCGACGCCGAGAACCGTCCCTTTCATGCTCGTAATGCCTAGATCTCAGCCAATGGAGACATATAACGTCAAAATGTGGTTCGAGTGAATAACCGTCTATCCGGAATGTATGGTCCGCCGCCGTTTTGCAAGCGAAGAGTGCGATGACGGAATTGGTCTGCGCGAATGTATCCGGCCTTTGTTGGACTAGCGAGCTCCTGGCCTGAATGGAATGCGCTGCGCCCTCGTCCTATTTAGCTATCCCCCGTTTTCGCTTGACAGCGGTTCCCTCCGAGTCGAGAGTCTTATGCGCAATCTCAAAGCAGATTGATTGTGCTGTGAACTCTGGTGCAACTGCGCCTATGGAGGGATTTCGTGATTCAACCTCACTCCTTGAACTACCTTGCGATCCTGGTCTCCGCGGTCATTCTTTGGGGTCTGGGAGCAATCTGGTATTCCCCAGCTCTTTTTGCCAAGCCATGGATGGAGATCCTGGGCATCAAAAAAGGGGAAAGCAAACAGGGCAGCATGATACTCGGCATGGTCGCCTCGTTCATTGGCGACCTCGTGCTTTCGTTCGTCCTTGCACACATCATTTTCTGGGCAAACGCATTCGGTTTTGCCGTAAGCGCAATCGGTTTCGGGAATGGCTGCGTGCTGGGCGTGCTGGTATGGATGGGGTTCATCGCCGCGCCGAACCTACCCCAGGGAATTTACGAGGGAAAGCCTTTCAAGCTGTTTGCCATCAATGGCGGTTATTGGTTGCTGGGCCTGTTCATCGTAGGCGGCCTGCTCGCAGCCTGGCGGTAATTGCTGCTGATTTTGCGGTTGCGGGTCTCGCCTTTTTGTTTTCACGAGACCCGAAGCTGGACCAGCCTCTAAAATCGAGCCATGAGCAAAACGGTGATTTCGACCCCCTCCGCGCCCAAGGCGGTCGGTCCTTATTCGCAGGGCATTCGCTGCGGCAACCTCGTCTTCACAGCCGGACAAGCCGCGCTTGACCCTTCTACCCAGCAACTCATCTCCGGGGGAATCGCCGAACAAACCCGGCGTACTCTCGAGAACCTGAAAGCCGTCCTCGAAGGTGCGGGCACTACTCTCGATCGCGTCGTTAAGGCCAACGTCTATCTTAAAGATATGAACGACTTCGCCGCGATGAATGCGGTCTACGCCGAATATCTCGCACCGCAAGGCGTCATCGCACCCGCTCGCACCACTATTGAGGCCGCACGTCTGCCCAAGGACGCGCTCGTTGAGATTGAGCTGATTGCTGAAGTCGGCCACTGAGGCCTGAATGCCTCGTCGCAACCCTGCATCAGATCATCTGGCTGCGGCATCAAACAAGTCCTCATTGGAGGTCCCATGAGCACCACACGCAAAGAATCCGGCACGCCCGCGAAAGTCACACGCAGCGAAGCCGAGTGGCGCGAGAAGCTGACGCCCCAGCAGTACCACGTCCTACGCGAAAAGGGCACAGAACGCCCTTATACTGGCGCCCTCACTGAGAATCACGAAACCGGCAACTATCATTGCGCCGGCTGCGGAGCATTGCTGTTTCTCTCCGGAGCAAAATTCGACTCCGGATGCGGCTGGCCAAGCTTCGTTATCCCCGCCGACTCGAAGGCCATCGAAGAGCACGAAGACAACACCCTTGGCATGCGCCGCGTCGAAGTCACCTGCGCTCGCTGCGGCGGCCACCTCGGCCATGTGTTCCCCGACGGCCCTCGTCCCACTGGGCTGCGCTATTGCATCAACTCAGCCTCGCTGACTTTCACGCACGAATAAAAGCCAGCAGGTCTGCGTTGATCTGCTCGGCATTTGTCGTTGGCATGCCATGCGGGAAGCCGGGATAGAACTTTGTTTGAGAGTTCTTAAGCAGCTTGGCTGACAGGGGGCCGGCATCGGCGAAGGGCACGATCTGATCGTCCTCACCGTGCATCACTAGTACCTGAACGGTGATCTTCTTGAGGTCGTCGGTAAAATCGGTCTGTGAAAAGGCAACGACGCCGTCGTAATGCGCCTTTGCGCCGCCCATCATGCCCTGGCGCCACCAGTTGTGGATGGCTGCGTCTGAGGATTTCACGCCTGGCCGATTGAAGCCATAGAAGGGACCCGATGCGAGGTCGAGATAGAATTGTGATCGATTGGCCGCGAGCTGCGCTTGAAGTCCATCGAAAACCTCCTTCGGAAGGCCACCCGGATTGGCTGCTGTCTTCACCATCAGCGGTGGCACGGCGCTAATCAGCGCAGCTTTTGCCACACGGCTCTCTCCATGTCTTCCAAGATAGCGCGCCACTTCGCCGCCGCCCGTCGAATGGCCGACGTGTATGGCGTTCTTCAAATCGAGATGCGCGGTCAATGCGGCCAGATCGTCTGCATAATGATCCATGTCATGCCCGTCGGATGTCTGGGTGGACCGTCCGTGGCCGCGACGGTCGTGGGCAATGACGCGATAGCCATGATTGAGGAAGAACAGCATTTGCGTGTCCCAGTCATCAGCGGAAAGCGGCCAGCCATGGCTGAACACAATGGGCTGACCTTTGCCCCAGTCCTTGTAATAGATCTGTGTGCCGTCTTTGACAGTAATCGTGTTCATCGGATTCCTCCTTTGAGATTGGGAAGTTGGGAAAACTCGGCCAAGGGGTATAACGACCATCGCCGAGTTCGAACGAACGAAGTCGGTCGTGGCGACATAATTTAAAGAGAATAGCGCATACCGGGCGAGGTCAATTTCACCAACAAGTTATCATCGGGATTGTGTTCCAAATTCGGCGGCCATCAAGGAAACGGCAGCCACCCCCAAAGGAGGGTGCCCGATGCGCACCACTCACTCCGATGCTCTTGTGGTTTATGGCGTGACCGGCGATCTCGCCCACAAGATGATCTTCCCCGCACTCTATGCGATGGTGAAACGCGGAACCCTCAACGTTCCCATCATCGGTGTCGCGTTTCCGAACTGGTCTCTTGAGCGTCTGCAGAAACGAGTGACGCACAGCATCAAGCAATCGGGCGGGATCGATAACAGACGGGCCTTCCAACATCTTCTCTCGCTGCTCAAATATGTAAGCGGAGATTACAACGACAGCGACACGTTCGCGAGGATCAAGGGTGCGCTGGGGAAAGCACGCCGCCCCGCCCATTACCTGGCCATTCCGCCTTCGCTCTTTGCAACTGTGATTAAAAACCTGGGCGCCGCGGGGTTAGCCGAGAATGCGCGGGTCATCGTCGAGAAGCCGTTTGGGCGCGACCTGGCGTCGGCTCGCGCGCTCAACCGCGTGGCGCGCTCGGTCTTCCCTGAGGATTCGATCTTCCGCATCGATCACTTCCTGGGCAAGGAAGCGATCATGAATATCCTCTACTTCCGCTTCGCGAATTCCTTCCTTGAGCCGATCTGGAACCGCAACTATATCTCCAGCGTCCAGATCACCTTGTCTGAAAGTTTCGGCGTCGGAACGCGTGGCGCATTTTACGAGTCCGCCGGCTGCTTGCGCGACGTTATCCAGAATCACTTGTTTCAAATTGTCGCGCTGCTTGCCATGGAACCGCCTGCGGGCCGGCATTTCGCAGCCGTACAAACCGAGAAGGCAACCGTCTTCAAGGCGATGCGTCCTTTGAAACCGGACGATATGGTGCGCGGCCAATACGCGGGTTACCGCCAGGAGCAGGATGTGGCGAAGAACTCCGACGTCGAGACGTATTGCGCGGTTCGGCTTTTTATCGACTCATGGCGTTGGGATGGTGTGCCGTGGTATCTGCGCTCAGGCAAGTATCTGCCCGAAACGGCGAGCGAGATTCTTGTCGAGTTGAAGCCGCCACCGCAGAAGCTCTTTGCGGACGCAGCCACAGCCACGGGCCAGGGGAACTATTTTCGCTTCCGGGCTTCTCCCGACGCGGCTATCGCACTCGCCGCACGCGTCAAGCTTGCCGGGGAGGAGTTTATCGGCGAGCAGCGAGAGCTTTATTTGCTGGAACAGCAGCCTGGAGAAGAATCGCCCTACGAGCGGTTACTGGGCGACGCCATGAAGGGAGACGGGGGGTTGTTTACTCGTGAGGACGCGGTCGAAGCCGCATGGATGGTGGTCGATCAGGTACTCAAGCACCATCCGCGGGTTCGTCCCTACAAACGCGGTACCTGGGGGCCGAAACAGGCGGATGCACTGATCGCCGCGGATGGCGGCTGGCATAACCCGAGCAGCACGATTTCATCCGGGTCATAAATCAACATGAGTCTTTCCGTGCGCAGAATCGAAACCGCTGTTCGCATTCTCGGGCTCACCGCCGCGCTTTCGGCCTCAGCGCAACAAGATCCCCAACTCGATCCGCAAATCAAATCCATCGCCGCAGCGCATCACGGCCAGGTTGCGCTCTACGCCCAGAACCTGCGAACCGGCCAGACCGCATCTTTGCTGCCGGACGAACCGGTCCAAACCGCTTCCGTTATCAAAATGGGCATTCTGCTTGACGCCGCGGAGCAAATTCGCGCAGGGCACGCCACCCTCGACGAGCGCATCGTTCTCACCAAGGGCAACCAGGTGGAAGGTTCCGGTGTGCTCGGCGAACTCACTGCGCCCATCGCGCTCACCTTCGGCGACACCCTGAGGCTGATGGTCATCCTCAGCGACAACACCGCCACCAACATGGCCATCGACCGCCTTGGACTGTCCCACATCAACGAAACTTTGCGGGGCGTCGGCCTACACCAGACCGTGCTCTACAAAAAGGTCTACGTTCCCGCCACCGGTCCTATGCCGCCAGATCAGCCTAAATTCGGCCTGGGCAAAACCACAGCCCGCGAAATGGCCTCCATTATGGAGCGCCTCGCCACCTGCCATCTCGCCCTCGACAACGCCGCCCCGCTTCCTGCCGACGGAAAGATCTGCGGCGCAATTCTGAGCATGCTGCGCAATCAGCACGACCGCGACAGCCTGCCACGCTACCTTGAAACGCTCGATACCAGCGAGAGCGGCTCCGCCATTGGAAATAAAACCGGCGCGCTCAACCAGGTCCGCAACGATGTGGCGCTCATCTCCTCGAAAGCAGGCCCAATCGTCATTGCCGCCTTCACCTGGCAGAATGCCGACCAGCGCTGGAACGGAGATAACGAAGCCGAGCAAACCCTGGGAAAGCTCGCCAGGGCAATCGTCGATCGCTGGTCGCCGCAGGGACTGGACGCGGCGGCATTTCCCTGGGAAAATCCGCTGGCGAATGCGGAGGCGTCTAAAACCGCTGCGCAATAAGCAGGCACAACAAAACCCCGCCCTGCTACGGCAGTTTCGGAATTGGCGTAAACCGAAGGCACGCACTCGAGTGGCTTTTTCATCAAGGAAAAGCCACCCTTCAATACGCTCAAAGAGTCTACGTGTATTCCGAAACTGCTCTGGGGACGGGGTCTTGATGCCAATATTGGCGGATTCAGTTTTTCCCGGCAGATACCGCCTGCGCGTGGAAACGACCGGGCTACGCTTTTGAAATCTTGCCGGTCTTGATGCAGCTGGTGCACACGCGGATGCGCTTCGGGTTGCCGTTGACCAGCGCCTTCACCGCCTGCAAGTTCACGTTCCAGCGTCGCTTCGTTACGTTGTGCGCGTGCGAAATGTTATTGCCAAACTGCGGCCCTTTGCCGCAAACATCACATACCTGTGCCATCTCAATTGCTCCAGACTTGTCTGAGTTTCCGCGCCAGCCCGAACTGCTCCCCGAAATGCCATTGGAACAGCTCTCATCCGTCTTAGCGTGCAGCTTCAGCTCTCAGACGGGCGAAGGGGCGAATGAAGACACACCCACCCTTCAGCTTGCCGAACCTCTAGTATACCTCGAACCTCTGCCTTGGCCAAACCAGCGCCTGACAGTCGGAGCCCGCACCGCGGCGGCGCAGGCGACCGGATTGAAGGCGGGAAGCCTCTGATGTGCAAAGAGTTCCCCCTCCGGACGAACCGGAGGGGGTTTAGGAGAGTCCAGTCACTGGGAAGTGAATGAACAAAACTCTTGCGAAGTGTCAGGCTTGGTTCTGACCTCGGGGTTGGCGGGTTAACGGTTCCGCAGAGACTGTGTTTCGAAGCCACTTCTGACAGGTGGCTTTCTCCCTTGAGAAAAAGCCACTTGAATGAAGTCAGAAATGGTTATGAAGACTGCGAAAACGCTCTTAGCGGCCGGAAGCGGTTGCGCTGTCGAACTGCAGGCTCACATGGCTGAGCTGAATAGTCTGCAACTGGTCGGTTCCGCCCTCGTGGTTCACGACGTATCCCGCGTATGCGTGCTTTTCTTCCACAAGCTTCGCGGGGAGGGTGACTGTCTTGCCGTTTTCCGCGATTGTGACTTGGACGTTATCTCCCGTACCCGTCCAGGTGACCTTGACGTCGCCTGCGGGAATCTGGGTTGTGCCCACCTTGACTGGCGCGGCAAAATTCAACGATTGCGAATTCTTGGCGGCCAACGCCGGGGCAGCTGTGAGTGCAAGCATAAGTGCGTATCCAAACAAACGCTTCATGATGTTCTCCTCGGATGCCTCGATGAATTTGAGGAATAGGTGAGGCACTGTCCACAGTGAACACCACTTGCAAGTTTTTGCAGCTTAAGAAACGTTAAGCGGACTAGGCTCGACGGCGATGGCCGTCGCAAGCTGCAGAAAACACGCGGGGTTTTGTGAGATCAGGGGAAATGAGAAAAAGCAGAAAAAGTCGCGAAATTGCGGCAGCTTGAGCGGACTCGAAGATATCTTTACGCCGTTTTTACGACGTCTTCATGCGTCAACGGGATCGCAATCGTGACACGCAACCCGGGGGTGGCGTTTTCCGCAGTGATGGAACCGCGATGCAGATGCACGGCGCGCTTTGCGATCGACAGGCCAAGCCCCGATCCTCCGCCATTGGTATTGCGCGCTTCTTCCACGCGGAAGAATGGATCGAAGATGCGCGTAAGGGCTTTGTCGGGTACTCCCGGACCAAAATCGCGAATCGAAATCGTCGCCTCGTCTGCATTCTCACTAAGGGAAAGCTCGATCGACGATCTCTCCGGCGAATAGCGAATGCCGTTGCGCAGCACGTTCTCCACGGCGCGGCGCAGCAGTTCGGGATTGCCGTGTACCGACCCGCATACGTTGCCGCTCACCTCAATTTTGCAGCTGCGCATCTCTGCTTCCACGGCGCAATCGTGCACAACCTCGAAGATGATGTCTCGCACGCAAATCTCGCGCTTGTCCTGCAGCGCGGGGTCGTCTTCCACCACGTTGATCTCCACGATGTCTGCAACCAGTGAGGCGATGCGATCCACGTCGCGCTCGATGCGTTCGAGCGCGGTGGTCGAATCGGAACTGGTGCGCGCCAGCTTCATGGCAAACTTCAGCCGTGCCAGCGGCGAGCGCAGCTCGTGCGAAATGTCGCTCAGCAGGCGTCGCTCGCTTACGATCAACCTCTCCAGGCGCTCGGCCATCTCATTGAACGAGTTGCCAAGCTGGCCGATCTCATCGTCACGGTCAGTATCCACACGAACGCTGAGGTTGCCCTGCCCGAAGAGCGCAATGCTTGTCGCGATCTTGCGTATGGGAGAGATCACACCGGCCGCCGCGATCCAGCACAGAATCCCCGTCGCTCCAATGACGAGAAAATAGTAGGGAAGAAACGACCAGATGCGCGGGGGGCGGCTCTGGCCTTCTGCGGCAAACCAGAACTTGCCATCCTGCGATCGATGTGTGATCTCCCAGTGCTCGTGGGCGCTGACAGTGCGCGACTTGACTGCGGGCGGCGCAGGCAGCATTTCAACCCGGCTCACGCCGGTGACGAGATCCGTGCCGTTCGCATTCAGCAGATAATGCGAGCCGCCGAAAATACCGTTCAGGCTGTCGAGATATTTCTTGAGCGCCGGCTCACCGCTGCTCAGCAGAATGTTGCGCGCGCTCTCCAGTTGCATTTCGTCGAAGCGGTCATACACCGGATCGATCTTCTGCGTCTGGATCTGTTCGGAGATGGCTCGAAACGCAACGAACGAAAGCGAAAGAATTCCCACCATCGCGAGCAGCACCCAGACATACAGCGAGTGCCTGAGCAGGACTTTAGGCTGCGCCGGTAAAGACATATCCCACTCCGCGTACCGTTCTGATCAGGCTGCGACCACCCTCGAGCTTTTTGCGCAGGTGGCTAATGTGCACATCGAGGAAGCGGTCATAAGGCGTCGCTTCTCGCTCGAAGAGAGCCGCGGTAATCTCGTCGCGCGACACCACCCGGCCTGCCGCGCGCATCAGCATCTCCAACAGATCGAACTCGGCGGCCGTCAGGTCCACGGGCTCATCATCCAGCCATACCTCGCGCGTGGTTGGGTTCAAGCGAATGTTGCCGATCACGATGTCTTCCGATTCAGTTCGCTGCAGCGATTCTGACCGACGCAGCACCGCGCGCACCCGAGCCAGCAGCTCGTCGGGGTCGAAGGGCTTTGGCAGGTAATCATCTGCGCCGCTATCAAGCCCGCGAATCCGGTCCTGTTGCTGCACGCGCGCCGTGAGCATGATGATGGGCATGTCCTTGCGCCGCCGCAATCGTTGCAGCAGCTCGAACCCGTCCACGACCGGCAGCATCACGTCGAGAATCACCAGGTCGTAAGCGCCGTTGAGCGCGGCGGTCAGGCCCTCGCGGCCGTTATAGGCACAGTCCAGATGGTGCCCTTCCTGGGTGAAGAACTCCCGCATCATCCCGCACAGCTCAACGTCGTCGTCGACCAGCAACAACGAAAGATGCCTTTGTCTGTCTGTGCTTTCTATTTGCTTCACATCGACCGCAATTGACAAGACGAAATCCCCTACGGCTGTTAAGTCTCGCACACCGCAGTAAGGCCTTCGTAGTCCACTTAACAATTCTTAACGTTATGGTGTGGTTCAGTCAGCCGAAATCTTTGCAATGAAGCCAGGCGCCTCAGGTCCGGGGTCCCATCGGCAGCGGGTACCTCTGGGTGAATCGACGGGGTGGAGGACTCGCTTTTGCGACCTGGGATCGGTTGCCATTGACTGCGCTCTCAAACCACAGAATCTCGAACGCCCGGCGTGAATCGGCGGGGCGAATCGATCATCTAATGAAACAGATGAGCTTGCCCGTTTCAGTTCTTGATCTTGTGGGGATTTGCCCGGAGGAATCTTCTGGCGCTGCAATCTCCAGATCCGTTGACCTTGCGAAACACGTTGAACGGTGGGGTTACCAGCGTTTCTGGCTGGCTGAACATCACTCGATCGAGGGTCTCGCCTGCTCGGCGACGCCGGTGTTGATTGGCCACATCGCATCTGCAACGCAAGCCATCCGCGTTGGCAGCGGCGGTGTCATGTTGCCTAATCACGCGCCGTTGGTGGTAGCGGAACAATTCGGTACCCTGGAAGCCTTGTATCCTGGTCGCATCGATCTGGGACTGGGCCGCGCACCCGGTGGCGACGGTTACACGATGCGCGCGCTTCGCCGCGACTTGCACCAGACGGGCGACGATTTTCCCGAACTACTTGCGGAGTTGCGGGCATACCTCGGTCCGGAGAAGCCCGGCCAGGTGGTCAAGGCGATCCCGGGCAGAAACAGCCAGGTTCCAATCACCTTGTTAGGCTCCAGCGATTTCAGTGCCCGCCTTGCAGCGGAGCTCGGATTGCCATTCGCCTTCGCGGCGCACTTTTCGCCGGAGATGCTTGATGCACTCCACGCACTTGTATCGCACGCTTTTCCGGCCCAGCGAGACGCTGAAGCAGCCGTGGCTCATGGTTGCGGTGCCTGTGATCGCTGCGGAGACCGACTCGGCCGCCCGGCGTCTCTTCACAACCCCGCAACAGCGCTTTCTGCGCCTCATTCGAAATCAGCCTGTCGAGCTATTGCCCCCGGTGGACTCCCTCGACGCGATCGAACAGCCGTGGAACGCCTTCGAGCGGGCTGCGGTCGAGAGCAGACTGAGCGAAGCCATCGTTGGTTCCGACAGCACGGTGATCTCGGGCCTCGCAAAAATGGTCGCCGAGACTGGCGCCAACGAAATCATCGTTGTCACCGACACGTGGGACCACGAGGCCCGCCTCGATTCCTACCACCGCGTTGCGAAGATTGCTGCAGGTATCGGGATGAAGGCTTCCGCTGAGGCGGCTGCAAGATCTCGCTGAGCTGCCACTTCAGAAGCAGCGAGAGTCAGGAACCAGACGTATCCCCGAACAACTTCCGGCTTTCCGGAACAGTCGCGCTATAACAGAGAGATGTCGCTTCTTCGCCTGGCCTGATTTCCGCCAAAGCGATGAATCAACACAGGTGGGTCAGAGGGTTTCCCCAACGATTACTCAACCATGGAGACCAGTTCCTGCTCGTGCTTCATCCGTGATTGGTAGACCGGGGTAAGCCAGTTCTGAAAAGCCTGCAGGTGTCCGCGGGTCGCATCGAAATACAGCTTTTGCATTGTGTGCGTCACTGCTCCAATAGCTCCGTCCTTCACCGCGCGATGGTCGACGCGCACGATTGGCGCCACGCCAACAGCCGTACCGGTGAAGAACAGTTCGTCACAGACATAGAGTTCACTGCGGTCGATTGGTCTTTCGACGACCCGCAGCCCCATTTCGCGATACGCAAGTTCCATGATGCAATGGCGCGTTATGCCTTCGAGGGCGTTTTCCGTGACTCCGGGCGTGATGAGCTTGCCATCGCGGACCATGAAGAGGTTCGAGGTGGCGCCTTCGGCAACGTGTCCATTTTCATTGAGGAAGATCGCCTCGTCGAAACCTGCCTGCCGTGCATCGTCGCTGGCCAGCGCGCTGTTCACATAGGCGCCGCAGATCTTGGCGCGTGCCGGAATCGCATTGCCTTCGATCCGACGCCAGGAGCTCACGCCGGCGTGCAACCCCTTGTCACTGTGCAAATACTCGCCAAAGGGAAGGGCGATGATGGCAAAAGAATCCTGGTCGTCGGTGCTGACGCCAATGCGCTCAGCGCTCTTGTAGGCCAGGGGGCGGACGTAGACGTTGGTGTGCAATGCGTTGCGGCGCATCAGCTCGACCGTGATGGCGCAGAGCTCCGGCACATTGGCGGGGACATGGATGCGGAGAATGCCGCAGTTCTTCTTCCACCGCTCGTAGTGTTCGTGCGCGCGCAGGATGAACAACTCGTCGTCCGTCGGTACCCAGTACGCGCGGATACCCTCAAAAACGCCGGTGCCGTAGTGCAACGCATGCGTCAGGATGTTGACTTGCGCATCGCGCAGCGGCATGTACTTGCCATCAAAGTAAACAATCAGATTTGGATCGGCAGTGCCTTTCATACAGCAACCTCTTTGCGCGATTCGTGAAACAGTTCGCGCCCCCGCGCCAGAGCACGCTGGTCGAGCTGATACCAGCGGTCAGTTTTCACGAGACGGCGGAGAGCCGCATCAATGCTGGCCCGCGGCAGCCCACCTGAGATTTCAAGCAGTGCGCCCAGCATGACCATGTTGGCGGCGCGCGGATCGCCTAGCTCATCGGCGGCGCGAGTAAAGTTGAGCGCGAGTACATGGATGTCGTCCCTCTCACAGTCTTCAGGGAACGTGTCGCCGTTGTAGATGACCCAGCCACCGGGCTTTACGCTCCTGTCGAACTTGCGCAGGGACGGCTCGTTCATGGCGACCAGATAATTCGGAACAGTGACGAGCGGCGAATCGATCGGTTCCTGGGAGACGCACACATGGCAGTTGGAGGTGCCGGAGCGCATTTCGGGACCGTAGGAGGGCAGCCATGAAACTTCGAGCCCTGCGACGAGGCCTGCCTCGGCTAATACTTCACCGAGCAGAAGAACGCCCTGCCCGCCAAAGCCTGCAACGCGGAAATGAAGGTCAACATCATTCGCTTCATCTCGCACTGGAACGTCCGGATGTTCGCCGGGTTCGATCCCGAGGATTGCCGGAATCTCCTCGAGGCTTGGCGCCTGATTCGCTGAAACTCGCGGCTCGCGGTCTTTGGTCCGGTCGCAGACCACGCCGAGCGGATAGGTCTTCTCCATCACGTCGCGCACCCACTGCTGTGCCTCGACGGCGGACATCTTCCAGATTGTTGGGCAGGGCGATAGAACCTCGATCATTGAAAATCCAAGTCCACGCACCTGGTTTTCGACGGCCCGCCGGATGGCGCGCGTGGCCTGCGCGATCTGCTTGTTGTCGCCGAGCCCGACGCGCTCAATGTAGACCGGAGCGTCGAGCGTGGCCAGCAATTCGCTCATCCGCAGCGGATAGCCTTCATTGGCAACGCTGCGGCCCAGCGGAGTCGTGGTACTCTTCTGGCCGATCAGCGTTGTGGGTGCGACCTGGCCCCCCGTCATGCTGTAGATGGCGTTGTTGACGAAAATAACCGTGATGTTTTCGCCGCGATTGGCCGCGTGCAGAATCTCCGCCGAACCGATCGCCGAAAGATCGCCGTCACCCTGGTAGCTGATGACAATACTGTGCGGATGGCTGCGCTTTGCGGCTGTAGCCACCGCCGGCGCGCGGCCATGCGCTGCCTGGATATTGCCAACGTCGAAGTAGTTGTAGGCGAAGACCGAGCAGCCGACGGGGCTGATGAGGACGGTCTGATTCTGGATGTCGAGCTGATCGATAGCGGTGGCAAGCATCTTGTGCACGATACCGTGACCGCAGCCTGGACAATAGTGCGTCTGGTGCTGCAGTTCTTCCTTGCGCTCGTAGGTGTCGTAGAAGACCTTTGGCCTGGCATGTACCACTTCGTAATCGGATTCCATGTTAGACATGGGCCATCTGCTCCTTTTCTGCGCAAGTCCGCGCATGAGCCAGAACAAATCTGAGAACCTCCTCGTGCGACGGCACATTGCCACCGACGCGGCTGAGAAATTCGACTGGACGTGAGCCGCTCAACGCGAGACGAACGTCGTCCACGATCTGTCCGTTGCTCATTTCGACCACGATGAAGGAATGTGCGCGCTTTGCAAGGCGCTCGAAATCCACCTTGGGGAACGGATACAGCGTGATGGGTCGCAACAAGCCGACTTTTATGCCCAATGCGCGAGCGTCCGCGACCACGCCCTTGAGGATTCGGCCGAGGATGCCGTAGCCGACAAGCACGACGTCAGCGTCCTCAGTGCACCAGTTTTCGGCGCGGGTTTCGCGCTGCTCGGCTCGACGATATTTTGCTTCGAGCGTGTTCTCGTGCGCTTCGAGGTCGTCGGTACCCATGTGCAACGAGGTGATCATGTTGGCGCGCGATTCCGCGGTTCCGATAACCGCCCATTCGGGCAGCCGTGGCAATGTCGCTTCCTCCACAAACTCGACCGGCTCCATCATCTGGCCGACGAAGCCATCGGCAAGGATGACCACGGGATTGCGATAGCGATCGGCGAGTTCAAATGCAAGTGCGGTCAGGTCAGCCATCTCCTGCACGGAGTAGGGTGCGAGCACAAGGGTCCTGTAGTTGCCATTGCCGCCGCCTTTGACCACCTGGTGATAATCCCCTTGTTCGGAAGCAATGTTGCCGAGTCCGGGACCGCCGCGCGTAATATCGGCGATCACGCAAGGCAACTCCGCACCGGCCATGTAGCTGATGCCTTCCTGCATCAAGCTGATGCCGGGACCGCTCGATGCCGTCATGCAACGAATGCCGGCCGAAGACGCACCGTAGAGCATGTTGATGGCGGCCACTTCGCTCTCCGCCTGCAGGAAGACGCCTCCGACTTGCGGCATATAGAGCGCTGCGGCTTCCGTAATCTCGCTGGCCGGTGTAATCGGATAACCGTAGAAGCCACGGCAACCGGAAAGAATCGCGCTCTTCACAATCGCTTCATTGCCCTTCAATAGTTGCTTGCGCATGCCACGACCTCCTCATTCTGCATAACTGCGACACGGCGCAAACGAAGAACCGTGATCGCGCCTGGCTCAGGGCAGGCCATGAAGCAGATTCCGCAACCGGTGCAACCTGCGCCGTTGTAGGCTGCGGTGCGATAGCCATAATGATTGAGTTGCTCGCTCAGATGAATTGCCTTCGGCGGGCATGCCTCGATGCACAGTCCGCATCCTTTGCACTCATTTACATCCACTCGCAGCAGGCCTCGATCTCGCTTGACCGTACCCGTCTTTTCCGCGACTGTCATTGTTTGCCCCTTATCCTTGTTGCTGCCTCATACATACGCGACTGTCCCGCGTTCCAGGTAGTGCGCGCGTATCGCAAAATCTTCAAGTTCCTGCTGGAAACGTGGATCGGCGATGCCGATGAGCGCTTCAGCGCGCTCACGCAGCGTCTTGCCATGCAGGTATGCAATTCCATGTTCGGTCACGACGTAGTGAACGTCTGCGCGCGAGGTCACAACGCCTGCACCCGGCTCCAAAACCGGCACGATGCGGGATATGGCTTCGCGGCACGCCATGGAAGGCAATGCGATAATCGGAACTCCCCCGCGCGACCGCGCTGCTCCGCGAATGAAATCAAGCTGGCCGCCGCAGCCGCTGTAGGGCTTGGTGCCGAGCGAGTCGGCGCACACCTGCCCGGTCAAATCCACTTGGAGCGCGGAGTTGATGGCAACCATGCGATCGTTCTGCGCGACCACGTATGGGTCGTTCGTATACGAGATCGCCCGAAATTCGAAGCTGGGATTTTCGTGAATGTAATCGAAGAGCTTTTGCGTGCCAAGAACGAATGCCGCAACTGCCTTGCCGCGATGGAGCGACTTGCGGGCTCCGTTGACCACTCCCGTCTCCATCAGATCGACGACCCCGTCAGGGCACATTTCGGTGTGAATGCCGAGGTCATGTTTGTCCTGCAGGCAATGCAACACCGCCTCAGCAATGCCGCCGATTCCGGGCTGAAGCGTTGCGCCGTCGGGAATGAGCGAAGCCACATTCCGAGCCACGTTCAAGTGCATCTCGGTGAAGGGCTCCGTGTGGAGTTCGAGCAGCGGGCGCGAGGTGGGAACGAATGCCGAAATCCGGCTGACATGGATGGAAGTGTCGCCATGCGTGCGGGGCGCGCGATCATTCACCTCTGCGATCACGGTCTTTGCGCAACGAACCGCAGTCATGGTGCAGTCGACCGTGGTGCTGAGACTCACGAATCCGTGGGCATCGGGAGGCGTCACCTGCATCAGCACGACATCGAGCGGCAGAGCTCCGGTTTCAAAGAGCGATTCGATCTCGCTCAGGAAGATAGGCGTGTAATCGGCTCGGCCCGCGGCCACGGCCTCGCGTACGTTTTCACCGAGAAAGAGGCCGCGATGGCGGAAGTGGCCCTCGTACTCGGGTTTTGTGTATTCAGCTTCGCCGAGGGTCTTCATGTGGACGAGTTCCACATTGATGACCTCCGGTGCGCGGGCAACCAGTGCATCGATGAGCGGCTTCGGGGTGCCGCAGCTAGGTTGGATCCAAACTCGATCTCCCGAGCGCACAGACTTCAATGCCTGCGCCGCACTCATGCACTTCTTTCGATATTCCTCTATCCAGCTCACAATATTTCGTCTCCGGTCCGGTTCACTTAATAAGCTAAGGGTCTACTTTGCTTTGACCCTCAGAAAGCATCCCCCAAAGCCCGGAATATATTGCTCCCGCTCACCGAATCCCGACTGTGACCGCAGTCACCCATGACCACCAGCTGAACGATGCGCGTTCTGCGCCGTATTCGCAGGCAAAATGAAAGAAAAGGGCCCTCAAAAGTTGCATGTTGAAGGCGCTCGGGGTGCTGCGAAATGGTCTGCGTCGAACTCCGGATCGGGCTCCCCGAAAGTCAGACTTCACCAACTTGTGTCAAGCAGAGCACCAAGCTGCGCCGGCAAAGTACAACCAACCTCGCTTCGCTTCACATCTGACCTGCAGTAAGAGAAAGATCGTTTGTGTCTGTTGCAGGAGAGGAAATACATGAAACTTACAAGTACGCGCCACAGAATCCTATTTAGTTCGTCGGCCGCTATCATGGCTGGAGCCATGATTGTTGCGGGCTGCAATAAACCCTCACACCCCGACGAGAAATCAGCGGTCAGCGATTCACTCAAGAACAACAATCTAAGCGCGGTCAGCGTCTGGCAGGATCGGGATAAGGGCGTCATGACGCTCAAGGGCAATCTGGATTCTCAGGATCTGAGGAACCAGGCGGAAAATATTGCCAAACAGGCGGCGCCCGACTACACCATTGCGGATGAGATCGGCGTGCGGCCTCCAGGTGCGAGCGAAGCCGGTTCCGTCGCTTCGAACCTAGACAGCGCCATTGAAGACAATTTCAAAGCCACCATCAAGGCTCATGCCAACCTGAACGATCAGAGTATCAGTGGCTCAGCCAAGAACGGCACGCTCGTACTGAAGGGATCGGTTAAGACAGCAAAGCAGAAGAAGGAAGCTGAGGATCTGGCCAAGAAGGTTCCGAATGTGCAGCAGGTCGTGAACGAAATCGAGGTCAATCCGAAGAAGCACTCAACTACGGTCTCGTAAGGGGTCTGATCGCCGGTTTCTCCGTATTTGCTCATCTGCGTTCGCTTATACGGGAGGAAGGCTGAATAGAAGATACATCCAATATCTTGGCGTTTCTTAGCAGCCAGCGAGTCCCGGCAATTCTTTGCCGGGACTTTTTGATGGCGGTTTCTTTTGGGACACCCGACGCAGTATTCTTCCCTTTACCAATTTCGATTTTGATTTCCGCATCGTATTCCGCCTGGTGGAGAGCATTTCAGGCGAGAATCGAGGTGCGCGCTTGCGGTTCTACCTTGGGGGTGCTGGGCATGCACTGGCTTTGGTTGCGCTGGTTTCAACCCGTCGTTTTGGGATTTGGCCTGGGTATCCTCGCGATGGTTATGCACGAATGCGGGCATCTTGCGGCAGCCGCGGCACTAGGCGTGCGCATAAAGCGAGTCGGAATTCACTGGAAGAAAGGTCTCTTTACGGTTCGTGAACGAGGGACCGTGCGCCAGAATCTGATGATCGCGCTCGCTGGTCCGTCTGTGAATCTACTTCTGATTGCGGTCGAGCCGTGGTTCCCCTTTTTCAGCCTGGCCAATCTGTGCTGTATGCTTGCGAACATGCTGCCCATTGATGGTTCAGATGGGTTCCGGGTGGCGGAGTGCTGGAAACGGATCCGGGACGGCGAGTTGGCGAATCGAGGCTGACAGGTAACTGATCATGATCGCCACGATCCAGCGCGGCGCAGGGTGCGCAGGCATGTTTCGGCTCCTAAAGTGTTCATTTTCCCGTGATTGGCGTCACCTTGAATCCTTCGCGGTCAAGAGGGCGGGATGGAAGTTGTACTTTTGTTACCACGATCGTGCGATGCCGTGTTGGGGATAAGTAGCTAGACTCTCAATCGTGGAGAACTTCTATGAAAGAGAACGTTCATAAAGACGTTTACCGGTTTGCGTACGATGAGGCGTCTTCAGAGCTGCGCAAAATCCTGAAATCCTTCGAACAACTGTGCGCTCAGAAGAACCGCGTCGAGAAGCTCATGGAAGTCCTCAAGCCGGAGATAGGGATGCCGTCGCAAGACGACAAGCACGTGAAAAGAACGACCCATTTACCCTACTGCACGGTTGTTACCCGCCTCACTGTTCTGTAGAAGTTCGATTCCCGCCCCGAATGTTTCCCCCAATATCAGCCGGACGTGACCCAGACACGTCCGGCTGACCTCGCTTATCCGGGCTCAGATTCATTGTCTTTGGTTTGAGAGACCCCTGTTAGCGAAGAAGATGCGGCGGGCTGGCCGATTTTGGCAGAGCAGCCGTTTCTTCTTTCGAACCGGGGGTTTAGCCCTGCCCGGAGTTGCACAGCCCTAGGATCCATGTCGGGAAAGGATCGACGGTCGCAGGTTCCGATTGAATTTCGCTCACGAAATTGAGAAAATCCTTTGCTACGACTGGTTTCCGACCAAGGGGGCCGGAAGCAAGACCCGGGCCGACGCAGGCCAGTATGCGCCGTCGCGCTTCCCTGAGACCGTGGACCTATGGATACCAAAGTCTTTTGCGTCTACAACCTGGCACGAGGAGTTTTCCTCAGCTCTAAAGTGACCGTCGCGGACTGCGCGAACGAGCCACTCAAGATGTTGAAGGTGCTCGTGGGCGGGCTCGGGTTGGATGCGGTATCCGGTCTATGGCTTTCCCCTCTGTATGCCGCACCTCTGGTTCCACGGCTTTTCCCGTTTGACCTGCTCTATCTGGACAGGGATCTTCAGGTCGTCGACGCGGGCGAAATTCTACCCGGCGTCGAATTTCCGCCATTCCGCCGCGAAGTCGCAAGCGCTCTGCTTTTGGCGCACCAGACTTTGCATTCCACGCAAACCGCTCCGGGCGATCGACTGATCATTGGACTCGAAGAGGAGATTGAACGGCAGATTGGAACTTGGGATACTTCCGGCACCGCACCAATTGCGATGAACGGGAAGCCGTCCAGCAATGGGCATTCGGCCAACGGGCATTCCGGCAATGGGCATCGAGAATCAAAAACTTCGGGAAACGGTGAAGCCGCATCGTCAGAATTGGTGAGCGCTGTATTTACAGCTCCCGTCTCGTCCGCCGCAATTGCAGTGCCCGAAAACGGGGTGCTCTTCGCGCCGCGTCCGGAAGTGGCAAAAGCCATTTCCGATGCAAAAGAGAATCTCCCGGAAAACGGTGAGAAGCTCGCTCGTTCTCATATCTCCGAGATTGCTGCGAACTCTTCGACTGATGAGAGCCCGACTTCGGCAGAGACGCCGACCATTTCGATCACGGAAGTGGTCCTAGAAAAGCCGCGGAGTGCGCAGGCTCCTGTCATCAACGGACAGCACGGGTTTGTCGAAGATCTCTTCTCGAACTGGGTGGACGCGCCCTCATCGGCTTCGGCATGGATCGCGCGCAATGCGGCGCTCCAGGGCATCGAGACCGATATTCCTGTGCCTGTTTGCGTGGTTCCATTGTTGCCTGGGCCAGAGACGGCCGCTCCACCCGAGAAAAAGCCGGAGTTGCAGGTGAGTCGCGAGGTTGTTGCCGCGGACGCACGGGCCGAGACCCCGAAGAATGGGCTGGTCGCGAAGCCGGAGCCTGCGCCGGCGAATTCGTTGGCGCCAGCCGCGGTTTCTGATCCGCCGCGCATTGCGATTCCGCAGGCACCTCTCGCGACAACTTTTACGGTTACTCAGTATGGGTTGTGGCGGGTGAGCATGCCAGCTACCGTCAGCCCCATTGTTGCGGTGAATGGATCTCTACTGGCTTCTCCCGTGGCTTCCATTGACGATACGCAATCGGGTAACAAGGGAAAGACCGCGGGCTATAAGAGTCCGGCCGAGATGGCGAAGGCGTCAGGTTCAAACGCCCAGGCCACGACTTGGAAGGTCTCCGAAAAGGTTCCCGCATCTCTCAGCACTGCGAAGCCGTTGCAAGAGAAAACCCTCCTGGCGGCTGCGGTGCTGGAGTCTGCGGGACAGGCTTCTTCGTCGGCTGCCACGGATATGAGGCCGTTGCTGGATGTGATAAAGAGCTCGATCGAGCGCCTGCCAGGTGTGGTTGTCGATACAGCCGAGCAGTTTCCGGTTGCCACGGCTGCCGCCGTAGTTCCAGATGAGGTGAAGATACCGCGACGCGAAGTTTCCGCGACAGAAACGGGGAATTCTGCGCTTACTGCAAAAGGGGTGCAGAAGAAGCCGGTTGACTCCAAGGCCATCCTGAAGGCGAAGACTGCTATCTCCGTGCAGGCAGGCGTTGCGGTTCCCCCCTCGACTCCGCAAAAGGAATCCTTGTTGACCACGCCTCTGCCCGATATTCGCAGGACTGAGCAGGTGGGGAAGCCGAAGATTTCAATCCAGCGCGTGGAGGCGAACGGCAAAGCCAAGCAGCAGCCACCACCCAGCCTGGGGATGCGATTCAAGCGGTGGCTCAATCCGGTACCTCCGACGAACAGCGATCGGCGAAAGGCGCATCGGCGTTATGTGCCGGGCATGGTCGCTCATTATTTCACTGGCGGAGCGCCGAGGCCGCATGATGTTGCGGACATCAGCATGACGGGTCTTTATCTGCTGACGGAGGATCGCTGGATGCCGGATACGATGATCCAAATGACTCTGCAAAAACCATGCGCGAAGGGCGAGCGAAAACAGTCCATTACGGTCCTTTCCAAGATCGTACGGCGAGGGTCCGACGGCGTAGCGGCAGAGTTCGTGATGCCGGAATCGCTTGACCCGCTTAGCCATGACGTTCAGCCGTCGCAGACCACCGACAGATTCTCGTTGGCCCGTTTTCTGTGATTGAGACGGAGGTTATCGCTTTTCCCAGGCAGCAATTCGACAACCGGATCGCATACTGCCTTGGAAATCGGTACCACGGTTCCTGTGCGTCCCTGCAATTCGACTTATTGGGTATAGAAGAGCCTTTGCGCGAGTGCTACGTTGACCTGGCCAGCCATTAGTCCTCCTCATAGGAGTGGTGTGCTTGAAAAGAATCTGCGACTATTGGACATGTTGAGCAGGAGATGGGCTCGAACAAGCCAAAAGGACTCAACACCTCGGTGAGATCAAGGCCATGCACTTTTTGAAGCTCCGTTGGAGAAGAAGAATATGACGGCTTCCCGCCTCCAGAATCCCTTTATGAAGCGGTTGATGCGTTGGATCGTTCCCGATCAGCGCGTAGCAAATCGCCATTCGATGCCACCTGTCGTTGCCTATCTCGGCATGGTTCGTTCCGCACGGGAATACAAGATCGGCGACATCAGCGTTGCCGGTTTCTTCATGATCACCGAGGAGCGGTGGATTCCCGGCACCGGATTTCCTGTGACCCTCGGGCGCACGGACAATCTTGGACACGGAAAGACGCTGACGGTGTACTGCACCGTAGTGCGAATGGGCGTGGACGGTGTTGGATTCACATTCCTGCGGCCGGCCGTCGAAGATCGACATGCCAGCGAAGCGCGCGATATAGCACGGCTCGATCTGACCAAACTGGCAGAGTTCTTGAAGGGCCTTCCGCTAGCTGAACCGAGTTCCGAGGCCTGGGAGCGAGTCTCCTAACGACCGAAGAGACGGCGACGTCCTTGAACCGATGGCGGCCATTCGCTGTGAGTGAACCGCGACTCAGGCCTCACCTGGCCGGTCCGCGAACGAAGTTCTGGAGTGGCCGTACGTCAGCGAAAGGTTATTGCCCGGCGCGGGAACGGTCCGCGAACGGCAGTCAGGATTGGTTGGCGTTGACCACGCAGCTTCGGCCTTGCCAGCCGACCTGAATTACTTTTCCATCTTCGATCAGCACCGGGACATTGCGGCCGCCGTTGCAGAGAGAACGCATGCGGGCGTTGGCCTCAGGGTCAGCGTCGACGTCGTACTCAGTGAAATCGCGGCGAGTCCATTCGAGCCAGTCGCGCAGCTCGCGCGTGTAGGGACATTGCGAGGATCCGTAGAGTTCAAGCGTCGCCACGGCTCAGTGCCTCCAGGGTATCGAGGATGATGTGGTAAGCGGAGGCTTGGACCTCCTGAATGCGCGGGATGTAGTCGCTGCGGACGATGATGGGGAAGTCGGCGAGTCCGCGTCGGTTGATTTCGCCGCCGTCGTTGCCGAGCAATGCTACGGTGAGAAGCTTGCGCTTGCGAGCTTCTTCAAGAGCCATGACGATATTCCGTGAGCCGCCGCTCGTGGAGATGCCGATGGCGATATCTTCGGCGCGCGCCTGGGCCATGAGCTGGCGGGCGAAGATCACTTCAGTGCCGACGTCGTTGGCGAGAGCGGTGATGTTGGCGGGCTCCATGGAAAGCGAGATTGCGGGAATAGTGTGGCGGCCTTCGGGCGGCATCACGCAGTCCATTGCCCAGTCGTTGGCGTCGGTTGCCGAGCCGCCGTTGCCGAAGATGAGGAGCTTTCCGCCTTTTGCGAGACGATTGTGGATGGCGAGTGCAGTTGCGCCGATGTGCTCTGACTCTTCGGAGGCGAGGCGACGGCGGAGGGCGGTATCATCGCGCACCTTCATAAGAATGGAATCGGCAACTTCGCTGACGATGGAGGATGTTTCCTGCTTTTTGGTTCCGAGGAAGGGATAAAGGAATTCGCTTTCGCCGACGTCCTGACCGAGCTCGCGATGCTCCAGGAAGACATGCACGGTTTCCCACAGCGTGTGATAGAAGATCTCGACCAGTTCCTGGTGAATGAAGCTGTCGTGTACCGACGTTTGCAGTGCGTAGGAACCACCGGTGCCGGGCAGAGAGAAGGTCATCGCTCCGCGACGGTGTGCGGAATCAAGTGCGGACCAAACCTCAGGATCTCCCTGGGGAGGGCCGAAGCCCATAACGATATCTTCGGGGCGGCAGATGGCGTCGAGCCAGGGCAGCATGAGGGCAGAGAGGTCGAGGGCTGGAAGAGCGCGTTTGCCGACGATGACGGGATGCACAAACTCGACAGAGACGTGCTGCGCATCGGTGGAGCAGGGACCGCGGCCAAAGGCCAATAAGCGGCCGCCGATTTGAAAGCGCTCGGACATTTCGCGGCAGGCTTCGGCGAGCTTCCGCTTTTCCTCGGAGAAGAAGCCTTCAAGGATGTCGTTGCGGCCAAGGAGCGCGTCTTCGATTTGGGTCGCGAGATTCACGGCGGTTTTCATCGGCGTTCTCTAACAGATGCGTGGCAGAGGATCGCCTACGAGCATGTCGACAATGCGTGTGCCACCGTAGCGGGTGTTGACGACGACAGTGTTGGCTGGCTCTTTGCGGATCTGGCCAATGATGCATGCTTCGTCGCCTCCCTCGGTGAGTTGGATGGCGTTGAGAGCGATGTCGGCGAATTCGGGCGAGACGATAGCGACGAATTGGCCCTCGTTGGCTATGTGCAGGGGATCGAGGCCGAGGAGTTCGCAGGCTCCGCGGACTTCATCGCGCATCGGGACTTCTTCTTCGTTTAATTCGACAGAGAGACCGCAGTCGCGCGCGAGTTCATTGAGGGAGGTTGCGAGTCCGCCGCGGGTTGGATCGCGCATCCAGCGAATTCCCGGAGCGGCATGGGCAGCCATTGCTTCAATCATTGGCAGCACGGAGCGCGTATCGGAGCAGAGGTCGGCTTCAAGATCGAGGTCGGCGCGCGCTAGCAAAATAGTGATGCCGTGATCGCCGATGGGGCCGGAGAGCAGGACTTTATCGCCAGGTCGCACAGTGCGGGCGTCGACGTGGACGCCGGGGATGGGGGTACCGATTCCGGCGGTAGTGATGTACATGCCATCTGCCTTGCCACGCTCGACGACCTTCGTATCGCCGCCGACCATGGTCACTCCGGCGCGCTTGAGGGCATCAGACATGGCGCGAACTTCGGCCTCGAGGAAAGAACTTGCAAGGCCTTCTTCAAGGACAAACGTCACGACCATCGAGTGCGCTTTTGCTCCGGAGACTGCGAGATCATTCACAGTCCCATTGATGGCGAGTTCGCCGATGGAGCCTCCCGGAAAGCGCAGGGGATGCACGACAAAGCTGTCGGTGGTGAAGGCTACGGTGGCTCCGCCGATTTCGACGTGAGCTGCGTCGGCTAGCCGTTCGGAGGAACCGGAAGAAAGGAGCAGCGGTGCGAACAGGCCTTCTACGAGCCTGCGACTAGCTTTGCCGCCGGCGCCGTGGGACATTTCGATCTGCGGATCTTTGAAGCGCACCCTGGGCGGAGCGTCGCCGTTCGAGGTTTTGCCGTTCAGGCCACAGCGCTGATCGTTGTTACCAGCGACTTCCGGTGTTCGTAGTTGTAATACGCTGCGCATGAGCCCTCCGATGAAACCATGAGCGCGCCAATGGGGTGCTCGGGCGTGCATTCCTTACCGAACAATTTGCATTGCGCGGGCTTCAAGACACCTTTCAGCACTTCTCCGCATTGTGCTGATTTGGGATCGGCAACGCGCGTTTCAGGCACGGCGTAGCGCCTCTCGGCATCCCACGTTGCGTAGGTGTCGCGGATGCGCAACGCCGATTGAGAGATGAAACCGAGGCCGCGCCATTCGAAGTAGGGACGAAGTTCGAAGACTTCCGCCATCGCTTTCAGGGCGGCGTGATTGCCTTCCCATGGGACGACTCGCTTGTATTGGTTTTCGACTTTAGCCTCTCCAGCGCCGAGTTGCCTCAACAGCATCACGATGGACTGCAGCAGGTCGAGCGGTTCGAAGCCGGAGGTGACGACGGGTTTGCCTTCGTTTCTGGCGATCCACTCGTAGGGGCGGCAGCCGATGACGGTTGAGACGTGTCCGGGACCGATGAAGCCGTCGAGGCGCATGTCGGGCGAGTCGAGGATGGCACGGATGGCCGGCACAATGGTCACGTGATTACAAAAAACGCTGAAGTTGCGGACGCCCTGCTTTTTCGCGCTCATCAAGGTAAGTGCGGTGGAGGGTGCCGTGGTTTCGAATCCGATAGCAAAGAACATGACTTCCTTGTCGGGATTCTTTTTGGCGATTTCAAGCGCATCCGCAGGCGAGTAGACGATGCGAACGTCGCTGCCGCGCGCCTTGTGTTCAAGAGGACTGCCCTTGGCTCCGGGTACGCGCATCATATCGCCGAAGGCGGCGAAGATTCTGTTGGGCTCGTGGGCGATTGCCAAGCCGTCGTCGATGCGGCCCATGGGAAGCACACACACGGGGCAACCGGGGCCGTGGATTAGTTCAATGTTTTCGGGCAGGATGTCTTTGAGGCCGAAGCGATAGATGGCATGCGTGTGGCCGCCGCAGACCTCCATGATCCGATAGTGGCGTGTGGGGTCGCTAAGGCGGCGGATTTCTTCTGAAGCCCTGGTGATGAGTTCGGGATCGCGGAATTCATCTACATATCGCATGGTTCATCTCCGGCTTACGATCGCCACTTCGATTTAATTGGGGCGAGCTTGCGCTTGATGGTTCGCGCTGTCTTCATCTGCTCCGTAGCCGCGAACCTCTTCCATGGCCTGGTCGATTTCGCCGAGCATGGAGAGGAGGCGCATCTGCTCGGCGGCATCGACTTCGCTGATCTTAGACATTGCGAAGCCGACGTGAATGAGGACCCAGTCGCCCTTTACCGGCATGTCTTCCGACAGCAGTCCGAGCTGAACTTTGCGTCGCACGCCTGTTACCTCGACGATGCCGACCTCGTGCTGACCCTCAGCGATCTCGACAATCTTTCCCGGTATGGCTAAACACATGACGTCTTTTCCTCTCCAAAAGGCGAATGTCAGTGACTTGATGCGAACGTCGGGTCATTCCTGTTTCCGTGCAACCATCTCGAAGGAGAATCTCAATTCATCTTTGACTTTGAGTGCGCCCCCGGCGACGGAAATTGGCTTGATGCCATAGTCGGACTGATTCAGAGAGAATTCGCCGGAGGCGCGAATCATCTCATCAAATGCTGCGATTCGCGCTGACACGGTTTGGTTGTGCGTGATGCCGCGGAAGCTCAAATTGCCGATGAGCGTGGCGGAGTATAGAGCGCCTTCAAGAGGCGTGACTGTGACGGTCGGAGCCTCATACACGATATCGGGGTATTTGGCTGACTCGAGCACCTGTTCGTACATCATCCTTTCGATATCGCGGCGGTCCTTGTCGCTGATGTCATCGAGCACGCCCAGGGAATTGGCTTTTATCGAAAGCCGGAATCCGGTGGCCTGCGCCGCTTCTGCGTTGAAGTCGACCTCGCCGCTGAAAGTGCGGATGCCGATTCTTGGATTGTGGCCCATTGCGGACAGAACACCGGTGGCGAAGGCTTGCACCGTGAATCGGCTGGCCCTTGCATCGACGACGTAATGGAGAAGGATGGCTTTGGCGGTTTCCATGTGTCCAATCATGATCGCGCTGACCGGTCCTATGCGAAGGGTCGGGCGCATGAGGTTTTGCGATTTGAGTTACATTGCGCGAAGTTTGAAGTAGCGCTCCACGTCGGGAATCACGGCGGTCGCGAAGTTTCCTACTCCGAAATTCGACATGTAGCGGCGAATTGTTGGGTTGGAGAGAATCAGGCCCGCCCCGAACACCATGAGCGCTACGCCGCCGAGCATGTAGAGTGTGTCCTTGCCGTTGTCGGTTCCATTCGCCGTTGACTCAACCAGGTCCTTTGCCATTTCAGCTCTCCTTTTCCGCCTTGATATTTCTCAAACAGCTTCTCCATCCAGAAGGCGCCTGATCAATGCTTCTGTTGCGCTTACTGCTTCGTCCACTGCAGCCTCAACCGGTTTGCTGAGACCCATGTGTCCTTCGTCTCCGCCAAGCGATTCCGGTTCGCACCCCACCAGGAGCACACGATTCAACGATCCGTTCATCGCCGCAGCCATGCGGAGCACATTTAAAGGGTGCATGCTGTGCGCTTCAACGAGACTGTTCGGCGCTGCAGCGATCTGCTTTGTATCCGGCTCGACGATGGACACGGTTCCCGGCGTTTGCCCATGAGGAAATGCGTCGATAAGGATGGTGGTGTTGTAACTATCCTGGAGGGCATAAGCCAGATCAAGACCGCGAATGCCGAAGTCGACGACACGTGCCTCCGCGGACAAATCGCGATTCATGAGACGGCGGACGACTTCCACCCCGAAGGCATCGTCTCCCAGAAAGATGTTGCCAATGCCGGCAACGAGGATGGTTGGTTTGACGACTTTTGCCGGTTCTTCGGGACTATACGGTGCTTGCTCGAGCGGCTCAATTTCTGCCGGAGTGAAGAAGAAGCGATGTCCCGGCTGGCGCATCATTCCGAGGTCGCGTCCAGGGTCATCTTCGATGACGACGCAGATATGTCGCGCGCTTTCGTAGTCTTCTTCGATGCTCTCGACGATCGCGATCTGGCCGCGCAATGCGAGGTCGAGGATGTCGCCGCCCTCTTTGGGAAGCAGACGCACGCGGTCGCCGACTCTTACCGGGACTCCATCGATTTCCACGTGATCTATGGTCGCCGTTTTGTCTTCGAGGAGATTCCATTCCCATTCGTTCATTGCACCTCCTCCTTCGTAGGAGTGATGCCCCGCAGAATGCCGTGCAATTTCATGAACTGTTCTTCTGGCATGTTCTCGGTGCGTTCGAGAATGCCACGGGTGCGATCGTCGGACTGACGCATCTCGCGTTTCTCTTCTTCTGTGAGCGTGAGGATGCGCAGGGAAAGAATTTCATCGATCTCTGTAGAGTCGAAGAGGTTTCCGGCACTCTCGGGGGCGATCTGCGGATGGTCGTAGAGGATGATGGGAGACGAAAGCATAGCATCGGCGTTGTCCGTGGCAAGCACTGGCCATGTGCCGAGGTTCTGGCAATGCGCTGCCTCTTCTTCGAAACTAGCGGGAGGCTCCAGCAGGGATAGAAACTCCCCGTTCTCGGCGCCGAGGATGGTGTGCGCCGAAACAAGCGAACGAGAGAGCGCTTTCTCGCGCGATTGGGATTCACACTGGATTGGCATGCTGCCGGTCAAGTTTTCAACCTGCACCGTTATCCTGAAGACGTCGTTGTGGCAACGCAGCGATCCGATCTCGACGGATCCGTTGAGTGCTTTCCATGCGCGGACGATTGCGCCGACTGCTTCGCCTTTCTCATTGCGCAGGTACTCGATGTCGTTTCCTTCGGGAAACGAGAGCAGCAACGGAGACATCTTGGCAAAGTCGGCAGGGTCGAGGTTGTCGTAGGACAACTCACGTTCGACGGCTTCCTGCCATGGCTGATAGACGCGGCCGGCGAGTTCGAGGCGATCGACGGGCTTCAACTCGGGTTTAGCGGATGCAAATGATTCCGCCGATGGAGAGATGATCTTCGCAATGGAGCGATCCACGATATGCAGGAAGCGGACCTTCACGGTGAGTCGTGTCGACGAGTCTGCCTTGAGCAGACATTCTGTCTGCATGCTGCTCCGGTCGGAGCCAACCTGATCGCACCAGGACGGGGGATAGAGCACGCCGAAGTTCCATCGCTGCTGGTTTTTGACCGAGGAAGGCCGGTAGGGATAAAGCATGTATCCCTCATAGAGCACGGCTTCGGCGATCTTCTCGACGCGTTCAAGATTCACGAATTCACCTCAACTCCTTCGGCGAGCATTCGCTCCAATGCCTGCTCCCAATTGAGTAGGCCATGGTGCATCTTGTAGTGATAGAGGCGTTCGAAGACGTCCTTATGCAGGTTGATCCATATGGTGTTGGGGTAGTAGGTATCCATCAATTCGCGCCAGACTTTTACGGGAAGTTTGTAGCGGGCTTCCTTTTCCCACGAAATGGGCGCCACTTGAAGAGGGCTGTCGGGGGGCGCGTAGAAAACGGTTCCGCTGAAAAGGAATAGAAGAGGAATGTCGCCATCCGTGAGGCCCGCGAAATATTTGGTTGCGGCAACGTTGAAGTCGAAAGAGCATGGGACTTGCATGTCGACAACGGTCTCGGAGCCGGCGAAGGTTGGGACCACCCAGTTAATGTGCGTCCACAGCAGGCTGCGGAGGGTCTGGCTCCAGCGATCGGGTTCCCCGAAGAGGTCGAGCATCTGTTTCTGCTCGCCGGGCGTGTAGCGGCGGCGGGTGACTTCAATCTGAATCTGGCAGCGCAGAGCTACGGTGTGAATCTCTTCATCGGGAACAGAGTTCTTGATTTGAAGCTGGAACGCGAGCATCGGAACGGCGGCGAAGGGTACGATGCTGGCGGCGGCAATCTGAAAGGTGAGGTCAGGCATTGACGCCTCCGCGGACCACTTCGGATTTGATGCGCAACTCTGCGAAGAACCGGCCTACCTCTGTCCAGACTTCGGCGCCGCCGGAGAGTCCTTTCCAGTTGGCGCGAATCAGTCCGACAAGTTTGTAGCACTCATCGATGGGCGCAATGTAGTACTCCGCATCTCTCAGTCCGTGGGCATGGCCGACACGATTGACGAGTAGGGCCTCGATGTCCGGCTTGAGCTGACGGAGTACGGGATTGTTCTCCGCAATCTCTGCCCACGCGTCGAGCGGCAACAGGGATTCAACGGCGCCGGCTGGACTGGGATAAAGCGCAATCATTCTGTTTTCGGGGCTCGAGCGAAACAGAAAGGCCATGTTGATCGGGATCATCAGACTTTCCCATTGGCTGTCGGACATTTTGAAGTTGGGCAGATACTGGGAACTACGGGAGACGCGCTTGTATTTTGATTTTTCAAGTCCGTCAAACAGCAAAGCACAGGCGTCGCAGGCGCAGAGGATCTGGCGCGAGGCGAGCTCTACGAGGTGAGGATGATCGCTATGCAAGCCTGCACTGCACAGTTCGCAATGTTCTACAGCGCGTGAAGCTGCACTACGCGAGCGGGTGAACTGGCGCAGAATGCCAAAGGCCTGCTCAAAACCCAGTGTGGTCTCTTCAGGCATGGCCTGCCCCTTCTGCGGCGATGCGCCGCGCGATCAATCGGCACCCTCCGTCACGAGAGCATGCGAGTTGTGAGCAGAAGAAGCTATAAGACTGTGACCCATGAGGCTCTCCAGTGCCACGAAACCTGCGTTCGGAGGTTCTTCCAGTCCGCGAATTTCGAGAGAGGTCACATCGGGTGCGAGCTCGTATACTCCCTCTTCCACGACGGCGCGAACATCCTTTGCTGTAGAGCCGCAAGTGTGTCCGCTGGATGTGGAAGTGACGCGAATTTCCACGGCTCCTTCATCGATGCGAGCGAGATCGACGCCATAAGAAACCTTGCGCAGC
This sequence comes from uncultured Acidobacteriaceae bacterium, assembly GCA_963829535.1. Classification (GTDB taxonomy): domain Bacteria; phylum Acidobacteriota; class Terriglobia; order Terriglobales; family Acidobacteriaceae; genus Telmatobacter. Next base: position 269,951 of record CAWHIQ010000003.1, on the reverse strand, counting down.
CGCGCGCGCATTCGCTCGACTGCTCTGTTGACGCGCGTTTCCAGATCGTCAGGGTGCAGCGAGTAGAGGAGCAGCAGAGCGCTCGTGATGGAATCCTGACCTAGCTTATCAATGATGGCGGGGCCGGCGGCCTCGTTCTCAAAGACGATCTCCATCATTCTGTCGAGGCCCGCTCCGTGCACATCCATCAGGAGCTGCAACAGTTGCTTGCATGCAGTTTTCTGGGGGTTTTCGGGCATCTGGTCAAACTGCGTCATCAACTGTCCGAGTTGTCGAACTTGTTCCTGGAATTCGGTGCCGTTCGCCACACGCCTCCTTGTCCTGCCCATCGAGCTTCTCAAGAATCGAGTGAGGCTGGGGATTCATCTGCATTCAAGTTTCGCGATGGATCGCCCGGCTCATACTTCGGAATGAATCGTGCTACGCGTTCTACGGTTGCAGGTTGGATCCAACACCGAACATCGGAGAGTGATGGGTTTCCAGCACCTTGCCGTTGCCGAGGTACATGTGTACTCCGCAGGGCAGGCAGGGATCAAAACTGCGCACAGCACGCATGATGTCGATGCCCTTGAACTTGTCCGGCCCATTTTCTTCGAAGATCGGCGTGTTCTGCACTGCATCCTCATACGGTCCGGGGGTGCCGTAGCTATCACGCGGATTGGCATTCCACGGAGTTGGAGGATAGGGGTGATAGTTGGCGATTTTGTGATCCCTGATCACGACATGATGCGACAGGACGCCGCGCACTGCTTCGTGGAATCCGCAGCCGATGGCTTCGTCGGGGACCTTGAAGTCGTTCCAGGTGCGAGTGCGGCCGGCGTGCAACTCTGCCAGTGCCTGCTCGGCGAAGTAGAGAGCAGCTGCAGCAGCATAGGCCTGGAAGTAGGTACGGGCGCGGTCGCGCTCGATGGCGTTGCTCCATTTCGGGATATGCCATTCGAACTCGGTTTCGGGGAGCGAGACGGTTTTGGGCAGATAGATTTTGACACTATGGCCGGTCGCTTTGATGTAGCCGATGTCGACGATGCCGGCAAGTGCTGTTGCCCAGAAGCGTGCGATAGGGCCGCCGCCGGTATCGAGCGCAAGGTGATCGCCGGTGCGCTTGTCGTACCAGCGCGGAGACATGACCCACGTATATTTGTCTTTGAAATCGCGCTTTTGTGGTTTGGGGAAGGTGCTTTGATTCCATGGATGGCGCTGGTCGACCTTATTGCCCAGCGGATCCTTTGCCACAAAGGTCTGGGAATTTTGCCAGTCGTCGTAGTAGGAGCTGCCCAGCAAGATGCGGATGTTGAGATTGATGTCGACCAGGTCGTGTGTCACCAGTTGGCCGTCAACCACGACACCTGGCGTGACATACATTGCACTGCCCCATTCCGACATGTTTTTGTAGGTGTAGTCGCAGACATCGGGGTTGTTGAACGATCCCCAGCAGCCGAGCAGAATGCGTCGGCGGCCAACTTCTTCGTAGCCGGGCATGGCTTCGTAGATGAAGTTGAAGAGGTCGTCGTGCAGCGGAACGACCTTCTTCATGAACTCCACATACTTCATGAGGCGAACGATATAGTCGGTGAAGAGCTGGACCGTGGGAACGGTGCCGACGCCGCCAGGATACAGCGTGGACGGATGCACGTGGCGTCCTTCCATCAGGCAGAACATCTCGCGGGTCATGCGGCTGACTTGCAACGCTTCGACGTAGAAGGCGCCGGTGAAGGGATTGAGCGCCTTCATGATGTCGCCGATGGTTTTGAAACCGTGCAACTCGGCGTGGGGGGACGCGGTCTTTTCCGCTTTCTCCCATACGCCGGGATTGGTCTCCTTGACCATCTTTTCGCAGAAGTCGACGCCGACCAGGTTGTCCTGGAAGATGTTGTGGTCGAACATGTACTCGGCGGCTTCGCCAAGGTTCACGATCCATTCGGCCATCGCGGGTGGGCGCACGCCGAAGGCCATGTTCTGCGCGTACGTTGCGCAGGTGGCGTGATTGTCGCCGCAGATGCCGCAGATGCGGCTGGTGATGAAGTGGGCGTCGCGCGGATCCTTGCCCTTCATGAAGATGCTGTATCCGCGGAAGATCGAAGAGGTGCTGTGACACTCCGCAACCTTGCGTTTGCCGAAGTCTATTTTTGTGAAGATGCCGAGGCTGCCCACGATCCTGGTAATCGGATCCCAATTCATCTCTACTAACTGGCTCTTTCCAGCCTCTTGCTCCGAACGAGTAGCGGTAATCGTCCCCATCGTAATCTCTCCTTGTTGGCTCTGTTAGTAGCTATTGGAGTGGTAGCCGGTGGTGAGTTCGGCACGCGGATGTCTCCACTTAGGCTCTTTGTTGACGGTCGCCTGGGTGATGCTGCGCAAGGTCCGCATCGCTTTGCCGTATGCGCCGATAGCACCGCTGGAGATCTTGGCGCCCGGAGGCTCGTCCATGAAGGGCATGAACTTGTCGGGAAATCCGGGCATGGTGCAGCCGATGCAGATGCCGCCGACGTTGGGACAACCGCCAATGCCTGCCATCCATCCTCGTTTCGGAACGTTGCAATTCACGACAGGCCCCCAGCAGCCGAGCTTGACGATGCACTTCGGAGAGCCGTAGCTGGTGGCGAAGTCGCCCTGCTCGTAATAGCCGGCACGGTCGCAACCATCATGCACGGTCTTGCCAAAAAGCCATGTGGGCCGGAGTTGTTCATCGAGGGGAATCATGGGCGCCAGCCCAGCGACCTGGTAGAGCAGGTAGAGAACGGTTTCCATGAAATTGTCCGGCTGTACCGGGCAGCCAGGGACGTTTACGATCGGCAGGCCGGCCTTGGATTTCCAATCCCATCCGAGATAGTCTGCCAGTCCCATGCAGCCGGTGGGATTGCCCTCCATTGCATGGATGCCGCCGTAGGTGGCGCAAGTTCCGCAGGCAATGACGGCAAGGGCTTTCGGAGTGAGGCGGTCGATCCACTCGTTGGTAGTGATGGGCTGGCCGGTATGCGGATCGGTTCCCAAGCCCGCCCAATAGCCTTCCTTCTTGATCTTTTCGTTGGGGATGGAGCCTTCCACCACCAGGACAAACGGATCGAGCCTTCCCGCCTCCGCCTCGTACCAGAACTTCATGAAATCGTCGCCCACTTCATAGGCCAGCACGGGATTGTGCAGGTGAACCTTGGGCAGGCCGGGAATTGCACCGAGAATGACGTCTTCAATACTCGGCTGCGTGGCCGCTGTAATAGAGACAGAGTCTCCATCGCAACCCAGACCGGCCGTGATCCACAAAATGTGAAGCTCGGCGACGGCGGGTTTCTTCTGGGTTACTCGACCATAGGGAGCTGCTTGGGCAGTCATGATCTGGAATCTCCTTTTCGATACTGACTGGTCGCGCCGCGTCCGATTACAAACAACTGGCGACAACCGGGTCGAAGACCCAACTCGCCCGCGCGGAAATTGGCAAACGCAGAAGCGACAAGCGCGATAGAGCAAAAATCGCGGATGGCGTTCAGCAGAGTTCTCGCCCGGACATTCACTGCTGCGAACTATGTGATTTTTAGCCGACCTCTTTGAAAACCTTGTTGAATCCTGCTCCTGGCTCTCTCGTTTCGCTTGACCGTCATTGGGTTGCATTCGTCAAGCGTGGGGTTATTTCGAAAGAGACAGGGAAAGGCGCCTTCATCAAACCTCGCTATCCAAACAGAGTGCGCGGACGAGCCGCAAGCGGGACGCACCTTATTCTCACTTCATACTTTTTCTCGGGGATGGGTCGGGGAATCCCCGATTCGCGGACTGGAATTGAGGTGATGCGGAGCAGCGGAAATTCAAGCGCTTTTTTCGTTGATCTTCCACTGGATGGCGTGCTGGATCAGTTCGCGGCCGCTGCGCAGGCCGAGCTTTTCTTTGATATGGGCTTGGTAAGTCTCAACGGTTTTTACACTGAGGTGGAGTTCGTCGGCAATCTCGCGGGTGGCCCGGCCTTCGCCGATCATCCGGAAGACTTCCAGTTCGCGATCGGAAAGCGAGGCGATGCGAGATTGAATCATTGACGGCGCACCGCCCACATATTGTTGCAGCATTTTATTGGACATGCGCTCGCTGAGATAAACGTCTCCGTTGAGGATTCGGCGGACAGCTATAAGCACCTTCTCGGTGGCCTCCTGTTTCATGATGTAGCCGTTGGCGCGGGCGCGAAGGGCGCGTTCGGCGTAGATGGCCTCGTCATGCATGGAAAGGATCAGCACGGGAAGGTCGGGATTTGTGGTGCGAATGTTCTTGAGCAGCTCCAGGCCGTCCGGGCCGGTGAGCGAGATGTCGAGAATCATGATGTCCGGATGCAAGTGGGCGATTGCATGCATCGCGGCCTGTGCTTCTTCGGCCTCGCCGCAAACCTGCATGTCCTGCTGCTGATTGATGAGGAGCGCGAGCCCCTGGCGCATCAGGGGATGGTCGTCGACAACAAGGACTGTCTTCTTGGCGGTTTGGACGGGCCGGTCAAGAACGAGATTCGTCGTCATGCGTTTTTCCCTTCTCGCGAGCGGAGGCCATCGGGAACATGCAGGTAACGCATGTCCCGTGCGGCGGGCTGGGCCGAACGTCGAGCCTTCCACCGATCATCCCCGCTCGATAACTCATAATGTGCAGTCCCATTCCATGATTGGACGGGTGGTTGTCCTGGATTCCGGCGCCGTCGTCGTTGATCAGCAGCGTGCCCCATCCGTTTTCGGCAGAAAGACGGATGAGTATGTTGCGCGCATGCCCATGCTTGATGGCATTATTCACGGCTTCCTGCGCAATGTGATAGAGATGCGTTGCCATGGCGTCGTCGTGAATTAGCACGGCCGTGATGCACTCGAAGCGGCATGAAATTCCAAAGAGATCCTCAACCTCTCCGGCCCAGAGCTGGAGTGCAGACATAAGGCCCTGGGCATCGGAAACGACCGGCAGCAGGCCGCGTGCCAACTCACGCGTCTTGTGAATCGCCTCATTCACCAGCTTTACGATTTTGGCTGCTTCGGCGGCATCGGCCACCTGCTTTTCAGCCAGCTTGGCTTCGTGGACCTTGGCCATGAACGCGATTCCGGTGAGGTGCTGTCCAAGCCCGTCGTGCAAATCCTGACCAATGCGGCGCTGTTCGCGTGCGCTGATTTCAAGTAACGCTCTCTCCAGTTGTTCCCGCTCGGTGATGTCGATGCCGGTGGCGATGATGTAGTGGGGCGTGCCATCGGTGCCCGGCAGCATGGAACAGGACCATGCGATGAGGCGGTGAGTATTGTGCCGCGTGACCCAATGACTCTGAAAATCCTGTGGCAGCAAATCGGCGCTCAGTTGCGAAAGAATGGAACGGGCGCGCTCAACTTCTTCCGCCTGGAGGAAGTGGTCCCAGATATGTCTGCCGCGGACATCCTCAAGCGCATACCCGGTAGTAAGTTCGCAGGCGCGGTTGAAGCGCACGATACGGCCTTCCGGATCAAGAACGGTAACGAGCGCGCCGACAGTGTCGAGAATCGCCGAAACCACATTGCGTTCTTGTTGCAGATCCCGCTCCGTATCTTTCAAGTCGGAGATGTCGAAGGCCACGCCATGGATGAACCACGGCGATCCGTCGGGATGGCGCACCATGCGAGCGTCGCAGTGGAACCAGACGACTCTGCCATCGCGCGCAATCACTCGGTATGAAGAACGGAGCGGCTTGCCGGAGAGGAACATGCTTGCAGCTTCAATGCTCCAACGCTGCTTGTCATCGGGATGGATGCGGGAGTACCAACGCACCGGATCTTCGAGCCAATCTTCACGCGAGTAGCCGAGTGCGGCCTCGATTTCCGGGCTGACATAGGCCTCGCTGACGCCGCGATCGAGATAGGCCATGAAAACCACGGCGGGGATTTGCTCCAGCAACGCGCGATATCTGGCTTCAAGATTCGAAGCGTGGGCTTCTGCGGAGGGAACTGTGGAGTCTGGTCTCGTTGAACCACTCGACACCGCGAACACGCCAGCCAATTCAAGCAGCAGGGCCTCGGCTTCGCCTAGATCCGGAAGGATCGGGACGTGGTTCCATTCGACCTCGCGCTGTGAAGGGCGATCTCCCCATTCGGTTTGCGCGAGTAGTGCCATTCGTTACTCCGTTGCGAGGCGAATCAAAACCCTTAGCTTGGATGTGATTCCGTCTTATCGGGGATAGCTTGCTGGCGACGCCAACTGGGGGTTTTATTGAGCGATGCCTGGGTGAACTTGCGGAGCGCGTGGATGGCCCGACCGTAAGTTTGGACGGCAGCCGAAGAAAGCAGTGATCCGGGAGGCTGATTCATAAACGGCATGAACTTGTCGGGAAAGCCAGGCATCGTGCAGCCAATGCAGATTCCGCCAACATTCGGGCAGCCACCGATGCCGCCGATCCAGCCGCGCTTGCCCACATTGCACTGCACGACAGGGCCCCAGCACCCAAGCTTCACAATGCAAAGCGGCGAACCGTATTCCTCAGCAAATTGGGCCTGCTCATAGTAGCCGCCACGGTCGCAGCCTTCATGCACCGTGCTGCCAAAGAGCCAAGTGGGGCGAAGCGCATCGTCAAGGGGAATCATCGGCGCGCGACCCGCCGCCATGTATAGCAGAAAGAGCAGCGTCTCCATGAAGTTGTCGGGCTGCACGGGACAGCCGGGCACGCAGACGATGGGGAGTTTCGCCTTGGATTGCCACGTCCAGCCGAGATAGTCGGGCAGGCCCATGCACCCGGTGGGATTGCCTTCCATGGCATGGATGCCTCCGTAGGTGGCACAGGTGCCGACGGCGATCACGGCCCAGGCATGCGGGGCGAGACGATCGATCCATTCGCAGGTGGTGATGGGCTGGCCGGTAGCAGCGTCGGTGCCGAGCGATGCCCAGTAGCCCTCTTTCTTGTTGTTCTCGTCGGGGATGGAACCTTCGACGACAAGGATAAAAGGATCGACGCCACCTTCCGCAGCGAGGTGAAAGCGCTTCAGAAAATCGTCACCGTTTTCAAAGGAGAGAAAGGGGTTATGGAAATTGACTTTGGGAATCCAGGGCATGCCCCCCATGATGATGTCTTCAATACTTGGCTGCGTAGCCGCAGTCATGGCGATGGTATCGCCATCGCATCCGAGTCCTGCTGTAATCCACAGAACATCAATCTCCGCGATGGGCGCAGCCGGTTGCGTCGAACTGGCCACAGTCCTCCTGTCGATCGCGCCTACCCAGGGGAAGTGGCGCAGGGACTATATTCCTCCCGAATGTGGACTTAGGCAAGCGGGAAGCCGATGTCCTGTGGCGTGTCTGGGACTGGAACTTCGAGCGCTTTGCGAGGCGGTCGTGAAGATTCCTTCGCAAGAGAGCCCACCTCCTTAAATTGAAGATGAGCTCTTCTCGGAAGGGAATTGAGCAGTAGCTAGGACCGGCGGAAAGAACGCAGGCCGAACGAAGCGCCCATCAACAACAAGCCCAGGAGACCAATCAAAGGCAGCGAACTGCCGGTCTTGGGAAGACTTGGAGCAGGTGCTTCCGGCGCCGGTGCGGGAGCAGCAGTGGGAACCGGAACCGGCACTAATACGGCGATCAGGATCGGCTGATCCGGCGCGGGCGGCGGTGGGGGAGGCATTTGCCCGGCCAGGATCTTCTTTTGCGTGACCACTGTTTCTGGAACTTCAACAATCTTCGTGGCGGATATCGTCATGCCCTTTTTCAGACCCCATGCGTCCGTCATCTGGCCGTTGACATTAAACTTCTGGCCTTTGGGAATCTTGAACTCCTGGTTCGTGTTGTCGTCCAAGGTCAGGATTACGCTCAACGGTGGATTGACGTGCCAAACCTTGCCGGTAACGGTCTGTGTCGTTGTGACCAATTTGTCTGTCGTCGTCGTAATAGTGGTGCGTTCAATCGTCATTCCCGGCTTCAGGTCGTGTATTCCGAGTTGCTGACCATTCACCGAGACCCGTGCGCTCTCTGGAACGTTCGGGAAATGCCGAATCTGGCCGGCGTCATCCTTGACCCAGAGGTCATTTCCAGAGACCAAAACTACCGTTCCCTTTTCGACCTTGACCTGCTTGTTGACGCCCTGCGTTGCGGTTGACGTATCGGTCTGAACCTGTGCGCATACGGCCGCAGTGGAGGCCAGGAAAACCATGCCTGCCGCCACAGCCAGCAAACTGTGAAGAGTTGTGCGTGTAACTTTCATTGCGAATTCTCCTTATTGTTTCTTTCCCATGCCTGCGGAAGTGGTTGTGGGTTGATTTCCTGAGCCGACTAGCGGCCGACGAGATGCGATGGATGCGTGAACAATGAAGCGCCGCGGTGCATCACCAACGAAATAGAATGGATAACAGGTCACCAGGGTAAGAGAGGACGTGCTGCGCGGTTGCAACACCCGAACGTCAGCCGGACTGACAATCTCGATTTGATCGACGACGTAAGTGGTTCTCTCTGCTGTCATAATCAGATCAATTTCATCTCCAACTGATATGTCCTTCAGTCCCCTGAAGAACCCGTCGCGGTGCCCAGCGATTCCAACATTGCCTTCAGTTCCCGGCATTGCGGTGCCAATGATTCGTCCAACCCCTCGGTTCAGTGTCAGATCATCGGTCCCGTCAAATACCGGAACCCGGATCTTGACCTTTCCGATCTCGAGCACAGCCAGCGGAAGGCTTGAGGCACTCTGGAGGCTGCTCTTGTACGCTTGAATCCGTTTCGCCGCCCAGAGACTGAAGTCAACATTTCCAGTCGGGGCAGTGGGTTTCGAAACTTCATTCTGCATTGCGGCAGCCTGTGCGTTCTCAAACTGCCACATTGCAAAATGGGAAGAAATCTTCCCATGGAGCATAGCTACCGCCCAGGCGGCCAGGAGCATAACTCCCGCCACCAGTAAGCATCGCTCGAAAAAAATCGAGGCTGTCTTCCCACTCCCCAAGGAGTTGCCTTCTGATGACTGATGCGAAGTATCGTTTTCCGAGAAATCTGCTTCGGATGTTGCAACGATCAAAAGAAAGCTAGCGAGAAGCCGCCTAACTCGCAACTGTCATAAATGACAGTTGCCCCACCTGGTCGAAGCGCTGCCTGAGGTCGATTGCGAACCACTTGTTTGCTTCCGCTCGCAGAGGCATTGGCGTGGACCGCTCAACGCCCGCTGTGCTAAATTCTGCGGACTGAGAAGTTCCGATCAATCTGCCTGTCGATTCAGACATTGGGGAGGCAAAGGGTGAACCTGAACGTTGGTGCCTGGGAGCAACTGGAGAAGCTTGCCTGGCGCGATGTGCTCCTCGTTTTAGTGGTAATCATTCTGGCCCGACTGGTGATCGTTGGAGTGCAGTGGCAACTTCGTCGCCTGGCCGAAAGGGTTGGGCCTGACAAGCGCCTAACGATTCTGCGCTTCGTGCCCATCGCCCGACTCCTAGTCAGAATCGCGGCTGTTGCAGTCATTGTTCCGCTCTTGGTAGAGCCGACATTTCGCAACATTCTCGTCTTAGGCGCAAGTCTAGCCCTGGCGCTGGCTTACTTACTTAAGGACTATGGAAGCAGTTTCGTGGCTGGACTGGTTACGGTGCTTGAAAATGCCTACCAGCCAGGCGACTGGATCAAGGTGGATGGCCATTACGGAGAAGTCAAAGCGATTGCCACCCGGGCAGTTCATATTCTCACCGCAGACGATACCGAAGTCATTATTCCGCACTCTCGACTTTGGTCGACAAGCATTCTCAATTCGACTAGCGGCAAACACAGCGTACTCTGCATCGCGAGCTTTTATCTTCATCCGGACCATGACGCCTCCGTTGTACTGGAAAAGCTGGCGGAGGCTGCCACATCAAGCTACTACTGCAAGCCAAACTCATCAGTGCACGTAACGGCCATGGAGAAACCCTGGGGGACGCACTATCGGATCAAGGCTTATGTGAGAGAGAGCCGGGAGCAGTTTCTTTTCATCACGGATATGACGGTTCGAGGCAAGAACACACTTCGCCATCTGAATATTCGATTCGCACAAGCGCCTTACGCTGAAACAGAAGCCAGCTGATTGTCTGCTGGAGATTTGCATCCCTTCTTCAGTCGATTTCCAGTGAAGAGGATGGCATATTTGACAGTATTTTACGGATTGAGGTAGGAGTTTACTAGCACATTGCAATGGTCCCGCACTTTGCGTTCTGAAACCGATGACGGTTTTGGCCTCCCGTAATCATGCAAAACGTTGATGACAGTTTTTCCATAGGACTGTTTCTGAGAAGCAATAGGACGAGGCACTTAATGAAATCGAAGTCGAGCTTAGCCGCAGTAGCTGTCATCGTACTTGCAATCTTCCAGATGTTTGGATCTTTGCTCTCAGCGCAGACGCCGACGCCTCAGCAACTGGACCAACTGCTGGCTCCAATTGCACTTTATCCCGACTCTCTGCTGGCGCAGATTACAACAGCCTCAACGAATCCCCAGGAAATTCTGGACGTCTCGAACTGGCTGCAGCAGAATCCGGGGCTGCAGGGTACGGCACTGACCAATGCGGCAGAACAGCAAGGGTTTGATCCCGCGTTTGTTGCGCTGGTGAATTTCCCAGATGTGCTCGACATGATGGCGGAGAACATCGACGATTACGCTTCCATCGGGCAGGCGTTTTCTGCGGATCAGGGAGCAGTGAGCGCTTCGATCCAGAGATTGCGGAACCAGGCGTACGTCGCGGGGAACTTGCAGAGCAATCAGCAGCAGCAAGTGCAGGTGCAGCAGTCAGCTGGCCAGCCGATCTACGTAATTCAGCCTGCCAACCCGCAGGTGGTTTATGTACCGGTCTACAATCCCACCGTCGTGTACGTCAGGCCTCCTGCCAATGTCGTGGTCGTAAGCTACGGACCTCCAGTTCCGCTTGGAATTCTGATGGTGAGCCGGCCATGGGGATGGATGGGTTGGGGATGGAATTGGTCATCGCGCCGGTGCTACTACAATCACACCGTTTGGGTCGGATGGGGAAACCCTTACCGTCCGCCGAACATCTGGTATCGTCCGCGACCGATTCCTTATTACAGTCGTCCAGGATACGGTGGCAATTGGCATTATCGCCCACCGAATTATCGCCCCCCGGCTCCGATAAGGCCCCCAGCCAATCGTCCTCCTTGGGGACCAGATAACAGGCCTGGAAATGGATATAGACCGCCGACGAATCGGCCGGGAACCGGACGACCGCCCGCGCCACAGCCCAAGCCTGGGAAACCAACCCAGCCAATCACCAAGCCCGGCACACCTAATCGTCCGCCGACGACCAAACCCAATCCCCAACCAAGGCCCACGCCTCAACCAAAACCCAATCCTCAACCAAGACCCACACCTCAGCCGAAACCTGGGACTCAGCCAAGGCCCAGTCCTCAACCAAGGCCCACGCCTCAACCAAAACCCGCTCCGCAAACGAGACCTGCCCCTCAACCAAGACCTGCTCCGCAAACAAGACCCGCTCCGCAAACAAAACCCGGCCCTCAACCGAAACCTGCTCAGAACAACCGCCCACAACCCCAGGGGAGACCGGCGCCGCCGAAACAACAGCCGAAGCCTTCACCGAACAACAATAACTAGCCTCTTGGATGGGGCGGTCCATTTCGAGGCCGGTGGAGAATTCGCGATACATATACCGGCGCAGAGGAATCGGACCCTCTGAGAGGAATGTAGATGGGGGGGCAGGAAGGCAGGTATCCCACAAGACTCGAGCTGTTCGAGATGAGAGATCAAAGCAGAGCTAAAGGATTATTTCGATGCAACCATACGCTCTTTCATCGCATACTGCACCAATTCCGCGTTGTTCTTGAGATGGAGGATCTCCATGACGCGGTACTTGTGAAAGGCCACAGTTCTAGGGGTGAGGGTCAAATCCGACGCCACCTCTTTCATGGACTTTCCTTCAGCCAGCAACTGCACCACTTGCTTTTGCCGGGTCGTCAGCAGTCCTGGCATTCCGCTTGTGCCCTCGTACTCAATTCTCAGATCAAAAGAATCTCCCCCGATGAGGGGCGAAATGTAGCGTTTTCCCTTGATCACGGTTCGGATCGCGACTGGCAATTCTGCTGCTGCGGCGGTCTTCGGCAAAAATCCGAATGCTCCACGTCGGAAAGCCTCGGCAGCCATCGCACGGTCAGCGTTCATGGTGAGAAAGATAACCTTGACTGACCGTTTTACAGTCCGAATGTGTTCACACGCGTCCAAGCCATTGAGCAAAGGCATGGAGATGTCAACCAACGCAACATCCGGATTTAGTCTGCAAACGGAATCGATGAGTGCCTGGCCGTTGCTGACAATCGCAACAACCTCAAATTCCGTTTCAAGCAGTTGCTTGCAGGCCTCTGCGATCAAGGTGTGGTCGTCAGCGATGATGATCTTGGGGCGGTATTTTTCAAACATTGCACGATCCCTTGAAAATCGGATATGGACAGATGGACAAAGTGGCCGGATCCTGTTGAGGAAGACAGGATGGTTATACAGGCGGAGAATACACCGCGGAGAGTACTTTCGCTACCTGTCAGTTTTGACAGTACCGAGGCTGAATTGAGTTCTCGACACTTCATCCCCAAAGCCAGTAATGGAGTATGTGAACCTTACCTGTTGGTTCCTCAAGGGATAGATCCGCGCCCCTGTAAGTTTTGACAGTTTCGAGTTGGACCCATGCTTTCTAAGCTTCATGAGATATTCAAACGGACGTTTTAGGTACTCGGAGGATAGTTATGCGTGGAAACTTGGTACTTCATTCCTGTTTGGTGCTTTCGGTCGCACTTTATGTTGGCTGCTCCAAGCACCCAACCGACCAACAGATCCAGAGCGACATTCAGACCAAAGTTGCTGCGGATCCCGAGATCAAGGATTCCAATGTCGCAGTTGTGGCGCAAGAGGGCAAAGTCACACTCAGCGGCAAGGTTAAGACTGCAAATGCGGAAAAGAAGCTGCAAGCGATCGCGAAGGAAGAACCCGGAGTTTCCGATGTCGTGGACCAAACCGCTGTGGATCCGAACCTGGTTGCAGCAGCGCCCGCACCGGAACCGGCGCCGGTAGCGGCAAATGTCCAACCCGAGCCTGCTCCCGCGCCTCCTCCTCCGCCTCCACCACCACCTCAGCCTGTTGTTGTTCCAACTGGAACCATATTGGCGGTCCGTTTGGTACAACCGTTGAGCTCCAAGACAAGCCAAGCTGGGGGCACGTTCACGGCAACGATGGCGAACCCCATTACGATCGAAGGAAAGACGGTGATCCCGCAAGGGTCGAAGGTCTACGGAATCGTTCGTGACGCGAAGAAGGCAGGTAAGTTCAAGGGTGGAGCTGTTCTCTCGTTGGGCCTTACTTCGATCGTTGTGGACGGGCAACACTACAACATTGTGACCGATAACGCGAGCCAGGAGACCAAGGGAAAAGGCAAACGGACAGCCGGGTTGATGGCCGGCGGCGCGGGCGGAGGTGCGGCTATCGGTGGGTTGGCCGGCGGAGGCAAGGGAGCCGCGATTGGTGCGCTGGCGGGCGTCACAGCGGGAGCGATAGGTGCTGGAGCATCGGGCAATAACAGAGACATCGATCTGCCATCGGAGTCGGTACTCACTTTTGGGCTCGTTCATCGGCTCACGCTCAAGCCATAAGCGAAGTCGACCATCACGGGTATTGTGACCAGATGAACTGACCCGCAGCTCAAGTTCAGGTTGGAATTACAGTTTGTCTGGTCGCAGAACCGTGCTGGTCTGCGGAGGGCTTTTCAATGAGACAAGAACTCGCCGCACCTTGCAAAAGCAGGTTTAAATCCTAGGCATTCCCTGAAAGAGAAGCCTCATGAGCCGTCTGATTAGCCATCCCGGCCTCGTACTTGTGGTTACGTTGGTGGCGATGTGGTTGTCAGCCAACCTTGGAGCCCTATTCGGGCAAAAGATGCGACCCCTCAAAGAGGAAGAGCGAGACGACTTCAGCACAGTTCTAACCGCCACCCTGACGCTGCTGGGCCTGCTTATCGGATTCACTTTTTCGATGGCGATCAGCAGGTACGATCAGAGAAAAAATCTTGAGGAAGCAGAGGCTAACGCGATTGGCACGGAGTACGTCCGCGTAGACGTACTGCCAGCTGCCGACGCCGGAAAGGCGCGAGATCTCCTTCGGAAGTATCTTGATCAACGAATCTTGTTCTATAAGAATCGCGATGGAAATGAATTGAAGCAGATCAACGCTACCACCGCTCAATTGCAAAACGACATGTGGGTCACCGTCCGTGGTCCCGTTGAGGCACAGCCAAACCCAATCACTGGACTTGCCCTCTCCGGCATGAACGATGTTTTGAACTCGCAGGGTTACACAACCGCAGCCTGGCTGAATCGCATCCCCGCCCCGGCATGGCTGTTGATGAGAGCCATCGCCTTAGGCGCCAATTTTTTGATCGGGTACGGAGCCCGGAAGAAAGAGATAGTTCTGCTTCTGGTTGTGCCGCTCGCTGTTTCTTTGTCGTTCTTTCTTATCGCCGACATTGACAGTCCGCGCGAAGGCTTGATTAGTGTGCAACCGCAAAACCTGATCATCCTCTCCCATTCCCTGGATGCGAACTAGTTCATCATCTGACTCCTTCGAAGAGAGCGGTGCCTCTCAACGGATGAAGGACGCCGTGGAAATCGAATCGATGATCGACGATTCAACCGAGGAAATCAGCAGGTGGCGTTAGCCTGTTGCGTCAGATTCGTGTATCGGATCCCAACGGGTGGCTAGAATGCTTCACCAACCCCGAGGCTGAATGTGTGACCGTCCTTACCCCAGGCGAAGTCCGAACGCAGATTGACATGGTAATCCTTGCTCAATAGCAATCTCAGCCCGGTGCCCCCGGCGGGCAGAAAATCATTATGTCTAAACAACAGCTGATCGCTCCCGGGGATTGCTTCGCCAATGCCGCCGAATCCAACTACACCCAACCTGTAAGGCAGAGCCAGGCGGTATTCAACCTGGGTTGTTACCATATGTCGATCAAAATATTTTCCGGCTACGTATCCGCGCAGTTCATTGCTGCTCCCATAAATACAGTTCATGTAAAAAGGGGGGGTACCACCAGTAGAGCAGCCAAAACTGTCAGAAACCAGCACCTGGCTTTTGTTCAAACTCCAGTATTTATCGAAGGACCCCTTGTAAGACTGGAAGGAGTATTTGCTTCCCCAGTCGGGAGAATAGAAGTCGGATGTGAAGACAAAATAGGTCCCCTGGGTAGGGTAGAACCGGTTCGGACTAGTATCGCGAGTTAGCCGAAAGCCGATGGCCGTGAGTTGAGTATGCAGTCCAACGTCCGGGGGCAAAGGCTGGTTACTCTCATTTGGCGAGATGGTGATGATCGAATTCCCCGTGGTGAAACGGGGGCCCAGAAAAAACTGCCACACGATACGGCGCAAGAATTCCGCCTGAAAAGCTTCGCCGGTCTGAACCAGTGGTAGCTTGAGTCCGGTAAAAACTCCAGAGCCGTACAGATCGTAGTCAAGATTGCCGTGACCGTAGAAGCTAGTGGCTCGATAAGAATTCTTCTTAAAATAGAGTTGCGCTGCCAATGCCCACGCTCTACTGCCGTCATTCGTAATTAGACCGCCGGCTCCAATCACAGACGGTGGCGAAACTTTGTCCTTTTTGCTGATCGGAAAGATATACCCGACAACCGGAACGATACCCGATCCGAGGGCAGGACTTGAAATAGGTATTGGGGCGACGACGAACGAGCCCCGTTTTTCGCGCTTCTTCTTCTTTTCTTTTGGCTTTGCTTTTTGCGACTCGGCTGCGGCGACGCCCGCAGACACTTGATTTTGCACCGAGGTGGACTCTTGTCCCAAGATCTCGCCGGACGCCCCGCTCGTAGCCCCGAGACCGGCAGTTTCCTGAGCTATTACGGGTTGTAAAACGAGAGCGAAGAGCCAAAACGTCAGTAACAGCCGCGAGCTCAGGGTGTGCATCATTCAAGCGCCATCTCGAGAGGGCATCCGATCTGAGGGTTTATCGCCCCTCATTCTGCGGTGACAAATCGGCCCGTTATCTGCCTTGAGCAACTTGAGCAGGGCTTACGTCATTCCTGCTTTTTCCAAGAGCACATTTCGCCGCAGATTACCCTTGACGCCGAATCTCAATAGATATCGGAACTCCTCTTTAGGCAAGCTTCTTCCGGGTGGCGATCATGCGTCTACTGGCAGAACTTACAGCAGTTTCATGAATATTCTTCAAATACCGATTGGCCAATTGGGAACCGTCCACTGGGGGAAGAATCCCGTCTGCGTTTGATCGACAATCAGCTTGCCACTCGCCAAGGGCATAAATCTTCATTCCGCCTGTGGCGTCAGTTGCGACACTTTGCAGTGCCCCCGGTTTGCACACCCGACTGAAAACCAGTCTTGGCGTCTGCCTGTCAAATGTGACAGTTGTGGCCTTTGATCGCGCCTCTTATTCTCCACGGGAGTGACAGTTCTCTGAGGCCTTGCGCGAACTCGCTTGTGATCGGGATGAGAGTGCAGCCTGCGCTTGCATTCTTACAAATCGGTTGGGCTCGCTGTCATGTCTGCAGGAAGAGCGGTTTTCTTCTCCGCGATGTTGGGTGGACCAGGAAATGTTAGCTGCCTGATTTGGGGATGAATAGCATGCGCGAATGGATCGAAATGTCGTCAGATGGAATACAGGCGCTGGCGGTGGCGATTATTGTCGTCTCGATCGTTTTTGGTTTCGTGCGTTATGTTCTGCAATTAGGAAAACGGTCCGCCGACTCGTATGGCGCGTATAAGCGACTGCTTGGCCGATCGCTCATGCTGGCGCTCGAGATCCTGGTTGCGGCGGATGTCATCCGCACGGTGTTGCTGGACCTGACAGCCAAGGGCCTGGAAATACTCGCTGCATTGGTCGCCGTCAGAACGTTTCTGAGTTGGTCGCTGGTTGTTGAACTCGAAGGCCATTGGCCGTGGCAATCGGCGGCATTCGCTTCCAAGCGTAAGGGAACAGGCGGGGATAAAGGCTCCCTCGAGTCGGTGGGAGACCTCGATTTAGAAGTCCAAGCCCCCGCTATAACCGGCAATAGCTCCCTTCTTTCGAATTCGCAGGGAGCTAAAACTCAGCTTTGATAGTCCGCTCCGCTTGTGAGTGGTGCCAACGAAATGAAGGGAGCATCGAAATGTATCTACCAAGTTTTCCAAACGTTGACTTGTTCTCTGCCGGCATCAACGCCCTGAATGGAGTGCTCATCGCCCGCAATCCATCGCACAACCGCGGCTACGCGGTTGTCGGACTGCTGATCATGGGCTTCTTTGGAGGAATCGGAGGCGGCGTAACGCGCGACATATTGCTCAATGAGATACCTTCGCCGTTTAAGGACCCTACCTATTTCTTCGTCTGCCTGGGCGCAGGAGTGCTTGGCCTGGTGATCTATTGGATCGCAGACTCGAAAGAGGAACAATTTCGAAAGAGGACGTTGGCATTCTTCAAGTCGTTCACGCTGCCTTGGTTCGCCGTCTTAGGAGCGCACAGGGCGCTCGATCACGGCCTCGGATTCTGGGCGGCAATTCTCATCGGGTTGGCAGCCACCACTGCAGGTGGAGTGCTTATCGATCTTTTCTCCGGCGTGACGCCTGAAATTGTGAGGCCATCGGAACACCTTGTGACGACGGCGGTGCTTGCGAGTTCGGTCTACACGCTCATTGCGGTTCAGATGAAAGACAACTCCACGTTCTTTCCTGTCACGTTGATTGCGGTAGGTGTCTCGTTTATCTTCCGTGTCATTGCAGTCAAAGAACACTGGGCGCAGATTGTGCCGTTCGAGGCGCCTCCTCAGGGGCCGGCCGTGCGCGCGTAGCTTTTCTCTGAAAGAGCAATCGGTTTTGGGTGAGTTTATTGCATTCGGACTCAGTACATCGAGAGGAACTGTTATGGACCACATGTGGGAGCGGGTTGGAACTCATTTGATCGAACGCGTCAGCGGACCGATGAAGTTCAGACTGGTGCTGCAGCCGTGCATGGCGGCATTCTTCGCGATCCGTTCGGGGCTGGCAGATGCCAAAGCCGGCAAATCACCGTATTTCTGGTCGATCGTCTATGATCCCCAACAGCGTAAGGACTTGATCAAGGACGGATGGAAGAGTATAGGCAGGGTGATCATTCTGGCGGTGGCGCTCGATGTCGTGTACCAACTCATCGAGATCCACTTTGTATACCCTGGAGAAGCCATCATTGTTGCCTTCATCCTGGCGCTTTTGCCCTATCTAATCCTGCGCGGACTGACCACGCGTATCGCTCGCGAAAAAAACACTGTGCCAACGCCGGCAAAGAAACTGGGCTGAGGACTCATCATGGAAGTCGAGACAGAACGAAAAGACCGGGGAACGACTCTTGCCGAAGAGCGAACCGATTTGGCCGTGGAGCGCTCGGTGATGGCAGCGGAAAGAACGCTGATGGCATGGATACGAACGGCGCTTTCAATGATTGGGTTCGGTTTTACTATCTACAAATTCTTCCAATACAAAGCCGAAGACATTGCAGCCGGAATCGTACGTCGCCCAAACGCGCCACGCAATCTGGGATTGAGCCTGATCGCCGTGGGTACTCTGGCATTGATGGCTGCTGCATGGCAGCACAAGGTTTTTCTGAAGGAGATTGGACCCTCTCAAAAACGGCACAAGGTCTCTGTATCCTTCGTGGTTGCGATGGCTGTCATCCTGATTGGAATCGTCACGTTCTATGGTGTTCTGCTTCACGCCGGCCCGTTTTAGCCGAGAGGGAGCTTGGGCCCATGAAGAATGAGGCGAGCGCGGATTACTGATTTGGCCCGCATCGACATCAACTTCATCGCACAAGATTCTGGAGAAAGATGAAATCTGTTCTCGAGCCGCCGAACCTTCCATCGTCAGTGGAATCCACGCAGGAATTGACTGCGTTCTCATTGGTGCAGGGCGGCGCCATGTACCGCATCTGCCGGCGCACCCATCTCACCGGGGATGCTTTGGAGTTAGTGCACCGCCAGGCACTGATCTTCACATTGATCGCATGGCTGCCGTTGTTTGTGCTGTCGGTTCTAGAGGGTCACGCCTTCAAAGGCTCCGTAAAGGTCCCCTTTCTGCACGACTTCGAGGCAAACGCTCGCTTCCTGGTCGCACTTCCCGCACTCATCTTTGCCGAGCTCGGAGTGCACCTGCGCATAAGTCCGTTGATTCAGCGATTCACGCAACGGCACATCATCGCGAGCGAAGACTTGCCAAAGTTTGTGGCGGCGGTCAAATCAGCGCTGCGTCTTCGCGACCTTGTTTTTGTTGAGGCTGCACTGCTTGTTTCGGTCTACACGATTGGGCTGTGGGTTTGGCGGAGCGAGATTGCCTTGGGCGATCAGACCTGGTACGCCTTACCCGATGGAACACACTTGAATCTCACTCCTGCCGGCTACTGGTATGTATTTGTTAGCATTCCCATCTTTCAGTTTCTTTTAGTGCGCTGGTATCTACGCTTGGTGATCTGGTTCCGCCTTCTCTGGCAGATTTCGAAACTTCCCCTTCACCTGAGTGCTGCCCACCCGGATCGCGCCGGCGGGATAGGCTTTCTCGGGGCAGGCTCGTTCGCCTTCGGTCCAATTCTTTTTGCCCAGGGTGCATTGCTCTCCGGTTGGATCGCGGACCGGGTCCTAATTAATGGACGACCTTTGATGTCATTCAAGCTGCAGGCAGTCGGAACCGCGGCGTTCCTCATTTTGGCCGTCCTGGGTCCTCTGGTGATGTTCACGCCTCAGCTTGCAGCAGCCTTGCGGAAGAGTTCAGCAGAATACGGTGTGCTGGCCAGCCGGCTTGTATTTTGCTTTGAAGAGAAATGGATGCGAGAAACTAACCACCAAACAAGCGAACTGCTTAGTAACGATGACATCCGGTCGCTCTCAGAATTGTCAAACGTCTACACGAATGTGCGCCAGATGCGTCTGATTCCATTTTGGACAAATGATATCGTACGCCTCGCTGTCTCCATTGCCGCGCCTCTCTTGCCGCTGTCGCTGACAGTGCTTTCGCCCGCGGAATTGCTGAAATTCTTGATCAAAATGATTTTCCATTAGAACTGGGAACTTGGGTGAGGGCAAACGTGGCCAAGATGGAACCGCGGATTCGATAAATTCACCGGACTTTATCGCAGATTCCTGCCTCTGCCGCCTCAATAGAACTGTGTCCAGCTCTTCAAACCGTAATCAGTGCAACTCATTTAATGGTCCGAAACTAATTGTCAATTTGCGGTCAAAAATAGACACGAAGTAGGCGACTTAGCTGGACCTGCCAATTTTTTGAATTGACAAAGATGCTTCGGTGAATCAGCATGGTTTTCTCTATTGGAGGTTGGGCCATGACATGTGTGTTTTGCGCCTCCACCAATCAAGCGGAGTTTCCTGCCGAGGTGAACATCCATTTTCCGGGCCTCGGGAACGCGGACAAACCGGGGATTTTTGTGTTTCCGAGACTACTCCTGTGCCTTGACTGCGGGTTTTCATCATTCGTGACACCAGATTCCGAATTAGCGCAGCTAGAAGAAGTTGCACCGGCAGCGAGAATTTGAAGCTCGGAATGACCGCCGCGAACCCGAATGCACGCTGTGATTTCTGGGGTTGCACCTAGGTGCGGCTAGTGAATCGCTTGCCCGACAGGATGGCATCGATAGCCACCAGCAGATCGCTTTCGGCGTGTGTCTTAAAAACGTAGCCCCAAGCACCCAGATCGAGGGCGTGTTCTACGAAGTCTGGAGACGTCTCCTGGCTCACGAAGACGATCTTCGATTTCGGAGCCAGCTCGCGAAGCCGCCGCGCAACTTCAATACCGTTCAGAGTTGGGAGTCCCAAATCGAGCAGAATCAGGTCCGGTTGCAGTTCCACGGCTTTCTCAACCGCTTCCAATCCGTCGGAAACTTCGCAAATGACCTGCAATTCAGGCCTCTGTTCCAATTTTGAACAGACAAATTTGCGAAAGGACAGGAAGTCCTCAACGACCATCACTTGAATAAAGGAATCAATTCTAGACAGCGTCCCACACCCCAAGTTTCCAAAGAATTCCGCTTATTTTTAACTGGGGGAGGTAACACGCCTATCATCAGTCATATACCGGGAGGAGGTCAATGCCCATTATGGGCTATCGCCAAAGTCTTAAGCTACCCTCCCGCAAACGATGAACGCAGGGTACTTCACCCTGGCGGAAAGCTCTTTGCCACAGCTTGCGGTACATGCAGTTAGACGCGAAAAAACGAAAAGTGTTAGAGTGCGGACGAGTCCCTCTGCCTTGCTTACCGAACAATTCACCGTGTTTACGTCGCTGCCGCCGGCCGAGTCGAGTTCTCCTGGTTACACTGTCAGAACTTGCAGTTGACCCGATTCGGAAAACTCTTAGACTCGAAAGACTGTGCGACAAATCTCTCGGAGCAGCTCCACTTTCGCGGCTCGTGCGAGCGCCTATCTCCTCCTCGGGTTCAGTTTCATCCGCGAATTGCCTTGGCCGGATCAATCTCCTGACTGGATTTTGCGAAAGAGACACCATTTCTTGCGTGAGGTCCTGAGTCTTGAGAAGCGCGGTCTGCAAATCGCGCCTTTGCTACTCGTCGCGTGCGCCTTTGCACGCGCTCAAACGCCACAATTCCTGCCCGAGGTTGACGTGTATTACAAAGTCAATTCTTTGACACGGGTCTATTTTCAGGCGCAAGGGGACAGGGACGAGGGTGTCCCGATCCAAGCAACTATCGGTCCAAGCGTCCAGTTGTACTTCAAACCGCTCGTCAAACTGAAAAAGGTATCCGAATTCGATCTGGACGATTCAAAGCAAAGGCCCCTGGTTGTCGAAGCAGGATATCGATATATAACAGCTCCGAATGAGCCGACGGACAATAGATTCATGCCAATCGCAACCTCTAACTTTCCTACAAAAGGCTCCGTTTTGATTACGGATAGAAACCGGGCGGATCTTGACTGGAAAGGGGGAACCTTTCGCTGGCGATATCGCAATAAACTCACTCTCACAAGAACCTTCGGGATCGACTCCTATCACCTGATTCCTCATATCAGCGCCGAGCCTTACTACACGAGCCAATACGCGAAATGGAGCACGACGCAGCTTGAAGGGGGATGTCTGTTTCCCGTTGGGAAACACGTGCAGGTCGATGCTTATTATGAGCATGAGAACAATACCGGCAAAAAGCCAAACCAGCAGGTAAACGATATCGGTTTGACGGTTCACCTTCTCTTTTCAAGGGAAAAGAAGTAAGTCGAGCGAGAGACGATCGGATTCGTTGGTAGAGTTCAGAGTCCCGGGTTGCCTACCAATGCGCTTCGAGCCCTGCGACCGGCCCGGTTTGAGTCAAGCGCAAGCCTATGTTATTGTTCTTTCCCTGAATGCTGAACCTGGTGCCCAATTGATAACCGCCGCGCAGAGCTAGGTTCTTGTGAAGTTTGACCTGTGCGGAACCTGCCGTGTAAATGAAATTGCCGTAGCCGAAGAAGTACATCCCTGTGAATGCGCCCTCCAGTGAAAGGCGATTGGAGTCGTGTATCGGGTACCACCGGAACTTGGGACCAAGCACCGGCAACGGCGCAAACACTGATCCTGACGCGGTGCGGGTCGCAGAAACCCCATTAAGCGTCCCGGTTCCGGTCAGCTTTCCCGTAGTGTCAAGCATGTTCAGTGCGACCACCAGAGCCAGATAGCCTTGTTTCTTACGAAAAATGTCGTACTGATACCCGGGGGAAATCGCCAAAGAGTCGAGCTGAGCCGATACGGTCGCTCCAGCCTGGTAAGTCACACCCTGAAATGTGATATCCCGGCTAATCAAAGCTGACTTCGTGCTGTTGAGTGGACTTATGGTGAGGATAAAGTGGTGCTTCCTTTTGAAGTGCCAATCGACTGTCCCGGAGAAGGTCGAATAGCTGCCAAAGCCGAAGTCCTTGCTCAGATCCCACGAAACCTGGTTTGTCGAGGCGTGAAAACTCCCCGTCGGGTGGGAAAACCACCACATCGCATCGACGCGCCATTTATAGGGGTCAACGTCGTTCTTTTCCTGAGCGCAAAGTGGGGGTAACGCGAAGAAGAGGGAAAGCACAACGATCAGGCTCTTGGTGAAGTGGCTTCTTGCACAGCTCATGTAAGTTGGCTCCTGGAGAGATTTCAGCGTCCTGAACCTAACAGATGCCTCCTGGTGTGGATACTGGCAGAATTAACAGCGGTAGCTTTGGCGAAATGAATGCCAATTCGCCTGAAATGAAATGGCGCAAGGTGCTGATGACGTATCTCGCCGAGACAGATGCTGACTGGTACTTCTGCCAGTTTTCAGGCTCAAGGGTCTGCTGTAGGTTGGCATTCACGGCTGAGGTTGCGCCCCAGATTGATAACTCTGTGCGCATGAAGTGTGCAATGCACCGGTCCTGCGAATATCCATTTCGTGACTTCGGAGGACAGCCCATGCAGTTTCCACACGAATGAGGAGGAAGCAATGAAAAAGGGATTTCGGATCAGTTTAGCGGTGCTCGGAGGCACACTTCTGGCTTGTGGAGTCGCTCTGGCACAGGACGTAAAGACCCAGGCCATGCCTGGCACCGACTTTTCGAAGTATCACACCTACAAATGGGTAGTCGTTGAAGGCGCGAAACAGCCGAACCAGATTACAGATGCCCAGATTAAGCAAGCAATCGAAGGTCAACTTGCTTCGAAGGGCCTGACAAAGGTGGAGAGCGATCCGGCCGATCTCGATATCGCATATCAGGTTGCGGTACAACAACAGACTCAGTGGAATGCCTATGGGACGGGGGGATATCGCTGGGGAGGTGGGATGGCCTCTGCGACGCAATCGACGATCAACATCGGCACTCTCGTGCTCGATTTTTACGATCCCGCTACGAAACAACTCGTATGGACGGGGAGCGCGACCAAGACCCTGAACCCGAGCAGCAACCAGGAAAAAAATCAGAATAATCTGAACAAGGCCATGGCGAAGCTTTTGAAGAACTATCCGCCAAAGTAGCTGTCGTTGAAACGGGGACGGGCCGCTGATTACAGCGGCCTGCCTTCGCAGACCGCTCTGGTCACAGCATCGGACGATATCTATCCAGATAGCTCCTGCGAATGCGAAATGGATGGCAGCTTTCCATTGATCCGATCCGCTGCCTATCGGTTCGCTCGGTGGGGGCTGTGTTTTGCCTGTTTTCGAGAAGCTTCTTACCGTCGACAAGATACACAATTGGGGCCGACCTCCGAGCCGCTTGACCCCGCTCCTGGACCCCAGACCTGCAACGCCGTGACTTCTGCCAGAGTCCTCAAGTAAACCCGTGATCGCTCGTCAACCGGACATCACTCAATACCCGGTGCCCTGCGAAGGCAGCAGTGTCGACGAGTCCCGTTGGTGCGTTTACTGGCAGAACTGACAGTTCAGCTTCTGGCCGCCGATTGCTATAAAGCACTAGCGGATATGTGCCTGATTCGGAACACAATGACAATCTGTCTCCGCACTCATAAGCCATGTCAGTGAAGAAAGGGGGGAAGCATGAATCTTCCTGAACGCCGTCTATTTTCCTCTCTCTTAGTTTGGATGGCTTTTTTACTCATGGCTCTGCCAGGAGTGTGTTCGGCTCGAGACAAGAAAGACGTCATTATCTTCGCGAATGGCGACCGAATGACATGCGAGATCATGCAACTTCAAAAGGGCTACCTTTATGTCAGGCTAGCAAACGGAGAAGGTACAATTTCGGTCGACTGGACGAAGGTTGTCCGCATTGAAAGTTCGTACAACTTCGTCGTTTCCAATGAAAACGGAGAGCGGTTTATAACTGGTTTAAAGAGTGCCACGGCGGCAGATTCGCCAGACAAATTCGCGGTGGTTGTCACAGGGCGCTCTGCAACGAAAGTCATACCGGGGCGCGAGATTGTCGCCATTGAGCAGAATGACGCTGGCTTTTGGCAGAATCTGCACGGCTCTGTTGATTCAGGACTCAATTTCACGAAGCAACAGAACCGAGTCCAATATAACTTTGGCTCAAGCGTGGTCTACGCAAAGCCCTTGTGGGCAGCCAATGCCGATTTGAGTTCCAGTTTCAGCGGTGGAGGCTCGGCGGAGAATTTTCGCTACGATCTGCAATTGAATAGCACAAGGCAATTGCGAACCCCGCGAAATTTCTACATGGGTCTTGCGGGGTTTCAACACAACGGCGAACAGGAACTTGACTTGCGCACAACCCTGGGCGGAGCACTTGGGCACAATTTCAAAATGACGAACAACAGTCTTGTCATGGCATACGCTGGCGGAGACTGGAACGGTGAGCGATACTCGCAGCAAGCGACCACTGGACAGACCGGAAATAGCGCGGAGGCGATCGTCGGGACCCAGTTGAATTTCTTTCGTTTCCGGACTACGAATTTCCTCCTCAATTCCCAGGTCTATCCAAGTCTGACCGACCTCGGTCGCGTGCGCATTGACTTGAACGCCGCAATTAAGTTGAGAATCGCCAAGCGGTTGTATTGGAATTTCAGTTACTACCTCAATTACGACAGCCACCCTCCGCAGAATCTGCCTCAGTCAGACTATGGATCTGCCGCCAGCATAGGGTGGAAGTTCTAGAAGAACTCTAACTCGGATATTTGTATGGTTGACGTGCACTCGGCATTCCCCGGTTCTGGCTTGGATAGTGCAGGGCTCTTGCGGGAAGCGGTCTACTGTCACTGTTGACAGTTTCCGTGAGCCAACTTAGCATCTAACATCCTTCTCTGGGTGAGGAGCCAGGCTCTGACGGACGTTCTTTTGGTATCAGAAACGGATGGCAATCTTGGAAGGCGAACTCGACAATTCGATCATTTCGGACACCAGCCCTCCAAGGGATGACACCTCGAGAGTCCGGCGGTTGCCTGCGCTTATCGCAACCTGGAGTCAAAAGGCGCAAAAGCTCCAGAAAGAAGCGCACGTTTTCTATTTTGCTTTCAAACATCCCGGAACCCCCTGGTACGCGAGACTGATTGCCGCATGCGCGGCGGGTTATCTGCTCAGCCCGATTCAAATCATTCCAAGTTTCATTCCGGTAATCGGATTCATGGATGATCTGGTGGTTCTGGTTGTGGGATTCAAGCTGATTCAAAAGGCTATTTCGCCGGCAGTGCTGAAGGAGTGTCGCGAGCAAGCTGAAGCTGCTGAAGCGAAACGGAAAGCAAAGGACAGTTCAGTGACCGAACTGGTTGTTTCCATCACCGTCGCAATTTTGTGGCTAATATCGGCGGTCGCAGGCAGCCTGCTGATTGCTTCTTACTTTGGTCGTCGGTAAGGGTCTCGCGCTGAATCGAACCATCTGAGCGAGCCCGGATGGCCAGCCGTCCCCTGTCATATTTGACAGTTCCCAACTTGTGACGTTCGGACTAGTTTTCTAACGAGGGCGAGCCCATCGGTATCAGGAACAGCGATATCGAATTGACAAGTCCCCAACTGGCAGCCAATCTGGTTTGGCGTCGGAGAAGAGATATAACCATGGATCTTACGTCTGATGCTACTCGGCCAGCGAATGCACCGCCGGGCTTTCACCTGCTGGCAAAGCCAAGCGGATCAACCTGCAATATCGACTGCACGTATTGCTTCTTCTTGTCGAAAGACGCCCTGTATCCGAACGAGAAGCATCGGATGTCAGACGGCACGCTCGAGGCCTACATCAAGCAACTGCTGGAGTCGCACAGCCGGCCGACCGTCACGGTCGCGTGGCAAGGTGGCGAACCTACATTGATGAAGGTCGAGTTCTTCAGGCGGTCCATCGAGCTCGTCGAGAAGTATCGCCGGCCCGGGCAAACCGTTGAACACACTTTCCAGACCAACGGCATCCTTCTCGATGACGAGTGGTGCACCTTTTTCAAGGAACATAATTTTCTTGTCGGCCTCAGTTGTGACGGTCCTCGCGAGATCCACAATACCTACCGGCTTGACCGGGGCAAGCAGGGAACATTCGACAAAGTGATGAAGGGCTGGCGCTATCTGCGCAAGCACGATGTGGACTTCAACGTCTTGTGCACGGTGAACGCCGCCAATGAGAAGCACGGCCGCACGGTCTACCGTTTCTTTCGCGACGAGATGGGCGCGAAGTGGGTGCAGTTCATTCCGATTGTCGAACGCGCCAACGCAGACACGATCAATATCGCGAACCTGGGCTGGAGCGAGCAAGCCGGCGGCAAGCGCATCCTCTATACGCAATCCGGCAACATGGTAACCAACCGGACTGTCGGAAGCAGGCAGTACGGTCAGTTCCTCGTGGACGTTTTCGAGGAGTGGGTTCGGCATGACGTGGGCGAAGTCTATGTCCAGTTGTTCGATGTGACGCTCGAGGCTTTCTTTGGCCGCCACTTGCTGTGCATCCACGCACCCACCTGCGGATATGGCCCGGCACTGGAGTACAACGGCGATCTCTACTCCTGCGATCATTTCGTCGAGCCGAAATACCTGCTCGGCAATATCCACCAGAGCACTCTCTTGAAAATGGTGGCATCGCCTGAGCAGCGCAAGTTTGGCGATGACAAACGCAATCTGCTCACCAAGCAATGCCAGAACTGTAAGGTCAGGCACCTTTGCAACGGAGGCTGCCCTAAGGATCGCTTCGGAGTTTCACGCGACGGCGAACCCGGACACAACTATCTCTGCGAGGGTCTTGAGTTGTTCTTTATGCACACCGGCCCGACGATGGCGATGATGGCCCAGTTGCTGCAAAAGCGTCGAGCCCCTTCTGAAGTTATGGGAATTATCGCCGACCGCGACGCCCAGCAGGCACACAATGCGCTTTGTTCATGCGGCAGCGGCAACAAGTTTCGCAAGTGTCATGGCGATCGCAAACCCGAATCGCCATTCAGCAAGTTAGACGCCTTGATGGCGCCGACGCAGATCGATGCAAGTTCTGCCTCGGAGTCTCCTGCGTAGTTGCGCGAGACAAGTGCTACAACGACAACTCCATCTACTTAACCTGGCCAGCCGACCTTGCGCTTCGCTTCGACAACTGGAAAGTCGTGTTCATGGAGCAGCGATGCCGCGGCACCTTACAGGTATGGGCTGAACCTTTCGTTCCGCTGAGATTGTGCAAGATCTTCAACCTTCGAACAGATCCGTTTGAGCGTGCCGACATCACCTCGAACGCCTACTGGGAATGGCTCATTGAGAATTGTTTCATCGTCTATCCGGCGCAGGCCATTGCCGCGGAGTTCATTAATACCTTCAAGGAATTTCCGCCAGCGCAGAAGGCCGCGACGTTCACCCTTGGCGATGCGCTCGAAAAATTGTCGTCCCTCGGAACCGCGGCGGAGCCGGCAAGGCGAGTTGAATCCGCATATCCGAGACCGAAAAGTTTCAAGTGCATCATGATCATGCAAATCCTCGGCAATATGCCGGGGCTTTCTTTTGAAGGCATTCAGCTTATCCGCGTCCTGGAGCGTGTTCTCGATTGAGATTGAGATGGCAGACCTGCATCTGTCTGTTTTGACAGTTCCCCTCGCAAATAGAGTCGCATAGCATGTGCTTCCGGGAATGAATCGCCATCCATTTGCTGCTGAAAGCGAGGCGTATTCGTTCTCGTTTGGCAATCCCCAGGAGGTGCGCAAGTGGGCCTGATGCTTGGCGATCCGTGACCGACCCTGGCCGCGATCTATATATGCAGACAAGTCGAGACGGACTATCGCTGCGTCGGACAAACGTACCTTGGCTCATCAGAGGCGGCGGAACCCTCCGCCCACTGACATGCCGCAACCTTTATCCCCTAAACATGCAAAAGGAAGGAAAAGAACATGGCGACAAAGAAACCCAATATCCTGATCCTCTGGGGTGATGACATTGGCTTGTGGAATCTCAGTTACCACAGCCGCGGCATGATGGGCTACCGCACCCCCAACATTGACCGCATCGGCAACGAAGGCGTCCACTTCACCGACTACTACTCCCAGCAGAGTTGCACCGCCGGGCGGGCGTGCTTCATCACTGGACAGAACCCAATCCGCACCGGACTCACCAAGGTGGGCATGCCGGGCGCCACGGTTGGTCTGCAGAAGGAAGACCCGACCATCGCTGAACTGCTGAAGCCGCTCGGTTACGCTACCGGTCAGTTCGGCAAGAACCACCTCGGCGACCGGAATGAATACCTGCCCACCGTGCACGGATTCGACGAATTCTTCGGCAACCTTTATCACCTGAACGCAGAAGAAGAGCCGGAATTGCCCGACTATCCCAAGGATCCCAAGTTCAAGGCAGCCTTCGGACCGAGAGGCGTGCTGCATTCCTTTGCGACCGATACAGCCGATCCAACGGATGAGCCCCGGTGGGGCGTGGTCGGCAAGCAGAAAGTTGAAGATACCGGCCCGTTGACCAAGAAGCGCATGGAGACCATCGACGAGGAGATTACCAACGCCGCTCTCGGCTGGATGGAGAAGCAGGCCAAGGCAGACAAGCCCTTTTTCCTCTGGTACAACGCGACGGCCATGCACTTCCGGACCCACGTTGCAGCGAAGAATCTTGGCAAGAGCGGCCAGGACCCCTACAGCGATCGAATGGTTGTACACGACGAGCAGATAGGACAGATGCTCAACAAACTCGATGAGCTGGGTATCGCCGACAACACCATCGTCATGTACTCCACAGACAACGGCCCGGAGAACGACACCTGGCCGGATGGCGCCACCACGCCGTTCCGCGCCCAGAAAGACACCAACTGGGAAGGCGGCTGGCGAGTTCCATGCTTCATGCGCTGGCCGGGCAAGATCAAGCCGGGCACGGTGCTGAACGGCATTGTCTCCCACATCGATATGTTCCCCACCCTGCTCGCGATCGCCGGCAATCCGGACGTCGCCAAACAACTGGAGGCCGGCACCACGGTGGACGGCAAGCCTTTCCACGTCCATCTCGACGGCTTCAACCAGACAGACTACATCACTGGCGCAGTCAAGGAGAGCCCGAGAAACGCGGTCATCTACATGAGCGACGACGGGGATGTAATGGCGATTCGGGTTGGTGACTATAAGTTCAATTTAGCTGTGCAACGCGCTCACACGATGCGGCTGTGGGCGGAACCTTTCACGAAACTTCGACTGCCGTACATTATGAACCTGCGACGCGATCCCTTCGAGATCGCTGAGTTCAACTCGAATACCTATTTGGACTGGATGGTCGATCACGTGCCCCAGTTGTACATGATGCAGGCGGTGGTGGCGGGCGAGATAGCGAACTTCGCCAAGTTCCCACCGCGGCAGAAACCCGCTTCGTTCAACCTGGATGCGGTGCTGGCGCAGGTGTCACAGCCTGCCGCCGCAACGGGCAAATAGTGAGAGACCTGCAGAAAGGGAGGTCGAGAAGGCCTCCCTGTTCAAAAGCAAGGCATCGCGCTTGAACACTGAAAGTCCAATTCCCCGGCTGGACGCCGGGGAATTCTTTGAGCCTGACTTTTGGCCTGAAAGCAGCGGCGTCTCTCGGCAGGAAATGTCCAAGGGTCCTGTTATAAATGACAGTTTTCAATGGCTCCCAATTATGGTGCAGTAACAGCGGAAAAGCATGCTGCCGAACTAGGCGTCTAAGGACGCCGGAAATTCGAGCCGCATGGAGGAAACAAAATGATCAGGATCCTCGCGAAACAGCTCTTGTCATTGGCGTTATGCTTCCTGCTGGTGCTCGTAACGGCGCCGTTTGAAGCAGGCGCTCAGCAACCGGCGCCACCACCGGCCGCCGGGTATTCGGGACAAGGTGCTCCCTTGACGGCAGCCGATCTCCAGCAACTGCTTGCGCCCATTGCTCTTTATCCGGACTCGCTGGTCGCCCAGATTCTTGGTGCTGCGACCTTCCCGGATCAAGTGGATGCCGCGGCCGGATGGCTTCAGCAGAATCAGAGCCTCACGGGCAATAATCTGATGAAGGTCGTCGATCAGCAGCCGTGGGATCCAAGCGTGAAGGCTCTCACCCAATTTCCATCCGTGCTCGATAACCTGGCAAAGAATCTGAGTTGGACGTCTTCGTTGGGTGAGGCTTACCACACGCAGCCGGCTGACGTGATGGCGGCCGTTCAGGTTTTACGGGCGAAGGCACAAGCTGCGGGCAATCTGAAATCGGGATCGCAAATCACGGTGGTGCAACAGGCGCCCCAGACGATCGTAATTCAGCCTACGAATCCTCAGGTGGTCTACGTTCCCACGTATAACCCGACGGTAGTTTACGGATATCCCTACGTGACTCCCGGCTACAGCGCCGCCACGGTGGCGACGACGGCCGTGCTCGCGTTTGGAGTTGGAATCGCGGTGGGTGCGATGATGAGCGGCGGCTACGGATGGGGCTGGAGCAGTTGGAATTGCAACTGGCACAGCACTACGGTTGTGTATCGCGGTGGCTCCTATTACGGAAATGCCGCTTGGCACGGCGGCTACTACGGATCCAGCAGATCTGCATATGGTCCCAACGGCGCGGCCCACTACAGTCAGGGCTATAACCCCTCGACCGGAACCTACGCGCGCGGCGGCACAGCCTCGAACGGTTACGGGTCAGTAAGCGCGGGGCAGGCCTACAACCCGAGAACGGGAGCGTCAGCCTCCACGGTGCAGGGTTCCAACGCCTATGGGAGTTACGGAGCCTCGACAGTTTCCAAGAACGGCAACACTGCATACGGCCAGCATCAGACAAATGCCAACGGAACCACCGGGCAGGTTCACACTACCAACGGCGGCTCAGCATACGGTGCATCGGGAAAGTACGGCAACAGCGGTGGTGTGGCGCAAACAGCAAATGGCAATAAATACGCAGCCGTGAATGGGAATACCTACAAGAACACCGGAAGCGGCTGGACCGGAAACTCGAATAATACGCCGAAGTCCAGTTCAAGTTATTCGGGCAATTCCGCTGCCTCCAAGGGTTGGGGAGGGCAGGAGAAGAGCAGCTCCTCAGCATTCGGCGGTAGTGGTGGCGGCGGATGGCAGTCCCGGTCGGAAAGCGCTCGCGGTGCGCAGAGCATGGGCGGGGGCGGTGGCTGGGGTGGCCGCAGCGGCGGCGGCGGTTTCCGTCGCTGACGAAACGCAACCCTTAAGTTGCAGCAAAGAAGTTTTGATCTCAAGTTCGCGGTTTCTAAAAGCCGAAGTTTTGGAGATTTGGTATGTCGCTTAATGCCCGCAAGGTTTCTCTTCCAATCTGGTTTTTCGTTCTGGGGCTGATCGTCCTGTTCGTCGGCTGCAAAACGGCAGATAAGCCATCGTATAAAGTATTTGCTACCCCAGACGACGCCGGCAATGCGCTGGTGCAGGCAGCAAAGTCAGGAGACCAGAACGAAGTGCTGGCAATCTTCGGACCTGATTCGAAGAACATCATCTACTCTGGCGATACCGTGCAGGACAAGGCCGCGGCTGATGCCTATGTTCAGGGCTATGGAAAAATGCATCGCTGGCGCAAAATGCCCGACGGGTCTCAAGTCCTGTTGATTGGGGCTGATAATTTTCCATTCCCGATCCCGCTGAGAAAGACCACAGAGGGCCAGTGGTACTTTGACGCGGGTGCCGGAGAAGAGGAAATATTAAGGCGCCGCGTCGGGCGGAATGAGCTGGCAGTCATCGATGTCTGTCTCGCGCTGGTCGATGCACAATACGAGTACGATTCCCAGGCACGCGATGGCTCAACCACGAAACAGTTCGCCCAGAAGTTCATCAGTGATCCCGGAAAACAGAACGGATTGTACTGGGATTCACCCGCCGGACAGCCTCAAAGCCCACTCGGACCCCTGGCGGCGTTCGCAACCGCCGATGGATATGCCGTGAAGCAGGATGCGCACGTGCCTTTCCACGGCTATTTTTTCCGTATTCTCAATAAGCAAACGAGTAATACTCCGGGTGGCGCGAAGGATTACCTAGTCGATGGGAAGATGGTCGGGGGATTTGCGTTTGTTGCATACCCTTCTGAATATGGCAACACGGGAATCATGACATTCATCATCAACCAGGACGGCGTGCCGCTCCAGAAGGATCTAGGCAAAACTACTGCTGCGACTGCAACGGCGATGAGTGCATTCGACCCCGATAGCACGTGGAGCCCCGTCGAAAATTGAGTGGCTGCCCCAGGCTCGTGTTCCATTTCCGCCTTTCAACGATAAAGACCGACCTGCCGGAGTGGATCGAATATCTACTCCGGCGTCGTTTTGTTGCTTTGGATTCTCATGCCAGTCGACTTCCACTCGCTGGAGCAAGGAACAGGGCATATCGTGTGCACTCGCAGAAACGCCATCCCGGATGATTCCGGGATGGCGTTTGGGGGAGGGCCGATTGGTTGCCGATCTCTGGGCGGTTTTCAGCGAGCTCGGGATCGGTTAGTTATGTTGGTAGCTGGAATTCTGAGTGGCGATGTTCAACTGCTTGCTAACGCCATTCATATCCACGCTGGCAACATGATTAGTTCCATCCGGAAGCCGGCTGAACTGCACCGCCAAGGTCATCGCGTCCTTGGGATCGTCGAGGTAGGTGGCAATCTGGAGACCAAGAAACGCCTTCTGTGCCTTGTCAAAGACCACCGTCATCGAATCCTGAGGTTTCAGGTAATTATGAATGACGAGTTGAATCGCATTTGGATTGCCCGTGACGGTCCCCAAGGTGATGTTCCCCTGCGCGTAAGCCTGCTGCAGAAGGGCTCCGTCCGGTGGCACATACTGCTGCGCCAGGGCCTTCATCGAGTCTGCGTAGTCCGTGTACTCTTCCTTCTTCTTAGCGACTACGTGCTGCTTCATTCGTCCGCCGCTTGGTGCAGCATCGGCCGGTGGATCCAGAGACGTCTTCTGCGGCTTTCCGTCCGGTCCGAGACGCACCTGATAGTGCTGAACCTTCTTCACTTCGCCTTTCAAGCTGATTGTTACCTGCTCTGTCCAGTTGTATGACAGGAGCGCTTGCTTGTTCTGAGCTGATTCCGCTTTCACCTCTGCGACACGCTGCTGCAATTCTGGGTTTTGCGCATTCGCGGTTCCAACGAATCCTGCGAATGCACCACAAACCAAAAGTGAAGTTATTGTGATACTCATACTGCGTCGGGCCGTTCTATTCATATTTCCTCTCACAACTCCAGAATCCGTGGGGTAACTTTGGACGAGTTTGTCCCGATCTACTCCGCCAATCTGCCTGGAGACTCTGGCGGCCGTTCGTACACCACGTAGTGCATCACGGCTTGCCGGCGTTGGAAACTGTCAGTAGTTACAGCCGGCCTGGAATTCTGATTTGGTGGGCCATTGCGAAGATGGGCCCTTCCCCTTAAACAAGGCGGCAAAACTAACACTGTATCTTTTGACAGTGTCCACGGCGTTGCATTCCAATTACTACTCTGTAATGCTCATCGACTGCTTATTGGCCATCGGCGTGTTTGGTATCTCATCCAGAGTTGGAGGCTGAAACAAGTGTGAACGGGCATTGCTTATGGACCCTATCTCGCTCAACAGACCACGCATGACGATCAGCAAACACCCCGAACCTGATGTGGCGCCCCCTGGCATGTCCCAGGAAGTCCAGAGCTTCTACGATCGCTATCCCTATCCTCGTCCGGTCGACGACCTCGCAAATTATGAGCGCCTTTGGAATGATCGCCAGAAACGTATAGCGGACTTTCATCTGTTTTGGCCGGCTCAGGTTTATAGAGAAGATTTTTCGATTCTTGTCGCCGGCTGTGGAACGTCGCAGGCGGCGAAGTATGCACTTCGCTGGCCTCAAGCCCAGGTCACCGGCATTGATTTCAGCGCAACAAGTCTGAGCAGAACAGAGGATCTCAAGCGTAAATACGACCTCAAGAATCTTCAACTGCAGCAATTGGCCGTCGAGCGAGCTGGCGAATTGGCGAGAACCTTCGATCAGATTGTCTGCACCGGGGTTCTACACCATCTCGTCGACCCCGACGCCGGACTGAGCGCTCTGCGCATCGCGCTCGAGCCGGACGGAGCGATGCACCTGATGGTGTACGCACCTTACGGGCGAACCGGGATCTATATGTTGCAGGACTTCTGCAGAAGGCTGGGTATCTCCGCATCAGATGAAGCGATTCGGGATCTTGTCGTTGCGCTCAGAGTGCTGCCGCCAGGACATCCGCTCGAAACCATCTTGCGCATGGCGCCTGACTTTGGGGATGAGGCAGAACTTGCCGATGCTCTTCTGCACCCCCAGGACCGGGCCTATTCAGTACCGCAGTTCTTTGATTTTCTCCGTCGAGCCGGCCTGACATTCGGGCGATGGACCCGGCAGGCGCCCTATAGTTCAAAGTGCGGTGTGGTCGCCAGCCTTCCCCAGGCTGGCCGGATGGCACAACTCCCTTGGGACGAGCTCTATGCCGCCGTCGAACTTTTTCGGGGCACCATGGTGCGCCATAGTGCGGTCGTGTATCGAGACGAAAGCTCAGCTGAACGCCAGCGGGTAAGTTTCTCCCGGGATGGCTGGCTTGAGTATGTGCCTGTCCGAGTCCCAGATACGGCTTGTGTGCTCGACCGGTTGCCGCCGGGCGCTGCCGCCGTTCTGATCAACCGAGCCCACACCTTCAGAGACCTGTTCCTGCCCATCGATGCCACGCAGAAGCGATTCTTCGACGCAATAGACGGGAAGCGCTGCATCGGAGACATCGTGCAGGTCGCGCCTTCATCCCCGGGGCGAACCAAGAATGCCGATCTTGCGCGTACCTTCTTTGAGCAGCTTTGGTGGCAGGACCAAGTCGTATTTGACAAATCGCGGCTTCGGGCAAAGGCCTAATACCCATGTTTGGCTCATCCAGCCTGTCCGTGCCCGGTTTCTGGGAAGAATGATTGCAGCCTGTTCATTTTGACAGTTGGCACCCGGCAGTGTCATGGATAGCATCCCCCCAAGAGGTGAAATGCCGCTGGCGCAGGTGCGTTTGATTCTGTCGATTTTGACCTGAACATACATGACGTTTGAGTTCCCGTTTCCTCGATGGAAACGCGCTTTGTGACGAACCGGTAGCGGCAGTTTCGCTACCAATTGTTGATATGCAATGGGTCTCGTGCGACCGGTGCAAGGAGTTTGAAATGAGTCCCGTAAAATGGCCGCGCGTCCTGATCGCAAGTGACCAGATTCTCCCCTCAGAGGGATATGCGAAGCTCCTGCAACCGGAGTTTCAAGTAGTTGGAATCATGACGGACGAGCCGGCTCTTTTGGCCGCGATTCCGGAACTGAAACCGGACGTCATCATTTTCGACGTTGGCAAAAGTTCGACGAGCGGTTTGGAAACGCGTGGGCGCATCAAGAAGCTGACGCGAATGGTCCGGATCGTGTACCTGACGACAACCATCGAGCTTGGCATTGCGTCGGAAACATTGCGAGCGGGGGTCTCAGGATATCTGCTGAGAGGCTCCTGTGAAACAGAACTCCTGGATGCTGTTCGTGAGGTGCTTAAAGGCAAGCGCTACATCTCTGCTTCGATCATGCATGCCATCGCCGGGTCGCCCCTTGAGACAAACAATTCGCACCTGAGCACGGAGAACCTCACAGGTCGACAGCGCGAAGTTCTTAAGTTGTTAGCAGAGGGGAGAACGATGAAAGAAATCGCTTATGTCTTGACGCTTACTCCACGCACAGTTGCGTTTCACAAATACAAGCTCATGGAGCGCCTAGGCCTCCAGACAAACGCGGATTTGATCCAGTATGCAATTCAGGAGCACATTGTTGCGCCGCGCTCGTAGCGCTATTCTGCGGGATGCGGTGTAGCAGCCTCACTCCCATTTCAGGGGTGCAGAAATAAAGACTCGATGTGACAATACTGACTTCACAGCCAATCCAAGATCCTCGGTCATTCGCGGCTTGGTTACGTAGGCTCGTCCTCCCGCCCCAATCGCAGCAGTCACAAAGTCAGGATCTTCGTGCACAGTGAGGAATATGATTTCTTTCGAATAGCCCCGCTCTCGCAATCGCCGGGCAATCTCGATACCGCTGTGATTTCCCATCGAGATATCAAGAATGATGATATCCGGTCTTAGACTTGCCACTTCCGAGTAAACCAGGTTCCCGTCGGCAACCTTGCCGATTACATCATATTCGGGCTGAAGCATGTTGCTGATATGGTCCAGGATCTCCGTATTGTCATCTATGAGCAAAATGCGAACCCCCGATCGCTTGTTGGGTTTACTCCCGAGTGAATCCATCGTCATTGCGAGTTTCAAAAAGCGCGCACTGGGCATGACCCGTCCTCAACAAACTGGGCATCCGCTCCCAGTTCTGTTTTGGACATTAACGATGCGTTGATCTCCTGCCTACTGTCAGAACTAACGGTTCATTGAATATTTTGATTTTTTCTTTTGGAAATATCTTGCCCGATTTTGTACCCCCCCAACTCTGACTGTGAGTTTTGACAGTGCATACTCGTGCCGCGCATCCCGTGCAGTCAAGCGGGCGTTTCCTCTCAATCAATGTTGGACGCGACTTTTGAGTCAAGCCTTAGCTATTGGCAGTTGAAGGGATTTTGCATCATCGTGCGTGGCCACACCGCTGCTCTCGGCAAACACAACGACAGTGTCAGTTTGACGCGCCCATCTCCTATACATCCTGCCGATCACAATGCTGTCCAAGTCCCAGGCACGGACCCGACAGCGATGGGTTCGTTATAGCGCAAGAGACTGAGTATCCGCCTCACCGGATCACCGAAAGCGGCGCTCCTCGGCGGCAACGTCAACCTCGCCGACCTTTCGTTCACGCCCGCATTTGACCTCAGCGACTTTATCGATCAGTTCACGGGCGGCGTCGAAGCTCCTCCCTCGCAGGGATTCGCGCAGAACGTCGCGCTCAATCTTGCCGTGCACTCTTCGAATAGTGTGAACCTCGTTAGCCGCATGCTCAGTGTCGGCGGGTCGACCAACCTGCAGGTACGCGGAACGGTCGCAGACCCGGTCATTCTCGGCCGCGCCAATCTCACCGGCGGCAACGCTCGCGATCATCCATCTTCCGTCGACACGAACCAGATTGAACAGATCTGTTCCACAGTGATCGATCTTTCCATCGATCAGAAAGTCGAACGGTGCCCACACTACGGCGAGATCGTTATCGACCCGGACAAGTGGATCGTGAATGCGTTCTTCAATCCTTGTAGTCCCGGGTTTACCTACGCGCTCCGCGAAAGCTTCAAACGTCATCTGCGCGGGCTTGCCATCGCGCATCAGCACCATCGTGCCTCCCGGCAGCGTGGGCGCCTTGATCGCCACAGCATCTCGCTTTGACATGCCATCAAACATCGCATGAATCGGCGCCAGCACAGCTTGCTCCTCCACTGATTGCGCAAAGGCACGGGTTGTGAGGCCCGCTGCAAAAATCGTGCCAAAAAAAAAGACAAAAATGTTTGGCGTGCCTGTTCATGCCCGCCATTGTATCTTGAGATCAGTCGCGTAAAACGAGAACTTCATTGCTTTGAGACACGGGATCGGTCGGATCGCTTATGGATTGCGCGCTTCGGCAATCGTGGAACAGCCTGAACGCCCGCCCAAAGCGTTGCGATCGTTTGCTCGACCACGAGAGTCTGGTCAGGCAAGTCAGGCACAACCCCCTGGATGACCATGAGCGTGGCGAGGCCAAAGATCGTAAACCACCAGGTGTGAGCTACCACCATGTCATCCCTATTCGGCAGCCCCTCATCCTTGGCAACATCGAAGAAGAGCTGCACGAAACGTCCGAACAATGGCGCGCCAATGTCGTTGATATATTGTCCAGCGCGGACGCCGTCTCGGTTCTCAGGCCCGAAGAAGACGTTACGGAACTGTTGTGGATGGGCAACACAGAATTGAATCAGGCCGCGTGAAGTCGCAAAAAGACGCTCTTTCGGTGAAAGATGTTTAGCGGCAATCGCGTCGAAGTTCTGAACCATCAGTTCGATCGTCTCGCGGCTCAACTCGGCAAGAATATGCCATTTGTCGCGGAAATGCTGATAGATCACGGCGTGCGTATAGCCAATCTCTTTAGCGATCTCGCGAAGCGTCACGGCCTCGTAACCGCGATCGGCAAACATTTTGCTGGCAGCGGCAAGGATTTCGCGCCGCAACTTCTCCTTGCGCTCTGCCCGGCGGCTTGGTGATGTGGACGTCACTTCAACAGCTTAGTCCCTTTGGCCGCTTTTGGCGACCGCTTGTTTATTTATAACCAGCGGTTTAATAACCAATGATTATTTTGAAACCAATGGTTGTTATTGACCTCTAATGGTCAGGTCGCTCATTTGGATGGGCGGCCAAATACGAGGCAAAAGGAGAAACGAGCATGTATTTAGTCATGGGCATTACCGGAAAAGTTGGCGGCGCCACGGCGCGGCACCTGCTGAAGCAAGGCAAACAGGTGCGAGCACTTGTCCGCAATCGCGATAAAGCGGCGAAGTGGGCAGACCAGGGCGTGGAGGTGATGTATGGAGACTGGAACGATGCGACAGCCATAGCAGCGGCGCTCAAAGGTGTTGAGGGCGCGTTTGTCATGTTGCCAGTTGTATGGGCACCCTCGCCTGATTACAGAGAAGCAAAGGGCGTGATTGCGAACTATGTTGAGGCGTTCACCAAGGTAATGTCCCCGCGGGTGGTAGCGCTCTCGTCGATGGGCGCGCATAGAACAAGCGGGGTGGGGAATATCACGGGTTTATCACTCTTAGAGCAAGGTTTTCACAGACTGCCATCTCCGGTCGCATTTGTGCGCGCAGGCGGCTTTTTCGAAAACTTTCTTTACGGTTTACAGGCCGCCCAGGGCGGAACACTACCGGTCTTCTACAACCCTACAAATCGGAAATCGACAATGGTCGCGACCGACGACATCGGCGCAGAGGTGGCGACGCTTCTGACCGGGCCGGCGTGGTCAGGGCATCGCGTCATCGAGATGGGTTCGATGATAAGCGCGGATGAAGTGGCCGGACAGTTGGGTGAAGTCCTGACACTCGACGTAAAGGCCTTTGCAGTCCCGCGAGCAGGGTGGGCGGAAGCGTTCCAGCAGTTCGGCATCCCGAAGGGCCACACCGGACCTGCCGAAGAAATGTTTGAGAGCGTTAACGCGGGATGGATGGACCTCGGAATCAGGGGTACGGAGCACGTCGCGGGTACGACCTCCGCACGCGATGTATTTGCGGCTGCACAGAACGCCGTCAAGGCGTAAGTCCGGGGCGAGCAGCTTCAGCGCCCTCGGGGCGGGAACAGCCAGCCGTGGCCACGGCAGCTTCGTGTTCGACCGGCGGTTCCTGCCCTTGCTGCTCAGCCGTGGCCGACTCATTGCAGGACGATTTAAAGCATTTAACCGGCGAGGAGAGGATCACTCTAAATATGAAAGCTGAACACACAATAGATAAATCCGGGCGGTCAGGTCGAGCAACTCAAATAGCCGCGATGGTAATAACCGCCCTCGTCGCCTTCATCTGGGTGTACTTCGGAAGGTTATATCTGATTCACGATCCCGGCGAATGGAGAATCGCCAATCAGCAGCTCGGATACCCGCTCTATATCATCCCTCTAATTGGCGTGACCCACATCCTTGGCGGCGTGGGCCTTCTCATTCCCAATGTGCCTCGATTGACTCAGTGGGTTTATGCTGGTCTCGCGATCGATCTATTACTCGCGTTCTCTTCACAACTGAATGGGGGTGGCAGTGCCTGGGATAAATTTGATCCGATTCTCGTCATGGCGTTTGTCTTTGCTTCGTATCTATTAAGACGCTGCATGCGCGCGAACAAGTGGTCGATATGAAGAACACACTCGGCGGGCGGTTTTACTTTTTCAAGGCACGTCGCGGCGGAGCAACGAGGATTGGAGGAAGCCTAAACGTACAAGTCGTCCCTCGCTCAGTTCTAGGCAGCGCAAGGACAAATCGCGAGAACAGGGAGATGCACGTTTCCAGGGTGAAACTGCCTGGAAACTCGAGTTGGCGATTTACTGCTAAATCGAAGTTCAGGCGTTCTCTTTGGAGAGCGAAGATCCCGTTTTGAAGGATCAGCGACGATCTGCAATGTGGCGGTTGCGGCAAGAGATAGTAAACGTTTGCTTAGGTGTGCATCGGGGGATAAATGCTTCGCTTGGATTTCGGGGTTCATAATTTACAAGGGTCTGTTTCTGCAACGAGCCGGTGGAATGCCGGAGCTCTCCGGAAGGTTGACCTTGTTTTATGCGCGTGCGCCAGTTCGAAGTTGTTGCTGCTGACTGCAGTGTTAGTGTCATCGGTGGCGTTCTCTCAGCCGCACTCGATCAGCGCGACGATTGACGCGTCGAAGACGGGCGCACCTATCTCCAAGAACATCTATGGGCAGTTTCTCGAGCACGGCGGAGATATCGTGAATAACGGCGTGTGGGCTGAGATGCTGGCGGATCGCAAGTTTTTCTATCCGGTTGCCTCCAGCGCGCCCACACCGCCACCGGTGATTGCCAATGCTGGAGGCAATCCACGGTTTCGGCGGACTCCTGCGCGCTGGTGGGCGCCCGTCGGTGGCGATGGCGTCGTCACGATGGATACAAACTCCCCATACACCGGTGAGCACACTCCGCTCGTCAAGCTGGACGCGAAGGAAGCGCATGGGCTGAGCCAGTCAGGTATCGCTGTTCGAAAAGGCAACGCCTACACAGGACGTATCATCCTGTCCAGCAGTCCCGGCGCAGTCGTCAAGGTTGCGCTCATCTGGGGAAAGGAAACTGCCGATCGGCAGGTCATCACCATCCGGAAACTCGGCTCCGCCTACCGGAAGTTTCCTCTGCACTTCACTGCATTGACAGATAGCGATGACGCGACGCTTGAGATCACGGGCACAGGCACGGGCTCATTCCACGTAGGGACAGTTTCATTGATGCCTTCGGACAATATGGATGGATTCCGCGCCGAGGTTATTGGCGCGCTCAAACAGTTGCGCTTCGGCGTGCTGCGGTTTCCGGGCGGGAATTTCGTTTCCTCGTACGAATGGCGCTATGGAGTAGGCGACATTGACAAGCGGCCGCCGATCTTCGATCCGGTCTGGTCGGCAGTGCAGCCGAATGACGTAGGCACCGACGAATTTCTCACGCTTTGCCGCTTGCTCGGCGTCGATCCCTACATAACGGTGAACGCGGGCTTCGGCGATGCATGGTCCGCGCGCGAACTGGTCGAATACGCGAACGGCGTGGCTACAACGCCCATGGGCAAATGGCGAGCCGAGAATGGACATCCTCAGCCGTATGGCGTGAAGTTCTGGGGCGTAGGCAACGAACCGTGGGGCGACTACCAGATGGGGTCCATGTCGCTACCGCAATTCGAGCTTAAACATAACCTCTTCGCCAAAGAGATGCGCAAGGTGGATCCCTCCATCAAACTGATTGCCGGCGGCGCAATGCCCGATGTGATGGAGGGCGCAGATCAAGCGCGTCGCATCAACGGCCAGTATGTGCCTGACTATCTGTCCTCGGCCGACTGGACCGGCCAGTTGCTGCTTAATTGTCTCGACAACATCGACATGGTCAGCGAGCACTACTATGCATCGGGCACGCAGCACACGGATATGAAGCTGCAAAAGAAGATGCCCATCGAGCCGCCGCTTTCGTTCATCGAGTGGCAGCGCGCACCGGCTGTGCAGGTCCGAGCGAAGTATGAACACTACCAGGAGTATCTGAAGCGAATCCCCGCGTTGCGCGCCAAGCCTGTCCCGATTGCCATTGATGAATGGGCTTACTTCGGGGGCGCCCCCAATTCGTACAAGACGGTGCCGGCGTACGCGTGGGTGTTCCACGAGATGTTCCGCCACTCCGACATTTTCCAGATGGGCGCCTTGACCTTTGCGACTGCAACGATGAGTTCCAACCGCACCGAGGCAATCCTCAACCCCACGGGCATGCTTTTCAAGATGTACCGCGATCACTTCGGCACCATCCCCGTTGAGGTGACGGGCGACTCGCCACAACCGAAGCCTGCCTTCCCGGCCGGCGGCGACCAGCCGGCGGTCAATCCTGGCAGTCCGACCTATCCACTCGATGTAGTTGCGGCTTTCAGTGAAGATCGAAAGTCTCTCTCCATTGCAGTGCTCAACCCTTCGGACTCCGAGCAGAGCATCCAGCTCAAAATCAACGGAACGAAACTGGCGAGTGTCGGGAAGTTGTGGCGCATGGCTCCGGAAAAGATCGACGCGACGGTGCAGGTGGACAAGACGCCCGAGGTCAAAGTTGAGGAGCAGTCGCTCGGAGCGCTCCCCGAAACTATTTCCGTTCGCCCCTTCAGCGTGAACATTTACTCCTACGCGGTGCAATAGCCCGGCGTGCTTCGAAAGAGACAGAGATGAGAACAACGAAATTGATCCTTGCCTGTGCAATCGTAATGGCGATTGTACCCATCGCTCAGCTTCACGCGCAGGTGCAGACCATAGTTCCCGAGCCGGTGCCGGGCGCAAAGCCCGTCGCGGTGGAACACATCAAGATCCACGGCGCGGCCTTGGAAGGAAATCTCGAAGGCGAGGTTGTCGATCGCGATGCCATTGTCTTTCTGCCGCCGAGTTATGAGAAAGACAAGAAGCGCCGTTACCCGGTGGTATATGCGCTGCACGGCTTTTTCATTGGAGCGGAGCAGTGGACGCACGAAATCCACGTTCCGCAGACCGCTGAAGGAGCGTTCGCGCAAGGAGCGAAGGAGATGATCGTCGTCCTGCCCGATTCGAAGACGATCTACCTCGGCTCAATGTATTCAAGCTCCGCAACGACAGGCGATTTTGAGAATTATGTCGCGCGCGATGTTGTTGCCTACGTCGACGCGCACTACCGCACTATACCGGATAGGCAGAGCAGAGGACTGGTCGGTCACTCAATGGGCGGGTATGGTGCGTCGCGCATCGGAATGAAGCACCCTGATGTCTTCGGCGCTCTCTACATCATGAGCCCCTGCTGTCTTTCTTCCATGGCTGGCGGCGGACCAGGACCCGCGGATCAAATGAAAGAGCGGGCGATTGCGAGCGAGAAGAAAGTTGCGGCGGCCAAGTCTCCAGGCGACCTCGCAGCGCAATCGCCCGGTTTTCAATCGGCGCAATACGCGACGGCAGCGGCTTGGGCTCCCGATCCTAAGAACCCGCCGCTCTACTTCGATCTGCCGACTAAGGATGGAGTGCCCGTGCCGGAGATTGTGGCGAAGTATTCAGCCAACTCGCCACTGGCCTTTGTCGATCAGTACATCGGCAATCTCAAGCAGTACCGCGCCATCGCAATGGACGTGGGCGATCAGGATGGCCTTCGGTTCGATGCCACGAAGCTGCACGAAATCCTCGATCACTACGGAATCGCAAACGGTTTCGAGATCTATGCGGGTACGCATGTCAGCGCCGTAGCCGATCGCTTCCAGAGCCATGTGATGCCGTTCTTCAGCAGGAATCTCTGCTTTACCGAGGGCTGCCGTTAGCACGCGGCCCAGAGTCAAGACTGCGAATTTCTGGCTGGCTCACACAGGAGATAGAACATGAGGACGGGTATCGCCCAAATCGGGGTTTGCCCATGGCCATCCCCCATAGTGTAGGTGCCTTCGCCATTATTCCAAGTAACAATCTGCTCGGCGGAGTGCCGTTCCGGGAACGCCTTGAATTCGCCATGACTGGCGGAGATGACAAATACATCATCATGACGGGCTGCGGTTGCGAGGGGCATCTCTTAATTGGGCATCCCGCTCCCTCACCAGGAGTTCGAAGTAGTAATCATGGTCGAGCGTGCGATCGGAGAGATGGTTGGGTCGGACCGAGTTCCGGCCCGACAGATTACATGCGACCTTCGTCATCGATGATGAGTTCTTCAACCAACGCGCTATCGAAGCAACCCCTCGGAGTTCGTGCTGTTTTATGCTCGAAAATCACCTTGACACCGCAGACATTGTTTGGA
Organism: uncultured Acidobacteriaceae bacterium; assembly: GCA_963829535.1. Taxonomy (GTDB): domain Bacteria; phylum Acidobacteriota; class Terriglobia; order Terriglobales; family Acidobacteriaceae; genus Telmatobacter. The sequence goes on along the minus strand of CAWHIQ010000003.1, from coordinate 225,241 downwards.
TCTCCTAGCACACCTCAGCCCCGTCACGGCGGAGGTCGTGGGGTTCGATCCCGTCGTGCCCGCCATACATTCCAAAAGATTTATTCCGCGTTGACAAGTGTTCTCGTCGAATTCGACACTACGCGAAAAACGCCACGGCAACTCCGCCCAGTAGCAACATCGATCTTCGTAGATGGCTGATTGATGGCTTCTCGTAGCGATCATGCGGATTTTTCAACACGATTCCAGAAAGGAGCACGCGCATCGGGAAGAAGACGACGAACGCCCCGACTGCAACTGTCATGATATGCGCGGTTCTCGACGGGCTGTACGTTGGCCACTCTGGGACAATCAGGGCAGCAACCACAGGCAAGATCGTACGAGTCCATTTCAAATGGCTCAGCGATATCCTTGTTCGTTGCCCAAGGAAGATCAGCAACTGCAGAGCCATGGTCAACGTTGCCAGAGCGGCGAGCAAAGCGAAGAGCCAGCCAGGCGAGACGATTCTGTCGCATGTCGCCGCATTCCGCGCCAGTGCAATCGTCTCGGCCGCAAAGGTGATGAAGATCGCAAACAGAACTGCCTGCTGTGACCGGATGTTGTGAAGGCACTGTGTCGAGGACGTTGAATGGCGATGTCTGAGTATCCTTAAAACACACACGATTGAGACGAACGCGATCGCGATAAATGCATATGTGTCTAGGGAATTCGTTCATTACACGATGAATGAAGTGGTGAAGCGGATAGCCCATGACGGGCAGGGCGAGCCAAGCGTACCAGCGAGCTAGAAGGTTGTGCAAAAACTCCGCTAGGGGTATAAAACCCGCGTCAATCAGCCACAACTCGCCCGTCTGACGTAGAACATACATCGGCCTCGTCGAGGGTTTCTTGGCCTTCGTCGGCGGGTCCGTCCGAGGGTCTGCCGAATAACACGACTACGCCCAGCACGATGAACAAGAGAACATTCAATCCGAGCCACGCCAGGAGCAGTACATAGGCAACTCGGAGTGCAATGTGAATCATAGCGCTACCCCCAACCCAATGTGCGGCATGATGAACGGACGGAATGGCGGCTTCTACTCACCGAAACGCGGGATGCGGGTGCTGAGCCGGTTTGACTTTCCTGATAGAGCCTGACAGCGTCGCACTTGTGCATTGACTCATTAGAGACTACGTTGGATTCGTTCTCAGCCGAGGCGACGATGACAAAACACGTGGAACAGCTTGAGTCGAAACTGCCGTCATCATTTTGTCGATGTCGGAAGTGCGGCCTTAACAAAGCGGCCATGGAGGACCTCCTTCTGCTTCCGTTGGGGGAGGGTTTACTCGACGGCAGGATACCCAAGTCTGGGCGGGGCAAGTCTGTGCAATATTGCTCACCCATGACAGGGAGTTTGTCGTCTCCAAAGTCAGTCACCCTAGCTGAGAGAATCGTCACCACCCGCAAGCGGGTCGGGTGGGGGAGGGTAGTGGCTCAGTTTGAATCTGGCTTTCTGGATGCGGTGCTCCGCTCGAAGAGGAAGATAACTTTTCGTCCACCCGCCTGGGGCGTCATCTTCACTACCCGCGATCCCAGTTGGTATTTCACGTCCAAAAACTTCCTAGCTTCGCTAATTGTCCAAGCATGGATGTCGTAGTGACGGGGGATCAATTGTCGCAAGAGATTTGTCCTTTTCAAATTCAGAGCATAATTCAATCAGCGGACCAAATGGACTTTCAGGGGCGGGCCGCATCGTCATCGACGACAGCGCCGCTTACTGGGCAGGTTAAGAAAGTGAAGTCTCCGAGCTTTGACGTAGCAGTACTCTCGCAACTCTGATGCCGTACGAGTGGGACACTGTGAACGCCGCACATGGGCGGCCTTGGGTCCCTCATCGTGAAACACCGTTCTGCCATATGAAGGTCCTTGGGTGTGTCGCGTACCGAATCGTAGCTTCGACCCATGGGCCGAAGCCGTATCGTGTGTCACGAGTGGCGGACCTTTTGATTTGTATTGTAAGCCCAATGGAATGAATAGGTACCGGGGCGGGGTCAGATCCTAAAGCAGGCCCCGTGTAAGGCCACATGGAGTCTTTTATTTACACAGACTTGGATATTTCCGAATTTGGACCGCAAAAGTCCAAAATTCCGAGGATTACTTGTTTGTGGAGATTTATGGGCGGCGGAGGGCTAAGAGGGATAGGTTTCAAGATTTTGACCCGCCCCCTCCCGAACTGTCCCCGCTCTTAAGAATAGAAGCGGTATTGAAAATGGAAGATTACGCTTGACTCCCCGTGGATCTGTCGGCGAGGATTCCTCCACTCAATACTCCCCCAACCCGATGTGAGGCAGCTTCTCCGCAGGGGCTGCCTCTTTTCTTTTGGCGCATAATTTAGCATCCGCGCGTAACCTGATTAACCTCAGAGGCGGAACTTCTTCTTGCGCAAGTTCCGCAGCGCGGTCCGGGCGCGGAGTCCTGACTTAGCAGCAACGCTTGCACCAACGGAAGGGTCTGCCAGTTCCAGCGCCCACGCTGGCCGCAGTTGAACGGTTATCGAACGGTCCGTGCCATTTTCCGGTCATTGGGGTGCCACCGCCATGCAGTTTGAAGTGAACGCATGAGCCCACATGACCGATCGCTTTGTTGTTCGGGTAGTTTTCGTAAACCCAGTATTTAGCCATTTTCATGGGAGCACCGCCTTGGAACAGACGAAAGTCAGTGCACGCGGCTTGCTGAAGCTGGTTCTTTGCCACTGAGGCGGGATGAACATCGTTTGCCCGCTCTCTTTGCATCCGGAAAAGACACTCTTGGGCATCGACGACCTTATAGCGTAGTGTCACGGAACTGACCGAACCAATTGACGCTCAATGTCGAGAAGTTTCTCCAAAAGCAATTCGCTTTCCATGTGCGAATGACCTCAATCCGAGCAGTCTGGTCCAAGGGTCTCCAATTGCGATGTGACCGGAATCACGCGCGAATCCGCAGCCGGGCCCGACTGAATGTGCGGTGGTACGACTACTCACAGAATTATTTGGAACCTTCGGTTTTGGAGAGCAGGTCCGACCGAAGTAAGCAATCTTCGATAGCCTTCCGCCTCACTGGAGGGCAAGGCTCTAATCTCACAGCTCGGCTTTGTCCGTTGTAAGCAACGCGGACAGGCAAGCCGTTAAGCTCCTTGACTGGGCTATCCAGCAAGTCTTTGCCACGAAACCGTGACGCAGCTTAATGCAATCAACGATGTCCGCATACGTTGGATTCATGCGCGGATTTTACGTTTGCACACAATTGAACGTCTTTGCTCCCGGAAATGCCCGATGTACCCCGCCATCGCGTCTGGAGTCCCGTACAGAAGCTCATGAAGAACGCTGGTGGGTAACGGTGGGGTCGTCCTCTTCCTCTTCTTCGACATGGATCAGCCGTCTCATCGGAAGCTGCCTATAGACAACGGCGGCGTCTCTTAGTATCTTCGCTTTCATCGTCTCGCCGGGAGGGAGCGAGTCGGCAAGTTCTTCAAGCGACTCCGCAACAAAGGTAGTATCTCGAACTATTCGTGTAGTCTTTGCCATGCACGAAGTCTACGTCGCATCTTGACCCATTTTCCACCCTGTTCAAAAGCAAACCGCACCACTACCAAGATTCCTATCGGCTTTACAGAGGCCAGTTGGACGCTTACGGTCTGAATACGCGCTGCCCCTTCCACTATCCACAAAGCCTTGCGGAATCGAGGGGCTTTCGTGTTTGCAGAGGCTACACTCACTCCATGCGGCGTCAGAGACCACCCAAAAACATTTGACCTCGCCCATGGTGCCGGAGTGCGTTTCGACAATTCAGAATCTTCTGAATCGGCACCGCTCAAGGAGGTCTGTCTCTATCGAAGCTTCGTGTTTCAGGCTCCTCCTGACGAACGAACATCTTCCAGCCGGATCGCCCTCCAAGGTTGCCAAACCGAGTTGAACGGCCTCCATATAGGCATCTCCTATTTCTCTGTATTTCTTCCGCCATTTGTAAAACGAATCAACCGCTTTAACTTCCATCTCGAAGCCACCCTCACATGGCTTGATAGTGGGGACCACCTTCATCCGGGGCATAGCCCAAGCTAACATTTTCTTATCCAGAACGCACGGTCAACGCACCTAGTGGCGCTGAGACTTTACCTTCCTTTGCGCTCGCTGCGGGGTCGAGATTCCACCACGCTGCTGCGCACAGATGGTGAGCACGTCAGCTGCCCGAAGTGTGGACAGGAGAACGTGTATGAACTCAAGCGAGACTCATGATTCGGCGTGTGATGCAATCGTTCAACAGGGCTGGCAACTTCGCCCGAGTGGGCCACCACCCGATCGCAACCGGGATGCCCTAAGAACCAAAAAGGGCGACAGCGGAGGTCTTCCATCTTGCATATCTCAGAGCTTTGCTGCTTCGTTTTAGAAGCTATTGCTTCTTCGCGAACTTGGTGCCGAAGAAGTCGCCCGCATTCCATGCCGGGCGTTCGGACTGCTGCGCGACTTCGTAGCCGATGAGGAAATTCAGCGCTGTGGACTTCGCCGCCGAATCGAAGTAGAAGCGGTGGTCCATGTTGTCGTTGGGAGTGTGGTAATTGGTCGTGGTCCAGTTTTTGGCGAGTGTGGCTCCATCGATCGCTGGATCGGTGCTGTGAGTCCCCCCATCGACTTTGACAGAGGGCACGCCACGCCTCACGAATGAATACTGATCGCTTCGAGTGAAGAATCCCTCTTCGGGGCGTGGATCGGGGCTGATCGTGTACCCCATCTTGCGCGCTGCTGCCTCTACATCCTTGGAGAGAGTGGAATGCTCGGCGCCTTGCGGGACGATGTCTTTGATGGGAAAGCGCAAGCCGGGCGCGCCGTCTATATTCACGTCAGCGACGATGTTTTTGAGCGGGACGGTTGGATAGTGCACGAAATAATCCGACCCGAGCAAACCTCGTTCCTCACCGGTGACGAAAAGGAAAAGAATGGACCGCCGGGGCGCATGCGGCAAGCTCGCGAATGCGCGCGCGATCTCGAGAAGCGCGCCGGTGCCCGAGGCGTTGTCAGATGCACCGTGGCAGATGGGGTCTGCCTCGCCAGGACGGCAGATGCCGAGGTGGTCGAGATGTGCCGAGTAAACGACATACTCGGTCGCAAGGTTCGGGTCGGAACCGGTTAGTTTCGCGATAACGTTGCGGCTTTCGACTCTTGTGAAGCGGTTGGCGAGATGAATTCGCACAGTACCCGGCAGGGGGAAAGATCCGAGTTTGCCTGCTTTCGCGGCTGCAAAAACTTCCGCTAATGATCTCGGAGCGCCCTCGAATAGAGCTTCGGCGCCGCCTTGGTTGGTCCTGACCAGAACGCGAATCTCTGGAACCGTGTCCGAGGGAGCACCCTGTGGGTCAAGCCAGCGCATGGGCGGGTCGGCACGCAACTGGAGCATGATGCGATTCCACTGAGCACGCAAAAACTCCGGAGAATCGATGACGATGACGCCGACCGCGCCATGTGCGGCGGCATTTTGCTGCACCGTAAGGGCACTGGCGAAATAGGCGCGCTCGGTAGAAGGAAATCGCGCCGGTGCGCCGCGCAGTACCACCGCTACCTTTCCCTTTACGTCCGCAACCTCGTAATCGTCATACTGAAATTCCGGAGCGGTTACACCGTAGCCAACGAAAACGGCCCCCACGTCCACGGTCGTGTCAGTCAGCAGCAGATTGGCGTAAATGATGTAGTCCTGGTCGAGCACCAGCTTCTGCGATTTGCCGTCACGCACGAGTTCGAACGAAGTCTGCTGCTCTGGAATGAGATTGGTCACCCGCAGCGGCAGGGGCTGGAACCACGTGCCGTTAACGCCCGCGGGCTGGAGACCCATGGATTCGAGTTCAGCGGCGACGTAACGCGACGCAATCTCGTGCCCGCGCTCCCCTGTTCCACGGCCTTCGAGCAGAGCATCGGAGAGGAAGCGCATATGAGCGGCGATCGCTTCCGGCCGAATCACCTTTATAGCCGCATCAGCGGCGGCCTGATCGGAGGGACTAAGCTGTTGCGCTCGCAGCGGTACATAAAACGCCGCCGCTAATAGAGTCGCAAGAAAATAGCTTTTCACTCGTGGATTCCGGGCTTGGTTTGCCAATGGCGCGAGAGCTGTTTCGCTCTGTTGCATATTGTCCTCCTGAGCGCTATCGCGGGGAGTTACCGTGACGGCAACGTTCGTTATCTCGTGACGGGTCGGACCGCATACTTCAAGCACGTCACGGTGACTTCACGACCGGATTGAAAACCGGTGGATGGATCAGTCCAAGCTGAATCATCATTCCGACATCGTCGCGGGTAGCACGATGTCCCACGATGAGCCGGTTCTTCAGCTTGTACCAATGGATATGTTCTACCACGAATTTTCTCCCCGTCGGGGGGACACCGACCAGCAATCCACCATCGACCGGCAGCCGACCAATGCCGAGATGCGTGCCGGAATACTCGCTGCGCACGATCACCTGATTGGCGCTTGCCACAATCTCCTCGGTCTTCATCTGAGCATCGGGAAAGCGTGTTCGGATGTCTTCCCAGACCATTCGAATGCCGGCCTGAGATACTTGCCGACCATGGTTTTCGATTGGGTCGCCCCAATAGCTCAGAGCCGTCGTTAGATCCCCGCGATTGAACGCCTCCTGGTACGCGGTCACCGACTTAATGTTGTATTCCTCCTCGATCATTGTGTGCTCCTTCGTACCTCCCCCTAAGAGCTGGGTAATCACGTTTTCTCCCCATCCCAGAAGGCTTAGGCAGCTGACGGGGATTCCAGTAAGGACCATCCTGCGAGTGGGCATAGGACCTCCTCTCCAGGCAGTCCGGGGACAGTGCGGATCACTCTTAGTCTGCGATGGTGCCGGACAGAACGTCTTGAAGGTTTCCGACATTCTGCAGCGCTCGGCTGGGTGTTTGTCCAAGCATTTCTTTAGCCTTGCGAGTAAAGTGTGCCTGGTCTGCGAATCCGGAGGAGGCGGCTGCGCAGGCCAGGCTGACGCCCTGCCGAGCGAGACACATGGCTCGACGCAAACGCAGGATTTGGATATAGGACCTGGGACTCAGGCCCAACCCATCCTGAAAGAGCCGTTCCATCTGGCGTTCAGAAAGGCATACGGCTGCTGCAGAACGTCTCACCGACCGTCCGAAGCGCAGGTGACACAGTGCTAAATGGAGTCTTAGATCCAGTAGTCCGAAGTGTCGAGCCCGGCGTGGCAAAAGAATGTGGTCTGCCTCAGCGGCGAACTGTTCGGCGAGAGGATCCTCCAGCGAAGGCACAAGATCTGCCAACGGAATGACTCGATCCGTCAGTTGTTGGATCGGAACGTTCAGCCATTGCCGGACAGCAAGCGCATCGAAGCTTGCCACCGTGACAGTTTTGCCGATCGCCAGAGATCGGCGCGCGTGCGTCGCCGGGCCACAGAAGAGCACTCGCTCATCGACCCACGCGAGATCACATCGCACATCGGGCAGCATGAGGCGGTTAGGTGGAGATGTGAAGCGCCCGACCATCACTGACCACAGGCTAAATGGACGATTCATTAACCCGCTCCAGGTGATATCCGAAGGCAGCAAGTAGATAAAATACCTCCGAACTCTCTGTCCGCTCATTGAAATAATCAAGGCCGCCGTCGAAGCGGCGAAGGAAGGTATTTCAGTAGCGGCATGGACAGTGCCGGGGAAAGAGAAACTCGCTCGGCATCAGCGCTGATCTCATACGCGCGGCATTTCAGCGGCAATTACTCTCATTGCGCAAGAAGGATTAGAAGATGACATGGTCAAGCAAGGACTCGGCGCAGCGATCTATTGTTTCGCTCGAAAGATCTGATATCGGCGTCATCGGATTGAATATATCAATAACAAACTCATCATTCTCACGCGCGATGGCTTCTCGTGCTTGTGCGTCGGTTACAAGCAACCCCATCCGCTTGGCGGCGAGAACGACTTTCTTGACCGCAGAACCCATCGTCTCTGACACGGCAATTGCCCCTTTTCTTCTTAGTTCCCCGTCGGTCGCTATCAACGTGGAAAACTTCAGATGACTTTCTTGTAAGCATCGACGAAGTTTTGAACCGCCGATTTGAGCGCGGACGTTACCGTATTTCCAGCGTCAAGCGTGCGCCCGAGCGCCGATTTCCTCCTCGTTCCGCTATGGGCCACCGGAACGGTATCGATCTCGCCGCCAAAAATCGTGTGCGTCTCTTCCAACCGGTCGATCGCTAAATTCAGCTCCGCGACCACCGCGTCGGCATCCTCGGAAAAGACGGCCATCTCGACGTTGATTTTCTGATAGCCCATACATCCACCTCTTCCACGATTCTACTCGCGGCCAGCCGCTCTTCGGCTGATTCAGATTTTTACTCGCCCCCTTTGGCAAATCCCGGCGTACACTTCTTCCAATTCCCCGACCCGCAGGTCATTCGATGCGCAAGCGCATGTTGCTCATGGTCCTCACTATGCCTCTTATCATCGTCATTGCGGCCGACGCCTCGTTCGCCACCTGTTATGGCAATGATCCGTGCAACGCCTGTAAGAACTGCAAATAGTCTCTTTCGCTAGCCGGCTCTAACCAAGTTGTCTTTCCTTTTTGGGTCATCGGTACTCATTCCACGCGCGTTCTGTAGTTCAACTTATTTCCCCTTTGAACACGTGATTGTCAAAATTCAATCCTTCCCTGGAAGGCGATCATGCGTGGGGAGCTATCGCCGCCAAGCCCAACGCCCAACAGTCCCGTTGGAGGCGAGATCGTGCTCTCGAGCGTGCCGAACCTGGCCGGAACCGACACGCCGGGTACGCCGGCTTCGACTTCGGCAGGCAGAGCGAAGTTGGGATGATTGAATGCGTTGAACATCTGAGCGTCGAGGCGGAATGTGATCCCTTCTTTAATTGGAAATGTCTTGGTGATGTAGATGTCGGAATCCGTGTAATGCGGCCCCCGCACGGAGTTCCGTCCGGAATTGCCAAACTGGCAGTTCGCAAGCGAATCGCCTCCCACACACGCTCCCGTTGTCGGATCGACCTCCGAGACGAAGGCTTCCGGGTTGAGCCATTGTCTGGTGCCCGCCACGGTGACGCCCGCGACAGAGTTCTTTCGGTACAGGGGTACGCCTGGAACACGGTTCGCGTAAGCGGGTGCGTTGAACTGGACGGTGCTGGCTCCGTTCGCCTGAAACACGCCGTTTCCGTTGGCGATGTAAGGCTGACTGAGCGCGGTGAAGGGCAGACCCGAGTGCAGGATTGCAGTCTCCGAGATCGACCACCCTCCAAACATTTGACGGAGAAATGCATGGTCGGAGTCGAATGGCACCTGGTACAAACCATAGGCTGAAACGTTATGGCGAACATCGTAGTCGCAATTTGCATACTGCCGGTTCAATTCTCCAGGCAAAGGCGACATCAGTCCCTGCGTGGAAAACGCTAGCAAACCGCCGTTCGATATCTCGTCGAGACAGTGACTGAACGTGTAGTTGCCGTGCAGCGCGAGTCCGCGCCATTGCTGTGTATAGGCGATTTGAAGTCCGGCATAACTGCTATTAGCGTCCGTACGAAACTCATTCACATTCCCAAAGCGTTCATCGAGCGGGCGCTGGTACGGAAACGGCGCAAAGCATCCATCGCAGACAGTTTGATACCCGTTGAGCTGAACCTGGAACGGCTCATGGAGCCCTCGTGTGCCGACGAAATCCATACGCAACTTCCCGCGCGAACCTATCTGCTGCTCAACGCCAAAGTTATATTGGTAGTAGTACGGTGTTTTGAGTGTTCCACTCGGGAAGGTGTTTAGGCTGACTGCCAGTGGACATGTGGGTGAACCGGGCTGAATTCCCGCGCAGGGAGCGCCGCCTGAACGAAAGACCGTCTGGAACGAATGGTTCGCGTTCGCCGCCGCATCGACTGCACTTCCAGCAACACCGGGAGCGATTGCGATGCCGCCGACCTGACCACCGATTCCGCCAACGAACATCGGATCGTTGGGCGCGTTCATCGCAGCAAGATCGGCAATTTGCATGGGAATTATGTCGTTGAAAACTCCAAATCCGCTGTGAATCGCCATCTGCGGATGCAGTTGATAGGCAAAGGAAACTCGCGGCTGATAGACAAACAAAGGCGTGGCAGGAAACAGGTCGTGGGCATTTCCCACTATCACTTTGTTCAGCGGTTCATCGGTGTTATGTGAGGCATCAAGGAAGGAGCCAGCCATGCGCGCGAAGAGATCTTGGTCGCTTGTGACGTTGGTGTTCAAGGTGACGCGCATGCCATAAGTAATCGTGGTCTTGGCGATGGGCTTATAGGAGTCCATCGCATAATATTCCAGATTGCCCGCCGAAACCCGCTCTTTCGGCGAAACTGGAAAGCTTTGACTGGCCGTGTACGCAGCGCCATAGGTGAACTGTGCCAAGTCATTGAAGGTCACCGTCGGCACTGTGCCTTCGCCGAGGTTGTAATTGCTCACATCGAGACGCCGCGTATTGATTCCAAACTTCCACGTATGCTTCTCATGCGTCCATGTTAGGTTGTCGTTGATTTGCCACTGCGTGACCTTACGGCCTTGCGGATAGGTATTGTTATTGCCGCCGATCGTCGTAAACGGAACAGAATCGCTGCCCGATGCAAGCACGATGGGAAAGGTCTCTAGCACCTGCGGATAGTGGTTCGGTTCAAAGATGCTCGAGTACCAGCTTGCGCCTGGATTGAATTGGTTCACGACGTTCGAGCTGAACACCCGCGTGTAGCCCGCAACAAGAGTGCGCTGTGGCTGCGGCGAATAGGAGTTGAAAATAGGGTTCACAGGATCGGTGTACGCCGCTTGGAGCCCCGTGTCCTGTTGAAAGCGATACCAGATACTGTTCTTCGCGTTGATGGTGTGATCGATCTTCACCACGATGAGATTTTCGCTGTCGCTATTGTTCAATGAAGCTTGGCGCTGGCTGGCGCAACCATCGCCGTTTGTACCAAGCGGGCACCCGACAATCGGCACCGGGGAGCCGCCTGATGCAGGTAGCAGAGAGAACATCTTTTGGTAGAAGGGGATCTCTTCGGGCTGAGCTGGAAGAGCCGTGCCCGTGACCGGGTCGGTTCCACCGGTCGCGAGCTGGCCTAAGACATATTGCTGGTATGCCGGTGTCGGCAAAGTGATTTGCGACACGAGCGGCAGAGCGATTCGAATACCCTCGTAGTGCCCGAAGAAGAACAGCCTATCTCTCCGAATGGGCCCGCCGACACTGACGCCAAATTCGTTGACTGTAGAACGGGGCTTCTTCGCGCTGCTGTCTGCTGTGTCGTTCGCATGCAGAAAGTAGTCCTCCGCGTTGAACAGCGAACCATTCCAAATTTCGTACGCGTCGCCGTGAAACGCATTGGTGCCCGACTTCGTGAAGTAGTTCACCTGAGCTACGGCGTACCTTCCCTGATCGACGGAGAAAGAGTTGGTATTGACTGTCGCTTCTTCGACAGCATCGAGTCCGATGACGAGATTGGTGGAAAGACCGATGTTCAGCCCCAGCCATGGATCGTTCGAATCGTATCCGTCGAGGATGTAGCCATTCGAGGTGGCAGGGAGCCCATTGAACTCGACATTGCCGTAGCCGCCCGCTGCCTTGGCGTCGTTTGAGGAGCCTGCCGTGTTCATTAGCGCACCTTGAGCAAATTGCGCGATGTAGGTGAGGTCCTGCCCGGGATTCGGCAGCTTCTCAATCTCCTTCGCTTCCAGTGTCGTTGAGGTATTTGGGTTCTCCAAGCTCAGTAGCCCGGTCTGGGCTGTTACCTCGACGGTTTGCGATGTTGCTGCCGGAGACAGAGTAAAATTCACCGCGATGGTCTGGCCCACTGCAACTGTCGAAGGTTGCGACTGAGCCGGTCCAAAACCATCGGCCTCTACGGAAATCCGATAGGTCCCCGGATTGACCTGCGCGAAGAGAAAACGCCCCTCGGCGTTGCTTCGCGCATTTCGTACTGCTCCCGTGCTCACCTCGGTAGCCTTCACAGTGGCATTGGGAACAACCGCCCCTGTCGCATCGTTGATGCTCCAGTGAGTGCGCTGCTCGTGCCACTTTGCGCTCGTAAAGTCTTCGCGTTAACCGCGGTTAACATGAAGAGAATCGCGAGGAGCCCTGTTGTTCGGATTCGCATCAACAATGACTCCTGAGATCGAGAATGAATTCCCTTATGAGTGCGCAAACCTGTGTGACCGCGCGATGGGGAAAGGAGAAGAAAATTGCTCGGCCGCCGATATTTAGGCTTGCCTAATTATTAGGTTGACCTAAAATAGCGGGAGTGTCAACCCGTGGAGGAGATGCCACCTCATGCTGCCGAGACGCCAGGGACTCGTCAATACGGAATCAGTGGACAATTATCTGAAGGCGATCCTTGCTCTCAGCGGACCTGAGGAACGGCGCGTATCGAGTTCGTCCCTGGCTGATCGTTTAGGAGTTGCACCGGCTTCGGTCACCAACATGCTGCAGAAGCTGGCGATGTCTCCGTCACCCTTTGTGGAATACGAAAGACACCGAGGAGTTCTCCTGTCGCCGGCGGGTAAACGACGGGCGCTTGAGGTCCTACGACACCATCGCCTAATCGAAACATTTCTCTACAAAGTACTGGACTACCCACTCGAAGAGGTTCACGAGGAAGCGGAGCGACTCGAGCATTTCATCTCGGAACGATTCGAGGAGCGCATCGCCGCAAAGCTCGGCCACCCAAAGTTCGATCCCCACGGGCATTGCATTCCGGCGATGGACGGAAAGATGCCTAAGCAGGCTTCCATTCCCTTAGCAGATCTTCGTGAGCAAGGAACTTTCACTGTGGACAGCATCTCCGATCAGGATGCGCTGCTGTTGAAGCGGCTCAAGTCTCACGGCATCACACCAGGCGCTCGGTTACAGGTCAAAAACGGCTCCGCCGATGATTTTGTTTTGCGCACCAGTGCGACTTCGAAGAATTTGCACCTCTCCCGCGATCTAGCGGCCGCAGTCCGAGTGCGCGCTGCGCGCTAGGGAGAATCGCAGGCAAGAAGTCGCCAAGTCGTCCATTTGTCAATGGGTGGCGATGTTGGAGGAAAGCCGGTTTGAACGAAGTCGCTGGCGCGACGGACTGAGAGGCTATTAGTTACGGCAACGCTTACAGTGTTGGCGGCGCATCAGACATAATTGTGGATTTGGGCATAAGTCGATTTGCCCACTTTACTTTTCGCAACTCCGTCTTCCGATACCACGGCCCCATCTCACTCATTGACGTTAAGTTTGTGGACTGCCGATTCATCATTGACCTTCCGCACGCTCCTGCGCGTTCGCAACAAGAGCTTCCGAGAGCGTTACTTGATTCTTCAGACCAAAGGACGGTGACAGTTTCTGGGCTTTAAGGCCAGAAACGCACTCTTTACGGACTTCTTACGCGATCTAGCGCTATGCTTTCGAAGCATAAGCAGAGATTGACTCACGTTCGGCCCGGATTTCCTCTCACTATGGTCCGGGCCAATTTTTTCCAAAACAAGCAACGCACTATAAGGACACTACCCAGCTCGCGGAATCTGTTGCCGATGTGCGATTCTGTTGAATAATTTGCCGGCTTGGCCTAATCATTAAACCGAATTGGGCACCAGGCGGGCCGCTGTAAACCGGAACGCAATGGAGGCGAAGATCTGATTCAAATTCAAATTGGGGTTGTCGGCTGACACACATTGCCCGTTGTCTTCTTCCGCAGTGGCGTCTGAGTAAAAGTCGGCCGGAGAGCTGGCCGTGTCCAACAACTCCGTGCAAGGCGAAAGGGAAGAATCGGTCGTGCATGCCGATGCCTGGTTCGAAGCGCCGTAGGCAACCGTGTAGACAGTAAACCCGAGACTGGTTGCGAATTGTCCAGCGGCGACGGTCTGTTGGCATTGATCAATCGTGGAAGGGTACGTTCCGCTTGTCGTGCTGAAGCCCGAACCAAAGTTGCCTGAGTTCATGCCGCCATCGGTGAGAACAATCAGCGCGTTCTTGGCATTTGGATTCGTTGCTGCTTGGGCTTGGAGGGCGGTAATCGCAGCATACATTGAGCTTGCCAGGTAGCTACCATCGCCGCCTGGAGCTTGCAGACCGGTGCAGTTGCTGGCCGTGTTGGCCCCGCTCGCGATGCCGAGGGGCGAGGAAGTGGAGAGTCCACCATTCTGCTGGTTATTGGCGCTGTAATCGTCCTCAAACGTCGTCACCTGATACGTTGCGCTCGTGCCGGTAGGGGCAGTCCAGGTAGTGTTCGTTGTCGAAGGTTTCGGGACATAAGAATACGGCGCGATCGTCGGATTGCTGGTGGGGCAACTGGTGTCGTCCTTGGCATCGTTCGCCTGAAGGTTCGGGAAGGTGAAGAGGCTCACTTGATCGTATCCACCGTTGCAAGTTGTCGAGGTGCTCCCTGTCGTGCATGGCGATAAAGATTGAAGCAGGACCTGTACCCCGGCTAAAGCGCAATGAAGCTCCGTGTTGTTGCAGTTCGCATCGTTGTCTGTATCCTGCATCGAACGCGTCGTGTCAAGAACTATGGCTAGGTTCAGAGGCTGATTCTGCCCGCTCTGGATTGCCGCTGTCGAGGTCGCGCTCAAGGTGATGGAATTTGGGGGGGCGAGCTTGAGTGCTTGCAGCGCCCTAATGAAAAACGTCGGTACTTGTGCCGTCTGAGTCACCTGGATGACGTTGTACCCGGTCGGAGAGGCGGAGCACGGCACGGAAACATAAACGGAATTGGTCACGCAGCTGAAGGTAGGCGTCGTTCCGATTGACGCATTCGCCAAGTTGGAACTGGCGTTAGCACCTGCGCCGGAAGTTGAGCTGTAGGCCTTTACTTGGGCGGTTACAGTCGTTGTCGTTGCGCCCGACTCAGTCATCGCGTATGCACCTGCCAGCGTCGCAGCATCCGTCGAGGCCTGCAGCGCGCGATAGCATACATACGCACGCCCCAGATCGATGGAAAGTCCGGCAACACCGATAATCACTGTGCTCAGGAGCGCCATCCACGGAATAATCTGGCCATTCTGCTCTCGGAACACTCGCGATAGAAATGATTTCTTCGTGTTTTTCATTGGACAACCTCCGTGATTTGGAAGCGATACTTCAGCTCGCGTATTTCATTCCATAAACACCAAAAGTGCACTTGAGGAGGCCCGGATTTCCGAAGGTCCGCCTGCTGCCCTATTTCTGCGTGTCGATTGCAGAGCCTCGAGCCTTCGGAAATTCAAATGAGTTCTGTTCACTGTCCGGGTACTTCGCATCCCCACTCTGGTTCACAAGTCTCAATAAGCGGCTCAACGGTCGATTGTGCCTTTCGGACAGATTCGGTCCAATATATCCTCGATACTGGACGATCGCCATCCTTCTAACGTCCCATCTATTCCACTACCAAAGTTCTTGGCTATCTTTCGATAGCTATCTTTTGGATTGAGATGCCAGGCGAACTGTTGCGGAATAGGCAAAGCAATCGACTAACACACTAACTTCAAACCGAGAATGAGATTATGTCCAAGAACCGACCGCGGGTGCCGGCTTCGTTTCGCGGCCTTCAGGCAATGAACGTACCCGTGGTTGTGGCCGATTGCACTGATCCCACAGCTTCTATGCCGATGGGCATAGTCATAAGAACATATAAGTGCGCCATGATCCCAGCATTATATGTCGATGAACTTTGCCAATTACTTGATGACCAGGCTGCCCGGCCTCGCGGGTTGCCGGCTATGCGACTGAGACGACTCTCGATGATATCTGGCTAATGAGCGCTACATGCACTATCGATTTCAAGACTAAGTAGTCAAAACCTGTTTCTAGAAGGGACCGCTGAAAGAAGCGATTCACGTAGTAGACAATCGTGCTCTCCCATCTGAAGAATGCAAAAGTCATTCCTTTGTATCGGTGCTCAGCCAGTCGGATGAGTGTTTTTCAATCGCAATTCTCACCAGTTGGCTTCTGGTTCTTACGCCAGCTTTGTAAAAGAGTTCCTGGATCACTGCTTTAATGGAGCTCTCTGAAGCCTTCAGGTTCCAGGCGATCTCTTTGTTCGTCAGTCCATCGAGAATCCCCCGCATCACTTCGCACTGGCGAGAGGTAAGAGGCCGCCGCTCGTCAACGTGTTCTGCCTGGGCGCTCTTGGCAGAAATCAAGGACCGGACCGCTTCCTTGTCCAGCCAGATTTCGTTATTCGTGACACGATGAATTGCCTCGATGAGCTGTTCTGGATTATTTTGTTTTAGGAAGACACCAGAGGCTCCTGCCTCCATGATTTGCAACGTTGCGGCATTGGTCATGCCAGCTGTCACCATCAGAATCTTGACCCCGAGTCGGCGTTTTTCAATCTCCGCAAGCAGGCTGGAAGCTCGTTCTTCGCCAAGATCGTAGTCGAGCAGGACTACATCCGTCGGCGTGTTTGATAGTGCCGCGATAGCCTCCGTCACAGTTGCGCACTGACCAACGACACGAAAGCCAGAAGCAGTCTCAAGCAGCCTGCATAAGCCCTCTCGAAAGAGGCCGTGATCGTCCACCGTCAAGATTCGGATCTCATCCATCACAAGTTCTTCTCGGCTACTATTGCCGGAATTAACTCCACAATGAAGCAGGCGCCATTATCCACTGGGACATGCTGCAGTTCCCCACCAAATGATCGAACAAATGCTCGAGACAGAAATAAACCAAGGCCGGTTGCTTCTGCGCCGGCTTGGAATGGTCGGAAAAGATGCTCGGGATTTAGGACGCCGCCCCCATTGTCGGAAACCGTTACATAGACCCTATTGCCGTCGCTCTTGGCTGTGATAGATAGAGCCCGCTTTTCTCGCTTTGACAGCGCCCTGATGCTGTTGGTAACAAGGTTCATAAAGACTTGCATCAGACTCGGTCGGTCAGCCCACACCATCGGCAAACCTGGTTCCACAATCCACTGCGTCTCAATATTCTCGTCTTGTAATGAGGGTGTAACGACGATCTTTAATTCATCAAGCAAGACCATGAGGTCAACTTCCTTCGCGTCAGCAATCGTTTGGCGTACATTCACGTTGGCAACCCTTTCAAGCGCTACCGCAAGGCTTCCCAGCGCCTCGAAGTCCTTATTTCCAGCCAACACACCGTTGTGCGCAAGATTCCGGTGAACGACCGCGATTGCGCCACACACGTTGCGGATTTCATGAAATACCGCTCCGACTGCAATCCTTGATCCAGAGAGCAGCTGTTGCAGCCCTGAGACTTCGTGTGTGCGCAGGTCCTCTGAAGCGTCCAGGACCATCGCTGCCAGACGGGTTCCAGCATTGGTTCGATAAGTCGAGAAACAAATGTCCGCCAAGAACGCTTCTCCATCCTCGCGTTGCCCGCGAGCTTGCATCACGGCACGAAGAAGGCGCAGGGATGCATCGTGCATTGTGATGTTTGTAAGGGCAGGTAGATAACGATAGACAGATTTTCCGGGAAGTTCCCCCTGTGAGACACTCAGCAGCCGATGGGCCGCATCATTGGCCATCAGCACGCACCCGTCCTGATCCGCTGTGAGAATGGCGACTGGACTACTGTCGATTAGAATTTTCAATTGTTCTTCGGCTTCGCGGCGCGCGTCTCGCTCATGTTCAATCGCACGGAGATGTTCCAGTGTGGCCTCGCGGTTATCGTTCACTTCCCGAACGAACAGCCCGGTACCGACAAATGCGGCAAAGTAGAGCACATCCCTGGACGTCCCGGTACGGGGATTCCAAACGAGGTCACTAAAGACCTCTGCTAGCAGAGTACATAAGGCTGCGACCATAACGATCGATAGCCGGCCAACTACACTGCCGACCATCACCATCGGGATCAGATACAGAAATCCGAGTGGAATCTCTGCGATCACACGCCAATCAAGCAGCGCAATTGCGGCGATCATGACTGCGGCTTTGAATAGAACAGATCGTTTCGTCCCTTCAAAGAGCAGTCGGTACATGGGCACCTGTCACGCCGCAATGATTAGGACAGTGCGGCTACCTGAATTCTAGATACCCACTACTACGAAGTTTATAAGGATTTTCCAAAGACTCCATGATTGTCCAAAAGATAGGTTCTGCATATGCGAAAGACACGCCTGAAGCACCCGAAAGACGACG
Source organism: uncultured Acidobacteriaceae bacterium (assembly GCA_963829535.1). GTDB lineage: Bacteria > Acidobacteriota > Terriglobia > Terriglobales > Acidobacteriaceae > Telmatobacter. The sequence continues at coordinate 207,192 of CAWHIQ010000003.1, read as the reverse complement.
CTGGGGGTTTCTGGTTCAGCTCTATTCTGAGGCTGCTCGCTCTTCCCCGGCAGTTAAGCGTACGCGACCTACATTGAATGGCAATTGTTATGCAGTACCCGAGGACACTCATGCAAAGTTTGAAATTCCTGAACGGGATGATTAATGGCCTGTTCGGGGGAATTCTGCTCGTTTCGGCATTGCCTGGTGCCGCACAGACGGCTCTCAACTGGGATCAGGTAAAGGCAAAATTTGAGGCTGTAAACCCCACGCTGAAAGCGGATCAGGCCAATGTCGAAGAGATGAAGGCTGAGGAGATCACAGCCTTCCTCCGTCCCAACCCCCAGTTCACATTAACGGCCGATGGCACGCAGATCGCTCCTCACTCCGGAACATGGACACCAACTCGGGGGACGTACGAAGTGCCCAACTTCAGTTACCTGCATGAACGTGAACACAAACGAGAACTACGTCTGGAAAGCGCCAAGGAAGGCACAGAGATAACCGAGTCTCAGCATGTTGACCTCGAACGCAACCTGATCTTCGGCCTGCGGTCGGCCTTTGTGCAGACTCTTCAGGCCAAGGCGGTGCTGGCACTAGCCAAAGCCGATCTGGAGTACTACGACAAGATTATCGAAATAAGCCGTGATCGCTTCAAAGCCGGCGACCTTGCAAAAATCGACCTGGCTAGGATCGAGCTTCAGCGCGTGCAGTACGAGTCTGAAATCGAAACCGCAGTCGTCAATTTACGCCAGCAAAAGATTCAGCTCCTGCTGCTACTCGACGATCGGTCCCCTGTCGATCAATTCGACGTGACCGGACTTTTCGACCTTGGGCCGCCTCTGCAGCCACTCAACGATTATCACCAGATCGCGCTGGACCACAGGCCCGATTTGCAGGCTGCGATCCAAACCATCCAGCAATCGCAAATCAATCACAAGCTCGCGGTATCGAACGGTTCCACGGATCCGACGTATAGCGCTTGGTACACATACAACTCCTCGAACAATAACCCGAATGGCATCCAGACTCTGGGCGTCAGCGTCAGTATTCCACTGCGTGTCTTCGACAAGAACCAGGGCGAGAAGAAGCGCACCTTGATCGACATCGACAGAAGCCAGGACGCTTCAGAAGCCGCCAAGGCGCAGGTCTTTAGCGACGTTGACAATGCGTACGAATTGGTGCGCTCCAATATCGCGCTCATCAAGCCCTACAAAGCGCAATACCTTGATCAATCGGTTTTTGTGCGTGACACCGTAACTTTCGCCTATCAGCACGGCGGAGCGTCGCTGATGGATTTCCTCAACGCACAGAGCGACTACCGTGTCGTTCAACTCGCCTATCTCCAGTTGATCGGCGCATACATGACGGCGGAGGGCCAGATGAATCTTGCCGTAGGGCACGAGGTGTTCAATGACAACTAGATATTTTCTACTGTTCTCCTGCTGCGTCGCTTGCGTTTCTCTTCTGGCATGCAAGCAGGAGTCCAATTCATTGGATGGAGCGCCTCCTTCGCTGCCTGCGGCGCAAACCGGAGACATGAGCCTCTTCTCCGTCGACAGGCCTGATCAGTTCCCGCTGGTCTTGGCGGACCCCTATGAAGCAAAGGCCACACTCGATGTAACTGGGACCGTGAATCCCGACGTTGCTCGCGAAATTCCGGTCATTTCGCTGGCCAGCGGTCGCGTTGTAGACATCAAGGCGCGCCTTGGCGACAACGTAACAAAGGGCCAACTGCTACTGAAAGTCCAGAGTCCGGATAGTACGACGGCCTTCGACACTTACCTGAAGGCCGTCAACGATGAGCGCATGAACAACAAGCTGTACGTGCGCTCGCAGGAATTGTACGACCATGGAGCGATCTCACTCACTGCGCTGGATCAGGCCGAAGACACGGAGAGGGATTCGCAAGCCGATCTTAAAGCTGCCGAAGAGACTCTCGAAACACTCGGCGTGGACAAGGCTCATCCCTCTCCGGTCGTGCCGGTTTACGCCCCTATCTCGGGCGTCATCATACAGCAAAATGTGACTCAGGCTGCCGCCGCCGGAGTCACCTTCTCCGGATCCGCAACGGCATTCACGATCGCAGATCTTTCGAATGTCTGGGTCATTTGCGATGTCTATGAAAACGACATCCCTAAGATCGCACTAGGCCAAGAAGCAAGAATCAAGCTGAACGCGTATCCAGATCGGGATTTGATCGGCCACGTTTCAGACATCGGCCCTGTCCTTGATCCTTCGATTCGTACTGCCAAGGTGCGAATTGAAGTTCCCAATCCCGGAATTCTCAAGGTGGGCATGTTTGTCACAGCCATGCTCGAGAGCAGGCAGCCGCAGCGTTTTGCTGAAGTTCCGGCGCCCTCAGTTTTGCATCTGCACGATCGCGATTGGGTTTTTGTGCCCGCGGGTGGCAACAAGTTCCGCAGGGTCGTGGTGAAAGCGGGTCAAATGAATGGAGACAAGCAAGTGATTTTGGCGGGCATTCAAAGCGGCCAGCAAGTTGTCTCGAACGTACTGCAGCTTGAATCAACGCTGGAGGCGCAGTGATCCGATTTCTGGTCGACTTTGCGCTTAGGAATCGGGTGCTTGTCCTTGGAGTTGCGATATTCTTACTCCTTTGGGGCATCATCTCGTTCAAGAATCTTCCTATCGATGCCTATCCAGACGTTGCAAATAACTATGTGAATGTCATCACCCAATGGCCGGGCCACTCCGCTGAAGACATCGAAAAACAGGTGACCGTTCCAACTGAGATCCAGATGGCAGGCCTTCCGCATCTGGATAACCTCCGCTCCTTCACCCTGGCTGGCATTTCCAGCCTCATGATGAACTTCGACGACTCGTCCGATAACAGCTGGAATCGCGAGCGTGTCCTTGAGCGGTTGAGTATGGTCACGTTGCCAGCGGGCTTGATTCCGCAATTACAGACTGATTGGAGTCCAGCGGGACAAATCTATTGGTACACGCTGGAGAGCAAGAATCCTGAATACGACGTGATGGAGATGAAATCCATCGCCGACTGGACCCTGGGCAAGCAGTACAAAGGCGTACCGCACATCGTGGATGTCGCCGCATTCGGCGGACTCACCAAGGAGTATCAGGTGCGGCTCGACCCCAACAAGCTCATCAGTTACGGGTTAAGCATCTCTCAGGTTGAGAACCAGCTTTCCGTGAATAACACCAACGCGGGTGGTAGCTTCATCCAGGCCGGCCCGCAGCAGATAAATGTTCAGGCACAAGGCCTGTTTCAAACCCTTCAGGACATCGAGAACACCGTCGTCACATCCGTGAATGGAACTGCCATACGCATCAAAGATGTTGCTGTCGTAGAGCAGGGTCCTAAGATTCGGCTGGGACAAATCAGCAAGGCATGGCGCGACGACAAGAACCGCAGGATCATCGATGAGCCCGACGTCGTGGAGGGCCAGGTACTCCTGCAGAAGGGTGACGATGCTGATCCCGCACTGAAGGGAATCGAAGCCAAGACAAAGGAACTCAATGAAAGCATCCTTCCCAAGGGCGTGAAGATCGTGCCGTTCCTGGACCGCTCCGACCTGGTCCATTTCACCACGCATACGGTTTTACATAATCTCACCGAGGGAATCATTCTGGTGGTGATTGTCCTCTTCGTTTTCCTCGGCAACGTGCGTGGCGCTTTCATCGTGGCCTGTACCATTCCTTTCTCTCTGTTGTTTGCCGCGACCTGCCTCAACCTGAACCACATCCCCGCAAACCTTTTGTCCCTTGGAGCGCTGGACTTCGGGATGGTCGTCGATGGCGCGGTGGTAATGGTTGAAAACATAATCCGACACCTTGGCCACAAGGACAACGGCAAAACGGTTTCGCAGAAAATCCAGGATGCAGCGCACGAAGTACAACGCCCGGTGTTCTTTGCGATCACCATCATCATCACAGCCTATTTGCCTATCTACACTCTGCAGTCAGTGGAGGGAAAACTCTTCAGGCCCATGGCATGGACGGTAGCGTTTGCGTTGGCCGGCGCGCTCCTTTTTTCCATCATCATAGCGCCGGTGTTGGCCAATCTATTTTTCCGAGAGGGCGTACAAGAGTGGAAGAATCCTGCAATGGTGTGGCTGACGGCGCGCTATCGTAAGGCGCTCGGTTGGGCGATCGATAAGCGCTGGCTCACTGTTGGCGTTGCAGTTTGCAGCTTCGGCCTCACATTGTATTTGGCGTTCAGTGGAGTGATAGGATCGGAGTTCCTTCCTCACCTGGATGAAGGAGCAATCTGGGCGCGCGGCTCTCTAGCGCCCTCTACAGGTCCCGACGAGAGCCTTCGCATCGCTACGCAGGCCCGTCTGATCATGGCCTCCTTCCCCGAAGTGATCAACGTTGTGGGCCAGATCGGACGCCCCGATGACGGCACCGACTGGACCGGCTTCTTCAATACCGAGTACAACATCAATCTGAAACCGAAGGAAGAATGGCGTCCCGTCTTTCATCAGGACAAAGATGCTTTGATTGGAGCTATGAATAAACAACTCGAAAAGATTCCCGGCGTCATCTGGGGATTCTCGCAGCCAATCGAAGACAACATGGAAGAAGCCGTGTCCGGCGTGAAGGGTGAACTATCGGTCAAGATCTTTGGAGATGATCTGCGCACACTTGAAGTCAAGGGTAACGAGGTCGTATCAGTTATGAGCAGGATCCCCGGTGTGGCAGATCTTGGGCTGTTCCGCATCATCGGTCAGCCCAATCTGACTTTTGTTGTCGATCGTCCTGCCTGCGCGCGCTTTGGCATCAATGTTGCCGATGTCCAAGATGCAATTCAAACTGCCGTCGGCGGAAACGCTGTCACCGAGTTGCTGCAAGGCGAGGCACAATTCGATGTAGTGCTCCGCTACCAGCAAAGATTTCGCGACACTCGAGAGGCGATCGAGAACATTAGACTTCTGGCGCCTTCCGGTGAACGAGTATCCCTGGCTCAACTGACCAAGGTCTCCACCGACGACGGAGCGGAAGAGATCTATCGAGAAGGAGAGTCGCGATACATTGCCATCAAGTACAGCGTGCGCGGCCGGGACCTTGGCAGCACAGTCGAAGAAGCTATCAAGAGGGTGCACGATCAGGTGAAACTCCCGCAGGGCTATCACACCGACTGGGCTGGCGAGTATAAGAGCAAGCAGCGAGCTGATGCGCGTCTCGAGATCATCACTCCCATTACGATCATGTTGATCTTCATGATCTTGTATACGATGTTCCGCTCCTTCAAATGGGCTATGCTCATCATGCTCAACGTGCTTCTGGCACGCGTGGGGGGTCTGCTGGCGCTTTATTTTACGCATACCAACTTCAGCGTCTCCGCGGCAATAGGCATGCTAGCTCTCTTTGGCGTATCAGTGCAGACGGGGGTCATTATGCTTGAGTACATCAACCAATTGCGCGTTCACGGTTATACGATCAAAGATGCTGCAGTGGAAGGTGCAGTACTTCGTCTGCGCCCGATTATGATCACGATGCTCGTCGCGACTCTAGGTCTGATTCCGGCAGCTCTGTCGCACGCCATTGGCAGCGACTCGCAGCGGCCCTTTGCGATCGTGATTGTGGGGGGCCTCATTACCGATCTCTTGATGAGCATCTTCCTTCTGCCAACGCTGTACGTTTGGATCGCAAGGAGGGAGGACGTCTTGCCCACTCCCGAACCGGAATGGGCAGTTGACTAAGCAGGTTCGGCGGGTTTCCGGGGGTGCAGCGTTGAGTTCCGGCGCTGCGCCCTTGAAGACCTCAATATCGCCGGGAGGACGAGTTGATCAAAACAGAGGTTTGCACCCAACTTGAGAAGATCGGCATTATTCCATGTGTACGGGTCAAGGTGCCCGAGCAAGCATTTTTCGCAGCTGAGATTCTTTACGCAGCCGGCATTCCGAATCTGGAGATTCCGCTGACGCTGGCGGAGGCTCCTGATGTCATCCAGAGCATTGTCGGGCGCCATCCGCACATGGCAGTCGGCGCAGGAACAGTGCTCAACGAGCAGGAAGCCCTACGGTGTATTCGGGCAGGAGCTCGTTTTCTAACGAGTCCCGGATTTGTCCCGCAAGTTATTGCAATCGCACAAGAAGCGGGGATCGTAGTTTTTCCTGGTGCATTCACGCCCAGCGAGATAATTGCGGCCTGGCAGGCAGGTGCGGATTACATAAAGATCTTTCCGGCAGAAGTCGTGGGTGGCAGTCGGTATGTGCGGGCACTCAAAGTACCGTTGCCGCAAATAAAGCTCATCGTCACTGGCGGCGTGAATCAGCTCACGGCGTTTGACTACATCCTAGCTGGTGCGACCGCCATTGGAGTTGGGTCGGAGATACTGCCGAAGGTAGCTCTCGCGGAACGGCAAGAAGACCGCATTCGTGAGTTGGCGCGACGCTTCCTCGGCATGGTCAACCAGGCGCGCCTCCAACGCAATGCCGAGTCCGGGTAGAGCGATTGGGCGGGGGAATGAACTCTCTAATATTTCTTGTTTTATTGGTCTTTAGCGCGAGAGCAAGTCACTCATCGAGGAAGTGGCATTCCACATGGACGAGTAGTCGCCTTTTGCGTCCAGTTGGTTTCGAGGAAACGAGCCAGGACTCTATCCGCAGCGAAGATGGTTTTTCGGCCACTTGCCGAAAATGCGGATCGGCTTGAAGAACTGGTTGAGCCTGTGAGCCTTGCGATTTGGAAGAAAGATGGCCAGCCCGGGTTTTTCTTTAGAGCGTTTGACTTGGGCATTGGAAACTCCAGGCCTCGGTGTCCCATAATGAGAGCGACCTCGTTATATGCATGCATATAGATAATGCTGCATAGCCGTACAGGAGTTGCACATGGCGGGGAAACCACCAACTGAAATACTCGCGAATATCGACGCATTGCTTCCCGAGCTAGAAGCTGCCTACAAAGACATCCATAGTCACCCCGAGTTGTCGATGCAGGAGATGCGAACTGCTGGAATAGCGGCGAATCATCTCAAGGACAACGGCTTTGAGGTCACCGCGGGAATCGGCAAGACCGGAGTCGTTGGTATCTTGCGCAACGGGGATGGCCTCACCGTAATGCTGCGCGCTGACATGGATGCGTTACCCATTAAGGAAGCGACCGGTCTTCCCTATGCAAGTACGGTCATAGCGACAGGCGCAGATGGCAAGACGACGCCCGTGGCGCACTCCTGCGGACATGACATGCACGTGGCCTGCCTGATTGGAGCTGCCACCCTGTTTGCAAAGAGCCGCGCTAGCTGGCACGGAACACTCATGGCAGTCTTTCAACCAGGGGAGGAAACAGCCCAGGGCGCGCAAGCCATGATTAACGACGGGCTCTTTGAGCGATTTCCAAAGCCCGATGTCGTACTTAGCCAGCATGTCATGAGCTTGCCATCTGGGCACCTCGATTGGCGTGAGGGAGTTGTAACTTCCTCTGCCGACAGTTTGCAGATTCGCATGTTCGGGCGTGGCGCGCATGGTTCGATGCCCGAGGCAAGCATCGATCCCGTCGTCATGGCTGCTTCAACCGTGATGAGGCTACAAACGATCGTCTCCCGGGAAGTTGCGCCCACGGATTCCGCCGTCGTGACAATTGGGGTCTTACAGGCTGGCACAAAGGAGAACGTCATTCCTGACGACGCCATCATTAAGTTGAATGTGCGAACCTTCGATGGGGAGGTTCGCAAACACGTGCTTGCCGCCATTGAACGGATCGTAAACGCCGAGGCAGTAGCGGCAGGCGCGCCAAAGCCGCCGGAGATGACAGCGCTGGACCGATATTCATCGGTAACGAACGATTCAGGTGCAACAGAGAAGGTTGTTGAGGCGTTCCGTCAGAACTTCCCTGACGGCTCGGTAGAACAGACTAAGCCCACGATGGCGAGTGAAGACTTCGGATGTTTTGGGTCGGAGTGGCACGCTCCGGCGGTGTACTGGTTCTTTGGCGGCGACGATCCGGCGGTCTATGCCAAGGCGAAGAAAGACGGGACGCTCAGTTCGCTCCCGACCAATCACAATCCGCGCTTTGCGCCGGTCATCCACCCAACTTTGGAGACAGGTGTGAAGGCCTTGGTGGTCGCGGCTTGCGCTTGGCTGGCATCGTGAACGAACTTCTGATTTACGCACGACACTTGGCCGGGCCCTTTCTCGTCGCGCTCGATCTCCTGGGGACGTTCGTCTTCGCGCTCAGCGGTGCTGCAGCTGGTGTGAAGAGCAAGCTGGATCTATTCGGTTTGATGGTGCTTGCCTTTGCGACGGGGAACGCGGGCGGGATCACACGCGACCTGCTTATTGGTGCCGTTCCGCCTTCAGCCATACACGACTGGCGTTATCTGGGCATCTGTATCCTGGCTGGCCTGGTAACGTTCTTGTGGTATCCCAATATCGAGGTGCAGCGCAGGCCCGTGCTGCTGTTCGATGGGGCGGGGCTGGCTCTGTTCGCTGTTACCGGTACACAAAAAGCGCTGGCCGCCGGACTCAATCCTGTGATGGCGGCAATCATGGGAATGCTGACTGGCATTGGCGGCGGAATACTGCGTGACGTTCTCGTGAATGAAACTCCAACCGTGCTCCGGGCTGATCTCTATGCCGTTGCCGCACTCGCTGCCGGTGTCGTGGTGGTGACAGGACATGTGCTGCAGTACCCATCATTTGCATTCATGATCGTGGGAGCACTTCTATGCTTCTGGCTCAGAGTGATGGCTATATTCCGCGGTTGGCATCTACCGATTGCCGGGACAGGACCTCGATCCCACTGAAGAGGCTTCGGTTGGCAACCCTCAGGCCGTTTTGTCTCCGTCGAAGACGTTGCCGCGCTCGCGGTCTTTCTGTGCTCTCCGGCAGCATCCAACGTTACCGGAGCCTCGTTCCCAATCGATGGCGGGTGGACGGCGCAATGATCAAGCTCGGCTTCAGGTAATCCTGGACGCCGACCTCCATTGCTTGCGCCGCCACTGCCTCATCGTTCGGATCTCAGAGCAGCACAATGGAAGAGTGCCGTGCCACGTGTGTCCTAGAAAGTCGGTCCAGTCCTGACGGGTCAAGCAGCAGGATGACATCCACTGAGTGGATCGCGAGGTAGGCTTCGGCGTCCGCCATGCACTCTGAACGTGTCAGTTCGAAGGAGTACGAACCCTGCTCGGTGAACATTTCGCCGATCTTACGGACCTCTTGAGGATCACTCTCGATCAGCAGTACATTCTTAACTGGCCTCTTGCCCAACATACTACCCCTTTGCAAGGATGCTTGTACGTCGTCTTCCAACGACAATGCATGCTTCACATTTGGCCTGTTGGCAACATTTGAGATTCGTCCGCGCTCAATCTCATCTACGCTGCTTTGGGAGCGCGAATCTGAAGTCTCACCCCTAGACTGTGAGCGGCGGAATCGATCACCCGAATCAGCGTGGCTGCTTTTTGGCATTGCATCCGTTGCTGTCGGCGCATTCTGCTCAATTGGAGGTCGCATGTCAGTGAAATGGAGATTCAAAGGATGGAAGCTCTTCCCCACGGCTATCGCTTCATTTGCCTGCGGGTCGCTCATCACAGCCCTCTTGACCCGTGCGCCACAGGTGAATGCAGACAGCAATCGTGCCTTCGAGCTGATGGTCTATCACGCGGAGCCAGGCAAGGTGCGTGCCCTTGAATCTGTCTTTAAGGATGTGTCGAAATTGCAAGCTAAACACGGACTCAAGGTTATTGGTTATTGGGTGCCGGACGGCGATTCCCCCGCCTGGAAGGATACGTTTGTCAACCTTATCGCTCATTCCAGCCAGGAAGATGCGACAAAGAACTGGAGCGCACTTCATGCCGACCCGGCATTTCTCCCATACCGAGCTGCGGCTGTTCCTTTGATCGAAAAAGTGAATGGAGCGTTCCATGTTGACGAAGTGTTCATGCAACCCACGGACTTCTCAGAAATGAAGTAGAACGAAAGCGGCAACGAATGGCTTGGCAAGACCCCAGGGCGTCCAGGATCGCCAAGGGGTGAGTCGGTTTATCTGCAACTCGTGTGCCCCAAACCAACCTGTCATTTCTCCGTTGCATGGCTGCTCGCTGGAAATCGCGCGGGAGTAGTCGAATCAGCACCTTCGCGTAACATTGGAAAACCCTGTGAAGGAACGTGCCCGCAGCTGTGACGACAGTCACTGTGTCCGTGACTTTGGTCATGTTTTTATAAGTCCCTCGGCCCCTCTTTACAGAGGAAAACTCGATTCCCACTATGGGAAGTGCCTATGCCATATTCTGTTGTCCCTGATCTCGTTGCTCCCCCTCAGGTGCACGGCAAGCCTAGCCTGAGTTCATATGATTCCGGCCAAGAGTGCAGCCTGGCGCATTGGCTGGAGGTTTGCAGACTCGTGGAACTCGCAGAACGAGATAATCGCGAATTGCAGGGTTACGTGTTCGATGATTCGCTTCTCGTCCTCGAATAGCTCAACCTGGAGCCGCCTCTGCTAGAAGTGGAGCCCTCCTCCGCAGATAAGAACCTCCCCCGTCACGTAGTCCGATAGTGGACTGCAGAAAAAGAGAACAGCGCCAGCAGCTTCTTCGGGTGTCCCAAGCCGACCCAGCGGGCATGCGCTTTTAACCGAATCCAGGAGGCTGGGTTGAACTCCAAGCCGAATCTGGTGACCGTGCATTTCCATCTTGGCGCCCGCGTCTGTCAGGGGCTGTACAAGGCGCGTTCCGATCAGGCCAAATCCAACTGCGTTTACGTTGACGTTATACCGGCCCCACTCTTTCGCGAGGGTCTTGGTAAGGCCGATGATACCGGCCTTGCCTGCCGAGTAACCGGCTTGGCCAGCATTTCCGTCGGTCCCGGCGATGGAAGTGATATTCACCACTTTGCGCATTACACACTTGGACGCGGCGATTTCCTTCTTTGCAGATTCCCGGATAAACCCCGAAGCAGCGCGCAGAATACGAAACGGAGTCAAGAGATGAATGTCGAGCATCGCCTGGAACTGCTCATCACTCGTCTTCTGAATGACGTTGTCCCAGCTATAGCCTGCGTTGTTGACGATGATGTCGATCGAGTCAAATTCGGCGAGCGTAGCTTGCACGATCAGTTCGGGAATCGCGGGATCTGTGAGATCTCCCGTGATGTGACTCACCCGTTTGGAGTTCGCCAGCTCTGCTTTCGATTCCAGAAGCATGTTTTCGTCAAGATCGTTGATCATTACCCGCGCGCCGGCACCCACAAGGCGCTTGGCAATGGCTCTGCCTATCCCTCGTCCCGCTCCGGTCACAAGCGCGGTCTTGCCTTCCAGGGTGAACGGAATCCCCGACACGGTTTCCGCTTCAGTATCAGTCCTTCCGAAGTCCATTTCTTAGCTCCTCAAGCATGCACACTAGCTGCACTGCAGCATATTAAATGCTGCGGTGCACAAAAGGGAAGATGGGAGGAGTCGAGATTCTGTTGCTTTGGTAACCAGAATCGGCACTCTGTCGGGCATCCGGGGGCCCTAAGTACGCTGGCGGCGGGTATGCACGCCGACGCGCCGATTTCCAGGCGGAGCTCTCCCATCAAGAGCCCATGCAAGAAGTCTTGCCGTCACAGAGTTCGTCGACGAAGGGCAGACTTCTTGAGGTGAATGTGGGCGCGCCGCGACTCTTCACTGAGTGCGCGCCGCCTCATTCTTGCCCGCGGCGAAGCCCACTGATCCACTCGTTGGTTTGGCGGCTTCAACCTTCGACGAAATCATCGCGTTTATGAATGGAAGGTTTGTACATGGTCAACCGAGAAGTTGTAATTCTGAGCGCAGTGCGAACTCCAATCGGAAAGTTCGGCGGCGCTCTCAAGGATGTTCCTCCCACGGAATTGGCGGCAAACGTGGTGCGCGAAAGCGTGAAGCGTTCTGGCCTTTCCTCTTCTGAAATAGGCAATCTTGTTTTCGGCAATGTTATTCATACGGACGCGAAGGACATGTACTTTTCGCGAGTGGCAGCCTTGCGTGGCGGTTTACCTGTTGAAACTCCGGCCCTGACGGTAAACCGGCTTTGCGGCAGCGGTCTTCAGGCAATTGTGACGGCTGCGGGAATGATCTCACGCGGAGATTCCGACGCCGCCGTTGGCGGCGGTGCAGAGTCCATGAGTCGCGCCCCTTATTGGTTGAATGCGGTGCGTTGGGGTGCGCGGATGAACGATGTGAACGCCGTGGACGTCCTGGTCGCCGCGTTGACTGACCCGTTCGATGAAATCCATATGGGATTAACTGCGGAGAACGTAGCGCATAAGTTTGGCATCAGCCGCAAGGAACAGGACGAACTCGCCGTAGAAAGCCATCGTCGTGCGAACTGCGCGATCCTGACGGGGAGATTCAAGAGCCAGATTGTTCCGGTTGAACTCAAGAGCCGCAAAGGCAGCACTTTCTTCGATACCGATGAGTCGCCTCGCGACGATGCGACGATGGAGAACTTGTCCAAGCTAAAGCCGGTCTTCGACAAGGACGGCACGGTCACCGCCGGGAATGCCTCCACCGTCAACGATGGCGCTGCCGCGGTGGTGCTGATGGAGGAACACGCGGCTCAGGAGCGCGGACTCAAGCCGATTGCCAAACTGATCGATTATGCAGTTACCGCTGTTGAGCCCGGCGTGATGGGAATCGGTCCCATCTCGGCTGTCAGGAAACTCTACCAACGCACTGGGCTCAGCAACGACGACATAGACGTCTTCGAAGCCAATGAAGCCTTCGCTGCGCAGGTGCTCGCAGTGCGAAACGAATTAGGCTTTCCTCCGGGAAAGACAAATCCAAACGGCAGCGGCATCTCTCTCGGGCATCCACTCGGAGCCACCGGGGCAATCGTGACGGTGAAAGCGATCCATGAATTACACCGAATCGGCGGGAACTATGCCCTCGTGACGATGTGTATCGGCGGCGGACAGGGTATCGCCGCCATCTTTCAGTCGATGAATTAAGCAGACAGAAAAGGAAGGAGCACGCCATGGCAACAGCAACTTTATCCGAAGTTATGGTCCCCAGATCGAACTCACTAGCCGGTAGAGTCGCACTTATAACCGGAGCGTCGCGCGGCATCGGACGCGCCATCGCACTCGAGCTCGCCCGTCGAGGAGCAGCAGTGGCAGTCAACTGTCATTGGAACGTCGTGCGCGCGGACGAAGTCAGGGATGAAATCGTGAATGGCGGAGGCACAAGCGAGATCTTTCAGGCCGATGTCTCAGACAGATTCGGAGCCAGACAATTGATCGAGGACGTGATCGGTGTCTACGATCGCATCGACGTTCTTGTGAACAACGCTGGCATTACGCGTGACAAAAGCATTCGCAAAATGACAGACGGTGACTGGAGCGAGGTAATTGAAACTAACCTCAACAGTGTCTTCTATTGCACGAGTGCCGCCCTACCAAAGATGATTGAGCGGAACTTTGGCCGAATCGTCAATGTCGCTTCCTTTGTAGGTCAGGCAGGAAATTTCGGACAAGCAAACTATGCCGCCAGCAAGGGAGGCCTCATCGCATTCACGAAGGTCCTCGCGCTTGAGCTGGCGAAATACAACATCACCGCAAATGTGATTGCCCCAGGATTCACGGAAACCGACATGACAGAACATGTCCCTCTCGACGTTATGCAGCAGATCAAGCAACGAATCCCAATGCATCGCCTGGCACTGCCGGAGGAGATAGCCAAGGCCGCCGCATTTCTGATTTGCGATGGGGACTACATCACCGGACAGCAGATCAACGTCAACGGCGGCATTTACATGTAAACGTTCCGGATTCCGGATCACCGGGAGCGGGCTGCAAGCCACGAGTCGATGTGCGGCCAAGTGCGCTTGTTAGCTCCGCTCCCTGCCATGATGCCGATGTGACCGCCAGGAACGCGGTAGATCTCTGTGTCGGTACTGCCCACTTTTGGCAGCATCGCCTCCGACTGACAGGGTGGTGTAATGTGGTCGCCCTCGGCAATCACGTTAAGCAGGTTTGCCCGCAGCTGCTTTAGATTGACAACCTCGCCCCGGATCTTCAGTTCTCCTTTCATCAGTCGATTGTTCCGGTAGAGATCCACAATGAGCTGTCGATAGGCGCCCCCCGCCATGGGAAAAATGTCGGTGACCCAGGTATTCATCGAGTGCCATGCTTCCACGACACGGGGATCATCCAGGTTGTCCCACAGCTTGCAGTAATTCGTAATGTAGTTTTCGATGGGCTTCAGGGCTTTGGCGCCATAGTCGATCATTTCTCCCGGCATGTTGCCGAAAGCTGCGAGAACTTTGTCGATATCGAAGTATTTTTCATCGGTCCAGCGCGCAAACGTCAGTCCCTGGCGGTTTGAGAAGTCCAGTGGAGCGGTCAGCAACATCAGGTTGCGCAATCCCTCATCCGGTCGCAATGCTGCGTAAATTGTGGTCAGGATCGCACCGATGCACCAGCCCAACATGCTGAACTCTTTTGCGCCCGACACCGTTTTCACTTTCCGAATCGCTCGCGGCATGTAATCGAGCGCGTAGTCGTCGAACTTCAGTTTCCTGTCTTCCGGCCCAGGAACTCCCCAATCCAGCAGATAAACGTCATAGCCTTTGCTAACCATGTATTCCACGAAGCTGTGGCCCGGGCGGAGATCCATGATCGTTGGGCGATTCATCAAGGCGAAAATGAGGATCAATGGTATCGGATATCGCTCCTCGGCTGGAACTTGAGGAATATACCGGTATAGCTTGGCCTTGTTGAGCGTCCAAATCAGTTCTTTGGGTGTCTGCCCGATCGCCGCCTTCGTGGTCATCAGCCTGGTGAAAGTCTTGAGCTTCTGATCCAGGACAGTCCAGTCATTGGACAATTCCGCAGCTTCTGCCATTTCGGCCTCTATCGTTTTCTTCTTGTCGGCTTACGCGATTTTGCGTCTTCCGCGCCGGCCCGCTTCCCGTTGTGGGGTACACCTGCAGTCGCCGTCTGCGCGGCAGATGATAACGCGACGATTCGGTCCAGCTTCGCATCCAGATCATCAAGCCGCATTTCGAGATTGGTAAAGCGCTCTGCCAACGCCACTACTTGCTGGCTGGAAGGAAGCGAGAACTGCTCCAGCGCCATAATCATGGCTTTGTCCATTGCCTCGCGAAAAGGCGCAGACAATGTTAGATAGTTGTTGAGCAGAGCGCCGTTGGCCTCGGCATATTCTTCGGTGTTCACCGCATCGATCATCACCTT
This sequence comes from uncultured Acidobacteriaceae bacterium, assembly GCA_963829535.1. Classification (GTDB taxonomy): domain Bacteria; phylum Acidobacteriota; class Terriglobia; order Terriglobales; family Acidobacteriaceae; genus Telmatobacter. The sequence goes on along the minus strand of CAWHIQ010000003.1, from coordinate 192,082 downwards.
CGACATGCCTTCGAGATAGGTGTCCCTCATCTTGCGAAAGGCTTCGAAAGGATCGACTGCTCTCGCTTCCTTTTCTGCAGCCATGTCCACCCCCCCCGGCTTACTTGCACACAAAGCATATACCTAAACGGGGCAGAGAGTGCCTAGCGATGCTCAATTTGCAGTCACCAGGGCAATTCCATCCTCCGCCCCGCTTCTGGTCTATCTCTTGGTGGACTAGTGCAGCGTCGGTTCCACCAGGTCGAGCAGATCCTTCTGGGCTTCGACCACGATGTCCAGCCCGCGCTCCATCGAATCGGCTGCAGTTTCTACTGGGGTTCCGGTATAGCCAAGTTGATGCTTGGCGGTCGCGAACGCTGCTTTGGCTTGCTTGGCCGCATAGTCGAGTGCAGTCTTCTGGGCTGCCACGGAGTGCTCGATTGCTTCCTTAGCTCCCTCCTTGCCTTCCTCGAACGTGCCCGTCGCCTTCACCTTGCGCTCCTTCGCCAGCCTGGCGACGGTGTGGGTCTGCTCCACCACAAGATCGATTGCACCCTTCTGAGTCTCTGCAAACCGTTCAAAAATAGTGGTCGCCAAATCCAACATCAACGCGCCGGGTATCGGCAGGGTGAACTTCTTCCAGGTGCTTGCCACTTCCGCGTTGTGACGCACGGCAATCTCCAGCCCCTTCTTCTGCATCTCTGCCAGACGCTCAATGCCATTGGTGTAAAGCTCGGTCATCGACTCGATTACATCAACCTTGATTCCTTCCGCAGCCTTCACCGGTCCATTCGCTTCCTTCGTTTCCATATCGCTCTCCGTCCTGCGCCCTTGCGCTGCGTTCAATGCTGCACTGCAGCATGACCTTATGCTGCGCTGCTTCGGCGACGCTGTCAAGGGGTAGAATTGGAAAATTATGGCGCAGAAGACCGTTGTGATTAAGAAGTATGAGAACCGGCGCCTCTATGACACCACGAACAGCCGCTACGTGAACCTCGAAGAGGTAGCGCAGTTGCTTCAGCAGGGGAACGATGTCCAGGTCATCGACGCTTCTTCAGGCGAAGACATCACGCGACTGATCCTGACCCAGATCATTGTGGAGGATGCCAAGACACCGGAGTCCAGTTTTCCTCTCGACCTGCTGCGCCAAATGGTAATTGCGTCCGGCCAAGCAAGCCAGGAGAGCGCATTGCAGTACATGAAAACGATGCTCGAGGTTTATCAAAACGCCTATCGCGCGATGCCCAATCCCTTAAGCCCTTTTGACTTCATGCAGAACATCCGCACGAGTACTGAAGAAAAGCCAGGGAATGGAAAACGCTCCACGACCGCGGAAAGGACAGTGGAGTCTCGGCGGCCGGAGACGAAACAGTCCGAACCGGAGGATGTGGCGGAGTTGAAGAGTCGCCTGGCTGAACTCGAGAAGCGCGTCTCCAAACTCGTTTCTCGGAAGTCAAAGGGAAAACGAAAGTAGGATTACGGCATCTCACGAGATAATCTTCTGATAGGAAACTCCGCTGCCTTTGTCAGAACACGAAAGCCCCCCGTTTCCGGGAGGCTTTCATGAATCAGTGGATGGGGCAGCGCGTACTTGGACCATAATACTCCAATTTCTCAATGTCAAGTTCCATGAACATGCGCACGTGTGCCACATCACGTCCTTTGTTTATCGAGAGATGAGAAGATCGATCGTCTTTCGTTTGAGCGACCGCCCAGCGCGCTTAACGAGACAGAGAGAAGTGCGTAATGCAGAACTCGTTTGTAGCCGACTGCACCTTGACCCGAGCCCTTGAGAAACGGTCTATTCCGGTACTGCGCTTGCAGGGACGAATGCTTTTCAAACAAGGAGAAGCCCCGATGGGTCTCTACATTCTGAAATGCGGCAAGGCCTCGCTTGTGATGAAAGGCGAGAATGGCGTCGAGGTAATGTGCCCGACGAGCGGTCCGGGCTCAATCCTCGGAGTACCGGCAGTCGTAACCAAGGAACCGTACACACTGAGCGCAACGGCTAGTGTTGGCTCGGAGGTGGGTTTCGTTGAGTTGAACGATTTTGAGGCCTTGATGCAGGCGAAACCCTCTCTATTTCCGCTCGTACTCGCGGTGCTCGCAGCAGAAGTCCGCGCTGCACGAATAGCCTTGACCGAGGTGATGACGAAACTCAGGAGCCGACCCTCACGAACATCTGCCACTACCCTTTCGCAGTAGAGTGAGCTGCATCACATTGCACGGAGAGAATACTCGGTACAGTCATCAAATAGTTGCACGACCAATTGAACGCAGGGGCCTCCGCACGTTGAGGCCCTTCTTTTATGCCACGTTTCTGTCTCATCTTTTTCAAGAAGACCCTGCAAGCTACGTGGCTCTGCAATGCACGGCCGGAGCAACAAGGAGAAGGAAGTATGGAAACGCGTGTTCGCCGGGCGGGGCGATCTCTTGAGGTCTATTCCATCGGTCCAAAACTTCGCGCGCTCCGCATGCAAAAAGGCCTGACCCTTTCGCGATTGGCCATTGAGACCGGCCTATCCAGTGCGCTTCTATCGAAGCTGGAAACCGAGCACATGATTCCAACCCTGCTAACGCTTTCAAGCATCTGCCGTGTATTTGGTGTTGGCCTCGGCTTCTTTTTTGCCGACGCAAAGAAACATTCCCTGTCAATCACGCGCAAATTGCATAAGACGGGACGTGAGAAGAAGCATGAAATGCTGAAGCAGTTCCCACTGAATGCAGGTGCAAATTCTCCCATTCTTGCGCGGAGGGTTGACTTTCCGCCCGGAGTTGTTGGGGTATTGACGGAGGTTGGCAAAGAGTTCAACGGCGTTATTTACGTCTTAGAGGGGAGCCTTAAGCTCGACTTGGCGGGCCAGCACGACGTGCTCGAAGCGGGAGACTGCGTTTGCTTGGATACCGAGATGCTGATCACCTGGGGCGCGAGCGGCACTTCGTGTTGTCGGGCATTGGTTGTCACTTCAGGCTAAACAGAGGGCGATGTTGCAATTCTGTAACATCAAGCATAGGAGTTCCTCTCCATGGCCGACCTCCACAATCCCGATACCACCAGTTTGCAGGATCAAATCGCGCACTTGCGGGCGATTGTAGGGCGCATCGATCAGGCAGAAGATCGCATGCGAGAGTAGCGTTGGCGAATCTTTTAGACGAGCGCATCTGCGTAGATCGGTTGTATCGAATAGGCGTTTCGTCACGGTAATAGAAAGATTGCGATGATCGCCGTTCGCGTCATGGTCGTGGAGGATTTCCAATTATTCCGTGGTTTCGTCTGTTCCAAATTGCAACAACAATCCAAACTGCGGGTCATTCGCGAAGTCTCCGATGGACTGGAAGCGGTTCAGAAGGCTGAGGAACTGAAGCCAGACCTGATCCTGATCGACATTGGCCTACCAACACTGAATGGCATAGAGGCTGCACGGCTGATTCTCGGTCTTGTGCCGGAATCGAAGATTATCTTCTTGAGCCAGGAAACCTCTATGGATATCATTGAACACGCTATGAGGCTGGGTGCATCGGCCTACGTCTTCAAAACACATGCCGAAGGCGATCTGCTGCTGGCTGTCGAGGCCGCACTGTCAGGCAAGCGATTCGTCAGCGGCGCATAGCTGCGCCAATTCGGAAGTTGGTGTTACGAACGAGGAAGAGCCGCAATCAAGGCAGACCAGAAGTCTCGGAAACACAAAAGCCCCAGGTTTCACCACCGCACTCCTCAGGCCCGGAAAATGAATGTTCACTTCGGCAGCGAACTCCGAATGGTTATGGGAGGCGCAAATTGTGCACGACACGGCGATCCTCCACTACCCTAGGGGGCGATTCTCCGTATAGCCAAAGCGCACTGTCTGTGCAAAACTGATCAGTTCAGAGAAAATGAGTTCCTCGCCGATTTCCCATCAAAGCGCCGCACGTTCAGATCGAAGTACCTGTCCCGGTATAGGCTCAGAACCTCTTCAGCCTCCGCCCTCGGCACTCGTATGCTACTTGGCTTCCGACGTCGCCGGTCCAGTAGTCCCTGAGGGCCTTGCGCTTCAAGCCTCTTCCGCCAGCGACGCATCTGCCGCTCGCTGATGCCGATCAACTCCGCCGCCTGCCACCACTTGATCTTCCCCGTTGTGGCACGCAATAACACTTTCTGCAACTTCATCGCCCGCTCCGCCGCGGTCCTCGGATAGATCTCCATGCTCTCGCGCATGGCTCCATCCTCGCCGCCCGAAAAGCGGACATTCATTTGCTAAAAACACCGGACATATTGTTAGCCAACGACACCGCCTATCCGGCAGTTACTCAACAGAAGGGGAAGGGTTGGCCACCATCCGCCCGGAATTCCCGATGCCGAACTACATTTGCGCCGGAAGACTGATTGGATCATATCAAGGCTTTCGAAATGCCGTCTGGAGGCTGGCCGCCAATGCCCGATCACCGAGACTCACATGGAAGACGACGTTTTGATGCTGGATGAAAAACTCACTCGGCCCCGACGGCAAGGAAACCGGAACTGGCTGCGACGTAACCTTGGCGACGGCGACCGCAGCCGCCGTCGCATTAGGCAAAAACCAAACCTCGAAGATGCCTTGGTTCGTCTTAAACCATGCCGCGCCTTTCTGGCCCTCAAAGAGATGTTCCTCTTTTGACCGGCGAATGCATTCGACCTTGATGCCCCGTGTGGCAAGATCGCGTGCGAGATTGGTGGCATCTGCGTACACCGGGCTGCTCTGGTTCTGCCATTGCTGCTGCGCCTCAGTGTTCGCCTGCGGACTGGCATAAGGGTCATTACAATCGGTGGCCTGGGCGGGGAGCCTCGGCGGAACTGCGGCACAGAGAACGAGCCAGAATGCGATTTGCATCTTCATAGATGCCCTCCCAACATGAATTGGACGGAAGCTGATTCGCTGAGATGCTTTTCTTCACCTCCACGATCAGCGCAAGAGCCATGAACCATTTCGTCAAAGGCAGAAGGGAATTATTGAAGATCGTTTCCCAAGTTGCGGAAAACTGCACCGTGCAAGTCGATTCGAGGCACTGATGAATTCCGCGTCCGACGTTTGTGTTCGCGAGTCGTGCCATTCTTCTTTTTCTGAGTAGGAATATTGCTGCGCACATGAATCTTGCTGATCCTGTCGCAGCCGCATATCGGTCAGCGGATGCCGTCAGGGCAGCGCATCGACTCAAGATAAACTGGACAGTCGTCATCGGTTTGGAACTGGCGGGTAACATCTATCAAGTTCATTCTTCAGGCTCCGGCATTTCTATCAATTTCAGTTCAGTGGTCAGTACTCGGATTTCGTTCTCAACACGATCCATATGTTCTAAAATCTGGGCCAGAGGTACTTGATATTTCGCTACTATCTCCACAATGCGCCGCCGCTCGGCCTCACACTTAAGAAGCCGGGCTCTGAAGGCCGCAGCTTTTGTTTTACGGAAGAACCTCATAACTAGATAGTCTACAGATTGGGAGTGGCAATCCCCGGCCGTCCCGGACCTCCCGCGGGTCACTCGGGAGCAGGCCTGTTCTGCCTCAGTGTTGTCTACGACTTTCCTGACATCGCGGCTCCGGTTACCGTCGCAAGCTTCACGGAAGGCGGCAACGAAGCCCCCGCGGAATTTGAAGCAGTGCACCTTGCCCTTGAAAAGGGCTGAGTCTTGGAATTCCTGCTTCATCGGCGCTGGGAGGTCAGCTGGTTAAGCATTTTCCAGTACCTCGATGTGGTTGCGGACCCTATTTCGCAGGCACCGGATTGCCAAGCTCGCGGAGAGCGCTCTCATAGTACGCTCCGCCAGCCGCGCCCGAAGCTTTGTGCCGCTGGATGAAATCGATCAGCCGGCGCCTGAGGTTCTCCGCTTCTGGGAACTGTTGATCGGTCCAGAAACGTCTGGAAACATCGAAATATCCGGCCCTGGCCAGGAAGGCAACGCCAAAGTACTCGTCTTCTTCCAGGGAGTCTTCGCCGCCGGTGCCAGCTCGAAATGAGCCATCGGGAAGAACGGAGTCTTTCAGACACCACTGCAACATTTTCTCGATTTCGATTGACGCGGCTCGCCGTTGTGCCTCATTCATGTGAGGCCATGCATATTGGAAGAGAACTACCACGTCCATATTGTGATGAGTGAGATAGCCGCCGTTCTCGCGCCAACCGATTGGGTATTCCATATTCTTTAGTTCGAGCAGCGTGTTGGCGACTTTGTCGAGATAGGGAACATCACCTTTCAGATAGCTGACGATATGAAAGGTCATGCTCATGTCATCGACAAAGTCGATTCGACCCTCCCGCTGGTAGCGCTCTCCCCACCAGCCTGTGCCCGGATTGCGCAGTTGCTTCAAAAGGTCGAGCAACTTGGCTTCAGTGCCGGATGCCACCGGTAGGCGTGCGGCTGATCGCGGACAATCAGACGGAGAAGATTGGCGAGGGCTTCATTCATTTCGCGACGATGATCCACCCCTCTATGGGCCACATCTGAGACAGAAATCGAGTTGACGTAGTGGGCGAGTTTCTCGGGGGAATTGACGCGATCGAGCATTGGGATATCATTGCCGCCCTGATCGAGGGAAAAGTGGCCGTCATATGATGCGTCGAGCCGAAAGAACCATGCGTCATAACATCGACCCCAGCTTCCATCCGCATCCTGTTCGCGCGCCCTCGTTTCCAGCTCGGGGTGCGCGAGGCTCGCGCAAAGATCCTCTAATCGGGCGTCGATGCGATCCGTGTCCGCTGTGCTGCCTATGAGCCATCTGAGTTCAGTGACGATTTGGTGCGAGCAGGAGACATCGCGCATCTCCGCTTCGCGCTTGATTACCTGCTGCTCCATTTCCCGCAGGGCACGAGAGCGAGAGCCCATCAACGAGAAGTAGAGCGGATTAAATGTCATCATCTCGCGCCGCACCATCGCCTTGTTCTGCAGGTCCGGCGTGTGGAGAATATGCGCGAGTAGCCTGACGCAGGAGGAGAAACATCGTGCCGAAACTTCCAACAAATTTCCAAAGGACGATCAAGATTTGGACTGAACAAGACGTGCGGGATCTGGCGCCCCTGGCGGCGCAGGGCATGCCGACTGCACTAATCGGCTTGAAATTGGGCAGAACTGTTGCGGCAACCTATATGCGGGCTTCTCAAGAGGGAATCAACCTGATGCTCTCGAACCATTGCAGGAGAGGGCTTTTATCCAGCCAACAAGACAACTGATCAATTCTTTACTTATTTGAATGGTGAAAGCGCCCCTTCAAGGCTAGGGGAGTAGATTGACGGGCTTCACTGCTCGTGATGGATCCTGCTTTCAGGGCCCATCACTTGACATGCGGTGAATCGCCTTAGAGATGTAGAGGCTTTCGAGCGCCCTTCTATTTGGAATCGTCAGCTTTGAACCCTTTTGCGAGACCAGCTGCCGCCTCTTGAACTTATTTAGGGTCCGGGTTACTGTTTCCCGTGAAGCGCCTATGAACTCGCCGATCTCCTCATGGGTAAGGGCGAACCCAAATCGCGTCCCGTTTTCAGTGTTCTGGCCCCTCTCGCTCCATTCGAGCAACAACCTGGCGAGTTTTTCGGGCGCAGTGGTAGTCAGTGCAACCATCCGCAATTGCTCACAAGCTACCTTGTACTGCAAGCTCAATTCTTCAGTGACAACCTGAAAGACTTCATGATGGCGCCCAAGGAAGGCGAGGAACTTGCTGCGCTCGATCACCGCGATCTTTGCAGGATAAAGAACTTCGGCGGCCATTTCGCATGGGAGGCCCGAAAGCGCCGACGATAGACCGAGTACTTCACCCGCCTTGACTATGCTGAGAATAAGACGCTTTCCATCATTGGAACTGATGGATAGCTTGACTTCACCGGATAGAATGACGAAAACTCCTTCCGGCCTGGCGTTCTCCGTGAAGAGGATGCCACCCGGCTCGCAGGATCTGGGAAATTCCAGAGACTCCAAGTCCTCGAGCGCCACTGCAGAAAGTCTGTCGATGAAGGGCCTGTGACTTGGCGCTACGCTCCTGCATCGGCTCGTTGCTTCATGCGTTGCTTGCATCTATCTTCTCCTCGTGAACAACATCAGAATCTCGTTCCGCGACCTCTGCGGCTAGGAATTGAGTCCATGGACTGCCAGCGACGAGCACAGCATTCGTCTGAGCGTAAATCTCTTTCAGAACCTGCTTGCCGGTAGCGTCCGCATATGTCACGTTGCGCAGATTGATGGTGAGCTTTCTTGAGGCTAGAAGCGGGGCTGTTTCCACCCAGACGCGGTCAAGTTCAACCACCCATGGCCCCGCGATTCGCCCTTCCAACCTGATCTCCATCTCTTCTGCCTTGTCTTGAATCGTGATTCGCAACAAACTTCGGCCCTTCTCCGGCCACGCATTGAGTAAGGCACGTGGCACGCCAAACCGATATTTCAACCGAGCAACTCATCCTGGTGATTGTTGGGAAATGACTTACGGAAAGGAGCATTTGGAGCGGGCCCCAAGAAACGTAGAAAGGTGACGAAGTGACGAAGACGATATATCGTCACGAGACTTTATTTCGCCATTTCGTCATCATTTCAACTCAACAGGCTTCCCTCGATGAGAGCCTCCGCATCGATATCGAGGTCCTGCAATTCAGGCGGGAAAGCTCATCTCGACAATCAGCGGCGGAATGTGATCGAAATCGCTGAAGCGAATCCATCGCGGCTGAACAACGAAGTAAGCTATGTTCGGCCACAAAATGCGCGCTGGGCCATGGGGCCACACCGCAAAGTATGCTTTCTGCGCGCGCTCCAGTTCCTTGCCCTCCGGCTCGATTGCAACTCCTTCGAACTGCACTGTTTGCTCGCCGCCCCATCCCACTACGAACGAACATGTCGGCCGCTCCATGAGGTTCGGATATTTTCTCGATGACTTCTCCGTGTCGAAAATGATCTCGAGATCCTGGGTGACGGCTATGCCTACTAGGGCGGATTGCGCGGTCCCGCTGCTTGATGTGCTGGAAATGACGCCATAGCGAAACTGGGTCATGAAAGCGTAGATGGCCGCTCGATCCATGAATCACCCCGTTGATGTGGGATTCCCGTTTTGCTTTTCCGGCCATGAGGATATACGGCCGAGGGCCCGACACGCCATCCGTTTGCAAAGATCCATCATTTGCTCATTTCGGTGATTTGTTCTCGTTGACTGTGATTATGGTTGGAAAACCGCCAACCCTTCCTGAACCCAATTTCGGGGGTTCATGGAATTTTCGATAGGCGCCGGAGGAGGTTGCGGAAGAGCGGCTGGACAGGTCCGGGAACAATCCGAGCCACAAGGTCAGGCGGGATTGGCACAGTTCAATCCCGTGTCTTCAATCGCTGCCTCAGAAGTGTGACATCCGGCCGCTCCCATCCGAGCGATCTATAGAACGGTTCCGATTCGTGCCGAACATCCGCGATCAAGACTTGCTGGCCTTTTCCGGCGAGAACCTCTTCGACCGCCCGAACCAATCGTGTCGCAATGCCCTGGTGGCGGACACTGTTGTCAACAACCAGTTCGCTCAGATAGGCCCTGAACCCGAGATCGTGGGCGCAAACAAAACCAAGAATCAGAGTTGTTTTCCCAGACAAAGGCCAATCGGTGAGCGGATTTGATGGCCGTGGCGATCGTCATGTCGGACCGGCGTGCAGGCGAATTACATACTCCCGGCGAAGGATGTGACTCTCTTCTTTAAGTACTACGACGAGTATTCGGCCAAGGCCCGCGTGGAGGGCCGGACATTTGTGTTCGGGTTCTCATGGACGCTGCGGATTCCCAAACCGCAACCCCCGAAGACCTAAGCGCGAAGGCTCTGAAACTATGAAATCGATCGCCGTCACCGCAATTGTCTTTGGATTGATCTTTGGGGCAGCCCTCGCGGGTATGGCTGTTGGACCGACTCACGGTCCGCTTGGATCAGAAACAAAGGAGGTCGTAAGGCTCACGACCGGACTAATCACAACCATGACCGGACTCGTCCTCGGGATGCTGGTCTCCTCCGCAAAGTCTTTTTATGATGCTGGCAAAAACGAAGTTGCGAATATGTCGATGCAGATCGTGCTCATTGATCGCTTACTGGCAGGATATGGGTCGGAAGCAGCAGAAATCCGGGCCCAATTCCGCCAACTGGTGGAGGTCGGTGTCGAGCGCGTCTAGCCACGCCAGGCGTCCCCGCCTTTCGATCTCAGACCGACGGACCAGGGCCAGACTCTTGTCGAGCAGCTGCAGCTCTTGGAGCCGAAGAATGATAGACAAGTCTCCGCTATGGCCCAGGCCAATCCTTTGATCCTCGAGTTACAGCAGAGCCAATGGGGCATGTTTCTCAAAATGCAGCGAGCGGCTATTCCACTTCCCCTGTTGCTGGTTGTTGTCTCATGGCTGGCTGCGATCTTTTTCAGCTTTGGTCTCTTCGCCGCTCCAAACGCCATCATGCTCGTGACATTCGCCGTTGGCGCGTTCGGAGTGTCCTCTGCGATCTTCATCATTCGGGCGATGTATACGCCATTCGCGGGAGCACTGAAGATTTCGCCAGCCCCGATTCTTAAGGCGCTAGGCGAAATGCGCTGACCATCGCTGAGTTGTGATTCAGCTTACAAGGCAAATTTGCTTTAAGACTTTCAGAATGCAATGGGGCGCGGCGTCGGCAGATTGGTTTCTGGCAGTCTACCCGTTATTCCGAAGCTCTACCCAGTCGATGGCAAGCTTGACCGGCGCGGCGGAAGCCGCGACAAAGACGATCTACCCTCACAGAGTATCCGCCTTGGCTTCCACCGCCAAGATCATGGTTGGAAGCGGAGCCCCCAAAGCACTCACCGATGCCGATTATTCCTCGAAAGTCGACCTGTTGAAGTCGCACGCTTTACCGGACATTGATGCGCTTTTGGGAAGTCCGGGATGGTTTCCAGGCGAAGCCGCCCCATCGGGAACCTTTGCTATCTGACTCTCCCATCCGATTGGATCTTCTCGATCCCGTGGACCTAATCTCGGGCTGGGAGTCGGTCGGAATCCACACGCCGTCACCGCAATCGTGATTTTCCTCACATTCCTCGGAATCTCGACCTCGCTTGGCTCAACCGAACAGAATGTAAGCCCCTGTGTTTGAGTGGCTTGGGGTGGAAATGCGGCGGCCGTCACACTCGCTCGTGATCTGACTCACATACAGTTATTGTGCCAAGCCGCCACTCTTTGTGCCGAACATGATCTGGATCACACGAGGCATTTCTCTTTCGTCTCGTGCTGGCCGGCTCAGGAGATTCGGCTGCAATGAGCGCTTTTAAGGATGCCGGGCATCTATTCCGATTCGCGGGACTCTTCGTTCTCGCCTTCATCATTTTTCTTGTCGTTCGACATTACGTGGTTCCGCGCAGCTTCGGGCAATACGGGCACTATCGCGGCGATGCGATCGGTGAGATTGCAGCACGCCCGGTGAAGTTCGCCGGCCATGAGGCCTGCGAGACATGCCACACCGATGTGCTTGATGGGAAGAGCAAAGGCAAACACGCGCATGTGAACTGCGAGGCGTGTCATGGACCGTTGGCGAAGCACGCAGACGATCCATCTTCTGCAACGCCGGTGAAACCGGATACCGGGGTCCTGTGTGTGCGATGCCATTCGGCGAGTGCCGCCAAGCCCAAGGGGTTTCCCCAGGTCGATCCCGCGGATCACTCGAACGGAGTTCCGTGCGAGACCTGCCATCAGCCGCATAGTCCCGCAATCGATGGATCAGGTGCGCCGGCTGGTGGCGCAGGGGGTGGTAAGTGAACTTATCGCGACGTCATTTTCTGGTTTTGATGCCTGCGGCCGCTATTGCGTGGAAGGCCGTGCTGGCGGGAACGCCGGAGCAAGCTGTGAACTATAAACTCTCTGACCACTGGTGGGGAATGCTGATCGATGTGCCCAAATGCATCGGCTGCGGCAACTGCGTTCGTGCATGCGCGGCGGAGAACGATGTACCCGAGGGCTACTTCCGCACCTGGGTGGAGCGCTACCACGTGTCCGACGAGAATATGACCAATCCCGAAGTGATATCGCCGGATGGCGGCAAGGAGGGTTTCCCGGTTGCCAAAGAGGATGCGGAGAAGTACTTCTTCGTTCCGAAGATGTGCAACCACTGCGCCGATTCGCCGTGTACGCAGGTTTGCCCGGTCGGTGCGACATTTGTCACCCCTGACGGCGTAGTGCTGATCGATCAGACCTATTGCCTGGGTTGCGCCTACTGCGTGCAGGCTTGTCCTTACGGATGCCGCTACATTCATCCCGAAAAGAAAGTCGCGGACAAGTGCACGCTCTGTTACCACCGCATCACCAAGGGCTTGACGACGGCGTGTTGCGAGTCCTGTCCTACCGGTGCGCGTCAGCTTGTGGATCTGAAGAATCCAAAGGATCCCATCCACGAGTTCCTGAAAACGCATAGCGTACAGGTATTGAAGCCGCAAATGGCGACGGGTGCAAAAGCCTTCTACAACGGGCTGGATGGGTCGGTGCGCTAATGTGCAATCTCGCGATGTTCGTCCAGGAGCAGGGAAAGATTATGAGCGGCGTTGAAGGCTTCATGTACCCCAACGAGATCGGGCTGCAGTGGAGCGTGCTGATTGTTCTATATCCATTTATCACGGGGCTAGTGGCGGGTGCATTCATTCTGGCTTCGCTTGAGCGCGTCTTTCACGTTGAAGCCGTAAAGCCTACGTACCGGCTTGCCCTCTTGACCGCGCTCTCATTTCTGATCGTTGCGCCCCTTCCGCTGCAGCTGCATCTAGGCCATCCTGAGCGTTCGCCGGAGATGTATTTCACGCCGCATAGCACTTCGGCGATGGCGATGTTCGGCTATGTGTACCTGTGGTACTTGATGGCTGTGCTGGTATTCGAGATCTGGCTCGATTACCGGCAGGACATCGTGATACTGTCGCGCTCCAGCAAGGGGCTACTGCGGCTTATCTACAAGGCAATGACGCTGGGCGCCGACAACATCAGCCCACGGTCGCTGCATATGGACGAAAGAGTCGGCTGGATCGTGACGCTTATCGGCATTCCGTCTGCATTTCTACTGCACGGCTATGTCGGGTTCATCTTCGGATCGATTAAGGCAAACCCATGGTGGTCGTCGCCGTTGATGCCCGTGGTGTTCGTTTTCTCGGCGATGGTCTCGGGTATTGCCGGCGTGATGCTCATCTACATGGCTGTGACCAAGTTGCGCAAGGAGCCCATCGACATTCGCTGCGTCGATACCATTGCAATGTATCTGTTCTATATCTTCACCATCGATTTCAGCCTGGAGATGCTCGACCTGATCCACCGCATTTACGAGGCCGACGAATCCTTCCGTAGCCTCAACTTCATGGTCCACACCAAACTGTATTTCTCGCACATCGTCATCCAGATCATCCTGGGAACAGTGACGCCGCTGGTACTGCTCTTCATCACGCAGGTGGTTAAGCTTCCAGAGCAGGCGCGCAAGCGGATGTATGTGACGTCAGGATGCCTCGCGCTTATCGGAATTTTCGCGATGCGATGGAACGTCGTGATCGGCGGCCAGCTGTTCTCGAAGAGCTTTCTGGGCTACACGACCTACAAGATGGCGTTGGTGACCCGCGAAGGATCGCTGGTAGCGATGGGATTGTCGATTCTGCCGCTGTTCATTCTTTGGGCTCTTGTGAAACTGTTGCCGCCGTTTGCCACCGCGCATTCGGCCCAAGCTGCTACTGGCGATTGATCGTTACTGAGTTTGCCGATCGGGTGAGATATGAACGAATCTCCCGAATTCTTCGAATCGCTTTCAAGTCGCGTGGACGAGTTGGAAAGGCGCGTTCATGCGTTGGAACATCCGGATGAGGCAGTTGCGCTTGCGGTGAAGCAGGTCGTCGCGCCGCCAAGCTTAGCGACCCGTGACGGTGAAGCGTCACTTCAAACAGCAAGTATCTTCCCGGTCTTGGGCCGCGCGATGATTGGCATCGCCGGAGCCTACGTGTTGAGGGCGGTCGCAGAAGCGGGCGTGATGCCGAAGGTCATCGTTGCCGCGGCGGCCGTCGTGTATGCCTTCTCGTGGCTGATCTGGGCTGCGCGCGTCTCAAAAGCTGCAGGAATTGCGCCCTTCGTGTATGCGGGAACGTCGGCCGTGATCCTAGTCCCCATGCTGTGGGAGGAGACACTGCATTTCCACGTTTTTGCATCGTCTGTTGCGGCGGGCGTGTTGGCGGGTTTTGTGGGGCTGGCCTCTGCGCTGGTTTGGCGTCGGGAATCTTCCCAGGTGCTGTGGTTGTCCTACGGCGGCGCGGCTGGAGCAGCAGTTGCGCTATCGGTAGCCACGCATGCGATGTTGCCGTTCGTGCTCTTGTTGCTTCTGATAGTTCTGCTGAGTGAAGCTGCCAGGATGCTGGGCCATGCCCGGCCCGTTTGGCCTCTCCTCGCGCTCGTCGCCGACGCCGCGATCTGGGGAATGATCTTCATCTACAGCGGACCGCCGAATGCGCGCGCGGAGTATCCAGAACTAGGCGTCACAGCCCTGGTGTTCCCGGCTTGCCTGCTGTTCGTGATCAATGCAACAAGCGTGGCCATTCGCGCAATCTTGGAAGAGAAAAAGATCGGCATCTTTGAGATCGTTCAAATGATGATTTCCTTCGGGCTCGCAATCTCCGTCGTGCTGCTTTTTGCATCGGGGGCAGAGACGCTCCTTGGCGTCACGTGCCTGGTGTTGTCAGCGGCTACGTATTTTGCGAGTTTTCGTCTTCTCCGGAGCCACGCCGAGATGCGCAATCTTGCGACTTTCAGCCTATGGAGCGCGGCCATGCTCGTTGGAGGGGCGCTCTGGTCTTTGCCGCATGCAGGCGCGGGCACGTTCATCGCAGTCGCCGGACTGGCTGCCTATGCACTTTCGCCGCGCATTGGCTGGACAATGCTTGAATGGCATGGAGCGGCATTTCTGGGTACGGCCACCGCGATTGCGGGAGTGGCGCAGTATATGTACCGCGCCCTCGCATCCTCGTTGCCGGGCCGACCTGAGCTGGCAGTGTGGCTCGTCGCGAGTGCTGCGGTCGCAGCATATGCAGTCGGCAGTGATACGAAAGATGATGAATGGGCGCACCCGTTCCTGCGCCTGGTGCCCGCCCTGCTGGCTGTAGCCGCGGTTTCTGCCTTGCTCGTGCATGGTGTCCTGGCGTTTGCTGCGCTTGCCTTTCCGCTAGACCTGCAACACATCGCATTCCTGCGCACGCTTGTAATATCCGCCATGTCGCTGGGTCTGGCATTTGCTGGCCCGCGCCTTGGGCGCATTGCCATGACGCGCATGGCATATGTCGCACTGGCGTTTGTAGCGGCAAAGCTGCTGTTCGAAGATCTCCGTCACGGGCACATGGAATTCACTGCTGGATCGATCTTCCTCTTCGCGATCACGCTGATTGCCGTACCACGTCTGGTACGCATGGGAACGAAGTCGCGCGCGGGAGCGCATGCAAGGACTCCTGTGCGCATGGGAATCTGATCGATTGCCGTGTCACGTCCAAGTCACGGACCTGCGCAGCATCTCGGCTGAGCCACGCGTCTGGCGATTCCGGTATGAGTTGCAACCGTTTTTTCGTGGCTTTTCGGTCGAGTCACCGCTTATGCGGAAGTGTCGTTAGCAAGTGAAAATGTCCGCTTTTCGTAGCAAGGGAAAAGTCCGGTGCATAGATTAGTACCCGTAGAGGCGGTGGGAAAGTGCGAATCCCGCGTATTGTACGGGATTTGAAAGTTGAGAGGTAAAGTCTGGTTTTGGACTTTTCCCCTCAACGTCTTTTCCACGGCCTTGATTTGTTTGTTGCTCAGCGGCGTCAGGAGCTTTCCTTCCTCGCTGTAGTGTCCGATGCGGTGCCCCGCGATCATGAGGGTCAGCGTCATGTCCAGGTGCTGATGGATCGAGATCGTTGGCACGAAGGTTCCTGATTAGTGACGTGTCACCGTCATCCCGGAAATAACTACTTGAGTAACACCGCAGCGACATGTGGTCAAAGATATAACTAATGGGATGGTCCGCCGCTTTAACTTCTCGCAGCCGGAAGTACTAACGGTGAGCAAGGAGGCGTCCCATGAACCTGCATGCGATAGGCATCGATTTGGGCAAAACGGTTTTTCACCTCGTTGGGCTGAGCCAGACCGGAGCGGTTGTGGTGCGGAAGAAGTTTTCACGGACCCAGTTGCTTCGCTTCGCGGATGGTGACCAAGCCGTACCGCAGAGTGTAAGCAACCTTCACTTGAGGTATGCCGCTTCCCGCAGCTGCGGGCGCAAAATAGGTTAGACCGATTCCAGCAATGAGACCGCCGATGGTGGGAGAAACGATCGTCCACCATATCCAGCGATGGCCCGGGACGGCGTTAGCACGGTCAATGAGCACGACCTCAAGCCCCATAATGCTCAGGTGGAAGGCGACGGCGGCCAGTCCGCAAATTCCGCCCGCCGGCACTTCCTGCCCGTTCGGGGAAGTCACGGCACCAGTATAGGAAGGCGAGTGAGAAGCGACCGTAATCATGAGAATGCGCTGGATCGGATCTTTGTCCGCTTTCGGCGTTGTTTGCAGGCTGAGGTCGTTTTTCGTCAGCATATAACGAGTTCCATCCGAACTTTTGATCTCCGTAATCCGTCGTTCTGCCCAGCGAGCAGCGCCCGCCAGGCAAGACGAGGAATCTTTGGCTACTGGCTAAACGCTACGCCGCTGAATGATGAGACGCCTATCGGGCTCGAGGTCGCCGCAGGCTCGAGGTCGCCATGGTCGTCGATGGCGAAGACAGCAACATAAGCCTCGCTCCCCGCGACATAAATTACGGCAAGCCACTTCCGATCCGGGGATACCGTTATGTCCGACGGTGCGCCCGGCAATGGCACAGATTTGTAGAACACCCCACCCTCGCCGTCGCTGAAGAAGATGGAGATCGCGTGACCGGGAGAGTTGCCCGTATACCAGATGTTCCCCGGCCCTTTTGCCACCCAACAGGGAGCATTGACTGGATAGGACGGTGTGGGCCCAGCGATCGGATAAAGGCTTCCGCTTTCCTCCACGATGGCGAAGCTGTCTGGACTGTGCGCCGGCGTGAAACCCAGAACATTTCCCCAAAACGCCGCCCCGAGCGGCACCATGTCCGCGTCGCTGGGCAGTGTAACGGCGTTACTTGTCCCGTTCAATACCCCATCCTCCTCAGCGAGTGGCAATTGAAGCAAAGATCCCGAACTCATCGTGACGGCAGCCCACTTTTTTCCGACCGCGATCTGCGCTGCAGATGGATCGGAGAGACTCACAACGGGTCCATCCACGGAGCCCATGGGCCACGCATGACTCTCGGCACAATTTGCACCGACCACGAAGAGATGTTCCGCAGTCAAAGCGACGGAATCCGGACTCAGGCAGTCCGGCGCCAGCAGTATTGTCTTTCCGATTGCAATGGAATTGTTGTAGCGCACCAACTGACTGATGGTGTTTGATCCGTAGTTTGCCACCGCTCCGGAATCGTCGTTGAACTGAAGAATTCCGGCGTTCGTGCCGGCGCCGCCCTTGCCGCCGGTGGCCAGTCTCTCAGACAGCGTCAGCGAGGGCGTTCCCCCAGTATCCAATTTGAATACAACAACAGCATTGCTGCTCGCGTCATTCGTACTCGTGATCACGAATGCGTTGCGTTGCTTCGGACTGGCAACGGCCAACGTGCTCGTGAGAAACATGGCCACCAGCGCAATGTCGCGGTGCCCCAGACCAGATCGAGAGAGTCTCTGAAAATTCATGGCCATCTCCTTGGAGTTTGTTATGAGAGTCTGTCCCAGTCCGGCTTCGTGGACGGTGAAAACGGGACAGATTTCACAGGTAGAAGTTCGATCTGGACTGGTGAAAAGTTATGGTTGACTACCGGCGCGCCTTGAAGTTAAGAGCTTCTAAAATTTCATGCCGCGCCGTAACTTTCCCGTCCCCTCCGTCGAAGAGAAAAGTGAGTTAGGTGATCCGCATCTGCACCAGAAGACGGGGAACGGTTTGCGCGAATACGCTGGTCCTGATACAGATTGCATGAAGACTTTCCGCCCCATGCACCCGGATAGCAATCTCGAGATGCTGATGGTCCGCTATCAACAGGGCGATTTCGCCGCAGCCAGAGCTCTCGTCGAATGCATCGGTCCGCAGTTGTACCGGTTCTTAATGGCGCAGTCCGGTAGCTCTGCAGATGCGGAAGATCTACTGCAGGAGACTTGGCTTCGCATTCACAGAGTGCGGCACACCTACCGCCCTAACGAGCCTGTGCTTCCATGGTTCTACGCGATTGCCCGGCACGTCCGCGTCGACCACTATCGAAAGTCCGTGCGGACCAGTGTCGGCGTGCGGAAATTAGAGGCAATGTCCCAAGAAGGGACTACGGTCTCGGGAGAATCTGATCATGCCGACAACTTGGAAACACTGTTAGCCCCGCTTCCTGAGAGCCAGCGTGAAGTGATCGAGATGTTGAAGATCGAAGGAATGTCGCTGGAAGAGGTGGCACGCGCGACGTCTTCCAGCGTTGGATCAGTGAAGCAGAAAGCTCACAGAGCATATGAAAAGTTGAGGGAAACCATCAGTGCCTCGGGAATTAGGAGAAGGCAAAGCGGAGGAGGACAATCGTGAAAGATGAAGAGGTCGACGACGTCCTGATCAGGGTTGCTCAAGCTTCACTTGACTTGAAGCCGGAGACGCTCCAACGCGCCGCTGACTCGATCAAAGAGTCTCTCCGGCCCGTTCGCCCGATGCAGTCAACATGGATTTTGTCAAGCGAACTTGTGCTGGTCTGTGCGGCCGTTTCACTGTCGGGTGCAGCTCGAGCGGGATTCTTCGGATTTGAGAGGATGGACCTCCTGGAGCGCTCTCTGATCTTTCCTGCAATCGTTCTCGTTGCCTGGTTGGCTGGGAATGCGTTCGTCAATGAAATGATTCCTGGTAGCCTGCGCCGCTTCTCTTCGGGTGCGCTCTTGGGATTCAGCAGCGCGGCGTTGCTGGTGGTGTTTGCGTTCCTCTTCCGCAATTATCAAACAGACCACTTCTTCTCCATCGGCATCGTTTGCTTATTCACCGGCCTCCTGCACGCAGTTCCAGTCTCGTTGCTTGGCTGGTTGTTGCTCCGGCGCGGATTCGCACTGAACTCGGTGTCCGCGGGACTGGCTGCAGGCACACTCGGGGGGCTGGGCGGCGTCGCAATGCTGGAATTACATTGCCCGAATTTCCAAGCGGCACACATCCTTGTGTGGCACACCGCCGTTGTGCCTCTGAGCGGTGCGGTGGGAGCATTGGTGGCATGGGCGTTGCGTTTTAGGGCTCGCATGCAATCGGCGAGGGATTCGAAAACCTGAAACGATTGAAGAACAACGATCCAGATTCCAGCTAGATTGCGGTCGCACGTCTTCGTCGTTGGCGTATTATCGCCTAGCCGAATTACTCGAAAACGGGGTTATGTCCGAGTTGTCCACTACTCACCCGGAACTCCTAGTTCTGACCCGCTGGTCACATGATCGCGGATATGGCAAACTCTGAATCGTGAAGCTGCTAGCGGAGGAACTCTGTGTCGACAAAACCCAGGTCGAGTGGAGTAGACGAATACATAGCAAGCTGTTCAAGAGAGGCGCAAGACAATTTGGCGACGATGAGAGCCGCGATACTAGCGGCCGCGCCTGGGGCGACAGAGCGCACCGATTACTTCCAGATGCCCGGATACTCCTATCCCGGCTTTGACTATGATGGGATGTTTGTCTGGTTCAGCTTCAAGAAACCGTACATACGCCTGCATGTACGCCCGCCAGTAAACCAGGAACATAGCAAGGAACTTGCGGGTTACCTCACAACGAAGGCGATTGTCAGCTTTCCAATGGATGCGCGGATACCAGTGACCCTGGTGAAGAAACTAGTGAAGGCAAGTTTAAAGACAATGAGAGACAAAAAGCGCTGACGCGTGCTCCGGTTGTATCTCCGTCTAACCGGAAGCTGCATCATTTTTGGTAATGTCTGGATCACCTACCAACCACCAGTGATGCGTAACCCCGTAGAATTGCACTCAAATCTGTTGTTCACTGAGAGGCGCAAGACCCGTGCCGACAATTGGGCTGATCATGTTGATTGCCAACGACCGAATCACAAGGAACATCGACCCCGATGAAGCGTTGCGCAATTTCTCATGGTCCAGGTTCGCCGTCATTGCAGTGGTCTACACTGCCGCAGTCTTTTGGCTCGAACTTGCCAAAGACGGACCATTCATCCTTTCGCGAAAGAATGATCGTTCCATCGCGCAGGTGTTCCTGGCACATACACTGAATCTCACAATCCTGATTTGCGGGTATCGGATTTGCACGTCCATGGGTCCGATGAAGCCTTTTTGGATGGCAGACACCTTTCGTTTGAAAGGCTCCTCGCGCGTCCTTCGTTGACACCTTGCTTTTACTCGCCGCGTTGGCAATGGCTTACTTTGAGCGCAAGTGGCTGTACAAGGAACGAACTGCGCAGTGAAACTGAGTTGTTGGTGGTTGACCGCCAATCCCGAAGTAACCCGAAATGGCAAAACGGGGGATGTTTCTGGATTGCCCACCACAGACAAGATCGCTGGCAGCGAGGTCTTGTAAAGGAACACCTTCCACTTCGTCTAATCAACTAGCTGAACCATACACATGATCAGACGTTTTGTTCTGCTGCTGTTGACTACGCGCACAGGTCGTTCGATGTCGATGCAGACTTTCCAGAAAATACTTGAGAATCCCATCTACGCGGGTTGGGCGACGATCCCCAAATGGGGATTAAAGTTTCCTGGAGTCTTCCGAGCCAATCGTCAGCGTGTTTTCGACACCGTCCAAGATGTCTTGCACGGTCGAAGGGTGGTAGCAAAAGCCTACGACCACAACAATCCCGACTTCCCTTACGCATCTTTGTACGGTGCGGCAGATGCGGAGCACCCATGACAGGCGGCTGGTCTACCGGGAAGAAAAAGAAGTATGCATACTGCCGTCGCCGCCAGTCGCTGCGGTCTTAGCAACATCGGGCGGGATGACCTCGAAGCCAGATTCGTCCGGCTCCCCACTACTGCCGAAAAGCCTACATTTCCGTTACTTATCCGATTGTGATCCCCAAAAAGCGACTTCGACGCCGGTCAGCCTGCTGAGAATCTTTCGCAAATCGTCCCGAAGGGTCTCGCACAAGCGAACCGTAAGCGACTGAGAGCACGAGTCGTGACAAAGACCGCGCGAATGTTCCAAAAGGCGTGGGTTCGGAAACACCTCACTTCAACGAGTGAGTTGGCGATTTGGCGACACTTGAGATTGAAGAACTTGAATTCACTTTCTGAATTGCACGCGGTCTCTAGATTGCAAAGGGCATCTCCTGCCGGTTCGAAACATGTTGCGATTCTCTGGGCGGAAGCAGGCGAGTCGAATTCAGGATGAAAGTCAACTCGGATGCAACGTGGATGAACGCCGCTAGCAGCGGGTTGAGATAACCGGCTGCGGCCAAGCCGATGCCGATGCTATCGACGATCAGAGTGCCGTAGAAATTCTCGAGAATGACCAGGCGGCATTTTCGCGCAATGCGCACGGTTTCTACAAACTTGTCCAGGTCATTGCCGATCAGCACTACATCCGCACTTTCGCGGGCGACATCGATTCCCGCACCCATAGCCACACCAACCGTGGCTTCGCTCAGCGCGGGTGCGTCGTTGATGCCGTCGCCGAGCATAGCCACTACTCGCCCTTCCCGTACCTGTTTCGCGACATGAGAGGTCTTTTGCTCGGGAAGAAGTTCGGCGTGAACATCGCGGATGCCCAAGTCGCTTGCCACGGCTTGCGCGGTTCGCTTCGTGTCTCCCGTCAATAGGACGACTTCAATATTCATCTCCTGAAGCGTCTTTATTGCGGAAACCGAGCTGGGACGGAGCTGATCTGTCACCAGAATGGAACCAAAATAGCATCCGCCTCTTGCCACGAAGATCTCCGTGACGTCATCAGGGACTGTTCCCTCAGGCGCCTTGATGCCGAGTTCTGCAAACAACGTTCGGTTGCCGACGACGGACTCTTCTCCGTCCACGAGTGCCAAAACGCCGCGGCCAATCCGATACTCGAAATGCGCAGGATGGGAGACGCGGATACTCTGCTGTTCTGCAAAACGAACAATCGTGCGGCCTAGGGGATGCTCCGAACCACTCTCAGCACTAGCGGCAACCCTGAGGAGCGCACTCTCAGAGACGCCGGGAGCCGGTCTGATCTCGGTGACCGAGGGCATTCCAAAGGTGAGGGTCCCCGTCTTGTCGAGGAAGACCGTGTTCAGTTGTCCAAGGGCCTCCAGGTAGACTCCGCCTTTGATGATCGAACCCTGTCGAGCGGCGCGTCCGATCGCACCGAGGATTGCCAATGGAGTGCCGGCGGCAATGCCGCAAGCTCCGGCAACGATGATGACCGAGATCGTCGACCTAAGGTTGTGGGTAATCAGAAAGGTGAGGGCTGCGGCGCCGAGAGCAAAATAGACCAGGTACCCGGCGAGCCGATCCGCCATCTTTTGGATCGGAGCCCGCGAGTGCTCCGCACGTTCCACCGCTTCGATGATCTTGCCGAAGGTGGTTTCCTTGCCGAGGCGCTCGGTACGAACCTGAAGGGTACCGGCCTGATTCATGGTACCTGCATAGACTTCACTGCCAATAGTCTTCTCGCTGGGCATTGGCTCACCAGTGATCGCGGCCTCCTCGACAAATGAGTGACCATTGACCACCAGTCCGTCCACGGGAATCCGGCTTCCGGGCCGAATAACGACGATTTCTTCGGGGAGAATGGCCTTCGTGGGAACCTCGACAATCTGATCACCTCGCAGCACGCTCGCCGTTTGGGGAAGAAAGTCCAGCATGTCCTGAATGGCGCGCCGGCCGCGGCCCACTGTCAAGCCTTCGAGGATTTCTGCTGCCAGGACGAACGCGGTGATGACCAGAGCGGTGAAGAATTCGCCGATGGCCAGCGCGGAGGCCAGGGCGATGGTCATCGAAAGCTCCATAGTCATCCGGCGTTCGACGATATTCTCAAACGCTTCCTTGAAGATGGGATACCCACCGATCAGCGCAGCCGCAAGTCCGATGACGCTCACGCTGTGGAAGGGCTCCCAAAGGTGGAACCAGACAGCCGCTGCAGCCAAAGCCACAAACACAACGCGAAGAGCGTCAACAGGCTCAAAGCCGTGTTCGTGATCGTGATCTTCGTAAGCGGCGCTCGATGGCTCACCCCCTGGCCGTGGGGAATAAGCGCCTGCCTCGGCAACCTCACCGAGACGTTGGCGTTTTTCTGTGTTGTGGACGACAGGCATGGGACCTCCCAACCATCTAGTTGAAATACCGCTTGACGACCGCAATCAGTTCATCTGCTGCTTCGAGCTGCGATGGTAGCGTCTTGCGGTCCGGGATCAGAACATGAAACCGCAGATGGCCCTCGATCAACTCCGCCATCAATCCGTTCAGTGCACCTCGACATGAGGCCACAAGTTGCAGGACCTCTTCACATTCCCCTTCTCCGTCGAGCACGCGTTCAATAGCTTCGACCTGGCCCTTGATACGGCGGACGCGGGCGAGCATTTTGCTTTTGTTCTTGGTGGTGTGAGACAATTCGATTCTCCTGAAATATAGTGTACTCCACTATATTATTAGAGCCTTTGATTGCGGTTGATTGAGAATTGACAATGCTGGAAACCAAACGCAAAGTGATCGGTCAGTTAATTGTCTGTCAGGGGTGCTGTTGCGGAGCCGTCAACAAGGACCGTCCAAACGTGCCGGCGGAATGGCTGAAGGACGAGTGGCGGAAGCGTGGCCTCCTGAAGCGGTTCCAACTCAGCCTGAGCGGCTGCGTTGGCCCATGCGATGTTCCCAATGTTGTTGTGGTCAACTCCGAGAGCGGTTCGCGATGGATGGGCAACATTTGCGACATCAATCAATACCGTTCATTGGTTGAATGGGCGGCGCGTTCTGTGGAAGCTGGACATCTGCTGGATCTACCGCGGGAATTCAAAGACCATTTGCTGGAGCCTTGGCGCTGATTCCGTCCGGGGAAGGACCACTGTGTGCGAGTCATTAACTTTGACAAGGGAAGTAAACGGCGGATGCGAAGAATCCGGTGGAGGCCCCTCGAAATCGCCAGTCTTTTCCTGATCTCGCTCGGAGCGGTGGCAATTATCGCGGTCGTGCTGTCTTGGGAGATCGCTCACGACTCAATCGAACTCGATACTCCGCATCTTCGAGACCGCCGCTAGTATCGCTTTGCGCACGACACATGCTTCTGACAAGGAGCTGCCACGATCTAAAGAGCTTGTGGGGCTTGCGGCGACTCTTGCCGTCGCCAGATTTTGAGGTTACTAGACAGAGTGAAGCCACAGTAGTTCGTCTTCCCGTTCGCCCCTATTATGTGTACTATCTTGTTCAGGATGTTGCGTTGAAAGCAATTCTGGCCGACAAACCAACCGACCACCGTCCAAAGTTGAGCGCCTTTAAGGCGATAATTGCGGTGTGCCTTGTGGTATTGATGCTGTTGGCATTGGTCCATGTAGCTGATGCGCATTCGGCCAACGGCGATGCCGACCATTGCCCAATTTGCATTGTGATGCACACGGTGACGGCGTTTGTAATCATGGCCGTCGCCATGGTCCTGGTCAGAATTGGTACGCAAGCGCCAGAGTCCTTTGAAGCTCGCGCGATTACCCGGTATTGGCATCCGAATCTCTTTACTCGTCCTCCGCCCGCTTGCTGCTAGCGCATCTTTCCGAGCTCCATCTCCAGCCTGATTTCGTGTACCCGCCGCTGTTCGTAGCGGGCGAGACCCCTCATTCTCTCCGAGGCTGAAACCGAAACGGAACGATGCCCAATCGATAGAGGAGGCTGCGACAATTCCCCGTGCAGCCAGGATCCACGCATACTTCAGCCACCGTGCGGAGGCCACGATGTCGCGAGTGATCAACTTCGATAAAGGCAGCAAGCGGCGATTCAATCAGATCCGATGGAACCAACTTGAGATTACAAGTGCAATCCTTCTTTCGCTGGTATTGATCGCTCTATGCGTCTTTTTTGCACTCTGGGGTCCCTTGGACTATTCGATCCAGTCCCAAACCCCACAGGTTAGGGAACAGCGCTAACTCATGCATCTTGAATTTCATAATTCAACAAGACTTGAAAAACCGGATCAGCGGTCGTCAGAAAACGCGCGGAAATATCTACCGAATTTGGGCACCTTCCGTCTAAGTAAAGCTTCGCCCATTGCGTGCTCTTCAGTGGGTTGGATTAGTCGGCTCATTCTGAGCGTTTCGGAACGTCACTTTTCCATGTACCATTCTCTTTAGGATGTTGCGTTGACAGGAGCTCTCACACTTTCACGTCGCGATCGCCGCCGAAAGCCGCGCGCTTCGGGGGCAGTGATTGCGGTGTGCCTGATTTTACTGATGCTGCTGGCAGTGGTCCATGTGGCACACGCGCATTCGGCCGGCAGCGATGCCGACCATTGCCCGGTTTGCATTGCAATGCATTCGGTGCTGCCCCTCATGGTCATGATGGTTGCGGTTCTGCTCGTCAGGATCGGAGCCGCCGCAACCTTGCTGCTCGAAGTTCGTGCCATTGCCCGCTACTGGCATCCAACGCTCTTTACTCGACCCCCTCCCACTCCTGTCTGCTAAGCATCTTTCCCATTCACTGTCTTTAGCCTGATCCTCTTCCCCCAGCATCTGTTAGGGGCGAGGCACACCATTCGCGCTGGCTACGCCGAACCGGAAAGATGCTCCGAATGCTTAGAGGATGCTGCAGCTGTTCGTGCTGCGGCCCGCTTCCCCGCATCATTCAGCCAAGATTCGGAGGCCTTGTAATGTCGCTTCTACGCAGCGCAATCTCACACATTCTCCCCACTCTCTTCCTAGTTTTAGTGGCATTTTCGGCGTCCGGACAAAGCGGCAACTCCGGTACGGTGCGCGGCACGGTCACCGATCCCAGCGGCGCGGTGATTCCCAACGCCGCGGTTCGCCTCACCAACCCCGAAAGCGGTCTGGACAGGAGCACGACAACGGACGCCCAAGGCCAATTCACCTTCTCAAACATTCCCTTCAACCCATACCAAATCGCGGCTTCCGCTACCGGCTTCGGATCATTGACCCAGAACGTCGAGATTCGTTCGTCCGTCGGAACGAGTGTGAAGCTCGCATTACCCATTGCCGGCGCCAGCTCCACCGTTAGGGTCGAGGCCCAGGGCGACCTGATTGAAGACGACCCGACCTTCCACACGGACGTCGATCGGGATATGTTCATCAAGGTTCCGCTTGAGAGCCAGTCCTCCACGCTCAGTTCTCTGGTTACGCTTACTACGCCGGGCGTAGCGGCCGACTCCAACGGCCTCTTTCACGGCCTGGGGGATCACGCCTCTAACTCGTTCTCCATCGATGGTCAGTCCATCACCGATCAGCAGAGCAAGATTTTCTCCAATCAGCTTCCCGCCGACGCAATCCAATCCATCGAGGTGATCTCCGGTGCGCCGCCGGCTGAGTTCGGGGGCAAGACCAGCCTGGTCATTGTGGCCACCACGCGCTCCGGGCAGGGCATCACTAAGCCGACCGGCAGCATCAACACGTCCTATGGAGCCTTTGGGTCGGCCGCGGCCGGTTTCGAACTGGCCTATGGCGGCAAGAGCTGGGGCAATTTCGTCGAGGTCGACGGACTCAACACAGGACGATTTCTCGATCCCCCGGAGTTCACCGTCTTCCACGACAAGGGGAATCTACAAAACGCCTTTGATCGCGTGGACTACAACTTTAACGCAGCCAATTCGATTCATCTGGATCTGAACTATAGCCGCTCGTGGTTTCAGACACCCAACACCTTCGACAACCTGAACGTGCAGAATGTTGTCAGTGGAGGCACAAGCGCCAGCCCCGTCTTCGCCAGCGTCGGCGACACCGACCAGCGCTCCAAGATCGAGACGTACAACATCTCGCCCACCTACACGCGAGTGCTAAGCGCAGATTCAGTTCTTAACTTTGGGATCTATGTTCGCAAGGATAACTACAACTACTATCCGAGCGGCAACCCCCTTGCCGATCTGGGGGCGCCCAACGTGCAAAGCTCATCTATCTCCCAGAACCGCACCCTCATGAATGCCGCGGTCCACTCCGACTACAACTACTCCAAGGGCATCCACACCTTCAAGGCCGGAGCCGTTTACGGACAGACCTTCCTGCGCGAGAACGACAGCCTGGGCGTTGTGTATGCAACCTATAACTCCCCTTGCGTGGACGTCAACGGCAACCCCCTGCCGGGTTACTCCGATCCCACGGCTTGCGACGGCGTCGTTTCGTTCCCGAATCCGAGCTACAACCCCGTTCTTGCGCCCTACGACCTGACCCGTAACGGCGCTTTCTACAACTTCTTGGGCCGTACCGATGTAAAAGAACTGTCCATGTACATAGAAGACCAGATCAAGGCTGGCGACTGGCTCTTCAACCTGGGCATTCGCGGAGACATTTACAACGGTCTCACGGCGGCGCAGCAGGCGGAGCCTCGCGTGGGGATCGGATACCACATCAAGCCCTCCAGCACGGTGCTTAGCGTCTCTTACGCCCGCACCCTCGAGACTCCTTTCAACGAAAACCTTGTGCTCTCCAGCAACGGATGCACCAACGCGGTGCTTCAACCCCTGCTCGCCTGCAGCCCGGGGGTATCGGGAACACTTCAACCCGGCTTTCGCAACGAGTTTCACGCCAGCCTGCAGCAGGCCATGGGCAAGATCGTGGTCGTGAGCGGCGAGTACATCTGGAAGTACACGCACAACGCCTTCGACTTCAGCATCCTAGGCAACACGCCCATCACCTTCCCCATCGACTGGCATAACTCGAAGATTCCGGGTTATGCGCTGCACGTGGATGTTCCCCAATTCCATGGCATCACCGCCTATACCGTCATGTCCTCTGTGGCCGCCCGTTTCTTTCCGCCCCAGGTGGCTGGCGCCGGTGCTACCGTTGGCCAGACCGGTCTGCCCTTCCGCATCGATCATGACGAGAAGTTCAACCAGACCACGCATCTTCAGTACACGGTCTCCAGTGGCAAGTACATCGGCGGCCTCTGGGGCGGCTTCAACTGGCGCTACGACTCCGGCCTGGTGGCAGGCAACGCACCCTGCTACGGCATTACGGACCCAAACAGTCCTTGCCTTGCCACCTCCACGACGCTCAACGGGCAGCCGGCGATCAAGATGGTGGATGCGTTCGCCCGCCCACTGAGCGCTGATCAGGAGTTCCAGGCCGGATTCATGTGCAACGGCCAGCGCGCCACGCCCACCAACCCGCTCCCCGAGGTCTGTCTGGCGTCGCAGTTCTCCTCGAGCCTCATCAACATTCCCGCGCCCAATACCGGGGACAACGACAAGAACCCGCAGCGCATCGCGCCCCGCAATCTCTTTGACGTGTCCCTCGGCAAGGACAACCTCTTCCGCGCCGATCGCTACAAGGTGAACCTGGATCTGACGGCAATCAACGTCACCAACAAGTACGCGCTATACAACTTTCTTTCAACGTTCAGCGGAACGCACTATGTGACTCCGCGGGCGCTGACCGCAAAGATCACACTCAACTTCTAACGCAACGATTTAGCAGGGCAGGCGCAGCAAGCCTTCTGCCGCGCTTGCCCGATGTTCCGAAATGGCAACTGGACACCGGCAACGGACCAGCTCTTTGCTGATCCTCCGCGTGATTCTGTGGCTGATACTTGCTGCTTTCGTCGCTCTCGGAAGAATCGAGTTCCGGATTTGAAGGTTAATAAGGCGCGGGCCATTGATGCGGGTTTAGGTGATACTAATGTTTCTCAGACAGATTCACATGAGCACACCGAATGAATACGACACAGATCGCCATGATAACGTGCCTCGCCTTCTCCGTTGGGAACGCCTTCGCGCAATCGGTTGAAAAGGACCCTGCAGCCATCGTCGAGCTTGGCGCGGCCACCGGTTGGAACGTCAAAGGCGGCGCAGCGACGTTTGGCCCAGACATTGCAGTAGAAGTGACACCGATAGAGAACTGGTTGGAACTCGAACTCGGCACTACACCGTTTTTTACTCGGAACCAAACAGAGTGGGACACCGACCTGTTGTTCAAGAAGCCTTGGACCATCTCTAAGAAATCTGAGTTCATGCTCGGGGTTGGCCCGGAGTGGGTTCGCACAAGGCAGAACCGGACGATTACAGATTCCTTTGCGTTAGAGGCGGCCGGCGACTTTATGTTCTGGCCCGCAAGGAAACACAAATTCGGTTGGTATCTCGAACCGGCTTACGATTATGGGTTCGGGAGCGCGCATGAGCAATCCATTGGCATGAGCGCGGGCCTACTGATTGCGATTCCATGAGGCCCTCAGTTCCATCTTAAAACTGAGTGGCACTTCCAACGGCCCAACTGACTCTGAATCGCTCGGCTGCCTCATGGGCGACTTATTCTCAACTGCTGCGAACAGCTCGAGGCGCTCATCGAGCGTGCTGGCGGCTCGGTGGGCGACTTGGCGATTTGCACGAGATGAATGCAAACCCTGGGCCCAGATCAGCCGTTGACTCATTCACTTTAGGCATATTACATTTATGCCTATGGATGATAGGCGTAATTCCCTTAGCCCAGCGGGTGCTCTTCCAATGCTCATTCTTCGCGTGCTTCAGTCCGAGCCGCTGCACGGTTATGCCATTGCGCAACGGATTCACCTCCTCTCCAGTGAGGTGCTCGCTGTGGAGGAGGGATTCCTGTACCCCACCTTACAGAAGTTGCTTCGCAACGGGTGGGTACTTGCAGAGTGGGGAGTCTCGGAAACCAATCGCAAGGTGCGGTTCTATCGACTGACAGCGCAAGGCATATCTCAACTGAAGCATGAATTGTCCAGCTACGGACGAATCACCCAGGCAATCCAGGAAGTCCTTCGCACAGCCTAGCCACTTCAACTCCTGCGATTAAGAGGTACACCATGGGCGAATTGTTTCGACGAATCCACTACCTGATCAACAAACGGCGCCTCGACGCCGAGCTCCAGAGCGACATGGAGTTTCATCGAGAAATGGCGGCGCGTGCGGGACAAAAGAACTTCGGCAACACGCTTCGGATGCGAGAGCAAGCCTATGAAGCCTGGGGTTGGACATGGCTCGATCGCCTGATCCAGGATCTGCGCTATGCGTTGCGCATGTTCGCCAAATCGCCGGGCTTCTCCGCGATTGCGATTCTGACCATGGCGCTGGGCATCGGAGCGACGACGGCGATTTTCAGCCTGGTCGACGCCACGCTGCTCCATCCGCTGCCCTACCCGCACTCGGAAGAATTGGTGCGCATCGAGGACGATTTACCGGGTGCCGGAGCTACGGACGCGGGCATCTCAATTCCGGAGTGGAAGGATCTCCAGCGTTCGGGAATTTTTCAGTGTGTTGTGCTGAAGGTCTTCGGGTCGGCGAACCTGACGGGTGCATCGCAGCCGACGCGGATGCAGTACGAGGGGGTGTCGCCGGCGTATTTTGCCATGCTGGGGGTGAAACCGGAGCTGGGGCACACCTTCGATCCTCAGGATCAAACGCCGGGGTTTACGCTCGATGTGGTAATCTCTGACGGGCTTTGGAAGCGGGCTTACGGGAGCGACCCGCACATTGTGGGAAGAACGATGCGGGCAGACAACGATTCATATCGGGTAATCGGGGTAATGCCGCCTGGTTTTCGCGACCCGGGGCGAACCGTGGACGAGAGGAATACGGAACAGTGGGCTGCAGTGGGCTTTTCTGACAATGGGGCTCAGGCCGCAAACCGCACATCGCGGGCGCCCCTGGAAACGGTCGCGCGCCTCAAGCCCGGGCTGACGCTTCAAGCGGCGCAGAACCAGTTGGACGCGTTGGTCGCTACGTTGCAGAAGCAGTATCCCGATGCCTATCCGGCAAACAGCAAGTGGACGGTGCGTCTGGTGCCTCTGAAGGAGAACGTTGTGGGTAACGTTCGGCAGCCGCTGTTCCTGCTGTTCGGCGCAGTGGCGCTGGTGCTGATGATTCGCTGCGTAAATGTAGCGAATCTGCTGTTGGCACGGGCCAGCGCGCGATCACGCGAGATGGCGGTGCGCCAGGCTCTGGGAGCGGCGCGCAAGCGGCTGGTGCGGCAATTGCTGACCGAGAGCCTGATCCTTTCGTTGCTGGGCGGAGTAGCGGGGCTGGTGATTCTATTCTGCATGGGGGGATTCTTGCAGCGGCTGATTCCGGAGAGCCTGCCTCGGCTGAACGACCTCGCGATCAACTGGACCGTGATGCTGTTCGCACTGGCAGCCTCGATCGCGGCCGGGGTAATTTTCGGGCTCGCGCCCGCGAGGCAGGCTGGGCGATCGAATCTCGCAAATACGCTGAGGTTAGAGGGGCGTGGGTCGAAGGGTTCCACAGATCAAACGCGCACGCGGCGCGTGCTGGTGGTGACGGAGTTTGCGCTTTCACTGGTTTTGATGGTGGCCGCGGGCCTGCTGCTTCACAGTTTTTGGGATTTGTACAAAGCACCACTAGGATTCAATCCGAAGCATGTGATGTCGGTTCAGTTGTGGCTGCCGAGCCCCAACGACCCGAAGACTGACGTGTATGGAACGGCTGCTCAGGAGTCAGTGTTTGCCCGCGAATTGCTACGGCGCAGCCGGCTGCTGCCAGGAGTGCAGGAGGCGGCGCTGGGATCAGAGCCGTCGATTCCGCTCGAGCACGATGGCAACCGGAGCCAGCTGATCGTGGAAGGACACCAGGCTCCGGGCAAGCAGCCGCCCCTGGTGGAGCGGTCAGAGGTGACACCGGAGTATTTTCATTTGCTTGAGATTCCGTTGCTGCGGGGCCGCCTGTTCAACGACGGCGATAACGAGAAAGCGCTGCTGGTTGCGGTAGTCAACCAGGCGATGGCGCGAACCTACTGGCGGGGCGAGGATGCCATTGGGAAGCGGCTGATGCTTGGCAGTGGCAGGCCCGGGGTTGGCCTCGACGCGGGCAAGGCCTGGATCACCATCGTCGGAGTGGTCGCAGATGCTCGTACCGAGTCGCTCGCCGACGCAGGCATTCCGCAAATCTATCTCAGCATGTACCAAAACACGCCCAAGGAACTGGCCGTCTTTCTCCGTGGGGACCTTGATGCGGGCGTCATCCCGGAACAGGTGCAAGCGACCGTCCAGTCGGTGGATCCCGAACTGCCGGTCTACCGGACCAAGACTCTGGGCGAAGCGGTGTCGGCGTCGCTGGAGCAAAGACGATTCTCCATGGATATTGTGGCGGCCTTTGCGATTACGGCGCTGCTGCTGGCGGCGCTTGGAATTTACGGAGTGAT
Source organism: uncultured Acidobacteriaceae bacterium (assembly GCA_963829535.1). Lineage (GTDB taxonomy): Bacteria > Acidobacteriota > Terriglobia > Terriglobales > Acidobacteriaceae > Telmatobacter. The sequence continues at coordinate 159,841 of CAWHIQ010000003.1, read as the reverse complement.
TTCCTACATCGTGAGCGAGCGCACGCGAGACATCGGCATCCGCCTGGCGCTGGGTGCGGAAAGGGGTAGGATTCTCGCGATGATTCTGCGTCAGGGGCTTGGACTGGCGATGGCGGGCGCCGCGCTGGGACTTGCAGGGTCGGTGATCGTGTCGCACCTGATGGCGGGCCTTCTTTACGGAGTGACGCCCGCCGATCCTCTCACATTTGCCGGTGTCACCCTGGTCCTCACGGGTGTTGCCCTTGCGGCCTGCTATGTCCCCGCGCGGCGAGCAATGCAGGTCGACCCGATGATCGCACTAAGATACGAGTAGCATCTCAACGTTCTCGATGTGGCTCGTGCGAATGAAGCGGCCAGTTGCGCCTTATTCTCAAGGGCGAATCGGACTGGCATAGAACATCAGAGAGGCCCCTTGAAAGCTCAGTTCAACTGTCGATTTCAGCCCTTACCGTAATTCGACCGTTTTGGCGGGGAATAAGCGCCCAAACCGGTCGTTTACGGGCTCCTCAAGATTCTGCTTGCAGCCAAGATATCGCTCCGTAGAGAGGACGGACACATGCCCCAGGAGGAACTGGATCTGTTCGATCTCGCCGCCTGCGGTATGGCATAGTTTTGCACAGGTTCGGCGCAAATCGTGTGGAGCGAGGTGGTCCAGCTGCGTCCGTTCGGCACCCCTGCGAACGACATACCAAATGACGTTCTCGGAAATGCCTTTTCCCCACGGCGTTCCATGTCGGCTGACAGCCCTGAAGATCCGACCTTGGCTGATCTTGGCCGCGTTCGTCCAACGATCGACCGCCTCTTTCACCCAAGTGGGCATGGGCACCGTCCTTACATGTCCACCCTCTCCAACCAAATCGACGATTGCCCAACGTCCCTGCCTGTTCTGCAGGTCTTCCACTTTCAAAGCCGAAAGCTCGGCGCGTCGTAAACCACATCCCAACAACACAGCCATCATCGCAAGGTCACGAATGCTGCGAAGGTCCTCGCCGTCGGCATTTTCCAAGAGCTGCTTGGCTTGGTCGCTGCTCAACCAGTTCCCCAGGCGGGCTCCCAACTGCTTCACACCCTTCACGCGGCGGATGTCGGCGGCAAGCTCTGGGCTGAGCAGACCGGAATCTGCGGCCTCATACGCGAGTCTCCTCACTGCCGCAAGCCTCTGATTGATTGTTCCTGGAGCCAAACCGAGGGATTCGAGGTAAAGGCGGAACCTGAGAACGACGGCCCGATTCAGAGCAAGGCGAGGTTTGGAACAATACCAGGTGATGAATTGCTCCATAGCGAATTTGTAGTTTCGGCGCGAATGAGGGGAACTAAGGCTGTGAAGAACAGCGGCTTTGGTGTGATCCAAATCCGGCAGCCGCAAAACGATTTTGCGAGACGGCGGTTTCCTGCTTTTCTTGCGCATGCATGCGGCCTCCTCGCCGCTGACATGCACAAGGTAGAGCAGCCCTCCGGGTCAGGCTCCAGGGTTCAATGAGCGCAAAGGCGATAATTTGAAAGATGAAACGCCGGCGGGCAGGTGTGAACCTGTTCCCAGCGTGTCCTTCGGAGTTGCAATTAGGCTTTGACTTTGCGGCGCCAGCGAGTCCATGTGATCGCGGCAAGCACCAGGAACAGGAAACCGGGGAAAGTGGCTTCGTCTGCCAGATGCAGTACGAATGCGACGATCAGACTCGCACATGCCATTGTGCAGCACAAGAGGAGTAATCCAAAGATGGCGGCACGCGGAACCAACACCAACAGAGCGGCGCCGCTTTCGACTAGGCCCGTGAAATAACGGAACCACTGTCCGACACGAATCTGCTCAAAGATGGCCACCCAGTGTGAGTTGGGACTCGAGGAGAATTTTTCGAGACCGAGGACAAGGAAAAGAGCGGCGACTCCCACACGAATTGCCAAATCCGGAACCGCGCTTCGGGGCTCGGACTTTGTTAACAGATCAAGATCAGGCACGGTCGTTCTCCCGAAGTGCTTCTTGCATTGAGTTCGCCTCACCTTGCTGGCGCCGAACGTGCGCCTGTTGCTTGCCAGCTGGCCAAGCCAATGCAGATGGCAATGACAGCCGAAAGAATCCGCACAAATCCGGAGAGAAAAATCAAGCTGAAATAGAAGCCTGTCAGCTGGTACACGAACAGGAGCCATCCCGATGCGCCGATGGCTTGCGGCGTAGTCCGCGCCAGGGTCCCCAAATGCCAGGCCAAATACGCACAAAAGAGCACGCACAAAGAACAGAAAACCTCATACCCGACGACAACCTGCGCGTAAGAAACGTCGGCGTGACCCCATGGGAAACGAACGGGGGGCAGGGACGCGGCAACATGCCGGAAGACCAGGAGCCCATACGTATTCCCCGCGGCAGCCACAAAGAGCAGAACACTTCCGATTCTGTAGAGCACTGTTGCATTCATGGAATCTCCTTTGACCCCTATGTAGATATCGTTATAGCTGATCGGCCGTTTTTGTCAAGTAGAAATCTACATAGGCTAAACTAGGTTATGCCCAGGGAACGCCGCCTGACCCACATCACCGCTCTCGTCCTTCACGCAATCGACTCTGGATTTGTCTACGGACTCTCGATTATGGGCATGACGGGGTTGCCCAGCGGGACAATTTATCCGGCCATGCGTCGCATGGAGGAAGATCAGCTCATACGTTCTCGTTGGGAGCGGCAGGCGATCGCCGATCGCGAGCAGCGCCCACCTCGCAAGTACTACCAACTCACGACCGCGGGAAGGTCTGCTCTGGAGGCCGCACGCAGGCGTTATCCGTTGATCGAGCGGCTAGTCTCCACTCAGGAGTCCAGGTCATGACTCGTCGTTTGCAAATAATCGTGCGCCGCGCGCACCTCGGCTTAATCCGAGCGGCCTCTTTATTCGTTCCTGCCTTGGATCGATCTGAGTGGTTGCAGGAGTGGCAGGCGGAGCTATGGTACCTGCTGCGGGAGTGTTTTTCTCAGGCGAGTCTTGATCCCAGGTCCATTTGGCAAGCTACCGCATTCTGTCTCGGAGCGTATCGAGATGCATTCTGCCTCCGGAGGCGAGCATGGCGAAGGCAGCGCTGGTCGCGAGTCCTGGCTCGAATCTGCGGCTCGGCGTTATTGTGCCTTCTTCTCTTGATCGCGATGTTTTTCTCCGTTTGGGGGATCGCACGCAACTCGGGTCGCATCGCGGCAGGAATGTCGAAGGTTCAGGTTTACCCATGGCAGCCGACAAGTCTGCGCGAGGTCCCCTGCGATTGTCCTTTGGACCTCAAAACCGGGCAAAGGTCGCTGCAAACCGCGCAGCAGTTTTTCGATGGGTCCGCGCACTATACGATCACGCATCAGATGGTGTCGGCTCCCGGAGTGCCGCAGTCCAAATGGACGATAGCGTTCGCCGAGTCAGGTTTCTTCGCTGTGCTCCATCTTCCAGTACGTTCTGTCGACGGCCCGAACGGATTCCCGCGGGCCGTGTTGAGCCGTGATAGGTGGGTGCGTGATTTTCATAGCAAAGTTGATATCGCGGGCACTCGATTGCATATTGGTTCTGTCGATGCTGTGGTCGCCGGAATCGCGTTCGGCAGTTCGGAGGGCCTCCCCGGAAAGGCAGACGCGTGGCTATTAGGTTCCTTTCCCGGAGAAGGAACCAGCCGCCAGGAGTTTGTAGCCGCCCATTTCAGCCCGATCGGATATTTTAATGATGGGCGATGGACCCTTTCGCTCGGCGGAATTCTGCTGGCGTTGCTGGCGTTGCCTTTTGTTACTCGGCCCACGATAGGCGAGTACAGCCGCGAGTCGGCCAGACCGTCTCTGGCTCAAAGGTATAGGTTTTGGGCGTTTCTGCTTGTCAGGATCACGCTCCTCTTGGCGACTGCTTATTATGCGTCGATAGATGTAGCTTTTTCGATACTGCAACCCTTCTCGCAGCTTTCGGGCTACATGCAGTGTGCTTCCGCATTCGCGATCTGCCTCGCGAGTTTGAGTTGGGTTTTCCACGACCAGCGGCGTCGATGCCCTGTTTGCTTAGGACGAATGGAAAATGGGGTCGAAGTTGGAGAACCATCGCGAACATTTCTCACATGGAACGGGACCGAACTGGTGTGCGGCGTTGGCCACACACTGCTTCATGTTCCCGGTATTCCAACCAGTTGGTTCGCCACGCAGCGCTGGGTGTGCCTCGATCGCTCGTGGCAATCTCTCTTTATTCGGTCAAGTTGAGACACGGTCGAATGTCAACTGTTGGGAACAGATGGGATGCACCGCGAAGAGCGGTCCTTTGGTGTTTAGGTTGAACATCTCGTCGTAAATGGCCTCGGTGATGCTCTCAAGAGGCGCTCGGATGCTGAACCCGGCGTTGACGAACAGCAGGTCGAGGGTATCGAACTGGGCCTTCACTCGCGAGGCGAGTGCGTCGAGATCCGTCATCGATCGCGCGTCGCTCGAAACCACGATGGCGTCGTTCCCAAGCTCTTTCTGCGCCGATTCCAGGCCTTCCTTCGAGCGACCCGTTACCAGAACGCTCGCGCCTCCATCAAGGAGCATCTTTGCCGTGGCGAGCCCCATGCCGCTCGTGCCGCCGATGATTACCACCTTTTTGCCTTCGTACCGTTTCATGTGTATCTCCTTGGTTGATCTTCGTGCTGTCGCCGTGATTCCAAAGTTAGGGATGTGGCGATGTTGTTTTGCATCAAGTGGAGCGCCGGAATCAGCGCCCCTTCAGGACACCGCGGTCAAGGATGCTGGGTGAGACAAGTCGACGCCGGAGACCTTGGCGACGGCCTGCCACGCGGCTTCCTGGCTGGCGCGATCGTGGAGGTGTGGCTGGCGCTGCACCTCGATTGGGCCTGAGAACTTCCCTTTGGCCGAGGCGAAGAATTGCCCTGAGAAGTCGGTTCCGAACTCCGACGCCTGGATGTAGCGACCGGCCGCGGTCTCCGGCGTCTGATTCATGCCGGGAATGAGGTTCACGATTGGGATAAACAGATACTTCAACAACGGGCTAGCGCTTCGCACCACCTTGGTGGCGGTCGCCCCACCAGGCGAGACAGCGTACACGGCCATGCCGGAGGGCAGCCGGCGCGCCAGTGCCGCGGTCCACCAAGCGATGATGAGCTTCGCGTCGGCATACGTGTTGTTAGGCACATATTTCACGTTTGGCCCGTTGCGGATCAGGGCTTCCACAGCGGCGGTTCGGTTGCCTTGGTGGTATTTGGCCGCGAACTCTGGCAGGTCGGTGTACTTGAACATGGGTACGCCCCCGCGGGCAGGCTCCGCGCCGGCGATAACGATCCGCGCGTTGGGACTCAGCAGGTTGGCATTGAGCAACCCAACAGTCAGTTGATGATGGCCAATGAGCGGGGCCTGAGATGCTTCGACGCCCGCCGCAGTGAGCACGCGCTGCTTATAGGGGACCAACCCTGCATTGAGGAGCAGGAAATCGACCGGCCGACCTTGCTTGACCAGCGCGGCGACGGCAGAGTGAACGTTGACCGGGTCGTTCAGATCAAGCTCCAGCGGCGTGAATATCTGCCTTTTTATCTCCGCCGCGAGCTGAGCGGCCGTTTCCTTGATCTGGGCCAGGCTGCGCCCGGTGACGATGACCTCGCGGTAGCCCTCGGCGGCGAGCAAGCGGGCTGCCGCATAACCGAGCCCGGAAGTGGCGCCAGTGACGAGAGCGATTGAATGTTTCATGAGTTGCTCCTTCGTGAAAGGTGAAAGTAGAACCGGAAGGGCGCAAAGCCATAGCCAGCTTGATAATTTCGAACTATTTAGTTCTATATTGGTAGAATGGGCAGTGTCAAGGAGTTTTGAACCAAATGATTCAAAATACCGCTAGGCCGCGGGGGCGACCGCGCAGCTTCGACGAGTCAGGGGCGCTGGAAAAGGCGACTCAGGTGTTCTGGTCGAAAGGCTACGACGGCGTGACGATTGACGATCTCGTCGAAGGGATGGGTGTGGGACGGCCGAGCCTGTATGCCGTTTTCGGGGACAAGAGGGCGATATTCTTGCGCGTCCTCAGGGCGTACGCAGAACGAAAGGGCGCTCTCGCAGCCAAAGCACTCCTTTCGCCACGAGGTCTTCGCGACTCGATCGCGGGCTTTCTAAGGTACGCCGTCGAAAGTGCGACTGAGAAAGGGTCTGCCCGAGGCTGCCTTCTGATATGCGTCGCGCCTCTCGTGAACGACGCTGAGGTTCAGCGGTTCCTGCAGAATGCGGCTACTGCCGGCAGGGCGCTCCTGGAGCGCCGTTTCCGGGACGGGATCAGCGCGGGAGAAATCCCATCTGACTTTCCCGTCGTCGCGCGTGCGACCCAAGTCACGGATCTAGCTCGTGGGTTGACCATGCGTGCGCAGATAGGCATACCGCGTAAGACGCTCCTCAAAGATGCTGAGGAAGCGGCCGAGTTGGTGCTCTGGCCGCGGCGCGTCTGAGTTACCGGAAACGATTCACTTTGCCTTGGGAGCGTTTCGCGTCTGTCGTGAATCGCACCGCCCGGTGAAACGCGGATTGGCCTGTTGGCAACGATACGCTGAACCACTCGGGAGAGCGCGGGATAGCTCGTGTATCCGGCAGCGCCTCCTCCGTAGAAAGTCTTCGGGTCCGGCTCATTTAGAGCGGCTCCGAGTTGCAGCCGCCGCGGTAGATCTGGGTTGGCGAGAAACGCTCGACCGTATGCGATAGCGTCTGCATGCCCACTCCGCAATGCTTCCTCTCCCCTGCGCCCGTCGTATCCTCCATTCGCAACGTAGAGCCCTTTCCAAAGTGTTCTCAAGTGAGCCGACATGGCGAGATCCTCTGCGCTGCTTCCTTTGCTGTTCTGCGTCGTTTTCAACGACATGGAGGTACCCGAGCTCATAGCCGTTGAGTCTCGTAACCACCTCGGAAAAGGTTTCGATTGGGTCCTCGTCCGACATGTCGTTGAACCCGCCTGTTGGAGAAATTCGCACGCCCACCTGCCCACTCTCCCAGACCTCCAACACGCGTTCAAACCGTCTCAGTGAGAAAGCGGGCTCGGTTCCACGCAGAACCTCCGTATTCATCGGTTCGCCGATTCGATCCTGTCCGAAGAAATTGATCGATCAGGTATCCGTTCGCCGCATGAATCTCAACCCCATCAAATCCCGCTTCTTTCGCGTTGGCGGCTGCCCGCCGATAGTCATCCAGGGTCTCTTTGATCCCGCTGGCCGTCAGGGCAATTGGCTCCGCGACCTCTGCCAGACCCGTGGCAATCAGCGTCTGACTCCTGGCACGGATTGCTGAGGGAGTAACGGGGCGCGCGTTGTTCGGCAACAACGACGAATGAGAGATTCGGCCAACATGCCACAACTGAAGGAAGATCCGGCCTCCACTCTTATGAACGGAGTCCACAATCCGGCTCCACGCTCGACCTGCTCGAGGGAGTGAATCCCTGGAGTATCGATGTACCCTTTGCCCATGGGCGAGATCTGCGTCGCCTAGGTCACGATGAGCCCAGCCGAAGCGCATTGCGAGTAATATGTTGCGGCCAGCTCGCCGGGCAGCCCATCCGAGTCAGCGCGGTCGCGCGTGAGCGGTGCCATGTAGACTCGATTTGCCAGGACCAAAGACCCAAGCTGAACAGATTCGAAGAGTTTCGACATTCTTGTTCTCCAGTTATCCAACCAATGGTGTGCTGCTGAAGGTAAGGTCTAACCATCAGGGCGCTCGCCGTTCTCGCGTCCTACCACTTATGGAGCTCAATCAGCGGGGAATGGGCGGGGAACGCCTTAGGCTTCCTCTGCTCTTAGCTGCTTCCAAACATCAAAAGCAGTGAGCAAGCTGAGAAGGAGAACGATAGCGGGGATAATAGGCGGTTTGATACCAAGAGGAAGCACGCCAGCAGGTACCCCAGGCTGCAGGTGGACATAGATAGCCACGCACATCTGACTGAAGAGGATGAAACACGCGGTCAGCAAGATTTGATTTTTCCTTTTGGCGGTCAGCGATCTCCAAAGCCATGGCAATAAGAACAGAATGCCGGTAAGCATTTCTGTCAGCTTGCCCGCAAGAATCGCCTCGTGGGGAAGATGACTTTGTTGAATCTGGACGTCGAACCAGCCACGGATCGGCTGGAAGAATTTCAAAAAGCCGAACATGAACATCCAAACACCCAGGAGTAGCGATAAGCCCTTACTAAGGCGGGTAGACATTTTCTTGCCAACTTTCAATTTCTGATTTTTGAACAAGACAGACAAGTCTGTCTTGATGCATTTCGTAGTATAGACAGACTCGTCTGTCTCGTGTCAACATGATTTCATGAAGACAGCCGAAAAATCAGAACCGCGAGAGAGAATTCTCGCCGTAGCCGACCGCCTCTTCTACGCCGAAGGGGTCCGCGCGACTGGCACCGAGAAGATCATGTCCGTCGCTGAAGTCGCAAAAGCGACGTTTTATCGGCACTTCGAGAGCAAGGATGCTCTTGTGCTCGCGTACCTGGAAAATCGCGATCGGGCTCTATGGGATTATCTCTCTCAGCCCACTCCCCCAAAGGATCTACAGGAGGCGCTGACCAAATTCGAACAAATGGCGAACTGGCCCGAAATAATCGGGTGCCCGTTCCTGCGGATCGCATCCGAATTCCCGGATACTTCTCACCCGTTCCATCGCCTTGCGATCGAGCACCAAAACAAGATTGTCGACTATCTGAGCGACTTGCTCGAGCCCTTCGGAATGGACAAAGGAGCGGCGGCCGCGGCGCTACTTAGCGTCATCGATGGTGCTTTCTCCCTTCGAATGCTCTATGGAAATTCGAAGGTGGTTCCGATTGTCTCCCCCGCAGAGGCAGTGCTCAAGAGTTTCAAGAATGCGCGCACTCAACGCCGCAGATGATTCGCGGTAACTGGGAAGCCTCTCCCCGTCACGCTCCCATCGCTATCGCCTGACCGGACAAATGGATGAGTGGTCCACTTCTGCAGATGACACAATTGCTCATATCGAGAGCGATTCAAAGGTTGCTTGGTGCATGAGTACCGCCCGATGACTTGGCGTCACTTAGCGCATTATCGCCGAGGCACTTTTCCAGCCGCGACGGCTCCGGAAACGCGGTTTGGGCTGTTAGCGTGAACCCCAGATCATATCAAGGCAGACTGGCGACCACTGGCTGTGCTCGCAATAGTATTCTCTCAGCGCGTTGACTCGCTCTCACGTTTTCTGCGTTGATAGGCGGCAACTTTAAGTTTGTTCCCGCAGATATTCATGCTGCACCAACGGCGAGAGCCCTTCTTGCTGGTGTCGAAAAAGTGCACGACACACTTCTCGCATTGGCGAATGCGATCGATCTCCGGCTCGCTCAGAAGATCCGCCGCACCATCAAAGACCAGCGTCCACAGGTCCGTAGGCTGCCGCAGATCGAACAGCTGCACCCGAACAATTCGCCCCTTCTGCTTACGCAGCAACGTGGCCGGCGGATTCTTCAGCAGACCTCGATTCACCTCCTGGATGAATTCATCCGATGGAGCCGAACCGCCCTCTATACGCAGAACAGCGTCCCGCAGCCGTTCCCGGAACGCGATTAGATTCTTTAGAAACAAGGCCGCTTCCGGCGAGTGCCGCCAACCTTGCACAAGACGTTTCGCCTTAGCCGAGCTCACGATGCCCGAAGCAATCAGCCATCGTCCCAGCGCGGGAACGTCGGGAAGCAGCTCGGTGGGGCCCTCCGCGAGGACCGGGCGGGTATTCAAGAAATCGAGGATCGGCCTGTTGGCGACGAAGAGAAAGCCATCGATCCATTCGCCGGCATCCTGAGTAGCCGCAGGCATCGCATCCCCTCCAAAGAATATTTCAAGAAAACTGTAACACCAGCATTGACATTTTTATCGGTGTTGCATACTCTCGCCTCATTGGCGCCCCAATCGCCGCAGAATTCGGTTCAAAGGGAGAGACGATGTCAACATTTCAACACGCCACCATACGCGGCCTCAAGATGTTCTATCGCGAGGCAGGGTCTAAAGAGTCTCCGACCATCGTGCTGCTGCACGGTTTTCCCAGTTCGTCACATATGTTCCGTGAGCTGATCCCGCAACTCGCGGACAAGTTTCATATCGTCGCACCGGATTACCTCGGGTTCGGCTACAGCGATGCGCCGGGAGTGGACGAGTTCGAGTACACCTTCGACAACCTTGCAACATACGTCGACGCTCTACTGTTCGACGTCCTCGGCCTGAAGAAATTCATCATTTATGTGCAAGATTACGGCGCGCCCATCGGGTACCGCATTGCGTTCAAACACCAGGATGCGGTCGAAGGCATTATCGTGCAGAACGGAAACGCCTATGCGGAGGGCATCGGGGGCGCGTTCGATCCAATGAAGCCGTTCTGGGCCAAGCGAACGGCGGAAACGGAAGCTCCCGTGCGCGCACTGCTTGCGCTCAAGACGACGATCTTCCAGTATAGGCACGGAGTAAAGGACGCGAGCCGCATCAATCCGGATTCCTACACGATGGATCAGCACTTTCTGGATCGCCCGGGCAATGACGCCATCCAGCTGAACCTGCTGCACAACTACCAGGCAAATCTGGCGCACTATGACGAATGGCACGCATTCTTCCGAAATAAGCAACCGAAGACGCTAATCGTGTGGGGCAAGAACGATCCCTTTTTCACCGTCGAAGGCGCTCAGGCGTATCTACGCGACATTCCGAAGGCTGAGCTGAACCTGCTCGACACGGGGCACTTTGCGCTGGAGGATTTTGGCGATTTGATCGCCGGGAAGATTATCAGCTTTTTCGCCTGATTTCACTTCTCGCTCAAGGATCGCAAAATCTCCAAGGAGACATCGGTATAGGAGAAGCAACATGCCAGATTTCAAGAACGCCACCGTTGTTTTGATCCACGGCGCATGGGCCGATGGGTCGAGCTGGGGGCCGGTTATTCGCAGGCTGCAGAACGAAGGGTTGAATGTCGTGGCTGCCCCGATCCCCCTAAGCTCGCTGAGCGACGATGCTGCGGCGCTGCGACGGACGATCCTGCGCACCCAAGGCCCCGTTTTCGTTGCAGGGCACGCTTATGCAGGGGCCGTGGTGGGAACCGCGAACGACGACCGTGTCAAGGCGCTCGTCTATATCGCGGCCCTTGCTCCGGATGAAGGCGAGACAGTGGCGCAGGTCTTCTACCGGGACGAGTCGCATCCGAAGGCCCCGAAGCTCGCTCCCGATGCGGACGGCTTTATTTGGATGCCCGATGAGAGCTTCACGCAGGCCTTCGCGCAGAATGCATCACCTGAGCAAATCGCCTTATGTCGCGCAGTTCAGCGGCCAATTTCGGTGAAGAGCATTCAGGAACCCGTCGCCTCGCCTGCCTGGAAAACAAAGCCTGCCTGGTACCTGCTCGCTGAAGAAGATCGGATGATCAATCCAAAAACACAGCGTTTTATGGCCGAGCGCATGAAGGCCACCATTCGGTCGTGTGCCGTCGACCACACGCCGCTCCTTACCGCGCCGGACAAGGCCGCCGGCATCATCCTCGAAGCGGTGCAGGCGACATTGAACTGAAAGAGCGGGCCATGCGCGGACTCTATCTCTTCGGTAAGAGGAGTAACGACGATGAACAAATCCTTAGCAATCGTGACTGGAGCGAGTCAGGGAATTGGACGTTCTACTGCAATTCGGCTGGCAAGAGATTTTTCCGCGATCGTTCTCGTCGCGAGGAACGGGGACGCTCTGGTGGAGGTCGCGGATCTCGTTCGCGAAGCTGGAGGCGAACCGCTCAGCATCGCGCTCGATCTGAGCCGGGTGGAGTCGCCGGAAACCGTGCTCAAGACAACAGTCGACCGTTATGGCCGCGTCGACGCGCTTCTCAATATAGCCGGCGCCGTGCCGCAGATCGACCTCTTCGAGATGACCGATGAGCAATGGTATGCAGGCATGGAGCTGAAGCTGCACGGAGCCCGCAGGTTGACTATTCGCGCCTGGGATGCACTCAAGGCCAGCGAGGGATCCGTCGTGTTTATGTCCGGGAGCGCGGCGCTTGATCCCAAGCCAGGCTTTGCCGCGGTGGCAGCCACGAACGCGGCCATCATTGCCCTGGCAAAGGCTTTTGCAGAGCAAGGGATCAAGGATGGTGTGCAGGTCAACAGCATCGTGCCGGGAGCAGTGATGACGGGGAGACGCCAGTCGTTCCTGGAGAAATGGGCTCCTGCGCATAATATGAGCGTCGACGAGGCCATCAGGAAGTTTCCGGAAGAGGCCGGCATCAGCCGCTATGGACAACCGGAAGAAATCGCAGAGCTGTTGGCGTTCATGGTTTCGCCTGCAGCAAAGTGGATGACAGGAAGCTCTGTCCGCATGGATGGCGGTGAGGTCAAGAGTATTTGATGTGCGGTCTTTGAATCGCTAGCTGTGAACATATCTGACCTGAGGGGGTTAAACATGACAGACAGCAACTCGACAGCGCTTATTACCGGAGGAACGAGCGGAATCGGACTTGCAACAGCGAGGAAACTGGCTCAGGTTGGTGTCCATGTCCTGGTTGTGGGACGAAATGCGGAACGCGGGAAGAAGGCGGTCGAAGAAATTCGTGCCGACGGAGGCAAAGCAGATTTTATATCCTCCGATCTTCGAGACTCAGCTAGCGCCCGTGAAGTGGCAAAATGGGCCATCGAACTTGGAAATGGCCAACTCGATATTCTCATTAACAATGCAGGGATCTTTCCTTTCGGGCCTACGCATGAAATGACGGAAGAACAGTTCGACAGCGTTTTTTCCATCAACGTGAAGGCGCCCTACTTCCTCGTCGCGAAGCTTGCCCCATTGATGGCTAAGAGAGGGAAAGGAGCAATCGTGAACATTTCAACGATGGTTGCCAATTACGGAGCGCCCGGAATGAGCCTCTACAGTTCGAGCAAGGCCGCCATCAATCTGCTGACGAAAACCTGGGCAGCCGAGTATGGACCTAAGGGTGTCCGCGTGAACGCAGTGAGTCCCGGGCCCGCGCGTACGGAGGGCACAGAAGTGATGGGCGAGGGGCTCGACCAACTCGCTGCCCAGGCCCCCCGCCGGTCGTCCGGCAACGGCCGACGAAATTGCTGAAGCGATTGTCTTCCTTGCCACAGACCGTGCCAGCTTCATTCACGGCGCGAATCTCGCCGTGGATGGAGGGCGCACTGCCGTCTGAACGACAATCGACAATTGCAACTGGACAATTTTGCCGCTTTAAGGCGCGGCGTGCAGAAGGGGAGCTGACCCAATGGTAAGTCTTCAAGGACAACCTGAAGATTACGATCTCGTCATTCTCGGCAGCGGAGCGGGGGCAAAGTTGCTTGCGTGGACGTTTGCCTCGCGCGGGCAACGGGTAGCGGCCATCGAGCGGAAATACATCGGCGGAGCCTGTCCGAATATCGCGTGCCTTCCCAGCAAGAACATCATTCATACAGCGCAGATCGCCCACTACGTGCGGACCAGCGAGGAGTTTGGCATCTCTGTCGAGGGTTTCACAGTGAAGATGCCGGCGGTGCGCGAGCGGAAACGCCACATGGTGCAGGGCCTGGTCGATACGCATCTCGATCTCTACCATCGCAGCGGTGCGGAACTGATTATGGCTTCGGGCCGCTTCGTCGGACCGCGCCTGGTAGAAGCCACTCTCTCTGACGGAACAACACGGATGTTACGCGGAAAGAACGTCATCGTCGGAACGGGCACGCATGCCGGCGTCGACGACACGCCGGGATTGAAGGAGGCGAATCCGCTGACTCACGTCGAAGCTCTGGAACTCGACATCATCCCCCATCACTTGATCGTGCTTGGCGGCGGCTACGTCGGTCTGGAGTTTGCGCAGGCGATGCGGCGCTTCGGCTGCCAGGTTACGGTTGTCGACCGCAATGATCGTCTGCTGCATCGCGAAGATGATGACGTGACCGAAGGCTTGCACAAGGTCTTTGAAGACGAGGGAATTCATCTCGCCCTCAACACAACAATAAAACGCGTCTCGGGAAAGTCCGGCCAATCAGTCCGCCTCACCCTTTTGCGAGACGGTCAGGAGCAGACCATCGAAGGCTCGCACCTGCTGGTAACCGGCAAACGCATCCCGAACACGAAAGACATCGGACTGGAACTCGCTGGCGTAGAACTAACGGAGCGCGGATACATCAAGGTGAACAAACGTCTCGAGACGACCGCCGCGGGCGTGTGGGCGGTTGGAGAAATAGCTGGCAGTCCACAATTCACCCACATAAGCGAGGACGATTTCCGGGTTGTTCGTGACAACATTCTCGGTGGCAACCATGTAACAACCGGAAGACAGGTGCCCTTTTGTCTCTTCACCGACCCGGAGTTTGCACGCATCGGATTGAGCGAAACCGAAGCGAAGCAACAAGGAATCGCGTACCGGCTCTTCAAAGTCCCCATGGCTGCGGTACTGCGCGCTCGGAGCCTGATGGAAACACGCGGCTTTCTCAAGTGCCTCGTCAAGCGCGACAGTGACCGCATTCTCGGGTTTGCTGCCTTCGGGGTAGGTGCGGGCGAGATCATGGGCTGCGTCCAGATCGCCATGCTAGGACGTCTGCCCTACACCGTATTGCGTGAAGCCGTTCTCGCCCATCCGACAATCCCCGAGGGCCTGGTCTCGTTGTTCTCTGCCACGCCTACGTAGTCGTTCCATTCCTCTCTTTGGCCGGCACCGCCGGGAACGAACGGGGCTGCGGAGAGTAGTAAGGGAAAACGCACAGGTGGATTGGATTGTTTCTGGAAACATGCCAAATCGCCAATGCGCTCATCGAGACGGGCATCAGAGCCACCTGGCCGTAAAGTCGTTAGCCTTGATCGGAAATGCCTCGGGGCAAGTCCTCGCAGTCAAACGCTACGCTCCCGCTGCTGCCCCGGGGCATTTTCGATAAGGAGACTAGAAGGAAGGCGGTGGCAGTGGCGGGCGCTGCTATGGAGCTAGAGGCGCGAACTGGCTTTGATGGGTAGGGGAACAACCTCGGCGTCATCGGTCGGAGGGGCGAGCAAGGGAGTTAGGCAGTACGTGGAGCGGGTCTTTTCGCCTGGTACGTGCGTCTTGGAGTGGTTTGTAGGTTGGAGCTTTGCGTTCGAAACGTAGGGGTGCGAAGACGTGTGGTCACATCTGCGAGAGCGGTTCAGTGGGTTTAGAGTCATGAAGAATCCGCTGGCTTGCATCGAAAAGCCAGTTGATGCGCAGTGAGGTTGGGTCCGATGTTCATGTTGGCTCCGCAACGTGGGCAGCGCCAAATGGCTAACGGGGAGTTTGTGAGATGCGAGGTCGTCGGAGGCTGACAGGCAAGCTGCTGCCGAGCGAGGGCGATGAGAGCAGCCCGGCGTGCGTTGGCGAGATAGCCGAAGTGGCGAATGCGAACGAAGCCCCTGGGCAGCACATGTTGGCAGAAGCGGCGCAGGAACTCGCTTGCAGTGAGCGTCATGATGCACTGCTTGTTGCCATGTGCGTAGTCTTTCCATCGGAAGCGTACGCGGTGACCATCGAAGCTGAGCAGGCGCTGGTTGCTGATGGCGACGCGTGGGTATAGCGGCCGAGATAGCGCAGCACGCGAACGGGATCTCCGAAGGCTCCGACGCTGGCACGGGAATGATCAGGCTTTGCAAGTTCAGCGGCCACCTGTCCTATCCGCTCTACATCACTCACATTCCATTCGTATACGTCCTTACTGGCTACTCGTGGACGAGGCATCCCAGTCTGAATGTGAAGCTGACATTGATTTTTCTACTTATTCCATTCGTGATTTTTGTCGCATGGCTTGTGTTGAAGTATTACGACGAGCCCGTCCGCTCCTGGCTGAGCCGGCGTTACGGGATCAAGCGGGCGACATCGAAAGTTCCCGGACAGGCAGGAGAAGCACGATGATGTCGATATTGAAGAGGTTGTGCATTCTGCAGGCCCACTATCCTGGTGGTTATTTGGGATTCCATGCGATGTCGTTCCTCCTCAGAACCCGAGCCGCTGCATTCGAGTTTGGTTCCACTCTTTTAGTCCGAGACATCGTGCTGTGTAAAGTACGTCGGGGCCAGAACGCGCAGTATCAGCAGGCTTTGGTCATCTTGCTGCAGACCATATTGTCGCACCTCGCGCATAATGAGATCCAAAATCTCCGGCAAGGCTCTGGTAGCGTGTTGCGCCAGCAACTCTTGAAGGCGGATCAGGCCAAATTCTTCGTCTCTGACGTTGGCGACTTCCGTTATGCCGTCGGTAACCATCAAGAAGAGATCGCGCGGTGAATAGACGACACGCTTACTAGCATAGGAACCGCCGGGGATAAGTCCGAGCGGAATCTGCTCCATCGAGAGCAGGGCCGTGTCCCTGCAGCCATGCCGATAGTGGAGGATCGGCGGATGGCCGGCCAATGCGTATTCGGCTTCACTTGAGCCGTCGAAGCGGAGAAGGGCTAGGGTGGCATACATTTCACGTTTCTTGAGATCTGGCAGCACGCGGTCCACACTTTCGAGCGCTGCTACCGGCATTTGGCGAAATTGCACGGCGAGTCGCATGGCAGTTTTCAACATCCCCATGAGCTGGCCGGCGGGCAGGCCGTGGCCGGAGACATCGGCGACGTAGGCCACCAACCCACCGTCGCTCTCGATGACGTCGATCAGGTCGCCGCCCATCTCTGTGCTAGGGATCGATTTGCCGTATAGCTCGAAAGTCGCGTTCCGGAGAGAGATGGTGGGAACCAAGGTAGCCTGGATGTCGTGGGCCAGAGAAAGCTCTGTCTGCATACGCACGCTGGCCACACCCTCCGTACCAGCGAAGTACAGCAGAAATCGAGCCCCGAAAGAGATACCAACCAAGATCCCGATGGCATCGAATAGCACGCGCCGATGTACAGCGACGGGGACCGGGAGAGGCGTCGAGACGTGCGAGGCCCAGTAGCCCAGCCAGGCGGCCACGCCAACCAGCAGAAAGAGGAGAGGGACAAGACGAACGCTCTTGATTGCGGCGGTCCTAAGCGTCATCGCTCCGATACCCACCAAGACAGGCCAAAAGAAACCTCCGCCAACCCGCGAAGCATTGAGTTGCAGCAGATCGAGCGCGAAACCACCGGCGGCTCCGACGAAGAAGTACCCTGCCATGAACATCTTCATCCGGCCTAGCGGCAGCGTGCGCCAGTAGGGACTGAAGGTGGTGGGAAAGACCGAGCTCACATCAGCCAGCCAAGTAAGGAGCTTCCTTTTCATCGGTACTTCCTCGGACGTCCTGGATCGCAGGGAGACCGAGCGCTAAGCCAGAGCTTCGACCATTCGCCGGTGGAAGCGTAGAGCGCCAGGAATCCGCGCAGGAGGACGGAGACCAGAATCGATAGATTCAACTATTGAACTGTTACCAGAAACGCATAAAGATCACAAGCAGGTGTCGGCCTTGGATAGCTGGATGTGATTTTGATGGCATTCCTGACAGCCTCTAAGCATCTCGCGAACAGTTTGAGGTAATACAAGCTGTTCAGAGAAGTGCCGTCCCCACCGAGATACTCCGAACCGATTGTCGGCTATACGGAGGAAATCCGTCTGGTCACATTTATGTACTGGTACCCCACTAGCTATGAGATGTTTATGTGGTGTTGCCACAGGAGAGAAATGGACGATCAGTTCGAGAATATCTTCGAGGCACACAATCGACATAGGATGTCTTCTCATTTCGAGTGGACGGAGGCATTGCGCATAGCGATAGCTCTTCAATTGCTTTTCGTTGCCTTTTTCTGTGGGTTCGGTCAATCTGAACAACCGGGGCATCTCCCCAGCAAGAAACAAGTCGCCCCCATGACTCCTGCAGAGGAGAAGGACCTCGCCTTCGTTCTCGACTGGTGGAGAAAAGTCATCGAAGCTCGCCACACCGAACTTGCTGCCAACTACGCGGCCGAGGATTTCATCCAGCACAATCCCAATGTTCCTACTGGTCGAGTTGCTTTGGTGACGTTCTTCAAGAGCCTCGGGCCTGCGATCGAGCCGATTCCCGATCGACTTGCAAATCCTCCGGTGGTCGAGGGCGCAAAGGGAAATTTCGTCTGGCTGGTCTTTGAGCACAAAGACAAAGATCCCAAAGACACTTCACAGTCGGTCTATGTCTACAGCTTCGATCTGTTTCGCATTCAAAACGGAAAGATCCAGGAGCACTGGGATTCTGCCCGGAAGGAGCCCGGTTCAGCTGCGTTCATTCCGTCCACAGCTCCGCCGCCCTCAACTTGGAACACAGCCAAACCGTCAACGGCGGAACAACAGAACCTGGCGATCGCATCGCGCTTCGAGAGGAACGTCGTCGAATATGGACACATCGAGGACATCGAAGAGCTTCTTTCGGCATCCTTCATCGAGCACAATCCCGGCGTGCCCGCTGACCGTGAAGGCTTGAAGCAGTTCATTCACAGCCTCCCCGACCATCAGCCACAGGACATCAAGCCAGAGTGGAAGAATGCGCCGGTGCTGGAATTCACTAACGGTCCTTTTGTAGTAATCATGTGGGAGAAGCGCGACAAAGATCCTTCTGATCCGACGCGAGAATATACGCGGAACTATTTCGCGATTCTCAGGATCGAAGATGGACGGATTCAGGAAATCTGGAATTAGTTCCGTAACAACGCCTCACGCAGCGCTTTTCGCTCGTATTGAACCCCATCAATGTCAATTTGTCCTCCAGTGCGCTTCACGCTGGGAGTTTTGATTTCCTTGTAAAGATCACGACCGACGGGAATCGGAATATTAGTCACTCTGGAACAGGCGCAGCTCGACGAACGTCTGGCCGTCCTTTTGGAAGAATCTCCCTCCGTAGGTAAGGAATCCGCGATCAGAAGCTGAGTATGATTTCTCCGCGCTTGATTGACACTGGCACCATGTCCCGGATTGCTTCGTTGTTCTCCACGAACAGAGCGTTCTCGACGACGTGACCAAGAGAGTCTAAAGACGAGCTCGTACAAACGTTGTTAGATCCTGCAGGTTCGTACCAACACCATCGGGAACCGCGGCAAGCTCTTCGGACGCACTATGTGCGCGATTCACCCAGAAGGTCGGATAGCCGAACCACTTTGCCCCCACCGCATCCCAGCCTCCAAAAGCAGCAAAAGCAATCTCTTCTCTTCTCAGCCCGAAGGAGCTTGTCGCCATTGCGTAGGCCCGAGGATCAGGCTTGAATGCCTTCACCCGATCCGTACTCAAGTGATCTTCAAAAATACCGTCCAGGCCGGAGTTCTTTACCGCTTGATCTAGCATCCCCACGGTAAAGTTCGAGAGGAACGCCATCCGCAGACCGATGGACTTCAGTCCCTTCAGCGTCGCAAGTGCATCCGGCCACGCCTTCAACTCGAGGTAACTTTGCATCAGCCGGTCGCTGTCCGCTTTAGTCAGATCCAGCTTCAGAGACTTGCAGGAGAACACCAGCGCCTCCTTCGTCACCTGCCAGAAGTCGGCATACTGGTGTCCTACCGTGCGCAGCCATGTGTACTCAAACTGCCGCGTCCGCCATAGGGCGCTCATCTCTCCGCCGCGTCCAGGAAAGATCCGCTCGGCTAGCGCGGCAACGGGCCGCACATCGAAGACCGCGAGTCCATCGAAAGCAATTGCCTCGATCTTAGGCTCGGACACCTTTGCGATTAACGGTTCCGCTGATAGCTTTGCCGCGGCTGCTCCTGTTACGACTAAACTCATGAAGTCTCTTCGGTTCAATGTCGTTTTGTCTCCCGTAGCCTTGGACTATTATCGACGCCACAAGGCGAGCCTTTTGGCACCAGCGTTGATTCGCGAAGCACGCGCTGAATGAGTTGAAGATCCGAAGGTCGCGGTCTCGCGAGTGTTAGTCTCCCGCCGAGCGGCTCAGTGAACCGACCGGGTGATGACCGGAGCAAGAGAGTGGTATAGCCCCATGCGACGTTTGGGCGATAGGTATGACAGTCAGTCTTCGCTAGGCTGATTGCTTGGAGTGTAATGATGCCAGTTGATCAAATTACGGCTTATCGAATCATGTACGAGACAGCGAGCTTCGAGTTGATCGTCCTTCGAGGCGCGATAAAGAAACTTCAACAGGAGGAAGACCGAGGCGAAACAGTCGTCACTTCCAAAAGCGCGGTGACTGCCAGGCAACCCTAGCGACGCGTGTTCTTGGTTAGGGTAGGGGGACGCGCAAGAAACCCATGAGCACTTTTATCAGGAAGGCTAGTAGCACCGCCGCTATGATAACCAATGCCGTATAAGAGAGCGTCGGGTCTGCGCCGCTCGGATCTTTTCGCTTCATTTTCACGTCCACATTCTCAGTCTAGCCGGTCCTGCCTATGGCGGACCTGGCTAGGCGCACCGCGCGAAAGGCACTCCAGCCTCGATCGGCGGCGTCGGATCCGCAGGCTCTGGCGGCGCGAAGCTGTAGTCCATCCCCGGCGTGTACGGCATCTCTGCGCCGGCGTCGGCCGCGGCCCTCCATCGACGCTTAGCCTGCATTGAAATCGCCGTGTAGTGCTGCTGCATGCGCGGCGAAATATGCCCTGCGAACGACAATGATGACTTGGATCAGCACGCCGGCGTCGGCCATGCTGGTAATGGACGTGTGGCGCAGAGAGTACGGCGTGACCCAATCGAGGCCGCTCGCGGACCGGACATTAGCTACTCCTCGTTGGGCACTGGCCGGACTACGTCCCTATCCGCGGTCTGTTGGGCAGGATGCGATAGCCGAACGTGAGCACTAAAGAAGAACGCCATCTCTCCAAGCTGCTTGGTATTCGGGCGAAACTCTGCCGCGCAAAGGGAACACTTGTAATAGCCAGAGAATCTCCCGTTGCGGTCGGTGGCTGCGAGGAGGTGCGCGACTGCTCCCATGCGCAGAGTCTACGCTTTATCCAACTTCTGGGCGGTTGGTAGGCGATCCGGACCTTTGACAGATGTTCGCCTTACCAAAAATGGCGCCCTTCCGGATGGACGGGCACTCGGTCACAATTACAAAAGCGACAAGGTAAGTCGCTCATCTGCCGCTCTCTAAATCGCGCCTGGTGCAACTAGATCTCTGCCGCGCCGTGCGACCGGGATCGCTTGGCTTCGCGGTTTCTTGATCTTGCTCGTTTTGTTCCAGCCGCCAAGATCGAGGGCGACGGCGATGCAGGCCGCACGCAATTCATCCGCAAGAGCGCGGTCGACCATGGTCCTCGCCACGACCATTCCTCCTATGGACAAGGCCGCTATGCTCTGAGCAGTGGCGCGGCGACGCCGGCCATTCTGGACTAAGCTCCGCTCCAAGACGCTTACCATCGCTTTGAACACGGTCTCGAAGGCGCGCTTCGCACTTGCACCGCTACGCGCGACGTCGGTCGGCAATGCCACCATTGGGCAGGAGTTCTCGACGTCCTCGAAATGCTGGCGAGATAAATAGGCTCGGACAACTTGCGGTCCTACGTCAGTCGATGAAAGGTCAACGTGAACATCTTTCCAGCAGCTTTTCCATTGCGGATCGGTAAAGAAGCAGCCCAATACCTCAGCATACAGATCACTCTTGCTCTTAAAGTAAGTATAGAATCCGCCGTGTGTCAGGCCCGCACCAGCCATGATCTGATTGAGAGAGACATTTTCAAATCCATGGCGATTGAACAGCTTTCGTGCGCTGTCAATGATGCTTTTCTTTACTGCTTCGCAATGACCGGCGGGGTAGGGCATCGGGTTTCCTCGCACGAGTGTATATCAGAGGGTACTCTCCATTCTGCGAAAATATTATCTTGAACATATTTTCGCGCGGTGCTCTTATCGAGACAATCAAGAGAAACGAGGGGCAGATGATGAGCGACAGAAGGATTCTGGAATCGCTGGCCAAAGAGCCCACGCGGCGGCAAGCGATCGCCGGTGTTCTGAGTGCATTCGGTGGTTTCGCCCTGGATTCGACTACGGCTTGGGCGGGAACAGATGACGGGATTTCTCACACATCCGACGCCATTCACCAGGAGCCTGTTTTCACTGCGAGCCGCAAGCGCGTCTACGATGCGCTTACCGAGGCCAATCAGTTCGACAAGGTCATACAGCTAAGTGGCGTCATGCAAGCCATGCACCTGCCTGACAAGCCCGCGGAGATCAGCCGTGAAGCGGGAGGCATGTTCAAGCTGTTCGGCGGATACATCACGGGACGACAAGTGGAATTTGTGCCGAACGAACGAATCGTGCAGGCATGGCGAACGGGCGGATGGAATCCGGGCGTCTATTCGATTGCGAAGTTCGAGCTCGTGGAGCAGGGCTCCGAAACCAAAATCATATTTGACCATACGGGTTTTCCTCAGGGAGAGGCCGAAGTTCTGGCTTCCGGATGGAAGGCGCACTATTGGGAGCCGCTCGGGAAACTGCTGGCTTAGGCGCTTCGCATAGCGCCGTTCATCGACATGCGAAGATCATCGGCCACCGGGAGGACGGAAAGGGACGGCATGCCGCAACGCGATCGCCCAGTGCGTCTCGCTCATCACCGCCGGCCAGTTTGTATTTGGAACTGCGGACGACGCCAGTTTCACGGACAAATGCCATACTGGGCGTGACATTCCGTGTGCTGTGGGCGACTCGATGGACTCCCAGAGACTCCGCTAGTTGCTTCACAACCTTGATCTGATCATGCAATTCATCCGAGTCTTTCTCGACAAAACACTGCTCGGTGACAAGCAGTCACTGTTTGATGGTCGTACCACTTCTGTTCCGAAAGCTGTTGTAACTCCATAATGGTCACTGATTGCGAAGTCTAGCTGCTGTTGATGGTGGTCCCGGCTCGGGATAACCTCGTTTGCGAATAGCGTCATGCTTTCAGCACAACGAGCATCTTCCGGTTGGACGGTGATCCGCCCGGAACTCAGAATCCAGCGCAAATGCGACGATGTATCCCGGCAATTGTGCGCTCCTGTTAACCGTTCTCCCTCCGCAGCGTTATTCATGTAGGAGGAGTGTATATGCTGCGAGGTTTGCTCTCTTTAGGTCTGTTACTTGCACTGTGGACTCCTTCGGCTCTGGCCGCGGATGTTACGGGAAGATGGGACGTCAGAATTTCGACGTCTGGCGGAGAGATCCACGGTGTGGCAGCATTCACCCAGAACGGCGATAAAGTGACCGGCTGGTTGGGACCGAGCGAAAGCCAGCCAATTCCCATCACTCTTGCGCTCAAGGGGAACAAGCTTACGATCTGGACGCACCCTGAACCAGGGCGAAATGTTGCTTTCGACAGATGCGACGTGACGCTAGATGGCGACAAGATGAGCGGAACCATCGACACTGACAAAGGCAGAATTGAATTCACCAGAACTTCGCACAAACCCCAGAACTGATCACCTAAACAGCGATGCTGGCAGTTTCCGAAACTCCGGACGGATGGTGGCCGAACAGGAACTGACGTCCATTTTGGGGTTGCTTCCTGTTTGACGGCGATCCACGTCTAGTTTTCGTAACGTCCATCTTGATGAGTGTCGGCCTGCGGAATAACATACGACTCCTCAATAGAATTGCGCGGATCACAGCTCTCAAGGGATCGCCTCGATGAAAATTTACTGGTTATATAGCATTCCGACCTGGCTCTCTGGCACCTTGACCGTGGTCGCCTTCGTGGCCTTTGGGTTGGCCGGCCTTTACCTCACTCGCGGCTGGGTGCGCCGTCTTGACAGAAATGAGCACCATGCATACAACCACATAGTCGGTTTCTATATGGCGGGTGTCACTGTCTTGTATGCAGTTTGCGCGGGCCTGCTGGCCATTGGAGCCTGGGCTACTTATTCCGACGTGCAGGGAAAGGTCGACCATGAGGCTACCGCCCTTGGCGCTCTTTACCGTGACATCGGTGCGTACCCCGAACCTGCGCGCACCATCTTGGAGCAAGACCTGCGCACGTATACACGCCAGGTTATCGACGTGGGGTGGCCGATGCAACGGCGCGGAATCGTTCCCAATAACGCAAGCTCTGTGTTGAACGACTTTCAGCAACACTTTATGTCCTACGAACCTCAGGACGAGAGACAGAAGATCCTGGCCGCAGAAGCCTATAGAGACTTCAATGACCTAACGGAAAGCCGAAGAGCCCGGCTCAACAGCGTTACCAGTGAAATGCCCGGACCTCTGTGGACCCTGGTAATCGCCGGAGCTGGGATTTGCATCGCGGTTACTTGGTTCCTTCACCCGGAAAGTTTCGCCATGCACTTCTGGATGACGGTATTGTTTTCCGGCTTGTTGGCCATGCTGATTTTTCTAATCGCAGTTCTAGATAATCCTTATAGAGGAAAGATCAGCGTTTCTCCTGAACCTCTGGAGCGCGTCTATGAGCAAGTCATGCTACCACCAAAATAAAGCTGAACCCGAATGGTCATTCAAAGCACCATTCTCGCGTGGTGAACCGGCCTTATAAATCGCCGAGTGAGTCCAATGCGATTCGCCTGCAAATCACGCAAAGCGATAGCGTAAACCCTCTGCTATTGCCCTATAGCCAATGCGGCGATAAATCGACATCAGCCCCCCATCGTCCCAAAGCCATAACTCTGCCGAAGTGATCCACCGGTCTGCACGGAGTTCTAGGTCGTTCGCCAGTTCACCAATCTCAATTGAAAATGCGCGAAACCACTCCATCATCAAGCTCCGGTCGCTTGGAAGAGCAAGCCGAAGCCTACCTTTGTTGTCTGTAGCCTCGCCCAGTTCCAATCATTCGTAGAGACGGCTACCCTGAAACGGCGTGGCCGCGGACTTCCGTCGTTCACTCCATTGCCCAGCGAAGCTGGCTGCCGTCGTGGCGTCTCCTTAATTCCAGGTAGAGAAATGCCGGCATCCGCTAGCGCACTCACCACGGCCTCTACGGCCCGCCCGTCCATCGGGGTGAGGGTCGCGTCAAAGGTCAGGGGCGACTGCAGGATCACACCGACAATTTCCTCGTTTTCCCTTGCCAGCCAATAGCGGCCCGGCTCGGGATGGGTGGTGCGGGCATCGAGCAGCGAGAGGACCAAGTTGTGCGAGACCGGTTGTGATGCGAGGAACGCTCTAGCCACTTTCAAGACAAAAGCTGGATCATCGGTAAATACAACCTCAATTCCCATCTTCAGAGCATATCGAAAACCGGCTTGGACGGCTTCTATCGGTACGCTCTCTCGCAGTGATCAGAGGTACAGGCGACGATAGACCGCTCCGGTTTCCGCTTAATAAGCCAACGGAGTCGCCGAAGCCCAAAGCTGCCAGATTTCGTGGTTCCGGTCGAATTCCATTTCCACGCGAGAGATCCCTTCGGGATGGGTTCGCGGATCTTTGGGGTCGTACATCCGCCATTCGTCGGTGATGTTCATAAAGTGATCGTACTGCGGAATCTTATTTTCGGCACATCCTCATCGTTTCGGTGACTTTCTTAACGAGGGCTGTAAACAGCGGAGACTTGGTTCCACCAACGGACAGTGCAAAGGAGAGGGATTATGCCAAAGGCTAAGGAACGCGATGGAGTATTTCAGCGTAAGCACCGTAGCGGCTGGTGGGTGAGGAAGCAGAACCAACTTCTGACCCGTATTAAATCGCTTCCCGTCGACGAACGCACCGCATTCGACAAATGGCACGTAGAGAACCAGATAAAGGTTCCTGCCGCAGATTGGCCTGGCTTCAAAGAACGCTTCCCAGACAGCCTAAAATAGTTTCCCGCACACAGGGCTGCTAGTCCCCCTAACAGCCCTCGCTCTGGGTTGGGTCAGAGTGCGCGGGATTTGAAGGGGTCGCTTCTTCGGTGTGCTCATCGAAGTGCGACATGTACTGCGATTCGCAAATGTGTTCTCGCTCGCAGAATTCCAAATCAGATTCTTGTCTGACCTTCGCGACGGTCCTGAAGCAACGACGGCATATCGAATCGATTGTGCCATCTGCGTTGAAGCGATGCGAATAGAGCTTGTCCGCCGGGGTTTCCATATTGAGTCTCTTGGGGAGGGCAACAGAGTAGCAAACAGGCTTGCACGGATGCAATCAGGAAACTTCTATTCCGCCAGATCCCGTGATTTTGCCGAGCATATTATTGCCAAAAAGAAGAGGCAGCGCGGGGCTGCCTCACATTGGATGCTGGAGGTATTTATCTTTCTTGAGTGCAGAAATCCTCACTGACGCCGCCCGGAAGAGTCAAGGCGAATCTTAAGGAGAAACTGGAATGACCGTGACGAATAGCCCACCGACCACCCAGAACGCTGCGGGTTCTCTCAATGCGCAGATTCACCGATCTAGAAGTTGTCACGCAGGAATTTGGCACGCTGTTTCGCTATCTCAGCCTTGCAAAGAGCAGCAGCTGTCGGTCCCATTGCGGAGCTCTCATAGAAGTCCAACACAGCGGCACAGGCTGCTGATTGGTACTGGAGCCAGGTTTTCTGCGAAAGCTCCAATCTCTGCCGCATCCTTCTTTCGTATTCGGTCTGTTGGTCCCTCTCGGGCGGAGAAAGGGCGTTCTCCTTCATATCATCAGCCTTGGGCGTATAGCGCTGGAGGGCATCGGCAAAAGCGTTCTCCAAATCTTGTTCTGCTGTTGCAAGCTCCTGGTTAGCACACTGGTATTGCTCCGCAGTGCTCGGCGCCTTAGCGCAGCTCGACTCCTGAGCAATTGCGGTGAGTGGGAGGGTGTTGCAGACAGCCACGATCAAGGTCGCCAATAGTAAGTATTGTTTTCGCATTGTTTTCTCGAGACTGCTCGCGCTACGAACTGTTGATTTTGATGGTTGGAAGCTGCGACTAGCTGCCTGCCGATCCAGCGAAAACCTCATTTGTGGACGCGCGCCCCTATTTTTCGAGCCAATTTGGGTACCCTGTTGTCCGCACACGCGCCCTCGCAGTGATCCCCGAGTGAACGCTAATCACTTTCGGTATTGCGGGATTCAGCGCCGACAAGCGGAGTATCTAGTTGACGACGGATGAATGTAATCTAGCGCAGTTTGGCCTTCTGCATCCGTCGGGCGTGTAGATCCCCGTTCTTGCATCGTAGGTGTAATCGACTTCCTTGCCGCATTTTGGGCAGAAGAAAGGGGGTGTCACGTTTGCCATCCGGCCACCTTTCAAAATCTACAGACCCGTTGTTGACGGGTTCCACGCAGCGGAACTCCTCCTCCCCCAAATAAAAAGAAGTTCCGCCAAGCTGCGCGGATGCTCCATTATGCGCCCAAAAAGAAGAGGCGGCTCTCTGCAAGGACTGCCTCCCATTGGTGTTCAAAACTAATTCTAGTTTTTCGAGTGGGGAAATCTTCGCCGACGCTTCCCCGGACAGTCAAGCGAAATTCACACGGGATGCAAAAGCGGATCAAGAACTGGATTTCCATTTTCGGCTGCCCAACCAGCCTTGGCAGCGCCGCGAGGAGTCGGCGGAGATCTCAGGAATGCACCACAATGTGCTCGGCGGATTCCTGGACGTGCGGCCCGCGTTGTGCGCGTGGGGATCAGGCAGTGCGGCCTTCCGGAATTTTCAGTACTGGCCGCGAGTCGAGCTGCCCACAGAATCATGAAGGATTGTGGACAAAAGGAACGGAAAAACGTACATCGCGACCAACAGCTTGCCCCGGCCAAGTCGCGAGATTTCACACGCGATGCCCTAGCCACGGGCGAAAGCAGAGGCATTTCGGAACTGGGTCACATCCTATCCCGACCACCGAACGCAGTGACAACGGCGACCCAATGGCCGGCACCGTGCTTTACCACACGGGAGTTGGACGGCGATTACGCGCTGATCAGAGATAAGAGGAATTTGTGGTATCAAAGAAATCAGCTCGTCAATCAAGGACGGGAGAGGCAACCGCTTCCAACAATGCAGCAGGGAAATGGTCTCGGCTTCGGGGAGAAATCACGGTGAGAATGCGCAAGTTCGGATGCGTCTTGAGTTCTCTCCTATTGGCAATCGCGTGCCAGGCTCAAACGCCGGTAGTCATGAATGTGGAATTGTCGAAGCCGTTGGGGCCGTACACGCCAATCTACAGATGGTTCGGCTATGACGAGTCAAATTACACGACCATGAAGTATGGCATGCAGCTACTTCCGGAATTGCATGATTTAAGTCCAATGCCGGTATACATCCGAGCGCATCATCTGCTGACCTCGGGAAACGGAGTGGCGGAGCTCAAATGGAGTTCGTCGAACGTTTTCTCGCTGGACGCCAACGGAAGGCCGGTGTACGACTTTACGATCACCGACCAGACCTTCGACGGGTATAAGAAAGCCGGAGTACGGCCATTCGTGGAACTTGGATTTATGCCGAAGGACCTTGCCGCGACTGTACCAGGAATCAATGAGTACCAGGTTCACTATCCCAAAGGGACGATGGCTGGAGCTTCCAACAATCCGCCTAAAGACTATGCGATGTGGGCCGAATTGATACGAAAGTTCACTGAGCATCTTGTGGAGCGCTATGGGAGGGAGCAGGTGAGTACGTGGTACTTCGAGGTGTGGAATGAGCCGGATATCGGATACTGGCACGGCACGCCTGACGAGTATTTCAAGCTCTATGACTTTGCAGTAGCAGGTGTACGAGCGGCGCTGCCAAATGCGATGGTCGGCGGACCGGCGAGCACGGGGCCAAACTCGGAGAAAGCCGGAACATTTCTGGAGAACTTTCTGAAACATTGCCAGAACGACAAGAGCGCGGCGAACGGCAGACCGATTCCGCTTGATTTTATTTCGTTCCATCCGAAGGGTAAGCCGTCTTTTGCGGATGGGCACGTGCGCATGGGGATTACGAATGAGCTGGACGCCACCGAGGCCGGCTTTCGGATTGTTGCGAAGT
The DNA here is from genome assembly GCA_963829535.1 of uncultured Acidobacteriaceae bacterium. GTDB lineage: Bacteria > Acidobacteriota > Terriglobia > Terriglobales > Acidobacteriaceae > Telmatobacter. The sequence continues at coordinate 131,196 of CAWHIQ010000003.1, read as the reverse complement.
ATCCGAAATATATCCATCTTCCGATCATCCTAAGTGAGGCCGATCCGGAAGGATGTGCCGCTTGCTCGATGAAAACCAATCCGGCGAATTCGTATAGGAATTCACCGCTCTATGCGACCTATACGGCGGTGATGATCAAAGCTTTGTTTGACCTCCAGGACCAGTCCAAAGTGAATCTTGCAGGGATGTTGTCGTGGTCGTTTGAGTTCGAGAACGGGGGTTTCTTCGAAGGATTTCGCGCCCTTGCGACCAAGGGAGTCGATAAACCGATACTGAATATATTCCGGATGGCAGGCTTGATGTCAGGAGAGCGGGTGATGACGAGCAGTACTGGACAGATTCCGCTCGACGAGATGATGAAAGATGGAGTGAGGCAGGCGCCAGATGTAGACGCCATGGCGACAAAGGCCGCGCATGAAGCGGCGGTTATGCTGTGGAACTACCATGATGACGATTTACCAGCGGCCTCCACAGATGTGCAGGTCACGATTGTGGGCATTCCGACCGGTGTAAAGAAGGTGCTGTTAGAGCACTATCGCATCGACAATACGCACAGCAATTCCTACACCGTGTGGAAAGGGATGGGATCCCCTCAGACGCCGACACCAGAGCAGTACGCACAAATGAAAGCGGCAGGACAGCTGGAGCTTCTGATCTCTCCTGACTGGCTTGACGTGAACAACGGCAAGGTAACAATTGCCACGAGTCTGCCGCGGCAAGCCACATCGTTGATGCATTTGAAGTGGTAGCTCACCGCCGCGTGCTAGCCAACTTGTGGGGACATGTCTGAGGTCCACCCGTGAAATTGGAGCGCCTCCGGCGGAGCGACAGAACCGCTCCGCCCACCCACATTAGATCTGCGCGGTACCGCCATCGACGAACAGCTCGATGCCGTTGACGAAGCTCGCGTCGTAATTACTGCAACTTTTCGCTTGCCCATTTGTGGTTCCTTCTCTCGCGCGTCTGAGGCCCGGAGCAAGTTGGGCCATACGTGGATGTAGATCGTGTTCCAGAAGTCCCCTTTCAACTGCGGCGGATGCCCGGATGGGCCTAACTTTTCCGCCAAGAGTCAGGATCGCTGATTGTAGATCGTGTTTCAGAAATCCCTCTCGTCTGCCCGAGAAGGCCTGTTTGATCAGGAATGGGTGGTTCTTAGAGCTGTTTTCAGGCCGTCGAGGGGGCTGGAGGTGGTGAGCGGCGGTCTCCTTCCGTGCAATCAATTGCACAAGAAGAAAATGCGCCGGAAGCCGATATCCAAAAAGAAAGAGGCAGCACGCGGAGCAGCTGCCTCACATCGGATGTTTAAAGCTACCTTTCTCTTGAGTGCCAAAATCCTCGCCGACACTTCCCTGGAGAATCAAGAGAAATCGAAGATAAGAATTTCTCGTTGACGTCTATCGGATTCATCATTCAGACTCCGGCTTTTCTATCAGTTTCAGCTCATTGGTCAATATGCGGATGTCGGTCTCGACACGATCCAAATGTTCTGCGATCTGAGCCAGAGGTACTTGATATTTCGTTACTACCTCCACAATGCGCCACCGCTCAGCTTCGCACTTCAGAAGTCGCGCTCTGAAGGCTGCTGCTTTCGCGTTGCGGAAGAAACCCATGACTAGATATTACGTGATCTAGCTCCATGATCTCGGAGAAGCCGACCGGCTGAGGCCCGACCCGGAGTTGGAGCGGGCGGGCGCGCATCTGCGAGCAGAGCAGCAGTGAGGTGACGGCGTTGATTAACAGCAGCGCGAACTGTTGACGAAAACATAACTTCCGGTTGGCCCACAATACGACCCCGACCCGGAATCGATAGACTCCTTCGTATGATCCCACTGGGTTACATGGCGAAGAGAATGCCGCAGAGTGACGCTTGGTTGAAGCACATGAAGGCACCTTTGAGCCTTGACGTGTATTCAGTCGGCAGCTGTGTGAACGACGACTTTGCCGACTACGTGAGCTATTGGAAACACAATGGCTCGTGGTTTTTCGATTCGCCAGCAGTAATCCAAGAGGTCTCGCGGGAGCATTCCATCAGCCTTGACCACACCCTTTTGTTCTTCTACGAGGTTTACGAGTTTGAGTTTCAGGACGGCAAGTGGCGTTCGTTTTCACCTGGGGACGACAAGTGGAAGGCATCAGGCGCCGTCGTCATGCCTGCAAACAGGCTGCTCGAAGGGTATGACGTTGTGACCTTCTGGCCTGAAAACTCACCTGCCCCTGAACATTCGCCACTTTCGTGTAATTCACTAGCAAACGAGCTGAAGACAAATTCTCACTGCCTTTTTGAAACATTCGAGCAAGCACAATCAGCTGTAAATGACGGGAGATTCGCTGGTGCGGAACCCGGAGCATTGCGCATTTTCGCAGTGTTCTCCGTTGATTGGCCATCGCCTTCGTTGGTAGCTGGCGAGTTACCGCCTATACGGAAATAACTCCAAAATCAGGTTGCTTCCCGTTTGCCCCACCACCCGCCTGGGGCCGTCTTCCGCGCGGAATGCTAGAACCGATAATCGGGCGGTTTGATGCCTTTCATGCGCAAATAAACTTCTGCCTGGCCGCGATGGTGCGCGGTGTGCGTAAAGTATGCCCATCGCCATTCGAATCCGGTCATGTTACGCGCCAGCGGCCCGACTGTTGTGTCCATTCGCTCTGGAGTCATTGCCGCCACGGCCTTATCGCAGAAATCGAATGATTCCTTCAGGAACGGCACCGCAGTCTCTTTCGAAACCTCCGCCTTCGTGGTCGCCTTGCTCCATTCGACGATCTTTGGCGGCAGCTCCGGCTTTGGAAGACCGCTGGCAATAGCGCAGGCATTTTCATTGATGGCAGCAATATGCGCCATCAACTCGCCGAAGCTCATCTCAACGGGATTTGGCCGGAAGTCGTAGCTGTCGGCGGGCATGGCGTCGGCCACGGCGATGGTAAGTTCTCCAGAAGTCCTCCAATGTTTTGCGAGCGTGTCCTTCAAATTGCTTTGAGCGAGGACCGGAATCGGGAGCACACAAAGTACGAGCGGAAGCCACATAGCCAACTTTATCTTCATCTGCAATCTCCCTTTTAGGAATCGATTCGCTGTGATTTTACAGTCTCCCATCGAACACTTCTGAATCTTAAAATGAATCCTAAAATCGACCTTGGAACTGGTGGCGGGGCGGATGACCGTCAACCCGGACGTTATAGAAAAGTAACTGCCGGTTGCCCACCACACTCCCGTAATCGTGCCGACGAGTGCATTGGTCTTCCATGAGAAGGCCGGTCGATGTCAACAGTTATTGTGATCGGTTAAGTTCATATCTGATGTTTTTCTTTGCCCGGATAGTGGGTAATCGTTTGGCTGGCTGCGGCGGCAGTCAAGGCCGAGCGCAGCGAATTCATCTTGAGCCTTGACGGCCTCCGCAACGAGCCGTTACAAGGCGCACTCCGGGCGAAGGAAAACATGACATTCTCCTTTCCCGTTCTTGTTTTCACCACCGCCAGTCGAGCTTAAGCTGTTGTCACCCTTCCATCCGCACTCTTGGTGAGCAGCTCATGCGCTCGGTGCATTATTGGGGTCCTCGATACAGTCGGCGCTGCCTTCTGAAGGCGACCTCTCGTCCCATTGCTAATGGGCGGGGGCAAGGCCAAGGGCGCAGTCGCCGTAACTCGACATTTCGTGCGGTGCATTCAAGCTGTGTTCGAAACTATGCCGCCGCGAGTCTCCGTTTTCGCGTGTTGTGGAGCGGCTCATATGCTTCGCAACTGATCCAGAGATGATGAAGCAGGACCGCTAGCTTGCGTGCAACAGCGATGATGGCTCGCCTCTTTCCTCTCTTGCCATCACGCTCGGCCAGCTTCAGTCCCCATCGGCGCAGATCGGAATCTTCACCGAAAGGCCCGATGATGTGTTGGGCCCCTTGTACCCGAACCATACGTAGATAAGAGTCTCCTTCTCTGGTGATATGCATCTGTGGTTCACTCTGCCCGGAGTTCCTTCTACCTGGCTGCAGCCCAACGAAACAGCCAGCATCCCGGCTCTTTCGAAATCGCCTCGGATCTTCCAGTGTCAGCACATATGTCAACGCGATCAGTGTTCCCACGCCCTTCACCTATTTGAGCAACGCCGTTTCCGGATAGCTCTCTTCAGCTAGCTTCTCGATCTGGGCACGGTCCTCACTCTCAACCGTCTCGCACTCGCCTGACCATTCACTGCGGATTCCGGCGGAAGGGGGCTGCCCGCACCTCAATTGTCTTGAAATCGCCGATACCTTAACCGGCCATGTGGGCTGAATTTCAGGTCGAGGTCGAATCACCGCCGACTTCTTCCCCAACGCCAACTGGCTTGCCGGGGCCGGGGCGAAGAAACGGCATAGTGACGAGTTGGCCACCACCTACCCGCGACTGTTTTCTATCCGCGGCCGACACCGCCATGGCAGCCCTTTAGGCGGAGGCAGCAATCTTCTGCACCGTGATGTTCCCCTTATCAGAATGGACTTCCAGGTGTTGTCCGCCGCCATTAATCGGACCTCGAACAGTCGATTGCCCTCCGCCAATCATTGCCCTTGGGAAATCTAGACGGACCTTCCCATCTCTAGTGTTAACGTCAAGCACTGCGGAGAAGTCTGCGGGCAGTCGAAGATCAATGTTGCCATCGCCCGTTCGTAGCACCCAGTTGGAATTCACTTTGGATCCAGGATCTATTTGGGCAGCAATATCGCCCGAGCGAGTGTGCAGGCTGACTGCAGTGACGCTGCCATCGACCTGAAGATCTCCGTGCTCACTCTCAATATCCAGAGTCCCACTAATCCTAAGTGCCTCAATGTTGCCGTTTACCGTGTGTACGGCCAGCTTTCCCTGGGTACTCTTCACGAGGATCGAGCCATTTCCCGAGTGCACATCAATATCGCAGTCCAAAGGAGATTGTGCGAACTGCTGGAACACTCTGGCATGGTGCGCACCACTGCTCGAGTCGCTTCGTCCCCCTCATTTGCTCTCTTTTCCAATACAATTGAGTGCAACATTCGCCGCGCCCCTTGCGTATGTTGGTGTGAATAGCGTTTCCTTATCCTCGGTCGGAGTCATTACTCCTACTGAAGGCGGCAGAGATCATGGGCGATTTTCGCAATGACCTTAAATACTCGCTGCGCATGTTGCTCGCCAGCCCCGCCTTCACGGTGACCGCTATTGCAGCCCTGGCGCTGGGCATCGGCGCCAACACCGCTATCTTTACCGTGGTCGATACGGTCCTGCTCAAGCCGCTCACCTACCCCGATCCCGGCCGCATCGTACGCTTCTTGAACCCGGCGCCGAACGGTTCGGGCTCCTCCGCTTCGCCAGAGAACTTCAACACTTGGAGATCGCAGACCAGCGTCTTTCAAGATGTGGCCGCTTACGACTTCGGAAGTCCAAGCTTCAATCTCACCGGCGACGTTCCCGAGCAGATCCACGGCATCCATGTCTCCGAGGCGTATTTCCATCTGTTTGGTGCGTCCGCCCTGCTTGGCCGCACCTTCACGTCGCAGGAGGACAGCCCCAACGGCGGCCATGTGGTGGTGATAAGTTATGGGTTCTGGCAGCGTAAATTCGGCGGCAATCCCAAGATCGTGGGAAACGCCATTACCCTGAGCAATGAATCCTATACGATTGTCGGTGTTCTGGGCAGGTCCTTCTTCACCGATCCCCCGGCCGACCTCTGGGTGCCGTTCCAGATCGATCCCAACAGCACCAACCTCGGCCACTACTTCTTCGTCGCCGGGCGCCTCAAGCCCGGGGTCACGCTCGCCCAGGCCAACGCCGTGCTTAAGCTCGCCGCCGATCAATTCCGCCGCCTGCACCCCGATGACCTAGGCCCGCAAGGTAGTTTCGGAGTGCAGCCCCTGCGCGACTCGATCGTTGCCGGCGCGCGCACTTCGCTGCTTGTCCTGCTCGGAGCCGTCAGCTTCGTTCTGCTGATAGCCTGCGCCAACGTCGCCAGTCTCCTGTTAGTGCGGGCCGCGGGCCGCAAGCGTGAATTCGCCATCCGGGCCGCCATGGGCGCCAGCCGTCTGCGCATCATGCGCCAGCTGCTCACTGAAAGCGTTGTACTCGCCCTCTCGGGCGGCATTCTCGGCCTCGCTCTCGGCTACCTCGGCGTGCGTGCCCTGCTTGCGGTGAGTCCCGCCGATCTTCCTCGCGTTGGCGAACACGGTGGCGCAGTGGGCATCGACTGGCGCGTACTCGGCTTCACCCTCGGTGTTTCGCTTCTCACCGGCGTGCTGTTTGGACTTTTCCCAGCAATCGGTGCCTCGCGTCCTGACCTGAACGTCGCGCTTAAAGAAGGAAGCAACCGGTCGGGCACCGGATTCGGCCAGAGAAAGGCACGTTCGGTGCTGGTGATCAGCGAAGTTTCGCTGGCTCTTGTACTGCTGGCCGGCGCGGCGCTCCTCATCCGCACCTATATTGCTTTGCGCAACGTCAATCCCGGCTTCGATGCTCAGAACGTCCTCACTCTTGACATGTCTTTGACCGGGGATCGCTTTCTAAAGACTGCAGGCGTGGCTCAGGTCGCGCACGATGGCCGCGAACGTCTCAATTCCATCCCTGGCGTGGAGGAATCGGCGTTCACCTGCTGTTTGCCACTCGACGTCGATATCGATCTGCCCTTCAATATTGTGGGCCGTCCGACCGGCAAAAGTCCCTGGACCGGCGACGAGGCTTGGATGAGCGCATCCCCAAGCTATCTTTCTGTCTTCACGATTCCCCTTCTGCGCGGACGCGACTTTACCGAGCAGGACGACGGCTCCGCTCCCGGCGTCGTGATCATCAACGAGACTCTCGCCAAAAAGTACTGGCCGAAGCAAGATCCCGTCGGCCAACAGGTGCTCATCGGCAAAGGCGTCGGTCCGCAGTTCGTCGAGGCTTCGCGCCGGATTATCGGCATCATGGCCGACGCCCACGACGGCGGACTGGATCGCGATCCTTTCCCGCTCATGATGATTCCAACCGCTCAAGTCACCGACGGCATGACCGCGTTGAACTCCAACATCCGTCCTATGATCTGGGTGGTGCGCACCCACGGCGACCCGCACCAATACATCCCGGCAATTACCGAGCAGCTCCGCCTGGTCAGCGGGGGCCTTCCCGTAGCGCACGCGCGCCCCATGGCCGAAATCGTTGTGCAGTCGACCGCGCGCCAGAACTTCAACATGCTCTTGCTCACTATCTTCGGAGCGACGGCGCTGATCCTGGCCGCTATCGGCATTTATGGATTGATGGCCTATTCGGTCCAGCAGCGCACCCAGGAAATGGGCATCCGAATGGCTCTGGGCGCGGATCGCGGGCATATCCGCGACCTTGTGGTCTGGCAAGGCATGCGGCTGGCCATCGCAGGTGTTGTCCTCGGCATCGCTGCGGCCTTCGGCCTCACCCGCTTTCTGGCCAGCTTTCTCTATGGCGTTAAACCCTGGGATCCGCTGGTGTTTGTCACCGTCCCTTTGATATTGAGCGCGGTTGCGCTTCTTGCGGTCTGGTTTCCCGCCTCGCGCGCCTCGCGCCTCGACCCCCAGCAGGCCCTCCGCATCGAGTGATGGGGAAACGGGCGTTTGCCCTCCTGTAATCGCCAAGCCCATCCACGAGTGCACATCGGAGCAGTAATCTCCGGTTTGCCGACCCCAAAGGGCCTTTTAGCCTAACTGTACAGCTGCTCAAGATGCCCGGCACGCATTCATGTTGAATGGATCCATGGCAGCTGTGATAGGCTGGGCAGCTAATTAGCTCCCGGATCCATCCTTGAAGGCACGTACCGAGCGCCCCCTTTTCTGGGAGCGAAAGGTAAGAAACCGGGTGGCAGGAGGCTTCGCATGAAAATCCAAAAATCGCTGTGGTGGTTAGCCGTTTCTGGCTGCGCTTTCGGCGCGTCTTTGGCAGCATCCACGGGACCTGATGACCGCCAGCTCACTGATCCGAGATCGGTGATCTCGGCGTCTAGCTCGGGCGCGCGGCCTGCGCCCATCGACGATCTTTATTACACCCGGAGTGTTTTTGGCGCGGCCTGGTCGCCTGACGGTCAGCAGATCTTATTCACGAGTGACCTTGCCGGACGCCCAAATCTGTGGAAGGTGCGTGCCTCGGGTGGATGGCCGATCCAGCTAACCCAATCCGACGATCGGCAGTACGCGGCCGTCTGGTCGCCAGACGGCAAATGGATCGTCTATCAGCAGGACAGGGCGGGCGACGAGCTCTGGGACCTATACGCCATACCAAGTGAGGGCGGGGAAGCGATCAACCTTACCAATACCCCCGCGATTCGCGAGCAGGGCCCGCACTGGTCTCACGATGGCAACACGATTGCCTTCGCCTATAAACCCAAAAATGGCACGAATTATGACATCGCTCTGCTCGACTGGAGCACCCGAAAGGTTAAGAAATTGACCAATGAGCAGCAACCCGGCTACTCGTGGAGGGCGGTGGCGTGGAGCAGCGACGATAAGACCATCTTTGCCAACCGGGTGAATCCTCCCTTTACCGATGAAGACATTTACCGTATCGATGTTACGACGGGAAAGACGGAGAACCTTACCGCCCATCAGGGTTCGATTCGCTATGGTGCCACATCGCTTTCACCCGACGGCGCGATGCTCCTGCTGAGCTCGGATGCCAGGGGCGGATACATGAACATCGCGTTGCTGGAGGTGGCAACCCGGAATATTACCTGGGTGACGGACTCGAAATGGGAAGACTACTCAGGGAGTTTTTCGCCGGACGGCAAACTCTATTCATACTTCGTGAATGAGGACGGCGTGACGAACGCGTATCTGGTGGATCGTTCAACCAACGAGGCAAAGAAAGTAGACCTACCGCACGGATTGAATTTCTTCTCGGGCAACCCCAGCGAGTTTGCGCCACAGAGCGATCGAGTAATTATTTCGCACCAGGCGTCCAATCAGCCCGGCGACCTCTGGGTCTACGACATAGCGGGCCTTCATGCAGACCAATTGACCTTTTCTTCGATTGCCAGTTTGCGCGCCACGCCGCTTCCACCATCCGAGATCGTTCACTACAAAAGCTTCGACGGAAAGATCATCACCGCGCTGCTCTGGGTGCCATTCAATCTGAAGCGGGACGGGAGCAATCCCGCGATCGTGTTGCCACACGGCGGGCCAACCGGCCAGATGGTCGACTACTGGAATACAGATGTGGCAGCGCTGACGTCGCGAGGATACATCTGCATCGCTCCCAATCCGCGCGGTTCGACTGGTTACGGGCTGGACTTCCAAAGGGCCAACTTTCAAGACCTGGGCGGGGGTGATCTCAAAGACGAAATTGCCGGCGTCGAATTTCTCAAAGCCACAGGTTACGTCGATGCCGAAAAGATCGGGATCACCGGCGGCTCGTATGGCGGTTTCATGACGCTGATGGCCATCGGTAAAACACCGGATATTTGGGCAGCCGCCGTGGAAGAATACGGGATCATCGACTGGTCGTCCATGCTCAAAAGTTCTGACCCGTCATTGAACGAATACCTGAAAGCCCTTCTGGGCGATCCTGAGAAAAACCGCGAAATCTATAAACTGGATTCACCGATCACTTACATTCGCAGCGAAAAGGCGCCCTTGCTTGTGCTTCAGGGTGACAATGATCCACGAGTACCCAAGGAGGAAGCGCAGCAGGTCGTCGAGATCCTAAGGAAAGAAGGCCGTGTAGTAGATGCTCACTATTATCCGAATGAAGGTCACGGGTTTGTGAAACGCGAAAACCAGATTGACTCGATTCGGCGCACGATTGTCTGGTTCGATAAGTACCTCATGGGAAAGGCCGCCCCAGGCGAACAAGCGGTTCCGTCCGATCAGTGAAGGCCAGCGATGCCGATCCTTCAGGTCCGGCAGGCTGGGCAGCCCCAGAATTGTGCCCGAGTGACCGTCAACCGGGAAGTAACGGCGAAATAAGGCTTCCCGCTCGAGGTTATTGAGGATTGGTCGGCGGCGTGACCTGAAACCCGAGCTGCTCGGCCATCGACAGACGGTCGTATTCAGCCCAGTTCTCACGAATGCGGCCACCAGAGACGCGATAGATATTGAAGTACACAAGTGTGACGGGCTTCTGATGGAAAGAAACGCCGCGGGTTGTGCCGGTGTAGAGGCCGCTCCAGGTGGAACGAACGGCGATCAGGTCGCTCTCAGCGACGATAACGTCGATGACGACCTTGCGTTGTTCAAGCGCGGCGCACATCGGGCAGGATTTGGCCAACTCGGTAAATGGACCACCTTGGGGCATGGTCTTGCCATTTGGAAGATGCCATGAGCCATGGGGATCGAATAACTCGTTCAGTGTTTTGAGATCGCCATCATTGAATGCGGCAAAGGCCCGCTTGACGGCGGCCTTGTTAGCCTCGGCCGCTGATTCTCGTTCAGGAGACTGGGCAAAGGCTGAGGCGGTGAAGAGCACGATGAGGCTCGCACAGAGCAGTTTACGCTTCAAAGATTTTCTCCAGAATGGTGCGGGACCGCCGATCCCAAGGCTTGACGGAACCTGACAGGCAGCCAGTATTGGGAGGATACAGGGCACACCATATGCGGGAAAAACGGGTTACTTCCAGCTTGCCCACAATTCATCCAAAATCAGTAGGAGCCGTGGAACGAGGCGTTGTCGTGCTCGGATCTTCGCTTGAATAGAAACTTCGAATACATTGCATAGGTTTTGCCATCGGTGCTCAACGCCCACTCATATTTCAGAGTGTCGATTCCAAGATGAAGCGTGATGCGGTTTATTCCAGGTTGACCCGTCATGGAGTCATATAGACGATCGGTTTTAGATCGACAAATCGCGCTGAAATCTCCCAAGCCCGTTTGCGCAAACTCCTTCAGGCCACTAGCTGCGCATCGGTCCTTTGACGAACCTTTCGACTGCATCGTCACTATTTTGTTTGACGGATCCAAATTTAAGAATCGACGCTTGTCGGGTATGACCCCGTTATTGTGGTGATAGTCGAACCTCAGTCGGTGCTTCTTGGGCTCTTCAGTAACGACGAGTTCAATCGTCTCCCGAACAAGCTGGCCACCGACCACATGCTCGCTTTCGCCTTCCCAACTGCCTAAGAAGTTCCTGTAGACACTTTCAACGCGTGCCGCATTCCCAGATTCTTGACTTCGTCCAAACGGACAAGAGCCGACTACCATTAGAAGCAACAAAGAAAGCCGCCGGTAAGTCATCGCGTCTCCATGAATTGAGTCAGGAAATCGACGTGGAATACGGTATGAATTCTAACGCTCTCGTCGCTTCGGATGTGTGACCGCCAAACCGGAAATTACCAGTTGATCAACAGCAGCGCGAAATGTTGACGAAAACATAACTTCCGGTTGATCCACCAATCTCCCGCTATCTTGTCAACGAGACAGTCATCGGTAGAATCGCGGCGTTTCACAACGCTGCGATCAATCATGGCGCATCCCAGTCAAGAGCGTAGATCTCGAAGTTGCTGACCTCCCTCGTGCCTAGCAGCGATCCGTCCGGAGTGAGACCAACCCAACCATAGGAACCCCGTTCTGACAAGCTGGATCCTGTCACGTCGGCGACGCGCTCCACTTTGAGATCATTGACGCGCACTCGGTACTCTGCATCTCCGGGGAAGATTCCGAAGTATACATACTGGTTGTCCCGGGACCACGAGGGCCAACCCATTTCCTTGGGATAGAGCTCCCGCTGTTGGCGGGATTGCGGCTCGTAGAGCATGAGCTTGTACGGCCGCGGGAATGCGATTGCGGCAATGTAGCGGCCGTCTGGCGACCAGCGCGGAGACCACAGGCCCTGCGACCCAGGCAGAATTGAAATATGGCCGGATTTGAGATCGACGATCCGGAGCACCGCGGTTTCCCTGTTCAGCCCGGAATTGGGACCCGGAATGCAGCCGAAGACAAGAGAAGCGCTGTCCGGTGACCAAACCGGATCAGATTCTCCATCCCTACCGCACTCGCCGTTGGTCAACTTCCGAAGCCCGCTGCCGTCGGCCATTTGGACGTACACCCGTCCCCCTTCAGGGGGGCGGCTTGCGACAAACGATACCTGCGTCCCATCGGGCGACCATCGAGGGTTCGAGCCTTCAAGCGGAACTCCGATGAGCTGCAACTTCTGGCTGCCGTCCACTGCGCTTCGCCAGATTGAGAGGTCGGGATAGCGCGCGTAGGTTATCCATTTTCCATCTCTGGAGAAGTCGACCCACACGGCGGAGAGACCTGGAAGAACGGGAAGCCATTGCTTCGTCTCGAGATCGTAGCGGACCAACTCGCCGCGGTCCAGCATACCCAAAAGGAAGATGCGTTTGCCGTCGGGACCGAATTCAGGAGAATCGATGGTGGTCAATGGCCCGGAAGTCAAGCGAACTGGAGTGCGGTTGCCTGAGTGAGGGCGGCCCCCGCTCTCACGAACCGCCCAAAGATCGTCGGGCGCCGCGTTCTTGTTTTGAGCCGCTATGAACACGAAGTACTTCCCATCCGGACTCCAGGTGCCCAGCCTCTGGCCGTTATCCGTCCATTGCGGAAAAAGCCTGTGGAGGCCGGCGCCGTCCGACCCTACTTCCCATATGAATGTGCCATCCGCTGTCCACAATGAGAACCTGATGGTTCGGCCGTCGGGGGACCAGCGGGGTCCAAAGGCCGGACTCTCCATTTTCACCAACGTTTGCAAGGCACTGCCGTCGCTGCGCGCGATCCGAATCTCGTGCAGTTTGGCGGAGACAATCTGATCGCGCTTGGGAGACCAGCTTGCATCGCCGCCATCCAAGTTGCCCAGGGGGCGGGGCGCGCTGCCTAGCACGGATGTCACCCAATGTGTGTTGTCCTTGACCTTCCAGAGCAGCAACTCGGAATGATCGCCCGAAATATCGACAGGGCACATCCCGTCCAACTGAGGCATCGGGACAGGCTCTCCCCCCTGTGTGCTCACTTGGAAGAACTTGTCCTCTTTTCCGACTAAGGCACTGTAATAAATCCGCGACCCGTCAGTCACAAAGTACCCCTTGTTCATGCCATCGTTGGTGATCTGCCGGATATTTGTTGTGCGCGGAGGCGGCAGCGTGCGGAACAGCAGCCACGCAACGGCAAAGATGGCAATGGCCAGGGTCGCGCCGGCGCCCGGCCATATATTCCGTCTCGCAGTCGTTGCGTGAGACTTCATCGCAGGGCCAGCTTCAGTTGCGGCCTGTTCCTTTTCCGGGGAAAGAACAGTTATCGATGCGCCATTAATGTGCGAGATGGACTGCTCGACTGGTGGAACGTGGTCTGTCGATTCCACGCTTTGAGCCTCTGCCCGATCCGCCCCATTATCCTCCGCCATTTCGACTGAGCAGAGAAAACGGTACCCCACCGTCGCCACCGTCTCAATGAAACGCGGATCGCGCGGATCGTCGTCCAGCAACCGCCGCAGCTTAAGGATGCTACGCGTCAGTGAATTCTCAGTGACTGCCGAATCGTCCCACACCGCATTCAGCAGTTCTTCCTTCGTGATCAACTTTCGGGGATTGCGAAGCAGGTACAGGAGAAGACGAAACACCTTTGGCTCAACTGCCAACACCTCTCCTGCCTTAACGAGGCAGTGTTCCCGCTCGCGAACCTCAACATCTGCGAAGAGGAACACAAAGGACTTGCTGTTCGCCATGCGACTGTAATCCGTGGTCAGAAGATGATCATAAAAAAGTCAGGAATGAGTCAGGACAGGAACCGGACTCGTGATTCAGAGTCACCTCAAAGAGGATCTCCCCCAAAACTCTGAATGTCCTCGGAGAGATGAGACTATCATGCACGCCAATCCAAGGCCACGGGTCTTCGCAACCCTTCCTACGTTTCAGTCGCTAACAATCTTGGTCTTGTTCGCGATCACGGCGCAAGCTGGGGCACAAAAGCTCGTTACATTCGACGCGCCGAACAGCAGCGCGAACCCATACCAGGGTACTGAGGCCGCAGGGATAAACATCTGGGGCACCATTGTGGGCGACGTAACCGACAGCGACGGCGGCGTGCACGGATTTGCGCGGACCGCAGATGGTAAGTTTACCGAATTCGACGTGTTGGGCGCGAACCCGGCACCCGGCTACCCATGCCTATATGGCCTTGGGGGCACCTGTCCCACTGCCATCAGCGATTTGGGCGTGATTGTGGGGTTTGAAGGGGATGCAAATGATGTCTTCCACGGGTTCGTACGCACGCCGGACGGAAAGATCACGGTCTTCGACGCTCCGGGCGCAGCGACGACACCCGATGCGGGCTTAGGAACCTGGGCTTACAGCATCAATAACCTGGGAGTGGTCACCGGCTACTATGCAGATGCGAACTACGTGTACCACGGCTATGTGCGCACTCCGGATGGGAAGATCACGGTATTTGACGATGCTGCTGCGGGTACTGGCGCTTATCAAGGTACCTTCCCGGAGAGTATTAACAACCTGGGCGCAATCGCAGGCTGGGTAACGGATGAGAACGGCTTCAGCCACGGAATAGTCCGCTCAGCGAAGGGAAAGATCAGCACGTTCGATCCTCCCGGCGACGCGGGAAGTTATTACGGCGTCGAGACGGCCTACATCAACGATCTCGGATTGGTCGGAGGCGGTTACTGGCAGGGGACCGGCAATGTGTCATACGGCTTTGAAGGGATGGCGGGAGGCACTATCTCTACCTTCCAGATTCCGGACGCTGGTTCAGCTCCGTTTGATGGCGCCTACGTGAGCGCGATCAACATGGAAGGAGCCATGACCGGATACGTTACCGACTCGAATGTCGAGAATCACTCGTTTGTGCGCTCTGTCAACGGGAAGGTGGCTGTGTTCGACGTTCCCGGCCAGGAATTGGTCCCCAACTCAGATTTCGGCTCGGCCGGAGAAGCCATCAACGCACTGGGAGTCGTTGCCGGACGTTGGCACGACACGAACGCCATTCTGCACGCCTACGTTTGGGTGCCATGACACTCGTGCTCTGTGACAAGAAGGAATCCAAGGATCCAAGGAAAGGAAATACTATGTCCAAAAGGAAAATCTGGCTCGTCCTCGCATTATGCATTTGCGCTAGCTTCCTCGGTATCTCTGCGGCCCATGCCGAGCACCCCGATTGCTACTCCCTTGCCAGCGTCAAGGGAAACTATGCGATTATCGGCACCTATGGCGCGAATGTGGCCCTGGCGTTGGGGGAGAGGTATTTTGACGGAAACGGGAATCTGACTGGAACTTTTCTCGTCAATTCGCCTACAGCCGGATCGACAACGGGCGCAAGAACGATCATCACCGGCACGCAGGTGGGAACCTATACGGTGAACTGTGACGGCACGGGCGTTATCACCCGTACTCTTACGGCATCGAATGGCGTTGTGTCGCAACAGATGGATGACTTCATCATCACCGAAGCTGCGGTAAAGGAGCATGAGTTTCTTGCCCTCGCGCTTGTTGACGTTCAGAGAACCCCTAGTACCCTCGTCGCGGGCGGCATCTTCCTGACCCGTTCTTACACTCGGTTACCGGACCGGGCAATGTCACCAACGTCGCAAAACGATTGAAACTCACGTCGCTAACGAAATGCACCATAGTCATAACGCGATGAATCTTGCATTTCGATGGGCCTTCGGTCAATACCTGCGACTGAAGGTTGCCTGGTCGCTCATCTCACAATTTTGGGATTTCTCTTCTCGTTAGGGCTTGGGCACTCTGTTCACACGCTCCCGTGGATGACACCTCAGAGCTGCCGCTTCTCCGAAGTGCCGATAGCAACCTCGTTCCTCATGGCCCGCTTGAAATTCGGGAAACGCTCGCGATGGTCAAATATACAAGCAAAGCATGAGTCGCAATGATCGTGTGTCCAGTTTTCGTGTGGCCGCTCCCACTTCTTCCAAGCGGACGAAGCACCGCTCCGAAGGCTCGCTCATGAATTGCTGTTCTGGTGAAGAGGGCTTTCGAACTTTTTGCAACTGGACTTCACAGTGAAACGGAAACACTTCGCATTGTAACGAGCCACGGTCTCATGACGGCAAAGGAGAAGCCACTCTCGCCTCAGACGTTTCAGAAGATTCTGGAGAATCCCATCTACGCGGGATGGATAGCCATCCCGGGATGGGAGACCCTTAATCGCGGTATCTTCCAGCCGCTTGTCACCCAACAGCTTTTCGATCAGGTTCAAGACGTTTTATCCGGCAGGAGACCAAGGCTAACTGGATACCAGAAGAGTCGCCCCGATTTGCTTTAAGTTCGTTTCGGTGCTCTTCCGAAATTCTTTCATCAGGGTCTATGAACTGCTCTAGGGTCTCGCTCGACTTGTAAACCCACTGAGTGTCGAAACTGTAGAATGCTTCCAACTCCTGCTCGCTGGCGATTTGGAGATAGCATGCGGTAATGACGATTTCAGCGAGGGTTCGTGACAGCGCAAGGACCTCTTCTACGAAGCCATTCTGATCCAGCAATAATGCTGCACAGGCAATCCTCGCTGCCCTGAGTGTGGCAGGCTGGAGGATTTGAAGTCTCTTATCTTTGGGCTGAACTGCGTTCAGAGCTTCTACAGCTTCGAGCGCGACGCTGATAAGAAGCTCGCTTGCTCCGCGCGTATTTTTAATATTTCCGGGCTTCAGTTCGGGTTCCATGACTATCAAGCACGCTTGCCATCTATTTGATCACCTTCGCTCAAAACGGTTTGATCATCGTACACAATCCGTCTCAGCTGTGTTTTGTCGAACGGAAGGTCCTTTATCAGGACGCTATGCCGTCCGTAATCGGTTAGGTATTACGATCCGCCGACAAAAACTGTTTACCTCAGGAGTATTCCAAGAGTGTGAACCAGATAGGCGGGGTGTCATCTATTGCGGTTTAGAAAGCGCGGCGTCGTCGAGCGCGGCGACGCGCTAACTGTCGAACATGCACGGCACACAAAGACGTGGGCTCCGCCCACTTTGAAAACGCCGATGGCGTTTCCAACTTTCCCACAGCTTCGGCTGCGGCTGGCTAAGTAAGATTACCGTGCGGAAAATGGTGGCAGGTCAGGACGACACATTCCAGAGCGCCACTCTACGTCATCTCAAACCCAGCGGCCGACGACTCCCTCAGCAAAGAGCGCGATCAGCGAGATGACTCTTCGGAATCAGCCCATCTCTCCAAGACAACATGACCGTTTTGCGTTTTGCGGGCTTTCTCCACTCAGGGACGCCATCGGTGGACGTTGAGGTTACGTGACAGCATCAACTTAAGCGTCCACTTGTCCGAAGCCGCAGTCAGACCGTAGCCGACACCGGTTTCAACGCTCAGACCGAGAAACTTGCTTCCCGAGTAATCAGTTGTCGCCCAGACTTCGTGGAATTGCTTCGAAAGAGGCAAGAACCCATGCAGCGGGCCAAAACCGTCATATTCCTCCGCGGCAACGGCCCACCTGTCGTTGAGGTTATATGCCACTCTCCCTGAAGGGTTGTACTGCAGGTTTCCAAGTCCTCCGGTATAGTCCGTGTCGACAATTGGGTTGTAAATGAAATCCCACGGCTGCAAGTGTAGCCCTACGATCGGTCTGATCTCGGAGGTAATCGTCTTGGATTCCCAGTAGTGGTGGTTTACGCTGAACTCAAAATTGGCCGCATAGAAGAAGGCATGGTCATGAGCGTTGGGCCGCGCGAATAGTTCGCGAATCTTGAAGGCGTTAATTGTCGAGCCATAGTTGGAAGAATAGGGCGAGGTCACAGGCATGTAAAGTCCCTGCTCGAACCACGGCGTAACGCCGTATGCCCATTCGGCAGTGACCTGATACGAATGATTGGCAATGATGGCCCCAGGATAGTCGGGCACAGTCCGTCCCTTGGGCGTGAAGTTGTTGTGGATCATCAGATTGAAGATTCCCGGCGGCGCGATCTCTCCGTCGTACACTTGGATCTCGTCGGTTTGCGCAAAAACCAACACCGGCACTGAGACGAGACAAAGAGTAGTCAATCCAATCGCACGCATATTCATTATTGGCTCGTAACTTCCTTCTTGCCTTCAACCTGGAGAGGTCTCAAACTCAGACGCCATATTTACCGAAGCAATCTCAAGAATCAGGGGTGAGCCTAGGAACTCCGTTTGGAGTTGCGCTGTGAATCATCCCTAATGGCTTAATTTGATATCTGGCCGATGAGACTGAGATCAATCGCAACGTCATTTTCAGCCTTCCAGATCAGGAAGCTCGGGTTCTTGAGACCCCACTGAACGTAGGGAACGACGAATTTCGCCCTCGCCGTTGCCTTCGATCCATCGATGTGAATCTGCATCGAAATCGTTAGGTCGTGACCAGTGCCGAGCAGAGTGAACACTCCGCTCACCTGAATAGTCGAGTCGCCTGAATCAGCGATTGTTCCGTTGTACGCTTTAGGCGCGAAAGAGACGGTGGCAAACTGATCCACCTTAAGAATGTCCTTGTTCATCTTCTTATCGCGGCTGTCGTTACCTGTCTTTCCGCTATCGGCCAGTACGACCACGGAACCCGACATCTTAGGAGCACTCCGGTCAAACTCAATCGAGCCAGATCGAATGTGAAAAGTGCCGTTGACTACCTCATGAGTCGTGTTGAGTGTCATCTTGACTTCGCTGGCATCGGAGTTGACGGCGAAGGTCTGATGCTGGGCAAATGCGGCTGGAGCTAGCATGACCGAGACAGCCAAGACTGCGAAGGATTTCATTGCATCTCCCTGGAGGGTTTGACTACCGAGAGTTGTATTGGCGCGGCTCGATTTCAGTTGGCAAACGCGTGTGGAAGAACAGGTGGGGGCTGGGTAACACGCGTGAGTCTGGCAGTTACGCGCATCGCGCCCGGACAGACCCTGAGGCAGAACGGCAGTACAGCGCGCGCGAGAGCGTTGTTCAAGCCGTTGGCGGTGAGCTCGGCAAGACGCATTTGGGGCAGCATTGCAGAGCGCAGTCTTGGTTGAAAGATCGGCGCCGGCTCCCCGGCGAGATAAGCAGCGGCGGCACGGCGGGCAGTATGCAGGGCGATGGATATCCCATCGCCAGTGAACGAGGGGATCACGGCTGCCTGATCGCCGATGCAGTAGAGCCCATCCTCGGTGGAGCGACGAAGGTAACCGTACGGGATATGAGTGATGGTGATCGGTTTGTCAAGCAGCGGTTCCGCACCGCCAAGCCGCATCGCGAGGTGAGGGCAGTCCCGTTGCATCTTCGCGAGGAGGCCCTCCCAGCGAAGACCTGCACGTTCGAAATACCGCCGTTGCACCACACAGCAGAAATTCGTAAAGCCGTCTTCCACCGGTTGGATACCACCGTAGCCTCCGGAATAGAGCGTCAACTCGGAGGCGTCCGCCAGGTCAGCAGTCTGGGCGGCAGTCAGTCGGAAATACATCTTGAAGCCGACCCATCGGTGAGGGTCCTTCGGGCGACCGTGGCCACGCAGATCGTGTTTGCCCGTGGCGAGAAGGACGGCTGGAGCTTCGTATTTGGTGCCGTCGTCGAGCGTAGCCTGCCAGAGGTTCTCGGTCGCGCGGCTGAGCGACTCCACACTGCGACCACGCTCAACGCGGACTCCCGAGGCGATGGCTGCGGTGATGAGCGCTGTATCCAGCGCTTTACGCGTGAGCGAGGCCGCGGGAAAAGGCAACGGAGCCTGCGAGGCGCGTCTGGCTGCAGCAAGGCGAACGTAATTGATGGGCACCGCGCCAAGAGAGGCCACGTCGATACCAAGTGCATGCAGGTCTTCAAGGGCCTCACCGCTTAGAAATTCACCGCAAACCTTATGCCGAGGTGTGGCCTCGCGTTCAATCAGTGTGACGCTTCGTCCCTTGCGGGCGAGCGCGATCGAAGCGGCACAGCCTGCCACTCCACCACCGAGGATCAGAACTTCGTCTCCCAAAGGGTTACTCCTAATTCACTGGATGTTTAAGCAATTTGTAGCGGATTCCATATTTCTAGTAGACGCCCAAAGGGCGGTTTGGCGGGTCATTCTGTACAAATCGTCATTTTGGATCATGCAAAAAGCTGGCTGGACGGATTCATAATTGCCCAAGGTGTCGCATTATCCGCCTGATTGCGAACACCAGCCGTTCCTCACTTTTTCCGCCTCGGAGGACGGATCGTCTTGCGCGAGCAGGCTGATGAAGGTCGTAAGAGTCTTTGTTTAGTTTACGGGTTTGGAGCGCGTGCTTTTCGAATGTGAGCACGTCTCAAAGGTGAGATGTGAGACGCCTGTTTGCGTAATGGGCCATTTGGCATCTCATAAAGCTGACCGTTAGAACGAGGTGTTGATGAAGCGAAGCAATTTCCTGGTATCGGCTTTCTTAACAATAATGATCAGCACCGCAGCGCCGGCAGAACAGATTCCAGTGAAACATATCCAACTCGCGAGGCATGAGTCTATGGTCGCGCGCTCCGAGACTGGAGAGATCATCGCCCGGGTAGAGTTTACGGAGGGCGTGCAGGGCGATGAAGTGACGATGCGCCTAACCTATAACTTTGTGGGTGGGTCGATTGATGATGAGACGACGACGTACAGGCAGCTCGGCACGTTTCAGTTAGTCCACAACCATCACATACAGAAGGGGCCGTTCTTTGCGAAGCCCATCGACTTTGCGGTGGAAGCCGCCACCGGCGTAGCGACCAGCCGCACGGCGGAGAAGAATGGCCAGATACAAGTCGAGATCGAGCACATCGACCTACCGGATGACCTGGCGAATGGGTTCGTCGGAACGTTGCTGCTGAATGTGCCGCCCAATACGGCGCCGTTTCGGGTTGGGATATTGGCGCCAGTCTTCGGCGGGCGATTGATTCAGATCCTGATCTCGCCGGAGGGCGAGCAACCGTTTCAAAAGACAGGACAGACTTTTAAGGCGACGATCTTTCGCATCCATCCCGAATTAGGTGGCATTCTGGGAGTGATTGCGAAGCTGCTCGGTCTTCAGCCGAAAGATGTGATGGTTTGGGTCCTGGAGGGTGAGAAGCCTGCGGTGATGAGGGTAGTTGGACAGCTAGGTGGTTCCGGTCCTGTGCTCAGTTCGGAGCTGGAGGGGACCAGCTTCGGGAAATAGGACATTTTGCAAGCCTACATCTCAAGATCTCATAACCGTTAGCCGGCGATCAGTCGCGACGAGTGGTGAGTTCGTGCCAGTTAAGGCCGAGGTCAACGATCAGCAGGGATGCAAGTGTGAAGGCGATGACGCCGATTGCGGACAGGACGTCGCCAAGATGGCTCCAGTACGCGGGCACGAGGTTCAGAACACGGCTGGAGACGAAGGTAAAGGTGACCGCGTAGGAGCGGGCCATCCATTGGCGATGCTGGACGATTTGGCGGTTGCGCGCGGTGAGGAAGGCGGCAGCGGTGCAGACCATCCACGCTGCGGCCTGCATGGAAGTTCCGGGGAGGCCCGGACGTCCCCAGGCGAGAGCGATCCCAGTGAACGAACCGACAAAAACGGAAACCACGTAAATGCGGCCGAAAACGCGATGGAGCGTGAGATGGCGTTGCCGAATTCGCGAGGAGAAATTGATTGGTCCGATCAAGAGAGCGAAAATTCCGGCCAGTGTGTGCGGTATAAGCAGCTGGCGGTCGGCGATCACCTGCAGACGGTAAGCGTGGTACATCGGGTAATCAGTAACGAGAAGGACCTCTGACGTGATGAAGACAAAGAGGGTAGTGAGACCAATGCAGACCCAAAGAATCGTCTTGAATCTGGAACCGGAGGTTTTGCCGGCTAGCAGCGTGGAAGATGGCATGATTCGTCTCTCATATGGTTAGACGTGACAAGGCGCGCCACTGGGGCGACGGGGGCGACAGGCTTCATATCCCTTAGCCTAACGGGACGCTTCAGAATCATCGACCTCACTTCCACCGCCCCACACAGTCGTCCTGGCAGCCAGTGCTCCACCGACACAGCATTTCGTGGGAAATCAGCCGCCGTCAGCAATCGCACCCAGTCCTCCTCCTGGTAAGCCCGACTAAAGGATACCGGCCCATCGTGCCGCGACTGCAACTCGTTCCAGGGACTCCTGATTAGCCCTGCAATACCGATTGATGAATTTGAGCTGTGGTTGCTGGACCTGGGTCGCAAACGCAGCCTGAGCTCATTGATCTTCAGCCCGTAGAAACGCTTCCTCTGCCGGAACGCGTCCGCAAACACAATCGGCGACACCAGTTGTAAATCTTGCTCCAAGGGCGCCACAGAGTTTGCTTCAGATCAGTTACGAGATAAGTCCGGCCGGGCTGCAAATCTCAACTGTTAATTTCGTCCGAACAAGGCGGTGGATGTCATGATCAATCAACCTTCGAGAAGCAGATTGCTTGGGAACGAACAAAACAAATTTGTGTTTTCCCTCTACGCCGCGGCCGATTCGGTTATCGTCTTTCCGTAACCGAGCGGCTCATAGACTTCGCCGCTCGACCAGAGCCGATGCAGCAAGACGGCAAGTTTTCGCGTCCACCGCGACAGAAGCTCGCTTCTTGGCGTTCTTTCCTCCACGCTGGCAGAGTTTCATTCCAAATCGTCGCAAGTCTGTGTCTGGCCCGAACGGGCCCAGGATGTAGTGCGCGCTGCCCACCAGCAGCTTGCGCAGCATCCTGTCACCAGCCTTGCTGATGCCCATCTGCGGCTGGCTGTCGCCGGAATCCTCCTGCTGAGGCACTAATCCCAGATACGGACCAACATCGCGACTCCTCTTAAAGCGTTGCGGAGTCTCCAGAGTCAACACATAGGCCAGTGAGGTGCAGGCCCTACTCCATTCACCTGCCGCAATAACTTCGTGTCCATATATTTCTCACTGCCCAGCTTTTCGATGCGCTTCTCGTAGCTGTTGATTTCCTCGCTCAACGTCTGGATCAGACGCAATAACGGCTCGAGCGTTTCTCGCACTTCGGGGGGGAATTTGGTCTGCCGCTTTCGCGGAGAAGCTTACGCTGGAACAGCCCTCCACCCTCGCTCCCATGGTCTTTACCATCCCGCGCACGGTACTGATTAATTTCGTCCGCGACTCGACCAGCGAATCGCGAACTCGAACCACCAAGAGGTCGCGGACTTCGGTGCTCCGGTGTTGAATCGGATAAAGCGATTTCGGATCCACTCGCCCCAGCCTGGCCAGCTTGGCGGCATCGATCCGGTCATTCTTGCGCCGGCGACGCTTTCCTCCTTCCATCCGTCGCGCATTGGCAACCAGTACTTCATGTCCAAGTCCGGCGATCACTTCCCGTACCCACGCCGAATGCGTTCCCACTTCGAAAACCACACGCGATGTCGCCAGGCCTTGAAAGAACTCTCTAACTTCTGCCGTCTCGTCCGAAATTGGCCCTCGCGAAGTGTCTCCCCTCTCAAACCCAATATGCAGTAGTTGCTCCACTGATCTCCAAGATCTACTCCCACGGTCAGACGATCCAGGTTCGGATTCACTGCATCGCGCTCATCTCTCCCTGATTCAGCAATTGGAACACTCTTCACTTCCAGCTGCTGCCTGAGCTGTGAAACCAGTTCCGTCATCACTTCTCGCCGATCCCGCCGCTCTTCCGCTCGCGAGTTCCTGCGCTTTATCGGGGATTCACTCTTCTTTACAGAATTGCTATGCTTTTTCACGGGTCGGCCTCCATCCTTCGGGATTGCACCTCTGAGTGCGCTGATCAGAGCCAGCTTAGCGCTGGCCTCGATCGGGGGTCGACCTTCTCATCCCATCTAGTCGGAGAGGTGGTTGCTGGCCGATCGACTCGTAGTTGCCTTCCCAAAGAGCGCACTATCGCCAATGCGCTCGTAGAATACGCATTAGTCCCCGGATGTCGGCTTGTGTTCATAGATGTCCCGAGCGACGCGGTACGTTTGTTCCTTCAAATTTGCAAGAGCCGTCGCGGCAGTGCACCTAAAACAAGCTTTTGGGATTCATCGCCGGCAATTGCCCCGTCAGCGCCTTCACCTCAATCTGACTCCAGTGAAGCTCATACGTCTTCACAAGCCAATACGCTCCGAAGGCGACGACGCCTGACATTTCGAGGTAGAACCCTTTATGTCCGGAGTGGTAGGCAAAAATCCATGCGAGTGCTGGTAGCGCCACCATCGCGATACCCAAAAAAATGTACGCGCTGCGAAACAGGCGAATGACCTTTGAATCTTTGCCCTGCTTTTGTGCTTCCCGAAGTGTTTTTTCCGAGCAGAAGACGCAGGTAAATCCTGCACAGATGAAGAACGCCATCGCCGAAGGGAAGTGAAATGAGTGAATGCTCAGTCCCTTGGTAGGGCACGGCCACGACATCGGTATTAGAGCAACGCAGGGTGCCGCGATTCCCGCAAAGTTGAGGGCCCAATCTTCCCAAAAGCTGAATCCCTTCATCAGGAACATCGCCGCGCCGATGAAGAACAGATTGCCGACAAACCAATTTCGCATCGGTCCTCTGCCATCTTCCGCTCCTAAGCATTCCTTACTGAGTAAATTCCCGTTTTTGTCGCACTGAGGAAGAGAGCATTTAGGCGTCGCGTGATAATAGGCGCTCATCGACCCGGCGAAACCGACGTGTTCCACTTTATCGCCCCAGAACACAAGCACAAGCGGCAGGGACAGGCCGACAAAACCCACTCCAAGTCGAAGGTGGAAGAACATCGAAAGCATTAATCTCTGTATATCCGTCATGGTATACGGAGCCTCCTGAAGTACGAATTTGTGAGAGGGGAGTTTGGCAAATTAGACAATGGTAGGTGCCATTAGAGCGAGAGAAATCGCCTGACCGCGGGCCGGAGTAGAATTCCCGGATGCCACGCAACAGATTCAAACTCCAGAAAGCCCAGACCCTTCAGTAGCCTTGAGCGCCAACTCGAAAGCATAGAGCGCCGGGTACACGAAAACGGGCTTGTGGTCAGCGGTGGACTTTAACCGACCGCTTCCCGTACGGGGAAGAGGGCGTCAAAACTGGCTGCTTCTGGCAAAGTTCTTAGAAGTTGTGCTTCGAATAATCTACGGAATGGAAACTGCATAGACCTCGAGCCCCTTGGCCTCAGAGCGGAAGTTAAATTTGGTACCGTTGATGATGATCCCGAGAAGCCTGAGTTTGTGGGTATTTTCACGGTTTAGCAATTCTCTCTCTCCCGCCGTCCCGACAAGTTCTCAATCACTTACAGTCGTCTGCCCGTGTGCCAGTACATCCAATGTGACCTGAATAGTCAATTACGGGACATCAGTTGGGGCACCGGAATCCAGAGCCGAACCGAGTGGTTTCTCGTGAAGCTTGTTGGCTCCTCACGCGCGACCACAAAGATATTCTTCCCAGCTTGTCGCGAAAAATCGCTTCGAACGGCACTATATAGATATAAAAACCAGTTCGCGGCGGTGGCGTCCAGAACCGTCAGTCGGATCGCGCAAGATGCCGTTCTTGGCCTCGCGTGGTTTCGGACACTTGTGGACTTCGGCTACTGTTTTCTAAACGGAACATCATCGCTTGCTGAGATTTTGGAATTGGAATTCCTCAACGGGCTCGGAAGAGGGTGGCTTCAGCCCCCGGAATCGCTCGACCATAACCGGGTCGCAAATATGCCGCTGTTCGAAGCGGAGGAGTTCGGTCTCATCATAGACGGTTGCCACGGTCGCGATGCATCGTCGGCAAATTGAATCGACAGTTCCGTCCAAATTCGACCGATGAGCGAATTTGAGAATCGGTGCCACGTTTTACTCGGTGTAATGGCAAAGATTCTATACCGTTTAAGGTCGGAGCGGTATGTGCGGTACCTGCCACATTTTCCACTGTTTTTCCACAACGCAAACTCCGGCCTTAGCCGCCAAATGCAGCAAGGAATTCCAACCCACTAGTTTGTGGCGTGCATGATGTGAGATTGAAAGAGCGCCAGACTTCAGGCGAGTCGATTGCGGGTGGCGTTGGATTTTCAAGTTCCTCGTCTGTCGCAGCAATTGCTGCCATCTTCACGGCTGATGATTCCGAGAAAATCGCGATTGTCTGTCTAAATTGGGACTCAACTTCGTCGGCTATGGTCGCCGAGTCAACTGGCGATTTGCGGGTAGAACGAGAATACATCCATTCTATGACTTACCGGATACGCATACCGACCGCCGCGCATGATGGTGATGACGGGTTAATCATCACGTTCTCAGACGGAACGACAGGGGCGTATGTAGTTGAGGAACTCCTTGAGCTTCGCCCGTATCGAGAACGAGTGAAAACCAAGAAAACAAAGTTGACTAAAAAGGGAACCAAGGTCGTAGCTTCTGGACGCTAAGCCGCCTGAGCACGGTTGAGTGCCCTCGCTGCGGCGAACCACGCCGGTACCTGCCCTCCGAAATGTTTGGCCGAGCTTTTGAGATTTAATCGAGTGCTCAGGTTGATGCAATCACAAAAGCCCCCCGTCTCCGAGGAGCTTTCTGATTCAGTGGATGGGGCAGCGCGTAAATAGACTATAAGACTCCAATTTTCGGCGTGTCAATCGGAAAGGCTGACATTGTGCTCGGTGTGTTTTGCATCACATACCGCCACGAAGCGACATGCGAACATTCCTCAATCGGTCATAGATAGCCCCGTCTAGCTCAGGAAGTAGCAACGCGGCAGAGAGACGGGTATCGTGCAAAATCCATTTGTTGCTGACCAGACGCTGATTCAGGCGCTCGAAAAGCGGTCGGTTTCATTGCCATGCTGGAATGGGCTATTTCTTTTTAGGCAAGGAGAAGTCCCGACCGGGCTCTACCTCATCCGCAGCGGAGCCGCGTCACTTCTTATGAAGGCTGAAAATGGCGTTGAGGTAGCTCAATTCACAGTCAGTGCTGGTTCAATTCTGGGACTTCCGGCAATAGTCGCGAAAGAGCCATATTCGCTGAGTGCAATCGCATGTCAGTGTTCAGAGGTAGGTTTTGTCGAACTCGCGGCTTTTGAGAAACTGACGCAAGAACAGCCATCTTTATTCCCGAAAGTACTTGAAGTGCTGGCTGCTGAAGTGCGCTCTGCTCGTCACGCTCTCACTGGACTCATTGGGAGACTCGCCAGTCGTCCTTCTCGCGTCTTGTGAGCGAGAATCATGCGATCTTTGTCCGCGTCGATAGCTTGCCGTGGGGACGATTCATCGATTGGCATTCGGCCCCGTCCGCTGGCCGTCACCGCATCGCTTGAGCAGCAGCAGCATTCTTATGTAAACCAAGCGACCCATGAGAAAGCCGTGCATCACGAAGAAGGGTACTGTACCACTCGTTTGCGACGTTCACGACGTTCGACTTGTACGGAAGGAACTCCCCGCTTAGGATGCTTGGGGCAGGGTATAAAGGTTTCACGTTCCTTGTCTGTCCCGTGAGCAGAACAGTGCTCGATGACGAGGCGGCACACCCTGAAAGTCTAAACTGAGCCTTTGGATTTTGCTCTGAATTGAAAGGAGAATCTCTTGCCGTCATTCATTCCGCGCCACTACGACATACATGCTTGGACTTTGGCAGAAGCCAGAAGGTATCTAGACACGAAACATCGATTGGGTTGGCGAGTAGCGATGATGGTGCCCCAAGCTGGAACCCGAAAAATTGTATTCCTTTTCGAGAAGATTTCCGCCCCTGAGAAGCCTGTGGATTCAAAGTGAGTCACTACCCTTTGACGACCGACCTTGACTGAGCCGATAAAAGCAGTCAGCCTGTTAGCCTTGGCGGAAAAGGATTCCGTCTTGAGGGAAGACTTCCACAGACCGGCCAATAATTTTTTCTGCCAACTCACGGTCGAGGATGGTTTCCAACGAAGGGATCGACATACGTATTTCCATCACTAGGTTCGGTCGGCAGGTTTGACCAGCGAGATTCCCGTCCGGGGCTGTTCGGATTGCTTCTTAAAGCAGACGCTGCAAAATACTGGCCTCATCCCCCTTGGCTTGAATGGGACGGTGGTATTGATGCCGCACTCGGAGCACTTGACTCGGGTTTCAATTCTCCGCCGTCCAGTCGCTGCTTTGGCTTTGCAAGCCGTACACCGTTTGGGATCGTATGTGAATCCATTTTCACGAAAGAATCCCTGCTGCTCCGCCGAGAAAACAAACGTTGAGCCACATTGGAAACACGTCAACTCCCGGTCAACGAAATCCATAGACTGTCCAATCGTTGGAGGAGGGCTGATTGCAGAGATTGTTAACCCGCTCTAGTCAATCAGTCAAATCGTCGAAGTCTTCCTCTTCAACGGGGCGCTGCCCTTGGTCTCTTCACGCTGGGGTCTTAGTTGAAGCAGTTCCTCCGCGACGTATCCTGCTATCCTGCCGTTGTTCCGTCCGAAAACGTTGTAATCAACCCATCGCCGTCGTCTTTCTCAACTGTCAGTATTCGAATTAGTTCGGTCATGAGACACCTTACCGCAACCGTGAACCAGTGGACTGCAACCCACGCAAGACTTCAGTTGAGTGCAGGTGCATTGATATCTCTGCGTCTTCTTTCTCAAGCCGTCCGGCGATTCGGCTTTCGATCCTTGCGGGTAGTCTCTTGTGTGGAATGTGTGAGCCGAACGTGGGCAGCAAAGAAGAATGCCATCTCTCCAAGCTGCTTGGGATTCGGGCGAAACTCTGCCTCGCAAAGGGAACATTTGTAGTAGCCTGAGAATCTCCCGTTGCGGTCTGTGGCTGCGGTGAGGTGTGCGACTGTTCCCATGGCTAAGTCTACGCTCTCTTCAATCTTGCTGACGGGATGCGCACTCTCTGATGCGGCTTGATTCTCTCCCCCAGGCGTCTTCTTCTTCAGATAGCGTTGACGATGGAACTCCAACAATCTTCGCCCCTCCGCATTCTTGCAGGGCCTGACCGACCGACGGTGTTGCCTCCGTTCGTCAAGCCGAAGGCTCGATTTCTGGTCGTCTGGGATGAAGCTCTTCACTGGTTTCTGCTTTTTTTGGATTCTGGAACCGCACAACTACTTGATCAATGTGATTATTGCGGGCGGTACTTCTGTCGGAAGAGGCTTCCGCGGAGAGGAACTGAACGGAAAAGAGCAACCAACTGTCAACAATGCCATCTTGCTGCATCGATCAAGAGGACCGAAACAAGTCGCCGAAATCGCACTGCTCGGCTAGTTGGTTTTGCAGCAGATTATCGGATGCGGTGGCGTCCAAAACTCGGCATTCGATCGAAGTGGGTCGCCGGGCAGGTCAATCGTCGAACCGCGGACATTGCAGTACTTATGGGAAAGGAACGGAAGAACTGTTTTCCCCGCATCACTGGCAGATGGGTCACTCAACACGCTGATGACATCGAAAAGGAGATCGAGAGGAGAGCGAATGCCAAAGGCTAAGGGACGTGATGGAGTGTATTACCGCAAGGATCGGGGGGGCTGGTGGGTTTCCTACATGGATGCGACCGGCCAACGAGTCCGAAAGAAGGTCGCGGCCTATACTCGACAACAGGCGACGGAGGCATTGCGACGAATCAAGACCAAAGAAGAAATCGCGGAAACGCTCGGAGTTCGCCCGGCAAGCGAAATTTCGACGGAATCCCTTTTCGAGCGCTATAAACGGCACCAGAAGGCGCGCATACGCTCCACGACATATGCACGGCTAGGCGGTATCCTGGGCACGCTAAAAGCCCGCTTGCCACTGCTCGCGCGGCAGATCGACAAGCGCACAGTTGCCGAGTACATCGAAACTCGTTCCGATGGGGACGAGATGAAGCCGGGAACGGTGGTTAAGGAAATCAGTGTCCTCAAGCATTGCTTGAAATTAGCTGTCGAGTGGGGCGAGCTGAACACGAACCCGGCGGCTGGAGCACGGCTCCCGCAACTCCTGCCCGGAAAAACGCGCTATCTGACTCCGGGCGAATTGAAGGCCGCTCTTGAGTCTGCTCCCGAATGGATGCGCGCGCCGATGGCCTTTGCCGCCTGTACCGGGGTCCGGCGCGGAGAAATGCTTGCGCTCCGTTGGATGGACGTGGACTTTAGAAACCGGCGACTCTACCTGCGCGAAACCAAGAATGGGTGGAAGGCGCGAGCTTGTACGCAGTAGGCCAGATACTCGGACACAAGACACCTCGCATGACGCAGCGGTATGCGCACCTATCGCCCGATTACATGGCGGCGTCGATGGGCAAGCTGGACAGCGTAATGATGCGCGAAGTACTCCCCGCAAATTTCCCCGGTGAGACTCAGTTAGTCACCGCAGAGTCACCGGAAAGTGGCGGTGATGACGCTGCCGCCTCTAACTTGTTGATGTGATTGGCGTCCCCGACGGGATTTGAACCCGTGTTATCGCCGTGAAAGGGCGGTGTCCTAGGCCGGGCTAGACGACGGGGACGCTGAAGAAAGGGCAGAAAGACGGTCAGAACGGCCGGAATGCGCCCTTAAGAAGGGTACCAACCCGCTCCTGCCCTGTCAAAACAGCGGCCTCCTAAGAAGATGCTGCGCGCGGAGGGCTCATGGGTTTTCCGAGACCTTCCAATCTTCCTTGCCCGTGGGGATACTTCGGTTCTCTTTCTATGAATGCGGGGCCAAGGGATGGCGACTCGGCTAGCGTACGAGGTGATGGATCGCCTGAAGCGCGCAGAGTCTGCAGATGCCTCTGGCCGCCGGACGGGCTTCAATCCGTCCGCATGGCAAAGAGAGCGCGGTTAACGTCACAAGAATCCGGGTGGCAACAAGCCTCGTGTCCCGGAGGCGATTTTTTGCGACAATCGCCTGATTCCATGCATCGACTAAAGCAGAGAAAACCAAGCAGTTCTCATCCGAAGAAAGTCCTCGTTTATTGCGCGGGATCACAGGGACCGACAGCGGTCGGGTTGTAACATGAATCCTGCATTTCGTACTCCATTTTTCCCGAGAGTGATACTGGGGACCAGTTAGGGGCTTTATTTTGAGACGCATTTTTAGTGCCAGCAGCGCATTGCTGATGGGCTTGGCTGCAATCGGGTGCCAACAGGCAACGCAGAAGGCCCCACCGGCGGGAGCAGGGATGCAGGCCATGCCGGTGAAGACGGTGGCGGTTTCGCTGCAACCGGTAGCGCAAAGCAGCGAGTACATGGCGACGATCAAGTCGCGCCGGTCGGCAACGATTCTGCCCCAGGTGAGCGGACTCCTTACCAAGATCCTGGTGCACAGTGGCGAACGCGTGAAGGCCGGCCAGGTGCTGATGGAGATCGATCCGCGGCAGCAGCAGGCGACGGTGGCTTCGCAGGGCGCGACGGAGCGACAAAAGAAGGCTCTTTTTGACTACGACACGATCGAGCTGGACCGTCAGAAGAAATTGTTTGCAGCGGGGGTGACCAGCCGGGATGCGCTGGACCAGGCGCAGCAGGCCTACGACAATGCCAAGGCTGACTACGAAGCTGCACTGCAAACGCGCAACATGCAGGAAGAAACCCTGGGTTACTACACCGTCCGCGCACCATTTGACGGCGTGGTAGGCGACATTCCCGTTCATTTGGGGGATTACGTTTCTCCCTTGATCTCGCCCACGACCGTTCTAACGACAGTGGACCAGCCCGGGGATCTCGAGGCGTACATCTACATTCCGACGGACCGGTCGAGCCAAGCGCGCATTGGGCTCGACGTGGAACTGTTTGATACGAGCGGCAAACTGCTTGAAAAGTCCAGGATCGATTTCTTGTCGCCGCAGGTGGATCCGAATCTGCAGGGCATCCTCGCGAAAGCTCCGGTGCACGCCACGCCGGATATCACGCGCAATGCGCAGTTGATCAAGGCTCGCGTGATCTGGAGTACCAAGCCGATGGCAGTTGTTCCGGTGCTGGCGGTGACGCGGCAGGGCGGGCAGACGTTTGTGTTCATCGCGCAGAAGCAGCCGAATGGGCAGTTCATCGCGGCGCAGACCGCCGTCACCCTGGGTGACACCGTGGAGAACGCATACGCCATAACCTCGGGCCTGAACCCCGGAGACCAGGTAGTAGTTTCGAGCACGCAATTCCTGGTGAACGGAATGCCAGTGTCTCCCATTCCCGGCTGAGCAGTTCCATCGCATGCCGTGTTGCGCCTGACGGCGCTGCCGAGGACACCACGAAAGAGGGCTCATCTTGTTTGTTGATTTTTTTATTCATAGGCCAGTCTTTGCTACCGTTTGTGCACTGCTGATTATTCTGGCTGGCGCTGTTTGCATTCCCAACCTGCCGGTCGCGATGTATCCGACGCTCGCGCCGCCGCAAGTGAATGTGGTCTGCAACTACGTAGGTGCGAATGCCGACACCGTGGAGAAAGCAGTCACGATTCCGCTGGAAGAAGCGATCAATGGCGTGGAGGGAATGCGCTACCTCCGCTCCTCCAGCACCAATAGCGGAACCAGCCAGATTACAGCCACATTTCAGACCGGCTACAGCCTCGATATCGCGGCGGTCGACGTGCAGAACCGCGTAGCCAGTGTTACGGGTCGCTTGCCAGCCGCGGTGAACGCAACCGGCGTCAGTATCAGCAAGGCCAACACCAATTTCGTGTTTGGCGCCGGCTTTTATACGCTCGATGGCCGTTATTCCAACGAGTTCATTTCCAACTACCTGGATGTGTACGTTAAAGACGCCCTGAAGCGGGTGCAGGGTGTGGGCGATGTAAATATTTTCGGTGAGCGCAAGTATGCCATGCGTGTGTGGCTTGATCCGTTGAAGCTCGCTGTGAATGGCCTCACCGCGACGGACGTGATCAACGCGCTTCTGGAGCAAAACGTCGAGATTCCCGCGGGGCAGCTGGGGCAACCGCCATCGCAGAGCAAGCAGGCATTTCAGATCCCGGTGCGCGTGGTGGGAAGGCTTTCGAGCCCCCAGGAGTTCAACAATATCATCCTGAAAAGTACGGCCAATGGGCTGATCCTGCTGGGGAGCGTCGGCCACGCGGAGGTCGGCGCCGAAGACTACAGCTCGATGCTCGAGTATAACGGCCACACCGCTCAGGGTATTGGCGTGATCCAGCTCTCGAACGCGAATGCGCTTGATGTAGACACCAAGGCGAAGGCTGTGTTGAAAGACCTGTCAAAAAGCTTCCCGCCCGGCCTTCAATATGCGGTTGCATTTGATTCAACAACCGTTGTAGGGGATTCGATCCGCGAAGTGCTCGTCACGCTGGCGGAAGCCGTCGGAATCGTCATTCTCGTGATCTTCCTGTTCCTGCTGGACTGGCGCGCGACGATCATACCCGCGGTTACGATTCCGGTTTCGTTGATTGGAACGTTTGCGTTTATTCGGGTCTTCAACTTTTCCATCAATTCGTTGACGCTCTTTGGAATCACGTTGGCGACCGGGCTTGTGGTAGACGACGCAATCGTGGTGATTGAGAACGTGCAACGCCACATCGCATTGGAGCACTCGAACCCGCACGAGGCAGCTTCGCGCGCCATGAGCGAGGTTACGAGCGCGGTGATTGCGACGTCGCTGGTGCTGGTCGCTGTGTTTGTACCGGTGTCATTCTTTCCAGGGACGACGGGCATTCTTTATCGACAGTTTTCGTTAACGATTGCGTTTTCGATCGCGATCTCCGCGTTCAATGCCTTAACCCTATCACCGGCATTGTCGGCGATGTTTCTGCGCGGGGAAGAGGCGCGGCCGCAGCAACTCGACTTCTTGCATATCCGACCGGTTTCACGTTTATTTGCCGCTTTTGTTCATGGCGCCGATGGGTTCGTGACGTGGCTTGGCAAGACGTACGCGAAGATCATCCATGTCGCGCTGCAGCTGCGGTATGTATTGTTGCTGGTCTTCTTCGTCGGTCTCGGCGCAACAGTCTGGATCTATAACCGGGTTCCCACCGGCTTTATTCCGCAGGAAGATCAGGGATATCTGATCGGAATCGTGCAGGCCCCGCCGGGTTCTTCCTTGGCCTACACGACGGCTCTTGCCGATCGCGCGCAGGCAGCTATTTATTCGAACAAAGATATCGTCGGCGCCTTCTCGATCATGGGCTTCAGCTTCACGGGGAACGCTTCAAATGCCGGGTTGATGTTTATCAGCACGAAGCCGGCCAAGGATCGTCGAGGAGCAGGCCACTCGGCCGCCGATATTGTCGCGGATCTTAGTCCGAAACTCAGTGCCTTCCTGTTTCAGCCCAATGGAGGCCTCGTTGCCGTCATTCAGCCGCCAGCGGTGCAGGGCGTCGGCAGCTACGGCGGTTTCCAATTCATGCTGCAGGATACGGGCGTGAACACGATCACCGATCTCGATCGCGTAGCGCACCAGATTGTTGGAGCAGGGCGTGCGCGCAAAGACATTACTGGTCTCATAACCACGTTTTCGGCAAATGACCCACAGGTGCTTGTAACTATCGATCGTGAGAAGGCGAAGGCGATGAACGTTCCGCTTTCGCAAATCACCAACGCCCTGGGCGTGTTCATGGGATCGCAGTACGTGAACGATTTTGATTTCAACAACCGCACCTATCGAGTGTTTGCGCAGGCCGACCAGCAGTACCGCATGACCTCGAAGGATCTGCACAATTTCTATGTCCGGTCCGATCCTGGGCAAATGATCCCCCTGGATAACCTCGCAACAGTGACGGAGAGTTCCGGTCCGCCGGTGATTACGCACTATAACCTGTTTCGTGCAGTGGAGATCGATGGCTCCCCCGCGCCAGGATACAGTTCGGGGCAGGGAATCACGGGTATGGAGGATCTGGCCAAGCAGAACATGATGCCCGGCATGCGTTACGAATGGACGGGACTGACGCTGGATGAAATTGAATCGAGCGGCCGCGCGTTGCTGATCTTCGGCCTTGGCATCCTGGTGGTGTATCTAACATTGTCGGCGCAATATGAGAGTTTTGCGCTTCCCTTCATCATCCTGCTGGCCGTACCGATGGCGGTGCTTGGTGCGCTGGGTTTGGTATCGCTGCGCGGTCTTTCGAATGATGTCTACTGCCAGATCGGCTTGGTGATGCTGATCGGTTTGTCGGCCAAGAACTCAATTCTGATTGTTGAGTTCGCTGAGCAGCTGCGCCGCAAAGGCCGCTCAATTGCGGATGCCGCAATTGAGGCCGCGGAACTGCGGCTTCGACCGATTTTGATGACATCCTTCGCGTTCATCCTTGGCGTCCTCCCTCTCGTGTTCGCAACCGGTGCGGGTGCATTGGGCAGGCGCTCGGTGGGCACAACAATCGTTGGCGGCATGCTGTTTTCCACGGTGCTGAACCTGGTGTTCATTCCCGTTTTATATGTACTCCTGAGCCGCCTGCTGCGGCGTGGAGACGATCACCCGGAGGAGGCGGTCTAGAGTGTCAGGGCTTTGCGCGATGCGCGATAATGTAATCCCTGATGCGGTCGTACACTTGACCCGTGACGACGCCTCGATCGATGAGGTCGTTTTTTGCGCGATAGGGCCGGTAATGAATGATGCGTGCGGCCCACGTGCGTGACATGCCGGGCACCTTCATGAGCTGATCGAGACTTGCTGAGTTGATATCGACGCGGTCGTCCGGCGCGGGGATGGTGTGGGAGCCAGCCTGGGCGACAGCCGATTGGTGTCCGGGAACTGCCATTGCGGACGTAAGCGCGCAACTTAGCGCGACGGCAAGGATTCCAAAGGACAGTTGCAATCTCACAGGCCTATTCTCTTCCATCGGGCGATCGAATGGTAAGCCGTTGGCTGCAAAGCGCTGAAAGTAGGAGACTGGAGAGCCCGTTTCCTGCAAAAATAGACACATGGCAATTCCCCCGATTGCTCCAATCGTTCCATCCCCCGTGCGCAGCCTGCGCAGCAGAATTCTTGGCAGCACCAGGCTTGTGATCCTGTTTGTTCTGTTAATGGCTCTCGCCGCGTGCCTGGTGTTTGCGTGGTTGACTCGCGGCGCGATGGCGAATTTCTCCTTTCTGAATAACCAAAGAACCGGAATCGGCGCCAGCGCCAGCAAAAAGACGATTGTCGATTTAAGCCCCTGGCAAACCGCCGAGGCTCTTGCTCCTTTGGCGGTTACCGCCGAAGAGAAAGAGTTCGCGCACGACGCCCAGCGCCTTGCCGACCACGATGTGGACCGGGCCTTCGCGTCCGCGCTGCGCCAGGCCATGCTCCAGGCGCAACACACAACGCTGTCAGGCGATGCCCTGGCGCTTTCGCAAAAGGTGGCGCAGCTTCAGCAACTGATCAAGCAGGATCAGGCGCAGGTACAGAACATTACGCAGCAGTTAAGTTCCCCCTCCAACGAGGCGAAGAATGGTGCGCCGGCTCCAGTGGACAACGGAGACCTGGATGTTGCCAAAGCGCAACTCGGGCTGGATACGGATGAACTGGCCGATGCACAACAGGATCTCGATCGCACGACCGGCGACCAGACGGCCCAGATTCAAGCAGAGTTAGCCGCGCACGAAGCGGCGATGCAGGCGTATGACAAGCAGGTCCAGGCCGGCGGCGACATCGCAGTGGTTTCAGCGCGTCGTGAAGGGACCATGGCCAGCCGCGTACAGGCATGGTTTGCCCAGAGGAGCCGCTCTCAGTTGCTCCAGCAGGCGATTCAGCAAACGCAGGCCGACATTCAGGCAATCACGCTTGCTCACAATGCTCTTGAAGCGAAGGCGAACGCAGGGGCGCTTGCCGCTTCGCCCTCGGGGGCTGATCACTCGGCCAGGCTGGCCCTCATCAAAGACAGAGCCGCACAGCGCCAGATATTAAGCATCTACGACGATCGCATTCAGACCAAGCAACAACTGGCAACTGTATACGGCAAATGGGCGGCGCAGGTGCAGTTGCAGCATCGCATTGTGTTGCATCTCATTCTGCAATCGTTGGCGCTGATCACTTTCATCTGCATTTGCATGGTTCTTTGCGATGCCCTTGTGCGCCGGCTGATGGACAATCCGGCGCTTGACCGGCGGCGTTCACAGACCATGCGCAGCATTCTGGTCCTCGCGATTCAGGTCATCGGAGTAGTACTGATCCTGCTGGTGATTTTTGGTTCGCCGAAAGAGACGCCGACCATCCTTGGCCTGGCTACGGCTGCGCTCACCATTGCACTGCAGGACTTCATCATCGCGTTCCTTGGCTGGTTCGTGCTGATCGGCAAGAATGGCATTCACGTGGGTGATTGGGTCGAGATTAATGGAGTGGGCGGTGAAGTGATTGAAGTGAGATTGTTCAGTACCACGCTGCTTGAGACCGGGACGCTTGCTGACAGGGGCTTGCCGACGGGGCGCAGGATTACCTTCATGAACGGGTTTGCCATCCGCGGCCAGTACTTCAACTTTTCCACGAGCGGGCAATGGATGTGGGATGAGATTACTCTCAACCTTCCGGCGTCTGACAATATCCATGAATGGCTCGATCGCATTCAAAAGGTTGTTTTGGCGGAGACAGAAAAGAATGCGAATCTCGCCGAGCAGGAGTGGAAACGCGGTGCGCACGGCACCAGCCTCAGCCGATTTAGCGCCACGGCGGTCGAGAATCTTCGGCCCTCTGCTTCCGGAATCGAGGTTCTGGTTCGCTATGTGACGCGTGCGTCGGAGCGGTTTGAACTGCGAAATCGCCTGTATCAGAAGCTGCTTGAGATGTTGCGGGAGCCCGAAAAGCAAGCTGATCCGGGCGCCGCCACGCTCGCGCAAAACAGATAAGCGGGGCTCAAACCTCTCTCATGCAGGACACCCAAGGTTGACACGTGGTCGCGTTTCCCTTATTTTCTAAATAGATGCACAGCAGCCGCCATCACGGTCATCACCACCATCATGGGACATCCATGCTGGCGGACTGCCATGGCCTGAACTAGACGGCCAGAGAGATCGAAGAACCCAAAGCCCGCCGGCACAGAAGCCGGCGGGCTTTTGATTTTGCAGCAGAATTCACCGTAGTTCAGGAAAGACAATGAGCACACAACCAAAAATTGATTTTGAGAAGATGGACGGCCTGGTGGCCGGTATCGTGCAGGATGCACAAACGGGCGAGGTGTTGATGCTCGGCTTTCTTAACGACGCCAGCTACGCCAAAACCCTGGAGACAGGTTTTGTAACCTTCTGGAGCCGCACGAGGCAAAAGCTGTGGATGAAGGGCGAGACGAGTGGCAATCGCCTGCGCGTTGTTTCGGCCGCAACTGACTGCGACAACGACGCCTTGCTGTTCAGGGTGGTTGTAGAGGGCGACGGTCTGGTTTGCCACGAGGGCACCGTGAGCTGCTTCACTAAGCCGCTGGCCTTTTCAAATGCGGTGGAGGTGGCACGTGGCTAACAAACTGCGGCTAGGGCTTCCCAAAGGCAGCCTCCAGGATTCGACGATTGCCCTCTTCAAACGCGCGGGATGGAACATCTACGCCGATGGGCGATCCTATTTCCCATCAATTGATGATGCAGAGATTGAGTGCATGCTGATTCGCGCTCAGGAGATGGCGCGTTATGTCGAACATGGCGTGCTCGACGCCGGGCTCACGGGTATTGATTGGGTCGTGGAAAGCGGCCTGGAGGTCACCAGCGTGACGACTTTGACGTATGCCAAGCAGAGCCGCCGTAAGGTGCGCTGGGTGCTTGCGGTGCCGGAAGCGAGCGGGTTTCAGCGGGCCGAAGACCTCGATGGCAAAATCATTGCTACCGAATTAGTCGAAGTGACGAAGAGATACTTCGCCCAGAAAGGTGTGAATGTGAAGGTGGAATTTAGCTGGGGAGCCACCGAGGTGAAGCCGCCGACGCTTGCCGACGCGATTGTCGAAGTGACGGAGACGGGCAGCTCGCTGAAGGCCAATCACCTGAAAATCATCGACACCGTAATGGAGAGCGAAACGCATCTGATCGCAGGCAAGGCTACGCTGGCGGACCCGTGGAAGCGGGAGAAGATTGACCAGCTTGCTTTAATGTTGCGTGGAGCGATTGATGCGCAGTCGCAGGTTGGCCTGATGCTCAACGTGAAGCGCGCCGATCTGGAAGGCGTGCTTGGGGTATTGCCTGCGCTGAATTCACCAACGATCTCGCAGTTGAGCGACTCGGAGTGGGTGGCTGTGAACACGATTGTGGAAGAGCGCGTGGCGCGCGATGTGATTCCCAAACTGAAAGCTGCGCGCGCAACCGGGATCGTCGAGTATCCGCTGAATAAAGTCGTGCTTTAGAAAGAGACTGGACGAGAGCGATGAAGGTAATTCGAACCCGAGGGCGAGGAGCACGCGATACATCCGCAGTTCTTGCCGCTCTCGAAAGTCGGAGTGGTACGGCGCTCGATTCGGTGCTGCCCGTGGTGAAGCGCATTGTTGACGGCGTACGGCGCGGCGGCGATCGCGCGTTGTTTCGCTACGCTGGAAAATTCGACGGGCTTGAAGATGCAGCGCGGTTGAGGATTGAGCCGCAGGAGATGGTCGAGGCATGGGATGCCATTGACCCGGCGCTTCGCGATGCACTCAAGAAGGCGGCGGCTCAGATTCGGGCGTTTGCCAGGCGGCAGCTTCCCAGATCATGGAGCAGGAATTCGACGACAGGGCTGACGGTTGGTCAGCTTGTGCGCCCGATCGGGTCGGTGGGTTGCTATGTGCCCAGCGGACGCCATCCACTTCCTTCGACGCTTCTGATGACTGCGATTCCCGCGCAGGTGGCGGGGGTTGAGCGGATCGTAGTAGTTTCGCCGAAGCCTGCGCCGGAGACTCTTGCGGCGGCACATTTGCTCGGTATCACGGAGTTTTATCGCGTCGGCGGAGCACACGCAATTGCCGCGCTGGCTTACGGTACGGCGACGATCGCGCGGGTGGATAAAATTGTTGGTCCGGGAAACCTCTACGTCACCGCGGCTAAGCGGCTCGTGGCATTTGATTGCGCGATCGACATGCTGGCCGGTCCTACTGAGATTGTGGTGACCAGCGAGCGTGGGGATCCGGCGGAGATTGCCGCAGATCTTGTGGCGCAGGCTGAGCACGATCCGGAGGCACTTGCGATACTCGTGACGACGCGAAGCGAACTCGCGAGTCAGGTAATTAGGGAAGCCAGGGTGCAAAGCCGTGACAATGCCGTCGCTCGAGAAGCTCTGTCTCGAAACGGCATCGCGATTGTGGCAGCTGACACCCAGGAAGCACGCGCGATCACAAACCGTCTCGCGCCTGAGCATCTGACCGTCGATTCGGCCAAGGATCTGACCTGGGTGTTAAATGCCGGCTCGGTGTTTGTGGGGGGATGGTCTGCGCAGCCCATGGGCGACTATATTTCGGGGCCGAACCACACTTTGCCTACGGGCGGAATGGCGAGGGTGCGCGGCGGATTGAGCGTGAATGATTTCGTGAAGTTGGTGACCGTGCAGGAATACGGACCGCAAGGAATTCGCGCGCTGGGACCTCGAGCGGTGCTGCTGGCCGAGTCGGAAGGATTAACCGCCCACGCGGAAGCGATACGCGTGCGATTGCGCAAGATTTCACGGCATCCGCGTCGGCTCAGCGTCCGCGAAAGGAGGACCCGTGCATAAGTCTGCGCCAGTGGTTCCACCGATTCCGCGTGTGCGTGTTCAGGCGATGAAGGAGTATCACCCGCCGCTGGGGAATCGCGACGCGATGCGGCTCGACTTCAACGAAAACACGATTGCCTGCTCGCCCAGGGTGCGGGAGGCTCTTGGACGCATTTCCGCTGGTGATCTGACGCGGTATCCGGAACGAGCGCCCGTGGAGCGCATTGTGGCGAAACATCTTTCAGTTGCGCCGGAGCAGGTCGCTCTCACGAACGGTGTAGACGAAGCCATTCATGTTCTATTCGCGACGTTCCTCGATGTAGGCGACGAACTGCTCTTGCCGGTTCCTACCTACACGATGTACGAGGTCTATGCGTCGGCGACGGATGCTCGCGTGGTAACGGTGCAGGCCGGTGATGATCTCAAATTTCCATTTGAGAGACTTGTCAGTGCAATCACTCCGCGCACGAAAATTGTCGCCATTGCAAACCCCAACAGCCCTTCGGGATCGATTGCGACACGAGAGCAGATTGTTGAACTCGCGCAGCGCGCTCCGCAGGCGGTGATGCTGGTGGATGAGGCGTATTTTCACTTCTACGGTGAGACGGTTATCGACCTGATCGATACCCTGCCGAACGTGATGATTGCGCGGACATTTTCGAAAGCATATGGGCTTGCGGGACTGCGGCTGGGAGTGCTGGCCGGACCGATTGAGTTGATGCGGTGGATTCGGCGCGTGCTCTCGCCCTACAGCGTTAACTCGCTGGCGCTGGCTTGTCTACCGCCGGCCCTTGAAGATTCCGCGTATCTGGATTGGTATGTCGGCGAGGTGCTGACCGCTCGCGCGGAGTTTGAAATCGCCCTCGATACAGCGGGCATTTGTCGCTGGCCCAGTCGTGCGAATTTTATTCTGGTGGATATTGGAGCGAGGCATGCTGAGTTTGTTCGGCTGATGTCCGCTGGCGGGGTGCTCGTGCGCGACCGGTCGAGTGATCCCGGCTGCGACGGATGTGTTCGCATCACAATTGGCACGCGGGAGCAGATGCGCGAAGCCATTGGCGTATTGAATAAAACGCTGGAAGCACTCCGCGGCAATAAGGACGGATGATATGGCGATTAAGCTGCAGAAGAAATCGAGTGGGAAGTCGGTTCGCAGGGGAGCGGTTGTGCGCGACACGAATGAGACGCGCATTGCCATTGATCTCACCCTTGAAGGCAAGGGGCAGTACAAGATTTCCACCGGCATCCGATTTTTCGATCACATGCTTGAGTTGTTTACCCGCCATGGCGCGTTTGATCTGGAACTCACGTGCAAGGGTGATCTCGATGTTGATCAGCATCACACCGTGGAGGATGTGGGGATCGCTCTGGGCGAGGCGTTCGATCGCGCACTGGGCGACAAGCGCGGGATTCTGCGTGCGGGCTACTTTGTGATGCCGATGGACGAAACCCTGGCCATCGCTGCGGTGGATCTGAGCGGGCGGGCCGCGTATGCGGTGGACACCAAGGTGCGAACGCGGCTCGTCGGCGATTTGCAGACGGAACTGGTCACGGACTTCTTCGAGGGTTTTGCGCGTGGCGCGCGGGCGAATGTGCACGTGAAGACAATGTATGGCCGTTCCAATCATCACAAGATTGAGGCCATCTTCAAGGCTTTTGCACGCGCACTGCGCGTGGCCTGTTCACGCGATAAGCAACTGGGCGAGATGTTGCCGAGCACGAAGGGACTCTTATGACCACCCCAGCGAGCCACCCGATGGGATCCCGCCGATCGCCGGGGCCTGCGGAGGACTTATGCGGGTGACGGTCATCGACTACAAGGCCGGGAACCTGACATCGGTGCTCAAGGCTCTGCGGCATCTGGGTGCGGAGCCGGTCGTGAAAGACTCGGATGTATCGCTCATTGAGTCTGCGGAGCGGATTGTCCTTCCGGGCGTGGGGCATTTTGCCGCTACTGCGCGCCTCGATTCGACCGGCATGACCGATGCAATTCGCA
Organism: uncultured Acidobacteriaceae bacterium; assembly: GCA_963829535.1. Lineage (GTDB taxonomy): Bacteria > Acidobacteriota > Terriglobia > Terriglobales > Acidobacteriaceae > Telmatobacter. The sequence continues at coordinate 89,045 of CAWHIQ010000003.1, read as the reverse complement.
CAGCGATTTCGCTCGGAGTTCCGTTTCTTGGGATTTGTGTGGGGATGCAGTGGCTGTATGCGGGCTCGACCGAAGCTGCCGATCAGCCGGGACTCGCGTACTTCAAAGAATCATGCTCGCGTTTTCCGGAATGCAACGAAAAAGTTCCTCATGTGGGTTGGAATTCCTTGGAGACTAACTCAGGTTCGCGGCTTCTTGCAGGGGTTGAGCCGGGCGATTTCGTTTACTTTACGCACTCCTATAAGGCTCCCGTTACGACTCACACCGTTGGCATCGCTCAATACATTGAGCCCTTTGCCGCCGCAGTGGAGAGCGGCAACGTGATGGCCGTTCAATTCCATCCTGAAAAATCCGGAGAGACGGGGTTGAAGATCCTGCGCAATTTTCTGGAGTGGACATGCTGACCAAGCGCATCATTGCGTGTCTGGATGTCCATGCCGGTCGCGTCGTCAAGGGCGTTCAGTTTGTGGACATCGTGGATGCCGGCGATCCAGCCGCGTTGGCGTTCCGGCATGCGCGCGAAGGTGCCGACGAAATTGTGCTCCTCGATATTACGGCGACCCATGAGGGGCGGCAGACGCTGCTGGAGACGGTTCGGCGCACGGCGCGGGAGCTGTTTGTTCCGTTCACCGTGGGTGGAGGAATTCGCAGCGCTGAGGAGGCGGAGCAGGTATTCGAAGCGGGTGCGGACAAGATAAGCATCAACTCGGCGGCACTTGCCGATCCCATGCTCATCACCGCGATTGGCCGCAGTTTTGGTGCGCAGGCCGTGGTGGTTGCGATTGATGCAAGGCGCGATCCGGAAGCCGAGGACCCAGTGCGCGACGCTCAGGTATTTGTGCAGGGTGGACGCAAGCTCGCGGGCCGGCGCGTTGTCGAATGGGCGCTTGAGGCTGAGGCACGGGGCGCAGGGGAGATTCTGCTTACGTCGATGGATGCGGATGGTACGCGGGCCGGATTCGACTGCGAACTGACGGCGGCCGTCAGCGAATCGGTCAACATTCCGGTGATCGCCTCGGGAGGGGCGGGAACCGTGGCGCACTTTGCCGATGTCTTTTCGAGGGGGAAGGCGGACGCTGCGCTTGCAGCGAGCATCTTTCACTTCGGCGTGTCGAGTGCGCGGTCTCTTAAGGAGGAACTGGTCGCCGCAGGTGTTCCAGTGAGGCTACCATGCTGATTCCTTCAATCGATCTGATGGGCGGCCGAATTGTGCAACTGGTGCAGGGCGAAAAGTTGCGTCTCTCTTTTGACGATTTCGAATACTGGATTGAGCGGTTTTCACGTTTCCCTCTGGTGCAACTGATTGACCTGGATGCAGCGATGCGTCAGGGCGATAATTCCGCGCTGGTCGCGCAGATCGCGCGTCGACTTCCGTGCCAGGTAGGTGGAGGAATCCGTTCGGCCGAGCGCGCACGAGAGGTGTTGGATGCTGGCGCGCAGCGGGTCATTGTCGGATCGGCGTTATTTTCAGAGGACGGGAAAGTAAATGTGGATGTTGCATCAACACTTGCAGGGGCAGTGGGGGTGGAGCGAGTGGTTGCAGGAATCGACACCAAGAATGGACGTATTACGGTAAAGGGCTGGAAGGCGCAGGTGGCGTTGACTCCGGACGAGGCGATTCCGCAGCTTGATCCCTATGTGGTGGGCTACCTGTACACCCATGTGGATGGCGAGGGTTTGATGCAGGGTTTCCCGATAGATGCGGCCGTGCGCCTGCGTGGATTGACCGCGCGTCAGCTCATCGTCGCTGGCGGAATCCGAAGCCAGCAGGAAATCGATGAGCTTGATGCGATGGGAGTGGATGCCGTAGTGGGTATGGCGGTCTATACAAACCTGCTCCCCGTTTGAGCTCGAAACCAACACCCTCGGAATCTCACATTCTGCAGGACGCTTCAGCTCATCAGATATTCTGGGAACACCTGTACTTGAAATGCGCGAAAGGAAGACCGTAGACCATGACGAAACCGAGTGGGATCCGCCTGGCCAAGCGCCTCGATGAGGTTGGATTCTCTGACATCGTGCAGATTCGCAATAAGGTCATGGAAATGCGGGCAGAGGGTCTGCAGGTGCACTCGCTGCATGGCGGCGAGCCTTATTTTGAGACCCCGGAGGCGATCAAATATGCGGCGATGAAGGCGCTGGTGGAGAACTATACGCATTACGCTCCGTCGTCTGGTGTGTTGCCGTTGCGCAAGGCACTGGTGGAGAAACTTGCCGCGAAAAATGGAATCAATGCCACCACTGATGAGGTGATTGCGACGGTTGGAGGTTCGCAAGCCTTGTATGGGGCCTTCCAAAGTGTGCTTGATCCGGGCGACGATGCGTTGGTTTTCTCGCCGTACTGGACGCCCATTGGTGACCTTGTAACCGGAGCGCAGGCGCGTCCGCTGCTGGTGCCAACCATCACGGCGCGTCGTAACGGCATTCGCAAAACGCTGGAGCAATTTTCAACACCGAAGACACGGGCCATCTACTACAACACCCCGCAGAACCCGAGCGGGTTGGTCTTCACGCGAGCGGAAGCAGAGGAAGTGGCGTCGTTCGCCCGCGAGCGAGACCTGATCGTGATCGCCGACGAAGCGTACGAGGACCTTGTATATGAGGGTAAGCATGTTTCGATTGCGTCTCTGCCGGGAATGGCAGAGCGCACCATCACGTGCTTCACTTTTTCGAAGACGTATGCAATGACGGGATGGCGCGCAGGATACGCGGTGGCGAAAGAACCTTTCATGACCGCGCTGCGCAAGATTGTTCTCTACTCGACAAACGGCGTGACTACCTTCGTGCAGCAGGCAATGATCCACGCACTCCAGACGCCGGAGGCTGAGATCGCCGCGCATCGCGAGGAATATCGCAAGCGCCGGGATCTGCTCGTGGGGGTCCTGAACGAGGTCGGTCTTACGTGCGAGCCGCCTGCAGGGGCCTTCTATGCATTCCCGAATGTCGAGAAGATTCACAAGATCAGCCGCACAGCGGCACAGATTCTTCTTGAAAAAGCTCACATCGCTACCATCCCAGGATCGGTGTTTGGCGCACAGGGCGAAGGGCATCTGCGGTTTGGTTATGCGATCACCCTCAAGGAGATCGAGGATTGCGCGGAAGCGCTGCGGAAGTTTCTTGGCTAGGTTTCGCTAACCTGCGCTTCGCCGATGGCACGGCTGGTTTCTACGCGCGACGAGCGCAACAGGCGAGCGATCTGCTTCAGGTGCAGCTGAACTGCGTAAGCGCGCAGGATCTCAGCCTGCGAAAAAGTTGAACTTGTATGCCGCACTTTGGCCATGCGGTCTTCGAGTTGCGCGATGTCTTCCTCAAGATTGATGTTTGGCGGCGGGACGTGAAATCGCCAGCCATGAATGCATTTCGCAACATACTGAAATCCTGATTCAATATCCGCTGCGAGGTGGCCCAACTCGGGTTCCAGTTGCTGTGCGTAATTATCTTCGTGGCTCTCCCTGACCGCAAGCTCGAGCGCTACCAGCGCATCAAAGATTGTTCGGCCAAACTGCGCCAGCGTGCCCAGGCCCTCCCGCCATCCGGGTCCTCCGGAGGGCTCGTTGCGCGACGCATCCAGAAGTGCATTGTTGCCGCGCAGCATGGCTAGGACATCGTCGCGCAGCTCTGCGAGGTTCTCGGCCGGGTGTCCGCGAAAGCCTTGCAGGATGGCTTCGAAGAACGCATTGAGCACGAGGAATTCCTGGGCTAATCCATCGCGCAATCGCAGTCGGGCACGATCGGGAAAGACCAGGGTTGAAACGATGATGGCCACTATGATTCCGAGGAAAACCTCGCTGACACGGTGCAGGGCAAGCAACCAGTGAGGACCCGTTTTCTGTACCAGCATGACGATCGAGATGGTCACTCCGGCCAGGCGCGAGCTGTTTCGAAGGCCCAGCAAACCGCACACGATGATGGCGGACAAGACGGCCAGGATGAAGTTCCATGGCAGGACGCCGAAGAGGGAAAACGCAAAGCCAAACGCAGCGCCGATCATGGTTCCAAGGATGCGATCGCGCGATGCGGAGATGGTGGCGCCGAAGTTGGATTGAAGGACGATGATGGCGCTGATGGCGCCCCAGTAACCGTCGTGGAGACCGAATTGGAGTGCGATCAAACAACTGAGAGCTGCGGCGAGAGCGGTCTTGGTTGCGTCGATCAACAATCGCCTGCGCTCCCAGTTCAGCAGGCCCTCGCCGGCGGATCCGTCGACATGCAGTTTGACTGCAAGTTCCTGTTGCGACCAGGTTTTGGCTCTGGTTAATCGCATGAAGCGTGAAAGGGCAACCCCTCAGTCATAGCATGATGCATTGGGCACATTCGTGTCGTGGTTTGGAGCACACAGCATGTAGCATAGAGGAAAGACAGGGAAATTCTGCGCATTCTTTTATTTTCTATGCTTCGTGTTGGATACTCCTCAAATTTAGCGGCCGATCTGCTCGCCGATTTCCCAACGGGAATCGAGTTGATTCGGCTGCCACGGGACCTTGATCACGATGTCGAGATCGAGGTGTGGATTCCCGATCCGTATCCAACAAGGAATACGCAAATCGTTCCCCATCTGCGCGGTGTGAAACTTGTGCTTTCGCTAATGGCGGGAACCGAGTGGATTCCCGGCGCCATGGGCCCGCATGTGACCATCTGCAATGCGCGCGGGGCTCACAATATCTCAACAGCGGAGTGGACACTTTCCGCGATCCTGACAATGTTGAAGCATATTCCATTATTTCTCGACATTCAGAGGTCGGGGGATTGGAAGCGGCGGTTTGAGGCGAGCGCGGAATATGCGGCGATTACCGGCGATGCGCGGACCCATTATCCGCCTGTGATGCTCGAGGAACTTACCGGAAAGACGGTGCTGCTGGTCGGTTATGGCTCGATTGGCAAGGAGATCGAGCGCATGCTGGAGCCGTTTGACGTTGAATTGATCCGGCTTGCGCGAACGGCACGGGAGAATCCGAAGGTGCATGCGGTGGGAGAACTCGATGCGTTGCTCCCGAAAGTCCAGGTGATTGTGCTGATCTTGCCTTCGTCGTCAGAGACGCGATGGTTGATCGACGCTCGCCAGTTTGCGTTGATGCAGCAAGGAGCGCTGCTGGTGAATGCAGCACGCGGACCGATTGTGAATACAGATGCGCTGGTGACAGCGTTGCAAAGCAAGAAGATCCGCGCCGCGCTCGACGTCACCGATCCGGAACCGTTGCCGCTTGATCACCCATTGTGGAAATGCCCGAACCTCTTGATCACGCCGCATGTAGGTGGCTCGAGTCCGGAGTTTGCGCGGCGCTCACTGAAGATCGCAGCCGATGAGCTTCGCCGCTATATGGCCGGAGAACCGTTGCGTAACGTCGTGCAGTCTGCGGTTTGAGCCGCTCGCGCAGCGCGCCGCCAGTCGCGAAGGCCAAGAATGGCGAGACCGACAAGCCCGGCATAGAGCACGACTGTAATCCATAGGTCCTTGTAGATGTACTCGCCGATGTACACCAGGTTCACGACTATCCAGAGCCACCAGTTGGCGATGTGCTTGCGCGCCTGCCACCAGCTGCCAACCAGGCTGAAGCTGGTGAGTGCGGCGTCTAGGTAGGGCAGGGCCGCGTGCAACCGCTTGGCCAATTCGCCGAGCACAAAGCTGCCGGCTATGCCTGCCACCAGTGCGATGAGAAGACTCGGCAGGGCGAGAGGGACTACACGTACCTCGCCTTCTTCGCGCACTCCGCGCCACCAGTGCCACCACCCGTAAAGCGTGAAGGCGATGAAGAAGACCTGGAGCAGTGCGTCCGAAAGGAGCTGGGCGCGATAGAAGACAATGAGGTAAAGCACGTCCGCGGTGAGAACCACGGGCCAGCAGATGAGCAGTCGTTTGGTGGTGAGCCAGATGCCGACAGCCGTGGTCACAAAGCCTGCAAGTTCCACCCAGTTCGCGGCGAAATAGTGGGCAATTGCTGACAAGATCATGCGCGCGCCACCTGGCGCTTACGCGTTTCGGACCAGCGGTGCAGAGGCTCGATGAGTTTTTGCCTGCCTGGGCCACGAAACCACTGCGCATGTTTCACGAGATAATCGCTGGTTGCCACACGAGCTTTTTCGGGTGAATGCAAAACGCCCAGGAAATAGTCTGCCTCAGTGAGCGCGAACTCTGCGTGACTGAGCGCTAGCATTGGGGCCAGCGCGGCGGCTTCTGCGTAGCTGAGAGGCTTGACCTGCTCGTACCCATCGAGCAACGCCCATAGGTGGTCAAGGTGTACCGGGATCTCTTCGCCACGTTCGGGATCGGGCATCAACACAAGCCATTCCACGATGTTGCGCTCGATGGCCTGCGCAAGATCAAAGACGGCATTCGTGCGATCGGCTAGTCCAAAGTCGATGACGGATGTGGCGCGCGCGCATAGGCTGGTATCGCTCCAGAAGAGATTGGAGGCGTGGAGGTCGTTGTGCGTCCAGAACGGCTGGAGCGAAGGCAGGAGTGGTTTGAGTTCTTCATGGAACGGCGTGAGCAGATAGAGCGCCTCCTCGCAATCACGGCGAGTCTGTAGGTGTTGCTCAAGCACAGGACGCGCTGCGAGAAATTGCTTGAGCGCTTCTCGGGCGTCTTGCGATGCAAAGATGGTGAAACTTGAAACCAGCGGGCGAGGTCTTCTTGCCGCCGTGCCGTAACCAGTGGCTGCAATGTGGAGGTGAGCCAGCATTTCTCCGGCAGAGCGCGCATGATCCAAAGATTGAAACGGCGTCCACGAGATTGCGTCTTCATACAGGTCAATGCCTTCAGGAATAGTGTGTACTTCGTAGGTCCAGTCGTCCATCTCCACGGCCGTATCGCCCGCGACAGTCGCAAACACGAGGGGAACGCCGATTCCGTTTGCACGCAGGTGATCCATAAATCGATGCTCTTCCATCAGCCCTTCTGCATCGCGCACCAAGCGATAATGCCTCTTGATGAATACTCGTCCGAGACGCGTGTCGACCACGCTTGCTGCTGAAAAGGGGCGCGGGCTGGAGGACAGGATTTCGATCGGGTCGCCGGCAGTGGGAAAGCTCTGCAGCACGGTGCGGACTTCGTCGAGTTTCAATGGCGGCCAGTCTGGCTCGACCAGGGTTCCATCCAAGCCGTGCGCTTTTGCTGTTTCGTTCAATGCGGTTCCTTACCGTTGTTGTTATCGCTAAAACGTGTAATTGGCCGAAAGTCTGACCGTTGTGGGCGCTCCCTGGTGGATGAAGGTGTCGCCGTAGCTAGCTCCCGTATCTTTCCAGTAGCGTTTGTCGAGAATGTTATCGGCGTACAGGTGAAACGTGACGCGCCCATTCTCGCCGCCAGGGGCATAACGCGCGCCAAGATTGAACAGGTTGTAGCCGCCAACGCTAACCGTGTCGTCGCGCGTGGCTTCCTTGCGGCTGGTATAGCCCCAACCCGGCATCACGTGCAAGCCCCGCGCATGCGGGACCAGGACATCGGCAAACAAGGCCGTGTGAAAGCGAGGAACGTTGATGACCTGCTTGTTATCGAATGCGGGTGTGCCGGTGTTGCTCGAGATTGCGCGTATGGCTGCTGCCGAGGCGCTGAGCTGGATCCAGTTTGCGGCCTTGCCTTGAGCGTTCAACTCGATGCCATCATGGGTTTCGTGACCCTCGGCCTCAAAGCACAGGTCGCCCGGATTCCCGGTGGGGCAGAATGTGTCGGGCCCTGCGATCTGCTTTGGGTAGAAGAAGGGTTGCCGCATGCGGAAGAGCGCTGCGGTCAGGAGAATCGTGTGCTCGTATTTCGCGCCGATTTCGGTCTGGCGCGTCATGAAGGGAGACAGAAATACATTCGCATTATCGACCCACCATGGAGCCTGCGGCCCCAGGGATAACAGCGCTCCGTAGTTGCCGTATAACGTCAGGCTGGTTATGGGCGAGTAGGTGGCGCCATACTGCGGCAGCCAGATCGTGCGAGGAGCGGTGTAGTTAAAATCGGTAACCCGCGCGAAGCGGCCGCCCGCCTGAACGACGACGTGGCCGGGAAGGTGTGCGCGCTCCTGCACGATGCCCGAGACCTGATGATTGAAATCGGCAAGCGTGGAGGGGCCAGCCTGCTGGTAGGGGTCTTCCGGAGCGTAGGGGATATTCGGCTGGTAGACGTTTTCGACGCCGAGCGGCGCATAAACGATCGTGGGGGAGAGATCCACAGAGCGGTGAAAAAGAGAACCGCCGCCCACGACGTCGTGGCTGATTTTGCCGGTGGTGAAGTGGCCTAGAAGCAAGGCTTCTCCCACTGCATCGATGCGGAGTTCACCCGGGCTGCGGTAGTCGTAGATCTCGTAGCTGCCATCGGGGCAGAAGAAGTAGAGCGGCGCGTTGGGGCAAAGCGAGTTGCCATTTGCGTCGAGTGCCGCTCCATACGGCCAGATTACGTTGTCGTCGATGAGCGAGTGGCTGTAGGAGCCACCGAAGTGGAGATTCCAATTTGCAGCGAGCTTGCGATCGAGGCGCGCGCCGGCGTTGAGGGTATCGAAGGTATTCGGTTTTGACCATGTCTGGAAGCCCAGCATCACCGAGGGATAGACGGGAGCGGGCACAGTCGTTCCTCCGAGCAACTGATATCCGGCCTCTGAGCGTTCCACCTTGTGTTGATATTCGAAGTCCGTCATCAGTTGCGTGTTCACTCCAAGTTGCCATCGGCCGTCTGCCGCGCCCATGCCGCGCCATCCGTTCGCTCCTTCGACATAGGTGTGAATATCTTCGCCGGCGGTGGTGATCAGAAGGCCGGAATTGCCGCGAAATCCAGGCACCAGAAATTGCGTTGATCCATACGAAGTGCCGCGTTGATCGGTGGCAAGGTCGAGTGTGGGGCGCTCGCCCGGACGTGGCTCTCTCGTCGCATAATCGATGACGCCCCCGGCAGAGGCTACTCCGCTTTCGAGCCCCGCAATGCCTTTCACGATCTCGACGCGCTGCTTGTTTTCGAGCGGAACATCCTGCTCGCCGGCGATGGTCATTCCGTTGATCTGCAGGCCGGTTGCGAGATCAAGTGGGAACCCCCGGATCTGGAAATCGCCGTAGTAGCCGACAGGCGCGTAGTCTTCACCGACCGAGGCGTCATTTTTGACAACGTCAGAAAGCAGACGCGATACCTGGTCGCCCATCAGGGCGCTTGTCACACTCGTGACGGAGAGTGGTGTCTCTTTCAGTGAACTGTTGTCCAAACTGGCGCCTGAGGCGGAATCGGAGAAGTAGTCGTCTTTGACTTCACCGTGCACGACAACGGTTGTGGTGACGCGGTCGGGCACCCGCTGGGATGGATTCGCAGCCGGATTCTGCGCCGGAGCGTTAGGATTCTGCGCCTCCGGACTTGTGGGAGTTGGGCTCTGTGCAAATGCGGCGGAGCAGCCGAGGGCGAAGATGGAAAGCATCAACCAGAGCGAGGCTCTCTCAAGTCGGGAGCCGCAGGAAAAAACGAAGATATCGCCTCGGTGCGATTCTCGCAGGAGGGAATCGATGTCGAGTTGTCGCAGCTGAGGTTGGCGCGCACGCATGCCTTGTTCCCACTTTCATGAAACAAGGGCGTCTGTGCTGGGATTCGAGGAAGTTTGCCGAACTGGCTTCGAAAGCTTCCCACGCCGGCATTATCCGGATCGGGTTCGAGGGTATCTTCTCAGCCCCACATCGTGGAGCACCCCTGTTTCAATGCTTACGATTGAAACACCCTCGGTGGCCAGAATGCAAATCGAACGCCTGCAGTTCAGGATCGAAGCGCTGTTTTGCGCTGTGTTTCTGGCGATCCAGCAGAGGCGATCGTGGCGGCGCTCTTGAATCCTCAGTCGGCGCTCTCTGTGAGTGCTGCCAGTGGTTCAGTGGCGGAATTTGGCTTAACCCGCCATCTCAAGAGCATCCAGCCGAGGAGGAGGCAGGCCGCGATGCCAATCGTGGCGTCGGTGAGGAAAGTGCCGGTAAGCCCGTGCCAGTCGTATCCGCGGCCATCGAGGAATTGCATGTAGGTGATGGGGAGATTGGTGGCGGCAGTGAGCAGGGTGAAGAGCGTGGCGGCGAAGGGATTGTTAGGTCCTATGACCTCGAATGTGATCGCGTTTCCTGTGGCGAAGGCGAGGGCCTGAAAGAGATTCTCGCCGGTGATGGCTACGCCGAAGCACCAGGGTGCGCGAGGGAGCGTGATGAGGCTGAGGGTGAAGACGGCTCCGATGATGCCGATGGCCAGGTACAGGGGCCGGAGGGGGAATCGTCGCGCAAGCGGAAAGAGCAAAAAGCTGCCGACGATGCCTGCGCCGCACGAGCCAATCCCCGCGAAGAGACTTACGGTGCGTTCGCTGGCGAAGAAATCGGAGCCAGTGCCACCGAGTACGTTGGTGAGAGCGAAGGACGCAGCGGGAAACAGAAAGAGCGCCAGGGCCATGAGGACGCGGGGCTGTTTGAGAAGCGAGGCGAGTTCGCGATTGAATCGGCCGAAGCTTTCGCGGGCAGGGCGGCGCTGTGCCGGCGGCGAAGGAATGCCGAGAAAGAGAAGCATCGGGAACAGGATGGCCATGCCCATCAGGGTTCCTGCCTGCGCCGGGCTGAGGCGGCTGATCAGTTGGCCGGCGAGCACCATCATCAGTCCGCCGGCTCCGAGGTTGGAGACGGAGAACCAGATGCCGAGGCGGCTTTCTTCCCGCTTGTCGACGAGGCTGCCCATCCATCCGCCAACTGCTCCCTGGTAGAGCATCGCGGCGGCAAAGCCGGGAATCATCACCGCTTCGACCAGTGCCGGTTGACCGGGGTGCGCGATCGTGAACGCGACGGCGATCGCGGCAAGCGTGCCGAAGATCAGTGCATAGGTGCGGCGGCTAAGCCACGCGTCGAGCGTGGGAGAAACAGCGAAGATCCAGAAGCCGGGAGAAAGGATAGCGGCGGCGATGGTGGCCACATGTCCGGCAGGAATGCCATGGGCGGCGAGGAGTTCAGGGATGATGACTGCACAGAAGCCTCCGGTCAGACCGAAGGGCGCGTTGGTGAGGCCCATCAGCCAGGTCGGCGGAAGCCGTCTTGCGTTCTGCATGCGATTGCCCTCGCAAAAGCCGGACTGCAATTCCAGGGAGTCAAGGGGGCTCGGTCAAGAAAGGCTCAGTGTTGATTGTTTTACAGGTCTGACGGCCAACTGCAAAGCGGGATTGTGAGCGAGGTCACGCCTTATCCTTTGCGCTGGCGGAGACTTATAAGCTACGGTCGCGTGGCTATAAGTTGAAAAAGTCGGGGATTAGTTGAGCAATTCACCCACTTATCGCAGGCCGTTTTTTGATTTAGGCCGGAAATCAATACTAAGGCGGCAAAATTCTAATCTGAATGCACCATGAATGGTGAAATCCACAGAAAGCAATAGGGTTTTGCACTTGCATCCACAGGTTGGGTGGGCCTACTGTCTCTAACTAGCTGGTGACTCTGTAGCTGATTGGAACAGCAGCTCCGGCCTGGTAGAAAGCGTAAGTACTGGTTTCAGTTTAGAAGTTTGCGGTCGGCAGCGATGTCGATAGTAGATTGAAGGATTGGGATTGAGAGTACGCCGGAAGCCAGATCAGGAATGTTGTGACCTGACTGAACACCGAAGATTCATCCGCAGCGCAAGCTGAGGATGCAAAGTTCGATTCAACCAGGGACACATCATCGACTCAGCCGTAGATGCCGAAACGGGGCAACCCGGGGAAGCAGATACGGGTCAGCCGAGGAACCAAGATTCGGGGCAACTCGAAGCGCGGTGAATCGGCGAACGGTGAGAGACCCGAGATTTAGGGCAACCTGGAAATTGGTCGATTGCCGTAGCCAAGGAAAGATGTCCGGGGCAACTCGGAGATCCAACCAAGGCGAACCGGGTGGTGCGTGATCCGAAGTAACTCGGATATCCATCAGTCGGTGCCGGAGGATTCGAAGTTCGGGGCAACCCGGGCAACGAATCGTCGGCGATACCGAACAGGCTGGGGCTCGGGGCAACTCGAGAACTGGCAAGTCGGCACCGCCGAAAGATGCGAATATCGGGGCGACTCGATAATCCATCGCCGGTAAAGCCGGAGATGCAGGACGAGGGGAAACCCAAGTCCTACATCAGGGGCGCTGCAGGAGGAAGTGGGAGCCACCGGGGAAACCCGGAACCCCGCTGAAACCAGCACCGCCGAAGGCATGCGAAGTTCGGGGCAACTCGAATGGACCATCGCCGGCACAGCCGAAGGACCGAAGCCAAGGGGCAACCTGAGGATTCGGACGCCGGCTCAGGAGAAAGGGAGCGAGGTACGGGGCAACCCGGAAACGCAACCCGGACTGGGCGGGAAGATGCAGGAGGCGGGGCAACCCGCAACCTCATCGACAGGCAGAACGGGACGATGCATGATCCATTGGGCTAAATGATCATCCGGAAAGCGCCAGAGGCCGCAAGGTCTCTGGCGTTTTCGATTTTGGGGGCGCCGCAAATGCGCACCGCCTTGCGAATCTGCCCATCAAATCAATCCTGATTCAAACCGAAGCCGATTGAAGCGACTCCAAGAGCTCGTTTGCGGTGAGGACCGTGGCGCGCTGAGGAAAGAACCTTCCCATCAGACATGCGTGCATCTCGGAATCCAGATCGGTGCAGCAATCTTTCACAATGAGGAGCCTGTAATCGGCATCGCTTGCGTGCAGTAACGTCGACAGCACAACACCGCTTGTGGCGATTCCAAGCAGGATGAGGGTATCGATTCCGTTTGCCCGCAAAATCATGTCAAGGTCCGTTCCGGCAAAAGCGCTGACACGGTGCTTGGTGACGACGATTTCGTCGCCTTGTGGCGCGGCGTCGGGGTGAATGGCACTGGCAGGTCCCTGGAAGATCTGCTGCCATTGCGGGGAGCTCTTGATGGCGCCAAAAAGCTGGTTCCGCGCGTCGACTTCGGGCAGGCCGGGGCGGAAGCCTACCTGGACGTGCACCAGGCGGAGGCTATTCTTCCGAGCTGCATTGAGTACTGTCGCAACCCGGGGAAGAAATTCCGGCTCGTTTTTGGTGTAGATCGACACGACCGCAGTTTGCAGGTCCATGCTTAGGAGTGCTGTGCGGCTTGCGTCAATTTTCAAGTCGGCCATCTGCTTAACCTCGTTTTCAACTTCAGAAAATCGGCACCGGCGTGAAAGCGTGCATGCCCTGTCCACAACGGATTGGTTGCGTGAGTCTCCTGTATAAGTCAATGAAGAGCGGCGTGGTGCCTTGTCCGGCGGCTATGGCGGTGACCATGAGTCGAGCGAGCGGCGGCGCGGGCATCCCCCGCATTCTAATTTGATTCGAAGCTGCGCGAAGAAAGCTGCACGGGACAAGCCAGATATCTGTCTTAGTGCATTGCCGAGGCGCCGGGACCTTGTCCGGGGCGGTTGGCGTTGAGCATAAACGCCATGAAGACTAGGAAGAACGACATCCAGGAAAGCTCCATGTACACGTCCTGGTAGCCCTGCATCTGTGCTTGCTGATTCAGCTGGTTGTAGATGGAGGCAAGCGCCATTCCTGCGCTGTTGGGGCCACCAAATGTGCCTGTGAGGAATCCTGTGAGCGCCTGGCTGTGCTGGGTAAATGCATCCGACCCGGACTGCATGGCGGCTTGAAGATGTTGCTGATGCCAAAGGGAACGGGAAGTTACCTGCGCATTAGTGATGGCAATCATGATGCTGCCGCCGAGATTACGTACAAAGTTGATGAGGCCCGCAACCTGGTTGCTCTCCTCCTTCGGCATGCCTACGTAGGCCGCGTTGGTGATGGAGATGAAGCAGAAGGGAAGCGGCAACATCTGTACAACGCGAAGCCAGGACGCCTGCGCAAAACTCATCTGCAAATTGGTGACATACGCGGCATAGCGGAACGTGACGATGAACATGATGAACCCGGCTACAGCAAGTGTGCGCGCGGAGATCTTGCCGGTTGCAAATCCCGCCATGGGCATTACGATTACGAGCGCAATTCCGCCTGCGGTAAGCGCCAGGCCTGCGGTAGTTGCGTTGTAGCCCAGCAGCTGCTGCATGAACTGCGGCTGCAGAACGGTATTCGCGTTCAGAACGCCGCCGACCAGCATCATCAGGAAACAACATATTGCAAAATTTTTGAAACGAAATAGCTTGAGGTTAATGAGCGGATTTTTTTGTCGCCACTCCCACACCACCAGCCCAATGATGCCGCCGACAAAGAGTACAGCGAAAAAGCGAATAAAGCCGGAGGCGAACCAGTCGTTCTCCTCGCCCTTGTCCAGCATGACCTGCATGCCGCCCATGGCGATGGTCAGGAACGCGAGGCCCATGTAATCCATGTTTTTAAGCTTGGAAGGATCGGCCTTGATCCATGGCGGATCCTCAACGAGTCGCGTGACAAGAAAGAACGCGAGGATGCCGACCGGAATGTTGATGAAGAAGATCCATCGCCAGGTGTAGTTATCGGTGATCCAGCCGCCGAGCGTAGGACCGATAGACGGCGCCAGCACGGCGACAAGACCGTAGAGTGCGAAGGCCTGTCCGCGCTTGTGCGGTTCAAACGAGTCGGCCATGATGGCCTGCGCCATAGGCTGCATGCCGCCGCCGCCAGCGCCCTGGATCACGCGGAAAACCAGCAGCATGGGAAGTGACGGCGCCGCACCGCAGAGGAAGCTCGCAATGGTGAAAACGGTGATGCAAAAGACGAAGAAGTTGCGTCGCCCCATCAGGCTCGAGGCCCATCCGCCGAGCGGGAGAACGATGGCATTGGAGACGAGATAGCTGGTGAGCACCCACGTGCTCTGATCGGTGCTGGCGCCGAGGCTTCCCGCAATATGCGGCAGTGCAACGTTGGCAATGGAGGTGTCGAGTACCTCCATGAAAGCCGCCAGCGCCACCGTCGCGGCGATCAGCCACGGATTGACGCGCGGCTTCCACTGCGCCATCGCAGCGGCGTTGGGATTGACTACCGTCGTGGACTGCGCCGCACTTGCGGGCGCTGGCGGCTCTGTCTGCAACTCGGGCAAAGACTCTCTCCTGCGACGAATGTGCTGCCTGTTTTTAGTTGAGGCGAACCGGGGAACTGCCGTGATCCACCCACGGCTTGCGATGTCGCTACTTTACCACTCACGTATAGATGTGGATTGCTGCCGCCGGGGTTCACGGATTGTTGTGAGTGCCTCACAATGCGGCACTTGGCGCCGCTTCGGCAGATTGTCTTATGAGCGGCGTGCGCCAACCGACGAGTGCAACGGTTAACGCGACGAGTTGCATTGCAACAATAAATCCCACGCACGCGGGCCATTTGCCGAAAGCCCAGAAGGCTCCCGGAACGACCCCGGCCGCAGTGCCTCCCAGGTAGTAGCAGGTGATGTAAATGCCGGCGGCGGTAACCCGGGCGCCAGGTGGCGCAGCCACACGGAGATGGCTTTGCGAGGCAGTCTGCGCGATGAAGACACCGCTCGAAAGCATGGCGAGGCCGAGGATAACGATGGGGAGCGAGTGGGCAAGCGTGAGCAGAACGCCTGCGATAGAACAGCACATGGCTCCGCCAATGCCGGCGCGGAGGCCGACGCGAGTAATGAGGTATCCGGCGCCCGGGGTAACGATGAGTCCGATCAGATACACGAAGAAGAGGGAACTCAGAGCCGTAATGGATAGAAAGAACGGTGCGGCGCTGAGGTAGAACGTGATCCAGGTGAATACGCCGACCAGCGAGAAGAGAACGTTGAAACCGACCGCGAATGTCGCCACAAGGCGGCGGCTGCGAAACATCGCCTGAACCTGGTAGGGAAAGGTGGGAAGAGGATCGGTTTTGGGCTGAGGCAAAGCGCGGCGGCGACCGTGAGGTAGCCACGCCGCAACCGCCGCTGCTCCCACAAGCGAGGCTGCGCCGAGTGCAACGAAGCTGACTCGCCAACTGAAATGGTCGGCAAGAATGCCCGCGGAAATGCGGCCAAGAAACCCGCCGAGAGCAGTTCCGCTCACGTAAAAGCTCATGATGAGGGCGACGCGATCTGGCGGCCACTCCTCGCCGATGTAGGTGACCACTACCGCGATGATGCCGGGCACCATGATGCCTTGCAGAAACCGCCAGAAGATAAGTTGCGCAAGAGACGTGGAAGTTGCCGCAAGAAGGGTGGGAATCGAAACGCCGAGAAGCGAGACTACAATGACGCGCTTACGTGCAAGCCGCTCGGTGATTGCCCCGAAGACGGGCGCGGAGATGGCGACGCCCAATGTGGCGGCTGAGACGGTCATGCCGACGCCGGTCTTGGAAGCATGAAAAAGATGGGCCAGCAGGGGCAGCAGGGGTTGCGTGCAGTAAAGCTCGAGAAAGGCGCAGACGCCGCACAGGGCCACGGCCGCGGCAGCCTTGTTGCTTGGCTCCGATTGACGGTCAGGCTGGGCGAGCAGTTCCAAGCATCAGGATACAGGGCGGCCGCCCGACGATTTGTCGGCGAGAAGCGGGCCACGCGAATCCTTCGCGCGATCGCATCTTTCGCGGGGTCAGTTCGAGCGGTTAACCTAGGCAGGAGATGGACTCCCCTTCCACCAGGCCTCCTCGACGAGGGATGGAGGCATTTGCCTCTCGCGATTTCAGGCGATATCAATTAGCGCGCGTTGCCGTGATCCTGGGTGCGGAGGCGCAGGCTGTCGCGGTGGCGTGGCAGGTCTATTCCATCACGCATCGCGCCCTTGATCTTGGATACACGGGGTTAGCGCTCTTTCTTCCCGGGCTGCTTTTCCTGTTGCCGGCGGGTCATGTGGCCGACCGCTTCGATCGGCGTCACGTCATCTTGTGCTGCTATACGTTGCAGGTGTTCAGTACGGTGGCGTTGCTTCTGCTTGCCGTCCTTGGCTCGCACAATGTTTTTTACATCTACGCGGTTCTGTTCCTGATCGGCACGGGGCGAGCCTTCTCATCTCCGGCGAGTTCGGCGCTGCTGCCTCACCTGGTACCGGAAAAACACTTTGTGAATGCGGTGACGTGGGGCGGAGCAATCTTTCAACTCGCCAATGTAACCGGGCCCGCGCTGGGCGGAGTGCTCTTTACCTTGCCGCTGGTGGGCTTTCTTCGCGCTGTGGGCTTGGAGGGAGCGGGCATCGTCTATATCTTCACACTGGTGACGCTGGCGTGGTTCCTGGTACTGATCCTCAGCTTGCATGTGCGGCCTGGGCGCATGGAGCATCGCGCAGCGTCGCTCAAGGTGGTGCTGGCCGGCTTTCAATATGTGCGCACGTCACCGTTGCTCCTGGGGTCAATGTCGCTGGATCTTTTTGTCGTGCTGCTGGGCGGTGCGGTGGCGCTGATGCCGATCTTTGCCAACGAGGTACTGCACACGGGACCACGCGGGCTCGGTGCGCTGAGGGCTGCGCCGGCCATCGGGGCGCTCACCATGTCGCTGGTGATAGCGCGGTTTCCCATCAGCCGCAAAGCGGGTGCACGGATGTTTATTTGCGTGGCAATCTTTGGCGTGGCGACGGTTGTCTTTGGGCTGTCGAAGAGCCTCTGGCTTTCCCTGGCCGCGCTGGCCGTGAGCGGAGCAGCGGACATGATCAGCGTGATTATCCGCGGTTCGCTGCTGCAGCTGGCCACGCCTCCTGAGATGCGCGGCCGGGTTAGCGCCGTTAACTCGCTCTTCATCGGCGCATCCAACGAATTGGGCGAATTTGAAAGCGGCCTGACAGCGCAGTGGTGGGGCGCGGTGCGAGCAACCCTCTTTGGCGGATTGGCTTCGCTGGCTGTTGCGGGAACATGGGCCGCGGTCTTTCCGGGTCTACGGCATGCTGACGAGTTGACCGCCGAGGCTCTGAGGCCGAATTCCGGCGCGGCGAGTGTGCAAACCCCTGCAGCAAGCTGAATTCGAATTACAACATCTTGCATCGAAGCAGTAGGAGGACGCATGAAGCCCTGGAAAATTGTGGTCATTCCAACCGCCATCATGGTGGTTATTGCCGGTATTTATATGTTCTCGGTCTGGAAGAAGCGCCAGAATCCAGGCGTCGTGAACCAGGGGCAGGAGCAGAAGCTGACCGCCGATGACGTCGCCGTGGTGCGAATGGAGTTTCCCTCGCACTTCGATGATCTGAAGGACGAAGAAGGCAAAAGCGTATGGATGAAGAACGGCTACACCATGCCCTACTTTCCGTACGCGAGTGGAAAGGTGGACTTCAAAAAGCGCGTCGGCGTGATCCCTCCCTTGCAGAAGCTCGATTTAAAGAAGTCAATTAAAGTCGCGGTTCCGGCCGATGTTGACGACGGCGTTAGCCACGGAACGCGCCAGGCGATGTATGTGTTCACGCTGCCCGGCGATGAGAAGCAGGAGTACGCGATGCCGGTGGGCGCGATGGAGGGAAGCGAGGAGCAGTATTACAGCGACTTGCTCTTTTTCTACGATGATCCTCACACGATCTATGCCAACTGGCCCAGGGATGTGTGGGCAGCCGTGGATGCGCACCAGGCGAAGCAGGGAATGAATGAGTTGCAGACGCGGCTGGCGCTGGGACAGAAGATTCAAACCGACAATCCTCAGACCGAGGGCAACCGCACCGTCACCTACGACGCGGATGGAAAGAAGTGGACGGTATCCTTCCGCGAGGACAAAGCAACCACTGTCAAGCAAGGCTAGCAAGGAGTCAGAGCGAAACCGTAGGCGACGCCCCGCTCAGCACTTAAAGTTGGTTTCCTGCACTTAGAACGGGTTTTGTTGCAACCCATTGAATCCCAAAGCGAAAATCTGTTTGGAGAATTGCATATAATTTCGCGGCTCAGGCGCACAATGGAACACAGGAAATGAATCATGCGTCCAAATCCGAGCGGCGGAATTTGTTACGCCGCGTATGGTTCACCCTGTGGGACAAATTGACCCCACCCCCCCTCCTGAATTTGCGGTTTTCCACATTTTTTTTGCAGCTTGGTAGGTCGACTAATTCCGACTAATCCAGTCCAGAGAGAGGATCGATGAACGCAAGCCCGGGCATCGCCAAATGGCAGAGCGTCGTTTTGTGGATGGCCCTTTTCCTCTATGCCCAAAGCCGCATTTGCCAGCTCTACCCAGAGAGAATTTCGATTCCACTAATCGTTTTCATGCAGGTGGTCCCGCCGGCAATCTTCGCCCTGGTTCACGGAAGCATTCTCTATGGCGTGCGAGGCATATCGGCATTCACCGTCTTCTGCCTGGGAGCAGGCGCTCTGTGCGAAAGCCTCAGCCTTCGTACCGGATTTCCATTTGGGCACTATGGGTTCACAAATCTGATGGGGCCCAAGCTTTTCCAGCTACCTCTTTTGCTTGTAGTGGCTTATTTGGGAATTGGCTATTGCTCGTGGGTTCTCAGTCTCTTAATCACCGGTTCTCAAAACCGGCCATTCGCGGGAGCGAAAGTGGTTGGGGTTCCCTTGCTGGCCAGCCTGATCATGCTGACCTGGGATTTGTCGATGGAGGCAATATGGTCCACCGTTGATCGAGCCTGGATTTGGCGAGACGGAGGGTTTTTCTTTGGCGTTCCATTCAGCAACTTTTTTGGATGGTTCTTTACTTCATTTCTCTTTTATCAAGGGTTCGCCCTCTATTGCAGAGCCAACCCAAGAAAACCGGCTCCATCCTCCCGGAGTTATTGGCGCGCAGCCATCCTTTGCTACGGAGTGTGCGCCTTGGGAAATCTTTTGATCTTCAAGACTGGTCTCTTTCCGGCCGAAGTCACGGACGCATCGGGAAGACAATGGATAACCCTGGACATTCTCGTTGCTTGTGTGCTCGTCTCTGTTCTCGCCATGGTACCGATGGCGTTGCTTGCGTGGCATCGCTTGAGAGCCCAGGAAGTCGAATCATTCGGAGAGTGATCCAAGAAAAGGGCTCCAGGCCGACGGCTACCGCCTGCCACAAACCTCTTCTGACAACCGGCCCCGCTACCGTTCGCCACTTTTCCAGCAATTGTGTGCACTATTGCCCATTCAGAGGGCGATGCGCACGCGCACTGTGATAGAAGCAGCGGGCTCTCCGCTCTGGCGGGGCATCGCGATTCAGGCGGACCTCGGTGTCGAAATACTTCGGGGTCGAACCGCTACAAAGTGGCACTCGCGGAGGCTAAGAAATGATGGACTGGATGGCAACAGCACAGCGAAATCCCAATGCCAGGATGACCGGTGGGGTTTATTTGCTTTATTTTCTGACAGCAATCCTCGCCCAGTTCCTGACTGGCCGCAAGTTTGTTGCCTTTGGCGATGTCATGAACCTCATCGCGACCACGTTCTATGCCGCATTGACGCTGCTTTTCTACAGCATGTTCAAGCCTGTGAACAGGAACCTCTCTTTGATCGCAGCGATTTTCAGCCTGGCGGGATGCGCCGTTATGGCTCTTGGACAGTTCGACTTCGCCCCCTTATCCATGAGCCCGCTGCTGTTTTTCGGGCCCTATTGCCTGCTCATCGGCTACCTGATTTTCAGGTCTACCTTCCTGCCACGGGTTTTGGGCGTGTTGATGGCCTTAGCCGGTTTGGGTTGGCTTGCCTTTCTGTTTCCTGCCGTCGCACACAAGCTATCCGCCTACATCGAAGTCCTTGGGGTCGTCGCGGAAGCATCGCTGATGTTATGGCTGCTGGTAAAGGGCGTTAACGTCGAGCGCTGGAACGAGCAGGCGGGCGCGGCAGGGAGGTTTCCGTCGATCGACGCATCGGTGCAGGCGCATCGCCATCGCGAAGCGATTTGATTGCTGGGGTGCAGATCCGGCAAAACCCGGGTTGCGCTGCCGTTAGCGCTGCAGCAGGTCGATGGGCTGCGTGAAGTCGGTGGTGTGGATGTAATTCGCCAGCGTGGGGTGTTGGCGCCCGATGGCTAAATACATCTCCCAGGCGACGCGGCGATAGCTGAAGTGGCCGGCCGGGGCGGAGCGGAGTTCGCTGATGTACTGCGCTTCGGCGAAGTCCATTTTGAAGAGACAGCGGACGCGCGTGGCCAGCGGCAGCAGGTAGAGCGCGGAGGCTGTGGCCTCGGGTGCGGAGCCTGCGGCAACCTTTGCGCAAGCGGCGTGGGCGGCTGCGATGGCGGACTGGTAGTCGGCGAGGACGCCGGCTTCTTCCAGCCCGGCAGCGTCGCCGGAGTGGGGTGTTTCGTAACCGTGGACCGCGGTGAAGCCCTGCTTGATCTGCGTGACCCGCCGGTGACGATGCATGTCGCGGAATCCGCCGATGTCCATAAGGATGTCGAAGCGGAGAGCGGCCCCGGCGTGGAAGACGCGTAGGGCTTCGTCGTGGCGGCCCCGGTGCTTCAACCCCAACTCAATGATTTCCGAAACCCGAGAGGCTGGAAGCCCGGCGACTACGTCGCGTACCTGACGGTAGGGATGAGCGCTGGCCCAGTAGATGAGTGTGGCGGCGAGCTCCACTTCAAGGGATTCGGTGCGCTCGACAAGATCGACTACGGGGGACGGCGCTGGTGATATTCCCCGGAGGAGTTCCGCGGAAGCCTGCTCGAGTTCAGTGCGCGTCTGGATCAGGTACTGGTTTGGTTCGGCGTATTTGACGAGTGTTGGAGCGGTGCGAATCTCGCGGGTGAGGAGGTTAGCGGCTTCGGCGGCGAGCTCCGGATCGCCAAGTTTAGTGACGAAGGCTGAGGCCGCGCGGGTGTTGACGTTCCATGCGGGATCGGTGGCAGCGTCGCGGAGTTTGCCGCCGAGATCGCGGACTTCGGCGATGGGATTCGAGAGGAGCCGGGAAACTTGCGTCTCGAGCGTACGTGCGTTGACGATCTGGCCAAGGGAGGTGTTGGTGGCGAGCGGCAGCAGGTATCTGGCTACATCAAACGCCCGCGCCTTCAAGGTGCGATCGTAGGCCTCGGGCTTCATCGCCTCGGGGCAAGCGACGCGCTGGCGCAGGGCTTCGTGGACGGCGGCGGTGGTGTGCTGATAGGTCGAGAACAGGTTTTCGACGGTGTCGCTATAGAGCTTGGCGGAGGCGGCGTCGGAGCCGAAGTCGGGAAAGTACCAGCCGGATTTCTGGAAGTTCTGATAGCGCGTGGAGCGTTCCTGGCCGTCCCAGCGCTGTTCGTCCACCAGCACGATGGCGGCGAGCAGGCTCAGGCGTTCTACTGCGAAGGCGATGTGCGCAAGGTCGGCGATGGAACGGTGGCCGTATTGGAAATAGAATGTGTTGAGGAATTGCTCGGCGCGCTGGGCGCTGATCTCGGCGAGGGATTCGCGCATGGAAAGCGCGGAACGCGAATACTTGGCCATGGCGTAGGCCAGGACTTCGGGATCGGCTCCGTGAACGGCATAGACATCGGTCTGGTTGCGGGCACCGGCGGGCAGAAAAGATTCACTGGACATGGACGAGGGCTCGCGACCAGAATACGGCATCAGGAAAGCGGGGGCTGTGAATCCCCCGGACCGATAAATTCGTCAAAGCTGTAGAGTGGGAGCACGCGCCGGAATGCGGGAGTTCAAATTGCGCACATCGCAAAGGCCCCGGCCATTGCCAACCGGCCGCTGGTCGATGTCTCAGCGGTGGAACGACCTCCTGTTTGCTCATTGGCGGGTACCGGCGGCCACGGTTGCGCCGTTTTTGCCGGAGGGGTTGCAGCCGGATACTTTCCAGGGCTCGGCATGGATCGGGATTGTTCCGCTGTGGATGGATCGCTTCAATTTTCGTGGCGTGCCCTCGGTTCCCGGGACGCGTAGTTTCCCCGAACTGCATTTCCGCACCTACGTGCACGATCAGCTGACCAACACGCCGGGGATTTACGACCTCTCAGTGGACATCGGCAGCCTGTTGGCGACGGCCGCTGTACGCCTGATCTTTCGCCTGCCGTGTAACTGGGCGGAGATGCGGCTGAACCAGCGGACCGAGCGCGAGTTTTCGTTTTACAGCCGCAGGTTGCTCGTCAGTCATCCGGTGATCTTCAACGCGCGCTACCGAGGGCTGGGGCCTACCCGGAGACTGGCGGAGATTCGCGGCGGGTCACTGGAGTATTTTTTCACGGAGCGATATTGCCTGTTTACAAAAAATCATGCTGGGTTGGCGGTGCGGGCGAACATTCACACGGTGAATTCACCGCTGGAAGATGCGGAAGCCGAGATCGAGCGCAACGATTTGCCGGCAGCACTGGGAATGCAGGTTCAAGACCACGAGCCGGTGCTGCATTACTCCCGGCGTTTCGCAGTGTACGTGTGGCCGTCGGAACTTGCCGCGCCGGCACGCAGGCGTGAGCGCATACCAGTGCAGGCGATGCCCTCGAGCTGATCGTGGAGTTGAGATCACGAGCAAGAGGCCTGGCTTGCAGCTTCGCGCTGCCATACCGTTTGCGCCAGCAGCAAAAATCCCACCAACGCTGAAAGCTGGAAAATATATTTGGCGATGAGGTCGACGCGTGTCCAGCCCGCGGCGCTGACGTCGCTGATGGCCATGCACCCAAGTACGGCTCCAAAGGAAAGCGCGAAGCGGTGGATGTCGCGCCAGCAGTGCGCGGCAGACCAATAGCGAAGGAGCACGAAAGACAGGAGTGCCCAGGTGAGGCTGGCGGTCATAGGAATCCAAACGGCGAGGCTGGGATGGGGAAGGAATACCAGGGTGATAAGCCCGAACCAGGCTGCGCCGAAGATGAAGGCCTTGATGCCGATGAGCCATGGGTTGGCGGGTTGGCGAGAATCGACCTGGCCCGAGTGACCGAAGTTGCGCACCAGCCAAGCCAGCAAGATAAGAGCTGCGATGGCGGCGATGCCGAAGAGAATGAGGATCGAAGGAGGGTGGTACGGTGCCGCATGGAGTCTTGGGCGCGCCTGCTGCGTCCAGCCGTACCAGGCAATGCGGCAACCGATGAGGAATGCGATGCAGGTGGCGATGAGACCGCGTTTGCGGAGCCACGGCTGCTTGTGCTTTTCCGGGAAAATGAGTTCGGTGACTTGGACGGGAATCATGACGACCCAGACGCTTTCGAACCCGAGCATGAAGAGGAAATAGATCCAGTTCACGCCGAAATACCGGCCGTAGGCCGCATTGACGCCTGGGAATGGCAGCGGCGCAATGGATGTCTGCTGGATGATGAACTCTTCGGCGACGGAGAGCGCGAGACCGAGCAGAAGTAGGCTGCTTGCTCCGGCACGCCAGCGGCGGACGAGTTCGCGACAGAGAAGAGCACCACCGCCCCATACCATGATTTCAGGAATGAGCACGAAGAAGATGCGGAGGCGCGTGGAGCCGCTGAGGACTTCGCTGATCACGGGAGCAAGAATGAGCAGGGTCCAGATGGCGTCGCGATAGCGTGTTGGGGCCGGTGCTTGCAGCATCGCGTTGGTGGGGACGGATTCGGTTTGCATGGATTACTCCTCGGGGTGCGCGGCGGCCATTGCGGATGCGCGCGCCTCTTTCAAAACGCTCTTGAGATCCCAGGCGAGATTGCCTGACGCGATGTCAGAGATGAGATTGCGCACCCATGCGAGCTCGGCCTTCAGCATGGCGATCAGGTATTCGCTTTCGACCAGGTTGATGCGGAGCACGTGTGCGGATGCCGCGGAAACGCCGGCACTGCGCAGGTTGATTTCGTTTTCGAGGTAACGGGTGCGTTCTTCGAGCCGGGGCATGGCTTCGTCCGGCGTAAGGTGCACGAGGAAGCTCATTGCGGCCATGAACTCAGAAGACTCTCGCCGCGGAGTCGCGATGATGTAGCGAAGGACGCGAGTGAATTCCTTGCGGCCGGCCGCGGTGATGGCGTAGGTGGTGCGTTCGGGACGACGGCCGTTGCGGCTGGTGGATTTCGCGGTGATGAGTTCGTCGCGAACGAGGCGGCCGATGGCGTGGTAGAGGGAGCCGCGCTTGAGGGCGAGGATCTCGTCCTTGTGGCGCAAGCGGAGCAGGCTTTGCATCTGGTAGGGATGCATAGGCTCTTCGCGGAGGAAGGCAAGAACGGCGATTTCCCATATTCCGAGTTCGTTTGTCATATAGTTCATGTGAACTATATCGTATGAACTAAAGATATGCAAGCGGGTTGCAGGCGATGTTTCTAGCGATCCGCCCGTGGGGGAATCAGGACGACCCAGGCATGCCTATAATCGTCCTTGGAAGTGCGCGAAGCGATTGAAGTTAGAGTGGCGCTGAAGATGGGAGCGGGATGGCGGATCTGCACGGAAGAGTTGCGCTGGTGACGGGAGCCTCGCAGGGGATCGGGCGGGCATGTGCGCTGGAACTGGCGAAGGCTGGAGCCACGGTGGCGCTTGCAGCACGCAATGAAGCGAAGCTGGCCGAGGTGGCGACGGAGATTGCTGCGGCGGGCGGTCAGGCTGTTGCATTTGCTCTTGATGTAGCCAGCGAAGAGTCGATCAAGAACGGCGCGAAGGCTGTGATCGACCGCTTCGGCAAGGTCGAGATACTGGTAAACAACGCAGGCATCACGCGCGACGACCTGATGATGCGCATGAAGCGCGTCGATTGGGATGATGTGCTGGGTACGAATCTGACGGGCGCATTTCTGCTGACGCAAGCGCTGCTGCGGCAGATGATGAAGAACCGCTGGGGACGCATTATCAACATTACGAGCGTGGTGGGCCGCACCGGGCAGGAAGGCCAGGTGAACTATGCGGCGTCGAAGGCCGGGATGATCGGGTTCACGCGGTCGCTGGCGCGGGAGGTGGCATCGCGCGGGATCACGGTGAATGCGGTGGCGCCGGGATATATTGAGACGCCCATGACAACGGTGCTGGGCGAGAAGCTGCGCGAGAAGATGATCGAGCAGATTCCGCTTGGGCGGCCGGGCACGGATATTGAGATTGCGCAGTCAGTGGCGTTTCTGGCGTCGGATGCGGCGGCGTACATCACAGGGCACGTGCTCGATGTGAACGGCGGGATGTTCATGGGCGGATGACAACTCGGCAGCCGGTTCCTGGAAAAATGCATAGTAGAAATGCATGAGTCCGCCGTATTGCTCTTCACTGGAACGACCAATTCGAGGGAGTAGACGAAAATGTCGGAGCAACCAGGCAGGTTAGCAGATGATCCGTTCCATGGTCGGCACCCGACCAGCCATGAACGGATGACGGGACTTCCCTGGGATGCCTCATACCACCACGGCCCCGCACCTTGGGATATTGGCCGCCCGCAGCCGGCAGTAGTGCGTTTGGCATCCGAGGGCAGGTTTGCCGGAGCGGTGCTTGATGCGGGCTGCGGGACCGGCGAAAACGCCGTACACCTCGCCTCGCTGGGATTGGCGGTTCTGGGCATCGACGTGGCTGAAACGGCACTGGCGATCGCACGAGAGAAAGCCGGCCGTCGTGGCATCAAGGTTGATTTCGCCGCGGCGGATGCGTTCAAGCTGGAGCGTTTGGGGCGCAGGTTTGAATCGGTGCTGGATTGCGGTCTGTTCCACACCTTCAACACTAATGAGCGATCGGGATATGTGGCGAGTCTGGCGTCGGTGACCAAACGCGATGGCACCCTATATGTATTGTGCTTCAGTAGTGATGCTCCCGATATAGGCCCGCACCCCATCCAGCAGGAAGAGCTGCGAGCAGCGTTCAATGCCGGCAGCGGGTGGAATGTAACTGCCATCGAACCGGAGCGAATTGAAACGAATTACCACGACAATGGCGCACCGGCTTGGTTGTCGATGATGCAACGGATCTAGCCGCCTTCCCCAGAATGAGGTCGTCGGCATCGTGTGCTTTCGTTGTTCGAGCGTTTAGATTCCCAGTCGGTTTTTCAGCGTTCTAACGCGGTCGCGGGCTACGGTGAGTTGTGTGTGCTCCGCATCTTTGAGCGTGAGCACGACCTTCCCGGCGAACCACGAATTGACCTCGTGAATCCAGTCGACGTTGACCAATGCGGAACGGTGGATGCGTAGAAACTTTTCGGGATCGAGACGGCGCTCGAGGTCGGCGATGGTCTGGTCGATGCAGTGGCGGCGTCCATTGGAAACAGCGAAGGTGAGTTTGTCCTGGGCGATGAAGTGCGTGACGTCGTCGAGGGCGAGAAATGAGATGCGCTCGCCGATGCGGGAGGCAATGCGGTTCGGATAGGCGGCGTGGCCTTCGCGCAGGGATGCGGTCAGCTCCTGCAGCAACTGCGGCAGCGCAGGGTTTTGTTGCCAGTCTGGTTTGACGATGGGGCGAAGACGGCCGAGCTTCTTGAGCGCGCGCTCCAACTGCTCGGGCTCAATCGGCTTGAGCAGGTAGTCGATAGCGTTGGTCTCGAATGCGCGAAGAGCGTGCTGATCGTATGCTGTCGTGAAGATGACGAAGGGCTGAGTGGTGAGACGCGCGAGAAGTTCGAAGCCGTTCATACCCGGCATCTGGATATCGAGGAAGAGCACGTCAATCTGGGGCGAGTGAGAATCGTTGAGGGTTGCAACCGCCGCTGCCGGGTCGATTGCGGTGCCTGTTATTTGAATCTCGGGAAAGGCTGTGAGCAGGCGCTGCAGACGTTCGAGCGCCAAGTATTCATCGTCGACGAGGAAGGCGCGCAACGGAGCAGTTTCTCGCGTCATTGCGAATCTCCGGCGGGAACTGCGATGGAGACGACAGTGCGGTCTCCAATGCGCTTCACGTTGAGTTGCGCCGACTCGCCGAAGAGAAGTTCGAGCCGGCCGACGAGGTTGCCGAGGCCGTGATCGGCGGAAATATCGCCCAGCGAGAATCCCGGGCCGTCGTCGGTGACGGTGATTTCGAGACGGCCATTGTGTTGAGCGCCATCGATCCGAATGGAGGAAGGCTGGCTGCGCTGGGCCACGACATGCTTCACGCTGTTTTCAACGAGTGTTTGAAGGGCCAGCGGCGGTACCTTTAAGTCGCCCAGCGAATCGGGAACGGCAATCTCGTATTGCAGGCGCTGCCCAAAGCGAGTGGCTTCAATATCGAGATATGCGCGAACAATCTTCAGTTCCTGGGATAGCGGGACAAGGCTGGTCTGATTGGCGCTGATGGAGAAACGGAGCAGCGATGCCAGCTTTCCGACCGTGTCTTCCGCGCGCTTGGGGTCGCTGGGAATGAGGGAGGAGATGGAATTGAGTGTGTTGAAAAGGAAGTGCGGATGGATTCGCGATTCGAGCGATGATAACCGCGCTTCGACCAATAGTTTATTGGCGCGCTCCTGTTCCATTTGCCGGGTGCGCAGTTCGAGGGTTGCGTCTTGCAGGCGGTGGCGCAGAGTTTCAAACGACGTGATGCTCAGGCCAACGATAAACGTGATGACGAGGCAGACTGGAAGAGAATACTGGACCTCGCGCCAATAGAAATCCGCGGGGTTGATGCCGGCAACCTGAAGGAGAAGCGCGCCGACTAAGCAGCCGCACGTCGCAGTGGTAAAGAGCACGGCCGCGTAAATGGCAAAAATAAACCGGGGATAGCGCCTGGTGTAGTGAAACCCGATCCAGTTCAGGGATAGCGCGGTAGGAAAGCCAATGAGCATCGCATAGAGGAAGGATGATAGGAGACTGATGCCGATGTGGGGGAGTCGAACGTGCTCAATGACGAGGAAGAGAAGAGTAACGACGACCGCAATAGCGGGCACAATCCAAAGATCTCTGCAGAAGGCTCTGAACGCGCGAGATGTCTTGCTTGAGTTGTCGCCTGGGGCCTCGATCGACGGATTGCGGATGGGGCTCATAGATGGAAACGCACTCCGAGCGAGGTTGCCGTGGAATAGGGCGTCGAGCCGTAGTCAGATGTCTGGTTGCCGGACGGAATCTCCATGTGCACGTAGGAAGAGAAGTGATTGCCGAACCAGCGGCTCAGATCGATGATGCCGACCAGGCTGTGATCATTGAGGTTGGTCACCACGGAGCCGGAGACATCCCATTCTTTCCAGCCGGGGAGTTGGCGCAGGCGGGTTTTGCCGACGCTGAAAAAGGCGTAGTTCTGCCGCCCGGCGAGCGGTGATACGGACAGATCGCGGAAGTACGGAATGTTGGGCGGGCTGTAGAACTCGCCGATGAAGGTGACGCCGGAGCGGAGTGTGCATTTGGCGCCGATGAGCACGGCGGCCTGCTCGCGCCAGATTGCTTCGCCGTGCACTTCCCATGCCTGTCCGACTACGCGTGTAAACGTGAGGCCGCCAAAGGAATCGCCCCCGCGATCGTTCCCGGCGATGAGCGATGTGTCGAATCCACGCACCAGAACGTTATACCGGAACGCGGTCGTGTCGCGCAGTGTTGAGTTGGCGGGCGCGAGGGCGGCGCTGGACCAGGCGATGGTCAATGCGTGCGGTCCGCGCACCCAATCGGCCTTGATCAAGTCGCGGCCCTGGTTCACGTTCAGGCGATCGGTTGGATTGGTGGGATCGCGCGGCGGGTCGAGCACACCGGCCGCCGTGAAGGCGTATCCCGTACCCCAGCGGACCAGCTTGCGCCCCACGGTGAAATCGAAATCGCCGGCGGAGAGTCCTGCGTAGGTTTCTTTAACGAGTGATTTCGATGTCGTATCGGAATACGTCGTGGAGATGCCGATGAGACTGGTGGAGAAGGTGTAGCGATTACGATAGCGGACATCGAATGTCGGTTCAACGAGCACCTGGTTGAGGACTTGCGGAGTGGGCTGGCGGAGACCGCTGTAAAACGTGGCGTCATCGATGACGGCGAGGGAGTAGCGCGTGCTCACGGTGCTCTCTTCGGCGCTCGGCGGATCCTGCGCGTAGGTGTACGCGCAGGCGGCCAGGAGGATGAGAATCGCAGATGAGGCTCGGACTGTCATGTCTAGAATCTGTCGGAGCGGCCCTGGTAGAAGAGCTTGTCGGGCAGTTCGCGAGGAACTGCGCCCGAGTATTCGAGGACACTGTGAGAGTCGTGGCGGATTTCATCGTAAAGCGTGAGCCGGCGGAGGAGCATTTTGCCACCGGAAGGTGCGTATTCGTCAAAGGTGGCCGATTTGATGCGCTTGCCGGAGGTGAGATAGAACTCGGCGCGCACCGGCCGCGCATCGTCAACACGGATCCAGTAGACAATGCGCTGGTACGTCGCACCTTTGCGCCGGGCGGTGAGGTCAAGGACGTAGCAGTTCTCACTGCCGACTTTTTCATCGCGAACGTAGGCGGCGGTGTAGTCGACGGCGTAGTTGGTGCGGGCGATGTCGCCATTGGAGGCATCGCCGGAGAGCCGTTCAAGGGGCGTGATGCGCACGGGACGGCTGGTGTCGGGCAGATAGATCCACATATCGTCGCCGAGCATGAGCAGGTGGCGGCCCTTGTCGCGAGGGCTCATGAATTCGACGTAGGTTTTGTCGGTGCCTTTTTGCGAAACTTCGTAGAGCGACTCCTCGTCGGATTTGTCGGATTCGAAGTTAGTTATCTTGACGCGCAGGGTGTAGGCCGGCCATCCGTTGCGATAGGTGTCGGAGCGCTTCAGCAGGGCTTCGGCGTCGGGCGTTGCGGCATGGCCGATCGCAGCCCACGCAATCAGAAATGCGACGGCAATCAGCAGCAGGAAGGAGCGAAGGGTGCAATCAACTTTAGACATGAGCGAGTGCCTCCGCAATTTGCAAACGCGATGCGCGGATCGCGGGCAGGATGGACGCGAGCGCCAGTGAGATGACGACCATGATGGAGGAGCCGATCATCAACGCGGGCACGTGAAGAACGCGGAAGGGAATATTGATGGTGTATCCAGGGGGTGGCGGCATGTGAAGACCGGCGGCGTTGAGGAGCGAGCCGAGGATATTGCCGCCAGCGACACCGACCACGGCTCCGAGAACTCCCAGCACCGTGGCCTCGAGCATGAACAGGGCCACAATCCATGCACGCGGCGTGCCCATCGCCAGCATGGTTCCGATTTCGCGGATGCGCTCGAGCATGGCCATGAGGAGGGTGTTGATGCTGGACATGAGCACCATGAGGAACACGATCAGTCCCATGAAGAGGAAGATTCCGTTGAACATGGTGTGAACCTGGTTGTAATAGGTGGCGAGGTCGATCCATTTCTTCAGCGTCATCTGTTGAGGCAGGCCATGGAGACGCGGGGCAAGTTCTGTGTAAACCAGGTCGGTGTTGTCGGTTGAGTCGAGGCCGACGACGAGGTTAGTGACGCGATCGCTTTGCAACAGGCGCTGGGCTGCGGACAAAGTGATGCGCAGATAGCGGGCGTCCATTTCGGCGATGCCGGTTTTGACGATGCCGACGATTTGAACGTCGACGCCATTAAGTGCTCCATCGGAGGTCATCGCCAGCAGCGTCAGCCCGTCGCCGACTTTCACGTTCATCGATTTGGCTAATCCCGCGCCAATGAGCGCCTCGACGTCACCGCTGGACTTGGAGGAAAGATCGCGGCCCGCTCCTGAAACTTGATCCGCGAAGCCGAGGCTGCGTTCGGCATCGGGATCCACAGCGCTGCCCATGAATCCGACCGCCTTGATCCCGTTCGAGACCATGCCGTAGAACTCGATGCGGGGGGCGACACCACGCACGTGTGGGGCTGAGTTCACGGTTGCCGCCACCTGGCGCCAGTTTTCGATTCCGGTATCGAGCACTTTGACTTCATCGCGATTGAAATGATCCGTAGTGAAGATTTGCAGGTGCCCCAGGCCGGCGCGGATGGTGTCTTCCCGCAGACCGCGCGTCATGAAAGCGAAATATCCGCCGGCCAGAAGCAGGCCCGCCACGCCGCCGCCGACCATCAGCAGGGTCATCAGCGTCCTGCGCCGATTGCGAAATACGTTACGAAACGCTAGCAGCAGAAACTTGCTCATGTCTCTCTCCTTCGCAGTTCCACCGCAACGAAGAAGAGCTTTCGTTGGGGGCCTGTGTGTCGCTGATGATGCGGCCGTCGGTGAGGCGGACAATGCGCGGCGTGTGCTCAAGAAGGCGCTGGTCGTGGGTGGAAAAGATGAAGGTGAGGCCGAGGCTGTGGTTCAAGTCGCGCATCAGGTCGATGAGTTGGGTGGCGTTGTGCGTATCGAGATTGGCGGTGGGTTCGTCGGCGAGGACCAATGCAGGGCGATGCACGATGGCGCGGGCGACGGCGACGCGCTGGCGTTCTCCGCCGGAGAGCAGGTCGGGCCTTTGATGCGCGCGGGCAGAAAGGCCGACGTTTTTGAGAGCTTCGGAAACGCGCCGGCGGCGTTCAACGGCGCTGACGCCCTGAACAAGGAGCGGGTATTCGACGTTTTCGCTGGCGGTGAAGACGGGGATCAGGTTGAAGGTCTGGAAGACGAAGCCAATCTTTTCGCGGCGAAGCAGGGAGGCTTGCGAGGTGCTGAGCAGCGAGGTGTCGACGCTGTCGATGAGGATGCGGCCGCTGCTCGGCTTGTCGATGCAGCCAATGAGGTTGAGCAGGGTTGACTTGCCGCTCCCGCTGGGGCCGGAGATGGCGAGGAATTCTCCGGAATCGATGCGGAGGTTGACGTGATCGAGGGCGGTTACGGCGCTGTGGTCGAGAGGAAATTTGCGGGTAACCTGCTCAATGCTGACGAGTGGGTCTGTTGGAGACATCGGGCGCTTTTTCCTTTCCAAAACGGTCTACTGCTCTGGTCTGGAAGATAGCCCGAGCCTATTGGCGATTGCGCGACGATTCGGATGAGGGGTTAAAGCGGCGGATGAACGGTGCCGAGAGACGGATGAACTGAACACGGATCCCAGGTCTCAAAGTCGAGACATGGGGCACCCACGCGGCAGGAGTACGATGGAGCCGGGCTCTTTGGGCTATTGCGGCGGGGGCGCAGCGTTGTCATTGCGCTGCGTTGGCGAGCCCATTACTGCGACCGTCGTGGCGAGGAATGCGCCGTTTTTAACTGCGCCTTCGGCACGGACCATGTCGCCAACCTGGATGTCGCCGAGGGTGATGGGGTCGCGGCGTTTGCGGAAGGTGGTGTTTTCATCGGCGACAAAGGTGTGCGACGCATTATCCGGTCCGCCCTGCAGTGTCACTTTCGCGTCGTTGATGGCAGTCACTTTGCCCATGAGCCAGGTCTTGCCGTAGTTGGCCTGCATCTCGCGCATCTGTTTGGCGCGCTCGGGATCGATCTGGAAAATGACGACGGCTCCCACGGATTTCGCATTTGCGTCGATCTCACCGGAGGCGCCGATAGCATCGCCGACTCTGATGTCGCTGGCCTTGATGGTCTGGGGCGGGTTAAGGGGCGGCTGATTGTCGCCGCCTTGCCCGCGGCGTTGGCCACCACCGCCTTTCATGATGCGGGTATTCACGCTGTAGTGAACGGTGTAGACTTCGCCGTTATCTGTCTTGATAGTGAAGTGATCAGCAGCGATTTCGGTAACCGTTCCCATGACACCGCGGCCGATCCCTCCGCCAAAGCCTCCGCGTCCTCCGCGTTGGCCGGGTCCCGGCCCCGGAGCCGATTGGCCCGGTGCCTGAGGAGGATTTGTATCCTGGGCGAGGGCGCCAAAGCTAAAGGTGCCGAGCAAAACCAGAAACGGCAACGAGACGCGGCAGGCTTTCATATGTCTCCAGGGGGGATTCAGTCCTTGTAATCATAGACGCAGCCTCGCGTCTTTGCGACGACGGCGACGGGAGGATCGGCGAACGCTTTGTTTCAGAAGGTGGGAGTCTATTGTTGTCTTTTCTGGGTTTGGGACGAAATCAAGGCTTCAAACTCGGGCAGCCCCTGCAGGCTCGCAAACTCGTTGTCCGCAATGATCTTTTTCGGGCTCGCGTAGCCCTCGTCGAGAGCCATGCGCAGATACTGAATGGCGCGTTCGGGCATGCCGGCCCGTACACATCCCTTGGCCAGGTAATAATTCATTGCGCCCCGATCGGAAACCGAGGCCGGATTCTGGATGCGAGGTCTGGAGTTGTCTTCGAAGATCTGTGGATCGATTTTTAGCGCCGCTTTGTACTCTTCCCAGCCCTTTTGATACTTATGCTGCGAAAGCAGGTTCGTTCCGAGATTCTTGCGGATCAGAGCCGAATTCGGTTCGACCTTAAGCGCCTTGCGATACATTTTTTCCGCGTTGTGATATTCCTTCAGTGCATCGTACACGGTGCCGAGATTATTGAGGACGTTTGAATTTTTGGGGCTGAGCTTATCAGAAGTGCGGTAACAGTGCATCGCATCGGTTAGATTGAACATCAACTGGTAGGCGATGCCCATCTTGTTCCAGACGGTGGCATCGTCAGGCGGTGCCTTTTTGTAGGCTTCAATGGCCGCCTGATAACGTTGATGAGCCATTAGCGCGTCGCCGAGTTGTTCGGGGGTAGGAGGAGTCTTGGGCAGAATGCTTGTGGTAGTCGTGGGGACTCCGGGATCTGGTTTTGCGTCGGGTGGCTGGGTAGCGGGAGACTGGGCGAGACTCGAACCGGGGATACTCACAATGGCTGCCATCAACATGAAAGCCGGCAGCATGCGTTTATCAAACCTTCTCATATTCCCTCCTCAAGAAGGAATCGGGGCGACAAACCTGCTTCATCGTCTCATGGAATTAGAGCACCAATTTGTATAGCATCGTCAAGTTTGATTGTTTCATCGGTGTAAGACGGACTAGGAAATACATGAGCTGGACCCATCGGGGACCTTAAAAAAGCTCCCGGAAACGAGGATCATCGACCATGAGCACCACGATTTCCCCGCAGTTGCAATCGCAAGTGGCGCAACGGTTTCGCGATGTTCGGCTTCGCACACTTGGATTGTGTAAGCCGCTGACGCCTGAGGACATGATGGTGCAATCATGCGCGGAGGCTTCGCCGGCCAAGTGGCATCTGGCGCATACGGCATGGTTCTTTGAGTCGTTCATTCTGCGGGAGTTTCTGCCCGGCTACAACTTGTTCAATGCGGATTTTCCTTGGCTGTTCAATAGCTATTACCGTAGTTTTGCGGAATTCCCGGAGAAGCGGCTGCGCTCGTCGTTTTCACGGCCCGGCGTGGACGAGGTGATGCGCTATCGGAGGCATGTGGATGAAAGCATTGAGAGACTGCTTGAAACGAATTCGGAGCCAGAGGTCCTGAAGCGCATCGAGTTGGGGGCTAACCACGAGGAGCAGCACCAGGAGTTGTTGCTGACGGACATCCTGCACGCGTTCTATACCAACCCCTTACGGCCGATCTATATGGCTGGAGAGAAAGGATTGGGGGATAATCTTAACCCGACTCCCAGGTATCAAAATCGAGACCTGAGGCACCCAGCGAATCAAGATCCGCTACAGTTTGTGGAGTTTGCCGGAGGCCTGATCGAGATTGGATTTTCCGGAGACGGATTCTGCTATGACAATGAACTGCCTCGACATCGTGTCTGGTTGGAGCGGTTTGCGTTGGCCGACCGTCTTGTGACGAACAGTGAATTTGCCGACTTTATTGCTGACGGCGGTTATCGGCGGTCGGAGCTATGGCTCTCGGCAGGATGGGATGCCGTGGAGCAGAACGGCTGGAGGGCACCGCTATATTGGAACGAAAACGGCAAGGGCTGGACGTTGTTTACGTTGCGAGGCGAAGTTTCGTTGGAAGAAGCTGAGAGCGCGCCGGTTAGCCATGTCAGTTACTTCGAAGCGGACGCGTATGCTCGCTGGGCCGGCAAGCGCCTGCCAACGGAATTCGAATGGGAAGCTGCGGCCGAGGGACAACCGATGCAAGGTAACCTGATGAATGCGGAGCGTCTTGTGCCCGCGGCATCGGCAGACAGTGGCGAACAACTTTTCCAAATGTGGGGTGACTGCTGGGAGTGGACGGCGAGTGCGTATCTCGGCTACCCGGGATTTGAGCCGCTGGAGGGTTCGCTGGGCGAATACAACGGAAAGTTCATGAGCGGGCAGATGGTCCTGCGGGGTGGTTCGTGCGCGACTCCAAGAGCGCATATTCGCTCGAGCTATCGCAATTTTTTTCAACCGGAAACTCGTTGGCAATTTTCCGGAATCCGGCTGGCAAGCAAGTAACTCCCATAGGTGGAGGAGCATCCTAGTAACGGCATGACCACGATCCCTGTTTCCCCATCCAGCTTTCACATTTCAGACAAGATCTCTTCTTCGGTTTATGAGGGATTATTGTCGAGTCCCAAATGGCTGCCTTCCTGGCTTTTCTACGACTCCGCCGGATCGCGCTTATTTGATGAGATCACGCGTATTCCCGAGTACTACGTTACGCGGACAGAGCGCGCGATTCTGGCCGAGCGCGCAGGTGAAATTGTCTTGCGTGCGGCCGGAGAGCACTCGTTAAGACTGGTGGAACTGGGAGCCGGATCGGCCGACAAGACCCGGCTACTGTTAAGCGCTGCAGTGGAGCGGCAAGACACCGTCTTCTACGAACCAGTCGATGTTTCGGCCAGTGCGCTCGTTGAGGCGCAGATTCGGATCGAGGATGAGATTCCGGGAGTGCTCGTCTGCCCGCGCGTGGAGGATTACACTCACGACTTGGAACTGGATTCGACCATGCCCACGGAGCGGCGGCTCGTGCTTTACATCGGATCGAGCATCGGCAATTTCGAACCCGGCGAATCGCTGATGCTGCTGGAGCGCGTACGTGCGGCTCTCGATCCGGGCGATTGTCTTTTGCTCGGTGTCGATCTGGTGAAAGAGCACTCCGCGCTTCTGGCGGCATACGATGATAAGGCAGGAGTAACAGGGGCGTTCAATCGCAACGTGCTGGTGAGGCTGAACCGCGAGTTGGATGCGGATTTTCATCCGGAGACATTTGCGCATCGAGCGGTATGGAATGCGAATGAGTCGCGGATGGAGATGCACCTGGTGAGCGAGGTAAAGCAAACCGTATGGCTGCCGGCCATTGACCTGCGCGTGAGTTTCGAGGCGGGAGAAAGCATCCACACGGAGAACAGCTACAAGTACCTGCCGGGCGAGGCCGAGACGCTGCTAGGCAAGGTGGGATTCGCGCACGAGGAAACTTGGACGGATGAGCGCGGATGGTTTGCAGTTTGTCTGGCGCGGGTCGTGTGAGCGCAGATTTCCCAAAAAATCAGTTGCTGAGATTCGTGGTTTCCCACCCTTGACGCGAAAGGCTGCGTCAAGGATGGGGTGCCGAGGGTCTTGCGGATTGATTCGAGAACCCAGGTCTCAGAAGCGAGACTGGGGCGCCCGGTCCTTCGGCACAAATGACTTTCTATTTTGGATTTGCGAGTCTCAGCAGCAGGATGTCGTGGCTGGGAAGTTCGATGGGCATGTGATTGGTCAACTCCATCTCCTTGCCTGTCCATAGGTCTTTTGCGTGCTGTGCACCGCGCAATCCGAGCTGCGCGAGATCCAGATGAAATGGATGCGTTGAGTACAAATCGCTGCCAACGTTGATGATGGCGATGGCTTTGGCGCCGCCTTGCAGATCGCGGGCCCAGACTTCGACTTCGCCCTTGCTGTAAATGTGGCGTGCCTGGCGGCCCAGCGGGTCCTGGTTGATGGCGATGACGTCACGGTTGGTAAGAATGCTTTTGATCTCGGGCTTCATGTTGGGCAGATCGTTGCCGGCCAGCAGAGGCGCGGCAAGCATGGCCCACATGGAGAAGTGTGTGCGATTCTCGGCGAGCGATAACTTGCCATTGCCCACTTCCAGCATGTCAGGATCGTTCCAATGGCCGGGGCCGGCATAGGCGGCAAGACCCTTCTGTTGGCTGAGAATGTCGTAGATGCTTTGCCAGCGCGCCTCAATATCGCCGGTGGTACGCCATAGGTTGCCGCCGATTCCTGGCGCCCATTCCCACACGGAATCCCACCCGTACTGGCAGAAGGAATAGACGATGGGGCGGCCGGTGGCCTTGAGCGCTTTGCCCATCTTGTCGTAGGCGGCGACCATGAGACGCATCTGCGCAGCCTTATCGTTGGGCGCCTGCTTTTCCATTACGGCAGGGATGAAACTGCACAGATCGTACTTGAGGTAGTCGATGCCCCAATCCGCATACATCTTCGCGTCCTGTTCTTCGTGGCCGAGCGACCCCGCGTACCCCGCGCAGGTCTTCGGACCGGGCCCGGAGTAGATGCCGAGCTTCAGGCCCTTGGAATGTACATAGTCGGCCAGGGCTTTCATGTCGGGGAATTTCGAATTGGTATGAAGCACGCCGCTCGCGTCGCGTTCTCCCTCCCACGTATCGTCGATGTTGACGTAGATGTAGCCGGCGTCTTTCATGCCGCTGGCGACGATCTGGTCGGCCGAATCGCGGATATCCTTGTCGGTGACTTTGCCGGCGAAGTAGTTCCAGCTATTCCAGCCCATCGGAGGGGTTTGAGCCACCGCCTGCGCATGAGATATCCGCGGCGGAGCGACGACAGCAGCAACTAAGGCGAGTGCCGCAAGCGAAAATGAAGCAGAAAAACGCATAGGTTGATCTCCGGTGAAAACGATTTCAACAAGGAATACTACGGCGCGTGTGCTCCTGTTGACAATTGCGAGCGCTGCGGCGGGAAGGAATTCTGCGAAGGAACCGGAGCCCGGCGTGCGAATATCTTGGAACCATGGCTCAAGCCTCATCCCCAGCAGAGCACGGTCTTCATCGCCAGTTGAGTTTGCGGGACCTGGTGATCTCGCAGGTGCTGTGCGTGGTGGGCAGCACCTGGGTGGGCGTGGCTGCGGGACTGGGAAAGGCCGAGACGCTGATGTGGATCGGCGCGATGGTGTTGTTCTATCTGCCCATGGCCGCATCTGTGATCGGGCTGAATCGCGTAATGCCGCTCGAGGGCGGGCTGTACGTGTGGGCGCATCGGGCATTTGGGAACCTGGGTGGATTTCTGACGGCGTGGAATATCTGGTTCTACGGCATCGCGGTGACGGCGGCGATTCTCTATCAGATTCCGACGGAGCTGGCGTACCTGATCGGACCGCGAGCCGCGTGGCTGCCCGACAATCGCGCGGCGGCTTTAATCATCGTGGGAGCGCTGGTGGTGGCGTTGACGCTGGCCGAGTTGCGCGGGCTGGAGATCGGCAAGTGGATTCACAACGCGGGCGGTGTCGCGATGATGATCGCGTTTGCAGGGCTGATCTGCCTTGGTCCCTGGGCGCTGCTGCGGCACAATCCTCTTCACTGGACGCCGCTGGCGCTCGAGATTCCTCCGCATGACCTGAGGACGCTGGCATTGTTCGGGCAGATGCTGTTTGGGGCGCTGTGCGGGCTTGAATATATCGCGATTCTGGCGGGTGAAAGCAAGGCTCCCGAACGCACGATTACGCAGTCGGTATGGTTTGCTTCGCCGATCATTTGCGGAATGTTCATCCTGGGCACGGGTTCGGTGGTAGCGTTCGTGCCGCGGGGCGAGATCAACTTTATTGCTCCGATTCCGCAGACGTTTCGGATGGCATTGGGGAATGTGGGGATTGGCAATCTGCTCGCGACGACGGCGATTTTTCTGGTTGAGGTTCGACTGCTGGGAGCGGTGAGTCTGCTGATGACGGGGGTCAGCCGGTTGCCGCTCGCTGTCGGCTGGGATGAACTGATTCCGCCGTGGTTCACGAAGCTCGACCCGCGCTGGAAGACGCCGGTCGATTCGATTCTCTGCACGTCGGTGCTGATCCTCCTGCTGGTGGTGATGGCCAACGTGGGGGTTCATGCGCAGGAAGCATTCCAGGTGCTGTCGAACGCGAGCCTCACGCACTACGAGGTCGCGTATCTGGCGATGTTCGCCATTCCGCTGGTGGGAGCAGCGGGATTGCGCAGAAGGCTTCCGGCGTGGCTGAAGTGGACGTCGGTGGTGGGGCTGGGATCAACGGTTTTCAGTTTGCTGATTTCGGCGTATCCGTTCGTGGACGTCGTGAACCCAATGGCCTATGCGGCGAAAATTGTGTGCACGCTGTTGGTGAGCAACCTGGTCGCGTACAGCTTCTACAGGGCGCGCATGCGAGCCCGGAGTGTGTCGTCGGTGGGACTACTGGGG
Source organism: uncultured Acidobacteriaceae bacterium (assembly GCA_963829535.1). Classification (GTDB taxonomy): domain Bacteria; phylum Acidobacteriota; class Terriglobia; order Terriglobales; family Acidobacteriaceae; genus Telmatobacter. The sequence goes on along the minus strand of CAWHIQ010000003.1, from coordinate 49,401 downwards.
ACCGAGCCCGAGGATTGAGCGAAGGACTTCATTGCATGGCAGTGGCGTTGCGAGCGTCGAGTGTGATGGAGTTCGCGCCGGCGTTGACCTGCACGGCCTGGAGCCACAGAAGCGTCTGGTTGTTGAAGCGAGTGGAGATCATCAGGTAGTAGGTTCCGGGCGGAACACCGGGGAAGATGCCGCGGCCGTTGATGTCGGAGCGGACGGAGGAAGCTGCGCCGGCCTTGATGGCGCTCATGATGGTCTGGCAGTCGGGCGTGCGATTGCCGCAGGCCAAGCCGAAGAATTTGAAAGGAACTGTGCCGGCCGGAATGTTGACGCCGGATCTTGCGATGGTGTCGTTGATGTTGGCGCGCAGCAGGACGTAGGGATGGTTGGCGAGCGGATTGGACTGGCCCGGAGTGGGCGGAAATCCCGAGACGATCGATAGGGTCGCGTTGCCCAAAGGCGCATTGGGCGTGGAGAGCGTGCCGCCATTATTGTTGGGGGCGCCATTGCCTGGAGCCGAAGCACTCATCGTCGCTGTTGAGCCGCCGCTTACTGCTGAGCCGCCGCTCATCGGAATGGTCTTGCTGGGGCTCAGGGCTGCGAGATTGCAGGTCTGTTCGAGAGGCGCAAAAGTAAAGTCGTCGTTGTCGTCCTGGCCAGTTACGATGCGGCCATGGACCTGGTAGGGCCCGCTTGCTGTCGGAACAAGCGATCCATCGGGCTTTAATGTGAGAACCAGCGGATGATCGGGCGCTTCGATCTTGATCTGCGCGCCGGTAGCCGTTGCGGTGACGGCGTAGGGGTAAGCGCGAGCAGAGTCGGGCCCGCAGCCAAGGATGGCGGATTCGGGGTAGAACTCCACGCTGAAACCGGTGGATGCGGCGAAGATGCCGTGCATGCGGATGCCGGGCGGTGTGGGTGGGCCCTTGTCGCCGCCGAAAGCGGTCTTCAGCAGATCGGTCTGCATGGTCTGGATGCCGACGCCCGCGCCTTTCGAAGAGAGATTAAGCGCCGGGCAGGTGGCGCGCTTGGGAGCGAAGACGGTGTGGCCAGCGTTGGCGTTGCCTGAAACGCGGTTGCCGGCGGCGTCGTAGAGATTGCCGTATTGATCCTGCTGCGTGGCGCCCGTTCCGACGGCTCCGCCGACATAGCCACTTGCGACTACGCCATCGATCGTCACCGGCCCCGGTCCCGTGATGGTGCCATCGGCTCTGAGGGTGAGGTCAAGCGGTTTTGGTCTTGTATCGATGATGAGCGCAGTTCGATTCGCCTCAAACTTTAGGGAGTAGTTTTCCTGGTTGGGCGAAAGGAATGCGCAGTTCACCAGCACGCCGCCGTCGATGAAGTCGAGCCGCCAGTTACCCGCGCCCTGGAAGACGCCGGCCATATTCGGACCCGTCGTGGGCTGTTTGTCTGCGCCCGGAAGCACCGAGGAGAGCATTTGCCCGAATGCGCCCAGAAGTTGATTGCCGGTGCAGCTGGAAGGGAGACGTCCTGAGCTGACACAGCGACGGAGAGCGCGTTCCTCAGCGTCTTTCGGCGGTGTGACCTGCGATGCGCTTCCGGGCTGGTTTGTGGGCTGTGGAGGCGCCTTCATCTGCTGTTCGGCTCTTTGCGCGTTGGCGTTGTAGATGTCCTGCTGCTTTTGCTGGAAGGCTTTGGCAGCGGCGAGCTGTTTCGCGGATGGTTGCTGACATGTGGGAAGCAGCTTCTTGAGCGCGCCGCGCGAGACATAGGTGTAGGAGCTCATCCCGGTGGGCGTGAGGTGATCGGGATGCGCAACCATGCAGTTGCTGTTGTCGGAGATATCGCGAATGTTGCAGTTTTCGATATAGATGTGCTCGCCGTTGCAGATGTAGGTGACGCCGATGGGAATGTCCTGAGGCGCAGCTGCCTGCCCAACGGCAAGCACAGGCATGAGGATAGCGGGTGCGATTGCAATGAGAACCGACAGCCGAATGGCGTGGGATGGAAGCGAGCTCATGATGCCTCCGGGGAAAGTCTCTTGAGCCAAGAAATTGCATGACCCGGATCGATTGCTACTGACCGGTTGGGAGTGGAGGCCTGATAGTATCGCGATCTGCGCGGGGAGGGCAACGGGAAGTTGTGCTGTCTGGCCGGTTCAATCTGCCGCGGGAGCAACAGCATATCGCGAGGTCGTCGCCATGAGGTTTTCGATCTCTGCTACGGTGCTGATGCCGCCGCGGGCGCCAGCGCACGTGCAATTCAGGGCTGCCGCGGCGCAAGCAAAGTCGAGTTGGCGATCTAAAGGCCAATCTTGCAGGAGGCCGTAAATGAACCCTGCATGAAAGATGTCGCCTGCGCCGGTAGTGTCGACAACGGGGACGCGATAGGCGGCACACGCATGGAAACGCTTGCCATCCCACGCAAGCACGCCGTCTGAGCCCAGCGTTGCGGCAGTGACAGCACAGCCAAAGCGCTTTCGGGCGCCGCGGAGAGCCTGCTCGAGATTCCGTTCGCCGGTGAGACGCGTTGGAAAGTCGCGGCTGACGATTAGGAAATCGACGTTCTCGATGAGGTCTTCCACGCCGGGGTAGGTCTCGTCGAGATCGGCGATGACGGGAACGCTGGCGGAATTTGCCCACGCCGCCGCCTGAGTTGCAGCAGCCGTTTCGAAACCGTCCACGTGGAGGGCGCGGGCGTTGACGATCCAAGAGCGATCGAGGTCGGAGGGTTGGAGCAGCAGGCGTTCATCGCGACGACAAAGCACGGTTCTTTCCCCATCGTCGTCCACGAGAATGAGCGACTGTGGGCTGGCCGCATCCTTGACGGTTACGAGGCGCGCATCTACTCCGGCGTACGCAAATGCGCGGCGATGCAGATTGCCCGCTTCGTCGTCGCCGAGTTTGCCAACGTAGCGAGTGCTCAGACCCCAGGATTGGCAGGCGATAACGGTAGTGGCGGCCTGCCCGCCGGGCAAAATGCTGGCGCTGGTGTACTCGGTCTTGGATCCGCGGGCAGGAAAGTGCGCGAGGGGAATCAAGGTATCGATTGCATTGAGACCCACACCCACGAGGTCGACCTTGCCGGGCTCCGCCATAGCTCTTATTTTAGCGGGCGAATCTGCGCACCAAGCGCAGCGAGAGTTGCTACGAGAATTTCGTCGCCTTCCAAAGCACCCACGCACCGGCGATAGCGCTGGCCAGCAGGATCGCAGTAAGCACGCCGACCCAGCCAAGATTCATGGCGAGCGCGGGTACCCGGGCGTTGCTGCCTAGCCAAACGAAGACGCCAACGGCGGCGGCGAGAATTGCATAATCCCACCATGCGCGGCGCGGGGCGGCCGTGGCCGACACTTCTCCGCCATAAGCGCGGACGACGCGATCGTAGTCGAGCTCATAGAGGGCACACTCGCGGACGAGCGCCTCACGCATCGATGCACGCTCCTTTTCGGTCGCGACGGCGGTGGTGACGGCGAGGGCTCCGCAAATCATGACCAGTGAGCCGATGACAACGAGCAGGCGATGGGCTGCGTCGGCATGGGCCAGTTCGCCGAAGACCAGCGCGCCCCATGCGAGTCCCCACATCTGATTGGTGTTGGAAAGCGGAATTCCGCGGCCGATGCCAAGGTACTTGGTGGCGAACTGCTGGAACAGGTCGCCGATGACCCACACGAATCCGCCAAGAAAGAGCCAGAAGAGCAAATGCCGTGTTTCGCTGGAGTGGAAGACAGCGGACTTGGTTCCACCATCGAGAGCGAGCACCAGCACGATCATCGTTCCGAGTTCGCCAACTGTGAACACGGTGACGAACGAAAGCGGATTCAAGCCGCTGATATAAGCCTTGCGATATGGGATATACATGGTTCCCCATAGCAGGCTGGCGCCGATCGCAGCGAGAACTCCGCCGACAGCGCGGCTGTGCGTGCCGCTGCCGTGAATCGTGCTGAAGCCAAGTATGACGGCTGCGGCGACGATGGCGGTCGCTCCCAGGACAACCTTGGCAATATTGCGGCGGCTTGCTCCTTTCAGTTCACCGAAGAGCAGCCGGCCCCAGAGGATGCCGACAAGGGAATTGGTATTCCAAAGGGGGAACGCAATGGCAAGACCAACGTCACGAATGGCGAAGACGGTCAGAGTGTTGGCCACTGCCCACAACATGCCTGCCAGAATCGCGATGGGAATGAGATGACGGTGTTCGGACAGATCGGCGAAGACCTGGCGGGTGCCTTTGATGAGCGTGGGAACGGTCCAGCGCGCGGTGAACACTCCCGCCACCATGCAGAGCGAGATTGCGTAGGGAGACAGGCCGGAGTTGACGAGCTTGGTGGGCGCCTCGGCCGCTCCCAGCCAGACACCGGCTGCCAAGCCGCACGCGACGCCGATGCCGTGCACCGATTTGATGACCGGGGGTGGATTGGTGCGGGCCGCTGAGGTCATACTTCCTTCACTGTTTCCTTCATTTCGAATTTCGGAACCGATACCGAATTGCAATCGAGAGACAGGACGCAGCCTCATCCCTTCAATGAAGCGCGATAAGCAAGGCAAGGCCAAGGCAGAAGACGATCACCGGAATCACGAAGTGGTTGTCGGTCAGCATCGCCTTTGTCTTATTGAGAGTGATCATTCGCTTCCTGTGAGCTTGTCCCGATTATCCTGGCCTACGCCATGCTGGCCAGGGTTCTATTTGAGGGAACTCATGTCGATGACGAACCGGTATTTCACATCCTGCTTCAACATACGCTCAAAGGCTTCGTTGATCTTCTGAATTGGGATGACCTCAACCTCGGCTGCGATATTGTTACGGCCGCAGTAATCGAGCATCTCCTGGGTTTCGGGCATGCCGCCGATCATGGATCCGGCAATGGAGGCGCGCTTGGTGATGAGCGCAAACATGTTGATGGAGGGTGGCTTCTCAGGCAGGCCTACCAGGGTGATGGTGCCGTCCTGCTTGAGCAACGAGAGGTACGGTTCAAGCGCGTGCGGAGCCGAAGCGGTGTCGAGGATGAAGTCGAAGGTGCCTGCGTGTTTCTTCATCGAGGCTTCATCGGTGGAGAGCACAACTTCGTCGGCGCCAAGCTTAATGGCGTCGCCCTTCTTTTTCAGCGAGGTAGTCAGCTGCACGGTGTGCGCGCCGAAGGAGTGCGCAAATTTGAGTGCCATGTGGCCGAGGCCGCCGAGTCCCACGATGCCGACTTTCTTTCCAGTGCCGGCATTCCAGTGGCGCAGTGGCGAATAGGTTGTGATACCGGCGCACAGCAACGGGGCAACGGCGGCGAGGTTGAGGTTGGAGGGGACGGTGTGGGCGAAGCGCTCGTCGACGACGTAGTTGTTGGAGTATCCACCCATGGTGATGGAGCCATCGACGTGATCCTTTGCCGCGTAGGTTAAAGTGGCTCCCTCTGCGCAAAAGTGCTCTTCGCCGCGGTTGCAGGGCTCGCAGTGGCGGCAGGAATCGATGATGACGCCGACAGCCGCGATGTCGCCCGGCTTGAATTTTGTTACGGATTCGCCGACTGCGGCAACACTGCCAACGATCTCATGGCCTGGCACCATGGGATAGATCGCATTGCCCCACTCGTTGCGCGCCATGTGCAGGTCAGAATGGCAAACGCCGCAATAGAGGATTTCAATGACGATTTCAGTAGCTCCAGGCTCGCGACGGCTGAAATTGTGAGGAGCGAGCGGCGACTTGGTATCGAGAGCTGCATAACCTTTGGATGGCGGCATAAAGTGTTTCCTTCCGGAGACGAGTTTAAATCACCGGTGCGCTGAGAATGGCTTGCGAAGCGGGCCTCAAGCGCGGACTTTCTGTGAGTTGAATCGATCAATGAAATTGCCAGTGCATTTATAAGCGTCGCGCGGCTGCAACACGGGGAATGCCCTGCAGGTCGGGGGTGAATTGAACGTCGGAGAATCCGGCTTCGATGAGGAGTGAGTCGATTGCCGGCTGCTGGCCGGATCCGATTTCGAGCGCGATGAAGCCGCCGTGGGAGAGAGAGGCGAAGGCCTGCGGGATTAGACGGCGGTAGATGCTGAGGCCGTCGTCTCCGGCGAAGAGAGCCAGTGCAGGCTCGTGATCGCGGACTTCGACAGAAAGAGAACCGCGATCAGACTCGGGGACGTAGGGTGGGTTGGAGACGATGATGTCGAATTGTTCGCCGGCGACGGGCGCCAGGAGATCGCCTTGCAGGAAACGAATGGCAACTCGGTGGCGCTTTGCGTTTTCTTCGGCGAGGGAAAGCGCGGCCGCGGAGATGTCGGTGGCAGTGATTTGTGCGTGGGGCAGGTTGTGCGCGAAGACGATGGGGATGGCGCCGGAGCCGGTGCCGATGTCGATGATGCGCGGATGTTCGAAAGCGGCGGCGAATTCGAGGGTCTTTTCGACCAGAAACTCTGTCTCGGGACGGGGAATCAGAACATCACGCGTGACGAGGAGGGGGAGGCCATAGAACTCAGTTTCGCCGGTGATGTATTGGATGGGTTCGCCCTTGCGGCGGCGTTCCAGCAGGCCGGCGTAGCGGATCGCGCTGCATCCTGCGAAATCATCTTCGCCGTGTACCATCAGCCACGCCTTGTTTTTTCCGATGAGGTGCAGCAGGAGCGATTCGGCGTCGCGCTTCGCACGATCGGGATGCGGGCCGGTTAGCAGTTGGGCCTCACCGTTGCTGAGCCACTCGCGAAGCGTCATTAAGCCGCCTGGTTGTTGTCGGCTTTGAGCTGTTCTGCCTGGTAGTGCGCGACCAGGGCATCGACGATGGGCTGCAGGCGGCCTTCCATGATCAGGTCGAGCTGGTGCAGGGTCAGACCAATGCGGTGGTCGGTGAGGCGATTCTGTGGGAAATTGTAGGTGCGGATCTTCTCGCTGCGATCACCGGATCCTACCTGCGATTTGCGTGCGGCGGCAAGTTCGGCATTCTGTTTCTCCATCTCCATCTCGTAGAGGCGGGAACGGAGGACGCGCATACCCTTCTCGCGATTCTTGATTTGCGACTTCTCGTCCTGGCAACTGACCACAGTGTTGGTAGGAATGTGGGTGATGCGGACGGCGGAGTACGTGGTGTTGACCGACTGGCCGCCGGGGCCGGAGGAACAGAAGGTATCGATGCGGATGTCCTTGGCCTCGATCTTGATGTCCACATCTTCGGCTTCGGGCAGAACGGCGACCGTGATGGCGGAGGTGTGGACGCGGCCTTGCGTCTCAGTCGCGGGTACGCGCTGAACGCGATGCACGCCGCTCTCCCACTTGAGCTGCGAGTAGACGCGTTTTCCTTCGATGATGGCGATGACCTCCTTGTAGCCACCGACACCGGACTCCGATAGCGACATCACTTCGACCTTCCAGCGATGCTGCTCGGCGAAGCGGGTGTACATGCGGAAGACTTCGGCGGCGAAGAGCGAGGCCTCGTCGCCACCGGTTCCGGCGCGGATTTCGAGGATCACGTTTTTCTCGTCGTTAGGATCCTTGGGAATCAGCAGGATCTTGATTTCTTCTTCAATGGCTGCGCCGCGCGGCTCCAGAGCGGCAATCTCTTCCTCGGCCATGGCGCGCAGATCGGGGTCGGTTTCCGCCAGCATGACGCGGGCTTCGGCGAGACCCTGTTGGACCGCTTTCAGTTCGCGATATTTCTCGACCGGCTCCTCGATCTCGCGCAGGGCTTTGGCGGTCTTCTGATATTTTTCGTGGTCGTTCAACACTTCCGGCAACGAAAACTGCGCCTGCAGGTCGTTGTAGCGTTGCTCCATCTGTTCCAGGCGATCAAGCATTTGCTCTCCGAGCTCTTGGGGTTGGGAGTAGTGATTTTTGGACCGAAAAAGGGCGCAGAACAGTGTAGGCGGCGGGCGCCGCTAGAGGAGGGCCGGGATGGGCTGATGGAGAATCATTGCGCTCTGACTATTCTATCCCGAAACCGCAATTGTTTGGATGCCCATCGAACCCAGGTCTCAAAGGAAAGACCCTTCGGCTTCGCTCAGGGCAGGCTCTGGCGCACCCAAATTCAGGCGGCATCGGAACGCTATTCTTGCTACCACATAGATTCAGAAGCACTCGATATGGTCGCAGGCGTTCATCAGTGGGACCTGCAGGTTTGAGTCGTGGTCGCTGTCAGAGTAGATTGTGATGGTTGCGGGCTTATAGTCCTCGGGCTTGGCGGTCATGATGTTGGGCACGAAGGTTTGCGGGTTGCGGTCGTAGAGTGGAAACCAGGTGCTCTGGATCTCGACCATCACGGCGTGGCCGGCCTTGAAGACGTGGTCTACGTCGTGGAGGCTGTAGCGGTACTCGTGGATGGAGCCAGCGCGCATGGGTGTGGGCTTCTCAAAGCTCTCCAGATATCGGCCGCGGAAGATTTCTTCGTTGGTCATCAGTTGGTAGCCGCGCATTTTCGGATCGGGATCGTCGTCGGGATATTGGTCGATCAGTTTGACCACCATGTCATTGTCGGTTCCGGTGGTTGAGGCGAAGATGTCCGCCAAGACTTCGCCGGTCACGATGAGGTCCTTTTTCAGGACGGGCAACTTCCAGACGGCAACATCTTTGCGATCGGTGACGAAGCGCTGGTCTTCGGTAAGCCAGTTGAACCATTGCGAGCCCTGGCTGTAGGTCACCTGGATGGGACGGTGACGGTACGGAACGGGGTTTGCCGGATCACTTTCGTAGGTGGTCTTGGCGGGCTCTTTGGCATCGCTCCAGCTGAGAAGGCCGTCGCCTACGAGGTGAAGGCTGGTCGGTTGCGCCTCCTTCGGCGGGAATTGCGAGTAGCGCTTCCAGGTATTGGAGCCGGTCTGAAAGCTGGCGGTATCTTCGACGTCGAACCCGGGTTCGTCCTTTAAGTAATGGCCGAAGAACTTGGCTTCGATCTGAGCGCGAAATTCCTTGCCGATGGATTCGCCATAGTTCAAATTGCCCAAATGGCGCGACGAGGAGGCCCACGAACCGTGCCGCCAAGGCCCCAGCACCAGGAAGTTTTCGTGTTTGCTGTCATGGGGTTCAAGCATCTTGTACTCCTCCTGCGGGCCCCACATGTCTTCCTGGTCGTAATATCCGCCCACGCTCAGGGTCGGAACGGTGACTGAATTCAATTGGTGTTCGACGCCGCGGGACGACCAAACTGTGTCGTAGCTGGGATGGTCGAGAAAGAGCTTCCAGGTGGGGAAAGGTTCCTTGACACCCGACTTCTTCACGTCCTCGGTGAAGGAACCGCGCGATAGGAAGTAGTCAAATCCGTCCTCGGGTTTGCCATCCTTGTCTTTGCCGTAGCTGACGTCGGCGTTTTCCTTGTTCGACTCCATGCCGTAGACGTAGTCGTATCCGTAACTCTGGCGGAAGGCGCCATTGTGGAAGAAGTCGTCACCCATCCATACGTCGATCATGGGCGCCTGCGGCGAAGTGGCTTTCACCGCCGGATGCGGATCGATGCCCGCCTCCATCGCGAGAAATCCTGGATAGCTGGTGCCGACGAATCCGGCGCGGCCGTTATTGCCCTGAACATTTTTGAGGAGCCAGTCGACGGTGTCGTAGGCGTCGGTGCTTTCGTCGATAGCTTTTGGATCGCGGTGGTCGGCCTGAGGACGGCTCATCACAAATTCGCCTTCGCTTTTGTAGCGGCCGCGAATGTCGCCGCAAACGTAGATGTATCCGTCGCGCGCCAGTTCTGGACGGCCGCCGGAGAATGACGCGCGGCTGGTTCCGTCGCAGCCATAGGGAGTGCGCTGGATGAGGAAAGGCAGCGCCACGGTGATGTCGGCAGGCTTGAGGATCACGGTGTGCAGCTTGATGCCGTCGCGCATGGGGATCATGGCCTCAGTGCGCTGGTAATCGTGAAAGATGTGGTGAACCGCGTCGCCGGTGCGCTTGTAGACCACCTCGGGATCGCCTGTTGCGACCACGGTTGCTCCACGGCCGGCTGCATCCAGGGTGAACTTGAGGCTCATCTTCGTCTGCGGGACAGCGAATTCCAACGGCGAACTCTCCGTCAGGGACGTCGGCACCATCCGCTCGGACTCAACGACAAGCTTGCCGTCCTGCACGTAGAAGCTGATGCCGGTGTCAGGCTCGTTAGGGTCGGCGTATTCGCCGGAGAGTGCGTCGAGTTGAGATGCTGCTGGAGCCGTCTGACCCAGGGTTGCTGCCTGTGCGAGAGGCGCGAGCCGCAAGGTCGTGTTTGTTGAGAACAGCAGGGCAAGACATAGAACAGGAACAGCAACTCGACGTCGCGTCAAGACGGGGACCTCCTGGAAGCAAGACTAGTGCGCGTGGCCGTGATGGCTGTGAGCGGCGGGGCTGGACATCTCTTCAATCGGCACAACACAGCCCTCGAGTTCTCCGCATCCTTCATGTTCAAACTGAATTGTAGAGTGCTGAATTGAGAAATGGTCGCGCAGCACGTGATTCAGCTTCGTCAGAATACAGGCGCTCTCCGAGGGAGGAATGTCGGCGATGCAGACATGGCAGGCGAGCGCATGGCTGTTTGACCCGAGGCTCCATACATGCAGATCGTGCACGTTGAGGACGCCCTCGACATCTTCCATGCCCGAACGAATCTCGTTCAAAGTAACGCCGCTCGGCGTACCTTCGAGCAGAATGTTCAACGTCTCCCGCACGATGTCGAAGCTGGTCCACAGAATCAAAGCGGCTATCAGCAGTGACAAGACCGGATCGATCCAATTGCGACCGGTGAATAAGATGCCGGCACCACCGGCGATGACTGCGGCGGTGGAAAGCGTGTCACCGGCCATGTGGAGGAAAGCGCTGCGCATGTTCACGTCGCGCGCCACCCCCCACAGGAGTGCAGCGATTACGCCGTTCATCAGCACGCCTGCGGCGGCCACTACCATCATGAGCTTTGGCTGGACTGCAACCGGAGCGCTGAGGCGATGTATGGCTTCGATGGCGATCCAGATGGCGATGATGATGAGCGTGGCTGCATTGATGAAGGCAGCCAGCACGCCCGCTCGCTGATAGCCGAAGGTCTTGGAGTGGTTGGCCGGGCGGGTCTGGAAATAGACGGCTACAAAGCTGAGGAGGAGCGCTAGAAAGTCGGAGACGTTGTGCCCCGACTCGGAGAGGAGTGCCAGGGAGTGTGCACGCAGTCCGGCTACAAAGGTGATGACCACATACGCCAGGGTGGCGACGAGCGAGAAGCGCAGTACGGATTGTGTCCTGGATGCGCCGGGGGACGTTGGCGCGGCGTGGACATGCATAGCGATAGTGTAACCGGGGCTGGGTATGCGGTGCTAACTCCGGCTCGAAAACGGGTTGGCGGATGCTAGCCGCGATCGGGCCGCAACTGCCCTAGATCCTGATGTTTTGGTGACTCTGTAAGGGGGTACACCGGAAGACTAGACCTGAGCCCCGACCAGGATTCCGAGATCACAATGCTGTTTTGAGGATTGCCCGGCTGGTAGCGGACCGAGCAGGGAAAGCCGGCGCGCATCTCGCCGGTATCCATCACGCTGAGCAGAGTCGTGATGTCCTGTGAACATTCGTAGTCCACGCCGGCGCTGCGATAGCTGTATTCGAGCATGGTCAAGGCTCGACCATCCTCGAGGGTGATCTCACGTATGTCGAGCAACATGCCGTCAATGACACGGCCGGAAAGCGCAAGCATTTTGCGGCGCGCCCGCTCCAACTCCTCTTCTGTGGGCCGTTTGCGCCGCAGATAGAGGACCGCGCCAACGGTCAGTCCGGCCACCAGGGTGACTCCGGCTGCTGCTTCCCATGCGCTTCTGCTGTCAAGGGTCATCGCGACGGGAGACCGATTGTGCTCCCGCTTCGAGCATACCGCAGAGTTGATTCATTCGTACCACTGGGAGAGAGACCATCGCAGTCCGAAGGTACCGGAACGCTGCTTTCTTGATCCCTTCATCTTCTGCATCTAAACTCGCGTTGATTGGAGGCGCGCAATGAAGGTTGGAGTGCTTGGGTCGGGTGACGTGGCGAAAACTTTGGCCGGAGGATTCCTGAAACATGGGCACACGGTGAAGCTTGGCAGCCGAAGTCCCGCCAAGCTGGCAGCCTGGTCTGCGCAGGCTCGCGGTAGTTCAGTCGGAACATTTGCGGAAGCGGCCGAGTTTGGCGAACTAGTTGCGGTGGCGGTGAAGGGCAATGCCGCAGTCGAAGCTTTAACGCTGGCAGGCGCGAAGAATCTTGCCGGGAAGACGGTAATCGACGCATGCAACCCGATTGAGGATGCTCCGCCGGACAAAGGCGTGCTGCGGTTCTTTACCAACATCAATGAGTCGCTGATGGAAACACTGCAGCGCCAGTTCAGCGGTGCACATTTCGTGAAGGCGTTCAATTCTGTGGGCGCACCCTGTATGGTCAATCCGCAGTTTGAAGGCGGCAAACCTACGATGTTTATCTGCGGCAACAATGAGGGGGCGAAGAAGCAGGTGGCACAGATCAACGATCAATTTGGCTGGGAGACGGCGGACATGGGCCCGGCCGAGGCAGCGCGCGCCATCGAACCGCTGTGCATGCTCTGGTGCATTCCCGGTTTCACGCGGAATGAGTGGATGCACGCGTTCAAGCTGCTGACAAAATGAACGCGGCGCCGAATCTCGGGACCGAACGCCTGATTCTGCGTCAATGGTGCGATAACGATCGCGAACTCTTTGCGCGGATGAATTGCGATCCGGCGGTGATGGAGCATTTCCCGGCTTTGCTTTCGCGGGACGAGAGCAACGCGCTGGTGGATCGCGCCGAGGCGCACCTTAAGGAGCACGGATTCGGGCCCTGGGCTGCGGAGCTGCGCGAGTCGAAGGAGTTTATCGGGTACGTCAGCCTCTTCATTCCCCAATTCGAAGCGGCATTTACGCCATGCGTGGAAATCGGCTGGCGGATGGCGCGTGCGCATTGGGGCAAAGGACTGGCAACTGAAGGCGCCCGCGCCGTGGTTCGACATGGATTTGAAATTCTGAAACTGCCCGAACTGGTTTCATTTACGGTGCCGGGGAATCTTCGCTCATTGCGGATAATGGAGAAGCTCGGCATGACCCATGACCCTCGGGACGACTTTGATCATCCGTCCATCCCTGCCGGCCATCCATTGCGACGGCACGTGCTGTATCGCCTTAAACGCGATGACTGGATGGCAGTGAATGCGCGCTAGTTTGCGAAAAAAATGCGGGCCAGCCGCGATTTGTCTGTTTCCAGAAATCCGGGAGCAAGTTTTCGTCAACATAGACCGTGGCCGACTCAATTGGTCGTACTTTGATCGTCGAATTTCCTGCAATTTTTTTGTGGAAAACTGCAAATTTTGGAGGGGGGTGGGGGTACCCCTTCCCGCCTCTTGGTTCGCTGGGCGAACATTCTTCGGTCGAGATGATTGTGCCTGAAACGAAGGGAATACCCCGCAAAACTGAGCTGGGTTTTTGGCGTTTGAAATGTGCAGGTTGGAACGCGGGACGGCGACGGCGTCCTTGACAGGGGTTTGGCGTGAGAATCTTCGGCAATCTCTCGGACCAGTCAATCGCAGCGATGTAACGCGGGTGTTGATCAGTTAATAATGTCCGAGTAGCCGGTGATTCGACCGCAACCTAGGAGCCACGGGGTATTCAATTGCTGAGATCGACGGAATCGGCAAATTCTCGCTGCTCGGATGGAGGATTTGGAGACCTCCACTTCTCGACAAGATAGAGGCATCCGAAGATAGCAGCGATGTCAGCCACTACGATTGCCAATATGCCGACGGCGGGAATCCATCGAGAAGTCCAAGGTAGAAATAAAACGAGCGGAACGTGCGCAACAACGATCCAGAGCATTGTCAGCCAGAACCAAATGTGTTTCCGAAGTTCCCAGCGCACTCTCATCGCGATCAAGATTGCCATAGCGGAAAACCAAGCCGCCCGTCCATTTCCCGGCTTCCCGAAGGAATCGAACAAGAAGAAGAGCGGTGAGGTCAAGATTGCTATACCTAGAGACCAAAAGTACCGCCTCTAGTTGATTTCGTTTGCCATGGTTTTCTCGAAGAGTACTACACGCCAGCCGAGCTGCTCGCGTTATTCGGCATATTGTGGGCGAGTCGTCGCCGACTGTGAACTTGGCAAGAAAAAGGTCTCAACCTCCCGGTGGCCGGTGACGGGCTCGTCACAGACGAGAGTGAAAAGTGAGGCTACAATCGGCGGCATCGAGGAGCCTCAATGAAAGCCAGATTCATTATCGTTCTACTTTTCTGCGCGTGCTTCCTTTCGGCGTGCATGCGTGTCGCTCATCTGTATCCGGTGCAAGGGCCGCTTGCTGGGCGCACGCCGCCACCAATCTACACCGGGAGGATTACTGGAATCCTCAACTCAGGCAGCATCTCCGCCAAACTGGCTAACGGCCAACAGTTCACTGGCAAGTGGCAGGCGCAGTCTGTCAACGCGCAGGCGAAGAAGAGCAGAGCAGGGGTTGTCCCGCCCTTCAACTTGTCCGATCAGTGGGATACGGTGTACGGCCCGGGCTTCTACACCGCTCACGTGCTTGGAGCGCACCTGTTTGCCCGAACGATCCTCATCGGCAATCAGGGCAGCACACTCCAGATGGAAATGATCAGCCAGCCTGTTCAAACGACTGATCCAGCGGGCGCGCCACCGGAAGTCAGTGGAGTTGCCAGGGACGAAGAGGGGAATGTTTACAAAGTTACGTTTTGAAGGTACGCGACGCGCCCTCGATAGGCCCAAAGCGAGTATGGCCTGATCATTGGGCTGAATAATATTTCAATTCTCACCTGCTGGCGAGTGGTCGGCGATGGGGACATTGGCAAGAAAATGGCCTCAAAGCGACTATGGACGGTGACACTCCCGCAACCCGGGCATTGTCGGCTAATGAAGCGGAATATACGGAGCATTCCAGAATTTCAGGACGAAATCCCGGAAGGACGAAGCGACCTCAATCGGTCCTTCTTTGTATTTCCCCCAATCCATGAAGAGAATTCGCCCGTTCTGACGACTAATGCAGAGATCAACCCCACAATGGTCGAACGCGATCCCCATGTGTTCATCAAGGAAAGCTTTCATTACTGGGATTTGTGAATAGACCCGAGCCATCGTTGCGTGAGACCGGAGCATGTTCGCAAACGGAAGCATGCGATCTTCAGGAGAAGGTGGTATCGACCGAAAGCCTTCGATGTTTAGCTTCTCCAAGTGATCACGCGAAACCCGATGAGCAGGGTTGCCGCAGTGCATCACGCACCCTTGAGCAGTTCTGCTTCCGCCGTTATATCGCAAATAGAACTCGATTAAGTCGCTCTTTCCGGGAAAAGACTCGGGAAAGACGCCGTTAACTTCGGCCTCCGAAATGAGCGGTCCAACGATGCTGAACTGCGCTCCAGCGGTTCGGAAGAACTGTTCCTCCGTAGATTCATACAGAGGCATCCCGGATGTTTTGGCCCAGCCGTCCTTGCGGGTCATCGGCGGCCAGCCTGGCAGTTTGCGCGGAGCCACAATCAACGAGCCGGGCGCGCGGTCATGATCGTTCTCAGCGATCGGTTGGAAAGCAGTGTCTGCCCATCCGATCTTCACAGTTCGACTGCCGTGCATCAGAATTCCGAGAGCGTGTTCCGGCTCCCACGCACAACCTAACTCGAAGCCCGAATAAGGAACTCCGTCCTTTTGCGTTCGGTGAATGTATATAGCGTGGAGGCCAATCAGTGAACGTAGATCATCTGCTGATTCGATATCGGGCATCAGTTCCGATTTCTCTTTGGGCGCGTATCCGTAGAGTTCTTGCAGAGAGCGGTACTCTTTAAACAAAGATGCGATCAAAGCCTGCGAAATCGAAGCTTCGTTCTCTATCACCCACAAAGCTGCGGTCACGTCGGCTTCTGAAGGCGGATCGGCTCCCTTCCTCACCGGCGCAAGGAAAAGTTCTACAACGCCGTCAGAGACTCGCGCCTCGTCTCGTGCGCAGTATGGACCGCGTCGGCTTTGAAATCCTTTCCACGATGGCAGCAGGGCCGTCATCGCCCAACAGGGAAAAGGATCATCTTTCAAAACGAATCGTGAGGAGCTACTGGGCATGTACTGAGTGTATCGTCGCCCATAATTCCCGAGTGGTGGGCGATCGGGAAGTTGACGATTTCCTGACCTCAAAGCGATGGTTGCCGGTCATCCACTACTCGGTGTTCAGAGAGGACGAAGAGGAACGCTGTACGAGGCGGACATACATCGACCGACTGTCACAAACGGGATCGTCAACGAACTTGGCGGCGGTTGAATTACGAATTGCTGCGAGCACCACGGGCTCAATGGGCTGGAGAACCTCGGAGTCTGCTGTCAGCAGGACGCACGAGAGCTGCGCGGCAAGCCCGCAAATCATTCGTATCAAATCCAAGGAAGGGTCGCAGACATCGAGGCGAAACGCTATCTCCTCAACGACCTTCTTTTCCGTGTCCATGTAACAAACATGAGCATCATTGCCGGACTCGCTTCCCCAGATTCGCATTTCTTCCGACCATGACTTGGTCTCCGAAAGAATCAGATCAATCTGCTTCTCGAATCCCTGAGGGGGCTGCTGCTTGGACCACCACGAGTGGTCCATCATTTCCATCGGTATTGAAGCGGGCAAGGCTTCACATTCGGCCAGGATCGCTGATTCAGGAATAAGAATGACTCCGAATTGCAGGACTGCCATGGCCGCTCTCCCCCAGCGTTCTGCACAGATTCTACGGTGTACCTATGATTCGGGGACTATGGTGGCCAATGGGGAAACTGGCAATCTCTATTGGAGTAATCGGCGGGATTCAACGTGTAGTGCAGAGTACGCTGGGAAATAAATCAAACTTTCGTATATCGAAAGGGAGTGAGGTGTATTTGGGCTATGGTGGAGCTGGCAGAATCTTGATCTCAAAGCGTGGGTAGCCGGTGACTGGACCCTAGGCGCAGTTTGACTCGATGAGCGCATGGACAATTTGACTGTCACCGAGGGTTGCTAATGAGGGCAGAATTCCCCGTTTCCCGATCACCGACGTCTGCCTGTGCTGGTTGCACTACTGATCTGAGCACGAACTCCGTCAAGGATGCAATCTAGTCCAAACTCAAACGCGCCCATAAGATTCTCAGTGAAGGCTCCCGAACCAAGTACATTCAGGAGAGTAGGGTATCGTCCTGGTTCCTGCTGAAGCGTTTGGGCCAGCTCGCTCACCCATTTCTTTCGCGCACCGCTGCTCCGGCCTGCCTGTTCGAACGTGGCGTGACCTCGGACATGTGCAATGAGGGTGAAAAACGCCTGGTATCGTTTCTTCGACTCCAAGCCGGACTCCGCCAACATAGAGAGCGCCGCCTCCATCCAGGCAAGCTCGTTCGGGCCCATAGGACTTCGCCGAGCCGTAGTGGCCTCCAGAAACCACGGATGATCCAGATAGATAGCCCGACAGCACTGCGCCCATTTTTTCAAGCGACTGTTCCAGCGCGACGAGGTTTCTCTAAAGTGAAGAGATGAGTCGGCCACGGAATCGATCATGCGTGCAATCACGTCGGCCTTCCCCGGAAAGTAGCGATAGAGCGCCATCGTAGTGAGGCCTACTTCCTGCGCCATTCTTTGCATGGTCACTGCGGGCAAGCCCTCCCTATCCGCAATGCGGATGGCAATGCGCGCAATCTGATCCGTGCTGACGGATGGCTTCGGTCCCCGGGCTGGAGCTGCTTCCGATCTGTTCGGCTTTGTTTGGCTGGATTTCTTTGTTGCCATCTCGCAGTTTGCTCTCCCGTGTCAGTTTAAGTCTAGTTGCTCCGACTCGGCACTGACCGCCAACTCTTGTGTTGTCGGATAATTGTATATATCATACACAATTATGGAGGGATCGATGATTTGGGTAATCTGCGGCGCTGTGTTGTGCCTGGCTGCGAGTATGGTTGCTGCATTTCTCATTGACCGGAAGGTGCAACAGGCAAAGCGAGAAGCGAGTTTGAGACTCGACTGTTCCAAGGGTTTAGTAGAGGAACGGTTCGTCCGGATCGGCAACATTGAACAATGGATTTCGATTCGGGGGGAGGACCGGAACAACCCTGTTCTACTGGTAATCCACGGCGGACCAGGCAGTCCCTATTCCATCTTCTCTCCCCATGTGCGCCTGTGGGAGAAGCACTTCACCGTGGTGCAGTGGGATCAGCGAGGCGGAGGGAGAACATTCGCAAAGGCGGGCGCTCGCGGGAGCGGCGAAATCAGCATGAGACAGCTGACAAGCGACACCATTGAAGTCGCAGAATATTTGCTGACGCGTCTTGGGCAAGATCGCATCTTCCTGCTCGCGAGTTCGATGGGATCTACTTTTGGACTTCAGGCTGCACGAATCCGTCCCGAGTTGTTTTACGCCTACATCGGTACCGATCAGAACGTCGGGATGCAGCGTGGCAGAGAGAAGAGCCATCACCAACTAATTGAGCGTCTCCGGAAACATCAAATGATCAAAGGCATCCGAATCGTTGAAAAGACCGGAGCCAATGCCACAAGATGGACAGCGCGGGAATTTACAGTAGTTGCCCAATGGACCATGAAATCCGACCCTATCGGCTTCCGCCGCACGATGAAGTTGCTCAAGGATGCCGTTTGGTATGCGCCGGGCTGGACACTTGGGGACCTTCGCGCGTTTGTGAAGGGCATGCGATTCTCCCTGGAGCAGTTGCTGCCGGAGATCGTGCGATACGATGCCTGGGCATCGGGCACACGTTTCGATTTGCCGTTCTTTCTATTTCAGGGAGAGAGCGATGTACTGACCGTGACTTCACAGGCCCAAGCGTATTTCGACGACGTCGAGGCGCCGCTCAAGCGGATGGAACTGATCTCGGATGCTGGTCATTTTGCAATGTTCCTGCAACCGGATCTTTTCCTGCAGAAGCTGTTGACGCATGTGCGCCCGCTGGCTGATACGAACATCAAGGCAGTCCATCCAACTAGCACCGAGGTCTTTCATGAGATCTTCTGAAGCCTTGCCGAATATCGTCGAGGAAAAGGCGCAATGCACGCGCCGTTCAAACGGCCCAGTCCTCGGCGTTTTCTTCACGGCACCCCTAGATGCCGAGTACTTCCTCGGAAATCTGCCAATCAAACTACCTCCCGCCCTCATTGTCCTCGCTCCCATGTACGGTGGTGCAGCGCGCTGCTTATGATCGTGCGCAGATCGGGGCACGGCTGGCCAAGCAATCTTCCCCCCGGAATGGGGACAATGGGGAAACTGACAATTCCTTGGCCTCTAAGTGAGAGTCGGCGGTCACTCAGAACCGTAAAAAACTCCGTGATTGCTACCGAACTTCTGCCGTAAATGCACGTTGCCATTCGTGGCCTTTTAGTTTGAAGTCCTTTGCCGCCGCCGGATCTGCGGGGCCGATCTCATTCACGATAATCCGCATGCCGACTTTCCCGTCTTTCAACACGTCGATTTGCCTTGCCACCTGCACTGCTTCATAATCGGCTTGCTTCGACGGGCGAACCTCGAAACCGCGGGTGTAGGTTTTGACCAGATGCCCGGCATCATCGAACCAGAATCCTTCCGATTTACCGGGTTCGAGTTCTCCGTTTGGTCCCTCAGGTCCTCGAAAGACACGAATGGTCTTCGCACCGTCTGTGGTGTCGCGCTGAATGCGCCAGTCGGACTCAGTCATCGTGTCTGCAGCGGGAATCGGCTCCATAACCTGCATGACCATTTTCAACATTCCCGATTCGGGGCCCTCAGCCTGAACATAGCGCTTTTCGCCGCTTTGCGACTTCACTAAATGGCTTGACCCAAACCATGCTTCGCGTTTCCACTCATTCGCATTGACCCAGGTATCTTCGTAGCGCCCTGATTGGACACCATTGGTTGTACCCACTTGAAAATCGGCTCGGAGCTTATAGGGCGATGTAACCCCAGCTGCCAGGAAGCTCGCCTTTCGTCCCCGCTCGAAATAAACTTGTGCGCTTTCAAGGGTCTCAACTCCTGGTGGTCGTATCGTCTTGAATCTCTCGTTCAATCGTCCGACGACCTGGACTGGAACGCCGTTTTTCAAGAAGGGACGAAATTGCATCGCACGAAAGCCAGCGGCAGCCGCATCATTAACTGCGGGATTTTCTGCGATCGTCGCTTCCATCTCTCGAACCTTCCCCGTCCTGTCCAGCACAATGTCGGTTCCAACATTGCCTTCGAGGGGTCCGTCTTTAACAGCAGGCCAAACAAATTGAGTGCCTGGCAGGAGATTTTGACGCAGCTCTGCGTCGCTTAAAACAATGGTCTCGATTGGTTGAGCATCACCACCGGTTGCAGTTGCGTTGAAGAATTCCTCCGGCACATTTCCGAGGTCTTCCAGCACGCTCAATCTCGCCGTTACCTCGACGTAGCCCGAGGCAACGGTGTAGGCGATCATTCTTCCGTGAAAGTCCTTGAAGTCGTGATACAAACCACCGAATGCAGGTCCGTCGGCGTACAGGAGCAGGCCGGTTTTATCCATTAGTGCAATGACTCCCTTGCCATCCGCCTGCTGGTTGGAGAACTCGGTCGTGGGCTCCCAGTTGATATTGGTCTGGCCCATCAAATGTCGCACTTCTGCTGTCTTAATCCGTTTTGACAGGACATCCATCGAAAGCGGGATAGGCTGCACAATTGCTATGACGAGTTCGCGCAGCCAGTCAGGGAAGTAATCCCCGTCGTTCTTCTCCCACCGGTGATCGCCATTCTGAATTGCAATCTGATGAAACTCTGATGAGCGCACTTCCCGTCGCCATTTGGCCGGCGATTGCCACCAGATCTCCACTTCGCCGACACGATTTGTGTTTCGATCCCGTTCTTGGCTCGGGGCAAATGAGGCTTTCAGATGAAATGGTTTGGTGCCCGGCTGATCGAGAGTGCTTTTCTCAACAGCCTTCTTCACCTGACCGGCAATATCCTCCGCCGATGCGTAGGTTCCGCACAGGAAGTTGAGAAACAACAAAGCCACAATTATCTGCGGCGCTCTTCGAACCGGTGACTTGCAAAGAGTTGATTTCATGTATTGGCCTAGTACGCAAAAGCAGTCTAAACGAAGAACCTAGCCCTCCGAGTGGGTGGTTGCCAATGGGGATCTCAGCAACGAATTGCTCTCAGTTCGACGGTAGGCGGTCATCCTCTCACGACTCGAACGAGGGGTGTTTGCTAGTTGGATTTATCCCAGCCGCCTCTGGCTCTTGCTGAATCAAATGATTGCTTAAGATGAGCGAGCAAACCATACCAGTCGGCCTTTTCATTGAGTATGTTCCAGAGGACCTCATCGGGATACCTGTCACGTCTCAACCCAATTGCGGCCACATGCTGACTCAGTTGATGTTGAAGCTCGTTCAACCCCTTGAAGGCTTCAATCTGTTTTACTCCCGTTAGTTCAAGCCCGATGTCTCGTCCATGAATCGTGAGCTGGTTGGAAACAAGGGACAAATAGACCTGCTTGTCGGAGTCCGACAATCCTAGGTACCAATCGCGCAATTCGTCGCTATGCAAATTGCCCCTTCCACTTGTCTCAGCAAGGATAGCGCGATCATTTCGAGATCGTGGGCGGTTGGTGGGCTATCCGGAAGTAAAGCCGATTTGAAGCTCCTAAAGATAACCGCAGATTCTTCACTACGTTCAGGATGACAGCGCTTTGGGATAAGGAATGTGTGCCGGACCTGTCGTTGATGCCGTGTTGTGGGCAAACCGGAAATTGCCTTTTGATCAACATCGGGACGCCTTGACCCGAGGAAGCGCACGCTCGTATGCTCGGGAACGATTAAGGCGTTTGCGCTGTAACGAGTTGCGCGTTCGCGGGGAGAGTCAGGCATGAGTTCGATTGCACCTGCCACCACGCCCGTCCACCGGTTTGCCGCGCAACCTCTTTTGGTGCGTCGTGCGGCGGTTCTGGGAGCGGGAACCATGGGCTCGCGCATTGCGGCGCACCTGGCCAATGCCGGCATCCCTTCGTTGCTGCTCGACATGGTGCCGACCGGTGAGGGTGCTCGGAACAGGCTGGCGGAGTCGGCTCTTGCTGGGCTGGCGAAGGCGAAACCGGCGGCCTTTTATGAAGCGTCGCTCTCCGCGATGATCACTGCGGGAAACTTCGAAGACGACCTGCCGAAGCTGAAGCAGTGCGACTGGGTCATTGAAGCGGTTGCCGAGAATCTCGAGATCAAGCGCGCGTTGCTTGATCGCGTTGTACCGCATCTAGCCCCCCAAGCCGTACTTTCCACCAATACCTCCGGCTTGCCGATTGCGAAAATCGCGGCCGGGCTCAAGTCGCATCGCGATCGCTTTTTCGGGACTCACTTTTTCAATCCGCCGCGCTATATGCAGTTGCTGGAGATCATCCCCACCGCGGAAAGCGACGCGGCTCTGATTGCGGGGTTTGCGACATTTGCCGATCGCGTGCTGGGGAAGCAGGTGGTCTTCGCCAACGACACGCCGAATTTTATCGGCAACCGCATCGGGGTCGCTGTCATGTTCTCAGCCGCTACGCTGATGCTGGAGCAGGGTTTGAGCATTGAAGAGGTGGATGCGCTGACCGGCCCCGCGCTCGGATTTCCGCGCACCGGGACGTTTCGGCTCGCGGATATGGTGGGTATCGACATCCTGGCTCACGTGGCCGCGAATTTTCCGCAGGGAGTTACACCGGGCGGATTCTCAGAGAAGCTGCAGGAGATTGTGAAGCGCGGTTGGCTGGGCGACAAATCTGGCCAGGGTTTCTACAAAAAAGCGCGCGGGACGGATGGTAAAGACCAGCGAATGGTGCTCGATCTTTCGACGTTTGAGTATCGCCCTTCGGCAAAGCCGGCGTTGCCTTCTCTTGAAATGGCGAAGAACGCGGCTACCGTGCAGGAGCGGATCAAATTGCTGCTGGCGAACGATCCCAAAAAGGACAAAGCCGCACGGTTCCTCTGGCCTTTTCTCTCGTCGCTCTGGAACTTTGCAGCGGAACGTATTGGCGAGGCGGCCAATGATGCGCCGTCGATCGATCAGGCTATGCGCGCGGGATTCAACTGGGAGCTTGGGCCCTTTGAGTTGTGGGACGCGGCGGGCGTGCGCGATTCCACAAGTCGCATGCATGCGCTTGGCATACCGGTGAGCCAGGCCATGAAGGGATTGCTGGACGCTGTGGCTGAATCTGAGCCGGTGTCCTGGTATTCGCCGGACGGCCCGCAGTGCTACAACCCGACCACCGGCGAGTGGGAGCCGATCGCGCAGCAGCCGGGGCATGCTCGCGTTGCCGACTTCCGGCGCAGCAACGGGGTGATTCGCAGCAACCCTGGCGCCTCGCTCGTCGACATCGGCGACGGCATCGGCTGCATTGAGCTGCACTCGCTGAAGAACGCCATCGGCGGCGACGTGGTAGCGATGATCTCGTCGGTGCTGAATCCGACGTCGGAGGCCGTGAAAAATTTCAAGGGCTTTGTGATCAGCGGCGACCGCGATCGCTTCAGTGTGGGCGCGAACCTGATGCAGCTTTTGCTGGGCGCACAGGAGGGCGACTGGGAGGAAGTCGAAGGAGCCATTCGCGCCTTCCAGCAGATGTCGATGTCCATCAAATTTTGTCCGCGTCCTGTCGTTGTAGCACCGTTCAATCTCACGCTGGGCGGGGGCGCGGAGATCTCGCTCCACGCGGCGCGTCGTCAACCCTACGCCGAAACTTACATTGGCTTGGTGGAAACCGGCATCGGCCTCATCCCCGGAGGCGGAGGCACCAAGGAGATGCTGCTGCGAGCGGTGGACTCTGCTATTGCGCTTGCGCCGCCCGATCCCAAGGATCCGCCATCGCGATTCGCACAGTCGGCCGAGATGAATGCGGCGCTGAAACGGACGCTCGAAACCATTGCCATGGCGAAAGTGTCAACGTCGGCCGCGGAAGCTCGAGGCCTCGGGCTGCTTTTGCCCGCCGACGGTATCACGCTCAATCGTGAGCGGCTGTTGCTGGATGCCAAGGCGCAGGCCATCGCGCTGGCAGAGGCTGGTTACAATGCCCCGCAACCGCGCACGATTCCCGCCCCCGGCACGGCTTCGCTTGCTGTCCTCAACATGGGCGTATTCCTCATGGGCGAGGCGGGGTTTGCGTCTGAACACGACATGAAGGTGGCGCGCTGGGTGGCGTACATCCTGTGCGGCGGCGAGGTCACGGCCGGGTCGCTTGTGAGCGAGCAATACCTGTTGGACCTGGAACGCGAGGCGTTTCTCTCCCTGTGCGGCGAGCGCAAGACGCAGGAGCGGATCGCGTATACACTTAAGACCGGCAAGCCACTGCGCAATTGAAATGAAGTTCGCGGCACTCATCCTGTTATCGGCAATGTCGTTTACGCTAGCAAGTGCAGGCGCACTTGCACAGGACTCGACTTCTGGCCCAACAGTCAATCCGCAGCAGTTCAATGAGTCCGGCAAAACCAATGTAGATGGGCACTCTGCGTCTTATCTCATCCGCCGATTGCCGACGAGTTCGTTTCCCGACCTGCCCGATGCGATTGCCGAACTCCTCGACCAGCGCGGATGCATGATTCCGCAGACTTACCAGGCGCATCGACCGGAGAACGTGATCAACGCCAGCTTTGAGCGTCCCGGATCATCGGACTGGGCGGTGCTTTGTTCCACGCATGGCAATGTGGAATTGCTGGTTTTTTTTGCCCGAATGCCGAGCAAGCCGATGACCCTGTCTTCCGTACCCGAATTGCAGCGACTGCAAAGGCATGATTCCTCCGGCGTTCTTGGATTCAATTGGGGTATCGATCCCGCCTCACCTCAGCAGATTCGCGAGGCGCAGGCTGGCATGGCACACCACCCTCCGGCGCTGGACCACGACGCGCTCGCCGATTCCGTTCTCGACCAGAAAACGGTGTATCGCTTCTACACGCATAACGCGTGGACTCTGGTCGATACGCCATAGCAGTTGAGCTATTTGACCGTCTCAGGTGCCGCGGTCTAACAATGAGCCAGCGGATCTCACGAACCGATCCGCGTTTCCCTGGAGTTTTCGATGCCCGAAGCCGTACTTGTCAGCGCTGTACGCACTCCCGTGGGCCGCGCGCCCAAAGGCGCCTTGTCCACCACACGCCCCGACGATCTTGCCGCAGCGGCGTTGATCAACGCCTTAGAGCGCATTCCTGAGTTGAACAGAGCTGAAATCGAAGACGTGATTCTCGGCTGTGCGCAGCCGGAGGGCGAGTCGGGTTGGAATATTGCGCGCATGACGGCGCTGCGAGCTCAACTTCCCACAGACGTGCCCGGGATGACAGTAAACCGACTCTGCGCCTCCGGCCTTGAAGCGATCGCACAAGCCGACATGCGCATTCGCAGCGGGGTGCAACGCGTGGTGATCGCGGGCGGAGCAGAGACGATGAGCATGCTGCCCATGGGCGGCATCAAGCCTCGGCCCAATCCGTGGCTGGCGGAGAACTATCCCGCCGCGCTGCTGACCATGGGACTGACTGCCGAGCGCGTCGCGAGGCACTACAACATCTCGCGGGAAGATGCAGACGCCTTCTCGCTCGCGAGCCACCAGAAGGCAGTTGCCGCGCAGGCTGCTGGGCGATTCGAAGAGGAACTTGTGCCGGTGAAGGTGACGACGGCGACGCCGACAGCGAAGGCCGGCAAGCCCGTCACTTCCGATTCGTTCTTTTCCGCTGACGAGGGTCCGCGCGCCGACACGACGTCAGAAGCTCTTGCTGCGTTGAAACCCGTCTTCCATGCGCAGGGATCAGTTACCGCAGGGAATTCCTCGCAAACATCGGACGGAGCGGCGGCAACGGTTCTGATGGACGCGGCCCGGGCGAAGGAACTCGGAATTCAGCCCCTCGGGCGCCTGGTGGCCTATGCGGTCGCCGGATGCCTGCCTGAGGAAATGGGGATGGGACCGGTGTATGCAGTTCCAAAAGCCCTGAAGAAGGCAGGACTCGCCCTCAACGACATAGAACTGATCGAGTTTAACGAGGCTTTCGCAGCCCAGGTGCTGGCCGTCATGCGGGAACTTGGTTTCGATCCGGAGAAAGTCAATGTGAACGGAGGAGCGATCGCGCTGGGCCATCCATTGGGGTGCACGGGGGCTAAACTCACCGCGACTCTACTCCAGGAGATGAAACGCCGTAAGGCGCGCTATGGCATGGTGACGATGTGCGTGGGTGGTGGGCAGGGCGCGGCGGGCATCTTCGAACGGCTGAACTGAGTCAATTCGCAGGGAAAATGGAACGGCCGGGATTGCTCCCGGCCGCACCTGCTCATATGGCCTTTCACCACCCCAGCAACGAAGACCTGTCGCTGGGGACCCCGGATTCGGCCACCCCAGAGAAACTAAGCTTTTGCCGTCGACAGAGCCTTCAACCGAGCATTCAGGCGGCTCTTGTAACGGGATACGGTGTTTGAGTGCAGAACGCCCTTCTGAACACTCTTGTCGAGGGCGGAAACGGTCTCGCGAAACTGCGCCTGTGCAGCCTTGACATCGCCCTTGGCGATGGCTTCGCGCAGGGCGCGGAGGCTCGAGCGAACGCGCGTACGGTTGGCGCGGTTCACCGCGGTGCGGGTTTCAGTCTGGCGGGCGCGCTTCAACGAAGATACGTGATTTGCCATTATGCTTCCTTAAATCAGTGAGTTATGCGGGCTGGAATGCAAGCACAGCCGCACCCCTCGCAATTTCCTAGTTTACGGGAAATCGGGGAAAGGGTCAATGTGGGGCGGGGTCGGCCCGAAAAATGGAATGAACACGATTCTGCGGTGAACGCAACCCGAGTAGTGGAAAATCGGCGAGCGACGTGCAAAGAGGGAGGCGACAATAACTCGTTGCTGGCCGGCAACCCCGAAAACATCCCTCGGCGGCTAAAGCCGGCCCTCTTTGATTGGTTCTATCGACCCGGCTAAAGCCGTGCCCTTGTTACAGGGCCCTTGTTCGGCGAGTTTTTCAGCGTGCTATGAATGCCGTGCCAGACAGATGGGCAAAAGCAGATCCTTCGCTCCGCTTATGCACCCCACAAACTAAGACTTGTTTATGGGGGCCCGCTTACCCCACAGACGACTTCGTCGTCCGCAGGCCCCAAGCTTCGCGGCACGGCTGAAGTCGTTCCCTTTCAAAGCTGCGGGTCGCGGGGGCAGGGACAGGGGTGGCGGGGTGGGCGGCGAGTTCTCATCGCCGGGGGATGCTTGGCGATGGTATGCTCGCAGGCAACTTCTCCTGTCTCCCAAATCCCGTATTCGGAGTGAAGAATGTCTTGTCTCCGTGCATGGTTCCTTTGCGCCTTTGTGGTCGCTTCCGGGGCGACTTGCTGTCATGCAGTTGATCGCGTGCTTTTCAGCCGGCTCGGTCCGATGCAGGCGAATCTGTTTATCGCGAATGCTGATGGCACTGGCGAGCACGCTCTCACACAGTCAGGGTCGCTGGACTACAACCCGGCGTGGTCGCCCAAGGGGGACTGGATCGCATTCACGTCAGAGCGCGCGGGATCGGCGGATCTCTATCGCATTCATCCTGACGGCACGGGGATTGAACGGCTGACGGACGATCCGGCGTATGACGACCAGGCGGCATTCTCGCCGGATGGCCAACAGCTTGTCTTTGTCTCGACCCGAGGCGGCGGAAGGGCGAACCTGTGGGTGCTTGATGTCGTGACGCATAAGGCGAGGGCATTGACGACAGGGAATGGCGGCGACTTTCGGCCCTCGTGGTCGCCGGACGGACAGTGGATTGCGTTCTCATCGGATCGCGAGAGTAGTTTTCCAGATGCGAAAGGCCGTTGGGAGCGACTCCACCTGGTGGACATTTACCTGATCCGTCCCGATGGCTCGGGGCTGAAGCGGATCTCGCAGCATGGCGATTTTTGCGGGAGTCCTAAATGGACGCCGGACAGCAAGAGCGTGGTTGCGTATTGCATGCTGGCGCAGGAGACGTGGGATTTTCGCTTCGGCGGAAGCAACGGCGAAGACAAGCTGATGAAGTTCGATATCGGCACAGGGAACGCGACGGCGGTGGCAGCGGGACCGGGAGTGAAGCTGCAGCCGGCAGTGCTGTCGTCGGGCGAGATTGCCTATTTGCGCCGGGACCCTACGGCTAGCGGGGTCTTCTATGGGAACGGTAAGCCGGGACCGAAGGGGGAGGATGTTCGGAGTCCTTCTTGGGCGCCGGATGGAAAACAGGTTGTGTTCAGCCGGTTGGTATTCAAGCGCCCTACGGAACCGGTGAAGCAGTTCAGCAAAGATTCAAGATTCGATCTCTACAATACGGCGTGGCTGCCGGCGTACGACTCAACGGGAGAGCACCTGGCCGTCACCAAAATGAAACCCGACGGGGGCGGGGTGAGCCTGTTCATCGTGGATGAGGGCAAACCGGCGCGCGCGATCCTGGAACGGAAGGACCTGATTCTTGGGCCGGGCTGGTCGCCGGATGGCAAGCAGATCGTGGTGGGGGTGGGAAACTTCACGGCGTTTCTCGACTCTGAGGCGGGCGGAAAGAAACCGATCGATCCGGTAAACGGAGGGGCGCAGGTTGCGATCGTGAATGCGGATGGAACGGGCTTGCAGATCGTTACTTCGGGAGAGAACAACAACGCATTTGCGTCATTCGGGCCGGATGGAAAGCACATTGTGTATCGCACGCTCGGCGCGAAGGAGATGGGGCTGCGCATCATGAATCTGGAAGACCACTCGATCAAGGTGCTGACGAACGAGTGGGACAATTTTCCGGTCTGGTCTCCGCGCGGGGATTTGATCGCGTTCATTCGCAGAACCGGCAGTGATTTTCAGGTGTTCACTGTTCATCCGGACGGGACGGGGATGAAGCAGCTGACGCATACGAAAGGCAATGAGGCGCACCTGGCCTGGTCACCGGACGGAGAACGCCTGTTGTTTACGAGTTCGCGGATGGGGTTCAAGGATGAGGTTCTTCTAGTGGGTGCGCCGCAACCGTACGGCGAGATTTTTGTCATGCGAAAAGACGGCACCGAGGTGGAGCAACTGACTGACGACCAATGGGAAGAGGGCGGACCTGCGTGGCAGCCGCGTCCGGCGGCGAAGGTGGATGCGGCTTCGATGAAGCCGTGAGTCTGAGATTCTTGATCGAGGTGGGGAAAGGGCGAAGGGCGAAAGCAGATTCTTCACTCACCACCCCCAAAGAGCTGAGTCGCTCTTTGGGGCCCCTGGTACGTTTGGGGTCCTGTTCGATCAGAATGACACAGCCGGTTTTGCAGGCATGGAAGTGGCCTGGAATCACCGCCCTAGGCCAGTACTACCAGGCAGGTCCGAGGCCGGTATCCAAGTGGTGACTAATTGCAGCAATCTTAACGAGCGGTGGGATTGACGGAATTTACATCCGGCGCTACTCTCTCCCCATACACCGCCACTTGGTTGCCCGCGCCAATACGGAAATCCTTCACAACGGCCACGGCCGAGTGCGCATTTTGCACCCCAGCGACCAGGACCCGTCGCCGGGGACCCCGCGCTTCTCTCTGCAACTCGCAAATAATCGCTCTGCAACTTCACCCATTTCACTCGTGCAATCATCAAATCAACAGCCGATTTCTGCCCTTGAGGCAGCGGCACGGCAATTCCCGAGTTGTTATATCATCGGGAATTTCAAACAGGGTCGTCGCTTCCTGACGGTCGCGTCGACTGAAACGCAACACATTCGGGAGAAAGTGACCCGTGAATTGCGAACATGGGAGGCCATCTGAACGCTGCTCTGGAGATCACGCCAAATCTTGAGCCCCTTTTCGGGACCCGCGATGAAAACCTCAGACTGATGGAGGATTCACTAGGTGTCAGGATCGACCTACGATCCGATGCCGTTCACGTGGAGGGGCCAAACGAAGCGGTCGGCAGAGTCAGGCGAATTTTTGAAGACTTCGAGGCGCTGCGGCGCCAGGGCATCAATCCGCACAATGGGGAATTAAATGGAATGTTGCGCCTGGTCGTAGCCGACCCCGCGACTTCGCTGCGCTCGCTGGCGGATGCCGGCAAGGCGCGCTCCGCGGGCGTGAAGCGCACGGTGCAGCCGCGCTCGCTCAATCAACGCAAGTACATCGAGGCCATCGAACAGAATGACATGGTCTTTGGCGTTGGTCCGGCCGGCACCGGCAAAACCTATCTCGCCGTGGCCATGGCTGTGGCTGCGATGAACGCGAAAAAGGTGAGTCGCATCGTGCTGGTGCGGCCTGCCGTTGAAGCTGGCGAGCGTCTCGGATTTTTGCCGGGCACGCTGCAGGAGAAGGTCGATCCATATCTTCGTCCGCTTTATGACGCGCTTTATGACCTGCTCGATCCCGAAAAGGTCGACAAGATGCTGGAGAAGAACGTCATCGAGGTCGCGCCGCTGGCCTTTATGCGCGGCCGCACGCTCAACGACGCCTTCATCATCATGGATGAAGCGCAGAACACCACCATCGAGCAGATGAAGATGTTCCTGACGCGCATGGGGAACAACTCGAAGGCGGTCATTACCGGCGACATTACGCAGATCGATCTTCCCAACCCGCGCAAGTCGGGCCTGCTGGACGCGATCAACATCCTCGACGGCGTGGAGGGCATTTCGTTCTGCCACTTTGCCGACGGAGACGTGGTCCGGCACGCTTTGGTACAGCGCATTGTTCGTGCCTACGAGGCAACGAAACCGCAGCAGCAGGAACTGCCGTTGAACCTTGGCGAAGTTATCCAACCGCAGGCCGAGCAGCAAGCGCCGCAACCGGCGGCGCATCCCGCCAAACCGCAGTAAATGCGCGGTTCGCGTAAAATATAGAAGACACGGGGCCGCCGACAGTAGCGGCCTCGCGAACGATGATCCTTCTTGACCCAGATTTGGACCCCGACCCCTCTTTGCATGCAAAGCTGCCAAGACGGTCAACGGGACCTGCCCAGAGTGCCCAACTCCGGAACCAACGCATTCCGAACACGCGGATGCTCGCCCTTTTCCTGCGCGAGGCCCAGGCCGCCGTGAAATTGCGTGGCCAGGTCACCGTGCTGCTGACTACCGACGCAGCCATCCGTCGCCTGAACCGTCAATTTTGCGGCAAGAATAAAGCTACGGATGTGCTTTCGTTTCCGGCCGACGCACCAGGCCCTTTGAAGATTGCCGGCGATGTGGCCATCAGCATTCCAATGGCTAGCCGACAGGCCAGCGAACGCGGCCATTCCCTCGGAATTGAAATCAAGGTCCTCATGCTTCACGGTTTGCTGCACCTGGCAGGCTACGATCACGAAGCAGACTCTGGCGAGATGGCTCGCCGCGAGCACAAACTTCGTGCCATACTGCGGCTCCCCCGCGGTCTCATCGAACGGACCATGAGTCCATCCACAAAGTTGGGTGATGGTAGCACCTCCAGAGTGGGTGGGATCGCACAAAGAGCACCGGGCGCCAAGCGAAGCAGCACCACGAAAGGCCGGCGCCCATGAGTTCGCTTACCATCGCGCTCCTGGTTTTCGCGGCCCTCGTCGACACCTTTGCGGCTTACATCAGTCGCGTGTACTCGGAGTTTGGAAAGATTCTTCCCCGCGAGGTTCAGGACAATCTCGACGAATGGGAAGAAAAGGTCGAGCCACTGATCGGACTTACGCGCGAGCACGCCGCTCTGTGCGCCGCCGTGCTGCAGCAGCTTACGCTGGCAGTGTTCGCACTCGCGATCGGGGCTGTGCTCTTTGATCGCTCTCCGCACGCTGCGCGTCCCACATATCCCGAAATCGCCCAGGCGGTGCTGGTCGTCTTGCTCGCCGTCGTCTTCTGCAACCAGCTTCTGCCATCCCTGCTTTTCACGCAAACCAAGGGTCGTTGGGCTGCGCGCCTGGTGTGGCCCATCCGCCTGCTGCTGTGGCTCATGACGCCCATTACGGCCATTATCCGCTTCTTCTTCTCCGTCGCGTCGCTGGCTGAAAAACCCGTTGCCGAAGAAGATGAGCCCGCTCCCGATGTTGAGTCGCTGCTTGAGGCCGGCGAAGAGGAAGGGATTCTCGAAGAGAGCGACCGCGAACTGGTGCGTTCGGCAGTCGAGTTCGGAGACAAACTGGTACGCGAAGTAATGACGCCGCGCCCGCAGGTCTTTGCCGTTCCGCAATCGATCACGCTTGAACGCTTTCTTGAAATGCTCAAGGAGCACAACTTTTCGCGGGTGCCTGTCTACGAACGCACGCTCGACTCGATCACCGGGATCGCGTTCGCACACGATCTGCTCCAGATCACCGATGAGGAAGCGCAGATCCGCACGGTGGCGAGCATTCAGCATCCCGCGGTGTTCGTGCCGGAAACCAAGCGAGGCTACGAACTGCTACGCGAGATGCAGCGCGAAAAACAGCACATGCGGATTGTCATCGATGAGTACGGAGGCGTGTCCGGCCTGGTGACGATCGAAGATCTGCTTGAAGAAATTGTCGGTGACATTCGCGACGAGCATGAGAAGGACACGCACACCGGCGATCCGCAGCGAGAGCCCGGCGGTGTTTGGGTGGTCCCCGGCGACTACCCGGTGGATGAGTTGCCAAGCCTTTTTGGCGACGAAGTCGGAGTGGACGGAAAGTACGAAGCCACCACCCTCGGCGGCTTGGTGAGCGAGATTGAGGGGCGCATCCCGCTGCCGGGAGAGGTTGTGCTGCTCGAACACAGTGGCCTGCGCATCCAGGTGATCGATTCCACAGATCGCCGCGTCGATCGGTTGCGCATCTTCCCCCCGGCAAAGGAAGAGGCAACTGCACTGCCCTGAACATTGAACGATCGGCATGTCGTCGGATCGCGACCTTGAAATGCCGTACACTCATTCAGAAGCGAGTTGTCCCAAGTGAAATCAGGATTTGTAGCCATTCTCGGTCGGCCCAACGCCGGCAAAAGCACGCTGATGAACGCGCTCACCGGCGAAAAGGTCGCTATTGTGACGGCGAAGCCGCAGACGACGCGCAATCGCATCATCGGCGTGTTGGAGGTGGAAGCACGCAAAAAAGTACATCCCGCGGCGCAGATCGTTTTCGTCGACACGCCGGGGGTGCACAAGCCTGCCTCGCAACTCGATCGGCGAATGTTGCAGGAAGTCCACGAGGCTCTATCAACGCGCGACGTCGTGCTTGTACTGGTTGACGCCAGCCGCCGCGTGCAACTTGAGGCAGCGGGCGAGCCGGGGAACGTCCTCGAACAGGCACAAACTCGGGTGCCCCAGGTTTCGTCTTTGAAACCTGGGAAGGACTCCGATTCCCGAGCCAAATCTCGGAAGTCTGCTGCCTGGGCCAGCGAAGAGGAGTTTCTCTTCTCGCTCATTCGCGAACTCGACTGCCCGGTCTTCCTTGTCCTGACCAAAATCGATCTTGTGGCCAAAGATGTGCTGTTGCCGCTGATCGATACACTGACGAAGCAATACAACTTTGCCGAGATCATTCCGGTGAGCGCGCGCAAACGGGACGGCCTCGATCTTCTCGTCCGGAAAATTGTCGATGCGTTGCCCGTCGGCGAGCGCTACTACCCCAAGGACCAGTACACCGATCAGCCCATGCGCTTCATGGTTGCGGAATTGATTCGCGAGCGCATTCTCGTGGAAACGGGCGAAGAGGTTCCTTACGCCGCGGCTGTCGTCATTGAGCAGTTCGAAGAAGCCGAGCCGCCTGCCCCGCCGCGCAAGAAAGGCCAGCCACCTGCCCGCTTGCCACTGACTCGAATCGCGGCCGCAATCTACTGCGAGCGCGAGGGGCAGAAGGCCATCCTTATCGGCAAAGGAGGAGCGAAGCTGAAGGAGATCGGCATCGGCGCACGGAAGCAGATCGAGTCTTTACTCGGCACACGCGTCTATCTCGAATTGCATGTCATCGTTGAGCCTAACTGGCGCGAGTCGCGGCCCTTTGTGGATTCGCTTGACTGGCGCAATCAACTGGAAAAGCTGGCAGAGAACCAAATCGACGAGATCGACGACTAATGACGCCGAGCGCTTTCAGGTTCCGGCGAAATTAGAAAAGCTTCCTCAGAAAGAAGCGGCTGTGGCCAGGCGGATGATTCTCAATTTCCCCGAAAACCGTGTAGCCGAGCTTTTCGTAAAAGCCGCGTGCCTGAAAACTGAATGTATCCAGCCACACGCCGCGACACCCTCGACGAAGGGCCTCCTCTTCGGCTTGTGCCATCAAGCTTCGTCCAGTGCCCTTGCAACGCATCGCATCTGGAACAAAGAGCAGATCGATGTGCAGAAAGCCGTACGACGTTCCTCCCCAGAGACCGCCGAGAATCTCGTTCGTCTCCGGATTAGTAATCAGGATGGCGAGCGGTCGAAAATCAAATTCCCAGCCAGAGTGCTCATTGTTGAATTGGAGAAGGAGGAGCGACAGAGCTTTTGCGGCGCTTGCATCCGGCTTATCGGTCAGAGTGGTCTCTGGAATCATAGATGCAATTATGATTCGACGTGCTCGAATACCGCCAGGAATTTAGAGAAGCACCACCCTGTAACTAAGCGCCGCGAACTTTGCCGCGCCCGTTGCTCTTTACGTCATACATGCGTGCGTCGGCTGCTCCGATAATTGCATGTACTGCATCGTTTTCCGGCGGGCAGGTTGCCAGGCCCACGCTGGCGCTGGCAGAGAGGTCCAGTCCATTGCTCATATTGAATCGCGTATTCATCAGTTCCTGGTGCAACATCGTCGCCTGCGTGAGTGCATCCATTGGCGAAGTCTCCGGCATCAGGATCACGAATTCATCGCCGCCGTAGCGAAAACACATATCTTTTTCGCGGCTCAGCTGTTTCAGTCGGCCCCCGACGCGCATCAGCAGTTCGCTGCCGATCAGATGCCCGTGAACATCATTCACCAACTTGAACCGGTCGAGATCGATGAACGCGAGGCTTATCGGCTGTCTTAACCGTCTGCCGCGTTCCAGTTCCTGCTCCAGCATCTTGTAAAGATGACGCACGTTGTAGAGTCCCGTCGCGTCGTCGGTAATGGTGAGTTGCTGAATGCGCGCTACATCCCGAGCATTCTCAATTGCAATGGCTGCATGATCGCACAGGATGTGCAGAAAAGCGATCGTGTAATCGCTCATCTGGCTGGCGCGCGGATTGAGAATCTCAATGACGCCCTGCACGCCCTTGCGCCCACGCAACGGCATTGCAATTACCGAGCGCACCTTGCGCGTTTCCGCACTGATGGTCTGCTGCAGCCGGGGATCGTTATTCTCCGACTCCGGAACAATGAGCGTCTCGCCGTGTTCCACAACCCAGCCTGCGACGCCCTCGCCCACCTTTACCCGTAAATCGCCCAGCGCACTCGCACCGTTTCCCGAAGCGACCGCGTAGTAGAGTTCGTTGCTTTTCTCGTCCAGCATCAGCAGCGTCCACATATCCGCAGTGATGATGCGCTCCATCTGATCAAGAATCGTGCGCAGAATCGTGTCCAGATCGAGGCTGGAGTTGAGTGACCTTGCCAACTGGTGAAAGACCATGAGGTCATCGAGCGGAATGCGATTCTCTGTCAACTGGGTCATCTCGGCACGAAACGGGGTGATTTGTTCTGATGTGAATTCTGTCACACGCGCTGGTTCAAATTGTGCACCCATAGTTTCTTTAGTCCATGCCTATATGTACTAAAGTTATGCGGGACGGATTTTCCGTCACCCCCCGCGAATCATCCGTGCTGCGATCCATTTTTCGCACGTATAAGCCTCTGTCTGCTCAATCAGTTGTAAGTTAGTTGTTGACTGGGAGTGTGGGCGCTTCAGCCACCGATGTGCACCATCGAGCGCGATGGCTTCAGGAATCCGGGTTCGCCAATATGGTGGCGTGCCTCTTTGCCCTGGATAGTCCGCACGACGTAGTCAGAGAGAACCTTATCGTCCTCGCCGGAGCGCATCCTTCCGTAGAGATCGTGCTCCACCTGCGAAAAGAGGCATGTTCGGATCTTGCCGTCGGACGTAAGGCGAACGCGGCTGCAGGCGCCGCAGAATGCCTGGCTCACCGGCGCGATGATTCCGATTTCGCCCATGCCGTCGGCAAAAGTATAGCGACGGGCGGTTTCACTGGCTTCGCGCGGCGGCAAGGGCACAAGCGGCATCTCACGGCCGATACGGTCCACGATCTCTGCTAGCGGAACGACAATCTCCGGCGTCCACAGACGGCCTTCTTCTAGCGGCATGAATTCGATAAAGCGCACCACAACGTCTTCTTCGCGTGCGAAACGGGCAAATCCTTCGATTTCGTTATCATTAAATCCGCGCAGCAGAACACAGTTGATCTTCAGCGGAGTCAAGCCTGCATCGCGTGCAGCGCGAACTCCTGCGACCACTTTCTTGAAGCTACCCGGAACGCGGGTGATGCGTTCGAAAGTGGGCGCATCGACGGCATCCATGCTGACGGTGACGCGGTTTAGTCCCGCGGTCTTCAGCGGCTGGGCCAGTTTTTCGAGAAGGTGTCCGTTGGTGGTGAGCGCCAAGTCGACCCTCTCACCTTTCGGCGTCCGTAACCGCGCAAGCTCCTCGATCAGTTCGATCAGGCCGTGGCGCAGCAGCGGCTCTCCGCCGGTAATGCGGACCTTCTCGATTCCCAGGGTCACGAACAACTTGATCAGCCGCAGATACTCCTCGATCCCCAGTTCGGGATACTGGGCACCAAACTCGCCCGTCCGGCAGTAGACGCACTTGTAGTTGCAGCGGTCCGTAATGGAGACGCGCAGATCGTGGATCACGCGGCCATGACTGTCCATCAGGCGGCGAGCGGTGACTTCTGCGGCAGGTGCGATTGGGGAAGCAACGGCCATCTATACATCCTAAGGCTATACCGTTTCTTAGAGCCTTGCAGGTGCTGCAAAACAACGAGCCGGCACAGCGGCCGGCTCCCATCTGAATGCAACACTTAGCGGTCGGTTCAGTCGATTCTTGGCGTTCCAGACCTCAAAATCAATCCCGTGATGCCCAGAACGGCCACCAACCCAATTGCGATCATGAAATAGTACGCCATGGGGTGAATCCACCCCGGCGAATAGGTAAGGTCCTGTCCGACCCACAGTAAAAGTACCGTCGCAATCACAGCAAACTGGCAAGCTATTACCAGAAGCGTGTGCCCCCATTCGCGCCGTTTGTCCAGCGCCTCTACCTGGTCAGGGGTAAGGTTGCGCTCTTCGGGGGGAAGAAGGGAATTCGCCATCAGACTCTGTCTCCTCGTGGGCCCTGTGCAGGCCTCCCGGCCCGGGCTGTTCAATATTTTGATTCAATCACATGCCGCCCAAGCTGCGCCACTTGTACGAGCCGAGATTTTTTGCCACATCCACTACTCGTTCAGAAATGCCAGCGATTGCAGTGAGGTAATCTCAAATGGCTTGCGGCAGCGGACATTCACGCAGCTCAGTTTGTCGTCGCGTCGCACCATGTAGGATTGCGCTTTGGCGAACTTGGCCCGATCGCGCTCGTCAGCGTGGCGGGGCAACTGCGGCCGCTTCCGGCGAACGACCCAGGTCACCTTGTACTCGCCGGCCTGACCGCATTTAGGACAGGTCAGGTTATGGGTTCGTGTCTCCGTCGTCTCGTTAAAAAACTCCCGTTCGTCCATTTCCCTCACTTCTCCATTTCTGCGAAAAGGCGGTCGCGGAAATCTTTCCCGACAGAGCCACGCAGATAAAAGCTTCAGGCGCATCCGCTTCGGCCCGAATTATTCCATAGTAATCCTCTCGTGTCGTCGATGGCACAGAACACAGCATTCATAAGGTTTTTCGCATAAACTCGGGTGTCCAAGAATGACCACCCCTCGACGGCCCAATAGGGCTACGCACCTCAAAGCTTAATCTCAGTGCAGCAGCCACACCATCAGCACCAGGAAGAACGCCGCGAATATCAACACGTAGCCAATTACGCGCCGAGCGGTCCAGCCGCGCAACACTTCAAAAAGATATGATCTTCGCACCCGCGCGGCTCCCGTTGTAGACGCTCTTCGTTAAGATTAGATGCACTTCCCCTTGTTCCTCAACCCCACCATTGGCCGGCAACCTCTGAAATGCCTATGCCCGGGTGTCTCACCTCCGACCTTGCAAGTGAGGATGGCATGCGCTAGATTGTTATTCCCGCGCAAGCTTTGAGGCGGACTTTCAGCGGAGCCTTCAATGATCGCAGACGATCGGAACCTGCTCTTTGCGATTTGCACAATCTTCAGAGAGTTGGAGGAGGCCAGCGGAGTCACCGACCCCGCCGTCATCCAGGCCAAACGCGCTCTTCTCAATGGCCTCGCCGAACTTCGCTTGATCGACGCGCTCGACGATGCTCTCATACTCGAAAGCCTGACGGCTTTGCCGCAAAAGTAGCCAGTACACACCAGCCAGGACCACAGTCCGACAGAGTTGTTCTGAACCCGTGGTCCATCTCTAATCGGCCTGTGGATAAAATCGCATCCATCAAGACAAAAACTGATGAATCCAGAAGCTGCAAGGCGCGCTCCGCGCGGTCTTGTCGCGACAAATCCCATTCCATCCGGAGAGTCAATCCTCCGATTCGAAGAGTTCCATGAAACCAACGCAGACCGCGATGAACGCGAACATCATCCCCTCGACGAATTCCCCGACCCGTCTACGAACCGACGTCAAGCCGGGGAGGAGGTGGTGAATCAACATCGGGACTCCTCTTGCGCTGTCCTCAACTACATCGATGCGAGCTTCGGACATTCACAGCAAAGGCCCACCGCTGAGTGAGCCCTTTTGCGTGATCGGCCGGTTTCCAACACTCTCCAAGCCGTGCGCTTCTTCGACCATATGAAACCGCAGAGTGCGGACACAATCCCCCCTCAGTACCCAACGCTAATGGGAATCGGGAACCGACCCGCATTTCTCCGGCCTTTGATATCTCCGAAATCGGAGCACAAGTGCGCAAGCTTCCAGCAAAGAAATGCTATGTAGACGTGTTTGAAGGACAGGAAACCGCGGGCTAGATTCTCCTCGGGGGCCGTGAAATTTTGGATGGCGCCTGCCGAAATCCATTCAGGAATTTGGACAATCAGGTTTGACTTATTCCATACTCGTTTTGGCAATGACGAAACGCAAGCCAGGCACGTTTTCGGCTACCAAGGCCGTAAAGGCAAATGCGCGCGAGCGTGTTGGGCAGCCCAAAGCAGCACGTGTTGTCGAAGACAAGCCTCGTACTGGCCGCCAAGCCAAGCACAAGCCAAAGCTGGAGCAGGTCATTCACCAGGAGGACTAATCATGGCCAAAGCGGTGGGAGTTGGCGGAGTTTTTCTCAAGGCCAGCGATCTGGAGAAGCTGTCTGCCTGGTCGCGATCCCGAATTTCTTCTTACTGGGCAGCCTGAGTTTGCGGCGCGGTTTGAGCTTGCACAGTATAGGGGCCTGGCCGCACGGCATCCGCGGGCTTCTCACTCGATCCTTCTGCTCCCTGCTGTGAAGTTCTCTTCGAATAGATCCGGAACGACACGACAACGTCCAGAGCCACCGGGACGGGCTTGCCGTCCTTCACGGCTGGTTGAAACGATGCCTTGCGGATGGTCTGCTCGGCGTTCTCATCGAGGCCAAAACCGATTGGCCTGCCGGCTACCACCTCTTCAACCTTGCCGTCACTGCCAATCACAGCGTGATAAAGGGCCATGCCCGCCACACCGTTAGCCTGCGCGAATTCGTTCGACGGCGGGTCAATCGCCGAAATCAACTTTGCCTTCCGGTCTACTGCGCTCTGACGGAACACGCCGGGATCGGTCGGCTTATAGTCTGCCTTCGATTCCGCAGCCTGGTAGTAAAGCTTCCAGAAATCCGGCATCGCCGCGATCATCCGCTCGTCGATTCCGACCGAAAACACGCTGTCCAGCGCGGTCAGCAAAAGCTGCGAAGCATGAGCCGCCGATGTCGTAGTGGTCACTTTTTTGTCGTCGGAATGATGATCGTCCGCAATGGTTTGAGCTGGAGCCGGCGACGGATCTACCGCGGGGTTCGCGCTTTCTTGCGCGTTAGCCGAATCAACTGGGACCGTTGCGGTTGCAGTCTCAGCCTTTGCTTGATCCCGATCCTTATGCTTCTTTTCTTTTTTCTTCTTTGGTGTCTCAACCTGTTCTCGATCGAACGAGATTCGGACGGTCCTCTTCTTCGGCGTGATTCTCACTCGGTCTGTTGCCGCCGTTGGGTCCTCGAATGGCGCGGCGCCAAGAAAGTGCAACGCGTACCGATCGCCTTCGAGTTCCAATTTGTGCTTCGACAATTTCACCGTGTTTACCTGGATCTGGCTCAGCGTGTAGGAGGCTTGAGTCGAATGTGACAACAAATGCCCGCGTTCATCAAACTCCAGATTGTTGTCCTGGTAACCTGCGCGTAGATACAGAGTTTTGCCAACGAAAATCTGCTTGAGCTGGTCTTCTTTGATTTCGCCGCCGACGGTGTGCACGGTAAAAACTCCCTGGCCGAGAGTGGGGTCCTTCTCCGGCCGCGGGTGGGTGTCGGGCCGGTCTTCCGCGGCGACTGGCGGAACTGGGTTCGACGGAGGCTGCGTCGCGGAGGTCTGCGCCGCGGGTTTCTCCGGCAGAGGAGCAGGTGCCTGACCCTCGACGCTGGCGCCAAGGTTGGCGACGGAGAAAATCCGGCATGCGATCAATGCGAGGCTCAATGGCTTCAAATTCAACAAGGCTGGCAATCCGCGAAGAGTGTCGATGAACGTGCGCATACGGCTACCTTTCGTATGTAGATATCTAACAGGATTCTGATTCGCTGGATGGGTGATGCCAATCACACGTAAGTTGTTGAGGACTAAAAATGTAACGTTACGGATGGGGGAGCTCGAGCCGTCTCAAAATCCGCCGGAATAGTCCCAGCGCCCTCCGGCTGTCAGCCGCATTCAAATGCAGCCGTCTCAGCATCAGGCGCAAATCATGCTGGTTGGCATGCTGCATCACTTGCGGCGAATACTTTGCAGCGACCATGACCTCCTCGATCAGACCCGCGAGGATGTCAAGGTTGCCGGAGGTCGGGGCAGCTTCGAGGGGGTTTCGAGCGCGCGCAGTCTTGTTGTCTGGGGCGGCTCGATTGATCCGATTTTCCGCAATTCCCGATACAGCCGTCGATAAACCGATGCGAGTAGCCAGTTCGTATAAACAAACTGCTGCCGCCTGGCCAAGATTCATGGAAGGCTGTTGCGCACTGGTTGGAATCTCCACCAGAACATGGCAGCAGGAGAGATCTTCGCGGGTGAGGCCGTGCTTTTCCGGACCGAAGACGACCGCGATCTGCCCTCCGCGTTCGAGCTCTCTTTCAATGACAGGTGCGAGTTCATCGAGGCGAACGACCGGCTGCTCTGCTTTGCGACGGGTCAGGGTGCCTGTACCCAGGACGAGCGTGGCGAGGCTAACGGCCTCAGCGAGGGATTCGACCTGTCGCGCATTGGCAAGCAGCTGCGGCGCCCCTACGGCAGAGCGGGCTTCGCGCCAATGCGGCTCATAGGGGGCCACCACACTCAGCCGGCTAAAGCCAAAGTTGGCCATTGCACGAGCCACGGCGCCGATGTTCAGCGGATTCCGTGGTGAGACCAGGACCACGCCGATGCGTTCGCGTTGTGAATCGGAAAGCAAAGAACGATTGTAGGGTGGTGAGGAACGGTCCGCCACTTGCGGCGTCTACGCAGTTAATGGGAGGTCGGCGCTGCAAGCGCATCGGTCTTGGGATTCAGTGCAATCTGAAGTGTGCCGGCCCGCTGCGTGTTGACGTCCCAGATTCCACTCGACAGGGAAATTTCAGCCTCGGGCAGGTCGATCTCTATCGGGGCCGCGATGCCGGTCTGCTGGGCCTTTGTGTACTGGGCTTCGCTGAGGCTCAGCGCCATGACGCCGCCGGTCCAATTCACCGGCTTGCCGTCCCGGCCGTACGCCACGATGGCCACCCGGATCTTGGCGTCGTGCGTTCCGCCAGGCGTGGCCGCAAAGCTCATGCTTTCGCGAGGGATCTGAAAGAGGATTCGATAGCGTGTGAGAGGGCCAGCCAGCTTGGCGTTGCCGCCGGCTCGTGCGGTGGCCGATGCAGGTTGAGATTCCGGTGTCACGCCAATGCGATACACAATTTGTGTTGCGTCCGGCATCCCTGGCGTCAGCAGCGGAGCCAGCGGATCGGATGCCGGCTGTGGCGGCGTCGACCCCGCATCCGCGTAGTAGCCACGCCGATAGGCGAGCTTGTACTTGCCCTCAGCGAGTCTGACCTCGATTCGTCGAAACGTCCCGTCCATCTTCTCGTTTGAGGGCGTGTAGGAGATTGTGTAGTAGTGGGCGCCGTTCTGGATGTCGCGCGCAAGAGCCGCCGATACATCGTTGGTCGTATAGATTGCCCTGCCGCCAGTGTCGATAGCGAGCTGATCCATCGTCGCGGTGGTCTGG
This sequence comes from uncultured Acidobacteriaceae bacterium, assembly GCA_963829535.1. GTDB lineage: Bacteria > Acidobacteriota > Terriglobia > Terriglobales > Acidobacteriaceae > Telmatobacter. The sequence continues at coordinate 7,262 of CAWHIQ010000003.1, read as the reverse complement.
CGGATCGCTGGCGATTCCTCGTATGGATTCTTTTCGAAGTTGTCGCCGTTCGGTTGACCGCTCGAATCAGCATTCATCGTGCGATCGTCCATCAGGCCACGCGCCGACACCGGATACAGCGCAACTCGCGCCCGGGTGAGCATGTTTACGGTTTGGCGAAGCGCCTCCGGCAACTCGTTCCCGCGGAATGCTTCAAGCACCTGGCGATTATCGCCTTCGGGGAAGAGAGCTACGGGAAACTTGCTGGCGAACCAGATCAGGTTTTTGCGTCCGGGAATCGCCTCGAGCGCGCGTGCCAGATTCTGCAAAGCCGTCAGAGTGATCGACGCAGACTGGCTCCGCTGGGAGTTGGCATGTTCTCGCAGGGATCGCGCTTCAGCCTGTGCGGCTTGCGCATCTCCAGCCATAGAGATGTCTTCCATGTCAGCCAGATTGTCTTCCCGGCTGCGTGAGGCGATCGTCGTTCCGGGAGCAGCCGCCTTACTGTCGACTGCCGCTCGCAGAAGCGTGCCATCGGCGGTGAATCCCTGGAGCAATCTCAGGCGGGTGTTGAGGGTGTATACGGCGACGCGCATCCCGGGCTGCAGACTTCCGAGGAATCCTACGATCTGCTTGTGTGCATAGGCCTGGTCTGCTTCCTCGGTATTCAGACTGTCGAGCAGCAGTATATTCACAGCTTCATTCGGCGCCACGGCGGGAGCATTGGTGTAAACGTGAGGCGGCAATTGGGGTAACGCTACGGCGGGAGCATTCGAAGCGGTGTGTTCTTCAAAGAAGTCGGTTGTTTGCTGCTTGCCGTCTTCAAGGATGGAAAAGTCGCGCTGATCGAGCCCGCCGACGGACGAACCGCTGCTCCCCTTTACCACCACATCCACCACCACGGCACGCGTGGTGGTCTTCAGCACTGGCTCATTCTTCTGCGCGTTGTTTGAATTGCCCTGGGCGGGGAGCTGGAGAATGAAAACTGCAAGAAGGGCAGATAATAAAACAACACTACGGCTCCGCAAAGCTGCCTCCGCTGGGAACGCCTAAGTATGGGACGGGTGCAATCCCGCGTTGGTTGCGGACTCATTGCTACACTGCTTTCAACGTATGTCTCAGGACGGGCAGTTCCCTCAGCAGGAAATCGATGAGCTTTGCGCTACCGCACGCACCTGCTATGTGCGCGGATGGGTTCCGGGGACCAGCGGAAACTTCAGCGTGCGTTTGGGCGAACGCATCTTCATTACACCAACGGGCCTCGACAAGGGCACGCTAACCCCCGCCGATCTTCTCGAGATCGACCTTGAGGGGCGCGCGATATCGGGGCATGGTCGTCCGTCTGCCGAGACCAGTCTGCACACCGTGATTTACCGCGAGCGGATTCATGCCCGCGCCATCCTGCATGTCCACACCGTTTGGAATACGCTCCTCTCGGGTAGATTCGCCCCCATTGGGCACGTCCGGCTCACTGGATACGAGTTACTGAAAGGCCTCGTCGGCGTTACGACTCACGATCACACCGAACGTGTTCCGATCCTTGAGAACACGCAGGTGTACACCGAGCTCGCCGAACATCTTAGTAACGCTCTTTGTGTGAATGCTGATGCGCACGGGGTTTTGCTCAGCCGGCACGGGCTTTATACTTGGGGTGATTCGGTGGCTGAAGCGCGCCGTCACCTTGAAGTACTGGAATTCCTCTTCGAGGTGGAAGGAAGGCAACTCTTCGACCCTGCTCAAGAGCGGTCGGGCTGTTGAGTTTAGGTATCAACTTTCTGCCGGCTCAAATCAGAGGAGTACGTCATGGCAGTTTTGCGCTTCCCCTCAGAAGACCGCACCATCGCGAGTGAATCCGAGATATGCAGCGAACTCGCGACTCTCGGCATCGACTACGAGCGCTGGAGTCTCGATCGCGTTGGTGCAGATGCATCGGCTGAGGATGTCCTCTCGGCTTATGCCGATGAAATCGCAGAGATGAAGCGCCGCGGCGGATACGTCACCGCTGACGTGATTGACGTGAATCCCTCCACGCCGAACCTCGAAACGATGCTTGCGAAATTCGACAAGGAACATACGCACGACGAAGACGAGGTGCGCTTCATCCTTGCCGGCCGTGGTATTTTCTTTCTGCATCTCGGTAGAAAGGTCGTTTCGGTCGAGGTTGGGCCAGGGGATATGCTGCGTGTTCCGCGCGGAACGACGCACTGGTTTACGCTCTGCGAGGATCGCCGCATCCGCGCTATTCGCTGGTTTCAAGACACCGCCGGCTGGACTCCGCATTACACCGGCTCCGGCGTCGACCAGGGCTACCAGCCGCTGTGCTTCGGCCCCGCATACTTCGGGCCTCGCGCAGCCACTGGCATTCGCCTATGACCAAGCCGAAGCCGCCGAAACTTTTTCTCCTCGACGTAGAGGGTACGATCGCGCCCCTCTCACTCGTCTACGATCAGCTTTTTCCGTACGCTCGTGCTCACTTTGAGAGGTTTCTGCAAGTGAACTGCGGAGACCCGGGCGTCGCGAATGACCTGACGATGCTTGCCGACGAGAACGCTGCGGAAACCGACGAGACCGCGCCCAAATTCACAGCGCCGGAGTATTGGGACGAGGCGATTCCGTATCTGAACTGGCTAATGGATCGCGACCGCAAATCGACGGCACTCAAGAGTCTCCAGGGCCGCATCTGGAAAGGCGGATTCGAACGCGACGAGCTGCAGGGTACCTTATTCGACGATGTCCCGAAGGCCCTAGAACGCTGGTCGACTGCTGCGCATGTGGCCATCTATTCGTCGGGGTCCGTCGCGGCGCAACTCCTGCTTTTTCGCCACTCCAACTTTGGCGATCTTACGGGGTTGATCTCCGGATACTTCGATACCCGTACCGGACCGAAGACTTCCAGTACAAGTTACGAATCGATCGCTTCGGCGATGGGATGCGGTCCGCGGGAGATCATATTTTTCTCCGACGCGGTGCGCGAGCTCGATCCTGCTCGCGAAGCCGGCTGTCATACCCGGCTGGTGATGCGCGAGGGCAACGCTCCGGTTGTGGATTCGCACGGCCATCGCAAAATCAAGACATTCAAAGTGCTCTAGAACCGCTATTGCTGGACCCCGGCTTCTGAAGCAGGAGCGCTGCTCAGCCAATTCAGCGCAGCCTGCACAACAGGATCCTGTGCGGGCGGGAGGGCCGTGCTAGCGCTGGGAAGAGCTTCATCGGGCGCTAGTCCCTCAGTGTATTGTTTCCCATTGCGGTCAGCCTGGACGCCGACGGTTAGCCACAACTGGGCTCCATCTGAAAGAGTGATTCCCTGATTCACTGTTGAGGAGCCCTGCGTGTGTTCGCCAAAGAAACGTGTGTGGGGCCGGCCCCGAAAAGCAACAGCAATTGCCTCCCCCGAACTGCCTGTGCTTCGGTCAATCAGCACTGCAGCATTCGGTGTGCCCTGGATGCGGTAAGGGCGGCCTTCGACTGCGGGGTAGGGTTCGGCTTTGCCATCGTCGAGCTCTGCGGCTACGCCGTTTCGGTATTGCCAGGTGGCATGTTCTTTTACGTTGAAGAACTCGCCCAAGTCGTCACCCTCTCCAAGCAGCGGGCCAATTCCGCCGAGCATCGGCCACATATTCCCGCCAACATTGCCGCGCAGGTCAACGATCCACCCCGCCGGATGCGGTTGATCCAGCTCCGCGAGGATCTTCTGAACCCTTGTTTCGAATGCCACGAATTCACGATCATTTTCGGGAAAACACTTGGTAAGGACGACGAACCCAAACACTTTGTCGCCGCGACGCTCCAAGTGGCCTTCGGGTTCGTATCGCCCTACGTATGGACTGAAATTCTCACGGCTTGGGGCGGGCGTGACGTCCGTCGGATGGTTCGTTTTATACTGCGCCTCCAATGCCTCCAGCTCGGGGGTGAGATGCAGCGAGCTGTGATGATCGCCAAGACTTGCCAGCGCGAATCGAATGGCGTCATAGGTTCCGACTGTGCTGTCCGCGCCTGCTGCCCTGGAAAGCGCCGCGGCGCGCACCTGCGGCCAATTCACCGTGTTGCGGCGCAGGGCATTTGCCTGCATCTGGTCCAGGGCTCGGTTCAAATAGGCAATTGGGACAGATTGGCGCGCACCCCTCGCGGCAGGACTCTGCGCACAACAGGCCACGGAGAAGAGAGATAGCAGAACCAAGAGTGCGCTGCCGAAGCTCATCGTCATTGACAGGCTCGAATTGGCTAAGGACAAATGTTACGGTTTATAACGTTACCATTTGTAACAGTGAAGTGCAACATTCTCTTCCTCTGTTGGGAAGGGGCTGGCAATCGCCATAGACGTATTCGCGAATCAGCGCGAACCGGTCAGGAATCCAATCATTCGATCCCTGAAGGAAGCTCATGCTCGATTGGACGAACCCTGCGACCGCCGCGCTGAACGAAATCCGCACCGCCCCACTGGTGCGCTTTTCGGTGCTGGCGCTTAGTTCCATCTTCTTTCTCGTCGACCCGTTCGCGGCGATCCCCTCATTTCTCGCTATCACCCAAAGCGTCGATCCGGCCCGTCGCCAACGTATGGCTCGCAAGGCCGCGCTGACCTGCTTCATTGTCTTGACGAGCTTTGCTTTGGCCGGGCAGCTGATCTTCCGCATGTTTGGTATTACCTTGCCTGCGTTTGAGATAGCTGGTGGGCTGATCTTGCTTCTGATCGGCCTGGATATGCTCGAGGCCAAGCGATCGCCTACCCAGGAAGCCCACGGCGACACCGAAGAAGGCGCAGCCAAGGAGGATGCCGGCATTGTGCCTCTCGGCATTCCCATGTTGGCTGGGCCGGGTGCCATTTCATCGGTCATGGTGCTGGTGGGCCAGGCTCCGAGCCTGTGGCGCTGGGAGATGGGGGCAGTGTTGGGGTCGATCGCTATCACCTGCTTTATCAGCTACTTGGTGCTGGCGGGAGCGGGAAGGGTGAAAACCGTGCTGGGTGAGACGGGCATTCGCATTCTCGTTCGTATCATGGGACTTCTGCTGGTGGCGCTGGCTATGCAGTTTTTCGTGAATGGCCTGACAGATCTTGGGGTCATTTCCAAACCCTGAAGACTATCGAGATCACCAAAATCGGCAATCTAGGGTTCGGCTCTTGGCATGTTTCACGGCAAATTTGATCCAGAAGATGCGAAGTTTGGCTCTGATTCCATGCACGTGGAAGGGTGTTTCCCACAGAATCCATACCCTTTCCACAGCCCATTCGGGTTGCGCGATTCATGAGCGGTTGCTATTCTCAGGAAGTCGCGAAACGGCGCGTGAAATCAGCCGATTTCGCGATTTGCATTGAAGAGTGGCCTGTGCTACTCTTAAAAAGTTGCAGATGTAGCAGTGGAGCCTCCCGGTGGCCGTTGGGCCTGCCCGTTTGAGCGCAGCAAGGCTTGAATAGAGGGAAGTGGGAAGCCGGTTCGTAGGGCGGATAGGATGCGTAAAGCTCATCCAGCCCCTGTAGGGAATCCCGCAGAGAACAAACCCATTGCATGACCCGAGAGGAAAACCCTTTCGTGCGCCTTTGTGGCGCTAGGCATTTGATGCCGGTCGTTCTTTGATATTTTGCGCAGTGCGACCTTCTGCGGCCGACTAATCTCGCCGCTCAAGTCGATCGAATAGGCAGGTAAACCTGCCTGCCGAGGATGAATGAGTTATAGACTTGATTCCCACAGAATCCTGGCTTGACACGACATCGGAACTTCGATAGGTTTAGAAGGTTCGCGCAAAAATGCCGGTGACCGCTTAGATGCGAGATTCTGGCAAGGCGCAATAAGTTCGAGGACACCTTGGCGTAACAGCCTGGGCCTCGATCCCAAAGGGGCACCGCTCAGGCGGACCGCTCTCACGGATCTTTGACAATAAGGTTGAACGTGCCAGTCGTGAGAAACGATCAGGTTTGGCTTGATCTTCTCACAAGGTAAGTAACACGTCTCGCGCAGTGATGCGCAGACGAGTCGAAACTACTCCGACCTCCGTCGGGTAGTTAGACAACTAGGTTTCAAACGAGAGTTTGATCCTGGCTCAGAATCAACGCTGGCGGCGTGCCTAACACATGCAAGTCGAACGAGAAAGTGGAGCAATCCATGAGTAAAGTGGCGCACGGGTGAGTAACACGTGACTAACCTACCCTGGAGTGGGGGATAACTGAGGGAAACCTTAGCTAATACCGCATAATACCTACGGGTCAAAGGAGCAATTCGCTTCAGGAGGGGGTCGCGGCCGATTAGTTAGTTGGCGGGGTAATGGCCCACCAAGACAGTGATCGGTATCCGGCCTGAGAGGGCGCACGGACACACTGGAACTGAAACACGGTCCAGACTCCTACGGGAGGCAGCAGTGGGGAATTTTGCGCAATGGGGGAAACCCTGACGCAGCAACGCCGCGTGGAGGATGAAGTCCTTCGGGACGTAAACTCCTTTCGATCGGGACGATTATGACGGTACCGGAAGAAGAAGCCCCGGCTAACTTCGTGCCAGCAGCCGCGGTAATACGAGGGGGGCGAGCGTTGTTCGGAATTATTGGGCGTAAAGGGTGCGTAGGCGGTTTGGTAAGTCTTATGTGAAATCTATGGGCTCAACTCATAGACTGCATGAGAAACTGCCGGGCTTGAGTATGGGAGAGGTGAGTGGAATTCCTGGTGTAGCGGTGAAATGCGTAGATATCAGGAGGAACACCTGTGGCGAAAGCGGCTCACTGGACCATAACTGACGCTGATGCACGAAAGCTAGGGGAGCAAACAGGATTAGATACCCTGGTAGTCCTAGCCCTAAACGATGACTGCTTGGTGTGACGGGTACCCAATCCCGCCGTGCCGTAGCTAACGCGTTAAGCAGTCCGCCTGGGGAGTACGGTCGCAAGGCTGAAACTCAAAGGAATTGACGGGGGCCCGCACAAGCGGTGGAGCATGTGGTTTAATTCGACGCAACGCGAAGAACCTTACCTGGGCTCGAAATGTTATGGACCGGAGTGGAAACATTCCTTCCCCGCAAGGGGCCGTAATATAGGTGCTGCATGGCTGTCGTCAGCTCGTGTCGTGAGATGTTGGGTTAAGTCCCGCAACGAGCGCAACCCTTATCTTCAGTTGCTACCATTTAGTTGAGCACTCTGACGAAACCGCCTCGGATAACGGGGAGGAAGGTGGGGATGACGTCAAGTCCTCATGGCCTTTATGTCCAGGGCTACACACGTGCTACAATGGTCGGTACAAACCGTCGCAAACCCGTGAGGGGGAGCTAATCGGAAAAAGCCGACCTCAGTTCGGATCGTAGTCT
>CAWHIQ010000002.1:0-222768 GCA_963829535.1 uncultured Acidobacteriaceae bacterium | reverse complement strand
CAAGTAATACCTATATAAACTGCCTAAAATCAGTTGGTTGTCGCTTTACTTTTCATTTCACATCTGCTACACAATTACACATGTGCACGGCATTTTTGAGGCGCGAAGGAGCTACCAATGTCCGAAACCTTAGAAAGCCCAAAAACCAAAGCAGAAACCCACAAAACCATGGGCGGCAAGGTCAACATCTACCGCCGCGAAAACAGCGACAACTGGCAGTGCTCGACCTTCCTTAACGGGCGCAACTGGCGAGTCTCAACGCACGAAGACAGCCTCGGTCGGGCGAAGGACTTCGCCGAAGATTGGTATCTCGCCTTGCGCGGCAAAGCGCACGCCGGACTTCTTCAAAAGGAGACGCGACGGCAAGGCAAGAAATTCAAGGAAGCCGCCGCGAAATTCCTCGAAGAGGCTCCCATCCTCACGCAGGGCCAGCGCGGCCCGACTTGGCTAAATCAGCATGAGTTGAAGCTGAACGGCGTCATCCTTCCGTTTCTGGGCGAGAAGCATCTTGCCGAGATTACATCCGGCGTCATTCAGGAATACCGCATCTGGCGCGCGCAGAACTGCAAGACAGGCGGCACTCCGGCGCGGAGCACGGTACACAAGGAGATCGTCTGCATCCGCCAGGTACTGAAAACCGCCAGGCGGCATGGCTGGATGGAGTATCTCCCCGATATGTCTGTACCCTACAAGACTTCCGGCAAAATCGTGCACCGGGCGTGGTTCTCGCCGGAGGAATATAAGAAGCTCTATGAGGCAACGCGCAGGCGCGCGAATGAGCCCAAGCAGGAGCGTTTCAAATGGGAATGTGAGCAGCTTCACGACTATGTGCTGTTCGCCGTCAATACTGGACTCCGGCCCGACGAGGCGTGGGGGCTGCAATTTCGCGATGTGACCATTGTCAAGGACGAAGCCACTGGCGAAACGATCCTTGAAATTGAGGTGAGAGGCAAGCGCGGTGTTGGGTATTGCAAGAGCATGCCCGGCGCGGTCAGGCCGTTCGAACGCCTGAAGAGTCGCCCGCGTCCTTTGCGGATCGACGAGCCGGGACGGGGAGGAACCAATGAAAAGACTCGCTTGCCTGAGCCCACGGACCTTCTCTTCCCCAAATGGCAGCGCGAATTATTCAACACCATTCTCGACGAAGAGAAGCTGAAAGCCGACCGCGATGGTCAAGCGCGCACGGCTTACAGCCTGCGCCACACCTACATCTGCCTGCGCCTGATGGAGGGGGCGGATATCTACCAGATCGCCAAGAATTGCAGGACATCGGTCGAGATGATCGAAAAATTCTATGCCTCGCACATCAAGACCCGCCTCGACGCGGCGGCCATCAATATCATGCGCAAGAAGAAGGTGGCCAAGGTAGTGGCGAAGGAACTTCGCACCGGGACTTAGCCTTATACTTAAGTTGGCCACGCGGGCGTGGCGAAATGGCAGACGCAGCGGACTTAAGCAAGGTTGAGTGCCCATCGGGAAACCGACGGCGTAGAACTGCTCAAAGTCGGGGAAACCTTAAATGGCAATCCCGAGCCAAGCCCGGAAGCACTTCCGGGAAGGTGTAGAGACTAGACGGGCAGCACCTAAACCTCGTGTGGGGAATGGTGAAGGTATAGTCCAGACCACGAACCCGCCCTGGCGGGGCGGCGAAAGCCGAAGTGGTATGAAAATCCGCAGGCCGCAAGGCCGTGAGGGTTCAATTCCCTCCGCCCGCACCAGACCCGCTTTCTAAGCGGGCCAGGATGGAACCATCCTGGCGTGTTTCTCAGCGCCGGACTAGGGCCGCTTCGGCCCTCGCTCAGGACGGCGCTGTAAAGCGCTTCTGCATACGAACGTATGCAGCGCTCCTCGTGCCTTGGGCACGCCTGATACTTCCCAATCGCTCCATAAGCATCACAGCTGGCATGAGGACCGGATAAGCCTCCTCGTTGATGAATATCCCATGGTGTTAAACGCATTGCGCAGTTCTTGCGTATTCACGCCCCGCAGATTCGCCAGACGGCGTCTGGCGAATTCTTTCAACGCTGTTGAAAGAATCTTGGTTACGCCCATGCAACGCATTGGAGATCAATGAACTAACACTATTATCGACCTGGAGGATTTATTCAAAGATGAATGGGGTTATCCTTTGATAAGAGCATAGGCTTGCAACATCGGATGACGGACTGGAGTCGGACGAGAACGAGTCTGCAAGGAGGCTTCACAATGGTCAAAGGCGGGAACTCATATGGACGTTTCAGTCTTTTCGAGGTCGCCCTTTTTCTTTGCTTAAACGCGCCAGTCGTTCTAGTGGGGCAGCAGGGTGAAGTTGCTCCCGCCGACGCGCAACCATTTGAAGCGGTCAATACCAATGTGCCTGGCGTTTCCGCGCTTCGCGCGATCCCATCCACCCTCGATGCCGACTCATTATCTGATTCTGCACTTGCCCGCTATGGGCTGCCACCTAGGCCGGACCGGATTAGACATCCGGAAATATATCGAGTCTGGATGGATCTTTATCAGGCTGCGCGTGAGCGAGTGACGACCACTGCCCCGACACTGACCGTCAGTAATACCTATCACGTTCCGATGCAAACCAAGCTGCCAAAAACGGGCAAAAAAGAATCGAATGGCACTATCGCTACCACAAGCCCAAACTGGAGTGGATTCGTCATTTCAGACCCTAACAATACATTTAGTCAGAATATGGTCGTCGTAGCTTATTACAATGCCCCCGGAGTTGAACCATGCCCGCGCTTAGGTCCAAGAATGTGGTCATCGTATTGGGTCGGTATTGATGGCGGTGGCGCCTCCTCCGGGGATGTCCTTCAGGTCGGAACATCATCTGATCAAGATTGTCCCCAAGGCGCCAATGATCACGCTTTGTACTATGCGTGGCTCGAATGGTATCCGGCAGCTGCCCTCATTGCTGATAGACAGGTCCCTATCGTCCCCGGAGATTCGATGTTCATATGCGTCGCCGCCGTGTACAACCGCTATGTCGTCACGGTCAGAAGCATGACCCGACATAAGACTCTTAGCTGGGTATTTACTCCTCCAGCGGGTACCCAACTCATAGGAGATACCATTGAATGGGTGGTGGAGAGGCCTCAGGTGAATGGCGCGACGACTAATCTGGCTCCATACACGCGCAGCGGTTGGCGTATGGAGGCCTACAAGCAAGAGACAACAGTCTACCGGCCCTCTCTTAGTCCTACCGGAACGAGCTACGCAGTCACAATGGTAGACCCGACGATCAACGGGCCAAATCAGAGCGTTTCAACACCCGTTCTTTATCCTGGCTTTACTGACGACGCTGGCTGGTTTACGGGACCCACATATTTTTATTGATTCGTTGCCCGCTGAGGCCGGCAACGAAACCGGTTGGATCGCGTTTCGCAGCCGCGAAAATGCCGAGATCTCCGAAAGTGAGGTGCGGCGCCCTTGCCCGGAAAGCCTCCGACTTCGCCATCTCGTAGCACATCAGCATTTAAAGACCATTCATGGCCACGACATTCTGCAGACACCGGCTGCAAATTGCGACTGGCAGAATTGTCAGACGATGTCTGGCGAATTCTCTCGACGCCTGTCGCGAGAATCTGCCGACACAACTTAACAAAAACTTCGCGTTCTCTTTCGCGATTCCCTGTAAACCCGTCAATCGGATTCTTGGGCAGTGGTAAACCCAACAGCCGTCATGCTGTCGACCTTAGCCGCGCTTTCTCCTTCAGAAGTATGCACAATTGCCGCGTGCAAGGCCCGCACGTGAGCGTGTGCTCGATCAAGGTTCCGGAATCGGGGTATTGATTGATATCGCCAAGCACGACCCTTCGCAGGTCGGACTCGTTCGGACAGTTAATGCGGTCCGGATTCGGGAAGGATCTGATGATCTGGTTGCGGAGGTCCTCCATTGCAGCATCATCCTCGGCCTCTGTAGGAATCCAAGAATGATCAATCGACATTGCGATCTCTTTCAAAGCGTCGTCGCGCTCTGCAACCTCTGCAAGTAGGCTTTCCCGCCACTCACCAGGTGGGTGATCGAAAAGGACGATCAATTGAGCAAATCGTTTCAATTCGTGATCCGAATAGCTTTGCGCCACTTTGCGTAAGCGCGCCACAGAAACGTTTATGGCGTTCTGGTTGCCTGTCAAGCCGAGAAGTCCATTGAGAAGAGCTGAGACCTCGGCTCGGTCCGGGTCTCCGCCGGGCCTGTTCATTTGAGAATGGTCTCATTGTCGACTCCGTGAAGGTTATGCTTTGCGCGTTCGACCAATGTGGGCCGCGACCCACGCGCAATGCTCAAAGAATTCGAAATCGTCCGGCAGGAGATTGAAGATGGTCCCTGCCGTGATCCGTCTCCATGACGCAATCAACCACGCTGAGTACAGCCACGGTAAGACGAAGGCGAATAGGGCCAAGCCTGTCGAGCTTGGCCCCATAGAATTCGGATCGAGGGTTATTCCAATACATTGACCGGTACCTCCTCATCTGCCGCAGCAGGAGCTGGCACCAACGACATTGCTGGCGTCCGAGATGACCGAAGCTGATCGATCGGAGACGAATTGGCCATTCGCATAGATTCGATGGCGTCCGTGCTGGCCATGCCACTGCGACAGCGTTGGAGCGTGACGTGCCCACTCTGCGACTTGCCGCCACCCGCCTGCATTCTTGAAGGAGAAGGACACTTCCGCATTCTGTGCAAATGCCGGATCGAGTCCCGCGTCTACGACCACCGCAGTGGACATTTGAATATTGTGGAGTTCGTAGGAGAACAAATCTTGGAACCACATGCCACCAATGATCAAAACTGTCCATGGCTGCTGATCATAAAGTGCCGATGACCAATCTGCGCGTTGACTGGTCGAGCGCAACTCGCACTGCCGAAAGATGCCAAGCAGGTCTTTAACGCGCAAGCCTTTGGGAGCCCGCATTGCGTCGAAGTTTCGTAGAACCGCCAGCGCCATCTGAGCCTTGGAGAGAAGCGGTCCCCGCGCTGAGTCGATTATAGTGTTCACATCATCGAGGAATCGACCGACATTGAAGAAAGAAGCAATCGGGTACCATTCTCCAGTCAACCGATTCACAATCAGCGGGCTGAATACTGCCGAATCGGGATGCGCGTTAACAAATGTTGAACCGCGTTCTCGTTCAGGGTGGATCATGTCCACAAACGTGCAGAACGTGCTGTAGCAGGCCATGGGCCACCAGTCGCGAAGAGGTTCCCATTGCACCGTGGACTGTGCTTTCAGATCGCTTGCGAGCTGGGAAAGTGTGTAGCGCTCCCGATATCGGGACTCGTCGTCGATCTTTTCATCTCGCCCAGCAAACATAATTGGCTGGAAGAGCACGCCGAAAATCTTCTCGCTATTCTCCGCAGCGAACTGGACGATGCTTCCGACCGCGTCGTTGTTCACGGTGTTGATGACCGTGACCTGCAGTGTGACGCGCATTCCAGCCGCGCTGATGTTGTCGATGGCTTTCAGCTTGATGTCCAGATAGTTGCCGATGCCACGATGAGCGTTCTTCTCTTCTGTCATGCCATCAATCTGGAGAAACACGCCGTGCAAGCCGGCCGCATGTGCAGCCTGCGCGAAGTCCCGGCTCTCTGCAAATCTGATCCCGTTTGTTGCGACATGCAAGCGATTAAGGCCAATGCTCCGCGCGTAGCTAACTGCCGCCAAAAAATGAGGCGACAACGTAGGCTCTCCGCCCGAAAAGAGAATGTTGAACTCGCGCTTCGGTTCGACCGATGCCGCTTGGTCGAGAAGAGATTTGATCTCATCCAATGAGGGCTCGTAAACATGATCCAACTGATTGGCGTCCATAAAGCACGGATTGCACTTCATGTTGCAACGTGTCGTGAGGTCCACCAGGACGTAGGAACCTCGCCCATAAAGGACACTGTGAACACCATGCACGGCGGCCTCGGTTCGTTCGAAGTCGCAACCAGGGAACAGGCCCTCCATCTTCCAAAAGAACTCTGCATCTGTCGCGAGCATGTCTTCGAATGGGCCATGTCGATCACAGGCCTTTCGAAGCAAAACAGTACCTGCTTCTTCGACAACTTCCGCGTCAATAACGCCAGGATGGTCGATCAGGTCAGTTGCATTCATCGTGCCGCCCAAGACGCCGTCTCGCACTTCAACCAAGCATTTGGGACAAACGGACTGCGTCGTCCTCGGGCCAAGCGGAGGAGACACGCGCTCTCGTTTCTTTTTGAGTGGGGTTGAGGACCAGACTGGTATGGGTAGTTGTCCCTCTGGTAGGGAACGGTTAATCAATTGCGCGACGTTCCACGCAATGCCGGCAGCTCTTGAGGAAGCATGAAGGATGCTCATGGGGGAAATCCTCGCTAATGAAATGGTCGTGGCTCTGTCTCACCTCTTGCTCTTACAGGATTTTGATTGTTCGCGGTGCCGATCGATTGCGACGCCAAAACGGAAGATCGCCGATTCTGATCGACTTGCGGGGCCCCATCATCGAGTCTTACCGGGCACCGGCGGTGCGGTGCCTTTCACTTTAGCATTGGTCAGTCAGGGAATGCGAACTCGGCACACGAGATGCGCTGCTCTGCAACAGCCCGAAGCCGTCTTGATCGCAGACCTTTCGGCTCAAATTTCTATAGTCACTCTTGCCCAATCAGACATAAAGTGATCGTTTTCAAGGGATCATGAGTATTCCCGAACTTGATGAAGCTCTATATTCACACGCCTAGAGTATGATCGCGCCTCCGATAGGCCGGAGACTCTGTGAGTTTCCATGTCCTCGAACTTCCTTCAGCCCGTCGGGAAACGCATTTCGGTGGATTTGCCCATCCAAACTTCCTTCCGCAAGCCTGTGCGAGCTGCGCAATACGTACGCATGTCCACGGAGCACCAGCAGTATTCAACCGAAAACCAGGCCGAAGTGATCGCTCGCTACGCAGCCGAACACGGCATGGAGATCGTTGCGACCTACGAGGATTCCGGCAAAAGTGGGCTGACGCTAACCGGGCGCGAAGAACTGAAAAAGCTGCTTGCCGAAGCGGAGTCCGGAACCGCAGACTTCAGCGTCATTTTGGTCTATGACGTTAGCCGCTGGGGACGGTTCCTTGATGCGGATGAAAGCGCGTACCACGAATATGTTTGCAAGAGGGCAGGCGTCAGCGTTCATTATCCCGCCGAGCAGTTCAAAAACGATGGCAGCCCAATATCCACGCTGATCAAAGCAGTAAAGCGCACCATGGCGGCGGAGTACAGCCGAGAACTATCGGTAAAAGTGTTTGCAGGGCAATGCCGACTGATTGAGCTTGGCTACCGTCAAGGCGGGATGGCCGGATATGGCCTCCGAAGGCAGTTGGTGGCAATGGATGGGACCCCAAAGGAATTGCTTGTCCAAGGACAACAAAAGAGCTTCCAAACAGATCGAGTGATCCTCGTACCTGGTCCCGAGGAAGAAGTCTCCGTGGTCCGGGAGATCTTTGATCTCTTCACCTCCGGCGAGATGAATGAATCGCAAATTGCACAAACCCTCAATTCCAGGGGATTGTTGACCGATCAATCGAACAAATGGACCAGAGGCGTCGTCCACCAATTGCTCACCAGTCCCAAGTACATGGGAGCGAACGTCTTCAATCGAAAATCTTTCAAGCTGAAGCAAAAACGGATCGTGAACCCGCCGGACATGTGGATTCGAAAGGAAGGCGCGTTCGAAGCCATCGTTTCATGCCGGAGCAGTTTCTTCGTGCTCAGGAAATCATCCAGTCCCGGTCCAAGCACTTCACAGACGACGAGATGTTGGAGCAACTGCGCGGACTGCTCAAGCGTTATGACACGCTGTCGGGCATCCTGATTGATGAAACCGAAGGAATGCCCTCAACCAGTGCGTATCGGTCCAGGTTCACCAGCCTGATCAACGCGTACACTCTCATCGGTTTCACTCCGGAGCGGGACTATTCCTACATTGAAGCCAACCGAGCCCTTCGCCAATTGCATTCGAGTCAATGCGAAAACGTAATCGGGCAATTGCGAGAAGCAGGTGCGTCGGTGCGACGGGACCCGATTACAGATCTCTACATCGTCAATGATGAGTTTTCGCTTTCCCTGGTCGTCGCCCGATCGAAACCCACGCCGGGTGGAAGCATGAGGTGGAACCTTCGCTTCGAGACCTCTCTCAGGCCCGACGTGACAATCGCGGTTCGCCTTGGCAGCAATAATCAAGACATACGGGACTATTATCTCTTTCCCGGTTCCGACCTATTTGCAAAGCAGCTTCGCCTTAGACCACAGAACGGCTTCTTCATCGACCTTTACAGGTTCGATGACCTCAGCTTCCTAATCAGCATGGCCGAACGAACCAGGATTGAGAGCGTTGCAATGAATGAAGAAGAGATCCACCTGATCGAGATTGCCCAAGTATTTGTCGCTAATCCACGCCCCCGAAATCCCGTTAAGTTCCAGGCACTCGTCGCAAGCATTGAGTTGTTGGGGCTGAAAAAGCCAATTACCGTCTGTCCCCGCCCAACCGCAACCGGGTCATTTCAATACGAACTGATAACCGGTCAGGGGAGGATGGAGGCTTGCCAGACACTTGGCAAGTCGATGGTTCCTGCGATCTTCGCAGATGTCCCACGCGAGCGCCAATACCTGATGAGCCTGATCGAGAACGTAGCGCGACGCCCTCCCTCGAACCGCGCCCTCTTGCTTGAGGTGCGCAGTCTCGTTGATCGAGGCTACAAAGCGGAACAAATCGCCAAGAAACTTGGCCTCGATCAAGCCCACGCGTATACGGAATTGTCCATCTGCTTGAGCACGGAGAAAATGTGCTTCTGCAAGCTATAGACGCTGGAAGAATTCCCATTCGAATTGCAGTGGTCATCGCCACCGGTACGAACGAGGACGTTCAGGCCGCGCTGATCGATGCATATGAGAACGGCGATCTGCGAGGGGCAAAGTTGGCGATGGCGCGACGAATTATCGCGATGCGGCTCGTGAGAGACCGTGAGATCGGACGATTGAGCTCTAAGAGAAAGCCCACTGCGGAGGTCTTGATCGAAGAATATGAGCAGTACGTTCAACGTCAACGGTCTGCGATTTCGCGGTCCAATGCCGTGAACCATCGTCTGATGATTCTCGCGACTGCAATGAAGCGTCTTCTCGCAGATGAGAACTACGTCACGCTGCTTCGGGCAGAATCCATCCAAGACCTTCCAAAACATCTGGCTGACCGAATCCAATAGATCGGAGTTCATGTGAAGATGCCCGCGGAACGTTGCCTTCCAATTGAAGACTGTACTCTTGCCCATCGCTTCGATTTCAGCGAGGACGAGCATCACTCAGGAGACGCGAAAGTCAAAGAAGTACAGGCAAATTGCCGCGTCAATTGAGCACGTGGGCTTGATCGAACCCCTCGTCGTCTCTCCAAGAGACGACGGCACGTTTCTGCTGCTGGATGGAGCGCTCAGGATGGACATCCTGGCGCAGCGAAAGGACGTTGAGGTTCGCTGCATTCTTGCGACTGACGACGAAGGCTACACCTATAACAAGCGCGTCAGTCATCTCTCCAATATTGGCGAGCACTACATGATTCTGAAAGCGCTGTCGAATGGCGTGAGCGAAAAAATGATTTCCGAATCGCTCAATGTGGATGTCGAGACTATTCGCCGCAAAAGGTCGCTCTTGGACGGAATTTGCCCGGAGGTGGTTCAACTTCTGACGAATCGGAGAGTTGGAATACAGGCTTACTGGATTCTTCGGAAAATGAAGCCACTCGGCCAGATTCAAGCGGCCGAGAGGATGATCCATGCCAACAACTACTCTTCGAAGATGGCAACAGCGCTATGACGATCACAAAGCCGGAACTGCTCTTACATGCCGCTAAGGAGCCTCGGTCAAGTCCTGGTTCGACGGCGAAACTCGCAGTTCTCCAGCAGGAATCGGATGCGTTGCTCACGGATGTCAAAAAAGTTGAGGAGACGTACGCGACTCAGGCGCTCGATCTGACTCTCAGCATGGGATACATTGAACACTTGCTCGGGAACGTACAGATTGAGAAATATTTGGGCAAGAATCACCCCGAAATCCTAAGCGAGTTCAAGAAATTGCTTGGCGAGAAAGCGGAAGAGATGTCCCGCTCTATTCCCGAATCTATGCCAAAACCTCGCTCCAAGAGAAAGGGGACCCCCAAGAGCGAACTCCCGCCAAGCAAGTCACCCGCGTCCACGGCTCCCATCCCTGTACCTCATAACCGGCGCCAGTCACGGAATGCGCGTGTCGTGCCGGCCGCATGATCGACTGAGCGCACAGTACCGGTTCCCCAAGATGTTCCATTTGCATTGCCCCCGTCTTCCTTGATGCCTCGCAAAAGAAGCGGCAATGGAACCCATTCATTGGGGGCCTTCCAACGAGCCAGATTTAAAGTCTTACCTCGCAATTGTGAAGCTGTGTGGCATAATTGCAAGGTGATCATTCCTCGCCAGATACAGCCTCATGTGTCACACCTTCTTGGGCAGTTTCCCGCGGTAGCGATCCTCGGCCCCCGGCAGGTGGGCAAGACGACTCTCGCTACTGAATTGGCGGAGGCGCTTAGGGAAGAGGCACTGTACCTAGATCTCGAACTGCCATCCGACCGCGCCAAGCTTGCTGAACCAGAACTCTATTTAATACAGCATGAGAATCGGCTCGTGATCCTCGACGAGATACATCGCGTTCCCGGAATATTTGAAACACTCCGCAGCCTCATCGACCAACGGCGCCGCAAGAGGAAGCCTGCACGTCATTTCCTTTTGCTTGGCTCGGCGTCGATGGATTTGCTGCAGCAGTCAGCTGAAAGCCTAGCTGGCCGAATCGCATATCAAGAGCTTGCTCCCTTTTCAGTTAGCGAAGTCGCAGGAACGGGGAATGCGTCGATGGAGATCCTTTGGACTCGCGGCGGCTTTCCCGACAGCTTCCTTGCCGGTGACGACGTCGCCAGCTTCCTTTGGCGCACAGCCTTCATCCAGACATACCTTGAACGCGATGTCCCCGCACTCGGCCCACGAATCCCCGCCGAAACCCTGCGCCGCTATTGGCAGATGCTCGCGCACAGCCAAGGCCAGATGCTCAACGCTGCGCAACTCGCGAGTGGACTTGGCGTCAGCGGCCACACGGTAGCCAGGTATCTCGATATCATGGTGGATTTGTTGCTGGTACGTCGCCTCCAGCCGTGGGCAGTGAACGCGAAGAAGCGACTCGTTCGTACACCGAAAGTCTATGTCCGTGATTCGGGTCTGGTCCATGCCCTCCTAGGAATCCGCAATCGGGAAGAACTATTAGGGCATCCGGTAGTCGGCGCAAGCTGGGAAGGGTTGCTGATCGAGAACATTCTCAACACGTTGCCACCGACGGCGCGACCCACGTTCTACCGCACATCCGCAGGAGCAGAGATCGACCTCGTGATTGAATTCAGCGCGAAAGAGCGCTGGGCGATTGAGGTCAAACGCTCCCTTGGCAGTCCCGCACCCAGCAAGGGATTCTATATTGGCTGCACGGACATCGAGGCAACCAGGCAGGTCATTCTTTATCCGGGGGACGAGACATTTAATCTCGATCCCAAAACACAAGTAATGTCGTTGACGAGTTTCCTGTCTGAGATGGGGTCGTGAAATGCTCAGGTAAAACAGCTATCGTCACTCTTGTTCGAGAAAGATAGAAAGGTGTGCACTCCGAGTGGATGAATACCTATTGGACTATTTGAGATCGGGGAATGCCTGGCTTGTGGTAGGCTCGGGTCCCTCAGCCGCCATCGGATACCCATCGTGGAAGAGCCTCGCGCACGAGGCCGTTCAGCTATGCCGCGTAGAGACAATCGGGCGCGATCTAGGGCCCACTGAGCGAGCATACGCATCCAGCGATTTTCCGAAAGTGTTCCAAGAGGCCGCGACACTCGTAGGAATGCAAATGCTATTGCAGCATCTGTCTTCTTTCTTACCGGCAAGCCCAGCTGGCTCAATCGGAGAAAACATCTACAGCCATCTTGCGAAATGGCCCGTAGCAGTTTACCTCACAACGAATTTTGATAATGAGGTTCTTAGGCATCTCGCAATTGCAGGCGAAAGCACCTTCATTGATTCATCAAACAGCCCAGATCATCTCAGTAGGCTGTTGCCGGATACTTCGGGATTGGTCGTTCATCTACATGGGGACTTGCGTTCGGAAACAGGTCTGATATTGACCTCAAGTCAGTACCAGCAAATTCTCAACGCGCCGGAGTGGGAATACTGGCGTGCCAAGATGACCGCGGTCTGTCAAATGAATCGGGTTATCGTGATCGGCCACTCGTTAACGGATCCCCACATACGTCATGTATTAGAGGCGGCGAAGTGTGGCTCCGGGGTTGTCCGTCCAGTTTGCTGGATCGCTCCGGATGTTCCGCCAAATGAGACTCGCGAATATCTTGAAAAATACAGAATACGTGTTATCTCATACGACAATCGCGACGGCACTCACCGCAACCTCCTAAGACTAATCGAGGTCATCTCGGATTTCGTCCCGCCGCGCCTTACTGTTCATTTGAGCGCCGCAATTCGAAGCACGACAACATCACCGTTGGGGAGAAATGCTGCCGCTCCGGGTTTTTTTGTTTTTAATAAGTTATCGGTCCAGAGAGATTTCGAAGAGAAGCAATCTGATGTGCTGGTCGCCGCGCTCCATGGCGCAATTGTGCAACTCAAGTCGATTCCGCCATTTTCTATTCACCGAGCGCTCGAATTTGCGGGCTGGCCGTCCGGATCGCCGATCCCCCTCGAGCTTGCAGCTAGAGTATGCGCGAAAGCGACAGCAAATGGTGTGCTTGTTGCTGAGGGAGAACTCTATAGAGTCTCAGCCGAAGCAGAGGAGATGGTCAAGGCTGAGCTGGATGGCTTTGAGCGCTTGCGAGATCGTTTCCAGCTTTCAGTCAGCAATCGATTAAGACGGGATTTCCCAGGACTCACAGGAGATCAAGTAACTGAACTCGCGCTAGATATTGATGCGTCGTTAGCGGGATTCTTTCGCGAGGGCGGACTTACCCTTGCGAGCACTTTGTCTGCAACAGCGACTGGGTTTAACAGGCCGATAATACCTAATTCAATCGTCGGGTTCATGAATCAAGCATCTGCGCGATACGACGACTCCTTACGTCGCCAAGCGTTCTCCGCGGTGTCTCTAAAATGCTTTGTCCACTCCGAAGCAGTTGAAAGAGAATACCTGGGCCGAATCTCACAAGGATTTTTCGGATTCCATCTCCTCGGCGTATTTGGGGATGCTGCTTCCGAGCGCCTCAATCATGCGAAAGAGACCGTATGGCTTTTGGACTCGAGCGCTCAGATTCCAGCAATCGCGATGGGAAGCACTTCACATTCTGCATTTCAAGGAACTCTCCGGAATCTTGCAGCGCTCGGTTTGCGGTTCTTTTCAACAGAGGGTCTTTTCGAAGAGACGCAGGAACATCTTTGGTTTGCTGATCGAATCATCAATCAATTTGGAGCGTCGTCTCCCCAAGTGATTGGTGCCGCCATGGGAAGAGCGCCTTACAGAAAGGGCAATCTTTTCCTAGAGGGCTTCACTAACTGGCAAGCTAGTGGGAATCCAACCGATTGGCGACAATATCTAGTGGAAATCAGTGGGTTGGGCCATATCGGTGGGGATGCTGTTCGCTCCGCTCTTGGACGAATCAATATTGAATCAATCGCTCTCTCTGACTGGCCGGGCTTCAAACCAGAGGATTTCGCCGTAGCCGAGGAAGCCACTGACAAGCTCGTGGAAATCGCTGAACGCCGGGTCGAGACGAAAAGCGATGAGGAGCGCGACGCAATACGTCGTAAGGCAAAGCCCGAGGCTGAGGCCTTTGTCATTGTCAGCCAGGAGCGTGATGGAAAGTACCACATGCTATCGCAGGTTGCGAAACCATCTTCAGCCTGGTTCATTAGCGAGACTGGGGTTTTGAATCAAGTTCGCTCCGGTCCTGCTGTCACCTGGAAGCCGGAAGCATTTCTCCGATTTGCTTCCACCCTCATTCCGGGAACCGGCGAAGAAGCGGCGGAGCGAGCCTTCGGCACTCTTTTGTGGACGATAGCGCAGTCAGGGATCACCGTTCTGGATGATCGTCTAGCAGAGCGAGTCTTCGGAGGGATAATCGATCAGGCCAAACTGGTGATCTCCGAGCAACATGTTGCTTATGATGAGGTCCTCGCCGAGAAGTACGGGACGTCTATAGATAGGGTGATCGAACAGGTGCCCCCGTTAGATCGCCCCCTCGCAGCATTGCAGCTTGCCAACGAGAGAGCCGAAAAAGAATCTACGCTTCGTGTGGCAGCACTTGCGCTGGCAGCCAACGAGAAACATCGAGCGTCGCTAGCGGAATCTGAATTGTCAAAGCTCGGCAAACTTCGTAAGAAATTGCAGGCGAGAGAACAGCAGGCTGCAGTACGAAAGCGGAAGAACCGGTCTCAGAAGAAGCGCAAATAGCCTTACTCTTTTTCAAACCCACTGTTGGTTCCAAATTTGAGAGTCCGGCTGTTCTCGGTGACGGTTCGAACTACGTTATCCGGTACGCCGGCCGGGATCTCTGCATCAATATCGAGCGTGATCTGCACGTTTGAGCCTACAAGTCCAACTAGGTGAGTGATTACCTCATCAGCGATCCTGCTAGCATCCCGCCCGACACGGGCAGAATCAAGCACTACAGTACCGTGGAAGCGCTTCGGTTTGGGTGATTGCCCCGGAGCCGTAGGTTCGTTGGAAACTTGCCCAGTTGGAGTCGCGGGCAAGTCAACGGAGCCGCCTGCTGTTGGTCCTAAAGCCGGAGCAATGGATGCCGTTTCATCATCGATCTGTTTGCGAGCTACCTCGGGACGCACGAGCAGGCCGGCATCGTCACTACTGACAGTGAACTGCATACCATAATGAAGGCCACGATATCTAGGGATGGATTCGTCGTAGCTCTCTGCGTAGGCAAATGCGTCCTTCTCCCAAGTCAATAGAGCCAACCCTGACCGAACCGAATCCACTAAGACTGCGGGGCTCTGAAGACGAGGAAGATAAAGGTATCGACCGAAGTCCTCAATCAACTGTCGGATCGCAACGTGATTTCCACGCCACAACGGTACTCGATCCATCTCCATCCGCAAACGGGAGGCCGCGAAATTCACGATTAGCAATTCATCACTTTTCAGCTTCTTGCTTGCGCGTTCTGCAAGTGGATCGGTTCCGGAAAGACGGATCGACTGCCACGTAATGGCAGATTGCGGATTCGCTTGTGTGGGAACCAAAAGCCATTGATAGGTTTCCGGAAGCCTGGCAGTCACCGTACCCTCTGCAGCAGTCCGTTGGGTTTCTGCTTGCTTTACCTGATGCGGGGAAAGGTTGAGCTTCTCCTCTTCCTCTAAGATCGAGTTCCACGCAAGGAACTTCCGGACAGCCTCATCCAAATCCTGCAGTCGAGTCTTGTCAGCGGCCAGGAACACCAACGTGTTGCGGAAGAGGCGGGGAGTGGTACCGCGCGATTCGAAGATTGCCTTGGCGGCAATCTCCGCGTCACTGTTCGGCTCTTTGCTGTAGGGCTGATCAACGCTAAGGACAACGAGTCTTGCATCCAAATCGTCCGGTACATCAGCACTGGAGCCTGGAATAGGATGAATGCGTCGAAAATCGCCCACCCTGCGCAAGTCAATCCGAAGCCTCTGATCAAGCTCATGCACTACCTTGTCCGGGTCCCGCTTCAGTTGCTCCGCGCGATCTTCAGCTAGCTTCGTCACTGTTGGTTGTGTTGAATACCAGTAGCGCGGCCCATCCTGATATAGATAGGTTGCTGCTGCGGCCAACCTCCGCAACGCGTCACCAAACACGGCTGGCGATTCGCCAGGCATGACGCAACCCAGCTTCACCTGCCGATCCTCAATACCCTTGTTGGCCGCCGAAGCAGTCGGTGCGGAGCCGAGGTAGATCGTTCTTGCAACCCGGCGGCAGGCCGCAAACTTTCCTAGGTTTGGCACGTCTCCGTCCAGGCGCAAAGGCAGAGAACTAGGACCGTCAACGTCCTTCTCGATGATCGGCACCCAATTGTCCGAGAGATATCGTGTCAACTCAAACTGCACGCGCGGATCGTCAATCGGAATGTTGGCTGGCAGAATGAGCGGGTTCTTGTCACCTTTCTCCCACAGGCAGTGAATCACAGCAGCCATCAAACGCAGCACGCCGCGCGTTCGTTGAAACTTCACGAGCGTAGACCAGTCTGTGTAAAGGCGGTCAAATATCTCCGGATGGATCGGATATGCCGCCTTGATCCGCTTTTCGTATTCTGCATTGCGGCACTCAGGTGGGAACTCTTGTTGCTGGGTACGATACAAATCAGCAAAGCCCCTCGCCACCGTATCCCGGTCCACAAAACGTGCCTGTTCAACGAGCGGCTCAAATAGGCGCCGCCTCACAATCTCGAATCCTTCTTCTGCGCTCGCGGGGCGCCATGAAGACTCCACCCTCCCAACCACATTTCGCAGCCGATCGAGGGCTTCGCGGCCCCGCTGGCCACCGACTTCCACGTCATCCGCTTGCGTGTGTGGCGAGCCAGAAGTGTCTGAAGCCGGGAGGCTAATTACCAGCAGGCATTGTTTGGCCAGCTTTGCCGATTCAGTCAGAACCTGCGCAAAAGTGAACTGCGTCTCAAAACCGCCCGCGGGGAGATCGCTCTGGTCATGAAGCTGCCGCGCATATGCTACCCACTCGTCTATCAGGATGAGGCACGGCCCGTACTGATTAAAGAGTTCACGAAGTGCGTCGCCCGGACTTGTGGCCTTCTCGTCGTCCGCCTGAATTCTGCTAAACGCCTTCTTGGCCTCTTTGATTCCGCCTGCGTTGAAGCCCAGTTGCCAGGCAAGTTCGCCCCAAAGAGTTCTGACTACCGTTCCGTCCGATTTCGTGACGGGATTTCCCGGCGAAATCTTGTTTCCGACCAGGACGACACGGTTCACCTTCGGCGGTCGAGATACATCGGCTTCCCTCAAGACTTCGTCTATCCCAGCCAGCTCTCCGGGGGCCGCATTCGAGAAGAGGTGATAAAGCGCCAGCATCGAGTGCGTCTTGCCGCCGCCAAAATTCGTTTGAAGCTGGACGACGGGATCACCGCCCTGTCCTCCCAGTCGACGGACTGCACCCACGAGCATTTGAGTCAGACTGTGAGTCAAATACGTGCGCCGGAAGAATTCAGCGGGCTTTCTATATTCGTCTGAGCCCTCGCCCATATGCACTTGCCACAGGTCTGCTGCGAACTCTGCCTGCTGGTAGCGCCCACTCGCGACATCTTTGTGTGGGGTGACTACCTCCCTCCAAGGCTTCAGACCGTTGCTTGTCTGGCTTTCGATCGCAGTACCGGCGCTCTTGCGCTTTTCGCTTCGCACTTGTTCGTCGAAGCGAACCCGCAACAACTCCATTTTTATCTTTTCGACCTCTTCCGCTTGCGGCGCCGAGACAGCCGTGAGAAGTCGGCTTGTCGAGTCCAACGCGCGGTAGGCGTCATCGCCGGTGAATGGCTTCTGGTGCGCCCAGCGATTGCGAAAGTCGCGCAACTCGCTCACGAGCGTGCGCTCCGACTGGCCCAGCGTCTTTCGGAAAACCACGTTCCACTGATTCCACATGACCGAAAGGAGTGACGCCGCATCCCACTGCGGCTCGCCTTTTCCCGTGAAGAGATGGGTCTGAGTATCCGCCACAGCGCCCTGAACCTGTTCAAGCCAGAGCTGCGCATGCTGAGCCTTCATCTCTCGTTCGACAAACGGCTGTAGGCCGTCCTTTAGGAGATCAAGCGACTTGCCAACGCGTTCATGATTCGTGATTGCCATTTATCGTCCTTATCCGAATAGGTCAACCTGTTGAAGTTCTGGTGCTTTGTCGCCTTCGCGCGCCAGACGAGCAATTTCCGGCCAGCTCTGCACGAGGCCGTTGTACGAAAGAGCCTCTTGAGCCCGCTTCTTTCGTTCACAAATGGTGTAAAGACGGTAAGGTAACTCGCGCGCCGTCTCTGCATTTGTGCCTAGCTCGCGATAGAGACTCGCGGTACCAGATTCGCCACTTGTCTCTAAGGTACGGATGAGATGATGGACCATCTCCCAGATAGTCAGACGAGTGTCGCGTGATGGATCCCAGTCCGTAGGCATGTCGCTTGGTTTCAACAGCCGGACTCTGCCAGCCTTTGAAATCAGAATGCCCGCCGCCTCCAAACCGGAGATGCTAGTGTTCTTGGCCTTAGAGAGAGTCTCGGCTATTCCGTACGCGCCCTCCTCAAAACCAAACTGCTCAAACCACGCGAGCGCCCAACGGGTATCGGCATCGAAATCGCCTTCCTGCTCGGCCAGCACTTCGTCAAGGATCTCGTTGATAAGTGCTAGAGCATCACGCACCGAGAGCGGGATACCGGAGGCGTCCACCACCTTCGCGTACCTGGTATATATAGCCATTCCGGGGCCGATGGAGGCCTGAGCCAAATCCACGGGCGCAATGTTGGCACGCTGCAAACGTGCAACGGCTTTGGGCAACTCTTCCTTGAGCGCCGCGATGAATTCGCGGCGACTCACGGTCGAAGCATCCAACGCCCTCTTATGGCAAACAAGCACAATGCTGGAAGCAAGGGCGCCAATCGTTTTTTTAAGCGCCACGGTCAGCTCTGTGCGCACTGGCCAAGTGCCACTTACTCCTAAGCCGGCGCGAATGACCGCATCAAGAAATGTCTCCCATCCAGTGCTAGCGATTCCAGCGTTGGTTTCGTTCTCCGTTTGCTTGAATGCGTAGTAAATGGTGACTGGAAATGATGGATAGGAGTTCTCAGCCAAACGGCGCATCGCCTCTGTCATCCCATTAAGGAAAAATGCCTCAGCTTTCTCTTTGCCGCCATGCCGGGAAGGAGTGGCGACCAACTCCTCTGCCTTCGGCACCGCGAGTGTCGCGAAGAGGTCGGGAAAGACGAGCTTGAGTGAACGCCGTAGCCATACGTAGAAGAACTCTGAGAGATCCGCATAGCCAATGTTGTCATAATATGGCGGATCGGTTGAGACAACGACTAATTTCCGTCCAGCATCCGCGCTTGCATCCTGCTGATAACCGAATCCAACGCCTGTCGCTGGCAGGTTTGGAAGAACCTCGGTGACTGACAAAACCGGAAAGTGGAAATCGCCTGCAGCGCCTCCGAAGGCGTTTGCTTCGGCGAAATCCCATGTCATTTGAATCGCCTGACGACCGAAAGCCGCGACGAGCCTCGTTGGTTCCGTTTGCCAGGTACAGATGGTGTTGGTCGTAGTCGACAATTTATCAAAGGCAAATGCCAGATATAAGGCCACCGCTTCTGCATAAGATGTTGCCCCGGTGCCCCCGTCTCGCAAATGTCTGCCATCCAAGGAACCTTCGGCGTCCGATGCATCCCGACGTATTTGAGTGAGCGCCTCCTGTAACAGCTCAGAGTACGTTTCTAAGGCCACAAGCTGTCGTGAAGTAAAAAGGTCGCCGTAAGTCTTGAGCCCGTAGAGTGGCGGCGAAAACCAACGTGGATTCTTCGGCATTTCAAGTTCTGGCATCCAGGTTGGCACGGCGGATCGTGGCGCCACCTCCATCTCCGGAGTAGGTGGCAAATACAATCGGTCTCGATCACCTTCTGCTACGACTGCCATCAATCGCGTGCCCATGCGTCCTGCGTTAGCCTCTCCGTAGATGTGATCACTCGGTATCGCCGTATCCGACATTAAACATCGGAAGTTAGCACCCCGCGAAAGCTTAGTTCCGTGCTTTGCTGTCTCGATATTCTTCGGAAGTCCTATCTGCACGTCGAACCGATAGCTTTTGCCTTCAATGACCGGCTCGACATAGGCTTCTTTGCCAGGCTTTGTGCTAAGCATAAAGTTGGAAGCCAGAGGTACATCCACCTCCGCAAAGGCCGGGTTCGGGCTCTTTACCGTTCGCGCCCACAACCAGGCAATCACCCTCAGTTTCCTCCCCACATATGGCTTCAAATCAGGGCGGGCCTTTGTCATCTCGTCAGTAACTTCGACTCTCGGATAGAGGTGGCCAATGCGTCTCTCTGCTTCTTCCCGCATCCAGTTCCCATAGAATCGGACATCCTCGGCCAGCCCGAGAGCTCCTTGCCACATCTTGCCCATCTGGCTCTTCTGGGATTGCGACTCCGGATTCACCGGGGGTCGTCCCGCAAACATAGCTGGAATCTCGATCATTCCTTTGTTGATAAGCACCGCTACCGGATTTAGGTCGCTCGCGAATGTGTCCAGCCCGAGGCGCTGCGCCTCAACCGGAATTGACCCGCCACCTGCGAAGGGATCATGGAAGGGCGGCAACTTCTTCGGATCGAATAGGTCCTTGGCTTGCGGGTGTCGCTTGTTGTCTGCACAGGTGCGACACCAGCTTTTCCAGATTTCTTCCCGGGCTGCCGTCAGGACGGTTTCGTTTGTCGTGTTCTCCCACGTAACAAGTTGCCGGATGATGTCAAACAGGCGATCTCGTTCTAGGTCCGCTACACTTTCTTCCAATGTGGGCTCTGATCCAGGTGCGGGAACGGTAGTCTGGCTGTCCTGTCCTGCTTCTTCATAAGTTACTCTGCGCTCTACCCAGCGCTTATACCGTCGCTCAAGTTCCTCAGCAGCAAGCCTTCGAATCTCAGTTTTCGCCAGCAATTCCTCTGTATAAGCCGAGGGATCATCCACCATCTGTGAAAAGATCACCGCCCGCGCAGTCGCCAACGGGCGCCGAGCCCACCACAGATGCAGAGTGCTCGGATGGCCATGTCGGATCGACTTTTCCTTGGCAGAAGCAATGTTAATCGCCTCCAACGGCAGTGCCACCTCAATCAACTTCTTGCGAACATTCATGCGTTCGCCCCAGTCAGAACTTCGGGAACCGCTGCGCTCTTCAGGCCGGTGACTCGTTGGATTTCTTTCCACAGTTCGCCTTGCCGCCAAGTCAGAAATCCTTCAAAGTCATCACTGAATAGGGGCGAATCATCTCCCGTCGGGAGACAGTGCGATTTGAGCACTGTATCGAACGGAAAGTTCACGGTGTTCTTGATCTGAGAGAGGTAATCGGATGGTGCGCGGTCACTGATGACTTGGTTTGTTGCTCGATCAATCAGTGTTCGATTAAGAACGCAATCCCGACGCTTACTTTCGGTCACTCCCTTTTTCTTTTCCAGATACGAGGATGGGAATATGTGATGGTCGTCGATGCCTTCCTGGTCGATCAGATTTCCGGTGATAATCGATTGACGTATGGAAGTCACGGGCCCCCCCGGCGCAGCCAAGAACGAGACAGATAGTGCCGCGGTAGATGGCGCGTTGACGCGGCGTGATGTCCCGCAACAGAGTCGGATCAAACTTTAGCGATGCTATTGTTTCCGGCGTGGCTCCGCCCTTAAGCCAAGCAACCAGCTCCGAGAAATCCTTCGCAGATTGACTATTAGGTGAGCTCTCATATTGTTGACCGAACACCGCACACCAAAACCATCGTTTCAGTTGTTCGCGCCTTGCGCCAAATTCAGGGCTCTTCGTCGGTTCAAGTTTTGCAAGTACGGCTGCAAGCGGAATCACCATCGTTTGATAGGGAAGCCATTTCGCTGCGACTACCCTGCAATCATCTCGAAGAATCTTAAGGCCCGTTGCAAATCCATCAACGACTCTATCCCACCATTCAGTAATCTCCGACGCCTTCAGGTTTAACACCTCACTGCGCTTGCATGATGGAGTTGCCCTTGACGCAAGAGAGATCGCCTGCAGGAAATAATACGGGTCGACTTCGTACTCTCTGATGATCGGACATTTCTTGACTGCTTCCTCCCAGAGCGTGCGGAGGTTCACGTTATGTGGCCAGAAGCGAGCTGTGAGCAACTCGAATACACTGAGCTTCACGCCAGTGCGATTCAGTGTTTCAAAAATGGTGCAGAGCGCATCGGGCTTCACGTCGTCAGAAAGTGTCACGACCGGGAACTGATACTCGTCGATTACCTTGAACCATTTGTCGCTAATAGCCTTTAGCGCCTTTTGAGTAGGCACCTTCTTTTCATCGGGCAAATGGTTTGTGTACTCAAAAATCCATTCAAGGAATCCACCTGATCCTGTCTTGAGAAGCGAAAGCGGGATCGTCAAATCCTTCTGTTGAGCAACGAAATCGTCGTGCTCCTTCACCCATTTGGTTGTGGAACGGACGTGGAAGATCGTCTCTTCGAAATCGAGGCCAGCCAGGAGCTTTTCGAGATTGACGAAATAGCGGTGCTCGCCAGCACCATAAAACGCCTGATAAAGAGATGTGAGTCGCTGTTGGCCATCGAGAACCAGAAATGTGTGAATATATCCATTGAGAGCGGGAGCGCCTTCAAATTCGCGGGCAGCGAAGACCTTATTCTTGTCACGGACACGAAGCAAACTTCCGGCCGGGTAGTTATTTGCGATCGACACGATCAGTTCCTGCGTTGCAGAAGGGTCCCATACGAAATCCCGCTGGAAATCAGGCAGAACAGTAGTGCGCGAATCGATCTCGCCTAGCAAATCGCTTAGCTTTTTCGGGTTCGTATCTTCAAAAAGACTCATTTATTCCTCGGTTGTTTGCAGTGAAGCGATTCGGAAGTGAGAGATCGCAGCCAGCCGCGATGTTAGTTCAAGTTGTGCATGGTGCTCTTGCTTTGATCTGCTTTTGCCGCGTCATACTCGTCGTGCAGAAGGTCAAGCGACGGGATCTCCTCGGACGCAATGCGGATGAATTCGGGGTCGTTCAAGGATTCATATGTAACGCCTTTGAAAATGGCTTTCACGTCCATATTCTGAAGCACGTCTTCCGCTTTTCCGAATGTCTTTGCTAATTCCGCGCGAAGCATGCGTTCAATTTCTTCGCGCCTTGGGTTATTGCCAATAAAGCGAGCCCAGCGCTTTGGCGGCCTTGCAACGACTCCTGGCAAGAGTGCCTGAGTTAAGGTCTCTCGATTCGAGTCAATCGCTGTCTGGAGCTGCTCTTTTAATCGTTTCTGGAATCTCTCAACATAACGCTTCAGTGTTCCTACTGCCTTCTCGAACTGCTCTTTCCTCGTCCTGAGAACTACTGTGCCGTACCCCGGCAGGCTGATGAGGTATTCCTTCACGATATGCTTTTTGAGATTGATGACGCGATTACCCGATGATTCACTGGTGTTCTCGATCAACTGGAACGAACTCTGCAGCAACTTTTGCGCCTTCGGATCTTCTGCCAACCCGACAAGATCGGATTCAATGCGCACTCGTTTGCGCGAAAGGAATAACCCATGGAGTTCGAATTCAACAAACTCAAATCTCGCATTGAAAACGCGGACCTTTCTTGCCAAATCGAATCTCACGGGCGGATCGGCCGCAAGGTCTTCCGTGGTTCTCACCACGTCGTTCGCCGCAACTGGCGTCGGGTGCAGGTCCATCCTAGAGAAATCAATGGGTCGGCGCTGTCGGGAAGCAGAACGGGACCATCAAAGCGAATTGCATTGAGCCGTTCTCCCGGTAACCCTCCGGCTTCTATAAGGCGTGCAGTTGGAGAAAAAATGGTCGTGGTTTCATCTGTGATGATGACCCCGACCCTTAAGCCGTGCTGCTGATGGATACGAACTCCGAAACGCGCAGCAGCCGCATGCAATAGACTCAACGCCTCCAAATCGCCAAATCCCAGACGGCATATTTCAGGGTCCGGGTCCAGAACCACTTGAACGCCGTCTTTTCCCAGTTCAATCCACTTCGCGACAAGTACCTTCGCAACGGATTCGGAAAGCCCAGGCACAATTACGACCACCCTTTGCTTGGCACAACTGATTTGGCTTTCCAGGTCAATGTCGGGAAGGCTGATGACGGAGCAGGGCAGCGAGAGGTCTGTCATGCTGGGACCTCGGCTTTCGCAAGGAGTTCGGCAAAATCGTAGTTGACACTGGTTACTCCGAAGTCCGGTTCACGGTGGAAAGGCCTGCGCACGTAGTGCACACGATGCCGGTCCTCCTCGAGGAACTCCACTATGGCGAGAATGAAGTCCTCTGGTTTGTTTAGAGAGTAGAGAATTTCGTTCTTGGTTACGGTAATCGTGGCCGCACCAGAGATGCGACCCTTGACTTCGAGAAAACGAAGGCATCCGGTACCGGGTTCAAGACTTTCGATGTCGTACCCAAGCTTTTCAAATTCACGATCAGTGGGCGTAAAGCCTAGCGAACGTTCGACATCCATGATGATTGCGCGCGCCCGAGCCGCAGCGGCCTGTGTGTCCGCAGCCTGTGCTGAAACCGGTAACAGGCTCCCGGTCATTTTCGCCAGAAGTCCCGCCGGGACAATCACCAGCCCACCCAGCGCGACTGGCGGCAACGCAGACACCTGCGCCTCAAGATCAAGTTGTTCCATACGCTTTTGAAGCCGGCCTTGCAGTTCGTCTGCGCGGCGGCGGGCTTCCTGAGAATTCACGCGTGCATTAGGCCGTCCTGCCTGTTCATGAATCTTCAATTCCTCTGCGCGATGGTCCCAATATCCGATTTCCTTGGTCAGTCGGTCTTTAACCGCCGCACGGGCCTTCTCGATCCAGGCGTACCGTCTGTCGCGCACTTCCTTAAGATGTTCCGGAACGATCTCTGCGATAGCGTGACCGAGCGCCTTCTGCTCCAGGTCGCGCGTAATCCAGGAGAATTCCGGGCGAGAAAAAAGCGCAATGACCTTCGGCTCGTCATCCCGCAGTGGTCGATAGTCAAGATAGGGTGCGTAGTGTAAATGCCGTGCGGAGCCATCTTCGTCCAGTTCGACATAGAGCATCTGTTTGGAAATGGTTCGGCGATCACCATTGCTAATTACACTCGCGTCTTGCACGGCGTGCTCCAGGTAGAACAGAACGCGAGGCACACTTCCAGAATCGCGATCATCCACGAGGATTGAGCCGCGTCTCAACAAATCGCGATGCCGTTCGAGCGTCAAATCCAATGTGGCATCCAGCAGAGGGTGTCCGGGACAGACGAATGCGGCGAGAGGCTCTCCTTGAGGCGCAATCAGGGTCTTCTCAAATGCTATCCGTTCGTATCTCGGAAGCACGGGTTCCCCCGTTCCGATTAAACGGTCCCGATTTCGAACAGGCGCCGGAACGTGCGTTACCTCGTAACGACGTGGCTCGCGCTGACGCGCAATACCTCCGAGCTGACTGAAAGCTTCGAGGAAGAATGACTCGATGTAAAACGGTTGCAGCCGGCGCGCTGCTGCGCGTTCCATGTCCTCGCGAATGCGAGCAACTCGGCTCACATCCATCACATCATGTGCCAGTGCGCGCTCTTCGATGAGATTCTGAAGCTGCGAGGTGTCTACGGCGTTTGCGATCGCTTGTGTGAGCCGAGCTCGGATTTCGGGACGTTCACCATAACGGATAGCCTCAATCAGCAGTTCTCGAAGTGGACGACCCTCGAATTGAATTTTGCCGAGCACATCAAAGACCTGGCCACCGAGCGCCTGGCGCGCCTGTTCCAACTTTTTCAACAGCGTGTAATAGACATCACCCTCGCGCGTCTCCTCAGCAACCACGTTCCATAGATGGCAAACCTCAGTTTGGCCGATTCGATGAATGCGTCCGAACCTTTGCTCAATCCGGTTGGGATTCCACGGCAAATCGTAATTGACCATCAAGTGTGCGCGCTGTAAGTTAATACCCTCGCCAGCTGCATCGGTAGCAATCAGAACCTGAACTTCTGGATCGTGCCTAAAGGATTCCTGCGCCTTCATCCGCTCTTCGCGGCCCATGCCACCATGGATCAAGACCACTGCGTCTTTCCGACCTAGCAGCGTTGTCACGCGAGCTTCCAGATAGCTCAAAGTGTCACGGTGCTCAGTAAAGATCACGAGCTTTTGTCGCGGCGAAGGGACAACTTTAGTGACGCCGCTAGAGGGCTGCTTTAGGGCCAGGATCGGACGAGAATATCTCTCCCAACAAGCTGGCGAGCTCTCTCCATTTGCGGTCCTCGCCGCTTCGCCGCACTGACAACGCCAAGGATTCGAGTCGACTTAGCGTAGCGATTTCAGCTTTCAGTTCACCAATTGTGCGCGCTGCCGTAGCCTGATCGAGAACTTCCTCCTCGGCAGCTTCCACCTCGTTGTCCGGCGCATCTTCGAGGTCTTCGACCTCGTCCGCATCAAGCGCAGAGCTTACCGTGGCAAAGGCCTCCGTCTGTGCCCCTCGTTGCAGAATTTCAAGTTCACGCAATCTCTTTTGCAATCGCTCGCTTCGCCGACGCAGAGATTGGTATATCGCCTCTGGCGACGAGGCGAGCCGGCGCTGAAGTATAGTCAAGGCGAATCCGACGGTGCCTGCCCGTTTGTCATTCGCAAGGGCTTCCGCGCGATTGAATTCGTCACGCACATATTCTGTGACTTCCTTGTAAAGGCGCGCTTCGGATTCGGAAAGCCTGTAAGGAACCGTATATGCGATCCGCTCCGGAAACAGAGGTGTGCCGTCGAACTTGAGCAGGTTCTCTTTCACCATTCGACGCATCAGGTCCGATATCTCGACCTGATGAACGCCGTCACGGAAGCGACCTTCAAACCGATCGCCGTCGAGGAGAGCCAGGAAAAGCTGAAAATCTTCTTCTTTTCCGTTATGGGGGGTTGCCGTCATGAGAAGGAAATGCCGCGTCAACCCGGATAGCAGCTTTCCTAAGTGGTATCGCTTGGTGTACTTAACTTCGCCACCGAAAATCGTTGCCGACATCTTATGAGCTTCGTCGCACACGACCAAATCCCACTGGCAGTCTGGGGCTTGCAGCTTTTCTTGAACATCTTCATCACGAGAAAGCTTGTCGAGGCGGGCAATGACCAGATTGTTTTCCAAAAACCAGTTTCCGGTTCGCGCCGCTTCCAGTTTGTCGTTCGTCAGAATCTCGAAAGACAGTTGAAACCGCCGATAAAGCTCATCCTGCCATTGCTCGGCCAAACTTCCCGGACAAACCACCAAACAGCGTTTCAGATCGCCGCGAGCTATTAACTCCTTGATAAAAAGCCCCGCCATGATCGTCTTGCCTGCTCCGGGATCGTCCGCAAGCAAAAATCTAAGCGGTTGGCGCGGCAACATAGCCTCGTAAACGGCGGTAATCTGATGCGGAAGGGGCTCGACCAGCGAAGTATGCACGGCCAAAACCGGATCGAAGAGATGAGCGAGTCGAATGCGGTGGGCTTCCGAAACCAGGCGAAACAAACGCCCGTCCCCGTCAAAGCTCCACGGACGACCCTGCTCGACGATTTCTAAACGAGGTTCGTCGGGACGATAGAGCAGCTCATTGGCCACCCGCCCTGTAGGTCCCTTGTAGGTCAACTCCAAAGCCTGGGTGCCGAACCACTGGACACTGACCACCGTAACGAGTTGATCCGGCAGAATTCCGCGCACTGCCGCATTTGGCTGAAGCTCTTCGAGGCGCATTTGATTTCATTCCGCGAGAATTCAGGGATTGTTTTGCGCACTGATTATAGTTCACTTAGGTCGAGTCGCTCCCGTCGCTTAAAAGCAAAGAGTCGTTCCTAGAGCTTGCGGGAGGATGTCTCCTCCCTGTCAGGTCCTTCGCCACCCACCTCAGCGGGGCCTGTATCCTGCCCCGCAACGCCCGGCCCCTCCGTGCGCACAAGCGTACAGCAATTTGGAAGAAGACCAATTTTCTTCCTTCGTCAACTGCCCCGCTTCAAGCAACGGGCTTGGCAGAGGCGGAAGAACCCGTCAAGGGTCTCCGCATTCGCTTCGATGAACGCGCACCCAACGCGCGCCCTTGACGGAACCTTCCCCCTCCGCCCGTTGAAAGAGCCATGAAGCGGGGCACTCAACGAAAGAAATTTGGTTTGGGTGCTCTTGCTTCTGGACGCCAATCGGCCCTTCGTGGCTACCTCGGGAGCACATCATGGAATTCAGCAACGGGACTACCAGCATCACAGCCACCATCGCCAGCAATGGCATGGCCAGCAACGCCGCGCCGCACAGGAAAAATGCGGCGCAGCGGACCCGCAGCGACTCGCCTTATCAGCAGCGCACCAGCCAGAAAGACAACCCCACGCAGGTAATCATCAAGCAAGCAGTGGACTACCTCATTCAGCAACTTGAGGCGGGCAAAAGCGAAACCTTGACCGCGTACCTCGGCGCGATGGCGCGATTCCACAATTACAGCTTTGGCAACATCCTTGCCATTGCGCGGCAGCGGCCCACAGCTACGCGCGTTGCGGGATTCGGAACATGGAAGGAGATGGGCCGGTTTGTGAAGAAAGGCGAAAAGGGTATTCAGATTCTCGCGCCAATGATCGGATATCGACGGAAGAAGGACGACGCCGAGCAGAGCAGCGACGCCAGCGCCAAGTCTCAGCCCATGCTAATCGGGTTTCGTGCAGTCTACGTGTTCGATGTGGCGCAGACCGAGGGCGAGGACCTGCCCGAATTCGAACACAACATCACTGGCGAAGTTGGAGCTCACCTAGACCGCCTGATTGCTTTCCTTGCACAGCAGAACATCGAGCTTGAGTTCAACGAGAAGATCGCCCCGGCCTTGGGTGTCTCCTACGGTGGCAAGATCGCCTTACTTCCGGGCCAGTCGAAGGCGGAGGAGTTCACAACACTGGTCCACGAAACGGCGCACGAACTTTTACACAAGGCCGAACGCCGCACCATTACCACCGCGACCGTGCGCGAAACCGAGGCCGAGGCCGTGGCCTTCATCGTTGGGCAGAGCGTTGGCTTGGACATGGGAACCGCGTCGAGCGATTACATCCAGATGTACGCGGGCAATGCGGCACTCTTAGCCGAAAGTCTCGAAGTGATCCAGCGTACCTCCGCTGTCATTCTCGCCGCCATACAGCCGGAAGAGCCCGCCCAAGAGAACGGAACCGTTGCGGAACTGGCACAAGCCAGCTAACCGCGACCTTGACGATGCGGACGGCCCCGCGCCGTCCGCTCGACTCCCCGCACGCCCAACCGCTCAAAGGAGAGCAACCGATGAACACGAACACCGCGACTGAATACCGCAACCTTCCCCTCGCAGCCCTTACCGAGTCCGCCACCAACCCGCGCCGCATTTTTGAGGATTCCGCCCTTAAGGAACTGGCCGAAAGTATCCGCAGCCAAGGCGTTCTCTCTCCCTTGCTTGTGCGGCCTCTGACTGACCAGAGCTTCGAGATTGTCGCAGGAGCCAGACGCTATCGTGCCGCACACATGGCCGAAGCGCCAACGGTGCCCGTCCGCATTGTCAACCTCACCGACGCCGAGGCATTGGAGGCGCAGCTAATCGAAAACCTGCAACGCCGCGACGTTCACCCGTTGGAGGAGGCGCAAGGTTTCAAGGCCCTGCTCAACTTGGAAGACCCGAAGTACAGCATCGAGCAGATCGCGGCGAAAGTTGGGAAATCGCCTGCGTATTGCGCCGCCAGAGTTCGATTGACGGAACTTGCCGCGCCCGTGGTGGATGCGTTCTATGCCGAGGAAATCGGCGTAGGCCACGCCCTTTTGCTCGCCAAATTGCAACCCGCGCAACAGGAACAGGCGCTCGCCAATTGTTTCCGCGAGGAGTGGAACGGAGCCGGAGCCAAGGCCAAACGCATCCTGCTCCCGGTTCGGCACTTGCAACAGTGGATTGAGCACAACGTCCTATTGCTCTTGAAACAGGCGCCTTTCAACAAACGCGACCCACAACTTGTTCCCGCCGCCGGAAGTTGCGTCGATTGCCCCAAGCGTACGGGACACAACAAACTGCTCTTTGCCGATGTCAGCGGCAATACCGATGCTTGTAAGTTATGTGGAATCTGGGCAACCGCAAGTCTTTCCTGTTGGCTCGTCGCCGCCGCGTGGACCGCGTGAGACGCGGGCATCCGGCCATCTGTTCTTCTGGAACCTCCGCTCGGAGGTTCATTTGCCTTGTGATTTCGTCGTCCACCCTATACGTTGGGATCGCTGCCCACTAGCCGCAGCTGACTCCCATGCCCGCGCCTGGATCACTCTCCAGTCCCATCGCGGCCTCGCATATAACACGCTCGATGCCTATTCACGCGGCCTGGAGCGTTACTTCCGATTCCTGACACAACTTCATTTCTCTTGCGTATCGGTCACACGCGCCGAGGTTGGACTCTACCTGGCGAGTTTGCAGGACGATGGCTCCCGCCTTTCGAATGCCACGATGCAACAGCTATTGACGGTCATTCGATTGTTCCATGCATATCTGATGGAAGAAGGAGTGCGCGTCAACAACCCGGCCGCGCATAGTCACACGGGCAGACCGCTGATTGCGCGGCATCACAAGCTGCCGTGGATTCCGAACGAGGACGACTGGCACTCGGTTCTTGCCGCGGCCCGTCATGAGCCGATCCGCAACCGCGTCATGCTGGCATTCGCCTACGATGCAGGGTTGCGGCGTGAGGAACTGTGCAGTCTCCGCAGCGATGATATCGATCCTTCGCGGCGTACACTCAGGATTCGCGCGGAGACTACCAAGGGGCGCCGCGAACGAGTGGTTCCATATTCGGTCTCCAGCAGTGAACTGCTCCACCATTACCTCCTGCATCGGCGCACGTTGGGTCAGAGTCGCGGACCGCTCTTCCTTTCAGAGTCGCGTCGGAACTACACCCAGCCGATCTCCATCTGGAGTTGGTCGAAGGTGGTCCTCCAACTCGCGCGACGTGCCCAGGTCGAGCGATTCAGTACGCACACGTTGCGCCATCTCTGTCTGACGGACCTTGCGCGCGCAGGTTGGGACATCCACGAGATCGCCGCTTTCGCCGGCCATCGCAGCATTCAGACCACATTGCTCTATATCCACCTCAGCGGCCGGGACCTTTCCGCGAAGCTCGCAGCAAGTATGGCCCAGATACACGCGCGTCGCATACAGATGCTCGCGGAGATGAACGTATGAACATGAAGCGGAAGCGAGGAGCCAGGAAGAACGGCAAGCCCTGGCCGAACAACATTGGCCCATGGTTAGAGAAGTTGCCAGCCGAGAAGCGTGCCCAGCTCTTTCAGCGCGCGGCGCGCGCTCAGTGGGGTCCGGAGAAGCGGGAACCGAAAAAGGCCGATGACGGGCCGTGGGTTTGGCCGATCGACCTGGATCGCTATGACCGCTCCAGTGCCCTCACTCCGGTCGAAGAAGACATGCTGACGCGCTATGCCGGAGCCTACCGCTTTTATCGCTACGGTCGAACGATGGACTTCGGAGAGACACTAGATCGGCTGGTGAGGCCTTTGAACGATGCGCTCGACTACACGGGTATCAGAACCCTTTTCCGCAAGTATGTGCTCCTGTTCTTTCTTCGTGAGATGGCGGAACGCAAGCGGTCCTTTTGGGGGTGGACGACGGATGAGTGGATCGAGACTATTGAGCGCCAGAAGAAGGTGGAGTATCAGCACGTCATCGCAGTCGCGTACTTGCTCTGCGGATTTTCAGACCTCCATCGGCTCAGTAAAAATCACATCGTTTACGTCGTCCTGGCCCGCAAGGTCTTCGGACGCGAGTACATGAAGGTCGTTGGAGACCGCGTGCAGAGTTTGCTGCGAGAGTGGGGCTATTTGAGAACAGGTACACTGACCCTCGTCCTGCGCACCATTTTCGAGGGGCTGCTGTATAAACGCTCTCCGCACCTCGATGCGCTAACGGTCGAGGACCTTCAGGCCGTGGTTGCGCGCAGGCCCCCACGGACTGGAAGTTACTGTGTGGTTGCGCTCTCGCGCGTCCTGGCCAGCATGGGCACTGTCCCGGAAGCGATGGAGATCAAGCGTCCGGTTCAGGATAAAAAGCTGTCGCTCGCGCTCACGTTCGGTGTTTCCTCCGAGTGGTGTCGGTTATGCCGGCTTTGGTTCGACCGAGCCACGTATTCACTGCGCAACAGGAACAAGAGTTACTATTTTCTGCTCAACGTCGGCAGGTGGCTCGGCAAGGTACACCCAGAGATCACTTCGCCTGCCGATTGGACCAGGGAACTTACTGCGGAAGCGGTGTCCGTCGTCTGCCAGTGGCATGGAGGCGATTGGTGCAGCATCGATCCGGTTCATGTGAAGAGCCGCGGCCAGATCCTTGCGCCCAGCACACGCGCTGGCCGCATTTCCATCCTGCGCGTTTTCTTTCGCGATCTACAGGAGTGGGAGCTGATCCCGCGGCGATTCGATCCGATGCGGAGCATGGTTACACCCAAGAGCCTGCTTGCGCTGATTGGCCCGAACCCGCGCGCCATCGCTGATGACGTTTGGGCCAAGCTCATGTGGGCTGGCCTTAACCTGACCGGCGATGATCTCCCTAGGATCGGCGGCACGCGCCGGGTCAGAGTTGCTGCGCCAGCCTATCCGATTGAAATGAGCAGAGCGCTCGTCATCACATGGCTCTTTGCAGGCCTTCGCAGCAACGAAATCGTACGTCTGCGTGTAGGCTGCATTCGTTGGCAGAAGGATGATGTCACTGTGCCGGACACAGGCGAGACCCTGCCTGCGGATGCCGTTTGCCTGCTTGATGTTCCTGTCAACAAGACCACCACTGCTTTCACCAAGCCAGTAGATCGGATTGTCGGAGAGTCCATCGCCGCGTGGGAAAAGGTGCGTCCACAAGGTGCAAAACTCCCCGACCCGAAGACTGGCGAACTGGTCGATTTTCTCTTTCTCATTCGCCTCACCAGGGTAGGAATAAACTATCTCAACAAGACGCTCATCCCGGCTCTCTGCAAAAAGGCCGGCGTCCCTCTCGCCGATGTGCGCGGCAACATCACCAGCCACCGCGCCAGCTCCACTATCGCTTCACAGCTCTACAACGCGCGAGAGCCGATGACGCTCTTCGAGTTGCAGGAGTGGCTGGGCCACGCGACTCCAACAGCCACCCAGCACTATGCCAAGATCACTCCGCTAAAGGTTGCCAAGTCCTACGCCGATGCAGGCTACTTCGCACGCAACCTTCGGGCTATCGAGGTTCTGGTCGATCAGGACGTGGTGCGAAGCGGGCGCGCTGCGACCGAGCCATGGAAGTTTTACGATCTCGGACACGGATACTGCACCTACGATTTCTTTGAACAGTGCCAGCATCGCATGGCGTGCGCGAAGTGCGATTTCTACATGCCGAAGGAGTCCACGGCGGCCTTGCTGCTGGAGGGTAAGACGCATCTGTTACGTCTGCTTCAGGAGATTCCGCTGGGCGACGCGGAGCAAGCCGCCGTCGAAGATGGTGTGGCGGCCTACGAAAATCTCCTGTCGAAGCTGGCCGACGTGCCCACGCCGGCAGGCCCGACACCGCGGCAGATTGGAGCCGGGTTGGTCCAGATCACATCTGTTCGGCCGGCACTGCCAGCTTTCGACGATTGCGGACTCGCGAAGTATCGGCGTTGGAAGTATAGAGCCAGATTCACGAGCGCGATCATCACAGGCACTTCAACCAGCGGGCCGATCACAGCGGCGAACGCAGCGCCGGAGTTGATGCCGAACACCGACACGGCAACGGCGATGGCCAACTCGAAGTTGTTTGAGGCCGCGGTGAACGCGAGCGTCGTCGTCTTCGAGTAGTCGGCGCCAAGCTTCCGGCCCATGTAAAACGACACCAGGAACATCACCACGAAGTAGATCAAGAGCGGTATGGCGATCCTGAGAACGTCCAGAGGCAGACGCACGATGTAACTGCCTTTGAGAGAAAACATCACCACGATGGTGAACAACAGAGCGATCAGCGTCAGCGGGGCGACTCGCGGCACGAAGTTCCGGTCGTACCACTCGCGGCCCTTGGCACGGACCAGCACTGTGCGCGTCAGGAACCCGGCGATAAAAGGGATACCCAGATAGATGAAGACGCTTTTTGCGATCTCGCCGATGGAGATGTTGACCACGGCTCCGCGCAGACCGAACCAGCCCGGCAGAACCGTGATGAACACCCAGGAGTAGACCGAGTAGAAGAAGACCTGGAACAGAGAGTTGAACGCCACCAGCCCAGCTGCGTATTGTGTGTCGCCCTTCGCCAGTTCGTTCCACACGATGACCATGGCGATGCACCGTGCGAGTCCGATCATGATGAGCCCGGCCATATATTCCGGGTAGCCGCGCAGGAACACCACTGCCAGCACGAACATCAGGACCGGCCCGATGAGCCAGTTCTGCACCAGCGACAGGCCCAGCACGCGCTTGTTGCGGAACACCTCGTGGAGTTCTTCGTAGCGGACCCGCGTGAACGGCGGGTACATCATCAGGATCAGTCCCGCTGCGATTGGGATTGAAGTCGTGCCGACGCTGAAGCGGTTCAGGAACGGCACGACTCCGGGAGCAAGCCAGCCCAGAGCCACGCCGAACACCATGGCGGCGAAGATCCATCCCGTCAGATAGCGATCCAGAAAAGACAACCGACTCTTTTTCACCGTTGCCTCCTACGACCGGCCGATCTGGTCGATTTCGCGCTTGATGGCCATATGTCTCGAGCGTCGCCAGTGGCAACGAGAGGAACAGCCCGATCCTGCGGTCAAGCACCGTGAAGGCATCACGAAACGCGCGGGCGATTTCCTCTGGAGTGCCCTTGACTGCCGCCGGGTCAGCAATACCCCAGTGCGCCGTCATCGGCTGCCCAGGCCAGTAAGGACACTGTTCCTTCGCGGCGTTGTCGCATACAGTAAAAACGAAGTCGAGCTTCGGCGCGTCCGGCGCCGAGAACTCGTCCCACGACTTGCTGCGCAGGCCAGCCGTCGAGAGCCCCGCTGATTCGATCTGCTGCAGTGCTTCTGGCCGCGGCTGTCCGGTCGGATGACTGCCCGCGCTGTAAGCCGTGAACTTCCCCTTGCCTTTGTGGTTCAGGATTGCTTCGGCCATGATCGAGCGCGCAGAGTTGCCGGTGCAGAGGAACAGAACGTTGTAATGATCGGCCATACTTCTATTCCTTTGCTCCCGTCAGAGCAGGCGTGCAGCAACCAGGTTCGCAGCAGGCGGCTTTGGGTTTGTTGGCCCGGACGAAGGCGCTGAAAAACTTCTCATTCACCTGCGGAGCGATCGCGTCCACGTCAACGCCGGCCTCGGTGAGGAACTGTCGGGCATCTTCGACGTTGTACACGCGCGTGGGCTCGACGGTAGCATCCTCGAAGCCTGCGCCGGTCAGCTTTGCGATGTAGTCGCTCTCTTCGAGAGCGCCGGCGATGCAGCCGACCCAGAGCAGCATGCTCTTGCGTACCGCTTCCGGCACGCTGCCGCGAACGACCACATCGGAGACAGCGAACCGCCCGCCAGGCTTCAACACGCGGAAGGCTTCACGCAGAACGCGATCTTTGTCGGCGGAGAGATTGATGACGCAGTTCGAGATGATGACATCGACAGAGTTGTCAGGCAGCGGGATGTTCTCGATTTCGCCCTTCAGGAACTCGACGTTCGTGACGCCCGCCTGCCTCTGGTTTTCACGCGCAAGCGCCAGCATATCGTCCGTCATGTCCAGGCCGTATGCTTTGCCGGTTGGACCGACGCGCTTCGCCGAGAGCAGCACATCGATGCCGCCACCGGAGCCAAGATCCAGAACGGTTTCTCCAGGTCGAAGATCGATCAGCGCGGTCGGATTGCCGCACCCGAGCGAAGCCAGGACGGCTTTCTCCGGAATGACCCCCGTTTGATCCGCACTGTAGAGATTTGTGGTGATCGGATCGCAGCAGCGAAGGCCGGGGTCACAACATGCCTGCACACTGCCGGATTGCGCCACAGCGCGAGCTGCGCTTCCGTACTTTTCCTTTACCTGTTCCTGAACGCTGGTCGTCGATTCCATGAATGCGTCTCCTCGCATACGCTAAAGCGAATGTATTCTCCTCTGGACGTATCTGTCAAGACGTATATAATGAGAGTGTGAGTCTTTCCCCAAAGAGCTACGACCTGGCACTGCTGTTTGCGGCGCTCGCCGATCGCACCCGTCTCAGGCTGTTGAACCTGATGAACGGCAAGGAAGTGTGCGTCTGCTATTTCGTGGAGATCCTTGGGCAGAGCCAGCCCAAGATTTCACGCCATCTTGCCTATCTGCGGCGCGCCGGCATTGTCGCCGCTCGCCGCGAAGGAAAATGGATGCATTACAAAATCGTTGTACCGAAGCACGCTGGCGCCGCACGAATCCTGACCGAAACGCTCTCCGTCCTCTTTGAAGACAAGACGATGCAGGCAGACCTGTCGAGGTTGACAAAAGCCTGCTGCGCTCCGCAGAGACTGGCGGCCCTCGACGGGGCGCCGGTGCCTATTGCAGTCGAATCGGTCGTTTGCGTAGCCTGCTGAACCGTTACCGCTCCGATCGCGTCGC
The DNA here is from genome assembly GCA_963829535.1 of uncultured Acidobacteriaceae bacterium. GTDB lineage: Bacteria > Acidobacteriota > Terriglobia > Terriglobales > Acidobacteriaceae > Telmatobacter. The sequence continues at coordinate 186,558 of CAWHIQ010000002.1, read as the reverse complement.
GTCAGGCGCAGAGCTTATGCAGTAGCTGGGACTGCAGATTCTGACTCGCATTACGCTCAACGTTTCGTTGCTAACAACGATGCGCGGCGGTATGTTGCTCAAGCGCCAGGCGCGCCTGCTCGGATCTCACGCGGGCCTCGTTACTAGCCCGTTCCAGTCGATCGTATTCGTCCTTGGGCGATGTGCCCATCTTTAGGCGCAGCTCTCTCACTGCTTCAGAGAACCTCGACGTGGCTGTCTCGTATTCCATGGCCAGCCGGACCTTTTCTTCGCAGGACACTGTTTGACCTCAGGTCTAATATTACTGGGCTATGGCCTCACGCGGTCCACGCGGCGGCGACGAGCCAACAGGAAAGACTTGCAATTTGCCCAGATTCCACATAATGCACCGACCCGAACTGCTACGCGGCTAAGCTAGACGCGCACGTAAAGGCGAAGGTCGCAGCCAAGCCGGAACTAGTTCAGATCAGCACGGCATACAAGCAGCAGCCCGAGGGCGAAAAGACCATCCCGCGCAACAAGTACGTCGAAATCCGGGAGGAGAAGCCCGACACACCGGAGAAAGCGAAGTGGCCGGAATTCAAGACGTGCAAGTACACCACCGAAGCCATCGTGTCGGACGGCATCGACAAGGGCGAATTGCGGAAGGTTTGCACCGAGCCAACCTGCCCGGTACACCATCCCAAGAAACAGACGCCGAAGGCCAATGCCAGCTTCAAAGTCGAGCAGGAGAAGCGTCGCCGGGAGGAAGCGCTGGCGAACGCAACCGGAAATCGCGTCTTGCAATCCATCGTGGCCGCCGTTCCCATTCGGCTGATGAAACGCGACCTGCTCTTTGTTGCCGAGCAGTTGCTCCCATTACTGGACGAAAGACGGCTGGAGATGGTCGCGCGGCATCGGAGCATCAAGGCTAAAGAAGGAGAAACCGTCGCCAAACTTTTAGGAGCTTTTGTCCGCAAGGCCGACGAAGGAACTATCGGAAAGCTGGTTGTCGAAGCCGTAATTTTGCTATCGGCCAGAACCCAGACTGACGGCGGAAAGACGCTTCGTGTCGCCGCCCAAGTCTACGGGATCGACACCGATGCCGTGGCCCTCAAGGTAAAGCAGGAGTTCACCGCGAAAGACAAGGCGAGAAAGGCTGCTAAGCCAGAGCCGAAACCGCCAGCCAAGCCAGAGGCCAAAACTGTTAAGAAGACCGCCGCATAATCGTCAGCCAAAGAAAGCACTCGGCGGAGCCTGGCCTCATACAGGCTCCGCATTTTTGTACCCGCCTGCCCGTCTTCCCACCCTTGTTCGATGCTCCTGCCTGGGGGCAGGAGCGTCATCTCTGGCCCACCCGACGGGCAGCGCCGAGCCGCTCTCGGCAGGAACGCATGGCATTGCCGGTTCTCAGTGACTGAATTGTGGCAAGGTCGTTGACGGCCTATACCGCAACTCAGTAACGCGGCTCGGCGCACCGAAATGATTTGTCCCGAGCCAGTCTACCCACCCTTTAGCGGTGCCCCAGAAAAGCGCCGGGGCGTCATGTTTCCCCACCCGACGGGCAAGCCCCTCTGGTAGTGCAATGCGGCACGCGATCTTGTTCCCGGTGTGTCGGGCCGCGATTGCTCCATTTCATCTTGCCCGCTAGCGAGGCCCGACGCGCTTGCCGCATGCAAGCGCGCTGCTACGCAGCGGATGAAAGGTGACACGTCATCCCCAGTTGGGGTCGCACGCGACTCAATTTGTGAACATCTTGATTTTGAGGTATTTGGATGAATTGTGTTTCCGCTTGTAAACGCGAATACCTCCGCCAGGCCTCCCACGTTTACAAATGTGAACATGTTTCAATGGACTGACTTAGCGCCTCCATGTTTGACAAGACCGAAGCTCCGGGTTACTTTGCGACTAGGCGACTGAGCTGATGTCTTCCCCCGATACCAGACCGCCTTCTGTGGTCCCGCCAGCTGTGTCCGCTCCCCGGGCAGGTGAGAGTTTTCGGGCCAAATCCATCGCCACCCGGATTACCGAGACGGAATTCGTCGAGATTGAATCGGCCGCTTCGGCCCAGGGCAAGAAGGTCGCAGAGTGGCTTCGCGAAGCTGCCCTCGCTCAGGCCCGAGGACGCCGCGCCGACGAAACGGACCCGGTCTTATTGGCAGAGCTGATGGCCATCCGGACCCTATTTGTGAATCTGTTTGCTTCCGCATCGAAGGGTCCGCTAAGCGAAGACTCCATTCGCAAGATGGTCGCGTACGCGGATTCGATCAAACTTCAAAAAGCTGAAGAATTCCTGGCAAGTCGAAAGGAAGGCAAGACCGGAAAAATCTAGGAGGTCATACTGTGCCACCGCTCCGATTTCCTCGACGGTCCCTGTTCTGGTTCGTCATCTTCCTGGGCATGTTGGTTGCTCTTCCCGCCCTTCCCCTGTTGGGATCCTTCATGTTCTTCGTGGAGCCGCCGCTTCAGCGGCACTATCTGCTCGCCTACGTAGAAAGTGCGAAAATCGCCGGCCAGCACAGCGCGACGACTCCGGTAGTCTGGCTTTACAAGACCGCTCCCGGTCGGCGCCATGTTCTCCTCAGTGAGCGCGACGTCCAGGCAACGAATAGTGGAACTCTCGGTGTTCGACTTTCTCCAGCGGCTTTGGCGGATGGGTGGACAGGTATTGAGGCGGGTGCTCAGGAGCGAGTGAACTCGGCAGAATTGGAAGCGTTCCTGCGAGCGAACATCTACAACGACCACAGCTACGGGTGGGTAGTTGCCGAACCGCTACTGCTTGGTCTTCTCCCAGTTGCTGGATTGGTAGCTGTGGTGATCGCGATCAGGCGCAGATCGAGAGTTTCACGAAGTCACGAAGAGCGGCATGGAAGGCGGACCAGGGGTCCTGAACTGATTTCGGCTGGCGACTGGAATACCAAGCTGCGGCCAGATGGTCTTCGCCTCCAGTTGGATACTCCCACAGCTCAGTCAAATCCAGTCTCGCTTCCTTGGCCGTCGCCCTCCTTCACTCGGGATTCGCAAGAATCTTGAATCGAGCCACATCCTTATTATGGGCGACAGCGGCAGTGGAAAAACCTCTGCCATGCGCCAGATTCTTCGTCAGGTTGCGTCTCGGCAAGACGTAGCAATCGTTTACGATCCAGCTCTCGAGTTCACACCCGAGTTCTATTCACCAGAGCGCGGTGACATCATTCTGAACCCTCTCGACAATAGATGCCCTTATTGGGACATTGCAGAAGAATCACAATCAGATGACGCCAACGCCGCCATGGCGGCGGCTCTATTTCCAGATAAGGATTTTGAAAAGGATTATTTTACGGACGCGCCCCGCCGAGTGTTTAGCTTTTTGATGCGCCGTCAGCCCAGTCCTCAGCAGCTGATCGCATGGATGAGCAATTCGGAGCAAATAGAGGCGATGGCGAAAGGCACACCTTATGCTTCGTTCCTTGATCCTGGTGCGCCTGCCCAAAGAGGAGGTGTGCTTTCGAGTTTCAATATGATCGCCGAAAGTCTTGAACTCTTGCCACCTAAGGATGAAGCGCGCCCGGTCTATTCGTCGGGGCGCTGGAATGCTGAACGGCGTCAATGGATATTCCTGACTTCCAGCCCGGCCTCTCGCCAAAAAATTCTGCCCCTTCATAGCGCATGGCTGGACATGCTGATCCTCCGCACGATGGAGCCGGCAATTCATCGCGTCAAGCCCGTCTGGTTTGTCCTCGATGAAGTCGCGAGCCTGAATAAACTGCCTCAGCTCCATACAGCAGTCACGGAGGCGCGAAAATCGGGAAATCCGGTGGTGCTGGGCTTTCAGGGACGTAGCCAAATCGAGAAAAGGTACGGGAAGGATGCTGAAACAATGCTTTCCCAGCCAGCGACAAAGCTCTTTTTGAAGACTTCGGAGCCGCATTCGTCGAAGTGGGTCTCTGATGCTATTGGAGAGATTGAGGTGGAGCGCCTCAAGGAATCGCGGCGGCACAGCTTGTTACCCGGCAACCGGCAATACTCGATGGAGATCGTGAACAAGCCGCTCGTGATGGCTTCCGAAATTGCGGGATTGGAACCCCTTCATGGCTATATCAAACAAGAAAACCTTGTGGTCAAGGCCCGATTCCCATATGTTCGTGCAGTTCAGCGTCAGCCAGCTTTTCTGGAGCGAAGAGGCATGCCCACTCCGAGATCGGCAACCGTCAACGAAAATGCTACGCCAAGCTCGCATGACGTCAGTCGTCCCAATGCCGCCAAAAAGCCCGCCAGGAAGACAAGGCATATTCCCGCTGCCTGCGCAGCGGAAAGTCGCAAACGCCGAACCCACTGTCTGGGACGAATCTCAGTGGATTGACTGAATTTCTCTTGCCCAATTCAAGCAGCCTCTGAACCGTTTCGAATTTTGGAGTTGAGGGCTATGTTGACCATTTCGAAGGCGCTCTCTGCAGGGCAGGCGCAAACGTACCACTCTCGGGAGTTCACTTCTGAAGAACAGAATTATTGGAGCCAGGACCGTCGCGCGCACAGCGAGTGGCGCGGGGCACTGGCGGAAGAATGGGATTTGAAGGGTTTCGTGGGGGCATCGCATTTTGCGCGATTGAGTGAAGGTCAACACCCCGAAACAGGCGAGCAACTGGTCAAACACCAGCCTGCTCGGACATACGAGAACGAATATGGGAGGCAGATCACCAGTGCTGAGCATCGGGCCGGGTGGGACGCTACCTTCTCTGCGCCGAAATCAGTCTCGTTGACCGCACTCGTCGGCGGCGATGATCGGATTCGCGAAGCACATCGCGAGAGCGTCGGCGTTGCTTTGGCAGAATTGGAACGATATACGCAGGCCAGGATGGGCAATATCCGGACTCCGGAAACAACAGGGAAGTTCATTGCCGCAACCTTTGAACATGACACCGCGCGGCCAGTTGAGGGATATGCTGCCCCGCAGCTTCACACGCATGCCGTCATTTTCAATGTGACGGTCCGCGAAAATGGCCAAACGCGAGCCCTCCAGGAGCGCAGCCTCTTCCAGTCACAGCATTATGTGACGAGTGTTTACCGTTCGGAACTCGCCTTGCGCCTTCAAGGGCTGGGCTACTCGATCGAGCGGGGCAAGTATGGACAACCAGAAATTAAAGGCTACACGCAGGAATACCTCGATGCCTCCAGCCCACGGCGGGAGCAAATTCAGGAACACTTGCGGTCTATCGGAATGGAAGGCGCTGGCGCAGCCCAAGTCGCTGCTCATAGGACCCGCGATCAAAAAGAACTGCTTTCGCCCGACGCCGTCCTTAAACGACACCGGGAGTTGTCTGCGAAGTATGGGCATCAACCAGATCGAGTGGTTGCGGAGGCCCGCCAGCACGCACCAACTCATTCTCACCAGCCCGAGAAGATCGCTCAGCAGGCGGTGACCTACGCTCGTAGCCATGTCTTCGAGCGCGCCGCTGTTCGCGACGAGCGAGTTGTTCTTCAGTCTGTGCTCGATCGTGGAATGGGCCAAATTAGTTTTCAGCAAGCACGCGAAGAACTCCAGCTTCGGGTGAAGGCGGGTGAGTTCCGCATACTCGAATCGCAAGAGGGAGAGGCCGGGCGGCGATACTCAACGGCAGAAATGATACGGCTTGAGAAAGAAACTGTCGCCCGAATGGAGGATGGCAATCAACGTGGCGTAACCAATTCACCGCTTGTTCGCTCGGAGACGAGTACCGCGGTGTTAAATCATCACCCTGAGATGAATACTGCCCAACGTAGCGCTGTTCATGAAATCTTGAATTCGCGCGAACAGTTCGTAGGACTTGACGGTAGAGCAGGTGTCGGAAAAACGACGACCCTCTCAGTCGTTCGTGAGGCTGCCGAGGCTGAGGGTTACCGCATTGAAGGATTCGCGCCCACATCTCGTGCTGCACAGAAGCTTGCCGAAGCCGGAATTGAAACTACAACTTTGCAGCGCCACCTCGCCCGCGGCGAGCAGCCCGATAGCGGTGATCGACGCCTTTACATTCTGGACGAGTCCTCGCTCGCATCGACGCGGCAGATGCACGCGTTCGCGACTCGGCTGCATCCGAGTGAAAGAGTGCTCCTGGTAGGCGACACGCGGCAGCACGAGGCAGTCGAAGCGGGCCGACCCTTCGCTCAACTTCAAGAAGCAGGCATGAAAACGGTACGGCTCGACGAGATCGTTAGGCAACGTGACCCGGCCCTTAAGGAGGTCGTAGAGCAACTAGCCCGCGGAGAAGTACAGGCAGGTGTGGCTAGCCTTGAGCGCCAAGGACGGGTCATTGAAATGCCCGCGCGGACGGACCGAATCGCAGCTATTGCCCGCGAATATGTAAAGGCTCCTGGCACTACATTGGTGATTTCGCCTGATAACCGCTCCCGGACAGAAATTAACGAGCGGATTCACACGGAGCTCCAGGCGCATGGCATAGTGAGCAAGCATGAACACCAAGTGACCACGCTCATTGCTCGCCAGGACATGACAGGGGCCGACCGTAGTTGGGCGCAGAAATATCAGCTGAATGATGTATTGCGATATTCCCGGACATCAAACGAAACTGGCATTAAGAAAGGGGAGTACACGCGCGTCACGAGCATTGATGCACGTAGCAACCTGTTAACAGTTTTGCGAGTGGATGGCAGCGAGCGCACGTATGACCCACGGCGGCACACCGGAGTATCGGTCTATCGAGACGAGCAGCGAGCCTTCTCCGTCGGCGATAGGGTTCAGTTCACAGCACCGAATCAGGATCTGAAAATCGCAAACCGCGAACTTGGAACAATCAAGGCCATCGATGAGAGTGGGAGAATGGCGATTCGTCTTGAGAGCGGGCGAGACTTGCAAATCGATCCGCAGCGCCACCCGCATCTGGATCACGGCTACGCCGTCACGAGCTATTCCGGTCAAGGGCAGACCGCTGACCGCGTATTGATCCACGTTGACACCGATCTGCCGGCGAAAGATCTGATCAATAATCGAATGGCGTATGTAGCCGTCTCGCGCGGAGCATGCGATGCGCAGATCTTTACGAATGATCGCAGCAGACTCGCCGAAGCGTTAAGCCGAGATGTTTCCCACGAGAGTGCGCATAGAGCGGAGAAGGCAGTTTCCCCCGCCCAGCAAGATGTCGCGCAATCGCCGCAACCTGCACGCCTAAGTGGGATGGAAGTTGGTATTGGCGTCTAGAGTTCCGTCTGAGAAACATGCGTTTGTTGATCGCGGATGCCGGAGACATAGCTAGCTGACCACGCGGCGCAAAGACGAAACATGCACTGATGGTTGGTCGCTGGATGAAGCTATTTATTGGTAGTCGGCTCTACCGACCGCAGCAGTCAGCTTCCCCCTTATAGTCCGTCGGGATAAAGTGGACTGCGTTGGAAATTTTCGTCTAGCCAACTTTGATAGCTTTCTATGCTGCGCTCTCCCACGTTGAGAATGTACTCTACACCGAACAGAACCAGCACAAAGTAGATGTGCTCTTCTCCGAGAACCGTGAAGACCCACTCATGGAGCACCTCGTAAGGCTCTTGCCCGTCTTGCGCGAAAGTGAAGTCAGCGGGATATAGCGATCTGCGGAGAAATGGCCAAACAGGGTTCGGCGGCCCTTCTCGCGCGTATTCCCCAAGGCTGTCGAGGGCCTCCTCAGACACGACTGCTTGAGCGTCACCATTCGCTTCAATCATTCGCAATGCAAGGCATTCAACCGCTACCTTCGCCAGGAATCGCGACATCAATGCTTCATCGGGAGCAAGCGGATGCGGTATGTATATGCGGCCTCCGCGCCGACTCGACACCGCTTCAACCCAGCGCTGCTCATCTTTTTCGAAAGCGGCTCCGACACTGATTCCAGAGCCGTCCACATGGCGAACCAATTCAATTATGGAGCGACTTTGGGGATGTAGTCCGCGCACACGTTGAGGTCGACCCTTCTTGCTCAGAACCCCAGCGCGGGAACATTGATCCCGGAAATATGGATCAGAGAGAAGAGGCCCTTCGACATTTGACGCAAAATAGCTGTTGCATTGGTCGCATACCACACCAGCTCCCAATACATGCTCGGTGTTTCCCAGAGACTCAGGAATCACGTGCTCTTTTGAGCGTGACGCAGAGGAGTCACGTTTGCAGAAGATGCAGTGCATGGAACCACGTTCTGGATCGATAGGTGCCAATGTAATACGATTCTGGACTACCTTCTAGCCACAGACAAGACGGCTTCGAAACAGCTTTAATTCAGGGCTGTCCTCCTCTAGCCGCTTAAAGAACTGCGGAGGATGGAACCCTTTGGAGCGAGAACGGATTTCCGATAACGCAACACCAGGCGACACATCTTCGACTTTCTTGAAAAAGATTGCACATCCCTTTTCGGTGTCGGCGAAGTAGGCCTCAAACTCATCGTAGGAGACACCGAGATCTGCCTGATGCGCTCGCCAGATGTCTCGCGGAGCTCCTTTGACAACCCGATCCACTGTCACGCAAACCGAAATCATCGCCGCTGGGGCTTTGGTGTAGATCCACACCCGGCAGCCAGGTTGAATGCGCGGGGCGCGGCGACGCAACTCCGCTGCCTTCTCACCCGCAATGATCCGCTCTACAAACTTGCGTTGGACGGAGATGACAATGTCGCCTTTACTCACGGGTCCCTTGTCCTTTAATCAAGATCTGTTCCAATTGGCCTAATGTTATCGGTTTGGACGTGATGAGGTTCGATCGATCGACGCAGCCCAATTCTCGCAGATCCTTCAAGGAAACTGGCTTGCGAAGCTTCAGCACGTTGTCAACAGTGGTGGCGGCGATCAGGTCTCCCGAGCTGAGATTCTTGATGTCGTCTTCAGCCAGAACACCTCCGTCCAATAATGTGGCTGCGATCTGACTCTTGGGGATGACAACGGTGTTCGTGATTCGTGCAACGGCGATCGCGGCGCTTCTGCCATTCGCTTTCCCTGATTCATAGAAGACAATCGGCGTACCGCGCGACAGAAGCCGCTCATTGCGGGAATGGCTGAAGTAAGTCCGTTCGTGCAGGATACTTGCTTGTGGCCTCGGAAGCAGGGACGCCTGCTCTCCCGTATCGAGTAGATCATCAGCATAGATCGCCCGTATCGGTGCTAGGACACCATCTCTCCTGGGTAAGGCAAACAGCGTCGGGGACAAGATCGTCTCAAGATCGAAAAGATCGATCAGGAATTCTGTCCCCGCTTGGTTGCGAAACTGAATTCTAAGCTCATCATCTGCGATGGCGGTAAAGTCTTCCGCGAATCGCATATCCGATTCGACCTCCAGCAGGGCGCGAAGGGATGGCCAGGATGTCTTGTTTACCACCTTGCCAATCGTCAGTCGCTGATATCGCGAAATCTCTGGCTGATTCCCAGCGCAGCGCATGAAGCCGTAACGAATGGCTACATCCTGCGTCCCGGTAGCACTATTCGGAATCAGGACGCGGAGCCGAGCCGGGCCCCGTTCGCGTGCGATTTTCGAAAGCTGGTTTAGGAGAGCATTTACCGCGACCAGGGCTGACGCTTGGTCTTCGTCCACGAGGAGGAATGCTTCGAGAACGCCTTGAAGAATCGACTGCGGACGCCAGAACGCAGCGCAAACGATTTGCTCGCCAAAGGTGATCGCCAAAGAACCTCGCGTATTCGCCTGCACCCCCTCTGCCAAAGCTAGGCCATGAAGATCACTCGGTAGCTTCAGTGAATCGACCAAATTGCGGATGGCTCCTGAATGTCTGTCCGTTATCTCTGCCAGCCGCAGGTCCCGATCAGAGAAGCCAATATCGAGTGGCGAGGAGGCACTGGTGGCTGAACGCAAGGTATTGGCGAAATCCTTTACGTGCACGATCTTGATTCCAAATGCTGTTTCAATCTGCTCACTTGCCTGGACCAAAGCATTTTCCGCAGTGACAAACGCCGCGATTTTGTGGTGCGACGCGATCGCCAGATGAATGAGATCGGATCGGTCCTGCACAGTGAGTTTGCCTGCCTTCGCTCGGGCCGGAAAGACGATAGATGCCAATTCTTCCAGCATGGCTTCGCTGACGCCGTTCGGGGGTGGCGGTAGCGTAGGAAGCTGCAGAGCGAATTCAAGAATGGGGTCTTGTCCCGCAGTACCTGTGCGACGAAGCTCGTTAGTGAACTCTTCAGTGACCACCAGACGGACAATGTTATTAAACGCGGCTGTCATAACAACGGCTCCATATTCGGAACGTGGGCGCCGCTTGACGACGTCGAAGAAGACGTTTAGGTCGAATGCAAAAACAACTGTAAGATTTGGTAGGGGATCATTGAGAGGAATACCGGATACAGGGCGACGGTATCCGAACAGCGCAGGTGTATTGAACTGATGTGCCCGGATATTGATGGTTCTCCCGCGTGACGCACCTCCTGATTTTGTCGCGACTGTCTCGAACTTGAGGGAGCTCCAAAATGCATTAGCGGGCAATTCAGACGCCACTTTCGCACTGACGCTCAGGTATTGCTTTTCCTCCAAGTAGCCTAGCAGCGCTTGTATTAACTGACGACCTACCCCCGATCCGCGATCTGATTCGGGAACGAAAACTTGGAAGATCTTCGCATGCGGGTACGTGGCGCCAAAAAGAATATGCCCTGCATATCGCCCATGGACCCCTCGTCGGTCGACCGCGACGAAGAGGGTTCCTTGCGTGGCCGCTTGTTCATATGCCTGCGCTGGGAGGAATCCGAGGGCGTCCTTATCGGAATCGGCGCCAGCCCGTACCGCGGGTACCCAATGACAAACCTCACGAGGGTCGAGCTCGATGTGGAACATTGGTTGAGATTTCGCCAAGTGATGTCTCCGCAGGACTTGACCCGGCAAGGGCAAAGTATCTCTACGGAATAGAGGATAGCAATCGGCCCCCACACGAGCTCTTGGGGAAGGTCGCCGCGAGCCGAGATGTGAACTAATTCCGGGCATAAACTCATTATATTCGCCTTTTGTTCGCCATCACTGTGTTTGTCCTTGAAGAATATAGGATATTTACACAATCCATTGCACATGTCTCATATGATGTGCATTTATAGGCTTTGTTTTCATCTATTTATCGGCAGACGCAGCGGACTTAAAATCCGCAGGCCGCAAGGCCGTGGGGGTTCAAGTCCCCCTCCGGGCACCATTAAAATAAATCACTTACATGGATAATCTCGGAAGCTGGAATTCCTAAACATAGCTCTGGTGCCACTCTTGGTGCCACTTTGTTCCGACTTTGCTAGGATCGCATTCAGGGGGCAGATCCTATGCCGAGGAAGGTGGTTCGCAAAGAACGCGGAGTCTTCGAAAAGGTGCCAGGCTCAGACATCTGGTGGATACGTTTCAAAGACGCCGGTGTTGAGCATCGGGAAAAGGTGGGGCGCCGCGGCGACGCAATCAAGCTCTACAAGATTCGCAAGGCGGACATTCTTCGTGGCGTAAAAATGCCAGCGAACATGAGAGACAAAGGCATCAAGTTCTCCGTGCTTGCCCAGGAAGCCATCGACTGGTACGTCAACCACGACCGCAGAGATGTTCGGAATTTCAAAGGCAGGATGAAACTCATTCTGGAGGCGTTCGCCGACCGGGCCGCTGAAGAGATTAAACCTTCTGACATTGATACCTGGATCAGTTCTCACAAATGGTCAGCCGCGACGAAGAACCGTTATAAAAATGTGTTTGGAAAGACGTTCAAGATTGCTCTGGCAGACGGCAAGGTCACGAGCAATCCTGCGCGGCTGGTTGAGCAACGGGCGGAGAACAATGCCCGTATTCGGTTCCTGTCAGCAGACGAGGAAGCGAGATTGCGTGCAGCAATCAAGAAGAAATTTGCGAAGCACATGCCGGAATTCGACGTAGCTCTGAACACTGGGATGCGAAAGAGTGAGCAGTTCAGTCTGGAATGGTCCCAAGTCTCGCTGACTCGGAAACGTATCAGATTGGAGAAGACGAAGAATGGAAGTGATCGAGAGATTCCGCTGAACAAAACCTGCCTCAGCGTTCTCGAAGCGTTACATGCCACCCGGCCGCACAATGGCCGCGTGTTTCTTTCAAAGTACGGACGAGATCTCAACAACCCTAGGGCTTGGTTTGAACTGGCCCTTGAAGAGGCCAAGGTAAAGAACTTCCGCTGGCACGACCTACGCCATACCTTCATCAGCCGGTTGGTGATGAAGGACGTAAACCTACGAACTGTGCAGGAACTTGCAGGTCATAAGACAATCTCAATGACGACTCGCTACGCCCATTTAGCTCCGGAGCACAATCAGGCCGCCATTGAAAAGCTCGATTCGACGGCAGCTTAAGCGGTTGGTACTGATTACACTCGATTCTCCCACCGAATACAACGAAATGCCCCCACTCTGTACAGAGTTATGCCCCCCATGGTTTACAACGTTACGCCACCAGTAAGGAGAGGGGATTGTATTCGATGTCATCCGCGCCGAAGGGGCGAACGCCTGAGGATCAAAATTGGCCGCCCGGCTTAGGATGCTGATCCTGTCACTGCGGCAGGAGAATGCAGTCCGAGACACGCGCGCGGGCGAATGCGTAACGCGTGGAGCAAAGACCAGAGATGGGTAGGCTCGGTGAAGTCTTACCGATAGTCCTGCAGTTCGATGCCAGTGCGCATTTGGGCTCTGAACAGCATCTGAATGAGCCCAAGGCTGTTCGCGGCGTTGATGGTCGCGTTTCGCAGCCACAGCCCGAATGCACTCCTGGGGACGAAGCTCGCAGCGAAATCGCGCGCCCCCTTCTGCTTGCGCTCCACATAGGGCCTCAGGCGCTGTTCATAGATTTCGAATGCGGACGCGTGGCCTCCCTGCGCGACAACCAATTCCCCAGCGAGCGTGTAGGCTTCGGCCATCGCCATCGCTGACCCTTCGCCGGCGAGCAGGCTCGGACACGCGCACGCGTCACCGATTAAGGCGACGCGGCCCTTGGTCCAACTCGGCATGACGATCTGACTGACCCGGTCGAAATAGAGATCGGTGCTTACCTGAAGCGCGTGGAGCATCTCGTCGGTTTCCCAGCCACCGCCAGCGTAGAGGCGGGTCAGGACCTCTTTCTGACGCGAGGCATCGTGGACGGGAGCTGCGTGGGAATCGGACTCGGCGAACACCAGCATGAAGACCGTCGTGTCCTCGTCGACAGTGATTCGCTAAATCTGCCGGCCAGGTTCGCCGTAAGTCACGTATGCGTCCGGATCACGGAACCGGTAGCCTAGGGCGGTGAACGCAGCAACGTAGTATCCGAGAAAGTGTTCGAATCGCGTTTCTTCACCAAAGCAGAGTCGTCGCACGGCGGAGTGGAGGCCGTCGGCACCGATGACCAGTTCGAACGTCTGAACCTCACCTTCGCGAAGCGTCACCTCCACGCCGTGTGGGCTGTCTTCGAGGCTGACGATGCTGTTCCCGAACCGCACGTCGACTCGGTCCTTGACCGCTTCGTAGAGCGCAGAAGCCAGCGCCGAACGCGGAAGGCTCATGCCCCGGCCCTTGATGAGCTTTTGCACCGCGCCCTGGCTGAAGCCGCTGATCCGCCGGCCCACGCGATTGACGATCCGGAATTCCTGAACCTTGAGGTCATGCCGGCGGAGTTCGTCCAGCACGCCCATCTTTTCGGCCACGTCGTAGCCGAGGCCCCAAAAGTCGATGACGTAGCCGCCGGTGCGCGGTTCGGAAGCCTGTTCCACCAGGGTCACTGCATATCCGTTCGATCGAGCCACCAGGCTAGACAAGAGCCTGCCACCCCGGCTCCTGACACCAGAACGCTCCTGAACTGGGTGGCGGCATTTGTGCGTATTGAGACCTCGGAGGATGGTGGCATGACGTCGTATTCGGTGGAGGCATTAGATTGTAACCAGCAGTTGGAACATCAGCGAGACCTTTTTGCTCCAATCGTTGCCATGCTTTCGAACCTCTCACTTTGCGGCAGGAAGCGGCTCTGTGAATCGTCTGAAGAATGCTGCCCGTTTCCTGGGTGAACGGAACTGCTTGGGATGCTGGACCGGACTGAGTCTGGGTGGTCTTCCCGGGCGAAACGTCGGACAGCACTGGCCGGAATAAGGATCTTTCCACCGACCCGCCGTCAGTTAGCCGTCCGGTTGTGATGAGGTAATCAATCGATCGAATGCTTAAGCTCAGTGCTTCGGCGGTGTCGCGCCGGGAATAGAGCAGCTTTTCTACAGAGCGATCCATGCACAATCTCCTTATGTATGAGCACCTACTCAGCACTGAGTAGGTGTCGAAGGTGTGGCGGAAAAGGTGCCACCTACTTCGGAGCTTGAATCAAAACTGCTTCGAAGTCCAAGACCTTTTTCATCAATCGTGATGCTCGATGGGCATCAACGGGGCAGTTCCGGATACTCGTAGAGACTGAAGGGAGTAACGAGTTACTCGAGAGAAGCACATTTCAAAGATGCATTACTTGTGACGCCGTATTCATTGCAGATTTTCGGGAAGATTAACGACAACTCTTGCCGTCATTGAATGGTCGATCTGAATTGGACCAGTGACAAAAGTTGCAACCATTAACGCCCGCGCTAGCGCCGATTGAGGTAGTACTGCGGCGAGAGGCTGCGCATCTCGAATCTCTTCCTTCACAGGCTCAATTAGGTCATTGACGATGTATTCATTTCCTAATTGGTCATTCGACCGAATGAAGTCTAGGAATCTCGCCTTCTCTGCCGGAGAAGAAAATGAAAACAAAATCTCGTATGCCATCAACTCTGGATCGCCGATGAGCGCTAACGAACGAGTGTTCGTGAGCTGTGAATAGCCAAGCAGGTAACCGATCGTATCCGCAGCCAGATCCCTACTCTCTGGGTCAGCGTCGTTTAGAAATTCCACCGCGCAAAGCCAATCGGGCTCATTGATCCAAAGCGATTCAGGTGTATGATCGACAGTCATCAGATTTCTCCTGCGATTAGATTTGAGTGCTGCTCTGTCACGGCAGAGGTCGCGGGTTCGAGCCCCGTCGTCCCCGCCATTGATTCCAAAGTTCTTAGGATCAATATGGCGACCTACAGTGACAACCAAATCAGGGTCCGATAAAGGTCCAATAAGCCCGCTACTGCCTTGTTTGCGGGTATTTTTCTTCTACCTTCTGACCCACGTTTGACACAATCATTCTTACAACCTTGCTCTGTGCTGCGCGCTTGTTCGAGTTCACTGCCTGTGTGTAAACATCCAGCGTGATCCGGCTGTTTGCGTGTCGCAAGAGCTCCTGAACAGTTTTGACATCCTCTCCGTTTGCCTTCAGCAATGTGCCGAAGGAGTGCCGGAAAGTATGCCATCCGATTTTCTTGTGAATGCCATTCACCTTTGCGACTGGCTGAATGTGCCGCTTCATGAGGTTGTCCGGCCAATAGGGCTGCTTTCCCCTTCATGGTCTCGCTAGCGAAGACGTAGTCGATCGTCGGACGCATAGACGCTCTGGCGACGCCAGCGCAAAAGATCCTCGGCCATATAACTGTCCATGGGGACAGGTTTGGCTGAGGCTTCCGTCTTGCAGTTGCCTAGAACCTGGTGCCAGATCGATCGCGTCACACGAGTTCCAGGTTCTCAAAATCGACATCGCACCAGCGAAGCGCGAGCAGTTCGCTGACCCGAAGTCCGGTTGCCGCGTCGAGAAGAGCGAGCGTGCGCTCTCGGACGGACAACTTGCTGAGAAGAAGTTGCAACTCCGCTAATTCAAGAATGTCGGGCGTTCTCTCTCGCTTCGCGCTCTGGCGGACGAGCTTGATTGGGTTGCGTTCAACCCACTCGTACCTCATTGCGTGATGAAAGATTGCGCTCATGATATTCCGAATCTTCGCTCTCGTGCCCTTTGCCCGCTTGATGCTGTCCAGCCATTCTTCAACGGCCACCGACTTTACGTGATCAAGTCTGTGATCCCCCCAGCGAGGGAGAATCCAGCCATTGAGATAGCTTTCGTACCCGGCTCGCGTCGAAAACGACTTGCGTCCCTGATTCTCACCAACCAGCTCCTTGAGCCGGTAATGAGCGACCAGTTCTGCAATAGTCTCCGGTCCGCCTTCTGAATGCGGGGTTTGTTGGTTGGCGTCAATGCGCAACGCTTTGGCAGCTCTGAGTGCGGATGCTTCAGTCGGCAAATGCCTCAACGGTACCGACTATTGCCTTCCGGCGTTTGTTCGTCCCGTCAAAGGTGGATTCCCACCAGCGGAAGACCCAAACGTCGGCCCCACTCTGCCGCTTTTCGCGTTGCACGCTTCCTTGCTGATACCGTGTTCGCCTACACGGTGGGCCGAATCCCGTCGAGGGTGGATCTTCATTACATCCCGCCCGACCATGCGCGAGGCGCTCCGCCCCCTAATTAGTTTATGGATCGATACTCTTGTGTTGCGGCTACTGAATGAGCCGATGCCCGACCAGAAACCTGTCTGGTTTGTGATCGACGAGCTGGCCAGCTTGCAGCGGCTGCCGCAGCTTCATACCGCCATCACTGAGAATCGGAAATCGCAGAATCCCGTCATCCTCGGATTCCAGGGTCGTAGCCAGATGGAGGCACGGTATGGGCAGGATGCGGAAGCGATGCTGTCGCAGCCGGCCACGAAAATATTCTTGCGGACTACTGAGCCGCGAGCTGCCAAATGGGTCAGCGAAGCGATCGGTGAAGTCGAGATCGAGCGGATTAGGGAAACTCATTACGACGGATCCCGCGCGGGCAAAAATTTCGCTCTTGACCGGCAGACCGAGCCGCTCGTTCTGCCTTCAGAAATCTCAGGCTTGGATGACCTGCGTGGCTTTTTGAAGTACGGGAATCATGTCGCGCGCTTTTCGTTCCCGTTCATCGCTCTTCGGGAGAAGAACCCCGGATTCGATGAAAGGAAGATGGACGACTTGATCATTCCGAGCACTCCTCTTCCTCCAGAGCCGGAGGAGATGCAAGGGAATCTGTTGGCTCCGGAACACGCTGTCCAGCCGTCCGAGCACCAGGTGGAGTAATTGTTCATGCTTACTATCTCAAAGCCATTATCCGCGGGCCAAGCACAGACATATCACCAGAAGGAATTCACGGCGAAGGAGCAGAACTACTGGTCACAACGGGGTGTGATCGCCGGCGAGTGGCAAGGCCAGCTCGCTGCAAAGTTAGGGCTTGCCGGTACGGTTTCCGCTGAGGATTTTGGAAGGCTCAGCCAGGGACAACATCCGGAGACAGGCGAACAACTTGTTCGACAGCGAGCATCCTATGAGTACCAGGATGCCAACGGAAAAACCGTCAAGACAATGGAGCATCGGGCCGGATGGGATGCTACCTTTTCCGCCCCAAAGTCCGTTTCGTTGACGGCTCTAGTCGGTGGTGATAATCGGGTGCGTGAGGCACACCGCGAGAGCGTCAGCACAGCCCTTGAACAACTCGAATACTATACGCAAGCTCGCATTGGCGGAAACCATCCATCAGAGACCACGGGCAAATTCATTGCGGCGAAATTCGAGCACGATACCGCTCGCCCTGTAGATGGATATGTTGCCCCACAACTCCATACCCATGCGGTGGTCTTCAATTTGACCGAGCGGGAGAATGGTCAGGCACGGGCAATCCAGCCGCAAAGCCTCTTCGCCTCGCAACAGTTTGCTACCGCCGTCTATCAGTCCGAACTCACGTACCGATTGAAGAATCTCGGCTACGAAATCAGTGTTGGCCGGAGCGGAGCTCCGGAAATCAAGGGCTACACCCAGGAATACCTCGACGCTTCCAGCCCGCGGAGTCGGCAGATTCGTGAGTATATGGAGCGCACCGGCCGCAGTGGAAGGGAGGCAGCTGAGATTGCCGCGCACTCAACGAGAGACCGTAAGGAGGTACATTCTCCCGGCGAAGTGATGGCCGCGCATCCTGTTTACAAATGATGCCGCTGGGCTAAAGCGACAGCTTGGTGTAGAAAGCACGAAGACATCGGCGCTGGAGCTTTCAACGACTTCGGCACTCAGCGACGTGGGCTTATGGATTGGGCCTTAAATTTTCCAGCAATCGAAGAGATGGGTCGCCCACTGAGCCGGTTCAACAAGCAGGCGCGAAGGCAATTGTAAGAACCTACTCCTTTTCGAAGCCACTATTGCTGACAAACTTCAGGGTCCTACTGTTCTCAGTGACAGTCCGAACAACGTTGTCAGGCACTCCTGAGGGAATTTCTGCATCGATGTCGAGAGTGATCTTCACATTTGACCCTACCAGGGCAACGAGATGAGTGATTACTTCGTCTGCGATCTTGCTAGCGTCACGTCCGACGCGCGCAGGGTCAAGCAGCACTGTGCCGTGGAAGCGTTTCGGTTTGGTTGGCTGCACTGGAACGGCAGGTTGATCCGGTGCCTGTCCAGTCGGCATAGTGGGCATTCCGACTGAGCCGCTAGCCTATGCCCACAAGCTGCTCATGCACCCTGTCTGCACCACCGGCTCACAGCTTGCGGGACACAATACCATTCGCAAACGGGACTCCCATTACTCCAGCGGCCAGGTTCTGAGTCTCAAATGCCCCACATAAGCCAGTCGGCGATATTGAAAATGCATAGGTAGATCACCGCGTCCGTCGCAAACACCAGCGACTTACTTCAAACGACCCTATCGAAACTGCCCCGACCAAAAGTCTCGAGACAGACCATCCGTGTCGCGCCGGGGCAGTCCCGATAGGGATCTAACGTTTGTGAGTACTAATCCTCAAAACTCTCAAGGAATGTGCTGGATGAATGCCTTGGTCTGATTGCGCTGCCAGGGAAGCAGAACGAACAAAAAGCGTCGCATCCTCTTCCAGCGATCTGCAGTGCAGGCGCCTTGATCGAAATGGTGTGACTCAGCATCAACCCTTCGCTCGGAAGTCTTCATCGACAATACCGCCTGTCATAATTGCCAGTTATCAAGGAGATTGAAGTCTGGTCTAGTGGCTTGCACGGTCTTCGATGCAGGTGAATTCCCCACACTGTTTATGCGTAAGGAGAACCATATGGATTCCAGATCAGCTCTTCGAAACACCGTTCTTGTGGTGTTTCTGATTTCCAATTTGTGTTTTACAACGCGGGCTGTTGCGGCCGAAATTAAGGGCCAGGTGCTTGGCGGTGGTGCGCCAATCGCACAGTCCACGGTCACGTTGATGCAGGCAAGTGCCGGCGCGCCCAAGCAACTCGCACAAACGAAAAGTGACGACGAAGGCAGATTCAGCATCAGCGGCTCCGCCGAGCCAGACGCTACTCTTTATCTTGTCGCCACGGGCGGTATTTCCGCGATAAACAAGGCGGCCGGCAACAACTCCGCGATAGCCCTGCTTGCATCCGTCGGCAGCGAACCCCCGTCCGGGGTTGTCATCAATGAGTTCACGACGATTGCTTCGGTAGTGACTCATGCGCAGTTCATCGACGACACGACCATCAGAGGGTCGCCGCTCCAATTGCGGATTGCCGCGGGCAATGTGCCCAATTTCGTCGATCTGGAAACAGGAAGCTGGGGGCCGATTATTCTCGACGGTCTCAACAGCGCCCAAACTCCAACGATGGCCAACTTCGGCACCCTTGCCGACGTGATCGCTGGGTGCATTACGCAGGTAAAGAGTGACGCATGCAGTCAACTCTTTGCGGCTACTACACCTCCCAGCGGTGGTCCACCGACAGATACTTTGCTGGCGGTTGAGGTGGTTGCCCTTTCCCCCTGGCATAACCCAGATAAGATATTCGCGTTGCTCAACGAGTTCTATCCATTGCCAAAGCCCGGCACTCCCGGCAGGCTCATGCGGGATGCGCCCTACATACCGTATCTCACCTTCGCTCCCAGTGCCTTCGTCTTCCCGCTGAAATTCTCGGGCGGTGGAGTGAGCGGGGGCGGCAAGCTCATGATCGACAGCCAAGGCAACGCGTGGGTCGCCGACAACTTCACGGTTGGGGCGCAAAATCAGGATGCCTCGTGGACCGGCGGCATTAGCAAGTTCGCTCCTAATGGTAAAGCGCTTTCGCCTAGCCCGTTGGGCTTCAGGGGTGGAGGGATAGCAGGACCCGGCTTCGGATTGACGCTCGACGCGCACGATAATGTGTGGCCGACAAGCTTTACAGGGCAGAACATTACCAAGTTCGATAACGATGGAAAGCCGCTTTCGCCGCCGGAGGGTTGGAACTTTAATGGCCAGATCAGCCAGATGCAGGGGATTATCTCAACGCCAAGCGGAGATATCTGGGCTCTCGACCTTATCAAGGGCCAGGTTGTGAAACTTCCTCAGGGCGATCCATCCAAGGTGCAGTTTTTCTGCCAGAACCCGTCCGGCGACCCCCTCAAGAATCCCTGCAAGCTCATGGGGCCATTCGCTCTCGCCATCGATCAACAAGACCGTATCTGGGTCACCAACGCCGTTGCCGATCACGTGGTTCGCTTCCCGGCATCTGATCCCAGCAAATTTGAAACATTCAAGGTGGGATATTCCGCGAGTGGCTTGGCTATCGACAGCCTTGGTAATGTCTGGGTGACGAACAAACTCGGCAGCTCACCCAAGGGAGAGCTGAAATTTGCGGAAATGCTGGCCGCGTTTAAATTCAACTACGATAAAGACCCCGACGCCGGACAACGAGCCACCAAAGTTCTGGTTCCGGCCATGGCTGTCGAGAAATCTGGCTACGAAGGTGGCAGCATTTCTGTCTTGCGACCGGACGGCAGCGAGGCCCCCTTCTCGCCGATCTACGGCAAAGGGATAATCGGACCCTGGGCTGCTTCTGTAGATGGCAATGACAATGTATGGATCTCCAATTTCAGCTCCGAGTCGAACGGAATCGTGGAGCTCTGTGGCTTCCACACCGAGCACTGTCCGCCCGGCGTGAAGACCGGAGACGCAATCTCGCCACCGGGAGGATACGTTGGCGGTGGATTGCAGTTGATGGTCGACGTCGGCATCGGCCCTGCGGGAGACATCTGGGCCACCAACAACTGGCAGGTCTACCAGGACGCTATGGGAAAGGTCGACGAGGCATTGCAAACCAAGGGCGCCGGACAGGGTGTGGTGGTGTTCTACGGAATGGCAAAGCCGGTGAAGACTCCGCTGATTGGGCCACCGCGGCAGCCTTAGCAATTCATGTTGGCTATTAGTGACGGATGACCTCTGAAAGTAAGTGGCGGCGAGCTCAGATCCGATTGGACGGAGGGTAGATGATTCGCTTTTTCGATTTTACGTTCGTGTGGTTCTTTGTGATTACCGGGATCGGAACTGCCGCCGCCGGTCTTTATGCCTTTTGGCCCCAGTGGACTGTGAAAACGATCGGGAAGATCCCGTTCGTCCGCGAGTACACCATCATCACTCAGCACTGGGGGATCATGGTAGGCCTGATGGGCGTCTTCATGATCGTCGCCGCATTCAAGGTGGAATGGCGAACGCCAATTCTCCTCTATAGCTTGTTGGAAAAAGCCTTCATGGTCTATCTGGCCGTGGCGAACGGAAGACAGCCCTACTCAAAAGGAGTTAAGGCGGGCGCGGCAATGGATGCAACGGTCGTTCTGTATACGATCGTATATTTCGCGGTCTTCGGATTGTCGAATAGCCGATAGTAACTGAGAAACCCCTGGCAGCGGTACGCAGTCATTGATGATCGCTGCGTCCGATGGAACTTGCCGGTGAAATGCTTGAAGAATTTGGGGTAGCTGATCAGTAGCGGAGATCCTTTATCGATAATCAAATAGCACCCGTAAAGTCGGCATGACGACTGAAATCTCGTGACCGGTCCTCGGTGAGGATCGCCGTTACCTACGGCGTTTACCGTTACTAATCGACAGAGCGCCGCCCAACGTTGGTTCAATGAGCGATTTGGGCGTCAACCGATAAAGCCAGTCGGCCATGGTCCTGTATGACCAGGTATTGATGATGTGGCCCTTAGCAGGTGCTCTGCGGATTTACGGCGCGCTGTCACTGATCATCAGGGTCGCCGTCGTCCTCGCACCTAACCTGCTTTCAGGTTCATCATCCGCATCAACCCTGGCCAGCGGGGGCTGGAGGCGAAGAGCTCACCAAACTGGAGGGGGAAAAGCCAAGGCGCGCGGGGATCGCGCTGGTCGATGGCCTTTAGGTACCAGTCAAACGCAGAATCGACATCCGCAAGAACCGAGTAATAGCAAATAAGGCCGCCGGGAGTTCCGAATGCGGTTCCATCGCCAAGTTCTTTGAGCAAGCTTTGTGCCCGGACCGTTTCTCCGATGCGCTCATACATTCCGGCGAGGCGACCGATCACGGTGGGATTCCAGGGCGCCAGAGAATGGGCTTTCTCTTCATAGGCGATGGCTTCGGGCAGCCGATTCTGCAGCAGGTAAGAGAAGCCCATCCACGATTGCGCTATCCAGAAGTTCTCATTAAGTTGCAAAACATCCCGGAGTACCGCTTCTCCCTGAGCGAATCTGCGCGATGCCAGACAGTAGCTCCCCAAAGCTGAGCGGCACAAAGCATTCAGTGGATCTTGCTGAAGCGCGCGCTGTACCCCCTTTTCGGCCTCTGCCATGCGCCCCAGTGATCCCAGATAGAACGAGCTATGGAGATAACAAGTGAACGGCTGAACCTGTTGGCCGGCCATTGCCAACTGGAACTGCCGCCCGGCTTCGGCCCAGTCGTAATCGAGTACGCCCGCAATTGCCAGCACGGCGTGAGCATCCGGAAGCGATGATTCGATCTCCAGTGCTCTTTGTGCCGTTGCCCTCATGAATTCGGCTGCTTGCGGTGGAGGACTTTGATTCTCGATGGCGAGAATGTAGAAGCACCAGCCAAGCTCGCTATGGGACAGAGCGAATCCGGGATCGAGCGCGACGGCTCTTTCAAGACACTCCCTGCCGCGCGCCGCCGACTCCGGGGTCCACCGCTGAAGATGGTGGCGGGATTTCAGAAACTCCTCATACGCGGCGGCCTGGGGCACGTACCTTGGCGGCGCCGCGGAAAGCTTGACTTGCAACTTGCCTGCAATGGCGGCAGCAATCTCGTCCTGCACCGCGAAGACGTCCGTCATCTCGCGGTCGTAGCGTTCCGACCAGAGATGCGTTCCGTCGTCTGCGTTGATGAGCTGCACTATGACACGGATGCGGCTGCCGGCTCTGCGCACGCTGCCTTGCAGGATGGTGGTTACGCCGAGGGTCTCAGAGATGGCGCGGATGTCCTGCTCTTTGCCGCGAAACGCGAAAGCCGAGGTCCGTGCGATGACCTTGAGCCCTGCGATCTGGGCGAGCAGGTTGATGATTTCCTCAGCCAGACCGTCAGAGAAATACTCTTGATCTTTTTCTGCGCTGAGGTTGGCAAAGGGCAGGACGGCGATGGAGGGAGGCACTGCTGCAGGGTGTGCGCCGCTTGACGCCGGCGACGGCGCCTCTGCTGGTTTGTCTGCCTTTTCTATGTGCAGGCCGGCCTTGCGGAGGCCTTCAATCAGGTGCTCGACAAGTTGCGGCGCCCAGATCTTCGCCAGTTCGTTTCGCGCCACGGTTGCATAGTCCGGCCTGACGGCGAGGATCTGGCGTACAGCGTTGGCTGCACTCTCGCGGTTTCCGAGTTGCCCATGTGCCGCGGCAACGGCAACATAGGCAAGCGTGAATCCAGGCATGTTGATCTTGAACGCGATGTCGAGCGCCGAGTTGTAGTCATGCTTACGGTAAGCATCAAGAAAGGGAGCGTACCAATACCACCCCGGATGATTTGGGTTCAGCTCAATCGCTCGGGTGATCAATTCGCATCCGCGCTGCCAGGCTTCGTCCTGCACGCCGGCAAAGGCAAGGATCTGGCCCACGTAAGCGGAAGCGGATGCGTCCATGGAATTGAGCGCAAGGGTTCGCTCCGCGGCGACGCGCGATGCCTGAAACTCCCTGCAGAACATGAGTGACCACGCCAGCGCGAGATGGGCCTTGTGGTTGCCCGGGCCCGCATCGACTGCGTGCCGCGCAGCCTGCACAGCATGGCCCAGCGGATCCGGCGAGCTGCCCAGGTCATGGATGTATTCGTCTGTAAGCAGAATCGAGAGCATTGCCCAGCAATCGGCAGAGCCGGGATGCTGTTCTACGGCCCGTTCCAGGGCAGCCTTTGCCTGCGCGTGCTCTTCGGGTGTGACGCGCTCGGCGTAACTGAAACTGCGCAGCAGGGCCTCGTAGGGCGTGAGTTCAGCGACGGTTTTGCTGCGGACGATCTGGCTCATTGCGTGCGGCAGAACTCCGTAAGCATCCGCAACGGTAGAGACGATCCGAGGCACCAGATCGTCCTGCAAGTGGAAGAGCATGTCCGGGCTAAAGGCGCGTTCATAATTTTCCGCCCAAAGGTGAGCGCCTGTTACGGCATCCACAAGTTGGACAGAGAGACGCAGCTTGGAACTTGCCTGGCGCAGACTGCCTTCCATGACGTAACGCGCCCCAAGCTCCTTGCCGGCGGAGCGAACATCGACCGCGGCCTGGGCGTATCGAGATGTAGAGCTGAGGGCAATGACCCGCAGATAAGAGAAGCGCGAAAGGCCGGTGACTATCTCTTCGCTCAATCCATCGGCAAGTGCAGCTAACTCCGGGCTTGCTCCGCTTGATTTGAAAGGCAGGACGGCGACCCAGAAGCCTTCGTCGGCACGGGCAGTGCCAGAATCGGACGCGGCAATGGTGTGTGAGGGCGTGCCTGGGATTGCGGATGCGGCGGTGCTGGGGGCACTCTGGATTGCGGGTGTCGGCGACGGCGTCGATCGCTCTTCGGCAATTTCAAGGCCGGCCTTGCGCAGGCCTTCGAGCACATGCTCGACGTGATCGGATTGAAACCAGATTCCAAGATCCTCTCTTGCCGACGTTGCAATCTCGGGGCGAGTGGCAATCAGTTCGTCCACTGCCTTTTCCGCAGGCTTCTTCATGCCAAGCTGACCATATGCTGCCGCCGTGATGAGGTGTGTAAAGAAATAGCCTGGGATGTTGATTTTGAGGGCGAAGCCGAGAGCGCCTCGATAATCGCCCTTACGATAAGCGTTGTAGGCGAGCGGAAACCAATACCAGCCGGGATGATTGGGATTGAGCCGCATGGCAGACTCGGCGTGTGCGCATCCCACTTCCCAGTCGCCGGCGTAAGCAGTCGAAATGCCCATCCAGGCAAGGGCAGAGCCATCCATCGGATTCAGCTTGACGGCCCGCTGCGCGGCTGGCGGGAATGCCAGAAAGTCCTTTTGAAAAAACAGCGTGATAGCGAGAGCCAGATGGGCAAAATGGTTGGAAGGCGCTGCATCAATGGCGCGCCGCGCCGCTGCCAGCGCGCGGCCCAGCGGATCGGGTCGAACGTTAAATCCATGCGCATGCTCGTCCCAGTAAATCCACGACAACATTGCCCATGCATCGCTCAAGTCTGGCGCCTGGCGAACAGCATTCTCAAGAATCCTTCTTACCTGCGCATGCTCGTCCGGCGTGAGCCGTTCGTGGTAACCAAAGCTGCGGATCACTGCCTCGTGCGGAGTGAGCTGGTCCTCCGCTTTGCTGCGAAGGCTCTCGCTCATGTTGTGCGGCAGCACTCCGTACGTGTCGGCCACCGTGGAGACGATGCGCGGCACGAGATCATCCTGCAGCTCGAAGATCGCGTTAGGGCTGAACTCGCGTTCATAAGTCTCAGCCCAGAGATTGGCTCCGGCGACCGCATCAATGAGTTGCACGGCGACCCGCAGCTTCGCTCCAGCCTGGCGAAGCGTGCCATCCATCACATAGTGCGCGCCAAGCTCCTGGCCGGCAACGCGGAGATCGATTGATTTATTGGCGTAGCTCAGAGTGGAGCCGCGTGCGATGACTCGCAAGTAAGAGAAGCGCGACAACCCGGTGACAATCTCCCCGCTTAGCCCATCGGCAAGTGCCGCGAGTTCTGGGCTTGCCACTTGCGCTTTGAATGGCAGGACGGCGACCCAGAAGCCCTCGTCGGCGCGGGTTGTGCCGGATGCATGCGGAGCGGCGGAGATTGCGCGAGACAATCGCGCTGTGGCAGTTTCGCCGAGGGTTGGAGCGATGGTCATGCCAGCTTTGCGGAGGCCGTCGATTACGTGCTCGGCAAGATCCGGCTGAAAGAACTTTTCGAGCTCGATGCGCGCCGCAGCGGCAAAACCAGGACGAACCGTCTCCAAGCACTGAAGGGCCATTTTGCTGACAGGAGGCACTTGGTGTTGCCGAAGGTGTTACTGAAGGGTGCGCCACGATTCGCCCGGAGCTCGACTTCTGAAGGGGTCCCGCGGTGACTCCTCCCAGTTGCTTCTAGTGTTGGCGGCTCCGCTATGCTGCCACTACCGCGATCCTGCTAGGCGGTATGTACAGTTGTGTGGCATGATGAGCGAAGAAAACGCACAAGCTTGTGAAAACGGTCGTCAGCGCCTTGTCAGTTCAGACCAAGAAGACCGAACCCTCTGCATGGACTCGTCGCGATTTCGTGCGCGCAGGTCTCGCCAGCGCCGGTGTCGCGGCTCTGAGTGCATCCGCACACACGGGAACGCTGGCTGCTGTCGCTGCCCCGGCTTATGATCTTGACGATCTGGCCCGCGACGTTCGTGGGCGGTTGCTCCGCGAGAATTCCAGTGGTTATGAAGACGCGAGGAGGGTCTGGAATCGAGCCTACGATCGCCGACCAATCGCCATGGTGCGCGTCTCGAACGTCGATGACGTGCGACGATGCTTGGAGTTCGCACGAAAGCAAACAGTTCCGATCGCCATCCGCGGCGGCGGCCATAGCTATGCCGGCTACGGCGTGGCTGATGGCGCGATACAGATAGACCTCGCGACATTCACCAGTGTCACTGTCGATCGCGAACGCCGCGTCGCGTCGCTAGGAGGGGGCACCCGAATCAGGGACCTTCTCAAGGCTACGCTGGCCGAGGGTCTCTACACGCCCATGGGAAGTTGCGGTTCCGTCGGCGTTGCGGGGCTCACACTTGCGGGCGGCGACACACGCGGGCGGGGTCTATACGGCACGGCATGCGACAACCTGATTGGCGCTCAGTTGGTGACCGCTGACGGTGATGTGCGCGAACTCGGGCCCGATGTGAACGAGGATCTGTACTGGGCAATCCGCGGCGGCGGCGGGAACTTCGGCGTTGTTACACGACTGGACTTCCGGCTGCACCCTATCGTGCCGTTACACTCGGCGGCGTTCAACATCGGATGGCGCGACATCGCCGGTGCATTACGCGCGTTCGGTGACCTTGTGTTGGTCGCTCCGGACGAGGCGCGCGCCGGGTTTACCGTAGACCCGGTGTCCGGCGCGTCGGCGAGCTGCGGATATTTCGGCGACTCCTCATCTGCAGCCGCCTACCTTGAGAAGTGGAAGGCAGCCTTCCGCCCGTCGCAGGCGCGGATCGCCACTTCGACACCCAATCCTGAAGGTGAAGTCTGGGCGGCAACGTGCCTCGCAGTAGACGGTGCGTTCATCGAGGACCTGAGCAGTGGCGTCGTCGACGTGCTTTCGCGCGCAGCCGTCGAAGGTAGGGGTGTCGGACAGATGCTTCTCGGACTCTCGAATGGAGTTGCGGCACGCATCCCGATGACTGCCACCGCGTACCCATTGCGCGGAACTGGGCTGAGCACCCTGATTGCCGCCCAATGGGACATACCAGAGTTGCGCACGCGGGCAGAGCGGTGGGTGGCGGAGACTGGCGCTGCGCTGCGCCCCTACGCGCGCCGTGCCTACGTGAACTACCTGCCGCCGAGTACCCAAGAGCGAATTCGGGGGATCTATGGGGTGAACTATCCGCGGCTGGCGCAGATAAAAGCAAAATACGACCCAGCGAATCTGTTCCGGGAAAACCAGAATATTCTGGCTAAGGACTGATCGCCGCAAGAACCGCAAAAGCTTCATCAAAAAACGTCGGCATAATCGGAACATATTTAGAGCGATCCTTTAGAAAGCAGAAGTATGCAAGCAGTGCGTACTTTTGTCCGAATAGATCTATCAGGTGGTTGAATGACTGTTCGTCGTCCTGGCCCCGACAGAGTCTGTAGAAGCATCCCTCCATCGACAAGGTGATTATGTGGAAGTTCAATTGCTCGGATCACCGCTTTTGCAATTTTGCCGGTACTGACCTGATCCAGTTTCCAAGTTGGAATCGCTAGGAGCTGCGACGTCAAAACTCACCACTGATCCTCTTCAGCTCGGCAAGCAATTCCCTTGAGCACCTGAACTCCTCGACCATCTCTTGCTCTGCGCGATAATACCGCTCAACCTCCGGGTCATCGGGGTCGGCACTTTCCACACCTGTTTTCTCCCGCCACTACGGCACCTATCGCGAACTGAAGGAACGCAGCGGTTCCTTCGATTCGATGGCCATCTTCGAGCCGTGGCAACCTACCCTCACCGGCAACTCCATCCCCGAGCGTCTTGAAGGCCAGAGCGTCAGCGCCAGCTTCTTTCGCGTCCTGGGCATCACGCCCGCTCTCGGCCGCGATTTCCTGCCTCAGGAGGAAGCTGTGCACGGGCCCCGATCCGTCATCCTCAGCGACTCCCTGTGGGAGCGCCTCTTCCATCGCGACCGCAACATTCTCGGGCATTCCATCAAGCTCAATGACGATAACTACACTGTTATCGGCATCATACCCGCTGGTTTCGAGAATGTTCTTGCCCCCAGCTCCGGCATCTGGACGACAGCGCAATACGACCCCAATCAACTCGGCACGCATTTCAACTCGTTCGCATGGGAATGGGGCCTGCATCTGCGCCTGGTCGCGCGCGTCAGACCGGGCATCCAGAGGACGCAGGCCATCGCCGAGATCGATCAGATTGCGAGCCATCCACTGCCGGACTTCCCCCGCCCGAGTTGGGCTGCTCTGGAGCACGGGCTCATTGTCGATCGGCTTCAGGATTCCGTTGCGCACACGCTGAAGCCCGCCCTGCTGGCTATCGCGTGCGCGGTTGTTCTGGTTCTGGCCATCGCATCAGTCAACGTTCTTAACCTGCTGCTGGCCCGCGGCACGGAGCGGCGCGGAGAATTTACCGTGCGTGCCGCACTGGGCGCTTCGCGGCGCCGCGTCCTGCGCCAGGTCGTCACGGAGAGCCTGCTGCTCAGTTTTGTCGGTGGAATTTGCGGCATCGGCGTCAGCTTTGCGGGAGTGCGCGCGCTTGTTGCCCTCAGCCCTCCCGGCCTTCCGCGCATCGATGCCGTCAGCGTGGACTTCACGGCTCTCCTTTTTGCCATTGCCATCACGAGCGCCATCGGCTTGCTCATCGGCGTGATTCCGGCTGCGCATCTCTCACGCGCCGATCTGCAGTCAGGGCTCCATCAGAATTCGCGCCGCAGCGCCGGACGCCAGAGCCCGACGCGCCGCGCGCTCGTGGTCACTGAGGTCGCTCTCGCTCTGGTTCTTCTTGTCGGAGCTGGCCTGCTTATGCGGAGCATGCAGCGCCTGCTCAACGTGGATCCCGGTTTCGACACCAGCCACTTGCTCACACTGCAGGTGCAGAGTTCCGGCCATCAATTCGATGAGTTGTCCACCGCCCGCGGCCAGGGAGATGGCGCGCGCCGCCGCTTTTTCGAGCACGCGCTTGAGGCCGTCCGCCGAGTGCCCGGAGTCCAGCAGGCTGCCTTCTCCAGCGTGCTCCCACTGAGCGATGATCCGCCGGCCATGAGCATGTACGGAGCCCGTTTCGAGAACGATTCATTCGAAGGCGGACACACCGTCTTTCGCTACGTCATCAGCCCGCAATTCTGCCAGACCATGGGCATTCCCCTGCGCGGCGGCCGCTTCCTGGACGAGCGCGACACCGCTTTGGCACCGCAGTCTGCGCTGATCAGCGAGTCCCTTGCACGCAGCCAGTTCCCGCATCAGAACGCCATCGGCCAGCGCATCATGGTCGGCCCGCCGAATCGCCCCCCGTACACCGTGGTCGGCGTGGTTGGTGACGTCAAGCAGAGTTCGCTTGCGAGCAGCGATCTGGCCGCCGTCTACCTTTCCACGCGCCAGACGTGGTTGGCCGACGGGACGCTCTCGTTCGTCATCCGCACCGCCGGCGATCCGGCTGCGGTTGTGCCGGCGGTGAAGAACGCCATCTGGTCCGCGGACCGCAACCAGCCCATCGTGCGCGTTGTGACCATGCAGCGCCTGGTTGAGAGCTCCGAGGTCGAGCGCCGATTCGTGCTCATTCTCTTCACTGCGTTCGGCATCGTTGCGCTCGCACTGGCCGCTATCGGAATCTACGGCGTTCTGGCCGGAAGCGTGAACGAGCGCACGCGCGAGATCGGCGTGCGGGCCGCGCTGGGCGCCTCGCGCCGCAGCATCGTCACGCTAGTTCTGGGCGATGGCTTCCTGCTGGTGGCAGTGGGAATGGCCCTGGGTCTGGCGGGAACGGCAGTTGCAGGCCGCGGACTTCGCTCGTTGCTCTTCGGCATCACCGCCCTCGACCCGGTCACCTATGCAGCGGTGGTTCTGCTCCTCGCCCTGGTTGCCGCGATCGCCTGCGCCTGGCCCGCATGGCGCGCCTGCCGCGTCGATCCCTGCGTCACCCTCCGCGCGGAATAAAATCCCGCCTCTTTCAACGACTTCAGGTGCCTTGAAACAGGCTTCTCGCCATGGATGCGTCTCGCTTTACGCATAATCGCCGAGTCACTTATCGAGAGCCGGACGCGAGTTGCGGGCGAGTCACCGCCTACCCGGAAGTAGCCGCCAATACGCTTCTCATCTAAAAACTTGGTGAAAGTTGGCTCCCGTGCGGTGTACGATTCGGATGGTCGACAGCACCCAGATGTCTTTCGACAACCTCGGTAGGCAAGTCCAAAAGGAGAAGGTCATGCCAAACGCAAAAATGTTTCTGAGCGACGAGGCCGCCGCCGCGGCGAAACACAAACACGCAGTGAAATTAACCGGAGACGAGCTAGAACGCGTTAGAGCGGCATGTGCAAATATACAGAAGGAGCTCGATTACGTTGCCCGAATGGTTATGAGCAAAATAGGTCATAAGGATGCAGAGAAGGGGCTCTCGGCGCTGGGGAAGATAATCATCAAACCTCCGAATCGCTATCTGAAGATCTTTTACGACAAGGATGGACACTGCGCCGGCTGCTGGGAGGACCCGCCTGGGATCTGCCGCCCGTGCAACGATCCGAATTCAACTGACGGCCACGCAGAATAGCGCGAGAAACGCCGCCCCGCGAGCCAGGCGGCGTTTCATATTTACCACTTAGGTGTAGCGTGAGGAATTATTTGTCGTAGCGGCCCCAAAAACGGGTTACTTCCTGTTTGGCCACTATACAACCGCAACTCCTAAAAAGCCCTCCTCCGGTGCTCGCTCAATGAGCGTCAGGTGACTGTCAGAGGGGGGCACATGCTCATTTCACAAGTTCAACATCAGGCATCTTGAATTACTTATTCCAGAAAGCTTCTCCTGGACCGTAGAGCCGGAGCCACACATAAGGCTCCTTATCCTCCGTTGGTATCCAGTTGGATTCCAGCCCGTCGGGTGCCTTTGGCCCAAAATACAAATCGACGCGCAAAAAATCGTTCTGAGCTAGTGTCACTCGCTCCTTTGGGAGAGAACTTCGGCCAGGCTCGGAACGCCTTTGGCGCAGGACTGGACACCGATCGAAACGCAAATCTGCAAGACCGCCATTATCTCCTCTGGCGTCGCTCCTGCCTTGAGCGATCCCTGAATGTGCCGTCGAACGCCGGGAGCATACATGTGCGTGATCGATGCATCGAAGGCGATGCTGATCAACTCCATAAACCTCGAGGTGAATACACCGCTCTTGTATATGCTGGCTCCGAAGGCAAAGAACTGATCGGTCCAAGTGGGAGAGAGATCGTAGAAGGGATCCCACGCCGTGTTCCATTGATCGATTGCCCGCATCGCATCGCATGCCGGGGTTGGCGGCTTCGGACCGCTTGCCGCTTTCACTCCTGCAGCCTTCATCTCCTCGAGGAGAATCGGCGCTCCCAGGCTGCACGAATGCACAGCGACTCCAACGCCGCACTTGAGAACCATGAGAATCTCATCGCGCGTAGCACCTGCGTCGAGCGCGGCATGGATTTGGCAGCGCGTGCCCGCTTCGTCGAGATTGGTGCAAGAGCAACATAGTGCGAGGAAGATCAGTTCCACTTCCTTGCGCGGTAGCACGCCGCTGGCCCCACGGATTCGTTCCAACCCGTAAGAGCAACTCCGCTCCTTTAGGGTCCCATTCCTTTAGCTTGTCCAGAGACGAGCCCCACGGGTCAGCCGGTTGCTCGGTTAAAGGCGTTTTCGTTGCTACATTTGTTGTCGCCATTTTTCTCCTCCTGACCACCGCGAGCAGTCAAGAAATCGACACCATGATTTTCCCGTCCACAATCTTCCCTGGGTAAGCAGAGACACCGAAGTCCGAAGTGCCTGCAAAGCATCCGGTGGTGACATCGAATTTCATTCCGTGCACCGGACAGGTGACAATAGTGCCGTCCAGTTTTCCCATTCCCAAGGATCCACCAGCGTGGGGACAGGTGTCGGAGATGGCGCAGATGTTTCCATCCACGTTGAAAATGGCCACCTCCTTGTCCGCGACGTTGAACCGCGATCCGCTCCCCGGAGGGAACTGCTGAAGACTCGTTACTTCGATAAAGTCGGCCATCGTTGTCGCCTGCAAAATCAGAGTGGCTATCGCGAAATCGCACACTATCGTGCGACGGCCAGGCCCCTCCATAAATGAGGGGACCCTATCATGCTTTTGGCCGCGACGCCGTCTTAGCTGTGTGCTCCAACCGTGATCGGAATGTCCAGCTTTTCTTCCCATTCGCCAGCGTGAATATGCCCGCAGCCGCCCTGGGCTGCCGGATGATACATTCCGTCTGTTTCATGCACGATGAACCCCATGTTGCCGGATCGACGGTTGGGCGGCAGTCCGAGATTGGCGAGCGTTTCCTCGGTTGATTTGTAGGTGACTCCGATCTTCAGCATCTGGCGCGCCTGTTCGGGCGTAGCGATCGGCCTACCGAGCTTATTCGCCATACGAACATGGCGCTCGATCATTTGGATGGTCGACATTCGCTTGTTCTTCGTCGTGTCCCAGAGGTTGTCCTCGATGCCGGCGCGGGTGTGTTGCCCGAGCGCAATGCAAATGGCGGCAACCGGATGGGTCAGACGGAAGGTTGTCTGGTAGGTGAAGAAGGAGCCGTGCGGCGTGCGACGGATGAGTTCCATCAAGTCGAAGGGATTGGCACCGCAAACGCCGCCGCCGCCGATACTGAAGAAACCGTTCATAGGCCCCATGTAGTAACCCTTGCGAATGAGTCGCTCCACTAATTCCAGGCCGTGGATGTGAGGGAGGGCGAAGTACGGCTGGATTCCGTGCCGAACCAGACGCTTGATGTTTTCTAGATAGAAATCGGGCGTCGAGTCGGCCACAAGGTTAGCCATCGCGTGCAGCATTGCCGGATTGGTGAAGCGCGTTCCCTGAAAGGCATCATCGACAGGATGGAGCGCCGTCAGATCATACAGAGAGGTTCCGCAGGCAACTGTGACCTGATCCGGTTTCGGATCAACTTCGGCCAGCTTGTGGCGCGAATCGTAGTTCTGAAACTGCGCCTCTTCGCCCGGTTCGGGGGCAAACGAGATTGAGCCGCCGAGCTGCAGGATCATCTTTGGCACAGGCGAAGTCGCCCGATCTGATCGTTGTACTGCTTGAAATCCTTCGAGATATGACCCGTTTGGGGATCGCGCACATGAATGTGCAGCAACGTTGCGCCCGCGTTATAACAATCCACTGCAGCCTGCACCTGTTCGTCCCAGGTGACAGGGAGTTTCTGCTCAGGCGTGCAATCCACTGGCATCCAAACCGGTCCATAGGGCGCTGCGGTGATCATCAGTGGAGCTTGATTTTCGGGTAGCAATGAGTCATCGGTGAAATACATTCTCTCCTCCAGGATTCGACGAACGTGAGTAGCTGAGCGACCGGTTGCGATCACACGCGGAAGCCTGGGCGCGACCCAACTCCGCCAAGGGTATTGTCTGGATGGTCGGCGCTTGCTGCAATCGGGGAATCAGCCTGAACGGGAGGATGCGCGCCGATCCGGATCAGCAAATGAACGCGTCGAAAATGGCAACCAGCCTCCCCTCTGTCTAAACCCTCGTAAGCTCGGCAGTCCTCTCGTAGAACTATCCCGGAGACAAGTTGCCACGTTCCGTCCTCAAACCGTAGTTTCTGTCTCGACTCGATGCAGTCACTCTGTGCCCACAGTTTATTGGCCAAGGCGCGCAAGGGTCTCCCGCAACGGGCCGCTGGATGCCCGTATCAGGCCACTATATGGCGTTGTCATCTCCAGAATCAGGAAGAATCCCGCCGCAACGGCGCACGCATAAATGAAAAGGCTTGCCACAACCATCAAGTTGCGAGGAGCGCAGATGCCAAAACTGACGAATGCGATCATGGCCCACGCAATCTCGACGATCAACAAGGGAATGGAAGTGGAACTGCGTATCGTCGAAGCAGCTAACCAGCGCAATTCTCCTAAGCTGACTACTATGGTGATCGCCTCTGCTTTCGCAGCTCGTTGAGTGTCGGTCTCCGGTGCCAATTCCTGAATTTTGTTGAATATGATTTCCCCTCCGGTCCTCGGTTCGAGATTGGGAGCCTGGAGGCGGTCTTGCGGCCAACCCTGATTCAGCGTTTGTGCGACACTGCTGCGCAGCGCTGCTCGGGCATCGTTGGCCGCTGGTCCATAGCGGAAGAGAGTGCGATCGAGCAACGCAAGCTTGGAGGCCATCACAGACACTTCTCTTTCCTGCTGGTCAAAGGCGCTTTTCCCTGACGAGAGTTGAAGGCTTAAAAGAAGAGCAAACATGGACGTCAGCAAGGGTGCACCGACCTTCACATGAGCGATGGAATCCGGAGTGAGGTACTGTTCGGGAAGGCGGCGGCTCAGAGTCATTCCAAGCATGGCCCCGCCCAAAAACTATCGTCAGCACAACGAGACTGATGCTGATAGAGTTCATTGCTCCAAAAATCCTTCCGGGACGATGAAGGGCCTTTGTGTCCTCAAAGCGCCAGTCGAAAATAGTTCCGGTCAGTCAGTGACTCGGTGGTCGCTTTGCCTGTTCAACGGCGCGATTAGCCGATCAGTGCTCTCTTCATACGCAATTCTTCAACAGCTATCCGTCCCTCCTCGCTGAGATTGGATTTGCCGATCTGGATGGTGACCTTGCGAATCTTGCCGGTGAACTTGTTATCACCCACCTTGTAGTCGTCGCTGACAGCCGTATAGAGGTTCTCGCCCACGTCCGTGGTTTCCGCCCCAAAGGCGTTTGGATGCGTGCGCTCGATGCGGCCTGTGGCGACCTTTTGATCGTTGACGAAGAGTGAGCCATTCCCTCCCGCGCCAGGGCGACCGCCATCATAAGCAAACTCGAAGCGGAGTATCACCTTTCCGGATGGCAGGCGATCGGGGCCAACGATCTTCGAAATCTCGCGACCGAGGAAGTTGTAGGCGAACCTGGGTGCGCCGTTCTTGACGTAGAGGCTCCAGCCGCCCATTTCTCCGCCCTGTGCGATGACCACGCCCCCGGCGCCTCCCTTAGGGATTTCGATGTCGGCTGTAACCACGAAGGAGCGGTTCTTGACGTTGATGAAACCGTTCTCGGGAATTCCTTTCATTCCTTCGTAGACCGTCATCTCAGTGCGACCTTCCAACAAATCCGGACGGCCAGCGAGGGCAGCGTTAAAGCGCTCCCACGCGCGGTCGTCGAGCGGCAGCACGTTGTACTTAACGGCCTCTTCAAGAAAGACTCCCTTCAGCTTTTCGAGCTTGTCGGGATACTTCGCAGCGAGGTCGTGCGCGCAGCTAAAGTCTTCTTCCACGTTGTAAAGCTCCCATCTATCGTTGGCATACGTTGCACGCGCCTTAGCCTCCCACGGCGGACGGTGTACGGTGGTGGCAAACCAGCCGTCCTGATAGATGCCACGGTTGCCTGCCATCTCGAAATATTGCTTGGTGCGGCGTGACTTCGCCTCGGCGTCATTCAGAGTGTCAAGCATGCTCACGCCTTCGATTGGCTTCTGCTTGACCCCATGGACGACCTCGGGCTCGGTCACTCCGACTGCCTCCAACACAGTTGGAGCGATGTCGATCATGTGGTACCACTGCGTGCGCAGGCCGCCTTTCTCTTCGATGCCTTTCGGCCAATGAATCACAATGGGCTGGCAGACGCCTCCATAGGAGGCCACCTGGTGGCCCCAGGAAAAGGGCGTGGCGCCCGCAAAGGCCCATCCGTTCGGATACAAGATGTGGGAATGCGGGCCGCCGAATTTGTCCAGATTCTCTAATGCAACATCGAGAGGCTCCGGCAACCCGTTGAACACAGATAATTCATTGAATGCACCGATGGGCCCTCCCTGAAAGACAGGGCCATTGTCACCGGTGATGTAGATGACCATCGTGTTGTCCATTTCGCCCAGCTCTTCGATTGCGTCGAGGAAGCGCCCGATTTCGTAATCCGTCACCTCGGCGAAGGCGGCATAAATTTCCATGTACCTGGCGAAGACCTTTTTCTCATCGGCGGTCAGATCGTCCCATTCCTGGATTCCCGGCGGCTTGGGCGCGAGTTCAGTACCCGGAGGCACGACGCCGAGCTTGATCTGCCGCGCCAGTGTTTCTTTTCGCACCTGGTCCCAGCCCTGGTCGAACTTGCCCTTGTACTTGTCGCGCCACTTTTCGGGTACCTGGAATGGACCGTGCGTGCCGATGGCGGAGTAGTAGACGAAAAACGGCTTGTCGGGAGCCAGCGAATGCTGGGAACGCACCCACTCGATGCCTTTGTCGGTGATGTCGGAGCTAGCATAGTAATCGGCATCGGGGTGCACATCTATTCTGTTCATGTTGTCGTAAATGACCGGATGGAACAGGTCAGCTTCGCCAGCCATGAAGCCGTAGAAGCGCTCAAACCCGCTATTCATGGGCCAGCGATCGAATGGTCCGACAACGCTGGCTTCCCAGGGCCCAAGTTCGTGGCATTTGCCAAACATGGCGGTGCTGAAACCGTTGAGCCGCAGGATCTCGGGCAGCATCGTGACGCTGTCGGGACGCATCGCGGTATACCCCGGGAAAGCAGTGGCAATTTCCGAGATCACGCCGAAGTTTGTGCTATGGCTGTTGCGCCCAGTGAGCAAGGCCATGCGGCTTGGCGAACACAGCGGGGGCACCTTGAAGTTGTTGTAGCGAAGCCCGTCCTCGGCCAGTCGTTCCAACGTTGGCATGTCGATAGGGCCGCCGAATGTGGACGAGTCTCCGAAGCCGAAGTTGTCGAGAAGGATGACCACCACGTTGGGTGCGCCTTTCGGCGCCTTCACCTGAAACCGGGGCGGAGCTGTTGCATTCTGCACATCAATCTCGGTGATGGGGGGATACTGCGGCTCGGGCACGGGCAGGACCTTGCGATGCGTGGATGAAGCTCCGTTGAGCGCGTTGTTTTGAGCCTCTGACTGATTAGCCACGGGTCACCTCCAGCAGGCCATTCGATACTTGAGTGAATAGGCGCGTCATCATCTTCTCCTGGTCGATTAGTTCTGACCGCGAATCGCCGAGCGGACGGCACGGCTCCTTGTGCGGGGCCGTCGTCAACTCAAAGGGAAGGCACAGATTGATTCAAACTGGGGACCAGCTCGGAAGTGAGCCTGCGCGTGAGCAACTTCCTCGAATTGCAGGATCATTTCCCGGCCATTGACGCTGCTTATATGCAATCGGGAGGTGTCAGACTACTGGTAAAAGTGACAGATACTTGTGTTTCGTTGAAGGGCGAGATTCCGGCGCACGACGTGGTGTGGGCGGGTGCCAGGCCTTCTGCATGGCGGATGAATCGCCTTTCCCTCGTGTATTGCTGCCGCTTGAGAAGCCCCAATTTCCGAGTTCCGGATGTATCACCGTCAATCCGGACAGAACTCCCAAAATGGGATTATGTTTGGATTGTCCACGACAGCCCCGGAATGGGGAACAAAGCAGAGTTTGCAGGTGTCTAATCTCGTATGCGCAGAATTCGCAGCCTTCTCTTGCTGATTGCCGTTGCAGTCTGTGCCGCAGTCGTTTCGCTATACATCTACTCACGGCTGCTGACGAAACGAGCGGAGGGGCTGGTTCAAGCAACCTACGAACTGTCGAACCACCACGGTGGTCCCCTCACGTTAGCTGTTCTACAAAGCAGATTTGGTGGACAGCTCCGACCGATGGAGGGCTGTGCTCCCTCTCAATGCTCCTATGAGGTCTTTTTATCCAACCGCGGCCTCGCCAGCCTCAAGATTGTTCCCTATACCGAGTTGGTTTCCCATTTCTGGGTTCGGGAAGGAGTGATTGACGGGAATATGTTGGACTTCACGACCAGAGTTCACAATCGCTACAGCATTGTGGTGCATGCCCAGACGGATTTCAACGATGCCGATGAGTTCTACCTTCATCCCTGGGGAGATTCAACGCCAATGGACACGAATGGTCTTGTGGCAATCACCGCTGGTGCGCCCTTGGAGAAGAAGAGGATCGCTCTCGCATTAAACGTCAGTTGCCTGACAAAGATTGGCGGGTGTTCTACAGTCGCGGACTTGCTCCCGACCGTGTGGCAGCTCAGGGCCAATGGCATCGATGCCCGAATTCAAAACCATGAAGGTTTCATCGATGCTCCAACGTCGATGATGCATTAGCCGCTCTCTCGAGAAGCCGGGATGAAATCAACGCCGTTTTGGGATTCCGAGTGGATGACCCTCAACCCGGAACCTACCCAATTTTGGGGTTATGTCCTGATCGGCAACGTCGAGCTCAATCGGAGTTCTCTTCTGGATCCTGCTGTCTTCGTATCCAAGCCTCTCCCGGCTTGCTACGTGTTGCGCACCAGCCCAATGGCAAATCGGCCAATTCGCTCAGAGTCGGGTCGTTGTCAATTGGATGGTGGAAGCATGAAATGACAGGTCCGCCTCCACCATCCATGCTGTCTCCGAGAAATTGCCACGCTCCGTCTTCGGCGTCGTGAGAAACGTAAGTGACCGACTCGGTTCCTTTATGAACCGTCTCCGAAAGGTAAACTCTTGTGTGCGGTGTGTCGGAAAACTTCCAGTTGAACAGGCTGCTTTTGGGATCGGTGGAGGCCCAGAAGTCGGCTTCGACGTTCCTCATGTGAACGTCTGGTTGCATAAGAGGCCGCTCGAACCTGATGTCGAACCCCTCCTCTTCGGGAAAGCGATTCTCAAGATCTGGATAGACGGCTTGGAGTACAGGGAAATCCTTCCCGCCGTAATACCAAAGAGCCCAGCCCATCAGTTGCTTCACCCATTTTGGATCGACCGGCCTAAACTCACATTCGACATTTCCAACGA
This sequence comes from uncultured Acidobacteriaceae bacterium, assembly GCA_963829535.1. Taxonomy (GTDB): domain Bacteria; phylum Acidobacteriota; class Terriglobia; order Terriglobales; family Acidobacteriaceae; genus Telmatobacter. The sequence goes on along the minus strand of CAWHIQ010000002.1, from coordinate 147,375 downwards.
TGTCGCGATGCCGACCCTGAGTGAGATCGACGCCGGATCGCAGTCGCTTTGCGGCTTCGTTCAAAGCGAAGAGTGCTGTTTTCTCAGGCAGACCGACAGTGATAATTTCGGGTTTACCAGAGGTGTCGAAGATGCCAACCGAATACGACCATCCAAATCCGTGGTCGGTCTTTTTCACCTGGATGACTGAGCAGCCAAATTCTTCAATGTGATTGATGGTACGGTCATCTTCTTTATTTAGCTCCGCTGCACGGAATTGCCGTGTGCGTGCGGTCTCGAACTTACGGTTTGTTGTGGGCATTCGTCTCATCCCGCTTCGGCGCTGATCAGATTCAATCACATTCTTGCTGGAGTTTGCCAAGCCTCAAAGCAGGCTCCGGTCGTGTCACCCTCGATCCGGAAGTTACAAGTTGATCAACAGTCTCCTATGAATTTGGCGCTGGCGACGTATTCTACGTTCTGAAATTTCCGCAGCCAGCGGCCCGCCGGTACGTTGTGCGAGGATTTTCCACCCACAGTCCAACCCACACTTGATGCTGTCTTCTACGACTTGCGCGTGCTTAGGCAGTCCCCGCGGGTTTGTAAGTCGTTGAAAAGCTTAAAGGTGGTGCCCTGTCACGGCAGAGGTCGCGGGTTCGAGCCCCGTCGTCCCCGCCATACATTTTCCAGCTGTCATTCCGCGATTCGAGCGATTCGGTCACCCGAGAGATTCTTTAACTCGAATTCTCTTTATCAAGATCTCCAGTTGCATTCGGTACGAACGAAGCAAATCGTAGCCGCCTGATGGAGCACAAGAAATACGCGACTGCCACAGCCTTTCGAATGACACTGGAGGACTGGCTCCAGGATATTTCCAGGAATGAAGGTATTGATTTGCACTGGCTGCATCGTCAGGTTGACTTTGACCGGCTCTTAACGCGACTCTTTCAGTTGAGACAGCCTCTCGTACTACCTTGGGTGCTGGAGGGCGGGTTAGTTCATTTCAAGTGATCTGTTGCAGGATTCAATTTTGGTTGTCGGGCTGCCAAGTTGCTCCACCTTCTTCCCACTGATTATCGGTGAGCTTCTCGACCTGTGTCCCGTCAAACCGCATGATGAAGATGTCGCCTTCGGGCTGTGGCGCGTTTGTATTGAGCGCCTCGTCTTTAAATCCCATTCGGCTACTCGAGAACGCAAGTCGTTTTCCATCAGGCGACCATGACACATGAGAGTCGTTGCCATGAGTATGGGTCAACTGGCTCACATCTTTGCCATCCGGGCGAATTGTAAATACCTTGAAATCGTCGGAAATCTTGCGAACGAAGGCAATCAAATTGCCGCGCGGAGACCACGCAGGAAAGTTGTCATACTCGTTGGTCAGCACCGAAATCGAACCATCTGCCAGGTTCATGATCCTGAGGCCTTCGCCTTCGGGGCCTTTGGTTCGGTAGACGATGCGCTTGCCGTCGGGTGCGAAAGAGGCGAAGGCGTTATTGTTCGGCCCCGACGTGATGAGGTGAAAGCCCGATCCATCACGATTGATCATGCCGACTTGCGCTCCGCCGTTTATCGGATCGAGTGGCTTGTCCCCCCGGCAGCGAAGTCGAGGAACGATGTGAAGCGGCCGATTCCAAAGATGATCTGTTTGCCATCAGGGGACCATTGTGGGCCCAAAACCAATGAGTTTGGTTCGAAGATTGGGTGGGGTGGCTTTCCATCTTCGACGAGAAACATGGTCATGGTGTGGTCCGAGGTGGGCACCGTCACCGCGAAAGACCGGCCTGTTGGGTCGTACGAGGGCATTATTGCAGTTGTCAATAGTTCAAAGTTCGGATTGCGGCTCCAGCACTTCACGGCCTCAATACCACGTAAAGGCTTATATCTGCTGTAGACCACGCGCCTGCCATCAGGAGACCAAGAGGGAGAATAGACGTCCAAGCCTGCGGGGCCAGGTTTACCGTTTGCATAAAAGATTCCCTGCGGCTTGTCGCGACGAATATAGGCGATTTCACCCGATGGCAATAACGATGGACAAATTTTGACTCCGGGGCCAGCAGGCATAGCCATCGCTTCAGAGGTGGCTATGTTGATCTTGACGAGGCGCGTGTCACCTTGCGGCACGTCAACGCGGTACTTCCATGTTTCTGCGGCGGACATGCAATACGCGACGACATTCTTACTGTCGCTCGTCCACTTCGGGCCGCCGCAGAAGTTGCCATGGTCCGAGATTCGTCTCAATCCAGAGCCATCAGGGCGAATGAGATAAATATCCACTAGTTGGAGACGCTCCCATCGACCCTTCGCCATTGGAAGGCTGCTACCGCGGTCCGAGGAAAAAGCGATCCACTTCCCGTCGGGTGACCAGGCAGGACGGAAGTCTCCACCCGATCCTGTGGTGAGAGGCGCGGTTCTGTGAGTAGCAAGGTCGAGAATCCAAAGGTTGGCGAAGCCCGATGCCCGTGTTGTGACGAAGGCGATCTTGCCGCCGTCGGGCGAAAAGGCCGCTTGGTCATCAAACGCGGCATCGTCGGTGAGGCGCTCAAGACCCGTTCCATCGGGATGAACGCGAAAGAGATCAGCAGAACCGGCCCGCTCCGAAGTGAACGCGATCCAATCGCCGTCGGGAGACCAGGACGGGTTGTAATCGACCGAACCCGGCGGCGTGAGAGCCCGCTCCATTGAGCCATCCGCATTGGAGATGAATAACTCAGCTTGAGGCGGAGCGATTCGCGCAAAGAGAATGCGATCGGTCGCCGAGCAGAATAATGCCGTGAACGCGAACGCCCAGAAGCAAAACACGGTATACAAAAAGACACGCAAACAAAACATTTCCCCTCGAATCACGGAATGAGTTATTACGCCGAAATGGCGATCCGATAGCCTATCACGATGGAGACATTTCTGCCCGGCAGATCGCAACAGACCTTGATTAAGGCTTTAGCCGGGACGACATACCATCAAGAGCTCTTCCACGTGGATCCGGTAATGAAAAGCTGTATTTCGGGTCTGCGACCGAAACGTCGATTTCTATCCGGTCCATTGTTGCAAATGTTGGCATACTCTATCTCTCGTCAAGAGCGACTCAGCGCACGCTTACCATTCGAGCCCACTCGCATGGCGAAGCTGGGTGTCACGCCACAAGCAATCAGGGTGATCTCAGCCCCAAAAAGCTGCACGCTTCAATTTCACAGATCGATTATCCGGACCTTCCCTGCAGGCTCAAGGGGTTTGTAGGTCTCATTCAAATAGGCGGCATTAATAAATTGAGTGCTCCCGTCGTAATAGGTTCCGGCGCCTCCGTGAATATGGCCAAAGACATGCACCTTGGGTCGCTTGTGTCGTACGGCTTTGAGCAGCTCTTCGCAGCCCAGATGGGGTCCGTCTGAAGTTGTCTGATCGAGGATTCCATAAGGAGGACCATGCGTCACGAGTACATCAAGGGCATCTGGAATGCGGTCCCAATGCACATTTGCCGCTTCACCGCGAGGATACATAAAAGCCCAGTAGAGGAACGCGGGAGTATAAGGCGATCCCCAGAAAGAGAATCCCGCGATCGTTGTTCCGCTGTCTTCGAGGTAAATTCCATTAGAAAGGAGCGGGCGTGCTAGCTCCGGGGAATTCTCGAACAGCCGGTCATGATTCCCGCCACAGACAATGCGATGCGCGAAAGGCTGCTCTCCAAGCCAGCGATTGAATGAGACAACTTCCCGCAGATCATAACCTGCATTCATGAAATCGCCAGCATGCACGAGAATGTCACCTTGCGGCAGTTGCGGAACCCGATCATGGAGACCGTGGGTATCTGAAATCAAAACGACACGCATCCAGCCAAACACCTCCGAGTCGTCACTTCACGCATTAGGCAGCTTTCACTGAATTCGTGAGAGCAGTTCGATCAGCCGGCCCTGTCTTCCTCGATGGCTTCAATCCATAATTGAAGCGTCAAGTCTTCTCGCTTCGGATCGCCGAGATAGGGACGAAGCTCTTGCTGGTAACGATGTCGAAGCAGCTCCAGATCAAAAGGAATGGCACGAGCCAGGTATCGCACATCGCTTCGGTCTCGCTCGATATTGCGTTCGAGTTTGGTAAGCGCGAGATCGTATGGATCAAGTGCCATCAGGCGCAAGTTTTGAAATGCTCCAGGAAACATCTCCTGAAGCCGACTTTCGTATTCGTAGGGTGGCTGCGCAACAGTCACTCGATCCAAATAGACGCCATATTTCTGGAATAATGGCCCGCCCAGCATCGCGACCTGAGAAAAAGCGTCCGCCACAGCACGTGGGGCGATTTCAAGCACATCCACGTCGGCAGTAGGCCGGCTCAGCCCGTAAAGCATCGTAACAACAAAACCGCCAATACAATCGAGACGCACCATCGATATCGCAATTCGGTCCAGTTCGTTGAGGAAGGACCGCCACGGTTCCGGTATCGCTTCACGAGGGCACATAAGCCAAGTGTTTCACGTCGAGGTCCGTGAGCAGGTTCCAGTGTCGCGCCTTTGGTGGGCGATTCCGACGAAGCCACTTGCGCTCAGCTTGTGTCATGGAGTCGTTGGAGAGCGTGTCCTCCCTTGCGAGTCGCGAACGTTCTATTTGAGCCTTATTCTGCGATAGGCTTTTTCTTCGTGATGCATCGCCGGCCTTCTCTGCGACTTCCTCGGCAAGATCCATCACGAACCCAAGCCGGTTCTGACGGTCGTTCAACTTGGCGTTTCGTGTGAGCCACTCCCAATCCATGCCCGGATACGTGTAGGCCAGCCAGGGAAGTGCCTCCACCACCCTTCGATCGAGGCTGTCTTGGTCGAGTGCAAGGAACAGCAATCGAGCAGGATTGTAGTGGGACTTTCCGCGCAGGTAGGAGAAGCCCGGATACCCCAGTGCACCGAGTTCCGCTTTGAACGCACTCTCATCCAGAGTCGAAAGAGAGTCCGGTTCCAGGGGCAGGGCCGTTGGCGGGAGATGGAATACCTTCGTTGCCTGCGCAGCAAGTTCCGTAGTCACCGGCCGACGCCCTCGTTCGAGCATTGACAGGTAGGCTTGCGTGAGACCAAGCCTTGACGCCGCTTCTTGCTGCGTGAGTTTGGCTTCCTGGCGTCCAGTTCTTAGGGCATTTCCAGTCACAGAATCCTCGTAGAGTTTAAATATAACATTATTTGTTATATTGCAGCGGATTCTTAAACTGGTGCCGCTTTTGGTGCCACTTTGTACCGTGTTTTGGTTCCTTTTTGTGCGATCTCGTGCAATGTGGATATCGAGTCCAAATCATTCATTCTGCAATCGTTATTCGCTGCGGTGCAAGGGCGTGCAAGGCTATGCTTTGGCCCGTAAAATAGGACTTAAAATCCGCAGGCCGCAAGGCCGTGGGGGTTCAAGTCCCCCTCCGGGCACCAAACAAAATAAAAGACTTATAAGCGCAGTCACATCTTTCGCAGCATGTGAAATCGCGCTCGGACACGAAACACAACATTTGTCGCGGCGAAGAAACCGACGTAGCCAGCGGCAAATATTGATTTCGGAATTTCTTTGAACGCTATTGCGGATGCCGGAATTTGATGTTTTCGCCTTCGAGCTGATATTCCGCTGAGCAGGCGTCTCCGCCGCAGATCATGGTTTCTTTTTCGCAAAGCTGACGGCGGGTGATCAATCCCATGGTTCCGCAGCGCGGACAGGACATGACGGCTATGTACGGATTCTGCGCATGACCGAGCTTGGACTGGTTTTCAAGAAGGAAAACCGTGCCGGGGTCCATTTTTTCGGGAATCCACTCTTCAAGAAATTGCAAGTCGGTAGACATCCTGCCCTCCGGGAATTTGACGTGACAAAGCAAGTTCCGTTGGTGCTGGGTGGTCCGTCTTTCAACAGCGTGCTGCGAATGGCCGGGTGGCGATCATCTCCGGTTGCTTCGTAGTGTTTACGCGCGGAGGCATTGAGTCAATGGGAATCGGACGGCGCTAGTAGCAAATCGGATTCCTTTGTAATGCATTTTTATCTGCCGCTCGTAACCTTGGATGCTGACGTCGCGGTCGTGCTTGCATCGATCTCCCGATAGATTTCGATGTTGCGCAAAATTGCCTGCACATAGTCGCGGGTCTGTGTGAATGGAATAGATTCGATGAACTCGTCGATACCGGTGTAGGGACCCGCAGCCTGCCAGTCTTCGACGCGGCTGTCGCCAGCGTTATAGGCCGCGAGCGCGTACTCCGGCACTCCACCGAAGTGGTCGAGCATTTGTTTCAGATATCGCGTGCCGAGACGGATGTTGGTGTCGGGGTCGAGTAACTGGAAAGTCTGGAAGTGGGTCATACCCTCTTCGCGCGCCATTGATTTGCCGACGGACGGCAAGAGCTGCATGAGGCCCCAGGCATTCGCGTATGAGATTGCCGAGGGATTGAATTCGGATTCCTGGCGGATGAGCGAAGCGACGAGATAGGGATCGAGATTGTTTTTGGCGGACTCGATTTTGATGGTCGTCCAGTAGGGCTCAGGGAAAAGGATGCGCCAATAGGCAAGGGGGATGGACTCGATGGATGCGCTGGCGGCGCCGGGCAGAGCGCGCTTGAGTGCACGCATGGCACGGTAGGCCTCGCCGTAAGAAGCGTAGATCTGCGCTTCGGCCAAGGCGCTCCACGAACCTGAGTCGGGATCTGCGGCGATTTCGCGGGGGATGTAGTCGTTGAGGCCGGCGTTGGCGAGCAGTTTTGCTTTGGCCAGATGCGGACTGTCCTCGGGGAATGTCTCGGCGAGGGTCGGCACATCGGCGGACTTGATCTGGTCGAGGTCGGGGACCGAAGCGGGCGCAGTGCTGCCCAAAGCGGTGAGGCGCTGACGCGCCATCTGCGCATAGAAGAAGTGCTGGTAGACGCGCACGATGGTGCGGTAGTTGGCTGCCGCCTGGGCCAGATTATGATCCTGGGTCTCATAGAGACGACCGCGCCAATACAGGGCGGAAGCGGTTTCGGGCGTGCCTGGGAAGTTGTGAATCTGCTCGTCGAAGATGCGTTCCGCATCTTTGTAGTTTCCGAGCCGATAGTTCAGCCAGCCGGCGCGCCAATGGGCAGCTGAGGCATTTTTGTTCGAAGAGAAATGTTCTGCAAGGTAGCTGTAGTAGTCGGCGGCTCGCGGATAGTCCTTGCGCAGCAGGTACATGTTGCCGCTAGAGAACAACGCCTCAGCCAGCCACTGGCTCGAGGGAAAGTCCGTCTCCATGCGTGTAACGATTTGCGTCTGCTCATCTAGGTCGTTGCGGTTGCGGGCGAGTTCCATGAGCAGGTAGAGACGGCGCGCACCGTTTTCGTCGGGAGTGTCTGGCAGTGCTGAGGCCTGGCTCTCGGTGAGGCGTTTCAGCTTCAGATCGCAGGCCGCGGCGGCTACCGCGAAGCCGTTGCGGGATTGGGCATCGAGGTTGAATTTGAGGACAAGAGCGCGATATTGCTCGCTTGCTTCTTCATAGTGCCCTGCTTTGTAGTAGGCGTCCCCGAGGGTGCGTAGTTCCTCGCTGGTCAAGGTATCTTCTGCACCGAGCGAGGTTAGCTTGGCGCGTGCGATGGCAGCCTCAGCGGTGAGGGGATAGGCGAGCAGGAGCGCCTTGAAGATGCGGACGGCTTCCTGGTTCTGATTCTGTGCCTGGGCTACGAGTCCGGCGGCGAGTTGATATCCAGGCCGGCCGGCGGCGGGATCACTGGCTGCCGCGTCAAGGACGCGTTTGGCTCCCGCGGGGTCGTGAAGATCGAGCAGCACGTTGGCTTCGAGTTCGGGTACTTCGTCAACGAAGATGCTGTCGGGATATTTTTCCTTGAAGCCTTTGAGCAGTGCTTCAGCCTGGGCTTCCAGGTTGGCTTCGTGATTCGCCTTGGCGGCAAGGAAGTCGGCGTAATCGTCCAGCGCTTCGCCCGCTTCCCTTGCCTGATGGAGGCTGGCGACGGCGTCGGTGTAGCGCTTGTCGAGAAGGTAGGCATGGCCGAGAGCGAGGTACGCGGCTGCAGCGGCTTCGCCGGAATGCGCGTGAGCGTAGGACGTGACGCCGGAGTAGGCAGCCGGTGTGCGGAGGGTGGCGAGCTGCTGGGCCATGGGCCGGAGTTCGGTGGAGGCAACGAAGGCCAGCTTGATTTTGTGGGCACGGGCAACTCGGCGGCGGCGCTCCGCGGGACTGACGTACTTCACTTTGCCGCGGGGTGCGGTCGCGGAGTGGCGGGTCGCAGTTGATGTTTTCCCGGCAGTGGACGAGGCGGGCTTTTTGGTTGAGGTTGTCGCCGAAGCAGAGGGCTTTTTGGAAGAGGCACTGCCTGACTTTTTCGGTGGGGGGATGGTCAAAGTGGTGGTGTCGGAAGAGCTGGAGGCTTGCGCGTCATACCGCTTCCCCTCAACCGGACAGACCGCCAGCAGGGCACACAGCACGGCAGTCAGCGTCCGAGCCGGGACCTGAGTTGGAAGAGGAGGAAAAACTGACTTCATAGATTCACTTTAAGCCTGAATTGGCTGTGGAGAACAGCGAAGTACCCGTACCGTAACGTTCCTTTTGGTTTCAAGGTTTGTCATCTCTTCTGACGGATTTCCTCGTTGGCCAGGGCGGAGCTGTCCATTACACTTAGACGTAGGGTTTGGGCCTCCCTTTGGCCGCCCCAGAGAATTCCCGCAACCAACCCCCATGTCGACCATCCAATCGATAGCAGGCGAAAACGAGCAGCATCCCGATGTGGCCCTAGTTGACCGGGTCCGCAAGGGGGACATTTCGGCGTACGATGAACTCGTTCGCAAGTATGATCGCCAGATCTTCAGGATTGCGCAGCACATTACGCAGAACCGTGAAGATGCTGAAGACGTAATGCAGGACGCGTTTCTGAAGGCGTACGAGAAGCTCGATCAATTTCAAGGGAACTCGAAGTTTTACACATGGCTGGTACGGATCGCAGTAAACGAAAGCCTGATGCGACTGCGCAAGCGGCGCACAGGCAAAATGGTCTCGATCGACGAGGACATCGATACGGAAGAGGGCAGCGTTCCGCGCGACCTTGCGGACTGGGCACCCGATCCGGAGCAGAACTATACGCAGTCCGAGCTGGCCGATATTCTTCGCAAAACCATTCAGGGGCTGCCGCCGGGATTCCGAGTGGTATTTGTTCTGCGCGACGTAGACGGTCTTTCCACGGAAGAAACGGCGGAATCGCTGGGATTGAGCGTGCCTGCCGTGAAGTCTCGCTTGCTGCGCGCCCGGTTACAGTTGCGCGAGCGCCTCAGCCGCTACTTCAAGCGGAAGAAGGTTCCCAAGGAAAAGGGAGTGAAAAGTGACGTGCACTGAGTTTCTGGCGATGCTCGACGATCTGATCGACGATTCGGTGACGACCGAGATGCGGGCCGATCTGCAGGAACATCTGCGCGGGTGTGAGCATTGCGAGGTCACGTTGAGCACGACGCGCAAGACGATACAAATTTATCGCTCGCACGAAGTATACGAAATGCCCGCGGGGCTGCGAGAGCGGCTGCACAAGGCCATCATGGAGCGGTGCAAGAAGGGCTGCTGAACTCTCCACAATCCTGCCTTCCAGGCCATTCCTTTCGGCTCTATTGCAATGACCCAAGGACGGTTACGCCATTCGGTGTCCCCCGAAAACATTCAGTCGATGCCGACGCGATCGCGAGCGAATCTCCCGAGCCAATTGTCTGCTATTAACACTCTAGAATCAGTGAATTCCATCGGTAACCGTATTGCAGTGATATGGGCTTTCGGCCGAAGCATAGCGTTGCTATGCTTTGTTGAGCCATCCCCTGACCGGACTTTTCTGGGTCTTTCGGGTTACGAACGGGACAAATGCGCGGTTTGACCACAACTTCGCCTCGAAAATGGAGTCATTGCAATCAGGCAGTTTGCCGCAATAAGTTCTCAAAGCGTCTGAGGTGAGGAGCCGTACATGCAGGTTTTTCATGGACCGCTGACCGCCGTTCTGTGCCTCAGTCTTGTGTGTCAGGCTGTGCCGGCACAGTCGCTGCTTTCGGATTCGGCACCCAGCGCACCAGACCAGAAGCTAAAGCACTCCTCCGAACGGGCGACTTACCATTCGACGCAACTGCAGGGCGACGCGCGGATTCTGCATGCGCTGAGCCGGTTCACTTTTGGACCCCGGCCCGGCGATTTGGACGCAGTACGCACCATGGGACTGGACAAGTGGTTCGACCAGCAGCTACATCCGGCGGCCATCAACGAAACCGACCTGAACAACCGGCTGGCCGAGTTCCCTGCCATGCAGTGGAATCCGGAGGATCTGCTTTTCCGCGTGCCGAGCAATGCAATTATCCGACAGACACTGGACGGCAAGATTCCTGAGCCGGATCGTGGCGCGCTGCATGCGGTGTATGAGAACCAGATGTATCGCGTGAGTGCGAAACGCCAGGAGAAGGAACAGAAGAAGGCCGAAGAGCAGATGAAGCCGCAGATGGCGGCTGCCGGCGGCGGAAACAACGACGTCGCAGAGGCGCTGATGCAGGCGGCTGCGCCGCCACAAGGCGCAATGGATGCGAACCAGATGAATGTAGCGAAGGCTGCGCCGGCGATGCCTGTCGATGATGGAGAATTTCGCCGGATGTTGGACCTTCCACCGCAGCAGCGAGTGCTGCATCTAGTGGCGATGCAGCCGGAGGCTTTCGATGGATTCTACAAGTCGCTCAAGCCGCAACAGCGCAACGCACTTACGCTGGATCTTTCGCCTGATTTGAAGGAAGTGGTCGCCGACCTCCAGAATCCGCAACAACTGGTGAACGAGGAGATCATTGCGCAACGGCTGACGCACGATATCTACGCCAATGCGCAGTTGCAGGAAGTTATGACGGATTTCTGGCTGAATCACTTCAACGTATTTCTGCACAAGAACGAAGCGACACCGTATTACCTGGTCAGTTTTGAGCGCGATGTGATTCGTCCGCGGGCGCTGGGGAAGTTTGAGGATCTGCTGGAGGCTACGGCGCACAGTCCAGCGATGATGCTGTATCTTGACAACGCAAGCAGCATCGGACCGGACTCAATGGCGGCGGAGCGAGCAGAGCGGCGACCGAATAACAACAAGAAAAAGCACGAGGGCCTGAACGAGAACTATGCGCGCGAATTGATGGAGTTGCATACGCTGGGCGTAAACGGCGGCTACTCGCAAGCGGATGTAACGCAGGTGGCGCGCATCCTGACGGGTTGGAGCGTCGAGCGACCGGAGCGCGGAGGTGGATTCCAGTTCGACCCGAACCGGCACGAGCCGGGCACAAAGATCGTGATGGGCGAGAAGTTCAAGGATCACGGTGAGCAGGAGGGACGCGAACTGCTGCACATGCTGGCGACACAGCCGGCGACGGCGCAGTTCATCTCGCGCAAGCTCGCGGTGCGCTTTGTGAGCGATGACCCGCCGCAGGCATTGGTGGATCGCATGGCGAAGGTGTTCCTGAGCAGCGATGGGGACATTTCAGCTGTGCTCAGCACGCTATTTCATTCGCCGGAATTTTGGGACGCGAATGTATACCGCGCGAAGGTGAAGACTCCGATTGAATTTGTTGTTTCCGCGGCGCGGGCAGGCAATGCTGATATTGAGAATATGCAGCCGCTGGCCAATGCGGTGCGCGAGATGGGCATGCCGCTTTATGGCTGCGTGACTCCGAACGGGTACAGCTGGAAGTCGGATACGTGGGTAAGCACCAATGCGCTGGTGAATCGCATGAATTTTGCGTTGTCGCTGGCGGCAAACCGGCTGCCGGGGATTGCGATCGCGTGGGATCCGACGGACACCATGAACAACGACGCGGCTACACTGGAGATCAATCCGGCTGCGCCCGATCCGCAAGTGGAGGAGTCGCGGCTTGAATCGTTGCTCGTCACTGGCGGTGTGAGCGATTCAACCCGGACGGCGGTGCTGCAACAGTTTGAGCAACAAAGGAATCAGAATCAGAACGGCGCGGCGGCTATGCCGGTGATGGCGGCAGCAGATCGCCAGAAGTATCGTACAAAGGCGGTTACGGACGCCGAGAAGCAGGATCAGGTTCTGGCTGGATTGCTGCTGGGGTCACCGGAGTTTCAAAGGCGTTAACCAGGGATTTTAGCCGCGTGATTTCGTGCTGTCCCACCCACGCGGCAAAAGACAAATACGCCGCATGGATGGGGCACCCGTCATTAATGCAGGAATTAGCAGTCAGGAATCCAGGAGAAACAGTATGCAGATGAATCGACGATTCTTTCTTCACAAGGGCGCGCTGGCTGTTGCGGGGACGACAACGCTTCCCGGGTTCCTGGTACGCTCGGTGCTGGCGGAAACTGCGGGCACGCCCAACCGCCGAATGGTTGTGATCTTCCAGCGAGGCGCGGCGGATGGATTGAATGTCGTGGTTCCCTATCGCGAGAAGAACTACTACGCGATGCGCCCGAGTATTGCGATTCCTCAAAACCAGGTGATCGATCTTGACGGATTCTTCGGGCTGCATCCTTCGCTGACGTCGTTCAAACCCCTTTATGATGCGGGACATCTGGCGATTGTGCATGCGGCCGGATCGCCGGATATGTCGCGCTCGCACTTTGATGCGCAGGATTTCATGGAGTCGGGTACACCGGGAATCAAGAGTACCGAGGACGGCTGGTTGAATCGAGCGCTGCAGGCTGAAGATGAGAATAGGGCGCGGCCGGAAACGGCGTTTCGTGCGTTGGCGCTGGGACCGGAAGTGCCACGGACGCTGGCGGGCAAGGTTCCGGCGATCGCACTCAACAATGTTAATAACTTTTCGGTTGCGGGACGCGGGCCTTCGCCGTCTCCCGCGGCGAGTGCCTTTGAAGCGATGTACGGTGGCAGCGGCGATCACATCTTTCATGCTGCGGGCGAGGAGACGTTTGAAGCGGTGAAGATGCTGCGTGCTGCGAACCCCGCACAATACCAGCCCGCGGCGGGGGCAGAATATCCAAACTCGGAGTTTGGCAATCGAATGAAGCAGATTGCGCAGTTGTTGAAGTCGAACCTCGGAGTGGAAGCGGCGTTCACCGACATTGGTGGTTGGGATACGCATCAGAACCAGGGGAGCGTTGACGGGCAGCTTTCGCAACGGCTGCGCGATTTCTCCGACAGCATCGCCGCTTTCTGGCGCGACATGGGCGACGACGCGGAGAACGTTACGGTGGTGACGATGTCAGAGTTTGGCCGCACGGCGCACGAAAATGGCACAGGCGGCACGGATCACGGGCACGCCAATGCGATGTTTGTATTGGGCGGAAACGTGAAGGGCGGCAAGGTTTATGGAAAGTGGCCGGGGCTCAATAACGATCAGTTGAATGAGGGTCGCGACCTGGCACTGACTACCGATTACCGGCAGGTGCTGGGCGAGGTAGTGAGCAAGACAATCGGCGCCGGCGATCTTGATCTGGTTTTCCCGGGGGCGCGGGTCACGCCGAACGGTTTTCTGCGGTTGGTCTAGTAATTGCACAGGTGGCGGGGAAAGGTTCGCGGTTTCCCATCCAAGGCGCGAGTCGCGCGTGCGACTCACGCCTTGGATGGGGCACTCTCGATTTGTGGAAGACGCCGAAATCTCGGTGTTCAAATTACAGGGCCTGCAAAGTAGTGGTGGCCTCTCAACTTCTGCCAATGTTACTCGGCGCGCAGGGCGTCGGTTGGACTGATCGAGGCGGCTCGCCGCGCGGGCAGAAAACTGGCTACCAGTGAGGCTGTCCCGAGCACCAGGGCGACAGCGGCCAATGTCGCAGCGTCCCATGCCTGTACGCCAAACAGCAGCTTACCCATCGCCATCGATGCGCCGACCGCACAAACAAGGCCTATGCTGATGCCCGCGAGAGTGAGCCATCCAGCTTGGCGCATCACCATTTTGTAGACCGTGCTGCGTTGTGCGCCGAGCGCCATGCGCACACCGATTTCGCGCGTGCGCTGACTCACGGAGTAGGCGATCACCCCATAGAGGCCGACCACTCCCAGCACCAGCGCGATGACTGCGAAGCCGCCGACCAGCCAGGTGGAAATGCGATGGAGGATCGCAGATTGCGTGCTGTGGATCTGATCCGTCATGGTGATTTCGCCGAACGTGCCGAGATTTGGATCCATGCCGTGCAGTGTTTTGACGAGCACGGGAAGAATGGCCTTCTCGTCACCGGCCGTTCGCACCACAACGAAAATGAAGCTGTCAGGACCGTAATACATTGCCTGGTATTCGACGGGCCAGAGCTCGTCGTCGAGACCGCCTTCACGGACGTTGCTGACAACGCCAATAATCTCGCGGAACGACTTGGGGTCGAGATCCCCGTTGGCGATCTTTTTCCCGATGGGATCTTCTCCAGGAAAGTACTTTTGCGCGAGCAATTCGTTGATGACGATCTTCTGCGATTTCGAAGTATCGTCATCGTCAGTGAAGAACCGTCCGCGGACCAGCCGTGCCTTGAGCGTGGCGAAATATGCGGGGGTTATGTCGCGCTCGTCCACTTCGTTGTGCTCGCCATGAAACGGCTTGCCGATGATGCGGATCCAGTCAGTATCGCAGTTGCACTGGACAGGAAGATCGCTGGTGATGCCAACCGACTGGACTCCGGGCAGAGCCGAGAGGCGGCGGATTATCTCGTGGAAAAGAACAACCTTCTGCTGGGGTTTGACATAGGCGTTTGCGGGGATCGCCATTTGCAAAGTTGCAAGGCGTGAGGCATCGAGGCCTACTTCGACGTGAAGCAAACGATAAAAGCTTTTGCCCAGCAGCCCGGCACCGACCAGGAGTATGACGGCGATGGAAAGTTCGACGACAACGAGATTTGCGCCCATGCGCTGCCAGAACCGTCCTGCGGCGGAACGGCCGCCGTCGCCAAGCCCTTCGCGAATGTCTTGAAATGAAAGCCGGAGAATTGGGGTTAGGGACAAGAGGCAAGCGGCAAGCAGGGCTACGACACCAGCAAAGATAGCGGTATGCAGATGGAGACCGACGTGGGCAAGAAAGGGAATGTTGTCGGCAACGGTTTTCGGGATCAAGCTCTTCAAAATCGTCGTCGTCCAGGTCGACACGAGGAGTGCAGCGAGACATCCGGCCAGGGCAAGCAGAAGTCCCTCGGTGATGAACTGGCGACTAAGGCGAGCACCCGTGGCGCCAAGGGCTCCGCGGACTGCAATTTCGCGACGACGCGATTCTGAGCGGACGAGAAGGAGGCTGGCGACATTGACCGATGCAATGAGGAGCAGGAGGCCCGCCGCGGCGAGCAGGGTGAGCAGAACCGGCTTTACCGGGCCGATGACGATGACCGAAAGCGGCTGGACGAATGCCCCCTGCCCTTTATTTTCCGGATACTGAACGGCCAGTTGTGCCGCGATGGCTTTCATCTCTTCGAGGGCAGCCTGCATCGTGACGCCATCGCGGAGGCGGCCGACGGCGAAGAAGTTATGACAACTGCGACGTTGTTCGCAGGGATTCTTGTCGAGCAATGGGGTGTAGAGCTCCGCATTGGCGCGCGGCGCGAACGCAAATTCACGCGGCAGAACGCCGACGATCGTGTAAGCAGTGCCATCGAGGGTCAGCGACTGACCGACCACATCGGTGCGGCTGCCAAATCTTTTCTGCCAGGTTCCGTAAGTAAGCATGGCGATCTTGGCGCCGCCGGGACGGTCTTCACCGGGAAGAAAATCGCGTCCAAGCATGGGCTTGACGCCGAGAGTGCGGAAGAAGCCGTCGCTGACGCGGGCTGTAGGTATGGGCTCGGAACCGGAGGGAGTACTCAGCAGAAATCCGCCTCCTGTATAGACGTCGAGGGAGCTGAAGGAATGGTTGAGACGCTTCCAATCCTCGTAATCGGCGCGAGAGAGGTCGGAGCGCTGAAACGAGGTGCCACTTTCGGCCACGTCCATCAGACGATTTGGAGCAGAGTACGGCAACGGTTGGATCAGGGCGGCATCGACGAAGCCGAAGATCGCCACGCTGACTCCCATGCCCAAGGCAAGGATGAAGATGGCCGTGAGGGCAAAGCCGAAATTGTGCCGCAGTTGTCGAAGCGCGAAACGCAGGTCCTGTACGACACTTTCCCAGCGAAAGGCAACCAGGATGTGACTCTGTTCGCGCAGATGCGTGGGATTGCCGAACTGGCGCGCAGCCGCGACGTGAGCGGCTTGATGAGACATTCCGGAGGCCAGCAAGTCCTTTTCTGCCTGCGCGCGGTGGAAGGCCATCTCCTCGTCGAGGTCAGTGCGGAAGCGATTGCGGTGAAACAGGAGAGCCATTTTTTTTGCCACTCGCGCGATGAAGTTCACGATGCGACCTCCGGCAGAGGATGTTAGAAAAACAATTTCGGTTTACTCGGCGCGCAAGGCTTCGGCCGGACTCACTGAAGCGGCACGACGCGCTGGGAGAAAGCTTGCAAGCAGCGCGGCGATGGCCAGAACCGCGGCCACCGCAGAGAGCGTTGGCACGTCCCACGCGCGCACGCCGAAGAGCAGGTTGCGCATGAGCAGCCCCGCTGGAACTGAGACGACAATTCCGAGGCCTACACCGATGGCTATAAGCTGTCCAGCCTCACTCAGCACCATCCGATACACCGCACGGCGTTCGGCACCCATGGCCATGCGAACGCCGATCTCGCGAGTTCGCTGGCTGACGGAATAGGCGATGACGCCGTAAAGACCAACGACACCGAGCAACAGCGCCATAAGTGCGAATCCACCGACGATCCACGCGGACGAGCGATGCAGATAGGTTGAGGGAGCGTCATGAATCTTCTCGTCCATGGTCATAGGGTCGTATATCGCCATGCCGCTATCGATGGATTGCAGTGCGGCTTCGACCGATGGCAGCATGGCTCGCTCGTCCTGAGCGGTGCGCACGAGAACCACGAAACTGCTGCTCGGATTCTGGACGAAGGGCAAATACATCGCTCCGCGCGGGGCAGCATCCAGCTGACCCTCCTGAATGTCGTTGATGAGGCCAACGATCAACATCGCCGGGTCTTTAGGACCGCCGAACGTGATCTGTTTGCCGACCGGATTCTCGCCGGGGAAATACTGTTTAGCCATTGCCTGATTCACAATGACAACCTTTGCCCCGGAGACGTTATCGGCTTCGGCGAAGTAGCGGCCGCTGACGAGTGTTGTACGAAGAGTCGTCATGTAACCGGTACTCACGAAGCGAATCGGAACTTCGTTGTGTTCGCCGTGATAGGGGCGCCCCACGACGCGGAATCCAGTGGTCCCGTCAGCATCTTCAATTGGCAACTTGGTGGTAACGGCAGCGGAGTTGACACCCGGCAGGTTGGCAAGAGAGCTCACAATTTCGCGGGCGAGCGCAGCCTGCTTTTCGTCCTTGTTGTACTTCTCAGGTTGTGCGTTGATATGAACTGTGGCAATGTGGTCTGGCTGCAAACCGATATCAACGTGCAGCAAGCGATAGAAGCTTTTGCCGAGCAAGCCAGCGCTGGTCAGAAGCACCATGGCGGTTGCGAGTTCGATCACGACAAGCTTTGAGCCGAAGTGGCGCCACACGATGCCCGCAGCGCCGCGCCCGCCTTCCGAAAGTCCTTCGCGGATTTCGTTGAAACGCATACGCAAGATCGGGGTAAACGCAAACAGCGCCCCCGCAAAAACAGCGAGTAAGATGGCAAATGCAAGAACCCGGGCATTCAAACCGAGGTTGTGCAGAAAGGGCATGGCGGCCATCATGTCCTTGGGAACCAGGGTAGCCAGCAAGCGCATGGATTTTTCTGCGCAAGCGATACCCAGGACGCATCCGATGGATGCGAGCAACATGCCCTCGGTAATGAACTGACGAACCAGCCGGCGCGGCGATGCACCCAATGCGCCGCGAACGGCCATTTCGCGTCTGCGGCTTTCCGTGCGCACGAGCAGGAGGCTCGCCACATTCACGCAGGCGATCAATAGCAGAAGTCCCGCGCCGCTCAACACCGTGAGAAGAACGGGACGGATATCCCCGACGATCACGTCCGTCAGCGGCAGCATGAAAGCCCACTGCTCACGATTCGAATCGGGATATTGCCGCTCCAACTGCTGCGCAACGGCCTTGATATCTGCAAACGCGGCGGAGAAAGTCACACCGTCTTTGAGACGCGCCACCCCAAACAACCCATGGCAACCTCGGCAAGAGCTAGGCTTCAGAATCGCCCAGAAATCCGCGGGCTCCGCGGGCGCAAAGCTGAAATCGCGCGGCAAGACTCCGATGATGAGGTATGGATCACCGTCCAGCACAACCGTCTGTCCGAGCACGTTGGGACTGCCGCCGTAGCGTTTTTGCCAGGCTCCATAGGTCAGCAACGTGGTGCGCGGCGCTTCGGGGCGATCCTCGCCGTAATGGAAATCGCGTCCCAGGATTGGTTTCACGCCGAGGGTGCGGAAAAAACCATCACTCACCCGTGCACCATCCGTCTGCCGAAGGCCGTCGGGGGTTTTCATCATGAACCCGAACGGCTCAAACACGTTCAGCGATTGGAACACTTTGTTGTCGCGTTTCCAATCGATGTAGTCGGGATAAGACAAATGAAAGCGCGGGCCGAGCGGAATGCTCTCGAAGAGCTGCACGAGGCGCGCGGGGTCCTGGTACGGCAGAGGCTGAATCAGGGCTGCATCGACGAAGGCAAATATAGACACGCTGGAGGCAATGCCAAGCGCGATGATGAGAATAGCCGTGACCGCGAAGCCCGGATTTTTGCGCAACTGGCGGAACGTAAATCGAAGATCTTGCACGACCGTTTCCAAGCGGAATGCGATGAAGCCGTGGCTCTGCTCAAGGATTTGTGTTGTGTTGCCGAAATGATGCGCGGCCTCTGAACGAGCTTTTTCAGGGGTGACGCCCGACGCAACCAGTTCCCTTTCTGCTTGGGCGCGGTGAAATGCCATCTCTTCGTCGAGTTCAGTGCGGAAGCGGTTGCGGCGGAAGAGAAGCGAGAATTTTCTGACAAAGATCGAGAACGCGTTCATCTTGACCTCCTTGTGCCGCAAGCGAGTCGAGGAACTTCTATCCCGGAAAGTACGCCTGTGCGCCGGGGTGCAGTCATGCAGGCTCGCTCATTACGCGACTGATGGCGGCAATCATTTGCTCGAATTGTGAGACTTCGAGGCCTAATTGCTTGCGGCCGGCAGCGGTAAGCGTATAAAAGCGCGCTCGGCGGTTGGTGTCGGTCATCTTCCACTCGGCTTTGACCCAACCTTGCAGGAGAAGGCGCTGCAGAGCCGGATAAAGCGAGCCTTCTTCCACCGTCAATACATCGTCGGAGAAGCGCTTGATGGATTGGGCGATGCCATAGCCATGGAGGGGCGCACGCGTAAGGGTCTTGAGGATGAGCATGTCAAGGGTGCCGGGAAGCAGGTCCGGTTTCTTCATGCGTCTATGTATAGGTTATCTATGGATAGGAAGTCAACGGAGATGTGACGGGATGGAGGGATCTCTGAAGGGGGACGAGGGATTAGGGACTAGGGACTAGGGCTCGGTGCTTGCCGCTTGTCCGTATTCTCTATTCCCTAATCCCCAATCCCTATTCCCTTCTTTTAGTGTTTGGAGTACATGTCCATCACGTCTTTGCGGAGGGCGGCGCGGCTGTCGTTGCGGGTATAGAACATGTGGCCACCGGGGAATTCGTGCACGGATACGCGAGTTGGATCACCCATGACGGGCATCTGATCGACGGTAAGGACGGAACCCATGAAGGGGCAGGAAAGATCGTTCCATCCATGCACGATCAAGACGCGGAGTTTGGGATCCGCGGCAACGGCTTCGCGAAGATCGGGTACTGAGCCCTGCCGTAGTTCAGCATCACGATTCCACAGGCGGCCGACTTCGTAGGAGAGGGCGTTGTAGCGCGCATCGACCTTCCAACCGACCGTGCGGGTAACGAAATCGACCATGGCGGTGGTGAGCGGAGCGACGATGCTGGCGAGGATGGGATCGTTGGCGCGCTGCTCGGGCGCAAATGGGAAGGGATCGAAGGAGGTCACGTTGGAGTCGTAAACGGAGCCGAGCTTGCCTTCCTCACGATGCACTTCGCGGAGGTAGGCGCCGGTTTCGATGCGGCCACCGGAGAATTTGACGAAAGCGGGATCGAGGCCGGTGAGTTCGGTGACCTTGGTGATCATCTTCTGCGTGCCGGCTTCGTCAGTGCGGCCCTTGAGCAGCGTTGTCGCGTACTCACCCTGGGTGTAGTTGATGACGTCGGCCATGGCTTCGGGGGTGAGCTTCTTCTCACGCTCGAGATGAGCGGCGGTGATGGAAGGCAGCGTCATCATCCAGGGAAGCGGGGAGATGTCGCCATCATTCTCGATGGTGGGGTTGAGATAAG
This sequence comes from uncultured Acidobacteriaceae bacterium, assembly GCA_963829535.1. GTDB lineage: Bacteria > Acidobacteriota > Terriglobia > Terriglobales > Acidobacteriaceae > Telmatobacter. The sequence goes on along the minus strand of CAWHIQ010000002.1, from coordinate 127,131 downwards.
GCGAGACAAGGACAACGCCATTCATCGCGACGCCGAGCTGCGACTGGAGGTAGTGCGTGATGCGGGGTCCGCGGAATCCGCCATAACTTTCGCCCACAAGATATTTGCGCGAACCGAGGCGATCGTTTTTCACGAGCCAGTCGTAGACAATGCGCGACAAGTATTCAATATCGGGGACGGTGCTGTAGAAGAGCTTCTTGGTGTCGGCTTCATCCACCTTGGATCGGCTGAAGCCAGTGCCTATGGGATCGATGAAAACGAGGTCAGTGAAGTCGAGCCAGGTACCGGGGTTGTCAACGAGATTGGTGGGATCGGAAGGGCTGTCGCCTTCGTTGCCGGCGTCGAGGTGCTTGGGGCCTATGGCCCCGAAGTTCAGATAAACGGAAGATGCGCCGGGACCACCGTTAAAGGCGAAGGTGACGGGACGGTTGGCGCCTTCCATGGTGTAGGCGGTGACGACCACTTCGCCGGCTACTTTGCCATCGCTGTCCCGAACCGGAAGAGCGCCGACGGTGACGGTGTAATGCAACGTCTTACCGTCGAGCTGAATGGTTTGCGCGGCGTGCGCTTCAGGGGGCAGAGGCGGCAGGCCTGGTTTGTCGTCGGCAGGTTTTGGCGCGGGCTTGTCTTTGCCCGTTGCGGCTGGGTCGGTTGCGGCGGGCGCCTTATCGGCCTGCGCCACGACGCGCACAGGTGCGATCCCGAGGCACAAAAGAGCGCACGCCAGGATGGCGAGTCGTCCAGGGAAGTTTTTCAGATATGTAAAGCTCATTGCATAAACATACATGGCCGATCGCAGGCGCTGGCAACCATCCCATACGATGATTTACCCTCGAACGTGGCATGAGATTCAGGACTCAGTTGTTTATATCTACCCTTGCAATCGCGGTCGCATCGGCGTCGGCACTTGCGCAGGACAACCCAAAACCAGTAGAACCGGCGCTCCCCGATGCTCCGCAGGCCACGGCTGCAGCCATGATCCATCCCAATGGGCCGACGGTGGTCATGGACACCTCAATGGGACGGATTACCTGCCAGTTCTTCGAGAAGCAAGCGCCGAAGACGGTGGCTAATTTTATTGCGCTGACAAACGGGACAAAAGACTGGACCGATCCGCAGACGAGCAAAAAGATGCACAACAAGCCGCTGTATGACGGGACGGTGTTTCATCGCGTCATCCCGGAATTCATGATCCAGGGCGGTGATCCGACGGGCACCGGCGCGGGTGATCCGGGATTCACGTTTGAAGATGAATTTGATCCTAACCTGAATTTCGACGTGCCCGGACGGCTGGCGATGGCGAATTCCGGACCCGGAACCAACGGGAGTCAGTTTTTTATCACCGAGGTGCCGACGGAGCATCTGAATCAGCATCACACGATCTTCGGGCAGTGCGATGAACCGAGCATCAATGTGGTGAAGACGATTGCGCGGGTGGAACGCGACCCGAACGACAAGCCGGTGACGCCGGTGGTGCTCAAGAAAGTGACGATCATTCCGGAAGGCCAACCTGTGCCGCCCGAGCCAGGCGCCACAGCGCAACCCTCGACTGCCCCTAAACCTTAGCCGGCTGCAGGCCGGTCACTTTGCAGACTGACATTCACACAGAGAATCAGGAGTCATTTATGGCACTCGCACCAGGAACTTACGCAGTGTTCAACACGAGCGAAGGAAAGATTGTTGTCCGCCTGTTTGAGTCGGACGCGCCCATCACGGTGAAGAATTTTCTTGATCTAGCAGAAGGCAAGAAGGAGTGGACGCATCCTTCCACGCACGCCAAGTCGAGCAACAAGCTTTTCGACGGAACAATTTTTCATCGAGTCATTCCCGACTTCATGATCCAGGGTGGCGATCCCGCAGGCACCGGCATGGGCGGGCCAGGATATCGTTTTGAGGACGAGACAAAGGGATCGCCGCACAAATTCGACAAGCCGGGCAAGCTGGCAATGGCGAACTCTGGACCGAACACGAATGGTTGCCAGTTTTTTATCACCGTGGCGCCGACTGACTGGCTCACGGGGAAGCACACCATATTCGGCGAGGTTGTCGAGGGCCAGAACATTGCGGATAAGATTTCAAAGGTCGCGCGTGGCGGGCAGGATAAGCCCAAAACACCCGTGGTGCTGCAATCGGTAACGATTGAGCGCGTGGCGTAAATGGCCCGGTTGGAAATGAAAAGCCCTCGGCTTTGGCTGAGGGCTTTTTGCATAGAGTGATTGGTCGTCAGTGTTCAGGTAATGGTTGTGCAGAGCTCGAGGATGGCGGCGCCAAATTTCTCGATCTTGGCGGGGCCGAGGCCGTCTATTTCGAGAAGCTGGCGCGGATTGCTCGGGCGAGCAAGAGCCACCGCGGTGAGTGTGCGGTCGTGCAGGACACAGTAGGGTGGCACACGCAGGCGTTTGGCTTCGCCGGTGCGCCACAATTTGAGACGCGCGGCGAGAGCTTCATCTTCCGCGGAGAGATCTTTCGGTGCGGACGGCTTTGCGTTCGGACTCGTGGCAACCGAATGCTCGCGACTGGCGGTTGGACCATTTAAATGGCTGGCAGATTCCGAAGGCTTGCGTAATCGCTTTCGTTCCTCGATACCCGCAAATTCTTCGGCGATGCCGTCGCTGATGAGCAAATCAGCCTGCGCGAGAGAGTTTTCAGCTGGACCGGTCTCAGTGAGGCGCACTTTGCGGTAGCGGCGGACTTCGCCGTCCTTTTCGTATTCTGCGTCTTCGATGGCGATGAGGCGGGCGCGGGTCATGGCGTCGAGCACGGAGTCGAATTCGTCGCGCGTGATTCGGCCGGAGGGATCAAGGGATTTCTGCAGAGTGCCGGCAGCCTTGTAATCGACGGAACGCAACTCGTCGGTCATCGCCTGGGCCAGTGAGCGCTCGGCATTCGTGGCGCGGCGGAAGAGACGCAGGATGGCTCCGGCGGGATCGCAGACATCGCAGACGCCGCAACGTTGCGCCGCATCCTCTTCATCGCCGAAGTGGCGAACGAGGGAGGACATGCGGCAATCGCTAGATGCGGTGAAGCGCAGAACTTTTTCGAATTGCTCGGCGCGGTGTTGAGCCTGGACGGAGTACGTCTTCTTCCATCCGGGCCCACCGAGCGCGACGTTGCCGGCAAAGTCGACACGGGCGCCACCGTGGATTTCGAGCTTCTCGAGGGCCTTGTCGAATTCTTCTTCGGTGAGTTTTGAAGAGGCGCGGAGATCATCGATGGGTCGGGGATCTTCGTCAAGCATGCGGAAGACCTGGTGCAGATGGTCGGTGGGCGGGTAGTCGCGGTTGTGAAAGAAGTCGTGGGTGCGCTGGTCGGCGTAGGAGTGCATGAGGAAGGTGCGGCTCGGTGCGCCATCGCGGCCGGCGCGGCCTATCTCCTGGTAGTAGCCTTCGAGGGTGCCGGGGAGGCCGGCGTGAATGATGGTGCGGATATCGGACTTGTCGATGCCCATGCCGAAGGCGATGGTGGCTACGACGACTTCAAGCTGACCGGATTGAAAGGCACGCTGCACGCGATCGCGGGTTTCGCCATCGAGGCCTGCATGATATGCGGCGGCGGGCATCAGTTGCGACAGCTCCTCGGCGAGGCTTTCAGATTGCTTGCGCGAGGTGGCGTAGACGATGGCAGGGCGGCGGTCACGGTGCGCGAGAAGTCCGCAGATTGCGCGCGGGCGTTCGGGAACAGGAAGCTCGACAACTTCGATGGCGAGGTTGTGGCGACGGAAGCCGTGGATGAAGCGCGCGGGACTTACCATGCCGAGTTGCGCGAGAATGTCGGCTTGCACGGTTGGCGTAGCGGTTGCGGTAAGGGCGAGGACGGGAACGCTGCCGGAGCCGTTGCGCAGAGCGGGAATGTACTGGCCGATCATGCGGTAGTCGGGACGGAAGTCATGGCCCCATTGGGAGATGCAGTGTGCCTCGTCAATGGCGATGAGGGCCGGCGGGCGCTTGGCGAGCATCTCGGGAAAGCCGGGCACGCGAAGACGTTCAGGTGCGATGAAGAGAAAATCGAGCGCACTGGCGAGGTAGTCGACGCAGGCCTGGCGCGATAGGGATCGGTCAAGGCCGGAGTGGATGCGTGCTACGCGCAGGTTAAGTGCGGCAAGCTTGGCGACTTGATCTTCCATGAGCGCGATGAGCGGCGAGATGACAAGCGCGGTGCCGCCGAGAGCGATGGCGGGAAGTTGATAACAGAGCGACTTCCCTGCCCCGGTAGGCATGACGAGCAACAGGTCGCGTCCGCCGATGGCAGCGCGGCACACGGCCTCCTGATTGGCGCGGAAACGCGTGAAGCCGAACACCGATTGAAGAAGCTGGGCGAGATCTTCCGGGTTGGATGTAATAGTCAGAACGCAATCAACCTGAGCGGAATCGATTTCCTATTTCAACTCTACAGAAGCGAGGCGGAGTGCGTCCCGGCATCCGTCGCAGGGCGACGTAACAACTCTGGTACAACGACTTCGGACACTTTACAATCACATCTCGCAGCAGTTTCCCCGACTCGAAGGATTTTGAAGCGATGAACAAGCCCGAAGCCGTCGCACCGAGGGCTAGCCTGAGCGATTACCTGGCTGCCGAGCGCACGTTGCTGGCGTGGATTCGTACCGGGCTGGCGATGATGGGATTCGGTTTCGTGGTGGCGCGTTTCGGCCTGTTTCTACAGGAGCTTCACTTCGCGCAGAATACAACGGAGACGCAGCGCTACGGATTGTCGCTGTGGTTCGGCACGGCGCTGATTGTGGTTGGCGTTGGCGTAAACGCGATCGGAGGTTGGCGGCATCTGCGCCTGATCCGCGAGCTTGACAGGGGCGAAACTTCGCATTCGCAAGGCGCTGCGCAGGCAGTCGCGGTTGCGTTTCTTGTGGCACTCGTCGGGCTGGCCATGGCCATCTATCTCATCTCGGTGCGCGGCACGACGCAATCGGGCACCGGAAACAACAAGGAGGTTTCCTATGTCGAGCAACAACGGCATTGTTCAAATTCCCAGCCACCATTCCGTGAATGACACCGTGCAGAAGCTCAAGGACATTCTCCAGGCCAAAGGCGTGATGCTGTTCGCCGTGGTGGATCACAGCGGCGAGGCGGCGAAGGCCGGTATGCAGATGCCGAACACGAAACTGCTGATCTTTGGGAGCCGGAAGGCCGGGACGCCGGTGATGCTGGCAGCCCCGAGTATCGCGATCGATCTGCCGTTGAAGATCCTCGTAGCGGAAGATGGAACGGGCAAGGTCTTAGTGTCGTATAACAGCGCGCAGTTTCTTGCGGAGCGACATGGAGTGCCGGCGGAGTTGATGAAAAATTTGGCGGTGATTGAGGTGCTGGCGAATGCAGCGGCGGTATGAAGGAGGGGTAGGTGTGTGGCACCGCTTTCGAGTCGTCGCCCGGATTAATCCACGACACACCACCCATACCTTGTAAAGAAATTTCCTGCTTTCAGTGGCTTCGAACGACGGGTCCGACCGGAAGGGGGCTCGTCTCATCGCGAGTTAGTTCATCCATGAGTTATTTGATTGGCCACCCGCTCCCGGAACAGAGACGAAGCCCGATTCCCAAGGCGGGGTTTCCCCTGATGAATAGGTTGCGATGAACGTGGCTGCACTCCCAAGATTGCGGACTAGAATTGTGCTTTCACGGTGATGACGGGCGCGCCCTGCGATTCGAGCGTCGCTGATTTCTGAAGTTCACTCTCGGCATCTCGCGGTTGTTCATTCCTGCGGTACGCTTCAGCCAACACGCGATGGTATGCCGCATTGCCGGTATTCATCTGGACGGCGGTCTCCAAGTTGCCGACTGCGGCCTTGATCAATCCCGATTCCAACTGCAGTCGGCCGAGCAGATAGTAAACCGCATCGTCTTTCGATCCGGATTTGGCGAGTTCAGATAGCAGTTTTTGTGCATCCACTTTTTCTCCGAGCTCCAAATCACTGAGCGCCAGTGCGTATTTCGCCGCTGCACTCGTGGGCTGCAAACGCAACGCAGTACGCAGTTCTTCGGCAGCTTGGCTGTAGAGCTTTTTGCTTGCATATGCCTCGCCAAGGAGTCGATGTATCTCCTCCGCCTCAGGATGAGCCGCCTCGAGAATCTTTAGCTGAGCCATCCCCTTTTCGTAGTCCCCGGCGAGGGCCATGGACCCGATATAAGCCAAACCCACTGGAGTGTTCGCGTCCAGTCTCGCTTCCATCGGCTGCAGCACCAGATAGGTCTGGGCGTAATCCTGGATCACGAAAAGGCTCATCCCGAGCATAGAGCGTATACCGTCGTCTTCCGGATGTAACACGAGGGCCCGGTTTAACGGTGCCACCGCATCTGAATAGTCGCCGACGGCAAAGGCCGCGCGACCCCATTTATTGTCAATATTCCCAAGCTTTGAGTCCCAATGCGCAGCACGCCTGAAATATCCGGCTGCCGCCCCAAAATCTCCGTTGGTTGCGGCATGGACGCCGAGGCTGTCATAGCTGCTGGCGATCATATGTCCTGCGTCGCTCTCCAGCTTTTCCTGCGCTTCTATGTCTTCGGGATTGGCTTCGTGCGTCCTTCCGTCCTGCAGCTTGACCATCGCATTTCCGTGCAGCTTCGACTCCGCTTGTTGGGCCTTCTCAATAAGGAGATCACGCGAGATATCGAGTTCCTTGCGGCCTTCGGCGAGATTGCCGGTCTTCATCAGCAGCCGGCCAAGGCAGAAGTGAGCACGCTCCACCTCGTACTCGTTCTTTGCTGGAACCATGGTTATCGCTATCTGCTTGCGAAACGCAGCCTCGGCGTCATCAATCTTTCCCATTTCGGTGTAGATTTGGCCGAGAAGTCCGTAAGCCGCCGTACTGAGTGGATCGAGCTCAATAGCGCGCTTCAAGTCTGACTCCCCTTCCACATATCTGCGCTGGATTAGCTCAATCCGGCCCAGCGCTATATAAGCCAGGGGCTGCCGGGAATCTACCGCGAGCTCTTTGCGAAGCTCCGGCTCCGCCTCTGCGTAAGAAGGCACGCCGGTCTGCATCATGTATGTGGCGCCTAAAGAAAAATGCGCGCCCGGGAACAGATCGTCCCTCGCAATCGCCATTTTGAATTCATTGATTGCGTCTTCGTAGAATGTGGCCTGCCCGTAAAGGCGGCCTAACTTGAAATGAAGTTCCGCAGTATCTCCGAATTGTGCCTGCATTTCATTAAATATCTTCAGCGCATTCGCCTTATCGCCGAGCGCAAGGTAGGCTCCGGCCAGCGCATAAGAACTCTCGAATCCAGGTTGCAAATTAGCCAGCGTCTGGAACTGTTCCACGGCCTCTTTGTATTCACCCAGGCCCATCATTGCCTGCGCCAGAAGAGAGATCGCAGCCGGGTTGGCTGGCTGCCCGCTGCTCTTTAGCAATTCCAGCGTCGTGGACGCCAGCGTCTTCGCCTTCTTCCACTCGAATCCATCGAGAGCGGCTGCTGCATAATCCAGGTTCAGATCGATACTATCCGGCATCAGCCCGAGCGCTTCATCGTAGACCGGGACTGCGTGCGCATACGTCCCAAGATTGGCGCGGGCATTGGCGATCTGATGGAGCAGCGTTGCCAGAAAAGCCTTGTGCTCAGCATCGGCCCGTTCTAGCTCGCCCTCTTCTTGCAGCCGGAACGCTTCATCGTAATGCTGCTGCGCCGGTGACTTAGGAATACCTGGAGTCTGTTCCGATGCATAGATGTTGGTCGACAATCCCGTCAGCAATGCTGCGATGCAGAGGAGCGACCCATCGCGCACGGATGAGCGAATCTGAACTGGCCTCGCGACTATGCCAACTCTGCATTGAATTGCTCTCACGCTGCGCACCGTTCCATAATCGAAATCATGAAATGAAACGAAGAACCCATTGGGAGACCCTGCGTTTCGCCGATGAAGGCTGAAGGTTGAACAATCTTATAGGACTAATTCTCTGACACACCACAATAATCTTCGGGTTGATGCTTCCTAGACCTGAAAAAACTCAGGTTGCGGTTGGTTGACCGCTTATACGGAGGTTATGCCCGTTTTTGGCCGCGAAGACTCTTTGGAGGCGGCTGCAGATCCCTCTGCTTCGGTCGAAATGACAGGCGCGGGGAGGGTCGCCATGACGCGCGAGAGTGCTTTCGAGTACTTTCTGAATCGAGGGAGCGCGGTTAGTATTCCGTGTGATTCGCATAATCTCAAGAAAGAACGGTGAATTTGGTGATGCGTCGTTTTGTTTCTCGGTGCTGGCTGATGGCTTCGGCGGTTGCGCTGATGGTGACGAGCGCGGCTAACGCGCAGAAGACGGATTTTCTGAAGAGCTACAAGGGGACGCCATTTCATGACAGCAAATACAGCGGCGGGGCGCAGAAGATTCCGGGCACCGTGATGTGCGCGTATTACGACCTGGGCGGCGAAGGCGTGGCGTATCACGATGCGGACGCGAAGAACAACGGGAGTGGAGCGCTGAATCCGGCGAACGGGACTTATCTGAACGAGTTTCGAATGAGCGAGGGCGTGGATATTTCGTACACGAAGTTTGGGCTCGATCCGAAGATTGATGACAATCCCTACGACAAGGTGACGCCGCCGGCGGGTCTGCTCTACGTGGGATGGACGGAGCCGGGGGAGTGGTTCAACATTACGGTGGATGTGGCGGAGACGGGCGAGTACACGGCTGATCTGCTGTATACGTCGAATCGCGGCGGGACGATTTCGCTGGATGTGAATGGCGGGGCGGCGACGGGGCCACTGACGATTGTGTCAACGTACGACGCGGCCGATCCGGTGGCGTGGCGGCAATGGCATCACTGGAATCTGGCGAAGGATCTGGTGCGGGTTCATCTCGACAAGGGGAGGAATGTGCTGACGCTGCACACGGTGGCGCAGGGGCAGATGAACTACGCGACGCTGGGCTTTAGGAGAGTTGGTAGTTCATAGTTCGTAGTCGTTATTTTGGCGGTGGGGAAAAGCAGGTCCTTCACTCCGCCGACCCCGCGAACGATGTATCGTTCGCGGGGCCCCAAGACGCTCCATTCAGGATGACACGGCGATTTTGTCGTAGGGATTCGTGCTTTCCCACTCATGACGAGATGAAGATGCGTCATGAATGGGGCGCCCAGAGCTTTGTACTAATTGAGTCCAACCCAGGTCTCAAAAGCGAGACCTGGGGCACCCAACTCTGTGGTTATCGAAACAAAAGCAACCGCAGATCCTTCGACTCCGCTGCGCCCCGCTCAGGATGACAACCGAGGGTTGTTTGTCGTCCACACTCCGCTGCGCTCCCGGAAGGATCGCAGCGGAGATTTGTTAGTCGCCGGCTACGGTTTCGGCGATGGGGTGGGTGGACGGAGGAACGTCTTCGATATGGCCTTCTCTGAGAAGATCGAAGCGGTCCGCGTTCATCACCTTGCTCCAGACAGCGACGAAGTCGTGCACGAAGGCTTGTTTGGCGTCGCCGCTGGCGTAGACCTCAGCGATGGCGCGGAGCTGGGCGTTTGATCCAAAGACGAGATCGACGACGGTGGCTTTCCACTTGAGCTCGCCGGTATGGCGATCGCGGCCTTCGAGGACGTCCTTTTCTTTTTCGGACTTCGCCCACTTCGTCCCCATGTCGAGCAGGTTGACGAAGAAGTCGTTGGTCAGGGTCTCAGGCTTCTTGGTTAAGACGCCATGTTGCGAGTGTGCGACGTTGGCGCCCAAAGCACGCATGCCGCCGATGAGGACGGTCATCTCAGGACCGGTGAGGCCGAGGAGTTGCGCCTTGTCGAGCAGCAAGGCCGCGGCATGTTCTTCGACTCCCTTACGGGCGTAATTGCGGAAGCCGTCGGCAATTGGCTCCAGCACGGCGAAGGACGCGGCATCGGTCTGCTGTTGCGAAGCGTCAGTGCGACCGGGTTCGAACGGAACCTTGACGTCGTGTCCAGCTTTCTTTGCAGCAGACTCGATGGCCGCATCACCAGCAAGAACAATCAGATCGGCGAGAGAGATTTTCTTGCCGCCTTTTTGCGAAGCGTTGAAATCCTTCTGGATGGCTTCGAGCTTCGAGAGTACTTTGGCGAGCTCTGCCGGTTGATTTACTTCCCAGTTTTTCTGGGGCTCGAGGCGGATACGTGCGCCGTTCGCGCCGCCGCGCTTGTCGCTGCCGCGGAAGGTTGAGGCAGAAGCCCATGCGGTGTTGACGAGCTGAGAAATCGACAAGCCGGACGCCAGGATCTTGGCCTTGAGCGCTTCAATGTCCTTGTCGTTGACGAGTTCATGATCAACGGCGGGGACGGGGTCCTGCCAGATCAGCTCTTCCCTGGGAACGAGCGGGCCAAGGTAGCGGGAGATCGGGCCCATGTCGCGGTGGGTGAGCTTGAACCAGGCGCGGGCGAAGGCGTCGGCTAGCTTGGCGGGGTTGTCGAGGAAGTCGCGCGAGATTTTCTCGTACGCCGGATCAAGCCGGAGCGCAAGGTCGGTGGTAAGCATCGATGGTGCATGCCGCTTCGACGGGTTGTGTGCATCGGGTACGGTGGCGGCACCGGCATTCCCTTTGGGCTTCCATTGGTGTGCGCCGGCCGGGCTCTTGGTGAGTTCCCATTCGTAGCCGAAGAGATTCTGAAGGAAGTTGTTGCTCCACTTGGTCGGGGTTTGGGACCAGATGACTTCAAGGCCGCTGGTGATGGCGTCGCCGCCGACGCCGGTACCGAAGCTGTTCTTCCAGCCGAGTCCCATCTCTTCAAAGCTCGTGCCCTCGGGCTCAGGACCAACGTGACTGGCAGGGGCGGCTCCATGCGTCTTGCCGAAGGTGTGGCCGCCAACGATGAGCGCTACTGTCTCTTCGTCATTCATGGCCATGCGGGCAAAGGTCTCGCGGATATCGCGCGCCGCGGCGACCGGGTCAGGGTTGCCGTTCGGGCCTTCGGGGTTCACGTAGATCAGGCCCATCTGCACGGCGGCGAGGGGGTTTGCGAGTTCACGATCACCGCTGTAGCGCTGGTCGCCGAGCCACGTGGTCTCCGGACCCCAATCGGTGTCAGTCTCCGGCTCCCAGATGTCGGCACGGCCGCCGCCGAATCCAAAGGTCTTGAGGCCCATCGATTCGAGAGCTACGTTGCCGGCGAGGATCATCAGGTCAGCCCATGAGATTTTGCGGCCGTACTTCTGCTTGATCGGCCAGAGCAGACGGCGGGCCTTGTCGAGGTTGACGTTGTCGGGCCAGCTGTTGAGAGGGGCGAAACGCTGTGCGCCGCGGCCTGCACCGCCGCGACCGTCATGGATACGGTAGGTGCCGGCGGAGTGCCAGGCCATGCGGATGAAGAGCGGACCGTAGTGGCCGAAGTCAGCCGGCCACCAATCCTGAGAATCGGTCATAACAGCATGGAGGTCTTTAATCACGGCATCCAGGTCAAGTTGCTTGAACTCCTGGGCGTAGTCGAATTCCTTTTCCATCGGGTTGGAGAGCGAGGAGTTCTGATGCAGAATGCCGAGGTTCAATTGATTGGGCCACCAGTCGCGGTTGCCCTTTGCGCCTGCCGATGTGTGCTTGATTGCGCCGTTCGAGAACGGGCACTTTGCTTCGCTAGACATAACGTCTCCTGTAGTCGCGTGCAAGATTGCTGGTTAAGGAGGAGGTCCCCGGGAGAATCCCGGGAGAAATACGTCGCATTTAAGGGTAAGGTATCGCCGCGGGGTTCGATACGACAAATCAATTGTTTCTACGATGATGATTGGTGGAGTCTATGATGGGAAGACAGTTCATAGTTCGAAGTTCTTAGTTCACAATTGGCGCCCAATACCGCGAAGTAGGAACTGTGAACTAGGAACTGTGAACTGCAAACTCCGGAGGCCGAATGAATTTGCAGGAATTGCGGTATTTGGTGGCGATTGCGGAGCATCGGCATTTTGGGCGGGCTGCAGAGGCTTGCAACGTGAGTCAGCCAACGCTGAGCAGCCAGATCAAGAAGCTTGAAGATGAGTTGGGCGTGACGCTGTTGGAGCGTACCAACAAGCGCGTGGATATTACGCCCGTAGGAAGCCAGATCCTGACCCATGCGCGGCGGGCGCTTGCGGAGGCAGGGCAGATGGAGGCAGTGGCGCGCGCGGCACGAGATCCGCTGGTGGGGCCGCTGAAGCTGGGCGTGATTCCGACGGTGGCTCCATATTTGATGCCGCTGATTTTGAAGCCGCTGAAGCAGGAATATCCCGGATTGACGATCGAGCTGTGGGAGGACCAGACGCGGGCGCTTGTGGAGGGGTTGCGCAATCACAGGCTGGATGCAGCGATATTGGCAACGGAAACGGATGCGCCGGAAATTACGGAGATCGAGTTGTTTGACGAGCCGCTGCTGGCGGCGCTGCCGCGGAATCACAAATTTGCGGGAGCTAAGAAGGTTGACGAGGAGTCGCTGACGGATGAGTTGCTGGTGCTGGCGGATGGGCACTGCCTGTCGACACAGGCACTCGCGGCTTGCGGAGCAAAACACGGAGCGCATGGGATGGGTCCCGGGCACCTGCGCGGATCGCTTCAAGGGTTGATGCAGGCGGCGACGCTGGAGACCCTGGTGAACCTGGTGGCGGCTGGATATGGGTCAACGCTGATTCCAGCACTGGCGGCCGGGTCGCTGGGGCAACGCGGAATTGTGCTGCTGCCACTGGCGGGAAGGTCGCGGAGAACGATCCGGCTGGCGAGCAGGCCGGGATTTCCGAGGGCACAGGCGCTCAGGGCGATCGAGAAGGTGATCCGGAAAGCGCTGAGTTTTCCGGTAAATTCGCGCTGAATTTCTGGTGCATCATGACTGTGGAAAACTCGGTAGAAACTCAATAAAAGTAGGAAGATTCCGGGAAAAAGCCTAAAATAATCGAAAAGAAGGATTCGGGACCCCCTTATCCACAAAAGAACCTCTCCGCATGATTGACCCTGACTTTTGGGCTCCGTAGAGTCTGTAATCGAAGAGGGTAACCACCCCAACGACGAAGACCTATCGTTGGGGACCCCGGACCACCCCAACGACGAAGACCTATCGTTGGGGACCCCGGAGAACTATCCAAAGGGCACGTATGCGGCGAGTGCCGCGATCGCCGATGCTGAAGCTGTACCGTTCGTATCCCGTTGACCCGGAGTGAGCATGCTGAAACTGAAAAAAATCCACATTCTCGGCTTCAAGAGCTTTTGCGACCGTACGGAATTGACCGTGCCGGGAACAGGCATTGCGGTGGTGGTGGGGCCGAACGGGTGCGGAAAATCGAACATCCTGGACGGGGTGAGCTGGGTGCTAGGCGAGCAGAGCGCCAAGAGCCTGCGCGGAAGCCAGATGGCGGACGTGATTTTTGCCGGGACGCGGGAACGGAAGCCGCTGGGGATGGCCGAAGTGACCATCACGATGGTGGATCCGGAGGCGTATGAGGGACCGATTCCTGTAGAGCCGGATGTGGTGGTGGACCACGATGGTCCGGCGGATTGGGATGAGAACGAACTGCGCAAGCAAAAGGCTGCAGAAGCCGAGGAGATTATTGCATCTGAGCAGCCCGGGCAGGTTCTGGACGAGGATGAAGGTAGTTCAGACGGCGGCGTTCAGGCGGCAGCGCTGCCTATGGCGGAAGGTGGGATTCAGGCGAGCACGGGCGGACCGCAACCAGTGATGTTGAAGATTCGCCGCAGGAAATTCAACCGGACGCCGCAGAAAGGCGAGGTTGTCATTACGCGGCGGCTGTTCCGGACGGGCGAGAGCGAATACCTGCTGAATGGGAAGCTGTGCAGGCTGCGCGATATCCAGGACATTTTTATGGGAACCGGCCTGGGGCCGGAAAGCTACGCGATTATCGGTCAGGAGCGGATCGGGCAGTTGCTGAGTTCGAAGCCGCATGACCGGCGCGCGATTATCGAAGAGGCGGCAGGGATAACGCGCTTCAAGACGAAGAAGCGGCTAGCGGAACTGCGGCTGGAGAGCGCGAAGCAGAACCTGGCGCGCGTTGACGACATTTTTGAGGAAGTTACGCGGCAGATGAACAGTCTGAAGCGGCAGGCGTCGAAGGCAGAGCGGTTTGCACAGGTGCGCGACGAGCTGCGCGGACGTCTTCGCGTGGTGCTGGCGAGCCGCATGACGCTGATGGATGCGGAGCAGGCTCGGCTGGATCAAGAGATTGCCGCAATTGCCGAGAAGATTGCGAGTGGCGCTGCGGAAATTGGAACGATGGAGGCGAACCAGCACTCGCTAACGGAGCGCGGATATGAGCTCGATCGCGAAGGTCAGGATGCACAGAACAGGGCCAACAGCGCGGCTGTGGAGTTGGAGCGTGCGGCAGCACGGGAACGCAGCAATGCGGAGCGGGTGATGGAACTCGAGGCGCGGCTTGCGGCTGCGGCGGGTGAGTTGGAGCAGACGCGGACGCAACTAGGCGGAATAGCCGAGGAACGCGAACAGCAGCGAGCGTTTCTGGAGACGGCGGCGGGAGAAGCTCGGGCCTTCCACGAAAAAGTGGAAGAGCGGCAGCACGAAGCGCGGTCGGCGGCAGACGAGGTCTTCAACGCGGAGCGGAAGCTCGAAGCGGATCGTCGGCACGCGATGCACTTGTTGACGCTGGCGGGCAATGCACGGAACAGCACTGCGCAGGCGGAGGAGAGCCTTGCGGCACTGGAGCGCGAGGCCGAGCGGCTGAATGCGGAGATGAGCCAGGCACGCAATGAGCAGGAGAGCCTGGGCGTGCAGAGCGGGCAGGCACGGCTGCGGTTTGAGTCGGCTGCGGAGACGCTGAAGCGGCTTGAAAGCGAGATTGCGGACCTTCGCGAGCAGTTGCAGGCACGGCGTGCGGATGAAGGTACGGTGAGGGCGCAGGCGAACCAGTTGCGCAGCGAACGGGCAACGGCAGTTGGACGGAAGGAATCGCTGGAGTCGCTGATTCGGGATCACAGCTATTCGACCGAAACGGTTCGCCGTCTGCTGAAACCGGGCGCGCTGCAGAATGGTTCGACGCCGGTGGGCACGCTGGCGGACTTTATCGAAGTGAGCGGCGAGCACGAGGGGGTGGTCGACGAGTTTCTGCGCGATGAATTGAATTATGTCGTTGTGAAGAGCTGGCATGCGGCCGAGGAAGGAGTGCGCGTGCTGAAGTCAGGCGTCGACGGGCGTGCAACATTCTTGATTCACGATAGTGCGCAGGCGGGCCTGTTTAATGACGCGGCGGACACGATCGCTGGGCCTGGCGTGACGCCGCTGAAAGATGCGGTGCGCGTATTAAACGGATTTGGTCGATCGCTGGAAACCATTCTTCCGAAGCTGCGCGATGGCTATCTGGTGGAGACGGCGGCGTTGGCGCAGAGCATGGCGAATGAGCACACGCATGCGTACTTCCTGACGCCAGGGGGCGAGTGTTTCCACAATGCGACGGTAACGGGCGGCAAGCCGGCGAGCGCCGGACCGCTGGTGCTAAAGCGTGAACTGCGCGAAACCGAGATGCGTCTTGGACTGCTGGAGCGGGATCTTGGGAAGGCAGAGTTGGAAGCGGCGACGCTGACGAAGCAGATCGAGGAGTTGACTTCGCTGCTTGAAACACGGAGCGAAGAGCGGCGGCAGGCGGAACGCGATGCGGCCGACCAGGGCGCGGCGCTGAAGCAGATGGAGAACGAGGCGCAGCGGATTGAGCGGCGGTTGCAGGAGTGGATACTGCAGGCGGAGCGGAACAAGGAAGCGCGCGACGCCAAGCACGTGGTGATCGAGCAGAAGCGCGAAGAGGCGGTGCGGCTGGAAGCGGAACGCACGACGGCCGAGGTGACGCTGGATGAGCAGCAGAACAAGCTTGCCACAATGCGGCAGACGCGCGAGACCCTGCAGCATGAAGCTGCGAAGTTGACAGCAGAGCTGGCGGGCCTGGAAGAGCGACGCCGGGGCGCGGAGACGGCGTTCCAGCGGATCGATCGGTTGCATGCCGATCTGGAGCGGCGGGTGCTGGCGATTGAGCAGCAGCGCTCGGCGGCGGAAGCGGAGCGCGAGCAGCGCATCAAGGAAAGTGCGGAACTTGCGTTGCGGGAGCAGGAGTTAACGACGCTGAAGGCCGAAGCGCTGGTACAAGCCGAGTCGATCGCCGCACAGGCGCTGGAATTGCGGCATCGACTGGCTGCATTGGAAACGGAGTTAAAAGCGGCGCGTGCAGCGCTGGACCAGTTGCGCGAGGATCGTAGCGGCCGGTCGAGCCAGGTGGCCAAGTTGCGGTCGGACCTGGAATACCTGGAAGGAAGCTGCCTGACGGAAGTGAACGTAGAGGCGGCTACTCTGCGCGCAGATGCAGAGATTGTTCGCATCGCCGATGAGATGCTGGCGGTTGAAGAAGAGACTTGCCGGACACTTCGCCAGAAGATCGAGCAGATGGGTCCAGTGAACATGATGGCGCTGGAGGAATACAAAGAGACGGCGGACCGGCACAGCTTCCTTGAGACACAACGAAGGGACTTGATCGATTCGATCGAGAACACGCAGGAGACGATCAAGGAGATCGACCAGATTTCGCGGACGAAGTTTGACGAGGCGTTTGCGCGCATCAATGAGAACTTCGGGCAGGTGTTCACGCGTCTGTTCCACGGCGGGCAGGCATTCCTGCGGTTGACAGATGTGGAGAACCAGGCGGAGAGCGGATTGGAAATTGTGGCTTCGCCTCCGGGCAAAAAGCTGCAAAATGTGCTGCTGCTCTCGGGCGGTGAGAAGGCACTGACGGCGCTGGCGCTGCTGGTAGGTATCTTCCAGTTCCAGCCGAGTCCCTTCTGCGTGCTGGACGAAGTGGACGCAGCGCTGGATGAGACGAATGTGGGACGGCTGGCCGACCTGCTGCACTCACTCAGCAAGGAGACGCAGTTCCTGCTAGTAACACACTCGAAACGGATGATGCATGCCGCGGACATGATCTATGGCGTGACCATGCAGGAGCCGGGCGTGTCGAAGGTAATCAGTGTGAAGCTGGGCGGGCAGGAGCAGCAACGGGCTACCGCGTAGAGCGCCGATGCACAGGACCGATCGCAACACATTTGATGAGGTCTATGCTTTCCCACCCATGATGCGATGAAACTGCGTCATGGATGGGGCACCCACTCAGTTTCGATCCGGTGCATCCCTCCCAGATCTCAAAATCGAGACCCTTCGACTTTGCTTTGGCGGCTCTGGGGCACCCGGCACCGTGTGCAAGGGTGAGTGTTGTGCTATCCCACGCTTGCGACAAAAACAAATATGTCGCAAGGATGGGGCACCCAATTCTGTGCCTGATTCGGGCAGGTTACACTGTTTTGCAATCCATTCAGGAGTGGACAGTGAACCCAACTTCTTCCTTTGATCCGCGCGTCGATGCTTACATTGCGAAGGCGAAACCGTTCGCACAGCCTATTCTTTTCCAGATTCGCGAACTGGTTCACAGGCTTGTCCCGGAGTTGTGGAAACGATGAAGTGGAGCCGGCCATTTTTCGAATACAAGGGCGCCATTGTTGGGAACATGTCGGCATTCAACGAGCATTGCAGTTGGGGCTTCTGGGGTGAAGAAATTTCTGCCGTGCTGCGCGAGATGAAGGTTCTGAAACCCGGCGCCATGGGCTCGCTTGGCCGCTTGACCAGCGTGAATGACCTTCCACCGAAGAAGGAAATGCTCGGCGTTTTGAAGCAGGCGGTCGCGTTTATCGACAAGGGCGAGTACACCAGTCCGATTGCGGCTCGGCAAAAGGTGGTGAAAGCTCCAGCGCCGCCGGTCGAGCCGCCGCCAGAGTTCGCGAAGGCACTGAAGACCAGCAAGAAGGCGGCGGCGGTATTCGCGGCTTTCAGCCCCAGTTGCAAGAAGGAATACGTAGAGTGGATTGCGGACGCCAAGCGGCCGGAGACGCGAGACAAGCGGATCGAGACCGCAATCGAGTGGATCAGCGAGGGCAAGCAGCGGAACTGGAAGTACCAGAACTGAGACTCTCAGAATAGAGCTGAATGGCTTACGACGTAATCGTTCTTGGGCTTGGAGCGATGGGGAGCGCGGCTGCGCAGCATCTTGCGGAGCGGGGCAAGCGCGTTCTGGGGATCGAGCAGTTCACGGCGGCGCACGACCAGGGATCTTCGCACGGCGGGTCGCGCATGATTCGCCAGGCTTACTTTGAGAGTCCCAATTACATTCCTCTCGTACTGCGAGCCTATGAGTTGTGGCGGCGAATTGAGAGAGATACTGGCACCGGTTTGCTGCACATCACGGGAGGCTTGAATGTCGGTTCGCGGGACGGCGAACTGGTGAAGCGCACGATTGCTGCCTCACAACAGCATTCGATTCCCTTCGAGGTTCTGGAAGGACGGGAGATCAACGAGCGCTTCCCTGTTGTGGTTCCGCTGCCCAGCGATGTTGCGGTGTATGAGACGAACGCGGGATATCTGTTTCCTGAAGAATGCATTCGGGCTCAGCTCTTGCTGGCATCGAGAGCTGGTGCTGAGCTTCGGTTCGAGGAGAAGGTTCTCTCGTGGAATGCGGAGGCAGATCGGGTGGAGGTTCGGACCAGCAAAGGTTCATACGACGCCGGGCATCTTGTGATTGCGGCGGGGCCTTGGGCGAATGCGACGATGCAGGGGACTTTTCCATTGCGCGTGACGCGGCAGGTGATGGCGTGGATTCAGCCGATGACCGGCGTGGGACCGTTCTTGCCGGAGAGATTCCCGGTGTTCCTCTGCGAGGACCCCGAGGGCGGATATCCCGGGTATGGTTTTCCGGCGATGGATGGGCCAGCGGGTGGGATCAAGACGGCCATTCACGGCAGCGATGGGGGATGCACGCCTGAGACCGTCGATCGCGAGATTCACGAGACGGATTTGCGGGGAATTATTGATCGACTGAAGGTGCGGATGCCTGCCCTGGATGGCGAAGTAGTGCGTGCGAAGACGTGCCTTTACACGATGACACCCGATGAGCATTTTGTGATTGGGAAGCACCCGCAGTTCTCGTCGTGCTCGATCGCGTGCGGGTTTTCGGGACATGGGTTCAAGTTTGCGAGTGTGGTTGGGGAGATCCTGGCGGATCTGGCGATTCATGGATCGACGGCGTATCCGATTGGACTGTTTTCTCCGAAGCGGTTTGGCGGGTAATCGAATGGTCGAAACGTGATTAAGGTTCGCGCTTTCCCACCCTTGCGACAAATACGTCGCAAGGATGGGGCACCCGGCGTAATTCAATGATTGAGAAAGTCTCCCAGGTCTCAAGAGGAGACCTGGGGCACCCAGGTTGGGGATACCCAGGTTGATAGCGACCGACGCGAATGATCTGGTGTTTGAGGATTGGCGCTATTAGTAGGCGCCCACTTTTTTGAAATCGCCGGCTTTGACGATGGTGATGCCGGTGGGGTCGACGTGATGTTTGAAGGCGTCGTTGACTTGCTGCGGGGTTAGCGAGGCGACGGCAGCTTCCAGTTTCGCGTCCCACTGCATGGTGCGGCCCCAATACTCACGGTTGATGAGGAGCGACGCAATAGAGCTCTCTTCAGAGCGCTGCACGGTTCGATCATCGAGCCAGGTTTTCTTGGCCTTCTCGACCTCATCTGCGGTGAATCCATCTTTGAGTGCGAGAGCAAGCTCCTCATTGAAGTCGGATTCCACTTTGGGCATGTTCTGCGGTGCGGCAATGGCGTATCCGCTGAGCACGGCAGAATCGTCTTCGGTAGGAATCTGGAATTGCGCACCGGCGCCGTAGCTCAGACCATCCTTGACGCGAATGCGGCGGAAGATGCGTGAATTGGGTGTGCCGCCGAAGACCATGCCGGCGATGGTAAGTGCCGGATAGTCGGGATCGGTGTCTTTCATCTTGAAAGGCATTCCGGTAAGGAAGAGCCCGTTCTGCTTATCGGGCGTTTCGATCTTGTGATTGACGGCGTCGACCTTGGCATAAGGGTCGGGGACGCGCTGGTAGGGGCTGGGACTCTTCCAGTCGCCGAAGAGTTCGGTGACGAGCTTGCGCATCTGATCGGGATCGAATTGGCCGCTGAGCACAATTTCGCCGTCGCCGGGTCCATAGAACTTTTGATAAAACGCGCGTACGTCCTCGATTGTGATTTTCCTGTTGTCTTCGATCTGTTCGTCGAGTGTGGGGACATAGTGGACGTGGCCGCGCGGATACTCAGAATTCAGGTGACGGGAGAGATCGATGGAGGCGAGGTTGTTGGGCTCGGTTTTGCCTGCTTCGGCATTGGCGATGCGCTGCTGGCGGATCTGCTCGAATTCCGTCTCGGGGAATGAGGACTCGCGGAGGAGTTCGCGAACGAGGCGAAGGGAGTCGGCGAGATTGGCTTCGAGGGTGCGGACGCTGGCAGTGGCCTCGGTCGCGCCGCCGTTAACGCTGATCTGCGCCTTCAGGCGATCGGTTTCGTCCTGGATCTGCTGACGATTTTTGCTTTTTGTGCCGCGCATCAGAAGCGAGCCAGCCACCGCAGCCTGGGTGCTTTTGCCGAAGAGGGACTTCTCGTCGCCGAAGTGGATGTTGATGCGGGCTACCACGGTACCACCCCGGGTCTTTTTGGGGAACATGACGAGTTTCATGCCGTTGGGCAATTTGGCGCGGATGACGCGGGCCTCGATGTTCTGCGGAGTGGGATCGAAAGCCTCGCCCTGCTGGATGGCGGCGCCGCCCTTGTAGTCCTTAAAGACTTCAGCGGGGTCGGGGGTGGCGGGAATTTCGGCGCGATCGGGCGCGGAGGTAGGAATGAATTCGCCAAGAGTGCGGTTGGAAGATTTGAGGTAAGCCTTGGCAACGCGCGTCACTTCGTCCGGAGTGACCTTGGCGACTTCATCACGGATGAGGAACATAACTCGCCAATCGCCATCACCGATGTAGCCACCCAGCATGAGGGAAACGGTCTGGGAGTTGGTGAGGGCGAGTTCGATGTTCTTCTGGATTCGGCCCTTGGCACGATCAACTTCTTCCTGGGTGGGCGGAGTGGTGGACAGGCCCTCGACAACTTTGAGGAGCGTTTCCCTGGCGTCGTCGATGGACTGGTCGGATTTGAGTTGCGCAAATGCCAGCGAAAAGCCTGGGTCGTGCATATTGTTGGCATACATGAAGACTGAGACTGCCTTCTTGGTGTCGACGAGTTCCTTATAGAGGCGGCCGGTTTGGTTTGCGCCGAGAATCTGGGCGGCGACTTGAAGGGGAGCCGCATCGGGATGCAGAGCCGCGGGAATATGGTATGCCGCTATGACAGCCTGGATATTGCCGACGCGTCGCAGGATGACGGATCGCTCGCCTTCCTGGGTGGGTTCGGATGTGTAGGGCTGCTTGAGCACGCGATCGGGCCTGGGAATGGCGCCAAGGGTTTGGGCAACCATGGCCAGGGCTTTGGACTCATCGAATTGGCCAGCGATGATGAGGTCGGCGTTATCGGGCTGGTAATACTTCTTGTAGAAGACCGCCAGGTTTTCGACGGGAACGCGCTCGACGTCAGTGCGGTTGCCGATGACGGTTTTGCCGTAGTTGTGGAAGTTGTATGCAGCGGCGAGGACGCGCTCCTCGAGGACTTCCACGGGGCTGTTTTCGCCAGCTTCCATTTCGTTGCGCACGACCGTCATCTCGCTATCGAGATCCTTCTTCTGCATGGTCATGCGAACCATGCGATCGGATTCGAGATCCAAGGCCCAGTGGAGGTTTTCGTCGCTGGCATTGAAGGTTTCGAAGTACATGGTCTGGTCGTAGTTGGTGGTGCCGTTGAAGTTCCCGCCGGCTCTGTCAGTGAGTTCCTTAAAGAGCTCGCGACCGCTGGTGGAGCTTTTGAAGGTCATGTGTTCAAGCAGGTGCGCCATGCCGGTTTCGCCGTAGCCTTCGTTGCGCGAACCGACTTTATAGACAACGTTGACCGTGATCTTGGGCTTGGAGTTGTCAGGGAACAGGAGGACGTGGAGGCCATTGGGGAAGGCGTATTCCGTCACACCTTCGATGGAGGTAACCTTCTGCACGCCTGCAGGCAACGACTGAGCCAGGCATGAGACGGTTAAGGCAACGACAAAGGAGACTACGGCGAGGAATCTCTTCAAGCCCATGGGTTGGCCTCTCAATGGATTTGTTGAATTATAGCGAGTGCATTCAATGGACGAGGCAAAATCCACGGTAGCGCGAAGAGGGTAGCGCATCGATTATTGCGGTGAACACGCTGTTAAGGCGTTTCAAGGTAGTATGAGGGACAAAAAATCGCCCCCGAAGGAAAACTTCACTTCGGAGGCGCTTGTTTTGGAAAATCACAAGATGAAGACGGGGACCAGTAGCCGGCACTGGAGGTCGGTAGTACGCGGCTACTGGCGATCCCAATAAAACGAAGCTAGCCGCGGCTTCCCCTTTCCACTGCTGCCTCGTGCCTCCCGGCTCAAAGGAGTTTTCTTACTTACTCCCGAACCTTGGTGACAAATGAAGTTTCGCCCAACTTCCTCTTTAGCTCCGTGATGACCGTCACAGGGCATTGTGGGAAACGCGGAGAGATCTCGATTTGGTTTTCGTGCAGCTAACTTGTGGGACTGAGCGGGTTTGACAAAGCGAGGCGCGGGCAAGAAAATCGGAGATTCACGGCGCCGAGGTAAGCCCCTCCATGACAGCACTTTTGAAGACAGATTTGGGCACCACTCCGCTGATCGGCCGCGGCAAGGTGCGCGACTTATATGCCGTGGGCGATGCCTTGCTGATGGTAGCGACGGATCGCATTTCGGCATTCGATCATGTGCTGGGCACAGGGATTCCGGGCAAGGGCAAGATCCTGACCCAGATTTCACTGTTCTGGTTCGAGCTGGTGCAGGACATTGCGCCGAATCACCTGATTGCGACGAAGGTCGTGGACTTTCCAGCGGAACTGCACAAGTACGCCGACCAGCTTGAGGGCCGGTCGATGCTGGTGAAGCGGGCACGGATGTTTCCGGTTGAGTGTGTGGCGCGGGGATATATTGCAGGGTCGGGGTGGAAAGAATACAAGACGAGCGGTTCGGTGTGCGGGATCAAGCTGCCCGCAGGATTGCAGGACGGATCGCGATTGCCGAAGCCGCTGTTTACCCCATCGACCAAGAGCCAGGACGGAACCCATGACGAGAACATTTCGTTCCCGGCCGTAGAGAAAGCAGTGGGCGCAGATGCGGCGCGGGAACTGAGCCGGTTGACACTGGCAATTTATGACAAGGCCAGCAAGCATGCTGAATCGCGCGGATTGATCCTGGCGGACACGAAGTTTGAGTTTGGCAAAACGCAGGATGGAATCGTGCTGGCCGATGAGGTATTGACGCCGGATTCGTCGCGTTTCTGGGAGGCGTCGGCGTGGAAGCCGGGTGGGGCACAACCGAGTTTTGACAAACAATTTGTGCGCGATTACCTGGAGAGCATTCGATGGAACAAACAGGCCCCCGCACCTAGTCTTCCCGATGACGTGGCAGAGCGTACACTCGATAAATACCTTGAGGCATTTCGGCGGTTGACGGGTCGGGATCTCGACGTTAGGGTTTGAACGATGGATGGCATGACGCTCGTCGATTGGATCATTGTGGTGGTGTTGGCGGCGTCGGTGCTGGCAGGCATTGCGCGCGGGTTTTTCCGGTCTGCCTTCTCGTTGGCTGGTCTAGTGCTGGGGCTGGCGTTGGCGGCGTGGAACTACTGGCGCCTCGCGGCCGTGCTGAAGGTGGTGATTCATTCGGTCGAAGTGGCCGATGCCATCGCCTTCGTGGTGATTGCGCTGCTGGTGATGGTGGTGGCGGCTATTGTCGGTTCGCTGCTGGCCAAGGTATTTGAGAAAGTGGGGCTGGGGTGCCTGGACCGGTTGGCGGGCGGGCTCTTCGGTTTCGTAGAGGGCCTGGTCTTCGTGCTGGTGTGCATCCTTGTTACGGTGGCGTTTTTTCCGCAGACTGTGTGGTTGACTGAGGCGAGGTTACCGAGGTATTTCTTCGGTGCACTCCATGTGAGCATTCGCGTTACCCCGTCGCGTCTGTCGGATCGCATACGCAACGAATTGCATACGCTCGAATCGGAATCGCAGCAATTGATTCACGAAGAAAAGAGCAAATAATTTTTCGCGGGCTGAAGCCTGCGGGTTGTGGCAATCTAGTAGAGCAAGAGGGTGACGTGAGACGAGACCTGGACAGCCTGGTAACACAGATGCATTCCACCGGTATTCGCTATGAGGATGCCGTAAAAGAGTTTAAAAGGCAGTATCTGCGCGAAGTGCTGGCAGCCAACAAGGGGAACCAGTGTAAGGCTGCAGAAGAGCTGGGTATTCACCGGAACACGCTCAGCCGCACGATGGCTGAACTGGGCATCAGCCTGGCAGAAATCCGCGCCGGGCTCAAGCGTCCACCACGCAGCGAACGTCCTATATTTGGAGCGACACGCCAGGGCATCCGCCAGGGCTAAGCAAGCTCCGCATCGGCATGCAGACAACTCAACAGAACAACGAAGCGCGGACCGCGATTGAAGGCGAATTTGCCTGGGATGCGCAGGACGCATACTTGTTCGACATCGACGGCACGCTTTTGCGGAGCCGCGACCGCGTACATATGGACAGCCTTCCTTCGTCGGTACGCGAAGTGATCGGAATCGAAGTTTCGCTGGAGGGCGTGTCGCTGGCCGGAAATACCGATACTTCGATCGTCCGCGAGGCTTGCGCACTAGCAGGGGTTCCGGCGGAAGTGCTTGAGCCGCAGATGGCGGCGATTCTCAGATGCATGTGTCAAAACGTAGCGGACCGGCGGCACGAGTTGCAGCCAATCCTGATGCCAGGGGTTGAAGAGACGCTGCAGTACCTGGCCGAACGCGGTGCGACGCTGGGCGTGGCCACCGGAAACCTGGAGATGATCGGCTGGATCAAGATAGAGCGCGCGGGTTTGCGCGAGTGGTTTCGCTTCGGCGGATTCAGCGATCACTTCCCCGTTCGGTCGGAGTTGATTGGGCATGCCGCGGCGAAGGCACGCGAACTGGCGGGCGCCGAGGCAAGTATTTGCGTGGTTGGAGACACACCGCGGGATATTGAAGCCGCACATGCAAACGGGCTGCCGGTGATTGCAGTGGCCACCGGACATTTCTCCTTCGATGAGTTGTTGGAACACAAGCCGGAGGCCTGCACGACGACGCTTGCCGACCTGCTTCGCGCGACACGGGACTCGGCATGAGAAAAGTGCGCGCGGAGTTTGCTGCGATGATTGCGATGTCGCTCGCGACGGCGTTGGCCGGGGCACAGCAGACACAGGCGCCGGCACAAGCGCCTTCGAGCGTTCCGCAGGGCGCAGCGAGTAACGCTCCGAGCGAGAAGGACAAGGTTTCGCCGAAGACCGTTACGAACAAAGATCGCCGACGCGCGACGAAGCTTTTTCTCCAGGCATCGAAGCTCTTCGAGAAGCAGCAGTATGATGCGGCGTTGCGCGATTACCAGGAAGCGGTGGAACTGGACCCGGAAAATCCCAACTATGCCGCCGCGACAGTGATTGCACGCAGTCACGAGGTCACGGAACTGATCCAAACGGCGGCGAAGGCACGCATACGCGGGGACAAGACGGCAGAGCAGGCTGCACTGGAGAAAGCCGCGAAGCTCGATCCGCACAATATCGAAGTCGCTCAACATCTCGACGAGATGGCTGCGGATGCGGCGGCGGAGCGCGTGAAGCCTATCTACGACCAAGGGGTAAATTCGCTGGGTCCGGCTCCCACGCTTGCGCCGACCGCGGGCACGCACAGTTTTCATCTGAAGACGGACCGTCGCACGGTGATTCAGACGGTGTATCGATCGTATGGAATCGAGGCGTCGGTCGATCAGAGCGTAACGGGGCCGCAAGTGCGGTTCGACATGGACGACGCTACCTTTGGCCAAGCAGCCCAAGCCGTGAGCCTGGTGACCGATTCGTTTACGGTACCGCTGGATGCGCACCGCGCGCTGGTGGCGAAGGACACGCGCGATAACCGGCAGCAGTATATGCGGGAGGAGTTTGAGACGGTCTATCTCGGCGGGCTGTCGACGGCGGATATGACCGAGGTCGGGACCCTGGCCAAGACCGTTTTTCAGGTGCAGCAGGTCGCGGTGCAGCAGACTGGAGGAACGCTGACCATTCGCGCGACGACTGACAAGCTGAACGCATTCAACGAGACGTTGCGCGAGCTGCTGGATGGACGAAGCCAGGTTCTGCTGGATGTGCGGCTGATTCAACTGGCTCACACCAATCAGCGCAATACGGGAGTGCAACCTCCGCAGCAGATTACGGCCTTCAACGTGTACACCGAAGAGCAGTCGATTCTGAATCAGAACCAGGCGCTGGTGCAACAGATCATCGCGTCGGGTCTGGCAGCGCCGGGGGATACGCTGGCGATTCTGGGAATCTTGCTGGCATCGGGGCAGGTTTCGAGTTCGCTATTTCAGAACGGTATCGCGCTGTTTGGCGGTGGGTTGACGTTGACCGGATTGTCGCTGCCGCCTGTAACGTTGAATCTCAATGTGAATTCCTCGGAATCGCGCGAACTGGACCAAGTCCAGTTGCACTTAGGCGATGGCGAGGAGGGTACGATCAAGAGCGGATCGCGCTATCCGATCGAGACGTCGCAATATTCGAACCTGGGCACTTCGGGTGTTGTTATTCCGGGACTGACAACGGCGGGGACTTCAGGGAGCTTGAGTTCCCTGCTCTCGCAACTGAATTCGGGATCCCAGACTATTCCGCAGGTGGAATACCAGGATCTCGGGCTCACGTTCAAGGCTACGCCGCGGGTGATTCGCAACGGTGAAGTGGCGCTGACCATGGATTTGAAGATTACGGCTCTGGCCGGATCGTCGATAAATGGCTTGCCCATTCTGAACAATCGCAGCTATTCGGGCGTGGCGACCCTGAAGGATGGCTCGGGCGTGGTGCTGGTGAGCGAGGTAGACAAGGAAGAGAGCCGTGCACTGAGCGGGCTGCCGGGGCTGACGGAGATTCCGGGGTTGAACAATATCACCAGTACGGATGTGCAGAAGAACTATGCGAGCCTGCTGATCATCGTTACACCGCACGTGATTCGCGGGACACAGGCCGCAGGACATTCGCCGATGATACGGATCGAGCGGGGACAAACGCCGTAGAGCGCGTAAGGAGAAACGAAGGCCCCGGGGAAGATGGATATCCCTCGGGGCCTTTTGTATTTGCGCAGTTCCCTCAGGGGACTAAAGCCCCAAAGTCTTTTTGCGGCGTTTTCGGCACGACTTAAGTCGTGCCCTATTACAAAACTCAGCCGGTACAGAATTCACCTGTTACAGAATCTGGTGTTTGCAAGTTTTTCCAGGCCCTGATGCATGAGCACCGGCTGATGTAACGATCCAACCGCGCCGGAGCCAACCGAGGAATCAACGACTACGGGGTGACGTTGTCTAGCTTGGCCTGGAATTCGATGATTTGCTTCAGGGCGTCGTAGGGCGTGTTTGCTGGAACTTCGCGACCGTTGATGACCAGGGTCGGCACCGAGGAGATGTCGAGGTCCTTGCTGAGCTTGACTGAAGATTCAACGGCGGCCTTGGTTTCTGGCGTTGCTGCGCAGGCAGCGACCTTTGCGGGATCAAGTCCGGCCTTGGTGGCAGCGCTGTTCAGGGTGAGGGTTGCGCCATCGGCAGTTCCCAGGCCATCCTGCCCGTCAAACACCGCGGATGCGAACTGGAAGAAGGCAGTGCTGCCTGCCTGTTTCGCAACACAGGTACCATACGACGCTGCGATTACAGATTGAGGATGGATCGATGCGAGCGGATCGTTCTGGAAGACGATACGGGCCTTGGGAAAATCGACAGCGAGCTTATCCATGTTGGCTTGCGCCTCTTTGCAGTGCGGGCACTGGAAGTCGGCGAATTCGACCAGTTCGAGGTCCTTGGAAGGCGAGCCACGGAAAGGGCCATCCGCGCGTTGCTGGAGCAGGACGCGTTGGTCGGCAAAAGGATGTTCGCCGAATGGAATGATCCTCTCGCCCACAATGATGTGTTTCTGATCCGGGGTGGTGAGGAAAGCAAGGCGATAGGGTTGTTGCTTGCCGCTTTTGTCACCGATGAAAACGATAACCTTGCTCATGCCGGTGATCTGCGTCTTCTGGATGGCCTGAACCTGCCACATGGCGTTGGGGTCGAAGCCGAGATTGGCCTGCATAAAGGCGTTGACGACATCCTTCGTAGGACCATCGGCGGTAAAGTCGCCCGGATCGGGCGCCGGAAACTTGGGAGCAGCAGCGGGAGCTGCGGGAGCCGCATCGGGAGCAGGCGCGGCGGGAGTCTGGTCCTGCGCAAAGGCATGGTGGACGGGAGAGAAAAGAACGGCCAAAGTCACTGCAGCGGCCAGTCGTGCGGAGTTACGAATCAAGCGAAATTCTCCTTCGGAGGCGGGAAGATTCCCGACCTTTAGCTTATACCTGCACTTTGACGGCGATGGGAAAGCGACGACCCATGCCAAAGGACTTCGAAGTGACCTTTAAAACAGGGGCGGCCTGCTGGCGTTTGTATTCTGAGCGTTCCACCAGGTGCACCACCTGTTGGACGAGTTCGAGAGGAAAACCGTTCTTCTGGGCGATGCATTCCGGCGTTTCATAGCGCTCGACGTAGGCCTCAAGGATGGGGTCGAGGGTCTCATAGGGCGGCAATGAATCCGTATCTTTCTGACCGGGACGCAGTTCGGCGGAAGGAGGTTTCCCGATGATCGACGGCGGGATGATTTCACGATCGCGATTGAGCCAGCGGCAGATGGCATAGACGCGGGTCTTGATGAGGTCGCCAATGACGGCGAGCGCGCCGACCATATCGCCGTAGAGGGTGCAGTATCCGACGGCCATTTCGGATTTGTTGCCGGTGGTGAGCACCAGTGAACCGAACTTGTTGGAGAGCGCCATGAGCAGGTTGCCTCGGATGCGCGCTTGCAGGTTTTCTTCAGCAAGGCCTGGCTTAGTGCCTTGGAAGAGCGGGTCCAGAGCGTTCGCGTACTGATGGAAAAGTTCACTGATTCCGATGATCTCGAAGCGGATGCCGAGATTGGCGGCAAGTGCGCGGCTGTCGTCGATGGAGCCCTGCGAGGAGTAGGGGCTGGGCATGCCAATGCAAAGAACATTCTCCTTGCCGAGGGCATCTGCAGCGATAGCGGCGACCAAAGCAGAATCGATCCCACCGCTCAGGGCGATGAGGACTTTACTGAAGCCGCATTTGCGGACGTAGTCGCGCGTTCCAAGGACAAGAGCGCGATAGGCAGCCTCCGTGTCGTCATCGGGCGGAATGGGGATTGCCTCCGCCTGGAACGGATCGATGATGACAAGATCTTCTTCAAAGGATTTTGCCTGCGCGATGAGGTCGCCGTGCGCGTTGAACGCGATGGAGGAGCCATCGAAGATGAGGCTGTCGTTGCCTCCGACCTGGTTGCACATGATGACGGGTATCCGGTCGCGATGGGCAATGGCTGCAAGCATCTGATGGCGTAGTTTGCGCTTGGAGTGCCAAAAGGGCGAGGAAGAAAGGTTGATGTGGATGGCTGGGTGCTGGCGCACCAGGTCTTCCAGCGGATCAAAGGAGTAGAGGCGTCGCGGCCAGAAATTCTTATCGTTCCAGGCATCTTCGCAGATGGAGATAGCGAGGCGCAGACCATCGAGCGCGACGACCTGCTGGCGGCTCGAGGGGAGGAAGTAGCGTTGCTCGTCGAAGACGTCGTAGAAGGGCAGCAGGCGCTTGTGTTGTTCGAGCAGAACATCGCCTCGATCGAGAAGGACAGCAGCGTTGACGGCGGGCTTTCCGGCGTCGGGCGGGGCGGGCAAAGCGACGCCTGCAACGAGAGCGGTGGGCAGGTCACGCGTGGCTGCGGCGAGCTCGCCTACAGCTTCGCGGCAGCGCGCGAGGAAGCTTGGTTTTTCGAGGAAGTCGGCGGGGGGATAGCCGCAGATAGCCAGTTCGGAAAAGACAGCCAGGCGAGCGCCTTGGTCGGCGGCACGACGGGTGACAGCAACGATTTTTTCGAGATTGCCGGTGAAATCCCCGACCGTGGGGTTGATCTGGGCCAGCGCGATGTTCACATATCCAGTTTAAAGCAGAGGGCAGAAAGAACAGGGAGCAGGGATCGGGGACTAGGGATTTTGCTTTGTGTTGGTTTCGCAAGTCAGCAGGTTAGCGAGTGTGTTTCAGGTTTGCGGGTGAGCTTAAGTTTTGTGTTTCTCGGGCTTAGGCGCCGGTGCCGGAGAAGACGACGCCGATGGTGCGGAGAATGATCTTGATATCGAGCCAGAGGCTCCAGTTCTCGATATAGGTCACGTCGAGGGAGACGTAGCTGTCAAACGAGGGATCCTGGCGGCCCTGGACCTGCCAGAGACCGGTGACGCCCGGGTTGACATCGAGGCGGCGGAGGTGGCTGGGCTGGTACTCCATGACTTCACTGGCAATGGGGGGACGTGGCCCAACGACGCTCATGTCACCCCGGAGAACATTGAAGAATTGCGGCAACTCATCCAGGGAGTACTTGCGCAGAATACGGCCGAGTCGGGTGATGCGCGGATCGTTGGTGATCTTAAAGAGGACGCCGTCGCGCTCGTTCATGTGCATGATTTCCGTGCGGCGCTGTTCCGCATCGCGCACCATGGTACGAAACTTGAAGCAGCGGAATACGCGTCCCTTCTTGCCGATTCGTTCGGAGGCGTAGAACACGGGCCCATGGGATTCAAGTTTGATGGCGATGGCGATAGCCAGCAGAAAAGGTGAGAGAAACAGAATCAAGACGACGGAAAAGAAGATATCGAGCACACGCTTGAACATGAAGCCGAGTTCGGGAACCTGGCCGCGATGGAGAGGAATGGTCGGAAACTGACCGATGTACTCGATTGGGCTGTTCCAGGCGAGGCCATTGTAGAGATCGGGAACGACGCGCAGATCGACGCCGTGCATGCGGGATTTTTCGAGGACATCCTGAACGATGCCTCGCTCGCACGGAGTGGTGAAAAAGATTTCGTCAACAAACTGCTTTCGGGCGTGCTGGAAGAGCGTGTCAAGAGTGCCAACGACGTCGCCGCTGGAGGACATCATGTGCGGGGAGACGCCGGGGAATTCAATGAAGCCTTTGAAGGTATAGCCGAGGTGGCGGATGCTCTCGAGGTGATGACGGAGGGCGTGTGCTTCGGGCCCGGTGCCAATGATGAGGACGTTGCGAGTTTCCTGTCCACGCTCGAATCTGCGGTACAGCAAGGTGCGGTAGATGAGGCGCCGCAGGCTCAGGGAAACTGTGACCAGAATCAGGGTCAGGATAACGATGCCACGGGGGATGTCTTCGGCGCGAACGAGATAAAGGGTCCCGGTGAGCAGCAGGCCGGAGGTAAAGCAGACCTGCACGGTGAGGCGTTGCTCATTCAGGAAAGAACTCAAGCGCGTGGGCGAATAGAGATGCATTCTACGGCTGGAAACCACAAGTACCGTGGCGAACCCACATAGCAGGGCGAGCAGAATCCACATGGAGCGGCCGTAAAAAAGCGTTCCGTTATAGAAAGCACGTGCTCCGACGACGGGGCCGGTGTGGCGCTCGTATACGGTGGCTACGATGGCGGAAACAAGGACTGTTAGGAAGTCAAGGAACATCCAAAGTTTGACTTTGCCCTGAGAACTGCGCGATGAGTTTGCAGCGGTGTCCGCCACCCAGTCGGACGGGGGTGCGACCGAAGCGGAAACTCTTTGCCAGAAATCCGATGTCGCCATATGCCTTCCGCAAACCTGTGGAGTTCAAAACTACATCTGGAAATGGGGGGTTCCCGGTTGAACTTTAGCAAGAAGCAGAATGCCAATGTACGCTTGACGTACTGGTTTGAAGCGGCTCGTGTTTCGGAAGGTTGCCTTGCAAAAGGGCAATTTCTTCCGCTACTTTCGTGACTCTCGGCGTCTCATTTCCAACAATTCGAGCGCGCCCAGGTCTTGCCATTCTTGCTGATTCGTCTTCTCGCAGATCATTGATTTTGAAGCATTTAGTTCAATGAGACTCCGTTGGATCGATCCAGACATGGCTCGACGGTGCGTTTCGGTGAATGCTTTTCAGAATTTGTCTTGCGAGCGATCCGATTTACAAGGCAACCAGTCAAGATGGTGCAGCAATTCGGTTATCTAGAGTTTCCTCGGTCAGAATCGAGGACCTTTTTGTTGATTTCGTTTCCCTCATGAGCTCGACATGCGGGGAATTTGCTCACAACTAGATAGATTATGAACGAAGACCCGTTATAAAGTCATCAATTTCTTAAGCCGAAGGTAACACATAAGCATCGAGTGTAAGAAACTGCTGGATATGGGGATCGGGCGATACAAGGAAGTCTTTGAGGGTTCCAAAAAAAGCAGCGCGACCCTCATCGAGAAACAGAACGGTATCCGCGAGACGCTCGGCGAATCGCATGTCGTGCGTGACGACAATGCTTGTAAATCCAAGCTGTTGCTTCAAGCGCTGAATCAGACCACCCAGCCTCCTGGCGATGATGGGATCGACCATCGTTGTGGGCTCATCGTAGAGGACAACCTCTGGCTGTGAGGCGAGCGCGCGCGCTATGGCGACCGCACGACGGCGGCCTGTGGACAAACTGGCAGGTAACTCATCAGGTACGTCGTCTGCACCGACGAGACCCAGCAGACGGTCGACGACCTGCTGGATCTGGTCTTCTTCCTGGCCGCCCCGTTCGCGGAGGGGGAATGCGACGTTTTCGCGCACGGTTAGAGAGTCGAAGAGCGCGCCATTCTGAAAGACCATGGTGACGCGCCTGCGCACGGCCTGCATTTCTTCTTCCGTGTAGCCATTGATCTCCTGGCCATCGAAGCGGATGGAGCCAACCTGGGGCTTAAGGAAGCCCATGAGGATGCGGAGCGAGACGGACTTGCCGACTCCGCTTCGTCCGAGGATGCAGAGGGTCTCCCCGCGATTGACAACGAAGCTGACGTTATCGAGAACTCTGCGATCACCGAACCACAGGGAGACATGGCTGAAGGAGATCAGAGGCCAGGTTGTCTGTTCCTCTTCGTCAGAGACGGGCTTTTCGCCAACGATGTCAGCCAGCACGTCGCTGGAGAGTTCTGGAACCTCGGGGATCGCAGGATCCGTGGAAGGATCGGTGCCGGGCTTGGGCGTGGGGTCGGATGTGGCCACGAATTCAGCTTACTTGATGATGCTTTTGGGCGAGCAGGGTTTCGGCGCGAGTGAGTTCCTGGGGGGAGTTGATGTTGAGAAACCAGTCGGCCGTCGCGAAGCCCTGTGGATGCGAGACTTGGCCGGATTGAACGAGCAACTCTACCGGCTGGATCGAGAAGGGCCGGGAGATCGCATCGGCGGCGGCACGGAAGGCACGGAGGCAGTTGCGATTCTCGGAACGAAGACTGGACTGGAGAACAGGGAGTCCGACGCGGTCGATGACGACGGGGAAGGTCTGCACAAAGCCAGCGACGGAGACTGCGGTCATTGCGGACGCGGTGATCATGGCTTGATGAAGAAGATACTCAATAAGGCTCGCGGGCAGGAGCGGCAGGTCGATGGGGACGAACACCGCATACCGGGTGGTGCCAGACGCAAGAGCGGAACAGATGCCGGCGAGCGGACCGAGGCCGGATTGGGAGGGCTCGTCAGGCAACGTGGGTGCGAAAGAAGAAAGGTCGCTCGTTGCACCGGCAATGCGGGGTTCGAGCCCAGCGGAGCGAAGGATAGTGAGAGCACGCTGGATGAGGGGAACGCCGGCAAGGGCGATAAGGGCTTTGTCCTGACCCATGCGGCTGGAGCGGCCGCCGGCAAGGATAAATCCGTTGGCGGCTATATTGTCCGAGCCGGGGTGGGACTGGCTCAACGACCCGCCTCCTCCAGGAATCGGATGAGCGAGCGGATGCCCAGTTCGAAGTTCTGCAGGTTGAACTTCTCGTTGGGGGCGTGGATGTTGTCGTCAGGGAGGCCGAAGCCCATCATGACGCTGGGCAGGCCGAGGTGGCGGTCGAAGTCGCCAACAATGGGAATGGAACCGCCAGAGCGGATGAAGACGGTGTCTTTGCCCCAGACTTCATGGAGAGCATGGGTGGCGGCCTGAATGTATTTGTTGTTGACGGGGATGAGACAGGGGTCACCGGAGTGGATAAGGCGAACATCGATGTCGACGCCGGAGGGGGCGATCTTCTCGACGTAGCCCTTGTATTGTGCGAAGGCCTTGGTCGGGGTCATGCCGGGAACGAGGCGCATGGAGACTTTGGCGAGGGCCTTGGCGGGGATGACGGTCTTGGCGCCGGCGCCTGTGAAGCCACCGGGGATGCCGTGGACGTCGAGCGTGGGGCGAGCCCACGTACGCTCGAGGACGCTGTAGCCGTTTTCGCCGACGAGCTGGCGTGAGCCTACTTCGGAGATGCGATAGTGCTCTTCGTCGAACGGCAGGGTCTTCCACGCGGCCAATTCTTCGGGGCTGGGCGGAATGATGTCGTCGTAGAAACCGGGGATGAGGATGTGGCCGTTGTCGTCTTTGAGGCGGGCGATGATTTGCGCGATGGCGGTGAATGGATTGGGTGCGGCTCCTCCGTACATGCCCGAGTGAAGATCGGTCTTGGCGCCGCGGACTTCAAGCTCCGTGTAGATCATCCCCCGCAGGCCAACGCAGAGCGTCGGCAAGCCCGGCGCAAAGAGCTCGGTGTCGGAGACAAGCGCGAAATCCGCCTTGAGGTTCGCGGGTTTCGATGCGACGTACTCGGCAATTCCCTCCCCTCCCACTTCTTCTTCACCCTCGAAGAGAACACGAACATTGAGGGGGAGAGATTTGTTCGAGGCAAGCAGGGCTTCGAGAGCTTTGACCTGCATCCACACCTGGCCTTTGTCGTCCACGGCGCCACGGGCGTAGATGTTGCCGTTGCGTTCTGCGGGCTCGAAGGGGGGCGAGAGCCATTCGTCAATGGGGTCGGTGGGCTGGACGTCGTAGTGGCCGTAGATGAGGACGGTTGGTTTACTGGACGCGTGAAGCCAGTCGGCATAGACGAGCGGGTGGCCCTGCGTGTCGATGAGGCGGACGTTCTCCATGCCGATGCGCTTGAGTTCAGAGACTAGGAATTCGGCGGCGCGTCGACAGTCGTCTTTGTGCTCAGGGAGCGTGGAGATGGAAGGAATGCGCAAAAGATCTTTGAGTTCACCGAGAAAACGAGCGTGATTCCGGGTGGCAAAACCTACGGCAGGCGAAGACATGAATATCGCTCCTCAAATGCGGATGTCACAGTCAAAGAAGAGTATAGGCGTTATGCTGACTCCAATCGAAAGAAGGGGCTATTCTCTTGCCAAAACGCGAGTGTGTCTGCCTGATGGGTTTTGTCCGCGGCCTGTGTCTTGCAGTTTCAGTCGTGCTTTTGGGATGGGAGGTATCGGCAATGGGGCAGACTCCACCGGAAGTGCCTCTCTATTCCCGCGTGAATACCTTGGGAGTGTTTGGAGCGTACTCGGGGGACTCCAGCCACATGGTGCTGGGCTATGCGCAGAATCGCAAACTTCTGGATATCGGCGTGGCCTATAACCGGAGACTAAGGTTGGGATCGATTGTGAGCTGGCAATACAGCGCGGAGCTGCTGCCAGTGGCATTGGAGAGCGATCCGGTAACTCATTATGTGCTCAACCAGCAGACTCCCACGCCCGGGGTCCTTGTGTCGGATTTCCGGCAGGTAGCGGCATGCGTGGCGAACAGTGCAAGCTACTCGGACACGCTTCCGAATGGCGTAACGTTCAGTGGAACTGTAACGACTACCTGCAAGCGGACGTGGACTGTAGGCGAAGCATTTTCTCCGGTCGGTCTTCAATGGAATTTCCGGCCACGACAGAGGCTGCAACCGGTCGTGATTGGGCATGGCGGATACATGTACAGCACGCAGGCGATTCCGACCGACGATGCGGGATCATTCAATTTCACATTCGACCTAGGTGCCGGCTTGGAGTTCTATCTGTCGAACAGCCGGTCGATCCGCGCCGATTATCGCTATCACCATATCTCGAATCACGACACTGCCAATGACAATCCCGGCATCGACAACGGGATATTCCAGGTAACGTACGCGTTTGGGCGCTAGCGCGATGTCGCCGAAGTTATTAGCATAAATGTGGAAAAGCAAAAAAGCAGATTCTTCGTTCACCACCCCCGAACTGAGAGACGTTCGGGGCCTCGTTCGCTCAGAATGACACCGCCAACTTTTGTGACATCAGGGACACTAGTAACGCGGGACTTTCGGATCAACCTCTGTTGACCATGCGTCGATACCGCCACGAAGAGACTGGACATTTTCAAAGCCCTGGTTGCGGAGCCATGCGGTGACGTTGAGGGAGCGCTGACCGTGATGGCATAGGACAGTGATGTGCTCCTCAGGGTCGAGCTCCTGATGGGCGCGGGCAGGGATGTCGCCCATGGGCATGAGGGTGCTTGGTTCGATGTGGGCAGTGGAATATTCCCACGGTTCGCGGACGTCGATGAGGCGGGTCTTGCTTTCGCGGAGAAGAGCTGCGGTGTCGGCGGGGGAGATTTCGAATTCGAGCATGAGATTCAGTGTAGGACAGAGGACACCTCCAAGAACAATTGCAGTCATAGCTGGGCCGCCGCCGATCTGGGCGATGAAAATCGGTTGTGATCGTGCTTTCCCACCCAAGCTTCGCTTGGATTGGGCACCCTCGTCCTGTGCCGGTCTTGAATTCCTCGGGCAGAGATTTCGACCTGCCTTGGGGGCCCGAGCCTCAACATGGAAACTCTGACTGCATGGTTCCCAAACGTGGATCGGGGGCGGACGCGGGCGGTAGTCTTAAAGAGATGGCGCCGATTTTGAATGCACAAACGATCACGAAGCAATTTGGGGCCAAGCCTCTTTTCAAGGACATTTCGTTCACGGTGGAGGATGGATCGCGTATCGGGCTGATCGGGCCGAACGGTGCGGGGAAATCCACGCTGCTGGCGATTCTGGCGGGGGCGGTCGAGCCGGATGCGGGTGATCTGGCGGTACGAAAGAGGGCGCGAGCCGCGTATGTTCCGCAGGACTCTCGCTTTGCGGTTGGGCTGACAGTGAGGCAGGTGCTGGAGACGGCACTGGGCGCGGCACACGTGAATGAGGGCGAACGCGAGGGGCGGCTCCGAGAGCTTTCAGGGCGGGCAGGCTTTGAGGATCTTGCTGCAGAGGCGGCAGCGCTTTCGGGCGGGTGGCGGAAGCGGCTGGCGATTGTGGAAGCACTCGTGAGCCATCCGGATGTGCTGCTGCTGGATGAGCCTACGAATCATCTGGATCTTGCGGGGATTGAGTGGCTCGAGGAACTCTTGGCCGTGGCGGATTTTGCGGTGGTGACGGTGAGCCACGACCGGTATTTTCTTGAAGCAACATCGAGTGAAATTATCGAGCTGAACCGGGTGTATGCGGAAGGTTTGTTTCGCGTGAAGGGCAACTTCAGCCGGTTTCTCGAGGAGCGAGAGGCGTATCTGGAATCGCAGAGCAAGCAGCAGGAGAGCCTGCGCAACCGAGTGCGGACGGAGATCGAGTGGTTGCGGCGTGGGCCCAAGGCGCGGACTACGAAATCGAAGGCACGGATCGATACAGCCAACGAAATGATCGGGCAGCTGGCGGCGATGGATTCGCGAACTGCGGTGAACTCCGCAGGCATTGATTTTGAGGCGACGCAGCGCAAGACGAAGCGGCTGGTGGAGTTCAACGACGTAGCTTGCGACATAGGGGATCGCAGGCTCTTCAGCGCATTAAAATTCGTTCTTACGGCGGGATCGAAGGTGGGGCTGGTGGGTCCGAACGGGAGCGGGAAGACAACGTTTCTGCGGCTTCTGCGCGGCGAATTGGAGCCGGCCGAGGGCAACATTCGACGGGCGGACGCGCTGCGGCTGGTGTACTTCAGCCAGATGCGGGAGCTGGACGAGAACCTGACGCTGCGGCGGGCATTGGCACAGGAGGGGGATGGGCTCGTATATCAGGGTCGGAATGTGCACGTAGCGAGTTGGGCAGCGCGGTTTTTGTTCACGGGCGAGCAGCTGAATCAGCAGGTGCGCAACCTGAGCGGCGGGGAGCGGGCACGCGTGTTGATTGCGAAGCTTATGCTGCAGCCGGCGGACGTGCTACTGCTGGATGAGCCGACGAACGATCTAGATATTCCGACGCTGGAGATCCTGGAGGAGAACTTGCTGGAGTTTCCGGGAGCGCTGGTGCTGGTGACGCATGATCGCTATCTGCTGAATCGCGTGGCGTCGACCGTTCTGGGGCTGGACGGCGAGGGGCATATTGGGCAGTTCGCGGATTATGGGCAGTGGGAGAACTGGCTGGAAGAAGACAAGACAGAGATTAGCGAACAGGGACCAGGGAATAAAGTGGCCGAGACGACTGAGACGCGCGAAGTCTCGCAGAAGAAAAAGCTCTCCTATCTGGAGGCGCGGGAGTTTGCTGTGATTGAGCGGAGGGTGGAAGAGAGTGACGCGCGCTTGGCTGCCGCGCGGGCACGGGTGGAAGACCCTGCGATTGCCTCGGATGCAACGGCACTGCAGGCGGCCCTGGGGGAACTGGATTTGGCTCAGGATGAAAACGACGTACTCTATGCCCGTTGGGCCGAATTGACCGACAAGGCAGTCTAAACTGGGTGCAGGCCCTGAAACCAGCGAAAGCTGAACTTCTACGACGTACAGCGAAATATTTGCATCGAAAGATGATATGCCCAACCCGGTGAAGGTTTTAATTGTCGAAGACGAACCCCATGCCCTGATGGGGCTTGCAGAACTGATCTCCGGCTGGGGATACCAGACTGAGACGGCGCGCGATGGCATCGAGGGCTGGGAGAAAGCGCTTGCCTGGAGTCCTGCAATTGTGGTGACGGACTTGAAGATGCCGCGCATGGACGGCATTGGGCTGCTGACCAAGCTCGCCGAAAGCGCGAACTCAAATGTCGCGGTGGTGCTGCTGACGGCGCAGGGGTCGATCCAGTTGGCGGTGGACGCGATGAAGCTTGGCGCGTACGACTTTCTACAGAAGCCGGTGGACGCGGCGCGGTTGAGGTCGATTCTGACGAATGCGACACGGCAACGCGCTACAGAGATTGAGCTGGAAGTAACGCGCCGGCAGTTGCGGAATACCGGCATCCTCGGAGCGATGGTGGGCAGTTCGAAGGCCATGCGCGAGATATTTGCACTGATTGAGCAGATTGCGCCGTCGAATGTTTCGGTGCTGATTACGGGCGATAGCGGGACCGGAAAAGAGATGGTGGCGCGCACGCTGCACGACCTGAGCCCTCGGAAGGGACGGCCTTTCCTGGCGGTGAATTGCGCGGCGATCCCCGAAACTCTGATTGAGAGCGAGATCTTCGGTCACGAAAAGGGCGCGTTTACGGGCGCAGTGGAGCGACGGGCCGGCTGCTTTGAGCTGGCAACGGGGGGTACGCTGCTGCTGGACGAACTGGGTGAGATGCCGATTGGCACGCAGGCCAAGTTACTGCGGGTGCTGGAAGAGCGGAAACTGCGCAGGCTGGGCGCGCGCAGCGAACAGGATGTAGATGTGCGGGTGCTGGCAGCGACGAATCGCGATCCGCAGGATGCCGTGACGCACGGGCATCTGCGCGCGGATTTGTTTTATCGGCTGAATGTGTTTCACATTCATATGCCGCCCTTGCGCGAACACATGGAAGACCTGCAGGTGATGGCCGAAGCCATGGTGCACGAAATGAATCAGAAGCATTCGAGGCATGTTTCAGGGTTATCGGATCAGATTCTCGATCGAATGCTGGCCTACGACTGGCCGGGAAATGCGCGCGAATTGCGGAATACGATTGAGCGTGCGGTAATTCTCTGCCCCGATGGAACTCCCCTCGACGCATCGCATCTGCCGCGGACATTCGGTACGCCGCAACTGCCGGTGGCAGCGCGGGCGACGGATGCCAATGTTGTGCCGGTACGCGTGGGGACGACGGTGGACGAGGCGGAAAGAATGCTGATCCTTCGAACGCTGGAATCGACAGGGCAAAATAAAACTCGCGCTGCCGAGATTCTTGGAGTGAGCCTGAAGACGCTGCACAACAAGCTCAAAGAGTACAGCCACTCGCGGGAAGATCAACCGGCGTGAGTTCGCATATGTGCGGATGAGCTGATTAGCGCTGTGATTTTATACAGCTCAGAATTTCCCCAGGATGAGTTCTCTGATTTGAGATCAGACTGGCTTCCAACAAGTTGTGCAAGTGAACGATGCGACTCAAGACAAAACTCGTGCTGGCGATTACGGGGCTGGTATTCCTGATTGCCGGGTTGCTGTCGCTGGTGTTCGTGAGCCACATGGTGGATGCCGCGATTCAGCAGTCTGACGATTCAAATCGCATGGTAGCGAAATGGGTGAGTTTTGCCTTGCAGAACGCGCTGTTGGCGGGGCTGAAAGACCAGACGGTCGACCCCAACGATAAGGAAAAGCTGCAGGAACTGGTTCAAGGCGCGATCAAGGACAGTGAATTTCTCAGCACGACTCTTGACTCGGCCAACATGTACTCTGCGACGGAGTACGACGTGAACATCGTGGATACGAAGTCGCGCGTTTTGTTGAGCACGTTTCCGGACAATGAGGGCAAGGTATTGCCGTGGCGGCCAAAGTACGGTGACTTGCTTGCTGCCGATCCGATTACCAAGATGCGTGAGATCTATGGGCCTGCCAAGGTGTTTGACATCGTGGTGCCGCTGGATCGCAACGGCCAACCTTTTCTGAGCGTTCATGTGGGTGTGCGAACGACGCTGCTGCAGGCGGTTTATGAGCCTTCGTTGAAGGAGGCCTTTACGCTGATGGCATTTACGGCGGGGGCGGCGCTGATTGCGGCGTTTCTGCTGAGCAACCTGGCACTGCGGCCCCTGGAAGAAATCAGCATGCAACTGGATTACTGGAATCCTACGCCGGTGGAGAATGTCTCCCGAGGAGGCGAGCAGCCCAGGCTCGACACTGCGGAAAGGGTTTCAACGAAGATCGAGCAGATTGGGCAACGCATGCGCAATGTGGAGGAGGTCTTTTCTGCCCTGAAGGAGAACCTCGACCAGGTTCTTGGAAACCTGCAGGACGGCATCCTGCTGTTCACGGGGGATGGGCGGGCGGTGCTGGTATCTGAGGCAGCGCAGCGCTTCCTTCACATCGAGAGCGATAACATTCTGGGCTTGCAGGCTCGCGAAATCTTTGACAATTCCACAGTGCTGGGAAGAACGCTTCGCGAGGCTTTCGACGCCGGAGTGACGTTGGTGCAGGAAGAGGTCCAGACCGAGATGGGGCGTCGCATACAGGCATCGGTGGATTTCATCTACGACGACCATACGCGGATGGGTCTCGGCGCGCTGGTGACCCTGCACGACCTCGAATCGGTGGAGCAAATCGAGTCGGAGTTGGAGCTTTCACGGCGCATGGCCGCGATCGGCAGGTTGACGGCGGGCGTTGGCCACGAGGTCAAGAACCCGATCAACGCCATTGTGGTACATCTTGAACTGCTGAAAAACAAACTGGGTGGGGATCATGCGCCCGCTACCCGGCACCTGGAAGTAATTGACGCGGAGATCCACCGGCTCGATCGCGTGGTGCAGACGCTGGTTGACTTCTCACGACCGGTAGAGTTGCGGCTACAGGAACAGGATCTGCGCACGGTAATCGGCGATGTGCTGGCGCTGGCCGACGAAGAACTCTCAACGCGAAATGTAAAGCTGGAGGGCCGCTTGCCTGCGCATCCGCTGTTTGTGAATGTGGATGCGGACCTGCTGAAGCAGGCGGCGATCAATGTGATTCTGAACGGCGCACAGGCTATGCCGGACGGCGGAGCACTGCGCGTTACGCTGGAAGAAGATCGCAAAATGGCGGTGGTGCGTATCGCCGATGAAGGTACGGGAATTCCACCGGAGATTCGGGAGAAGATTTTCGATCTTTATTTCACGACGAAGAGCGGCGGCAGCGGCATTGGGCTGGCAATGACGTACCGTATTTTGCAATTGCATCACGGGAGCGTCGACGTACAATCGAAGGTAGGCCGTGGCACGGAATTCTCCTTGCGCATTCCACTCGCAGCCACGGAATGGGGTCGCCGGCATCTGCAGCCGACAATTGTGGAAGAAACAAAGGGGTTGGAAACATGAAGTTGAACGCCAGGAGCGCTGCCTGGCTGTTGCCATTGCTGCTGACGGGGTGCTTTCACAGGACCCAGATCGCGCAAAATCAGCCATTCGCGCCGCCGATCGAGGACCCGCCGCCACCCAAGCCCGAGCCTGCGCCGACGAATCTTCCTCCGCCGGAGGTGACGATCCCTGTGCAGACTCAGCCCCAGGAAGTCACACCGCCGCCGGAGCCGGTAAAGAAGCCTGCAAAGCACAAGAAACCTGCGAATTCCAATGCGCAGGTTGCTTCGAACGAGACGCCCGCGGTGTCGGCAATCGGAACGCTGTCAACCGGCGATCCGCCGAATATGCGGCAGCAGACGGATGACTCGATTGCATCTACAGAGAAGACTCTGAATGGGATCACGCGGAAGCTGAACGACCAGGAGCAGAAGACGGCTGCGCAGATCCGCGAGTTTCTGAAGCAGGCCCGCGATGCGCTGACAGCCGGCGACGTGGATGGTGCCCGCACGCTGGCCGGCAAAGCGAAAGTGCTGCTGGACGAGCTGCATCCGTAAGGCGATCGAGTTCCCTGCCCTCGCTCATAAATGAATGAAAGACCGAGGCAGCGCGCTAGCTTTGCGATTCTCCGTTATCGCTCGCCCCAACTGAGCTTGCTGCGGAGCGCGTCGAAGAACCCGCTTTCGCTTAGGCGGACAAGGTTCACCGTGTAATCGGATCGATGACAGCGAACCTCGTCGCCGAGGTGAAGCTCGAACCCAATCTGGCCATCGACGGTGAGCAGGCATTGCGTTGGGATGCCCTCGACGCGGACGGTGAGACTTGCGTCGCCGCGCACTACGATGGGACGCAGGGTGAGCAGGTGGGGACAGATAGGCGTGACGATGAGCGCATCGACGTCTGGCGTGAGGATGGGGCCGTTTGCCGCAAGCGTGTAGGCCGTGGAACCGGTGGGCGTGGAGACAATGACGCCGTCGGCACGGAAGCGCGCTACTTTCTTGCCGTCGAGTTCCACTGCGAATTCGCCCATACGGGCAATGTCGCCTTTGGATACGACGACCTCGTTCAAGGCTTCGAATACTTTGACCGTCGAGCCGTCACGAATCACTTCGGAGTGCAGCATGG
This sequence comes from uncultured Acidobacteriaceae bacterium, assembly GCA_963829535.1. Lineage (GTDB taxonomy): Bacteria > Acidobacteriota > Terriglobia > Terriglobales > Acidobacteriaceae > Telmatobacter. The sequence continues at coordinate 84,051 of CAWHIQ010000002.1, read as the reverse complement.
CGCGCGCGTCGAGCGTATGGCAGTTGGCGCACCAGCTTTCGAGGGTTGCATAGAGCGCGCCCAGGCGCACCTCCGTGAGGAATCCCAGAGAGCCGAGATTGACGCTAAGGATGGGCGTACCGGTTGCGGCGAAGATGCGGGCAACCGAGAGCAGTGTGCCGTCGCCGCCGAGCACGACGACTAGTTGCGGGTGGTGCGCGGGCATGTCAGAGCGATCGACCGCCGGTGCGGCATCGGTGTAGGTTGCGCCTTCGCGGTCGAGAAGCGGCTTGTAGTTGTGCTTACAGAGCCAGTCGATCAGTTCGGGAAGCAACTCGACGAGCTCCTGCTTTCGCGGCTTACTGACAATTGCGACGCAAGTCATGCGGTCTCAGTGTAACGGATTTAAAGGCAGGGACTAGGGAATAGGGAGTAAAGAACGACGACAATCGGCTATCAAGTTCGACGGGCGTAGAGGAGGAATTCCAAGTTGCCTTCGCTGCCGGTGATAGGGGATGGGATTACCTCCACAACTTGCCAGTTGAGGTCGACGACGCAGTGCGCGACTTTTTCGATGGCGAGTTTGTGGACTTCGGGATCGCGGACGATGCCTCCTTTGCCGACGTTGCCACGGCCGGCTTCGAACTGGGGCTTGATTAGGATGACAGCTTCGTTGAGTGCGGGTGCGGCGGCGAAGACGGGAGCAAGGAGGAGGGTTGCGGAAATGAAAGAGACGTCCATAACGAGCAGGGTGAGGATGGGTTGCCCGGATTCAGCGAGTGCGTCGGGGGCGAGGAAGCGGGCGTTGGTGCGCTCGACCAGACGAACGCGCGGGTCATTGCGGAGCTTCATGGCGATCTGGCCGAAGCCGGTATCGACCGCGGTGACGTGCGCGGCGCCACGCTGGAGAAGGCAGTCGGTGAAGCCTCCGGTGGAGGCTCCAATGTCGAGGCAGAATCGACCTGTGACGTCGATCTTCCAGTGGTCAAGGGCGGCCCGCAGTTTTAGTCCGCCACGGCTGACGTAGGGCATGTCGTCCCCGAGGAGCCGTATTGCGGAATCGAAAGGGACGGCGGCGCCAGGTTTGTCGATTTTCTGTTTGTTGACGAGGACGCGGCCGGCGAGGATAAGGGCACGCGCACGTTCACGGCTCTGGACGAGGCCACGGTCGACGAGAAGGACATCGATGCGGATTTTAGCGGGATTGGACACGCGCTCAACTAGCTCCGCGAAGTCAGAGTTGCGTTAAAGGCAAAAGCAGGTCCTTCGCCCCGCTTACCCCGCGAACAATTGTTCGCGGGGCCCCACGCTTGCGGGGCTCAGGATGACAATTTCAAAGCGGCTGCGAACAGCACGGCTGAAGCCGTGCTCCGATATAGACCTGTCTTCTTCTGAATGCACATATCCAGATTAGCGGGTTTGGATTGGAGCGGACCTTTTCTGTTTGGAGGCCGTCGGTATAGGCGCGGGGGTAAGTGCGGCGGATTGCGATGTGGACTTCGTCTTTGGAACCCCGTTCTGGTGGCAGTCGGCACAGCGGACCCAGTGGATGTTGTGGAGGCTTTTGGCGCTGGCGAAGGTCGTGTCCATTTTCTCGACGTCGATGCCGCAGTGGGACATTTGAGGATGGCAGGTTTTGCAGGAGGCCGTGGCGTTCTCGTTGTGGCCGGAGTGGCAGGCGAGGCAGCTGATGCCTTCGTGGACGCCGATGGGGGTGCGGTCGTCACCGGAGCCGATCTGTGGACCCCAGTGATTTGCAGCGGCGATTGTGGCGCTTTCAGGTTGGCGCGGCGCGTGACATTGGTAGCAGAGGGCCTGGCGCTGGTCGGGACTGATCTTTACCGCGCGTGGACCGTCTGATAACTGCGGAAGTGAAAGCAGACGGATTGAGAAATGCATTTGCTCGCGACGATCGTAAATGGCCAGAGAATCTGTCGCGGGCGAGATTGTGGCTGAAATGCGAGTCGAAGGCTTTGATTGCACGGCAGCCTCGCGATGCACCTGGTGGCAGGCCATGCAGGGCATGGTGGGTTGGTCAGCGAAACTGTCGCGAGTGATGTGCCAGGGGCCGGTCGTGTTCTGCGGCTGCACAAGATCGCGGACTGCGCCGTTGAAGTGCATTCCGTGGCAGCGGAGGCAATCGTCCATCAGCCTGCGTTGGGTGTTGTGCACGGGATTGGCGAATATCTGCGCGTAGGTAGCGCTGTGGGGACCAGCATGCCAACCGGCGTACTCGTGCTGATGGCATTTTTGACAACTTGTGGTCATTGCCAGCACGTCGATGTCGCGAAGCCGGATGGTTTCGGGAGCGTAGCCGCTGAGATGTACACGGATGTGACGCAGTTTGGTGGCGAGGCTCGCTTCGTGGCAATCGAGACAAGTTGCAGTGCGATGTGGCGAGCTATGGACGGCGCTCGTATATGCGGCCATCTCGTGACAACTGGCGCAACCCTGGCCGTGCTGCGGTGTGTAGTAGTACGACGCGCCGTAAGCGAATGCAATGGACAGGACTGCGACAGATGCGAGAACGAGGCCAGCGAGCTTGAGGTAGCGCATCATGAGCGGAATGCCGTGCCCTTCCAGTTGCGGACGAGCGAGGCTGAGGCGTAATAGGCGATGGCCATAATGGTGAGGACCGGGTTGAATCCGCCGTTGTTGACGTGGACGCTTCCGTCAATAACGAAGACATTGTCCACGTCGTGGATCTGGCAGTTGCGGTTTACGACTGAGCCGCGGGGATCGTCGCCCATGCGGCAGGTGCCGGCCTGATGCTGGCCTGCGGAGACGCTCTCAGGGTGCCAGGCCATTTGTGAGGTACTGATGGCGCCGGCTTCCTTGAGCCAGGCTTCGGCGCGCTTGGCCTGGATGTCGCCAATGTCGAATGTGTGCGGGTGGACATTGCCCTCGAAGCGGGCAACGGGAATTCCAAACTGGTCGCGGACAGCATGTTCTGTGGTGACGCGGCCGGTTGCACTCGGAATCTGCTGTGTCGGGCCCATGATCACGATGGAGCGCTTGTGCCAATGACGGATGGCCTGCTTGTGCGCTAAACCCCAACGCGGAGTGTTGTTGGGAAGGCGATCAACCATGTGGATGGGGAGACGGATGAACTCGTTGGCGAGCATGCCCCCGCCGCAGAGGCCGGGCGTGCCGTGGTTGTAGTCGGTGATGGCGATGCTGGCGCCGGGACCGACGTCGTCGTAGGTTTCAAAATCGAAATAGCCGATGGCGCCGGTGTAGTGATGCCCCTGCAGGTTGCGGCCAACCTGGTCGTATCGGTTGCCGAGCCCGTTGGGGAAGAGGCGGCTGCGCGAGTTTAGGAGAAGGCGTGCGGATTCGATGGCAGCGGACGAGACGATGACGATGTCGGCGGGTTGTTCCTGGAGATGACCGCGCTCGTCGAAGTAGGCAACGCCGCGCGCACGGCCCCGATCGTCGGTGAGGATCTCCTCTGCCATGCACTCGGTGCGCAGTTCGCAGTTGCCGGTGTTGAGGGCGACGGGGATAACCGTGTTTTGCGAGCCGTTCTTGGCGTCGACCTCGCAGGCGAATCCGCAGCACCAGCGGCAGCGCATGCAGGGACCGCGGTTGTTATAGGGCACGCTGTTGCGAAGCATGGGCAGGTGGAATGGGTGAAGACCGAGACGCTTTGCCGCGGGCTCGAGGATGCCGAATTCGCGATTCGGCGGAAGGGGCGGCATGGGGAGATCGCGGCGTCGCGGGCCGTGGAAGGGCGTGCCGGAGTAATCGCCAGAGACGCCGATTTCGTATTCGGCTTTGTCGTAAAAGGGCTCGAGGTCGTCGTAGGTGATGGGCCAGTCTTCAAGCGAGCTGCCGGCGGGAGCGCCATAGGTGGAGCGCATCTTGAAGTCCTGGGGCAGGTAGCGCCAGGCTTGCGCACCGTAGCTTAGCGTGCCGCCTCCGACACAGGCGGCGTTGTTCTGGTATGCGCCTTCGCTGGGGAGCACGGTGTGCGCCACGCCATTCTTGTCGACCCAGACGCGGGGATTGCCCTCATCTTCGGGGCCGAAGGCATTGCCGAGGAAGGTGGTGCGCTGGTTGCGGAGATCGTCTTTGCGGCAGTCGGCGGGGGTGTACCATTTGCCACGCTCAAGCAGAACGACGCTGAGGCCAGCGGTGGAGAGTTCTTTGGCCACGATGCCACCTGCGGCACCGGCGCCGATCACGACCGCGTTAACGCGCTTCATGAGTCGCCACCTTTGCTGCGTGGCGGCGCAGTATTGCGCAGGTCGTATTGAGCGCGGCCGCGTAGAGGCGGTTCTGCCAGACCCAGCATGCGCCAGCTCGCCGAGTCCCGATTGCCACCGTGACGCGGGGAACCGTAATAGCCCTCCATGGTGTGCTGGCGAAGCAGTTCGAAGAAATTGCGATTCTCTTTCTCGAGCGACGTGACGATTTGGAGTTGTTGTGCCGGCGTCGTATCGGCGAATGGGCGGCCAAGATGATCTCGGCTCATTGCGTCGACTTGTGCAAGGCCGGTGCGATATGTGTCCTGATGACGGCGATAGTGGCGCGCGAGCTGGCGGTCGATGTAGGTGACGACGCCAGCCTGTGAGGCGCCGGGGAAATCGTCAGCCGGGATGATCTGATCGCAAAGAGCGGAGAGAATGCGGGCGTGGGTGTCGCTCAGGAAATCCCAAGCCGCGCCGGAGCCATTTTGACAGCCGATGACGGCTGCGACACCACTGAGAGCTCCAGCCATGGCAAATTGCCGTCGAGTCAATGCGATCTTTGCAACTGGCCTGCGCATGGGCCGACCTCGAACAGAGATGAGAAGGGTTGAGCGGGTCGGGCGAACCTACGCACGTTCCACGTCACCTGACCATGCTGGGCGGCCAGGTGCGCGGCGGTCTGTGCTTCGAATCACAAGTGAGGCAAGGTATTGAAGGCGCAGTCCATGTGAAGCGAAAAGGGCCATCCCGGAGAGGGATGGCCCTGTGTCTTGCGGATTGCGGCCGGATCAGGGATGGATATTCTGACAGGCGGCCAGAGAGGCTGTCGGTCCTGGCAGATAACAGGGTTGCCCAGCACCCGGGATGCGGCTGGAGATGTTTGTATTGCCCTTCGTGCCATTTTGCGAGCTGACACGAACATCGACGGGGTTGCCCTCAATCAACACGGTGGTGTCGACTATGTCCTGATCGGTTCGGATGATCGTGAGGAGGGTGGTGTCGGGCGAAGACACGTAGACCTTGCCATAGAGCGAGTTCGACGTTGAGACGACCGTGCGCGGATGACCGGTAACGGCCAGGGTCTTCTCTATGGTATGGCTGGACAGGTTCACGATGTGCACGGTGCCGTCGGTTTGGTCTGCGGTGTAGGCACGACTTCCGTCGGCCAGAGCGGTAACGCTGGCGGGGTTATTACCGACCGGAATGGTGAACGTGGTCCCGAATGTCGGACTGTCATTGCCATACTGATCGAGACTCACGTCAATCAAGCTGATCGCGGCCCCATCGTAGTCCGAGACAACAAGCTGCTGGTTGGTCGGGATGTATTCGGCGTAGACCGGTCCCGCCACCGCCGGCACATTCGGACCGGTGAGACCGGCTGAGGTAGACAAGGGCAGCGAAGGATGACAGAAATACGGCTGTCCGTTTTGATTCAGACAACCGGTTATTGGACAGACGCAGCTATCCGCAGAGTTGTTCTGGCTGTTAATCACGGTGATGGTGTCGTCGCCGCGATTGAGCACGAAGACGCGCCTGCCGTCGGGACTGGCAACGCCATAGACAGGACACTTGCCGAGAGGGATACGCGCCGAGACAGTGAAAGAGGCGACTTCAAGGGAGTCGGCCTCGCCGACCTGCGAGACGGATGTCGGCGCATTGTTGCAGACTACGTCGAAGGGAACATTCTGGCTGATGGAATAGATGTTCTGTCCGAGGGAACCCAGTCCCACCACAGTGACTGGAGTGGTCGCAACCGGAATGGCAAGTTTAAAGGCCTCAGCCGAGCCGTTGATCGCCAGCACGTTGATTTCGTTCTGAAACAAGTCCGGCGACCAAAGACCAGCCGTGGGCGAAAACAATCCCACCGTTTCGGCGGTCGCGGGCAGGGTGGAGTAGTAGATGTTCTTTTCCTGGGGCTGGGCAGAGGAAACCTGGAAATTGGTGAGGGTGTGGTCGCTGTTGGCGGTGTACCCGTTTGCCCCGTTGGAATCGAGCGTAAACGCAAAAGGATTGGGCCCGATGGGGGCCTGGGCCAGGATGCTGTCCCCCGAGTAATCGATCACCGTGGCAACACCGGGGGTGTTCGCGGAGGGAGATGAAACTACGACGGCGTATGAAGGTGGCTGCGCCGCGGGTCCGGTGGGGTTGATCGGCGTAATGACTGGCCGGTACGTGTTCCCGCAACCGGCAATGAAGGCAGTGACCGCAAACGCTGCGCCCGCCTGAACCAACCGCACGCGCGCCTGGCCTAAAACGTTGGGAAAAAGACTCATTCAGTTCTTTCCTGCTTACTTATCGATTGTAAATCAGTGCGCGGCTGAATCCGGGTGCCCGGGTTGCGCCTGGTTCCAAAAGACTTGGGCGTCTCATCCTGGACGAAGAGATGCGTTGACACTCGAGCCGGTGTTCTGGGCGTTAGACGGATCGGAACCTGGATTCGGTATCCGCCCAGGCCACCTCCAGAATCAATGGCCAACCACCTCGGGAATGGGGCCAAAGACCTTAACGATCGTATTGTCCGGACCACTCCACGCGGCGGGGCCTTCGTGCGTCAACTGGTGACTGGCGTCATTCCAGTGCAGATGCGTTACGGAGCCGGCGCCTTTTTCATAGGCGTAGGTGGTGCCGTCGTCGGAGAAGAGCGTGAAGTTGCTGTCCGCACCGGGATAGATGCGGACCTGGGAGATGGACTGCGTCTGGTGGGTGCTTTGGACTTCTGAGCCAATCGGAATGATGGACCCGGCGCGAACGAAGAGCGGGAGCGTGTCGATGGGCGCGGAGACGGTGATGGTCTGGCCGCCTGCGACGCGCTCCTGGGTCCAGTAGTTGAACCAGTCGGCGCCTGCCGGCAGATAAACTCTGCGACTGGTGGCGCCCTGCTGGGTTACGGGAGCGACCAGGAAGGCGGGACCAAACATGTACTCGTCGCGGAGATCGGCGACGTTGGGGTCATTGGGAAAGTCGAGCGGCAGTGCTCGCATGAAGGGTGCGCCAGTGAGCCAGGTCTGATAGCCGAGGGAATAGATGTAGGGCATGAGCTGGTAGCGCAGACGGAGGTACTTCTCAAGAATGGGCTCGGCCTGCTTGCCGTAGGACCAGACTTCGTTGGTTTTTCGGCTGCCGTGGGCGCGCATGATGGGCAGGAAGGTGGCGTACTGGAACCAGCGAGTGTAGAGCTCGGGGTAGTCATCGTAGCCGCCGACGTCATCGCGGGCGTCACTGGGATCGAGCAGCGGCGGATGCGCGGGGTGGTGTTCGGGCGGAAGATACTGCCAGCCTCCGGTGTCGTTGGACCAGTACGAAATTCCTGAGGCCGTGAAGTCGAGGCCGGTGGGAATCTGACGGCGGTAAGTGTCCCAGGTGGGATAGATGTCGGAGGACCAGACGATGGCGCCGTTGCGCTGGACGCCTAAGTAGGCATCGCGGGAGAGGATGAGGGCGCGCTTCCGGGGAAGGTCGCGACGAAAGCCATCAGACAATGCACCGGTGTGGAGGAGCGGATAGACGTTATAGAACTGCGTGCCCGGACCAATGTGGTAGTACGAGCCGTTGGGCGGCAGGTCGGGTTCGGTCTCATCGGCCCATATTGAATCGAAGCCCTTGCTGAGAATGTTGTCGCGGATCGTCGTCCAGTACCAGCCCGCGGCATCGGGATTGGTGGTGTCGATGTCGGAACCGGCGCGATCGTAGGGAAGGCCGTTGATGGGCTTGCCGTCAGCGGTGTGGATGAGCCAGCCGTTCTTTTCGAGTTCGGCGTAGAAGCGGCTTTCGGGAACGAAGCGCGGCCAGACGCTTATCATGGTTTCGAAGCCCATGTCGTGAAGCTGTTTGTTCATGGCTACCGGATCGGGCCAGAATTTTGGATCCATATCCATCTGGCCCATTTTTGTGTAGTAAAACCAGTCGACGACCATGACGTCAGCGGGGAGATTGCGTTCTCGGTATCCCTTTGCAACGGACAGGACTTCATCCTGGCTGGCATAACGCTGCTTGCACTGAATGTAGCCATAGGCGGCCTTGGGCAGCAGAGGGGTAGGACCAGTGAGAAGACGGTAGCCGGCGTAGATCTCGTCGGCAGTATTGCCGGCGATGACGAAGAAGGAGACTCGGTCGCCGACTTGCGAGGACCACTTGGTCAGCTCGTTGAAGCCGGGTTCGATGGTGGTCTTGGAAGGGTTGTCCCAGATGAGACCGTAACCCTTGTTGGTGATGAGGAACGGGACACAGGTGGTGGGAGCGGCGGGCGAAAGGTAGTCGTTCCAACAGCGAACGGGATGACCACGATGATCGAGAAAGCCTTCGTGGTTGTCACCGAGGCCGTAGTAGTGCTCGTCGTCGGGCGAGACGAAAGTCGCGCCGACGGTGAAAAACTCAGGATCGGTGGGACGGCGATCGTTGTTGATGCTGGCGGTGCCGTCCTTGTGGTTGGGAACAGCCTGCTCCCAGCCGGTCATTTCGAGGAGTTTCTTGCCGTCGGGCGTGGTGAAGGTGATGTGCGCGCCGGGTGTGGATCCGTTGAAGTATTTCTTAATGTCGAGTTCAGTGTGAAGCGGAGGGCGCAGCGGCGGACGGTCGCGCTCGACGGTGGCGATGATGCGGGAGGATCGATAGATGTCGTTGAGATCCGTCTGATTTGTGGTCCAGCCTTCCGAATTGGGAACACCGATGAAACCGTAACCCGGTTTGGCGAGGGCGTTGTCGCGCTGGAGGCTGAGGGTGACGCGGAGGATGTTGGGGGCATAGGGTTCGAGGATGATGGTTTCGCCCTTCCGATCAATTTCCAGGCGCTGGCCGGTGGACTGGCAGGGACTCATTGCCGGGGCTAGAAGTATTACGGCAAAAGACAACGCGAGCGATGGATACCTTTTCACCCTGATCCCCCAGATGACCAACAAAAAGAAGAAAATATTCGCGCTGATGAGTGTAAACGAACGAGGCATCTGCGGCCTGTGTTGAATCTTCCTGATGGGAATCCTGGAGATACGAGCAGATTGAAACGTTACGATGAATTCGTGACTCGACCGAAGCTATTTTGGCAATCGAAGACAATTCTGTTGCTGGTGTTTCCGTTTGTGGGCGCCGATGTGGTCCTGGAGGCGCGATGGTGGGCGACGCAGATGCCGGTAGTCGCGATCTGGACACTGAGCCTGAGCGTTCTGTTGGGGCTTGCCGCGTTCAAGCTGCGTTCGGCAACCGCCGGGGCCGCGCTGGGAGGCGCCGCGATTACGGCGAGCCTGATGTTTGCGACAGTCTCATTTCCATATTTGCCGTGGAGGACGGGGCTGATTCCAGCAGTGGTGTTACTGGTTCTAGCTGCTCTTGCAACGCGGTTGGGGCGAAAACGAAAAGAGAGCCTGGGGACGGCGGAGAGCAAGCGCGGGCGGGCGGCTTCGCAGGTGGCGGCCAACCTCGGCATGGCTGCGCTGCTCTCAAACGGGCTGGCGCTTTCGTGGATGGTGAAGCAGCCTTGGTTGCCGGAGGCGAGGGTCTTTCCTGCCGCGGCTTTCTGCCTGGGATTGGCGGCGCTTGCGGAGGCTGCAGCCGACACGGTTTCGTCGGAGCTGGGACAGGTGGTAAGTGGACATCCGCGGATGATTACGACTTTTCGCAAGGCGGAACCTGGAACCGATGGCGCCATCAGCTTCGGCGGGACGGCGGCAGGGATCGTTGCAGGAGGTCTAGTTGCTGCATCTGGCGCGTGGGCCCTGAACGGCAGCTGGTTGATGCTGGCAGTGTGTTGGAGCGCCGGCGTGTTTGGATTGTTCTTCGATAGCGTGCTGGGGGCGACGCTGGAGCGGCGAGGCTGGATCAATAACGATGCAGTAAATTTTCTCTCGACGGCGAGCGCGGCGGTGTTTGCGCTGGGGATATTGGCAGTCGTGCGGCTCTAAAGCTTCGCAACTTTGCCGGGTTGGATCAGATGAAGATCAATCCGAGACGATATCCCCGCGTTACGGCTTCGGTTCGCGTGGTTGCGCCAAGCTTGCTGAGAATGGAACTGACGTGGAACTTGGCCGTATGTTCTGAGATGTTGAGCTTCGCTGCGATTTCTTTGTTTCCTGCACCCTCGGCCAGGAGGGCGAGGACCTCCGTTTCCCGGGCAGTGAGTGGTTCCTGAAGATACTCATTTTCCTCTTCGCGATCTTCTGAAGCAGTGGGCAGAAGGGTCTCAAGGAGCTCTGGGCTAATCGCGACCAGATCTTGAGTAACGGCTTCGAGCGCTGCGGCGATCTCCTGCGGAGAGGAGTCGCGCGGTAAAACCGCACGCACTCCAACTTTGACAAGGCGCGCCAGATCCGCTCGAGTAACGCCGTCAGCGAGAAGAACACGCCGAGGGGTGTGAGGCGGGAGGGACGACGTTGAGCGGAGTCTTTCGAGATCCGGTTCTGCCCCGTCCAGGAGAATCACATCCGTGTCCTGTTCGAGGTCGAACGAAGAACTTCTTTCAGTGACGACCTCGAAACGGGGATCGGCAGAGATGGCGTTTTCAAGCCCGGCCCTCGCGAACGGAGAGGTTGAACGAACCAACACCCGAATCACGCACCCTCCGGTCGCACAGCCACCCTCGCGGCTGCATCACTCAGATGGATGCGGTCGCGATCTTTTGGATTCATGTCAGCCCCTCAGCAAACTGCGGAACCGGCTTAACCGGCCGGTTTCTCGCGGACGTTCACCGCAACGTTCAAAAGCTGGCCGCCTCGCACGATACCAAGCGAGATCGATTTCCCGACGGTTTCAGCATCGAGAAGCCACTGCAAAGTCGCTCCCGAACGAAGGGGTTTGCCCTCGACTGCAACGATGACGTCCCCGAGTATGAGCTTTGCTTCCTCCGCAGCGCTGTGTGGTGCAATTGCAGTAATCAGAAGTCCACGGCCACTGGCGATGCCCAGAGGTTGCCAGGCATTGTCAGGAAACCCGACCGGTTGCACACCAACCCCGATAAATCCGCGCACCGTCCGGCCATGTTTCAGAAGCTGGTCCACGATGCGATTCAGCGAAGAGGTCGGAGTGACTGCCGCGGACCGACCGGGGCCCGAGGTGGCAATTCCAAGGACCTCGCCCGCAGCATTGATAATCGGACCGCCCGAGAATCCAGGGAAGGGATTCAGGTCGAGCCGAAGCCAGCGGTCCATACGTTCGCCGGTTCTCGTCCGCCATGGACCGCCTATCGCGCCGACGGTGCCATAGGCAGCGGCGAGCCCTTCACTGCCTCGCCTTCCGATGGAGAGCACAATCTCTCCGGTGCGACATTTCGAATCGTCTGCAAGGGTTGCCGTTTTGGCGCCGGTTTCAAGCTTCAGAACGGCAATGTCGGTCCCTGTGTCGCGGCTGACGACTGCCGCTTTAACCTCGTCGCCGGAAGGCAGGACCACAGTGACTTCATCCAAACCTTGAATCGTGTGCGCGATTGTGATCGCAATTCCTTCTTGCCAGATGGTGCCGCTAACTCCGGAACGTCCGCCCTCCAGCACAGAGATGACTGAACTTCCGGCGCGTTCGACGGTATCTGCGAGTTCATGAGAGAAATCTACGAGAGAGGAACCGGGCATTTGTTGCTCCTTTGGCGGTTGCCGCTGGAGCTACATTGCAACAGTCGGTGGAGCTTTCGCATCGGCCACTTGGGTATGTTGAGCCTGCCCGATTCGGTAGTGTATATAGACGCGATCGACCTGCAGGTCGCCTGTCGCATTATTCAGTCGAGGTGGAGGCGCCAGAGGCTGTAGCTGAGGATTTCGTGTTCTATTGCGCCCGGTTTCGGCGGCGTTGCCTTCGATGGGCCTGCGCGCTACTCCGACACCATCTCAGAGCTTTCCTTTTCCAATGAGCTGCCTCAGCCCGCTGATCATGCGCTGTTCAATGGTACCGAAGGGCATGTCGGTGGTGAGGTAGGTCCAGGTTGCGCCGCGCTCGCATGGATCGAGTCCGGAGGCCTGAGCCTGCGCGAGACGTTTCGGGATCTCTTCTTCAACCGCCGCCTGCATCGCCTGAAACATGTTGTCGATGTCCTTCAAATATTCGTGCAGCGGATCGTGGTTCGCCCAAGAGGTCCACTGGGTTGCCTCGCGCAATCCGGCAATGCCAGCCAGATGTTCCGACCAGAGATCGTCGATGGTTGCCAGCGAGACGAGCCGCTCCAGTTCTGATGCGCAAGAGATGACGCCGGTGAGAATGTCCTGGCGGCGATCCTGGACAGCCTGCCGCTGGCCCTCAACGACGCTCTCGTATTTGCGAAGAAACTGACGAATCTGGAGGTTCTGGTCTTCGATCTTCCGCTGGATGATGGCCGCAGCACCGGGCGACTTCAATTGGTCGACTCCGTACTTGACCAGAAGATCGTCCTGGAGTGAGACAAAGAACTGCGAACTGCCGGGATCGCCCTGCCGTCCTGCGCGGCCCCGAAGCTGATGATCGATGCGACGGCTTTCGTTGTGGTTGAGACCGATGACGTGCAGGCCGCCGAGTTCAGCGGCGCCGGGCCCGAGACGAATGTCTACACCGCGCCCGGCCATGTTTGTCGATACGGTTACCGCGCTCAGTTCGCCGGCCCGCGCGATGATGCCGGCCTCTTCTTCCTCATTGCGTGCGTTCAGGACCTGGTGAGGAATGCTGTTCATGCCGCTGCTGAGCCGTTCGGACTCCTCCACGCTGGCAGTGCCAATCAGCACCGGACGAGTCGACTGGTGCATGTGAAGAATCTCGTCAAGAACGGCCCGCTCCTTCTCGTGCTTTGTGGGAAAAACCCGGTCAGGAAGGTCGACGCGGATGACCGGCCTGTTGGTGGCGATAACCTCGACATCGAGCCCGTGCATGGCGCGAAACTCCTCGGCCTGGGTCGCCGCGGTGCCCGTCATGCCACAGACGCGCGGGTAGAGTGCAATCAGATTCGGAATGGTAATGGAGCCGAGGATTTTCCCCTGAGCCTTGGCCGCGACGCCTTCTTTGGCCTCCACGGCGGCGTGCAGACCGGAAGGCCATCGGCGATCGGGTACGATGCGGCCCTTGAACTCATCGATGGACTCGATAACACCATCTTTAACCAGGTAGTCGACATTGCGTTGTAGTAGAGCGTGCGCGTGCAGGGATTCCTGAACAGCGGTGAAGAGGGGCAGGTTTCCCTCGGCAAAGAGGTTCGCGCAGCCGAAGGCGCGCTCCACGGCATGAATCCCGGTATCCGTCAAAGACGCGCTTCGGCTGTATTTGTCGAGCACATAATGTGTGCCACGCCTAAAACGGCGTGTGACTTGATCGACACGATATACGAGAGCGGCGTCGGACGCTTGTCCGCCGGCTAACACAAGCGGAATGCGCGCCTCATCAATGAGAATCGAATCAGCCTCGTCGATTAACACCGCCGCAAACTGGCGATGCACCTGCTGCGCCGGATACATGGCGATTTGATCGCGCAGGAAGTCGAAGCCTGCCTCGTTGGCCGTGGTGTAGGTGACATCGCAGAGATAAGCCTGCTTACGCTCAAGGGCGGTCATGCTCTGCTGGATGCATCCGACAGAGAGGCCAAAGAAATCGTAAACCGGACCCATCCATTTGGCATCGCGCCGGGCCAGGTAGTCGTTTACCGTCATCACGTGGACGCCGTTGCCCGCCTTCGCGTACCAGATAACGGCGGGAACGGCTGCCAGCGTCTTGCCCTCGCCCGTCTGCATCTCCGCTATCCTGCCATCGGCCAACGCCAGCGAGCCTTGGATCTGGACGTCGAACATCTCCAGTCCCAGCAAACGCTCGGCGACAACAGCTGCAATGGCGACGGTCTCTTCCAACGTCGCGGCCCTCTGGGCAATGACTTTCAATTCGCCGTCAGATTCACGACGCAGTTCATGTCGGCGCGCTTTGATTCGAGCGATGATTCTCCCACGAGCGGCAGAAGGCGAGCGGAAAAGCAGAGATTGCAGCAAATTACGCACGCGGAACACTCCTAGCCCAGCATTATTCAGTCGAGGTGGAGGCGCCAGAGGGTGTAGCTGAGGATTTCGTGCTCCACGCGCTCGGTTTCGCCGGCGTTGCCTTCGATCTGGACGCGTGGGCGGGGCGAGGTGAGCACGTCGAGTCCATTGGCGGCGCAGATCTGGTGAATGCGGAAGAGATGCGTGCCGTCGCTGACGACTACGACCCGATGCAGGCTGTTGGTGCGGGCGATAACTGCGAGGCGTTTGACGGATTGGTCGGTGCTGGTGCTTTCGGTTTCGGCGATGATGTCGGACTCGGGGACGCCGGCGCCTTCAAGGTACTGCTGGCCGACAGCACCTTCGGAAAACTGGTCGCCGCCATCGCCACCGAGGGTGATGATTAAGGGCGCGATGCCGCGGCTGTAGAGGGATTCAGCGTGATCGAGCCGCGCGCGGTACACGGGCGAAGGATGTCCATCGTATTCTGCTGCGCCGAAGACTGCGATGGCATCGGCGGGGGCGGCTTGATCGTGGGATGCATAATGCTCGATCTGGACGTAAACCCAGCGGCACCAGCCCAGGATAGCGACCACGAGAACAGCGAGCAGCACAAGAACCCATCGGAGAGTCGGCCTTTTCGGTTCTCTTTCGTCCGACGGTGGCTTCGACTTCGGGTTCATTTCGGCTCTTAACGTTGCAATACCATGACGATTTCGTGCGTGGGAATAGCGCCTTCACGGAGGATCTCCCAGCGACCGTTGCCGAGAGAGAGATCGACGATGGTAGTGGGCTGCGCGCGGCCGGTGGGGCCGCCGTCGACAATGAGGGGGATGCGGTCGCCGATCTGATCGCGGACACAGGCGGCGTGCGTACATTCGGAAGCGCCCTGGAGATTGGCGGCAGTGGCCGTGATGGGCAGTCCGAAACGCTCAACGACGGTACGTGGAATGGCGGAGTCGGGGATGCGCAGTGCGACGTTGCCGGTGTTGGCGGTGGAACGTAAAGGCAGTTTGGTACCCGCGCGGACAATGATCGTGAGCGGTCCTGGCCAGAAACGGTCGGCAAGCTTGTCGAGCATCGGATCGGAGTCGCGGGCTAGCTCGTAGGCTTGTGCGAGCGAGGCGATCAGGAGCGAAAGGGGCTTCTGCTTTTGGCGGCTCTTGATGCGGTAGATGTTTTCGACGGCGTGGAGGTTGACGGGGTCCACCGCAAGGCCATAAAAGGTATCGGTGGGCATCGCGACGACATCGCCCTTGCGAAGACAGGAGACGATGTAATCAATCCGGTCTGTTTGGGGCTCGTCGGGATGGACGCGCAAGATTTCCGCGGACAAGAAGGTCTACCTCGGTTCCATCGGGCAATTCATGATTGCCGACTTTCATGGCGGCTGCAAACAGATCTCGTTGGCGAGAAAGCGCTGGACCCGCCTTAAAGCGCGGGCGCTGACGCAGACTTCTCCCGAGCATTTGCGGACGCCACAAAGACGGAAGCTATCACAGCACGGTCGATGGTGCAACCTGAGTACTGCCGTCTATTCAGCGACATCCCGCAAAACAGCTTAGAATCAGCCAAGCGAAAGACGGTTCGCAGGAATGCCTATTCGCATTGTACAGAGCAAGCAGAACGGGCGGTTGAAGGAATTACGGCGGGCACTGGCGAGTCCGGGGCGAAATGAGAGCGGGCTGGTCGGGATTGAAGGTCCAAACCTGCTGGAGGAAGCTGTGCGGGCGGGGCTGCATGTCGTTTGCGTTTTTGTGGCGCAGGGGTCGGAGCGGCTGTTGGAGGCGCTCGAGCTTCCGGAGCGGGTGGAAGTGCTGGCGATGCCGCGCGAACTGCTGGACGCGGCTCTGACGACGGAGACGCCGCAGCCGGTTGCCGCACTGGTGGAACTGCCAGACTGGACATGGGCGCAGGCGCTTGGCGATCGGGAAGAAGCAGCGCCGTTGATCGTGGTTCTGGCGGGGCTGCAGGATCCGGGGAACCTGGGGACGATTGTGCGCTCGGCGGAGGCGTTTGGAGCGGACGGAGTGCTGTGTCTTGAAGGCACGGTAAGCGAGTGGAATCCCAAGGCGGTGCGGGCGTCGGCGGGAAGTGTATTTCGGACGCCGGTGCTTCGTGCAAGCGAGAACGACGCACTGCATCGGCTGCGCGAAGCAGGCGTGCGGATTTTGGCGACGACGGTGCAGGGGGCGGAACCGGCGGATCTTGTGGACCTGGCTATGCCGGTGGCGCTCCTGATCGGGAACGAGGGGAATGGAGTTCCGATGGACCTTGCGGCGAAGGCGGATGGAGCCATTACGATCCCCTGCCCCGGGCCGGTGGAGAGCCTGAACGCGGCGGTGGCGACGAGCGTGTTGCTATATGAAGCCGCGCGACAGCGGGGGGCGGCGCAGCAGCGGACGGCGAAGAGCGGCGGCTCGCTGCAACGGCGCGGAGGAACGCGATGAGTTTGTTTGATGGAGTGCCCGATGGCCAGGAGACTCCAATCAAGGGGCTGGTGCGTGGTATACCCGGCGCGCCGTTGGCGGAGCGGATGCGACCGCGGACTCTGCAGGAGTACAGCGGGCAGGAGCATCTGCTGGGACTGGGAAAGCCACTCAGGGTTCAGATCGAAAGAGACGCGCAGGATTCGCAAAGCTTGGGTTCGATGATCTTCTGGGGTCCGCCGGGAGTGGGCAAGACGACGCTCGCGAAGATTATTGCGGAGACGAGGAAGGCAAACTTTGTTGAGTTTTCGGCGGTAATGAGCGGGATAAAGGAGATCAAGCAGGTGATGGCTGCGGCGGCGCAGGCTGCGGAGATGCATTCGCGAACGATCCTGTTTGTCGATGAGATTCACCGGTTCAACAAGGCGCAGCAGGATGCATTTTTGCCATATGTGGAGCGTGGAACGATCCGTTTGATCGGGGCGACCACGGAGAATCCGTCGTTTGAGATTATTTCGGCGCTGCTGTCGCGCTGCCGGGTGTATGTGCTGCAGCCGCTAAGCGAGGAGCGCATTGTCGAGCTGCTGCGAAAGGCGGTAGAGGACAAGGAACGCGGCCTGGGCGCGATGGAGTTAACCGCGGATGACGATGCGCTGGAGTTGATTGCATCGTATTCGAGTGGCGATTGCCGCAGCGCTTACAACACGCTGGAGGTCGCGGCGCAGCTTGCGCTTGAAGGAACGAAGCGGATCGATAGGGCGTTAGCATCGGAGGCCGTGCAGCAGCGCGTGCTGATGTACGACAAGTCAGGCGAGGAGCACTACAACCTGATTTCGGCGCTGCACAAGAGCGTGCGCAATAGCGATCCTGATGCGGCGTTGTATTGGCTGGCGCGGATGTTTGCGGCGGGCGAGGATCCACTGTACCTGGCACGGCGCGTGGTGCGCATGGCCGTGGAGGATATCGGGCTGGCGGCGCCGGAAGCCCTGAACTTATGTTTGTCGGCGAAAGAGGCCATTGATTTTCTGGGATCGCCGGAAGGGGACCTGGCGTTGGCCGAGGCGGTGGTGTATCTGTGCTTGGCGCCGAAGTCGAACTCGGTCTATATCGCATATGGCGCGGTGCAGCAGGAGATCGAGCATACGCGGCAGGAGCCGGTGCCGCTTCATCTGCGAAATGCGCCGACGCGGCTGATGAAGGAGCTGGAGTACGGCAAGGGATATCGCTACGCGCATGATGAGGAGGGCAAAGTAGCTGAGATGGATTGCCTGCCGGACTCGCTGAAGGGGCGAAGCTACTACCATCCCACGCAGGAAGGACGCGAAAAGGCGCTCGGGCAGCGGATGGAGGAAATTCGGCGCATTCGCGCGGGCAAACAAGCGAGGAGCTGAGGGCAAACGCCATCGAAAAGTGCGAGGCATTCCCGGGTAAAGATCCCGGTGCACGTTCCGCATGTCTCGCAGGCCCCGGGAAGATTCTGACGGCGTTCTCATAAGATTCTAAGAAATTGACGAAATGTCGGCTCACGAGACGGGATTTCGTCACGGGGTTTCGTCACTTCAGGCTTTGTTACTCCCGGTCAGACAGCAATAAATCCGTAAAGCATCTCCTTTCATACATCGTGCGTTGTGGTCTCCGCCGACGCAACTTTGGCATGCGAGTTGCTGTTTATACCAGCAAGCGGATGGTCCGATGGGAATCGCGAGGCGTAACGCAGAACCCACGTTGCGCACCATGTAATGGGGGTTTCAACGGACCGGAAGATGCCGAGTTGGGCCAAACCTGGTGTGGCCGGCATCCGCTGGACGAACGACGGACTGGGGAGGTCATTATGTCACCGAATGGGAATGAATACACGTATGCAAAACAATTCGAGGG
This sequence comes from uncultured Acidobacteriaceae bacterium, assembly GCA_963829535.1. GTDB lineage: Bacteria > Acidobacteriota > Terriglobia > Terriglobales > Acidobacteriaceae > Telmatobacter. Next base: position 65,673 of record CAWHIQ010000002.1, on the reverse strand, counting down.
CAATTTGCGCGGCTCTTCTGAACCAGTCCCCGTACGCTTGAACACAAGCCTGCGGATGATGTCACAGGATACGGTGCGGGAACTTCAGAAGCTGGACCATCGAACAAGCGGTGCGCCGCAGTATGTTTTCGTGCGGCGCGATGATCTGCCGCTCCATCCGAGCCTGCAGGCTACCGGACTTCACTACTTCGAATGGTAGTTGCACGTCCCGATATGCGTTCAATCGCGGTATTTCACCGAGCAGCCGTAAGCGCGAGTGTAAGACATGGCCACAGGCTTTCCAGCCATTGCAGACGTCAGGGCGTCAGAGACGAAGTTGTCTGCGCCCTTGATGTCTTCGACATCAGGTGTAGGACGGTTGTCGATGGCACCCGCGTAGATGAGCTTGCCCTGCGGATCGATGACGAACATGTCGGGCGTGGTCCTTGCGTTGTAGAGGCGCCCGAGTTTGCCATCGGGATCAAGTAGCGCCGCGGTAGGCGCGGCGTGCATCTTTGCCAGATAATCGTTTTCCTGGGCCGCCGTCACGTAACCCTGAGTGCCAGGTGCTGAAGAGATCACGGTGAACCAGACGACTCCTTTCGCAGTCCATTCTTTTTGCAAATCCTGCATGTTTCCTGAGACGTAATGTTTGCGCGTGAAAGGGCAGCCCTGATTGTGCCACTCGAGCACAATGTATTTGCCGTGGTATTGGTCCAGCGAGTGAGCCTGACCTTGCGAATCGGTAGCGGTGAAATCTGGAGCGGGAGCGTTGACCTTGGCGGTCTGCGCACGGCTTGCTACCGATAGAAAGAAGACTGTGGTTACGGCGGCGAGGAACGCCTTTGAGGGGAAATACATGGTGATCCTCCTGAGGGGAATTTCAGAAGGTGAGGCCGGGAGACCCGAACCTCACTGGTGGTTGGACGAGGAAGACGCGCTCTGGGATGCGGGATGCGCGAGTTGAGCAAGAGCGTCGGTGACGATGCCGGGAGTGAGGACTTCCGGGAGAACCCTTGGTTTGCTTTCGCCGGGGACGTAGAGCGCGTAGGTGGGAACGCCGCTGCGGCCGAGCGTGGTCAGGGTTTGGGTGATGGAGTCGTCGTAGCGGGTCCAGTCTGCGCGGAGGAGGACGACGTTGTTGTCGGCGAAGGCTTTCTGCACTTCGGGTGAGGCGAAGGCTACGCGTTCGTTGACCTTGCAACTGAGGCACCAACTCGCGGTGAAGTCGACGAAGACGGGACGGCCCTGGGACTTATAGCGGGTGACCGCTTCGGCGGACCAGGGTTGCCAAGTACTGCCATTCTGAATGATCGATCCGTCAGCTTTCAAATCCTCAGGAGTGAGCTTTCCTTGAGCCGCCGTAGGATCCTCCAAATTCGAAGGCGCCAAAACAGTGATTCCGATAACCCCTACCACGATCAGCCCGGCCACAATCGTCGACCAGCGCTTTGCTGGCCAGCGACCGAGAAACCACCCGGCAATAGCGAGCAGCAGGAAGCTGACGAGAAGCGCACCGAGCAGGGTGGCGCCATAGGCTTGGGCGAGCACCCATGCCAGCCAGATGACGGTTCCGAAGATGGGAACGGAGACGGCCTGCTTGAGGACTTCCATCCACGCGCCGGGACGCGGGAGGATGCGGGTCCATGCGGGTTGCAGCGTGAGCGCAACGTAAGGCGCGGCGAGTCCGAGAGCTAACGCTGTGAACACGGCGAAGGTGACAACGGCGGTTTGTGCGAGGGCGTAACCGAGAGCGGCTCCCATGAACGGCGCGGTGCACGGCGTGGCGACGATGACGGCGAGAACTCCGGTGAAAAAGCTGCCGGTATAGCCCTGTTTTGCGGCGAGTGAACCGCCAGCGCTGGTGAGGGTGAGACCAATTTCAAACTGTCCGGCAAGGGAGAGGCCCAGGAAAAAGAGCAGAGCGGCCATCAGAGAGAGAAATACGGGCGACTGGAACTGAAAACCCCAGCCGAGGTGTGAGCCGGCGGAGCGAAGGCCGAGCAAGAGGGCCACCAACACCCAGAAGGAAACCAGAATGCCTGCAGCGTAGACGAACCCATGGTTACGGAGTTTGTGGCGCTCTTCATTGCCCGACTGCACCAGCGAGAGTCCTTTCAAGAAGAGGACCGGGAAGACGCAGGGCATGAGGTTGAGCAGGAGGCCACCGAGGAAGGCGAGGCCTGCAGCTTGGAACAGACCGGGGGTAGCGGAGTTAGCGGTGTTAGTAGTGCTAGCGGGGTTGGCCGGGTTAGCGGAGCTAGCGGAGTTCGCAGAATTCGTCGATCCCGGATTTGCAGACTGGGCTGGAGCAGCGGACGCTTCTGCCGCTGCCTTGGCTGGTTTGGGGGAGCCCGCCAGTGCGATCAGTTCGTAGGCTCGGCCGCCGGAAAGTTGAAGCAAGCCTGCGAGTTCCTTCGGGTTTGCGGCTAGAGATTCGTCTTTCTTGAGATCCAGAGTGAGGCCGTTGGCAGTGGGGGTGACGGTCTGCGATGCGGGGTTCGAGAGAATATCGGGACTGGCGGGGAAGAACGATCCTTCGGTTTCGCGACGGCCGGTAATGACGGAGAGGCGGAATCCGGTGGGAGTTGGAGCAAATCCGATTTTGAGATTCGCCGGCAGCGCTGCCGGGAGCTTGTTGGCGAGTCGCGCCCAGATGTCCTGGTCGGGTTGGACGGACTGGTTGCCGGCGTTGCCGGGAGCTATCGGGCGGGTGAGTTCAAGCTCCGTCTTCTCTGGAATGCAACTGCCGCGACAGACGAGCCAATCGACCTTGGCGCGAAGCGTTGCCGGGCCGGAAGGTGCTCCGTTGGCAACGTTGAGCTGAATGGGAAAGAGCACTTCGTCCTCGTATCCGAAGTCCATCAAGGGACCGAGGGGAAGGCGCTTGGGGATGGGAAACTGAAGCGGGCCAGCTGTGATTCCCTGCGGCAGAGTCCACTTGATGTGGGGCGGCTCGCCAGCGTCACCGGGGTTCTTCCAGTAGACGTGCCAGCCTGGTTCGAGTTTGAAGTAGAGGCCGACGTTGTTGGGCGCACCCTGTTGAAGCTGCGCGTCGGGGATGATGAGCTGCACGTGCACGTGCGGTAGATCGCCGGAATTGGAGGCGGCGGACGCGGAAGCGATTGCCACCGGCAGGGTTAGGAGCGCGATGATCGAGCGGAACAATTTCATTCGAAGTCTGGAACCATTACATTGGACGCTTGCGAAGATTCATTGGTCGCGGAAAGCGGCCACGGGGCATTGAGGTTTCCCACCCTTGCGACAACAACTCCGCAAGGATGGGGCACCCAGGATTTGTGTGGCTGAGAGCACGCACAGAGCTAGCCTACTCTCTGTGCGTGTTCGCGAAAGATACAGGCGTTCTGGACACATTTCACACCGGCGGCTCGTGCGCGGGCAATGGCCTTGTCGTTGATTACGTCCTCCTGAAGCCAGAGGTAGGGGATGCCGAGGCGGATTACATCGTCAACGACGGGAGGAACATTTTCAGAAGAGCGGAAGACGTCAACGAGATCGATGCCTTTGGGGTAATCCTTTTGCGCGGCGGCATGCGCGGATTCGATATCGGGATAACACTTGAGGCCAAGCACCTCAGTGAGTGACGGATTGACGGGAAAGACGTGATAGCCCTGCAACACTAGGTAGCGGCCGATGTTATGGCTGGCGCGCCAGGCCTTGTCGCTCATGCCGACGACCGCGATGGTCTGGGCGGTGCGGAGCATTTCGTTGATGATGGCGGGGTCGTTCATTCTTCGTTGACTCCAAGCATTAGATGAACCATCAACCCTGCTCGACTCTCTTCCACCGGCCCTCAGGAAGTTGCGCCCAGCGAGCCCCGTACATATCGAGCCATTCGCCGACTGGCTCATTCTTATTTGGATCAGAGCCAATGCGAAGTATGTTGCCATCGAGGTCTTCCACTTGCATCTCGCGGGTCCACTCATAGTTCGTGGGAGGGTTGCGAATTTTTGCGCCGGATGCGAGGTATTCCTCGTAGACTTTTGCGACGTTGACGCCATCGATCCATACCCAGGCGCCGGGATTGCCTTGATCGCCCTCAGAAAGAAACAAGTTGCAACGACCGCGAGTGACTGATGCGAAGAATGGCGCGGTTTCGCCAGGGACTTTGAAGTCAACGTGAAAGCCGAGTATACGAGTGTAGTAGTCGATGCTGGCAGCGACGTCGGCGACGCGAAGGACCGGAGTCACTCCGCCGAAAGCGATAGCGGTTTGGGGACGGGCGGATTCGGTGGTCAAGTGCGACCTCCTCGAGACTGAAGATATTATGCCGGAATCTCCATGTCGTCTTCTCCGCTGCTCGCCGTGCCGCGGCGCTTGGCCAGCAGATAGCCGCGCAGGAAAGGTTCGAGGTAGCCATCGAGCACCTTATCGACGTCGCCGACCTCTACCTTGGTGCGGTGGTCCTTGGCAATGCGATAGGGCTGCAGAACATAAGAGCGAATCTGCGAGCCGAAGTTGATTTCGAGCTTGGAGTCTTCAAGTTTCTTGCTTACTGCGCGCTTTTTTTCGAGCTCGTATTCATACAAGCGCGAGCGGAGCATTTTCATCGCCTTCTCGCGATTCTTGTGCTGGCTGCGCTCGTTCTGGCATTGGACGACAATGCCGGTCGGCAAGTGCGTCATGCGCACGGCGGAGTCGGTGGTGTTGACATGCTGGCCTCCCTTGCCGCCGGAGCGATAAGTATCAATGCGCAGGTCTTCGAGCTTGAGATCGACGTTGATGGTCTCGTCGATTTCCGGGGAAACGTAAACAGACGCAAATGAAGTATGGCGGCGCTTGGCGGAGTCGAATGGCGAGATACGCACAAGGCGATGGACGCCGCTTTCTCCGGCCAGTTGGCCGAAGGCATATTCTCCGGTGATGGTGAATGTGGCGGACTTAATGCCGGCTTCCTCGCCATCCTGGTAGTCGTTCATTTCAGTTTTGAAGCCTTGCTGCTCGGCCCAGCGCAGGTACATGCGCAACAGCATCTCGGCCCAATCCTGGCTCTCAGTGCCACCTGCGCCGGGATGCACCGTGACGATGGCGTTGAGCGGATCGGCCTCGCCGGAGAGCATGGTGCGGGCTTCGAGCTCTTCGGTGAATGTGGAAAGGGCCTTGATGTCGCGCTCGAGATCGGTGAGAACGTCTTCGCCTTCGCGGGCGAGTTCGAAGTAGGCGTCGATGTCGCCGGTGCGGCGCACGAGTTCTTCGTCGTCGGCGATGAGCGATTCGAGACGCTTGCGATCGCGCATGAGCGGTTTGCCCGCGGCAGAATTCGACCACATTGCGGGGTCGGCGAGCTTGGTTTCGATTGCGGTTAGTTCCCTGCGGAGGCGGGCAGGGTCAAAGATACTCCCGCAGGTCGCGGACTTGATCGCGCACCGGAGCGTAGGCGTATTCGAGATCAGTTAATGCCATGCTTTGCTCTTAGGACCTGACTTGTTAGCAAGTTGGCGAGTCGACTGGTCGGAGGAGCGACCTTCGACTGCACTGAGGTAAGTATAGCGGAGTTAGGGGAGTTAGCGAGGTTAGCGGCGCTAGTTTGAGGTGCTGGCTCTGCCAGCGATTCGCCTGATTTCAACCTTAAGCGACCAAGCGACAACGATAATCGAAAACAACACGCACAGCCAGGCGAAGACGTCGCCGTGCTCGGTGTAGAAGGTGATGTCGTCGCGGAAGCCGTATCGAGCGGGAAGAGCGTCGACCTGGTGGCGCGGGATACTCTGGCGGACGCGGCCGTACGGGTCGATCACGGCGGTGACGCCGTTGTTGGTAGTCCGCAGGAGCCAGCGGCGGTTTTCGATAGCGCGCATGCGGGCCATGTTGAGGTGCTGCCAAGGAGCACTGGTGTCGCCGTACCAGCCGTCGTCGCTGATGTTGACGAGGACTTCGGCGCCTAGTTGTGCGAAGTGCCTAACCTCATCGGCAAAGACGGCTTCGTAGCAGATGAAGATGCCGTAGCGGTGGCCGTTGAGGCGGAAGATTTTGCGATCGGTGCCGCGCGTGAATTTGGAGACGCGGCCGGTGAGTTTGTGCGCAAAGGTGAGGTACTGAGCAAACGGAACATATTCGCCGAAGGGGACGAGATGGATCTTCTCGTAGCGGCCGATGAGGTTGCCGTCGGCGCCGATGACCATGGCGGCGTTGTAGTCCAGATACTCCTGTGTCTGCTGGGAGTAGTCGGAAGCGATACCGCCAATGATCAGCGGAGCATTCTCAGTTTGCGCGAGCGCGGTCATCGTTTTCTGGAAGCGGGGATCGTTTTCGAAGAATGGAGCCGGCGATTCAGGCCAGACGATCAAATCGGGGTGAGTGGGATAAGGAGGGCAGATGATTTCGCCGGTGGAAGCTTGCGTCTGCGGAATTCCGGCAATGTAGGTTTTGCATTGTTCGCTGGTGAGGCGAGTGAAGTCGGCTATGTGCTTGTCCCACTCGCCGGGGCCGGACCAGTCGTCGTCGCCGCCTACGTCGAGGTTGGGCTGGACGAGGACGGCGGTGGCGGAGGTTGGCGCATGTGGTGAAGTGACGCGAACGTCGCTAACAAACAAGACGATTGCAATTGCGGCACATGCGAGGGCATACCAGGACCGCCGGGTACTGCGGTCTTCGCGCACGGCCGCGGCAACACCAAGCATATGAAATGCAATTAGAGCATTGAAGGCGACGAGCGAGAAAGTTATTCCGTAGACGCCGGTCCAGGGGGCGAGCTGGTTCACAAATCCGTTGTCCACCTGGGAGTAGCCGAGCTGATCCCACGGGACGCTGGTGATGCGGGCGGCGGCCAGGTCGAGTGCAACCCAGAGAAAGGGAGCTGCCACAGGTGCGAGGTTCTTTTTGCCGGTCGCCCGGCGGACGAGCATCAGCCCCAGTCCGAAGAGACCGAAGTAGAGGCCGAGAACGAGGCTGAATCCTATAAGTAGCAGCGTGGGAGCCCCGGTGGGCATGTCGCCGTAGTGGAGCATGGTGTCGCGGACCCAGTAGCAGTTCCCCATGTACCAGAGCACACCGCAGAGGTAGGAAATTAAAAATGCGCGACGAAATGGTCGGGGATGATCCACTGTGGCGGGGCTGAGGATTGCCCACAGAAGCGGGACAAGGCCAAACCACGCGAAGATGCTGCGCCAAGGGGGCATGGGGCCAGCGAGCGGGAAGGGCAGCTCCAGCAACGCCGCGGACAACACGGCAGCTGCCCACATCTTCATTGAATGCCAGCGCATACAGGGTGGAGTTTAAAGCATCGGGCTTTGTCGAAGAATTGACAGACAACTCACCAGCCATTCAATGGATGGCGATGGACTTATGAGGCACTGCAGAATGAAGCGGACTGAGGTGAGAGGTATGGCCTTATTTGCCTATCAATGCCTGTCAATTCAGCCTGATTCCGCCGGGTGGTGCTACTGTTTCTCAAACTGTAGCACTACCTTCCGCCGAACGACTCGTCTGAAACCGGTTACAATCTTTCCCATGGTCCTCGCCACTTTTGCAATTCGACTGCTGGAAGGAATGTTCTTTGTTGGTCTCGCGGGGTCGGCCGTGGTGGTTTTAATCAGCTTTGTCGAGGATTTCAAGGAATTGTTCGGCGACGAGTGAAATCTTTTCCCCTTTGACGCATTTCTATCGTGTTTACAGGCATTTCCGTTTAGTTGTTGACTGCCGCACCATCCAGAACTAAACTCAGCCAAGGGCGGCGGGAAAAACGAGCCCTTTTTCGACTCTGAGCGGCAGAAACACTGGCTGGCGCAATAAGTAATGGCATCCACTCGAACGACCGTAGCCCCACCGTCTGACCGCGTCCGGCTTATCGTGGCATCCTCCGTGATGCTCACGTTCATTTCCTTCTGGCGTGCCGCCGCCATCGTCCTCAATGATTTAGGCTCATCAGCGTTTTACGCAGGGGGCATCGCCGAGCAGGCTGTAGGCGCAGCTGCGCCGTGGTTCATTCTCGGCATCATGCTTTTCAGTTTTGCGGTTCGCGCAGTGTACGTGGAGAGCTGCTCGATGTTCACGCGCGGCGGCGTTTACCGCGTGGTGAAGGAAGCGCTTGGCGGCACCTTCGCCAAGCTAAGCGTCTCGGCGCTGATGTTCGACTACATTCTGACGGGGCCGATCTCGGGCGTATCCGCGGGCCAGTACATCACCGGACTAATGAACGAGCTGATGGTGGTGGCGAATACGAGCCACTGGCTACCCCCAGCGCTGATGGACGCGCACGGCAACCCGTTCCAGTTCGACATGAACTATACCTCCGCGGTTTTCGCGGCGGCGGTCACCATCTATTACTGGTGGCAGAACATCAAGGGTATTGAGGAGTCCAGCGACAAAGCTCTACGGGTTATGCAGATCACTACCATCATGGTGGTTGTACTTTTCATCTGGGGTGCGTACTCGGTGATGATACGCGGCGTGCATTTGCCGCCGCCGCCTACCCCATCTCACCTGAAATTCAGCACAGATGCATTAGGGTTCCTGAAAGGCACGGGCTTGCCGATCTTTGGCTTGTTCGGAATCATCATGGCTTTCGGGCACTCGATTTTGGCCATGAGCGGTGAAGAGAGCCTGGCCCAGGTCAACCGCGAAATTGAGCATCCGAAACTGAAGAACCTGAAGCGCGCGGCGATCGTCATCGCCATCTACAGCCTGATCTTCACGGGCGGCGCAACCCTCCTGGCTTCGATGCTTATCCCCGATGGGCCTCGCATACATGTCTACCAGGACAACCTGATTGCAGGACTGGCTATGTACATGGTCGGCCCGATGTTCTGGCGCGTGGCATTTCGCATCTTTGTCGTGTTTGTCGGGTTCCTGATTCTGTCGGGTGCGATCAACACCTCGATGATTGGATCGACGGGCGTGCTGATGCGTGTGGCGGAAGACGGCGTTCTCACGGATTGGTTCCGCAAGCCGCATCCGAAGTTCGGAACCAGCCATCGCATTGTAAACCTCGTCTTCGCGCTGCAAATGTTCACGATTCTGGCCACGCGAGGCAACGTCATTACCCTGGGCGAGGCATATGCATTCGGCGTGATCTGGTCGTTCACCTTCAACAGCCTTGCGATGCTGGTGCTGCGCTGGAAGTACCACGGCGAGCGCGGCTGGAAGGTTCCGCCCAATATCAAGATTGGAAAGACCGAGATTCCGGTAGGGCTGTTCTGTGTCTTTCTTGTCTTGCTCTCCACGGCCATTACGAATCTGTTCACGAAGTCGATTGCAACTGTCAGCGGCATCATTTTTGCGGCAGCGTTTTTTGTGATCTTTACCGTCTCAGAGCGCCAGAATTTGCGTAAGCATGCCCTGACGGCGCGGCAGATGAAGGATCACTTCCAACTGGAACACCAGGACACTATCAGCCGGGAATCCGTTGCGGTTCGCCCGGGCGGCGTCATGGTTACGATGCGCGATTCGAATAACCCTGTTGCACTGAAATGGGTGCTGGCTCGAACCAAGACGGAAGACCGGGATGTGGTGGTAATGAGCGTGCGCATGATGGGCGCAGGCGGACCGGAGTATTTGAGCGCCGAAGATCAGAGCTTCAGTGAGCACGAGCAGATGCTGTTTACCAAGGCTGTCTCAGTAGCGGAAAGCTTTGGGAAAAAGGTCTCCCTTCTCGTTGTTCCGGCTGGCGATGTTTTTGCCGCGCTGGTGCAAGGCGCAAATTCGCTCGAAGTGGATTCGGTGGTCTCGGGACAGTCGACCTCGATGACGGCTGAGGACCAGGCATTTCACATGGGACAGGCATGGGAGGCACTCCCGGAGCCAAAGCGCCAATTCAATTTCTACGTGGTGGGCGCGAACGGCGAGACGAAGGTGTTCTACATCGGACCGCACGCTCCGACGCTAGGTCCGGACGATGTGCAACTTGTACACCGACTGTGGCTGAATATGCGGCGCGATCCCTCGGTACAGGACCTGCATCACAGCGACATCATCACGTATGCGCTGACTCGGCTCGCGGGCCAATATGCGCGCGAAAAGGTGGAGATCCTGCGCGATCTGCGGAATTATCGCGCTTCAGAATCTCCGACACTCCGGCTAGGTGGGCAGGATCTCGCTGGAGTTGCTTCCCCATCTACCACTCCTGATCCGGCGCAACCGGCGAACAAAGCCCCCCGCGGCGTTTGAGCCGCATCTTTTTTGATCGTGCTGCCGCGCGCGGACTAAACGACACCTAGTAATCAAAAGTAACTAATGCGGGGAAACTCGCTAGGTTATGAGTTTTGCAATTACCTCCGGCCGCACATTACTTTAGGGCAATGAAAACCGTGTCGACTATATAGCTGAGAGATCGAGTATTGAATTCACAACACTCATCTTCGCTGATAAATAGGATTGTTCTGCAATTTGGAGAAGTTAGGAACAAATTAGCCGCGAAGTTAGTTGACCAAAGACAAAGCTGGTTACTCTTTTTCGTTTGTCAAAGCTTTGGCAATTAGGTATCGTCTCTTTTCAGACACTTCAATTTCAAGTTGGTGAGGATCTACGCGCATCCTGGGCGATATCGCGCGAGGATCGTCTAAGGAGGCATGGTGGGAGTCGCTGAGATACTGCTACAAATTGACCGCGAGATCGCTCAATTGCAGAGGGCGAGATCACTGCTCAATGGTTATACGGCCAAGAGTTCGAGTAAGACGGTAACTGTAGCTCCGAAAAAGGCAAGAAAGAGGAAGCGGACCCTCACCCCTGAAGGCCGGATGCGAATCTCAGAGGCAGTGAGACGCCGCTGGGAGAGACATAGGAAAGCGTCGGGTAGAAAATAAACTGATTGCCGAAGCGGCTGCGGAAACTCCCAGCGTTTTACCTGGAGAAAGGCTTAGCCTAGATCGACTCTCCGGGTGCGATCCGGATAACCTCGATGGAACCCGCCAGAAATTCGGCGAGTTGATCCGGTGTTCCGGTAAGCGGCGGAAAGGTTCCGAAGTGGATGGGCAGCACGGCTTTTGGCGCAAGGAATTGCGCAGCCAATGCTGCTTCTTTCGGTCCCATGGTGTAGAAGCCGCCAATCGGAAGCATGGCTATCTCGGGGTGATAGAGATCCTTGATCAGCTTCATGTCGCCGAAGACTGAAGTGTCTCCGGCATGGTAGAGGATCGGTCCATCGGTAATCGTCAGCACGAATCCAGCTGCGACCCCTGCGTATTGCGTTCCGTTCTGACCTTCGACGCCGGCAGAGTGCTTGGCCTCTACCATCGTGACTGCCACATCTTCTAACTGGACGGTCCCGCCGATATTCATTCCAATGATGTTCTCTGCACCTTCCTTGTTGACGAAGACAGCGAGTTCGTAGATCGCAACGACATTCGATTTGTGCTTTTTGGCAACCGGCACGGCGTCGGAGATGTGATCGCCGTGCCCGTGCGTCAGCAGTACGTATTGGATTTTCTCTGGAAGCTTAAAGTTTTTAGGGTATTTAGGATTGTTCTCGATGAAGGGATCGATGAGGATGTTGCTGCCTTTGGGGGTTTGAACCAGCACCGTGGCATGTCCAAGCCACGTGATGCGCGTGCCATTCAACGAAATCATAATCGCTCCAAGTAAGGTTAATTCAGGAATGAAAACCATCTGGTTGGATGCGACCGGGCAAGTTTGGATTCCTGTCAGCGAGTGATGATCACTTCAGAAATGCTGTCTTTGGCCAGAAACTGGCGGAAGCCCGACCATTGATTGAACAGGTCTTGAATGATTCGGTTCGTGAACGCCCGCTGAATGGGGAGCGGCTGCGCCAACTGCATTTCTACGGTATCGCCCTCGGTGATGTGGAAGCGGCAATGGGCAGATTCCTCGGGCTGTTTCCGGGTATGAAAGAAGGCGAGAACCTGGCCGCCCGGATTCAGCGAAGCGTGCAGATGGCCCACTACGGCCGGCACGAACGGTTCCGGAATGTAATCGAGGGCAGTCCAGAGGAGTACGATGTCGTACATTTTCCCACCGAAGTCGAGAGTCTGTTTCAGATAACCTTCGGTGTCGAAGATCGGCTTGTCATCTTCGTCCATGCCCTTTTGCCAAGCACCGGTACACGCCTCAGTAGCCAGGTCAGTGAGAAAGACGCTGTGACCGAGGCTGGTGAGGTAATTAATATTGGTGGGCGAGGTGGCGCCTGAGTCAATAATGCGAAGACCCGGTTCTGCCTGGAGCCGCTTGCGTAGCGCCGCCCATCCACCCGAGTGGCGCGGGATGCGCGGGCCGCTTGTCCCCGAACCGGCGGACTGTCCGCCTTCCTTCTTGTCGAACCAACGGCGAATCACTTTGAAATCCCCTTGTGATAGGACACGTGCTGCAATGCAGCGCCCGGTCGCACGCCGAAGTTAAGAGTTGGTTGCTGGGACAACATCTGGCGTCTTGGCGCCCTGAGTAAGGTCGACCTTGCCACGAAATATGGCATTGTCTTCCACCGCGAGCCGGAGCGCGCGCACATCGCCTTCCACCACGCAACCGGAACGCAACTCTAGTCGGCCGCTAGCGACAATATTGCCCTGGACCTGGCCTTGAATCAGAATGTCCCGTGCCGTGAGATCTGCGGCAACGTTCGCACTTGCGCCGATAGTGAGTCGGCTCTCCGTCAGAGTTACGGTTCCTTCGACACGACCGTCGATGATCAAGTCTTCCCCGCCCTTCACTTCGCCGCGGATCACGACGGACTTGCCAATCCGAGCAGAACCATTTTCGGTTGCCATGGATCAATTCCCTTCCGAGATTATTTGAATTCGACCGGCGCCAAAGTGGCGTCCATGCGTTGGGGAAACATTCACAATCAAGGGGCTGCCATGAGCCGGAAAGATTCCGGCTGGATGGACGCCTGACAAGACACGAAAGTCCCTAATCGAACTATAGCATCGGGGCGGAGCCCTTCAATTTAAAGAAACCATCTCAGAACACCAGCGTCAAAACTAAAGGAACCTCAAGCCGGGTCGAGCTGAAAGACGATAAACTGCTGATGGTGCGTCTTCTTACGTCGTTCATTCTGATTTTGCCGCTGGCCGCAGCGGGCCAGGGCGTGACGGGGCATGATGACGATGCGCTGGTGAAGCGGGCTCTGACAAATGAGGTCCGGGCAGCGGGAGATGCACAGCACCCGATGCGCTATTGCTTGCGCAAGTCCAGTCCCCGACTCACTTCCACCAAGGAAATACTCGAAACCAAAGACGGAGCGGTGGCTCGGCTTATTGCCGTCAACGACTCGCCTTTGAGCGCCGAGGACGAACAGAAGGAACAGACCAGACTTGCTTCGCTCCTCAGTGATCCGAGCATGCAGCGGCATCGCAAGCAAGCGGAAGATGAGGACTCCGCACGAGCGATGAAGGTGCTTCGGGCTCTTCCCAATGCATTTGTCTATCAGTCTGCCGGCGCCGCAACGGGGCCAGCAGGTGCGGTGAGGAAATTTACGTTCAAGCCCAACCCAAAATTTGATCCCCCTGATCTTGAAACGCAGCTTTTGACGCAGATGACTGGAGAAATTTGGATTGATGTGGCCCAGGAGCGCGTAGCGAGGCTCGAGGGCCACCTTACCAAGGACGTAGACATTGGCTGGGGAATTCTGGCACGGCTCAACAAGGGTGGATGGATACTAATTGAACAGGCTGACATTGGCGAGCATCAGTGGCACATCGTGCACTTCAAGATGGCGATGACCGGACGCGTGTTCTTCACGACCAAGGTGTTCGATACAACCGAAGACGAGAGCCGGTTTGCACCGCTGCCAGCGGGCTTGAGTTATAAGCAGGCGATCCAGATGGTGGAAGCAGAGGGTGTCAACACAGGCCAGGTAACGACCACGCTGACTAACCGATAATCGTGCGGGAAACGAAACAAGCGGGTCCGTTGAACTCAACGGGCCCGCTTGTTTGCTTCGTGCGCTTTAGACCTTAACCTTTAGCAGAATAATGACCAGGGTGAAGAGGGTGAGTGACTCGATGAGCGCGAGGCCAAGGATCAGGAAGATCATCAGACCGCCGCGCGCACCGGGGTTGCGGGCTAGCGCTTCGCAAGCCGAAGCAGTGGCTTTGCCTTGGCCGAGTCCGCAAAGACCAGCAGCCAACGCCATGCCAATACCAGCGCCAATTGGCACCAGGTTGACAGCAGCAGAGCCGCCGTCAGCAAACGCCGGAATGGCGAAGCAGAGCACGGCCATTGCCATGAACACATATTGAAACTTCCGCATAATTCTCCTGCTTCCCTTGGATTTAGCCGCCAGTGGGTGGTTGAGACTCACCGAGCCGGCATCTTCGGAAAACTTTGTGACCTTGTTTCATCTCGCAAGATCGCCGCTCCCTGCTGGTCGCGTCGACTATACGTTTGAAGCTTCGGCGTAAAGCAATTTCCGAAAATGCATTTGGTCCCCTCACGCTTGCGGCCTGCCGTTGTTCCGGAGCGGGAGCGCTCTCCGGCGGAATTTTTCTCCTCGTCGCGGACGAGGCTGCTCGTCGCGGACGAGGCTAGTGGCACGAGAAGCCTTAGTGCGCATCGTGCGAGACTGCCAGCGACAGGTAAATCATCGATAGCAGCATGAAGATGAATGCCTGGATACACGAAACGAAGACGTGCAATCCAAGAAAAATAGATGGAACGCCGATCGGAATCAGCGAGAAGAATCCCAGGGTCAGCATGTCGCTCGCGTACATGTTGGCGTAAAGACGAATCGTCAGAGACATGATGCGCGCGAAGTGCGATACAAGCTCGATCGGAATCAGCAACCAGGCCATCCACCAGATGGGACCGGCGAAGCTCTTCAGATAACCGATGCCGTTTGCGCGGAAGCCCTGGTAGTTGTAATAGAGAAACGTGGGGAGTGCCAGCCCGAGCGGCACGCTGGGCGACGTGGTGGGTGCGGGCACGCCGGGAATGAGTCCGACAAGGTTGTTGATCAACACGAACAGGAAGATGCACGTGAGATAGGCCTGGTACTTTTCGTATCCGTGGCCGATAACCTGTTCACCGAGGTTCCCGGTAAATTCCGAGATCATCTCGGCGACCTGCTGCGCGGGGCCGGGCTTGTCAGGCGAGAGTGTGAGTCGTACGACGAGGAAAAATGCAATCAGCGCCGCGACGACGATCAGTTCCACCGTAAAAGTGTTGCCGATGGGCGCGCCAAGGGTCGCCGGATGAATACCCATCATTTGCATGATGGAAGAAATGATTCCGCCGAAGAGGGTATTGAGCAGGCGGGTCAAAGCATAAGGTTCAGGCATGAAGACGTGGTCTTTCCATTTCTGTTTGTATGAAACTGCGCAACCGCGCAGTTTCCAGCGAGCCGGCTACGATGATCAATCCAGAAGCAGGCGCAGAGCCTGCCAGACGATGGTAAGAGCTGCCAGCCCCAAGCCGCAGAGCAGGGCAACTGCCGATCCCTGGAAACACCTTAGGCTAACATAGATGGCCCCAGCGTAGATGGTGAGCCGGAGCACAAAAAAGACGACCACGGAGGCGGCGCTTCTGGGTGTTTTTTGATCCTCAAGCTTAGCCCGGATTACGCGCGCGAGGCGTTGCCACTCGAAGATACTGCCGGCCGATATCAGGGCTCCTGTCATCAGCATGGCAGCGTTGCGCCACCCGGAAGCCACGAGAAGAACAACTGACACAATCACGCCTATTATGAGCGAGTTGCGCATTGCCTTCTGAAGCATCACTTCAGCCGCATCGTTGGAGATCTCGAGCATGGGGTGAGTATCCTGATTCATTCCTGAGTCATTTCTTGCCGCCGGTTATTCCTTCTCCTGACCCATTCTGGGCATCTTTCTCATTCCGGGTATCGCGTTCAGCGGTCAGAGCCATACGGATGACATAGACCAGGCCCGAGACAGCTCCAAAGACGATGCCTGCAACGGCGATCCACGACTGATGGAAGTGCTTATCCGCCCATGCACCGATCAGCCAGCCGACCACTGCTGCGCAGGGAAGCATGAGCGCAATCTGCAGAAGTTTCTCGGCTTGAACGACTGCTTCCACGCCACTGGACATCTTTGAGCGCGAATCGGAATCCCGAAGTGGACGGTGGAACGGCATTCTACGTGGTTATACACGATGGGGCACCATTGACGCGAAGATGCGAACGCTATACTGACGACTAGAACTCATTGATTCTGACGAAGGTACATACCGTGTTTGATTCGGAATTTGAGCGCAATCTTTTTGAGTTGCGCAGGGGCAAGCTGGCAGAGATTGAGAAGCTGGGGCAAGCCACGTATCCCAACCAGTTCCCTGCCTCGCACACCATCCCACAGATTCGCGCAAAGTGGGGCGAGGCGACGGCCGAGACGCTAGATGCGGAGCGTGTGACGGTGGCCGTCGCGGGTCGGATCATGGCGATTCGAGTAATGGGCAAAGCTGGATTCGCGACGCTGCAGCAGGGCGGCGAGCGATTGCAGATTTATGTGCGGTTGGATGCAGTCGGCGAGCAAGGATGGGCGTTGTATAAGCTGCTTGACCTGGGCGATCACGTCGGGGCGAGCGGGTATCTCTTCCGCACGAGGACCGGCGAGTTATCTGTGCACGTGGAGCGACTAACGTTTCTTGCGAAGGCCATGCTGGCGCTTCCCGAGAAGTTTCACGGCCTCGCCGACGTAGAACTTCGCTATCGGCAGCGGTATGTCGACCTGTTTGCGAATCTCGAGGCGCGGGAAGTCTTTGTAAAGCGAGCCAAGGTGCTGCGGGCGATGCGGCGGTTCTTTGACGAGCGCGATTATCTTGAAGTCGAAACGCCCATGATGCAGACCATCGCCGGCGGAGCCAATGCGCGGCCTTTCAAGACGCATCACAACGCGCTGGATATGGACCTGTTTCTGCGCATCGCGCCGGAGCTCTATTTGAAGCGGCTGGTGGTGGGCGGGCTCGATCGCGTCTACGAAATCAATCGCAATTTTCGGAATGAGGGCGTGAGCACGCAGCACAATCCCGAGTTCACGATGCTGGAGTTCTACCAGGCGTACGCGAATTACCAGGACATGATGCAGTTGACGGAGGATCTGGTCGAGTTTGTAGCCCGCGAGGTAAATGGGACCACGATCGTGGAATTCAACGGGAACACGATCGACCTAGCGAAATGGACGCGGCTGACGATGCGGGAAGCGATCCGGGAATATTGGCCGGAAGAAGCGGGCGCAAAGCCAGCAATTACTGCGTTTGAATCGGTAGAGGTCTTGCAGGCTCGAATCCGTGCGGCGATTGCATCCCTCGAGGCCGCGCAAGAACAAGGCGCACCGGAGCGGGCTGCTGAACGGCAGTCGGATTTGAAGACAATTCGGACGGCGATGAGCGCGATCTACTATGACTCAACGAAGGGTGCACCGTTGGGCAAGTTGATCTACAACCTGTTTGAGGCGGTGGTTGAGCCGTTCCTGATTCAGCCAACGATTATCTACGACTACCCGACGGTGGTTTCGCCACTTTCGAAGGCCAAGCCAGACAATCCGGAACATGTGGAGCGCTTTGAGTTCTTCGCGGGCGGGTTTGAGTTGGGGAATGCGTTCAGCGAGTTAAACGATCCCGTGGAGCAGCACAAGCGGTTCGAGGAGCAACTTGCCGAACGCGATCGCGGCGACGACGAGGCGCACCAGATGGACGAAGACTATGTGCGCGCCCTGGCTTACGGCCTGCCGCCGACTGGCGGTGAGGGTGTGGGCGTAGATCGACTGACGATGCTTCTGACCGGCTCAAAGTCGATTCGCGATGTGATCCTGTTCCCTCTGATGAGAAATGCAGTGAACAGCGAACAGTGAACAGTGGTCAGTTGGAGCGCCGCAGATATATCAACAAAAGCGGATTCTTCGCTCACCACCCCCGAACTGAAAAACGTTCGGGGCCCCGTTCGTTCAGAATGACACCGTCAACTTTTGTTTCAAATGTCAGGCGCCAGGAGCTGGATTTTTGAAGATTCTTTTTGTCGGCGATATTTTTGGCAGTGCTGGACGCAGGATTGTGCATGAGCACATCGGGCATGTGCGCGAGGCGCACGAGGTCGAGCTTGTTGTGATCAATGCGGAGAATGCTGCGGGCGGTTTCGGAGTGACGCCGCAGATTGCCGAAGAATTGTTTGACATGGGCGCGGACGTGCTCACCACTGGCAACCATGTGTGGGACAAGCGCGAACTTCTGGACTATCTGAATTCTGCACCCGCCGAGAGCAAGGATCGTCCACGGCGCGTGCTGCGGCCTGCGAATATGCAGCCGGGGCTTCCGGGATATGGCGTCTTCGAAGGCGTGACGCAGAGCGGAGTGGACTACGCAGTCGTCGACCTGATGGGAAAGGTGTTCATGAGCGGCACCAATGATCCCTTCAACGCGGCCAATGATTTGCTGGCTGGCATCAAGGCGAAGGTGATACTCGTGGATTTCCATGGCGAAGCGACGAGCGAGAAAGTCGCAATGGGCTGGCATCTGGATGGGCGTGTGACAGCCGTGTTGGGCACGCATACGCATATTCCGACAGCCGATGAACGCATCCTGCCTGGCGGCACCGCCTACCAGACCGACGTGGGCATGAGCGGCCCGTACGACAGCGTGATCGGCGTGGAAAAAGACCTGGTCCTGCACCGGTTTCTTACGGGCATGCCGGGCAAATTCGAAGCTGCGAAGGGGAATCCGAAGATGTGCGCGGCGCTGATTACATGCGATGCCGCGACGGGGCGCGCATCGGCTATTCAGCGGATCATGCTTGGGGAGTGACGGTACCGGCACCAGTGGCGTGCCTAAGAGAACTAACCGCAGATTCCTCGACTCCCGATGGTCGCTCGGAATGACAGTGCTGAGCAGGGGGCACCCGAAATGACACGGGAGAATCTGAACAGTTCTAGTTCTGGGCGGAGTGCGGCACCGGAAATGTTCGAGTGACAGCCGACTGCTGCGACGCGGGGTTCGCGGTCAGCATCGATGCCGGCCGGTGCGCGGCCTTGATCAGCTTTCCCTGATGGGTAAAAGTCATCGACCACTCCATTGGATGTGGGCGCGCTGCGGCATCATCAAAACGGAGCACTTCCATACCGTGTGCCTGCATCTCGACATCCATGGCCGCCGTGAGTGCAGGGATGGGTTTGTGCAAAGCAGGCTCTGAATCGCGCGGCAGTATCTCAGGTTGGGAACCGGCAAGGGCAGCGTAGCAGAGGGCGTTTCCGAGCCAGTCGCTGTTCGCGGTTTCGCCTTCTTCGCCGCGGATGCGGTTAAAGGCCGAAATGGTGAGCGCATTAATGGGAGCCGGTGAAAAGAGCGAGTAGCCGCGTTTGACGATGGGGACGATGCGGACCCGGCCTTCGCCATTGCGAGGAATCGAAGCGGAAAACACAGACAGGTCGCCGGCGCCATTGTTGCGCGTGTACTGCAGAAATAGATGATTGGGGAAGGTTGGGCAGACGATCTGGCGGTAACTCCAATTGTTCTGTTGATACTCGAGGCCGGCGAACCCCGCGTGCTCGGAGATCGACGACTCCGCATCGGCGAGCAGAAGGCGATCCTGCTGCGTAAGCTGGTCAGCGGATCGAAACTCGACGGCGTAAAGCGGCGTCTGGCGGGTCGCGGTCGTTGAAAACGGCTTGGACGGAACCGGATCCGGAACGATCCTCTCGTGCTTTGAGGTTCCGGAATCCTGGCTCTGTAGATATGAAGGCGCAGAAAATACAAAGGCCCCCACGATCAGGGTTGCAAATAGCCGGATGGGGGGAATGCGGAACGGCACCATGCTGACTCCAGGGTACCATCGGTACAAATCAGAGACCGAACTGAAACAGGAAGGGCAGCCTTGAAAAGGCTGCCCTTCGATTTACCAGGAACCCATTGGACTTACTGGGGTTTGGCTGCTGTGTGGTGTCCCGCTGCCGGTTTGTGCACCGGAGCCTTCTTTGCGGTTTGCAGAATTCCGTCCTTGAGCGAGATCTGCGCGCTTGCCGCGGCTGTGGCTGAGGCTGGAATCTGCTGGTAGGTATCGTAGGTTCCATCCAGTTCCGGACCGCCATCCTTGAGCAGCTTGAGCTCAGAACCTACCGCCGGAACATCCTTATCCGGAATCGGTTCCTTCATGTTGACGATGAAGTCGGCCGTCTTGGCGTCCTTGGCGTCCTGGGTGACCGCAACCTTGATCTGGTTGGGATTGGCTTCGATCACGGTGCCTGGGACAGGCGTTTGCTTACCCTGGAGAAGAGCCCAGAGCTTGTCGGCGTCTTCCTTGCTGCCGACGGAGAGCACAGTTTCCTTGTCAGCCAGCGCCAAGGTATTGAGATCGGGCGTGGTGGCAATCAGGTCGTGGATCTGCTCTTCCGGCGTCTTGGCTGGAGCGATATTCAAGGTTCCCGGTGGGAAGAGGGTGGCAGCGGCCTGAGTTTTCAGAGCATCCAGACCTGTAAGGTCCCCGTGGTACTTCTTGTAGTAGTACTCGAGCTGGGGCTCGATCTGGCTCTTGTAACTTGCGGGAGCAAAGTTCCATGCGCGGGCAAAGAACCAGCAGGCCATGATGTAGTCCTGTCCTGCTTTGTCTTTTGCCGCCTTGGCAGCAGCAGCCAAAGCCGCGTCGCCAGGAGCCGCCTTCGCCTTGTCGGCGGCTTCTCTGGCAGCCTGAGCGTCTACCAGTTGCAGTTTGACGTAGGCAAGCGCGAGTTGCAAGGTATCGCCGAGAGCTGGTCCGCTCGTGGTTTTATCCGGCGGATACATCATCAGCTCCTTGCGGTACTCTTCGACGGCTGCCGCAGGATCCTTCTTGGCGACCGAGTCGTCCACAGCAATGGCCGAATGGAAGAACGGCGCTGTTGCGTCGGTCTGCTGCTTCCAGGCGTCGTCAGACATGCCGGCGGGCTTGGTCGCTGACAATCCTTTTTGAGCCAGAGCCGCGGCATCGTCGCAGGTCTGCTGATCCGATGTCTTTGCGCATTGGCTCTTCTTGATGAATACCGAGATGTAGATTGCCTTCAGATTGCCCGGGTCAACCTGCAGCAACCGTGAGGCCGCGCCCACTGTCTTGTCCATGTCGCCGAGCTGCTGGTAGGTGTCGATCAGCATGTCGAGCATGGTCTTTTTGACCACGCTTTGCGGGTACTTGGTCAAGAAGTCCTCAATAGCTGCGGCCTTGGCCTTGGGATCGGACTGTGTTGTGGCCATTTGATAGGCGTTGTATTCGGCGGGATCCTTGATTTGAATCGTGGATTGATCCTGCGCGCGCAGCGTGTGTGCGGGAACGAGGCTTAAGCTCGCCAGCGCCATCACAGATGCAAAGACAAACTTCTTCATTCAGTGCTCCTGGGAGATGCGGAAGTGTAATGGTTACTCAAGCACTCGCTCGCGGTATCGTCAATCCGTTCTGGTGGGCGATATTGCAGATTTCGGTGGATTGGCATTCCCACGATGTCCAATGCGGTATTGGGAGGATTATAGAAAGCTCTGCCCAATGTGACAAGGCACGTTATTCGACAAAAAGTTAAACGCTTTGAATACGGGGGCACGTTGGGGATTGTCGACCCGACCGGAGACCGGCGCGCCGACGCAAATTTTGACATGTCTCTGATTGGAAGTCGTGCGGGAATCTTTCTGCCTCCCTGCGGGGAACCGATCGCCGCCCCCACGGCGCATCGCATAATGCCTTAGACACCAAAAGGCCAAAAAGTGTTTCCTGAGTGTAGCAGGGCGGTTGTCTTGGCGGGCAAAACGGCTACTGCAGGAGTCGCGCTAACTCAGTCTGTTCGGCGAGAAATGCGTCGTGACCGTGCGAACTGGTCATTTCGCGGTATTCAGCAGGCACACCGATGGAACAAATGAGGCCGGCAAAATTGCGGACAGATTCCGGAGGGAACAACCAGTCGGAGCTGATGCCGATAAAGGTAAGCCGGGCGCGAATGCCGCCGAATGCCTCCTTTGCGGATGAGTGGCTATTCAGCGGGTCCCAGGTATCCATGGTGCGCAATATAGCGAGATAGGCGTTTGCGTCGAATCGCTGGATGAACCGTTCTCCCTGGTGATCGAGGTAACCAGCAATGTCGAAGCGGCCACCAGTGAGGCCTCCTCCCTGGTTGTCGAGGCTCCAGGGATTCTCGCCGTTGCGGTTGGGCTTGCGGGAGAAGCGCTCGTCAAACAGGCCGGCGGACTTGTAGCTGATCATGCCGATTTGGCGGGCAAGAGATAACCCGAGGCGTGGCTGGCGCTGCGGCAAATAGTAGCCACCGTCCCAGTCCGGATCGTTCTGGATAGCCTGACGCTGGAGGTGATTCAAAGCAAGTCCCATGGCAGACAGGGGCGCCACCGCAATGATGGCAGCGCGCTCGACGCGGCCGGGATCGTGGATGGCCCATTCCAGCGCCTGCATTCCGCCTATGGATCCGCCGAGAACCAGCCTGAGCCGGCGGATACCCAGGGAGTCAAGTAGCTGGGATTGGGCGCGGACGTTGTCACGGATGGAAACGAGGGGAAAATCGGGGCCGTAGACCAGGCCGGTTTCCGGATCAACGGAGGCGGGTCCCGTCGATCCGTAGCAGGATCCCAGCAGATTAATGCAGATCACGAAGTCATGCTCCAGGGACAATACAGCGCCGGGTGCGAAGATCTCCGGCCACCAGTCTCCCACTCGGGCAGAACCCGAGAGGGCGTGGCAGATGAGCACGGCGTTATCGCGGGCGGCGTTTAGACGACCGTACACCGCATAGTGCAGGGTGGTTTGCGCCAGCGTTCGGCCGCTCTCGAGCATCAGGTGCTGATCCAGCACGAAGTCGCCTTCATACGTTGGCTCAAGAGCGGGCGACCGAGCCGGTGCTGGGCCCGACCCGGTAACGGCTTCGGTCATAACACTCATTGTGCAGCACTACCCACAGAGACAGTAGCACCGGTCGAGGTGTGGCCGTTGGCCGCGGCGATAGCCTGATCGAGATCGGCAATGATGTCGCGAATGTCTTCGATGCCGACCGACAGGCGGACAAGTTCCGGCGTAACGCCCGTTGCCGCCTGCTCTTCAACTGAGAGTTGCTGATGCGTGGTAGACGCCGGATGAATAACAAGGGACTTGGCGTCGCCGATGTTCGCAACGAGCGAGAAGAGTTCGAGAGAATCGATCAATTTCTTGCCAGCTTCGTAACCACCCTTTATGCCGAATGTGATGAGCGCGCTCTGGCCGGTGGGCAGGTATTTCTTCGCGCGCGGGTAGTAGGGGCTGGACTGGAGACCGGGGTAATTAACCCAATCGACGCCAGGATGCTGCTCGAGGTGACGCGCAACGGCAAGTGCATTCTGCGAGTGCCGCTCGAGACGCAGATGGAGCGTCTCAATCCCCTGGAGCAGGAGGAAGGCACTGTGCGGCGAGAGTGCGGCGCCAGTGTCGCGCAAGCCCTGAATGCGCGCTTTCAGGATGAAGGCAAGCGGACCAAACGCTTCGGTGTAGGAGAGGCCGTGGTACGACGGGTCGGGCGCGGAGAACTCCTTGAAGCGGCCTGAAGCGGCCCAGTCAAACTTGCCGGCATCTACGATGACGCCACCGATTGTGGTGCCATGACCTCCAAGAAACTTGGTAGCGGAGTTGACGACAATGTCGGCGCCCCACTCGATGGGACGGACCAGGGCTGGAGAGACGGAGGTGTTGTCGATGACCAGCGGCAAGCCGTTTTCGTGGGCGATGGCGGCAAGCTTTTCAATGTCGGCGATGTCGAGCTTGGGGTTGCCGAGGGTTTCGGTGTAGACGGCGCGGGTTTTGGGATTGATGGCAGCGCGAAGGCCGTCGAAGTCGTCGGCGTCAACGAAGCGCACGTTGATGCCCAGGCGCGGAAGCGTGTAGTGGAAGAGGTTGTACGTACCGCCATAGAGAGATGTAGTCGAGACGATCTCATCTCCGGCGGCGGCCAGGGTGGTGATGGTGAGGGTTTCGGCAGCCTGTCCTGACGCGGTGGCCAGACCTGCAGCCCCGCCCTCTAGGGCCGCCACGCGCTTTTCAAAGACGTCTGTGGTCGGGTTCATGATGCGCGTGTAGATGTTGCCGAACTCCTTCAGAGCGAAGAGGCGGCCAGCATGGTCGGCATCCTGAAACAGGTAGGACGTGGTCTGGTAGATAGGGACGGCTCGGGAGCCGGTGGCGGGGTCCGGGGACTGCCCTGCGTGAACGGCGAGGGTGGCGAGTTGCTGTTTCTTCTCTTCGGGCATCGTGATCTCCTTCGATTTTGTATAGGGTTGAGTTGCGGCGGGATTCGACAAGGATAAAGCCGCACCCAAGAGCGGGATCAGAGTAATCGTGCCCATCTTTAGAGTCCAGGGAATGGCCTTTTCTTAAGGAAAAGGCGACCCGACGGACTTGCTTTCTGAGTACATCTACTCTGATTCCGCTGTAGCCGGAAATGCAAAAACCCGAATCCTTAATCTGGATCCGGGCCGCCTGGTTCTTGATCGGTTGCGACTAACGCATTCGCCGCTCAGGAGCCACGCGGAGGGATCCGCATGCACAACACATGTGCATGGCCATGACCTCAATCCGGTGGTGATCTGAGTTCAGCATTGAAGGCAGTATCGCGGACAGCAACCTGAAAGTCAAATCCTATGGCAGCAGGAAGATTGTGCGGGAACACCTTCATTTCGGCGTCCAGCTGGCGCCGCCGTGGTACGTATCCGCTGAGAGTTCGTACTCGCGTCCGCACACGCCGAATTGGAAGTCGTGGCGAATGACGTCGCCGGCCATGGGGACTGGAATAAATCCTCCAGAGGGCAGTCCCCATATACCAGCAGGAAGCTTCCCTGATCGACAACATCTATATCTCGATACTGGCCTGGAGTGTTGAGATTTAGTCTCGTCGCGAATCCGTCGCACGTTGGACATCCGGCCGTTCGCTACTCATCCGCCTTCCAGACGTAGGCTCCAAGCTGCGGTAATCCGACGTGAGCGAGCACGCGGAAGGCGAACTGGCGGGCCATTTCGGTGGAGTCGGCGGGCTTGTTGTAGAACGCGGGAATGACGGGAAAGATGACGGCGCCGGCTTCGGCGGCGACGGTCATATTGCGCAGATGGATACGATTGAAGGGCGTTTCGCGCACGCAGAGCAGGAGCGGACGGCGTTCTTTTAAAGTGACGTCGGCGGCACGGGTAATGAGGGTATTGGCGAGGCCATTGGCAATCGTCGCCAGTGTTCCCATCGAGCACGGAAGAATAATCATGCCGTGCGAGGGATAGCTGCCGCTGGCGATGGGGGCGCCGATGTCCGAGTCAGCGTGCAGTTTGATTTTGGCGGGCGCATTGCCGAGCAGTTTCTCGAGCAGGTTGGTGCGACCGGAGATGCCGAGCTCTTCTGCCATCACACGCAGGGAGTTTTCTGACGCGACAAAATGCAAACGTGCCACACGTGCATCCGACTCAAGAGCTAGGAGTGCTTCGCGGCAGAGGATGGCGCCTGAAGCGCCGGTGATGGCTACGGTCAGGTTTACGGCTTCCACGTGCGAGTTCCCTTCTCAGGATTCAGTGGCGCATTAGGGCTGCGCGGCAGCTTTCTTTGCATAGGTGGTGAGAAACAGTTTTGTCCAGGCATCGCCTTGTTTCATTTCGAGCAGGAACGTAAGCGTATTTGTGGACGGGCTTTCGTAGGTTGCACGCAACACTGGTCCCTGACCGGAGGGACTGCTGAGCAGCACGAGCTTGTTTCCGGTGAGGTCTCCAGTGAGTTCGGAAGGGTGCGTGGACGTGTCGTTGAACCACCACGCCGTGTATTTTCCAGATTGCTTGTCGTAGGAAATGAAGTGGCGCGTGTCAGTGGGCTTGCGGCCAGGGAGGGTCGTTGCAAGCATCTCGCACAGATACTTGCCGGCGATTCCGATTTCAATACGGTCGGTGGCGTCACCCACCATCGCAGGTCCGCCACCGGTGTCGAAATTCTGTTTGCCGGTCCAATCGCCTTTCATGAACGACAAACTGTCCAGCGGGTTCGGGGGCAGTGCGGCTGGCTGTTGACCGCAAGCGAAGGCGCCTGCACAAATCACGAGTATGCAAACGATAAATCTCATCCACCTCTCCTGCTGAAAGACAATATCAGGCCCGAAAGGTCCTTCGGTCCTACGATTCCTCAGTTGCTTCATCCACAGGCTTGCCTTCGTTCCACTCCTGCATCAATCGAGCGTACGCCTCGGAGTAGCCGTACTTCTCGAGACGCTTCATCTCATCAAATGCCTGTTGGTGTTCGCCGGCGCTCCAGAGTACGCGAAAGAACATGATCGACGACATCTCCGACTCCGGCGACAACTTCACAGCAACGCGGCCGTGTTCGATGGCTTCCCGGTGCTTGCTTGCGCGCGAAAGCACCCAGGACATGTAGCTGTGCACGAGAGAAACTTGGGGAAATTCATCCACCAGCCCCTTCATCCACTGCTCTGCCTGCTCGAGCTCAGCATCGGCCGAGTTGATCACCTCGTGAATCGTTCCAAGCACGCGTTCGGCCGCATGGTCCGGTATCTGGTTCATGGCGCTTACTCTCCAAGGACTCTCTTGAAGATGGCGTCAACGTTGCCGAGCTGGCGGGTGTAGTCAAAGGTGCGGGCGAGTTTCTCCTTGCTGAGGAGCGATGTGATAACCGGCTCCTTCGACACTTCGTCGCGGAATACGAGGTCGTCCTTCCACGAACGCATGGCGTGGGACTGCACGAGACGGTAGGCATCTTCGCGCAACATACCGGCCTCGGCGAGATCGAGCAGCAGTTGACCGCTGAAGATGAGTCCCCCGGTGGATTCAAGATTCCTCTTCATGCGCTCGGGGTAGACGAGGAGGCGATCAATGAGATCGGTGGTCTTGAAGAGCAAGTAATCGGTAAGTATTGTCGAGTCGGGGAAGATGACTCGCTCAACCGAAGAATGCGAGATATCGCGCTCATGCCAGAGGGCGATGTTTTCGAGCGCAGCCTGGGAGTTGGAGCGAAGGACACGCGCGAGACCGCTGATCTGCTCAGAGGTGATGGGATTTTTCTTGTGAGGCATTGCGGAGGAGCCCTTCTGCTTCTCGCTGAAGTACTCCTGTGCCTCGCGAACCTCGGTGCGCTGCAAATGACGGATTTCGACAGCAATCTTGTCGAGGGTGCTCCCGATGATGGCGAGGGTGCCAATATACGCAGCATGGCGATCGCGTTGGATGACTTGCGTGGCGACAGGGGCTGGCTTGAGGCCGAGCCGTTCGCAGATGCGCTCTTCGTGCTCCGGCTTGAGGTGGCCGAAAGTGCCAACGGCGCCGGAGAGCTTGCCGACGCGCATGTCTTCTGCCGCTGCATCGAAGCGAACTACATTTCGCTGCGTCTCCGCATACCAGTTGAGCAGCTTGAGACCGAAGGTGGTGGGCTCTGCGTGGATACCATGGGTGCGGCCGATGGTGGGGGTGTGCTTGAACTCAATGGCCCGGCGCTTAAGGACGGTGAGGAGCGCGACCAAGCCGGTCCGGATCAGCGCCGAAGCTTCTTTCACTTGCAGGGCCTGCGCGGTGTCGACAACGTCGTTGGAAGTGAGGCCGTAGTGCAGCCAGCGGGATTGCTCTCCGAGCCCTTGCGATTTCAGGCTTTCAGAAACCGCAGTCGTGAAGGCGATGACGTCATGCTTCACTTCGGCCTCGATCTCGCTAATGCGCTCTGCGGACGCTGCGCCTTTGGCAATTGCCGAGGCAGCCGACGCCGGCACCACTCCATCCTCGGCCAGTACCTGACTCGCAGCCAGTTCTACCTGCAGCCAGCATTGGTACTTGGTTGCTTCGGTCCAAACGTGACCCATCGCGGGGCGGGTGTAGCGCTTGATCAAGAGCTTGCTCCTAAGGACAGCTTTCAGCAATCAGCCGTCAGCCCTCTGCTTCTTACAGCTGTAGCCGGCGAGAATCAAAAAACAAAAATAGAGATCCAAGGCTGCGCTAACTCTTGATTGTACGAGGCTAAGCAGCCTAGGTGCGGGGAATCCCGAAGCGCTTGTGCAGCTCGTCGTAAAGAAGGCCCCGGCCCGGTTTGTAGGGCTGAAACCACTCGCCATCGATCACGAGCTGAGGGATGGCTCGCTTGCCGACGTGGCGTACAAGTTCATCCGAGGCCGCCTGATCCAGATCGACATTGATCTCTGTGTACGCGATCCCGTGTGAATCGAGAAACTGTTTCGCCGCCCGGCAATCTCTGCACCATGCGGCCGTGTAGACCTGCACCTTCATGTATCCATTTTACTTTGTCCTGCTGATAACATTTTTTCGTGACGTCAGACGAGATCAAGAAACTGCTCAACCTCGCTCAGCACCCTGTGGAGGGTGGGCATTTCCGCCGCACTTTCACTTCGGCGGAGAATCTGGATTCGCCGCGAGGAAGTCGTCCCCTAGGCACGGCAATCTACTATCTGCTGGAAGCAGGAACTTTCTCGGAAATGCATGTTCTCGACTCGGACGAAATGTTTCACTTTTATCTCGGCGAGCCGTTAGAGATGCTGCTGCTTTACCCTGACGGCGACTCCGTCGTCTTGACTCTTGGACACAGTTTAGAGGCTGGACAACATGTGCAGGTTCTCGTTCCCGCAGGCGTGTGGCAAGGAATGCGACTGATCGGCAACGGACAAATGGCGCTGGTCGGATGTACGGTGGTACCCGGCTTTAACTACGCGGATTACCACAATGCAAGCTTTGCGGAGTTGTCGGCGAAGTGGCCGGAGCAGGCTGAGCGGATCAGGGCGCTGACTCGTAACTAGCGGTTAACGAGATTTCGCGCCGAGGCCGCCCGGGGTTATCGCCGGTCGCGAAAGAAGCTACGCAGTAACTCGCCTGATTGGTCGGCGAGAATTCCCTGCTCCACGTGCATCTGGTGGTTGAGCTGGGGGTGGTTGATGACGGACAGCACCGATCCGCATGCGCCTGCTTTCGGGTCGGCGGCTGCGAAGACCAGCCGGTCGAGGCGCGATTGAATCAAGGCTCCGGCGCACATGGCGCAGGGCTCCAGCGTGACGTAAAGGGTGCAGCCGCCGAGGCGGTAATTTCCGAAGGTGCGAGCGGCCTGGCGCAGAGCAACGATTTCGGCGTGGGCGGTAGGGTCGCTGGTGCGGATTACGGAATTCTGCCCGCGCGCAATCATCTCGCCTCGACAGACCATCGCAGCACCGATTGGCACTTCACCGGCTTCGGCGGCTTTGCGCGCCTCGGCGAGAGCTGCCTGCATGGCTTCGAGATCGGAGATCATGGGTGAATGGTACGGCAAAACCGAGCGTTCGTCCGCTGCATCGCTCCGCGAAAAAGTCATTGCTGGTTTTGCGGTAAAGCGGCGGGTTGTTGCTGGGTCATACAATGCAGGGTGCCGAGTCCCCATACCAGATCGACGGCATGGATGCCGATAACTTCGCGGTCCGGAAAGAGTTCTGCCAGGATGCCGAGCGCGACGCGGTCGTTAGGATCGTGAAAGGTAGGCACGAGGACAAGGCCGTTCGCAATGTAGAAGTTGGCGTAGCTGGCAGGGAGCCGCTGGCTGCGAAAAACGACCGGACGTGGCAGTGGTAACTCGACGACGGTGAACTGCTTGCCATCAGCAGTGCGAGCGGCCTTGAGGCGAGCAAGATTCTCGACCAGCGGCTCATGGTTGGCGTCTCTTGTATTTGGCTCGACGGCGGAAACGATGGTGGCGGGCCCAACGAAGCGTGTGATGTCGTCGATATGGCCGTGGGTGTCATCGCCGGCAATTCCCCGCCCCAGCCAGAGGACCTGCTCGATGCCGAGAAAATCGTGGAATGCGTGCTCGAGCTGATCGCGGCTGACACCTGGATTGCGCTGCTGCACTTCACTCAGCAGGCACTCTTCCGTGGTGAGGAGGATACTTCGGCCATTGGTGTCGATGGAGCCCCCTTCGAGGACCAGCCTTCGCCTCTCGCCGGCAATGTCGATCGCCGGCTGCCACTCAGACACGCCGAGTGATTCGGCGGCACGATGAGGAACCTGGTCATCGAGATGCCAATCGGGATACTTTGCCCATGCAGTGAAACGCCAGTCTGTAATTGCAACCTTGCCTTCAGGATTACGAACGAAGATGGGGCCGGAATCACGCGTCCAGACGCGATCGGTTGGCCATTGATGGAAGGTGACGCTGTCGAGATTGGCGTGTGCGCGCTGGAGAACGCTGGTGGCACGACGTTCTTCTTTTTCATCCTGAACGAGGAGGTAAACGTGCTCGCGAGCGGCGAGCAGGCGGATGATTTCAGCGTAGAGCCATGGGATCGCCTGGAATTTGCCTGGCCAGTCCTCGGGATTATGCGGCCACGCAAGCCAGGTGGCTTGGTGCGGCTCCCATTCGGCGGGCATGCGGTAAGCGAGTTGGTTGGGCGTTTCTATCATTCCATCTGCAACGTAAACGCTAGTTAGGTTTGTGCTGTTTGACCCTTCACCCGATAAGGCTGCGTGAAGAATGGGGCACCCACTTTTATTTGCCATCTCCGGCAATGTTCGGATCAAGGAAGCGGGTGGTGATGGGTGCATACGCGTCGATGCGGCGGTCGCGAAGGAAGGGCCAGTTGCGGCGCGTATCTTCGAGGAGCGCGAGGTCGACTTCACCGATCAGGATTTCTTCTTCCTGGTGCGAAGCTTTCGCAATGATCCGACCGAATGGGTCAGCAAGGAAGCTGCCGCCCCAGAATTCCAGGCCGAGGCCGCTGGCGCGATTGCCGCGAATGTCACCGTTCTCGTGGCCTACACGGTTCACGCCCGCGACGTAGACGCCGTTGGCGATGGCATGGGCGCGCTGGATGGTCTGCCAGGCATCGTACTGTGCCGCGCCAAACTCTTCCTTCTCCGCCGGGTGCCAACCGATGGCTGTCGGATAAAACAGGACTTCGGCGCCTTGGAGCGCCGTAAGGCGGGCGCCTTCGGGGTACCACTGGTCCCAGCAGACGAGCGTGCCGACTCGGCCAAACGCCGTATCAACGGCCTTGAAGCCCAGATCGCCGGGTGTGAAGTAAAACTTCTCGTAGTAGAGCGGATCGTCAGGGATGTGCATCTTGCGGTAGACGCTGATGATGTTGCCATCTTGGCCAAGCGTAACTGCCGTGTTGTGATAGAGGCCCGGTGCGCGACGCTCGAACAGCGATGCGACGATGACGACACGGGTTTCGCGGGCGACTTGGGCGAGTCTGGTTGTGGAGGGCCCGGGGATTGGCTCGGCAAGGTCGAAGAGCTTGATGTCTTCGCGCTGGCAGAAGTATTGAGCACGAAAAAGCTCGGGCAGACAGACGATATTGGCGCCGCGTTTTGCCGCGTCGCGGATATGTGCGATGGCCGACTCAAGATTGGCGTCGGGGTCGGCGCCCATTCGCATCTGCACCAGGCCGATTTTGTATTTGCGGTTGTTTTCCATTTCGATTGAAGGTCCTTCTTGCTTTTCAGTTCAGCGCTTCACGCGTAAGGCCAATCCCGCCCGGCGGGATTGGCCTCGATGCCTTCGCAAGCAATGCCTACTCTTCGAGAATCAGGACTGCAGCCGCGATAGTCGTTGTCCAGAGGCCGCGCTTGTCGCCCACTGCCGACTGGGTCACGTTACTGGTGCGCACGATCTTGTTGGAGATGCGGTAGATCTCCTTCTTTTCGTCCCAGCTCTTGTCCGGATCAAAATCCACGTCCAGCGTCGTAGCCAGCATTTCGGCAGCCAGTTCTTCGGCGTACTCGCCAGCCTGGTCTTCCGTTTCGCCGAAGCTGTGATGCTCGCTGAGGTAGCCGTAGGTATCCCGGTCCCCTGGAATTGCCACGCCAATGCTCGAGACCACAAGGCGGTGCGGTTCACGGGTGGAGTTTTCCGCAATTACCGCGAAAACGACTTCGCCGTGGTCAAGATACTTGAGGCCCTCTTTGCGCGATACAACTTTGCAACGGGGCGGAAAGATGGACGAGACACGCACCAGGTTTTGCGAAGCAATGCCGGCATCCCGAAGGGCTAGCTCAAAGGAGGTCAAACGCTCCTTGTGTTTGCCTACACCCTTGGTGAAGAAAAGCTTCTTCGGGACCATGTTTTTTCCCAATTTCTATGTACCCTCCATGAGGTTGACGATGGTTGAGTTTACAGATGTTCCCGCATGAGTTTATCGCATCTTGAAGGCGGAAGACGGCAGGGTCACCGATTTAATCCGGAGTTCACGCGATTGGAGTCAAAAGCGTTACGATTGTCGATCAGGATTCCGATCTCTACCCCAGTTTAAATTCAGGAAATTTGACCCGTAGGCGGAACTTTTCACGAGCGTCGGAGTTTGAAGAGAAATGAGGCTGACTCTCCTTCTCGGCATTTCGGTGCTCAGCGCTACGTTGGGCTGCGCGCTGGCAGTCGCTCAAGAGTATGTGGCTCCGTCCGGGCCGCCTCCGGCCCGAGCGGCGAATCCCGATCCTGACCCCGTTCCGCTAGAGTGGACCCCCCCGGCATTGACACAGCTAAGCTTGCAGGCGCCTGTGAAATCGAATTTCACCCTCGACCGAACCATGCTTGGAATAGCCGCCGGACTGGTTCCAGACAGCGATGCACCTACGCGGCAGGCCATCAACAAGCTCAGTGGCGTAAGCGTCCATACCATGCGCTTTGGAGATGCCGGAATACCGGACGAAGCTGCAGTTGAGGCGATTCGTGCGGCATACCATCTGCGTGGGTGGAAGCACCTGGTGACAACTTCGGACCACGGAAGCCCCGTGCATAACGGGACCACGGATGTCTGGGTTGTCCTCGACGGCATGAATGTGCGCGGCGCGGTGGTTCTGGCTGAGACTCCGCGGAGCCTGACGCTCGTAACGGTGGCCGGCAATCTGAGTCCGGTGGACTTGATGCATCTACGCGGGCACTTCGGCATCCCGCGGCTGGATGCGGACGATTTCAAGAACGCGCCGGCGCAGTAGAGATGAGTAAGGTCGAAATACAAACGCGAAGAAAGAGCGTCACAGTCATTTTGCGTTCATCTGCACCGTTCGAACGACGTTGCCACCCCTAATTTGCAGATGTTAGCCTTCCCTTACACCGTATTGAGGGAAGGAACTCCGTAAACAACATGCAAAAGACCTACAACGGGCTGGAATTGCCGCGCGACGGCCAGCCTATCGAGTACAGCCACGGCCAATATCAGGTTCCCGACAATCCCATCATCCCTTTTATTGAAGGTGACGGCACCGGACGCGACATCTGGAAGGCCTCGCAGCGCGTTTTTGATGCCGCTGTAGAAAAGGCCTACGGCGGAAAACGACACATCAAGTGGTTTGAGATCTTTGCCGGCGAAAAGGCGTTTCGCCAATTCAACACATGGCTGCCAGATGACTCAGTGAGTGCTGCGCGCGACCTGCGCGTTTCCATCAAGGGGCCGCTGACCACTCCGGTGGGTGGCGGAATCCGTTCCCTGAATGTGGCACTGCGCCAGTTGCTCGACCTCTACTCGTGTGTTCGGCCCGTGAAGTATTACCAGGGCGTGCCCAGCCCTGTGAAGCATCCCGAAAAAGTCGACATCGTTATCTTCCGCGAGAATACGGAGGACGTGTATTCGGGCATCGAGTTCAAGCAGGGCTCGGCGGATGTCGCTCGCCTGATCGAATTCATTAATGAGGACTTGCTGAAGGGCGGGAAGAAGAAGATTCGTTCTGACTCAGGCGTCGGCATCAAGCCGATCTCGATCTTCGGGACCAAGCGTCTCGTCCGCTATGCCATTCGCCAAGCGATCGAGACGGGACGCAAGACTGTCACGCTGGTCCATAAAGGGAATATTCAGAAGTTCACTGAGGGCGCATTCCGTGAGTGGGGATACGAGGTTGCGGTCGAGGAGTTTCGCGAACAGACGGTCACCGAGCGTGAAAGCTGGATCCTCGGCAATGTCGACGCCAACCCCCGCATCACCGTCGAAGAGAACGCCGCGTTGATCGAGCCGGGCCTTGAATTCGGCAATCAGGAATTTCGCGATTCGCTCTATGCTGAAATCAAAGGTGTTCTCGATTCCATCGGGAAGACACATGGCAAAGGCGCGTGGAAGAATAAGATACTCATCAACGATCGGATCGCCGACTCCATCTTCCAGCAGATCATCATTCGACCGTCGGACTACAGCATCCTCGCGACTACAAACCTCAATGGCGACTACATCTCCGATGCGGCTGCGGCGCAGGTGGGCGGACTTGGGATTGCACCGGGCGCGAACATCGGCGATGGCTATGCCGTCTTTGAAGCGACGCACGGAACAGCACCGAAGTATGCGGACAAGGATGTTATCAATCCCGGCTCGGTGATTCTCTCCGGCGTGATGATGCTCGAGTTCATCGGCTGGAAAGAAGCGGCGAAGATGATTGAAGACGCGATGGAGAAGACGATCCAGCAGAAATTTGTCACGTACGACTTTGAGCGCCAGACCGCTGGTGCGACCAAGGTGGGCACCAGCGAGTTTGCCACGCGCATTATCGGAAACATGTAAGAGACAGTGGAGCTAGTGACGTTAGCGGAGTTAGCTCCTCGACCCTTAACTCCGCTAACACGCGCGAAGCGCGGCTAACTCCGCGAACTCCGCTCGACTAATCAGGAGAAAATAATCATGCGGAAAAAGGTGAGTATTGTTGGTGCCGGAAACGTGGGCGCCACGGCAGCACACTGGATTGCAGCCAAGGAATTGGCCGACGTGGTGCTGATTGATGTTGTTGAGGGCGTACCGCAGGGCAAAGCGCTGGACCTGCTTGAGGCGCTGCCGATTGAGAAACGCGATGTGCATGTGGTCGGGTCGAATGACTATGCTGCGACCGCGAATTCTGACATCGTGATCATCACGGCCGGAATTCCGCGCAAGCCGGGCATGAGCCGCGACGATCTGCTGCACACGAATTTCAAAATCATGTCGGATGTGGTTGCGAAGGTGGTTTCGCAATCGCCCGAGTGCATTCTCATCGTTGTCTCCAATCCGCTGGATGCCATGGCGCAAGCTGCCTACCGGCAGGCGGGTTTCAATCGCGAACGCGTGATTGGAATGGCAGGCGTGCTCGATTCGGCCCGGTTCCGGACCTTTATCGCTGAGGAACTCGATGTCAGCGTGGAGAATGTGACGGCGTTTGTGCTTGGCGGACACGGCGACACCATGGTCCCGCTCGCCCGCTATTCCACGGTTGCCGGCATCCCGATCACGGAGCTTATCGCGCCCGAGCGCCTCGAACAGCTCATCCAACGGACCCGCGATGGCGGCGCAGAAATCGTGAAGTATCTGAAGACAGGCAGCGCTTATTACGCACCGTCCGCTGCCACTGTCGAGATGGTCGAAGCTATTCTCAAGGACAAGAAGAAGATCCTTCCCTGTGCGGCCTATCTTCAGGGTGAATACGGCATCGAGGGTTACTACATCGGTGTGCCCTGCAAGCTGGGCGCAGCGGGTCTTGAGAAGATCATCGAGATCAAGCTCACGCAAGAAGAAGATGCCGCACTGAAGAAGAGCGCAGCGGCGGTGAAGGAGCTTTGCGCCGTAATCGGCGTCTAGCGGCTCCTCAGCCGTTCAAGTGTTCGCACTGCATTCGATTTCGATTGACGAGAATGCAAATCATCGGTCAGGCTCAGGTTTGAGAGTGGAAAGGGCGGCTGGAATGACCCGTCTTCAATATCTGATTCCGGGCCTGGCTGCCATATTGGCAATCCAGGTCTCGTCGGCACAAACCAAGTTTCCTGAGCGCGCCGGCGAATGGGAAGTCACGACAACTGCACCCGGCTCTCAAGTTCCTCCCACCACGATGCTCTACTGCCTTAACGACGAAATGTGGCAGAAAGCGCTCAATCGAGTTCCCTCTTGTTCGATACAGCGACTCGAGGTCAAATCGAAGGGCGTGAGTTACAACATGGATTGCGCGGGGAAGAGCTTTCAAATGAAGGGCAAGGTCGAGATGACCTTTGACGGAATGGAACACATGACCGCAAAAGGGCTGTTCGACATGACGATGAACGGGAAAACGACAAGTTCGACATCGTCGGTGGAGTATCACTGGAAAGGCGCGACGTGCAGCCCTAACGACGTCAACCTGAAACTGAGAAGTGAATAGCCAAGTCTCTATACGGATCGACTGAGGCCGCGAGGCCGAATGCTGCCAAACCTCGCCTTTTTATTCTTTAATCGAATTGCCTTTAGATTCCGCGATCCAAGGAACTCACGAACGGGCCCCATTATTGCTTCAAGAAGCTGACCATCCCGGGACCGATCTGGCTCGCGCACTCGTTGGGCGCGAGGTGTCCGCAGCCAGGAATTTCACTCATCTGCGATTGCGGAATGAGCTGGTGTATCTTTTGGCCTTCGCTCAGGGGAGTGATCTGGTCAACTTCGCCCCACACAATTAGAACTGGCATTTTGAGGCCAGGCAGAAGACTGTCCGTGGTGTCGCGCCCTGTCAGCATCGAATCGAGCGCCCTCCGGATGATCCAGGAGTGCTCGCGAGAAGTGCGAAGAATATCGTTCACCACGAATGCCGGCAGCTGCGGCGGGTGAGGCATCAGTAAAGCGTCGAACTTATCGAGTTCCGCCGGGGAGACGGGCGTAAAGAGCTTCGTATCCCAGTCGGGCTTGACGTAAAGGCCGGCGCTGTCGAACAACATCAACCGGCGCACGCGATCCGGATGCTGGCTCGCCACAATTTGTACGATCCAACCACCCATTGACCAGCCGCCGAGGTCAACTTGCTTCAACCCCAGAGCATCGAGAAAGCCGGCCACAATTTTGGCTTCATCGCTAACGGAGTAGGAGAAGTTCTCCGGCTTCTCGCTTTCTCCGAAACCGGGCAGATCGGGCAGGTACACGCGGTATCCGGCCTTTGCCAGGAAGGGCGCAAGTTTCTCCCAATCCTCCGAGCGACCTCCGAGACCGTGCACCAGGACTGCGACCCGACCGTCGGCGGGGCCGAGGGCGAAATAGTGGACGCGGTAGCCCCCGACATCTGCGAAACTGCTCCTGGCGCCGATGTGATACATCTGCGCTTCATTGAACAGACGAAAGATGAAAAGCGGACGAAGCCAGAATGTCGCGCCGAGAATCGCAATCAGTGCGACGACAACGGGAGAGACCCATTTCAATATGCGCTTCAACCTGGCTCCTGAGCGGATGGTTTCATTGCCTTCGCCCGCAGCCAGCCGGCCTCTATCACGCGCACCGTGATCGGATCGAGGGCCAGAGCGCTATGGCTGTTCCATTCCGCACGTTCTACCCAGCGCACGGCGGCTGCGTCTGATGCGGCCTGTAATGTCCCTCCGAGAATCCGGCAAAGGTAGTCGGCAATCACGTAGTGATATCGCACGCTCTCGCCGGACGGACTACTCTCCCTGTGGATCCGTTCGATGAGTTCGACCAATTCGACGACTTCCACGTTCAGGCCGGTTTCTTCCTTAACTTCACGCGCGACACCGTTCATCAGGGACTCACCTAACTCGAGCATGCCGCCGGGGAGGGACCACTTCCCTTTTGACGGCTCGTGACCGCGCTGCACCAGCAGAACGCGACCCTGGTCCACAACTACTGCCCCGACGCCGATGATTGGCGCCTCAGGAAATTCACGTTGTAAGGCTTTTCCCACGCTGTCTGCTTTCTACCATAGAACGCGCTCCATCACTTGAGTAACAGGCGAAGGCCATTCGGATCAACTCTTTGCGGCCTGCATCGAAATAACGCGCGTATCATCAAAGCAAACAGGAGAACTTCATGGCAGAGTTCACACTGCGCATCGATGGAATGCACTGCGGCTCATGCGTCCGCCGCGTGACACAAGCTCTGAATGCAACAGGGAGTGTCGAGGTTGAAGAGGTCCGTATCGGAGCGGCGCGGCTGAAGTCACCCAACGAAAATCCTCCCGTGGATGCTGCCATAGCTGCCCTCGCAAAGGCCGGGTACAGCGCACTATTGGAGCAATAATCCGCAAGATGGCTTCGTCCGAGACAGAGTCGCTGACATTACCGGTTATTGGGATGACGTGTGCCTCCTGCCAGCACCACGTCGAAAGCGCTCTCAAAGAGACAGCGGGAGTGAAGTCAGCGCATGTTGACCTGATGGCGAATCGTGCCAGCATTGTTTTCGATCCAGCCGAGGCATCGGCCGCGCGATTGATTGAAGCCATCCGGGGAGCCGGATACGATGCTGTGCTTCCCCATCCTGGAGCAGCCCTCACCAAAGAATCGGAATCGTCACACGGCAAGGCCGAAACGAAAGCCGCAGCCACCCTCGTTGCCGGCGCGATTGCCATGCTGCTGGCAATGCCTCTCGGCACGCAGATGGGCTCAATTGATCATCTGTTGATGCAGTTGTTGCCTTGGCTTTACCGGGTTTCGCCGGATTATCTGCGATGGACACTGCTCTCGGTAACCCTGGTTTTGATGGTATGGGCCGGCAGTGACATTTACGTCGCCGCTGCCCGAGCCCTTAGGCACGGCAGCACCAATATGAATACGCTGGTGAGCCTGGGAACTGGCGTCGCGTTTGCGTACTCGGCTTACGCCACCATCTCGCCGGCTCCAGGGCGCGAGGTTTACTTCGACGCCGTCCTGCTGATCCTTGGCTTTCTGCTCCTCGGCAAAGCACTCGAAGTGCGGGCAAAGCGGCGGGCTTTGGCTGCACTCGACGCACTCGGCAGATTGCGGCCCGCCACCGCCCGCCTTATGGTGAATGGGGTTGAAACCCTGGTAGCTCTCGAGGAAGTACGGATCGGGAATAAGGTGCTTGTACTGCCAGGTGAGCGCTTCCCTGTCGACGGGAAGATCCTGGAAGGCCGCACCAGTGTGGATGAATCGATGCTGACTGGCGAAGCAACTCCGCTCCCCCGTGAAGTCGGAGAGCGCGTGCTGGCCGGCTCCCTCAACTACGATGGCGCCGTTGTATGCCGGGCTGAGTCGCTGGGCGAAGATACCGTGGTCGCGCAGATTACGCGTATGGTGGAGCAGGCTCAGTCGTCGCGGGCGCCGACGGAGCGGCTTGCCGATCGTGCCAGTGCTATCTTCGTGCCGGTTGTGCTGGTGCTGTCCGGCATCACTTTTGTTGTTTGGATGACCACGACGCATTCTGTCTCCATGGCGTTAGCCAGCACCGTTTCTGTGCTCGTCATCGCCTGTCCCTGCGCCATGGGACTGGCGGTTCCGGCTGCCCTGACGGTTGCCGTGGGCCGCGGAGCCCAGTTCGGAGTGTTGTATAAGGGCGGAGAGGCCTTGGAACGGCTGGCGAATCTCAATGTCATCGTTCTCGACAAGACCGGAACGCTCACAATCGGCCGTCCCGTCTTGCAGGCAGTGCGCCCGGTCAAGGGATACAGCGATGATGATCTTCTGCGTATGGCAGCCGCGGCCGAGGAGCGCTCGAACCATCCGCTCGCTCATGCAGTGGTCGACTTTGCGCGATCGCGTGGCATCAAATGGGAGCCTGCGGAGGAGGTCGTGGTCATTCCCGGGCGCGGAGTTGCCGCCCGCGTCGAAGACTACAACTGCCTTCTGGGGAACGATGCGCTTTTCCAGGAATCGGCTATTCGTTTTCCCGACAGCATTCCGCCGGTAAAGCCCGGCGTGACTCGCCTATGGATTGCCCTTGACTATCAATCGATCGGCTGTTTCGACGCGCGCGACTCATTGCGTCCAGACGCCGAAGGAGCCGTAGCCGCACTGCGCCAGAGTGGCTTGCGCGTCCTTATGCTTACCGGCGATTCCGCAGCGGCTTCGGCTCCGATTGCCAACCAGGCCGGGATCGCCGAAGTTGAGGCGGGACTGGACCCGGCGGGCAAACTAGCGCGTATTCGCGCCCTGCAGGAACAGGGATTGCGGGTCGCGATGGTCGGCGACGGCATTAACGATGCGGCTGCACTGGCGCAAGCGGATGCGGGCATCTCGATGGGTAGCGGGGCCGATCTTGCCCAGGAGGCTGGCGACGTCTTGCTCCTGCGGGCGCAACCGAGTGCGATGATCGCCGCCATCGATCTTGCGAAAGCGACCGTCGGCATCATGCGCCAGAACCTGATGTGGGCTGCCTGCTACAACCTGTTGGGCATACCGCTTGCCGCCGGATTGTTGTATCCGGCCTTCCATGTTCTGCTGAGTCCCTGGATCGCCGCTGCGGCTATGGCCAT
The DNA here is from genome assembly GCA_963829535.1 of uncultured Acidobacteriaceae bacterium. Taxonomy (GTDB): domain Bacteria; phylum Acidobacteriota; class Terriglobia; order Terriglobales; family Acidobacteriaceae; genus Telmatobacter. The sequence continues at coordinate 25,730 of CAWHIQ010000002.1, read as the reverse complement.
GAGTTCGGTCAGCGTGCTGGCCAACAGCCTGCGGCTACGTTCATGGGAACCACACTCGCTGCCTGCCGCACAGGCAAGTTAAACTAGCGGCAGAGCCCTGACCTTGCGCATCCTAACCCGGTACATCCTCGGCGAAATACTTTCTTACGCACTCATCGGTTGCGCGGTTTTTACCTTCATTCTCTTTATGCGCGACCTGAATCAGATTCTTGAGGCGATGGTTCGCAACAGCTCCACGTTCGTGAGTGTAGCGGAAGTCTTTGTCTACAACCTCCCCAACACCTTCAAAGTCACCATACCGATGGCCGTTCTTGTCGGCATCCTGCTTGGGCTCAGTCGCTTGGCGTCCGACAGCGAGATCATTGCCATGCGCGCAACAGGACTCGGCATCGGCTATTTTGTCCGCGTCTCTTCCGTCGTGGCAATCGGCGGAACTCTGCTGGGTCTGGTGAACTCGCTCTACATCGCACCTCGCGCTAACCGGGCCATCCTCGACATGCAGCAGGAACTGGAAACTTCCCAGGCTTCCTACGAGATTCAGGCGCGGGTTTTCTATGATGATTTCCGTAATGCCGTGCTCTACGTACAGAATGTGCGTGGCGGGACAGGCGCCTCCAACTGGGACCAAGTCTTCATGGCGGATGTTACGGATCCCGCCAATCCAATCATTACGACGGCTGCGTCGGCCACAGTGGTCAACGATTCCACGCAGGAACTTCTGATGAGGCTCCGCGATGGCTCCCGGCACGAAACTGTGGCCGGACAGCCTCAGCAGTACAACATCTCCACATTCAAAAACACGGACCTTCCGCTGTCGCTCAGTCCGCAGAGCGAAATGCACCTGGGGCGCATGGATACCGCCATCTACGCCCTTCCAATGGCGGCCCTGGAAGAACGCACTCACGGTCCGGACGGGAGAAGATTCCTTCTCGAATTGCACTCACGTTTCTCTTATCCCGCTGCGTGTCTTGTCCTCATGCTGGTTGGAGTTCCGCTCGGAGTCGTCTCGCGCCGGGGTGGAAAGAGTTCTGGCCTGGTCTTTACGGTTCTGCTGGTACTGCTCTACTACGTTCTCTCGTATACCGGAATCGCGCTCAGCCGGCAGGGAAAACTGTCCCCGTTTTTGGGCGTGTGGATGGCCAATCTTCTATTTGCTGCGGCGGGAAGTTTTCTGCTTTGGCAGATGGCGAGCGGCGGTCGTGTTCTGAGCGCCATCGCAAACCTGCTTTCGCGCACGCCTAAGCCACGGCTTGCGGTGAAGACGAACGGAGCGCATTTTACAGAGCTGCTCGGAAAGCTGCAGCCCCGCTCGGTCCGCATTGTTTCGCGAGGTCTATTCCCGCGCCTGCTCGACGCCTATGTCGTGCGCGAATTCTTCGGGATGTTCGTAGTTGTGCTGGCCAGCTTTGTCTTGCTGATGCTAGTTTTCACATTTTTCGAGCTCGTTGGAGACATCGTCCGCAACCACATTGCACTCGTGACCGTCGGCGAATATCTGTTCAACCTGGCACCCAGCATGGTCTATACCATCACGCCGCTTGCCATTCTGATTGCGGCACTGGTGACCTTCGGCGTCCTCAATCGCAACAGCGAAATCGTAGCCATGAAGGCAACGGGAATCAGCCTTTATCGTCTTGTAGTCCCCATCGTTTCGATCTCCGCGATCCTGGCCGTCTGCCTGTTTCTTTTCGACGACTACTATCTGCCCTCGGCGAATCGGCGGCAGGAGGCTCTGCGAAACACGATCAAGGGACGGCCGCCGCAGACCTTCTTACATCCTGAAGAGAAATGGATGTTCGGACAGTCTCATCCTGGTGAGCAAGGCCACATCTTCTACTACCAGTTCTTTGATCCGGACAACGATGCATTTGCCAATCTCTCGGTCTTCGAATTCAATCCGGCCACGTTTGCCTTGTCGCGACGGATCTTTGCGTCCCGGGCCACATGGAACGAGGAAACTGAAACGTGGCACTTCGAAAATGGCTGGGTAAGAAATATCAGTGACAACAACTCGGAATACATCGAATTCAAAGACACGTCGTTTGCCGAGATTCATGAGGATCCCGGGTATTTCAAAAAGGAAAATTGGCAGTCGCAGGAGATGAATTTCCGGCAGCTCGACAGCTATATCCGCGACCTTCGTCAAAGCGGCTTCGACACAATGCGCCTGCGAATCGCATTGTGGCACAAGCTCGCGTATCCGTTGATCGCAATCGTCATGTCTGTTCTGGCGATTCCATTTGCGCTTTCGATGGGCCGTCGCGGTTCGCTTTCGGGAATTGCGGTCGCGATTTCGGTTGCTCTCGCTTATTGGGTCGTCGACGGCCTGTTCGGCGCCTTGGGGAACGTAAACTATTTGCCTGCGGCACTGGCGGCATGGTCTCCCGACGTGCTCTTCGGGCTTACCGGCGGCTACCTCTTGCTGCGGACGCCCACTTGAGCCTCCCACTCGTGATTCGAATTTCAAGATTTCGCCCGACCTCAGCATTGACCGTACAATAGAGATATGCTTCGTGAACTGGGCCCGCTGCTCAGCTACATGCGCCGCTATAGATGGGGGTACCTCTGGGGTACGCTCGCGTGCATAGCGACAAATATTGCTGCTGTCCAAGGCCCTCAGATCCTGAGAAAAGCAATCGATGAACTGGAACGAGGCGTCTCGCGCGAACGCATCGTTTTTCTCGCCTGCGTTTTCGTCGCTATCTACCTTGTCAAAGGCATCTTCCTCTACGCACAACGTTGGATCCTGATCGGCATCTCACGCGAGATCGAATTCGATCTGCGCAACGATCTCTTCCTTCAGCTCGAGCGCCAGGACGCCAATTTCTATCAGAAGTACCGCACCGGCGATGTCATGGCCCGCATGACTAACGACCTGAATGCGGTGCGAATGCTGCTGGGACCTGCCCTCATGTACAGCGCCAACACCATCTTTTTCACGGTTGGCGCGCTTTACTTCCTGCTTCGCATCAGCCCCTGGCTCACACTTGTGGCATGGGCGCCCATGCCGCTAGCCAGCATCCTCGTCCAATACTTCGGACGGAAGATTCACGATCGCTTCGAAAAAATTCAGGAGAGCTTCTCTGAAATCTCGGCACAGGCTCAGGAGAACTATTCAGGCGCTCGCCTGGTGCGCGCCTTCGGCCGCGAGCAGTCGCAAATGAGTCTATTCGAAAAGCTGAACAGGCAATATATTACACGTGCCCAGGGCCTGGTTCAGCTGATGGGAATGCTGTGGCCGACACTCGAATTCATCCTCGGCATAGCGATGATCATCACATTGCTCGTCGGAGGACATGAGGTTGTCGCTCATCGCATTACCCCGGGCGATTTTGTGGCCTTCAATACCTACATGATTCTGTTGATCTGGCCGATCATCGCCGTTGGATGGGTGGTGAATCTATTCCAGCGCGGGACCGCCTCCGTCGCGCGCATTGACGAATTATTGCGCGCGAAGCCGGGCATTGACGACAGCGCTGCAGACCCGGCGATTCCCAAAGACAAGACCCTTCACGGCGAAATCGAGTTTTCCGATCTTAACTTCAGCTACGGCGACACGCCGGTGCTCCGCAATATTTCGCTCAAGATTCCGGCCGGTTCCAGCCTGGCTATCGTGGGACCGACGGGCTCAGGAAAGACCACGCTGGTCAACCTAATCTCACGTCTCTATGAAGCGCCCGAAGGATCGTTGCTGATCGATGGCCGCCCGGTCCGCGAATATCCGTTGGAAGTGCTTCGACGAAATATGGGTATCGTGCCGCAGGAGACTTTTCTCTTCAGCGAGACACTTCGAGAGAACCTGGCTTTTGGCGCGACCGCAAGCTCAACCGAAGATCTGCTCGAAGCTGCTGAGGCAGCGCACATCCGGCGCGAATTTGAGGAGTTTCCGCAGGGATTTGAAACGATGGTCGGCGAACGCGGTATGACACTATCCGGTGGCCAGAAACAGCGACTAGCCATCGCGCGCGCTCTGCTTCGTCGCCCTGCGATTCTTATACTGGATGACGCGCTGGCGAGCGTGGACACCTATACCGAAGAACGCATCCTGGGCGGACTGCGCAACTACACCGTCGCCGCAACGACGATCCTAATCTCGCATCGAGTATCTACCGTCCGCAACGCCGACCAGATAGCAGTACTCGATCGCGGCAGGATTGTCGAAGTTGGCCGTCACGACGAGCTACTCGCGCTTGATGGCTACTATGCGAGCCTCTACCAAAAACAGCAACTGGAAGAGGAACTTACGGTCGCCGGTTGATCTATGCCGTCCAGCTGGTCGAAGTGTGCGTCTCATCGCGCGACGAAAACGCACCGTCCGCTCGTGAATCGGGATGACGTACATCCGCATGCGACTGTGCATTGTCCGCGGACTGATTCGCGGTGGGATCTGCAGCTACTTGCTTCCATGCATCCCGCACGTTTCGCACATTGGCGATCACCTGTTCGAACTTCTTTCTGGAATTTGCCTGCGAGCCCTGCAGCATCAGGGCAAACATCGCGACGTAAAAGTCTGAAAGCGACTCCGCGGGCTTACCGCCGACATCCTTATTCAGGGTCGCCTGCAGGTGGACCACTATGTCCATCGCTCGCTTCACGGCCGCACGACGCCCCTCAACATCTCTCCGTTCCACTGCCTGAATTGCATTGTGCATGAAACGGACAATGCCGTCGTAGAGAGCGATGGTGAGTTCAACCCCGGTGGCGCCCTCAAGCGCGTGGGCTCGATACGTATCCATTCTGATGCTCCTAGCCGTTCGAATTATTGTCGTATCCGGTGACTGCGCTGTACATCTCGCTGATTTCCTGAATTTGTTCCGGAATCTCCTGAAGGGTCTCATTGGCCGCATTCAGTTCTGTAGTCAGACTTGTTGTCTGGGTCGCGATTAGCGCATCCTGTTTTGTGACGTTGTCATTGAGTGTTGTTTCCTGGCTGCTATCCTCACTGAGCGCAAGGCTGATCGCACCCCCGTCGGCACTGCTGTTGCCGAGACCGTTCAGCGTATTGGTAAATGTCGAGCCAAAGCTGCCTGTGTCCTGAAACAGCGAGACGACTTGGTCAAAACTGCTGTTCAGTGCGCTGCTCAAAGTATCGGCGTCGAGGCTGATTGTGCCATCGGCAGCTGCGTTCGCGGTTATACCGAGGGCGATCAGCGAGTTGATCGTGTTGGAACCGAAAGACGAACTTACCGCGGACTCGAGGCCCTCTTGCAATTGCGCCAGAACAGAGGTGCCATACAGCGGCTCGGGATTGCCCGATGAGTCTTTGCCTTCCTGCGCATTGATGGCTGTCATCGCGGTGTTGTAGTCAGTCACAAACTGATTGATGGCGGTCTCAATGCTCGTCGTGTCGTTGTCGATCACCACCTGAACTGCCTCGGGAGTTCCATCGGAGCTTGCAGTGCCTGTCGAGAGCAACTGAAAAGTCACCCCGGGAATGGCCGTTGTCACCGTGTTCGAAGCACTGGTTATCCCCGTGACGCCATCAACCGTCATCGTGGCATCGAGGCCTTTCTGTATAGTCGCCAGCCCAAGCCCTGCATTCGTCTCGGGCGTCGTCGTGTCCGCCAGAGTGGTCGGGCTGCTGGGGTTGTTCGTCGAGTTCGCAATCGTGATTTGGCCGGCGGAGCCGTCGGTCTGACTCACCAGCGAGAGCCGCGCCGTACCGTTGGCGTTGGTCAACACACTTGCAGTGACTCCCAGGTTCGCGTTATTGATCGCCGAGGACAGTCCGGAAATCGTCGCTTCTGTGGAATCATCTCCGACGTTGACCGTCTGCCAGCCTCCACTGCCCACTTCGAAGGTGATACCTCCGGTAAGCGTGTCTGAGGCATTCACAGCATCGGATGCCGCGCTCGATGTCTGGGCCAGGTTCTGGATAACAATCGTGTGCGTTCCAGCCACGGCTGAACTGCCGGCCGAGGTCAACGTCAGTACATTCGTATCGGAACTCGACCCCGTCATATCCGCCATGGTGCCGGTGAAGTCCGTCAGGTTTTGCAAGTCTGTCGATAACGTAGACAATTGCGTGCCCAGGCTGGTGAGTGTTGTGTCCTTGCTCGTGAGTGCCGTCAACTGCGTCTTCCAGGGCGTCTCCACGGCTTGCAGATTGGCGACAATTTCGTTGACCGTGGTAGTGACATCGAAGCCCTGACCGCTGGTTGGGGAGCCAAAACTGAGACCGACAGCGCCCATACAATCCCTCTGTGCCGTGAAGCATCAGGTCAATGACCAAGCCCCGAAGCAAAAGATTAAGAAAAACAAACGATGAGAATTGGCCAAAAGCGCAGAACGGGAAAAGCCGCTATTGCGCTGCTTTCCCCGTTGTGCTTCTTCATTCAACGTTGAAGCTCCGACATTACTGGAGCAACTTTGTGATCAGTTGCTGGGACTGGGTAGCTTGAGAGAGAGCGGCGATGCCGGTCTGCATCAGGATCTGGAACTTCGACATATCGGACGTCGCCTGGCCGTAATCAGTGGCCGTTACATCGTTCTCTGCCGAGAGCGTGTTCGTGGACTGCGTGTTCATGACATTCTCGACTGCCGTAAGCGTGTTGATGTTGGCGCCGATGGTGCCGCGGTCGGCGGCAACCTTGGTGATGGCTGTGTTGATAGCCGTTAAGGCATTTTGCGCACTGGTTGCACTCGTAAGGCTTGAACTCGCGTCCGTTGCGACAGCTGCTACCTCAGTGGAACCAGCTGTCATCTTTGAAAAATCGAGAGCGAAAGAGAATGGCGAGAATGTGCCAGCCCCTTGAGCAGTGTAGGTTACAGGAGCTCCGGTGACAGCAGTCTCCTTACCGGTCGTAGCATCAAACGTAATAGCACCAGTGCCTCCACTCACAGATACGGTGTTGTCCGTAGAAGTGACAGCGTAAGTGAAGGTGTTCGGATCTCCCGTCTTAGTGAAGGTGATAGTCACGTTATGGTTTGTGCCGGAAGCGTCTGCCACGTTCGTAGTAGGTGCAGCGTCGGCTGGAGCGGTGCCCGTTTTGAATGCACCCGTGACCGTAACAGCATTACCGATTCCGAGCGTAGCATCATCGGTCCCCACAAGATCCGTAGCGCTCGAATTGTACGTTTGATTCACGGTGCCGTCGGACGTGAAAATCTTTATAGGCGATGTGTTCGTAGCTGTTTTGAAGACGTTCAGTCCGTTGTACTCGGTGTTGCCGTTAATCGTGTTGACCTCGGTAAGAATTTTTTGATACTCGGAATCGGCTGCGCTCGTCTGGCTGCTGTTCAACGTACCATTCGACGCTTCGGTCGCCAGTGTAACCGCGCGATTGAGCAGACTGGTCACTTGCGACAACGCGCCATCGGCAACCTGCAGGAAGTCGACACCCTCCGAAGCGTTGGCTGCAGACTGCGTTAGAGCGGTGGAAGAGGCCTGGAGGCCATTGGCCAGTGAGAGGCCGGCTGCGTCGTCTGCGCCTGAATTGATACGCGACCCAGACGACAGCTGTTGAAGGGTTTTGGACAGAGAAGCCTGAGTATTGCTCAGGTTATTCTGCGCCATAATTGCAGAAATATTATTCAGGACACCCAAAGCCATTGAAGTTCTCCTTTTGAGCTAGCTGATTCGGGTTCCCTGCTTCGGGTGTCTCACCGGGGCCGGACGAGATCTGTATCCACGCCCCGGTCACCTTGTAGTAGGAACCACGTTGCTCACTGGCTTCATCGGCGACCGGCTGGTGGACTTTACGAGTTTTTTCAAGAGGGCCAGCAATTTCAGCTCCAATCACCCTTTTTCGCTTTCTTGCCGATAAGGTTGACAGGTCCCTGAGAGGAGCATCCCGCCTTGATTGAACTCACGCGTCTCAATGGCAATTTGATGCTGCTGAACAGCGATCTGATCAAAACAGCAGAAGCCTCGCCGGATACCATGCTCACGCTGATCAATGGAGAAAAGCTGATCGTGCGCGAAGAGTTGAGTGAAGTCCTAGATCGGGTACTGGCTTATCGAGCAGCGCTGCTTGCCACAGTCGCCCACAGACTATCGCCAGACGACGCCCTTCGCCAAGCAGCGTCATTGGCCAGCTTCGAGTTCGGGGGAGAGTTAACTTCTGGCCACCCATCGAAGGAGCAACGGAACGAGGATGAACGCCGATGAATCTACACAACGGGATCCGAATCGCTGAGGCGTAGTCCATGGACAAAGGAAGCATCGGCGGAGTCATTCTGGCCATCGCGGGCATTATCGCGGGCTTGCTGATTGAGGGTGGCAAAATCAGCCAGATCCTCCAGCCCACAGCGGCCCTAATCGTCTTTGGGGGGACCATGGGGGCAATCCTTCTTCAGTTTCCTATAGGCATCGTCACATCTGCCTTTCGCAGCATGGCACATGTGTTTGTAGCTCCGCAGAGGCAGAATGAAGAGCTTGTGCAGCTCCTGATTTCATTTGCAAACAAAGCCCGCCGCAGCGGCGTGGTTTCGTTGGACGCAGACCTGGCCGAAATTACCGATCCATTTCTCAGGCAGTCGTTGATGCTAGCAGTAGACGGCACCGAACCCACCGAATTGCGCAAGATCATGCGGGTTGCGCTGGATTGCGCTTCGGAGCGTGAAGAACGTCTTCCAATGGTGTTTGAGTCGGCTGGAGGATTCTCGCCCACGATTGGAATTCTTGGCGCCGTGCTCGGACTGATCCAGGTGATGCAGCATCTCGACAATATTCAGGAGGTTGGTCGTGGCATCGCGGTCGCGTTCGTCGCGACCATTTACGGAGTGGGTATTGCCAACCTGTTCTTTCTGCCATTTGCCGGCAAGATCCGCATTCATTTACACGACGACCAACAGCGCCGCGAGATGATGCTCGAAGGAGTCGTCTCCATTCTCGAAGGGATGAACCCCCGCATGCTCGCTCTTAAGTTGTCCGGATTCCTGAAGGATGCGAATGTCGAGAGGAAGCAGGCAGCATGAATCGCAGAGTTCCACGCTCGAAAATCAGCCAGGAGCGTTGGCTGGTCTCTTACGCCGACTTCATTACCCTGCTCTTCGCCTTCTTTGTTGTTTTGTATGCTTTCTCAAAGGCAGATCAGAAGAAACATGCCCAGGTTTCTGCTGCGATTGATTCCGCATTCCAGTCGCTCAGTGTCGCGTCCGTCATTCCAGGTTCCACATCGAGTATCGAAAAGAAGGAACTGCTCGCATCGACCGGCCCACGTTATCTCCCAGGGCAGAGGACCTCTGCCGCGCAGGTTATAGGCGATCTCGAACACATTCGCCGAGACCTTCAAAAGAGGCTTTCGGGACAAATAGCCCGTGGAACGGTCTCGATCCAACTGAGTCGTGACGGTCTAGTCATCAGTTTGCGCGAGGCAGGTTTTTTTGACACGGGCTCTGCGATCCCACGTCCTGAAACTTCGGCAACGCTTAACCAGATTGCGGCGTCTCTCGAGGATTGCCGTTACGACGTACGGGTCGAGGGACACACCGATACCATCCCGATCCACAATTCCGAGTTTGACTCAAACTGGGAACTTTCTTCTGCCCGCGCTACGCACATTGCGCGTATGCTGGTCGAGATGCGCGCCATTCCTCCTGAGCAAATCTCTGCAGCCGGTTACGCCGCATACCATCCGGTAGCCAATAATGACACCGTCGAAGGACGAGCCGCGAACCGGCGTGTCGATCTGGTTGTGATGCCGCGCGCCGTCCTGGACATTTCTTCGGACGAGGATTCCGAAGACAGGTCCGCCTGGCGCAAAATCACCGGCCAGTGAACCGCCTTCTTACGTCACACCCAGCACCTTCACGATGACTCTCTTGCGGCGCTGTCCATCGAACTCCGCATAGAAGACCCGCTGCCAGGGGCCAAGATCGAGACGACTGTCGGTTACCGGCAAAGTTGTCTCGTGATGCAGAAGGAGCGACTTGAGATGAGCGTCCCCATTATCTTCGCCTGTCTGGTGGTGCTTGTAGTCTGGCCGGGCGGGCGCCAACTCCTCCAGCCATTTGCCAATATCCTCAATCAATCCACTTTCGTGATCATTCACGTAAATGGCGGCGGTTATGTGCATCGGCGAAACAAAGCACAAACCGTCTTGCACTCCGCTGCGCCTGACGATCTGCTCCACCTGGTCAGTAATGTGCACCATCTCGCGGCGCTTTCTGGTTTCAAAGATCAGATACTCGGTGTAGCTTTTCATACTCGACTCCTTGCGGCGGGATTCGTCTCTGGCGGCGCCGACGCTCAAGCCTTATCCTAAAGACTGCGGTGACCCGAATGAGTTCAGATGAGGCCGAGACTCTCTCCCAACGGGGATTGGACCTACTTGCCGCTAGCTCCGCAGAAGAGGCGGTGCAGAGCTTTCGCGCGGCAATTTCCGCAAATCCCCACTACTTTGAAGCGCACCACGGGCTGATACGCGCCTTGCGTGACGCCGGTCATCTTGAACAATCGATCGCAGCTGCCCTTGCTCTTACTGCGCTGACACCAAACGATCCCCTAGCCCACACGGCATTATCTATTTCCCTGCAGCAGGCCGGACACATTCCAGAAGCAGAGGCCGCTGCCGCACGGGCGCGCATCATGGAATGGAAATCCGAACTTCAATCGTCACTGGGCTCGGACGACGCACGGTGATGAAGCCGATCGCGACCGAGCCTGCACACCGATTGCGCCGGATGCACGATCGGCTCGTGGAGGCTTACGGCCCGCAGCACTGGTGGCCAGCCCAAACGCCATTCGAAGTAATCCTGGGCGCCTACCTTACCCAGAACACCTCGTGGAAGGCAGTCAAAGTCTCGCTTGCAAATCTTCGCGATGCCGGGACGCTTTCCATCGACGGAATTCGCGCGGTCTCGGTCGAACGACTGCAGGAACTGATTCGTCCTTCGGGCTTTCACACTCGCAAAGCACCGGCGCTGAAGGCATTTGTCGCCATGCTCGATGCTGAATTCGGGGGCTCACTTGAACGGCTGGCGTCGGCCCCAACTGTGGCCGCGCGGAATCGGCTGCTTGCATTGCCAGGCGTGGGTCCCGAAACGGCCGATGCCATTCTTCTCTACGGACTCAACCATCCGATTCCGGTGGCTGACGAGTACCTGCGACGCATCGCAACCCGACATAAGCTGATCGACCCGGAACCCGGGGCGAGTCGCAAGGGATACGAGTCGCTCGTTCAACTAACCCACAACACATTCAGCCACATTCCAATCGAAACGCGTGCCAACGTGTTTAATGAGTTCCATGCGCTCACTGTTGCCGTGGGCAAAGCACACTGCGGGAAGACGCCCAATTGCGAGACCTGTCCACTTTTGGACGATTTGTTCCACATCAAGAAAGCCCCCAAGCGAATTTGATCTGAGGGCTCCAATCCGTCGCACGTTAGGCGACAAAGGCCCCATCGTCTGGTGTCCATCGACAATGCGAATCGCAAATTCACGTCGATCCGTCCATTTCAACCGCAACCACCAATCGGTGAGGTTAGCGCTCGAATTGAAGGGGCTCGATGTTCCCATGTAACACGTTGCGAATGGCCAGGTATGAGAGGCAGTGGCAGGCGCGTCTGCCCTCGAACGCAGGATGCATACGTTAATGGTCGAGGCTGGGGTCGAGAGGAGGAGGGCGGCAAGAGATAAGATTCGAGTAATGATCGGAGATCATGCGGTTCCGGGCCCTGCAGAACGCGACCAGGACAACGCCCCGGGGGCGTGGCCAGGGCATGTACCGTTCGGGACGCAATTGGGGCCGAACAAGAACGGAACGAGGCAGTGGTGATCGGACCGTCCCTGGCGCACTTCCTTCTCCCAGCCATCGTAGGCGTCAGCATCGTTCTGATGCTTACGCGACCTCGCGGCATAGCCGAAGTCTGGTGGATAGGAGGAGGTGTGTTCCTCCTGATCGCGCTTCGGCTCGTTCCGCTGAGACTCGCCGGCAAAGCGGTCGCCGAAGGCAGTGACGTCTACCTGTTTCTAATTGGCATGATGCTACTGTCGGAACTTGCACGTGAGCAGGGCGTCTTCGATTGGGTTTCGTCTGTGGCGGTCAGGAGGGCGAATGGATCGTGTTTTCGTCTCTTCGCCCTCGTCTACGGAGTCGGAACCTTGATTACGATCTTCATGTCCAACGATGCAACGGCTGTGGTGCTCACGCCGGCCATTCTAACCGCTGTTCGCAAGGCGAAGGTGAAACCACTCCCTTACCTCTTTGCCTGTGCACTTATTGCCAACGCGGCATCCTTTGTCCTTCCGATCTCCAATCCCGCAAATTTGGTGGTCTTTCACACCGGAATGCCGCCACTCGGCAACTGGCTGTTGTCCTTCGGAATACCTTCCCTGCTTTCGATTGCTGCAACATTCGTCGTCATGCGCGTCATTTTTCGCAAGGAGCTGCGCGAATCGATCGGACGCAAGGCAGAGGAATTCCCACTGAGCGCGAACGGAAGACTTGTGCTTGTGGGACTGGCCTCCATGATTGCAGTACTTCTCGCGGCTTCAGCAATGAAGAAAGATCTCGGGCTACCAACCTGCCTTGCGGCGCTCCTGCTTACTGCCTGCGTGTCGCTGAAAGCGAAGAGTAACCCGCTGAAATTGGTAAGGGAAGTCAGTTGGGGAACCATTTTCCTTGTCGCCGGCTTGTTCGTCATGGTTGACGCTGTCGAGAGTGGAGGAGCGCTAAGAATGACGCAAACGTGGCTTGCCTGGACTCAAAGCCTCGCACCCCCGCTTGGAGCACTCATAATCGGCTTCGTGGTCGGCGTTGGGAATAATCTCGTCAACAATCTTCCGCTCGGTCTCATCGCCGGCGCAACAGTACAGGCAGCTCACATTAAAGGTCTCCTCGCAAATGCGGTTCTCATCGGTGTCGACCTGGGGCCGAACCTTTCGGTCACGGGGTCACTTGCGACGATTCTCTGGCTACTCGCGCTGCGAAAGGAGAAGCTAGACGTGAGCTCCTGGAAATTCTTAAAGGTCGGCGTCATCGCGATGCCTGTAGCTCTCCTTGCGGCTCTTGGGGGCGCAATCGCCATGCAATCTGTGATGGGTCACTGAATCACGGGAGAAGAACATGATATAGGCTGGACCGCCCCACGGATGTCTCAGTCTGAAGGCTGCCGCATTCCTGCATTGTCGATAGATCGCACGTCATTATGTTCTTCCTGAGGGCGTCTCCGGCGCTTTTTCGGAATCGCGCGAATAGCGGATTACTTCCACCCGGGACATCGCAATGAGTCCCTCCTCAACCATGACATCGAGGTGAGGAATCAGCTTCTCGATTTGTTCCTCCTTGTCGATAATGGTCAGCATGATCGGCGCGTCTTTGGAAAACGTCCAATGACTGGCATGGTGGATTCGGGTGCTGGCCCCGTATCCTTCAATTCCTCGATACACGGTAGCGCCGGCCATTCCCAATTCCATACATTTCGCCACAATCGCTTCGTGCAAGGGCTTGCCCTGCCATTTGTCACCCTCGCCGAAATGAATCCGCAACATGCGCGCTTGAAATTGGTCTTTCATGATCGAACCTCCGCTCATACAGAAGCGCTTCCCGACTGCTGCTCTGGCTGATCAACGTCAAGAGCGCGGTAGGAGTACTTGATGATGTCGACGTCTGAGAAGACGACAAGACCCTCTTCCACCATCTGATCTACGAGAGGCAAAAAGGATCGCAACTTCTCCTCCGTATCAACTGCCGAGAGCATGATCGAGCAATCGTGAGACAGGCGGAGGGCCTTGTCTTTGTGAATTCGCCGGTGTGCGCCATAGCCGAGGATTCCGCGGTAGACCGTGACGCCGGCAATATCGTTAGCCCGCATGGCTTCGACGAGCGCTTTGTAAAGTGGCTTGTCTTTCCATTGATCGGCTTCGCCGATATAGATGCGCATCATCTTTGCTTTGCCTTCCATTTTCAGATGCGCGGGAGGAGTGGCTGTCTTTGGTTTCGAAACCTGTGCGGGCTTTGCAAGGGTGGTCTCGTGGACCTCGATCATTCCGCTTCCGGCCAACTCCTCGAGCTTTCCAAGAATTTCGTTCACTTTTTCGCGAGATTCAATGAATTCGATCTTGAGCGGAAGGTGGTCGGAGATTTCGACGACGCCGGCGGAGTGCATGTGATGATCTGCGCCGAACCCTGCTATCCCTTTCATCACCGTTGCTCCTGAGACGCCACGGTAGAAGAGAAAGTCGAGGATGCTCGAATACGTCGGAACCCCGTGATGTTTTGAGCCCTCGCTCAGATAGATGGAAACTTTCATTGCCTTTCCGGCGCTTAACATACGTCCTCCCTCAGGAATGTAGCCCTCTTTGCGAGACAAGAAACTCCGCCGCGCGACCCAGTGCGCTCCATCCGGCTCTGTCTGAAAGTTGTTCGGCACTCAGATGCTGCAGTTCTTGCGCCAGTTGCTGGCGATGATTTTCGATGATAGCGTCGACTCGGGCGCTGAGCACAGGCGGGACTTGGCTGCGCAACTTCAGCCCGTGGGGGATACACAAAGCCGCAGACCCTCAGCCACTGAGTAACGTCATTCCGTCTGAGGCAACTGGCAAATTCGCGGAGGCGCGGTTCCTCTTCTGCGAGAACCTCTCCGCAAATGTCGCATCCAGACTCAGACTTGGAAGACTCGCCCCGCTTATCAACCAGCTTGATGAACACTTGTGGCGCAGCCAGGGCGTTCTGAACCGCGGCCAGTCCCCACGTGTAAGAGTTGCACAGGCGATGGACGTTCTCCTCTGGATGATTATGGAGCGTGGCCGTTTGAAACTTCAAGAAACGGCAGAACGGGCATCCGGGTTCTTGCAGCATCTGCAGAATCGACTCGTAGACGACAAGCTGTCTGTGTGTCCGCATCAGATGATCTCCGCAATCATAGAGCCAAACCATACCGCAGCGAGGCCGAGAATCAGGCTGCTGACAGAATAGAGGGCAGCCATCAAGAAAGCGCCGGTCCGAATGGCGGAAAGGTCTCCCACTCATACGTCGAGAAGGTACTATAGGCACCGATAAAACCGATCGGAACCAGAAACCGTCAGGCTGAATTAATCTCAACCCGCTTATCCAAAAAAGTAAGCGAGAAGCCGATGATCACGCAGGCCGTGAGATTGATGACGAAAGTGCCATAGGGAAACTTCGCTCCCATCCGGCTGCCGATCATTGAGCCGATCCAATATCTGGCCATGGAGCCAAGTGCGCCGCCAAACGCGATTAACAGATACTTCTGCAACCTTAGCCCTCCCTACCCTTGTTGGAGAATTTCACCACTGTGCTCCTTCGCACACCAATTTCTGAGAGTCTCCAGATCCTGCTCAAGGCGAGGCACGTCGACACGGTCGCTGGAAATCCCGCCAATCCTCTGGAGGTGAGCTCGATAAGCATCAGCATGAGAGTTGACCATGACCACCGTCTTGTTTACGTACTGGTGGCTCCACTGTGACATAGCGTGGCCGTATAGAATTCCACGCTCTCGGCGGGTTCGGCGGCCGAATCACCGAGATGACGAAGAGCTTGGCTTTCATATCGCCGGCCATTGACAGAGCTACATCCAGCGCGCGCTCCGCATGCGGAGACGCGTCGAACGCAAGCAGAATCCGTTGAATTCCAACGAACACCGGACTTCCCATAGCGATAACCTAACCTTCTTCTGCGGGAACCGGCCGCATAACTTCCTTCTCTGCTTTCTTGCCTGCTCGTTGAAGGGGAAGTAGATGGCGGGGAAGAAAGAACGAGTTCGCAATCATGGTGGGTACTACTGCGCTGGCGATGACGGTGCCAACAATGTAGGAGTACTGCGCCTGCGTGATGATTTGATGATTGAGGCCAAAGAGGGCCGAGATGGTCCCGAATGTCAGGCCCGTTGACATCATCAGCGTGTAGTAGGCTCCGGCGTTGCCGTCATACTGATGAATCCTGACGGCCGGATACACGGCGGCGGCCTTGAACAGCGACTTCGCTCCAAAGAGGACGAGCAACGTGACGGGGGCGGCCATCAGCGCAGGCACCGAAACAAACGATCCGGCGCGAATGAAGTAGAACGGCGTGAGTAATCCGAAAGTAAGTGTACGCAGACGGCGAATCAGTGAATGGTCTTTTCCGACTGTTCCGGCCAGCACCATGCCGATCAAGTATGCCGGCAGCACGGCTTCGCTCCCAGCCCAGACGGCCAGTCCACCCATGGCGAAGAGGAAGAAGAGAAGGTACTTGGCCTCCAATTCTGAGACGCGCCCGCCGTATTTCTTGAAGAACCGCGGCGTGAGAAATGGCAGGACTACAAATACGACGATGGAAACCACGACAAAGATCAGCGTCTTGATGGTGAACGGAGAAAAGATCAGCCCGAGCGCAATGACGGTTCCAAGATCATTGATGAAGCAGGCGGCGAGAATTGCCTTCCCGTACTCCGTGACATTGAAACCAAGTTCCAACATCACTGCGTACACAACGGCGACGGATGTGGTCGAGAGAGCGACACCGCAGAGCCAGCTGGGCATAATCGCCCAATGCAGCACATAATGCGCGACCGCGGTGCAACCGAGAAAGGGACCGAAGAATCCCGCGAGGCCAATAACCGACGCTTCACGCCACTTGATTTTGAAAACGGCAGGATCAAGTTCCGCACCGGCAAGGAACGTGAGCACAATGGCGCCTGTTCCAGCCAGAAAGGTGATCCACTGCGCATTCCCGGCCAGGCCGCCCTGCGCAAAGCCGAAGAGCCCGGTGAGGAACACCCCGATAACCAGTTGCGCGACGGTTCCCACCACAATCTCAGAAAGCGCAGTCGAGACCTTGAACCAGATCGCGAACAGCGTCGCTGCCAAAGCCAGACCGACCCAGAGCGCACAGAGAGCCCAAGTGTTCGTCATGAGCACGAACTCCTAAATTGTCGTTCAGGGAACTTAGCCGGGACATGACGCCGCGACAGGATTCCCTGTCAGGAGTCATCATCTGTCCGGCCTATCGGAATGGACAGCGGTTAAGGGTGAACTCCTTCACCACAACCAACGGACAAGTAGATACCCCATTCCGTCGCGATGTCAAGGCACCGAGTGCTGTTCCGTTACAGGAAGAGGGGCATTACTTACACGAGGGATGACGACTTTCTCTTCCCTTCTGACATGGTGCTAAGGAAGGATCATCGGCCCCGGCGGTGGGAACGTGCTGAAGTCACGGGCGAGACGATTGGATGGCAATCGTTTGGGCCTACCGTGGCAACTACTCTTCGTTCTCCTGGAGTGGATGTCACACGGGAATTGCTTCGTCACATGCAGATTCGCGCATGGCGATGGAACTCAACACGCAAGTGTTTCCGCTGACAAGTGAAGTGCGAGTCCGAAACAGGTTTAGTTGTTATTGGCTTGATGCTGGGTAAAGTTTTAGGAGTTTAGTACCGTGAAGACATAAGCCGTCACTTTGGGTAAGCCATAAACCACTGATTTCTCGTGTTTATGGCGGGGACGACGGGGCTCGAACCCGCGACCTCTGCCGTGACAGTCTTGCACTCTGAGGTTTTTCAACGACTTACAAACCCGTGGGGAACGCCTAAGACCACCGAAGTCGTATAAGACCTAGCTTTTTGTGGATCAGATTGTGGATCAGGTTTCTCAGCCTTCCTACGCTTCCTCGTCGGTGAGCGGGTTGCTCCGTTGGCAGCAGTTGAGCCCAGTGCCACTTGTCCAGAAAGCCGACTTCCATGTAAGTTGAGTAGGGCCTCCGGCCCGCGAAATCCCATGAAAATCGCTTCGATCCCAGTAATAATCGAGAACGGCTGGGAGTGGTGAGATCGAAAGGACAGTGGAGCTGCTAAAGCCGAATGTAAGTTTGATCGGGAGCGTGCGTGATCGAGCGAATAAATGGTGCGTTGTCTCTCCCCTGTGGGTGCGGCGATAGCCCGAGACCCAGGTTAATGTAAGCCCGGCACGTTCTCCATTCCCGCCAGGAGGAAACCTATGGCTTATAGGATGGCGGGAATCGATGTCCATAAGAAGAGGCTGGCCGTGGTTGTGGCTGACATCGAAGTGGACGACGAGTATCAATTTGAGCGGCGCCGGTACGGCAGCAACCCTGAACAGTTGCGCGTGCTGTCGGAATGGCTCATCGAGCAGCAGGTCGAGGAAGTGGTGATGGAATCGACCGCGCAATACTGGAAGCCTGTATGGGAAGCACTGGAGCGATTTTGGAAGGCGATGTGCCAGAGTCGGGAAGGTGCAAGACGGATGTCGGGGACACTGCATTTGGCGCAGGCGTTGTCTAACCGCGGGCGGCGCGGGCGCAAGTCAGATTTTCGAGACGCCGAACGTTTGGTGAAGCGGCTCGTATCAGAAGAGCTAGTCTTGAGCTTCGTGCCCGATGCCGAACAACGCCTGTGGCGGACACTAACCCGCACAAGGTATCAACGAACGCGTGACAAGGTTCGTCTGCAAAACCAACTGGAAGCACTGCTGGAAGAAGCCCATATCAAATTGTCCAGTTTGGTTTCAGATCTGTTGGGTGCCAGTGCACGCCGTATGCTCTGGGCGCTGGCGGACGGAGAGACCGATCCTGCGTCTCTGGCCGCCTTGGCCGATCAGCGCTTGCGCGCCACGCCGGCGCAACTGCATGACGCGCTGGGTGCCTGCACGGAGATCAACCCGGTCTATCGCCGGCTGGTAAAGATGACGCTTGACGACTTGCAATTCGTTGAGCAGCAGATCAGTCAATTGGACCAGGAGATCGCGAGTCTGCTCCAACGGAACCAGGATGCAGTCGAGAGACTGGCGGTAATTCCCGGGCTCGGAGTGGCTTCGGCGCAACAGATTATTGCCGAAGTGGGTGCCAAAGCAGCCACCTTCGCCTCCGCCAAAAAGCTCTCCTCGTGGGTGGGGGCATGCCCGGGAAAGGAGGAGAGCGCCGGCGTGAACCGCAGCCGGCACTCGCCGAAGGGCAACCGTCAGATGCGCCGTATTCTCAATCAAGCTGCGAATGCAGCAATCAAACGCAAGGGGAGCATCTTCGAGATCATGTATCGTCGTCTCGTTTCGCGCCTGGGACATAACCAAACCATCGGCGTTGTTGCCAATCGCCTCTGCCACTTGATCTGGATCATTCTGCATAACGGCGTTCCGTATGAAGAACGCGGCCCTGCAGTGTCGAAAGAGTCCCAACAACGCCATACGGCAAAAATGATCCGGAAACTCAGAGTGCTCGGCTACCGAGTCGAACCTGTAGGAACCCCGGCCTGAAGAACGCGATTTTCGACCCAGTCGTCTGTCAAGAGAAAACGCGAGGTCTGAGGTGCGCTCGTGAGAGCGCACGCTGAAATGATCAGGTCTCTGTCTGTTGCGCACCTATGCCTCTCGGCTGATAGCCCTGCATCCCTGCAGAACCAGACATCCATTTGCGGTCTCGAGCTCCGAAGAGCCATCACCGAAGATTGAGTTTGTGTTCACTGCCAGTCCCGAAACAATTCGGAGAGAGTCTCCGGAGTTTGATCTCCTTCGCTCAGTCGGCTAACGGCAGGACCTGGCAGCCTGCGCATTGAAGATCCCGAGGTTTTTGTTTTTCCCTTATCAGGAAAGGTTTTTCACGCAGCCGCGGTGGCTCTGAATTCCTCGGCAGGCACGAAATCCTGCTTCCTGCGCTCCACAGCCAGCGTAGCCCGGTTCGGATTACCTCGCTCCAGTTCCCGCTCTCGGACCACCGCCAGTTCGTGGCACTCTCTGGGCGCAAGCTTGGCGGCTTCGACCAGCACCCGCTGGATACGCTTGTTGCGCTGCTTGGACAATGGCATGCGCATCACCTTGTCAGCTGAGCTGTTCTCATCACCGCACAGGCCACAGTAGCTGATTGCTTCTTTGATCGAGCGGAAGCGAGTAAAGTCACCGATCTCCAGAGCCCAGGTCAGCGCCGTGATCGGTCCTACTCCGGGAACTGTCCGCGGCCGGCGTTACCGACCAGCTTAACGACGTCACACTTGGTTCAATTGAGAGTCGTACGGCAATCTTTTCGACCACTTCATTCTGCCGTCCGTGCGTGCTAATCTCTGTGCGCAATCGGGCAAGGTCTTTTTCTCGCTCTTCTGCACTATGAATAGCCTGCAGAGTAGCTGCCGTCCCGCAGATAGTTGAGAGTAATAGCGCCCGCAGATGCATTTCATATGCGCTTCTACAGATGATGACGATCTCATATCGTGCGTCGACTGATTCAGTGGCGGGTGTCGCACGATGGAACAAGTCAAGTAACGGCCGAAGGGTGATGTTCGCCACGATCACGGTCGCGGCAAGCATTAAAGCAAGGTTCATAGAATTAAGGCCCGCCAAGACTCCTATCGCGGCCGAACACCAAACCGTTGCCGCGGTATTGAGACCATGCACACTGGCTCCATCTTTGAAGATTACGCCCGCACCGAGAAAACCTATGCCGGAAACAACAACTGAAGCCATACGGCCGCTGGATGCGGGATCTCCGCCGATGAGAGAGCCTGCCATAACGAAGGCAGACGCTCCAGCTGCTACCAGGGCGTTGGTTCTCGTACCTGCCATGCGCTGATGCCACTGTCGTTCAAGTCCGACGAGCGCACCGAGAGTGCATGCGCTCGCCAGGTGAAGGAAAAACTGAATTGTCGTAACTGGGATCATTGCCCATGCCTCGTGAGATGTTCATCCTCGAATTCCGGATGAATGCGCGCCATTCATATACCAGCGTCCTCGATTGTGGGAAGCTACCGGTTTCGTTTGATCGAATTACCATGACGACCTCAATTCGTGCTCTCGATTTGCGTTTATGGTCTTGCAAATCGTCCAATCGTTCGGCAAGCTCGCCATCGGCTTTTGGAGCTGTGTCTTCGCGTTCCTTTAGCTAACAGATTGAATACCTATCAGTCCGAACACGCAGAATCCGGAAGTCGGTGATCAACAATCTCAGGAACTGGCCGCTCGAATCTGCTCGGTCCGAGAGACTTCTACGGTCGGAATGCAACTCCGGATGCAATCCGAATGCCATTTCTCAGCACTTGAAAGGCAGTTTGGCGGAAGCTGATTTGCGATCGGGATTTCGTGGGGTTTGCCGAAACGTGATGCGTTACTCCACAATGAGGGCTTTTGTATGGTTCACTGCCTGCGTGACACCGTTTGTTGTTGTCGGAATCAAGAGTCGATGGCAGAACGGGTAGCCTCGCCGCAGGTCCATTGGCAGCATTCGAACGCCAAGCGGCCGTTCAACTTACGATCACTGTAGTTCAGCTAAAGCAAAGGTGACGAATCGTCATACAAAATGTCGAGTCAGACTGTAGCGCGTCCAGTACACCGCCTCTCCTGACGCTAGCGCAGCCACACGCGATAACTCCCGAAAGGAAATCCTCTAAACAGTTTCCCTTGCAGTCTCTGACCACTTCTTGTGCATTCAATTGGCGGTTTGGAAGCGCACTTGCTTCTTACGAGCATGTGATGGCCACGCTTTCGGAGTTAGAAACTAGCCGGACTTGGTCCTGAGAAACAAGGAGTGCATCGTCATATGGCAAATAAGAAAGTAGCGGATTTGGTTGTGGATGTACTCGTGTAATGCGATGGTGGCGCAACGCAATTTTTGATGGCCGATGCGAAGAGCAGTATGAATCGCGACATGCTCCTCAATCTCCCACTCGGGCAGTCGGTAGCACAGCCAGATGAGAAGCTCGTGTGTGCAGCAGATCAAGCGACGCTAAAGGCGCCGAGTTCGTGGCGTTTGAGTCGAAACTTTGCAGGGTTGTCGAATTTAGGAGTATGCCAACCATGAGCAGACACCAAACGTTGTACGCCGCTATACTGGCGGGCGCACTTTTTATTCCGTCGTTTGCGCAGCAGCGTGCTTCACCAGTCGCTCAAGCTGGAGCAGTAAATGGCACCGTTACCGACTTGAATGACGGTATTATTCCGGGCGCTGATGTCATCCTTGAGAGTCCTGTCGCCGGGGAAAAGCGCTCAGTGTTGACAGATGATAATGGATCTTATACTTTCGACAATCTGCGGGCAGGAATTGCCTACCAGGTCACGATAATTGCCGTAGGCTTTGTCACTTGGACATCGCCTGCCATCATGGTCGGTCCAGGCCAGGTTCACACTGTGACTGGGAGTAAGCTTCAGTTCGCGGCAGACGCAGCCTCCGTAACGGTGTACGCATCCTTCGAACAGATTGCTGCCGAGCAAGTAAAGATAGAAGAACGACAGCGTGTTTTTGGCGTCTTCCCCAATTTTTATGTCGTCTATGATCACAACGCCGTGCCACTCACCGCGAAGTTAAAATTTAAGCTGGCATTGAAAGCCAGCACCGATCCACTAATGTTCGCTGGAGTGGCCTTTCTCGCCGGGGCAGAGCAGGCCGGAGATACACCCAACTTCGGACAGGGCGCGAAGGGCTACGGCCAGCGCCTGGGGGCTCTATACGCGAACGGTGTCACCGATGTCATGGCGGGTGAGGCAATTCTGCCCTCGCTCCTACACCAGGATCCTCGCTACTTCTATCAAGGAACAGGTACAAAGCGGTCTCGAGCATTTCATGCGCTATCGAGCGCCTTCATAAGTAAGGGAGACAGCGGGAGGTGGGAGCCAAACTATTCGAACATCGGGGGTGACTTGGCTGCCGGCGCACTCTCAAATATCTACTATCCTCGATCGAATCGTGGCGCGGGAATTTTATTCGAGAATGCGCTAATCACATCGAGCGGCAGGATGGTCAATGGGCTCGCACAGGAATTTCTCTTGCGGAGATTCACGCCGAGTGCAAGAGCTCGAGCACAGTGATGCGAAAGCACGGTCCACCTCGATTTGGGCTTTGGAACTTGTCGAGCGGCTGCGAAGGTTTCTGGCCCATCAGTGAAAACTGTGCCTAGAAGGAGTCTCCTGAATCCTACGCAGTCTTACAGGTGGTATGGCTATGACAACTCGAAGGGGATTGACGATTGCACTTAATCTTCTGAGTACGGCCTTGTCTCTGGCGGCAGAACCTCGACAAGATACGGTTCGGGCTTGGGATGATTACATTCTGACCTTCAACTTGAACATGGCAGAGCGTGCCGCCGGGGAGAAGCCATTCTTGTGGGCCGACGATTCGCCGGAGATACGGGAGCGGGTGCGACACGATCAAGTGGTCATAGCAAACTGACCCCCGCAAAATGCCTCACGGCATGATCCATCACTAGATCGGTGCCATGTTCGTTCCGAATGTGACGCTCGACCAGGTGATGAGCGTGCTAGCAGTTACGACCGCTACAGCGAGTTGTATAAAGCTCTTATCCCGAAAACCGTGGTTCTTGAGCGAGGCCAGGACCAGGTTGAGTTGATCGTAGTTGCGGTGCAGAAGGCCTTTTCCGTGACTGCCGCAGTGGAGACGGACGACGATGTAAAGATTGTGAGGCCGGCCCCAAACAAGGCGCTGATCACCTGCAACGCTGTACGCGTGCAGGAGATCGCTGAC
Source organism: uncultured Acidobacteriaceae bacterium (assembly GCA_963829535.1). Lineage (GTDB taxonomy): Bacteria > Acidobacteriota > Terriglobia > Terriglobales > Acidobacteriaceae > Telmatobacter. The sequence continues at coordinate 2,368 of CAWHIQ010000002.1, read as the reverse complement.
TATGGCAACCCCAGCGAGCATCCGTTTGTAGAGGCCCGGCGGCCAGGATACGTCTGGCGCGCAGTTGTGGTGCAGAGACTCGAGCAGCGCGACGGCGGAGTGTATGTCGAATTGGAGACTGTTTCTTTGAGCCGAGGTATACCACTCGAAGTCCGTTGGCTGATCAAGCCGCTGACGGACGACCTGCCGCGAAAGCTGATCTTCGAAATGCTCAATGAGACGCGCGCGGCGGTGCAGCAAGAAGGCAACGTGAGCCAGCTCAACACGCTTGACCCGGCAGGAGCTCATGGACCGCGCGGTCATTGAGTTGGCTCAGCCAGTGTTCGCATGCAACCATATGCCTCGACGGATTACTTCACCACGCCGCGATTCGCCGGCAGCGCTGCTTACCCCACTCTTGATCCACAGAGTCGACAGCGTAGCTAGATGCATAAGGAATCAGACACTTTGACTTAATTATCCCTGCCGCACGGTGTTATTTCGCAGTGAGTATACGGGTCTTACGCCGCCGATTACTGGCGATTAACGGCGTCAGGCCGGATAACGCCGAGCTCTCCCTCACCCCAAGCAAGATATTCTGTCAGCATAGACGAGTCTCAGCGTGACGAATACGAGCGATTCCAATTAGCCGCGGGCAGGCCAGTCGAGGCCAGTCGCTTGCGCCTCAGCGACCGCAATCTCTAGCGAACCGCCGCGATAGTATCTTGCGGCTGGAAGAAGAAAGCACGCTCAATTCTTGGAGGTGCTTTTGCTACGTACCTGTGATCCGCGATCCCCAGCGCCGCCACGCTGCCAATCCCGATAGGATCAAGCACGGCCGCAGGCAGGAGAAAGGGTTTCGATTTCACTAACGACTCCGTCACCCCATATAAATGGCCGCTGCGCGGGATGTTCCCCGGTACCTGCGGCAACTCGCGAACTTCGAACTCCAACTCGGGATGCCGCATTGCGTAATGGTGAAGACTGGATTCAAGTTGCTTCGGCGTCGTCATCCCAAGGTCAAAAAAGAGGTTGCGATGCACCGCTCCCGGGAAGAGAACATCCAACATCTCTCGGGCGAAGTCCGCGCAGTTCGAGAAGAAGAAATTGAAGTGTGTCAGGTCCGGACGATCGTTCAGCCATTTCATGAGCCGCTCATCCTGAGCAGTGCTCGTTTGCACATGAATGCAAATAATCTTGCGACGGTATGAAGCAGCGAGCAGTTGTACCCAGCCATCTTCCGGCGGATCTTTCACGAACGTGCGTGCGTGCTCGGCACGATAGGCGTCGCGCAAGCGGCCGACTTCCGCGGCCGTAGCCCAGGCCGGAATCTCGCCGGACGAATCCACCGCGAACAGGTAAGGCCCAGGCGGCATCGCCAGCCAATCATAGCCATTGATCCCTTTATAACGACTGACCACCGTTCCCGGCTCGCCCGGCCGACACAAACGTATGTAAATGTGGTCGTCCGAGCACAAACTATCGATCAGTATCGCCGCATGCCCGGTAGAGCTGACATGACCCAGGAAGTTGATCGGCGATTCAATGAACAGGGTCGCGCCGGCGTGGGCCCTCACACCGGACGCAAAGAGCAGGACCAACAGAGTAAACCGAACTGCGGACGCCCGGCACCCCCACCGCTCTAAACTCTTGCCAGGCATTTTCCCGGCGTCCTTCGTGTGCTGGTCAGACACTTCTTTGTCTCCTATTGCGTGATCTGGACCTGATCGCTGATCCGGCGGCGCGTCGATCAACGTAAAGGCGTCTTGCTCGACATTCTCCCGATCAGCGGAATGTTTCCTTCAGGACGTTTTGCGGCGTAATTGCAAGCGTGTGGAGTTGATAACGCTCGTACGCAGCCACGTTGCTATATGGAAAGCGTCTTGCACCCGCAAAGCAGTTGTATAAGCGAAAGCATTTATGCTGCCAAACTGCGTCAAGGCTCCATCTACTTCCGAACAACACGTTTGTTCAAGCTGCCTGCTTGACGCTGTTTATTGACCTTGGAATCAAGAGTCGATGGCAGAACGGGTAGCCTCGCCGCAGGTCCATTGGCAGCATTCGAATGCCAAGCGGCCGTTCCACTTGCGATCACTGTGGTTCAGCTAAAGCAAAGGTGACGAATCGTCGTACAAAATGTCGATTCAGACTGTAGCGCGTCCAGTACACCGCCTCTCCTCACGGTAGCGCAGCCACACGCGATAACTCCCGAAAGGAAATCCTCTAAACAGTTTCCCTTGCAGTCTCTGACCACTTCTTGTGCATTCAATTGGCGGTTTGGAAGCGCACTTGCTTCTTACGAGCATGTGATCGCCAGATTTTCTGAGTTAGAAATCTGCCGCGCTCGGGTCTGAGAAACAAGGAGTGCATCGTCATATGGCAAATAAGA
>CAWHIQ010000001.1:0-1732050 GCA_963829535.1 uncultured Acidobacteriaceae bacterium | reverse complement strand
AGACGTAGTTGAGCGCCTTGTCCACAACATCGTCTGCGGATGCCCGGATGAAAGCGGCGTATTGATCGACCTGAATTGCAGTCGCCTCGTCCAATCGAACGGAGGCACTGATCTGACGGCTTTGGGTGATTTCGAGCAATGGCATATTAGTTCTCCTTGAGGTGGTGAATTCGGAATCTTTCGATAACCGGAAAGACGTTGGCTCCGCGGCTGTTCTCAAAAGCAAGCCGACCGAAATCGATTGACTCCATCAAATCGGAGACGCGAATGATCCGCTGCAGCGTGTGCGTCTGTTCGGGGAGCCGATCTAACAGCGCAAACGTCTCGTCCGTGCAAAACCATGTCGAGAGAAATTCACCTGCAATCGCCCAGTGCTTATGCATGAGTGAGATCCCCTGCTCTTGCGGCTGATTCACTGCCGAAAGCGAGTTCAAATCGAAACTGTTCCGACTTGCGGTCATAGCCGTTCAGCCGCAATACCTCGCGGATTGCCCGGCGACCTGGCTGACGCTCGACATGGACCACGAAATCGACGGCTTCTGCGATCTCGGCTTCAGTATCGGAAAAGGTCGTCTGGGCATGTCCCCGCATGACGAGATTGGCGAAGCGGCAAAGTGCCTTTTCGGCGGAGTTCGCATGGATAGTAGCCAGCGATCCCGAATGGCCCGTGTTAAAGGAATCGAGCAAAGTTCGTGCCTCAACTCCGCGCATCTCGCCCAGAATGATCCGGTCGGGACGAAACCGGAGAGCGTCCTTCAGAAGATCGTCGAATGAGACATGAGTCTTGAACGTATTCGTCTGTGATCCGGCCGCTACAGTGTTGGGTTTTCGGATGTGAAGTTCCGGGGTGTCTTCGATGACAACGATGCGCTCATGATCGGGAATGAAGTCGGCCAGAATCCGCAGAAGAGTCGTCTTCCCGGTCCCCGTTCCGCCGCTGATGAGCAGCGTCTTTCCGCACGAAATCTGCTCTCCCAGGAAGTCTGCGAGCGCACGCGTCAGCGTGCCGCGAGCGATCAGGTCGTCGATCGTGAATCGGCGGCTCGTAAACTTTCGGATGGCGAGGGCCGGCGAGGGGCGCACGATTGGCGGAATCCACGCAGCAAGGCGGCTTCCGTCCGGAAGTTGAGCGTGCAAGGAAGGGTTGTCTTCATCCAGCTTCTTGCCAAGCTGATTGGCTATGACTTCCAAGCCGGTCAGAAGCTTTGCGGCATCGAAAGAGACGGTGCGCTCGTGGTGCATCTTCCCATCGCGTTCGCACCACCATGAGGCGTCGGGATTGCCCATGATCTCGCTAATGCTGTCATCCAGCAAGAGCCGTTCAATGGGCCGGAGAAATGGGAGTATCAATTCGAAACTCATAGCGTGAGCCCCACGGTGATGGAAGCCCAGCGGTTAGCCAGGCTTCCGAGAGTGCAGAGGAAGGGCCTCAAGCGGCCGCTTCCTCGCTGGGAACGTCCTCGTGTTCGCGGTCTTCCAGCGCCGACTTCTCGGCGCGGTCAAGCTTCAGAATCGAATCGACCTTGACTTCCCAGATGCGCAGCTTTGATTCCGTTTTCTTGCTGTCGTATTCCCGGCTGCGGAGTTCGCCTTCGACCTGGATATGCGCGCCCTTCTTTAGCGTGCCGGCGAATTCCGAGAGCTTGCCGAAGACAACGCAACGGTGCCATTCGGTGTTTGAGATGTACTTGCCATCTTTCTTGTATGAGGACTTGGTTGCCAGCGAGAGTGTAGTGAAACTGCGGTTGTCGTTGCTGCGGACTTCTGCGTCGCTGCCGAGGAAGCCGATGAGGGTTACTTTGTTCTGATACATGATGGTGTCTCCGTTTGTTGAAATTCCCGATCTTGCTTGGGTCACACCGGGCGAAGCCAAGCGAGTGGGCCCGGCTCCCAAGTGCCAAGCCGCGCTTTCTTGGAGGGCGCCCTTCAGGGAGGAACCATGACCCGAAGGGCGGCGTAGCCGAAGCAGAGCGGCGCAGTGCCGCCGGGCGCCGGAATGGCCCCGAAGCAGTGACCAAGCAAAAGGCGGGATACATAACGGCAGACGCACACGGGACCAAAGTTCTCGTCGGTGATTTGGCTGCACAAGTCCCGGGCAATCGCAGATGCACTTGAGCGGCTCAGACCGACCCAAGAGGATGGCCATCTCCCGTGGAAGTTGCGTGTCATCAGCGTCGAAATCGCCGTTACCGCCGCCTGCGGAGACAGGGAGGGTGAAGCAGCCGGATTGGCAGCAAGTCTGGACATCAATTTGCCTCTGGGAAGGTCGATGATTTGTTAGCTGAACGCCTGGTCTGCCCGGAAGCGCACGATGGTCAATCCGAGCGGGTTGACCGCCAGCTCGTTGTTCTTCACGTTCTCGCGAAAAACATAGGTGACGCTGGCTGTCCATCGCTCGCGCTTAAGTTCCGTATGATCGGACGGGTTTGTGAAGACTTTCTCGAACTCGATTCGTGCCGAATAGGGCGATTGGCGGAGATCGTCAAGGACGACTTCCTTAACCTCGACATCGACGTATGGAAGCGTGCTGTCCTTGATGTATGCCGGGATGATGTTGTCCTTCCGTTCCTGCTCGATCACGGCACGCTGAACGTCGCCATTCAGGAAGTAAAGAGAGTTGTTGGATCGAACACTATACCAGAGCCGAATTGAGCGTAAGATCCCGGAGCAGCGCTTGCCATGGCAAGTGCCGCTAAAATAAACAGCGTCTTCATATGCTTCTCCTTTTGATGGTTACTGCTTCGCGCGTTCAGCTTGAATTCTGTCCCACGCTTCTTTTATATTCTGTTTTCATCGGCAGCATTTTGGGCTAAGTGTCGGCGGCACTTTCAGATATTCGGCCGAACAATCCTTCTGAAACTGTTGGCTAGTCGGTCGTATTCCTTTTGGAGTTCATCGACCTTCGCCTGATGGCTCTGACATCCAACAAAGAAAAAGATAAGAGTTCCCGCAAAAATGAAAGCAGCAAGCCCGGTTGTTCGTCGCATAGATACTCCTAGTACGACTGAGGAATTGTGTGATTCTCGTACGCCGGAAGGAGCATGTCTTGCGTGAAATAGACCTTCACTCGATGGCCTTCCCGGATGGTGATCGTTGGCGGAATCTGGATAAATTTGTCGAGCACAGTGGTTGCCGATTGCGAGACTCCGCTGGCGGCTCCGGTGGTGAAAGCCTGCGATCCGCTGGTACTGATGGCGCCGCCGCCCTGGGTGATTTGAGCAACACCTGCAATCACTCCCAGAGCAATCGAGGTCCCGAAGATTTGGAGATAGTGGTTGTTCACCTTGTCCTTCAGCCCCTCTTCGCCAATCTGGTCGAGGCCGTGAAACTGGTCGAGATCCACTGAGTAGCCATCGGGCATGATCATGCGGTGAAAAATCACGGCTATTCGACGTTGCTGGCCGAAACCGTTGGCGCCGATTTTCTTTGCCTCTCCCAGCACGATTGTTCCCTCTGGAATCAGGACGTGCTGACCATCATGGGAATAGACCGGGTTTGAGACCAGAACTTTCACCGGCCCAACGGAATCCCCGTCCAGCCGGTTCATCAGAACCGTGTCCATGGTCAGCCCTTCATAGATCACATACGGCTGCCCGGTCGCGGAGTCGATGTTTACTTCAGCGTGCTTGATGGAACTTTGCTCGCTAGTGGCGGAGGGTGGGTCGCCAGCCGCGCGAGGAGGGACCAGACTGCTCCCAGCCGGACTCGAAGCTGGCGTATATGGGTTCGGGGCTTGCTGGTAACCGGCCACGCTCGCGCCCTCCGGTCCCGCCGGAGGCTGCTGTGAAGGGGCCGTATCCGGCCGGTGACTATACACAAGATTGGATGCGAATCGGGAATTGTAGGCGAGTTCCCGCTCTTTGGCTGCAAGCTGCCGCGCTTCCTCCTGTTCCGGTGAAACCTGAGGCTGCCCACCCGGCTGCTGTCCGTTCATATTCGGTTGGGCGCAAGGCTGCCCTGGTGCGCAAGGAACCGCCTGCCCCGTCGGGCTGTATGCCGCAACCGCTGCCTGTTGGGCGGCGGTGGCATTCGCCAAGCCAGCTTGCTGTGCCTCCTTTTGCTGTTCCGCGGCAAGTTGATTCTTGAGATCCTGAACGTTGTTGTCGGTATTGTCCTGAACGGTAGGCTGCGGAGGCTCATGCCGGGCCGCTGCTTGCTGAGTGGGCGTCTTCTTGCTCGTTCCGCTGAATACTGCCGCCACAATAACAAGGGCCGCCGCACCCAGATAGATGAGGGGCTTCAGGTTCTTCCGCAAGACACCCTTCGGTTCATGGGTATCTCGGATTAGTCCCGGCTCTGCTTGCATGCTGCCCTGCGAGTTGATTGTCGTCTCTGCCATCTTTCGCCCCGTTTCCCTTTGTCGTCGTTATCCCTTGCGAGAGAAGCCCATCCGCTTCTTGCCAAGCTCGACGTAGCCAGAATCCATGATCTTGGGAATGATGTAGGTTCCATCACGCAGGTCGTAGTTCACCAGGTCCGGCTTGCCATCCTTCATCTCGTAGACGGAGAACTTCTCCGGGGCATTCGTCTTGATGTAGGTGAACTTGTCATCGTGATAAATCGACTGGATGTCAAAGGGCGATTCATTTGCTTTAAACGTGTAATCGAACTTGAGCGCCAACGGGTACGCGCTCTTGTACTCATCGACGGCCTGGGCGATGTGCGATTGCACTGCCGCGAGTTGCTCCTTGGATTGGTCCAATTGCGCTGCGGGTACGTATTGGGCTGGCCCATTCGATGCGACGATGGAGGACTGGTCGGCAGGCTGAACAAGTACTTTGAGGTCGGGCATCTCCGCGGTGCTGGATATGTCCTGGAGGGTGAATGAATAGATGTTGCCCTTATCGGTAATGAGATTCAGGTTAGAGCTGATGCCGGTTTTGGCTGGGTGAACAAAGCAGAAGTTGCCAACCACATCCACAACCCAGAAATCCTTATCGCCCGTGGCCGCCTCCATGATCTTCTCTGTCGGCGGGACTTCAATCAGAGTGGTGTACTTCAGCTTCGCGTGGATCGGGACAATATCCTGCGAATGGTACTGCACCGTACGCGCGGACGTTTCCTGCGCAACGCCAGTAACGGCGGTAAGAGCCAGGGCGAGGCCGGTGGAGACGGCGAGTAGGCGATTCATGCAAGAACTCCTTTGGGGTTGGGGGTGGCGGAGACGGCCAACGTCCGTGGCCGGAACGGATAGTCTTCTGCAAGTCGTCGCAATCCATCCGCGATACCGTGGCGCTCGAAATACTCACTCTTTTTCAGGTTGTCGCGGGCGTTGTTGGTTGCCGTCCAATGAGTGACGGAATCGACATTCAACTGGACCTTCTTGCTGGATTGCGCCTTGCGGATCAGCATTTGCCCGGGGGGAACGAGCCCAGCAATCAACTCCAATTCCGTATCGTTCAGATGGAATGCTTCGCGGTAGAGATCCCTGTCCATCTCCGGGTTGGCGAGGAAGATCTTGGTTGGACAGCTCTCGGAGACGATCTGCAACATGCCGGATTCCTCAAGCTCCTTGATCGACTGCGTTGCGAGGATCATCGCGGCATTGTGCTTCCTCCAAGTTTTCTGTGCTGAGACTATGTAGCTTCGGATGGTCTCGTTCCTGATAAAGAGCCACGCCTCGTCCAGCAGGAACATCTTGAACGTCGCGAGCCGCTTCGGGTCGGTTATCTCATTCGACGCACGGTGCAAGACATAGAAGAGAAGCGGCTCAAGCATCTCAGGCGCGTCTCCCCAGCCAGCGAAATTGAATGTCTGAAACCGGTTGAACGACATCGTATCCTGGGAATTGTCGAAGAGAAAACCATACTGACCGCCTTGCGTCCAACGGTGCAGTCGTTCTTTTAGCTCGCCAATAATGTTGCTGAAGCTTGAAACTGTGCGCTGTTCAGGCTCTAACACATACATTCGCTCGATAGCATCCCACAGCCTGCGTTCTTCCTTGAAATCAAGGCGGTAACGCTGCTCGTTTCCCTCGATCAACACACGAAAGAAGCTGAAGAGAAATTGCATGTTCTCTTTGGTGAGAGCAAGCGAAAACGGATTAATCGTGAAGTCACGCGCCTCCTGACCAACATTCTGGTAGGAACCGCCGAAGATCGTCGTTAGCGACTGGAAGCTGCCGCCGATATCAAAGATGTAAGTTTGGGGCGCATATTTCTGTGCGTTCTGGAGAAGGAAGTTGCAAAAGTAGCTTTTGCCAGACCCAGTCATCCCGAGGATGAGCGTGTGGGCAACCTCGCCGTTATGCAGGTTCAGAAAGTACGGCGTGCTGTTGTCGGTCTCAAGCACCGCCAGATACTCGGTCCCGAGATGCGCGTTGTGCTTCTCACCGGGCAGGATCGTGAACAGGAAGCTGAGGTCCGCGTAGTTGCTGTTTAACAGGTACAGCTTCCGAAGATTGAGAGCATAGTTGCCCGGCACGGTGGCGAAGTAGGCATTGAGCTGGTTATAGGTCTCTGTGAACAGATTCCCATCCGCGTTGGTGAACACGCTGACGAATTCGCCCACTTGCTGATCGACCTGAGCTTTGGAGTCCCCATTCAACACAATGGTGAGTGAGAAGTCTCCGAGTGATTGTCCATCGCCAAGCGCTCGCAGGCAGTCACCGAGATTCTCGATGTCAGCCTGTTTTGATTCATCGACCAAAACATCGCGTGGGTTGACCTTCGTAGCGTCGTTTCCCAATTGCGAGACGAAGCCAGTCTTCGACATATTGAAGTGCCGACGTCGCTTGTTCACTTCCTTGCGTGCCTTGTCCGCGGGAATTGGCGTCCACTCGGTGCAGACCATGAAATTCGCCGGAATCTTCAAAAGCGAATCGAGCACAAGAGGCCGTGTTTCGGTGAGGGCCTCTTTCATCGTCAACACGCGCACGAAGTGGTCGCCGACTCTCAGATGGTCGCGTTCAGCTTCGATGGTTGAATTGACTAGCTGGTAGTCGAGAAACTGTGTGCTTTGCGGCCTGCCGGCGACGCGCCAGGCGTCGTAATTGACCAGGCGACGCAGAAATGTGAACTGGCCCTGCTGGTCGAGGACTGAAATTTGAACGCAGTCGGCAAGCTGCTGAGTAAACGCCTGGACGCGTTGGTCGAGCCGGGTAAGGTCCCCTTCAATTTGGGTCCGAAGAAGGGTCTTCATACTGCCGTTCGTGAACTGGGCCCGAAGTTCGCTAATCGCGCCTGAGGGATCAGAAAAGAGACGGAGGATTGCGGTGCAGACGCCCTGCTTCGACCGTGCACCTTCGAGCAGCACCACATAGAAGATTTCGATTTGGTAAAGACTGTCGCGCTTCGACGCGAACAAGCGGCGGCGCTGATCGACGGCGGTCTCCACCACCGGATCGTCGTAGCTGGCAAATGGAATCTCCGGCCGGTTCGATTTGAAGAGGTATTGATAGACATGGAAGCCTGGCCCGAATGCCTTGAGAGCTGCCTCCAGCCGCTTGACTGCGTATTCCTGTTCGCCGTTGTCGAGGCTTTCGTAGTCCACACCTTGAACATGAAGAACCATCCCAAGGTCGCCGGACTTCGTGATGAATGTCGTCTCGTTCCAAAACCCATACAGGTTGACGTGGTCATTGAGATCGGCACTTTCCTTCCATGGCTTGATGACCTTATCGAGTCGCAGCATCAGACCACCTCCACGCGGGGTACGCATTGCTTCGCCGCGTCGTAGCGAGCCTTGTATCGCTCGGACCGGGCGAGAATTCGCAGGAATGCGGGATCGCTGTTCGTCACCCAATGACCAAATGCGAATCCGCCAATGAACACAGCGATACCACCAAGAATCGAGTTGAAGAGATTGAATGCGCCAACGGCGCTAACGCAGACGAAGTAAAAAAACGTGCGTTCAACGCCCAGGTAGGTGAGGGGCTTGTGCAGGCTCTTGAAGACCCGATTGCGTCGCTTCTTCGTAGTGATCTGACCTGGCATAAGCCGCTCGTTTGGAAGTTGATGTTGTTTCGAGCAGGACATGGACGAGACGTGAGTTAGACGCCCCAGAGCCAACTCAATACGTTCACAGCGAGGACCGCTATGCCAGTCCCGGCAGCGACGCCTGCGAGCGCTTTCTTCGCACCCGGTTCGCCGTGGGCGAAGCCATAGCCGCCGATCACGATCGCAATAAGACTCGCGACCTTGGCGACGGTTCCTGTGAATAGAGTTTGCAGGGCTGTGAATCCGGTATCAAATGGAGATCCGCCCTGGGCATGAGCGGCGAGTGGGAGAAAAAGGCATACGGTGGCGATGGTGGCGGAGAAACGCATCCACCTGTGAAATGCTGGAGCTGTCTTGCGGGCAATTGTGAGCTGGATAGCACGGGGCATTGGGCTCCTCCATCGACTGCGATTCAGTCGGAATATCCCGGAGATTAGGCGTGGTTGTCCGCCGCGTCCAATAGTTAAAAGAGATGAACAGCTATATCTAAAATGAATGGCCGGGATTCGCAGCGTTAATTTATCCCGACTTATCCTTGAATCCGGGTCGGGGTTCGCCAAATGGGAATTCGCCCTGAGTCTCTGCTTGGTCACTGGAACGTGGGGGCTTCCTCGCAGCGATTGGGCCGAATGCAGTGGAGTGCCTCTCCAACTGACGCAGGAGCAATGGCAACGCCATCTGCCGATGCTCCGGCCTGTAAACGAGAGCGAAGTCTATTGTCCACCGAACGCCTTGAATTGGCCTGGTGGTTACTTCTTCATGCAGAGTTTCGCCTTTTCGAATCAGTGCCACACATTGCTGCTCTCTCACCATCCATTGAACGTGGCCAGAGTTAAAATTTGGATTCGCAAGATGAGGACGAATGCCTTGCTCCTTCAGCAATTCAAGGAGTCGCGCATGAGCCATCGGATGGCGTCGAGGATCGCTAAAAATGCTGAGCCTCCCGTCCAGAGATTTGGGCGGCAATTCTTCATGCTGTGCCAGTGGATCTTCCTTCCGAATGCAAACTACCAGCGGCTCGCTCAACACCGGATGAACGTACAGTCCTTCCGTATTTATAGGGAGAGTCAGCAGAGCAGCGTCGATGGAAGCATCTGCGAGTCGCTCCACGATCTCCTCGATGTCTCCGCTCTCGGGATGGATCTCTCCCCTTGGAAAGATGCCCCTATATGTTCGGCATACCGTTCCGATCACATGAGATTCGACAAACGGAGTGAACCCTAATTTGAATGGGCCGGAAGAAGTCTGCTGCAGCGCTTGCATCAACTTCATGAAATCTTCTCTTGTCTGGAGCAGCTGAATGGCCAATGGCAGGAAAGTTTCACCGACATTCGTCAGTGTGACACCGGCTCGGGTCCGGTTGAAAATCCGGATGTTGAACCAGCTTTCGATTTCAGCAATTTGGGTGCTTATCGCGGACTGTGCAACGTGCAGCCGAGCGGCGGCGCGGGTGAATGAACCCTCTTCGGCAACGGCAATGATGTACTTCAGATGCCGAAATTCGAGATTGTCGTAGATGCTCACTCTTCCTCTTTCGGAGGCATTTTGTGGATCCGATCGACGGTCGAAAAACGGAGCAACACTGGTACATACTGCAATTCCTTTGTCCACAATTAGAACCATTTTAGCCAACAGAGGTTGCAAGAACGTAGGCAACCTTTTTATTCATGCCTTTTTATTCATGCTTGTTCTGTCATCTGTTTCAGAAATAAACATTCATCGCTTTTAGGTATTGGACGAAGGCAGCATCTGTGCGCAAGCTAGTCAAAAGGAAAGTCAGAAAACTCCCAATGATCTGGAGAGGATTGCATGAAACTCAATCTAATTGAAGAGTTGGAAGCCCGCAGTGGCGGCATCAAGGTTTCCGATCTTGCGGCCATATTGGGAGTAGACGATAAGCACATTTACCGCATGGCCGCGCGTGGACAGCTTCCGAGTTTTCGCGTGGGCGGGGCGGTACGATTCGATCCTCAAGAGGTCGCGAAGTGGCTCCGGACCAAATACGGCCAAGAGGATCGGCCTGCAAGGAAACCGTCGCGTTCTGCGGCGCCGGAAGAGAACAGGGCTTCCTCCGTCGCATAGAAATCTAAGTCGCTTGGCCCTACTCCGTGTCGAATTCACTTCGCCGGCATTGATTCGGGCGAAGCCGTCCCACGCTTACGAGCGAGCGAATGCCAGGAGTGGCCTAATATCGTTTTTGTCTGCGGCGCGAAGAGCATCGATATAGCTGCGCCTAAAATCTCCATGGTGCACAATGTCTGCTCCTCCCCAGGTAAACACAGGCATGTCTTGCGTCTTTGCCAGCACGTCGGCCATGAGCCTCCCGTGGCGACCGTTGCCATTGGCAAAGGGATGAATGAAGACCAGGCGATGATGAAACCGGATGGCGATTTCATCTGGCGGAAAGGTCCGGTGTTCGAGCCAATAGCGAGCGTCGCCCAATAGAGCAGCGAGTGCCTCGCGGATTTGGTAATGCGGCATGCCGATATTCTTCTCAGTCGTTCTGTAGAGACCTGCCCATCTCCACGTCTGATCAAACATTCGATGGTGCAGGTCTCGAAGGTAGGGCTCAGTCATGGGGTAGTTTCGACGAAGAGTTCGTGGACTCAGCGCCCAATCATAAGCAACAAGAATGTTGGTGCGTTCCCATTCGTTCAGTTCATCTCTCGACGAGAGATTCGGAATAAGGTCGGCCTGTTCGTCGGGAGACAGCGGTGTGTCGCCGTCTCCCGTGGTGAAGAGTGTCATCGGCCGGCCCGCTTTCGAACGATGCGCCTGGTTTCTGTTTCGATCGCTTCGTCTACATTTCCAACCGCCTGATCTTCAAGCGCCATGGTGTGCTCTACGCCAAGCACGTTTTTCTTGGCCTGAACGCGCGCGCGGTTATTCATCAGATCTTCCAAAGAGCCGGCTTTCGGAACCAAAGCGTAGACGAGGTCGCAATCGAGCGCGTTGGCCAAGGTTCGCAGACTCTTCAGAGTGATCCGGTCCTCCGCTTCGGCCTTTTCCTGTTGAAGGGACAGCTGACGACTGGTCCCCATCCTTTTAGCAAGCTCGACGGAGGAAACACCGATGGCTTCCCGGATCGCGCGAACCCATCCTTTGACGGGACGAGCGACGGAAACGGCCGTACGGAATGGTGCCAGGGCTCGGTCCAGTTGTTTTAGTCTGAGATTTCTGAAATCGTCCCGCATAATTCCGCCCCTTAATAGATGACAATCTAAAAATAGGCGATATCTTGTAATATGTCAATTTATACATTGCTTTTAATGCAAAATATGCAATGAACACATTGTCGCCTCTAGGTGTCTTTTGGCGGATGACTTCCCGTTCACAATTCTGGCTCAGCCGACGAAGCCAGCCAGCTCTCCGCCATTGATTCGGGCGAAGGCGTCTTTCGACTGAATTCCTTTGAGGTACACCATGGTGGACTTGATATCCCGATGGCCAAGCCACGCCTGCACCGTGCGGATGTCCACGCCGCCGCGAAGGTGGCCCGTCGCAAAGGTATGCCGGAATTTATGCAGAAAGTAGTTCATGCAGTAGGGGCCTTCGGCACACTTGTTTCCGTGCTCCGTCTCGCACCGCTTGCAGTTCAACCCAGCGCGCTGGGCAACGCGTTTGACGATCACGTCCATTTCGCTGTCAGGCCGGCCGCGGCGGTTGGGAAATACAAGTTGATTGGGAGTCGCACTGCGCGACTCCTTCAGCTTCCTGAGCCTGTCCATGAGGACCGTTGGGAGCGGAACAATTCGCTCCTCCCAGTTCTTCGGCGTGAAGCCCCACTCGGGCTTCGCCGTCACCCGGACCAGCTCATTGCGAAAGTCGATGTCCCGCCATTCTGCGTGGCGAATCTCCTGGTCGCGGAATCCCGAGCCAAGAACGAACTTCAATAACGTAGCTTCGATCTCTGTACAGGCGCGGAACATCGCATGCAACTCTTCAGGCTCGTAGACAGGGCGGATGGTCTCGACGAAGTTGGGCCAGTCGCCGCGCTCGATCAGGCCCTTCCTGCCGTGGCGCTTGAACAGTTGCAGGACAGTGACGACCTTGTCGTACACCGTGCGCTTGCCAAGGCCCTGCTCATAGCAGTAGGTCATGAAGTCGAGCACATCCTGGCGGTTGGCGTCCTCGACGTACTTCTTCCTGTATGCGGCACGCAGCAGAGTATCGAGTGTGAACCGATAGGTGAGATAGGTACGCGGCTTCCGATGCGCGCGGACGAAGCGCAGGTAGTCGTCGATGGCTTTGCCGATCGGGATCTTCGGTTCGACTTCAGGCTCAGGTTCGGGAGCCGCAATCAGCCCCTCTTTGACCGCTCGCAGCTCGACTGCTTTGCGGCGCGCCTGATCGACTGCCTCTTCGCGGGTGGCCGCCTCGCGGTGGCGCTTGCCGCGCTCCCGCCATTCGATGTAGTAGGAGCCTTCGGTGTGGACTTCAATGGCGCCGTTGATGCGCACCTTGTCTTTGAGACGCCCATTCGGCTCTGGAACAACTGGAGCGAAGCGCCACGCGCCATTGACTTTGATCTTCTTGATGAGGTTTACGCGGTCCGCGTATTCGGGGGCATTCTTGTGGGGGAGAGCAGGCAATTTGGAGGCCTCCTCTGGGGCATTTTAGCCTGTCAAAGTTGGGCTCTCAACCGGCAAAAGTGGACACCAAGGTGGACACCAAAGGAGCATGTAATTGATTCTAAAGATGCTCGGTTAGAAGGCAGCGCTCTAACCAACTGAGCTACGTCCCCAGAGTGAATCTGGAAAACATGTTGCATGCTGCGAATGGGCCAGAGTTCAACGCCGTTTTTGCAGGCAGCTAATCACATTCGAAGCGGGAAACCAGGCTGTACCCTTGCTTCTGCAACATCATTGAGTGTATCAGAAAGGCGTCTTTTTCACGGCATCCGGCACAGGCTTTTCTCATCAACACAAGTCGTCCATTGTCCACAATCCAAAAAACCTGCTCGCGTGACCCTCTGATGGTCTGTTCCGTTTCCATGAGGCGACTTCAGTCACCTTTACCGGAGGGCAAGCGCTTCTCCGGCGCAAACTGGATTCTTAGGCGGTCCATGCTGCAACCGGGCGATTCCCGCGTGCAGCCGCAGTGAAACCCATGTCCGCTGATATGCCGCGAACGCACTGCAGCAGATGATTGGCAATGGAGGGCAGCTTTTGTGCAGTCACGCGGAACGACGGCCCTGAAACGCTCACTGCCGCCACCGGCTGGCGTTGCGCATCGAGCAGAGGAACCGCGATGCAGCGAAGGCCTTCTTCCAGCTCTTCATCATCCACGGCATAGCCGCGGCGGCGCGTTTTCTCGATCTCAGTGCGCAACGCTTCGGCCGTGGCGATCGTCCGATGCGTGAACTTCTCGAACCGGGTCCGCCGGATGATTTCGTTGATCCGGTCCTCGGGCAGAAATGCCAGCATCGCCTTGCCCACCGACGTGCAGTGCACTGGATTACTCGAGCCCACACGCGTGATCATGCGGACCGAGCGCGCCGGCTCGATCTTGTCGATGTAGATCACCCTTGCTTGTTCCAGAATGCAGAGGTGCGCGGTCTCCTCGGTCTCGGCCACCAGGCGGCGCAGATGCGGTTGAGCGCGTTCGCGAAGGTCGTACTGCTCGATCGCGCGGTTGCCGAAGTCAAAGAGCCGCAAGCCGAGGCGGAATTTCCCATTCGTTGTCCGCTCCACCATGCGATGGCGCTCGAGCACCATCAGAAAGCGGTGCGCTGTGCTCTTGTGCAGTTGCAGCGACGAGGCTACCTGCGCGAGTCCGAGTGGAACGTCGCTTTCGCCCAATAAATCAAGCACTGCAAAGGCGCGATCCAGAGCCTGAACCTTGTATGTCCCCTGAGGGGCAGTGTCTCGCATTTTGGTCCTCTATTCCGTCTTTAAATACAGCTTTAGTTTCTCAGAATATGGGACTGCACGTCAAGAAAATGAGACGGCTTCCTTGATCGGTTCTTCAGTGGCCTAATTGTCAACGCCTTCCGCAGACGACCGAAGTGGTCGCAATTTCAGCCTCCAATGCCCTGCAAACTTTTTGTGGAAAACTGCAAATTCAGGAGGGGGGGTGGGGGTACCTCCATGTCTCCTATTGACTCGTCAGCCCGACAGTTGGACTGCTATTGAATGATTGTGCTCCATACGGAGCAAATTACCTGCAAAGGTGAGCCGAGGTCTCGACGTTTGAAATGTTCAGCTTGGGGATCGGGGTGGAGCTGGCGAGCTTGACACATTCCTCCCATTGGCGCCAAGCTCGCGAGCGTCTAGGCCGGAACCTCGTCCCCTTCGCCCGGTGCGAGGAAGAGGTTTTCTTCAAGGCCGTGTTGGCGGGTGTAGAGGTCGTAGTAGCGGCCGCCCAATGCAAATAGTTCGGCATGGTTGCCGCGTTCCACAATTCTTCCCTGCTCCACCACGAGAATCTGATCCGCTCGCCGGATCGTCGAAAGCCTGTGCGCGATGACAAACGTCGTCCGGCCTACCATCAACTGATTCAAGCCCGCCTGGATCATCGCCTCCGATTCCGAGTCCAACGAACTGGTCGCTTCGTCCAGAATCAGGATCCTTGGCTGCGCCAGCAATGCCCGTGCGATTGAGAGCCGCTGCCGCTGTCCGCCTGAGAGTTTCACGCCGCGTTCACCGACGATCGTGTCGTACCCATCCGGAAAGCGCTCGGCAAACTCGTCGACGCGGGCCGTTCGACACGCAAACAGGAACTGTTCTTCGGTCGCATCGGGCCGTGAAAACATGATGTTCTCGCGAATCGATCCGTCGAAAAGGAATGAATCCTGCAGCACCACGCCCAACTGCGACCGGTATGTGTTCAGGTCAACGCTGGCCAAGTCGATTCCGTCTACCAGCACCTGCCCGCTGGTTGGCGTGTGGAATGCGCAGATCAGACTGATGACTGTCGACTTGCCCGAACCTGATGACCCTACCAGCGCCGTCACGGTTCCCTGCTCTGCTTCAAAGCTGATGCCGTGCAGCACCGGCTTATCGGTCTCGTAAGCAAACTCCACATTGT
Organism: uncultured Acidobacteriaceae bacterium; assembly: GCA_963829535.1. Classification (GTDB taxonomy): domain Bacteria; phylum Acidobacteriota; class Terriglobia; order Terriglobales; family Acidobacteriaceae; genus Telmatobacter. Next base: position 1,717,084 of record CAWHIQ010000001.1, on the reverse strand, counting down.
CGAAGCGAACATTGCCTTCAATCGGCGGCATCTTCAGCTTGCGCTTCGGATCCTGGTTCTCTTCGAGTTCGGACATGATTTCGCGGGTTCTATCGAGCCCCGCAAATGCTTCTGTCAGTTGCGTGCCAATATTCACGATCTGAAAAATCGGCATAACCATGATTGCCAGAAACATGTTGTAGCTGAAGTAGTCGCCGACCGTCCATGTATGGTTCAACACGGCGTGTCCGCCCAGCCACATTACCAGTGCGGAAACCAGCCCCAATACTGTTGTGGACGCTGATCCGAGTACGCTGGTCAGGGTCAACGACTTCATCACGTTGGTGAGCAGTCGCTCTACTCCAACCCCAAAGACACTGGCTTCGCGCTCTTCGGCGTGGTAGCCCTTGATCACGCGCACTCCGCCGAGCGACTCGGTCAGCCGGCCTGTGACTTCCGCATTGATTTTTGCTCTTTCGCGGAAAATGGGTCGGATTTTTTTGAACGCGTATTGAAGAACAAATACGAATAAGCCCACGACAGAGAACACAGTCAGCGTAACGAGAGCGCTGCGATGGAGCAGATAGACGAACGCCAACACTGCAGTGAGCAGGCCACCTACGAATTCCACAAGCCCCGTGCCCACCAGATTTCGCACGCCCTCGACGTCCGACATGATGCGCGCGACGAGTGTGCCGGTACGGTTCTCGTCGTAGTAAGCAACGGACAGCAGTCCCACATGCCTCTGGACCTGGCGGCGCATCTCGGCAATGAGGCGTTGCCCTGCCTTTGAGAGCAGCTGCGTCAGCGAGAACGACGTAATCGCCTGAACAATCATGGCTGAAAAGACGAGCGCGATAATCCTAGGCAACAACTCAGGGTGGGGATTGGTCTGCGAAAGCACCTTGTCGAGTAGTGCCTTGGAAGTATAGGGAAGCACTAATCCTGCAACGCGATTGACGGCCATCAGTGCCATGCCCGCGACCAGCAAACCCTTGCGCGGGGCGACCAGCGCCTTAATCTCCGGCCACAGCTTTTTCAGGTCCGGCTTGCGCTTAGGCAACTCGGCTGCGCGCGCACGCGCACCGCCGCCACGCGGCGACCGCTCTGCTCCAGCACTCAACCCCATTCCACCGCCGCGCATGGTACTCATGTTTAGACCTTCCCCGATCGCCGGGCCGCGATAAACGATCGCACGCACAGGATCACGTAAAGCAGCAGCAGGCCCGTCATTGTAAGTTTCGATGCCAGGGCAATCTGATCCACAGGCAGCCCTGCCGACTTCGCATGCACGTATCCGCGTATTGCCTCAATTGCACCGCCGATAAACCCGACCAGCCCGATGGTCACATTGATGTGCATAAAGAGCTTGCGTCTCGACTCGCTGGGGCTCATTGCCAGCAATCCGAACAGGGCCAGCGCCACCCCAAACCATGTCGGAATCAGCGCGGTCACATGCTGACTCCCGGTGCCGACGTAGCCAATCAAACCAAGCGCAACCAGCAGAACAGCAAAAGCCAGTGTTACTTTCGCCAAGCAAAGCCTCTCCCTGGAGGCTGACGTAAAGGATATCAGTCCTGTAGATGCCTGGCCGTGCTGTCCTGATTCGAAGAATCCGCTGTAGTTAGCGTTGAATGCGCGCCGACCCGCCCTGCGCAAACTCCCGCACCTGGTCCAGCGTCGCCATGGTCGTGTCCCCCGGAAACGTTGTCAGCAGAGCACCATGCGCCCAACCGAGCTTCAGCGCGGTTTCTGGAGCTTCACCGGTCAAAAGTCCGTAAATGAAGCCTGCCGCAAATCCATCCCCACCGCCGACGCGATCGAGCACATCCAGTTCAGCAGTAGGCGCCGAATAGGTCTTGCCATCAACCCAAGCCACCGCGCTCCAACTGTGCCGGTTGGTGGAATGCACTTCCCGCAGTGTCGTCGCCACAATCTTGACGTGCGGCAACTTCTTCACCACGTTGTCCATCATGCCGAAGAACACACTGGGATCAAGCTTGGACTTCGCGGCAACCTCCGGCCCGGGAATGCCGAGCCCCTTCTGCAAATCCTCTTCGTTGCCAACCAGCACATCCACGTTCTCGACAATCTTCGCAATCGTCTCCACAGCGCGCGTGTCACCGCCATGGATCTTCCAGAGCTTCTCCCGGAAATTCAGATCAAACGAAGTCACAGCGCCGGCGGATTTTGCTTCGCGCATCATCTCCGCAGCCAGTTCAGCCGTCGATGCGGAGAGAGCCGCGAATATGCCTCCGCTATGCACCCAGCGCACGCCTCCTGCAAAAATTGCCTTCCAGTCGAAGTCTCCCTGCTTCAAGCGCGCTGCCGCTTCGTTGCAGCGGTTGTAAAAAACTACTGGCGGGCGTACACCAAAGCCGCGATCGCTGTACACGGTCGCCATATTCGGCCCGGAGACACCGTCGTGCTTGAAATGCTTGTAGACCGGTTTCACACCCATGGCCAACACGCGCTCGGCGATCAGGTCGCCGATCGGGTAATCCGACATCGCCGATACGATCATGCTCTTGAGACCAAAGCAATTCGAAAGGTTGGCCGCAACGTTGAACTCGCCACCACTGACGTGAATGTGGCACTCCGTTGCCTTGCGAAACGGAATGATGCCGGGGTCTAGCCGGTGAACCAGCGCTCCCAGCGAAAGAAAATCGATCTCGCCATCCTTGCGAATCTTCAAACCGTCACTCATGTTCGTTCCGCTCCTCCGCATCCTGTCCGATTCATTCGACCCCTCACAGCTCTATGCTCCCAGCGACTGCTTCACGTCCGCAAGAACCTGCTCCGGCGTCCACTCGTTTCCCGGGTAGAACTTCAACACTTTGCCATCTGGCCCGATCAGCGTCGTCGAAAGCGTATGCGTAATTGTTCCGTCCGACGCATCGCTCATCCCCACGTCAAAAAACTTTGCCATCTCCGTCAGCGTTGGCTTCTCCGGCACAGCAAAATCCCAGTGCGCGAAGGCCACCTTTGCATCGCTGCCGATGTACTGCTCCCCGTACGCCTTCAGCCGTTCCGGCGTGTCGTGTTCGGGATCAAAACTCACGCACAGCAGGTGCGCCTTTCCCTTCAACGCTGGGTCAGCCGCCAGTTGCTTGTCTATCACGGCGAAATTATGTGTGACCAGCGGGCAGAAATTCGGCAATGGGCACCGAGTGTAGATAAACGTAATCAGCAAGACCTTGCCGCGAAACTTATCCAGATCAATCATCCGCCCGTCCTGGTTGCGCAACTTGAAATCGGGAACCGCATCGCCCTTAGCGGGCACGTGATAGATGACCGCGGGCCGATAGTCGGGCTTTCCCTGCGCCACCACCACGATGTGATCCAGCAGAACACCGGCATCGGCCTCCTGCGATACCAAAACGTCAGCCGTAATCACGTCACCCGGATGTAATTCACTCAGAATGCTCGGATCCCTCAGTTTGTAGGGCATCGTCATCGCATCCATGTAACCCGGAATCGCATCGTGGTTCAGCGTGACCTCGCCGGTTGCGGGATTACCGGCAACAACCTTCGCACGCAGTTTGTAGATTTTGTATGACGAAGACTCCGCGGACTCTTCCGCCCCGTTTTGCTGGCGATGGCACCCCGAAACCGTCGCCATCCCGATGACCGCACAAACCAATAGTTTCCGTATCACTCCCCAGTTTACAACCCGCCCAGTTTCCCACAGCGCCCGCGCGTTCCGCTCTGCGGCCCAACGGCGTATAACGCAGATATGGGCACTCAACCTGGGGCCGAACTCGACGCATGGTTGCGCGAAGGCGGGCTTGTGGTCACCTCGAGCGACCGTGCTGCGCGCGCAATCCAGGCCGCTTATCATCGCCGCCGCCGCGTTGAGGGCCTGTCTGCCTGGCCCGCTCCTAACATCCTTGACTGGAAAACTTTCGCGCGTAGGGCATGGGAAGAACGCAATCCCGCGGGACGCCTCCTCCTTAATCCAGCGCAGGAACTAGCCCTCTGGTCTGAAATCATTCATAGCGAAGAGCATCTTCCGACTGCGCTGATGGGATCGGTACGACGCCTCGCTTCCATGGCGATCGAAGCACACGATCTGCTCTGTTCCTATGCACCGCAGTTTCTTCGCACTTCTTCACGGGCGGCCTGGGATCAAGATGCCGGAGCCTTCAGCCAATGGCTCGCCGACTTCGACGAACAATGTAATCGGAAAGGCCACATCAGCCTGAGCCGCTTGCCACTCGAACTGATTTCGCTTCTGCAGGCGGAGGCCTCGTCGCGACCAGCGCTCCGCGTTTTCGGCTTTGACCGAGTGTTCCCAACGCAACGACAACTCTTCGACGCGTGGGGATCATGGCAGCAGTTGCAGTCTGAAGGTCCGCCCGCGCGGGGTCGTTTCCGCTCCGTGCGCGATAGCCAGACTGAGCTTGAGTCCTGTGCCTTCTGGTGCCACCGGCAACTCGCAGCGAATCCCGAACAGCGGCTGCTCGTTATCACCCAGGATGTATCGCAACGTCGAGGTGAAATCGAACGCGCCTTTCTGCGCTTCGCCCAACCGGGTGCCGCTCCTCTCTTTGAATTTTCGCTTGGCATTCCACTCAGCCAGGTTCCGCTGGCGCGCTCGGCCCTGTTGCTGTTGCGCTGGCTCAGCAACCCGGTCGACGAGAACTCGCTTGACTGGCTTCTTGCAAGCGGCTTGGCCGCGTCATCGGAAGAGTCTGCGGCATTGCAGGCGTGCATGCGCACCTTGCGCCGTTTCGACCAGCAGCGTTTGCAGTGGCCTCTCGAAGGCTTCCTGAATCAGGGACGAATCGCCAACGACGTTCCGCAACGGTGGAAACGGCGCATGATTTCAGCGCAACGAAGCTTGAAAGAGTCAGCCTCTTTCCAAAACCCGCTCGAATGGGCAGACAAGGTGCCGTTTTTACTCGAGACGATCGGCTGGGCTCGCACTCAGTCACAAACGAGCGTTGAATTCCAGGCATTGCGCAGATGGCAGCAGGCATTGGATACGGCGGGTTCTCTCGGTTTTGACGGACGCCTCATCGCGTGGCACGATTTCCTTGCCGAACTTGAACACGCGGCCGACGATATCCTCTTCGCACCGCAATCCATCGACGCTCCGATCCAGATCGCGGGCCCCGCTGAGTCCGCGGGCCTCACTGCCGATGCTCTCTGGTTTCTCGGCGCCGATGAGGAATCGTGGCCGGCGATCGCGTCAATGCATCCCTTCTTGCCTTCTTACGTGCAACGCGAGTCCGCCATGCCACATTCGTCGCATCAACTGGACTGGCAATTCGCCTCGGCGATTACTCAACGCCTGCTTACTTCAGCACCCGAGGCCCACTTCAGCTTTGCCCTGCAAAAAGATGATGTTGAGGCCCGACCCTCCCGTCTTGTCGCGCAACTTGCTGGTTCGCCACTCCCAATCGAAAAAGCACTGCTCCCGCCACCGCACGACCTGCCCATCGCGATCCCAATTGCCGATTCGAGCTCGATTCCATTCGCCGGCGCCCACCTTCGCGGCGGAGCGGCCGTTTTATCTTCGCAGTCCCAATGTCCTTTCAAAGCTTTCGCTACGGCGCGGCTTGCCGCGGAGAGCTGGGATGCTGCGCAGGCGGGCCTCAGCGCCAAACAGCGTGGGCAAATTCTGCATGCGGTGCTTCATTCCGTCTGGTCGGGCAGGAGTCCCGGTATAAAGGATCGCGATGCTCTGATCGCGATCAAGGATCTCGCCGCATTCGTGCGAACGCACGTTAGAGCCGGGCTGCAATCCGCGTTGCAGCCTGGAATCTCGGAGCAGATGCCGCCGATCTACCTGGAGCTTGAAGAAACGCGGCTGCTGCGTCTCGTTACGGAATGGCTTATTTTCGAAAGGGCGCGCGAGACATTTACGGTCGAGCAAACCGAAGCAAAGCGCACCGTGACGATTGCTGGCCTCAGCATGAATCTTCGACTCGATCGAGTCGATCGTCTCGTGGATGGCTCATCGCTGGTCATCGATTACAAGACCGGCAACGTTGATCCCAAGTCCTGGGACCTCCCGCGACCCGACGATCTGCAATTGCCGCTATACAAAGTTTTCGGACTTGAGACCTTGCAACCGTCTCTCTTTGACAGTTACGGCGGTCCGGCTAGCGGAGGCCTGGTTTTTGCCAAGGTCCGCGCAGGCGATACCTGCTTTACAGGTCGCGTTGTCGATGCAAAGAAGACGATCAATCCAGACCTCACCGGAAATAACGGGCTGGTCAGGCGCAAGCTAACTGGCTTGGACGAGTCTGAGTGGAAGAAATACATCGAGCGCATGGCTGAAGATTTCGTCCATGGCCGCGCCGAGGTCGATCCACGCGACTACCCGAAGACTTGCAAACGCTGCGGTCTTCAGGCAGTCTGCCGTATCCAGGAGCCTGAAAACCATGCACGGGTCGAAGAAGACGAAAGCACGGAGGGCGACGATGCCGTCGAAGAATAGCTTCGTGCTTTCCGCTCCTCCCGACCAGGATCAACGCAGTGCCGCACTGGACCCGCGTCGCTCGATTCTCGTTCAGGCACCGGCTGGTTCAGGCAAAACCGATCTCCTCACCCGCCGATTTCTCCGCCTGCTGGCCGAAGTCGACGATCCTGGCCAGATTGTCGCCATCACCTTCACCAAGGCAGCAGCAGCCGAAATGCGACACCGCATCCTTGCAGAGCTTGAGAAAGCCAGTGCTCGCGAAGCCTCCGAGTTGGATGTAGATGAATTCTCAATGGAGGCACTTGCGGCGCGTGCGCTTGAGCGTTCGCGGCAACTTGACTGGCGCCTCCTCGAACTCGCGTCGCAACTCCGCATCTCAACAATCGACTCATTCTGTCGCGATATTGCTATACAGCAGCCCATTTACTCGGGCATCGGCAGCAATTTGCAAATCAGTGAAAGGCCGAGTGAACTTTATCGAAGTGCTGCGCGCGCCACGCTGCAGATGATTGGCAATCGGGCGCATCCAGTTCTGAGCGACGCCATCAAAGATCTTCTACTGTGGCGCGATAACGGCTGGAGAGAGTTGGAGGATCTGTTAGTCAAGATGCTCGGCCAGCGCGATCGCTGGATGCATACATTTGTTCTGAGCCAGGAAACGGATTGGAATGTAATTCGCGAGCGGCTCGAACGGCCGCTCGCCAACACGGTGCGCGCCGCTCTCGACAGCCTGACTCCACTACTTAACCAGGTTCCCGGCGCTGGCGATGAAGCAATTGAGCTGGCGCAATTTGCATGCACCCAGGGCGCAAGCGATCTGCATCGGGATCTCGCCGAACTCGCCAACTTCCCTTATGGTCCGCATCGAGACAGCACCGCTCTTGAAGATGCCAGGAACGCATATCTCTGTCTGGCAAATCTTCTGCTGACTACGGAAGATCGCTTTCGGCGGCAATTCAACATACTTCTCGGCTTTCCAAAAGAGCACGCCGAAGAGAAGTTGCGCATACAAGATTTGTCCGAGCAACTATCAGCTGTGACAGGCCTCGAAGAGGCGCTTGGCGGCGTCCGAAACCTTCCTCCCGCCCGCTATGCAGAAGAAGACTGGCAAATTGTTCGCGCCAGCTTCACTCTTCTCCGCCATGCCGCAGGCGAATTGAAAGCCATCTTCGCCGAAACCGGTACGGTTGACTTCATCGAGGTCGCACAAATCGCCAGGCACGTCCTTCTCGCCGAAGACCAGTTTCCGTCAGACGCCGCGCTTGTCGTCGCCAATGATATTCGCCACCTGCTCGTTGATGAATTTCAAGACACCAGTCGCCGCCAGCACGAGTTCATCACTTCTCTCATAAAAGCCTGGGACGATCGCTCGGGTCGCACCATCTTCGTCGTCGGCGATCCCATGCAATCCATCTACTTCTTCCGCGACGCCGAGGCCGAACTCTTTCGCCGCGTGAAAGAAAGAGGATTTGAATTCAGCGAGGAGGAATCGTTCCCCCTTCGCCCGATCCAATTGACGGCGAATTTCCGCACCGATCCACAATTAGTCTCTAGAGTGAATGATGCATTCGAGAGAGTCTTTGCGGATCCTGACGGAAGTGAAATCGAGTTCGCCAAAGCGGAGCCCGCACGGAATCCCTCCGCCGGGCCGAACGAGCGCTTCGAACTTCATCTCGAGTTCATCCCGCGACCCCAACCCGGGAACTCGATCGATCCCGACTCAGTCCGCGACTGGCAGGAGAACGCAGACAAGCGCGAGGCCGCACGCAAAAGACAGATCAACGAACTCGTCGCACTCATCCATGGCCATCTCGATCGAATGGAATCCGCTCGCCGAGCCGGCGAGAAATACCGCGTCGCCGTGCTCGGCCGCGCGCGAACGGCTCTGGCTCCAATCGCGGCCGCTCTGCGCGAAGCCGAGATACCATTTCGCGCTGTCGAACTGGAAAATCTGAAAGGTCGTGCGGAGATTCTCGATGCAGCTTCCCTTTGCCGTGCAGTCTTTAACCCCGAAGATCGTATTGCATGGCTGGGCGTTCTTCGTGCGCCGTGGTGTGGCCTGAGCCTTGCTGAACTTCACGCAGTGGTCGGCGCGGACAATGCATCGCGTTCGGCTGCTCCTGTTCCTGAGTTGCTTCGCGGACGGCTCGATCTACTCTCGCTGGAATCACGCAGGGCCTCCGAGCGCGTCCTCACTGCGCTGGCATCTGTTCCACATCTGCGAAACAACCTCCCTGCTACCTCCGTCGGTACGGTTCTGCAGCAGCTCTGGCTCAGTCTCGGCGGTGACCGCTGCGTCGATGCTACCGGCCGCGCCAACCTCGATCTGTTCTGGAAACTGCTCGACGAATTGCCGGGAGGTGAGCAGGATTTAACCGGTCCAGCCCTCGACGTCGCTCTCGAAGATCTGTTCGCTCTGCCCGATCCGGCAGCCAGCAGCGAGTGCGGTGTCCAACTCATGACCATTCACAAATCCAAGGGCCTCGAGTTCGAAGTCGTCATCGTCCCCGACCTTCACGCACGGAGCGGTAACAGCAAGCCCGAGCTTCTGTCCTGGCTGGAACGCGGCATCGCTGAGCCGGACGAATCTGGTGATCTGACCGAGTTTCTGATCGCTCCACTTCAGTTCAAAGGGGCTGATCGAGGCGGAGCCAGGCGATGGGTCGACAAGATTCGCCGCGACCGCGAATCGCAGGAGATGCGCCGCATACTTTACGTCGCCGCCACGCGCGCGCGCGAAGAGTTGCATCTCTTTGCTCAACCTGCGTACAAGGCCGAAGACGATGGATCGCGTTCTTTACCGGATCCGCACAATTGTCTGCTGGCAACGGCATGGCCCGCACTCGGCGACGAAATTCGCGCACGCTTCGACGCGTGGAATGTGAATTCTCATGCTCCGGCGACAGGCAATGAACAGATTGTCGACACAATCGCCGCAGCAGGAGAGCAGAATAATCTCGTCTTCATGCCCTCACCAGCGCAGCCAACGTTCCTACGCCGCCTACCGCCAGGCTTTCAAACCAATCTTGCCACTGGCACCGGCCTCGGCGCTCCAGAATCTCTCATTGGCCTCGGTGATGCGAACCAATATCAGCGTCACGCGGGCGGCCAGATTTCACGCTCGCTCGGGAATGCCGTTCACAAATTGCTCGAAGAACTGGCCCGCCTGCGCACGACGCTTGACTGGGATTCTGCCTTGGCCGCCCTCGAAAACTTCCGACCGCGCATTACTGCATCAGTCCGCTCCGCAGGAGTTTCCCTCGCTGCTGCTGAAAACGTGACAGCGCAGGCCTTTGCATGCGCCCTGAGTGCCGCGCGCGACGCCCATGGCCAATGGATTCTTTCGCCGCACACTGAAGCCGTCAGCGAATCCGGCTGGGCTGGCATCGTTAGCGGCAACCTGCGCCTGGTGCGCGTCGACCGACTTTTCCGCGCCGGCCTTGAACCGGTGCAACCCGGCAACCACGCCCTCTGGATCATCGACTATAAGACGGCGCACGCCGAGAACATCGACGCGTCATTGGCGTTGCAGGATTTCCGCAATACCTTCGCGCCTCAGTTGCAGATGTATGCCGCGGTGCTGCGCAATCTGCACGGACCGGAGCTGCAGCTTCGCGCAGGCCTTTACTATCCGCGCATGTCGCTATTCGATTGGTGGGAGATTTAGCTAGTCTTGCTCGCGGCACCCAGCCCGATCGAGCGCATCAGTTCGAGCGCGTTGCTCGTCTTTACTACGCCCGGCTTGAGTTTGTAATCGAAAATCAGCTTTCCGTCCTCAAGCCGATCCTCAAAGTGGCAATTCTCGGCGCGGCCAGCCATCGTGGCCGGAATTTCCGCCAGTGCCAGATCGTGCGTGCTCACGATGCCGATCGCGCCGCGATACATCAGACTGCGCACCACCAGTTTCGTTCCCTCCAGCCGATCGTGCGAGTTTGTCCCCGACAGCAATTCATCCATCAGGAACAATACCGGCACAGGCCCCCCCGAAAGCTCCTCTGCAACTTTCAGCCTGCGAATCTCCGCATAGAATCGCGAAGTCCCGCCTGACAGAGAATCGAGCACGCAAATCGACGCCGCCACCGCCAGCGGCGACATGCGCAACGCGCTAGCTCTCACCGGCGCTCCACACTGAGCCAGCACTGCATTCACACCAACACTGCGAATGAACGTGCTCTTCCCGGCCATATTCGGCCCGCTCAACACCATGAGTTGCAGTCCGCCGCCGAGCCCTACATCATTGCGGATTGCCTTGTCGGCCGCCAGCAGCGGATGCGTCAAATCATTTGCCTCGAAGAGTGGCCCCTTTTCCGCAAACTGCGGCAAAACATCGCCCGGATGTTCGAACCCGTATCCCGCCAGCGCCGTCAGCGCCTCGAACTCTCCCACGGCATCGAGCCAGCTGCGAATGTGTGGACCAAACTCCTGCTGCCAGCCCTCCGCCAGAAAGACACATTGCGCGCTCCAGAACGTCACCGCATCCAGCAGGCGCATCGCAGGATTTCTCCGCGACTCCAAGTAACCCACAATGCGATCCAGCTTGCGAATCGCGTCCGAAGGCACAAAGTTCTCGTGCTTCAATCGCGCTTGAATCTCGTGCAACTTCGCAGCGGAAAACTGCCCGTGATCGATCAGCTTCAAAACACCGGCGAGCACATCCAGATCGTGAGTAGCTTCCTCAATCGCTTCCGCAGCCTCATCCCATCGCGTGTGCAAGCGATGTGCCCAGGCAAGGTTCAGCGCTGAAATTGCCAATGCAACTGCGCCTAGTCCCCACACGCCCCACGCCACCATACCCGCGATCCACAATGCACCCAGCAGGGTCGTCGTCGCGCGAATCGGACCGCTGCGGAGAAGAGGCTTTCGCTCTCCCCATCTCGCCAACGAATCGGGATGCACGCCCGCGCGCACCGTCTCCCCGACGCAAAACAGGTCTTCACGCAACTTCACGCGCCCGCTTAAATCGTGGATGGCGCCGTGCCGGGCCACGATTTCCTCCACAGGAGCTGCTTGCAAAAGCCACGCAGCCAGTTTCTCCTCACCCGCCCGCGTGCGTGCGGTGCAAAGAAGCTCAAACAGTGACGCCTTTCCAAAGAGATCCAGATCCCGCGCATACGGATGCGCCGGATCAAGAAACCTATCTCCCGTCTCTCCCGTACCCGCCCAGCGATCTCCAATACGCGCGATGCCCCGCTTGTAGAACTCTATCGCCCGCTGTCGCGCTCGAATCGCCTGAAGCCGATTCTCATGCAGCACAGCGAGGAAGGCGAAGGCTCCCGCAGGTACCAGCAACAGCCAAAGGAATTTGATGTAATAGAGAAGAATCAGCGCCGCAGCGAGGGTGCTGAACGCAACCGCTACCTTGGCGTACCCGAGCAGCCTCTCCTGCCTCTGGTCGGCTGCTTGCGCACTCTGTAATGCGTGCAGTTGCTCGGAATACAACGCAGCAGGTTCAACTTTCCCCCGCTTGGTCTCGTCCGCGTCCATTGCACACTCCGCCGCTTCCCCTCAAGACTAACGCAGCCGAGTTGGAATTGAGATCAAGACTGTTGTTTTGAGATAGCTGCGATCACCCCGCGGCTTCAGCAGCCTTCTTCTGAGCCATCATGCTTTTGTGGTGGCGAACATCGGATCCTTCGATCCAGAAGATGACATCTTCAGCGATGTTGGTGGCGTGATCTGCCACCCGCTCGAGCGCGCGACAGATCATCAGGGCATTCAGCGCCTGCGGCGCAATGTGGCTCTGCTCTTCCATCAACTTGGTCAGAGCCTTGTAGGCTGCGCGGTTCATGGTGTCCACGGCGTCATCCATCATGAGCACGGCGCGCGCCAGTTCCGGATCAGCCTCGATAAACGACTGGAGGCTTTTCCGTACCATCTCGGCCGAGAGCGTCGCCATCCGCGGAATATCCACCGGAAGATCGGGGACAGCCGCCATCTGTTCCATGTTGCGGACTCGCTCGCTGATGCTCTTCGCCGCGTCGCCCACGCGCTCCAAGTCGGCATTGATCTTGATTACGCTCAGGATGAAGCGCAGATCGATGGCCATCGGCTGTTCCATGGCCAGCAGATCCAGCGCTGCCTGATCAATGTCGCGCTCCAGTCGATTAATTGCCACTTCGCTCCGGCTCACCAAGTCGCAGATCGAGAGATCTCGCACGCGATAGGCTTCAATGGCGCGCTGGATGGCCTGCTCTGCCATACCGGCCATCACGAGCAGGTTCTCCTTCAGCTGGTCGAGACTCTGTTGGAATCGAATACGTGTCATCCGAACCTGCCCGTGATGTAATCCTCGGTGCGCTTGTCGCTGGGATTCGTAAAGATCTTGTGTGTCGAGTCGAACTCCACCATGCGCCCATTCAGAAAGAAGCCCGTCTTCTCTGCAACGCGGGCCGCCTGCTGCATGTTATGGGTCACAATCACGATAGTGTACTGCGATTTCAACTGGAAGATCAGGTCCTCTATTTTCGAAGTAGATACGGGGTCCAGTGCAGAAGCCGGCTCATCCATCAGCAGCACCTCGGGATCAACCGCCAGCGCACGCGCAATGCATAACCTCTGTTGCTGTCCACCGGAAAGGCTCGCACCTGACTTCGACTTCAGATCGTCCTTGACTTCGTCCCACAGAGCCGAGTTCTTCAGCGAGCGCTCAACAATTTCATCCAGCGCCCGGCGGTTGGAATATCCGTTCAGCTTCAGTCCGGACGCAACATTGTCGTAGATCGACATGGTTGGAAACGGATTGGGCCGCTGAAACACCATCCCCACGCGACGCCGGATTTCCACCGGTTTCGCGTCGTTATAGATGTCCAGATCGCCGATGCGCACCGTCCCCGTCACGCGCGCAATCGGATTTGTCTCGTGCATCCGATTGAGGCAGCGCACAAACGTGCTCTTGCCGCAGCCGGATGGACCGATCAACGCAGTCGCATGATTGGCCGGAATATTCAGGTTGATGTCCTGCAGCGTGTGGTTGGCGCCATACCACGCGTTCAGGTTCGTCACCTCGATGCCTACGCCCACGTTCGCAATTCTCCTTCTTCACTACGCCGGAGTTGACTCACTCCGGTGGCAATTCTTTCCAGAGAATTGCCACGTTGTGCGCAATCCAAAAGGCACTCTCTGAAGGAGAAATGCGCTTTAGCTTGCCCCTTTCAGAACTCCGCGGCTGGCCACATACCGCACCAGTGAAACCGCAATCACGATCAAAGCAATCAGCACCAGCGCGCCGGCCCAGGCGAGCCGATGCTGGTCCTCATATGGACCGGTTGCGTAAACCCAAATCTGCAAGGGCAGCGCTTCAATTGGCCGATTTGGATCGGTGCTCCAGAATGAATTGCCCAGCGCTGTAAAGATCAGCGGCGCGGTTTCTCCCGCGACACGCGCAAATGCCAGCATGCATCCGGTGATGATTCCCGGCGAAGCCGTCTTGACAGTAATCGAGAGCACCGAACGCCAGTTCGGCAACCCCAGTCCCAGCGCGGCTTCGCGAATCGTATTCGGCACCATCAGCAGCATCTCTTCTGATGTTCGAGCCACTGTGGGAATCATCATGATTCCCAGCGCCACACCGCCGGAGAACGCAGAAAAATGTCCCTGCGGAACTACGATGAGCGAATAGGCAGCCAGGCCCATCACAATCGACGGAACGCCATTCAGCACATCCGCGGTGAACCGGATGGCAGTGGCCAGCTTTGTGCCGCGTCCGAACTCCGCCAGATAAATTCCAGCGCCAATGCCGATCGGCACCCCGATCGCGCTCGCGATTCCCAGCAGCACGGCCGAACCTACAATCGCATTCGCCATTCCGCCGCCCGATTCGCCCTCGGGAACCGGATTCTGAAGGAAGAATGCCAGGTTCAATGAACGTGCGCCTTTGATCAGCAAATAGACAAAAATCGCGATGAGGGGAACGATCACCAGCACCGTGGCAAGTATCGCTAACCCCGATACCGCACGATCGGTCGCCGCTCGAAATCCTGATCTAAAGCTCGAAGTCGTCGTCCCCAATACCTTTTCTCCCGCTCGCTTAACTCTTGTATCTATTTCCTATCGTCTGAGAACACTGCTCTAACCATGCTGTGCTTTTCTCTAATGGGCGCTGGCTGGTGCGCCACGCGTAACTGCCCACACCAGCAGGCGAGCCACTGCATTCACGATGATTGTCACAACGAACAACGCAAGACCGATCTCAATCAACGAGCTGCGATGCAAGTCGCTTACTGCCTCACTGAACTCGTTTGCGATTACTGACGCCATCGAACTCCCATTGGACAACAGCGATTTGCTGATCTCCGCCGAATTGCCGATCACCATCGTAACGGCCATGGTCTCGCCCAGCGCGCGTCCTAGCCCCAGGATCACCGCTCCCACGATACCGATCCGGGCATTGCGCAGCACACCCATGCGGATCATCTCCCAGCGCGTTGCACCCAGCGCCAACACCGCTTCACGCTGCGAGTGCGGCACCGCCGTCATCACTTCGCGCGTCAGCGACGAGATAATCGGCAAAATCATGATGGCCAGAATGACCGCCGCCGCAACATAGCCCAGCCCAGTTGGATTGTCATCGACAAAAAGCCTGGTCCATCCCAGGTATTTCACCAGCAGCGGATTTACATACTCCCTAAGCAACGGGACCAAAACGAACACGGCCCACAGCCCGTAGATGATGCTTGGAATTGCGGCCAGCAATTCCGTGACAAACGCCAGCGGACCGCGCAGAAACTTCGGGCACATCTCGGTAAGGAAGATCGCCAGTCCGATCGCCAGGGGAACCGCAATCAGGAGGGACAGCAACGACGAAACGAGGGTGCCATAGATAAATGGCAACGCGCTGAAGTGTCCGTTCACTGGGTCCCAGTAGCTGGTTTGTCCTGAAATCGGATCATGCGCGGGCGGCATGAAGAAGAAACGGAATCCGAAGGCATGCCAAGCCACGCTCGAGCGCAGCATCAACTCTGACAAGATCAATAGCACGATCCCGAAAATGCTCAATGCACAAAGCACCATCACCACGCGAAAGACGCGGTCGGCAAACGCTGAGTTTCCACGCGACATCAGGAACTTGCGGACGGCAGAGACCTCGTTGCGAGGCGCCTCGGGCGTTCGTTCCGCGACCGAAACTTTTGGCGTAGCAGGGGTTGGAGGTTGAGACACGCGAATCTCGGGCACTTGTAGGCTCACCGTTCGTAGGCTACCGGGCAAAGATGAATAGAAGGTTACAGTGCTGCTAAATCAAACGCATATAACGCACTTCGGAGATGAAAAAAATCGCGCGCTCTCACGACCTTCTCTTCCTCTGTCTTCTCGATGCTTCCGATCAAACGGCGTAACGACGACCGGAAAGTCGGAATCCCAAGAAAGTCATGATTTCCGCTCCAGACGCTCGAATTCCTATAAGCTGATGTCCTGGAACCCATTAGGCCGACTTCATGCGACAGATCCCATTCGTCTTCATCCTCGCGCTAGCGCCGCTCAATGCCTTTGCCCAAACTACCCTCCAGGCCGACGCACCCCATCATGAATGGAGGGCCGGCTGGATCACTCACCCGACGGCACCACTGCGCGAACCTCTCGTCCTCCATTTCCGCCGCACGATGGATCTGCCCACCGTTCCAGCAGCCTACCCGGTCCGCGTCAGCGCCGACAATCGCTTCATCCTCTACGTCAACGGCAACCGCGTGGGAGACGGACCTGCGCGAGGCGATCTGGCCCATTGGCGCTACGAGCGATTCGACCTGGCTCCCTACCTCCATCCCGGCCACAACCTCATCATGGCGACGGTCTGGAACTTCGGCGTCTACGCCCCTATCGCCCAGATAAGCGACCGTACCGCCTTCCTTCTCGAAAGCGATGCGACTGGGCCGCCCGGCATCAGTACCCCGGAAGGCTGGCTGGTCGAAGTGGAACCCGGCCACCGTCCGCTCGATCGCACTTCCGTGACTTTTAAGACTTACATGGCCGCGGGCCCCGGCGAAGAGATCGATGCCTCGAAATACGACTGGAATTGGAACTCGCCCACTCCCGGCCCGAACTGGGTTCCTGCTGCCAGCCCCATGCGCGACAGCATCTTTGTAGGGGTTCAGCTCGCCCACTCATCCGATGCCACCGGCGATAACCCGTGGGGGTTGATTCCCGATACCCTCCCGCACATGGCGTACGCGGAAACTTCCGCCGGTGATTTCGTGCGGATTGCGCCTGGAGAGAACAGTCCATACAAGAATGGCGGCGGCCACCTACAGGACAACCCTGCGGAACTCTACAAATTCCCAGTCACGCTTGATCCCGGTCATCACATTCATTTACTCTTCGACCGCAAAACCCTCACCACTGCCTATCCCGAACTCACGGTCTCAGGCGGCAAAGGCTCCCACATCGTCCTCACCTACTCCGAAGCCTTGTATGACAAAAATCAACGCAAGGGCGATCGCGATGCGGTGGGCGACCGCAAGGCCCTGGGTCTAACAGACAGCTTTCTACCCGACGGCGGCCAGCACCGCGCCTTCATGCCACTCTGGTGGCGCACCTGGCGTTATCTCGATCTCGACATCACCACCGGATCGGAGCCTCTCACCCTCGAATCACTAAAGGCATACTTCACGGCCTACCCGTTCGAGCGGCGCGCCAAATTCGATTCCGGCGATCCGGATCTCGACAAGATATGGGACGTCAGCTGGCGCACCGCCCGCCTTGATGCCCACGAAACTTACATGGATACGCCCTACTACGAGCAGCTGCAGTACATTGGCGACACCCGTATCCAGGCCCTTATCTCCTACACAGTTGGCGGCGACGACCGGCTCGGCCGCCAGGCCATGGCCGCATTCGACCAGTCCCGCATTCCCGAGGGCATTACCCGCAGCCGCTACCCCAGTTCCCTACCGCAGAACATACCGACGTTTTCTCTGCTCTGGATCGGGATGCTCCACGACTACTGGATGTACCGCCCTGATCTTCAGTTCGTCCGCGATGAACTACCAGGTACGCGCGACGTGCTCACATGGTTCGCGAAATACGAAACCTCCGATGGCCTGCTCGGGCAGCTTCCCTGGTGGAGCTTCATTGATTGGGTTCCATCCGGCGATATTCCCACCTACGATACGAACGGCCAGTCCTGCGTCACCACTCTCGAATATCTTGGCGCACTGATTGACGCGCAAGATCTGGAACGTAACCTCGGCGATCCGGTTCTAGCCACGCGGTACCAGTCCCGCATCGACTACATTCGCTCTGGCCTCGCTTCAAAGTGCTGGGTATCCTCGCGCGGACTGCTTGCTGACAACCCGGGGCAAAAGATGTTCAATCAGCAAGCGAATATCCTCGGTGTCCTTTATGACGTGGTCCCCAAAGGCCGGCAGCAGGACGTGCTTCGCCGCATGCTTGCGATTGAACCCGGCACAACTCCCGACGGCGTATTAGCGGCTTCCTACTACTTCCGCTTCTACCTTGCCCGCGCGCTTGACCACGCTGGAATGGCTGATGAATACCTCAGATCTCTTGACCCATGGCGCAAGCTGCTTCCGCTGCACTTCAGCACCTGGCCTGAAATTCCCGGCGACACCCGCTCCGACTCGCACGCATGGTCTGCACACCCCATCTACGACATGCTCACCCTGGTTGCCGGAATTGAGCCCGGTAGCCCCGGCTTCGCCACCGTTCGCATCGCACCGCATCTCGGGCCGCTCGATCACCTCATAGCCACTTTCCCCCATCCCCTGGGCGACATTACGGTGGAATACCACCGGGAGGGCTCCGACTTGACCGCGACGATCACTCTCCCCGCCAACCTGACCGGCAACTTTATTTACAACGGTAAAGTTCACCCGCTCAAGCCGGGCCTCAACAATATCCAGGGCAAATAAGGACAATGCTCTCCATGGTTACCCCTGAAGAAAATCGATGTATTTCCCGTCGAATCGGTGTTCCGTGTTTCTCGCAAACGTGCTACAACTTCCAACATGGCAAGAAGTAAAGAGACAACGCCATCTGGACACGTCAATTTAAGAACACTTGCTGAACACTTGGAGCTGTCACAGACCACCGTTTCACTGGTTCTCAATAACTCTCCATCGGCGAAGTCCATCCCCCAGGAGACACGCAACCGCGTGCTCGAGGCGGCGGCGCGTCTAAATTATCGGCCGAACTACTTCGCCCGGTCCCTGCGACAGAGCCGGTCAATGTCTGTCGGCGTTCTTGCGCCCGATTTGAGTGAAGGCTATTTCACCCGTGTCATGAGCGGCGTAGTTCAGGAACTCACACAGGCCCACTACTTCTACTTCACCGCCTGCCACGACTGGAACCGCGATCTCATCGAGCAGTATCCGCGCATGCTCGTTGAACGTGCCGTGGACGGCTTCCTGCTTTTGAACACGCCGGCCGACCAGATTGAAGTTCCAGTCCCCGTAGTTGCGATCTCGGCTCACAGCGAAGTACAAAACGTTACCAACATCGTTCTCGACCACCACAAAGCTGTCGAGATCGCTCTGATCCACCTCTTCGAACTGGGCCATCGCAGCATCGCGTTCATGCGGGGCCCCCGGGCCATCCCCGATTCCGAATACCGCTGGCAGAGCATCCAGCAAGTCGCCGGCGAAATCGGCTTGCGCATTGACCCCGCGCTCGTCATCCGCATCGATTCCGCGGGATGGTCCATCAAGACAGGCCAGCACCCCATGGCGCCCGAGATCGGTTATAAACCCATGCAGGGTCTGCTCGAAAAAACGCGCAACTTCACCGCTATCTTCTGCTTTAACGACATTGCGGCGATTGGCGCTATCCGCGCCCTTAAGGACGCCGGCCTGCGCGTACCTGAAGACGTCTCTGTAGTCGGTTTCGATGACATCCAGTCCGCAGCCTACTCCACGCCGTCGCTCACCACGGTGCGCCAGCCGCTCTTTGAAATGGGGCAGCGCGGAGCACAGATTCTGCTCGAACGCATCGCCAATCGCGAGGCTCCCTATGCGTCAGAAGTTGTCATGGCGCCTGAAATTGTCGTCCGCGAATCTACTGGCCCGGCGAGCGCCAGGCCCACTAACTGATTTGCGAACTTATTTGCAGAAGGACTCAAACCACCGGCTGATATACACCTGTGCGTGGGCTTCGCCGCAGTAGTGGCGCGCATGCGGCTTGTCCGCTGCTTCCTTCGTCCACTTGAAGACCGAGAGCTGCGCGTCACTGCAATGGATCACGATCCATCGAACAGGCCTGAGGCTCTCCTCCCCGCAAATCTCACATCGATACATCGTGTCAATCACCGAGCACCTCCGACCAACCGTTCACTGCCCACGGTTCACCGCTATTCAAGCATCTGCAAATCCAGCGGCGCTTCCAGCAGACAAGCCATCTTCCCGATCTCTGCCAGCGCCCTCTGAATCGCCGATGACTTGCAGGGTTCCACCGTAACCACGAAAGGCAACGCCTCCGACGGATACCCCGGCTTCTGCACGATCGCCCGGATATTGATCCGTTCTCGCGCCAGGGCCCCGGTAATTTCGGAAACAATCCCCGGCCGATCCACTACCAGGAACCGAATGTAGTGCGGCACTTCAAACTCCGCCCCGATTTTGGCCGGAACAGATGGGATCGCCACGCGGCGCGACCCATGCGCCAGCGCCATCAGATCGCTCACCACCGCGACCGCCGTCGGATGTCCGCCGGCGCCATGTCCTGAAAACACTACATCGCCTCCGTAGTGTCCCGTCAGGATCACCATGTTCTCGGTGCCACGCGACCACGCCATGGGCGAATTCCTGTCAACCAACATCGGCCCAACCGTGGCAGCCACGGCTCCGTCACGCTCCTCGGCCCGCGCCACCTGGCGAATCGTGCAGTTCAAATCCCGCGCATAGCTGAAGTCCACTGCCGTTACGCTGGTGATCGGCTGAGGCACAATCTCATCTGGATCCACCACTACTCGCAATGCCAGCCGCATAAGGATTGCTAGCTTTGACCGGGCGTCAAATCCGCCGACATCCTCCGTCGGATCGGCCTCCGCATAGCCCTTCGCCTGCGCCTCGGCAAGCACCGCCGAGTACTCGGCTCCGGCCTCCATCTTGCTTAGAATGAAGTTGCAGGTGCCATTCAGAATTCCTTGCATACGTGCGATGTGGTCGCCGGCGAGGCCCTGCTCAAGTCCAGGAATCACGGGAATCCCACCGGCAACCGCCGCGCCGTATTTCAGATGTCCGCCTTTGGCCGCCGCAAGCCTTTCCAATTCCACGCCGTGATAGGCGATCAATTTCTTGTTGGCCGTAACCACGCTCTTGCCCGCTTCAATCGCTCGCCGCGCCCAAGTGCCTGCTGGATCGAGGCCGCCGACAAGCTCCACGATTACGTCGACATCTGACGCCAGAACCGACTGCCAGTCCTCGCTCCATACCACGCTCTTCGGAACCCAATCGGCCTTCTTCCGTGCGACGTTGCGGTTGTATACGTGTGTCAGCTCAAGCCCTTCAGGCTTCGACTCCAACAAAATCCGTGCGACCGAACTGCCTACAGTGCCGAATCCAAACAAGGCAATGCGCAAAGGGGCCCGTTCCTTCGATGCGACTACGGATGACTCATTCTCGGAGGCAGAAGTTTTCACTTGAGACGGCATTGAACCTTTCAGCGGAGTAGGGAAATCAAGATGCATCGATGATACCTGACGGCCTCTGGCTCGCCCGAATCGCCAATTACTCCAAAGTTCATGTAGCATGTATCCGAGATGCGGCGCGCTTTCTCCATCCTGTTCGTCGTTCTCTTCGCTCTGGGACCGCTTGCGGTCGCCCTTGATGGAGACGACGGATCTTTGCCAGCCTGCTGCCGTCGCCACGGCGCGCACCACTGCGCCGTGTCCGTGGGCATGGCAGCCATGGTGGCGCAATCTGAGGGCATGCCGATCTTAACCGCGCCATCCGCCTGTCCTTATTTCCCAGGCTACGCTGTGGCGCCCTCAACGACCCTTGCGCTGGTGGCGCCGGCGGCAAGTCTGCCGGGTCTGCTCGTTCAGCCGCACACCCCAGCCGCCGCACGCGCCGCAGCCCACGTCAGTCAGCTTCGCACCCGCGCCGTCCGCGGACCTCCTGGTTCTTCCCACAGCTAACGATCTCGTCGAAAACATTGTCTCGGACTCGAAAGTCAAATGGCGCAGCCCTTTGACGTCGACAGACCCAGCAGAGATTTTGCTCTGAAGTCCGCATTGTTTAGACACTTCCCCCGGGCCAAGCATTCCGTACGCTCCCGTAGCGGCCCGTCAACGCCTGCACTCAAGCCAAGTCGTTTGCGGAGGATCTCTTCATGCGATGCCGTAATATTCTTGCCGCTAGCCTGTTCCTCTCATTTTCCCTTCCCACGTTTGCCACGATCTTCGGTTCCGTTCGCGGCATCGTTCATGATCCTCAGCACCGGCCCATCCTGGGTGCTCACGTTACGCTCAAAGCTCAAAACTCGGGCTGGACACGATCGCAGGATTCCGATTTAAACGGTGGTTTTCTATTCACTTCCGTACCCATCGGGAATTACACGGTAACGGTAACGTCGAAGGGCTTTCAGCAAGTGGGCCAGGACGTAATCGTTCAGTCAGACACCAGCCCGGTGCTCCATCTCCAATTCACCGTCGAAGGCGCGAAAGAAAGCGTCGTTGTGGTGGGGGCGCCGGTGGAGGCGGGGACGGATAGTGTTACGCCGACAACAATGGTGAGCCGTACAGACATTCAACAGACTCCAGGAGCCGATCGAACCAACAGCCTGGAGATGATCACCGATTATGTTCCAGCCACGTATGTGACGCACGATATGTTGCACATGATGGGCGGCCATCAGGTCAACTGGCTGATCGATGGCGTCCCTATTCCCAACACCAACATCGCTACCAATCTGGGGCCGCAGATCTTGCCTCGAGATATTGACTATCTTGAGGTGTATAGCGGAAGCTACGACGCTGATTATGGAGATCGCACCTACGGAGTCTTCAACGTGGTTCCGCGGACCGGTTTTGAGCGCGATAGGGAGTGCGATCTCATTCTCACCGCCGGGAATTTTTACCAAACTGACGATCAGATCAGATGCGGTGGGCATACCCAGCGGTTTGCATACTATGCCAGCTTGAACGGGAACCGCAGCAATTACGGACTCCAGACCCCCATTCCTCAGGTGGTCAACGACGCGGTAAACGGCTTCGGCGGATTCGCCACGTTCATCTTGAATCCCGACCCGAAGAACCAATATCGCCTGGTGACTTCGCTTCGTCGGGACTATTACCAGATCCCCATCGACCCCGACCCTGCCTCACTCGGAAACCAGGTATACCCATCGAGCGGCCTGCACGACGCCGAAATCGAGCCTGATGGCTATGTCACTTTCTCCTGGGTTCATACGTTCAACCCCAAAACACTGCTGACGGTTTCTCCGTTCTACCACTACAACGGAGCCGACTACAAAGGCGGAGCCAACGACTATCCTGTCATCTCCACTGTCGATCAGGACGCCAACTACGTGGGTATGCAGACGGCGCTAAACTACAATTTCTGGAAGAATGATCTTCAAGCTGGCGTCTACGGATTCTTCCAGCACCAGTACAACTACTTCAACAACGATTTCACCGACGGTACCCCAAACGTTCCCTCTTCTTCAATAGGAGTGAATGGCGGGGTAGTCTCCGAGTTCGTCAACGACAAATTCAAGGTGACCCAATGGTTCACTTTGATCACTGGACTTCGCCTGACGCAGTTCAACGCAACCATCTCGGAGAACGCAACCGATCCACGCTTTGGCGGCGCTTTAAAAATCCCAAGGCTGAACTGGGTCTTGCAGGGCTTCTATGGGTACTATTATCAAGCTCCGCCACTCGTTACTGCCACCGGCCCCCTACTCGACCTGGCGAACGGCCAAAACTTCACATTTGCTCCTCTCCATGGTGAGCGCGATATCCAATGGCAATATGGCATCACGATTCCATACCGCAACTGGACATTGTCCGCTTATAACTATCAGACCAGGGCGGAGAATTGGTTGGACCACAACAATATCGGTGAATCGAACATCTTTTGGCCGATCACCTGGTCTTATGCGCTCATTCAAGGGTGGTCACTCAACTTGCACTCTCCCGACGTCTTTCACCATGGCCAGTTTCACCTTGCCTATGCCAACCAGATTGCACAAGCGACGTCTCCCATCACCGGAGGCTTGATCTGCCCAGTTCCGGTTACTTCGGCATGCCCACTCGATATTCCGCCGGGACTTGCACCTGTAGATCATGATCAGAGAAACACCTTAAACGTGGGCTTCAATGGCATCCTCCCCTGGCATGCTTACGCCTCAACGAATGTATACTACGGCTCGGGCTTCACGAACGGGTTATACGGAACACCACAGGCGCAGTATCCTGGCTCATATTTGCCGAGCCATACTACCTTCGATCTAGCCATCGGCAAGACCTTCGCCGAGAAATACACCGTCTCCGCCAACGCGGTGAATGTGGCGAATCGCCGCGTGCAGCTGGATAACAGTTTGACGTTTGGGGGATTCCACTGGAACGACCCGCGACAGATCTACGGGGAGTTTCGCTACCGGTTCAACTATTAGATGCCTTGAGGAATACCATACATGACGTTGAAAATTCGTCTGGATAAGCAATAACGATTTGTCCGACTTCATCCACCGCAAGGCATCGTTGACATCCGAAGCATCATCTTGGACACACAAACCGCTCGTAGCAAACCAACTGCAGAGGTCATCCCAATGAAACGCAGAGAACTCCTTAAGCGTTCCGCAGCCCTCGGCTTTACCGCCGCCGGCTCGTTGACTCTACCTTGCGTGACCGCCGCAACCTTCGACGCAGCCCGAGAAAGCGCCGCGATCAATCCGCTTACCCCTCCGGCCAACGCGTCCATTCCGGTCGCTTTCCTTATCTCTGAAGGTGCCGTCGTTATTGATTTTTGCGGCCCATGGGAAGTTTTTGAACGAGTCAACATTCCGGGCAGGAAGTATGATCCCTTCAGTCTCTATACTGTCGCGGAGTCTGCGGCTCCCATTACCGCGGGCGGCGGATTGAAGATCACGCCTAACTACACCATCGTCAATGCCCCCGCGCCTAAGGTTATCGTTATCCCCGCGCAAAGTCCTGCCAGCGAGGCCACCAAAGCCTGGATTCGCAATGCGACCAGGAGCACCGATGTTACTATGTCCGTTTGCACCGGCGCCTTTGTGCTTGCGAGCACTGGTTTGCTTTCTGGCAAGGCTGCGACCACACATCACGGCGCTTACATCGACCTTGCGATGCAATATCCGGACATTCATGTTCAGCGTGGAGCTCGCTTTGTTGAAGCGGGCAATCTGGCCACTGCCGGCGGTCTCACCTCTGGAATGGACCTCGCCTTGCGGGTGGTCGAGCGCTACTTCGGCCGGGATGTAGCAAGCCGGACTGCCTCTCTGCTTGAATATCAGGGCCAGGGCTGGCTGAACCCGTCTTCCAACGCCGAGTATGCCAAGCCCCTCAGGCAGACGGCGAATCATCCTGTCTGCGCCGTCTGCGGCATGGAAATTGATGGATCTCTATCGTCGACTTACAAGGGAAAGACCTACTATTTCTGCGTAAAAGAGCACAAACAAATCTTCGATGCCGCACCAGAAAAGTTCGCCGTCGAATGACAGTTCCCCGCGGGGGCCACGCAAGAGTGCGGCCTGCGTCTTCTCCTCGCTGCAAACGGAGAACTACCCATTGCATCGATCGCTGCTGGAGAGCCAAGTGCCTGCGAAGAAGCCTAGATGTTCGCACGATCTGCTTAGAAAGCACCGCGGCTGCGGATCCCGAGTCCGTCGCCTTCATGGCCGATCGAAGAGCACGGGCGAAGTTCGTCACCAGCGTATGCCCTGCTTGGCTGATCCTTGGTGCGGCAGGCTTGCTGAAGAGGTACAAAGCAGCTTCGCACGGATGGGAAACCTTGCGCGCGGTGGCCATCGACGAGGGCCCTGCAACGGCTCTTACCTGCCCATTCACACTACCTTCGATGTCTCAAGCGGGCACAGCTTCGGCGAGAAGTGGAGCCTTGCCGGCAACGTTCTCAACGTCGCCAACCACCGCGTGCTGCTGGATAACTCCGTCACCATCGGCGGCTTCCACTTCAACGACCCCAGAATGTTCTCCGCCCAACTCCGCTACCGCTTTCACTTCTGACGCAGAGATTTTCTGCAGCGATCAAATTATTTGCTGAGGGGCCCTGCTGCGCGACTGTGAGCGAGATAGTCCGCGACTATCCACGCCGACGCGGCGATCCCGAGAGTTTCCGTACCTTCCGCCCAGTTCACGAAATGATGAGGATCAGCAAAGAGCGCCGGCAGCCATACCAGCAATCCGAAGCCCACGATCATTGCAGTCGTCAATTGAGAGGCAAGCCGCGCCATGAACCCCGTCAGTAGTGCCAGAGCGCCGAGAGCAAACGCGATGGTAGTTGCCTTGGCCCAGAACATCTGTCCCGGCGGAATCCATTTCGGAACCAGACTCGCAGTTGCGGAAAGATAGAAAATCTGTTCGAGCGTGAATGAGACGACACAGATGCCGAACGAGTAGTACCCGATCTTAGCCAGTCTGGCCGTTCGACATGAGTCGGTCGAACCGGAACACGCATAGAGGATCATGGCGCCTGAGACAAAGGAGAACTGTTCGAAGAAGTTTCCAAATCCGTAGAAGACGAAGGGATGCTTCAGGATGAGCGGTATTCCAAGCAAGGCAAGAGCGAGGTAGATTGAACCCACGGCGACGGCACCGACCCTGGCTGTTCTCGGCCACTGAATGGCCACGCCGCCAAGGACTTCGATTGCGGCCGCGATGTAGATGAAAATCGCGCGATTAGGAATGTCTCCAAGCGCGCTGAAGTCGTGCCACGCCAAGGCACAGATACCGGAACCGACGGCCGCCAAGCCATAGACGTAACGCCCGAGCGAGTATTTCATAGAGCGCCTTCGTTGAGATTTTGCCTGAAGGATCTACGTTACTTCAAACAACCCCGGTAAAACTTCGCCCGCGTTGCCTTCCACCACGCAGGTAAAGGCCGGCGCATTCAAGGGCGGCTCCGGCCCGATATACACAGTCCGAGCCCCACCCTGTCGCGCCCAGTGCACGAAATTCGCCGCCGGGTACACCGACCCCGATGTCCCCACCACCACCATCAGCGTTGCGCGCGTGATCTCCCGCTGAATCCGATCCATTTCCAGCGGAATCTCGCCGAAGAACACGATGTGCGGCCGCAGCCGTGCCCCGCATGCGCAGTGCCGCACTTCATCCAGGCTCTTGTATACCGAGTGATCCTCAACTGGAGGCCGTCCGCACTCATCCCCGCAGCGTGCTTTCGCCAGTTCTCCGTGCATGTGCACGAGCCGTTTCGATCCGGCGCGCTCATGCAGATCATCCACATTCTGCGTACAGAGAAAAAAGCGGTCGCCCATCTTTGCCTCAAGCTCCGCAAGCGCGATGTGTGCCGGATTCGGCGCAGCCTTCGCGCCCTGCTCCCTGCGCTCGGAGTAGAACTGCCACACCAGCGCCGGATTCAGTTCCAGCGCTTCCGGCGTGCACACATCCTCTACCCGATGCCCAGCCCACAACCCATCTGAAGCGCGAAAGGTAGGCAGTCCGCTTTCTGCACTGATCCCCGCGCCGGTCAGCACGAACACACGATCATTTGGTGATATGGAAATACGCGACATGGTCTTCAAGCTCTTAACCTTTAGATCAATTATCGCGCTTCTCTCACGTAGGCATCCCACGACGAAGCCATTAGCTAAAGACTGAAAGCTACGCTATGGTTCCAACAAAATTTTCCCGGTCGTCTTCCGCTCTTCCATTTCTTTCTGCGCCTGCCCTGCTTCGACCAGTGGAAACATATGCTCCATCCGCAGTTTTAGATCGCCTTTCGCCACCCAGCCGAGCACCTCGCCCGCGCGCCATTCCAGTTCCTGGCGCGTCGCGACGTAGTGCCACAGAGTTGGCCGCGTCACAAAAAGCGAACCCTTCCCGCTCAACTGGATCAGATCGAACGGCGGCACCGGCCCGCTCGAGCCGCCAAACAATGCCAGCAAACCGCGGGGCCGCAAGCAGTTCAGGCTTCCATCAAACGTCGTCTTTCCCACCGAGTCGAACACCACATCCACGCCCTTGCCGCTTGTCAGCCGCTTCACTTCGGCAAGAAAATCCTGCTCAGTGTAGAGAATCACATCCGAAGCGCCGGCCTCGCGCGACAACTCCGCCTTCTCCTTCGTCGATACTGTCGTGATCACCCGCGCGCCAATCCGGGTCGCAATCTGCGTCAGCAGCAATCCCACGCCGCCCGCGCCTGCATGCACCAGCGCCGTGTCCCCGGCCTTCAAGGGATATGTCGATGTCGCCAGGTAGTGTGCCGTCATTCCCTGCAACATCACAGCAGCAGCCTGCTCCGGTGTCAGCCCTTCAGGCACCCTTACCAGTTGCGACACGGGCACCAGTGCGTACTCCGCATAACTGCCCAGCACGCCAACGGAAGCCACCGCATCGCCCGGCTTGAAGCCAGTCACACCCGAGCCAAGCTCTTCGATCGTGCCCGCGGCTTCGCTGCCCGGTATCAGCGGCAGCGTCGCCTTGTACGTGCCCTTGCGAAAATATATCTCGATGAAATTCACGCCGATCGCTTCAACGCGAATCAAGACCTGTCCCGGTGCCGGCACAGGAATCGGCAGTTCGGCGAGCTGCAGAACCTCAGGCCCGCCCGTATTCTGAATCTGTATAGCGTTCATACATGCGCAAGAATGCACCCTAACACCCGAAAACTGCAAGCAATGTATTTAGCGGCGTAGCCACACTTGGTTGTGAATCAAGACGACAGCAGCGTTGATCACAACAGCTCTGACAAAGCAAAACCCCACTCGGATTGGATCCGAGTGGGGCTCGTTTATTACTCCCTATTCCTTACCCGATACCCTGGGTTAAAAACTGTCGTCGCGACGATCCGATAGAATGCTCGGTTCTTCCGGCGTCCGCAGCCGCACAATGCGATCAATCGCATATGGCGCACGTTGCTGCGATGTATGGAAGTGCCGCACCTGCAGTTCGCCAAGCAGCCCGATGGCGAGCATCTGAATGCCTGCCAATATCAGTACACCCGCAATCACAAACAGCGGTCCATGCACATCCATCACGTTCTGGTGGGGGTTCACAATCTTCATCCCCAGCAGCAGCGCCGAAATGGAGCTGCCCCCCAGGATTCCCAGTGCGCCGAAGGTTCCAAAGAAATGCAACGGGCGACCCATGTACTTGAGCAGGAACCGAATTGTAAGCAGATCGAAGAAAACGCGGAAAGTGCGTCCGATGCCGTAGTGACTCTTGCCGCGCTCGCGGTGTACGTTCTTAATCGGAATCTCACAGATCGACGCACCGTACCAGCTCGCCAGCGCCGGAATGAACCGGTGCATCTCGCCATACAGCGGAATGTTCTGGATTACTTCATGCCGATATGCCTTGAAGGTCGTGCCAAAATCGTGGATGTCCACGCCGGAAAGCTTCGCCATCAGCCAGTTCGCGCAGCGAGATGGAATCCGCCGCATAACGAAGTTGTCGATGCGCTCCTTGCGCCACCCTGACACCACGTCGTATCCCTCTTCCAGCTTTTCCAGAAAGTTCGGAATCTCGTTCGGATCGTGCTGCAGGTCGCCGTCCATCGCCAGGATATATTCCCCCGACGCATGATCGAATCCCGCTGCCAGCGCTGAGGTCTGCCCGAAATTGCGGCGCAGCTTTACGACCAGCACGCGACTGTCCACCGCGGCAATTTCTTCCAGCAGCTTGTAGGTGCGGTCATTGGAGCCGTCATCCACCAGGACCAGCTCAAAACTGTCGCCCACCTGCTCCATTACCTGTTTCAGGCGCGCGTATAAAACGGTTACATTCTCCTCTTCGTTGTGAAAAGGTACGACAATCGAATACTTCGGCATATCAATAGTATAGACGCGCCTTGATTGTGAAAGACGCACTTATTCGTTACTTATGATGGACGAAACGCTGGTCACTCCCAGTCCTGCAAATCCGACAAGGGCGACTACCGGTCCAGCTCGTCCAGCATCCCCTGCATCTCACTGAGGGCATGACGGTTGCCCGTACGAGCCGCGCAAGCAATACCGGCCTTCAATTTCTCCACAGCTGCAGGATTCCGCCCTGCTTTGGCCAGCGTTTGTGCCGACATGAAATATGCCGCAGTGTAGTCCGGATTTTGCTCGATCAGGACGTCGAATTCGGTGAGTGCAGCATCCACTTCGCCGTGGTTCGCCAGCTCCATCGCAATGCCGTAACGCGCAAAGCTGTTCTTCGGATCAAGGGCGAGAATCTCTTTCAGTCCTGCGATCTTGTCTGTTGTGCTCATAATGGGGGATTTCTGCACCAAGGCGATTTGCGTAAATGGCGTGGATTGCCGAAACTGGAACTGGTGCTTCGGCGCAAGCGTTCATTGGTTCTTTCATTGTAGAGGAAGTGAACTCGCTTTGAAGCCCCTGGAACCGAAAATGGAGCACGTCAAAAAATGAGCACGACTGAAGCCAACCCGCCGGTGCGTACCGTTGCCAGCACGCAATCCGAGATGACTGAGGTCATCCTCCCCAACGACGCCAACACCCTCGGCAATCTCCTCGGCGGTCGTCTCATGCACTTCATCGACTTGACCGGAGCCATCGCAGCCTATCGCCACTCGCGCACCCACGTGGTCACCGCGGCCATGGATCACATCGATTTCATACAACCGGTGCACGTCGGCGATCTGCTCATTCTCAAGTCCAGCGTCAATCGCGCCTTTAATACCTCGCTCGAGGTCGGAGTCAAAGTCTGGGTTGAAGACCCGCAGACGGGGACACATCTGCACGTTGCCAGCGCCTATCTCGTCTTCGTCGCGATCGATGAACACGGTCGCCGCCAAAAGCTGCCCCAGGTACAGCCCGAGACACCCGACGAGACCCGCCGCTACAACGACGCGCTTCTTCGCCGCCAGCATCGCGAATCCGAATCAGCCCGCCGCAAGCAGGAGCGGCACAACACAGGCCTCACCAGGGCCTAGACAATATCCAGAACGAACCTGCCCAAGGAGTAATTTCGCTTATGGCCCACTCACCAGCCGCGCCTCAGCCTCTGCCGCTTCCGGGCGTATCGAAAATCATCGCAATCGGATCCGGTAAAGGCGGAGTCGGGAAAACCACTGTCGCTGTCAATCTTGCTATCGCACTCTCCAAGCTCGGGCACCGCGTCGGCCTCATCGACGCCGACATCTACGGACCTAACGTTCCGCTGATGATGGGCTCCACGCAATCGCCGCGCGTCGGCGCAGACAACCAGATCCAGCCCAATGACACGCATGGCATCAAGACCATCTCCATTGGCTACATCTCACCCGGCGATAAGCCGCTGGTGATGCGCGGACCTATGCTGCACCAGATCATCCGGCAGTTTCTTCAGCAGGTGGAATGGGGACAGCTCGATTACCTCATCGTCGATCTGCCTCCCGGCACTGGCGACGTCGTGATTTCTCTCGTTCAGACTGTCCCGCTCACTGGCGCAGTCGTTGTCTCTACGCCAAGCGATGTCAGCCTGCAGGACGCCCGCAAGGCTCTGGAGATGTTTGCGCAGGTTAACGTCGAAGTCCTCGGCATCGTCGAGAATATGAGCCACTTCACCTGCCCGCACTGCCATCAGGAGATCGACATCTTCTCCCGGGGTGGCGCCGAGCGCACCGCGGCACAATTCAAGATTCCTTTCCTCGGTTCCATCGAACTTATCCCCGCCATTCGGGAAGGCGGAGATCGCGGACTCCCCGTCGCCCTTGCCGGTCCCAAGAGCCCGCAAGCCGCGGAGTTCTTCGGAATTGCTCAAAAGCTGATAGAGCGTGCCGATGCTGCTGCAGCAGCCAGCAGCGACGTCATCGAAATCAGCTAGGCCGGAAACCTCGAAAGGAAGCAGAGATTGGCCGCCGACGTTTTGATTCGACCCGTCCTGAGAGAGGATTTCAATCAATGGAAAGCGCTCTGGGACGGGTACAACGCGTTCTATGGCCGCAGGGATGCGACCGCGCTATCCGAGGAAATCACCAACAGCACGTGGTCCCGCTTCTTCGATAGCTACGAGCCTATGTATGCATTGGTCGCAGAGCAGTCAGGCCAAATACCTGGGCTGGTACATTACCTCTTCCATCGCAGCACAATTTCCATTCAGCCAACCTGCTATTTGCAGGATCTGTTCACGGTCGAGGCCGCGCGCGGCAAAGGAGTTGGCCGAGCGCTCATTGAGGAAGTTTACCGACGCGCTGCGGACGCGGGCTGCAGCCGAGTCTACTGGCTGACCCACGAAACCAATGCAACGGCAATGAAGTTGTATGACAAAATCGCCGAGAAATCCGGATTTATCGTCTATCGCAAAAACTTCTAAAGTTGTTCAGCAACACGTTTATCTGAACAAGCTGGGTGGTCCATGAAACGAGTCCTTCTCTCCTGGAGTAGCGGCAAAGACTGTGCATGGGCACTCCACTTGCTTCGGCAGCGGCCCGACATTGAAATTGTTGGACTGCTCACCACAATCAATGCCGAATTTGACCGTGTCGCGATGCACGGAACCCGACGGACAATTCTCGAAGCACAGGCAATCGCAGCAGATCTTCCTCTGTGGGATGTCCTGCTGCCCTGGCCATGTTCAAACGAAGTCTACGAGCGGCGCATGGCCGAAACCTGCCTGCGCGCTAGCGACGACAACATCCAAGGCATCGCATTCGGAGACTTGTTTCTGCGCGACGTTCGAGCCTATCGCG
Source organism: uncultured Acidobacteriaceae bacterium (assembly GCA_963829535.1). Lineage (GTDB taxonomy): Bacteria > Acidobacteriota > Terriglobia > Terriglobales > Acidobacteriaceae > Telmatobacter. The sequence goes on along the minus strand of CAWHIQ010000001.1, from coordinate 1,684,894 downwards.
AACAACAGCTCATTTCCACCGGCATCGAGCCGCTTTTTCCGCTCTGGGACATTCCCACCCGCGAACTCGCCCAGAGCATGATCGCCGGGGGCCTCCGGGCAAAGCTCGTCTGTGTCGATCCACGCCAGCTCGATCCCTCCTTTGCCGGTCGCGAGTTTGACACCGATCTGCTCCACGACCTGCCTTCCACCGTGGATCCCTGCGGCGAACGCGGCGAGTTCCACTCTTGTGTCTACGACGGCCCCATGTTCTCGAATCCGGTTGAACTTGACGCGGGAGAGATCGTGAATCGCGATGAGTTCATCTACGCCGATTTCAAGCCTCGTTTAGAGCAACCCCAATCAAGCTGAGCTTAACGACAAACAGTCCAGTCTTCATGTCCTCGGGCGGTAACAGTCGTAACACTCATCAGCACGACAAGATGCCTTTGTCCCCCTGCATGCTTCTTTCGTGCTACTTCCCGCATGGCTTGATTAGGATAAGGTTTCTACAAATAAACGTCGTCACTGAAGCCTGTTTTCCCCGTGTTCTATGTCTCCATCGCGCCACCTTATGAGAAATTCTTTCGAATCTCATGCCACCCAGCCCGCAACAACTGCGCCCGCTATCGCTGTTGCCGCGCGGAAGGGTGCGCACCGGGTGCCGCGCCCGTTCTTCCTGACTCTCATCACGCTTGTAGCGGCGTTCGTCTGCATCACCCATGCAGCAGTGGCAGGTGCGAACACCGTGCCTGCGGCCGGCATCGGCTATCTCTGCCTCACCCTGGTTATGTTCGGATGCGCTTCCGCGTTTTGGACACGCGCTCGGTCAGCCCGGAGCACACTGTACATCCGCTGGGCATTCGTCTCCGCTGCGGCGCTGGCGGCATCGGTCGGCTATTTCCCTTCCTGCACCCAGGGCTTTCTCAACACCACGCCTGCAAGGCAATTCCAGACCGCATGTTTTAACGCCAGCGAGGCTCTATACATGCTGGCCGCCGTGCTCTTTTTTGCCGGCGTCGCTCGGTCCATTGTCATCGTGGATGTACTTCAGGCCCTGTTGTTCACCGTAATTCGCTTCAATCTCATCTACTCACCCGTCACGCGCGATCACTTCAACGTCTGCCACTTGGTTATTGGCCAGCTCATGGCGCTCTTCCTGTTCCTTATCGCATCGGTCGCCTGCCTGGGAGCGGCCTCCCGCGCCGAGTTGAAATTCCTGCGCACACTCTCATGCTTCCTTGGTCTTCGACTCATCGCGTTCTTCCTCGCAAACCAGGTTTCCTACACCTGGCTGCACTACGAGCATTGCAGCCTGTGGGATATTCCCGGGGAGGCGCTAATCGCCTGCTTCGCGATGTGCCTCTTCTACACCAGTCACTCTGACAACGCCGAGACGTTCGAGACCGCGCCATTCCGCACTCCGAGCATAACCGTTCGCAACCTTATGCCTTCGTTCTTAGCGCTCGTCAACCTCATGCTCGGCCTCTTCCTGTTTCGCGTTTCATTCGGGCTAGCCGCTGCCGCCATTTCGATGTCGCTTGTCTGCTATGTGGCGCGCACCGTTTTGCTGCAGGCTCAGGCCGTACGGGAAAAGTCTTTTCTCGAGAGCCGCAACGAGCAACTCGAAGGCCTGGCCATACGCGATCCTCTCACCGGCATCGGTAATCGACGCTCGCTCGCCGGAGCCTATAGCCGCTTACAAGCTTCAGAGGGAGGCGAATGCCTCTCGCTCCTCCTGATGGATATTGATTACTTCAAGCAGGCGAATGACCGCCATGGTCATCTGCACGGCGACAAAGTGCTAGTCGCGCTGGCCAGAAAGCTCGAAAGCTTTACATCCAGGGTCACGGGCAGTCATTGTGCTCGATTCGGAGGAGACGAGTTTGCTCTTCTGCTGTTGAATGTCTCTCCGCAGCAAGCATTTGTGTTTGCGGAAGAATTGCGTACACGGTTCATCGCGAGCGCGTACGAAGCGGAAAATGGCAAGGTGAGCCTCAGCATCGGCATCGCCTCGCTGCACTCTGCGCACGTCCTGCCGCTCGAGTCCCTCGTCGCCCACGCCGACCAAGCCCTCTACCGCGCCAAATTGCTGGGCCGTAATCGAGTAGAAGCCCAGCCATTGTGGGAAGTTGGGACCACGGCTGAAGATCCCACGGCGCCAACGCTCCACATGGAGTTGCAGCATACCGCCGGATAAACAGAAAAGCGAGGCCGAAGCCTCGCCTATCCTGCGAATCGATCCCGCGTTAGCGCCAGTGTCCTTCGATCAGCACCCAGCCACCTTCACGGTGAACCCAGTGATGCGCAACCCACACCGCGTGGGGATGAGGCGGGCGATCCCACCGTCCCGGAACCCAAACGTAGCGCGCGCCATCCCAGCGATGGTAGCCATCGACCCACACAAATCCCGGTCCCGGCGCCACAGGACGATGCTCCACGATCGGTGCGGGGGGGCCGACGCGGACATAGACCTGCGCATTTGAAGCCGCAGGAAGCAAAGTAAAGGCAAGTAAAGCTGCCAAAACAAACTTTTTCACAAGTCAACTCCTTCAGCGGTGAGAATTGCCGGACCTCCACAGCTTTTCCGGCTTATTGTTCATTCGAACATCGATTGCACATAAAAGTTGCGTACCGAAGGTAACCAGGGAGTGACTTTTGAAGTGAAAAGTTTTCAGAGCAGGTTGCCGGCATCTTGATGTCGGCCATTGGCATCGAAGCAGCCGGTGCCGAAGGCATTCGCGCTACCGCATGACTACCGAGCGCGGCCCTTTCCAATCAAAACGCCCTCACCAGGTCCAATTGGTGAGGGCGGTTTTTCGTTGCTTCAGATTTTTGGAAATTCGAGTTTTACGCAGCCACCTCGACCTCTGCGCTCAACGCTTCAATCGCGCCAATGCAATCGTTCCGGCTAACGTCGTGGTGCGTCACCATTCGAATCGCTTTCGGTCCAACCGTGCTTATCAAAACTCCACGAGACTTGAGGCGCGCCACGAGGTCCGATGCGCTCACGCCGCCCGTGAGTGTGAAAATCACAATGTTTGTTTCAACCGAATCGAGATCGATGTCGACACACTCGATGTGCGAAAGCGCCTCTGCCAGCAACCGCGCATTTGCATGATCCTCATGCAGCCGCGCCGGCATCTTCTCAAGTGCGATCAACCCTGCTGCTGCTAATATCCCCACCTGCCGCATGCCCCCACCCAGCGCCTTGCGATAGATCCGCGCCTGATCCATCAGTTCCGCGGAACCCACCAGCATCGACCCCACCGGGGCGCACAAGCCTTTTGACAGGCAGAACATAATAGTGTCAAAGCCGCGCGTCAGGGTCTTCACATCCACACCCAGCGCGGTCGATGCGTTGAAGATGCGCGCGCCATCCAGATGCACCGGGAGCTTGCGCTCTTTTGCGTTGGCCCAAATCTTTTCTAAGACATCAAGGGGCGTGCAGCGCCCACCAGTCAGGTTGGCGGTGTTTTCGATTTCAATCAGGCCGGTGGCCGCGCGAAACGATCCGCGCTTGTAGATCACAGGCTCAATATCTTCCCACTTCAGCCAGCCTCGCTCCGTCGGCACCGCGCGTACCAGGCATCCCGAAAAAACTGCCGTCGTCGCCATCTCCCAATCCAGAATGTGCGAGCGCGATTCGCAGATCACTTCCTGGCCCGGCTTGGTGAGCAGTCGAATCGCAATCTGGTTCCCCATCGTTCCGGTCGGGACAAACAGCGCATCCTCGCGCCCGAAAATCTCCGCCGCTCTCTTCTCCAGCAGGTTGACGGTCGGATCTTCCCCGTACACGTCATCGCCTACCTCTGCCGCAGCCATCGCCGCACGCATCTCCGGGGTAGGCCGCGTCACGGTATCCGAACGTAAATCAATCAACTCGGCCATAATCAGTTCTCCGCTTTCAGTCGTCAGCTATCAGTCCTCGGCTTCAGCTTTCTGCTTCTTATTCCTCGCTGCCGATTGTTTTTCCCTATTCCCTATCCCGTTCCCTGTTCCTCAGGGTATCTGCGCCATCGGCAATTCCATAACCGGTGTCACCTTGCCATTCGTCGATGCGTACGCCCACATCCCGTGAAAATTTTCCCGCAGTCCAGGCTGCGCCTTCAAGAGCGCGCCCAGCACGGCAATCGCCTCGGTGCGCAATACCGCAGGATCGCTTGACCCCGTCGATTCATATGTAACGCCCAGGTCCGCTTCGTGCAGCGAAGCATCCAGCCTCACGCCATCGATCTTCCATGTGCGGTCGCGACTCGTCACGGAGTACGGAAATGTGTCCTCCGACGGGCCACCCTTGATCTGCGATTGCTCCTGGACCAGCTTGTCCAGGTTTGGCGAGGAAAGGAAGTCCACCGGCAGTTCCAGGTAGCGCGCCGTGTCGTAGCAATACCACGCGGACCAAGGCAGATTGCTGCGGGCCAGCTCGCGCGCCCGTGTCCAGTACCACACGCCGTCATGCCCATCGAACATACCCTGCCGCGCTGAAAATCCGCCCAATTTCCATCCCGAAGCACCGGTTGTGTCCCAAACCAGGACAAATCCCATCTGACCGGCCAAGGCAGCCCCGGCCGCATCCGAAAGGATCAGCGCATATTTCCCCGGCGGTAGCGCGTGCATGCTGATGGTCACCGTCATCGACCCGTTCGCATTCGAGCAGAAGAACTGGGTATCCGACGGCGCTGTCAGCGTGCTGGCATCCAGCAGGTACACGTTGCGTAACTGAACCTTACCGCCTTTGAAGAGGGGCGCAGCCTGTTCCACGGCTCCGCGAATCCCGTCCCACTGACCCGACATTGCCGGCAGCAGCACGGTCTGCAAAGCGCTCGTGTCTTGCCGCAAGACGGCATCGGAAAGCTGCTCCCCGAGCGAGGCCAGGGTGCTGCGATCTTGCGGTACTAACTCCGACTGGGTTGTGCAACTTGCGGCAAATCCCGCCGCCGGAAGTGCAATCAAAATCGCGGCAATGAAACTCCTCGAGCAGAGGCGCATCTCTTGCGTTTCCTCTCTTCCGCACAGCGTGTTTCGAAACTTGAGTGCTGTCCGCTTCGCCGAATGTGGAACCTGACACAAGCACGGTTCCATGACCTTCGCCGCCCGCTAATGCCGATTACGAAACACGCTCTGAAAACTCTATGAGCGTTCGACGGCCACTGATAGTCTAATGCAGTGGGGTGGTTCAAAACCGGCGTTGCTGGACGAGCACAACCCCTGAGAGCAGATTGCCATGCGTACAACCGCCATACTGCAATCCCGCATCTTCCAATCTTCGGCTTTGCTGCGTGTGATGCTCTCAAGCGCGCTTCTTTCCGCCACTCTTATTTCCAGCATTTCAGGGACGGCACAATCTCCATCACCACCGGCGCCTTCCCCAGCTACCTCCAAATCGCAGCAAGTGCGCAAATCCCACGCCCAATCGACTGCGAAAAAGCAGGAGCCACCTCCGGTTGCCCAGACTCCGCCTCCCATGCCCGATTGGCCGGCCAATGACAAGCCCAGCCCTGCGTCAGTCGTATGGGATGCGAATGGCCTTCGCATCAATGCGTCCAACTCCAGCCTCCAGCAGATCCTCACTGAGGTCTCTACTGAGACGGGATCGAAGGTAGAAGGTATGGGGGCCGACCAGCGCGTTTACGGAGTGTACGGTCCCGGGCAGGCGCGTGACGTGCTCTCACAACTACTGCAAGGCTCCGGATACAATGTCCTGCTCGCCGGAGACATTGGCCAGGGAGCGCCTCGCCAAATCGTGCTGAGTCCGCGCCAGAACGCCGCAGCGGGCGCGCCAGCTGGCATGAATCGCCCGCAGCAGGATCAGGAAGAGGACGTTCCAGAGCAGCCGGAAGACCAGCCGCAGCCCCCCGTTCAGGCACCCCAGACTCAGAGCCCAGTGCGGCCCGGCTTCGGCCCTAACGGTCCCATCCGCACTCCGCAGCAGGTGATGGAGGAAATGCAACAGCGCCAACAGCAGCAAATGCAACAACAGCAACAACAGACGGCACCCCAGTCCAACCCACAATGAATGGGTCAGCCGCCCACAACTTCGAAGCTGCGTGGAGCGTGCGAGTTTGGCTGATCGAGGTCGCCGATCGTAGGTGAGGTAGTCTTCACACGCGCCAAAACAGCTGGCTAAGACGGAGCGGGTAGCGGCCGGCCGCTGACGATTATTGCAAAGAGAGGCCTTGAGGCACGGGCAATTCTCTATTAGAGGGGTTGTTCGTCTATTCGGGAGCTAATTGCGCCCGCACTTTCAAGGATGCCCGCGCGGTTCGCGGCCGCATCAGTGCGAAGCCGACGCGAAAAACTCCATAAGCGACAAGTACACCAAACGCCATCGATCCTATTGCGGCGCAAACCAGCATCACTAAGTTAAAAGCGTCAGCCATTTCTTTAGACCCCCGTCGAAAATTGCTGGGGAAAGTTCCTCATTGTTTATTTGCTTCGTGCCCTTGCTATTTGCATTAGACGCCGAAGCTTTGTCTAAAGGATTGTCGCAGAAAATCTCACGCGTTGACCCTTGTTTCTATTGGCAAATAGAATACCCCTAGTACGTCCGTAATCCCGTGACACGCTTCATAACGAAAGTTCACGGCACCCACAACGAAAGTTCACCAGATACTCAGCGACAGGTCCAGTCACTGGGGTGGGTTCACGCACCCGCCATTTCCACTTCGCCTGATCATGTCCATCACTCACATTTCGGTGCGTGGGGCGCGCCAGCATAACCTGCGCGACATCAATGTGCGCATCCCACGCAACACGCTGACCGTGGTCACCGGCCTGTCCGGCTCCGGCAAGAGTTCGCTCGCCTTCGACACCATTTATGCCGAGGGACAGCGCCGCTATGTCGAGACGCTCTCGGCCTATGCACGCCAGTTCCTCGACCAGATCGAACGCCCCGACGTCGACTCGATTGAGGGTCTCTCGCCCGCCATTTCCATCGAACAGAAGACCACCAGCCGCAGCCCTCGCTCCACCGTGGGCACCATCACCGAGATTTACGATTACCTTCGCCTCCTTTACGCATCGGTCGGCACACCCCACTGCCCCAACTGCGGCCGCCCTATCACCCGGCAGACCGCCGACCAGATCGAGCAGCGCATCCTGCAACTGGGCAGTGGAGAGCGCGTCACGGTCATGGCTCCGGTAGTTCGCGGCCGCAAGGGTGAGTTTAAAGATTTGCTCGATCAGCTTGACCAGCAAGGCTTTCGCGCCCGCGTCGATGGTGAAGTTGTTGATCTCTCCGAGCCTCCCGCGCTCGACAAGCGCAAGAATCACGCCATCGAAGCAATCGTGGACCGCATCCTGCTAAAGCAACCGACTGGCGATCCAAATCAAAAGGTTGCCGCACCGCAGGCGTCCGCCAAACCGTCGCAAGAGAAGCGACTCGAAGCCGCGGTTACAAAGGCTCTTCAACTCGCCAACGGCCTTGTTCTCATCGGATTTGCCAACGGTGAAGAGCAGATGTTCTCCAGTTCGATGGCCTGCCCTGACTGCGGCCTCGACGTGCCCAAGCTCGAACCTCGCAGTTTCAGCTTCAACTCCACCTTTGGCGCTTGCCCGGAGTGCCACGGCCTCGGCTCGCTCTACGATCTCGACCCCGCCAAAGTCATCACCGACTGGTCCAAGCCTCTGTTAGACGGTGGCCTCGGTCCCGGCTCCGCATCGCAATACCTGCTCCGGCTGGTCAATCTTGCCGCCGAGCGCTACAGCATCGATCTCAAGAAGCCCTTCGAAGACCTGCCGCCCAAACAGCAGCACATCCTCGTTTACGGCCCTCCCAAGGGAGAGGCCCCGCGCACCGGTTTCCACGGCATTCTCAACTACCTGCGGGACACCATCGACGAAGCCCGCAGCGATGGCTACCGCGAGTACATGATGACCTTCATGTCCGCCACGCCCTGCCCCGCGTGCCGCGGCAAGCGCCTACGGCCCGAATCCCTCGCCGTCAAAATCAACGGCCTCTCCATCGCCGACTTCACCGCGCTCCCGCTGAATCGCGCGCTCTCCGCGGCTTACGAATTCAACTTCACTGCGCGCGAAGCTCTTGTTGCTGACCGCATCCGACGCGAAATCATAGAGCGTCTCGAATTCCTCTGCGCCGTCGGGCTTAATTACCTTTCACTCGATCGCAACGCCGCCACACTCTCCGGCGGCGAAGGCCAACGCATCCGTCTTGCCACGCAGATCGGTTCACGCCTCCGCGGCGTGCTCTACGTCCTCGATGAACCCTCCATCGGCCTCCACCAGCGCGACAACTCCCGGCTCATCGAAGCCCTTGTCCGCCTGCGTGATCTCGGCAACACTGTACTCGTGGTCGAGCATGACGAAGAAACCATCCGCCATGCCGACTACGTGCTTGATCTCGGTCCTGGCGCCGGCCGTCTCGGCGGTTACGTTGTCGCCCAAGGTACGCCCGCCGACATCATGGCATGCCCCGATTCGCTGACCGGCCGCTATCTTTCGGGAGCCTCGGGTATTCTGCATCGCCCCGAGCCGCGTCCTCTCACCGGCAAATGGATCACCGTCAACGGCGCGCGCGAACACAACCTGCAGGACCTCACGATCCGCATCCCCCTCGGAGTAATGACTGTTGTCACGGGCGTCAGTGGCAGCGGAAAAAGCACTCTCATCAACGACATCCTCTATCGTTCGCTCGCCAAAGCGCTATACGGCTCACGCGAAGAACCCGGCGTCCACGAGTCGCTTGAAGGCACCGAGCAAATCGACAAGGTCATTCGCATTGACCAGGCGCCCATCGGCCGCACGCCACGATCAAACCCCGCGACGTACACGCAGGTTTTCTCGCCCATCCGCGATCTCTTCGCCATGCTTCCCGAAGCGCGCGAACGCGGCTACAAGCCCGGCCGCTTCAGCTTCAACGTCGCCGGAGGCCGCTGCGAAGCTTGCCAGGGAGACGGCCAGCGTCGCATCGAAATGAACTTTATGCCTGATGTCTACGTACAGTGCGAAGTTTGTAACGGACGCCGCTATAACCAAGAGACACTCGCGGTAAAATTCCACGGCCACTCCATCGCCGACATCCTCGACCTCACCATCGAAGACGCACTCACCGTGCTTGTTGATGTTCCCACCGTGCGCCAGAAACTGCAGACCCTTGTGGATGTCGGCCTTGGCTACGTGCATCTCGGCCAGAGCGCCACCACGCTCTCCGGCGGCGAAGCCCAGCGCATGAAGCTCGCGCGCGAACTCTCGAAACGCCAGACTGGTCGAACTCTGTATCTTCTCGACGAACCCACCACCGGCCTGCACTTTGACGACGTACGCAAGCTGCTCGAAGTCCTGCACCGCTTAACCGACCTCGGCAACTCCATCATCATCATCGAGCACAATCTCGATGTCATCCGCAACGCCGATTGGATCCTCGACCTCGGACCCGAAGGCGGCGAAGACGGCGGACGCGTGGTGGGAGAAGGCCGCCCTGCGAAAATCGCCAAAACTCCCGGCTCCTATACCGGCGAATTTCTCGCCCGCTACTACTCGTCTCACAACGGCAAACTCACAGAGGTCTCCGCGAATCCGTCCTCTCTTTCGGATTGCCATCCTGAGCGACCAAAGCCGGGGTCCCCGGCTGTGGGTTTTCGTGACAGAGGCGGAGAGGGAGTCGAAGGATCTGTAGTTGCCGTTGAGACCTCGACTCGGCACCTGCGCTCAAATGCAGATTCAAAAGCGCCCAAGCCAGCAAGAAAATCCAACAACAAGAAACCGGTACGCGCATGAGCACATTCCCCGAGGCAATACCAAACGAGCCCGAGGATTCACTCCCCGGCGAAGACGTAGCGCCCCCTGCAGCCGATCCCCTCGCGCTCGAAAACACTCCTGCGCCGCGAGCTGAATGGATCGCGGAACCCGAAGAGTTTAGCCCGCAGCCGAATGAGCCGACGTCAGCCATGATCGAGGCGCCGCCCGCCGCCGAAGCGGTTCTTAGCGAACCCATCTTTGCCGTCCACTCTGAGCCGCCGCTTTTCCGCGAAGAACGCATCCCCCACCTTGGCCATCTTGGCCTGCTGGCCCTCCTCGTTCTCTTTGGCTTGATCGGCACCATGATGCTCGTGCCGCTCGCCTTGCACTTCCACCTCTTTGGGGTCACCAGCATCGCGCAGGCCTCCACCGATTATCGTTACGCGCTCGGCAGTCAGGCAGCCCAGTACTTCATCACCTTCGGCGGATGTCTCATGGTCTTTCCCATCATCTGGCGCAAGCCCTTCTTCGACGGAATTCATTGGCACGGCGCAACCGCACTTCACCGCACTGCACGTCTTATCAGCGCTGCCGTCCTTTGTTTCTTTGTGGCCATGATCAACGGCGTGCTCATGCCGGGCCCCACCAATGCGCCGATCGACCAGCTCTTCAAAGCACCCGGTGCCGCCTGGGTCCTCTTCGCATTTGGCGTCACGCTCGCGCCCTTTTTTGAAGAGATGGCATTTCGCGGCTTTGTTCTTCCTTCGCTCTGTACCGCCTACGACTGGTGCCTTGAACACTTCACCGGCGCACCCCGCCGCCCGCTCGACGAGTACGACAACCCACAGTGGTCGCTGCCCGCCATGATCGTGGGTTCGCTGCTCACCAGCGTTCCTTTCGCTGTTATGCACGGCGCGCAGACCAGCTGGTCCCTCGGTCCGTTTCTCCTGCTCATTTTTGTAAGCCTCGTCTTATGTTCGGTCCGCCTCCACACGCGTTCGCTCGCCGCCAGCACCCTGGTGCACGCCTTCTACAACTTCATGCTCTTCTCGTTCATGCTGCTAGGTACTGGCGGATTCAAACACCTCGACAAGATGTGAGAAGACAGCTTGTAGCCTGGAGCCGGTAGCCTCAAGCTCCTCTACAATCAGGCACCAGCTACCGGCTAAAATTGATCCAATGCCGAACCACGCCCAACAACTCCTCTCTCTGCTCGCCCGCACCAGCTTCAAACTCGGTCAGTTCAAGCTGTCCTCCGGCGGCACTAGCGACTACTACATTGACTGTCGCACCACCACGCTTCATGCCGAGGGTGGTCGCCTGACTGGCGAAGCAATTCTCGATCTTCTCAAAGAGAACGACATTCAGGCGGACGCCGTCGGCGGCCTCACCATGGGCGCCGACCCCATCGTCTCCAATGTGGCCACCGCCAGCGCGTGGCGCACACAACAACACGCAGGATCCCCACTCATCCATGGTTTTCTCGTGCGCAAGGCCGAGAAACAACATGGGACAGCTCGCCGCATCGAAGGATTCTGCCGCGAGGGGGCCCGCGTCATCATCGTTGACGACGTGTACACCACCGGGGCCTCGACCATCAATGCAATTGAAGCGGCGCGCGAAGCCGGCATGATTGTAGCCGCCGTGGTCTGCATCGTTGAACGCGAAGAAGCCAACGGCCGCCCCGCGGTTGAAGCCGCAGCGCAAGGCGCTCCGTTCATGAGCCTGTTCATCTCAAGCCAGGTCCGCACCGAGCACGTCCGCCAACTTGAAGCGACTCGCTAGCTTGACCGCGTTTTGAAACCAGTGATTCCTTCGACTCAATCACTCTGAAAAGGCCCCAAAAAGAAATCAGGCCATCCGGGCGCTTGCCCAGATGGCCTGCAGATCTTGGTACTTTAATTTATAAATATCGGCTCACGCCCTTAATCATTTTTTTTGGCTTTCGCCTTTAGCCGATCTTTGCGGCTCTCGCCTTTAATCTTCCTAATCTATAAATGACAACTTGGTCGATCTTTAATTGCTGCTGGGAGGAGGCGGAGCGGCCTGCGACGTTGCGGGGCCCTGTCCGTTGCTCATGTTGCTCAGCAGCTGAATTTCCACGCGGCGATTCTGCTTGCGTCCTTCTGCTGTTGTGTTGGGGGCAACTTCCTTGTCCTTGCCGATGCCAATCAGGTAGAAGCGGTGTGCAGCCACTCCGTACTTCGAAGCCAGATATTGCACCACTGCATCTGCGCGTCGATTGCTGAGGTCGTAGTTGTAAGCAGCAGAACCAATCGAATCGGTTCCACCCGTAACTTCGAGGATGTAGCTCGTCGCGCTGCCCAACTGCGCTGCAAAGCTGTCCAGCTGATCCTTGTCGTCCTTGGTCAGCACCGCCTTGTCAAAGCCGAAGTTGACGGTCACATTCGCCATTGACTTGTAATTGTCGAGGCCCTTCACAACCGCGTCCAGGGAGTCTGCCCGGTGAACGGCATCGTTCGCCGCTGCATCCGCATCGCCGGCAGCCTTGGTCGCATTCTGAGCGTTCTGGGCTGCAGCGTCGGCCGAGCCCTGCGCCTGCTTGATTCCGGCCGTAGCGCGGTCGTCCACTTCGTGTAGAGCGCGGTTGTTGTCAGCTGACTTCTGATCCAGCTGGTTGGTGTGTTCAATAACAGGCGCCGTCTGGGATTTCACGTAGTTCTTGGTCGCACAACCCGTCACGCCCATGAGTGCTACGGCAGCTACAATCAACAATCCATTTGAATTTTTCATTGTCTCCCCATTTCTTTACCGCCTCAGTTTGCCTGACCCTTTTCTGACCACCACAGGCGGGCGGTGACATTTCGTGTCGCCCTCTACATTGCATTCCTCCCGCCAAACAGGTCTTCTTCAGCAAACAACTCAAAATAAAGAATCTACGCTGTATCTGTGGAAAACTATCGGGAGTGTGCAACTATGTACTTTTTACCCGGGACGGTAAGCTTTGCATTTCCGGTAACGCCAAAAGTTGTCTCTCCGTCTCACCCGGTATTCTAGGAATTGACGTCCTAAACGCCGTACTCTCATGGATCTCATCGAGAAAATCCGGCTCCTGCCCACCCAGCCTGGCGTGTACCTCTACAAGAACGCCGCGGGGGAAGTCATCTATGTCGGTAAGGCAAACAACCTCCGCTCTCGCGTCCGCTCGTACCTGCTCGAGGCCTCCCAGGCCAACGCCAAGACCGGCTCCCTCATGCGCGAGGCAGTCGACCTCGACTACATCCTGGTGGCCAACGAGCACGAAGCTCTGGCCCTCGAAAACAACCTCATCAAGCAGCGCAAGCCGCGCTTCAACATCCTGCTGCGCGACGACAAGACATACCCCTACGTCAAACTTACCCTTGCCGACCGATACCCCAAGGTATTCGTCACCCGCCGCCTGCGCAAGGACGGCTCGGCCTATTACGGCCCCTACTTCCCCGGCAACCTGGCGTACCGCGTCGTCGAACTTATCCATCGCAGCTTTCTCATCCCCAGTTGCAAGGTTGATCTTTCGCGATACCATCCCCGGGCTTGCCTCCAGTACTACATTCACCGCTGTCTCGGCCCATGCGTCGAGGATCTGACGACACCCGAGATCTACAAGCAGGCCGTTCGCGACGCACAGCTCTTTCTCGAAGGACGCCAGTCCGAACTCGAGCGCTCCCTCACCGTACGCATGGCGGCCGCCGCCGAAGCGGAACAATACGAAGCCGCCGCGCGACTGCGAGATCAGCTCTCCACGGTCCATCAACTTCAGGAGAAGCAGCGCATCGCCACCGCCGAGCAAAGCGACGACGCCGATGTCTTTGGCTATCATTTTGAAGACGGAAGCCTGGCCATTAACCTCTTCCACGTCCGCGCAGGAAAAATCGTCGACCGCCGCGAATTCTTCTGGGAAGACCTGCCCGAGCTTCTCGAAGCCGCGCTCGTGGAGAGTGAAGAAGGCACCACCAAAAAATCGGGTGCCCCAGGTCCGGGATCTCCACGAGCGGGTCGTCGTTCGGGAGGTGGAGATCTCGCTTCTGAGACCTGGGAGACTTCATCCGCCGACACACCCTTCAACGCCGGAGCCGTCTTCTCCGCTCTCCTCAAGCAGATCTATATCGATCAGCATTACGTCCCCCGCTCCATCCTCGTTCCCATCGATTTCGACGACCGCGAGGCACTCGCCGCGCTCCTCAGCGAGCGCATCAACCACCGCGTGGAAATCGCTGTCCCTCAACGCGGAGAAAAACGCTCTCTCGTCGACCTTGCAGGGCAAAATGCAAAGCAGTCCTACATTCAGCGCTTCCGCGTTCTCGAGCCATCGCGCAAAGCCATCCAGGAATCCCTTGCCGACTCCCTCATGCTTTCCGAACTCCCGACGCGCATCGAGTGCTTCGACATTTCCCACATCCAGGGCAGCGAAACCGTCGCCTCCATGGTTGTCTGGGAAGACGGCAAGATGAACAAATCGCAGTACCGCAAATTCAAAGTCATGACCGTGCTTGGTGTCGACGATTTCGCCTCAATGCGCGAAGTTGTCACCCGTCGCTATCGCCGCCTTAAGGAAGAAGACAAGCCGATGCCGTCACTCATCCTTATCGATGGCGGCCTCGGGCAGCTTCACGCTGCGGCCGAAGCCCTTGAGGCTCTGGGCTTCACCTCACAACCGCTTGCGTCCATTGCCAAGAAAGAGGAAGTCATCTACATCTACGGCAACGAAGACGAGCCCGTCGTCCTCGATCGCCACTCGCCCGTCCTTCACCTGGTGCAGATGATCCGCGACGAAAGCCACCGCTTCGCCATCGGCTACCATCGCCAGCGCCGCGCGATGCGCGACCGCGACTCTGAACTTCTCAACATCCCCGGGGTCGGCCAGCAGACCCGCCAGCGCCTGCTCACGCACTTTGGCAGCCTGCGCGACGTGCAACAGGCCACCGCAGATTCCCTTGCCGCCGTCGTCTCCCGCAAAACTGCCGAGTCCATCTGGCGCCACTTCCACGAGCAAACAGTAGATATTCCACCGGTCTAATCTGCCGTGTGTCACTCCCGCCAGGCGAACAACCGCACCCTGCCGCACAGCATCCCACTCGGTGTTAGCCGAGGAGGTTCGACCTATGTCGTATTCTAGTTCGCACTCTGCTCTGCTCCCCGCATTCACGGTTCTTCTCGCAGCAACCCTGGGTATCGCGGGGTGCGTGACAAATGAACATCCTGAAGTCAAACTGGCTGTCTACAGCGCCCTCGATCAGCACGGCCTGCGCAGCGTCACAGTCTCCGAAGACAGGCGCGCCGGCGTCATTACCCTGAGCGGAATCGTGGGTGCGAGCGACCGCCGGCAAAGAGCCGAACAAATTGCCCAGCAGGCTGCTCCCGGATACTCCATTCTCGATCAGATCCAGGTGGACAATGCCGGCCTGCAAGGGGATGAACAGGCCGCAACGCAAACAGCCCAACTCGACAGCGCCATGGAAGACCATTTCAAGGCCACGCTCGAAACCAACCGCGCTCTCAAGAACCAGCAAATTGAGTGCACCGCCTACAACGGCACGCTAACGCTGAAGGGCTCTGTCAAGACTGCTAAGGAGAGAAAGGAAGCAGAAGACCTGGCCAGGAAGATCCCGAACGTCCAGCGTGTCATCAACGAACTTCAGGTCAGCTCCGGCAAGCCTTCCCCGGCAAACTCCTGACTCGCGGGGTTCAGACTCGGCTTCAGAGCCAGTTACAAAACTAGCCCTCGATCCATGCTCGGACAGGTCTTCGTTCGCGGGGGTTGGCGTAGCGGCATGGGAATGACAAGAAACCCGGGCCACAGGCCCATAACTAAGCGAACCTCACCGAACCCCCGCCACCTCAGCATCTTCAATCGCGAACTTCCTGTTGCAAATCGGGCAGTCGTGCTCCTTCGAATCGGCAATGCTGATCATTCGCGTGCCGCACGAGGGACATTTGCCTTTGTGTTCGCCCATGCCCAACACCGGTCCCACCAGCGGCGCCGTGATGCCAAGCACAATCATCGGTACGCCAAAGAAGATGCCCCAACCGAGCAGGCACAGCAAGACGCCCGGGATGATCAGGATCGGAGCCGCGATGAGACCGTAGTACAAGCCGCCAAACGCGCCGCGCGCCGGGTGATGCTGGTGTGCGCTGGGGTGAACTTCGTGCGTTACGGCGGTTCCGCAAGCCGGACAAAAACTCCACGCCGACGAGAGATGTGCTCCACACTTTGAACAGTTTGTGTCCATAGGCAACCGCTCCTCACGGTTCACGCAGCCGACTCGGGCGTTGCACCGCGATGCATACCCCATCGCCTACAGCCCAAAACACTACCCCCGCGTCAACATCGTTGCCCGTGACCAGCATCACGGCCTGGTTTTCCCGTCATTGATCAACGAGGTAAGGCGGTAGATCACCCCTTCATGCGTCGTCTTCAATAGAATCGATGCCTGTAAGGAGAATCGCGACGCAGTCGGCCGACCCCGCGGGAAGCCAGCCGCTTGGAAGGGGCGTGCTACCCTCACATCACCGCATGAGCCAACAAGCCTCCCCTCTTTCCAACCGAGCTCAAGCTGCCGCCGATCTCCCCCGCGTCCTCGGTGCATCCCAGGCCACCGCCATCGTCGTTGGCACCATCATCGGCAGCGGCATCTTCCTCGTCCCCAGCGAAATGATGCGCGACACCGGCTCCTCCGCGTTCGTCTATCTCGCCTGGGTTGTTGGCGGCCTTCTCTCGCTCTTTGGCGCCATGACTTACGCCGAACTCGGCGCCATGCTTCCCTATGCCGGCGGTGAGTACGTCTACCTTCGCGGAGCCTACGGCGACACTCCTGCCTTCCTCTATATGTGGACGTGGTTCGCCGTCGCCAAGCCCGCCTCTATCGCTGCAGTCACCATTGGCCTGGCACGCACCCTGGAATTCTTCCCCGCATTCCACTTCCTCTCCACACCCGTCGGCGAACTGCCGCTCGTCTGGTCTCAGGTCTTCGCCATCGCCGTCACCTGGTTCATGACTGGACTGAACTACCTCGGCATCAAAAAGGCCGGAGACTTCCAGCTGGTCTTCACAATTCTCAAAGGCGTCCTCATTCTGATCGTTGCGGCTCTGTGCTTCGCGTCGGCCGCCGGCACCTTCAAAAACTTCTCTACGGGATTGCCTCACGCGGCGGGCGGCTTCGGCGGGTTCATGCTCGCACTCATCGCCACCCTATGGGCATACGACGGATGGAATGACCTTACGATGGTCGCCGGCGAAGTCCGCCATCCCGAGCGCTCGCTGCCTATTGCACTCATCGGTGGCCTGTTCATCGTCGGCATCCTCTTCATGGCCACAAACGCGGCGATTCAATACATCCTGCCGGCCGCGCAGATTGCCGCCAGCGAGCGCCCCGCCGTTGCCGCGCTTTCTGTTGTCGCTGGCCCGCGCGGCGCAGGATTCGTCGCGGCCGCCATGGCCCTCAGTATCTTCGTCACCCTTAACGGAACCGTGATGTCTGGCGCGCGCATCCCCTTTGCAGCCGCCCGCGATCGTCTGTTCTTCCGCCAATTCGCCCACATCAACCCGCGCTTCCAGTCCCCGTCCACTTCCCTCATCGTCCAGGGATTGCTCTCCACCGTGCTGTTGCTTTTTCTCTCGCAATTTCAACAGCACTTCGAACTCGCTGTCTTCGCCGAGTGGCTCTTCTACATGCTCACCGCGACCACCGTCTTCGTATATCGCCAACGACGCCCCGATCTAGTCCGCCCCTACCGTGTCTGGGGATATCCCATCCTCCCCGCCATTTTCGTCCTCTGCGCGGCCGCGGTCCTCGTCTACAGCTACGCTGGCAACCTAAGAGGATCGCTGCTGGGCACCGCCCTGATCCTCCTCGGCCTCCCCGTCCTCTGGCTGGTCCGCAAAATCTATGGCCCGTCGATTCCGGACAAACAAAGCTGTTGAATTGACAGCCGCCTGTCATCCTGAGCGACTGAAATGAAAGGAAAGGAGTCGTAGGATTGCGGTTGCTTTTCGGATTCGATCAAGACCGAATTCGCCGCTTCCAAGGCTCGAGGGTGTCAAAAACAACGAATAATTCTCCGGCATCGCGTCCTTAGCGCTCCTTCCGCAATGCGCTTTCACGTCGCCCCGTCCGACCAGTACAATCCAGAAGTTCCGAACTTGAACGAGAGAACGGGCAAACAACCGTCGCCGCGCTAAAGTATGCTCGGCCAACGAGCCGATCGGTTCAAGAACCAGTATTCCAGGGGAGATTCGCGTTGCAAAACATCCGAACCCAGCTATGGCAAAGTCCAAAGTTCACGATTGATCGCATCGAAGATGAAGAGCGGGGCGTGCTCATCTTCAAGTTCACCGGGGGCTTCGCGGCCAACGATATGTACTCTGTTCTCAAACCACTCGCCGTCGTCAACATCTTCGAATTTGAACCTGCGCCGGGCAAAGAACGTCCGGCACTCAACATCTTCGACATTACTGACGTTCCCACCTTAGATTCCTCCGGCCTCGGCCTGGTCATCAGTCATTTCATTCGTTCCCGCGCGCGAGGTGTCCGCGTTGTTGCGGTCGGTGTTCGCCCAAACGTGCTCCAGCTCTTCAAATTCACAAAAGTCGATGCCCTTATACCCATGGCCGCATCGATCGAGGAAGCCATCGCCGCTCCAAGATCCTGAGGGACTCCGAGATCCTGAGGAAATGAACTACGCAGGTCGCAAACCAACTTCATTGCATGCGCAGCGAGGCACCCATGCACGAATTTGAAAAACTGATCAAAGCCGCCGAACAAGGCGTATTGGAGGAAGTCCGCGCCATCGTCTCCAGCCACCCCGAGTTCATCAACAAGAAGGATCACTCGGGCGCAACAGCGCTTCACTACGCAGCATTTGGCGGACACCGCGACGTCGCCCAGCTTCTGGTGCAGCATGGCGCAGACGTTAATGCCCGGGACACACAATACGGCGCAACTCCCGCCGGCTGGGCCATCGAATACCTTCGTGAAATGGGCGGATTCCTCGGCATCGAACTCAGTGACATGGCCTTCGCCATTCGCCAAGGCGATGTCGAATGGGCTGACCGGTTTCTCCACCGATTTCCCGCTCTCCGCGAAGCCGCCGACGAGCACGGCACTCCGTTCAAGCTTCTCGCCCAACACTCTGGAAATCCTGCAATCACCGGCCTCTTCCAATCTGAAGCCGACGTCTGACGTATCCCGCGTATTCCCTTATCGCGCCTGGTCGAATTCCCCTTCCGTCCGCTCCGGCACGCCCGTTACAATCCAATTGAAATGTCCACAACGCACACCGAGCTCTGGAAAAGCGCCACTTTCACTATTGAACGAATTGAAGGTCAGGCTCCGTTCACGGTGATTTACCGCGTAACCGGGCCATTTAATGCGCGCGACATGTACGGCTCCATGAAGCAGGTCGCCCTGGGAAACATTTTCGACTTCAAGCCGGCCCCCGGTGCAGAGACACCCACGCTGCACATCTTCGATATCTCCAAAGTCCCGCAAATGGACTCCTCTGCCTTGGGAACGATCGTCAGCCACTTTATTAGTTGCCGGAACAAGGGAATCCGCGTCATCGCCGTCGGACCGAACCCGAACGTCATTCAGCTCTTCAAATTCACCAAGGTCGATACGCTCATTCCCACCGCAGCCACGATCGATGAAGCGCTCGGCTCGTGATGGTTGATTGCGTCTGCACGGCGACCCTCATCTCAGTTTCGCGGTGCGCGATTGACTCGCGTAAAAGAGAAAGATGCCACCCGCTGAGATGACTCCAAATCCAGCTCAATACCTTATCCGCTTCGATGACTTATGTCCGACCATGTTGAGTGCCCGATGCGAGCGTTTCCTTTCCATCGTCAAGCGCTATGAAATAAAGCCAATTCTTGCTGTAATCCCAGATAACCAGGATCCTGGCCTCAAACTTCAGGATCCTGATCCCCATTTTTGGGATCGGATGCGATCGTTCGAAGCAGCCGGAGCCACCATCGCCATGCATGGCTATCGTCATTTCTGCGCCAGCCATGGCAAGCCCCTCCTCAGGCTTCACAAGGAGACCGAATTCGCAGGCGTCGAAGAATCACAGCAGCGGCAATGGATTCGTTCAGGACTCGGAATCCTTCGCGAAAACGGACTAAGTCCGCATCTTTTCGTAGCCCCTCGCCACGGATTTGATCGATGCACGCTCAGTGCCCTTGCCAGCGAAGGTCTCAGAACCTTATCCGATGGTTTCGCGCAGCGCCCCTTCCTGCGCGACGATGTCCTGTGGATTCCGCAGCAGCTTTGGGAGCCGGTCAGAAAGAAACGCGGGCTCTGGACCATCTGCATTCATGCCAATACGGCAACTCCCGCTCTGGAGAGCAAGCTAGAAGAATTTCTTGGTGAACATGCCCTTCGATTCACCAGTTTCGACCGCGTTATTGCAGATAATCGGTCCAGTCGCCTTCGCTGGAATGAGCGGGTCGGGGAAGCGCTGGCCAACCTGCACGTAAGAGTCTCTTCAGCAAAATCCCGCCGGTTGCACTCCGCCTGAGTCCGGAAGGACGAAGCTTCCGGCCCCAGTTGAACTCGCACTCGGATTCCGCTCTTGCCGGCTTCGAGCCTCGAGTTCGAGGCTCGTTCAACCTGCATTAGCCGGAGCCATGGAAGGGGTGCGGGGTTTAAACTGCAGGCAAATGCGCGTCTTCGGCATCGACTGTGGAACCGAGATTACCGGGTTCGGCGTGGTGGATTCGGATGATTCCGGCCAACTGTCCTGCATCGTTTGCAAAAAGTACGGCGCCATCCGCCTCCCCAAAACACTGTCGTCGTCCGAAAGGCTCGCCGAGGTACATCGCGCCCTCTTTGCGGAGCTTGAACGGTGGCGGCCGGAAGTCGTTGCGATTGAAGAAGTTTTTTACTCAGTCAATGCAAAGTCGGCGCTAAAGCTTGGACAGGTGCGCGGAGTCGCTTTGCTGGCCGCGGCACAGTGTGGCTTGCCGGTGGCAGAGTACGCGCCGCTCAGTATAAAGTCGTCAGTTGTGGGCTACGGGCTGGCAAAGAAGGAACAAGTGCAATTCATGGTTGCCCGGCTTCTTAACCTGTCGGAACTGCCCGAACCAGCCGACGCCGCAGATGCGCTGGCGATTGCCATCTGCCACCTTCATACTGCGCAGACGATTGCTCTTCAGGAGGGCCGGCGGTGAAGATTGCGTGGTTCGCCCTGGTGGCGCTGCTGGTCGCACTGCCTGCGCGCGCAGATTCCGGGGCCGTGGTTCGGGTCGACTTCTCCAATCCCGGACTATACCCCGCGCAATGGACTCTTGTACTTCACCCCGATGGCACCGGTCATTTTCACGCCGAGGGCGGCAACAAACCAGACGATGAAAACGGAACGATCCTTCCCGCAAGGGTGGACCGCGATGTGACTCTGAGCGGCGAATTCGCCAGTCACGTCTTCCAAACTGTGCGCAACAACCGCATACTGAGCGGCAAGTGCGAAAGCCACCTGAAAGTCGCATTTCAAGGATGGAAGAAGATCAGCTACAGTGGTCCCGATGGAGAGGGTGGGTGTGAGTTCAACTACTCGTCCAACAGGGAAATCCAGAATCTGGGAGATTCCCTCGTCGCAGTAGGATCGACCCTGATCGAAGGCGCGCGGCTTGAATTGCTGTTACAACACGATCCGCTCGGCCTCGATAAAGCCATGGAGTTCGTTGTGGAGGCCTCAGACGATGGCCGTCTGCAGCAGATTTGTGCAATTCGAGACATTCTGGAGCGACTCGAAGATGATCCTCACGTCCTGGAGAGAGTCAGAAAGAGGGCCCGGATGTTGCTGGCACGCTCCGGCAGCTGAACAATTGTAATTAGAGTGTCTTGGGCGCGACTTTTCATGTATTCCTACTGTCTGAATAGGTGTGGGCTCCTCGCGATGCGAAATCTTCCATCGGAGGCGAAGGGGAAAGGGTGGGGGCTCAATGAATAGATTACACAAGGTTTGGTTCAGGCCAGCCGCCGGCGTACTGGGGCTGGCTTTGTTTTTGGCGGGAACCGATGCCCTCAATGCGCAGCAACAGCCCGATCCAAACGTGCGGGCCGCCCGCCTTAGCTTTGTGGAGGGCGACGTACAGCTCTCACAAGGCAACCAGATCATCGCCGACCCGGCGTTGGCCAATACTCCCGTGTTCGAGGGAACCGAGATCACGGCCAAGGACGATGGCAAGGCCGAGTTGCAGTTTGATGACGGCAGTGTCGTCCGTATCTCGCCTAACAGTTCCCTCAAGGTCGCGGCGCTCCGGCAGGATGGCGGAGCCAGCAAAGCAGAATTGCTTCTCCAGACTGGCTTGGCTTACTTCGAGTTGCAGGGCGACACATCGGCCAGCGGGATGGTTGTGCACTTTGGCGAAAGCGCGGTAACCGCCAGCGGATTTACGGTGCTGCGGATTAGTCTCGACAACCCTCCGGGGGAACTTGCCGTGTTCTCCGGCAATGTTCATCTGGATCGCGGGAACACCCTTTCCCTCGACCTGCGCGGCGGCGAAAGCCTCGCCCTCAACGCAACCGACCCCAATCTTTACAACCTCGCGGAAACCATTGAACCCGATTCCTGGGATGCCTGGAATGCAGACCGCGATCAGGAATTGTCGTCGCAGGGAGCCGCCAGGACCGCAGCCAGCGGCAGCGCGCCCAACAGCAACAACCCAGCCTGGGGCGATCTCGACGCCAACGGCAACTGGTACAACGTTCCGGGACAGGGTTACGTATGGTCTCCTGCCGAAGCCGCTTCAGGAAGCTGGGATCCTTATGGTTGTGGCAACTGGGTGTGGACGCCACAGTTCGGCTACATCTGGGTTTCCTGTGAACAATGGGGTTACCTGCCTTACTCGAGCGGCTACTGGAATTACTATGACGCGTTCGGCTGGGGTTGGACCCCTGGGTATGGCTATCCCTGGTGGGTCACCGGCGGGTGGGGCTGGAATATCGGCAATCGGCCAGTACGCTATCAGCCGCCGCATCGTCCACACGGTACGCCGGTCCATCCGGGCGAACCCATCCGACACGGCGGCTTCTATCAGCCCAATCCGGTCATTGCGGTTAATCGCATTCCCAGTTCTCCGAGTGTGAATCCTGCACACGTAGTGGGAAGACCTATGACCGTCGCCGGCAACACAATCGAGCCGCTTAAGCCCCTGTCGCCTCGGCCCACGTACAACCCATCCGCTGCTTCCGGGTTTAGAGGGTCCAATCCGGGCTATGGCAATCCCGGAACCGGGGGGAGAACTGGCTATGTCCCATGGGCTAACTCGGGAACGAGTCACGCCGGCACATGGACCGCGCCGGCGGGCGGAGGTTATCACGCTACTACACCAACCCGCGGATATTCCTACCCAAGCGGCAGCACCTCAAGCCACGTGCCGAGCGGTGGAGGCGGCGGAGGCCACGTCAGCGGCGGTGGTGGGGGCGGGGGCGGCCACGCTGGTGGCGGTGGTGGAGCGCCGGCAGGCGGAGGCGGAGGCCATCACTAGCTTCATCTAAGCTCAGACAACTGCGGGAGCCACTTCGTTCGACGGAGTGGCTCCTCCTGCTTTTAGAACTCTCCACAATGCAGCAAGCGATTCGACGGAGATAGACTCGGCGCGGGCCTTTGAATCGATTCCAGCGTTGGAGAGTGCCTGCAGAGCGATTGCTGCGTCCAAACCCGCTGCGCGCAGATTGTTGGCCAGTGTCTTGCGCTTCAATGCAAACACCTGTCGCAAGAATTTCAAGAAAGGCTCGCGATCCACTTCAAGCTCGTCGAATCGCGGAGCAAATCGCCAGCGAAAGACTGTCGAGTGCACCTCCGGCGGC
The DNA here is from genome assembly GCA_963829535.1 of uncultured Acidobacteriaceae bacterium. GTDB lineage: Bacteria > Acidobacteriota > Terriglobia > Terriglobales > Acidobacteriaceae > Telmatobacter. Next base: position 1,661,409 of record CAWHIQ010000001.1, on the reverse strand, counting down.
GGCGAGAACGCGCTTGGCGGCAGCGTGAACAGCCGCTCGACAGGCCCATGCAACTGCGCTGTCACCGATAGAAGCCCAAAATCGCGCGATCCAGGCTCCGCCGTAACCCGATCGGCCACCTCGCGCTGCACCATCAGCACGGCGCGATCCAGCGCGCCGGCGTTCTCGGCCAGCTTGAGCAGAATTGGCGACGTAATGTAATACGGCAAATTCCCGGCAACAATGAGCCTCTGTCCGGCTGCAACCGAAGCCGCCGCAAAATCGAACGAGAGCACGTCGACCATTTCTACTTGGACGTTTGCCCCTGCAGCGCTAGAACCCTTTCCCCCCACGCCTGAAAACTCAGACGAAAGCCCGGCTGCCAGTTCACGATCAACCTCAAGCGCCAACACCTTTCCCGTTCGCGAAGCCAACTCCCGCGTAATCGCTCCCATCCCCGGGCCGATCTCAACGACAGTGCGGTCGCCACAGTCGCCCAATGCGGCAACGATGCGGCGAATCGCCTGCTGATCGCGAAGAAAATTCTGACCGAGCCTGGATTTGGGCGGCACGAATCGATGGTAGCCGACCAGGCCGAATATCTTCTGCATTCTCGGCCGCCCTATAGAAGACGATCCACGCGCAAAGGGAATAAAGTGCGCCGAACACGATGTTTTTGCAGCTATAAGGCTTTCTCTTTGGTAACGGTTGCGCTGGGCAGTTTTCGCCGGATAATCCTGCTTAGTTGCTATTTCCTCGTGAGTTTCACTCGCGCAAAAGACGTTAGCTTACCGCCGACTTCGTTATCGATAACCAGTTCCAGGAGTCGGCAGCTTTGCTGTAAGTGAATGTTGTGTGGACGCCGCTGTCCTTATCTTTGCCCCGAAACAAGAACGCGATTTCGTCATTGCCCCGTTTGCCTTGGGCAATAGGGGCTGAGAGGCCGCCGCCCCCGGTCGAGTCGAGCCACAGGCACTTATATTCGCTCGAGGATTCGTCCCATTCAATCAAGACGATCGCTTCATATGCGGGTTGGCCTTGCACGTTCTTCTCGCGCGATGTCTCGTGAAGCCGGAGGTATTCATGGTTCAGCACCCATTCGGACTCGATATCGTGCGTTGTCTCGTGTCCTGCGATGGTGCCCTGAAGAATCCAACTGCCGGTCAGACGATCGAGCAAGGGATCTTTGCCCTTTGGCTGCTGTGCTGAAGTTGAAAATGCAGCGAGGGCAAGCAACGCCAGAATTGCAGATATGCGGAATGCTCCCTCGTGGAAAACTCTCTTCAGATCTTCCACTTTTTCTACTCCTCGTTCTTGATGACTGCCAGATGAAAGCTGCGGCGCCGCGCGAAGCCGAGTTGCTCATAGAGTCCGACGGCGGGATTGTCGTCGAATGCGTGGAGGAAGGGCGTGCTGCCCTCTTCGACAATCTCGCGCATCACCTCGCGCATCACCAGGCCGGCAAGTCCACGCCCGCGCATATCAGGATGCGTACACACGGCGCTTACTTCGACGAACCCCGGCACCCGTATACGCTGCCCCGCCATGGCCATCAGTCGCTCACCTTCGAAAACGCCGTGAAAATTGCCCAGCTCGATGGTGCGCTCGCGGAAGGGCCCAGGCTCTGTCAGCTTGGCGAGTTCCATCATCGCCGGAACATCGCTGCTGGCAAGTCTCCGGAGTTCCGAATCTGTTGCAAGCGAGCGCACGCTGTCAAAGACCGGTTTCCGGCAGATCATCTGCACAAGAATCCCGCCCCGAAACAGACTCCACCTTTCTGGAAGCGCCGGCGAACTAGCGAGGAAAAGACCGAGCAAGCCTCCCCCACCCGCCAGCCGCCGCAGCGCTTTGTAGCTATCCAACGACTGATCCGGAGTGCCCGCCAGCGGACCGATCGCCGCCGGATAGCGACGAGCCACTCCATCGCCGAGCGCGAATTTCCGATGCTCCGTGAGCAATGCATTCAAAATCGGATTGTCGAGAAGCGCCTCGCGAGCATCGAATCGAGGAGTTTCGGTCGCGCCGGCAACATTAGAACCAGCATTGGAAGCGGGCATGGGTGAAAGATGATCCTTGGACACAAGGAGATGCGGAATCCTTGATCCGAAAACAAGCGTCAAAGGATGAGCGTGTAGACTTGGCGGTTGGCCTCAGTCCGATTTGAGAAGACCGACTCAATTTCAAGGGCAGCATGGAGTCAGGAGGAGAAGGATGCAGATTGTCTTTGCAGCGTCTGAATCCGTCCCGTTCGTGAAAACGGGCGGACTCGCCGATGTGGTAGGTGCGTTGTCAAAGAAAATCATAAAGCTGGGTCACGAGGTTACCGTCTATCTGCCTCTTTATGCTGCAGTTCGTCCACAGCTCTCGGGGGAGCTAAAATTTGCAATCCGATCCATCACCATCCCGTTTCCACATGGCAACCGCTTCGCCGGGATCGTGGACGGCGGCGAACGCGACGGGGTAAAGTTCTACTTCGTAGACTGCCCGGAAATGTTTGATCGCCAAGATCTTTATGGAAATAATGGCGACAGCTACGGTGACAACGCGGAGCGCTTCGGCCTGTTCTGCCGGGCGGTCCTCGAAGCAGCCAAGATTCTTGGCGTGCCCGACGTCTTCCATGTGCATGACTGGCAGGCTGCGCTGATTCCCGTCCTACTCCGAACCGTTTACAGCGCCGACCCTGTACTCAAGCATTGCGCCACCGTGTTGACGATTCATAACGCCGCATACCAGGGATGGTTTCCGCCCGCGACCACCGAACAACTGCTGCTCCCCTGGGATATCTTTACCTACGACAAGCTCGAACACTTCAACACCTTCGACTTTCTCAAGGGCGGCGTTGTCTACGCCGACGCGCTCACTACGGTGAGCCGAACATACGCGGAAGAGATCCAAACTCCCGAGTTCGGAACCGGCCTCGACGGCGCACTCCGTCAGCGACATGCCGATCTTTTTGGCATCCTGAACGGCGTGGATTACACCGAATGGGATCCTGCAACCGACGGCAATCTAGCTGCTCACTACACGCCCGCCAATCTCGCCGGCAAGCGCGACTGCCGCAAGGATTTGCTTCACGCGTTCGGTCTTGATGTCTCCGAACACACGCCCGTCATCGGCATTTGCTCCCGGTTCGCTTCACAAAAGGGCTTCGATCTGCTCGAACAGATTGCCGGCCGCCTGGCAGAGCGCGACGTAGCTGTCGTCGCACTTGGAACCGGGGAGCCGTACTACGAGAAGTTCTTCCGCGATTTTGCCTTTGCCAACGCAGGCCGCTTCGCCGTTCAGATTCGGTACGACGAGGCCCTCGCCCACAAAGTTGAAGCCGGCGCCGACATTTTTCTCATGCCCAGCCGCTTTGAGCCCTGCGGATTAAACCAGATCTATTCGCTCAAATACGGAACCGTGCCAGTAGTGCGCGCGACTGGAGGACTCGAAGATACAGTAGAAGAATGGAATCCCGACCTCAATACCGGCACCGGGTTCAAGTTCGTGGCCTATGAAGCGCAGGCATTGCTTGACGCGATCGATCGCGCGCTCGGCGCCTTCTACAACAAGAAGCAATGGCTCCAACTGATGCAGAATGGCATGGCGCAGAACTTCAGCTGGGACAAACCCGCTCGCGAGTATGTCACAGTCTACGAAGAGGCGGCGCGGAAAAGAGCCTGAGAGTTTGGTTCAGCGATTTCAATTAAAATATGCCTGAGATCCGGCCCGGGAGACCGGTCAGGCTCCCTGCCCCAGCACTTTCGGCACATCAATCCCCAAAGCCGTAGCCAGGTCGTGCTGGTGCTCCTGCTCCTGCGAGATGATCGTGCGCAACTGCTCGGCCAGGGCGTAGTGTCCCAGCGCCTCTGCCTGTCTCACGCGCTCTCGGTAGTTCTTGATCGTCACCGTTTCGTTATCCAGATCGAACCGCAGCATCTCTTCCGGCTTTTCTGAAAGCTTCACTTCCTTCGGGGTCGCCGTTGGCATCCCGCCCAGGTAGTCGATCTGGTCGGCAATGATCAAGGCATGCTGCAATTCTTCGGCGGCATGCTTCTTCAACTCGCCCGCGATGTTCATCCACTGCGCGCCCTTCAGCACATTGCTGTAGACGGTGTAAGCGATGATCGCCTGGTATTCCCGCGCCAGGTCTTCATTCAGCGCGTTGATCAGATCTTTTACAGGTTTATCGTTCTGCTGGCCATTCTTCTGCTGGGGCATGTGTTCAATCCTCTTTCTCGAGTGCGTGTTGTACTCACAGACAGAGGTTGTGATGCCAAATACGGGCGGTTTGTTGGTTCGCCCCTATTTTGCTGCCGCCGAGTTCACGCCCTCCGCCGGAATCACAGGCAAAATGATCTGCGAGGGATACTTTGCGTCCAGGTAGATCGTGTTGTGCGCTACCTGCGTCCGCCGGTTGTCATTCAGCGGCTCGCCGGTATTCGGGTTTACATCAAACCGTGGGAAATTGCTGCTCGAAATATCGAGCCGGATGCTATGCCCTTTCTTGAATACCAGTGACGTTGGATACATCTCAATCGTGAATTCGTACGGTTCGCCCGGCTTCATCAGCTCAGCCTTACCCGGCCCGCTGCGATAGCGCGCCCGCACAATGCTGTCGGCAATATTCAGATCCACGCCGCTGGGAAAATCTCCATTGGGCGGATAAACATCCACCAGCTTCGCCGTGAAGTCTGTATCCAAGGCATCGGACGAAGCCCACAGCTTGACCACAAGGCGGCCCGTCACTTCGATGTCCTTATTAAGCGGGGGCGTCTGAAACACTACCACATCGTTGCGCGCCGAAAGCGGGCGCGTATCTGTGCAGAGCCAGAAGTCCGCGCGACAACGCTGATCCGCTGCACCCTGAAACATCAGCGTTCCCTGCGACGATACATTCCCGCCGATCGTCGGCACCGGATTTTTCGGATCGAACTGGTAAGTAATCGGCGCATCCTCCGCCGGCTCTTCCGCCGACAACACGCCCTTCGCATGCAGGTAGTACGGCGTGTACACGGTGCGCGCGAGCGGCCACTCCTGCTCCTCACGCCAACGGCCACCCACGAAGATGCGTCCCTCGGCGGTCTTATGCGCATCGCCGCCGCCCATTACATAAATGCGCACCGGGGGCTCGCGATCCACGCCATTGTCGACGCCCTTAAGGAAATGATCGAACCAGCGCAGATGAAATGCTGTCAGGTCGAGCGCCGCATCTTCGGTAAATTGCGCCTCACCCGCGTAGTTCAGATTTTCGCTGCTATGGATCCACGGCCCGACGATCAGCCGCTGCAAGCTCTTCTTCGACTTCCGCAGTTGCACAAAGTTCAGATTCGCCACCTGCAGGCCCCACGAGTCATACCATCCGGTTGTGTGGTACTCGGGCACATCTTTGTACTCCGCCAGATGATCTACCACGCTGGAGCCGGCATTCTTCCAGAAATCGTCGTAGTCGCCATGGCTCATCGCCTCGATCAGCCACTTCTCGTAGTCCGGCGCAAGCTTCAGCGGAGTGGTCCCCGGCCGCAACGGCAGGTTACGAACATACTGCTGCACATCGTCGCCCAGCTTCACGAGTGCTTTCGCGGCTGCCGGATCAGAGGCCGCCCGTTTCGCCGCGACCAGATCATCCGGCGTTCCCGTTGCGTTTCCCAGGGTGAATACCCAGTTAAAGAACCGCAGCTCAAACGCGCCGTTGTGCCGGACGCCGTATTGACCAAAGTCCGACATCGCGTTCCGAGGCACCATCGCCTTCACAAACGGCGCATTCGCAATCGCCATCGCATGCTGCGTCGCGCCCGCATACGATGAGCCGAACGTGCCGATGCCTCCATCGCACCACGGTTGTGCCCCAATCCACTTGGTCGTATCGAATCCATCCTCGGGATCGGTCGCCAGCGCTAGCCAGTGCCCTTCTGACTTGTAACGGCCGCGCACATCCTCGAGCACCAGCACGTAACCATGCGGCACGAAGGCATTGGCATTGAAACCGGCCCTCTCCTTGTTGTACGGGGTCCGCATCATCAGCACCGGAAACTTCCCATCCACCGCCTGCCCGTCTCGCGCGGGCTGATAGATGTCCGCCGCCAGTTTCACACCGTCGCGCATCGGAATCATCACATCTTTGCTCTCGACGATGCCGTAGGCCTCGCCGGTCTGGGCACGCAGCCAGGCGCAAGCCACCAGCACCAGCAAACCCACAGCCACCTTATGAAGGTGGGGAGACAAGCCAACCCTGCGATTCGCCATTAGGGAAAACACTTTCTGCGCGTGCTTCAATTTCAATCGGCGCGGGGAATGTTCTGGAATTGTAGCGGAGAGCTTTGGCGGAACAGAAGCGACGAACATCGAAACGGTCCGCGTTCCGTTTATCTGGCGAATCTGGCCCCAAACGCAACAGCGGCCCGGGATACCTCCCAGGCCGCTGCCGGTGATCTGTTGGGATTGGACTAAGGCCATCGCGCTTCCGCGAAACAGCCAGTGACCCGGCCGGTAGTTCTCATCCGCCGGGGCAAATCTGGGGTCTTCTGATTTCAAGAAAGAGAGCAGGCCTTAGCTCTTTGCAGATCCGTCGCTTCTTGATGGTCGCGCCGGATGAGAGCAATCGGCTTCGGTCTGACTACATTTCTTTAAATTGGTTCGGGCGCGATGCCCTAGGCCTCAGTCACCTCACGTAAGAAACTACTGGAACAGTCATTTTGCATAGGCTGGATCAACCTCCTTTCCCGTGTAGCTTCACGCTAACCCGGAAACGTAAAATCGTCAACCTTGCCCTTCGATCTATGATCATGGAAAACACTAGGCCTCCGTAGGGACAACAGAGGGGGCGTTCAGTATCTTCGGCTTTAGAAGCCTCTGACGGATTCTCCAATCGCACGGTCCGGAGAAAAACCGAGCAACCGCCCATCCCAGAACCCAGCAGAGCGCGATTGTCGGCACATACCACAACACGCCCCACCACAGGCTCGCTCCAACGCCCCGAAAGATGTGCAACATTGCGATCACCACAAACATGTGTGTCAGGTAAATCTCATAGCTCAGCCGCCCGAGCGAGCACATCCACCCCAGGCCGATCATCCGCGGTGGCGCTCCCGCGGCCGCACTCCAGTGAAACGCAAGCACCAGGCAAACGGCTGAAAATGTCAGTAACAGAATTGTGCCGTTTCCGAACAAGCGCCAAAGCTGTTCTTCAAACCCCAGCACAGCAACCACTCCGCCTGCACCTACAACGTAGAACGGCAGGACCGTTTTCCTTCCGCGCGGTCGAAAATGTTTTGCGACAATCGCACCCAGCACCCCCATCGCGATTGCCGCCATCCCCGGCAGATATGCCTTCTCTTTCCAGATGGGATTGCCGACAATTGCCGCCAGCGAAAATGGCAGCGACAGGGCCAGCAGCGCCATGACCGGCGCCACCAGCCACGCCTTGCGCAACAGCACGCACATCAGCGGAAAGCCAAGATAGAAAACTTCTTCGATCGACAGCGACCAAAGCACATCCCAATTCGCAGGCAGGTAGCCAGTGCGGCCCTCATACCAGTTCAGATACAGCCCGAACGCAGAACCTACGGCCCCCTGCAACGACTGTCCCGCCCGCTTGATCACGTAATCCTGCACGCCGAAAAGATGCAGCGCCGCAAGTACGGCGACAAGCGTGACGAGGCACGGCAAAATGCGAGCGGCACGCCGCACATAAAACCCCCGCAACTCGATAGCTCCGAGGCTTCCCCAGCGGATCAGGGCATTCGATGTAATCAGAAACCCGGAGATAACGAAGAAAATGTAGACCGCTTCCGATCCGTTGAAATTCAGGTCGTTGAGCAACTCTCGCGGCAAATGAGCGCCCGGAATTCCCTCAGTTAGCCGAATCCGAAGCCCAATATGATTCAGCAGAACCAGGAGAATCGAGAGCCCGCGCAGAAAATCAATCCCGGCGTTTCGAGCCAGGGCATTGGATCTTGTCGTATTTGATGGTTGCAAACAGAACTCCGGAGAGCCGCGAAATGCTCGCCCGTTTAGTTAATCAGATTCGCTCATGCGATGGAATTGGCAACCAAGGTTCGCGACAAGCTCTTCAAGCGAGGGCCATACGATTCACGATCGCCGCCGGCAAAGAATTGCGTCTAGACGCGCTCCTCCAGCAACACGCTCACGCTGTCGCCGACGCCTTTCCGAATCTGCTTGCGGATTTCTTCCTTCACCGGCAGCTTGTGCCTGCCGTCTCCCAACGCCATGAACGAGCTTTGAAACGGAACGCCGTCCACCTTGCCGCGCACCTTCACGAACCCGCGGGTTCCAAAAAACTCCGCAGACTCGGGCCAGACGACGTAAGTCCATCCGCCTTTGCTGGGACTCTTCTCCAGCTTCGCCGTGAAGCACTTATTCAGCTTGCCGCGCGCCGTTGCCACGTCCGTTGCTCCGCTATGCCAGAGCCAGGTTCATGTTGTCGATGGCTTCGTCAATCTCCTGCGTGCTTTTGAACCCCACGGTAGCGCAATCAATGCCAGCGTTCTGGAATGCGAACCGCATCGCAGCCTGGCGGTCTTCGTGGCGCGTGAAGGCGCCGTCGCCCACCAGCTTCATGCTGATGACACCCATACCTTCACTCTTCACTTGCTTGACGTGGGCAACAACTTCCGGAACGACACTTGGATTGTCCGCGTCTTCCCCAACCGGTGCATCCATGCGCGTACCCTTGTGGTTCATGCGGATCATCGCAACTTCGAGGAACTTATTCCCCGGGACCTGCCGCAGCGCCGGCAACCCGTGCACTGATGCTCCACGCGTCTTAATGATCTGCTTTGACTGGGCCTGAAGCATCCCGTCTTGCCAATTCTTGGTCTCGGCCATCCAGTCGCCGGTATGCTGCCAGTGCAGCAACATAATGTCGAAATACTCCGTCTGCGAAATGCGGCGCATCTCGTCAAACCGCTTCTGCGGGTCGACACTGGAATCCGTTGTCACCTTGTTCATCAATTGATAGCTGTCGCGCGGGTAGGGCTTCAGCGCTTCGCCGAGCATCCCAGGAGTCATATACGATTCAGCTGTCTCAAAGAACCGAATTCCTCGATCGTAAGCGTAAGCAATCAGCCGCGAGAACTCTTTCTGCCCCAGCGCGGCCTGCACATGCCCATTGTTGCTGCCGGTGCCGAACGCCAGCCGGGTTACCTTCATTCCGGAATTGCCCAGTGTCACAATATCCGTCGTCGTGCGCCGCGTCGCATGCAGTGGCAATGCGCCCACGCCGGCAACGGCGCCTGCGGCTATCGTGGTCTTCAGAAAATCGCGCCTATTCAATGGGCTCATCGGGACCTCCGTGTGGGGAGCTGCGCACGCAGCCTTTAGCCGAGATGGTAGCACGGCTGAATACAGATCGCAGAAGGCCTGTGACGGACGGATCGAGCGGATTTCTGTCCCGTTATAAGCCTTTTAATTCGTTTGCTGGCGCTTCCGAACCAAGGCGCTCTTCACGAAATCAAAAAAATCGCTCTTGACATCGCAATGGTTCGTGCTAACTTACCGTCAGTGGACGCTTACCTTCAAGCCGGACTCGATGCTCTCGCCGACACAACCCGCATGGCGATCTTCCAAAAGCTCTCGGCCGGGCCCATCGCCGTCAACGAGCTAGCACGAACGCTCCCCGTAACGCGTCCTGCAGTGTCGCAGCACCTTAAAGTGCTGAAGGATGTGGGCCTCGTGACTGACACCAAAACAGGAACGCGCAGGCTCTACCGGCTCGACCCCGAGGGCGTGGCCCGTCTGCGCACGCACTTCGATCAAATGTGGACACGGGCGCTCAGCGCCTTTCAGGAAACCGCAGAAAAACCCACCGGAGGAGGTCGTCATGGCAAACCAGGCAGAAGAACTCGATCTAAGAGTGTTTAAGAGCATTCGCGTCAAAGCTCCCATTGAGCGCGCCTTCTCCGTCTTCGTCGAACAGATGGAGACCTGGTGGCCCGAAACGCATCACATCGGCAAAACGCCCTTTGAAGCAATCTTCATCGAGCCACGCGTTGGCGGCCGATGGTATGAGCGCAACGTCGAAGGCGTTCAGTGCGACTGGGGTACGGTCCTGAAATGGGATCCGCCCAATGCTGTCTGCCTCTCCTGGCACGTCGGCCCCGGCCACGACTCGCCAGACTGGACCTTCGATGGCGACATGTCCAAGGCCAGCGAGGTCGAGATTCGCTTTCGCTCCGAAGGCCCCGGTAGCACACTCGTTGAACTTGAACATCGTAAGATCGAGCGTCATGGCGAAGGCGCCGAGCAACTTCGCGCCCTCTTCGATGGACCCGGAGCCTGGTCGGGAATTCTGGAGAGCTTCGCCAAGCGGATCGAAACAGTCTAACGCTGCATACTCGACTGGGTTCGCCGATCCAGCGAACCCAGTCCAATTCGCTGCGATCAGATCGGAGACATTATGAAACCCGTCCTCTACCTGCGCATCGCATCCATCCTCACGCTGATTCACTCCATCCTGCATACCATCGGCGGCGTGTTTGGCAAGCCTGCGCCCGGCACAGCCACCATGGTCGCAGCAACCATGCGCGAGCGCTTCGAGTTCTTCGGCGCCACGCACAGCTACGCCGACTTCTATCGCGGCATGGGCCTGTGCCTGACCATTTTCCTCACCATGGATGCCGCCATCCTGTGGCTGCTGGCCTCGATGGCAAAGTACGACGCCGCGCGACTCCGTCCGGTCCTGGCCATGTTCCTTCTGGGCTATCTCGCCATGGCTCTCAACTCCTACGCGTTCTTTTTCTCTGCTCCGGTGATCACCGAACTTCTCATCGCGTTGTGTCTCGGAGCTGCGATCTTCACTGCCAAACCCGCAGATGACCACGAAGCACACAATGTTCCATCAGAATTGAAATCCGTGCAGCCCTGACATTTGCCCCTGGATGCAAGACTTCGCCACGTCCTCGTTCCTGTAAACTGGCCTTCCGGCACGCCCACGCGCCGACAGGCCATTTGTTTTCTCGGAGGTGATTAGCACCATGAGCCGCCATGAAGTATTACCCGCCAACCCGCTCACCACCCGCAGGACTTTCGTCGGCGCAGGTGCCGCCGCCCTCGCTGTTGGATTCTGCGAGGCCCTCCCCGATACCGCATACGCCGACACCAGCAGCCCCAACATGCTCGGCCCGTTGCCCGGCTACTCGCCGCAGATCGGCACCTTCGTTTCGCAGCTAACCTGGATGCGTGAGATGAACGGGGTACTCCGCGCGACCGAGAAGCTGACGCAGGCCGATCTTGATTATCTGTTCGACAAGAACGCCAACACCATTGGCGCTCTCATGCTCCACCTCGCTGCCGCCGAGACTTACTACCAGATGAATACCTTCGACGGCATGAAATGGGACTCGTGGTCTGAAGACATCAAGAAGAAGTGGGACCCCGCCATGAACCTCGGCGACGCCGGCCGCGCCACCATCAAGGGTCACGACCGCGATTACTACGTCAACATCCTGCACGAAGTCCGCGAGAAAACCCTCGCCGAATTCCGCACGAAGGATGACGCATGGTTCCTCGCCGCGGACAAAGGCTGGCCGTGGGGACCGACCAACAACCTGTGCAAGTGGTTCCACGTCTGCGAACACGAAGCCCACCACACCGGCCAGATCGCATTGCTTCGCAAACGCCTCCCCGGCGCCAAACCCGACAGTGGCTCAGGTGCAATGTAAAGCGCCACCACCGTTCACTGGTTTTACCAGCTGTGCAGCCACTCTTCATCCCGCCCGATCCGCACCGGCGTGTTGAAGAGTTTGCTCAGCTTCGGTGCCGTCAGCATTTTCGCACGTGGCCCATCGCCCACAATTCGTCCCCCATGCATCAGGATCACGCGCTCGATCTCCGGCAGAATATCCCCAAGATGATGCGTTACCAGCACCAGCCCCGTCCCCTCCTTGGCCAGCCGCCGCAGCGTCTCCCGCAGGTCACGCTGCGCTGCCAAATCCAGTGCATTCGAAGGCTCATCGAGCAAGAGCTGACGCGGGCGGTGCACCAGCGCCCGCGCAATCAGGATTCGCCGCTTCTCGCCGGCCGACATCTCGCCCACCAGTTGATTCGCCAGGTGTCCAGCCTCAATCCGTTCCAGCGCTTCCACCGCGCGCTCGCGCATCTCCTCCGTCACATGCAAATTCGGCCACAAGGTCGAAGCCGAAAAAAAACCTGCAATCACCGCGTCCAATCCCGTCGTAACCGCGGTCCGCTCACCTGGCAGCTCTGTGCCCATCAGCCCCGCCGCCACAATGCCAAAATGCTTGCGCAGCTGCGCCAAGTCCCAGCGCTCGCGCCCAAAGATGCGTACTTGCATCCCCGGCTGCACGATGGGATAGATCTGACAGGCGATGGTAAAAATCAGCGTGGATTTGCCGCACCCATTCGGCCCCAGAATCGCAACATGCTCGCCGGCGCGAATCGACAGATTGACATCGTGCAGCACAATACGATCGCCGCGCGCCACGTTCACATGGACCAGTTCCAGAAACTGCTCGTCACTGCCAGCCGCTTCTTCGTTCCGGCTCTCAGTCATCCATCCTCCGCGTGCGCCTTCATTTGTTAGATTAAATGGATTGGCTTCTCTAATTCGGCGACGGCCCGACACGCATGATCCCGCCAAGATTCAAAAATCGATGAGTGACCTCTCTCAATTTGTCATTCCCCGCGGTTTCCGCTTCGGAGCGGTCAAGGCCGGTCTCAAGCAGAGCGGCCGCGCTGACTTTGCGCTTATCGTTGCCGACGCACCCGCATCCGCTGCCGCAGCGTTCACCGGAAATCGAGTCAAAGCAGCGCCGCTTCTCATCGATGCGGAACACCTCCGCGCCACTGGCAGCAAAGTCCGCGTCGTTGTCATCAATGCCGGCAACGCCAACTGCGCCGTGGGTCGGGCCGGTATCGACGCCGCCCGGGCCACTTGCAAAGCCGCTGGCGATACTTTCGCCTGCAAGCCTGAAGAAGTCTTCCCTTCTTCCACGGGGGTCATCGGCGTTCCGCTGCCGGCAGAAAAACTCATTGCCGCACTTCCCGCACTCGCGTCGTCTATCGGCTCGCAGTCCGATCACTTTCAGCAAGTCGCCGAAGCCATCCTCACTACCGACACTGTCGAAAAGACCGCGTTCGCGCGCATTGAAATCTCCACACCCGAGATCGATGGCTCCGGCGAGATCCGCCAGGAAGTGCGCATCGCCGCTGTCTGCAAAGGGTCCGGCATGATTCATCCGCAGCTTGTGCCGCATGCCACCATGCTCGTCTATATCCTCTCTGACGCCGCCATCGAATCCCCTGCACTCCAGAGCTATCTGAACGACGCAATCGAAGCCAGCTTCAACCGTATCTCCGTCGACGGAGACACCTCCACCAACGACACGGTGCTCCTACTCGCTTCCGGTGGCAGCGGCGCCGTCATCGGCGACGGCAACTCCGAATTTGCCATGGCCCTCACCCAGGTCTGCACTTCGCTCGCACGTCAGATTGTGGCCGACGGCGAAGGTGTCACTCATGTGGTCGAGCTCCGCATCAACGGCGCAGCATCAAACGCCGATGCCCTGCGCATCGCCAAGGCCATCGCCCATTCCCCGCTTGTCAAGACCGCATGGGCCGGCTGCGATCCCAACTGGGGACGCCTCATGGCCGCCATCGGCTACTCCGGCGCTGCAATCGATCCTGAAACCATCGATATCTCTTTCGGTGAGCTGCCCATCTGCCGCAACGGCGGCCGCGCCCCCGATTTCGACGAAGACGCAGCCCACACCTACATCCTGCAACCCGAGTTCTCCGTCACGATCCATCTCCACCAGGGCAATGGCTCCTGCAAATTCTGGACTACTGACCTGACCCACGAGTACATCCGCATCAACGCCGACTACACAACGTAGAATCTAACCGAATTGCCGTTACATCAGTTCGTCAATAGAACGGCAACACAAAACAATTCGCCCATGGCCAAGACCCTCAATTCAAAACCTGAAAGCAAGGCAAAGTCATCACCCGAGCCGACGACCTTCTCACTCGTCTCCAATGAGAAGCTGCTCGCCATTTACTCCGCAATGGTGAAGTGCCGCATGCTCGAGCAGCGTGCAAGTGCGCTCTTCCAGAAAGGCAAGCTCGCCTCGGACCTCCACGCATCCTCCGGACGCGAAGCCACCTCTGCCGCGCTCGCCATCGATCTCCAGCCCAACGACGCGCTCAGCATCGCAGCCGGAGACTGGCTTCCCGCATTTGTCAAAGGTATGGCGCTCGAGAATGTGTTTCGGACACTGTCGTCCCCTTCCGCGCAACTCAATTGCCAACCGGCACCCGCTTCTTCTGAGCTTGAACAGAAGAACATTCTCGCTGTCGATGAAGCTCACCGGCCCGAGTCTGTTCGTGAGCGCGCAGTTGCAGCGCAAGCCGCCAGGGAGGGCGCCATCGTGGCCGCCATCCTTCCCTCCTCCGAAGCATCAATTCAGTCATGGCACAGCATTCTGGCCGCGGCTGCATCCAAAAGGCTGCCCATCGTATTCGTGCATCACGTTGCTTTCGTCCATCACGTCGCGGGCGCAAATCAGCCCAGCGAGTCTCCGGTCAATCGCAAAGTCAAAAGCCCTGATGCCCTCTTCCACGGAGTGCCCGCCATCGCCGTCGATGCATATGACGCTGTAGCCGTGTATCGCGTGGCTTACGAGGCCATCATCCGCGCACGCCAGAGCCGCGGAGCAACGTTGCTCGAATGCTTTGCTCACCCCGACACATCGATCCCGGCACGCGAAAATGTGGCCGACTCATCCGCCGAGCTTCCGCCGCCCACCGATCCCGTTTCGTCCATGGGAAACTACCTGAAGCGCAAAGGCATCGAACCAGAGCAGCATAACCGCGAGATTGTCGCCGCCTTCAATCGCGATCTCGAACTGGCTATCCGATTCCTCGATCCGTAGTCCAATTACTGTAGCCTTATTTTTGTCTATCTTCCGGGTAATAGAGGACATAGCAGGACCCGGCCCAACCCGAATGGTAAAGTGAGAAAATGATCGTCAGGAAACGCGCAGGCATTGCGTCTGTCATCTCAAGTGCGATCTTGCTGGCAGGATTCACCAGCTTCAATCCAGGCCCACTCGCGGCAGAGACACCCGGAGCGAGCGAAAGCGCAGCTCAAACAGCGTCAGACCCCAGTCGCCCCGTCCCCGTCTGTGAGCCCTCAGCGCTCGATTCCCCCTACATCCCGGTCGACAGCTGGGTCTATCCCGCGGTCTTGCGCCTCTACGGCCTCGGCTACATCGACACAGTCTTTATCGGCATGCGTCCCTGGACTCGCGCCGCCCTCGAGCACATTGTCGAACAGGCCGGCGCACGCATCGACGATGCGGAGGACTCCCACGACCCGGCTTTGGACCAGGCACAGGAAATCTACGATGCGCTCAATCGCGAACTTCACCCCGACATGCAGGGCCCTTGCCGCGCATTCAGAGGCAAGGCACGCGTTGAGTCCGTTTACTCCACCTTCCGCCCCATCACCGGCACCCCGCTCAATGACAGTTTTCACCTCGGCCAGACGATTATCAACGACTACGGCCGCCCCTACGAGGGCGGATTCAACAACTACACCGGTGCAAGTGGCTACGCATCAGCCGGCCGTTTCACGGCCTATGCGCGCGGCGAGTTGCAGTTTGCCCCATCGGCCGCCGGTTACTCGAGCCTGCTGACACAAGTCCTCTCCGGCGTTGACAACGTTCCGTTGATCAACCCCGCAACTGGCCTCCCTTATGACCAGGCCACCATTCCCACGGGCCCCATTGGATCGATCGCACGCGCCCGGGTCATTGAGGCCTACGTGTCGGCAAATGTACTCAATAACGAAATCTCCTTCGGCAAGCAGGATGCCTGGCTTGGGCCCGGACTCGGCGGCTCTTTCGCCTACTCCAACAACGCCGAGAATATCTATTCGTTTCGCATCAATCGCGTCGCGCCTCTGCACATCCCGGGCCTCTCTTATATTCTCGGCCCGTTTACGTATGACTTCCTCGTTGGCCCCCTTCAGGGCCACACCGTTCCTGCGGACCCATGGGTCCACGTCGAAAAAGTCGCCTTCCGACCCACCGAGAATCTGGAATTCGGCTTCTCGCGCACCGTAATCTGGGGCGGCAAGGGGCACGTCCCCATCACTCTGCACAGCTTCCTGAGGAGCTTCTTCAGCTTCGCCAATGTTTCAGCCGCTGAGAAAAACAGCCGCAACGACCCCGGCGCGCGTTTCGGAACCTTCGACTTTTCTTATCGTCTACCCTATCTTCGCAACTGGCTCACCCTCTACGCCGACGGCGAAGTGCATGATGACATCTCTCCCGCCGACGCGCCGCGCCGCGCCGGATGGCGCCCTGGCATCTATCTGTCGCATGTACCTGGCATACCGAAACTCGACGTTCGCGTCGAAGCCGTGGACACCGACCCGGTTGTCCGCACCAGTAATGGTGGCCGCTTCATGTATTGGGAGAGCATCCAAGTGCAGGGTTACACCAACAACGGTCAGCTCTTTGGCGACTGGATCGGCCGCGAAGACAAGGGCGGCCAAGGCTGGATCACCTGGCACCTCAGCGGCAACGAGTGGCTTCAGGTCAGCGTGAGAAATCAAAAAGCCGCGAAAGACTTCATCCCCGGCTCAACCACGCAGATTGATCCCTCCACCGGTGAACTCATCGAAGGCGGCACCACCATCAACGACATCGACTTTCAGGCCGTCAAGCGCATTGGCAAGGACTTCGAGATCAATGGCAACTTCGCTCTTGAACACTGGAAGGCGCCGATTTATCTTCCCGGCCAGCAAACCGTCACTACCACCACCATCAAGCTAACCTGGTATCCCGAACGCAAAGCCAGCTTCTGATCACACCTGACTCGGCCATGTGTTGAGAGGATTCTCGACTTGGCACGCTTCGTTCAATCCCAGGTCTCAATCGCGAGACCTCCACCCCAAGGACATGAACCCGTCCTTGGGGACCCCGGACCTGGGGAACCCAGATTTGTGGTCGTGCGGAAGAAACGTAATCGCAGTCATTCATGGGGTGGGACCGCCCCCAGAAAGAATGAAGATTGAGGTTCGTCATTTCCCACCCATGCCGCAATGAAACTGCGTCATGGATGGGTCACCCTAGTTCATTGCCTGACAATCTTCGCGGCAGATTTCATTCCAACTCACTCTTCCCGCATCAGGTTTACTGGATTTACCGCCAGCGCTTTTTGCGCTGGAATCCAAGCAGCCACCAGGCCCAGCAACAGCATCGTGAAAACCACGCCGCCCAACACTACCGGATCGTTCGGCGAGGCCTGGTAGACGATGAACGACAACACCTTCGTCGCCAGAAGCCCCAGCATCAGTCCGGTGACCGAACCCACTGAGAGCAGAATAAAGGCGCGTCCAAGCGCCGTCCGCAATACCTGTTTCCGCTGCGCGCCGAGCGCCATGCGAATCCCCAATTCGCGCAGCCGTTTACTCACCGTATACGAGGCCATGCCGAAGATCCCGGTTACAGCGAGCATCGCACCCAGCATCCCCAGTACGCCGAGAGCGACCGTCGCCACCCGTGCGGCAAACAAGGCCGTATTCATTTCCTGGCTCCATGGCCTTATGGTGATTGGCATCGCCGAATCAAGCCCGTGCAGAGATTTTTCCAGCGCCACGGAAATCTCCTGCGGATCGCGGTTCGAGCGCACCAGCAGCCAGACGTTGCTCGACTGCTGTTGCAGAAACGGGAAGAACATTGCCGGCTGCTGGTCCTCTGTGAGCGTCCGGTATTTCCCGTCTTCGACCACACCCACCACTTCCGCGCGCTGTCCGCCATTGAACTTGAAATGCGCGCCAATCGCCTTGTTCACTGACCCAAAAACCTTCGTCGCAAATTGACGGTTGACCAAGGCTACCTTGGGAGCCTTGGCATCGTCCTGCATGGTCAGGTCCCTGCCCGCCAGCAGGTTCGTACCTGCGGCCTGAATGTAGCCTGGCGAGATGTGGTAATTCATGGCGTCGGCGGCTTGATTGGTAGGCCTGTAATCGGTGGTGCTATCTGCGTACACAAACGAGTCGCCGCCCTCCAGGCTCAGCGGCAGGTGATCGACATAGCCCACAGCCGTCGCACCGGGAATGTCTGCAGCCGCATCCAGCATGCGACGCTGCATCTGCTGCACCCGCTCGTCGGTGTAGCCCGACATATGCAGTTCGGTCCCCGCGAGCGTCACGTTCTGCGGCACAAATCCGAAATTGCTATGCGTCGATCGCGTCAGCCCGCGTACCGCTACGAGCGACGACGTCACCAGCACCGCGCAAATTGCAATCTGCAGCGCCAACAGAACATCGCGCAACGTGAACCGGCGCAGGCCGCCAACTCCTGCAGCGCCGGTGCGAATCACCTGCCACGGATCTGCGCGCAACACCTGACGCACCGGCACAATCCCGAACAGCAGGCCGCTTGCCAACGCCAGCATCAGCGCCACTACGTATGTGCCTGCGTCTGGATTCACGGGCACATTAATCGGAGTGTCCGGGATGGGCTGCCACGTACTCAGGAAGCGCAAGATCGCGACGCCCGCTGCCAGACCCAGGGCTCCGCCAGCCAGCGAAACCAGGACTGCCTCCGTCAGCATCTGCCGCAGGATGAACCCTCGTTTCGACCCAAGCGCCAATCGCAACGCCGTTTCCTTGGCACGATCCGCCGCGCGCGCAGCAAACAGGCTTCCCAGGTTCGCGCACGCCGCCAGCAGAATAAGCCCCGCCAGCAGCATCAGGCCCGCCATAAACGCCCGTGCCGGGCCGCCCAGCATGTCCCCGATCAGCCCGGCCCGCGCCAGGGTGAACTTCACGCCCTCGTCGTCACTCGGATAGGTTTTCGCGAGCCACGCACCGAGGGTATTCAGGTCCTGGGTCGCCTGTGCAGCGGTCACTCCCGGTTTCAGCCTTCCCACCACAAACGCGCCGTGATTCCCGCGCTGCTTTAGCTGGTCGTACCCCTCAATCGTTGGCTGCTCCACCAGCGGAATCCACATCGCCGGGGCAAAGAACAGCTCCGTCCCGCGAAACTCTGGAGGCGCTACACCAATGATCGTCATCAGGTGCTTGTTCACCTGCACGGTCCGCCCCACCACGCCCGCATCGCCATGAAAGTGGCCATGCCAGTAGGCATAGCTCAACACCACGTAGGGGGCGCTGCCCGCCCCTTGCTCATCGGCGGCGTGATAGAAACGCCCCAGGTAGGGCTGAATTCCCAGGACGTCGAAATAATTTCCACTCGCCAGGTAGGGCCAGGCGGTCGACGGACTGCCCCCGGTATCTATCCCAACCGGGCCCATAATCTCGGACATCACGATGCCTTCAAACGTCCGGTTCCGGTCCCGCAGATCCACATAATCGAGATACGACTGCGACGGAAACTGGAAGCGCTGCACCATGTAGAGATTCTGTGCATTCGGCACTTTCACTGGCCGCAGCACCACGGCATTCAGCACGCTGAACACCACCGCATTCGCGCCGATCCCCAGCGCCAGCGTCACAATCGCCGTCACCGCAAATCCCGGAGACTTCCATAGCTTCCGAAACGCAACTCTCAGATCTGTCATCATGATGGCCGCCCTTGAAATCAGGTACGGCTTCACCCCGAATACGGTTCCCTCGAATCGCGCTGTCTAATCCTCTGCTCCGCTTTCCCGGGTCGACACTCTACGGCGCCCTAAGACCACACGCATCGGAACCATCGTGATCCACGTCACGAAGGGGAAGCATTCGAGATTCGGAGTTTACGGGAAATCGCTAGTTCGCGCCTTGAGTTCCAGTGCCCTTTTGCCGCGTCAACACATACGACTTGCGCCGGTCTTTCGACGCGTGGTCAATCTGCTTCCAAAAGGCCGCAAAGTAGTCGATTGCGGAGATGGTTGAGACCAGCACCGTGAAATAGATCGCAGCGATGGCGATCCATTGCACTGGAATCACGAGCATGCCAAATTGCCACTGGTACCAGCGGTGTGCCAGAACGGCAGAAACCACGCAGACAATCTGCACCACCGTCTTGAGCTTGCCAAGTTCGCTGGCCTGGATCGTGAACCCCTCGGTCGACGCGATGGAGCGAAGGCCCGAGATAAGGAACTCGCGCGCAATGATGACCACCACGATCCACACCTTCACTACCTGCGGGTTATACGCCACGAGTGCGATCAGCGCGCCCGTCACCATGATCTTGTCGGCGATCGGGTCCAGCAGCATCCCCATCGTGGTGATCTGCGCACGCTTGCGCGCCAGGTATCCGTCGAGACCGTCGGTAATCGAAGCCAGCACGAAAAGGACAGAAGCCAGAATCTCCTGCTCGCCATTTGGTCCCTGCAAGGGAAAATGCGGCGACAGGATCCACAACAGGAGCGGGATCATGGCGATCCGGCTCAGCGTGATGGAGTTGGGGAGATTCACTATCTCTTTATCAACCTTGTAAAGTCTTCCTGAAATCGCGCCCGTTCGGAACCCGCTTAGTCGTCAGTGCCGAAACTTTTGTACCTGCACCAGACGCGCAAGCAAGCACCACTACAACTATAGACCGCGTCGCAGGAGCGTCTCAAACAAGCCCATGATTGATTGTGTGGATTGCAGACAAAGCACTTCCAATCATTTACGAGACCCGCAGCTTCGTTACAAGGGCGTCGAGAAACGGCTGTTGACTCTTGAGGATGGACGATTTTGCCGCGGAAAGCGAGTACCACGCGCCGCGATCCACCTCAGGAATCTCGATCGTGCGTCCCGAACGCGGCGGCCACTCCACCATGCAGGAATTGCTGGTCAGCCGTCGCGGATCGCAATCGCCTTCAAACGCCCAGGCGCTTACCAGCTTGCCGCCGGCCTGCCTCACCGTGCCCAGATCGATGAATTCTCCGTTCGCTTCGAACCCGGTCTCCTCGTGGAACTCGCGTTGCGCAGCATCCAGCGGAAGCTCGCCATCCACGTATTCCCCTTTCGGAATCATCCACGCTCCCGCATCCTTGTTTGACCAGAAGGGCCCACCAGGGTGCACGAGGAACACTTCGACCTCTGGGTCTCTCCGTCGAAACATCAATAGTCCTGCACTGCGTTTTTCCATTGGGATCAGTATAAGATCACCATCGTTTACCATCAGGGTCAATGCTCGCGCTTGATCCACAACTCACCGCCGGCGACATCCTGCAAGCCTTTCATCATGACGAACCCTACCTGTTTATGGGTTCTGCCTTCCTCACTGTCGGAGTTGTTTCGATTGCACTCAGCGTTCTGCGAAGGCGATTCGACGCACTCCTGATTTGGTTGGGCATTTTCGCGGGACTGTACGGGGCGCGTTTGTGGCTGCGGTCAGAGATGCTGTACATCGAGTTCCATGGCTTTGTCTTGTTCGATCGCCTTCGCTATGCAATCGACTTCCTGATACCGCTTCCGGCGTTCTATTTTTTCCGGGTAGCGGGGTTCCTGAATCGTGGCGGAAGGTGGATCGTCGTTGCGACGGCGTTAGCCTTCTCGTCGATGTTCGCAGTCACCTTCGCCCTCGGTCCCATCAAGTTGGTCAATGACTTCAATAATCTTCTCGTGACCGTTGTTCTAGCGATTCTCTTGCTCCGGTCGCTTCGCAGAAAGTCAGTGGACCGCGACTTCAAGGTGGTCCGAATCGGAATGTTGTGCTTTGCTGCGCTTGCCTTATGGGCAAATCTGGGTGTGAAGCTCGCGCCTTTCAATCTGGAACCCTATGGATTCGCGGTGCTGCTGGCTTGCCTGGGATACGTGGCCGCGCAGCGCTCATTTACGCGAGATGTGGACCTGGCAGAAATTCATAAGGAGCTGGAACTGGCGCGCCGCATGCAGCTATCGATTCTTCCCAGTGCTTTTCCCAGTTCCGCCTCGTTCAAGGTCGCTGCGAAATACGTGCCCATGACGTCTGTGGCCGGCGACATGTACGACTTCCTCCTCGCTGACGACAATCACGCCGGACTGCTCATAGCTGACGTTTCGGGCCACGGAATTCCGGCTGCGCTGATCGCATCCATGGTGAAGATGGCAGCGATTTCGCACCGCGCGCAAGCTACGCACCCAGCGGCTTTGCTGGCCGGAATGAACTCGGCTCTCTGCGGCAATACGCAGGACCAATATGTTACCGCCGCGTATGTATATCTCGATGCTCGCGCACGAGAGATGCAGTACTCCGCAGCCGGCCATCCCGCCATGCTCCTCTTGCGCAGCGGCGCGGTGAGCGAGATTTCTGAAAACGGGATGCTGCTGGCTGCCGTTGAAGACGCGAATTATGAAAACAAGTTGTTGCCGCTCGAATCTGGCGATCGCCTACTGCTCTACACCGATGGTCTGGTCGAAGCGCGCAATGCCGACGGCAAGCTCTTTGGAGACCAATCCCTCGCCTCGGAACTGAAGGCCAGTGCCCAAATGACGCCCTCCGAAGCTGTCGATCACCTCATCGACGCGGTGCAGCGCTGGGCTAGGTCACAAGACGATGACCTGACCGTTCTCGTGTGCGATTTTGTAGGCGACGCCGCGCCCGCAGCGGCGGATTAGCGCAGAAACAGAACGGGCCGCCGAAGCGACCCATTCTTCCCAGGAACTTTAGGCCCGAAACTACGCGTAGATGCCACGCTGCTTGATGGTGAACGCTACGCGATCGATGGCCAGCATGTAGGCAGCGATCCGGTTGTTTACGTTGTGGGCTTCGGCGTAACGCACCACGTCGTCGAAGCTGTCACGCAGAATCTGCTCCAACTGCTCATTGACGATGGCTTCCTTCCAGAAGTAGCCCTGTCGATCCTGCACCCACTCAAAATAGCTGGCTGTGACGCCGCCGGAGTTGGCCAGAATATCGGGCACGATGAAGATGCGCTTGTCAGCAAGAATTTCGTCCGCGACGGCGGTGGTCGGACCGTTGGCGCCTTCCACGATGATGCGCGCCTTGATCTTCTCGGCATTCCGGCTGGTGATCACGTTCTCGGTCGCCGCCGGAATCAGCACATCGCAATCGGAGACGATCAATTCTTCGCTGGGCATGGCCTCAGCGCCACGGAAGCCGAGCAGCGTTCCGTTCCGATACTTGTACTCGACCAACTGGTGAATGTCGATACCGTTCGGATTTGAAAGGCCGCCTTCCTTCTCGGCGATGCCGACGATCTTGTAGCCATGCTCCATCATCAGCCGTGCAGCATTTGAGCCCACATTGCCGAAGCCCTGAATGATGACGCGACAGCCATCAATGGGCAGGTTCAAATAGCGAAGGCTCTCATCGCACACCACCATTACGCCGCGGCCGGTGGCTTCAACGCGTCCACGCGAACCGCCGATGTTGAGTGGTTTGCCTGTGACCACACTGGTTACGGTGTGACCGACATGCATGGAGTAGGTGTCCATGATCCAGGCCATCGTTTGCTCGTTGGTGTTTACGTCCGGTGCAGGCACATCTTTTTCCGGTCCGATGAAGTCGATAATTTCCGAGGTGTACCGGCGCGTCATGCGCTCGAGTTCGCCGTGGCTCATCTTTTTGGGATCGCAGATCACTCCACCCTTGGCGCCACCGAACGGAATGTTCACGACCGCGCACTTCCACGTCATCCAACTTGCCAATGCGCGCACTTCGTCAAGCGTGACCTCAGGTGCGTAGCGGATGCCGCCTTTTCCAGGTCCGCGTGCAATAGAGTGCTGAACCCGGAATCCGGTAAAGATCTCGATGCGACCATCGTCCATGGTCACAGGAAAGTGAACGATAATTTCGCGCGCGGGAGTTCGCAACAGCTTCCAGAGCCCTTCATCCAAATTGAGCTTGCGTGCTGCGAAATCGAACCGCGCGCTTTGCGCTTCCCAGGGGTTAATCTCCTGGTCCAATGTCATTGTTGCTGGTGCCATTACCATCTCCAATTCTTTTTAGCCTGCCGCGGAAAGGCCTGAGGCCCCTTTCACGAGCCAACTGATAGACGCAGCAGGATTTCCCCGGTTACGGGACAATTCTCTTGTTCCATCGCTCCAGGGTTCCCCTGAGGCTTTCGTCCGGGCTCTGAAATCCCCAACATTCGCCCAAACCCATGTGAGTCTAGGCCTCCAGCACAGCCGCGTCAAGCCAGCGCGAACCAGCCTGGGAACCCCTAGGTACCGCGTGGATTCAGAACCGGAAGGACCCACATTTGGAGCATTCTATCCATGCCCGGCGGATCGGGAATACAACCGAGGAGAGGGGAAACTGCCCTTGAATTTCTGGGTACGATTGGTATTTCTGTCCCGCATATAGACACTTCGAATGCATGCCACTAACGATAAGATAGTTATGCCCTACAACGTTGGTAATGGAGATCTTGTTGGACGGGGTCATCATCTGTAACCTCTTGGGCTAGACTCATTTTGACCCCTAATGGCCTACTCCAACCACAACTGTCCGGTAACGCTTGTGCCGGAAGCCGTTTTCGCCGCAACACCGGGAGAACAGATGTCATCTGGTGACAGGATCGTTTTGATCGATGACGACCGGGTCGTCGGCGAAATTGTCTCCGCACTGGCTAAGGCAATGGGATTGCAGTGCGATATCACCCGCACGCCGGAGCAGTTTTTCGAAAGCGTAGGCCCGCACACCACCCTGATTCTGCTCGATCTCGTCATGCCGGAGATGGATGGGATCGAAATCCTCCGCCTGCTGGGCGAACGAAACTGCAAGGCTCGCATTGTTTTAATGAGCGGAATAAACATCCGCGTTATTGAAACTGCCAAGAAACTGGCTCAATCTCTGGGCCTCTCCGTGGTTGGTCACCTGCAAAAACCTTTTCCGATTACGCAATTGCAGGAACTGCTTGGCGCGAATGTTGTCCCTGAGAAGCCTGCTGATGACCAGAGCGAGCAACGGATCGCGATTCCTGACGAAGATTTGCGCCGCGCCTTCGAGCGGGACGAGTTCGTGATCTACTATCAGCCGCAGATCAACATCTCTACCGGCATCGTCACAGGCGTTGAAGCCCTGTCTCGATGGCAGCATCCTGAACTCGGGCTCGTTTTCCCTGATAACTTCATCTACAGAATTGAAGCCCTCGGGCTCATGGACCGGTTCTGCTGGATCACCGCCGAACGCGCGCTTAACGAAGTAAAGCAATTCTCGCCTTCCAACGGCCATCTGCCCCGGCTTGCCATCAATATTTCGGTCAGCTCGCTGCGGGACCTGAAATTCCCAGATATCCTGGTGAACCTCGCGCGCAAGTACGACTTCCCGGCGGAGCGCATTGTTCTCGAGATTACGGAATCGGGCCTGATGGAATTTTCTCTTGCACTCGATGTTCTCACGCGTCTGCGCATGCGCAATTTCCAGCTCTCTATCGACGACTTCGGTACCGGCTACTCGATGATGAAGCAGTTGCAGAACGTTCCCGCCATCGAACTCAAGATCGATAGAACGTTCGTGCAGCACATGCACGCCAATCATGCGGACCTGGTGATGGTCGAGAAGATCATCGAAATGGGACATGAACTCGACATGGAAGTCATTGCCGAGGGAGTCGAAACTGAAGAGCAGTACAAGATCCTGCGCGAAAAAGGCTGCGATGGCGTGCAGGGCTTTCTCTTCAGCCGCGCCCTTCCTCCGGTCGAAATCATTCGCTGGCTTGAATCCCATCGCGCCCAGCAAGTACAGTAATCCCGTCGCCTTTCGTACGGGTCGCAGAGATCCAGAGACAATCCCAACTTCATGCACTTCAATCCCGTAACGCGCTGTGTTCGCGATTATCGAAAAATGCTCTGGCGACTGGAGAGGCTTATGCGCAGACTCGCACGCGCCGCGCTTGCTACCGCACTTCTGCTGACCGCGCTCACAGCTCTTGCACAAACTCCGACCGCTAGAACACCAGCTGCCGCCAGCCAGGTTGCGCAGCCACAGGTTATTAAGCCGGGTACGAGCGCTCCGACGCCGTCCCATTCGCTCGACGAGGCCGACCTCACCGCATTCTTCGACGGCATTCTGCCCCTTCAACTAGAGCGGAGCGACATCGCGGGCGCCTCAGTCCTTGTGATGAAGGATGGCAATGTCCTGCTCCAGAAGGGCTATGGATACGCGGACGTCAAATCGAAAAAGCCTGTCGATCCAGCATCGACCATCTTTCGCCTCGCCTCGATCTCCAAGCTCTTTACGTGGGTTTCTGTCATGCAACTGGAAGAGCAGGGCAAACTCAATCTCGACACCGACGTCAATCAGTATCTGGACTTCTCAATCCGTCCCGCTTTCAACAAGCCGGTCACCCTGCGCAACCTGATGACGCACACGGCAGGTTTTGAAGAGACACTTGACGACATCATCATCACCAACCCGAAACAGGCCATTTCGCTGCGCGATTATCTCATCGCCAACCAGCCCATGCGAATCTATCCGCCGGGCGAGATTCCGGCCTACTCCAATTACGGCGTGGGATTGGCAAGCTACATCGTCCAGCGCACGAGCGGGGAGCCCTTCGAGCAATATGTGCAGGAGCACATCTTCGGACCGCTCGGGATGACGCACTCGTCGTTCTATCAGCCCTTGCAGAGGCCACTGGTCGAGCTGCCTTCAGAGGGATACCGATCCAACACCACCAAACCTCCCATCGGCTTCGAGATTTTCAACCCAGTCGGCGCCGGCGGCATATCCTCCAGCGCTGCCGACATGGGCCGGTTTGGACAGGCTCTGCTGAATGGCGGCGAACTCGATGGCAAACGCATTCTCAAACCGGAAACCCTCGCCCTGATGTGGACGCCGCAGTTCCGCGCCAGCGATCAACTGCCTCCCATCTGCATGGGCTTCTACGAAGACTGGCGCAATCATCTTCGCTGGATCGGCCACGAGGGCGATCTGATCGCTTTTCACAGTTTGTTCTTCGTTGAACCAACGCAGAAGATCGTGCTCTTTGTCTCCTTCAATTCAGCCGGCGGCGGAAGCGAACCGCGGCCCGAGATCATCAACTTTTTCTCGGACCGCTATTTCCCGGGCGCGCCCGATGTGCAGTATCTGAAAACGCCCGCCAAGGATCTGAAGAGTATCGAAGGCACCTATAAATCTACACGCCGCGACGACACGACCAAATTCAAACTCTCATCGCTTTTCAGCCAGCGCGGCGCATCCGTCGATAAAGAAGGCGTCCTCGCGATCAATGGAGCAAAGGATCTTCGCGGTCATCCCGTCAAATTCAAATCTATCGGGAAGGATTTATGGCAGTCCGAAGGGGAGCAGCAACGCATCTTCGCCATCCGCGACGCAAACAACAAGGTGGTGCGTCTCGCTGGAGATTTCCCGGGAATACAACTTCAGCGCGTGCCCTGGTACGAAAATCAGACATGGGTGATGATCGCCCTGTTGTCGAGCAACGGTGTCCTCGTGCTCGTAATACTTGCAAGCCTCATCCGCACGTGGAGACGGCTTTTTCAACGCAGGCGCCCCCGCCCCGAACCACAACCCGGAACGATTTGGCTTACGGCTATGCCGCGCATGGCTGCATTTGTCTGGGTTCTGCTTCTCGGCACGCTTCTCGGCTATTTCGTTGTGAAGGGCGACGACCTCATGCCTCCCAGCCCTGCATGGTTCAAGTGGTTCGTACTGGAGAATTTTGTTGCGATGCTGGCAATCGTCATCAGCACGCTCGCCGTCATCGCCGGGATCGACGTCTGGGGCAGAAACCTGCGCGTCATCACCAAGCTCAAGTTCACATTCGTCGCGCTCGCCTGCGCGTTCCTGAGCTGGTTTGCCATTCACTGGCACATCATCGGCCCGACCGATCGTATCTAGAGCGAGTGTCGGAGGGAGCAGGGGCCTTTAGGCCTCTGAAAAGCCTGTTCTTTCGCACGGGGCTTCAGCCCCGGATCATCTCGTCACGCACGCTCGACGGCGTTACGAATCTCCGCGGCGCGGGCGGGTTGCCGCAACTCGAATCGAACTGCGCAATGCAATTACACTGGTTGCTGTGAAGCTTTCATCGAGTCTCATCCAGCCCAGCCGCAAGGAATTTCTGGCGCTCGCCAAAAAGCATACGCTCGTCCCCGTTTACCGCACGCTCACGGCCGATCTCGAAACTCCGGTGTCAGCCTTTCTGCGCGCGGCGTGGCAGGAGCGCGAATGCTTTTTACTGGAGTCGGTCGAGGGTGGAGAGCAGGTAGGCCGCTACACCTTCATCGGGCTTAACCCATACAAGCGCATCGTCGCCCGGGGCCAGCAGATCGACATCACCGAAGGCGGGCGAACCGCCCGCATTGAAGGTGATATTTTCCATGTGCTGCGTCAAGCGCTTAGCGGCCACCATCCAGCCCGCATCGCTGGACTGCCTCCCTTCACCGCTGGCGCCGTCGGATTTTTCGCTTACGACGCAGTTCGCCAGATCGAGCGTTTGCCCAACCAGGCCAAGGATGAACTCGGAGTTCCCGACGCCTGCCTGCTTTTCTTCGATGAGGTGCTGGCCTTTGATCACGTTCGCAAGCAGATCTGGATGGTTTCCACGGCCGACGTTACGCTCGCCAAGCCTGATGAAGCTTACGCCAAGGCCGTGAAGCGGCTGGCGGCGATGGAAAGGCGCCTGGCAAAACCGCTGCCGACACTACCGCAGGCACGGAGCACAAAGCAGGTCGAGGTGAAGCGCCGCACCAGCAAGAAGAACTTTCTTGCGGCTGTCGAGCGCACGAAAGAATACATCGCTGCGGGCGACATTTTTCAGGCAGTGCTGTCGCAGCGGCTCGATGTGTCCACCGGCATGGACACTTTCCAGGTCTATCGCTCACTGCGCACCGTGAACCCGAGTCCATACATGTACTTTCTCCGCTTCACGCCGGATGGACCGCTTGGCTCCGGGAAGCAACGGAAACAATCAGACAGGATCGAACTCGCCGGATCGTCGCCGGAGCTGCTGGTTCGCGTGCACGATCGCAAAGTCGAATACCGGCCGATCGCCGGGACGCGCCCGCGCGGCGCAAACGAAGCCGAAGACATTCGCCTAGAAGAAGAGATGATGCATGACGATAAGGAGCGCGCCGAACACGTGATGCTGGTCGACCTGGGCCGCAATGACGTTGGCCGCGTGAGTGACTTTGGCAGCGTCAAGGTCGATCGCCTCATGTTCGTCGAGCGCTACAGCCACGTGATGCACATCGTCAGCACCATTGAAGGAAAACTGAAACCGGAACTGACCGCTGTCGATGCCCTGCGCGCCTGCTTCCCTGCCGGCACGCTCTCTGGTGCGCCCAAAGTGCGTGCGATGGAAATCATTGAGGAACTCGAACCTTCTCGCCGCGGAACGTATGGCGGCGCGGTCCTCTACGCCGACTTTTCCGGCAACCTCGATTCCTGCATCGCGATCCGTTCCCTGCTTACAACGGGCGGGAAAGGGTACGTTCAGGCTGGCGCAGGCATCGTCGCCGATTCAGTTCCCGAGTTGGAGCACCAGGAGTCCCTCAACAAGGCGCAGGCTGTCATCCGCGCCATCGAGCACGCCCGCGAACTGTAGCTTATTTTTAATTGCGCTGAATGGGATGGGGAAGCTTGCCGGCGAAAACCCACCTCTACTTGCGCAAGCTTTTCCTTGCCAGCTCTTCTGCGGTCGCTAGCGCGTCTTTCGCCGGAACGATTACATCTGGATGCACTCCGGTGCCCTCCCAATCCGGTCCGCCGTATGGATTTGTGATCGGGGTTTCGGGAATTCCGATGCCGAAGTGATCGTCGAGCCGATGGAAAACGCCTACATGTGCGCCTCCTCCCGTTGTTTCGCCGACGAGGGTTGCGCGTTTCAGCATCTTCAAATTGTAGGCAAACTGCTCGGCGCCGGAAAACGTGCGCGATGAGGTGAGTATGTAGGCGGGCTTGTCTGCCAGTTTACTTCCGGGCACTGGCGAGTGAATGAACGGTTCAGCGCCGGACGGTTCCCTCGGGTCATACCAGGGAGCCGGGTGATCGAACAGTGGCGCGGCGATCTCCTCCACCATACCCGGATACCCGCCCATGTTGTCGCGCAGATCAAAAATGATGGCGTTGGCTCCATTCAAACGCGCTATCGCTGCTTTGGCAATTGACGAGCAGATTGCTGGATCGGGAAATGAATTGAGCTTGAGATATCCGATGTTGTCCGGGAGCAATTCGATCTTCTCAAACATGCAATTCTGCCGCAGCATGGCAGAGCGATATTCGGCGAGCGCGACGACCGTTGGTTCGCCAGCTGCATTCGGAAGTGGAATCGTGCTGTATGCAATGTCAAGATGCGGATCTTGAGTTGCGTTCCGCAGGTCGCTGGTAAGGCGCACTGCAAAGGCTTGTCCATCTTTAAACGTGTCATACGCTCCGGTTTCCTCCCTCTTGAGGATCTGTGCGGAGGCACTCTGAGCCCTTCGTGGATCAAAGTAATAGCGGTCCAGATTTTGGGCAACGGCGTGAACGACGCGATCGCGCTCTGCTGAATCGAGCCGCCCGCTCATGGAAACAACAGACGACGCTGCCGGTTTCGACTTCGCGTCAGAATCCTGCGAACTGCCGGATCCGAGGGATGCAACTTGCCCCTCCTGGTTGCTGCCGGTCGACGTAGCTCGATTGAGACGATCAAGCACCGATTCGATTGGCGACATCGCTCCGTTCGCGAATTGCCGGTAAGCCTTCGGATGGCTTATTACAAAAGAAAACGCTGCTATTGCAGTGAGAGAGAGCAAGCTGCCGAGCAGAACTGATCCGGGTCGCAATGGCTCTCGCTGAAGAATGCGAAAGGACGGAATTCCTGCGGGATCGGATGAAACCGCAACGGCCACTGTTGCCGGATTGGAATTCCGATACGCTTGCGGAAGTCCGGTAACGCCATCGCCAAGCAGATCGAAACAGAGACGAACCCGCCGGAACAGTCCAGTCTCGTCGCGAATGCGGTCTCGATACAGTTGACGGATCTCTTCCGCGTATTCCCTGCGAAAACGAGACGGATATAGCCAAAGCAGGCAGGCGAATGGCTTCTCAGACATACTCCCCCCTGAATATCTTCTTGGTGCGGGCCACGCGCAACAAATCTGCCAGTCTCTCGGCTTCGAAACGTGCAAGCTTCTTGCCGGACGTGGTCAAGCGGTAATAGCGGCGGCGCTCGTTTCCTGCGCCGGATTCGCCTCCTGCTTCGACTTCTTCGATCATGCTTTCTTCAAGAAGCGCTTGAATGGAGCTGTAGAGCGTGCCGGGCCCCAGCCTCATCCGACCATTCGTTTGTTCCTCCACTGCCCGCATGATGCCGTATCCGTGAAGGTCGTTGCCTGCAAGCGAGAGCAGGATTTGAAACGCCGCGGAGGGTAAAGGATCTAGTTTTCGTCTTGGCATTTTTATGCTCGATGATCGATATATCGATGAATGACTGTAACTCCGTTTCTGCAAAAATGTCAAAGGCGCTTTTTTTGGATGCGAAGATCTTTGAATTAGGCGCAGTTAGTGGAGTAGCGCCATCGGGTGCACCGGCGAGCTGTAAGCGAAGGAGATAGAATCAGGCCCAGGATTTACGGCGCCGCAATGCGAAGGCGAAGCGGAAAGCAGGACAAGTAGCCGCGGCTATTCCGCGCCAAACAGCCGGCGGAAGAAGTGGCCCATGCGCACCATGAAGCCGGGCTTCTTATCGCCTTTGACCTTAGGGGGCTTCTGGGTTGCCACCTGTACGTGGGGCGTCGGCGTACCGCTGGTAGACGTGATGGTGTCGGTGTCCGGTGGCGGTGCGCCGCTCTTATGCACAAAAGTATCTGTTGCTTCGGTGGGTGTGCCTGCGGGAACTTTGCCGGGTGGACCGGGCGGCGACAGCGGAGCGAAGCCAGCACTCTGCGCCTCTGGAAACTCGTTGCTGTTGGGGTGCACCGGCGCCGGACAACCGCAGGACTCCTTCTCCTGATCCACTACCGCCAATACGCTGCCGTGCTGGAACATGACGCGCTGTCCTGGCTGCACGCGATAGATTGCGCCGTCAAAGACACTCGTCACCAGCACATAAGGGGCATTCGCGCCGGCATTATCGACACAGGTATCGCCATGCTGGCCAAGGCGCACTTTCACATCCGCCGATCCCGGCGCGCCAATCAGGATGCGGAAATCGGGCGTCAGCAGTACGTCGGAATTGCGGCCAGCAGCGAAGCTCGCCTCAATTGCGCCGTGATCGATCACCATCATCAGCCCGGGAATTTCTCCCTCGGGCACGCTGGCATCGGCAGCAAGCTTGACCGTCGTTGCAGCGCACACCCGGAGAACACCGCGTCGCGGCAACGTCACCTCGGTCGTATTCGTGCCCGAAGTGATGGCGCCATTTGTGGCGATCATCGCCCTTCCATTCGCCACTTGCAAAGCGCCCGTGACCATGGCGGCGCTTCCCGGATCCTTGCTGTCGAGCGGGACAATCGCGATGGGCCCTGATTGCGTGGGCCCGTACTGCACCTCGCTCTGCGGAGGCGAAACTGACGGAGCCTGCTGCGGCGGTGCCTGCTGTGGCGGAGCCGGCTGTGTTTGCGCTGGAGGAATGGGCGATTCCTGGGGTGTCGTTGCTGGGGCAGTCGGTGCTGGCGCGGGAGCTGTCGGCGCTGGCGGCGGGGCAGCTGGCGCTTGCGGCGTTTGCGTCCACGCACAGGTCGCTGCGCAAGCGGTGGCCATCGCAAGAATCCAATGCAACGAGTGTTTCACTGGCCTATGCGAATCTTGCATTGCGCCTACATTTCCAGGAAGTTGCGGATCATCTGGTGACCGCCTTCGGTCAATACGGATTCGGGATGAAACTGCACGCCCTCGACCGGCAAGGTGCAGTGACGCAGCCCCATGATGACAGACCCACCCTTCTTGCCGGTACCGTTGGCTTCAGGCGTGCGGGCGGTAACTTCCAACTCCTTTGGCAGCGAACCTTCGGCAACGATCAGCGAGTGATAGCGAGTGCACGTGAGCGGCGTCGGCAATCCCGAGAAGACCCCCTTGCCATCGTGATCCACCTTGCTGGTCTTGCCGTGCATCAGGCTGTGCGCACGCACAACCTGGCCCCCAAATGCCTCTCCAATCGCCTGGTGCCCAAGGCAGACACCGAGAATCGGCACCTTCCCCGCCATGTATCGAATCAGCGGAACCAGGATCCCTGCTTCGCCCGGCGTACACGGTCCTGGGGAAAGCAGGATGCGCTCGGGCTTCAGGGCTTCCACTTCCTCAACCGTCAACTCGTCGTTGCGGCGGACCTCAACGTCGGCCCCAAGCTCGCCCAGGTACTGAACCAGGTTGTAGGTGAAGGAATCGTAGTTATCGAGAACGAAAACCATGGGTGAAACCAGTGTAGCGCGAGCGGCATTTGTGCCGGCAATTTACCAGGCGCCCTCAATGCGAAAGGCGTTGAGGCCCTTGGCTTCGTTGTCGTCGAGGTAGTGCTCAATAAGGCGATCAACGCGGCTGCCGCGCGGACCGCGTCGCAGACCTTCGCGCAGCTCGGCGAGATCTTCGGCGCTGCCTGAAGCTACCACCTCGACGTCGCCCTCTTCGGTGTTCCGTACCCAGCCGCACAAGTCCAGTTCGCTGGCCTCGCGATGAACGAACCAGCGAAAGCCTACGCCTTGCACTCGTCCTTGAATCAAGAAATGGAGAACCATCATTGGCGACCAAAATCAGTCTTTCAAAACTGCCGCAGGTGTGCAACCGTCTTCGAATGACCGCAGTGCATTTCTTTGATCTTCAAAATCAACCCCTTCTTAAGATATCTCTTCAGTACCGATGGGTTGCTGCGGATCGACTTGCGTTGAGGCCGCCCGCTTTCTGATTGTCCCTGCGCCGGTCGCCGTCGCCTGCTCCTCTATAATCTGTAGGGAAGCAAACCTGACAATCTTGCTGGTGCCCTTCCCGCATTTCCGTCAAGCTACGGCTTGAACAAGACTCGAGGAGCGAGCGAACGCATGCCCGAAGCAATCAAGCCCATTGATGTGGAAGACTTAAAGGCCCTGGTGCGAACCGTGCCTGATTTTCCCAAGCCCGGGATTCTCTTTTACGACATCACTACGCTACTGAAGGACAAGACCGGTTTTGCCAAGCTGATCGACCTGCTTGCCGCCCACTACATTGAACACAATATTGACCTGGTTCTGGGCATTGAGGCGCGCGGATTCATCTTCGGACCAGCGCTTGCCTATCGCCTGAATGCCGGCTTTGTGCCCGTCCGGAAGCCACGGAAGCTGCCCGCACCTGTAGCGCGCGTCACCTATGACCTCGAATACGGGTCCGACACGCTGGAGATTCATATGGATGCCATTCAGCCCGGACAGCGCGTGGTGCTGGTCGACGACCTGCTGGCGACCGGCGGCACCATGGAGGCGACCGTAAAACTGGTGAAACAGCTCGGCGGAGAGATTGCCGGGCTTGCGTTTGCGGTGGAACTGGACTTCCTGAAGGGGCGCGACCGCTTCAAGGAATACGACGTTTTCAGCCTGCTGCACTACGACGAGTAGCGAAACCAGACTGCGCACTTGACCTGCAGCTTGTACGCACCCTTCATTTGTCGCCAATCGAACTCCGACTGATGCAGTCGGGGTTCTTTTGGCTAATTCCCTGCAAACTTGATGTGCAAAACTGCAAATATTGGGTGGGGGGTGGGGGGGTGTTTGTACCGATCTGCGGTACGAATGACACCTCCAGCCTGATTCTTCGGACGATGAATGCTCCTAACGCATTGCGGCTCCCGCTCTTCGAGCCAATCTCTGGAGTGATTCGAGCTGTGACTCGCATCGTTAGAACCCATTGTGCGCCAGGAAGCCATAATTGTCTGCAAAATGGCGGCAGATAATCTTGCTCGTGGGATGAATGGGTAGGGAATGAAGAGGCCATTGCGCCACTTGACAAGAACGCAGTTCAGGGCTCGGCACAATATCGAATTCTGTCGGAGTTTCTTATAAGTTCCGGATTAACGGTGATTGTCCCGCATTCCGAATTGTCCTCCTGACGCGCAGCGGAAGGATCTGCGGTTGTTCTTCCCGTCACAGCCAATACATTTCGCAACAAGTACGATGCATCGATGCACGAAGGCGACTATTCCACCTACATCATGGCGAGCCGCAGCCATACGCTCTACGTCGGCGTCAGCGGCGACCTTCTCAAACGTGTGTTTCAGCACAAATGGAAGGAGCACGAAGGTTTCACCGCGAAGTACAACTGCGATCGACTCGTCTGGTTCGAGAGACACCAGGATGTCGTGAGGGCTATCGGCCGCGAGAAGGAATTGAAAGGCTGGAGAAGAGCAAAGAAGATCGCGTTGATCGAGTCGATAAACCCGGTATGGACAGACTTAAGTCGCGATTGGTATGACTGTGAGCCTGCCGATTATCGCCGTGCGCTGGATCGGATGGATCGTTAAGAGCAACCGCAGACCCTTCCGCTTTGCGTCAGGATGACAGCGTCGTGGGGTGAGACTTACTTCCGATTAGGCGGTGATCCTCCCCCTAGGGAATCACACTAAGTAACCACCGATCATCCGACCTTCGTTCGCGCTCCCCGTTTGGGAGGCTCTGACTGCCAGAAAAATGCCCTGATCGGCAAGAGCAGCGCGACCAACATCACGAGAAACTTAAGAAGTCCGCCCAGGATTAAAAGAGTCCCGCACGCCATGCCGACTGTGTAATTAGGACGCAAGGACGCAATCCAGCAATGCAGACATTCTGCTGCCCGGGAAGCTCCGAACAAATCCAGCAAAACAGACCATCCAATGCGATGTATTTGCAGGAGCACGGGCAGCACGGAGGAAGGGAAGGGAAAACATAGAAGGATGATGAGCATGACGAACCAGGCCCAGCGTTCCTTCTTTCTATATCCCGTCCAGAGGACGATCAAGCCGATGGCTACGATGCCGAGATAAGCAAACCCCAAAGGCGTCTTGAAGTTCCACATTGCCCCACTGCAGGGCAACTTAATAGAGGGCTCGTTCCAGGTTGAGGTGGTGCTCAGGGCTGCCGGGATAGAGATAAGAAGGCACAGGGAAAGGAGCAAAGCAGAAATCGAAGTAGTGCTGCAACGAACTTTCACGATCTCTCGCCCTCACTTACGGAATCGCGGTAAATCGGCAGTTAATATCAAACATCTGTTTACTCGGTGCCCTTCAAGGTGGTTTCCTTGCTCTGAAACCGCCCCTCGAAAACTGGCAAGGATTATAGCCGCATTGGTCATTGAGATTTGTGCCTGAATCGCATGATCACCGTTGAAACCGCGACAATTTGTGAGTCCAGGGTGTGTAGTGGGCAAGTGGGAAGTGACTCGCTTTTTCGTTACTTTGAATTCCGTAAAAAAAGAGCAAACGCAGATCCTTCGACTTCGCTGCGCTTCGTTCTCAGGATGACACGGGCAGGGGGTGGTTGGTGCTTTCCCAGGTCTCAGAAGCGAGATCTCCGCTCCAAGGACATGAACCCGTCCCTGGGGCCCCGGACCTGGGGCGCACGGCTCATTCAGAGATACAACGAGGACACGCCTGAGTTCGTGGTATCCCACCATGCCGCGATGAAGCTGCGTCATGGATGGGGCACCCAGGTTGATGGCGTTCCAGTTGTCATTTCCCAGTTATCAGAAGGGAGATCTGGGGCACCCGGACGCTCGTGCGAATACGGCTCCGTGCAACCCTTCATCACGCTTGATTCTTCAGATGAAGCGGCGGGATGCCGGATCGTCAGGTCGCGCTCTCCGGGACCTCTTCGCGCGCATCCGATCCGCCGTCAGCCGGCTCGCTTTGCAGCATCTGCGCGTCGGCGAAGCGGTAGCCGACGTAGACATCCGTGAGCAGGTAGACCGGGTTGGATGGGTCGTCTTCGATCTTCTTGCGGAGCTGGCGGATGAAGGTGCGCAGATACTCGACCTCTTCGCGGCAGTCCGCTCCCCACACCGCCGTCAGCAACTTGGCATAGGACACGACGCGACCCGCACGGCTCATCAGGCAGTAGAGGATGTCGTATTCCTTGCGCGTGAGATGGACGGCCTGGCCGCGCCTGGTCACGCTGCGCTTGGCCGGACTGAGGTGAATCTCCCCGATATCGATCGGCGCATCTTCGGCGCGCGCGGGAGCGTGAACGCGGCGAACGGCGGTGCGAATGCGCGCAATCAATTCGCGCGTGCTGAAGGGCTTGGTAATGTAATCGTCGGCACCGAGTTCGAGGGCTTCAACTTTTTCTTCTTCGCCATCGCGCACCGTAAGCATCAACACGGGCAAGCGCGGGGCGAAAGCGCGGATACGGCGCAGGGTTTCAATGCCGCCGATGCCGGGCATATTGATGTCGAGGAGAACAACATCGTATTGACTGGAGTGCAGCAACTGCAGCGCCTCTTCTCCGCGCGAAGCTTCGCTGAACTGGAATCCAAGTTCTGCAAGCGGCGGCTTGAGCGCGCGGCGTATCGCGGGTTCATCATCGACAATCAGAATGCGGATGGCGGGCTGGTTCATTTCGATTCCCTCTTTCGTGCCTGGGATGGTATAGCCGCATAAAACGTATTGCCTTCATCCTGGTCGCTGGTGACCCAGACGTACCCGTCGTGTATTGTCGCCGCGCGCTTGGCCACCGACAATCCGATTCCCGTGCCCGATGCGCGATTGGATGAGGTCGAAGAGCGATAGTAGCGATCGAAGATGCGCTCACGGTCGGCGATGGGGATAACCGGACCAAAGCTGTGCACCGAGAAGATGACTTCGGCTTTCGATTGCACGGCGCGGATGGTAATCGTGGTGCCGTAGATGGCATATTTGCAGGCGTTGTCGACGTATTGCGACAACAACATCGTCATCAGGCGGCGATCGCAGCACAGTACCAGGCTGTCATCGGGCATATCGATCGCGACTTTCATCGAGGCCAGCCGGTCGCTGAGACTCGCGACCACCTCATCAATCAGCGCGGCAACGCCTACGGGGATTGCATGCACGGTGACTTCGCCGGCATCGAGGCGGGCGGTGGTGAGCAGGCGTGTCGTGAGATCGTTCAGCAAGTCGGCCTGCTCATTGATCAGGGAGACCAGTTCACTCTGGCCTGCCGAAAGCTTGCCCATCTCGTTGAGTCCGGTGGAGGCGGCACGAATGGCCGTAAGCGGAGTTTTGTATTCATGTGCAAGCGAGTCGAGCACCGTCGATCGAAGCTGCTCGGTCTGTCGCTCTGTCTCGATGCGGCTTTCGTTGGCGAAGGCGCGGTAACGGTCAAATGTGACCGCAATCAACGACGCAATGGCGTTGTTCGTCAACGGGCTGGTCTCGCCACGGATCACGACGGAACCGATGGGCACGGTGCCGAGTCGAACGACGCGACGCGCGATGCCGGTTTTAGAATCATCGTCTGAAGTTTCGAAGTAGTAGACGTTCTGTGCGAGTTCCTGGGGATCAACGTTCCAATAACCGGCCTGGTAGATCTCGTGCAGGTCCGCGTCAAAGATTACGACGGCCTCAAGGGCAAAAATCTCGTGTACCAGTTCGGCAAGCTGGGCGCCGGGTTCCACGTGCAGATTCATCTGCAGGGTGCGCCGCGTGAATTCGTAGAGGTCCTGCATCTGGCCGCCCCACGAATCAGTCTCGCGTGCGTGCTCGGTGACACGTGCCGAAAGGCGGCTGATGACCAGGGCGGTCAGGATGAATGCCACAAGGGTGATGGAGTTCGCCGGATCCGTCGCCGGATTCAATCTGCCCTGGCGTGCAGCGAAGTAGCTCTGCACCGCAACTGCCGAGAGTGAAACGATCGCAGCTTGCCAGAATCCGCACCAAAGAGCCGTGGGCACGATGATGAGCAAGTAAAGCAGGACCGCGACGGGGAGCAGCCACTGCAGCCAGTGCGCAAGGACTCCAGCCAACACTACGGAAACGATGCCGAGAGCGCACTCCGTTAAGAACAGGAGTGCCCGCAGCCCGGAGCCGCCGGAGCGACGGCCAGCAAACGCCGCGCGCAGAGGGATATAGGTTCCTGACAACCGGCCACCAGCCTTTCCGTTGAGTGCGATGAGGTTGATTCCCCTCGGCAGTGAGATGAGCGCAAAAGGCGCGCCGATTACGAAGAACCTGGATTGCTGCAGCTCGACGCGAAGTTGTCCTTTCTGGAACCTGCGCCGATCTCAGTCGAACATGCGCCGGACTTCAGAGAGAGAACTCCCCACGTGCACCTTGTCTCATTCGTCCCAGGTGGGCTGGCATCGTGCGCGGGGAGATTGTTTCTAGATATTAACAGTTCCTCATTTGATTCTTATGCGAATGGGCGTAGTAGAGCGCATCTTGCGCGGTTTCGAAATTCATTCAAAGCCGCCTCCATTAGAGGTTTGCAGCGTGGAGAGCGGTGATTCGAAATAAAGATTTTCTTTCTCTGTTCTTCATCTGTTCTTTATGCCTTGTTTGCATTACTGGTGATACGCCGCAGTGATTCAAACAATTAAATGAGGCAGCGCACACCGCGCATGACTTCATCATCTTTGCC
Source organism: uncultured Acidobacteriaceae bacterium (assembly GCA_963829535.1). Lineage (GTDB taxonomy): Bacteria > Acidobacteriota > Terriglobia > Terriglobales > Acidobacteriaceae > Telmatobacter. The sequence goes on along the minus strand of CAWHIQ010000001.1, from coordinate 1,622,078 downwards.
TCGGCAAGGACGCGATCCCCTTGTGTCTTTCCGCGGCCCGACTGATCGGTAGTCCACCAAAGAGATTGAGTCAACAACCTCACTTCTCGCATAGAAACTCATTCGTTTCATACAGAGATCTTGTTCAGGAGGAATCGTGTCGATATCCATCAAGTTGAGTCAGATCATGCTCCAGTCTTTAAGCGCCGCGGTGCTCGCCACAGCTATTGCGGCCAGTGCGCAAGCTCCGGCAACGCCGGCGCCGGCAGCAGCAGTAGCGCCATCTTCCGCGCCGGCAGCAGCCGATCAAACGCCTGCTCCAGCAGTCGCCCCTGCCCCGCTTTCCACGTTCGTTCTCACCGGTCCACTGCAATGGCTGCCGCCGGCCAGCTTCGATGCCGGACCGCTGGGCAAGCTGTACGTCAACGGCATTGTGACCGGTTTCTCCCAGTTCCAGACCAATCCCGTGCCGGGAGACAGCAGTGCGCAGGCCACTCTGAGCAACGGACAGATTTTCATTCAAAGAGCGGATGGGAAGGTTCAGTACTTCATCCAGGCGGGCGTCTACACGATGCAGGCACTTTCAGCGCCGTTTGTGAATGCCCAAGATACTATGAAGAATTTCTATGGGCCTGTTCCGGTGGCCTACCTGAAGTTGCAGGCGGCCAAGAACACGCAGTTCCTTATCGGCTCGCTTCCCACGCTGATGGGCGCCGAGTCCACCTTTACATACCAGAACTTCAACATTGAGCGCGGCATCGTTTGGAACCAGGAAAACGCCATCAATCGCGGGATCCAGGTGAATCAAACCCTGGGTAAATACCTGAGCGCCTCGTTCAGTTGGAACGACGGATACTACTCCAACCGCTACTCGTGGCTCTCGGGCTCGGCGACGCTGACGAAGGGGCCTCATAGCCTGGTGTACGACGGGATGGGGAACCTCGGACAGACCGTGTTTCAAACGGCAGCAACGCCGGTGCAGAACAACGGCTACATGCACGCGGTGATCTATACGTACACCAAGGGCCCCTGGATCATTTCGCCGTACTTCCAGTACGGCAACGTGCCAACCAACCTGAAGGTAGGCGTCCTCAAGGGGACATCCGCGACTGGCGGTGCGGTCAACGCCAGCTACGCCTTCAAGAGCGGCTTCTCGCTTCCGGTGCGCGTGGAGTATCTCACGAGTTCGGGGAATGCAACCAACGGATCGGTTAACCTGTTGGGCTTTGGGGCGGGCAGTTCAGGCACCACTTTCACCGCAACGCCAACTTACCAAAAGGGAGGCGCGTACGTTCGCGGCGATCTCGCGTGGGTGCATGCAACGAGCTATACGCCGGGAAGCGTCTTTGGCACAACAGGAACGGAAGCCAACCAATTCAGGGGTGTACTGGAGTTCGGGTTCATCTTTGGCAAAAACATGACCGAAAAATAGGCGGATCGACCTTGCGGCGACAACCAACACTCCGCAAAGGTCGTGTCCGCAACCGCGAGCTCATGCACTCAGAAGCCTCCGTTTCTTCATTTCATCTTCATCGGTGCGTACGTAGCATTCACTTAACCCAGAAACCTGAACGCCTCGGCCGCTATCCGGCGAGCCTTACAACATCCCGTAGCTCAAGCCGCGGGAGCAGACTCTAAGAACCTCAATTTCCAGGAGAATGTTCATGGCAGATCAGAAAGCACCACAGATGCAGGCAACTCTGGGTCTTACCGGGTTGACCAGCAACGCAATGGCGCTGATTGCTCCCGGCGCCTTTCTATGGCTCACGTTCGTCATCCAGGCAGGCACGGGCACCACTGCGCCAACCATGTGGCTGGGCATTGTCGGCGCTCTATTGCTCTGCCTGGCTACGGCGGTGGCCTACGCTGAAATCTCCAAACTCTACCCGGGCACCGGCTCCAGTTACTATTACGCGGAACAGGCGCTGCTCTCAAAGGACAAGGCCTTCAAGTATGCGCGCGTAGCGAAATTCATTGTTGGCTGGGGCTCGCATCTTTACTACTGGGTCTATCCCGGCGTGATGGTGGCGACAACGGGCATTTTCGTCGGCTACGTGGTTGGCTTCCTCTATCCCAACTTCATCAGCGGCGGCAATCCCGGCCCCGTTTTCATGGCCCTGGTCGCGATTATCTTCTCGTTCTTCGTGGCATGGATTGCGCAGAAGGGTGCAGGGGCATCCACGGCTGTGAACATGGCCATCAACATTGTGCAAATTTCCGCGCTGATCGTTTTCAGCGTGCTCGCACTTGGGTATCGCGTTAACCATCCTTCCGGCACGACCGGTTTCCAGTACGACTCGCAAACGCTCTCCACGTACACCTACCAGTTTGCGACCGACAAGACCGGCGCAACGGTCCGCGATGCGAGTGGCAACCCGCAGCCCTTGCTCGACTCAGCCGGCAAGCCGGTGCCTTACGTGATCACGTATCCGACAGCTGATGCGTCCGGCAACTTCCTTACCCACGAGAACGCCGCATCGGTGGTGAAACCGCACAAATTCAGCTACATCTTCATCCAGGCTACCGTCGCCATTCTCATTCTGGTCGGCTTCGAATCGGTAACCTCGATGGGAGGCGAGGCAAAAAATCCCACCAAGCATATTCCCATCGCCGTCATTTCATCACTGTTGATACAAGGGCTGGTGTGTTATCTGATCGAGTATTTTGCAGCAAACTACTTCCTGAATTCGGGGTATACGATGCAGAGCGCCGTAAGCTCGGCTGCTCCCATCGGCGACATGATGATCATCGTCGGCGATGCGCTGCTGGGCCAGGGCCACGGCAAGTACTTCATGCTGGCCGAGGCCATCACCGTCTTCCTGGCGCTGATCGGCACTACACTCGCCTGCATGAACACCGGCGCCCGCGTGACCTACGCGATGGGCAAGGATGACGAGGCTCCCGAGCATTTTGGCATGCTGCACGCCAAGTCCCTGACACCGCGGACGGCCATTTGGACGCTAGCTGCGATCTCAGCAGTAATTGGCTGCATCGCCGTCTCGCTGGTTTTCGCCGATGCCAGCGCGCCGACAGATGCCACGATTGCCGCGCTCCCGCACGGAATCCTGTCCAGCTTCGGCTACAGTACGCACGATAAACTGGCGGCGCTGCCTAACTCGCTGCTCACCATCACGCTCACTTCCAACTTTGGCACTTTCATCCTTTATGCACTGAGTTGCATCTTGTGCATCGTGGCTTACAACAAGCGGCCTGACCACAACTTCCTTGTGCACACGTTGATTCCCGGTTTCGGACTTCTGGCCAACCTCGTTTGCATGGCCTTCTACCTCATCAGCCCGGTATTTGGCCTGGGAACCTTCAAGGAACCGCTGCTGGCGCTGGGCATATCGGCGCTGTGGGGAATTTACGGAGCCGTCTACTTCCTGCGATCGTCAAAGGCAAAGGGTAAGACTGTCCTGTTGGAAACCAAGAAGGTCACCACTTAGCAGAGAGCTTCAATCTTCAAGGAAACGCAGATACTGGGTGGAAATCTTTTCGGTTCGATTCAGAAGTGCGAAGAACCACCCAGTGACTCTTACAAGACAGCATCCCTGGAACGTCGAAGAGCATCCCGCAACTGCGCAACGCGCACAGAATTCACCCGCGAACAGGGACCCGTTCGTGGTGAACCCGAAGAGGCTACCGGTCCATGTTGGATGTCGTATTTGGTCAGGCTACCGATCCCGGCAAGATTCGCACGAATAACGAAGATGCCATGGGATCTTTCATTCCCAATTCACGCCACCAGGCGCGCTCCCACGGTTATCTGTTCATCGTTGCCGACGGCGTAGGGGGCCTGGACCTGGGAGAAATCGCCTCCTCCACGGCAGTTTCCGTTCTGATTCAGGAATTTGAAAAAGCGCAAGGCGGCTCCATGCTCATCAGCCTGCTGCCTCGGCTGGTACAGCATGCCAACGCGGCGGTCCACGATCGCACGCTGGCGCCGGAGTTTCGTGGAAAGAAGATGGCGACAACAGCGGTGGCATGCGCTCTGCGCCACGATCAGGCCATCATCTCTCATGTGGGCGACTCGCGCTGTTATCTCGTACGCAAGGGCATCGCAAAGCAAATCACGCAAGACCACACCTGGGTAAATGAGCAGAGAAAGATGGGAGTGATTTCCGCAAGCGAAGTAGCAACCTCGGATTCGCGCCACGTGCTGATCCGCTCGCTTGGTCCTGAGATGTTTGTTTCGCCCGACACCACGGCGCTCACTATTCAGGCCGGCGACGCGCTGGTGCTCTGTTCCGACGGTTTGCACGATGAAATGCCTGAATCGACCATTGCCTCCATCGTGTCGCAAAACAAGCCCATCGACGAGATTGCGCAGGAACTGGTTGCACGCGCTGTCGAGATTGACGGCAACGACAACACCACGGCGCAGGTCATTCGCATCCGATCGGTCGAACAGGTGGGCATGTATCGCGGCCGCCCCTACAGTCTTCACTCCTGAGTGGGTTTCGAAGCCTTACGAATTCCTTAGAGATACGCCGCCGAAACTCGATAGAGTAGGGGAAGCGCCTACACTGGAGAACGCCGCCCGATGGGCATCCTGGACACGATTGAAGCCGGCTCGCAAATCGATTCTTATCGCATTGAAGCGCCGGTGGCACGCAGCGGCATGGCGTCGATTTTTCGCGCCGTGGATGTGCGCGACAATCGTGTCGTCGCGTTGAAGATTCCGCACCCTGACATGGAAGCCGACCCCATCCTCTTCGATCGCTTCAAGCGGGAAGCGGACATCGGCGAGAAGCTCGATCACCCCATGGTGATGCGCGTCTACGGCGGCGAGAAACGTTCGCGTATCTACATGGTCATGGAGTGGTGCGACGGCGGGCTTTTGCGCGACATCCTCGCCGAAGGCCGGATGCCGCAAGATCGCGCCATCCGCATCGCCATCGAGGTGCTCGATGCGCTGGAATACATTCATGAGCAAGGCGTTGTTCACCGCGACCTGAAGCCGGAAAACATCATGGTCGACGCCAGCGACAACATCAAGCTCATCGACTTCGGTATCGCTGGAGATTCGGCGGCGCGCCGGCTCACCTATGCCAACTTCACCGCGACCCTGGGCACTGCCGATTACATTGCTCCTGAGCAAGTGAAAGGCAAGCGCGGAGACAGACGCACGGACATCTACGCGATGGGGATCATTCTTTACGAGATGCTTACGGGCCGACTTCCTTTCTCCGGCTCGTCTCCGATGGAAGTGATGAACGACCGTTTGTTGAACTATCCGATGCCACCGACGATCGCCGACCCTTCGATTTCGCCGCAATTGCAGGAAGTGCTTTACCGCGCGCTCGAACGCGATCCGCAGAATCGCTATGCCAAGGCTCGCGAATTTGCACATGATCTGCAGCACTTGGACCAGGTGGGCGTAGAAGATCGTATCGAATTGCGCGACTGGAACAAGCGAAAATCGCATACTGCGCGCCAAGTAATTTACTACGGAGCACTCGCCCTGATTCCTGTTGTTATTCTGTTGTTGATGATGCTCGTAGCGCGGCACCGATAGCCAATCCCCATGCGGCAATCTTCACGGGTTCTTTATACGTGAAACCCTAGACTAGTCATTGAATGCCCAACAACTTTTTTCCCAGCCGGAAGGAGAGCCATGTCATCTGATTACCGGAATTTTCTTGCCCTCTCGTACGAGGAGCTTGAAGAACTGAACCTGCAAGCCAAGGCAGACCGTATGAGCCGGATGCCGATTGAAGAGGTTCGCGAAAAGCGGATCAAATATCTGACAGATCAGAAGCACATCAAGGCTGTGACCGTGCTGTTCTCGGATCTCGAGGGTCGCCTGCATCTGTTGGACTACGACAAGAAATTCCTGCTGGGCTCGCACGAGAACCTGACGTTCGACGGCTCCTCTATCCGCGGCTTCACCGCACAGAAAGAGAGCGACCTCCGCCTGGGCATCGACTGGAGCGCGTTCTACTGGGTTCCGGCTGACGTGTTCGGCAACGGCAAGGTGCTGGTGTTCGGCACGGTCATCGACAAGGACGGCACGCCTTACTCCGGCGATCTGCGGGGCGTACTCAAGGCTTACTCCGACAAACTGTACAAGGACAAGGGTTACACACTGAACGCCGCCAACGAAATCGAGGGTTTTCTTTTCGCTGGCAAAGACGCGGAGCGGCATTACCATGAGACGTTGAAATTCGACTTCATCAACACCGGTGGCTATTATCACGTACTGCCGCTTGATCCCCTTCGCCAGTTCATTGACACGGCCGCCGAAGTGCAGCGCGCCATGGGCTTCCAGAACGAGAAGGATCACCCCGAAGTTGCGCCCAGCCAGTTTGAAATCAACTACGGGTACGGCGAAGTGGTGGCGGCTGCGGATCAAATTCAGCTTTACAAGCTGCTCTGCCGCCAGATAGCCAACAATATGGGTTACACGGCCTGCTTTCTTCCCAAGCCGGTGGTTGGAGTGAACGGGAGCGGCATGCACACCAATGTTTCCGTCTCCAAGGAGAAGGTCAACCTGATGTGGGACCCGAAGGGCCAGGAGATGCTTTCCGGGTTTGGCTGGGAGTTCATTGACCGCATCCTGACGCATGCGCTGGACATCTGCCTGATCCTGAATCCCAGTGTGAACGCGTATCGCCGGCTCGATCCGCACTTTGAGGCGCCGAACCAGATCAAGGCTTCGGCCACCGATCGCGGTTCGATGGTGCGTGTGCCGATCGGCAACTCCCGCTCGATGCGCGTGGAAGTGCGATCCGTCGCACCGGATGCGAACCCCTACCTGGCCCTGTATTCGATCTTCAAGACCGGGATTGACGGCTCAACTGCAAAGATCGACAACCTGCGCCAGGCAGAACGCTATCTGCCGGATCACATCCAGGCCGCGATCGACGACTTCAAGGGATCGAAGTGGATTGCCGAGATTCTTGGCTCGGATGTGCAGGGCCGCTTTGCCGACTTGAAGCAGGCCGCGGCCAACCGCTGCGCGCGCGAACTGGGCACCTTCGTCAAGGCTCCTGAAGTGCAGTTCCACCACGAGGTATACAACCAGTCGCTCTGGAATTTGTTCTAGAGCGAATTCCCTTCATCTGATCGGACTGGAAAACAAAGCGGCGCTGCCAGGAATGGTGGCGCCGCTTTGCGTTCGGGCGAAGAAGCCTGCTCGTGTCGCAGAAGCTATTGGCATAAATCTGGAAACTGCATGAAAGCAGATTCTTCGCTCACCACCCCGAACTCTGCCCCAAAGAACAAAGCGGTTCTTTGGGGACCCGAAGACGTTCGGGGCCCCGTTCGCTCAGAATGACACCGGCAACTTTGTTGTGAACTTCAGGGACAGGATACTAAGGGGTGTCGAATTCGGCACTGCCGGCGTGGCGCGCACGGGCAATCTCCAGCACCTGCGCGGCTTCATCTTTTTTTCCCATGTGGGTGAGAACGCTGGCCAGTCTCTCGGCCAACGGCAGTGAATCCGGATATGTATTCACGCCGTCGCGCAGCACTCTGGCCGACTCGGAAAGTTTTCCCACTCGCGCATACGCGAGATCGAGATTGATGCACTGCTGCACTGTCCTCAGCGGCGCCAGTCTCGGCGTATCGAGCAGCTCGATCACTGCCTGGAAATTGTTATCCGCGATCAGATCGTCCGAGAGCTTATCGATCGCGTCAGAGTATTCAGGATCGATTTCGAGCGCGGCCCGCCATTCGGCTTCGGCATCAGGGTTCGCATGGGTGCTATCCAGCGCCTCCGCCAGGAGCAGATGCAGTTTTATGTCGCGGTAACCGAACTTCTCTGCTTCCTGCATTGCGGCGATTCCCTCTTTGACATCGCCCGCCAGGTAGAGGCTCGCGCCAAACATGAAGGCAACGTGAGGCATGTCCTTTTGCGTCGGATCCATCTGCAGGGAGGTCGCAAACGCATTGGCTGCGCAGTTGTAGTTTTTCTGGTCACCAAACCACGCACCAAGGTCATTCAATGCGGCGGTATCGGGCGTCCCCGCGAACTTCGCCTTCATTGACTCGGGGGGCGCGCAGGGCGACTGCGCCCACGCAGCGCCGGGTGCCACGCATGAAAGCGCAATCAGGCAACCAATTCCGAATTGAAGTGAATAAAGCATCTTTTTGGCAGCCACCTAATGTGGTGTCTCAGAAGTTCGTGACGTAGGTCGCAAAGAGCAAGCGCAGATCCTTCGGCTCCGTTTGGCCGAAAAACCGGCCAAACTACGCTCAGGAATGACAGATCAATTCCAATGCGAATTTTAGAGACAGGACGGTAGTCCTCGCAGCTCATTCTACTTGCCGCCACTCGCGACGTCGGTTCCGTCGGCCACGTGAACCTCGATCTGATCGATGCCATCGGGACCGATGTTCACGAACTCAGGAAGGTTTACAGCGCGATTGGCAGCCGTCGCATTATCAATCAATATTGCCGGGCTTGAATTGCCGTCTTCGTCGATATGGGTCAGGTACATCTGCGTGTACGGCGATCGCGCCTTCGATGAGAACACAAGCCACCTGCCATTGGGCGACCAACTGTGCCATGAGTTCATCAGCCGCGTGTTGGCGCGCAAACGCCGCGCCGTTCCGCCGCCAACGGGAAGAATATAGAGTTGGCTGTCGGGCCGCATAAGTTGGCCGTTCTTGCACTGCACGAAGACGATCCACTTGCCGTCGGGGGAGATCTTGGGGAAGTTGTTGCTCATCCCGTTCTGCGAAGCGCCCTTGATCGGCTCCGGAGTTCCGCCTTTTCCTCCGTTAAATGGGATGCGATAGAGATCGTATTGGATCTGCGCCTCGTTGGGATCGTTGGCATGCGTGGCGCCACGCTGGCCCGGCGGTCGTGGATCTCGCGCTTCGGCACGGGCGAACACAATGTACTTGCCGTCGGGACTCCATACGCCGTCTGTCTGCACATATTTTGGATCGTCCGCGCCGGGAAGAGGCTCGCGCAGCCCGGTAGCGCGGTTGTAAAACTCCAGAATGCCGCGCGTCGGGAAGAACACCTGGAGGAACCGATAGTCCATGAAGTTGGTGACGTAATAGCTGTCGATCATGCGGCTCAGCGCGGGTCCGGCAAACGTGCTCAACACGTATTGTCCATTGGGAGACACCTGCGACATGAAGCCGACGCGCACCGTGCCGACCTTGCCATCGGTGTTCCAATGCACCATGTCTTTGCTCTGGATCACCATGTGCTTCTGCACTGGAACCACGGCGTAGAGGCCCTTGTCGTTGGCGGGGCCATCGATATCCATACCGAAGGTCTTTCCATCTGCGGAGAATGAGTGGCAGTTGGCGCATGTCGGCATGTCCTTCAGCACCGTGTGGCTGTCAGGCTTGCGAATGTCGCGGATGCGCCAGTGAATGAGGTGAATATTCGATTGCGCAAGAGGCGCCACTGCCCCGCCGCTCCCGGAGGCCGGCATCAATGGAACATCGCGATAAAAAATAGGCGCGCCGACTTCGTCTTTTGACGTAGTGAATGCGAGATGCGATTGAGAGTAGGCGATCTTTCCGTCGCGATACCCGGTGATGGTGACGGTTGCGGGCTTGCCGGCGGAGTGCGCCTGGATGGCTGCCCACGTTGCGGCATCCGGCTTCCAGGTCCAGGTCGCGGCCTGTTGCGCGTTCAGATTCGGCGGAGAGTTTGTGTCGGCCACGCAATCCGGGTCGATGGGTCCAATCTGCATTCGCTCGCCTTTTGACGTTGCATGAATCGGCGCAGAGTTGTCAGCGAAAGATATGTCGAGGGTCCAGGATGTACCGGCTGCATCCCGCCATAGAAACGTGGGTGAAGTAATCCCCGGCGGAAAGATCGAACCGTCTTCGGGATAATCGATGGAAATCGGAGTCAGTACAGGGGCCGCGATAGGCGCAGCAAAGACGCGTACGGAAAGGTCGCCGGCGAACTCACCGTGGCGGCTCGTTGGCAATAAGCAAACCAGCAAGACAAGCGCGGCAATCGTGATTGCCCGCGTCCATGCGCGTGCTTTGGCGAAGCCTCGTGTCATTGGACTTTGCTCGCCTGTGCGGCGTTCAGCACCAATGGCTGCTGGTCAGCCGCCACGACCTTCTGGTAGAAGTCATGTAATTGCTCATAGTCCTTCGAGTCCAAAATCGTGAACCCCCGCTGCAAGACGCGCGCATTCGTAATCGAGCTGCCTTCAACCTTGGTGCGAAGCTGATAAGCAGCGTTCTCTTCCCACTTAAGGTTCGTGTCCTGCGGAGTTCCTTCGACCGCATAGCCGGCGGGCAACACGTAAGTGATCTGCTCCTGCTCCTGCGCTGGATATCGCATGTCGACCGGAAGTTCGCGAGAGCTGTCAGATGGGAAAGGATTCCGCTCCTGCGCCTCAAAAAACATTCGTGGCAACACGAGACGGCCGTCTGCATTTTTTGCAAAGGAACCGGACACAGGAATAACTGCCAGCAATTGCCTGCCTGGATCATCGAGATAAACAAGGTGATCCACTGCGGCCTGGATGCCCGCGGGCACTTGCTGCGCCAGCATCGCGTTGATCTCCGACTTTACCGCTTCGGCGCCGGACTTGACTCCGAGTTGCCGGAGCTCAATCGCCTTCTGCCCGAGGAACGCTATTTTCACCGATCCCGAAACCGCACCATGCGGAGCCACGTCGAGCGTGCCGACATGAAGGGTGCTGTTGTTTTCATTCTTCTCCAGGGGCGTTACGATAATCTCGGCCTTGTTACTCGCATCCATCGCCACGCCGCCCGCGCCGGTATGTGCCCAGTGCAATGTCTCGAAGGGAGCCATTTTCGTTCCGGGATCGACAAGGATCTCCTTTCCGTCAAGCTTCAGCGCAACCAGAACCGTGTCGAGCTGGATGTTGTCCATGTACTGCGCCGAGAATATGCGAAGACTGCGGCTGGCAATCCGCTCTGGGCGGGCATTCAATCCCGCTGTCCGGACCAAAGCCAGGTAGAGAAAGGCGATCTGGTTGCTTGACCCCTTCTTGCTCAAGAGCAGAGACTCCACTTTGCCCTTTGGAATCCATTCACTGCCGGTCAGCGGCGCCCCATCGGGACTCGAATCGGTGTTCTCGATCTTCTGCACCAATTCATAAAGCTTCCGTGCCTTTTCTTCCGGCGAATCCGAGTGGAGGACGAACTCCTTGACCGCATTTTGCAAAGCCGGAGTCGGAGCGGTATAGGCATTCAGCGCCTTCGTCCAATAACCCATCTGCTTCTGCCAGTAGTCCTTCACATCGGGCGTATAGGTGTAGAAAAAGTTCACGCTATAGGCCTCAGTGTTCAGGGGAGGCGCGAAGGGCTCCTGCGGGATAGGAGGAACATCGGTGAGATCTACGACATAGTTTCCCATCGCATCTTTGGTCAAAGTCTTGCCGGCAGGAAGAATCGGTTTGAAACGAATGTCGGTTAGAACGTTGTCGTGCGGATCCTTCAGCACGCTGTCTCCCACTCCCGCACCGGTTACGTTCTGGGGAAGAAACTGCCCGGAGGGCCGGAAGACAAAGTGCTCCTTGTGGATGAAATACTCCTTCTGCAGTTTCCAGTCAGGCGCGGTGAGATAGCGGTCGTAACGAACCTGGTAGCGATACTCGATGACACTGCCAACTTCAACCGCCGGCATGGTGAATGTTGTTTCGCTACCGCGCGGCCCCTTGGTGACCTTCAGCAGCTGCGAAGGCTTTCCAGCAAGCGGAACAGCGGTGCCGTCGGCGTGCGTCACACGCCCTTCGAGCGCCCCGATCTCCACTTTGCCTACGTAGGAATCTGTATCCCAGGGCTGGTCTTCACCGGTCCGCTCGATAGCCGGAAGGCTGAAGTTCGTCGCGTCTCCTGAAGCCAAGAAGCTGGAGTTAGTACCCACCGCGTTGTACACGAGGGTTTGCGGAAAGCTGACATGAACAACAGCGGCGCTCTTTCCAGCCTCTGTCAAGACCTTGATGCGCGCATAAACCGTTCGAAATGCATGAGGGTTGTCTTCGGTTTCTTCCCGATAGAGATATACCGCCGCAGCGCCCGGCGCTTTGGAATCCGAAGTCATCGCCAGATACTCTCGGGCAACTGGCGGAAACTGTGCGTGAGCCACAAGCGGAATTGTTCCGGCGACAAGCAGAAAAGCAAACGGAAGCGAAGCATGACTACGCATGGCTGTCTCCAGGAATTATCTATTGCTAGGACTTCCTATATCCGAAAAAGGCTCAGCCCAAACCAAGCAGGAGGAATTCTACTGAATTCATTATCGCCCGTCGGTGAAGTGCGATACATCCGCGCTCGTAGGCTTACTCTCCGGGAGTCTGGAGTGCGATCTTTGCGGAAAAGAAGGGCTTATCCCATATGCATGGATCCCGACATTCGCCGGGAGAACTCGCCAGACAGTCCTATCGATGCCCTTTTGCCACGCTCCGTGGTTGGCGATCCCCGATCCACAGATGTGAGCGAGGTCACCGAAGCATTCACTTGCCCCCTTCATCCTCAAGATAGCGGCGAAGTCGAATAGCGCTGTTGCAGGGGTCCATGGGGTCTCGTCTTTCCCAATTCAAGATTCTGGCGATTCTGGCTGCCGGCTCGGCGGCGCTCATCGGCGGCATCGCATTCTCCTCATCCTTCGGCACACCCCTGGAAGCTGCTGCAACAACCCAAGCCACAATTAAGATCGACTATCCGCTGGACGGCTCGGTTTTCCCTCCCGAGATCACGCCGCCCACCTTCCTATGGCACGATCCGTCTGCCTCAGCGATGCGCTGGGTTATTCAGGTTTCATTCACGGCGGGCACCGAGCCAATACGAATGGATGAGCCGGGCAAAACCATGCAGCAAGGCGACATCGACCCGAATGCAGGCCCTGGTCTCGCACTCACGCCAGAGCAGGCGTCCATCCATACATGGAAGCCCGACACCGAAACATGGGAAAGGATCAAGCGACTCTCCGTAAAGTCACCTGCGACCATCTCGATCATGGGGTTTGCCGACGATGGTTCAAACCTGCCGGTGTCAGTAGGCAAAGTAACGATCACAACGTCGACCGATCCGGTTGGCGCTCCGATTTTCTACCGCGATGTGCCCCTGCTTCTTCCGCCACCGGATGAAAAGGGCCCGATCGCTCCTCTGCCGCGCTCCGCCATTCCGCTTATCAAGTGGCAAATCCGTGACATCGCGCAGTTGAAGAGCCACGTGGTGATGACCAACTTGCCCACCTGCGCCAACTGCCATTCCTTCTCGCGGGATGGCAAGACCTTCGGCCTCGACCTCGATGGCCCTCGCAACGACAAAGGGCTTTATGCGCTGGTTCCTGTTTCAAAGCAGATGACGATTCGCAACTCCAATGTGCTCCACTGGAGTTCCTTCGGACTCAACCAGGAGGCCGGCGCCGCAGATCCGGCAGTCAAGCGGTTCGGATTCATGTCGCAGGTCTCGCCGGACGGCCGCTACGTGGTCACCTCCATCGGGCCGCCGAACAACACGGACAAGCACCGGTACGAGGAACCCGGTTTCGCCTCAGGCATTCTCGACCGCCTCTACAGCACGAACTACCGCAGCATCCAGTTCAGCCAGGTCTTCTATCCCACGCGGGGCATCCTCGCCTGGTACGACAGCAAAGAAGGCAAGATGCACGCGCTGCCCGGCGCCGACGACCCGCAGTATGTCCACACCAGCGCCTTCTGGTCGCCCGACGGAAAGTACCTCATATTCAGCCGGGCGCTTGCACGCGATCCCTACCCTGCCGGCGCGCCCAAGCCAGGATTTGCCAACGATCCCAACGAAACCCAGATCCAGTACGACCTCTATAAGATTCCCTTTAACGAAGGCCGCGGAGGCAAGGCCGTTCCAATCGAGGGTGCATCGGGCAACGGCATGAGCAACAACTTTCCCAAGGTCTCGCCCGACGGCAAGTGGATTGTGTGGGTGCAGAACAAGAACGGCCTGCTGATGCGCCCGGACAGCAAGCTTTATATCGTGCCTTTCGCAGGCGGCAAAGCGCGCCTGATGCGCTGCAATCTCGAGCCCATGAACTCCTGGCACACATGGTCGCCGAATGGCCACTGGCTCGCGTTCTCATCGAAGGCCCGCGGGCCCTATACTCGGCTCATGCTCACCCACGTCGACGCCGAGGGCAACGACACGCCCGCCATCATCGTCGATGACACGACCGCGGCCAACCGCGCTATCAATATTCCCGAGTTTGTGAACCTGCCTGCAGGCACCAGCATCGACAAAATCGACCCCCGGGCCACCGACTTCTACCGGCTTTTCGACGAGGCGTACAAGCAGATTCAAAACAACCAGTTTCCCCTGGCCATCGACACGTTGCGCAAAGCTATCGCGACCAATCCAGACGACTCACTCTCCCACTACGTTCTCGCCACCGCCCTCAGCGCCAACGATCAGGAGAAAGACGCCCTGCTTGAGTACCGACAAGCTGTCGCCTTCACGCCGACCAACCCCATCTTCCTAGACCACCTCGCCGTCTCGCTGGCCCTGAACGGCGACTCGGAAGGCGCCATTGAGCAATTGCAGAAAGCAATCGCCGTCGATCCCGGTTCGGTGGAGTATCGATTTAACCTCGCCTATGTTCTTGAATCGCGTGGTGACTTTGCCGATGCAATCTCTCCGCTGGAGAAGGCCGTCGCTCTCAGCAGAGGTAAAGACTGGCGCTGTCTCGCCGAGCTGGCTAAGGTGTATGACAAGACAGGTCGCACCGCCGAGGCCATCCCCTTAGCCCGCCAGGCTTTGGATCTCGCGGTGAAGCAGGACAATCAGCCGGTTGCAAAGATTCTGCAGGACGCACTGGATCGCTACGAACACGAGTGATCCGGGGCAAAATCAAATTAGCTCTGTCCCGCTGGAGTAGTTTCCTGTTTTGTGGGATAATTCCGCCTCCCCGGTCACCCTCTTTCCTGTAGCTGTAGAAACCCCTGAAAGTCAACGGTTCCCGATTGATGCAAGCATTCAATTCTTCGGGCCGATGAAAAGAACCTGAGTTTCCCTACGCCGCAACCGGGTCGAAGCGCGTCTACTATACACATAACCGGTTCGGTCGAGCCGGAACAGGAGCCTTTCGATGCCAGCTCACCCTCTTCCCCAAACGCTGGGGGAACTGCGCAGCAGCACTCAATTTTCTGAAGCCAGCCTAAAGACCCGCAGCGTCAAGGATGAACTGCGCTCTAACCTCATCGCCGGCCTTCAGGCGCATGAGACGCTCTTTCCCGGCATCGTCGGCTTTGAAGACACAGTCGTCCCGCAGATCGTTAACGCGGTTCTTTCGCGACAGAACTTCATCCTGCTCGGGCTGCGCGGCCAGGCGAAGAGCCGCATCCTGCGCGCACTGACGGCCCTGCTGGACGAACGCATGCCCTATGTTGCGGGTTGCGAAATTCGCGACAACCCCTATCGGCCGATCTGCAGGCGCTGCCGCGACCTGATCGCGAAGCGCGGCGATGCCACGCCCATCGCGTACATGGACCGCGATGAGCGATACGTCGAGAAACTGGCCACACCCGACGTCACCGTGGCTGACCTTGTGGGCGATCTCGACCCCATCAAGGCTGCCCGCGGCGGCGAGGACCTTTCCAGCGAACTGACCATGCACTACGGATTGCTGCCACGCGCCAACCGCGGCATCTTCGCCATCAACGAGTTGCCCGACCTCGCCGGAAAAATCCAGGTCGCGCTGTTCAACATCATGCAAGAGGGCGACGTGCAGATTAAGGGCTACCCGGTCCGCCTCGCGCTTGATGTGGCTCTCGTGTTCAGCGCCAATCCCGAGGATTACACCGCCCGCGGGAAGATCGTGACCCCGCTGAAGGATCGAATCGGTTCCGAGATTCGCACTCATTATCCTGAGACGCTCGAAGAAGGTATCGCAATTACCGCGCAGGAAGCATGGTCGGAACGCGACGCAGCGCACATCGAAATTCCACCCTACATCCGTGCCGTGGTCGAACAGGTAGCCTTCTCCGCGCGCGAAGACAAGAGAGTGGACAAGCGCAGCGGCGTCAGCCAGCGCCTTCCCATCTCTACCATGGAACTCGTCGCCTCCAACGCCGAGCGACGCGCCCTGGTGAATGGCGAGAAGGTCGCCGTGCCCCGCATCAGCGATATCTACGCGGCGCTTCCCGGTATTACGGGCAAGCTCGAGCTGGAATATGAAGGAGAGATGCGGGGCGCCGACATTGTCGTCCGCGAACTTATCCGCACCGCCGTTGGCAAGATATACGACCGATATTTCGCTGACACGAATACACAGCAGATTGAGCAGTGGTTCAACCTTGGGGGCACCGTCAAGCTCGACGACAATCAGTCCAGCTCGGCGGCCCTTGCCGATCTGAAGAAGATTCAGGGCCTGTTCGAAAAGCTTTCTCCGCTTCAGGTAAAGGCTTCCGACGAATCGCCGAAGGCCGTTGCCGCTGCGGAATTCTTTCTCGAAGGCCTGGTTTCACATCGCAAACTCAGTCGCAGCGAAGAACGCGGTTTCGCAGCACCCGAAAAATCAAAGCGTAAAGAGGACCGCGACATCGAAGTCGAATTTGACGACTGGCAGCGCGCTCGCCGGTCAGGCCGTGGCGGCGGCTTGAATTAACCCACGCAGTACGAGGGCAGTTTTATGAAGCGCGTTCGCTACACCAAATTCAACGGCGACCTGGCCTCGGAGATGGACATCGAGGACCTGCTCAAGGCTCTCTCCGACTATCTGCTCGACTCCGGCTTCCGCGATCCTTATATGCGCCTTCAGGAGATGGATCACACCCTCGACGACCTGCGCGAGGCTCTGCGCCAGCTGCTCGAATCCGGCGAAATGTTTGACGACCGCATCCGGCAACAGTTGGAACAAATGACGGAGCAGGGGAAGCTCGACGAACTGATCGACAAGCTCATCCAGCGCATGGAGCAGGAGAATTACATCTCTTACTCGCAGAACATGGACCCCACGCAGATGTCGCAGATAATGGGGCAAGCCGGCAATGTGCAGGGCGAAGTCAGGTTTGAAGTCACCGACAAGAGCCTCGACTTTCTGGGCTTCAAGACTTTGCGCGATTTGCTCGGGTCTCTGGGCAAGTCAAACTTTGGCCGCCACGACACGCGCCACTGGGCTACGGGCGTCGAAGCACACGGAGCATCACAGCGCTACGAATTTGGCGACACTCTGAACCTCGATACCACGACCACGCTAAAGTCCGCGATTTCCCGCGAAGGGATCGGCCTGCCGCTCAATCTTGAATACGAAGACCTGCATGTGCACCAGTGCGAGTATCAAAGCTCGTGCGCGACGGTGGTGATGCTCGATTGCTCGCATTCGATGATTCTCTACGGCGAGGACAGATTTACTCCGGCGAAGAAAGTCGCCATGGCGCTCTCGCACCTGATCCGCACGCAGTACCCCGGCGACTCGCTTTCGCTGGTACTGTTCCACGACTCCGCGGAAGAGTTGCCCGTATCGCAACTGGCGCGCGTCAAGGTTGGCCCCTATTACACCAACACTCGCGAAGGGCTTCGCGTTGCGCAGCGCATCCTCGCACGGCAGCGCAAAGACATGAAGCAGATCGTGATGATCACCGACGGAAAGCCTTCGGCACTCACGCTCCCTGACGGGCGTATCTATAAGAATGCTTACGGCCTCGATCCGCTGGTTGTGAGCGAGACGCTGGAAGAAGTTGCCCGCTGCAAGCGATCCAACATCATGATCAACACCTTCATGCTGGCGTCGGACTTCGGTCTCGTGCAATTCGTGCACAAGGTATCAGAGATGTGCCGGGGCAAAGCTTACTTCACGACGCCCGATACCCTCGGCGAGTATCTGCTGATGGACTACATGAATCGCAAGTCGAAGACGATTCACTGAGATGGCAGCTTTCCGTCAAAACAGGCATGAGTTGGTCGGCAATGAGCCGTTCAAATTGTTGCTTAATAATTCCCTATGGGCTGTGAGTCGGGCGCGATCCGGAAATGATGGCTAATTGCCTCGCCTGAACTGTCGAAACCACTCCTCCCCGCCTGGGATACAAATCAATGGAGGTGCGGCATGAGAATGGCTCAAATCTGCCTCGTGATCGCTTGTCTGGGCATGTTCGCAGCGGCGGCAATGCCGGCTCAATTGGGAATCGACCAAAACACCCCGCCTAATGACATAAACACAGTTGCTCCACCCGCTGCCCTCCAAGACAACCCAACAACCGACCAGGACAAGACCCTTATGCGCCAGGGACGACCGGGAATTTTCGGGCCGGTCACGGTGAGTCTGAAGGCTGGTGACGACGCGCCCAATATTGAGTTTACGAAGGTTCTGCATGCGCCGGGCGCTTCCCAATGGAGTTCGGCAAACGCCTTCAGCCAAACCACCGCTCTGGTGTTTCTTCCCCAGCTATCTCGCAACCAGCAGGCGGCTGACCGGTGGAATGGGCTGGTAGACAGGTTCGCCGCCCGCTCTGTTCAGCTTGTCCTGATCACCCAGGAGCAGGAATCGACGCTCCTTCCCTGGCTTGCGCAGCATCCTGTGAGCGGGTGGCTGCTCTACGATCCTGCGGGGTCAACCGGCAGAGCCTACGGATTGGAGATGCCGAATACCGTCTACGTTGGAACGGATCGTAGAATCATCGGCTTCAATGAAGGATTTAAATTTCTTCCCCGGGACGAAGAACTGAATGCGGTACTGGAGGGGCGCGTTGTGACGATACCGGCGAACTCCGATCTAGCGACGATGCGGCAGTTTGCGAAAGGCGGCAAGGTCTTGCTGCAGGCTGAGCCCAGCAAAATGCCGGGCTTCGCAGACAATAAGCCGAAGTTTCCTCCTTCGTATGCAGTTCATATAGCGCCGAGCACGACCTTGGGCACGACGTCCACCAGCGCCCCCGATTATTGGAGCGTCGGCGGTTTCGATCTCAAAACCATCGTCGCGCAGGCATATGGAGTAGAGGAGAGCCGCGTCGATTTTCGGGATGCTGCCGCCGCAGCCAAACGATATGACGTCGCGCTCGTTCTGCCGAAGGCTGAAGACCACGATGCGATGATGCGCCGGGTTCAGGATGCCCTCAAAGAGAAATTCAACTTGTACATCGCATCAGAAGACGAACCTACGGATGTGTATGTGTTGACTGCGCCGTATGGCCCCGGTCCCAAGCTGCGTCCGGCAGAGGATTCCATGGGAGGCTCAATAAGTTCATCGAGCGACCTTGTTTTGCGCAAGGGACAGCAGCCGACGCCGGAAAACATGAAAGCTGCTATGGACCAGCAGAGAGGATCAAGCGGAATTGCCGTGGGCAGCATCTCGGTTTCCGGCGGCACCATTGAAGATTTCTGCAAAGAACTGGAAAGAGGGCTTGATCGTAAGGTCGTCGATGAAACCCACCTCACCGGTCGCTTTGACTTCGATGTTGTCAGAGGAGATCGCACCCTGGATGAGTTCTTCGATATTCTGCGGGAGCAGTTGGGTCTTGCAGTAACGCCGGAGCAGCGCGATGTACCGATGTTGGTCGTGCGATCGAACTCAGCCAGAGATTCAGCGTTGCGGTAGGATCGTGGACTTCTCTTCCCTTACCCAAAATGGTGCAACTTCTGGTCGGCTGGTTATGAGGCGCAGCGAGATTGGCCGTGTAGCTGCGAGTCTGCGAGCGTCTGTTCTGTGTCTTTCACGGAGCGAGCTTGCCGTCAAAAGTTGGGCAACTGCTTACCTCTCCGCCATCGAGACCGCGCTTGAACCACTCGGTACGTTGGGCGCTGGATCCATGCGTCCACGACTCGGGGCTCACGGCGCGACCGCTCATGCGCTGCAGGTGATCGTCTCCAACGGCTGCGGCCGCCCTGAGGGCGCCGGCAACGTCATCAGGGTGCACGATGTTCCGCTGCTGAGTGCTGTGCCCCCACACGCCGGCAAAGCAATCAGCCTGCAACTCCAGATCAACGGAAAGCGGATTCTGCGCGTCCTCGTCTTGCTGGGACAGCCGCCGCATCTGTTGTTCGATCCCCAGCAACTTCTGCACATGATGTCCCAGCTCATGCGCAACCACGTATGCCTGCGCGAAGTCGCCCGTGTCGCCGCCGAAGCGCTTCAGTTCCTGCCAGAACGACAGGTCGATGTACACCTTCTCGTCCTGCGGGCAATAGAAAGGCCCGGTGGCCGCCTGCGCCGTCCCACAGCCCGAGTACGTGAGATCCCGATACAGTACCAGCTTGGCGCGGCGATATTGCCGGCCGTGCGCTGCGAAGATCTGCTCCCACGTGTTCTGGGCGTCATCGAGCACAAAGCTGATAAGGTGCACATCGCGTTCTTCGGCCGGAGACGTTGCAACCGGACCGTTGGACGGCTGGGGCTGCAGGTTTGCATCCCCACCGCTGCCCGCGAAGAAGTTGCGCCCGGTAATCACACTGATGATCAACAGCACGATGAATCCGCCGATCCCCATGCCGCCACCGAGGCCGAAGCCGCCGCCGCTACTTCCCCGACGATCCTCAATATCGGAGCTAACGCCCTGGTCCTGCCATTCCATAACCGGAGGCCCCCGAGTGCCTCAAATTCAGTTTGGCACAAAAGCGCAAATCGCCGTCGGCAAGAAGCAGGGCACGAGATTGGGGCCGGGAAAAGTGCAACATCTCCTTGGGGCAGAATGCCTTTTGGCGGCAATGCCGGGAGAGCGAACGTGTGACCTTTCCGCTGTTTACAAGGGCGTGTAGGTCACGACAATATCGGTCACGTCAACCGGGCCGCCAACCTCCGGGGCAAATGTGATCGCGCTGAAGGAAACCGGAGGTCCAGACAACGGGTAAGTCCCAACGGTTCCCGCAACCCCGATCTGCGCTGTCGTCGACGTCGTCGTCACGGTAATGGTGATCTGAATGGGGAATGGCTGATCGCGGGGGAACGTGCAGCCCGTAGGTTGAAGGTCAACGTCGGAGACCTGGTTGTTATTCCCAAAATTCAGAGTCAGGAACTCACTGTCAGGATCTCCCGTTTGAAAACTGATGTAGGACTCGCCGCTCTTGGAACCCATGAACATGGTCGCGGAAACGTTGTAAACACCGGGAACGGCCGGGGCTTCGGTAAACACTCCATAGAAGGCTCCGCCTTGCTGTCCAAGGGGACCGATCTGCAACCAATTGCCGGTATGCGGAAATGTCGGGGAGATGACAACGTTCGGCCCGTTGAATTGCGCTGTTCCCACAGCCTGTGTCGTGGATGGAGGCTGACCGGCGGCCGTACTCTCAAAATTCGATTGGAACAGGATGATCGGAGATTTCGTGAAAACAATACGTCCCCGCAGTGTGATGTTGTAGCCAAGACTTAGAATCCAGGCATCAGTGTCGCGAACCCCCACATCTACATTGACGCCGGTGAAGATGTTTCCGACGGGAGCGTTGCTCAAGGCATCGATCCCGGTGGCAAAGTGATTGGGTCGCCACACATTTACTGCGTAGCCAGCATCTATCGATTGATTCTGATCGAAGATCGCGCTGAGTGAAACGAACGGCGCCCATTCGTCGAGCGCGAAGCCGATTGTGTAGTCCTGACCTGGAGGCTTTGGGATCCCATATTCGCCGATCGCCCAGTTCAAGGGCCCGGAATTGCTGGGGCCCGCCATGTCTGGAAGGAAAGAGAGGTTTGCACCAAGCCACTGCGACGTACTGTTCCCTTGCAGGTTTGCGGCCACGACGCCGGTTAGCACCAGCAGCCACTTCTGATCCTGGATGCTCGCCGGCGGTTGTTCCCCGAAGGCAAGAGCCGCAGGGGTGATAAGCCAGTTCTGGCCTGCAAAGTTTGTGAGATTCATGCATCGCTCCTTCGCTGTCAGCGAGTAGTGAACGAAACCCGTCGAACGTTTCAATCCAGGTCTGTTGTCACGCCGGCCTGGAGATCAACTTTCATCTAATCGGCAAACTTGCTGGCGCCCAGGGATATCGCTGCCGGCAACGACTGAATCGACTTGAGTCACTCATGGGCCATTTCCCAAGCACCAATTCCGGGTTCCAGTTGGTTAGTCGGCAATCTGAAGTTGCCATTTTAGCAATAGCTGCGGTTGGGTGGTGGAGACGATTCACTCTAAAAATTGTTATCCTGACGGCAGGAGAATCCCTTCAGTGGTCAAGCGGCTGGGCGCGGAGTTTGCAGGTTTTGTGCTGGCCGGCTTTCTAGCCTTTGCCGCAACCGCCGCCCACGCAACGTGCAACGGCCCAGCCGCACTGGTTGCGCAGCTCAAGACTCATCCCACCACCGCCAATGCCGTTCTGCTGGGCAGCTGGTATGCCAGCCACAAGCAGCTGGACTGCGCGGTCACGACCTTTCACGCGGCCATGAAGGCCGACCCCAATTCGGCGCAATTGCATTACCTCGCGGGCCTTGCTTATGTCGACGGCAACCAGAACGCCGACGCGCTCCCTGAACTGCGGAAGGCCGTGCAACTTGATCCCCAGGTCATTAAGCCCCACCTGATGCTGGCCTTCGTTCTCGATAGAACCGGCAGACGGCAGGAAGCCGAAGAGCAGTGGCGCCAGGCGCTCGTCATCGATCCAAAATCGACTATTGCCCTCGAAGGACTTAGTCAGGACCTGCTCGACCGCAATGCCTTCATCGACGTCGTCGTCCTGTTACGGAATGCTCCCCGCACCGAAAAACTCACCATCAACCTCGCCCGGGCTTTTGGGAATATGAATTTGCTCGACGAGGCCCGTGACGTCCTGACCGAGGCGCTGAACGCCCACCCATCCTCTCTGCCCCTTTCCAGCGCCCTTATCGTTGTCTACATCAAGCAGACTCGCTTTCTGGCAGCGATCGACCTTGCCCAACACATCGTCGACGCCAACCCCGGCAATCAGGAAGCAGAACTGCAGCTGTTCCGCATTCTGGTCCTCACCAACCACATCAACGCTGCGCGCCCCATCGGCCCAAAACTTCTGGCGCAGCGCCCGCACGATCCTGAGGTGCTATACCTCAACGGAGTCGTTCTTCGTGCGGTAGGCGACTATCCCGGAGCCAAAACGCTACTCGAGCAATCCATTGCCGCCGATCCCAACGCTCCCCATTCGCGTTACGAACTCGGCATGGTGCTGGTTTTCCTGAAGGACTGGGCGACCGCGCGTCAGCAACTCGAGAAAGCCATTGCCCTGGGCGCCAAAGAGCCGGAGGTGCATTATCAACTGGCTCTTGCACTGCGAGGCCTTGGCGAATCACAACTCGCCCAGAAAGAGATCCAAACCTACCAGGACCAGAGAACCAGTGACGAGTCCAAACTTGAAGCGTCCATGAAGGCCTCGCAGGCGGACGACGATCTGAAAGATGACAAGGTGCAGGATGCGATTGGCCACCTTAAGGAGGCCATCGCAACCCAACCCGACAACGCCACTTTCAAATACAAGCTGGCCCTGGCTCTTCATCAGGCAGGCGATAACGACGGCGAGCGCGCACAGCTTGAACAAGCGATCCAGTTGAATCCCGACCTGGCAGGTGCGCAGAATGAACTCGGCTACCTGCTGTCGCGTAGTGGAGACTCGGCTGGAGCCATTCAGCATTTCCGATCAGCCGTGCATGCTGCTCCCGGCTACATCGATGCATGGATCAATCTCTCCGCGGAACTCGCGATGGCGGGACAATTCCCGGAGGCGCGCGAGGCGATCGCGATGGCATTACGTCTAGAGCCGGACAACGACCGGGCGCAGAAGCTGAACGATCGCTTGTCTCACGATGCCTCCGCACAACAAGCCCACCCGTGATCCAACTCGCGTGCGTTTGCCGGTTGAGCTGCGGCAATGTGAGAATGAAGAAGCTCAAACCATGACAAAGTTGTTCCCCACTTCCTGCTGGAGCCGGCGGAAACTGCTGCAGACCGCTCCCGCACTCTGCGCTTCAACCCTTCTTCCCAGGAGTCTTCAGGCCGCACAGGCGAATCACCCCGTCTCGGCTGCCAAGCCGTTTTCCACGTTTACAGACGTCGCAGCGAAAGCAGGCCTGACTGCCACGATGTATTACGGCGTTCCGGAGGCTGTAACCTACATCATCGAAGAGATGGGCGGAGGATGCGCCTTTTTCGACTACGACAACGATGGATGGATGGACATCTTCATCCTCGGCGGGCGGACCCTCGAAGCTGTCCCGCCCGATGCGTCGAACCGGCTTTACAAAAACAATCGCGACGGCACGTTCAAAGACGTCACCAAGGAAGCAGGGCTATGGGACGCCGGCTGGGCTGTCGGTGTTTGTGTTGGCGACTACAACAACGACGGCTTCGAAGACCTGTTCCTTACCTACTACGGCCAGAACAAGCTCTATCACAACAACGGCAACGGCACATTCACGGATGTTACGGAGAAGGCTCATCTCACTCACGATACGATCCGATTCGGCGCCGGCTGTACTTTCATCGACTACAACCGCGATGGGCTCCTCGACTTGTTCGTATCCAATTACGTTGATATCGACTTGGCCAATGCCCTGAAAC
Organism: uncultured Acidobacteriaceae bacterium; assembly: GCA_963829535.1. GTDB lineage: Bacteria > Acidobacteriota > Terriglobia > Terriglobales > Acidobacteriaceae > Telmatobacter. The sequence goes on along the minus strand of CAWHIQ010000001.1, from coordinate 1,597,722 downwards.
CTTCCCTCAACATTCCCAACTGCAACTACGAGGGTGTGCCCGTCGCCTGCGGACCGAAAGGATTAAAGGCGCCGCAGCATTACCTCTACAGGAATAATGGTGACGGCACATTCACGGATGTTTCAAAGGAATCCGGCATCGCTGCAATCAAGGGCTCGTACGGGCTCACCGCCGTCTCCTTCGACGTCGACGAAGATGGATGGCCAGATCTCTTTGTGGCTTGCGACACTACGCAGAGTCTTCTGCTGCTGAACAATCACGACGGCACTTTTCGCGAGGAGGGTCTGATGCGCGGCGTCGCGATCAGCCCCGACGGCCAGGAGATGGCCGGCATGGGCATCGGCGTGGGTGACTACGACCTAGACGGACACCTCGACATCGTCAAAACCCACTTCCAGCTGCAAGCCGCAGGTCTGTATCGAAACGATGGCAAGGGGAACTTCGACGATGTGGCGCACCAGGCCGGTTTAGCAGGAGAGCGCACCTACGTGAGCTGGGGTACATGCATTTTCGACCTCGACAATGACGGCTATCCCGATATCTTCTGGGTCACGGGAAACGTTTACGCAGAAGTAGAGAAAATCAACCCTAAATTCCCCTATAAAGGGCCGCGCGTTTTGTTCCGAAATCGAGGCAACGGCACGTTTGCGCGGGTCAGCGACGAGGCCGGGACAGCGATCAACGATCGCCATGTGAGTCGAGGTTGCGCTTTTGGTGATTTCGACAACGACGGCGACCTCGACATCGTCATCATGAATCAGCACGAGGCGCCGTCATTGCTTCGCAACGACGCTCCAAAAGAGAACCATTGGATCAAGGTTCGCCTGGAAGGCACGAAGAGCAATCGCAGTGCTATTGGCGCGCGTGTGCTTGTCCGCTACGGGGGAAAAACGCAGGCCCTGGCTGTTCTGAGCCAGGCGAGCTACATGTCGGCGAACGATCCCCGGCTTCATTTTGGGCTAGGAAAGGAGACCACGGCAGACATTGAAGTGGTGTGGCCGACGGGAGCGATCGAGAAATACCCCGCGCAGGCCGCGGACCGCCTGATAACGATCATCGAGGGCCGTGGAATTGTGCCTGGGAGGCCCTTCCGGTCAGGCTAAGAATCGAGTGTTTAGGATCACATCCAAAATCCGGCCGATCACGTATAAATAAGTGGGTATCTCCCTTCAATTTCTTGTTCAATTCGAGCCGAGCACCAAAATCGAGCCCGGTGACAATTCAATGACAATTGGCCGGAACAGGCCAACCGGGTAAATCTCGAGAAATCTGAGTGATATGGGAAACCGTTTTACTTGAGGGTTCAGCGCCCAAAAAGCGCTTGCCCATGGTATGTCGGTTGTGTTATCGATACTCGATTCACTTAGATGGGTTTCTGGCGGTGGCTAACCTCGGCGCGTCGGGGTCAGTTGTGTGCCAGAGATTAAAAAACAAGAACAACAAACGCTTCAGGAGGCTTGGTAAATGTTTACAAACCAAACAAAGACATCGAATGGTTCATCGATGTCGAAATGGTTTAGGCGAATACCATGGCTGGTAATTTCAGTCATGCTTTTGTCCTTTTCCATCGCAAATGCACAGCAGCTGACCGCGACGTTGAGTGGCATAGCCGCCGACCAAACGGACGCCCGCGTTCCAGGGGCGAAGGTTGTTGTATCGAACGAGGCAACGGGCGACGTTCGTGAAACCAAGGCCGACAACCAGGGATTCTTCTCAGTCACAGCTTTGATCCCGGGTACGTACAAGGTCACGATCACCGCAAAAAGCTTCGCCACATGGGAAGAGACTGGAATCCTGCTCAACCAGGGTGACAGCCGTACCATCCCGAACATTCACCTCAAGATTGGTTCCGAAGCAACAGCCGTCACCGTCATTTCCGGCGCCGATGCTGAAATCCCCACGGATAACGCGGAAGTCAGCGCCACCTTGAACAACGAACTCGTTGACTCCGCCACACTGACGGGACGCAACGCGGCCGAACTGATCAAGATGATGCCGGGCGTCACCTTCAACAATAGCGGCGGCGCAGGCTCGGGCTTTAACGGAACGGTTACCGGTACCAACAACGGCCCCGCCGGCAACTTCTCTGCCAACGGTTCACAGCCTTATGGCTCAACGGCGGTCATCCTTGATGGCGCAAACCTTATCGATCCGGGCAACGCCGGAACGCAGATTGCCAACATCAACCAGGACATGACCGACAGCGTCAAGTTCCTGTCAGCCTCCTACGGCGCTGAATATGCGAAGGGCCCGGCTGTTCTGCAGGCCTTCTCTAAGAGCGGCGGTCAGAAGTTCCACGGCGAAGGCTACATTTACGCCCGCAACTCTGCGATCGGCTATGCCAACGACTGGTACAACAAAGCGTCTGGCAATCCGCTTCCGGTTCAGAGTTACTACTACTACGGTGGCAACATCGGCGGTCCGGTGTTCTTTCCACATTTCAATCACAACCGCGACAAGCTGTTCTTCTGGGCTGGCTACGAATACATGGACCAGCACCCGTATTGCAACAGCTGCTACGGTGGTGCGCCAACCGAAATGAACGTCCCAACCGCTGCTCAGATGAGCGGCGACTTCAGCAACACCGGCGTTCCCACCCAAGTGATATCGGCGTGGCCCGCGGCGTATGCACTGCCCTGCAACACCGACGACGGATGGCAGGGTTGCTCCGCGACGACTTCGCCATGGGGAGGAACCTACACGGGTCTGAACAGCTATTTTGACCCGGAAGGTTTGCTGCTAACGAAGTTGAACCCGGCTCCCAACCAGACTCCCAGCGCAACCAACGGCTGGAACAACTACGGCACGATTCCCAGCACACCGCAGAACCGCTGGGAAGTTACCGGCAAGGTCACATACGCGTTCAACGACAACAACAAGCTGTGGGGCTCTTACGCGTATCAGACGGAAACCGACGAGCATCCACTGTCGGTATGGTGGGCGCCTGAGTGGACGATTCCGTATCCCTCGCCACCGGTCGCAAAGGAGACAGCTCACGTCTACCTGGCCAACTTCACGCACGTGTTCAGCGCCACGACGACTAACGAGTTCGTATTCTCCTATGCGGAATTCGTGAACAACGTATCCCTCACCCAAATCGCTAACAGCAGCCGCAAGGCGCTCGGATTCCCGGCGCAGAGCCTGTTCGGGGCTTCCAAGACCGACCAGATTCCGAACTCGACCGGTGGCTGGAGTTCCGGCCTGACCGAAATCAACGAGTTTGATTTCAACAGCGGCATCTACGGGCCGGGCACCTTTGGCAAAACTGCCAAGGCTCCTGCCATCAGCGATACCTTCACGAAGATCGTCGGCACTCACTCAGTGAAAGCCGGTTTCTACTGGGATACCCAGGAGAACCTGCAGGCCAACGGCAGCGACATCAACGGCAACTATGACTTTGAGACTTGGGGCTCCACTTCTACCTACAACCTCACAGTCGACCGCTTGATGATGCGTCCACAGAACTACGATCAATACAACACCGACGTGGTTCCAGACATCACGTGGCACCAGTGGTCGATCTGGGCGCAGGACTCGTGGAAAGCCACACGGAAACTGACGCTCAACATTGGCCTCCGCGCGGACCATGAAGGACAGTGGTACGACAAGATCGGTGGAACCCAGGTTTGGGATCCGGCAACCTACGTCAATACGCCGAACCCGCCCGTCGACACCGGCTTGGCCTGGCATCAGATCAACCCGGCGATTCCGCTCTCGGGCTGGAAGAGCCAACTCTTCTTCTACAACCCACGCCTCGGCGCCGCGTTTGACGTATTCGGCACCGGTAAAACCGTGGTTCGTGGAGGTTTCGGCTCTTACCGTTACCAGGTATCCTCGAACGACGCCAGCAAGGCTATGAACGGCCCGCTGGGATCATTCGATTACAACACCTCGGGAACCGGCGGCCTGAACGGCTTCTATGGAAGCGCAATTCAGGGCGGGACCATGTGCAACGCGATCACCGGCGGCTTGAACTCGAACTGCACCGGGACCACGTCACTGGCAATTCCACAGGGCGTCAACCAGAATGGCACTTCCGGCCTGATTGCCGACGAGATGGGCGACGACAAGGTGCCTTATGCGAATACATGGAGCTTCGGAGTTGCGCAGGCATTGCCTGGCCATTCCGTTGCCGAGGTTTCGTATGTGGGCAGCGCGAGCCGCAATCAGCTCGAGAACGGGCAGAACGGCCACATCAACGATGCTAACCCGATTGCGTACGGCGCGTTCTTCACGCCGGATCCCAAAACGGGCAACTACAACAACACGTCTCCAATCACCGGGACTGGCGCAAACACCAATGACTGGCGTCAGCTGATCAATTACGGCGCGATTTACCTCCAGTCGCATGGTGGTTACGCAAACTACAACTCCTTGCAGGTATCGGCACAGAAACAGTCGGGCAACCTGTACATGTTCACCAACTTCACCTTCGGCAAGGTCCTCGGAACCCGCGACGGCTCCACCTCAAACGGAAACGGCAACGGTTCGGTGGTCAATCCCTTCAACCTGGACTCAAACTACGGCCCGCTCGGATATGACCATACCAAGACCTTCAACCTCTCGTTCAGCTACAAGCTACCCAAGCCCATTCACAACAACTGGGCTCTGGGCGAGGTAATCAACGGCTGGCAGATATCCAACTACACGACGTATGAAGACGGATCGCCTTACCAGTCCAACACGCCGAACATGAACATGAACTACCAGCAATACCACACACCGCAGGGTGCAACTGAAAACGTGGCTATCACTCAGCCGATTCCCGCAACGGCGACGGGTGGCAACCAGACTTACGCGATCAGTACAACCACCTGGTTGGGCTCGAATCAGTACGAAAATGGCCTGCAACCTGTGCTTACCTGCGATCCTCGCAAAGGACTGCTGAAGAATCAGTACTTCAACCCCAACTGCTTTGTAGCGCCACTTCCGCCGACAGCAACGACGTTCGGACAAAACGGTCAGATCATCTGGCCGTATATCCGCAACCCGCATTACTTCGGCAGCGATCTGGCAATGTTCAAGGCATTCCGAGTTACCGACGCCCAGAGGATCGAGCTTCGCATCTCGGCTACCAACTGGCTCAACCACCCGAACGCGCAGTTCGGGTTGGCAGGAACCTCGGACAACAGCCTGCTGTTCAACGGGCTCAGCAATGCGTCGTCGTTGACGTACAACACCAACTCAAGCACCACTGGTATCCCGCAGAACAAGGTTGGATATCGCTGGTTGCAGTTGGCAGCCAAGTACTACTTCTGATTTAGTTCAGAAGCTTGCAGTGAGAAGGGGTGGCGCAATGCCACCCCTTCTCTTTTGCGTCAAGAAATCGAGCGAGCGATTTACCGGCGTCAAAGTCGAAACTCTGCGCCTCGCCAGATCCTTGCCGCTGGTTCAGTTTTTCTCGGTGTTTGGTGCCTTCTGCTTTAGTTCGATATCGTGCGCAATGTCCCGCTCGCGTCTGCCATCCTCCAGGCGATGCATTTCGGAATAGACAGCAGCCAGCAGCCAGTGCGCATCGACCCAGTTGGGATCGGTCTTGACCAGGTCCTCCAGGATCGTCGCTGCCTCCGCGTACTTCCCGGTCTGATCATTCAGCTTCGCCATCTCAAAACGCGTTAGCGGATCCTTTGGTTGAAGCTGCAATGCAAGTTCCAGCAGGGGCCGCGCGTTTGCTGTGTCGCCTTCCTTCAATCGCATGGCTCCCAGGTCGCGATTGGCCACAAAGTCCGTTGGATCGGCGCGCAGAGCTGCCTGAAATGCGCTGGTGGCAGCCGGCATGTCTCTCATGGCATACCGCGCCTGCCCGGCCATTGTGTACAGACCCGGCAGCTTCGGATTCAATGCCACCGCTGCGTCCAGATCCTCGCGCGCGATCTTCATCTCGCCGCCATAGAAGCGTGCAGAACCGGCAAGCAGCCACGCCTCGGCGGAGTTCTTGGCCCTGGCCAGTTTCTCCATTCTCGGCAAACCCTGATCCGGCTTCCCTGACGCGATCAGCGCGTAGGCATAAACGTATTCGAATTGATAGTCGTTTTCATGGCCCGGCTCCATGGGAGCCAGAAGCGCCACCGTTTCCCACTGACGGTTCAGCTTGTTGTACGTATACCCGAGCAGAATGGCCGTATTCAGATCGGTGGGATGCGCGGCATGAAGTCTCTCGAACTCAACCCGAGCCTGATTCCAATTGCCTGTCCGGTAGTAGGCCATCGCCAGGTTCATCCGCACCGCATCATTCTGCGGAGTCAGTTCCAGCACGTGACTGTCCTCTTCAATGGCAGCATCCAGCTGGCCCGCTGCGGCGAGCGCAGCTCCAAGGTTGGCGTGCGCCTGAATCGAATCAGGGTTCAGGGTCAGGGCGCGCTTGAAATCGGCGATTGCCGTCTTCAGGTCGCCGTGTTCCTGCGCAAGCGTGCCTTCCCGCAGCGCCGACTCGGCATCCCCCGCCGCAGTCTGACCGGCTGCGGTCGGACCGGCAGCGGCCTGAACCAGCAGCCCCGCGCACAGAATCGGAACAACACGCATCGCTTTCACAGGATAGAACATCCGTCAGTTGAGCGCTTCGCAGATAGTAGAATCCAAGTGGGGCAGCACTGCTGCCGCCCATCCTTTTACATGCGCAGGTCTGCATTCGTCCCCATCCAACTCGCGACGCTGGCGCTGGTTTCATGGGCTCCTTGCAATGTTCTGCATTGCCAGCAAACAGTTCCATCCGCCCAATCTCCTGCCCCCATCCGATTCGAACTCAAGAATCTGCCTTTTCAACTCGACAGCAGCCTTAGCGCGGCGAAGAACGTCCCGGAAACCATGGCCGGCGGTGTTGCAGTCTTCGATTACAACGGTGACGGGCGCCCCGATATCTTCTTTACCAACGGCGCCGATATCGCAACCCTGCAGAAGTCCTCGCCGAAATACTACAACCGTCTCTTCCGCAACAATGGCGATGGCACCTTCACCGATGTCACGGAGAAAGCCGGACTCAGAGGCACAGGATTCGACGTCGGTATCGCTATCGGCGATTACGACAACGATGGCCACCCGGACATCTTTGTTGCCGGCGTTCACGGCAACACGCTCTATCACAACAACGGCGACGGCACCTTCACCGACGTGACCAAGAAGGCCGGCCTCGACAAATGGAACGATCCAGAATATGGCCCGCTATGGGCAGTTGCCGCGGTCTGGGTCGATGTGAACAACGACGGCTTGCTCGACCTGTTCATCGTCAACTATCTGCAGTGGACTTACTCGAATATTCCCAAGTGCGTCATCGAGGGAGTAGCGGAATACTGTCACCCCCGCTACTACAAGGGCCTTCCCAACCAACTCTTTCTCAACCAGGGCGATGGGACCTTCAAGGATGTGTCGAAGGAGTGGGGCATACGCGATCACGTGGGCAAGGGCATGGGCGTGGGGATGGCGGACTACGATCTCGACGGCAAGCCTGATCTCTTCGTGACCAACGATGCAGAGTATGCTTTTCTTTTTCACAACCTCGGCAACAAATTTGAAGAGGTCGCGTTTCAGACCAACGTCGCTCTCGCCGAAGATGCCGCATTCATCTCCGGCATGGGCACCGATTTCCGCGATGTCAACAACGACGGATTTCCCGACATAGTCTACGTCGCACTCAAGAGCCAGACGTTTCCCATCTACCTCAACACCGGCAAAGGAGACTTCGCTGAGGCCACCGCGCCAAGCGGCATGCGCGCACTGAGCATGGGCATGTCCGGTTTTGGGCCGGCCTTCTACGATTTTGACAACGACGGATGGAAAGACCTCTTCGTCACGCGCGGACAAGTCACCTCAGTCTGGCCGCCGGGATACAAATTCGCTGAACCCAACGTCATATTCCGCAATCTTGGCGCCAGCGGCAAATGGCAGGCACTTACCTCTGAGGCAGGATTCACCGACGCTACCGCAGCGCGTCATCGCGGCTGCGCCTTCGGCGACTTCGAGGGCAACGGCCGTATCGACATTGTCGCCACCAGCCTCGATAAACCAGCGGAGTTGTGGATGAATCGCAGCCCCAACGCCGGTCACTGGCTCGACATTGCTCTGCGTGGAGTTAAATCCAATCGTGACGGAATTGGCGCGCGCATCAAGGTCGTGACCAATGCCGGGACGCAGTACAACCACCAGACATCCAGCGTCTGCTATGCCTCCTCAAGTCTCGGTCCGGTACATTTCGGCCTCGGTGCGGAAACGAAAGCGAGCATCGTTGAGGTCCATTGGCCAAGCGGCATTGTTCAGACTCTTGAGAATGTTCCGGGGGATCAGATTCTCAAAGCTACCGAGCCCGCTGCGTCTTCCACACCAAAATAAAGATTACTGCCTGGGCGGTCCGGCCTTCTGCTGTTTGGCCTCAAGCTGCTGCACAATGTCGCGCTCTCTCTGTCCATCATCGGGACGATGCAGCTTGTAATAAATCGGCGCGAGCTCGATGTGAGGATCAAGCCAATTGGGATCGGCCTTCTCCAGTTCTTCCAGGGTCGCAGCAGCTTCGGCGTACTTCCCTGTCATGCTATTCAGCTTTGCCATCTCCAGCCGCGCCATCGGCGCGTTGGGCTGCAGTTGCAGCGCAAGCTCCAGCATCGGCCTCGCGCTGTCCAGGTCCCTTTGCTTCAGCCGCATGGTCCCGAGGTAGAGATTTGCGGTAAAGTCTCGTGGATCCGCCTTCAAGGCCTGCTCGAACGCGGGCTGCGCTGCTTCCGTATCTCCCAGCGCATCGCGTGCCTGTCCGGCCATCGTATACAGTCCAGGAAAATCCCCGTGCAGATCAATCGCGGCGTCAAGATCGGCGCGTGCCTCGTGGAATTCCCGCCGGCGCAAGCGCGTCGTCCCCGCGACAAAGTAGGCGTCCGCGGACTGCGTTGCTTTTGCCACATGCTCCATGCGCGGCAGGCCTGCCGTCTCTTCTCCGGAGTCGATCAACGCATAAGCCAGCACGTATTCCAGGTCCATGTTGGCTTCGCGCCCGCTTTCGAGCGGCGTCAGCATCGCCGCCGCCTCACTGGACTTATTCAGCTTGATATCCGTGTATCCCAACAAAACGGCGGCGGCCACATCCGTCGGCCGGGCGGCATGCACCGCCTCAAATGCGGTGTGCGCGCCCTCCATGTCGCCCTTCTTGTAATATGCCAGCCCAAGGTTCATTCGTATGGCAGACTGATCCGGCGCCGATGCCAGCGCCTTCGTGTCTTCCTCAATAGCCGCATCGAATTGCCCCGCCGCGGATAATGCCGCTCCAAGATTAGCGCGCGCCTCGGCCAGTTTTGGATCGATGGCGAGCGCCTTCCGATAGTCGTCAATCGCTTCGTTCAGATCGTTGCGCTGCTGGGCAGCAACGCCCTTGCGCAGGTAGTCGTCCGCCTCATTCAGGGTTGCAGGTTTGCCCGCCTGCGCCCACGCCCCTTGCAGCGCAAGCGCCACCAGCACAATTAAAACGGATCGCATGTCTATTAGGATAAAGCACCGTCGCAGCGCCAGGACACAGCAGACAAGTCGCGTCGCATCGCTGCTTCCCGCTATCGTGTCTGGCAATCTACTGCTTCTGGTCAACCGGCTTATAGTCCAGAATCTTCATTGCCGAGCCGTATTTTTTGTAGTCACGGAACTCGATGGTGTTCAGCACTGCCTGGTGATGATTCTGCCGCACGCGCACTTCAGCACTGATCGGCATCAGGTAGTCGTTCCCATTGATCACCACGTAGTCGTAATCGACGCCCATGACCGACGATTGAGTCGGAAAATCCTTCGGCAAACCATCTGCCTCGAGGCTGATGCGGCGCACGTTGCGTGTAGCGCTGTCGATATACACCTGGCCATGGAATGCGACCATCAACTGAATGCCGTTTGAACCAACCACGGAAAACATCGAATTGCCCTTGGCAACCCGATAGTCAAAAACCTGCACCGTGCCGGAGCCCAGCGCGTCGGTTTCTTTCCAATTGAAATCCGCCTTGGCTGACGGCGCGAACACTGCTGTCAGCACCCCGCCCAGTTCCCCGCCGGAAAGCGTACTGCCTTTCTGCTTCAGCAGGGCGTCGCGGTCTGAGGTGCTGGGTGCGCCGTTGATCTCGAGCATCGTGTGCGTTTCGTTCTTGTCACGGTACCGCAACAATTCCGAAATCGTGTCGCGATGCTTCCAGTTCCCGGTGCCGCTTGCATCGACCGAACGATTTGTCACCTCTACGCACATGAAGTTGGGCAGCGATTCCATGTATCCCACAGCCCGCTTCCGAGCGTCCGCAATTAGACTTTCAATTTCTTCCGGTGCGGGTGGAGGAAGCGGATTGGTGACGGCCGTGATGGCGAGCAAGCCACCGCTGTAGCTGTCGTTCGCCTCGCTCGTCGCAGTCAAGTCTCCGACGCCGCTGTCCCCGCCATGCCCTTCCGCACCCGCTGTGCTAGCTGCGATCCCGTCTCCCTGCACAGTAAACGAGACCTGCTGCTCCGCAGTCTTTCCACCTTGGGTCATCATCGCCTTTACTTCATAGTTACCGGGAGCCAAGGCCGAGCCCTTGAAACTCGCAAGGTATGGCACGGTCTCGTCGGTGCTATTCAGTTTCAGCGGCAAGGGTGTCCTTCGTCCCGGATGCCCATTGCGGCTGGCTTCTATCTCCAGGGTCGGCGGCTCACTGGCCTTGGGATCTCGATGAAGGATGAAGAACAGCGATACGTTCTTCGTGCCTGCGGGAACCAACCCTCCGAGATTGGGTGTGATCTTGCCTTTTTCGTAACGCATTGGCTCGAGAGGATCGTCATTGTCATCGTTGATCGTGTCCACTCGCTTCACCAGAACGATGGGGCTTAACGCCGGCGAGCTCTGCTTCTGCGGAACATCGAAGATCACGCGCTGTGCCCCATACTTCAGGCCCTGCTCGTCGTAAACTGCCGCCTCCAGCATGTATTGCCCGGGTATCGCGAGAAAATGCCGTTGCAGAATGATGCTGGCCGAAGGATCTGTTTCGAGTGACTCCGCCGCACCTCGCTTGGAGATGTTCTCGCCAAAGTGCTCCACCACCGTGCCGTTCTTGTCCTTGATCTCGGCAATGATCGAAACGTGCGCGGTAAACAGCTTGGTTCGGGTATCCTTGTTCGTCTGCAAGGAAGAAATCGGCACATCGATCGCCACCGTGCTCGTATTTCCATCCGGCAGTTCGCCAAACTGAAGCACCGCTGCGTGGAACTTCACGTCCTGCGGCAGGTTCGACTGATTGAACAGGTTCAGCAGCGGCACTTCAAAGGGCCGGATTCCAGCTTCTGCACCCGGTGCCAGCGCAAAGTATCCGGTCTTCGTTTTTATGTCGAGCCGGGCATTGACCGGTTTCACCGCAATGGTCCGGAATGAGCCATCGTATTCCTGGATCGGCGGGATGTAAGAGGCCTGATAGTACGTCGTCATATCCTGCAGCATCTGCTGAAGAGGAGCCTTCACACTATCCTGCGCGTCGATGTAAATGCCACCTGTGTCCTTTGCCATGTCGGCCAAAGGATTTTTCGGCGCCGCCATCGCTTTGAAATCGAACCCGTTTCTCTGGAAGTCCACCATCTGCGCGATGTCTTGCTTCTCTCCCCAGACCGGTCCTGCGCCGCTCGGGGTGCCCACAACTCCCTGTGGGCCCTCCTGTTGCGTGGGGATTACCACCTCCGATCCTCCCGGGCCGCCGCCAAGCGTAATCGGAGCAGGATTAAATGGTTTCTGGCCGGTCATGAGGGCGTTGACCATCTGGTATCGACCCTGGGTGTTCATTGCATCCAGATCGACGACATAAATGCTCACGCCTGCCTTGCCCGCGGCTCCCGTGATGGTTTTCACCATCTCCTTGCCGGCGGAGTCCATCTGCATATTTTGCGTGATATAAATGAGGGTCTTTCTCTCAGAAAGCTTTTGCTGGGATTGGATCAAGGCCAAAAGCGCTGCCAGGTTTGGAATCGTGTGCTGGTCCTGCATCACCTTTTGCGAATCCAGAAGTGCGGCCAATAGCGCCTGATACTCGGCGCGCACCGTCAAATCCACGTGTGTCCCTGACGGATCGGCGCCGGTGCGCGCTACAGCGATCAAGTATTTCTCGGCATCAGCGGCCGCTTTGGTGAGGGCGGGATCTGTCTCATCGGCCCTGTTCACAACTCCGCCGGTGTAGGTTAGCTGGATTCTCTGGGTTCGATCTACGGCTGCCTTTTCGGTGAGGATTTTCACCGCATCGGCTGCCGTATTGTGGTCGGTGAAACCCTGAATCAGACGCAGGCGTCCAGGAATGTCGAAAACCGTATAGGAATAGCCTTTTGAGGGCAGAGTTTTGATGATTTTCAGTCCAATTGCCTGCGCAACCTTCGCGGTGGGACCCGTGAAATGATCAAAGACCAGCGTCACGAGGTGGTCTGATTCGGCAGCGCCTCCGCTTACAAACCGAAACCCGTTCAGTTTGACCGGAACATCGTTGTCGGTAACCACGAAATCTTCTGCTTTCAGATCGAGAACAGGCTTGTGTTTTTTATCCTTGACCACCAGATCGAGCGTGACCTCATTCGCATTCGAACTGAGGGTCGGAACCTGCATCGTCGTATCGGGAGAAGATTCAGATGCAGGTGGTGTCGAAGGCGTGACGGGTGGCGCAGCCGGTGGGGCTTGTCCCTGAGCCGCATACGCTCCCATCACCAGGAAAGAAACTGCACACCACCCATAAAAACTGGACATCAATTGGCCTCGATACGACTGAAAAGGTCTCATAATATTGCCTGATTTTTCTGCACTTTCCATCCGGTCACCGTGACTGCCGCGGGTCCTGAAAAAGCCTTTTAGCTCTGTATTTCGGAGACAGGCCAACTCGCAGTTTTGGCTCGAACAAATTCTACTCGTGTTTTGGCTAGTCGTGCTCCGGCTTGTTGGTACCTGGGGTCTCATTCATGGTACTTGGGGTCACTCCCTTCACCGCATCAAAATCCGTCCATCGAACCCATTTCCTCCGACTGTGGTGGCTACCCTTCCGCCCTGAGAGTAACGAAAGTCCAGCCAGCCCCCCCTGGCCGGTGGTGTCGCTGTCTACGACAACGGTGTCCTGGACCGGCTTCTTCGCCACTGGCGCCCCGCTACCGGCAAAGCCCGAGCCCAAGTGATGGGATCGACTCAAGCAGAAGGACGGCAACGGCGTCCTCACCGACTTCACTGCAAAGGCTGGCCTGATGGATATAGGATTTGACGTCGTAGCCGCCATCGGAGATTACGACGGCAATAGCTATCCAATAGCTATTCCGACTATTTGTTGCCGGCGTCCAGGGCAACGGCCTCAACGGCGATGGCACTTTTATCCCCGTCCCGCCGGGTCTCTGGCCCACCACAGATGTGAGCTATCTCACAGCACACGCCCGGCCCATTCCTTAAGAATCGACTGGGTGACTGCATGCTACGGGTGTTGATTGGGACCGCCGCAATCCTGCTGGCCGCCGGCACGGGTGTGGTTGTGGAAGTCGCTGCCAAACCCAATCCGCCTGCTACCAGTCCTGTCCTCGCCTATCTCAAACCCGTACCGATGGACGCAACCGTTCCTGCCGCCGCAGAGCCCATCACCATCGATATCCCTATTAATGGCACCATTTACCCGCCCGATCTCATCCCGCCACAATTTGCCTGGCGCGACAACAATCCTGCCGTCGCCGTTTGGCGTATCGAAATCCTCTTTGGCGCGAAGGCACACTCCATCCAGGTCTGGTCTGATGGCGAAAAGATGCAGATCGGCCCGGTGGACGAGACCCTCACTGGCTACGTCCCTCCAACGCTCACGCCCGAACAAGCCGCCGACCACACGTGGCGTCCTGAACCCAAAACCTGGGACGAGATTAAAAAGCACTCTGTTGCTCAGCCAGCTAAAGTCGTCATCACCGGTTATGCAAGCCGCCAGCCCGGCGAGCCTCTCTCCCGCGCCGAGGCTACCATCTCCACGTCCAAGGATCCGGTCGGCGCGCCCATCTTCTATCGTGACGTCCCGCTCATCCCGCCCAACCCCGACACCGAACAACGGGGCGTCATCAAGCCGCTTCCCGACTCCGTTCTGCCCAAAATCAAGTGGCAGCTCCGCTACGTCAATCAGACCGAGAGCAAGGTGATGATGACCAACCTGCCCACTTGCGGCAATTGTCACTCGTTCTCCCGCGACGGCAAGACCATGGGAATCGACGTTGACGGCCCCGCTAACGACAAGGGCCTCTTTGCTCTCATTCCGATCAAAAAAGTCAGTACCATCTCCAACGACTACCTCCTTCGCTGGAGCTCTTTCTCTGAAGAGCACTCGCAGAAGCGTTTCGGCTTCATGAGCCAGGTTTCGCCCAACGGCAAATTCGTCGTCAACTCGATTGATGTTCCCCACGCACACGGCACCCGCGTGCTCGACCGCCTCTACAACGGCTTCTACGAGAATTATGGCTTCGGCCAGGTCTTTTATCCCACGCGCGGCGTCCTCGCCTGGTACAGCAGGGAGACAGGCAAGTTGCAGCCTCTTCCCGGCGCCGACGATCCGAATTACGTACAGACCTCAGCATTCTGGACCGTCGACGGCAAGTACCTCATTTACTCCCGTGCCGCGGCCCGCGATCCCTACCCACCCGGATACAAACGCTCCACCTACGCCAACGATCCCAATGAAACGCAGATCCAGTACGATCTTTACAAGATTCCCTTCAACGACGGCAAAGGCGGCACTCCGGAGCGAATCGTCGGGGCCTCGGAAAACGGGATGAGCAACAACTTTCCCAAGGTATCGCCCGACGGCAAATGGATCGTCTTCGTGCAATGCAAGAATGGCCTGCTGATGCGCCCCGACAGCAAGCTGTACATCGTGCCATTTGAAGGCGGCGAGGCGCGTCCGCTGGAGTCGAACCTTCCCCTTATGAACTCCTGGCATACGTTCAATCCCAACGGGCACTGGCTGGCCTTCTCTTCGAAGAGCCCGTCGCTTTACACGCATCTCTATCTCACGCACATTGACGATCAAGGCCACGCCAGCCCGCCCGTCGTCGTTGAAAATGCCACTGCGGCCAACCGTGCTGTCAATATTCCCGAGTTTGTGAACCTCGGTCCCGAGGGACTCGACCACATCGATACACCCGCGATCGACTTCTATCGAGAGTTCGACGTCGCACAGCAGCTACAGGATGCGCACAAATACGCCGACGCCGTGCCTGCATGGAAGGTGGCCGCCGATAAGGATCCCACGGACGCGCGCCCCTGGAACAACATGGGAGTAGCGCTCGCGGCCAGCGGCAAGACCAGCGACGCCGTCACCGCCTATTACAAGTCGCTCGCGATGAATGATGACAGCTCCCAGACTCACAACAACCTGGGTAGTGCTCTCGCTGAGGCTGGCCGCTTCGACGAAGCGATGACGCAGATTGAGAAGGCCATCGCGCTCGATCCCGACAATGGCACCGCTCACATCAATCTCGGCCACCTGCTTGAAGTCAGCGGGCATCGCGAGGAAGCTATCGAACAGCTTACGCAAGGCATTCAGATCTCGCCGAAGAACGCCGACGGCCACAACATCTACGGTGTCATCCTGGCCCGCGAAGGAAAGATGGACGCGGCCATCGCCGAATTGCAACAGGCCGTCGCCCTATCGCCGGGCTCCGCAGAATGCCACTTCAATCTCGGCCGAGCCTATGCCGCGAGCGGCCGATTCACCGAAGCCCTTCCACAATTCGAAGCTGCGGCAAAACTCACCGGCAACCGCGAGCCTGCAATCCTCCAGATGCTCGCGGCCATGTATTCCGAGACCGGCAACTATCCTCAGGCGGTCGCGGTTGCCGAGCAAGCCCTCGCACTCGCAGAACAGCAGCAAAATAGCGATCTCGCCACGGCCCTTCGTGCCAACCTCACACGGTATCAGCACCAAGCCCAGGCCGCTCCCGCCGCGCAGAGATAACCACCGGTAAATGCTAATCTTCGGCCAGCATCGCCAGCAGAGGGATGCATGGAGAAGAAGCGTTTTTCTGTGACGCGATCGTCGGGGTGTTGAAACTGAGCTAAGGTCCGAATGGCTTTGTCTCGATTGAATTGCCAGCTTCCCCAGCGGTCGGTCTTTCAGTAACAATTGTGACGCGTAGGAGCCGTAGTCGTTTCTCGGAGGGTTTTCATGCTGGCCTGGTTTGCCACTTCTGGAATTTACCGATGGAGGCTGCTGCTCCGCGCCATCATCCCTGCAACATTCCTATTGATATTTGTCTCGGCTCCCCGGCACCTGCGCGCCCAGAATCCGAACGGGGCGCTCCGGGGAGTGGTGCAGGACGCAAGCGGAGCGCGAGTGGCAGATGCCCTGGTCGACGCGCAGGCAGTGGGATCCTCCGTCAAGCGGACTGCAACAGCAAATAACCGTGGAGAGTTTCGAATGGAGGGGCTGCTCCCAGGTTCTTATCACGTATTTGTGACAGCGAGAGGATTTGCCCAGGCAACGGCCGAGGTAGACGTCGCCGTCAGCGTGGTGCGCGATGTTAACGTCACACTGAAACCGGAAGGCGAACATGAGACGGTCAATGTGCAGGGGATTCCCTCTTCGATCACCGCCGGGGCCATTGACACTTCGAGCGCTGTGCACGGAGGCGTAGTCAGCAGTCAGGACCTGGAGACCCTTCCGCTTCCCGCGCGCAGCTTCGCCAACATCGCTTACCTGGTGCCAGGCACGGAGCCGGTTGAGCCCTCCGATCCCACCAAGGCGCGGATCACCGCTGTCTCCACTGGCGGAAGTTCCGGCTTGAACAACGAGCTTTCCGTCGATGGCGCTGACAACTCCGACGATTGGATCGGGGGCTTCCTGCAGAATTTCTCACCCGATGGCATTCAGGAATTTGCGGTACACACCTCGAATGAGGATGCCGATACCGGCTGGACGACCGCTGGATCCGTCGTGATCACCACGAAGCATGGCGCCAACAACTGGCACGGCGACGCGGCTTTCTATGAGCGAGCCGCGGCACTTAATGCGCGATTTCCCATCGAGAATCCAGCGGAAACCTGCACCGATGGCGTCTGCGTGCACAATCCCAAGCAGCCATTCTCCCGCCAGAATTATGTTGGCACTCTGGGCGGACCCATCGTACGAAATAAGGTGTGGTTCTTCACCTCATTCGAGGCAGTCCATGAAGACGCCAGCATTGCCTACAGCCACGCGAGCATTCAACAATTCGATGCGCTCAGCGCAATCGCTTCCCAGGGCCTGATCCCCGGCGTACCTTCCATAGCCGTTCCAGCGACGGTTCCAATTCCCTTTCGCGACTATCTCGGTTCCGTACGTTTTGACTGGGCCGAATCCCCGAAGTCGCAATGGTTTCTACGCACCTCTGAAGATACTTACCTCACCCGCAACGCGCTGGTGGCGCAAGGTACTCTCCCGTCCACCGGGCTGATCACGCACAACAATTATTGGAATGCGGTCATCAGCAATGCCTATGCGTTCAGCCCAAACTGGATCGGGAACCTGACCCTCGCCGGCAGCCTCTTGCACCTTACCCAGACGCGCAACTCGAATCTGGGCTTTGCGCTTGCGTTTCCATTTAGTTCGACGGCGTTGACGATCTCCGGATTCGAAACCTACGGCGACAACCAGTTCGCCACTCCGATCACTCTCTTCCCTGACCTGCGCAATCAGGACAAATATCAATTGCGGTACGACCTGACTCATGTTGCCGGAAGTCATGCTCTCAGGTTTGGCATCGATTTCATTCACGAACCGGTGCTCAGCGGCTCATTTGCATCCACTGCCGAGCAGATCATCGATTATTCCTCCAACCCTGACTGCTTCATCAATCCTCCGGGAGCGGATTGCGGCGGCATTACCAACGCATTGCCGTTTTATTACGTATCGCCAGACTCGCAGTGCAATCCAGAACCTGACGCAGCATCCGGGACCACCTGCACGTATACTCCGGCCGGCGACGGGAGCTTCTCGCAGAACGTTCAACGCCTCGCCTTCTACGGTGAGGATTCGTGGCGCGCTTCGCACCACCTCACAGTCAACTACGGGCTGCGTTATCAAACCACCTATGGGCTGTTCGAAGGTTCGGGCAGAACGCAACTCGAAAACAGTGCGTACATTACGCTGCAAGCGTTACAGATTCCGATCGTTCCCGGCATTCCGCACGATTACCGCAAGCAGATTGCCCCGCGGCTTGGAGTCGCCTACTCGCCGGGCCGCAACCAGAAGACGGTGCTGCGCGCGGGATTCGGCATGTTCTACGATGATCTGGCTCAGAATGGATGGGCCACTGCGTTTCAGGGAGTCAATAACACCAACGCGACCACGGGCACGTGTACCCTCACCGGAACCCCGGGCACATACGCGCTCGCCGGAGCGGGTTGCCTGCAGGGCGGCGCCGGCGGCACGGGAAATCTTCCCGGTTCCAGTTACAAGACGCCCTACGCAATTCACATAACCGGCGGAGTGCAGCACGCCTTCAACAATCATTGGCTGGCCAGTGCTGACTACACGCATGAACAGGGAAACCATGGTTACCGCGCCTTTCCGTATACCAGCGGCACAAATCTGTTCACTCCCCTAATCGCAGCGGGGGACCCGGACTATGCAACGGACCAAACGAATGTGGTACCGAATGTGAATGTATTTGAGTCTGACAATCGCTCCAGTTACAACGCCCTTATGTTGCATCTGCAGGGCAATATGCGCCGCTTCAGCCTGATCGCCAACTATCAGTTCTCAAAGGCGCAGACCTGGGGCTGCCTGCTCGGCGAACTCTTTGACTACGTGGACGGAGTTTGCAAATTGCAGAGCGGACCGCAAGCCGGTCAGCTGGATGCCTTCGGGCCCGGTGACTACGGCCCCTCCGGTGAAGACGTGCGCCATCGCCTCGTGCTCGCCGGCACGGTACACATTCCGGGTGGATTTGACCTGAGCAGTGTCATCCAGCTGGAAAGCGCCCGCCCGATCACTATCACGAACGCAGACAACACGGGGCGTATCTGGGTCAACGGCGAGTACACCAGCCTCGACGAATTTCGCGGAACGCCGTACATGCAGACGGACCTGCGCGTGACACGCCCCTTCAAAATCGGAGAGCGCGTGGAAATCAGTCCATTCGCGGAGTTCTTCAATCTGTTCAACCGCAACAATCCCGGTGCGAACTACGCCGTCAACGTTACCCAGCTTCCGGTCCCCGCGTCCCAGATGCAGCCAAATCAAAACGGCATCACGAACGTGAGCCTTGTCTGCACGGTAGCCGATTGTTCGGAAACCGCGCCTATTACAAGGCTCAAACAGCTTGAGATCCCCGAAGGTGCTCTCGGAGATTTCTTCGGACCCGGCACGACGGTCGGAATTCCATTTGCTGCCCAACTCGGCGCACGTATGACGTTTTAGTTGCTGTGCCAGTCGAAAAACTTCGTCCGCTGGGCTTGTAGTTTGTTAACCGCCCGTTCGGACACTTGACTGCTGCCGGCACATGTCGACCATCCAACCGGAGTTCACAAATCTGGCTTGCAACCATAGCATTTGGTTTTTGCCCAAATCGCTATTTGCGACATCATGTTTGTTCTGTGAGGCGTCTGGACGAAGATCATCCGTTGCTGATTTGCTGTTCCAATAGCTGCATATTCTTCCCGCGTGTGCGCTTTTTCTGACATACCCATTTTGAACAACCTGCCCCAAGAGGTACCCCAGTTGTTTCCGGATTCCCGTGGACGACTCGGAATCAATAGGGAAGAAAGGCAATAATGAAGCCTGCTCTTTGCAGGCTCTATGGATTCTCTTGGATTTCTCTGGAAGAGGGATGGTGGGCAGTGAGGGACTCGAACCCCCGACTTCCTGCTTGTAAGGCAGGCGCTCTAACCAACTGAGCTAACCGCCCCAATGGCGGACGGGCCAACGCGCAGCCCTCTGTCATCATAGCAGCGAAAAGGTTCCCTCGCAGGTTCCTCAGGCATTTCCTGGGATACTGGCGGCGCACCCTTCGGGCCTGATTGGTAATCTAATCTTCGTGCCCCGACTTATCGTGAACGCGGACGACTTTGGGCTCGCCCCCGGAGTCAATCGCGCCATCCTTGAGCTTCACGCTGCCGAAGTGCTCACAAGCGCGACGCTCATGGCACAGGCTGCGTCCACAGAAGAAGCCGTCAAAATGGCGCTTGCCATGCCGACACTTGGTGTGGGCTGCCATGTCGTCCTGGTCGACGGCACCCCTGTTTCAGACAAGGGCGTGATCCCTTCTCTCATCGATCGAGCCAACGGAGCCTTTTATCCCACTTTGAGCGGCGTTTTGAAGCGCCTCTTCACTGCGCGCATTCGCAGCGCAGATATCGAAGCCGAAGCCGCTGCGCAGATAGCACTGCTGCAGAGTTTCGGCCTCCGCCTCACGCATGTCGACACCCATAAGCACTTGCACATGTTTCCTGGGATCCTGCGACCCGTTCTGCGTGCAGCCAAAGCGGCGGGCATTTACGCAGTCCGTAATCCCTTCGAGCCGATTTGGAGTTTGAACGCAACCACCGACGCACCCGATGTGCGACGCGCTGAAGTCATTCTGCTTCGCCGGCTCGAGTCCCGGTTTCGCCGCATCGTCGAAGAAGAGGGATTCGAAACCACCGATGGTGCGGTGGGAGTCCTGGCCACTGGCTACATCAATATCGCGACCGTGAATGCGCTGATCGCAGCCATGCCGGAAGGCACATTTGAACTGGTTTCTCATCCCGGCTATCGCGACGAGCGACTGGCCCAGGCAAACACCCGGCTGCTGGAATCACGCGAAATTGAGCGAAATGCTCTCATGGCCATTAAGGACTACGGAGGCATTGAACTTGTGTCATTTGCCTGCCTGGGCCACTCGTCAAACAGCACTCATCTGGCTGAAACTACGCAAATCACGGGTCTTGCATCTCCTTCTGGATCCGAAACGTCAGACCAAAGCGGGCGGATCTCATAACCTTAATCTTTGTCGAAACGACCAAAGCTGGCCACCGTGGTCAAAAAGTGGCCGAGTTGTCGGAAACCAAACATATTCTTGGGCGGGCGGCGATTCTCAGAGAGCAGATTTTGGGGGAGGAAAGCGGACAGGATTCAAAACAGGAGCTTTCATGGCTGGCGTAAACGGAGTTGGCGTGAAAGGGGCCGCGGGAGGAATGTTCGGCCGGGATGCAGTAGTGCAGTACGCGGTCATGGCTCGATTGCGTTGGCGTATGTTCATCAACGGCCTTCACTCCATTCACGGCTTGTTTGATCTCGGCGCTACTGGCATAGCCTGGACGTTGTACTCCGTGCTGGGGCTGGGATTGGGACTGGGTCTTGGCGCGGCCGCTTACTCGCTGGCATCGCAGTCATCATGGCAGTATCTGCCAGTTTTATTTTGGGCGACGAGCTTTCTTTGGTTGATGTTCCCAATGATGGTGGCGTCCTTCCAAGAGCAGTCCGACCTGCAAATTCTGCTACGCTTCCCGGTTCGTTTCGGATCGTACTTTCTGTTGCAATTGATATCCGGCCTGATGGAAGCTTCCACCGTGGTGGGTGCGCTCTGCTGTCTGGGCATTTGGCTGGGAATCTTCATCGCTCGGCCGGATTTGTATTTGTGGACGGCGCTGGCGCTAACGTTGTTCGCCATTTTCAATATTCTGCTGGTGCGTGCCGTCTTTGCCTGGATCGATCGATGGTTGGCGCAGCGCAAGACGCGAGAGATTTTGGGCACGGTGTTCATGTTGCTTGTTCTGAGCCTTCTTGTGATCAGTTCCATGTGGAATCAGAAGCGTGATGAGGGCTTGAGCAACCACCAGGATCAGACTCTGTCCTTTCACGACGCAATGGGCAAATATGCGCCATTGTTAAGGACTGCAGAACAGCTGCAACAATGGCTACCGCCCGGCTTGGAAGCGCAAACTATGCAGCAGGACGTTGAACGAAAACCTGCGGCGATGTCGGCGTCACTGGGTGTACTGGGGCTTTGGACGCTTCTTGCGGGGAGTATCTTGGCAGCCCGCCTGAAGGCTGAATATCGTGGACAGAATTTGAGTTGGGCTCCGAGTCGCAGCAAGGTAACGCGGCGGGACAACGGTTGGACATTGGGCAACTCTGGCCCCTTTGTCGCAATCTTGGAGAAGGAGGTGCGCTCTCTTTCGCGCACGGTGCCATTGCTCTGGGCACTGTGTATGCCCGCGCTGATCATGCCCATGATTGCCGGCGTTTTCCATCACAGCAATTCCGGTGCGAAGAATTCGTTTCCGTATGCGTTTCCTTTGTGCGTAGCTTACGCGCTCCTGGGATTTACCGGATTGTTTTATAACAATCTGGGCGCTGAAAGTGCCGGCATTCAGTTGTTGTTCTTTTCTCCGACACCGATCAGGACCGTCTTGTTGGCCAAGAATCTGCTTCACTCGATCCTGTTCGCAGTGGTAGCGTTCGCTGCGGGCGTCCTGGTCTGTCTTCGGTTGGGCGTTCCATCCTTTGCAGTGTTAGCAGCTACCGGCGCGTGGCTTATCTTCGCGCTGCCGTGCAACTTGACCGCGGGGACCATCTTTTCACTCACATTGCCGTACCGCATCAATCCGGGCCGCATCGCCCGGCCGGCGGGAGCGCAAGCAAACAGCTTGCCCGCCACGCTGATTCAGTTGGGAG
Source organism: uncultured Acidobacteriaceae bacterium (assembly GCA_963829535.1). Classification (GTDB taxonomy): domain Bacteria; phylum Acidobacteriota; class Terriglobia; order Terriglobales; family Acidobacteriaceae; genus Telmatobacter. The sequence goes on along the minus strand of CAWHIQ010000001.1, from coordinate 1,575,127 downwards.
TGCTCGGCGTGGGAGTATTGGTCTTTTGGCTCTGCTGGTCTCTAAAGGAACAATGGTTACCCGTGCCCATATTCCTGGCGTTGGCCGCGGCCGCCTTTTTTGCGTGGAAGCGCGTATTGCACTACTCCGACAACAACGCCAATCAACGCAGGGAATCGCTGATAGGCACGCTGATGAAGGCCGAATAGCGCCCCACAAGGGTGTTTGACATATTTGGATGTGGGCTATTTGTTTCGGCTGAAGTCGTTCTTCGGCAGCGGGTGTTGATCCCGTCAGAAAATCAGCTTGAAAAGTCGTGTCACTAATTCTTCAAGTGGCATGATCGTTAACATCAGGGGCAAGATCGGGACCGCGGCAGCGCTCGCCAATCGGATTGCATCGTTAAGACTGAATGGGACGGGGCGCATGTCGCGCACAGCTCTATAACTGTTCCCGAGGTCGGCGAACGCCTGGATGTCGGCAGAGCCAAGGATTGCTTCACCGTTGCCTCGTCCGCGAATCCATTTTTGGTCGAAGTCAGCGACGTAGACCGTAGCCAGCGTTCCGTATGCGCGCATACCCCTTCGCTTCGTTCGCCAGAGATGAGACGTGAACATTGTAAGTGGGCCGAGAATTGCCACAACAAGGAACCCGACCATCCCACCGATAGTCATTTTGAACGACAACAGGCTCTGCCCTTGGTAAAAGATCCGACTTGCGATCACTCCTGCCAGCAGCGCTCCTTGAGCAAACAGGATCGGGCCAAAAGCAATACTGCTCCCGCCCAAAAAACCGATTCCCCCCGCGCGATCTGGATGTGCGGGCAGCAAACTCAGATTTAACCGAGACACACGCCACAAAAACAGGAACCAAATAGCCAGGCGGAGATACCAGCGAAATAAAACGAATTGAAAGATTGGGATGCTAACGAAACTGTACCAGTAGCCGGCTAGCGTGAGGTCTATACCGGCCCCATGGGGGACTCCGTACCAGGTTGTCGCTCCCAAGGCGACTTCGTGCCGCCAGATCCAGGTGCCCCCCGTATAGACACAGAGCAACAAAGCTACTTCCAGCGGCCTGGAATTGCGCGCGCGGATGGCACTTTCAATTGCAGCGTCGAATTTTGGCCTCTCCGCAGGGGTGATAATTCCGCGCTCCACGAACAGCTTCACCTCGCGCCCTAGGCGGCGATGGACCACTAATTCGGCCAGGATTAGTGCCGGAAGCGCCAACAAAAACCGAACATGCGACTCAATGTCCTGAAAGAAGGTCAGAGATTGGGTGCCGAAGAGGTGACTTTCGACGGCCGACAGTACCGCGAGCGGCAGCCACGCAACAAGCGAGATGGCGAGCACTCGGCGCCGGACAAGCTCCAGTGCAGGGCCAGATAAGCGAGACCGTCTCCAGATTTGATAGAGAGGACCTCCTATCACCAACGAGAAATCGGGCGATTCCTGCAGAACTTCGGGAGTTGTCATGCGTATCTCCGTTCACTTGAGTCAGTGAGGCGTCACTTATCGCAGTGCTCTAAATCAGACCGAGGTCGACGTGTTCGCGTTCCTTTCATGGTACCCGCTGCTTGAAGTTACTTTGGTCGACCCAGCCAAGAGTACTGCCAGGCGACGGAAACGTTCTGAAAGTCTCCTCCAAGTTGAACGTACACATGGCCGCTGTAGCTGAATTTCACCGACTGGCGATTTGTCTTGGGGACAGGCACTGAGATCGTACCTCCAAGACGAGAGTTCTTTTCCAGAGTGTTTGGGTTTTCTACGCCATTCATGCTTGTTCGGCCGCCGAACCAGAGGTTGCCGTCCAGCGAGGCCCAGAGTCGCGGCTTCAAATCGTAGCTGAGATGGCCCTGAAAAGATGCTATAGGTTTTTGCGCTTGCGTATTGGTGCCCGGAAAGTACTGGTTGCGCGAGAAGTAATCTGGGTTGGTTGTAAACAACCAGACGCCTCCGGATGCGTCGATTACCCAGTGCCTCAAACGGCGAGAGTAGCCCAGTTCGGGCCTGAATGACCAGCGATTTGCCCCGAGATTGATGAGCCTGGTCGCGTCATATTGGCCTATTGGTGGCAAGACTACAAGGCTGGCGCCGAGAACTGTTTTTTGATGCCACTTCCGAAACTCCGACAATTCCATGGCGGGACCGCCAAGAAGGTTCATCGAGAAGCGAAACTCTGGAGCTGGCAAACCAGAGCGGTACCCTGTGGTCTCATCAGCCATCGCAGTTCCACTAAAGCTGCCAACCGCATAAGGCAGAGACGCAGTAATGTTGGTGTACCGGCCCAGCAAATTGAAGGAATGATAGTAGGTAAAGACCGATGTGTAGATTCGCCCATTTGAGTCCGGAACGGGTTCTACGCCATTCAGAAGAATCTCTCCACTCGAGTATGAGCTAGTGAGTGTCACGGCATTGGAATGGATCGGGGCAACGATATACGCACGGGGAGCGAGGTCTTGGGCATTCGCTGCGCCGAGTGGCAACGCTACGACCCATGCTACGGTAAAGATGCGTTTCAAAACGGCCCGCATGGCCCCCACTTATGTTGGTCGTCTAACCTTTGGTCGCGAATCGAGTTTCATCCAATTGGCACCCCGGAGTTTGATGCGGGCGCCGAGCAAGCATCGTGGATCTTCGCAAGGACTCCTTTGCGTCAGGGGGAATGTCAATTTCCAATTGCCCCCGGGCTCGCAGGATCGTGAAATGGGAGATCCACGGTCATTGGGCTGTGGTCAGACATGGGTTCGGGTGTGAAATTGTTCAGGTCAGAGAGAGTACGCGCAAAGTGGGGCGCAAGAACGTACGATCCTTTCTTATCTCGCGGATTGTTGAGTTCAGACTTTACGAAGATCCAGTCGAGTTTGAATTTAGCAACCCGAACCTTCCCCCATATGAGCTCGGTTACGAACGTGGGAGCGAATCCTTTGGTACTCCGCTGGTTAGAGTCGGCCAAGGTGCCGGATCTCCCGTTGGAGGTTTGCATTGCTTCACCTCGGAAATCAAAAGCCTTCCCATCTGCGAAGCGGAAGTTCTTGACCGTGGTGAAAAGGCCACGCTCCAGATTGGGTGAAAACCCAGGAATGTTCGCCGAGGTCGGATCGACCCGAAACTGAATTCCGGCGAGTTTCATGGTTCCTTTGGTGGCGCTGTAAGCGAAACCGACTCCGGTTGCCCACTGGACGCCTTGCGTGGTCCAGAAATCTGTGCTCCCGTAACGCTTATAGAGCAGATTAGCCACGTTCGTCGGGGTTCCATTACCGCCGGTGGTGTTGAGATCCCCCGCAACCACTACGGGGTTGTGCACATCGCGGATCTCTTTCAGCAACTCCTCCATTTGTTGGCGACGAATTTTCGGCTTCGTTCTGTTTTCCAAATGAGTCGCCGCAATGGTCAGTCGTTGCCCCTGCACTTCTGGAACATCGAGGTCCACGAACAGAGTTGTTCGTCCGCCACGGCGTACCTCCTGGAGCAGATCTTCTCCAATCAGATAAGCGGCCTTCCGCTTGGCCTTTTCCAGCGGCGAGATCTTGGATTCCTTAAACCAATCGTATCCGACCTTGAAAGGAACCAGCCTGGCCTCCCGAATCGGATAGCGCGAGAGGACAGCGTTGCCGTGGAGCGCTCGTACGCGGTCTTTGTCTACTCGAAACTGATCCAGAAGTTTCTGGCGAGCTTGTTCGTCCTCTTTGTCCTCAAAGGTGTCTGTGCCCAGTTGCTTCGAATCCACTTCGAGAAACTCGACGCCATAAGCCCAGTTCATATGCAGCTTGTCGGCGAGCTCTTTTACGACTTCGCGATATTGAGTCCGTTTCACTCCCCAGTCAACTTCGTTCAGGATCCAAACGTCCGCGGATTGCAAGGCCTCGATTTCCTTGGGGATCTTTTCTAAGTCCACCGCTCTTAACGTCTGTCCGCTTTCTTTGGCTTTCTTGCGTTCCGCCTCTACCTTGTCCATGAAGCGGTCCTTATCCGTAAGAAAGAGAAGTATGTCGTCGAGTTCCAATCCCCGCTCGATATTCCAGCAGGCTACGCGGAGGGTGGGGCCAAGGCCCTTGACATCGAGTGGCCGGGGGCGAGCTCCGGAATAGTAGGCTTCATTGTTAACAAAGGGAGTGGTGGTAACGACGCGAAGTTTTTCTGTTAACTCAGGAGTCAGAGGCTGCCCCAGGCTTAATTGGACGAGTTCGTCATACGAGAATAAGTTGGGTTCTGAATCTCGCATATAGTCCTGCGCATTTAAGGATGACACTCCAATCAGAACGAAACCCATCAGGAAGAGTGAATACATCCAGCTTTTCGAGTTCACTTGTTTCTCCTTCGTCGAGTTCGTTACTGCATCATGCCAACCTTGAGAGCCGCGCCTCATCATTGTTCGGAGTGGTTTGTGGCCATTCTTCTGTAACCCTCGGTTATTCCCCCGAGTGCAAGCAGGAACTCACTCCATCGCTAGGGCAGGATCACCAACTCCGGCTTGCTGCCGCCACTCATGCCATAGACTGTTCCAGAGGTGAATGCTCCAGCGTCGTACTTATAGCATCCGGGGTTCTGTGCGGTCACGGTTATCGGTTTCGCTCCGCCGCCGAGGATGGGATCATCGGGTTCAAAAGGCGAATCTGTCCCGAACGAAATCGAGAACCCGGTATTCTTGCTCGACGACATCCAGACAACCTTCGTGCCTGCCTTTACGCAGAAGAACTGGTTGCCTTTTGCTTTCGGAATTCCCGGCTTGACGCTTGCGCCATAGCTTGATCTCCGGACGTCGATAGTGCATGCGGCGGATGCTGATCCGCAAGTATTGGCAGCGTTGCACATGTCTTCAGGTTTCGGTTCATCGCAGACGTACTTGCTTTTTGCCTGGGTCAATGTGGAGCTCAGCAATAGGATCGTCGTTGCGATTACGACACTGTAAGAACGCAGTTGTTTTCTCATTTTCACTCCCTCAATAGAACGTTAAACCGCAGTCTTCAAATTGATCCACGATCGAGGTGGGGATTATTTCTCATTCCCCGACGGCCAGACGATGATGTTGTTGAGCTTCCAGGGATTCATTCTCAGATCCCATTGTGGATCGCCATCCTTGTTGATGGTGAGCTGGGAAGCCGGATACAGAACGCCGTCGCTCTTACTCTTGTCCTTGTCGTTGATCCTTATCTCGCCCGCTGTCAGATTGAATGACTGCGAGGGAGTGTTCCAGTACGCTTCTCCAAACGCAATCTTGCGGTTGGTCACGAAGCGGATTGAACGGCCAGTCGGTGTCTTGATTTCGTGGATGTAGGAGACGTCGAACCCCAGCGTGCCGGGTATTGTGATCCGGCCGACTGCCTTCATCTTTTCAAGTGCGTTTGCCAGACCGTCATTCTGACCCTTCTGAAATGACTCGATCAGAATCTTTCGGTCGTCGGGAGTGGAATACTCATAGATGATCAGCCTGATAGTGGCGTTTCTCCCTAATTGGGTGCTCGTCCCATAGGCCTGGGCATCAATCGTTTCGTACTTCGCACGGGCAAATCCCAAGACGGCTGACGCAGTCAGAATCGCCGTAATGGCAATGCTCATCTTCAATTGCTTGGATATGTTTTTCACTTTTCCTCCATTGAAGCGGTTCAATAGTCGGTGACTTCGAAGCGGTGTCTGAGCGGCGGTTTGCTAATTCCGACGTCGCGTAGCTCCTCCAGACCCCGTCGACGGAAGTCCGCCTTGTTGCCGCTCGAACTGTTGGGTACGTTGGGTTCCTCTTTGGCGAGCCTGTGCATCTCGATCGAGCTGCTGAATTGTCCCCGAGGGAACTGAAGGTTGTCGGGCAGCAGCGGGTCGGTTTGTTGCCCCCTGAACTGGTTGCTGCCGGGCATTGGCTCCTTGCGTCTGGGACACTTTCGTCGCATGAGGGGCCGGCTTGCCCGTGTCCGTCCAACCACCATTCTCATATTTTTGCCAACTGCCGCTTGAATCCTTGCGATAGACATCTCCGTTCTTGCCAGCGTACATATTGTCGTCTTTGCCTTGCGCGACGAAGCCGCTGTTTCCATTGGCCCCGTTATAACCGACGCCACGCGCTCCCTCTGAGGTCCGAAAACCTGCCGCGGTCCTTTGGGACGTAGTTCGGTGCGCGGTCTGCACCCACTGATCGCCACGGACCGCGACGGAACTGCCCCAATTCCCATATGCGTTCGAACCCTGGCGAGTTGCACCATACACGCCTGTCGGGGTTGTAGGTTCGAGCAGCAGTCTGGTCCTAAAAAACCAAGCCTGAACACGGATGATCTAGAGTTGGAAGATCAGTTCGCTGGACACTTTCTCGCATGTGCATGTAGGGGAATCCTTCCACAAAGCTGAATCATGAGGAAGACTACGGTTTCGCCAAAAAACTAGGCAACTGTCAAAACATACAGTACTGGCGACAAGCGCGCATTTGTGCACCACGACGCCGGCCCGCGCCAAATGCCTGAGAGATGTCGCGGTCCATCTGCCGAATCTGGCCGTCGATGTCCGTTCGGCATTCAGTTGCAGTGCAGGTGACGTAGGTTTCCGAAACGCTACCGACGTAGATGCCGAGCAGCCCTGTGGTCGAACCTTGGCGAATGATTTGGCCAATCTCGAGTACTGTTTTTGCCTCCTAAGACGGAAATGCGGCACACGCGTGGCACAATGACCGCTGCCTGGTGCGATCTCGGCGAGGCACGAGATTGATCATTGAACAGGTTTCGCTGCGAGTCATCATTACCATATTTTCGGGAATGCCTCTGCCGAATTAGACTGGTGTTGTTCTGAATCTCTGAACGGTACCGGGAATCTTGACCACATGCGGCGATCGCCAGATTCGCGTGGCAGCTTTCCGTCAGCTAAATGGGAAAGTGCAGTCCGGTGAGCTTTCGCGATATTTTCGCGTTTCTTGTACGATCTTGAATCTCCAACTTTTGGAATCGACCCGGTTAATGGCCGTTGGTCCATGAATTGATCGTCTCTACAAATCTTTGCTATGCAAGGCGGCGGTATGCGCATCGGCATCACCTGTTACCCCACCTACGGCGGTTCCGGCGTTGTAGCCACCGAACTCGGCATAGAACTTGCCGCCTCGGGCCATGAGGTCCATTTCATCTCCTACTCGCAGCCATTCCGCCTCAGCGGGCGCGACGACGGCATTTTCTATCACGAGGTTCCCGTCTCCAGTTACCCGCTTTTCGAGTTTCCCCCATACGATCTGGCTTTGGCCTCCCGCATGTTCGAGGTTGCCGAGTTCTGCGATCTTGACCTCCTCCACGTTCACTATGCCATTCCGCACTCCGTCAGTGCCCTGCTTGCCCGCCAGATGCTGGCCGCGCGCGGCCGCAAGTTGCCGTTTGTCACCACGCTCCATGGCACCGACATCACACTTGTGGGCCTCGACCGCAGCTACCTGCCCATTACGCGCTATTCCATTCAGGAAAGCGACGGCGTGACCAGCATTTCAAAATATCTCAAAGACAAAACCGTCACCGACTTTGGTATCTCCCGACCCATTGAGGTCATTCCAAACTTCGTCAATTGCGATGTCTATACGCAGATCGCGGACGGAGAGCTTCGGACAAAGGCGCGCGCCAAATTCGCCGAACCCGACGAAGCCATCTTTATCCACTTGTCGAACTTTCGGCCCGTCAAACGCGTCGTCGATGTGGTTAAGGTGTTTGCGCAGGTGGTGCGCGAAGTTCCGGCCCAATTGATCCTTGTCGGCGATGGCCCCGATCGCTCCGCCGCTGAGTGGCTGGCGCACGACCTAAAGATCAATGAAAGAGTTCATTTCCTCGGCAAGCAGGACCGCGTGAATGAGCTTCTTCCTCTTGCCGATCTCATGCTCATGCCCAGTTCACTCGAGTCATTCGGGCTCGCCGCCCTGGAGGCTATGGCCTGCAAAGTTCCCACCATCGCAACACGCGTAGGTGGCGTGCCGGAACTAATTGAAGATGGCGTGACCGGCCTGCTTTTCCCGGTGGGAGATGTCGACGCAATGGCCGCCGGCGCCATCGGGCTTCTGAAGGATCGCACCCGGCTTAATGTAATGCGCGACGCCGCCCGTAAGGATGCTCAAAAGCGCTTCTGCGCTTCCCTGGTGATTCCCCTGTATGTCAAGTTTTATGAGAAGGTGCTCGGCAGTTAGGAATTTCCTGAACTCGATCACAGCATGCGGTCAGCTTCAAAGCGCGGTGCAAACCCGATCCGCTTCCAGAACTCATCCACCATAGCGACTGTGTCTCGAGCCACCTGCGGAGGAGTTCGCAACAAAATACCGGCTCCGTTTCCTCGCTCCTCGCCATTATCCATCGACGCCCCAGTAAGTTCCTGCACATCCGCCACAAGCGCCACGCACTTATCCGCACGATAGGTACACGACGCAAGATCGGCTATCGAGAGCCTTTTTGTTGGGGTGACTAAAACAGTGCGCGGAGGAGCCATCCGGTCGAGCAGACAGAAAATCTCCAGCTTCGACTCGAGTTCATCGGGCACGCAGTCAATCACCAGGTCAGCCTCGCGCACCGCCTGTTCGATCGTGGAGGCGAACATGACCTTCGGCAGAGCCGCCGGCCCCAACTGCTGGCGCAGATACTCCTGCGCGTGATGCAAATTTGAGGGCATCACGTCTTCCAGCAAGACGGTGTACCCGGCGCGGCCAGCGGCGAGCGCGAGCCATCGGCCCAGCGGCCCGGCTCCGATGATGGCAACTTGCATTGGATTCTTGATTTACTTTGCGGCCAGGGCCTTGGCCACGTCTTCGGCGTTAGGGGAGGAATGCACAAGATGGTCGGCAATCCGCGCGCGCTCCTCGGCAGAAAGCGTGGGAACAAGCGCAAGGATGCGGCGCAGCGTCACTGCAACATCATCGATATAGTTCATCAGTCGAATCGCTTCACCAGACAGCGGCATTGGAGGTCCTTTGATTGAAGTCAGTCCCCATTGTAGGCGGTGTGGTCCCGAAAGGGAAAGAGCGCGCCTTGCGCGAGTTCAGAGACTGATTCGGAAAGGGAACTCTACTGGTCAAACCGAAGGAGAGTCGCGATCATCCCCTTTGCCAGATCGTCGGTCTGTTCTGCTGCCAGAGTCGTATGAGAAAACCATGCCGTAGAGTCGACTCCGTCGTGTGTCTCGACAATCAGTTCGTATTCCCGATCGAAACCCAGCACTTTCCCGGTTAACAACACCTTCTTCTTCTCGGGATCGAACTGCAACACAATTCCAAGATCATCTTCGCGGCGGATTTCCAGTCGATTGTGATCCGGCATGGCTCCACGTAAGACTACTCTGCTGGCCCTTGTGTTGATGCTCTGACAGCGAATCGAAAACACCTCGCACAGCGCATTCCATTGATGCGGAAGTTGTCGGATCAACAGCTCTGCTCGTGCGTCAGCCTTCCGTTTTATCTCGACGGCTACGGCCCGTTTCGGCTCATAGTTTTCCAGTTCTTCTTCTTCCCACGTCGCGGGACGCTTCTTCTGTTCGGGCGCGGGAGAGGCGCTCACTGGCCTTGTCACATCGGCGATACGCTGGGAAATCACGTCAGATGCGGTTTGGGTTGTCATGGCTTGGGTGTGCTTTTTCCGATGTTAGCGCAACTCCACTCATCAAGAACTGCCACTACCGTGCAGGGTAACGGTACTTTTTGGGGATGCCATCACACCTGCCAACGCGCCGAAGCGGCCCACCCTCCCACAAGGAGTGGACCGCCTCGTCGCATTCCGGACTAATCTTGCTTGCCGGCCGGAAAGTCCTAAAGTGTGCGTTTGAAAAGTGGCGTCGCAATCAGCAGTGTACCGAACCCGAAAGCGAACAGAAAAAGCAAGTCGCCTCGAATCGCGACGAAGCCACCATCCTTCAACAAAATCGCCTTGAACCCGTGAATTGCATACGTGAACGGGTCGACAATCGCGATCGCGCGCAGCCACGGCGGAAACGCCGCGATCGGATAGATTGCCCCCGACGGAAAGAACAGCAGCGTATTCAGCACACCAAACATCGCGCGCGGCACCAGCGGGTCATCGACTCGCACCATCATCAGAAACATCATGCCGTTGAAGGCAATCGAAACTCCCACAATCAGCAGAAGGAGCTGCAGCATCGCCATGGGATGAAAGATCACTCCCAGCCCCGCCATCAGCGATCCGATCACGGTAAGCGAAATGCCGGCCAGTACGGCCTTGATCGCTCCCGCTGCGTTCAACCCCATCACCAGTTCGAGCTTGCTGATTGGCGTCACCAGGTACCCCTCATGCACCCCGCGCGCCTTATCGTCGATGTAAAGCATTCCACCACCGATCATCACCGAGATGTACATCGCCAGCGCGATCGATCCGGAAAGCAGGTACTTCATGTACTCGACGTAGGGATAGAGTTCGACGATTTCCAGCGCGATGTTCTTCACCACGCGATCCTGAATCACCGGCTGATTCAGAGCATCCACCAACGACTGCATCTCGTCTTCGAGCGACCCACTAAGAAACTGATCGGAGTTGTCCACCACCAGCCCGATGCTCGGCGCATCCTGCGCATACACGCGCCGCGAATACTGCGCGGGAATGATCACGGCCGCATCCACCTTCCCGGTTCGAACATCTTCCCGCGCCTGTGTTTCATCGTCGTAATTGACTGTTGTGAACGTTGCAATGTTTACCGCGATGGAATCGAACGCCTCGCGAACCTTCAGCGCCTGCGGGCCATGATCGTAGTCAACAACCGCGACTTTCGCGCCGCGTATCTTGCCACCGAATGCATTTCCCAGAATGATGAGCTGCACCAGCGGCAGCATCATCGACATGATCATCAGCACGGGAGAACGAAAGAACTTGCGCATTTCGCGCTCAACAATAGCCAGGAATCTGTTCATGGTTGGGCTCCCGGACGCGGCGGCATCATGAAGACCGACTTCACCTGCTCATCGCGCAGTTGGCGGCCCGTGTAATGCACAAAGACATCGTCGAGTGAAGTATTCTGCACGCTTAGCGAAGTAAGCTGCTCGCCCATTGCCTTCGCCATTTCCACCAGTTGCGTCGTGGTCTGCGAGCCATTCGACGTCAGCACGCGGTAAACACCCGCGGACTGGGACTGCACCTCCGTCACGTCGGGAAGCGCCTGTAGCCGCGACTGCCACTCGGGATCTTCGCGGTTAAATTGGACCTCAACCACATTGGATCCGGGTACGCTTTGCTTCAACTCCACCGGAGTGCCCAATGCCACCAGGGTTCCGTGATCGACAATCGCAATGCGATCGCACAGCCGGTCGGCTTCCTCCATGTAATGCGTGGTCAACAGCATGGTCAGGTTGCGCGTCTTCTTCAGGTTGTTCAGCATCTCCCACACCGCGATGCGAGAAACGGGGTCGAGACCGGTCGTGGGCTCATCAAGAAAAAAGATCCGCGGATCATGCACCAATCCACGCGCGATTTCCAGCCGCCTTCGCATGCCACCGGAGAGCGTCTTGGTCTGCGCCGTCCGCCACTTGGTCAGGTCGACCGCTTCCAGCACCTCGGCAATGTTCTTTTCCCGCTGCGCTTTCGGAACGCTATACAGTTTTGCGTAAATGCTCAGATTCTCTTCAACCGTCAAGTCCTGATCGCTGGTCAGCGCCTGCGGAATCACGCCGATCATGCGCCGCACCGCGTCGGAATCCTTGCTGACATCGTGTCCGCCAACGATTGCCCTGCCGCTGGTGACCGGGATTAACGTCGTCATCATGCGGATCAGGGTGCTCTTACCCGCGCCATTCGGACCCAGCAAGCCAAAAATCTCTCCATCGGCAACAGTGAAATTCACACTTTTCACCGCCTCAAAATCACCGTATTTCTTCACGATGTTCTCGACACGAATGGCGGCTGTAGCCGTCGCGTTCACACCGTTTACGGCCGTCGCAGTGGCACTCATTGCTTCACCAGCCTGGCCTTGGGTACATACACCTCGGCTGTCATTCCCGGCACAAACTTCTCCTCAGGATTGTCGACAAGCAGCTTCAGACGCACCGTCTTGATGTCGCGCTTGCGCCCACCGTTGATGTCGCGCTGCGTTGCAAAATCAGCTTCGGCCGATTTTGCAATTACTTTTCCCTGCACCGTCGCTCCGCTGGGCATCACCACCTTCAGGCTGTCGCCCAGTTGCACCGCATCGGCTTGTGTTTCCGGTAGCGGCGCGTAAACCCATGTTTGCGTCAGGTCCATTACGGTAGCGATGGTCCCGCCTGCCGCCAGCACTTCCCCCTGCCGTGCCGCGAGCACATTTACCTTCCCCGTAACAGGTGCGAACACCTGCGCATACTTCAATTCCACATCCGCCTGATCGGCCAGCGCCTTCGAATTCTGCACAATGCCGCGCGTTGAAGCCACGGTTTGCGCGGAGACTCGTGCCAGCAGTTCATGCGCATGCGCCTGCTGTAGTGCTGCTTTCGCCGCTGCCACGTTCGCGATCGCAGACTCCACCGCTGCCTCGGCAGCATTCAAGCTGGTCACGGCTTCGTCCTTGGCCTGATCGCTCGCGATCCCCTGCTTGGCAAGAGCGACAGTGCGCGTAGTATCGGCCTTCTGGTGTTCCAAATTCGCCTGAGCCTGTGCCAGCGCCGCCTGGCTCGCCTTCACCTGCGCCTCTGCATTAATCGAAGCGCTGGAGACCTCCCCTTCATTTTGTCGCTGCGTTTCTTCGGTTTCGGCGAGCTTCGATTGATTGCTCAGAACATTGGCTATCGCAGCTTTCTGCGCAGCCGCCAGATCATCGCTCTCTACTATCGCAATCAGTTCACCGGCCTTCACCGACTGTCCTTCGTCCACATTCAGCGTCTGCAGTCGCCCCGGTATCTTGGCGCTTACCAGCACTTCGTTCGCATCGACTGTGCCGATCAGCTTCAAGTCACCCGACGTGCGGGCCGTCAGCAGATACCAGACAAGCGATCCGAGCGTCAGCAGCCCCAGGATCATGAAAACTCTATTTCTTGCGTTCATTGGTTCTCCCAAATAGATGCCGTGTATCCGGCAGTTCCGGCATTGGCGTATCTGCAAGCACGCGTGCCGCTAATTCAGCGCCATGGGCGCGGTCGATAAAGACTGCCTGTCCCAGAAACTCCACCACCGCGCGCCGGCGTGCTTCCAGAACATCGGGCGCGAAAGGCTCAAATGGCATCAGCAACCGCCATACCGGCGCAGCCAGGAAATAAAAAACATTCGCCCCCAGCGCCGCCAGGTGAATCTGAAGCCAGTCGACATTGATCAATTCACCCGACGCGATTCCTTCGCGCATCATCGCCTGGTACATCGTCTGCAGCGGAGCAAAAACGCGTTTGACAAGCACCGGGAGCGCATCGGACTCCCCTTGGTGCAATCGCATCATCTCCTGCTGCATCAGACTCTGAAATTCACCTTGCGAGAGAATGCGATCGAAGTGGTCCAGCGTGGACCTCAACAACCGCTCACCTGGCGAGGCTGCGCGCAGAAACACCGCCATCGAACGATCGCGGATCTTCGCAGAAATCATCTCGACCGCCGCGACGTAGAGGTTTTCCTTGCTGTCGAAGTGGTAGTAGAGCAGCGCCTTATTCACACCGGCTGCGGCGGCAATCTGGTCCATGCGCGCCCCAGCCAGTCCCAGCGAACTGAACTCGCGCAAAGCTGCATCGAGAATTCGCGCGCGAGTTTCGGCAGATCGATCGGTGGATGAGGAAGCGGTTTGTGTTTCAGAATTCATTTTGACCAAACAGTTTAACTAACTGGTTAGTAAATTAAGGCAGCCGCCGTCAAATTGCAAGCGGAATCCTTGCGACGGCGACCTAAGTTCACCGTAACTACTTTATTTTCATCTATTTTTGTGCAATAATCCCCGCATCGTCAGGAGCCGGAATGAGATAGCCGGAATCCCATGAGCGAAAAAATCTCTGGCCTCGAACCGATTCTCTGCGCTCCCCTGCTGCGTCGTGTCGACGCAAAGCTCATCGAGCTCCTACGCATTCTTCGCCCCGACGAGTGGGAACTGCAAACTCTCGCGCCCGCCTGGAAGGTTCGCGACGTAGCGGCCCACCTGCTCGACACTGTCCTTCGCAAGCTCTCCATGGTGCGCGATCATTGTTTTGTCGAACCGGTCGACATTCGGTCCCCGCAAGATCTGGTCGACCTGGTCAACCGGCTCAATCGCGAAGGCGTTACCGTCTACCGCCGCCTCAGCCCGCCGGTTCTGATTGACATGATGGAAATGGCCTGCCGGCAGAGCGCCGGCTTCCACGAATCACTCGATCCCTTTGCCCCCGCTCTCTTCAACGTGAGCTGGGCTGGTGAATCCACTTCGCTCAACTGGTTCGACACCGCTCGCGAACTCACCGAGCGCTGGCATCACCAGCAGCAAATACGGCACGCCACCGATCGTCCTGGCATCATGACACCGGACCTGTATTATCCGGTTCTGGACTGCTTTGTGCGCGGCCTGCCGTACGCCTTTCGCGATGTGGATGCTCCCTCCGGCACGATCGTTCAGCTCGAAATCGCAGGCGACTGCGGCGGCACCTGGCTTCTTAACAAGCACAATTCTGGTTGGGGCTTTGCAAGTTCATACGAGACCAAGCCAGCCGCTCGCGTCGTTATTCCGCAAGAACTTGCCTGGCGCGTCTTTACGAAAGGCATCGATCGCCCAGAAGCGCTGGCACACTCCTCCCTGGAAGGGGACCGCATTCTGGGTGAACGCGTCTTTCATCTCACGGCCATCGTAGCTAACTGATCCTCAGGGTTGCGGCCGCTGGACCTATGGAGCCGGATTACGCGAAAAAGCTGACCTGGCTCTTTGGATCGGACAAGATCGACGGGATTTCAGATGGCTCGTCGCTCTCCCCGATTTCCTCCGAGTCTTTCTCTTCCAGTCCGCGTTCTGTCTCTTGACGGGCGCTGTTGTAAGCATCATCCCCCAAACGCCCGGAGGGATCGAGAGCAAAGGTTGGCGGCACTTCGCGCTCGTCTCGCGACACCGTTGCGGGTCCCGTTGCGCGGATACCAGATATCGGACTGATTTCCATCGCGTTCTCTCCAAGTTCCCCTTTGGAATCACATCGGCAGAACCGCGCCGGAACTTTAGGCTGTATTTTTCCAGAATTGCACTGGCGGTTCTTCCGCAGGCGTTTGAGCGTACGCAATGTCCAGCGCCGCCCGACTCATCGGACCGAACTGGACAAATTGATTCCTATTTGCGAGAGACGAGGAAATCCAAAGTTCTTCGCATGAGTCGGCCTGGTCCGGGAAACTCTCTCTTCCGTTGCAAATGGGCGGTTCACTTGCGACAGAACATTTCCGGATCCAGCAGGCGCGGCCCCGGCCCATCGGCTGCCAGCCGATCCCAGGGGTTCCGAAGTGGGCAGACCTCCAGCGACAGACACCCGCATCCGATGCAGCCATCCAACTGGTCGCGTAGCCGCGTCAAACGTTCGATCCGATCGTTGAGCTGCGCCCGCCACCGGGCCGAGAGCTTCTTCCAGTCCATCGCCGTAGGAGTTCGCTTCTCCGGCAATGTTGCAAGTGCTTCCCGAATCTCCGCTAGCGGGATCCCTGTCCTTTGCGCCACCTTGATCACCGCTACCCTGCGCAGCACCTCGCGAGCGTAGCGCCGCTGGTTTCCGCTGTTGCGCCAACTGCTGATCAAGCTCTCCGCCTCGTAAAAGTGCAGCGTCGAAACCGCCACCCCGCTCCGCGCTGCCACCTCTCCGACACTTAGCGCCCTGCGAATTGGCGGCCTTTGCGGTTCCGCCTTCGGCAACTTGTTCGCCATATATCCCTCTTGACCTCAAGTTTACTTGAGGTCTTACACTCAATCCAGTGGAGGAACACACAATGACGGAATCCCTAATCAAGGTGGGGCTGGTCTACGGCTCAACGCGAGCCGGCCGCTTCTGCGACACCGTAGCGCGATGGTCCGCTGGACAGATCGCCTCACGCGAAGGCTTCGCGATCGAGACTATTGATCCAATGGCAGCCGAATCCGCCGGAGCTCCGGAGCTCAAACAGCGCATGGCCGCCTGCGATGCGTTTATCGTCGTTACGCCCGAGTACAACCACGGCTACCCGGCGCCGCTCAAGGCCCTCATCGACTCGTATGGGCCAGAGTGGCACGCCAAGCCGGTCGCTTTCGTCTCTTATGGCGGCATCTCCGGCGGACTCCGAGCCGTTGAGCAGCTCCGCCTCGTCTTCGCGGAACTACACGCCGTCACCATCCGCGACAGTGTCAGCTTCGCCGGCGCCTGGGAGCAGTTCGACGCAAACGGAGCACTGCGCAGTCCCGAGCGTGCCGAGCGCTCCATGGATGCAATGCTCCGCCGTCTCCACTGGTGGGCCGTGAGTCTCGCCCATGCCCGTAACATCTGGCCCTATGCGAAAACAGTCTAATGATCGGGTTCGAGGATCTACATATGCCTATGGCTTTGTTAAATTGTGGAGAAGCGGGCGTCGTCCACTCGGCTGAAACACGCCGTCCTCTGCAACGACATAAGCATGAAAAATCAGGCGGACAGACTGCTATTTGTAGTCGATCATGCGGGAACCATATTGTTTGCGATGGAAGGTGCCTTCGCCGCGATCGCAGGCGGCCTCGACTTTTTTGGTGTCATGGTTGTTTCATTTGCAACGGCTCTGGGTGGTGGGGTGTTGCGCGACGTGCTGATCGGCGCCACTCCACCTCAGGCCATCCGCGATTGGCGGTATGCGGTTAGCGCATTTGCTACCGGCGGAGCTGTGTTCATCCTGCATCAGTTTGCTCGGCAGATTCCTGCCGGACTTCTCATGATTCTCGATGCCGCAGGTCTGGCATTGTTTGCGGTGGCAGGAACCCAGAAGGCCCTCGGCTACGGCATTCCTCCATTCATCGCCACCTTGATGGGAACCATTACAGGCGTGGGTGGAGGAGCTATACGGGACATTCTGCTGATGCACATTCCCTCTATCTTGTATACGGATATCTATGCCACGGCTGCACTGGCTGGCTCTGCGGCAATGGTACTGGGACGAAGGCTGGGACTTCATCCTACGCTGGCCGCGGTTCTCGGCGGCGTTGTCTGCTTCGCGCTTCGTGTGTGCGCGGTCTGGTTTCATTGGAACCTGCCGAAGGCTTCCGCTCCATCGTGAACGCACCATCGTGTGATGCCGCGGATCAGTCCTTATGCCTGCTCAACTTTTTCTTTACGTCAGGCGCAAATTCACCAATGCTGTTGATAATGACGCCGACCCATGCTTGCGTGATTACGCTCTGATATCCCTTGACTGTAATCGTTGGATTATCTGGATTCCAGGTTGCGCCTATCGCTCCCGCTCCGAACGCCGCGGCAAAGGGCATGATATTTGGCCTGATGGATTGCTCATTGTGGCTGTAGGTTATGAAGTTTCTGATAAACGCGTGGCGAAAACGCGGCCATCCTCCTTCGCACCGGCAACGGTCGTAGCGCGGTTCCCAGCCAACCATCCCCTGGCCCAACGAAGTGAATGAATTCTGGATGATATTCGTCGCCTGGTTGGAGCCGACGCGTTTGGCGAATCCAGAGAATCCATCTCCCCAGTCCGGCGGCGTATCTCTCACTTGATCGTGCACCGCAAAAAATCCGGTCTTGATGTAGATTCCCGGTGTCGTATATGTCTGGCGAATGTAGAGCTTGAAACGCTCCCGGCCATTCAGCGCAACCATGGGAGCATTCTTTGGAATATATGCGCCATACAACCAGTTCACTGGAAGTTGGACGTTTACCGACGGCTCCGGCTGCCCTGTTGTTTGAGTTTTTTCCTGGGCGAACGAAGTCGTAACGAGAAGTGCCACAAAAACTCTGATCACCAGTCTTCGAACGCTCGTGATCATTTCGCGGCGCAAAACCTGCCCAGCTGAGCATCGAGTTCGCATCCAGTGTTCCTGCCTTCGCCGCGCTTCTCGATAGCAATTCCTGGCTGAGCCTCGGCACTGCGCCTGCATCCAATTCAGCCGCCCGACCGCCTGGCGGTACCGGCATGAGCGAATGCAGTTGCCCCGAAGTCGGTCGCGCAGCTTTCAACAATCTCATATAGTCCGTTGTTTGAAGGTCTGCCACTGGCAAATATGCCAGTCATGCGCGCCCATTATTTACTTGCAGATACGTTCGATGCCGCGCCGCTCATGCTACGGGAATCGACCGAGCCTAAGGATGCTTGCGGTTGGGCAGCGGCGACATACCTTGGTGCGATTGGATCAAGATTCGCCCCCGTCGCGGCCCACAATCCCCTGGATCAGACCCTTTCCTGCACGCAGGCCCGCATGCCTCGCTGTCGCAAGGCATCGATTGCTACACTTGAATCATGCAGGACGAAATAGAGTTTCGCCGCGGTGCCGAGAGCGCTCTCGAAGCGTTGAAAAAGCACTTGATTGCCCGTGAAGAAGAGGACGAGGCCGGATTCGAAGTCGAGGAGCAGGGAGGTGTGCTCAACGTTGTCTTCGAGGAGCCAGCAGTGAAATTCGTCATCACACCCAACACTCCGGTACGCCAGATTTGGATCTCGGCACTCTCCACGAGTTTCAAGCTCGACTGGGACGCACCGGCCGGAGCATTTGTCCTTCCCCGCACTGGCGAAAGACTCATCCCGCTCGTCGACCGTCTCATCCACGAAAATATGCAGGACAAGTCGTCTATCTAGCGGAACGCCGGTGGCCGATCTTCCAGCGCCGTTCCCCGCTGCGTGTTCGGGTCCGCGCCCATCTTGAAATGCAACTGGTTCGTTCCCGAATGAATCTTGCTGACGGGCAGCCATGCATTCGGGTAAGGAACTCCATCCAGCATCACCTGCTGCACGTAGATTCCCTCGCCTTCGCGCGATATCACCAGGGTGCGGCCGCCTGCCAGTTGTAGAGTCGCCTTTTCAAACATCGGCGTGCCGAGCACGACTCCGCCTTCGCCCGGTACTGCCGGATAAAATCCAAGCGCATTCCAGACATACACACCCGATGTCGCGCCCAGATCGTCATTGCCAGGAACGCCATCCGGCGCCGCCTTAAAGGTCTCTTTACCGATCCGCGTCACCACTTCCTGCGTCTTCCACGGCTTGCCAAGAAACACGTATGCGTACGGCGTTACGAAATCCGGCTCATTCTCGATGTTGAAGCATGGCTTGCCCCAGCAGCGAAGCGCCGTAAAGAAATGATCCAGGCGCGGCTCCACGACTTTCTCGCCACCCATGGCTGCAAACAGCGCGGGATAATCGAAGGGAATCATGAAGGAATACTGATAGGTGTTCCCTTCCTCGAATCCCATCTGATCCCCACCCTCGCCTGCGCCTTCATAGCGCTTGGGAGTCGAATGCTCCACGTCAAATCCGGCCATCCAGGAGCCGTCAGCGTTCCGAGGCCTGATCCAATGTGTCTCCGGATCCACAAGCGTCTTCCAGTTTTCCGACCGCTTCAGGAATTGCTGGTACTTATCTTCGTGGCCAATCGCTTTCGCAAACTGTGCGATCGCGAAGTCATCGCTGGCGTATTCCAGCGTGCGGGAAGCAGCAATGTGGTCTTTGTCCACAGGTGTGTAGCCAGCCTTCAAATACTCCGCGAGAAATGGACGCTCTGACTCATGATGAGGACCCACGCCAGGCTGCGAACCCCCTTTCACCATGTAATCGAGCGCTTTGGAAGTATCGAAGTTTTGCGCGCCAAACGCATACGAGGACGACAGCACCGCGGCAGGCGAATCGCCGCCCATCACGTAGGTCACATCGTTCGCCGCAGGCCAGCGTGGCAGCCATCCACTTTGCTCTGCGTCATTCACAAGAGACTGCATCATGTCGCTCTCGCGCTCCGGCTCAAACAGCGCCTGCCACTGCACCGTATTCCGATAGATATCCCAATCGGAGAAATTCGCGTACTGCGCTTTCTGCTTTGTCCCGACAAGCGAATGTGGCGTTTCGTCGAACCCCATGTACTGCCCGTCTTCGTCGCTGAAAAGCGTCGGAGACAAAAATGAGTGGTAAACGCCCGTATAGAAGATCTTCCTTTGTGCGTCCGTTCCACCTTCAACGGCAACACGATCCAGGAGTTCGCTCCACTTATCTCGCGCCTGCTGATGAACATGCTCAAAGTCCCACCCGGGAATCTCCTTTTCCAGGTTTGCTCGGGCGCCTGCTTCACTCACGAATGAGACTCCAACCTTGAGCAGAATTTCCCGCTCCTTCCCAAACTTGAACCATGCGCCCGTATGTTTGCCGCTCGCAGAATTCGACTCGAGAGAGTCATCCTGCCAGAGCAAAGTCGACTTCTGGATTTTGTTGAAACGACCCGCGACAAAGAGCTTGTAATGCGAGTCACTCCCACAGAACCGACCTGCACTCGTCCAACCCGAGAAACTCCCATCAGAATTCACTTCGATGTGATCGCCAAATGCCTCGCGGATACGCGGATCATCGTTCGGACTTGCAATTGAATTCGCGCTGCTCCCTGCATTGATGGCGAGGCCGGCATCCACTTCGTTTGGAAACGTGAATCGTGCGATACCTGCCCGCTCCCCGACCGTTAGTTCAACCCTCACTCCATCCGTCAAAGTTACCGCGTAGTAACCCGGATGCGCCTCTTCATTGCGGCGATCGAATGGAACATGCATAGAAACGGTGCCAGCGCCGATCGTGATTTCGTCAGTCTTGGGCAACACCGCAAAATCGCCAAACAACGGGCACCCCGCACCGCTGATATGCGTCAGGCTGAATCCATACAATTGCTTCTCGCCGTATCTGTACCAGGCGTCGGTATTCGTGTCGGGACTCCATTGCACCAACCCAAACGGCAGCGTTGCACCTGGAAAGGTGTTCCCGCCTCCCGCCGTACCAACCAGCGGATTGACCGAGTCATACGGAGTTGTCGAGGATTGTGCAAAAGTGAAAGGATCAAACAGAAATGGCAGAAATGCCAGAGCACAAAGAGAAGAACGCACGCGCATCAGCAAGGTCCCTTGATTCGAGAATGTTCTCAACCTCGAATTCTACTCTTCCGAACAGCGACCTTCCCGCACGGCTTCAGTCTTGCTGCAAATGGAAAAAGCGGGCCGCGCTTGAATGCGCGGCCCGCTTTTTCATTCTTTGATTCTTACTGCAGTGAATAAACCGTCTTCAGTTCCTTGTCGACCAGGCTCTGCGGCAGCGGCGCATACGACAACGCCGAAACCTGCCCTTGACCGGACTTCAAGATCCAGCTCAACAAGTCCTTCAGCACTGTGCGATTCGTCTGATTCGCGCCCTTCACTGGAACCAGCAGATAGGTGAAGCTCGAGATTGGATACGCGTTCGCTCCCGGAGCGTTGGTGATTGAAACGCGATAATCCGTCGACATCTGCTTCAAATTCACACTGGCCGCCGCGGCCGTCACGCCTTCGATCGACGCGGTAATCCAGTTCCCTGAGGCATTCTTAACTGCGCCAAAGGTGATGTTGTTCTTGATGGCATCGATGAGATCCACGTACCCGATGGAGCCGGGCAACTGGCGCACCAACCCGGCGACCCCGGGATTGCCTTTCCCGGCCACGCCCACTGGCCAGCTCAGTGCGGAGCCTTTGCCCGGCCCGTTGGCCCAGTCCTTGCTCACCTTGCTCAGATAATCCGTCCAGATAAAGCTTGTGCCCGAACCGTCCGAACGATGCACCACGATGATTTTCTGGTCCGGCAGTTTCGCGTCTGGGTTGTCCTTCGCGATCCGCCCGTCATTCCAGTTTGTAATTTTGCCGAGAAAAATATCAGCCAGCACGTCCGGGCTGAAACGAAGGTTTTTCACGCCGGGCACGTTGTAGACGGGCACAACCGCGCCTAGAACCGTCGGAAGATGAATCAGCTTGATCGGCGACGACGCGAGCAATTCGTCGGTCATCGGCATGTCCGAAGCACCAAAGTCGACCAGTCCCTTAGTCACCTGGGCGATACCGCCGCCAGAGCCAATCGGGGCATAATTGACCTCCACGCCCGGGTGAGCCGTGCTGTACTCACCGAACCACTTCGAGTAGATCGGATAAGGAAATGTCGCACCGGCTGCCGTTAACTTCTGCGCCTGAGCTATGTTCATTGCCAAAACGAACAAAACTGCTGTAAGCAAAGTCTTTTTCACGTTCGTAACTCCCGTGCAGGATCGCTGCCTCTTCCATTCTCGCTAGCGAATGTTACGGGGATTTGAATAAGGGCACCTTTTTGATTTTTATCGACTTAAGCATCGTTTCGGACAACGACAGGCACGTCCGTATGCTCATCCTGACGGTGCTTGACAGGCACCATCGGCAGGGTAAACAGGAATGTTGTTCCTGAACCCAATTCGCTTTCCGCGCGGATTTTGCCCCCATGCGCCTGCACAATATGCTTCACAATCGCCAGTCCGAGGCCGGTCCCGCCGGCTTCACGCGAGCGCGCTTTGTCCACGCGATAGAACCGCTCGAAGATCCGCTCCAAATGCTCTGACGCAATGCCCGGACCGAAATCCCGCACGTAAAACTCGACCTCGCCGCCACGCGCTCGGGCACCCACTTCGATCCGCTTGCCCGACTTGCCATATTTGACCGCATTCTCAATCAAGTTCCCGAACACCTGGTTCATGGCATCGGGATCCACCATGACCGAAGCGTCCGGCGCCCCCGACGACCCGAGCTCAACGCCCGAATCCACCACCAGCCCGCCAAGCGAATCAATCGCGTCATTCACCATTTCGCTTGCCCTCGTCGGCTGCATGGCCAACTTGTAATCGGGACTCTCGATCGTGGCCAACGCCAGCAGATCTTCCGTCAAACGATTCATGCGCGTCGCGTTCTTAAGAATCACCTGCAGAAACTCATTAGTCGTAGCCGGATTGGGATGAGGATCCTCCACGAGCGTCTCCACGTATCCCTGGATTGACGTCAGTGGTGTGCGCAGTTCGTGGCTCACGTTGGCAATAAAATCGCGGCGCGACCGTTCGGCCGACTCAATACGAGTCACATCGTGCAGCACCGCGATCACTCCCCCCGTCGGAAGCGGCGCCGCGCTAATCTCAAATGTCCGTCCCGCCGCCAGCGAACTTGATCGCCCGTATCGAACCTCTCGCGCCTCCTGGGCGCGTTTCACGCAGTCCAGCAACTCCGGGTCACGCACCGAGTGCACCAGCGGTCTGCCCTCGCGAATCTCCATCCCGGCAATGCGCTTCATGACCGCATTCGACCACCGGACATGGCCCTCCGCCGTCACCGCCACCACCGCCTCCTGCATCGAGTCCAGCATGGTTGCCAATTCGTGCCGGCTGCTTTCGATCTCTGCAAAGTTCTGCCCCAGCCGCTCCGCCGTTTGATTTAGCGCAGCTTCCATCGCGGCCATCTCATCACCCCGTCCGTGGTCCAGGCGGGCGCTCAAATCACCTTGTGCAATGCGACGAGCAAACGTGACCACCCGCTGCAGCCGCATCGCAATTCGACTCGCCGCCCACGCCGCAATCGGCAGCGCCACCAGCAGCGCGATGAGCCCTGACCAGATGGCCTCGCGCCCCAGCCGGTGCAGCGTCTCACCAGCCGAGTGCTCCATCATGCGGCGCAGAATTATCTCCATCGCCGCTGTCTCAAACAGCAGCAGGAGCACGAAAAGCGCCATCAGTTTTGCGAATACTTTGCGCGTCAATTCAGGGCCTGCTCACGCTATGACTGTGGTCCTGCGGGTTTCATTCCCCCTTGGGAATCTCAAACCGATACCCGGCCCCGCGCACCGTCTTCAGGTAGCGCGGATTCTCCGGGTCGACCTCGATTTTCTCACGGATGCGACGCACATATACGTCCACTGACCGAGGCGTGACAAAGCGCGCATCGCCCCAAACCGAGTCCAGCAAATGATCCCGGCTGAACACGCGTCCGGGGTGCCTCGCAAGGTAATCCAGCAGGCGGAACTCCGTGGCCGTCGTCGTGGTCAAATCACCGCGCACCTTCAACTGCATTGCGTTCGCATCGATCACCACTTCTTCAAAACTGATCACAGAAGGCGTGGTCGGGCGCTCAAAACGTCGCAGCACCGCTTTTACGCGCGCCACCAGCTCCCGCGTGGCAAACGGCTTGGTAATGTAGTCGTCGGCCCCCAGCTCGAGGCCCAGCACACGATCGTTCTCCCCCGCCCGCGCCGTCAGAAAGATGATTGGAATGGTCGAAAGTGCCGGATGAGACCTGAGCCTGCGGCAAACATCCAGTCCATCACCCCCTGGAACCATAATGTCCAGAAGAAAAAGTGCCGGCGGCTGCCGCTCGGCGTCGGGAATTACATTGTTGGGAGTGTGGAAAATCCGGGGTGTAAAACCAGCGGCCTCAAGATGATGCTGCACGAGCCGCGCGATGTCGGTGTCGTCTTCCAGTACAAATACGGTTTGGCTCAAACCGGAATGCCTTTCACCAGCGGCCATTGGATTTCCCCGGGCCGCGGCGACGGCGTGAAACCTTTGTGCGTCGCGTGGCGGAGGACGAAAGGGGCCGCTCGGAATCGTTAACAGATTAATTCAGGCAGGCAAACAAATTGCAAACGTTTGATGAATTTGAAACATCCGCCCAACCCGTCCACGGTCATCATCCTTGACTCTGTTCGGCTACCTCTGCCACACTCGCACCCTGTCAAGAAACGGGTCTCGGCCCATTCTCTTCTCCCCACTCGTGCAGTTTCGGATGTCCGGCAGGAACGCTTGGAACCGGGCGATTGCAGCTCTCAGCTGTAAACATTGACAGGAGGAACTCATGAAGAAATATTTTGCAGAATTGGTGGGCACATTCATCCTCGTGCTCTTCGGCTGCGGCACCGCCGTGGTCGCAGGGGACAAGGTTGGTATTCTCGGCATTGCCTTCGCCTTCGGATTAGCACTCATCGGAGCAGCCTATGGAATCGGACCGATCTCCGGCTGCCATATCAATCCCGCTGTCAGCCTCGGCGTTTGGTCCGCGGGCCGAATGAAGACAGGTGACATGATCGGTTACTGGATCGGGCAATTCTGCGGCGCAATTCTCGCGGCAGGCGTACTCTCGCTGATCGCTCGCGGCGTGGGCACCGGCTACGACATCGCAACCAGCGGCCTCGGCCAGGACGGTTGGGGCCCGGGCTACCAGGGCGGATACAACGTAACTTCGGCCATCGTGTTCGAATTCGTGGCTACGCTGATCTTTGTGATCGTCATCCTCGGAGCAACGCAGAAAGCCGCTCCCGCGGGCTTCGCTGGCCTCGGCATCGGCCTGACCCTTGTCGTCATTCACATCTTCGGCATTCACATCACCGGAGTAAGCGTGAACCCGGCACGCAGCCTTGGCCCGGCGCTCTTCGTCGGCGGCACTGCACTTGCGCAGGTCTGGCTCTTTCTCCTCGTTCCCAGCATCGCCGGCCTCGTCGCAGGGCTGCTCTTCCGTTTGAAATTGTTGGAGGCTGATGAGCCTATGCCGGAAATCAAAAGCCGCCGCGGAGTCGAAAACGAACTCGCGATTTAGCTGATTTCTCCAATCTCTGCAGGCACAAACGGGAGATCTGCTTCCACAGTTCTCCCGTTTGTGCTGTGCAAAGAGCACATATCATGCGCTTGCGACAAATCGTAGCCGCACATAGTCCGCGATCCAATTTCCTTCTTCATCCTGCAGCGCCGGAGCAAGCAGTTCCGCCGTCTCCCTGGCCACGTCCTCGCGCACGCCTTCCGGCAGTCCATCCAGAACTCCGCGGCGAAACGTCCGCAGCCAGCCTTCCATTCCGCTCTCCGCCAGCTTCGTTGGCCGCGGAATCATCGCCATCTGCTCGACACTGAATCCATGCCGTTTCAAACGTTCCGTATAACTCTCGGCCGTTGGGTAGTAATTGACGCCATCTTCGCGATCACCGTATCCATGCCGCTCCAGCACCGCCATCAGCGCCACACGAATCGCCGCAATATTTCCGTGTCCGCCCATCTCCGCAACGAACCGTCCCCCCGGCTTCAGCACGCGATGAACCTGCGCCATCATCGCGTCCTGGTCGCGTACCCAATGGAGCGCTGCGTTTGAGAACACCGCATCAAACGTCCCATCGTGAAATGGCAGCGTCTCAGCGTTCGCCTGTTCCGCCTCGACGCCCCGCTCTCGTGCCGCTGCCACCATGTTCGCCGAAGCATCTACCCCCAGGGTGTGCGCGCCAGACGCCGCCACTCGCTGCGTCAACTGTCCATCGCCGCAGCCCAGATCGAGAATGAACTCGCCCATCTGCGCGTTCAACCACTCCAGCACGCCTGTAGCAAGCCCGTGTACAAATGCGCCATTCCGTTCGTAGGCCTGTGGATCCCAGGTCTGCGTCATCAGCAACCTCCGCCTTCAGTTTCGGCGAATGATAGACATAACGCAAAGTTATTCTATTTTGATTCTGGATAAGTGATCGTTATAGTGCTGCGCCGGGCGAAATGCGCTTAGATCGTCTGCACCGGCAGCAGGGTCAGATCGTCGACCAATCCGACTTCCTTTTGCACGAATGGCTCGCCATACTTCACCCCGGCCAGTAGACCGTAGTGCCGCGCCTCGGCAAACGTCCGTTCGCGAATCTCTTCTTCCGGCACAAACAGCGAGTTGCCATCAGCCTGATTCGCGTATTGCGATTTGTACGCCAACAGCGCGGCATGCCGCTGCTCGATGAATGGGGTGATGTCCACAATGAAGCTGGGCCGCACATCCGCATACAAGCTGGCATACACAATCTTGAACGGACGATGCGGGGCCAAGTCTGTTTCTTCAAACGCCGTCACCTTCAGCGCTGAAGATGCCGCCGGCCGCACCGCTGGTGCTTTCGCCAACCCGGACAAGAAGCACGCTTCATATCCAAGCGCCGCCACAATTGCATGGTCAGGATGCCGTGCCTGCCAATACGGCAGAATCACCACCCGCGGACGGACTTCGCGAAGTACGCGAACGATCTTCAGGCGGTTTTCCAGCGTGTTTTCAACGGCGCCGTCCGGAAGATCCAAAGCCTCGCGGCGGCTTACGCCCAGCAACCGTGCTGCTTCTGCTGCTTCGCGCGCTCGATCTTCGGCGGTTCCACGGGTCCCTGCTTCGCCTCTTGTCAGATCTAGGATTGCCGTTCGCAGCCCCCGCGCGGCCATCCGCAGCAGCGTTCCGCCGCAGGTTTGCTCCACATCATCGCGGTGCGCTGCAATCGCCAGCACATCGGCGCATTGTCGCTCGGATTCCGGGGATGCGGGCATCGAAGTTAATAGACAGTATTGTCGCCGTCGGTATGCGCATCCATAAACGCCACGTCTGCGGCAGTGCCCGTCACGGTCACATACTGGTTGTTGATCGACGAGCCATCGGTGGTATGGAAAATGTAGACTTGGCCGCCCTGTGCGACGTAGATCTTATGCAGCCCAAGAACGCCCGCGATTCCAGTCAAGTCGCCGAGATATGGCTCCAGCATGGTCACGGAGTTGGAGCTGGTGTTGAACATTGTCAGGCAGCCATAGGGCAGGCCCTTGGCAAAGCGCTCTCCGTTATTACACTTCGTCATGCCCACCCACAGCGTATTGTCGTCTGCCAAGAGCATGCGGCTTGGCGCACCCGGCGCACCGTCGCTGATCCCGATAGGACCCGACGCCGACAGCGTACTGGTTGCGGTTCCAGCCAGGCTTACAACTGTGAGATTGCCGGTAAACAAGCCATCTGGCTGCAATTGCTGGCCTGCCACATACATCGTGCTTGACGAAACCAGCGCATTGCTCGACCCGCCCGCGATCGCCAGCGTGCACGAACTTACGTTCGGTGTCGCAGAACAGTCTGCATGCAACGCAGTATTGGTGGGGAGGCTGCCGGAGTGCTGCCCAGACAGATAGATCATCGGCGCCACCGGCACTTCGGTGAGAGAGGATGTCGATCCGCCGCACTCGGCTCCGCAATTCAACACATACGCGGTGTTGCCGTCCGCCGAAAACACGGCCTTTACTGGACGATCGAAGACCAATGGTGCGCCATAGGGGTTGCCCGTCGCGTCCACGCTATCGGGGCTCTGCATCTGAAACAAGCACCAGCCCGGAGAATTCTGCGGCTCGCAATCAAAGGCTGCCTTCGGCCAGGTGCTCGACCCACCAGAGTAGTTAAGCGTCTCCATGGCGGTCAGCTTGCGCACGTAGTAGGCGTAATTTGAATTCTGCACAAACGCCATCGCCGCGGAACCACCCGGATTGACGCTCACGCGGTAAACGCCCGGCAAACTCAGGGCGTACGTGCCGCTGTTGGTGTTGTCCACGACGGTGAGCACCGTTGCCTGCTGGTTCGCCGCAAAAATGTAGCTCTGGTTTCGCGTAATGAAGATGCTCGAAGAAATACCGTTCAAGCCCTTTTGAGCACCGTTGTCTTTCTCTGTTTGGTAGTTCACCACATGTAACGAACCGTCGCCGGCTCCGTAGACCGCTCCGATCTGCTCTTCGGGCATGCTTTGGATCGTGACCGGCAACTGGCCGGAGTAGCCGGTGATGCTAAAACTCGCGATCTTCTGGTTGTAACTGAAGCGAATATCGTAGTAGGCATCCACGAAAGTCAGCGCACCTTGCGACGCGATGCTCGGGTTCTGGACGGCGATCAAAACGCGGTCGGGCAATCCGCTTGGGGGTAGGGTCCTTCCCGCAAAATAGGTGGTGGTACCACATCCAGCCAGCACGATTGCCGCTACCAGGGCTCCGGCGGCGCTAAACCAAAGACTTCTTTTCTTCAAAATCTATTCCCTCGAAAACCGGCGCGGACAGGCCGCGGATGAATGCACGGCACTTGACCGCAACTTGGACAAAATGAATGGCGATTGCCGCAGACCCCAGCCCAACCAAACTGCCTCATCCTGGACTGGTTCTGCATAGCTTTTGACTCTCGAAGTATAACAAAGCAACCAGCCCCTGGACCGAATGCTCGTTAATGCTCCGCTCGCGCCGTCGGGCCCGCGCCCGTCGCCGTTCGCCGCGCAACCAGATACATTCCGAAGACCATGCGGTAGCATGGCAACAGGATGGCTCAGTTTGCCGATATCTTCTCCAGCCGACCCGTGCTGGCCGATGGCGCCATGGGCACGGTGCTCTATGCACGCGGGGTCTTCATCAACCGCTGCTATGACGAACTAAACCTGTCTGACCCTAACCTCATCCTCTCGGTTCACGAGGAATACCTCCAGGCCGGTGCCGAGATTCTTGAAACCAACACCTTTGGCGCCAACAAGTTTCGCCTCACGCGCCATGGCCTCGCCTCAAAAGTAGCCGAGATCAATGCTGCTGGCGTCAAACTCGCCCGGCAGGCAGTTGACCATCTGCAAGAGAAGCAGGCGGGAACCGCATATGTCGCCGGCTCTATTGGCCCACTCGGCGTCCGGCTTGAGCCGTTGGGCAAAACCGGGCTTGATGAGGCGCGCGCCGCCTTTGCCGAGCAGATTCGCGCACTTGCTGACGCTGGGGTTGACTTACTCATCATCGAGACCATGCCGGCGCTGAATGAAGCACGCGAGGCCTTGCTGGCAGCCGAGGAAACCGCGCCGCAACTGCCCGTTCTCGTCATGGTTACTGTGGACGACGATAGCAATTGCCTCGACGGTTCCTCGCCACAACAGGCCGCCGCGCTGCTCACCGAGTGGGGTGCCGGAGCCATTGGCGTCAACTGCTCCACCGGACCTTCAACAGTGCTCACGGCTATCGAAGCGATGCGCGGCGCCACGACCCTGCCGCTCGCGGCCATGCCCAACGCCGGCATGCCCCGCGCCATCGAGGGCCGCAACATCTATCTCTGCTCGCCGGAATACATGGCCAGCTTCGCGCGCAAAGCCATCGCGGCCGGCGCGCAGATTGTTGGCGGCTGCTGCGGTACCACGCCCAACCACATCCGCGCCATGCGTTCGGCCATGCGCGCTATCGATGCCCAGGCACGGGTCGCCGACGGGGGCAAGCATGCCGAGATTTCAACGGAGACCCCACCCGCCCCTCTCGGCCAGCGCTCCCGCATTGGTTCGCTGGTTGAACAGGGCAACTTCGTCACGCTCGTTGAGATCGTTCCGCCCAAGGGCATCGACTGCAGCAAGGAAATTGAAGGTGCACGCCTGCTCGCCCAACTGGGCGTCCACGCGATCAACGTACCCGATTCGCCCCGCGCCTCCGCGCGCATGAGCGCCCAGAGCCTTTGCATCCAGATTCAGCAGCAGACCGGCATCGAGACGATCCTGCATTACACCTGCCGCGACCGCAATGTGCTCAGTATCCAGTCCGATCTGCTCGGTGCTTCGTCCATCGGCCTGCGCAATATCCTCTGCCTCACCGGCGATCCACCCAAGCTTGGCAATTACCCTGACGCGACAGCCGTGTTCGATGTCGACGCCATCGGCCTCGTCAACATCGTGCGCCGCCTCAATCACGGGCTCGACATCGGCTCCAACTCCATCGCCGCCAGCACCAACTTCACCATCGGCGTCGCCGCAAATCCCGGCGTACCGGACATCGAGCACGAACTCCGCCGCTTCGCCTACAAGGTCGAGGCCGGCGCCGAATACTCCATTACGCAACCCGTCTTCGATCTGCGCCTGCTGGAAGAATTTCTCAACCGCATCGAGTCGTTCCGCATCCCCGTCATCGCCGGCATCTGGCCGCTCACCAGCCTGCGCAATGCCGAATTCATGAAGAACGACCTCCGCGTCTCCATGCCCGAAGAGATCATGCTCCGCATGGCCCAGGCAGACACTCCGGACGCCGCCCGCAAAGAAGGCATCCTCATTGCACAGGAGATGCTCGAAGCCGTACGACCGATGGTCCAGGGCGTGCAGGTCAGCGCGCCGTTCGGCCGCTATGTCGCTGCCGCCGAAGTCATCGCCAGCGTTCTGCCAGAGGCCACTAAACTTTCATCCTGATGTGCGCTGCGCAAATCTAAGCCAAGCACGCGCCAACCCACGTTTCAATGAGCTGGCGCGTAATAGCCGGACCGTACCGTAATGCTCTTCACGCGATCTGGACCAACGAGTTCGATCTCGTGGAAAGCTCCATCGTGCTTCAGTTCGGCGGGCTTGTACGCGATCCGATACTGATTGCGCATGTTGGCCTCGATGAATCGCAGGTCTTCCTCAATTTCGACACCCGCATCGTCGCCATGGAAAACCCGCCCGCCGGTCTGATCGGCCAGCTGGGCTAATGTCCTCGGACCACTTGACCCCGCTGCCGCCGGTAGATGGAATGCATAGATCGCTGTGTTGGAACGCTCGCAAGCATTAACTGCTTCCGCCAGCGAACCGTGGCTCGCATTATCTTCCCCATCAGAGAAGAGCAGAATAAAGTTGCTGCTTGCGGCGTGATCCACTTCTCCGAACTGGTAAGAACACGCTCGAAAGATGGCGTCAAACAGCGCGGTGCCATCCCGAGGATTGGATTTACCCTCTTTTACAAGATTGATGTTTGCACTCAAGACCGCTGGATCGCTGGTCCAGTTTTGTCGAATGTTCGAGACGTATCCGAAATCCATCACAAATGCCTGGTCCGTCTTCTCCCGAAACATCCGTTGGGCATATTCGATCGCGATCTTACGGTTCGCCTCGATCGCCGACGCCATTGATTCGCTTGTGTCCATCAGGATTCCGGTTCGAATCGGAAAGTCCAGCATGGAGTCAAAAGCAACTACTGTGCGCGGATGTCTTCCGTTGTCCAGCAGTTCCAAATCGCTGAGTTTCAGATCATTCACGGGCAGACCGCGCGCATCGGCCGCATGAAACGTGAGAACGACCTCATCCACCGGTAGCTTCAGCTTATACGGGTCTGCACTGGCATCGACCTGCGAACGCATGACGGGTTCCATGACCGCCGCCGAGGCAAATATCATTAACCCCAAAATCCACCGATACAACCGACCGTGCATGGCCGCGAGTTTAGCATTGCCGGACTTACAATAGCTTCAGAACAGACTTAGGAGCCGCCCTCATGCCATCCTTCGAAGAATCGCTCAAGAAGCTCGAAACCATCGTCGATCAGCTCGAAAAAGGTGACCTGAGCCTCGAAGACTCGCTCAAACTCTTCGAAGAGGGCGTCGGGCTCTCCGCAGCCTGCAAGAAAGAAATCGACGACGCCGAGGGCAAGGTGCAGATCCTCATCAAGCTGCGCGACGGCTCGCTGAAGACCGAGCCATTCCCTACCGAGAAATAAATCAGCTCATCGAATCCTGCTGAGGAAATCGACCCAGCCTCATTCGAAGCCACGCCTCGAGTTCAGGCGACAGCCGATCCAGCGATTCCAAACGGAAGCGCGGAAGTTCAAGGGGAAACTCCGGCACCGCCATTCCGGCGGGAAGCACGTTCACGAGCGCATCCGCCTTCCGCATCAGCCGCAAAAAGCTTGGTTTCATCTCCTTGCTGTCAACACTCACAAGGGCAATGCATACATCGGGCACAATCGCATCGATGATCCGGTTCGACTCGAAGATGACATTGCGGTCTCCTTTGAGCGCCGCGCGGATCTCGTCTATCGGGATTTCTGAACCAGACCGCGTCACCAGCAGCGCCCGTCGCGCACCCGCCGCAAGGTAACGAGCGGTATCCGTTTCTTGTCCCGCAACGGTCTCTTCCCAGACTGTTGGTGCGCTCTCTTCTGACCCCTGTCTCGACAAAAATGGCCTCGGCTCATAGCTGTGGCCGGTGATCTTCACCGCTGTCCAGCCAAATTCCGAAAGCTCGGAAATCACCGCGCACATCAGCGCAGTCTTGCCGATATCTTTTGTACTGCCGCCCACGACAACAATCGCCAAAATCTAATCCTAATCTTTATTCCCTATTTCCTGTCGGGGGCCCCGGCGACAGGTCTTCGTCGCTGGGGTGACTATTCCCTGTCTTTACGCAATGAACCGCAAACAATTTCGGTCTGCGTCTTTCACATACATCTCGCGGCTGCCCCAGACCTGATCCACCGGCGGCGTGTCGATTGGTATCTGCCTGGCAGTGTACTCGTCGTAAAACTTATCGACGTCGTCCACCATCAGGTTCGCGACGGCACCCGCCACACCATCGCCGCTGAAGGACGACAAGTGCAACCAAACGCCGTCGCGCGAAACGCCCATGTAACAGGGGTCCGCCGTTACGCCGTCGGGACGGTGTTCGAATTCGAGCTGGAACCCCAGGCCACGACAATAGAATTCGACGGCTGCGGCCGAGTTCGAAACATGCAGCAGGGGAATCGCGCGACGGATCATCGAACGTCTCCTTCGCTCATACTCAGGCAGTCAATTCGCCGGACTCGGGTGTTTCCGCCTTCTCGCCGCGTCTTGCCGCCTTGGCCATCTTCGCAAGTAATGCCTGCTCGCGGAGCACTTGCCGAAGCGGTCGCGCCGGAGTGCCGAACATGACTGTGCCCGGTCTCTGTCCTTCGTTCGAGATGGTTTTACCATTAAACACGCCGGACTGCCCCCCCAAAATCACGCCGGGGCCCACGTGCACATGATCGCCGATGCCGACCTGCCCGGCCAGCACCGCTCCCTTGCCCACCGAGCTCGACCCCGAAATTCCCGTTAGCGCGACCAGGATTACGTCTTCGCCAATATCACAGTTGTGTCCCACGTGCACCAGGTTGTCGATCTTCGTGCCGCGGCGGATGCGCGTCTCCGCGAGAGCCCCACGGTCAACGGTCGAGTTGGCGCCGACCTCCACGTCGTCCTCGATGACCAGCGTCCCCTGCTGCGGAAACTGCGTATACGCGCCGCTGGCCGAGTCGCGAACATACCCGAAGCCATCTGCGCCCAGCACTGCGCCCGCATGTAATACGACGTGATCGCCAAGCGTCGTTCCGGGATAGATGACGACGCGGGGATGGATATGGCAGTGCCTCCCGATCGTTACGTTCTCGCCAATCACCGCGCCTGCGCCGATGATGGTTCCATCGCCGATGCGTGCATGCGTTCCGATCACAGCGCACGGCCCCACCAGCACTCCTTGATCGACCTTCGCATCCGGCGCTACAACAGCCGAGTGAGCGATCCCCGCGACGTAGGTGCGCTTTTTCACCAGTTGCGCTGCCTTGGCAAACCACAGCTTCGGCTGATCCGATTCGACGATACATTTCCCGTGCGGATACTCTTTCGCCGCGCCCGGCTTCAGCACCACCACGCCCGCATTGCTGCCCAGCGCCGCCGTCACCGTGGCGTCGGAGTCGGCAAACGCGAGGTCGAATGCGCTGGCCTTCTCGCATGTGTTCACACCGTCGACCATCCACTCCGGATCGCCCTGTATCAGGCTTCCACCCAGATCTTCCACCAGCTCTTGCAATATCATCCGATCGCTCCATGGGAAGAGTAACGCGCGCAGTTGCCCGCGCCGCCCTTATTTTCGCTATGTAACCACGAAGTGCGTATCGCGGCCACCGACGCAGGGGTACCCCCATCCATGCGGAGCAATTGCCGCATGGGTGGGAAAGCACGGACCTCACTAGCTCGAAGCGGTTGCTCCACTCCGCATCGATGTTTGACACTGATTCCCATGCGGACAGCACTGGCCCTTCTTCCGATTCTCGCAGCAACCTCCTCGGTGACTCACGCGCAGTGGACGCTTCAATCCTCAAATACCGCCGCCGACCTGCGCGGCATCCACTCGATTGGCGGCGGAGTGGCCTGGGCTTCGGGGACAAACGGCACCGTGCTTCGAACCGAGGATGGCGGATACATGTGGCAATCCTGCACCGTTCCGCCCGGCGCAGAGAAGCTGGATTTCCGTGGGATTCAAGCTTTCGACGCCAACACCGCCGTCGTCATGTCATCAGGGCCAGGCGACTTGTCGCGGCTCTACAAAACCACCGACGGTTGCCATTCGTGGAAACTCGTGTTCACGAATCCGGACAAAGACGGCTTCTGGGATGCGATAAGTGCAGACGGTAAGAATCTCGTGATTCTTGGCGACCCGGTGGATGGCTCGTTCGTTTTTGAAGTGTCAAAAGACGGAGGCTTGAATTGGAGTAAAGATGAATTGCCTCCGAGTCTCCCCAATGAAGGTGCTTTTGCCGCAAGCAATTCTTCTCTTCTGGATGTGGAACAGGTTGACGGGACGAGGTGGTTCGGCACGGGCGGCCCAACTGGTGCACGCATCTTCACTCAGTGCGCTCCTTGCACCTCAAAGAGATTTGAAAAGAACGGCTGGTCAGCAGAAAGCATGCGAATGTTTGGTCAAGGCGCTTCGGCTGGCATTTTTTCGATTGCTGGCGACGCATCAAAGTCGCCGGCAAAACTGGTTGCTGTAGGCGGAGACTATGCAAAACCCGACTTGCCGGGATCGGTCGCATTTTCGAAAGATCGGTTTTCCTGGCTTCCCGCGCAAACTCCACCCCACGGCTACCGCTCCGCCGTTGCCTACGACCCCGCTACCAAAACCTGGATCACCGTCGGCCCCAACGGCACCGACATCTCCACCGACGACGGGAAAAACTGGCGCGCACTCCATCCTGACACTGCGTTGCACGAAGCACCCGACGCGGACCGGAACTGGAACGCGCTCTCGCTTCCCTTTGTGGTTGGCCCCCATGGACGCATTGGCAGACTCGATGAGGCGGCTCTCAAGCGCTGAATGCAGTATTCGGCAAAGCGATCAATTCAACTGCCGGGTGCCCCAGGTCGGGGTCCACAGCGACTGGTCTTCGTCGATGGGGTGGAGGTCTCGCTTTCGAGACCTGGGATGAGAGTTCCTGGAGTGCCCTCTGCCGTATCCACTATTCCACGCGCAGCGCTTTCACAGGATCGATAGAGGCAGCGCGGCGGGCAGGAATCATGCCGGCTACGCAGGCAGCAACGATCAGCACGCCGATCGCAACGGCCATGACAGAGGCATTAACACTGGTGATTTCGTAAAGCTGGGATTTGATGTAACGGACGCACAGCATCGCAATCGGCACGCCGATCACAAGTCCGATGGCCGCCTGCGTCATGGCGCCGCGCATCACCATGCCGATAACGCGGATGCGCTCGGCGCCGAGCGCCATGCGGATGCCGATCTCCGGCGTGCGGCGGACAACCGTGTACGCGGTGACGCCGTACAGGCCGATGGTGGCAAGCAGCAAAGCGAGTGCGCCGAAGAGCGAGGTGAGGCGCGCGATCAGGCGGTCGTCGTTGAAGCGGTCGGCAATCTGCTCGTTGAAGGTCTGAAACTTCACCATTGTAAGGTTGGGGTTGATGCCGGAGAGCGTGCGCTGGGCAAGCTTCTCCATGTTGTTCATCGGGTGGTCGGTCTGGATGACGAGAGCTCCGGCGTAGAGCGAGATGTCGTCGGTGATGGGTTCCTTGCTACTGACCGGGCGCTGCGTGATGGGCACGAAATACATGGCATGATCTTTCCACTGCACCGCGGTGTAGGTGGTGTCGTCAACCACGCCGACGATCTCGTAATCTCCCGGGCTTTGCGGGCCCGGCGAACCCATGCGATGGCCGATGGGGTTCTCTCCCGGCTTGAAAAACTGCTTCACAAACTCCTTATTGACCACGGCGACCGGAGGTGCTGAGAGCAAATCCGACGGCTTGAATCCGCGGCCCATCACCACGTGCGTGCCGACCGAGTCGAAATATTCCGCGTTCCCTTTCACCCATGAGGCGCCTTTGTTGAGATCGGCCTGGCCCTGGATCTGGATGCTATTGCCCCAGTTGTCGTCTTCCATCGGCGTGTAGGTGGCGATGCCGACCTTCACGACGCCTGGAATCGCGTGGAACTGATCCTCGATGGTGCGATAGAGCGATTCGACCTGGGTTTGCGAATAACCGGCGGCCTGGGGATTGATATGAATGATGTAGCGGTTCTTCGCGTCGAGGTGCATGTCGGAGTTCTCAAGCTTGTTGAGGCTCTGCGCAAAGAGGCCGGCGCCGACCAGCAGGATGAGGGAGAGTGACGCCTGCACGACGACCAGGCCGCGCTGCAGCAGCGATGCGCCGGAAGCGGTGGTCCGCGAGCCTGAGCGTAAAGCTTCGGCAGGCTGCGCCTGGGCGGCTATCCAGGCGGGCGCTACGCCGAACAGGATGCCGGTGACGAGCGAGAGTGCGAAGGCGAATCCGATGACCTGGGGCGACGGGGCGGCATTGATGGGAACGTTCTGCGCGCCGGGAAACGCCATCGCCAGCAGCATGCGTGCTCCAAGGTAGGCCACGCCGAGGCCGACAAGGCCACCAATGCCGGCGAGGAGAATGCTTTCGGTAAGAAGCTGTCGAATGATGCGGCCGCGCTGCGCTCCCAGGGCGGTGCGAATACACATCTCGGCGCGGCGGCTCATGCTGCGCACCAATTGCAGATTGGCGATGTTGGCGCAGGCGACGAGAAGAACAAGGGCGGCGATCCAGGAGAGGAGATGTAGTTGCGACTTGGCCTGGTCCTGCAATTGCTGAATGCCGGCGCCCCCTGGCGTGAAGACGACATGGGTCCGCACAAGGAATGTCTTGCCCCGCTCGGTCGAAAACGTCTTGAAGGTGGAGAACTGCTGGCGAAGCATGGTGCTGGCCTTTGCCTGGATGTTGGCGAGAGAAGCGCCCGGCTTCACGCGGCCGACCACGTAGACCCATTCGACTTCAGGATCGTGAACGTAGGGGACATTCAAGATGACTGCCATCGACTCGAGCGGCAGGTAGAAGTTGGGCGGATTGCTGGTAAGACGATCGCCGAAGTAGCCCTTGGGCGCAATGCCGATGATGGTGACCGGCTGGGTGTTGATGCGAAACGTGCTGCCGACCACGTTGGGATCAGAAGCGTATTCATGCGCCCAGGTGTCGTAGCTCATGACGGCAGTGAACCCGGCGCCCTTGGTGTCGTCGGCGTCGGTGAAGTAGCGGCCGACCACGGGCTGAAGACCGAAGGTGCGGAAGTAGTTGCCTGAGACAAATTCGCCCATTACCGATTTCGCGACGGCTTGCGGGTCTTCGCGACGCGCTGTAAGCGGCCGGTATTCGAAGCCGGCTTCCATTGCGGCCAGCTCCTCGAACTCCGGCAGATTCTTTTTGAACATCAGGTACGACTCAGTCGAGAAAAGAGAATAGTCTCCCTTCTCATGGATTCCGGAGTTCACGCAGCAATCATCCGTGTCGCCAATGCGAACGAGGGTCTTGGGATCGGCAACGGGAAGGTTGCGCAGCAGGACGGCGTTAACCAGCGTGAATATGGCTGCATTGGCGCCGATGCCGAGAGCCAGGGTGAGGATGACAGTGACGGTGAAGCCGGGCGTCTTCCGCAACTGGCGAAATGCGTAGGCAAGATCCTGGATCAAGACCCTCATCGAAATCCTCCGCGCACACGATGGCGTGTCTATGGCAAAGCACGTTTGTTGCCAGTGGAACTCGTATGGGGATAAGGGTTTGCTGTCGAAAAAGCGAGCAAGAGCGTTCGAAAGCGGGACGATGTGTTCGATTTTGAACGGTGAGGGATAATCTCGGGTCTGAATCGGGACCCGGGCACCCCGGCTTGGATGGGGCCTTTGAGTTCGTGCTTTCCCACCCATGACGCGAGATGCCGCGTCAGGGATGGAGCAGCCACGATTGTGTGGATGGAAGCGGGAGAAAAGAGCAACTGCAGATTCGTCGGCTGCGCTCGGAATGACATCCGAGAACTGGTTGGCATGTGGACGCCCAGTAGAACGGCTGCGGCGCGAGTGGGCGGCTAGTCGCGGCCCTTCTGCGCGTCGGCGTAATAGCCGGTTTTGTGGCGGATGTTGAAGGACTCAGAACTGGCACGCGGAACGGTGACCTGGATGCGATGAAACACCCTTCCGGGCTCCTGGTTGTGCGGGTAGTAGCCGATCATGTACTGCGTGCGCAAGTCATCGCTCACCTTGGCGAAGGCCTTGTCGAGTCCGCCCGCATCGATGTAAAAATGCTTGCCGCCCGTTTGCTCCGACAGCGTGATAAGAGCGTGTTCGCCTCCAAGGTCTCGGCCGGGGCTGGCCTCGATGGGCACATCGATGATGGAGTAGATCATGACTTCGTCGCGTAGGGCCTGCTCAAGAGCATCGTTGTAAGTTGAGCCTTTCACCGTGTCGCCGCCATCGGTGACAAGCACTAAAACTTTGCGGCCG
This sequence comes from uncultured Acidobacteriaceae bacterium, assembly GCA_963829535.1. Taxonomy (GTDB): domain Bacteria; phylum Acidobacteriota; class Terriglobia; order Terriglobales; family Acidobacteriaceae; genus Telmatobacter. The sequence goes on along the minus strand of CAWHIQ010000001.1, from coordinate 1,536,194 downwards.
TCTTTGCCCCCAAGTGCCTTGGAACCGAGGTAGATCGCGTCGTACAGCGCGGTGCCGCCCTCGCCACGCATGTGGTCCAGACCATGATCAATCAGCGCAACTTTATTGGTGAAGCCTGTCAGTTCTGTCACGAAGGTATCGAATTCGATGACGCTCATCTGGTCCTGCGGGCGCAAAAGAGCGTGCACAAATTTTTTGGCCGCCTGCTGTTCGATGGAACGGTCCTTGTATGTACTGGAACTGGTGTCGATGGCCAGGGTGAGATTGAGCGGCATCTCAGACTGCCGCTCAAATACCTGGATGGTTTGTGGACGACCGTCTTCGCTGATCTTGAAGTCGTCCTTGGTGAGGCCGCCGACGATCGCCCCTTTTTGATCGGTGACGTTGACGAAGAGGCTCACCAGTTTTACGTCGAGACGAAGCGGCTGCTCGTCCTGCGCGGCGAGGCCAAGCGCGAAGCCCATGGCGATGGACAGGCAGATCGAGATCGCCGACCAGCCGACCTGCTTACGAGGAAGGGCCATCGGCGCCCTCCACGGCAAATCCTGGCGGAAAGGGCTCGCCATCGGCCCATACCGCTCCGTCGACAAATGTCTCTTTCTTCCAGATGGGCACAGTTTTCTTGAGCGTGTCGATTAACCAGCGGCTCGCTTCGTAAGCCTGGCGGCGATGCGCCGAGGACACAATGATCAGCACGCTTGTATCGCCAACCTGCAGCCGGCCAAGCCGGTGGATCATGGCGACATTGCGCACCTCGAAGCGGGTGATGGCTTGGCACGCCAACTCGTTCATCTGTTTCCTGGCCATCTCTTCGTACGCCTCGTAGTCGAGATAGAGCGTCTTGCGGCCACGCGAGTTGTTGCGGACAATGCCGTCGAAAACAATGACGGCACCGTCTTCGCCGTGTTTAGCAGCAGCGACGAGAGCCTCAGCCTGAATGGGGTCGCGGGTGAGGCGTATGAAGACGGTCTCGTTGGTTTGCGAGGAGCTGCCGGACGGTGCGCCTCCGGAGACCGGCGGCAGCAGGCCAACTTCGTCGTTGTTGCGGAGCACGTGGCGGCGATCGGCGTATTCGGCGTTAACGCTGACAGCGATGCCGAGGGACTGAATTGCAGGAGCCTTAACGCCGAGGCGGGCAAGCAGATCAGCGACCGTGGCTCCGCCGGGCAGCTCGAGCGCGAAGGGGTCTGGGCCAAGCGCCTCCTTGAGAACACCGAAGGGTAGAACTCGTACGTACATGTTCAGGAAAGAATACCGCCTGGGAGTTAGACGCGGCAGGGGTGCGGCTGGTGGGGCTGGTGTTTCGGTTGGTGGTTACGTTGGGGGTAGAAACGAACCGGGGCCAGGGTCTTGCGAATAGTGGATTGTCGCGGCTAGACTCCTTCGCATGACGCGACTGATTTCCCCAGTTCTCAAACTGGCCGCCGCCTTGATGCTTACGCTCGCTGCCGTCGTGACCCCGGCGCAGGATTGGGCCAAGGCCCGACTCGATGCCTCTCCGCGGCATCACGAGTATGTGACGCTCAAGCACGACAACCGCAGCCTCCAGGCTTTTGTTGTCTACCCCGAGGTCAAGAACAAGGCAACCGTCATCGTTCTCATCCACGAGATTTTCGGTCTCAGCGACTGGGCGAAAGAGATGGCAGATGAGCTCGCCGGACAGGGATTCATCGTGGTTGCGCCGGACCTGCTTTCCGGCATGGGGCCGAATGGCGGTGGGTCGAGCGCGTTTCCTGACCGGGATTCAACGACAAAAGCTGTCTCCGGGCTGGACGCGAGCCAGGTGACCGCCGACCTGGATGCGGCTGCGGATTACGGGAAGAAGATTCCTGCTGCGAACGGGAAGGTCGTGACGGTGGGATTCTGCTGGGGCGGCGGAAAGTCGTTTGCCTTCGCTACGCACCGCAAGGACCTTTCGGCGGCGTTCGTGTTTTATGGGCCGGGCCCTGCGGACGTTAGTTCGATCACAGCTCCCGTCTACGGTTTTTATGCCGGAAACGACGCTCGCATTGGCGCAACGGTTCCGGGGACGACGGAGGCGATGAAGGCGGCCGGCAAGAAGTATGATCCCGTGACCTACGACGGCGCGGGTCACGGCTTCATGCGGGCTGGAGAAGATCCGACGGATACCAATCCGGCGAACAAGACGGCGCGGGAGCAGGGACTTGCGCGGCTGGTGAAGTTGTTGAATGAAGTGAGCGGCACACCTGCGGCGGGGACGCGGAAGATGGGTGCACTGCCCGGCAAAACGGAGGTGGCTAGCGGGCTGGTGAATTGCCACAACGGGGACGGGGTTGAGCGACAAAGATGATGCGCGCTCTTCGTCCCCGTGGACAGGAGACGCGCTGAAGTGTGTTGAGATTCGTGCTTTTCCCACCCATGCCGCGATGGAACTGCGTCATGGATGGGGCACCCAGATCCGTGGTGGGGTGGACAAAGAGCAACTGCAGATTCCTCGGCTTCGCTCGGAATGACGGTTAGACGAAGAGAAAGACAAGAGCAGGTCGTTCAAGCCGCTCACCCCGCCTTGTGGGGCCTCTGGCGTTGGGCTGGCTTGTGACGTCAAGGGTCCTTCGAGAGTCTCAATACAAGGCACTCGTGTTTGAGGAGGTTTGATGCTGCGTTCGTTCCCACGCCAATTGAGTCGATTGGCCTTTCTGTTTGTTTTCGCACTCATCGGTTGTGCAGAGGCCCAGATGCAAAGTCCGATTCCGGCTCCACAAACTGACGAAGCCCTGGCACACACCTCGGGCAAACAGACTGCCGTCTTCGCTGGAGGTTGCTTCTGGGGTACGCAGGCCGTGTTTGAACGCGTCAAGGGGGTGGTTGCGACAACGGCCGGCTACGCCGGCGGTTCCGCAGCAACTGCGACCTATGCTCAGGTCACCACTGAAACAACAGGTCACGCCGAGTCGGTAAAGGTCGTCTTCGATCCTTCCAAAATCAGCTATGGCAAGTTGCTTCAGATTTTCTTTGCCGTGCATGATCCAACCCAGCTCAATCGTCAAGGCCCCGACGTAGGAACTTCCTATCGCTCGGCAATTTTCTACACAAGCGACGCGCAACGAAACATCAGCACGGCATATATCGCGCAACTGACCGCCGCACATGTGTTTCAAAAGCCTATTGTGACGCAGGTGACGCCGTTCAAGGGCTTCTACGACGCAGAGTCTTACCATCAGGACTACGCGCTGCACAATCCCGACAACCCCTACATCCTGGTTTGTGACCGGCCCAAGATTGCGACTCTCAGGAAGGAATTTCCTGATCTGTTCCAGGAGTACACAGGGAAGTAGGCGTCGCGTATCAGTCTGGTCGTGGAGGGGTTTAGGGTTTTTGGTTTCCCACCCATGACGCAATGAAACTACGTCATGGATGGGGCACCCAAGGTTGGTGGTCGGTCGAAGATGAGGAACCGCAGATTCCTCGTCTCCCCGTTCGCTACGCTCGGGGTCGCTCGGATGGACAGGAAATGCGAAAAGCCGGCGGGTTGGCCGGCCCCTCTGTTCCGATGGCGCCGATTTCGGCAGCGCCTCGCCGCTTATGCGGCAGCGGAGGCGCTGTGCTCGGCGGCGATCGGGGTGACTTCGGGCTTTGCCTTCAGAGAAGGAAGAGCCACGGCCAACACGTCTTCAATGCGGCTGGCGTAGTGGATCGATACGCCCTCGATCATTTCGGGCGTCAGGTCTTCTTCAACATCCTGGCGATTCTCGGCGGGCAGGATGATGGTTTCCACTCCTGCACGGCGCGCTGCCAGAAACTTCTCCTTGATGCCGCCAACGGGGAGCACGTTGCCGCTGAGCGTGATCTCGCCGGTCATCGCGGTAAGCGGACGAACCGGAGTATCGGTCAGCAGTGAAGCAAGCACGGTGGCCATGGTGACACCGGCCGAGGGGCCATCCTTGGGAATTGCGCCTGCGGGTACGTGAATGTGCAGGTCGAGATCCTTGTTGAAGTCCTCTGACAAGCCAAGAAGCGCCGAGTTGGAACGCACCCAGGTCAGCGCGGCTTGCATGGACTCCTGCATCACCTCGCCGATCTGGCCGGTCATGGTAAACCCGCCCTTGCCCTTCATCTTGTTGGCCTCGATGAAGAGGATGTCGCCGCCGGCAGGTGTCCATGCAAGACCCACGGCCACTCCGGGACGCTTGACGCGTTCGGCGACCTCGGTTTCGACGCGGACCTGGATGCCGCCAAGGAATTCCTTCAGCACATCCTTGTCCACGATGAGCTTCTCCGTCTTGCCTTCCACAACACGACGGGCTTCTTTGCGGCACACCGTCCCGATGACCTGCTCGAGTTTGCGAACCCCGGCTTCGCGCGTATAGTGGCGCACGATGTGGCGAATGGCAGACTCAGGGAATTCGATCTGATCATCGGTGATTCCGTTGGCCTTGATCTGGCGCGGAACAAGGTAGCGCTTGGCGATGTGCACCTTCTCCTCTTCGCTGTAGCCCTGGAGCGGAATGATCTCCATGCGGTCAATCAGCGGCGGCGGCACGGTGTCGAGCATGTTCGCCGTGCAGATGAACAACACCTTCGAAAGATCGAACGGCACGTCGAGGTAGTTGTCGCGGAACGTGTTGTTCTGTTCCGGATCGAGCGTCTCGAGCAGCGCCGATGCGGGATCGCCGCGGAAGTCGCGTCCGAGCTTATCGACCTCGTCGAGCATGATCACGGGGTCGTTGGTTTCGGCCCGCCGTATGCTCTGAATGATCTGACCGGGCAAAGCGCCAATGTAAGTCCGGCGATGACCGCGGATCTCGGCCTCGTCGTGCATGCCGCCCAGCGAGACACGCTGGAACTTGCGTCCCAGGGCGCGCGCGATGGAGCGGCCAAGCGAGGTTTTGCCCACGCCCGGAGGTCCGACGAAGCAAAGGATCGGCCCCTTCATGTCGGGTTTGAGTTCCAGCACCGACAGGTAATCGAGGATGCGGTCCTTGACCTTTTTCAGCTCGTAGTGGTCTTCGTCCAGGATTTCGCGAGCCTTGTTGATGTCGATCTTGGAGCCGGAGCTTTTCGCCCATGGCAGCACCGCAAGCCACTCGATGTAGTTGCGGGTGAGCGAGTAGTCAGCGGCCATGGGAGACATGCGTCCGAGGCGCGAAAGTTCCTTCATCGCCTCTTTCTTCACGTCTTCGGGCATGCCGGCTTCTTCAATCTTCTTGCGCAGGTCCTCGACTTCTCGCTGGCCCTCGTCCTGCTCGCCGAGCTCCTTCTGGATGGCCTTCATCTGCTCGCGCAAATAGTAGTCGCGCTGCGATTGCTGGACTTGGTCCTGCACCTCGCTTTGAATCTTGGTGCGAAGCTGCTGGACCTCAAGTTCCTTGGCCAGGTGCTTCGTAAGCAACTCAAGCCGCGCGGGAACGCTGGCGGTTTCAAGAAGAGCCTGCTTGTCATCGGTGGTAAGGAATGGCAGCGAGGAAGCGACAAAGTCGACCAGGCGACTGGGTTCCTCGATATTTCCCGCGATGGTGCGGAGCTCGTCAGAGAGCGTCGCCGATTCAGAGACGATCTGCTGAAATTGGCTGATCACATTGCGGACCAGCGCTTCGACAGACGCCGTGTTTTCCGGCTCGATGTCTTCGACGGTCTCAACCTCGGCAATCATGAACGGCTCGGTTTGGACGTAGCGAATCAGGCGAACACGTTCGACGCCTTCGGTGAAGACGAAGCGGCTCTGGTTGGGCATGCGCACAACCTTGTGCACGGTGGCTAACGTGCCTACTTCGTGCAAATCGGTCGGCTTGGGTGCGTCCAGGCGAGGATCAAGCTGGGCTGCCACCACAATGGAGCGTTCTTCACCCAGGGACTCGATCAGCTGGATGGAACTTTCACGTCCAACTGTAAGCGGTAGAACAGCATGCGGGAATAAAACCGTGTCGCGGACAGGTAATATGGGGATGCGCTTGGGGCCAGAGAGCGATCTTTTCTGGGGATTTTCGGGCGGCAACATGGAAGGCTGACTTGGCATTGAGTGTCCTCGTATCAACTTTCCTTATTAGACAACACAGAGCATTAAAAGTTTCAAGAAAGAGAACCCCTCATGTCCCCTCGTCCTGCCCTGTCGACTAACGAGGTGTACGTTGTTCTCCTCGCTCGGGTTCCGGCGCCTCCTTATTGGAGCCCGGGATGGTGCCGGGATGAGTTCGGGCGGCGTTTCGAGCGAACGCGGTCCAACTGCTTTATCGGCAGAGACGCAGGAAGGCTGAATTGTGGAGAATGGCCGCTCTCGGGTGGTTCGATGCCATAACTGCAGCCTGGATGACTGAATTATTCGGCTTCTGCGATTCCGTCTTCTTTTTTGATGGCGGATTCAATGCGTTCCCAGAGATTATCCTCCGGTTGCTGATCCGGAAACAACTGCCTGGCGGCATCGGCGATGGTTTGAAGTTCCTGATACAACTGCCGGCAGAGATCGCATTCTCTGATGTGAGGGTGGTTTTCGACGTCCGCTCCGGAACCGACGAGGTCGGACAGCTGAGCCTGAAACTCCGCACAGCTCATCGAATTGGGGTCCTTGGTCATCGCCGGTCTCCCTTCCGGAGCGAGAGACGCAGTGCATCGCGCAGTTTGAGGCGGGCCTTGTGGAGTTGGGATTTACTGTTGCCCACAGAACAATCGAGCATAGCGGCTATCTCATTATGCTCAAAGCCCTCCACATCGTGAAGAACAAAAATCAGCCGGTAGCCAGCTGGTAAAGCGGCCACAGCGCGTTCCAGTGCGAGGCGGTCAATGGAGCCAGTCAGAGAGAGATCGGGGGCGCCGAAGCTACGGCCGGGACCGTCGTCGTAGGAGGGCTCCATAGCCTCGTCGAGAGACATGAGCGGCAGCCCTTTTTTGCGCAGGTGCATCAGGACTACGTTGATCGAGAGGCGATGGAGCCAGGTGGAGAATGCGGAATCGCCGCGAAAGGTTCCGATCTTGCGGTGAAGCTGGAGGAAGGCCTCCTGTGTGAGGTCTTCCGCTTCCGCGACATTGCCGACCATGCGCAGACAGAGGGAATAAATGCGCCTCTTGTGAAGCGAGTAAAGATGGGCGAATGCGTGGTGGTCTCCGGCCTGGGCGCGGGCAAGAATCTCTGCGTCTGGAGACAGTGTAGGGGTCTGCGTTTTGATCTCGGGTGCAGCATCGCTGACCTGGACCGCGTTTTCCTTTTCCTGGACGGAGTTGGTTGCGGAAGCCTCCGGCGTCTGCTTTTGAAACCTGGTACGTGGCATGCGCTTCCTTTGGGGAGGGATATCTGTAGCTGTAAGAATCGTCTGATGCTGCGCCAAGCTTCTTTCCTCGTTAGTATAAGGTGCAGCAGTGAAAAACTTTGAGCTGCGGCATGAAGGAACCGGATAGGCTCTCAAGTTATTTGGTTAGATGCAACCAAACGGACCGGTGTGGGTCAATATGGATAAATTCTGGGAGATATAGTGCGTAAGGCAACGCCGGCACCGCAGTTCGGCTCGGAAATGAAGCGGAGAGTCATGTCGGGTTGTCTTTTTCTTCTCCTGACGACGGGGACCTATTGCCGGGGGCAGGCTGTGGGTTTTGTTTCAAGTGGCGAGCCGGCTGAACATTTTGTGGGAACGACTGTTGACTCTCAGGGTTCATCGGGCGCCGCAGCCGTAAATGACGATAGCGATCCGGTTCCCCTGACAAAATGGCAAGGGCTTCCAGTCCGCGAAATCTCCTTTGAAGGCGTCTCGGAAGAACGGCTGAAGCCGCTTCCCGACCATCTGCCCCAGGCGGTGGGAGCTCCGCTCAACCGGGAAACCGTCGCCGATAGCCTGCGCCAGCTGTATGCGACCGGGCTTTTCGACACCGTCGAAGCCAATGTGACCCGGCTAGACGACGGGGTGAAGCTTGTGTTCAGGGGAACCCCGCGGGAATTTATCGGAACAGTGAATGTGGACGGCGCAAAAGGTGCCACAACCAACGCTCAATTGCAGGCTGCCAGCCGGCTGACGGCTGGAACGCGATTTACACAAACGCGTCTCGAAGCGGCAACCGTGCGTATGCGCCAGACGCTGGCTGATAACGGCTTCAACGAGCCTGTCATTACCTATAAGCTCACCAGGCACCCCGGTGAGCTATTGGTGGACATCGCTTTTGAAGTGATTTCGGGAGTTCAGTCGCGGGTCGGCGATGTTGCGGTTTCAGGAGACTCCGGCATGACGGTGGATCAATTCCGACGTGACGCGCGTCTGAAAGCCGGCACGAAGGTCGACCACGATACAAACAACCGCGCGCTGAGCGGAGTTTTGAAGCGCTATCAGAAACAGGATCGCCTGGAAGCCGACGTAAAACTCCTGTCGCAGGCGTACAGCCCGGAGACGAAGCGATCGAACTTCAGCTTCTCAGCGAATCGCGGTCCAGTCGTGAAGTTGAGCGTCGAGGGAGCGAAGATCGGCGGCGATCGGCTGAAGCGACTGGTACCCGTGTTCGAAGAAGGTACGGTCGACGAGGATCTGCTGAATGAGGGCGACCGCAGGCTACGCGACTATTTCCAGCGGCTGGGCTACTTTGACGTCAAAGTGGGACATAAGGAGCAGAACCCTGGGGGCGGCACGGTGGACATCACCTATACGATTGCGCTGGGTGAACGCCGGAGGGTTGAAAAGGTTTCGGTCGACGGCAACCAGTACTTCAAGGCTAAGACCCTGGAAGAACTCTTGAGCGTGCATGCTGCGGATCACCTGGACCGGCATGGAACCTACAGCCAGGCTCTGGTTACGTCAGATGTGAACGCATTGGAGGGGGTTTACCAGAGCAACGGTTTCTCAAAAGTGAAGGTGATCCCCGAGACCTTGATCGGCGGGAATGTGGTGAGCGCTCCAGGACAGGGGACCGTTCGAAGTTCGACAGAGCCGATCTCCGTGGTCTACCACATTGAGGAGGGTCAACAGCAGCGTGTAGGCGAGTTGCGATTGGACGGAGTCGTGAATTCGGATCAGAGCAAATTGCTGGCGCTGCTGAATACCTCGCCGGGACAGTTGTTTTCGCCGCAAAATCTGGCCGGAGATCGCGATGCGCTTTTGACCGACTATCTAAGCCGCGGCTTTGACCAGGTGCAGATCGAGGTCGAGGAGCAATCAGAGGTAGCGGACCCGGCAAAAATAGATGTGGTTTTTCAAATCCACGAGGGTCAGCAGATATTTGTGCGCAAGGTGCTCGTGTCGGGTCTGCACTATACGCGTCCCGAGACAGTTGGAAAGAGGATTACGGTTCATCCTGGTGACCCGTTGAACCAGACGGCGCTGGCCCAGACCCAGCGAAATCTTTACGAACTCGCCTTGTTCTCCGAAGTCGACACGGCGGTGCAGAATACCGCCGGCGAAGAGTCATACAAGACAGTGCTGCTGCAGACCACGGAGGCGCGCCGCTGGACGGTGACTTACGGTCTCGGATTCGAAGCGCAAACGGGCACACCGCAGAACAACTGCCGTGGCATCGAGACGACTGGCGCCCCCTGCAGTCCAAACGGAAAGACGGGAATCAGTCCTCGTGTGCTGGGGATAGTGACGCGGAACAATCTCTTTGGGCGAGAACAGTCCGCCTCGATTCAAGGTACGTACGGCCTGCTTGAACAGAACATCAACCTGCTGTATCAAAGTCCGCATTTTCTGGGAAATCGGGATATCGGGTTTACCTTCTCGGGTGGCTATGCGAGTAGCCAAAACGTCACAACGTACGTTTCCTCGAAGCTGGAGACGGGCGTTCGCTGGAACCAGCATTTCAGCCAGCCTGGTTCTTTTTTCTCAAAAGCAAATACATTCGTTTATGAATTCGACTTCAGGCGCGTGAAGGTGGCGGCAGAAACTCTCCAGGTGGGGCCGAGCGAAATCGCGGCGCTGTCGACAGCTGTGCGTGTTGCCGGACCAAGTATCACCTGGATTCGGGACACGCGTGACTCACCCCTCGACTCACACCGCGGAACGTACACGAGCTTTCAGAACTTTCAGTCGGATTCGATATTTGGAGCCCAGGCAGAATTCAACAGGCTTGACCTGACGAATGCGAGTTATTACGGCTTCAACAAGAAGCGGTTTGTGCTGGCGCGCAACACTCGGTATGGCCAGGAACGGGCGTATGGATCTCCGTCAGCCAGACTGCTTCCGCTGCCGGAGCGCCTGTACGCCGGAGGGCCTATTTCGCATCGCGGATTTGCGAGCAATGCAGCGGGACCGCGCGACCCTGAGACCGGGTTTCCGATTGGCGGCGCCGGGGCACTGGTAAACAGCACCGAGGTGCGGCTACCGCCCCCGATCCTTCCCTTCTTTGGCGATACGCTCAGCTTTGTGCTCTTTCACGATATGGGCAACATATTTACGAATGCCGGAGATGCGTGGGCGAGCGCGCTGCGCATTCATCAGCCGGATCGCGATGCCTGCAAGGTGCTCACGCCTCCGGATTACTCGACGAATCCACCCACACCTCCCGTTCCAACAGGACCCATCACCTCAACTGGACAACAGGGCCAATGCAGTTTTAACTACTTCTCCCACGCGGCGGGACTCGGCATGCGCTACCATACGCCCGTCGGGCCGATTCGGCTTGATTTTAGCTATAACCTGAATCCGCCTATCTTTCCCATCAATGTCAACTACTCGCAGTCTGATATTTACGCCAACCAGCATGTGGGTCAGGCTGCGCATTTCAACTTCTTCTTCAGTTTTGGGCAGACGTTCTGATGAACAGACTTGAAGCATCTCGATTGGCGATGGCGCGCGCGGCGATGGGTTGCGCCTGCATCGGTGTGATGCTGGCCATCCTGCTTCCCGCCGGAGCGCAGGCAGTCGACAAGAATGCGGAACCGGGAAGCAGCGTCAGATTCGATCGCGTCGTTGCCGTGGTGAACCGGCAGGCAATCCTGGAGAGCGATGTCGAAGACGAGATGGAATTGTCGGTTCTTGAACCGAGAAGGAATGCCCGGGAATCGATAACCGAGTCGCAGGCACTTGAGCGGCTGATCAGCCGCGCGCTGATCCAGCAGCAGATTCGGCAGGAAGATTTGCCGGCCACCGAACTGAAACCGGACGCGATTGCGTCACGGATTTCACAGATTCGCACTGACTTGCCGGCGTGCGTTCGCGCGGATTGCAAAACAGACGCCGGGTGGAAGGCGTTTTTGGCGCAGCATAATCTGACCCCTCCGCAGGTGGAAGACTACCTGCGCCATCGCATCGAGATTCTGAGCTTTATCGAGATGCGTTTCCGGCAGGGAATTCGTATTACGCCGGATGAGGTCGAGACTTATTACAAGGGAACGCTGCTGCCGCAGTATCCGGCCGGACAGACGCCTCCGCCCTTGCAGGAGGTTTCGTCGCGCATCGAGGAGATCCTGCTGCAGCAACGGGTCAACCAGTTGTTCGACGACTGGCTTGCGAATCTGCGCAAACAAGGTCAGATTGAAGTGCTCGATCCGGCGCTGGAAACGGCCCTCGCCAACAGCGACCAGGGAGCAACAAAAGAATGAGCGAGACCCGCCAGCCTCCGCCCCTGCCGTCTGGTCCCGATCAAGGGAAGCCGCGCTTCTCGCGACGGCGTTATCTGCGCCACTTGTTGTGGGGCGGTGCGGGACTGGCGCTGCTCCTCATCCTGGGCGTTGTCGGGTTGTACTTCTGGGCAAACTCTTCGAGCTTCGAAAACATTGTGCGGCGGCGGTTGATCTCGCGGCTTGAGGACGCGACGGGAGGCCGTGCAGAGATCGGCTCCTTCCATTGGGAACTGCTGAAACTGGAATGCGAGGCGGACGGCGTTGTGCTCCACGGGCGCGAAGCAGCCGGAGATCCGCCGTATGCGCAGGTGGCGTCCCTTCGAGTTGCGGTCAATGTGCTGGGACTCTGGAGCCCGCGTGTTCTGCTGCGGAACTTCGTGTTGGAGCGGCCGCAGATCCACCTGATTGTCAATCGCGACGGATCAACTAACCAGCCCCAGCCACGCACCAAAACCGATACGCATTTGCTGGATACACTGTTCGATCTCCAAGCCGGCCATGTGGAGGTGAACCACGGCGTATTTGACTATGACGAGCGCTCCGACGAAAGTGATTTTCAGGGTCGGCATATTCCACTTGATTTTTCGGCGAACGATGTTTCGCTGTTGCTGAGGTACGTTCCGGGCAACGGGCAAATCCAGGAGAGTTATCACCTTGATGCAAGCCTGCGTGACCTGCGCCTGGTCCGCGGACCAGCAGATCATCCTGACGCGCCTCCGGTAGAGGGGTACCTTCAGGCGGCGGTCGATTTCACGCGCAATGCGGCGTATCTGCGCTCGCTGCAATTGACCGCGCACAGCAAAGGATCGGCGGATCGCGTGTTGAATGTTTCGGGAGAACTTGACGACTTCAGCCGTCCACATTGGAAGACATCGGTGCAGGGCGAACTGGATTTGAAGCTGATGGAACCTGCGCTGGGATATCCCTTCACGCCGGAGGGAATCGCACGGTTGAATCTGGCGGCCGCGGGGCAGGAGGGGGAGTTCCGCATCGACGGATCTGTGCACACCGACAACGCGTCCTACATCGGAACCGGCGTTGTGGTGCGCGGTGTAGGCCTGGACGCGCGGGTCCATGCTGACCCGCTCCATCTGCAGATTACAAATGTGACAGCACGGCTGAAGCCGGGCGGACAACTGGAAGGCGAAGTCCTGCTGGAGCATTGGATCGCGCCGATCGCGGGTGAGGCAGTGCTGGAGGCGGCGGAGCCCGTCAAGCGCGAGAAGAAAGGTAGGAGCCACGAAACGGCGAAGCCCGTTGTGACCGCGAAGGTGGATACCGACTTTCACACCAACGGCAAGGTAATTGCAAATCTTCGCGGCGTGACGCTCGACACGCTGCTCAGCATGGTAAGCGAGCCGCCATTCCAGCGTATCGGATTGAATGCGCTCCTGAACGGCTCGTCGACCGCGGCGTGGACCAACGGAGATGTGAATACGCTGGCGGTAGCGGCAAACCTGAAACTCAGTCCATCTCAGAAAAGCGTGGCGGGGGAGGGACAGACAAGCGGTGTGATCGATGGAACCTATACGCAGCGGAATGGCTCTGTCGATTTGCGCAACCTGCAAGTGAATATGCCGTCCAGCCAGATAACCGCGCATGGGCGACTCGGCGCGTTTCCAATGACCAGCCCTACGGGACTTGCGATCGAGGTTCACTCCGGCAACCTGGACGACTTCGATACATTGTTCCGCGATTTCGGGATCACGCGCGAGGGGAAGAGCGGAATCTCGGCGCTGCCGGTTGCGCTCTATGGACAGGCCGACTTCAAAGGCACGTGGACAGGATCGCTTGAGGATCCGCACCTGGCCGGCGACCTGCAGGCGACAAATCTGTCGGTTGAGATGCCCGCGAACAACGCCGCTCAGCCGCGGTTGTTGCAATGGGACTCGCTCGATGCGACGGGAAGCTACTCGGCCGCGCGAATCACGATTGAACACGGCCAGCTTCGCCACGGGGACGCGAAGATCATCGTCGATGGCACGCTGACTCCGGCAACCCCGCCCTCGCCGAAATCGCCGGGCGTACCCGCCTTCGATGCGAATTCCCTGCTCCGCGCCAACCTGCAGGCAACCGCCGTCAATCCTGACGATCTGGCCGCTGTGTTCGGCGAGAAGCTTCCCGTCACGGGCCTGCTAAGCGCGCAGGTGTCTGTCGATGGGCCGATCCAGACACTGAATGGCAGTGGCTGGGTGCAGTTGGATAACGGAGCATTGTATGGAGAGCCGCTGACGAGGGCTCACGCCCAGGGCAAGATTGTGGGGCAGGCGTTGCAGCTTGCCTCCGTCACTATGAACAGCGCTGCCGGCACAGTGACCGGTTCCGGGACATACGATTTGCATACGCGACAATTCCAGGTGAATGCGCATGGAACCGGAATCGACATTGCAAAGATTGAGCGCCTGCGCAGCGCAGGCACGGAGTTGGCTGGAAGCCTCGGGTTTTCGCTTTCCGGTTCCGGAACCTTCGATGATCCGCATCTGAACGGCCGCGCCTCGCTGGCTGATTTCACGGTAAGTGGCGAGCGCTTCGGCGAATTCGATATCGTTGCTCATACGGCAAACCAAGATCTGATTTACGACATTACCTCGCGGCTGGAGGCGGCGGAGCTCACCGCACACGGGCAGACTGCACTGCGCGGTGACAATGAGACGCAGGCAACCCTGAAGTTCTCCAAGTTCAATATTGGCGCGCTCCTTGAGGCTGCGCATATCAACGAGTTGACCGGCGAGTCGGACCTTGAAGGCACAGTAAACCTGGAAGGGCCGCTGGCGCACCCGGAGAAGATGCACGGTGAGGCCCGCATCCAGCAGCTCGCCGTCACCATCGCCGGCGTGCACCTGCACAGTGAAGGCGGTCTGCATGCCACGGTCAGCAATTCGCAGATCACTCTCGACCCACTGCACGTCACCGGCGAAGACACAAACGTCCAGGTGCACGGTACCCTGAACCTCACCGGTAAGCGCCAACTCGATTTGGCGGCCAATGGGTCAATCAACCTGAAGCTGGCGGAGACGGTCGATCCTGACCTGACCGCGCGCGGCACGACCACTTTCCAGGTTGAAGCGCATGGTCCACTTCAGAACCCGGGACTGTCAGGCCGAATCGATTTTCAGGATGCTTCGCTGGCACTCCAGGACCTGCCTAACAGCCTGAGCCAGTTGCACGGCACGCTCGAGTTCAACCAGAATCGCCTCGAAGTGAAATCGCTGACGGCTATGAGCGGCGGCGGGCTGCTGAGCGTCTCTGGATACCTTGCCTATCAGCACGGCATCTACCCGGACCTGGCACTGAAAGGAACGTCGATTCGCATCCGCTATCCCCAGGGTGTGAGTTCCGCCGCCGACATCAATCTGCAACTGCAGGGATCGCAAAACAACCTGCTGTTGAGCGGCAACGTGATGATCACACGATTTTCGGTAAGTCCGGAGATCGACTTTGTGGCGCTGGCTGCGCAGGCAGCCAAGTCTCAGCCGATCGCGCCGGCGAATGCGCCGTCGAATCATGTGCGGCTCGACGTTCGCATCCAGTCGTCGCCGCAGTTGAACTTCCAGAATGCCTACGCCAAGCTGGCCGGAGACGTGGATCTGCGGCTCCGCGGCACCATCGCGTCGCCGTCGCTGCTGGGGCGGATCTCGATCACCGAAGGCAGCGCGACGATTGCCGGCACGCGCTATGAACTGCAACGCGGAGAGATTAACTTTACCAACCCAGTGCGCATCCAGCCGTTGATTGATCTAAATGCCACGGCTCGCGTTGAGGATTACGACATCACGCTTGGTCTGCATGGCTTTGTCGACCAGATGACGGTAACGTATCGGAGTGACCCGCCACTGCCCGAAGCTGACGTGGTGGCGTTGCTGGCGCTGGGACGCACCCAGGATCAACAGCGGCTCTACACCCAGCAGCAGGAGCAGATTGCCAACAGTCCCGCATCGGATGCCCTGCTCGGCGGCGCATTGAATGCAACAGTCAGCAGCCGCGTGCAGAAACTGTTCGGCGCGGGCTCTGTGAAGGTCGATCCGAACTACCTCGGCGTGCTGGGCAACTCGACCACGCGGATTACGGTGGTGGAGCAGGTCGGCAAGAGTCTCACCCTTACCTACGCAACCGACGTGGATACCACCGCCCAGCAATTGCTGCAGGCCGAGATCGCGATCAACCGGCATGTTTCGCTGCTCGTGGCGCGGGATGAGTCGGGCGTGTTTTCGATGGTGCTGAAGGCGACTCGGCGATTCAAATAAAACGGTCCGGCTTCCATCAGGCCAGTCCCGCGCTCATCCCGATTCCCTTCCCCGACCAGCGCTGGGTCTACTTCAAATGGTCGCGGACCTGTATCTGATTTGGATTTTCAGCGGTTCCCATGTTAAAGAAATGGTCGTGTAACATTTTCTCTGCATCTGTGTCTGATGCAGGCGGTAAAGCTTGCGCCTCCCGGACATACCGACGGAGGCTAAGACGACAAGCAACAGTGAACCTGAAACAAGGAGCACGGACATGAAGACGACGAAGCATAGTTTCGCCGCCGCATGGGTAGCGGCTGCGTTCACCATCAGCGTTTTGGGTCTTCCACAAGTCTCGTTTGCAGCAGGCGGCGAGGGGATTGGAGCCGGCCAGGACGCTTCAAGCGATGCGCAGGCAAAGCTGAAAAAGTCGCAGTTCAAGGATGTCAAGGTCACGGTCGACAACGGAATCGCCACATTGAGCGGTACGGTCAGCCTCTACGAATACAAGAAAGACGCAGCTAATCGCGTCCGCAAGGCGAAGAGCGTGAATGCAGTACGAAACGATATCGAAGTTGCAGGCCCGAATGTGTCGGACGCCGACCTGAAGACAAAATTGTTGGAGAAGCTGACCTACGATCGAGTCGGATACGGAAACACCTTCAATGCAATCTCGATCAGCGTTGAGAATAGCGTCGTGACTTTAGGCGGTCACGCCCGCACTGACGTCGATAAGGATTCAGCATTGGCTCTGGTATCGACCTATCCCGGCGTGAAGGACGTCGTGGATGAGATCGAGGTCGATCCCACTTCGATCATGGACGACCAGACGCGCTTGGCAGTGGCGCGCGCGATCTATGGCTATGCCTCGCTCAATCGGTACTCCATCGACCCCGCCAAGCCGATCCGCATCTCCGTGCAGAATGGGAATGTCTCGCTCTACGGCGTGGTCGATTCAAAAGCCGACAAAGACACGGCCTACATCCGCGCCAACGGCGTACCGGGCGTCTTCAGCGTAAAGAATTACCTTCAAGTGGCCGGCCAGCCAAGCGAAAGCGAGAAGCCGCAGTAAGAACCGCGTCGGGATTCACGATGCTACCGCTCTGAACAAGCACTCCGGAATACCAGAGACCTTTGGGGCACAGTCAGACAGTGCCTCGAGGTCCTTTCCAAGGCATTAAAGAACTGTCTATTTATTGCCAGAAACATCGCATGTTTTCGCTGGACGTGCGCGCGCTTGCCGTGCGACATTTACAGAACTGTAACCTTTCAGGGCATTTCATTCCTTACACTTGAGTCGCTATGTTGAACGACGGCCCGCTGACCATCGATCGGAAAGACGGAAAAAATCCCGGCACCCGGGTGTTCTGCCTGACTGGACCACTCACGCTGCGCAACCTCTTCGAGCTGCAAGCCGAGCTGCGTGGTGCGGCGCCTCCGCCGGTGACCGTGATTGACCTGACCGGGGTGCCCTATATGGACTCGGCCGGTATGGGCCTGGTGATGAACCACTACGTCCGTTGCCAGACAAGGGGCGTCAAGTTTATCGTCGCCGGCGCGAACAATCGGGTGATGGATCTGTTCAAAGTGACAAAGGTCGACACCGTGCTTCCCCTGGTGCTAACCATCGAAGACGCCGAAGCGTAGCTTAGAGCAAGAACTCCATTCCTCTTCTTCTTTATGTGCAGCCAGCCCAACCCCTTCAGGTTGCGCGGATGGCGCTCCATTACACTGGTTGATGGAGCTGCGCGCGATGGGTCTGGCCGCGAAAACACGGACAACGTTGCAGATGATCAAGTGGGAGCACTCGATTTTCGCTCTGCCGTTTACGCTGACCGCCGTCCTGCTGGCAAGTCGCGGCGCGCCTGGGTGGCGCACACTAGGCTGGATCCTCGTGGCCATGGTGACGGCCCGCTCCTGCGCGATGGCCTTCAATCGCTGGGCAGACGCCGATCTCGATGCGGCCAATCCACGAACCCGTACCCGTGCCATCCCCGCAGGCCAGTTGTCGCGCCAATTTGTGCTGGGTTTCACGGTCCTGACGGGTCTCGGCTTTGTGATTGCCTCGGCCGAATTGAACCGGCTCACGTTGTATCTCGCTCCGGTCGTCCTCGTCGTGCTTTTGGGCTACAGCTACACGAAGCGCGTCACGCGCTGGTCGCACCTAGTTCTGGGACTGGCGCTGGGACTGGCACCGTCAGCTGCGTGGATCGCCGTACGCGGCAGCCTCGATCCGCGCATCGTCGTGCTGACCGCCGCGGTCATGATGTGGGTGGGCGGATTTGACGTGCTGTATGCGTGCCAGGATTTCGAACATGATCGCGAAGCCGGTCTGCACAGCATTCCCCAGTCGCTCGGAGTTCCGGCGGCCTTCTGGGTAGCGCGCCTGATGCACCTGGCCATGCTGGGATTGCTGGTCTGGTTCGGATACTTGTTCAACTTTGGCATCGCGGGATGGCTGGGAGTATCTGCCGCGGGCCTGTTGCTGGCCTATGAACACTCCATCGTTTCGCCGCGCGACATGCGGCGCCTGAACGCTGCATTTTTCACCATGAACGGCGTCATTGCCATGGTCTTCCTGGTATTCGTAGCCGCTGATGTCTGGCTGCGGAGATAAGGAAACATGGAGGAAGCCCTGTCACAAAAAGCGGCGGTGGAGCTGTGGTATGGTGCGAGGAAGCAGTCTGCGCAGTCGTCGCCTGCCGCGCGCACGGCTGGCTCTAAAGAAGGAGAAGCTCGCACCGGAATGAAGATTGCCATCCAGGGAGAACCTGGCTCGTTCAGTCACGAAGCGACGCTGGCAATGCTGCCGGACGCGGTAATTGTGCCCTGCACCATCTCGGCCGACGTCTTCAACGCGCTCACCGACGAAGCGGTGGACGGCGCGGTCATTCCCATCGAGAACAGCCTCGCCGGTTCTGTCCTGGAGCACTTTGACCTTTTGCTGCAGCATGACGTAAAGGTGGTGCGCGAGTCGCAACTGCGCATCCGGCATAACCTCATCGGGATATCGTCGACGCTGGACGACATCGACCGCGTATTTTCGCATCCGGTGGCTTTGGCGCAGTGTCGGCGCTTCCTCGCTGAGCATCCCAGGATGGAATCGTTTGCTTTTTACGACACGGCGGGGAGCGTGAAGCAGCTAGTCGAGTTGCGCGACCGCCACGCAGCGGCGATTGCCAGCGAAGCAGCCGCCCACTACTACGGGGCGCAGATTCTGCGGGCAGGCATTGAAGACAATCCGGAAAACTTTACGCGCTTCTTTCTCGTTCGGCGAGCCAGGGACGCCCGATTCGATCTCGATGCCAACAAGACCAGCATTGCCTTCTCCGTTGAGAACCGGCCGGGTTCGCTGGTAAGTGCGCTGAACGAGCTTTCGGCAATAGGGACGAATTTGACCAAGATTGAGTCGCGGCCCGTGCAAGGAAAACCCTGGGAGTACGTCTTTTACGTGGACTGCCAGCTGCACTCGTCAGAGGAAGGTTCCCGTGCCATCCAAGCCCTGAAACCGCATTGCGCCATGGTGAAAGAGCTCGGCAGATACGTAGAGGCTGAGAATAAAGGGAAAAGGGACTAGGGAATAGGGAGTTGAGCGCATAATATCGAACCCCTCTGCGCGAGATTCGAGATTTCAGACAGCAAAATGGGGATGGCCAAAGCCATCCCCATTTTGGTTCGTATATCGCGAAAATCCCAGCTGACTTTCAGTGCCCGGCCCAACTCCCTGATCCCTTGTCTTAGAAGTGGTATGCCACGCCAAGGGTCGGGTAGTAGATGTTGTACCACTTATTGGTGGTGAACTGGCTGAGTCCAAACGTTGGCACCTTGGTTACGAATCCGCGAAACTCAGCACGAATATCGAAGCTGGGGCTGATCTCGTAGGCAATACCGCCACCATAGAGGCCGCCGATCGAGGTCTGCTGCTTCACATCGAGACTGGTAGTGCCAGAGTTGCGGATAGGCAGGAAGATGAATGCGCCAGGACCGGCCTCGAGAAACGGATTGAACTTCTTGAAGGTGAAGCTGCGCACGTAAGCGGCTGACATCTCCTGGGTACGGGTGTTCACCTGATAGTGATTCGGGTTCACGTAATAGTTTATGAAATTGTGGTTAGTTATTCCATAATTGGCTTCAACCGCGCTATTGGGGGTGAGCATAAAGCGGTAGCTAGCCAGCAAACCGTAGGCCGTGTTGGAGTGCACCTGAACAGTAGTGGAGGAGGCAACAAAAGGTTCAATCAGGGCTGATCCGCTGATGCTGATATCCTGCCGGCTCTCCTGAGCGCGGCCCGCTGCTACGCACACGGCCAGCAGAAGGATAATAAGGGCGATTTTCTTCATTCGGTCTTGAACCTCGCGACTGCTCAACCGTCCGGCTGGCAACCAGGTTGTTGATTACGACACGCCGGATTCTCCCACGGGCCGCTCTCAGCATTGTAAATGGCCTGAACGGGTTGCGGGTCGATCGGGCTGATTCGGAATGATCTAAGTCAATAGACGCAGCGCCCCGCGAATGGGAATCTCTTAGGAAAAGGGATTAGGGAACAGGGAATAGGGATTAACAAACCCGCTCACCAAGATTCGAGATCTTACAGACAAAAATTGAAACGGAGATATTCGACTCCATTCCGGTCGTTTCGTCTCATCCATGGCGCCCCGTGTGATCGAAGGTAGTAGAGGGAATCCGCATTTGCTTTTTATTCCCTACTCCCTGCTCCCTATTTCCTGCTTTTATTCATCCCGCCCGCTCCACGTGGTAGTAGTACGGCGGCCCGTGCTTCTGAGCCAGGTCGCGCACGGTTCGCAGAAAGGCAAGCCCCGCATACGAGAGGGTGGCCTGGCGGCGGTGTACCAGCCTTAGCACTCGTTTGAATTCCAACTCATCCACCGTAACGCGAACCAGCTCGCCGGCTTCCAGTTCATGAGCGATGGTCAGATGCGGCACCAGGGCTACCCCATTGCCCATGGACACAAAGCGCTTGATCGCCTCGATCGTAGGCAGATCGATGCCCATATTCAAAGGCGTACGGTAGCGCTGAAATGCTTCGATCACCTTGCGCCGCAACGGCGATGTGACGTTGTGGGCTATGAAGTTCTCCTTGCCCAGGTCGTTGATCGAAACGCGGGCTGCCTTGGCAAGCCGGTGCCGGGGGCTCACGATGAAAGCCAGACTGTCGTTATATACGGCGATGGTGCGGAATTTCTCCGGGTCGAGCCGGAACGACGTCACCCCGATCTCGAATGTCCGCAGGCTCAGCTCCTCGGCGATGCGGCTGGCAAGCATCCGATGGACCGAAATGCCGATCTCTGGAAATTGGCGTCGGAACTGATCGATCGCCGGAAGCAGGAACATGCAGGTGTATTCGTTGGCAGCCAGTTGCAGGCGGCCGCGCTCCAGGCTCTTCAATTCGTCCAACGCGCTCGAGGCTTCGCGACGGAGAGCGAGGAGCCGTCGCGCATAGTCGCGCAGCAGCTCGCCCGCGGCCGTAAGCGAGCCGTCACGGGCGGCACGGTCGAAGAGCGTTTCGCCAAGCGAGGCTTCCAACTTGCGGATGACCTGGCTAATGGCCGGCTGGGTGCGGTGGAGGCGGACGGCAGCGCGGGAAAAGCTGCGCTCCTCGGCGACGGCAAGAAAGGTTTCAAGTTGAGAGAGATCCATGATGCCCCCGGCGCAGAACAGTGGAGAGTGAACAGAGGACAGAGGTCCTGCGGCTTTTGTGCGCTCTAAACGCTGTGGCTACTCGACATTCGATGGGTCTTAAGCATCTGGATTCAGAGATCCCGTCGATAACGAGCAGGCGTGTCAAACTCCGAATGACTGGGGGGTGCCAGGCTGAGCTTTTCTCTGTCCACTGTCCACTGTTCACTGTTCACTGTTCACAAGTGCATAAGCAATTGTAATAGGTTCCCCAAAAAGAATAACTTTGCCTTATATCGACTGGATGCGAGAAAATAAAAGAGTTAGGAAACGTCTTCCCCGGCAGGCGTGAACATGATGAACAATCCAAATCACGTTGCATTCTTCGACACCACTCTGCGCGATGGCGAACAGTCGCCCGGTTGCAGCATGACCACGCAGGAAAAACTCACCATGGCGCACGCCCTTGAGGATCTGGGCGTCGACATCATCGAGGCCGGTTTTGCCATGGCTTCGGAGGGCGATTTCGCCGCGATTGCGACGATTACGCAGGCGGTTCGCAAGCCGCGTATCGCTTCCCTCGCCCGCGCCAAAACCGAAGACATCGAGATAGCCGCCCGCGCCTTGCAGTTTGCCGAGCGCTCACGCATTCACGTCTTCCTCGCCTCGAGCGATCTGCACCTCGAATACAAGCTCAAAATGAGTCGACAGCAGGCCCTCGACCAGGCCGCTGAATCGGTACGCCTCGCGCGGTCGTTTGTTGAGGATGTGGAGTTCTCGCCGGAAGATGCGACGCGTTCCGATCGCGACTTCCTCGTGGAAATAGTCCGTGTGGCTATCGAAGCTGGCGCCACCACAATCAATATGCCGGACACCGTGGGCTACACGACGCCGGAGGAATACGGCCAGATGTTCCGCGAGGTGCGCGAACGCATTCCCGCCGTCGATGCCGAAGGCATCATTCTCTCCTCGCACTGCCACGACGATCTTGGACTCGCGGCGGCGAATTCGCTGGCAGCCATTACCGCGGGCGCGCGCCAGGTGGAGTGCACCATCAACGGCATCGGCGAGCGCGCAGGCAATGCGTCGCTTGAGGAACTTGCCGCTGCCCTGCACGTGCGCAGCGAGCGTTACGGCGTGACCACGAACATCAAGCTCGACCAGTTGTACCCCACCAGCCAGGTACTTGGTCAGATCATCACCTTCAAGCCGTCTCCAAACAAGGCGATTGTTGGCGCAAATGCATTTGCGCACGAGTCGGGAATTCATCAGCACGGAATGTTGGCGAATCCGCTGTGCTACGAGATCATGACGCCGACACTGGTGGGTGTGTCGCGCACCAGCCTCGTGCTGGGTAAGCACTCAGGGCGCGCGGCGCTGCGGCATCGGCTTGAGCAGCTTGGGTACACGCTTTCGCGCGAAGAACTGCAGCAGACGTACTACCGCTTTGTGGCGCTGGCCGATCGCAAGAAGAATATCTACGACCAGGACCTGATCGGGATTTTGCCGGATCCGATTCGCGACCGGCATAGTGAGCCGGTCTCGGAACTGGATTGATTGAGTCTGACGCCGCACATGTTGCGGTTGGCATTGAAGGTACCAGGGCATGCCGCACATGTTGCGGTTGGCATTGAAGGTTTTGTAACCAGGGCACGACTTCAGTCGTGCCGATAGCAATCGTACAATTCTGGGGCTTTAGCCCCTGAGGACAATCACAGGAAATAGGCGAATGCATCTGAAGATTCTAGTCACTCCGGGCGACGGCATCGGGCCGGAAGTCACAAACGAGGCGGTTGCAGTTCTACAGGAGATAATGCAACTGAGCGGCCACACGCTGAGCATCGATCAGCGCGACATTGGCGGCGTGGCAATTGTTCAGCATGGTGCTCCCCTTCCGCCGGAGACCCTCGACGCCGCGCTCAGTTCCGACGCCGTGCTGCTTGGCGCGGTGGGTGGCAACGAGTTCAATTCCCTGCCCCCGAACAGCCGTCCCGAGGCGGGATTGCTGCAACTCCGCGCAGCGTTGGGCGGATTTGCCAATCTGCGGCCTGCCTTCGCGTTCAAAGAGCTCGCCGTCAACAGCCCTCTACGGCCGGAGATCATCGACGGAGCGGATATTCTATTCGTGCGCGAACTGCTCGGTGGCCTCTATTTCGGCCAGCCGCGCGAGTGGAATAAAACCACCGGCGAAGCCTGGAACACCATGCGCTACACCCGCGACGAAGTAACCCGCGTAGCGCGCATAGCATTTGAGCTGGCAATGAAGCGCCGCAAAAAACTAACCAGCGTAGACAAGGCCAACGTCCTTGAAGTTTCGCAGCTGTGGCGCGCGACCGTGAATGAAGTCGCTGCTGAATTCCCCGGCGTGACCGTCGAGCACCAGTATGTCGACGCCATGTCGATGCACCTGATGAACCAGCCGCGCAGTTACGATGTCGTTCTCACCGAGAATCTCTTCGGCGACATTCTCAGCGACGAGTCGGCTGTAATCACGGGGTCGCTGGGCATGCTTCCCTCCGCAACCATTGGCGGCAAAGTCAATTTATATGAGCCGGTGCACGGTTCGGCGCCGGACATCGCAGGTAAGGGGCTCGCAAATCCGCTGGGTGCGATCTTGACCGGCGCGCTGATTCTGCGCCACTCCGGCGGACTCGAATCCGAAGCCGCAGCAATTGAATCGGCAGTACGCAAAGTATTGGAGCAGGGCTTCCGCACCCCGGATCTGGCGCGTTCCAATCCACAGGGATTCCCGGTGCTGTCGACCAGGGAGATGGGCGCAAAAGTCAGGGAGACGGTGAAGAATCGGTTGTTAGCCATTAGCTCGTAGCCGGCAGCTTCTTCGCGTAGGTGCCGGCAGCATCAACTTGGAACCAAAGAATTTCACAAGATCGTATGCGTTTAGAGCTAGCAGCTAATGGCGACAGGCCACGAGCTGTTTTTGAGGAGTCAATGAACACCGCACCGAAAACCTTATTCGAGAAAGTCTGGGATCAGCACGTCGTGGTTGAGCCGAAAGGCGAGCCCACCGTGCTGTATATCGACCTGCAATTGCTGCACGAGGTCACTTCTCCGCAAGCATTCGAAGGGCTGCGGATCGCTGGTCGCAAGGTTCGCCGTCCTGACCGCTGCATCGCAACCGTGGATCACAATGTGCCGACAACGATTGAAGGCCGTCTCCACATTGTCGACCAGATCGCGGCCACTCAGATTGAAACCCTGCGCAAGAACTGCGCGGACTTCGGCGTTGAGCTTTATGACGTGAACAGCCGCGAACAAGGCATCGTGCACGTCATCGGACCGGAACTGGGCATCACGAAACCCGGAATGACGATCGTCTGCGGAGACTCGCACACTTCGACACACGGAGCATTCGGCGCGCTGGCCTTCGGTATCGGCACCAGCGAAGTGGAGCACGTGTTGGCTACGCAAACGCTGCCCCAGTCGAAGCCGAAGACATTTCGCATTGCCGTCGAAGGCAAATTGCCCCGCGGCGTGACGGCGAAAGACATCATCCTCGCCATCATCGGCAAGATCGGCACCGACGGCGCGACTGGCTGCGTAATTGAATACGCCGGCTCGGCCATCCGCGCGCTTTCGATGGAAGGCCGCATGACGATCTGCAACATGAGCATCGAGGCAGGCGCGCGCGCGGGCATGATCGCCCCCGATGAGACGACGTTCGCGTACCTCGAAGGCCGCAGATTCAGTCCGCAGCGCGCAGCATGGGACGAAGCCGTCCGCGAGTGGAGCAAGTTGCCCAGCGATCCCGGCGCAAAATTTGATCGCGAACTGGTTATCGATGCAGCGACACTCGTTCCCTACGTGAGCTGGGGGACGAGTCCCGGCATGGTTGCGCCGATTACGGCTTCCGTTCCGGACCCGGCTGCGGCCAAAGATGATCAGGAGCGAAAAGGACTGGAGCGCGCGCTGGAGTACATGGCATTGAAGCCGGGAACGCCGCTTGCGGATGTCGAAATCGATCGTGTGTTCATCGGTTCGTGCACCAATTCGCGTATAGAAGATCTACGCGCGGCAGCACGAATCGCGGCCGGCTATAAGGTATCGACGCACGTAAGCGCGATGGTGGTGCCGGGTTCGCAGCAGGTGAAGGCGCAGGCGGAAAAAGAAGGCCTCGACCAGATTTTCAAGGAGGCCGGTTTTGACTGGCGCGAGCCGGGCTGCTCGATGTGCCTGGGCATGAATCCTGACATTCTTTCGCCCGGAGAGCGCTGCGCATCGACGAGCAACCGCAACTTTGAAGGTAGACAGGGGCGCGGCGGACGCACGCATCTTGTCTCGCCGGAGATGGCCGCCGCGGCCGCAATCGCCGGGCACTTCGTCGACATCCGCAACTGGCCAGTTCACGAGTCTTCCCGCGAGGAGGTAAAGGCATAATGCAACCGTTTAAGACACTCACAGCATTGGCCGCGCCTCTCGACCGCACGAATGTCGATACCGACCAGATTATTCCCAAGCAATTTCTGAAGCGCATCGAGCGCACCGGCTACGGCGATTTCCTTTTTTTCGACTGGCGTCGGACCGCGTCGGGCGACCAGAATCCCGACTTTGTGCTGAACGATCCGCGCTACAAGAACGCGCAGATTCTCGTCGCTGGAAAAAACTTCGCATGCGGATCGAGCCGCGAACATGCTGCTTGGGCGCTGAGCGACTATGGCTTCCGCGTCGTAGTTGCGCCTACGTTTGCCGACATCTTCTTTTCAAACGCAGGCAAAAACGGAATTGTGCTGGCCCGGCTAACTGAGGAAGAAGTTGCAGCTCTTCTTCAGAATGCGAAGGACATTCCAAATTACAAGCTGACCGTTTCGCTCGAGGAGCAGACGGTAACCGACGATCGCGGATTCAAGGCGACATTCGAAGTCGATCCATTTCGTAAGTTCTGCCTCATTGAAGGACTCGATGACATCGGCCTGACACTGCGGCACGCCGGAGCGCTCGACAAATTTGAAAAGCAGCATGACAACGCAAACTGGCTCAAGCCAAAAGCGGTTGAGGTTTTCTGAAAGGCATGAACGAGCTGGAAAAACTGCGGGAAAGCTTTCATCCGGATTGCGTAACCACTCTGTTCGTTGGCGAGTCCGCGCCTGCGAGCGGCAGGTTCTTCTACTGCAGCAACAGCAGTCTTTTTCGCGCAATGAAACGAGCATTTGGAAACCGAGAGACATTCATTGAGGATTTCAAACGGAAGGGCTTTTACCTCGACGACCTTGTACTCACGCCAATCAATAAGTTGGCGAGGCCCGAGCGATCCAGACGACGCGAGAACGCTGTTCCGGAGTTGGCAGAACGACTGGCTAAGTACAAGCCGAAGGCTGTAGTGGTTGTGATGCGAGCAATCCTGCCCATGGTTCGGCAGGCGATGCACATGGCCGGTATATCGTACGAACCTTTTTGTGTGCCACATCCTGCTTTTGGGAATTGGACACGCTTTAGCAATGCGATGACAGAGATCATCGATAGGCTGCCGGTTGCAGACGCGACAAACGAAGGATTGATTAAGTGACCATCGAAGGCAAGCGACAAAGCATTCCGCTAACTGAGGGCCCGAGCCGCGCCGCTGCGCGCTCCTATTTACGCGGGTCTGGATTTGCAAAGGACGATCTGCACAAACCGATTATCGGCATTGCCAATACCTGGACCGAAATCGGCACCTGCAATGTGCACCTGCGCGAGGTCGCCGAGGCTCTGAAAGAAGGCATCCGCGAGGCTGGCGGCACGCCGATGGAGTTCAACACCGTCACCATCTCCGACGGCATCACAATGGGCACGCAAGGCATGAAGGCATCGCTCGTATCGCGCGAGGTCATCGCCGATTCCATCGAGCTTGTCGCACGCGGCAATCTTTTTGATGGTCTGGTCGGTATTGGCGGATGCGACAAGAATATGCCCGGCATCATCATGGCGCTGTGCCGGCTCGATATCCCGGGAATGATGCTCTACGGTGGGTCCATTGCTCCTGGAAAACTAAACGGTATCGACATCACCATCCAGAATGTATTTGAAGGCATCGGTGCATACGCGGCGGGGAAGATCGACGATGCGGGGCTTGAGGCTCTGGAGGCGAATGCCTGCCCCGGCGCGGGCGCTTGCGGCGGTCAGTTCACCGCGAACACGATGGCCATGAGCGGCGAGATGCTGGGTATTTCGCCGTTGCAGCTTTCCGGGGTTCCGGCAACCGATAAGGACAAGCACGCCGCGACCCGGGAAGCCGGGCGCATGCTGATGGAAGCAGTCCGTGCAAATCGCCGGCCATCGCAAATCATTACGAAGAAATCCATTGTGAACACGATTGCCAGCGTGGCGGCGAGCGGTGGATCGACCAACGCCGTGCTGCACCTGCTGGCCATTGCGCGCGAAATGGGCATCAAGCTTTCGATCGACGAATTCGACGCCATTTCGAAGAAAACCCCGTTCATCTGCGACCTCGTCCCGGCGGGCAAATACATGGCGTCGCACTTCCAGGCGGCCGGTGGTTCGCGCCTGCTGGCGAAGCGGTTGATTGATGCCGGACATGCCGATGGCTCGACGTTAACCATCAGCGGGCGGACTCTGGCAGAAGAAGCGGCGCTGGCCGTGGAGACTCCGGGGCAGGTGGTCATCAAAACCTTCGAGCAACCCATCAAGCCGACCGGCGGACTTGTAATCCTTAAGGGCAACCTCGCCCCGGAAGGTTGCGTGATGAAGATTGCCGCAGCCGATCGCATCGAACATCGCGGACCTGCGCGCGTCTTCGATTGCGAAGAGGACTGCTTTGCCGCGGTGCAGGGCGACAAGATCAAGCCCGGCGATGTGCTCGTTATCCGCTACGAAGGACCGAAGGGCGGCCCGGGCATGCGCGAGATGCTGCAGGTGACGGCGGCCGTAAGCGGGCATCCTGAACTCAGCCACACCGTTGCGCTGCTGACGGATGGCCGGTTTAGCGGCGCGACGCGGGGACTCACCGCAGGCCACGTGGCGCCAGAAGCATTTGTCGGCGGGCCGATTGCTGCGGTGCGCGAAGGCGACATCATTCATTTCGACATCATGAATCGCACGCTCAATGTGGAGATCAGCGTGGATGAGATGGCTTCACGGCTCAAGAATTTCAAGGCGCCTGCTCTGCGCTGGCCTGCCGGCGTTTTTCGTAAGTATGTCGATCGAGTGACGAGCGCAGCGCTTGGGGCGACGACGTAGAAACAGTGCATAGTGGTCAGTGAACAGTGATCAGAAAAAGCTGGGAGCCACCAAGGAGAGAAACATGGGAAGCAAGGCAAACGCACAATCCGCAGAGAGCCACCTGACCACGCCGACGCGCCTGACGGGCGCGGAGATTGTGTGGGCAACGCTGGTTGGCGAAGGTGTGTCGACGGTTTTCGGATATCCGGGTGGAGCGATTCTTCCGGTATACGATGCGCTGCGGAAGTTTCCCATTCATCATGTTCTCGTCCGTCACGAGCAGGGCGCCGCGCACATGGCTGACGGCTACTCGCGCGCGTCGGGCAAGGTGGGCGTAGCCATGGCCACCAGCGGCCCTGGCGCGACCAACCTCGTAACCGGCATCGCAACGGCAATGCTCGACTCCATTCCCATGGTGTGCATCACAGGCAATGTTTCGAGCAAGGTTCTGGGAACCGATGCGTTTCAGGAAGTGGACATCACGGGCATCACGCTGCCAGTGACCAAGCATAATTTCCTCGTCAACAAGACCGAAGACATCGCCCACGCGATCCGCTACGCATTTCAGATTGCGCAGAGCGGGCGGCCGGGGCCGGTACTGGTAGACATTACCAAGGATGCGCAGCAGGGTACGGCGATTTTTGACTTTGAAGCTGCAAAGCCGCGGCCGTATCGTCCGCATCCAATGCTGCGCGTGGAAGAGAGCGGACTGAAGCAGGCGGCCGAGCTAATCAAGAATGCGAAGCGCCCTGTGATTCTTGCTGGACACGGCATTTCCGAGTCGGGCGCAATGGAGCAGGTACAGACACTGGCAGAGCGAGCGCAGATTCCCGTGGCTCTTACGCTACTTGGGCTGGGTAATTTCCCTGCCTCGCATCCGCTGAACCTGGGGATGATGGGCATGCACGGCGAGTCGTGGGTGAACACGGCAATTCAGGAAGCTGACCTGCTGATTGCGTGCGGTATGCGCTTTGATGATCGAGTGACCGGCTCACTGAGCACTTATGCGCTGAAGGCGAAGAAGATTCACATCGAAGTCGATCCGGCTGAGGTGAACAAGAATGTCAAGGTCGATGTGGCTCTGGTGGGAGATTTGCGCGCCGTGCTTGAGGAACTGCTGCCGCGCATTGCCGGGCGGGATGGATCAGCATGGCTGAAGACCATCGAATCGAGCAAGGGTGCGGTGTCCGTACACGACATCAAGAATCTCCCTGACTCGGGTCACCTCTACGCCGCGCACGTGATGCACGATTTGTGGCGCATCACTGGGGGCGATGCGATTGTGTCCACCGATGTGGGCCAGCACCAGATGTGGGAAGCGCAATATTTCCATCACGAAACGCCTCGGTCGCTGGTGACATCGGGCGGACTCGGCACCATGGGATTCGCGCTGCCCGCGGCGATTGGCGCGAAGATGGCTTGCCCGGACAAGGAAGTGTGGGTGATCGCAGGGGATGGCGGATTCCAGATGACGGCGGCCGAGCTGTCGACGATCGTCCAGGAAAAACTCAAGATCAACATCGCCGTCATCAACAACGGTTACCTGGGAATGGTGCGACAGTGGCAGGAATTCTTCTACGAGAGCAACTATGAATCGACGCCCCTGGTCAGCCCGGACTTCGTGAAGCTGGCCGATTCGCACGGCATCGCCGGCCGCGCGGTGACTACGCGCGCCGAGGTGGCCGACGCGGTGAATGAGGCACGCAAAACGGACGGACCGTTCCTTCTGAATTTTCTGGTCGAAAAGGAAGATTCGGTGTACCCGATGATTCCTGCCGGCAGTGCACTACACGAAATGATTCGCCGTCCCGGCAAGAGCCCGCTGGTCGAGTCGGCAGACGATGAGTAAGAACGACAGTGTGGCTTTGAAGTCGACCATGGATCAAGTTCTCCAAGCTTGATTGTCCACTTTCCACTGTTCACTGTTCACTTGAAAGGCTTTTCATGTTGCACACATTTGTCGCATATGTTGAAGACTTGCCGGGCGTGCTGACGCGCGTGGCTTCGCTGTTCCGCCGGTTGAACATCAACATCAGCTCGCTCACCGTGGGGCGCAGCGAGCGCGTCGGACTATCGCGGCTCACGCTGGTCTGCGAGGCATCCGCTGAAGCGGGGCATCGGATTCGCGCGAGCCTCTTCAAGCTGGAAAACGTCGTAGACGTAGACGACATTGCGCAGGCACCCAACGTAACGCGCGAGCTGGCGTTGATTAAGGTGGCCGCATCGCCGCGCAACCGAGCGCAGATCTTTGATCTGGTTGAGGTGTTCCGCGCCCGCATCGTCGACCTCACTTCAGAATCATTAATGATCGAGATGACCGGCGTCGAAAGCAAGATCGAAGGCTTGATCGAAGTACTGCGCGAAGACGATGGCCGGATTCTTGAGATCTGCCGCAGCGGGAAGATGACGATGCGGCGCGGGCATCACACATCTAGCGTCCTGAAGGCAATGGGCAAGGCCGGCGACGAAGATTCTCTGCCTGAAGAGGCGGAGGAGGATACGGCGGAAGAAAGCGCAGACATCGAACCGGCATGAACGGAAATCGACTGTCGGATCCAGGCTTGCATTGGTATTCTCTCCAGGGGGGATCAGATCATGGACCCAGATAGCAAAGCTTGCCCGGTTTGCGGTGAAACCATCAAAGCTGCGGCAATCAAGTGCCGCTTCTGCAATACCGACCTTGCCAACTACGCTGCCGCAAAAGAGGTGGAAGCCGAACGCGACCTCTTCGTAGGTCACCCGGCATTGATCTACACCGTAGGCCAGTTGACTCCTTTTCTGATCGTGGCCGTGATCACAGCGGCTGTCGGCTACGCCATGGAAAAGAAAATCATCCCGCAGGACAACCAGTACATTCTTTACCTATGCCTGTTTTTTGTCGTCGCGTGCGCGCTTATTTGTATCGTGTACTACAGCAAGAGCCGGCGCATCTTTTACAGGATCACCACGCAGCGAATCAAACTTGAGCGCGGCATTCTTTCCAAGGTGCAGGAGTCGCTCGAGTTGTTCCGCATCGATCACTTTGAACTTCGTAAGCCAATCGGCAGCCGGCTGCTGGGCCAGGCGTATCTGCACGTGTTTTCTTCCGACGCAGAGCTTGAAAATTTTTCGATCTATGGCGTGCCTCAATTGGAAGCGCTCGCCGATGAACTGCGCGAGTGCCAATTGCGCGAACGCACCCGCCGCAGCATGACCACATTCGTAAGGGCATAACGATGCCCACGATCCATCTCACAACCCGTACCCAAAGGAAAAAACAAGATCATCATGGCTAAGACTTATTACGATCACGACGCCGACCTGTCCCTCATTCAAGCAAAGAAAGTAGCTATCATCGGCTACGGTTCCCAGGGGCACGCCCATGCTCTTAACCTCAAGGATTCCGGCGTCGAGGTCAAAGTGGGCCTCGCTGCGAACTCAAAGTCCATCGCCAAAGCGCAGAAGGCCGGCCTTGAAGTCGGCACCGTGCCTGAAGTGACCAAGTGGGCAGACGTGGTCATGGTTCTGGTCCCGGATCAAACCGCAGCCAAGCTGTATGCCGAAGAAATTGGACCCAATTTGAAGCCCGGCGCGCTGTTGCTCTTCGCTCACGGTTTTAACATTCATTTCAAGACCATTACTCCTGCGGCGGGCATCGACGTGGGTATGGCAGCGCCCAAGGGCCCCGGTCACCGCGTCCGCGAGGTGTTTACCGAGGGCGGTGGCATTCCAGGATTGATTGCGGTCCACCAGGACGCAACAGGCAAGGCGCATGCTTTGAATCTCAGCTATCTCAAGGGCATTGGCTGCACGCGCGCCGGAGTGCTGGAGACCACGTTCAAGGAGGAGACGGAGACCGACCTCTTCGGCGAGCAGGCGGTGCTGTGCGGCGGCGTCAGCGCGCTCATCAAGGCGGGATACGAAACGTTGGTCGAGGCTGGATATCAACCGGAGAGCGCCTACTTTGAAGTGCTGCACGAGCTCAAACTGATCGTCGACCTCATCTACCGCGGAGGTCTCGCCTACATGCGCTATTCCATCTCGGATACGGCTGAGTGGGGCGACTATGTCAGCGGGCCGCGCGTCATCAACGCCGAAAGCCGCAAAGCGATGAAGGCCATCCTCACCGAAATTCAGAACGGTGAATTCGCCAAGCGCTTCCTCGCCGACCAGAATTCCGGCCGCAAGGAATTCATGGCATTCCGCGAAGCCGAGGCCAAGCACCCCGTCGAGATTGTCGGCAAGAAACTGCGCGCCAGCATGCCCTTCCTCGATCCCGTAACGGTGGAGGAAGTGGCCAAGACGCGGTGAAGTAGCTTGTAGCAGGCAGCCGGTAGCCCCTAGCTTTGGCCCGGCGGGTGTGTGCCCCTGACGTGAAGGGATGCATCCGCAGGGCTTTTGCTTTCACCTTGAACATTAGTCGGAGATTGCGAACTCGACTGGCTCCAGTTTCCGAACGCCGAAACACCATGCAAACGCGCCGCCCAGCGTAATGACGGCTGCGACTGCGAAGGCCGATGCGAAATGTCCAGTCCAGTCTACGAGGAAGCCGGTGAGTGCGGGGCCGGTCACTCCGGCCATGTTGGCGATGCCGTTTTGCAGTCCAACCCACTTCCCTGCTGCACTCGGACCGGCGAGTGTTTGTGCGAAAGCGAACGTGCCTGCATTGGCGGCGCCGCATCCGATAGCGCATGTGATGAGGCAAGCCAGATAGCTGCGCTCTCCAGCGAATGAGCAACCCACAAGCGACACAGCGGCGAGTGAAAATCCAAGAGCCATGGCCCACTTGCGCGCGATGGTTGGACTGGCGCCCCGACGAATGCACATGTCGGTAATCGCACCGGTAGCAACAGAACATAGCGAGTCGACCACCCACACCGATCCGGCGGCCACCGACATTGCGGCCATGGAAAGATGCCGCTCATGCACAAGGTAATACGGCAGCCAGCTCATCAGAAAATAGACGAGGTAGTTTGCGCAGAAGTGGCCTGAAGCTGCTCCCCAGAAAGCCCGCTTGCGCAAGATGGACGAGAACGCAGGCGCGCCCGCATCAGCATCCGCAGCGATCGAGACTTCCGGCGCCTTCCAGCGCGACCACGCCGGCAGCCAAAAAAGACTCACAACACCAATGGCGATGAAGGCTGCGCGCCAGCCATAGGCTGCCATCAGCAGTCCGCCGCCGAGTGTCCCGATTGTCGAGCCCCAGCGCATCGACGCGTTCATCAGACCATTGGCGAATCCGCGTGCATGTTCCGGCAGATGTTGGGCCATGATCTTTGAGCTGGCCGGAAACATCACGGACTCTCCAACTCCAAGCAGCAGGCGCAGGGCAAGCAGCGCCGCAAACCCCATGGCCGCGCCGGTAAGCACGGTGGCAAGCGACCAAACGAGGAATCCAAGTGCCATCAGCCGATTCGCACCCCAGCGATCGACCAAGAGGCCCATGATGAACTGCAATACCGTGTAAGTCCAGAAGAACGCTGAAAGCAAAATACCGAGCTGCGATGGGGTCATTCCCCATTCAATCTTCAGCACAGGCGCAGCCAGCGCCAGGTTGCCGCGGTCGACGTAATTGATGAGCAACGCCAGCACAAGCAGAACGAGCGTAGGCATAAATTTGCGCAATGCTGCGCTGTCGCCGACATTCCCGTTTTCGGACGAAAAAGTCACAGGTCAGCAGTGTACAGCCCCCCCCAGACACTGGCCGGTCACAGAGGGTCATGGAGAGGGGTCAATGTCCCCTGTGGCGCGGGTCGCAGTCCTTTGCGTAAGCTGGGAACCGGGATTCGTCTCGACACCAGGAGGTTCACGATGATCAAGCCGCGAACAGAGATGCGCTTGCGAACAGTCTTGTTGTTACTGGCTCTTTGGGGCGCGTCGAGGTCATTCGCGCAGGACCCGCTGGATGGCCTGTGGCAGGGCTATGACGGCGAGTGGCGGCATGTTTCAAATCAGCTGATTGCGCTGGCCGAAGCAACGCCCGCAGACAAATTCGCATGGCGGCCAGCCCCCGGCGTTCGCTCCACCAGCGAAGTCTACATGCACATCGCGATGACGAATTTCTGGCTGCTGAGCGCGGCAGGTCAGAAGATGCCTGCGGATCTGAAGAACGAGGATGCAACCGGGGTGACGGAAAAAACCGTGACATCGAAGCCGGAGGTGATCGCATGGCTCAAGCGTTCGCTCGACGCGGTGAAACAGGCACACCTCGCCGTGGATCCAAAAGACATGGCGCGCAAGTTAAAAGTCGAAGGTCACGATGCGACCGTTGATGGCATGTATTTGCGCATCATGGTTCATGCCAACGAACACATGGGGCAATTGGTTGCATACGCGCGCATGACGAGCGTGGTGCCGCCGTGGTCAAAATGACTTGCCGCAATTAAAAACTGTGTTCGCAGGATGCCGGGATATAGCGGAAGCGATGGCGCTCTACCTCCGGGGAATGTACTATCGCTTCAACTTCTTCCGGAGGTCGAGGACCTTGCGGCTTAATCCAGCTCGGTTCCCCGCACGAATGAGACGGACAATGCTCCTGGCATGCGTCTGCCTGGCGCTGGCCGGAACAGCCCATGCCGTCGAGTCAGCGTCACTGGTGTTGCGGGAACTGGGGCGCACATCTCTGCCTGTGGATGGCCAATGGCAATTTCACGAAGGCGACGATCTTGCGTGGGCATCGCCCGCCTACGATGATTCCGCGTGGCAGGCCATCGAGACTGGCCGCACCTGGGAGGAGCAGGGCCATCGCGGCCTCACGGGATTCGCTTGGTATCGCAAGCGGCTGGTGATCCCTCCAGGCGGAAGCACCGATTTTACTCTCGCTCTCTACCTTCCCGACGTTGACAGCGCATGCGATGTCTACTGGAACGGCATAAAGGTGGGGAGCTACGGCAAGTTGCCGCCGCAGCCGGTGTGGCACGGGTTTGCCGGAACCAACGGCGAGGTCGTGACGCTCGGACCGCCGCAGTCCGGTGAACTGGCAATCCGCGTATGGAAGGCGCCGATTGTATTTCTGAACTCACCCAACGAAGGCGGGCTGATCGCGGTACCGCGGGTGGGGAGCGCCGAGGCGATGGAAAGCCTCCAGCTCAAGGCTCAATACCTACGCATTCAACAGTTCCAGTTCTCCATAACGGTCGCGCGCATTTGCGCAGTTGGCGGCCTGATGGCCCTGTTGTTGTTTTTGCGCAATCGCAAACAACCCATGCTGATTTGGCTCGCGCTGGCGATGATCATGCCCCTGGCGCGATGTCTGCTTCTCGAAGATCCGCAACCGCATACGTTTCAATTCGTCTACGCCCTTATCGGACCGCAGGTCGCAATTAAGGATTTGGCCGTCTGGTTTCTGCTGATTGCTTTGCTGGGGTTGAGTGAACGCAAACACCTCGTGCGTTGGACCTGGATTATCGGGCTGACCGCGCTTGGACTGGACCTCATCGACCCCATCTGCTTGCTCCTGAACTGGACCACGTGGCCTGCCCATCGATTCCTCATCATCGATGTGGTCAGCACAATTCCAGCAATCTACATGGAACTCTGGGGCCTTGTCCTGGTTTTCGCCGCACTCGGCAAACGCCTCGACGCTGCACGGTGGTTCTTGGCAATGGCCGCGTTGCTCAGCGATCTATTCACAGCAATCGGAGATCTAACCGGACTGGGCAAGCGATGGACGCACTGGACCCTTGATGAGAAACTGCACGGTACGCTTCTCACGATCGGCGGAGATCCGATCCATGCCCAGGGCATCGTGAATACATTCCTGCTGATTTCCCTCGTTTACGCTGCCTGGCGTTATACCGTGGAGCAAAGCCAGCGGCAAAACACGCTGGAGCAGGAGTATCGCAGCGCGCAGGAACTTCAGCAGGTACTGATTCCCGAGTCCATGCCGACGCTGCCTGGGTACGTGGTAACCGGCGCATATCGCCCCGCGCAGGAGGTAGGCGGCGATTTCTTCCAGGTAATTCCCTTGCGGGGAGACTCGGCACTGCTCGTTATTGGCGACGTCAGCGGAAAAGGGCTGCATGCCGCGATGACCGTGGCGCTGATTGTGGGAGCGATTCGCAGCACCGTGGAGATGACAGACGAGCCAGCAGCGATTCTGACGGCATTGAATCGCCGACTGCACGGACGACTGCACAATGGATTCGCAACCTGCCTGGTGGTCAAGATGGAGAGCGGCGGCGCATGCCTCCTGGCCAACGCGGGACATCTACCGCCCTATTTGAATGACTCTGAGGTTCAGTTACCCCCGGCATTGCCGCTGGGCATTGTGCCCGATGCGGAGTACGACACAGAGCGATTAAAACTCACCGAGATCGATCGGCTGACACTTTATACAGATGGCCTGCTGGAGGCGCGCAATGCGGCCGGAGAGCTCTTCGGCTTTGCACGCATCGCGGAGTTGCTGGCCCACACCGCCGATGCCAACAAAATCGCAGATGCGGCGCAGCAGTTTGGGCAGGACGACGACATCACGGTTTTGACCGTGGCAATGGCGATGGCGCCGACTGAGGTCGCGGTGCGAAGCGCGCAGTGGGGCAAAGCGCCGTCCACCGCCAGCGTAGCTTGAACTCAGAGGATGATTGCGAGTTGAAGTTGAAAACTCCGGAAAGGACTCCCAGCCATGAAAAGACCGTGCACGCGCATTCTCTGTCTTGGGGCTCTCCTCGCCATGCCGTTCGGCACATCGTTCTTCGCGGTGTCCGCTGCAAGCGCGCAAGCGCCGGTTCATGGACTTTGGGTCTGGAAGAGCCCGACCGTTCTCGGAGCATCGCGGGGAGCGGAAGCGCTTCGGGATTTCTGCGTATCCGAAGGCGTCAACGAAGTCTATGTGTCAGTCCCTGCCAACGGCGGCCCTTCCGAGGAACACCAGTTGTCTGAACTCATCGTTCTACTGCACCGCGCAAACATTCGAGTGGAGGCGCTGTTCTCCAGCACCGACGCCGACGAGGTTGGTAAGCATAGGGATTCATTGCTGAGTCGTGTCGAGGGGATCGTGAAATTCAACCGGGAACATCCCTCGGGCAAATTTGACGGGGTTCACCTGGACGTAGAGCCGTGGCAACGTCCGGAGAACAAAGGCGCGGGGAACCTGCAATTTCTCCCTGGCCTGGTGGACGTGTTTCAGGCGGTGGTAGCGAAGGCTCAACCGGCTGGAATGACCGTGAATGCAGACATCGCAGTCAAGTTGCTCAAAGGCGATCTGGGCCAACGGCAGATGCTTCTTTCCTCGGTACCACGCCTCACCTTGATGATGTACGAGTTGAGCAATCCCCAGGATGGGACGCCTGCCGAGCAGAAGGCCGCGCAAGTTGAGAAGACCAGTCAAAAAGATCTAGATATGGCCTACGAAGGACTGGCAGATCGCAACCTGGCGAAGATGGTCATTGCACTGCGAACTGCGGACTACGGGGATTTACTTCCACGAATGCTCACCAGACTAGACAGCGCAAATCACTCGAATGCTCACTATCTTGGATGGGCGAGACATTCTTACAACGACACTCTGCAGGCGACGCGATAACAATCAGCAATCGCGACTGCGAAAATGTTGCAGGTGCACCTAACGCTTCGGCGCCACCAGCGACAGCAGCGGGAGCCCGATGCACACAACGTAGACCGCGCTGAGCGTCCAGCTCAGACCTTTCCTGCCCGGATGATTGACCCAGTAGCATAGCAGTGCTGAAAGCAGCAATGCCTGCGTCACAACCTCAAGATAGCCGCGCAACTGCATGGCGACCGGAACGGTCGTGTAGATGAAGCCTTCCAGCGAACCCGGGGGCGCGGCAAACGTGCCCAGGATCCCGACGCCGATGAGCATCCAGGCCATGACCAGCCAGCCGTTCTTTCGGCCGAACAACCGCTCGCGGATTAGATAAAACACAGAGGCGAACAAAATCCCTCGAAACACCTGCAACGGTGCCCCGAGAATCACCCAGAGGCTCGTGACTGGCCGCATCCCGGAGTTTGGGTTGTTGATGGAATCTGCATAATGCAGAAAGTGATATGCGAGGGCCCCCATCACCATATATGTAACGGTGTGGCAAACCACGGTCTTGACGGCCAGGGGGGCAAAGCGAGGTTGCAGATCTTGCATGAGCACCTCAAATCAATTTTGGAGTTGGCAGGATTCTATTCCCGTTGCGACCGCACCGCAAACGCGGTTCGAGCTTTGTTTCTACCCTCAGCCTCGCAGGGCCTTCAGAACTTTCGCGGTCGTCACCACCTGCCCCACATGCCGCTGCGTGTGGTCGGCCACGTGGACGAGCGCGCCGCCAATTGAGGTCGGCAACTGTTTCCGCCCCACGCCGCGAAAGGTGTTGAAGTCCGCCGTCGCCAGCACGCGAACGCGATCCGAAGCATTGCTGAAGGAAGTCTCCACCTCTGCCAGCAGTTCGGCCAGCGTCTCGCTCCCCGTCTGCTCCGATTTCAGAAGCGCAAGCTGATCGGACGAAATCTGGCCGCCCTCGGCGTAGGTCAACAGGCGATCGGTTGACCGCGCGATGTGCTTCAGGTGAAACGACACTGCCGGCAACCCCAGCGGCTGCGCATGAGCCTCGAGATCGGTCAGCCCTGCGGTCCACTTGGTAAGATCGTCCAGCGCCAGGTCAAACGCGTGCAGAACTCCGCGCCCGACAGCCGACACATCGGCATGCGTTCCGCGCAACCAGGGCTCGACGTAGGGAACAGAAGCAGGAGTGCTCATGGGGAAGTCTCCAGGTTGCTGCGGGCAACAAATTCCAGGTCTTCGTAGTTCTTGAGTTGATCGACGGGTATAAACGTATGACCCGAAACCGCGGGGTCGTTCACCATCACCCCGCCGCCATATAGCCGGACAAAGCAGCTATGTTCAGGATCGCTTAATTCGGCAGCAGCAAACTCAATCTGGGCAGAATGCCCATGGAACCGCACGCGATCTCCCTTGCAGATCTCTTCGCCGGAAACGTATCGCAACGGCTCTGGCATTTTGTCACTCAATCGGGCTTCAGATTGCGCTCTTCACCCTTACCACCGTGATCTTCGCAAATCCCTCTTCGAACATCGGCGCCTTCAGCTTCTCGGCCATCTTGCGCATCACGTCTTCGCTGACTGACCGGTCGCGCTGGCGGTTGCGATCGAGGCAAACATCCAGCGGCACATCGAAGAACACCGCCTGCGTCTCGTAGCCAAAACTTTTGGCCATCTTGATCCACTGGCGTCGTTCGTGCACCGACAGGTTCGTCGCGTCCACGTAGTTCCACGGCATCTTGGCAATCAGGCGCGCGCGCAGCAGCGAGCGCAACGTCGAAAACACCAGTCCCTGAAACTTCTGTTCCTCGACATCGTCGAAGAGGATGTTCCGCAGCAGGTCGCTCGACAGCGGAGTCACACCGCGGCGGCGAAACCACGTTGTCTTGCCTGAACCAGGCAGACCGATCGCCAGCACCACGTAACCCTTGGGGGCCTGCGGCGAACGCTCGATGGCCTGAGCCTCCGGCGAAGGCGCTGACGGCATATCCGGCTGCGTTTCCATCTCCAGCCGCCCGGAGCCAACCGGCTCATCCCACTCCGGACGAGCGTGACGTTCCTGCCTTGGAGGCCTTTCGGCCGGCGCCGCGCGCTCTGGCGAGACAGGACGGCGGGCTTGGGCTTGCGGTCGTGCAGCGCGCGCCTCCGGCGGTACTGCCGGAGGCCGCTGAGCACGAGATTCCTGGGTCGCAGCCGGAGGCCTCGCACTTCGACTTTCTCCGGGTAACGCCTCATCTGGATAAAGCGGCACCAGAGGGCGCGGTTGATTCGATGGGAGTTCCTGGCCTATTTTGCCTGTGGATTCTGAATTATTCACGCTGCGTCGGGAACGTCTTCTCATTCCGCTTTCTACACCTACACTACCGGGATACCACACTCACCGGAGCCACTGCAAATGATGTGAAACGCGTCACATACAGTCCCGTATCCGAACATACAAACTAGCGTTGAGCGCATTTTGGTACGGGATCGCAATTTGCGGAGTGTTCATTTGGTTCCGGTTGACAAGAGTGTTAGCCTGATGAGTTTGGTGGTATTGCCTGGTGCGCAACATAGTGCGGCCGCACGCTGCCAACCAATCAACTTAAATTGCAAGACCATAGGATTGACTTTCTCTGGTCTTGCCGGAAGATCCACCCATAACGAAGGAGAGAATACACATGGCAGTTAAGGTTGGTATCAACGGCTTCGGCCGAATTGGCCGCAACGTTTTGCGCGCCGCCCTCGGCAATTCCGAGATCGATTTTGTTGCCGTTAACGACTTGACCAGTCCGGCAACTCTTGCCCATCTGCTCAAGTACGACTCGGTTCTTGGAAATCTGAAGAACGAAGTCACCTCCGGCGACGACTTCATCTCCGTCGACGGAAAAAAGATCAAGGTTTGGGCCGAACGCGACCCCGCCAAGCTGCCCTGGGCCGATGTAGGCGCGCAGATCGTCATCGAATCCACCGGCCACTTCACCGACGGCGCAAAGGCCAAGGCTCACCTCGGCACGACAGTTAAAAAAGTCATCATCTCCGCTCCCGCCACCAACGAAGACATCACCCTCGTCCTCGGCGTTAACGAGAAGAAGTACGATCCAGCCAAGCACAACATCATTTCCAATGCCAGCTGTACCACCAACTGCCTGGCGCCGGTCGTCAAGGTCATTCTCGAGACCACCGGACTGGTCAGCGGGATCATGACCACCATTCACAGCTACACCAACGACCAGGTCATCCTCGACTTCCCGCACAAGGACCTGCGTCGCGCCCGCGCTGCCGCTCTCAGCATGATCCCCAGTTCCACCGGCGCCGCCAAGGCCCTCAAGCTGGTCATTCCTGAGACCGCCGGCAAGCTCGACGGCTTCGCCATTCGCGTTCCAACTCCCAACGTCTCCATCG
Source organism: uncultured Acidobacteriaceae bacterium (assembly GCA_963829535.1). Taxonomy (GTDB): domain Bacteria; phylum Acidobacteriota; class Terriglobia; order Terriglobales; family Acidobacteriaceae; genus Telmatobacter. Next base: position 1,494,803 of record CAWHIQ010000001.1, on the reverse strand, counting down.
TCGACCTGACCTACATCGCCGAGAAGCCCACCACTGTCGAAGCGCTGAACGCCGCTTTTGTCGCCGCCTCAAAGGGCGAACTGAAGGGCATTCTGGGCGTCGACTCGAACCTGCTGGTCAGCTCCGATTTCAAGGGCGACGCGCGCAGCTCCATCGTCGACGCGCCGTTGACCAAGGTCGTCGGCAACAGCGTCAAGGTCCTCAGCTGGTACGACAATGAGTGGGGCTATTCCAACCGCGTAGTTGACCTCGTCAGCTTCCTGGCCAAGAAGGGCCTCTAAAAAGCAGTGATCAGGTATCAGTGATCAGTGGTCCGTCGCACGGGAGTTCCAAGGCCCTGCGCCTGGTTACTGATCACTGATCACTGACCACTGAACACTGTTTATGCGCAAAAACATCACTGGCGGATCTCCCTTCGAGCCCATCATCGGCTTCTCACGCGCTGTCCGCGTCGGAAACACCGTCCATGTAGCCGGAACCGGCCCTGTTGGAGCCGAGAACGAAGACGCCGCCGGCCAAACCCGGCGAATCTTCGGCATCGCTGAAAAAGCTCTGGCCGAGGCCGGAGCATCCTTTAAAGACGTCGTCCGCACCCGCATGTATCTCACCCGCGTCGAAGACTGGGAAGCCGTCGGCCGCGTGCATGGCGAGGTCTTCGGCAACATTCGCCCCGCCGCCACCATGGTGGTCGTCGCCGCACTGCTCAACCCGAATTGGCGCGTCGAGATCGAATTGGACGCCATCGTCCCTGAACCCTGACCCCTGATCTCCGGTCTCTGAAAGGTCTTTCCATGTCCAAACTTTCCATTCGCGACATCGAACTCAAAAATAAGCGCGTCTTCATCCGCGTCGACTTCAACGTGCCGCTCACCGAAGACGGCAAGGAAATCACCGACGACACCCGGATCGTCGCCACGCTGCCCACCATCGAGTACGCCCTGCAACGCCACGCCAAGGTCATCCTCGCCTCCCATCTCGGACGGCCCAAGGGCAAACCGAATCCGAAATACTCGCTGCGCCCCGTTGTCGATCGCCTGCGCGAACTGATCGACAAAGACGTTTGCCCTGCTGAAAATGTCGGCTTCTCTCCGGATTGCGTCGGCGAAATCGCCAGCGAAATGGCGCACAAGCTCGAATCCGGCCAAGTACTCCTGCTTGAGAACCTGCGCTATCACCCGGAAGAAGAAGCCAACGATCCCGCCTTCTCCAAGGCGCTAGCGTCGCTAGCCGAAATCTATGTCAACGATGCTTTCGGCTCCGCGCATCGCGCTCACGCGTCAACGGAAGGCATCACGCATTTCCTCAAGCCCGCCGTCGCCGGCCTGCTGATGGAAAAAGAAATCACCTACCTCGGCAAGGCACTCGAGTCACCCGAGAAGCCCTTCGTAGCCATCATCGGCGGCTCCAAGATCTCCGGCAAAATCGACGTCATCGACAACCTGCTCGACAAGGTCGACACGCTCGTCATCGTCGGCGGCATGGCTTACACCTTCCAGCGCGCTCTCGGCATTGCCACCGGCAAGTCGCTTGTTGAAGAAGACAAGATCGACATGGCCAAGGCTGCGCTTGAAAAAGCAAAGGCCAGGGGCGTCAACCTGCTTCTTCCCGTCGACAACATCCTCGCCGACAGCTTCTCACCCGACGCGAAAACTCAGCCATGGGATTGCTCGAAGGACTTCCCCGCCGATTGGCAAGGCCTCGACATTGGCCCCAAGTCCATTGCGGCCATTGAAGCTGTCGTCTCCACCGCCCGCACCATCGTGTGGAATGGCCCCGCCGGCGTCTTCGAGTTTCCGCGCTTCGCCGTCGGCACCAACGCCATCGCCAAGGCGGTTGCAGCCAACAAGAAAGCCATCTCCATCATCGGTGGCGGCGACTCGGTGAGCGCCATCAACAAGGCAGGCTATGCCGACCAGGTCACCCACATCTCCACCGGTGGCGGCGCGAGCCTCGAATTCCTCGAAGGCAAAAAGCTCCCCGGCGTAGAAGCCCTCACCAACAAGTAGGCACCTCCGGTGCGCCTAACTCGCCTTCGGCGCTGACGCCGTAGTTCCAGCTGAAGTCGTAGTTCTAGATAAAGAAACTGGGTGCCCCAGGTCTCGCTTCTGAGACCTGGAAAAGCCCTGCCATTCCCGTCAGCTCCGGAGAGCGGAACAACCCCCATCAACAACGAAATAAAGCCTGGCCACCCGTATCCACCATCACTTGCTTCCCTCCCCAATCGGTCCATAATCCTTAGCCGGAACAGAGGTGTCGATGCGAGAAGTGCCGCAAGCGGCATCTCTCAAGGGGGTCACCCCATGACCCGTCAGGTTCTCGTTGCTATCGGTACAGCGCTCCTCTCCATCGGTGGGACTGGCATCATCGTTGTCCTGGCATGGCTCACAGCGAGCAAAGTCCACGGAAATCTCCCGTTTCTTCTCGACGAACGTGCGGAAGCATTGTTCTACTTGTTCCCGGCCCTCATGCTTGTCATCGCAATCGTCGGGGCGGGATTCGTGGCCGGTGCGCTCTCCGCTCAGACAAAGGACAGGCAGATCGAGCGCCAACTGGATCCGCACACACGCTTCCACCTGTAACGAGCCGTTTCAGGTAGCAGCACACGATGAATCCCTGCCCATTCCTCGGTCAGTCCGCTCCCTGAGTATTAAACTCAAAGGGTCCTCAGCCTGGGAGAAGCCGATGCCCTACTACACGCGAGTCCTATCCAAAGACGAAGAGTTCCCGCCCTTCGATGAACTCGCAGACTTCGTTCACACGGGCCATCCTGAGTACAAGCTGACCGTTGAAGAAGGAACTGAGGAAGAATGGGAATCCCTTCTGCTTTCCGGCAACGACGAAGTCGAGGTTGCGCTTCTCGAGCGTATTCCCGTCTTTGATGTGCAGGATGTCGCAGAATTCATCGACGAAACCCAGGACTGCAAGCCGGAGAGCGGCGTCCAATGGCTCCGCGAATTTCTCGCCGATGTGAAAAACATCTACTCCTTCCAGCATCTGCAGGGATCGGACACCGAAGACGGCGGCAACGCCCTCCACGCCTTGCGCTCGCATCTGTGGGAGCGCGGAGACTCCATCCTGCAGGCCGACAACGAAGGCTTCACCAACGAAGAAGGCTTCCACATCGTCTGGCAGTTTTCTGACTCCGTTTCCGGCCCTTGGAACATGGGCGTCCTGCAGGACGGCACCTGGTATCACTTCAAAATGGACCTCGGCGATCCCGACCACCGCGAAGCCTTCCTGAACGGCGAAATGCCTGGCGATCTCTCCGCAATCCGCCAGTCCGAGCCTCGACCTTAGCCACTGCGCGCACGCTTTGAGAGCTTGCCGGACGAACCACAGTGTGCCCGGCGTCACCCGGTCCCGACGATTCCATCCACTAAAATTGAGTTGAGGAATCCTGCAAAATGGCCCGTAAGAAACTGATTGCTGCCAATTGGAAGATGTATAAGACGCCTGCTGAAGCCAAGGCATTCGTCGACGCGTTTTTACCCCTTGTCGCCGGCCACACGCGCGATGAGATCGCCCTGTTTCCCTCCCCGGTTTTGCTGCCAACGGTTACCGCTGCATGCAAAGCCTCAAACGTTGCCGTCGGGTGCCAGAACATCCATTTCGCTGAAGAAGGCGCCTACACCGGCGAAACCTCTGTCGGCCAGGTTATCGCCGTTGGCGGAACTCACACCCTGATTGGCCACTCCGAGCGCCGTCAGTACTTCGCCGAGACCGACGAAATCGTCAACAAGAAGCTGCACACCGCGCTCAAGCACGGCATCGTACCCATCGTTTGCGTTGGCGAAGTCTTAGCCGAGCGCGAAGCCGGCAAAACCGAACAGGTGCTGAAAACGCAGATTACCGGTGCGTTCGCCGGCATTACCGCCGCGGCTGCCTCGCCCATCGTCATTGCTTACGAGCCCGTATGGGCCATCGGCACCGGCAGAACCGCAACGCCCGAGATGGCCGTCGAAGCGCACAAGATGATTCGCGCCGAAGTGGCTAAACTCCTCGGCGCCGATATCGCTTCCAAGATGCGCATCCTCTACGGAGGCAGCGTCAAGTCAGAAAACGCCAACGCGCTCTGCTGCCAGGAAGAGATTGACGGCGCCCTCGTTGGCGGCGCCAGCTTGAAACCTGACTCTTTCACAGCCATCGTCAAGTACTAGCCGGTTTCGGTTCCGCGAAGGGTGGCCGGCATGACGGTCAACCGCTCGAGATGGATTCAGTTCGTGACTCTGACGGCGACGTGGTTCGTCGTCAGAGTCTATTTCGTTTTTCCGTATGGAACCTGGCTGCAGCACGTCGGCATTCTCAGCTCCCACCTATTGGGTGCGCTGTTGTTCGCCAGTGGTGTTCTCGGCGCGAAATATGGATCGCTCACCGGAAGAGTTGCTCCTCGTCACGCTAAACTCAAAGTCAGATACGTATGAGGGCTCATGCTGTTGCCGCATACAACTTGCTCCGAGCCGCCTGCCATCTGACCTCCATGGAGGATAGTTATGGCAACAAAGAAGGCAACCAAAAAGAATTCCAGTTCGAAGAAATCATCCGGCCGCAAATACTCTCCTTCCGCGGGCAAGAATGTTGAAATAGAAATGCGCGAGATGAAGAAGGGGAAACTGAAGTCCGGCCGAAGCGGCAAGAAGGTCACCAATCCGAAACAGGCCATTGCTATCGGCCTCTCTGAGGCGCGCAAGCAAGGCAAGAAGGTTCCGGCTAAAAAGTCGTAGATGCGATCCGCGGCAGCATCAGAGAATGATGCCTCGCCTGCCCATCGCCTTCATTCTTTTCACCCGCGGGATCTTTCGCAGCAGTCGATGGCCGACTCACAGCAAGGCAGATGGCTCGTCTCGCGCCGCTGGCCTAATTCTTCCCCTAGCGCATGAGTTACAGCTTCCCGCGCAGCTCGCCATTTTCGACCTTGGCCTGAATCACGATGGCATTCACTTCCGGATCTTCCTCATTCTTGCCGGTGCGAACATCAAAAGCATAGGCGTGCCAGGGGCAGACCACCTTGCCGCCTTCGATCGATCCTTCGCCCAGTGGCCCACCTTCATGCGGACACGTCCCATCGAGCACGCAGATCGCTCCGTCCACTCTTGCCACGCATAACGCACGGCCGGCGACCGTGAATTCCCGAACCTCGCCTTCCGCGGGCAACTCTCCCTCAGAACAAATCCGCACCAAATCTGACATTGAATATCTCCCATTGCCTTTCGAACGCTTGGCCGTGAACGTGGCAGCCCAATTAGCATAATGCTGAGCCTACACTTCTGGGCAAATTAAAGATGAAGAAAGCGAAGTCATCCGAAAAAGGCCGCGCGTCCACTCCAGCGCGACCCGCTCCCAGGCGCGGTTCCAACGCCGTGCCTGAACCGAACACTGTCTCGGCCAGGTGGTTGCTCATCGCCGGATCCATCGCCATTGCGGCCGCGCTGCTGTGCGCATGGGGTACGTTGTGCATTCTCTTCTGGCAGGGCAGTTGGCAGTTGCTCTATCACCCGGCCTCGGCCGTGAATCGCACTCCCGCCAATGTGAATCTGCCATTCGAATCCATCGGCTTTGCCACCAACGCTGCCGGCGAGCCGCAGCTACGCGGATGGTGGATTCCAGCAGCGTCTCCAGCGCGATACACCGCCATGTATCTCCACGGCGCCGACGGCAACCTGGGCGACACGGTAAGTGCGCTCTCCCGCCTGAACGCAGCAGGATTGAACGTCTTTGCCTTCGACTACCGCGGATACGGGCAAAGCCGCTTCGCTCATCCCAGCGAAGCGAGTTGGCGTGAAGACGCAGATTCTGCCATCGCTTATCTCACCGGAACCCGCCACATTCCGTCCAGCGCAATCATTCTTGTCGGAAAAGATCTCGGTGCCAATCTCGCGCTTGCATTGGCCGCCGCGCATTCCGACCTTGCCGGTGTGGTTGTCGAACAGCCGCTTGAATCTCCAGCCGCAGCCATCTTCAACGACCCACGTGCACGGATCGTTCCGGCGCACCTGCTGGTGAGTGACCGCTGGCAGACGGCCATCGATGCGGGCAACGTACTGATTCCTTCGTTGTGGTTTTATTGGACGCCAGAGCGCAGCGCCGAATTGGTACGGGACAAACCTGAATCTTACGAAAAGGTCGCGGCACGCAAAAGCCTGGTCTGGCTCAAAAACTCCTCCAACGAGGCGGAGCAGTTCAAGTCCGCTCTAAGTGGTTGGATAGACCAGTTGCCATCGCCCACCCATTAGTCAGCGCGGCATGTCGCGGTGTACGGCCTTCACCTGGTAGCCCGCCTTTGAAAGCCGCTTCGTCATTTCTTCGGCCATCATCACGCTGCGGTGCTGTCCGCCTGTGCATCCGAACGCCACGGTCAGGTAGCTCTTTCCTTCCTTCACGTAGTGCGGCATCAGGTAGAGCATCAAGTCCGTGACTTTATCAAGGAATTCCCCGGTCTGAGGGAAACCTTTCACATAATTGGCAACTTTGGGGTCAAGACCAGTCTTGTCGTGAAACTCCGGCACGAAGTGCGGATTGGGCAGGAAACGCACGTCGAAAACCAGGTCTGCATCCAGTGGTACGCCATTCTTGAATCCAAAGCTCAGGCACGAGACCAGCAGAGTTTGGCCCTGGTCCTCATGGCCGAAGCGTTTCTGAATCTCCGCGCGCAGTTCATGCACGTTGAAGCGCGACGTGTCGATTAACGTATCGGCGACGTTGCGAATGGAGTCGAGCATCTGCCGCTCTTCCACAATCGAACGCGATACCGTCTCAGAGCGCTTCAGGGGATGAGGCCTCCGTGTCTCGGAGTAGCGCCGCACCAGCACCGAATCCTGCGCATCGAGAAAGACAACGCGCGTCGGTAGCACTCGCTTTACGCGCTTGATGATTTCGGGCAGTCGATCCAGCGCCTGCCCCTCGCGCACGTCCACCACAATGGCAGCACGCTCGATATCTTTCGATTTCTCCACCAGGCCCGCAAACTCCGGCATCAGTTCGAGCGGCAGGTTGTCGACCGCCTGATAACCGAGATCTTCAAATGTCTTGAGCGCGGAGGCCTTGCCCGCACCGGATATCCCGGTCAGGATGACGAGTTCTTTCGTTGAGGATTTCGCTGCTCTTCCTTGTTCCGTCGATCGACGGCTGCGCACACCGGAGGTCGGATGAGGAGGAACCATGCGCTCATCCTAACACTCTTTTACGCGCGCACTAAATTGCGCTCTCTTCAACTGTTACACGAAGGTTACGTTTCGACGCTTATGGAATTTCAACCAGCTCCATCTGTCCATCGCGCCGGCGATGCAACACGTAAAGGTCGCCAAGCCGGTTGCGAAAGATCAGCAAATCGCGATCACGAAATTCAGCGTCCTTGACGGCTTCTTCGATGGTCATTGGCTTCACGGCAATCGCTTCGCCACTGGTCATAATGTGTGGTTCGACGATGGTGGTGCTGACCGGGAATGAGTGCACGGCGATTTTTGTTTTTACCTTCGCGCGGGTCAGCTTGCCGTTTTCCGCCAGCCCTTCGGGCTGCGCGCCGCGCTTGGGATGCGCCACTGGCGGTGCCGTCAGCACCTTGTCCAGTTTGGGCAGCCGCTTGCGCTCGAACTGGCGATCGCGGTACCGCAGCGCCTGGTTTTCTGCGTGCTGGATGGCAATGCGCAATGCCGCCTCCAGCGTGTCGGCCTTGCCGGCAGCCTCAATGGTCTGCACTCTCGCCTTGATGGTTAATTCTGCAATCTGCAGATGGCGCTGCGCGCGAAACGTGATGCTGGCGCGCGCGGTTCTGCCCAGGATTCGGCCTACCCGTTCCAACCCTTCTGCGGCTTGAGAACGCACGGACTTGGGGATGCTAACTTGCCTTGCGGTGAACTCCACTTCCATGGTCAGCCTCCGCTCTTCCCTCCCCGACGCTGTGTTCACGCCGGAGAGACTCGGATTGTATAGCATTTCACTACCGCATGAAATGCCCGCAATCCGCTGTTGATGAATTCTACGATTTCAGGCGTCCTCCCGGCGAGGTTTCAAGGCCGGATGTGAATGGCCCGACCGGCAAGCCAGGCTTCGAGGCCACTGCGCTGACCCTGAATACGCGCGCTGCCGCGCTGTTTGAGGGCATTGCTAACAACGCCATCCTCATCGCTCACGGATATCGCCCAGCTTCCCGGCGAAGATTTGCAGATCGGCACTCTCCTGGCACTCCTGCAGGATGACGCCAAGCATCAATCTTCTTATCTCACCCGAGGCCAGAATCGCGAGCAATCCGAGATCAGGACTGCGCTTCGACGCAACTTCCTGGTCACGGAAGAACGCGCAGACAAGCTTTCCGGCGCCTGGCGCCGGCATCCGTTGATGGGCTGAATGTATCTGCCCGCCTATCGCGCCGGCACTGAGAGGCTCGCCGGCCTCCGTCGCACCCATCCACCCCAAAGCGTCCTGCCGATCATCCACGATTGCAATGGCCTTGTCGACATCGTCACCATCGATCAAGCCCTGCCATCCTGAGCTCATTTGGTGCCCAGGTAATTTTGCCTTCGCACATCCTGCCACAAGCAGAATAGAATGTGCTCGATGGCCTCTGCGACCACCGCACCCTCGCTGAAATATAGTGACTTGGAAGGCGAACACTGTTTCGCCATTGCCGCCGAGTGCACTTCAATTGGCCGTTCGCCCGACCAGGACCTTGTGCTCAAGGAGGCTTATGTTTCGCGTCGTCATGCCGTCATTACCCGGCAGAATGACAACTTTGAGGTGGTCGATCAAAACAGTTCGCACGGCACTTTTCTGAATGGCAACCGCATCGAGCGTGCCAAGCTCAAGTCTGGCGACTGCCTCCAGTTTGGATCTCTGAACGCGGCATCCTTCCGCTTCCTGCTGCCTTCTGGCGCTGCCGACAGCAGTTCCAGTGGCATCGCGTCTGATCTTCTTTCCGCACTCTCCGTTTTTGCGCCCACTGACAGGAACATCCCTCAGCCCGCACGGGAGCTGGAAAAGCTCAGCTTCCTGCTGAACGCAGCGCGCCAGCTCAACGCCGGTGGCGCCATCACCGACATTTTCCACGCGCTGCTTCAGCTCTCTCTTCAACTCACCGGCGTCGAACGAGGTTTTGTATTCCTGCTGGAAGGCGAGGAGATGCGCCTCGCGCTCGGTCTTCGGTCCGATGGCAGCACCGTGGAAGAAGACCCGTCGGTCTCGCGCCGCGCCATGCAGAAGGCAATCGAAAGCGACTCGAAGTTCTTTCTCAGCGACACCCTCGCAGACGACAGCGCTTCAGGATGGGCAAGCGTCCTGGCCAACTCCATTCGCAGCATCTACTGCATCCCACTGCGCAAACACATCTCGCCCGCCGAGCCGAATCGGCTGCTGGGCATGCTCTATCTCGACAGCCAGATTGGCGCAGGCAGCCTTAGCGAGATCGATCACCAGGTGCTCGACACGCTCGCTAACGAGGCGTCCACGCTTCTCCATAACGCGCTGCTGGCCAAGACAGAACTCAAGGCCCGCCAGGCTGCCGACGAACTGGCCGTTGCCGCCTCGATCCATTCCGGTTTGATGTCGATGAAGATGCCACGCATCGACTATGCCGAGCTTCGCGCCCGCAGTCTTCCCTGCCATGCCATTGGCGGAGACTTTTACGACGCCATCGTGCTGGACGACTCCATCTGCGTGGTTATCGCCGACGTATCCGGTAAGGGCGTCCCGGCATCGATTGTCGCCGCAACATTGCAGGGCATTATCCACGCGCTTATGCTCACCGGCCAGTCTCTGCCCGAGATTGCAGACCTGGTGAATCGCTTCCTCTGCACGCGACAGGTGGGCAAATACGCCACCATGATCGTGCTCAAGATATTTCCCAACGGTTGTGTCGAGTACATGAACTGCGGCCACATCCCGCCGCTGCTGATCACTCCAAGGGGAACGCAATACCTCGAAGAAGCGAACTTGATTGTCGGCATCATCGCCGAAGCAACCTACGCATCCTCTCAAGTCACCCTTCGACCCGGTGACCGCATCCTGCTGACGACCGACGGGATTACGGAAATCGAAGACAGGGCAGGCCAGCAAATCGGGATTGACGGTCTCGCAGGCCTGGCTCATCTTCCCGGCCTTGATGCTGTAATCGCACATCTCATCAAGGTTCAGGCTTCCAGCGAAGCCCAGGATGATTGGACGCTTCTCGATATTCACTACACCGGAAATTAGTGGACTTCGCGCCGCTGTGCTGGTGAATTGACGCTCTACCCAACAGCGACCAGCGTTTGAGCTTAGGCGTCGCGTTGCCTGCGCTGGTGCGTGGAGGGAATATTCATGTCTTCGCGATATTTTGCCACCGTACGCCGGGTCAACTGGATGCCTTGATCTTGCAGCTTGGCGGCAAGCTGGTCGTCCGTGAGGGGGTGGCGGGGATCTTCGTCGTCAATCAGCTTGCGCACTTTGCGCTTCAGCAGTAGCAGCGGTGTGTCAGCGCCTTCCGGCCCATTCGATCCTTCCGAGAAGAAGAAACGAAGCTCGATCACGCCCTGAGGCGTGTGTGCGTATTTGTTGGCTACAGCCCGGCTCACCGTCGACGGGTGAACCCCGATCTCCTCGGCCACTTCCTTGATCATCATCGGTCGCAACGCCTCGATTCCCTGATCCAGGAAATCCTGCTGTCGGCGCACGATCACCTCGCAGGTGCGCAGAATCGTGCTCTTGCGTTGCGCAATATTGCGCATCAACTGCATCGCCGACCGGAATCGCTCCTTCACGTATTCCTTGACTTCCTTTTCGGTGCCCTCGGCCACCAGCATGCGCCGGTATCGCGCGCTCAGGCGCAGGCTGGGCAGGTCCTCTTCGTTCATTGAGACCACCCATTCGCCGCCGCGCTTGGTAAAAACCACGTCCGGTTCAATCAGCCGCGTCTGCTCACGATTGTAGAGTCGCCCCGGCCGCGGCTCGAGCGTGCGAATGAATTCAATGCCTGCATGAACTTCTTCCGCAGTCATGTGCAGCGACTTTGCCAGGTCCTTCACATCCCGCTTCTGCAGCAGCTGCAGGTGGTCCTGCACAATCTGTGCAGCTACTTCCATCGACCGCCGACGTTCCCCGAGCGCCGCCTCGGCCTCGTCCTTGAAACTCCGGTGAAGATCGTCATGTCCGTTCTCGCTGTGGTGCGCGTACACCTTGCTTAGTTCCGCCTGTTGCGCCGCAATCTGGATCAGCAGGCACTCCCGAAGGTCCGCTGACGCAACTCCGGCTGGATCGAGATGCTGCACCAAGTCGATACCGCGATTGATCTGGTCGATCAGATCCTCTTTGGGTTTGTCACGGTTTTCCTCAAAATGCCCAAAGGCCTCGATCAGTTCATCATGGCTGGCCGCGAGATATCCGTCCTCATCCAGGTTGCCGATAATAAACTCGGCAGCGATGGCCAGCTCCGGCTCTAGCGTCAATGCTCCCATTTGCCACGCCAGGTGATCGGATAAAGTCGTAGGCTGCGAAAGGAAGTTCTCGAACGACGGCTTCTCGCTGTCTTCATACTCCGGCTGGGTGCGGTAGCCCGGATCAAGGTAGTCCTGAAAGTACGACCCGAAATCAATCTCGTTGAAAGGATCCTTGGGTTCGGCCGCGGGCTCCGTCGTGCCAACATCGAGCCGCTGCGGGGGCTGCAGATCGTGCTCCTGCCGGCTCGCGACTTGATCCAGCATTGGAACTGTTTCGTCAATCTCCTCCAGGACGGGGTTCTCCACCATCTCGGCATCGATCATCTCCTTCAGCTCGAGCTTGTTGAGCGCAAGAACGCTCACCATCTGCATCAGACCCGGTGTAAGGACCTGGCGTTGCGATACCTTCAGGTTCAATCTGGGTTGCAACAGCGCCATAGACGGACTCGATTCCCAATAGGACTAGCTCTAAGTGTAATCGGGTAGCAGGCCGGATGCACGCGCCCCGTTTCTTCTTGTTGGTAAAGGGGCTATCCCCGATCCGGCAGTTCCCAGCCGGGTAGGCAACTTGTGATTTGACGGCCGCAATGGCCTCAGCCGCAAGGGGTTGTCTTACTGATTCAGACCCGGCGGTGGCCTAATTAAGCGAGAAACCTTCTCCCAAGTAGATGCGCCGAACCTCAACATCGTTCCCCAGCTCATGCGGCGTACCGGCACGGAAGATTCGCCCTTCGGCGATGATATAGGCGCGATCCGTTACGCTCAATGTCTCCCGAACGTTATGGTCGGTGATCAGGATCCCGATCCCACTTGCCTTCAAATCGAAAATAATCTTCTGCAACTCCAGGACCGCAATGGGATCGATCCCGCTGAAGGGCTCATCGAGCAATATGAAATTTGGTTGAATACACAGCGATCGAGCAATTTCCACACGCCGCCGTTCGCCGCCCGAAAGTGCGTATCCTCTGGTGCCGCGAATATGCCCCAGGTTCAACTGGGCAATCAGACGCTCGGTGCGCGATTTCCTCTCCCGCGTATCCAGTGCCTGTGCCTCCAGCACCGCCAGGATATTTTCCTCCACCGTAAGCTTTCGGAAAACCGATGGTTCCTGCGGCAGGTAGCTGATGCCGTAGTTGCGAGCCCGCAGGTACATCGGCAGCCGGGTAATATCGCTGTCGTCCACCAGGATGCGCCCGGTCTCCGGCACCACCAGCCCGACGATCATATAAAAACTCGTCGTCTTGCCTGCACCGTTTGGCCCCAGCAGCCCAACCACCTCGCCCCGCGAGATTTTCAGGTTCACTCCGCGCACTACCTGGCGGCCCTTGTATGTCTTGCCGATTCCCTCAGCGATCAATGTTTCCATCTATCTTTCGGGTATTCCCTACCCATCTACTACTTTGGCGCGGTCGTTACAGTCGTGGTCTTGCGTCCATCGCCTTCGATACTGACGCTATCATCGCGACTATTGAAAATCAAAGCCTGACCCGTTACTGTTCCGCGCGTTGCGTCCGTCAATTGAGGCGGTACAGCAGCGGTCCCGGTCAATACATAGTTGCCAGTGTCGTTTGTATAGACGAGTTGTTCACCCGTTCCGCGACGTCCCTCTGAAGAAATCTCCACGTGGCCGGTCGAGGTCATCTTGTCCACCTGCGCCGCCGCGCCGTCTTTCCCAGCGTGATTCCCCGGCGGCAGCAGAATCAATTCCAGTTCATTCGAAACCGTAGTCGCATCGGCGGTGCTCGAAACCACGTTCCCCGCCGTGCCCGCGCGCATCACCGCCTTCCGTTCCGCGCTCGAATACTTCAGGTCGCCGCCGTGCACCCGAATTACCGATGGCCCGCTCTGCTTCTGCCCCCCGGGCTTGCCAGGCACGGCGGACGTTGCACTCACCAACACCACCTGCACCGGATTCTTGCTGTCTTTCGACTCCGCTGTCAGCGTCTGCTTCGTCCGGTCCAGTACAATCACCGGCGCAACAACGGAGTTTCCCTGCTGCCACAGCCGCGCATTCCCCCTAAACGTCGCTATGCTAGTCGACCGCTTCAGTTCGGCCCGCTCCGCGATGACATGCGTTGGCCCCTGTGCGCCAAAGTTTGCATTTGATTTTGCCGCGCCGCTCGTTTTAGCCGGATTCGTCCCCCCAGGATCGCCCGTCCATGTCGCCTTGACGTTGCCTTGGGCGACGGCGTCGCCAGATACCTGCGACACGTTCAATTTGTCCGCTGTCAGTTGCAGCCCTCCGTCCGTCACGCGGGGGTCTCGCGTCAGATATAGCAATTGCCCGGTATTGTCATAGTCGGCATGGCCCGATGTCGCGCGCAAAACGGATTGAGCGACCCCAGCCTTGGCCGGCGGCTGCTGGGTCAGCACCACATTCCCATCCACCGTGGCCGACTCGATCTGCATTTGTTCACCGGCCGCGGTTCGGCTACTCGTATTTGCATTACCCTGTCCCGCCAGGCGCGCATCCAGTGAATCGCCGCTCATCGTCTCCTGCGTTCCGGTGGCCGTTGTTTCCGCGATTGCCGCATGGCCCCGTCCCGTCAGTTTTGTCAGCGTGCTGTTTGGCCCGAATTCACCCGTTACATCCTCCGCGGTCAGCTTTTCAGGAGTCACGGGTCCGTTCCCACGCTGACTCGTCGCCGTCACAACAACACCGCTGGTGCCGTGAATTGATGCCGGTTCCACCTTACCGTTTCCTACCGTTCTGAAGGCAATGTCGGCCACCGGCGACACCCAGGTCCTATGCGAGTGCAGTGGTCCGCTCGCAGAAGAGGTCACTTCGTCGCTCACGAACTGGACCCCGCGCTCCAGGTGTGCGCTGCGCAATTCTCCCTGTGCGGCGAACTCCAACTCCATGCTGGGCGACGTTCCGTGAACCTTGCGACCCTTGTTGTCCGAATCAATCGTCACACCGCCCTGCATGTGCCCGCGCAGCGGCTGGTTGTGCTCGTTGAAATCGAGCGTTGCCGACGGCGAGGCCAGCCGTCCGCCCTTCGCCGTCACCAGCACGAATCCTCCATCTGCCTGCAGCTGCTGAGCCGAACCGTCCTCTCTGAAGAAGACTTTCGCCTTCTCCGCATTCGATGCGTCGGCGCGGTAGTGCACCGAAGCGGACTGCAAGTCGCACACCTGGTCGTTCCGCTCGAAAATCGCATGCTGCGCCAACATGTTCACCGGATCGGCGCCACGCTGCACATCCAACTGCACGGCGTGGTCAAGTACCAGCAACCCATTGTGCGCGTCGTAACTCGCGCCCATCGAGCTGCCGCGCCCTTGTGCCAGCGTGAACTCAACCCTCTCCCCTGTCGAAGCTTCGCCGGTGTTGCGGTTGAAGATGAGCCCGCTCGTTTTCACATGAATCTGGCCGCTCGCCGCGGTTTGCGCGGCGGAGGTCAACGTACTGTTTTTCTGCTTCGCGGTCGCCTGGTCTGGCGTTGCCTTCGGAGCAATCGCTGGTGCCACGGTCGGCTTCGTCAACGTGATTTCTACTGGCCCCACAGCCCTCGCAATTCCGCTATTCGGGTCGTATTCAAACTCATCGCCCTCAATTCGATCTACCCGGCTTCCGTCTTCGGCATAGAGCTCGATCTTGACGTTGTGCAGTTGTAGAAACACCTTGTCGTCTCTCTTCAGCTGCACTTGCTTCGAGGCGTGAATCTTGTACAGCATGTGTCCCCGTACTTCGTGGGTGTACACAAATCCGTTGGCCTCTTCCTGAATATTCAGGCCCAGTTTTTGCGGAATATCTTTTCGGTTGAACCGATTTCGGAGCCTGGCGGTCCCCAGAAACACGCCCAGCGCAATCACCAGCAGCACTCCAGCCACCAGCACCAATGTTCGCAGACGCTCGATCGTGAAGCGCATTCTAATTCGTCATTCCCAGCCGGGCCGCCAGCCTTTGCGCCAGGCTTTCTCCCAGTTCGCTCCACAACAACCGCGCAGTTGCGCCCGACTCTTTCTCAACAGCGGCGGTCAGCTCGACCAGTTGGCGGACGTTCTCTTCCACATGTCGCGCCGCCGTCGCGTCCAACTCGATATCCTCATCCAGAAACGCCGCATCGCTCCCGAAGTCAATCCGGATATGCCCATCCTGCTCGTATGCGCCTTCATCGAATAGCGGTCCATAGCCCGTCACCCGCACCAGCCTCGACTCCCGAGCCCAACGCGTCTCTGTCCCACCGCTGTCATCCTGAGCGGAGCGTAGCGGAGTCGAAGGATCTGCGGTTCCCGTCTCTATCTCAGGCTCCCACAAACTCCATCCAATCTGAAACTCGTACGCGTAATCCTCATGCAGCAGTTCCAGCGCATCTCCGACTGCCACCCGCGGCTCAAGCCCGCGCTCGCCGTGTCCGAATATCTTTTGAAATACCGGCGACTCGCTCCAGCTCACGGGCCAAACGGTCGCCGAGTACACACGCGCCTCGCCGCCATGCTTCGCAAACGCGCCCAGCACAGCCGTTAGCTTCTCTGCCAACCCTGCCAGGCGCAGATTCGGGTACCACAAACTCAAATAAAGCGTGTCCGCCATCTCTATAGATTTTAGACGCTTGCCATCCCGCTCGACTCGCCTCAAATCTGCCGCTCACCTCTTGCGACCATCGCCTGACAACACACATCCTAAGGAGCGAAGGAGTTTTCACATGCCTACAACTTCTCAGGCCGTTTCCGCCGCTGCCGCTGGAACTATTACCCTCGGTGATCTCAAGGTCAGCCGCCTCGGTTACGGCGCCATGCGCATCACCGGCAAAGGCATCTGGGGACCGCCCGCCGATCACGCCGCCGCCGTCGCCACCCTGCGCCGCGCCGTCGAACTTGGAGTCAACTTCATCGACACCGCCGATTCCTATGGCCCTTACGTCTCAGAAGAACTCATCGCCGAAGCTCTCGCGCCCTACCCCTCTGGCCTGGTGATCGCCACCAAGGGCGGATGGGAGCGCGTCGGGCCCGGCCAGTGGATCCACAACGCCAGCCCTAGGCATCTGGAAGAAGCGGTTGACGGCAGCCTCAAGCGTCTTCGCCTCGACCGCATCGCCGTCTACCAACTCCACATCCCCGATCCGGCCGTCTCCTTCGACGCGTCGATCGAAACCCTCGCTCGCCTGCGCGAAGCCGGCAAAATCCAGCACGTCGCGCTCTCCAACGTGACACTTGAACACCTGGAGCGCGCTCGCAAAATCGTCCCCATCGTCTCTGTGCAAAATCGTTATAGCTTTGCTGACCGTGAGTGGGACTTCCTGCTCGACCACTGCGAAAAGAACGGCATCGCCTTCATTCCCTGGGCGCCGCTCGGGCAGAATCGACAAGCCCACGACATCCTGGACAGGGCCGCCAAGGAACTCCATGCGACCCCATTGCAAGTCGCCCTCGCGTGGCTGCTACAGCGTTCCAGAGTCGTCCTGCCCATCCCCGGCACCTCATCGGTTGCACACGTCGAAGAGAACATCGCTGCCGCCGGACTCAAACTGCCCGACCCCATCTTCAAGGAACTCTCCGCAGTGCAAACGCCGCACGCCGTGCTGCGCTGAACGCAAATGCAGCTTTGTTAATTTCCGACGTGTCATCCTGAGCGGAGCAGCCTGGGGCCCTACAGACGACGTCGTCGTCTGTGGGGTAAGCGGAGCGAAGGATCTGCTTTTGCACACTGTGCTTCGAAGCAATGTGACCCGCGAGCTCCCACCTGCTATCCTGCGCTGCATGAAGCACGCGTCCTTCGTTACAGTCCTCGCGCTTCTCGTCCTGCTCAGCGCCTGCAAGTCTGCTCCCAACCCCGACTCCATCTCTCCCGGTCCATCCGCAACTTCCGACCGCGCGACCCCGCACCTTCCTCTAGGCTCCGGATTCGACTACTACCTGCTCAACCTCTCCTGGTCGCCAGAGTTCTGCTACTCCCATCCCAGCGCCACCGAGTGTGCATCCCACTCCACCTTCGTCCTCCACGGTCTGTGGCCGCAGAATACGAATGGCGGCTACCCTGAAAACTGCTCGAATGCCCCCGGCCCCAGCGATCCATCCACCTTCAGCGACATCTATCCCGACCAGGGCCTTCTCCAGCACGAATGGCACACCCACGGCACCTGCTCCGGTCTCAGCGCCGCCGACTTTTTCGCCACCGCACGAACCGCCGACCGCTCCATCACCATTCCGCCCACGCTGACCAATCTCTCATCGCAAGTATCGATGCCGCCAGCCGAAATCGTTTCGCTCTTCACCCGCGCCAATCCCTCGATCTCCCCCGATAGCGTCGCGATCAGTTGCGGCCACAACTTCCTCACCGCCGTCGAAGTCTGTCTCGACAAAACACTCCACCCCATCGCCTGCGGCCCCATCCGCTCCTGCCGCGCCAACACCGTCCGCATCCCGCCGCCGCAGTAGATATAGAGACGAAGTTGTCCAGAGTCCGTCCCACCGGGAAACGGCGAGGACCGCAGCCTATTTGTCATCTTGAGCGAAGCCGAAAGATCCGCAGTTGTTCTTTGCGTCAATCGCTATGAGCGTGGGGTGCCCCATCCATGACGCAGTTTCACCGCGGCATGGGTGGGATCCACGATCTCGCGCACGAACTGGAAGTGTCATCCTGAGCGGAGCGGCTTGGGGCCCCGTGGACATGCAGTGTCCATGGGGTAAGCGGAGCCTAAGGACCTGCTTTTACCTTTCGGCCGCACCCACCACTAACCATGGGTGCCCCATCCACGATCTCGCACACGAACTGGAAGTGTCATCCTGAGCGGAGCGGCCTGGGGCCCCGTGGACATGCAGTGTCCATGGGGTAAGCGGAGCCGAAGGACCTGCTTTTGCCTTTCGGCCGCACCCACCACGAACCTGGGTGCCCCATCCACGATCTCGCGCACTAACTGGAAGTGTCATCCTGAGCGGAGCGGCCTGGGGCCCCGTGGACATGCAGTGTCCATGGGGTAAGCGGAGCCGAAGGACCTGCTTTTGCCTTTCGGCCGCACCCACCACGAACCTGGGTGCCCCATCCCCGGGGCCCCCACGGACAGGTCTTCGTCCGTGGGGTGTAATGACGCAGCATCATCGCGTCATGAGTGGAAAACTGGAAGCAAGCCTCTATCCCGTCACAATTTCGCTGAAATCCGCGATCCCCGAGAATCCCCGAAGCACGCCATCAATCAGCCCCAGATGCGCACCGCGCACCGCAGCATCCGGATCGAGCACCATCACCTTGTCGAAAAAGGCATCCACCACGGGGCGCAGTGTTGCAATCTTCGCCAGTGCTTCGCCATACGCGCGTTCCTGCCGCAGCTTCGCAACCTCCGGAGCCAGCGCCGCAGCAGCATCATGCAACTTCGCAGCCTCGGGCGAAAGCGTCACCCCTTGCGGCGAACCAACTTCAAATCCCTTTTCCCCCGCCTGCCGCAGAATGTTGTTGATCCGCTTGAATGCCGCCGACACCGCCTCAAAATCCGCTGAAGCCCGCGCTGCTGTCAACGCCTCAGCTCGCGCCATCGCATCCCGCACATCATCCGCATCCGCAGCCAGCACCGCATTCACCACGTCATACGCAAACCCGCGCACGTCTTTCAAATAGAAATGCAGCCGCTCGCGAAGGAAGGCGGCGACGGCCATTAGGGTCTCATCAGAGTCGATATCTCTCTCTAGATCGACTCTCTTGTTATTCTCACCCGCGAATACATTTCCGGTATAGGCCCCTAACACATCCCTGAGTGTTAGCGGCAGGTCGGACTCGGCAAGGATCTTTACGATTGAGTTGGCGGCGCGGCGCAGAGCGAACGGGTCCTTCGATCCTGTAGGCGCCATGCCGATGCCGAACATGGCGACAATGGTCTGAATACGGTCGGCGAGGCCGAGGAGTCGGCCTTCGACGGTCGGCGGGATCGTGTCTTCCATCGAGGCCGGAGTGTACTGGTCGTAGATGGCTCGCGCTGCAGCTTCGCTCAATCCCTGGGCACGCGCATACAGCCCGCCGATGATGCCTTGTAGCTCGGTGAACTCCTTGACAAGCTCGGCGGTGAGGTCAGCTTTAGCCAGTTTCGTCGCCTCGAACAATGAGGCTTTGTCGAATGTAGCTCCGCCTGATATGGCTCTCGCTGCAAGGCTTTCAGCCGCCGCCAGATTCTGCCCAGTCTTCCAGTGATAGTCCCCCAAGTCCTTTTGGAACGTAACGTTCTTCAGACTCTCAACCCGCTCGACCAGCGGCACCTTCTGATCGAAATCCCAGAAGAACCGCGCGTCCTTGAACCGCGCCAGCAGCACCCGCGCATTCCCATGCCGGATAATCGCCTGCCCCTCGTCATCCGCCTTCGTATTCAGCACCGCCAGAAAATGCGGAGCCAGCTTTCCGTTCGCATCCTCAACGGCAAAATACTTCTGGTGATCGCGCATCACCGTGACCAGCACTTCTTCGGGCAGCGCCAGGTACTCCGCCTCAAAGTCTCCGAGAATTACTGACGGCCACTCCGTCAGGTGCGTCACCGTCTCCACCAGCCCCTCATCCTCGCGCCACCTCGCGCCCGCCACCGTTCGCGTCACCTTATCGAGCGCCTTGCGAATCACCTGCCGCCGCTCCGCAACATCAACCACAACGCTCGCGCCGCGAAGCGCCTCGGCATACTCCTTCGCCGATCCAATCACCACCGGTGCTTCCCCGTGCAAGATCCGATGTCCGCGGCTCGCAGTCCCAGCCTTGATTCCCGCAATCTCCAACGGCACAACCGTCGCATCCATCATGGCAACAACCCAGCGCACTGGGCGCACAAACCGTTCCGGCTTACCCGCGCGCCAGTACATATTCTTCGCCCAGTAAATCGCCAGCACTTCCTTCGGAAGATCAGCCACAAGAATCTCAGCCGCAGCCCTGCCCGCGCGCTTGACCGTCGCGCCCGCGTACTCGCCCTTCGCCGTCGTCACCTTTTCGAGAGCATCAACTGCAACTCCAGCCTTCTTCGCAAAAGCCTCGGCCGCAGCTGTCGCAACGCCATCTTTGAACGCCACTTTCCACGAGGGCCCGGTCAGCTTCTCTTCCACATCGGCCTGCGCCGCGCGCACGCCCTCAACCAGCGCAGCCAACCGTCGCGGCGTCGAATACGTCTTCACGCACGCGCCATCTTCCAAGAGCCGCTCGCGCGTCAGCAGTTCGTGCACACGCCGCCCCAGTTCCGCCTCGGCTCCCGCAATCATCCGGGCCGGAACTTCTTCCAGCCCAATCTCCAACAAAAAGTCAGACATGAAATCGATTCTTTCTCGCTAGCTTCGCGAACACGCGCGAAACGCGACTAACTCCGCTATCCCGCCACAGCCTTGGGTGCCCCATCCATGACGCGGTTTTATCGCGCCATGGGTGGGAAAGCACAAATCACGCGCTTTAATCTGACGCCTGGACGGCCAGTCCCTGCAGCGCATACGCCTTAGCTACGCCGACCGCCAGCGCGCGAATCCTGCCAATCACGCCCACCCGCTCGGTCACGCTGATCGCCCCGCGCGCATCCAGAATGTTGAACAGATTCGAACACTTCAGCGCCAACTCGTACGTTGGCAACAGCGGAAACCGCTTTTTCTCCGCCGCGCTCGCCGTCTCGCTCGCCATCAACTCATTCGCGCGTTTCAGCAGGTCGTGCGCCTCGGCCTCATACAACCTGAAGTGCTCCCACAGCTTCGGCACCTCGGCTTCCTCAAAGTTGTAGACCGAAAACTGCAGTTCTTCCGCCAACCGAACTTCGCCGTACGTCACGACCGCGCCCGTCTCCGGATCGCGCGCCCAAACAATGTCGTAAATCGAATCCACATCCTGCAAAAACTGCGTAATGCGCTCGAGACCATACGTCAGTTCCGCGCATATCGGATCGAGATCCATTCCGCCGCACTGCTGAAAATAGGTGAACTGCGTAATCTCCAGCCCGTCCAGCATCACTTGCCAGCCCACTCCCCAGGCGCCGCCGGCCGGCCACTCCCAGTTGTCCTCTTCAAACTTGATGTCATGCTTTGATAGATCGATCCCAATCGCCTCAAGTGACTGCAGATACAGCTCCTGCACATTCACCGGCGGCGGCTTCAGAATCAACTGAAACTGCGTGTGCTTGAACAGCCGGTTGGGATTCTCGCCATAGCGACCGTCCGCCGGTCGCCGCGAAGGCTGCGCATAGCCGACTCGGAAAGGCTTCGGCCCCAGCACCCGCAAAAACGTCTCCGGAGCCATCGTGCCCGCGCCCACTTCCACGTCGTACGGCTGCTGCAGCACGCACCCGCGCTCCGCCCAAAACCCCTGCAGGCGAAACAACAATTCCTGAAACGTCAGCGCTGATTTTTGTTGAGAAGATGCTACCGCGGTAGAAGCCACAATCGATTCATCTCTTTCACTGGGACTGAACGTGATTTTACCAGTCAGCCCACAAAGGGCTTCGCGTAGTCGCCAGACGGTGGGTGTCCCATTCATGACGCGCGCTTTGGGTCATGCGGCCGTGTCATCCACGAACAATGCAGCGACGAATGCATGACCCCCAGCGCACCCTCTCAACTTCGCACTCGCAGCATTCGTGAGCATTTCGCCGCGCCAGCATTGGAAGCCGATATTGGCAACCGAATGTGAGGCGGTGGAACCGGGGGCCTTAAAGATGATCGGGCTGAGCCAGGCGATGGCGCAACCTGAAGACCTCAACAGGTGCGTCAAATCACACACCGCTCCGCACCAAACCCACACTCTTCACAACCCCAACAGAATCAATACTTCCCAACTGATCCAAAAGTCGCACATCCCTACCACGTTCCGCACCTGTTCCTGCGCTAACAACCCTTCTAGAATAAACAAGGTAAGAGGAAGACCGCTTGCGCACGAGCACGAGAGTTTGGATAGGCACGGCGGTCATTCTGACCTTGACACAGATTCTGGCGTCCGCCTCTCTTCCGCGCGGACTTGCCCTCACCACCATCAGTGACTTCGCGTTAGCTCTACTCCTGCTCGCACTCGTAGTTGCCTTTGCCAAAAACGCCATTCCCACCCGCGGACGCCTGCGCGCTTTCTGGATCATGCAATCGGTTGGCTGGTTCATGCTGCTGATCGACCAGTTCTGGTGGATGCTCTACGACCTGGTTTGGCAAAAGCCGCTGCCCATACTCTTTGCCGGCGATGCTCTGCTGTTTACACCCGGCGTGATGATGCTCGCGGGCTTCCTGCTGCAGCCTCACCTCGAGCAGTCCAAGCGCAGAGCACGACTGGGAACGCTGGACTTTCTGCTTCTAATGTTGTGGTGGGTCTTCTTCTACGTGTACTTGGTCACGTGCTGGCAATACATATCGCCTAACGTAGACCTCTACAACAAAAATTATGACCGGCTGTACATGATTGAGATCCTCGTCGTGCTGCTCGTATTGTGCGTCCTGCTCAAACGAAGCACCGGAGTCTGGAGGCGCTTCTACGCCCTCTATTTCGGTGCTGTGCTCTTCGGCTACATATGCTTCTCCCTGGAGAACCGGGCCATTGAGTTGAATGCCTATTTCAACGGGAGCTGGTACGACATTCTCTACGTAGGGTCCTTCGCTGTCTTCTTGATCGTTGCTTTAAGCGGCCGGGGCCTGCAGCTTTGCCGAGACACCGGTGACCGCCAAAGATATGGTTCGTGGCTCGAAGGCCTCGCGATTCTTGCGGTCCTGTCTCTTCCCATTACCGTCCTCGCGGCTGTACTCGAACACGATGTCCCGCTCCCGATCATGCATTTCAGGGTCCTCGTGACAGCCGTGGCCATGTTCGTCATGGCCGGGCTCGTGTTCATGAAGCAGAAGCTGCTCCACGAAGAATTGAAGCATGCAAATGAAGTGCTCGAAGAGTCGTCCACTACGGATCCGCTTACAGGAATCCGCAACCGGCGCTTCTTTTCGGCGACCATCGAGCGCGATGTTGCTCAAACCATTCGCGCCTACGCTGAGGGAAACGACATCCCGGAGCGCGACCTCATCTTCTACCTGATCGATCTCGACAACTTCAAAAAGGTAAACGACCTCCATGGACACGATGCAGGCGATCGCGTGCTTATCGAGGCCTCGCGCAGAATTAGCTCCGCGATTCGAAACTCCGATCTGCTGGTGCGCTGGGGCGGAGAAGAGTTTCTGGTTGTCTCCCGCTTCACCGATCGCCGCCAGGCCGCAATTCTCGCAGAGCGTGTTCTCGATGGGTTCAGAGGCAAACCCTTCCTGGTTGGCGCCGTAAACGGCGTGTTTCAGACCTGCTCCATCGGCTGGGCAGCCTTCCCCTGGATGGAAGAAGATGTCGAAGCCATGGGATTCGAAGGCGTGCTGAAATATGCCGATCGAGGCTTATATCGCGCCAAGAAAGCCGGCAAGAATCAGGCAGTCGGCATGAGTTCGTTACTCAATGGAGCAACTACGGCAGGCGCCGCCGAACCCTTCGCCGATTCCCTGCAGCTTTCGTAGCCGGCATCCAAGCCCGCGGCTGGATGCGTCGTTGAAAATCCTGAATTGATTTTCTCCCGCCCGGACCCCCTGAATCAGCGCCAGCCATCCGTGCCATCCACCAACCTCATGCCCTTTGCTATACTTTTTCCTCCCGAGCAAGGAATTGAAAATGCCAGTGAGTCCCCACCACGAAGTGGTCATTCGCCCTGCCACTGCACAAGATGTCCCAATCTGCGCTGGCATCTGCTACCGCGCCTTCTCCGCCATTAACGCCGCCCACAACTTCCCGAGCGACGTCCCGATTCCCGAGGTCGCCGTCGGCATCATCAGCGCGTGCTTCTCGGCTTCCGATTTCTACTGTGTGGTCGCCGAATCTGGGGTCCCCGGCAACAGTCCTTCGTCGACGCGGCGGGAATCCGGGGTCCCCGGCGACAGTCCTTCGACGCCGGGGCGGGAAAGCAACGGCCGCATCCTGGGCAGCAACTGCCTCGATGAGCGCTCCATCATTCATGGCGTCGGCCCCATCACCGTCGACCCTGACACGCAGAACCACGGCGTGGGCCGCAAGCTGATGAATGCCGTCATCGAACGCGCTCACCAGCGCGGCGCCGTTGGAATCCGCCTCGTCCAGGCGGCCTTCCACAATCGCTCGCTCTCGCTCTATGCTTCGCTCGGCTTTGATATCCGCGAGCCCCTCTCTGTTATGCAGGGTCGCACCCGCGAACGGAGCATTCCCGGCTGCACCGTCCGCCCCGCTACATCCGCCGATTTGCCTGCCTGCAATGCTCTCTCCCATCGCGTGCACGGGTTCGATCGCGGAATAGAGCTTGCGCAGGCAATCCAGCAAGGCTCGGCAACCATCACCGAGCGCGGCGGTCGCATCACTGCATACGCCTCGCATCTCGCGTTCTTCGGTCACGCCACCGCCGAATCCAACGCGGACCTTCAAGCTCTGATCGCGTCGGTCGATTCCTTCGCCGGCCCCGGCATCCTCGTCCCCTCGCGTAACGCCGGACTCTTCCGCTGGTGCCTCGCCAACGGCCTCCGCGTCGTTGAACCCATGACGCTCATGTCCACCGGCCTCTACAATGAGCCGGCCGGTGCGTTTCTTCCCTCGGTTTCGTTTTGAGAGTGCACCAATCTATCCGATAGAATTGCCGGGCCCACTCCACGGAGGTCCTTCGCGTGCTTCCCATGCCGTCCACGATGTCTGACTTTCAACTCACCATCGGCTCCATCTTCGAGCATGGTGTACGCGTCCACAGCGGGAGCGAAGTCCTCACCTGGATGGGTGATCACGCCCGCCGCGCCACCTTCCACGAAGTCGGCGATCGCGTCCGTCGCCTTGCCTGCGCACTCCGGCGTTTGGGCATCCGTCCCGGCGATCGTGTCGGCACCTTCTGCTGGAACACGCAGGAGCACCTCGAAGCCTACTATGCCATCTCGTCGATGGGCGCCGTCGTACACACGCTGAACATCCGGCTGTTTCCCGAGCAGCTCACCTTCGTCATCAACCACGGCGAAGACCGCATTGTCATCGTCGACGCATCGCTCTATCCCGCACTCGCCCGCGTCGCGAAAGATCTTCGGACCGTCGAACACATCATCGTCGTCGGCGATGCGCCCGGCCTGCCTGACAACCTTCTCCGCTACGAACAACTGCTCGCCGCCGAGCAGCCTGAATTCACCTGGCCCGATCTCGACGAGCGCTCCGCCGCTGCGATGTGCCATACCACCGGCACCACTGGCGATCCGAAGGGCGTGGTTTACAGCCACCGCTCCATTTACCTGCACGCGCTCACCATCTGCGCACCATGGTGCATCGGCGTCAGCATCAACGACCGCGCGCTCTGCATCGTCCCGATGTTCCACGCCAACGCCTGGGGCGTGCCCTATGCGGGCTGGCTTGCCGGCAGCGACTTCCTCATGCCCGGCCCACACCTCCAACCGGAACCACTCTGCCGCTTCATCACTGCCTGCCGCCCTACGGTCTCCGCAGCCATTCCCACCATCCTTGGCGGAATGTTGCAGCACGCGATTGCAAACAAGGTCGACCTGTCATTCTTCCGCGTTCTCTTCTCCGGCGGAGCGGCACTCCCCCGCAGCATTGCCGAAGGCTTCCGGAAGCACTACAGCGTACCCGTCGTTCAGGGCTGGGGGCTCACCGAGACAAGTCCCGTGGCAGCCTCCGCGCGGCCGCCCCGTCACTGTCCCGTGGACGAAGAGATCAACTGGACGACCAGAACGGGACGTATTATCCCGGGCGTCGAAATGCGCCTTTGCGATGGCGACACTGTCCTGCCGTGGGACGACGAGTCCATAGGCGAAATCGAAGTACGCGGTCCCTGGATCACCGCGGCCTACTACGGCAACCCCGCGCCCGAGCGCTTCCATGATGGATGGCTGCGCACCGGCGACGTCGGCGTGCTGAACGAACACGGCTACATGCGCATCACTGACCGCTCCAAGGATGTAATCAAATCCGGCGGCGAGTGGATCTCTTCCGTCGAGTTGGAGAACGCCATCACCGACCACCCCGACGTTCTCGAAGCCGCTGTCATCGGCGTTCCCGACGATCGTTGGGACGAGCGCCCGCTGGCCTGCGTTGTCCCTAAAAGCGGCGCGTCCATCGGCATTGCCATTCTTCGCGCGCATCTCGCCTCGCGCGTGGCCAAGTGGTGGATCCCCGAGCGCTGGGCCTTCATATCTGAAATCCCCAAGACCAGCGTAGGCAAATACGACAAGAAGAATCTCCGCGTCCAGTACGCCGCCGGCCAGATCAAAGAGATCATCGATCAAAGCGAGCGCGCCAAAAAGGAAACCCTCTCCGCTGACCTCGTCGGCTAAGGCACTCCGAACGTTATCATCCGGTGCTAACGCGTTGCCATTCGGTGCTACCGCGTTGTCGTCTTGAGCGACGAAACGAAGTGGGGGAGCCGAAGAATCTGCAGTTGTTCTTCGCCCACGCCTTCACGACCGCGGGTATCCCATGTCTCCCGACTACCTCCACGTTTTACAAACTACCCACGGACTCCGATAATGGTGCGTTCACAAAAGGAGCCGGAGCGCACGATGAGAAGTTGCTTTCACCCGCGACCCGCTCTCGTCCTCGGCCTCCTTTTCGCCTTCGCATCCCTTGCAGCCATCGCCGGCCGCCGCGTCACAACCGACGAGTTCACCCGAACATTGACCGCCGCTCGTTCCTCCAATATCCCCGACGTCGAGCTCGCCCAACGCATCGCCGCTCTCGAACTCACCGAGCGTCCCAGCGGGTCCACTCTGAAAACATGGATCGCCAATTCCCCGGGCGAGAAATCCACAGCCGCCATCACAGGTCTCGCCGATGTTGCAGCTTTCCTTGACCCGTCTCCCTCCGACATCCTCGCAACTCCTGCACCCGACTTCCCCGCACAGCGCGCGATGATGGCGCGGTTTATCGATTTCATCGCTGGCACGCTCTCTCGTCTCCCCGACTTCTTCGCAGACCGCGTCACCACCAGCTACGATGACAGCCCGCAGGCATTCAAGCCCGGAGACTGGCCCATCCACCTCGGCGTACATCCGATCGGCCAGACTACCGCGGAGATCGCCTTCCGCGACGGCCGCGAAACCGACGATCCCGCTGTTACAAATGCAAAATCAAAATCCGCACCACCGGGTCTCACATCCTGGGGAGAGTTCGGCCCGATCCTCAGCGTGGTCCTCACCGACGCCGCCAAAAGCAAGCTTGCGTGGAGCCACTGGGAGCAGAACGACACCGGTCGCGTGGCCGTTTTCCAGTTCTCCGTCCCGCGTGAGCATTCCCACTACACCGTGAATTACTGCTGTGTGATCACCCGCGGCGAACTTATTCGCAGAAACTTTCGTCTCGCTGACACAGAGACCAATTTCCATCAGGCCGTCGGCTATCACGGCACTCTCTCGATCAATCCCGACACCGGCACAATCGCGCGCCTCGTCATCCAGGCCGATCTCACCCATGACGATCCGATCGGTCGCGCCGATATCGCCGTCGAATTCGGAATCGTCCACATCGGCGACAAGGAATTTACCTGCCCCGTCAAAAGCGTTTCCATTGCCGTAGCGCCCGACATCAACGCACAGAAAGAAACTTCAAAGCTGCTTCTCAACGAAGTCCACTTCCAGAACTACCACCACTTCGAAACAACCGCGCGCATCGTCTCCCCGCAGGAAACCGCACCCGCGATGCCGAACGAGGCAGTTGTCCATCCTGAGCAGGCTTCTCCCGTCGATGCATTTACACAAACGGCTTCACTGGCCGAAGCCGCACCCTCAACAGACGCGAGCGCACCATCCGCATCCGCCGTCATTGCGCCGTCTCCACAACAGCCACCCAATCAAGCCCACGAGATGACCATCGGCTCCGTAAGCGACCCGGCCCAGATAGCATCTGTCGATCGCAAACCCGCGCTCAAAGTGACCTCGCACCTCGTCAACATCGGCATCTTTGCCGCCGACAAAAAAGGCTATCCCGTCCGCGATCTCAGCGCACAGGACTTCGAAGTCTACGACAACGGCCGCAAACAACAGATTCGTTTCTTCACCCCTCCCGCCGTCGACATTCCAGCAAGTCCCTCTGCGTTGCCAGTCTCGCCCCAGATCTTTACCAATAGCGCCGATGAATCCGTGCGCGACGAAACCGCTCCGACAAACGTCCCCACTACAATCCTGCTCATTGACGAAGCCCACATCGCGTGGCCCGACCTGAATCGCATCCGCCAGCAGATTCTCCAATTCCTTGCTGCGATGCGTCCCGGAGAACGCGTTGGTCTCTACACCACTACGGGCAAATCCATCCGCATCCTCACCGAGGCCACATCCGACCACGCAGCTTTGATCGCAACCCTGCAGAAATGGACGCCCTCGGCCCAGTCGATCGCACGCGCGCAGCAAGAGGAGTCGCGCAATCGCCAGCAAACCGATGAGCTCCAGCATCCTGCGGACCTTGCAGCAGTCAACGGTACCCCTACCGATGAGCAGGCATTGCAAAACGTTTCCGATCCGCAGCTTCGCAACATGGGCGACAGCGCCACCCGCGACTCGATGATGCTCTTCACCACCGTTGCCCGCCACCTCGCGGTCATTCCCGGACGCAAGAACCTCGTCTGGATCTCCAGCGACAACGTCTTCGCGACCTGGCAGGATCGCGGCGTCAGCAATGAGCGAGGCCCCGATTCCCTCGACAATCCCGCCCGCCACGCTCTCGAAGCGATGAACGATGCCCAGGTCTCCGTCTTTCCCCTCGACGCCTCGCAACTCGAAGGCGGAGCGATAACCGCAGACCTCCAACACCGCAATGTCGAACTCACCCAGGCCGCCACCGATGTTGCCGCGCTCGGCGGTGGCAGCACGGGCCGCGAAATGGCGCCCGGCCGCAATATTGCGCAGATGCAGGACGACAGTCGCGCCATTCAACAACCTATACAACAGGTCGCCGATGCCACAGGGGGTCGCATCATTCGCCGTGCCGGCGATCAGGCCGCCAACATCGCCGCCATCGTCAACGAAGGCCACGCCCTCTATCTCGTTAGCTTCTCCCCCGACATCCCCGCCGACAACCGATACCACGCCATCACCGTGAAGCTCGTGGAAAAACACGGCGTTGTCCTGCGCTATCGCTCCGGCTACTTCTTCGCCAAAGAACCCGACACCCTCAAAGAGCGCTTCCAGCAAGCCGTTTGGCAATCTACAGATCTCGCTGAGATCTCCCTGAGCGTTATCGTCACTCCCGGCAGCGAAGGTGCCACGATCAAGCTGACCATCTCCGCGTCGGATTTAGCACTGGATCAGCACGACGAACGCCGGCTTGGCAATCTGGACATCCTGTTCATCCAGCGCGACGACTCCGGCCTTCGCGGAAAGGTGGATGGCCAATCACTGAATCTGAACCTTACCCCCGACACCTACCGCGAAGTGATGAGAACCGGCGT
The DNA here is from genome assembly GCA_963829535.1 of uncultured Acidobacteriaceae bacterium. GTDB lineage: Bacteria > Acidobacteriota > Terriglobia > Terriglobales > Acidobacteriaceae > Telmatobacter. The sequence goes on along the minus strand of CAWHIQ010000001.1, from coordinate 1,465,063 downwards.
CCCGATCACTCATCTCGTACAGCTGCACCCCGCCACAACTTCCCTCCGCATCCTCGTCGTCGACAACAGCTCCGCCCGCATAGGCTCAGTGACGATCCCCGCCGCCGATCTCGAACTCCGGACGGAGCAGGGGCCGCAAGGTCCCTGAAAATTCCGCGAATCGATCCCGGGCCTCAGCACTTGATTCCTTACGCATCGTCGGGCTTCGGCAACTTCCCAAACTCCTCCGGGTGCTTCGACACGTAGGCAAACAGCAATTCCGTCAGATTATGAGGATACTGATAGAACTCGCCATCGAGAGCGTTCAGCTCGTCTTCCGTCTCATCGGAGAACTCAACTGCCGCTGCGCTGATCGACTCGGCATCGACGGGAAGCCCGGACGGAAATGCAGCGACGATTGCACGCCTGCAGATGTCAGCAGTGCGCGGCGCGCCAATCGTATCCAGAGCCTTGTCCACGAATCCCGCTGTTTCGCAGCTGTCATTCAGGAAATATTGCGAAAAACCGCCATTGTTGACCTCAGACTCAACTGCCCAGATCGAAGAGAAAACCTTCTGCGGCGTGGACTGCGCATTGAAGTCTTCCTTGCCAAACTTCGTCTTGTCCGATTCTGAGAGCGCAATAAGTATTCCGTTCTTGTCCATCATTCTTTGCCCCAATCTTCGATGCAAAATCAGTTTTGCATTTCCCTCATCCCACCAACCGCCCCAGCATTTCTCCCGACTTCAGCTTCCGCTCCATATGCCGCTCCAGCGATTGCATTGCAAACCGCCGCAAATCCTGCCCCCGCCTCCGCGGCCAAACCTCACCCGCAAATGCCCCCACCGGCGCCCGCAACATCTTCAACGCCATCTGCCACGAGTCCGCCGACAACTCGCTCGCGTTTCCCGCACGATGCACGCGACAAAACAATCCATCCGCATACGCGTTGAAGCTTGTTTCGCCCGCTACCAGCACTTCGCCGCACGCCGTGCAGTGCGCGATGTCCGGCAACAACCCCATCAGCCGCGTCATCCAAAGCGCAAAATACGTCAGCGACATCCACGGATGCTCCACCGTCGTCTGTTCCAGCACCGACACGATCAGCCGAAACACCGTTTCCTGCGGATCGTGCTCCGGCAGCATCTCGTCCAGTACCTCGGCAAAAAAACTCAGCACTGTCAGCCGTGCCTGGTCCACTGGAGCCGACAGCGGCGAGCGAATAATCTCCAGCTGATCGAGCCTCACCAGCTCCTGCTTTGGCCGCTCTGCAAACCACGCCCGCGCCAGCGTCATCGGCTCCAGGGCACCGCCAAACCGTCTGCGCGATTTCAACGCCGACTTCGCCACGCCTTTCAACTTTCCGTAGTCGCGCGTAAAAAAACTGACCACCAGGTCGGCTTCATGCACCGGCCAGGTGCGCAACACCACGGCTTCTGACGTCAGCACTGCCACCTGCGATCCCTCAGCTTCCGCAAACGCACAAACGCGCCCGCCGCAGCGGACGCGTTTTGAACTCGCGCAACCTACTCTGCGCTACAACCAGGCTACCGACCGAAGTGCTCGGCGTTCTTCTGCGTAAAGTGCGCCCATTTCTCCGGCACATCGTCTTGCGCGAAGATAGCCGACACCGGGCAAGCCGGAACGCATGCGCCGCAGTCGATGCACTCGACCGGGTCGATGAACAACTGCTCGGCCTCGCCGTGGCCGGCCTCGTCTTTCTTCGGGTGGATGCAATCAACCGGACAGGCGTCCACGCAGGCGGTGTCCTTCGTGCCGATACAGGGTTCTGCAATTACATAAGCCATTTTCTTGATTTCTCCGACAGAGTGAAGTCTCGACGCTGATAGTAGCACACGGCCCCAAGCCCTGACTGCGTCCCAGCGACCTTGCGTTTTGCCATGCGGGAATCGGCTCGCCTGGCTCCAAAAGACCTCAAGCTCCCAGAGAAGCGGATGCCCCATCCATGGCGCAGTTTTATCGTGGCATGGGTGGGAAAGCACGAACTCTAATGGGATTCCAAATTCCCATGATCCAACGTCGGGAAGCAAAGCCAGCCTGGTGCCCCATCCTTGATCCAGTGTCTCGCGCACTATCTGGAGGTGTCATCCTGAGTGAAGCGCATTGGGGCCCCATGAACGATCTGCGTTCGTGGGGAAGGCGAAGTGAAGGATCTGCTTCTTGCGATTTGCGGCCGGGTGCGCCATCCCAGGGGTCCCACTTGTGTCGGAAACCCCGCCTACCGTTTCGCTCTCTGCGCCGCAAACTCTTCCGGAGTAGGAATCGGCGTCAAACCGCGCCCGGCGAACATATCCTCAAACATCCCCACCAGCTCATCGTGGATCAGCCCATTCGACGCCAGCACCTCGCGACTGTTCAGCCGGAAAGCTCCACCCGCAAAGTCCGACACCCGGCCACCGGCCTCGGTCACCAGCAGAACTCCCGCCGCCGTATCCCACGGATTCAGGTTGAATTCCCAGAACGCTTCCAGCCGACCCGCCGCTACATACGCTAGATCGAGCGCTGCCGAACCCGCCCGCCGTACCCCGTGTGAACGCAGCGTGAACTCGTGGTAAAAGTGGATGTTCGGACTCTGGTGCCGCTTCCGGCTAGGAAATCCCGTCGCCACCAGCGCTTCGGCCAGATCCGGCGTCTTTGACACCCGCAGCGGCTTGCCATTCAGCACTGCGCCCCGTCCCCGCTCTGCCGTGTACAACTCGTCCCGCATCGGGTCGTAGATTACTGCAGCCTGAATCGTTCCATCCTCATCCGGCTTCAACCCGGCGGCTCGCTGTTCCAGTCCCAGCGACACGCAAAATTGCGGAAACCCATGCGCAAAATTGGTCGTTCCGTCCAGTGGATCGACATACCAGCGAAACTCCTGTTCCATCCGCTCGCGCGTGCCCTCTTCGCCGTAAATCCCATGGTCGGGAAACGCCTCGCCCAGCCGCGTGCGGATCAGCTTCTCCACCGTCCGGTCGGCCACCGTCACCACGTCCACGTCGCCCTTGTATTCGGTGGCAACCCCTTGCGCAAAAAACTCGCGCAGCCGTGCCCCCGCCTCCCGCGCAATCTCCGCGGCTTGCGGCGTCCATGTCATTTTCGTCTCGATCGTTCCGGCAGCCTTTTCGGTCACTCGCCGGCCTTCTTAGCCAGTTTTCCGTCCGCACTATTCCGTGGCCCGCGGCGTTTGGCGGTCTCGGTAATCGTCTCAATCTGGTGCTTGTAGATGAACAAGTTGGGCTTGTCCTCGCGTGTCAGCCGCAGCATGCCATCATCGAAATATTCAATCCACCCGCGCACCACCTCGCCGCCGCGCAGCTTTACCGCCACCGGAACCTGGCGCTCGCTCAGCGAACGCAAATAGAGCGCTTCTTGTCCCGTTTCGCCCGGAGGAGGAGTTTTCGCGTGCCGCCGCGTGGAAATTCCAGGAGTCATAGTGCCATTTTAGATGCAATAAGCATGCGCGGCGGTTGCGAATCTGTGAATCGTATCGGCTCAAAGGTCTCGACCTGCCCATGAACACGGTCGTCTCACTGAATTTGTCTCAACTCACTTCTCCTAACTCGACGCTCGCCGCTCATTTCAGTTCCCGCCCGCGTTGGTCCCGCTCTTCGCCAATGTAATTTGCTGTTGATCGGCCGCCGCCACTTTTTGGTAGAAGTCATGCAGATTTCCGTACTCATTTGCGCCAAGAATTGTGTAGTTATATACCAGCATGCGAATCACATGCACACTGTCGGCTCCGGCGGTCGTGGCAGTCGTAAGTTTCGCGTGATCAGGCCAATAAATCGAGTTCGGCTTGGAGTCGACTTCCGTCGTGTAACCGGACGGCAGTCGATACGTCACATCGTCCTGCTCCGTCCTCGGAAAATGCAAATCAACGGGAATCGTTCTCTTGTCCTGGGTCACAAACGGATGCTTGCTCCTTACCTCAAAAAATGACCCCGGGACAAAGACGTGCTTCCCCGTCACCGTTCCCAGGTTTCCGCTCACGCTCACCGTAGCCGTCAGATTTGAATCGAAGTCCGCGAGTCCCTGGAAATGGTCAAAATCCCCTTGCACACCTTCCGGCAGGTATCCGCTGATCCACTCTTTGCAGCGTCTCTTAACCTCGTCCTCATCATTCTCCAAAGCAGTCTGGCGCCAGTAAATGGCTTCCTGGCCCTGCATGGTCAGACGAACTGTGCCTTGCACTGCCCCCGACGGATCGATTGTGAGATCGGCAATTCTAGTGATGGTCGATGACTTGTAACTGAGCGACGGAGTGGTCACCATCGCCGCGGTCTTGTCGGTCTGACGGAAGCCTTTCGCCAGCGAGTGTTTCCAATGCAACATTCCAAACGGACATACTTTCTGGCCCGGATCGAGATACACTTCTTTCCCGTCGAGTTGGCCCACTGCGATGAAGTCATCCATTTGTCTCGAATTCAGAACCCCCTCGTCGAACAAGGCGCGGCTCCTGTCCACCACGATCATTGGCACCACGTTCAATCCGATGGCACGACAGAGCGCCACATAGAGCAGCGCAATCTCGTCTCCATTTCCGCTTTGATCGCGCCAGACGTCCTGTGCGTTGTGGATGTCCTTGATCTTCTCTTTCTTCCGCTCCACCTTTGTCTTTTCGCGTGTGAAATCGGTGTTCTCGAGCTTCATCACCGCGGCATATATCTTTTGCGCCTTCACGGTTTCCGAGTCACCCGGCGCGACCATTTCTCCTGCGGCCTTCTTCAACGTGCCCGTCGGGTTGGTGAAATCGTGCACGAAACCCGCCCAGACTTTCCCCGCAGCGTCCCAGTATTCCTGTGTCGTCTTAAAATCGGTGCTGAAAAACGATACCCGCCACTTGAACGTATTCAGCGGCGGCATAAAATCCTCATCCGGCAAAGGAGCCACGTCATTCAAATCGAGCGTGTAGGTGTCTTTGCTCTCCACCACCTTCGCATCGCCTCCCAACCGTGCCACGTATGTCACACCCAGGTATCCAAGCATCCCGTGCTTGAACGAATAGTGTGCATGGTGCACAAACATGTCCTGCTGAATGAACCAGGATGGAGAAGGGGCGAAACCGTCGTATTTGAATTTCACCCGGTATTCCAGAATGCTGCCGATCTCCGCGCTCGGCAGCGTGAAAACCAGCGAATTCGTTTGCGTATCCTTGCTCTTGAATTCCACCAAGTCGGCTGGAGTATCGGTGAGCGGAATAACAACACCATCCTTGTGAATTGTTCTCCCCTCGACCTCAAACTTCGTGCTCGGATCGTGCGAAAAACGCAAAGTTGCTCTCTCTTTGCCCTTTTCAGTCAGAATCTTGACGCGCTCGTAGTACGTGCGAGTGCTGATCGTGCTGTCCTGATCGTCTGCAAGGGTGAGATAAACAGCATTGGCGCCAGGAGCTTTAGCGTCCGCTGTCATTTGCAGCTCTTCTTTCGTTGGTTCTTGGAACTGTCCCCAGGCCTGCACACTCAGCGTCACCGCCAGCCCTGCAATAGCAATCCCCATAAGGTTCATTCGCGACATAATCCCCTGACCCTGCTGCACGCTCCAGGCGAACAACAGCTTCAGTTCTCACTCCAGGGAAGTTGCTGCTATTTTCGTCGAAGACACGTCTGCCCGGCACACGAATCCTCGCGGAATTTCAGGGAAGTCGTTCCTAAAGTTTGGAGAATATTCTGGTTGAATCAGTCCGCTCACGCCCAATCGCACGAACCATCAGCAAATCTATCCGTCAGCGCCCGCCCTCGAAGGCAGCATTCAACCGCGCTCGTGCCTTCGCCCGCGCACTGGCAGTCGACTCTGCCGGTATCGGCTGTTCCGCCGGGGGTTCCTGGGGCGCCGGATTCTCCTTCAGACGCTGCAGAAACTGCTCCATCTGCGCGTGCGTTACCCATTTCACCCGCAGCGGATTGCCGTACGCAGCCAGGGAGTCTTCTTCGCACAGAACGATCGAGAATCCCACCCCGTCCTTGTCGCACCGCACCACCGTCGCCTGCACCGTGAAGCAATCAATATCGCTTTCCGACGGCAGATTCGTCCGCTGCAGGGTGATCGGCATCTCGGTTCCCGGAATCCAGCGCTCATCGGTGAGCAGGCAGAATCCCGTCAGGCTGATATCTCCCAGGTCGTAGGACTTCGACGAAGATGCAGTTCCCAGATAACCCACTAGCGGTGGCACCGGCAAGCGTTCCTGCTTGCGCCGATCAGGAAAGACTCGCCGAAGAATTCGCTTGAATAGCGACTCCGTCAAGAAACACTCAACCCGGCGAAGTTCTATCTGTTCGCCGTTCTTGGTTCCGGTACCGTTTTCCGCAACCGCGGCAAACCTCGTTTTCGGCTCCGGCCTTTGCTCATTCGAGCTCATTGGTTGTCGCCCTTCGAACTTTCCGTCGCTTCCGGTCTACCTTGGAACGCGGGCCGGAACGACCAGGTGAGGCGTAATCGGCCCGTGTCCTGCGAAGCCACCGTCTGCGCGGCGAGCTCCGCAGAGGCAGAACGGCGCAAGGCCGCCCGTCCCATTCAAAAGCCTATTCTGTACGCGCTAAATCGAAAATCCTTCGGGAGTTGCACACGCAGTAGCTCGTTCGATTCGAGGCGAAGGTTACCTTGGATTACCGCGCCCGGCTCCGCGGGAACGTGCTCCGCATGGCTCCAAAATCGAATTCAGGACTAAAGCACGGCCAATGTCGACTTTTCTTCCGGGATTGGAGCGCTTTGGGCCACCCGGAAAGAACAGCCCATTGCCAAGGCTTGAGCCCTGTAACAGGGCATGACTTCAGTCAAGATTATTCACTTGACGAAGGGTAACGGTTTCGGTAAGATGTATTCATGGTAGCCGTTACTCCTTCCCTTTCTTTGGTTTCGCAGGCGGAGAAGATTTCAGCATTCTCTTCAAATCCTGCTTTATGCTCGCAACCAATTTTCGGGTCGGAACACGTTGTAATGGCGACGTTGGTTTGCGAGGCTCAGTCATGACTCTCCCTGAAGTAAATACGATGTTTTCGACCGATGAGAAGTGCCGCGAATTGCTTGAACGGCTCCGCTGGCCTGAAGGGGTGGCGTGTCCTCGCTGTAAGGATCACCGCATCTCTCGAATGAAGGACTGGGCGCGTTTCGAGTGCTCGATGTGCCAGTACCAGTTCACGGTGATGAGTGGCACGATCTTTCACGATTCGCATTTGCCGCTGCCGATATGGTTCCTTGCCGTGCTCCTGATCTGCGAAGCCAAGAAAGGTATGAGCGCATCGCAACTCAAGCGGACTCTCTGGGGCCAGAACAAAGGTTCCTACAAGACCGCATGGTATCTCTGCCATCGGATACGCGCGGCCATGGCGACGGCGGAAAAGACGATGCTGTATGGGACGGTTGAAGTGGATGAGACGTTCATCGGCGGAGTCCAACACGGCCATCAGGACAAAGCTGGGCACGGTAAGAGCACAAAGCAGATTGTCGTCGGCCTTCGTCAACGTGGTGGGGATGTTCGCTTCTTCCATGCCGACGATGTAAAGAGCGGCACACTGGCTCAGTACATCAAAGAGAATGTCAGCGAAGACGTGGACGTGATCGTGACCGATGAATACAACTCTTACCCGACCGCAATGAAGAAGATTGGGCTGACAGAGCGCCACAAGACAATCAGGCATAAAGCGAAGGTCTACGTTGATGGGGACGTGTACACGAACACCGTTGAAAGCGCCTTTAGTTTGCTGAAGCGCGGCATCATCGGTTCGTGGCATCGGCTTTCTGCAAAACATCTGGAAGCCTACCTTCAAGAGATGGAGTTTCGGTTTAATCGTCGTCACTCCAAAACAATCTTTATCGACACGCTACGGCACATGGTTACTGCTGATCCACTTACTTTCGAACAGTTGACCGCTTAGGTGGCCACATCTTCCGAAAGTTCTTCGTCTACCATAGAAATGACCTTTTCTCTTTCGGCTTTCCACCATTTCTTTTTAAACGAATGCTCCCATTTTTCTATCTTTGTCGGCTGGATGAATCTAGCTTCTGTTGTCGGCAGCAAGCGATTACCACTCGGAGAATCCTCAATCTTCGGATGCCGAATGGTAGCCATCGTTGTGAATTTTCCGCACGACTCTACAGACTCCTTCGCCATAAAGACGACATAAGCTGCTAGGACTTCGGCTTGGTCTATAGACATTCCGCCCCATAACTTCCCGAGAAATAGTTCTGCGAACGTACTGCCGAATCCCACTGCTTTATAAGTGGGTGAGTAGTTGACGACGGTCTTTTCGGTCGTAAAAATGCCTGTCATCACCTTGCGCTGGCAAGCAATTAGCATTTCCACATCTGGCCTCTTTCGCTCTGGATATGCGGCAAAAGGGATGATGTGCTCCTTGTAGAACTTCTTTACGCAGTCACGAAATTCGGATTGAAGGGATGGAGGTGATTTTTTCTCCATGGAATGAATCTGCATATTAGGGTCTGCGGCTTGGTAGGTTTGCCCCAACTCCTCGATGAGAGCCTGAACGTATCCAGAGTCTCCAGCACCCGCGACAATACAACTCTCTACCCAATCCTTATCGCGGGCGTAGTAGCACGCCATCTTGCCCTTTGCGCCCTTCATATAGTCACCGGTGCTCTCTTGCGTGTCGGCTGCTACCACTACGCCATTGTGAGCACTCAGGGCAATCGCAATAGTCATCTGCTTCCTCTGTGGAAGCCGCTTAAAATTATCTTCATAGGGCGGCTCAGGCGTCCATTGAATCATTCGGCATTCCCTTCGTCAAGTGAATAATCTTGACTTCAGTCATGCCGCAAGTGGCGCAGAATGAATGTGAGCTTTAGCGCCCCTGAGGGACGTTCTTCGAACGTTCTCCTCGAAACCTGCCATTTTCCGCAAGCTGTCAGAAGAGTTTCTCCGCTCCCCTACTGCCCAGGAGCCTTCGTCGGAGCACCGCTATTTTGAGGAGCCGTATCGGGCGTTTTCTGAGGAGAAGTTTCTGCGGGCTTCGCCTGCGGCTGCGACGCGGCTTTCTGCCTGCGATCGGCCGCCTTCTGCAACTCTTCCTGCTTCTTCGCCTTCTCGTCCGCCGCCTGCGCATCGGTCACATAACGGAAGACCTGCAAACGCCCTGGCTCCTGTTCGGTGGTGAACACTCGGTTCTGCTTGTCGATGGCTACTCCCGACAGGGCTTTGAACTGGCCCGGCAGCTCTCCGTGACTCGTCCCTACATACGTCAGTAACTGCCCTTCGCGATTGAACACTTGCAGCCGGTCCTCCATCTGGTCGGCCACCCAGATGTGCCCATCGCTATCGACCGCGATCCCCTTGGGACGTGCGAAATATCCCGGCCCATCGCCATGCTTGCCAAACTCGCTGACAAAGTTCCCATCCGCATCGAAAATCTCCACGCGATTGTTAAGCGTGTCGGTCACGTACACATTCCCATCCCCGTCGACGGCCACGCCCTGTGGCGCTCCGAAATCTCCCGGCGTTGTCAGGAAGTGATTTTTGCCGCCCGTTCCGATCCGCCGCAACAACTTCAGCGAGTCCGCGTCGTACACAATTACCTGGTCTTGCTGGGTGTCGACAACATAGAGAAAGCGGTTCGTCGTGTCGATCGCCAGCCCCACGGGATCCACCAACCCCTCCGAAACCTGGTTCTCCACCTCGTGCTTCGTATTGAAAATCAGCACACGGTGCATCTTGCCGTCGGAGACAAAGAGCCGGTCATCATCGTCGATGGCCAGACCATTGATCCACCCAAAGTGGGCTTCAAGGCCGTTTCGGATCATCTGGCAATCGCGAGTCTCGGTGTTGAAAATGAAAACCGCGCCGACCCTCTGATCGGCCACGTACACCAGGCCTTTGGAATCAATTGCAATCCCATACGGTCCGATCATCTGAAACGGAAAGGTCTTGGGATTGATCTTCTCCGCGTCCGACTGCCCACCTGCCAACCGGTCCATCCAGCTCGCCTTCGGCTTGCTATTTGCCGCTGGGGTGTAGTCGATCTTCGCCCCTGCAAAATAGTCGACCCAATGGATACGCCCGATGTTGGGCGGGCTCGGCCACACCAGCTTCGTCGGGTCAAAACCAAACTTCCGCGGTCCCGCCGCATCAGCGGGCGCCGTATCAGCCTTCTTTTTCTTGCTTGCATGAGAGGTTGATGGAAACATCAGCCCCACCGTCAGCAGAAGCAGAATGGCGAACCAGTTGCGGTTCCGAATCGAATTGAGGAGGAAGCGATACATCTTGATCTCCATGCCTGCGCCTTGCAGAGCGCTCGCGCGGCGCCTGCGTCCTGCGCAGCTTTTTATTTCCCGGGCTGAATGGTGTCCTTCATATTGAGCCGATTCTTGTGGCAGTTGTCGCAAAACGCCATATTGTTCACTTGGTCATTGACTAGCAAATCGGGCTGCGCAGACGCGTGCGGCTGATGGCACGAAAGACAACTGAGAGGCGTCCTCACCTTGCTCTGATCGGCTGGGTCCATGACATCGGAAACCGGGTGATAGTCCACCGGATGCCCTAGCCCATAGCGCAGCGGCAAAATCGGAACCTTGTTCTTCACGTAGTAGTCATCGGGCAATTTCACCGTCCCGTTAAAGAGAGTCAGCAGGTGATCCGCTTCATCCTTCTGCGCAACGGAGTCGGGCCCGTGACACTCCAGGCACAGCGCATTGCCTTTCGCCCGCAGCAGATGATCGTTGTCGCCGCCATGGGGCGTGTGGCAAGTCGAGCAACCCTCCGCAAACGCCGGCTGATGATGCACCGACTTCTTGCGCAAATCGTCGATGTCGCTGTGGCAACCAAGACAAATCGTCACTGCGTCGCTCTTCGGCAACCCCGGCTGGCTGCTGGCGTGCGGATTGTGGCAATCGGTGCAATCGCCAGCCGCGCCCGGATGCGGCACCTTGGCTGAATCAATCTGCTTGGCCTTGTCTTCGTGACACGTCACGCACAGCGCCTTTACATCCGCCTGCACCAACACCACTTTCCCGTCCTTTGCCGGCTGGTGGCACGTTTCGCATCCATTCCCCTGGAACGGCGCATGCTGGAACTTCGCCATCAGCTTCGGCGAGTCCGACTGGTGCGGATCGTGGCATTGCACGCAATTCGCCGTGCCGAAAGGCTGGTTCGAATGCTTCTTCTGAAGCTCGGCATCCTTCGGATCGTGGCAGTCCACGCACAGCGCTGGAGGCGCCTTCGTCAGATTGAAGCGATTCTCCTCCGTCGGCTCGGCACCGGTCTTATGCGTCAGGTGGCAGGTGTCGCATCCCATATCCAGCGCGGCATGGCGGCTGCCCTTGTCTGATACATGGAGCCCCGTCTGGTGACAGCTCAGGCAAAGATTTTCTTTCTCGTCGCCTGACTCAGCTTTGAGCAGTTGATTCTTGTTGTCGCTCGAGTGCGCGTCATGGCACGTCAAGCAATCGCGCACCGCGGGCGGATGCACCGTGCCCTTGATGTCCGCAGCCTTCTTGTCCGCATGGCAGCTGATACAAAGCGCAACCGGCGTGGCCGTAATCAGCTTCACGCGCGTCACGTCCTTGTTTACCCGGATCTCGTGGCAGCCCAGGCAGCCCCCCTGCATGGCCGAGTGCACAAACTTGTGCTTCGCTTTGTCGTCGTGGCACTCAAGACATTTCTTGGGGTCAGTATTCTTGTCCAGCGGCACTGGGTGTACCGCCGCCGTCGCCCGCATCGCAAGCAACATCATCAAACCAACGCAGACCAGACCGCCCAGCCGGGACAAGCGGCGCTCCAGGCCGGCAACCACTCTGCAGAACCGTGCGCGACGGGGGAACAGATTCATAGGATCTCTTTGCCAGTGCTTCTTGCACGAACGTTGCCGTAACCCGTAAGGACGTCCATCCATTCCTTACTGCGCCCAACTTTCTGCGCCTCAGCAAGTTCGCTGGCCTGATTACAAATTGAAACGAGCCGCGTGACTGTGATTTAAAACACACCATGGGCGTTCTGCCTCACCTTCTTCCGCCAAATCCCCCATCCACTGACTTCGCCCCTGGCCTGTCCTAATGCCCAATGCGTCAAATCCCCGCCTTCGCGCTGCCCTTTTGCGCGATTTAGCCCAGACCGGCCACCACCTAAGTAACCGAACTGCCGACTAAGTCTTTCCTAGCATAGAATTTAGACTTCCCAACTCTTCTGGCGCATTACTTGCATATCCGTAGGTGGAAGCGGGCAAGACTCCACGGACATCTACGCCATAATTCCCGCAGCGCACCGCTGTCGGCATCGAACGAGGCGCAGTTTTCGCTCGGGTCACTGCCCATCCTGCTGAGGATTGCTGAATGCATCAAGTTCGAGTCAATTGGCAGATCAAGGCAATCCTGCCCGTAGTCCTGGTGCTGCTGGCGGGGCTGCTCCTGTTCACCGTCGCCACCGTCTCCCTGGGCGTTCCGGAGCGCCACGCCGTCATCATGCTTGCCGGAGCGGGTGCCGTCATCATCTGCGGTGTGTCGATCGGCGTGCTGGCCTACCTGATCCAGCGCCCGATGCTCGAACTGCAGGAGAAGGTGGCATTGATCAGCACCGGCGATCTCGATGTCGCTGTCAGCTTTTCCCGCCGCAACGACGAAATCGGTGACTTGGGCCGAAATTTTAATTACATGATGCAGCAATTACGCGAGAGCCGTAAGGAGATTGAGACCATGCATCGCACACAGATGTCACGCGCAGAGCACCTGGCCACGCTCGGCGAATTGGCAACCGGCTTGGCTCACGAAATTCGCAATCCGCTCGCCGGTATCGCCGGCGTCATCGACATCATCGGACGCGATCTGCCCGCGTCCAGCCCCGCCCGAGCCATGGTCAAGGACGTTCGTCTCGAAATCAACCAGATCAATCGCATTCTTACGGATCTCCTCGAAACCGCTCGCCCCCATCCGCCCCAGATGATGCGCAGTAATCTCAACACAACCGTCGAGCACGCTGTGATGCTTGCCCGCCAGCAGGTTCTCAGTCGTCCCATCAAGATCGAACTCGAACAGGCTCCCGACCTCCCCGAAGTCGAGCACGACAGCGACCAGATTCATCAGGTCATTCTCAATCTGCTCTTGAATGCAGTGCAGGCCATCGACGGCCCCGGCACCATAACCATCGCCATCAGTTCGAGAGATGATTGCGCGATCGTGACCGTCAGCGACACCGGCCGCGGCATGTCCGACCAGCAGATGTCGCAGATCTTCCGCCCCTTTTACACGACTCGAAGCAACGGCACTGGCCTCGGCCTCTCGCTGGTCCGCCGCATCGTCGAAGAGCACCTCGGCCGCATCGAAGTCACCAGCAAATTAGGCAAAGGCAGCACCTTCGAAGTCCAGCTCCCGTTCTGCGCTTCCGTCATTCCCGCAGAAGTAGCCTGACGCGAATTGCAGGGTGTCGTCGCTGAGTTGTGTGAGCGCACGATGTCACAGGTCCGCGGAAGAACGCCTTGCGCGCCTGTCCTGTAACGGGTGCGTCCGTGGGGTGGCTTGAGTCATGCCGCAAGTGGTGCAGAATGAATGCGGGCTTTAGACCCGAATGGCGTTCTTCCAGCATTCCTCTCGAAACTCGGCCTTTTTCCCCAAGCTGTTCGGTTGTGCCTTAGCCGACGTAAGTTGATTGCGGCGTCAGCCTGGGGCGCTTCCACGGCGCATACTGCAAATAGCAAATTTCCAACCGGCCCAAAAGGTAGCCATGCCCCTGCTGCGCAATCGATGCGGACTCAAACTCGTTCTCGCGGCTCTCCTTTTTTCGCTTGCTTGCACGAGGAGCCATGCCCAGGCCGCCATGTTGATGGAAGAGTCCTACGGATTCTTTGGTTTTCTGAATCCCACCGGCCACGACGCGATGTACTTTGAGCGTATCTGCGCCGAAACCCCCATGAGGCTGCGTCGGTGCGCACCCGGAGAACTCGGCGCTGTCATCACCCGCTATCAGGGAGTCGCCCACTACGACTGGCTGGCGACGCCCCTGATCCCATATCTCTATTCCGTCGAGACCGCCTCCGAGGTCCCGTCGCGCGTGGACCACGACACCGTCATCCGCTTGCGAGAGAAATACCACGACCCTCACCTGCTGATACTTGGCAAGGACGTTCCCCGCGGTGGCGATCGAAAAAGAGGCTGGAGCCAGCTCGTTGGCGCAGCCTATGACCGGCGCATCTATGCCTTCCGCTTCGCCACCACCGCAGAGCAGGATGACGCGCTCATCGCTCGTCTGAATGGTGATCCAAACCGCTCTCACTTCAATTTGCTCTACGGCAATTGTGCGGATTGGACAGCCAGTATTCTGAATTTCTACTTCCCCGGCACAATCCACCGCAGCATCCTTCCCGATGGTGGCATCACCACGCCCCGGCAGGTTGCCTACAAGCTCGTGCGATACGCGCGCAAGCATCCCGAAATGCAGTTGACTGTGTTCGATATCCGGCAGGTTCCGGGCAATCGCCGCCACAGCCATGCGAATAAAAGCATTGCCATGTCCCTCATCACATCCGGCTACGTCGTTCCCTTTTTCTTTATCAGTCCTTACATTGATGCGGTAATCGTCGTCGACTACCTCGGATGGGGCCGCTATCCCATCAATCTCAAACAAGCGCAGCTTCTCACGCCCGAAAACATGAACCCTCTAAAACTCCCAGCCGTTTCAGAACCCGCTTCTCAGAGCCAATAATGCTCTGTGTGCCAAAACTTCAGGCGCATCGCCAAAATCCACGGCACCGTTCTCCGCCCACCTGTAAATATTGCCAGTAGCCAAAGAACTGCGTCAGCCGTAGATTCGCCACAATCGCCAGCGGATTGAGCGCAAGTGCATATGACTTTCTTCGCGGCCCTTCCGGCGAAACATTCCGGATGATTCCAAGCCGTGGGCGGCTCCCACATCGAGCTTTCATGCCGCGGGAAATCGGTAGCGCTGAAAGGGATTCTTAATGGTCTTCGGTCGTGAGAGCGAGAGCATACGCCCGCCAAGTTCCTCTGCGTCATTACCCCGTTGGTTTCGAGTCCTGCGCACATTTGCGATTGCGGCTCTTTGGTTCGTTCTCGCGCTGCTCATTCTGTGGGCAACGGCGGCCATTTACTTCGATTTCAGAGTCTCCTCATTGCGCATACCACTGACCTTGATCTATATATCGGGGATCATCGCAATTCTGGTTAAGTTCAAGGCGTCGCGTTGGACAGCGATCTTATGCCTCGTGAGTTTCTTTTGCGTACTCCAATGGTGGCTCACCCTCAAACCCTCGAACGATGGCGATTGGCAAGACGATGTCGCTCGAACAGCCTGGGCTGAAATAGACGGCGATCGAGTCACAATTCACAATCTGCGCAACTGCGACTACCAGACTGAAACAGAGTACTCGAATTGCTGGACCGAACGGACCCTCTATCTTTCCCAGATTCGCGCCGTCGACTTTTTCCTGACGAACTGGGGCTTAAGCTTTGCCAGTCACCCAATTGCCAGTTTTCAATTTGGCAACAACGACCATGTCGCATTTTCGATTGAAGCGCGCTACCGGCCCGGTCAGGAATATTCAACAATTCATGGACTCTTTCGCCAGTACGGGCTGATCTTTGTTGCGGCCGACGAGCGCGATGTTATTCGGCTGCGTACGAATTATCGCAAAGATGAAGAGGTATACATGTACCGCGTAAACGTGCCGCCGGAGGTAGCGCGGGCCATGTTTCTCACCTATGTCAACTATCTGAACAATTTGAAAGATCATCCCGAGTGGTATAACGAGCTGACAAGAAATTGCACAACGACTCTCCAGAAACCGCTCGCTGCCGACATAAACAATCCGCAACCCTGGAGCTACCAATTCATACTTAACGGCTCCATGGATGAGTTGCTCTATAACCGGGGACGATTGGTCACGGGGGGGCTTCCATTTCCAGAGCTGAAGCAACGTGAGCACATCAACGCGGCTGCCCAGGCGGCAAATCTCTCTCCTGATTTCTCATCGTTGATTCGTGTTGGCCGAGTCGGATTCTGAGAAGAATTGAGATTGAAGAAACCGGAGTTCGCCATGATTCGTTCTCATCGCCATTTCTTTAAAATCGGACTCACTCTGTTCGCGACCCTCGTGTGTTCATTCGGTGCGATTGCGCAAAGCGATCCAGCGGCACCTCCCAAGAGGATGAAAGTCGGAGTTGCCCTCGAAGGCGGCGGTGCGCTCGGACTGGCTCACATCGGTGTGCTCCGGTGGTTTGAGCAGCACCATATTCCCATTGATTACCTCTCCGGAAACAGTATGGGCGGCCTCGTGGGAGGCCTGTACGCCACGGGCCACAGCCCCGATCAGATCGAACAAACCGTGAAAGGTATGGATTGGCCGCTGCTCCTCGGTGGCGTAACCCCCTATCAAGACCTCTCCTTCCGCCGCAAAGAGGACGCGCGCCAGGTTCAAAGCACCTTGGCCATCGGCTTCAAAAAAGGGGCGTCGCTCCCCTCCGGAATGAATGCTGGACATCAGATCAGTCTCCTCATCGACCGCGAAACGCTGGCCTACTCTGACGTCAAATCTTTCGATGACCTGCCCATCCCGTTCCGCTGCGTTGCCACCGAGTTGGTTTCAGGAAAGGCGCATGAGTTCTCTACCGGTCCGATTGGTCTGGCAATGCGCTCGACGATGTCGCTGCCGGGAATCTTCGCTCCCATCCGCGACGGAGACAATTTATACGTGGATGGCGAATTGGTAGACAACCTTCCCACGGACCTGGTACGCGAGATGGGCCCCGACGTCGTCATCGCGATTCATCTCCAGGTTTCCCCCACAACTGCGGACGATATTCAATCTCTCTTCAGTGTTCTCGGACGATCCATCACCATCAGTTCCGCAGCTTCGGAAGTTCGAGGCATGGAGGCTGCCGACATCGTCGTCAAAGTGGATGTTCAGAAATTCACCGCCTTGGACTTCAATCAGGCCAATGCACTTATCCAACAGGGCATGGAGGCGGCAGAAGAAAAGGCCAAGATCTTGCAGCCTTATGCGCTTAATCAAGCGGATTGGGACGAATACGTGGCCCAACGCGACGCGCGCAAAAGAGGACCGGCGCCTGCTCCGCAATTTGTGAAAGTGGAGGGCAGCTCACCATTTCTGAACAAGAAGATCGAGACGTTTCTCCAGCCGATGGTGAACCAGCCGATCGACACGAAAAAGCTCGATACCAGTCTCACCCGTCTGACCGGCATTGGGAGATTCTCGAGTGCATCCTATGGTTTGACCCAGGTGGGCAACGAAACGGGTCTGCTGGTCAATGTCCGTGAGAGGAACAACGCGCCCCCGATTCTGCAGATTGCCTTCAGCATTGATGGCACCGAGCCCGACAACGTCACCTACACCTTGGGAGGTCGATTGACGTTTCTCGACTTCGGAGGCTTCCGCTCGGAATGGCGCACGGATTTTGCGCTTGGAAATACCTATGGAATTTCTTCCGAGTACTACAGGAGATTTACGCAAACCTCCAAGTGGTTCTATGCTCCGCAAATCAATGTGAGCAACGCGGGGCAGTGGATTTACTCCTATAACAATCCGCAGGCTGACTACCGCATCGTTCGAGCTGGCGGCGGGGTTGACCTCGGATACTCATTCGACCGATTCAGCGAGGTGCGTGCCGGATATGAAGTCGGCTATCTGAATGCAACCCTGAAGCTGGGCACTCCGGAATTCTCATCTGTCAAGGGCGGAGTAGGCGATACGCGATTCCGCCTGGTCACCGATCACTTGGACGAGCCGATCGTTCCAACGGCTGGCTATTTCGGGCAAGTGGATTTCCACTTCTTTGATAAGAGCCCGGGAGCACCCTCCGCATTTCCAAATCTGGAGATGAAAACCGAGTTTTTCAAACCCATATCCCCCGCAAGTTCCGTCTTTCTGGTGGCTCAAGGTGGAACGACTCTGGGCTACGAGCAGACCGGCATTCCTCAGTACTTCCTCGGCGGGACGGCGGGACTCCTGGCCTATGGCACCAATGAAGTGCGCGGAGATCAGTACTTCTTCTTCCGGCCCGGTTACATGCACCGTTTGATAGCCCTCCCGCCGTTCGTGGGCGGCGGCGTCTATGCCATGGCCCTTTATGAGATCGGAAAAATGTACAACGCTCCGGGCGTGAGCAAACTTCCCAATGACGGAGCGGCGGGCATACTCGTCCGTACCGCCTTTGGGCCTGTATTCCTCGGCGGAAGTGTCGGAGACACCGGCCACGCCACATGGTTCTTCTCTCTAGGCCACGTGTTTTAAGCTGACCGTCCACGTGACCAGAGGGCGCCTCGGCATCATTCAGTTGCGACAGGCTGCCAAAGCTCGACGCGATTTCCTTCCGGATCGGTGATCCAGCCAAACTTTCCGAAGTCATAGGTTTCGCGTTTTTCGTCGACGGTGACACCTTCGCCTATCAAACGGTCCAGCAGTCCGTCGAGGTCGTCCACCTGGAGATTGATCATTGCTTTCTGTGCCGGAGGGAAGTAGTCATTGTCTTGTTTGAAAAGGGCGAAGATGACCTGGGCGTGTTGCGTTGGGGCAGGAAAGGAGAAAGCTCCGTCTGCCTTCGCCAGGCCCAGATGCTGCTCGTACCATTGATATAGAGCCTTTGGATCATCCGCTCGCAAAAATATGCCGCCAAAGCCAGTGATTGAAACCATGCACCCTCCTGTGAGAACCATTTGACATTTTAGAAGACGGAAAGTCGGAGCTTACGGCCCGGCCCTTTGATTTATGGGGTGATGGCTGCGGGAGCCGCGGCTGGTTCGACAGTGGCTTTCCGGCGAAGGACGGCAGCGGAGATGAGAGTAATGATAAGGCCGACAGGCAGGGGCTCCATGAAGGTGTAGGCCATATTGACGAAGGGGTTCTGGTAGAGCTGCTGAGAGTGCTGTATGCGAGCGACCTGCGCGGCGGTGGTGACGGGGTCAAGTCCGGAAGACTGGACCTTGTGAATCTGCGCGGCGAAGTAGCTGTCCATGAAGTGGGGCATGAAGTTGAAGTAGAGGATCTCCCACGTGGCGACGTAGCAGACGGTGGTGATGAGGGTGATCAGGATGCCGCAGGCGAAGGCGCGCCCGAAGGAGATTTGGCCGGCCAGGGTGTTGTCGCGGTAGCTGCGGATGCCGAAGTAGACCAGCAGGAACGACGCCACCATCATGGTGTAGCCGAGAACCATGCTGTTGTGGCCAGAGCCGATCTTGTTGGCGAGCAGAAGCGAGCCGTCCATGAGGACGGAGATCATGACGCCGGCGATAAGGCCGAAGGTGAGGACGGTTTTCTTCATGCGAGGCTCCTGTTTCTAGTGAGGATCGAGCGAGGATGGAGTCACCATGCGGTGGAACGGGGCCGGATGTCGTCACTCTTTCGAATGATTTTTTGAGAAATGGGGCGGAAATCGTGCTTTCGGGTGATGCTGCGGCTGCGCAGAACGCGGTCACGGCAGCAGGCCTAGTTCTTTGCCGCGCTGGACGGCCTGGGTGCGGCGGGCGGCTCCCAGCTTGTCGAAGGCGCGGGCACAGTGGGTCTTCACGGTGTTTTCAGAGACGAAAAGCTGCGTGGCGATCTCACGATTACTTAGGCCGTGGGCGACTAGGGCGAGGATTTCGAGCTCGCGTGGCGTTATGCCGAGGGTCAGCTGCTGCGACGTATTCGGCGCGAAGGGGACCGTATTGGGCGCGAAGGCGGCGGGGGCTTCCGCGGGGACAAGCACTTCCTTCACCACGACTGTTTCGCGGATGGTTTCGCGGATCGCCACCCGACTGCGCGTGATGCGCAGCCCGAGCCAGATGCCGAAGGCCGCGAAAAGAATCGCGACCAGCGCGCCGTAGAGCTCGACGGAGTGCTCGATGACGACAAAGCGGTATTCAGTGTATTGGAGGGTGGCGATGAGCAGGCCGCCGACCAGTCCGAAGATGAGGACGTGGCGCTTCATGATCGGGTTGTGAAGAAGTATAACGGAGACGGCGAAGAACGCCTCCTTCATCCATCCCCCTGAGAGACCAGGATGAAGCAAGTGGCGACTTCGTTATGTCTAGCCCCTCTTTTTCGGTTTTCGATGTATCCCCATGAAATCAAACGGCCGATTCCTGCGCCTGCTTTGCATGTAATTTCCCCGCCTCGGCGCACAATGGATTCATCTACGACCTCGATTGGCCTTCGACCGATGGAAACTGTTCGACCCAGTTCCAGTCGCCGTAAGTCCTTTTCTGAGAAATATCTGCGGCTAAACCATTTCGTTGGAAATATTTACAGCACAACCAACACCGTAAAGGCAATAATTGACTTGGCTAACCCAAGGACACTTAGTAAGGAACTTCCCAGTCCGGGTTTTTTCGGAAATTTTCGTTGACTCGATCCCAAGCCTCCCGGTGCGGCTCCAAGGCATCCTCAGGCTTCTTTGCTGGCATTGATTCCTTCTCTGGCTCCGGCAAGATAGGTTCTTCCTTCTCGTTTTCCATCTTTCTTTTTCCCCATCCCCAGAATCAGCCTAGTAAATAAACGACCAGTTATCCACCGCTTATTTGCGCGGAGCGCTGCGCGGCCTTGGTCGCGTAGCTATACGATCGTAATACCTCCATTAGTCGCGTAGGATCGCGCGGAGGTCGATAGGGTGAGAGCCATGCAGGACGAATTTGCAGTTCTACTTGAGAAGGCTGAAAAACAGAGAGCAGAGAAGGTCGCGAAATTCCTAGAGTTGCTGCGAGATCCCGATCTTGCTTCGTTAGTTGCCCTCTTGAGAAACGGGAATCGACATGAGTTTGTGTCCGCTGCTCCGTTTATTCCCCCCGTTGGGTTCAAAAATGGAAATGGAATTCGGGATGCGATTCGCGCATTGACCCTTCCTGCGCAGTTTACATGCGATGACGTGGTAGCAGCACTCAAACAAGAGGACTTCGAGTTTTCGTCGAGTGATCCGCGAAAAACGGTTCGCGATGCTCTTTATGTCTTGAGTCAGAGCGAGACTCCAGAATTTCGGAGAGTGCGCGGTGGAGTAGGAGGTCAGATAGGAGTTTACGAGCGAATTCAGAACTGAAGCTTGGGAATCACCCCCGAACCGTCGCAAAACTGAACAGGGGTGATGCCAAGAGAAGGGAGGTGGGGTTTATGCCACGCTTCCTCACGGAGCAGATCGGGGTGCCGAAAGGCACCCGGTCTGTTTAAAGGAACCCTAACGCATGAGGGTTTCAATTGCAACGCCCAAGAGATCAGGTTACCCTAGACGTTATGAGGAAATCTAAGCCAGTCCGATCTTCCGAAATTCTCAAAGATAACTTCACAAAGGCTTTGGCTTCCGTCCTCTCGGCTTCTCCAGCACAAATCCAGGAAACTCGCGCTCAAGCCAAAAACGGGAAGTTTTCAAGTCATACCCGATACAAGTACGCCCCCGCAAAGCGCCCCTAAGCAGAGGCCCCCTCCTTCCCGGTCAGCGTATTCCATGTAAGCCTCTTGCCATTGACCATGCCGAGCGCCTTGCTGAACCGCTCGCCGTCATGCTTGCCGAGTCGATTGTTAAATCTGAAAATCTGTTCACTGAGATACAAGTCGAGATGGAACGGTTCGACGGCAACGTAGGTTCCTTGCAACGTTCTCTTGAGGCAGCTCCAGAAATTCTCGATTGCCTGCGTCGAGACTTCGCCGCGAACGTACTCAGTCGCGTGATTCACCGTCTTGTGAATGAATCGCTGCGCGTCTAGTCCCTCATATCCGATCGCGCTGTCTGTGTAGACCTTGGTTGCGAAGCCGCAATGCTTGAGTATCTGTGTCTGCAACGTCTCGCGTTTCACGTTCGGAATCACCATCGCTCGCACTTCGCGAGTCTTGCGATCCAGCATTCCCATGACGGGGGTTTTCGTCGTGTAGCCATTTTCTCCCAGTTGAAGTTTTGCGCGTTTGCTGGCGTGCATGTTCTTCGGCTTTGGTCCCAGAAATGTTTCATCGATCTCCACTGGGCCGGGCGACCCCATCGGCCTCGGATCGGTGGTCTGGAGCATGTAACGAAGACGCTGTAGAACGAACCACGCCGACTTCTGAGCGATCCCAGTAGCTCTGGCGACCTCATAGCTCGAAACACCATTCTTGCAGTTGCAGAGCATCCACATGGCGATTAGCCACACGTCCAGCTTGAGCGCCGAATCCTCGAAGATTGTTGCGACTTTGACGCTGAATTGCTGGCGGCACGAGTAGCACTTCCAACGCTTCTGAGTCTTGAGCCAATAGTGCTTTCTGCCGTTCTCCATCACGCCACAGTGAGGGCAAACCGGCGATCCTTCGGGCCAACGCATCTGGGCAACGGTGTCGATGCAGGTCTGTTCATCCCCGAAGTGCCTGATTGCTTCTTTAAGTGTCTTGATTTCTTTCATGTGGCGTTTCCTTGTCTAACCCACAAATAGAATAGCACAGATTTGGGTTAGCCAAGTCAATTATTGCCACCGTAAACTGTTGAAAACAGGATATTTCTTTACAGAGACCGTGTTTTTTTTCGGAAACATCCCGTGCCCGAACGAAATCTATCGCCGGCGTCCTCGCGCACCAGGATCACGCAGCCACAATTCATCCGGTTGCGTGACCCCAATCACATTCTTGGAGACGCGATAGCCCTTTAATAATCTTCAGCGTTGTATCGGGGATCACTTCGATACGCAGCAAGTAGAGATCCCCGATCCGGATTGACAGTAACCCAAACGCGAGCCAGTACGGGCCTCTGAGTTTGCGCAGCAAAATGAGAACGACGATGCCTGCAGAAAAGGTCATGATCGTGGACGATGAGCGCCTGGTGCGCTGGTCGCTGCGTCAGAAGTGCGAAGAGTGGGGCTATTCCGTCATCGAAGCCGATGCCGGCGAGACGGCCCTCCGCCTGGCCCAGCGCGAATCTCCCGATCTCGTCCTCCTCGACGTACGCCTGCCCGACCTTACCGGAATTGAAGTTCTCGACCAGCTCAAGAAAAACGGAGACGCCCGCGCCATCATCATGATCACCGCGGACCCCAAGCTCGACGACGTAAAGGCCGCCATTAAACTCGGCGCTTACGACTTCGTCGGCAAGCCAATCGACTTCGATGTATTGCAGGACGCGATGCGCAGCGCGCTCGACGCCACCAGCGCGCGCAACGGAGATCCGCAATCAGCTCGCGGCAAAGCACGCCCCGGCGTGGGCTATGACAGCGTCGTAAGCGTCTCGCCCAAAATGACGGAGCTGATGAACTTCGTAAAAAAAGTCGCCTCTTGCGAGGCCTCCACCATTCTCATCCAGGGCGAAAGCGGTACCGGCAAGGACCTCATCGCCAAGACCATTCACTACGAAAGCAGCCGCCACGAAAAACCGTTCGTCGCCATCAACTGCTCCGCCATCCCCGAGACGCTGATGGAAGCCGAACTCTTCGGCCACGAGAAAGGCGCCTTCACCGACGCCAAGCAGATGAAGAAGGGTCTCTTTGAAGCGGCCGATGGCGGCACTCTCTTTCTCGACGAAATCGGAGAGCTCACTCCCCTGCTCCAGGCCAAGCTGCTGCGTGTTCTCGAAGATCAGGTCATCCGCCGCGTCGGTGGCCTCCGCGACATCCAGGTGGACGTGCGCGTCATCGCCGCCTCCAATCGCGACCTCGAAAAAGCAGTGCGCGAAGCCCAGTTCCGCCAGGATTTGTACTACCGTCTCGCCATCATCGCGATTTTCATCCCACCGCTTCGCGATCGCAAGGAAGACATCCTTCCGCTCGTCGACTTCTTCATCGAACGCTACAATCGCCGCTTCCGAAAGGCGATTCGCGGCATCACCGACGAAACGCGCCACCTGATTCTCGCCCACAACTGGCCAGGAAATGTGCGCGAACTGAAGAACTCCATCGAACGCGGCATGATCCTCGAAGAGGAAGCTTTTCTTCGCTCTATGTATCTGCCCTTCTCCGTCGGCGAGTCCGGCGGCCGCACACTCTTCGAACGCACCTCGCCCGCGGATGGGGGACGAAAGCTCGCCAACGGACGCGCTCTTCCGCGTCTCTATATTCCCGAAGGCGGAACATCGCTCGAAGAACTGGAACACTCCATGGTGGAGCTCGCCATGGGCCAGGCCAACGGCAACCAGACCAACGCCGCCAAGCTGCTCGACATAAGCCGCGACACCCTTCGTTACAAGCTGAAGAAATTCAGCATGTCCCCCGCCGACGACGAAATCTGACCCGCGCCCGCACATCGTCCCTCAGCGAACGAACCCGCTCAAGCTCAATCGGAATCCAGCCGATGAACGGAACAAAGCAAAGTGAGGCCTTGTTCCATGAAACGGATTTTCCTCGTTGTCCTCGTGCTGCTCGCATTTGCTGGTTGCGCAATGGCGCAGATTACGCAGCCAACCACTGACATTCTCGGCGCTCATCTCAACTATGGCCGCGGCTGCACAGCCTGCCACGCGCCGCATAGCGGCGTTGCCGGAAACGGGCAACCCGCGAGCGCCGGGTCGGGCAATACCATGCTCTGGGGTGAAGATGTCAGCGCTCTCTATGGCAAAACCATTACCACAGATGGTGGCAAATACGTTGAAGTCCTGCCGACCACTATGTCCGCCAATACGCCCGACGTTGCCGGCATGCTCACCTGTCTAGGCTGCCATGACGGCAACATGGCTCCGGCAGCCATGATGAAAAACAGAGTCTATGAGAATCTTCCCGCCACCTACGGAAACCGCAACGCCATCCCCACGTTGATCGCAGGCAGCGGCGCCGGAAGCTACATGAGCGAGCATCCGATGGGCTTGAGTGCCACGGTCGGTTGCGGAGGAACGTCGGGCTGGGACTGCACTGAGGCAAACGGCGTCATAAACATGAGTGGGTCAGCCTCCAGCCGGTTCGTCACCAGTTACGGCTTCTTCGTTAAACCGGGCGTCTACAACAATAAGGCTGTCGTCGTTTGCACCACATGTCACGAACCGCACGCGATGAATGTGGTCACGGTTAGCCGCAATTCGAATTCCGGCCTGCCGCCGGGAACCTATGCGACCATGTTCTTCCTGCGCGCGCCCTACAATCCGAACGACACAAACCCGATGTCGAACCAGACGGCGCAATTCTGCCGCCAGTGTCATGCCGACAAGTCAAACGAGATGAATGGAAGCACCGCCGGTACGGTGTTCTAGGGGTAAGTCCTAACGCTTCACGGGAACTCTGCGCGCGCTCGCTGCCGATATCGTGCCATCAGGATTGTGCGCGACCTGGTGACAGACCAGCGCGCACGTGTTGGTCGAACGGCTGTAGGAAACCGGCAAAGCTCCATTCGGCGCCACTACGTTCGCGTCGAAGTTCACCAGCCGCTCGCCGCTGATTGTTCCGCTTGCTGCACCCATGCCATGGGCAGTATGGCACGTGGAACAACTAACTCCCGCGTTGATGTGATCGCTGTGGTGATTCCAACTCGTGTTTTTCACGATCTGGTTGGCGATGTCGTGGCACTTGCCGCACAACGCATATGGTCCGTTAACGCTGAGATCGGGATTGGGAAAGAGATTCGAAATCGCCTGCCCCGGCAAGACTGTCTGGCTGAATTCATAACGACGCTCAAGGATGTGCGTCCACTTGGAACCATGCGGGCCGTTGGCGCCCGAACCCCCAAACTCGCGATTGTCGTCGCTGTTGTGGCAATCCGTGCAAAGGATCTGCGTTCCCATCGCGCGGCCGGGGGTGATTCCATCCAGGTTCAACATGTTCGCCAGCAGGCTTGGCTGCGCGAACGCGCTGCTCCTGGCATGCATCACTGGATGACTCGACGTCGCCGATACTCCAAATTGAGGAACCAGGTTGAGAGGATCGCCAGCCGAAACCGCACGCACCGGGAAGTATCCAAAAATCGGCAGAATCTGTTTGCCGGAACTGGTTCCGTGACAACGCAGGCAGTTCTCATACTGATTCACAGCGGGTGTAAGCAGGCTTGTGCCGTCGATCGCGCTGATACCCGCGACGTCCTTCTGTGAAATGCGAAGCAGCGGCGCGGGTGGAAAAACCCCAACCGGTTCGGATCCATGCGCACTGTGGCAATCGACGCACGTCGCATGGCGATTGTTGTTCAGCAGAACGCCTTCCGTTGTATCGTGCGGATTAGTCGATGCCGGGAATGGATGGCCAACCTTGGGAGTTGCGTACTCCAGAAACACATTGGCGTAAGTTGGCATTGGAGAAACATTGGTGCCCCCGTTGTGGCATGCAATGCAATCCTGTTCGTTCTGCCCGCGCAGCAACCGCGCCGGACCGCTTGCGTTATGCGGCGCATGGCACGAGTTGCACCCATCGGCAGCTACGGTCGCGTAGCTTCCGAGCAGAGCCTGGGGTGAAATCTTGTTTGAGGAGAGAGCGTGCGCACTGGTGGACCAATCGGCCAGCGGATTGACTTGGCCGCCAATCGTTCGACCGGGATCGTGGCAGGCCAGGCAGAGCTGGCCGTTCGAGCTGTCCTTCACCAGAAAGTTCAGCGATATCGGATCCTTGGCCTGCACATGCGGATTGTGGCACGACGTGCACTCCACGTTTCCTTTGATCAGCTTCACCGCTCCTGTTGGATCGGCGGTCTTCCCGCTTGAAACCAGCGAAGCAGCCAGATCGATGTTGTCTTGCAGGGGTAGCGCGAGGCTAAATGGGTGGGAAGACTGCATGTTGCTGCCAAACACGTCGGCGGAGAACATCGATCCGCGTGTCGTTACCTGGCCATACGCGACAGTCGCTCCCACAGCAACGGTGCCGTCGTGACAACTCAGGCATTGATTGCTGACTGAGCCGAGCATCGGCTGTGTATTGTTGTTCTTCTCCGTGCTGCTGATATAGGTCGAGTAGGTTTGCGTCGTGAGCTTCTGGTTCCAGAGGCCCGTATTCAGTCCGGAATGCGGAGCGTGACAATACGCGCAGGAGTCAGGCCGGGCGCCAGTGACAGGCGATTTGCTTCCCGGCCCCAGACTGTGCACACCGAGTGCGTCGCCGGTAATCTGCGCGTGCACGACCGCCCCAGTCAGCAGGATCGTCACCGTTGCCAGCAGAATTCCGTTTCTCACTTCACCGCCCCCGCGACTTGACCCTTCAAACCGGCAAACTGAAATACCTGGATCCGCCGGTTGAAAGAATCCACCACAAAAACCTTGTCGTCATGGTCAATGAATAACCCTGACGGCAACTGAAACTCTCCGGCATGCGTGCCCTTTGCGCCAAAGTAGTAGAGCAATTCGCCCTGGCGATCAAAGACCTGCACCACACCCCACAAGGAGTCCACGACGTAGAAATCGCCTTCCGAGTCGACACTCACCGCCTTCGGCCGGAACATGGCCCCGGTGGTGTCACCGATCTTTCCGATGGCGTACTGGAACTTTCCAGCGCGGTCAAACACCTGCACTCGGAAATTCATGGCATCCACCACCAACAGATTCGGCCCGCTTAAACGCAACTCGGTCGGAAGATTGAATTCGCCTTCGCCGTCCCCGGTTTTGCCGATCGTCTGCAGAATGTTGCCCTGCATGTCGAGTACAAAGACCTGGTCACGAAGCGTATCCGTGACATAAATGCGCTGTTCCGTCGAGTCTACGGCAATTCCCGTGGGTCGCTTGAAATATCCTTCGCCACCCTTCAAGCTGCCGATGGCACGCACGTACTTTCCACTCGGTTCAAAGACAAAAATCTTGCCTGCCTCTGAGTCGGTGACATAGATATTGTCCTGGGCATCGACCGCGACACACTGCGGCGTCGTCATCGGGTCTTTGCTCTTTTCCTTGCGCTCGATGAACTTGTACTTGCGCTGCGCGAAATCGAAGATATGCACCCCAGACGCGCCTGGGTCGGTCACGATAATGCGTCCGTGTGAATCAGCGGTAATGCCATAAGGACGCACAAGAAAGCGAAAATCGGGAGCGCCCGCGACAACGTCCACCAGCTTGTTCCAGAAGCCCCGGTTCGGCTTAACTTCCGACTCAGATCTGAAACTATGCTCCCAAGTGAGTTTGCGTCCGCCGTCGAGCGACATCTCCCATTGCTCGGGCGTGGCCGCGACCTTTGACTTGGGCGCTGCCCAAATCTCAAAGGGCAGCAGCGCCAAACCCACTATCACGAATGTCGCGCAGCGGCAGAGATGCCGCTCTCGGGTTAGAAGAAGTTGAACCAACGTGAAATCCCCATGTAGTACGACGAAATCACCTCTGGCTGGGTACCGGTAATGCTGAATCCCTGTTCCAGCCGGGCGTAGCCGCTGATGAAGTTCAACTTGCGGACTTGATATTGAAGGAGTGCGTTGTATTCGCTGTTCTCATTATCAGATGCAATGCCGTTGCTGATGGTGTTACTGGTCGCTTTGCCATAGGTTCCGGCGATAATCAGTTTCTTTATAGGAGTACTCGACACCGCGAACGAATAGCTTTTCCCGCCAAAGAGGCTTACCAGGCTGGAGGGCAGAATCGGCGAAGGCACTGGCACGCCGACAAGACCGGTCCCGGTAGCCAGTGCCTGGCCGTCCGATTTGGAATAGCTACCGGTAGCCGTGAGTAAGGCGCCATATCCGATCGAGCCATTGTAAGTCTGGTTGCTGTTCGAGGTGCCGGCCTGATCGGTCAACGCGGTTCGTCCACCACCGCCGCCTACGCTCACACTGAAGGTTCCAAAATTCCTTCTGATTCCCCCGGAATAGTTGTAGAACGAATTCATATACGTCACGAGCAGAGTCTGAGCATTCTGGGCGTAACTGAACGATTCGTTCACGTGCCATCCAAGAAGAAGACCGGAGTAATTCTCCGTCGCCGAAACGCCAATGGTGTCTCCACTGTTCTGGTTTGAAGAGTTTGCCGTCAGACTCACAGACGAATTGAAACTTCCATTCAAAATCACCCGTGTATACGAACCGCTTCCCCCGTAAGAATTAACCGCGTAATTCTCACCCAGATATGTCTGCGCGCGGCGCTCAACGAAGCCGGAGGTTTGCAAACTCTTAAAAGGGGTATAAGTCGCGACTGACGTCAAATCCAAGGAGTTCGAAGACTCATTCGAGTTCAACCCCGGAATCACGCCGCCCGCCGCGATGACTGACTCTATGATCTGTCCTGTCAGATTGTCGGAGTAGTTTGCGCTCGCCATGACTGACAACTTGCCGGTTGGATGCACCCCCGCGGTTGCATTCACGGTGTCGATTGCGCCCGTGGAGCTGGTGTCGAGGTAATTTGTGTTCCATGTCGATCGGTTGACACCAGCCGCAAATGATCCCTGCAGCGGAAGACGGTGCGAGAGATTGTATCCGTAGGCTGTATTGTCGGAATGTATATCCAAAACTCCGCCAGCCACCACCGGTGGGATCGAGGAATTTCCCCCGCCGGACGTGAAGTAGGCGCCCATGTTGAAACCCGCCCAGAGGTAGCCCGAATGCAAATTCAGGGAATGAAACGTATTGTTCCCCTGGTCGTTAGAGCCGTACACCGAATACTGGCTGTTCCCAGTTTGGAAGCCCGCCGAAAAACTCGGAGCGTCCGGCAAATTCTCGTTCCAATTGATACCGAACGTACTGCTGTCCCCATGGGTAACGTAATTGGCAATCCCCGGCACCGCGTAGTTGCCATCGCTGTTGAAAGCCTTGGAGTAGTTGATAGAGCCCGGAAATTTGCTGCCCGCAAAGATGTTGGCGCTCAGATTGACGCCGCTGGCGTTGGAGATCGATTGGAAATTCGAATTTGCCCGCGATTGATTCAGATAGGGCGAAACGTTATAGGAGAGAAAATTAGGACTATGAAAGGATCCCGATAGAGATGCGGCGCCTCCGACCGTCCAACCGTGGGAGGAGGATCCACTCACATTTCCGTAATTCGCGGTGTATCCGGTGGAGAGTGTGCCCGTCCCGCTCGTGCTGGTTTCGCCAAACCGGATCTGAGAGGCCGCAGGTACTCCCGAAAGTATGAGACCTGCAGTTATCAGCGACGCGACTTGAAAAGACCGAACCACTCAATCCATCCTTAAGCTCTCTCGTGTCGGATTGCACTTTCACATCCTTACCGAGTTTAAAAATCAAGTTCCTTCCAGGGCCCGACTTCAACTCCAGACTCCATTGCGTCGTTACAGCTCTTCGATCTTCGCGTTCTGCCGGAGTTTCTGGTCCAGTGCTGCCCGAATCTGATTCTTTTTGGCCTGCTGCATTTCCGTTTGTAACTGCGCCTTTACTTCCTCGAACTTCGTTTGCCCAGCCGGCGTGTGCACCTGCAGGCGCACAATCGTGTAAGCCTGCTCCACCTGGATCAGGTCGCTCATTTCGTTCGGGCGCAGGGCACGAAGTGCCTTCACCACCTGCGGCGCCATGTCTTCGACGGGCAGCGGTTTGTGCTGCCCCATCATCACGCGGTAATCGTCATCGGAGATCTTCTCTGCCAGCAGACCGAATTCCTCGGCTGTCTTGGTAGTCTTCGCCTGTCGCAACGCACTTTCGGCGCGGGTCCTGGCTTCCTTCAGCTGCAGCGCGGTTGCATTCGCCGGGGGCAGGATGGAAAGCGTCTGGAAGGTGAAAGTCTCCGGATGGTGAAAGCGGGCCGGGCTCTTATCGTAGTAGGCTCGAACTTCCCCTGGGGAAATCGTGCTTTTGTCTTCGACTTCAATCTTCAAGAAAGTTTCAATCAATAACGAGCGCCGGATTTTCTCCTCCAGCGCTTGGCGCGAACCGTGCAGATCGCTTTGCAGAAAGGCATTGTATTCCTCCGGTGTCGCAAACTGTTTGCGAAAATCTGCCTCGG
Source organism: uncultured Acidobacteriaceae bacterium (assembly GCA_963829535.1). Classification (GTDB taxonomy): domain Bacteria; phylum Acidobacteriota; class Terriglobia; order Terriglobales; family Acidobacteriaceae; genus Telmatobacter. The sequence continues at coordinate 1,434,421 of CAWHIQ010000001.1, read as the reverse complement.
CACGTTGCAGTCTTGCGGGGGCAACTGTCATATTCCTGCGCAGCGCCTCCTGGTACACCAGCTCTTCGAAGATGATCATCTTCAGGGCGCCATCGCGAATCTGCTTTTCAAACTCCTTGGGAATCCCGTTATGCTGCTTGGCATACGGAAAGATGGCGTACTCCTCGCGAACCAGGTCGGCGTCGGTGAGGACCGCGCTGTTCACGCGGGCAACCGGCTTGTCTGCAGCCAGAGGTGCATATTTTGCCGCGTTTTGAGCAGGAACCTGGGTGAAGACTGTCGGTGCGTGTGACGACACCTGCGCTCCGGCTACACCGATCCTGAGGAGAAGAAGAGGAAGAAGGAAGAATCTGTACTTCATATAAGTGACCCCCGCTTTAAAAGGAAGGGGAGGGAAAGTAACCCCTCCCCTCATGCATAAAGAATTTAGAAAGTAGTTGTCGCGGTGCCGCCGTTCATTTCGTTCGATTCGCCACCGTGGCACTGGCGGCAAAATTGCGCTGTCTGGTTGCTTGCAGCGGTTCCGCTCGCCGGGTTGTACGGTGCGCGGATGAAGAACATCGTCGCGTAGTTTCCGCTCGGCAATCCCGTGTTCGGTCCCTGCGTGACCTTAACCACATTCATAAGGTGCTGGTTGTGGCAGGTCGTACACATCACGACCGGTTGGTTCTTGTAGACGCCTGGGCTCACGAAAAAGCCATAGTTCACTACGAATGCACTTGATCCTGCGCCCGTCATTTGAACCGCGCCGGCTGCGCTGATGGTGCAATCCCAGTTGTACTGTCCGCCGCAGCCCATCACGGCGTTCAAGCCCACCGGGTGATCGTTGAGGTAGTTGCCCGTTGTGGACCCGTCGTTTCCAAGCAGAGTCGGAATCGCGTTGTAACCACCATAGGTGGCAGGCAGCGTTTCATAAACTCTGTTCTTCATCATGGCGCCAGTTGCGTAGTTGCCATCGTGGCAGCTGAGGCACATCAGTACCCCGGAGACATCCGGTGTGCCAGCGGTCAGGGACGTCGGTAAAACTTCGACGTAATTGCCGTGCTCACTTTGACCCGTAGTAATGGTTTTGCCGTACAGGCTGGCAACATCCTCGCCCCAGAGAGCGATACTTCCAGCAGTCGGATCGGCGGTTTTGGCGTTGCCGTTTCCGTAAACGCCGCTGTGTGGTGCGTGACAGGCCGCGCAGCCGCGGCCGTAGTTGAGATGAGCGCCAAGGACGTCAGTAGCCGGCGCCGCTCCTATCTGGGCGGCCGCAAAGCCCGCGGTAGCCAAGAACATCATTGCGATTAGAAAATTACGCTTCATTGAGTAGAGCCTCCTAGTGCACTTTCTGTTGCTCTCGACCGAACCGTGGACGTCTACCCTTGCTGGTGTGGTTTTCAGCTCAGTCTTCATACATCACCCGTGCACGCCTTGTGCCGTTGCTTTAACGCCTGTGCGGAATTCGGACATCACACGTAATTCGTTGTCGAAAAGCGGGTTGCACATTTCCTGATAGGAACAAATCATGTAACCACTCCAGTACCTGTCCGAGTCGATGGGCGTTCTCCCACAGTGCATTGGTGAAAAGCCCCAAGTTGTTCGTGACAGCCATCACAATTGAGCCATTCGGCATGCTTCAAACCGTGATCTGTCTTTGGACATTACCGTTGAATCGGGCACAGTTATGTGATTTGCATCACGTCACGAAGTGAGTTAGCTTGCTCTACTGATGTTGGCCGCGCAATTAGAAACGACATGAAGCGCGCCCACGCAATCGTTCGTTCGGCGGGAAACGTGCTTGCACATTGTTTGCTGCTCTGCGGCGGTTCGTTGATGAAGCAGCATTCTCGAGTTGTTCTCGCAATGGGAGTTCACCGCATGACAAACGAACCAACCGCGGCAGTCACTCGGGTGCCAAGCTTGCGGGCGGCACAGGTCTACTCCATGGCTACGTTCTGCCTGGCGGTTGGCCTTGGCATCGGATACCTGATGCGCGGTTCGCAGTTCGCAGCGATTCCGCCGCAAAGTGGCGCTCATGCGATAGCGCAGACAACACCTGCAGGCGCAAAGCCCATGGGACGTCGTCCCAGTCTCGACGAGATGAGACAGATGGCTGACAAGCAAGCCGCGCCTCTGCTTGAAAAGCTGAAGAGCAATCCAAATGACAGTTCGCTTCTGATACAGGTTGGAGCCATTTACCACACCACGCACCGATTCAAGGAAGCAGCTGACTACTACAACCGGGCCTTGAACACCGATCCAACGAATGTTGCAGTTCGCACTAAGCTGGCTTCGAGCCTCTATCGCAATGGCGATGTCGAGGGTGCGATGGCGCAGTTAAATCGAGCCCTGAGCTATGACCCGAAGGACGCGAATGCTCTCTTCGATTTGGGCATGATCAAACTGCAAGGCAAGAGTGACCCCAAAGGCGCGCTCGCTGACTGGCAGCGCCTGCTCAAGACAAATCCTCAACTAAGCCCAGAACGCAAGGCCACAGTTCTGAAACTCATGGCAGATGTCATGACCATGATGGGAGATCAACACGGTATCGAGACAGCGCGGAGCAACAATGGACACGAATAATTTTGCTCGGAAGCAATGGACAGCCCAGCGGGCCCTGGTCCTGATGGTGGTCTGTCTGATGGCCGGAATCGCAGGCGGTTGGGCTGTGCGTGGAGCACGCCTCGCTGCGCAACCAGATAACACAAAAACTTCAGCGACTCCACAGGCCCCGACAAACGGCACGCCCCCCGTGGTGCAATCACCGAGTCCCGATCAATTGAAAGTGTTGGCCGACAACAACGCCGCTCCGATGATTGCGAAGCTCAAGTCGGATCCGAAAAACCTGGAACTGCTGATCGGCATTGGCAACCTGTACTACGACGCACAGCAATATCCGCTCGCCGTCGATTACTATGTGCGCGAACTTCAGATCAAACCATCTGACGCGCCTGTGCGCACCGACATGGCGACGGCCTACTGGTACATGGGCGATGCTGACACGGCAATCGCAGAGTTCGACAAGGCGCTTGCTTACGCGCCAACCAATCCAAACACCCTATTCAATCTTGGTCTCGTAAAGTGGCAGGGCAAGCACGACAGCGCCGGCGCTATCGCAGACTGGAAAAAATTGCTGGCTACCAATCCCAGCTACGAAGGCAAAGGCAAAGTCGAACAAATGCTGGCCGACGTACAAAAGCAAGCTGCCGCAAGGCCAGGCCCCAAGGGCTGACTTCTCCAGAGTAGGGTGGTTCAACGCGATCATCGTCCAGCCACTCCGCAGAGACAAAACGGCTAACCGGTCAATTCTTTCCCTTTCAGACCCTCTGAAGTTCCGGTTTCGACTTCGGCGATGCATGCTTCGAGATATTTGATCAATTTATTGGTTTCCGATTCCGTGAGAATGCACGGGGGACGATTCTTCACAATGCGCAGGAGTTCGCGGTACTCGGCTAAAACGTCGACGGCGGACACTGATTTCGATGTCATAGATGCATGTGCTATGGGACGGCTGAGGCCTGGGCATATAAACATGCCGTCCGATTTCGTATTAGGTGTTCGGTGAAGAAGCAGGGGGGAAGGTTGCTTTTGGTTACTGAGCCTTATAGCAGATCGAGGTCATCTTAGTCTTCTGTCTTGTACCGACAGTGGCTTTAGGTTTGATTCTTCGCAGCTTTGAGATCACTCCAAGTGCCTTGCAGCGGACTCACCAAAGCAGATGTTAACCGTTCCAACAACTAGGTGTAGGTGCTTTGCAGCTGACGAGATTGTCTTTCTTTGGGGTAGGATCCTGCTCTACTTTCTGTCCCAGGCGCGGCTCGCGAAATCTCTCGGTTGCAGGAAAATCAGGCGGACCTTCCCGCTGGCTCCCGCCGTCTTTCCGCCTGTTTACTGGTGGATGTTCATCCTGATGAACATCTTCGCTTATCCCGGATTGGTCTTCGACCGGCGCACCATTACTTCGATGGGTGAGATTACGGACCTGCGAATGTGGGCCGACGTGATGCGCTTGCCATTTGTAATTGCGCTGCTCGGCGTGTTTTCGGGTGCGACCCCGCTGTGGAAAAACGCGACGGACGCGCACTTCGCTGAGTCCCCACGAATGGAAGGTTCGCCCGCATCCGGCCCCCTGGGCGCTTTTGTCGAAGCTGGATCCGCAATCCGGCAATTTCAGCTCTTCCCTCGCTGAATCCGTCAAATTGCGTCCATTGTCGAAAATCAGTAGAGCGGAGACTCGCCGGGTGGGCGCGTTTTCCAGCGGCGATGAATCCAGAGCCACTGATCCGGATAGCGTCGGATCCACGACTCGAGCACGTCATTGCATTTCTGTGTCGCGGCAAGAACGTCGGCTTCCGTTTCGCCGGTCTGGTCGAAATGCAACTGCGTGCCGAAGTGTAGAACATATTTCTTCTCGGCAGGCTCCCACAGCATGAAGCCAGGCAGGACTGCGGCACCGGTTTTGAGCGCCACGCGTGCCAGGCCCGAGGCGGTGCATGCCGTGATGCCGAAGAACTTCACGAATTCACCCTGGGGCGGCGTCATGTTGGTATCCATGAGGATGCCGACGGTGCCCCCTTCGTGCATGGCCGTCAAAAGGCCGCGCGCAAAATCGTCTTTGTGAAGCACGCGATTGCCGTGCATGCAGCGGATGCTGTTGACGAATTCATCGAGCCTGCGATTGTCGAGACGGCGAATCACCATGCCCATGGGGTGTCCCATCAGCGAGTGGTAGAAGCTGGAGAGTTCCCATGCGCCGAGGTGCCCGGTGAGAACTAGGACTCCCCTGCCCAGCGCTTCGGCGGCCAGATAATGCTCGAGGCCATCGAAGCGTATCCAGCGCTGTGTGTTCGCGCGCGTATAGCGGGGCATCCGGCAAAACTCGACGAGATGCCAGCCGAGGTGTCGATAGAGCGACCGGAGTACATCTTTGCGGGCCTCGGGCAGCAACTCGGGCAGCGCGAGCGAAAGATTGCGCTCGCCCACGCGCCGCAGACGGCCCATGGCGCGATAGACCGCCCAAGCCAGGGCACCCGCGAGCACACGTGCCAGCAAGCGCGGTAGCCATCCAAGTGTGCGCGCCACCGCTACCACCAGCCAGTACTCAAGAGTTTGTTGCATCGTTTGAGGCAAACTCAAGTTTAGGGCATTGGCGCAGGGTTTGTTTGCGAAGGACCGGTTCGAGAAATGCAAAAAAAGAAGAGGCGGCCCATCATGAGGCCGCCTCTTGAACATGAAATCAAGTGTTATCGGTCTTTGGCTTTGGTGAAGTAATGCGCCACGGTGCGCACGAATTCGACTGCTCCGTCGGGCACGCCTACGTTGCCCTTCAGTACGTTCTGAAAGCTCTGCGGGGCACCGTAGTAAATTTCGGTATCGTCCTTGTTCTGCGAAACGCTGGTGCCGTCGAGGCTAATACCCGCAAACAATCCCTTGTTACGGGAGTAGCTCAGCAACTCGGCATTCATCTTCCAGTCCGTCGATGCCTGTCCCGCGCGTCCCACTGGTCCCGCCGCCGCCGAGGCATCGGCACCGATCTTGAACTTGTTTTTCAGCAGGTCTTGGAATCCGCGATCGTTGACGGCAACCAGGATCAGGTCGGTGGATTGGCCGCCGATCTGCAGGCCCCATGAACCGCCGGCCATGCGAAGGAATACCGGAGCGCTCCATCCGTGTCCGGTGCGGCAAGTGACCACACCCTGTCCGTATTGCGCACCAAACACGAATGCGCCCTTGATCATGCCGGGAACCACGCCGACGCAGGTCGCCTGCTGGATGATATTCAGCGGAATCGTACTGTCCTTTGCCTGCATAATCTGATCGAGCACCGTCTTGGCGGCATCAATACGATCCTGAAGATCTGCCTTGGACGAAGCTGCATTGGCCGCTCCAGAAACCAGTAAACAAAGACAAAGGGAAGCAATAAATCTTTTCATTCTAGGGAGTCCTTTCATTTTTCCCGCACAACTTGAATCGCGGAGCCGTCGGGTGCTGACACTTAGGACAGCGAGGAACGCCCAAAGTCGCGCCAGAAGCACCGACGGTTTTGAACAAGGGAATATGGGTGTGCAACACATCCGGATTCAGCCTACCGCATCCCTACCAGCGCACAGTGCACAGACCGACGAGAAATCACTACTGTTGCATCCAGAGGATTACGCTGTGGTTTTCAACTTCGCGAACGAGAAAGTGCGACGAGATGATCAGTCGACACGGATCAACTGGCGCGGGGGGCGTCCACGGAGTGAGGTACGCCGCACCAAAAAAAAGAGGAGTTCACAGGCCTCATGGTCACATGGAGCCTGGGAACTCCTTTCCCCAGATCTGCGTTGTTTCTGGAATGATTATTAGTAATGTTCCAAGACCGCACAAGAGTACTAAGGTTTTACACTCTTAGTAATCTATTTTGAAGTCATCGCATGGTTACTGACGAGAGTCACTGACCCAATCATGCGGTGACGGCTTCCGCCGAGTGCATCACCACGGGGGACTGCTTGTACGACCCGTGCAACGCACGCATTGAGAGCTCGATCCGATTCTCGGCACCGACTTTACGCATGAGTTTGCCGACATGCGCCTTCACCGTGCGTTCCTCGATCCCCAGTTCTTCAGCAATCTCGCGATTGGAGCGCGCCAGCAGCAGCAACTGCAAAACCTGTTCCTCTCGCGCGGTGAGATGCGGTCGCGGACTTGTGACACTGGAATCTTCGCCGGAAAGCAGGCGGTCGATCAGCTTTGACAGCAGCTTGCGCGGAGCCCAGATGGATCCGGAGATCACCACGTCGAGGGCCTCGCGTACGAGACGCGGACCAGCACCGGTGTCAAGATAGGCGCGGGCTCCCGCGATGATGGTGTCCATCATGACCTGCTCGTTGCTGTCGGGACCGATAACCACCATGCGCAGGTTTGGGCGCTTGCGGCGAATGCCCTCCAGAACGCCAAGTTTCTTGGAAGAGCTGCTCCAATCGATCAGCACATATTCGATCAAATCGTTGTCCAGATGCTCTTCGAGCGTACCTACGATGGGCAGCAAGGGCGCTTCTCCGGGCTTTGCATGGTTCTCAAAAATACTGGTGAGGCCTTCGAGCCGCATCGGTTCGTTGGCAACGACACCGATTCGGATTGGTTCCAAGCTGTACATCGCGGACATCGAGCCTCTCCTTGCCTGGGTTCAACGAGCGATGGGGTTGTTGGACTTCCCTGGATTCACGAAGCTTCTCCAGGCTCTCGCCTGAGGTTCAGGAAAGCCGCATTCCCCGTCTTTTGTTGCACTTTGCCAGGCGGTTGTTACCGATGGCATCCTAGTGCTGATTACCTTGAAATAACAGTATCTGGCAAAGTCACTCTTTCGTATAGGCTTTAGCGCCATCGAAAGCGAGATCTCCTATCTCCAAAGTCACAAGGGACGGGTTTTCCACCGAACAGGGGGTACATTTCGTGCCAAAACGTGACTTGGAACACTTCAAGTGGCAAGAACCGACCCTGCCTCCGTCGTCACTTTCTCAGAAAATCCTCGATCGCGGTGTTTCACAAATGGGCCAAAGGCTGTACCATCAGTCCGGTAGGGCGTGGTACAGTCGAGAAATAGTCGCGCTAGCGAGGTGATCGCTTTGATTAAACAAGACATCGTGCACCATGTGATCGAGCGCACAGGCCTGCCCCGCACCAAGGCCGAAGCGGCAGTCGACACTGTGTTTGAAGGCTTGAAAGAAGCCCTGGCAGCTGGTGAGCGCATTGAGCTGCGCGGTTTTGGTGTATTCAGCGTTCGCGCGCGCAAAACCGGCATCGGACGCAATCCCCGCACCGGCACCGAGGTCAGCATTACACCGGGGAAGGCCGTGCGCTTCAAGCCCGGCAAAGAACTGCATACATTGGAAGCTGGAACACCCGCTCCGAGCGCCTGATCGTGCGACCGGTCGATAAGAAGGATGACCGGCAACGAAGGCCCGGAATCGGGAGACCCAAGGCAGCCGCTGTCCCATTGACGGCGGTATTGCCATTTGGATTCAACGCATTTGCTCGCGCTTTCGAACCAAAAACAGACATCATTGTGCGGAGCGTAACCGCATGACGACTGTGTTGCTGGCTAACGCGTCAGAGTCCGCGTTGCAGCGAATGTTTCCTCCTGTCCCACTCATCGAGCAGGTGCATCGCACCGCAACGCTGATCTTCGGCGTGTTGGAGGTGTGCCTGGCTGCGGCCTTCCTGGCACGATGGCAGGCGCGAGATTATCGCGTTTTTCGTACCATGAGCTTTTTCTACTTCATTGTCGGCACCGAGCAGTTCCTTCAGTACATCGGAGGGCATTCTCCACCAAAGTGGTCCTAGCTGCGCTTCCCATGGTGCACACTCACATCAACCGCTGGGCATCCACATCGACGATGATGTTGCGCCTGGGAATTCCGGTCGCCTCCGCATGTTCCAGCGCACCGCGCAGTGCCGCATTCAGTACCTTGCGGGACGCCGCCTTCAGAATCAGATGGAAGCGATAGACATTCTTGATGCGCGCGACCGGCGCGGTGCACGGGCCGAGGACGCGGACGCCCTCGGGAGCCGTTTTCTGGAACCACTTGCCGATCTCGCCTGACCATCCCGCAGCTTCTTCGAGTTTCTCTGATTGGATCAGTACATTGGCGAGGACGCCGAAGGGTGGATAGTGCATCCAGCGGCGATATTTCAGCTCGCGCTCGGCAAATCCCGCGTAATCGTGGGTGCTGGCCGCCACAATCGCATAGTGATCTGGATAGTACGTCTGCACCACGACGCGACCCGGCAGCTCTCCGCGGCCCGCGCGACCCGAGACCTGCGTCATAAGTTGGAAGACGCGCTCGGCAGCGCGAAAGTCCGGCATCGAAAGTGCGTGGTCGCATCCCACCACTCCGACCAGCGTAACGCCGTGAATGTCATGGCCCTTGGCGATCATCTGCGTACCGACCAGCAGATTGATCTCGCCGGAGTGCAGCCGCGCCAGCAAATGTTCCAGATCGTGCCGTCCCCGCACCGTGTCGCGATCCATGCGCCCGATCCGCGCTCCCGGAAAAATCTCGGCCAACCGTTCCTCGCCCTGTTGCGATCCCGCGCCCAGGTAATAGAGATGCTCACTTTCGCAGTTCGGGCATTTCGATGGCACCGTGCGTTTGAAACCGCAGTAGTGGCACTCCAGGCGGTGACCTGCTCGTGCGATCTGCTCGTCGCCGCTGGGTTTGTGATGAGTGAGCGCGATGGCACAGTTCTGGCACTCCAGTTTCTGTCCGCAGGCGCGGCAGAGTACAGCGAACGAATATCCGCGCCGGTTGAGCAGAATGATGGCCTGCTCCCCGCGTTCGAGCGCGAGCCGCGTCTCGTCCACGAGCGAGCGCGCAAAGAGCTGCTCCCGGCCGGTCTCTTGAAACTCTTTCCGCATGTCGACTAGCTCGACCTCGGGCAGAGGGCGGTTCATAACGCGATCGTTCATCTCGATGCGCGTGTACTTGCCTTGCGCTGAGTTCTGCCAGCTCTCCAGCGACGGCGTCGCCGAGCCAAGCACGACCACCGCGCCGGCCAGCTTGGCGCGCATCACGGCGACGTCGCGGGCGTTGTACCGTGGTGTCTCCTCCTGCTTGTAGCTCTGGTCGTGTTCTTCGTCCACAAGGATAAGACCGAGGTTGGGCGCAGGCGCGAAGATGGCCGAACGGGTGCCGACTACAATCGGTGCATCGCCGCGGTAGATGCGACGCCACTGCTCGGTGCGCTCCTCGGGAGTAAGCGCCGAATGCAACAGAGCAATGCGCTCGCCGAAGGATGCGTCAAGCAGGCCAACCATCTGGGGAGTCAGCCCGATCTCCGGTACAAGCAGGATGGCCGATTGACCAAGGTCAAGCACACGCTGCATGGCTTTGAGGTACACGGCAGTCTTTCCTGAACCCGTGACGCCGTGAAGAAGATAGGGCCGGAATGCCCCAAGCTGCGAGACGATAGACGCAAGCGCATCAAGTTGCGACTCATTGAGCGTCAACGGCTGAACCGGTGCTTCGATGCCTCCCAGTCGAAAGGCTGCAGCGCGCTCTTCAATGCGCACTAGTTCGCGCCGGACCAACGTCTGCAACGTGGAAGATGGCAGTTCGCGGCGGCGCAAATCGGCCAGTGGAAGCTCACCCCCGTTCGCGGCTAGTTCCGCCAGGATAGCCTGCTGGAGTTTCGTCAGCACAGGCAAGCGAGTATCAGGTACGAGAATGGCGAAGCGCCGGGTGCGGCGCGCGTCGCGTTCGGTGGCGGCTGTCTCGCGTGCAATCCATTTTTTGCGTATCATTCCTGCGATCAGGGACAGGCCGACGGAGGTGGCCGTACGCAGCGTCGAGACTTTGATGGGTTCGCCCGATGCCAGACGCTCGAGCACGCGGTGCTCCATACTGTGCTTGTCCTTGAGTAGGTCATCTTTCGCGCGTCTTTTACGAGAAGGGTGAGAACCCGAAACTGCTCCATCCCCATCAAGAGATCCGGCCAGTACATCACGTCCGAGATCGGTGATGCGGTAGTAAATGACGCGCCGCACCTCGGCCATCAGCGGCAGCATACCGCGCAGCACTTCGCCCAGCGGAGCCAGGTAGTAGCCGGCGATCCACTCCGCCAGGGTGAGCAGATGTTCGCTCAGTAGCGGCTCGTCATCGAGCACCGCCTCAATGTACTTCGCCTCGAAATCTGTCGGAGCCGCAGCCTCCGTTGCCGTGACCACGCCTATCAGCTTCTCGTTGCGAAACGGCACGATAACGCGGGCTCCGCGGGCCACCTGCTTCCCCTCGCGCAGGGCGTAGGTAAAGGTGCGATCGAGCGGCACCGGCAATGCGACTTCGCAATAGGCAGGCATCGGGGGCAACTCCCAGTTTAGCTGTAACCCCGCAGTCTCCCTATGTGCGTAAACGGCACCAATTGGCACATCAGTGCGGTCCCGCTTTATGTTCAATGAACACTGTTCACTGTCCACCGTCTTCAGTACAATTCCTGCTGATGACCGCCCAACCGATCAAGCCCTCTAAAAATGCCCGCACCCCTTCGCCCAAAACCTCCAACCCCGTCACGATGTGCATCGACATCGGCGGCTCCGGCCTCAAGGCCATGCTGGTCGATCCAAAGGGCCATCCTGTAAGCGAACGCCAGCGCGTGATGACGCCCGTCGTGCCCACGCCCAGGGCGGTGCTGAAAGGCTTGGAAGAGCTGCGCAAGGCATTGCCCAATTTTGACCGCGTCTCAGTCGGTTTTCCGGGCGTAACCAAGAATGGCGTCACGTATACTGCCGCCAATCTGCATCCCCGGTGGTACGGTTTCCCGCTCGAGAAGGAACTGGAGAAGCTCTGGAAGAAGCCGGTGCGTGTGGCCAACGATGCCGCCGTGCAGGGATACGGTTCGATCAAGGGCGATGGTGTGGAGCTCGCCATTACACTCGGTACCGGCCTGGGCTCATCGCTATTCACTCACGGACACCTCTGTCCCGGACTCGAACTCGGGCATCATCCGTGGAAAAGAGACCGAGAGTACGAGGACTATCTTGGTCGTCGCGGCCTAGACAAGTACGGAAAGAAGCATTGGAACAAACTACTGCAGGAAGCGATTGAGCAGACCGCCAAGCTCTTCAACTGGGACCACCTCTACCTGGGCGGTGGCAATACAAAGAAAATTGATTTCAAGCCCGGCAAGAACATAGAGATCGTTTCAAACGAAGCAGGGCTGCTGGGTGGTGTGGCGCTGTGGCGCGAATGGGATTAAGGCGGGGATTAGGGATTAGGACACGAAGGCCCAGGGCTCAGAGTTGTGGGCTGTCGCGCAGCGCCTAAGGCCAACTCGTTTTTTGACACTCAAGTCTTTCCTTTGAAGTCCCACCTGATTCGAGTCGATGCCGGAATGTTTTACTCGACGCGGAGTGCGCGCACCGGATTGATGGTTGCGGCGCGACGGGCAGGCACCATGCTCGCGACCAGCGCGCAAAGTGCCAGTGCCACCACCGAACCGCCCAATGCCACCGGATCCCATTCCTTTACTTCGTAGAGTTGCGAAGCAATCAGCCGCGCGCATCCGATTGATACCGGAATACCTATGGCCAGCCCGATAAGAATCTGCACGAATGCGCCGCGCAGCACCATGACCACCACCTGCTTGCGATCGGCACCCAGCGCAATACGCAGGCCAATCTCGTTCGTGCGCCTCTCCACGCCGTAAGCCGTCACGCCGTACAGTCCAACCGCCGCCAGCACCAGCGCCAGAATGCCAAAAAGCCCGGTGAGTTGCGAGACGGAGCGCTCCTGGTCCATGCGGTCGGCCACCTGTTCTTCCATTGTGCGCATCGTGACGAGCGTAAGGTTCGAATCGACCTCGGCAAAGGCACGACGGACCTGCGGCTCCAGGCCCTGCGTGCTGCCGTGCAGATCAAGCACCACACCTTCGATGAGGTGCGAGCGATCTTCAATCATCTGCGCCATGGCGGCGCTGTAGTGCGCACGCTGGGCGAGCGGGACGAAGAGCAACGGCAATCTCCAGTGGCCGCTGGGATCGGTGTAGTTCGCCGTTTTCACGACGCCTACAATTTCGTAGGTCCCACTGTACTGTACTTCATTCAAACCGAAATGCGTGCCGATTGGCTCCTCGCCCGGCTTGAAGAATTTCTTGACGAAGGCTTCATCGACGACCGCTACGCCTGGTGTCGAAGCGGTGTCCTGTTCAGTAATGCTGCGCCCCCGCAAGATGTGCTGTCCCATCATTTCGAGATAGCCGGGACTCACACGATCCCACGAAGAGACGTTGTCATCATTGACATCGATGGTGGCCTGTCCCTGGCGTGCAATCATGGCGGACCAGTTGTTGGTGAATGGCGTATACATCGCGAGTGCCGCGCCGTGGACACCGGGAATGCGCTCCAGCCGCGCCTGCAGAGCGCGGTAGGTCGCATCCAGCTTTTCCGGCGAATACGTTGAGAATGGCGCATTCACACGCAGGCTCACGCGGTGTTCGGTCTCAAATCCGAAGTTCTGGTGCTCCATCTTCATCAAGCTGCGCGTTAACAGTCCTGCGCCCGTCAACAACACTACAGACAAAGTCGCTTGCACGACCACTAACGCCTTCCGAGGCAATGCCCTGCCGTCGCGCGTGCTGCGACCGGCGCCATGCAGCACCGCGGCCGGATTCGTCTTTGCAGCGAACCACGCTGGCGCGGTGCCAAAAAGCAGCCCGGTCACCAGCGACACTCCAAACGCAAACCCCAGAACAGCAAGCGAGGGCTTTGCATCGATCGGCACAAACTGGGCAGAATGAAAGGCCAGCAGAACGATCAACTTCACGCCGGCGAACGCGATCATAACGCCGGCAGTTCCTCCGAGCACTGCGAGCACAACGCTTTCCGTCAAGGACTGCCGGACCAGGCGCAGCTTCGACGCTCCCATTGCCAGGCGCACAGCGGCCTGTGTGCCGCGCGCCGTTCCACGCGCCAGCAGCAGGTTCGCCAGGTTCGCACAAGCAATCAGCAGCACCAGTCCGCACACCACCATCAGGATGCGCAGGCTGCTTTCGTATCCAGCCTTCATCTCAGCAATTCCACCGCCCGCCGGAATCACACTCACCGTCTCGGTAGACAACATGGCTTTCAACTGGTCAAGATACTGCGGATACTGCGCCCCAAGGTCATTCAGCAGCCACGCGCGCATGATTGTGGTGAACCGCGCAGCCATGCCATCGGTCTTCGCTCCAGGCCGCAGCCGGCCAATAACACGCAACCACGCCAGGGGTGTCTTTAGCACTGTGTTCTGGCTAGCAAGCAATGGCTCCTGTTGCAAGGGGATAAATAATTCCGGCGGATCACCGCGTAACGTCTCGCCGAAGAACCCCGGCGGCGTAACCCCCACGATGGTGAACGGATGGCCGTCCAGCACAAATGTCGAGCCCACCACTTTCGGGTCCGATCCGTACTCCTGCTGCCACACTCGATGGCTCAGCATGGCCGCAGGCGCCGCTGCGGGTTGATCGTCTGATTGCGAAAGAATGCGTCCTGCATACGCCTTCAGACCGAGAGTCGCAAAGTAGTTGCCGGACACGTACTCACTGCGCAGTGGCTTTGCCGGTTCGTTACCGGAAGCGCGCCGCACGCTGAATTCCGAGTGCCACGCCTCGAATGCGGCCGTCTGCTCGAACTCGGGCGCCGCGGCGGCAATCCGCTGATAGAGCGTGTACGGGAAAATGCCCCACTCTTTTTGCGGACCGATCTGCCCGCAGCAGTTCATCCCCGAGCCTACGCGATAGAGCTGCGCCGGATCGGCCACAGGCAAAGATTTGAGCATTACGCTGTCAATCAGAGAGAAGATCGCCGTCGTCGCCCCGATTCCCAGCGCCAGGGTGAGCATCGCTGTCAGCGTGAACACAGGCGACAAACGCATCTGCCGCAACGCATAGAGAACATCCTGACGCAACGTACGCATCGCAATCCTCTCGTGACCTCCATGCGGGGAATTGCAATGAATATACGCTGATCTATCTAAGAAGGTTCCACGCGGGACGATGACGCGTTCGCGCGTGATTGACGTCAACTCCGATCAACAGCGACCGAGGCTTCGCGGACGCTTTGATGGTGATCCGTATCACCACGCGGCAATTAAGCGGGCTCTTTGCTTTCGCCCGGAGTCGCTGGAAATCCGCAGCGCGCAGCCCAGCCCTGGCGGAGCTTTTCACGTTCCTCGGAAGTCATCTTGTCCCACTTCCCTCTGCGTCCCCGCGGTCCGCGATTCCCGCCTCCCGAACTCCAGCTCCCGAAAAAAATCCGGGAGAGCAGAAGCAGCCCAAGCGCCTGCCAGAAGGTGATCAGGCGCCAGCCAAAGAGCGGCGGCAGCAACCAGTTCCACAGGTGCATCACCAGTTCGCCAAAGAGCCACGCAAACAACACAATCGCCGGCGGCGCTATCAGGGCAATCCAAAGCTTTCTCATAACGTTCCTCATTTCTTCAGAAACTCGTCATATATTCTTTGCAATCGATCGCGCAGGTGCAGCACCGCATAGCGCTTGCGCGACAGCAGCGTGTTCACGGTTACACCGCTCTCTGCCGCAAGCTCTTTGAAGCTGCGGCCTTCCATCTCATGTGCCAGAAAAGTCTCCCGTTGTTCGACCGGCAGTTCAGCGAGCGCCACATGGAGTTCATCCAGGAGCACGTTGCGAAGGTAGAGCGCTTCTGGTCCGGCCTGCGGCGAGGGCAACAGGTCTCCAATGTCGAGCAGTTCGCCGTCCCCGTCTTCCTCCATCGCATCGCTGAAGGCCTCCGGCCGCTTCTTGCGGAAGAGGTCCGTAATGCGATTGCGCGCCACCCGATACAGCCACCCGGTCACGAAGTCAATCGGCGCCAGCAGGCGATACGCTTCGACGAGTTCGAAGAACACGTCTTGCAATAGATCTTCGGCGTCCGCGTCATTCGGAACCCGGCGGCGAATAAAGCTCCGCAGCCGAGGCCGCTCCCTGGCGATAACATCCGCGATTTGACGATCTTGCTCGATCATCGCGATCATGCTCGATGGCCCACCCATCTACTGAGCTAGACGAGTGGGAGTCGCAGATATTGTAGAGATTCGATTGCGATCCGAGTAAATCACCCAGAGACGGGTGATTTTGATGATCGGCGTCGTAGAAATGGCCACGAACCGGCGCTCTAGCCGGGAGGTGGAAAATCCAGGCACTCTTTCTCAAACGTTTTTTCCCAACAATCAAGAAACCCGAATGAAATCGTCATAAATGTCGCTGTCGTTCATTCCACCCTGCAACCTTCTGGGTATTACCCCACTGCAAACGAGTTATGGCCATCCTCCTCGCGGTGCGCCATCCTTGTCCAATTCCACGCTGAATCCGAAGGAAGCGAGACAAATCATGTTCGGTTTGGTCATGGTTTTAGCGCTGGTTCTGATCACGGTCGCCACACCGTTCGTCGTCATAGCCAAGGAGAAAGCGAAATCGCGCCGTAGGTAGTTTTCATGAACTCGGCCTTTCGCCTTGGAACCGCAGGATTGACAACAGGACCAATTCGGTTGAACGGATTCCCGATTTCGGTCGATAATTTGAGTGATCGCGAACGCGAGATGTTGGAGGTGTCGCGTGAAGAGATCCACAAAAGCCGGAATTGCCAGCGCCATTTTGTTCGCCAGCATCCTCGTGCCACCCTATCGTGAGTGGCGGGCGCCCATCAGCTTTGCCTGCGCGGTTCTGGCATGCATCCTGGGCGTCCTGGCCGCCACCAGCGGTAGAAAATGGTGGTTCGTCATCCCTGCCTCCATTGTCGCTGCCTTTGCGCTGGATCTCTATCTGGTCATGTATTCGCTTTAGCGGGCCGCTAGGAACTGCGAGCCTCTAATCCCAGCTCGCGCATGGCGATCTGCAGATCGGCCCACGCTTCTTTCTTCTGACGCGGATCGCGGAGCAAAAACGCAGGATGGTAGGTAACGATCAGCTTGCTGCCGCGAAATGCGTGTATGCGGCCCCGTAGACCAGCGAGGGGCTGGCGCTGACCCAGCAGATAGGTTGCCGCGGTGGCCCCGAGGGCGACGATCACCTCTGGACGAACCACATCGATCTGGCGGAATAAGAACAGCGAGCACGTGTTTGCTTCCTCGGGCTCCGGTGTGCGGTTCTGCGGCGGACGGCACTTGACTACGTTGGCAATGTAAACCTCTTCGCGCTTCAGGCCCATCGCCGCGATCATGTTGTTCAGCAACTGGCCGGCGCGTCCCACAAACGGTAGCCCCTGCGCGTCTTCATCAGCGCCCGGCCCTTCGCCAACAAACATCAGGCGCGCGTTTGCGTCGCCATCGGCAAACACAATCTTGTTGCGTCCCTTGTGGAGCGCGCAACGCGTGCAGTCCCCGAGATCTTCCCGAATGAGCTGGAGGGCAGATGCACGGTCGGTGGACGCCACCGCAGCGGCGATCGGCGGAGGGGCTTGGAAAGTCTTGCGAGGTGGAATGGGTTCGTTCTCCTGTGGTTTTGAGGTTGGTTTGTTTCCATCCCAGGTCTCAGAAGCGATACATGGGGCGCCCGCTTCTCTGATGCGCGAGGCTTGCTCTTCGGAACCCGAAAGTTCGCCTGCAGATGCGAGTATCTGGGAAAAATCGACAGGCCGGCGATAGAAATCGGTAAGGCCGAGTTCACGGTAGAAGAGCAGGCGCGCTTCGAGCGCTTCGCGGGTTGCACGGTCGAGCGCAGGCAATTCGGGCTACTCCACGATGATCTGACGGCGAGTGGTGACGGGTGCGGCGGACTCATTCAATATCTTGTCCTGCGGAGTGATCCTGTCCTGCGGCGTGCCTTCGTCAACTTCAAAAACCAGTGGCCGCGGTCGACGCAGCGCGGAGATCTCGTCCAGAATGCGGTCGGCAAGTTTGCGCTTTGTCATTTCCGGCAATTCGATGGAGGTTGAAAGAGTAAGAAACGTCGCTGCATTACGGTCGGAATCAATGCCGATGCCTTCGCCGGAGACATCGTTGACCACGATAGCATCGGCACCCTTCCGCAGCAGCTTGGCGCGGCCATTCTCCATGGTGTTCTGCGTCTCGGCAGCAAAGCCGACGATGAGCTGCCCCGGACGGCGCTGCTTTGTGACTTCGGCAAGAATATCTTCGGTTGGGGCGAGTTCCAACGTCATGGGGCCTGAGCGCTTCAGCTTCTGCTCGGAGACGTTGACCGGACGGTAATCCGCAACGGCTGCGGCCTTGATGACCATGGTGGCTTCGACCATGAGCTCGAGTACGGCCTTCCGCATCTCCTCGGCGGTGGTGACGCGCACGACTTCACAGCGCGCCGGCGGATGCAGCGCCGATGGTCCGCTGATGAGAATGACTTTCGCCCCGCGACTCTGCGCCGCATCGGCCAGCGCATAGCCCATCTTGCCGCTCGAGCGGTTGCCGATGTAGCGCACCGGATCGAGCGCCTCGCGCGTGCCGCCCGCGGTAATAAGAACTGTCTCGCCCGCGAGATCATTGCGATGCCCCATGGACTGGAACACTACGTCGGCGATCGCCTCGGGCTCGGCCATACGTCCCGCACCCACCATGCCGCAGGCCAGGTCACCTGTCCCTGGGTCGATGACGCGCACTCCACGTTGACGGAGAATGTCGAGATTGGCCTGCACCGCTGGATGCTGCCACATATTGACATTCATCGCCGGAGCAACAAGAACAGGCGCGCGTGTGGCGAGATACATCGTTGTCAGAAAGTCGTTGGCGATGCCCTGCGCAAATTTCGCGAGGATGTCGGCGGTGGCCGGAGCGACGACCAGGGCCTCAGTCCACTGCGCTTCGCCGATGTGCTCGATGGTGGATTCGTAGGTCGCTTCGTTGCCTTCGGACTCATCCCATAAGGTGCTGATGACCTTGCGGCCGGTGAGCGCTGCGAAGGTTAGCGGCTGCACGAAGCGGGTTGCAGCCTCGGTCATCACTACGTGCACTTCCATGCCGCGCCGCTGCAAAGCGCGCACCAACTCCGCCGCTTTGTACGCTGCAATACCGCCGGAGACGCCGACCGTTACTCGCATACCTTCGATTGTAATCCGAATTGATTTGACACGGCAGAGTATGCCCTCGTGCACGCGTAAGACACAGCCTTGCTGAGAGATCGCCGCGAGGTCCGATACTTCTGTACAACCGAGGGAACGGCTTAAAACTACAGAATCGGAATACCGTTCTCCGCCACAAGAGGTTTCACTACGGGCTGTTCCTTCTTGACGTAAGAAATCTTGCCGGCGTCGATTTCATCCTGCGCGATGCGGCATGCCTTCGTCGAGCGACTCTGAACAAGCGCAGCCGAGCCACTCTGGATCTGACGTGCACGACGGGCTGCCACAAGTACCTTGCGGTAGTTCGAATCGAAGCTGGTTTCAATCGTCATCGGGATCCTCTCCAAAGGGAAGTTGTTGCTGGCCGGAGCCGCCTTCGATCCCGAAGGCTTCCAGCACAGGTTTGAGCCGCTCCCGCGAGTTCGACTGACGACAGGCCGCGGCGACCTCCAACACCCTGCTCGAACGGTACGCTATCGGCTCGGCATTGCGATAGTACCGCTCCGCCAGAACAATGGCCTCAAGCTGCGCAACCGCCCGATCAAGAATGTCGTTGATGAGAATATAGCTGTAATCGCGATAATTCTCAATTTCCTTGCTGGCTTCGCTGAGCCGCCGGTAGAGTTCTGCTTCGTTTACAACACCTTCGGCCCGGCTGCGATTGCGCAATCGAGTGCGCAGCACCTTGGGCGTTGGTGGGAGCACAAATATGCTGACCGCCTCCGGCATTGCGGCTCGAACCTGCGCCGCTCCCTGCACGTCGATATCGAGAAGCAGGTCGTGACCTTGCCGTCGCGCATCTTCGAGTGATTGGCGTGCGGTGCCGTAGTAGTTGCCGAAAACCTCGGCGTGCTCGAGAAACTTGCCCTCGGCGATCATGCGCTCAAATTCTTCGCGGCTGGTGAAATAGTACTCGCGCCCGTGCTCCTCTGATCCGCGCGGTGGACGCGTGGTCCACGAAATGGAAAAATCAACTCCAATGACCTGCTTGCGAAGCTCGCTCACGAGTGTGCTCTTGCCTGAGCCCGATGGCGCTGAGATGATAAATAGAATTCCTGCCACGTCCGATGGTCCCTTTCGTTCTTGTATCAACTCGTGCTTCTGAAACAGCTATTCCGCGTTCTGAACCTGCTCGCGGGCTTTCTCGATATCGGCCTTCATGGCCAGGCCGAGTTCCGTAATGCGCGTGCCTTTTCCGCCCACCCCGCCGGTCTTCGAAAGCAGTGTGTTGGCCTCTCGATTCATCTCCTGCAGCAGAAAGTCCAGTTTCTTGCCCACTTCGCCGCCTGCAGTCAGCAACTCGCGAAAATGTCCGATGTGCGTAACCATGCGCTCCAACTCTTCCGAGATGTCGCTATGGTCCACAAGTACGGCCACCTCTTCGAGCAACCGCTGCCGGCTAAACTCATTGGCGGTTGCCGCCATTAGCCGCTGCGTCAGCCGCTCCTGGTAACGCTGTTCCACTTCCGGACGCATCGCCGCCACACCCTCCACCGCTTCGGCCAGGCGCAAGAGGCAGGAACGCAAAATGGCCTCAAGCGACTCGCCTTCACGAGCACGCATTACCTTGAGCTCTTCAAGCAATGGTCCGATCTCCTGCACGGCGCTCCCTGTAAGCGCCGCAACATCTTCTTCGGAGTTGTTGCGGGTTTCGGATTGCAGCGCGCCGGGCATGCGCAGGGCCACATTCAGATCTGGCTCCCCTTTCAACCGAAATTCCGCGCGCGCCTGCTTGAAAGCGTCGAGGTAGCCAGCTACCAAATCGCGATTGTAACCGGCCTTTTGCTGCACCGTGCGGTCCACCGAGAGCGTCACCTCCACGTGACCGCGCACGAGGTTCTCTTTCAGCACGCGGCGCATCTCCATCTCCAGCACATCGAGTCCTGCGGGCAAACGCAACTGGATATCGAGAAAACGATGATTCACGCTTTTCACGCTAAGCGTATAGGCAAGCTGATCGTGGACGCGCACCTGGGTGCGGGCAAATCCGGTCATCGAGTAAATAGGCATACTTACTTTTCCTCGGCCTCGGCCCAAAGCGTCGGCTGCAAAAGCCGATCGAGGGCTCGCTGTTCAGTCTCAAGAGAATCTTCCTGCTCCGGCATATCCATGAATTGCAGTTGATAGAGTCTCTGGTACGTAGGTGACGCGGTCAGCAGCTCTTCGTGCGAGCCGATTGCGGTGATGCGGCCGCGCTCGAGCACGGCAATACGGTTGGCGCGCCGGATTGTGCCAAGACGATGCGCAATCACCAGCACGGTGCGGTTTTGCATCAGGTTTGCCAAGGCCGCCTGCACCAGCGACTCGCTCTCGGCATCGAGCGCCGACGTGGCCTCATCGAGAATGAGGATCGGAGCATTCTTCAGAATGGCGCGCGCAATCGCCAAGCGCTGCTTTTCGCCTCCGGATAGCCGAAATCCCTTCTCGCCGATTACCGTGGCGTAGCCCTGCGGCATACGCATGATAAAGTCATGCGCCAGCGCGTTTCGTGCGGCTTGTTCCACCAGCTCATTCTTCGCGTCCGGCTGGCCGTAGGCAATATTGTTGCGCACTGTATCGTTGAAAAGAATCGTCTCCTGCGTGACCTGAGCGACCTGGCGGCGCAACGAACCCAACGTCATTTCGCGAATGTCGCGGCCATCAATGAGAATGCGCCCGGAAGTCACGTCGAAGAATCGCGGAATCAGGTTGACGAGCGTCGACTTCCCTGCACCGCTGGGTCCTACAAGCGCCAGCAACTCGCCCGATCGAACCTCGAGGTTGACGTTGTGCAGAATCTGCTCTTCGCCTTTCTCAGTTGAATAAGAAAAGCCGACATTCTCAAACCTGATGGAGTTCGAGAATTGCGGCATGGCTGCGGCGTGTGGCCGTTCCTTTACGTCGTCCTTGGCATCGAAGAAGGCGAAGATCGAAGCCGATGCGCCCATCGCCTGCTGGAAGCTGTTGTAGAAGTACGCAAACTTGCGCACCGGATCGTAAAGCTTGAACAGCAGGAAAATGAAGGCCCCGAAAAGCCCCATGGTCATCCGGCCGTGCTGAATCTCATTGCGACCGACGAGAAGAAACATTGCGATGGCAATCGCGCCGATAGTGTCCATCAACGGTGAGCTGATGGACTGGATCCGTACGTTGCGCAGGTTGGCGCGCAAGAGTCGCTTGGCGGCTCGCTTGAAGCGTAGGATCTCCCAGATCTCGGTGTTAAACGCCTTCACGATGCGATTGCCGGTAACAGTCTCGTGCAGGATGTTCTGAATTTCTGCAAGCTTGTCCTGCCCTGTACGGGTGCGCGTGCGGACTTCTCTGCCGATCTTGCGCGCCGAGGTGATTACCACCGGTATGAACAGCACCAGCGCCCAGCTCAAATGCCCGCCTAGCCGAATGACAAAGACAATCCCCACAAGAAACGTGAAGAACTGCTGGAGGAATTCTCCGATGACGGAACTGAGCGCAAGCTGCACACGGTCCACGTCGTTAATCAGCGTAGAAAGTATTGTTCCCGTAGCGTGCTTGTGAAAGAAGCTCGCGGAACGCCGTAGTGTGGCTTCGTAGAGGTGATTTCTCAGGTCGGTGATCATCCCGTAGCCCGCATAGCTCACCAGGTATGTGCCGAGGTAATCGCACACCCCCTTTGCGATGGTCGCAGCGATGATCGACGTCGCAACAACGGTCCACGCATTGTGCATGTGCAGGAAGTGCGGAACGAACGTCCTCAAATCGAACTGCCATCGGCTCTTGGGCATGCCGAGCAGGATGGGCCCGTCAGGGGTGTCGGGCCTTAGCACCTGGTCAAAGACGGGCTGCAGCAGAAGAACACGGAAGGTGTCGAGGATGCCGACAGCAGCCAGAAGAACGACGCCCAGCGCCCATTGGAATGAGTAGGGTATACCGTATCGAACGAGGCGGAAAAAACTCCTCATGCTGCCTGTTCCGCCCGCCTGTCAAGGCGCAGCCAGATTGGTTGGCGCCGAAGGCTTTGTTCAAGATGGGTGCCCATCCCAACATTGTATCCGGGGCGCCATGGAACCCGCTCCAGGAGCACCGGCCACAAAACTCAGTATGAGTGGAGCTCCTTAATGGCCTTCAGCACTGTTTCCGGCTGGGGCAGGATGGCATCTTCAAGCACCGGTTGGTATGCGACAAAGGTGTCCATCGCACCAATACGCTTGACCGGAGCGTCAAGATCGTCAAACAGCTCGTCAGCGATGCGGGCTGCAATTTCTGCGCCGTACCCCCAGCTGAGCATGTCCTCGTGCGCCACGATCACGCGGCTGGTTTTACGGACCGAGGTCGCGATCGCGTCCCAATCGTACGGGCTCAGCGTGCGCAGGTCGATGACTTCAACTTCGATGCCGTTTTCCCGGCTCGCGGTTTGTGCGGCCTGCAATGCGCGCGGCACTAAGGCTCCATAAGTCACCAGTGTCATGTGCGTGCCGGGCTTGACGATCTTCGCCTTGCCGAACGGGATTGCAAAGTCTGGCCCAGGATATGGTGCGCGGCCATGCGACTCCCGATAGAGCCGCTTGTGCTCAAGGAAGAGCACAGGATCGTCGCAACGTATGGAGCTTCTCAGGAGGCCATTGGCATCGAGAGCATTCGACGGAAACACAACCCGCAGCCCAGGGATATGCGTAAAGAAGCTCTCGCCCGACTGCGAGTGGTAGATGGCGCCGCCCGTCAAATAGCCGCCGATGGGCACGCGAATCACTGCCGGCGCTGCCCACGCTCCGTTGGAGCGCCACCGCATCAGCGCGAGTTCGTTGTGAATCTGATGCACTGCGGGCCAGATGTAATCGAAGAACTGAATTTCGACAACGGGCTTCATGCCACGAACGGCGTATCCAACGGCGCGCCCAACGATATTGGCCTCGGCCAGCGGTGAATTGAATACGCGCTCAGAGCCGAATTCCTTCTGCAGGCCTGACGTAAGCTTGAATACTCCGCCCTTGCCCTTGACCTCGCTGAGAGCCTCTTCCCGGCTAGCATCGGCCACGTCCTCGCCATAAACAATGATGCGCGGATCGCGCTGCATTTCGTCGAAGAGGCAGGCGTTGATGAGTTCAGCCATCGTACGCGGTGCATTGCCCTTAGCACCGGCAGATTTACCAGGACCCGCTCCTGCCGCCTGCACTATCTCGGTCGCAAAAGCTACACGCGTCGGATCGATATCCTCAGAGTAGACGTGCCGCGGAATACTCGCGATCTCGGGCAGTGGCGCTTTGAGAGCTCGTTCGGCTGCTTCGGCCGCCTCGTGTTCGGCCTCTTTTTCGAGAGCGTTGATCTGTTCCGCCGTCAGGATGCCCTCACGCAAGAGGCGCATCTGCAACTTCGCAATCGGATCGCGCATGGCATCGGCTTCCCGCTCGGCAGCGGAACGATAGAGCTTGTCATCGTCCGACTGCGAGTGGGAGTAGATACGAATGGTGTGGCCATGAACAAAAGCCGGTCCGAGCCCTGCGCGGCAATGCTCAGCGGCGGCTCGAAATGCGCGCAGGCTTGCCTCGGGATCGGTGCCGTCAATCTCGGCGAAATAGAAATTCGGAAAATTGGCAACCAGGCGCGATATGTTGCCTCCCGGCGTGTTGACTTCAACCGGCACGCTGATCGCATAACCGTTGTCTTCAATCATGAAGATGACGGGAAGCTTGCGATTCGAAGCGGTATTCAGCGCTTCCCAGAATTCTCCCTGCGAGGTTGAACCCTCTCCCACGCAGGCCAATACCACTTCGTCGCCATGGAAGGTAACTTCGTTATAGGCGCGATAATCGCCTTCGACTTTCGCAGCAGCTTCGGGGTGACGGGTAAAGTAACGGCCGGCTTCGGCGCATCCCACGGCATGCAGAATCTGCGTGGCCGTTGATGAGGACGTGCTCACGATGTGAAGGGGGCGGCTGCTCCAGTGTGTCGGCATCTGCCGTCCGCCGCTGGCCGGATCGCTGCCGGCTCCCACAGCTTGCAGAAACATATCGGTAGGTGTCACGCCCAATGCCAGGCACAACGCCCGGTCGCGGTAATAGGGGAAAAACCAGTCATATCCCGGCTTGAGCGCAAGGGCCGCACCCACCTGGAACGCTTCGTGACCGGCCGCGGAAATCTGGAAAAAGGTCTTTTGTTGCTTCTTGAGAGAAATCTCGCGATCATCGATCCGGCGTGACAGGTACATGAGCCGATAAATGTTAATCAGCTCCTGTGCGCTCAGGCTGCCTGTGGCGTCTCCCGTCGTCGGCGCGTGGGCGCTGGAAACCGCAAGTCCCATTTGTCTCACTCCAAGGTTCGGGTACTTTCAAGCTCTTCGAGTCTTGTATTTATTTCTATGCCGAGATTGTAGCAACCGTTACTGCCTAATTGGATCACCCACTGAAACCGGCGATGGGCGAATCTCCGGCCCACCGCCAAATGATTGAGCCATCTTCGCTTTCACGTTGTGTGCCAATTTCTCGATCTCCGCCACCTTGCGTAGTTCTTCGGGCGTCAACTCGTCCGTGGGGTTAGATGCGATCTCGGCGTCCAGTTGACGGGCCAGTTTCACCAGTTTGTCGGCGTCAGACACCATGGATTTCTGGCGGTCGGCGTTCATAGCTCGTAAACGCTTTTCAGCAAAAATGGGATCTGTTTCCATAATTCCGCCGAGCCCACCCTGCGAGCGTGGATTCGGATTGCTCTGGATTATTCCCCCCCCGTTTCCTGTGGGCGAATATTGCCCCAAGCCCAACAGGCCAGCCGCCAGAACCATCCCGGTAAGCCCCAGCACCGAATTCCAAGCCGAACTGATCTTCATAGCTTCTGGGCCCCAACTCCTCAGTCCGCGTTTATGGTCAGCTTCATCTTTTCCTTTACGTCGTTTGCCAGCATCTCAATCACTTCCGCCTCGCGCACCATCGTTGCCGTCAGCGGAGCGCTCCCCAGATTGTCTATCTTCGTTTTCAGATCCCGCGCAAGAATCAATAATTTGTTGGTTTCGTCGTCGATGACGCGCTTGCGTTCTGCATTCGCTGCATCATAGTTCTTCTTTCTCGCATTCTTTTGGGCGAGATCGTTCAACTCGTGCGTATCGAGCGTGCGGTTGGGGATGACAATCGGTTGCGGCGGAACCTGCGCTGCACCTTGCTGGCAGTTCCCCGTACTGGCGGGAAACCACGCCAAGGCAATCAAGCAGGCCGCAAGCATCGACCTCCGCCTCCTTCGGCCCCACAAAGTTTGGCCAACCACTGGTTTTGCTCGATTATGTTGGCACTCCAGAATCCGCACGTTGACCTCACGCCCGTTCAATTGCTAACCGATACTTCTGCATTCACTGAATCGGTTCCTCGCTAGCGGGACCCATGGCAGCGGACCGCTGATGCTCCCTTAGCTCGGACCCGCCCCCTGCTTCATCTTTTCTTTGACGGTCTTCGCCATCCTTTCGATTTCATCTGCCTTGCGAATCACGTTCAGCGACAAGGTATCTTTGGTCGTCTTGTCCACTTCGGCTTTCAGGGCAACGGCCATCGCCAGCAGTTGCGTGCTTTCGTCGGCAATCTGTCTTTTGCGGTCGCTTTCAGCCTTGGAAACCTGTTGGATTTTTGGGTCTTTGGAGCTACCGGCCTGCGTTTTGGGGTCATTCGAGGGTTTCGGGGGTGCCTGAGGCGTCACGTTGGTTTGCCCTGCCACCTCTGCTGCGGGATGTCCATCCTGTGCAAGACATGCGAGGGCAGCGGCAAACACCACGCCGGCGCAGGCCCGCCGCCAAGTGAGCCCACTGCCTTCAGCGCCGTCCCATCGACAATTGCGGAGTTTAGCGACGCCCATCAGAACCTCCTCTGTGAGGCGCATACCTATTATCTGCCTCAGGCAATACTCCACGTGCAAAGAAATACATGGCAAATTGGAATGTCTCCATCCCCGGGCACCCATTTCGCCCAGGTCACTCTTTTCCGAAGCAAGAGCACCTTGCATCTCAGCTGGAAACGGGTATACCGACTGTGGAACCGCTTTAATGAAAGCAGTTTTCCGCTCTCATTCGCAATGTCTTTTTCTCCTCGCTCTTTTGAATTCATAAACAACAATTGGTCTTGACCGTTGGCCCGTCCGTCGAAGGCAGTCACGCAAATATATATAAATATCTTCAGTCCAATCGCAGATTGAAGCCAGAGTGCATCTCTGATTCGTAGGGTCCCGCCAGTGGGGCCCATTCTGCACAATATATAGATACAGAAAGAGGAGTTTGTATGTTTGCAATTCTTTTAGCAATGCGGTCTGGATGGTTCGCCGAAGGCCGCTTTATGGGAAGAGTACTCGATGAATGGATCTACGACACACAGGAGTTCATTCGCCTGAAGCTTCCGCACCTGCTCCTCGCTGCCCTGATCGCATTCGTACTCTACCGAATCCTCAATGTGATCACAGCGCACATGACCCGGATTGCCGAGCAACATGCCGCAGAACATATCCGCATCTCGCAGGTTAAGACGATGGCCCAGGTTATTCGCAACACTGGGCTCAGCATTATCGCCGCAATTGTGGTCATGCAATTCCTGGCGGCGGTTGGCGTCAATCTAGGCCCGTTGCTGGCTTCTGCGGGTGTCGCCGGAGTCGCTATTGGCCTGGCCGCTCAAAACATTGTCCGCGACATGCTGAATGGGACCCTGATCCTGCTCGAAGACCAGTTCGACGTTGGAGATACGGTCAAAATCGCCGGCGTGTCGGGTGTGGTTGAGTCCATGACCTTGCGCAAGACCCTGCTGCGTGACGGGGATGGCACGCTCTATGTCGTCCCGAACTCCCAGATCACCACCGTGGCAAACTTGAGCGTTGGCTACTCCGTGGCTACCGTCAACGTCAGCGTGGATTTCTCCGCGCACCCCGACAAAGTCACGGAGCTGCTGAAGAGTATCGCAATGGATATCCGCAACAGCGAAGAATTCAAGAGCGTGTTTATGGGCGATCCGCAAGTGCTGGGTGTGGATGCGCTGAAAGGCTCGGAACTTATCTTCCCCGTCGTCTTCAAGACGCGGGCCACGCAGCAATATGCACCAGTGCGGGAGTTCCGGCGTCGTGTCCGGCTGGCGCTTGAAGAAAACCACATGCTGCCGGGCGATCCGTACCGCGTATACACCGGCAACTCGAGACCATCTTCGCACACAGGCACTTCAACTGAACCTTCAGAGCCCCCTGTACGGGATCCAACCACCATCAAGCCGCAGGAAGCGAATCCATTCAGCGGCGGATGAAAGCTGCGAGAGGGCGAGCGCCTATGCGAGAGCCTGCATGAGCGACTCCGCGTCCGCGATCGGAGGCACGCAGGTGCGGCCGCGGCAAACCAGTGCCCAGGCCGCCTTGCCTTCGGGCCCGGGAACCTGAAGCACCGTCTCGGCCAGCGCCTCGGGAAGGCTCCCGGCGACCAGTTTCTCGGGCGCCAGGCGAATAACCGCTTTCTTGATAGCGAAACGGGCCATCGCCAGGGTTTCAAGCTGGTCCGCCTCCGAACCGTCGCCGACAACGACGACCTGCAACGGATCGACGAGCAATCGCTCCAGAGCCAGCCCGTAGCTGCCGGCATAGAGCCCGAAGTGTTCTACGATGCCGGCAAAGGATTCGAGCGTATCCTCGGCAATTTCGCGATATTCCTTGCGCCCACTCAGTTCCTCCAGGCGCAGCAACGCAGAGGCTGCAGTAGGATTGCCTGCCGGTGTCGGCGAATCCTGCAAGGGCTTGCGTCTGGCGGTGAGCGCACCAAGCGGACGGTCGCCATCCGCCCCGGAAGCAGTGTCAAAGAACGCCCCGGCTGTGCGGTCGTAGAACTTCGCGATCATGGCATCGGCCAGCTTCACGGCTGCATGGTAGAAGCGCATCTCGCCGCTTGCGATCCAGCCGTCGATGCATGCATTGACCGTCATGGCGTAATCGTCCAGCGTACCCGCGACTTTTTCCGCGGGTGCGTTGCGGTCCGATTCTCCGTAAGCAATGACATGCTGAAGTGATTCCGCGCCGTCCCAGGCCTCCGCCAGAAGCCGGGTCAGCGTCACCAGTGCAAAGGCGCGGGGAAGATCCGCCCGCAACACGCGCGCTGCCTCGATGTACGCAGTGACCGCCATCGCGTTCCAACCCGTATACAGTGTGCGATCGATAAAGGGCGTGGGACGCTTAGCTCGCGCTGCGAGCATCTTCGCCAGCGCCGAATCGATAAGCCGGCGAGCTTCTTCGGCCGATCTGCCGCACTGCGCCGCCACCTCTTCGACTGTGAACTTGCGATGCAGCACGTTCTTCGCCGGATTGTGATGCATGTCTCCAAGCTCGCCGATACCCCAGTAGCGCGCGGCGACCGCGAGTTCGTCCGCGTCCAGTACGGAGCGAGCCTCATCCAGCGTCCAGGTAAAGTAATCGCCATCATCATCTAGATTGATATCGGCGTCCTGCGAGGCATAGAATCCACCGCGCTCTCGATCCGTCATTACCGCGTCGAGCCACGCAATGATCTCTTCTGCAGTCTTGCGGAAATCGGTTCGCACGAAGCTCTGATATCCATGCGCATAGTTGCGCAGCAGTTCGGTGTTGTCGTAGAGCATTTTTTCGAAGTGCGGCACCACCCAGCGCTCGTCCACGCTATAGCGATGGAAACCTCCGGCAAGTTGGTCGTACACGCCGCCTTGCGCCATCCGCTCCAGGGTGACGGTGAATGCCTCCTGCGCCTGCGCATTGCCGCGATTGAGTCCTACCTCAAGCAGCAAATCCAGAATTGAGGGATGGGGAAACTTGGGTTGAGAACCGAAGCCTCCATTACGCGGATCGAACTGCGCGACCGCCGACGCCGCAATCTTATCCACCAGCGCCAGGTTCAGGTCTCTGCCGCGCGCTGAAAAGCTCTCGTTATGCTCGATCGCCGACATCACGCTCGCAGCGGATTCCAGCGCTTCATCGCGGCGCTCCCGCCACACCTGCGCCATGGTTAGCAAAACCCGGCCAAAGCCAGGCCTGCCATATCGATCATCGCGCGGGAAATATGTACCGCCAAAGTAAGGTCTGCCATCCGGCGTGAGAAATGCGGTCAACGGCCAGCCGCCCTGTTGGCTGATCGCCGAGACAGCCGCCTGGTAGCGCGTATCCACGTCAGGGCGTTCATCGCGGTCGACTTTTATCGCAATAAAATGATCGTTGATGATGCGTGCGATCTCCGGATCCTCATAAGACTCACGGTCCATGACGTGACACCAGTGGCACCACACCGCCCCAATATCCAGAAGAACTGGCTTGTTTTCCGATTGCGCTCGCTCGAACGCACCCTCGCCCCAAGGATGCCAATGCACCGGCTGATGGCGCGCCGAACGCAGATATGAGGAGGAAGCCCCTTCCAGATGGTTGGCGGCTAAATATGTCGGAATGTGATCCACGGACATGGGCCGAGAATACACGGGCATGAGCTTGCTCTGCCACTCTTACGCTGGATATTGTGGCCGCTGCACGAGCCAGCGGTAGAGTCGCCGTGTGGACGAATCTTTAAGCAACAGAGGAAGATGCAGACGCATCTAAGCGCAGTAACCATGGGGAACGCAGTCTCAGGTTTCAATAACGGCCAGGGCAAGAATTCCGAATTCTCTTCCCGCACACGAAATCTACGATTTTGAAGGGATCTTGTTGGGTTTATGAAAGCCAGAGAGGATCCAATGCAGGAAGACACGCCCCAGCCAAAGGGTCATACGAGCACGCTGCACCCTTCCGAGATGAGCCAGTTAATCAGTTCCTACGACTGGGCGACAACTCCACTTGGGCACGTGGCAGCGTGGCCAGATAGCCTCAAAGCAGCGGTACGTATCCTGATCACGTCGCGCTTCCCCATGTGGATGGCCTGGGGACCAGAACTTACAGTCCTGTACAACGATGCATACGCCCGCGTCACACTGGGGACAAAGCACCCCTGGGCGCTTGGCAAACCTGCCCCTGTAGTGTGGCACGAGATTTGGCCCGACATCGGTCCGCGTATAGAGCGGGTCATGTCAACGGGCGAAGCGTCGTGGGACGAGACTTTAGGCCTCATCCTCGAGCGCAGCGGATTCCCGGAGGAGACATACCACACCTTCTCCTATAGTCCTCTTGCCGGAGCCAACAACCAGATCGAGGGAATGCTTTGCGTCGTGATGGAGGACACGCAGCGCGTGCGCGGCGAACGCCAACTGACCTCGCTCAGCGCATTGGCCGGTGCGCTCGTTGACGCCAGCACGAGAGAGGAAGTATTTGCCGCAATCGAGCGCGGGCTGTCAGATCAGAAGGATATCCCTTTCGCGCTGGTGTACTGCTTCGAAAACAGCGGCCCGACTCTCTGCCTTGTTGCGCAAACTGGCATTCAGCCCGGCCATCTGGCCGCGCCGTGCGAGATTGACGCCGAATCCTTCAGTAGTCCATGGCCTGTCGATATTCTTTTTAGCGCCAGCCGTGCCATGACCATCGATCGTCTGGGTGATCTATTTCCAGATTTGCCCGTCGGGGTTTGGAACAAGCCGCCAAACCAGGCGCGCTTGGTCCCGATCTTCAGGCGCGGCCAGGAGAAGCCTGCCGGTGTTTTTATCGCCGCGTTAAACCCTTACCGCCAATTTGACGTGAGCTATGCCGGCTTTCTCGATCTGATTGCTGGCCAGATTGCCGCCAGCATCACCAATGCGGAAGCGTATGAATCAGAAAGAAAGCGCGCTGAGGAATTAACCGATCTTGACCGCGCCAAGACTGCGTTCTTCAGCAACGTAAGCCATGAACTGCGCACTCCCCTCACACTCATCCTGGGTCCCATTGAAGATGCGTTGCTGAACCAGGTCCCGCCATCACCTGAATCGCTGGAGATGCTGCACCGGAATGCCCTGCGCTTGCTCAAGCTGGTAAACGGCCTTCTCGATTTCGTTCGCATCGAGGTGGGGCGCATGCGCGCCACCTACCTGCCAACGGATCTGTCTCTTCTCACGACGCAGCTTGCCAGCGTCTTCCGTTCGGCCGTGGAACGGGCAGGGTTGAAGCTCATTGTCGAATGTCCCCCGTTGCCCGAGCCGGTGTACGTTGATCGCGAAATGTGGGAAAAAATCGTGCTCAACCTCCTCTCCAACGCATTAAAGGCGACGTTCGACGGCAAAATTCAAGTTTCAATCTCCACCGACGAAACCGGCGCCCAACTAGCTGTGCGCGATACCGGCACTGGAGTTCCGGAACAAGAGTTGCCACATCTGTTTGAACGCTTCAGCCGCATCGAAGGAGCACGCCGCCGCAGTCACGAAGGAAGCGGAATCGGCCTCGCGCTGGTACACGAACTCGTCGAGATGCATGGCGGCTCCATATCCGTTGAGAGCAAGCTGAACGAGGGCACCACCTTTCGAGTGCGCCTGCCATTCGGACACGAGCATCTGATCCACGGCCAGGTAGCGCGGGATGCCTGCGGCCCACTTGTGGTGCAGGGATCGGCGGTGGCTTATGTGCAGGAGGCGCTCGGCTGGATGCCGGGGCACGAACTATTGAGAAACCAGATCGCCGGTTCCGTCGCCGGCGACCAGGACGACGAACGGGCAACATCCGCAGCCAAGCCAGTCGTGCTTCTCGTGGACGATAACGCCGATATGCGCGAGTATGTTCGCTCGCTACTGGCGGTGCGATTCGAGGTTGTCACAACTGCAAACGGAAAACTGGCACTCGAAGAAGTCAGCCGCAAGCCTCCAGCTCTCGTCCTGACCGACGTGATGATGCCGGAGATGGATGGCTTTACGTTGCTCTCGGCCCTTCGTCACAATCCTGCGACCGCCACCATCCCCATCGTTATGCTCTCGGCGCGTGCCGGCGAAGAAGCCCGCATCGAAGGCGTAGAGGCAGGCGCCGACGACTACCTCACAAAACCTTTCACCGCGCGCGAGCTGATTGCGCGCGTTGAAGCGCAGCTGAAGATGGCACGCATGCGCCGCGAATCCGCAGAACAAAAGGCGGCGCTGACCATGGAGATTAACCGCGCCCGCCAGTTTGCCGGCGAAGCGCTGGAGCACGTCCCTGTCGCATTCTGCACCATGGATCGCGATTACAGCATTACCTACATGAACGCCTCCGCGATGCAGCTTGCCGCACTTTCTGGCAAACCGCACATGGGCGCGCGTCTGTGGGACCTCTATCCTGAATTGATCGGGAGCGAAGTGGAGTCGAACATCCGCCGCGCCATGGAAGCTCGCGTTCCCGTGGAGTTTGAGCAGTTTTTCCCTGCCCCCGGCAACGAGACCTGGTTTCAGTTCTATGTTTACCCGCAACCCGGCGAAGGCATCATTCTTTATTGCCGCAACACCACCGAGGCACGCAAGGCGGAGCAGGCTCTGCGACGGTCTGAGCAACTAGCTGCCGCG
This sequence comes from uncultured Acidobacteriaceae bacterium, assembly GCA_963829535.1. Lineage (GTDB taxonomy): Bacteria > Acidobacteriota > Terriglobia > Terriglobales > Acidobacteriaceae > Telmatobacter. The sequence continues at coordinate 1,401,567 of CAWHIQ010000001.1, read as the reverse complement.
GGCCGCCTGGCCGCTAGCATCGCGCATGAAATCAACAATCCGCTGGAAGCTGTAACCAACCTTCTCTTCCTGGCCAAAAGCGACGTTGGACTCTCATCGAGCTCAAAGGACTTGCTCGAAATTGCCGACAAGGAACTGCAGCGACTCTCGCACATCACGGCGCGCAGCCTGAAGTTTTATCGCCAACGCACCGCACCGACCTTCACCGCGCTGGATGAGCTTCTCGACTCGGTCATTTACTTTCACGATCCCGCCATCCGCCTTCGCAACATCTCGATTGAACGCCGTTATCGCTCGGCGCCCCCAGTTCTATGCCAGCCGGGAGAGATCCAGCAGGTATTCACCAACCTTGTTTCAAATGCACTCGATGCCCTGCCGGAGAGAGGGCGCCTCGTTCTTGTAGTGCGATCCGCGCAAGATCGCACAGGGCAGAAAGGTGTTTCAGTCACGGTCGCCGACAGCGGCTCAGGCATAGACCGAAACATGTTCGAGCGCTTGTTCCACCCCTTTGTCACAACCAAGGGCGAGGAAGGCACAGGACTGGGACTCTGGGTATCGAAGGGAATCCTGGACAAGCATGATGCGCGCGTGGCAGTGCGCACCAGGTCCGGTTTCGGCACCGTTTTCCGGATATTCTTCCCAGTTGCAGCCCAGGTTGATTCACCAGCACCGCCGCAATAGTGCGGGCCGTTGCTATTCCTTCGCCAATTCTTCTTTGATCGCCGCGACCAATTCCGGCGCGTCCGGCAAGGTGTCCGGAGAGAAGCGCTTCACAATCTCGCCTTTGCGGCTGACCAGAAACTTCTCGAAGTTCCAAAGCACCTCGGGATCAGCATTGGTCTCAATCCCGTATCCCCTCAGCTTTTCTCGAAACGGAACTTCCGCCACGCTGATCGCCTTGGGCTGCGCCGTCGTCAGCACCTTGTACAGTGGGTGCTTGTTATCACCGGCCACGCTGATCTTGCCGAACATTGGGAACTTCACGCCGAAATTCGTTGTGCAGAACGACTGAATCTCTTCGTTCGTGCCCGGCTCCTGGCTTTTGAAGTCGTTCGCCGGAAATCCCGCCACCACCAGTCCCTGCCCCCGGAACTGCTCATAGAGGCTTTCAAGTCCCTCATACTGCGGCGTAAGCCCGCACTTCGATGCGACGTTTACAACCAGAAGCACCTTGCCTTTGAATTCGGCCAGCGAAGCACCTTCGCCCGTAATCTTGTTCACAGGAATGTCATAAATAGCGGTGCTCATAATGAATTCTCCTTGGGAATTCTCTCGTTTGGGTCAATGATTGGACGCGGTCGTTCAGCATTCGATGCGGCCAGTCAGGCCAGCAACTGCTTCGCAACCCGAATATACAACTCGATGGCTTCTTTCAGTTCTTTCTTCGCCAGCTTCTCGTATGGCGTGTGCGCAACATGAATCGAACCCGGCCCCAGAAGCAGCGGCTCGCCCCAATTCGAGAGTTGCGGAATGTCTGTCGTGAACTTGGCGATCATCGTGGGCAATCCTTCCAGCGCACGCAACCGCACGAACGGAATTTCAAGGGTAAAGTCCACTTCCGCCAGATCGCCCGCAGCCTCCGTCAGGGCCGCCCGAACCGGCTCCGAATCGCCCACCAGCCGCACCAGCACCTGCGCCTCTGCCTTGTCGGCAATTACGTTTGGTGCGTGGCCGCCGTGAATCTGTCCGATGTTGAGCGTGCTCGGCCCCACATCTTCCGTCACCGGCAATTCCAGCTTCAACAAGCGCGCCAGCACCTCGACCAGTTTGTGCACCGCGCTGTCGCCGAGCTCAGGATAGGCCGAGTGCGCCATCTTTCCCGACGCTTTGAAGATCGTGCGCAATGCCCCTTTCGAAGCCAGCGCGAGGCGATTGTCTGTTGGCTCGCCATTGATCAGGAAGCGGCTTCCCTTCGGCGATTCATTCGCTACCTTCGCCCCGGCTGAGTCCCGTTCTTCTCCCGACACGAACAGCAACCCGATCCGAAACCCCGCCGCTCGCAGAACCTCGGCTGCAGTTACCTGCGCGGCGATAATGCCCTTGGCGTCTGATACCCCGCGGCCGTACATGAACTCCGCATCCTCGCTGAACGGGATATAGGGAGGCACCGTGTCCATGTGCGTTGAAAAAACCAGGTCGGGACTCTGCCCTGGGATTCCGCCGAAGACATTCCAGCGCGCGCCCCCGCCCTTGCTCTCCGCAGGCTGTGGTACCGGAGTCTTCTCCACCGCCCAACCGCGCGCCGCCAGGAAATCCGCAAGAAAATCGCCCACACGGCCCTCGTTATAGGTCGTGGATTCAATTTCACATAGCTGCTGGGTAAAACGAACCGGATCAAGTGGCGATGACTCGTGCATAGCATTGCCAGAATATCGTAGTCACCGATTCCCCTCGATGTGATTACCCCTGCAAATGCGGTCATGAACACAGCTCTTCGAGCCAAGCCACTCTTGAATCCTCGCATCGTCAGGATCGGAAACCACCAGGGCCAGCCATGCGCCGTGACGTGAAGACAGCGTAAAATAGTCCTTGGAATGACCTCCAACGCCGTGTTGTCCGGATCCGAAACCAGTTCGGAAAGATCTTGCCTTCGCGCCGTTCATTTGCGTGGTCCAGCAGGCCGGCTAGAGACGCTGTTGAACGAAGGCGCACCCGATTCGCAATGTGTCGGGCTCGTCTGCCACCCGCACCCAATCGGCGGTGGCACCATGCACAACAAGGTTGTCTATCATGCCATGAAGGTGCTGAATGCGCCCGAGTGGGGCTTCCGATGGCCAGTGTTGCGCTTCAACTTCCGCGGCACAGGTTTGAGCGAAGGGCAGCACGACGGGCGTGCAGAGTCGGGCGATGTATCGGCCGCGCTCGACTGGCTCCATGCCGAATACAAACTCCCAGTCGTCCTGATCGGTTTCAGCTTTGGCGCGGCAATGGCTATCGCAGCATCCTGCGGAACAGAACTGCAAACAGAGAGACGAACTGGTCTTCGAGCATTACTTGCCTTGGGACTTCCAACCCAGGGATTCGGGCATACCTATCAATATCCAGTGCTCTCGCAATGCTCCCTGCCCAAGCTCTTCCTCAGCGGCGATGGCGACTCGTTTGCCCCGCGGCATGACTTGCAGCAGGTGGTTAATGTTGCCGCCGATCCCAAGAAACTGGTGTTCGTCCCCGCTGCCGATCACTTCTTTACCGGTCAGCTCGAGCCGATGCAGCAGTCGCTCGCAAGCTGGCTGAAGGAGCACGTGCAATGACGCCGGCCAGCGATACCGCTCTCGAATTTCTTCATGCCCGGGCCACCGAGTTTTTTACCGGCGCGCTTGAGGCATGCAGCATCGAGTCAGCCTTCGATCGGCGCATCCTTTTTGAAGGCAACAGCCTCAGGCGGCTGATACCCGACGGCAGCGGACCCGACGTCATCAATCTCTCGCAGTTCAAGCGCATCTTCGTCATTGCTCTCGGCAAGGCCGCCGGCCCAATGCTCGACATCCTTCTCGACCGCATGAAGCGCCGCAAAGGCCTGCGCGGCATCTGCTGCTCCAAATACCTGCCTAAGAAGCGCAACTGGCGATTTCGCTATTTCGAAGGCGGTCACCCGTTGCCCAACGAGGATTCATTTGCGGCCGCGCGTGCTGCTCTTGCCATGCTCAAAAAGGCGAAGAGAGACACGCTCGTCTTCTTCCTCATCTCCGGCGGAGGTTCCGCCATGTTTGACTTGCCTCTCGATCCCCAGATCGGGCTCCACGACACCATGGCATTCCACGATGCGCTCCTCGGCTCAGGCGCACCCATCAACGAGATCAATACTTTGCGCAAACACTTCAGCGCGGTCAAAGGCGGACGACTGGCCATGGCAGCACCGGAAGCTCTGAAGATTTCGTTCCTGCTGCCCGATGTGCCGCTGCGGACCCTCGACGCACTCTCGTCCGGACCGACCTCGCCCGATCACTCCACCGTCGACGAGGTGCACGAAATCATCGAAAAATACACCCTCGCCGCAAAGTTCCCTTCATCGGTCCGCGAATTCTTCGAACGAAGTGACCTTCCCGAATCCCCTGGAAACAAGAGCTGGCGGCCGCCGTTTCTCGCTAGGTTCCAGCGGGGCAATGCGCAGCAGGCACGCCGATTCACCTCCGCCTTCAATCTCACGGGCGAAGATGAGGCCTTCCGCGATTCGGTTTTTGAACTGTTGCTATCGAGCCACGACTTGGTCGAAGGTGCCAGAGCCCTTGCGCAAAAGGCTGGGTACTTTGTCGCGATCGACAACTCCTGCGATGACTGGGACTACGCGGATGCTGCCCGATACCTGCTCGACCGCTTCCACGACCTGCGCGCGCTGCACCGGCGTTTCTGCCTCATCTCCGGCGGTGAGGTCACGGTCACTCTGAATCGCACCCCCGGCGCAGGAGGTCGAAACCAGCAATTCGCCCTGGCTTGCGCAATTGAACTTGCACATCATCCCAGCGAGATGCTCACAGTATTCAGCGCCGGCTCCGACGGCATCGACGGCAACACCCTAAATGCCGGAGCCATCGCCGATCCCACCACCGCGACCCGCGCTGTTGCGTTTGGATTCGAGCCGGAAGCGTCCCTGCGCGCGTTCAACGCCTGTCCCCTGTTTACGGCCCTGGGAGACACCGTGGTGACCGGGCCCACCGGTCATAATCTGCGCGACCTGCGCCTGATGATCTCTGACAAGTCCTGAGCAGAGCAAGGCCTCATCCACGCGTCGCCCGTCCGGGCCAACGGCCGGAGCTATGATGGAGTTTATCTTCGACCGTACTTAGGATTTGCACGTGGCTCGAAAACCTAGTCGCAAAAGCGCAGATAAGACACCCGACATACGGGCTGTAGCCGCATTGGCCAAAGTTTCCATCGCCACTGTCTCCCGCACCATCAATGGCTCGCCCGTCGTAAGCGAAAAGCTCTCAAAACGCGTATGGCAAGCGATCGAACAGTTGAATTACTTCCCCAACACCCACGCCCGCACGCTTGTCTCCGGACACAGCCGTCTCTTTGGCATCATTGTTGAGAACATCACCAATCCGTTTTTCCCTGAGCTCATCCAGAGCTTCGAAGAGATTGCGGTGGCCCACGGCTACGAAATCCTGGTCAGTTCCTCCAACAGCGATCCTGCCGTGTTGACCACCTGCGTACGCCGAATGCTCGAACGCAAAGTGGAAGGCGTCGCGGTCATGACGTTCGGCGAAGAAGAACCAGTGCTCGATCAACTCTCGTTTCACGACGTGCCTGTAGTTCTTGCCGAGTTCAAGCTAGCCAAACCCAAAGCCAGCACCATCGTCCTCGACTACGGCACCGGGATTCACGCCGCCGTGCAGCACCTCGCGGCCCTCGGCCATCGCAAGATCGGCTTCCTCGCCGGGCCACACAAGCTGCACTCCGCCATTACCCGCCAGAACGACTTCCAGGCCGCGATGCAGCAAAACAAATTGCCCATCCAGAAGAAATGGACAATCGAGTGCGACCACACGCTCAAGGGCGGCGTCGTCGGATTCGGTAAGTTGCAGGAGCTAAACGCCCGGCCTACGGCAGTCATTTGTTCGAATGACATGACGGCGATCGGCGTTCTTCGCGCCGCCTACCTGCAGGGTCTGCGTGTGCCGCAGGACCTGAGCGTGATCGGCCTCGACGACATCGATTTCGCCGAATTCACGCTTCCCCCGCTCACCACCATCCGACTATCCCGCATTGAATTGGCGAAGGCGGCCTTCGATGCCCTCCGACAGCACCGAGAAGGTCCGGGGAAAACAGGTCTGCAGCGCGAGTTCCTCGTATCCACCAGCCTGGTAGTGCGCGGATCGACAGCTCCACCACCGATCGGCCCGTGAAGCTGCGAGCTGGGGATTATGCCGGCTGGAACGTCTCTACCTCTTCGCGATCCCGCAGACAGGCTCGCATCTCTGCAATCTCGGCAAAGGTCTCATCCGCGGCAACTCTGCGATGCGGATAAACCCGCGGTTCACCGAAGCGAAGCACAGCATGAAATCCCGGCGTGTCCAGCGTCCGCAACAAATGCGGTCCGAACGACTCATCGCCATACCAGCAAAGCTCGCGCTCCGGCGTGCCGTCGCTGATCACATAGCGAATCGACGCCGCGGCAATCGGCTCACCGTCAACTATGGCCGGCTCGAAAAGCCTGGAGTGAAAGCACAGCATCGTGCCATCGGTACTGGTGCCCTCAGGAAAGAAAAGCACCGGAACCGGAAGTCTTAGCCGCTCGCTGATCATGGCTGCAACCTTCTCGGCGCTGGCCATGCTGGAGCGGTCAATAAACATCGTTCCGCCGACGCGTGCCGCCCGTCCGAAATAGGGCCATGCATCGATCTCCGCCTTGGCGACAAAGAAGCAGGGCATGGCCGCGCTGAGGATCACGATGTCGAGATAACTGAGATGGTTCGCCACCACCAGCCCGTGTGTGGGAACCTGCCCCTCAACCTGGCACTCAATATCCATACTGCGCAGCACCCGGACGCAGGTCTCCTGTACCCAGCGCGCACGCCTCTCCAGCGTGCGCGGGCCACTCAGACGCATCATCCAAAAACGAAGGATACTTGTGATCAGAACAAGAACCAGCGCCACAGTGCGCCGGATCATCCGCAGACTCATTGCGTCAATGGCGCGAGAAACCGATTGCGCGCTGCCGGCAACAGCATCTTCAAATCAAGCAAAGTAAGAAAATCAATGGTGCCAAACTCGCGGTCCCACGCCGGCGGGGCACAAATGCGCGCGCCAATGGTCAGATAGGTTTTTAGTAGCTTGGGAGCCTTCGGCGGCACCGAAGAATTTCGCGCGTCTGGAGATAGCTGTGTCTCCACACCCGCCTGCTCGCTGGGACAATGGTACGACGGAGTAGGTACTGTCTCGAATTCCGGCGAAACGCGATACCGCTCGAGTTCGCGATACATCTGCCAGCCCTCGGCCGGATCCTTGGAATTCAAAGACGAACACCCAATCAAGTAGCGAAGCCCCATGTCGTTAGCATACTGCGCAATGCCCCGCCACAACAATGTAAGTACTTCCGGAGTTCGATGCTCGCGATCGATAGATGCACGTCCCAGTTCGAGAATGTCGCGGCGCAAAGGCTCGTATGGCGCAAACTCAAACTCCTGCTCCGAGTAATAGCCAAGGTTCATTTGAGCCGTGCTCCCCGTTTGCATGCGATAGGTGCCGACAACGCGTCCATCCGTCTTGTCTTCCACTAATAGATGCTCGCAGAAGACATCAAAGTGATCAGTGTCAATTCCCGTCTCATACGAGCGCTCCAGGCCTTCGCCCAGTTCGATATTAAAGACCTTGAAACGCAGCCGACATGCGGCTTCGCGGTCTTCGATGCCATGCGCCAGCCGGAGCCTGTAGTGGCCGACCTCCGCATGTATACGAGGCGTGACCGGAGAAACCGGCATGCCTGCAAAAACAATGGATGGTTGAGAATCCACCGGAGGGGTGGTCTGAGGTAATAGAGCGAACGGAGCCTTCTGCCCAGCTTGCGCAATCACGGGAGTAGTATCCGGCAGGAATTGTAAGAGGAAGGTAAAGTGGCTGCAAACGGTGTGCAAATAATTCCTGTTACTAATTCATGAATTAGTAACAAAAGAGCCTGCCGGTTGGCAGGCTCATAAGTTGATCTGTGATCTATCTCACCTACTTAGGCTCAACCACCGGCGATCGAAGGTATCACCAATACTTCATCGCCTTCCTGAAAGTTATATTTGTCGTTGCCCAGGAACCGGATATCTTCCTCGTTGACGTAGAAGTTGATAAACCGCCGAACCTGCCCATCCTCGCCGCGCAGATGTTGCCGCAGCGCCGGAAAACGGCCCTCAATATCGGTCACGAGTTCCGGAAGATTTGACGCCGTGCTCGAAATCTCCCGCACGTTGTTGGTGTGCTTTTGAAATGCGTTCGGCAATAGAACTCTAACGGCCATAGCCTTCTCCCGCCAGGCTCAATCCCTGGCTCGCTGCGGTACGTTCTTCCACGAAACTCTCAAAATCGGCTAGTCGCGGACGAATTGCCAAACACTGCTCGTAAGCCCCGCTCAGGCAGTCAGTAGTTTTCAATCCGTTGCCTGTAATGCAGCAGACCGTCAGTTCGTCCGGCTGGATTCGGCCATGAGCATACAACCGCGCCGTCACTGCCGTCGTCACGCCACCCGCAGTCTCCGTAAAAATGCCCTCGGTCTCCGCGAGTTCCTGGATCGCCGACACTATCTCGACATCCGAGACATCTTCAGCCCAGCCGCCGGTCCCGCGAATCACCCGCGCCGCATACATGCCGTCCGCTGGATTGCCAATCGCCAGCGAGCGCGCAATGGTATTGGGCCGTTGCGGCTCGATCACATCGGTCCCGCTCTTCACTGCCTTCGCAATCGGCGAACATCCCGTAGCCTGCGCGCCGAAGAACCGCACTGGTTTCTCGTCCACCAAGCCGAGTTGGATCAGTTCATTGAATGCCTTGCGAATCTTCGTAATCAGTGAACCGCCGGCCATGGGGACAACCACGTTGTCCGGCAGCTTCCATCCAAGCTGCTCTGCGATCTCAAAGCCAACCGTCTTCGACCCCTCCGCGTAGTACGGCCGCAGGTTCACGTTCACAAATCCCCAGTTGTACCGATCGGCGATCTGCGAGCTGAGGCGATTCACATGGTCGTAATTGCCCTCTACCCGAACCAACGTAGCGCCGTACACCTGCGTGTTGAGAATCTTCGCAGGCTCAAGATCAGCGGGGACCAGGATGAAGGTCTTCAATCCCAGCCGCGCCGCATGAGCCGCGACCGCATTGGCCAGGTTTCCTGTCGAGGAGCAGCCGACCGTATCGAACCCGAAATCCTGCGCGTTCGCCAGAGCCACAGCCACCACGCGATCCTTGAAGCTCAGCGTCGGCATGCAGACAGCGTCGTTCTTGATATAGAGATTGGCCGCGCCAAACTGCGCACCAAGCCGCGGAGCCTTAACCAGCGGCGTCAGCCCCGAAGGCGTCTGCGGAACGTGGCTGTCCGCAACTGGCAGCAGCGCACGATAGCGCCACATATCCAGCGGGCCCTGAGAAACTGTCTCGCGGGTAAAACGGGTGCGGACATACTCGAAGTCGTAGGTAACTTCGAGGGGGGAAAAGCACTCATCGCAGATGGAAAGCGGCTGATGACCATAGGTCCTGCCGCATTCCCGACATCGCAACCAATACGCAGTCGTCAAGGGTCCCTCGCTGTATGCGAGTGACACGAGAAGCTCGAGCGCGTGACTAGCCCGAAAAGGAGTGAACGTGAACTGACTCGAAACTGCTTGCGAAGCTGCTAAAGCAAAGAGTGCTGAAGCAACCCCCGAATCTCATGTTCCCCGTCTCCGGGCAAGAGTTGACACCATACTCCCGTTTTGCGCGGGCAGGTTGTCGTGGCGTCACAGGGCTCGTCCCTCAGCCACTCTGCATGAAACTCAGGCCTGCCCTTTGGGGGCAAACTTGAATATTTAGTTTGTACCACAGGCCGGTTGTGGCCGCAAGTAACCAAACGGCGAATGGCACCCAAGCCCGTTTGAATGGACGAATTTCGAACCCGAATACCTGCAAGTCATTATCTGAGACGACTCTGCGGCTAAGCCCAACCGCAAAAAGGACTTTGGAGCGAATCTCCCCGCAGCTTTCATGAAAACAAGAATCTTCTTCACAGAGGATGGTGCTCAGTTCGTATAAATCCGCACGTAGTCCACCTGCATGTCACCCGGGAAGATCGTCGTAGCATCCACATTCCCCGGCCAACTGCCGCCGACCGCCAGGTTCAGAAGGATGAACTGCGGACCCTGATCGAACGGCCATGTACCCGGAAAATTCGCCGGCGTGAAGGTCGCATACACGTTGCTCGGATCATCAACGTAATACTCCACCTGGCCTTTGCTCCAGATCATGCCATAGGTGTGCCATGCAGCAGCCGAGAAACCGGTTGGATGATATTGCTGCGTGCCGTTCGCTTCGCTCGCGCTGGTTCCGCCATGCACTGAGCCAGCAATCCAGTCATACCCCGGTGGTGTGGCTCCAACATAGGCAGGAGGATTGTTGCCGTCGATGTGCTCCATCACGTCGAGTTCACCGCAAGCCGGCCAACTCAAGGTCTTAATGTTGTCGCCCAAAAGCCAGAATGCGGGCCACATGCCCTGGCTCTCCGGCAACATCATGCGCGCCTCGATGCGCCCATACATAAAGCTGAACAACCCTTCCGTCTTCAATCGAGCTGAAGTGTAGGTCGTGCCCGAAGGGTTCCGTGCCGTGATGTGCAGGATTCCAGTTGTATCGAGATACGCGTTCGGGGTACTCGGATCGCAAGGCGCGGTCGATGAGCCGGCCGCGCAATAGGTCTCCTGCTCGTTGTTTCCGCAGCACTGAAATCCCGTGTCATATGTCCATGTTTTGGAATTCGGCAGCGTGTTGCTCGTCCCGGAGTTCGAAAACTCGTCGCTCCATACGAGCGTTCCCGAAGCGATATTCGGCGTGAACGATTGGCTTGTAACATTGCTGTTCAGGTAGCCCGGCGGTTCAGCCGCAATCGCTTTTAGTGTGAGGTTCGAGGCAACAAGAAACGGTGCCTGGTACACCTGCGACGTATTGGTAGGAGTGGTTCCATCCAGCGTGTAGTAGATAGTGGCTCCGGAAGTCGTTGTGGCCAGACTCGCAATCACCGCGCCACTCTGCGCAGTCGTTGTGCTGACCGCTGGGGCTGCCGCCTGCGTTTCGGGCGGTGTACTTACTCCCGTGCTTCCGCTGCTTCCCCCACCGCATCCACACATCAGCGCACTCGCCAAAACAAAAGCCGTAAACATATCAGACCTCATCCGCATGTGAACTCTCCCATCTGACGACGAATAGACAGGCAGATCCTCGCCGCCCAACATCAAACCATTCGCGTCTGACAGGGTCAATCATTTTCGCCTTAGCTGGATGTGACTTATGGCACAACATGCGAGGGAAAATGGTGTTCGCGCTTGAGCACGCAGTTCTAGATCAATCGCTTGTCTTCACTCCTTGACGAAAGCCAATATGCGAATGACTTGTCCTTGCATGCTGGCAGCCCAGCCCGAGAATCATTGCAAACAGGGATCCGCCTTGTCACTGTCCCCGTTCGTAGTTGAGATTCGGTCCGAGCCAGCGCTCCGCTTCGGCCACGCTCATCGCCTTGCGCGCAGCATAGTCTGCCACCTGCTCGCGATCGATCTTGCCCAGCGAGAAATAACGCGACTCAGGATGCGCAAAGTAGAGTCCGCTCACGCTTGATCCCGGCCACATGGCAAATGACTCAGTAATGCGGATTCCGGTCGTTGCCTCAACATCGAGCAAGCGCCAGATGATTCCCTTCTCTGTGTGGTCGGGGCACGCCGGATATCCGGGCGCCGGACGAATGCCGCGATATTTTTCCTGTATTAACTCCGCAGGGCTCAAGCCCTCGGCGCGACCGTAGCCCCACTCATCGCGCACGCGCTTGTGCAGGCACTCAGCAAAGGCCTCGGCCAGCCGATCGGCGAGCGCCTCCGCCATGATGGCGTTGTAGTCGTCGTTCTCGGCACGGTAGCGATCGGTCAGCGCCTTCAATCCGATGCCCGTGGTCACCGCAAACGCTCCAATGTGATCCTGCAGCCCGGTCGCCTTGGGCGCGATGAAATCCGCCAGCGACCTGCATGGTTCGCTGCCTTCTTTGTTCGCCTGCTGACGCAGGAAGTGGAAGCGATCAAGCACCTTTTTTCGCGCGCCGTCAGTGTAGAGTTCAACGTCGTCGCACACCGCCGACGCCGGGAATAACCCGTACACGCCGCGCGCCGTCAGCAGTTTCTTCTCGATGAGCATGTCGAGCAACGCATTGGCTTCCGTGAAGAGTTGCCGCGCCTGCTCTCCCTGCTTTTCGTCGTCGAGGATGCGCGGATAAACGCCTTTCAGCTGCCAGGTGTGAAAGAACGGCGTCCAGTCGATATATTCCCGCAATGTGGCCAGCGGAAAACCATCGAGCACTCGCACGCCCGTAAATTCAGGAACAGGCAGATCCTCCGAGCGCCACTCGATCGGCGTATGCCGTGCGCGGGCGGCCTCAAGCGGGATTGTCTTCTGCTTTGGTGTATTGTGTGCTTTACGAACCGCCTCGTACTCCGCGCGATGTTGCGCCACAAACTCCGCCTTGCCGTCGTCGCTCAGAAGGCTCGTAGTCGCAGGCACGGCACGGCTGGCATCCACAATGTGGACGACGGGCTCGCTGTAGTGCGGCGCGATCTTCACCGCCGTATGTGCGCGGCTGGTGGTGGCGCCGCCGATCAGCAGCGGCTGCTTGAATCCCTGCCGCTCCATCTCCCGCGCCACATGCACCATCTCATCGAGCGACGGCGTAATCAATCCGCTCAGGCCGATAATGTCAGCATTTACTTCCTTCGCGCGCTCCAGAATTTTCTCGGCTGGAACCATCACGCCGAGATCGATGACCTCAAAATTGTTGCAGGCCAGCACCACGCCCACGATGTTCTTGCCGATGTCGTGGACGTCTCCTTTCACGGTTGCCAGCACGATCTTTCCCTGCGCCTTCACCACCTGCCCCGCGGCCTCCAACGCCGCCTTTTCCGCTTCCATGAACGGAAAAAGATAAGCAACCGCTTTCTTCATAACGCGGGCTGACTTTACCACCTGCGGCAGAAACATTTTCCCGGCGCCGAACAAATCGCCAACCACGCTCATCCCTGCCATCAGCGGGCCTTCGATCACCAGCAGCGGCCGGCCAAGCTTCGCACGTGCTTCCTCGGTATCGATCTCGATGTAGGTGTCGATTCCCTTCACCAACGCGTGCGTAAGGCGCTCTTCGACTGTACCTGTGCGCCATTCCTCGGTCTTCTTCTCCGTCACTGCCGCGCCTTCGCCCTTCAGCGTCTCGCCGTATTCCACCAGGCGCTCCGTAGCGTCCGGCCTGCGATTCAGCAGCACGTCCTCAACCAGTTCTTTGAGCTTCGGCTCAATCTCTTCGTATACCTCGAGCATGCCGGCATTGACGATGCCCATGTCGAGTCCAGCCGCGATTGCGTGATACAGAAACGCCGAGTGCATCGCCTCGCGCACGCGATTATTGCCGCGGAAACTGAACGAAATATTCGAGACACCGCCGCTCACTTTCGCGTGCGGCAGGTTCGCCTTGATCCATCGCGTCGCATTGATAAAGTCAACCGCGTAGTTGTTGTGCTCCTCCATCCCAGTGGCCACGGTGAGGATATTTGGATCGAAGATGATGTCCTCTGCCGGAAACCCAACATTGTTCACAAGGATTTTGTAGGCCCGCTCGCAGACGCGAATCTTGTCTTCGAAACTCGCTGCCTGCCCCTGCTCATCAAAGGCCATCACAACTGCAGCCGCGCCATACTTCAGCACGGTGGCCGCATGCTCGCAAAACTTCTCTTCGCCTTCCTTCAGAGAGATCGAATTTACGATGCCCTTGCCCTGGAGGCACTTCAATCCCGCCTGAAGTACGGCCCAGTTCGACGAATCGACCATGAACGGAACCTTGGCGACCTCGGGCTCGCTCCCCAGCAACTGCAGAAAGCGCGTCATGGCGGCGATGCCGTCGATCATGCCCTCGTCCATACAGATGTCGAGGACATTGGCGCCGTTCTCGACTTGCTGTCGCGCCACGCTGACGGCCTCTTCGTACTTTCCGTCCTTGACAAGCCGCGCGAATTTCGGCGAACCAGCCACGTTGGTCCGCTCGCCGATCATGATGAAGACCCCGGCTTGCTGCGTGAACGGCTGCGATCCAGAAAGTCGCAGAGGTTTCATCGGCCAACCTCAACGCCACTTACTGTTACGCCCTCATCCGACGCCGTATCTCCATCGTGCCTGTCACCCAGCTTGCGCGGAGGCAATCCTTCCAGCGCCTTCGCTATCGCCGCAATGTGCTCCGGCGTATTGCCGCAGCATCCGCCGGCAATGTTGATCAGCCCCGCCTTCGCGAATTCACTCAAGTAGCGCGCCATGTCTTCCGGCCCCAGGTCGAATCCCGTCGCCGACAGCGGATTCGGCAAGCCCGCATTGGGATAGCACGAGATCGCCACGTTCGCCTTCTCTGACAACTCCGACAAAAACGGATACATCAGATCCGGCCCGAGCGAACAATTCAGTCCCACGGTCAACGGTTTCACATGCACCACCGCATTCCAGAAGGCTTCCGTCGTCTGCGCCGAAATCAGCGTCTCGCCGCCGCGACCCACGGCGGCCGAAATCATCACCGGCAATTCCTTGCCCTTTGCTGTCAGGCCATCCTCGTCAAACACTTCACGAATCGCGACCAGCGCCGCCTTGGCATTCAACGAATCGAAGATCGTCTCGACAAGCAGGAAATCGACGCCGCCTGCAATCAGTGCACGTACTTGTTCTGCGTATGCAGTCTTCACCTGGTCGAAGGTCACGGACCGAAACCCTGGATCGTTCGCATCCGGTGAATTCGAGAGCGACACGGTCAGCGGCCCGATCGATCCCGCAACAAACCGCGGTCTGCCCGTCTCTTTGCCAACGCGATCGGCCCATTCGCGGCAAATCTTTGCCGACACTTCGTTGATCTCCCACGCCAGACTCTTCAGAAACGGATCCTCGATGATCTTCTGGTAGAAATCCGGATCTTTGCGGCCGCCGTGCTCACGCGGATCGTCGACAAAGAATTCGCTCTGAGAAATGGTGGTGGCGCCAAAGGTATTGGTCTCAATGATGTCCGCCCCGGCCTCTAGAAACCGACGATGAATGTCGCCGATCATATGCGGCTGCGTCAGCACGAACAGGTCGCCATTGTTCTTCAGGTCCTTCTTCGCGTCCTTGAAGCGCTCGCCCCGGATGTCCGCTTCGGTCATGCCATAGGTGCGGATAGTCGTGCCCATCGCACCATCGATAATGGCGATGCGCTGCTTCAAAATCTCCACAAGGGGATGTTCGGGTGTCATCGTCATATCTCTTTGATGATTGTAAGAGACTTACGAACCAGTGCATCGGTCCGAAGCAGGGAATTGGAACAATCGGGGATTGGATCGGGAGATTGCAGGCCTGAAATGCCTCGAGCCGCAGAGCCGCTATTTCGCCGCCATGATCGCGCTCGCCGGCAGCAGCATATCTTCCTTGCGCATCACCAGGTTGGTCGCATTCAGGCTGGCCAATTCAAACCCATGGCCGTGCGTAATGGCATCCGTCGGGCAAGCTTCCACGCAGTATCCGCAGAAGATACAGCGGTTATAGTCGATGTTGTAGATCTTGGCGTACCGCTCCGAAGACGAGATCCGAGTCTCCTCCGTATTCTCCGCCGCCTCGATAAAGATGCAGTTGGCCGGGCAGGCCGCCGCGCACAGAAAGCAGGCCACGCACTTCTCAAGTCCATTCTCATCCCGTTGCAGGACATGCGCGCCGCGGAAGCGCTGCTCAAATTTCGCGCCCCGCATCGGCCCCTTGCCATCGGGATAATTCTCAACATGCGTTGGCTGCAGCATCTCCCCGAAGGTGATGCTCATTCCCTTGGCGATGGCTGCGATATTGCGCACAACCGACATAAAGCCAGTATACGATGGATGCCTGGAGGCGACCACCCATGCCCACAATGGGTAATCACACACTTCTACTGTCTCTATTGCTCGCAACACCTTTGGCCTACGCGCAAACCGGACCGATCACCGACCTCCCCATGGGTCATCCCCAGCCGCCGGATACATCCCTCACACACATCCAAGCTGACTTGGGCCGCGACGCAATGATTACGCCTTTGAAAATCACCTACGGCAAAAAGTCGGCGGAGTGGACCGCAACCAAACTCGCGCCGCTTCCCCACGAGACCATACAGGCCACGAATGAGCGCACCCAGGCACCGGAAACTTACTCAGGCGTTCCACTGATGGCTCTGCTGGTTGAACTTGGAGTGCCGCAGAAGCTTAAAGGCAAAGATTTTCGCCTTTATCTTATTGCCGAGGGCCGTGATGGGAACAGGGTAGTGTATTCCCTAGGCGAAGTCTCACCCGATGTTCATGATGGCTCAGTGCTGCTCGCCGACAGCGTTGATGGAAAGCCTCTTTCCGACAATGGTCCCATCGAACTCGTCTGCTCAGGAGAGCGGCGTCCCGCACGCTGGGTCCGCGGAGTGATTTCCATCAAAGTACAGGCTGCCGATTGACGGACTGCAATTCGCAAGAGCCGCCACATAATGCAAACTGAGGCTCCCTGAGTGCCTGGCTCTGATTCCAGAGTCAGACACTCATTTGTTTCTCCCGGACTATTCTGGACGTTTTTCTTCAGGCTTGGGTTGGGGTGCGGGTCTATGTTGAGGCGACGCCGGAGCCGCATGTTGTTGCAGAGCCGGGCGCTGCTCTGGCTCTTGATTCTGAGGGTGTGCCACCGGAGCAGGCCGCTGTTCCTGCATAGGACGCTGAGGCTGAGGCGCCTGTCGTTCCGGCACCGGTTGCGCGTGTTGCTGCGGCGCTTGTCGCTCCGGCGCAGGTTGCTGCTGAGGATGCTGCACGGGAGCTGGATGCTGCTGTTGCTGCGGCATCGGTTCCTGTGGCCTCGGCGCGGTTCTCGGCATCGGAGCGGGCTGCGGCCTCCTCGCTTGCTGCGGCTCCGTGGCTGGCTGTCTCTGGCGTGCCGGTTCATTCACCCGTGGCTGAGGCTGCGCCGCCGGCTGTTCAGGCCGCGAAGCATTGGGAGCCGGCGCAGGCTGGTTGCGCATTGCCACCGGCACCGGGGGGCGAATGTCATGGTCTGCGGGTAACGGCTTCGCAACCGCCGTCATCTGCGGCCGACCATGATTCAGTGCCGCAAAGCTCGCGCGGTCGGATTGCGCTGCCTGAACCTGCTGCACCTGCGCGGTCATCGGAGGCGTGTGCTGCTCATGCAAGGCCGCAATCTCCGCCGGCCTCGGCCTCACCAGCACGCCGCCCGGGCCGTTATAGCTCACGCGGCTCACAGTGGTGGTGTTGTTCACGATCCGGTAGTTGTACACGTCATGAACCACGGTCGTGTTCACGTTGTTCACCGAGCGGTTATAGGCGAAGCGATTGCCTTGCCAGTAGCCGCCCTGGTATCCGTAACCCGAGTACCCGTATCCGTAATTGATGCCGCCGTAGTAGCCGATGTGCTGTCCCCAGTAGCCGCGATGCCATCCGTAGCGGTTGCGGTTGTAACTCCAGTAGCCCGGTGTCCATAGTGCACCTGAGTACGGTGCATAGACCCATGCGGCCGGCACCCAGTAGTAGCCGTCTGACGCGTAGTTCCAGTATCCCGGCGTCCAGATGTAGCCATCCCCGGGGCACGGCGGCTGGTCGTACTCCGGCAGCGGAGGCGGGGGCTGCGGCGCATAGTCCACCGGCTGATCGTAATCGTCATAGTTGCTGTCCTGCGCTTGCGAATATTGATCCGAAGCATACGGATCCGATGGTTGGGCCGGATACCCCCCAGACCCGCTCTGCGGAGCAGAGTTCGGAGAAGGCGGATCTGGATCGTAACTTCCGCCTTGCGTCGATGCGTTCGAGATCGGCGCCACGTTTGCCGCGGCTGGATCCTGCGAAGAATTCTGATCTTGCACCTGATTCTGCGCATTTTCCGGATTTTGATTGTTTTTGCAAGCGACCGCGCCCAACACGATTGCCGCAGAGAGCCCAGCCAACCATAAATATCGTTGAAAAGTATTCATTTCTATACCTCTATGGCTCATTGGATGCGGTCGAAGAGGCAGGATTTGTATTATCTGAGCAAATGCCGTCAACCGAGAACCACCGGCAGCTTTGTCCTGACGCCTTGTTGCCGGGACATGCTGCCGTCCTTAGCTGTGGTTATTTGTCGGCATGGAGAGCTACTGGCGAGCGCCCGGCGGTCTTGACTGCCCTTGATTATTCGCGGGAGGAGTCGTCACCGGCTTGCGCTCGTAGTGCGGCTTCTGACTCGTCTGGCAAAGCGGGGAATCCTGCCCCCGACTCAGCCCCGGCACTGCATCCTGCGCGCGGCAAAGCCGGTCCTTCATAGTGGCTGCGTCGCGCCCGGAAAGCAGTTGCGTCCGCTCTGCATCGCTCTGCGAATCGAGGTCGTAGCGATAAACAGTTTCCTCGGCTGGTTTCTCCTTGCCGTAATCCAGATGGTCCCAGGTGGCGAGCGTTTCCCGTCCGTTGCCATCGGCCATGACCGCGAACACTTGCGTCTGCGTCACGCCGAGAGCCGGATTCGACGCCCACACCGGCACAGCCTTTCCACCCTCCATCCACCGCCCGGCGAACGTGTGCCGCCGCAGGTCATAGTGGAAAGCGGTGAAGTACGTCGTCGCCTGGCAGTCGTTGCAGTCATCGTAAAGAGCGCCCAGTTCCCTACCCTGGCCCACATTCAGCAGCAGCCAATCCATCAACCGCAGATTCGCGCCATCCACAATGTGCGTCAGCTTCCGGTCGCTCAACGACACGCTCCAGATCGTGAACGTGTCGCGGTTCGGCGCCGCCTGAGGAGTGGCACGAAGCGTCGTGATCACCAGCGCTGCATCGTACTGCACTCCGATCTCGCGAATCGCCGTCCACTTCTCGTTATCCAGTGCGCGCGTCACCCACACCACGACGTCCTGGTCGTTTTGCGAATGCAAATCGATCCAGCGAAATGTGTCGGGAGCCTGCGCAGTACCGGGGGAAGTTATGCCCGCCAGCGCTAGGACAACCAGCCCTGCAACGGACCAACGGGAAATACCACGCATGCTTTCAGGCTATCAAACGCAGTCGACGCGCACCTTGCGTTTTCCTCCCGAGCCGACCAGCGCCCTTCGACCTTACTCCGCAGACTGCCATCCTCACAGGCCCAGCTTCTCCCATATCGCATCGATCTTGGCCTTCGTCGCACGATCCATCTCGATCATCGCCGGCCACGGCCGTTCGAACCCCTCAGCCTTCCACTTTCGCGTTGCGTCAAGCCCCATCTTCGATCCGTAATTCGGCATACGCGATGAGTGGTCCAGCGAATCCACCGGCCCCAGCGTGAACTGAATATCCCGCTCCGGATCGATGTTGTTCGTCACCCGCAGCACCACCTCGCCGATGTCCTGCACGTCGCAGTCCTCGTCCACTACGACGATGCACTTGGTAAACATCGCCTGCCCCAGAGACCAGATCGCGTTCATGACCTTGCGCGCCTGTCCCGGGTAGCTCTTCTTGATCGATACAAGCATCAGGTTGTGAAACACACCTTCGACCGGCAGATTGATGTCCACAATTTCCGGAATCGTGAGCTTCATCGCCGGCAGAAAAATGCGCTCCACGGCCTTGCCCATCCACGCATCTTCCATCGGCGGCTTGCCCACGATCGTCGCAGCATAAATCGGGTCTTTGCGATGCGTAATGCAGGTCAGATGAAAGACCGGATATTCATCCGTCATGGTGTAGAAGCCGGTGTGATCTCCGAACGGCCCTTCGCTGCGCAGCTCGCCAAGCTCGACGTAGCCCTCCAACACAATCTCCGCGCTCGCCGGGACTTCGAGATCCACCGTCTCGCACTTCACAATCTCCACCGGCTTGCCGCGCAGGAACCCTGCAATCATGAACTCCTCAACCTCAGGAGGTGCGGGGACGATCGCCGCAAACGTGGTCGCGGGTTCAGTCCCGATCGCGACAGCCACCTCGAGGCGCGATCCTTTCAGCTTGCCCATCGCGACCTGCGGCAACCCGCCGATTGGCCCATCGGGAATCGTCACCGCCCCGCCTGCGCTTTCGGCCATCATGGCAATGCGCGCCGATGCCGACCCTTCCGTCTCACCCGTCCAAGTGGCTGTCGTCCGCAGCGCCTCGCGATAATGCTCCGCCGCCACCTTCTGCCGCTGCCAGTGCATCCCTGTCGTCTGTCCGTCATACACCTGCAAGCGATACATACCGATGTTGCGCTTGCCATTGCGCGGGTCCTTCGTGTGCACACACGGCAGCGTAATGAAGCGGCCGCCGTCATACGGCCAACACTTCAGAATCGGAAAAGCATTCAAATCAAAGTTGCCGCGCAGAATCACTTCCTTGCACGGCGCATCCTTCGCCAGCACCGTTTTAGGAAACGCACTCGTCAGCGCGCCCAGTTGCGGCAGCATCTTCAGCTTGTCGAAGAGCCCTGCCGGCGCCTTCACATTCATCAGCCCCTTGATGCGCTCGGCAATCTCATCCAGCCGCTCCACGCCCAGCGCCATCGCCATGCGCCGCTCGCTGCCGAACTGATTCATCAGCACCGCGTGTCCCGGGAAACCCTTCACGTTCTCAAACAGCAGCGCCGGGCCGCCCGCGGCATATTTCGCTTTCGTGCCGGCATCTTTTCCGTGCGTGCCGATCTTGCTCACCCGGTCAGTAATTTCCGTGATCTCAAGTTCCGGCGACACTTCTTCGCGAATCCGCTTGAGTTCGCCGCTCTTTTCGAGTGTCCTGATCCAGTCGCGCAAATCGTCGTAAGCCACGCAGTTCTCCGTGCCATCGTTGAGGTGCTTCACGCGGGGTACCCTGCGGGCGATCCTTGCCCGCTGAAGTGCACAGCGCTTCCCCATTCATACTAAGGCGTTAGCCCACGTCAATTTCGTTTGCTCAAATCTTCAAACCAAAGCACGCCGCACAAATCCCCGCACCTAAGCCAGAAGTCAGCAATCATCTCAACGAGGAACACCCGATGCCTCCATCCCGATGGGTGAAGTGCCATCGCTGCTTCAAGCCGCGCCTGCCCAGTCCACATGTCTGGATTGGCCCACCGGCCCCCGCGGAGCGATCCTAAAATGCAGATCGGCCCCGGAAGCTATCCGCCTCCGGGGCCGACCTCGACCAAAAGATAAGGAGAACTAAACGCTGCTTGTCGGCGTCCCATTCAGCCTGCGACCCGGAACCTTTGCCGGATCCTCGGGCGATCCCACCGATGCAACATCGGAAAAGTCTAGCCCGATTCGCTTCCTGCCGATCGAACGACCGGGAAGTTTGGTTCGCAAAGTATATCCAACCCCATGAAAAAGCGAATCCTTACAAAAGTCACTTAAGTGAATCCGAACGCGCTCTTCGGATCAGTTCTTGGGGTTACCGGCCGGCCTGCCCCACGTGCTCCACTTGCACCACCTGCACCAGTGGATTCACTGGCGGAATCGCATCCAGGGGGAAGCCCAATCGCTTCCACTCGTCGTATCCCCCGCGTAGCGGGCGCACCCGCACGATCCCCAGCTTATGCAGAACCATTGCGGTCTTGGCCGCCGTGGCCTCGCTGGGACACGTGCAGAACAACACCACATCCCGATCCCGCGGAATCTCGACATGCCGCGCCGCCAGCGCATCCGGTGAAAAGTGCATTGCCTTCGGAAGTGTAAAGGGCTCTGCCAACAACTCCAGCGGATGACGGAGATCCACGATGAACACCTGTTCACCGGCATCGAGCTGCGCCTTCAGTTCTTCCGGCTCAAGCCGCGAAGCAACCAGCTTTTTCAGCACCATGCGTCGGCGATAGACCCGCACGATAAAGAATCCCAGGATGCCCAACACTAGAAGCACTCCGGAAAAACGCCCCACCAGGTTCAGCAGGCTGGGATCGCGCTTCAATGCGTCGCCAAAAAGCCTTCCGCCGGTCAACAGCGCAAGCAGCCACAACGACGCGCCAATTCCGTCGAAGAAAAGGAACCGTGCCAGGGGCATCCCGTTCTCGCCCGCCACCGGCGCCGCCAGTGTCGCCAGGCCGGGCACAAACTTCGCAAACATCAACATCACGCCGCGCCGACGTCCAAAGGAGTCCTGCGTGCGCCGCACACAGATGGTCGGCTCCATCGAAAGCTTGCAGAGAATCCGAAGCACATGGTGCCCGTAGCGGCGCCCGATCAAAAACCAGCTCGTATCCGCTGTCATGCAAGCCAGGAACCCAGCCAGAAACGCCGCGCCAAAGCTGATCTGGTGCTCCGCCGATAGACCGCCTGCAGCCAACAGCACTGGTGTCGCCGGCAGCGGAATCCCAAACTGCTCCACCAGCACCCAGCCGAAGAGCAGAATGTAACCGTAAGTGAGAAGAATATGTGTCGGGAGTTGCATGGGCAGATTCCAGTTTGTTTGCCGGGTTCAGATCAAAATCGGGTCGCGAGAGGGAAAGACTCGTTGATCTCCACTCTATCGGATGATTATGAACTGAATTCGTTTCAAATCTCTCGAAGATCGCATCTATGACGGTTGCTCGTTGATGGAACCTGAAGATCGATCACAGCAGGGATCTTAGAGCTGCAGAATCGGCCATTTACCGCCTTCGCGCCGGACCTTGAAGATTCGGCCGCGGACATCCAGGCGATACATCCCGTCTGGCGGCGACTGCTCGGCCGAGTCGATCCTGAGGCAGCTCAGGACGGCATTGGCTGACGTTCCAGGGGTCAGCCTTGTCATCAGCGCCACCGTGCACTTGTACTGGATCGCGTTTCCGTCTCCGCGAAGAATGCCCGGGAACACATCGGTTTTGTCCGTGCCCTTTTTCATTACGTGCTTACCATTCTATGAAGACATCGTGGGCAGGACATTCAAGTGAACCACAACCGTCACTCTCACAAGAGACAACCGTGGCCCAGCGCAGGCCACTGACAGGCTCATTTATCTGGCTCCATACCCAAGTCGGTTGTACAAGGTCGGTTGTATCTACGGCCCTTTCGCCCCGCATCCTGGCTAGCGCCTGCGGTGAAATAGAAAAGCCGCCCGAAGGCGGCTTTTGCGGTCGAGGATCCTGGCGACTACCGTGGGCTCGTCGTGCTTGTGAATTGCAGTGCGGCGTGAGCCTGCGTGCCCTTTTCGGCGAAATAGTTGCGATCCCAGAGATTCTTATAGAACTCGCCCGTCAACTCGGCAGCGCGCGGACCGAACGTCGGGCGTCCGCCCTCGAGGAAGAACACCGTTACGAGGCTGCCCTGAGGCGATTCGGAGTACGAAACGAACCACCCGAACCGTGTTCCCTTGTCGGAGCAGGTTCCGGTTTTACCGAATACCGGCATTTCCTGGAAATTGGCGCGCAGGCGGCGTGCGGTACCGTATTGAACTGCCCCGGCCATACCGTCTTGAAGATCGGGAACGTAGCGCGCGATGTCCAATGTCCGCTTCACTTTGGGCTGGAATGCCATGACCTCTTCGGTCGATGTGGGGTGCTGGAGATAGTAGAGTGTTCCGCCGTTCGCAATCGATGCTACAAAGGCTCCAAGTTGCAGAGGAGTCATCGAAACACCCTGCCCGAAGCTGCACATGCGGCCCACGCCGCCTTCGGAGGAGGGAAGCACCTCGGAGGGGTATTCGCCAAGCTGTTCGCCCTGGATATGGTACCCGGCCAGCTCGCCGAGTCCGAACTGGGTGGCGTAATGGCGCACGCGGTCAAATCCGAGCTCGCGACCCAACTCTTCGAAATAGAGGTTGTTGCTCTTGGCGATAGCATCCGTCATGTTCATGCGGAAGCCCGCCAGTTGTACCGGAGTGTCGCGCGTGACCAGGCCTTCGCTCAGCGCAGCCAGAGCAACCGAAAGCTTGATGGTGGAGCATGGCTCGGCGCCCGGCGAAAGCGCGAGCTTCTGATTGACCATAGCCAGGATGCGACCGTTGGAGGGATCGATCACGACCGCTGTGCCGTTCATATCGCCCAGCGCATCAATTGCGGCCTGGCGCACAATGGGATCTTCGCCAGTCGTGACGTCGCCCGCAAAGATATCGCCCTTGGCAAAAGAACTGGCAGTGAAGCGCTCGCCATAATAGTGATGATGGCGGCTGGTAAGCACAGCGCGATGAAGCGACGCGCTCGAACCCGTAGTGGCGTGCACTGGATGGATGCCTGCGGTGGAATGCGTAGTGTGCCTGACGGCCAGATGCTTACTCGCGGTCTTCGAGTGATGCACGGTGTGCTGCACGTCGAGCGCAACCGCGCGACCTGCGCCGATGCTCGTCCCGATAACCGCCAGTCCCAAGGCAAAAACGCCAGAAAGTCTCATCCCAGAAAGGTTCCCCTCAAAAATGGATTGCGCGCCATGCTGTTCAGCAGCGTATTTCTTTTATGTTCAAACCGTTATCCCACACGCTTTGGCCACAGTATGTGAGCAAAATCACTCGTTGGCTCGAATGTTGAATGCCCACAATTGACTGGGAAAAGACAACATTTGTGCAATGAAGTGCTATTTGGGACCTTGATTTCGAGAGCTACATTGAACTATACCGCGCTCTGGATTCAAAGCAAGTCCCCGTTTTGGAGCCGCTTGCATCAAAACTTCATCCTGCGCATGAACGTAGGTACATCCAGATCCCTCTCTTCGTCACCCGAAGCTGCAGTCAAAGGACTTACTGCTGGTTCTGCGACATGCTCCTCGGTAATCACCGGTGTCCGCGCGCTGTTACCAAAGTCAGAAGCGTAGTCGCGAGGCAGGGGCGCGAAACCCGGCTCCTCGGCAATCTCGACGCGGTTGGGTCGCACCGCTGCTGCCACAAACTCTGCTTCAGCATCGACGTCATCACCGGATTCCTCGTCTTCCTCCTCGCTCATGAACCGCAGAGGCGCCGGAGCCGGCGGGGCGACGGGAGGTTTCTCGCGCATCCACGAGTCTGCTGCAACCACCGGAACCGAAACAACAGGCAACTCCTCCACGTTCAGCATGCGCGCACGCCGCTCGGGCATCTGGTCACGGAAACCGGTGGCGATGACCGTGATTTTCACCTCGTCGCCCATCCGCTCGTCGAGCACCGCGCCGAAGATGATGTTGGCGTCTTCATGTGCCGAACTTTGGATCAACGAAGAAGCTTCGTTAACCTCGGAAAGCTTCAGGTTGCTGGAACCCGTGATGTTGATCAGAATGCCGCGGGCTCCGTCGATCGCACCAGCGTCAAGCAGCGGTGACGCCATGGCGGCCTGTGCGGCCTCCTTGGCGCGATTGTCACCGGAGCGAATCGCTGTTCCCATCACGGCGTGACCCATTCCCGCCATTGTTGTTTTTACATCGGCAAAATCGCGGTTGATGATGCCGGGGATCGTAATGATGTCGGAAATTCCCTGCACGCCCTGGCGCAGAACGTCGTCGGCAATGCGGAAACTCTCGAAGAAGCCGGCGTCCTTAGCAACGGCGAGCAGCTTTTCGTTGGGGATC
Source organism: uncultured Acidobacteriaceae bacterium (assembly GCA_963829535.1). Classification (GTDB taxonomy): domain Bacteria; phylum Acidobacteriota; class Terriglobia; order Terriglobales; family Acidobacteriaceae; genus Telmatobacter. Next base: position 1,376,465 of record CAWHIQ010000001.1, on the reverse strand, counting down.
ACAATCATTGTGTCCACGCTCTCGAGCAGTTCTTTGAGCCCGCGCTCAGCCTGCTGCAGTCGACGCTTGCCCTCGAATGCGAATGGCCGCGTAATGACGGCGACCGTCAGGATCCCCATCTCACTCGCCAGCGAAGCAATCACAGGAGCCGCGCCCGTGCCGGTGCCTCCGCCCAGCCCGGCGGTCACAAACACCATGTCCGCGCCCTCGAGCGCTTCGATGATCTTCTCGGAGTCTTCCAGCGCGGCGCGACGGCCCACGTCAGGATTTGCGCCCGCGCCCAACCCTGCTGTGAGGCGCACGCCGAGTTGCAGCTTGATGGGGGCCAGAGAGAGCTTGAGCGCCTGCACGTCGGTATTCGCGGCAATGAACTCAACGCCTTCGAGGCCTGCCTGGATCATGCGATTGACGGCGTTGCCACCACCGCCACCCACACCGATTACCTTGATCCGCGCGCCCCGCTGTTCTTCGTCGTGAAACTGAATGCGTATCTCTGCGGCTTCAATCTTTTGCTGGTCCATAGCTGCTGGCGCCTCCCCATTCGTCGTTGACATGATCCTTGCCTTAGAAACTCGCTGCGAAGATGGCGCGCAGTTTGGCGCGCAGGCTGTTGTTTTCTGCCGCACGGGTCACACGTGTGCGATGTGCATACAGTAGCATTCCGATGGCAGTGGAAAAGCTGGGATGAACTAATTCGCCTGGCATGTTCGAGAGCCGCACCGGCATACCTGTCCTTGCCGGAACACGAAGCTGACTCTCGGTTACGTCCAGCATTCCCGGCAGCATCGCGCCGCCGCCGGTGAGCACGCATCCGGCACCGAGCGCTTCAAGCACGCCGCCCTGGCGGAGACTCTCTTTTACAAAGTATAAAAGTTCACGTGCTCGCGGTTCCAGAATCTCGGCCAATGTGCGCAATACGAGGCGCTGTGGATCCGGGTTGTTGATTTCAATCTCCGCCTCAAGCGGAACCGCGGTGACGACCGCGTGTCCGTACTGGCGCTTCAACTCTTCGGCCTGCGCTACCGGCATCTGCAAACCGACGGCAAGGTCGTTGGTGAAGTGATTGCCGCCGACGGGCACCGATGACGTGTGCGCCACCGCGCCCTCGAAGAAGACAACCATGTCGCTGGAGTGCGCGCCGATATCGAGCAGACATACGCCCAATTCGCGTTCATCTGCCGAAAGCGTTGACTCTGCTGCCGCGATTGACTCAAGCACAGCCTCGGAAACTTCAAGACCCGCGCGATTGGCGCAGGTCACGGTGCTTTGCAATGCGCTGCCCGAACAGGTCGCGATGTGCAGATCCACTTCAAGACGAGCACCGACCATGCCCACTGGATCGAAGATGCCTGGCTGGTCATCGAGAATGAACTGACGCGGGAGCAGGTGCAGAATTTCGCGGTCCGGGGGTCTTTCGACGGCGCGGGCACGCTCGACTGCCGCTCGCACATCTTCCCGCGTGATTTCGCGCATGCGACTGCCCAGGTCGAGTCCACCATTGGTATTCAGTCCGCGAATATGCGGACCGCCAACACCGACTACGCACTGGTCGATGTTGGCGCGCGCAGTCCACTCTGCCTGCTCGTTTGCGGCCTTCACCACCTTGGCTGCCGGTCCGAGTTCGGAGATCAGGCCTTTGCGCATGCCAGTCGATTCGACCAAACCGTGTCCGCGATAGCGAAGCGCGCCTTCATTCACATCGGCTGCCAGCACCCGCGTCCACGAACTGCCCATGTCGAGCACCACGATCAGGTTGTCGTCCTGTTTCTCGATCATCGTTCTCTCACTAGCCAGTGGTTGTGGTGGCAGGGTGCGGTTTCGGCGTCGTCTTCTTCACGACGTGCTTAGGGTCAGGATGCTTCTTCTTTGTGGATTTGCTGGTGACGGGTTTCGTCTTTGCTGGCGGTTTCGTCTGGCTGTGAGTCTTTGCAACTTTGGCAGTCTCGGTGTGATTTGGCTCCGCAGGCTTTGGCGCGTCGGCGTTGACTTCCGGCTTTCCCGGTTCGGGCTTCGGTGGTTCCAACGAGGAGTCAATGGCCTCGCTCGGATTCAGCTTCGCCGGCGCAGCATTTGCACCGCCCGTCATCTGCAGCACGACCTGCTGCTCGTAACGCAGATCCACCTCGGCAAGCTTGGGATATTGCAGCCGCCACTCGGCGATGTGGGTCTTATAACGCTGGTAGCGCTCAAGGAAGTGGTCTGAACCGAAGTGCGCCAGAATATCAGTTCCCTGCTCCGGCATCAGTACCCGCGCATCTTCCGGGTCCGACAGATCGATCTCAGATATCTGGTCGGAGAGATGTTGTCCGTTGGCGTCAAGTTCCCCGACGAGGTGTTGATACGTTTCCATGCGGGCACGGCGTGAAGCGATCGGATCGCGGCCGTCCATTCCAGTGACAACCGGAAAGGAGTAGTGATACTGCGCCATCATGGCCGGCGGCTCGGTGAGCAAAACGCCATTGGCGTCGACCAGCCCAACCTGCGCACCCTGGCGAAGGAAGGCGATCGGCTTGCGTTCCACCACGGAGATTCGGATTTGATCGGGCAGCAGGCGCATCACAGTGGCGTGCTCGATCCATGGAATCTGCTCAAGCTGCCTGCGACGCTCGGCGAGAGGCACGTAGAAAATGTTGCGGCCAATATCCTCACCGAAGACGGGCAGCATCTCTGCGCGGCTGACCTGGCCCAGGCCCGTGGCTTGAATGTTGCTGGTGCCGGCGATGCGGAAGCGGGCGTCGTGATCGAGAAAGCTCTTTATAGCGTAGGCAGAGAAACCGATGGCCGAAAAGACGGCTACGATGCCGGTTCCAAGCAGAACGCGGCCAAACGTAGTGGCCGGGCGCCACCACCGCCGAACGGGTTCTTCGCCAAATTTGCGTGGCTTGCTGCGCCCGCGAGGAGCGTCGTCCTCTTCGTCCATGTCGATGGGCATGCCGGGCAAGTTGCGACCAGAGATCGGCACACTCGGTTGCGCGCGCCGAAAGCGCGGTTCCGCGGGGATGTCTTCTTCCCACACAAGGGACCGGGTTTTATTTTCGCGTTGTGCCACGCCTGAGCCGTAGGTCGGGAGAGTCGCCAGGCTCAACTATAGCCCGCGCCAGAGTTGCTTTTTTCCGCATACGCGGAAAGGGGAACCCGTAGCGTAACGGGCTTGCAGCGCCCCATGGAATAAGCTACCGAAATGAGGCGTTTGCGACTGCTGGGTCTCGGCATTCTGCTGGCGGCGAGTGGGCTTCGCTCGCTATCGCAATCGCCTGCGTATCGCTATATTCGCGCTGGAGAACCGGCCGATATCAAGGCGCAGTCGCGGCCCGGGTTCGCATTGATGGGCGGTGGCACCGATCTGGACGAGGCATTTCAGTTTTTGTGTGATCGCGCCGGCGGTGGAGACTTCCTGGTGCTGCGCGCCACGGGCGACGACGAATACAACTTCTACCTGCGCGGCCTTTGCCGGCTGAATTCCGTAGCCACGTTGATTGTTCCCAATCGCGAAGCAGCAGCCAATCCCTTTGTTGTCGACGCGATCAAACGTGCCAGCGCCATCTTTATCGCCGGCGGGGACCAGGCCAACTACATCAATTTCTGGATGGATACGCCGGTGCAGACCGCGCTGAACGACGCGATCCGGCGCGGCGTGCCGATTGGGGGCACCAGCGCGGGGCTGGCTGTGATGGGCGAGTACGTCTACACGGCGCAAGGCGATAAGCCCGATGATCCAAACCTCGACGGAAAGACTGCACTGGCGGACCCATACAGCCCGCGCATCACGCTGGCAGGCAGATTTCTCAACATCCCGATTCTCAAAGATGTCATCACCGACACGCACTTTGCCCGGCGCGATCGGATGGGCAGGCTGCTTGTATTTCTGGCTCGGCTCAATGAGCCCGAAGGAAAGGCTGTTCAGCCAAATGCGGCAAAGGTTCGTGGAATCGGCGTGGAGGAACGAGCCGCGATTCTGTTGGAGCCGGACGGGAAAGCGCACGTTGTCGGATATGGCGCAGCATACTTCATCGATGCGGACCGCGCGTCAGGTGTGATGGCGCAAGTACACAAGCCGCTAACCTACGGACCTTTCACTGTGCAGAAGGTCGGGCCGGGCGCGGACTTCTACATCAAGTCGTGGGCGGGAGATGGTATTACGTACCAGCTTTCAGTCGAAGCCGGCAAGATTCACTCGACGCAAACGGCAAACGAAGTTTATTGAGGCTTGTTTCACTCGCCCGACGGGTGCTGACCGAAATCCCTCAGGGGGTAAAACCCCTTTCCTTTCCGGGTCCATTTCGGCACGACTGAACGGCTTGGTGAAAAACTCCATCTGGGTCAAAGAAGCGTCCCTCAGGGGCTCAAGCCCCTTTCATTATGCGAGGGGTCAATGTAGGGGCTGAAGCCCGTACCCTTTTAAGCCGAACCTCAATTCGAGTTTTTCACCAAGCTGTGAAGTCGTGCCCTGACACGGAGCGGATTTGTTTTCGGCACGAGTGAAGTCGTGCCCTGAAGTGCGAAAAAGCAGATTCTTCGCTACCACCCCCGAACTGAAAGGCGTTCGGGGCCCTGTTCGCTGAGAATGACACCGCCAACGTTTGCCGTGAACTTCAGGGACACTAGGACCAGTGCAGCGTTTCAACTGAATCTGCGGGCAGATCGACGTCCAGGGTCTGCGATCCCATCAAGAGCTGCACACGCTTCTCCGCGCCCTTGTTGGCGAGGACCACGACGCAGGTTCCATCGGGATTACAGAAGCCGGTGTGAGATATGCCCGCCTCGTTCAGATTACCCAGCGCATTGATGGCGAATACCTTTGCGCCGCGCTTGATGTGCTTTGAATAATGCGCGAATGCCCAGTACTGGCCGCTGGTTGTGATTTTGTGCGTCGCGTTGTCGATGGTGATGACGCCGCCGCAGGAGAAAGGCCCGATGTCTGGACGGCCCTTTTCATCGAGCGCGACATTCCATGCGGTGAGGGATCGCGCCCAGTTGTTGAGGATGCCGTTATATTGATCGGCCCACTTCGTGTAATCGGTCTGGTAATCAGGTTGATTGATGTCGGGTCCGCCCTCAGTCCAGTAGGCGCTCTTCGCCGGGAACGCGTCGTGCACACGTGCCATCGCGGTGGGTTCACCGACGTATCCATGCCAGGCGATTCCGTCTACGGCTTCGTAGACTGAAGGGTCGCTGAGTTCGTCGACGGCGCGTCCCCACAAGCTGTAGTTGTGATCGAGCAGCCAGATCTTTGTCGTCATGCCGGCTTTGCGGATTGCAGGCGCAAGGAAGCGAGCAGCAAACTCCATCTCCTGCTCCTGCGCCCACAGGCATGCGGGCATGTTGCCTTCCTGCTCAGCATCCGTTTCGTTCTGAACTGTCACTGCGTCAATGGCCACGCCTTCAGTCTTGTAGGCTTCTAGAAATTTGACGAAATAGTTTGCATATGGACCGAAGCTGAGCTTGCGCATCGCGCCGCCCAGCAAGGAGTTGTTCGGCTTCATCCAGGCCGGCGGGCTCCACGGCGATGAGAACAGAAACATATCGGGATTCTGTTTGCGCGCCCCGCGCAGAATCGGGAGGTAGAACTCCTTATCGTGATCGATTGAAAATTTCTTGAGATCCGGATCGGGTTCGCTGCTGTCGTCATAGGTGTAGGCCTTGGTGGCATAGTCGCTTGAGCCAATGCAGGTGCGGCACACATTCAGCGCCATGGCATCGGGTGCGAACAGATCGTGCATCACCGGGGTGCGCTCTGCCTCCGTGAGCCGGCTGAGTACATATGCGGAGGCCTCGGTGATAGCGGCGCCGAAGCCGAGAATCTCCTGACGAGATGCTGCCACGTCGAGTTGAATCGCGTCGGCTGCGACCTGGCTGGCGCGCTTCCACTCCAGGCTCGGACGCTCCGCATGCCGCTGATCGCGGAAGGTGCCCCAGACCTTCACCGAGCTAGATGGCGCAAATCCAGCCGCCTGGGCGGGAACACTGCGGGCTAGGGCAAGAGCCGCTGCGGAGGCGGTGGCAGTCTTCATAAAATCCCGGCGCGATCTCAACTTCATTTCATGCTCCTTGAAGAAGACAATTGTTTGTCGGCGGAATCATACACATATTCCGACCAGCCAGTAAACGGTTTAACTACATCCTGTGATGGCGGGTACAAACGACTTTCACGCCCACCGAAACCTGGGTGCGAGAAAACGCTTCTGCGATTTTCGAAGCCGTGAAAATCAGCCTATGTTCTGGCTTGCAAGTCTGCCAGAATTTGCGGCCCAAGCTGGCTGACGCTGCCTGCACCCAGCGTCATAATCACGTCCCCCTCGCGAGCCGTGGCAGCGACCGCATCTATTGCTGCGGCAAAGTCGGGCGCGTAGTTCGCGACAGGCACGGTGATTTTCGAAGTCAGCAATTCTGCTGTGATTCCGGGCAGTGGCTCTTCGCTGGCCGCGTAGATAGGAAGCACGATCACGGTGTCCGCATCCTTAAATGCTCCACCGAATTCGTCGAGCAGGTCGCGTGTGCGCGAATATCGATGGGGCTGAAAGACGACATGAATGCGCCCATGAGAGTATTCGCGCGCGGCGGCCAGGGTGGCGCGGATTTCGGTGGGGTGGTGGCCGTAGTCGTCCACGACTGTAACCCCGCGCGCCTGTCCGCGAATTTGAAAGCGGCGATCGACTCCGCGAAAGCTGGAGATGCCGGCGGCGATCCTGTCTGGCGCCAATCCAAGCTGATGCGCAATGGCCACGGCAGCTGTGGCATTCAGCGCGTTGTGGCGGCCCGGCACGTGCAGCTCAAATGAGCCGAGCTTGCCGGTGGGCGCGTACACCTGGAAGTGCGAGAAGCAGCCCGCGCGCGCTTCGAGAAACTCGAGGCGATAGTCGGCCTCGGGAGCCGTGCCGTAGGTGAAGACACGGCGATGCACACGGGGCAAAATCGCTGCGAGAGCGGCATTGTCGATGCAGGCCGTGACCGCACCGTAAAACGGAACCTTGTCCATGAAGGCGAGAAACGCATGCTCCACGTCATCCATGTCGCGGTAACAGTCCATGTGCTCGCGATCGAGGTTTGTAACGACAGCGAGGATGGGCGGAAGCTTGAGGAACGATCGGTCGCTCTCATCAGCCTCGGCGACGAGATATTGCGTGGTGCCGAGCTTTGCATTGGAACCAAGAGCGTCGACACGGCCGCCGACAACCACTGTTGGATCCAAGCCACCGGCCGCCAGCACCGAAGCCACCATGGTTGTGGTCGTGGTCTTGCCGTGCATGCCGGCGATGGCGATGCCGTACTTGAGGCGCATCAGTTCGGCCAGCATTTCGGCGCGCTGAATCACCGGAATCTTGCAGGCGCGCGCTTCCACAACTTCAGGATTGCCGGGCGAAACAGCGGAACTGGTGACGACGACGGTGGCGCCGGCAACGTTGGCGGCCTGGTGCCCCTCATAGATGGTTGCGCCCAATTGGGCAAGGCGATCGGTGACGGAACCACGACGCAGATCAGAGCCGGAGACGCGAAAACCCATGTTGAGCAGGATTTCGGCGATACCGCTCATGCCGATGCCGCCGATACCAATGAAGTGCGCGTGCTGTGAGGTGACGAACATTGCGGGCGAAGCTTCAGGTTAGCACCAGGCGTCAGGGGTCAGATTTGAGCCGTCAGTTTTCGGCAGTTCAAAGTTCTCAGCCTCGGCGGTGAGTGTGCGATGGATGAAGTTGGCGAAAACAGAACCCACGTGCGCAATGGAGAAGAACAGTCGAGTTTGAATGCCGAGAAACATGCAAGCCCTTTGTGGAAAACTGCAAATTCAGGAGGGGGGGTGGGGGGTAAACGTACCGCATTGTAGAGCGCCCGCGAGCAAGGTCATTCCTCGGAGTTGCGCGTTCGTCCGACAGGAGGTTCGGATTCCCGGTTTGCAAGATTTCCATGGCAATTAGATTGTGCGCCCGGGGGTGGGAATTATCGGCAAAATCCGGAGACGATTTCAGCGCTTAATCTCAGTGGTTTAGAGACTCAAGACAGCGCATCTGCCCTTGACAAGCGAGCGGAGTACGAAAATCCGCTCAATTGAACAGGTTGGTGACACAAATCTTCTGGAAGCCTTTGAGAAGCGTCTACTGCGACAGTAGGGAGCGGGTCTTCACCTTCGCAGTTCGTCGGCCTGGTTGACCGCGCGCGCATCGGGCCCGACGAATTTGCTCCGATGGGAAGAGCGCTCGGTCAAAGCAAATGATTGGCCTGTCTTGAAAGCATCGAGCCCGTTGCCAGAAGAAGATCGCAACCTCTGAAAATATTTGTTGCAACGAATAACGGGCGACGTGCGTCCATTATTCAGAGACGTGCGGCTTCCGGCAATCTGTGGTTAGCAGCGCCTTTCAGCCGCCCTGGCCGCATTCGAATTTGAATCAGCGACTACTAACCCTGATCGCCGGGCTGCGCATGGTCTGGCCTGAACTGGAAAGGAAATGAAGATATGAAGCGTTTGGCAGTGACACTTGGCATGTTGGCCATGGCTCTTCCGATGGCAGTGGCCCAGACTTCCACATGGTCTCCTGACAAGGCCCATAGCGAGGTCGTTTTCAGCATCTTGCATATGAGCCTTTCCAAGGTGCGCGGACGATTCGGCGTCAGTGGCGGGCAGATCCAGTGGAATGAAGCGGACATCACTAAATCCACCGTCAATGTAACGATCGATGTGGCATCCGTGGACACAGGCGTAACGCCCAGAGATACCGATCTGAAGAGTTCGAGCATGTTCGACGTGGCAAAGTTCCCTACAGCTACATTCGTGAGCACGAGCGTGGCGAAGACTGGAACGGGTCTGACCGTAAACGGAAACCTGACGCTGCATGGCGTGACCAAGCCAGTGGTGTTGCAGGTGCAGGGTCCGACCGGACCGCTTCCTGGGATGGGCGGCAAGCTGCACGCCGGTTTCTCTGCGACGACAACGATTAGCCGCACAGCGTTCGATCTGGGGACGAACTATCCCGCCGCAGTGCTGGGTGACGATGTTCAGTTGAACATCGACTTAGATGTGGTGAAGCAGTAGCTGAAGACGGCACGGAGTGGCAGGACGCGGGCCACTTCCGTCGCACCGGGTTGAGAGGAAGACATGGCAGCGTTGAGACACGAGATTGCGCAGGCAGGTCCTTTTTCAAGCATTGAAGAAGAGGCGGTCCTGAACCTGATGCGGACAACGGACTGCCTGCAACGGGCCTTTCAACACAGGATCCGCGACTGGGGCGTCACGTCGACGCAGTACAACGTATTGCGGATCCTGCGTGGGGCCGAGCCGCACGGGTTGACCTGTTCTGCAATTGGCGACCGAATGATCACGGCGGAGCCCGATATTACGCGTCTCCTAGGCCGGATGAAGCGCCTGAAGCTAATCAAGCAGCAGCGTGACAAGAACGACCGGCGCGTGGTGTGGACACAGATTTCCGCTGCAGGCCTGGATCTTCTGGGCAAGATGGATAGCGCAGTCACGCGTGCCCCGAAAGACCTGTTGGGACACCTGGATCGCAAGGATCTCGCGGAGCTGACACGCCTGCTTGAGTTAGCGCGCAAAAATTGCCCGAATACGCAGGCGCCGGTAAGTTGCACCGGCGAGACGTGTGAAATAGCTGCAACGACAAACGGGTCCCGCTAAAAGCTTCGGCGCTGCCATCAGGCAGCGCCGTCGCGAATTACATGGATTTCTACAAAATCAGCGGGTAACGATTTTTTGAGCGACCACAACTTCGTCGGCGTCGGACTTGATGATCTTGTTGTGCAGGCAGTAGAGGGCAAGCTCGAGCCGATCGGAAACGCCCAGCTTGTCGTAGATCTTCCGCAGGTAGTTTTTGATGACCTGCTCTGTCGTGCCAAGTTGGAAGGCAATCTCCTTATTGCGCTTGCCCTGAGTAATGCAGGTGATAATCGCCGTTTCCTTGGGCGAGAGCCTCGGCTGAGTTCGCGGGCTCACGAGCGCCGCTGCTTGCGCGCGATAAGCATCGATAACCCAATTCACAGCCTGGTTGTCGATCCACGTCTCGCCAGTAGCGATGCGTCGCACGCAGCGAACCAGGAGGTCGGGTGAAATAGAACGGGAGATGATGCCGCGAACTCCGCGGCGATAAAGCTCGACGGTCTGTCCCTCGTCGCTGCCGAGGGCTTGCACGATCAGTTTGACATCCGGGGCCACGCGGAGCACTTCAGGGATGGCGTTGGGAGCACCTGTGAGCAGTCCACCTTCTATCAGAACTACATCGGCGGGGTGGCGTTCGAGCGCTGAGCGCAGATTATCCAGCGAGTCGGCCTGAGCCACCACGCGGATATCGTCTTCGAGCGCAAAGATTTTGCGAATTCCCACCCGATAGATAGCCTGAGAATCCGCAAGGATAATACGGATGGTTCCCGGCTTAACGGGCGCGTCAAGGATTTCGCCATCAGGTGTTTCGTCGAGAAGTTCCATAGGTGGCTGCTATAGCCGTCAATTCAGGACCCTTGCTGTTCCACGAAATGATACTCATCGATAGTCGCAGCAGCCTGATAGTGACTTTGGCTTATGGAGCAGCGTACCACACGTCCACGGCAGTGAACTAACACATCTTGGGGAGTGCCGAGAACACTTCCGGGCATGCGGAGATGGAAGTCTAACTCCTCGCCAACGTTGATCGGCCCCGTAAGTTCAAGCAGGACACCATTCGCCGAAACGTTGCGTGTGACGGCTGGTTGGTCGTGGAGCTTGTCGTCGGCCATCTCGACCGGCAACGAAAGCGGGAATCGCACGGCACACCTTACTTCTTTTAGAAAGGTGCCTCGTCCGGTCTTGCTCATATCCTCGGGAGGGTTCGACTTGGAGATCTCCATCATGCGATTTCCTTTTTCCGCTTATTCGCCCACTGCTGAATGTATACAACTTCTGCGGTAGAACCTAGAGCACGAAAGTTTAAAAGTAGTAATCGGTTAGGTAACTCTGCCGGGGGAAGCAGCATCCCAGTGCGAGCAGAGAATATCAGAAAATCGACGTAACCAGCGTATATATAAAGTCACCAGTTATATATAAAATGCCGCAGATCCGCCAACCCATTCCTGGTTCTTGTTGTGATCAACACCCATCATCTTGCCGCGTCCCAGGCGAATGAGCGACAAGGCGGGAGTGAGAACGCCCCCGTCCGGCCACATATACAAGATTCGAATTTCGGCTTGAGTCAGCCCGAAAGGCGTAGCGATTGTGGGTTCAAAACGCATCCGCTGCTGCACCAGATAAGTAGGGCGCTCTTCGGGGGGAATTGCCTCCAGACGCGCGCGCGTCGGCTCGAATTCGATTCCCTTGCCAGCAAACGAAAAAAGCGGCTTGAGAAGCAGGTCTGTATAGACCGTGTCGCTGCTATCACGGGCCGGCAGCGCCACGCCGGCGGCAGAAAGGAAGTCGCGGCCCGGGCCTGCGAGAAAGTCGTCGACAAACACCGCGGGCGGGACGACCACAAATCTCTCGGCCCGAGCGAGCCAGGGAATTGAGAATTTGCTGATCAGGAAATACCAGTTGGGATGCCCGGCCCACTCAACTTCCCACGGATACGAGAGATCAAATGGCAGGCGGACATTGCGGGCGATGAGTTCGTCGGCGATGGCGCGGTTGTAAATGCGATGAACAGGTGTCAACCGCCCGGCAGTATCCCGGTAATGCAATTTGTTGCCAACGGGCTCAAGCGAGGCAATGTCTACCAGGGGAATACCCAGGCGCTGCATCGTGACGTAAAAATCGGGAAGCGTCTTTTGATGGAGCGGGTCGACTTCAGTGAGGATGACGTTTTCAGGCCTGTGGCTGCCGAGGACTGTGCGCCGGAGAAGATCCCAATAAGACTTCTCGCTGAGGCCGCCAAGAAAGACGCCCAACGACTGCGGCAAATTGAAAACTTCGCGATAAGCAGAGCAAAGTTCTGCCTGGTAGGCAAAAACCGATGGAAAAGCCTGAATCTCGACGAGCTTTGGCAGGAGCCCGCCGGAATTGGAACGCACCCAGGCAAAGTCCGCAGTCAAGAAGTGCGGATGCGCGGTTTCATTGGCGACGTCATAGCCCGGAGGAATTGCGTGTCGTGCGGCGGCAAGATACTTCCCACTGGCAATGAGATGAAGCGCCAGAACAGCTCCCAGCTCGGCCATGTCATCCAGTTGAGACTTCGATAGAAAGATTGGAGTCTCTGCCACGCGGAAATGAACTGGGCCCCCGCAACGAATCTGAAGATTCGCCAGCAGCCGTGCGTAAGCCTCGCCGGTGAATCGTTCATTGAAGGAATTGCGCAGTTCGGGAATCAAGCTATCTCCTGAGAAGAAGCGATTTTTCGGATGGAGCCTCCAAGCGGAGGCGCGGTCTGCTGGAAACGAAGACGCACTTCGCAAGAATTCCGGCTGGGGCAGATTGTATCCGACACCGAACACCTCGCCTCGGAGGTAACAGTAACGTGACCTTTTGGTGAGTATTACCGTGGATTTACCAATATGTGGTATAAGTAAACGTTATCTAAACTATTTCTTGTATGACCTCGGTACTTTTGTTGTAACGCGTATCAACCTTTTGCGTTAGTCTTCTCAGCAGATTCAGTTGTATCTGAGGTGTACGCCAAATGTCTTCGTCAAGGTTGAAGATTTCATGCGTGGCTCTGGGTTCGGCTCTTGCTCTGTCCGCAATTAGTGCGGTTGCAGCGCCTTCCATGCATTCTCTTTCCGCGCAAAGCGGTTTTGCAGTTAATTCGCCGATCATCCTGGTACCAAAGCCGACAGGCAATGTCGCAACGGCTTCGCCGATCATCCTGTGTCCTAAGCCGACAGGCAATGTCGCGGCCACTTCGCCGATCATCCTGGTTCCCAAGCCCGCAGGCAACATCGCGGCTACTTCGCCGATCATCCTGGTTCCCAAGCCCACAGGCAACGTCGCGGCAGCTTCGCCGATCATTCTGGTTCCCAAGCCGACAGGCAATGTTGCGGCAGCTTCGCCGATCATTCTGTGTCCCAAACCGACGGGCAATGTTGCGGCAGCTTCGCCGATTATCCTGTGTCCCAAGCCCACGGGCAACGTCGCAGTCGTTTAGATTGAAGGTTCTAACCCAAACTGAAGTTTTGCAGAGAGTAACGAAAGCGTAGTCAATTTCGGTACGCGGGGTGCCAGGGCTGTTAAACTTCAATCAATCTTCCACCGATGAATAATTGGCAGAAGGCGGACGGTTACCCTGGAAAAGTTTCTCTTACTCGCCGGCCTGGTGGCAGAAGCGACAGTCCTTGGTTTGCTTCTGAATCGCCGCATCTACAGGCAACTTCCCCTCTTTAGCGCCTACCTTGCCTGGAGCTTGATCAACGATATTGGGTTGCAGTTTCTTCTGCGCCGATACGCTAATGTGGCGATGCGCATCTACCTGACGAGCGCGATTATTGACGCATTATTTGTCTTCTGTGTGCTCAGCGAAATATCAATGTCAGTGTTAAAGCCGGTTCGAGCTTCTCTGCCGCGCTGGACGCTTTTCGCAGTGGCAGGACTGATCGCATTGGTTTGCGTTGCCGTTTGGCCATTTGCAACACCCTCCGACTTCAACCAGGGGCCGACTTTCCAGCTCGTCCTGCATCTGCAGCTGACCACTTCGGTGGTGCGCGTTCTCTTCTTTCTCGCACTGGCGGCGCTCAGCCAGCTCCTATCCCTCGGCTGGAGGGATCGTGAACTCCAGATTGCAACCGGATTCGGGATATATTCTCTCGCCAGCCTTCTCGCTGCGTTGCTACCGCGCAGTATGCCGGGCGGGTGGAATCAATACCACCACCTGGACGAACTGGTGGTTGCCACCTACATTTGCTCGATGACGTACTGGGCGGTGAGTTTTGCCCAGAAAGTGCCGGAGCGGCGCGAATTCACCCCGCAGATGCACAATTTTCTGCTGGCTATGGCTGGAACTGCCCGGACTACACGGATATCGATGGCCAATTCTTCCGAGCGTAAGGACGACTTGCGCATAGGTCGCTAAGCTATTCTGGTGCCGGCGTGGGAGTTGGCACGTGTCTACGATTGTTAGCCGCACATTCTAAAAACCTTCCCTGATCCAGAATGATCAGTAGCCGACCCGAAAGTGTCATTTACTCGGGCCTTAGGTTACTTTAAGTTACTGATGTGACCATGAATGTGGATTACCACTGGACTAGGAAATCGCAGAGATTCGAGCAAAAAGAATCCACAAAGTGTGTCTTTTCTGATAGAAGTGTTAGGAACGGTGAAATGCTGTCCGGCGTTTCACGGAACAACATAACGGTTACCAAAGACCGGACTGAGGGCTAGTCATGTTCCCACTGCTTCAACTCTTTGCAGTTGTTCTGGTTGCCTTGTATCTGGGCCGTTGGCGTTTGAGTGTGCGGCGCCGCAATTCTCAGTCGTGGGAGTCGCTGATGTCTCGGCTGCGGCCAGACTGGAGCGCTCGCGAGCTGAGCGATCAGTTTCTGTGGAAAGAAGGACTGAATGCGTCTCCCGAGGAAACCTGGACGCGGATGGAAGGTCCGCATGGGTTGTGGGTGATGTATCAGAATGCCAAGGTCATGCTCGAAATGGCAGACTACGCTTTCCGTAATTGTGAGAGCGTCGACCGGGTGCTGGTGGAGACACTGCGCAGCGATGCAATGCAGATCAGGGTTTGCGTATTGATGGCCCTGGCACAGTATGCATTCAGCCATGCGAGCGAAGGGGTTCGCGTGAATGCATTCCGCGCCGCTTCAATGTACACCGGCATGGCAGCAAGAATGACTCAGCTGCTGCAGGAGAGCGCCGCAGTACTGGTTCCCGATTTCGTAGCTGCGATGTAACCCGCAGTTCTCTTCTCAACAAAAGCCCCGGCAAAATGCCGGGGCTTTTGCCTTGTCTGGAAGGTAGCCTCGAAAGCGGTCGGCAAGCCGAAAGCGATCGGCTAAGGATTGCCTAAGCGGGGTTGTCGGCGAGAAATGCGTTGATGCGCTGGTGCTCTTCGCCGGTGAGGCGGAAGTGGAGCGCGGGGGCGAGGCCTTCGACCTGCAGGGGGCTGCGACCGCCGACGATGGCTGCAGAGATAGCGGGATGATGGAGTGTCCAGGCAACGGCCACCACGCCAGGTTCGACATGGTGCGAGCTGCCGATTTCGCGGAGCAGATCAACCAAACGCAGATTGCGGCTGAGACGTGGCTGGTTGAACTCTGGAGCGCGACGCCGCCAATCGTCCTGCGGCAGGGTGGCCACGCGCTCGGCGGTCATCTTGCCGGTGAGAAGTCCGGAAAGCATCGGGGAATAGTTGATGACGCCTATGTTGTTGGCTTGTGCGAAAGGAAGGATTTCCTCTTCAATGGCGCGTCGCAGCATGGAATAAGGCGGCTGAAGGCTGGTGATTGGCGCGATTCTCTGCGCGCGTTTCATCTGTTCTACGTTGAAATTCGATACGCCGATGAAACGGATCTTGCCCTGCTTTTTAAAGTTCGCGAGGGCTTCCCAGCCTTCTTCGATTTCGGTTTCGGGATTGGGCCAGTGGATCTGATAGAGGTCGATGGTGTCGCGGCCGAGTCTGCGGAGAGAGTTGTTGAGTTCTTCTTCGAGAGATTTGGCTTTGAGCGAGCGATAAATGGTGCGATCGTCGTTCCAGCGCATGGAGCACTTGGTGAAGACGTAGGGCTTGTGGCTGCTGGTTTTCAGCGCGCGGCCGACCATTTCTTCCGAGTGGCCGAGGCCATAGATGGCTGCGGTGTCGATCCAGTTGACGCCGAGCGAGAGGGCGCGGTGGATGGCGGCGATGGATTCATTGTCATCCTGGGGGCCCCAGGCGAATTCCCAGTTGCCGCCGCCGATGGCCCAGGCGCCGAAGCCTATCGGGGTGAGGCGGAGGTCGGAATTGCCGAGAGTTTTGAAGTTCTGATCTGCGGCAGTGGTGGTTGTCATAGCACTCTGTTGGATGGAAGAGCGAAGACGACGGTTTCACTTTGTGTTTTGTTGGAGTTCGCGCCGAGGCACAGCTTGCAGCTAATAGCTCGTAGCGGGTAGGTCACAGCTGCTTGCTTCTCTTCGCCAGCTAACGGGCAACTGGCAATCGATACCCACCTCGGTCTCTGTAAAAAAGGTTCCCTATTTTAAGCGGGTTACGGGGGAGGCATAGCTGCAAAAGATTTCAAAGAAAGAAGTGGTCTGCGGAGATCTCTCCTATAAGGACTTAAGGGCAGTTCGGAGTTCCGAGTTCAGAGTTCTAAGTTGCCAGGTTCTCGATTGACACGGATCGGAATCAAGATTGGCATGAGGTGACACGGATCACTTCCCCAAAGTGCGTGGCATGGCACTCTTTATTTCGTCAGATGAACAAGCTCCCTCAAGACGAAATGATTTACGCGTTACGGGCTCAACTTCGGCATTTCGATGAGAGCCCGGACTTTGGAGAGGGAGCAGCCGTTCAGATAATTCGGCTGCACCTTCTCGACCGCATTCACGAAGCAGAAATCGCCATGAAGTATCGCGTTCCCATGAAGCCGAAGCAGCGACGTTTCAGCGAGGCAGCATAAGATGTCAATTTTTGAATATCGCAAACCCGCAGTTGAACAGCCGCATCGGGATCAGCTTGTCACGTTGCGGGAGACGCTTGAAAGACTCGATGCAGAGCCGGACGAGACGCAGCAGATTGTCGATCTCAAGCGAATTCTCACCGGCCGGATCGCTGAACTGGAACGCAAGACGGCGTGAAATGCAGTAAGTTACCAACGATTCTGCATCTATTTTGGCCTGTTCAGCTATCGAAGTCTTATGAGTGAGGTCGCCATGCACATTATTACAAGTATCTATTTCGCGGAAATTAGAGAATCGATCAAGGACACGTACAAAGACGGACTACGGGCCACAGCCGATCTGGCTGATCTCCCGGAGAAAGACAGGCAGTGGATAAGCGTCTACGAGGGCAAGAACCGCGTGGAGCCGATGGATGGGGAGCGGTAGTTCCCAGTTCTATGACCAGAGTTCTGGGGTCATAGTTCTGAGGTCGCAGTTGTCGGTGGAAGTGGGCGCTGCGATTAGATCTAGTGTTCCCCGGGATAGAAGAAGCAGATCCTTCACTCGCCTTCTCCATCGACTGGCGTCGACGGGTCCCCAAGCCGCTACGTTCAGGATGACAGATATTCGGCTGAACGCGAGACGTGCACTGTAGCGGCGCATTCGGTGCAGAAGCAGATCCTTCACTCGCCTTCCCCATCGACTGGGTCGACGGGTCCCCAAAGCCACTACGTTCAGGATGACAAGCGTTCATTGGCTGAGCGCAATGGTGTGCGCCGTGGATGTGTCGCGCTACTTTTCCTTCCAGAGTTTTTCCCAATTCCACATTTCAGATGTGAAGGCGTTAGAGAGCGGGCAGCCGAGTTGGTGAGCCAGCATCGAGATCTGGCCGCGGTGGTGGGCTTCGTGGGCGAGCATGTAGCTGAGCATTTCGGCAAACATCGCGGGGCCGACGGGCCAGGGCTTGGCCCAGCCATCCCGCACGAATTGCCGGATGCGTCCGGCGTCGACGTCGGCGAGCATTTGTTCACATTGCGCCGCGCTCTCAGCCAATGCCTTGCGAGCTTGCTGCGGCGTGCAGTGCGCGCGGTTAAGCTGGGCGGGGACCTTCAGATGTGGCGCGGTTAGCCTGATCCACTTGGTGCGGACGTTGTGTATGTGGGTGAAGATCGCTGCAATGGTGCGGACGTTGGCGGGCGGCTTAGCCGTCCAGACGGCAGGAGCGAGATGCTCGATGAGGAGCTGGTTGATGCGCTCGTTGGCAGCGAAGATGCGAACAGAGGAAGATGCGGGTTGAGTGGGAAGTTTGGGTTGACGGGTCGGCATGATTCGCTGGTCCTTTGAAACATCGTACCTTTCTTGCGAAATTGATGATGGTAAATGGAGTCGCCATGATTAATCTCGATTGTCTTTAATTCGGATTTTCAGCTTTGCGTCTTTGGTGAGCGCATCGACGGTCGTGCCCTTCAAAGAAGGGGATTCCCATGTTTCAAAGCGGAGACATGGGGCACCCAGTTTGGTGGCGGTGCGAGCGAAGAACAAAAGCAGATCCTTCGACTCCCCTTCACTGTGTTCAGGGGTCGCTCAGGATGACAACGCCGTTTATCCGGGTGAGCGTGCCAGATGCGCGGAGATGCGGTGCGCGATTATGCGGCGGTGTCGGCGGGGGTGGAGACTAGCTGGGGGGACTCGTCCAGGGGCTCGGCTAGGGCGGGGTGGGGTTCTACGTGGGCGTGGGCTTCGGCGAGGGCATCGGACAGGGATGTGGAGATGTGGAGGTCTTCGGTGCGGCTGATCATCTGCGCGGCTTTGACCGGATCTTCGTTGTAGTGCCAGATTCCGATGATGATTTTGAGATTCGGATTTGCCGTGCGCAGGCTGCGGAAGATGCGATTGGCGCGCGCCATGGCGACGGGCGGCATCCCGGAAAGAAAAACGATGTCGGGCTTTTGATCGGTGACGGCGGAAACGGTTTCGTCGATGCGCTGAATGGGGATGGCGGTGGCGCGGAATCCGGCCTGGTCGAGGACCTGGCCGAGCATGGTGGCGATGAGATCGTCGAAGCCGTCGCGGACGGGGATGACTAGGATGCTAGCGGGGTTCGGGAGGTTAGCGGGGTTAGGAAAGACAGCGGAGTTAGAGGAGTTAGGAGACAGGGCGGGGTTGGGACCAGGGACCAGGGACGTAGGGACTGCGTTGGCAGCATGCGATGCGGATTGGGCTTGTTCGTTCCTCTCCTCAAGGGCGCGGAAGCCTAGTTCGTCGACCATTTCGGAGGTGCTGGTGCGGATGAAACGAATGGTGGATTCTTCCAGCTCTCCTTTTTGCCGCTCCATTTCAACGAGGGTGAGGGCGGGGATGAGGACGGAGTCGTAGACGGCGGCGAGGGATTCGGATTTGAGGCGGGTCTGGAGGATGTCGGAGGCTTCGCGTTCGTCGTGGGCCAGCATGCGCTGATAGAAGCAGCTGTAGGGCGGGATGACGGGTTGATCGCCGAGGAGAACGGTCAGGAACTGAAGCGAGGGAATGTGGCTGCCCATGACGACGAGGCAGACGGTGAGAGGAACGGAGAGGATGAGGCCAATGGGTCCCCAGATAAGCGTCCAAAAAGCTGCGGCGATGAGGACGGCGAGGGTGGAAAGGCCGGTGTGGCGGCCGTAGATGTGTGGCTCGACGTAGTTGGCGGTGACGATTTCAAGCAGGACAAAGACAGCGAAGATGAGCGCAGTGTGGCTCCAGCCGGGGAAGACGGCGAGCGAAAGGACGGTGGGCGTAAGCGCGGCGATGGGCGCTCCGATGTAGGGCACGAAGCGGCAGAGGAAAGCGAGTGCTCCGAAGAGGAACCAGTGGGGGAGCCCGATGAAGTAGAGCGCTATGCACACGAGTGATCCGTAGACAACGTTGACGGCGACCTGGAGGAGGAAGTAACGCGAGATGCGGCGGCTGGCGTCGCCCATGGCCTGGGTGAGGAGGGAGAGGTTGCGATCGCCTGAGAGGTGGATGAGGCGGTTGCGGAGGTCTTCACGCTGGAGGAGAACGAAGAAGGTAAAGACGACGGCGAGCAGCGCGGTGGTGAGAGGCTCGATGATGCCCCCGAGTTGGTCGAGGCGTCCGTTGGGGCGGCCGACTTCGCGGACCTGGACGGGGTGTTCGGGAGTCGTGCCGAGGGGCTTGGCCTGAGCCTCGGCGGGAGGCGGGAGGGCTCCGGTGGAGTTGGCAATGCCGAGTTCGTTGCTGATCTCTTCGATTTCTTGCTGGGCGCGGCTGTAGGCGGAGTTGCTGGGGCTGTGGAGGGCCTGCATTTTTTGCGCAATGTTGTCGCCGTAGGTGGGCAGGTCGTTGGCGATAGCGACCAGCTGGGTGAAGAGGGTCCATGCGGCAACCATAAGGAGGCCCGCAAAGGCGAGGATGACGCAAAGGGCGGCGATGGGGCGCGGGAGGCGCAGGCGTTCGAGCAGTGCGACCAGGGGGGCAAGAAGGAAGGCGAAGAGGATGGCGAATCCGAGGGGGAGGAGAAGAACTTTGGCTAGATAAAGGACGGCGATGGCGAGAACCGCAATGGTGATGAACCAGAGCTGCGTAAGCATGCGTGGGGTCGCGGCCGGGTTCATCGGGTCTCCAAAAATTGCGCTCTTAAGTGAGATGCAGTTTCGTGACTGGCGATAAGGGTACGACTTAGCATATGAGCTATTGGCTACGCGAGGCGTTGACAATGGCGGACTGCGAAGAATTTAAAGACGATTCGGTGAAAGATGCGCCGGTGCGAGGTTTTCTGCATCGGGCGGCTGGTGTTGGCGCGAATTGCCTGGTGCTGACGCATGGCGCCGGCGCCAACTGCCAGACACCCTTGTTAAAAGCGCTGGCGGAGGCATTCTGTGCGGCAGGCATTATGGTGCTGCGATGCGATTTGCCGTTCCGGCAGGCGCGGCCTCATGGGCCTCCGATGCGAGGAAGCGGGGCGAAGGATCAGGGAGGACTACGCGCGGCAGTTGCAGCGATACGGCATGAATCGCCAGCAAGGATTTTTCTGGGTGGACACTCGTATGGCGGCAGGCAGGCATCGATGCTGGCTGCTGAGGAGCCTGGACTCGTGGACGGGCTGCTGCTGCTCTCGTATCCATTGCATCCGCCGAAGCGGCCGGATCAGATGCGTACGACGCACTTCCCTTCTCTTCAAACACCGACTCTGTTTGTAAGCGGCGACCGGGATGGATTCGGATCGAAGATGGAGATGGAGGCGGCACTGAAGTTTATTCCGGCGCGGACGGAGTTGCTGATGGTTCCGGGAGCGGGGCATGAGTTGATGACGGCGCGAAATCGGACGGAATTGCCGGGCTGGGTGGTGGAGGCGTTTCTGGAGTTTGCGAAGAACTGAGTCGCGCTTGGAGTGTCGTGCTTTCCCACCTTTGCGACGAAAAACAAAGACGTCGCAAGGATGGGGTACCAATGTTGCGGTTCTCGGGGGCCCGAGTATGCGGCGCTCAGGATGACACGGCGGGGTTGGTTTGACGCCGAGAGTGAAAAGCATAGAGATGCGCGCTGTTATTCGCGAGTGACTTTGTAGCCTTGCTTTTCAAGCATGGCGGGGACACCGTCTCTGCCGACTAAGTGGCCAGCGCCGATGGCTACAAAGCTGACGCCGTCGCCTTTGAGCAGATCCTGAATCTGCGTAGTGAACTTCTGGTTGCGCTTGACGACGAGGATATCGAAGAGGTCGGGATACTTGTCACGGAAGTCGGCGTTGTTGAGCTTATCGAGCGCGTCGGTGTCGCCGGCGGACCAGGCAGCCAGCATCTGCTTGAACTTGTCGATGGCGGAGTCAAAGTCATCGAGTTCCGAGTTAAGAAAGTCGACTTGAGCCTTCTCGGGCATGTCGGCGAAGTAGCGCATTTGCTGTTCGGCGGTTTCAAATCCCTTGACGGGCTTGTTGGCCTTGACGAATTCGGGCTTGAGCTCCATTTCGACACCGGTACTGGGATCATAGCCGGCCTGCATGAGAGGCGCGATGCTGAGCGTGAGGGCCGCGAGCCAGGGCTTGAAGGTCTCGAACATAGCTTCGCCACCGGGGAGGCCAACGCTGTTTGCGGCCTTGGTGAGTTTGACCAACTGATCAGGTGTGAGCCTGGTTGAGAGCGGGTGGGCTTGATCCATGCCGAGTTGCATGATGAGCGGCTGCATGGACGCAGCGTCGTCGACGTTGGGGATTTCAAGCCAGAGCGTTCCGCTCTGCTGGATGGCCGCGTCGATTTTAGGGGAGTGCCAGGAGTCGCTTTTTTGAAGCGCGTGAATGGTGCCGAACAGATAGACGGTTGCATGGGGGCCTTTGACGACCCAGATCGCGGGCTCGGCGTGAGCTGAAAGCGCGGGGGCAATCAGTGCAGCGAGAAACAAAACGAATGAAACGAGTCTGCGGGTACGAAGCATCGAGGATCTCCAGGGAGAGCGATGCTGTGAGTATACGTGGAGCAGCGCGCTTCCACTTCACTGACGGCAGAACCATGATGATGCCTTGACTCGATCGGACCGTCCTATCTCTTGACAATCTAGAGGAGCGGCTTTATTCTCCAGATTGTCTACGGGAGCCGGCAACTCCAGATGAGCGTGATCACACGCATTCTGCAGACGTGCGCTCACCGATCGAGTGCAAGCGAGGATGATGATGAAATGGTTCACGAACTTCGCCAAGGGAATCGCGTCGCTGTTTGGCCGTGAGAGGGTGGAATGCGAACTCGACGAGGAGCTGCAGGGCTTCGTTGAGGCCTCCGCGGCCTACAAACGGGGCAACGGCATGAGCGAAGAGCAGGCTCGCCGTGCGGCAAACGTGGAGCTGGGCAGCAGCAATTCCGTGAAGCACCAGGTCTGGTCCTCCCGCTGGGAATCGGCAGTGGAAGGCATTTTGCAGGATGTTCGTGTCAGCGTGCGCGCTCTTCTCAAGCGCCCCGGTTTCACGGCCGTGGCGCTATTGTCTCTTGCCCTCGGCATAGGCGGCAATACCGCGATCTTTACCCTGATCAACCAGGTTCTGCTGCGAAATCTCCCGGTTCGTGACCCGCAGCAACTCGTCGCATTCGGGAATTCCGAATTTGGCGGAATCGCGGGCGGCATTGATCTTGGGGGATTCGGCGGCTACTTTCCCTGGGACTTCACGCGCCAGATGCAGGCAAATCCAGGTCCCTTTCAGGGCATTGCTGCATACGGGAGCTTCTCAAACCAAGTCAGCATCCGGCCACTTGCGGCCAATGGCACCGCCGACGTAAATTCGCCAGCTCTACTCGCGCCGGTTAATCTTGTTTCCGGCAACTATTTCAGTGTTCTCGGCGCTCAACCTTTCCTTGGCCGCACGATTATGCAGGCAGATGACGCGACTCCGGGCAGCGGAGCAGTCACGGTGCTCAGCTATCACTTCTGGCAGCAGTCGCTCTCTTCCGATCCAAACGTCGTAGGAAAATCCGTCTCGATTAATGGCACTCCATTTGAAGTGGTGGGTGTAATGCCGCAGGGATTTCACGGCGTCAAGCAGGAATTGGAACCCGTGCAACTATGGGCGCCGATCAGCATGCAGACCGTTGTGCTGCAGCAGCCTTCGATGCTTACGCCGCACTCGGGATTGTATTTCCTGCATCTGTTCGGGCGTTTGAGTGCAGCAGCAGCAGCGCACAAGGCGGAGCTCGCGCAAAGCCAGAACTGGCTCAACCAGCAAGTGCGCAATGGGGTCCGCGAACGCGACGGAGCGGCAATTCCAACGGATCGGCAACTGGAGATTAGTCGCGTCAACGTTCCTCTCGTTCCGGCTGCGCATGGCGTCTCGCTCATCCGGAGCCAGTATGGGGAGTCGTTGAAGATCCTGATGATCGTTGTCGCCCTGGTGCTGCTGATCGCATGCGCCAACCTCGCCAACTTTCTGCTCGCCCGCGCCGCAACGCGCCGACACGAGATCCTCACGCGTCTTGCCCTGGGATCGAGTCGCATGCGGATAGTGCGGCAAGGATTGATCGAAACATTCCTTCTGTCTGTCGTGGGCGGATTAATGGGACTCGGGATTGCGTTTGCAGCAACACGCGCCTTGATAGCATTTGTCAGCCGGGGTAACGCATACATCGCCTTGAGCCCAGCCCCAAACCTGGGCGTACTGATGTTCACGCTGGCTGTGTCTGTTGCGACCGGAATTCTGTTCGGACTGGCTCCGTCGATCAATGCGTCGCGCACCGGATCTCGCGGAACTCTTAGCGCAGGCGCACGCACCGTGCAGAGCGGCGGCGGCAAAAGCGCGAGATTCTGGCCCAAAGCGCTGGTGACTGTTCAAGTGATGGTGTCACTTGTGCTGCTGGTCGTAGCCGGCCTCTTTCTGCGAACCTTGCGCAATCTTCAAGATCAGGACTACGGCTTCGAGCGAACCCATCTGCTGCTCGCGGACATCGGGGAGCACCTCGCCGGATATGCTCCCCACCAGGTATCGGCGCTTCACCAGACTCTTCTGGATCGCCTGTCCGCGATACCGGGTGTCCGCTCGGCTGCGCTGTCCGCAACTCCGCCCATCAGTGGGGGCACCTGGAGTTCAGATATTTCGCTTTCCGGCTACACTCCAGGCCCCAAAGAAAACATGGTATCCATTCTGAATCGAGTCTCAGGGCAATATTTTGAGACAGCGGGGATTTCGATTGTCGCGGGGCGCGGCATCACACCGGCTGATACAGCAAACAGTCTCAAGGTCGCTGTCGTGAGTCAGACCCTGGCCAGAAAGTATTTTCCGAAGGGCGACGCGATCGGGCGGCAACTGACCATCGGGATTGATTCGGTGAAGGGGCCCTGGCAGATTGTGGGAATCGCTAGGGACACGAAATCTGGCGACCCGCGAGAAACCGACCCTGTGCGAATGACTTATATTCCGCTGTCGCAGATCGACACTTTTCTTCCGGTCGCTGCCGCTGCGACACCCGCGAATGGGAATGCCACCGAGCCCGCGCCACGCGAAGAGAATGACGATTGTTACGCGCATACGATTCTGATCCGAACGTCGAGTAACCCCGCGAAAACGATTGGGGACTTGCGCGCCGCAGTCGAGCAGGTTGATCCTAACCTGCCACTTCTGCAGATCACCACGATCCACGACCAGGTTTCAAACCTTATCTCACACGACGAGCTCGTCTCCACGCTGACCAGCCTTTTTTCGCTTCTTGCACTGCTGCTGGCGGCAATCGGGCTCTACGGCGTTATGAGCTACAACGTGGCTCGGCGCACCAATGAGATCGGGGTCCGCCTTGCATTAGGAGCGCAGGCTGCGCATGTGCTGCACATGATTTTGCGCGAGTCGCTGGCGTTGCTGGCTGTCGGCATGTGCCTGGGGCTGCCGCTCGCAATGATGGCGACGAAGGTTATCAAAGAACAACTCTTTGCGATGGACCCGATTGACCCCATCTCGTTCGCGGCAGCGGTCGTGGTTGTCAGCCTGATGACGGTGATTGCCGGGTGGCTTCCCGCACGCCGCGCTGCGAAGGTCGATCCGGTTACAGCCCTTCGTTGCGAATGAGCAAACGCATTGTCGTTCTATCGGCGATTCCACGCCCGAAGCGATTCTGCGTCTTGCTACGCGGAGATGAGGAAGCGGCCTTCGCGCATGATTTGTTCTTCGCCGGTTTCAGATTCGAGCCAGATGTTGAAGCCTAGTCCGACTACGTCGATGTGGGTACCGGAGCGCCATGGAGCGCCTGTGTGTTCTCCGTAGGGGTTGCCGAAGGCGATGTGGATGCCGGGGAATTTTTCGTCCTGCAGGATGTTGCCGATGACGCGAGAGACGCCAATGTTGGTGCCGATGGCAAACTCGCCGACACGGTCGGAGTTTTCGTCGGTGTGCGTGTAGGCCCAGAAATCCTGCTCGAGCTGCTTATTCGAGCTAGAGCAGGACACGATGCGATTCTTCGCGATCTCAATGGTGAGTGGAGTGGAAGCGAGCAGTCCGTAGCGGGCGCAGAGCCAGTCTCCAACTACGCCGTCGACCACGAACGTGCCGTTGACTTCTCCTGGCGAGGTGAAACATTCGCCGCCGGGAAGATTGCCCCACTTTTCCGGCGAGATGATGCCCGAGGTCTTGAACCACTTGTAAGCGGGGTTCATGTCGGAGACGATGCTGGTGCCGGCAGCGGTGGTAGCGCGGATGCGGCTGGCGCGGCGGACTCGATCCAGAACATTCTGGCTAAGGCGGTCGACTTGATCGTAGTCGGCGCGCATGCCATCGCACATGATTTCGGGCGTGATGTTGACCATGTGGGCATGACGCATGCGGCGCCGGTTGACGACGTCGGTCATCTGCATGCGCGAGTGGAGTTCGTTGGGCTGCACCTGCACGGCGAAGATGGAGACCTGCGAAGTCTCCATGTCTTCGAGGACGGCTTGGGGCATGTCGCTGAGCGGGCGGGGCGCGAGGTCTTCGAGAATGAATGCGTTGAAGGGAGAACCGCGCTCGGCTAGCTGGGCGGCAATGGAGGCGGCGATGGACTGGGTGACGCTGTCGGTGATGAGCGTGACCTTTTCGTCGGGCTGGATGCGAAGGCAGGTGAACACAGCGGAGCGGGCGCCTGGGATGAAATCGGAGGGGTAGGTCTGGGACAGCAGGTGCGAGGCGGTGGCGGTGAGGCTTGCGATGATGGTGCTCCGTCGGGTTGGGGATGCGCGCGAGGGGCGCGTATCTATTAAGGGTAGCAAAAATCGAGGGTGAGGACACGGATGGAGGTCAGGTAAGATAGCGGACACGGCATTCCTGACCGGAAATTGAGATTTCTACCAAATAGAAGCTGCATGCGATTCCATGGGGAACGCGGCGACGTGATCAAGGAGGACGGGGTGAAGATGCGTTTAACGCAGAGAGTTACACGGGTATTGGCGGCATTGATGGTCGCCGGCGTTGGTGCACAAATGGGGAGGGCGCAGGGCCCGACGACCGAGCAGCCGGACAAATACACATGGCTTGAGGATATTCATGGCGACAAGTCGATGGATTGGGTGAAGGCGGAGAATGCGCGGACCGCGGCGGTGCTGGAGAAGCAGAAGCCATTTGCTCAGTTGGATGAGGATGCGCTGCAGGTGCTGGATTCGCCGGACAAGCTGGCGATTCCAGAGTTTCGCGGCGAGATGGTCTACAACACGTGGCACGACAAGGACCATGTGCGGGGTATTGTGAGGCGTACGAGTCTAAGTGATTATTTGACCGACGACCCGAAGTGGGAGACGGTGATCGACTACGACGCGTTGGGCAAGCAAGATAAACAGAGCTGGGTGGGGCATGGGCTGGCATGCATGCAGCCAGAGGAAGGGCGCTGCATGGTGGCTCTGTCAGTCGGTGGCGAAGATGCGGTCACGTTCAGGGAATTCAATTTGAAGATGAGTAAGTTTGTCGAGGACGGATTTGTGGCTTCGCGCGGCAAACAAAGGCTCGCCTGGCTGGACAAGGACACTCTACTGATCGGACGCGATTGGGGCCCGGGCACGATGAGCGAGGCCGGCTACCCGATCACGGTGCGGAAGTGGAAGAGGGGTACGCCACTGGAGAGCGCGGTGGAGGTGTATCGCGGCGATACGAAAGACAACGGGTATGGCGACAATCCGATTGTGCTGGTGGATGGACAAGGAAACAGGGTGCCGCTGATCGAGCGGAACAAGACTACGTTCGA
The DNA here is from genome assembly GCA_963829535.1 of uncultured Acidobacteriaceae bacterium. Classification (GTDB taxonomy): domain Bacteria; phylum Acidobacteriota; class Terriglobia; order Terriglobales; family Acidobacteriaceae; genus Telmatobacter. The sequence goes on along the minus strand of CAWHIQ010000001.1, from coordinate 1,349,318 downwards.
GAGTGAGTGGTATGTCCTGTTTCCAAGCGGCGCAAAGAAGCTGGGCTTGCCTTTAAAGTGCAACATGGCCGGACTTCAGGACAATCAGTTGCTGGTGTCTCTCGAGGAGGACTGGACGCCGGAGGGCGGGTCGAAGAGTTTTCCCCCGGGAACGGTTGTGTCGATCGACGCAACTGCGGCGAAGGCGGACCCAGTGCATTTGAAGCCCACGGTGGTATTTGCGCCTACTGCGCAGGAGTTCGCACAGCAGTTGGTGGCAACGAAAAACCACGTTCTGCTTACGACGCTGGAGAACGTGCAGGGGCGCGCGTACGTTCTGAAACACGGCAAGGATGGGAATTGGACGCGTACGAAGCTGCCGGTGCCGGACAACCAGACGATTCGAATCGCTACCGCAAGCCTTTTGAATGACAAGTTCTTTATGGCGCAGACCGGGTTCCTTACACCATCGAGTGTGTTGCTGGGCGACGCGGCGGATGGTTCATTGAAGCCGGGCAAGACGCAGAAGGCATTGTTCGACGGTTCGCGCGATGTAGTCGAGCAGTTAGAGGCAACGTCGAAGGACGGGACGAAGGTGCCGTACTTTGTGGTTCATCGCAAAGACATTCCGATGGACGGAAGCACGCCGACGCTATTGACGGCGTATGGCGGTTTCCAAGTTTCGAACACTCCGTATTACAACGCGGTGTTGGGCAAGTTATGGCTGGAGCGCGGGGGAACGTTTGTGCTGGCCAATATTCGCGGAGGCGGTGAGTTTGGTCCCGCGTGGCATGAGGCTGGACTTAAGACGCATCGGCAACGAATCTACGATGATTTCTATGCCGTGGCCCAGGACCTGATCACGCGGAAGCTCACGTCGACGGAACGGCTGGCGATTGAAGGCGGATCGAACGGCGGATTGCTGATGGGCGTTGAGTTCACGCAGCATCCGGAGATGTGGAAGGCAGTAGTGATCCAGGTGCCTCTGCTGGACATGCTTGGGTTTGAGCATATGTCGGCGGGAGCGTCGTGGGTTGGCGAGTACGGATCAACGAAGGTGCCGGAGGAGCGGGCGTTTCTGGCGTCGATTTCGCCATACAACCAACTCAAGCCGGATGGGCATTATCCGGAGCCGTTGATCTTTACGACCACGGCGGATGATCGCGTAGGTCCGGTGCATGCGAGGAAGTTCGCTGCAAAGATGGAGGAGTATCACCTGCCGTTTTATTACGACGAGATCACGGAGGGTGGACATGGGGCGGGTGCGGACAACAAACAGGCGGCGCGGACGTGGGCAGAAGAGTTTACATATTTGACGATGAAGCTGATGGATTGAAGGTGCGACGCACGAATCGTTGAGGTTCGGCGGGCGCTGGTTTGGAGTCCCAGGTCTCAGAAGCGAGAGCTCCACCCAACGAACATAGACGCGTTCGTGGGGACCCCGGACCTGGGGCACCCAGATTACGAGGACGCGCGCACATTGGTGGTTGGGGCAGTCCACGACTGCGCTGCGGAAGATGAAGTCGCGAGGCGGGGCCAGCGGAGTGCCTGCGCGATGCAGATGATGTGCAAGATCAGGAACAGGGGCACCGCAAATGTGGGGATCAGACTCATGGGGAGCACATTCATCGCACTGGCTGCGATTCCGTGAGGGTTGAGCACTGCGGCAAGCGTGCCGAGAGCCACGGCGGTCACCAGATCCGTAATTCCTAGAAGCTGCCAGAGGATGAAGCTTTTGCGGTGGGCCGGAGTGACCAGCCTTAGAGCTACGAGTGGTGCGGTTATTCCGATCGCGATATCGCCCCAACCCGCAGGCAGAGCAAACAGGCCAGGGAGGATTCCGTAGGCAGCCAGGGCGAGGAAGGTAAATCCCGCGATCCTCCAGCTCTCTACGAATGTCAATTCGCTGGGATTCAGTGAAAGGGCGAACTGCCGGAATCTTGCAGATGACATAAACCACGCCACAAAGAGGACGATGGGCGCCAGAGCAGCGAGTCCGAGCGGCAGCGGCGGATCGTTGGGGCCGGTTCTGTAGAGATGCAGAGCGGAGGCTACGAGGGAAAAGACGAACCAGGCGCCGATGAGGCCGATAGTGAGCTTTGCGTATTTTGACATGGGGAAGTCTCCTATTCTGTGACCACCGAGGTCACTTTGTTGGTTAGGGTCATCAGGGCCTGCCAGGGTTCGCTTCCCAGCTTTCGCCGAAGGCGTGCCTGCACCTTGTGCCAGATAGGGAGCGCGCGGTCGAGTTGAGCACGCCCATGCGTGGCCAGTCGCAGTTGGCTTTCTCGCCGATCGCTCCCCTGAAGCTTTTCGACCCAGCCGTGTCGGGACATGATGTCGAGGGTACGTGTGAGAGTGGTGCTGTCCATTGCCAGGATTTCTCCCAGCTTTCCCTGATGAACTGTTCCGGTAAGCAACAGGGCTTGCAAGATTGTGAACTGCGTGGGCGTCAGACCGAGGGGACGCAGGGCCTCGTCATAATGTTGCGTGAGGGCCCGTGAGGCCCGTCGGAAGCTTGCGCACAAGCAGTCCAAAACCGGCATGGATGAACCGTTCATGAGGAGATAGATGTATATACATCTATCAAGGATTCAAAAAACAACAGAGCTCAGCCGGAATATTTTCGGAGTGAGGCTTTGGTCTTACGGCAACGCGCTTCGTTGGAATCACACACATCGACCTTGGCCTTGATTCGCTGGTGTGGGCGATGATGCGCCAGAGTTTCTCGCAGGCCTCAGAATCGAGATCTGGGGCACCCAGCTGTTTGCATTTGGATAGCGCTGACTAGGCGGCCATGGCTTCTTGTTCTTCGAGTGCGTTGCGGCGCATGGGCTGGCGTTTCCAGTAAGTGAGGGAACGCCAGACCCACTCCATGGGACCGAACTGGAAGTAGCGGAGCCAGATGGGGCTGAGGATGAGATTGAGTGCCCAAACGCAGGCGACGACGGCGTAGAGCTGGTAGTACTCGAGCTTGCCGTAGAGGCCGAAGCCGAAGCCATTGAAGAGAATGCTGCAGCTGATACTGGTGAAGAGGTAGTTGCTGAGCGCGGTTTGGCCGACGGCGGCGATTCGACTCGTCAGCCATTTGAAGAGTCCAGCCTTGGAGATAAGGACCACGAGGGCGACGTTGGCCACGGCACCGGTGAGACGGCCAAGCTGATAGAGCACCCACCATGGAGTTTCAGGCTGGAAGTTGTCGCGGATCATGCCCCACGCCTCGAAGCCATTGATAGGAATGCTGAGAACGAAGCCCACGGCGATGGTCCACGCGTAAACCTTGTAGCGCAAGGCACCGGTGAGGAAGCCCATGCGATAGAGACCCATGCCGATGAGCATCATGCCAAGCACGTCGGGGAAACCAAACTTGTAGTAGCTCGTTGCCTGAATGCGCGGACCCCATTGGACGCGCCACTTGAGCGCATCGAGATAACTGCCGCGCATGGCCTTCAGGTCATCGTCGTGCTCTTTCTTGCGGCGATCGAGAGCGTCGTTCCACTTCTTGAGCGCATCCTGCTGGTCCTGGTTGAGCTTTTTGCCGGAAGCCTGGAGGGCCTGCGCAGCCTGACCCTGGTTGCGGGTGCGGATCGCGTCAACGGAGTAGAAGATGTCGGCACCCATGCCCATGGCCAGGACGAGAATGCCGGCGATGAAGAGATTGCGGAAGCGCACCTTGCGGCAGGGGTAGAGAAAGAGCAGCGCGGTGAGGCCGTAGTAGTACAGGATGTCGCCGATCCAGACGAAGTAGAAGTGGAGCACGCCGAAGAGGACGAGCCACATATTGCGGCGAAGAAAGATGTCGGCCACGTTTTTGGCGCCACGTCGCTCGGCGCGTTCGGTAAGGAGAATGACGCCTGCTCCGAAAAGCATGGAAAAGGCAGCGCGCATCTTGCCTTCGAAAAGGACCCAGCGGATGGTCCAGGCCACGAGATTGGAAGTGCGGTGATTGCCGACCATCAGTGGATTGACGTACATTTCCCACGGCCCGGAGAAGCTGGCAATGTTCATGAGCAGAATGCCCATGAGGGCGACACCGCGAACGACGTCGATGGTGGGGATGCGTTCCCGCTGGGTGACGGGGCGTGGCGTCGGCTCCGGTGACGGCGAAGGATCGGTGGCGACGGTAGTCGCAGAGCCGTTTGAAGTTTCGGCTAAGGCAGTGGCATCTTCAGTGAACGCCGATGTCGTGAGAGTATCGGTCACGGGGCTCCTCCGGGGAATGGAAGTTCGGGCCCTATGGGAAAACGATGTGCTAATTTAGCACGACGCCAAAGCAAAGTCGCCGGAAAATGGCGAAATTGGCGGCATTTTCGACCCCGGACCCTCGTTTGTCAGGCTGCGGCCTCGGTAGTCCCGGCATACGCGATACCCGGCGGGCGGGGACCTAGAATGAAGGAACGCGGTCCGACTTAATAGGAAGTGACGGACGCAGCGGAATCGTTTCAAAGAAACGAGGAGGTCGACGATGGGATCAGCAGTGGCGGCGGTGGAACGGACGCACGAACAGAAACTGGATATGCTGGCGGAAGTCGCGGTACGGGTCGGGCTAGGACTGAAGGAAGGCCAGGAACTGGTGATGACGGCGTCGTTGGACGCGGTGGCGCTGGCGCGACGCATTACGGAGCAGGCCTATCGCGCGGGTGCGTCGCTGGTAACGACACTCTACGCCGACGACGAAGCTGCGTTGATGCGGTATCGCTACGCGCCGGACGCGAGTTTCGACAAGGCGGCGAAGTGGTTGTACGACGGGATGGGCGCGGCATTCAAGAGCGGCGCGGCGCGGCTGGCGATTGCTGCGGGAAATCCGTCGCTGCTGTCGAATGAAGATCCAGATAAGGTGGGTCGCGCAAATCGTGCCGTATCGCAAGCGTATCGGCCGGCGTTGGAGCTGATTACGCGGCACGAGATCAACTGGACGATCGTGTCGTGCGCGACTCCGGCGTGGGCTGTGCAGATGTTTCCCGATGATGCGCCGGATGTCGCTCTCGCGAAACTCTGGGAGGCGATCTTCCAGACGACGCGGATCAACGTGGACGATCCAGTGAGCGACTGGAAGAGGCACGACGCGGGTCTGCACAAGCGGGCGGATTATCTGAATGCGAAACGTTATGCTGCATTAAAGTACCGTGGACCTGGAACGGATTTCACGCTGGGGCTGGCGGACGATCATGTGTGGATGGGCGGCGGCACGACGGCAGGCAACGGAATTTATTGCATTCCGAATATGCCGACCGAGGAAGTGTTCAGCATGCCGCACAAGGATCGCGCGGATGGAACAGTGACGGCGACGAAACCGCTGTCGCACCAGGGCACGATGATCGAGGGGATTCACGTGCGGTTTGAAAAGGGTCGGATTGTGGAGGCACATGCTTCGCGAGGCGAAGAGGTGCTGCGCAAGCTGATTGATACAGACGATGGCGCCCGGAGATTAGGCGAGGTTGCGCTGGTGCCCCACTCGTCGCCGATTGCTTCAAGCGGGCAGCTTTTCCTGAACACTTTGTTCGATGAGAACGCGGCGTCGCACATTGCGCTTGGACAGGCATACTCGTCATGCGTGAAAGACGGCGACAAGCTGACCAAGGACGAGCTCGCGGCAAAGGGAGCGAACGACAGCCTGATCCACGTGGACTGGATGATCGGTTCGGGCAAGCTGGACATTGATGGCGTGACAGCGTCGGGCACCGAGGAGCCGTTGATGCGCGGCGGTGAGTGGGTGTAACCACGCCATCGACGAAGGCCTGTCCGCGTGGTCCCCGGTGTAGAGGTTCGTGCTTTTCCACCCTTGGCGCAAGAACGCACCAAGGATGGGGTACCCACTTGCGTGCAGGTACAGGAACCGGGAACGGAATTCTCGCAGATTGGGCAAGGAGATAAATGGGGAAGATCGGAATTATAGGCGCGGGCAGCGTCGGCGCGACGATTGCGTACGCCGCGTTGATACGTGGGGTGGCGCGGGAAATCAGTCTATTTGACATCGCGCGCACCAAGGTTGATGCGGAAGTGCTGGACCTGAACCACGGGCTGCTATTTGTGCCGCAGGCGAAGGTGGATGGCGGAGATGATGTGGAGGTGCTGCGTGGCGCAGATGTTGTGGTAATGACCGCAGGCGCCAAGCAGAAGCCCGGACAGACGCGCATGGACCTGGCGGAAGCGAATACGCAGATCTGCAAAAAGATTCTTCCGGAGGTGATGCGGGTGGCGCCGGAGGCGCTGCTGCTGATGGTTACGAACCCGGTGGATGTGGTAACCGAGGTGGCGCTGAAACTGACGGGGTTGCCGTGGCATCGTGTGGCGGGATCGGGGACGGTGCTGGATAGTTCGCGGTTTCGCTACCTGGTGGCGAAGCACTGCAACGTCGCGGTACAGAATGTGCATGCTTACATTGCAGGTGAACACGGCGACTCGGAGATTCCGCTGTGGGCCAGCGCGACGATCGGTTCGATTCCCCTAAGCCAATGGAGCGTGGAGGGGCACGGGCGGCTGACCTCGGCGGACAAGGACGGCATCGTGAAAAACGTGAAGGAAGCGGCGTACCAGGTGATCCAGGGCAAGGGCGCCACGAACTACGCGGTGGGACTAGCGGTGTGCAACATCCTCGAAGCGATTTTGTTTGATGAGCGGCGCGTGCTGCCGGTGAGTGGGTTGCTGCGCGGGTTCAGAGGTATGCAAGATGTGTGCCTGAGCCTGCCACGGATTGTGGGACGCGGCGGAATTGAGGCACCACTGCCGATTCCGATGACGGTAGACGAAGAGAGCGGCTTGCGGGAGAGCGCGGAACGGATTCGCGCGGTGGTGCGGGGGCTGGGATACTAGAACGGCACCCAGAGGATCGCAGGGATGGCTTTATTTGCAAGCGGAAGCGGAGTGTCTCGGCCGAAGCGTGTGTATCGGCTGAGTCCGTGGATCCGCTTGTTCGCGGCGGCCTTTCTGTTGTTCAGTCTGCTCGGATTATTTGGCCTGCTATGGAGTCAACATGCCGGCGTGCAGAGACGTAATCCAGCCGAGACAGTGGAGTGGGCGGCAATTACGCTGTTCGCGTTGTGCTGGGCTATCTATGTCTTCGGCGCGGTGATTGTGCTTTCGAGCGATGCGATTGAAAAACGAACGCCGCTGAAGACGGAGAGCTTGGGGTTTGCCCAGATTCGCGGGCGGCGCGAGACGGTGCACCGAAACTTCGACGGCAGCTACATCCATTATCTGCAAGTGGTTCCACGCGATTCCCTGCTGCCACTAATAAGGTTTCAGAAGTTTTACGTGTTCGACGCGGCGTTCTATGCGTGGTATGACGAGCTACCGGATCTGGATGCGATGGATCGAGCGCGGAACCGGGACTCGGAATTCGAGCGAATGTGACGAGAGTCGCTATCCGGCAAGGCCAAAGGGGGGATGGGGTCATGTTTGAGCGTTATACCGAGAAGGCGCGACGAGTGATCTTTTTTGCACGATACGAGGCGAGCCAGTTTGGATCGCCTTACATCGAGACCGAGCACCTGCTGCTGGGGCTGTTGCGCGAAGACAAGGCGCTGACGAACCGGTTCATCCGTTCGGTGGGGACGGTAGAGTCGATTCGGCGGCAGATTGAGAACCATACGACTATTCGCGAGAAGACTTCGACGAGCGTGGACCTGCCGGTTTCGAAGGAATGCAAGCGGGTGATGGCGTATGCGGCAGAGGAAGCTGAGCGGCTGGGGCACAAACACATTGGCACGGAGCATCTGCTTCTGGGTCTGCTGCGGGAGGAGAACTGTTTTGCGCAAGGAATCTTGAAGGAGCGCGGCATTGAACTGGAGTCAATCCGCGAGAGCTTGGCCAAGGTCGCGCTGGACACGTCGGTCACGGGCGCAACGGAGATGAGAAACGCCGTGGCGGGGCAAAACCTTTCCGGGCTTTATGTCGATCTGACACAAAAGGCGTTGGACGGGGTGCTGGAGCCTGTAGTGGGTCGCGAGCTGGAGTTGGATGCAATGATCGAAGTGCTCTGTAAGAAGGAGCGAAGGAATCCGATTCTGCTGGGCCAACGCGGCGCGGGGAAGACGGCAATTGTGGAGGCGCTGGCGCAGCGGATCGCGAATGGCGACGTGCCACGGGCGCTTGCGGAAATGCGCGTGATGTCTCTATCGGCTGAGGCGCTCGCGTTGTTGGCGCCAAATCGGGAGAGGTTTGACGACCTGACCAAGCTGCTGGAAACGGTCGCGAAGTCGGCAAACCTGATCCTGTTTGTGGACGGGCTGCGAGGACCGGGGGAGGCTACGAGGAAAATTCCCGGCGAAGGGCTTGTCGGCGTGTTGAAGTTTGCCATGCAGGAGGCGGAGTTGCAGTGCATCGGAGCGACGACTGAAGAGGACTACAAAACTGTCTGCGCGGCTTATCCCGCGCTCGACAAGGTTTTCCATCCGCTCCATGTGAAACCTCTGGATGCCGAGGGTGCGATGACGGTGCTGCTCGGCCGTAAAGAAAGGCTGGAGGCCTTTCACGAGGTAGCGTTTGCGGATGATGCGCTGGAATGTGCGGTACAACGGGCGGACAGCTATCTGAAGGAAAAGCTTCTGCCGGGGAAGGCGCTGGAATTGCTCGATGCGGCTGGCGCAGCCGTGAAGCTGCGAGCCGGTTCGGAGCCGAACGAAATTGCCGATGTAAGGAAGAAGCTTGCATTCATTTCGGAGCGGATCGAGGGTGCCATTGCGAATCATGAATTCGAAAAAGCCAAATTCTATGCCGAAGAGCAACGAAAAGAGAATGACAATCTTCGCGTACTGAGGAAAAAGCACGGGCTCGAAGATGCTCCAGCGTTGACCGTCGGACGCGAAGATGTGGAGCAGATTATCGCGAAATGGGCGGCGTATCCCTATACTGCATGAGATCTAGGAATGCAGGTAAGCAAGGATTGCCCTCACGATTTCTGCTTTGGCTTCTGCGAGAGGCAGGCGCGGAGACCGCTGTCGAACGGCGCCGTGGCAGAGCGACTCGAACATGTGGACCACTACGAACACATGCGTGTCGAGGTTGCGCAGCTTCTTCAGTTCGCTTGTTCGGGCGGAAAGCGCGAGCCGGAAAGCGCCATGCATTCGCTCGGCGAAACTCTTTGTCCCCCCTGCCTGAGGCGACACATGAGCCACAAACAGATCGTGAAGCTCGAGGTCGGCTGAGTGCGCATCAATCATGGCATCGACCAGCGCGCGCATGAGGCGTTCGAGTGTTGCGGATGCGTTTTGAATGAGCGTGGTTTCGATCGCGCGGTCGATCTGCTCGATATGGCGCTGATGAAGAGCGGCGAAGATGACTCGCTTGTCGGGAAAGTACTGATAGACGGAGCCAATGCTTACCCCGGCAACTTCGGCGATGCGGTTCGTCGTTACAGCATCAGTTCCCTCTCGTTTGAGGATGCGGATCACAGCTTCGAGGATGGCATCGACGGTTTGACGCGCGCGGAGTTGCTGTGGCTGTCGGCGATGAGGCATATCGGCACGTCTGCTCATTGCGGCTAGTTTATTACAAATGTGAGCTTCTATATATATTTCATTGCTCGTCATGCGCTTTATCAACAACTTATAGATAGTAGTTAAGCGAGTATACATAAAAGACAATGCAGATCTATATTCTATGCAGTTTATGAGGTTTACTCACATATTGACTGAGGAGGTTGAGATGACTTATCTGGTTACCGGAGCGACCGGCGACGTTGGGTCGAGAGTAGTGAATCAACTGATAGGGCGGGGGGATCGGCCCCGCGTATTTGTTCGGGATGCAGGCAAGGCGCGGGTACGATTTGGTGAGAGAGCGGAAATCTGCGTTGGGGACCTGGGAGATCGTGCATCACTGACGGCCGCGCTGGAAGGTGTTGAGGCGCTCTTCCTGGCGACTTCGGGGCCGCAGATTCCGTTGCTGGACGAGATTGCAGCGCGCGCGGCGAGTGACACAAACGTAGGGCATGTGGTGAAGCTGTCGTCGATGGATGTGGAGCAGAGCCTCGCGATTGGAGCGTGGCATGAGCGAGGCGAGGCGGCGATTCGAGCGAGCGGAATTCCATTCACTTTTCTGAGGCCATCGGGATTTATGACGAATCTGCTGGCCTGGGCCCCGTCGATCAGGACAGAGGGGGTGGTGCGCTCATCTACGGGATGCGGCAAGAGGGCTTTTATTCACTCCGACGATATTGCGGCGGTGGCCGTGAAGGCGCTGACGAGTCGCGAATATGTGGGAGAAGCATTGGCGCTGACTGGGCCGGAGGCATTGAGCTTTGCAGAAGTTGCGACGAAAATTGGCATGGCCATTGGGAAGCAGCTGAGATACGAGACGCTGTCGGATGAAGAGGCGAGACGGCGATTCCAGGCGACCGGCGCTTCTCAGGAAGAGACGGAAGCTCACGTCGAATTGTGGCGCGCGATTCGCGAGGGACGGCTGGGAATGACGACGGATGGGGTAGAAGGCGTGATCGGCAGAAAACCGATCGGACTGGATGGATGGATCGCCGAAAACATCGCCACGTTTCGCTATCGGGCAGCTTAGTCATGGCGTGGGGCGAAGCTCAAAATGGTAGTCGCTGTAGTCGATGTTGACGACGGTACGGCCGAAGAGCATGCTGCTGGATTCGGCATGGGCGTGGGTAGCCATGGCGTGGCCTTGCATGGTGGCGTAGCGGCGCATCATCTTTGTGGGTCCGGCGAAGATGGAAGGACTTTTGGAGGCGACGCCTTCGACTTCGACGAGCGTGTGGGTGTCGGCATCCACCCAGATCGTGCCATCGATCATGTTCGACGCCTTTTGGCGGGGCGTAATGGACAGGGCCACGCACACGCGACCGTCGATTGACTGCGTGATGCCGGGCCTAAGATGCATCTCGTAGTTTGCCGAAGTGAACCAGGATTGCGCGACTTTGGCGGGATCATTGATGGCCTTTTCGTTGTCGAGGAGCGGCTGGAGTCCGACTTTCTGGATGAGCGATGAGCCGGATTTCGAGAGGATCGCATAGTCTTTGCCGACGCCTTTTCTGTAGGTCATTTTCATGGTCATCTCGGCGGCGGGGTGGGCCTGGTCGCTGCCGCGAAAGACCGAATAATGCTCAACGTCAGTGAAGCTCAGAATGTTGTCGAAGCGGGCTTGGTTGGCGGCGTCGAGATCGCGAATGATGGCGGCGGCATCGGGCTGCGAAGAGTGTTGCGCGGCGGCGGGGAGCACGGCCACGAAGATCGTCACGGCGAAAATTCGGGCTGCTCGGAGATGCATTGACTCACCTCGTACACAATATGCGCACTATTGAAATTATCGTGCCTTGGAACGAGTTCAGCCCGGCGGGAGTGTGACACTTCGAAAAAGTGTCGAGCGAACGCGCCGATGCGGCGTCCTGTTTAAGTAGGAGCGCGGGGCGACGACGGTACGGTGCAGCCTGCGTGCTTCAGAGCGAATCACTTGGAGAGGAATGTAATGAGACGGAATGCGGAGAATGCGGTTCAGCGGCCGTTGGGTGTGTTGATAACGGCGGGAGTGGTTTTGACGATGTTAGGTGCTCAGAGCACAGTCGCGCAGGCGCAGGGTGCTGATCAGAAGCCGGCGCAGAGCTATGCGACGCTCTACCTCACGAATTTGACAGAGAGCCACGAAGCGAACGACGCGGTGACGGATTTACGGAATATGTTGCCGAAGGCGAAGATTTATCGGGTCGAGTCGGCCAACGCGATTTCGATCTATGGCACGTCTGAGGACATTGCGAACGCGCAAAAAATCCTGGCGGATATCGATCGACCCCGTAAGACCTATCGGCTGACGTACACAATCAGCGACGGGAGCGCCCAGGGCGGGGGGCAGCACCTCGTGATGATTGTTGGATCGGGAAACAAGATGACGCTGAAGCAAGGAGCGCGGGTGCCGATTATGACGGGGTCTTACGGAACCGGCTCGGATCAAAACACACAGGTGCAGTATATGGACGTGGGGGTAAACCTGGATGCAACGCTCGAAGGACGCGGCGACGAAATGAGGCTGCGCACGAAGATTGAGCAGACTAGCGTGGCGGAGGAGAAGTCGAACGTGGGGATACAGGATCCGGTGATTCACCAGTCGGTGATGGAAGGCGAATCAGCGATCGTGATGGGGAGGCCGGTGATGCTGGGTTCCGTAGATATGCCGGGGAGTGGAAAGCGTGTCGAGGTTTCGGTGGTGGCGGAGGCTGTTAAGTAGGTTTGATTTTCTATTTCACTTTTAGCCCCACTTGGGAACTCCCACGTCTCAGAGAGACCTGCACCCTATCGACGAAGACCAGTCGCTGGGGCGCCGGACGAGGGGCACGCACATCTGTGGAGCCAACATAGAAGAACGAAAGCAGATCTTTCGCGCCGCTTACCCGGCGGAGTCCTGTCCGCGTGGCCCCATGCTTACGGCGCTCAGGATGACACTTCCTTTTTCCTTGATTGGGCTCGTGCTTTCCCACCCTTGGCGCAAAGACGCGCCAAGGATGGGGCACCCACAGTGAGGAAACTCAAAATACGACCGGATGGTTGCGGGTTAGAGGCCGGCGCGGGTTTCGGCGGCCATGTAGTCGACTACCGCTTTCAGGTCGCCCTTGGATTCCTCGAAGACTTTCAGTTGACGGTCGGCTCCGGTGCCGTTCTGCATGATTTTTCGGATGCCGTCGATGGCTTCCCTGCTGCCGAGTTCGTCCACTTCCCTGTCGATGAGGACGAGATACTCCTCGAGCAGATCGCGTTCGGGTACCTCCTGCTGGCGACCAAAGTCGATCAGCTTGCCGTCGAGGCCGTAGCGCACGGCGCGAAATTTATTTTCCATCAGGAGCGGGCGGGCGTACTGGCGGAAGTCCTGATTGGCGGCGTGGAGACGGTAGAGATAAGCAGCGGTGGCCTGGATGAGCGCGGCGATGGCGACGGTTTCTTCGGCGCGAAGAGGAATATCGCAGGCGCGAACTTCGACGGTGTTGAAGAAGGGGTGAGGGCGGATGTCCCACCAGATTTTTTTGGCGTTGTCGATGCAGTTGGTGCGGACGAGCAGGCTGACGTAGTTTTCAAATTCGGAGTAGCTGGAGAAGGCGTCGGGAATGCCGGTGCGGGGGAAATTCTCAAACACTTTTGCCCGGTAGCCTTTGTAGCCGGTGTTGAGCCCCAGCCAGAAGGGTGAGTTGGTGGACAGCGCCATGATGTGGGGCAGAAAGTAGCGCATCGAATTCATGATGCGGATGGCGGCTTCGCGATCTTCGATGCCGACGTGTACGTGGAGGCCGAAGATGAGGTTGGCACGGGCTACGAGTTGGAGATCCTTGACCACCTGGTGATAACGCGGGTCGGGATAGATTTCCTGGGTCCGCCAGTCGGCGAAGGGGTGGGTGGCGCCGGCGACGAGTTCAAGGTCGTGCTCGCGTGCGAGCTTGATCATTTCGCGGCGCAGTTCGTAGATGTCTTCGCGGGCCTCATTGATATTGAGGCAAACACGGGTGCCGACCTCGACGACAGAGGTGTGCATCTCGGCTTTGACGCGCTCTTGAAGGCGCATCTTGCCCTGGGCAAGCATCTCGGTCTGGATGTGGGAGCGCAGGTCGCGCGTGACCGGGTCGATGGTCTGGTATTCCTCTTCGATACCGAGCGAGAAGGACGGGCGCATGAGATGACCTCGGTGGTGCTTGTTGGGATTGTACGGCAGGGACAAAGGGACGTAGGGACCAGGGACTAGGGACTTCCAAAGGCATACAATCCTGCGCGTGAGTGAAATGGTGTTTCAGGATCGGCGGGAGGCGGGGCGAGAGCTGGGTGAGCTGGTAGCTTCTCTTCCCGACTTGAAAGATGGCCTGGTGCTGGGACTGGTGCGCGGAGGTGTTCCGGTTGCGTATGAGGTAGCACGGGCGTGCGGGTTGCCGTTGGACATCCTGGTGGTGCGCAAGCTAGGAGTGCCGGGGCAGGAAGAGCTGGCGATGGGCGCGATCGCAAGCGGCGGCCGCGTGGTGCTGAATGATTACATCGTTTGCTCATACCACGTATCGGAGAAGAAACTCGAGCACGTAATAATCCGCGAGACCCTGGAGATGGGGCGGCGCGAAAAACTGTATCGCGAGGGCCAGCCGGCGTTGGAGATTGCGGGACATGCAGTCATTCTGGTTGACGACGGGTTGGCCACGGGGGCGAGCATGCGCGCGGCGGTGCGGGCGGTGAAGGGACGGGCGCGGCGGGTCATCGTGGCTGTTCCGGTGGGAGCAAAGAGCACGTGCGAGGAATTGGCGACAGAGGTTGATCATGTGGTCTGCGCGCGAATGCCCGAGCCGCTGGATGCGGTCAGCCTTTTCTATCGGGAGTTTGGACCGACGACAGATGAGGAAGTGAAGGCACTGATAAAGCGAAATTAGGGATTAGGGATCAAGAACTAGGGGCTAGGAACTAGGGACCCCATCAGGCCAAAAAAGATATTCGCCTTTTGTTCGCCTTATAGGATAGGATGAATCTGGGCGATGAATCTCTTTTCCCAACTTGCGGCGGAGCCGACGCATGAGGAGATCTACCCTGGCGCGGTGTTGATGCGAGGTCTTGCGCTAGAGCAGGATGCCGAATTTTTTGCGGCCGTGGAACGCATTCTTGCGGCTGCTCCTCTGCACCATGCGATGACTCCCAGTGGATTGCCGATGTCGGTGATGGTGACGGACTGCGGCACGCCGGAGGCTTTTCGGCGGCGCTGGGATCCGCAGAATCCGAGCGTGCGTCGGATGTGGCCGCCAATACCGCGCGTCCTTGTGGATTTTGCGCTGCGCTGCGCGGTGCAGTCGGGATTTCCGCAGTTCCGCCCCGACACTTGCCACATCAATCGCTACCAGGCGGGGACGAAGCTTGGGATCCACCAGGACCGGCACGAATTTGATTTGTACCAGCCGATCGTGTCGATTTCGCTGGGGCTGGAGTGCATCTTTTTGCTGGGCGGCTTTCAGCGCACCGACCAGACGAAGCGCATTCTGCTGGAACATGGCGATGTGATTGTGTGGGGCGGACCCTCGCGCATGCGGTTTCATGGAGTGCAGCCGCTGAAGCCAGGACATCATCCGCTGACGGGGCCTTATCGATTTAACCTCACGTTCCGCAAGGTTGCGTGAAAAAGCAGGGACTGGGCTGAGGGACATAAGGGCCACGCGAGGTGCAAGAAATCTGGGGTAAGATAGCGACAAATGTCCCAACTTGTTCGCTGGATCTACCGATCTGTTTCGGTCCTGGTTTTGCTTGTGTTCTCTGCAGCAGCATTCGCCAAGGACACACCTCTCGCCGTTATCGACTGGCCCTCAACTGGGACGCCGGTTATCCGCTTCACTTTCGGGAAATTCAAGACGCTTCCCGGCATGGGGAGCCTTCATGGCTACGTGATGGATACGACCGCTGAGAATCTCTCATCGCGAGTGATTTCCTCGGCGCGGTTTTCTGTCTACCTCTTCGACAAAACCAAGGTGCGCGTGGGTGAAGACGGAATCTCACTGAACAATGTCGGACCTGGGGAAACCGTACGTTTTGAAACGACTGTGATGGCCTCGGGCCAGCCTGTCTCGGTAACGGTCCAAGAGAAAACAGATGCCGGCAAAGTTGTCAGCCTGACCGTGAATTCCAGTCCGCAAGGAGCGCTTCTCAAGCTGGATGGCGCAGCGGTCGGCGTTACGCCCAGGCTTATTACGGTTGGGGCGGGAAAACATACGCTGACATTCAGCAAAGAGGGCTTCCGGTCGGGAGAATTCCCGCTCGAAATCGGACGGGATGACGTTTCTGGCGGGTCCGTCAATTATGAACTTGGCGCAGCCTCTTACGACTCCATCGAATTACGCGATGGCAGCGTTCTGAATGGCGATCTCGTAACCGTATCCGGCATGGATGTTGAGATCCGTGTCGCAGGCGAATTGCAGCACATTGATCGCAATCGAATCAAACGCATCATGCTGGTGCAGCGGGACGCGCCACGTCAGGATTTGCCACCGGCGTCTGGGCCGCAACCGTGATGGTTGCGTCAGCTTATGACCGCGACACGGCTGCGGACTCTTCTTCGAATCTGGATTCGGACTGAGAGTACGGTGAAAATTGCGCCGAAGAACCCAAGAATGAGTTGGGGCATCCAGAGTTGCGGAATCGTATCGATGCGGGCGGTTTCAGGGTGGTCCTTGAGGTAGAGTACGCGGATAGTGTCGCCGGCTTTCAATGGAACCAAGCCCATACGGGAATCGGCGACGAATATATGGGCCTGGCCATCGTTGGCGGTAAAACGGACAACGGGCTTGTAGACCTCTTTCGAGAATTGCCTCGAATAAACACGCTGGAGGTAAATGATCTTTCCGTCGGTGGCGGTGCTGGAGAGAACGAACCTGGCTGTGGGGACCGATGTAGCAATCGCGATGAGAAGCAGCAGAGGGCCCACAGCGTACAGAACGCCGACGAAGAAATACGCGATCAAACGAGCGATCATGGTGGGGGCAGTGTAGCGCACTTCCGGGTGAAGACTCCGTCCAGGAGACTCGGGTTCGTGGTTTCCCACTGATGCGCAAACGGCGCGCATGAGTGGGGCACTCGGCACCTTTCGCACGGTGTTCGCTGAACGAAATCTAGCTGTTGGCGCGGTCGGGGGATATGGGTCCAGCGGATTTCGCCGCCTTCTTAGGAGCGGATTTTTTTGCAGGGGATCTTTTTGTGGCGGGCTCTTTTGCGGGCGCGGCAGCGGGGCTGCCGGAGAGGAATGTTGACCAGCGAAGCTCCTTGGGCACCTTCGGTGCGTCTTGTGCTTTGGAGATGGCCATATCGGCTACCTCGCGGATGATCCAGTCGAAGTTGGCCTGGCCTACGGAGTGCAGATCGGCATCGGGCGCGGGGTTCATGAAGTCAATGGCGTAGGGGATGCCGTCTTCGACGGCGAACTCGACGGTGTTGAGGTCGTAGCCTAAAGCGCGGCAGAGGATGAGCGCGTCCCTTTCGACACGGGCGAGGAGTTTGGGATCGTAGGTGGGCGGATTCTGCACGTAGCGCTCGTGGTGGGGCCTGCGCGGGTCGTAGGGCATGATGTGGACCTTGCTCTGGGCGACAACGTAGCAGCGGAAGTACTCGTTAAATTCAACCGCTTTCTGGTAGAGCATGCAGAGGTCGCGCGACTGGTCGTATGCGGCGAAGAACTCGGGGCGATTGTGGATGTGATAGACGTCGCGCCATCCGCCGCCGTCGACGGGCTTCATGAAACCGTGCTCGCCAACATATGCGAAGACCTTTTCCCAGTTAAGCGGGTACTCGAGATTGCGCATGGAGCGGTCGGTAGTGCCCTCTGGGTGTTTCTTGTGAGGGAGGATGACGGTGGGCGGAACGGCTACGCCGAGCTTGGCGGCGAGGGAGTAGTTGAAGAATTTGTCGTCGGCAGACCACCAGAAGGGGTTGTTGATGATAACGGTGCCATTGAGCGCGGCATGCTTGAGGTATGCGCGGTAGAAAGGGATGTCGTGCGAGATGCGGTCGACGATGACGGCGTAGGGCGCGGGCTTGTCGAGCTGCACGGCGCCGGTTTCAACAAATTCGGCGGTGAGGCCGGAGACGTTGCGCGCGTTGATGTGCTCCACGAGCGCGCCGGGAAAGCTGTTTTCCATGCCGAACAGGACGCCGATCTTCTTCATGCCGAAACCTCCGGGGCCGGGTGCGGGGATTGTCCGCAAATCAAAACTTATGAACAGTGTACGGCAGACGAGATGGAATGTTCTGGCGCGTCTGTGGAAGGTGGACAAGGAAATAGTGCGGTGCGGCGTGAGGGTCGTCACTGCCTGATGTGACCAAGCGGCGTAACTTGGGGGCGTCAGCAGGACGGGGAGGCTCCGAATGGAATACCGGGTGTTGACGGTTTCGCGGGAGTTTGGAAGTGGCGGCGGAAGGATTGCGCAGTCGATTGCAAAGCGGCTGGGTTGGAAGCTACTGGACGGCGCACTGATCGACGAGATTGCGTGCGCGGCCCATGTGGATGCGGGCGTGGTGAGCCGCTTCGATGAACACGTGGAGGGATGGTTGAGCCGCATGAACCGGCAGGCAATGCGCGGAGCGGCCATGGCCGCCGGCGTCGCGTTGCAGCAAGAGAAATGCTTTGACCAGGATGTGATGACCGATCTGACGCGGCAGATCATCGAGCATGCGTATGAGGCCGGAAACAGTGTGATCGTGGGGCGCGGGGCGCAGTGCATTCTGCAATCGAAGGCGGACGTGTTTCAGGTGTTTGTATACGCCCCGCTGCGGGTGCGGATCCACCGGCTGCGGACGCGCCTGGAGCCGGGCGCGCATATCGAGCAACGCATTCGGGAAGTGGATGCGGAACGAGTGCATTATCTGAAGGTGCGCTTTGGGAAAGAATGGAACGATCCGCACCTGTACGACCTGATGATCTCGTCGGGTGAGGATGAGGAGCAGACAGCGCGGGTGATTGAGTTTGCGATGGGGAAAGCAGCGGCTCGCTGAGTTGCGGCAACGCGCAGTCCGGTGATCTGATCGACACCCGTCAGAAGGACTATGCTTGGTTCAGGACAGCCGGTCGACGGTTGTCCTCGCCCCGGTGGCCGGTTCAATACACGAAACTGCTTTCAACCAGCTCGGGAAGTTGTTTGTGCACTTCAACCGATGCACATGTAAACGGATCGGCGGGACTTCATCTCGAATCCAAGCAGAATTGAGAAGAAGCCTCTTGCCCATCCAGGAGGTGTTGAATGGAACCCAACAAAACAAGCCCCTCGAACGCGAATGAAATCCTGCACTCAGGCGATCAAACCAAGCTGACATCGGCAGAGATTGCGAAAGCGGTCGCACACCACAATAAGCGTCATAGTGAAGATCACATTCAGAGCGGCGCGCCCAAGGGCATGCTGAGCAAGAAGCAAGGCGCGGCCAAGCCGAAATAGTGTGCGATCGCACCCTCGCGCCTGGAAGCGGCGCACGGATGCGGTGCCAATCCTGTAGCTTGTCGCAGCCTGGACGCTTCTCCAAGTGTTGAGAAGCAGATCCTTCGCGCCACTTACCCCACGAACGATGACTCGTTTGTGGGGCCCCAGGCTTGCGGCGCTCAGGATGACACATCCTGGTTATCGCCTTCTTAAGTTCCGTTATCGCCTCCTTAGGTTCCTTGGTTACGGGTTTCTTAGTTCCTGGAGCTGACGTCCCAGTCGTAGCTCAGGGCATTGATCTGGGCGCGGAGGCCTTCTACGGCCGCAGCTTTTTGCTCCTCGAGTTCGGCGGTGTGTTTGCGCGTGGACTGGAGCAAGTCCTCAGCGCGGTTCAACTCATCCACAAAGCGGCGAGCGGCGTCGTTGCCTTTGAGGGCGGTGAGGTTTTCACGATCGCGGGCTTCATCGGCAGCGGCGGTCTCCTCCTGTTTTTTTGATTCTGCGATGGCCTGGTCCAAGTCGGCCAGCTTGGCCTGCGCATCGAGGACGGGCTTGAGTTCCGCTTCAGCATCGGGAACGCGCTTGACGAGATCGAGAAGGTAGGCGTTGGTGTTCTGATTGGGATCGATCGAGACTCGTATATACTCGGGGCCGCGCTCGCGGACTTCGAGTTTCTGAGTCGAATGCGGTTTGACCGCGACCTGGAAGCGATAGAGATCGGGAGTGGTTTCAGCGGCCTTGACGCCGTCGTCGAGCGACCAGCCGTTGGTGTGGCGCGGATGCTCGAGCAGGACTACGCGATCCTCATCGGCGGAGTTGATAGCCGAATACGTCGTGAACGACATGTCCATGTAGCGCTCGACGACGAGGCCTTTATGGATCTCCAGATGATGGAGGGTGCGATTGCCTTCGACGTCGGTGATTTTGACACGCGTGGCCTGGTCGGCAGCGTAGGAGAGCAGGCGTCGCTCCCCAGGATGGATGGGATCAAGGAGGCCTTCCCCGGCGAATTCGCCGCTCTCGAAGATGGTGAAACTTCCGGCATCGAGTGTAAGCTTCGACGTGTTCTCGAGCCAGACGGCGCGGAGGGGACGCGGATCATTGCGGCTCCACAGCGTGACGTGTTCAGCCGGGAGTTCCTGTTGCAGAATCGGAACCATCGCGGATTCGTTTTTGTGGATGGTGACAGGTTGCGTGAGGGCATATTCGAAGAAATCGTCAAAGGCGTTGGTGGAGACATCGCCTTCGGCGATTGCGTCAGTGGGGCGATAGACGCCACCGCCATAGCCTGAGCCGATTCCGGAGCCCATGCCGCCAGAGCTCGCAGCGATAGGGCCGCCCATCGCCATGTTTTCGGCGTTGACTGTGACGGTCTGTGCAGACACTCCGAGCGAATTGTTTTGGTAGGATCCTTTGAGTTGCTGACGGAACTTGGCTTGGGGTGCAGCGGTCAGTTTGTCTGCCAATTCAACTCGGTCGAATTGCTTGTTTTCTTCGGCCGCTTCGTGCGTTTGAGGCGTGGTCTGGGCTTCGGTGGAGATGGGAATCTCAGGCCGGCGGGCGTAGAGCGGCTGCGAGATGGGCTGGATGAAGCTTTGCGGTGCGCCAGCGACGAGGGAGAGCTGCACGTTGTCCCAATCGGCGCCGACGGTATTGTCGACGACCGCCCAACCCTGCACGGTCGCGGCACCGTTAGCCTCGCGCGGAAAAACCATGCGATAGGTGGCTTTCCAGACAGGCACTTCGCTGATGTAGCTGACGCGGATCTGGCGCTGGCCCTGGCCGAGCGCGTCGAGGGTGAGGTGTCGGAGGCCGGTGGAGTGGGTGGTAGACAGCAGTTCTAGATAGCGATCGAGTTCGATCTGAAGGCTGGAGTCGACAGGGCGCACACTGAGGGCGGGCGTGAGTTCGATGACGCGAACGGCACCGCTGCCGGCGATCACGGTGAGGTAGTACTTCACGACGGACGAGGCGTTTTCTGCGGAGCCGATTTTCTCGGTGCGTGCTTCGATGGACATGAGGCGGCCGGAGACAGGCCCTCCAGGTGTGCCAGTGACCTCGACCCTTTGTCCTCGGAGTGCGCCGAAGAGATCGGTCGATGTGGGGTCTTCCGTCATGCCAAGCGAGAGCGTCTTGAGTTGCTCGGCCAGCGGCGTCGTGGAGTTGTAGTTGACGCCGGCGATACGGCCGCCGCCCTCGTCAAGCACGGTGAGCGATTGCAGGACGTCGTTGAGCTGCGGCGAGGTGAAGTCGATGGACACGCGCTGGTTGCCGCTGACGGTGCCAGCGTGTTCGAAGTAGCCAACCCCATTCTTGTAGAGGACAACCTTGCGGACTGGCAGGTCCTTGGCCACTACCCGCGGTGGGGCCAACTGGGCCCTCGGCTCCATCTGAGGCGAGGTTGAGCGCGCCTGCAGCGCGGGAGGCTTTGGTCTTACGGCGGTGTCCGAGTTGGACTGGGCGGTGAGGGATTGAGGGAGAGTGGCAAGGCAAAGTGCGGTGACCCAGAGACGCATCGATCCTCCTAAGCCTGCGCAAACGTGCAGACCGAATACTGCGGGCACAAATCGAAAATGCAGTGACAAAAGCGCTGTTGCGTTGGACCTCGGGAAACCGAAAAAGGCTTCAAGGCGCGCAATCAGACTTGGAACGGGCGGCAGGGGATTTCTTGCACAATGTTGCGCGAAGTTTCTGATCAAGGGAAAAAGGCGAAATCGCTATCAGCGAACTACGACTGCCTCGAGGCCTTTTTGGGGTGCGGATTTTTGGAGGAGTAGTCTCCCAAGAGCGATGCCGGGGCGCTCAATCCACACATGAGTACAGGTGGCGAATGCAATCAACACGAGAGCTTCAAGCAAGGTAACGGCTACATGCCCGAGCGGCGAACGCATATCGAGCGCACGTATAGCGCTGAAGCTCGACACAACGGCAAAAACGGGGCCCTGGAGCAGGTAGATTCCGTAGCTGATGTTGCCGAGCCGCCTGGAGGGACGTGCCGACAAGAGGCCGAACAGGTCGGAGCCGAGCGTGATCAGTACGAACGCGGTTCCAAAGATGAGCACCGGTAGCGGCAGGTAAACGGTGGGAGCAGTTGCTAGCCCGAAACCAAGCAGGCCAACCGCGACGAAAGACCAGAACGGCCCTTTGACTCTGAGTTGTGGTTTTGCAGTTTTCAGCGCTGCTGCCGACATGCCTACGGAGAAGAGGGCCACGCATATCAATGGCGTTGCGTTGGCGACACGAGCCTCATGAATCAGCAGAATGACCAGCATCACGGGCGGGAAGAACAGTCCAACTCGCCTGACGGCGACAAACAACGAGAGGTAAATCAGGCTCGCGTAGAAGAACCACTCAAAACGCAGGGTCCATGTGACGAAAACGATGATGCGCGCGGTGCCGGGATAGCCGTTAATGGGAATTGTGTCAAACAGGCCTCCAGCACCCCAGCGGAGCAGTTCCGAGGCGAGTTGGCCGAGCGGAACCCGGAGATGAAACCCGGTATTGATGAGCACTCCGATTACGATCAAGACCACGGCGAACCAGTAAAGCGGAAGAATGCGAAACAGACGACCGATATAGAGTTTTCGCCAATCGAGCTTGCCATGACTGCGAAGGAGTTGGGAGTAGAACAGGTATCCCGTAATCATGAAGAAAAAGGCGACGCCGAAGCCGCCCAGCAAAAAGTAGAACCGGGTACCGGGGTAGGTCCAGGTTCCAGTGGCGAACAGCGTATGGTAAACCGCGGCGTGATGGAAGAAGACGCTGAGGGCGAGAAACCCGCGCAGGCCATCGAGATTCACGACGCGGGTTTCAGCAGGGATGGGCGGTGAATCGGCAGCGCGTAAGAGCGGCGTTGCAGCGACAGCGAGCAGTACAGCGATCTCGATGAAATAGAGCCAAACGGAGTAGTAACCGAGCAACAGGCCCTCCAATAGAGACTGCTCATGTTGGCGAAGTGCTGTCGAACGCTCCGCCCCCCGGCACCCCGCGTCCGATCAGCCAATATTCCTGGGGACAGCCCATGAATCGTCAATACTGAGCCGATCGCGTCCTTCCTATTCTGGCACAGGGTTGGCTACTTCCTCGATTTACCGAAATCCATGGTTAGCGGCGGAATTTTGCGCGAAACACTTTTGCAGACGGGCCTGGCATCCACGCAGGCTCAAGATTTCGAACGCTCGATGCGAGGAAAGAAACGGACCAGCCCCGGGGTTGGATCAAAGGAGTACCAGGCCTACGAGGGACTGGCAATGTGCCTGAGCTGGGCGAGATGGTTGAGGTCGTGGCCGGCCATGGTTTCGACGATGGTCTCGAAGGTCATGGTGCCGCGCTCGGGATGCGTCACCGCTTTGGAGGCGGAGCCGGGCAGTGCTTTCGCGATGAGCTTGAGGTTCCAGGTGCGGAGAGCGGTGAAGGCTGCGAGAGCATCTTTGGCAGCGATGCCGTCATAGCAAGCCCACTTGTCCTGGTCGAATGGCTGCAGGACGTGGTGGTCTTCGGCAAGGGTCTGCCGCAAACGGAAGGCGAAGGCAATTTCGCAGTCGGCCAGGTGGCAGACGATTTCTGTCGGCGACCACTTGCCGGGTGCCGGGGATTCGCTGATCCTGTCCGGGCCGATCATCTGGAGCTTGTTGGCGATTTCGTGCGATGTGGTGGAGAGGATGGCATCAAGCGGACGGCCATCGAGAAACTTTTCGTAAGGATTGAGCTCGCTCATTGGGGAAAGTCCTGTAATAGAAGCATCAGTTTCAGTTGCCAACCATCAGCGCCGAATACATTTCTACGTGAGACGCGGCGAGTGGGCAATTAATGAATCGGGTACGAACGGTTTCAGGCTTCTATTCCCTCATCCTATTCCTTCCCGAGTGGCGATCCCTAAATTTACTTAAAGATATTCCTGAATCATGCGCTGCCAAGTGGGCCAATCATGGGAATTATAAGTTTCCCACGTGTAGAGCTTATGGGGGATTCCCTTGGAACTCATGATGCGGTCGAGGTTCTGGTTCTGGCCGAGGCACTGGTCATCCCAGCCGGTGGCGAGGATGTAGGTGTTGCGTCTGTAGTGCTCAAGGAACCATGAATCAGCAAGATTGGGTAGATAGTGCGTGGGAAAGTTGAAGTAGCAATCCTGATCGTAATAGCCGCCAAGGAAGTTGGAGACGTCGAATGCGCCGGACATGGTGAGCAGTCCCGTGAAGATATCGGGGTGGCGCAAGGCGATGTTGGTTGCGTGGTAGCCGCCGAAACTACAGCCCAGTGAGACGAGGTGCGTGTCCCAGTTTCTCTTGTGAATGAGCGGCACAACTTCGTGAATGAGGTAGTCCTCATATTGGACGTGGCGAGCGATGCGCCAGCGCGGCTGCACGTTGCGGTTGTACCAGCTCTCCATATCAACCGAGTCGACGCAGAAGAATTGAAGGTCGCCGTGCTCAACGCGGCCAGCGACGGAGCCGACCATGCCGCGGTCTTCAAACTCGAAGAAACGACCGCCGGATGTGGGAAAGACGAGGACGGGCAGGCCGGCATGGCCGAAGACGAGCAGTTCCATGTCGCGGCCGAGGCGGCTGGAATACCACTTATGGTACTCACGATTCATTGAGGATTTTGGCTCCTGAGACAGGCAATTTGAGAAGCGCTGGTTTCCTGTTACTGTAACAGCCACGGGCACATCTTTTTATCGGGACATCTGGCCGGAAGCTCGAATCAAAGCGCCAGGCCAGACCTCGTACGGATCAGGGGAAACACAGCGGATTGAACCTGGAGTCACAGACGAACGGGGAAGATAGCGAGGGCTTGCTCGCGGACTTAGAGGCAGTCAAGCCGCACCCGCGACTGCGGCTATATAAAGCATTTAAAAGTGCATATTTACCTGACGAACGTGATGTGATTATTTATGTACCTCCGGGGTATGACGAGGAACCGGAGCGGACCTATCCTGTCCTCTACCTGCACGATGGACAGAACCTCTTCGATGGGCGCACTTCGTTTGTAAAGGGGCGCACGTGGATGGTGCGCGAGCATGCCGATGAGGCAATCGAGGCCGGTGAAGTTGAGCCGCTGGTGATCGTGGGTATCTACAACACCGGGGACCGCAGACTGGCCGAGTACACGCACGAATACAACTGGCAGATGGGCGGCGGCGAGGCGGACAAATACGGCGATCTGCTGACGCGGGAACTCATGCCGTGGATTGTGAGCCGGTACCGCGTGAGGCAGGATCGCGAGAACACCGGGATGGGTGGCTCGTCGCTCGGGGGCCTGGTCACACTGTATCTGGGTCTCCGACATGCGCAGCAATTCGGGAAGCTGGCGCTGCTTTCGCCCAGCGTGTGGTGGAATCACAAAAGCATTCTTGGATACCTGAACGAGCACGCTCCACAACTGTGGGAGCGGCCGAGAGTGTGGCTCGATGTGGGGGATCGCGAGGGGCAGCGCACGCTTCGCGACGTGGAGCACCTGGCGCGAAGACTGAAGGCGAACGGCTGGCGTCCGGGCGAGGCGATGCACTTTGAAAAAGTGCATGGCGGCACACACGATGAGGCGAGCTGGGCCGCTCGGGTCAGGCCGATGCTCAGATTTCTTTTTCCGGCGGGTTGAATTTCCAGGGAAGAACAAGCCGTCGATTTTTCGCTCGGCGTTATGCCACAGGAAGGGATGGCGCCTTACGCCACTTCTGGTATGCGCTTCCTACCGCCAGCGACCAGACGAGCGCGGCGAGATACCCGGCGAGCACATCGCTGGGGTAGTGAACACCAAGATAGATTCGCGAATAGCCGATTGCCCCGGAAAGAGCCACCCAAAAAATCCAGATGACTGCGCGAATTAGTCGGCTCTTCTGATTCGTTGAAAACAGCGCGGCAGCGGAGAGACAGAGGCAGAACGAAAGCATCGCGTGTCCGCTGGGAAAGCTGTAGGACGCCGGAAGCCGGGTATCGAAAAAGGGCTCAGGGCGAGGCCGGTGGAATCCGGTTTTGAGTACCCACATCAGAAGACTTCCTCCCCCGGCGGTGACTGCGATCAGGATCGCCCGGCGGGGATGGCCGGCAATCCATAATGCCATGCAAGCTGCGATTGCAATGAGGGAAACGACGAGCGGTGACCCAACCACGGAAAAGAACCGCATGACGGCGGTGAGCTCTGTTGAGGAGTGGGCGTGTGCAAACAGGCGAACGCTATCGTCGAAGTGCCGCATTTCTCCTTCGCGCATCTCCTCCGCCAGCGTCGCAAACAAAACCAGGAAGATGACGGCGCAGGCCAACCCGGCGACGAGCGAGGTGCCCAGACGCGAAAGGAGGGTTGGTCTAGTCAAACTGGTTAAGCCCCATTGGTACGAGTATGCAATGGGCTACAGAAGTTTGCTGTAACTCTGCCAGTCTTTGTCGGGCTCGATTTTGATGTGCACCTTGTGGGTGAAGACGCGAGCCAGCAGGTCGTTGTCGAATTTCTGCTGCACGGAATCGGGGTTCCTGGTGTAGAGGATGAACTCCCGAACTCCTGGAATTGTGGTGGTGGCGACAAAGAGCGACTCACGATTAGGCTCGAAGACCTCGCAGATGTCGTTTTCGATCCGGGTCAGAGTTTCGGTTTCGTTGGCGGTGGGAAAGCCCTGGCGGTCTGTGTCTGTCAAAGGTACGGCAATGGCAACACAGTGGCCGTAGCCGGTGACGCCTTTGAATTTGCCATAGCCAGTGTGGGCCCGGACAAACATGGGTTTGCCCTCGGGGTGGTGGCCCTTGAGAACTGCCCAAGTATCGGGAATGGGCAGTTTTTGGGGGCTGAGAGGCTCTTTTGCGGTAAAGGGCCACATGCCTTTTCTAACTCCTGAAACAAGATTCGGTGCGAAGTTTGGAATAAGTATGCCTTGAATGAGCGACTTTGGACAGGGACCAGGGAAGAATTCTGCCGCACCTTGGTACTTTGGGTCAAGTGGGAACAGCTTGCCTGAAAGGGCAACTATCGGCGATACTTAGGTGTTGTGTCTTTCACCCCACGGCCTGTCCGCGGGGACCCCGATGACCCGAACGGGAACTCCGGGTGGATAGGGCCGGACGCTCCTGCGCAGGCCAGAAGACTCCCAAGAGACGGCAACAGAGCACCGGAATTTGAAAGGAATCGTATCTCCGTGGTCATGATTCGTTTGGCGCGTTTTGGCGCCCCCAAGCAGCCCTATTATCGTGTCGTTGTAATCGAGAAGGACCGCGCCCGCAACGGCCGGTCGATCGAAGTCGTCGGCACCTACAATCCGCGCACCAGCCCGGCTTCAGTCGACCTGAAGCACGACCGCATCGCCTACTGGCGCGGCGTAGGCGCGCAACTCACCCCCATCGTGGCCAAACTGGTGGACAAGAACCCTGCCAAGGCCGCTGAGCCTGTCGTCGCATAAATTCCCTTTTACTGCATTTGAGTGTGTGCGAGATTTTTCGGGATCCCGCACACAGATTACTGACTTTGGGTGGGGTGTGCTGATACTATCTGCGCACCGATCCAAGTCGCTTCTCCTTGGATGTTTACGGTCAGAGGCAAGTTCATGACCCAAGTTGACATGGTGGCAGTAGACGAACTGGTCCGCGAAATCGCGCGGGCTTTGGTAGACGAACCGGAAGCAGTAGAAGTGCAGTCCGTGCAGCGGGACGAAAACACCGTTCTCAAGCTTCGCGTGGCACCCGGTGACGTCGGCAAGGTAATCGGGAAGCAGGGGCGCACAGCCCGCTCAGTACGCACAATTCTGGGAGCAGTGAGCATGAAGCTGCATCATCGCTACACGCTCGACATCCTGGAAGAGGACGACGAAGAGTAGGATGACCCAACCCCTCAGGGCTAAACATCGCTTAGGTCGCAGATGATCGCGCTGGAGGGATGGGTGTGGCTGGCGCGCGTCAGGCACACACAGGGCCGCAAGGGCGAAGTCTTCGCCGATATTCTGACTGATTTTCCTGATAGATTTGCGGAGCGGCGACGGTTGTGGCTGCTGCGCGGCACCTCCGGTGCGGGCGGCGACTTGACGAATCCCGGTCCGCGCGAAGTGGAGCTTGTGCATCACTGGCTGCACAAGGGCGGGGTGGTATTGCACTTTGCAGGAGTGGATTCGATTTCTGCTGCCGAAGAGCTCACGGGCATGATCGTTGCTATTCCGCGGGAAGAACGCGCTGCTCTGGCAGGAGACGAGATTTACATCGGAGACCTGATCGGGTGTGTGCTCGTCGATGTGGGCGGCCCTGAGCCTCTGACCGTAGGCGAGATCGAGGATGTAGATCGAACCGCGGGGCCGGTGGCGATCCTCGTGGTGCACGGGAAGTCAGGCGACGAAATCCTGATTCCGTTCGCGAAGGATTATTTGCGACGGCTGGATGTTGAAGCGAAGCGGGTGGAGATGGCGCTGCCTGAGGGATTGGTGGATATCAATGACCCCAGGCGGAGCTAGCGGTGCTTCGCACCGTTAGCGGAGTTGGCGTTTTCCCGAGACGATTCTCCTGCCTGTGGGCAGCTCTTTGAGTCACCGTTCAATCTCTATTGAAACGCCAGTGGCTTCCAGATGCCATTGTCTTTGAGCGCCAATTGCAACGGGCGCGGCGGGCCTTTGGGAGGGATCGTCACTTCGATCCACAATTCCTGGCCAGCCTTGAGCCAGGTTGGATCTGTGGCGTGTTCGGCGATGTAGAAGTCTACGGGGCTGGTGAGACGCATCTGGTCGCACGCGGCGCCGGGCCATGCGGCGACAGATTGGGATGGCGTGGTCGTGTCGGACTCGGGAACGCGAATCGCGGTTAGCCTGTTGTCTTTGACGGCGATCTTGGCCTGAAACCAGATGGTATTGGCCGATCGGATCGAGAAGTTATTCCCGTTGGGAACGCCGTTGAGGTTGCGCGGGAATTGGGCGTCTTTGGCAGAGGGCAGCGTGCTGCCGCATCCGTCTACGGTGAGTTGCAGGCTGAGGTAGCGGCCGCGCATCACCATTTCAGGATCGTAGGCGGCGGTGCGCGTCCACACACGCGGACAGGTCGCGCGCTGATAGAGATACTTGGCCGCAACCGTGGAGACGATTGCCAGTTGAATCACGAGCAAGGCGATGGAAACCTTCGCGAATTTCATCGTGCCGCCTCCAGGGTCGCGGGCGATTGCGCCATGTGTGCGAGCAGGCCGCGGCGGGTCTTCTCAAGTATCCATCCGCCGGCGAGAAACAGTACGCCAAGTCCGATGAGACCGAGCGAACGGTCCATCTTGTCGAAGAGATCGCTGAAATAGAACCATGCAACCGTGGCGCCGAAGAAGACGATGCCCAGGTTCACGAGTCCGCGGCTGGCATGAGTCACTCCCCACCAGATGAGGAAGACACAGAAAGCTGCGACGAGTACGTGCGCCGCGAAGTTCGGTTCGGTGCGTGTCCACGAGCCGTAGGGATAGTGCTCCATCCACATCCGCGTGCACCACGGGAGCGCGATGACGAAGCCGATGCTTGCAAGTACAGGGATAGTGCTTACACCCCAACGACCAGGACCTGTCGTTGGGGGCCCCGTGCTTTTGCGCAGGCGGAAAAGCGAGAAGAGCAATGGGATGGCTGCTATGTCGAACCAACCCCAGAAGCGTGTGTGGAATGGCGGGTATGGCTGCGCTCCGTACCAGGAGCGCCAGCCATCGAGGAGCAAGAAGATGCTGGTGACGACGGAGAGTGCGGAAACCGTGAAGAGAATTCCGCGAACAATGCGATGTTCGGTCCCAATGAAAAAGGTGAGATAGAGGATGGCCCAGACGAAAAGGAATCGGCCGATGTAAATTTCCTGGCCGATGTGGTTTTCCGCGGCGTAGCTCCACTCACAAATGAGCCACGATGGAATGAGCAACAAAGTGAGTGTCTGCTGGGCCTGGTCGCCTAATAGAATCCAGCCAAGCAGCGCAGCGATGGCCCACATGAGAATGGCGGCGGGCCAGTGTTCCTGGATGTTGAAGATCTGGCCGACCAGCGCGATGGCTGCTCCGGTGGAGATGGTGCCAACCGCATGGAGCGTCGTCGATAGGGTCTTGAACTTCTCGCGCGTAGCGGCGCCACCGAGGTGAAAGACGGTGACCATCGCCATTACCAGCAGATAGCGCATGCCGGGGCCGAGCTGATCCCAGTGGGCAGAGACGAAGAGGACTACGCCGCTGGCCAGGAGAATGCCACCGAGAATCAGGGCAACGCGGCCCTGCCATGCGATCCCAGAAACCTGGATCTCACTCCTGGGCTCGGCTGGGCGCGTCACTGTTTTGGTCGCGCTCTGAGCAGATTCCCAAGAGCGGATGCGGGCCGCGGTATCAGCATCGAGAACGCCGGCGGATTGCCAGCGGTTTAACAACGATTCGTAGTCGATCATGATCGTTGCGCTCCATTAGAGCACAAAGGGGAAACAGCCTGAATGGCTACTGCGGAATCACTCGAAAGAACGTCCATGAGTCGAATTCCTCCAACGAACATGGCTTGAGATTAGAGATTGCAGAATTCTGAAAAGAGGCTCTTCCATACAGTTTCGCAAGTGTCACAAGAAATACGAGATTCCCAGGTGGTGGCTCAGATCCAGAGAAATCATCGCTACGAGGCCCTGGATTCTATCGAAACTCATCCCTGGTTCTATGATCGTGAGTGACACCTATGCGGTTTGAGATCATCACGATATTTCCGGGATTCTTCACGGGCATCTTCGAGCACGGGATTGTGCGGCGGGCACAGGCCGAGGGGCTCGTCGGCATTGGTATGCATGATCTGCGCGCATTTACGCACGACCGGCATCGCACGGTGGATGATCGTCCTTTTGGCGGCGGCGAAGGAATGGTGCTGAAGCCGGAACCGCTGGCGGAAGCGTTGGGTGCACTGCGAATTGAAGCAAAGTCGGGCAGGAATGAGTGCGATCCCACCCTTGCGACCCAAGAGCGTCGCAAGGATGGGGCACCCACATCTGAGGCTAATCGGAGATTCGGAACGCGTGTGATTTTGTTGTCGGCACAGGGACGGCCGTTTACGCAGGCAATGGCGCGGGAATTGGCGAAGCTGGAACGGGTGGTGCTGATTTGCGGACGCTATGAAGGCGTGGACGAGCGCATCAATGAGATCTATTGCGACATGGAGCTCTCGATCGGCGACTACGTGCTGAGCGGCGGAGAGCTGGCTGCGGCCGTGGTTGTCGACACAGTGATGCGACTGGTGCCAGGGGTGCTGGGCAACGAAGCGTCGGGAGAATTTGAGAGTTTTGGCGTGGCCGACGCGGAGATCACCAGCAACGAAGAGGGCGTGCCACGCTCGCAGCATGGGGCAGGCGGGCTGCTCGACTATCCGCACTACACGCGGCCAGCGGAGTTCGCGGGGATGAGGGCGCCGGAGGTGTTGATGAACGGCGACCACTTGCAAATTCGAAAATGGCGGCGCGAACAGCAACTGCGTAAAACGCTGAAGAACCGGCCTGACCTGCTTGATGGGGCGGCGCTAAGCGAAGAGGATTTCCAGCTGCTTGATAAGATTCGCTTCGAAGACGGAGTTTGAGAATCGTGGACAGCTTGCAAATTGTTGCGTGGGTAGAGCTTGGTATTTGCTGGATCGTGTGGTCGCTCGCCTTTGTAAAGCCGAAGAAGCGGGCAGCGGGTGCGAAGAAGACAGATCGCGCGCCGGTATCGCGTTGGGGAATTTTCCTGGTGGGGATGGGCTTCGCGTGCATATGGGCATTTGTGCGGCCCGCGGGATTTGAGAAATCGACCGCGTCGCTGATTGCTTCAATGATCCTGGGGCCGCCGTCTGTGGTGCTGGTCTGGATGGCGGCGCGCCACCTGGACAAGCAATGGCGCTTTGAAGCGGCGTTGAGCGAGGATCACAAGCTGATCACGACAGGGCCATACCGCTGGCTGCGGAATCCGATCTACGCATCGATGCTGGGCATGTTGCTGGCCACGGGATTCGCAAAGACCTGGTGGCCGCTGATGGTTGCCGGTGTGATTTTCTTCGTGATCGGAACCGAGACTCGGGTACGCGCCGAAGAGAAGCTGCTGGCGGCACGGTTTGGGGAGGAATTCGAGAAGTATAAGGCGGCAACTCCAGCTTATTTTCCCTTCATTCGGTGATGGGCTTCATGCGCGCGCGAGCAGGCTGCGCGGCAAAGTGATGAAAAGTCGATCGGCTTTGTCCAAATATGTACCCGTGAAGGAGAAATTCGGGATCAAGGAATGATGGCGGATGCCCGCTGATTCTTAGCGGAACGGCTGGACTGCGACGGGTTGCTCGGCGCTGACCTGACCAGCTACGACTTTGGCGACGAAGAAGTTTTCTCCACAAGTCGGCGAGCCGGCAAGACGACGCATCATGGCAAGCTGGCCGACGTGCGTGAACGCATCGGCGATCGGCCCATGAAAGAGTGGCTCTGGAGCAGCGTGGAGCGGCTTATCCGAGGCGAGGTAGTCGTCGAAGGCCTTGAGCGAGGCGAAGAAACGGGCCTTCTCCCGCGACCAGGGAAGCGGTGTGGAGTTGTGCCAGCGTTCACTTCCCTGCACCGCACTGAGCGCCCAGTCGAAGAGGTCGCCCACGTGGGCGAGAATCTGGATGGGTTGACGCCCACAACCTTCGAAGGGGGCAAAGGTGTCAGGTGCGTCATCAAGGGCGCGTGCGGCTCGGTACGCGAGCGCGGCGAGTGTGTGGCGGAGGAAATCGCGTTTCTCGTTCATACGGGGCAATATACATCAACCCGACTAGGCGTTTTGGACGCTTCTCTGTTAAAATCAAGGTTCTGAGTCCATCAGCAGGAAGAAGCTATGTCTATCCATCCAGTAATGCAGCGCCTTGCGGACAAGCTGAAGCGCACCGATCTCCCCACCTTTGTGCCCGGCGACCAGGTTCGCGTGCAAGTCAAGATTAAAGAAGGCGATAAGGAACGTTTGCAGGCCTTTGAAGGCCTCGTAATTGCCATCAACAAGGGACCGCAGGGCACCTTTACCGTCCGCAAGATGAGCTTCGGACAGGGCGTGGAGCGCATCTTCCCGTTCAATTCCAAGGTCGTCGACAAGGTGGAGAAGGTTCGCAGCTACAAGGTGCGGCGCTCGAAGCTGTTCTACATCCGCGGACTGCGCGGCAAGGCAGCCCGACTGAAGGAAGTAGAGCGCACCACCGCCAAGGCGTAACGCACTTCCCTTTTCAGGGCAAGACCAGCCCCGGCTTCGGCCGGGGTTTTCGTTTGTATCCGGAAAATGACGGCCCGCACCTGCGAGGACAATCGAAGGCGCAGCTTGTCAGTCTTCGTGCGTGTCTTTGTTCAGGCGTTTGGCGTCGCCCGTCTCTTTGGTCTCATCCACTCCCGTGGAGTCAGCGATGTTCACTGTTCCGAGAGAATCATTGACGACACCATCGTCGGAGGGATTGTTCTTCTCTTCAAATCCACCTGGCTGCGTGTGGGTGAGCTTCAATTTTTCGGTCATTTGACCTCCTGTCTGGTTGGATGCGCGCTTTGGGTCGCGTCGACCGATTAACCTAACGAATACTGGACCGGTTTTCCGCAGGGGTTCACCGATCGTTGAGCACGGATCGTTCTTATACTGAGGGCATGGCGGGTTCGTCCGTGTGCGGTTGGAAACTGGAGAAGGCAGCGGCGAAGTGCGGCTTTCTGCAGATTGCCGGGTGCGACGAGGTGGGACGGGGGCCGATGTTTGGTCCCGTAGTT
Source organism: uncultured Acidobacteriaceae bacterium (assembly GCA_963829535.1). Taxonomy (GTDB): domain Bacteria; phylum Acidobacteriota; class Terriglobia; order Terriglobales; family Acidobacteriaceae; genus Telmatobacter. The sequence goes on along the minus strand of CAWHIQ010000001.1, from coordinate 1,315,820 downwards.
GCCGCGGCAGTGATTCTGCCGTTAGGTTGCCGACTGACGGGCCTGAACGACTCAAAGCAGCTCTGCGAGAGCAAGCGCAACGAGCTCGACGTAGTGATTCGCGGCAAGGCACTTGCGTTTGCGATCGCAGCAATTGATGTGGAGACGATCGACCGCATCAACATCCGAAGGGCTTCTCTGCTGGCGATGCGCACCGCCGTGGAGCAACTCGCGGTCCAGCCGGATTACCTGATGATCGACGGCTGCGACACGATCGACTGGCCCTGTCCGCAGGAGTCGGTGATCCACGGCGACGGGACAAGCTATTCGATCGCTGCCGCGAGCGTGCTGGCCAAGGTGTATCGCGACCGGATGCTGGTCGAGCTGGATGCCGTTTATCCGGGATACGGGCTGGCGCGACATAAAGGCTATTGCTCGCGTGAGCACATGGATGCGCTCGATCGGCTGGGTCCTACTCCCCTGCATCGGAAAAACTGGAGCCCGGTGGCGCAGACGATGCTGGCATTTCCTGAATTCTGACCCGGACAGTCATTGGAATGGAGGCCCCTTGGCGTGCGTTTGCAATGGGTGTGGATGCTTCCGGTGATCGTCCTGCTGGCGGCCGGTTGCGACAAGAACGCGAACAAGAAGCCTGATCCTACCAAGGGCGCGGTTGCGGGAATCGTGCTTTGCGCCGACACGGGAAAACCGGCCAGATTTGCGACCGTGAACCTGACGTCAGTGCCAGTAAAGCATGCAGACCCGCAGGATCAGCCGCCGCTCGCGCCGGTGGCCGCAATGGATACAGGTCTCGACGGACGATTCCGAATGGAGGCCGTTCCGCCCGGAGATTACTATGCGTTTGCGACTCTCAAGGGTTATCTCGACCCGGAGCGCGGCATCGACTTCGGCAAAGTAAGTTCCAAAGGCACGACAAGCGAACAGGAACAGGATGCAATCGAGCAATGGAAGGATCAACTGATCGAAGTGAAGGTCCAGCTTCGGCGAACTTCCGAGATTTCCATCGAACTGAAGCGGGCAGCTGAAATCGACGGCACCGTCAGTTTCGACGATGGCAGCCCGGCGATTGGTATGCACTTCCAGCTCTTTCGCAAGAATGCGAAGAAGGAATGGGGTGTCGTAGGGTTGCCTTTACTTGGCAGCTGGACCATCGAAGAGGCGAGCGACAGCCATGGCCGCTATGCGGTCGACGACCTGGAGGCCGGCGAATACATTGTCTGCACAATGATGCCGATTGATTCAGAAGATGTGGCGCCTCGCGTCTGTTTGGGGAATGTCTTTCGCCGGAAGAATGCCACTCCCCTGAAAGTGGGCGAAGGCGAGACCGCGCACGGTGCGGACATCGTGATTCCTCTATCAGGAATGCACACCGTCTCCGGCCATATTGAAGTTGGAGCAGACGGGCACGCTCCGTCACAGGCCACCGTCACCCTGCTGTATGCAGACGACCGCGAACCCGCGCGCAAAGCTCCGATGGACAAGGACGGCAGCTTCTCGTTTGAGTACGTTCCCGAAGACAACTACATTCTGCGGGTAAGCGATGCGGCGGACGCGGGCGAGGAAAGCGGTTCCGACGGTGATTCAACAGCCTCACCGGGAAAGTCGGTTGCGCCAACGCGAAAATACCTCGACCAGTCAAAGCCTCTGCATGTGCTGAGCGATATGACGGATGTCGATGTTTCGCTGACAGATGCCGCGAAACCACAATGACTATCGGGCCGTCGCCGCTGCCATATGAGCCTTGCGGGAATTCACCCATGCCAGCACCGGTCGCGCAGCCAGCAACACGAACAGCACAATGGTCAGGTTCATCGGGCTCTTGACTCCGGGTTTCACCTGCCACCAGTAATGGATGATTCCGCAGATGGCCGCGAAGTAGACGAGTTTGTGCAGGCGGTTCCAGCGCTTCCCGCCGAGTTTGCGAATGGCCCATGTGGTCGAGGTGGCCGCGAGCGGTACCAGCAAAGAGTACGCGAGGAATCCGGCGATGATGAAGCGGCGCTTGGTGATGTCTGTCTTGAATACGCTCAAGTCGAAGTTCATGTAGAGCCCGATGTACGTGGCCAGATGCATCGACGCGTAGAAGAAGGCGAAGAGTCCGAACAGACGACGGAACTTGATGAGCCACGATAGACGCGGTGAGAGCAGGCGCAGCGGCGTGATGGCCAGCGAAAGGATAAGCGTCAAAAGCGCGTTGTAGCCGGTGGTCAGCGTGATCGTCGAGGTGGGGTCGGGGCCGAGCGTGTTGGTAACGGCCTGATAAACGAGGAGCGCGAAGGGCGACAGGCACGCGATCCACGTAAGGGTCTTGAGCGTGATGAGGGTCGTGCGACTCATGGGTATCCTGCGGCGCGTAGCGCCGGTTAGCGGGGTTGGCGGTGCTTCGCACCGTTAGCGGAGTTAGTTTGTTAGTGTGCTGCGCGGGTTAGCGAAGTTAGCTCGCCGCTTTCCCTACCTCCGCTATCGGTGCGAAGCACCGCCAACGCGCGCGCAGCGCGGTTAACACCGCTAAAAGTTCTTCTTCAGGTCCATTCCGTTATACAGCGACGCTACCTGCTCGCCATAGCCGTTGAACATCAGTGTCGTCCGGCGCTGCTGATAGAACGGCAAACCGATGCGGCGTTCGGTTTTCTGGCTCCAGCGCGGGTGGTCGACGTTGGGATTGACGTTGGAGTAGAAGCCGTATTCGCTTGGTCCCATCTGACTCCAGGTGGTGGGTGGCTGTTTATCGAGGAAGCGAACCGTGACAATTGACTTCGCCGACTTGAAGCCATACTTCCATGGCACCACAATCCGAATCGGTGCGCCGTTCTGGTTGGGGAGAACCTCGTCGTATAGGCCGAAGGTGAGCAACGTGAGCGGATGCATGGCTTCATCCATCCGCAGCCCTTCGGAATATGCAGAATAAAACGACGCTTCGTTCGCCCACTTCTCCACCTTGGTGTTGTAGTAGGAGAGGAACTGGACGTATTTCGCGCTGGGCAGCGGATCGCACTGGTTGATGAATTCAGAGAGCGAGTAGCCAACCCACGGAATCACCATGCTCCACGCTTCTACGCAGCGATGGCGATAGATGCGGTCTTCCAGTGGACGCATTTTGAGCAGCGCTTCGATATCGAAGGTCTTGGGCTGTTTGACTTTGCCGTCTACTTTGACGGTCCACGGGCGCGTCGGCAAGGCGCCGGCGTTTTCGGCCGGTTCGTTTTTCTGCACTCCGAATTCGTAGTAGTTGTTGTAGTGCGTGATGTCCTGCAGGCTGGTGAGTTGTTCGCCGGTGGTAGAAAGCGGGCTTTTGACTGTTTGCAGTTTGGCATCGGCGAGGGCGCGGGTGCGAGGCGAAATGATGTCGGCAAGTCGATCAGCGCCTGAAATTGCCGCTCCGGCCGCGGCAGTACCGGCAATGGCATTACGCAGAAAACGGCGCCGACTGAAATACTCCTGGTAGCTTTGCTTGGACGTGATCTCCGATGAGGGAATGTCGGAGGGCTTGCGAATCAACATGGACGACCTCGGGCGGGATGTTCAACCGCATACATTAGACATGATTGACCGCGTGTGGGTTACAGCAAAAGCTGCGGCCGGTTTTCAGGCCATGAAAGCGGCGAGGAATCGGAGTCGCCTCCAAGGATATGGCTGACCGCATGTGCTGCAATTTCCTGCAGTTACGGGCGTGGAACAAATGAGTGTCTCAGATCACATGACAACCGCTCTTGCGTAGCATAACTTCAATATTCGTGCTACGGTCGGAGCGTCGTGTCCGGCATTTTCGGGATCGATGGAGTAACGATGGGTGTACTGAGCAGAATCGGCATTGCGATTGACTCCGATCTTTTGAAGCGCTTTGACCGGTCCCTGGCCAAGCGCGGGTATACCAATCGATCCGAGGCCTTTCGAGACTTGATCCGCGAACGCCTGGTCGCTGAGCAGACCGCGGAGCCCGATGCGGTCGCGGTGGGCACGGTCACTTTGATCTATGATCATCACGCCTTCGGCGTATCGGAAAAGCTGACGGAACTGCAGCACGCGCATCACGAACTTGTCGTCTCGACAAGCCACGCGCATCTTGATCACGATTCCTGCCTTGAGGTCTTGATCGTACACGGGCGGGCGGCGCGGGTAAGACAGTTTGCCGATCTGCTTATCGCGTTGAAGGGCGTGCAGCACGGGCGCCTGGTTATGACGGCACCCACCCGACCAGCACTCAAGCATTCCAGGAACGGGCAGAGCCACACGCACACACATTGAGAGCAACAGATCAATCGCGGGGACGCAGTATGCCATCGGGTAGCACGATAATTAGAATCGTGATACTCGGTCTTGCGACTTTTGCCGGCGTATTCTCAGCGGCACAGACTCCCGGAGCGCACCTATCCGGCACCGTGCTCGACCCTGCGGAACGGCCTCTGGCAGGAGCACACATCGAAGTTCGATCGAGTGCAGGAATCGTTGCGACAAGTGTGACAGCCGGCGATGGAAGCTTCAGTATTGCGCTGCAATCGTCTAGACAATACAGGGTGCGGGTGGAGGCTGCTGGATTTGCTCCCACGACAACCAAAATTGATCTGAATCCAGCGGTGAGCAATCTTACAATCCACCTGACGAAATTGGCTGGGATCGCCGAGGAGGTGATTGTCTCGGCCGACGTGAGCGAAATTACAATTGCCGCTCCCGATCCTTCGCAAAAGGTGATGGTTCGCGAGGATCTGCTGGATGCAAATCCAGGCCGACCTGGCGCGCCCGTTTCCCTTCCCGGTATGCCGATTGAGACCTCGGCCGGCGGCATCAAGGCTCCACAATATTTTGTACCCGGGGTTGCTGGAGACCATGGGGAACCGATCGCGCAATACATCGCGGTCGGCGGTTATCTTATTCCCAATAACCTTTCCGCAAATGCGCACGGCAATGGTTATGCCGACCCCAACATCTACATTTCCGCGGCGCTAGGCAATGTGGAGGTGGATGGCGGCGCTTTTAATGTTCTCGAGGGAAACCATGCGCTCAACATGGCGGCTACATATAGCCTTCGGTCGCAGGGAAGCCGCTTCATCACGCTGACTGGTGACTATCGGGACATCGACCTTGCGGCGGGCTTTGCACCCGCAGACCCCTCGAAGAGAGCGTGGCTCGCGCTCGAAGCCAATTACGGGAATGGATTGATGCGGGTCCTCGAACACCGGAAGCAGTTCAAGTGGAATGCAATGCGGGTCTTCAATCCTGGGAGTCACGAAATCACGCTGCTCAGCATTGGATATTGGGGGCAATCTCACGAAGGAAACCTGGTACCGCTTGGATTTGGCGTGCAGGTAAATGACACTCTTGACCCGCGCCAGATGGATCAGACGCATACGGGATTGTTAGCCGCGAACGATCAATGGAAAGTCCGGAACGATGACGAGGTGGGCTTCTCGGGATTCTTTCGCACGTACAATCTGGCACTGTTTTCCAACTTCGGAGAAGGCCTGATCCGGCAAAGCGAATTCCGCACAGTTGAAGGCGCGGAATCTCGAGAGACACACACATTCAGACCGTGGCTTGACGGAATGGCAGGACTGCTCTACAACGAAGACGACATCCACAATGACGATCTGGATCACTATCTCTCTCCAAACCCGCCGGCATATGGCGAGTTTGTGCCGGTTTTAGGAAACAACGTCACGATCAGGGAAGTTGCTCCTTACGCCGCGCTTCGCGGAGACATTGGCCAGCATGTGCACTTTTACGCCGGCTTGCGCCACGACCAGGTCCAGATCAAAGACGCCGACAAGTACAGGTCCAATTACTCATTCAACGAATGGCAGGGATTCGAAAATCCAAAAGCAACGATTACCTTGACGCCGGGTGGGGGGCCCGCGCGATGGCTTCCGTCAGCCTCTTTCAGCATCGGTCAAGCCTTTTTCACTGAAGATCCTCGCACCAACATTGCTCCCTCTGCGACTGGCACCGGAGCCAAAACGTCTGCGAATCCCTTTGAGCGTTCCCACGCCATACAACTCGTGCTGGAGAAGGATCTCTCGGGAACCGATGTGCGCGTGACGACGGGGCGGACGACGATGACCGCGACGCTGGCCAAGATTGATCCGGATAACGGCTCGGCCGATGATCTGGGGCCGAGCACGCTCAAGTTCCTTACCGCCAGCGCACGCCGCCAGTTCAGCTTTGGCACCTTGCAGGCGGTCTTTTCTAAAGCCGATGCGCGACTGGCGACCTTCAACGGAGTTCCCGGAACCGTGGTACCCGAAGCTCCGCGCACAATCTTCGACGCACTGATGACCGTGGACCGACTGCCCCTTGGCATTCACGTTCGCGGGGAATATGAGTATGTGGGCCACAAATTTCTGGATGCGGGCAACGAACAACACCCAGGCCAATACGAGGCAATTCCCGTAGGGGAGACACGGCTGGCTGCGGTGCGCTCGTTCCTGGATGGGCGTCTGGAGCTGGGTGCTAATGGCGAAATCAGCCGAGGATACACGGGGCAGACGACCGAAACCATCGCACCAAACTGGTCGTTGGGGCAGGTGCCCTATTGCGCGCCGGGCTCCGGACCGACCGGTCTCTCGAACGACTTTGATTGCGGTACCAACGAGCAGGCGGTGGGGATTCGCATGGTTTCGGGGGTTGGCGCATCGGTTTCGTGGCGATTTGGCGAGAAGAAATAATGCGGATGCAATTTCTGCGCAGTATTGCGACCTGCGCAAGATGCTTGAGAAGGCGGAAATTTACTTCGCGTGACTGCGGCGCGCTGCCTGACTCGTTTTAGCCAGGGCAGGCAGGCTGCCTCGCGGGAACGATGTGGACTGGCGCACCACGAGCTTGGTGGGAATGTGCCACTCCCTCTGCTGCGCATGGGGATCATCAGGTTCGATGCCGGCGCGCAGGGCCTGTACGGCGGCCGTGGCAAGATGCTTGCACGACATCTGGACCGTGGTAAGCGGCGGCAGCATGAACTGTGCCAGATGAATATCGTCGAATCCTACGACGGAAACGTCGCGCGGTACAGGGTGCGTGGCGCGATGCAGTCCGTGCAATACGCCAATCGCAGTCATGTCGTTTGAGCACACGATGCCTGTAGGCAGTTCACCAAGCGCGATTAGTTGTTCGCTGGCCTTGATGCCGCCCTCCATATTGTGCGTGCCCTCGACTAAGTGCTCCGGTGGGACCATCAGTCCGAGTTCGGCCATGGCGCTGAGGAAAGCATCGCGCCGCGCTACCGCCGAACGCATCTGCAGCGGGCCGGTGATGAATGCGATCTGGCGATGTCCCAGTGCCGCGAGATGTTGGACTGCCTCGCGAATTCCCTCTCCATAGTTGACCTTGAGGACGCGAATGTTCGGCAAGTCCGGTCCGGCATCCACAAACACCAGCGGAAATGCACGCTCAACAAGCTTCTGGATCAGCTCTTCTTCAATCCCGAATGTCATGATGGCCACACCGTCGACGTTTCGCTGAAGCATGCGACGGATCAGAGCTTCGGTGCGGACGGTGTCGTAATTTGTGGACCCGATGAAGACCTCGTAACCCTGGTCCACGGCGAGATTCTCAAACTCCTGGACCAACTGGGGGAAAAAAGGATTCGTGATCTCCGAGACCACAAGGCCAAGGATGCGGCTGCGGCCGGAGACGAGAGCGCGCGCCTGTGTGTTGGGCACATAGCCAACTTCCTTGATCGCGCTCCAAACCCGCTCCGCCAGCTCCGGTGCAACCGTGGAGATACCGTTTACCGTGCGAGAAACAGTAGCAATGGAGACGCCCGCACGCTGCGCCACGTCGCGAATGCTCGTGCTGGCGGCGTGAAGCCGGTTCGGGTTCTTTCTTGGACCGCCCACAGGTAAACCGATTTTAGTGTATTGTCTCGTGCTACACGAGGGAATTCTGTAATGAATTGCGCACAATAGGAGGCATGAAAACGTTGCAACAACGGGCTAGGCGCCGCTTTAGAAAAGCAGCGCTTTGCGCAATCGATTGCGGCGATACATGTCTAATCAGGAAAACGTTTCCATCGACGAGTTAAAACAGGGCGCCAAACGACGATACAGTTCCTAAGGATGGTTTTGGCTGCCTTTTGCCACTTCAATCGCGTGGCGCAGCAGCACAAGAATGGAGACGAGGCTCTCTTCGGCGCCGCGCTTGCTTCCCGGCAAATTCACGATCAGCGTTGAGCCTCGCAAGCCGGCAACGCCGCGCGAGAGCCATGAAAAAGGATTGCTCTCAGCTCCGCGGGATCGCATGGCTTCAGCGAGGCCCGGCGCCTGGCGATCAAGCACGTGGAGCGTGGCCTCGGGCGTGCGGTCGCGCTCGCTCATTCCAGTGCCACCCGCCGTCAGGATCAGCGCAGCTCCCTGCCTGCTCCATTGCTCGAGTTGCTTTGCGATCTTCGCTTCGTCGTCGGGCAAGAGTGCGGTTTCAAGTTGCGCCGCAGGCCAGTGCTGACGCAGCAACTCGACAACCGCGGGGCCTGCCGTATCGGTCATCAGGCCCTGCGAACAACGGTCGGAGACAGTAAGTACACAGAAGAGCATTGGGATGATTCTAGCTAGTTTGTGGGAAGCACCTTGATGGTTTGCAGCCAGATCTTCGCGGTATCCGGCCAGGTGGTCACGGGAAGGGCCGTGCGACGAAGCCCGTATCCATGTCCGCCTTCCGCGTAGATGTGTAGCTCGGCAGGCACCTTGGCGGCCTTCAATTGCAGGAAATAGACGGTGGCGTTTTCGACATGCACCGGATCATTTTCTGCCTGAACGATGAAGCTGGGCGGCGTTTGGGCAGTGGGGTTGATGTCGGCGTTGGGCGCCATGTTTTGAGCGTCGTTGGCGAGATAGCCGGGATAGATGATGAAGGCGAAGTCGGGGCGGCAGCTGAGCTGATCGGCGGCATCGACGGGATCGTACAGACGCTTGTCGAAGTGGGTGCTGAGCGCGGCGGAAAGATGCGCGCCCGCAGAGAAGCCGAGAACGCCGACGCGGTTGGGATCAATGTGCCACTCAGCTGCATGCTGACGAACGAGGCCTAGCGCGCGTTGCGCATCCTGCAATGCCGCTGCGGACTTGGGATACGGCCCGGTGTTGGGCACGCGATACTTCACCAGCACGCATGTTACGTCGATGGAGTTGAGCCAGTCGCAGACCTCGGTGCCTTCGAGATCGATGGCGAGAATCTGGTATCCGCCGCCGGGGAAAACGACAACCGCCTGTCGTGCGTCGCTGCCTTTTGGTGCGTAGACCGTGAGCGTCGGGTTGGAGACATTGCCGAGGCGAACCAGCGGCTTACCGGCGATGAGATTGTCAGTGGTCTTGGTGGTGTCCACCTCGGCCCGTGAGTTCGCCGGCGCTCCAGGAGCGCCATTGGGCCAGAGAGGTAGAGTGATGTGTCCGGGCGCGGGCTGCCATGCGGTTATTTGCGCATTGCCACATATAGAAGATGCCACAACGGCGGCGCAGAGAATGAGTGCAGAACGTTTCATGCTGAAACTCCGAATGAGGATTTGCCGCAGCGATGATTGCAGAAGGGGAGGGGGGATGCAAATGGGATTCAGCGCTAAATGTGGAGCTAGGCGATAGCGGAGTTAGGACGGCGCATTCTCTGTAGCGGCTAAGGCTGAGCTCCAGGGGGAACGAGCAGCGTGAGCGTTTCCCGTGCAAGCTCCATGCGCGCCGGCAGAGAACCCAGCACCTCACCGTCTGCTTCCACAAAAACTCTTGTCTTCGACCCGTTTGTCGGTCGGCATTCGACGGCATCGGCATTGAGCAACTCAATTGAGCGCGAGAAGGTCTGCCGACCTGCGAGAGTGGCCAAAAGGAATCGCATGTACTCCAACCGGCTGCGCGTCTTGAAGGCGACGAGGCTCAAGTCCTTCTTGTGCAGCGTCGCTCCGGGGGCCAAAACGCCCAGTGCTCCGCCGAAAGAGCGGATGCGGATAGCGAGCAACTGCGAAACCTGCTCCAGGCGAGGCTCGCCATTTCCATTGATCGAAAAGGAGGCGTCGAAGAGCGGAAACGGATGAGAGGCCCAGATCTTGAATGCCTCAAGCATGTAAAGCGCGTATCCGAAGCGGCGCTTTAGCTCAGGATCCATGCTGGACATCAGCAGCGCGTCTGCTCCAACACCCGCGGCGACGGTGAAATACCGCCAGCCCTGCGCGCCATTCGTCTCCTGAAAAAAGATGCGGCCTACCGGAACCTCCATCGGCTGGGCATCGAGCAGAGCCCGCACCGCCTTCACGGGATTGCGACCCAGCCCGAGGTTCTGCGCCAATGCGTTCGCCGTTCCCAGCGGTACTACCCCCAGGGCAACATTCGTTCCCACCAGCGGCTGAAGCACTTCGTGCACGGTGCCGTCGCCGCCACAGGCAAGCACCGCATCGTAGCCCTGGCGTACAGCGGCAAGCGCAAGAGCCTTCCCGCTGCCGGGCGCATGCGTCTCGAGAGCCTCGGCTTCAAAGCCGGCTTTACGAAGCACCGCAAGCGCGCTCTGTATGTAAGATGCGCGACGACCGGAGTGCTGCCCTGAGGCTGGATTGTAGATCAGCGCGACACGGCGCATGGATGCTTTCTGGCCTCGTGCGAGGTTCCCTTAATCGATAATTTCATTCTACAGATGGCGCCTGTTTGCAGCCCATGCGCTTAGATGCCACCCGAACCTTACGAGAACAGGCCAAGCTATGCCTTTGGGCGGGTTTGTGCTTTCCACGATTCTTTGAACCGCACATACATGGTCTACGTAGGTCATTTAGAATGACTCGCCGTATACCCGGAAAGGATCCAGGGACACCTGTAAATACTATGACCATTCCCATGCGCAGCTTTTCGAGGTTGCTGTTTTCGAGCTTTTTGTTGGGTCTCGGTGTGTTCACGCTGAGCGCAAGTGCGCAGGATAAGCCTGCCGCCAAGGCGGATACACCGCGCTACAAGGACGCCACGCTGCCGATCGCAGATCGCGTCGCGGACCTGCTGCCGCGGATGACCCTGGAAGAGAAGGTCTATCAGCTCACAGGCGGCTGGGATGGGAAGGTCGAGGTCGTCGACCCAACCAACACCTTCACCACCGACACGGCTCGCAAAACGCTGTCGGCTGAGTGGGGACCGGAAGTAAAGTTCACTCCGCGCCAGGCCGCGATCCTGCGCAACGGCGTTCAGCGATATCAGCGCGAGAAGACGCGTCTTGGGATTCCGGCGATGTTCCTCGGCGAAGCACTGCATGGCTACATGGAGTACGGCAGCACGAGCTTTCCGCAAGCGCTCGGCTTGGCGGCGACATGGGATCCGGCGCTGGTGAAGCGAGTGTTTACCGCAGTGGGTGATGAAGCGGGTTCGCGAGGAGCGGGACAGGTGTTCTCGCCGGTACTTGATATGGCGCACGATCCTCGCTGGGGGCGCACGGAGGAGGGGTACGGCGAAGATCCCTATCTGATTTCTCGCATGGGTGTTGCGGCTATTGAGGGCTTGCAGGGCGATTCCTACTCCATTGATCGCCATCACGTGCTGGCCACGGCGAAGCACTTCGCGGTGCATGGTGTGCCCGAAGGCGGCACCAACACTGCGCCCGGCAACATCTCGGAGCGCGTGATTCGCGAAACCTACCTCGTTCCATTCCAGGCTGCCGTGCAGGAGGCACACGTGGGCAGCGTGATGGCCTCATATAACGAGATCGACGGCGTGCCGAACCACATCAACCACTGGCTGCTCGATAAAGTGCTGCGCCAGGAGTGGGGATTCGATGGCTATCTGACCTCAGACGGCGACGGTCTGCAGATGCTGGTGGGGACGCATCACGTGGCCTATAACATGGCCGATGCCGCGCGGCAGGGGCTTGCGGCCGGCATCGACTACGACCTGTCAGAAGGCACCGTCTACAGCACGCTCGTAGACCAAGTAAAGCAGGGCACGGTTCCGGAGAGCGAAGTGGATCGCGCGGTTGCGCGGGTTCTGGCAACGAAGTTCCGATTGGGATTGTTCGACAATCCGTATGTCGATCCCGACTATGCCGAAAAGACCAACAACAGCCCCGAACACAAAAAACTGGCTGCGGAAGCGGCACGCAAGGTTATCGTGCTGCTGAAGAATGATAAGAACCTGCTCCCGCTGGACGTGACGAAGATGAAGACGATCGCAGTGATCGGACCGAACGCCGCTGATGTGCACCTGGGCGGATACAGCCGCGATCCCGGCTACGGCGTGAGCGTGCTCGACGGCATCAAGGCGAAGGTCGGCGATAAGGTGAAGGTGCTCTATTCCGAAGGCTGCAAGATCACGACGGCGCCTCAGGGCTTCCGCGGATGGTGGGCGAACGATGTGCAGCTCGTCGACCCGAAGACGCAGACAGGCTCGATTCAGGCCGCGGTCGATGCGGCGAAAAAAGCCGACGTGTCGATCCTCGTCGTCGGCGAGAATGAGAGCACAAACCGCGAAGCATGGGCTGAAAATCATCTCGGCGATCGCGACTCGCTCGATCTACTTGGGGCGCAGAATGATCTAGTCAAAGCCGTCGTTGAAACGGGCAAGCCGGTTGTTGTGTTGCTGCTGAACGGACGGCCGCTCTCGATCAACTACATCGCGGAACATGTGCCGGCAATTCTTGAGGGCTTCTATCTCGGCGAAGAAGGCGGAAGCGCAGCAGCCTACGTGATCTTTGGCGATGCGAACCCCGGCGGAAAGCTGCCGATCACCTTCCCGCATACCGTTGGTGCGTTGCCCGACTATTACAACCACAAGCCTTCGGCCAATCGCAGCTACGAGTTTTCGACGCGCCAGCCGCTGTTTCCCTTTGGCTTCGGCCTCAGTTACACCACGTTCAAGTTGGACAACCTGAAGGTTGAGCCGCAACAGATCATGCAGGCGGGAACAGCGAAGGTCAGCGTCGACGTGACGAACACCGGCACGCGTGACGGCGATGAGGTTCCACAGCTCTATATTCATCAGCGTGTCGCCTCGGTCACGCAGCCGGTAATGCAGTTGAAGGGATTCGAGCGCATTACGCTGAAGCCAGGCGAGAAGCGGACTGTGGCTTTTACGGTCACGCCGGAAATGCTGTCGATCCTGAACATCGACATGCATCGCGTAGTGGAACCGGGCGTTTTCGACGTGATGGTAGGCCCAAGTTCGGATAAGACCAGCACGGTGAAACTCACAGTCACGGGCACCGGCGGTGAGACTGGAAAACCGGCCGCAACTGCACCCGTCCCCGTGGGCTCCGAGACGAACATCGTGAGCAACTTCGATGAGGGAAAAGTCAAGGCCGCTTACGGTATGTGGATTCCAGCGAGCGACACGATGAACGGGGGCAAATCGACATCGAAGTTGGATGTTGTTGAGCCGGGCGCTGCCAATACCAAGGGAGCAATGCAAGTGACCGGCGAACTGGTTGCGGGTGGACCATTCATCTTTGCCGGGGCGCTCTTCTCGCCGGGCGCTGCGCCGATGAAGCCCGCGAACCTGTCGAAGAAGAACACCATCAGCTTCTGGGCCAAGGGGGACGGTAAGAGCTACACGCTGATTGTGCTGACCGAAGCGCGCAGCGGACAAAGCGGCGAGGCTCCCGCGATGACGTCCTTCGCCGCCGGTCCAGAGTGGAAGCAGTACACATTCCCCTTCTCCACCTTTGAGACGGATGGCAGCGACTTGAGCGGCATTGGATTCATTCGCATCCAGGAGCCGGGCAAGTTTCAGTTCCAGATCGACGAAGTGGAAATCAAGTAGATGAAGGTAGTCACGTCCTGGCGCCGGATCCGCTCAGTGACGCACCGGAGCGGTTGACTCGCGTGCGATCAACGTGGGCTGCACGGCGATCTCCTGCCGCAGTCCCAGCGTGCCCTGGATTCGGCCCACCAGATGTTCGCCTGCGATCCTGCCGAATTCCTCCAGCGGCTGATGAATGGTGGTCAGCCGAGGCAGTGTAAATCCCGCAACCTTAATGTCGTCGAAGCCGATCACCGAGACATCCGTGGGAACGCGCAGGTTCGCATCCTGCAGAGCGCGGATCGCGCCAATTGCCGAAATATCGTTGAAGGCCACCAGTGCGGTAAACCGCTTGCCTGTTGCCAGGAGCTGCTGCACGACAGGGTAGCCAAGTTCCGGCGACGAAATGTCTCGATTGAGTGTGACCACAAGCTCAGGGCTAATCGCAATTCCCAACTTGCCCGCCGCGGCAACGAGGCCCTTCCAGCGCGCGTCGGAATCGGAACTGAATGGCTGGCCGCGCATGAAGGCGATTTTGCGATGACCCAGCGAGTGCAAGTGCGAGAGCGTCAACTCGGCAGCGCGACGGTGATCCAGAGCGACGTTGGTGACTCCTTGTACGCGACGATGGCCGGCGACTGCAACCAGCGGAATGGAAATAGGATGATCCAGCAACGTATCGACGGCGATGATGCCCTGCGCCCCCCGTGCGACAAACATCCGCGCGTACTCTGCTATCAACTCCGACTTATGCCGATGGTGCGCGGTGAAATAAAAATACCCGGCGTTGATGAGATAATCGCCGATTCCACTCATCACCTGCGTGTGGTATCCATCGCCCAGCTCCGGGACCAGAATGCCGATTATCTTGGATTGGCGGCTACGAAGCGAACGGGCCAGCAGGTTGGGATGATAATTCAACTCGCGCGCGGCAGCCTTGATGCGATCGCGTGTTTTCTGTGGAATCGATCTACCCGGCACATCGTTGAGAACGACTGAAACGGTTGCAGGGTCCAGACCCAGATGGGCCGCAAGCTGTTTCAGGCTCACCGGCTGCCGGGGCTGTTTAACTACCTCGTCGCTTCGTGGGTGTTTCATCTGAGGCGCCCCTGAACCCGTTTATCGTAACGCTCGAAGCGTTCTATTCGCATGAATGCCGAAGCACAGTGATGCAGCCATTGGTCGCAAGTTCACTCGTGGAATCGCGTTCTCCGAAGGGCTACTTTTGCCGCACGAAAACCGCACATCCCATGGACCCCGCCGCCCGGGGGTGTCGATGAGGAGCATATGAAAAGATTCGGCGCACTGGTCTCGTAGGTCAGCGCCGTGGGGCGAAGCAGGAACTGCCGCATCGTCATGGCACCGCCGCTGATGTCACCTCCGATCAGGTTTGCGTCCATTTTTTCAAGGGTTGCCGGAGTCGAAACATGACGAGCCAGAACGCAATCGCGAAAGCCGGGAGCAAAGCGCTCAATCTGCCCTTCGAGGCGATCAGTCATATCGACAGTGGACCCGTTCGGCACATGGCAGTAGGCCCAGAATGTGTGCTGTCCCCGGGGTGCGCGCGTGGGATCGAAGAGCGATGGCTGCGCCGCGAGCACAAACGGCCGCTCGGGATGCCGTCCCTCTGTCACCGCGTTTTCCGCATCGGCGATCTCATCGAACGTACCACCCAAATGTACGGTGATGGCACGCCTGCAGGCTGTCGCCTGCCATGGCACCGGCTGCGAAAGCGCGTAGTCAATTTTGAAGACCCCCGGCGCCAGCTTGAATCGCTCCATCAGATCACGGAAACCCGTCGTGAGGCGATCGCCGGCAATGGCCGCAACCTGCCGCGGCGATGTGTCAAATAGAGTCAGGGCTTCTGGTCCGTTCAACTTACGAAACACCTCTGCATCGACACGGCACGACGTGTAGACCTTGCCGCCTAGACTCTGCAGATGACTAATAAGCGCCCTGGTGATGCTCTGCGACCCGCCGTGGGGAACGGGCCAGCCGACCTTATGCGCGGCGGCACCAAGTACCAGCGCGATGGCCGAGCTTAGGGTGTCATCAAGGCTGAGAAAGGAGTGTGCTGCAAGTCCGGCGAACAACGCGCGTGTGCGCGGTTGCGTGAAGTGATGAGTCGCAATGCGGCGGGCAGACTGAAACGCCGCCACGCCGAAGCGGGCCATGAAAAAGGGATGCCGTGGAATGCGCACGACCGGCCCCAGTGCCTCCTGGGCGAACCGGTCCCAATGATCGACCAGCGGCGTGACCAGGTTACGCCATGCTTGCGCATCCAATCCGAATTCCTTGTCCTGATCGGAAAGATCGTGCTCCAGCATCACCGCAGTTCCGTCGTCGAGAGGATGCGCCAGCGGAGCCTCGCCGTGTATCCAGCCAAGTCCATGCTCGCCGAGCGGAAGCGTCGCGAAAAACGGCGAGCCCGCAGCCATGGGATGCACGGCCGAGCCGAAGTCGTGCAAAAAGCCGGGCCGCGTCAGCGGCAGTGTGCGTGCACCGCCGCCGGGCACAGCCTCGGCCTCGAAGACTTCTACATCGACGCCGGCCTGCGCCAGCACGATCGCAGCGGAGAGACCGTTGGGGCCAGAGCCGATCACGTACGCGCGCTTCATAATTTCATTGTCCCAGATCAGTCATGCGTTGGCAGTTCATCTGGCCATTGGACCACGGCAGTTCGACCCTCGGGCGTCCTGGTGAGCTGGGGTGCATACAAGCCAAGATTTTGCCGACGCCACCAGTTCCCCATCGCGCGTTTTTCCTCGCGGGAGGTGAACCAATATTGCCACAGAACAGCGCGTACGAAACGCGGGGGCGCCTGCGGAAACGGATTGCCCTTGAAAAGAGACAGCACGTCCTTGTCGTTCTCAAGCAGCCGCTCCTCGGTGAGCGGAACGATCTCGTCCTGGCGCCAGTCGCCCAGGGACGCAAACCACAGGTTCCAATCGAAGCGCGGCTGATAGGGCGCATAGATGCGCGGAGCCTCGTTTAGCGCCTGCGGCTTGTTACGGAAAGGATAGGCTGTCCAACTCTGGCCGTCATTCGAGCCCTGGAACTCTATCTCATACCGCCCGTTGGTCATCACGGCAAACAGCCCGTACTGGTTGGCAATACGAAACGGTTCAAGCGCCGCGATCGGCAGAGTGGGCAGCGGAAGACCGCGAAATGGAATCCCGAGCATCTCAACCGTCGTGTTGTAGAAAATCCACGTGAGCATGATTGCGGAGATCGCGAGACCGATCGCGCTGAAATGGCCTCTCAGCGTCCGTGGAAGGCCGCGCGCTCGGCTGACGGCGTTCGGTTCCCCTTCGGCGCCGGGCAGTTCTCCCTGCTTTTGTTTATGGTTCGCATTCGCGTTTGCAGCCTCAAGGGAAATCGCGTTTCGGTACCGCGACGGTACCAGCCGGAGCAAGAATGTATCATCCAGCAGAAGGAAGCCCAGCGAGAGCACCAGGTAATTCAGAAACGTGTAGTTGGCTGTAAGGATGACCCCGATCTGCCACGGCGTCACGATGAAAAAACACACAATGCGCACGCGGCGCGGCAGGAAGAGCATCCACACCAGCGCAAGCTCGAGCAACAGCGTGCCGGCCGCGCTGGCAGCGTGAAACCAGTGCGGCAGATGCTCAACATACCAGCCGATCCAGGTAGGCAGCGGACCGTTCTGGTAGTACTGATCCATCGCGGTCAGGGTGCGCCACTGGCGATCGCCGCTGACCAGCTTGACGATGCCCGATTCAAAGTAAATGCGAAACCACTCCCACAGCAGCAGAAAAAGGCTCGCGCGCGAAGGCGGCGTGCTCGCACCCAGCCCCGGCAGCAGGCCACGCGGCACAAAGAACAGGGCAATGAATCCGGCCTCGAGCAGCATTCCGTCCGACTGATAATTTGAGAATTCACTTGCCGCCGAGACAAATGACAGAAAGCAGACAAAGCAGACAAAAAAGCTGAGCCGCGGCCAGGCGTTGACGAACGCCACTACCGAAGCCACCAAACCTATCCATGTCACAAGCATTAACGCGTGCGCACTTGAGGACAACCAGAACACAGTCGGTGCAAACCACAGCTTTGTCGATGGATATTGCTGGGCCACCGCCGCGAGATAGTTACGCGCGGGCAGAATGCCCTCAGGGCCGATCAGCCCATCGATCTGAAACAGCAACGAATAGAACGCCGAAAAATAGATGGCTGCCAAGCTGCGCAAAAATATCCAGCGCGGCGCCAGGTGGCCCACGGCGCCATCACGGGAATCGAACAACCGGTGCACGAAGTTGCCCGGGCTGCGCTCCAGCATATGCAGAACAGATTAGCGATCCTGCTGGCCCAGTGTCATCCGATGGTTCCTGGCGCGGGAAACCGCGACAGGTCGTTTCACAAATGATCGCCCCTCGCGCCGGCGGAAACACATCCAACACAAACAAGGAAGGCATCCACCGTGCGGACGACTCGTTACACTAGTTTGCAGCAGTTCTCGGCCGGTGGATTCATGAAGAAATCGATTCTGGTTGTCGTGGTTTTGGCATTCGCTTTTCTGCCAAGCACTTCGTCATTTACACAAAATCCTTCTCCCGTCATTGATGAGCGCGCTGCGGCTGGCGACCAGCCCGATGACCCCGGACCGCTCGCCACCGACCTATCTCCGAACCTGGAACGCCCAGCCATTCTCAAAGCCATGAAGAAGGTCGCCGATTGGCAGCTTCAACACTCTGAGGGTCGCTATAACATCCAATGGACCTTCGCTGCGCTCTACGATGGCTTTCTCGCTGCATCGAAGACGACCGGCGACAAGCATTATCATGATCGCGTTCTCCAGGTCGCGCGCGACAATCACTGGGATTTCGGTCCGCGCTTCGCTCACGCCGACGACGAAGCCATCGGCTTCACCTACCTCACCCTTTACGCCGATGATCCGAAGCCGGAAGAGATCGCACCGACGCGCGACGGCCTGGACAAATTGCTGGCCCGTCCTGACGATCCGCAGAAGAATCTCTGGTGGTGGTGCGATGCGCTCTACATGGCGCCACCGGTCCTAGCTCAGCTTTCTGTAGCCACCGGCGATCATCGTTACCTCGACTTCATGAACCGCGAGTGGTGGATCACTTCCGGCGCGCTGTACGATCCCGCCGAACACCTTTACTTCCGTGATGATCGATTCCCGACCATGCACGAGGCAAATGGACAAAAAGTCTTCTGGTCGCGCGGCAACGGATGGGTGCTTGCCGGGCTGGCAATGGTTCTCCAACGCATGCCGGCCGACTATCCAGATCGCGCCAAGTACGAGGAGCAGTTCAAAGACATGGCGGAGCGCATTGCGAATCTGCAGCAATCCGACGGTTTGTGGCGCGCAAGCCTGCTCGATCCCGGCTCATATCCGAATCCCGAGATTTCCGGCTCCGGATTTTTCACCTACGCCATGGCATGGGGGATCCACCACAAGCTTCTCGATCGCAAGACATTTTTGCCCGTCGTGAAGAAGTCCTGGCAAGGGATGCTGACGCACGTATACGCAGACGGCAGGCTTGGTTCGATTCAACCGATCGGCGGCGAGCCGGGCAAATTCAAGCCTTCGTCGAGCTACGTCTACGGCGTGGGTGCTTTTCTGCTTGCGGGGTCTGAGCTTTCGCAGATTGCCGGAAAGTGAGCTTCAAAAATCGGCCACCCAGGATCACATATGTCGCAACTCTCTCGCCGTGAATTTCTGTCGCTGAGTGCAGCGGCCGTTGCAACTCCGGGAAAAATCTTTGGCTTTGCCGAGGATCTGCTCGAGCACCCTCGCAAGTCTGTTGAAGATCTGGAGCGAGCACGCGTGCTCAGGGCAGCCGGACGATATTTGCTTGAATCGCCAATGACAATCGTGTCCGCACCCGCCTCACGTAGCGCAGGCGGTCTTCACGACTACTTTTCTGAAGCAGATTATTTCTGGCCTGATCCGAAAAATCCCAGCGGCCCCTACATCAATCGCGACGGCGAATCCAACCCAGCGAACTTTAACGCGCATCGCCTGCTGCTGATTCGGCTTAGCATTCAGGCTCCGGCACTTTCAGCAGCGTGGGTGCTTACCAGGCATCGCGACTTCGCGGCACATGCGGCTGCGCATCTTCGGGCGTGGTTCATCGAGCCGGCGACGCGCATGAATCCAAATCTGCGATATGCGCAAGCAGTGCACGGCGTCAGCACCGGTCGCAGTTACGGAATCGTCGACACGCTGCATCTCGTCGAAGTGGCGCGGGCGGCTATCGTTCTTCACAATGGGGGTGCTCTTTCAGAATCTGACTGGCTTGGCACCCGGAATTGGTTTGCCGAATATCTTGACTGGATGCAAACCTCCGATCCCGGCCGCAAGGAGCGTGATGCCAAAAACAATCATGGGGCCTGCTGGCTTCTGCAGGCGGCCGCATTCGCATCTCTCACCGGGGATGACGGCGTGGTCCTCGAATGCCGCGATCGTTTCAAAGACACCATTATCCCTGCGCAGGTTGCACCGGATGGCAGCTTTCCGCTGGAACTCGCCCGCACTAAGCCCTATGGCTACTCGCTTTTCAACCTCGATGCACTTGGAATGCTCGCACATGTCCTGTCGACCAGCTCCGATAGCCTATGGGATTTCACGCTGTCCGACGGCCGTGATCTTGCCAAGTGTTTTCGCTTTATGAATCCGTTTATTGCGAGTAAACAATTGTGGCCCTTTCCCCATGATGTCCAATACTTCGATGACCTGCCAGTGCGGCAGCCGAGCCTGCTGTTTGCCGGATTGGCATATCGCAAGGAGGAGTATATCGATCTTTGGAAGCGTCTGGATCCTGATCCTAGTGTGCCCGAGGTAATTCGCAACCACCCCATACGGCAACCCCTGTTATGGCTTTGATAATTGCTTGTGCGCAAGTGATAATTCTGCGGTTGCAGCTGCGCTCGGTGGGAATTTGTGCGAGACCTTCCTGCCCTCAAGTTTGTGAACCACCGCATCTGAGGTTTCGCCTGTTGCGCAACCGGCACTGAGCTTACAATTCTGCCTTAAGCTTTGATTCACCGAATTGGAAGCCGGGGTGTTTCTTGTGTCGAATGCGGGCTCGCAGGGACCGGAGGGTCATTCATTGAAGCAGCACGCTTAAGTTTGGCCATTTAGACCAATGAGACCGTTTGCAATTTGCTGGCGTTCAGTTTGGGTCAGGTATTCGAAGGGAGTGCGAAAACAGCTGGAAGTCGTAGGAGGCGCAGATTGAGAAAGGGCTGGACGGCGTTTGCATTGCTCGTTGTCTCTGTGGCATTGGTGCCCACGAGTTCGCAAGCTCAGTGGAGGACGCGATGGGAATATGAGGGAGCAAAAGGCGCGGATCATTGGAGCGAGTTGGATCCGGACTATGCTCCCTGCAATTCCGGCAAGGAACAGTCTCCGATCGACATTCGAGCCTCGGAAAAAGCTGTACTTCCTTCCCTGCAATTTGAATCGAGGAATGGTCCGCTCAATTATCTAGTGAACAATGGACACACGATTCGCGTGAACTACCATGACGCTGCCGGATCTGGGAGCCTTTTGATTGTTGCAAACAAGACCTATCAACTGACGCAGTTTCATTTTCACCGTCCCAGTGAAGAGTACATTCACGGAAAACCGTACGACATGGTCGTGCACCTCATGTACCAGTCCAGCGATGGGAAGGTAGTTGGTGTGGCAGTTCTTCTGAAGGCGGGTCAACCCAATGCGACCATTCAGCAGATCTGGGAACATATGCCGTTAACCGAGAGCAAAGTGCTACCAGATTTCAATCATCAAGAGGAGAAGGTTCCTGGAGTCGAGATCAATCCCGCCGGGCTGTTACCCCGCGACACCGCTTATTACACATACATGGGATCCGTGACGGCTCCTCCCTGCACCGAGGGCGTCACGTGGTTTGTGTTGAAGACTCCCGTCGACATCTCTGTAGAACAGATCAAGGCATTCGCCAGGCTATATCCACATGATGCGCGGCCGATTCAGCCGCTCAATGGACGTGTCGTAAAAGAGAGCCAGTAATTCCCAAATTACATCGATGGCCAAATTAGGGAGGCAATCGATTCGGACTTTCTGAGGGACGGCGTTCCGGGTCCCGCCGTATCATTTGTTTTAATCCTGGCAGGCGTTCTCCTCTATTTCCTCCCGAACGCATTTTGGGACTGTGACGGGTCCGTTGCCACGCCTCCGAATCAATCTGAACGATTGGCGTCGGGCAACATCTCCCCGCGTCTCTCAGCAAGGCTGCAACTCACGTAACTCGTCATAATGCATTACGCCCGAATCGGTGTTGGCAACCTCCGGTTTTGATGCGGCTCAGCTATATGGCTTCCGAGGTATAATCTCCCCAAATTCGGCTCCGCGAGAGGCGCCTCGCTCTCTCAGATGCGTCGACAAGCCTCGCAAGCCATTCCATAAGGAGGAGCACATGAGCAGATACAAGCTTTTTCTGACGGCGTTTGTCTGGGTCGCACTCGGCTGTGTCGGGCTACGGGCGCAGAGTGGTATCACCGCGCAAAACGGGCGCCAGGTTACGTGTGCCTCCGATGACGGCAAGCGTCATCTTTGCCAGGTAACGACCCAGTACGGCGTTCGCATGGTCAACCAGCGCAGCGGATCGCCATGCATCCAGAACCAAACCTGGGGATACAACCGAAATGGCATCTGGGTCGATAGGGGCTGCCGCGCCGACTTCTGGCTTGGTGGTGGTTATCACGGGGGCGGTTACCCAGGCGGTGGAGGAGGCTACCCGGGCGGTGCCCGGCAGATTACCTGCTCCTCCAACGACGGCAAACGAAATTTCTGTAACGCGGACACCAGCTACGGCGTCAGAATGGTCAACCAGCGTAGCGGATCGCCATGCATCCAGGGACAGACCTGGGGCTATAGCCGGAACCAAATCTGGGTCGATCGAGGCTGTCGGGCGGACTTCCAACTCGGTAGATAAGCCGCGACTCAGGTTGTGCAGAGTCTCGTGGGCACTTCCAGAACTCCGAATTGGTCTACGCCATCTCGACAAGCAATTCATCGAGCGGATGGATGTTCGCGGATTGCGGGCGCGGCCGACTATGCGGAAATAGCTTCAGGAGGGTGTCGCGGCTGCTGATCCCCCATCAGGCTTCCACTGCAAAACATTCAATAAATTCCCGGGATCAGCCGCTTTGTGTTGCGGCTATAGTCTTCGTAATCGCCTCCAAAAGCCAGGCGGAGAGCAGTCTCTTCCACATGAATGCGATACAGCACGGCCAGAGTCGGCGGAACGAGGACAACGGCAAAACAGGCCCAGGTGCGTGAATGCAGTGCAAAAGCCAGGAAAATAAGTTCCAGGCCGAGATAGGAAGGATGACGGACCAAGGCATATAGTCCGCTTCGCTGCAGTCCCTGCCCGGCACGCATCGCTACGTTCGCGCTGAAGGCTCTGCCAAGCGTAACGACTGCTACGGCGCGAATTCCCAGGCCGAGAATCAAAATCCCAAAGGCCGTCGGGCGCAGCCAGCTATAACTTCCCGGCATATCGACGGGGAAGAATTTATGAATCCACCCAACGATATTGAGCGATGCAACAATGACGACCCAGAGAATGATCTGCGTTCCGCGATCTTGTATCTTGCCCTGGCGCCGACCGGTTGTTGTGATCAGGGCGATGAGGATTTCCCCAACGACCCATACTGCCGCCAACGCATTAAAAAGGAATTCGAGATTCATGATCGTCCTCCCGTGCCCATAAGAGGAGAATGCGCTGGACGTCCGGGTAAAAACAGTAGCACCTGTCAGCGAGGAGAGATGACAGGTATCACCTGACACTTATCATGCCTCCTATATGACAGTTCTGGGTACCAGGACATTTGCCTTGGTGGGATCATGAAGGTATGAGCGAAAGGCAGTCATACGCACCAGAACGAACTGCGGCAACTTCGGATGTGCATATCACCGGCTCGAATCGGGAGTTTCTGCGTGGCCGCTGGATCGTGCGATGGGTGGGGTTGCTTTATTCCGTGTACTTCTTTGTTGCACCGGCGTACGGGCACTCCTTCGCGGTCTGGATGAAATTCGCGGTTGCTTACACGGCGTTCC
This sequence comes from uncultured Acidobacteriaceae bacterium, assembly GCA_963829535.1. GTDB lineage: Bacteria > Acidobacteriota > Terriglobia > Terriglobales > Acidobacteriaceae > Telmatobacter. Next base: position 1,292,084 of record CAWHIQ010000001.1, on the reverse strand, counting down.
TCGTTCTGTACTTTCTTGTCGCGGAGCTCACGGGTCGTCGGCAGGAAGTCGCATTTGTGTTGTTCTTCCTCATAGCCTTTCTCTATTACTTGCTCAGCAGGGATGCTTATGGAGTGTTTGTTTACCCTTTCGCGATGCTTTGCCTTTTCGTCCCTCGTTTGCGCACCCTGTTCCTGGTTCTGATTGCAATGATGGCCGGAGTCGCGTTGGAGACTCGATACCTCGGTCGCCCTTTTGCTTTAACCGAAGACCTTTTTTTTCTTTGCGTTATTTTTGGGCTCAGTAACTTCGCCTTCGCCCAGCAGGTACGAGCCAATTCTCTTCTGGAGCGTGCAAATTCCCAGATCGAACGTTTGACGCAGGAAGCAGAGCGCGAACGCATCGCACGCGATCTGCACGACCTTCTTGGCCATACACTAACCGTGATTACGGTAAAGCTCGATCTTGCCCGGAGGCTCCTGGCTGGCGCCCCAGACAGGGATTTAGTACGCGCCCGGAAGGAGATTGCGGAAGCAGAGCAGACGGCTCGCAATGCTCTCGCCGAGGTGCGGGAAGCGATCTCCGGCTACCGAGCCGAAGGACTCGATGCGGAATTCGGTCGCGCGCGCCAAAGCCTGCTTTCCGCCGATGTGAAACTGACCACGACTCTTGCTCCAGTGAATCTCTCATCGAGCCAGGTCAACGTGCTTTGCCTTGCCCTCCGCGAGGCCGTAACGAACATCGTCCGCCATGCTCGCGCTAACGTTTGCCACGTCGCGCTCCTCGAAAGGGACAGGACGATTCATTTCACAATTGAGGACAATGGGCTGGGCGGACAGATTCGTGAAGGCAATGGCCTGCGCGGCATGCGAGAGCGGGTTCAGTCAATCGCTGGGGCGATGGAGCTAAAAGGTCTGGGCAATGGAGGAACAGGAACAAGCCTTGAGATCACATTGCCGCTGGAGAATGAGTCTCCGGCACCATTGGCTTCACGATCGGTTGGGGAGGCGGACGGCTTGTGACACAGAAGATAAGCGTGGTGCTGGCGGAGGATCAGGGCATGTTGCGAGGGGCTCTCGCGACGCTGCTCTCCATCGAACCCGATATTGAGGTGCTGGGATCTTTTCCTGATGGGGAGCTGGCCCTTCAGGCAGTCGGAAAGCACCGGCCAGAGGTTTTGATAACAGACATTGAGATGCCGAAGGTGACCGGACTCGAACTCGCTGCCCGTGTAAAAGAGCTCTACCCAGAGACACGCATCCTGATCCTCACGACCTTCGCGCGGCCGGGATATCTGCGGCGAGCACTGGACGCTGGAGCATCCGCCTATCTCCTGAAAGACCGACCCTCCGAAGAACTTGCCGATGCAGTCCGGCGAGTGAGTCGTGGGGAGCGGATTGTGGATCCGCAACTCGCCTCGCAGATATGGAGCACGGAGAAAGACCCGCTCACGGATCGGGAACGCTTGATTCTGCGCCGCGCCGGCGACGGAGAAACTACCGCTGAACTGGCGCGTTCGCTGCGACTGACAGAGGGGACCGTACGCAATTATCTCTCCGAGGCCATCTCCAAGTTGAACGCTTCAAGCCGATTTGAAGCGGCCCGGATTGCTCGCAATAAAGGATGGCTCTGAGATGCGATGGTAGTTGCGCTTTCGGCTATCGAGCTCCGGCGTCGGGTTGGACTCCCCATGCCAAAGTGATGGCGATAGCTAACAGTCGTTGACTGTCCATCATCGCCAATGCGCCGATAACGCCAATCAGCCCTGATATGTCCGCAAGTATTTACGAACTTGCTCAGGTTTTACGTCGTACCGCGTTGAATGCGTACGGGCTGGCAAACCGGATTCGCGTCGTTCGATTATCATTCGGTGTTAAACGAGTCGGTTTCCTGGCGCCCAAGCCCAGGACAAGAAAGAGGTCGGTGATGGCGAAATCCCAGCGTCCGAAATCCACGTCTTCTGAGCCTCCTCGGCTTGCAGAGCAGGCACGAGTAGTCGTCCCTGGTAGTGAAAAGGCTCCTGCGCCTAATGCAGTCCACGTCAAAGCCACTCCGGCCCGGTCAATGGTAACCGTGTCGGTAATTGTGAAGCGGAAGGAGCCTTTGAAGATCAACCGGCGTGTCGGCGGGCCGGTTCGTGTTAGCCGCGCTGAGTATAAGAAGCATCACAACGCAGACCCCGATGCAATCAAGCTCGTCCGAGCGTTCGCACGAGAGTTCAATCTAAAGGTTGAGCCCGATCCTACCGCGAGCGCGCGGCGCACGATTCAGCTCACTGGTACCGCTGCGAATATGCAGAAGGCATTTGGCGTGGTACTTGAGCAAAAAACGATTGAGGGGACGGAGTACCGCGTTCGCGAAGGCGGGATTCAAGTACCGGCATCGCTGGCGAAAGTGGTGGTGGCTGTGCTGGGGCTGGACAACCGGCCTCAAGCACAGCCTCATTTTCGTGTCCACAAGCCAAAACCTCAGCCAGCCACTCCTCCCAGCAGCTACACCCCGCCTCAGGTCGCCGAGGCATACCAGTGGCCCTCAAATGCCAACGGGGCTGGACAAACCATCGGAATCATCGAACTCGGCGGCGGCTACCGACAGGCGGACCTCACCGCCTACTTCAAGACGCTCGGGCTCCCCGCGCCGGGTGTCACCGCCGTAATCGTAGATACGGGGAAGAACGCACCGTCGAATGCCAGCAGCGCCGACGGAGAGGTGATGCTGGACATTGAAGTGGCGGCATCTGTGGCTCCGGGGACGAAGATCGCCGTGTACTTCGCGCCCAATACAGATCAGGGTTTTATCGATGCGATCACAACCGCGGTGCACGACTCGACTAACAAGCCGAGCGTGATTTCGATCAGTTGGGGTGGCGCGGAATCGAGTTGGACGCAACAGTCCATGACGGCGCTGGATGCGGCTTGCCAGTCGGCTGCGGCGCTGGGCGTCACGATTACGGTCGCAGCGGGCGATGATGGGTCAACGGACGGGGGGACTGGGAACAACGTTGATTTTCCGGCATCAAGTCCCCACGTGCTGGCATGCGGGGGGACGAGGCTCAATGCAAACGGAGCAACGATTGTGTCCGAAGTTGTATGGAACGAGCTTGCGAACCAAGAGGGCGCAACCGGCGGCGGCGTGAGCAACGTATTTGCTTTACCTCCGTGGCAAGCGAACTCCAATGTTCCGGCTCCCGGCGGCAGCACGGGTGGGCGCGGGGTGCCAGACGTGGCCGGCGATGCCGACCCGACCACCGGGTACACCATTCGTGTGGACGGGCAGACATCCGTAATTGGCGGCACCAGCGCAGTGGCTCCGCTTTGGGCGGGACTGGTTGCGGTCGCCAACCAACAACTTGGCACTTCAGTCGGGTTCATCCAGCCAGCCATCTATGCCGCCAAGGCGGCCTCCGCGTTCAATGACATCACCCAAGGGAGCAACGGAGCATTTTCGGCGGGACCAGGCTGGGACGCCTGCACTGGGCTCGGATCGCCGAACGCGAGCAAACTGATTCCCCTGCTCGCCGCAGCAAGTTCAGGCATAAACCCATCTCAAAAGAGCAAAGCCAAGCCGGTTAAGAAGGCCAAAAAGGTGATCAAGAAGAAGGTTGCAGTCAAGAAAAAGTCTGGCAGGAGGGGATAGCCTACAGACCACCGAGAGCGTTGCGAACAGCAGTGCCCCATTTGTGCCATGCCCCGCAGATCGTGCTCTTGCGCGCTGACTCGCAGCTACGTGGTAACGATTGCGATCTTAGGCGAGGCTTCTGTCAGGCTGGTGAAGCATTCACCCGGGACCGGGCGGGTCATTAGACTGTCCACTGCTTGCCGGATCGTCTTTTCGGCCGCATTGCCGGTGACCTGTCCCAGAGCGCGGTAATTTTCAAAGTGAGCTTCGTCAAACCACTGATTCGCCGTGATGTCATCGGGAAAGCGAGGATTCGTCGTGGCGTAGCCGATGACGTCGCTGGGATCTCCAACCACCAACGCGGGCTTTAGATAGACAATGACTCCGTCGTCGACTGACGAACTGGAGTAACGAATCCGGCCCACGGCAAAGTGGCTCTGCGCCAGACCGTTTTGTCTCTTGGTTGCAATGGGGTCCAGTTCGATTTCGACGCCGAAGTCGGTGCGGCACCGTTCCATGGCATTGTGCAGGTCGCCACATCCTGAACTGGGGTCGCAGGAGGCGTCCCCGACGACAATCAACTTACAACCACGCCGGACCAGTTCGTAGACAGCCAGGTTTTCAAAGTGACCGCCATCGGAAAGATAGACAAACCCGCTGTCGTCGCTGGTCGAACCAAGCAGTTCTCGGAGCAGCCAGAAAAAGCCCACTCGAGGGCCGCCCACCGGCCAGTTTTTCCGCTTGCTGGGATTGGCAATCCACCAGCCTAGACGAACGTCAAACAAAGTCATCAGGAAGGCCAGCGCGGGCTGCGAATAAAAGCCCATGTTGGGGCTGGCGGCAGCGCCGGAAATGGCGACGGCGGTTCCCAGGCTGATGCCCTTTTCGCATCCTGGTTGCTTCGCACCCGAATCCTTCGTCGGCGCATAAGCCGACTGCCAATCCGTGCCACCAATGGCTTCCCGCGTGAATCCGGCGTAAAGCGGAGTAAAGGCAAATGAGCGGGCTTTGCGTGTTTGTAAGGCGAGTTCCTTGCCGCGTACTACGTTCAAGCTAGTGTTCAGGATCGGCAACGGTCGCGCATCTTTTGGTTCGACGGAGCCGGAAGGGATCTCTAACGCTCCCAGCGGCAAGTCGTCGGACTCGGAAAAGCCGGTGAAGACCTGCGCTTGCCGATTCGGCACCGAAGCTCCCAGATAGCAGCGGACCAACCGATTGCGGTAAGCGTGGTGTGTAGAGAACTCGTTGATATTGACGCGCCAGGAAAGAAGAAATGCGGCAGCGAAGAGCACCAGGCATGCGACGAGCACGGAAGGTCCGCTGAAGGCATATGGAAGCTGGCTCATCGAATTTGAATCGCCAGTGAGGACTAGAGCAACCCTCGCAGCGAGAACCGAAAGCACCGAGAGGAGTCCGAGAATAAAGATATAAGGAGTCAGCCGGGCTAGGTATCCTAGCGCCTTCTTCGCTATCGGTGCCGTCGGATTGATCACGCCGGTATCTTTGCTTTTCCCAAATAGAACGCCATATACCGTCGAGATCAACCAAAGCAAGGTCCCGGTTGTGAATAGCTTCGGGAAGTGTGCGGCCCAGAGCAGGGATAGACCGACGGGGACATAGACAGCCAACAGGAAGAGCAGGAGCCAGCAAATCGTATAGATCATGAGCCAACCAGCCAAACGTGCCCACCATTCGCGGTGGCCGTCGCTCATCCCGCGGCCCATGAGTCCGATGTGCAACGTGCCGGCGAGCAACATGACAAGAACGAAGGCCGGGGTGCCGAAGGCGAAAATGCGCCAATTGAAGTAGTCGTCGAGAGGAGGCGGAGGAGGCGTCAGAAACTTCCCAAAGGGAAGGAACAAATAGCCGACGAGTGCACCAGTTACAGCAGCCGTGATCAACACGAGGCTTGCACTGGGCGCGGCCGCATCGGACATACCGCGCTTTGCACGAATCAATTTACGGATCAGGAAGGCGCTCGCCCACCACCCGAAATAGAGAACCAAGCCAAGTAGAGGGGGGTCCCATAAGGGATCGTCGAGAATCCCGTAGCCGATGTAGTTGCTGATGCCATAGCTGACCAAGGCGGCGGACATGACCAGAGGAACAACAATCACCAGTTGCACCGCCCATTGCTTTGCATACCAAGGAGGTGTCTTGGTTGTCTGTGGGTCTACCCACAGCAGGTTCAGACCCATAAATGTCACAGCCAGCCCGACCAGAAGAAATGCCAGAGATAGGGCGGTGACCTGTGCCTTAAGAGCGTGTTGCGTAAAGTTCTCCAGAGCTTCGAGGCGATTGGGAACGTATACCAGTGCTCGCGGAAGCAGGAGAACAGAAAGAAGCAGGAGGATCAGAATGATCTGGTTCAGAACGGTGTTGCGTATGTAGGTGGCTGCAAATGACCAGAAGTCAGCCCCCAGGAGTCCTTTGCGAGGGGTGAGATAGTTGCTGTAATTGCGCAGAAAGTGCAGTTGAGGCGGATCGGCCGCGCTTGCGGGCGTGTGCTTGTGAGGGGAAAGACTATCTTCTATCTCCCTAATACCGATCTGTTGATGATGCATCCAAGCCATCAGCCAACCGCCGATATAACCGCCTCCCGAGACAGTGGAAACATAGTCGAATGCACGCAAGAGTCTAGCTTGCGCCAAGGCTTCGAGCACGCCGAGATTAAAAGTTGCGCTGCGGATACCGCCGCCCGAAAATGCGAGGCCGACGAGGCTTTTCTCCGCGGCCGGCCGTTCAGGATTCTTCCCCAGCCGCAAGTCGCGGGCAGACTCAATTTGCTGGAGTTCCTGTTGGAGAACGTCTTCAACACGGATGGCAGTCACTTTCGCCTCCCCATGCACTTAGGAATAAACCACAGCCGGTATTCCACTGATTATCAAGACGCGCAATACATTACACGGAAAAAGCGTGTTCGACAGCCCAAATCCGAGACTTCAAAGTGAAACAATCCCTGGACGCTCTTGGGTACAGAATTGCCCTATCCACAAAGATAGTAGACTTACACGGAATTCTACGAACTTGTTCCCGGCGGTGTCTGCGGCAAGTGCAGACCGCGAGGCGTCTGAGTACGGACCCTGGCGTGTTCGTCATTTTTTTCTTGCGCGCTCTCCGAAGAACTCGCACCAAAAATGGTGACGCAAACAGGCGAATCGTTTCAGCCTTTCTGAGATGAAAGATCGAGAGCTTTTTAGATGCGAGCGATTTTTCAAGATTTTGTCGTAAGAACGATCTCCGACTTAAGGTGCTTCCCTCAAAACGTGCGGTAGTGGATGCCATTTCGCTCCTGTCAGATCGAGATTTCACGGCCGGCGGCAGTTCTTCTCTTCCAGAATGGCTCTTCGGGCCAACGCTTCTCGGCCGAATAATGCATCGCTTTTTCTGCCATGTATTGATTGTTCCGAAAGAGAATACGTCTGGTGTAGCACTCGATCGCGGAGTGATCGCCCGCAAGGCTAGCCTGAATCGCCTCGGACGCTTCCATGCCGCTTCGGAGCGCCATTGTAATACCCGCAGAAGAAAGAGGATCCCAGGCAATTGCAGCATCCCCCACACAAATCCAACCGGCCCCTCCGCATTGCGCCAATTGGCTTGCGGCGGAGCATACCTTCAGATTTGGTTGCGCTCCGTCCGGAGTGACCAGCCTTTTAACGAGGGATGATTCTTCCAGCAATCGCGACCACACCGCGAGAGAAGCAAAGGATCTCGACCGCACCAGGTCTGAATCGCTGAAGAGAGCGACGACCGTCCGACCCAAAGGAGGGCAGGCAGCGTACCACCAACCCTCTTTGAAACTCTCGATCGCGCTCATACTGCTGACGGTCTGGGGCGTGGAATGGAACACCGCATAGACTGCCGTAAGCCGATCGAGGTACATGCGACGCGCGCCGAATCCCCGGGCAAGGATAGCCGCTCGACCGGTTGCGTCAACCAGGAACCTCGCACGCAGGAGACATTCGCCGTCAGCGGAACGCAGCTTCACCCTCCAGCAATCACGGGGGCGAGTGGCGCTCACCATTCGTGCCCCGTGTCGCAGGTCAACACCCAACGATTCCGCTTCTGCCAGCAAGGTCGCTTCAAATCGCGAACGGCTCAGATGCCAGCCACACCCCAGCGGAGTGGCAAAGCTGTCACGGAATTGCGGTATTTCCGAACCCCAGATAGAACACATTCTCTGCGAGCGCGGATGGGCATCGCGTAAGAAAGACTCCCGACAGCCAAGCCTGGCGAGTTCAACGCAAATATCCGGTGGCGCCGTCTCGCCGATGGGAAACGCTCTGCCCGAAGGAGCGTTCGCAATTAGAACCTTGCATCCCGATCGAGCCAAAGCGATGCCGGTGGCGGCGCCGGCAGGACCTCCACCCGCAATCGCAACATCGTAGTGAGCGCTCATCTCACGTTCGGCATCGGATCAGTATCTTCCCGGGGAAACTTGCGTGCAACTTCGACGAACTTCGCATCTCTCCTCCCCTTCTTGAATAGAAAGCCGAGTTCATGCCATTTTTTGACCATGTCGAGGTCGTCACTGAACGCAACATAGTCCAGAGCATTTTGATCAAGGTCTCTTCCGACCCATGGGACTTGTTTCTCGCGGAAATAGACAAACGTAGGACGCTCGACCGGCCACCACCATACGAAGCGGTCTCCGATCTTTTCCGTTGAACATTCGTTGAAGTCCGCCTGCCACGGCAAAGCCATATATTTCGAGACATCGCCAGGCTCGAGGCCCGATTCCAGATCGCCTCCAAGGCTGAGATGCCGACCAACCGCGCGTTTGCGGCGAATGCGGAAGGGTTGGTCATAAATAACAGGATTACGACTGATCCAGGTCATTTCGATGCCAGGCGAAAATCCGCCTCCAGCACAGTTCTCAAGAGCAACGCGATCGCGTTTCTCGCCTTCGCCTTCCTCTCGTGCGTCCGTCGCAGTGAAATTACCGTCCGCCCATTGTTGCAGATAGAAGTATTGTGTCTTTGTAAGTGTCAGGTAATTCGAAGTCGTAAAGTCCGAGTCGACGCAGTTGTCGCCACAGAGGTATGGCATCATTGGCAGACCGGTATCAAGCGAGGCAAACAAATTGGGCGCGTTCGGGGGCCGGACAACATTGAGGTAGTATTTTCGATAAGGGTTGAAGGCAGGATCCGGATTCCCTAACCGAATCCAATCGAATTGATGCGGCTTTGGCGGAACGGCAACCACCCAATGATAGTTGTGAGCACGCTCGATGATGGGCTGGATATCGCGCTGCCAACTCGGTTTGAAATCCTTATTCCAGATACTGTTCTTGTAAATGCCTGGGCGAAACCCCAGGAAACGAACACTAGTGTCGAAAATAACATCATATAGAGTTACCAAGTTCACTAATTGCGGGGCGTATCGGGGAGGAGCGACGATGACCCAGGAGGAGACTGCCTCGCACGGGCGCTTGTCATTCATGATGACCGTTGCCGTCACTGGACCATCACAGGTGTCATCCCACCAGTTGTCATTGTTGGCGAAATTTACGATGACGGGTTCTGGCGCAGGTGACCCAGAAATTCCATGGCCACCGACGAACGTCAGGCGGCTGACTGCATCAGTATGTATCTCGCCCAATGAATCGATGGACAAATCCGCTGGCTGCAGATTCCCTTCGGGGAATGTCATCTTGTAAGGGGTCCTGGTGGTCCGGGAGAAGGCGGCTCTCCGATTCGGTCCAGCAAGCGTTCGCGGACCGGGATCGATAACTAGCTTTAGTCGTTGTTTCGGGTCAATCTTGGTTGGATTTCGCAGGGGATGATCGGGACCATATCCGTGTTCACCTGCGGTTGTCATGAACTGGTACCAGATCGCCTTCTTGTTTGCCACGTGAACAGTCCACCTAATCGTGGCCACCCCGTTCTTTCCTGGAATGACAGGCACTCCCGGTCCGCTCCCGTCGTCGTTGTATGCGAGCACCTGGAACCGAACTCCCTGTCGCTTCAGTTTCTTTTTCGAATCCCGGAAGTCGCACTCCTTGAACCTGCGGCCGTCCAGATTGACAGGCAGACCACCGACAGTCGCCGGTGCAAGGTAGAACTTTTCGCTATCGCCAAGCCGGGCGATTCCAATGGCGGGGTGGATTTTATAGATCACGAGGCCTCCAACTGTGTCTCGATCTTGCGGCTAGACACTTTGGGAAAGGCAACGCGCAGAATCCCGGTCACTTCATCAAGAACCGATTTCGTGTTTGCATAGTCGGGACCAAGTCTGGTTGCTCTGCTTGATAGCTCAACGGCCGCAGCCAAAGCCCTTTTCGAGGAGACCGCTCTGAAACGAAAAGGCGGCCCTGCGTTCGGCCCAAGTGATGGATTCCCTGCGCTCGCGAGAGGAGTCTGCATCAGCAGGATCGCGAGCGGCCGAAGGGCAAACCGCATAATTGGAAATACAACTGTGAAGAACCGTTCTTCCCGGGCCGTTCTAAAGAGGTTCTCCAACTCTTTGAGCATGATGGTGTAAACATAATCAGAGAGCAACGCGAGATCGCGAACATAGCCAGAAAAGGAATCCGCTGACGGATTCGGCCGCATGGGGTATGTAGGAGGCACGGCGAGCTTCCCGTCTGCCAATTTTTCGAATTTCAGGTAATGGGACATTTCCCAGGGGCGCCCGAGAATCGGCCCATAGGTGCCGTCGAGGCGCTGTCCGTAATGTTCGTAAACCCCAAAGGGGTCTTCTCCTTGCTCCGGCTTCTTCGGCGAGGGAGCACCCTCGCCTTGTTCAGTGATTTCTTTGATCGCCTGCCTGGCAGTGCTCAGATTGGTCACTCTTACTGGCCGGCCACCTCCTGCCCCGAAATAGGTTTCGGTTAATTGAGAAGCGGAGGGCCGCCGGAATAGCGTTGGGAATCGCTTCGTGCAGTATTCGAACCCCTCATCAATGGCTCGATAAAACTGGCCGACGGTGTCAAACGGATCGCCGACAGCCGGCATCCTGGTGGACGTTTCAGGTTTCTCTATCTCCATGAAGACCGACCGAGCCAGGTCGGGGGAAAAGGCTTGTAATTGAACAAACGGGCCGCCCACGGCACGATGCACCATGTAGCCGGGGTACGAAGGAACAAAGTTTCGGGTTAACGAGGGAGAGCCCCCGATGGCGTTCATGAGGTTCGCAACTTGGATCATGTGCAACATCTCTTCGATGACCACGCTTCGGATTGCCGCGTAGGCAGCAGAGGAGGCGTCACTGATTGAATACAGTGCGCAAAGATATGGTGGAATCGCAGATAACTCACCGGAAAGCGCCAATTGCAGGCTCTCGCGCAGTGAGCTGATGGTTCTGATGGGCTTGTATACCTTTGCTGGTGCCCTACGAGGTCCTTTCGGTTTCATCATGTCTCCTCCGGAGGCGCATGCAGTGCCCGGCCGGGGCGCTTCTACGTTGGAGGTGGTTCTGCACGTGAATCCTCGCTCGGTGGCCGATTAACTGAACCTGGTTGAAGCTTTTCTACCCTCCCGAAAAGTTGTTCAAAAAAGCGAGCATCACAGATTAATCGTCCATGCACGACGGGATTGATAGGCACTCCATACAGAAACGACTCTGTTCGTGCCGCGCACAAAATGAACCCTTGTCGATTGGGTAGAAGATGACGGAAAGAGGGAGACCGCAGAGTCCGTGCGCAGTTGGGCGCATTCAGACCTCAGAGTACAACGAAGCAAAGTGAGACTGCCAGCATTTTTCTAACTCCGCGACAAACTCGGGCGATGATTGGCGGTATGGCTGCTCTGGAAGGTACGGACGGAATTCGGGTCGGTCCCGCATCCCGATGCGGCTCAAAGCCTTGCAATGTTCGATAACAAACCCCTCCAAGATAGCGAGGCAATCATATTTCCTGGCAGCGCATCGAATTTTGCTACCGGCGAACCAGACCGGGTGAGAGCTTCTAAGTTCAGAATTCGTCTTGAAATGCCCTGTAAGTCAACGCTTGATGCGCATATCATGGTGGCCATCGGGTGGTTGGCTCGTCCAGCTGCCGGAGGTCGTCCATGTCAACCGTGAATTCGTCGCTCTCCCCTGAGAAGTGGGCGAGAATTCGGGAAATCTACGCCAAAGTTGTGGAGGCACCAGCGGACGAACAGGCAGGGCTCGCCGAAGAGCTTTGCGAGGGCGACAGCCAGATTGAGTCAGAGATGAAGGAGCTTCTTTCGGCTCATGACCGGGCGAGGAGCTTTCTCAGCGAAGGTGCTTCGGGGGTTTTTAAAGATTTTGCTTCTCCGGCCGTGCCGGACCTGAGCCCCGGAACTGTTCTTTCCTCCCGGTTCCATATTCTGCGTCACATCGATACCGGGGGAATGGGCGCGGTGTATGAAGCGTGGGACTCCGAACTCCAGGAAATAGTTGCACTGAAAACTATCCGAGGCGAAATCGCTTCTGATTCTTCTGTAATTGAGCGCTTCAAGGAAGAAGTTCGCCAGGCCCATCACCTCGCTCATCCCAATATCTGCCGTGTGAATGACCTCTTCAGCCACGATTTCTCGCCAGGGAACGGCATCTGGTTCCTGACTATGCAATTGCTTAGAGGGGAGACACTCCTACAGCAGTTACGGCGGGACGGTCCATTCTCGTGCGGGAAGGCGCTGGCCCTGGTCAAGCAGATCATTTCAGGGCTTGCCGAAGCCCATCAGCATGGAATCGTTCACCGGGACTTTAAGAGTGCCAATGTCATGCTTGTTGAAGATGGGCCGATTTGTGCCATCATCACGGATTTCGGGCTAGCGGCGCACGCGACGATCGCGGGAGTCGGCGAAAAGCATGCCGGGGAGGGCACGCCGGCGTATGTGGCGCCGGAGCAGTGGTATGAAGGAAAATCCACGGCTGCGTCCGATCAGTATTCGCTGGGGGTCGTGATGTGCGAAATGGTGACCGGCGATCGGCCCACCCCAGCCAAACGCGAGAGGGATCGATGGTTTCCAGCCCGACTCCCCGAACACAGGAAACTCGAAAGGCATTGGGAGGCGGCGATCCGCCGCTGTCTGGAGGTGCGGCCCGAGGATCGGTTCAACTCGCTCGATGAGATCCTAAACGAAATCGACCCAGCTCGCAGACGCAGGTTAGTCCTTCGCTGGGCTGCTGTAATCATTGCGGTTATTTCTTTATCAATCACTGGAATCCTTGTCGACAAGCAGCTTAATCAATTGCCTTCTCTGGCGGGTCAGAAGAGCATTACCCCGGAGGGAGACATCTTGTCGCAAGGTCCTAGATTCTCGCGGGATGGCAAGAACATTGTTTATGTCTCGAGCCGGGAGCGAAACGAGAACCTCGATGTTTTTGTCCAGCGACTTCCCGACGGTCCGCCGAAGCGCATCACCCAAGATCCGGATGCAGATGAACGTCCCGCCATATCTCCGGACGGTCGTCTCATTGCGTTTGAGTCCGCGCGGAATCATCCCGGGATTTACATCGTCGACGTAAACGGTGGTGCGGAGGAACTGATCGCACCAGACGGACATGAACCGTCCTTTTCTCCGGATGGCCGTTTGATTCTCTATTGGACGGGAGGGGACGAATTCTTTGTCTCGCCGAACGGCAGGATTTTCACGTACAACTTGTCCACTGGACGGTCGACCCAGTTGGCCGCGGGCATGGAAGACGCGCGGATTCCGCTATGGAATTCCGATGGCCGCCACATCCTGTTTACCGGATGTGCCGCCGGCACGCAGGTCCCGTATCCGGATTGCAAGGACTGGTGGGTCACCAGCATCGATGGTGAATCCCCCAGCCCGACGGGGGCAGCAGGGGTTCTCGCTTCGCAGGGACTAAGGCTGACCCCCTACTTCGGGGGCTGGCGGGATAACACAGTTGTCTTCAGTGCCAGCCATCTTTCCCAGGCGGTGGGACTCTGGGAGATCAAGTTGGACCCGAGCGAAGCCAGAGTGGAGGGTCAAGCCAAGCAACTTATCCGGGGAGATAACCGCGATTTCATCATCTCCTCATCGCTGGCAGGTAATTCGCTGGCGACTTGCGAATGGCATCCCGCCATCCACATACGAAGGATTGATCATCCGGGTGGGATCAAACCGCAGGAGGCCAGGATCACCAACGATCCGGAGTTTGATCTGGGACCAAGCGTATCGCATAACGGACAGTGGCTCATCTTCACGCGCGGATTCTCATCGACTCGGAAGATCCGCCTTCTGAATACTGGTACAGGAGTGGAGAGAGAGCTTCCCTTTGAAGAGACCGGAATCAACTCGCCGATTGTCGATGATTCCGGTACGCATATCGCGTTTGAGTCTTCCGAGACAACTGAAACTTCCGACCGGAAGGGGCCCCCCAGCTGGCACAAGTGGATTGAAGAGATCCCACGGGGGTCCAGGAGTTCCCCTGGAAGAACGCCGGTCATTTGGGTGGCGAGCGCGGATGGAACAAAACAGAAACTCTGCACCAACTGCAAAAATCCGACCGGGTGGATGAATGGGCCGACGAGGATTCTTTACGGCAATTCCAAGCTCTCGGAGGTCCGGATGGAGGACATTCGAGGGGGCAATCCGACCACAATTCTCAGCATTCCGGATGGATACGTTCAGGATCCGGCGTGGTCGCCGGAGAGCGGATATATCGCCTTTACAGTGTTGAAGGAAGTGACGGAAGGTCCCAATCGGCGGATGGTCATTCAGATATTCACAGCTCGTTACCTGCCTGGACAGACCTTACCTGACAGCCACTGGATTGATATAACCGGCTCATCGAATTACAGCCGAAAGCCACAGTGGTCGGGAGATGGCAAAACGATCTATTACTTGTCAAAAAGGGACGGTAACTGGTGCGTGTGGGGACAACATTTTGACCCCATTCGAGGTCGAACCGTGGGACAGGCTTTCGCGGTTCAACACTATCATGACCCCAAATCAACGCCAGGATCGATTAATGCAGGTGGTCTGAACCTTTCGGCAGCCGGGGATACCCTTTATCTGAATGTCCTCGAAACCACCGGAACGATCTGGGTTGGAGAACTGACCCGCCCTGGTTTCTTTTCACGCGAATAGCATATTTCAATTGCTGCCGATAACTAACTGCGATAGGATGCGCCTCAAAGGAGGTGCCAGATGGAAAAAGTTTCAAAAGACGCAGGCACCAAGCGACCGGTCGGAAGCACGGCGGGAGATCCAATCAGAATTAATTTGAGCGACGGTTTTACTGCAGACGAACTCATGAAAGGGGTCAAGTCAAAATTCAAAGAGATTCAGCATGTGCATGACCACTCGAAAACAGCCCACGTCGCCGTTGGAAAGAACATAGGAGGGAAGACAACTACGGGCAAGAACATTGGCAGACCGCCGCGCGGGGCAGGACGTGGGACGGCCGCAGCGGCTCCAGGCGCTCACAAGAACATTCCTCCCAGCCCGCCAGGCTTCTGAGACTGACTAAACGCGGTTTTTGTATTTTGCCGGAAAAGGAGGGAGGATTCTTGCGTGTTTGCCTTGTCAACGCTCCGATCGGCACGGATTACAAGGATCCAAGCGAATTCAATAGCGAGTACATTCGAGAAGAGAGCTGTTATCCCCAACTCGGCATACTGAGTCTCGCAGCGGTCCTCGAAAATGCAGGTTGGCCAACAAAGATCTTCGACATCAATCGCGCGTTCTTTGAGTTTGCCGACACGGCAGGGGAGTTGCGGATTCACACATTTGCCGACGCCGCCGCAGAGCAGGTTGCGGCGTTGGATGCAGATATCTACGGGTTTGGGTCCATATGCAGCGGCTATCCGGTGACTCTTCGTGTCGCCCGGTCACTCAAAGCCCTTCGCCCCCAGTCGACAATCTTGATAGGTGGTCCGCAAGCTTCGGTAGTCGCAGAGCAAACCCTGGCCGCTTTCCCTTTTGCCGATTTCATTCTGAGGGGTGAAGCAGAGCAGAGCCTTCCAAGCTTGCTCGCAGAGCTTGAGGGCGGCCGCAGATTTCAGGCTGTTCCAGGGTTGACATATCGTTCCGCCTTTGGAGTGCAGCGCAACTCCGATGCGCCCGTGGTGATGGACCTGGACGCACTTCCTTTTCCGGCGTACCACCTAACCGGCGAGCTGCGGGGATCGCAAGTGGCGTCGCTCGAACTGGGGCGCGGATGTCCTTTTGCCTGCACCTTCTGCTCGACCAATGATTTCTTTCGGCGAAGGTACCGACTCCGTTCTCCCGAACGAGTGCTCGAAGACATGTGCGCACTCGACTCCGAATATGGAATTCGCAGATTCCAACTCAACCACGACATGTTCACGGTGGATGCGAAACGCGTGAGGGAATTTTGCCGTTTCATGATCGATTCGGGAAAAGGCTATACGTGGAATTGCAGCGCGCGGACAGATTGCGTGGATGAAGAACTTATCGGATTGATGGCCGAGGCGGGCTGCAGAGAAATCTTCTTCGGCGTGGAAACCGGCTCCGACAGGATGCAGAAAGTCATCGACAAGCATCTGAATATCAGGCGGGCACACGAGATTATCGATATAACAGAGCGCGCTGGTGTTGGTTCTACCGTTTCTCTGATCGCCGGCTTTCACGAAGAAACCTGGGAAGATGTGCGTCAGACCCTGGAAATGTACATGCACTCAGCCAGAACGCCGCAATCGAAACCGCAACTGAACATTCTTGCGCCCCTGGCGAACACACCGCTTCACTTAAAGCATAGGCACGAGTTGGCGCTCGCCGAATTCTGTTCCGATATTTCCCATCAGGGGAGACGCCGGGATGACGAGGACACGGCGATGATCAAGGGAAACCCGGATATCTTCTCCAGCTTCTATCTTGTACCTACGCCTTATCTCGACCGGGCGATGATATTCGAGCTTCGAGAATTTCTGAATAATGCGTCGGCACGGTTGCGGTGGATTCTCGCAGGAGCCGGCCAAACCGCGGGCGGAATCGCCCACGTGTTTGTCGACTGGGTGAAGCGAAGGAAATCCTTGCACCCCGATCTTGCTGGAAGCGAGCTTCGCTGGTACTACAGACTCCCACTCTTTGCTACAGAGTTTTGCGGTTTCCTGCGCGATAACTTCGCGTCTAACACCAAGGCCATCGTATTGATCGAATTCTACGATGCCATAAGTATGGAGGATGCGTGTGACGAACCACCGATCTTGCCGGGAGTTGAGCTTGGATGCGAGGAGCCTGCAGACCTCTCCGATGTGGTTGTCATAAAAAACCAAAGCCGGATCTTGGAGTTAGAGTGGGACCTAAAGCAAGTCATTGACACGATTATTGAAGATGAAGATGCAGAATTAGAAAGAAGTCAGCATTTCTACGCCGTCCCGCAAGACTCGTATCAGCAGGCTTCTTTGTGCGAGATTTCTGTCTACCTTGCGAAGGTAGCCGAACTGTGCGACGGACATCGAACAGTTGCTGAGGTCATTGAGCGCCTAAAGGATCAGATCGGAATAACTCCTGAGTCGGAGTGCATGAAGCTCTATTGGTCGCTTCTCGAAGAGGCACGTTCGGAAGGAATCATCGCGATCTATCGACCCGCTGCAGCGGTGAAGAACGTCGCACCTGAGTGCGGGGCGATGGCGCGCAATGGCAAGATCATGGAATGCCAATCGACTTTGCCCCTTATCCAAACCAGGTAGCCTGGAGACCTGGAGTCCGACCAGCAGCAGTTGGCGCCGCTGGGGAGTTCCGGCGCGGAAGATCAAAAAGTTGTTGATGCTTGCGGGAGCCGGGGATTGTCGTCGTCACCGTCTGGTCATTTCGCGATAAAGCCAGTCCTTCGCAAATTGCCAATCGCGTTTAACAGTTCTCACGGAAACATTCAACACTTCGCCGGTCTCTGCTTCGGTCATTCCTGCAAAGAATTTCATCTCTACAACCTTGCACAGCCGGGGATCTAATCCTTCCAGTTTATCCAGCGCTTCGTTCAGGCTCAACAACGAATCCGCCTGCCGCCATTCATACTTCAAATTGGAATCGAGCGAGACCTGAGTCAAGTCCCCATCGCGCTTTTCCGCTCGATGTGCACGGGCACTGTCGATAAGGATGCGTCGCATGATGGTCGAGGAAACTGCAAAAAAATGCGCACGGCTCTTCCATTCCAGATCTGCTGTTCCAATCAGGCGCATCAATGCGTCGTTTACGAGGGCGGTAGGTTGCAGGGTATGGTCACCACGCTCACCCCTGAGCATTGAACGTGCCATCCGGCGAAGTTGATCGTAGACGAGCGGTATCAGATCATCGGCGGCTTGTGAGTTGCCTTTGCGCATCTCAAGCAGCAGGCGCGTTATCTCATCGGATCGAGCATCGGCGGTTTTTCCGGACATCGTAGCGACCCACCTGTTTCCCATAGACTACGATGCTTTTTGCTGATTGTGAACCGGGAAATCGGAATTCGCCAACCGTGTTTCGTGAAGCGCAAGGACGACTTCAGGGCCCTCGCGACTGGCGCGGGCAGATCGGGTGACTTCTTCATCTTCCGCTCGTCGGGCAGACGTGGGAAAGGGAAATATCAAAAAGGGTTCAAATAGGTGTCCCGAATTTCAAGAGCGTTTCGCCTTAAAGAGTGAAGGCGGTCGATAAACGACGCTTCCCCGAGAGGAGACACTCACATGAACCGAATTTCTGCAATTGGTCTGCTCACCATCGCTTCCTTGGCAGCGTGTACCGGTGCCATCGCTCAACAGCCAGGTCTCAAAGCGAATATCCCCTTCGATTTCACAGTCGGCGATACCTGGATGCCGGCTGGTGAATACACAATCTCATCGCCACAGCGGCAGATCGTTCGATTTCGAAGCGCCGATCTCGCCAAAACCGCAACAATCGCGACATCTCAGAGCTTCTACGAGTCCAGTTCAGGAAGCAAGCTGGTGTTTGACAGGTACGGCGATCAGTACTTCCTCCATCGCGTCCTTTGCCCCACCGTCTCTTCGCTGAACCTTGATGTCCCGCCAGGGAAGTCAGAGAAGCAGGCACGCTCTCGCTCCCTTGAGGCAAAGCTTCACAACGGAGCAGAAACCATGGTTGCTGCGAAGTGATGTTCCACTCGAGTGGCCATGCGCCCGGGGAAAACACGCCTCTGGAGCATGGTCACTTTTGTTTTTCCCCGAGTCCCTCGCACTTCCTGGCCATACGTCCTCTATATCTCGAAGGCACGCAACACTCGCTCTCTCAACGTCAGCTTCTATCCATGATTCCTGGATGTCACCATGACGACTCTCGCGCACATGTCGGCCAGTCTCAGAAGACTCAAGAGAGTTTCGGCTTGGACTTCTCTCCTCGAGAAGCCCATTTCCACGGATGACAGGGGATTACACGCCGATACATCTGCCATTCCCGTCAAAGCGCTACGACGGAACGCAACGTCAAGCAAGGTCGTCTCAGACGCGCAAATCCTGGCTGAGGAACTCGCACTTGCCGCTCTCATTCATTCAGACCTCATGTCAATCAGGCTACCGAATGTTTCGTACGCATGTCTCAAAGGAAAGACGCTGCCATGTCGCGCGATTGGTGGAGACTTCTTCGATGCAATCGCGTTGACTGATGCACTGTACGCAGTCGTCGCCGATGTCTCTGGCAAGGGGGTGCCTGCCGCGATTGTGGCAGCCATGCTTCAGGGAATCATTCATGCCCAGATGTCGGCCGATGAACCTCTGACCGCAATCGCGCGTACGGTAAACGAGTTTCTCTGCGCCCGGGCAACAGGGAAATTTGCCACTATGGTCCTGCTAAAGGTTCATGCAAACGGAACGGCTGAGTATGTGAATTGCGGTCATGTTTTGCCGGTTCTAGTGAACAGAACAAGCGTACGTCGATTGGAAGGGAGCAACGTCGTTGTGGGCCTCGTCGCGAAGGCGCAATACAGATCGGAAGCATGCGAACTTATGACTGGAGACCGAATCCTGATCTTTACCGATGGCGTCACCGAAGCAGAGAATTCTCGCGGCGAACAGTTTGGAGACTCTGCGCTCGAGAGCCGGACTCATCTGTGCAGCCTGGAATCCATCTTCGAACACGTTTCGAAGTTTCAGGGAAGCCTGGAACGAAGCGATGACTGGACGTTATTCGAGTTGCTCTATCGAGGCAAAGAATCCCTCGGGGTGGGTCCAAGGTAGGACTTGGCGCTCTCGGCAGGGCATAAGCATCCCGTGCCAGGCAGGCAAAGGGTGAACCGCGCACGCTGGCCGAGTGGGACTTCCTCATGGCGTTCACGGCTGGCATCAGTTCCAGAGCTCTAAATCGCCAAGTGAAGGCACATGGCGAGAACGGCAAAACCATCCCGAGAGCGGCTGAACCATCAACGACCGTCCAAGGATGGGGAAGAAAATTTCTCTTCAGCTTTACCAAAAAAGAAATGGAGCAGACAGGCGTCTGCTCCATGGTAAAAGTTACGATAAGTTCCTAGCTGCATCCCGACGTTGAGCCGCAGCTCATGCAGCGATAGCAGCTTCCATTGCGGACCATGATGGCACCGCAGGTGGAGCAGCTTGGTGCATCGCCCATCTCGTACATGCTCCGCATCGCCTCGGATGCATGGAACAGGCCTCGATCCTGCATTGTTGGCACATGACTTGATGATGCAGAAGCCGTGATCGATGATTGAGCCTCCGGCGGAATGCTGCCGCCGGGTGCTGATGTGTTGCCCATTCCTCTGTCTCTTTCTCTGAGACGAGACATTTCTTCGGCCAACTTCGAAAGCTGCCTGTGCGCTGCGGGATCCTCTTCCGGCTCCGAGTCCGGCAGAATTGTCGGAGATTCAGGCAGCGGTGCAGCCTGCGGAGAGAGTCCCGCAAATAGCGTCAACTGCTCGCCCGACAGGAAGCGCAGGTTCAGCCAGCGGAAGATGTAGTCCATCAGGCTTTTCGCGTAGCCGATCTGCTCGTTGCCCGTCCAGCCCGAGGGCTCGAACCGCGTGTGCGCAAACTTCTCGCACAGCACGCGCAACGGAACGCCATGCTGCAGTGCCAGCGAAATCGAGGTCGCGAACGCATCCATCAAACCGGAGACCGTCGAACCTTCCTTCGCCATCTTGATGAAGATCTCGCCCGGCTGCCCTGTCGGATACAAGCCCACCGTAATGTAGCCCTCATGACCCGCAATTGAGAACTTGTGGGTAATGGAGGCGCGCTCCGCCTGCAGGCGATGGCGCACCGCGCGAGGCGGCCCGTTCAGATCCTGCGGCAGCGGCTCTTCCGCACCGAGCGCAGCGGTCATCTGCGGCACTGAAGTTGCCCTGGCGATTTCATCGAGCGCACGCTGGAAGGAATTCGACGCTGCTACTACCGACTTCGCGGTGATCTCAAGCTTCTCGCTGATCTTCGCTTCGAGCGTCTTCAAGTCTGCTTCGGCCGCGGGCTGTCCTGCCGCAAGCTGCGCCATCACGCGCTGTCCTGCCGCTTCCACCGCCGAAGGCTCCTTCTTTGCATCCATGCTGGTGTTCAGGGGCTGCACGCCCTTTGATCCGTCGCGATAGATAGCCACAGCCTTGATGCCCTGGCGCCAGCTTTCGGCGTAGGCCTCGGCCACTTCCTCCACCGTTGCTTCATGCGGCAAGTTCACGGTCTTTGAAATCGCGCCCGACAGGAACGGCTGGGTTGCGGCCATCATTTTGATGTGGCCCATGTAGTTGATTGAGCGCGTACCCTTCGCCGGCTTGAAGCTGCAATCGAATACCGAGAGATGCTCAGGCTTGATGCCCGGCGCGCCTTCAATGGTTCCGGTCGCATCGATGTAGCTGACGATGGCATCAACCTGGTCGTTGTTGTAGCCTAGCTTGAACAGCGCAGCCGGAACAGTATTGTTGACGATCTTGATCATGCCGCCGCCGACCAGCTTCTTGTACTTTACGAGTGCGAGGTCAGGCTCGATGCCGGTGGTATCGCAATCCATCATGAAGCCGATGGTGCCGGTCGGTGCCAACACGGTGGTCTGCGAGTTGCGATAGCCGTAGCGCTCGCCATAGGAGAGAGCCATATCCCAGCAATCGCGGCTCGCATCGATCAGCGCTTCGAGCTGGGGCACAAGGAACGGCTCTCCGCTGGTGCGGGACTTGCCGATGTTGTTCACTTCAGAGCGATGCATGCGAATCACGTTGAGGAACGGTTCACGATTCACGTAGAAGCCGGGGCATGCTCCACCCTGGCGCTCCACGCTTGCGGTGAGCGGTGTGGCCGAGGCCAGCGGCGGGCAATTGGCCGCTATCACAGCCGACTGTAGATAAGCCTGTCCGCACATGATCGCCGTCATCGCGGCAGCCAGATCGCGTCCGGCAGCGGAGTCATAAGGGAGACCGAATGACATGAGCAACGCTCCCAGGTTGGCATATCCAAGACCCAGCGGCCTGTAGTCATGCGAATTGCGCGAAATCCATTCCGTCGGATATCCGGAGTTGTCGACGAGGATCTCCATCGCCGTGATGACGACGGAAATCGCGTGACGATACTCGGGGATATTGAAAGTGCCCGACGGCGTAAGGAACTTCATCAGGTTGAAGCTCGCCAGATTGCACGCCGAGTTGTCTAGGAACATGTACTCCGAGCAGGGATTCGACGCATTGATTGGCGCCGTGTTCTTGCTGGTGTGCCACTTATTGATGGTGGTGTCGAACTGCAGGCCGGGATCGCCGCATAGCCACGTGGCCTCGGCGACCTTGCGCATGATGTCGCGCGCCTTGTAGCTCTTGACCGGATTAGCACCTTTCACTGTCTTGGTCGTGAACTCACAGTCATTCTCGTACGCACGCATGAATTCGTCGGTCACGCGGACGGAGTTGTTGGCGTTCTGAAAGAAGATCGAAGAGAAAGCCTCCGAATCCGGTCCTGATCCGTCGTAACCGTTCCGAATCAGCGTGTGAGCCTTCTGCTCTTCCTTTGCCTTGCACTCGATGAAGTCGATGATGTCAGGATGCTCGACGTTCAAGATCGCCATTTTGGCGGCGCGCCGCGTCTTGCCGCCGCTCTTGATGACGCCGGCAAATGCATCGAGTCCGCGCATGAAACTGAGTGGTCCGCTTGCCGTACCGCCGCCTGTCACGCCTTCGTGGCTTGACCGCAAGGAACTGAAGTTCGTGCCTGTTCCCGAGCCGTACTTAAACAGCAGCGCCTCAGTCCGCGCCAGGTCCATGATGCCTTCCATCGAGTCATCGACGGCGTTGATAAAGCAGGCCGAGCATTGCGGATTCTTGTAGCCTGTCGCTGCGTGGACCACGCCGCCTGTCATCGGGTCCCAGTGCCAGTTTGCCCCGGCCGCATCTGGCTCGAGCCGATCGCAGCCGACATTGAACCACACCGGCGAATTGAATGCCACCTTCTGCGTCAGCAGCATGTGCGCCAGTTCATCGTGGAAAGTGGCGGCATCGCTCGCGCTGGCGAAATAGCCGCCTGCAATACCCCAGTCTCGAACCGTCTCAGCCACACGCGATACGAGTTGCCGAACGCCCGTCTCCCGCTCCGGCGAGCCCAGAGTGCCATGCAGATACTTCGAAGCCACAATGTTGGTCGCAGTCATCGACCAGTCGGCCGGAACCTCCACGTCCTTCTGCTCGAAAATCGTGTTCCCTTTGCTGTCGGCGATCAAAGCCGTGCGGCGTTCCCACTGGACGTCGTCGTACGGGGAAACCCCCTCGGTTGAGAAACGGCGGGAAAATGTCAGGCCACCCTGGCTATAGGGAGCTTGCAGGGCTGCAGCGGTTGTTTGAAGGTTGGCCTCGTTCATCTATTCACTCTCCATCGGCGATTTCTTTGAATACCTGTCCCTTGGTCTTAACGCAGCCAGAATTGGGGGGTTAAGTCTTGCAGCGAACGGAAAAACGGGGGCTTTTCCTGTACCGCAGGTTTTCTGTCTTATGCGGCCTAAAACCGGGCTTCAAGGTTACAGTCTGTTTACAGTCGCAGTTGCAAAAATAGCGCTGTCTGTAGGGCCTGTCAACCGTAAACCACAACATCTTGTATTTGGATGGTAATTCAAGCATACGGTTGCTAAATACAGGCATTCAGCCTGTGGAAAGCTCTAAAAGGCTCGTGAGATGCGACTTTTCGGCCTGCCATTTGCCCAAAATACAGTGCAGATGCGGTCCCCGCCACTGCGCCCGTTCTGAAATACAAGCCTAGTCCGCGTTTGAGGCAGGTACAAGGTGCAGAAACGGTGCATTTGCCTGTCATTCCCTGTGCGAAATCGCCTGAAATGTGGAGAAGCCGGACGTTACTCTTCAGGCTCCCCCCAACGACCGGATTTCGACGGCTGATAGGCTGAATCCGTGTCCGAATCGCCGCAAGACCTATCCCTCTGGAGTCCGGTCCCGCTTCCGCGACCCGTACCTCTCCACGGCCTCCATGTCACGCTGGAACCATTGAACGCAGTACGGCATACCGCGGACCTCTGGCAGGCCGTACAAGGCCACGACGAGGTCTGGACCTACCTGGCAGACGGCCCTTATCCCGACGAGGCCGCCCTGTGTCGTGCGCTTGAGGAGAAGCAGACAGGTTCCGGCGCGGTGTTTTTCGCCATTGTGCCTCAGACAACCGAATACGTTGCCGGCTACGCCAGCTACATGCGCATGGATCCGGCAAACGGCGCGATCGAAGTTGGCAACATCCTGCTCACTCCCTCGCTGCAACGCACCATCGCAGCGACGGAGGCGATGTACCTGATGGCCCGCCACATCTTCGAAGACCTGGGCTATCGCCGCTATGAGTGGAAGTGCAACACCAACAATGCACCCTCGCGCCGCGCCGCCCAGCGCCTCGGGTTCACCTTCGAAGGTATCTTTCGCCAGCACATGGTAATCAAAGGGCGGAACCGCGACACCGCATGGTTCTCCATGCTCGACAGCGAATGGCCTGCCCGCAAAACCGCATTCGAAGCCTGGCTCGACCCGGCTAACTTCGACGACGTTGGACACCAGATCAAGAGTCTTGCGCAACTTCAGGGTTGCACTTGTTGAGGATCGACGTGCTTCAGGCAGGCTTCCTAGTTCCCTGTCGCTATTGCGCCTTTTGCGAGAATCAGCTCTTGCTGATCCGTCGTTGCGATCTTCCGATAAAAGTCGGGCAGCGACGAAAACTCACTGGGATCGAGCAACACAAATGCACGTGCAAAAATCTGCTTCACCTCGATCGTTCCGGGAACAGAAGTGGTCTGCACCACCAATGCCGCCCGGTTCGACCATGGCAGTTGCACCGCCGGCGGCGCCCCTTCCACCGTGAAACCGACAGGCAAGTGGTACACAACATCATCAATCACCTGCTCCGCGTAGTGAAGGTCGATGGCAGACTCACGTTTTGCATCGTTTACAAATTGCGTCTTCGAGATCGAGTTGAAGAAGAAGGCTGGGATGGTAATACGCTTACCGGTCATGGTTCCCAGTTGTCCTGCCACAGTAACGAATGCACCCAGGTTCGTTACGGAGCTTTCGAGCCCCTGGAAGTGATCCACTTCTCCCGAAATTCCCTGCGGCAACAAACCTCGAAGCATCTCATTGAATTGATGCTTCACCTCTTCAGGGCTACTGGTCAGATTGAGTTGCCGCCACCTCAGTGCCTCCGGGCCGTTCATGATGATCTTCACACTGCCCTTCACGTTCCCGAGGGGATCGAGCGTCAGATCCGCATTATGCGCCGTGATTCCATCCTTGCTCAGGTTCTGCGGAGTCACGATCAGGCCTTTTACATTCTCCGCAATTCCGCCTGCCAGTGCATGCGACCAGTGAAGCTGGCCAAATGGACAGAGCTTTTCACCCGGATCAAGATAGACCTCTTTCCCGTCAATCCGCAGATCGATCAGAAGCGCATCGAGTTGGTGCACTGAGAGGTAATTCGCATCGAAAATTCTCTCGCCTCGATCGACGACCGTCACGCCATACACATCCAAGCCTGCCGCCCGCGCTAAAGCCAGGTAGAGAGCCGCAAGATCATTTCCCGATCCGCTTTTCTCGTTCCACACTTGATCTGCGTTCTTCAATTCCTTTCGCAGGTGCAGTTGCTTCCGTTCCGATTGGCTCTTTGCCCGCGAGAAGTCCGTGTTGTCGAGCGCCTGAACGGCGTCGTAGATCTTGCGCGCCCTGGCTTCGGGGCCATCTGTCGCGGCAACGATCCCGGCAACTGCCTCTTTGATCTGCGAAGACTCATGTGCGTACCGGTCTAATTTCTTTGCAAGCCGCTTACCCTCATTTTCCCAGTACTCGGAGGGTGAGGAGTAAGGCGTGAAATAGAAACCAACCTTGTAGACCAGGCTATTGGTCGGGAGCGAGTCGGTCTCTCGCCTGATCGCAGGTACATCGCGAATGTCCAGTGTGAAGTCTCCCCTGGCGCTTTGCACCACATGAACTCCGGCAGGAAGATGTTCCGTATACAGAAGATGGTTTGCTCTCTCGCCATCCACGATGTATTCAACGCTGGCTATGCCGAACGGATCAAAATAGAAGTGCTCCCGATGTACAAAGATTTCCTGCTGTACTTTCCAATCAGGAATGGTCATCGCAAGTTCTGATCCAACATATTCGTCCGCCGGTCCCCCCGAAAACCCGTGCAATTTGATACCAGTGAGGGGAACCGTCCAGCGGTATTCCAGGATGCTGCCTACCTCGACGTTGGGCATCGTAAAGAAAGCTGCTTTGACCTGATCTTCGTTGCTCTTGAAAAGCAGCAGTTCAGATGCTTTGCCAATCAGCGGGATCACAGTCCCGTCAGGGTGAATCGTCCGGCCTTCGATAATTGGCGTCGCCGAAGACTCGGGGTCATAGGGGACCTTTACCGTCGCCCACTCCTTGCCCTTTTCTGTAAGCACCTTGATGCGCGCGTAAGCGCTGGTGTAATGATTCTGGTTATTGGTCGTCTCTTCGCGATCCAGAAAGACCGCCGGCGCGTCCGGAGCCTTCGGATCGGAAGTCATCTGAAGCTCTTCCTTCGTAGGTTCCTGAAATTTCTGCGCAGCTATACGCAGCGAAAAAGACAGCGCCAACAACGGAATAGTCAACCAAATCCGCTTGCAAAGATTCACAGTTCACCCCAAGCCACATCAATCGGGACACAAGAATGCGCCAATACTGGCACTGATTTCACGGGTCAATGAATTGCGCCAGCATCTTAGCATGGTGCCGCCACTTCAAAAGGTGACGGAAGACGCAACAGCCCTGCGCACCGCGCAGGGCTGTTGCACTGGTTGTCCAGTCGCATTATGGCTAAGTTGTATTCTTCGGTCGCGGATGCAACAGAAGATGGCCAAGCAAGTTTCGCGATTTAAAGCACCGGAATCAGTTGCTTTCCTTGGAGTCGATCCTCATGCCATAGAACGATCTGTGCACAAAGAACATCGACACCAGGAAGAATGCGACTGCGAGCACGTGTGTGAGCAGCGGATTGTTCGAACTGAGCGTCACCGCAAGCTCGACGGCAAGTAATCCGAACAACGTCGTGAATTTGATAATCGGGTTCATTGCCACCGACGAAGTGTCTTTGAACGGATCGCCGACGGTGTCCCCGATCACGGTTGCGTCGTGCAGAGGTGTCCCCTTCTGTTTCAGGTCGACCTCTACGACTTTCTTTGCATTGTCCCAGGCGCCGCCGGCATTCGCCATGAAGATCGCCTGGTAAAGGCCGAAGATCGCAATCGAGAACAGGTACCCGACAAACAAGAACGGCTCCATGAATGCAAAAGCAAGCGTAGAGAAGAAGACGGCGAGAAAGATGTTGAACATTCCCTTCTGCGCGTACTTCGTGCAAATCTCTACCACCTTCTTGCTGTCAGTGACGGAGGCTTTCTCCGCACCTTCGAGATGGATGTTCGCCTTGATGAACTCTACCGCGCGGTAAGCGCCGGTGGTGACCGCCTGCATGGAAGCGCCGGCAAACCAGTAGATGACCGCGCCACCGCAGATCAACCCGAGCATGAAGGGAGCGTGCAGCAAGGAAAGCTTAGCGACGTTTTCGGTCAGTCCATGGGTCAGGGCCATGATGATCGAGAAAGTCATGGTGGTTGCGCCCACCACGGCTGTGCCGATCAGAACCGGCTTAGCTGTAGCCTTGAATGTATTGCCGGCTCCATCGTTGGCTTCCAGCAGGTGTTTGGCGCGTTCGAACTTCGCGTCGATGCCGTACTCCTTCTTCAACTCAGCTTCGATGTTGGGAACCTCTTCAATCAGCGACAACTCGTAAACGGATTGAGCATTGTCGGTAACCGGCCCATAGGAGTCCACTGCAATCGTGACCGGGCCCATGCCCAGGAAGCCGAACGCAACGAGGCCAAACGCAAAGACGGCCGGAGCAAGCATGAGGACCGCCATCGACGGACCGGTGCTGAAGTAATAGCCCAGTCCCATCAGCGCGACCATGCTGAGTCCCAGCCAGTAAGCCGACATATTGCCGGCCACGATTCCCGACAAGATCCCCAGCGAAGCTCCGCCTTCCTTCGCGGATGTCACGATTTCCTGGACGTGGCTCGAGTTGGTTGAAGTGAAAACCTTGACCAGTTCGGGTATGAGCGCGCCCGCCAGGGTTCCGCACGAAATAATGGAAGCCAGCTTCCACCAGAGCGTTCCGTCCCCGAGAGTTGGGATCATGTAGAACGACACGATATAGGTCAGGACGATGGAAACGATGGATGTGATCCATACCAGCGAGGTCAACGGCGCCTCAAAGTCCATCTCGTCGGAGTTCGCATATTTCGCGTGAGCGATTGCGCCGTTCAGGAAGTAGGCGGCCGAACTCGATACAAGCATGGCCACGCGCATCACGAAGATCCATACCAGCAGTTGCACCTGCGTCGTCGGATCCTTGACCGCCAGCAGGATGAAGGTGATCAGGGCCACGCCGGTGACGCCGTAGGTTTCAAAGCCGTCGGCGCTGGGGCCGACGGAGTCGCCCGCGTTATCACCTGTACAGTCGGCGATTACACCGGGATTGCGCGCATCGTCTTCCTTGATCTTGAAGACGATCTTCATCAGGTCGGAGCCGATGTCGGCGATCTTGGTGAAAATGCCGCCGGCAATACGCAGGGCCGCGGCGCCAAGGCTTTCACCAATCGCGAAGCCAATGAAACATGGGCCCGCATAATCGCGCGGCACAAACAGAAGGATGAACAGCATGATGAGCAGTTCGACCGAGATCAGCAACATGCCAATGCTCATGCCCGCCTTCAGCGGAATCGCAAAGAGTGGATACGGTTTGCCCCGCAGTCCTGCAAATGCCGTCCGCGAGTTCGCAAATGTGTTTACGCGAATCCCGAACCACGCCACCCCGTAGCTGCCCGCGATACCGACGAGCGAAAACAACAAAATGATCGGTAGCGTAACCGCGATCGATTTTCCCGGAACCGGCGCCAGATAGCCGAAGTACAGCGAGATAATTACCGCGATGAACGCCCAAAGCAGAAGAATGAACTTGCCCTGCGTCACCAGATATGTCTTGCACGTCTCGTAGATGAGCTCGGAAATGTCGCGCATCGAGCGATGCACGGGCAGGTTTTTCAACTGCACATAGATCGCCAGGCCGAACAACAGACCGCCGACGCAGAAGAGTAAACCGATCATCAGAAGGGCATGTCCGTTCATGCCGAGAAAATTCACGGTCGACAAATCCGGCAGCACGAGGTTGGCTTCGCCTCCGCCCGCGTGTTCGGGCTGCGCATACGCGAATGTGGGAAGCAGCAGGCCCAAGCCAAGGCCGGCCGTCACGGTCTTGTACTTCCGCTTCAGGAAGGCTTCAGCGCGTTGCCTGATGGCGCCAGCGATCTTCTGTATATCCGGCATCCCCTGGTCCGAGCCAGTCCCCTGGCGTGCGTAGAAAAAGGCCACAACAAGCGATAGAACGCTCACGGCCGGAAAAAAGTAGACGCAGTCCTGTGCTGTCACAAGTCCTCCATGGTAAATTCTTGGTTGCCGTTTTACAGGCAGTCCGATGATCGCGACCCAACGACCTTCGGTTCGCCACCCCTGCGGAAAATAGCGACCCGTAAGAGTCCCGGCTCAAAGTCACCCGGAAGCCTATCATCCGTGCCAAACGCTGTCGAGTGATTGCAGTCACAAGCTTCCGAAGCGCATTTTAGTTGGGAAAAACTACTCGACCTCAACCAGAATTGAACACCACTTGTCGATACGGCGGGCAGGAGTCTATCAATACAGCATGAGCTCGTCTACACTTTTGACGCCCCGCCAGGCCGCCGAAAAGCTCGGCATCAGTTACCCTGCGCTAAAACATTGGATCCTCGCCGGCCGCATTCAAACCATCAAGACTCCCGGCGGCCACCATCGCATCCCTATGAGCGCGCTCCAGGAATTCCTTCCCACGGGCTCGGCGCATCTCGGGGCATCGCGTATCAGCGGACGCAACCAGCTTTCCGGCTGCATCGTCGAGGTCAAGGTTGACGGACTCCTGGCCAAGGTGGTTCTCGCCATCGGCGATCAGCGTATCACCGCCATCATCACCTCCGACGCCGTCCGTGAACTTGAATTGAAGCCCGGCGAACAAGCCATCGCCCTCATTAAGGCAACCGAAGTGATGATCGGAAGACCGTAAAGACAGGGAATAGGGAGTAAGAAACAGCGCTATTCGAGGGGGATGTAAATCTTGTCTTCGGGCATGGGCTCCTGCAGACTAGCGCCATCGATGAGTCTAACTTGTCCGCCGGGCAACGGGTGCAATTTGAAAAGCACCAAGACATTACGCTCCGGGTCGTCGAACGCCTTGAAACTCGCCACCTGTTCCAACGAATAATGGGTGTGAATATCCTCAAGCGTCCCAGGATCGATGTCGTTCCAGGTGGCCCACCAGCCCGGCTTGTAAATCGCCAGCTTCGTACCCACGTCAGGATATGCCGGCGTGCGCATGCTGAAGTCGTCGCATAGCGCTTGTACATGCGAGATGAGCGAGATCTCGTCCCCGCTGATCGATACCAGCAGCCGGTTCCCGTTGGGATGCTGATCGATGTACGCCGTGAGCTGCCGCGCCGCCGTGACAAACGTATATTCGGGATGCGCCGCGAAAGTCACCGTCTGCGCAACATTCGCGATGGTGGCAATCGCCATCACGGCAATCGCGCCCCAGCCCAATAACCGTACCGACCCCACTTGTGCAACCAACTCCGCCGCACTCATGGCAACAATCAAAAAACAAAACACGGCGACCAGCGCAAAATATCGCGGCTGTGGGTGATTCTGGTAGGTCATGAACAGGATGTAGCCGCCGGCCGCCAATATTGACGCACCAAACACGGGATCGAGCAGCAGCGCAGCCCTCTTCCCCGCTCCATCGCGCGAGATCAGCGCGACCGCCAACACAATACCAATCAGCACCTCGCAGAGTGGAATCAGAAGATGGTCAATCCAGATCAATCCGCGAATCGACCACCAGAAGCTCAATAGCGGCCAATAGAATTCCGTTGGCTTCACGTACTTATTAATGAAGAGAAGATATTTGTAATCGCCGAAGTAGCCAAGCGCTACCACCAGCGTCATCCATGCGCTAAATGTCACCACAAACACCCCGAATGACATGGCCGCACAACGCACAGCACACGGGCGAAACCACGCCCCAAAACCTGATCGCGCATCAGCGGGGCTGCCCTGGCTTTCATGAAACGTCGCAAAGATTGCCCAGGCAATCGCCGGCAACAAAAATATTGCCGTCGTCTTCGTCAACATCATCAGGGTGAACAACACTCCGACGACCGCCGATGCAGCCACGGGCCGGCCCATGCGTGGCAGGCGCACTGCCAGGTTCAGCGCAGCCAGCAAAAGGGTGGTCAACATCGGCTCCAGAATCGCCAGCCTGCTGAAGCAATAGAGAAACGGACTTGTCACCATCAGCGTCAGGGCCAGCAACGCCATCCACTTCGGCCCGCGCGGCCGCAACAGCGTGTAGCACAGGACAAGGTTGGCAAAGAAGAACGCCACAGCCAGCCCGCGCGCCGCTTCTACCGACACTCCTGTGAAGAAAAACAGAATCCACTCAAGAAACGGCCACACAGGAACTGCGGGCGCAGGGTTGAAATCCCCGGGTACATACCAGTGCCCGAAAAGATGTGCGCGAATCGCTGCATTCCCGTACCAGCCTTCATCGGTGTACTTGGCCCAGTCGATATGCCAGGGGGTGTGATTGGGAAAATCGGCCGCGAGATTCAGCGCATGAAGCACCGCAAACGCGCCGATCAAAACTACCCAAACCGCGTACAGACAGCGTTTAGAGACGATCGCCAATAGATATCACTCCGCCAATGCAGAAGATCTCGCGAAACTTTGTTGCAGGGGATGAAACAAAGTATAGCGTGAGAGTTCCCAGAGAGTTCGAGCCGTGAGCAGGGAGCCGGCCTCTCTCGCAGCGGCGAGCCAGGATTCTATTCGTACGCCAGCGCGTCGATCGGATCCTTGCGTGCGGCCATCCAGGCAGGGTACAGCGAACCAAACAATGCTCCGACAAATGCGATCGCCGCACCGCGCACCAGCCACTCGGAGGTGATCTCGAAATGCTGGGTCGGGAACACGTGCAAAAGCAGGATGCGTATCAGGTAGGTCCCGACAATCCCGAGGGCAACGCCCGCAATCGCCATCACAGCCGTTTCGCGCAGCACGACGCTCACAATCATCAGCTTCGACGAACCTAACGACTTCAGGATCCCAATCTCACGCGTGCGCTCCAGCACGGCGGTGTACATGGACTGGAAAATCACAAGGAATCCGACAATTACCGCGATTCCCGTAACAACTCTAAGCGCAAGGTTGAAGCCGGGCAGTTTATCCGGCGTCATCTCCGACATCCACTCCTGCATCGTCTGCACGGGGTAGTCTTCCAAACCCCTGGTCGCACGGATCTCGTCGATGACTGCCTGGTCGTTCGACGGGTCATCGGTCTTGATGTAGAAGATCGAGGCTTTTCCCGTTGTCCCCGTCATGTCGTTCATCGTTTCCAGCGGGATAAGCTTACGACCTCCCTTTCCATGTTCCACGATTCCGCATATCCGAAAAGGATGATTCAGAATGCTTACCGTATCGCCCACCGCATATTCCTTACCTGTCTGCGGATTTCGGGAACTCGCGAATATGTCATCGACAACTGCATCATTCGGGCCTTTGAATCGACCACCGGAGAGAAAAACAAATGGCCTCAGCGCATTGAAGCTCTCGTAATCGATGCCATACAGGACTTCAATTGAGCCCTGGGTATTCAAATGTGCGTTGGCCGGCGCGACCACCGCAACGTGGGGCAGCTTTTGAATTACATCGGCGATTTTTACGTTCATCGTAGCTCCGCCCACGCCATTCATGATGCTGGTATTTGACGCCCGCATCATCAGGTCCGCCCCAATCCCGTTGGTACGTTGCTTCGTGTCGTTCAGCATCCCCATAAAAATGCCCACGATCGACAAGATCATGATCACTTCAATCGCGACCGCCGTAATACTGATCAGGGATCGCAATGGGCGATGCAACAGGTTGGAAATCACGAGCTTATTCATCGGTTTGGATACCGCTCCGGGAGGACCGGGTAAGTGATTCACGGCCTTCTTCCTAGGGTATCAGCCATCTCTTCAGCTTTCCTTAGTTCATGCCGCTTACAGCTCGGCCGATAACCACTTCACAGTTTCTGCGGCGTTTTGCACAAGATTCGGTGATGCCACTCACTTTTCACCCCTCTAGCTCGATGATAAGAAAGGGTGATACAGTAATTCCAATCGTGCAATGCCATAAGTAACTTGCCTGTGGAAATACCTCGGGCTATGATGTCGGGACTGGTTACCAAATGAGTACTTTTGGGGAAGAGCTTCGGACGCAGCGAATTTCGCGCGGCATCGCGCTCGAACAGATCACTGCGGTCACCAAGATCAGCCAACGCCACCTGGTCGCGCTGGAGCAGGATCGCTACCAGCAATTGCCCGGTGGAATCCTCAGTAAAGGCATCGTTCGCGGCTACGTGAGCGCGCTCGGCTTAGATACCCGCGATTGGACAGACCGCTTCCTCAAAGCCTCCTACGAAAAGGGCGCACCCGTCGACCCGGCAGCTGACGGCTGGGCCACCTTCG
Source organism: uncultured Acidobacteriaceae bacterium (assembly GCA_963829535.1). Lineage (GTDB taxonomy): Bacteria > Acidobacteriota > Terriglobia > Terriglobales > Acidobacteriaceae > Telmatobacter. The sequence continues at coordinate 1,258,545 of CAWHIQ010000001.1, read as the reverse complement.
CCTCCAATGTCGGCAAGGAGCGCATGGAACGTCGCGAGGCTATGGAACAGCGTCTCCGCTGGCTCGGCGCGTTTGCCTTGGTAGCCGTGGTCACCGTGCTCGGCTTCCTTACTGTCCGGTACTTCGGCGTCCGCGCCGGCTGGTGGAGCTCAGTGCTCCCGCTCCCGCAAAAGGCCAACGCCGTTATCGCCCACCTGGCCTCCTGGACGCGGCGCTAGCATCTCAGCCAATCGATCTGTCCTGCGCACAATCACCAATCACCCAACAGGCTCCTCGCAACTCGATTTCAGCATGTCTTTCCTCAGTGCTTCGAAGCCGAGTCCCGGGTGCTTTAGATTCCGCAAAAGGGCCATTGTGTCCGTATGTATTCCACCTCTCGGCAGGTCTGCGTTTTTTGTCTTCAAAACACGCTCCGTTTTGTACCCTGAGAATTACAAAAAAGAATGAGCCACATTAAGTTTCTGCTGACGCTGCTCGTCATCCTCTTTGCACTGCGCTCTATGTCTGCTCTTGCGCAGGCGCCGCTTCCCGATCTCCAATCCGCTGGTGCTCTCGGCTCAGATCTCTTTTTTCAGTCCGGCTCCACGGGTATGGTTCTCGTGGTCGTTCGCGACGATCAGGTCTTCTTCCGCGGATATGGCGAGACTGCGCCCAACTCGCATCAGCTTCCGACCCAAGACTCCCTGCTACGGCTCTGCTCGCTCACAAAAATCTTTACCACGGACGTTCTCAGCAAACTCGTTGCCGACAAGACGTTGCAACTGAACGATCCACTGCAGCGCTACGTCCCGCGCGGCGTTGTTGTGCCAAAACGCGTTCGTCCCATCACTCTGGTCGATATGGCGACACATACATCCGGCCTCCCACGAGAACTGGGCAATGCCCCTCCCAACACGTCGCACTTCACGTTCCCCGGCTATCGCACTCGATGGCGCTGGTTGCCGAACCAACGTCTTCGAAGCACGCCTGGCAACGCCGCCCTCTATTCGAACGTGACCTTCGATTTCCTCAGCGATGCCCTTCAGTCCGCTACACACATGCAGTACGCTGCCCTTCTTTACGAGCGCACTCTCAAGCCGCTCCACATGCAGCAAACGACGTTCTTTCCCAACGCCGAGCAATGCAGGCAGCTGCTTATCAGCGCCCACGAGGACGGACCCTGCACGACCACAGAGGCCACGGCCGGCAGTTCCGGCCTCTACTCCACCGCAACGGATATGGCGATCTGGCTCAAATACCTGCTCCGGAGTGATGACTCAGGCATCTCCGCGCAGGACGCGCCTGCCCAAGCGGTCTACGTCCTTCCTTCGAATCTTGTGAGCCAAAAGGGACTCGACCACGCCGGCCAGCCCACTGGCATCGGTCTAGGCTGGATTCACATCCTGCCCGTCGATTCTCCGTCGCACATCATCCAAAAGACCGGTGGCGGAGCGGGCTTCGAGACTTATATCGCCATTAACCACGCTCGGCGCACCGCAATCTTTCTGGCCGCCACCGACGGTCCTGTGGACACTCATTTGAACCTCTTCAATGCTGCGAACAAGCTTCTGCTCGCCATCGCAGGACTGCCTCCGCTGCCGCCATCGCCAACCAAACCCATAGCCAAACGGGTACACCCTCATCACCGTTAACTCTTTCGTTAACCGACAGCCAAGAAACATTTTGCTCAGCTCCCAGGAAGGCCAGGATTCCGATTGGCGTATTCGGCCCGTCCCCCGCTAACCCCTCACAATCCGCCGCTGACCGCCCGCCAATCCCCATTCGCTGAGCCCCTTTGCCCTGCAGCCTTTCTCCAATTACCATAGACAGATGCGCCGGTTTGGCCTCGGCCTGCCGAAGCGCGTTGTCTCCCGCTGCCGTTCGAAAAAATCGCGACGGCCTATCGAGCGTCTTCAGCCACTTGCGGCAGGCAATCACTTGAATCCCTTCAATGGGGAGGAATGCGAAGTTGAGCGATCGTTTTTTGTTTACCTCTGAATCGGTCACGGAAGGTCATCCCGACAAAATTGCCGACCAGGTCTCCGATGCCATCCTGGACGCTTGTCTCGAACAGGATCCATACAGCCGTGTGGCAGCAGAAACGCTAACCGCAACCGGCCTCGTCGTCATCGCTGGTGAAATCACCACCAAGGCCTACGTGGATTTTCAAAGCCTCGTGCGCGGAGTCGTCGCTTCCATCGGGTACGACAACGCCGTTTACGGTTTCGACTCCAACACCTGCGCCGTGATCTCGACTATCAACAAACAGTCGGGCGATATCGCGCAGGGCGTCGACACTGGCGGCGCCGGCGACCAGGGAATGATGTTCGGCTACGCCGTTAACGAGACGCCCGAACTGATGCCCGCGGCCATCTCGATGGCTCACAAGCTCACCCGCCAGCTCAGCAAGGTGCGCAAGAACGGCAAGTTGCCGTATCTCCGCCCCGACGGCAAGAGCCAGGTCACCATCGAGTACGATGAGAACGGCAAGCCAGCCCGCATCGACGCCGTCGTCATCTCCAGCCAGCACGCCGAGACCATCGGCAACGACGAGCTGCACGCCGACGTCCTCAAGCATGTCATCCAGGCAGTGCTTCCCGCCAAGTGGCTCGACGAGCACACCAAGTACCACATCAATCCGACTGGACGGTTTGTTATCGGCGGCCCGATGGGCGACACCGGCCTCACCGGCCGCAAGATCATCGTCGATTCTTATGGCGGAGCCGGGCGTCACGGCGGCGGAGCATTCTCGGGCAAAGACCCAACCAAGGTCGATCGCTCGGCAGCGTATGTTGCGCGCTACATCGCCAAGAACATCGTGGCTGCCGGCCTAGCTGACAAGGCCGAAGTGCAGCTCGCCTACGCCATCGGCGTTGCCGAGCCTGTTAGCGTGCGCATCGACACCTTTGGCACCGGCAAGGTCGGAGAATCCAAACTGACGGAGTTGGTCCGCAAGAACTTCTCGCTCACGCCCAAGGGCATCATCGAGAGCCTCAATCTTCGACGCCCCATCTACAAGCAGACGGCGGCATACGGCCACTTCGGCCGTACCGAGCCGGAGTTCACCTGGGAAGCGACCGACAAGGCCGCAACACTCGCCGAGCAGGCGGGCGTCGTGGTGGCGGCGAAGTAAAGAGAAGGGTCAACGAAAGACCATGGGATCCCAGAAACGGGATCCCATTTTTTATCCGGGACATTCTTCGTTCGGGGTTCCGCGAAATTCACGCTCTTTTAACGACTCGCACTCTGCCAGGGTTCCCATGTTTTTCTTGAAGGTGTAGGCTCTCTTGCGTACGTGAAAACCGGAGGTTCCCCCATGGCAAAATCCGTGAAGCCCATTCCTGACGGATATCACTCCGTTACGCCTTATCTGATCATCGGCAAAGGCAAGGCCGGCGAAGCGATCGATTTCTACGCCCGTGCCTTCAACGCCAAGGAAATCATGCGAATGCCCATGCCGGATGGCGGCATTGGTCATGCCGAGATCCAACTCGGCGATTCGAAAATCATGTTGGCGGACGAAGCCCCCCAAATGGACGCTTACGGCCCCGATCACTTCAAAGGCTCGCCGATCACCCTGCACGTCTACGTACCCGATGTGGACGCCACGACCAAGCAAGCCACCGCCGCCGGCGCAACCGTGACTCGGCCGATCGCCGACCAGTTCTATGGCGATCGCAGCGTCGGTCTCACCGATCCTTTTGGCCACCGGTGGTATTTCGCCACCCACACCCGCGACGTCTCCAAGGAGGAGATGGAGCATCATATGCATGCCTCTGCATGACCGGCGGCAAGAGGAAGAAACACAAAGGGACTCCGCGACGGAGTCCCTTCGTGTTTGCAAATGCCGGTACTATACAGGGGCAGGTAGCCGCTCCGTCCGCAGCGAAGAGAGTTCGCCAGCAGCCAGGTAGTGAATTGTCACCACGGTGATGTCGTCTTGCTGGCCAAACTCGACCGCCGCTGCAGCGATTGCCGCCGACTTAGTGGACTGCCCTCGCGCGCTCGAAGCTGAACAATTCGCCTTTCTGATTCTGTACTTCGACAACACCGTCGGAGTAGAAAGTGATCCGCTGCCGGGCTTGAGCACCATGCGTTTGGCGATCGTAATGCCTTGAAACGTGGATCCTTCCCAGTAGATTAAGAGCATCCCCCGTGCTTTAGAATCACTCGGTACCCTTACTCGTCTTTTTTACAGAGGAGAGAACATGCGCTTTTATTGTGTTGCCGCTCTGACTTTGGGACTCGCCGCAACTGTGGCGGGGGCGCAATCCGGGACATACTGGGACTACTACGGAAAAACGGGGCCACTCGCGTGGGGCAGGCTGAATCCCGCATACCAGGCTTGCTCCAAGGGACACGAGCAAGCCCCGATCGATATTCGCGGCGCCCATCTGAACAAGGCTCTGCAGCCGATTGAATTTCATTATATCGGCGGTCCGGTCGCGATTGAGAATGACGGACGCAGGATAATCGTTCACGTCGACCCAGGCAGCTACATGGTTGCAAACGGCGTGCGCTACGAGCTCCTGCAGTTCGAATTTCACCACCCTGGCGAAGAGTCTGTCCGCGGCAAACTCGCGGATTTGGGCGTCGAACTGCTTCATAAGAGCGCCGACGGCAAAATGGCCATCGTGAATGTGCGCCTGGTCATGGATCGTGGCAATCCCAATGCCGTATTGGCCATGCTCTGGCCCCATCTGCCCCAAAAGCCCGGCACCACGGAGAAAGTGACCGATATGGTGAATGCTGGGGGCTTCCTGCCAGCGGATCGCGGCTACTGGACCTACATGGGCTCCCTTTCGACCCCGCCCTGTACGGAGGGCGTGCGCTGGTTCGTCTTCGAAACCGACATTAGCTTGAGCCTCGAACAGTTGCGAGCTTTCACAGTGCTGTTTCGCATGAATTCGCGCCCCTTGCAAGACCCGCACGGCCGCCGCATCGAAGCCAATGAGTAGTATCTATTCGGCGAGCGGGCTAAACTTCAACACAATCCCCTGCTCGCCGGCCAGATTCCGCACCTGCACACCTGTGACGTCTTCGATCAGGTAGTGCGCGGCACTCAACGACTCCGCCGCGTGCGAAAACGTCGTCGCGATCACCGTGCATCCCGCCGCGCGACCCGCGAGCGTCCCTGATTCGGCATCCTCAAATACAATGCATTCCTCTGCCGGCAACCCTAACAATGCCGCGCCGGCTAGGTATGGAGCCGGATCGGGCTTGCCCTGCGTCACATCATCTGCTGTTACGAGCCGCGCCGGAACTGGGATCCCTGCCTGTGCCAGCCGCATTCGCGCCAGACGCTCGGTTGCGCTGGTCACCACAGTCCAGCGATCCTCCGGCAGCGCCTGCAGCATTTCCAGCACGCCCGGCAACACGGCCAACCCCTTGCCATCGGCAAGTTCGATATCTTCAATCAGGCGAAGTTCCGCTTCACTGTCGAGATCAGGTCGCAGCAGAGCCGCGGTCTCGATCGCCCGACGGCCGTGCGCTGTCTTGCATGCGAACTCCGAATCCACGCCGCGCATCTCGGCCCACTTCGTCCAACTGCGCTCCACTGACCCAATGGAAGAAATGAGAATTCCGTCCATGTCGAACAGAACGCCCTTGCAGCGAATCTCGACCGGAGAAGAGGCGACATTGCGTCCCATATCTTGATTGTAGCGACTCTCGCAGGGATCTGGTGGCACAGCTACTTCTTCGCCGCAACCAGACTCTTCGGCATCGCAAAGCTCACCCTGGGCGGCTCACCGAACATAACAGACGCGTTCACCAATCCGTCGCGCGCCCCCTGCTGCACCTGGTTTTCCTTCAATGTCACGGCTCCATTCGCGATCTCGGCATTCCCGCTCCAGCGATCGAACCGCGTCACCACCGGCGGAATATTCTCCCCACCGCGACCGCTGATCCTGCCCTTCTTCCAGTCGAAGTGCAGCGTGCCTTTCGCCGAGTTCGCGAGGTCTTTGCCTGCATATCCGGACAATTCCAACTTGCCGCCTCCATCGAAACTCGCGCCCGTGCAGTTCAGCTCCAGCACTCGGCAGAGTTCAGCCGGATTCATCTTCTGGAAATCCCCTTCGAGCAAGTAGGCCGGCTTGTCGCCGTTCTCGACTTTCCCCGCCAAGTGAATGAGCCCGCCAAACAACCCCGCGTCAATACTCGCGATTTCGGCCGTCGCCGATGAAACCTTTAAATCGGCAACGAAATTCTCAAGCGTCACCGGCCCCAGCATCAGCGAATCCGCCTTTATCGTTCCCTGGAACCTGGGCCACGTGCGCGTCGATGAAGGGGTTAAACGCGCAATCACGGTCGACAACAGAGTTCCCTTTTTGTCCGCACCCAGCAAAGTCGTCTGAAATTCAGCGGCATCCAGTGTCGGAAATTCCAGATTCACTGTCGGCGCGCATGGCTCTTCCGTTGCGCCGCATACCGGAATCTCGATCCGCGCCGTCCCAATGAGCGGCCCATAGGCAAACGCAACTGAATCCCACAAACTCGCGCCTCCGCCGAGGTGCAGGGTAGCCTGCGCTATCTCTACTGCAGTCGGGAGAGCATCCGTCTTCCAGTTCGCGTTGTGGAGCGTCACCGTGCCCATCAGCCGGTCGGGTACTGGTTGACTCGCGGCTGCAGCTGCCGCAGGCAAAACGCTCACATTCGCATTCTCTGCCAGCGAGACGTCTGGAGCAGGCAGCCATGGCCCCTCGATTGCCAGATCCAGCGTCACCGGATCGCCCGCAATCGCGTCCAGTGCTCCAGCCTCCTTCAACCCCGCCGCATGAGCAAACTGCCGAACACGCACCGGCGTCCCAGCCCCACGCGCCGTCACCTGGTATCCGCTCTGCGTCAATCGCACCGTGAACACCAGCGGCACAGGAGCTCCGGCGGGCACATTCGCCGTACCGGCCAGAGCGCTTCCCTGCCCATTCGTTCCCGCTGCCGGCTGGAACACAGCTTTCTGGATTTGAATTGGCTGACTCAGGCTTCCGCCGCTCAGCTTCAGCGCATCCACTGTGACGCTTCCGCTCAACGGATCCGGCGTCGCAGCCACTTCTCTCGCCATCGTCTTCTTGCCGCGATGACCCAACTTTCCCTGCGGCGCTGCAACCGGCGTCGGCGCAGTCGTATCGTATGTGAGCTTGCCGCTCAGCGTTCCGTCGGCCTCGAGTCCAGCACCAAGTTCCTGCCGCACCGTCCGCAAAGCGTCCAGAACCGCCTGCGCCGGAATCTTCTCCAGCTCCAGCGAGAGCTTCGGCTGGCCATTGCTCGGCAAATTCCCTTCCAGGCGCAGGCGGCCGTCGCCAAGCGGCGAATCGCACACCAGCTTCTCAATGGTGCGCGCTGAGTAGTGATACCCAAACCCGCAATTGGCATCGAAGTCCAGCGGCGCTACCGGCGCAAACTCCTCGCGATGCACGCCCGTGGCGCGTAACCGAGTCGTCACATCGGCCGCATCCGGCGTACCGTCGAGCTTCATCTCCGCCGTCACGTCCCCTCGCCATCCCGCATCCGAGCCGATCAGCAACCTGCTCAGTTGACCCATCTGCGCCTCGCGCCATTCCAACTCAACATGTACCGGCATCAGCCGTAGCTCAGTCGCGCGACGCATCCTTCCTTCGAGTTGCACGATCCCCGTATCGCCCTGGTCGAGGCTCACGTCGGTGCGCGCAGGCTGCCCCTTCAGGCGTACGCGCCAGTCGCCCGGATTCTCCTCCCAGAACGAGAGATCCGCATTCACCAGCGAATACGGCAGCTTTTCAAATCCCTGCTTGATGTTGATACGCGAGTTGGTGGCTTCAAGATACGGCAGGGGAACCGGGCCCGTCGGCCTCGCTCCATCTCCCTGCGACTGCGCGGCGGTGCGAAACAGGGTGTCCAGATTCCATCGGCCCTGGGTGGTCCGCACCAGGTTCAGGCTGGCTTCGTCCACGCTGATGCGGCTTATCTCCAACCGCCCGCGCCACAACGAAAATAGTCGTACCGCTGCCGTCACCGTGCTGGCGTGCAACACCGGTTCGGCGCCATACGAGGGATCCTCATCCACGGTTAGATCGGTAATCACGAATTCCGGCCGCGGCAGCAACCGAAGCTCCACCCCTGACATACGTACTGGCCGCCCCAGCGAATTCGACATCGCCCGCGCTATGCGGCTTTTGTAGCGATTGATGCTGACCAAAGGCGGAATCACGATGATGGAAACCAGAATCGTCAACACAATCGCCACGATCCACAGCTTCGATCGCGCGCGTTTCCGGCCTTGCACTTCTTCCGTCATGGTCTGATCAGTGGTCAGGAGGCAGTTCCAAGTGGGCCAGCTTACTTACTGACAACCGTAAGCTGACAACTGACAACTGTGTTTTAGCGTACAAGGTGCAGCGTCCGCTTCCAGCGCGTGTCGGTAAAGAAGTGCAGCGCCACGTGCCCCATCCACGCAATGGTATTGCCCGCGCCGGTCTCGTCGAACTGATGCTCAGGAGTCAGGAACGACCAGTAGTTGAACAGCGGTCTTCCCACGATGTTCTCGCGTGGAACAAATCCCCAGAAGCGCGAGTCGAGGCTGTCGTGGCGATTGTCACCCATCATGAAGAACTTCCCCGGTGGGACCACGAGGTCGCCATCCATCACATGATTTGGCATATCCACGGCCCACCGCTCGGTTGCGCCCAGGTCCACCGTCATCGGCACTGAGGGGAAATCATCAAGGTAATCGCGATAATTCTCCGGCGTGGTCGGCACCGCATGCGGCTCGCTTTGCGCCACTCCATTCACAATCACAATCCCGTTACGGAGATGAATGTGGTCGCCGGGTACACCAACCAGCCGTTTTACGAGGAACAAGATCGTCGGCTTGCCATCAGCATCCAATTCGCCCGGCTTGATAAACACCACGATGTCCCCGCGCTTCGGCTCGCGATAATGCACCAGCGGCATCCAGTTTGTTGGCGGCGCGAGCGTTACCCTGTCGACCACCAGGTGATCGCCCACCAACAGAGTCTGCTCCATCGACCCAGATGGGATTACAAAATTCTGGGCAAGAAAAGTAAGGATGAACAATCCCACCACAAGCACTGAGCAGATACTCGCCATCGCTTCAAAGGGCGTCTCTTCGTGGGGTTTCTGTTCGGGGGCGGACTCAATCTCGGAAGGCGTCTTGGCTGGCGGCGTATTTTTTGTGGTCATCCTGTCGCTCTGTGCCCAGATGGCTGGTGGCTACTCTGCGGATTCCGGATTCGCTACAGCGGTATCGCAGTTACCATGTCGCGAAGCCATTTCTGCCAAGCGGGCATTTTTCTAAGAGAAAAAAGCCACCTTGAATCGAGGTTCGAAACGGTTATATCAACTGCGGACCCGCTCTAATGAACTATGCGAAATATGCGCTTCCAACGCGCAAATGCCGCGAGGCGTGCCGAGAGTTCCCTATCGTGTCCGAGTCTATCATCCGCGGCCTGTTGTACATCCGTTGTCGATGGCCGCCGCACCGAGAAGTAGATTACCAATGGCCGCGCAATAATAGCCTGCCGCGGCACAAATCCCCAGAAACGCGAATCCTTGCTGTGGTTACGATTGTCGCCGAGCATGAAGTACTCGCCGGGCGGCACAACCAGTTCGCCGTTCTGCGTAAGGCCCTGCAGTTGCCGCCACCAAATCGGATCGATATTGGGATCGGTGTAGACCTGCGCAGGAAAATTGTCCCGGAACGGGTTGGGCGCAGCAGGCTCGAAAGCAACATATGGCTCATCGAGCGCAGCTCCGTTCACGGTCACGCGCCCATCTTCAATGCGAATGTGATCCCCAGGTACTCCCACAACCCGCTTCACCAGGTAAGGCGGATCGGGATGATGAAACACCACGATGTCGCCGCGCTCCACATCGCGATTCGGCATCACCCAGCGGTCGAGGCTGTACTTGTTCCCCGATGGCGCGAAGATCTGCTTGTTTACCAGCAAAAAATCCCCGACCAGCAGCGTGTGCTCCATGCTCTCGGATGGAATGAGAAACGGCTGCAGCACAAAGGTCAGCAGAAACAGCGCCACTACCACGGTACGCATCAGCGATGCCAGTGCCTCGGGCACTGTGGGCAGGTGGTGCCAGAAGTGAGTCGCAGCCCGCGGAGGAGCAGCAGCGAACTGAGTGGGGGAACTCAATCGGTTTCTTCGGCCTCCTCAAGTGCAATTTCGGCATCATCGTTCCATGTCATCGTGGTGCTCGTCAGCCGTGCCAGCGCGCGCCGTGCAGCATCCTGCTCTGCATGTTTCTTCGTGGTGCCCGTTCCGCGGGCCAGCGGCTTGCCCGATTCGCCTTCTGCCGCCTTTAACCGTACCTCGACTAGAAACCGCTTGCGATGATCGGGACCGCTTTCGCTTTTCACCTTGTAGACTGGAGCCCCGGCCCTTTCGGCCTGCAATCGCTCCTGCAGCGCCGACTTATAGTTGCCCAACGCCGCTCCCGACCGCAACTGCTCCGCCAGCCGCTCTACCGCATCGCCCGTGACATAACGGCGCGCAAAAGCTCGCACCGACTCGAGACCTCCGTCCAGAAAAAGCGCGCCGATTACCGCCTCCATAGTGTTGGATAGCACGGTGCTCTTCCGTCGCAATCCACTGCGGTCTTCGCCACGACTCAGGCGCAAGTGATCGCCGAGCGAAATAGCCTTCGCCACCTTAGCCATGTGCTGCCGGCTCACCAGTTGCGCGCGCACCCGCGTAAGTTCGCCCTCCTGCCACTCGGGATGGCTCACAAAGAGCGCCTCTCCCACCACAAGGCCCAGAACAGCATCGCCCAGAAATTCAAGTCGTTCGTTATCCATTGCTGCTGCGGTGGTGTCGGCGCCGCTCTCCTGGATTTGCTGATTCGCCAGCGATCGATGGGTCAGCGCGCACATCAGCAACTCCGGGTTACCAAAGGCATGCCCAAGCGCAGCTTCCAATTCAGTCAAAACCGATTCCACTTACTCCTCATCGGGGGCCGCAACCCAGGGAAGGCCCTCCCGGACATCCACCGGGTGATGGTCAAAGCCTCAAACCGCTCCCACACCAATTATTCCTTAGACGCGCCACCTCATCCAAGTGAAGCCTGTCCGCAGCAACACTCAAGGTTCCTATCTCACAAACATTGTTGGGATTAGCGTGATCTTTGGTCGATATGTCGCGATTTCAAATGTTCTGCCGGAGCATCTCGCCTGCCAGGTATTCCGACGCCCGCATCGACAGTGACAAGATCGTCATGGTCGGATTCTGCCATCCGGCGCTCGTAAACTGTGCGCCATCCACCACAAACAGGTTTTTGTGGTCATGCGACTGACTGAACTTGTTCAGCACGCTCTTCTTCGGATCATTCCCCATCCGGCACGTGCCCACTTCGTGAATGCTGTATCCCGGTGGATTCGGCTTGTCGTTCTTCGACAACACTTCGAACCGCGCCGCCTCCACTAGCTCGCACGCCGTGTCCACCGCATCCTTCGCCATGTTGAATTCGTTTTCGGTGTACTTCGTATCCACGTGCAACACCGGAATCCCCCACGCATCTTTGCGATCTGGATCAATTCGCACATGATTCTCGTACCGCCCCAGCACCTCGCCCATGATTGACATGTAGAAGCCGCTGCCGTGGTACTCGTCCATCTTGCGCTGCAACTCCGCCCCGTACGCCGCAAAATTCCGCGCACCCACTCCCCCGGTCGATGCCGTCGTGTTGAACGCATATCCGCGCAGAAACTTGTCACTCTTTGTATCGATGTTGCGGAATCGCGGAATGATCGCCGACGAACCCATCACTCCTTTGCTCTTTCCGTTGCGCGCTTCGGGAACCGAGCACACCACGCCCGCGCCATAAATTTGATCCATCAAATATCTACCCACCAGGCCACTTGAATTCGCCAGCTTCGAATTCAACAGCAGCCGCGTGCTCTCCAGCGTTCCCGCCGCCAGCACCACCACGCGCGCCTTCACGCTCATCTCGCGATGCGACAGCCGATCTACGAAGTTGCATCCATTCGGCAATCCCGTATTCTTGTCGACCGTAATTTCGCGGACCACGGCATTCGCAATGGAGGTGAGCTTTCCCGTGCTCTCCGCATCCGGCAGCAACAGGTTCACTGAGCTTGCCAGACCGTCGCGTCCCTGCGCCGCCCTTTGCTTGCACACCGGAATTCCCTTCGGATTGGCCACATCCATAAACCGCTGCATCGCCGAACACCACGGCGAGTCATCAAGAATGAAATTCCCATTCGGCATCTGCAGCGGCCCATCCAGTGCACCCTTCACACAAAAGATGCCCTCCACGCGCGAGTAATACGGAGCCAGATCAGCATGATTGATCGGCCAGTCCTCACCGAATCCATCCCGCGACTTCGCCTTGAACTCGTAATCGCTCAAGCGGAACGACTGCCGCGACCAGAACAACGACCGACCGCCAAACAACCGCACCCGCACCCAGTTGTACGGCTGATCGTTTTCAAACGTGTATGGAACCTCCTGCTCATCCACCCACACATTCGCGTTGAACTCGTTTGACTGAAACACGTGCTCCAGCCGCCCGGGCGGACGAAACCCGCGAAACGGCAGCTCATACGCAGGCTTCTTCTCCGCGTCGTGGCTCACATCAGCCACCGGCCCCGCATTCAGCATCAGGCAGCGAATCCCATACTCGGTCAGAATCTTCGCAGCCATTCCCCCGGCATGCCCCGACCCGATAATCAGCACGTCATACGTTTCATTCAGCATCGTTGTAGTGGTTCTTCCCTATTCTCTAGTCCCTGTCTCTACCGTGGATACGACGGCATCGGATGACCCGCCTTGGGTGCGGCCTGCACATGCGGCGGCACATGCGCACAGTCCGCCTTCTCGAGTGAAACATCCGGCTCGATAGGCGACCAGTAAAGCTCCACCGCCGTCCTCGGCTCCGCCCCCACTTCAGGCACTGCAAACCATGCCTCCGAATTCACTGTCGCCGTGCGAATATCGTCGTGCGCAATGTTGAGGAAGTCCGCGTGCTTCTCCTCAGGTGGATGATCGTTCATCCAGGTGCGCAGCCACGGCTTCAGCAGCTCATCCACCTGCGCGTCGCTCAACTTCGCAAACTCCATGTTGAACTTCTTCTTCGCCTCCGCATCCAGCCAGTCGAGGCCCTCGCTGTACACTTGCTTGCGTACATCCGGCGAGTCGCCAATCAAGAAATCGAGAAACATTGGCGTTTGCGCCTTCACGGCTCCCGGCTTGTCGCCCATCGGCGGCATCAGCGCGTCGCTCAGCCGCGTCAACGTCGCGATCTGCTGAGGTGAAAAGAAGCGCAGCTGCGCTACAGCTACCTGGTCCGCTGCCTCCACGTGTGGAATCGGCGTTTTCGAGTTCAACCCGAGCAGCCACGGCGTCGGCGCCGGCAGCGGCGGAGCGGGATTGGCGGCCTGTTGGCTCAACAGCAGCTTCGGAGCAGCACCTACAGCAATTACGGCGCGGACAAAATCACGGCGTCGCATCGACCCTCCTGGGCACCTCACCACGCTAAAGCTCCGGTCCATGCCCCGTCCAGAGACAATTCGTTCCGATCCCTAACCGCCCAGCAGCGAGCTTCGCCAACTCGCCACCCGAAGATCTCCGAAATCGGTGATACTGGCTTGAACGCCAGGTTTTTTCCCAAATACGATGAGATGTCTCTTTTCAGCGATACCCATCTCCGTTGCGCTGGCCTTTCCGCTTGCTTCGGCGCAAGCGGTACCCTCCATAGCCGACCGCGTGGATCGAGCTGCAAAGTTCTACCAGAATCGGGACGGCTTTATGGGCATGGTGGCTGTGGCCCGGGATCACCAAGTCATCTTCCAGCGCGGTTACGGCTACGCCAATCTCGAATGGCAAATTCCGTTTACATCCGATACGCGCTTCCGCGTTGGCTCCTTGACCAAGCAGTTCACCGCGACCGCCATTCTCCTGCTCCAGCAGGATGGAAAGCTGAAGACAAGCGACCCCATCAGCCGCTTTTATCCCGACTCTCCTGCCGCCTGGAGCAGCATCACACTGCGCAATCTCCTTACACATACCTCCGGCATTCCTGACGTGGACTTCAGCATGATACTCAAGTTATCCGCGCACACCCCGGAAGAACTTATGAAGGGGATACCGGCAAAACCTCTTAGAGTTCAGCCCGGCACAAAATACGAATACGCCAACATCAATTACATGCTGCTAGGTCGCGTGATCGAGAAAGCAAGCGGCGAGCCCTATTGTCGATTCCTCAAGGACCGCATCTTTACTCCGCTCCAGCTCAATGAAACCGGTTGCGATTGGAACTCTGCCCTCGTCCCGCATCGCGCCTACGGATACCGCCCGTCCGCCGACGGGCCGGTTGGGGTGGAAAACGACGATCTCTCCAGCCTCACAGGAGCCGGAAACCTTTACTCGTCAGCCGGCGACCTTATTCGCTGGACCGAAGCGTTGCACGGAGGCAAGGTTCTGTCCCCTGCCTCGCTTGGCGAGATGCTGACCCCTTTCCTCGACGGCTACGGCTACGGACTGCAAATCGATTCCAGCCAAGGCTCTCTCGACATCTCACACAACGGCGCAGTGGACGGTTTCTTTTCTTTCCTCGATTACATTCCGCAAACCAGGACCACGGTTGTCGTCCTCTCCAATCTGGTCGCCGGCGGCAATCACAGCACCCCGGGCACCGTGGCGCTCGACACAGAGATCGTGCGCCTGGCCATGAGCGACAACGCCATTCTTCGCTCTGAGGGTACGGAAGCAAGCGTATCCGCGGAAATCCTCCGTACCTACACCGGCCGCTATCGTTCCACTGATCCCGACCGCCCCCAAGTTATTCTCTTTTCCGTTGCAGACGGCCATCTCTACATCCAGAATGAAGGCGCCAAAAACATGGTACGCATGTTCGCTGAGACTTCCTCGCAGTTCTATCTTGCTAATCAGGAAATTGAGCTCATATTCGATCCGCACAACGCGGGCAACCTCCAGGTTGTCGACCTCTCCGGCATCAACGCAATCAGCTTCACCCGAATCGAAGACCGCGGCTCCCAGTCCTCTGATCAGGGCCACGGCAAAGGTAAGACCTGATTGAACCGCAATCAGAGATCAGCTAAGAATTTACTGTGGCTTTTGCGGATCGCCTAGTCCCGAGGGAGGCTTTGTCGGGGGCGCGGTGCCCGAATCATCCGCATCCTCCTCACAGCTATGCCCCTTCACCTCGTACGCCGCCTTAACACCGCGCTCGGCTGCCAGCCGGGTGTCCTGCTGCCCATCGCGCGCCGCCAGCGCGGCCTGATACTCCGTAACCGCCTGGTCTCGCTTGCATTCCAGATCCAGCATCCGCCCCAGGTAGATATGCGACCACGCTAGCAACCGCGGATCCTTGCTAGTCGCAATCGTCTTCTGGAAATCGTCAATCGCCACGTCAGGATGCCCGGTCATGATCGCCGCGCGCGCCAGGACGAAGTTCGCACGCGACTCCTGCGCCGCCGAATCCAGCGTGTCCGAGCGGTCGGCCAGCGCCTTGTGGGCCAACGCGCTCGCCGCCGCAACATCGCCTTGCGCGAGCTTGGCTTCGGCCAGATCCAGCCCCGTCAGCACACGCGGCTTGCTCCGCTGCAGCACGTCGCCATCGGCCTGCTTGTCAAACTCGGTTTGCCGCGCGCGATGCAACTGCTGATCGATGTCCATGCCGTACACCATCTCTCCAATGGTGTCGCGCAGACTGGCAGGATCCTTTTCGAACTGGATCAACTGATCGAAAAAGTATTGCGTCAGCACAAACCCCTGTGCCATGTCGTGATGTACCGCTGCCACGCGCACCGCCTCCATCTTCTGTGTCGTCAGTTGGCGTTCGTGCTCATAACGCGGCAGATCAGAGCGCTCCACGCCCGCGGGAATCTTGTACTCGGGGATACCCGTGTCCATGGTGCGCGCTTCAATTGCCTTGATGAGGCACTCGACCACCAGCGCCACCGTATCGGAGCGATAGCGAAATTCGAGGGGAGCGTCGCGCACTTCCTTCAGAATCGGCTGCATCCGGTCGATCGCATTGGAGCGGGAAAGTAAGAGCGGCTCGATGATGTAGTGCAGGTAGGTATGGCGCACGTCGCTCATTGGTATCGTGCCGTTCACCGGAGATACCACCACCACGTAATCAGTCCCGTAGATGCGCGCATTCACCAGCTTGGGCGAGAGCTGCGGCTCGATCACCACCACGAAGCGTCGCCCCTCGTAGGTCGTGGCCGGCATCTTCAGATAAAGGTTGGTCGACACGATCATCTTCGACAGCGAATCGTGCAAGCGGTCGGTCTCTTCGTCGTACGTGTGATGCGCCGCGAGCCAGATCCCGTGAAGATCGACGGCTTGGACAAAGTCGCGCAGCAGCGGCACAATCTCCACCACTTGGGTCGAATCGGGCGGCATCTCTGTTAATTCCACGGTGGTTTCAAGCGCCGGCGGCGGGCTCAAATACAACGCCAGCGAGATGTATTGCGAGATGTCGCGTTCGGATCCGGTGAGGCGGTGCTGCGCAATATACAGACAGACCTTGTCGCGCTTGGCACGCGCGTCTTCGCTCTTCGCAAGCGCATCGTTGATCTCATCGCGAATGCGTTTGCGCACCGGTGCGCTTTCTTCCAGCCCCTCATTGTATCCACAGGCATTCAAGGCGGCGGCCATCAGAAATACCGGCTCGGAACTCACCAGCGAAATCGTAGGGCCGGCCGGATCGAGCGTTGGCGCCTTCTCCTGAATCGCCTGGGACGATGAACTCTGCCGGTCGGCCTGGGGGTTGCTGCTGGAAGCCTGCGCCTCGGCCTGCACTGCGAGGGAGGCGGCGAGAGCAAATAGAACAGCAGAGAGAATGATTGCGAGTCTGCGAAAAGAGCTATACGGCATCAAAAAGGACCTTGCCAGAAGTCTACGGCATTTCATCGGTTTCCCGCCTGCGTTACGGCACGCAGCCGCGGCAGTTCGGACCTTGCGAGCGCTCTGTGTTAAGGCAGCATTCTTCAAATGCAGTGGTTAGACGCCGTGAACGCACAAAAGGAAAGGCCCTCACCCATCAGGGCGAAGGCCTCTATCAACCAGCTTGCGAATGCTATCCGCGGACCGAAACGCCGGAGAACGACAGCACCGCCAGCCCGCGCACCGGCTGCCCAAAGAAACGTGCCGGCTCAAAATGACTCCACAACAACAAGTTCTCCACTTGCGATCGGGTATTGTCATCCACTGGGCCGGAGACGATGCGATAGTCGTACACCTCGCCCCGCCCGTTTATGTAGGCTTCAACCACTACAGGCCCACCTGCCTCGCGGATTTGGTCGTTGCTGCTGACCGCGGAGGAGAGATACAGAAAGTGCGGCGACGTGGCCATGCCCAGAGGCTCATCTTCGCCCCGCGCTATCTCGGGCCGCGTAAACATACCAACCAGCACTGTGACGGTGCCCAACAAGAGAACGGCGCTGGCAAACCCAGCCGCCGCCTGCAAAAGAAATGGTTCGACGGAATTCTGCCATGTCAGCTTCCATGCCTGCAGAACACTTTTACGGCTGCGCGCACGTTCCTGGCTCACAGCTACACGGATGCGTAGCAGAAGATCCGGCGGCTGCGGAACCGGGCCGAGCGCCGCCAGCGACACTTGTGTCTGCTTCAAAGCTTTCCACTCGCCAGCGCAATCCCCACATGTCTCGAGGTGGGCGGCAATTTCCTGCATCGCCAGCCCGGTCAACCGGCCGTCAAGGTACTCCGAAAACTTCAATTGGATGGAGTTGCAGCTGTTCATCGCGTCTCCCCTCCCAGGGAGATCTCAATCCCGGAAGGCACAGCTTCTTTTTTACCGGGTTGAGAATTCGCAAGAATGGCCCTCAGAAGTGCTCGCCCGCGAACGAGTCTCGATTTCACTGTCCCGAGATTCACACCTTGAATCTCAGCCACTTCTTCGTAAACAAACCCCTCGACATCCCGGAGGATGAGCGTGGTGCGAAACGGCTCAGCCACCTGGCTCAGGGCTTCTTCAACGCGAGCCCTGTTTTGCGCGTGCACTGCCATGTCATAGGGCGACTCGGCAGGATCGATCAGCATCTCCTTCAGCCTGATCGGCGCCCCCGAACAACTATCGGTCATCTCCTGCTCGATAGGAACTTCCTGCTGTTTGTGCCTCATCCACCAGCGCCGCTGGTTCGAGGCTTCATGCAGTGCAATTCGATAAATCCAGGTGCGCAACGACGACTCCCCATGAAAACGCCCCACGCCCCTGAAGACCTTCACAAAGACTTCCTGAGCAAGATCGGCAGCGTCGGCGCGGTCATGCACCATTCGCGCAAGCAGCGAGTAGATCGGCTGGTGGTAGCGAGCGATTAACCAGGCAAAGGCCTCTTCAGAGCCTGCCTGAAGCTCCGCGATCAGCGCGGCTTCCTCCGATCGAAGTGAAAGCACGCTCGCTAAATTCCCCATGGTGAGATCCGCCTGCAATTCAGTTCCCCCCACGTTATCGCATCAGTGGCACATTTGGCATCTCTGGAAGTGTTGGTTCATCGCCAACTGTGCCTGTTGTCTTGACCACTCGCTCCCAACTCAATAACGCTGGACGCCAAGTCACTGCGTGCGCGGGGAGCTAAGCACAAGTGCTCCGAGCGCCTATTCTCTTAGACACCACCACCCCCCCAAAGTGTTCCCGGTCACGGATGTATTTTGATGTAGATCTCGGATTCTGGAGCGCTTAGGTCGTAAATACGATCCGCTTGCCGCTTTCCTTGCGGGTCCAGGCTGCTTCCACATCTGCCAGTGGAACGGGCTCTGCCGTGACCCGTAAAGTGCCCGCTGCCGCCATCGAAAACAGAGCTGGAATGGCCTCCAGCACACGTTCAAGCGGCACTGCGCCAAATCCGCTTCCCATCAACTTCAGATCGATGCTGCGCAGCGTGGCCCCCGGGAGCGTTATGGTTCTTCCGGCGCTCTCGCCCACCTCCACGAGCCGCGTCGATCTGCCGGCATTTGGATCGAATCCCCTCGCAAGCGCCTCCAGGAGCAATTCCGTCGGTCGCCCCCACAGGTAGTCGATCACCACGTCGATTCCCTTCCCGGTCTCGAATGCAAATGCTTCGCGGATCGCGTCGTCACCCTGTTCGAGCGAAACCACACCGTCCAACTTCTCTGATGCCAGGGCCTCAAGATTGCGCCCCGCCGCAACGATGCGCCTGGCTCCAAGGCGCCGTGCGACCTGTATCGCCAGCTGGCCGGCCACTCCCGTCGCACCAAGGATCAGGATCGATTCGCCTTTGACTAGTCCGGCTCGATCCTTGACCGAGAGCCACGCCGACATGCCCGGGTTGGCAATGGCCGCGGCCTGAACATCATCGAGGTTGTCAGGTAACCGTAGGCACCTCGAACGCGGGGCAACAGTGCGCTGGCACATCGTTCCCCATGGCTTTCGGGCGAACCCAAAGTACACGCGGCTACCGTCTTCGAGCGTTCCCACGCCATCAATTCCCGGCACCGCGGGAACTTCGCCTTTGCTGGCATAGTGCGAGCCGTTTGCCAAGGCCTTTACGATCGGGTGCAGACCTGCCGCCCGCACGTCGATCAGAGCCTCACCCTCTGCGGGTTTCGGTTCCGGGAAATCCTGATACTGAGGTGGTTGACCCAGGGCGTTGACGACTGCAGCTTTCATGGTGCGGACCTCCGGCGCGGTTTCAGACGATCGATAAGGTTTGATTCCGGCGATGACCCGGCGTCGACTACAGATGATACGGCACAGTTTGGCGATGCTGTTTCCGGCCTTCGAGCGTTTGACGAATCCCTTCTAAGCAGAGACAATAGAAGAGTTACATCCCTCCGTGTGGGCCTGTGGCGCAGCTGGGAGCGCGCTTCCATGGCATGGAAGAGGTCATCGGTTCGATCCCGATCAGGTCCACCAATATATCCCAACAACTTAGCGGATTCGCAGAAAAAACGCGATACGCTTTCGATACGTTGGTTCTCATGCTGCATCCTCCGCAGCACTTTCTACTACTTTCCTTGAGCGGTCCAGAAGAACATCCACGACCCGGCTTTGTGCCTCCCGCTTGGCTGAAGTCAAAGCCTTTGTGTAAATGTTCATCGTCGTGGAGATGTTGGCGTGGCGCATCAATTCCTGCACCACTTTGACATCTTCCCCGTTAGCTTTGAGCAGCGTTGAGTAGGTGTGCCGAAAGGTATGGAAGCCGACCCATTTCGTGATTCCGGCCCGCTTTGCGGCAGGTTGCAGGAAGCGATCCAGAAGCGTATCGGCCCAGGGCGGCATCTTGCCCTGAACTCGTTCGCTGGCGAAGACCCAGTCCTCCGGCTCTGCGTAGCAAGTTTCTCGCTTCCAGGCCAGCAACTCGGCAGTGGTCAGCTCATCGATGGGAACCGGCCTGCGAGAAGTCTCAGTTTTGCACTTCCCGATAATGCCGTCCACGACCGACCGGGTAACGTCCATCTGCAACGTCTTCCAATCGATGTCCATCCACTTCAGGCCCAGGACTTCGCTGATGCGCAGTCCTGTAGTCGCCGCCACGATGCCAATGACGCGCATCTTCTGCGGCAACTCCAATATGAGCGCACGGAACTCTGTCACTTCCAAAGGCTCCGTGACCCGCTTCCGCTTGGTGCTCTGGCGGACCGCAAAGATGGGGTTCTCTCCATCATTGAGCCAGCCGTAGCGGATCGCGTGTTGGAAAACTTCACTCATGATTCCCTTGATCTTTGCTTTGGTTCCATTCGCTAAATCGTCGATGGAGCCAAGCCACCGCTCTACAGCTACTGCTTTGATCTCCCGAAGACGGTAATGGCCCCAACGGGGAACGATTCTCGCCTTCAGATAAACAGCGTAGGTCTGCTTGGTCTGTACGACCTTCCGCTCGGATTCTTTCTCCAGATCAAGTTCGATCAACCGATAGTGCTCTACCAATTGTTCGAAAGTTTCCGGCAACCCTTCAGGACGGGAGGTGTGGTGGTTAACGTCGAGGCGCAGTGTCGAAACAGCCTTCCATGCAGCCGTTTCCGTTGGGTACTGCTTCACTGAACCAACTACAAGAGCACGCATTTTGGGTTTGCCTTTGGCGTCGATATCCCGCCATCGATAAACCCAGACTTCCGGCCCCTTCTTGCGTTGATGACGGCTGAAAAAGCCGTGTTGAAACCGTGGTCGATTCAAGAGACATTCCTCTCATTCCGACCCCGATGGCTGGTCCAATTTTACCGCTTCACACTCCAACCATCGAGAGAGTTCCGAGAGGCGAAATCGCCACATCTGGCGCACTCCCCGACCTACGGGATGCGCCGGCAGGTCGCCCCTCCGGGCCAGTTTGAGCACAGTCTTTCGTGACAGGGCCAGGAAGTCAGCGGCGCGTTCAGGAGCGACAAACGGTTCGTGCGTCGTGGGGGTATTTAGGAGTTCCATCTCACACCTCATCTGGACATTTGCAACGCGAACAACACTGCTTTCCTGGCTTTCAATCGTTCGATCATTCCTCACGTCTGCCCTCGAACGGCGTAGGCTTGAAGAGCTTCGGTCGACTGAGCTGCGTATCCCTGGCCCGGTTCTCCTCGGCGAGTCGATCCAATCTCGCCATTTCCTCTTCTCTTCGAATCTGCCATTCGGGTTTGGTATTTTGCCTGGTACGCTGATTCGCTACGGGCGCGGCGGCGGGCTGTGATTGCCTTTCTGCGGTCGGCGCAGGGAGGCTCTTGGTCTTCGTCCTAGTCGGGGCAGGCTTACCTGTGAGCCGATTCGCCATCGCAACAAACTGCCGGTATGTTCCCTGGTAGCCCACATCCCGCAATGTCCGCCAGACCACTTTCCAGGGCAGACCGACTTCTGAGATGGCCTTCAACTCAACAGCAAACCTCTTCAGTCCCCTAGCCTTGAGCGGAAGGAGATCCGTTCTTGACCGGAGCCGTTCGACTAATGCATTCACCTCAGCCACCTCGATATTTATTGACGAGTACATTTCAATAAGAGTTTGCCATTGGATTTCCATTGATGCAAGGTGGCCATCAATTTATCTCACTGACGGCCCTCACCTTCCCTCACTTTGCGACACAACGCAGCATTCGGCAGCACTTTCCCTCATCGTCAAAAGCGGTGAGGGTGAATGAGACTTCGTCTGCCAAAGTGCGGCTTTTGTTGCGGTCGAAGACCGCGCTTTCGGAGGCTCGGAGAGCGGTGGAGGAATGCTGTGGCGTCAGGTGTCTCTTAGGGAAAGTGCGGTAGTGGAACATAAAGCGCAGACGCACTTTGAGGGTTTTGCTTTTCTATCCCATTTGCTTTGTGCAGGATATCCTGCCGCACATATGTACCTTGAGAGGGGCAATGTGCGTCACATTCAAATTGCGTATTTTTAGGTGCGAAATTGCAGGCCTCAGCTCTGGCTTGCCGGACCACCACGTCATTCCATTCGCCCGTTCGCGGTGATCTGAACGCACGCGCGTACACGTGGTGATATGAAGCCTGTTCAAGACTTATTTGGAAATTTCGAAAGATTTCTCGTCGGAGATTTACCTAGCATTTCTTCCGCGTTGTGGAATAATTGCAAGGTATGATTCAGCGTGTAGCCAAAACCCGGCTTCTTCAGCTTTTAGGTCAGTTCCCATCCGTTGCTTTGCTCGGGCCCCGGCAGGTTGGAAAAACAACGCTTGCCCTCAGTATCACCAGCGATGCTGACAATTCCGCGTTGTACCTCGACTTGGAACTTCCTTCAGATCGCGCCAAGCTTGCGGACCCAGAACTCTACCTTTCTGATTATGAAGATCGGCTCGTGATCCTGGACGAGATCCACCGTCTTCCAGGAATCTTTCAAACTCTGCGTAGCTTGATCGACCGGAGAAAACGAAAAGGGAAACGCACCGGCCAGTTCCTTTTACTCGGATCGGCCTCTATTGATCTCTTGCAGCAATCTGCGGAGACGCTTGCGGGCAGAATCGCCTATATGGAGCTGACCCCATTCCTGGAAAGCGAAGTAGTTGGTTTCTCCCCCAATGCCGGCCAGGCTCTTTGGGTCCGTGGCGGCTTCCCAGACAGCTTCCTCGCGCAAACCGAAGTTCAGAGCTTCGAATGGCGCGCGGCCTTCATCCAGACCTATCTGGAACGGGACGTTCCCTCGTTAGGTCCACGCGTTCCAGCCGAGACGCTTCACCGCTTTTGGCAGATGCTCGGACACAACCAGGGCCAGATGCTCAACGCGGCGCAGCTTGCGGCGGGCTTGGGAATAAGCGGCCAAACGGTCGGCAGATATCTCGACATCATGGTTGACCTCCTGCTTGTACGTCGTCTGCAGCCATGGGCTTCCAATGTCGGCAAGCGTCTTGTGCGCTCTCCGAAGGTCTATGTGCGGGATAGCGGACTTTTGCATACGCTGCTGGGGATACGCGATCTGGAGACCTTATTGGGGCATCCGGTGGTCGGATCGAGCTGGGAGGGAATGCTCATAGAGAACATCTTGAGCGCGGTACAGGCCAACACACAGGCGTGGTTTTACCGCACCTCAGTCGGAGCCGAGATTGACCTAGTTTTGGAAACTGCTCCAAATGAGCGATGGGCAATCGAAATGAAGCGTTCGGTTAGCGATCCGAAGCCAAGCAAGGGTTTTTACATTGGCTGCGCTGACGTCAAAGCCAACCATCAAATCGTAGTTTACCCAGGCCATGAAAGTTACAAGCACGACGCAAAGACTGAGATCATGCCTCTGGACAAGCTTCTCAAACAATTGGCTGCATCGAAGTAAGCTTCTGCCCCACGCTCGAAACGTTGCGCGCCATCTCATATCGCCACGAACCATAGCTGCCTTCGGCATTTACAGCGCTAACCCACCGAGCCGCCGCACTCGCCTTTACTTCGGCCAGGGGATCGAAGCCCTTAGTCTCCAGAATGATCGTCGTATTGGGCAAATCTCTCAATCGAACAAGGAAGTCCGGAACGTAGTCATGCATTTGTCCGTTGTTGAGGTATGGAATCCCGAAACCTAACCCTGCGTTTTTAACGAACGCCTCAACGCGAGGATGTGTATCCAAGATGAAGGCTGCCGCTTGTTCCCATTGCTGGGTGTCTGCGATGACTAAATTGACGTGGCTCCGCGTCACTTCGCGCACGTCTTTACTCGTCCAGGTATCGACATCAGCGGTTGATCCTTCGACTCGGTTCTCCTCATAACGAGGAATCTCGGGAGCTTCCCCTTGCGCCTGGTCCGGCCGAATGTGCTCCCGCAGTACCTCAACCAACCACCCAAAGTAGGGTGATAGAAAGGCGTCTTTCAGATCGCCTCCGTGGAGCACGTCCACCCGCTCTCGCAGATAACGATCCACGACTGGGATCAGTTGCGGGAAAAGGGTGTGAGGCGCGATTGTCGCCCCTGGCTGAGCGCAGTACTCTCGGGTCAATCTCTGCGCACATTCGAACACAAGCTGCTGCATACGATGCCTGCGTCGAAACTCTTCCAAATCAGCCTGAGAAGCTCGACCAGGTCCGCTCATCGTAAGACGACCTCGGTCTGTCATTGCCAAGCCGCGCATCTCTACTTCGGTAGGAATATGCAGCGGATCGATCGTGAGCTGCGGAACATTCTCCCAATCGAAAACTATTCGGTTTCGGATGGCTTGCGTGTACCCCTCAACCCTAGGGAAGGTCATCTTAAGCGCGGACCGTTCTGGTAAAGCATGTACATGGTGACGCCTCACTCGCTCAGCTGGGGCAGCCTGCGCATTTGCCTTGAATGGCACCACTTCAAACGGCACTCCAAGCACTGTCGCGATTTCTTCAGAGAAGCGATCATCTTTCCCTAGCGCATAGCTCGCTCGCCGCAATCCGCGACCAACAACTTGCTCACACAGCAACTGTGACATGAAGGGTCGTAAGCCGATGATGTGCGTTACGGTGTTGCAGTCCCATCCCTCAGTCAACATCCCGACGCTCACGATACACCGAACGTCTCGACCAGGAGGATGAAGGGGGCGGCCAAGTTTCTCTGCCGTCTCTACAAATTTCTCTGGATAGATTGGCTGTCCTTGTCTGTCCCGCGTCCAATCTGTTTTTCCAACGGTATCCAAAGTGAAGCGCATCCATCGCGATTCATCGCCCTTTGCTCCGTCCGTGTTTGTCTCTTTGACTACTTTGGAATCGACCCGGATCGTCACGACGTTACCATCACGGTTTCGTAACTGCTCTAGCCGAGCAGGGGGAAGCCCTGCCGGCGTCTTGTCTTCGGCGATCCACTCATGAATTACCTTTGCAAGCTTCGTATTCTTGACAACCAGGATGTAAACCGGCTCTCTATCCCGGGACTCATTCTTCCAATGATCGAACTCGATCTGCCAAAGGCTGCCCAACATTGTGATCGGCTGTTGAGCCCACTTCAGGATTGCTTCCGGTTGCGGATTGGCGCGCGTTCCACCTCGTTCGCGGGCAGTCAGTCGGCCAGGCTGCATAATCCAATCCCAGATATTCCGGTAGCCAGGAATTTCCGCTCCGGTGTTATCGCGTGCGGCCAACTGCGGCACTTTTACGAGTCCCGACTCGATCGCGTCGATCAGGCCAAAGTCACTCACCACCCATGGAAAGGGTCTATTCGTTTCCTGTCCAACCCGACCAACGAAATAAGGCGTTGCGGACAAGTCTACACAGACATTGATTCCCCGCATCCGGTGAATTCGGTCGAGACCTTCCACCCAGACGGTCGCTTCTTTCTTATCCGTCAGCAACTCGTCTTCATCCTCTTCGTCGTCAGCTTCGTCTTCGTCCGGAAGCTCCTCTGCTATGCGATAGGCGTGGTGCGCCTCATCATTGAGGATGAGAATGTTCTTCTTTCCGCCAATGTCGCGTCCCAGAACTCGCTGGAGTAACGCGGTATCGCTCTCCACATACCGGGCCGACTCCACGAAGACCTTCTTCAGCGCCCCCGTCTTTGAGTCGATCTCTGCGTCTAGGACGGTCAAGAGCCCACGCGATACCTGCCTCTCATATTCTTCGAGCGTGAGATATCTCTTGTTTCGAGCTGTCGTCGTCTTCGGTCCGATTCGAATCGCTTCGCGCGTTCTCACGAGTATGCCGCGCTTTTCGACCTTTGCCCCGTCCGTCTGAACACTCTGGGGTTCGAAGACGTGCCAGTTTGTGACCAGCACCCGCCCTTGTGCGAGTTGCGGCATGAGATGCGTCGGCACCAAATCGCGTGTTCGATAGATGCTCGCTTCTCCGCGCTCAGTCTGCAACTCGGTCAAGCGGTCACGGATCGTCACATTTGGACAGACTACGACAACTACATCCGAAAAACGCCTGTCCCCACGACTCGCCACTTTGTTCAGGATGCTCCATGCGGTAAGCATCCCCATCACTGTCGTCTTGCCGGCTCCGGTAGCCATCTTGCAGGCGTATCGCAGGAAGCCACTGTATCCCGCGCTTTTCCGCTCCGCGCTCGGCTCATCCCGAGGGACTGTTATTCCTTGGAGAAAATCTTGCCGGGCCTCGGTGAGGAAGATGATCGTCTTCGCCGCTTCTAGTTGCGCATAGAAGAGTCGCTTCTCGCGGCCCTCATCCTGCCAGTAGGTCAGCAACTCAGTGGTTGTCCGCGTCGCTCCTGCGTAGCCAGAGTTCTCCCAGGCCTTCAGGCGTTCGCGGATCAGGTTGACCATCATGAGTTCATAGGCGCCGGTGTACAGTGCGGATGGGCCGAGAATCCTTCCATCGGTTGTCCACGAATTGCGCTGGTCACGAGGCTCGAAGACAAACGACGGTCTGCGCCCTTCTCGCTTCTGAGGAGTCTCGCCCTCTCGCAGAAACCAGAAACATTCCGGTTCACTGAAGGGACTATTCAGAATCGGTTGACTGACCTCGTTGGAATTACTCATAGAGAGCCTTCATCCGATTTTCTAACGAGTTCAGGGAAATGTGTCTCGAATGTCTGAACGATCATCCCGGCAATCACTTCCCGGGGAACGGAACGCGGAAGTTTCTCCTCAAACTGCGAGGCACTTCTCTCCGTATGGCGCGTAAAGATGAAGTGCATACCCAAGGGGCTCTCTGATGCAGCGATGTGGACGCCTTCCATGACACCCTCCATCGCGCACCCATTCGCGGAGAGTCTGAACTTGAGGGAAGAAAGCTTGTCGACAAACTCATGAGAGAGGGCTCCGTAGTCTGTCATATTGCCTCACTCAGTCTTTTCACGACCATCAGCTCATTGCCCCGGTCGTCGATCACCTTCACTGCAATCTGTGCGTTCTTGTCAGCCTCAAAAGGCGCACTCACCGAACCGGCAAGATGATCCCAGAGACTTGCTTCGTAATCGGCTTTCAGTGCTTTCTTTAGCGCGTCCCAGGCGCTGGTCCTTGGGAAGAAGGCCTGAGTTACGTGGAAGCACATGCCGTTATAGTCCGTATCGAGCAGCCAAGCCGGCACATCGTCGCCCTTGGAATGATGGTTCTCCATAGAGATCGGGTCGAAGACGTCTAGGCCGAGCAGTTCGACCTGATATCGGCCATCTTCTAATTTGCTTACTGTAATCTCTGGCAGACCGCACACTGAGAAGATCTGGCTCGAACGCATGTTCTTGAGCAAGTCGCCCATATTCAGATCCATCGTTGCCTGCACGTAGGTTGCCGCTATGCCCATCAGTTCTTCGCAGTTCTGGATCAACTGCCGGGCGTTGGGTTCGATGGCAAACCCGATGCAGTACAGATGGGTGTAGTCCTTTGCCGCAGCTTCTTTCGCGGCTCCGTACACGAGACCTTCGGAGATGCTTCCGTTCTCAGGGCCGAAGACGATTGCAACCGGCTTACGGCTCATTCCCGGCAGGAGAGCGCCGTTCGCTTCGGCTGCTTCGCCTACGACGTCCGCGAGCGTGGGTGCTTGCCCATCAGCGCTGGCAGCTACGCTGGCTTCTAGCAACCCGGCAAGTGTGCGGGTAAGCGGTCTAATGTTGTGTAGTTTTACGGTGCGATTGCCTTCGAGCCGCAATAGCGGACTCCTGCGCAGAACGTCGAGCATGCGGTCCATGTAGTTCCCAGCCTGCTCGCTCGGTGTATCAATTGCCGCACGTTCGGTCTCTGGCCTTGGTTGGTCCTCTACATCGAGCGGCGTTGGAATTGTCGCCTCAAAACAAAAGGGGCCGGTAATTCGGGTTATTGAGTAGTCAATCTCCGGCCTGTCGGTAAAGATCAGCTCTTTCGGGGGTTCATCACCGGCGATGCTACTCAGCGTGTGTTGCTGGGCCACTCCATAGCCATCTACGTTCTTGTTCTTGCTCGTGAGTTCGCTTTCAAAAATAAATCCGGACGCGGGCCCTATCGCTCCGTCACGCAATCGAAAGTAAGAATAGGTGGAGGTAAGAAGGCGCTGCCGGGCTAACGCCAGTGGCACTCGGCTAGTATCGATCGTGATCCAACGACGGCCCCATTGTTCCGCGACGTAAGCCGTAGTTCCAGATCCACAAGTCGGGTCGATGACTAGATCTCCTGGCTGCGTGGTCATCAAAATACACCGCTGAAGCACTTTTTCTGCGGTCTGCACAACATAGATTTGTTCGTCAGTAAAGCTGCCAGTACCGGTGTCCGTCCACAAGTTGCCCATCGCGGTACCCGGCATCGACTTCAAATCCATGATCGCGTTAAGAGACTTTCCCGTGGTGTAGATCAATCCCTTTTCGACTAATGATGGCAATCCTATATCTGGGCTGATGGACCAATGCCTGTTCTTTCCTGGTGAGTACGGTTTCCCTTCAAACATAAACGGACCGCTTCGAGTCTCGCTTGCGTCCTGAGAGGTCAAAGGATATCCGCGCCTGCAAATAATCCATGGCTTTTCAATTCGATCGGGATTGGCAAGCTCAGTAGGCGACAATTTACGAATCTCGGCAGTTTCGGGGTGACGCGCATAAACATATTGCTTGGCACCGGCTTCCCCAGGCCGCTTCATCCGATAAAGCGACGACGCTTTCAGCCGCTCCTTGTCTTTGCACGCCCAAAGAAGGTAGTCAGCCGTGTTTGCAAGACCCTCCCCCTCCTCAGAGGATGTCTTTTGAAACACAATGGTATTGACGAAGTTCTCTGGCCCGAAAACCTCACACACGATCTCACGCACATGATGTAAATTCTCATCGCTAATCTGCACAAATATGCTTCCGCCCGGTGTCAGCAGATCACGTGCCACCATTAGCCGGTCCCGCAAGTAAGTCAGATAACTATGTAAACCAAGTTCCCAAGTATCCCGGTACGCCTGCACCATCTCCGGCTCGCGCGTGAGATCTGCATCGTCATTATTCTTCACTTCCCGTTTGCGTACGAATGGCTGGAAGTTAGACCCAAACTTCACTCCGTAAGGCGGATCGATGTAGATCATCTGGACCTGCCCACCCATCCCCTCATACTCCAGCAGCGAGTTCATCACCACCAATGAGTCGCCCAGCACCATCCGGTTCACCCATTTGTCCCGGTGTTCGTACGGCTTCATGCGCTCCGCCAATGGCCGGCCAGGATCGCCAAAAAGACTCGCCTGTTGATCTACCCCCTCTCGCTTGTGTCCCTTAAGAGTCTGAAGGATTGCCTGCGTCGAAAGTCGCTCATGAATGAACAGCGGCAACGTCGGCACTTCCATGGAGAGACGCTCTGCTTTGCCAGCCCAATCGAGGAACGGCTTTCCCAGTTCCTGAAGTGCCTTGACCGCATCTTCCAGGCCGCTTACCGTCATCAGGACTTCGTTGCCGGTACCGACAAATCGCTTCGGCTCGGAAAATCGATGCGGGGGCGGCAGCTTCGATGCCTCTGCAATTAACCCAAGAAGCCACTCCCCCACAGACCGGGAAGAGCTGTCGTCCCAACTGAGGGCGGGGTCCAGGGAGCTGTCGTAACGATACGTCTTCGGCGGTTTGCGCTTCTTGAACTGAGCCTGCGTTCCCACCTCGGGCCGCATGGGCGTCTCTTGCGTGTGCTGGTAAGGCTCGGCGATTCGGCTGGAAGCAGGACGCTTTTTGCGTGGCGGCATTCGGTCTCTCTTGAATACTTTTTTGCCCTTAGGCTAATTGCCAACGTGGTAACTACGATTTGGGTTTGAAAATGCCGATGAGAGTTCTCCCTTGCTTGGCGTGAACTCTCAATCGATTGTTTCTGCTGTATAGATTGCAGTCGGCGTTCGGGCTTGTGCACGAACCACTGGCCAATAGAAGGGAGTACCTCGCCATCCCTTAGCCTCGCTGCCCTCCTGCCGCAACAAGAAAAGAATTGGGTGATCGATGGCATATTGCTTAGCGATCTGGCCCTCGGTTTTCTCGGAATCCGGGGTTTCAATATAAGTGGCATGTGAACCTTCGCTCGCCAATCGGGCTGAGTCGCGCCCATCTGCTGCCCAAAGAAGTACCTGACCACGTTCCGCAGGGACCGGATGTTGGTGACATAAATGAGCCAGGGCCGCTATCGCTCCATCCCAGTCGAACATCGGCGCATCATCCTCCGGGAATTCCATGGTCGGCTGGATCTGCTTAAGCAGATCAATGGCAACTTCAACCGGAACCAGTTTGGGAGCGGCGGCATTGAAGCCACAGAGCTCAGCAACCTGTGCGTCCAAGGATTTGACGATCTGGCCAATGCCATTTGCTCCCGTCCGGTAGCCAGTTTGAAATCCGATCGGCAAGATACGTTTGAAGGGCCGTAAGGTCTGAGTCGTCGCTACGAGAATCTTGTTGGGACTGCAAGGAACGACGGATCCATCGGCAGCCTTACGAATAAACTGCACTGCGTGATCGCCTCCAGACTCGATCGCCGACCGAAGAGACACGTCGAACTCCTCCATCTGGCTCATCGCATATCGGATGACACTGGATGTATAAAATCGCGTAACTGCAAGATCCATCCGACGATAGCCGTACATGCGGGAATGTTGAAGTACGGTGTCTTGCTGATATTTGTTCGGCCTGCGACCGTAGTAGAAAGCTATGAGACCAGCCAACGTCACTCCTCGGTCAAGAACCTGCCCTCCGATAAAGATATTGAGAGGGCTGCGCAATTTAAGTTGGCCACTCCCGTCAAGTAAGGCAGCCACATCATCGTCTGAGTTCACTTTAGCAATCGTGATGTACTCCCCGGTCAGCGCCTCAGAAACAGCAGCGATAACTTCGTCAATGTCTGGAATCGGTTCAGACGCCAGTGAAAGGGACCTTTCAAAATCAGTGTGCGCCTTGGTCACCAACTCGATGAAACCAGCATGATTTGACTTAGCCGCTTCGAGAAGTTTCGCAATGATGGTCTTGGTGAGCTTTTCTTGCCAAGTATGCGCTTCTTTTCCAGCCTCTGAATGGAGCAGGAACGAGTACCGCAGTTTCTTACTCTTCTCGCCTGCGTTCGTGCGATTTATGCGCTGAATGCAGCCTCCAACAATGAAGTTGATGATGGCTGTGCGGAATCCCTTGATTGCAGGAGAGGGGAGGACATCATCCAATTTGAGGGAACGTGCATCGGGTTTTTTCAGTCGCTCAAATTCTCGGTGGTCAACAGTGTGGTGGATGAGACTTTCGAGCGTGTCATCTTCGCTTTTTGAGGATTCGCCAAAATAAGTCTCTCCTCCAACGTATTCAGCCGGTACTGGAACCAACTTGGTAAATGCTGGCCGAGTGGGTTTGAAAGTGATTACGTTAGCGACTTCAATCTCATTCGGCTGCAGGTAGAGCGAATAGGGTGTCGCTGTTACCTGGAGATAGGAGGAACTCTGGATAGCCGAGCGAAGTTCATTGATCTTGCTGGCAATCTTATTAGCTTCTATTAAGCCTGCCTTTTTGGTGTAACCGATTGACGCGTTGTCAGCTTCGTCATCAATGATCAGAGTCCGCTTCCCGGACATAAACTTATTCTTCTTAAAGAGATCGATTAAACGTCGAAGGTTGTCGTCTTGCTTCTTCGCAACAAAGATCAGCTTCGAATCCAACTCAAATATTCCAAACGATTCAGGAGCATGCATGATGTCGTAGATATCGAGCTCGCCATCGTCGACAAACATCATAAATTCACTGTTTAGTCGTTTTGCAGTCTGCTCGATCAGCGCGCGTGAATTCTTGCTCAGAACGATTGCTATGTCAAAGCCGTTATCAAACGCCAGCGCCAAGATGCTGATGAAGGTGCGCGTCTTCCCACTTTGTACCTTACCGAGAAGCATCCCAGGATGGTCAGAGGTTGTCACTTTCTGCAAAAGCTCTTTTACCGTTTCCTCTGCGCACAGAAAGGTGTCTGCGCTAAACGTTGGATTCGCAGCTTTGTAAATCGGGTACAGCGCTCCCGTCAGATCGACGCCGTTCGGCATGCTTAGTACACTCCAGCTTCGCCTCCTCCGCAGAAGCGGATTAGCTCACAATATGGAAAGTAGAAGTATAGCCGAGCTACCGGACATTTAGCCGTATCTTCCCAAAAATGTTCTATTTACCATGGCAACGGTGGGCGCGGTGGAATTGATGATCTCCCGCTTCGGTGTCCGTCACGGTCCCTTAGCAATTCTCTCTTTGTTCTGAGAAGGTCGCATGTCGGAGATAATCGTCTTCAGGGTTTCGAAGGGGCCCGGATGGAGCCGCTCCAAGTAACGAGAAATTTTGTCTTCGCCAAATAAACGATCGAGGTAGGAGCAGGCTACCGTAAGAGTGAGAACGTCCGTCCCGTATGTCTCTTCAATTGCCTTCAGGTTCTGAATGAGGCCGTCGGTATCCTCCCCAAGGAGTTCATCTGCGGCATCGGCGTTTGCCTTTTGTTGACGTGCGGTTGAAGCCTTTGCAAGAAGCGCAGGGGGACTGATGGCGAGCCTGGTCTTTGCAAACGCGACAGAGTAGTCATTGCGAAGGATCATTAGCTCTACCGTCGCGATCTGTCCGATCGCTTTCATCTTTCGCAGAACTGGGAACAAGTCGAGACTTAGCTTCTTATCTCGAAGCATCTCGACCACCTCGGGACAAATTCCTTCGAGCATTTGCGCCCGCCTCCGGATCGCGGCAACATCCACGTTCAGGGTGGCGGCAATCCGCTCCTCTGCGACTCCGCTCTTTAAAGCTTCCATGAGCATGAAGTGTTGGGCCACAGGTGGGATGTGGTTCACTCGTTTGTTATAGGTGTAGCTCTCATCATCCGTGGAGACGATGCAGTTAACCTCCTCACTTCCCAATATCTTGAGAGCCTCAAATCTGAGATGTCCATCCAAAAGCAGAAAGCCCTTTCCCTCCCGTGGATAGACGACCAGCGGCTCGATTAAGCCAATCTCGCGCACAGACGACAGAACTTGTTTGAAAATGGAGGAACGGAGCGCTTCCGCGGTTGCGCTCCTCTGTGGGACGATTGAGCTCAGCGGCAGCGTCAGGATGTTGTTCTGAAAGGCAGAACGCAAATTCGCGGATGCGCGCTTCATTGTTGGATCCTTCCTGCAAGCTCCGCAGGCACAGACTGAACGCCTTCGGCCTTCAAAAGAGTGCGAAAATTCTCATCGGCAAATAGGATTCGAACGGCGGATGTCATCAAAATCAGTCGATCTCTTGTGCGGTTCGCCTTCACCACTAAGGCGGTCTGCTCACGAATCTTTTGCTTATACTCCTGGACTAGAGATTCGCCGGTCAGTTTGCGGCGCGTCGGCGCGGTCTTTCCTTGAAGCCTTTGTCTTTCTAACCTCTGGCTTATGACCCGGCGAGCGGCCGAGATGCGCGCCCCGCGCAGATCGCCCTTCTCGTAAGCTTCCGATAATGCCCTGGAGATCTCATGATTGTTGCCAGTGGCGATTTCTACGGCCACGCTCAGCGGGATGCGACCGGCTTCT
This sequence comes from uncultured Acidobacteriaceae bacterium, assembly GCA_963829535.1. Classification (GTDB taxonomy): domain Bacteria; phylum Acidobacteriota; class Terriglobia; order Terriglobales; family Acidobacteriaceae; genus Telmatobacter. The sequence continues at coordinate 1,224,816 of CAWHIQ010000001.1, read as the reverse complement.
ACGGAAGAGACAAGAAATTCTTCTCCTTTATCAATGAGATTGCAGATTCCATAAAGGTACGCCCGGTCCAGGCCAAGCTTGCGAGCGATCTGCTCGCTTGAGTGCCCCCTGTCACGCAGAACCCGAACTTCGAACAAAATCGCATGAGTCGATGCCGGTCTTCTGGCTATGTTTTCGACTAGGCTCATCAATTGACGATCTTGTTCTGGTGCTTCGATGATGATTGCTGGAATGAACATTTCACCAAGCTCGACAAAAGCCTCCATGCGCCCTTGTCCGCATACCAAATCGTAGCGTTTTCCGTCGGAATTTGAGTGAGGTCTTCGCGCTACGGTGATAGGCCGCTTCAAACCTACGGTTGCGATACTTTGAACGACCAATTGCCACTTGAGTCGATTCCGTGATCGTGGGTTCGTAATTCGGATTTCTGAGATGAGAATCGATTCAACTTGTTGCTCGTTCACGCTACGTCCTCCACTGGAACTCTTTTTGCGAGGTTCAGAAATAGATTGAGGGTGTCGAATCTATATAGGTCCAACAAGACTCCATTGTCAGCGGCAAGACTGAGCCGCTTCCAGAGGAGATCAATGCTTGGAAGCAGGTAGTAGTCCTTAACAGTCTGATTTCCTGGATTCAGCCGAGCGGCAATGGTAATGTCCGGAACTAGCCCAGCATCAAACCGGAGTCGCCATCGTTGGGACTGCGCTTTCGTCTCCTGACACCTTGAAAGGATGAGAGACGCCGTGTATTCGTGATTGATCGTTAGCAAGTCGGTACGGTCGTCTACGTCTACGTGCGCCCCAGTAGCTCGCAAATCAGCGACGATGATTTGGACTAGATCTTGATGCCACCGACGCAGCTCTCGATTTGCTTCAATAAAGCTGGAGTCTCGCCGGTCGCTCCAATCAATGAGCTCGTAAGCTCTATGGAGACCGCCGAACCGCGACACGTAAATCGAACTTGAAGGCATATCTTCTGCCTCATCGATAAGTAGTCCCGAAAGCTTCCCGCATCGCTCTAACAGCACTCGCAACCGCGCGAGCAAGTCATCGTCTGTCAAATGCACATGTCGAGCATCGATGATCCGGCGGGCTTGCAAAAAGACATCCGTGGGAACGATTGCCTCGAATGCTTCGATGCGAGAGATCCACATTTCAGGTGGATTTACCAGCCGCTTCATCTTCAACTTGTATGAACGGCGGTTGTACACATTGGCGCCAACGTACTTAGGGTTAGTGAGAATCTGATGAATCGTCGCTCGCGTCCAAGCTTTGTCCATGTCAGACAGCACACCCTTGCTGTTGAGATAAAAGGCCAGATCCCTTTCTGATTGCGCATCTTCGATAAATCGCGAGAACAGGTCCCGCACTACAAGAACTTCGGATTCCGGCCCAGGCACCAGGACAACACGGTCCGTCTGTAAACTTTTCCGTTCGCCTCGCGCTAATAATCCCTTCTCTCTGCCGTCACGATCAATGAGCTGGCGTCTGAGGCCGTAGCCAGCGGGACCACCTTGCCTAAATCCAAGCTCAATGAGGCGGCACTGCCCTGCAAAGACTTTGACAGAGAGCTCCCGGCTATATTCCCCCGCCATGGTCCGTTTGAGCGTCTTCATCAGCGCAGACGCCATGCTCCCATCATTTGCGAACTGCTCGCCGCAATAGTGAACGCGGATACCTGCTCGCTTCAAAACATATTCGTGATACGCGCTTTCGTCGGCGTCCTGGAACCGTCCCCAGCGGCTCACGTCGTAAACCAAAAGGTCCGTGAAGCTTGTGCGCCCTTGCTCAACATCCTTCAGAAGCTGACTTAGCCCATCCCGGCCCGCGAGGTTGAGGCCGCTTCGCCCGTGGTCATCGTATGTAGCGACGATGTCCATATTGTGAGCGATGGCATATTTCGTGATGGTGTCAGACTGGTTTTGCGGAGAATACTGCTGATGTTCCGTTGACATTCGGACATACTGAGCCGCACGGGTGGTGGGCGGAGTCGAGTTGACGATAGACGGCGGCATTAAGTGAGGCGAAAAGGCGTCAGCCTCTCCGACCCTACGCTTGGTTTATGAAAATCAGCTACCGAATCCTGTCTGCGCGAGACAAATAATGGCAATAAGAGCGATCGGTACCAAATATTGACATGGCATTCGATTGTGCCAAAGCTTTACCCTCCGCTCCGGTGTCCGTCAAGGCTCTCCGCTACGCTTCGACCGCTAGCGCGGCGCTTTGCGGCCTTGACCGCCATCTCCACTCCGGGTGGTGGCCGGATATGAGAAGCATGCGCTTCTCTATTCTCAAGAGAATCCGTTTTCCAGAATGTTTCCGCGGGCAGCGTGCCACTGTTCAACATCTTGGAACAGGAGCGCAGCGGCATTTTGATATCTTTGGGTGACGTCAAAGCCATGCTTCCTTACGCTAGAATTATGTCGTCTTTTGAAATTTTCATTTCAATACGATTAGAACGACCGTTCGCAATGTGATTCGGAACGAAACCGCTATGGAAGACCACGCCTTGGAAAGAAAGAAAACAGGTCGAAATGTGAACCGCGAAGGACAGCGTTGGACGGAGGACCGGGCTGGCATGACCCTGCGCCTGCCCATCGATCTTCGGGAGGCAGTCACGGAAGAGGCCCGAGTGGCCGGCGATCTTTCGAGGGTGGTACTTTTCGCTCTCCGCAATATCGAGCGGAAGGATGTCAAGATCACTCAGACACGAAAAGCAGGGTTGCCGCTATCCAAACCTCAACTCCTGCATGTAGGCGCCGAAGCTCGGTCCGTAATCCGCGCCTGGGCAGAAGAGGAGGGCGTTAGCGTGAATGCGATCATGGTGAGCGTCTTAGAGGAGTTTTTCAAGCGACTTAGGAAGAGTAAGGCTCTCCGCGAGGAGCTCCGATTGGAACTCAGGGCAAGACGCGGCTTTCTGCCGAGCTAGATCGTATGCCGTCATTGAAGACACGCTCGATCCGATAAAGAGGCCGGAAGACTGCGACAATGTGCCAAATAACGGCGATCTAGTTTGGAGATACCCGTATTTCCAGCAGAGACCCGTCAGGACCAGCACTGCGAACCACGAGCGTGTCTCTTTCGTGCGTTGTCAGGACAGCCTGAGGCGATTGAACGTCGACACCAGAGGCGACCGCGGTTCTGGATTTAAATGCTCGTAGCTCTTCCTCCGCACGCGCGGGTTCCTCGGAGACCAACGCATCAAAAACAGTGGTATCCAATGCTTGAAAGACGTCGAGGTGGAATCGGTCTTTCAACCCGACTCGTTGTCGGATCCCCCTAAACTCCCCAAGTTCATTTTCAGACATCTCAGTCTCACGTGGGACGATTCTTGGAGTTTTGGTGCGCCTGATATACGTTCTCTCGAGTTTTTCTGCAGCCGCTTGGTCTGCCCCTGCGAACGAAAGAAGCTTCACGTCCGACAGTAGTCGTGTCGCGCGGCCGAATTCTGCGTCATTCAAAACTTTCCACTCTCGCGGGCCGACACGCTCAGACCTCTCCGAATGTTTCCCTGAATCTTCATTGCCAGGAGGGTCAATGACCAGAACTCGGGTCCCCTCTTTCGAGAGACAAGTTGCGACGACAAGCGAGGGCGGCATACGCCCATCCGTGAAAGACAGAGATGGCACCTGCTCAGTACCACGGCGAAGTTGATCGACCGATGCGTACCGAGTTGTCTGGGTCCCTTTGCATTCGACGATGAATAGATTGGCTTGAGTGGAGTCAAAAAATAGATAGTCCGGTGAGGTTTCATACTCAAGGTCGATAGGCCAAGTGGGATCGTCCATCGCTACGCTAACGTCCGCAGCCAGGGGCGCATTGAGATAGATGCCGAGCAAGAGTGCTGCCATGCCTACACCAATCTGATCAGAGAGCAGCCCCTTTTGATGAAAATCGATATTGCGTGCCGCATCACTCAGTCGAAGAGTTGGGCTGGCTTCGCCGGCAGAGGGAATGTCAAACGCCCACAGATATCGGAAGTATGCCCAGGTCGAGCAAATGTCTGCCAGGTTCTCAATTTGCGGGGTTGTCACCACCCCCAGACGATGGAGCAAGTAAGCCGGAATCACCGGTACATCCAGAGTCGGATCGAAAGCCGGGACGACTGTAATGTTGTCTTTCCGAGGCGGTATCGCTTGTCCGCTTTGTTGACGCTTTGCATCTTTCTTCGAGTGGCGTTGCCGCACTTCCTGAAGAAGGCCCTGCGATGATTCAACCCGAACCAATCGCGGTCTGGAAAGTGCCTGCTCCCATTCGTCGAGTGTTGGCATGGATTCACTCTAGACCATGACTCAGAAAGGAATCGATCATGATATGAAGGGTTGCGACAAAAACGCGATACGCTTTGCGATACGTCAGATCTTGGCGGGATACCAGCTTACAAGGACTTAGGGAGCCACCGGGGTCTTGTAAGTTATTGAAAAGCCTAATGTTGGGACTATGGCATGGAAGAGGTCATCGGTTCGATCCCGATCAGGTCCACCAATATCCTCTTTAAATTCAGTTAACTGCGTGGCAGAACCGCGCCGGTAATCCGTCTACTTTGGCGCCAATTTTGCGTCCGACTGCATTTTTCCGAATCACCTTCTGGGATCGCTGGCACAACTGGCGCTCTCGTCGCGTAGAGCCTTATACGCCACTTCTTCTTAGCTCCTTGCTGATGGGGTTGCGTAGTTCGCACGCTTAATTCCTAAATGGATGCCGTTCAAATTACCCAGGTCAGGATTGCCAGCCGCCACCAAGCGCACTGTAGAGTTGGACCAGGGCAAGTGCTTCGCCCTGCTGCGCACTCACCAGATTGAGTTGTGCCGCGAACAGGTTTGTGTCGGTGGTCAGCACTTCGAGATACGCGGTAGAGCCGCCCTGGTAGCGAATACGCGCCAGTCGTGTTGCATCCCTTGCGGCTTCGACGAGCTTTTCCTGCTGCTCGCGATAGGCTCGCTGCTTGTTCAAGGCGATCAGGGCATTGGAGACATCGCGGAATGCGCCGGAGATGGTCTTCTGATAATTGAGGACCATCTCGTCCTTGGTTTGCTCTGAAAGCTGAAGCTGCCCACGAAGCTTTCCACCTTCGAAGAGGGGTTGGGCCAGAGTGCCCAAGCCGTAAATGGTCTTTCCAGCGGGATCGAAGATGCTTGAGAGGCTGTCACCGCCGACGCCTCCCGACGCGCTGATCGATAAGTTTGGAAAGAACTGAGCGCGTGCGACGCCAATTTGCGCGTTGGCGGAAATGAGGGTTGCTTCGGCCTGCTGGATATCCGGCCGACGCTCAAGCAGCCGTGAGGGCAAACCGGTGGGGAGGTCCTGCGGCGGCGGCGCGAGCGCATTTGGATCGGTGTGCGCAATGGGGCCGGGATTTTCACCGAGCAAGAATGCGATCGCGTTCTCCTGTTGCTGGATCTGCTGCTCGAGTTGAGGTATCTCTGACGTTGCGGTATAGAGCAGTTGTTCGGCTTGGCGCACGTCGGACAACGGAACCGACCCCCCGCTCTCCAGAGTCGTGGTCAGGTCGACGGAATCCTGCCGGGCTTTGAGTGTCGCTCTTGTGATCTCAAGTTGGGCATCGAGCGCGCGAATCTGCAGGTAGGCAGTCGCCACCTGCTGCACCAGCGTCATCTGCACTGCGCGCTGCGCCCAAACCTGTGCCAACAACTGCGCGCGGGCTGCCTCTGTTTGCCTGCGATACAGGCCCCAGAAATCCGGCGTCCACGCGGCCGAAAGATTGAATGATCCATCCACAAGCGGACTGGGAATTTGGGTGCCCAAAGAGGATGGCAACGTTGCGCCAATTCCAGTTCCGCCAACCGTGATGGTCGGAAACTCCTGCGAGCGCGTAATCTTGACCTGCGCCTGCTGCTCGAGGATTCGCTTGGCGGCAATACGTACGTCGTAGTTGTTGGCGAGAGCCTTGCGGATCAATTCCTGAAGCTCTGGCTCGCGATAGACAGCGGCCCACTGTTCATCGCCAAAAGAATCCTTCGCTTCGTTCGAAACGGGGGTATTGTCGGCGCCACGATAAGCTGGTGGCGCTGTGATGTTGGGGCGCACATAATTTGGGCCGACATTGCACCCGGTGAGAAGCGCAATTGTTGCAGCTATGATGCTCAGTCTCGTAGATCTCATGGAACTCATCATGCCTGGCCTCCTTCCGTGCCGGGCTGCGCGCCGAGTGGCGCAATTGGTTCGTTCGATGAAGCGTCGGGACCGCACATCGAGTCCATCGTCGTTCCCTTACCCCCTCGTACGAAACGATGCGAAAGGAACTCGACGACAGCAAACGTAACGGGGATAAAAATGAGCCCGAGAATTGTGGAGAGCGTCATGCCGCCGACAACCACTGTGCCGAGGATCCGCCGGGAAGCAGCACCTGATCCGCTCGCTGTCCACAGAGGCAAACAGCCGACGATAAACGCCAGTGCCGTCATGACAATGGGACGGAAACGCAGACGAGCGGCATCCAGCGCGGCCTCGCATATACTCTCGCCGCGTTCGTAGTTCATTTTTGCGAACTCGACGATCAGGATTGCGTTTTTCGCCGAGAGCCCGATGAGCATGACGAGCCCGATGGTTGCGAAAATATCGTTCTCGAAATGCCGAAAATGCAACGCAAGATACGCTCCTAGAATTGCGACGGGCGTGCTGAGCAAAACGCTGAACGGGAGCGTCCAGCTTTCATAAAGCGCTGCAAGGATCAGGAAAACAAATATCAACGAGAGACCGAACACAGCCCACGACGGCACTCCCTGTTCGGCTTGCTGCTCCTGGAACGACATGCCGGAATAATCGAAGCCTGCGCCGGGCGGCATCGTCTCTTTGAAAACTTCTTCAAGAGCCTTTCGCACCTGACCCGAACTGTACCCTGGCGCGCCGGTGATGTTCAGCTGCGCCGCGTTGAATTCGTTGAATCGGTAGATGAATTCCGGGCCGGTGACCCGACTAACTTTGACAAGCGAGTTGAGCGGAACCTGGCTGCCATTGGCGCTGCGAACATAGAACTGGTCGATGTTGGCGATGTTTGTTCGCGATGTTCCTTCCGCTTCGACATACGTCTGCCACTGGCGGCCAAATCGATTGAAGTAGTTGACTAGGTATCCGCCCATGAAGGTTTGCATCGTTGTATAGATGTTGGTGAGATCGACTTGCTGTTGGAGCGCCTTCTCCTTGTCGACATCGACGTAGAGTTGCGGCACCGCAGGCTGGTAGGACGGTATAGCGGCAGCGATCTCCGGTCGTTTTGAAATCGCGCCGAGAAATGTGAATACGTTCTTCGTCAGTGTCGTGGGGTCATCCGATCCAGAGCGGTCTTCGAGAATCATGGTGACGCCACCTGACGTTCCAATGCCGGGGATGGACGGAGGGGGGAATGCGAAGGCGATGCCATCGGGATCTGCGGCAAGGTGCTTCTGCAGATTGCTCTGGATGTACTCAAGCTGTTCCTCTTTGCTCTTGCGAACAGCCCAAGGCTTGAGATTCACGAAGAAGAATCCTGCGTTGGTGCTCTGCACCTGCGTGAGGAGCGAGAAGTTGGTGACAGCGATGACGCCTTCGATGCCGGGGGTCTTGAGTAGTGCGCTGGTTATCTTCTGTTGAGCAATGTCAGTGCGTTGCGCCGAGGCGCCGTCAGGAAGTTGCAACGCGAGGAACATGTATCCCTGGTCTTCCGTGGGGATGAACCCACCGGGGAGGCTGCTCCCCAGGTACACAGCGATAACCCCGACGAGGACGAGTGCAAGCATGGCGAAGAATGATTTGTGAATGAGTACACGGGATGTGCCGACGAAGGCATCTGTGTTGCGGCGGAAGAACTTATTGAAGAGCGCGAACCCTCTGCCGAGCAGGCCAGGCTTGCGTCCTTCCTCTCGAGGCTTGAGAAGAAGCGAGGCCAGCGCTGGAGAGAGCGTGAGGGCGTTGAATGCGGAGATCAGCACAGAAATCGCAATCGTCACGGCGAACTGCTGATACATGCGACCGGTGATGCCGGGAATCGCCGCAGTAGGAATGAAGACGGCGGCCAGGATGAGGGCAATGGCCACCACCGGGCCGCCTACCTCTTCCATCGCTTTCTCGGTTGCGGATTTCGGGTCCATACCCTCGTCGATGTGGTGCTCAACGGCCTCAACTACGATGATGGCGTCGTCTACGACGAGTCCGATGGCGAGCACAAGTCCGAACAGCGAAAGGGTATTGATCGAAAAACCAAGTGCAGGGAAGATGATGAACGTGCCAATGAGAGAGACCGGAACGGCCAGCAAGGGGATAAGGGTGGCACGCCAGCCTTGAAGAAAGATGAAAACGACGATTACGACAAGTCCAAGCGCTTCAAGGAGCGTGTACACGATCTCGCGAATTCCGGCTGTCACGGCCTTCGTGGTGTCGAGAGGGACGCTATACGTAATGCTTGGCGGGAAAGTGGCTGAGAGTTCCTTGATGCGTTTATTTACAGCAGCCGCGGTTGCGACTGCGTTTGATCCCGGCAGCTGATAGATGGCCATGACGCCAGCAGGTGCCTGGTTGTAGCGGCCCGAGATTCCGTAGGCCTGATCGCCCAGTTCGATACGCGCGACATCTTTCAGATGAAGAATCGAACCGTCGGGATTGGCACGAAGAATGATGTTGCCGAATTCCTCAGGCTTGACCAGCCGGCCCTGGGTGCGAACCGTGTAAGTGAACTGCTGACCCTGCGGAATAGGCTCTCCGCCGATCTGGCCTGCTGGGTTGACATTGTTCTGAGTCTGGATGGCCGAGATCACATCCGTTGCCGTAACGCCCAGCTTGGCCAGTTTGTCGGGTTGGACCCAGACACGCAACGCATACTGCCCGCCGAATACCTGCACGCGAGAGACGCCATTCACACGAGCGATCTGATCCTGGAGATTGATGATTGCGTAGTTGGTGAGAAAATCCTGGCTCAACTTACCGCCCGGAGAACTGATAGCGATGAGCATGAGCGGTGAAGTGAGGGCTTTCTGCACCGTAAGGCCTGCGGTCGTGACCTGCGCGGGAAGTTGAGACTGAGCTTGGTCCACACGAAGCTGTGCCAGTACTTGGTCAATGTTCGGATCGGTCTTGACATCGAAGTCCACAAACAACTGAACCACACCATTATTCGCGCTGACAGAGTCCATGTAGATCATGTTGTCAACGCCATTCATCTGTTGTTCAATCGGCGTGGACACAGCCTGGCTCACGGTCTTGGCGTCGGCGCCCGGGTAGGTCGCGGTAACAAGGATTTCGGGCGGAACGATGTTCGGATACTGCGAGATTGGAAGCGTGAGCATCGACACCACGCCGACGACCACGGTGATAATGGCAATGACGATCGCTACAATCGGACGACGGATGAAGAATTTTGACATGAGTTACCTGCCCGCCAGTTGTTCTGACCGCGAAGCGCCGACGTTTGTCTCAGAAAGCTGCGGGCTGATCGGCGCACCTTCGCGGAGTTTCTGGAGGTTGTCGACAATGACGAGGGATCCGCCGGAAAGGCCGCCCTCAACAACCCAGCTGTCGGCATATTGTGGACCAAGCTTCACTGTATTTACATGAACCGTGTTGTTGGCGGCGACGGTATAAACCTGCTGCTGACCTTGAAATTCGGTCACTGCAACTTGGGGAACGAGCACTGCGTTGCGAAGCGTTTCCGTCTCAGCTCGTACGCGGCCGAACTGCCCAGGGCGAAGGATATTGCCTGGATTCGGAAAGGATGCAGCAATGCGAATCGCACCGGTCTGCGAATTCAGCTGACGATCAACAAAAACCACTCGACCCTTATGCGGGTAGACTTCGCCATTTGAAAGCGTAAGGGTCAGCGGAATGTTCGAAGCTCCTTGAAGCAGGTCGCTGCCGCCGACTCCGGCCCGTTTTGTCAGTGCGAGATATTCGCTGTCGCCGATGGAAAAATAGACCTTGATGGGATCAAGTTGCGAAACCGAAGTCAAGACAGACTGAGTGCTGACAAGATTTCCAACTTGAGTTGTCGCCTGACCCGCCACGCCGGTGATTAACGACCGGACTTGAGTGAATCCAAGATTAAGTTTGGCGGTCGCTACCGCCGCCTCTGCCGTTGTCACTGCCGCTTCCGCTTGCGCCCTCTGCTGGATTTCGTTATCAAGCTGGCTCCTTGCAATTGCACGAGCTTCAGCCAGTGGTGTGTCACGGTTCACGTTGATCTGGGCGAGGGCCAGCTGCGCTTGCGCTTGTCCGAGCTGTCCCTGCGCCTGTTGGAGGGCGGCCTCAAAGGGACGTGGATCGATTTCGAAGAGGACCTGGCCCTGCTGGACCTGCGAACCCTCGCGGTAGTTCTGGCGAATCAGATACCCGTTCGCTTGAGGCTGGATCTGAGCATTGACGTAGCCATCGAGCGTACCAACCCATTCACCGGTGACAGGCACATCGGTCTGCTGAGCCTTGACAACCGCTACTTTCATTGCAGATGGGGCGCCGGTTGATGCGGCGCTTGCACCTTTGCCGCACCCTGCAAGTAAGCCCGTGCCAACAAGCAACATGCCAAGGAAAGTAGTTATGATTGCGGTATTTAGAGAGATTTCACTGACTTTGTGTCGTTGCCGCACAGTCATACCCAGTCTCCATTCAAGCGTGAATTGTTCTTGCGAGGGATCGTTCGCGCGCCGCAAGAGCACGTACGCGTGTCCAACTTGGATGAGGCAGTTACGGGGGCGGATTCACAAAGTCAGCTGCTAACAACTCCTTATTGCCGTTTCACGGAAGTCGATAGATCGGTCCAAGGATTCAGCCATTGTATTTGTACCCAGACAGGGTAGAGCCGCATCTGCGGCAGCAAGGGAAAAGCTCTCCTACCAAGCGCAACTTGCGAGACGAATTGAAGGAAAACTATACTGATTCTGAGTAGATGAAGCTGCGATCACAGATCTTCCCTATCTTCCTGATCTCACTTTTCCTCGCTGCCCCCGCTTTGTGGGCGCAGGACGGGATGGAAGGTGCTGTGTCAAGGGTCGGGCGCAGTCCAATGCTGCTTCGAGATTCTTTTGAGCACAGATTTGTTGCGGCAGATTTTGACAACGACCAAAAGCCAGACGGCGCTGTGCTTCTTGATGCCGGCAATCTCAACGGTCAAAAGCTCTTTCGGATTGAGCTCCACGTCACCGCTGGCGAGAACAATGAACTCACCTTCGAGTCCAATGAGACAGCTTTGACGCTGTCTGCGCTCGACGTCAATCAGGACGGCGCACCCGACATCATTGTTGAGCAGGCCTTCACCCACAAACGGCTTCAAGTATGGTTGAACGACGGGCATGGGTTGTTCCGCAAAGTGCGAAGTGAAGATTTTCCGTCCATCCCCGCGCCGTCGTGCCAATGGGGATCTCCGCTTCACTGGCAAGTCGACCTAAGTCTCACACTCCCGTCGAAGCTCGGATCCGATCATGAAGTTCTAATCGAGCAGGTTCTCCGGTTTAACTCTTCGTCCTCCAACTGGAGAGATCGAACTGATGTTCGGTTTGTCCGGATGCATTCGATCAATACCCGCTCCCCACGCGGTCCCCCCGTTTCTCCTTCCCTCTAAAGAGCCAAAAGCTGAATGGTTCAGGAGCCGTGACCCACGACTTCTGAGAGCCTCTTTCCCTCGGTAACGCAGCAGCCCGTTACGGGCAAGCTCATTCCGGCGTAAGCGATTGTGAAGTGATGTTGGCTTCAAAGCCGCACTCCCAGCCGGAACCGAAGGAAATTGTGTCTGAAGCACGTGTTGATAAACACATTTTCGCTTGGAACAGCGGAGGTCGGTAATGCTGCGCGCCCTTGTTGATTTCGCTCTTCAAAATCGTTGGATGGTTCTCGGCGGCACCCTCGTGCTTACGGCGTGGGGTGTCATCTCTTTTCGCAATCTTCCCATTGAGGCCTACCCCGACGTAGCCAACAACTACGTGCAGATCATCACGCAATGGCCCGGACGCAGTGCCGAAGAGATTGAGCGGCAGGTCACGGTGCCGGTGGAGATCCAGATGGCCGGCATTCCTCATCTGACTCACCTTCGCTCCACCACGCTGGCGGGCCTTTCGAGTCTGATGCTCATCTTTGACGACAATTCAACCAGCGACATCAATCGGGAGCACGTGCTCGAGCGCCTTGGACAAGTGAATCTCCCCGCCAATCTCACGCCACAAATGGGCACTGACTGGAGTCCGGTCGGCCAAATCTTCTGGTACACGCTCGAGAGCACCAATCCCTCCTATGACCTGATGGAGAAGAAGTCGCTCGAAGACTGGACGCTGGAGAAGTCCTTCAAAAGCGTTCCTGGCGTTGTCGATGTCTCCAGCTTCGGCGGACCGACAAAAGAGTACCAGATCCGCCTCGACCCGGAGAAACTCGTGGCTTATGGGCTGTCGATGAGTCAGGTTGAACAGCAGATCGCCGCAAATAATTCGAACGGCGGTGGCAGCTTTATCGAAAAAGGCGCGCAGCAGGTCAACGTGCAATCGGTAGGCCTGTATAGAAGCGTTCAGGATATCGAGAACACGGTTGTGAAAACCAGCAACGGTTCCGCGATCCGTATAAAGGACATCGCTACCGTCATGCAAGGCCCCAAGATTCGGCTCGGTCAGATCGGGCGAGCCACGCATCGCAGTGATGGCATCATTGTCGACAATCCCGACACGGTCGAGGGGATCGTCCTCTTGCAGAAGGGAGCCGACTCTGATCCTGTTCTGGACGGAATTCATCAAGAAGTAGATTCGCTGAATCAAAGAATTCTTCCGAAGGGCGTCAAGGTAGTGCCCTTTCTCGATCGCTCCGACCTGGTCAAGTTTACGGTTGAAACGGTCGAACACAACCTCACAGAAGGGATGATTCTCGTATCGATCATTCTTTTTCTCTTTCTAGGAAACATACGCGGAGCGATCATCGTGGCGCTCACCATTCCGTTCGCCCTGATGTTTGCGTCGATCTGCCTCGATGCCAGCCACATTCCTGCCAATCTCCTTTCCCTGGGCGCCCTCGACTTCGGCATGGTTGTCGACGGGAGCGTGGTAATGATCGAAAACATCGTCCGCCAACTGTCCCAACAAGATGATCCCCGTGATTCGGCACAAAAGATCCGCGACGCCGCGCATGAGGTGCAGCGACCCGTATTCTTCGCGATCGGGATCATCATCACCGCATATCTGCCTATCTTCACTCTGCAGGCCGTCGAGGGCCGGCTCTTCAAACCGATGGCATGGACAGTCGCATTCGCGCTTGGCGGCGCGCTTACCTTCTCGATGATCATTGCGCCCGTGCTCGCCAGCATTCTGTTTCGCAAGGGGGCAAAAGAGTGGCATAACCCCCTTATGGTCTGGCTCACCGACCACTATCGAACCGCTGTCCGCAAGGCGATTGTGCATCGCAACTTTACAATCGGCCTCTCTGCGGCGCTGTTTTTATTCTCCATCTACCTTACTTTTGGCGGTCCTATTGGATCGGAGTTTCTGCCGCACCTCGACGAGGGTTCGATCTGGGTTCGAGGAACCCTTCCGCCCAGCGAAGGGCCATCCGCCAGCATTGATTTCACCAACAAGGCACGCATCGTGATGGCGTCGTTTCCTGAAGTGACACAAGTTGTCAGCCAGACCGGCAGGCCTGATGACGGAACAGACACTACGGGCTTCTTTAACACGGAGTACTTTGTTGATCTGAAGCGCAAGGAGGAATGGCGCCCCGTCTTCCACCAGAACAAGGAGGCATTGATCGCGGCAATGGACCAGGAACTCGAGAAGTTTCCGGGGGTCATTTGGAACTTCTCTCAGCCTATATCGGACAACATGGAGGAAGCTGTCTCCGGCGTGAAGGGCGAACTTGCGGTGAAACTCTACGGCGACGATCTGCGCACACTTGAACGTAAAGCTGAGGAAGTGGAAAACCAAATGGCGACTGTCAAAGGCGTGGAGGATCTAGGTATCTTCCGCATCATCGGTCAGCCAAATCTAAATTTAGAGGTGGACCGAATTGCTGCCGCCCGTTGGGGCATCAATGTTGCCGATATTCAAGACGCCATACAGACGGCCGTCGGAGCAAATGCACTGACGCAAGTTCAGCAGGGCGAGGCACGATATGACGTAACTCTTCGCTACGAGAAGCCGTATCGGGATACACAGGAAGCAATCGAAAACATTCGATTGCTCGCGCCTTCCGGAGAGCGCGTCTCACTCGCTCAGCTTACAAATGTATCGACCGATGATGGAGCAGAAGAGATCTATCGCGAAGGTGGTCAGCGTTACATCGCGATCAAGTACTCCGTTCGCGGTCGCGACCTCGGATCAACCGTGAAGGAAGCCATCAGCAAGGTGAACCAATATGTCAAGCTGCCGCCGGGCTATCACCTCGAATGGGCAGGAGAATACGAAAGCCAGAAGCGCGCCGACAAGCGCATGGCCATAGTGATTCCGATTACCGTCTTGGCGATCTTCCTGATTCTCTACGTGATGTTCCGTTCCTACAAGTGGACGATGCTCGTATTGGTCTCCGTAATCATGGCTTCCATAGGTGGTCCATTCGCGCTCTTTTTGACGCACACGAATTTCTCGGTGTCGTCCGCAGTTGGATTTCTCGCCTTGTTCGGTGTGTCGGTACAGACAGGTGTGATCATGCTCGAATACATCAATCAGCTGCGAGCTCGACGAGTGAACTTCGGAGAGTCAAATAGCGAACACATTATTGAGGCAGCGATTGAAGGTGCTGTTCTGCGACTCCGCCCAATCATGATGACCATGCTCGTAGCAACGCTGGGCCTGCTGCCCGCTGCCATGTCTCATGCCATCGGATCCGACTCACAGCGTCCGTTTGCCATCGTGATCGTTGGTGGCTTGATCGCCAATCTCATCATTGGCATCTTCCTCATGCCTGCACTGTACGTCTGGATGGCCCGCGACGACGATCCGTTGCCGGAGACTAATGGCAGGTAGCGGTTGTCTTTACCGTGAGGATTGTCTGGAGCCTTGCGAAAGATCGAGTGCACAGATCCGAAGCCCTCCAGTTCCAGGAGAGCTACGCTCCAAAACTACGAGTCCGAGGGGCGGCCCAGCCGGAAGTGCCCCCGTTTTGGTGCTACCTACGATCAACTGAATGCGCTGGATGCTCTGTCACAAGGCTGCTTACTGCTCGCGGAGCGTCTTCATCGGGTCCAGACGCGAGGCGCGAAATGCGGGTGCGCTGCTTGCCGCAATGCTCACCACGAGAAGAAGCGCCGCTGTGGCAGCAAAGATAAGCGGATCGGTAGGCCGCACCTCAAACAGCATCCCCGAGATCAGCCGAGTCAGCACCGCCGAGGCGGCTATCCCAACGCCTACTCCTACGACAGCCAGTGTCAGGCCGCGCCGCACAATCATGCGCAGCACATCTCTTCGCTGCGCCCCCAGCGCCATCCGCAGCCCGATCTCCAGCGTTCGCTGGACCACCATGTACGAGAGCAATCCGTACAATCCGATCGCAGCCAGCGCCAGCGCAATCACCGCAAAGCAGCTCAGCAAAAATGTTTGAAAGCGCGGTTCCGCCGCCGACTTGTAAAGATACTCTCCCATGGTCGATGCCTGGTAGACCGGCACGGTCTTGTCGAGCTCGTGAACCGCCGCACCGATCGCCGCCTGCATTGCCGATGGATCCTCGTTCGTCCGCACCACCAGATATGGATTCGTAATCAACGCCTGCGCATAGGGAAGGAAATACTGCGGATCGAAATCTGCGGTGAGCCCCTTGCGCTTGATATCGCCGACCACCCCCACGATTTCGCGCACAGGATGCTCGAAGAGGTCGTCGCCGACGCCAACCTGCATGTGCTGGCCGATCGGATTCTCGTGCGGAAAGTACTTCCGAACAAATGCCTGATTGACAATAATCGTCGGCGGTCCAGCCAGACCGTCCTGCTCTCCAAAGGTCCTTCCTTCTATCAGCGGAATCTTCATCGTCTCGAAGTACCCGGGCATGGCCAGGCCCAGCGATTCACTCGGCTCGTCTCCCTTCGCCACCGGCCGGCCCTGGATGTTGAAGCTCACCGATGCAGAGCTGCTGCTCATAGGAAGCGGCCATCCCGCCGACGCTGACTGCACTCCGGGCAGCGCCGAGATGCGCCCGAGCAGTTGCTGGTAGAAAAGGTAGTGCTGGTCGTGCTTTGTCTCGTCGAAGGGAACCCCAATGCGGCTCGTCAGCGTGTGCTTCGGATCGAACCCCGGATTTACATCGAGAATGCGAAGAAAACTTCGCATCAGCAGCCCCGCTCCGATCAGCAACACCATGCCGATGGCCGTTTGCGTCACCACCAGGCTGTTGTGCAGCCGATGCTGTGCCTTGCCGCCCGCCAGGCTGCGCCCTCCCTCTCGCAGAGCGCTCGCCGGCGCGATGCGCGACAGCCGCCATGCCGGAAATGCGCCGAAAAGCAGTCCCGTTACCACGGACACAAGGAGCACAAAGGCCAGCACGCCCCCATCAATCGACGCGTTCTCAATGCGCGGAATCTCAACCGGCATCATCTTCAGCATCACTTTGATCAGCCCGTAGGCAAGGGCAATGCCCGCGGCTCCGCCGCATAGAGACAGCAGAACCGATTCGAGCAGCAGCTGGCGGATGATCGCCGCGCGACTTGCGCCAATCGCTGTCCGCAGAGCAAACTCCGCGCTTCGTCTCGATCCGCGCGCCAGCAGCAGTCCCGCCACATTGGCGCACACAATGAGCAGCACGAGTGAAACCGCCCCAAACAGCACTCGGAGCGCAGGCCGCGTGTCGCCCGTCATGTGCTCAAGCTCCGGCTCAACCAACGCCGAGCTGTACTGCTTGTTGTTGTCAGGATATTGGTGAGCGAGATTGCCCGCAATCACGCTTAGATCTGCCTTCGCCTGATCCACCGTCACGCCCGGCCGCAGGCGCGCAATCACACCCAGCGTGTCGAACCCCCGCTGTTGCGTCGCCGGACTCTTTCCCTCTGCTTCGTCAGCAATCGATTTCCATAGCACGGGCGCCGGATTCTCAATCGGAAACTCGAATCCGTTCGGCATCACACCCGCAACCGTGTAGCTGTGGCCGTTCATCGTGATCAGCTTGCCCACAACCCCGGGTTCTGCACCAAACTGCGACTGCCAGAACGAATAGCTCAACATCACCGCGCGATTGCCCGGCTTCTCATCCTCCCAACTAAAGTCACGGCCCAGTATGGGAGTCGCGCCGAGCAACCGAAAGAGATTCGAGGAAACCGTCTGAATATCGAGCCGCTGCGACTCGCCTTTTACCTCCATCGTCACCGTACTGCCGGCATAGGACGCAATACCATCGAGCGTATGGTTTCGCGCGCGCCAGTCAAAATAATCCGGGTAGCTCAGTGATTCCGGCACAACGCCTGGCACCGAGTGGTCCTGCTGGCTCACCCACACCAACCGGTTCGATTCAGGGAAAGCCAGCGGCCTCAACAGCACCGTATTCACCAGGCTAAAAATCGCCGTCGTAGCCCCAATGCCGATCGCCAGGATCAGCACGCATGGGATCGTAAAGCCCGGCGAGCGCAGCAGGAGCCGAAGAGCATAGCGGAGGTCCTGCACAATCGATTCGAGCCACAATGTGCCTCGGCTTTCCCGGCAATCTTCTTTGATCTGCTCGATGCCTCCGAACTCGAGACGGGTGAGGCGACGGGCTTCGCTCTCAGGCACGCCGGACCGCACCTTGTCGGCGACTTGCGCCTCAAAGTGGAAACGCAGTTCCTTATCCAGGTCGACTTCCATTCGCTTGCGGGCAAATAATCTCTGCAACCAGCTCATGAGATTCCCTCCAGGGTCGCCTTGAGAATGAGGCCGACCACATCGGTGAGTCGCTTCCAGTTCTCGGTTTCGGTCTTGAGATACGCCCGGCCTCTGGAGGTGAGTTCATAGAACTTGGCTTCACGGCCGGTCTCAGAAGGCTTCCAGTTGGCGTTCAGTAGCTTCTTGTATTCGAGGCGATGAAGTGCAGGATAGAGAGATCCCTGCTGGACCTGCAGGACCTCGCGGGACATTTGCTGGATCCTTTGGGCGATGGCGTAGCCGTGAATGGGGCCGAGAGCCACAACCCTCATGATGAGAAGATCGAGGGTGCCTTGCGGGAGGTCAAAGCGATTTTCCGTCTTCATAACACCTGTGGCTTCTACATATACACTCAGATATGTAGAAGGTCAAGGCATCTCAGCCGTTGTCGCCAAGCTCGCCGACTTGAAATGCACCAGGTTTGGGTTATTGGCGGGTTGGCCGTTACCCGACCAAGACCGCGAGTTTCTTTCTATCCTTCAATAATTTCCCGGCCATTAATCGCACGCGAGAATTCGTGCGACAATGGGCATTCGAGCCCTCAGATAGCCTTCGGTTTCCAGCCCATCCAATCCATGAGCCTGTGCGCTCGAATCGGGCGCGCACGAATTCCCCTTGGGAAATGCGACAGTTTTTCCAGGATAGGTGTCGACCATTTGCTTGAAAAATCCGCCCGTGCCCTTTCACGCGGCCGTCGCTGGCTAAGAGTTCGAAAGGATCCTCGCGACGCAGGTAGCCTGCGAAGAAGTTCCACAATAGAACAAAGCCCAGCCCTTCCGCGAATTCGGATGCACCATGAAGACCAATACATCTTTTGTCTTGGGTGTTTATGCCTTCTTCATGTTTGACACTCCATTCTGAATGCATCATCGCTGTCGTTCACGAACACTGTGGTGGCATGTCAACGCGTGCGCGTCGAGCCTCCTCGTCCGCAGGCAAGACGGCTTCAGCACGTTGTTGACCAAAATGACAAGCAGGTCCGGCTCCTCGCCGCGCTCTGCTTGTTTAATCTCAAGTACTGTCTTCACTTACAACTTACGAACATTAGTGCCAACGAGTAAGTTGCTTATGGAATTGCAATAACCACCTTACGGATCTCTTACGAAGAGCCGAGTTAAATAAGTACCAAGACGCGAGGCGTGACGGAAATCGACCTCGACGGATGGGGCTTCCCTACAAGTGTCACCAGACCTCACTTGAATACGTAACTCGCCAGGAAGTGTGTATTCATACTGCAAACAACTCTGGTGGATCGTTGGGCAAGCCGCAGATTTCAATTGCAGATTTCACAATTTGATTTCCCGCGGGAAGCGAGAGGTGATGATGAGAGGCATTGTTTGGAAAGCCATGACGCTGGCGGCATTCACCGTCGGCATGACTTCTTTGAGTGTCGCGCAGTCGAGCGCACCCAACTCTGTTGCGCCGGATCTAACGGCAAAAGCGGACCCGCCACCCGCCACGGATAAAGCCCCGACGCCTCCTGCATCGACTAAGGGCTCTGTACCCCCTGCAGCGACACCGGCCGCCAAGCCGGAGTTGAAACCGACGATCGAGCAGGAGATTGATGCGCTGAAGAGCCGCATCGACCAACTCGAGAATGAGGTAAAGGAAGCGAAGGCAGCCGCGCTGGCCGACAGCGCCGACACTGCGGCCCTGAAAACAGCAGAGAAGGCTCTGGTTGCGGGCAATGGAGCAGTACCGTCAAGCTCTACGGCGGCATCAGCGTCAGCTCCGTCGACCTTTAGTTCGTCGACAGCTGGACAAGAGTCTGTGCCCGTTGCGGCCGCGCCGGCACCGAAGGAAATCAGCGCGCAGACGACTACAAAAGGCGAACCTTTCGAAGGCGATTGGACGTGGCTGAATAGCAATGGGCACGCTTCAGACAGCCCCATGGCTACGAAGTACTTTACGCCCGAGTTTCGTGCTGACGCGAATTACACGCTGGATTACAACCACCCCAAGGACGACTCGCTTGGTGGTTCG
This sequence comes from uncultured Acidobacteriaceae bacterium, assembly GCA_963829535.1. Taxonomy (GTDB): domain Bacteria; phylum Acidobacteriota; class Terriglobia; order Terriglobales; family Acidobacteriaceae; genus Telmatobacter. The sequence continues at coordinate 1,205,066 of CAWHIQ010000001.1, read as the reverse complement.
ACTGAAACTTTCCGCTCCGATGAATGGCAGCTTGAACAGATCAGCGCTGGTGGCGACATCCACATCGACAATGTTCGAGGCCGTATCCTGACTATGGCCGGAATGTTTGCCACGACGACACCGCGTAACGACGCCAGCCCAAGCCGCGGACAATGGGATCTCGCCGACGCATACAGGTACGTTTCCGAAGCATGGGGTGGTTATCACTTTGATGTAGCTCACGGACTCAATGTCGATGCCGGCATCTTTGTCTCATACATTGGCTTGTTTAGCTACTACAACTTTGATAACTGGACCTATCAACCTTCCTTTGTTTCGTCGAATACACCCTGGTTCTTTAACGGGCTTCGCGTCCAGTACTTCCCAACCAAGAAACTGAAGATTGAGCCTTGGATCATCAATGGCTGGCAGACTTACGCACGCCCCAACGGCAAGCCTGGCCTCGGTGGACAGATTCTTTGGCGCCCGAAGCCGTACCTTGATTTTGTGTGGAACAACTACGGTTTGGGTGAGGACGATATCGGATTCCCAGGCCGTTCCCGCATTCACGCGGACTACAGCGGGCAGTTCAAGGTGTATGACAATCCTTCGAAGCCGCTGGACAAAATCGCCTTCACAATTACAGGCGACCTGGGCTGCGAATACGGCGGAGGTCCTTCAAGCGGGCCTTATGACCCGAAAGGTTACTCTCCGTTGATGGGATCGAGTTCGACTTATACCGGTGGTGTGAACTGCCACAACAGCAGGAATGGCAAGCCCAAGCAAGCGTTCATGGGCTGGATGATGTACAACCGCTATTGGTTCAAGAAGGATCTTTTCGCCGTAACACTGGGCGGCGGTCAGATGAACAACCCCGGTCGCTACCTGACCCTGCTGCCCCCCATTAACGGCGCCACGGCCATCACGGGGACACCGTACTTTACGGAGAACGGCGGGGACCGCGCTCAGATGCACGACGGGACAATCACCTTCGACTACATGCCCAGCCAGTTCATTACGTTCCGACTCGAAGAAGGCTACCGCTATTCCGACGTGCCTTACTGGACTGGCCGCGGCGGGATAACCCCTCCGGCCTCCTTGGGCGGCCCTCCCATCAACAATGGTCAACCTACGCAGTATGCCTGCGCCAACGGTGCCCCATCCGGTTTCGGCTATGGAAGCCTGACTCAGGCTGAGTTGGCTTGCGGTGCTGGACCTACCGCAGGAACACCTGCCGGAACAAGCGCCATTTGGTGGCCAGACCTGCGTACAAACCAGACCGTAACGACGTTCGCGATCATGGTCAGGTTTTGATGAGACCGAGCGCGAGCAGTGGCCTTTCATAACTAAAGCTCGTAAGCAGAGCCGACGGCCTTCGGGCCTCCGGCTCTGCTCCAAGCTAATGCTCGCGTGAATTCAATTGAACCCTGGTTAGTCCCTGGTCTGGAACCACCACGAGACCAGCCAGAGAGAGTGCGTTTGAAACGAGTCCTGATTTGCGGGGAATCGCCAGAAACGGAAGAGAGCTATGAAGTGGAATGGAGTTGGAGTTCTTATCCCGGTATTGCTCGGAACTTCGCTTGCCGTCTTGACAGGGTGTAAAGAAAAACAAGCGGACGCCGCATCGGAGGCGCCGCCCCCGGCCAAGGTGATTTCCGGAGTGGACGTCTCCTTTTTCGCGGTTGAGCATCCAGAGTGGTATCCGATCGTGAAAGCGACCGAATACCAAGCGCCTTCGCAATTGTCCGTGACCGGTACTGTATTTCCGGACATCGCGAGAACTGTTCCGGTAATTTCGCTTGCCTCCGGACGCATTGTGGACATCCGCGCTCGCCTCGGGGACACAGTAAAGAAGGGCCAGCTCCTGCTGCGAGTTCGCAGCGACGACATTTCGGGAGGTTTCGACGCCTACCGCAAGGCCGTCTCCGATGAGCTCCTTGCGCGCAAGCAATTGGATCGAGCGAAGCTGCTGTATGAGCATGGGGCCATAGCGCTCGGGGACCTGGAGGTCGCGCAGGACAACGAGGACGACGCCAAGACCACCCTCGATACTGCCACCGAGCATCTTCACCTGCTCGGCAGCGATCCTGATAACCCGAAGGGAATTGTCGATATACTCGCTCCGGTTTCCGGCGTGATCACCGATCAGGAAGTGGCGATTGGCGCGTCGGTGCAGGCCTACTCCACGCCAAATCCATTGACAATTTCGGACCTTACCACGGTATGGATCGTCTGCGACGTCTACGAAAACGACATGGCCAACGTGCGCGTCGGGCAACCCGCGGACATCAAGCTGAACGCCTATCCGGACAAAGTTCTCAAGGGCACGATCAGCAACATCGGCTCGATTCTCGATCCGAATATCCGCACAGCAAAGGTCCGTATTGAAGTGGCCAATCCAGGCGAGATGATGCACCCGGGCATGTTCGCTACAGCCACTTTGTTCGGCAACGGGAAGCAGACCTACACCGCGATCCCAGCTTCCGCGATCGTGCATCTGCACGATCGCGATTGGGTCTTCATCCCTGTGCAAGAAAAGTTTAAGCGGATCCTGGTCGTCGGTGGTGAACAGTTGCCGAACAATATGCAGGAAATTCTATCCGGGTTGCAGCCGGGCCAGCAGGTTGTGACAAACGCGATCAATCTCCAGAACGCGATCGACAATGAATGACGCTCAACTGCGGGGCTCGAGGAAGAAACCGTGATTCGCAATCTCGTAGATTTTGCTCTCAATAATCGGTACGTGGTACTGGCAATTGGGTTGCTATTGCTCGGTTGGGGGGCGGTGTCGTTTCACAACATGCCCGTCGAGGTCTACCCGGACATCGCCGATAATTACGTCACCATCATCAGCCAGTGGTCCGGGCGCTCCGCCGAAGAAATGGAACAGCAAGTATCGGTTCCCGTCGAAATTCAGATGTTTGGGATTCCGCATCTCACGACGGTGCGGTCGGAATCGATTTTTGGTCTTTCCCTGGTTACGTTGATCTTCGACGACCAATCGGTCAACGAATGGAACCGCCAGAAAGTGCTCGAAAGGCTCACGCAGGTCAATGTGCCGGCGGGGGTGCTGCCTCAAATCGGTACGGACTGGAGTCTCACCGGCCAGATTTATTGGTACACGATCCGGAGCACGAATCCGGCGTATGACCTGATGAATTTGAGGAGCATCGAAGACTGGACGCTGTACAAGGAATTCAGGAAAGTTCCGAACGTTGTGGACGTCAGCGACTTCGGCGGCACCGCGCGCGAATATCAGGTGCGCATCGACCCGAATAAGCTCATCTCCTACGGCTTGAGCATCAGCCAGGTGGAGAACCAGTTGGCCGTCAACAACGTGAACGCCGGCGGCAGCTTCGTCGAGGAGGGCTTGCAGCAACTGAACGTCCGCGCACTCGGACTTTACCGCAGTGTGCAGGATATCGAGAACACCGTGCTGACGACTTCGAATGGGGCTCCAGTTCGCGTTAAAGACATCGCGGTCGTCGACTGGGGCCCCAGAATTCGGCTGGGGCGCATGGCCAGAGCCGATCATCGCCCAGACGGCGTCATTGTAGATGAGCCCGACGTGATCCAAGGTGGTGTGCTGATGCGCAAAGGGGCCGAGGAAGGGCCCACGCTCGAAGGAATTCACAAGAAGGTGGACGAGCTCAACAATCGCATCCTTCCCGAGGGTGTGAAAGTCATTCCCATGCTCGACCGCAGCGATCTGCTTCATTACACGTTGCACACGGTGCTGCACAACCTCGGCGAGGGGATGATCCTGGTAACGATCATTCTGTTCCTGTTTCTCGGTAACGTACGAGGAGCCTTCATTGTTGCACTCACCATTCCGTTTGCCTTGCTCTTCGCGTCCATATTCCTCAATCTCAGCAATATCCCCGCAAACCTGATTTCACTTGGCGCGCTCGACTTTGGAATGGTTGTGGATGGCGCCGTGGTGATGGTCGAGAACATCATGAGGCACTTGAGCCATCGCAAAAACGGTTCGCCGGGAGCGGGCCGCATTACGATGAGCATGAAGACGCCGGTAGAGATGATCCGAGATGCCGCCCACGAGGTTCAACGGCCGGTTTTCTACGCCATCGCCATCATCATTACCGCCTACATGCCGATCTTCACGCTTCAACGAGTCGAAGGGCGTTTGTTCCGGCCCATGGCCTGGACCATTGCCTTCGCACTACTCGGCGCCATCGTATTTTCCATTTTCATCGTGCCTGTGCTTGCTGCCCTGCTATTCCCACGTGGTGTCAAGGAATGGCGGAACCCGGTTATGGAGTTCCTGAAGGAGCGCTACCGAGGTGGGGTGAAGTGGGCGATCGAAAATCGATGGATCACCATTGGCGTTGGCTTGGCTTCGTTGGCTGTCGCTCTTTTCCTGACGTTCAGCGGCGTCATTGGCTCAGAGTTTCTGCCCCACTTGGACGAGGGTGCCATCTGGGCGCGCGGCGCGATGGCGAACAGCATAGGCGAGACGGAGGGCACGCGCTTCGCCCAGCAAAACCGCTATATCCTCGCCTCGTTCCCCGAGGTCACCAAGGTCGTCTCGCAAGCCGGCGCGCCCGACGATGGAACTGACACGGGAGGCTTCGGCAACACGGAATATTTCGTCGATTTGAAGCCCAAGGAACAATGGCGACCCGTCTTTCATCAGAATAAAGAGGAACTGATCGCCGCGATGGATCGTGAACTGGAGAAACACCCAGGGGCTTTCTGGAATTTCTCCCAGCCGATTGAGGACAACGTAGATGAAACGCTTACCGGCACGAAAGGCGGACTGTGTGCCAAGCTTTACGGGCCGGACTTGGACGTTCTCGAGGAAAAGGGCGAAGAGATCAAAAATGTTATGGCCACAATTGACGGGGTCAAGGATCTGGGGCTCCAACGCGATACGGGCCAGCCTAATATCGATCTCACCGTTGACCGTCAGGCGGCGGCGCGCTTCGGCATCAATGTGGCCGATATACAAGATGCTGTCCAGACGGCCGTCGGCGGTAACCCTGTCAGCCAGGTCCTGCAGGGAGAGGCAGTCTACAACGTGGTCGCGCGTTATCAGAAACCGTATCGCGATACCAAGGAGGCTATCCAAAATATTCGACTGCTCTCTCCATCAGGAGAGCGTGTCTCGCTGGCTCAGTTGACCAAAGTCCAGGTTCGCGATGACGCCTACGATATTTACCGGGAAGACGGTTCTCGTTATCTGGCCATTCGCTTTGAGGTTCGCGGACGCGATCTGGGCACCACGGTCAAGGAATCCATCGAAAAGATTGCCAAGAGTGTGCAGCTACCACATGGCTATCATCTCGATTGGTCGGGAGAATACGACAGCGAAAAGCGAGCCGAAAAAAGGCTGCTCTTCATCCTGCCATTGACGGTCTTTTTGATCTTCATCATTCTCTACGCCATGTTTCGCTCCTTCAAATGGGCGCTGCTGATTCTCCTGAACGTGGCCATGGCTCGTGTTGGAGGCTTGCTGGCTCTCTTGGTGACCGGCACATTCTTCAGCGTGTCTTCCGGTGTCGGCTTCCTGGCGCTGTTTGGCGTCTCGGTCCAGACGGGCGTCATCATGCTTGAATACATCAACCAATTAAGAGTTCGTGGCTATACCGTCGCAGATGCGGCTGTCGAGGGCGCAGTCTTACGGTTGCGGCCGATCATGATGACGATGCTGGTAGCTACCCTGGGACTTCTTCCGGCGGCGATGTCCCATGCCATTGGCTCCGATTCGCAGCGTCCCTTCGCCATTGTCATCGTCGGAGGTCTTCTCTCAGACCTGCTCTTGAGCATCTTCCTGCTGCCTACCCTGTACGTTTGGATCGCGCGTGAAGGTGACAGTCTGCCAAAACTGGAAGCGGAGGCGTCCTTTGAACACTAACTACTTTGAGGTTCCTTTGACGCCTCGCCGTGCAACAAACTGGCTCGCGCGCTTCTCATTGTGCGGTCTGTCGATGGTATTGACCCTCACCCTTGTGCCGGAGGCACGCGCGCAACAGACCCTCACCTGGGATGAGGTGAAGGCGAAGTTTGAAGCTGTCAACCCGGCGTTGAAGGCCGATGCCGATAATGTGGACGAGATGAAGGCCGAGGAGATTACGGCCTTTCTCCGCCCCAATCCACAATTCACTCTATCGGTGGATGGCACTCAAGCTGCACCGCACAATGGGGTCTGGACTCCCTTTAGGGGAACTACGGAACAGCCGAATTTCAGTTACCTGCATGAGCGCGAACATAAGCGCGAGTTGCGGCTCGAGAGTGCACAGGAAGGCACGCGCATTACGCAATCGCAGCATGAAGACCTGGAACGGAACATGGTGTTTGCCCTTCGCGCGGCGTTCGTCGGAACCCTGCAAGCCAAGTTCGTGCTGAATTTGGCGAAAGCGGACCTCGAGTATTACGACCACATCATCGAGATAAGCCGCGCGCGCTTCCAGGCAGGCGACCTCGCGCAGATCGACCTAGACCGGATTGAGTTGCTGCGCGTGCAATACGAATCGGAGATAGAAACGGCGATTGTAAACCTGCGCACTGCCAAAATTCAGCTACTGCAGATGCTGAACGACCGCACGCCGGTGGATCAATTCGATGTGACCGGCCCCTTCGATTTCAGCGATGCGCTGCAGCCTTTGGAAACCTACCGGGATGCCGCGCTGGCGGCGCGGCCAGACCTGCAGGCGGCGCTGCAAACAATTCAACAGTCCGTAACCAACCACAAGCTGGCCGTGTCGAATGGGTCTACCGATCCGACCTTTGCAGGCTGGTTCACAAACAACTCCTCTACGAACAATCCCAATGGCCCTGAGACGATCGGAGTCAGCGTAAGCATTCCCCTGCGCATCTTCGATAAGAATCAGGGCGAGAAGAAGCGCACTCTGATCGATATCGACCGCAGCCAGAAAGCTGAAGAGGCAGCGCGGGCGCAGGTATTCAGCGACGTGGATACCGCCTATGAACTTGTACACAGCAACATCGAACTCCTCAAACCATACAAGGCCAGGTACAACGACCAAGCGCTGCGGGTGCGCGACACGGTCACGTTTGCCTACGAACACGGCGGCGCTTCGCTTATGGACTTCCTCAACGCGCAAAGCGACTACCGTCAGGTTCAGCTAGCGTATGCCCAACTGCTCGGCGCCTATCTGACGGCTGCCGGGCAACTCAATCTGGCTGTCGGTCGCGAGGAGATCCATTGAGCGCACTTGTGCGGTCTGGATCAACAAGTCGACCACGAGCTACAGCAACAAAGGGCAGATTGATGTTCAGTCGTCACATTCACAACCAGGACGGACCACAACTATGAAACGGGAACAGGCTAAAGCGTGCATCGAAGGGATTGGAATCTTCCCCGGCATTCGCGTAGCAAACGCCGACGAGGCGCTCTATTCCGCTGAAACCATCTATGACGCAGGCATCCCCATTGTCGAGATCACGATGACGGTGCCAGGGGCAATTGAAGTTATCCGGCAACTGGCAGAGCGCTTTTCAAACCTGGTTGTCGGCGCTGGAACAGTGCTGGACGAAGAAACGGCAGAACGCTGCCTCGACGCAGGAGCCAGGTTCATCACGAGCACTGGGCTGGTGCCGGAGGTAATGGAAGCCGCACTTAAGCGCGGAGTGCTCGCGATTCCGGGGGCGCTCACTCCCACTGAGGTGATTACAGCGTGGAAGGCCGGCGCCGATTTCGTGAAGGTCTTTCCGGCGGCATCGCTTGGCGGCGATCTCTACATCCGTTCGTTGAAACTTCCTCTGCCGCAAATCCAGCTCATTGCAGCTGGAGGGGTCAATCCGCAGACTGCTGCAAATTTTATTTTGGCCGGCGCTACGGCGATCGGTGTCGGCACGGAGCTTTTGCCCAGAGATGCCGTTCGTAAACGCCAGGATCAACGCATACACGAGTTGGCGCGAAGATTTCTCGGATTCGTCAAAGAGGGGCGTACTCTTCCTTAATCGGCGGTCTAACAATGTCTAGCTCATATCCAATCTCGATAAGTGCGAGTTCTATAAGTAAACCATAAGGTAAGTAGAAGGATTCAATACGGATGCTGTTCGACTTTATGCCTCCTTCATGAAGGTATTTCGATACTGGTAATGAAAAGGAGAAGTCAGGATGAGAACTAGACTTGGTGCCGGAGTTATCATCGCCATGCTCTTGGCCACTTTTAATGTTGTCCATGCTCAACCCACGAATGCGCCTCACTACACACACTCGGAGCTGCGGAAGATGATGCAAGAGGCACATACCGATCAGCAGTACAAGGAACTCGCCTCCTATTTCCGTTCTCGGCAGCAGGCTTATGAGCAACAAGCGCAAGCAGAGAAGCTTGAATGGGAGCGGCGAAGTCAGGACGTGACTAGCATGGCTGCCAAATACCCGCGACCGGCTGATTCGTCGAGAAGCCGTTATGAATATTTCGCTTATGAGGCGGGGAAGATGAGGGATCAAGCTGCGCGTTACGAGGGCCTTCTTGCCAAGGCTCAGTGAACAAGCCGTTGCTCGTCGGGGTAGCTTCAGAATCGAGTGTGGGGCCGGTTCCTCCAACCTCAGCGGTGCCCCACATCTTCCTTGTATTTCACTTATGGTTTGTTGATGAATCTCTGGATATTCTGTACCGACAGGCAGATACAAGCATCGGGAATCTATTGGGATTATGAAGATCGCCAATATCCTTGGAGTCCAGATCCGTCGGACGCGAGCCCGGTTTATTGGTGAGACCCTGGCCGGTTGCTGGATTGTATCGCTCCTCGGCTTTTCGGGTTACATTCTTCACTTTAACTCCGCGCCCGTCGGATTTCTGTTTCTTTTGGTCGTGGTGTCGGAGGCGATCCTCTGTGGATTTTGGCAGGCTACGGTTGTGTCCATCCTCGCTTGCCTGTGTCTGGACTATTTTTTCTATCCTCCGTATCTCACTTTGAACATCGGCGATCCGCAGGACTGGGTCGCGCTAGGCACATTCGAACTGAGTGCGCTGGTCGTTAGTCGCATCTCTTCGCGCGAACAGCGCAGCTCTCACGAGGCTGCGCTAAAACGTATAGCAATGGAGCAGCTATACGAGCTAAGCCGCAGTACGCTTTTGATCAACTTACATCAGCCGCCCGGACCGCAGTTGAACCAATTGATTCGACGAATTTTTCTGGTCGAGGGCGTCGCAATCTTCGACGCAAATTCAGGCAGGTGCGATCGAGCGGGAGACTGGTCTGAGGATGAAGCGGACTTGGCAAAGGAGTGTTTCTTTCTGCACGCCGACAACGAGAATGCCGTGAACCGCACATCACAAAGACTGCTTCGGGTTGGAACGAATACCGTGGGGGCGATTGCCATTCGAGGGAGTCTCGACTCATTGGTAACAGACGCCCTGGCCGCGCTCGCGGCGATTACCTTGGACCGATGCGTTTCATTCGAAAATGAAAGTCGGATCGAAGCGGCCCACCAGACTGAGCGCCTTCGCGCCGCAGTACTTGATTCTCTGGCCCACGCCTTCAAGACTCCGTTAACTGCAATTCAAACCGCGAGCTCTGGTCTTCGCGAAGTTGGCAGTCTCAATAACCCGCAGACGAGCCTTGTCTCGCTCATTGAAGAAGAATCGAACCAACTCAATGTCCTTTGCACCCGTCTCTTGCAAACTGCCAAGCTGGAAGCTGATCAGATGAATTTGGATAAAGACGAAATTCCAGTTGCCGATCTGGTCTCAAAAGTAGTTCGCGAGCAGACTGGGCGCATGGCAGATCATCCGATAGAGGTGGCGGTGTCTGATCCCGGCCTGACCATCGAGGGCGATTGCGAGTTGCTTTCCATGGCTCTCGTGCAGTTTCTCGACAATGCCGCGAAGTATTCGTATCCGGGCAAGGCGGTGAAGGTCGCCGCATGGGAAAGCCATGCCGAGGTGCTGATGTCTGTGCACAATTTTGGTCCGGCAATTCCGATCTCCGACAGAGAGCACATCTTCCAGCGGTTCTTCCGCAGCGATGGATCGAAAAACATGGCTGCCGGCACTGGAATCGGCCTATCTACTGTAAAGATGGCCGCGGAGGCTCATCACGGACACGTATGGGTTATCAGCGATGTGCAAGAGGGGACCACCTTCTTTCTTTCGCTACCACAAACCGGAAGGAGACCACAGTGAACTCAGAACAAAGCACTGTGCTCATCGTAGACGACGAGCGATCAATCAGACTTTCATTGCGTACCATTCTTTCTGGTCTCGGCTTCATGATCATTGAGGCCGCGCGAGGCGAAGAGGCCCTGGCGCTTGTTCGCACAACTCAATTCGATGCTGTGTTGCTCGATATCAACATGCCGGGAATGGGAGGTGTCGAAGTCTGCCGCATGATGCGCAAGAATTCAGCGCGGGTTCCAATCATCATGCTCACAGTGCAAGGAAGCGAAGATCGCAAGGTAGAGGCTCTGGATGCCGGCGCCGATGACTACATTACCAAGCCCTTCCAGCTCCGTGAACTCATTGCCCGGCTTCACGCCGCAGTTCGGCGCAACAAGATCTCCGAGGGCGGAGGCAAGACCATTCTGGTAGGAGATGTCTGGCTCGACCCCGAGCGTCATCTGGTTCAGAAAAAGGGCCAAGCAGTGCACCTGACTCCAAAGCAATTCGAATTGTTGCATTTCCTCATGGCCAATGCCGGAAGGCCCGTTCCTCACTCCAAACTTCTCAGATCGGTGTGGGGACCAGAATACGGGAATGAATTGGAGTACCTGCGAACTTTTATCAGGCAAATTCGCATAAGGATCGAAGATGATCCCGCGAACCCCAAGTACCTAATCACGGAGTCACATATTGGCTATCGCTTTAGCGAATCGATGTAAGAGAGGAACCGTAAAACGTTCGAGATTGATGAGCCTCGCTCGACCCAGCTGGAATTCATCCCTTAAGCAGAGTTCTGAGGAGAAAGGAGAGACCGTTCCACGCAATCTGAACACCGATGCAAAAGAGAATGAAAGCTACGACCCGGAGGACACCATGCGACGTTGACGGTGATATCTTGCTGGTGATCTTTGGCGCGTAGGCGTAACAGAAGTAGACCACGATGCTCAGAACCACTACTGCGATGAAGACGCCAAGATGGCTGAGAACATGGGACGTTACGGTGTGACCCGAGACGTGGGCGCTCAGTGTCAGCATCGCCACCAGAGTTCCTGGGCCAGACGTGATGGGGAATGTGAAGGGATAAAAGATCTTCTCGTTCAAATGGTTGAGTCTTTCAGCACCCTGATCGCCGTATTCCTCCTCCTTGCCGCGCACACTCGCGGCAGACTGATTCTGATTTAGAACACCCCAGCCCATCGCGGCGATTACGATGCCACCTGCAAACTGGACAATCGGTAGCGAGATGCCAAAGAAGTGGAGAATAGCCGAACCAAGAAGCTCGAAGATGCCGAGGAAGATAACATTGCTGATGGCAATTTGGCGCGCAAGGTTGCGATAGACGGCTGGCGACGCGCTTCCCACAAGGCCCAGAAACACCAGGGCAGAGCCCAGGGGGTTGATGAGCGGGAGCAATGCGCTAAATGCCAGGAAAAATGCGGACCAGACTTCCATGCTTGCCTTGTTCTCCCTGAGTCGGAAATCAGATTTGAAGCGTCACCGCAGTTGTAATCGTGTTCGGCACGATCATTCGCGCCAAGATTCCCGGCAAGAATTGGACTGGAGATTTACGAGAGTCTCCGTGATCGATACAGATATCGATCGCGCGGAGGGTCCCGTATCTCGATCTTTCGGAAGTGAAGTTTCATCGATCGGGCGCGTCTTGCGTTGTTCTTCTTCGGGGTTTCGTTGCAGCGACATTCTACTCGAAATCGATCTTGCAAGCGCGAGAGAGATGACCCAAATGCATAGGCAGTTGATTCCCGCAGACAGTATCTTCACGACATCTCGTCGCAAAAATTGAAGGATATTATCGGGCATCGATCGTGCGTTGAGTCTGTTCTCACTGTCCCGCGGCTAATGCGGGGCCGATTCAGGAGCGTGTTGGGCAGCCTTTTGCGAATCGTTTTGGACAGCTTGGCCAGCCGACTTCTCGGCCTGCTTGTTCTTGTAGTGGCGCACAATATCCGGCCAGAACTCAATGAGTTCCGCGCCAACAATCCCTTCCAGGGATACAGTTAGTCCGTCCGTGATGGTATCGCTGACGGTCCGGTACTGAGCAGGGTAATACGCGCGGGAAATGGCGGACCCTATCAAGTTGCCACCGACATTGGCGTAATTCGGTCCCCATTTACCGTTGTCGCGCTTGCACCAGAAAGTACTCGAAGCCGCCCAAAGGACTCGCCTGGTGAAACTGCCCGTGCCCTTTTGGAAGTAGCGTGGATCTTCCTTCAACAGAACGGGCAAAACCGCATTGCCGAAGAAATTGCCGATAAAGGCGTCCGTGTATGCGGCTCCATATCGTTTTGCGTAGCCTTGAGCACCCTGCCCCCACTCCGGGTAGCTGTCGTCCGCCTGACCGATGCCGGCAACCGCGCCTGCCAGCAAAAAGGGCCAGGGATCAGTGGAACTCTTGAAGAAAAGCCGGAATTTTTGCCCTGGGGAGAGAGGAAGCGCGTCCTGGTTCCGGGTGGTGTTGAACGTCGCCATGACCCCCATTACCCGCTGGCGCTCCTGCTGCTTGAGCTGCTCCTCGGCCTCGTCATGTTGGCTTTTTTGAGCGGACTGCTGAGCGGAGGACTGGGAACCGGGGTTGTCCTGCGCGCTATCGGTCTGGCTCGTCGAGAATGGCTGAGGGAGGGGGTTAACCATTGTTGCGTCCGACGGCGGTTGCGGAGCGTCAGGGAGTTCTGCGACGGTTGCTTCGACAAGCTTGATTGGGGCTGAACCGCCGATCGTTGCTTGTGCGAAAGATTGAGACGGCAACGCAAGCAACATGAATCCGGTCGCGAGCGTTGCGCGGAAGAGACAAGAACCCAGGGACATCCAGCCACCGATCTTAAAGAGGTGCCGCCCGGGCAGTTGACTTGCAAGGCTAAATTCGCCGGGAGGACCAATTTCATGGTAAAACACCTTGGGGAAACCTGCTCTTTCGTCAAGCACTGGTGTTTCGGCAAATACTCCCCGGATGCATGTTTCGACGCAAAATTCGGCGGTTCGATACTGTATTCGCCGGTAAAATCCGAATGGCTCCGCCAAGGGCTAGCGATTGCGCATCGCCCAAAAATGCTGACAACGTCTCGTAATTTCTTGATTTAATTCGTTCCTCTGTAAAAATTGACAGTAGCGAGTGCATTTGTGAGGCGTTAAATTCTCCGATTCAAAGGACCTTGTGTGAAGTTGATGTTGCCGTTCCCTTCCTTGGAAATCTTGACAAAAGGGGCGGACAATCGTTCAGGAGGGTTTGATTGTGAAGAATCTTTATGCAGTCTCACGTCGTAAGTTCTTAATCCAGGCTGCTGCTTCGGGATTCATCCTCGCGAGTCCCGGTGAAATCCTTGCCGAGGCGCAGAAGGCGCCTGGTAAACAGGTCGATCCTGACCAGGCATTGCGTGACCTCCTCGAAGGCAATCAACGTTTCAAGAATGGGCAGACCACGGGCCCGCGGCGAAGTCCCGCGGATTTTCGCGGGCTTGCTGCAGCCCAGTATCCTGAGGCGGTAATTGTCAGTTGTTCGGACTCCCGCGTGGCTCCAGAGATATTGTTCGATGTGGGTCTGGGCGACATCTTTGTCATACGCATAGCCGGAAACGTGGTCGGCGGCGCGGGTGTAACCGTAAAAGGCAGTATTGAGTATGGAGTTGCCGAACTGAATGCGCCTCTCATCATGGTGCTGGGGCACAGCGGCTGCGGGGCGGTGAAGGCTGCAAAGCAGCACATAGATGCCAAGGATTCGCTGCCGGGGGCAATCGATGGCCTTGTTGAACTGGTCAAACCTGCCGTGGCTCAAAGTAAGGGTGATCCCGGCGATCCGCTGGAAAACGCGATTCGTAAGAATGTACAGCTCGGCGTTGAGCGGCTAAAGAACCTGGAGCCGATCCTGGCACCGAAAGTGAGAGACGGCAAGCTCAAGGTGGTTGGAGCTGTGTACGACCTCCGTACGGGGGAAGTGAAATTGGTGTAGCAATAAAGGCAATTAGACAAAGTGGTCAATAACCTGGGAAGTGCGTCTCGTTCAGCGTTGAGACCAATGAAGGAGATCAACCGTGGAGACAAAGCTGCATCCCGAGGTTATGCCACCCGAAACACAGATCGAATCCAGCGATGGGTCCAAGTCACAATCGCGCCTGCGTTTCTCGCCGAAGACCCTGGTCCTGGCGTTCGCGATCGCCGCGGTGTCTGACGCAGTATCGTTCTTTTTGGCACTCACCCCGCCATTGCAGTGGGCCGCTGACCTGATAACTGCACTTCTGCTTTTCGCAGTCCTCGGCCGGCAATGGATATTGCTCCCCGGCTTATTCATGGAAGCCATTCCAGGTTTATCCATATTTCCCATTTGGCTTCTTGTGGTGGGCGCAATCGCATATACGGGAAAAGTGCAGCGCAAAGGCTGAAGATCTCTCCCGCTCATGGTGGTAACAGCCTCTGTTACTTTTGCCAGTGTCCAAGCCCAAAACCCGCGTCTAGACTCCACACTTCAGGACAAGTGCGTCCGGACAGTGTCGTCGCGAGTTGCCGAGCGGCAGACCGTTGGCAGGCGGATATTCAGAACAGTCGATGGCTGACCAATTCGGAGGGCTGCGCAGGACGCGCTTGTTGGTCTGGGCTTCGGTGTGACGGCGACTCCAGCAAGTCTCGGAAGTGAAGCAGGAGGCATTCGTGACAACGGGAGACCGATCAAATCCTTCCTCCACGAGGGAGACAGCATGGCGATAGCAAAGTTCTTACCGATTCGGGAATTTGACCTGGGACGGAAGATGGAGTCATGGGAACTTCGACGTGCGGAAGGCAAGGCGCTTCGCGGCGTGGCCTCGCTCGAGTCGCATGCCACGTATAGCCGCGGCAAGAGCCGTCCAGACCCGCTGAAACTACTGGCCAAGAGCAATGTTGGACGGCAAACGCATCTCGTCCCCTTGCGCATGGGGCGCATGGCCTCCTCGCCTTTTGCCTTCCTGCGTGGGTCGGCGTGTGTGATGGCTTCCGACCTCTCAAGGTCACCCATCAGCGGAATCCCCGTGATTCTGGACGGCGACGCTCACATCAACAATTTTGGTATGTATGGCACCCCGCAGCGCGAAGTGGTCTTCGACCTGAACGATTTCGACGAGGCAACTGTCGGACCCTGGGAGTGGGATCTGAAGCGGATGGTTGCCAGCGTCAACCTTGCGGGGCGACAAAATGGGCTGAATCGGCGAGAGAGGGCCGCGGCGGTAAAGCGGGGCGTCGAGGGCTACCGATTCAACGTCAATCGCCTGCAGAAGATGGGCGTTTTGGACGTCTGGTACTTACACGCGTATCCGGGACGCGACAATCCTCTCGTGAAGGTCGACGCCAAGTCGAAAGCAGTCTTTTCGAAGACCGTCGCCAAGGCGCTATCCACAGATAATCGTGCCCTGCTGCCCAAGGTCGCCGATAGTGCAGGCAACGGAAAATGGACTTTCCGGGATGACCCTCCAGTCCTCACCACAATAAGCAAGCAAACGAAAGCAAAAGTGACCGAGGCCCTGAACCGCTATTCCATGACAATCGGCTTCGAGCGGCGCCTGATGCTCGGCCGTTACCACATTGCTGACATCGCACACCGAGTTGTCGGGATTGGCTCGGTGGGTACCCGGGCATACCTGGCCCTGCTGTTCGGAATCGGGGATGACGATCCCTTGTTCCTGCAGGTGAAGGAGTGCGTTCCGGCCGCTCACGCCCCTTATCTACCCCAGCTCCCGAAAGAGGTTCACGACGATGGGTTCAGAGTCGTAATCGGACAACGGGCTCTGCAGGCTTCCTCCGATCCGATGCTGGGACATACCGAGATCGACGGGCGGCCATACCTTGTAAGGCAAATGAAAAATCTTAAGGCTTCTATCCCTGTCGAATTTCTAACGGGAGCATCCTTCAACTTCTACGCATGGGTTTGTGGCGCCATCCTCGCCCGGGCACATTCACGAACTGGTGATCCGGCGCGCATTGCCGGCTATTGCGGCAAATCCGACGCGCTCGATGAAGCTCTGTCCCAGTGGGCAGAGCATTATGGAGACCAGATGGAGGAAGACCATGCCAGTCTGCTCGCATCGATCAAGCGAGGCGAAACCAAAGCCGATGTTCAACCGGACGAGGGAAGTTAGAAGGACCAGAATAAATTCCGAGGGCGCTGTAGGTCCTGCCAGTATCCAGAAAACTGCGCCGAGGCCGTGAAGAGACGAAGGAGGAAAGATGATACGCAAATTGAGTGCAGCATTGCTTCTGGTGCTCGTGTGTACCCTGCCTGCAACAGCCGGTGACAAGCAGAAAGGCACAGCCTCGCTCAAAGACTTCCAACCGGCGGGAACCACGGACAAGAAGCACAAACATCAGCAATTCGACTTTACATTCGTTGTTTCGGGAACTCAGTACACCTGTCGATCTCCCGAGGGCACAAAGTTGAAGGCGACCGAGTTTCCGGTAGGTAGCGACATCACCTACGAAATCGATAAAGACAAGGGCAAAGTGAAGAACACGTCAGGCAAAGAAGTCAAGTGCACAGTGATGCGCGTCGAAAATCTATCGGACACGTCAACACCAGCGGCTCCCAGATTGGTTGCCTAAGCGCGATTTGGCGAGGATGGGGAGGACAAAACGCGAGCACAGGTCCCGATTAGCTTCTCGCAAAATGCCTCTCTCGGACCCTCCATTCGCGCTCTGCCGATCAGCTACTCGGAAGAAACGGGAGCGCGATTGGATTGCGTTGAATGGCGTCGAATCATCCAATTCCAAATCATCATGACGGCAGAGGTCGCTACGATTGTTTCCGCCCATATGAAGGAAACGTAGTCGCCGAAAACTCCCAGCGGCGGAACGGCGGGTTGAGCGTTTCGCAGCGCGGGCAGGCCGAACAGCAATGAAACACAGAGCGATAGGGGTAAAAGTTCTAACTTTTCGCTCGAAGCCAGTGCGCTAAGGCACATCAGCATTACGCTCAAAGCCAGGCTCATCATCAAGGTCATGAACAAGACTGAGAATGCGATTACGTTATCGGCTCTTCGAATCGCCAGATTGAATCCTTCGACTCCCTTTTCCGGGCGTTCGATTCGCTCCCCATGAAACTTGAAACCCGGAATCGATGCGCTGATTGAAGAATCGATCGGCAAAGGCTCACCCTCTTGCAGAGTTTCGGTTACGAAGTCGTCTCCTGGTTGGTCTGCAGGCGCCACATTCGAAGGTGACGGCCCCGGGGGCGAGTTAGCGTTGCGGACAACGACCTTCTTCGTGACCATGCTCCTGATCACGGAACCGTAACGATCAAAGGGATAGTGATTCATATTGCCATCGATCGCGAAGACGACAACGAACGGATTGATGCGTTTCCCACGCGGGAACTCAATCTCCTGGGGACCGAGGATTCCGTTCACGAAGAACTTCAAGTCCTCTGACGGTGTTACCGGATCCTTCGCCAGCGCTCCGCTAAGGCGAAGACTCACGCGCGTTGTCATCTCCGCGCTTGCCGGACTGAAGGCAACGACCTGGAAGGAGACGTCAACGCCGTTTCCGGTGGTGGGCTCTTCCTTCAACTGCAAGGATCTCCGCTGACTCTCATTCGCATTGTGGATCAGGGTTACCGCATAGAAGACCAGGATCGAGAGAACAAATGCAATCTTCCCTTTGTGCTTCCAAGCATTCAATTCAAGTCTCCCGGCGACAGGCGGGTGGAATATGTACCGCTGCGAGCTCGATCAATAGTACGGAGCGGGGTCAATCCCTATTCATAGGAATCGGACTCGACAACCACCGCAAGAAATACCAGCCCTGACCGATAAAGGATACTGATACTTTTGCCAGTGACAGCCCTTCACCCAGATATCGACTTGCCGACCACGCTTTTCGCCGGCAAAGACGGTAAGTGATCCTTAAACGTGATAGCAAGGGGCCTGTACGGCTAACATGATTGTCGAGCCAAAACCTGCCATTCGAGGGGAACTGAAAAATCGCTTTGACTGTGTGGTGAAAGGTCTGCGGAATCGGTCGAACAACTTTCCACCAGCAGCCTTGCATGGATTCAATACGCGCGGCTTGGCTCACGGAGAATGGATGACGACATCAAGAAGAAATTTCCTGAAAACCACGGCGATCGTGGGTGCGGGTGTTGCAATGGATCGCGTTTCGGCCTTCGCCGAACCTATCGGGAAGATGGATTCCGGAACGTCTGGCGTGCAGGCACGAACTGAGGTGACAACAAGTGCACTGGAGTACACCCGTGGCGTTGGCGTATATCCCGGCGAACCAAGCGCAGATTTCAGCCCAACCCTCATACCCGACACAGCAAATTACCGCAATCTTGCACTCCTGCGCCCGGCCTATCACTCCAGCAGCTACGACTACAACCTCACCGCCCAGCTCGTAACGGACGGAATAAAGGCCGATAGCTTGCCGGAATGGATTGTCGTCTCAGACCCATCTCTAGGCCCGATCTCCAAAGAGAACCGCGAAGTGATCGTCGACCACGCGCCCATGAACACGATGGAGCTTCGCGGCGCTCGCGCGCAGGTTGACATCCAGCTCGCGGGCGGCAGCGCAGCGCCTGAGATTGACCGCATCCAGCTCTTTGTCGTATCCCCATTCCAGGCCTCGCCAGCCGCGCTAACTTTCACAGTTTTTGTATCTGAGGACGGACGCACATGGGAGGTAGCAGGCACCACGTCGGCACCAAAGCCGGCCTCCACCGCCGGATATCCGCCAGATTTCTGCGCTCCGAATCACTTCTTCACGCCTTTCATTCCGCTCAATTCCGTCAGCCGCAGCCGTTTTTATCGAATCGAGTGCGCGATGGGTTCCGGAAACAATCGCATGTCGGTCTTCGATACTACGTGGAAGCTCGGCCAGGTGGCATTCTTCAAAGGCGATCAGCGGGTTGAAGTTGGCGGACCCTATAGTTTCACCAGCGCGTGGATGAGCGCGGGATCAGGCGAGGAATGGGTATACGTTGACCTCGGCTCCCGGTGCGAATTTGACCATGTGAAGCTCTACTGGATTGCCCGCGCCACTGAAGGCTCCGTGCAGGTCTCAGACGACGCAGAGAATTGGCGCGATCTTCAATCGCTCTCCGGCTTGGCCGGCCCGATCGACGATTTCAAACTGGCGCAACCCGCAACCGGACGCTACGTGCGCGTCCTGATGACGCGACCAAGCACTCCGTACGGTTACATTCTCAGTGAAGTCGAAGTCCTGGGCCGCGGAGGATTTGCGGCCAGACCGAAAGCAGCGCCCCAGTTGGGTCCAGACCGCAAACTGCTCCTCGCTGGGGGATCGTGGCGCATTCAACGGGCAAGCCTCGTCCAGGATGCAGGTGAGGCACTGTCAAAGCCGGCGTTCCACGACGCTGACTGGCTGGTGGCCACAGTGCCGGGAACGGTCTTGTCTTCGTATGCGAATGTAAGTGCGATTCCCGATCCGAACTTCGGCCAGAATCAACTGCACATTTCCGATTCCTACTTCTACTCCGACTTCTGGTACCGCACGGAGTTCACCGCTCCCTCGAAGTCTCCGCAGCAATTCGCATGGCTTAACTTCGACGGCATCAACTGGAAGGCAGAAGTATTTCTGAACGGCGAGAAGCTTGGACGGATCGAAGGCGGATTCATGCGCGGCCAGTTTGATGTATCGCAGAAGATTCTGCCCGGCCGCGTGAACGCGCTCGCCGTCCGGATTGAGAAAAACGCCACGCCAGGCAGCGCCAAGCAGAAGACATTTGAGGTTTGCGCCAAAAACGGCGGCGGGCTCGGGGCCGATAATCCCACGTATCACGCCTCCATCGGATGGGACTGGATTCCGACCATGCGTGGCCGCGACATT
Source organism: uncultured Acidobacteriaceae bacterium (assembly GCA_963829535.1). GTDB lineage: Bacteria > Acidobacteriota > Terriglobia > Terriglobales > Acidobacteriaceae > Telmatobacter. The sequence goes on along the minus strand of CAWHIQ010000001.1, from coordinate 1,185,177 downwards.
GGCATCTGGGGCGACGTCTCTCTCTCTGTCACCGAAGCCGTCACGATCGAAAACCAATTCGTTTCCGCGAAGCTTCCACTTCCGGATACGTCATCCGCCGACCTCACCGTCCAAGCGGATCTCGTCAATCACCGGGCCCAGCCTTTCAGTGGCACTCTCCATTTCCAGTTAGGCGATGTCCGAGTTCAGCAGCGCATACAGCTCGCCCAGGGCGAACGCAAGACCTTCACCCTGGATCCGTCCACGGTTCCCGCTCTCCACTTGAAGGATCCCAGGCTATGGTGGCCCGTCGGCTATGGCGATCCGTACCTCTACGATTCAGAAATCTCCATTGAAGTCGGCGCAAAGACGATCGATAAAAAAGCTTTCAAGGTGGGCATTCGCCAGATGACCTATAGCGAAGACGGAGGCGACCTGCGGATATGGATCAACGGACGCAGATTCATCGCGCGTGGGGGCAACTGGGGATTCGGCGAATCGATGCTTCGATATCGTACGCGCGAATACGATGTCGCGGTACGCTACCACCGCGAAATGAATTTCACCATGATTCGCAACTGGGTCGGCCAGATCGGCGATGAAGCATTTTACGAAGCCTGCGACCGCCACGGCATCGTGGTGTGGCAGGATTTTTGGCTTGCAAACCCGTGGGACGGCCCTGAACCCAATGACAACGACCTTTTTTTGAACAACGTGCAGGACCTCGTCCTGCGCATCCGAAATCATCCGTCCGTCGGTCTCTACTGCGGACGCAATGAGGGCTTTCCTCCCCCGCCTCTCGAGGAGGGGATCCGTAAGACTCTTGGTGATCTGCATCCGGGGTTGCACTACATTCCAAGCTCTGCCGACAAAGTTGTCAGCGGACATGGACCTTACTGGGCGAATCCTGCAAGCTTCTATTTCGCAGCAGCTGACAAACAGCTGCACAGCGAAATCGGCGCGCCCAACATTCCATCCCTCGACAGCGTGCGCCTGATGATGCCGGAAAAGGCGCTGTGGCCACAGGCGCTCGATTGGGGCCTGCATGACTTCTGCTTGCAAGGCGCCATGGGCGGAGCCGGTTTCCGCACCATCATTGAAAACAGCTTTGGTGGTGCGGCCAATGCCGAGGAATGGATCAGGCTCGCCCAGTTTGTGAACTACGATACGTACCGCGCCATGTTTGAAGCGCAAAGCAAGTACCGCATGGGGGTGCTGCTGTGGATGAGCCACTCATGCTGGCCCTCATTCGTGTGGCAGACGTATGACTATTTCTTTGAACCCACCGCCGCCTATTACGGATGCAAGAAGGGCTCGGAGCCCCTGCACATTCAGTGGAACTGCGCCAATGAGACCATCGAGGTAGTCAACTACAACGCCGGCAAGGTCACCGGACTAACGGCGTCGGTTGAAATCCTGAACATGGATGGAAAGCAAGTGGACCTCAAGACTGCATCGCTGGATAGCGCCGAAGACTCAACCACAGCCTGCATCAACATGAAGTATCCGGTTGGCTTGTCTCCAGTTCACTTCCTGCGCCTCGCTCTCAGCCGAGGACCCGAGACTGTCTCCTCGAACTTCTACTTGCGCGGCTTGCAACAGAACGATTTTCGCGCCATCCGGCAGTTGCCCGCACCCAAGCTGGATGCTGCAACCACCTCGGTGCGAAAAGGGGATCACTGGGAGTTGTCAACAAAGCTGCAAAACACGGGAGCATCGCCTGCCCTGATGGTGCGTGTGAAAGCGGTGCGGGAAAAGACCGGTGATCGCATTCTGCCTGCAATCTACTCCGATAACTACATCGCGCTGATGCCGGGCGAGATGCGTACCATCGTCACCGAGGTAAACGAAGTCGACACGCGCGGCGAAAAACCAACCATTGTGCTGGGTTGAACGCCAAATCAGCAAGAAGGCCAGTCACATTTCTGCGACTGGCCTTCTAGCTGATTCGATTGATCGAAAAACAGCAACCTCAGAACGTGAACCGCCCCCCGAACTGGAATTGGCGCGGGGTGTTTACCGTTGCCGTGATTAATCCAAAATTCGTCGGAGGTATCGGCGCCGGCGTGGGATTAGCCGCCAATTGCTGATAAACATTCGTCAAGCTGGGCACATTCGGCATCCCCAGTTGCGCGCGATTGCCAACGTTGTAGCTGGCAACCTCAATCCGAATATCCTTCTCCTTGCCGAAAGTGAAGTGCTTGTAGAGCGAAATATCGAAATCCTGCGCCCCCATCGTGCGCACGTGATCGAGATATGCAGGTGCGCTACCGGCCACAAAAGGACTCGACGGCATCGCGAAGCAGTTGTAGTTGAACCACGTAGATGCGTTGTGTGGCGCACCGCTTGCCGGATTGCATGTGAGATCGGGCCTTTGGTTGAAGTAAGCGATCCCCGCCCCGACCGTCGGAGATGCAATGGGAACTCCCGTGCTGAAATAGGCAATCAGATTCCCCGTCCACCCGCCGAGAATTGCGTTGCCAACGCCGTTCAGATCCATCGCTCTTCCCTTGCCAACCGGAAGGTCGTACGATACCGCCCCGGTAAATTGATATTTCACATCCTGCGGGCTTACAGAATGCTCGAGATAGAGATCGCGCGCATCCTGTGGTGCGCCGAGGTGTGATCCAACGAACCCAAGCGGAGGATTACCGTCGTCGGTCATCAGCTTGGCCCATGTGAACGATGCCAGCGTGGTGAAGTGACTCGTGAGTCGCTTTTGCACCTTCGTCTGTAACGAACTGTAGTCTGAATCCCCTCCGGGATAACCGTGTACGAGCACTCCGTTGCCCGAGCCGTAGCTGCCGTTTCCAAACTGCGGATACTGCTGCAACGACACCCAGAGCGGCACGGTCGCAGAGCCATAGTTCCCGTTCGTGGCCGGCTGAATGGGGGCCCACGTGTTTGCCACCATGGCGCAATTGGGATTGGAGGTATCGACGCAGAGCGAGTAGTTGTACTGCCCAATAGTGGCAAGATCCAGCTGGTTCAGATCAAGCGTCGCCAATGGAAGAAACAACCCCCGACTGCCGACATATCCAGCGCTCAGCACCACCTGGTGGGGCAACTCATATTCCAACCCAAAGTTGAAGTTGTACGTGGTAGGCGTGCGTTGGGAATGAAGCATCGTATTGAGGGAGTTGCCCAGGTTGTTCGCGAGACCCGTGGGATTTGCGATCAACGGAACAACACCGCTTGGGAACGGATTGCTAAGAGAATAGGCCCCGGTGAAGCTCGGCGCCGGACTTCCAGCAGCCGCTCCATTGCAGGCGGAAGAGCCATTCAACACGGTGTTGCCATCCGCATTCAAGCAAGTTGCATTCCAGGTCGTCGACGATGAGAATCCATCGCTATTCAAACTCGTTCCGCCCACCATCTGCGGGCTCGGCCCGTAGTAGAAGCCGCCGCCCGCGCGCACCACCATCGCTTTGATCGGCTGCCACGCAATGCCGAGGCGCGGACCAAAATTCGTCAGATTTGTGCTAAACGGAGAACGATTGCTGCTTGTGACATAAATTTCCGCTCCGGTGTAGTTGACGCCGTCCGCCGTGTTGGACACCGTCGGATTGAAATACTCCAGGCGGTTATGGCGCTCTGTCTTTCCCCCAAAAATGTCCCAGCGTAAGCCGGCCGTGACCGTCAATTTCGTAGTTGGGCGGAAGGTGTCTTCGACGAACGCAGCGTAATAGGGACTCGCTTCGGCGGCGAACAGGTCCTTGGTGAAGTTGGGATAGTTGTTTGATTCCGTGCCCGGCGCCGTACCCGTACCGGTAAGGAATGACGCGAAGTCGCTGCCACCAACAGGGATGCCGCTGGCGGGATTCGTCTGCTGATCGGTAGCCGTGATGTCGAACGCATAAGAACCCGATGGCGCCGGCGGCTGGCCCACATTCAGGAATCGCTTCATGTACTCGAAACCAAACGACAATTGGTGCTTGTTGAGAACCTTCGTCATCGAGACGCTGAAGTCATTATTCTCACTTGCGTATTGGAAGGTGTTGTAATTCGCCGTGCCGCCGATACCACTGTTGTTGTCAGTGAAGATCACAAAAGGCAGAAGCTTGTATACCTCTTCAGCGGCCAGCGATGAAGGGAAGCCCAGCGTTGTGATATCGAAGCCGTTCTGCGCGGGATCGCCACCCTGGTCCTCGTAATGGCGTGTAAAGGAATAACGCAACTGCAGAAACGTCGTCGGGCTGAGCGTCAAATCGTCAGCCAGCAGAACATTCCGCCCGTTCGTCACGTTCTGTGCATAGTTCAGGTCCCACATGTTATGAAACGCGTTGTAGGTTGAGGTAAACAAACGATCGAAGGAGAAACGTCCGAATATTCGCTGCTTTTCGCTCTGCACCCAGTCCATGCGGATATCGAATCTCTGCGCAGTGGTTGGATCGAGGCCCGGCGCAAAGTAGTTGTACGAAATATCGTCAGAGCTCGCGTCGCATGTCGTCGGGTTGGGGTAATTGCACTTGGGATAATGGGATAAAAACTGCAAGGCGGTTGGATTGGGATTGGTAATCATGTTATTCGTGAATGCCTGCCGCGTCCCATCCGCATTATCCGGTTGAGTCGGGTCGTAGATCGTGAAGCCATCTGCCGAAAAGTCGCCTGTGCGCTCCGCCGTTGTGGGCACGACAAAGAAATTCGACCCATCAAATTGCTGCTGCTGTGTCGCCTCGTAATCGCCAAAGATGAAGAGCTTGTTGTGCAGAATCGGCCCGCCAAACGAGCCGCCCTCCTGGTAGCGGTGGAAAGACGGAGGCGTGTTGGAACTGCCGCTCGAAACCTGGCCCTGCTTGTTGAAATACTCGTTCGCCGCCAGCAGGTTTGGCCGGAAGACGCCGAATAAATCGCCATGAAACTGGTTTGATCCAGATTTCGTCACAAGGCTGATCACACCGGCTCCGCCACTCTGGTAAGAGGCTGGTGTATTCTGCGTTTCGACGCGCGTCTCTTCAACGCCATCCTCAGGAATATCGAGCGCCGGGATGATCGCTGCTACGTTATTCTCTGCAATTCCCAGCGGGCTGCCGTCCACCATGTAGTAAACAGATCCGACGATTGCGCCGTTGATTGTGTACGACGAAACATCGACGCCGGGGCGGCCGCTCGAGATGTTCTCAATCGCATACGAGCTCGAAGAATTCGGCGCGCCGTTCGCCGGCGTCACGCCTGTGCTCAGCTGAATAAGGTCAAAAACGTTGCGCGTCAGCAGTGGAACACGGTCGATGGTGTCAGCTGCGAGTAGCTGGCCGACCGTTGAGTTGCTCGCCTCGATCAGCGCGGTTGCCCCGTTTACAGTTACCACTTCGCTGACGCTGCCAATCTTCAGAGTGATGTTTATCGTTGAGACCTGGTCGACGGTGACCGCGATATTTTTGTCGACGAGCGTCTCGAACCCCTTGGCGCTGGCCGTGACCTCGTAGTTGCCAGGAGCAAGCGAGACGAACGAATACAAGCCCGCCGCGGTGGATAAAGTGGAGAGCTTGAGACCGGTCGCCTCACTTTGCGCCACAACCTTAGCCCCCGGAACAATCGCTCCCGTAGGGTCGGTGACGAGTCCGCTAATGGACCCTCTGCCGGCCTGGGCGAAGACTGCCGAAGCAAACCCGATCAGCACGCAAATGACGAAAATGGACCGCCCAAACGCGGCCCGCGCACACTGGACATCCATGGCTACCCCCGGGGTCAAACGCCCTATTCAAACGTTTGAAATCTCTTGACAGCAGAATGTAGAATCGTTTCTTCTGCATGTCAAGCAGAAAAAGTGCTCCGTTCAATTCAACTGTGCGCTCCAGCCACATTCCGCAGAGAATCGGGTTGACCGGCCTCTATGTCAAAATGACGCTGGACTGCCAAACGTGAATCGCACGAAGGGAGACAACATGGTGCAACGCAAGTCTGGCCACGTGACACTCCTCGATATCGCGCGGGCCTGCGGATACTCTGTCTCCACGGTGTCCATCGTGCTCAGCGAGGCTCCTCTTTCGCAAAACGTCGCTGCATCCACGCGTGACCGGATCCGGAAGATGGCGGTTCATCTCGGTTACCATCCCGACGCTTATGCCCGTTCTCTGCGCCGCCGCCGCAGCCAGACGATCGCCGTCCTTGCCTACGACCTCTCTGATCCCTTTTGCATCCCAATCGTCCATGGAATTCATGCAGGCCTGCAGTCGGCCGACTACCTGCCGCTCCTCGTCGATGCCCAGACGCAGCGCAAGCTTTTCGACAGCTATCTGAAGATGATCCTAGAGCGCCGGGCCGAGGGCGTCATCGTCATCGCCAGTTGGATCTTCCAGGAAACGAACCTGCTCGAAGACATCGAGAAGAACCAGGTCCCCATCGTCATCGTTGGACGCGATCTCACCGATAGGAGAGTCAGTTCCTTGCTGGTGGATAACGAAGCCGGAGGCGCGCTTGCCATGCGCCACCTCATCGAACTTGGACACCGCAAGATCGCTATTGTCCGCGGACCCGAAGAACTATTCGATACTGAACCTCGGTGGGCAGGAGTGCAGCGCGCCGCGGCAGAAGCCGGAGTCCAGATCGACCGCAAGCTCGTGTATCAACTCCCGAACTTGATGGATTCAACATCGGGCTTTGAAGGAGGGTTGAGCTTCTCGAAAGAGATGCTGGCATCGGGACGTCCCTTCACCGCGGTACTGGCCTTCGACGATCTCACTGCCCTTGGAGTCGTACGCGGCCTCACCGACGCCGGGCTGAAAGTGCCCAATGACTGCTCTGTAGTGGGATTCGATGACGTTTTGCCGGCGGCCGTCTCCACCCCAGGGATAACAACCATCCGCCAACCGTTGAAAGAGATGGGCCTGCTTGCCTCAGAGTGGACTTTGCAGGCAATCAACTCCCGCGATTCAAGCGCGGAGAAGCCCGTAAAGTTGTACCAAGCTCCACCGGAACTCGTTGTGCGCATGTCCACCTCACGCCGAACTGCAGCACCTCGCCGAGGCAGTCCCGCGAAATCGCGCTTGACAATCTAGTTATTGTGGAGAAATATTCCCTTATTCAAACGATTGAACCCAAAACCAACGGTGAGATCTCAGAACAAAACCGTGCTCCATCCAGAACTGTCAGGTAACCATGAACCCTAAATCGCTTGCCCTTTCCATCGCTGTCCTTATGTCCACATCTCTGGTTGCGGAAAAAACCACTCCCCTCCGCGATGACTGGCAACTGCAGTCGGCATGCAAGGCGACTGCCGGCGGGGAAGCAATATCGACGGCACAATACTCAACCGAGGGCTGGTTGAAGACTGCGGTTCCGAGCACGGTTCTTGCCGCGCAGGTGAGGGCAGGCGTCTTTCCCGATCCGTATTTTGGCGACAATCTGCGCAAGATCCCCGGGACCAGCTATCCCATCGGGCACAACTTCTCTAATCTCCCTATGCCCGCCGACAGCCCCTACGCCTGCGGCTGGTGGTATCGCAAGGAATTCACCGCACCGGCTCTCTCCGCCAAAGACAATCGCCTCTGGTTGCATTTCGGAGGCATCAATTATCGCGGTGAGGTCTGGGTCAACGGACACAAGATCGCCGATTCAACCTCGGTTGCGGGAGCCTACCGCACTTACGATTTCGATGTGACGGACGCTGTCGTTCTGGGTAAAGCGAATGTGCTCGCCGTCAAAACGACGGCACCGACGGAAAAAGATCTCGGCATCAATTGGGTCGACTGGAATCCGTGCCCCCCTGACAAGGACATGGGTCTGTGGGGAACGGTCGACATGGTGGAAAGCGGCTCCGTCACAGTGCGATCACCACTGGTCGTTACCCACTTTCCCGACGAATCCTTGAACCGAGCGGATCTGACCGTCTATGCGGAGTTGCACAACGCTGCCCCTAGCCCAGTGAAGGGCATCCTCACCGGAACAGCCGCGGGTGTGCGCTTCGAGAAACCGGTCGAACTGGCCGCGCACGAAGATCAAACCGTCGTCTTCAGTCCGGAGCAGTTCCCTGCTCTTCGCATGCAGAATCCAAAGCCGTGGTGGCCCCGCCAGATGGGCGAACCGCACCTCGAACACTTGACCGTCAGTTTCAGCACCGGAGGCCGCTCCACCGACGAAGAAAGCGTGAACTTCGGCATTCGCGAAATCACATCGGAGCTGACATCCAATGGCAGCCGCCTCTTTCGCGTGAATGGCAAACCCATTCTTATTCGCGGTGCAGGCTGGTCGCAGGACATGCTGTTGCGCACCGATTCCAAACGCCTTCGCGATCAGTTCGACCTTGTGCAGGATATGAACCTGAATACCATCCGCCTCGAGGGCAAGCTTGAAGCCGACGAGTTCTTCCATCTCGCCGACGAGCGCGGCATCCTCGTCATGCTTGGATGGTGCTGCTGCGATCACTGGGAACACTGGAAAGATTGGAGGCCTGAGGACCTGGGCATCGCCACCGCCTCGCTGCGCTCGCAGATGCTCCGCTTGCGCCACCATGCAAGCCTGCTGGTGTGGCTGAATGGCAGCGACAATCCGCCGCCCGCCGATGTGGAGAAGGCATACTTGCAGGTTGAATCTGAAACGCACTGGCCAAACCCGATCCTCTCTTCCGCCACCGGAACGCCGACGACCGTGACCGGCGAAAGCGGTGTGAAGATGACTGGCCCATACGACTACGTCGCACCGAGCTATTGGTACACGGCTCTCAAGTTTGGCGGCGCTGTCGGCTACAACTCCGAAACGAGTCCCGGCCCGGCGATTCCCTCTCTGGCTAGCCGCAGGCTGTTTTTGCCCGATCCCGAAACGTGGCCGCCGTCAGCCACATGGAGTCTTCATTTTGGCGGTGGTGAATTTGAAAACCTGAAGGTCTTTGACTCCGCGATGGAAGCCGTCTACGCCAAGCCCAACTCCGCCGCAGACTATGAGCGTCTGGCGCAGACCATGGAGTACGACTCGGAACGCGCCATGTTCGAGGCCTACAGCAAGAACAAATACACCTCCACCGGCGTCATTCAGTGGATGCTGAACAATGCCTGGCCCTCAATGATTTGGCATCTCTACGATTATTACCTCGACACCGGCGGCGGGTACTTCGGCGCAAAGAAGGCTTGCGAGCAGCTGCATATTCAGTACGCCTACGATGATCATTCGATTGAAGTGGTGAACAGCACCTATGCAACTGCGACAAATCTTCGTGCCAGCGTGCATGTATACGGACTTGCCTGGAACGAACTTTACAGCGCGCAGTCAAGCGTAGATTCAAACGCCGACAGCGCACAACGCGTCTTCACCATTCCCGCAAATCTCTTTTCAGGCAACGAAAGAATCTTTTTCATCGACCTCTCGCTGGCTGATTCCGGCGGCCGCGTTGTAAGCCACAACTTCTACTGGGTACCGGCAACGCTCACCACATTCGATTGGGAGAACACCGACTACACCCATACCCCCGCAGCGCATCACGAAGACCTGACCGCGCTTGCTCACTTGCCTGCCGCACAAGTCGACGCACACGCCGAAATCCAAAACAATACGCACGGCCGCGAGATTCAGGTGCATCTTACCAATCGCTCCAATGCCCTCGCATTCCAGCTTCGCGCTGCAGTGCGAACGCCATCCGGGGGATTAATTGCGCCTATATTCTGGTCGGATAACTGGATCGAACTCAAGCCGGGAGAGTCCACCACACTCACAGCGCAACTGCCGGAAGGAGAGAACACTACGCCCACCGTGCAGCTTGACGGCTGGAACGTCACGCCGGTCTCCCTCACACCTACCACCGCGGTCGCAACGCGTTAGGAATCTGAATGACGGCCACTTCCCAGTCGCAATCCGAAACCGTCGGACTGAAGCGCACGCTGCGCTTCCGGGATCTGGTCCTCTACGGAATCATCCTGATCCAGCCCACGGCGCCGATGCCTGTCTTCGGCGTTCTCTACACCGAATCTCGCGGACACGTAGTCGCGGTAATCCTGCTGGCAATGATCGCCATGCTGTTCACCTCCGTGAGCTATGGCCGGATGGCACGCGTCTATCCGCATGGCGGTTCAGCCTTTCTATATGTTGGCAAAGAGATTCACCCGAGCCTCGGATACATCACCGGCTGGTGCCTCGTACTCGATTACGTCATCAACCCACTCATCTGCGTAATCTGGTGTAGCCGCGCGGCCATGAACTTCGCGCCGGAAATCCCATATATCGCCTGGGCGATCTTCTTCGCGCTCTTGTTCACGATTCTGAACTGTAACGGCGTCGAGACCTCAGCGCGCATCAACGCCGGCATGGCTGCGGCACTGGGCGTAGTCATCGTTCTCGTGCTCATCGCTTCCGTGCGGTGGATTCTTCACATGGCGCATCCCACTGCCGCCATCTTTCTCGACCCCCTCTACAATCGCGCCAGCTTCAACTCAAGCGCACTGCTGCATGGCACATCCATCGCCGTGCTCACCTATATCGGTTTCGACGGCATATCCACACTGACCGACGAAGCAAAGGACCCGGCGCGCAGCGTTCCACGCGCCATCGTCCTCACCTGCCTGATCACGGGGATCCTGGCCAGTATCGAGGTCTACTTTGCGCAACTCGTATGGCCGCGCGGGGCAGCTTTCCCTGACATTACAACCGCTTATGTGCATGTCTCCGGACGCATGGGTGGGCCAATCCTGCTCGCTATCGTCAACGCTGCTCTTCTGCTTGCAAATATGGGCTCCGGCATGGCTTCGCAACTTGGCGCGGCGCGCCTGCTCTACGCCATGGGCCAGGACGGCGCAATCCCGCGGCGCTTTTTCGGTGCGGTCAGCCTGAAGAATCGCATCCCGAGGAACAATGTTCTGCTTATCGGAGCCGTTTGCCTCGCCGGAGCCCTGATCTTGAACTTCGACCTTGGCGCAGAGCTGTTGAACTACGGCGCGCTTCTGGCCTTCATCGGTGTCAATCTCTCTTCGCTTCTGCGTGGCTGGCGTCACGGCCGCTGGTCGCAAGCGGTGCCGATGCTGGTGTCGCTGGCCGGCATGATTACCTGTGCAATCTTGTGGTGGAATCTCAGCCCCAAGGCAAGAGTCGTCGGCACGTGCTGGGCGATCGCTGGCATTCTCCTCTGGATTGCTCGCCGCCGTTATACCGTTCTCCCCGGAGAAGCCGTATGACACAGCGCGATTCGCTCCAGAAAGATCCGGAATCACGCCGTTTCGACGTTACCGTCGTTGGCGATACAAATCTCGATCTGCTGATGTACGGCCTTCCCGAAGAATTGCCCTGCGAGGAAGAACTACTGGCCAATGAGATGGCGATCCGCGTGGGCGGATCTGGCGCGATCACGGCGCACAATCTGGCCGCTCTGGGAAGCAAAGTCGGATTCATCACACCGGTTTCAGCCGACGAATTCGGCCGGCTATGCCAAGCGGAGTTGCGACGCGCCGGCGTAGACCTGTCCTGCTGCGTGCAGTTCCAGACAGCGAGAACCGGCGTCACAGTGCATCTCCAGCACAGGGAATTGCGTCACATGTTCACCTATGCTGGCGCAACATGCCAGCTCGACTTTGATCACCTGAGCGTAGGGTATCTCTCCGATTCACGCCACTTTCATATGTCTTCGTATTACCTGCAGCGTGCGCTCACACCCCGCATGCCGGAACTCTTTGCAAAGCTCAAGGCAACCGGCCTCACCATCTCACTGGACCCGAATGATGATCCTGCGCACACGTGGGATCGTGGCATTCTCGAAGCCGTGAAATTTGTCGACGTGCTAATGCCTAACGAGCGGGAAGCATGCCTGATTGCAGGCGAGCCGGTCCTAGAACGCGCGATCGAAACTCTGCGTGAGAAGGTGCCGCTGCTGGTGATCAAGCGCGGCGCAAAAGGCGCGTCCGCCTATACCTGCAATGACGAGTGGAATGCCCCTGCGGAACGTGTGAAGATAGTCGATGCCGTCGGCGCAGGCGACAGCTTCAATGCTGGTTTTTTGCACGGATGGATCCGCGGCTGGGATATGGATCGCGCTTTAGCTTTCGGTAGCCTTGCCGGCGCAATATCAACTTCCATGAGCGGCGGCATTGCCGCGTTTTGCAATGCTGAAGTATTGCAGACTCTCAGAACTGCCACCGAATGCGATGTGCCGCGTCCGGCAGCCTAACCAACCGCCTGTCGGCAAGCGCCTATCAGCTAAATCGCGTCCGAGGCAGGATCCGCTCCTGCGCATATTATGATTGCCCCATGCTGATCCAACATGCAGCTGCTCGCGCGCTCGGGGCGGCGATCGCCTGCCTTCTGCTAGCCCCTACCGGCCATGCCCAGGCGTCCGTATCACACTCTTCGCTCGACGAATTCCGTCCGCAATTCGAAGCGGTGCTGAAGCGGCATGGCGTGGTGGGCGGTGGGTTCGCATTCGTACGCGGGCAGGGACCGGCGCAGACCCTTGCGTTTGGAGAGGCTCGACGCGAAACTCACCAGCGGATCGACGACGCAACCGCATACAACTGGGCCTCCATCACCAAGACCATGACGGCCATCGCGATTCTGCAGCTGCGCGACCGCGGCCAGCTCTCGCTGGATGACCCAGCCGTTCGATATGTGCCCGAACTGCGTGAAGTACACGATGCATTCGGCAACATCGACACGATCACCATACGGCATTTGCTCACGCACAGTGGGGGATTTCGAAATCCCACATGGCCGTGGGACTGCGACGATGCCTCCAATTGCGACTGGCAACCATTCGAGCCGACCCGGTGGGCGCAGGTCGCCGCAATGCTTCCTTATACGCACGTGGCTTTCGCGCCTGGCACGCGTTGGAGCTATTCCAACCTTGGCTACGTCTTCCTTGGCCAGATTATCGAACGTCTCAGCGGCGACGACTTCGAAGTCTACATCGACAAAAACATCCTCAAACCCCTTGGCATGACCAGCAGCTATTTCGATGTTGCGCCCTATTTTCTAGAGCCGCACGTGGCGGCAAGCTACCTCCGCGCCGGCGCAAAACTCACTCCGCAACCTTTCAATTACGACACGGGGATCACGACATCCAACAGCGGACTCAAGGCGCCGATCACCGACATGGCAAAGTATCTGCGATTCCTCATCGGTGATCCCGGTAACCCGCTCTACGAAATTGTGTTGAAGCGTAGTTCGCTCGAAGAGGCGTGGACCGGTGTGCTCCCCGCGATCGAACCGGGCCAAGCCTCAACCGCATACACCGCCGGCCCGCATGGCGCCCAGCCAAAGATGGGACTTGGATTCTTCATCTTTGAAACCGGCGGTCATCGCTACATTTATCACGACGGCGACCAGGGCGGCTTCTCGTCAGAGTTGCTGATCGACCCGGCGGATCACTGCGCCGGCATTCTCGCGGTGAACACGACGGATACCGGCGCGCCGCCGTCGACGCCAGAGCTGCATCCGCAATCGAACACCGAGCCCGACGCAAAAACCGACCTGCGTCAGACGCTCCGGACCATTCTCATCGAACAAGTATTTCCGTCTGCAAATTGAATCGTGTGATAGGTCTAATCAGAGCCTTTGCCTATATCCATTGATGGCGAAATCGGATTGCGCTCATCGATATACTCGTCGATGGTCTTTTGAAGAAGCCCTTTGGCCTCAAGGATGAATTCAACCGCGTCACGACCAGCGCCATATCCGCCAGCATTCGGGGTCACGTAGTGCGCCTCGTCCTTTACCTGCTGCCGGGCGTTTGCCACGGCAACCGCAAACCCGCACTCGCGCATCACGGGAAGATCGATCACGTCATCGCCAACATAGGCAATTTCTTCCAGCGTCGCGCCTTCTTTCGCCATGATCTCGCGCACCGCCTGCATCTTGAACGCCTGCCCCATGTAGACAAATTCCAGCTTCAGGTCCCGCGCCCGCGTGGCCACTGTTTCGCTGATGCGTTTCGTGATGACGCCGCACTTCATGCCGCCAAGTCGTGCCAATGAAATCGCAGTGCCATCGTGCGCGCTGTAGCCTTTCGCTTCGATCATGGTCGTGGAGTGAACTCCGAAGCCGACTTGACCTTCGTGTTTTGAAAGGTGCCATTGCGTGTCCACGCTGCTCGACGCAGCGTTGGGAGCGGGGACAAGCCAGATAGTGCCATCGGTCAGGACGCCGTCGACGTCGAAGAGAATGATCTTGATGCGGCGGGCGCGATCTTGCGCGGTCAATGTCATGGTTCGATTCTAAATGTGAGCAGTTGGTTCACCTCGTCAAACCCGGTATCCACGCCACGAGATGAAGTTTGAGACAATGCGGAAATGGAAGAGAACGATCCCCCGGCGCCGCCAACGACTGTGCCAGGTCTCGATCCTGAGGACTACTATTTCGATGGCCCCTACGTGGTCTTTACCGCCGCGTACCTGCTCAAGCGCGGCACGTGCTGCGGCTCGGGTTGCCGGCACTGCCCTTATCGCGGCACGGATCGTGATCGAAATCGGCCTGCCTGATTCTGTCCCTCAGATTTCATCCTGGACAATCCCTTCTTCAGAAGAATCGTCGGCGTCCTCTTCGATTGTCAGCGCACCGCGATCGTCTGCCTCCTCTTCAGCGTCGCTCAGGGGCTCTCCAGCCGATTGCTCCGCTCCGTCAGGCGTTTCACCTTCATCCACCTTCCGGCTGTTCCCTGCCTGTTCCAGGATGAAAAGCACCATGCGGGCAAAATCCTCCGGCTCCAGCGGATACCCTGTTCCCGATGCACCCTCCGGCGCGATCTCCCAGCGATGATGAAGACCACTCTTGACCATCCCCGGTTGAATGCATGATACAAGAACATCACCATCGCCTAATTCCGCCGCCAGGGCGTCTGAAAGCACTTCAATCGCACGCTGGGTCGCAGCATAGGCAGTTGGCCGCGAACTACTGCCAACGACGCTCGAAACATTCACCAGGTGCCCCGACCCCTCGGAAACGAAGTGCTTCACAAACACATACGCAAAGCGGAAAGATCCCTCGACATTAACGCGCACCATGCTGCTGAGGCGCTCAATATCGACTGTCTCAATAATTCCCGCTTCAAAAAGCGCTCCATTGTTGAAGCAGATGTCGCATCGCCCAAAGCGGTCGAGCGCCGCATAGAGCAACGTCTCAGGCAGAGATTCATCGCTGAGCTTGCCTTCAATTACCGTGCAGGGACCTTTGAGTTGCGAAGCCAGGGAACTCAGTTTTTCCATGGAGGGTGCCGTCAAGACGAGCGAGTAGCCAGCTCGGGAAAGAGCCCGCGCGACGGCCGCGCCCACGCCTCCCGTCGCTCCGGTAATGACCGCAACGCGCCCTGGATTGCCGACGTACATTTCACCTCTCCGCATCAGAATACGCGGATTGGTCAACCAGGGCTGTTGCAGGTTTTGAGTCTACTGCAGCCCCGCCGAGGCGTTGCCGGTGGTACTTGCTGCCGGTTCGGTGGGAGCCGCAAGGGCGGTAGGTTCGCGCACCAGCACGGCAAAACGCGGAAAGGCGAAGCTGCCGCCGGCGTCGTCAATTACATTGAGCTGGCATACATAGGAGCCCGGTTTCAGCCCCGCCAGCGGCACATCCAGCTCGACGGCAACCGCATCCCTGCCTTCCACGTTGATGGCTTTCGCCTGCACCAGTGGTGTCTCGTAGACCTTGGTCGCGCCTTGCATCAATTCGAGGCTGCTGAGCAGGTTAATGCCGGCCTTCGTCCCCTTGGGCTGTCCCTCGGCCAGCTTCTCCCGCGCCGGCCCATACACCTCGTACAGCAAGTAAAGGTGCTGGTCTTGGCGGAATACGTGGCTGATGTTTGGAACGTACTCCTCGCCTCCCCTTATGAGAGGCGAATTCTTCTTGCTCGGCTGTCGAAGCGAAGCCAGCACAATGGAACTCATCTTCAGCGGCTGCTTTTTCATATCCGGCAGCGTAATGTCCGCTTCGAACGAGCCCATGCGGCCAGTCTGGTTTTCCCGCACCACGAACTTCAAGTGATATTTGCCTGGCGGCAGGTTGAAACTTGTCGTGTATTCGATGTTCTTCTGGCGCGCCTGCAACGACGGATCAAGATTCAGCTTCACGGTTTCCCGCGCACTGCCGATAGGCCGTTTCACCTCGTCAATCACTTCGCCAATGATGTCGAGCGTTGCCTTGTCCTTGTCGCCGCCCTTCACAAAAGGAATCTGCGAACCGGGCACAATCAACGAAACCGGCACGAAGAATCGGTTCTCATCGATCCGGAAATACATCGCGTCCAGATACACGGCCACGTCCGTCGCCGGCAGGTCGCTTGTCAATTGTTCCTCTAGCTCGCGCTCGCGGTCTTCACGTCCTGCATGCTTGAAATCGGCAGGCGCGTAGTACCCCGGACGGTACTCCAGCTTCATACCAGGCCGGTTGATCTTGATGGTCAGCTTCCGATACTTGCCGTCCCGTGCCGGATTTGTCGAGTGAAACCCGATTGCATAGTAAGCCGATGTATCCCGCTGCACCTGCGCAAACGCCGGAGCAAAATCGTTCGAATCAAAGAAAGCCTTGCCACCGGTATCTGAACTCAGCGTGGCCATCACTTCCTGCGAAGCGAAGTTGGCGTTCATGTTATTCGTGAGCGCTGCGCCATTGAATGCGCCGGAGCCGCGAATGCTTCCAGTCGATGCATCTCCGAGGGGCGAGATCGCCTGCAGACCACGCGTGTCCACGCTATAGATAGAAAGATTTGCACGGACTGCCGAATTGATGGCTGCGCGCAACGACGCCTGGTTTTCGATTCCGTCACGAGAGATGCCTCCCGAGAAATACAGCAGTGATTTCTTTTCCCCAATCTTCTCGAGCGATTTTGAGATTGCACGCAGCGCGAACAATTCACGATCCGTATTCAAATCGTTGTACTCGCTCTCGTCGGGCGTGTACCCCGTCGTATCTTCCACCTGGTTGGTGTTTGCCGTAGCTCCGGAAGCGAATCCCTGTCCCTCGGTCCCGTTATAGATCCCAACTTCGTTCGCCAGTACGGCCTTGTCCGAAGTGAAGTCCTGGTCCACCTTTAGCGTCTCATCCAGCGAAACCAGCGCAACCAGATCTGCGGGCTGCATCTTGCTCGTCAGGAAATCCCGCGCCGCCTTCACGCAGCGATCCAGATCCTCCGGCTGCATCGACGTCAGATCAAAGAACATCACAATCAACCGGTGGTTGCGCAGATCCTCCGGCTTTGCGACAACGGCGGCCTTTGTTCCGGGTCCATTCAAACCCGCGGCCAACCCGCTGATGGTGGCCTCGTTTAGGGGCGTGGCCATCTCGACAGTCTGGAAATCAAACGAGGAAATCTGCTGTGGCTTTCCATTCTCGTACACCGTGAAGTCACTCTGTTTCAGGCCTCGCACAAACTCACCGGTCTTCGCATCGCGCACCACGACATTGGTCAATACCAGTTCAGCATTAGCCTTGAAAACATAGTTGTTTTGCTGTGAAGCGATGCCGTCCTGCCCCGGCGCAATCTGTGCGCCCGGAAACAGTAGCGCGCACATCGCCGCACCAGCAACCGTCTTTTCCATCCAATTCGCCATCAGAACCTGAACCTCGAAGTGAATTGGAAGGACCGCATGGAAGTCGCCGAACCCGCTGCAGTCACTTGTCCAAAGGTAGGCGACTGGACGTTGGTATCAATACCGGTGTACTGCACCGTATTGAAGACGTTGTTGATAGTGGCGCGAATCTCCAAGCTGCGCGTCTCGCCAAGTTGCATTGTTTTCGAAAGCGCCATATTGTTCTGGACAATTCCCGGGCCCGTGAAGAAGTTGCGCGGCGCATTTCCGAACACGCCGCATGGATAAGGATTGCCGGATGGATTGGAGGGTTCGACAAAAGCCGCAGGATTGAACCACTGACGGCCCGTACTCAGGTTCAGCGGTGTTCCGGTAAGGTTCGGCCGGTATGTTCCTGACGTGCCGCACGCCACGCTGGTTGTACCCGCTTGAAAAATCGGCGTTAGCGGTGTACCGGTCGCAAACGTGAAGGTGCCGGAAACTGAGAAGCCCTCCAGGATGTGAGATCCGGTTCCGGTCGTTATCCAGCGCTTGTCCTGACCGAAAGGCAATTCATACAGATAATTCCCGCTCACTTTATGCCTTACGTCAATGCTCGAGCTGCCTTCCTCATCCTGAAGGTTCGTCCAATTCTGTGCGCCGACTCCACCGACACCGCCCACTATGCCCGCATTGTCGATCGCATGCGAATACTGATAATTGGCGCCCAACGCAATCCCGTTCGAAAGCCGCTTATTGACGCGCAAAGTGCCCGCACTGAATTTGTAGAAAGCCGCTCCCTGTTCATAACTAAAGATCAGATTCGATGGATCGGTATCAGGGCTGATCGCGAGCGCACGAGGAGCTGTAACGATATCGAGATGGTTCCCTTTCGATCCGTTGTAGCCAACATTCATCACGATGCCCCACGGCAGCGTCTTCTGGATATCGAGATTCCACGTCTGAACGTAGGGCAAATGGAAGTGCGGATCCACAGAATAATTTCCCACCGTCGCCGGGGCCGGAAACCCCTGCGCAAGGGTCAGGCACGTGTCTGTTTGCACGCAGGCTGACGTGGGTGCGCCCGTCGGAGTGATCTCCTGGTTCGTCTGTTGGTTTGAAAACGGCGGTTGATGAGCCATTGTGGTTGCGAATGTAGCGTAGGAGCCAACCGTGTAATTCATCCCGAACCCAGCGCGAACCACGGTCTGCTTCAGCTTGGGCGCCCTCCACGCGATTCCTATGCGCGGCGCAAATGCCTTGCTGAATGGATATACCAGCGACGCAGGTAGTCCGGCTTGTCCGGATTGCACTTGGGTCTGCGAAGTAAACTGTTGTGCCGGATTTGTCAGGACCTCCGCCAGCCGCCCGTACTTTTCCGTATACGGCGCGAAGAATTCGTAACGCAAGCCGTAATTCAACGAGAGACTCGGCAGCCAGCGCCAATCATCCATCGCAAACCCGTCAAGCACGTTGTCGCGCAGGTAGGTCTTGTTCACCGCAGAATTGAGCGCGGTCTGCTGCGGAAGTCCAAGCAGAAAATCGGCAAGCGAGAAACCCGTATTCGGGTCGCTCGCCGCGTCCTGCGTAAACAGGCCGGTGAACGTAAAGCTTCCGGTCGCATTCGAACTCGAAAGAAAGTCGTTGTGCACTCGCCGATAGTCTCCGCCAAACCGCATGTTATGTTTGCCATGAATCCAGCTGAATACCTCAGAAAAAGAAAGTGTCTGTGCGATTGCAACCCTTGGCTGCTGTTCGTTCAGGCCCGAAACGTTGCTCAACACGATGCTCGGCAAACCGAAATTCAGCGGCGTCGAATTCAGTGGGGCATTGTTCGGTCCAAGAATTCCAAGCTGCGTCTCAATATCCGTCCCATTCGTGAAGAAGTTGGTAATGTTGCTGTCTGACCGATTCCAATTTGCATTGAAGACATTCGTGAATTTGTGATACCCCACCGTGTAGCCCGCCTGCAACGAGTACGAATTGGACGACGTTTTGCCGCCGAGTTGGGGGAAGATATTCACGTTGTCTGAGGCCGAGTGGCTCCAGTTGTAGTTGGCGTTCACGCTCTGCCGGAGCCCCTGATTCTGCTGCGCTCTCCGTCCGCCTCCGCCGCCTCCGCGCCCACCCATGCCAAACGGCGTGGCATTCGCACCAATGCTGCGCATATAACGGATGCCGGCTTGCGTCGTGTTGATCTGCGCCGTCGTGAGCAAGTGATAATTCTGAACCGAATTCGGAATATTCGGTTCGGGATAAAATGGCTGACAATTCGTTCCGCTCGAAACGGGATTTGGACATGTGAGCAGCGCTTTGGCTTGCTCTGAAATACGCGCCGAAGGGATCACATTTAAAACACCGCCCGACGAAAACTGCTGACCCGTGGTCGGATCAAAAATGGCCGGGAGACCTGCGGCCGAAAAATCTCCCGCACGTTCGGCATCCGTCGGCACCGTCGCATATTCGTCCAGCGGACTGGAACTCCGCAATCCCGAAAGGGTGAGAAACACCGTATCCTTGCCGCTTGGTTTCGTCAGTCCCGGAATATAGGGAGCACTCATGAATGTGATCCCGAATCGATTCGAGCCCGAGGCCGGCTGCTCCTGCGGCTGACCGTGCAGGCTGAAAGGCTCGGCGTTCAGCGCCGAATTGCTTCCTATCCAGAAGACTGCTCCATGAGGCTGCCCCGGGTTGAAGCCACGGAAGTTGCCGCGACCACCGGCACCTCCGCGACCACCGCCAAACCCTCCGCCGAATCCTCCCGCGCCGAATCCGCCCGGTCCAAATCCTCCCCCGCCGAATAATCCTCCACCGGGCACTCCGTCGACATTCGTGCCGCCCTGCGCGCGCATCGTCTCCATTGCATCGCGCAGCCTATCCATATCAACACCTGCCATCGGACTCACTGAGCCCGACTGCCCGCTGATGGCAACCGATTGATCGCTGAAGTCGGAGTTCCCCGCAATCGATGGCAAAGCCGCTCCGCTCGCACCCGTTGACCCGCCTTGCGTCTCGGTGTCTCCGGTCAGCGCGCTCACCAGGTTTAGAGACTGCGCTCCACTGCTTGTCAACTGCCGAACTGCCTGCGAAGCCTGTCCCGCTTGAGCATCCTCGCGTTGCTGTTGCTGTGCCGCGCGCGAGGCAAGCATTAGTTGAAAATCCACCGCCTGGTCGTGGCTTGAAGCATTCAGCACCGCCTCCTGCGCACCCTGCGCAAAGGCCGCAAATTGAGTGCGAATCACGTACCGCCCGCTCTGCGGAATCGTCAGGGACCAGGCTCCAGTCAAATCTGTCGTGGTGGAATAGCGCTTGCCGGTAAGCGTGTTTTGGGCGGTGACCGTTACGCCAGGAAGCGGAATCGTTCCGCTCTTTACATGCCCGTGGAGTTTGCCGCCGGTAATCGTGGGCTGGGCGTCCGGAGCATTTGGCGCAGCCACCAGGCGATCGACCGGAGTTGCGGGAACTTGCACAGGGGCCGAGGACTGAGCACATGCGCCAAAGCATGCGAAAACGCACACTGCGGCGGCGATAGCCCCTCGTATTGCTCCTCGCTCCATCTATGCTCCCGCACTCGAACCCGTATTCAGACAGACGAACAACGAGCCATGAAGGTTGACGTGGAGAATATCCGGGCGGACGCATATCCCGGATTCACTGCCTTTTCGCGATGCAACCTCAAAAATAGCTTCGCAAGACGAACTCGTTGTTTACTAGTTGGGAAGATTATATACTTGACACAAGGTAAGAAATCCTCTATTCTTTCTTCAGTGGGCGCTTCTTCTGCTTAGGTTTTTCGGCATCCTTCTCTTTCTTAATGTGTTCCACAACATCCGGGTGAAACAGATGGTTGACAGCTTCCTCGGTAGTCATGTGGCGCGGGTGTTTGAACGAAGTGGAGGGCTTAGGCATGAAAAACTCCGTTAATCTCTGCACTCTTATTGAGCAGTTCGGCAGCGAGAACAAGTGCCGCGAGTACCTTGAGGCGCTGCGCTGGCCCGATACGATTATGTGCCCGCGTTGCAAGTCGATCAATATCTCGAAAATCATCAAGCGCAACCAGTTCGATTGCGACAAATGCCGCTATCAGTTCTCCGTGACCGCTGGCACGATCTTCAATGACTCTCACCTGCCTCTGTGGAAGTGGTTCCTGTGCGTCTACCTTCTCTGCGAGTCGAAGAAGGGAATGAGTGCCAATCAACTGAAGCGCGTTCTGGGCACTTCCTACAAGACGGCGTGGTATCTCTGCCACCGCGTGCGCGCAGCGATGAAGGAAGTCAACCCTGAGCCGCTGGACGGCATTGTGGAGATGGATGAGACGCTGGTTGGCGGAAAAGCAAAGGGTCGCCACTGGAAGGCGCGCGATAACAACAAGACCATCGTGGTCGGCATCAAGCAACGCAACGGTGATCTTCGCTTCTTCAAGGCCGAGGATGTGAAGTCTGGAACGCTGGCAAAGTACATCAAGGAAAACATCTCGGAAGACGTTCACGTAATCATGACGGATGAGTGGCCCGCTTATCCTCCTGCGATCAGGCAAGCCGGACTCACCGAGACGGCCCATCTCACCGTGAACCACCATGACGGCGTTTACGTGGACGGCGACATTACGACGAACGGCATCGAATCCGCCTTCTCTCTCCTGAAGCGCGGAATCATCGGTTCGTGGCACAAAGTCTCGGCAAAACATCTATCCGCTTACCTCGATGAAATGACTTTTCGGTTTAACAATCGGGCAAATCCCTACCTGTTCCGCGATACGTTGATAAAACTCATTGAAGCGCCTGTGTTGGAGTACAAGAAGCTAACCGCTCATGAGGCCGCCGCCTAACAATGGCGTGATGCGAAATGGGGCTTGATGCTCAACGATCTCTCCACTTTTCTTGAAGTTTTGAGCTTCTCTCACGTGCCAATGGGTTCCCCCGAGAGCATCCATCATGTAGATGGTCAGCTTGGCGTTAACTGCTGGTTGAAGCCCGTCCCAGGATCCTAGATGGAAACACACCCACCCCACTTGGGGAATTCCTCTCACTAGGGGAAACCTATCGAGTAGTTCTCCGAGATTTGGTTCGATCTGCTCAAATGTCTCATTCGGCGGTGTCAGCATCCCAAGATAATCAGTGCGCTTGACCGCAAGATTGGTTGGAAGAACCCCTAGCGCGTCACAACGAGTTTCCTCTTGGCCTACAGTGACAAAGAGCATCCAACTGCCGATCGTTGCGCTAATTGGTCCGCGATTCGTCAACTTTAATTTCATAAAGATCGAGTAAGTATATTGGCTCGGATTTTCCTTAAAGTGCAGTTGCAGCACTTCCGTAAATATATCGACATCTTTCAGAGGCTCCGTTGCAGAGATTGAATTGTCAGAATCCTCTTCAGAGGGAGTGGGTTCGGTTGTCGATACCGGCATAGGTGTTAATTTGCGGCGAAATAAAAATATCGCGCAAACGACAAGCAAAATGAAAACGAGCACTCCGAGAATGAGGTAGCCAAGCCCGTCTTCTTGGGGAGCATGGCGCAGCTGTTGAATCCATTTGACAACATAGGTAATCATGGTCGCGGCTAGTCCAAACCCAGCGAGAAGCGCCCACTTATAAAAGTCGTATTTGGCGTTTGGACCGATTTCGGCCCACTGCCGCTTAATGAAGTCAGACCCCGTCCCCATGATTCGCGCTCCCCCATCGGGAAGAACAAATTTTCCCTTGCGCAAGATGGTCTCAAAGGGCACCACCTTGTGTCAAAGGGATAATCTTCCTAGTTGGTTTACATGCAGGTTACCACTGTATTTTTGACTTCGATTTCCGCTTGCGCTCTCCAAGATGCCATGTTTACTCTTACGCCAATAACTCAGTGGTAGCTACCGTGGGCATCTTCTCAGCACGGGAAGCGGGAAAGGCATTGGCGTGATGAAGATCGGCACCACCATCCGCGCACACCGGCTGCAAAAAGGGCTCTCTCAAGGTGACATCGAAAAGAAAACGGGCCTGTTACGCTGCTACCTGTCGCGCGTTGAGAACGGGCACACCGTTCCTTCGCTCGACACACTCTCCAAAATCGCGCTCGCTCTCGACCTGCCGATCGCCCAGTTCTTCGCCGACGACTCGCTGGGCGGCGCCGTGAACACACAACACCTCAGCGACGATGAGCTGCGTTTCCTTACACAAATTCGCCGCTACTCAACAAACTTGAATGACAGCGACCGCAAACTACTGCTCGCCATGGTCAAAAAGTTCGCCTCGACGGCAGTGCGGTAATTTCGAATTCCAAGGCCACGCGGGGCTTCGGGCATCATGGCCAGTGACGCACCAGGCTCCTCTAGCGGAACCAGAGTAGATACATCCCAAAGCCTCAGCATTCAAGTCGACGCATCGGGGGTCCCCAACGACAGGTCTTTCGTCGTTGGGGTGGGAGCATCAGCGAGCGGCAACCCTGCACAAATCTCAACAGGACACGGTTATTCTGATTCCGCTCTAGTTATACGTCGTTCCCCAGACGGAAGATCGGCTCGGCTCCCTGTGCGCCGGCAAGCAGGACTTGTTCTTCGTGCGATTCCAGCGGCTTGTAATTCTGAGCCACATCCATCGCCAGCCTGAAATAACGCTCGTCTCCCGGCGGAATCGCTGCCGTGATTGGATGTCCCAGCGTCCAGCGCAGCCCCATTGACGCCTCATCGGGAAACCCCGCCGGCTTGTACCAGCATTTCGGTTCGGGATGGTCTTTCTTCTGTTCGTCGGGCCACACCGTCTTCGCCATGCCCTTCAGCGCCAGGATCCCCATCTTTTTCTCCTGCGCCTTCCTCAGAATTTGCGGACCGAATCCCGCCTGCGTGAACAACACAAAGTTCAGCGGAAAAAGAATCGTATCGAAGTTGTAGCGATCTATCGCCGCCACAGCCGTCTCCGCCGAATGCACACTGAATCCGATGTAACGGATCTTACCTTCCTTCTTCGCCGCCTCCATCGTTTCCATCGCGCCGCCAGGCCCAAGCACCTTATCCAGTTCCGCCATCTTCGTCAGCGCATGGAATTGGTAAAGGTCAACGTGATCAGTCTTCAGAAGGCGCAGCGACTCTTCCAGTTGTTTGCGCGAGTCGTCTTTCGTGCGGCCTTCCGTCTTGCATGCGAGAAAGCAGTTTTTGCGGTATGGCGCCAGTGCCGGTCCAAGCCGCTCCTGCGCATTGCCGTAACTTGGAGCAACGTCGAAATAGTTGATCCCGCGATCCACGGCTTCGGCCACGATGTTCGAGGATTCGCCTGTAGTCTCATTCATCACCACGATGCCGCCGAAGGCGATGATGGACAGCTGTTGGCCGGTTCGCCCGAGCGCGCCTGGCAATTGGATTCGCGGGAGTTTTGGCTCTAAGTTGGCTCGAAGCTGCGACGGTTGCAGCGGTAACTGCAGCTTGTTTCAGGAATTCGCGACGCCTCATGGTCTTCCTCCGTGAGTGGGATTAGACGAGCAGCGTTCAGTGAGATTTTCGCGCAGAGCACGTTGTCGCGCGCCCGATCAGCCGGGTAGTTGTGCCAGGTAAAAGCTGAAGAGAACAAGCAGTCCTGCAACGAGCGCAAGCGCGATCCGGAGACGAGTCTCAAACAGGGTTTTCGTCGATCCGAGCCGAGGCACAAGCGGCGCCGCAAACAGCAATCCGCAACTGAACCCACCCAGATGCGCCATGTTGTCGATGCGCAGGCCAGAACCCATGTAGCTCGTGCCGACATTGACTGAGAAGCCGATCACCAGGTTGATGGCAGCAAAGTAGATCACGGACCTCCGTAGTCGTTTCAGTTCGAACGGCGGCACGGGCAGTTGCTTCGATTTGAGCAAGATAATCAGTGCTCCGGCGATCCCGAAGACTGCGCCCGAAGCGCCAACCCCTGGCGGAAATCCGATCCCACCCGGCGTAAATCGCGCGTCCGGATAGCTGTACCAGCTATAAAACGTAGAAAGAAGGTTGCCCGCGGCTCCGGTCAGAATATAAGCGCTAAGTACCCCGATCCACCCGATGAGGGGCTCTGCGAGAAGGCCAAGATTCCATAAGCACCACATATTGGTCGCAAGGTGAAGGATGCCTCCGTGCACAAACATCGCCGTGACAATGCGCCACCATTGGCCGCCGTTCAGTACGGCACCGGCATTGTTCGCTCCCCAGAACATCAGCTGATCGGGAGTGGGACTCCAAGCGCTTACCCCGTGCGCCAACATCGCAAGAAATACGGCGCAGTTGATGCCTACAAGCACATAGGTTGCCGGAGCCGTGGCCCAGAAAGACCGTCGCCTTCTCTCCACCGGTTGCGGAGTCGGAATGTAGCCCGCAGCCGGATGAAGAATTTCCGGTTCCGCGCGGGGTCCCACGCGGAAGGGCCCGGTTCCCGGGGATGGAGGGGGAACGCTGCTCATATCACAACTCTACTGCATCGCCTTCATGACGTTACGCACAACAAACGTACGCCCAACCAGTGCAAATCGCCGCACAAATTCCGCCGAGCCTTTCGATGTAGTCTGTTCTTTGGTCTTCGCATCCTGCGCCCTGCTCGGCGCGCAAATCCTTTCAACGAAGATCGCCAGGGAGTAGAATTGTGAGTGCATCGACAAGCACAACAAAAACGATCCGCCGCGCATTGCTCAGCGTGACCGACAAAACCGGCCTCGTTGATCTGGCCAGAGTTCTTGCAGGCTTCGGCGTCGAGCTGATCTCCACCGGCGGCACTGCGCGCTCCTTGCGCGAAGCGGGATTGACCGTGAAGGATATCAGCGACGTCACCGGCTTCCCCGAGATGCTCGACGGCCGCGTAAAGACTTTGCATCCACGCGTCCACGGGGGTCTGCTCTATATTCGCGGAAATGCCGAACATGAAGCCGCCGTCGCCGCTCACAACATTCAGCCCATCGACATGGTTGTCGTCAACCTCTACGCCTTCGAGAAAACCGCGGCCCAGCCTGGCGTCGCCTTTGGCCACCTTATCGAAAACATCGACATCGGCGGTCCCTCCATGGTCCGCTCCGCCGCCAAAAACTTCGAAGATGTTGCCATTGTCACGCGCGTTTCCGACTATCCCGCTCTCATCGAAGAATTGAAGACCAACAACTGCGGCCTGACTCGCGAGACTCGCTGGCGTCTCGCGAAACAAGCCTTCGCCACCACCGCCGCTTACGACTCCGCGATCGCCAGCGCGCTCGATCAGATCGCCGCAGCGCCGTCTCCGGCAGAAGCCGCTGCCCCCAACGCGAATCCCTTCCCTTCCACTCTTCGCATCAACATGCCTTTGGCGCAATCATTGCGCTATGGCGAGAATCCCCATCAGCGCGCCGCACTCTATGCGGATGGCTCCGGGCTAGGCGTCGCCGGTGCAACTCAACTGCAGGGCAAGGAACTCAGCTTCAACAACCTCGTCGACCTCGACGCCTGCTGGGAACTCGCACAGGAATTCGACGAGCCCGCTGTCATCGTCGTCAAGCACACCAACCCCTGCGGCGCCGCTACTGGCAACTCCATCCTCGAGTCTTACCAGAAGGCTCTCGCCTGCGATCCCGTTTCCGCATTCGGTGGTGTCATTGGCATCAATCGCCCCGTCGATGCCGAAGCCGCTTCCGAAATCGCCAAGCTCTTCGTCGAGGCCATCGCGGCGCCCGCCTTCACTGCCGAAGCACGCCAGCGTTTCGCCGCCAAAAAGAATCTCCGCCTGGTCGAAGTCCGCAACGCACCGCCGCGCCCGATCGTCAAGAACATCTCCGGCGGCTTGCTCTTGCAGGATGCCGATACAGGCCGCATCACCCAGGACGAACTCAAGGTTGTCACGTGGCGTCCGCCGACAGCCGAAGAACTTCGCAGCCTTATCTTTGCCTGGCGCGTCTGCAAGCATGTCAAATCCAACGCCATCGTTTATGCGCGCGATGGCCAGACTGTCGGCATGGGCGCCGGACAGATGAGCCGTGTGGATGCCGCCCGCTTCGGCGCGCAGAAAGCCGTGCTATCGCTCAAAGGCACCGTCGCCGCTTCCGACGCCTTTTTCCCATTTCCCGATGGGCTCGAAGCCGTTGCCGCCGCCGGCGCAACCGCCGTCATCCAGCCCGGTGGATCTGTCAAAGATGAAGACGTGATTGCCGCCGCCGACCGTCTCGGCCTGGCCATGGTCTTCACCGGAATCCGCCATTTCCGCCATTGATTCCGCGCCGAAAGTTTGAATCATGATGGCTTTCACCGGTCCTCAAACGGCCCAGACCCTTAATGCCGCCCTCACGGGGAAACCTGGCTGGTTACCGGCCATGCGAAATCACCTGAATCGGATAGTTATCTGCGACTATTCGCGGGTAAAATCGTCTTTAAGAGTAGGCGGCGTGCGTCGGTACACCGTCGGCATCAAAACCTTGAACGGACAACGGGGTGTGGTAACTATCCTCCCCGGATGAGACACACGAGATCCCCGAGGATCATGAAAATAAAAAGATTACCTACCACTTTGTGGCTGCCGCTTGCCGCTTCTCTCGTTACGGCGACCTCCTTGTCTGCACAAACTCAGAGCACTCCGCCGAAGCCTGTTCCGTCGGCTCCGGCCAGTCCCTCAAGTGCCAATACCGATCAAAAACCGGGCTCTTCTTCAACGTCAGCCTCCGAACCCGACCGCGCTCAGTCTTATTTCCACTCCGCCCTCGCCCACATATACGAAGAGGAGGCCATCGCCTCGGGCCGGCCCGAGTATATGAGGCACGCTGTCGAGGAATACAAAACCGCGCTCAGTGCCGATCCCAACTCGCCGCAATTGAATGACGAACTGGCCGACCTGTATTTCCGCACCGGCCAGATACGCGAGGCTGAAGCCACCGCCCGGGGCTTGCTTAAATCTTCACCCAACGATATTGACGCGCATCGTCTGCTTGGCCGCCTCTACTTGCGGCAATTAAGTGAAGCGCAAAACTCGGTCTCTTCCTCGTCTCCCTCCGGCAACACACTCGACCAGGCAATTAGCGAATTCCAGAAGATCGTCACCCTCGACCCCAAGAGCGTGGAGGATCGCATGGTGCTGGGCCAGCTCTACGCTGTCAAGCATCAGAACGAGAAAGCGGAAGAACAGTACAAGGCCGCCCAGGATATCGACCCGGATTCAGAAGAAGTCGTTCTCAATCTCTCGCACCTCTATGCTGAAAACGGCGACCTCGCGCACGCCGCGAAAGTGATCGAAGTCGTGCCTGTCTCGGAACGCACTCCAAAGATGGAATTCGCGCTGGGAGCGGTTTACGACCAGTTGAAGCGACCCAAGGATGCCATTGACGCGTACAAGCGCGCGGCCGATCTCGATCCCGAGGATTCGCACAACTTAGGAGCGCTTGCCCAGGCACTCCTAAACGACAATCAGCTCGACGAAGCCCTCAAGATATATCGGCAAATGGCCGACGCCGACCCTGAAGATTCAAGCACTCTTGTTCACATAAGTGAGATCCTCCGCCGCCAGGGCAAGTATGAAGATGCGCTCGCGACCGTTAAGAAAGCTGTCAAAAAGGATCCCGATTCGCTCGAGGCAGGTTACAACGAAGGGCTGCTGCTTGACGTTCTCGGCCGCTACGATGAGTCTGCGCAAGTCTACGAACACATGGTTGACCTGACTTCGCACGCTAACGGCGCATACACCGCGGACGAGAAGAACAATCGCGCCATCTTTCTTGAACGGCTCGGCTCGGTCTACCACGAGCAAAACAAGGTCGATGAAGCCATTGCCGCCTATCAGAAAATGATCGACCTAGGCGGCGAAAATGCCTTGCGCGGATACCAGAGTGAGGTCGACGTCTATCGCGATGCGAAGATGTTCGACAAGGCGATTGAGGTCTCGCGCAAAGCCGTCGATGCCAATCCAAAGGATCGCGATCTGAAGCTGATGCTCGCCGGCGAGCTGGTTGACCAGGGCAAAGAAGATGAAGGTATCGGCATGGCCAAGGCCATGCTCAAGAACACGTCCGACGATCGCGAAGTCTGGATTGCCCTGGGCCAGATCTATACCCGCATCCACAAGTGGAAGGAAGCCGAAGATGCCCTGAACAAGGCAACCGCCCTCACCACCAAAAAGGAAGATAGCGTTTATCTGCTCTTCCTGAAAGGTTCCCTGGCCGAGCGGCAAAAGCACTATGAGCAGGCCGAACAATACTTCCACCAGGCGCTCGAACTCGACCCTAATAACGCCGCAGCCCTGAACTACCTCGGCTACATGCTTGCAGACAAAGGCAACCGGCTCCCCGAAGCTTTGAAGATGATCCGCAAAGCGGTTGAACTCGAACCGATGAACGGTGCCTACCTTGACTCACTTGGCTGGGCCTATTTCAAGCTCGGTCAGTACGAGTTGGCTGAGGAGAACCTTCGTCAGGCAGTCGAGCGCGACCAGACCGATCCCACGGTGCACGACCACCTCGGCGATCTCTACGACAAAACAGGACGGATTAGGCTCGCAGCCGCGCAATGGGAGCTGTCGCTTTCCGAGTACTCCAAGTCCGCGCCTTCCGATGTGGAACCAGCCGACGTGGCCAAGGTCCAGAAGAAACTGGAAACCGCTCGCGTCCGGCTGGCCAAGCAGGAGAATTCCACCGGACAGAGCAAGCCGGAATAGTTCGCTCCAAATCTGAAGCTGGACAGCATTAAGGGCGGCCCCTCACTGGGCCGCCCTTAATGTTTGCCGCCGTTGGCTGAGGAAGCCCGGCACGCGCTTATGCAATTTCGGCAAAGCGGGCCGTTTCGCTGGTGGGCAATGGTTCAGCCGGGGGCGGTAGCGTTTTATGATGCGTCAACGAACGCTTCACAATAAAAACTTCGTCCAGATAGAGACGCGCATTCCCCTCGAGATCCAGAAAACCGGTGTTGCTTTCTCTGCAAAGCGTCTGTGCCTCCTCTGTGAGTTCGGGAGCAATCAGAACCGGTGTCGTTTCGCCCGGGAAATGGGCATGCAGTTTTCTCAACTCGAGGAACGTCTGTTGCAATTCAGCCGGGTCGCAACTGCGCGCCACTTTGCAGACAAGCCTGTGTGCGTGCCCATAGATCTCAACGTTCACGATGATGGTCTTGTCATTGCGGTGCCGGTGCGATTCGACCTTGATTTCCTTCGTTTTGACCACCGAAATCTGTCCCAATGTCTGTCGAAGAGCTTCGACGGCCTCGTTCTCCAAGTGCCTTTTCATAGATAGTCCCACTCTCGCGGCGCAGAAGCCCTTCGCCGCCGCTCGCTTTTTCATCAAAAATGGCAACTGAAAAGCGGTAGAAACCGCAAAAATCGCGCCCCTGCAGGTCCAATTCCTGCCGAAAGCCCTGAATTTCAAGCTGTGAGCGGCTCGATGCCGGCCATACCGTCTCCCTTTATCGTGGAAGGCCGCAGCCTGAAAATGTTTGTGCCGGCCGGAGTCATCGCTAATCTGACTTCCTTCCGTTCACCCATGCGGTGCCCAACCTTGAAGTCAAGCCATTCACAAAGCCGAGGATCGTGGATCTGCGGTTCTCCCTGCCAGAATTCCGGAGACAACCCACATTGAATCTGCAAGTGATCCAATTGCAGCTCAACCACGCGAACAGTCTTGGGAAAATACCTGCGCACATTTCTCACGCCGACGTGCAGGCCTATGACTTCGCTTCCATTGAATTGCGTCTTGACCACCATCGCTCATTCCGCATCCTTGTCGGAAAACTCCCCGCGTCGAGCCCGGTCAATCACCAAAATCCCTTGCTACACTGCCTTCCCGACACAGACCGGGATCACGCATGACAGCCTATTTGTTGCCTATGTTGGACCCAATTCCCCGTGACGTCAAGGGACCAAGTGATGAGCTCTGAGGAAATATTCTTTGAATCGATTTAGCAATACGTTTACATTCCGAAATCGATTTTTCACAAGCCTTCATTTGCCCAAAAAGAGACGGCAGCTTTCACAGAAGTGAAAGCTGCCGAATCACAATCAGACTAAATTCTTCGACGTACCCACTATCCTCGGCGCTCGCTACTGGTGCGCCGCGGCCGAGGCAATGTACGCGTCCACATTGCGCTTGTCTACGAGCGATGTGCCCGTATCCACGAAGACCGGATACGGAGAAAACGCATCCTGGCTGTAGTCCGTTGTCAGTGAAGTCGGCGGCGCATGGAAAATTTCGTCCAACGATCTCAAGCCGATGTATCCCATCGTGAATGGCTTCTGCGCAACGGTCGAATTGATCGTGCCGCCCTTGATCCCGTCCAGCGTGTCCTGATTCACGTCCCAAGCTATTACGACCCGGTCCGTTGCATTCGTCCGCTTTACCGCATCCGAGACCATCTTGCCTGATGCGGACTCCAAGCATACAAACGCGTTGATTTTCTTAGGACCGGTCTGCGCCATCAATTCCTGCGTCTTGTCAAAAGCCGCACGGGCATCGCTCTTGATGTCGATCACGTCAACAATGTGAATATTCGGGCGGGTGTCAAGAACATCCTTGAATCCCTTCAGACGCTCCTCCATGTTTGGTTGACCCGAAAGCGTGAAAAAGACGACGTTTCCGGCACCACCCAATTGCTCCACCACGCGGTGGCCACCCATTCTCCCGGCCTCCAGGTTGTTCGTGCCGATGAAGAACAGTCTCTTGCTCCCGACTGCATCCGAATCAATTGTGATCACTGGAACTCCGGCGCCTATCGCCGAATCAATTGCCGGCCCGAGCACCGAAACATCCGCCACCGATATCAGGATGCCTGCAGGCTTCGCCGCAACCGCCTTTTGCAACTCCGCCAGTTCCGCCTGTGGGTCGTAGTTCTCAGGACCCACCACTTTCGCGGTGACCTTGTATTCCGCTGCCGCCTTGTTGAAGCCTTTCGCCGCCGTTTGCCAGTAAGGCAATGCCATATTCGACGAAACCATGTAGAAAACTTCTTTGTTCGAGTGCCTGTCGCAACCAGTCGTAAATGCAACTCCAAAGGCCGCGAGGGCCAATCCAACATATTTCATTGCGTTCATTCTTGCCTCCTGTCCGAATGTGAAGAATATCGGAATGCGCGAAATTACGACGCCAGCCCACGCACTTTGTAAAATCGGCAGGATGGTACTCCCGCGCCCCGGTAATTGTCCAATCCCGTCGCAGGAAAGATTTTATAGCATGGTGCACAGTCCGCATTGGTGACTCGCGACACGTCCGTTGCAGTTTCGCCTTGCAGATACATTGCCGCTCTGTCTTTCCCATTCCGAGTTGCCGTGCACGCGCACGCTCTGCTGCGGTATAACCAGACCAAGACCAACACGGGATGACTTCATTAGCAAAACTGAATGATCCGCTGCCTGAAAACATCGCCGTCGATGGCACGGGCGCTCTCTCTGCCCGTATACATCCAGAGCCGCCCCATCCTTATCGCTCTGCCTTTGCCCGCGACAGCGCCCGCATCCTCCATGCGCGCGCCTTTCGCCGTCTGGCGGGAAAGACCCAGGTCTTCTCTCGTTTGGCGCGCGATCTCCCGGGCGACCATTTCCGCAGTCGCCTGACTCACACCCTCGAAGTAGCCCAGATCTCCCGCACGCTCGCCGCCGCCCTGGGCCTGAACCGTGAACTCGCGGAAGCGCTCGCCCTGGCACATGACATCGGTCATCCCCCCTTCGGCCACGCTGGCGAAAAAGCCCTCGACACTGCATTGCGCCAGCACGGTCTCGGTTTCGACCATAACCTGCACGCTCTGCGCATCGTCACCTGGTTTGAAGAGCGGTATCCGGCCTGGCGTGGCCTCAACCTCACCCTCGCTCTTCGCGAGGGCATCATAAAGCATTCCCGCGATTACTCGAGCGCTACTCATCCCGAACTCGCTGAATATTTCCTCGATCTTCGTCCTCCGCTCGAGGCACAACTGATCGACCTGGCCGACGAAATCGCCTATCTTACTGCCGACTTCGATGATGGCCTCGACTCCGGCATCTTGAACATCGCGGATGTTTGCCGGCACATTCCGCTCTTCCGCCGCTTTCACGACGAGATCAGCGCGCAATATCCCTCCGCGCATTCCAAGCAGGTGGTTTACGAAACCCTCAATCGCATGCTCAACGCCCTCGTCACCGATCTAATTGAAGAAGTCCGGAGCCGGGTGGCCGCTCAGGGCGCCACCACGCTCGATGACATCCGCCGCGCGCCCTCCCGAATCGCCGCTCTCAGTCCCGCCATGGAAGCTGAACGCGCCATCGCCAAGAGCTATCTCTACAGCAATTTCTACAACTCTCCGGGAATGGAGGAAGAACACGAACGCGCCGCCCGGGTCGTTCAGGAATTGTTTTCAGTTCTGATGGCCGACCCCGGACTGCTCCCCGCCGATCACCAGGTTCAGATTCCAACCGAAGGTCTGGCGCGCACCGTGGCCGATTACATCGCCGGCATGACCGACAGCTACATCGAGCAATTGTGGACACGCTGCCGAAAATAGATTTGCATCGGCAACTATCGAGCAGTTACGTGGAATCGTACGGTTGGCTATTGCACCGTTCCCTGCGGCCTCAGCCGTCGCAGGTCCAGCGCACATTCCACCGCATTCTGCGCATACATTCGCAGATTGTCTGAAGCAGCCCATAGCCATACCCGCGACGATTCATTCGCATTTCGCGGTCCCGGCTCCATGCGCAGCCGCACCAGCACGTCATTCTGCCCGGTCGCTGCCAGATTCGAAGGCGAATCCGTGTCCTCGAGCACCAGGTCGACATGATCCCCGCTCAACGCATCTTCCAGCGTCGACAGGTCCACCGGCCGCTCGAGTTGGGCGAAAATGGAAAAGCCGTGACCGTGAAAAACCGGCGCACTGATCGTTTGAATGGCCAAAGCCGAAAGGCGTCTTCCCGCCAGCGCGCTGTACTGGCGACGAATCCGGGCATCCGTTGCGCTCATGTTGACTTTCGAATTCTCGCCGAATCCGCAAAGCAGGTTGTACGCCAATTGGGCGTCGAACGTAGCCCGCGGAATCGATTGGAAGCTCAGCAGGTTGACCGTTTGCTGGTGAAGCTCATCCATCGCGGCTCGGCCAAACTCGCTCGCCGGAAGCATGACCGTCGCCGCAGCATCACGCACTGGCGCAGCCTGTTGGAGACGTTCCATCAAGAGCGCCAGCGCCAGGGCCGCAGGGTGCGCCGGAACAACGGCCGGCGTAAACAAATCTGCCGCGACATCCTGCTCTCCCACCCAGGGTGAACGCACCAGCACCCCCGTCTCCTGGTCCAGCGCACCCGATAGGTCCAGCACCGTCGATCCCGCCCGGAGCGCCTCGCGCCAGAATTTGCGCGTAAGGCTCTCGTTTCCGCAAAAGAATGTAAAGTCCACGTTTTCGAAGGAGTCGGCGCTGACGGCCTGAACAAACGTGATCTCGTCGCCAAGCTGGTCGAGTTGACCAAGCCCCTCGTCTTCGTCAAACAGTGCAACATTCGACGCGGCAAGCGACGACTCCGTGAGCGCGTCCTTCAGCTCCTTGCCGAGCAACGTCGAGGCTCCAACAATCGCAATCTTATACACAGGCTTCCTTCTCGTGGTTTGAACTTAGGAGTGATGCAGCGGGTCCGGATCTGGATTGGAGCCCTCGGGCAAGCGTTCGAGGTCGTTTCTAAGTCCCCGGCGGCGACGGCGCGACCAACCGTAAGCCGCCCGTGCCCAGATGCCTGAAAACATGTAAATGAGTGCAATCGCGAACAGCACTACCTGCGAAAACCTGAGAACGACGTAAAGCACGATCGCCATAATAAAAAGCAGTTGAAATGGATGACTGCGGCCAAGGTCGATCTCTTTGCCTGACCAGAACCTCCAGGTGCTCACCATCAGGAACCCAGCGAGCCCAACCAGGATGAGCCACGGTATTGCGACCCACCAGGCCTGAACCGGGATTCCATAGAAAAAGTGCACCGTTGCCGCCAGCAGGCCCGCGGCTCCCGGAATCGGCATTCCCACAAAGTACTTCCGATCCGGCCTGCCAGGATTTCTCGGCTTTGGATCGTGGCTGATGTTGAACCGCGCCAGGCGCGACGCGCCGCCAATCAGGAACAGAAAACAGATGAACGGTCCGGCTTGAACCAGGTGCTGGCGCAACTGCGGATTGATTGTGTACGGCAGAAAATAGAAACCCCACACATAGGCAAGCAAGCTGGGTGCTACGCCAAACGTAATCACATCCGCCAGCGAATCGAGCTCTCTGCCGAAATCGCTCGCCGTATTTGTCATGCGCGCGATCCGTCCATCGAGCGAATCAAATGGAATGGCTATAAGAATGGCGATGGCCGCGAGATCCAGATGCGTCAGCGATCGGTTCGCCATCGCGTTGCCACTGATGGCCGCGATTGTCTGCGTGATGGCAAAATAACCAGCCCCGATATTTAGAGCTGTGAAGAACGACGGCAGAATAAACATCCCGCGCCGCAGCCGCGCCCGGTTCCGTGCCTTGGCAAGCGCGGCATCGGAGGAGTTCAAGCTTCCTCTCCTTCTTGAATCTCCGGCAGTACACTCGCGCTGACTGCCTTCCTTTGTGTGATCACTCCCACGGCAAGCTCAGACTCCGGCACCTCGGCAATAATGGAAGACCCGCCCTTCACCCGCTGTCCTGTCTTGACGCGAATCTCGGCTTCGGCTGGCAGGATGATATCCGTGCGCGAGCCAAACTTGATCAGTCCCACTCGCTGCCCACGCTCCACCCGGTCGCCCACGCCATGATTGAAGACGATTCTTCGCGCAATCAGCCCCGCAATTTGCTTGAAAACGATCTCCATCCCCTCGCCTTGCACTGTCACAATGTTCTGTTCGTTGCGCTCGGCGCACTCCTGATTCATCGCATTCAAAAACTTTCCTTTCTGATAGCGAACAGAGGTCACCTCACCCGCAATCGGCGAGCGGTTCACATGCACGTCAAAGACATTCAGAAAAATACTGACGCGTTGGCGGGGGCCATGCGGCGTTTCGATCCGTATCGTCTCGGTCACAACTCCATCGGCCGGCGACACCACTAGTCCTTCACCTTTGGGGATAGCACGCTGGGGATCGCGGAAAAACCAGAGGTAGAAAGCAGCCAGCAGAATGGGCGCGATGCTCCACACCCATGTGCCTGTAGCCCAAGCCAGCACTCCTGCCACCGCAAGCAGACTCAAACCGTAGATGTAACCGTCACGAACCATTGTCCCTAACGATTATACGGTTGAATTGGACACTGAGGTACCAGCGGCAGACTCCTGTCCTCCGCACGGCTTAAAAGGTGCGCGGGCGCGCAACCAAGCCGGTCAAATCATCGTCACTGGCCCAATCGCCTGGAAACCCTAAGCCATTGCCGGAGCCCGATGCTCGAGAGCGTAAATCAGGTCCTTGGCATGCAGTTTCAACTTTTTCAGGCGCACTTCTTCAAGTTCCTCATCGGTAGAGAGGTAAGGCTTTTGAAGCAATTCTTCCAACCGCTGAGCGTAGCGACGATGTTCGGCCTGGAGACGACCAATTTCTTCGCTCAGCGTGGAGCCATTTATCTCATCCATCAAGCACCTCCGTGGGTTCTTAACCCAATATCTATAATCCTCCCAAACACAATCGGCAAGCGGGAAGACACAAGAAAATGACGAGGAGCTGTGGATTTCTTAACCATCACTCAGGTCAAGTGACCAAGATCACAAATCCTTCCCCTCAAACCGGATCACGTTTCCTCCGCAGCTCATCGAATTTGTATTCGCATCAAAACGGCATCCTCAAGCGGGTCAGCATAGTAGCCCGCTCGCCGTCCCTCCTCAACAAAGCCAAGTGACGTGTAAAAAGCCCGCGCAGCCTGGTTTGACTCCCGGACTTCAAGCACGACATCACGCACTTGCGACCGACCAAGTTCGTCTGCCATTGCCTCGTACAGTCGGTGCGCCACCCCCCGCCGCTGATGTCCGGCTGATACCGCAATCGACTCCAGTTCAGCATCCGGCGCAACCAGACCTGCAACAGCAAAACCCACTACTGTTCCGGTTCCCGAGTCTTCAGCAATCAACGCAATTCGCCGCGGAGAGGACGGATCGAGTGCGGCTTCAAAGATCCGGCGCGACCAATGCGGCGCATGATCTAACGCGGCCGCGATCTCCACAAGTCGATCAAGGTCCGTCGCCGCCATTGGGCGAATTCGGACACTCGATTCGACACTCATACGTGTCGCACCCTGGCTGTCGTCGGATCGCCGAAAATCTCCGCATCGGAACGTCGCAGATAATGCCCATCCAACGACGCCAGATCGGTAAACTTCCGCGCCACAATCTCCGGAACGCAAAGTTGAATCGCGTCCTCCGCCATCGGAGCCTGACATCGAATGAGTTCCGTCCCAATCCACGCGGATTCAAGAA
Source organism: uncultured Acidobacteriaceae bacterium (assembly GCA_963829535.1). Taxonomy (GTDB): domain Bacteria; phylum Acidobacteriota; class Terriglobia; order Terriglobales; family Acidobacteriaceae; genus Telmatobacter. Next base: position 1,147,502 of record CAWHIQ010000001.1, on the reverse strand, counting down.
GCGCCGCAGCTTCGTCATCGCAGACCGCGACCTTCGCAGGCCGCAGAGCCGCGGTCGTCAGTTCTTCAGCCCCCGCCAGCATCTCCCGAACACCCCCGTCCGGCTCGCCCAGGCGCAAAAACACCTCATGCCGGTGCGCATCCAATGCTGCAGACGCTAATCGAGCCTTTGCCGCCAGAACCGCCAACCGCGACACCGCCACCACGGGAATGCGCCCCGGCTCCGCCAAACCCTTCACCGCGCTCAGCCCGACGCGAACCCCTGTAAAGCTTCCGGGCCCACTCACCACCGCAATCGCCCCGATGTCGGCCAACTTCACCCGTTGCCCCACAAGCAGTTCTCCTACCGCCGCCACCAATGTCGCCGAATAGCTTCGCCCTGCCAATTCTGCCTGCCCCAGAATCCTCGCCGTAGCCCCCTCAATCCGCGCCAGCGCAACCGACCCCGAGGGTCCACAGGTATCCACCCCCAGCACCAGCAAACCCGTTTCTTGCCGAATCTCCGCAACTGATTGACTTGCTGACATCTCCCTCTCAGGATTACATACCTCTTCACCCCTCCCGACGCCCCAATTCCGGTAATCTGTTGTCAGCACTCCCCTAGTTCCACCTGCTGCCCCCGGCGGCTAAACGAGGCATCTTCAACCCAGAAAGGACGAGGCGTGGCCGCCGCGGCGACACCCACATTCCACGACACGTGGCGACCCCGCGCCAATCCCTGGGCAATCGCTATCACCGTCACCCTCGCCACCTTCATGGAGGCGCTCGACACCTCCATCGCCAACGTCGCCATGCCCCACATCGGCGGCTCCCTCGGCGCGAGTCCCGAAGAAGCCACCTGGGTCCTTACCAGCTACCTCGTCGCCAATGCCATGGTCCTGCCCATCTCGGGCTGGATCGCCAACCGCATCGGTCGCAAGCGCTTCTATATGAGCTGCGTTTTCCTTTTCACTGTGGCGTCGCTGCTATGCGGCATCGCCCCAACCCTCGGCATGCTGGTCTTCTTCCGCGTGCTCCAGGGCGCAGCCGGCGGCGGCCTTCAGCCCAGCGAACAGTCCATCCTCGCCGATACCTTCCCTCCCCAGAAACGCAGCATGGCCTTCGCCGTCTACGGTGTCGCTGTCGTCACCGCACCGGTTCTGGGTCCTACCGTCGGCGGTTGGATCGTCGACAACTACACCTGGCGCTGGATCTTCTTCCTCAACATCCCGGTCGGCATCATTTCGCTTTACCTTTCTAATCGTCTCGTCGAAGACCCGCCCTATCTTGCCGAAGTCCGCAAGCGCCGTGAAGGCATCGACTACTGGGGGCTCGGGCTCCTGATCCTCGCCATCGGCTCCATTCAGATCATGCTCGACAAGGGCCAGGAAGACGACTGGTTCAGCTCCCGCTTCATCACCACGCTCTGCGTCACCGCGGTAATCGGGCTCGCACTCTTCTTCTGGCGCGAACTCTCCATCAACCACCCGGTCCTTGACCTGCGCCTCTTCGCCCGCCGCAACGTCGGCATGACTCAGCTCGTCATGTTCATGGTCGGCGTAGCCCTCTACTCGTCGACCGTTTTGATCCCGCAGTTCCTGCAGGAAATTATGGGCTACTCAGCCCGGCAGGCCGGCATGGCCGTGTCATCGGGTGGACTTGTGCTCATGGTTCTGTTCCCCGTGGCGGGCGCCCTCGCGCCCAAATTCGATGCGCGCAAACTCGTAGCCACCGGCTTTGTCATCACCACATTCGGCCTGTGGCGCATGACCTCCATCAACCCCAACATCAGCTTCGGCCAGGCTGTCAGCTGGCGCGTCTTCATCGCACTCGGCCTGCCCTTCCTGTTCATCCCCATCAACACGCTTTGCTATTCGGGAATCCCGCAGGAGAAGTACAACGAGGTCAGCGGACTCACCGCGCTCATGCGCAATCTCGGCGGCAGCGTCGGCATCAGCTTCATCACCACGCTGCTGGCGCGCCTCAGCCAGAAGCATCTCGCCATGCTCGTACCCAAGGCCGCATCAGGCAATCCGGCATATGACCAGATGCACGCCGGCCTCACCGGCGCATGGATGCAGCGCGGCTCGGCTATGCCCGATGCTTTCTATCACGCTGGCGCGCAGATCTACGGCATGGCCCAGATTCAGGCCCGCCTGCTCGCCTATGTAGATGTTATTTGGGTCATGGTCGCCGTAACCACAGTCCTCATCCCGCTCCCATTCCTGATGAAGCGCCCCAAGAAGATCGCCGCCGCCCCTATGGGCCACTAGAAGCATTCAATTTGTCATCCTGACCGAAATCACCGAGGTCTGAGGCACGACTCATTCCCGGAACTAAGGTTTTCTCAAGTTTCTTCCGATATATATGTCGACAAGACGAGTATCGCCAGCACGTGCGGCAAAGACGGAGTATTTTCCCTTCTTTTCTGTTCCGTGTTCTAGGAGGAAGAATGTCATTTCCATGTCCGCATTGCCATGATTTAGGAACTCAGAAAGTTTCCCTCTTGTACGAATCGAGCACCCGTCGAGGAACAAACGGCCACGGAGTAGGCAACGTCAGCCAATCCGACCTGGCTGCAAGGCTGGCGCCGCCGCGGCCTCGCAAACGCGTTTGGCCAATACTGAAAGTCCTTTTTATTTGGATGGCGGGCAGTTTTACCGGCGTTTGCGTTGGGACATTGTTGAATTCGCCAGGCCTGAGAGCGCTGATTCCGTTGGCCTCGTTGATAGGAGCCATTGTCTGGCAAGTACAAGCTGGAAGAAGATACAAAGCCACCTTCGAGCCTGAGCTACTCAAATGGCACTCTCAATTCATTTGCAAGTCGTGTGGTGAGATTTTCACGCCCAGCGAACGTGAAGTCTCTAATCTAGCCGCCGTCAGCTGATTCGCGGTTGAAACGGCGTTTCGGTCACCAGACCGCGCAGTCATAGAAGGATGCTGGCTCATGGGCTGCAAATCTTGGTCCATCCGCCGTCGGCCGGGTGCCCCAGCTCTGGATTTTCAGACCTGGGAAAGCACGAATCCCATCCACAGATACCAACCGCCCCGTTTGGACAAGTCTCGCGATTATCTAAGTATGCCCAGCCAGCCCGCCACTCTTTTCCTGTATGTACAATATGTACAATCTTAACTTTGCAGTGTAAAGTGAATCAACTACCCACCCGGACGATTGGGATGATCAAGAAACAACTGCTCGTCGCGCTTTTCCTGCTCCTGCTGATTCCCGCCGTCACCGTCGGCGCGGGAATGCTCTTCAGCCTCATCAACCCTGAAATCGCTGCAGGCCATCCCAACTACTCCCGTAATTGGCAGCTGCTCCACTCTCTGAAGATGGCCGTAATGTACGGATCCTTCGTGGTCATACTCGCGCTTTATCTGCTCGGGTGCTTCCTAGTCATCCGCTCCAAGAAGCAATCGCGCCTCTGGCTTGCGCTTGCGCCGTTCGGCCCCCTCGGCTTCGCTGTTCTGTCGGTGCTGAACGATCGTGCCCCGTCGCAGACCGATCGATACAGCCGCTTCGTGCGCGGCCTGAATACATGGGTGCGCGTCGGCTACGAGATTTGCAGCTTCATTGTCATCTGGGAACTTGGCGAGCAGATCATGATCCTCAAGCGCAACCTGATGATCTGGTATCAGTCCGCTACCACCGGCGTTTCAACCGCACAGATAATCGCGATTCAGAACGCCTCCTCCGGCATGTGGGCCTTCGGCGAGGGACTCGAGGTAATGTTCTTCGTGATTCTTCTCTACCTTCTTCGCCCCATCCTCTTCAACCTCGTCGCCGGTGCCACGGCCCGGCCATCTCCCAAGGCACCCTGACCGCAGCCCATGGTGCCTGTAGATGATCAAGATGTTCCGGTATGGACGCGTGCCGGGTGCCCCAGAGCCTGCCCTGAGCGAAGCCGAAGGGTCTGGGTTTTCAGACCTGAAAAGGCGCGGACTCAATCGGCAATAAACGGAAACAGCAGCGGGATGCCGCCCCTGCACGTACCGTCAAGCCCCGACTCTCGCCCGAACCCTCTAAGTTCCTGATTCATCAGCGAAAATTCCGGCAATAACCGACTTGGCTAACCAAGCTGTTAAAAGTTCCATTGCGCGAGGGGGTACCAAGTGAAACCATACTTCCCATCGAATCCCAGCCAGCATCGACACAGTTGTGTGCCGAATTTTGGCAAGTATTTCCCCGACAGGGGGGAGTCGGAAGGATGGGGAGCATGGGCAAGATTAGAGAGTTCTTCGCCAAACTTATGGATGGTCGGACCGAAAAAGAAGACGGACCATACAAAAAATTCTGGAACTCTCCCAAAGCTGGGATCCCCTTATGGATCGTTGCGGCTGGCTTCACTGTCCACTGGCTCGAATTTCCTCCTGCTCCCGGTTATGCAATCGGCGCCCTTGCTGTTGTGGCTGGCATTATGAGTGTCCGAGAGATAAAAACGATCGGGAAGATTTCTTGGGTGGTTCTGCTCATCTGTCTGCTTGTTACAGAATTTCGAGCGATTGATAAGGATCGAGCCGACAATGCCCAAACCCAAAGAGTATTTTTTGAGGCTCAACAGAAGAGTTTCGGTGCAATTTCGCGGCAAGCCACAGACAATTTCAGACAAACTACAAGCGGTCTTGAGACAGCAATTAATGGCCTAAATTCGGTTCTCGGAACGACGCAAGATGTAGCGAAGTTGGCAAAAACCAACCTCGAAAATGTCACAGGCGGGGATTCATTTGCATATGCCACCCCTGGTCTGCGGTGGGATGGTAAGGTGACGCTTACAGTCAATAACCACGGACCCCAAATTCTTACTGGAGTTCAGATTGTACTTGACGAGAGCTGGACAAGGCCGTTCGGCGGGGGCGACATAAACCGGCTTCCTGATTCCCATCGTTACATATCCGTTGGAACGATCCCTCCCTAGGGCACCGTTTTACCAGAAATAGTTACGTGGCCCCAATTAGACCCCAAAACAGGAATAGCGACGTGCAATATCACGATCTCGGAGCAGAACGGGCTGGTTGCGGAAGTGTTGCAGTTTAAGCGATCCGTGAAAGACTCTCGGGAGTTTTCTTACCAGATATCAGTGACACGTATTTTTCTCGGTAAGTCAGGGAAGCAACGCACAGAAACTTTGGTGAAGAGTGGATGGGTCGATTAAGCCGCGTCCGAAATGAGTTTCTTGTATTCCAACGCAGGCGCTCAAGGTAGGCGACGCGGCCCACGTTGTCTGCGATAGGGATTGCTAGGCCGCTGGATTCAACCTCCCTAAACATAGGAGCCTATCAAGTCAAACTGCTGCTCGCCACGGATAAAAGCGTCGTGGCGTCTCTGCTTAGCGATCCCCACAAAATGATGAATGCGGATCAAACGGCGGAATACATCATGAGGCGACTAGTCGAAGGTACAAGGCGACCATACTAGGAGACTCATAGCGTGATCTCTACACTAAAGCACGGCTCCCGTCTGGTTAGCCAAGTCGGTTATTGCCAAAATTCCCGCTCCGCGGTTGCAGGCAATTTCCAGTGATGCCGTTGACAGGGCAGCTTTCATCGAGTCGGGATTTTGTATTTTTCGCAGTATTTCAAAATTTCACGTTCGCTAATATAACCCCATTTGTCTCCCCCGGGCAGATCGAAAAGTCTTTGCATGGGCTTACGAAGTTCTTCAAAAGGGATAACAGGTAGTTCTGCATTAAGCAGAGGGCTGGCGAGTTCGGCACTGCTTAGCTTTTTGTGCGAAAGAAGGTTCTCGTAACCGACTAGGTCGGCGGCTTCGAAGGGTCTTATGCGACGAGGCTTGTCGCTTAAGCACTGATCGCATTTTTTCAAAAATACCGGTTCCACTGCCGAATCTGGGTAGACGATACTCCAATTCTTTCTGAGATCGCCCTGATCTTGATCCCCTTTCTCAAACAGCCAAGTGAAGTCGTTTTTGTTATGACCTTGTTGCCGTCCCCAATTCACCACATGCCCCGCGCAGCCCAGGCATCCCATCGTATATGGGCGGAGCCATTCGCTAAGTTGATAGTTTCTGTCATGGTATGCATAGTCATCGCTGTAGACCGACATTGCCGCCGTGTATTCCACGCAATCCTCAATGATCCCCATGAGGGAATCTAGGAATCGGCGGCGTTTGGGTTCATCCCATCTTAGAGATTCATACTCACCCCTGAAGTGGGCGAATTTCTTCATATGGAGTTCGGTAAACCCGAAAATCTTCAATGTCGCATTCCAGCGAGACTCAAACTCGAGCCACTTTTCCGGCGAGCTAACCAACATGGCCGGAGAAGTGGTGATCTCTCCAGTACTGCCGCCCACATCTGTGAAGCACGACATAAAGGACACTTTGCCTCCCTTCCATCGCCGGGTGCCCCAGAGCCTGCCCTGAGCGAAGCCGAAGGGTCTGGGTTTTCAGTCCTGAAAAGGCACGGACTCAATCGGCAATAAACGGAAACAGCAGCGGGATGCCGCCCCTGCACGTACCGTCAAGCCCCGACTCTCGCCCGAACCCTCTAAGTTCCTGATTCATCAGCGAAAATTCCTACTCCGCATTTGCAGGCAATTTCCCGCCAATTCGTTATGCTTGAACCAGCAAATGAGGGTCGCTTTTTTTCAACACGATGGTTCGAATCCACCCAATGCTGGCCGGACATAAGTCCTTTAATAGCAAATCTCTACAGCTAAGTCCATTCGTTGGAAATCTTTACTGACAGGCGCCGCTGTAACCAGGTGAAAACAGGATACGTCTCTAATGACACCGGGTAATAGGGTATATGACGCAACCAAAAGGTTGCATTTACGGTACAGCCGTTACTTCCAATGCCGCCTTATACGGCAGCCAGCGCCTGCTCCAGATCCGCAATCAAATCGTCCTTGTCCTCGATGCCCACCGACAACCGCACCAGCCCCTGCGTGATGCCAACTTTTTCGCGTTCTGCATCGGTAAGAGCAAAATGCGTTGTCGTCGCCGAATGCGATGCCAACGACTCCACTCCTCCCAGCGACTCGGCATTCAAAAAGAGCTTCAACGCACCAAGAAACTTCCCTGCCTTCTCGCGCGTTCCCAGGTCGAAGCTCAGCATCGACCCGAATCCCCGCTGCTGTTTCTTCGCCAGTTCGTGCTGTGGATGGCTCTTCAATCCCGGGTACGCCAGCCGCTTCAATTTCGGCTGCGTCGACAAAAACTCCGCCACCGCGCGCCCATTCTCCTCGTGCTGCTTCATCCGCAACGGCAGCGTCTTGATGCCGCGCAGTACAAGGAAGCATTCAAACGGCGACATGATTCCGCCCGCCGCCTTCTGCACCAGCAGGAATCGATCCTTATGCTCTGGCTTCGATCCAATCAGCGCCCCACCCAATCCGTCTGAGTGCCCATTCAAGAACTTGGTCGTCGAATGCATCACAACATCAGCGCCGAGCGCCAGCGGACTCTGCAGTGCCGGAGACATGAACGTATTGTCCACGCTTACTTCCACGCCGTGCGCATGCGCGATCTCGCCCACCGCTGCAATATCCGTCAGCACCATCAGCGGATTGGTCGGTGTCTCAATGTGAATCAGCTTGGTATTCGCCTTGATCGCGGCCTTCACGGCTTCCAGATCCGCTGTGTCCACATACTGAATCTCGATCCCGTAATGCTGAATGATCAGGTTGAACAGCCGCGTAGTTCCGCCATAAACGTTAGCCGAAACAATCACATGATCACCCGCACGCAGCGTGGCTACCAATGCATAAATCGCCGCCATGCCGCTGGCAAACGCATGACCCGACGTGCCGCCTTCGAGCGCAGCTAGAGCCATCTCCAATCGGTCGCGCGTTGGGTTGCCCGCCCGCGAGTAATCGTAGCCCTTGTCGCTGCCGATTCCGGTAAGTTCAAAGGTAGAAGAGAGATAGACGGGGACGTTCACAGCGCCCGTGAGTGGGTCAGGATGCTGCCCTGCATGCACGGCAAGAGTGGCATATTTGGGATCAGACATGGTTTGCGCTTAGCTGCTTGCTCCTGGCTTCTAGCTTATCGCGGAGGGCCTCGGGGTCGCGGCAGCATCGCGGTTTCCGCTGCCATCCCTTCTCCGCAATCCGGCATCGAACCTCACTAAGTCCGAACGCTGGACGCCTCGCGGCGTGTCCGCGGGAGGAGGAAACCATGGCCAGTCCCAGGAAATGCGCAAACGCCGCTTGCAACTGCATTCCAGACGGAAAAGAAAAGTTCTGCAGCGCCCACTGTGAAGGAATCGGCGATCGGACCGAGATCGCCTGTTCTTGCTACCACGACGGCTGCGTAGAAGCAAGCAAGCCCGTGCAAACCTCCTCGGACTCCGGCGCCCGGCCCGAGGGATCGCGTCTATAACCCCGTTATCGATCGATCGCCCGGCGATTTTAATTTCAATTAGCTCGATTCGATTTGCGCGCGCGCCGCAAGTGACAACCCAAGCAAACCAAAGGGCGCCGATCTATGCGCAGCGGACAATACCTACACTCCGCCGTCAAAGATCTTCTTCGAGAGATAGCGCTCCGCCGAATCCGGAATGATCGTGACGACAACTTTGCCTGTGCCAAGTTCGCGGGCAAGGTCCGCGGCAGCGTACACCGCAGCACCAGAGCTCGATCCGCCCACGAGCCCCTCTTCCGCCGCAAGCCGCTTCACCATCGCAAACGCATCATCGTCGCTCACCATCACCACCCGGTCGCACACGTCGCGATGAAACGTCTCCGGTACAAACGAAACGCCAATGCCTTCCACGCGATGCTTTCCCGGCGCACATCCCTGAAGGATCGAGCCCTGCGTCTCCACGGCAACGCAGACCACCGCCGGATTCTTCTCCTTCAGATATCGCGCGATCCCTGAAAACGTTCCGCCCGTTCCGACGCCGGCCACAAATCCATCCACGCGGCCTTCCATCTGCTCCCAGATCTCAGCAGCGGTTGTATCGTGATGAAATTGCGGATTCGACTGATTCGTAAACTGCCCCGCCATGAATGCACCCGGAATTGCCTCTGCCGTTTTGTTGGCTTCGCGAATCGCACCCGCCATGCCATCAGCCTCCGACGTGCGTACAACCTCGGCACCGAACCCGCGCATGAGGATGCACTTCTCTTCCGCAAACCCTTCCGGCACGAACAGCTTTACCTTGTACCCGCGATTTACGCCGATCAGAGCCAGCCCCACGCCGGTATTTCCCGCCGTCGCTTCAACAATCGTTGACCCCTTCCGCAGCAGGCCCTTCGCTTCGGCATCCAGAATCATGCCCAGCGCCGCACGGTCTTTGATGCTGCCTCCGGGATTCAGAAATTCAAGCTTGACGAACACCGCTGCCGACGAATCTGGGACAACTCTGCTCAGTTGAAGCATCGGCGTATGACCAACGAGTTGGGTGATATCGGCTGCGACGCGGAGGGGAGAGGTAGAGGGGCTTTCGACTGCCATGGCAATTCAGTTTAGCTTATTGCGCCCAGCTATTTCTTCTGCCCGGGCTTCTTCGCGACCCGCGTTGTTGGGAAGTAACCGGACTTCGTGCGAACCGTCAGCTTGCTCATCCCCGGCGCCTCGGCGGTCACAAGCACGCGGCGGAACCCTGGCTCGGTCGTCGCCTTCGTGGAGTGATAGCCAATCGTGTACTGGCTCCGAATATCGCGCGCGATCTCCGCCGAGATTTCATCCACCTGCTCGATCGACTTCGGAAAAAATGCGATGCCGCCCGTCTCGTTTGACAATAACTCCAGCGCGCGGCGCGCGTGGCGCACCTCGGCACGGCTCATCTCATCCCCAAACAGCAAGCCGATCGAATAGATCACCGGCCCCGAAAGCTCCTGCACGCGCCGGATCGTCTGATCCAGGTTCAGCGTCGAGGCGTTGTCCTCCCCATCCGTAATCAGCACGAGCACCTGCTTCGGACGTTTGGCATCCGCCACCAGTTTGTCCGCAGACGCAACCACCGCGTCATACAGTGCCGTGCCGCCCCGCGACTCGATGTGGCTCAGCCCGTCGCGCAGCTTATTCACATTTGAAGTAAAGTCCTGGTCGATATAGGCCTCATCAGAAAAATTCACGACAAACGCCTCATCCTCCGGGTTTGAAGCTTCCACGAGGTCTACCGCACACTTGTTCACTGCGGGACGCTTCTTCGACATTGACCCTGAGTTATCCACGACCAAGCCGATGGACACCGGAAGATCGGTGTGCTGAAAGCTGATGATGCCCTGCTTAACCCCGTCTTCAAAAACCTGGAAGTTTTCTTTCTTTAGCGTCTGTACCAGTTGCGAGCCTTCCAGCACTGTGGCGTTCAGCACCACCTCTTCCACATTGGTATGCAGAACGTAGCCTTCGCCCTCCTTGCGCAGAGGTTCTCCTGTCACGCTCGTCGGCTGCTCAGCGTCCGGCGAACGTACCGGATCGCGATCCACCGTCAGCGGAGGCGCCTGGCTGGACGCCGCAGGCGTTGTTGGCTTCGGCGCCTGTTGTGCGCCCAGCGTGAAAGTCGATAACGAGAGGAGTACCGCAAGGACGGCGTTATTGCAAAGGCGCATAGTATCCGGTTCGAGCATGGACCGTGAGTGGAGGCAAACCCGATGGCGGATTTAGCTTCACCTTCACTTTACGCCACTTGCCGTCACGAGACATGTTCTTGGGCGTGTAGCCGATCACATATTGATTGCGTAATTCTGTTGAGATTTTCTCCGCAATATCGCTCATTTCAGAAACATCGTCGACCCGGAAAAGCCGTCCGCCCGTCTCTTCGCACAGTTCATTCAGCAGAATCGGCCCGCTGCGTTCCTCGGGCGTAGCAGCATACGGATCGAAAATCCCGATCGAGTAAATCTCTACATCTGACTCGCGGACTTGAGCGCGGACTTCGCCTTCTGTGTATCGTGAACGGTTGTCTCCGCCATCGGATACCACCAGCAGCGCCTTCCGCTCGTGCTTGGCCTCTTTCATCTTGGCCACGCCGTAATAAATAGCGTCCAGCAGCGCCGTCCGATGTCCGGCGCGCACCGTCGCCAGCCGCGCCTGGATGTCTTCGACCGAGCTCGTGAAATCCTCAATCAGCTCCGGCCGGTCATTAAATCCAATGACAAAGAACTCATCCTCGGGATTGGCTGTCTTGATGAACTGCAAAATCGATTCTCGCGCCCTGATCAGCTTCGATGTCATCGAACCCGACAGGTCGAAGATGATGCCGATCGAAACCGGCGCGTCCTCCGCAGCGAAACTGCGAATCTTCTGCTCCCCATTGTTTTCGTAAACTTGAAAGTCTTCCTGTTCCAGTCCCGTCACCAGCCGGTTCATGGGATCCGTGACCGTGATCGGTACCAGCACCATGTCCACATTCATCCGGATCAGCGAGCCCGGTTTTGCTTTCCCGGCTCCCGTGGCTGCTGGTGCATCCACTCCCGGTGGGGCACCCGTCGCCGGAGCGCCCGCAGTAGGTGGCGGCACATGCACTTTGTCCAGCGGATTGTCCTGAGCCCTGCTCGACCCAACGCTAAAAACAGCCAGCGCAAGAATGCATATACCCGCCAACCGTGGTCTGCGGGATCTTCCGCGAGGCGCTTCGACCCGATTGAGGAGTGGTTTCATGCGCTCGTACCTGGGCTCGTTCCAAGGAATGATGGCGAGTTTAGCACGCTGGGCTCGCGCCCCGCGTCCGTCGACACACGCCGTCGCTTTGTTTGACGTCGCGTGACCTAAATCCGTGATCGTCGCTGGGATACAATCGACTCTAAGCGACAGTTCTAGCGGGACTTTACCCAGCGGAGCCTGCCGTCCAAATCGTGCCTCACCTAAAGGGGAGCAGGACCTTCCGCATGGCGAGTATCTATCCATTCCGCGCGTGGCGCTACAATCCGTCGGCTGTTCGGCTGGAAGACGTGGTCACCCAGCCCTACGACAAGATTTCACCGGCCATGCAAGAGGCTTATTACCAGCGCAGTCCCTACAACCTCGTCCGCATTATTCTTGGGCTGCCTGAGCTATTTGATGCCGAGCGTGGCGAGAGTGTCTACACCCGCGCCGCCCGCGACTTCAAGGCGTGGCGGGGACAGTCCGTTCTTGTCCAGGAGAAGGATCCCAGCGTCTTTGCCTACTCCCAGCGCTTCCGCGTCCCCGGCACAGACGTGCTGAAAGAACGTCGCGGATTCATCGCCCTCGGCAAACTTCACGAGTACGCTGACCAGGTCGTTTTCCGCCACGAGCAAACCCTCTCAAAACCGAAGAGCGATCGTCTTAACCTGCTCAAGGCTACCCGGGCCCACTTCGGCCAGATCTTCATGCTGTACTCCGACCCCGCCGGCAGCGTCGAGAAGATCCTCTATGAAGACGCAGGCCCCGTTGACGCTGAAGTCACTGACGAGTACGGTGTCCTGCACCGCGTATGGCGAGTCAGCGATCCCGCCGTCATTCGCCTGCTCATCAGCACGATGGCCGACAAAAAGCTCATCATCGCCGACGGCCACCACCGCTACGAAACAGCGCTCAACTACTCCAAAGAGCACGCTCCCTCCGCGCCCACTCGGACCGAGCACAAGGCCAACGATCTTCCGCAGCCGGCGTATCCCGAAGCCGCCGTCATGATGACCTTCGTAAACATGGACTCGGACGGCCTCGTCATCCTCCCCACGCATCGCGTTGTACACAGTCTGCCCAGCTACGAGCCCGCAGCCTTCGCGCAGTCCGCCGAGCAGTTCTTCACCGTCGAAAAGCTTCCTGATACTCCCGCGGCCGGCTACATCGACACGCTGCGACAACAAACCGGACCCGCTTTCGTGGCGGTCACTCGCAACGGCGCCTGGCTTATGCGCACCAAGCCCACCGGCGCCGAAGCCGCGCTTGCTTCGCTTCCCGAAAATCAGCGCCGACTCGATCTTAGCCACCTGCACACCCTAATCCTGGACAACCTGCTTGGCCTCGACGCCGAGAAAGTCCGCGAACAGACCAACCTGCGCTACCTCCGCGATGCCGCCGAAGCCGTCGACCAGGCGCTGCGCGGCGAAGCGGATGTGACCTTCCTCACCAATCCCGTAACTATGGAACAACTCCGCGAAGTCGCCTTTGCGGGCTCCGTCATGCCCCAGAAATCCACTGACTTCTTTCCCAAACTCCTGAGCGGCCTAACGATCTATGCGTTGGAGTAAAGTGCTCACGCGCTGGCTGCCTCAGGTCTCGATTCTGAGACCTGGGTTGAATCTACAAATCGCGATGAAACTTCTGCTCGGCCTGACCTTCCCGCTCTGCTGCGTGGCGCAACAGGCTCCCCCTCGTTCTCCGGCACCCCAGGCACCCCCGCCCCCCACCCCTCGCTTCGTTGTCGTCCTCGACGCAGCGCACGGTGGCGAGGATATCGGTGCCCACCTCGATAGTGGCCAACTTGAGAAATCCGCCAACCTCTCCCTCAACATCCGCCTCCGTTCCCTTCTGAACGCTCGCGGAATCCAGGTCATCACCACCCGCGAGTCGGATACATCCATCGACCTCAACAGGCGCGCCGAACTTGCCAACCACGCCAACGCCGCTGTCTGCCTCAGTCTCCACACCAGCGAAAACGGCTCCGGAGTTCATCTCTTTGCTTCATCCCTCGCGCCCACCCAGCCTACACGCTTCCTGGCGTGGAAAACCGCCCAGTCCCCGTGGATCACGCGGAGCCTGGCTCTCGCCGGGGCAGTCAACTCCGCGCTCCAGCAGGCCGGCTTCAACGTCACCCTCGGCCGCATTCCTCTTCCCGGCGTCGAAAGCATGACGTGCCCCGCCCTCGCCATCGAAATCGGTCCCCAGCGCGATTCCGACAACACCATCATCGCCGAGCCCGACAATCCCGACTACCAGGCGCGCATCGCCGTCTCCCTCGCCGCCGCTGTGCTTGAATGGCGATCCGACCCCAGTCGCACGGAGGCGCGCCAGCCGTGATTCCTCGCTACCAGAAGATCCTCCTTGCCCTGCTCCTTATCGCTTCCCTCGGCATGGGCATTAAGCTCTGGCAACTGCGCGACCGCGCCCACAAAAGCTTGCTCGCCGGCGAAACCACTGCGCCCACCAAGGCCCCCGACGTCGCTCCCGCCGAGCAGGCCACCCTCATCGCTGCCAACGACCTCGACAACTCTCTGGTCCCCCAAATGTACTCCCTGCCGCTGCCCGCCGACCCGGGAGCCCGCGCCCACGCGGTCCTCGGCAAACTGCTTGACCTGTACGCTGCTCCCGATTCCACCCACCCGGTTCCCGGCGGAGCAGCCTCTATCGCCCAAGTCTTCCTCATGCCTGTACCCGCCGCCAAAGCCAGCCAGACGTCAAACGATCAGCTTGCCGTCGTCAACCTCACCGGCACCTTCGCCGCGAGCCACCCCTCCGGCCTCGAAACCGAGTCCCTCACCGTTCTCTCCATCTGCGCAACCATTCGCGCCAACCTCTCCAATGTCACCGAGGTCCGCTTCCTGATCGACGGCCAGGCCCGCTCCACCCTGGCCGGCCACGCCGACCTGAGTCGCACCTACCTGACTGCCGACGCCACGCCGACCGAAGGAAACAGACCGTGACCGAAACTCCCTTCACCCGACCCACCATCGGCGTTTTTGACTCTGGCTTCGGCGGACTGACCGTGTTGCGGGCTCTCGTAGCCCGCGCACCTCAGGCACACTATGCCTTCATCGGAGACACTGCCCGCCTCCCGTACGGATCCAAGTCTCGCCGCACGATTGCCCGATACGCCGCCCAGAGCGCGCGTTTCCTGGTCGAGGAGCAGGGCGCCGACTATCTCGTCATCGCTTGCAACACCGCCAGTGCCCTCGCCCTCGATGCCATCAAGGATGCAGTCCCTTCCGTCTCTGTCATCGGCGTAATTGAGCCCGGTGCCGAGGCGGCTAAAAGAGCATCGAAAACTGGCGACGTCCTCGTTATCGCCACCGATGCCACGGTACAAAGCCACGCCTACGCTGAAGCGTGCCGGGCCCGAGGACTTCGCGCACTCGAAAAAGCCTGCCCTCTCCTCGTCCCGCTTGTTGAAGAAGGCTGGGTCACCGTCAACGCACCCCTCTCGGCCCAAGGCGCGTCGGCCTCACCGGAGGTGGCCGTTACAGCTGAAGTCGTGAGCATCTACTTTGAGGAACTACGCTCCGAGGCCGCCGCCCAAGGCCTGACGCCGGACACCCTCGTGCTCGGATGCACACATTATCCACTCCTCAAGCCGCTCATCGAGCGAGTGATTCCAGCCGGGATGAAGATCATCGACTCTGCCGAATCCATAGCTGACAAACTCGTCTTCTATCTCTCTCACGACCTCGGAGCACCGCCCGAACCGACCCCTGCCGATCCGATCCTCCGATTCTTCGCCACTGACTCCGTCGAAAAATTCGAACGCCTGGGCTCTCGCTTCCTCGGTCGCCCCGTCGGCGACGTCCAACTCGTCGACCTCGGCGGCTGACCACCCGCCACAACTTGATATCCTTAATCGGGCTCCAAACAGTCCCGATTTCCGAGATGTGTCATCCTGAGCGGAGCATGCTTGGGGCCCCGTCGCGTTACGCGATGGGGTAAGCGACGCGAAGGATCTGCTTTCAGAATTTCTTGCAGCCTGTTAGGCGTGCAGCGAGTGTCTGTATCAGGGCACGACTAACGTCGTGCTGAAAGACAGCTTTAAGAAGAGGGGCTTTAGCCCCTGTCGCACGGAGGAACAACACAAGCATGATCGATCTGGCAGGCAAAACGGCCGTGGTTTTCGGGCTAGCTAACAAGCGTTCCATCGCCTGGGGCATCGCCCAAAAGCTCCACGCAGCCGGAGCTACCCTGGCCATCTGCTACCAGAACGAACGCATGAAGCTTGAAGCCGAGGACCTCATCAAGGAACTCCCCGGCGCCTCCGGCTTCCAGTGCGACGTCTCCTCTGACAGCGAGATCGACACTCTCTTCGCCGCACTCAAGGACAAATACAGCAAGCTCGACATTCTCGTCCATGCCGTAGCCTTCGCCCCTGCCGCCGACCTGCGCGGCGAATTCATCAATACCAGCCGCGATGGATTCCGCACCGCCATGGACGTTAGCGTCTATTCCCTCATCGCCGTCACACGAGGAGCCGCGCCCCTTATGACCGACGGCGGCAGCATCATGACCTTGACTTACTACGCGGCTGAGAAGGTCGTCCCGAATTACAACGTCATGGCGGTGGCCAAGGCCGGGCTCGAATCGACGGTCCGCTACCTGGCCTGGAATCTCGGAACAAAGAATATCCGCGTCAACGGCATCTCCGCCGGCCCTATCAAGACACTTGCAGCCCGCGGCGTGGGCGACCTCAGCGAAATGATGCGATCGCACGCCGAACGCGCTCCCCTCCACCGCAACGTTGATCAACTCGAAGTCGGCGGCCTCGCTCTTTTCCTCGCCAGTGACCTCTCCAGCGCCATCACCGGCGAAATCACCTACGTCGACTGCGGCTACAACATCATGGGTTTCTAACACAACCGTCTGATCTCGCCTTAACCACGCGCCTTCCGTCAGCACGAGTTCTTGAAGACTCCCGGCTGTTGGTCATCGCGGACCGGGATGCCAACGAGCTCTACTTCCCCTATCTGACCTGGCGTGCCACTGGCGCTATCAACAGGTCGAAACCCCCGGGGCAACGCGTAATCGGTCGAATATGATCGCGTCTGCAGCACACGCAACAAGTGCTTCCGGCGAATGCACGTGCCGCGGTGGGATCAGGGCTATTCATTCCAAGTCATAGAACCGGGCGCAGTTGCCTCCCAGCACAGAATCCCGTTCTTGGACGGACAAATGTTTAACATATTCTGCGATGAGTCCGATCGTCTCACCGTACTCGGCAGAAAGGGTACACACCGGCCAGTCGGAACCGATCATCAGCCGCTGCGTCCCAAATGCCTCGAAGACAACTTCCAGGTAAGGGCGGAAGTCATCCGGGTTCCATCGTCTCCAGCGCGCCTCCGTTACCATGCCCGATAGTTTGCACCACACGTTTCCGAATTTCGCCAGTTCGCGAATGTCCCGATCCCAGGGTCCTGTGAGCCTGTCCGCAATTCCGGGTTTAGCGATGTGGTCGAGCACAAATCGTTGCTCTAGAAATTCACGCACCAGTTTCACCGCAATCGGAAGATGGCGTGGATAGAGCAACAAGTCGTATGTCAGCCCGTGTTCGGCCAGTCGAGCAATGCCGCGCCGAAACTCATGCCGCAGCATGAATTCATCATCCGGCTCGTCCTGCAGCACGTGGCGTACTCCAACAAACTTGCGGTTAGCGCCGAACCTCTCCAGTTGTGACGCCAAGTCAGGTGAGCAAAGATCAACCCAACCCACCACGCCTTTCACGAATTCATTTTGATCAGCAAGTTCCAGCAGCCAGTGGGTTTCGTCCAGATCGTGCCGCGCCTGCACCGCGATGGATCCACCGATTGATTGCTCGGCCAGCAGCGGTTTCAGATCTTTTGGTAGGAAATCGCGCTGCAACTCCGACATCTTGTCGCTGATCCAGCCATACTGTGCCGGGTTATACATCCAGAAGTGCTGATGCGAGTCGATTTTCATCGTGCGTTCCCGTTAAAGGCCATTTCCAGAGGCCATGCTAACCCCTGCGCTCAGACCGGTATAGTGCTGATATGCGTTCGACTTCCCTCTCGCTTATTTCCGTGCTCTCCTTTTGCCTCTTTTCGGCTTCTTCAAGCGCTCAAGGCCGCCAGCCCACCATCACACTTGATGAATACCTGAACACCACTGAAATTGTGGGTACCAGTCTCGCACCGGACGCATCTGCGGCCGTGGTTGCCACCGAAACACCCGATTGGAAGGCCAGTGTTTATCGCCATGACCTGTGGCTGTGGACTACGCAGGGCGGCTTGAAACCGCTGACGCGCTCCGGTAGCGACGAACAGCCGCAATGGAGCCCGAATGGAAAGTGGATTGCATTCGTTTCGGACCGCGCTCCTGGCGGTTCAGCAGACAGTGATTCGGATGTCGACAACACCAAATTCAGTCGAATCTGGCTAATCTCTCCATCGAGCGGCGAAGCGCTGCCCCTCTACAGCGAAAAGCTGGACGTTCATGCATTTGCGTGGTCGCCGGACAGTTCAGCGATCTACTTTTCAGCCAAGTCGCCGCTGAGTCACGAACAGGAAGACGAGCAAAAGGATGACTGGAAAGACGTTGTCCGATGGCGCGAGCAGTATCGCGGCGACGTGCTGTTGAAACTCGCTGTGGCGCCGGCACTGGCCCGAGCGGTTGAGGTAGCGCCAGCAACGGAAGCTCCGACAGCGGCCAAAGCCGACGCGGAGCCCTCTTCGAAGCTGGCGACCGGAGCGGAGACGCTTGCGAAGAGTGACCTCGCAATCAGTGAGATTGCGCCCTCGCCTGATGGCAAACATGTTGCCTTTCTCACCGAACCGATTCACAAGCGCATTGAGAACCCTGTCGACTACGAAATCTTTCTCGCCGGAACAACGGGCGGCAACATTCGCCAGGTCACGCACAACGAGGCCATCGAATCCAATATTCGCTGGTCGCCGGATGGACGTTGGATTCACTTCTCAGTGAATGCCTCGGCCGGATCACTTGAGGGTAAATACCGCGATGTGCAGGGCAGGTTGTATCGGCTCGATCCCGCTTCAGGAAAATCCGAGTGGCTAGGCACGTCATTCGAAGGTTCGCTCGATCAGTACACGCTGCTGCCTGACGGACGCGAACTTGCGCTGGGTCTCAAGGGCACGGAAACACAGGTTTATCTGATCGAAGGCGAGAAGGCGACCAAGCTGCCCGGAATCGCAGGCAGCTATGCAGGTTTGGAGTCGGCGTACGCGTCCAATGTCATTCTTGTTCGTCATTCCACGATCAATGATCCGCCGCAGGTGTATCTCGCCACCGATCCACTCCAGATAGACAAGCTGAAGAAGCTCACCTGCTTCAACCCGATTTTTACCGAGCGTGCGGAGCCGGAGTGGCAACCTTATACGTGGAAGTCGGATGACGGTCAGACAGTCGAGGGCGTGCTCATCTTTCCCCCGGGCAAGAAGGGTGCGAAGCATCTGCGCATGTTCACGCTCATTCATGGCGGACCTGCCGATGCCGATGGCGATCGGTTTGGTGCCGACTGGTACGACTGGGCAACGTTTGCGGCGGACAACGGCTGGCTTGTGTTTCGGCCGAACTATCGTGGATCGACAGGTTATGGAGACGAGTTCATGCTGGGGATCGAGCCGCATCTGGTCTCCAAGCCGGGTCGCGACATCCTGGCAGGCGTAGATGCGCTGGTGAAGGGTGGCATCGCGGATCCCGATCACCTGGCCATCGGCGGCTACAGCTATGGCGGCTACATGACCAATTGGCTCATAACACAGACTACGCAGTTCAAGGCTGCTGTCACGGGCGCGGGCGCTGTGGAGCATGCGGCGAACTGGGGCAACGACGACGAGACGTGGGATGACGCGTGGTATCTCGGCGGCCGGCCATGGGAGAATCCCACGTTGTACCAGGATGAGGCAGCCCTGTTTCATTTCGACAAGGTGAAGACGCCTACCCACCTGGTGCAGGGGGGCGCGGACATACGCGTCAGCTACCTTGAGGGCGAGACGATGGAGCGTGCGCTTGAGTCGCTGGGGGTTCCGCATACGTTTCTGGTGTTTCCGGGCGAGGGCCACAGCCTCGACAAAAATCCCTGGCACGGCTACATCAAGCTTCGTGAGGAACTGAAGTGGCTGGAGAAGTACGATAAGTAGTTGGGGGCTGTTGAACCGGCGGATGACTATGCATCAGCTTTGCTACCGCGAGCGTCCAATGATTGTGCTGAAGCCTCCGCCACTATGGCGCGTCCTAAGCAGTAGGAAACAATGAACCCTGCCGTCGAACAGGCTCGTCGTACCGCATTCCAGCAAACGTTGCTGAGCGCTCGCCGCACGATGCTCATGAGCGAGATCCTGAAGCTCGCCCTCGACAGCTTCCGCGCCAGCAAGCTGCGCTTCGCCCTAACAGCGCTGGGAATGGTTATCGGCACGGCTTCGGTGATCCTGGTGGTAACCATCGGCCTTACCGGACGCCAGTTCATTCTGAACGAGATTCAAAAGATCGGCACAAACGAGGTTGAGATCGAGTACTCGGGAGGCGGTGGCGTTGGGGCTGAGAAGGTGCAGTATAACGACTTCCTCACCCGCGACGACGAGCAAGCTGTACTGGCGCAGGTGCCCAGCGTGGTGGCGTCATCCCCGGTTCTTTTGTCGCACGACCACATCAGCTTTGGCAGCGGAGTGGTCAAAGACACGCTGGTGCTGGGAGTCAGCCCGAAGTACAAGGAAGTGCGCAACCTCATTGTGACGTCAGGGCGCTTCTTCGACGAGCAAGATGAGACCGCACATATGATGTGCGCGGTGGTGACGATTCCATTTGCGCGCGACATGTTCGGCAGCGAAGATGCGGCACTCGGCAAGGAGTTTTCGATTC
This sequence comes from uncultured Acidobacteriaceae bacterium, assembly GCA_963829535.1. Taxonomy (GTDB): domain Bacteria; phylum Acidobacteriota; class Terriglobia; order Terriglobales; family Acidobacteriaceae; genus Telmatobacter. The sequence continues at coordinate 1,127,117 of CAWHIQ010000001.1, read as the reverse complement.
AAGGCATTCCGTTTACGATCGTTGGGATCTTCAAGGAAAGCGTCGACACCTTTGGCGAGACGGAGATTGCCGATCAGACTATCCTGATCCCCTTCTCTGTCGCGAGGTACTTTACTGGAACCGATGACGTGAAGCAGATTTACTTCACCATCCGCAGCATGGATGAAGTTCCTGACGCAACGCGCGAGATTCATAACGTGATTCAAGCGCGGCACAAATCCAACTCCGTGTACACGACCTTCGACCTGCGCGAGCTTCTGGCAATGGCAGACCGAATCTCCATTGCGCTCATTGTGGTGCTGGTGCTGGTAGCTGCGGTGACGCTGGCGGTCGGCGGCGTGGGCATCATGAACATCATGCTGGCCAATGTGCGGTCGCGTATTCGCGAAATCGGCATACGCAAGGCCCTGGGCGCGACATACCGGGAGATCAAGTTGCAGTTTCTGGCCGAGGCGGTAATCATATCGCTGGCCGGCGGACTGGTCGGCTGCTTTGTGGGTCTTGCCCTGCCGCTATCTATTCGACTCTTCTCGGACTATCTACTCCCCGTTTCAATCTGGTCGGTGATAATTGCGTTGGCGGCGGCAACGGCCGTGGGCGTGGTATTCGGCACCGTTCCGGCTACACGTGCGGCGCAGATGGATCCGGTTGAGGCGCTGAAGTATGAGTGATGCGAAGAAGCCTGAACTGGAATCCGAACCCATTGCGGAAAAAAATCCGAGAGGTCTCAATCTAACCCTGGCTTACAGCTTGCTGGCGGCAGCGATAGTTGCCGCAATGTGCATCGCTCTGTTCATCGTGCTGCCGTTCTATCATCGGCACTGATGCCGTCGTCCAATCGCTATCGAACCAGTTTTCTTTTCTTTCAGCACTCAATAACATGAAGGAGGGCTACGGCCTGCCTCGCCCTCCTTCTGCTGTGCTCTATTAACTTGTTGTTTGCGAATTCAGGCTCGAATCATTGGCCCTCGACATGTCGCACGGCTGCGCGTTCAGCGGCCGCGGACGATTCATCGAGCCGGGGAGTAATCATCGATCCCACCTGAATCGAGCGCAGCGCATGAGTTTCGCCAAACGAGTCAAATCGCATCGCGATCTTGCTGTCATTATCCGGAGCACCGGAGGCGAGAATCCAGAGATAAGTCTGGGACAGATCTTCATTTCTTAAAATTACAAAGCTGCCGGTCGAGTCGTGCCGAACCGAGTAATGTCCGGCAGGGCAGGTCTTGCCGGCAAAGGTGAAACTGAAAGGTACATTCAGAGTTGATTCCGCTCTCGCGGAATTTGTGGCTAATGCTGCTAACGCAATCACTGCCGACGACAGAATAAATCTCGAGAGAATGGTCCGCATTGGTGAGCCCTCCGACTTCCTTTGCTCACAGTAGCGATTCCCGGAAATAAAGTCGTCAAGCTCTTATCCAGAAATTGTCAAGCTTCTGTTGGCGCGTGCAGCTCTCGGCTTGTTTTGATTCATTGCTTCGCGAATCATCTTGAGTTCGACGGAAATCTCTTTCTTCATGGATCCGCGGTCCTTCTCACTCAAGTTTTCGCTCACTGACAAGGCCTGCTCCAGCAGTTGTGCTGCTCCGTAACAGGCCCCTCTCTGCTGCGCATCGCGAGCAGCGGACCGCAAGGCACGAGCCGCGCGCTGCCAATTGCCGGCTGCTTCATAGTGCATCGCAATTTCGCGCGCCACGTTCTCTTCCCGTCCAGCAAACATTTCACTCAGTCGTTCCGCAATTCTGGTATGTCCTTGAGCTCGCCGTGCCGCCGTTTGTCTCTGGTACAGCACTTCGCGATAGAGACCATGGGAGAAAGCATAGAAGTCCGAACGCGTGCCGTCGGGAAGATCATCATGTCCGGCACGATGCACAAGACCGGAGCTACGCGCCAGATGATCACACGCTTCCTCTGTCTCAGCCGGATCCTGTTCAAGCGCCGCTGCAACCGCCCACACCGGAAACGCTACGCTCATAAGACTTGCAGCTTCCAGAATGCGTTGCTCCTTCGGACTCAGACGTTCAATCTGCAACATGATCAATTGCGCCAGCTCGTTGGGCACCAGGGTTTCAATTTCAGGGAAGGGCGAACGTTGCTCCAATCGGACATCATCGTTAATGCCATTCCGCACCAGGAATTGCTGAGCAATGAGATGATTCAAGAGGGCAAGCGCAAATAGTGGATTGCCCTCTGAATGCTGATATACAAAGCTATCCAGCTCAGGCGGAGTCTGCTGGCCTAGTTCTCTGCGAAGCAATTCGCTCAGGGCCGTCCTGGCCAATGGAGGCAACGTTATCTCCGTGCATAGCCGATGGATCAACAGATCTTGCTTCAGCGCGAATAGAGGATGTTCCGTTGCCCCAGCCTGAAGCGTTTCGGTAGCGAGCACCATCAGTTTTGCCTGCGTGCGGCGTCGCGACAATTCCGAAATCAATTCAAGAGTGCAGGTATCGGCCAAATGAAGGTCCTCGAAGACGAGCAACAACGGAAGTTCCTGCGCTATTCCTTCAAGCGCGGCGCACAGATCTCCTCGGGTTCGCTGGACCGCGACCGGCACAACGGCTGAAGGAGATACTTCCCACTCCCGCGCCCGCGCCGGCAGCCAGGCCGGTGCAACTCGGGCAAGAATCCCGCATGCCCTGGCGCCTGCAGGCAAGCTACAGAGCTGGTTCAGAGCCTCGATCACCGGATAGTAGTCTTCCTTTACGCCCGATCCTTCCGCGCCGTGCCCGCAGGCGACATCTACTGGAATTGAGAAGGCCACTTGACGGCAGAACTCACTTACAAATGCGGTCTTTCCGATTCCGACGGCCCCGGATACGAACACCACCTGGCGTTCCCCTCTGACGACGAGCCTGGCTCGCTCCTTGAGGCGGCGAAATTCCTCTTCCCTATCCACAATTCCGCGGACTTTCAAGGCTTGTGGAGCATCTCCGTTTAGCTCTTCCCCGGTGGACCATTCCCCATCTGTAACGGGGGCTACGAAACGATAGCCACGCTTTGGCTGCGTCTGAATGAATCTTGGTTGCTCTGCGCTGTCTCCTAAAACTTTCCGCAATTCCAGCATGTACGTCCTCAACACCTGAGGCTGCACATAAGTTTCGGGCCAGAGTGCATCCAGCAGCTCATCGTGTGTCACAAGACGGCCGGGGTTTTCCACGAGATAGCGCAGGACTGCAAAAGGTTTTGGAGGAATTGCGATTTGTATGCCATCTCGCCATAGACACTCATTGGAGGTATCCAAGGCGAAAGATGCAAATTGTCTCATCCAAGGGCTCCTGCGGGGAAAATGAGCTCCTATCTGTGTCAGCAATCAGCTCGCCAAAGTTCCATCTTCAACTCTTTACGCGCAATTACAAGCAATCGCAGTGCATCGCTTCAGTGAGACGCGCTGCATCGCATTTTGCTACTGTGCGTTTTCGGACGATGTGCCAAGAGATGAACGTTGGCAGAACGTCCCGGAATAAATTCACGCGGCTGAAATAAAGTAATACGTGGGCCTTTGACGGCCGGGTTTCGCAATGTATCTCCAAGAGGTGTTCGATGATGACGCAAGCTGAAAAGGCAGTTATCTTTCAGGCGCTACATCAGCGCAAGGAGCCGCTTGTGATCGGCAACCCCTGGGATGCGGGATCGGCGCGCATTCTGACTAGCCTGAAGTTTGAGGCGTTATCGACCACGAGCGCGGGACTAGCGTTCTCGCTGGGGCGCAAGGACGGCACGGCGGCGGTGAGCCGGGACGAGGCGCTCGCGAATGCGAAAAGCATTGTGGACGCGACGAACCTGCCGGTTGCAGCCGATCTTGAAAACGGTTATGGACACGCTCCCAAAGATGCGGCGGAAACGATCAGGCTGGCGGCAGAAGCGGGGCTGGTGGGCGGATCGATTGAAGACGCGACTGGCGATGAGACAAAGCCGATTTATGAATTCGAGCATGCGGTGGAGCGGATTGCAGCGGCGGTCGAAGTTGCGAAGTCACTGCCGTTTCCTTTCATGCTAGTGGCGCGGGCCGAGAACTACCTGCATGGCCGAGCAGATCTGGACGATACGATCACGCGCTTGCGGGCTTTTGAAAAGGCCGGGGCGGAGGTGTTATATGCGCCGGGGTTGACGCGGCCTGAGGATATTCGCACGGTTTGCGCATCCGTGACGAAGCCAGTGAATGTGCTGATGGGACTGAAAGGTGCTCCGCGGCTTACGGTGATGGAGCTGGGCGAGTTGGGAGTGAGGCGGATCAGTGTTGGGTCGGGGTTCAGTCGAGCCGCGCTGACGGCGTTTTCGCATGCGGCGCGCGAGGTGATTGACGACGGGACGTTCGGGTTCGCGGACGAGACGCTATATATCTCAGAACTGACGGCGATGTTCGGTTGATGAAGTTCCGGGTTCCTGCTTTTGAGTGTCGAGACAGAGGGGCCGTTTTTTTGGCGGACTCTGGCGATAAAGTCCTATGTCCCAATAGGTTACAGGCGGACCTTGCTCCAAGGTTCTCCCATTGTTGGACTTATCCGCAGAGTCCTCTCAGAGAAGGAGTTGCGGGCGGCTAACTGCGCTACCGCAATTTCAGGGCGCGAATCCGTTTCCCGATCGACACAAATCCATTTAGCGCTGAAGAGACGAAATAGGCTGCAAAGTGAGATTGAATTATTTATTATTTTGTCTGTCTTTTCACGGATTTAGAGAAAGAAACTGGGACCGGGGGGCCGACAGATTTCGATTGACCCTCCATGGGTCGGACGGGCTTTATACTCGTTATCACCATCGTGGAAGACGTGGACACGCCAACGAATCCGTCACCGAGTGAACATTCGCGATGGTTCGATCTCCGCTTGGCCGTGGGCGCGATTTTGCTCTTGCCGGCGATCTGGTTCAGTTGGAAGACCATTGATGGCCTGGCAGCGCGCCGTGTCCTCCGCACCGACCTCGCCGAGATCACGCACGCGCGCTACGGAATTCTGAGCGCGGACCAATGGCGCGTCATCATCGGACCGATCCTCAACGCGCAAGTCGACAAGCTCGATCTCAAGGGGCAGAACAAGAGTCTCCGGCCCATGGTTGAACGGTCGCTGTACGCCCTGCTCGACAACATCAAGACGCAGATGACCTCGCCCACCGCGAAGGCACCGGCGAACGCGATGTTTGTGAACATGATCATCGAATCCCTTCGTCCGCATGTGCCGGAGTACACCGACGTGGTGATGAAGGAGCTAGCCAAGCCGGAAACGCAAAAGAGCTTCAAGGACTCCATCCGCGGTGTGCTGGACGATGCCGTCAGAAACACATTCAGCAACACGGACATGACTACCTACAACGCCATCCTGAATCGATATGGCTGCTCCAGTGGCGCGGTTTGCGAGGATGCTCTCGGCAAACAGATCGAGGCAGCGGACAAGAAGCTGACTCGCTACTATCTCACCGTTCTCGCATCGGCGACGCTGGGGTTCATCCTGCTGATGGCGGGCAGATCGACGCTCTCGCGTGGTGCCGTGATGGTGCTGATGTTGTTCTCGATTGCGATGCTGGCCGGTGGCGTGCTCAGCCCGATGCTGGAGGTGGAAGTCCAGGTCACGAAGCTGGACGCAACCCTGCTCGGCACGCCCATCGAGTTTCGCAACCAGTCGCTGTACTACCGCAGCAAAACCGTGCTTGAGGTGTGCCAGACACTAATCCAGATGCACCGACCGGAGATGGTGCTGGTTGGCGTGCTGGTGATCCTGTTCAGCGTCGTCTTCCCGGTGCTGAAAATGCTGGCGCTCGGCGCGTGTCTTTTCCGACCGGCGCTGTTGCGCACCAATCGTCTCGTGAAGCTGCTGGCTTTCGATCTATCCAAGTGGTCCATGGCCGACGTCATGGTGCTGGCGATCTTCATGTCTTTCGTCGCGTTCAACGGCGTCATCGGAAGCGCGTGGGATGGTTTGCGCGACATGCCGAACGTCCAGCAAGTGCAGATCCCGACGGATGCTTCCAGGATCCTGCCCGGCTATTACTTGTTCATTGGTTTCTGCGTGTCGAGCATTTTTCTGTCGAAGAAACTGGAGCACGGGATCACTTCTAGTTCCAGCTCCGAATCAAGCTAGATTCGCCATAGAGGGAACCCACCTCTGCTCCCTCACGCTTAGAGCAGTTTCGGAATTCACGCAGGCTTTTTGAGCGTTGTGAATTGTGGCTTTTTCTTGACGGAAAAGCCACTCAAGTGAGTACTTTTGGTCTACACCAATTCCGAAACTGCCTTTGCTTTTGCGAAAAACAATAGCCAGGTCAGTTCTATTCGATAACATCAAGCGGAGGGCTCCGCGCCGCAAATTTCCCTGTTTGTCGACCTACCCTTGCGCGATGATTCCCGACATTGCTGATTAATATTGCTCGATTGAAGGAGACGCATGAGACTTTGCAGCCGCTTGTTGTTTGTGGTGGTTTCGATGGGATTGATTGGGGCCTGCGTCGAGGCGCAGGTGGACGAGAAGCTCTACTCGGATATGAAGTGGCGGGAAATTGGGCCGTTGCGGGCGGGCAGGACGCGGGCCCTGGCTGGCGTGCCGAGCGAACCGGCGACGTTCTACCTGGGCGCGGTGAATGGCGGGGTTTGGAAGACGACCGACGCAGGCTCGACATGGCACAGCGTGTGGGATGACCAGCCGAGCGGTTCGATTGGGTCGATTGCGGTTTCATTGAGCGATCCCAACACGATCTACGCGGGCAGTGGTGAGGGGTTGCAGCGGCCGGATCTTTCTACGGGCGATGGAGTGTACAAGTCGACGGATGCGGGCAAGACGTGGACGCATCTTGAAGGGCTGCGGAACGGGCAGCAGATTGGGCAGGTGGCGATTGATCCGCGTGATGCTAACCGGGTGTTCGTGGCCGTCGAAGGGCATCCTTATGGACCGAATGAGGAGCGGGGGCTGTATCGCACTACCGATGGTGGCAAGACGTTCAAGCGGGTTCTGTTTGTGAGCGACAAGACGGGAGCTTCGGAGGTACAGATCGATCCGCAGAATCCGCAGATTGTGTTTGCGGGGATGTGGCAGCGGCAGGAAGCGCCCTGGGAGAACGGATCGTTTGTTGGTGCGGAGGGCGGACTGTATCGCTCGACGGATGGCGGCGATACGTGGAAGAAGCTCACGGGGAACGGGCTGCCCGAGGAGATTCTTCAACTGCAAATGACGATTTCGCCGAGCAATCCGAAGCGGATTTATGCGGAGATCGGACAAGTGCACGGTCCGGTGTGGCTCTATCGGTCAGACGATGGCGGCGATCACTGGGTGCATGCGCCGGTGGATGACACGCGACCAGAGGAACGGATTGGGGGCGGCGATGTTCCAGTGCCGCTGGTCGATCCGAAAGATCCGGATACGGTGTACGTAGCGAGCATTGTGAGCTGGAAGTCAACCGATGCGGGGAAGACGTGGACGGCTCTGCGGGGTTCGCCGGGCGGCGACGATTATCAGAATGTGTGGGTGAATCCGAACAACACAAAAATCATTGCGCTGGCGAGCGACCAGGGCGTGGTGATTTCGCAGAACGGCGGCGAGAGCTGGGCGGAGTGGTACAACCAGGCGACGGCGCAGATGTATCACGCGACGGCGGACAATGCATTTCCGTATCGTGTGTGCGGCGGACAGCAGGATTCAGGTTCGGCGTGCGTGCCGAGCCGCAGCAATGACGGGAGGATTACGTTTCATGATTGGCATCCGGCGGGAATTGAGGAGTATGGATATGCGGCTCCCGATCCGCTGGACCCGGACATTGTGTATGGCGGGAAGGTGACGCGCTACGACAGGCGGACGGGACAGATACAGGATGTGGAGCCGAAGCCGCTGCGCAGTTATCGCGCGCTGCGGACGGAGCCGCTGCAGTTTTCGCCGGTCGATCCGCACAAGCTGTATTTTGCGACGAACACTTTGTGGCTGACCGAAGACGGCGGGAAGAACTGGAAAGAAGTGAGTCCGGACTTGTCGCGGGAGACTTGGGAGTTGCCGGCGGTGGTGGAGGGCTACAAGGATTCTCCGGCAGCGAAGGTGACACGGCGGGGTGTGATTTATGCGCTGGGGTTGTCGCCGCTGGATGTGAACCGTTTGTGGGCGGGGACGGATGATGGGCTGATCTGGACGACAGAGGATGCGGGCGCGCACTGGACGAATGTGACGCCGCCGGCAATGAAGCCGTTCTGGAAAGTGTTCAACATGGATGCGGGACACTTTGACGCGCAGACGGCTTACGCCGCGGTGAATACGCTGCGGCTGGACGATATGCGGCCGCATCTTTTCCGCACGCACGATGGCGGAAAGACGTGGACGGAGATCGACAACGGGATTCCGGATGGCGCAGCGACGAGCGCGATTCGCGAAGATCCGAAGCGCAAGCGATTGCTGTACGCGGGGTCGGAGACGCAGGTATATGTGTCTTTCGACGATGGGGATCATTGGCAGTCGCTGCGGCTGAATATGCCGGCGAGTTCGGTGCGGGATCTGGAAGTGAAGGGTGACGACCTGATTGCGGCTACGCATGGACGCGGATATTTGATTCTCGATGACGTAACGCCCCTGCGGGGGATCGGCGTGGATTTGATCAAGGAGGACGCGCGGCTGTATGCGCCGCAGACGGCGCTGCGAATTCGGAACGGTATGAATCCGCCGACGCCGTGGCCAGCGGATTTTCCAACGACGAAAAATCCGCCGGATGGGGCGGTGATTGACTACTACCTGGAACCGCAGGTGTCGGGCGTGGTCTCGCTGGAGATTGCGGACGGCAAGGGGCAGACGATTGCACGGTTCAACTCAAACGACCCGGTGCCGGCGCCGGACCCGCGCTATCCTGATCCGCCGGTTTGGGCGCGTCCGCCGCGGGTGCTTTCGGCTGCGCCGGGACATCATCGGTTCCTGTGGGATTTGCAGTATCCGCAGGTGCCGGGGTTGTCGACAGGCCCGGATGATCAGCTGGCGACGCCGCACAATACGCCGCAGGTTTCGACAGCGCCTTGGGTGCTACCGGGCGAGTACACGGTGAAGTTGACTGCGAATGGGAAGACGCAGTCAGAGCCGCTGAAGGTGGTAATGGATCCGCGTGTGAAGGCTTCGACGCAGGAGCTGGAACAGCAGTTCACGATGGCCAAGCGGATGTACGACGATCTGATGAAGGCTACGGCGGCGATGCACGAAATCAGCGTGCTGCGGGAGCAACTGAAAGCACGCAGCGGGCAGCCGGCGGTGGGACAGGCCGGCCCGACGATCGATTCGAAACTGGATGCGATTGCGGGGCCGGAGCATGCGGGACGCGGGCCTGGGCGCGGACCGGCGGGGCCGGCGACGCTGGGATCGGTGCGGACGCAACTCGCGCGGCTGATGCACTCGATTGAAGCTGCCGATGTGGCGCCTACGACGGCACAGAGCGAGGCGTTCGGAATCGCCGAGATGCCGCTGGATGGGCTGATTGAGCAGTGGCGGCAGGTGAAGCAATCAGATGTGAAGTCGCTGAATACTGAGTTAAAGAAGCAGCACTTGGCGGTGATCGACCTGGATACTCGAGAACTCGATCGCAATCGGGAGGACGAGTTGGAGATGGGGGATGAGGAATGATCGTTGATGGGGTCGCGAGGATGCGGCGAAAGCAAAATGACCACCCGAGGGTGGTCATTTTCTTCATGCGCATGCGAGTTGATCAGAGGACGGCCGAGGCGGTTTAGTGGTGCTTGCCGCCGCCGTGGCCACCGCTGGAGTGGCCTCCACCACCAGAGTGACTGCCACCGCTGCTGAAATGAGGAGCCTTGGGAGCTTTGTAGCTTCCACCGCCGAAGCTGGAGGCCTTGGGGGCTTTGTAGCTACCCCCGCCATAGTTGGAGCCGATGGATTGGTGGCCCCCGCCGAAGGGGTGGAAGCCGCCGCCGGAGGGGTAGCGTGCAATGTTAGAACCGCCATAGGCATTGGAGGGGCTGTAGGCCCTGGATCCACTTGCATACCCGCCATAGCTGCCGCCACCGTAGGCATAGGAGCGATTGGCAGTTCCGGTGCTGTAGCTGGGCGAGCGATAGGGTTGCGCATTACTGCCGCCGAATCCAGGACGCATGCCGTAATTCTGTAGCGGGTGGTTGTAGAGGCCGGAAGAGCCCGCGTAGGCCTTCTGGCTGCCACCGTAAGTGCCTGCGCGGCCTTGGGCGTACTGTTGAGTTCCACCGTAGGGCTGCTGCGGCCGGCCGGTTGCCTGGGGACCACGACTTTCCGCTCCGTATCCATAGGCGCTGCCGGCCTGTCCGTAAGCCTGACCGTTGCCGCCGCGCTGGCCATAGCCGCCGCCGGTCTTGCTGGAGGATTGGTAGCCGTTTCCGCGGCTATAGGTGTAGCCGTTGCCGGCACCGTAGCCTCCATTGCGATTGCCGAAATTGCCATGGTTGCCGATGGCCAGGTTTTCTCCGTTGAAGCTGTGTGGGGCGGGGTGGATGGCGTTGGGGAAGTTGCCGCGGTCGAGGCCGGAGCGGAAGGTGTTGTGTTGCCAGCCACTGGGCCCGCCGAAACCACCGTGATTCCGATAGCCGGCTAGTTCGCCGTGGGCTCCCCAGTAACGCGCACCACCGTGAGCAAAGCCCCAATCGTGGACGGAGCCGCTGTGAGTGGACCAGGCGTTGCCGCCGAAGAAGATCGCGTGGGCGAGCCAGTCAAGACCCCAGCCTAGCCATCCAAACGGAGTCACGGCGAAGGCGTTCATAGCGATGCCGGGGCCAAAATGAAGGAAGGCGCTGCCGACGAAGGAGCCGATCGCTCCGAGAACATTGAAACCGGGATAGGGATTGACAGGCTGGCCGTAGACAGCCCACGGATTATATTGGGGCACATATACGACTTGAGGCGTGGGTGGGGCGATCTCGATGTTGCCCTGGTCTTGGATGACTTCCTGCTGCGGGGTGGACTGCAGATTGCCGGCGGCCTGGGCGCGGTCGCGCATCACCTGGATGGTCTGCATTACGTCCTGCGGCTGGTTGTAGTAGGCGTTGCCGAGGTCGGTGGTCCATGCCAGGTTTTGCGCTAGCTGGTCGAGAACCTGGGGGAAGGCGGTGAGGGCCTTCACGCTGGGATCCCAGCTGGATTGCGCGTTGGCGCCGGCGGCGATCTGCTCAGGCGGCGCGCCACCCTGCATGTGCAGCCACTGATCTGCAGCGGCGACTTGCGCGGGATACGTGGAGGCCGCGAGGACCATGGAGACGAGATTGTCGGGGTAAAGGGCGATCGGGGCGACCATCTGTTCGAGGTGGTCGGGGCTCAGGCCCTGGGATGGCTGAGTGGGTGCGGCGAAACCCTGGGTTGGATCGTTGTAGCTCTCTTGCTGCTGCGGATAGCCTTGCTGCGGGTACGCCTGTTGCGGATAGGCTTGCTGCCCGTATCCCTGCTGACCGTAGGCGGGCTGTTGCTGATATTGCGGCTGGGCGTACCGCGGCGGCTGGGCATACTGCTGATCCTGCGGATTCGGGGCATATTGGCCCTGAGTGGTTCCGGGCTCGTCGGTGGGCCAATTCGGGATCGGAGAGGGCTGCTGCGCGACTACGCACACGCCGGAAAGGGCAAAACCCAGGAATGCGGTCGCCGCGGCTGCTATGCGACGACCTAACAATCGAAATGGGACAGGCGCATCGTGGACCTTGAATGTGTTCGGTGGTAAGCCCGGGAGCGAATTACAGGAGAGTGGGCGCGACGTGCGCAGATCGAATTGGGGTTTCATCATCCCTCACTTGATTCAGGCGAAGCGCCGCTCTGACTTGACAGCTTTTGTCATCGCCGAATGCTCGTGTACCTCTGTCGTGGCCATAGACGCGAATTCGACCGACCCAGGGGTACCTCACTTCGAACCCCACGCCGGTTGGTTTGTTTCGTGAATGTAAGGGAATAGTTGAAATCGGGACGGTGGGATACGGCGTGGGATCGAGTTGAGGTCAGACCCGAAGCTGGGACTCATGTGGCGAAATATCGTGATTGAACTTAACTTTTTTGTTTTATTAGACAAGGCGGGAGTTGTCAGTGGGATTGAATGCCGGCGTTCGCGGTCAAGCGGGTCTCAAGAAAAAGCCTCTTCGAGCGCCTTTTTTGACTCCAATCCAGTGGAACGAAATTCCACTGCAGGGACTACAATCAACATCGCTATGGCAACTGTGATTCTTCCTACCGAAATTCAGGCGCGCTCGCCCCAGGGCGAGTTTCGCAATGAGCCGTTTACCGACTTCAAGAGCCCAGAAAACGCCCGCAAGATGCAGGCGGCATTGGACCTGGTGGCAAGCCATCTGGGCCACGAGTATGACCTGATCATCGGCGGCCACCGCCTGAAGACCGAGGGCAAGATCAAATCCTTCAATCCTGCACGGCCGGCGCAGGTGGTTGGAATTCACCAGAAGGCCGGGGCTGAGCATGCCGAGAAGGCAATGCAGGCCGCCCTCCAGGCTTTTGAATCCTGGAGCAGGGTATCGGTCGAGCAAAAAGCTTCATTGCTGCTGAATGCGGCGAAGATTATTCGCGAGCGGCATTTTGAGTTCTGTGCCTGGCTTACATATGAGGTCGGTAAGAACTGGGCAGAGGCCGACGCGGATGTGGGCGAGACGATCGACTTCCTTGAGTTCTATGCGCGTGAGGCACTGCGGCTGGCAAAGGCGGAAACGCCTATTCAGTTGCCCGGCGAGTTCGACCAGTTGATGTATATTCCGCTGGGCGTAGGCGCGGTCATTCCGCCGTGGAATTTTCCATTCGCGATTATGGCGGGGATGACGGCGGCTTCGATCGTTACGGGGAACACCGTGATCCTCAAGCCATCGAGCGACTCGCCGACGATTGCAGCGAAGTTTGTCGAGGTGCTGGAAGAGGCAGGGATGCCGGGCGGCGTAGTGAATTTCTGTCCGGGTTCGGGCGTGGGTTTCGGCAACGCGATTGTCGAACATCCAAAGACGCGGTTCATCGCGTTCACGGGATCGCGCGATGTGGGGCTGGAGATTCACGAGCGTGCGGCGAAGCACCAGAAAGGACAGATCTGGATCAAGCGGACGGTTTTGGAAATGGGCGGGAAGGATTCGATTCTGGTGTTGGCGGATGCGGATCTTGACGCTGCAGTGGATGGCGTGGTCGCATCGGCCTTCGGATTCAGCGGACAGAAATGCTCAGCGTGTTCGCGCGCGATTGTGGAAGCTCCGGTGTACGACATTTTCGTCGAACGCGTCCGCGAAAAGGTGGGGAAATTGACGGTGGGCGATCCGGCGACGAATCCCAACATGGGGCCGGTGGTGAACAAGGCCGCGATGGATTCGATTCTCGGCTACATCGAGACGGGCAAGAAGGAAGGCAGACTGGTCGCGGGCGGCAAAGCCGTGGAGAATGCCGAGGGCGGATTCTTTTTGGAGCCGACGGTGATTGCGGATATCGCTCCAAATGCGGTGATTTCGCAGGAGGAGATTTTCGGACCGGTGCTGGCGGTGATTAAGGTGGCGAACTTCGACGAAGGACTGAAAGTCGCGAACAACACCGAGTACGGACTGACCGGTGCGATTTATTCGGGGTCGCGCGAGGCGCTGGAGACGGCGCGACGCGAATATTTCGTAGGCAATTTGTATTTGAATCGCAAGTGCACGGGCGCGATGGTGGGTGCGCATCCGTTCGGTGGATTCAACATGAGCGGGACCGACTCGAAGGCGGGCGGCCCCGATTATCTGCTGCTGTTTACGCAGGCGAAGAGCGTGGCTGAGAAGCTGTAACGCGAGTTGCACCGTTGAAGATCCCTCAGGAGATTTCGGCCTGGGGGATTTTCGTTTGGGGTTCGCATAGAAAGCAAAAAGCAGATCCCTCGGCTTCGCTCGGGATGACAGCATCGGGATTTTTGATCGGTTTCGGGCACGTGAATGGTCACGATGTCTGCACGAAGGAGTCAAGATGGCTACGATTGTTCGCTTTCATCAGTTGGGCGGGCCTGAGGTTTTAAAAATTGAGGAGGTGCCGCTGCAGCAGCTTGGCAAAGGTGAAGTAAGGTTGCGGGTGCTGGCGGCGGGGTTAAATCGCGCTGAGGCGCTTTACTACCGTGGCCAGTACCTGGAACAACCGAAGTTGCCATCGCGGATTGGGTACGAGGTAGCGGGCGTGGTGGAGGCGGTTGGCGAGGGAGTGGATGCAAGCTGGATCGGCAAAAAAGTCGCTACGATTCCGGCGTACGGCATGAATCAATACGGCACGCTTGGTGAGCAGGCTGTGGTGCCCGTTTTCGCTTTGACTGAGTATCCTGCGAACCTCACTCCGGAACAGGCTGCGGCCGCGTGGATGCAATACCTGACCGCGTATGGCGCGCTGGTGTTCTACGGCAAGGTGAGCACAGGTGATTTTGTTTCGATTCCGGCGGCTTCTTCGAGCGTGGGGTTGGCAGCGATCGACATTGTGGGGGACGCTGGCGCAACGGCGATTGCGCTGACGCGCACGTCTGCGAAGAAAGATGAACTGATCGCGCTCGGAGCACATCACGTGATCGTCAGTGGCGAAGAAGACTATGCAGCGCGAATCAAAGAGATCACGGGTGGGAGGGGTACGCGATTGGTCTTTGATCCAGTGGCTGGACCTTACGTGGAAACGCTGGCGGCAGGCGCGGGGCAGGAGGGCGTGCTGTTTATCTATGGCGGTCTGTCGATGCAGCCGACGCCGTTTCCGCTGATGCAGTCATTTCGGACTGGATTGAGTGTTCGGGCATATAGCGTTCGCGAGATTACGACGAAACCGGAACGGCTGGCATCGGCGAAGAAGTATGTTTTCGATCGGCTGGCGGATGGACGGTTTGTGCCGAAGATTGCGAAGAAGTTCGCATATAACGACACAGTCGAGGCTTATCAGTATCTCGAATCGAACGAGCAGGTGGGGAAGGTTGTGATCGCGGTGCCGTGATCTTACGACGGTTTCTATAGCGGGTTAGAAGAAAGCAGGTTCTTCCCTTCGCCTACCCACCAACCTCTCGTTCGCGGGGCCCCAAGCCGCTCCGTTCAGGATGGGACTTTCTTCAGAGAACATAAACACGAAGGCCGCTGAAGAGGATCAGCGGCCTTGAACTTAGAACGGACTCGCGTTGACTACGATTGTGCGAGTGCCGGCGACCCTGTCGACATCGCGGGGGCTTGTTGCATCTCGGCTTCGAGCTTGCTGCCTACTTCGGCAGCGGCCTGGGCCAGGACGCGGTGGTGGATGGTGAACAGCGCGAGCTCAAGACGATCGCTGACGCCGGTCTTGTCGTAGATAGAGCGCAGGTAGTTCTTGATGACCTGCTCGGTGGTCTTGAGGCGCAGAGCGATTTCGCGGTTCTTGCAGCCCTGGACGATGAGCGCGACGATGCGCATCTCCTTGGGCGTAAGCCGGTCGCGAACGCGGGTGCCGACCATATCCTCTTCGGGTGAGTCGGGGATCTGGAGCTGAGGTGGCGCCCAGGTGTCCCCTGCAGCCACGCGGCGAACGCACTCGACGAGTGCCTGGCCGGTGACATTGCGGAAAACTACGCCGCGGAAGCCCTGCTGCAAGTAGCTGCTGGCTGCCTCGGTGTTTTCGGCGATAACGATGCCGCGGCTGTTGGAGGCTTCGAGCAGCGTTTTCAGGCGGGCCATGTCAGGCCGCAACGAAGCTGCGAAGACAACGATGGATCCGGGGAAGGTTGTAACTGCGTGCATCATCCGGTCCAGATCGGTGCATTGGGCAATAATCCGCAGATCCTCATCCATCGCCAGAACCTTTGCGGTCCCGGCCCGGAAGATTGCCTGTGAATCAGCAAGAATGACCTTGTTCATGTTCTGCGCCTCTACGCCAGTGAAACCAAACTTCGTTGGGCCGAAACCGGCTTGTTTTCTCTCACGGGCCGGGTGCTGCTGCTACTACAGTTAGATGGCGTATATTCTGCCTTTGGGGTTTATCGGCAGACGCCTAAAAAGCTCCGGGGATTCCCCTAATTGGTGTAGTGGAAATCATACACATGCCTTTCGTCACCCCTGTTGCTCAGAGGTACCTGCACCTAGGTAATACCCTGAAATTAGATTACAGCCGAAGTGACTCGATCGTCACGGAGAATCCTTCGAGGTTCCTCGTACATCCTGTTAACCGACTTGGCACAAAAGGTCGGTAATGTCGTTTATGAAACCCGCATCGGGCAATTTGTATCGAGAGCGTTGCGCTGCGGCTTTGATTGGGATGGAAACTATTGTAGTCACGCGAATAAGCCGTAGACTGGAAGGGTATGGCGAGGCCGAATTTACTGGCAGTGGATGACGACGTAAGCGTCCTGGAAGCCGTGGTGCAGGACCTGCGACGACAGTATGGGGCAGAGTACCGCGTAATGCGCGCGGCGAGTGGTCAGGCAGCACTGGACACGCTGAATCAGCTCAGGACGCGCCAGGAACCTGTAGCGCTCCTGCTGAGCGACCAGCGGATGCCGGGGATGACGGGCGTGGAGTTCCTGGAAAAGGCGCAGGAATTCTATCCCCACGCCAAACGGGTGCTGCTAACCGCTTACGCAGACACGGAAGCGGCGATCCGGGCGATCAACACGGCACGGATTCACTATTACCTGAACAAACCTTGGGATCCTCCTGAGGAGAAGCTGTACCCGGTTCTGAATGATCTGCTGGACGATTGGAAGGCGGGGTACACGCCGCCATTTGAGGGGCTGCGGGTGATTGGCAACCGTTGGGCGCTAAACGACCACACGGTGCGCAATTTTCTCTCGCGCAATCATGTGCCCTATCGTTGGCTGGATGCGGCTACCAATGCGGACGCGCAGAAACTGATGGATGAGCGGCAGCTGAAGCCGGAGCAGCTGCCGGTGGTGTTGTTTGCGGATGGAAGTGCGCTGGTGGAGGCGGATCTTGATGCGCTGGCGGCGAAGGTAGGGTTGAGCACGCACGCCACGCAGGAGTTCTACGACATGGTTGTGATAGGCGCCGGCCCAGCGGGGCTGGCGGCAGCCGTGTACGGGGCCAGCGAGGGGCTTAAGACCCTGGTGGTTGAGCCGGAGGCACCCGGAGGGCAGGCGGGTTCGAGTTCGAGGATCGAAAACTATCTTGGCTTTCCAGCAGGGATCACGGGTTCGGACCTGGGACGCAGGGCGCACACGCAGGCATCGCGATTTGGTGCGGAATTTGTGACCCAGCGAGCGGTGGGACTGCGGATCGACGGGCAGTACCGGTTCGTGAAACTGGGAGACGGGCGTGAGGTTTCTTCCCATGTGGTGCTACTGGCGCCGGGCGTGCAGTACCGGAAACTGGGGATTCCTGGTTCAGACCGGCTGACGGGGCGCGGAATCTACTATGGCGCTGCGCTGGTGGAAGCCGCCTCGTGCAAAGACGAAGATGTATTTGTTGTGGGAGGAGCGAATTCGGCTGGACAGGCCGCGCTGTACTTTGCCAAGTATGCCTGCAAGGTGACAATGCTGGTGCGCGGGAAAGGCCTTGGGGCCACCATGTCGAAATACTTAATCGATGAGATCGAGCGCACATCCAATATTGTGGTGGAAACGGAGACACAAGTAATGGCCGCGGAAGGCGAAGAGAGGCTGGAGGCCTTGCGTTTGCGCGGTCCAAGGGGCGAATATTGCGTACAAGCCTCATCGTTATTCGTGTTTATCGGTGCACAGCCGGGAGTGGAATGGCTTCCGGAAAGCATTTTGCGGGACGAGAAGGGATTCTTGCTCGCGGGGCCGGATTTGCGGCAGGACGGGAAAATGCTGAATGGCTGGCATGAACAACGCGAGCCGTTTCTGCTGGAGACCAGCGTTCCGGGTGTTTTTGTGGCAGGGGATGTACGGCACGGATCGGTGAAGCGCGTGGCGTCGGCAGTAGGCGAAGGATCGATCGCGGTGCAATTTGCGCATCAATACCTGGCGGGATTCTAAATGGGGATCGAAACGGCAAGATGAGCGCGGGCACACAATTGATGATGGTTGAGCCGGTTCCTCTCAAGGAACTAGCCGAATTGTTGGGGCATACGCGGCCGTTTGCCGATGTTCCAGTGGATGCGCTCCAGGCGATCAGCGTTGTAGATCGGGTGCATGCCAAGGCGGGAGCGACCCTTGCGGAGCCCGGCCCTGGGGCGATCTACTACTGGCTGGTTCTTGACGGCGAGTGCCGCGCTGACCGCATCGAGGCAGACGGATCGTACAGCACGGTAGGGACCGCGCAAACCGGAGAGGCCTTCGGCGAAACTCCATTTTTGACGGGAAAGATGCATGCCGCTTTTCTGATAACGGCGGTGCGGGACTCGGACCTGGTGCGATTTACTGCAGACCAGTTCTGGGCATTGATGGCCTGCTGCCCTGAGGCACGCAAAGTGGTGCTGGCGGATATGTCGGCGCGGCTTTCGGCATATCAGGCAGAAGCGCTGCATCGGGAGAAGCTAGTGTCGCTGGGAACGCTGGCGGCGGGATTGATGCATGAGCTGCACAATCCGGGATCGGCGGCAAAGCGAGCGGCATCGCAATTGCGCGAAAATCTGATGAAGCTCCAGGACTTGAGCCTGCGTTCTGCGAGCAAGCCGAAGACGCCAGACCAAATGCAGTGCATGCACAACCTTCTGCAGCATGCCATGAAGAGTTGCCATGCGCCGGCGTTGAGTTCGCTCGAACAGGCGGATGCCGAAGAAGCGCTGGCTGTGTGGCTGCAGGACGCGGGAGTTGAAAACGCCTACACGATTGCCCCGTCATTGGTGGAGATTGGTTTCGAGCAGGAAGAACTGAAGTGCGCCAGAGAATATTTCGATGCGAGCAGTTTTTCGGATGCGCTGAACTGGCTGGAGGCACTCGTATCGAGTGTCTCGCTGGTGTGCGCGATCGAGGAAAGTATTTCGCGGGTATCGGACCTGGCGATGGCGGTGAAGAAGTTTGCCTACGACGATCGCTCGCCGGTGAAAGAGCTGGATGTGCACGACAGTCTGCAGAGCACGATTACGATCCTGGGGCACAAATTGCGCATTAAGCAGATCGCGGTGGAAAAGAAATTTGAGGCATCGCCCTCGGTGATCCAGACCAGGGGGTCGGCGCTGAGCCAGGTGTGGACGAACCTGATCGATAACGCCGCGGACGCCTCGCCGGCGCAGGGGCAGATTGAAATTGACACGTGGACAGAGCCTGCGAACCGCAACGGCGCGGACCCAGGATGGTTGGCGGTGAGCATTACGGATCACGGGGAAGGAATTCCAGCGGATGTGCTGCCGCGAATCTTCGAGGCGTTTTTTACGACCAAGCCGCAGGGGTCGGGAACCGGGCTGGGCCTGGAGATCGTGCACCGGATCGTGACGCAGAAATTCGGCGGCAAAATCGATGTGGAGTCGGAGCCGGGCAATACACGTTTTGTGGTGCGGTTGCCGCTGAGCGGTGCAACTTCAGGAAACGGAACCGGCGCGAAGGCGAAGTAGTTCCCTCCTCTTTCCAAATCCAGTTCAAAGATGATTCGTTCCACCCCTAGAGGGCGTAGAGCGTTCGGATGCGAGGGGTCCCAGGACTTCGCTCTGGACTCCTCCCTCAGGGAGGCGCTTTGCGAAGCAGATTGCCGGCATGCACGCGTTCATTTGAATGAGAATCCTCTAACAAATCCCCAAAACAATCAACAACGGTGCTGCTGACAGAGGCGAGTTCTACATGGTTGCGGCCTGATCAAGGTGCACCCCATTTTGCCGATGAACGAGTTGGAAGGGCCCACAGAATGGCGGACCGCACGGAACTGCTGGAATCTGCGATTGACAGCTTGACAGAGGGGGTCGCTCTTGCGAATCAAGAAGGCATCGTAGCGTTATGGAGTCGTGTGGCAGAGACCCTTACAGGGTTCCCAAGCGGCGAAGTTGTCGGACATTGCGTACGCGAGATGCTGGACTCTCTGGTAGTGGGAGGCGCGCAGCATTGGATCAGGCAGATGGATGCCGAGAAGGCGCAAGGGCGTGGATCGCTGGTACACGTGCGCCACAAGGTCGGTCATGAAGTTCCGGTGATGGCGCGTGTGCTGGTGCTGCGCGATGGGTTGGGTGCGCGAATCGGTTCAGGGGTGGTGTTTCACCCGGCGGAGAGCATCGATTCGTTGTCGCATGGGGAGGTCAGCGAGGATTCGAATATTGGAGAGAGCCAGGCAGAACTTGAAGACCGGCTCGCGGCAATGCATGAGGATTTTCTGAACAGCGATACCGCACTCGGTGTGTTGTGGGTGACGGTGGACCAGGCGCGCGGATTGCGTCGAACCCACGGTGCAAGGGCTTGCGAAGCGATGTTGGAAAAAGTGCAGCGGACGCTTGCCGGCGGAATGAAACCTGCAGAAGAGATCGGCCGATGGGGCGACGATGAATTTCTGTTGCTTTCCCACGAACGCAATACAGCGATGCTGGCGGCGCACGCGCAAACGCTGGCGGGGTTGGCGCGCACGACTGAATTTCGCTGGTGGGGCGATCGCGTCTCGCTGACCGTCAGTATTGGCGCAACGCAGGCTGAGCGCGGCGAGCCGCTGGCCGAACTGCTGGAGCGGGCGCAGGCCGCGATGTTTGCGAGCGTGCGGGCGGGAGGAAATCAGATCACGACGGCGCAGGGGAGACCAGCATGTTTGCCATCATAGGCATCGTTATAGTGTTTGGCGCGGTGATTGGCGGCTTTCTTATGGAGAAGGGGCACATCGCCGTGCTGGTGCAGCCCGCCGAGTTGCTGATTATTGCCGGTGCTGCGACGGGGACCTTGCTGGTGGCGAATCCGTTGCACATTTTGAAGGGGATTCTCGCGGGCTTGAAGGGGGTTCTGAGCGGTTCAAAGTTTGACAAGCAGCGCTACCTCAATCTGCTGAAGATGATGTACATGTTTCTGAACAAGGTGCGCAAAGAGGGATTGCTGAGCGTGGAGAATGACGTGGAGAGGCCAAAAGAGAGTGGAGTGTTCAAGGGCTTTCCAGATTTTCTTGCCGATCATCACGCAGAGGCATTTGTGTGCGACACCTTACGCATGGCGATCACGGGCGGGGTGGATCCTTTCGACATGGATCAGATGATGGAACTGGATATGGAGGTGCATCATCACGAAGCCACGCAACCGGTCGCAGCGCTGACGACGATGGCGGACGCTCTACCGGGGCTGGGAATTGTGGCGGCAGTGCTCGGGGTGGTGATCACGATGGGCTCGCTCGGTGGGCCTCCGGAGGAGATCGGCGAGAAGGTGGCAGCCGCGCTGGTGGGGACGTTTCTCGGCATTCTGCTGTGCTACGGCGTCGCGGGGCCCATGAGTTCGAACATGGCGAAGACGGCCGACGAGCACAATGACTATCTGCATGTGCTTCGGGTCCTGCTGCTTGCGTTCTTGAAGGGATCGGCTCCGATGATTGCGATCGAGTTGGGAAGACGCGCGATTCCCGCGCGGGTGCGGCCGACCTTTGACGAGATGGAGAAGTTTTGCAAGGGTCAAGGCGGCGCTGCGGGTGCACCGGCCAAGGCTGCGTAGGAAGACATTGACATGGCGGCAAAGACGCAACCGATTATCGTCATCAAGCGCAATGGCGGGCACGCCGGCCATCACGGCGGCGCGTGGAAAGTGGCGTACGCGGATTTTGTGACCGCGATGATGTCGCTCTTCATCGTACTGTGGTTGATGAACTCGAGCGAGAAGGTAAAGAAGGCGGTAGCGGGGTATTTCAACGATCCCAAGGGTACAGGCACGATGATGGGCACGACGTTGTCGGGCACGGGAGAGACCGTAACGGTGGCCGGTGCGGACAACATGCAGAAGCTGAAAGACAAGCTGGAAGAGGAGATTCGGGCCAAGAAGGACCTGCAGAAGCTTTCGAAGCAGATTGAGATCACGATTACGCCGGAAGGACTGCGGATCGAATTGCTGGAAGACAAGAACGGAACGTTCTATCAGAGCGGAAGCGCACGGCTGAGCGACAGCGGACAGGAGTTGCTGGACCTGCTGGCCGGCGAATTGAAAACTCTGCCAAATTCGCTGCTGATCGAGGGGCACACAGACGCGACACAATATTCCGATGACACGAATTACGGCAACTGGGAGTTGTCGGCTGACCGGGCCAACTCGGCGCGGAGACTTCTGCAGCAGGACGGCGTGCGCGGGAACCAGGTGACGCAGGTGCGCGGATATGCCGATCAACTATTGCGGGTGAAGACGAACCCGTATGATCCGTCGAATCGGAGGATTTCGATCCTGGTGAAGAACCAGGATGGAATGCCGGCGACGTTGAAGGGAGCGCGTGAGGTGAAAGAAACGCCAGTGGCGTCCGGGGTCGAGACGGTGAAGAAATAAGAAGAGCGGTGGTGAGATAAGTGGTTGGATTCGGAATTCCCGTCGAATCTCGGCGTGGTGTAGTCTGGTGCACAATTAGGAAAGCGTTTACCACGGGAGTGTGCAATGGCCGTAGTAGCCGGGGTAGATTTCGGCACGTTGAGCGTGCGCGCGACATTGGTGGACAGCCAGTGTGGACCGATCGGGACAGCGTCGGCTTCCTATCCGCTGCACCGCCGGCGCGAGGATCCGGATTTTGCGACGCAGTCGCACGTAGACCAGATGGCAGCGCTGGCTGTCGCCATGAAGGATGTTTTGGCCGCGACGGGAATCAGCGGCGGCAATGTGGAGGCCATTGCGCTGGACACAACGGGATCGAGCGTCATCCCTGTCGGCGAGGGGCTTGAGCCGCTGGATGAGTACTACTTGTGGTGCGATCATCGCGCGCACGCCGAGGCGGAGGAGATCACAACCAAAGCTCACGCCAAGGGGTTGGAAGCAATCAAATGGTGCGGCGGGGTTTACTCGCACGAGTGGGGATTTGCAAAGCTGCTGCACTGGCTGCGCCACAATCCGGGCAAGCGAGATTCGTTCGTGACTGCCTTGGAGCATTGCGATATGGTGGCAGCCACACTGAGCGGCGTAAAGAGTGTGCGCCAGTTAAAACGCAGCGTTTGCGCGATGGGCCACAAGTGGATGTGGAATCCAAAGTGGGGCGGATTACCGCCTGAAGAGTTTCTGGTTTCTGTCGATCCCCTGCTGGCGGGGGTGCGCGCCAAGATGGGCGGTGCGTATCTTACGAGCGACAAAGTTGCCGGGCATCTATCTGGGGAGTGGGCGGAGAAGCTTGGATTGCGCGCGGGAATTCCGATTCCGGTAGGCGCGTTTGATGCGCACTGGGACGCGATCGGTTCGCACATTCGCGAAGGCGACGTGGTGAACGTGGTGGGCACGTCGACGTGCATCATTGCGATGGCGCGCGATGCACAACTGGTACCGGGAGTTTGCGGAGTCGTGCCGGGGAGCGTGCATCCGGGCTACACGGGGATTGAAGCGGGGCTGTCGGCGACGGGCGACATTTTTGAAGCGATTGCGCAGCGGGCGGGGACGCGGGTGTACGAACTCTCGAAGGGGTTGGATTCGTTCAAGGCCGGACAGACGGGGCTGTTGCGAATGAGTTGGGACAACGGCGATCGTACGGTGCTGGTGAATCCCGAACTTGGCGGAGTGACGCTGGGTTGGAACCTGGTGCAGACGGCGCAGGATGAATTGTTCGCGGCGATTGAGGGAACGGCGTTTCATACGCGAATCATTTTGGAGCGGATGGCGGAGCATGGAGTGCGCGTGGATCGCGTGATCAACGCCGGCGGAATTCCGCAAAAGAATGAAGTGCTGAACCAGGTGTACGCCAACGTGCTGAACAAGCCGGTGCTGGTGCCTGCAGGGGTTCCGACGAGCCTGGGATCGGGAATCATGGCCCTGCTGGCAGCCGGCATTTACAGGACGATTGAAGAAGCGCAGAAGGCCGTGTGCCTGCCCTTGCGAACCGTCGAGCCGGATCGCCGGTCTGTCGATGTGTATGAGCGGCTCTATGCGCTCTATAAGGACGTCTATTTTGCGCTGGGGCAGCGGCACGCAGCAGCAATACCTTTGGGGCGCGTGCTGCCTGAGTTGCGCGAGGTTGCGGCTGAAGCACGGCTGGGCTAATTTTCGATTGATTTTGCGGGCGGTCACAGTACGGCTGGTTTTGGATGCTATCGGATTCCCTCAGGGACTAAAGTCCGGTTGATTATGCAAGGGATAATGGACGGGCTAAAGCGCACCCTTCAAAGCCGTCGCAGAGTCCGGGTTTTTCGCAACACAGTGAAGGAGTGCGCTTTTCAATACCACGAATCTTTCGCAAAATGAAAATCCTCTCCTCACAACCAGGAAGTTTGTTCCACGGTTCAGTGGTGAATTGCCCAGGTGATAACTACGGTTTGAAGGACTTGCGGGCTGGTCTTGCGCTTGCCTTAATGCGCGGTTTACCGTGAACACAATCCCTGTTCAATAAGGAGCGCTGTGCCCCTTCTCGTGTTGCGCCGTTTTGTTCGCTGCCTTCTTCTCACATTTTTTGCTGTCGCTTGCCTTGGAGCACATGCCCAACAAAATGTGCAGCCCTGGAGCGCGGCACATTTTTCTGTTCCAGCCAAGGATCTATATGAGGCCGCTTCGGCAGGGATGACAGGCGATGGAGCTAACATCGCGCTATTTGATGACGACGAGAGCTTCAATTTTGATGAAGCGGGTCGGCTGGTACATGTGGGGCACTACATCTATAAGATACTGACAGCCAAAGGTTCAGAGGGCTGGGACACCTTGTCGGTTGGCTGGGACCCCTGGCACGAGATGCGACCGGTCATTCGAGCGCGCGTGATCGAACCCGACTACTCAGAACATAATCTTGATCCGAGCGCCATCACCGAAGAACCAGCGCGCGGGGGTGATTACAAGACGTACAGCGATGGCAAAAGGCTCCGGGCTCCGTTGCCGGCGATTGCTCCCGGCGTGGTTGTGGAGGAGGAATTCCTGGAGCGCGAAACCGAGCCATTCTTTGCGCCGGGACGCGTCGGCCGTGCCTTCTTTGGACATGAGGAGGTACCCGTGGCGCACAGCAGCGCTGTTTTCGAGGCGCCGTCATCGCTCCCGTTGCGCGTTGAAGCGCACCTGTTGCCGGGAGTGACGCCAAAGCGTGTTGAGACGAATGGGCAGGTCACGATCACATACGAAATCGGATCGCTGGAGAGCGTCGAAGCGCACGAATCGAATCTGCCGCCGGATGCGTACGTCTTTCCCGAGATCGACTATTCGACGGGTGCATCGTGGCAGGTGCTCGCAATCGAGTATTCGAAGATCGTGGACAGCAAGGCGAAATCAGATGCGGTGCAGTCCATTGTCGACGGACTCATTGCCGGGAAGTCTACTCGGAGAGAAAAAGAAGATGTCATTCTCGATTACCTGGATCGCGAGGTGCGCTACACGGGAATCGAATTTGGCGAGGCGGCCATTGTGCCGCATGATCCAGCCGAAACGCTGGCGCTGAAGTATGGCGACTGCAAAGACAAGGCGACGCTGCTGGTGGCGATGTTGCGCGCGGCGGGAATTCCGGCGTATGTCGCACTGCTGAATGCGGGCTCACGGCTGGATGTGCCAGCCGAGTTGCCAGGCATGGGATTGTTCGATCACGCGATTGTGTACGTGCCGGGAAACCCATCGCTCTATCCTCGCGACGCGGACCTGTGGATTGATGCGACGGATCAATACGCGCGGCTGGGTCAGCTGCCGATCAACGACCAGGGACGACATGCGCTGATTGCACGGCCGGGGAGCACGTCGCTGATGCTCACGCCTGAGTCGACATCGCGAGAGAATGTGCTGCTGGAACTACGAGAAATCCGGCTCAGCGACAACGGGCCGGCGACGGTGGTGGAGAAGACGCAGCCGGCAGGGGTGTTCGAGTCGCACTACCGTGCCTTCTATGCGGATAAGCCGGATAAAGAGACGCGCGACGGACTGACAGCTTACGTGAAGGCACAGTATATCGCCGACAAGCTGACGAGGGTGGAGAGAACCGACCCTGGAGACCTGTCGAGACAATTTGAACTGACACTGCAATGCGACAAGGCTCGGCGCGGGTATACCGATCTGGACAATGCGATTGCGGCGATTCGAGTTGACACACTCTTCCAGCAGTTGCCCGAAGACTTGAAGCGCAAGGAAGACTCGGATCATAAGAAGGATGATCCGGACAAGCCGAAGAAGCCGCGCAACGCGGATTGGGTATTGGACCAGCCCTTCACCGCGGAGTGGAGGTACAGGATCGTTCCACCGACGGGATTTGTGCCGAAGGAATTGCCGAAGGACGAAAAGATCGTCATGGGTCCGGCGGTGCTGACGGAGACGTTCTCGAGGGCGGAGGACGGCGTGGTCGAAGCGAACCTGATCTTCGACTCGGGAAAGCGGCGCTACACGGTTGCCGAGGCAACGGACGTACGCAACAAGGTGGTGGAAGTGGTCGCGGGTCCGGCGATCTTTGTGAGTTTTGAGCCGGAGGGCGAGGCTCTTCTGCATGAAGGCAAAGTTAAAGAAGCGTTGGCGAGCTATCGCGGCCTGATTGCGGCCCATCCCAACGACCCGGTGCACCATTTGCAGGTGGCGCGCGTGTTGTTGCAGGCGGGCATGGGCGAGGCGGCGCGCGCTGAGGCCCGGCAGGCCGTGAAGCTTGATCCGAATTCAGCACTGGCGGAGCGGACGCTGGGGGACATTCTGAAGCATGACCTGGTGGGCCGCGACATGCGGCCGGGGACGGACTGGGCGGGCGCGGCTGAGGCTTACAGGGCGGCGGCGAAGCTTGATTCCGACGATCACACGGCGCAGGCTAATCTGGCGATTTTGCTGGAATATGACTCAGCGGGACGGCGCTACAGCGGACAGGCAAACCTGAAACAGGCAGTGGCGGAGTACGAGAAGCTGGGGCAAGACAAGCTGGCGGAGTTGGAGATTCCGAATAATCTTTCGTATGCGAAGTTCTACAGCGGGGATGCAGAGGGAGCGATCAAAGCTGCCCTGGCGCTCAATCCGCAACCGGTGGCATTGATTGCAGCAAGCCGTGCAGTTTTGCAGGGGAGCAAAGAGGGCATGGCGGAAATCAACAAGCTTACGAACTCCGACGCGGCCTTCAAGGACACGGCACGCACTGCCGGCGAAATGCTGATGAACACGCGGCGTTACGCGTTGGCTGCCGATTTTCTGCAGGCGGGCGCGGGTGGCGATAACGCAGCGCAGACGATGGGACTCGCGGGAATGTTGCGCGATGCGAAACGGCATGAAGATTTGCAATTTGCAAATACTCCAACGGATCTGGTGAAGCGAGCTTTTCTGCTGACCATGGATCCGAATCTGACCCAGGCCAAGATGGAGGCGATCTTGAGTCGCAATGCCATCGCGGTTCTGCATGCCGAAGATCCGGAGGACCTGAATAAGGAACTGACCGCGGGCAAGAAGCTGAACAGTCAGATGGCGCGGCAGGGCAATTCGCTGGATGTAACGATCGACATCCTGCTGCAGGCGTTCGATCCCAAAGCGGATGGTGACGATACAACGGGCTATCGCGAAAAAGTTCAGATTCCCGGTGGCCCGACCATGACGTTTTTCGTGGTGAAGGAGGGTGGGCAGTACAAACTGCTGGACACAGCCGACAAGCCGAATGCAGTGGCCCTGGAGGTGCTGGATCGGATAAAGGGGGGCAACCTGAACGGCGCGAAAGTGCTGCTGGACTGGATTCGCGAGGATCAGCACCTGGGCGGCGGGGATGACACACTGGGCGGTTTGGTATTTCCGCGATTCTGGATCAAGGGCGAAGCGGCTGACGCGCAAAAAATGACATTGGCCGCAGCGGCCTTGATGGCGAGCACAAAACCTACGGCCGCGCAGGGCGTAAAACTGCTGGAGGATGCACGCGCGGGCGCAACCACGAATCGCGAAAAAATAAACATCGAGATTGCGCTCGCAGAGGGATATGGGGAACTCGAAGACTTCACCAAGCTGCTTGTGGTCGCGTCGGATCTGGTGAAGGAAGTGCCGGAGTCACGCAGCGCTTTCATGACGAATGTGGAAGCACTGATCGGGCTGAAACGATACGATGAGGCGCTGGCCCTGGCGGATACACGCCTGAAGCTGCTGGATGGCGATGCTGATGCGCTACAGGCGAAGATGCAGATTGAGGCAAGCCGGGCAAACTATCTTGCGGCGCGAGGATGGGTCCAGAAGCTGATCGATCAGGGCAAGGAAAATGCGAGCCTGCTGAATTCGATGGCGTGGTTTGCGCTCTACACCGGCAAGGTGGACCAGACTGACGTGGCGACGGCTACCAAGGCTACGCAGATGGATCAGAACAGTCCGGCGATTCTGCACACACTGGCATGCGTCTATGCCGAAACAGGAAAGACGAAAGAAGCGCACGATCTGTTGCTGCGCGCGATGGACGAACTGAACCTGGATGAGCCGGATGATGATTACTGGTATGCGTTTGGCCGCATTGCAGAGCAGTACGGCGAGCGCGATGTAGCGATTTCTGATTATCGCAAGCTGGCCAAGCCGAAGGATGCGATGCTGATTCCCACTTCGAGCTACCAGTTGGCACAGAACCGCGCAAAAGCCATGAGTTCGGAGGAAATCGCGACCGGCAAATAGCGAAAGCCTATCGAGTAGACGGGAAAGCAAAACGCCGGAAGAGCAGAGGCTCTTCCGGCGTTTGTTTCTGGTTGGAGGTTAGAAGTCGTAACGCAGGCTGAACTGCATGCGGCGTGGGGCGGTGAGCAGTTTGCTTGCGATTCCAAGGCTGCCATCGGTCAAACCGCTGTCGATGGAGGCAGGATCGAACCGCACTGCGTTGGTGACGTTGTAGACTTCCCAGGCGAACTTCAATGCCCCGTACTCTCTAAGCTTCCAACTCTTGGTGAGGCCGGAGTCAATGTCGAAGTAGCCATCGCCACGGAAACCGTTACGCTGGCCGGCTTCTCCCGGGTAGGGCAGGCGGATGGGGCCGCCGGTCGAGGTGCCGGCGTTGATTGCGTCTGGATTGGGGAAGTACTGCGGATTGCCGTTGGCGTCGAGATGCTTGTGGGTTTTCACGTTCCCGACGTTAACTCCGAAACTCTCGATCTGCCAGTCAGTCGACCAACCGGGCTCGGTAACTCCGAACGGAAGGCCACTGGACCAGCGGTTGATGCCGGACCATTGCCATCCGCCAATGAAGACGTCGAGAAGGGTATTCGCATTACCGAGAACCGCTCTTCCTTTGCCAAACGGCAGCAGGTATACCGCGTCCGCGGTTATGAGATGATGCGTATCAAAGTCAGACACACTGCGATTGAGATAGGGCTTCCAGGTGTTCAGAATGCTGCTGAATGAGTTGCCGCCGCCATTTACGCCGCCGGTAAATTCCGTGTTGCGCTCAGCATCCGATCCCCAATCCATCGACTTCGAAAGGGTATAGCTGAAGTCCAACTGCAGGCCGTGGCTCATGGGGTGCCGCAGAGTAATCTGGCCGGCGTTGTAATAGCTCATGCCAATAGTAGAGAGCGCGTACAGCGACGAGAACTGATCCTGCCAGAACTTCGACTGATAGGTGGCACACTGCGCACTCGACAGATAGACGCAGTAGAAGTCGATGTCTGCCAGAGCCGTAGTCGCACCGAACTGCGAACGATAGGGAGCCCATTCGTTGTTGTAGATTGCCTGCGTTGCGCTTTCACCGGTGTAGTCGTAATTCGCCATGAATGGGAAGACATTTTCGAAGTACGGAATGGCGGAAACACTCACCACGGATCCGGTCGTATTCCCATTGCCATCCGTGATTAGGCCGTAGTTGCCTGCGTTCGCGTCAACGTCTTTGGAGAGTTGTGTGCCGGCGGCGTAGTAGTCGCCCCCTCCTGCTGGATCGACGTAATCGACCGGTTCCGCAAGATCCAGGCTCTGAAGCAGGTGTTTGCCGAACCGACCAACGTAGGCACCTTCAATGGTGAAACCGCCGGGGAGTTCGCGTTGAATTGAGAAATCAAAGTTCTCTGAGTAAGGGGTTTTGAGTTTGTTGTCGAGGCCCCAGGTAATGGCGAAGTTGTACTGCGGGGCTGTGAAGGGATAGGTCTGAGTTTGCGGCGAGCCGCCGTTGTCGATGTTGGGCAGGGTGTTCCGTCCAATGAATCGGGGTGATGGTGGGTGCTTCGCGTTTCCTTCAATCCCATAAACCCCCGCAGGGTTCGTAACGGAGGAACTGATGCCGAATGAGCCTTCCTGGTCGAAGATATTTACCAGGGACTCACCGTAGTGATCGTAGTAAATGCCCGCGCCAGCACGGATCGAGGTCTTGCTGTCGGGGGAGTAGGCGATGGCCAGGCGAGGAGCGAAATTGTCCTTCTGTTTCGGCCAGAAACCCGGCTTGTTGTAGTACGGACCTGCAGGAGAGAACTGCAAATCTTGTTCATAGACCTGGCCTTGCTGAGCAGCGGATTCTCTCTGCAAGTACCAGGCATGCGTGTCGATCGTGGGCGCGACCTGTTGACCGCTGGTCTCGTATGGAGTCTGCAGGATGGTTTGGCGGATGCCGAGAGTGAGAATGAGATTCGACCTCATGCGCCAAGCATCCTGGACGTACCACTCGAATTCATTGGCCTTGAAGTGGCGGGTCAGAAATGCGCCGTCCGGAAGCAATGTTCCCGAGGAAGCACTGTCGACATGATAGTTGTACGAATTTGTGAGGGAAGGAATGGTGCCCACGAGGTTGGCGAAGGCTATCTCATAGGAGTTGGCGAAACCGTCGGGGACCGCATCCGCAGGCTGTGGCGGATTTCCACCCAGCCAGTATGGGTTCGAACTTGCGCCTTGCCAGGTGCTGTTATCCGAATTGTGATTCTGATGGATCAGACGCCAGTTTCCGCCGAACTGGAGACCGTGTTTGCCCTTGGTCCAGCTCAAATTATCGACGATGTTGTTCACCGGGACACTGGTGATGGTTGTGCGTGTTTCGGCACTGGTGGTCGACATGAAGCGGAAGTCGACGTAATCTCCGGTGCCGACGCCCGTGGTGCTGACACCTTGCCGGACGTAACCATAGCGAACGTCATTGATCAGGGTTGGCGTGATCGTCCATGTATCGCCGCCGATGATGCCTTTGTTATTGCTCTTATCGGTCGAAGCCGGGCCTTGCCCGGGGAACTGCTCGGCTTCCAGGGTGGTGTCCTTTTGGAGATTTCCGCGAACAAAAATTCGATGTCGATCATTGGGCGTGAAGTCCAATCGGGCAATCGAGGTGTTGAGGCGGACGGGATTAGGAGAGGCGAAGGAGTAGGAGCCCCGGTTATAAGAATCTCCTGTGAGCGATCCATTGGCGAGTGGCATGGAGTTGAAGTAGGCCAAGGCATTGGGATTCGGCCCCGGACCAAGCGGGTAATCGGTAGTGTTGCAGATCTGGCATCCTGCGTCGAGAGCGGTAACGTCGGAAGCGGTAAGAGTTTGCAGGTTCCCTGACGCATCCGGATAGACGATGCTTCCCGCAGCGTAGCTCTGCGTGGCGACAGTATTGACGACCTGAGCGTCTTCCGCCTGGCGTTGGGCTTCAAAGTTGGCAAAGAAGAAGAACTTGTCTTTCAGAATTGGCCCGCCGGCCGCACCGCCAAAGATATTGCGGAGGACTTTTGTAGGAATGTTGGGCAGGCCTTCGTTAATCTGCGCCTGCTTGTTGAACCAGTTGTTGGAGGCAGTCAGCGGTGGACGGTAATACTCATAAGCCGCGCCGTGATACTTATTGGTTCCCGACTTGGTAATCATGCTGGCCTGGGCACCCGATGAGCGACCTGCATCGGCGTTGGCGTTGGCGGTAGTAACGCGGAACTCCTCAATCGAATCCTGGGTTTCGCGAAGAACGCCGGTAAAGGCGTATCCATTGACCTGGTCGTTATCGTCGATACCGTCGATGGTGACGTTGCCCTGATCGGAGCGGCCTCCGTTGACGGCGCCGCTACGGCTATCCTGCGAGTTGGGCAGGTAGAGCACGCCGGGCTGGAGAGAAAGCAGATCGGGCACATTCCGGGTTTCGCTCGGGAGAGCCTGAATAAGCTCATTGTCAGCAGAATTGCCGAGCGAGGCGTCTGACGTATTCAGCGTCTGAGCAATTGCGGAAACGTCGACCGTGACGGTGCTAGCCTGCACCGAGAGGGCGAAGTCGATGGTCGCGGGCTGGTTGACAAGAAGTTCGGCGGACTTGGTCTGATCGCCGAATCCCGACATACTCACGACGATGGTGTACTTGGAAGGCGTGATCTGGGCGAAGTTGTAGGCCCCTGAGCTATCGGCCACGGTGGAGAGCGACTTGCCGGTTGCCTTATCGGTGATGGTGATCCTGGCTCCTGGTACCAGGGCTCCGGAAGGGTCCTTGATTGTGCCGCGGAGTGAGGTGGTTGCGAGCTGGCTCAATAAGGGTGTGGCGATGGAAAGGATACAGAGAAGTATCCATCCCAGAAGGGACTTTTTCACGGCTGTTCCTCCAAAAAAACTACTTCTTTGGCTGGTCGTGGGAAGCGACCTTTTTCTTCTTTGCACGAACGGTTCATAGCCGTCCGCGCAGTAGCTGAGTATTCGTGAATCTTCACTCTCTGGGGATAAGAGTGGAGCGCGAGATTCAACACGTCGCTTTGGTGCGTTTTTGCAACGCCGGCGTCGTCACCGGGTTTAAGGAATTTGTATAAATTTAGTCCGTGAACCGATGAGGATTCAATAAAGAAATTCTTATTGCGAGACCAGGCCGCGAGCCGGGGATGTAATTTGACCCTTCAAAACTGATTATTCATCGGATAAAATCCGGCTCCCCGACTCATTGTTGTTGCTGCATTTGCTGCAGGTCGATGAGTGGCTGAGGCCGCTCCGGCGGCTCCTGGGCGCGTTCGACCAAGACCGACCAGTCTTCAGGAATCGGTAGCTTGCGGTCAAGAGCGGGGGGCTGGTCGCTGGCTTCCACGTGGACGGCGACGTAGAGTTCACTCGAAGTTTTGCCACGAAAGATGCCGTGGGTGGGAGGGACGTCGGCATAGTCGCGCCCGATGGCAGTGCGGATATGGCGGTGGTGCGCGACGAGGTTGTTGGTGGGGTCAAAACCTACCCAACCCAAATTCGGCAATAGCACATCGACCCATGCGTGAGTGGAGTCGGGAGTGGAGCGGTCGTGGTCTTCGCGGCTGCGATAGAGGTAGCCGGAGACGTACCGGGCAGGAATACGGACGAGGCGAAGCAGGGCGATCATGGTGTGGGCGAAGTCCTGGCAGACGCCCCGTGCACTCAGGATAGCTTCGTCGATCGGAGAGTCGACGCGGGTGGAGCGAGGAACATATTCGAAGTAGTCGAAAAGGCGCTGAGTGAGTTCCCGCACGAGCATGAGCGGGTCGTCACGTCGGGTGACCTGCAGACGGGCGGCGAGG
The DNA here is from genome assembly GCA_963829535.1 of uncultured Acidobacteriaceae bacterium. GTDB lineage: Bacteria > Acidobacteriota > Terriglobia > Terriglobales > Acidobacteriaceae > Telmatobacter. The sequence goes on along the minus strand of CAWHIQ010000001.1, from coordinate 1,093,884 downwards.
TTAAGCAGCGCGGGCGTTTCGACCGCGAACTCACTAGGCAACAGCATCTCCCAGTAATCGCCTGCCTCGATCATCGCGTCGAGCGCCTGCCAGGCATCGGGCGACAGAAAAGCGGGAACGTCAGGCATGGCCTGCTGTTCGACGACAGATTCGGCAACGATGACGAGCTGGTTGTGCTCGCCGGGGATATCGAAATGATGGACATTGTTGCCGAAGTGATCGCGGTAAGTGAAGACGCGGCAGCGAGGGCTCACAGAAAGCGAGAAGGTGAGGCAGTGCTGGTTAGAGTCGGAGCGCGGGTGCATGCGGGTTTCCATGATGCTCTCGCTGACAGACCGCATGTAGCGGAAGCGCGTGAGATGCCGGATGGAAAAACAATTCATGCAGTTCTGATCCTGATGTTTAGATAGCCAGCGCGGACTGGATGGAGTACTGGATGTAGAAGCGGTACATAAGCTCGTGAATGCCCATGCACTGCTGACGGATAGTGTGTAGGAACGCGGCAGCGTCGCCGTTGAGAATTTCGTTGATGGTGGTAAAGCTCAGCATGGCGTGCAAACGGCCGATGCTCGCCGTGAGTTCGTCGGGAGGGCGACGACCGCCGGTGTGCTGGATGGATTGGATTGCTTGGCGCACGCCGTCGACCGAGTAGCGAATCGCGTGGGGAAAATCGCGATTGAGCAAAAGGAATTCGAGAATGCGGTCGGGAGTGAGGTCAGCTGTATAAACCTGACAGTAGGCTTCAAAGGCCGTGCAACAGCGCAGAAGGCCAACCTGTTCAAGGTACTGATAGCCAGAGTGCTCGCGCTCGGGCGGATGTGAGAGGAGTGGCTGATAGACCTCAAGGAGCGTAGCAATGGCGTATGCGCGCTCGAGGTAGCGGCCGAGCCGGATGAAGTGCCATCCCTGCCCGTGGATCATGGTGGTATCGCTGACACCCTTGAAGAGATGGATGGCGTCGATCAGGGATGAAAGCACATCGTTGATATTGGACCGAAACTGATTTTCAGTGTGCGGCGAATGCATCAGGTGATAGAGCCGGTTGAGGCGCTGCCACTGTTCGGTAGAAATTTCTTCGCGAATCTGGCGGGCGTTTTCGCGAGCAGAGTCGATGCAGCCGGTGATGGATGCTGGATGATGTTTGTCAAAAACAAGCTTCTCAGCGTCGGAGCCCGGATCGCCGGTCCATTCCAGACCCTCAGGATTGCCGAGGGATGCGACTAGCCGCTGCCAGTGGGTTTCAGCGCTCGCGCCGCCGGAGTCGAGCATGAGGCTCATCGCAACATCGAGTTGGCGCACCGTGTTTTCGGCCCGCTCGAGGTAACGGCTCATCCAGTAGAGGCTGTCGGCAACTCGCGAAAGCATCTTGGTACTCTCCCGAACTCTGTCTTTCACCGCTATTCCAGAACCCATGTGTCCTTGCTGCCGCCGCCTTGTGAAGAGTTGACCACGAGCGATCCTCTTTCGAGAGCCACGCGGGTGAGTCCCCCGGGGACGATGTTGATCTTGTCGCCAAAGAGAACGTAAGGACGCAGATCGACATGACGCGGCTCAAGACGGTCGCCGATGAGGCAAGGGGCGCGCGAAAAGTCGAGGGTTGGCTGGGCAATGTAGTTGCGCGGGTTCGCCTTGATGCGCTCGGCGAACTCTTCGCGCTGGCGTGCGGTGGAATGAGGGCCGATGAGCATGCCATAGCCGCCGCTTTCGCCGACAGCTTTGACGACGAGCTTGTCGAGGTTGGCGAGGACGTGCTTGCACTCTTTCTCTTCCGTCATCAGGTAGGTTTTCACATTATTGAGGATCGGATCTTCGCCGAGGTAGTAGTGGACAATGTCGGGTACGTAAGCGTACAGGGCCTTGTCATCGGCGAGGCCGGTCCCGAAGGCGTTTGTGACGGTGACATTGCCGGCACGGTAGGCGTTGAACAAGCCAGTGCAGCCAAGAATCGAATCGCCGCGAAAGATGAGTGGATCGCTGAAGTCGTCGTCGACTCGGCGATAGATTACGTCGACGCGCTTGAGGCCGTCGGTGGTGCGCATATACACGATGTTGTCGTGGGTGACGAGGTCGCGTCCTTCGACAAGATCGATGCCCATCTGGCGGGCCAGGTAGGTGTGCTCGAAATAGGCGGAGTTGAAGACGCCCGGGGTGAGCAGAACGATATTCGGCTCGGGACGGCCCTCGGGAGCGAGCGAACGCAGCGTGGCAAGGAGCAGTTGCGGATAATGCTCAATGGGGCGAACGCCGTAGCTGTGGAAAAGCTCGGGGAAAGTGCGCTTCATGACGCGGCGGTTGGTGAGCATGTAGCTCACGCCGGAGGGCACGCGCAGGTTGTCTTCGAGGACTACGAACTCGCCGGTATTCAGGCGAAGCAGGTCGGACCCGACCACGGAGATGTAGACATTGCGGGGAACCTGGAGGCCACGCATCTGGCGACGGTAGTGCTTGCAGCTGTAAACCAGCTCGCGCGGGACGACGCGGTCACTAAGGATTTTGGCTTCGGAGTAGACGTCGCGCAGGAAGAGATTCAGCGCCGTGATGCGCTGGGCGAGGCCGCGTTCGATGCGATCCCACTCCTGCGCGGTCACCAGCCGGGGAAGCAGGTCGTAAGGGAAGATTTTCTCGGTGCCTTCGTCGCGGCCGTAAACGGTGAAGGTGATGCCCTGGGTGAGAAACGATAGTTCGGCCGATTGTTTGCGACGCTGCAATTCCTCCTGCGGCAGGCGCGCCAGAGTTTCGGCCAGGGCACGATAGTGGAGGCGGACATCTCCGTTCGGCTCACGCATTTCGTCAAATGCGTGGTCGATAGGGTAGTCACCGTAGAGGGTTTCCACTTCAGCCATGGGCCCAGCGCTCATGTTCGATCGAGGTCCTTGGAGCAGATTCAGGGATTTAAATATAGCTGGATTGCGCAGACTGCTGAGGAAGAAATCCAGCAGCAAGAGAGCTCCTTCCGCCTGTACCCTGTTCTTTAGCTTTAACACGCTGGACATAAAGGCACAATCAGGGAAACTAGCCCTGCGGCAATGTCCCACTCTCTGGGGAGAAATTCGCGGTATCGGCGACGGGAGTTCGCCTGACGGGATAGCATCAAATTATGAGCTATGACCTCATGGTCTTTGAGCCGGATGCTGTTCCCCAGGGCCACGCGGAGTTTGTGGACTGGTACGCGCAGAAAATCAAGTGGGGCGAAGACCACGGCTATGACGATCCGGCACTCAGCTCACCTCATCTGCGCGCTTGGTTCGAGGACATAGTCCGGATCTTTCCGCCAATGAATGGGCCGCCCGCGCTCGTAAACCTGCCGGAGAACGAAGGGTTCAGCACTGACTATGCTATCGGCGCCGATTTTATCTATGCATCGTTCGCGTGGTCCAAGGCTGAGCCGGCTTACATGACGGTGGCTCGGCTGGCGGAAAAGTACCAGCTGGGGCTGTTCAACGCCAGTTCATCGGGAGAAGAGGTTTGGATCCCCAAAGACGGACGAATGACCATGGCGCATGACAAGGGTCCACCCACGATCGTGGGACGGATCATGGAGCTGCTAAATATCAACAAGTAAAACAAGAGGCGGCGGTTGGCGAGATGGCCGCCGCCCTTGTTGCTTCTGAACTGAATCGCTTCTAGAACAGATTCCAGAGCGACTGGTTGTAGACGGCGTGGTGGAACTGGACCTCGCTGCCTTTGACGATGGTGCCAAGTTCGCGCGGGCAGCGATTGGCGGCGGCTTGTTTCAGATCTGCATAGCGGCCCTGCACATCGGAACCGAGGATTTCGGCGATCCAGCTTGAGGCTTTGAAGTCATCGATGGCCTTGTAGATGTTGTCGGGCAGGTAGCGGCCCCCCTGGCGGAGGTTTTTTACCTTGGCGATTTCGCCATCGATGCCGGTCTTGAAGATGGCATACATCGACAGGTATGGATTCGCATCGGGAGCGACGGCGCGGACCTCAGTACGCATGGAGCGAGCGTTGCCGATGGGCACGCGGATCATGGCTCCGCGATCGGTGGCCGAGGCGCGAATTTGGTTAGGCGCCTCGAAATGTGGATCAAGACGGCGATAGGCGTTCACGCTGGAGTTGAAGACAAGGCAGAGATCGAGCGCCCGGGTGAGGATGCGATCGAGAAACTTCCAACCGAAGCTGGAAAGCTGCTCTTCTCCCTTTTCATCCCAGAAGAGATTGGTTTTCCCCTTGGAGACGGAAACGTTGGTGTGCATGCCGCTGCCATTGACGCCGGCGACCGGCTTGGGCAGGAAGCAGGCGGTGTACCCGTAATTGTTGCCGATCTGGCGGCAGAGCAGTTTGTAGAGCTGGATCTGGTCGGCGGCGGCAACGACTTCGCTGTATCCGAAGTTGATTTCGAACTGGCTGGGCGCGACTTCGGGGTGATCCTTCTCATTCTGGAAGCCCATGGCGCGCTGAACTTCAGCCGCGGTGTCGATGAATTGACGAAGCGGATCGAGTGGCAGTGAGTGGTAATAGCCGCCGGTGGAGACGAAGTCGAATTTGCCGGATTCGTGGTAGATTTTTTCGGCGTCCTTGCCGGCGAAGAGGAAGCCTTCGATCTCTGTAGCGGCATTGAGCGTGTACTGCTTTTCGGCGTGGAGTTTGTCGGCGTAGGTCTTAAGAACGCCGCGTAGATCGCCCGAATAGGGTGTGCCGTCTTTGTCGATGACGATGCCAAAGACGAGGACCTTGCCGTTGCCGAAGACGTCAGCGGGAACCCAATAGAAGGCGCTCCAATCGATTCCGAGACGGAGGTCGCTTTCCTTCTGCGCGGTGAAACCCCGGATGGAGGAGCCATCGAACGTAAGATTTTCGTAGGCGCCGAGAAGGAACTTCTTGTCGTAGTCGAGCAGGTGAAGGCGGCCCTCGAGGTCGGAAAAGAGCACGGTGACGGCCTTGATGCGCTTCTCGTCGGCGAGATACTTCAGCCGTTTCTCGCGGATCTGGTCGATAGGAACACGGCTGACACGTTCTTTCTTGGCTTCGAGATTCAGTTCTTCCAGCTCCTCGTATGAGAGGGCCAGGAAGTTGCGATAGTCAGTGGACATGGGATTCCTTCCGGCAGAGAAAATGTCAGCTCGGCGTGATGAAATCCGATCCTTTGGCGTGACTCGTTGGTCTCCGGATCCACTCGAGTGCGAACGCATGGAGTTTTCTCGGGAGACGGGAGGGGCGCTTGAATGAATCCGATTGCGACGCGCGAAGCTGCTTGTGAGCTTGTGTTTATAGGGTAACGCCGGAATCAAGGCCGCGCGAAACTGAATCGGCGAATAGTGACACGGGCCCTGTGGAAAGAATGCCAAATTCCGCGCATGATGGCTCTGGCAGGCCTGCTAGTCACAGGCGGATGTTCGCGCAGCCTGCGCGTGGGATAACCTGAATCTTTCAGGAGGCCTCATCTGGATGCTGACGTCAAAGCGTTTTGCCGCGTACTTCCCTGTCCTTACCCTGTTTGCCCTCACTGTTTCTCTTGCAAATGCGCAAAAGGCGCCGATCCAGATCACGGCTGATCTCTCCGATGCACCGCGCAAGCTGTTTCATGCGGAGATCGATTTTCCGGTGTCGGCGGGACCTCTGACCCTGATTTCGCCGGAGTGGATTCCTGGGCATCACATGCCTTCAGGGCCAGCGTCTTCCATTGTCGGCGTGGTGTTTACGGCGAATGGGAAAACACTGGAGTGGCGCCGGGACGATGTGAGCCTCTTCGAGTATCACGTGACGGTACCAGACGGCGTGAAGACACTCCACATGCACCTGGATTCGATTGTGACGCGGCGGATTTCGCAGCGGATGGCGGCATTGGAGTGGGAGGCGCTGATGTTCTATCCGGCGCATGTGCCGGTGAAGGAGATTGCGATTCAGCCGTCGTTGAAGGTGCCTGCAGGCTGGGGAATCGGGACGGCGTTGAAGCCGGTGAGCGGCGGGGCTTACCCGGTGCCGGAGGCTGGCAGCACAACGAAGTTTGCGGTGACAACGGTGGAGCAGCTGGAAGATTCGCCGATTTTGACGGGGCTCTATTTCCATGAATATCCACTGGCTCCGACGGTCAAGCCGCAGCATTTTCTGGACGTGGCGGCTGATGCGCCGGAAGATGCTAACCTGCGACCCGCAGTGCTGGCCGAGGTGGCCAACCTGGTGCGTGAAGCCGATGCGCTGTACGCGTCACATCACTACAGCGAGTACCACTTTTTGCTGACACTTTCAGATGTTGCCGGCGGAATGGGATTGGAGCATGGGCAGTCATCGGACAACGGTGTTGGCGAGAAGGGATTCGCGGATGACGTGCACCAGCTACCTGAGTCCGACCTGCTGTCGCATGAATTCACGCACTCGTGGAATGGGAAGTATCGGCGGCCAGCGGGGCTGTATCAGCCGGACTTTGCCACTCCGATGCAGGGCGCGCTGCTGTGGGTGTATGAGGGCATGACAGAGTATTGGGGGAATGTGCTGGCAGCGCGGTCGGGGTTGAAGAACCCGCAACAGTACAAGGATGTGCTGGCGATGACGGCGGCGGAGCTCGATTACACGCGGGGACGCGAGTGGCGGCCCACGGTGGATACGGCGGTCGGAGCAAGCATTCTGCGCGGCGGGAATCCGGCGTGGTCGAACTGGCGGCGCGGGCAGGACTACTACTTTGAAGGTGAAGTGCTTTGGTTGGATGCGGACACGCTGATCCGCAAGCTGACGGAGAACAAGAAGTCACTGGATGACTTCGTGAAGATCTTTCTGGGTAAGGGCGGCAATACGGGGCCGCTGATTGTGACGTATACATTCGATGAACTGGTGCAAGATCTGAACCAGGTTGTGCCGTACGACTGGAAGACGTTCCTGCACGATCGCGTGGACAAGATCAATCCGCATGTGGATACCGCAGGACTGGAGCAGGGTGGATACAAGCTGGTGTTCAAGGACATGCCGACGAAATCAGAGCGCATGATAGCCGCGGCGGAAGGACGCCGTGGCGGCGGTGTCGATTGCTGGTACTCGATTGGACTGCGGCTCGGAGCCGACGGGACCATTGCCGATGTGCTATGGAACGGGCCTGCGGATAAGGCGGGACTGGCGCCAGGCGAGAAGATCATGGCGGTGAATGACAAGGTCTACTCGGGCGATGCGCTGCGCGAGGCGATTCGTGATGCGAAAGATCCCGCGAAGCCGATTCGCGTGATCGTGCAGGCGGACTCGTTTGTGTCGACGATGCAGATTGATTATCACGATGGTGAGCGCTATCCGGCGCTGGAGCGGGTGGATGGAACGCCCGCGTATCTTGACGACATCATCAAGCCGCTGACCACGCCGGAAAAGGCGCCGGAGCAGAAGAAGGACGACGCAGAGTAATTAAAGGAAGGTGCGACATCGGAGACGTTGATATAACTCCGTTACCGCAACACCTCTGAAGTTGCAGCTTTTCAGAGTCGGGATTTCAAGCTAAACCTGCGCAATTTCACCGAGGCTGCGTCATGAATGCTGAGCTCTCCAACGGCCTTGCTACCCTTGGAACATCGGGAAATCGCATCATCAGCCTCGCGACCGGCGAGCCAATCCTGTTGCGGGGTGTCAATCGCTCAGGATTGGAATACGCCGGACCAGACGAACAAGGCTTCCTGTCTGGAGCTTCGTTGTCCAGATCCGAAATCGAATTCATCGTCAAAGAATGGCGTTGCAATATCCTCCGCCTTCCGTTCAATCAGGACTTTGTTCTCCGAGGGCGGCTAGGACGTTCTGGCGAGGAATATCAAGAGGCAATCGATCAGGTAATCTACTGGGCTTCGCTATTCGGCGCGTATACGCTGCTTGATCTGCAGTGGATCGATGCGGATCGTGTGTACGGCGGCAATCGCAATTTCGTCGCTCCGCTGCCGAATATCGAATCACTCGAGTTGTGGAGGACGCTTGCTCGCCGATACCGGAGCGAACCTGCTGTCCTTTACGACTTGTTCAACGAGCCGCACGACCGCCTCGCCGGTGATCCTTTTCCTCTCAACAAGGAGGACGGTACGACGTATCCCCCGGGTCAGCGGAGCGTGACCATGAAGGAATGGCAACCCTGGGCGCGTAAGCTCACCCAGGCAGTGCGCGATGAGAACCCGGACGCCCTGGTGTTCGTGGGTGGGACCAACTGGGCCTATGATCTGCGTGGGATGCCGATGGACGTGGAGAATCTCGTGTATTCGACCCACGTTTATCCGAACAAAGGAAAGAACTGGGCAGAGGCGTTCGGCAACCTGTCGCAATCACGGCCCGTCTTTGTTGGAGAGTTTGGAGGCAGCGATACTCCGGGTGATCTTGACTTCGTTCGAAGCCTGATGCGCTACATGGAGGAGCTTGAGATCGGCTGGACTGCCTGGAGTTGGTCTAACGAGCCTTTCCTCGTTACGCGCTACATCCCAACAGCTTTTGGCCAAGCGGTAATGGGAAAACTTTTTGGCGTGTAGTCAGGATGTTCTGAAGAGGCAACCGCAGATCTCTCGACTCTGCTTGGCTCCGCTCAAGATGACAACCGTTGCAAGGTAGCTGGTGTGCTTCACGCTAATCTGAATTCCGATATGTCATCGCGATAGAGATCAACGCAGCATTGCAAGCCCTGGAATATACGTAATAAATGCGAGGCCTCTCATTGCCGTCACTGCGCTAGTGGGGGCGACCGGGAAGAACGAAGTGTTCATCGCAGCGGGGCTCGTAGAAGTCACCGGCCATGATGATGGGACTTGAGTAAGGGGCGGGTTTGCCGTCAACGAGGCGCTGGGGGTAAAGCGCCTTCGCCCCGCAGCTGCAATAAGCAACGAGTTCGGTGATGTTGCCAGCGTATGTGCGCACGAGCCAGGAAAGCTGGAGCATCTCGCCGAAGGGCATGCCGCGAAAATCGAGCTCCAGGCCGGAGACGATTACGTCATAGCCCCAATGCAGCAGGCGCTTGGTGAAAAGGAACAGGTCGGCGACGAACTGGCCCTCATCGATGGCGATGCATTCGACACGCCTGCCGATCTGCTGTTCGGTTTTGGCGAGGATGGGCAGGATGGACCACGGATCGGAGTTGGGGAATTCGATGGCTTCCATTCTCCCGCAGCCGTTGGGGTTGCGGGTTTCGACCACGCCGGCCGCGGACTTGGTGTCAGCGCTGGGTTTGAGCAGGAGGACACACTGCTTGGCGTACTGGCGGCGGGTCTCGATGCGGCGAAGAAGTTCGGCGGTTTTGTTGCTCCGCATGGGGCCGACGATCATTTCCAGCTTGCCTAACACGACGTTCTCTCCGACGATGCGTCCTCTTTATTCATCCGCGTGAAGATGTCAGCCGAAGCGGGCGCGCTTGACGGTCTGGCGGAAGTCTTCGCCGGACATCTGGACTTGCACACACATCTCGGCAAGCCGCGAGCGCATGCGGTCGCCGATGCGGTCGCCGAGGGTTTGCTCGCGAGCGGCGCGCTCCAGGCTGCTGAGTCCTCCGCCAGCTGCGGGCAGGTCAGGATAGTTGGTGGTGATGATGGTGGTCTGCTTGTCGTTGTAGCGCGTGTTGAGGATGAGGGCGACCGTGTCCCAGACCCATTCATTGGGCTTCTGCGCGCCTAGGTCATCGAGCACGAGAACTTCTGCGGCGAAGACGGGCTTGAGCAACTCGAGTTCGGTGGTGTTCACCTGCGTGTTGTAGCTGTTCTGAATGTTCTTGAGCAGCTCGCGATAGTCACAGAACAGACCTTTGCACCCCTTCTCCGAGATGAGGCGGCGAAGCACGCCGACGGCGAGATGCGTCTTGCCCACTCCGATGGAGCCGGTGAAGAGCAAGCCTTTCCCGGCGGTATCAACGGGGTAGGCTTCGACAAACTTGCGCGCGGTGAGATGCGCACGGCTCAAGGACTGATCGGCGCCGCGGAAGGCTGTTTCGTAGCCATCGAGCGTGTACTGCCGATAGCGCTCGGGGATGCGGGCGGCGGCGAGGCGGCGTTCTTCGCGATCCGCCTCCTGGCACTCGCAGGCCCGTGAGGCCCACAGGCCGGCGTCGGACATGACGCGGACAAGGCCTACACCGTTACAGATTTCACATACGCTCATCGCTCTAACCAGCCTAGCGCAATTGGCGAAGCCGCGTGGCGGTGGGAAAGGCGTGCGGCTTGGTGGAAAATGTGTGTGCGCGGTGGCTTGAAGGGATTGGGTCCGAGCCGATGCGCCATTCGTGGGAAGAATCCCTCAGGGGCAAAGAGCCCTGTGCATTATGCATGGGCTAATGTACGGGCAGGAGCCCGTACCCTTCAAAACGGAAGCCAGTCGGGAGAGGCTGGCCGCGCCGCGTCGTGGCGTTAACATGGGATTTCGTTTGGTTTCAGTTCTCAGGGAAGGATGTGCTGTTTTGAATCGAGTTTCTTTGCGTGTTGCCATCGGTGTTCTTGCAGGAATCCTTTCGATTGCGGTTGTTGGCCAGGAACCGGGGAATGTGCCGGAGACACAGGCACCCGCGCCGACGCCGGCGACGGTGAAGCATCCTGACAATGACTATTGGCGCAAGCACGATCAGCAACTGCTCACGGATTTTCCGTGGCTGGAGCGGTTCAAGGAGGCCGATTTGAAATTGGGACCGCCGGCGGCAGATGAAGAGCGCGTCGTGTTCATGGGTGATTCGATCACCGAGGGCTGGCACTTTGATGCGCCGGGTGGAGTGTTCGCCGCGAAGCCTTATATCAATCGCGGCATCAGCGGGCAGACTACGCCGCAGATGGTGTTGCGTTTCCATCAGGACGTGATCGCCTTGCAGCCGAAGGCGGTGGTGATTCTTGCCGGAACCAATGACATCGCCGGCAATACGGGGCCGATGACGCTGGAAGAGACTGAAGCCAACATCGCCGCGATGGCAGAGATGGCATCCGCAAATCAAATTCGAGTCGTGCTGTGTTCCCTTCTTCCGGCATACGACTACCCTTGGCAGCCGGGCCTCACGCCGGCGCCAAAAATCGATGCGATCAACGCCTGGATCAAAAAGTATGCTGCGGAACATGGGTATGTATATGTGGACTACCATTCCGCGATGAAGGATGAGCGCGATGGGCTGCCGGCAAATCTGAGTCACGATGGTGTGCATCCGACTCAGGCCGGCTACGACATCATGGCGCCGCTGGCCGAGGCGGGGATCGCGAAGGCTGTAAAGAATAGTGGACAGTGAGAAGTTGCCGGCGTTGGGGTGTAAACCCAGGCCCACTGGCGTCCAAACGCGTTAGAACGGGGAAACGGCAGATAAGCTGTACCGTTATGTGAGAGTGGCTGCCCCATGGAGTAGCTGACGGATGGGATGCGGCCTGGGGGCGGATTTGAGGCGAACCGGCCGCGAGAGGCCTGAATCGTTTGCCCTCGCTCGTGAATCCCAATACAATAGACAGGGAAGATTGTAGGAAAGGTCCGTCTTTAGCGATGCCCAAGGAAAAGATTCATCCCAGCTACGCCGCTGTGCGTGTTATGTGCGCCTGCGGAAACAACTTTGAGACCCGGTCGACCCACAAGGGCGACATTCACGTGGAAATTTGCTCCAATTGCCACCCGTTCTTCACCGGCAAACAACGCCTGGTTGACACGGCAGGTCGCGTGGAGCGGTTCCGCCGCAAGTACGCCAAGGCTGGCGAGACGTCCCCGGCGAAGTAAGGCTGGGAGCGATGGCTGCGAGATCGGGCCTCCGCCACGGCGGAGGCCCACGTTTGTTTGGATACTAATTGTTGTCCGTTCTTAGTTCACAGTTTTCTGTTCAAGAGCCGGGCAGTGAATTGATTGCTGATGACTGAGAACTGTGAACTGAGGACTGCATCTATGGCTGGCAAGGGATTCACGGTAAAGAAGGACTGGGACAACCCCAGGGAGCACGCGATGCCCGAAGGGGTCCGTGTGCCGGCCGAGGTGCGGATTGGTCCGGTGGTGGTTGCGCCGGCGACAGTGCTGGCCCCAATGGCTGGGGTTACGGACACCGTTTTCCGGCGGTTTATTCGGCATGCGAGCTTGTTTACAGCAGAATCAGACACGAAAGAGGCACTCGAGAATCCGTCCCAGGTCTCAGAAGTGAGACCCGGGGCACCCAGTTCATCGGACATCGAGGCGGATGTCACGAATGCACAATCGGGGTGCGGGCTGCTGATGACGGAGTTCACTTCCGCGGACGGGCTTGCGCGGATGCGGGAGTCGAAGCGCAAGCGTTATCTGACCTTTTACGACGACGAGCATCCCATCGGAGCGCAACTGTTCGGTTCGAACGCGGAGACACTCGCCGAAGCTGCGCGGATTGTGCAAGACACGGGGTTTGATACCGTCGATCTGAATCTCGGCTGCCCGGCGAAACGAGTAGTGGGCTGCAATGGAGGTTCGGGGCTCTTAAGGGACCTGCCGAAGATCGCGGAGATTTTTCGAACTGTACGACTGGCGGTGACAATTCCCTTTACCGTAAAGTTCCGCCTGGGTTGGAACGATTCGGCAATTGTATGTGTGGAGCTGGCGCGGATGGCGGAGGCGGAGGGACTAAATGCCGTGGCGCTACATGCACGTACCCGCGAGCAGGGATACAGCGGGCAGGCGCGGTGGGAGTGGATTGCAGCTGTCAAGCGGGCGGTAGGGATTCCCGTAATTGGCAATGGCGATGTCCGCACTCCTGAGGATGCGGCTGCGTTGGTGGCGCAGACGGGTTGCGATGCGGTAATGATTGGCCGGGCTGCGGCCGCTAACCCATGGATCTTCAGGCAGATTGCGCAATACACAGCCACTGGAGTGTATGACCGGCCGACGTTTGCCGATCGCCATCACATGATCCGGGCTTATTTCGAGATGCTGCTGGCGGAGGCCGAAACCACCAAGGACCTGCCTCGCGACGCCCGCCTGGGAGAGACGGCGGGAAAGATGAAGCAGTTTGCCACTTGGTTCACCCACGGTGTGCCGGGGGGTGGACGGCTGCGCAAGGCAATCTACCAGGCGAAGACTGGAATGGACGTCCTCGAGCAGGTGAACGCCTTTTTTACCTCCCCTCCTCTCATTACCGATGTACCGGATGTCAACGATTTGACGGCGTCGCCCGAGGACGCCATTATGTGTGATTAACGACATCACAGGTGGAATCATTCTGTTAGGACAGAATGTCCTACTTTCAAGTCAATTTCAAGCGCGATGGTAACGTGCAATAGTTACCTTTGCACCTTTGTCTTACAACAACTTAGACCAAAGTGGCATAGTCTAAAAAAAAACTCAAGGCTATATTTGGGTTACTGAAGGGCAAGAAGCCGGGAGTCGAGGAATCAACTCTGGCCCTGGGTTCACCGCTGATGATTCTTCATTGAGGAATTCCCACGGTTTCCCCCTATTCCAAGTGCCGAGAAAGACGGGAACTTGAGGAATTGGAAACCCAAATCGAGCGGGTGGTCGTGGCGCGCGGCAATTGCGGCGGCGCTGCTCTGCTGGATTTGTGTGCCATTGTCGGCCCAGCGGTACAGCTTTCGCGAATACATCCAAGGTCTCGGAAACCCCAACATCACCTCAATCCAGCAGGATCGCGTCGGATACCTGTGGATGGGCACGCAGAACGGACTTTACCGCTATGACGGGAGCCAGTTCCAGCGCTACGGGGCGAACGAAGGAATACCCGATCGCATCATCGACAACGTTTTTATCGGCCTCGACGGAACGCTTTGGGTGGGAACGGCAGGTGGCGTTTATTTTGAGCGCAAGGACGGAAGATTCTCCGAAGTTCCCCTTCCCTACGCGCTGAACGAATTCAATCATCCCACGGGAACGACTTTTACTGCGATCAAGCAGGACGAGGTGGTGACCGCTTCGAGCAGTCGCGGTGTGGTGCTGAAACACCGCGGGACGGACAATTGGGTCGCGGAGCCCCTCGACCTTAAGGGCGGATTCGTGTGGAGTGTGCTCTACGGGCCAGATGGTTCGTTGTGGTATGGCTGCGATAAGGACCTCTGCCGGCTGAATGGCGGACAGACGACGCAACTGCGCATCGCTCTGGGGCTTCCAGAAGAGACGTGGCCGACGATGATGGTCGCGCGCAACGGACACATCTGGTTGCGCAGTAATCTGCATGTCGTGGAATTGTTGCCCGATGGCAGCCATGCATATTTGAGGGACCTGCCTGGAGAGACTACGTCAGAAGCGTATCCGAAACTCGCCGAAGATGAGCAGGGGCGCATCCTGACGGCGAAGGGTTCTGAACTGGCGCTCTGGGAGAAAGACCACTGGCGGATGGTGACGGAGCACAATGGCCTGTCGCCGTTTGAAGTCCAGGAACTGTTTGTCGATCGTGAAGGATCGATCTGGATGGGCGTAGTGGGCCATGGGCTGCTGCGCTGGGTGGGCGAGGACCGGTGGGAGGGCTACACGCAAGCAGATGGCCTGAGCGACAACCTGGTGTGGGCCGTTGAGCGCGACCACGAGGGCAGATTGTGGATTGGCACAGACTCTGGGCTGAGTTGGATTCCAGCCAAGAGCAATGTTCCGAAAATCTGGCATTCCACGGGCGTGCACGTGGCACGTGCAGGATCGCTGGAGGTAACCGCAGACGGAGCGATCTGGATGGGAAGCATGGCGGGAAGCCTGACCAGAATCGACCCCAAGTCGCTGGTAGGAAAACAGGTGACGATGCCCGCGGTTTACCGGCTTCTGGCTGACGGACCCCACCGCTTGTGGATTGCCACCGTGAGCGGGATGTTCCAGTTGGATCCGACCGGGTCTGATCGTACGGCACATCCCGTGATTGATCCAGCGTTTCCGAAAGCGGCGCTGCGCTTTACCGACATGTGCCTGGATCAGTCGGGCAATTTATGGGTGACTTCCGATGGAGGGCTCTTCAAGCACGATGCAAGCGGCTGGCACGCGATTGATCCGGGCAAGTCGGGAGCAAGAGCCGACCTCATCGCGGTCGACTGGAACGGAGATATCTGGGCCGCTGGTCCATCGCAGGATCTGATGCGGCTGCACATGAGCGGGTACAAAGTTGTGCAAGCCGATCACATTGGCCGTCCACCGCTCATGTCGGAGGAGATCGTATCGCTGGTCGTCGACCATCGCGGCTGGCTGTGGGTTGGTGAAGACGCTGGCGTGACTGTCTATGATGGGCATCGCTGGCGGAGCTTTACTCAGGATGACGGGCTGATTTGGAACGACACCGACAGCTTCGCGCTTAACGAGGATCGCGACGGAAGCATGTGGATCGGCACTTCAGGCGGATTAAGTCACCTTATCGCGCCGCAGGATGCACTGGCAGGATCGCCGCCGCCACCCGCGATTTCGCAAGTGATGCTCGGCAGCATACCTGTCACGGACAGCGGCTCTGTGAAGTGGAACCCGAACCAACTCACGATATCGATGGCGCTTCTGTCGTTCAAGGATACGCAGGACATCGGCATCCGCTATCGCCTGATCGGCGAGCAGGACTCGGGCTGGGAAGAGACGCGAGAGATGACGCTGCATTATCGCCATCTCGAGCCGGGATACTATCGATTCGAAGTTGCAGCCGTGAATGCGGCAGGCAGTACGGTTTCCCCGGTGGCTTCCTTCTCGTTCACTATCCTTCCCTTGTGGTGGCAGGACAAATACATCAAGTGGGAACTTGGCGGGCTGGTCCTGGTGCTGGCGGTATGGACCTGGCGGCGCCGCGTGGGTCAACTGATGCGGCAGAAGCGGCAGTTGGAAGAGGCCGTCCAGGGCAGGACGCAGGATCTTGAACGCGAGAAGACCGAACTGGTTCGGACCCGCGAGCAGATGCGCCATTTTGCAGAGCACGACGGCCTGACGGGGTTGTGGAATCACCGCATCATCGTGGAACGGCTGCGCGGCGAAGTGGATCGCTCGCAACGAGATGGAACGCCGCTAAGTATCATTCTGGTTGACCTCGATTACTTCAAACGCGTCAACGACGCGATGGGTCACGTGGCGGGCGACCTTACACTGCGCGAGACTGGCAGCATCTTCCAGCGCTCAGTGAGAACTTACGACTGGGTGGGCCGCTACGGTGGCGAGGAGTTCCTGCTGATTCTGCCGGGGTCGGATTTTGAAGCGGCGCGCAATCGCGCGGAGTACCTGCGCGCTACCGTTGAATCGGCGCGTTTCGGCGAAGGTGATAAGACCTTCTCAGTGACAGCAAGCTTTGGCGTTGCTGCGGGTTTCCCGACAAACTACGAAGAGATGATCCAGATCGCCGATGCAGCGCTCTATCGCGCCAAGAATGCGGGACGCAATTGCGTGATGGCCACGGAGATCAAGCCAAACGTAGTTCCGATCTCGGTCGCGGGCTAAAAACCAACTACGCCATGGGCAGATGAATAATGGCCCGCGCCCCAGGCCCATCCTCACGATTGACGAGCTTGATCTCTCCACCGTGTGCGCGCGCAATCTGTTGCGCGAGCGCGAGTCCGACACCACTGCCTTTGGGCTTCGTGGTGTAGAAGGGCACGAAAAGATTCTCGGTATTGGCGATGCCGAGGCCACTGTCTTCGATGCCTACCACGAGGTTCGACTCAGCAACGCGCCATCCGATCCGCACCGGCTTCGCGCCGTTCGCGAGAGATGCGTCGACGGCGTTGGTGAGCAGGTTGATAAACATTTGTTCGAGCTGATCGGGATCGGCATTAAGTATGACTGGGGGGCCGGGATCAAGGCGCACGTGCACGCGCTGCTCGAGCAAGGCAACCCGTTCGAGCAGGGGTCCGGCCTGCACCAGCTTGAGATGCGGCGGTGGCAACTGCGCGAGCAAGCGATACGACTGCACGAAGCGATGCAAAGAGTCAGCGCGGCTTTCAACCACGCTAAGTCCACGGCGAAAATCGCGGACCGTTGCTTCATCTCCACCAATGCTCTCGGCGCGCGCCAGCAGGCTTCCGGCGATTGACTTGATGGGTGCAAGCGAATTGGAAAGCTCGTGGCCGAGAACGCGAATCAGACGTTTCCACGCGATCTGCTCTTCTTCCTGCAGTGGCTGGCTCACATCGGCCAGCAACAGGAGCGTGTGCGGCGCACCGTCCTGGCGAAAGATCGCCTTGCGCAGCAGCCAGCGCGTTGGCTTGTTGCCAAATGAGTGAATGGTCTGATCGGCGGAGGCAAGAAGGTTATCCAACCCAAGCTCGCGCGAGCTGTGGCCAAAGCATCGCGCCAGCTGACGGCCAAGAAGCTGTGCGCCGGCATTGTTCACAAGCTGAAGAAGGTCTTCGCGATCGAAGGCGAAGAGCGGTGCGTGCATGACCTCGAGAATGCGTGCGAGCAGAGCGGTGGCTTCAAATGAGCGCACTCGCTGCTTTTGCAGCAGATCAGCGAGAGCGTTGATCTCAGAAGCCAGTTCGCCCAGGGCGTCGGCTGAACCGGCGCCGCGGGCGCGGAACGAGTAGTCACCTTCGCGCAGGGACGAGACAACATTGGAGAGGGTTTGCAGCGGGCGCATAAGGCCTTCGATGAGAGAGGCAGCGATGAGCACGAGGTAGATGAAGAGGCAAAATAGAAGAAGGAGAGCGGGCGCGGTGGTCACGTGCTCCTGCCAGAGAAGAATCCCGGCAAAAAGGAAGGTCGGCAGCGCCAGTAGAAAGCAAAAGAGCCATGCCCGGCGAAGTGCCGAGGGCTTGCGCTTCCTCACATGCCTTTCATAAGCCATATTTTTCGATGCGACGATAGAGCGCGGCCCGGCTGAGACCGAGAGCTTCAGCCGCCTGCGAGATGTTTCCATCGCAGCGGCGCAGGACCTTGCGGATAAGCAGTGCCTCGACCTCGTCGATACTCATGTTCTCAAAATTGGGGGCTGAAGATTTGCCCGAGGCAATGGCGAGATTGGCGGGCTCGATTTCTTCGCCGCGGCAAAGGAGCACGGCACGCTCGACGGTGTGCTCGAGTTCGCGCACGTTGCCGGGCCACGGATATTGGATCATCTGCTGCATCGCTGGAGTCGAGAAGCCGGTTACCTGCTTTCGATAACGCGAACGGTTCCGGTTGAGAAAGTGCACGGCCAGCAACGGTATGTCTTCACGGCGTTCGCGCAGTGCGGGAATATGGATCTCGACGGTGTTGATGCGGAAGAGGAGATCCTCGCGAAAGTTGCCGGCCTTGGCTTCTTCAGGCAGGTTTGCGTTGGTTGCCGACAACACACGCACGTCGACGCGACGCGTTTGCGAAGAGCCGACTCGCTCGAGTTCGCCGGTTTCGAGTACGCGGAGGAGTTTGGCTTGCTGGCGGAGCGGGACGTTGGCGATTTCGTCGAGAAACAGTGTGCCGCCGTTGGCTAACTCAAATCGTCCGACACGATCTGAACGGGCATCGGTGAATGCTCCTTTGACGTGACCGAAGATTTCGCTTTCGAAGGTGCCTTCAGGCAGGCCGCCGGCATTCACGGCAACCAGGGCCATGCGTGATCGCGGCGAAGCGGCATGAAGGAGCTTGGAGACGATCTCCTTGCCGGTGCCGTGTTCGCCGGTGATGAGCACGTTGGCATCTGACGGCCCGACCTGGCCAATGAGTTCGAGCACGGGCTGCATGGATGGGGCGGCGGCGACGAAATCCGGCATGCCTTCAGCTCGCAACAGGCGGTTTTCCAGTTCGAGCTGGCGCGCCCGGCGCAGGGCCTTGTGCAGTTCGGCGTGGACGCGGATAAGCGAGATGAGGCGCTCGTTTTCCCAGGGTTTCTGGATGAAGTCGCGAGCCCCGCGCTTGATGCTTTCAACCGCCAGGTCAATGTTGCCCCACGCCGTCATAACAATGACCGGCATGCGCGGATCGATCTCCTGCAAACGCGCCAGCAGATCGAGACCCTCCTTTCCGGAAGTGGTATCGCGCGTGTAGTTGAGGTCGATGAGCAGGACGTCATAGTCGCTCTGGCCGAGTGCTTCGAGCAGCAGTTGCGGCGATCGCACGCAATCCACATGAATGCCTTGCGGCTCCAGCAGCAGTTCCACGGCTTCGAGGATGTGCGGTTGATCGTCGGCAACTAAGACCCGAATTCGTTCGTTCTTGCGAGGATCTGCCATTTAGTGATTGTCCGTCTCTGCAACGACACCTGTTTTTGCGTCTGCGATCGAAATTCCGTACTCCTCAAGCACAGACCCGGTGGAATACTTCAGCTGGATACGAGCTTTTTCGTATGCCGTTTGAGCCGTAACGAGCGCCGATTCAGCCACCGACAGATCGTGCTCGGATGAGAGCGTCTGCTGGTTGGACCCAGCGCCGAGTTTTTGCTCTTGTTGCATGATATCGAGTGTGCGCTGTGCTAGGTCACGCGCTTGCTGAGCGGCTGTAACCCGGCTAGCGCCCTGTTCCACCGCATAGCGAGCGTTCCGAACCTCAATCACGATGTTCTTCTTCAGCTCTTCAGCCAGCACCTGGGACTGTCGATATTCGAGTTCGGTACGATACTGATCGGCCTTCGCCTGGCGATTGCGCAATGGCATGTTGAGCTGAAATCCGACCTGATACTCAGGCGAAGAATAGTTCAGGGCGTCCTGCAGTGCTCCTCCATATCCGCTGGGAGCGCTTACGATGCCTCCGCTGGCCACGAATTCAGGATTTGGAGTACCACCTACACCGAGGCCGGAATAGTATCCATAAACATTCAGCTGAGGAAGCAAGTTGTTTCGAGCAGATTTGCGGGTCAGTTCGCGATTGGTCAGGTCGAGCGCCGATTGCTGAAGTTCCGTACGGTTCTTGAGAGCGTCGGCAATGCTTTGCTGAACTGGTTGGGTGTCCGGTTGAATCTGGGCGGCAAGGTGATCCGTCGGCACCACCGGCATTTCCTGGAGGACGGGATCATCGAAGGAACGGGTGATCGCGTTCTTCATATAGAGTTCCTGAAGCTCGAGGTTGGTGCGAGCAACCGTCAGATCCTGCTGGCGTGTAGCAACTTCGCTTTCGGCTTTCAGGACGTCCATCTCGGGAATAGCCTGGAGGGCGAGTTGCTTACGGCTGGTATCGAGGGTTTCCGTTGCAAATGCGACGGAGCGCTCACCGACTTGTTCGGTATCGTAAGCATTCACTAGATCCCAATAGATGTCGCAGATCTGAGTAACGGTCGCGATGATCTGAGCTTTGAATGCGATATCTCCAATCTTCTGGTTGGTCTTGGCAATCCGCAGATAGCGCAGGTTCGGGCCGGTTCCGAAACCGGCAAGCAACTGCTGGCTGAAGGTGACTACCACGTTCGTGTTCCACGCTGGATTGAGGGTATTGGAGGGGCTATTCGATGTCTGGCGGTTGTTGAACCAGTCGGCTTCGAAGTAAGTGCCTGTCGGGAACGACTCAATGTAGCTGACGTTTCCAAGATTCTCATTGAGTTTGTAAACGGGGACGCCGTAAACCGAACGGTTCGTGAGCAGTTGTGTGTAGTGATCGTTGTAGACCTTCGCTTCAATCAAAGGATCATAACTGGAGACGTTGCTTCCCACCCCAAAGGTGGATGACACGAGACCGCCGGCACCAGCGCCCGCCCCGCCAGCGCCGGAGCTGGTACCGCCGGCGCCACTACCGGCGCCGGCACCGGCTGCAGCACCACCCGGCGTGTTGGACACCACGCCCGTAGCAACACCGCGGACCACACCGCCTGCTTTGGTGCGGAGGATGTCCATCTGCGCGATGGGCAGGTTGTAGCGCGCGATGACGATGTCGAGGTTGTTCTCGAGAGCGAGATCAATGGCCTCGCGGAGAGAGAGGTATAGTTTCCCGTCGCGGACCAGGGAGTTGAGCCGCGGAGAATTGCCCATACTCGGCGCCGGAACTGTCTTGCCGCGATAAGCGTCGAACGGGTTGTGCGAGGTATGCAGCATCTCGTGGAACGGAACCTGATGAGGCGGCGACTGCAGGGTCGTTGTGGGCTGGGACGCATTCTGCGCCGGTGCACTTGTGGATTCCGACTGAAACGCAAACGCCATATTGGCCTGGAGGAGGAGGATTGCCGCGCCCGCGACAAGACGAGTACCGATAGCGCTGCCGGAGTTAATTTTCAATGCATTCACCTGTGGGTTCTTCATCACTGTGCGCCGACCTCCGATGGAGCCGACTGCAGATTTTCATCGCGAGTCATCCAGCCGTCGCGCAATTCGATGATGCGCTTGCCAAAGCGAGCGTTCTCTTCGGAGTGCGTGACCTGCACGATCGTGGTGCCCGCGCGGTTCAGTTCGCAAAACAGCTCCATGATTTCGCGCGCCTGCGTGGAGTGCAGATTGCCGGTGGGCTCGTCGGCCAGCAGGAGCGCCGGGGCATGCACGACGGCTCGCGCAATGCCGACGAGTTGCTGCTGTCCGCCGGAGAGCTGGTTCGGAAACAAGTCCTTTTTGGCAACAATCTGGAAACGATCGAGAATGTCGGCGACCATCCCGCCCCGGTCCTTGGAGGGAAGGTTCTTGTACGAAAGCGGGAGGTCGATGTTTTCAGCGACGGTGAGATCATCGAGCAGGTGGTAGCTCTGGAACACCATGCCAATGCGCTGGCGTGCGAGGTCGGCTCGCTGCTTGCGGTTTAGCGAGTGCACAGGCGTCGAGGCGAACCAGTATTCGCCCAGCCAGCTGTCATCGAGAAGCGCCAGCACATTCAAGAGCGATGACTTCCCTGCCCCGGATGGGCCCATGATGGTGAGGAATTCGCCCTCGCGAATGGTGAGGTTGATGCGGCGCAGCACCCAGGTTTCGGCGTGTCCGGTTTTATAACTGCGTTCGATGTTCTTCAAGTCGATCATGATGACTGTTTACTCCGATCTCAAAGCAAGAATTGGGTCAACTGCGGCTGCGCGGCGCGCGGGCAACCATGCAGCAAGAAACGAGGATGCGGCAAGCACCACGGTAACAGCAGCGAAGGTGAGTGCGTCGTGTGCTTGAACGCCATAGATGTAGCTGCCGGCAAACCGAGTGGCGAACCAGGCGAGAGCACCGCCAAGTGTGAGGCCGATGGCGACGAGCACAACGGCGCGGCGCAGGACGAGACCTAGAATGCTCGATTGCTGCGCTCCAAGCGCCATGCGGATGCCGATCTCGCGCGTACGCTGCGCGACGGCGAAAGATAGAAGTCCGTAAAGGCCGACGGACGCGATCATCAAGGCCAGCCCGGCAAAGGTTTCGAGCAGCCGCGCGATGAGCGTCTGACTGCCGAAGGAATCTTCGACCGCTTGATGAATCGTCATCACATTCGTGGTGGTAGCGTCGGGCGCAACGTCATGAAGCACCTTGTCAAATTGCCCACGCAAAGCGTCAGCGGGCACAGCAGCGCGGATTGCCAACTGGATGAAGGCAGTCGCAATGCCATAGAGGGGGGTGCCAGGCTGGACTTGCGCCAGGCAGAAATAAACTTCGGGCCGAGTCGCATCCATGACATTGAGTTGCTTTACGTCTCCGATGACGCCGACGATGCGGATGTCAGCGAATCTGCCTTTTCCCATCGAGAGTGTGTGGCCGACAGAGTCCTGGCCGGGGAGGTACTTATCGGCGAAGGCCTTATTGACGACTGCGACCGGCGGCGAAGTGGCACTGTCGTCCTCTGAGAAGAAGCGGCCCCGCACCATTGGTATTCCGAGAGCATCCACGAGTCCGGGTGAAGCGATGCGGCCGTCGCCCTTGGGCTGCTGGTCGTAGGGGACATCTTTGTGGTCGAGCGCCGTGATAACGGTAACCATCATCTCGGAGCGCAAGGGCAGCACGGAACTGAGAGCAGCCACGCGAACGCCGGGAATTGCACGGAGATGTTCGAGGAGTGGCTCGTATGACTCGGTGACAATGCTGCCGACGGCTGGAGCGGATTCGTCGAGACCGCTTTGACTCGCATTGAGAATGACGCCTCCGGTCAGGACGTTCTGCTGGGTGAATCCGAGAGGGACTTGGCGAAGGGCATGGATGGTGCGAAGGAATAGTCCTGCGCCGACAAGGAAGACGAGGGTGAGCGCCAATTGTCCGACGACCATGATTTCACGCGTGCGGTTTGCGCCAGCGGAAGCAGTTGCGGTGATTCCGTTGAGGCTTTCGCGTACATCATGGCGCATGGCCCGGAACGCGGGAAACAGCCCGGCGATGAGAGCAGTCAGCAGGGTCAGGCTCACAAGCAAGAGGATCACGCGCCAGTCGACATGGATGGTCTGGGTAAGGGGCAGCTTTCGTTCAATCTGGCGCCATAGCAGCTTGATGGCGGATTGACCCAGCAGCATCCCGACCGCTGCGCCCATGATGCTGAGAAGAAGGCCCTCAATGATGGTCTGCTGAAGCAAACGGCTGCGGCTGGCGCCGAGAGCAGCGCGCACGGCATGTTCACGGGTACGCGAGACAGCACGGGCGAGCATGAGGCTGGTGACATTGAGGCACGCAAGCGCCCAGATGCCGAGGACAACGGCGTACAGAAGCCAGAGCGGCTTGCGGGCGTCTCCGGTGAGGGACTGTTGATAGCCGGTAACCTTGATGCTGGTCGGCAACTGATCGTCTGTGACTTCTTTGGCGATAATAGCCTGGGTGCGACTGAGATCGGCCGCCAATTGCGCGGCAGACATGCCTTCGGGGAGGCGCGCGTACATCGATCCACCGATGGCGCCCTTGCTCGATACTGCGGAGCGGGCAGCGGGGGTAATCTCAGCCGGGGACCAGACCGACATCTTGTCGGCGTACCAGAAGAAGAAGCCTTTAGGCAGGACGCCGATGATTGTGTAGGGGTCGTGACGAATGGTCAGGCTCTTTCCGATCACGTTGGGATCGGCATTGAAGACTTTGCGCCAGACGTCATCTCCGATGAGCAGTACGCGGTCTTGTCCGGCGTTATTTTCGTCTTTGCGGAACCCGCGTCCGAGGACCGGCTGCACCCCAAGCATGTCGAAGAGTTCCGCGGTAACGGCAGCATGCGTGACCTGGTAACGCCCGCCCGGGCCAATGACGCTTGCATAGGCGGAGCCGCCATTGAGGACTGCACCTATCTTGAGTCGCGGGCCGACGGCATCGCGCAGTTGCAGCATGTTCGAGTAGGTCAGGTTGTAATACGGCATCGGTCCGCCGAGTTCAACAATGCGATCAGCGTGCGCATACGGAAGAGGACGCAGAAGGATTCCGTTGAGCAAAGTAAAGACTGCGATGTTGGCGCCTAGGCCGAGAGCAAGGACAGCCACGACGGTCAGCGCAAAGCCGGGAGCGCGTCGCCACTGGCGAACCGTGTACCGTACATCCTGCATTATCGATCGCAACATGAAGTCCTTTCCGCGCTCTGTGCTATTCGGTACGTAACGCCTGCATGGGTTCAACTCCCGCGGCCCTTCGCGCGGGCAATGCTGCTGCCAGCGAAAGCATGAATACGGTAATAATCACGGCTGCGCCCAGTGTGATTGGATCGAATGTGTTGACCCCGAAAAGCTGGCTTCGGAAGAGACGGCCAAGAGCGACGAGAGAAGGAAGAGCGACAGCCGTCGCCACTGCGGAGATGAGCGCCATCTCGCGGACGATAAGCAGAACGACGGTGGTGCGTGGCGAGCCCAGCGCGAGCCGCACGCCAATCTCGCGTGTGCGCTGCTCCGCTGAATATGCGAGGACGCCGTAGAGCCCTACCGCGGCAAGAATCAACGCCAGCCCGGCAAAGCCGATCGCAAGAAAGGCCAGAGCACGCTCGTCGGATGCACTGCGTTCGACCTGCGCATCCATGGTGCGCAAGCCGTCGACGACCAGCGTCGGATCAAGTTGATGAATGGTCTGCCTAATCGCGCCTTCGACGGTGCCTGGTGGAGGCGACGTTTGGGCGTAGATCACGACGTCTCCCGGATGTTTCTGTTGCAGGTACGGCTGGTAGACCGCGGGACCGAGCGGCGTGCGCAGATCGGTGTGCCGTATGTCGCCAACTACGCCAACGATGGTGATGCTGTAGTTGGCCTTATCACCCGCGCCCTCCGCCAACTGGCGGCCAATGGCATTTTGCGGAGTACCGAAGAAACGCTTGGCGAAGGTGAGGTTGACGATCGCTACGTCCGGTTGCCCCTTGGCGTCGGCCGCACTGAACTCACGGCCCGCCAAAAGTGGCTGACGAATCGTCGCGAAGTAACCGGGCGTAATGCGCGGCTCCTCGAAGTTCATACTCTCGTCTTCCGCAGGCTTGTATCCCTGTACGGAGTAATTTGTTGTCTCAGTGTCGCCCGACAACTCCGGATCGTTGTTAGCTGCAACCAAGACAACCCCCGGAATTCGACGCAATGCCTCGATGGATTCGACAACGATTTGGCCGGTGCGGTCCTCGCCGTAACCTGAGTTCGTAGGAT
The DNA here is from genome assembly GCA_963829535.1 of uncultured Acidobacteriaceae bacterium. Taxonomy (GTDB): domain Bacteria; phylum Acidobacteriota; class Terriglobia; order Terriglobales; family Acidobacteriaceae; genus Telmatobacter. Next base: position 1,068,686 of record CAWHIQ010000001.1, on the reverse strand, counting down.
TCAGTGAGAACGTAACGAGATTTGCGGTCTGAAATCCGAGCGGCTGGTGACGCAGATTGTCGAAGGTGCGGAGAAACAGACCGGCGCCCCCCAGCAATAGAACACTGAGCGCAATCTGTGCACCTACAGCGAGCTTCCTGAAGCGCTGCGAGTCTTTGGAAAGCGTTCCGGTATTTTGTCGCAGTGAACCGGCGAGTTGAGGACGGAGGAAGTGGAAGACCGGCGCGATGCTGAAGAAAAGGGTGGCCAATACAGACATGCCTAGTGTGAACAGCAAAACGCGCGTGTCGACAGAAGCCGAATAAGGCTCAGTTCCCGGGTCGGAGTTGGTGAGGATGCGCACCAACGAGGATGCGACCACGGGAGCTAGCAAAATGCCAGCGACCGCACCTGTCAGACCGAGAACCGTCCCCTCGATCATGAGTTGTGAGAAGATGCGGCTGCGGCGCGCACCGAGTGCATAGCGCATCGACATTTCGCGGCCGCGGTTGGCAGCGCGCAGCAGCAGGAGGGTTGCAACGTTGATGGCGCAGAGCACCACGAGCAGCCCGGCCATGCTCATCAGGATCACCAGCGGCTTCTGAAGATCAAGCCGGTCGGGGTTGAACCCCTTGGAGTCGTCAAGCACCTTGAACGTGGAGAGATCGACGAAATTCTTCCTGAACCGCTCGGAGGTCGACTTGAAAGTTGTGAACTCGTTGGCGCGCAAGGAGTGCCAGAGCAGACTCATGCTCGCCTGAGCCTGCTGGCGCGTGACTCCCGGCTTGAGGCGCGCAACCAGCGTGAGCCAGGCGGACCGATGGTTCTGGAGGTCGTCAAGGGTCGCACGCCAGGGGATTGCGATATCGACCATGCTGGTGGGTACGAAGACACTGGGACGATATCCGCCGATCGCAGAGACGAAGTTTGGTGGCGCAACTCCGACAATGGTGAAGGAGTGACCATTAATGAGGATTGTCTGGCCGACAACGCTTGGCGCCGCGCCAAGGCGGGTGCGCCAGTAGTTGTAGCTGAGCACAGTAACGAAATTCGAGTCCTTTGCGGTGTCGTCCTGGGGCGTGAACAGGCGTCCGGCAGCGGGCGTCAGTCCGAGGAGTTGAAAGTAATTGCCGGAGACCACCTCGGCATCGTCGTTCTCTGCCTGGTTGTGCCACGAGAGACCCACCTGCGCTTTGTCTGCTGCGAGGACTCCGCTGAACACCTGGTTCTGATCACGCAGGTCCTTATACATGGGGTAGGAGAAGTAGTTATGGTGATCCTTGGTATCTCCGCCGAAGCTGCTCATGGAACCGTTGAATGCTCCATTCCACTCGAAGCGAACCAACTCCTGGGGCCGGTGAACCGGAAGCATGCGCAGAAGGACCTGATCGAACATGGTAAACACTGCCGCGTTGGCGCCGATGCCCAGCGCAAGCGTCACAATAATCGTGATGCTGAAGCCCGGCGATTTCCGCAATTGCCGCAGCGCGTACCGAAGATCCTTTACGAGCGAATTCATCTTGACCTCTCCTTATTCAGTGCGCAGGGCCTGCATGGGGTCGATGGAAGCAGCGCGGCGAGCGGGAAGCCATGCCGCGAGTAGGATTGCGATGGACAATACACCGATCGCACACGTCATCGAAAACGTATCGAGCGGACGCACCCCGAAGAGCGCAGAGGATTCAAGGCGCGTTGCAGCGATGGCGAGAAAAAATCCGAGCACCAGGCCCACGGCTGCCATGCGCGCGGTATCGCGAAGGATGAGCAAGGCGGTCGTCTCGCGGGTTGCGCCGAGCGCCATGCGAATTCCGATCTCGCGTCGGCGCTGATTGACGCGAAATGCGAGGAAGCCGTAAAGGCCGACGACCGTAAGTGCAAGTCCAATGAAGCCCAGCGCGCTGACCAGTTCGGCCATCATCTGATAATTGCCCGCGGAGTAGCGGATGAGTTCGGGCAGCGAGGTGAGCATCATGGGATCGAGCAACGGGTTGGCGTGAATGAGCACCTGGCGCGTCGGCCGCGCGAGGCTCATCGCATTCTGCCTGGTCTCAAGTGCAAAGGTGATCTCGCCCATTTGCGACAGGTGAAACGGCATGTAGATGTAAGGTTCGGAGATTTCGCCGACCTGGTTAATCGGAGCGTCTTCCGTGACGCCGACTATTCGGGCGTCGGTATTTGAGGCAGGACCGGTGTTGAGCCCCACGAGTTGAACGACTTGACCGATCGGATCCCGACCAGGCCAGTATTTCTCAGCCATGGTGCGATCGATGAGGATGACGACGGGACCTGGCTGATCGTCAGATGGCGTGAAGCCGTGACCGCGGATGACGCGGGTACCGATGACATCGAGGAAGCTTGGGCTCACGGCGTTGTACTTGATCTCGACGGGATCGTGGATTTCAGGATGGCTTGGCAGCTTTACCTTTACCGCGATGCCGCCCTCGGAAAGACTGAGTGGAGCGCGAATTGCGTAAGCAACGCGATCGACACCCGGCATTGCCTTCATCCGCTGGACGACATCGTCTCGCGTGGGCGCGTCGGGCTCCTGAGCCCACGCGAGCAGGACCTGGTTTCGCGTGAGGCCGATGGATTGCTGGCGCGTGTTGATGAAGCTGCGCACGAGCACCCCGGTGGAAACAAGCAGCGCGAACGAAACGGCAATCTGCACCCAAATCGCCGCACGGCGCATGAACGACAATTTGGCTTCAGTGCGCGTTGTCGAACCGGACTGAAGAACGGGCAACAATTCTTGCCTCGCAACCTGGCTAAGCGGAACAAGCGCAAGAAGCAGCATGGTGACGAATGCAAGCGCAGCGGCAAAGAGAAACGTTCTCCAATCCAATTGAAAGCTGGTTGAGCTCGACCCAATGGCCACCAACATGGCGGGCTCACTGACCATTAACCTCGGCAGAACGACAGCAATCGAAGCAGCGAGCGCGACACCGGCAGCAAGCCCAAATATTCCGAGCAGCAGATTTTCGACCAGCAGCTGTCGGGCGACGGCAATACGACGCGCGCCAATTGAGAGGCGCAGTGCAACCTCAGAACCGCGGGCGAGTGCCCTCGCAAGCATGAGTTGGGCGAGATTGACTGTTCCCAAAAGGACGACGCAACCGACAATTGCGAACAACACCAGACCGGTGGTTCCTGCCTGCGCTATGCGATAGGGGAAGTCGCCGACCGCGCGTGCGCCGCGTCCGTGATTAGACTGCGGATCGGCGGCTTCGAGTGCCTTTGCCGTCGTCGCGACTTGCTGGCTAACTTCAGCAACGGTAGCTCCGGGAGCAAGACGGCCGATAATTTTGAACCAGCGGAAGTCGCTCGAAGTAAGCTCGTCGGCATTGGCTACCGCGGCCCAGGTCTCTGCTGGCATCCACAAATCGCGGTCCATGCCGTTATCGATTTCGCGGAAGGATGGGGGCAACACTCCCCAGATATCTACCTGGCTGCGATGATCTTTCCCGCGCAGGATGGATATCTGACGGCCGACGACGTTCGGGTCGCCAGAGAACTCGCGCTGCCAGAAGCCGTAGCCGAGAAGCACGCCAGGATGTGTGCGCAGCTGCGCGGCGTCAGACGAGGTAAAGATGCGACCCCGAAGAGGATGAACACCCACGCCCTCAAAGAAATTACTCGAGACAACGTCGGTCAGCAACAGGGCCGACGTACCGTCGGCGCGCTCGATCATGCTGCCGCGACGGCCAAGAGCATAGACGCCTTTGAGCGCCGTGGTGCGCGAGGCGATGGTCTGAAATTCGGTGTAGCTGAAGTATGTATCCACACCCTCGATCGCTGCAGGAGATTGTTGAGTGGTCGCGAAGACCCGGACCAATTCGCGCTGTTGAGGAACCGGCATGGGATGGAGCCAAAGAGCATCCATGATGCAGAAGATGGCGGAACTGGCGCCGATGCCGAGCGCGAGCGTGAGCACAGCCGTGGCTGCAAAACCTGGCGCTCGCCGCAATTGGCGAAAAGCGTAGCGAATATCGTTGCCCAGCATGTTCATCAAGCCCGGTCTCCTTTCTTCTACTCGATACGCAATGCGCGCATGGGTTCGATTGACGCGGCACGGCGTGCCGGCACAAGTACGGCGATCGCAGCACAAACGGCAAGCACCAACGTCGCTCCCGCAAGTGAGAGTGGATCGTAAGCGCCGACGCCATAGAGTTCGCTGGCCATCAAGTGGCCCGCTAACAAGGCCGCTGGAATTCCCAGGGCAAGCCCCAGCAGCACCTGAAACAGCGCGCTGCGAAAGACCATTGAGATGACGCTCGAGCGGGTGGCTCCAAGCGCCATACGAATCCCGATCTCGCCAGTGCGGCGCGCGACAAAATAAGACATGACTCCATAAAGACCCACTGACGCGATGATCAGTGCAAGCAAACCAAACAGGCTGGTCAACCGCGCGATGAGGCGATCCTCATTGAAGTTGCCGGCTACTTGTCCGTCGAGCGAGGTCAGCCCGGTGACAGTCAAGTTCGGATCGACCTCGGCCATTGTCTGGCGAATCAGCGTCTCAACATTTGTCTGCGGGCGGCTGAAGTTGAGCACCATCGAGTTGATCAACAGGGACTGCGTTTCGCCGGTGATTAGAGGAGCCTCTTTGAAGCCCATGAAATGCTGCGCGAGGGGACGAAGGAAGACCGGGCGCACCGGATCGCGCGGATTGTTTATCTTGAAGTCGCGGAAGACGCCGACAATCTCGTAACTGCCGGAGTATTGCGGGAAATCGATGCCGAAATGCTGGCCGACTGGATCCTGTTTGGGAAAGAATCTTTTGACAAATGTCTCGTTTACGACAGCGACGAACGGGGCACTGGACGTGTCCTGTATGGACAGGTCGCGGCCGCGCACAATCGGGACGCCCATGGCTTTCAGAAAGCCGGGACTGACGCGATCCCATGTTGAGCCGCAGTGGTCATTGGGACCGGGCGCCGGATGGCCTTGCTGGATGACGCATTCGCCCCAGTTGTCCCCCTCAAGCGGGCTGTAGAGCGCCATGCCGATGTTGCTCACGCCGGGAAGAGCACCGAATCTGTCTTCAAGTTGGCGATAGAGTCCGGGGGCGCGATCGACGGTGTAGCCTGCGCCTGCGGGGTCGAAGTGAAGAACGTAGCGATTGTTGGTGACAATGCCAAAATCCTGGTGTTCGAGATTACCCAGCGAGCGAGTCATCAAGATCGCCCCAGCCAGCAGGACGAGAGACATGGCTGCCTGCACCACAACCAGAACCATCTGAGGAACCGATGAACGATCACGCACCGAGCGATTGAGTCCGCGCAGGACCTCGGCAGGCTGCGCGTGCGATGAGAGCCACGCAGGAGCCATGCCAAAGAGAATTCCCGTGGCCAGCGAGACGAGAAAGGCGAATCCCAAAATTGCCAGGGATGGGCTTGCATCGATCGGCAGGTTATGCGCATCGGGAAACGCGGAAGCAAGGATGGTACGAGTTCCCGCGTAGGCGACAGCTAGGCCGACCAAGCCGCCGACGCAACTGAGCAGGACGCTCTCAGTAATGATCTGACGAATAACGCGGCGGCGGCTGGCACCCATGGCCATGCTCACGGCGATATCGGCGCGCCGGGCTGTGCCGCGCGCCAGCAGGAGGTTGGCGATGTTGGCACAGGCGATGAGCAACACGAAAGAGGAGAGGACCATGAGCATTTTCAGGCCGAGTCCGGTTTCCTGTTGTAGATTCTGAATGCCTCCGCCGGCGGGAACGATGACAACGTGCTGCTTGGGAATGACTGTTTTGCCGCCATTGTCGGTATAGACAGGCCGAGTGTAGAGCCAATCGCGGAGAGACTGCGTCAGCTTTGCCTGCAGTACACCGATGTTCGCGCCGGGCTTTACGCGGCCGATTGCGTAGAGCCAGTTGGAGTCGGCGTGATGCAGGATGGAGCTTGTGCCGCGCATGTACGGTTCGGTGTTCATGGGCATCCAGAAATCAGCAGGCGAATCTGTCACGCGGTCACCGAAGAATCCGGGGGGCGCGATGCCGACGACCGTGAAAGGCTGCGTCTGGATGGAGATTGTGGAACCAACGATCGACGGGTCGCCGGAGAACTCGGTTTGCCAGGCTCGATAACTGAGCACGAGTGTCGGCGGGGATGAGGGAGTATCGTCTGACTCGCTGAGCACCCTCCCGCTAAACGGGCCGATGCCGAACATCGAGAAAAAATTGCCCGTGACAAACTCTCCGTGCAGTTCCTTTGGAAGTGCATTGCCGCGTCGGACGCTCCACTGCCAATTGCCTGCCATAACGCCGGAAAGCTGCTCAAACTCCGGTGCGCTCTCCTTCAAATGAAGAAAGAGGTCATAGGAATAGATGTCGAAGTCGCCGTTGTCGCTGACAAAACCACCGTTGACGCAGCAATTGTCGGTGTCGCCGATGCGATACAGCTGCTTGGGGTCGCTCACGGGAAGGCGCCGGAGCAGAATACCCCGCACCAGAGTGAAGATCGCGGTGTTGGCGCCGATGCCCAGAGCGAGCGTCAAGATTGCGGTGACAGTGAACCCCGGCGATTTGCGCAACTGGCGCACTGCGTAGCGGAGATCTTGCAGCGTGTTGTTGAGGACTTGATTCATCGCGATTCAGCTCCGAGGGGCTCAGGGGACTTGACCTACTCGCTTCGTAGCGCTTGCATTGGTTCAATGGAAGCCGCACGGACGGCAGGAGCAATGGATGCCGCCAGTGCAAGCAGGAAAATGGACAGTGCTGCAAGCGTGAGAACAACGGGATCCAAAGGATCGACCTGAAAGAGCAGAGTCCTCATCAGTCGAGTTGCAAATATGGCGGTCACCGCGCCAAGGCCGCAGCCGATTAGACCCAGCTTGGCAGCAGACACGAGGACCAACCGCAAAACACTCCCGCGCTGCGAGCCAAGTGCAAGGCGAATGGCCATTTCCTGGGTGCGCATGGTCGCGGAGAAGGCAATGACGCTATAGATGCCCAGCTGCGCCAGGAGGACCGCGGCTACGGCAAAGCTGGAGATGAGCGCGGTATTGAAACGGCGTGGCGCTTCGCCTTCAGCAACCAGACGGTCCATCGATTCAACTTGTGTTAGCGGAAGTTGGGGATCGACGGAGTGCACGACGGCACGCACGGAGTTCGCCATCTGATCGGGCGGGATCTGACCGCGAACCACGATGGAGCCATAGTTCGCGTTCAGCATTTCAGGCCGTGCAAACTGGCCCAGCGTTTGCTTCCATTGTCCAGCCGGCTGATAGAACTGATCGCGCGTTTGATCTTCCGCGGTGCCCTGTTTTACATCGCCGATCTCTCCTACAACGGTCATCCAGGGCAACGGCGTTTCTGTGACGCCAATGTGGACGCGCTTGCCGATGGGATCCTGGCCGGGCCAGTAGTGTTCGGCCAGAGTGCGATTGACGATTACAACGAGGGGAGACCCTTCCCGGTCCGCAGTCGTGAAGGCCCGGCCGCGCAGGAGCGGAATACCGGCGGCTGCAAAATAATCACCGATCACCTGCGAAGGCCAGCCCATCGTCAGCGCAGCGCCCTTCGGCGGGGTGTAGCCCTCGGGGACGAATCCAGTGTTGCTGTCGATGCCCTGTCCGGGCAGCGCACTTGTAATGCCGACCGCCTGAACTCCAGGCAGCTGCTGTAGTTTTGCAAGCAGCGCGCCGTTGAACCCGTCCACCGCGATTTGTGTGGAGTATTGCTGTTGAGGAAGGCTGTAGGAGGCGGTGAGCATGTGATCCGTCCTGAAGCCCAGATCGACCGCGCGCAACTTGTCAAAGCTGCGCAGAAGCAAGCCGGCTCCAGTAAGAAGAACAAGGGCAACGGCAAGCTCGGCAACGACCAGTGCAGAGCGAAGACGGGCCTGTCCGCTACCGGTCGAGCCGGTGCGGCCTCCCTCCTTCAACGCTTCCTGCACACTGGTCCGCGCGGCGGCGGCGGCGGGAATCAACCCGCAGATCAGCCCTGTTAAGACAGCCAACAGTGACGCGAAACCAATGACATTCCAATCGAGCGCAATGGAATCGATACGCGGCAGAGTTTCCGGCAGGAAGCTGACTCCGACGCGAAGAGCAATGGCTGCGAGAAGCAGACCCAGGATGCCTCCGGCGATGCTAAGCGTCAGGGTTTCAATCAGACTCTGGCGTACGACGGCAGCGCCGCTGGCTCCGAGAGCGAGGCGCATCGATATTTCGCGTTTACGCCGAATAACGCGAACCAGAAGCAAGCCGGCGAGGTTCGCACAGGCGATAAAGAGCACCACGGCGACCGCCAGAAAGAGAGTACGCACAAGAGGCCGGGCTTGGGCAACGGTGCTTTCGTCGAGCCGCTGCACTGATGCGTGAATGCGGAGGCTGGCCATGGCACCGGGGAAACTGCGCATGACTTGTTGCGCTACGCCTTCTGAGTCCTGTTGCGCCTGCACGACGGATATGCCGGGCTTAAGGCGGCCAACCATATTGAAGTTCCAGCTTCCTGTCTGCACCCGCTCGCTGGGGCTGAGGCTCATGGGGATCCATAGCTCGCTCTGATTCAGCTGCCCGGGAACAAGGGGAAACTCAAAGTCGCGCGGCATGACACCGATGATCTGAAACGGCTTGCGATCGAGCAACATCTTGGAACCGATCACATTGGGATCGGAGTGAAAACGGCTGCGCCACATCCGGTAGCTGATGACGGTTACGAGTTGCGCGCCATCGTCCTCCTGTTGCGTAAAGACGCGCCCCATGATTGGCGAAACGCCAAGCATCGGAAACACGGATGCAGTGAGGCGCGCGACACTGATCTGCGAGGGCTCTCCGACGCCGGAGAGCTCATAGCCAGATTGGTGATATGCACCTACGCTTGTGAACGCATGTGCATCGCGGGCGTAGGTAGCTATCTCGGGCCCCGTGACGGAGGGACCGCCAAAGTTGGTTCCTTCAATGGTGTCGCCGAGGACAACCAGTCTGTCCGGCTCGGCAAAGGGCAACGGCCGCAACAACACGCCCTCAACGATGGAGAAGATCGCAGTGATGGCACCGATGCCGAAGGCCAGCGTCAACACAGCCGTCAGGGTGAAGCCAGCCGATTTACGCAGTTGCCGGAGGGCAAAGCGGACGTCGAGCCACAGACTATTCATCAGAACCTCCACTGCCTGATTGGCTTCCAACTACTCGTTCCTGAGTGCTTGCATGGGTTCAATGCCGGCAGCGCGGCGCGCGGGCATAAGGCCAGCAATGAGAACCGTGAGCACCAACGCGATAGCCGCGCCGCTGAAGCTGATGGGATCAAAAGGAGCGACGTTAAACAGCATCGAGCGCAGCAACCGTACGGCAGCAATGGAGCCAAGTCCACCTGCAACTAGCCCAACGAGAATAACGCCGATGCTTCCCTGCAGGACGAGGCGGAAGATTTCCCCGCGCGATGAGCCTAGAGCTATACGCAGAGCGAACTCGCGATTGCGTTCGATCACGGAGTAGGCCATTACCGCGTAGAGTCCCATCATGGCCACGATCACGCTGCAAAGGGCGTAGACGCCAAGCAATTGCGCCGGGATGCGCGACATTTTATATTGCTCGCCGGTAACGTCTTCAAGTGTTCGGACATTTTCAAGCGGTAGAGACGGATCGAGATCTGCGACGGCTTTACGCAACTGCGACACAACTGCCGTCGCGCCAGTGCGCGAACGGATTGCAATCATCGCGTATCCATATCCCGACTTGCCTTGCAGAAGTGGCAGAAATACTAGGGGCGTGGGCTCAGTGTTATCGGGACTGTGATATGCGAAGTCGTGCACCACACCGACGATTTGGCGCTGGTCTTTATCCACGACGATGGCGCTGCCGAGGGCATTTCCTTTGGGCCAATAACGGTTGGCCATCGACTCGTTGATCACGGCAACCTTTGTAGAGGTGTCGTTGTCGGAGGTTGCGAAGTCGCGACCCTGCATTATCGGAATGCCCATGGCGCGGAAAAAGTCAGGACCATCAAAATCCGTCACCACCTGTTTGTCTTCGCCCTTTGCAGGAACATGAGCGGGGATGCTGAAATCGCGCGCGTTTCCGGACCCCATATCGCCCATCGGCAAGTGCGTGGTAAGTGTTGCCGAAGCGACGCCTGGCGCATTCCGCAGACGGTCGAGAACTTCGCTTAGGAAGAGGCGAGCACGATCGTCGGTGTAGCCGGCTCTCGAAAGGTCGATGGTCGTGGTCAGGGTATTGGCGCGATCAAATCCGACCGGGCGGTTGAAGATGTTGAGTGAGGTGCGTGTAAGCAGGCCGCAGCAAGCCAGCACGACGAAGCAAATTCCAAGCTGAACGCCGAGTAGAATTCGCTGGCCGATTCTCTTGCGCGTCGATCCGGCTACGGCTGCGCTTCCCTCGTGCAACGCTTCGCGCTGAGAAACGCGCAGCGATTGGCGTATCGGATACATGCCGCAAATCAGGGTAACCACCCCTGCAATTGCAGCCACGAAGACCGTGATGCGCCAATCACTCTGCAGATTAAAGGCCAGCGGGACACCGAAGTCCGGCATCAGGACGTAGACCGCGCGAGAGATGGCGATGCTCATAGTCCAGCCGGCAAGTGCCCCTGCAATCGCGAGCAGACCTGTCTCGATAAATACCTGCGACGCGACGCGTGCCGGTTTAGCTCCAAGAGCGGTCCGGATGGCGATTTCGCGGCGGCGACGCGCGGCGCGCTGACCAAGCAGAGAGGCAATATTGATGCAGACCAGCAACATCAACAGGCACGAAGCGCCGAGCAGCACGGGCAGCACTTCGCCGATTACGCCGAAGAATCCCTTCTGCATGTTCGATGAGTCGTAGAGGTTCAGATCCCAACTGTTTAATTGATCGTTCTTCTGCGCGAGCGCAAAAGTTCGGGCCAGGGTGTGTAGTTCAGCCTTGGCGGTTGAGTCGGCCACACCGGGACGCATGCGAACGACCACCTGCAATCCCGCGTGAAGCAGCGGATCGGGAGGAGCATCCGCGGAAAGGTCACGCAAAGAGGAGAGCGGGACCCATGCTGCCTCGGCGACGCCGCCGAAGATGCCAACGAATTCGCGGGGTGCAACACCCATAACGGTAAAGACATGGCGATTAATGGAAATGGTGCGACCGACAACGGAGGGATCGGCGTTGAAGCGGTCGCGCCATAAACCATCAGACAATACGATCGCGTCCATCGAACCGAAGGCGTGATCGTTTGCGTCAGGCTGGTAGAAGTTGCCTAACTCAGGCTTAACACCGAGGAGTTGGAAGTAGTTCGACGAGACGGTACCCGCGATGATCGCCTGCGGTTGATTGCCGGGTAATGCGAGGTTGAGCGTCGCCAGGTCGAATGCCGCCGCATCGTTGAATGAGCGGGATTGGCGTCGCAAGTATTGGAATTGTTCGTAGCTGACGGAGTAGCCATCGCCGCCGAGGACGGTGGCGGAGACGAAGCGCAGCGAGCGCGCATCGCGCACCTGTGGCCAGGGATCGAACAGAACAGCATTAGTCCACGTGGCTACCGTGGTGAGCGCACCGATGCCCAACGCGAGCGTGAGCACCGCAGTTAGCGTGAAGCCAGGCGACATGCGGAGCTGGCGTACTGCATAACGCAAGTCCTGGCCGAACACTTTAGGCCTCCACTTCTTCCGTGAGCTTCTTCAGCTCGTCCTCTGAAACAACCTTTCCGTCGAAAAGGTGCACTTCGCGCTCGGCATGCTTGGCAAAACGAGGATCGTGCGTCACCATGCAGATTGTCGAGCCTTCGCGGTGCAGGTCTGCGAGCAGATGCATCACAGCTTCGCCATTCTTCGAGTCGAGGTTTCCGGTAGGCTCATCGGCCAGCAGGATCGATGGTGATCCGGCCAAAGCGCGGGCAACGGCGACGCGCTGCTGTTGACCGCCGGAGAGCTGTGCCGGATAGTGCCGCATGCGGTGCGCCATGTTCACGCGCTCCAGGGCTTCCTTCACACGCTTCTTGCGCTCTGCCGAGGGCATTCCGGCGCGATAGGTCAGCGGAAGCTCGACGTTTTCTTCCACGGTGAGATCGCCAATGAGGTTAAAACTCTGAAAGATGAAGCCGATCTCCTGGTTGCGGATGCGCGAGCGCTCACCAAAGCTCAGATTTTCAACCGGCTTGTTGTTGAGCAGATATTTGCCGCCAGTGGGTGTATCGAGCAGACCCAGGATGGACAGCAATGTAGACTTGCCGCAGCCCGAGGGGCCGGACATGGCCACGTACTCTCCACGCGAGATGGTGAGGTGAATGCCAGAGAGCGCGTGGGTCTCCACTTCATCGGTGTAGAAGACCTTGGTCAAGTCTTCAATGTCAATCAGCTTGTCGTTTGCCATCCAATCCCCCTCGTGAATTCAGTTGTCAGTGTTCCGTGATCAGGGATCAGGAAGTCGTTCTCCTGATCCGGTTCAGTTCCCTAAAACCGGTTCTTGCTGTTCAGCTACTCAAGTCGAATGCGATCTACGTTGTCATAGCGCGACATGTCGGAAAGAATTACGGTATCGCCTTCTTTCAAACCGTCGAGCACCTGGATACTGTTGACCGAAGCGCGGCCTACTTTGACCTGAACGCGCTCGGCAGTCTTGTGATCTGGAGACTCCTTAAAGAGGCTCAGTGTCGAGTTCTCATTTCCCAGAGCGGGCCGGCCAACATTGAGAACATTGTTCAGTTTCTCGAGATCGATCGTGCCATCTACGCTCAAGCCCTTCACCGCTCCCGGAGGCAGAGGCCCATCTAGTTGTACGTCGACGGTGCGTGTTCCGTTCAAAACGGCAGGATCAATGCGTGTCACGTGCCCAGGAATAACGCCGTTATGAGTATCGATCGATGCCGGTAGTCCAATCTGGATGTCACGCGCCTGGGTCTCAGCGATTTGCAAGGCAGCCTTCAATTTGCCAAGTTGCACAACCTCGGCCAGCGAGGTGCCCGCAGTGACGTGGGTGCCGACTGCCATGGGAACTGGAAGCGGATCGACTTCGCCGGCGATGCCGGCTCGCACTTCGAGCGCGGCTGATTGCTTTTCGTATAGCGCCAGCAAGGTCTTCGCCTGGTCAATCTTTGATTGGAAAGATGCAAGCTGCACTTCAATGTTCTTCTCATTGACATCGAGTTGCTGCAAGCTGAGCTTGTGCTGCGCAGCAAGCTGGTCGGCAGTATTCTTCGACTTGTCGTAGGCAATTCCGGCAATTACGCCAAGCTTTAATAGCTGTTCGTCGGTCTTAGCCTGAATCTGGTCCTGGGTGTAGTCAGTGCTGACCTGCGCCGAGACCATCTTCTTGTCCATCAGGGTACTTTCCAGCTGTGCCTGCTGCGCCTTGTAATCGGACTCGGCCTGCTTCACCTGCAGTTTTGCGTCAAGCAGCTTCTGTTCGAGCTCTGGAGCAGAGAGATCCATCAGAATCGTGTCAGGCGTGACGATGGTGCCTGGCAACACGCGGATACGCACAACCGTCGCATCGGTGAGCGCTGGAATTAGCTCGATTGAGTCTTCGCGCGGGACCAAAGTGCCGGTCGACCCGCGTACCTGCCGGATCATGTCGCTGCGCTTCACAGTGTCCGGCCAAACAGTTGACGCATCCACCGTGGGAGCTGCCGGCTTGAGCCGGGAAACCAGAACCACTGCAACCGTAAGAACCACCACCCCAATGCCGGCCCAAATGAAGAGGCGGCGCCGTTTTTGCTTCTTAATGTCCGGGCGTGCGATATCCATCACTCCCAGGTAGGAGCACTTGCCGTGCCAAAGGCTATCCGCTTCTAGATACTCGAATTAAACGGGTTAGAAGGCCTAAGGCTTTGAAGCGATGGGAGTTGAAGTGACCGCTGACGACGCGGATTGTCCGATATCGGACAGTTTGGGGGATAAAGCCGTACTTCGCGCTCGTAGGTTGGGATCGGCCGCAGCGCCGCTTAGGGCATTTCGACGGCTAAGGCGACCGCACTTCCGCCACCAAGACAAAGCGACGCGATTCCTCTGATCGCACCTCGGTCCGCCATAGCGTAGATGAGCTTGACCAGAACGGCCGCACCGCTGGCACCGATGGGATGGCCTAACGCAACCGCTCCGCCGTTGACGTTGACGCGGCCTTGATCGAGACCGAGTTCTCGGATTACAGCGAGGGCCTGGACGCTGAATGCTTCGTTCAACTCAAACAGGTCGACGGAATTGAGGGACCAACCGGCTTTGGTGACCACTTTGCGCACGGCATCGATCGGCGCGAGCGAAAACCACTCGGGCGCGCGACCGGCGTGGGCCTGTGCGCGCACGACGGCCATGGGTTTGAGACCCAGTTCTCTTGCCCGGTCGGCGCTGGTAACCACTACGGCTGCGGCGCCATCGCTCACGCCGGGTGCGTTGCCTGCAGTCACGGTGCCACCCTCTTTGAAGGCCGGTTTTAGTTTGGCGAGGACCTCGACGGTAGTCTCGGAGCGAATGGCTTCGTCGGCATCGAACGAGCGCGGTGCGTCGCCTTTTTTTGCAGGCGGCACCTCGACGGGCAGGATCTGCGCGCGGAAGCGACCCTCCGCCGTGGCTTCGGCGGCACGGCGATGCGACTGGGCAGCGAAGGCATCCTGATCTTCGCGGCTAATGTGGGATTTCTCAGCTACCATCTCGGCAGCGGCGCCCATGTGAAACTGGTTGTAGACGTCCCAGAGCCCGTCGTGAACCATGGCGTCGATTAGGGTTCCATTGCCCATGCGATAGCCGTTCCGTGCGTGTTGCAGCAGGTACGGCGCATTGGACATCGATTCCATTCCCCCCGCAACGACGATATCGGCATCGCCGGTCTGAATGGCCTGCGTAGCGAGCGATACGGCGCGAAGGCCCGAGCCGCAGACCTGGTTCACGGTGAGCGCGCCGACTTCTGGCGGCAAACCGGCAAAAATGGCCGCCTGGCGAGCGGGACTTTGCCCGAGACCTGCTTGGAGGACGCAGCCCATGATGGTCTCGTCAATCTTTGCCGGTTCAACCCTGGCTCGCTTCACTGCCTCTTGCACAACGAGCGCGCCTAATTTCGGCGCGGCGTACGACTGCAAAGAACCCTGGAATTTGCCGATGGGCGTACGGACGGCCGAAACGATCACGACCTCTGACATGAATTGCTCCAAATGGATGATGTTGATGCGGCATCTATACTACGACGTCAAGGTTTAGATGCGTCCAGCCTCGCGAAGTTCGCGAATCTCATTGTCATCGAAAACGCGGGAGCGGATAAGGAAGCGCAGGCCCTCGGGGCCGTCGAGCGAAAACATGCCACCGCGGCCGGGCACCACGTCGAGCGTGAGATGCGTGTGTTTCCAGTATTCGAACTGGCTGCGGCTCATGTAGAAAGGTTCGCCGTCGACCTCGCCGAGTTGCACATCGGAGTCGCCGACCATGAATTCGCCGCGCGGATAGCACATCGGAGAGCTGCCGTCGCAGCAGCCCCCCGACTGGTGAAACATCAGCGGCCCGTGCTTCTTGCGCAGAACGCGGATGAGGTGGATCGCTAGATCGGTTGCCTCGACTTGTTTGGGTGGATTTGGCATAACCACTGAGCCCCTCGGGGAGACCGGATTGAAACCTGAGGTGTTGCTACATCCCATCATGGAAAGACAGTGAAGATTCGTGCTGTCCCCACCCATACCGCTATACCACCCCACCGACGAAGACCTGTCGGTGGGGACCCGGCAAGCTGTGTCATGGATGGGGCACCCAGGATATTTGTCCAGGACGGTCTCGTCACGTGTCTAGAAGAAGCCAAGCTTCTTCGGGCTGTAGCTGACCAGCAGATTCTTGGTCTGCTGATAGTGGTCGAGCATCATGCTGTGCGTTTCGCGACCGATGCCGGATTGCTTGTATCCGCCGAAGGCAGCATGGGCGGGATAGGCGTGGTAGCAGTTGATCCATACGCGGCCTGCCTGTATACCGCGCCCAAGTCGATGGCATCGGTTCACGTCGCGTGTCCACAGGCCCGCGCCGAGTCCGTACAGTGTGTCATTGGCAATTTCGAGTGCGTCGGCTTCGGTCTTGAAAGTAGTGACGGAAACCACCGGCCCGAAGATCTCTTCCTGGAAGATGCGCATCTTGTTGTGGCCTTTGAAGACCGTCGGCTGCACATAGAATCCGGTATCGAGTTCACCGCCAAGTTGCGCGCGCTTTCCGCCGGCCAGAACCTCTGCGCCTTCCTTTTTGCCGATATCGATGTAGCTGAGAATCTTCTCCATCTGCTCGCTTGAAACCTGCGCGCCGATCATGGTATCGCCTTCAAGCGGGTTGGCCTGCTTGATGGCCGCCACCCGCTTGAGCGCCCGTTCCATGAATTTGTCGTAAATGCTTTCCTGGATAAGCGCGCGGCTGGGGCAGGTACACACCTCACCCTGGTTGAGCGCAAACATCACGAAGCCTTCGACCGCCTTATCGAAGAAGTCATCGTCTTCGTTCAGGACATCGGCGAAGAAGATGTTCGGCGATTTACCACCGAGTTCCAGAGTGACGGGAATGAGATTCTGGCTGGCGTACTGCATGATCAGGCGTCCCGTGGTAGTTTCACCTGTGAACGCCACCTTGGCGACGCGCGAGCTTGAGGCCAGCGGC
This sequence comes from uncultured Acidobacteriaceae bacterium, assembly GCA_963829535.1. Taxonomy (GTDB): domain Bacteria; phylum Acidobacteriota; class Terriglobia; order Terriglobales; family Acidobacteriaceae; genus Telmatobacter. The sequence continues at coordinate 1,052,166 of CAWHIQ010000001.1, read as the reverse complement.
TTGCCGGCTTCGAGGCCGAAGCCGTTGACGATGTTGAGCACGCCGGGGGGCAGGATATCGCCGACCAGTTCGGCCCATACAAGGATGCTGGCGGGGGTTTGCTCGGCTGGCTTCAGCACCACGCAATTGCCGGCAGCAATTGCCGGAGCGAGTTTCCATGTAGCCATCAGGATGGGGAAGTTCCACGGGATGATCTGGGCGACTACGCCGAGAGGCTCGTGGAAATGATAGGCGACGGTATCGTGGTCAATTTCAGAGATCGTGCCTTCCTGCGCGCGGATGCATCCAGCGAAGTAGCGCCAGTGGTCGATCGCAAGGGGAAGGTCGGCGGCCGTGGTTTCGCGGATGGGCTTGCCATTGTCCCATGTTTCGGCTAGCGCCAGAATGTCGAGATTGTCTTCCATGCGCTGCGCAATCTTGTTCATGAGGATGGCGCGATGGGTAGGGCTGGTGTGTCCCCAGCTCTCGCGCGCGGCGTGCGCTGCGTCGAGGGCCCGTTCGATGTCCTGCGCGTTAGAACGCGGAATCTCGCAGAATGTCTTTCCGGTAATGGGCGTTACGTTCTCAAAATACTGGCCGGAAGCAGGCTCAACCCACTTGCCGCCAATGTAATTGCCATAGCGAGGGCGAAAGCTCACTTTATCGCTGAGCTTGCCCGGAATCGGTTCTGTCATTGTCGCCATCGAAATTCCTCCGGGGTAGGCCGCGCGAAATCTGCAGGGGTGCGCGGAGCAGGAATCATACATCTGCACGGGTACTGATGGGGAGGCCCGGAGCGCAATGCGACGCGGGAAGTCGTGGCAGATAACAAAAACGCTAGGTGCGTGTCAGGGCCGTCCCGTGCGTTTACGCATCTCGTCTTCTCTACAACTTTGATAGGCCAGCTGCAACACAGCCTCAAGAAGCCCGGAATCGGTTACCTTCAGCGCTGCTCGTAACCAAACGGTCGCCATGTCAGTCACCTTCGAAGGTTACGTAACCTGCGATGCAGGTACTACTGAATCAGCAAGATAGCCCCAATTTGTCATTGTGGGCCACCTTACCCACTGCTAGGCTTTAGCAGACTCACAGTAGTTAACAAGTGCGTACCGGGCCGTCAGCAGCATCCCCGCCAAGTTCAAAGGCGCGGTAACCGGAAAAGTTGCCGTAATGCGTCGAGGAGGGATCCCCTATGACCGTGTCAATCGCTTTTGCGAAAACTCTTGATAAAGACCGAACCATTTGTACGCGCCTAATCCGATTCTTCCGTTTCGGAGATACAGGCGGTGCTCTGGTTGAAATGGCCTTGGTTCTGCCCATTTTGCTGTGCCTGATGACAGGCATTTTCTCAGTTTCAACAGCTTTGTACCAGAAGCTGCAACTTGCCGAGGCCTTGAGCAGCGGTGGACGTGTCCTGGCGGCGGAGCGCGGGATGACCGACCCATGCGCAGACACCGTCACGGCCATTGACAGCGCAGCTCCCGGCTTGGCCACGCAGAACATCGGTCTAACCATCATCATCAATGGCAACACCTACGGCACAAACAAATCGACTGTGTCCTGCACAGCTGCCGGTGGAGCAAACAACGCACTGATGCCGGCTGGAGCAATCGCCACGGTTCAAGCTACCTATCCCTGTTCGCTGTCCATATACAACATCAGAGCATTATCGTGCGCTATCAGCTCACAGATTGCCGAGGCGGTCCAATGAAGAAGAACCTTATTAAGATCCTTCGCAATGAGAACGGCCAGGTCATTCCGTGGATGGCCCTCCTGATCACACTGTTCATGGGCGCAGCCGGATTGTGCGTCGACCTCGGTCACGCCTATGTTTGTTACCGTCAACTGCAGGCCTCGACCGATGCGGCCGCACTGGCGGGCGCGTATGCGATGACACTTTCCGGCGCCACCAATGCTTCGGTCACAGCCGAAGTGAATGCGTTCAGCTCCCTTCAAACCCCAACCGTCGGAGCCAACGCAACTGGAAATCTGCCTAACGCCGCAGTCCAAACCACATTCAAGTGTGTAACGGATTCTCCCCTGGTGGGTGTGGGGTGCGTGGCGCCTGTTGGCACCGGTGGGGCTTTCGAAAACGTAATCCAGGTCCAGCAGCAAGCCACCGTACCGACCTTCTTCATCAGGGCGCTGATGTTCTGGAAGCAGACTCCACCAACTGGCATCAAACTTAACGCGGTTGCAACTGCAGCCATGCAGAGCGGTCCACCGCAGCAAGTGAATGTGGCAATTGTCGTCGATACAACGGAGTCCATGAGCACCAAGGACACCGATCCGAACTGCGGCAAAACGAGGATCTACTGCGCCCTGGATGGAGTCCAGACTTTGCTCGAGGGCCTAACCCCTTGTGCAGCTGGATTCACTAGCACCTCCTGCACGCCGTTTGACCGTGTGAGCCTGTTCACCTTCCCAGCCATTGAAACGAGCCAGGTGTCCGATGACACCAACTGCAAGGGAAACAATCCGCAAATCGAGTCTTACACTACCCCCGCAGCGGGCACCTCGTGGTCGACCTTATCGAGTGCGACAACCACATACCAGATCACTAACTACGCGACTAACTATAGCTCGACGAATGGCAAAGGTGGCTCGTTGCCTAGCACAACCAGCTCAACTATTGTCGCGGCCACATCGAACAGCGGCAATTGCGGCATGAACACTCCCGGTGGCGCGGGCACGTATTATGCGGGCGTGATCTATGCGGCCCAGTCTTCGCTGGCGAACGAATCGGCGACATATGCAAACACCAAGAACGTCTTGATCATCCTCAGCGACGGCGACGCCGATTCCGGTGGCGGAACCAACAAGTGCAATCTGCCGGGAGGCTATTGCATGCTCAACTCCTCTGGCCAGCCGGCTACCAATAACGGGGCTACCTACCCATCCCTGCAGGATCAATGCGCCCAGGCCGTCGCCGCAGCAAACTATGCATCAAGCCAGGGCACCGCAGTCTACACAGTTGCCTATGGGTCCCCAGGGTCCGGTTGTGCGTCAGATGCTAAAAGCAAGACGAATCCGACCGGCACGAACATTACCCCATGCCAGACGATGCAGGAGATGGCGAGTCAACCCTCGTATTTCTACTCGGATTCCACAGCAACCGGCGGAGGCGCCTGCCCGACCCCCCCTGGCACGCCAGATGCCTTGGATGCCATCTTCGGGAGTCTGGCATCGCAGTTCAGCGCAGCCCGACTGATCCCCAACAACATCAGTTGAGGCGGCAAGAAATCTTGACTACACGAGCCGGAGATCATGGATCTCCGGCTCGTGCATTTGTCCTCCCTGAATACCGAACGTGCTGCGTGGACCTCGCCAGACGATGGCGATGGAGTCCCGTCTGGATCCTCCTAACACAGCGCAATCGCCCACAGCCCGCTTTTTCACCGGCACACGACAACCACGGAGATCGTATTGGGCTCAGCGGCGTCCTAAGCTTGCAAACCCGTTGTCGAGAATGCTTTTGAGATAAAATGTTTGCGTCGCGGATATCCGCGTGCCCTTCGCCCGAGAGTTACAAGGTGCCGTAAAATTCACACGACATTGCTGGATGTAACTGGTCGTTGTTGCGTGGTAGAGCGACCGACTACCCTGATCCCGGTTTACAGCACGATAGAAGGGGATGCGCGTTGAATCCGACGATAACGACCAAACCGATCGAAGCTCGCTCCTGGGTGGTGCGTTGTCAGCGTGCGATCGTCATGGCCGTCCTCTATGCCACTCCCGTGTTCTTTGTGCTTCGGATGGATGAAGTGGATGATACGGATGTGTGGTGGCACCTGCGCGTAGGGCAATGGATCGCCCAGCACGGAACCATTCCCCACACCGAATTGTTCTCGACGTTCGCCTCCGGGAAACCCTGGGCAGCCTACAGCTGGCTTTTCGAACTGATCCTTTTCTGGTTGTTTCAGAAACTCGGACTGATTGGAATTGTTGTTTACAGTTCGACAATGGCCGTAGCGATTGCGGCGGCTGTTCATCACCTCGTGAAACGGTTGAACTCCGACTTCACGCTCGGGGTTGGAATCACGTTTCTAGCGATGTACACCATGGGGCGCCTTTTCACTCCGCGTCCGTGGCTACTCACTGTCCTCTTCTTTGCCCTTGAGCTCAACATTCTTATGAGAGTGCGTCAGACAGGCAAGACCCGTGAATTACTCTGGCTGCCGGTCATTTTCGCTCTTTGGACAAATATCCATATCCAGTTCGTAGACGGACTTCTGTTGTTGGGGATCGCCCTGACGGAATCGGTAGTCGCGCGATGGTGGTCAGCGATTAAGACGAACCTTACTGCGCGAACCATGGTCGGCATCTTCCTCGCTTGCGTTGCGGCGACACTCTTAAATCCCTACGGATGGACAATCTACAAAGTTGCTTACGACCTTGTTCAGCAAGCGGCCTCTCTGCCCCAGATCATGGAACTCTCGGCGATCTCATTTCGCAGTCTCGATGACTGGTGTCTCCTGCTCATAGCTCTCGCCGCTACCGCGGTGCTGGCGAAAGCGCGACGGGCCATGTTTTTTGAAATGATACTTCTGGCTGTCTCGATTGTTATCTCATTCCGGTCGCAACGAGACATTTGGATGCTAGCCATCGCGGGAAGCGCCATTCTCTCCGCCGGTCTGGCAAAACATCCCGAGGACGATCCTGTAACCCTGGGGTTCGCACTGCCCATCGCGGTTTCAGCTACCGTTCTGTATGTGCTGCTCGCATTTGTCGCCATGGGCGTCAATAACCGTCAATTGCAAGTGAAACTCGAGAATGACTTGCCGGTTCGAGCCGTTGAGGTCATGAAGCAACAGGGCTGGGGTGGACCGATATACAACGATTACAACTGGGGCGGCTTCTTGATCTGGTCGCTAAACAAGCCGGTTAGCATGTACGGCCGCAATACTGACTTTGGCGTCGAGAAGGTAATTCGCTCGTCCGAGACTTGGGACGGCTATCCAGGTTGGGATTCTGATGCCGATCTTCTGAAGGCGAACCTGGTGATTGCGCAAGCGAACTCCCCGCTCGTGCAACTGCTTCGCTTTCAGCCCTGCCTCCGGATGAGCTACGCGGATCAGCTGGCGGTGGTGTTCATCACAAACACGAATGCCGAAACTGCCACCGCTGCGACCGACTTCTGCACACGCAGAGACAAGCTCTCAAACCAAACTACAGAATAGTCTCAATTCGAGAGGGTTCGACGCGACTCTCAACTGGCAGCGCCCATGGAAAGGATCTCGAACAGGGCGGACGCCTTGCGGCTCTGGAAATCCATTTGATCGGCTCTGAGGGGCTTGCTGAAGAGGAATCCCTGCACGTCGTCGCACGTCTGCCCGCGCAAGAACTGCAACTGCTGTTCATTTTCGACGCCTTCGGCCGTGACCCTGAGATTTAGGCATTTTGCCATCTGAATGATCGCTGCAACGATTGCCACGTCATTGCCGTTCCGATGCAGGTCGTGGATGAAGCTGCGATCGATCTTCAGCTTGCTGACGGGAAGCTGTTTTATGTAACTAAGACTGGAATATCCCGTTCCAAAGTCGTCGATTGCAAGTTTGACGCCCAGTGTTTTCAATTGCCTGAGAACTTCGAAACGCATGTCTTCCGTGGCGAGCAACAGGCTTTCGGTAATCTCAAGTTCAAGATATTCAGGATCCAACTCCGTCTCTTTCAAAACTCTCCTGATCAGATCGCAAAAGCCGATCTGGCGAAATTGAACGGCCGAGACGTTCACAGCTACCGGAACTTTATTGCCGGTGCTGTGCCACCCGCGAGCATGAAGGCACGCTGTCCTCAGCACCCACTCGCCTATGGGAACGATCATGCCGTTGGCCTCGGCAATCGGAATGAATTTGTCGGGAGCAACCAATCCCAGCTCTGGGTGCTTCCATCGGATGAGCGCTTCCCAGCAAGAGACGGCACCAGTTCGTAGATTGAATTCGGGCTGAAACACGAGATGGAACTCATCGCGGTCGAGGGCGCCGCGCATGCTGTTGCCGAGTTGAAGGCGTTCAATGGCCTGCGCTGTCATTTCTTCCGAAAAGAAGCTGAAAGTATTGCGACCCCGGCTCTTGGAGGCATACATCGCCGCGTCAGCGTTCTTGATGAGTGTCTCCGCATCGCCACCATGCTCGGGAAAGATGCTGATTCCGATACTGCATGTGACGCTGAGCGAATTGCCATTGAGATTGAAGGGTGGGAGGAGTTCGCGTGCCACTCGCTCCGCTACGATCGCTGCGTCATCATGCGAACCGATTGGCCCGAGAGCGAGCAGGAATTCATCGCCGCCCAACCGCGCTACTGTGTCTTCGTCCCGAGCACACGCCTGCAGTCTTTGAGCAACGGCCTGCAGCAGTTCATCGCCCCGCGAGTGCCCGAGACAATCATTGATGATCTTGAAGTTATCGATATCGAGATGGAGCACTCCCAGCTTTTCACGCTTGCGTTTCGCTCCGGCGATGCCTTTGGATAACCTGTCCTGGACGAGGGTTCGATTGGGTAAGTTGGTCAGGGAATCGAAGTAAGCTAGAAACTGGATTCTATCTTCGGCAAGTTTGCGTTCGGTGATATCGACCAGGGAACCCTCGAATGCCTGGCTGCCGTCGACTTTGCCGCCGACCGCTCTAAGGCTGCAGAGTACCCAGCCCTGCGTTCCATCAAGCCGCTGGAACGATTGTTCGGTTCCGACTGTGAAACTTGCATCGGACACACTTTCATGGAACTTCTGAACGATTTGTTCTGCCCGCGTGCTGTTGCCAAGCAGTTCATGGCGCCCTTTGTATCCGAGAATGCGGGCGCAGGCATCGTTACAGTCCAGGATTCTGCCGTCTGAGGCTACGTAAAGCCCAGTCAGATTGCGTTCGAAGATATTGCGATATCGTTCTTCGAGCGCCATTTCGTTCCTCAGCTTTTCGGTGATGATCACCGTCTGTTTGCGGACGCGTCTGCGGAGAATCAGAACCCAGACAATCACCGCCAGCGTCGAGAAGATCAACCCCGAGACAATGTCGGCAGCTACCTGGGCGTCAAACCATGGAGGCGGAGAAACTACGCGGATGTCCTCCGGCGAACGGAGGACGACTTCAAACTCAGACGGACTGCCATTCTCGTCTGCTTTGACCGCACAGATTCCGGTCAGCGATATCCGGCTTCCCTCTTCGACGGTCAAATCGGGTCCGCCCGAACGCGCGAAACTGGCCTCGAATGTAACGTGGTCGTCAGACTCAACCACGAGTTCCTGCCGATTAAGACGCTTTCGATAAGATCGGAGCCTCCCGGTGATGTTGATGAGCTGGGCGTCATACGTACCCTTGAGGGCGGCCTGGCCGCTGACCGAGGCGATGGTTGGGAGAACGTGTTTTCCGGTGGGCCGAATGCTCGCAGATTTCAGGACAGGACTGAAACTGCCTGCCGCAGGAAATCCAATCACTTCGACCTGGTCACCTTCCTTAATTGGGGACCCGTCCTGGCTCTCGGCGTAGAGACCGCCCGAGCCGTCGGTTATGAAGATTCCGAGCAGAGGAAAGCGGGCTGTCACCGTACCGATAATCTTTACCCGGTGATCGCCAGAAAGATCTGCCGAATACCGCCGGACATCTGCAATGGGAATCGCCGGGACTGCAAAAGCATCCTTGGACGGAGCCTCAAGCACTTGCAGGTTCTTCAACGACGGCATGAAGATATGAAACGAGACGAGCTGATTGCGGCTGTTGAAGGCGGCTCCGCAGACGCCGTGAAAGCGAACCCTCGCATCCACCAAGTCCATTGGAAATCGACCATGGTAGTCGGGAACTCGAACCTTGAACGCGCCGGTTGGCGTCGCAACGTCGATCACCAATACACTTCCTTCAGCCTGCTGGACGAACGAGCGCACCACGCCATCCATCTGTACCCATTCGCCGTCGAATGAACCAGTCTCTGCATCGTCGAAGGTGATAGGTTGCGGCTTTGGCGGAGCCGAACTCCCTACGACTATCCAATGAGGATTCGCAATGTATTGGCTGAATCCGAAACTGACGACTCCTAGAAGGTCGATCATCTGCCCGGGCAATGGAGGCTTGGCGGCGGAGTTTCGCAGATCGACCCAGATTCCACCCGTCGCATCCTGCAGGAAGAGATTGGGTGCGACCGCGTCGTAATAAGTGACAACGCCGCGCAAATGCACTCCGATCCCACCCGGGGTGGAAGTTTTGAGGTGGCGGATTTGACGAACCGTGGTTAGCTCTGCCAGCCGAGTAGAATCTGAGATTGCAGGGATTGCATTGCAAATGACGATCAGGGCCAAAAATCCAAGCCGAAACCCACGCGCGCGACATGAATCTCGTGCCGGCGCGGGAATGTTCTCCGGTGCTACCCTGCGGTGAACGGCCGGCCTTCGCATTCCGGTTCCTCAATCATTTCATCGTCACGCCACAATTGGCTCGGCAGCCCAAGGACGCAAACCTTCGGAGTTTCATCGAAAAGTGTGGTTAGGCTAGCATAGGTTTGGGGCCAGGTAACTTACTCTTCCAGGTGGGGTGGTTACGTTTGGGATACTGCCTCTGAGGCACAAGTCTAACTTTTGAAGGCACTTGCCTCGATTTTGCCGGGTGTCGCTCGAGAAGATTTTCCGCCCAGACTTCCCATCCCCTCCGCTTACAACTTGTTCGCTCTAAACTGCACCACTCGGCCGCCGAATCCTCGGCAATGGTTGGGAAGAGGTAGGCGGCTTCCCAAAATTCCCTAATTTATCCGATCCCGTGAAACGGCACGCGGCCAGGTGGCACTATCCCTCGTAAGTCAAGCCCCTCGCGGACGCACGCCCTGTTCTATCTGCGGGTAGCACCAGAATGTTTGGGCTGTGATTGGCTTCGCGCACGATTACGGAACAAGCGAGACAAGATTTGGTTGAATCGCAAGGTTTGAGAGGAATGGATATGAACTCCCCCGCAGTTATTCCCTTCGCTCCATCAACTCGGCCTGCTTTGGAGTTGATTGCCCTGGCTCAGCTTTCGCCTGAACAGGCACGACAAAAACTCCGGGCGCTCTTGCTGGCGAACCCAAACTATTTCGGAAAGGTCCCTTCCGCTTCGTTTATTGCGGTCCTCAAGATTGAGGAGGACACAACCTATGAATGCATCTCCCGGGTTGGCTACGACGGTCAATGCGAGCAGCTCTGCGCAACAGTCGACATCAAACAGGCCTTCGGTTACTCCAGCGATGCCCTTATCCATGGTTCAGAGGAGTTCGTCCGCTTCTATCTTTCTTATGACGGCGGTTCGATGTGGCTCGACCAGGGAATGCGCTCCGTGAATGCCATCGACGCACATTTGCCGAGATCGGTAGTGCATGAGGTGAGGTTGCAAATCATTCCCGCAGACGAACTCTGTTCAGAGAGGTTTCAGCCCAGGGTGCGAGCCATCCTGTCGTGGAATTCTCCCCCGCCCGCGGGTGCGCCAAACTGGACTCCCGTGTGGGGCAATGTCGTCGAGTCCGATATCCGTATCGAGGACTCACAACTCGATTTTCCACGCACGATCGAGTCGGTCGTCACGACTGAATTTCCGAAGACCTCCTCATATCTCATGGAGACAGAAACGAATGGTGGAATTTTGATTAGGCAGCGCCATCTCCATTCCACCGTGCGGCGGCATTCCACGAAAACAGATCCCCGACACCGCTTTCTGGCTTTCGTGTTGGCAAGAGTGGCTGGTTTCTACTCCTCTGCATCGACGAATTCTCATTCCAACGGGATGGAACCTGTCGATCGCGATGGAATGGCGACGGAGTTTCCGCTTGCCGGTGCCACGGAGCCAGCCGTTTCAGCGGTCTTATGAAAATCCTGAGGACTGGGCAAGATTGAAAGTCCTCCCCCAATGCGGACGGAGTTTTCTAAGGTGGAAACTCCGTCGGCAGCCCCGAAAAGTGGAGTTGTAACGCAATGATTGAAATCGCCAAAACCTTGAATTCCGCTGAATTCAAACCTGCAGGTTGGCAAGTGAGACATCTCTCTGCCGCGAAGCATACGGGTTCAGGTCTGTTTGAACATTTGCGGTTCAAGCTGCGCAGCGGCGCCCTTGCCAGATTGATTGTTCGTTTCAGGGGTTTCAGCCTTTGGTTCTCTCTACCCTTGTCGATCTGGCTCACCACGGGCTGGGTCGGCTTGATTTTCCACTGGCAGGCTATTTCGAAAATGGCCTGCCAGATGGACGACGTGATTTTAAAGCGAAACCCGGCCTTCGCCCGCCCGTCCGCTGTCGAATTGGTACAACATGCGCATCAGAAACCAGGTCGAATGCGAGTGGGATCATGCCTGTTCGGAGAACCGACCTCCCGGGGTCGACAGTATTGAGATGAAATCAGTGCCCCTTCCAGAACCAGCTTCGCGGAGCGCCCTGCCAACGCAAAACCGCAACCGCACCTGCGCGCGCCAACCCCGGCGTCACGATGCGCAAGTGACGCCAATGCTATACTTACGTCCTCTCGTGTTGGCGGAGACTGCTTTGCAATTTCGTGCGTTCGATGCAAGTTACATCGAAAATTTGTGCGCCGGGGACCAGGTTACCCAGGAGCATTTCGTCGGCTATTTCACCGAACTGCTCCAACTGAAACTTCGCTCGCGCCTCAAGTCCCCACAGGCCATCGAAGACGTGCGCCAGGAGACCTTTGCCCGGGTGCTCGCCACGCTGCGCAGAGAGAACGCGCTGCGCCGGCCGGAGTCTTTCGGGGCCTTTGTGAACACGGTGTGCAACAACGTTCTCCTGGAGCACTACCGGACTTCCAGCCGAAGCCAGTCCCTCGATGAAGAAGGCAGCCCTGAACCTCAGGCGACGGGCGCGGACGTTGTCAGCGTGATCGCAGCGACCCAATTGAAAGCAAAGGTTCGGGAGATTCTGCTTGAATTGCCAGTGCGCGATCGCTCCTTGCTAAAGGCCGTTTTCCTTGAAGAGCGCGATCGCGAGGATGTCTGCCGCGAGTTTGGCGTCGATCGGGAGTATCTCCGCGTCCTCTTGCATCGAGCCAAGCAGGTCTTCAAGGTCGAGTATCTCAAGCGGATGGACCTTGGGATAAATGCGAGGCCGGCTGAAACGATTTAATGACCGGGTTCACCATCTTGTAACGCCGGTTCTTTGGAAAGTCTGGGCCGTTCAATTGAGGTACTGATTCGATGGATCATAACGAAGCAATAAAAGAAATGGCGGCGGAACGATACCTCCTGAATGAGCTGACGCCGGAGCTCCGGGATTCCTTCGAGGAACACGCATTTGGTTGTCCCGAGTGCGCACTCGATCTACGCGCCGGGTCCACTTTCATCAACATCGCCAAAGGCGAACTGCCCGGGCTTGTCGCGGCTTCCCCGGTGCCTTCACAGCGAGAACCGACGCGGCCAATCAAGAAGACATTCGACTGGCAATCCTGGCTGCGGCCAGCCTTCGCCGTTCCTGCCTTTGCCGCATTGCTGGCACTTGTTTCGTATCAGAATCTATCCACGATCCCATCGCTGCGCAAGGCCGCCAGCGAACCGAGTGTACTGCCGTCTACGGCTTTTCATGCCGGGACCCGAGGAAGTGCGCACACCCCAGTGGGAGCTGACCGCACACGTGGAGCAGCACTTTCGATTGAGCTTCCGCAGGACTCCGGCTATGCTTCTTATGCCTTCGATTTGTACGATCCTCAGGGTAAGCAGCTTTGGACAAGGAGTGTAACCTCCGCACAAGCCGGATCGGCCGGAGACGGAACTGTTTCCCTCGTGATTCCCGGCGCAGGGCTGGCGCCAGGTTCGTATACGCTTGCAATTTCCGGTACAGATGCAAAAGGAACGCGAACCGAGATTGACCGGCGCATTCTCGATATACACTTTGACGAGTGAGAGCTTCGACTATGCTTTGGAAAAGAGGAGCCGCCGCGATGCCAGATCCACCCAAGAGATATCACGACTACAACGCAGAGGCTGAGGCCCTGTCCGGAGATCTGACCCTGCCGCTCATCCAGGAAGTCAAGCCTCCGACCTATGTGAAGCTTAACGAGCGTGGCGGATATGTCTCTCAGCACGTGGAGAACTACCGGCTCGGGGGAGTAGTCTCGTTTCGCTCCGCCTATACCCAGGTGGGAGGCAACCCCGACCCGAAAACTGATCACGGATGGAACACCTTGACCACGGCGGTGATCGAAGACCTGAACGTGCTGGACATCGTGACGGCCGATCGCATTGTTTGTCAGATATCCACGGATCATCCCCCGATTGGATATGTTCCCACTGTGACATTCCTCGGTACACGGTTTGAAAATCTGCGTATCGCCGGACACGAATTGAAGATGAGTCTGAATCTGGACATGCTGGGTCCGAAGCCGAAGAAAGATGCCGGCTATTTGAGCGATCGAGAATTTCAGAAGCGTGTCACCGCTCAGCGGGAAGGTGTGAAAGGCCTGAAGGATCTCCCGGCGGAAATCGCTGCGCACTACAATCAAGCCCCATCGAGTGCAGGCAAGCCGGGGTCGATCAAATGCTCGTTGGTCAACAAGGTGGAAGGCGGCTATCCGGGTCGAAGCTTCGGCCATGTAATCGACGTCCCGAACTTTGGCAAGATCTATCTAGCAATCCTGAACGTCGAGGAATCGGATTTCGGGACGCCTACGGGAGCTCCAAGAGCCACAACCATTACCCTGACCATGATCAAAATGGTGATGGGTTGCGTAGGCGCCGGAAACCTTGACGGCGGCGTTGGCAAGACGAACGGTACATCTAGACCATAGACCGAACCAGGGCCCGTTTTCGGATCAACAACAGAAGCCGCCTGGAGAAAAACGCGAAGCGGAAAAATCAGCTGCGTAGCATCGATGTCGTGTTATTTTGGGTTTTCAATTCTGTCAGAACTGCGCAGCTGCGTTCCAATCGCTCGAGCACTTTCGCTTTGATCGAATCTTCCGGTCGATTAAACTTAAGTCGATGGATCGGCTGGACTCCAATACAGCCTGAAGGCTCGAATCATGTTTCGGTTTGGCAGCCAACGGCCTGTTGTTCACCTCGGGCCTTATCTTTTTGCATTCTGTCTGCTGCTGCTGTTCCCATTGCAAGATAGCCATCCCCTCAACGCCCAAACCGAATATTCCGATGCCAGGCAGCTCTTCCTTCGCGGCTATCTCGAAAAGTGCCAACTGCAAGCCGCACAGGGTTCCCATCGACATCTTGCCTCCGATCCTACGTTGGCCTCCAAGTTCCAATTATTGGAAGCCGAGGCCATGGTGTGGCGGGGGCTGAGCGAGGATGCGCTTCGCATTCTCTCCACGCTTACCCCTTCTGCACACGATCCAGACACGCTGATTCAAAAGCTGACGATCGAAGGTGTTGCTCTCACCCATTTACAACAGTTCGCGGAAGCCAACCAAAAACTCGTGGAAGCAGAGAGCATCTGTTCGAGAGCTGTGCAAGCGAATTGCGGAGGAGTACTTAGAGCACGCGGCATCCTGGCCATGGAGCAAGGACATGCCTCAGAAGCGCGCCAACTTCTGCTCGATAGTCTCTTCTTTGCTCGTACACATCATGACCGATGGTTAGAAACAACCGCACTTTTGAACCTGGGTTGGACCTGCCTACAGACCGATCACTACGACGAAGCAGTGGACTGGTCTCGCGCTGCATATCGTGAGGCCCAAGCATTAGGTGGGGAAGATCTCGCGCAAAGCGCGTCAGGCAATCTCGGGTGGGCTTATTACCAACTTGGAGATGACGAGAGATCGCAGGAATTGCTTCTAGATGCCGAAAGGCGCGCGACAGCGCTCGGGGTGACCGACGTTGCGATCAAGTGGCTGATCACTGCCGGACATATTTATCAGGATACCCGCGACTTCGAGCGTGCGGTGCGTTCATACCATCAGGCCCTCGATTTGGCGAAACAGATCGAAAGCAAGGAAGACATCGTTGACGCTCTTGAAGATCTTGCGCATGCTTCGATCGATGCCGGCAAACTGGGAGAAGCAAACGGCTACCTCCAGCAACTCGGTCCATTGTTGAACGCCGACAGCAATCGCCTCGACGCATTGGATGTAATTTTCGCGCGGGCCAGAATCGCAGCAGCCAGCCGCAACGACAAAGACGCGGAAGCACTCTTCCGCGTTGTCGAGAAGGACCCAGCGAGCCAGACCTCGATGCGGTTCGGAGCAGAACATGAGTTGGCCCGGCTCTACGAATCAGAAGACAGGGCAGTGGACGTTGATCGGATGTATCGGACTTCGCTCGGGACCTTCGAAGCTGCACGTGCAGAACTGAAAAACGAGGAATCGAAGCTTCCTTTCCTCGCCAACGCTACCGGCATCTACGACGACTACATTCACTTTCTCGTCGCGCAGCACAAAGCTGACGAAGCGCTTGTCCTTGCCGACCGCAGCCGCGCTCGAACGCTGGAGCAGGGGCTTGGGGTTAGCTCCGATGTTCGCTCATCCATGAATATTTCCTTACGCCCAGGCGAGATCGCGCGCAAAACAAATGCAACCCTGCTCTTTTACTGGCTCGGCGAGCGCGAGTCGTATCTCTGGGCAATCACGCCGGCGAAGACCAGAATGTACACGCTTCCCGCGCGGAGCAAGATCGAGCCGATGGTCAAGAGATACGGCAAAGCGCTGCTCGGTTTGAGCGACCCGCTAGAGGCCTCCAATAGCGACGGCGTTGCACTTTATCGAACACTGATCGCGCCGGCTCGTGAACTCATTCGGCCCGCGTCGACCGTAGTGGTCCTGAACGACGGCGTACTCAGCGAGCTAAATTTCGAAACGCTCATTGCTCCAGAGCCAAGCCCGCACTATTGGATTGAGGACGCGACCTTGATTTCCGCGCCATCTCTGCACCTTCTGGCTTCGGCTAGGGTGTCGGAACAATCCGGAAACAAGCTGCTCCTGTTTGGAGATGCCGTTTCGCCCAACCCCGACTATCCAGACCTGCCGAATGCCGCAAGCGAGATGAAGCAAATTGAGAAGCACTTCCCTACCCAGGACGAGATGATCTTTGCGCGCGAGCGGGCGACGGCGGGCGCCTATCTTGAAAGCGAGCCGCAACAGTTTGCCTACATCCACTTTGTTGCTCACGGCGTTGCCAGCCGCACAGATCCTCTGGACTCGGCCATCATCCTCTCGCGCGCCACAGCCGAGGAGGATTCGTTCAAGCTGCACGCACGTGACATCATGCAGCGCCCCATACATGCGCGCCTGGTCACTGTCTCTGCCTGCTATGGGGGCGGCACGCGGTCCTACGTTGGAGAAGGCCTGGTGGGCCTGGCGTGGGCATTTATGCGCGCGGGTGCGCACAACGTGATCGGCGGGTTGTGGGAAGTCAGCGACGAATCCACACCGCGGCTGATGGGTTCGCTGTATCAGGGCCTGGAAGATGGAATGCCGCCCGCCGCGGCGCTGCGCAACGCCAAGCTCGAACTGCTTCATGCGAAGGGTGAGTTTCGCAAGCCATTCTTCTGGGCTCCACTGCAGATTTACACCGGACTCTAGCCCGGTTCCGCTTCTCCATTCGTCGGTACGCCGCCTTCATAGCCAAAGCAAGAGAAGAAGCAGGAGCAAACCGCCCGAACGAACGCAGGTTCGGAATGCGACATCCCACTCATCGCGTTGGGTTATGGATGGTCGGCCTGTTTCACGGGAAGAATGCATTGTTCAGTCCGCCAGGATCCTGCCGTAACAAGGACCGAACCGATTTGAGATGGTCCTCGATCTTCCGACAATTCGTCGATTAAATAGTGAGAGGATCCGTCGATTCGTATCAATTTTATTGCTGCATAGCCCGACAGCTCTGCAAGTGTCGCGGCGCGACGCATCCCTGAAGGCTGGATTGGCGCAGACTGAAGCGGTAATGGAATTTGGAGGCGCGCGACTCGGCTGTCGTCATCCGTGACTTGTTGCGGCAATGGCGAGACGACGGGCCTTGATATCGCGCATCGGCGGATCGCCAAAAAACCGGCTGTATTCCCGGTTGAACTGGCTCGCGCTTTCATAGCCAACTTCAAAGGCTGCAGTTGCTGCATCCAGACCTTCACTGAGCATGCGTTCTCGGGCAACGTGCAAACGAAGTTGTTTCTGGTATTGCAGAGGGCTCATGGCGGTGAGCGAACGGAATTGATGATGCAATGTCGATACGCCCATCCGCGCCATGGTCGCGAGTTCCTCAACGCGCAGCGGCTTGGCGTAATTCATCCTTAGCCATTCAACCGCCTTGGCCGTTCGGTGGCTCTGCTCGCCGAGCGTGGCGATGGCGCGGAGATGTTTCCCCTGCGGACTGCGCAGCAATCGATAGATAATTTCGCGCTGGATCAAGGCGCTGAGAATTGGAATGTCCTGGGGAGTGTCAAGGAGATCGACGAGTCGCGAACATGCGTCGAGGAGTTCAAGCGAAGTGACGCCGACGGCCATGGCGCGCGCGTCAGCCGATTCCTCGCGCAGATGAAACTCCTGCTGCGACAGAATTTCGCGGACTGCCGGCATTTCGAGTTTGAGAATCAAACCAAGCATCGGTTGTTTCTCGGTTGCCGAAATCACCTGGCTGACGACCGGAAGATCGACCGAGGTCAGAAGGAAGTTCGAGCCGTCGCATACGTACGTCGTCTTGCCAACATTGATGCGCTTTTGTCCCTGCAGAAAGACAACCAGACTGGGCTCATAAGCCGCCGAGGCGCAGGCCGTAGTGACGGAGCGGCGGTAGAGGCGCAAACCGGGAACTTCGGTGAGAGCATCTCCTTCCGCAATCGCGCGATCGGCAATCTTGCGAGCCAGCTCCTTACGCGCCACGATCACGCTTTGATTCGCGCTCGCAGCCTTGTGTTTAAAGCGTTTCACGATCCTGATCCTCCAAGATCAAGTTAACGCCGAATTCGCAGAGTTGTGCACAAAAATCCATGCATCGACAGAATTAGGCAATAGATTGGCAGAATCAGGATACCGCTCGAGGAGCCTTCTTTCGTAGTCTGACTTCGGAGCAAGTTGCTCCGCTTACACCGAGAGAGTTGAGGTCACTTCATGTACAAGGCAAAAGCTTATTCCGTCGCCAGCGCAACATCGCCGTTTGCTTCCGCCACGATCGCTCGCCGCGAACCCACGGAGCACGACGTGCAGATCGAAATCCTCTTCTGCGGCATCTGCCACTCAGATCTCCACCAGGCCCGGAACGAATGGAAAGAAGTGATGCCCACCGTCTACCCGTGCGTTCCCGGCCATGAGATCGTCGGCCGTGTCACGAAGGTTGGCTCGGCTGTCACCAAGTTCAAGCCGGGAGATCTAGCCGCGGTCGGCTGCCTGGTGGATTCGGATAGCACATGCCCTGAGTGCAAGGCCGGCTTTGAGCAGTTCTGTCCGAATATGACTCTCACGTATAACTTCCCCGACAAGCACACCGGAGGCGTAACGTACGGCGGGTACTCTGACAGCATTGTCGTCACCGAGCGCTTTGTGCTCCGCGTTCCATCGAACCTCGATCTCGCTGGAGCCGCGCCTCTGCTCTGCGCCGGGATTACTACCTACTCGCCGATGCGGCACTGGGGCGTGACCAAGGGGAAGAAAGTTGGCGTCGTCGGTCTCGGCGGTCTGGGTCACATGGGCGTCAAGTTTGCGCACGCTTTCGGTGCCCACACGGTGGTGTTCACCACTTCGCCCAGCAAGAAGGACGACGCACTTCGCCTCGGCGCGGATGAGGTGGTCATATCGAAGAATGCCGATGAGATGGCAAAACATGCTGGGAGTTTCGACTTCATCCTCGACGCCGTGGCCGCAGAACATGACATCAACGCCTATATCCAGTTGCTTCGCCGCGACGGCAACATCACCATGGTGGGCGCGCCGAATAAGCCGCTGCCCGTCGCCGTTTTCGGGCTCATCTTCGGACGCCGCAGCCTTTCGGGTTCTCCAATCGGCGGTCTCCCCGAAACCCAGGAGATGCTGGACTTCTGCGGCAAGCACAACATTACTTCCGACATTGAAGTCATCCCGATCCAGAAGGTCAACGAAGCGTACGAGAGGCTGCTCAAGTCGGATGTGAAGTACCGCTTCTCAATCGATATGGCTTCGCTGAAGTCAGAGTGAGGAAGAGTCGCTCGGCTGGACGCCGGACGGCTCAGTCTAACCAAGGTTTTGAACACAGTTCAGGAGAAAAACGGATGCAGAAGCGGAAATTGGGAAAGAGCGGCCTTGAGGTTTCAGCCCTGGGCCTTGGATGTATGGGGTTGAGTTTCGGATACGGCCCGGCGACAGAAAAGGAACAGGGGATCAAGCTGATCCGTGCCGCTTATGAAGGTGGTGTTACGTTTTTCGACACAGCAGAAGCCTACGGCCCGTACCTGAATGAAGAACTTGTTGGCGAGGCGCTGGCACCTGTTCGAAACAAGGTCATAATCGCAACCAAGTTTGGTTTTAAAGAAGGAAAGCCGCCGCTGGGGCTTGATAGCAGACCGGAACACATTCGTGAAGTCACCGAGGCATCTCTGAAGCGGTTGAAAACCGATGTCATTGATCTGCTGTATCAACATCGTGTGGATCCGGCGGTCCCGATCGAAGATGTCGCCGGCACAGTGAAGAAATTGATTGCAGAGGGCAAGGTCAAGCATTTCGGCATGTCGGAAGCCGGCGCGCAAACCATTCGACAAGCCCACGCGGTGCAGCCTGTGACGGCTCTTCAAAGTGAGTATTCACTTTGGTGGAGAGAACCGGAGAGGGAGATTCTGCCGACGCTCGAAGAGCTTGGGATTGGCTTTGTCCCGTTCAGTCCGCTCGGCAAAGGCTTCTTGACTGGCGCAATCAACGAAAGTACGACGTTCGATAGCACCGATTTTCGCAATGTAGTTCCGCGCTTCTCCGCGGAAAATCGGAAGGCAAATCAGAACCTGGTGGATGTGCTCGGCACAATTGCAGTGCAGAAGGGTGTAACCAATGCGCAGATCGCACTTGCCTGGCTTCTGGCGCAGAAGCCGTGGATCGTTCCGATTCCGGGCACGACGAAGTTGCATCGGCTGGAAGAGAACCTGGGTGCGGCAGGCGTCGAGTTGACCAGCGACGACCTGCGCAACATTGAGAACGCGGTATCCGGCATTGAGGTGCAAGGGGAGCGTTACCCCGCGCAGCTCCAAAAAATGGTTGGGCGCTGAGGGCGATCAACGGCCGGTGAGCGCCGTCGGCGGGAGAAATTGAAAATGAAAAGTCGGTGCGGCGGTGCATTCGTTGTTTTTATGGCGATCTCCAATCTTACTCAGGCTCAGTCAATGAAGACGCCACGCACCGATCGGGAAAGGCTCGTCGGTGCCTGGCACCTCGCGCACATCGATTCGCCAGGGCCGGATGGCAAGTCTGCGAACACCGTACAGCCACAGGGGATGCTAATCTACACGTCCGATGGCCACATGTCGGTGCAACTTATGTACCCGAAGTCGGCGAACACTCAATCGAACCAGTATGTCCAGGATGGGTACGAGGCTTCGTTCGGCAGCTACGACGTGGATGAAGCAACGCACACATTGACCCATCACGTGCAGGGATCCAACACGCGCGACCTCCTCGTAGGGAAAGACCTTCCACGCGTTTACCAGCTAAACCCGGACGGTCGCCTGATCATTAAGTCAACTCGGCCCGACGAACATTGGTCGGTCACCTGGGAACACTATTAAGCGGTGCTCGCGGGGATTCGACGCTTGAGTAATTCGCTTTCAGATATTAGAGGTGATCAATGCAAATGCGAAAGCTCGGAAAGAGCGGTCTGGAAGTATCGGCCATCGGATTAGGCTGCATGAGGATGAGCGCTGGTCACGGCGCAGTAGCGGGGACCAAGGAAGAAATGATTGCAGTCATGCGCGGAGCAGTCGATCACGGCATCAACTTCTTCGATACCGCCCAGGTGTACGGTCCGTTCGTGAATGAAGATGTGGTCGGCGAAGCTCTTGCCCCTATGCGAGACAAAGTCATCATTGCCACGAAGTTCGGCTTCCAATTCGGGTCTCAGCAAGATCCACATCCAATGGGTCTGAATAGTCGGCCGGAGTACATCAAGCAGAGTGTCGAGGGATCACTCCAGAGACTTCGCGTCGAAACTATCGATCTTCTGTATCAACACCGCGTCGATCCAGATGTGCCAATCGAAGAAGTCGCGGGCGCTGTGCAAGACCTCATTCAACAAGGCAAAGTCAAGCACTTTGGATTGTCGGAAGCTGGAGCGCAGACCATTCGCCGCGCTCACACCGTTCAGCCGGTGACCGCAGTTCAGAGTGAATACTCACTGTGGTGGAAGCGCCCGGAAGAAGAAATATTGCCTCTACTCGAAGAACTCGGAATCGGGTTCGTTCCTTACAGCCCTCTCGGCCGGGGATATCTTACCGGGACGATCACGGAGAACACGCAGTTCGACAAAGAAGACAACCGCGGCAGTTTTCCCCGCTTCACACCTGAGGCGCGTAAAGCCAATCGTGCTCTTGTCGATCTTCTCCAGGCTTTCGCTGCGCAGAAGAACGCAACGGCAGCTCAAATCGCTCTCGCATGGCTATTAGCTCGAAAGCCCTGGATCGTTCCAATTCCCGGCACTACCAAGCTGGAACGCGTCGAAGAAAACATCGGCGCAATTAACCTGGTACTTGGCGCGGATGACCTTTACGAAATCGACACGGCCACTGCAAATATCCCTGTACACGGCGATCGCTACCCGGAGGCAGTAGAGCGCATGACATACCGCTAGTGATGTAAGGCACACACGGAAAGGCACAAAGGAGAAACGGAAATGAGCGCGTGGTCAAACGAGGAACTGCGCAAGATCGCGGAGTCCGATGATTTGCACATCTCACCATTCCGCGAGGACGGGAAAACCTATGGCACCCCGACCTGGATCTGGTCCATAACAGTCGACGGCGCTCTCTACGTGCGCGGCTACAACGGACAAAAGTCTCGCTGGTACAACGCCGCCGTTCGCCAGAGGGCGGGTCGCATCGCGGCTGCCGGAATGACGAAAGAAGTGGCGTTCGAAAGAGTGGATGGACCGATCAACGACGACATCGACGATGCGTACCGTGAGAAATACAAGGGAAGCCCTTACCTCGCCCCGATGATCAGCGAGCGGGCGCGCTCCGCAACTGTTAGAATCTCGCCGCGCACCGTTAAGAGCTGATTCAACCGACGAGTTGCTTCCTGTGTATCGCGACTTAGCGGTTCCAAAACAACTTATACACCGAGGACAAGACCATGGAGATCAAAAAAGCGGGCTCCCAGCCTTCAGGAAAGGGACCGGCGGACTGGTTCACGGGCACCGTGCGCGTCGACCCGCTATTCTCGGCACCCGATCCGGCGCGCGTCGTTGGCGCGCACGTCACCTTCGAACCAGGAGCACGAACGGCATGGCATACGCATCCGCTCGGCCAAACGCTCGTTGTCACGTCCGGCTGTGGCAGGGCGCAGCAGTGGGGTGGACCGATCGAGGAAATCCGGCCGGGCGATGTCCTCTGGTTCGCACCCGGAGAGAAGCATTGGCACGGCGCGGCGCCAACGACGGCGATGACGCACATCGCGATTCAGGAGAAGCTCGATGGCAAAACCGTCGATTGGATGGAAAAAGTGAGCGACGAGCAATACCAGGCATGATGTGTGAAAGGAATCCAATTCCTCATTGGCACACTCGGCGTTTTTCCGAAAACCCCTCCTCCAATTCGGCTCACGCAAGTCCACACGAAATCCACTTGTCTGGGACGTCCCGCAGTCGATTACAATCGCTAACACTTGGACAGAAGAGGATTCGACTACTTCGGTTTCCCCGTGTGACGAAGTCCTGCGATGCCTGTCCGGCGCCGAAGCCCAACGGAGCAGCAGACCAAGAAAATGCAAGAGGAGCTAGTCATGGAAATCGTTTCAGTCGGACCCGAATGGTCACAAAAGGTCGTATGCGCAAGCTGCAAAAGCACGCTGAAAATATCGCAAACCGACCTTGGCTGGTTCAAAAAGACGAATTGGGACAGAGGACACCTTGGCTTTCGTTGCGGACACTGCAAGACAGTAATTCTGTTTGATTCAGCTCTTATCGATGGGAAGGACCGTGAGTGGGTTTTCGCAGAATGCGAGTACCCTCCAATCCACATTGGTCAATCCCTTAAGAATAAAAAAGTCGAAAACATTTAGCGGATGGCTGGAGACGCGATCACTCCGCAGACGCCGGTGGGCACCGTGCGTACAACATTGATGTCGCGTCGGAGCATCTGACCGTGATTTCTGGCGATCACGTCGCTATTGAGCGCAACCGGTTGAAGGCACCTCGGTATCCACGGGCAAATTCAGCGGATTCTGTTTCGCGAGTCCGTCGTTTAGCTGCTTCCAGAGTGCCAGCGATTTGGTCAGTGCGCCACACTCTTCTTCGATGGCTTGCAACTGGGGAGCCGAGGGACGCTGATCGGCTGACTCGATTCCAAACAAGAGGCGCCCGAGGTCGCGATTTACCGGACCCAGGCCGGGCTGCTCGTGCGTGCCCTCAGCAACCGTCTTGATTTGCTTGTCCAACTCGGCGGTCTCCAACTTCTCCTTCTTCTTGCCTTCAATCGCCTTTGTCAGGGCCTCGAGCATCTCGTACTCGTCGTAGGAAACTCTCATTCCACTTACGAGCCGCCGCGCCTGCACCAGTTGAACCTCCAGATCCTCATTCGACGCGTGCACACGAGGATCGAGCTTGACGTTAAGTGGCTGCCGATAGGTTTGTCCGTCCACCGCAAGCTCGACGGTATAGTTTCCCGGCACAACCAAGGGACCTTGCGGTTGCTGCCTTGGGGTTTCATGTGGAATCGCATGATCGGCCAGCGTGTACTCGGTGTATTGCAGGATCGGCCCGTAGTAAGAAGCCGGCAGCGCCTTGGGCGAGTCGTATCGCAGATCCCACACAAAGCGGTGCAGCCCCGCCGAACCGTCAACAGACTCCGTCTTTTCAAACCAGTATTCGGGCACATTTGGCGGCGGCAGCCTGGGCTCACTCATGTTTCCCGTGTATCTGCGAATCACGTTGCCGCCGGCATCACGAATGGTGATCTGTGCCGCGCCGGGATGCGCAGTCTTGAGGTAGTAGTCGAGCAAAACACCATCCACTGGATTCTTCGCGGTCGGCGTTTCAATGGGCAGCGGCGTATCTTCCCAGTTATCCCAGCGAACTCGCATCGCAGTCGCCGGCGGCAGCAGTTGTACCGGAGCGGCGAGCATCTCAGATGTGAGATTGCGAATCGGCGAAATATCATCAAGTATCCAGAGTCCGCGCCCATAGGTTGAAATCGCCAGGTCGTCTCCGTGCACATCGATGTCTGTAACCGAAGAAGCAGGCAGATTCAAGGTGAGCGGATGCCAGTGATCGCCATCGTCGAAAGAGACATAGACGGTCGAAGCGGTTCCCGCAAACAGCAGCCCTTTGCGTACCGTGTCTTCGCGCACCACAAGAACGCTTTCGTCCGTGGGCAGTCCATTCACGATCGATTGCCACGTAGCACCAAAGTCGCGCGTGCGCAGGATCTCTGGAAGCACCGCCTGCCGGCTTGTTCCGACCGTCAGGAAGGCCTCGCCGGCAACAAAGTGTGAGGGCTCCGCATAGAGGATCTCTGACGGTTTGTCGACCCCCGGCGGAGTCACCTTTTGCCAATGCGCGCCGCCATCGCGCGTGAGTTGCACAAGCCTATTGGTCGTCGAAACCCACATTTCGCCTGCGTCAATGGGCGAAATCGCGAGAGCCTCAATCGCCGGCGGCCGCGGCGCACCTTGAGCGGGCTTCGCTCCATCCGGATTCTTCCACTCCGTCAGGTCCGGGCTGATCGTGTCCCACGTCCTTCCTTCGTCCGTCGTTTTCATCACGTACTGCGTGGCGAAGTAGAGGGTGTGCGGATCATGTGGAGAAAAAAGCAGTGGCGGCATCTGGCTTGCACGGTACCGGTTCCCTTTTTCGAAGACGGTCGCAATCTGTCCGGTCCTGCTGTCGTATCGGACAACGGATCCGAACCAGCCGCCCGAATAAATCCAGTTCGGATGCAGCGGGTCGGGCGCAATGTTGCAAAACTCAAATCCGCCCACCGGCTCGTCGTCGTGCTCGGTAATTTCGCCATTATCGCTGCGGCTAGGTACTGACTGCGTGCCGCTGTCCTGCTGGGCAGCATAGGTGCGATACGGGAACTGGTCGTCCGTCGTGATGTGGTAAAACTGACCCGTCGGCTGGTTGTACCAGGTGCTCCAGGTCTTTCCCGCATCCACGCTCAGGATGGCTCCCTGATCAACACCGAGTAGCATTCGGCCCGGGTTCGTTGGGTCGATCCAGAGCACATGAAAGTCGTCGCCCGACGGTGCGCCGACGAACGCCTCAAACGTGTGTCCTCCGTCCGTCGAGCGGTAAAGCGAGGTTTGTGCCATGTAGAGAACGTCAGGGTTCTTCGTATCAACAAATATCCGGCTAAAGTAACTACTGCCCAGAATACGCGGATCCTGCGTCGACTTGCTCCACGTTTCACCACCATTGTCCGAGCGGAAGAATCCCTGTTCGATCACGGCATAAAGCCTCTTGCCCCGGGTGTGCGGAGCAACCGCAATGCCGAGCCGACCACGGCCCGTCTCGGGCAGCCCTTTTGAAACCAGCGGAGCCCATGTCGAGCCTTCATCAGTGGATTTGTAAATTACCGAGGTGTCTTCCGGCTCTTTCTCCTTCGCGGTGGCGCCGCTCTCCTTCTTCTCGGAGTCAGGCTCCGGCGCAGGCATCAACAGCGAAGCGTACAGGACATGCGGATCATCCGGGTCAGCCACCATATCGAATACGCCCGCGGAGTCGTCCTTGTTGAGAGTCTGCTTCCATGTCTTGCCGCCGTCAGTGGACTTGAAGACGCCTCGCGGGATGGAAAGATCATTCTTCGGATAGGGGCGCGCGAAAACATATACGCCAATCGAATTGGCGCCCGCGACCAGAATGTCGGAGTTCTGCGGATCCACGATGATTGCCTGGATGAACCGCGTGTCTTCAAGTCCCGCGCGGGTCCAGGTCTTGCCTTCGTCGGAGGATTTGTAGACGCCCTTCCCCGGCGTCTGCTCCCCCGTGCCGGCGTAGATGATTTTGGAATCCGAGGGCGCCACAGCAAGTGCCCCTATGGAGGCGACCCGCTCCTTGTCGAAGATGGGTTCCCAAACCCGGCCCGCGTCCGTCGACTTCCAGATACCGCCGCCGGGCGTACCGAAGTAGTAGATGTTGGGATCACCGGGTACGCCCGCGACTGCGCTAACGCGACCGCCGCGAAAGGAGCCGATCAGCCGCCAGTGAAGCGAATGCAAAACTTGCGTGTCCACATCCTGACCAAGGCAACCGGCTGCAACCAGCACGCCCGCAGTTGCCAATGCGGCAAAATATCTCACAGATGTCCCCCCGGGTGTAGACGTGACCTCCGAGCTTGAGCCCATTGACCTGCCAAATCAGAATGATCCCTTTGCACGTACGGCGCGCTCATCCCGCAGCGCTGAAGATTTGGTTCATCGCATCGAATCAAAACGGGGGATGAAATTGCACGCGCCCGAGCCCGAAATCGGCAAAAACGTGCCAACCACGTATTTCGGTTGCGCTGGGAAATTCTACTGAAGCGGCGACCTTGAACGAGTCTAGCAATGTTGCCCGGCTTTTTCGGGAATTCTCCCGGGCCCCCATAAGATCCCCTCGGGAGTGGATCCATGAAACCACGAATGAAAAAGGGATTGCCGAATCGGCAATCCCTTTTGAGTCAAATGGTAGGCGAGGCGGGAATCGAACCCACAACCCCCGGCTTAGAAGGCCGGTGCTCTATCCGATTGAGCTACTCGCCCATAAAATCAACAACTTACAAGAGCTTCCTCCAATTTTAACCCCCGGCTTGGAGGAATCATGGGACCGCGTTTCGAGCAATTTATTCGCGAACGGCAATGCCTCACAAATGTGACCCCGGCAACAATTGAATGGTACAGGCGGTGCCTGAAATGGCTGCCATCGGAAGTTCCCACGCAAGCGGACCTGAGGGTCCTCATTGTGCGGATGCGGGAGAAGGGCCTCAAAGAGACAGGCGTCAACACGGTGCTCCGGTGCGTGAATGCTTACCTGCATTGGAGCAGCGGCTCGGAACAAAAATGCGGCGCGGGTTGCAATCACCCGCGAATCCCCCAACTGAGAGAGCCCCATCTGGTGCTGCCCACATTCACCGATTTGCAGGTCAAGCGGCTCATCGAGTGGAAGCCCAAAGGGAACTACCAACGGCGATTGCATCTTCTCATCTTGTTCCTTTTGGACACTGGGGGCCGCATCTCGGAAGCATTGTCTTTGCGCGTCTCCGACATCAACATGGAGGACTTGCTCGTTACGCTTGACGGCAAGGGAAGAAAGCAGAGAGTTGTCCCTTTCAGTTTCCAACTGCGGAGAGTCCTGTTCCGTTACTGCAAGGAGCGTGACCGCCAGCCGGACTCGCTTCTATTTGCCAGCCGAACAGAGGGGCATTGGAGTCGCCGTAACGCCCTCCGGGATGTGAAGCTGCTCTGCAAGCAGCTAGGATTTACCCCTCCTGGACGCACATTGCACGCATTCCGACACACATTCGCGGTTAACTATCTCAGGCGCGGCGGGTCTGTGTTCCATTTGCAGAAGGTGCTCGGTCATTCAACGTTGGAGATGACTAGACGATACGCAAACCTTATGACAGCGGACCTTCAGGCCGTGCATGAGCGCGTTAGTCTACTCTCAAAATAACGAGTGGGCGAGTTGGCAATACTTCACCGGCTCGCCTGCCAAATTCTCGCGCGCGCATCGAAACGGACGGACAAGCATGAACGAGCCAACACCCAACGAAGACGATCTGTTATTGCCGTTTGAACGCGTCACAGTTCCCGAACACTACCGGCCCTATTTACGAGCCAAGAGAAACAACTTTTTTGCCGGGGTCCAAGGCTCCCCAAATCTCTGGCGATTTTTCGGCTTGCTTGACCTCATTCTGTTCACAGAATTTCAGGACATGGCAAGGGCCACGGATACCACCCGAATGGTCCCGCTAGTACTCTTTCTCAACGCTCACGCAAAGATTCGGGTGAGCATGGAACTTGTATTCAGTCGATGTATGGAAGAAGCGCGCTCGATCCTAAGGGATGCGATTGAAACCTCCGTCTTCGCACACTACATGCTCGGTGACCCCAACCTCCAAAGGGTCTGGCTGAGCAAAGACGATGGTGTTAAAGAAGCGACTGAATTTAGGGAGGCCTTTGAAAAGGATAAAAAAAATAGAGCATTCAAAGGGCAGTCCGAGCTGTATGAGCAGTGGGGGCGCCTGTCGGAAACTGGCGCACATTCCACCCCACAAGCGGTTGTTAGCCGATTCGTGATTAAAGAGTCCGGCCAAGACGTGCACTTTGCATTGAACTACACGGGGGTGGAGGACTGCATTTGGGAGCCCGAGACGTTCACCCGAAAAAACAAGACCCTCCTAGAACTCGGTCAGCGAATAAGGAGTCATCGCAAGGAGAAGGGCTGGACTCAGACGGACATGGCTGTCAACCTCGACATGGGTCGCACGCATATTTCCGATATCGAACAAGGGAAGAGGGACATCGGGGTGATTACGTTGCAAGTAATTGCACGGGGATTGGACACCAAGATGTCCGATCTTCTGAAGGGACTTTAAAATAACGTGGCAACTACTTGCCACGTCTTGCTTGGCTTCGCTTTGCCCTGTGCGAAGAGTGCACGACAGAGGTTCGACTTCACAAACGGCGCAAGCCGAACGGTCCGCGTAATCACTTCGAACACCTCAGTCGCCACCTGAAGCGATGCCGGTTACATTATTGGCGCTCGTGACAGACGACATAAGGCGGGGTATGGAGTCCTCTGGGCCACGCCATCTCCCGCCTTATTCAGCGAGTTCGCAGACACTTTAGGGTTGACCTAGGTCTCAGCTGCACAGTGACCGGGTGTCAAGTCAGGATATTCGCCGCGACGCTCCCTCAGGGGGCTTGGCACCCTACGGCCCCCGGCGAAATAGGGGACCCCGTTTGCAGATTTCCTTACCGCACGTAGTGCAAACGCAATCAGGCAAAAACGACTCAGATCCGGAAGGTGTCAAGCAAATGAGAGCTTGGGACGAGGGCAGTCTGAACCCTTGATTCGCGTTTTGGGTGATCCTCTGTTACCTAAATCACGATGATGAGATTGAGCCTACATTGCCAAACGAACGAATTCCCTGCATCAGAAGCATCTCGCGCGGGATGCACGGAGCAATTGCAGAGAAGTCTGGCTGAAATAACGGCAATCAGGCGTCCATACGGCTGTCACGATGAATTCCATTTCCCAGAAACATCGGAATGCTGAAGGTCGTCGAAATCTGCGGCGAGCGCATACAGATCATTCACAAGATTTATGATCTCTCTATGCCTGATTCTCAGCCTGCAACATCAGTTTCGGTGGATATAGGAAAGACCATCGTCAAGATTCCGCCATCGATTGCGGAGCACCTGTCGCATCTCAACATTGGCGGAGAGATACACCTTATAGCCACGCGTGCATACTTCAATCGAAAGGGAGATACACTTTCACTTCATATCGGAGACATAGCGATCGACTCAGATCAATAGAGTCATCCTGCAGAGATGAGCAGATCACAGATGGCCTTGGAGATCGGAATTTCTGTCATCCATTCCAACCAAAGCCATTGCCCGTTCGGATTTATCTCTAGAAAGTAGTATTCGTCCGTTTCCGTCTGAATCAGATCAATTGCGCCAAACTGCAAGCCGAGTTCTTGCACTAACTGAACGCAGGCATCGTTCATTCGTTGGGGAAGCTCCAGAGGAAAATGTGGTAAATCGAAAACCTCCGCCCGTCGGAAATCGACCTTACCTGACTCTTCATTCGTCGCATCGATGCCGATTGAAAAGACCTTCGTTCCGACCACGGTTACGCGAATGTCTAGTCGCTTCAGCAAGAACTCCTGAAAGAAATTCGGACCATACCGGACAGAATCAAGGTATCTCAGATCGCTCTGAGACACGAGATGGGTGTAAAGATAAGCACATTGATCTTCGGTCATTAATGCCGGGGACGCTAGCCCCTTTACGATCGTGCCCTTCGGGCAAGCGTCGATGAATTCTCCCGCCCGTTGAGGAGAGTTCGTGATCAAGAAACGCGGTATCTTAAGGCCAATTGCTGACGCGGTCTGAAGTTGAAGCAACTTTCGACTGGCGCAGTTGATTCTACGAGGTTCGCTTATCCAGAACGCACGGAGGTTCTCCCAAATCCCGTCGAATAAGTGCTCGCACTCTGTACGTAGCCATTTCGCTTCGCCCTGAGACAACCGGTCCGGGAGGACAAACTTTCCCGGACGACGTACCCAGACCGAGCGAACATCACTCAAGCTGATTGAAATTGAAGGTGCTTCCAACCTCGCTTCAATTCTCTCGCCACAATTCTCGACAACGCATTCGACATCAGACGGGAAAAGCGCGGGATCTAATACCGTATAAATCGCACCTCGCCTGTCTAGTTCCTTTGTCACCGTGGATACGTGGGCGTCTTCTTGGTTGGAAAGAACTAAGATCATCCCGACAGACCAATGTCTGTGAATTGCACGTCCTCATGCTCTCCCGTGAATGCGGTAGATCCCGTGAGCGAAGCGCGCTTCATGTAGCGGATGACACCATCATCAGAGCGGGGAACCTCGTCGATGCGGCACCATTCTGCTGCAACTCGCAAAACGAAAGGAATAGGGTAATCTTCCGGGAATTCAGGCACGCTAATCCGTATCGCTGCACTGGAAATCGTTGGGATTTTCGGGAGGGCCCGTCATTACACAACCCGCGGTTCCGGAAACTGTAGCAGCTTTCTCGATCGCAATGTTCCTCACGACCGCACCCGTCGCCTTCTTGTTAACGAGCGTTATTTGAAATTCCTTTGGGAGCTTGAATACCTTCGATTCAACCATCATCTCCTCCTAAGTTCAATTCGAATGAGAGCCGGGCTTTTTGTAACTGACTCGTGGAGTTGGAGCAATTATCCCCCGTTGGCTCAGCAGCTGACCAATGCTGCACCATTCTGCTAAAACTCAGACTATGATATGACAGGTGATCGTTCAGGATGGAGCTTATTCTTCATCCTTGTCTTTGCAATGAAAATCGTTCGGACTAAACTTCCCGCCGCTTAACGCACAATTCGTTCCGCTTATGCCACCGGCCTGTACAGTCGCAACGTTCCTCATGACCGCACCCTTCGCCTCATCGTTAACGACCGTTATTTGAAAATCCTTTGGGAGCTTGAATTCTTTCGTTTCCGGCACGAGTGTCCTCCTTGGATGAGTTCCACTAAGGACACCCATATTAGCACCACATCGTCGAAATCTATCTCGCAGTTTTGACATTTATTAAGACGCAGCGAACACCACGATGTATGCGCGGAACGGCATGGCACAGCAGGTTCTGCGAATTCGCGCTGTCCGCCAGAAATGGCGGATGCGCCAAAAAATGACATGGCACGGCAGGCTGTTGGACATTGAATGCGACCAGAAAAGTGCGGGCGAACGGCGACCTGAGTTGGTGAAAGCTGAAACGGGCGATTAGCCTCTGGACTCAAGTTCAGGCTTCAATGGAACTCAGGATTTCAGTTTGTCCAGATAGTCGGCCCAAGCTTGCATCATCTCGCGACGCTCTGCCAGAAAAGCAGTGCGGTTGTACGCTCGACCATTCGGGTCTTTGACAGCGTGGGCGAGTTGGTGCTCAATGAAGTCTGGTCTGAAGTGCAATACCTCATCAAGCAGAGTTCTCCGCCCTAGCCCACATGGGATCTTTTCCGTACGGGGACCGGAATAAATTCCATTTCGAGTGTGCGGGTGGGAACGACTACTCACAGAACTAAGAGCAAGCGGCTAGGAAATGCGGGCCGGGTATTTAGCCCCAATGCACGCCTTCACTTCGTTCCACCAGTTGATTTCGCTGCACCCCACGGCGTCTTTGTAGCCCGGCCCCGGCTTCATCTCTTCAGCATTGATTGCAAGGCTATTCAGTGGCGGGAGGCCGTTCCCTTGGCACCATTCGGCGAGTTCTCCAAGAAAGATGCCTACCACGCGGGTTAGATCGGAAAGGCCCACGTCCTTGCACAATTGGCCGTATGGGAGAAGGTCGCTCGGCGCTACGGTGTCGGGGGTCTTCTTTGCTGTAATGGCGTCGTGGCACTTGAGAAGGCGGTTCGAGATTAGCTCAGTTTCAAGTCTCATTTTCGGTTCCTCGGTGACGGCTTAGACGTTGCGGTTTAGGAAAGCAGGCTCAACTTCCGGAAGCAATCTTCGATGGCTTTCCGTTTCTCGGGCGGGCAAGGGACCATCCTCGTGGCCCGACTCTTTCTATTCGTCGCAACACGCACATAGAGTCCGTTAAGTTCCTTGACGTGCGCTATCCAGCAAGTCTTTGGAACGAAGCCGTGATGCCGCTTCACACACAGCGCGATGTCTGAATAGGAGGGATTCATGCGAGGGATTATACTTGCCGCAAACCTTTGCTTTCAGACGGTTTTTACTGTTTTTGATAATTGGACGTATATGGTCCAAATTGATCGGCGGAGGGCTACAGGGCATCGCCAGTGGAGATTACAACCCCTACCCCCCATGTGATTTTTTCGGGCGCACCCATGTGAGGGAGTCTGTGTGTGTACATATCTCTTTGCATATATACACACACAAACATTAATCGTGGTACACAGTACATCCCCTGTGTGGAATCAATAACTTAGCTCGCCAAAAGCCTTGCACCGCCTGTCAGTGTATGGGTCTGTCTCCACTCCGACACTGCCACGCACTGCCAATACCAGCGGTTCTTTATCTTGCGGATAAGCCCGTTGTTGGCCGCCCATTCTCTCCAACGGTAGAATGCCCGCTCAGAGCCAAAGCTAGGCACATACGTGACTGGCATGTCCTCCGGGAACCTAGCAAGTGCAACTTCCATCAAGGAGCGGTTTGTGTCTGTGCCGCTGTTGAATACCGCCTGTGGCTCCGTTGTCTGGTCAAACCGGCCATTGAGCCAAGTGAAGAACAGCGTCTCAGACTGCCCCGTCCGTGGCATCACCACAACCTTGCGCACGCTGTTTGGGTCATCGTCATTGGTCCATCCAACCGTGACAATGGTTTCGGATTTGCGTGCAAGGGCTGCACTGCCAAACAGCGCATCACGGCCTGTGTACTTGTCTTTGCCTTTCTGTTTCGGTGACCCCACAGTGGCGATCACGGCAACATCGTGCAAAGTGGCAAGCCGTTGCAGCCCGTCCAGGATTGGCGCAACAACATCCATTTTGTTCATCTCGGGAATCCACATGTCGAGTCCTTCGATGAACCACACTTCAACGCCCGGGTTGTTGTCGAGACACGCGGCAAACACCTCAGCCGGATTTGCCAATTGTTGTTTTGTGGTCAGCCTGATGACACGGGGCAAGACTTCACTCACGGGCAGCCCCAATGACTTCACGGTGCTCACAATGCTCCGCTTGCTTCTATCGTGACTCAAAACGCGGTAGTCACGCGCCTTGGCAGGGTGCCCCCACACTTCACGTGCCATTGCGGAGTGCCTCCAGAAAGTTCAAGCCAAAGCTAGTCTTCCCCGCTCCGCTTGGTGCTCCAATGAGTGACACTTCGCCCTTGGGAAACCACGAGCTGACCAAATACTCCAACTCACGGTCCTCTGCCAGTCCGTCCGGGTCATCTTCAAACACAATGGGAATTTCACGCGCCACAGCTTTGATAGCGCGCGCAATGGTGCCTTCCCGGTAGTCATCACGCTCCCACTTATCCCTCCACAAGCCGGACTTCCTGAAGTCATCATCCATCTTGAATGCATTGCAATCGTGCTTCTTCGCTAAAAGGCAGCACAATGCAAAGTCCGCCGTGCTGTGGTCATCGTGATACAAGCTCATGTCACCGGCCATCAACAGCGAGAGCCGCTCTTCCTCAGACACTGAGATGCAGACCGTCAGCCCCGGGCTTTTTGCTTTGCTAGCCAACACCCGGTCATACAGCTCATTGACAGCGTTGTCACGCTCAAGGACAGCATTGGGCGTCTTTGGAAGATGACGCCCGGTGAATGTCAAATAGCGTCCGCTGTCATACAGTTCCACGGCCTTGGCGCCCATGAATGGCAGCTTGATGCCTTTGCGGGAACGCAACGTGCCAAGCATGAGTATGTGAGCACCGGTTCCGCTCGGGCTGTACTCACTGTAGCTGTCAAGGTTAATGACAATTGCCTTTGACTCTTTTGTGAATTTGCCTGTCTGTGCATCACAGCAGCTGTCAATATCAACCCCGCACAAGGGCAAGCCATCAACATCACCAAGCACGCACCCAACGCCGCTGAAGCGATGCACGTGGGCAGATAGCTCCGCATACGTGCCCCACGTTGCGGGGTTGTCAGATGCGGCATGGGCACCGTTTGATTGGTATGGGACTTTGGTATCTTTGCCGTCACGCTTCTCCAGCTTCCACAAGACCCAACGTTTTTGCAGTTTCAGGTCTTCAATCGTGAGAGTCATCGATTCCAGTCCTCCGCGTGCCAGCGACTTGTCCACCCGTCCATACCGAGTCCGCCGTCAAGACTTTGGGTTTCAGCCCAAGTGGGCATCCCCTTGTCCGTCCGGTAAACAAGAGACTCGGCACACTCCAAGCAAACCTCAAGACGCTCGCTCATCATGTGCAACACGGGGAGGGTTGAGTCAGCTCGGGTGTCCGTGGCAAGCGTGTGAATGATTCCGGAGTTCTTACCGCACTTCTCGCATATTTTTTCCGGCGCTGGCTTGCAACCAACGAAACGGATATATCTCAGCTTTTTCATTTTGCCTTCTTCAGAGCGCCCACAGTCTTGTTGACTCCGTTGATAGCCTTGGCAATGTTGTTCAGTGCTGCCGTGTGCGCAGTGATTGCGATCAAGAGACGGTCAAATCCATCGTGAAACACGTGGACCTTTACGGAGTGGTCATCCGGCGTGCCGTGGAGCGCCACACACAGTCCCGGCCATTCTCCGGTGTTCTCGCCCAAATCTAGGGTCACCGATTGCGTGACAAGACCGTCCTTTATCGCGGAGGTCACGCCTTTGATTGCCTCTGATACGTTTTCCATCCTTGCCTCTTTTCCTGTTGATGATGGTTGGTATATTGCGCACAAGGCCCCGTAGCCGCGCTACAAAGCACGTAGGCGCGTCGCTGGAAATAGCGACTAGCCATGAGCGTTCGATTACAGCGGAAAACGTACGAAGAATACCGAACGGCTTTTGACCTGTACTGTGAGCGCGATCACGGGGACCCACACCAAAGTCACATTCGCCTACCGATGTGGTCGTGAACACGTCCGGCAACGAAAATCCCCGGGGGCATTGTCACCCACCAGGACGGACGAGCGGAACGCAAAGTCGGAGCGGAACGGCTCACTTACGCGCCGAATTTACTCATAACTCAAACTTTTCTGAGGGATGCGAGACCCAACTGGGGCGCGGAGCCTCAGAGATGTAGACTTTCAAAAGAAAAACAGAGGATCGTTCGCCGTATGCCAGAGCTTCAGTTCAAAGGGAAAGAATTTGTCTACAACCATCATTTGACCGTGCCGTACCGCCCACTGGTGCCGGATGCGGGGAGGTCTGTGGGGGAGCCGTCTCTCAATGGCAACCTCATCATCCACGGGGACAATCTGCACGCGCTGAAGGCACTGTTGCCGATGTATGCGGGGAAGGTGGACTGCAATCCAGGCAATAGTGACCTGCTGAGTTCCACTTGCCCCGTGCGCGTCATCATCACCAAGCAGGCATTGCAGGAAGGTTGGGATTGCCCGTTTGCTTATGTGCTTTGCACGCTGGCAACGAATCGCAACCTCAATGCGCTGACACAGCTTATAGGGCGGATTCTGAGGCAGCCGGAGGCGACTTACGTTCCAGAGGAATTGGCCGTCCTGAATGAGTGCTACATTTTTTGCCACCATGCGACGACAAAAGAGGTGGTGGACAGCATCAAGTCGGGATTGGAAAAAGACGGCATGGCGGACCTTGCAGGGAAGGTGAAAGAGGGTGACGGGAGTTCCAGTGCCAAGCAGTCTACCCGCAAGGTGCGAAGGCGAGATAAATTCCGCACACTGCGGATTTTCCTCCCAATGGTGAATTGGGTGCAAGGAAAGGCATCGCGCCCACTCGACTATGAGCAGGATGTTTTGTACCGGCTGAATTGGGGGGCGCTTGACCTCAACCCGCTGGTGGAACAACTCTCCAAGGCTCCCACAGCGGAGGCGAGCTACGTTGTGCGGGTTGGCATCGGGACCGGCAAGGATTGGCTTGAGGAGACGGGACGGCAAACCGTGGTTGAAGCTACGAGTTTTGATACCGTGTACGCAACCCGGCTGATGGTGGATATTCTGCCGAATCCTTGGGTGGCGCGTGCCCTCATTGGGGAATTGCTTGCCGCGCTGCGCGGACGCGGGTTGACCGATGCGGACCTTGGCGGTGCATCTGGCTACATTCTTGAGGAGCTTCGCAAGTGGCTGGTGAAAGAGCGTGACCGGCTAGCAGAGGCGCAATTTTTCGGTGACGTATCGGCAGAGCGGATTCAATTCAGGTTGCGTGCGGACCGGGCCGTATGGGAATTGCCAATGGCAATGGAGACGGAACGGCCTGAGAAGGCCCGTAAATTGGTGCGGCCATCATCGGGAGGTCCCGTAGAGAAGAGCATCTTTGCGCCCGTCTATGAGGAAGACTTCAACACGGATGAGGCGGAGTTTGCCTGTTACTTGGATGAACAAGCGGCCTTGGATTGGTGGCACCGCAACGTCGCCAAGGGCGGGAACTATGCTCTTCAGGGTTGGCGCAAGAATCGGGTTTACCCCGACTTCATATTTGCGCACCAGAAGTCCGGCAAGAAGCAGCGCATTCTGGTTTGGGAGATGAAGGGCGATCAACTTGAAGGGAATCTGGACACCGCGTACAAGCGCAAGTTGCTGGATGCGATGTCAAAGTGCTTCAAGGCCGAAGATGTGGTTCACGCTGGCGAATTGGAACTGGTGGGCAAGGACGGTGCGAGCGTCACTTGTGAAATGGTTCTGATGAGCGAATGGAAGGCGAGCGTGCACGGCACTTTGGCGGCTGAGTGATCGAACCCGAGGGACAAGAGGTTAAGGGCTGATAGCCAGTGGAAGAAAAGGCAGCTTACACCGTGGTTGAGGTTGCCGCTTGACAGGCTATTCGCGGCAAACTGTGACGCGAATGTTTGAGCTGGAGCGAGGCGTCATTGTGTTGGTCCGCCCCGCGTCTTTGCACAAGAGGATCTATCGAAGCATTCGCATACCAAGGGTTGTGTACCAGCGCGTGGTCAATCGGCTGACGGTCAAGTGATGGGTCGTTCAGGTGAGGGAGTGTAATGGAAGATTCCGGGATTCTCTACGTCCTAACTAACCCATTTATGCCGGGACTTGTGAAGATTGGGTGCACCACGGGGCCGGTAGAAGAGCGCATTAAGGCACTCAGCTCTGCTACGGGCGTCCCGGTCGCGTTTCAATGCCACTTCGCGGCAAAAGTTGAGAACATGGCTGCTAAGGAAAAGACTCTGCATCAGTTGTTTTCGGACAAGCGCGTTAATCCGAACCGGGAGTTTTTTCAAGTCGCCCCGGAGAAGATTGTGCTCGCCATCAGGATGGGTTCGTTCAATGAGGTTACCCCAGGGAAGGTTGACATCCCGAAAGAGGAAGAGCAGGCGTTTGAAAAGGCCGAGAAAGCTGAAACGAAGAGACGCGCCCGAATCAACCTTGACGCTATCGGCATTAAGCCGGGTACCGTGCTCACGCTATCTAGGGATGAAGATGTTCATGCAACCGTGGTCAGTGGAAACAAAGTGGAGTACGCGGGACAGGTTATGAGTCTGTCGGCATCTGCGCTCGCTGCCCTGCATAAGCTCGGCGGCTATACCTTGGGTACTGTTAGTGGCTCTGACTATTGGATGTACGAGGGGA
The DNA here is from genome assembly GCA_963829535.1 of uncultured Acidobacteriaceae bacterium. GTDB lineage: Bacteria > Acidobacteriota > Terriglobia > Terriglobales > Acidobacteriaceae > Telmatobacter. The sequence continues at coordinate 1,015,249 of CAWHIQ010000001.1, read as the reverse complement.
AGACGCTGGATGATATTCGTGTCGCAGTGGAATCAGAACAGGAGAGTCCAGACTAGGACTATCATTCACGCTCAAAGGGAGTCCTTAAAGAGGCAGATCCATTGCCCGCGGAAAAATCCCAAAATAGGGGTGTTGATTGACGTTGCCGCGGAAAATAACTGGAACCGTGTTGGGTGCGTTGCGGTACAAAACCACCATCGTCGCAATGCCCTTGAACCCAAGCCCAAATTTGTCGATGTGTTTACACACCGCGGCCAACTGGTTCCTCTGTGCTTCGTCGAAGATCGTGGATTCCGCGTGCAATGGCCGCTCGATCTTCAAGTGCTTATGCCCAGTGAATGCCTGAATACCTCGTGCGTCCAGTTTTTCAAAAGCTTCCTCACAGATGCTCGGAGCGATTACGAACTCTGAAAACGTTCCAACAAAGTTCTTGGCGATGAAGTCACGCTCGTCGCAGAACTGCTTTCCGGTGCCAATGAAGTCATCGACATAAATCAACGCCCCTTCGCCGACTTTATTCATCATCTTGACAAGGCCGAGCGAATCGCGCCCGTCAATGAAATTGCAGCCCCTTCGTTCGAGGTTGGCTGAGTCTCTCAGAAGATTCAGCATAACCGGGCTACTGCTTCCTGCTTCATGAAATGACACATAAATCAGCTTCTTTGCGGGAAGACCGGCCTCCTTCAAACGCTTCATCAGTTCCGTGTTTTGTGCCACTAGAATGTCGCGTGTTCTGGATTCAGACAGATAAATGACATTATCGAGAAGCTTGATGGCGAGCCCCCGATCCTTCTTGTCGAATTGCTTGATCCAGCTGGTAACAGAAAGTAAGGAGAGAGGTTGGGGTTTATAGCCCCAAAAACGCAGCGCGGCCCTCATACTGAAAATTATCCGCCTCATGGTCAGTCTTGCTTCGCCTCGGGATCATCGCTTCCTTCGAGGGCATTTTCGAGGCTTTCGCAGTATGCCCGCACTTCCTTGAGTGCTTTGCGGAGATTCTTCCGCTCTTCGTCATTCGACGTGTACTTCAGCTTGAAGCGCCGCAGTTGAGTCAGGAAGCCGTCACAGGCGGCCAGCGCATTCTCGACCCGCCGCTTCTCTACGACAAATTCGTCAAATGCCTCCCGCGTTTCTATCTTCGGATTGAGAAAGAACTCCTCCACTCTTCGCAGAACTTTCGCACGCACCGGTGGATCGTCTTCGGAAGTTTCGTAGCTTTCCATGATCCGGCGGAAATGGATCACGCTCTTGATCTTCTTAGTGCGGTATTTCTCTACAAGCTTGTCTGTCGATCGGTCGCGCCCCAGCTTCTTGAGCGGCTCACTGGTGGCGATACCTAGGTCAATTACCGGCAGGGCTTCGATCCAGAAATTCGACGGGATTCTCGTCTGCGGGTTGGGATCGAGCGACATCTCCTGAAAGCGCTCCGGAAACTTGAGCAGCTTCTTGCAGCGCTCGATCTGGGCATCGCTTAATCCGGTCAACTTACTCAGCGCCTTGTTGTCATCTGTCTCAAGATCTTCCATCACAATCCTCAAGCTGAGGGCGGTGGGCATCAACTCCCACGCTTCACGGTAATTGTGGATGGAGAACATGTAGAGCAGACCAGCAATTTTGGTCGGCGGCTCGACGATATTGGCGGGGAGTTTGAATGGCGTTCCGTCCTTACCGACGCGCCCTTCCTTCACCAGCTCGACAACACATCTGTATCTCCGCTCGCCGTCAAGAATGGAAAACTTGGCCTGCCCTTTCGCCTGATAGACCGTAATCGGAACAAGGACGCCATGTTCACCGATATTCTTCTTTAGATCCATCAGCTGATCGGGATCGAACAGGTGGCGCGGGTTGTTACTGCTAGGCTTCACTTCCTCGGGCGAGAGCTGACGCAACTGTCCGGCAGGGATGACTTGGGGAATCACGGGCTGCGTAGGCTTTAGGGTCGGCATTCAGTCCTTCAAATATTCGAGATGAGCAACTCGTTGGTCCATGCACGATGCGCAGCAAAACCCGCAACATTGCGGCGGACGGCCACCGTCTCATAGGAAAAGCTTTGTTTCAGAACATCCGCTTCATCGGATTCGGCATAGCTCACAACAAAATTAATTCCAGCGCGGTTTAATCGTTCCATCCAAAAGCGCAATCGCGAGATGTCCTCGTGAGTGAAGGTGCTCGGGTCGTATTCGCGAAATACGCGGCGTGCCCGGACTGCGTAAGGGGGGTCCATGTAGACCAAATCACCTTTTTCTGCGTGCTTCAGAACCTCTTCAAAGTCGCCATTCACAAACCGAGCCACGCGCAAGCGGCTGGAGCAAGTCTGGAAGATCTTCTCATGTGGCAAAGCGCCACAACGATCCCCGCTGTAAGGAACGTTGAATTGGCCCTGGAGGTTGGTGCGGTAAATCCCGTTGAAGCAAAAGCGGTTCAGGTAGATAAATCGCGCGGCCCTTGCCGTGCGCGACAGTGTCGATGGGTCAAGTGAGCGCAACCGCTTGTATTCCCGTTTGTTCGCTGGCGGCAGCGACTTCAACTCCTCCAGTACGGAATCAATACGATACTTGACCTCAATGTATGTCGAGATTAGTTCTGGATTCAGATCCCCGAGGATTGCTTTCGCCGGTTTAATCGCGAAAAACAGACATGCGGAGCCCGCGAACGGTTCTATGTATCTTTTGTGCCTTTGTGTCCAGAAGGTTTGGAGGACCGGTAGCAGACGTCGTTTGCTGCCCGCCCAGCGCAAGAATGGCGGACAGTCTTTCTTCGGCGCATTGGTAACGGCGGCTGGCATTTAGGCTTCAGGAGGATCATATCGCACCTTTCACAACCCCTGACAAGACAATAGGATGGGCAGACCCAACGACGGCACGTTTTAGCGGGGCGTCTAACGCCTATTACAAGTCCAGTCAAATCGCACAATCGATCAGCGGCAGCAGGGGGAGTGTCCTCATCCTTGACGGTGCAGAGACTATGCACAAGCGGAGGTGTCGCATCATCCGCATATCATGCGCTGTCTATGACCGAGTGATTAAGAGATTGTCACTCTAAATAGAAGGGCGTCTTAATCGCCCCGCATCTTGGCGCAATAGCCGCATTCCATCGCCGAGTCTTCAATGGCGCTCTTGATCGCGTCTGTCATTTCGCGGCGGTCTGAAAAGACACCGTGCAACTCGCCCGATGACAATAGGCGATTGCCGCGCATGTAAGCCGGGGTGTTGTCGCCCGCCTGCGCATCGTAAATCTCATTGTGAAATTCGCAGCGGGTCAATACGTGTGACTCCACCGCAATGTCGGTCGCGGTCCTCACCTGGTCCTCTTGATGTTCCATGATCCTTTTTGACAGGCCCATAATCTCCTCCTACTTTATAGTGGATATTTATTGAAAAACGGAATGGCTTTACTGTTGCAGGAAATACCCCAGGCCTGTACGATTTCTGGCAGGACGGAAGATAGCGTAAGTGGTTGATTTTTAAGCGTGGTAGGCGAGGCGGGAATCGAACCCACAACCCCCGGCTTAGAAGGCCGGTGCTCTATCCGATTGAGCTACTCGCCCGCTTTTCTACATTGTAGCTTTGAATGATCTCACGCGGAAACGGGATCCCTCACGGTCGATCAGTCACCCCGCCGCCGGAGCGATCACTTCGGAAAACAGCGAGAGACACTCCGTGAGTCTAGCCTTGGCTTCACTCTCCGTTTGGCCGCAAGCCGTCAAATATGCCGTCATGCCGAGCTCATTCAATTCGGGCTCAATATGCGCGCGGCGAACAACAAGATCCACTCTGCAGCGACGAAGTGGTGTATCCCGCAGTCGGGCGCACAACTCTCTGCAGGCCAGTTCCGCCTTCAACGGAAGATCCCATTGTCGATCGCTACGCATCAACAGGTCGATATAGCAAGCAACGCCATGCGCTCCCTCCGCCCCCGCTGCGTCGAGTTCGTCTGGATCAATCTGGCCCGGCGCGAAGACGTCGGTTTTGCATGTCCACACTGGCGAGTTCATTGCGTTCAATCGTGTGAGCGTGTCACCAAGACCCGGAAGCTGCCCGGCTTCCGTGAGATCAGCGACTCGTTTCGGGTCGGCGCGTAAATCCACGAAACCTCTCCAATGCGCCTCGATAATGGGGGCATCGCCACCGATCTCAAACTCCCAATCAGCTTCCATGCAAAGTGGCGGCCGCTTCCGTCGCACCGGCAAACTGCATCAGGTAGCGGATGATGCTGGCTTCAGCCCAATGAATGTCGTCGCCCCGGTCACGCGAGAGGTAAGCGCAATGCCCTCCATGCTGAGTCTCGACCAACAGAATGTTGGGATTTGCAAGCAGTGCGGCGCGGGTCTCCCGCAACATCCGAACGAAAGGGTCATCCAACGCACGAATGATCAGAGTGGGGACTTCAATCTTGTCCACGACGCGTGCGCTCGCTGCCCGGTAGTAGTAATCGTCGGCGTCGCGAAAGCCGCAGTAACGGGCCACAATCGTGTCGTCAAACTGTCGCAACGACCGAATGGGGCCTACGCCGTCCGTCGCGTAGATATGGGGGAAGAGCGCAACCTTCCGACGGTATCGCCGCATCAACCCGCGCAGGAAATGCCATTCATAGCCTCGATTTACGGGCTCGTGCAATGCGGCAGAGCCTGCCGCCAGGTCGATCGCCGGACACACGGTGGCAACCGCGCACAGAGGCGCCCCGCTGCCCCACTCGCCAGCCAGCTTGAGCACCAGGTTGCCACCCATCGAGTAGCCAATCAGCGCTACACGCTCCAGCCCAAATCGTCCGGCGTAATGGCGCATCACCGCTGCAACATCCGATGACAATCCGGAGTGATACAGCGTCGGCGTCAGTTCGTCGGTGTCGCCGCAATTGCGCATATTCATGCGCACGACGTTGAATCCTGCTTCCCATGCTCTGGCTGTGATTCCCTTGATGTAACGCGATTCCGACGAGCCTTCGAGCCCGTGCACCAGGATCGCCGTCAGGCGGTCTGCACGCACCGGCTCCGGCTGCCAATTGCAGAAGCACTTCACCCGGCTGCCATCTGCAGCATCGACTTCCACCAGTTCGGCCACCGAAGGACAGAGAAACGCTGGTCTCGGCAGATAATTGCCAAAAATGGTTTGCAGATGTCCGTTTCTCAATCCCCGGCGCGGCTCGAATGGGCGCAGCCCAGCCTTCAACATTTCGGCTGCGTCGGCGTGGATTTCATTTTGGGGAGATTGAGGGCTCACGGATGCTCGAAAGTCCGACTACCCAGGGCTTTGGACTATGAATATTGGGGCGGCTAGAGGGGATCGAACCCTCGACATCCTGAGCCACAGTCAGGCGTTCTGCCGCTGAACTATAGCCGCCACGTACCCTTACGATTGTAGCATCGAACAAGTAGGACCGAAGCCCGCCTCACAAGCCGCCTGATGCCGGATTCTAAAGCCAAATCGCCGCGTTTCAACCGGTCGGCTTCCCCCGACGTCAAAGGCGTTGTCATCCCACCCGGCCGCTGGAGCCGCGGCACAGGGCTCTTCAGCGATGAGACGCTGCGCAAGTTGGAATATCTGCTCGACGAAGCCTTCCGCATTCCCTTCACGCGGATTCGGTTCGGCGTTGACGGTATGATCGGCCTTGTCCCGGGCATCGGAGACGTAATCGCGGGACTGCTCTCGTTGATCATTCCCATCGCCGCGTGGGTGCGCGGCGTTCCCTATATCACCATCGTTCGCATGGCTGCAAACCTCTGCATCAGTGTCCTTGTCGGCTCAATTCCGGTTCTGGGGGACGCCTTCGACATCGGGTGGAAAACGAACAGTCGCAACTACCGGCTTTTGCAGCGCCATCTCGGGGAGCCGCGTCGTCATACCTGGAAGGACTGGGTGTTTCTCCTCGCGCTCGCGTGTGTGATTGGACTTGTTTTCGCCATTCCTATCGTGCTTCTACTCTGGCTCATTGAATGGCTCATTCACCCGTGAACCTGAGATCTGAACGATGGGAGGCCAAGCCGTTCCGCGATACAATCAAAGAACACGTCGGGGCGTAGCGCAGTCTGGTAGCGCATCTGCTTTGGGAGCAGAGGGTCGGGGGTTCGAATCCCTCCGCCCCGACCAGAAGTTGCTGAAGTGACCCCACATCCGGGGCGGCGCCGGCAAGCTCATTTTGGCCCGATAGTGTTTTTCGCTCAACTCGCGACGACGGAGTTCAGAGCCTCAAATCTGAAGGAAAACCCCTGGATATTTCTCTGACACGCCTCACCGCCGGCGAGCCAGTCCAGCAAAAAGCTTGACTCACAACTTTCCGGGACCCGTTCTGTTCGCGTCACCGCGGCAACGCGGCTCACCGCAGCGGGCGCGAGTCTACTGAATGTCGCAGCAACATTGCCTGTTCTATCTGCGATCAAATGAATCCCCATTTCAAGGCCAGTAATAACCTGCACCGCGCAAATAATCGAACTCCGCCGCAAGTGCCGAAGCAAGTACAGCGACGGCGATCGCCAAAAGCGTAAGCCGTGGAAAGCGCTCAGGCAATGGAACCTGCGTCTGCTGGGTATGCTCGAAGAGGTGGCACGACGCAGCTGGAAATGGCATTTCCTGTTGAACGCTTTCGCCAAAACTCGACGGAAGACCCGCACGAGATTGACCATCGTTGACGTGGGTGGAGATTGAATCTGTGTGGCTTGTTTTGACGCGGCTTTGACGCTTCTGTGCCGGCATAGTCTCCCCCCAATTGCGGTTCGATCCACTTGCTCGATCACCGCGATTGATGCTCGAACGCTATGCTGTCTACTATAGACATGAAGCGACACAAATAACGCAGATTGAATAGCTTAGCTTCGCACCTTCGAGATAGGCAAACCAGCAAAACAGTAATTGGCTTCCATTACCGGAAGGCAAAAAGTAAGTACCGGAGCCCCGCGCACCTGGTGTTTCTACCTGCTCAAACGCTTTCCGGACCGGCCGGCAACTTCGATCGGAACTGCTGTCAAACCCCGGAACGGTGCTGAGCGATCAGACCGTCCAATCCTCAGCTGTTCTGAATTCCAATCGGCCGTGCTGCAAGCTTCTTTACTCTCGACATGCTTGCATTTGTTGAGCGTCGGACAACCAACCCCCCTTGCGCGACGCCGCATCCTTCACAGCAGCAGTGGGCGGCACGCAATCTCCCCACGAGAGAGGCCATTTATGCCTGCATACGGGGGAGAAAGAAGGATTCTCCTCGTTGAAGACGAGAAAGTGGTCGCGGATACGTTGGGGAAAATCCTTTCGTCTAGCGGCTACGACATTCGCGTCGCCTATTCGGCGGAAGCCGCGCTGCAGACCATCTCGCAATGGTCCCCGCATCTTGCCATCCTCGACGTGATGCTCCCGGAGATGAACGGAGTAGACTTCGCCGTTGAACTGAAGAGTCGCTTCGTCGAATGTCACGTTCTACTATTTTCCGGGCAGCCCTCGGCCGAGGGACTCATGCAAAAAGCCAGAAGCGAAGGTCATGAATTCGAAATCCTGGCTAAGCCAATCCATCCAACGGTGATGTTGGATGCAATCTCCGGCCTGCTTTGTCAAAGCAACCCGGAACATTGCCGCTAGAGCCGGTTCCGCTAAGCCTGGGCGCGCACCAGCAGGCACGTGATGTTATCGTGGCCGCCGGCTTTCTTGGCCGCTTCCACCAGCCGCGCGGAGAGCGCTTCCAGCGAGAGATCTTCGGTCAGCAATGTCTGGATAGCCGAATCAGCCAGTTCGCGGGTCAGTCCATCGGAGCAAAGCAGGAACAGGTCGCCGGGTTCCGCTTCGAGTTCAAAGATGTCCGGCGTCACTTGCGATTGTGTTCCGAGGGCGCGGGTAATCACATTCTTTAAAGGGGAATGCAAAGCTTCGCGCGGAGTCATCCGGCCCAGCCGCACCTGCTCTTCCACTAGCGAGTGGTCGTGGGTAAGCTGCTCCAGCCGGCCCTTGCGAAAGCGATAACAGCGGCTGTCCCCGATATTCAGCACCCATACATGTTGTTCCCGGGCGGCCAGCGCCACCAGGGTTGTGCCCATGCCGCTCAGGCGGTGATTCCGTTGCGCACGCGAATAGATGGCTTCGTTCGCGGCACAGATCGCATTCTGAGCTGCATCGGGAAGCGGAACACCATTTTCAGGATTGCGGTGAGTCAACAGGCGAAGGAACTCGTCCACTGCGATCGTGCTGGCAATTTCACCCGCGGCAGCGCCGCCCATACCGTCGCATACCAGGTAAACACCTGCCTCGACCGAGAAGCCGTAGGCATCCTCGTTCGAAGGGCGCTTGCGCCCGCGGTCGGAGACCGCAGCAGCCATATACCGGACGACAGCCGTGGCCAAGAAAAACCTCCGCAGGCAAGTCTACACGTCTGCAGCAAACCCTGAATACCCCAAACGACTCACTGCACCGTGGGTAATCCAGGTGCAGGCGCCGGCAGTTCATACACTTGGATGGCGCCGGCATCAAGAACGGCTACTCTCCGTGCGGAGGGGGAAATAGCAACGTTTCCGCCGCCATCCAGTACCGGACTGGCAGACGCAGTCAAATCCACTTTCCCGGTGATGGCATCGTAAACCTCAACCAGCTGGCCTTTCACATCGTCAAAGCTGAGCGGCGCAAAGGTGTCTATTGCATGCGTCACGAGAAGAGTTTCCCGGGCAAGACGCAGCCCGTTGGGCGCCATAATCAAGCGTGGCCAAATCTGGGTTGGCGGCTTGGCGGCATTCCACAGGCGCTTGCCATCGGTCGACATCGCGACCATCCAGCGGCTGCTGTCGGGATTGCAGGTGGTGACCAGAATCTCTGGATTCGATACAAACTCAACTGATGGAGCACACATCGAGTCGAGGCTTCCCATGACGCGATTGCCACCGTTGAAGTAGTGCAGGTTCAGTACCCATTCATGACCCTTGCCGCGAAGGGTCTCGACGAGCCCCTCGGAGTTGATCGGCAGATGCACTGTCGTTCGCGTGCGGCTGACAAGCATCACCTGGCCGGTGGCACGTCGCACGATACGAAGGACGATGTCGGGCTGCGCGTACGACTTCACCTCATCCGACGTAATCCAGGCTGAAGCTGTCGCGGGGCTCGGCACCGTGCCCGGCTGCGGCTTTGAACCCACCGGCTCGCGCGAATCAGTGGCAACCAGATCCTGTGCCGGATCCATCTCCAGCCATAACACCGGACCCTGAAACTGTAACGAAGGCTTCAGTTCCAGCGAATCATCCCCAAGCCGCAAATCGTGCTGATCGCGCAGCAGGAAATGCCCGCCATTCAACATCCACAGGTAGCGGCCCCGGTCATGCACCGTCCACAGAGCCTCGGCATTTACCGTGCCGGTTGGGAGGGCAAGCACGATTGCGCGAATCTGGCGTTCATTATCCGCCGCTGGATTGCCTTCACGACGGATCAGACCCGGCGCGTGAAACGTAAACAGGATATGGTCTTCATCTAAAAAATCCAGCGAGACGAGGCTTTCGCGTTGGCCTTGATAGATGGCGCCGGGTGCAAAAAAACCCAGTGGTTCGACGGGGATGGTGAATGCGGCCGGCTGCGACGCTGGATGTTCGGGTCTCGCTGGTTCGGCCGGGGCGGCGTCCTTGGCATCCTTTGGATGATGCCCGAATAGCTGACCCTGCGCTGCCGAAGTTGATAACACTGCAGCGATTGCCAGAATCCGGCCCACGTACGCATAATCTGCGCACCAATCAAACCCAAAGAAGCTCTTCACCATGTCTCTATTTATTTTCGCCGATTCCCACGGTTTGTCCGCGTCTTAACGTCAATTTCTTGCCTGAGACAGGTTACCCAATTCCTGTTGCATTCTCTTTCTCATTCGCTTTACCCTTACAAAACTCCTCGTCGGAGGCCCGATAGACGGCAGTCCAAGCGCGCGTTCTTTCTTCCGGAAGCTCCCCACTCCGAAAAGCATGCGAGCGTGAACAACTGTCCCAGCATAGGAGCGCGAATCGAAATTTGGCAGAATTCGCCCCGTGGACCTTCGGCCATGATGGTCGGAACGGCTAGCCAATCGGCCACGTTCGTAAATGGGTCGACTACCGGCTTATCTCGATCTGCGGAAGGCACGAATCGGATTCAACGACCCTGGGGGGTTGCAAAAAATGAGAACCAAATCGCTCGCACTGCTCGGTTGCCTCGCTCTTCTTTCGCTTTATTCAATTGCCACGCATGCACAGAGTTTTGGCGCCGCCAAGGAAAAGGTGGTGCTGCAACGTAAACTCCCGGCTCTAGCGCATCTCAGCGGCAACACAATCAAAGTCAAAGTGACAGCTCATAAAGAAGACGCTGCCCTCGCGCCCGATCTCGAGGCTCAACTCGAAACGGAACTCCTCAAGAACAATCCTCGCTTGACCACCACCGAAATCAATCCATCTTCCATCGTTCTCTGCGAGATCACCGATTACTCCCATCCGCGACCAATCACCACCACGCAGCCGGCGCTTGGCATCGGCAAAAATGCAGCCAAGACTCAGACGAATACGCGCATCACCGGCTCACTCAGCGTCTCGTTTCAGGCCAGGACTGGGGGCGGGCAAACGCTGATCTCTGACAACGTAACCGCAAAGTACGATGTGACCTTCGATGGCGCCGGTAACGACCTCACTCACGGGATCTTGAATTCCATGTCCAATAGCTGGAAGAAGATCACCGGCAGCGCCGGCAACGAGCAAACAGGTCCGCCGACAGATGCGGAATTGCGTTCGCGTCTGGTGAATGATGTCGTTCGTCAAATCGCCTCTCACGTCGTGAATACCAGCGAGACCCTCGAAGTTTTTCTTGCCAAGCAGAAAGGACCGCTTGATGAGGGCGACAAGGAAGCCACTGCGGGACTGTGGCAGCGCGCCCTGGAGACGTATGAGACCGCTCCGCAACTCCCCAAGCCGGAGGATGATGCTTATCGCCTCTACAACATCGGAGTGGCATACGAAGCTCTGGCCTACAAAACCGAAGACCAGAAGGCGGCCATGAAGTTCCTCGATGAAGCGGCGATCAACTACGGAAAGGCGATCGACGCCAAGCCGTCGGAGAAGTATTTCCTCGAGCCTCAGAAACGAATTGAAACCGCGCTTGCCCACTACAAGAGACTCGAAAACGAGGAGAACGAAAGAGCGCGCGCCGCCACCAACAAATCACTCCCTGCCTCTGCCGCGTCGAACGCCAAACCGAGCGAACCCAAACCCCTAACCAATGAAAAAGTGATTGCGATGGTCAAGGCCGGGCTCGATGATGACACAGTTGCGCAGGCGATCCGCACCGCAAAGCTTGCTCGCTTTGACTTGAGCACATCTGGGCTTCAAGCCCTTTCGACGAATGGCGTCAGCGACCAGGTCCTCAAAGCCATGAAAGTGCGAGCCGCGCGCAAAACCCTGGCGGAAAAATGATCCGGACCGGGAGAATCGGACGACTTCAAATCGCTCTGCCGATCCTGTTGCTTGGCGCCTGTACTTCCGCAACTGCACAGGATGACCGCTGCGGCGCCGGCAAGGATCTCGTCGTGCAGGCACTGGAGCGGATCACACCGCAGAGCAGCAACGATTTATTTGAAGATGCTCTCCAGTTGCTAAAGCATGCGGTCTCGGAGTGCCCCGAACTTGGCGATGCGTGGTATTACCGAAGCCTCGTGGAGAAACGGCTTGGCCACGAATCCCTGGCCAAATACGCAATCGACAAGGCCCGCCTCAACAGCTCAGAAGCGCTGCAACAGGGATTGAATCCGCTGGTTCTTTCCACTCCTGCAAGCCGCGGTCTCTCTGCAGTGCCTGGATCGGAAAGCCCGGACGCTCGATCGAATGTTCGTGTCGGCCCCGTCAAGCAGAAGTGGGCACTCGTCATCGGCATCAGCCGGTTCGCAGACCACAGCGTTCCCGCGCTCCGGTATACGACCGCGGATGCGAGCGGAATTGCCGATGCGCTCAAAGACCCCAGTATCGGGCGCTTCCCGCCGGCAAACGTTCATGTTCTGACCGATGAGCAAGCCACAACGAAGAACATCAAGGAAGAGCTCAACTGGATCGCGCGGCATGCTGAACCCAACGACCTGGTGCTGATCTACATGGCAACCCACGGCACGCCGCGTTTCCTGGACGCGACCGGCGGAGCGAACTACCTGGTCACGTATGACACCGAGATCTCCGGTGGAAGCGGCATCAACGAGGACGCCCTCTACGCCACCGCGTACCCCATGGTAGAGTTGGCCAACGCCGTGGCGACACGCATGAAGTCGCTGCGGACAGCCGTCATCCTCGACACCTGTTACAGCGGCGCGGCCGTGAAGTCTGGCACTCCGTCCGCTTCTCCAATTCCCAGCTCGGCACCGTCCGAGCAGATGTTGAAGCACATGGCCGATGGAACGGGTCGCATCGTGCTCGCGGCTGCCGGCGTGAATGAAGAGTCCCTGGAGAGCCCTGACCTGAAGCACGGCTACTTCACCTACTTCCTGCTGCAGGCATTGCAAAAGGGCAAGGGACGCACCCCACTCAGCCAGGTTTTCGCTTCCGTGTCGCAGCAGGTATCGCAAAGCGTGCGCACGCAACATCCCGTGATGAGCCGGAGTTCAGCCGACGCCGACTTCGCCATTGGCGCGGATCCGTCCGATACTGCCTCACTACAGCCGCAACCTGAGCCATAGATATGCGGAGGCGCTTCGGTGGCGGGCGGTGACACAAACGCCCGTCGTGCGCGCAACCTGAAATACGGATGCAACACAACGGGCGCCTCTTAAGCACTAACTACTGCCGCTATTTTCTAACCCCACCGCCGGAAGAAGGTGCCGAGGGAGCCATCGGAGCCGAACTCAGGGTCGCACGAGTGTTGCTCGATCCAGCGCCGCTATTTGACCCGCCGAACGAGGAGCTGTAGGAATCCCGGGAGGACGACGAACTCGATGGCGCGTAGCCGCGATGAACGGATGTCGCCAACGACTCCGTCGTCGTGAAACGGCCATCAGCCCTTCCCGTCAGCGGAACGCTCGTGTAAATACGCGTCGTCACGCTGCCGTGGCTAATCGATTCGTTCGAGAACTTGTTCAAATGTCCGAGCGTTTCCCGCGGCACGCCCAAACCTGCCGAGTCTTTCCGGAAAACAAAGGACGTTGGCGATGCAATCTCCGATGCAGCAATAGGCTTTGTGTTCACTGCGATCATCGAAGGCGCATGCGGGAGAGGCGGATGAACCGGAACGCGCGGACCGCCGATTGGATTTCCTGTCAAAGTGCTCTGGGCTGGCGTGAGCGCGGCTACGTTATTGAGGCCATTCCATCCACCGCCCGGCATCCAACCCCAGCCGACGTTATCGCAGTACGCCCACGAACCGGAATGATACGGAGTCCACGCCCAGGGATACGGAGACACCCAGGAATAGCCCGCGCCGGGATACCACGCCCACGAGCCGTTCGCATAGGGACTCCAGGCGGCGCTCGCAAAGTATGGCCGCCACATCGAGCCGCATCCGCCTGCGTCCGTAAAACCCCCGTAGTATGACATGTCGCTCAGGCCATACGAATACGGTGAGTTGAATGCAGTGAAAGCCCCCACATTGGAGTGATACGAGGCGGCCGTATGATCCCACGAGTCGAATGGAGTCGAATCAACGTCTTTGGCGACAACGGGCTCGCCCTGGTTAAACACATCAAAGGTTGCGGTTTTCTTTTTGGGAATCGTCGTTTGCCCGTCTGCATCCGCCACATGAACCGCACCATCAAGAACAGCCAATTTGGCCTTGGTGCCCTGGAGCTCCAGCCGAACGTGTGTTGCCGGATCGAGATTCAGCTTCCGCGCACCGAAGATCAATTCAAACCGATTCGCAGGCGCCTTGCTGTTCTGCGGTTTCAGCAGGCTGATGTAAGCTGTCCCTTTAATGACGTGCACCGAGGAGATGGTGGCGCCACTTGACTCGCGCTCAAGGCTCGGAAACTCCACACTTGAATTTGGCGCCAGGCGCAGCGAGCTGTTGTCTTCAAACTCAATCTCGGCGATGCCGGTACCGGTGCGGACTTGGTTCTGTTCGACGATCGGGAGATTGGCGATGGCTGGCTCAAAGCCGCGCCCAATGCTGCGGTCGATCTCGACCGTTCCCTTTACTTGGCTTAAGCGGACAATACGTACCTTGGAGCCGCCTGGATTTGGATTCGTTGCGTCATTCGCCTGTGCGAGCACTGCAGATGCAAGCAGCGAAAGCGAAGAGAGAGTGATGGCCTTGAAAAGGTGGGACGTTCTCATGTTCGCATCCTCTTTTTGGTTGGCGAACGTTGTTTGAAGACGCCTTGGAAAAGGAGCACCGGCCAAGGCGCACCGTGGCAATGATGCTAGCACGAACTTGGACGGTCTGACGACACTCGAAGTTCCGCGTGACAATGCAATAACAATTGTCGGTTCCGTATCAAAACCTCCATCTCGAAGCGGACAAAGCACATCTGCGGCAAATAGTGAAGTGAGACCGCTTCGATCCTGCCTGTGCGACAGTAAGAGTAAGCATGGCCGAATTCACGACATTGAGCCCGCGCACCAAGGTCCTCGGCTATGGCGCATGCGCGGTCGCAGGATGCCTCTGGGGCACTGGCTTTTACTTCGGCCGCCTCGCTCTGAACGAGATGAGCGTGGAACACATGGTGCTCTACCGCTTCCTTTTCGCCTGTGTCGGCCTGCTGCCGGTGGCCCTGCTGAACCGGGTGCGTTTCACGTGGAGGGAAATTCGCATCATTCTGATCTCCTCCGCATTCGGGATTCCCATCCAGTTCCTCATCCAATTCCACGGCCTCGAACACACCACCGTCAGTCACGCCTCGTTGATGGTCGGTTCCATGCCCGTGCTGCTCGGCGTTGCCGCGGCCATATTCGCCGGCGAGCGTCTCGATCGCATCGGCTGGGCTGCACTGGTTGCCTCCACCCTCGGCGCGGCCTTGATCGTGCTCGGCGGACATCGCGGGCCGGCAACGCGCGGTGAACCGACCTTATACGGCGACTTGCTGGTGGTTTTATCGCTCTGCACCGCGCTCAGCTGGATTCTGCTCAGCAAAAAGCTCATGCAGACCCACAGTCCCGTCGTGGTCACGGCTTATAGCATCGTCACGGGGACCGTCATGCTGGCGATTTGGATTCTCGGCCCGATGCTCCTCAATCCATGGCGCGCGGAAAAGGTTGCGCCGCCGCCCTTCGCCTACGTCAGCACAACCGCCTGGGTGGCCTTGGCCATCAGCGGCCTTGCCTGCACGGCCACCACGACCTTCCTCTGGAACTGGGGCATTCATCATGTTCCAGCGTCGCGCGCCGGCGTCTTCCTCAATATTGAGCCTGCGCTCGGCTCCTACCTGGGAGTCAAACTGCTCGGCGAACACCTCGGCCCCTATGCTTGGATTGGCGGCGCGCTCATTCTGGGCGCGGCCATCGTTTTGACCACCCGCGGCCACGAACCCCAACCCGACGTGATCCTGGAGTAAAACGCGCCAAATCACACTGGGGTAACAAGCCGGAAGTCACTGCCACATGAATCCAAAGTCTCATGCCGCCACCACCATAGCGCCATTGAGAGTTTCCGCAGCCGGGCTAGACTTGCCCTTGGTTGTGGAGGTGGTTGTGACCCTGTTGAAGTGGAGTCACGAGTGCATCGTCGGCGTCGAAGCCATGGACGATCAGCACGGGATCCTGATGGACACGCTGAACGAACTGCGCATCTCGCTCGTCCACGGAGCCGACCGCCGCGCCATCTGTCTGCAACTTGAGCGCCTCATCGAATTCACTCAGATGCACTTTCAGTGTGAAGAACACCTCCTGCTACAGCAGGGCTTTCCCGGCGCGGATGAACATAAAACCGCACACAAACACCTGCTGGCAAAGCTTTATGCAGCCCTGGAACAGCTGAACCACGATGACTTCGTTCAGTTTAGCTCGCTGCTCGAATTCCTGCCCGCGTGGTACCTCGAGCACGTGGAGCAACTTGACCGGCCCTACGGCATATGGCTGAACGAGCGTGGCGTCTACTGATCTAATGGTCCCAGCTTGCGCCATTCGGTGAGAACCTTTAGGCGGAAAGCCGGACTCTCGCTCATCTCCGTCTCATGATCGCCGATATCTTGATTGCCGGCAGTTTTGGCAGGAGAGTCGGAATGCCCCTTGTGACATGGAGCAGTACCTATTCGATAGGCATCAAGTTCGTAGACGACCAGCATGCCGGCTTGTTTGATTCATTGAACGAGCTGCACGCGGCGATGCTCAAAGGCCAGGAAAAATCAGTAACGGGCCCTTTGCTGCAGGACCTTATGGCTTATACCCGAAGCCACTTTTCCGCGGAAGAGTCAATGCTCGCAAGGGCGAAGTATCCCGACCTCGCAGCGCATCGCCTGAAGCATCAAAAACTGACAGCAGAGGTAGCCGAATACGCTGAACGCTACAAGCGCGGCGAGGCGGCGCTCAGCGTGCCCCTTATTCACTTCTTGCGCGACTGGCTTACGCAGCACATCCTGCGCGAAGATCGTGCCTACAGCGCATGGCTCACGCGGGCGGGCTTGCGGTTCTAGTTCATTTCACCTCGGATGAGCACATGTCGAAAGCGACCCTGCGTCGCGCGTCCCGAACCCCATTTTGCCTAGACTTCGAGCGACAACTGTGCCGAAGCCCATGCCGAAAGCACCTCTTTCGGCTCTGCGGCCAGGTCGTACACCAGCCGCTCCAGCACCAGCCGCTTGTCTGGCGGTGACGAACGCAACTCCAGGTCGGCACGAGCAATCAGTCGCAGCGCACGCGTCAATTCGCGCCGACTCTTGTAGCGCCGCGCCTGTCGAATTAGATCGTCTGCCGCAAAAGGCGGCATGCGAAAGCCCTGCCACAGCGCCTGCCAGATCGCGCGCGAATCACGCACGTTCTTCTCTACGATCACCAGCATCTGCCGGAACGTCCGCGCCAGCATGTAGAGATGGCCGATTGCCGCGTCCTCGCCCGCATCCGAGCTGTTCAGCAGCCCATGCAGCAACGCCAGCGCTCGCGCCGTATTGCGGGAACTGATGGCGTCGGTCAACTCGTAGAGCGACCGCTGCTTGGCAGCCAGCACCATCGTCTCCACATCGCCCAGCGTGATGCGGCCACGTCCGAACGTATAAAGCAGCAGCTTCTCCAGTTCCGACGCAATCAGCATCATGTCCGCGCCCAGCGCATCCACAAGTTCGCGTGCCGCGTCTGGCTCCAGCTTCGTATCGGCAGCTTGAGCAGTCGCCACGGCCCAGCGCATCGCATCCTCTTCACCCACGCGCGCCAGTTCAACCATGCCGCAGTGCTCGCCCAAAGTTTCGGTCAGCCGCTCGAAGCGATTCTTGTCGTCCATTTCCATGCGCCGCGTATCGGTGGGAATACGGAGAAAATCCGCAACAAATATAAGTAGCGCCTGCGGATTCGGCGATTTGAAATACCGATCAAGCGCTGCAAATTCGTCTTTCTTCGCTCCCCGCGTGTACAACTGCCGGACGTTGCGCACAAAGATCACCTGAAACGGAGCCATCAGCGATGGCGTTTGCGCCCGGTCAAGCACGTCAAAAATCGGAGTGGAACTCAGGTCGAGATCAGAAAGGCAGAAGTCCATCAGGTCCGGCGGGACGAATGCTCTCAGGACAGCCTCGCGACACCGATCCAGGAGGAATATCTCGTCGCCGGCCAGCACATAGCCCGGCCTCAGCGATCCCTTGCCGGCAGCGGCAGCCTCAACCTCGGCAACAAACCGCCCCACGGCGCTGAAACCCGCGCCCCAGCGAGAGCTGGTCATCACTCAAAGCTCCAGGTTGGCCGCAAAGCAAACATGCGTATACAGATTACCAGCGCAACGCCAACCACAGACTGAGGATTAAGGGGCAGAAACCTCAACCGCAACCCCAATCGCGATGATCCCGTTGCCATTCCTGTTCCTCTCGGGGTCCTCGCCGCGGGTCTTGGATTTGTTATTCCCCATTTCCTATTCCCTGGTCCCTGGTTCCTATTCCCTGCCTTTTTCACATTCCTTCCAGCACATCCGCCACCAGCGCTCGCGCAAAGTCGCGCGACATGCGGTAAATCGCCGCAGGGCTCTCATCCAGAAAGGTCTGCAGGTCGGACGTCGCCTGGTACTGATTGCGAAAAACGTAGTTCTTGTTTTCGTAGAGCACCTTGCCGTCGCGGTCCGTCAAAGTAACGGAGACGACCAGCGTAATCAGATAGCTCGACGACTGCTGCGTCGCGGTGTTGTAGGTCAGCGGCACCACTACTTCCTTGAGAATGGTCCCGTGCAGGATCACGTCGGGGTTGCCGCCCCCGGCTGGCGTCACACGCATGCGCGATCGCGCTGCAAATTCGCGGATCACGGCGTCGGTCACTGCCGTTTCCGTATGGTACGTCTCCGTCCGCGTCGCAAACATCGGCACCGAGAGAGTGTGCGCATCAGGTGGCAGATGCGTCGCCGCGCCAACCGTGTGGTATCCGCAGCCCGATAGTGTCGCCAAGACGGCTAATCCAATAAATCGGTGGATCATGCTGGCCTTATTGTAGCGTCGCGCTGCTTGATCCAGTCGTCACTACTTTTAGACCCACACGGTAACCAGCATGCCCAGCCCCAGCGGCGATAGTTTCAGCCCATCCGCCCGATTGTTGAAGTAGAGATCGTTGAGTCGGTCGGAATCGACCTGTTCGATGCGTTGGAATCCGGCCCTGCGAATCTCCGCTGCCAGATCATCCGGCTTGAAGAAAAGCCGGAACGGCTCTCCGGCCGCTGCGACCCGTTCCGATAACCTGTCGAATGCGATGCGGCCGATCAGGCTCAGGGTCTCCGGCGCCACCGCGTAATCGAAACTCATCGCACTTCCCGCAGGCATCTGCGCCACTACGCTCAACGTGGCGCGAAACGCGTCAAGCGTCAAATACGGCACCACGCCCAGCCAGCTGAAAAATGCAGGCTTATGCATTTCCAAACCTCCCTCTGCCAACCCCTCCGCAAGCGTCTGGTGCTCAAAGTCCAGCGCCACGAACACGAGATTCGAAGGCAACGCTATCGCAGCCTTCCTCAGCAATGAGCGCTTCCATGCCTGTGTCGCCGGAAAGTCCACTTCGAATACCCGCAACGCGGAAAATGGATTGCGATGGGCGAAAGTGTCCAGGCCTGCCCCGAGCACTACATATTGCGTCACGCCATTGGCCACGGCTTCCGCAAGTCTGTCTTCGGCATAACGGCTGCGTGCAGCCATGAATCCACGAAAGTCCCGCCCGACCGGGTGCATCGCGCGTTCCATCAGCCGCGGATATCGATCGCCGATCAACCGCATCGCAATGGGGTCATCCAACACCGGAGGCTTGTCGATCAACTGGTGCGCGGCCCGTCGAATCGCCACACCCAAAGCAGTCTTACTGGCCCGGCCCGTCTCCATGAAATCAGTCTAGATGAACGGAAACGGAGTTACGACGCATACCATTGTTGCTATGACATGGATTGGATGGGCGCTTCTATCCGCGTTGTTTGCCGCCGCCACGGCCCTCCTGGCCAAGGTGGGCGTTGCGCACGTCGACTCAAACCTCGCGACCGCGATACGCACGACCGTGGTACTGGTATTTGCTTGGGCCATTGCCCTGGCTCTCGGCAAGCATGGTGAGATTCGACTGATCGACCGGCGCACACTCCTGTATCTGGTTCTCTCCGGAATGGCCACAGGGCTATCCTGGCTCTGCTATTTCCGCGCACTGCAACTAGGGCCAGCCTCCCGCGTCGCCCCGCTCGACAAGCTCAGCGTGCCGCTGGTGATGGTGTTCGCGTGGCTGCTGCTCGGTGAAAAGCTGACCGCGTCTACAGTGGCCGGCGGCCTGCTCATCACCGCCGGCGCCGTCGTCATGGTGCTCGGATAAACGGGCAGGCGCACTTCTTATACTGGTGGTAGAACGTCATTGCAATCGACCGGAAGAGTTCCCTTGGCTTCAGAAAATCAAAACGGACCAGCCGCACGACCGCGCCGCATCGTTCTCACCGGCTTCATGGGTTCGGGCAAGTCCACAGTCGGTCCGCTCATTGCTGCGCGCTTGGGTTGGCAATTCGTCGACGTCGACAATGTAATCGAAACCGAGGCCGGCGCCGTCATCGCCGATATCTTCGCCCGCCACGGTGAAGGCGCCTTTCGCGACCAGGAACACGCCACCATTGCACGCATGGCAACCGGGGAGCACCTTGTCCTCGCTCTCGGCGGCGGAGCCATTGAGCGCGAAGACACGCGCGTGCTCCTGCTCGATGCTCCCGGCACGCTACTCGTGCACCTTGAAGTCGAACTCAATACGACGCTGGCACGCTGCAGCGGAACCGAGAACACGCGTCCCATTCTTGCCGACCACGCCAACCTCGCAGCACGCTACGAGCGCCGCCTGCCCCTCTATCGAATGGCACACGTTTCCATCTTTGCCGACGCTCTTACCCCCGACCAGGTCGCCGAGGCGGTCCTGCAAGCAGCAGGGCTCAACCGCAGCATCGAGTGATCGCAACTCCACAACGAACTGGCTCGGAAATATCTTGAAATGGCGTGATCTGCGCGGGACAGCCCCCTTCCCCGTCCCACTTGTTATCATCAATAAAAGGTGCGAGGGCCGTCCCGCGCCTCCACCGAGGTCAATTTCCGTTCTTATGACTCCCATTTCCCAGGCTGCCGCTTCCCAGGATTTCGCTGCGCAAGACGCACGTCTTCCTGAGGAGCCGGTCCTCGCCCATCCAGCCCACCAGATTCATGCTCCAAGTCCGGGCACCACGGCCACGCTGATCAACGATCTGCGCGAGTTATTCAAAGTGCGCGTGACGGGAATGGTGGTCGTCACCGGCTGGGCCGGGTTTTACCTGGGATCGATGCAGTCAGGCATCTCCAGCGTTCAGCGCGGCCTCCTCGACACCCTTATTGGTATCGGCCTCGTCTCCGCCGGAGCCAGCGCTCTGAATCAGGCGCTCGAGCGCACCAGTGACGCCAAGATGAAGCGCACTGCCGACCGCCCCATTGCTGCCGGACGCATCTCGCTCGTCCAGGGCATACTGGCCGGCATCGGCGCCCTCGCACTCGGCGGATGGTGGCTGTTGCTGCACACCAACCTGCTCACCGTCTCCCTGGCGCTCCTCACCGCATTTTCGTATGTTGCAATTTACACGCCGCTCAAACGCGTCACTTCCCTTGCCACATTTATCGGCGCATTTCCCGGAGCCATGGGCCCCTTGCTCGGCTGGACCGCTGCCCGCGGCCGCATCGAGTGGCCCGCCGTCGCTCTCTTCGCCATCCTCTTTGTCTGGCAGTTTCCGCACTTCATGGCCATCGCCTGGTTATATCGTGATGACTACGCGCGCGCAGGAATCCGCATGCTTCCCGTCGTTCAGCCCGATGGCTGGTCCACCTTTGTTGAGGCACTCTTCTACGCCATCGTCATGATCCCGGTCAGTCTCCTCCCATGGCGACTCGGCATGGCGGGCGCGGTTTACGCCTTCCCCGCAACGGCACTGGGACTTTTCTATCTCGCATATACCATCCGCTTCAGTCGCATCCTCCGCGCCACCAGCGAAACCGAGAGCCGCATGGTTGCCCGCGATCTGCTCAAGGTAAGCGTCATCTATCTGCCCTTGCTGCTCACCACATTGATGGTTTGCGCCATCGCCAAACACTGAGGAAAGAATGGGCGCCACGGCAATAACATCGCAACCTCGCGCGAATACGCGTCCGGCCATTCTGGCCATCCTTGCCATCAGCGCCGCCGCATCTTTGTTTTTGTTCTGGCTGATCTACAAACACCCGGCTGCCGATGTCTCCAGCACAAAACTGCCGTTTCTTCCCGCGCTCAATGCCGTCCTCAACGGCCTCAGCGCTACTGCGCTCCTGGTCGGCTACACCTTCATCCGTGCGCGCAAGATCTCTGCACATCGCGCGTCCATGACTACCGCGTTCATCTTCTCCACGCTCTTCCTCGTCAGCTATATCCTGCACCACTATCTGCATGGTGATGTCCGCTACCCGGTCCACGCCGCTCTGCGCTCTGTTTATCTGCCCTTGTTGGCAAGCCACATCATCCTTGCGGTTATAGCGCTGCCATTGGTGCTGGTCACGTTCTTCTTCGCCCTGACCGGCCGCATTCCCCAACACCGCAAGGTTGCGCGCTGGACATTTCCACTCTGGCTCTATGTGTCGGTTACTGGCGTGATCACGTTCGTGATGCTGCGCCTCGCGCAGGGATCGTGAGCAGCATGGCCGTGAGCGAACGCATCCCCGCATCGGCAAAGCGCATCGCTTCCCCCAACGACGGCACGCGTCAGCTTATCCAATGGGGTTCATCCATGGTGGGCACAGGCGTACTGGCCGCCATCCTGCTTCAAACGCTTCTGGGGGGATTCTCGCCCACCGGCGCCAGCACAAACACCGGCTGGTTCGCCCTCATCGTGGCGCTCATGTGCCTGCCTTTCGGTGGGCTGCTACTGACGCTGGGCATTGCCAAGTGGCTCCGCAACCGCGGCGCTCAACGATCCGGCACACACCGCAACTAAGGCCATCCCACCGTGCTCGCCAAACCGGAAAGCCTCGTTGAGATC
This sequence comes from uncultured Acidobacteriaceae bacterium, assembly GCA_963829535.1. Taxonomy (GTDB): domain Bacteria; phylum Acidobacteriota; class Terriglobia; order Terriglobales; family Acidobacteriaceae; genus Telmatobacter. The sequence continues at coordinate 992,711 of CAWHIQ010000001.1, read as the reverse complement.
GTCCAAAATTCTGCCTATTCGTTTCGCAATGCCTGCATCGGATCAAGACGGGCAGCTTGCCATGCTGGGACGAGGCAGGCTGCGATGGCGACAAGCGAAAGCACTCCGGCAACAGCGGCAAACACTCCGAGATCGAGTGGTTGGGTCTCGTACAACATCGAGCGAATGAGTTGCACTACCGCTGCGCTTGCCGGCAGTCCGATCAGTATGCCGACAATCGCAGGCCGCAGCCCATCGAGCAGCGTCAGGTGCAGAAGCTGCGTGCGCTTGGCGCCGAGCGCGATCCGGATGCCGATTTCGCTCCTGCGCTGCGCAACCAGGTATGAGAGCACCCCGTACAATCCAGCCGCAGCCAGCACCAGCGCAATCACCGCAAACCCCAGCACCAGGATCGAATCGAACTCCGAATCCACCGTGGATTTGCCAATCGCTTCGCGCAAAGTCATCACGCCCCACACCGGCAGGTCCGGATCAAGGCGCGCAACGATCTTCTGCACGGGCATCGCCAGCGACTCCACATCATGCGACGATCGAATCACAACCGTAGCCACGCTGTACCCGTTTCCGTAGATCGGCCAGTAGAGAGTGGGCAGAGGCGGCTGTGCAATATTCCAGCGCACGTCGCCCACTATGCCGATAATCTCCCACTCGCCATTGCCGCCGATATCCTTGATGTGTTTCCCAATGGGATCTTCGCCGGGAAAATACTGTTGCGCAGCGCCTCTGCTGATGAGAACCACGTTGGCGCGCTCCAGCCGCTCATCTTGCTGGAAGATGCGTCCCTTGAGAACCGGAAGCTCGACGGCCGAAAAGTACCCAGGATCCGCCCCTCGCAGCATGAAATCCAATCCCTGTCCCACCGGCAGAGGCGGGTGCTCCACAATGCTGAAATTTGTGTCGCCATTCCAACCTTCCCCGGGCGCGGCACTCACCAGACCCGCGCCCGATACACCCGGGAGATCACGAACCCCCGCAATCAACTGCTCGAAGAATGCAACACGCTTTTGTGGATCGCGGTAACGAACATCGGGCAGGCCGAGCCGCATGGTCAGGGTGTTGTCTACCGGCACGCCGATGTCGGCCGACCGCAGCCGTTCGAAGCTCTTCAGCAGCAATCCAGCACCAATCAACAGCACGACCGTCAGACCAACCTGAATGGTCAACAGCACTCGGCGCAGCATGGCTCGGCCCGTCCCACCACTGTGCGAGCGCGAGCCCTCCTGCAACCCGGCCAGCACATTCTTCGTACCGGCACTCAGCGCTGAAATCAATCCCGAAGACATCGCGCACAACACAATGATGCCCACCGTAAACGCGGCCACTACGCCGTCTATCCCGATCGCCTCCACGCGGTTCATGTCATGCCTTATATGGATGAGCCACCCCAGCGCGCACCACGCCAACAGCAGCCCGAACCCACCACCCGCCACCGACAGCAGCAGGCTCTCAATCAGCCTCTCCCGCATCAGGCGCAGCCGTCCGCCGCCAAGGGCCGCACGAATCGCCAGCTCCTTATTGCGCGAGGCGGCTCGGGCGACAAGCAGTCCCGCAACATTCATGCAGGCAATCAATAGCACGCAGCCCGTGGCCGCAAGCAACGCGTAGAGAGGCGTTCTGTAGTTATGCACGGCATCGTCAAGCATGGTCCTGCCGATTGCCCCGGGATGCACCGAGGGTTCCGTGTGAGCGGCTTTGATCTGCTTCTGCAGGGCGTCAAGCTGCGACTGAAACGCCGCCAGCGTAATGCCCGGAGCGAGCCGCGCCACTACCTGGAACTCATGATCGTCATACGTCTGCATTAGCGACGCCGGAGCTTCATGCCTCACGGGCGTCCACACCTGCACGGTGTTGCCGCCGAAAGCTCCGGAATAATTAAACGAAGACGGCAGCACGCCGATGATCGTGTAAGGTTTGCCATCCAGCACGATCGTCTTGCCCACTATGGCTGGGTCGGCTCCATAGCGTCGTTTCCAAAAACTCTGTGAGATAATCGCCGTCGCGGTCGCGCCCGGCCTGTCGTCTTCGGCAGTAAAGCTTCGCCCCAGGGCAGGCTGCACACCAAGAACCGAAAGGAAATTGCCCGTGCACCAGGCCGCATCAATCTGCTCCGGCAGTTTGCCGCCCTCGCTCGAAACAATGTACCCCTGGAACGGCGACACCATTGCTATCCGAGCGACGGATTGCGTGGCCCGCTTCCATTCCCAGAAGCTGCCCGCATCCACTGGCAGCCACGGGGTGTGATGAGGGCGATCGGGTTCGGCCTCATACATAAGCACCAGCCGGTCCGGATCGCGAAACGGAAGCGGTTTCAGCAGAACCCCGCGTACCACCGTAAACAACGCCACGTTGGCGCCAATTCCCAGCGCGATCACCACCACGGCCATTACCGTGAACCCGGGCGTGCGCCGTAGCGTGCGCAAGCCATAACGCAGATCGCGCGCCAAGGCCTCAAGCCGGTTCCATGACCAGACGGCCCGGGTTTGCTCGCGAATGAGAGTGGAATTGCCGAATGCGCGTCGCGCCGCATAACGGGCTTCTTCTGGTGGCAGGCCATTTTCGCGTTGCTCTTCTTCTTCGAGGTCGAGGTCAGACTGCAATTCGCGCGCGAGGTCTGCGTCGCGTTTCTTGAGTTGCCACCATTTCATCTCAGCTCTCCTCAGCAGCGGGCCACATCACCCTCGCTACTGCTTCGGCCATTTGCTTCCATTGCGATTCTTCGATGACAAGCTGCTTCTTGCCCTTCTCCGTCAATCGGTAGTATTTGAATTCCCGATTTCGATCCGGAGCCGTCTCCCATTTGGCGCTTACCCATCCTCTTTCCTCGAGTCGATGCAACGCTGGATAGAGTGAACCGTGCTGCATTTGCAGGAACTCGTTCGTGGTCCTCTGAATGTGTTTGCCTATCTGATGGCCATGAGCAGGTCCATAGAGAAGCGTCCTCAAGATGAGCATGTCCAGCGTTCCCTGCAGGAGACCGGCCCGCTGCTGTACCTGTTTCGTCATGGAAGATATTCTACCCTCGATCTGGACGTGATGGTAGACATTCGACTATCAATTGCCAATGGGTTGGCAATGTTTGGATTCTCGAATGACGACTTCAGCCCTTGGCGCAGCTTCGGCTCGATCCCGTTCCTTCAGTTTCGGATGTGGCGTGGGCCGTCAGTAACGGAAAGCTAGGGTCAGGGGCATCCGAAATGCCGATTCCTGGCACACTCCGTTACATCGATCACGGCTCGGAGCGCGAAATCACATCGCAGATGCTCATCGATGCGGACAACCCGGCCAGCAGCACGGCCGCCGCATGCCTTTTTTGAGCTCCGAGCACACCCTTTCGACATGCTGTCGCCTTGTCTCATCTTTCTTGACCGAGATGGTCCAGCAGATCCACTCGTTGCGCGCGAGAGGCGTTATGTCCTCCCAGGCCGTCAGTGCCTCCGCGTCGGACGCGAGCGCCTTCCGAAGATCGGCCGGAAGTTGATGTACGACTCCTCCGGAGATTCCAACCGCTGCCATAGAGTTATCCCGCAGGCTAAAGGATCAAGCACATGATACGAGAGTACAACTCGGATTCCAGGATGATCGTAGGCTACTCTTCCACTCAACGAAGGCCGAATTGCCGATGACCGCCGCGACGCTTGCCCATTTGGACGAAACTCACTCAACAACTTGCCAAGGACTTACGTTGCTTCCCGATGACGCTAGCCTTGATCAGAGAGCCTCGTGGGCGAATTTTCATCGAGCATTAGCGCGTTTTTCCTTCTTTATTCGTCTATTCCGATACGGAGCTATGTGGAAGATCGCTGGGGCTGTCGCATGCGGTTCGAGTGCGTTGCTCGCTGTATGGCGCTCACTGACGATGGGTCCGTAGTATCGTGGCAGAGTTGCGCGATCGACCGAAGCGCTGATTCCCGCGATCCAGTCGTCACAAAATCAGGCTGAACCTTGTAATTTCCTCGAAAATGATCGAGTGCGGTTCCAGCGCGCGCTTCTAAGGGAGACAGATATGCAGACTCTGCTTCAGAACATCCGGTTCAGCTTCCGTATGCTGGCCCGAAACCCTGGCTTGACCCTCACTGTTCTGCTCACGCTGGCCATCGGCATTGGCGCCAATACCGCCATCTTTACGGTCGATTATGCGACGCTTCTGGCTCCGCTGCCCTATCCGCAACCCGATCAGCTCGTGATGGTCTGGTCCAAAATCCAGACCTATCACAATGGAGTCGCCGCAGGCGACTTCCTCGACTGGAAGCAGCAGAACACGGTCTTCCAGGATCTTTGTGCCTGGTCCGGCGCCAGTTTCAACCTGGCCACCAAAGACAAACCGGAGTACGTCGATGGCGTGCGAGAGACCTACAGTATGCCTCAAATGATCGGCGAGCCTCTCCTCATGGGCCGCTACTTCTTGCCGGAAGAGGGAGTAGCCGGCCGCGATCACGTCGTCATCCTCACCCATAAGTTGTGGCTCAAACTCGGCGCAGATCCGAACGTAGTCGGCAGCACCCTGCGCATGGATGGCGATCCCTATACGGTTGTAGGCGTGCAGCGCCCCGGCATCTTCGATCGACAGAACGCGCAGCTCACGGTCCCCTTGGTCTTCAAGCCGGAACAGGTCAACCACGACTTCCATTGGCTCCTCGTCATGGGGCGTCTTAAGCCGGGCGTCACCCTCAAGCAGGCGCAGCAGAACATGGACGCCGTCACTGCCCACATCGCCCAGGTCTATCCCAAAAGCGACAAGGGCTGGGACTCCTATGTCGAGGGACTTAAGAACGATTTTTTGCCAAAAGAGCGCATCAAGATGCTCTGGTTGCTCCTGGGATCCGTTGGGTTCGTGCTGCTCATTGCCTGCGTCAACGTCGCCAATCTGCTGCTCGCACGCGGCATGGCACGCCAAAAAGAACTAGCCGTTCGTGGCGCGCTCGGTGCCGCCCCCAGAACCATTTTCGCCCAGCTTCTTACAGAAAGCCTGATCCTCGCTCTCGTCGGCGGAGTCCTTGGAATCGGCGTGGGGTACGCCATGCTTCAGGGCCTCATCGCCGCCATGCCGCGCAATACACTGCCCAGCGAGGCCGATCTGCGCCTCAACGTTCCCATCCTGCTCTTTACCCTCGCCGCCACCACAGTGGCCGGTCTTCTCGCCGGCTCCGCGCCCGCCTGGTATGCTTCTCGCGTCGATCCCGCAGAGACACTCAAAGAAGGTGGGCGCGCTGGAACAAGCGCCGGCAAGCATTTCCTGCGGCGTGTTCTCGTTATCGGGGAGTTCGCGCTTGCCCTTGCTCTACTCGCCGGCGCCGGCCTCACCATCCACAGCTTCTGGAATCTCGCCCACGTCGATCTCGGCATCAAGACCGACCACGTCCTCACCTTCTTTCTGCCGGTGCCGGAAACCCGCTCCAAGGATCCTCAGGTAATCTCCGCCTACTACCGCGACATACTCGCCCACATCGCCGCTGTTCCTGGCGTGCAACACACCGCGGCAATGACGGGCCAACCACCCTATGGACCGGGCTTTGGCATGCCGTTCATGCTCGAAGGCGGTCAAACCTACGCAGATCCGTCGCAACGCCCAGGTACCCGATTCGGCATGGTGACTCCGGATTACTTCAATGCCTACGGCATTCAGCTCATCTCAGGGCGTAGTTTCACTGATCAGGACACGGCAGCCACGGTCAAAGTGGCCATGGTCAACCAGGACTTCGTGCACAAATACCTCAAGGGAAAAGACCCTTTTCGTCAGCGCGTGCTTGTCGAAGAGCTGATTCCCGGCGTCACTAAGCTGGGCGGATATATCCCATGGCAAATTGTCGGGACCTACCACAACGTGCACACCGCGGATCAGCGCGACGAAAACCCGGAGATGCTCATCCCCTTCTACCAGATTCCGTGGCCGCAGGCTGGCTTTGCCGTACGCACGTCCGAGAACCCGTCTACGATGCTCAACAGCATCTCCGCCGCGGTGCACCAGGTTGATTCCAGCGTCGCCCTTGCCCAGCCCAAGACTCTCGATGACGTCGTCGACGAATCCATGGACGATCAGCGCTTCACGCTCATCCTCTTCACCAGTTTCGCGGCTGTTGCCCTATTCCTCGCCGCGCTCGGCATCTATGGTGTCATGTCGTTTTCCGTGGCCCAGCGCGCGCATGAGATCGCGCTCCGCATGGCTCTCGGCGCCACGCGCAACCGGGTCGTCGGTCTCATCATTCGTGACGGCGTGCTCCTCGCCGCCATAGGACTGGGGCTCGGTCTGATCGGCGCCTATTTCGTTGGCCGTGCCATGCAGAGCCTTCTATTCGGCGTACAGGCACTCGACTTCGGCGCCTTCATTTCAGTCGCTGCCGTTCTGCTCGCCGCCGCTGTCCTGGCCTGCTTCCTGCCCGCAAGGCGAGCTGCGTCCGTTTCGCCTATGCGCGTCCTCCGGACGGAGTAGCGCCGAGATGCGACCAAGTCATTTTCTCCAGGCTCCGCTTTGGTTGTGGACCGGATCTCGATTTCTGGCTCGGCGGGCCATCCAATTCAAATGACGCGCAGGAATGTCTCGCTCTTGGGGGCTGCCTCAAGCGCTTTCTTCAAAGTCCATTCCTAATTCGTAGTCGGCTGTTCCACATGATCGATCACGAGCACCTGCACCGGTCCCTTTGCTGGTTCCAGCTTCAGCCCCAACTGATGCTTCAGCGCCTCGCGAAATGTGCCGCCCGTCTCGCCGTTGTTCACTTCGCTTGTGTCTTCCGGCGTCCATTCCACCCAGAAGTCGTAGCCACCCTTCAGTCCCGTCTGATCCACCACTGGGCGCGGCAACGTTACGAGGCCCGTCTGCATCGGCATCGACGGGCCAAGCATTGCCAGCATCACGTTGCGCCCTCCAAAGCGATGGGCGTCTGGCGCGCTGGGAGGCAGATGTGCGATCTGGCCACAAGGAATCGGAAGTGACGAGAGGGATTGTGCCGGGGCCGCGCCTTTACCCGAGTCCTCAGGAAATGCCGTAGCACTGCAGTCGTCAGTCGCCGCATGGCGCTGGAGTTCGGGACCCAGCGTCCCTGGCTTCTCTAGAACGAGAGCAAACACCGGAGCCTCTCGCGTCTCCCAGTGCACCTGCAGATTGAAGCGTTCGGCCAGCAGGCTCTGCAACATCAGCCGCATCTGGTCTTTGGTTGCGGGCTGCGGCGCGCGCGCCTCAATATCGAAGCGGTGGTCCTTCACCCATCCCGGCACATGCTGTTCGAGACCCTTATAGTAGTCGAACCTGAGTGCAAGCTCCTGCGTTCCGCTCAGCTTGTAGGCAAAGACGATGTAGCGCATCAGTGTCTGGTTCTTCGCAGAAAACAGGGTGCCATCGGGTTCCAGCTTGTCATTCTTGTCGATGATGAACCACGCATTCCCGTTATTCAGCGAGAAATTGCTGTAGTTAGGCCCACCACTCTTGTTCTCCCGCACGCTCGCCACTTCAAATTGCTGTTTGCCGCCCCCCGCTTTCTCCCAATCCTGCCCGGTGCTTTGCGCATGAACTGAAATCCCCGCGCACGAGAAGACTCCTGTAGTGAAAAAAAGCAAACAGACAGTGAGGATCAAACGGCGCTCGCCATCCAGCCCGAATGTCTCCTCACGAAGCTCCAGGGAAGCCATCACATACCCTATGTAGCATTCTACTTTGCGTCTGTCAAGCAAATCCCTATATAGGTGAAAATCGACTCGATCCAACCCACGATCCCAACGCCAAAACCAACCCATCACGCGCCGGCAGAACTGCCGGGAACGTTCGATTCGGACATCCAGGCACCATTTGCCCCTGGGTGGTGGCCGATCTGGACATTACCCCAAATTCCTTGTTTTCTGGATCGCTCGATCACTGCAGGATGAAGGGTATGTGAAATCGAATGCACTAGAACTCCGCTCCGGAGAATCTAGGATTCACCCTCTTGCGTGGCAAACTTTGGGTGGGACGCACCGACTGGAACTGGGTTGGGTGTGTATCTTGGAAAGAGTAAAAACTACAGCAGGATGCAAACATTACACAAACTGGAGCAAGACAGTTGCGCGGAGTTCAAAGCGAAGCCATTATAAATCGAATGTATTGTGCGCAAAAGCCGGAAACGTCGCTGGCGGGTGTCTGGCACGATAGATGCATACACGGAACTGGAATTTCATACTAAACCAAAGGGATCAGTTGCAACGCACCTCTTGTGCGCGATCCATGCACTGAATCCGATCAATTGCGCTCTACCCTGACGATGTGCCGAGAGAATTGATCTATCTCCTTGCCGAAGGTTTGACTACAACCCAGATCGTGCTCGTATAGCCGACACTTCAAACGCCATCTAGGTGGCGACGCGCTCGTGTGTCGATCGAAGACGCGGAGATACACGCCGAGCCCCCTCTGCTTATGAGGCAGACAGGAATGCTATTCCCAAATACGCGCAGACAAAGTTTCTTGAGGTACAGCAGATGTCCACGATACGTGTCTTTTATGCCATTCACGCCATATTCAATTTCCTTGATTTCCCGGTTCACACACGTTCCTCTCACAGGCCTTTTTTCGGACCTCGGTCTCTCGCTATTCGATCTCTCGCTTGGCTCACAGGTTCTCTTGCGATTTCCTGGTTCTGTATATTTCTTTCAGGTTGTGGAGTCCTAAGTCGGAACGGCTCGCTCGAAACGAATGCCACCAGTCAGGCCACCACTGCACAAATCACCACGACCTGCGGCCAGACTTCGCAATCGGGTACGGACGGCGGCAACGCGCTCTGGCAGTTGGGTACCCCGTGCGCCACGGGAACAAACTCCGGCGGCTATACGGTTTCGAGTATTTCGTACTGGGTAGGCACGCCAGCTTCAGCCAGTTTCGATCTGGGCGTCTACAGCAGTTCCTCGGGCGCTCCCGGTTCGCTTCTCTGCTCTGTCTCGACCGGCACGATCAGCCCGTCGTCGGGCTGGAATTCGGTCAACATCAGCAGCTGCCCGACTCTCAGCGCGAGCACAACCTACTGGGTGGGTTACATAACAGGCAGCAATCAGGTTGAGCAAGGAACCGTAAGTGGAAGCTGCCCCGGAACGTCTTACCACAGTCACTGGTCGAACAGTGCGCTGTCGAGCGTCGCCCTCGGGAATCCGTTCCCAGCCAATACTCTGGACTCGCATTCGAATTGCTACTCCCTCTACATGACGCTGGCCCTGGTTGCAGGCTCCACAGGTTCAGGCTCCACAAGTCCGCTGTCCATCACCAGCGCGTCGCTTCCCAGCGGCCAAGTGGGAACGGCCTACAGTGCTACACTGGCAGCCACCGGCGGCACGACGCCCTATACCTGGTCGTTGACCTCGGGCACGTTTCCGGCCGGCCTGTCGTTGAACGCATCGACCGGCGCGATCACCGGCACGCCAACAGCACCAGCCAGCGCCACTGCGCTAACGTTCAGGGTGAGCGATTCCAGCAGCCCGGTGCAGACCCAATCCGTCACCATCGGCCTCACTGTGAACTCTGCACAAACCACCACTACCACCACCACGTCGACCTGCGGCCAGACTTCGCAATCGGGTACGGACGGCGGCAACGCGCTCTGGCAGTTGGGTACCCCGTGCGCCACGGGAACAAACTCCGGCGGCTATACGGTTTCGAGTATTTCGTACTGGGTAGGCACGCCAGCTTCAGCCAGTTTCGATCTGGGCGTCTACAGCAGTTCCTCGGGCGCTCCCGGTTCGCTTCTCTGCTCTGTCTCGACCGGCACGATCAGCCCGTCGTCGGGCTGGAATTCGGTCAACATCAGCAGCTGCCCGACTCTCAGCGCGAGCACAACCTACTGGGTGGGTTACATAACAGGCAGCAATCAGGTTGAGCAAGGAACCGTAAGTGGAAGCTGCCCCGGAACGTCTTACCACAGTCACTGGTCGAACAGTGCGCTGTCGAGCGTCGCCCTCGGGAATCCGTTCCCAGCCAATACTCTGGACTCGCATTCGAATTGCTACTCCCTCTACATGACGCTGAATCCAGCTTCTGGATCAAGTCAGAGCGCCGACACTTCCGGACCGAGCTTGACCATCAACGCGCAGAGTGTGTCTTTTGGTGCTCTCGCCGTAAATAGTTCAGCAACACAGTCAATCGTCTTCACCTCTTCGGGATCAACCCCTGTGACAATCGATGCGGTGACGCTAAGTGGAAGCGGTTTCACAATCTCAGGCCTGAGCTTTCCGGTCACTTTGAATCCTGGGCAAACGGCGACATTAAACGTTGAATTTATTCCCGCAATTGTTGGCTCAACGACCGGACAGTTGACAGTTACCAGTAACTCCTTGACCAACGCCACAATGTACATCGCCTTAAGCGGGACTGGCCAAGCCCAGGCGCAGGCCTACGCGGTCAATCTGGCGTGGGACGCGCCCGAGGGATCGAGTAACCCGATCGTTGGCTACGAAGTATATCGGTCAACTTCCGGCAGCGCTCAGTATCAGCTCCTCAATTCTTCGGTCGATGCACAGACGAACTTTACCGACTCCAATGTTCAGCCAGGCGTAACGTACCAGTACTACGTCACTGCTGTGGCTTCTTCAGGGGCCCAAAGCTCGCCTTCGAATATTACCGAGGTGACAATTCCGTAATACGTACATGCTCTTAAACCGACGGGCAGAAAATCGCAGCGCAAACAGTCGGCGATCTTGCCGGTGTCGATCTGGCTGCCGCGATAGCCCGCAGCATCAGTGGATGAGCGACCTCCACCTGTTCTGCATAGGGAAGCGATGATCGTAGATCCACCCGGCAAAGATCGTCGCTTCCATGGCCATTATCCGGGGTTCAGGAAGCGTCTTGATCCACGCATCCAACTTGCACCGGGCCGATTCCGCCTCGGCTTGTTTTGGCCCGTGGGCGAGACCACAATCTACTACCCTGTTCAAATTTGACCATCCTTCAGGCTGCGCTTCTGAAAAGATCTACAAAGGCATACTTGTGTGCCTCCATATCCGCATGCCATCCGTGCTTGCGAAGTGCAGACCGGGGCTCAGTCCAGATCCTCATCTTTCCGGTGGGTACCGCGCTACCCCCCGAAAAAGCTGCGTCCACGGGAATCTCAATCACACACAATGCCGACCAATCGCTCCACGCAACAACTGCCGCGACCGAAAACCCTAGGGAATGATTGAATAGATCGAAGCAGCAGTCGGGCACCATCCGATCGCACGTATTCCGGCACACCTGCCTTTCCTGGCTCGATGCTGTAAAGGGCCACGAACATCTCAATGCAAAATGTTTGAAGTGATTCCGCCTGGCCTCGCTGTCGAAATGAGCGAGCTACTCGGAACGTAGCGCTTCCACGGCGTTCACTCTTGCGGCACGCGCCGCAGGAACAGCTGAAGCAACTACAGCCGCACCCAGAATGACCACAGAGGAACCGACAAACGCAAGTGGGCCCGGCTGGTGGATATCCGTTACGTATTTGGCGATTGTGCGTGCCAGAACAAAACCCACCACCACGCCCGCGCCCACTCCGATGCCAGCCATCGCCGCGCCCTCTACGAGAACAATGGCAAGAATGTTACGCGGCAGAGCGCCCAGCGCCATGCGGATTCCGAACTCGCGCGTACGCCCGCTCACAGAGAAAGCGAGAACGCCCGCCACGCCTACTACGGAGATTAAGAGTGCCACGGCGGCAAATCCGCCAAACACAATCGCATTCAAGCGGTCCGGCGTCAGCACCTCGGCGCGAACATCCCCTAGCGTGCTGGCCTTTTCCACGGGCTGGTCTGCGGACATCTCGTGAATGGTTCGAGAGATGGCCGGAACCAGCGCGTAAGGATCCTGATGCGTGCGCACAAACAGTCGCCCGCTGGCCCATTCCTGGTCCACAGGCTGATACACCGTCATGGCCGGTTGCGGAATGATGTTCTCATCGTCGAAATCCGGCACCACGGCGATGATCCGCCGCGGCTCGCCGCTGATGCCGATAAACTTGATCACGCCGTCTGTCCACCACATCTTGCGGTTCACCGCGTTCTGGCCAGGATAGAGCAGGTTTGCAAGGCTCTGGCTGACGATCACCACGCGCTCCGAGCCGTTCTTGTCTCCATCGTTGAAGTCGCGCCCCTCCAGAATCGGCAAACCAAACGTCGCAAAGAATCCGGGCGACACGGACCGGAACTTGGTGCGAAAATCCTGCCCGTCCGCGCGCCGCGCGCCCTGGGCAGCAAACGTGAAACTGATATTCAGTCCCCGGTCGTCCCTCCATGGTGAGGCGAACCCCGTCGCCACGTGCTCGACTCCCGGCAGCGCGCCTACCCGCCTTTGCACCTCGTGATAGAACTCTTGAACCTGTTGCGGCGTCTTCCCATATGACATCACTGGCAGGTTCACCGCCAGCACGTTTGCCGACTCGAATGGGGGCCTTGTCTGCTCCAGTTCAAAGAGCGTTTTCATCAGCACACATGCCCCGGCCAGCAGTAAGAACGATGCTGCGATCTGAGTGATGGCAAAGATGCGCAACCGTCCGCTGCTTCCTCCGGTCGCGCGTGCGCCGCGGCCGGTCAGCCCGCCTTGCGTTGCATCCGGCTTGGGCAGCCGTGGAATGTATGCCAGGAAAACCGCCGCGATCAATGCCAGTCCAATGCCAAACCACACCAGGCTGAAATCGAGTGTAAGGCCCTGGGCGCGCACGCTGAAGCGCGCCGCATAGCGTCCCATTACAGCCACCATAGGAACGGCAAGCAGAATGGCCGCCGCTGCCCCGCTCCCGCACAGCACCAGGCTCTCGGCCAGCAGAGAACGCCTCATCGCCGCCGTGCTCGCGCCCAATGCCGACCGCACAGCCAGTTCCGATTCCCGCCGTACCGTGCGGGCCAGTATCAGGTTGGCTACGTTCGAGCTTGCAATTACAAACAGCAGTCCGGAGGCTGCAAACAGCACCCACAAAATCGTATTGGCGCGCGCATTGATCTGCTCGTGCATTCGCGTCACATCGATCCTGAAGTGGTCCCCGGCCTTGTACACCTCGGGATGCGCCGCCAGCATTGCACCGTACACCGTGTTCAGTTCAGCGCGCGCGGCCTCGAGCGTTGCCCCCGGAGCCAGTCGCCCAAACACCTCCGTCATCCGATGTTCACGCCCGGTTACCATCGTGGCGGAGAGGTGATGCGGGCTGGTCACCACATTGGCAATGATCTCGGTCGCCACCGGATACGGCACGCTCGGTTCCAGCACGCCAACCACCGTCGCCGAACGCGAGCCGTCATAGCTCTCCAGACGCACCGTCTTGCCAAGCACGCTCGGATCGGAGTGCATCGAGTTCCTCCAGAATCCGTAAGTCAGCACGATCGCGCCGGCCGCCTTCGACCGATCGTCCCCGGGCCCCAGCAGCCGTCCCAGCACTGGCTTCAGCCCCATCACCTCGAAGTAGTGCCCATCCACGACGCCCGCCGGAATCTCGCGCGGCGCACCCAGGCCCACCACCGTGAAGTTGATCTCCGAGAAGGTCCCGAGTTCCTTGATCGACCGGAGTCCGCCGCCAAGGTCCTGAATTTCCGGGATCGAAAACCCTGCGTTCTCCTCGGCGATGCCTGGCGCGCTCTGCCTCAAGTAAAGGAGTTGGTCTTCGTCGCGGTTTGCCAGCGGACGCAGCAACACCGCGCGAACCACGCTGAAGATTGCGGCGTTCGCGCCAATGCCCAACGCCAGCGTAAGTGCAACCGTGATCCACAGCGCACGCACGCGCCCCAGGGAGCGCACGGCAACTCTCAAATCGCGAACGAAAGACATATCGGACCTCCGTCTAGTCGGCATCTCTTGCCCGAATACGAACCATGTTCCCGGCGACGGCTCTTCGTCGTTGGGTCAAGGATAGGAAGTGGTTCTGGCCTGTGGTTGCATTAATCGTCAGGTTGCCCAGGCCAAAGGAAAAGCACCGTTGCCGGCAGACCAGCGTCGCCGTGATTCTGCTGATTCTGCCGACGGCTCGCTCTCAGCGTGCCATGTTCTTTCGCTGCCGCTGTGCGCTTGCCTTCATCATTTCGTTCAGGTCCGCCGCTGGCCGGATCTCGAAAATGTTGCCATACGTCAGAGCCGGATGCTGGCCGATGAGCTGTACAGCATGATTCATGTCCCTCGCTTCAAGAACGAGAATGCCGCCGAGTTGCTCTTTGGTTTCGGCATAGGGGCCGTCGGTCGTTGCCACCTTGCCGTTCTTCCAGGAGAGGGTCAAGGCGGTTTCCGGACCCTGAAGCGCTTCTCCACCGGCCCAGTGCCCGCTGCCGCGAAGATGGTCGTCATAGTCAAAGCATGTATCGAACATGGCGTTCCGCTCGCTCTCAGTCATGCCATCGAATTTGCCTTTGTCGTAGTAGCCAAAACAGAGGTATTTCACTGGTTCTTCTCCTCATAGCGGATTGAACGAGCAAGGGGCTCGGCTCTATAACAGGGCACGACTTCAGTCGCGCCGCAAACGCAACAAACAAAAGTTGGGCTTCAGCCCCTGCGACACTCTACCCGAGTTGAGTCTCATTTCACCCTTTTCCACAAAGCCGGTTTATGAGATAGCTTCCACGGCGCGTCTTCCCAGGCCGCAGTAGCCACGCTATTTACTTCGTTTCGCTGGGTTCTTTCTCCGGAGCCGGGAAGAAAAGAAGCTCGCGCACCTCGCCCACCGCATCGCTTGAGATGGAGCCCTTGCGCGCCCACGCGAGTGCCTCGTCCATATCGGCGCATTCCAGTATCCAGAATCCGCCCATGTGCTCCTTGGTCTCGGTGTACGGTCCATCGGTGACGGACACCGTGCCGTCGGACTGCTTCCGCACCGTCTTCGCGTTGGCGGCCGGGGAAATCCCACAGGCGAACTTCGTCACGCCGGCAGCATCCAGTTCGCGGTTGAGCGCGTGGATCTCTTCGATCATCGCTTCGGTTACGGTGGACGGGTCGAAGTCGTCGGGCATGTAGTTGCAAACCAAAAATTGTGGCATGACTTTTTCTCCTAGGTTTCTGTGATTTGTCTCCGATGACTCGTTTCCTGTTCACTCAGGAGCCGTAGCGCATCGTTCCTTTGTCCTATAGTCGTAGGGGAGACCGAAAATCGACAGCTGGGGCAAATTATTTTTTAGGCGAGGCAGGTGGCCCGCTCATCCTGGTATCGAAAGCCGTGCCCCGTCGGGGTACCCTCTGGGTCGGTGGCCTTGTCGCGATGAACGGGTCCTCCGGCAAGGTCCCCAACGGAGTTGCGATTGCATCATGCCATACGGCCTGAAGCACACAGGCTACTGCGGCATCACTTCGAGGCCAACAACGGTTGCATATCCTTTGACCGGCTCAAAACTCACGAGCAGTTTTCCCTGCGCATTCGGCTCAAGTCCGGCGAATTTGCGGGTTATTCCATCCGTCTCGTGGGCTTCTTTCGCCAGGTCGAAATTCTGCAGCAGCGCCTTGCCGTTGCAAAACACGTTGAAGACGTGCTCGATCTCTTTCCCTTTGCCCTCGGAATTCAACAGCTCTCCCGGATTGTCATGGCGCGCCGCAAAGTACAGCGTCAGCATATATCTTCCTGGTGTCACCGGAATTGCGTAGGAAAAGTTTCCCCACCGTTCCGATTCGAATAACTCAGGATCATCGGTCCCTGTAACTGTCGCCGCATACGCAGCGAGTTGTCCGCCCTCGAAGTAGTTATCCGGACTCCACCAATGGCTGTCATTGGAGTAGTAGGGCGTTTGCCTTGCCAGAATGCGCACCGGACGCATCCGGCCTTGAAATCCAGGCAGGACTTCGATTGCCGAAAGCGTCGCTTGCTTCCCCTCATCTCCGGCAAACTCGAGGTGAAGCAACCCATCTGCCGCCGGCGTGATGTCTGAAAAGACCTTGATATCGGCCGCAAGGCTGGCTCCCGCGTCCGCCACGACGTCAAAATCACTGAGCAAAGTTTTGCCGTTCGCACGAATCGTCATGATGCGGCTCCCCTCACCGCCGGCTCCTCCGGACTCAGGACCGAACACCGTTTCAGCAAAATGAAGTCGCAGCTCGTAGATCCCTTTCGGCAATGGAATGTCGTAGCGGAATTGTCCTTGCCGGCTGCTGCGATAAAACCACGGATCCTGCGTGCGCGCTATGTGCGGAATCGAGCTTCTTAAAGCCGACCCACCCGTAAACCCATAATCCGCGCTCCAGAGCTTACCCGCGTGGTCCACGAGGCTTCGGCTGCTGCCTGCCAGAATTCGAATCTCCTGCCCTACAGGCGGTCCGATAAGCGAATCGGGCCGCTGACCCTGGATTTCGTTTGCCGTGGCCGTAGGTGCGGAGACCCTTTGCCTGCGAGCCTGCATCCACGAATAACCGAGTCCGCAGCCGAGAATAACCAGGCTGCAGATTCCAGCGATCCACCAGGAACGTATCCCCCAGCGCCCCTTCTGTTGGGCCGCAATCTTCGCCGAGTAATCTGCATTCTCATTGGCTTCCTCGACGGCCTTCGTTTCCAGATGGCCTCCAACGGCGGGGGTGCGCACGCGGGCCTCGAAACGCGGCACGTATTGTCCCACAGGTATGGTGATGTGCAGCGCATGGGATGAGCCTTCCCCTGCGTAATACTCCGCCAGCCGTTTGCGCAGCCGGTTGGCCTCGACCCTCACAATCGAATCGGAATCCTGATCGAAGGATTCTCTGCGCTGAAAAACCTCCAGCGCAATCGAATACTCCTTGATCTGATTCGCTTCTCCAGCGAAGAACTTCTCGCAGAGATACGACAAGAGCCGGGCAAGTTTGGGAGCGCGAACGAATTCCTTCGACTCGAGCAGAGCTGCAAGCTCCGCCCTTTCCATTTCACGTTCGACCGTCTCCACACTTCGTGTCGTCATTGCGCGATGCTTTCACCCGCAACTTCCACTATTGAGGTTCGAATGCACAGCCATATTAGTTCCACTTAATTGTTGCTGTCTGGATTTAACGGTGTAGGTAGCGGGCCTCGTACCGTATGTAACGGTGTTAACTCCGACCGTAAACCCTGAAAAGTGCTGCGCAGACCTACAACGACCACCCGCCGTAAGTTGCTTATGCAACAGGATCTGGGGGATAAAACTGAAAGCATGTAACGGCAATGCAACGGGTAAGTAGCAGGTATAGCGTTGTTGTCTTGCGCCTCTGGTCGTTTACTAGGGTTCGACGTTGAGCAGATCGCCGGGACCAACCGAAGCAAGCGAGATGCTCCCCGTGAAGGAGGAACGACCATGAGCACTTTCACGATGAAGCTGATCGCAGTTGGCCTTGCTATCTGTGTGGCACCCATTATCCGCGCAGAGTCTTCTCTCGATCTCCCGAAGACTGACGAGGTCGCAAAGTCCGCGGAGATGAAAGGCGACCTGGAACGCATTCACAACAACTACCTGCTGGCAATCTCTTATTACCAGCAGGCCTTGCGCGTTACTCCGCGGAACGCCAACCTCCTGAACAAGCTCGGAATCTCCGAATTGAAATTGGGCGAGCGGGGAACCGCGCGCAAGCACTTCAGCCAGGCGTTGAAGGTTGATCCTAAAAATATCTCTGCGCTCAACAACCTCGGTGCTGTCGCCTACCTGGATAAGAAGTACAAAACCTCAGTCAAATACCTGAAGCAGGCGCTTGAACTTGACGAATCCAGTGCACCAGCACACCTCAATCTTGCCGAAGCGTGGATGGGTCTGAACCAGATGGATCGCGCCATGACCGAATATGCCCGGGCTATCGAACTAGATGCGGACATCCTGAATGAAAGCCAATCCGGTGTTTCCGCCCGCGTGAGCACCCCGGCACAGCGAGCGGCCGTCGATTACCTGATCGCAAAGGCCTATGCCAAGCGCGGAAATTTCGATGGAGCCCTGGAATACTTGGGACGCGCCAAGGCCGAGCACTTCGCCGACCTCAACAGAGTGTATAAGGACCAGGAGTTTGCATCGCTTTGGGTTGACCCTCGCCTGGAGGCCCTCGTTAAGCGGTAAACAGACCTGATTTCCCCTTTGGGTAGCGCCTCGCAGTGTTGCATCCCCGCGAGGCGCAGCAACGATCGTTGCTGTTCAATTGCAGGGAATCACCTCAATCCGATTTATCGGCCGATAAGGTGCAGTGAGGTCTCCAGGTCTGGATCCGAGGATCATCAGTACGACAGCGCTCAATGTTGCCACCCCCAAACCCTCAAGATTCTGACATGGCTTGCGCAATTGGTCTGTAATGCAGTAGATTGTCTACATCTTTGACGTAGAAGGTCTACACCCTATGACGGCGCAAGGCAATTATCAGAACCGGATCGAACTACTGCAAGGCACGCTGGACATGCTGATCCTGAAGACCCTGCAGTGGGGTGAACAGCACGGATATGGAATCAGCCAGGCCATTCGCGTTCGTTCCGGCGATGTTCTGCAGGTGGAAACTGGATCGCTCTATCCGGCGCTTCACCGCCTAGAGCGACAGGGCTGGGTGAAGTCTGAATGGAGAAAGAGCGAGAGCAACCAGCGCGCAAAGTATTACAAGATAACGAAACTGGGCAAGGAGCAACTCGCCTCCGACTACGAGCGATGGGGAAAATTGGTTTCTACGATCGAAGGAATCATGACCGCGAATCGGGGGTAACATGAAACTGCTTGATCTCTTTCGGCGCAAATCGGATTTGTCCGAAGAACTTGAGAGCCATTTGAACATGGCGATTGCCGACCGCGTGTCCCGTGGGGAATCGCCGGCGGATGCGCGCGCAGCCGCGATGCGCGAGTTTGGCAATGTGCCCATGGTGGCGGATGTGACCCGCGATCAATGGGGTTGGTTGCGCCTCGAGTTGCTGGTGCAGGATCTGCGTTATGCCCTGCGTCAGTTGCGTAAAGCGCCGGGTTTCGCGCTGACCGTGGTAATCACCCTGGCGCTGGGCGTCGGAGCTAACAGCGCAATATTCACGCTGGTGCAGGGAATTCTGCTGCGTTCGCTGCCGGTTAAGGATGCATCGCGCTTGTATCGCATTGGAGACAGAAACGACTGCTGCTACTACAACAGCTTTCAGAACGATAATGGCGATTTCGACTTGTTCTCGTATGACTTGTATCTGCGCCTCAAGCAGGCCGCGCCGGAGTTCGAGCAGTTGTCAGCCGTCGAAGCAGGGGGCAACGGTTTCAGCGTGCGCCGGGGAGCCGCGCCTGCCATGCCGCTGCGCACCGAATATGTTTCCGGAAACTATTTTGCGACGCTCGGCGTAGGCGCATTTACGGGGCGAGTGTTGAATGAAAATGACGATACCCCGAGCGCGCCACCCGTGATAGTGCTCAGTTACAAGGCATGGCAGGCGGACTTTGGTGCGGACCCGGGCATTGTGGGAGCCACTGTGTTTGTACAGCTGCAGCCGTTCGTTGTGGCGGGCGTGGCGCCGCCAGGTTTTTATGGCGATCGCCTCATCACCAATCCGCCCGACTTCTGGATGCCGCTGGCAAGCGAGCCCGTGCTTGAAGGTGCCAATTCCGCGTTGAATGACAACGATGAGCTGTGGCTCTATTCGATCGGAAGAATACGCACGGGCGTGGATCTCGGCACATTGCAGTCGAAGCTGACCGTAACGCTGCGGCAATGGCTGGGCACGCGACCGACGTATTCAGATCGTGGCGGCGCAGCGCTGATTCCTCGCCAGCATGTGGTTCTGGCTCCGGCAGGCGGCGGCATTCAGAAGCTGCAACAGCAGACCGGCGCGGGCCTGCGGCTCATGATGATTCTTTCCACGGTCGTGCTTCTCATTGCCTGCGCGAATATCGCCAATCTGCTGCTGGCCCGCTGCACAGCCCGGCGCGCAGATGTGGCCATGCGAATGGCGCTGGGAGCATCGCGGCGCAGGGTGATTCGGCAGGTCCTGACAGAAAGTCTCCTGCTCAGCTTGCTAGGCGGCGCGGCAGGATTGGCCCTCGCCTATGCGGGGTCTCACATGATGCTGGCGCTCGCCTTTCCCACCGCGAAGAACATGCCGGTCGAAGCGGCGCCATCATCGCTGGTGCTGGCGTTCACTTTTACGGTTTCGGTTGCTACCGGCGTTCTGTTCGGAACCGCTCCCGCATGGTTGTCATCGCATGCGCAGCCCGCTGACACTCTGAGGGGCGCGAACCGGGGCAGCGGAACTGCCGGAGACCGGTCGTCCCTGCCGCAACGAGCGCTGATTGTGCTTCAGGTCGCCTTATCTATGGTTTTGTTGGCAGGCGCGTTCTTGATGACCAGATCGCTGCGCAACCTGGAGCAGCAGGACTTTGGCATCGTGACTGCGAATCGCTACATCGCGCAAATGGATCCCAAGGGTATCGGCTATACCGTTGAACGGCTGCCCGCACTCTATCGCGAAATTGAAGATCGCTTTCAGGCACTGCCCGGAATGGCGAATGTAAGTCTGGTGCGGTATATTCCGCTGGGCGGAAACATGTGGGGCTCGTGCGTAGCTCTGCAGGGACGTCCTTCTCCCGGGCCGAACGACCCTTGCTTCTCAATGTGGGATCGCGCCAGTACTCGGTTTTTGGATTCGATTGGCGTGCCCATTGTGCGTGGTCGCAATTTTTCTGCACAGGACACTGCCACGTCTCAACAGGTCGTCGTAGTCAATGAAGCTTTCGCGAAACATTTCTTCCCCAATCAGGATCCGGTGGGAAAACATTTTGGGCTGAGCGATGCCAAGTACGCAGGCGCTTTTGAGATCGTCGGAGTCTGTGCGGATTTCAAGATGACGGATCCGCGAGCCGATCCAAGACCGCTGTTCTTTCGGCTCATGTCGCAGCAGTTCCTGGGATACGCGGGCGCGCGCGCTAAGGAAGCCGATGCGGATGCAGCGGAAAAGAGCTCGATGTATCTGAACTTCATCATCCTTGACTTTGCGCAGGCGCCTCCGGATGCGGAGGAGATGACGCGCAAGGTGTTGGCGGGAATTGATCCCAATCTCACCGTGGTTCACTTTGGACCATACGAAAAAGAGGTTGCGGCAAATTTCAACCAGGACCGGTTGCTGGCCCGCCTGACAAGTTCGTTCGGAGTACTGGCGCTGATTTTGGCGTCGGTGGGACTGTACGGAACAATGTCGTACTTCGTAGCCCGGCGAACCGGCGAGATCGGGATTCGCATGGCCCTTGGTGCACCGCGTGCCGGTGTGGTGGCCATGTTTCTGCGGGGCGCGCTCTGGCAGTTGCTCACAGGGCTTGCCATCGGGATTCCCGCGGCCCTGACCACAGCGCACTTCATGGCGAGCATGCTGTACGGGGTCAAAACCTACGATCCGCTAGCATTCTCCGCAGCGACTTTGCTGCTGGCGAGTTGTGTGGCGGTGGCCGCCTTCATTCCGGCCCGGCGCGCTGCTTCGATCGACCCGATGCAAGCTCTTAGAACAGAATGAAAGAGGGAGTGGAATGGCTTGCGCCGCCGCATTGGCGGAACTTTACCGGGCCATAAACATTCATTGGTAGTGCCCGGGAAAACACCGACGACAGCACAGCAGCCACATGACCGAAAAGTCGCCTGCGCGTCCCATAATTTCCGTGTTCAGCTTTGGAATTCGCTTCTCTCGGTAACCGGTTTTGCGGCCAGGTGAAGCAAACCCATTCGTAAATAGTGGCCGACATGTCAGTGTATTGCAGCGCAGTAACGATCGGCCGGGTCAGCAGCCCTGTTATTCTCGTCGGCCACTCCTACGGCGGAAGCGTCATCACCGGCGCCGGAACCAACGACCGCGTTGTGGGTCTGGTCTACATCTGCGCGCTCGCTCCGGACGCCGATGAAACCTCTCAGACGCAGCAGTCCAACTTCCCGACGACCGACGTCTTCTCCGACATCGAAGTCGTGGATGGACGTATCTGGCTGAGTCCGGAGGGCACGAAGTATTTCTGCGGAGACCTTTCGGAGCAGGAGCAGAAGCTCGTTTGGGCGACCCAGGGCGTGCCCAAACCCGACCTGTTCGGGGCGAAAACCGGGGGAACCGCCTGGAAGTCGAAGCCGAGCTGGTACATCCTTGGCAAAAAAGACCACACGGTGCATCCCGATCTCGAACGCTTCTTAGCCAAGCGCATGGGTGCCACGACCTATGAGCTCGACAGCAGCCACGTGCCGATGCTCTCCCAACCGGAGCGAGTGATCGAAGTAATTCGTGCCGCGGCGAAAGCTGCCTCAGGGGCCACTGTAGCGGCATGAAAACCAAAGTCAGACTGGATGGGGTTTCCCGGCTTCCGCGACAACCGCTATTCGCGGGCGAAGATGAGAACGCTCCAACTGGGCAGATTGATCCAGATCTGGCCATTGGAGGCTTCCAGATACATGCCGTAGTTGCCCACCGTGTTGATGCCGCCGTAGACAGGCGCCTGGGAATTGAAGATCTCGAGCCATGTGCCGCCGTCGCCGGAGAGGCTGACGCCATACTGATTCGATCCCCATTGGCCGTTGCCGGGGTTCACGACGACAAGCAGGACATCGCCATTTTGGTCATAGCGTTTGAAGGCGATGATCTGGTTCTGGGTGTCGTTGTGGGTGACGAAGCCGGCGGGCGATCGCAGCGCTGGATGTGCCCAGCGGAGGTTGTTGATGTCGCGCACGAGCTGCTGCATCGGTGCGCCGGTGGGATCTCCAACCTTGGCCCAGTCGAGACGCAGGTCGCCCCAGGGGCCGACGACCGGGTTCCATGAGCCGTCGAGATGGCCCTCGGTTCCCATGAAGAGCATGGGCGTGGCCGGCAGTGTGGCATTGAGAGACCAAGCAAGGCGGGCTTTAGCGAGAGCCCAGCCGTTGGTCCGGCCGCTGAAACGCTGGGTGAGGTAAAGACCAGTGTCACCCTGGCCGCTGTAAATCTGGTCGTGAGAGCCGGTCAGATACATCACGTTGTGCCAGTTGTTGGGGTCGCCGAATAGCCGCTGGTTGTTGAGGATTTCCCCGGGTCCTGAACCATTCAGCATGTTGATCGCGTCCCAGGGGCTGTTCATATCCCAGATGGCGCAGAACTGAAAGACGCCCCAAGGGTCGATCCAGGGCATGACGGAGGTGCCGGCGTCGTTGGGGTTGTATTCGGCGATGAGGTACTTGTCCGGGAACTCGCCACGCAGGGTCGGGATGATGTATTCCAGGGAATCGGGCTCCATGGCCTGAACGGCGTCAAAGCGTAGGCCGTCGACGCGGTAGCCGCCCAGGTACATGCGGGCGTTGTCGAGCAGGAGGTCTTTCACTTCACGCTGCCAGAGGGCGAAACCTTCGCCCCACGGGGTGTGGTGGCCGTTGACAAAATAAATGCCGCCCAGGATCAGGTTGCCGTTGCTGTCCCGGTTATAGCCGGCGTCGTTGCCATCGTATTGCCAGTAGCGGTTGTCGGTAATCGACGCGTGATTGTAGACCATGTCGAGAATCACGGCCAGACCTTTGGCATGGGCAACGTCGATGAGTTGGATAAGCTCGGCGACTGCGCGATCCGGACTGGTGGCGTAAGCGTCTTCGGAGGCGAAAAGGTCGCAGGGCCCGTAGCCCTCATCGGCTCCTATGCCGAGGGTCGCTCCAGGCAGGTCGCAGAGGAAGTCGGTGATGGGCAAAAGCTCAATGGCGTTGAACCCGAGGCCGCGGATGTAATCGAGCTTGGGGATGACATCGACAAAGGTGGCGATATTGTCGGTGACCGGGATGCCGTCGTTCTTGCCGGCAAAAGATCCGACGTGGAGTTGGTAGATAAGGAAATCCTGGAAGGCTGGCGTGTTGAATGGCTGGCGGTTGCGGGTGAAGATGCCCGGATCGATGACATAACCCTGGGAGGTGGCGGCGGAACTCTGGACCTGCTGCGCGCGGGCGTCGGTGCGGTCGTAGGTGCCGGTGATATTGTTCATACCCCCGGGGTTGGTCATGATGTATTGGTACTTGTCGTTGGCGGTGACAGGGATCTGGTCAGCGGACCAATTGCCCGTGCCGGGCTCCGCGGCAAGGTCGAGTGCGCTGGCCGGTATGCCGCCGGTAAAGTCGCCAAAGAGCTGCACGCGCGAGGCGTTGGGAGCCCAGACGCGAAAGCGGGCGGTGCCATCGGCGTGGAGGAGACTGCCCATGCCATCGTTGTTGGGTGAGGGAGCGCGCATTAGAACCTCCAGAGAGGGTGCCACAGCCTGCGAGACCCGTGGGCGAGGAGCGTCTCGGAACGGGCGACTCAGTGAGCCGGCGCGAACCGTTGCCAGTTCGAACCTGGTGAGGCGAATCGCAAGCGGATGGGTTAGTTCTTCCTGAACGGAAGAACGTAAATTGGAACTACTCTAGCGCGTATCGGCTTGTAAATCCGGTGAAATTTGCTCTGAGGTTCGATCAGGGCGGGTTTTGGCGCTCTTGACATGCTGCGATGCGCCGAGCATCCACACAGTTCTAGAAACTACGGCATTCTCGCCCGACACTTCCTGAAGTCGCCGCTCCCAGGAAGCACACCGGACGGATCCCATACGCTCAGCCTGTGCGGGAGAATCGAGTGACTCCTGCTTGAACCAGTGGACCGGTATTGATGAGTTGGCATGGCGACTGCGATGTCGCGGCCCGCGAACAACGGACGACTACCGTCAATCGGCGTTTATGAGGACTCAACTCATCTCCTGTCGCTTGCCAAAAGCCGATAGCGCTCTATTACGGTCATCGCTCTTTCACCACTTGTGCCGTTTCGTCTCTTCTTCCTTAGGTGAGCGTCGGCGAGGGAGTCCCTTTGGCCTCGGATCCGGGTGGTTCACGGAACGGTTCCACAGAAATGCGTTCGTAACACACTTCCAGCACCGTCAGGTATTCTGTCCCGCCCGGCGCTTGGAGAACTACGTTGTCACCCGCTGCCGACTTCATCAACGCGCGCCCCAGAGGTGACACCCAACTGATGTGGTTGCGGTTGAGATCAACCTCGTCGGTGCCTACGATGCTCACCACGCGCTCCGCTCCCCCCGCATTGGCATAGCGCACCGTCGCCCCGAAGAATGCTTTCGACTGCGCCTGCCTCGATCTCGGAGCTTCCGGGTCCACCACTTCTGCGGCTTCGATTCGCTTGGTGAGAAAGCGTATCCGCCCATCGATCTGCCGCAGCCGCCGCTTGCCGTACTGATAGTCGGCGTTTTCACTCCGATCGCCGTTGCTGGCAGCCCACGCCACCACCTCCGCCACGGCCGGGCGGTCCCTGGTGAGCAAGAACCGGTGCTCATCTTTCAGGCGCTGCAGCCCGCTCGGCGTTATGTAGTTCTTGCCTTGCGTCGCGGGCTCGTCCCCTTGTGGTCTTCTCGTAAATCCTTTCCGCATCTCCTGGTCCTCCCAGTCCTGGTCCTCTCAGCGCGAATCCAGTGCGTGCTCTCAATGAAAACGGATGAACGCCGACGGAAAACGCTGCACGTCATCCACGTTCATGGGAGTTCATCTGCGGCCCTGACTGATTTTTTCACGTCTTCCGGTCCCTTAGCGATAGCGTCCATCATCTCGGACAAGTGCCGGCTAAGGCATATTTGGGACATCAGTACTGATAAGGCTTGGGTTTGCCGACGACTCCCCATGCCGTTTCCGTTGGTGACTTCAGGCCGAGGCACTCATTGAGGCTCGTCAGCCATCGATAGCCATCTCAATTTGATACTTGGCGATTATGCGCGAAGTCAAAGCAGATCCCTCATGCCAGTGATGAAAATTCTGTCAGCGAGTCAGTCTGTGCATGATCGCATCAAGGTGAGTGCGCGCTCCATCCAGATGCGGAAAATCCGTGCTCTCGGGGTCGAATACAAAGGAGAGATCGGTTCCGGCAAGCACAATCGCATCCAGGCTTTCGCGCTTGATGAGGGAATGCGCCAATGTGCGCAATGCCTCAAACTCGGACGCGGAAGCTTTTTCGTTCTTTACGATCTCACCATAGATACTAGTGATCTGGTCGACTTCTTCTGGTCGTGGGGTGATGACCTCTGTCATCTTCTGCAGGCAGCCGAAGAGCCCGGTTTCGATGGTAACGCGGGCTCCAAAAACAGCAACCCGGCCAAACTTGCGGCGTGCAACTTCGTCGTGGATGGCGTCGAGCAAGCTAATGAGCGGAAGCGGAGTTCTCTCCTCCAACTCCTGGGCGCAGACTTGAGGGGAAAACGCGGGAATGATAGCAACTTGCGCTCCACCACCGGCGAGTTGGCTCAGGAACTCAACCAGATAATCGGCTAGCTGGTGCGACTCGCGAGCGTTAGCGAGACCCATGACCTTCTGCACATTGGCGTGTACCATCACAATGCGCAGCGATAGCGAACGCGTGAGGTGTGCATTCACGAGGGATCGGTAGTAGAAGATACCTGCACCGACCCCAAGGCCTGCTACGAGGCCGAGAGTCGCAGGATGGATATCGCGAGTCACGGTTCCGAGTGTATTGAAGTCAAGCACCACCGTCCGAAGGTTTGAAAGACTGAGGAATTGTTCTTCTTCATCGTGTCAGCTGTTGCATGCAATACCTCCAGTCCAGAGGCTTCAGAGCCACCCGCCCCCTAGAGCCGTATACAGCTGCACATAGTTTTGCAATTCGGCGTTCCACGCCTGTGCCAGGCTCAGTTCTGAACTGAAGTACTGTTGCTGAGTCACCAGGACCTCAAGAAAACTTGTATAACCGCCAAGGAAACGCACATTTGCCAGCCGCGCCGCTTCCGCGTATGTCGCGGTCTGATCCTGCAGCTTTATCCGGAACTGTTGCGATTGCTGGTAGCCGACCAGACTGTTCGAGACGTCTCCGAACGCTTGCTGCACCGTTTGCTTGTAAAGCAATTCCGCTTCATCCCTCTGAGCCCACGCAAGCCGATAGCTCGCACGGATCCGGCCCCCTTCAAAAATGGGCTGCGCGACTTGTCCCGCTGCAGCCCACGCGGCTGTCGTGGGCCCGCCCAGGAAACTCTGTAAAGACGAGCTTTGCACTCCAAAGGCGCCGGTCAAGGAGAACTGCGGAAAAAACGCCGCTTTGGCCACTCCGACGTTGGCATTAGCTGCAACCAGTTCTTCTTCAGCCTGGCGCACGTCTGGTCGGCGCTCAAGAATTGCCGAGGGAAGACCTGCCGGTACTTCAGGCATATGAGGTTGTGCGGTAAGGGCAAGGCCCCGTGCTATGGGTTCAGGATTTCGGCCAAGCAGAATGCTGATTTGGTTCTCTGTCTGCTCGATCAATTGCTGAAGAGAGATGATCTGTGCCTGGGCTTGCTGCACCAATATCTCCGCCTGCAACTGGTCGGTGATTGCGGCATCGCCGCCTTGAAACTTGACGGTGTTGATCCTGAGTATCTCCTTGTTTGCCTCAAGCATGCTCTTCGAATATTCAAGCTGCGAATCATAGTTGCGTAAGAGAAAGTAATCCTGCGCCACTGACGAGATCAAAGTTGTGCGAACCACATCTTGCCCATACTTGGTTGACAGTAGGTTCGCGCGTGCTGCTTCCGTCGCGCGTCGATACTGTCCCCAGAAGTCCAGAATCCACGATGCCTGAATGGCTAACGAGCCGACGGTGGAGCTTCCGGAGGAAGGTTGCGAGCGCAGGTTCTGAAGCGAGCCCGCGAGGTTTACCGACGGAAATTGATTGGAGCGAGCGATTCCAAGAGCAGCGTCAGCTTCCATGACGTGGGTTGCCGCCACGCGCACATCGTAGTTGTTGGTAAGCGCTTCTTTGATGAGACCCTGCAACACGTCGTCATGAAAGACGGCCCACCACTTCGTCACCGCAAAGTCTTCTGCCGGCGCCGCCGGTAGCGTTGCTTGCCCAGAAACGCTCGGCGGCAATCCCCGGTAGTCCCCCGGAACGCTCACGCCAGGGCGCTTGTAGTTCGGGCCCACCGTGCACCCGCACAGAGAGAGCAGCACCATAAAGACAGTGAACACGCTCACGCGAATCATGGACGCCCCTCTTCCGCGGTCTTTGGAGGCGCTACCTCTACCTCTTTCTTCGATTTCCCTAGTTCGCCCAGGCGCTCCACAACGTCAAACGCGACCGGGATGAAAAAGACGGCAAGCAGCGAAGCTGCGAGCATGCCGCCGATTACGACTGATCCAAGCACCTGTCTCGAAATGCCGCCCGCGCCAGTGGCTGTCCAAAGCGGTACGCAACCTAAGATGAAGGCGAACGCGGTCATTAAGATCGGGCGTAGTCTCAGCTTCGCCGCGGTCAGGGCAGCGTCGATCAGAACTGCTCCGCGTTCATGCTCAGCCCTGGCAAACTCAACAATCAGAATTGCATTCTTCGCTGACAACCCGATCAGCATCACCAGGCCGATTTGCGCGTATGCATCGTTATCGAGTCTGCGAAGATAGAGTGCGAGAAACGCTCCGAAGACTGCGATCGGCACTCCCAGTAGAACGCTGAACGGCAATGTCCAACTCTCGTATTGCGCGGCCATGATGAGGAATACAATGAAGAACGACAAGCCGAAGATCGTGGCTGGAGAAACCCCTTGCGAGGCTTTCTTCTCCTGGTACGACATTCCCATGTAGTCGAATCCCATTTCGTGCGGCATGGTCTTGTGGAAGACGTCCTCCAGCGCAGCCAGTGCCTGGCCCGAGCTGTAGCCCGGTGCCGCCCCTCCGTTGATCTGGACGCATTGGAACAGGTTGTATCTCATGATGAACTCTGGCCCGCTTCGCGTCTGGACACCAGTGAGGGTGCTTAGTGGGACCATCTCTCCCTGGGCGTTTCTGACATAAAACTTGCCAAGATTCTCTGCGCGGGTTCGGTAGTCCCCGTCCGCTTGCACGTAGACCTGCCACTGCCTGCCGAATCGATTGAAGTAGTTGACCAGCGACCCACCCATAAAAGTCTGCAACGTCTGATAGACGCTGGTTAGTTCGACCTGCTGGGAGAGCGCCTTTGCTCTGTCCACAGTGATGCCGACCTGCGGAACTCCAAACAAGGCAGTCGTCATAAGACCGGACAACTCGGGACGCTTTCGGGCCTCCTCAAGAAATATTCTCGTGTTCCCTGCAAGGAAATCGACACTCCCGCCGGAGCGGTCCTCGAGAACGAAAGTGAATCCTCCCGATGTACCGACGCCCGGAATCGCGGGTGGCGGGAAGGAAAAGGCAATGCCCGATGTGACCTTTGAGAGCGCCTCCCGAAAATGCTTCTTGATTCCCATGTAACTCTCTTCGGGCGTCTTGCGGTCGTCCCAGTTCTTGAAAGTCACAAAAAAGAAGGAGCTGTACGTTGTGTTGACGCCGCTCAGCATGCTGTATCCCGTCACCGAACTTACGTACTCGATACCGGGCGTGTTCAGGAGAATACTCTCGACCTCTTTCGAAGCTTCCGAGGAACGTTGCAGCGACGACGCATCCGGCAATTGCAGTCCTGCATACATATATCCTTGGTCTTCATCAGGCAGAAAGCTCGCAGGGGTCTTCTTGCCAAAGAACCCGGCACCAATCGCCAGCAGCAAGAGCAGGAGAAAAGCAAAACCTGCTTTATGGATCAAGTGGCGGCAAGCATTTACATATCCATCCGTTGCTCTGCCAAATCCTCGATTGAACTTTGCGAAGAACCAGCCAAGCGGTCCTCGCGATTCTGTCTTCGGACGTAGAAGAAGCGCACTCAGCGCGGGGCTCAGCGTCAGTGCATTAAACGCTGAGATGGCCACGGACACCGCGATCGTAACCGCGAACTGCTGATAAAGTCTTCCGGTAATACCGGGGATGAACGCCGTAGGCACAAAAACGGCAGCGAGGATCAGGGCGATTGCAACAACTGGGCCGCCCACCTCTTCCATGGCCTTGATGGCCGCATCGTGCGGTGTCATCCCGTTTTCAATGTGATGTTCGCAAGCTTCGACCACAACGATGGCATCGTCGACAACCAATCCGATCGCCAGAACCAGGCCAAACAACGACAGAGTGTTGATCGAAAACCCGAAGGCGGGGAAGACAATGAAAGTTCCTACCAGTGAAACCGGAACCGCCAGCAAAGGAATGAGCGTGGCTCTCCAACCCTGAAGGAAAAGGAACACCACGATGATGACCAGCGCCAGCGCCTCGAACAATGTGCGCTCGATCTCCTTGATGCCCGCGGTTACAGCCTCCGTGGTGTCGAGCGCGACAACGTATTCCAATCCTTGTGGAAACCTCGTCTTGGCTTCACTCATCAATTGGCGGACAGCCTTCGCTGTTGCCACTGCATTGCCGCCTGGCGCCTGGTAGATAGCAACGAGTGCTGCCGGTTTACCGTTAAGACGGCTACTCATGGTGTAGGTCTGTGCGCCCAGTTCGACACGCGCAACATCTTTCAGTCGTAAAACGCCTCCATCGGGGGAAGCGCGGACGATGATTTCCCCAAACTCCTCGGCTGTGGGAAGACGTCCCGGAGCACGCACGGTATAAGTGAACTGTTGTCCCTGGGGAACTGGCTCGCCGCCGATTTGGCCTGCTGGGTTGACGTTGTTCTGTACCTGGATTGCCTTGATAATGTCGGGAACAGTGACGTTCAGGCTCGCGAGCTTGTCTGGATTGACCCAGCAACGCATGGCATACTGACCGGCGCCAAACACAGACACCGACGCCACGCCCGGCACGCGAGTCAATGCGTCGTTCAAATTGATGATCGCGTAGTTCGCCAGAAAGATGTTGTCATAGATTCCAGTCGGCGATGAGAGATCGATCAACATCAGCGGCGCCGCGGTCGACTGCTGCACTGTCACGCCGGCATTGAGGACCGACGCCGGCAACTGCGAGTTAGCCTGATTTACTCGCATTTGCGACAGAATCTGGTCGGTGTTCGCATCCGTCGTGATATCGAAGTCCACGGTGAGCTTCATCTGGCCGGCGCTGGGGCTTGTCGAGTACATGTAGTTCATGCCAAAGACGCCCGACATCTGTTGCTCGATAGGAGTGGCGACTGATTCCGCGACTGTTCCCGCATCGGCCCCGGTGTAGGTAGCCTGCACCTGGATCTGCGGGTCCGCGATATTCGGAAACTGCGCCGTGGGCAGGCTCAGCATCGAAACCACCCCGGCCAGAACCATCAACACGGAGATGACGATAGCGACGATAGGCCGATTGATGAAGAATTTCGACATCGTCAATGGCTCCCCGCAGCTGCAACATATGGCGTGACATTTACCGGCATGCCCTGCTGAACCTTCATGAAACCCTCAACAACCACTCGATCTCCAGGGTTCAGACCTTCGGTAACAACCCAGTCGGGGCCCACCCTCGCTCCGACCTTGATCGGGCGGAAGTTTGCCTTGCCGTCGGCTCCAATCACCACGACCTGATACATCGACTGAACCTCTATGACCGCAGGTTGTGGAATGAGCAAAGCATTGCTGCTTACTCCAGTCCGGATTCGCACTCTTCCAAACCCACCGGGGCGAAGAGTTCCGTCCTTGTTAGGAAACGCCGCGGCCAATTGGATCGTGCCGGTTCCGGCGGTAACCTGGCGATTCACCATAACGATGTGGCCCTTGGTCGGATAAGGCTCTTCGTCTGCCTGAATAAACTCCACTGGTGTTTCGTTACCTTGTCTGGGGCCTCCGCGGATGTTCATGGAAACCCGACGTGCAATGCCGAGAAAGGCGCTTTCACTGATGTTGAAGTACGCGCGGATCGGATCAACTTGAGAGACCGTTGTCATCTTGGTCGTGGTGCCTACCAGGTCGCCTACCTGAGAAACAGACTGACCCGCAATGCCTTCGATGGGCGAATGCACCTTGGTCCAATCAAGGTTCAGTTCCGCGTCCTGCAGCGCCGCTTGCTGCGCTTGCACCTGCGCCTTCCACGACGCTTCACTCGCGATGTCGCTATCGAGTTGCTTCTTCGGAATCGCGTTCTGTGCGGCGAGCGGCGTATCGCGCACTACGTCGTTTTGCGCCTTGTCGAAATTAGCCTCGGCGCTCGCCACATCTGCTTTCGCCTTCTCTGCCGCCGCCTGGAACGGTCGAGGGTCAAGCTCGTACAAAAGCTGCCCCTTCTTTACGTAATACCCATTCTCGTAATCCTGCTTCAGCAAATATCCCTGCACTTTGGGCGTGATCTCCGCATTATTCTCGCCGTTCAGTTGCGCGATCCACTCCTGGTAGACGGGCACATCTCGCTGGACTACATCCGTGACCTTAACGTCAGGAGGAGCCGCCTCGGGAGCGGCTTCCTTCTTCTCGCAACCCAGCAAGCTAAGTGATAGAAGGAAGGATCCAAGAATCGCTGTGCTTCGGCAGATATGCCGGCAGCATAAAGCTGAACCGACACAGCAACTCAAATTACTGGCGAGGAAAGTGCAAGCGTAAGGACAAGTGACGGTTTGCATAGATCCTCTCCTCCAGGGTCAACTTTGGATCATTGCAGCGTTTCGGGCGCAGTTTAAGCTTTTGACATGTGAGTAGGCTGGGTCGCCAATCCGCTGACCTCCATGACGACGACGCCAAGCCTCGACTGGGGAATAGGCACGTTGCGGATCCTGGTTGGCTCTCGGTGATTCGCGATCAATTCGCCGTCGATCGACATTTCTCCCACTGGCTTGGTGCGACGTTGCCTCCAGAGCATTTCTATGCAGCTTCTTATCCTGGTGAGGCTCATCAGCCAATCGACGCCGAGTCTGACACTTATCACCGACGGTTCTTAATACCAGATGCATCGACATAAAGCACCTGTCACTATTGACAGTTTGAGCAGTGCATCGGAACATCTACCGCAAGCCTCGTAGCAACTATCCGGAGGTCTGCGCGCCTACCTCTACTCGCTCACGCCCCTTACGACCAACGGCCGGCCCATCCGCAAGTGTGCCCCCGAGTACAGCGGGGCTAGGTTCGGAACGGAACTCCAGTGGAGAACGTTCTATGTTCGGATTGCCGGCAACCAAAGACATTACGGGATCGACCCGTTGAGTGCAGGCAGCCTGTCTGGCCTTTGCTAGGGTTCTGCCCGCTCACATATACTTTGGACCAGACATCTGAAAGGAAAGGAGACCTGTTCCTGACCAGTTTGGCCACAAACTCCTGTTTCGCCGAGATTCAGAAACCGCGGACACGAGATTATGGCAAGACATGAAATATTGGCAGTGCGGGACACGAAATTTTGGCACAGGACACGAGAAATTGGCAGTGAACACAGGAGCAAGCAAATGGCAAAGTCGGTAAATAAAGTCATTCTTCTGGGCAATGTTGGCAAAGACCCGGAGATCCGCGCCACAGGCGGTGGGACCATGGTTGCAAACTTCACACTCGCAACCAGCGACCGCCAGAAGGACGCGCAAGGCAACTGGCAGGACCGCACGGAGTGGCACAACATGGTCGCCTTCACCCGGCTCGCCGAGATCGTGCGCGATTACGTCAAAAAGGGATCAAAGCTTTACGTCGAAGGCAAGATCCAGACGCGCAGTTGGGACGACAAGGAATCCGGCCAGAAGCGCTATCGCACCGAAATCATCGTCAACGATATCTCGCTCCTGTCGGGCCGCGAAGATGGTGGATCGAGTTCCGGCGGATACAGCCGTCAAGCCGGCTCAGCCACCAACGCCGATCAGCGCCCGCCCGCCGGCCATGATGAATACAGTCAGTCCGCCGAAATCTCCGATGACGATATACCCTTCTAAGGCTCCACGAATTTCGGAATGACCGAACCGCCCAGCCGGGGCGGTTCGCTGCTTATGCGCGACTTTCCTGGTGCACTTCGATAAGTGTCCCGATGGTGATCTGCGACGGCATGGCTGGGTGGCAATATAATCATCAGCTACCCAAGCTGAGAACAAAGATGCCAACTGCTGATTTCGAGACTTTACAAGCTCCCGTCGCATCTGAGACCTCGCGCAGCGAGCGCGGCTTCTGGGCATTGATCGCGACCCAGTTCCAGGGCGCATATAGCGATAACATCCTGCGCAATTTGCTCCTGGCCATGGTCGTCGGCATGGGCCTGGGCAAGAACGAGCGCGACACATTCGTCGCCATCGTTACCTTCCTGTTCTCCATGCCATTCGTGCTCTTCAGCATGACCGGCGGATGGCTCGCCGACCGCTTCAGCAAGCGCCAGGTCACTATATGGACCAAGGTCATGGAGATCGGAGCGATGACCGTTGCCACCGCCGGCCTCGCCACGCATGAGCGCTCTCTCACGCTAGTGGCCCTGGGCCTGGTCGCCACACAAGCCGCGCTCTTCGGCCCTTCGAAATACGGACTCCTGCCCGAACTGCTTCCCGCCAGGCGCCTCTCCTGGGGCAATGGCGTCATCGAACTCGGCACGTTCCTCGCCATCATCATCGGCACCGTTACCGGAGCCGCCATGGCCGAGCACTTCAGCGGCCGCGAAGTCTACGCAGGATGCGCGTTGCTTGGCCTCGCCTGCATTGGACTCGCCACCAGCTTCGGGATCGATCGGGTTCCGCCCGCCGCACCCGAAAAAAAGTTCCGCGTAAATTTCATCGGCGACCTCTGGCAACAGATCAAGCTGATGCGCCGCGATCAGCCACTTTTCCTCGCGGTTATCGGCAATACCTACTTCTGGTTCCTCGGCTCACTTCTCTTCTCCACCATCATTGTTTACGGTCCAGACGTTCTTCACATCGGGCAAACCAAGACCGGCTACCTCAACGCCGCTCTCGCCATCGGCATCGGCATAGGCAGCATGATTGCCGGCATCCTGAGCGGCAACAAAATTGAATACGGTCTCATACCGCTCGGCTCCATTGGCATGATGTGCACCGGCATGGTGCTCGGTACAGTGCATGTCGGTCTCTTCGGTTCGGCGATTCTTCTCAGCACACTCGGGTTCTGGGCCGGCTTCTTCGCCGTTCCCGTCAACGCACTCATCCAGCACCGCCCTGCCGAGGAAAATAAAGGCGGCATCATCGCCGCCGCCAATCTGCTGTCCTTCGTCGGCATTGCACTCTCCTCCGGCGTCTACTACGTTTTCACCGCATACGTTCACCTCAATCCCCGGGAAGTCATCGTCGCTTCCTCATTCATCACCGCAGCCGGAACGGTTTACGTCCTCTTCCTGATCCCCGAGTGGTTCGGCCGCCTCATTCTCTTCTTTGTCACGCACAGCATCTATCGCGTAAAAGTCCTCGGGCGCGACAACTTCCCTGAAAAGACGGGCGCGCTGCTCGTCTGCAACCACATGTCGTTTGTTGATGTCGCCCTTCTCATCGCCTCCACCGACAGGCCCATCCGCTTTCTCATGTACAAGGGTATCTACGATAACCGCGTCATCAAGCCATTTGCGCGCATGATGAAAGCCATTCCCATCTCCAGCGAGCAGCGCCCCCGCGAGATGATCCGCTCCCTGCGTACCGCAAGCGATGCCTTGCGCCAGGACGAGATCGTCTGCATCTTTGCCGAAGGCCAGATTACCCGTACCGGTCAAATGCTCCCTTTTCGTCGTGGCCTTGAACGCATCATGAAGGGCGTCGAAGTCCCCATCATCCCCGTCAACCTCGACGGTGTCTGGGGCAGCATCTTCAGTTTTGAGCGCGGCCGTTTCCTCTGGAAGATGCCCCGCCGCATTCCCTATCCCGTCACGGTCAGCTTCGGCACACCCATGCCCCCCACGTCCTCCGCCGTCGCCGTCCGCTCCGCCGTGCAAGAACTCCAGGCCGAAGCCTTCCGAGAACGTAAGCGCCGCATGCGCACACTCGATCGCGCTTTCGTCCGCACCGCGCGTCGCTTCCCCCTGCGCTTCATGATGGCCGACGGCAAAACGCCGAAGGTGCGTTTCTTCTCTGCGCTGACGAAGACCATCTACATCGCGCGCCGCCTCCGCCTCTCCATCGGCGAACAACCTATGGTCGGACTGTTGCTGCCGCCCTCCGTCGGCGGCGCACTCACCAACTACGCGCTCACACTGCTCGGCCGCGTCCCCGTCAACCTCAACTACACCGCATCGAGCGAAGTGATCGCCTCGTGCTCGAAGCAATGCGACGTCGAAATTGTGATCACGTCGAAAGCGTTCGTCGAGCGTTTTCCCAAGCTCGAAATCCCAGGACGCACTGTCTTCCTCGAAGATGTTTTGCAGTCCCCGCGTGCGACGGAAAAACTTCTCGCCCTGCTGCTCGCTTTCGCAATGCCGCAAACCCTCCTGCGCAAGGCCATCGGCGCCGCTCCCGGCAAGCGCAATGTCGATGACCTCGCCACCATCATTTTTTCCAGCGGCAGCACCGGCGACCCCAAGGGCGTCATGCTCACCCACTACAACATCGGCTCCAACATTCAGCAGGTTTCGCAGGTCTTCATGCTCGACAGCCGTGACAAGATCCTCGGCATTCTCCCGTTCTTTCACTCCTTCGGCTTCATGGCAGCGCTTTGGATGCCCGCCGTAAATGGCGTCGGCGTCGTCTATCACCCCAATCCGCTCGACACCAAGGTCATCGGCGAACTAGTCGCGCGGTATCGCGTCACCTTCCTCATCGCCACGCCAACATTTCTGCAAGCCTACATGCGGCGCTGCTCCCCTGAAAGCTTCGGCAGTCTGCAATATGTCCTCGTTGGTGCAGAGAAGCTCGCCGATCGCGTCGCCCTCGCTTTCGAAGACACCTTTGGCATCCGTCCGCTTGAGGGCTACGGCTGCACCGAGTGCTCGCCTGTAGTCACCGTGAATGGCCGTGATTTCCGTGCTCCCGGTTTCCGCCAGGTCAGCGCACGCCGCGGGAAAATCGGCCATCCACTTCCCGGCATCACCGTGAAGGTGATCGATCTCGACACCGCTCAGCCTGTCGCCCCGGGCACACCAGGCATGCTCCTGGTCAAAGGTCCAAATGTGATGAAGGGCTATCTCGGCAAGCCTGAAAAGACAGCGGAAGTTCTACACGACGGCTGGTACACCACCGGCGACGTCGCAATCATGGAAGAAGACGGCTTCCTCACCATCACCGATCGCCTCTCGCGCTTCAGCAAAATCGGCGGCGAAATGGTCCCACACATTCGCATCGAAGACAAGTTGCAGGAATTGGCCGGGGTCACCGAACAGGTTTTCGCCGTCACCGCGCTGCCCGACGAAAAGAAAGGTGAACGCATCGTCGTCATCTCCACGCTTTCGACGGAGAAGCTCGCGCCGGTTGTCGAAAAGTTCGCGCAGTGCGATCTTCCGGCCCTCTGGAAGCCGCGCTCCGGCGCGTTTTTCCACGTCGACACGCTGCCCATCCTCGGCACTGGAAAAATCGATCTGCGCGGAGTGAAAGCCATGGCAGCTTCATTGGCTGATTGAATCTTCGAACGAGTTGCTCCTGGGTGCCCCATCCATGCCACAGGTTCATCGTTGGCATGGCTGGGAAACCACGAACCTCAACCCGAACTAGGTGCCAGGGAGCTTGCGCTGAGCGAAGTCAAAGAGTGCGATGATCACCTTACTCGGTGGTGTAGCGAATCTCCAGCCGCCGCATCCGATAGCACGTATACGTCAGCACCACCACTATCAGCGCCACCAGACCCAGCACTGCCACCCACGCTGACACTGGCTCGGTCTCGACCGTAAGCAGCGCAAATATGCCCTCCGCCGGAACGCTGACCGGCATGAGGTGACGAAGGTATGAGGCCACACTGAACTTCTGTAGCAGCGACGGCATTACTGGATTAATTGCCTCCCACCCCAGCAGCAGCATCGCGCCCGGCATGGGATTGCGAAACATGAGGCTTAGCAACAGAAAGATCGAGCCGTATCCCAAGCACGCAAGGACAACGATCAGCAAGTACGCCTCAAGCTGTCCCAGCCCCGGCCCATGAAGCATAAAGTCCCGACCCGCCGCACCGTAATCCGCGTACATCAGCACAAAGTCGACAATCATGGCAGTGCCGAACAGCGCCACCGCGCTTACCGCGCCCGCAAAGAACTTCGACAGCAGGATCACTTCGCGACGCACCGGCGACAACAGGTAATAGTGCAGGCTCCGCTCGATCATCTCGCCGCGAATGAGTCGCGCAAAAATTCCCAGGCACCCAAAGAAGATTCCCAGCCGGACGTAATAGAGTTGCACCACGCCCGCCAGTATCTCGGTGTCATCGCTCATCCCGGGCCCGGAATGCGAATCAATAAGCAGGTGAATCAGAAGGATGACCGCAGGAATGAATGCAAGAAAATAGATCCACCACGCCCGCCGTGTAAACAGGTTTCGCCGAATCTCGATGCGAGTCAGTCGC
The DNA here is from genome assembly GCA_963829535.1 of uncultured Acidobacteriaceae bacterium. Lineage (GTDB taxonomy): Bacteria > Acidobacteriota > Terriglobia > Terriglobales > Acidobacteriaceae > Telmatobacter. The sequence goes on along the minus strand of CAWHIQ010000001.1, from coordinate 954,725 downwards.
CGCGCCTGAATCCACCACAGAGACCACGGCTGCTGCCGCAGCATCGCGATCGCATGACCAAAACTCTGCCGCGTCATGATGCGCCCCCATCTGAGCCGATCAGGTACTGGTAAATGGCGTTCGCATTGTCATCGGCCGGCGCAACAGCATCAATCTTGACCAACCCTTCAACCGCAATCTCATTGAGCAACCGGTAAAACTGATCGACGTCTCCCGTGCGCAAGAATACGCCCCGCCCGTCTGCGTGCAACCGCGCCTCCACACAGTGATTCACGGCAAACATCTTCGACGCCAGCAATTCCGGGTTGTCGCAGCGGATCAGCACCTGCATAGGCTTGTCCCGCACCTCCCGCCGCACCTCGTGGATATTTCCCTGTGCGATCAGGTAGCCACCGGTGATCAATACCACGCGATCCGAAATGCGATCGACCTCGTCGAGAATGTGGCTTGAGATCACTACGTGCATGCCTTGCCGGCCGAGCTCCTGAAACAGCGCCAGCGACTCCGCGCGCGCCATCGGATCCAGCCCGTTCAGCGGCTCATCCAACACCAGCACCCGGGGATGATGCGCGATCGCCTGCGCCAGCCTGATTTTCTGTCGCATTCCTTTGCTGTACCCGGCAATCTTGCGACGCGACGCTTCGCCATCGAGCTGAACGCGCTCCAGCGCCTCCTCCGTCAAGGCGAATGCATCTTCCTCACTCATACCGAAGAGCATCAGGCTGTCGAGTACAAATTGAAATCCTGTCAAACCGCGCGGAAACGAGTCGAACTGCGCGCAATACCCCACGTTGCAAAAAAACTGCGTCGCATTCGACGGCTCCAGCCCTAACACTGTTATCGCTCCTCGCGAAGGCTGCACCAGGCCTGTCATCAAATTCATCAGTGTGGTCTTGCCTGACCCATTCGGCCCCACCAGCGTGGTGATTCCCGGCGAAACCGTCAGCGAAATACGATTTACGCCAAGCACTTCGCCGTAAAACTTCGAGACATTCTCAAACCGAATTGTGTCGTTCACGGCGTTCATCCGCGCACCACCTCTCGCGCACGAATGCGGGCATTCAGCACCGCAACACACAACAGACACGCAATAACCAGAACCGTGATCAAGGCGCTACTCGGCAGCCAAAATCTCGTGGCTCCGAATGGCGGAACGCCCAGCAGGCGCATCCAGATCTCAGTCATCACAACCGGCAAATTCAGCAGCAGTCCCCACTTGGTCCGCAGAATGGCACTCGCGATGCCGCCCACGCCGGCAGGCACGAACACCACTGCGAAAATCGCGCCGGTAGCAATCACGCGCCACTTCACCCATGCCGACACCGCGAGCGCCACCATCGAAAGCAGCACGATCCAGATCGCCGCACCGGCAAGAATTCCCGCAGCCAGCGACAGGTGTCCCATCGCCCAAGGCTGCGGCGACGCATAGCACTGATAGACAAAGAGCAGAAGGCAAGGGACCCATGTGACATACGATAGCGACAAGGACAGCGCGAGAAACTTGCCCAGCAAATATCCGAAACGCGAAACAGGATGGCTCAGCAAAATCGGCAGCGCGTTATCGCCCAGGTCAAACGACACCAGGCGCGGCGCAATCCACGCCGCCAGCACCAAGGCAAACCAGCACTGCGTCTCCAGGGCCTTCAGGAAGAAAGACTCGCCGATCGTCAGCACCGAATCGCCCCGCATAATCAGCGCCCGCGCAACCGGATTGTCCGCAACATAAATAATGACCAGTTCCACCAGGCACGGCAAAAGCGCAAGCACAAAAAGCCCAATCGTAATCTTTGACGACCACGCTTCATGCAGCGCATAGCGCGCCAGTACCAGCGGACGAGACCTCAGCGGAGTCAAGCGGCCTTCATACGGCCGGTAATCATGCTCAAAGACTGACATGGTCCACCCGGCCTCCCTCGTAATCCATCGCCCGCAGGAAAATATCTTCCAGTGAATCGCGCCGCAACTGAATGCGCCGAATTTGCACGCCATATTCCGCCGCCGTCACGTAAAGATCGCGCGAACTCAGTTCATCGGGCATCACCAGCTTTACGCGGCCACCGGCAAAGCTCGCACACTCGCACCCGAGCGAGCGCATCTTCTGCGTAAATCCCTCGGTGCTGCCCGCCATATCCATCTCGATGAAGTTGCGGTGCGACCGGCGCTCTTCTTCAATGTTCGAAATGGCGGCAATCCGCCCCTTGTTCAGAATCAGCACCTCATCGCACGTCTCATCGATATCGCGCAGTAAGTGCGATGAAATCAGAAGGTGCGTGCCGCCCTGCTTGCGAATGTCCTTGATGAGTTGAATCATCCGTTGGCGCGCCGTGGGATCGAGACCGTTGGTCGGCTCATCGAGAATCAGCAGCTTCGGTCCATGCGCCAATCCCTGCGCCAGCTTGATCAATTGCTTCATGCCCAGCGAATAGGTGCTGATCTTGCGGTAGCGCACTTCGCCGAGGCCCACGTAGAACAACGCTTCATGCGCGCGCTCCAGGGCTTCGGCCGGAGGCAGCCCCGCAAGCTCTGCCATGTAGCGCACAAACCGTACGCCATTCATATTGCCGATGAAAGAGTCGTTCTCCGGCATATAGCCGACGCTCTGGCGGATACGCATCCGATCCATGCGCGCGTCCAGGCCAAGCACCCGTGCAACGCCGCTGGCAGGCTCGTGGAATCCAAGCAGTGTATTGATGAGCGTTGATTTCCCCGCACCATTTGGACCAAGCAGCCCGATGGCGTGACCGCGCATTTCGCCGCTCAATCCGTCGAGCACGGTGCGGCCACCAAGCCGCACCGTGAGTCGATCAAGTGAAATCACGCCCATGTGTTCTCTTACGCGCAGATCACTCCATTTGTTCCGGAGTGGCTGCTCCTTCCTTCTTCTCGGAATGCAACAGTCTGCCCAGGGTAAGGAAATCGAACCCAAACAGGTTGCTGTTACTCGCTGCCTCGATACCCGCATCCTTGCCCCACGCACAGATCGCCGTGGGATGAGAGTCCGATGCCAGCTTTTTCAATGCATCCGCCGACTGGCCGCTCATTTGCGACAGCAGCGGGGTCAACACCGGACCGAGATTCTGGTAGGCCACAGCCGAGTAGTTCTCATTCTGATCCACCGGAAGCAGCGCCTTGAAGCTTGCCGAATGTCCCAGCGAATCTCCGGTTGTGTGCACGCGTAGTGCATCCATCAGCAGGGCCCGCGTCGGAGCGATGATCATGTACCCATTGGCATACGTGTACTCCGCGACCGCAATACCCGTCGACGAATTGTGCACCGTGTGGAAGGTCTGCCCGCCCGCCTGGCTCGCATCAATCGTGACGCCATGCGCATCCTTGCCCTGCATGTGGTTGTTCACCGCCTCCACCAGCCGTTCCAAAGTAGCCTCGAACCGCGCGGAGTCCCGCACTTCGATCACTGCCTTCCACGAAGGCGTCGGCAGCACCGGCCCATCCAGCGCGAACAAAAACTCCCCGCCCAGATTCCCGGCAAGGTCATTGCGGATGTCGATGCCAAGGTCAGCCTGCGCCTTGTTCCAGTTCTCCATTCCATTCTTGTCCGTCGACATCATCGCCATCATGTCGTCCACAATTGCCGTCGGGTCCTTGGAAACACCGGCCACCGCAAGGGCCGCATTCGGTGAGACAAAATCGAGTGAACCCACCGGTGCAGGAGCGCCCAGCCACGAAGCCACGCGCTGACGAGTGCCAGAGAACTGCACGTTCAAGTGATTCTCCGGAGTTCCATTCGTCTCGCGATGCTCCGCAATCAGGTAACGTACATCCGCGATACCCGACTGCTGCAGGAACGCATCGTTCTGCTTTCCATGATTGGCCGACCCAGCCAGCATCTGCTGGAGATTTGCAGCCAGAATCACGCCGGCGCCGCGGTCGTAAGCAGCCTTGATTTTTTGTCCGAAGTCCGATGCGGCAAATCCGCTCGAACCGGCATTCATCTGTGCATCAATCGTCTTCAGCGTGTCGATGCTGTTGGAGAAGATAGCTTGCTTCGGCCCCACCACCGCGTAGGCGCCGTTCCCCTGTTTAACGCCCATTGCGCTATGCAGTGCACTCTCATCGAGCACCGTAAACCCGCCATGCGATTCCGCCGCGAATTGCTGCTTCAAGAGATCCGCCAGCCCGCTGCGCTGCACATCGGCAATCACCGCGAATCCGCTGCCATTCTGTTGCTTCAACGCTACAATCACCATCTCGTCGCCGAGATACTGGCTCAAATCGTGAAGCTTGTTCACCAGCGCATCCATTTCCGCTGTCTTGTCCTGCTTGCCGGTGCTCCACCACTGCTGCAGCACCGGGCTCTGCTTGAGTTGATCCTCAAAAATAGCCTTCGCCTGGCTCACAAAATCACCCAGGTTCGGAATGCTGACATAGAGTTCGGTGTCCGCAGGCACACGATCAAGAAGATCGCTACCGTAACGCTGCGGCAGCGGTATCTGCTCGATGCGATGCTGCAGTGTTGAAAACTGCGCCAGCAATTCAATGTACTGGTCCCGATTCGGACTCCACGCAACCTGCTCGCTCACCGGCTCCGGCGCCAGGTTCTGCGTGGTGCTGTATTCGTCGCCGGCCTGGATCGTCGACCGCACGCCTGCGTGCGCTACCTCGACCGAACCTTGCAGAACGGCCACCCGCGACCCCTTGATTCCTGAATTCACTGAGAAGACAGTTCCTGTCACCGCAACGCTGCAATCGTCTGTCTTCACATAAAGGTGGCCCGATGTCCGGTGCGCAGCCCTGACGATCACGGCGCCATGATCGAGGTCAATCGTCATGTTGCGGCCGCGCGCACCAACACTTACGGCGCTGCGCTCATTCATCTCCACTGTCGAACCATCAGCCAACCGCAAAACTGCATGCGATCCGCCCGATGTCCGCAATTGGTCGCCTTCCTTCAACTCTGCGCCCGCCGCAAGCACACGATCGCCTGAATCCGTGATCAACGAAGCCGATCCATCGATCGATTGCACCTCGGCCCGCACTCCCGGCGGAATCTGCCAGTAAACCTTGTACACAAACAAACTCGTCGCGGCCAAAGCCAGCGACGCCGCCATCGCCCAACCCATCGCCCACGGCCGCATGGTCGGCCGCGCCGACATCACCTTGGGCGCCGACCAGTCCACGGCTCCAGATCTCGAGTGGACCCGGCGCAGGCAAACACCGCATTCACGCAGATGCGCCTTCACCAGCAACGCTCGATTCTCAGCAAGCGTGCCCGCGCGATACGCATCCAGCAGTGGTCGCATTTCCTCGCAGATCTCAACGGCCCTGTTATCCACAAACGTAATTCCCAGCCTGCCCGCCACCTTCTCGGCAGCAGCAGATATCTGGCCGGCCTCAGGTTCGGCCTCGCGCATAGACTTGATTGCCTTGTCCAGTACTTCGTCCTGGTTTTTCATCGGTTCCCCCGTTCTATCTCTGCGAGCCGCTTCTTCAGCTTTGCTCGCGCCTGGTGCAGCGTGACTGCAACCACCGCCTGCGATGTATGCATCAGCGCTGCAACCTCGCGATTGTCCAGCTCTTCAACGTAACGCAGTGTGAACATCTCCGCAGCTCGCGGGCTCAACTCGCCAAGCGCCGTCCGCAGCCATTGCACCAGTTCGCTGCTCGCAGCTTCGGCCTCAGGCCGTGATCCCCGTCCTTGTGAAGCCACGCCCGAAGCCAAATCCAGCGGTTCGCTTGCCGCGGCGCTTCTCCGCCGCAGCAGGTCGAGCCCTCCGTTGATGGCCGCGCGGTACAGGTAGCTCCCCGCATTGCTGAGCGCGAGTTCATCACTGCCAGCCAGCCGCAGAAATACGCTCTGCGCCACATCTTCCGCATCCGCCATGCTGCCCGTAATACGGTAAGCAGCCATCAGAACACGGCGATGATGCATGGCAAACAGCTCGGAAAGACGCTGTCGCGTTTCCACCGGGTGCATGGTTGGACTGGCGATTGCCACGGGCTGACCTTTCTGACTGTTCATAGAGATGACGTTGGAACCAGATGATTATTAATCCGGCTGCAAAGAAATACGCCAATACTCTAGATCAAGTTCAGATTTCCACTTGAAAATGCGAATCTCGGGCCGGTGCTGTCCCGATAGGCCGGCGCAAAAGCGTCTCCAGAATCGCATCGCGCCCAAGGTCTCTACTCTGTTTTCGCCAGCGTGCCGATCAGGGTATCCCGGTTGCGATTGGCAAGGGAATCAGCGTTCTGCAGCACCCGCGACCATACCACCAGCGCCCCTGCAGCCAGGATCAGCAGAGATGGAGCCGCCAGCCAGCGCTTATTCAAGTAGGTGCACAGCTCCAGTACCGCAAAGCCACATCCCATGACGACGGCCTGGACCAGCATGCTCACCAGGGCACTTGCCTGCGATCCGCGTTGCCGCGAAATCCGTCCAAGATTCACGCGATAGGGCATGGTCAGCGAAAGCACATTACCGGCCGCCAGGTTCATCGGCAGCGCGAACAAGACCCACGCCGCGGTTGCCGCCAGCAGCGTCAAATCCGGTTCACCCAGCCGAAGCGACGCCAGAACCCCGGCAAGAAATGCAACCAGCGCAAAAAGAAACCCATGCAGCAGATTCTTCGCCAGCAGGACCGTCCTAATCGGCGTTGGCGAAAGAAACAGCATCTGAATTCCGGTTCCTTCCGCTCCCAGGTTGTTGAAGATCATCTGCGTAAAACCCAGCAGGGCGTAACACACGCATAATGGAAACGCCAATTGGAACGGACGTCCGCCGCCCAGTGCTCCGTTTCGAAAAACCGAACTGATAACGAGCACGGTGAGAAGCGGCGCGCAAATCGCAAATAGCAGTGGCATCGATCGCGGTATGGTGCGAAACTCCTTCTCCATCACTGCCGCGATGGGGCCCGAGCCATCAATCAGCCATTTGCTGTCGCTTTCATTCCTCTTTCGAGCAGCTGGCGTCTCACTCAGTCTTTCTCCTCGAAACTCCGCACGAAGTCGCACGCCCAGCACCGCGCCCGTCGCCAGGATGTAGAGCCCCAGCACACCCAGCGTCTCCAGAGCGGCAGGCGTCTTCTGCACCGCATTCAAATGAACTCCGTCGGCAGCCACACCGGGCGGCAGCCATGGCACCACTCCAATTGCAGATTTGGCCCACCCTGGGAGTTCGTTGAAAACCTCGCCTCCAGCCGGACGATTGAACGGATCCTTCGATCCATGGAGCCGGGACTGCGGGTGGAGCGCCGGGTTCAGAAGTTGCAGACTCAGCATTAGCAGTAGAAAAATCGCGCTCACGACTTCACGCGTCCTGCGCTTCGCCAGCCAGCGATCCACCCACGCCAGCACCGTGCGCGCCAGCAGAATGTTGAACAGCGCATAAACCGCCAGCACAATCGCCGTCCCGCCAAAGAGCGCAGGTTGCGCCAGGGTTACGCCAGCCAGGATCCCGAGACAGCAAATCCCGCCCAGAATCGTTGGCACATCCACCAGCCCGAATACCAGGTTCAGCAGATAGAACGAGCCGAAATTCACCGGAAATCGCAGCAGAGCACTCAGATCAAACTGCTCTTGGAACGAAGCCAACGCAATCGGAAGCACCTGCCAGACCAGAAACACTGTCCAGAACAATGCGGGCAGAAACTGCAGATTCCCGCTCGACACGATCGACCACGCTCCCACGCCCAGGCCGAAGCCCAGAGAGAGTCCCATGATCGAATAGATGATGAAGGCGATTCCGCGCGCGCCAAACTCAAACGCACCCTGCACCGAACGCACACTATTGGCCACCATACGCCAGCGCATGACCAGGAGTGCCTCGTATTGCCGCCGGGCCACCCTGCCGAACGGCCCGCGTGAGACCGTCGCCGCGCCTTCAGCTTGCGCTACGCCAGCCATGACAGCTCCTGCGCCGGTTCCTGCCCGCTCGCTCCCACGATCGAAAGAAATATCTCTTCCAGCGTCAACCGTTGCTCGCTCGCCGCACCGGGCAACGTGCTAGCGACGCCGGCGCGCAGTTCCTCAAGCGATCCATTCGCCACCAGTTTTCCCTGGTGAATGATGGCCACATGACTGCAAAGCCGCTCCACAATTTCCAGCACATGTGTCGTCAGGAAGATCGTTGCGCCGCGATTGATCATTCCCTGCAGCATGGTCTTCAGCATTCCCGCCGCGATCGCATCCACACCCTCAAATGGCTCGTCGAGAAACAGTACTCGCGGCCCGTGAATCACTGCCGCGGCCAGCGCCAGTTTCTTCTGCATGCCATGCGAGAAATCCGTAACCAGCTTGCGCCGCTCGTCCGCCAGTTGCATAAACTCCAGCAACTCCTCGGTGCGCCGATTCACGGTCTCTCGCTCCAGCCCATACATCCGGCCCACGAAGCGCAGATACTCCGGCGCCGTCAGCCTCCCCAGCAACGCCATCCCTTCGGGGACGACGCCAATCTGCCGCTTGAGGTCAAGCGCGCTGGCACTGAATGGCTTCCCCAGAATCTCGATCGTACCCGCCGTCGGCTCCAGCAGACCCGTCAGCATCTTGATGGTGGTCGACTTGCCCGCGCCATTCGGTCCCAGAAAACCAAAAAACTGGCCAGTTGCCACCGTTAACGTCACGTCCTCGACCGCGGTCAGCGCGCCAAAGCGCCGCGTAAGCCCGTGGGTCTGAATCGCCGCAGTTTCCATGTGGGCCAAGGATAACAAGTTCGGCGCACTCAACATATAACACCGACGTAACGGGGCCTCAGCCTTATGAACCCTCCCCACCAGATTCCGGGGCCTTTAGCGGGTCATTATCGCGATCCGTCACATCCACGATCGCCGCCACCTGCGCCGCCAGCTGCGGCTTCCAGCTTCCTTCCGGCACCCGCCAGCTCCAGTTTCCCTCGGGCACTGCCGGAGTATTCATCCGCGCCTCCGACCCAAGTTCCAGCAGATCCTGCAACGGCACAATCGCAATCTCAGCCACGCTTCCCTCGGTTGCGCGAATCAACGGCCACGTTGGCCGATTGTTTACCGGTCCAAGCAGCGCCTGCACAGCCACGCGTTCTGTCTTACCTAAAGTCCCCCACCATCCAAGCGTCGTGTCGTTATCGTGCGTACCCGTATAGGCCACCATTCCCGGTACGAACTGGTGCGGCAAATGCATGTGCGCGCCCTTATCGCCAAATCCAAACTGCAGCACGCGCATACCCGGCATCGCCAGTTCCAGCCGCAGCGCCTCCACCTCCGGCGTAATCAGCCCCAGGTCTTCCGCCACCAGCGGCAGGGGTCCAAGCGCTGCTTCAAGCGCCCGGAACAGTTCCAGCCCCGGCCCCTTCACCCATGTCCCATTAATCGCCGTCTGTTCATTCGCTGGAATCGACCAGTACGCCTCAAATCCACGGAAATGGTCGAGACGGATCATGTCATACAAATCCCTGGAACGGCGAATGCGATCGACCCACCAATCAAACCCGTGCGCCCGCAGCACGTCCCAGCGGTAGAGCGGATTCCCCCAGCGCTGCCCGGTTGGCGAAAAATAATCTGGTGGCACTCCCGCGATATGAATCGGTCGCAGATCCTTATCCAACTCAAAAATGTCAGGATGCGTCCACACATCCGCCGAATCCATGTTCACGAAGATCGCCACATCGCCAAGAATGCGGATTGCATGCTGTGCTGCAGCGGTGCGCAGATTCGTCCACTGCACCGCAAACGCAAACTGCAGCGCCTGCTCCTGCGCCAGCATGTGTCCGGACTCCGCCGCCACCTGCGCCAGTGCCTTCGGTTCGCGCCGCCGAATCGACTCCGGCCACTGAGTCCAGGCGCCTGTATTAAAACGCCGTCGCAGCTCCGCATACATCGCGTAGTCCGTCAGCCAGCTCGACTCCGCACTGCAGAATTCCTCAAAGCGCTTCCACTGCGTCGCAAGTTCCGGATCGTGCGCGCCGCGATCGAGAAAATTGCCTGCCGCCTCGTACAGTAGCGGAAGCTTCCTCGTCTCCACTTGCTCGAAATCTACGTTGCCGCCGCGCCCCGCCAGCCCCGCAATTCGCTCACCCGCGATCCAACCCCAGTCGACCAGATACTCCAGGCTGACCAGGTAAGGATTCCCAGCGAAGGCAGACGATCCTGCATACGGCGAATTTCCGTATCCCGTCGGACAGAGCGGCAGCACTTGCCACACATGCTGTTTTGCGGCCGCCAGAAACTCAATGAACTGATGCGCGGCAGGGCCGAAGTCCCCAATCCCCCCATACGAAGGCAAAGAACTGATGTGCAATAAAACGCCGGACGAACGCTGAAACTCCATAGCGGTATTATCTCCGACGCTTCGGATGGGCACGACTGGAGACCTTGCTCAAAGACAAATTCGAAGTCGAGTCTTGTAACAGGCATGACTTCACTCACGCTGCAAGTGGCTCAGACTCGAATTCTGTAACAGGGCATGACTTTAGTCGTGCCGAAAGCGAAGGGGAAGAGCGCGGGCTTTAGCCCCCTGAGGGATGTGCTCGAGCGTTTTTCTCGAACGAGCCACAAACACCAAGGCCCGCTCTGAATATCAGGAAGCGGGCCTTTCCCCTATGGATGTAGCCTTGACTACTCGCCCGTAAGCGGGCTCTGCGATTTCGCGTTGATGCGCACCCGATTATTTTTCTTGTAGTCCGTGATGATACTGTTGGCAAAAATCTCAAAAGCTTCCTGCCGCTTTTGCTCGAGAATCTGATCGCGAACCTGGTCGAGGTTCTTCGCGATATCCGCGTCGCTCGGCTGCTGCTTATCCACCAGCTTGGCCACAACCCCGGTCCGGCCCGCATTGATCGGTCCGCTGATCGTACCCGGAGTCATGTCGAACAACTGTGGAGCTACCTGCCCCACCGCGCCGAGATCCGGCACCTGTCCGCTCTGGTCGACAAGGTCGCTGGTCTTGAAGCTCGCGCCCATCTCTTTGGCCGCCTTCGCAAGGTCGTTCTCCGCCTTCGCCTTTGCAGCCAATTCCGCCGTCTTCTGACTCATCAGTGCCGGAACCCGCTCGTTCCGATAGTCGTCCGCAACATGGCTCTTCCAGTCCGCAAACGTTGGCGCATGCGCCGGAATCACGCTCTTCACCTGGAAGATCGCATAGCCTTCGCCGGTGGGCGCCGACTGCGGCGGATCGGTCGCCTTCGCCTCAAATGCATGAGCAATCAACTGCGACCCATCCGGCAGTGCCGGAATCACGCCCGACGCATTAACCGGCGGCGTGGTCACCACCTGCAGATGGTGCGCCGCTGCGGTCTTGTCCAGCCCGTTCTTGATCGCTTCCGATGTCAGCGCGCGCGCATAGGCATCCTGCGCACCAGTCGACTTCTGGCGCATAAGCGTCGCCTGGATTGTGGGCAGTACCTCGGACAGTGACTGCGCATGCGCCGCCGTCCGCTCTTCCACCTGCACAATGTGATAGCCATACTGCGTCTTTACGATCTTCGCGTCGCCAATCTTCTGCGTGAAGATTGCCTGGTCAAACTCCGGCACCATGTGCCCACGCTGGGCAAACCCCAGTTCGCCGCCCGAATCCTTGCTCCCCGGGTCGTCAGAGTTCTTCTTCGCCAGATCGGCGAAGTTTCCGCCCTTCTGGATCTGCTTCAGAATGTCCTCAGCCTTTGCCTTCGCCGCTGCATCCGCCTGCGCGCCCGCATTCGGAGCGACCTGGATCAGGATGTGCCGCGACTTGGCTTGTTCCGGCACCGAATATTCGCTCTTGTGCGCGTTATAGTACGCCTCAATCTCCTGCTGCGTCGGCTGTTGCACGCCCCCGGGCACATCGTTCGGCGTAAACGAAAAGTAGCTGATGGTCCGCTCTTCCGGCACTGCATTCGCGTAGCGAGCCGCGTTCTTTTTGAAGAAGGCTTCCAGGTCCGCATCCGTCGGATTGATCGACTTGCGAATATCGTCTCCGGAGATCACCGCATAATCAAACTTGATCTTCGTGCCGCCCTTGAGGTACTGATCGCGCGCTTCTTTCTCGCTCACGGTCAGGCCGGCCGTCACATACGCCCGCAGCCGCTGAATCGTAATATCGTGGCGCACGCTCTCTTCGAAATCCGCAACCGACATGTCGAAACGGCTGCTGATTAGCGCGGCGTACTGGTCCGACCCAATGAACTTCCCGTTCGGAAACAACACCTGCCCCGCCTGTCCCTCGTGCAGAAACTGCACCACGTCGTTATTGTTCGCCGAGATGCCCAGCTTGGCCGCTTCCGCCAGCAAAATCTGCTGCTGCACCAGCTGCTGACCAACCTGCTGTTCAAACAGGCTCACGATCATCGGATTCGAAGCATACTGCGGATTCCGCTGCTGCAACTGCTGACGCGCCTGCGTTGACACCTTGTCCTGGCTGATCGCCTCGCCGCTTGCAAAGAACTTGCTGTACCAGTGCGGATACACCACGGCATACGTGCCCGCCGATACGGCGCCCTGTCCGGTCAGGCCGGGGATCAGGTAAACAACCATCGAAACCGACGCGGCGGCGATGATCACGACAAAAAGTGCCTTGACGACGCGATTGTCTTGCTGAAGAAAACGAATCATGGGTGGGTTAAGCCTTCAACTCTCTACGCGCATAACAGGAGACTGTCCACCCCGTTCGCAAATGGCTGCATTTCAGGGCAAATCTCTCTCAAAAAAGCGCAATTCTCGCACGTTGCGATGCACTCCCATTATAGACGACCCCGGCTCCGACCAAGCGCAGGACCGCCACCGGAAACCGTTGCCCCCACCCCGGCATCGATTCCCAGTCTTAACAACTGCATACGTCGGAGGGAGCAGGGGCCTCCAGGCTCCTGAATTGTGCCTGTTAGAGCAGGGGCTTCAGCCCCGGACAGCAGTCTGCACTCGAAGCAAACCGTTCAGCACCCACCTCCCGCCGTCTCACGCGTCTCACAAACCTCCCGGGCACTCCCATGTGGCCTTTTCCGAAGCTCCACGTTACGATTCGGAAACACCGTGACCTCTCCCTGGAGCGCCACGAATCCGATTCGCCGATCTGCTACTTTTCGCGAGGTCCTATGGCCGTCCTCCTCCAGGACATCCGTTACGCTGTGCGTGTCCTTCTTAAATCCCCCGGCTTCACGGCCATCGCCATCCTTACCCTGGCCCTCGGCATCGGCGCCAACACCACGCTGTTCTCTGTCGTCAATGGCGTGCTCCTCAATCCCCTGCCTTACTCCCGACCCGGCCAACTCGTCGCCATCCATGAGAAAAATGCCGGAATGGACCGCGCTCCCATCAGCTATCCAAATTTCCTCGACTGGGAACGTGCCAACCAGACCTTCTCCTCGATGGCCATCTACCACCACGAGGACTACAACCTTACCGGCACCGCCCAGCCCGAACGCCTCAATGGCCTCATGGTGTCGGCAGCATTCTTTACCACCCTCGGCGTCCAACCCATCCTCGGACGCACCTTCACACGCGACGACGACCATCCCGGTGCATCGCCCGTCCTCGTCCTCAGCGGAGGCCTCTGGAAACGCAGATTCGCTGCATCTCCCGCCGTGATCGGCCAATCGATCAGCCTCCGAGGCACCTCGTACGAGATCGTCGGTGTTCTCCCGCTCGGCTTTTCTTTCTACGGCGTCGATCGCGACCTCTACACCCCCATCGGCCAATGGACCGACCCCTCCTTCCTTGATCGCCGCGTCGACATGAGCGCCCACGCGGTAGGGCGACTCAAGCCGGGCGTCACCCTCGCGCAAGCCCGCGCCGATATGGATTCAATCGCCCATACACTTGCCGTCAATTATCCCGAAGCCGATAAGGACGTCGGCATCAGCCTCCTCTCCATGAAGGACGACATCGTCGGAGACGTTCAACCGCTGCTCGTCGTGCTGCTCGCCGCGGTTGGCTTCGTGCTGCTCATCGCCTGCGCCAATGTCGCCAGTCTTCTTCTTGCCCGTGCCACACGCAGGTCCGGCGAGTTTGCCCTGCGCGCTGCACTCGGAGCCAGCCGACCTCGCGTGATCCGCCAGCTCATCACCGAGAGCCTTCTGCTCGCCTGCATCGGCGGCGCGCTAGGATTGTTGCTTGCCTTCTTTGGCACCCGCACCGTCATCAAGCTTCTTCCCGCCGCTCTGCCACGAGCAGCCGAAATCTCACTCGACCTTCGCGTGCTTCTTTTCACGCTCTCCATCTCGCTCATTTGCGGCGTCGTCTTCGGCTTGCTTCCCGCAATCAAATCCACGCGAGCCAACTTGCAGCAGGTCCTTCGCCAGAGCACCCAGGGCGCAGGCGGCACGCGTCATCGTCTGCAGGGAATTCTTGTCGCCGTCGAAGTCTCGATGGCCCTCGTTCTCCTCGTCGGCGCAGGCCTCATGTTGCGCTCACTCGCCGCCCTGTGGCGCGTCAATCCCGGCTACGTCCCCTCCAACGCCATCACTTTCTCCATGTCCTTGCCCACCAATGCCGGCACCACCGCGGCCGACACCCGTGCACGCCTTCGCCGCTTCGACGCCGGCATCAGCTCCATACCCGGCGTTGACGCGGTCTCCGTCACCCTCGGATCGCGCCCCATGATCCATGACTCCGAACTTCCCTTCTGGATCAAAGGTCAGCCAAAACCGGCCAACGATAACGACATGCCGCAAGCGATGTTCTATCTCGTCGAATCCGGATTCCAGCCGGCCATGGGCATCACCCTCCAGCGCGGCCGATTCGTCTCAGCGCGAGACGACGAGAACGCACCGGTCGTCGTAGACATCGATGATGTCTTCGCGCGGACTTGGTTTCCAAATCAGAACCCCATCGGCCAGCACATCCACATCGCGGAGTTCGATGTCGATGCCGAGATCGTCGGCGTCGTGGGACACGTCAAGCAGTGGGGCCCCGGCAACGACGCGCGTTCGCCAGTTCAGGCCGAGTTCTACTACCCTTTCATGCAGCTTCCCCCCAAGCTCATGGCCCTTGTGGCCGACGGCGTCGCAGTAGTTCTGCGTACCCACGATGACCCGGCTGCAGTCATCGTTCCCGTTCGTCGCGCTGTCTCCGAGCTCGATCCCGGCGCCGTCATCTACTCAGTCCAAACCATGAACGAAGTTCTCTCCAATTCCCTGGCCCCGCGTCGTCTCACTATGCTTCTGCTCGCCGCATTCGCCGTGCTCGCCGTCTCCATGTCCAGCATCGGCATCTTTGGCGTCACATCTTATTTAGTTGGCGAGCGCACCCGCGAAATCGGCGTGCGCATGGCCCTCGGTGCGCGCCGCGGCGACGTACTGCGCCTTGTCGTCGGCCAGGGAACGCGCATGGTCTTCGTCGGCGTTTTCGTCGGCGCCGCGGCCGCCTTCGGCCTCACCCGCTTCATGAGCAATCAGCTTTACGGTGTCAGCGCGCACGATCCCCTCACCTTCATCGGCGTCGCCATCGTACTTTCGATTGTCGCTGTATTCGCCTGCTACATTCCCGCTCGCCGCGCTACCAAAATCGACCCCATCATTGCCCTGCGCTACGAGTAATCCCGAAGGAATCCTGCGGGCTCGCAAGGCCCCGCTAAAGCGATTACGGAATTGGCGTAAACCGAAGGCAGCAATTTAAGTGGGTTCTTCACTACACTCAAAAAGTTTACGTGCATTCCGAAACTGCTCTAATTCTCCGCTTCGATCGCGGTCGCTTCGGCCTTCTCCCTATCGAAGTTGAACCGGAGTGTCCAGACACTGCGTTGCGCATTGCCGTTCCGGATTGGCGGATTAAACCTCCAGGACAGCGCAGCTCGCTGTGCCTGCCTGGCGAAATAATTCCCGGGGCCTGGCGAGATATATGCGGCGTCTGAAACCGTTCCGTCTCGGTTCACCGAGACTCGTATCAGGACCTCCACAGGCCTCCGCATTCCGGCACGTGCACCGGGCGAAATAGTCGGCAATACTCGCTTCGCCACGGGCCCCTCAGTTCTCTCCTTCGCCACCGCGTGACTCGCCGAGGATGCTGGCGGTTGCACCGCCGGCGCTACAGCTTGCGCCGGAGACGGCGCGCTTGGAGTTTCTCCCTGCGGAGTCGCGCTTGGGGTTTCTGCCCGTGGAGTGACGTCGGGTTGCGTTTTTGTTGCCGGTGGGCCGCTCTCAGGTTCTGTTTGATTTGCAACCGAGGGAGCCGGAGCAACCGACGGAGCCGGAGCAGTTGATTGTTTCTCTGGCCCTGGCGGGCTGACCGCAGGCGCATTCCGACTCGCCACTCCAAGTGGAATCTTGATCTTGTGCCCTCGAACCAGCAGTACTCCGATCAGCGCAATCACAGCGAGAACGACAACTACATAAGGCAAAACCCGAAAACGGCTCAGAGGCGTTTCTTCGAAGTGCGTCAGCGACCTGGAGAAAAGAGGCGGTTCTGGAGATTCTTCCGTTGCGATTTTCTCTGCTGGGGGTGGGAGCGCATCCGGCTTGTCCTGGATCGGAATTCCCCCTGTCGGGATGGGGATCGCTGCTTGGAGAGGATGCGGACTCTTTATCTTGACCGGAACCGGGCCGTCAAATCGGGGGATAGATTTGCTTTCGTCCAGTCGCTTCCGGATGCTCTCAATCGTGCACCGGCGGAGAGGATCGACTCGAAGACAATCCTGCACAATCTCGCGAAAGGGACTTGGCAGTGATTTCGTGACCTCAGGTTCCTCACTTCGCGATGGGTCCCAGGAGGGCAAGGTCTCGGTCATCGCTTCGCACAGGCTCACACCAATCGACCATGTATCTGCTGCCGCGGTCACGATTCCACTCATCAACTCGGGCGCGTCGTATTTGCCAGACCCAGGGATGGTCCGCTTGGCAGAGCCCGCAATCAGTAAATCGGTCACTGATAGTTTCGGCTTCATCTCGGAAAACTGAATGTTCGATGGATTTACGTGGCCGTGGACGACACCGTTCTCGTGAAGGTAGGAAAGCGCATTGAGGATCGGTTCGAATGTTTCTCTTGCCGATTCTGCTTTGAGTGCTTTGGTTTCAATCCTCTTGGAAAGAGTCGCGTAAGAACGTTCTGTGACAACATACACCAGGTCATTACGATCAATGACGCTTCGGCCCCCTGCGAATACCTTTGCTAAATGCGGATGCGACAAACCCCTGGCGAAATCCCATTGAGCAATGTACGTCTCCGCCTCGGCGTCACCCGGCAGAATCAGTTGAATGACGGCTTCCTGCATACCCTGCAAGACAGTAAGAAATGAGCCGCAATTCTCTGAGCTTCCCAACTTCTCGAGAAGAGGAAACTTTCCTTCGACAACGCGCCCCTCCCACCCGTTGCCGAAACTTGCCGTCCCCATGGGAACCAATTCTATCCAATTGCTCATTGATTTCCGGTCGGTTGCACTTTTCAAACTGTATCTTCGACCAAGCCTTCTCTAAGATTCTTGAACTTGTAAGGAAAAGATCGGTTGAACCCGCGTCTCGCGAACACTTCAACACAAGTCCAACAAGAAGCCAACGGGCACCCCACTCGAGGGCGCCCGCCGTCTCACATTCTCTTTTGATGTCTTACAGAGATCGCCGGGTGTCTGACAAGTTCCTTTCGTCCCACTCGGTGTCTCACAAAGTCTTACCGCCAGTAATAGTACCCACCTGAGTAGTAATACGGCCGGTAATACACTGGGGAATACGCATACGGGTATGGACCATACCCATACGGACCATACGGCCCGCGACGATACAGGTTTGGGCCACCGGGATAAAGCCCCTGCGCCAACCGCATCGCTTCCTGCTGCGTGACCGGCTGCACTGTCACCGGCGTTGCCAGGTGGAAGCTCACCAGCGCCTCTGCCGGAATCCATACACCCGGACCCGAAGAAGCTGCCGACGCTGCCGCACCCGCGCCGCCGCCTGCAACTGCACCAATCGCCGCGCCCTCACCGCGGCCCACCGCGCCGCCAATAATCGCGCCAATCAGTGCGCCCCCCACCACGTTCCCGGCCGACCGCTCGCCTTTGCCTGGTCCTTTCACCTTGAACATATCTGACTGCAGCGGATAGCTCTGCCCCATCAGGTCCAGCGATGTTAGTTCCAGCGCCAGTTCGTTGCTGCCCGTCAGCGAGCCACTTTCAGGACGCTTCACCTCGGCAATCACGCCATGTACAGTGGCGCCACGCGGAATCGCCAGCACACCGCCGAATGTCACGTCCTGAATCAACGTGAACTGAATCGGCTCGCCGTCTTTCGCGTGCTTGCTGTTCACCGGCTCATTCGTCCGCACCTGGATCAAAGTTCCCTGCGGGACGGTGATCGGCCCCCGCGGCATTGCATATCGCGGCGGAGGAGGAGCCTGCGCGTAATCCGGCCGCTGCCCGTAGCCCGGCGGAGGCGGTGCTTGTCCATAACCAGGAGGCGGTCCAGCCTGCCCATAGCCCGGGGGCGGAGGGGCTTGCCCATAGCCAGGGGACGGAGGGGCTTGCCCATAGCCAGGGGACGGAGGGGCTTGCCCATAGCCAGGAGGCGGCGGAGTCTGCCCATAGGCGGGTTGCTGCTGCCCGTAACCCGGCTGCTGCTGTCCGTTAGGCTGCTGCTGGTTCTGGTCGCCCCAGTTCGGCGGCGGAGCCTGGTTGATACTCGGCGGGTTTTGCCCGTTGTCCTGCGAACCCTGAGCCGGAGCAGCTTGCGCGTCCGCCATGTCGTTGCTCGGATCGTTCGCCGGTGCACCCTGCGCATTCGCGTCATCTGCCGGATTCCCGACCTTCAAATTGTTATGGACTTTCGTAACGCCCGCAACGGTCTTCGCGATCGACTCCGCCAGTTGCTTTGAAGAGTCGCTCGACACCGTCCCCGAAAGCGTCACTTCGCTCTGGATTGTTGCCGCAGTGATCAGGTCGTTCTTCAAAGCCTGCGAGGCGTCCAGCGCGTGCACCACGTCCATTTCAATCTGTCCGTCGCTGCGCGGGCCATTCGCTGGCGCAGCATCCTGGGCCAGCGCCATCGCGCCCGCCAAAGCAATCACTCCGAGCGAAGTAAATAACCTGAATATCAATGACTTGTTCATTCTCGAATCTCCCGCATGTCTGCACGCGCAGCCTTTGCGCCTATGTCCTTTATTTTGACGGTCACCTGGCTTCGCCGTCATCGTTACTAACCCGGGTCCAGGGCAAAAGTTCCGCGCTTTGGTAACGGATAATCGAGCTCCCATTCTGGCCGGACTCCCTGATTCGCGGTGCCTTACGCCTTTGCCATTCCCCGCTTTTCATCCCCTACCCCCGCCAGTTCCTCGTTGTCCGGAAAGAAGATCTGGAACACCGTTCCCGACGATACCCCCTCAAACGCCGCCCGGCTGCGCAGGTGGATAACTCCATGATGCTTCAAGATGATCTCGTGACTCACCCAAAGTCCCAATCCGGTCCCCGTCGCCCCCTTTGTGGTGAAAAACGCCTCGAACAGCCGCTTTCGTACTTCCTCGCTCATGCCGCTGCCGGTGTCGCCAATGGTGATCCGCACCCCCCTGCGGTGCGGATGCACCCAATCCCGCGAACGCCGCGCGCGCACAATCAACCGCCCGCCGCCCGCCATTGCATCCATCGCATTGCTAACCAGGTTTGAAATCACCTGCCGGACCTCGCCCGCAAAGCAGAAAAAATCAACATCCGGCCTAAATTGCCGTTCCAGCACGATGCCCAGCGTGCTCAGCCTGGCGCTGTACATGTCCAGAACTGAATCCAGCAATTCCTCCATCGTCGCACGCGCCGGCAGCGTCGATTGCCTGTAAAAACGCAGCGTCTGTTGCGTGATTTCCGACATCCGCTGCACTTCCCGCTCTGCAATTGTCACGTAATTCAGCGCCGAAGCATCGAGATGGCAGAACTTGCGCAGCAGGTACAGCAGATTCGTAATCGCCTCCAGCGGATTATTGATCTCGTGCGCGATGGAAGCGGCAAGACGTCCGGTCGCCGCCAGCTTTTCTGTTCTGCGCAGCGCATCTTCACTCCGCTTGCGCTCGCTCGCATCGATCACAATTGCACCCACCCAGCGCAACCGGCTGGGACTGGGCCGCACCGGATATGCCGTCACCAGCCAGGTCCACATCCCGCCGCGTTCGCCGGCCTGCCCTTCCAACTCCAGATCGTGCACCGGCGTCTCCGACTCGATCACGTGCTGCACCGCTTCCTCCAGCCGCTTGGCAATGCGCTCTGGCAAAACTTCCGGCAGCGTGCGTCCCAGGTGTCGGCTCAGCCGAACACCCGTCATCTCCGCAAACACCTCGTTCACGCGCACAATCCGGCACTGGCGATCAAAGAAAACCAGCCCGATCGGCGCATTCGCCAGCATCGAATCCAACAGCGAAAGCGTGTCGTTCAGCCCTGACCGCTGCTCCTCGAGTGAGGCCACCATCCGGTTGAAGGCTTGGATCAGATCGCCGAATTCGTTCTCCACCGTCACCGGCAGAGGAAACTTCGCGCTTGTTCCCGGCCCCTCCATCAGTGCCCGCGTACCAGCTTGCAGAATACTCAACGGCCGCGAAATCGAACGCGACATCAGCAGCACCAACAATGCCGATGCACCGATCCATATCAACCCAAAGGAAAATGAACTGCGCAAAACTGTGTCCAGTTGTTCGTTATCCCAGGAGCGATCGGTCTCGACCCACGCATAGCCACGCACGTTCTCGCCGTCGTAGATCGCCTTGACGCCTTCCCATCGATGATCACCAAACGAAAACACAAGCGGCAGGCGCTGATGAATCAGCGCAATCTGTGCCTTCTCCGTCGGCTCCAGTGGCAACTGGGCAGCATCGCCGCTGCTCACAAAAAGCACATCCCCGGCTTTATCTGTGATCTTGGCGCGCGCCACACTCGGCGCTTCGCCCATCATGCGCAACGAAGGAAATACGAGTTCAGGACGCTGTTGCCGGTACGCCTCTTCCGCTTGCAAAGCAACCGACGTGGCCTGGTGCGCCAGCCGCTCCAGCGCGTGTCTGCGTATCTCCTGACCCTCGATCTTCAGGAGGATTATCACAAACAACCCGACAGAAAGTGCCTCCAGCAGCATTAGCCAGAGAATCAGTTGCCATCGGACGGTGCGCGGCCACCACCGCATTAGTTCGACCTCGATCTCATGGGGGAGCCCGTATTTCTAGAGTTTACCGGAAATACAATAAATTGTTTATCCGTCTACGTGTCTAATAAGGCTCGTGCAATTTGTCCGCCATGAAATCTGCCGTTCTCAATAAATATCTCGTTTGTCCGTGATCCAGCCACAATCACGCCAGCGAGATAAATCCCGGGCACATTACTTTCCAGCGTCTCCGCATTGCACACCGGCAGCTTGTCTGGTCCCTCGAATCGCACTCCCATGCTCTCGAGAAAACTGAAATCAGGATGATACCCCGTCATGGCAAAAACAAAATCGTTCTTGATCGTTTCGGTTCCCTGCGGCGTCTTCACTACTACCGCGTCCTGTTTGATCTCCACCATGTCGGTATGGAAGTACGCCTTGATCTCGCCGTTCTTGATGCGATTCTCAATGTCCGGCTTGATCCAGTACTTCACGTGACGATGCATCCCATCGTGCCGGTGCACCAGCGTCACCCGAGCTCCGCTCCGCCATAATTCCAGTGCTGCAATCGCCGCCGAATTCTTCCCGCCGACCACCACCACGTCTGTATCGAAGTAGGGATGCGGATCGTTGTAGTAGTGAAATACCTTGCTCAGTTTCTCGCCGGGAATGCACATCAGGTTCGGCAGATCGTAATAGCCCGTCGAAACGATCAGCTTGCGGGCCTTCAACTGGCCCGGCCTGCCAAATCTATCCTCGGTATGCACAGTGAACGCGCCGTCCTTGCCATCCACCCGCTCCACGCGCTCATACTGCCGCACGTCCAGCTTGTAATGCGCCGCCACCAGCCGGTAATACTGCAATGCCTCATTGCGTGTCGGCTTCGGATTCGGGCTCGGGAACGGAATATTCCCGATCTCCAGCAACTCCGGCGTCGTAAAAAATGTCATGTGCGAGGGATAGTGAAACAGCGAGTTGCAAACGCATCCTTTGTCCACCAGCACCACGCTGAACCCTGCCTTCTGCGCCTCGATCGCGCAAGCCAGCCCCGTAGGTCCCGCTCCGATCACCAGAACATCAAAAAGTGCTTCCGGAACCTTCGCCTCATCCCGCACCACTATCGACGAGGGCTGGGCATCCGGAACAGAATCCGCAGGATAATCCGCCATGCCTCTAGCTTAGGACATGCGCCCAGAGATGATTGCAAGTGGTAGCACATTCCTGGGTGCCCCATCCATGGCAACAGTTTCCTCGTTGACATGGGCGGGAAACCACGAACCTCAACCGGACCTGGGGGAAATCGGCAATATCAGCTTCTCGATCGGCAGTACGATACCTGTTGTGGCTGTCAACGTCCTTTTCACCATCGGTCACTCGACCCACTCGATCGAAGAGTTCATCGAACTGCTGGCCGCGCACCACGTGCATCATCTCGTCGATGTTCGGTCCATTCCCAAATCACGCCACGTTCCGCAATTCAACACCGATGCACTCGACCTCTCGCTCCACGCCGCCGGCATCGACTACACGCATCTGAAAGCTCTCGGCGGTCGCCGCCACAGCCGCAAGAACTCCATCAACACCGGCTGGCGCAACACTTCCTTTCGTGGCTACGCGGACTATATGTCCACGCCGCAATTCGCCGAAGGCCTCGCCGCCCTCATCCAGATCGCCCGCACAACTCCAACCGTCATCATGTGCGCCGAAGCCGTCCCGTGGCGCTGCCACCGCTCCCTGATTGCCGACGCTATGATTCTGAAGGGCTGGGACGTCCGCGACATTCTCACCACCGCTCCCGCCACCGAACACAAGCTCACGCCCTTCCTCAAAGTCGTCGACGGCCAACCCACCTACCCCGACCCCAACGAGCCCGGCACGTTGTTCAATCAAACTCAAAAGAAATTGTCGCCTTGAGCAAAGCGGAGCCGAGAGATCCACCATGCAAGTTCAGACACCGGCACGAAACGTGGGTGCCCCATCCAAGCTCTGCTTGGGTGGGAAAGCACGATTCCGGCGAGTGATTTCTATTCTTTCTGGGTGTCGCGCATCGAGATCCATGACTGTGTTTGCTCTTTGCTCGCGCGAGGCCAATCACCAATTACACGCAGACCCTCGCTTTCGAAAGCTTCCAATCCGTTAGGACCGGTCATTCCGGTAGACACCAACAATCGCAGCGATTGTCATGTTGAGCGCAGCGAAGCGGAGTCGAAACATCTGCGGTTGTTCTTTGCAGCCCCCCAAATGGCTATTTCTGAGCGGCAGTGACTCGGCCGCAATACTTCAAATCCGGACTCAATTGGGCGAAGGCTGCTCGACGTGGTCGATGACCAGGGTTTGAATGGGAGCCTTGCTGGATTTGAGTTTGAGGCCGAGCTGATCTTTGAGGGCTTCGAAAAAGGTCGGCCCCGAGAGATCGAGCTGGGTGTCAACAGTTTGTTCTTTCGGCGTCCTCCACGGCGGTGTGAAGTTAAGTTCGTAATCAAATTTCCCGCTAAGACCCGTCTGGTCGACGACAGGGCGGTCAAGTTCCAGCAACGCAGGAAGGAAATCCGCGAACATTTCGATGGTTGTGTTGCGCGAGCCGAGGATGACTGTGTGATTTGTCCAGTCAAGCAGCTGGAAATCGCCACAGACCTGCCTCCAGGTGTCGGGTATCTTCGGAGAGTTGCGGTCAACGGGCGCAATTTTGGCGTCGCAGGGAGGACCCTGGGAGTGGGGACGCAATCGAAAGCCGAGCTTGCCCGGCTCAACCAGCACCAGGGCCATCACCGGGACATCATGAGATTCAAAGTGAACAGCCAGATTGAAGCGTTCAGCAAGGAGCGACTGCATCATCAGGCGCATCTGGTCCTTGCTGGGATTGGCCATGGGCGCTTTGGCTTCGATGGTGAACAAATCGGTTGTGGCCCACTTCGGCAAGTGGCCGAAAACAGCCTCGCTCTGAGGGCCTGTGGGCAGGAGTTTATAGGCGAGCGCGATATAGCTTCCAAGACTCGCGGTTGCCGAAAAACGTCCTCCAATCGGGATGGGTTCATCCTCCATGTTCAGGCTGACGTTTGTACGAAAGACGGCTCCGGGCCCCGCCAGACGGATGGAGGCGACTTCAAAAGACATTGAGCCTCCTGCCGCAGTTTGCCATGCGGGCGTTGCACTCGAAGTTGCCGATGGAGTTCCGTCCGTCGTGGTCTGGGCCTTCAACGGCATGTCGGCCAAGCTAAGCACTACGGTAGAAGCGATCGCCACTAGTCGCACGACTCTCATTCGCAGTGTTCCGTTCCCGTGATTCACATTACTTGACGCTCATCAACTCCTAAGCGCTCCCTGGGGAATACGCGCTCATGCTTCTTCAGAGTTCAGGTTGGTTTCCGGACAACTCTTCAGAACCTGCTGATCCGATCCCAATCTTGGTACACGCGCAAACGCCTCAACCGCTGCCCTTGCGCTTCGCCAGCCATCCCTCCCATCCTTTACCCTAGAAGGTTCGAGGAGCTTCACCCATGACCACCATCCGCCAGGAAGATTTCATCGCCTCCGTCGCCGGCGCACTGCAATACATCAGCTACTACCACCCCACCGACTACATCACCAGCCTCACCAAGGCCTACGAGCGCGAGCAGTCCCACGCAGCCAAAGACGCCATGGCGCAGATCCTCATCAACAGCCGCATGTGCGCCGAGGGCCACCGCCCCATCTGCCAGGACACCGGCATCGTCAACGTCTTCGTCAAAGTCGGCATGGATGTCCGCTTCGCGGCTGCGCCGGGCAGCGACCTCATGGATCTTCAGCAAATGTGCGACGAAGGCGTCCGCCGCGCCTACCTCGACCCCGACAACAAACTCCGCGCCTCGCTTCTCGCCGATCCCGCCGGTGCCCGCAAAAATACCAAGGACAACACCCCCGCCGCCGTCGTCGTCGAACTCGTCAAAGGCGACAAGGTCGACATCACCGTAGCCGCCAAGGGTGGAGGTTCCGAAGCCAAAAGCAAGTTCGTCATGCTCAATCCCTCCGACTCCGTAGTCGAGTGGGTGCTCAAAACCGTACCCACCATGGGCGCCGGATGGTGCCCTCCCGGCATGCTAGGCATCGGCATCGGTGGCACTGCGGAAAAAGCCATGCTCCTCGCCAAGCAATCCCTCATGGACCCCATCGACATCCAGGACCTCATCGACCGCGGCCCCAAAACCACCGCCGAAAAACTCCGCGTCGAACTCTACGACAAAGTGAATCGCCTCGGCATCGGCGCGCAGGGCCTCGGTGGACTCACCACCGTCCTCGATGTGAAGATCCTCGACACCCCCACCCACGCCGCCAACCTGCCCGTCGCCATGATCCCCAACTGCGCTGCCACCCGCCACGCCCACGTTGTCCTCGACGGCTCCGGTCCCGCCTATCTCGACCCGCCTTCACTCGATCTGTGGCCAAAGCTCACCTACGACGTATCGCGCGCCAAACGAGTCAACCTCGACACCGTTACCCGCGCTGAAGCCGCCACATGGAAACCCGGCGAAGTCCTGCTGCTCAACGGAAAACTGCTCACTGGCCGCGATGCTGCCCACAAGCGCATGACCGACATGCTAAGCCGTGGAGAAAAACTCCCCGTCGACTTCCGCGATCGTTTCATCTACTACGTCGGCCCCGTCGATCCCGTCCGCGAAGAAGTCATCGGACCCGCCGGTCCCACCACCGCGACACGCATGGACAAGTTCACCCGGCAGATGCTCGCCGAAACCGGTCTCCTCGGCATGGTCGGCAAAGCCGAACGCGGTCCCACCGCCATCGATGCCATCAAGGAATTCGGCGCCGTGTATCTCATGGCCGTCGGAGGCGCCGCCTACCTTGTCTCAAAAGCCATCACCAGTTCCCGTCAGCTAGCCTTCGAAGACCTCGGCATGGAAGGCATCTATGAATTCGAAGTCAAAGACATGCCCGTCACCGTGGCCGTCGACTCCAAAGGCACCAGCGTCCACTCGACCGGCCCCGCCGAATGGCAGCAGCGCATCGCCAACATCCCGATCCTGCAGTGATCGCTTATCCTTACGCTTCACTATCTCTCGCAAGCTCTCTTGATTGAGGGTCGACCGGGAAATGATCTCGAGGAATGACATGAAAAGAGAGTTTGCTTTGAAGATCGTTTTGACTTTGGCCGGAATTCTGTTTCTGGCCCTGTCTTATCCGATGTTCGTCTTTGTGCGTCAGGATCCCGCGCTCTCCATGATGTTCAGCCTCTATGTCACGCTGGGTGTCTTTCTGCTACTCGCCGTTCGCAATCCTTCGGCACACCGCAGCCTCATCGCCTTCACTGCCTGGTCCAGTTTCGTGCACGCCGTCTGGATGGGTACACAGGCATTCTGCAATATGGTCGCGCGCGGAGAGCTGATTGGCGTAGCGGTTCTCATCGTCATCGGCATCGCGCTCGTCGCACTCGCGCCAGCGCGGCCACAGCCCGGCCTGGGCCCCTACCCAGCACAGCAATCCTGAAGACCGTTCCCGCAATCCCGCACTCGGAAGCCCCGCCGGGAATGCTCAACCTTGAAATACCAGGAGGGAGGTTTCCATGTACCAAGTCATCCTCAAACGATTCGACCATCCCGACGAAATCCGTACCTTCGAAAAAGGCAAATTCGAACTCGTCCACATCGGCGGAATGACCATCGGCCGCGCCACCTACGAACCCGGCTGGAAGTGGTCAGAGCACGTCGGCAAAGTTCTCGGCAAGAAAAGCTGTGATGTCTCCCACGTCGGGATCGTGGTCTCAGGCCGCGCCACCGCCGCCATGGACGATGGCCGCATCTTCGAAATGAAGCCCGGCGAGATTTTCTATATCGAGCCCGGCCACGACAGTTGGGTTATCGGCGAAGAGCCCTATGTCTCGATCCACATGATGGGCGCCTCTGACTACGCCGCCCACAAATAAAAACGCCTCACCAGCGGTGAGGCGTTTTCAACTGATCACTGATAACTGTCTTTACTGTTTTCCAAAGCGATACACAAACCCATACGTAAAGCCAACATCGTTCTGCCACGACGACCCGAACCCGGTCGCCATGTACTCAGGTGCCAGCCGAAGCGACAGTTCCGGCGAAATATTTACCTCGCCAATGAAGCTCGCGTCGA
Source organism: uncultured Acidobacteriaceae bacterium (assembly GCA_963829535.1). Lineage (GTDB taxonomy): Bacteria > Acidobacteriota > Terriglobia > Terriglobales > Acidobacteriaceae > Telmatobacter. Next base: position 927,682 of record CAWHIQ010000001.1, on the reverse strand, counting down.
GCGCATACGTCGTTCCATCCGGAAACAGCCCCAGCACCGCCGTTCCGAACCCGTTGGTATCGCCCGAGAAATTGCCGTGGGCCACGCCGCCCTTTACGCTTCCCGCCAGCGAATATTTCGGCCGCATCCTGAAACGGTAAGTCGGCCCCACCAGCACGTCGTAGTGGCTAATGGCCGGCCGCGTCAACGACGTCGAGTTCAACCCCACATACGCCGTCCCGTAGTAGCCGCGACCGTCAAACGTCAGTCCCAGCTTCTCGCTCCAGTAGCGAGTAACCGCCGCATCCCACGAGTACATCGTGTTCCGTTGCAGGTTCGGCCCCGGTAAAAACCGCTGATATCCGCCTCCCACAAACACTTCATATAGATGGGCATACGTATCATGAATTGCCTGCGCACGCCGCGCATCGCGACGCGCCTTGATGCGCGCCTGCACCGTTACCGGACCCTGCTGGTTCTGCGTAGCCGCCGGGGCTTGCGGCTGCGTCTGATCCTGCGCCGGTGGATTACTGCTGGAACCCGTGCTCTGCGCCACAGCACCAAAAGAAACAAGCGAAATAAACGCCAGAATACCTACAGAACGGCGAAAAGAATACATCGGTCTTGACTTACCTCCAACCCCTGGGTCCCCTGGAACATATCTCCGTCCGTGGGGTAATTCACGTTGCGGAGCCGAGCGCACCCCTTCTGTTATTTAAACATCTCAAACCGGCCATGCGCGGGGCTGACATCCTTTGGACGCACGGCGCCGGTTTTCGCCGTCATCTCCGCCTGCATGCAATACGATGAAAAACGACGGAGGCTACAACTACTTATGCGATTTCTGCTTGGGCTCATCTTCGGCATCGTCCTTGTCCCTCTCGCTGTCCTGGCGTATCTCACATACGGCAATATGCCCGTTGCTGTCTCCGATCCTCCAGTCCCCCACGAAGCCGATCTCGTCCACATCCCGCTCGACGCACGCATTCAGAAAGAAATGATCAGCACCCACATGGTGCCCGATCAACCCACTCTCACCGCCGGCGCCCGCATCTACACTGAGCGCTGCGCCTTCTGCCATGGCCTCCACAACAAGCCCGCTTCCGTCGGCGTTCACATGTATCCCGACGCCCCGCAGCTGCTCGAAGCGCATCAGAACGACCCCAACGTCGTCGGCGTGAGCGACGATCCCGTTGGCGAAACCTACTGGAAGGTCGAAAACGGCATTCGCCTCACCGGCATGCCCTCCTTCAAAACCCAGCTCAACGACACCGAGATGTGGCAGGTCAGCCTGTTCCTCGCCAACGCCAACAAACCCATGCCCCCGACTGCCCTCGAAATCCTCAATCGCGCCCCCGCGCCCCCTGCCGAAGCTCCCGCCAAAGCCGCCACGCCCGCACCCGCCACCGTGCAATAACCCACCATCATCGATATCAAACCGGTGTTAGACGACACACGACGAGCCGATTGATTCGTGGAACGAGCCGGGCCATCCTCGACGAAGCGCCTTCAACGGTCAAAGCGAGATAATCTGGATGTGTTCCGGAAAGGCCCAACCATGAGTATCCGCGATTCTCTCCGCAAAGGCTTCCGCTTCTTTCTCATGAGCTTTGGCATCTCCAGCCCGCCAAAGAAACCGACCCCGAAGACAGCTCCCAAGGTCGATGCCGCCCAGTAAGCGCCCCGCCTTTGACTCAGCAGTTTTTACGAGCCGCCGTCGGCTTTGGTCACTCTAATTCACAGAGGCACGGAGCATTGCAATGACCAACAATCCTCAAAAAAGTACCCTTCGCGCCTTCTGGGATTGGTTCGTCCTCTTCAGCGGAATCTCCACCGCCTCCAATCTCAATCGCACTCGTCGCGAACCGGTTCAGCGCCGTGGCCTCTTCCTCTTTCGTAGGACGGCCAAAGGCGATCGGAAAAGGGCAGCCCAGGGCTAAGTTACCTATGCGTCGCGCGGTGTAACCAAAGAATTATGCACGCTGCCTCCTACCCCCGTAGACTTCCGCCTGCCCGAATGGTAAACTCCGCCCAATAACCCCCCTTTATCGAGTCACTTCGCAAGTACAGCAAACATTTCTCCACGGTCCTCAAAAGAAGAAATCCTCTTGCGGCCGTTCCAGGTTTGCTGCCTACGGACAGGAATGTATTCAATGTCGAGTAAGCCTGCAGCGCGGCGATCGTGCCCGGTCCCGCGATGAGCACATTCACTCCAAACGCACAGGAAGGGCGACTCAGGGAACTCGACGGCTGGCGCGCAATTAGTGTGCTTCTAGTGGTCGTGTATCACCTCGGTTGGTACCAGCATCGCGACCTCCTCATACCGCATGTGCATTTGGCAGCCTTGGTCGGCAGATGCGGACCGCTCGGCGTGAAAGTGTTTTTTGTTATCAGCGGGTTCGTCATTTGTCGGCTTCTGATGCTCGAGGAGAAACGATACGGCGCCGTTTCGCTGAAAAGCTTCTACGTTCGACGAGTCTTTCGCATTCTTCCGCCGTTTTATCTCTACCTCGCAACCGTGGGCGTTTTGGTTTCAACTGGCCTCATCGTTGACTTCTGGAAGGGAATCCTTGGCGGCGCACTCTTTCTTTATGATTTTGATTTTGGAAAGCAGGGAAGCTGGTTTGTAGGGCATGCCTGGAGCCTGGCTGTGGAGGAGCAGTTCTACCTCACCTTCCCTGCCCTGTGGGTGGCTGCAGGCGTGACCAGACGGAGGCGCATTTTTCCGGTTGTTTTCGGCCTGGTCGCGGCGTGGAACCTGTCCGTAGCGATCTGGGGCTGGGAGCACTTCACAAATCCCGATACGCGCTCGGGCTTTGCATGCATCAGCTTTGGAGTTCTGGTGGCGATATTCGAGCGGCGAGCCCGCGCCCTCGCAAAAGCCGTGCCAGCCGTTGCCGTTGCGGCATGTGGCTTCTGCCTTTTCCTGCATCCCGGCGGACTTTGGACCGATTGGAAGTCAGCGCTTTTTGAGAGCTTCTTCACGCCCACGGCGATTTCGCTGCTGCTCGTCTTCAGCCTCGAGCGCGGTGAGGATCTTCGCGCATTTCTGTGCTGGAAACCCATGCAGGCAATCGGCCTCACATCCTACGGGATCTACCTGTGGCAGCAGCTTTTTACAGCGCCGTCAAAATTCTTCACGGAATCCGGGAAACCGATCGCTCACCTTTTGCCTTTGCTCCTTGTGATCGTTCCGATCTCCTATCTGTGCGTCGAAAAGCCGGCCATGGAACTGGGCAAGTCGCTTGCAAAACGAATGCGCGATGACCCTGCTCGCGAAGAAGCGGTGGCATAAACATTGTTAACGCCCTGATTGCCGTAAAATCGTAGTATGTCGCTGACCCGCCAGCAAGCCCTCGGATACTTCAACTCCCCTGACCTCATCGGGCTAGGCTTTGAGGCCGACGCTGTCCGTCGCCGACTCCACCCCGAGGGCGTGGTCACCTACATCATCGATCGCAACATCAACTACACGAACTTCTGCACCGAGTACTGCACCTTCTGCGCCTTCTATCGCCCCCTCCCCAAAGAAGGAAAGAATATCCCGCGCTCCGACGAGGGCTATATCCTCTCGCTCGAAAAAATCTACGAAAAAATCGCCGAGACCCAGGAGATGGGTGGCACCGGCGTCCTCATGCAGGGCGGCCTTCACCCCGACTTGAAGATCGACTGGTTCGAACGCCTGTTCACCGGCATCAAGCAGCGCTTCCCGAAAATCTGGCTTCACTGCCTCAGCGCCTCTGAAATCCTCGCCATCGCTGAATACTCCGACCTCGACCTCCGCACCACCATCGCCCGTCTCCGTGACGCTGGACTTGACTCCATCCCCGGCGGCGGCGCCGAGATCCTCGACGACGACGTGCGCAAGCGCATCGCCCGCCTCAAGTGCCGTACCGCCGACTGGGTCGCCGTCCACCGCACCGCCCATCAACTCGGCATGCGCACCACCGCCACCATGATGTTCGGCGTCGGCGAAACCTTCGACCAGCGCATCAATCACTTCGAAGTCGTCCGCAACCTCCAGGAAGAAACCGGCGGATTCACTGCCTTCATCCCCTGGAGCTTTCAGCCCGGCAACACCGCCCTCGGCGGCCGCGGCTGGGAAGAAGCCACCTCCGTCGAATACCTCAAGGTCCTCGCCATCGCCCGCCTCTACCTCGACAACATCGAGAACGTGCAAGCCTCCTGGGTCACGCAGGGACTCAAGGTCCTCGAGCTAGGCCTCCACTTCGGCGGCAACGACGTAGGCTCCGTCATGCTCGAAGAGAACGTGGTCAAAGCAGCGGGCACTAGCAACTGCACCACCGAGGAAGAACTCCGCCGCATCATCCGCGACGCCGGCTTCAAGCCCGTCCAGCGCGACACCCTCTACCGCACCATGTTTCTCAACTAGAGCAAGCTCCCGCGCCCACACTCGCGTGTGTCAGCTGCACCCGCGTCATCCCGCACTCGCACCTGCCATCCTGCACTCGCGTGTGTCATCCTGCACTCGCGTGTGTCATCCTGCACTCGCGTGTGTCATCCTGAACGTAGCGTCTTTGGGGCCCCATGGACGCTGTCCATGGGGAAGGCGAGTGAAGGATCTGCTTTTCCCTTTTCCCCGCATCAATCTGCAACAAAGCGGGTGCCCCATCCATGACGCAGTTTCATCGCATCATGGGTGGGAAAGCTCGAACCTTCATCAGCCGTTGTCATCCTGAACGTAGCGTCTTTGGGGCCCCATGGACGCTGTCCATGGGGAAGGCGAGTGAAGGATCTGCTTTCCCTTTTCCCCGCACCAATCCGCAACAAGGTAGGTGCCCCATCCATGACGCAGTCTCATCGCGGCATGGGTGGGAGAGCTCGAACCTACATCAACCGTTGTCATCCTGAACGTAGCGTCTTTGGGGCCCCATGGACGCTGTCCATGGGGAAGGCGAGTGAAGGATCTGCTTTCCCTTTTCCCCGCACCAATCCGCAACAAAGCAGGTGCCCCATCCATGACGCAGTCTCATCGCGGCATGGGTGGGAAAGCTCGAACCTACATCAACGGTTGTCATCCTGAACGTAGCGTCTTTGGGGCCCCATGGACGCTGTCCATGGGGAAGGCGAGTGAAGGATCTGCTTTCCCTTTTCCCCGCACCAATCCGCAACAAAGCAGGTGCCCCATCCATGACGCAGTCTCAACAACCCCTGCCGCTAATTTGAATTGATGGGATAGTTTCGGTGCATGCCCACGTGCAGTCGTACTCTTTGCCCCGGTTCCGCGTTCAACAGAAACACAGCCGTCGAGCCATCCATGCTGGAGGGCAGCGGATCGGAATCCACCGTCCAATTCTCCGGAACGTTGTGCCGGACCGTAAAGAGGGCAGGCTTGTCGGTTGGATTTTGCAGGATGTATTCCTGCTCGTCGACCCGGACAAAGAAACGCGAGCGCTCACCATCTGCGATCTTTTCTTCGACATGGTGGGAAGACAGCACGCTCTCAAGATGACAAATGGCGTCATCCCGGAAAGCGTCATTGTGGTCGCCGAGAACCAAAGGATCGGACTCGGGCTGGATCAGGCACGATTTGTCAACAATGATCGATAAGCGGGGTTGAACCATTTAGCCCCGACAGCCCGCGCCGCCTTGAAACTATCCGGCCAACTCGCGCCCGGTGTGTGCTATCCTCCCCGCGTGTCTGTCACTTCCCCGCCCTCAATGCAAGTCACGCAGCGGCACACCGCGCTCGTCCGTATCACCCACTGGATCACCCTCATTTCTTTCCTGACTCTTCTTGTCACCGGCGCGGAGATTATCATTTCGCACCCGCGCTTCTACTGGGGCGAAACCGGCAACTCCGGTACCACTCCACTCTTCAAGATCCCGATCCCTTCCTCGCGCGACACGGTTCCCACCGGTTACAACTACATCTGGCCTGACCAGAATGGCTGGAGCCGCTATCTCCACTTCGAGGCTGCCTGGGTCCTTGTAATCACGGGATTCATCTACGCGACCGCCGGCCTGATCACGCGCCACTTCTCGCGCAACCTGTTCCCCGCCCCTGCCGAGAGAAACTGGCGCGCTTTCCGCGAAGTGTTCGCGAAATACCTGCGCCGCACGCCTCCCGATCCCGCAGAAATCCGTGCATACAACGTCGTCCAGCGCGCCGCATATCTGTTGGTCATCTTCGTCCTCTTTCCCCTCGTCATCTGGACCGGCCTCGCGCTTTCGCCTGCCTTCGACTCCGCTTTTCCCGCGACCGTCAATCTGCTCGGTGGCCGTCAGTCCGCGCGCACGCTGCACTTCTTCGTCTCCGATCTTCTCGTTCTCTTCCTCATCGTCCACGTTGCGATGATTGTTCTCTCCGGATTCTGGAGCCGCATGCGGGGCATGATCACAGGCCGCGTCGTCGCCCCCACGGAGCGCATATGAGCATCACTCGTCGCAAGCTCATCACCACCGGCCTCGTCGCAACAGCGGGCGCAGCGGGAATTGCCACGGCTGCTCATCTGACCCGGCGCTATGGCCTCATCCCGCCAGACAGCAGCGGATTCTTTGGTCCCGGAGAATCGCTGACCTATGCTGCCCAACGCATTCTCACCCGGCACTCCCTGGCCCGCGAATTCTCGCGCAGTATGATTTCCGAGAAACCGTTTGGCAACGAAATCGCCCCGCCCGGCGATGCTTTCAAGCGCCACCAGGCCACCGGGTTTTCCGATTGGAAGGTGTCGGTCGACGGCATGGTGGCGCATCCCACATCGTTTTCGATGTCCGACCTCAAAGCTCTCCCGGTACACAGCCAGATCACCGAGGTGGCGTGCGAGGAAGGCTGGTCTTATATTGCCGAGTGGATCGGAACGCCCCTGGTCAATGTGCTCGACGCCGTCGGCGTCCTGCCGCAGGCGCGCTATATCGTCTACTTCTCCATCGAGCCCGACTGGTGGGAAAGCATCGACATGGCCGATGCCACGCATCCCCAGACCTTCCTGACCATGGGCATGAACAATGGCGATCTCCCCGTTCAGTTCGGCGGTCCGCTCCGCCTCCGCCTGCCTCGCCAGCTAGGCTACAAGAGCATCAAGTTCATCACCCGCATCACCGCCACCGACTCGATGAAGCGCTTCGGCAAAGGCCTCGGCTCCGCATCCCCTGAAACCGGCTACGCCTGGTACGCCGGCATCTGAAACCTGCCATCGCATTGGGTGCCCCAGGTCTGGATTCTCAGACCTGGGTTTACACAAGGCCCTCGCAAACAGGCACGCGGAGGGAGCAGCGGCTCTCAGGTCGCTGAAAACCATTCGCCTCAAAAGCCTGGGTGCCCCGTCCTTGCAACGTCTTTGTTCTTTGTCGCAAGGTGGGAAGCCACGAACCCAAATCTCCGTTCTCTCCTTACTTCTCCAGCGTATAAAACACGCGGACCGTCGTTTTCACCTCGATCGGATCCCCATTCAAAAGAAACGGCTTGTACTTCCACAGCCGCACCGCATCCAGCGACGACTGCTGCAGCTCGTTCGGACCCGACACAACCTTCAAACTCTCTACGCGCCCCGTCTTGCTCACCACCGCATCCAGAACCACGGTCCCCTGGATTCGCGCCGTCTTCGCGTCCGGCGGGTACTTCGGGCTCACCTTGCTGATCAGGTTGCCCGCCATCACGTCTGCCGGAATCGAATGCAACCCAGCCTTCTTCTGCGCCTGCTTATCCGCCGCTGTCTGCGAGTCCACACCAATTCGCAGAGCAACCGCCGACGTCACCGTTGCAATTCCCAACACCACGCAAGCCGCCACCGACACGAACACGCGCAAACGGCCAACCTCTCTCTTCTTCTCCGTAAGTTTCATAAGTCTCCTTTCGAGCGTGTTGGCATCGAAAACTCCGATGGCGTGAGGAATCCTGACCGGTCTCCCCCGCAAAAGCAGCGAAGCCAGCCTTAACAGCGATTGCGCATATTCCTGGCCGCCTGAGATTCCCGCAGCCATCTCGTCACACACCATCTCCCGCGTTTCCATGATGTGTTGCCGCGTGTACCAAAGGCAGGGATGATAACTCATGGGGAGGGCCACGATCTCATACACCAGGTTCTTCAGAAAGTCGTTGCGCCGGATATGGCCGAATTCATGCGCGATAACCGCATCGAGATCAACACGCGGCAAGCGAGTCACCATCCCCGCAGGCAGCATCACCCATCTGTGCGCGACACCCATCGTCACCGGCGCAAAAATCTCATCAGAGGAAACCAGCGCGATTGGACTCACTATGCCCAGGCGATCGGACCACCGCTCGCACGAAATCGCGGCCTCGGCACTAAGCCTTAGTGACTCGGCCTTCCTGGTCAGCCCAGAGAGCCGCACACATCGCCACGCAAAGCGCGCAATGAAGTATCCCGTCACAGCCGCATACGCGATCGCCAGCACAGCCATCATCGCCGGCGGAATCCGCAGCGCAGCAAACCCCGCGCCCGGGCCCATCTGCACCGCGACCTGCGCAGTCCCCATCGCAGCCCCTTGCGATTGCCACGGCCACGCGATTTGAATATGCTGCCACGGAAGAATCGAAATGGCCGGAAGCAGGCTCTGCAACAGCAACGCACCCACCCATACGCGATGTTCCGCTGCCGGACCAGTCGTTCGCAGCATGCGCGCCGCCACCCACGCCGCAACAAACAGCAAAGGCGCCTGCCAGAGAGAATTCAAAAGATACGACAGGAGAACATTCTCGAATCCACTCATGCTGCGTCTCCTTTGCCTTTGCTGAATTGTTCGGTCAGCTTCGCAAGACGCTTCGCATCAATCTGGCGGCTCTTCAACAGGCTCATCACCAGCTCTTCACTCGACCCGCCGAACATCCGATCGATCATGTCGCCGAGGCTCTGCCCAATCGCTTTCTCCTCGCTCACTCTTGCCGAGTAGACATACGCGCGCCCGTCGAGTTCCCGGTAGAGCTTGCCCTTCCGTTCCAGGATGTTCAGAACCGTCTGCACCGTGGTATACGCGAGCTGAGGTCGCAACTCGGCCTGCACCGCCGCCACCGTGCCGCTGCCGCACTTCCAGATCACCTGCATTATCTTCAGTTCAAGTTTGGTCAACCCGCTTTTTGCCGAATTCCCGCGCACGCGACCTCCTATTGTCTTAGGAGCTTACCCATGGTTCACCAGATCTGTCAACTAAAGTCTTAGGACTCACGTGCTGATCCATCCCCGCAAGGTTGACCCCTCCCAGCCGCGAGTATTACATTCGCCTTACCCCGCTGACTCCCCTGGAAAGCGCTTTAAGACTGCAGAATCTTTGCAGAGATCCTACTCAAAAAGGTGTCGTCGCATGCGTAAACTCTTTGCCTGCCTTTTGATCTTCAGCACGAATGCCTACGCCGTGGACCCGTCGCATTCTGAGTCGCTGCGCGGCTATACCGCGGCGCATTCCACGGCCGAAGTGCAGTGGGAACAGAAATTCCGCGCCATCCCCGAGCCTGATCGCATTCGCGAAAACATGCGCCGCCTTTCCGCGCGCCCCCACCACGTCGGCTCACCCTACGACAAGGACAACGCCGAGTGGCTCCTCGCCCAGCTCAAGTCCTACGGCCTCGACGCCAGGATCGAGCAGTTCGAAGCGCTCTTCCCCACCCCCAAATCCCGCAAGCTCGAACTTCTCGGCCCCGCCAAGTTCACTGCCAAACTTGACGAGCCAGTCCTCGCCATCGATCCCACTTCCAACCAGAAGGATGAGCAGCTCCCCACCTACAACGCCTATTCTCGCGACGGCGACGTCACCGCTCCCCTCGTTTACGTCAACTACGGCGCGCCCTCCGACTACGAGCAGCTCGACGCCATGGGTGTCTCCGTCAAAGGGGCCATCGTGATCGCCCGCTACGGCGAAACCTGGCGTGGCATCAAGCCCAAGGTCGCTGCCGAACACGGTGCAGTCGGTTGCATCATCTACTCCGACCCCAAAGACGATGGCTACACCCGCGGCGAGTCCTATCCTGAAGGCCCCATGCGTCCCGCCGAAGGTGCGCAGCGCGGCAGCGTCATGGACATGCCCGTCTACCCCGGCGATCCGCAAACTCCCGGCGTCGGCGCGAAACCTGGCGTCAAGCTCATCCCTCTCGACCAGGTCCAGACCATCACTAAGATTCCCGTGCTCCCCATCTCCTACGCCGACGCGGAACCGTTTCTCAAGTCGCTCGAAGGACAAACCGTCCCCGAAAACTGGCGCGGCGCTCTCCCCTTCACTTACAAAACTGGTCCCAGCAAAGCGCAAGCCCACCTTGCGTCGCCTTCAATTGGGATCGCAAGCCTCTTTACGATGTGGTCGCCACCATCCCCGGCGAAACCTTCCCCGATGAGTGGGTCATTCGCGGCAATCATCATGACGCCTGGGTCAACGGCGCCGAAGATCCCATCAGCGGGGCCAGCCCTGAACTCGAAGAAGCTCGCGCACTCGGTGAACTCCTCAAGCAAGGATGGAAGCCCGCCCGCACCATCATCTATTGCTTCTGGGACGGCGAAGAGCCCGCGCTCCTCGGCTCAACCGAATGGGCCGAGTTCCACGCCGACGAATTAAAGCAGCACGCCGTCGCCTACTTCAACTCCGACGGCAACGGCCGCGGTTTCTTCCACGCCGGCGGCTCGCACTCGCTTGAGAATTTCATCAACAGCGTCGCGAAAGATATCGACGACCCTGAAACAAACATGTCCGTCGGGAAGCGTGCCCGCCTCGCCGCCCGTCTGCGCGGCACGCCCGAGACTCGCACCGAAGCCAAATCGCGTCCCGACTCACGCATCTCCGCGCTAGGCTCCGGATCTGACTACACAGTGTTCATCGACCACCTCGGCATTCCCAGCGCTAACCTCGGCTATGGTGGCGAAGACGAAGGCGGCGGCCAGTACCACTCCGTCTACGACGACTTTTACTACTACACGCATTTCGCTGACACCACATTTGTGTACGAAAGAGCGCTCGCGCAAACCGCCGGCACCATGATGATGCGCATGGCCGACGCAGACGTTCTGCCCTATCAATTCACTGACCAGGCCGACACCATCCACACCTACGTCACCGAGGTCAAAAAGCTCGCCGACACCATGCGCACCCAGATCAAGGACCGCAACGCCGATCTCGCCGATGGCGTCTACAACGCCGCCGCAGATCCAAAGAAGACAAGCGTGCCTCCCCCGGTTGACGTGGTCCCTCCCTACTTCAACTTCGCCCCGCTCGATCAGGCCTCCGACGATCTCACCGTCGCGGCCGCCGACTACGAGAAAGCCTTCGCCGCTCATACCGGCTCGGCGGACCCCAAGCTGAATGCTCTGCTCATCGCAACCGAGCACGCCCTCACTGACCCTGCCGGTCTGCCCAATCGCCCGTGGTTTGAAAACATGGTCTACGCCCCCGGATTCTTCACCGGCTACGGCGTCAAAACTCTGCCCGCCGTTCGCGAAGCCATCGAGCAAAAACAATGGTCCGCCGTCGATCCCCAGATCGCCAGGACCGCCGCCGCCATCGAGCGCGAAGTCGACAAACTCAACGCCGCAACCATCGCCCTCAACGGAAAATGATCCGATTCAAACGTAGGCCTTCTGCAGGCCAGGTTACGTCGAATGCAATCTGCTCGCCTTGACATGCATCTGTTTTTTCCGTACTCTACGAAAACTCGCCGTCGGTAAATCACCTTCCGCTCCGAGACAAGGATTCATGCCCCATATCTTCACTCCCGCGGGTTGTCTGTGCTGCTGTCAGAGCGGCTTTGCGCGGGCGTGTGCAGTGGGCTAGTTTCCGAATCAGGATTCAAGAACCCAGTGACCCACCCGCCAGATGGCGAGGTGGGTTTTTTATTTGTTGGTGATCCCGGATCTGTATCTAGCTTCTCGAGATTACCTCTGATTTTCAAAGGGCGCCGGTGGCGAAGTGGCTAACGCGCGGGTCTGCAAAACCTGTATTCGCGGGTTCGATTCCCGCTCGGCGCTCCAGGTTTCATCAGAAAGATCAACCTTCTCGGAGATTAGAAATGTCGAATCGTACAACCACACCTCGCAAAACTTCCCGGCTTGACGTCTACGCCGTAGCTCTCGCACTCGCCCTCGCCCTGCTCGTTCGCTTCAACCTCATTCCAGCGATTAAGTGGTGAACTGTCCTCTTTCGATGCCCGTCGCGATAGACGCAGATTCTTCCGCATGCTGATAATAAGATTCTCCAAACTCACCAGCTGTGCCTGCTTCACGGAGATCGAAATGGCCACCTCCAATCCCACGGTAACTTCGCACAACCTCGAAGACACATTTGCGCCTGCCCGCCGCATCATCGCGCTAATGCCCGGTCTTCTGCTGCTGGCTGCTATCGGCTACGCAGGCAAATTCATCGAGCAATCCATCGCCGCCTACACCAGGGCGCACCACATCACCTTCCCCAACATCGAATACGTTTTGTGGGCAATCGTGATTGGCCTGCTCGTGTCCAACACCGTCGGAATTCCCCGCGTCTTCGAGCCCGGTGTGGCAACGTACGAGTTCTGGTTGAAAGCTGGAATCGTTTTACTCGGCTCGCGCTTCTTGCTCGGCGATCTAATCCATCTTGGCGGCATTTCTATCTTGCTCGTTGCAATCGCCATCACTCTCTCGCTCACCTTCATGCACATCCTGGGTCGCGCCTTCAAACTTAATCCCAAACTTACGTCGCTTCTCGCGGTCGGCTCATCCATCTGCGGCGTATCCGCGATCATTGCCGCCAAACCTGCCATCGACGCCGACGATGAAGATGCGTCTTATGCTATCGCCGCAATTCTGGCCCTCGGCGCAATATCGTTGTTCACTTTTCCGCTGATCGGCCACTCGTTGCACTTGAGCGACAAGGCATACGGCTTGTGGGCCGGCCTCGCGGTCGACAACACAGCCGAAGCCACCGCCGCTGGCGCTCTCTATTCCGATGCAGCCGGCAAGGTTGCTGTTTTGGCCAAAACCACGCGCAACGCCCTCATCGGCTTCATCGTTCTCGGATATGCAATCTACTGGTCTTCACGCGGCCAGGCAAGCACCGTCGGCAATAAAGCCGTCTTCCTGTGGAATAGATTTCCAAAATTCGTCCTCGGATTTCTGCTGATTTCGCTTCTTGCCACTTTGGGATTCTTCGCCAAACCGCAACTGACCAGCATCGCAAATCTCTCCCGCTGGGCATTTCTACTTACGTTTGCAGGAGTAGGCCTTCGCACAAAGATTGGCGAACTCGGCAAACAAGGCTGGCGTCCATTCGCTGTTGGAGCCATCGGCGAAGTCTTCATCGCCTTGGTCACGCTTGGATTGGTTTACGGGGCAGATCACTACCTGAAACTGTGACTGACTCGGCAGGAACAGCGCGGTGTCCCCACCGCGCCTCCTCTTGCACCGCTGACTTGCTGACTCGCTCATGCGCGAAGCGCATGCTAACCCGCTACTTCTGCAACGACACAAATGGCCACTGCGCCAATCTCTTTGCGCGCCACAAGTAGACCAGCGTCCCGCTGAGCGCGATGCCCGCCGCCACAGCAAGTCCGCCCAGCGCCTGGCTGCGATTCACAAGGATGAACACAAACCCCGCCATCGCAAGCACAGGCGGCAGCGGATACAGCGGAATCCGAAATGGCCGCTCCAGCTCCGGCCTCTGCACCCGCAGCAGCATCACGCCCACATGCTGCAAAAAGAACTGAAGCAGAATCCGCGTCACCACCAGCATCGTGATCACCTGTTGCAGGCTGAAGAAGCAGAACGCCGAAGCCACCAGTCCCAGCGCCACCAGCGACCGGTGCGGGATCCCGTGCTTGGGATGCACCGCCGCCAGAAACTTGAAGTAGTTCCCGCTCTGCGCCGCTGCAAATGGCACGCGTGAATAGCCCAGAAGCAACGAGAACACCGATGCGAAAGCCGTCCACATCACCAGCGCCGCAATCGTGTATCCCGCCCATTGCCCGAATGCCGATCGCGCAATCTCCGCGACAAGTTGCACGCGCACAATCGCGCTCTCCTTCACGTGCGTTGCCGCATCGCGCATCGAAGGTAGCGCCGACAAATTCAGCACGACGTAAAGTACCGTCACAAATAGTACCGAGAGCAGAATCGCTCGTGGAATCGTCTTCTCCGGCCGCCGTACCTCGCTACCCAGAAACGTGATGTTGTAGTAGCCCCAGTAGTCGTACGTAGCAATCAGCGTCGCCTGCGCCAGCCCGCCAATCGCCATCGCCGCCGATTGTGCCGGACTCGCCGGCATGTGCCATCCGCCCATCGCCGCCGCATGTGCAAACCCCGAAGCGATCACGCCAGCCATCGCCGCCATCACGCCCGCAAACAGCACCCACGCCAGCCGCGTAACCGAACTCAGATTCCGATACAAGAGCGCCGTCACCAGCAGACACGCCGCAGCCGCCGCAAAGTTCGCATAGTGCAGCGCAGGCAGTGCCGCGATCGGCGCCGACTCCAGCCCCGGCCAGAACCAAGCCAGAAAACTCGATAGTCCGATACATCCCGAAGCAATCGACAGCGGCGCAGAAAAACTCAACTGCCAAACATACAAGAAGCTCAGCCAGTTTCCCGCGCGGTCCGGCCCATAAATCTCGCGCAGAAATGCATACGACCCACCGGCGCGCGGAAACGCCGCCCCCAGTTCCGCCCACACCAGCCCATCCATCACCGCGATCCCCGCGCCCAGCACCCACGCCCACACGCTCAGCTTGTAGCCCGCCGCCGCAATCACCAGCGGCAACGTGATGAACGGCCCCACGCCGATCATCTCCAGCATGTTGAACAGCACCGCCGAGCGCAGCCCGATCCGCCGCTCAAGCGTCGCAGATTCTGACGGGAATTTGGTCATGAGGAGACTAGGCTCTGGAGCACTCGACACGTGTGGAGGGGACGGATTTGGAGAGAACGAATTCCGACAATACGGGTTTGGAGGGGACGGATTTGGAGAGAACGGACTCCGACAACGCGGATTTGGAGGGTACGGGCTTCAGCCTGTACATCAATGCGCTGGTAAGGTCTTGGGCTTTAGCCCCTGGGGGATTCGCGAGCTCCATCTCCTGCTCTCTGCGAAGCTTCTATCAGAATTCCGCTCACCGGATTGTACACTGACGAGAACCATGTTCTTTTCCCAGGGAGCACATCGCGCACACTCGAGCGCTGCCTTCGCAGCCTCGGTCTCATTTGTCTTCATTGCACTCGCCACCGCGTCGCCACTACCCGCGCAGCCCGCGCCGGCGGAGCATTTGCCCGCATCCTCGGGCCAATTGCCGGCATCTGAGCCGCACCTCGTGGCGCTTCCGCTCCCTGAAGACCGCGGCGAAGCGAAGCTGGAGCAAACTCTAAAACGCCTCGGCACAACTGCGAGTCTCATGATGATCGTCGCCCACCCCGACGACGAAGATGGCGCACTGCTCACTTATCTTTCGCGCGGTCTCGGTGTCCGCGCCACCCTCTTCACGCTCACCCGCGGCGAAGGCGGCCAAAACGCGATGTCCGCCGAAACCTACGACGCGCTCGGCATCATCCGTACCAACGAACTATTGAAGGCCGACCAATACTACGGCGCCAAACAACTCTGGGGAACCGAAGTCGACTTCGGCTTCTCCAAAACGCAGGAGGAATCCTTTCAGAAGTGGACCCATGAACGCGTCCTTTACGATGCCGTCCTCGCTGTCCGCAGCGAGCGCCCGCAGGTCATCGTCTCTACCTTCATCGGCGGCATCACTGACGGCCACGGCCAGCACCAGGTCTCCGGCGAAATCGCGCAGGAAGTGTTCAAAGCTGCCGCCGATCCAAGCGTCTTCCCTGAGCAACTCAAGCCTGTCTCTCAAGGCGGACTCGGCCTTCAGCCCTGGCAGCCCCTCGCCGTCTATTCCATGACTCCGTTCGCGCCCGTCACCGAGAAAGGCATGTTCGACTATGCCACCGGCAAATGGGCTCCGGCGAAGTTCAAGAATTACGTCACCGGCGAGTGGACCACTACGGCCCCCTCGACAGACGTGAAGCTTCCCGTCGGCACTCTCGACCTGACCCTCGGTCGTAGCTACGCCCAGATTGCGCGCGAAGGTTGGGGCGAGCAGAAATCCCAGAACGGCGGCGCCAACCCATCCCTCAGCGGCCCCGCGACAGCGAGTTACCATCTGTGGGCCGTCGCGCCGGTAGCGCAACCATCATCGTCAACGCGCAGCGAAAGCGACAGCCTTTACCAGAACAGCAAAGTTCACATCGACACCTCGATCTCGGGGCTGGCGCATCTCGTCAAATCACCGGCGCCCGAATGGCTCTCCGCTGGACTGCACGATTTGAATAGCGCTCTCGATGAGCTGCTGTCGAAATGTCCCTGCAACTCCGGATTGCCGGTGGCTCAAGCCCTCGCGCCGATCTACCGCCAGACACTCGCACTGCGTGACAAGGTCGCTGCCAGCAGTCTCGATTCCGAAGGCAAAGCTGGCATCCTCTTCGAACTCGACGCAAAAATCAACCAATTCCAGTCCGCTCTGGCCAACGCTCTCGGCCTCGACCTCGTTGCCTTCCGCACCAACGAATCTCACGCCCAGAGCGCCGGTTTCCGCGGCGCCGCCGCCGATGAGTCTCTCGCCAGCGTTTCCCCCGGCGAAGATTTCCGCGTCCATGTCCATGCTGCGCAAGCCACAAACACCACTCGCCTGGAGAAGGTCTGGCTCCGGAGCCGCACCGGTGAAGATTGGAAGAGCAACATCAACGTGGCGATCGACCCCGCCGCGCCCGTCGCCGATCCTGTCTTCACAGTCCACGTGGCCGACAACGCTGCTCCCACCGCACCCTCATTCACGCGCCCTAACACCGAACAACCTTACTACGACATCGCGAACCCCCAATGGCGTGAGCGTTCCTTCGCTCCATACCCTCTCGATGCATGGGCAGAGTTCACCTTCGACGGCCTTCCCATTCGCATCGGTGAAGTTGTGCAGACTCTTCAGCGCGTAACCGGCCCCGGCGGTTTCTACGAACCCCTGGTCGTCACGCCCGCCATCGGCGTCAGTGTCGATCCGCAGGCCCGCATCCTTCCGCCCGATGGCAGTGCCCTTCCCGTCCGTGTCACTGTCCACACCCAGGCCGCAGCCGAAGGCACTGTATCCCTCAAACTTCCCGACGGCTGGCACTCCGATCCCGCACAGGCCGAGTTTCATCGCAAGACCGCTGGCGACACCGATCCCATCCTGTTCTCCGTCACGGCCTCCTCCGCTCAAACCGGCGCCTACTCCATCAAGGCCGTCGCACAGTCCGCCGGTCGCACTTACGATTCCGGCTGGCACAGCGTCGGCTACCCTGGGCTCCGTCCCTATAACCAATACGCGCCCGCCGAACTCCAGACCCGTAAGATCGACGTCAAGCTTGCTCCCGGTCTCCGCGTCGGCTACGTCATGGGCCCCGGCGATCTTGTTCCCGAAGCAATGGAGGGCATGGGCGTCACGCCTCAACTTCTCTCCAGCGCCGATCTCGTTTCCGGAAATCTCAGCGCCAACAACGTCATCGTCATCGGAATCCGCGCCTACTCCGTCCGTCCCGAACTCGCCAAGGTCCAGGGCCGCCTCGAAGACTTCGTCCGCAACGGCGGCACGCTCATCGTCCAATACCAGAGCAGCACCTTCCCCGCTCCCCTTCCGCTTTCGATGGGCGGCAGCCGCCTCCCCGAACGCGTTGTCGACGAGCAGTCGCCCGTCAAGCTGCTCGACCCTTCCAACCCACTGCTGAATTTTCCCAACAAGATCACCAAAGCCGACTTCGATGGATGGATCGAAGAGCGCGGCCACTCTTTCCTCGATACATGGGACCCGGGCTACACCGCACTCACCGAAACCGCCGACCCTGGCCAGGATCCGCAGCGCGGCGGCTTGCTCGTCACACATCCCGGCAAGGGAACCTATATCTATGTCGCCTACGCCCTCTATCGCCAGTTACCCGAATTGGTGCCGGGATCTTATCGCATCCTTGCCAATCTGCTAAGTGCCGGCAAAGGCCAAAACGCTACTCGCTGAATCGCGACCGTATCGAATTGACGCCTCGCCCGACTTCCCCGGTGCTCCGACGAGCAGACTCTAACTTATTCATTTACTCCGCCGAAATATGAATCGCATGTAAATTTACAGACTTGTAACAAATGCCGAGTCGCGATACTTAACTTGTTAAAAGTATGTGAATTAGTCAAATATTCATAAAATTCTGCGAGTGTGAAATGCAGACGCAACGAGGACAAGCCACATTTCTGTTTTTCTGCTGTTTCGCGCGACCTCCTCGCCTGCACGCAACTCACATTGATCTCACCACGGCTTCATTATCAGTGCTTTTGCGGTGATCCACCAAAGGACGCCAGGAACATACAGGTGCCCGAACGATTCAACCTGATCTGAGAGGAAAAGACGCCCAATGAAATCCCAAATGAAAATGGTTGTCGCAGCAATTCTGGCAGCCAGTCTCGTTGGTTCCAACGCTTACGCCGGTGATCCCCCTGCGCAAGCGAAGAAACACGTTGCAAAGAAGCAGCCTCCCAAGCCGACCGTCGAAGACCAGATCAACGCTCTCCGCCAGGAATTCCAGGGCCAGATCGATAGTCTGAAATCCGATCTGGCTGCCAAAGATGTGCAATTGAAGCAGGCGCAGCAGACCGCTTCAGACGCTCAGGCGGCAGCTGCGAAGGCTGAGGCAGACGCCACTGCCCAGCAACAAGCCACAACCGAGAATGCCGCCGCCGTCACCACCTTGCAAACCACGGTGACGGATCTCAAGGCGAACGCCGTTTCACTCGCAACCACTGTCTCCGATGAGACGGCCAACATAAAAAAGGCAATCAGCAATCCCACCGTTCTTCATTACAAGGGTGTCACCTTGGCGCCAGGCGGCTATCTGGCCGGTGAAACAGTGTGGCGTTCCAAGGCAACGGGCGGAGATATTCCCACCGCCTTCAGTGCGCTTCCGTATGAGCACGCAGACGCGTATGACCTCAGTGAGTTCTATGGCAGCGCTCGTCAGTCACGCATAGCGCTGATGGTCGAGGGCAAACCCGATTGGGGTACACTGCGCGGCTACTACGAGGCTGACTGGCTGGGCACCGGCATCACATCCAACAACAATCAGTCCAACAGCTATGTGCTGCGGCAGCGCGTGCTCTGGGCTCAGGCCGAGACCAACAGCCATTGGGCATTCACGGGTGGTCAGATGTGGTCACTCGCGACCGAAGACAAGAAAGGCCTCTCCAACCTCTCCGGCGACATCATGACTCCTCAGACCATAGACCCGAACTATAACGTGGGCTTTGTATGGACGCGTCAGTATGGCTTCCGGGTAACCAAGACAGGCAAGTGGGCTGCATTTGGCGTCGCGGTTGAGAATCCTCAGGTCCTTTACACCGCCTCGATCGCGGGCAACACTCCCTACGCGGTACTTGGCAGCGCTGGCCAAAACGGTGGCAACTATAACGCCGCGGTCAGCACCGTTGCATCGACAACCTATGTCCAGAACTACACCCAAGAGGCCGGAACAACGACTTATCTTCCCGTCTACAACACCGTCACCGCCAACACAAACATCTCAAACTATTCGTTCAACTATGCACCGGACCTCATCTTCAAGCTCGCGCTCGATCCCAAGTGGGGCCACTACGAGATCATCGGAATCGGCCGTTGGGCTCATGAAGAGGTTTATCCCGGTGTCACCACTGATATCACGAAATACGGTGGCCAGAAGGACATCGTGACGGGAGCGGCTGTTGCTCCCTCGTCGACCACCAACGGCGCGTTCAGCAACAGCATCAGCATGGGTGGTATAGCAGGCAGCTTCCGCATTCCCTTCGCAAACAACAAGGTATCGTTCGGCGCTAAGGGCATGTATGGGCCGGGCCTGGGTCGCTACGGAGCGACAACCCTCGCAGACGTGACAGCGAACAGCTGGGGCGGCCTCTCTCCGATCCACAACGGATCTGGCTTGGGCACGCTTGAGATCAACGCAACTCCCCGTCTGTTGCTCTACGCCAATTACGGTATCGACTACGCCAGCCGTGTCGATTGGTCAGGCGCGGCGACGACCACCCTCGGCAGCCCTACGGCAACATTCTGTCCAACCGGCTTCACCTCAGCTTCGCAGTGCACAGCGAAGCCAACGGCCGCGCAACTCGCAGCTGGCGGCACCTGGGGTGGGCACTGGGGCGCGCCTTCGATTTCGGCGGTCGGCTACGGTTCGCGGCTGACAAGCAACTCGGGCTGCCTCCTGAACACGGCTCCAGGCTTCAACGGCGGGTCGACAGGTTACTATCCTGGTGGCTCATGCGGAGACCAGACACGGAACGTGCAGGAGACAACTGTTGGCTATTGGTATGACATCTACAAGGGCGAACACGGCCGTCTCCGCCAGAGCATCCAGTACAGCTACGCTGAGAGATTTGGTTGGTCCGGCGTAGGCGGCATCCAGGCAAAGGGTGTCGACAACATGTTCTGGACCTCCTTCCGCTACTACCTCCCATAACACTGCAGCTTCGAGCCAAACAAAAGGGGCAGTCCTCAACGGACTGCCCTTCCCTTTTTCTGATGGGTCGACATAGGACCGAGCTACTATTTGACTTTCGGCTCCCCGGTTGAAAGAAACGCTATCCCATCGATGCTTTGTCCTGAAGCCAGCACATCCCTGAGTTTCTCCGGATTCGCGCCGCTCTTCTCCGCAGCAATCTCAATCAATCGCAGCGCTGACGCAGCCGTCGTCGTATCCGGTAGCCGGAAGATCCACGGCACATTCGTTGATGTCAGCATTTTGTCCCCGCTCAACGCAACCACCGGCACAAACGTCTTCAGCGCGAGTTGCTCTGCCAGGTGTGCCGCATCCCGGTCGAGCGCGAGAATCGCCAGCGCATGCTCATCCATCAGCGCGTGCACAAGCTGGGTTGAAGCCGCACCCCAGTTCTGATCGCTGGCAACCGGCAGCAGGATCCACTCCCCTCGCTGTCCTTCCCCGTCCCGAAGCTGCGCCTGCATCTCCGCCGAACGCGCAACCACCTCTGCATGTGGTCCAAACAGCACCACCTTCATCGGTCCCGCCGGCACATCTGGGCGATGCGGCCCCACATACTTCACGCCATCTTCCCCCACGCGCGCATAAGGTGTATTTGGTTGTCCCGGCGACCTCACCCCCTCCGTCCGCGCAAGCGGAGTTGGCCGCACCGCAGGTGCCATCGTCGCCACGCGATACGAAATTGACCCGTTGTGCACCGTCCCTAGGAACAAAGGCGCCACATTTTTCTGGTTCGGATCGAAGATCATCTGCCCCGTCACGCCCTGGTATTGCTCTATATCGGCCAGCGCATCGTGAATCCGCCCGCGATTCAGCCCCGCCTTGCAAATCGAGTCCAGGAGTATGTTCATCGTGTCAAAGGCCATCGAGGCAAATTGCTCCGGCTTCTCGTGGAAGCGGTCCTCAAAGCGTCGGTTGAAGTCCAACCAGCTCGGATCCTTGCGGTTGGGATCATAGGGGTAGACTGCCTCGAACCCTTCGGCAGTACCTCCGGCCTCTTTGAGCAGGGTATCGCCGAGAGTGCGAAATGCACCAAAGACGCGCTGATTCATCCCCGCTGCGCGCATCTGTTTCAAAATCTGGGCAGCTTCACGCTCGTCGGCCCACAAGACGATTGCGTCCGCGCGCGAACCCCGGATCACGTTCAGTTGCCGGGTAAAGTCCGCCTCTCCGGGGAAATATATTTGCTCCATGACCACCGGGTGGCCCAGCCGCCGCGAGACATCGACAAACTTTCCAACACCGAAGCGGCCGTAGCGATTGTTGACCCTGAGCAATGCAACGCGCTTCAGCCCGAGGTCCGTATAAATGCGCCGCGCCAGCGTCAGGCCCTGCACTCTGTCATCCTGCAGGCCGGCAAAGTACCAAGGAATGTAGGTCTCTGGGATAGTGGGATCGGTCGAGGCCGAGTTGACGATAGGAATCTCCGCGCGCAGAGCTACGCGCAGCGCGATGTGAGTGGATTCGGAGTTGATGGAGCCAAAGATCGCCCAGTCGTTGTCGTCATAGATCATCTTGACCGCTTCATTTGAGGCCGAGCCCCAGATGGCCGGGTCCGTCGGCCGGTCCTCGCCGTACACCGCGCCAGCTTGCCAGTTGTCGTAGTCGTTATGCAGCATCAGCTTGAAAGGCTTTCCGCCGTAGCCGCCGCGCGCATTAGCTTCTTCGACCGCCAATTGCGCGCCATGCAACATGCGTAGTCCAAGAACCGATTCCGAATTATGTTCAATAGGCCCGAAGAAGCCGATGCGCACCTCAGTCAGATCCTTGGGCTCGGGAAGATCCCTTGCAGCGCCCATATAGATGTTGGGGTGCGTGTAGTTGGTGTCATAGGGCAAAGCAAACTTGGCATATGGCCTCATGTCGGCTGGTTCGTCCGCGTAGGGCGTAACCTCACGATCCTTGGGCGGTCCCGGGGGATGTGCGCCGCACTCGCACACTTTGGCCGCGTTGTCTGTCTCCTTGCCTTTGTCTTGTTGTCCCGCAAGATTCAGTGCACTGACCGCGACCGCGATCCCCATCCCAACCGGCAACCATACCGTATGCATCGCAACTACCCCTTGCTTTCTGCAGCCTTATCTGAGCGAAACATCGCAATCGCTTCGATCTCGATCAACAGCTCAGGCCTGCACAGATGCGCCTGGATGCCTGTCGACGCCGGCAAAGGATCAAGCCCCTGTTCCTTGAAAAACGCTGTGCGCCCCGCATTGAACACGTCGTAGTCGCGATCGATGTCGCGCAGGTAGCAACTGGTGCGCACAATATCGTGCCAGGTAGCGCCTTCGCTCTCAAGCAAACCCGTGATGTTGTCGAACGTGCGCCGCAACTGCGCCGGAAAGTCGCCTATGTGAACGCTCTCGCCGTTCTCGTCGATTGAAGCGGTACCCGAGATCAACAGAATGACAACGCCGCCAATATCGATCCGCATCCCACGCGAAAATGAACTCGGCTTGGGATAGGCAAATGCTTCGTTGAGCACACCGTAATTGGTCATTGCGCGCTTCTTGATCGGTGCATGCGCAATGGCTTCCAGAATATCTGCAAATGCATTCATATTTTGTTTCTCCTTATTTTCTCTGCCGTATTCCATGGCTCAGCCCCTTGGCGGTTGCAACCCATATATCATCGCCTTGAAAGTCGATCCCAAGTATGTAGTTGTGTGCCGGCGCTGTGGTTACTGCAACCGGCGTCACGTTTCCTTCTGCGTCGCGCACTGTCATCTCCGGCTTGCCATCCGTAAGCGACGGGCAATAGACAGACCAGTTCACGCCGTCGTAGTAGGCCAACCCTTTGTCTGTGCCGAACCAAGCACGCTTGCCGTCGACTCCCTTCACAACGTTGGTAAAGTTCGAAGGAAGCCCGCTGTCTTTCTTCAAGAAATTGTGCCAGTAGCGCCCGTCGTAGTGGCTGTCGCCAAAGTACGTTGCAGCCCATAGAACATTGTCCACGTAACTGACAGACGTGACGATCTCGTGAATCAGCCCCTGATCCTTGAAGAGCACTATTTCGTTCTCGCCATCGGGATCATCGTACTTGTCCCACTTTCCGGTCTTTTGGTCATATTCGAGCACTCCACTGCCCCAAATGCCGTAATAAACCTTGGTCGGCGTAGCAGAGACCGAATACGACCAGATCTCGAACATGGGCGTGTTGCGCTCGTTGTAGAGCGACCACTCGTTGGTCCGCAGGTTCAAGCGGCAGGCGCCGGCGGCCGTGGCGATCCACACGTTTTCGCCTTCGATTGAGATGCCGTAGACTACATCGTTGCTCAGCCCCGAGGTCAACTGCGTAAAGCTGTCAATGCGTCCGCCGGAGATGCGACTAAGGCCTCCCATGGTTCCGGCCCATACGTCGCCGGTCCGCTTGTCCAGCGCCAGCGAAAGCACCGCCCGGTGTGCCAGCCCATCCGCGGTTGTGTACACCTTCCACGCGTGGTTCGCATAGAGGCCGAGACCGTTGTCCGTGCCCGCCCAGATGCGATCCCCATCCACCAGCACGGCATAGACATGATCATTGGGAAGCCCGTTGGCCGTGGTGAAGTTCTCAAAGCGAAACCGCGGCATCTCGGGAGGCGCGCTGAACGCCCGCGTCCCTGCTGCCAAAAACAGTATCAACAAACAGAACTTCTTCATCACTTTCCCTTCATCGAGACCTGAGATATTCGATCAGATCGTTGAGTTCATCTTTGGTCAGGTCATTCGTCCGCCCGTGTTTGTCGTCCGGGTTGTAGACCGTCCATATCTCTTCCAGCGAGCGCGCCGATCCATCGTGCAGATAAGGCGCGGTCAGCGCAATATTCGTGAGCATCGGCGCCTTCAGAAGACCCGTATTGTCGGTCGGCTTGCGTGTCCCCACATCGAAGATTTTCTGGCTTGTTCCCTTGGGCCCGCTGTGGCAAAAGGAGCAGCGATTGTATTCGGGAATTGGCTTCTTGAACTTGTCCACCGTGCGCTCGAAGATCGCCTTGCCCCGCTCCTGTGCCGGAGTCAGTTCGCCGTTTGCCAGCCGCCAGCGATTTGGCCGCGGCGGCAAACTGCGTACGTAAACCGCCAGATCGGCCAAAGTCAAATTGTCATAAGTCTCCGAACGCCAGAAGTATTTCTCCGTCCGCGGACCGCATTCGGTGGGAATGTCTGGATTGGTGCCCGTCCATTTGTACGGCTCGGTATCCTTCACGCCCTCAAGCAACTTGTTGTCCACAATGCTCCGGCCGAACCCATCCGGCTCCAGATTCCAAGTGAGCCCGTCAAAGGTGGAGTCGATATGGCAATTCGCGCACCCAATCTGGCCCTGAAATGAATACCTCGCCGTATAAAACGTCTGTTCCCCGTGCCGAATTGAAGAGATCGATTTCTGCCCAGCCAGCGTGATCGTCGACGTTACACGGTCCGTCTTTGTGTCAATCACGCTGATCGTGTCTTCCAGTCGATTCGCAACCAGCAGTTTCGAGCCATCGGGCGTCAGTGCCATGCCCCGCGGGTCATGCCCCACCCCAATCCGCCCTATTACGTAATTCGCGCTGGCCGAAAGATCCTGCGCATTCGATCCCGGATGTGTCCGCGCATATCTGATCAGCCGTGGAACATCGACGACCGTGACCATCTCCGATCCGCCACACGTAATGAACATCCGCAACTTGTCCGGCGTGATCATAATCCCGAATGGCCGCGCCGCGTAGAGTTCCAACTCATCCATCGGAACCTCCACCGGCTTGCCCACATCCGCGCCGAACAAGGTCAACGTATCTGCGAACGCCCCGCCGTGCTCCAGATGTGCCAGCGGCACCAGGTTCTTCGGATGCATATTCGCCGCCACGCCCAGTCGCCCATCCGCCGAAAATGCGACGTGAAAACCATGCGCAACGTAAGGAAGAGCGATGCGATCCACGACGACGGCGCGCGCCGAATCAATCACCGTAATCTCCGAGGCCGGCGCCGTACGATGGGCCGTCGCGATCGGATACACATGAGTCACATAAAGTTTGCTTCCGTCCGGCGAAGGCGTGATGTAGCTAGGTCCGCGCCCCGCCGTCAACCGCTTCTCCTCCAGGCCTGTCTTCGTGTCAAGCACCGCGACGTCATTCGAAATGCGATTCGCGACAAAGACGTGCTTGCCCTCGCGATCCTCCACAACGCTCGAGGGCTCTGCCCCAACCGGCCACGTCGCCGTGACCTCCAGCGTCTTCGTGTCGATCACTGAGATCGTGTCGTCCCACGAGTTCGCGACGAGCAACCGGTCGCCCTTCGGCGAGAGCGAGAATCCGCGAGGCACAGCCCCGATCGCGACATTCTTCACCAGCTCGTAGCTCTTCGCATTCAGCACGCGTACTTGCGCACTTTCCTGGCACAGCACATACAGCCGCTTTCCATCCGGGGAAAACAACACCTCCACCGGCGACGCATACTCAAGCTGCTCGCCTGAGCGGCCGCTCGCCACGGAAGCGCCCGCGATCCGCCCGTTCCACGCGCACATGCCGAGTGCCACAAAGCACACTGCTGCCAGGGCGCTCAGCGCTTCTGCCGATTTGTGCTTGCACCGATTCACTTCGGCTCCTCCATCGTCAGCACGCGATCCACACCCTGCTTCTCTAATGTCTGCTCACGCCCACTCGGCCACTTCACAACGACCTTGTCGATGGTCGCCGCATCACCCAGACCGAAATGCATCCGTCCGTCATCCTGCGACAGATATCCCGATCCCGCCACACGCTCGGCTGTCCACCGCCGATCGCCCGCATAAACCTCGACGCGCGCGCCAATACCGTCGCGATTACTCTTCGTTCCAACCAGCTTCACCGCAACCCAATGTCCGGTATTTGTCGAGACGTTGTGAATCAGCGTTCCCTGCGCACCGAGATTTACGAGGAATGCATCAACCTTGCCATCATTGTCGTAATCCGCAAAGCACGCTCCGCGCGCCACCGTGCGCTCACTCAGCACCGGCCCCGCATCGCGCGACACATCTTCAAACCGCCCGCTGCCTAATCCACGAAACAGCGTGTGCTCCTGCGAAATCAGGTGAATCAGTCCGCCGTGGAAAATCAAAATGTCGGGATATCCATCGTTGTCGAAGTCATAGACACCGGTTCCCCAGCTCACATACTGCGCATTCGTCTGCGAAACTCCATTCGAGGCGCCAATGTCTTCAAATCCCTGCTTGCCGTTGTTGCGAAGCAGCCGGTTATAGTGCCCGTCCGTCACCCACAAATCCAGAACGCCACGTCCTTCGAGATCCGTAAACACCGGCCCCATCGAAGACGTCGACTCGCCGTTTTGGCCAAATGCGGTCCCCGTATCATTTCCAACTTCCTCAAATGTCCCGTCATGCTTGTTGCGGAAGAGAAAATTCTCCGTTCGATCGTTGGCTACGTAGATGTCATCCCATCCATCGTTGTCGAAGTCGGCCGCCGTCACACCCATCGTCCGCCCCACAAACGCGCCGATCCCCGACTTGTCCGTCACATCCGTAAACGTCCCGTCGCAGTTGTTGTGAAACAGCTTGTTGGTCTCGCCCTCGTAATCCAGCGGACCGGGATAATTCGTCGGTGCGTAAAAAGCGCGATACTTGGGATCGAACTTCACATAGCGTCCAACAAACAAATCGACGCAACCATCCCTGTCGTAATCCAGCCACGTCGAGCTAATCGCCCAGCCATCTACCTTGATCCCAGCCTTGGCCGTCACGTCCGTGAAGTGTCCATTGCCATCGTTGTGGTAAAGAATCGTCTTACCGTATCCCGTTACAAGCAGATCAACGAACCCGTCGTTGTCATAGTCCGCCACCGTAACCGCCACCGCATACATGTCTGGATCGAGCCCCGCCTGCTCAGTCACATCCGTAAAGTGTCCGTCACCGTCGTTGCGATAAAGATGATTGTGTGGAGGCGGTACCGGCTTGTCCTTCAGCGGATAAGGATGTATCGAGTCATCCAGCGGCCTTCCATTCACCACAAACAGTGAAGGCCGACCCGAGTTGTTGTAGTCAAACCATACGCACCCCGCTCCCGTGCCCTCCAGCAGCGACCCAAGCTTGGCCGAACCAAAGCTGTGCGTGAAATTAATTCCAGCCTTCGCACTCGCATCTTCAAAGCGAATCGTCGGCTTCGCACCAGTGCTCGATTGCGCCGCAGTCGCAGGCGAAACAGCCCTGATCGTGCTCGTCGTCTGCGCCACCGCAAAGGAGGCCGTGCCCAGCAAAAGAAAAAAAGTGCGGTATGACACTCAGTTGCCTCCCCGCTGCAACGGTTTGTCTGATCCGGTCAGATCCACGGGCGTTGTTGTGCGCTGCAAAACTTCGGGAACGCGATTCTCTGATGCGCGTTCCGGTCCTGCATGGCACCCCACGCATATTCGCTGCTCCCCGCGCCGGATCCAGAACCATCCATGCTCCTGCCGCAAAATTGCGCCCTTTGCATCCAGCAGCACAAATCGAATCGCCCGGTCCGCTGGCGCCTTCACAAAAAAAGATCCGTCTTGCTCCACCGGTGCCGCGCCCATCGGCACGGCGTTTCCCGCGGCATCCTGCGTCTCCAGCCGCACCGTCGCCGGCAGCCCCTTCAGGGCACCATCGCGAGAAATGCGCGCGTCCAGGGCCAATAAGTTCGCATAATCCCAGTCATGCAGCCCAGATGGATGGCGCCTGGGTCGATTGCGCGCACCCTCCACCACCGGTTCAACCAAATTCTTGCCGTTCTGCTCCAGCACCGTCTGCATCGTCGCAGCACCAGGCTTCCAAAGCTTCAACGCAAACTTCGCGGTCGCCGACTCGCGCGTGCTCACCAACCACTGGCCCGATGCAGTTTCCGCAATCGCTCCCGCGTACTCCCCGCGAGGAGCCGTCACGCGCACTTCATGCGCCAAGGGCGAAGTAAACCGCGCCAGAGAACCTCCGTGCGTAAACACCACATCGCCCGACTTGAGTTGCCGCCCGCCCCAACGCGCCCCAGCAGCAATCGCAGGATGATCGCAGCGGTATGACTCCACGCCCGACCCATCCGAGTAGACCAAAAAAATCTCAGGCGTCGTCCCGTCGCCCAGCGGGAATCCCGCTTCAAACAAAATCCTTCCATCTGCCAGCACATCCGCCGGAATCGCGCTCGCACCCATATATGTCAACGGGAGCACCGCCTTCATTCCCGCCGGCTCGCTCTCCTCACTCGCTTTCGACTCCATCAGCCGCGCCGACTGCAGTTGAAACCCCTGCGCCGTCCGCAGCGCATACACAAACCGCCACCCCGGCAAATACAGCGGCCGAATCGCATCACTCAAGCCAGAAGTAACCTGCCGCACCTTGCGATCGGCCAGCGTCATTTCCCAAATCTGCCACGCATCGCCAGCCGCTTTCTTCCCCGCAAACAGCACGCTCCCGCCGTCGAACGACACATTTGCGTCCGCGCTATCGGCAAAATCGGCAACCAGCGGCCCTGCCGACCGCTCGTGAATCAGCAGCAACTGCGCGCCCCCCGGAAAGCGCTCGCCACCACGCAGCGCCGCCAGCGGCTCATACACCGGCGCCGCCGTCACGATTACATCCGATCCAATCGATTGTGAGATGGAATGCGCAAACCCACACGTCGCCATCAGCAACATGCCGCAGCCCACGACCAAAGGCACTCTGAAACCAACTCTCATCCAACCGTCTCCAAAGTCCGCGTAGCCACCGTCGCTCCCCGCAATGCGATATAAGGTTCGAGCGACGCCATCATGTCGTCGAATTCCGCAAAATCCAGCGACTGCTCGCCGTCGCTCCACGCCTTCTCCGGAGTCGGATGAACCTCGACAATCAACCCATCAGCTCCCGCCGCCACACCAATCCGAGCCAGTGCCGGAACCAGCTCGCGACATCCGCATGCATGGCTCGGATCTGCAATCACCGGTAAATGCGAAATATGTTTCAGTAGCGCAATCGCCGCCACATCGAATGTGTTGCGCAGCGTTGCATCAAACGTGCGAATTCCGCGCTCGCACAAAATCACACTGGGATTGCCGTTCTCGAGCACAATCTGTGCCGACTTCAACAGGTCGCCCACCGTGGCCATCATGCCGCGCTTCAGCAGAATCGGCCGTCCCGATCGCGCCGCCGCCTCAAGCAGCGTATAGTTCTCCATGCTGCGCGAGCCGATCTGCAGGATGTCGGCATACTCGGCCACCAGCGGCACATCGTCTTCGCTCATCACCTCGGTGACCACCGCAAGACCGGTCTCCGCGCGCGCCAGCGCCAACATCTTCAGCCCTGCCAGGCCGTGACCCTGGAATGCATAAGGAGAACTGCGCGGTTTGAAGGCGCCGCCACGAAGAATCCGCGCGCCACGCTCGCGCACATGATGTGCTGTGGAGAGAAGCTGATGCTCGGTCTCAACCGAACATGGCCCGGCCATAGTAATGAAATCGCGGCCACCAATTTCAAGATCCAGCACCTGCACGACTGTCTGCTGGTGCTTGTCGCTCTTTAAAACATCACTGGTCTCGG
Organism: uncultured Acidobacteriaceae bacterium; assembly: GCA_963829535.1. Taxonomy (GTDB): domain Bacteria; phylum Acidobacteriota; class Terriglobia; order Terriglobales; family Acidobacteriaceae; genus Telmatobacter. The sequence continues at coordinate 897,752 of CAWHIQ010000001.1, read as the reverse complement.
AAAATCGTTCCTGCCAACTTGCGCGCACCCGCGGCGCTCCGATCCGGGGAAGCGTCAGAGTACCGCCAGCGGTACGCCCTCGCCTCCATCCAAAGGTTGAGGTGCAGAATCAGCAACTTACCGCACCCACCACTCTGGTTCTATATGTGAGCAGGATCACTTGTCTGTGACGGATAAACTTGACTGCATTTGAAGAGAGGCGCAGAAATACTTCATCGGATCGCAGAATTGCTCCCGCCCAATGTGATCAGAAACCGTAGCCTCCTTTTGAGTCGTCCAGCAAAAAATCCATATTCGACGAACAATGGAACGAAAACTTAACCGCTTTCGGCAAATGGCTACAGGCTAACGGCTACGAGCTATTGGCTAACGCCTACTGGCTGGTAGCCATCCGCGGAGCGGTATACCCGAACGCCGCATCGACAATCCTCCCCACTCCCAGAACTACCTCATCCTCAAACGGCCGCGCCGCAATCTGCACGCCAATGGGCAGTCCCTCCGGCGAACGTCCCACCGGCACCACCACCGCCGGCGCGCCCAGCGTGTTGAACCACTGCGTGTACCGCACCGCATCGAGATACTCCACCGTCTGCCCATCGATGATCCACTTCCGCTGGCCGTGCTTCCAAGCCGGAACACTCGCAACCGGGCAAAGCAGCACCGGATACTCTCGCATCTCCTCCAGCGTCTTCGCACGCAGCAGATCCATCTCTGCCCACGCATTCAGCAGTTCAGTCGACGTCAGAGGCCCTGTCCGATCCGCAATTTCCAGAAATTCTCGAAAGATCGGACTGAGATTTTTCCGTCCGCCGCGCACTTCCGGTTCATAGAACATTGCCCCGCACTGCACAAAGAACGTCCACCAAAGCTCGCGTAGCTGCTCCAGCGTGCGCGGCCTGAAAGGTTCCACGCAGAATCCCGCATCACTCAATGCCGCAGCCGCCGCACGCACCGCTGTACGAGTCTCCGCCGTCACCGGCGTAAAACCGTCATCTTCAAAGAATCCAATCCGATTCTTTCGAAGTTCTGATTCGCTCACCTCGCGCAGCGCCACCGGCAGGCTCGCCGGATCCGCGTCATCCTGACCGCTCAGTGTGCGAAACATCAAGTCCACATCCGCCATCGTCCGTGCCATCGGCCCGATTGCGCCCAGTATCGAAAACGGCCCCACACAAGGTGGCAGATGCCCGCGTCCCGGGATGCGTCCCGGCGTCGGCTTCAACGAACAGATCCCCGTAAAATGCGCAGGCACCCGCACCGACCCACCGCTATCTGAACCCAGACCTCCCGCCGACATCCCAACCGCAATCGCTGCTGACTCGCCGCCGCTCGATCCGCCTGGCGTCCGCTCAAGATCCCACGGATTCCGCGTCTGCCCATGAAGCAGGTTGTCCGTTTCATAGGCCATCAGGAATTCAGGGCAATTCGTTGTCCCCAGAATCAGAGCACCCGTAGCGCGCAGTCGTGCCACCACTACAGCATCCTCGTGCGGAATCTCGTCCTTATGGTTCAGACTTCCGATCTCGCATTTGTATCCCGCCGTCGCAATCGACGACTTCACCGTCACCGGAAGACCATGCAATGGCCCGCGCGCCCCACTCGCCACAGCATCCATCATTCGCGCCTGTGTCCGCGCGCGCTCCGCGTCGAAATCCGCAAACGCATTCAGCTTGTGATTGAGCAATTCGATCTGCCGGATGTGCGCCTCGGCCAGTTCTGTCACGGAAATCTCTCGCGCCCGCAACATCTCCAGCTGCCGTACCGCCGGTTCAAGAACCAGTTCACTCATCGCGCGTACTCACGGAACCATCCAACAAAGTGTCATCCTGAGCGTGGTCGAAGGATCTGCCCCTAAGATTGCAAGCTAACAAATGTGGGTGCCCCATTCATGACGCGGTTTCATCGTGGCATGAGTGGGAGAGCACGAATCCCTAAGATTCATTGTTTCTGAAGTCATGCTCGCTCCATTTGCTTTTTTGCCACAACTGAATTGGCTCACGGCGTCGCCGCTTGCTTCGGCAGAGCCACGGTATCATCCGCCGGAGTCGACGGCATCAGCCGATAATCAAATCGATACGACCGCACCGGCTCACCTGAGTCAAACCGGTCGTTCCACTTCAATTGATAATCGATTGCATCTGCATCATCAGGAAACGTCTCACCCGCCGGATAGGGATATGCGCTCATCTTGTGGAAAGGCAGTTGCGCCACCGTGAATGGCATTGCATCCCACCAGTCCATATCCTTGACATACCCATTCGCGTAGAAGAAGTAATCGCGTTTCCATCCGGACTGCAGCGCCGGCAATTTCGTCGCGTCAAACTCCGTCGCAATCTCCTCACCGCTTCCGAAGATCGCATAACGATCGTCTATGCCCTTCACCAGCGCCGTCACATCGCCCAGGTGCGTGTAATTCCCCCGCTGATGCTGGAACGGCCCCGTCAAACTCACGCGATCATAGTCGTAATCAAGATCGCCCGGGCTCTTGCCATCAATCTGCGTGGGATATCCGCGGAACCGTTCCGTCGCCAGCACCAGCGGCACCTCCGTTGTGCGCGTCTCCGCCTCGGCATTGTTGTCGATCAGCACCTGGTCCCAGTAAATCTCGAGGTTGCTCACGAGCCTGATCTTGCGAGTGTTCGCCGGCAGCTTGCCCGTGAGGTCCACAACGATCGTCCGTTCCAGTCCCGCCGGGAATCCAACCTCGCCCGGAATCGTCACCCACGTCCCATCCGGCCGCTCCGCCTCCACATATGGCGAAATCGGCTTGATCCCCGCCTGCCACGCCGAGTACAGCGACGTCGCGCTGAAGTAGTTCACATAACCCGTCATCAGCAGCCGCAGCGTCGAATGCGCGTCCACCTTGCCCAAATCCAGCGTCAACGCATGCACATTCGCAAACCCGTCGTATGGCGTCGCAGCAAACCCGCTCGCAAACTTGTGATCGCGCCGACTGAGCACATCGAGCACATCGCGCCCCTCGCCATCCCACGCACCCACCGGCAGCCGCGCGCCCTTCGATGCAACCACACGTCCCGAAGCGAACGGCGGCTCGTCAAGGAACCGCTCATCCGGATTCACTTCCACATCCTCCGGATGATCCACCGCCACCAGACGTAACTGGTCGATGTAGTTCACCTCTTCCATCGGTTCGATGAACCGCAGGCTGAGCCTTCCATCCACACTCGCCAGCCGATCGCCATCGACCTTGATCCACTCGCCCGAGTTTGGAATGTTCTTCCGTTCCGGCGTGAACCAGTGTCCCACTACCGCCGCGCCAATCACATCGGTTACGAGTTTGTACTTGTGCCCATCCCAGGCAAACAGTACCGGACACGAGCTTCCGCGCCGGTCCGCCTCTTTCATCGCGATCACCTGCGTATGCGGCAGGTCGATCTCATCCTGCAGAATTCCGGTTGGCCACAAAATCCGCAGCAAATCAATGTGGTCCGCTTCGCCCAATCCGATCAGCAATTGCGGCGGAGCCTGCGTTGCCAATCCCGATGCACCCGCCAGTTCCCATTTCTGCCACTGTCCATTGGCAAAAATCTCCACCTTCGACCCTATCGCCGTTTTATTGTCTGCGTATCCACTCAGATCAAGCCGAACAAAGTGATTTTTGTTCGCGCCCACGTTGCGAAGCAGTACCGGCGGCGCATTCTCCTGCGTCACAATCAGGTCCGGCGCTCCATCTCCATCCACATCCGCGGCGATCAGCCCACGCGGAGCCTTCAACACCACGCTATCCAGTCCCAGCGCATGGCTCACATCCTCAAAGCTTCCGTCGCCCTTGTTGCGAAACACCTTCACCCACGGTCCTTCGCTCGTATCCACAATCGCCGCCAGATCCACCCATCCGTCATTGTCGATATCGACTGCCGTCACGCCCCAACCACGCGTCGCACCCGTCAGGGGAAGGGCCACACGCTCAAATCTCCGCCCCACATTCTGCGGACCCGCAATATTGCGCCATAGTGTCAACCCCGGCGCTCCCGCATGCGTCACGGCGATATCCATCCACCCATCCTTGTTGTAGTCAAGAACGGCAATTCCCTCCGTCGCCGGCAAGGCCCCGGCTAACTTGCTAACTTGCACATTCGCTGACTTGCTGCTTTGTTCACTGGAACGATCCGCATCCTTGTCACCGGCATTTTCATACAGCGCTTGCGTCGGATATTTCCCCTCACGCGGATTGACAAACAGCACCGGCGCCGGTCCATCGCCTGTCACAGCCAAATCTACCGCGCGATCATTGTTGAAATCCGTCAAAATCACGCTCGCGGTCTTTCCCGAGCCGCCCAGTCCCGTATCGGCCGTCCACTCCGTAAAAGTCTTGTTCCCGTTATTCCGCCACAACACATTCGGCACATCACCTTCCTTCAGTGGCGCGCCCGTTAAAAACAAATCCAGATCCCCATCGTGGTCATAATCCACAAACGTGATCCCGGTCGGTTTGTTACGCGGCGTCAGCCCCGCCTCCGCCGTCACATCCTCAAATTTCCCTTTGCCAAGATTCCGAAACAGCCGAACGCCATCGTCCAGCGCCACAGCCAGATCGTTCAGCCCATCCGCATCGTAATCGCCCACCGCGCATGCAACTGCGTGACCCGAAACCTTCAGCCCCGCAGCCTCAGCATCCACGTCCTCAAAGCTTCCATCGCTCTTCCGATGCAGCACGCGAATCGCCTGTGCCCCGCCCTCCATCAACACCAGGTCCATCTGCCCTGACCCAGTCACATCCAGCATGCAAGCCCCGCCCGTCTCCGTCGACGATCCGGATGTAACTCCAGAAGTGGGTGCCCCATCCATGACCCGCTTTTGGGGCATGAGTGGGATCGCACCAACCATCGTCTCCGCCACCAGCTTCACCGGAATCATTGCCTTCTGCCGCGCCTGCGGTTCTTCCACCGGCGTCACCGTCGAATAGTGTCCCTGCTCGCCATAGGCCAGTCCGATCGCCGCCGATATCTTCGTGCTCGTCATGTGCTGGAATAGCTTGAAGTGCTCCTTCGCAGCATCTTTGTCGCCCAGCGCCTGCAACGCCCGCGCTAGCGCAAACTCCGACGAAGCATGCAGGGGTTGAATGGCCAAAGCCTGCTTCAGCACTTCGACGGCCTTGTCGAATTGCTTCATCTCCCGATAGCAAACCCCCTCGAAGTAATACGAGTCCGCATCGCGCGGGTCCAGTTTCACGGCCTGCTGAAAACTCTTTAGCGCATCGTCCAGTTCGTTGTCCGCATGCTGCGCAAGGCCAAGGTTGTACCATCCCTGGGCACTCCCCGGGTCCAAAAACAGAGCGGCACGAAGTGCCTTCTTCGCATCATCAATTTTCTGCAACGTCAGCAGTGCGATGCCGTCATTGACCGCCGCCTGCGCCAGCTTCGGATCCTTCTTAAACGCCTCGGCGAAGCTTTTCTCGGCCTTTTCGGTAAACTGTTGCCCCATCTGCGCCACGCCCCGATTGTTCAGCCGTACAGCGTCGGCATCGAACCGCGCCTGCGCGCCAACCGTTACCGTTGCGATCAGAATTGCCGTCACCAACCCGCCAGATTGCGTCCACTTCCTGCCCAAATCGATCTCCATTGTGGCCGGCCACGGAACACTCAAACCCCGCCAAACCACACAACCATCCAGTGTATGCGAGTGCCTCAGCCATCCGCAGCCACCTCGTTTCGAGCCTTCGTCTCACGAACAGGCGGCAACGGTCTTTTTCTTGACGCAAAGCCCTCTCGCGCTTTCTCTTGATGAAAGGAAACGAGAGAGCCCAGGATGAAAACGTGCGGGAATTCCCGCGTGAACAGGTCCCGCCTCTGTGATGTCGAGCGAACTCTTTTCACCCCATCGCATGGTCCGCTCCTCTCTTCGCCACTGCGCCAAAATCTGAACATTTATACTTCGATCTGTGATCCACTCCCTCGAGACCATTGATTGGCACAGTTTTCTCGCCCGTTTGCCAGTTCCCGCCCCATCGCTGGAAACTGTCTCGTCTTTTGCCAAGTTCCCCATCCTCATCACCGGCGCCGGAGGTTCCATCGGCTCCGCGCTCGCGCTACGTCTCGCCTCACACGGAGCGCACCTCATTCTCCTCGAATCTTCTGAAAACAGTCTTTTCGATCTCCAGCGCGACCTCGCAAACCGCGCGCCATCGCCACGCGCGACCTTCTATCTGGGCAGCGTCGCCGATCGCACTCTCCTCGACGAAATTTTTTCTCTCCATCAACCGCACCTCGTCTTTCATGCCGCCGCCTACAAGCATGTCCCCCTCATCGAGGAGCAGCCCCTCGCCGCCATCACCAACAACATCTTCGCCACCGAAATCCTCATCGCGGCAGCCTCGGCCAGCTGTGCACACGTCGTTCTTCTCTCTACTGACAAAGCCGTCTCTCCCGTCTCCATCATGGGAGCCAGCAAGCGCGTTGCCGAACAAATAGTCCACGTCTCAGGTGGTACCGTCCTCCGCCTGGGCAACGTCCTCGCCTCGCGCGGCAGCGTCACCGAAGTCTTCGCCCGCCAGATCGCCGCGGGTCTTCCGCTCACCGTCACCGATCCCGCTGCGCGCCGCTACTTCCTCACCGTCGCAGAAGCCGTTGATCTCCTGGCTTCCGCCGCAGGTGATCCGCGCTGTCCTGCGCTCTTCGCTCCACAACTCCCAGCCCCGCATTTCATCAGTGACCTGGCCCGCTTCATGGCTCACCGCCTGGCTCCGAATCGCGAAACCCCCATCGAGTTCACTCACCTGCGCGCTGGTGACAAGGAATCCGAGCAACTCTGGTCCGCAAGCGAATCCCCGCATCCTGCAAATGCGAATGGCCTCGTCCAACTCGACTCGCCGTCAATCGCGCCCGGCCAACTTCAAATCCTCCTCGGCACTCTGCGCAACGCCGTCCGCCTTCGCGATCTCTCCGCAGCTCTCACCGTTCTTCGCGTCCTGGTTCCCGACTACACTCCAGGCGACGCCGTTCTCACACAACGCACCATCGCTCACTCGCAGGTCTCCGATGAGTAAGTCGCGCAAGGTCACAAGAAAAATCGCTGTCGTTACCACCTCGCGCGCCGACTACAGTCACCTCTACTGGCCTCTCCACGAATTGGCCACAAACCCTGAAGTCGAACTAGGCGTCATCGCCCTCGGCCCGCATCTCTCCCCCGAGTTCGGCAACACCATCGCCGAAATCGAGCGCGAAGGTTTCCCCATCAAGGCCCGCATCGAGTGCCTCCTAAGCTCTGATACTGACACCGGGATGGCAAAAACCATCGGCGTTGCCATCCTCTCGCTCGCCGACACGCTCAGCTCCTGGCGACCCGACCTGATGCTGCTGATCGCCGATCGTTACGAGATGATGGCCCCCGCCAGCGTTGCGCTCGCACTGCGAATTCCGATCGCCCACATTGAAGGTGGCGAAGTCAGCCAGGGCGCCATCGACGACCAGGTCCGCAACGCGCTCACGAAGCTTGCACACATCCATTTCACTTCAACCGAGAACGCCCGCCGACGCGTCATCGCTATGGGCGAAGAACCTTGGCGCGTCCATCACGCCGGAGCACCGTCCCTCGATCACCTGCAGCGCTCAAAACTCATCGACCGCGCCACACTCGAATCTCGCCTGAGCCTCAAACTCAAGCCGCCCACTATCCTCGCCGCATGGCACCCCGTCACCATCCTCCGCGATACCAATGCGGAAGCAGACGCACTCTTCGTAGCTCTCGCCGAGACACCCGGTCAGCTCATCTTCGTTTATCCCAACGCCGATGCCGGCAGCCACGCGCTCATCGTGCGCACTCGCTCCCTCGCGGCCAATCGCGCCGACACCCACATCTACGTCAACCTCGACGCCGTGGCCTATTGGAGTCTTCTCGGACAGGTTGATGCCATGATCGGCAACTCCTCCAGCGGCATCATGGAGGCCGCATCGTTCGCGCTCCCGGTCGTCAACGTCGGCATGCGCCAGCAAGGCCGTGAACGCGCCCGCAACATCATCGACGTTCCCGCCAACACCGCCGCCATCACTGCCGCACTCAAGCGCGCGCTCGCTCCCGCATTCCGCAGGAAACTCAGCGGCATGCCCAACCCCTACGGCAACGGTACTGCCGCCAAGACAATCACTCGCGTTCTTACTACCGTCTCTCTCGATAAACTGCTAATCAAGCAACCAACTCCCCTCCGTCGCACAAATTCGAGCTAACTCGCTAACTTCGCTAACCGGTGCGCAGCACCGCTAACAAGTGCCAGGCACTGCTAACTCCGCTCCCCGACAACTCCGCATTCGAAATATATCCATGCCCATCCCTCTCAGCGCCCCCGACATCACCGAAGCCGAAATCGCCGCCGTCACCGCTGTCCTGCGCACGCCCCATCTCAGCCTGGGCCCCGAACTCAGCACCTTCGAATCCGCCCTCGCCGAATACCACTCTGTCCCCCACGCCATCGCCGTCAGCAGCGGCACCGCCGGACTGCACATGGCCCTGCTCACCCTCGGTATCGGAGAAGGCGACGAAGTCATCGTCCCCTCGTTCGCCTTCATCGCCGTCGCCAACGCAGTCCTCCACGTCCGCGCCACACCCGTCTTCGCCGATATCGACCCGGTCACCCTCAACCTCACGCTCGCCACAGTCGAACCTCTCCTCACCTCGCGCACTCGCGCCATAATCGTCGTTCACACCTTCGGCATTCCTGCCGAGATGCTCGCCTTCCGCACCCTTGCCACGCGCCACAACCTTGTCATCATTGAAGACGCCTGCGAAGCTCTCGGTGCTGAACTTCATCGGCGGCGCGTCGGCTCCTTCGGCGACCTCGCCGTCTTTGGCTTCTACCCCAACAAACAAATCACCACCGGCGAGGGCGGCGCCGTCCTGGCTCACACGCCGGCTCACGCTCACCGCCTCTGCAGCCTCCGCAATCAGGGCCGAAATCCAAGTCCAGCATCGCCGCACGCTCCAACGTCCGCATTCGACTGGCTTCATCACCCCGATTTCGGCTTCAACTACCGCCTGTCTGATATCGCCTGCGCCCTGGGCCGGGTCCAGCTGAGCCGCATCGGCGAGATCCTCAGCCTCCGTCGCGCTGCCGCCGAGCGCTACCACGCACTCATGGCTGATAGCCCCAACCTTGAGTTGCCCCCGCTCACCTTGCCCAACAGCTCCATAAGCTGGTTCGTCTTCGTCGTACGCCTCCCGGAAGCCGCCAACCGCACCCGCATTCAGGCATTCCTTGGACAACAAGGCATCGCTACTGCGACTTATTTCGCACCCATCCACCAGCAACCCGCGTGGCGCAACTGCGTTATCTCGTCCCTGCATCTCCCTGTTACCGAAACCATCGGTTCCCGCACCCTCGCGCTCCCGTTTTTCAACCGCATAACCCCATCCCAGCAAGAACAGGTTGTCTCCACCCTACGCAAAGCCCTGATGCTGAATGGCTAGCTGTGCCGCCGCGTCCAGCCCTTTACGCAGCGCTCAATTTATCCAGATATTCTTTTCCCGGAAACAACCCAATGAACGGATGAGCGCATCATTCGTCGTTAGGGGCGTGTGCTCCGCCATTCGAAGAGCACATCCTTGCGCGTCTACGTCCACACATCGCAGCCTAACAAGCAGGAGCTCTGTCCGATAAGGCATAGCAGCTGGTGTCCCAACTTGGTTTTCGCTAGTCATTTTTCCCGATGAGGGAACAGGTCCTTCAGCGATCGATCTGGAACGTGGCTTTTCCACTTCTCGCCGATTTACTCTCACCCGATATCCAAAGCAGGTCCCTTATGGTGGTTAAAACGCAAAGCAAAGGTCACGGCGTCACTGGTCTGCACGTGGGAACGGAAAACGTCCGCCGCTATTTCCCGAAGGGCACGCAGGACATCGAACTGCAACTCGGGCACCTTCGCATCCAATGCGGCCTCAAGCCCGACTTCTGGCAAGGCCAGCCCGAAATCTACGATCCCAGGCTCTGCGCGTGGCTCGAATCAAAAAACCTCCATGGCACCGCCAACCAAACTGCCCCGCTAGCCATGATCCCGGCCGGCAACAACTCCTTTCAATTGCGGCCCATGCAGCCGGTGTCAGCCGCGCCTCGACGGCATGCCAAGGTATCACCCGCCTCCGCGGCATAAACATCTGCTGCCCATTCTCTTGCCAAGCGGCGCCTGCTCCATTGGCGTCGTTCTTCTTTTTCGACTCATGTCTGAGAGACGCGCATTTCTATCGTTGAACGGGTGGAATAACCCAGACCCGGCCGCGGGAGGCCCAGCCTGAACGAAATAATATGTGGCTCTGCGCTTGTTAAACTCATTACGAAATGAATCCAAGTCAACTCGAACAGGCCATTGAACGCCATTTCTCTGCCGGCGCCTCAGCCATCAACGACCCGGCCGCCATGGAGGCTTTTCTCGCGCTCCGCAATGCCCTCGAGCACGGCCAACTCCGCTCTGCCTCTCCCGACCCCGCCGCTCCCACCGGATGGAGCGTCAACGCATGGGTAAAGAAAGGCATCCTTCTCGGCTTCCGCATCGGTACCCTGCAGGATTTCCCTGCCGGCGCGCTCTCTTTCGTCGACAAGCACACCTACCCGGTCCGCCACTTCACCGCCGACGACGGAATCCGCGTCGTGTTAGGTGGCTCTTCCATCCGGGCCGGCGCCTACCTCGCTCGCGGAGTCGTTTGCGTTCCCCCCAGTTACATCAACACCGGTTCCTGGGTCGACGAAGGCACGATGGTGGATTCTCACGCCCTTGTCGGCTCCTGCGCCCAAATAGGCAAGCGCGTGCACCTCAGCGCCGCCGCCCAGATCGGCGGAGTCCTCGAGCCGATCAATGCCAGCCCCGTCATCATCGAAGACGACGTCCTCGTTGGCGGTAACTGCGGCGTTTACGAAGGCACCATCGTGCGCGCCGGAGCCGTCCTCGCGCCCGGCACCATCCTTACCCGTGGCACGCCCGTCTTCGATCTCGTCAATGGCACCACCATCCGCGCCACTGGCGACACGCCGCTCATCATCCCCGCCAATGCCGTCGTCGTCCCCGGATCCCGCGCCGTTGCCAAAGGCAAGGGCCACCCCAACTCCGAAGCCTGGGGCCTCTCCCTATACGCCCCCGTCATCGTCAAATATCGCGACGAAAAAACCGACCTCAGCACCACCCTCGAAGATTTATTACGCTAATTACAAACCTCGGTGCCCCATCCATCATGCAGTCTCATCGCAGGATGGGAAAGCGCGATCTAGGATTTCTCGAAAACCGCGACCAAGCAAATATCTCTAACTTGCTAACTCGCTAAAGAACACCCCTCACGCGCTACCCTGTTCCCGTGCCTCACTCCAGGCAACACATTCGGTTCGGCGTCATCGGCCCCGGCCGTGCCGCTGCACGCTTCGCTCAAGGACTTACAGCCGTCCACGCCGCGAACCTCGCAGCCGTCTGGGGCCGCAAACCCAATCGCGCCCATGCTTACGCGAATAAATTCTCTGTCTCCACCTTGGCGCCCACTCTCGAAGCCCTGCTCTCCACCCACATCGAAGCCGTCTACATCGCCACCCATCCCGACACCCACGCCGAGTTTTGCCTCCAGGCCCTCGCTGCCGGTAAACACGTCCTCTGCGAGAAACCTGCCACTCTCAATGTTCATCAGCTTCAAAACATCCTCGCTGCTGCTCGCTCGCACGACCGGCTCTTCATGGAAGCCATGAAGCCACCCTTCTTCCCTCTGTATGTCAGATTGCGCGAGCACTTGCAGCAGGACCCCATCGGACCCATCGGCTTCGTCCGTGCCGGCCACTGCGATTCATCGGTCGCACCCGACTACCCGCTCCACTTCCCCGAGCTCGGCGGCGGCGGCATATTGGGCATCGGCCCCTACGAAGCCTTTCTCGCTCTCGATTGGCTCGGCCCGCTGAAGCGCATCCAGACCATGGGACGCCTCAGCCCCACTGGTGTCGACACCTTCGCGATCTTTCAAAGCGAACACGAACACGGCATGGCCCAGCTCCACACCGGCATCGACTTACTAAGCCTCGGCGATGCCCTGCTCTGCGCCCCGCGCGGCTATGTACTCATCCACGCCAACTGGTGGAACCCCACCCGCGCCACCGTCCACTACCTCGACGGTCGCATCGTCGAGATGAACGAGCCCTACACCGCCGGCGGCTTTAATTATGAGACCGCTCATTTTTGCGATCTGATCCGCAAGAATCTCCGCGAGAGCCCCGTCATCACCCACACGCTCTCCCTCGGCATGGCCGGTCTTCTCGAAGAGGCGCGCAAATCCCTCGGCGTCCACTTTCCCGGCGAAACCTCCACCGATCACGTCCAACCTCGCTAACTTGCTTACTCGCCGATGGTGTTAAGCATCGCTAACTTGCTAAATCAAACCCCGCACGCTACCCCACTCCCAAAACGCTCAAAACTTTACATGTAATTCCAAAAATCGATCTAATACCGCAGTCCCAGCCTCATCGGAAAATCATCTTCTCCTTCCTCCAGTTCCGCCTGCGCACTATGAATCCGCACCACCTCCCGATGCCGATAGCGGAACCACAAATGAGCCACCACAATCACGATTCCTGCCGCCCCGAAGTGCGGCCAGCTCTTCTCAATCCATTGCTCCGAAAGCAGCGACAACGTCGTCACCAGGGGAAAGAATGTGAAGAACTTCAGCAGCGTGAATGCAATATTGGGTTTTTCCCCCGCAGCCTCACCGGTGAAGGGCACCATCATTACGTTCGCAAAAAAGGCATCCGTAAGAATCACGCACACGCCTGCACCAACCAGCAACTCTGCTGCAATGGCCGGCATAGTCCGTAACTCCGTCGGCGCTACCAGCCGCAGCGCGCAGACCGTTGCCCCGGTCACTGCCAGGGAACAAAACAACACCCATACCTGCGCCGCAATCAGTTCATTCACCGCTGCATCAAAATTCGCCGGCTTCCCGTGTGTGAAGCGAAAAATCCAGTTTCCCCACTGATTCCCCGGCGAAACAAATGCCGTGCGCAACCCCGTCGTCACCCAGAACGCCACAATCCCGACGGCCACACGAGTTCCGTCAGCTGACGCCTCGGCGTGCAATCGACCGTTGACCACCGTCAGCCGAAGCAACGTCGCCATCAGCACCGACAGCCCCACTCCTCCGTAGAGCACGAGATGAATGCGATATCGCGGAACCCGCAGCAGCGTCTGGTTGATGAAGTGAAACACCGCGCGCCGGATAGGTTCGCGCACGACGCACATGTGCAGCAATCCATTGAACGGCACGGCCATGCCGTTGCGCCTTGTTCGCGGCGGCGCTCCCTCCAGCAGATACTTCACCCGCCGAAGATACGCCAGCGGATACGTCACCACCCCAATCGCCGCAACCGCCAGTAAGGCCGCCAATCCCATCCCTGCAAGTTCGTGAAAGACCGGCAATGCAGACGAACCATCCAGCAGAGTTTGATACATCCCCAGAAACCAGAACGGCGGAAACCAAAGAACTGCGCCATTGTGCGATTGCAACAGCGCCGGAGTCACACCAGACAAAACAGGAAAGAGCAGAAGCAGCATCACCAGCACTGTTACTGCTGCTCCCTGTAATACCAGCGAAATCTTGCGAAAGAAGCGCTCACCCAACACCGCCAGCAGCGTGCTCTGCAACGCGACGATAAACGCCGCCGCAAACAGTCCACTCACCGTAACCGCCGCCAGATGTCCCGCAAGAAAACCTACAATATGCGGCGGCTCGGTCGACGATGGCAAAACCAGGGGAGCAAGAAAGTTCGCATCGAATAGAAACCCTGCGATGAAAATGCAGATGGCCGCTGAGCGCCCAAGAAACACCCTTCGTTGCGCCAGCGGCAAGGTGCCCAGCACCATCACATCGAGCAAATCTGGAAAAAACAGATCCCACTCGAACACCGTAATCAGCCCAAGGACCACAAACGAATACAGCACGAAAAAGAAATGATGGTTCAACTGCACCCAGTACGGCGGCGGGCCGACCGCTTTGCTTCCTGGCGGCCATCCCGGAAACGGATGGTACAGGGGAAACAAATACAGAGCCACCATGAATCCCGGTATTCCAGCTGCAAACGCAAGTTGCACCAGCCGTGTCTTCCCTTCTCCATCCGGCAACGCCGTTTCGTGGTTGAAGAAGCGCTCCAGAAAATGCCTCATCAGCAACACAAACTGGCTGCGCTCCGGCTCGCGCACCGGCCCCATCGCCGCCTGCACATTCATCGAAAGAACGGCCGGCGCACCATCGTGCGACACGAGCAGCTTCTGAAAGTCACCTCGCATGGGCGATCTGCATGACCTCCACAATCTTTTCCGCTACAGCTGTCGTATCCTGCTGCTCTACCAGTTGCGCAAATACGCTTTCCAGGTCGGGAAGGCTCATCAGCGTCTTCAACTCCGAAGGCGCTGCATCGGCCAGCACATGCCCTTTCGCAATCACGATGACCCGGTTGCACACCTGCTCCACCGTCTCCAGCACGTGCGAGATATAGAGCACGGCCTTGCCGTCCTTCGCCAGCATCTCCAGCAGGTCCTTGAACAGCCGTGCGGATGCCACATCGAGCCCCGAAAGTGGCTCGTCAAAAATCAGCAACTTCGGATCGTGCAGCAATGCCGCCGCAATCAGCACCCTCTGTCGCATGCCCTTCGAATACGAAGAAATCGGCGAGTACTGCCATGACTCCAGATGCAGCAACTTCAGCAATCCAGTCGCTTTCGCATCGATCAGCGCCTCGCTCATCCCCCGCAGCCGGCCCACCAGCTGCAGATATTCAAGCCCTGAAAGATACGCGTAAAGCTGCGCCTCCTCCGGCACGTATCCCAGCGAAGCGCGATACCCAACCATATCGTCCCGAATATTTTTGCCCTCAAACAGCACCTTCCCGTCATCCGGCCGAAGCATACCCGTGATGATCTTCACGGTGGTCGACTTCCCCGCCCCATTAGGTCCCAGAAAACCCACGATCTCGCCCGCAGCGACCCTAAAGCTCACATCCTCAACGGCAGGAATCGTTCGATAACTCCGAAACAGATGCTGAACCTCGAGCAAGATCGGACCTCCGCAACTTACCCTATGTAGCATTCAGCATAATCAAATGAAATCCATTGTCAAGTAGATTGCTACATAGGTAAAATGCTGCGCATGGCCGCCGAGATAAAACTCTCGCATACCGCCGCAATGATCCTGCAGGCAATCTCCACCGGCTATGTCTACGGTTTCAGCATTATGGAGATGACCGGCCTCCCCAGCGGAACCGTCTACCCAGCCATGCGCCGTCTCGAACGCGATGACCTTATCCGCTCTCAATGGGAACGCCAGTCCATCGCCGATGCTGAACAGCGTCCCCCGCGCAAGTACTACAAACTTACAGCCGCCGGAAGGGCGACACTCGAGGCGTCCCGCAAGCGCTATCCGCTTCTTGAACGCCTCATCTCGACCGAGGAGGCCAAAACGATATGAAGCAGCCATCCGATCTGGTCATCTCCCTGTTCGACGCCGCTCTCCTGCGCACCGCATCGGTCCTGGTACCTTCGCTCCACCGTGAAGAATGGCGCCGCGAATGGTCCGCCGAACTTTGGCACGTTCGGCGCTCTTACGCCGGCATTGACGACACCTTCTCATGGGAATCTCAGCGCGAGATTACCGCGTTCTGTCTCGGCGCCTTCCCCGATGCGCTGTGCCTCCGCAGCCAACCCGCAAAAGGCATCAATGCACCAGTTCATGTCCACGGGTCTGCGGCCCATACACTGCTATGGCTGTCCGCCGCCCTCGCACTCTGTTTCGTCATCTCACGTCTGCTTCCCGGCATCCAGGCAGAGAACGAAGCAGCGAACTATCAGATCAAGCCCAGCGTGCTCCTCGTCAGAGAAGCCGTTACCAGCAGCACCACCCCCAGCATCTCCGCCGCCCTCTACCAGAATTGGAAATCGACGAACCAGCGTTTCTTCCAGGAGCTCGCCTTCTACCGCATTGCGCGCGAAACCGCAGATGCCGGACCCGTCTCATTGTCCCTGAAAGTCGCGCACTCCACTGGAAATCTGTTCCAGCTTCTCGGCCTGCCGATCGACTACGCTGACCGTTTCGATGACGCAGACCGCAGCCTGCCTGCCGTGATCCTCAGCCACGACACATGGATGCGCTCGTTCGCCGGCGACCCGCACATTGCCGGCCGCGTTCTGCGCATCGGCCGCACCAGGGTCAGAATTGCGGGCATAGCTCCGGCCGGCGGTTGGCAGCTTCCCGGCACCCCCGATGCATGGTTACTCGAATCCGACACTCAAATCGCCTCGGACTCCGCTTCCCGCACCTATGGCTATCTCTTCGCCCAGCTCTCCCCGCGCGGGCTGGCCTCCATGTCCGGCCCTGGCATCTCGATCAGTGCGCGCAACCAGGATGGCGCCGAAATTGACTTGTATGGCACCCGCATCCTGGCTCCCGTTGAGGGTCCGTGGGGCATCTACGAATTCGCCATCTTCCTTGCGCTCGTCGCTCTTCCCGCCGTTATCTCCGTCTCTCTCGGAGACTCACACGTCAGCTCTCATCGCCCGTCGACTAAGCAGCGCCTCAGCCGCATCCTGTTCTTCACCGCAAAATTTCTCCTGATCGCAGCCATTGGCTTTTCCGCATCGCTGGACCTTGCCTACAGCAACACCGTTGGCTATTCGCCGCTCGCCGAGTGCCTCCAGCTCCTCTGGTGCTTTACCATCTGTCTCTTCGGATTCCGCTGGGCCGTTGCCGACCAGCGCAAGAGGTGCCCGGTCTGCCTGCGCCGCGTCTCCAATCCTGCCACCGTGGGTCTGGCGTCTCGCACCTTCCTCGGGTGGAACGGAACCGAAATGATGTGCATGGGAGGACACGCCCTGCTCCACGTTCCCTCCCTGCCCACCAGCTGGTTCGGCGGCCAACGCTGGCTCTACCTCGACAGTTCCTGGGATTTCCTCTTCGCCGACTCCTGCATCTACTGAAAACCCGCCTGCGTTTTGAAACCTCGCGCAAATCCAACACGGTGGGGCCCCATCCTTGCGACGTCTTTGTTTTTGTCGCAAGGGTGGGAAGCCGAAAATCTCAATAATCCAATTTGTCATCCTGAGCGAGCGCAACGAGTCGAAGGATCTGCGGTTGCTTTTTCTAATCCGCCCTCGCCAACAATCTGCTAACTCAGAACTGAGAACTCAAAACTCAGTTACTCCCCCCACCCAATCCCTCGTCAATCGCCTGCAGCAACTTGCCGGAAGGATCCCCAAAATACTCCCAGAACATCACGCCCCCGAGCTTGTGCCCGCGCACATACGCACACTTCACCGCAAGTGACTCCGGATCCTCATACGACACAAAAATATGCTTCTCTGCGTTATACAAATACGGCGCCTTCGCCGTCTCATCCCAGTAACGCGTGAATCCCTGCCCCAGCATGTCTGACACGATCGCGCTGTACTGCGCATTGATTCCCGCAACCGCTTTCCCCGGCTGAAACAATCCATGATTCTTATCCGGAACGTCGCCCCATGCGCGCCCATAGAACGGGACTCCCAGCAGAATCTTCTCCGCCGGCACTCCAGCCTTCTCATAATCCCGGACCGTCTCATCGGAAGAAGCCTTCTTTGGATCCGCCGGATCGGCAAACAATGGCGCGTGGTGCCCCGTCGTCGGATCCGATCCTGCTTCGTAGTAGTCGTAGGTCATCAGGTTCACGGTGTCGACATACCGTTGCACCTTCCGCATTTCGGAGTGAGCAAGCACGTCGTCGCCCGCGCCCATCGCAATCGTCAGGTACAGCCGTCGACTCGTCTTCTTCGACGTTGCATCGAAGCGCGCACGCAGCTCCGCGAGCAGCGCCGTAAAGTTCTCCTTATCCTCCGCGCGAAACGGATGCCCGGCCCCCGTCAGCCCCGGATATTCCCAGTCGATATCCAGCCCATCGAGATCGTATTGCGCCAGGAACTCCATCACGCTCTCTTCAAATGTGCGCCGGCTTTCCTGCGTCAGCGCCATGTCTGAGAAGTTGGTCGACCACAGCCATCCGCCCACCGACACCAGTACCGTCAGCCGCGGATTCAAATTCCGCAGCGCCGTCAATTGCGCAAAATTCTGCACATCGGTCGGCGCACCCAGCACCATCCGCCCACCTTGAATATTGGCGAATGCGTAGTTGATCCGCGTCAGATACCTCGCATCAACCTGGCCCGGCGTAAGCGCCGCGCCGCGGGTAAACACGTACCCCGTCACTTCCAGTTTTTCCGAAGTTCGCGGCGCACTAAAACCCAGGGAGGAAAACGCCAAAGCAGTGCAGATCAGAAGACCGTAGAATCGAAACATAGCGGTAGCCCACAATCAAGCTGTCAGAGTGATTGAAATCAAGTTATGCGTAGCGGCGAGTGAAGCCTGAGCTACGGTCTCGCGCCCATCGGCTTCTCGTGAATCAGCATCCACGATGTGCCAAACTTGTCGCGCAACTGTGCAAACCGCGAAGCGAAGAATGTCTCCTGCAGTGGCATGAACACTTCGCCGCCATCGGCCAGCAGCGCAAACAGCTGTTCGGCGTCCGCATCGCTGGCCAGGTTGAGCACCAGGTAGGCGCTGCGCATCGGCTTCCACCGATCCGCCGGCACATCGCTGGCCATAATCATTGTCTCGCCGATCGTGATCGTCGCGTGCAGTACGGTATCCTCCATGCCGGGAATAACCTTGCTCGGATCCGGCATGTCGCCGTGCTTCATGATCATCCCGATCTTGCCGCCCAGATGCTCTTCATAAAACTTGAACGCCTCGGCACAATTTCCGCCGTAGTTCAAATACGTATTCAATCTCATGGCAATAACACTCCCGGAAAATTCGTGCGCGGCAGCTCGAAGGAGTTCCGCAACTCAACCGCGGCACTTCAACTGCGCCACAACAGAATACGCGCTTATTCGCCTGACGCGGGAACAGCACCCGCCAGGATGATGGGAGCCGTCGGCGTTGCCGACCCTTCAGCCTTTTCAATGGTCACGCCAAACGCCTTCGCGGGAACGCCCTTGGGCAACAGCGGCAGCACCACGCTGGCACTGCCTGCTGCATCCGGCCGGAAGAGTCCTGCTGGAATCGGCGCCTGTCCATTCGCTGGAATCACCCACAGCTCGTATGTCTTGTCCGCCGCCAGTTGTTCCAGATCGTTTGCCTGAAATACCAGGCCGCCGTTCTCTGCCAGGTACACGGCGCGTCCGGTCGGTTCCGGCTTGGCTTTCGCTGCCGTCAACAGAACTCGCTTCGCTGCCGGCGCCGTCAGCACATCCAGCACCTGCTGCGCCCGCGCATTGGCCGCCGCTTGTTGCATTGCCGCTTGCTGCTGCTGCGCCAGCTGGTCATTCAACACACGAAACTTCTGCTCCAGCGAAAACGCAAACAACAACGATGCGGCCGCCGCAAGCCACCCGACCCACAGCGTCACACTTCGAGCAGACCTCTTCGTCTCAATCGGAATCACGCGCGCAGCCCCAGCCCCGGTTGCGTGCGAAGCATCAGCCGCCAACCGCTCCACAAACCGCTGCCGCGCGCCCTCTGGCAGCGGCTTCTGCTCCACGCTCATCGCCACCAGCGCAAGATCGCCGTTTACTTCGGCTAGCGCGCGCCTGCACTCGGCGCACTTATCCAGATGCAGACGCACCGCTGCGAGCTCATGCGATTGCATGGCATGCATTGCGTAGAGGATTAGGTCCTCCTGCGCTATGTGTTCGTCTTGCATCATGCGCTGATCGCCTTTCTCAAAGTCATCAATGCCGACCGTATCCGCGTTTTCACGGTTCCCAGCGGATCACCGGTTCTCGCCGCGATCTCCGAGTGAGTCAGCCCCTCAAAAAACGCCATCTCCACTGATTTCTGCTGCTCCATCGGAAGATCCTTCAAGATCCCCCTGACCCTCTCCATCATCCGATTCCGTTCAACCTCCGACCCGATGTCCGTCTGGGAAACCAGCACCACATCGTCGACCGAATCCGTGGGCCTTCTTCGCCGTAACGAATCAATTGCTCGATTGCGCGCCATCACCGCCAGCCACGCTCCCAGCGAACCCCGCCCCGCCACGAACGCATCGGGGTTCCGCCAGACCTGGAAGAAAATCTCCTGCATCACATCCTCAGCCTGACCAGGATCGTTCAGCACACGCAGGGCAACTGAATACACCATGCCGCTGTATCGATCGAATAGCTCGGTCATAGCTTCCTGGTCGCCGTCCTTTGTGCGTGTCAAAAGCAACTCGTCGCTCGCGGCACGATCGCCTGGCCCGCGACGAGCCAAATCCCCATCTAGAGAACGAAGAGGCTCCGCTGCCGGATTGGATGGGCTGTCACTCACGGGTCAAATCAGGTAGGCACCGATGGACAAACCGTATTCTAGTGAGCCGTTGTACAGGTGCCTAGATAATTTCTGCATATATTTGAACAACTTCGCTCCTGCCCTCGGCGCATCCAGGTACGCGCGCAGGTGTTAGCATCGAACCTGACAGATGCAAACAAATAAACTGAAAATCATCCCCCTCGGCGGCCTCGGCGAATTCGGCATGAACTGCCTTGCAATCCGTTGGGAAGACGACATTATCGTGATCGACGCCGGCCTCATGTTCCCCGAATCGGAACTGCTCGGCGTCGACATCGTCGTGCCCGACATCACCTACCTCACCGAAAACAGGGAACACGTCCGCGCCATCATCCTCACCCACGGCCATGAAGACCACATTGGCGGACTGCCCTGGATCCTCACCGAACTCAAAGTTCCCGTCTACGCCACCGAATTCACCCTGGCCTATGTCGAAGGCAAACTCGAAGAGCACCAGTTGCTCGACGAAACTACGCTTATCGAGATCACGCCGAAAGAGAAGTTCACCCTCGGTCCCTTCACCATCGAACCCATTCGCGTCACCCATTCCCTGGTTGACTGCGTAGCCCTCGCCATCGAAACCCCCGTCGGTGTCATCATTCATACCGGCGACTTCAAAATCGATCTCGCCCCTCTTGACGACAAAGCTTTCGACCTTCACACCTTCGCCGAATACGGCAAACGCGGCGTACTGGCTCTGCTACAGGACTCGACAAACGTTGAACGCTCCGGCTACACCCCCAGCGAACGCGCCGTTATTCCACGCCTGCACGAAATCTTTTCGCAGACCAAAAAGAAACTCTTCTTCAGCTGCTTCTCATCTTCCATTTATCGCATCCGCATCGCTCTCGAACTGGCGCGCAAGCACGGCCGCAAAGCCGTCGTCCTCGGTCGCTCCATGATGGAGAGTACCGAAATCGCGCAGGACCTCGGCTACATCGAAGCCCCGCCCGGCCTCGTCATTAATCCCGGCCAGATGCGCGACTATCCGCCCGACGAGCTAATGATTCTCATCAGCGGCACGCAGGGCGAGCCCATGAGCGCCCTCAGTCGCGCCGCGGTCGACAACCACAAGCATGCCCACATTGATGCCGGCGATACCGTTGTCCTCAGCTCCCGCATCATTCCCGGCAACGAGAAAAGCATCTTCCGCGTCATCGATCATCTCAGTCGCCGCGAAGCCAACGTCATCTTCGACGACGGCTCCCACGGCCTCATCCACGTCAGCGGCCACGGCTGCCAGGAAGAGTTGCGCCTCCTCATCAATCTCGTCCGCCCCAAGTTCTTTATCCCCATCCACGGCGACTACCGCAACCTCCGCCGTCACGCCCAACTCGCCATGGAAACCGGTGCCGTCGAGCACGCATTGGTTATCGAAGATGGCGACGTGCTGGAACTCGACAAGGCCGACGCGCGCAAGAAGGAAAAAGTCACCGCCGGCCGCATCCTCATCGATTCCGGTTCCACCATCGACGTCGTTGAGGATCTGGTCGTGCGCGATCGCCGCATCCTCTCCGAAGATGGCATCGTCCTCGCGATACTTGCCATCAACAAGCGCTCCGCGAAGGTCGAGCGCGAACCGGAGATCGTCATGCGCGGCTTCGGCGGCGCCGACATCACCGAAGAAGCCCGCCAGGTCGTCCTCAAAACTCTTGACGGCCTGAGCGGCGAACAGAAAACCGATTATGGCATGGTGAAAGAAAAAGTTCGCGTTGAGTTGAAGCGCCTCATCCAGAAAACCACCGGCCGCCGCCCCATGATCATGCCCGTAATCCTCGAAATCTGACCAAACGATCTTCGTCGACCCATCCAGAACCCTGGGTGTCCATGGTCTCGCATTTGAGACATGGAATCCTCAATCCTCCTCCAACGGCGTGTCATCCTGAGCGGAGCGGCTTGGGACCCCGTGAACGACCATGTCGTTCATGGGGTAAGCGGAGCCGAAGGACCTGCTTCTATTTTTCTTCCGATGTTTCGCGGACTGGGTGCCCCATCCATGACACAGCTTCATCGCGGCATGGGTGGGAAATCCATATCCCCTTTCGTGCATTCCTCGAAACCTGACTACCATTACAATCAATCCCAAGCCGGGGTGCCCCAGGTCTCGCTTCTGAGAACCTGGGAAAAAGCCCGCTCTGCAGAATCTAGGGTGCCCCCATCCATGACGCAGCTTCATCGCGGCATGGGTGGGAAATCCATATTCCCCTTTCGTGCATTCCTCGAAACCTGACTACCATTACAATCAATCCCAAGCGTCAATCGCAGGAACCAGTCAATGGGAAATACATGCGCCAGCATTCATATCGCATGGAGAGGCAAGCTGGATGACGCGGCCAAGGCCATCATCCGGTGCTACAGCAAGCTTGGCTATGAGCGTGTAAGGAAGCTGCCGGCCGAGGGCGGCAAGCATGTCGTCCTCCTCGCGCGATCCGGCCAATCCTACGTCTCGGTTTACGACAGCGACAACGCCCAACTCGACAACGGTGAACTCAAGGACTTGGCCCTGGCTGCATCCAAATCGCTGCATGCGCCTGCCGTATTCACGAGCCTCTACGACAGCGATACGTACGAATTCATCGTTTTCTTCAACGGCCGCCAGATCGACCTGCTGATGACCGACGCCGAAAGCTACGACGGTCCTCTGAAGCGCCTCAGCAACAAAGCCCGCCCCGCCAAATGGAGCAGCATATTCAGCCGGGTGCTTAACGCCGAGCAAATCAGCGTCGCGGCCGCGCCGCAAACCGTCTTCGCTGACAACATCATCGCCGGACTATCCCAGTTGATCGGCCTCGGCCAGGGTCAGCCCCAGATGAATTATCGGGACTTTCTGGATGAGCCGGAAGAGATCACCACCCAGTTTTATTTCAAGAAAAAGCCGAACGCGATCTCCGACGCTCAAGCGTCCGATCTTCCAGCAGGCGAAATCAAGCTGTGTGATTACTTCGATGCCGAGCAATCGTTCCTGCGCTCAGTCTATCCGGCAAGTTTCCCCATCCCTGTTGCCCACGGGTGTGGAGCGCGATGGCTGGTTTTGAGCCAGGGCGCGGGCTTCAGCGGAGGGACGGCGTCCATTCGCGTTTCCGGACCGGACACATTAACACTCTCCAAGGCCATTATCGCCGGCTGCAAATTCCATAACGGTCAGATCGTCGGTAAGCTCGAGACATATCCGAAAATCGTCTCAGCTGAGGACGCAGCCGCGTTCGCTGAGACTCAGAAATTCAATCTCATCCCGGTTAGTTCCTCTTCCCCTGAATCCCGCGAATTTCGCGGCGAATTTGCCAGTCTCATAGTCCCTGCATTGACTCCGGGGAGAACAACCCAGATCCTGCTGCTGATCGGACTCGATCTTCAAGCCCAAACGGCTGGTGAATGGGAAATCAACTTCTCCATTCAGCCAGGAACACAGACCGAAGTTCGCCACCACCTGCCCCCGGTGCGCATCGCGGCGCTCCAACAAGCATGGTTACCAGTCGTGTCAGGGCTAAATCCGAAAACCCGCTACGACAAATCCAATCTGAGTCCGAATCATCTCCGCGAGTTGGACTACAAGCAAACGAAGATTCCCCTCCGTCGCCGTCTGGACTACCCCTCCATCACATCCAGCGTCGCGATTCTGCACGATGATGGGCAGCCGACGCTCGATGCCTGCAAGACCTGGCTTGAGGAATGGCTGCGTCCGCTCGCGAATCAACGCGAAGGCGGGATCCACATTCGTGCAGAAAAGCAGATGTCAGAGTCGGCCTATGTTGGAAAGACAAAGAAGAACCCGCCTGTGTCTGATTTTCTCAGCGATAAATTATGGGGAAAGCTCTTCGATCAAGCCGGCAATTACCAGACCGTGCTCGTTGAATTCGTCCCCAAAGATGGCGATCATCCCGTGGCTGGAATCGGTCTGCAACACAGCATGGATGAACATGGGCAGAAGTACAAAGAGCAATACGAGAAGCAATTGGGCGAAACCCTGACCGCCATGCGCGGCCGTCCATTCGGTGCATTAGAGCTACGCGGCACATGGCACGTTTTCAAATGGATCATCAACCATGAGGATTGCTACGAATATCTGGCAACTTCCGCCGCTGCCATGGATCAGCAACTGGATACCTTTGCATTCCAGCGCGCTCCCGTGCAGGCGTGGAGCAGTCAATGCGCATGGAAGCCGGAATTTGATTCCGCCGACTCTTTTGAGCGTACCCTGTACGAAGAATCCAGCACGTTGAATTGGTTCCGCGGCATTCTCAACAACGACATCGGGCTGAATACTGGCAAGATGACTGCCCAGTGGTGTGCCAACGTTCTGCGGATGGTGACGCCGCAAATGTGGTTGTGCGCCAACTTGATCGATCAGATCGACAAAGCAGCCCTCGAACAAGTAGCCGACGTCAGCGAAATGAACGGCGTCTATAAAGTGGCACTTCGCCCCGGTTGCCGGCTTGACGCACTGGAACTGGCTTTACTGCCCATCCTCCCCGTCGAGAGCGTCAGAATTTCGCTTGTGTAACCAGGTACGCGAGAGGCATTCTTGATTGCACAATCTCCCTATTTTGTCCTCACCGCGATGAAACTTCTTTTTGCCGTCGCCACCAACTCGGATGCATCCGAACTCGCAGCGCTCCACGGCGCTACCGCCGAAGATCTGACCCGACGCTTCGGCTCCGGCTTCTGGTCATCGCCGCCATCGGAACGCGGAATTCTCGCGAACATGCGCCTGCCCAAATTCTCGCGGATTCTGATTGCACGCTCCAACCGTCGCATTATCGGAACCCTCCGCCTCGCCACCAAAAAACCCTGGGCCATCGACACCGCGTATTTCACCCCCGCAGACAAGCCGCTCTATCTGACCGGCATGGCCGTCCTTCCCGAACTCCAGCGCAAAGGAATCGGCCGTCTGATAATGAAACAAGCCGAGTCCATAGCACGCGCCTGGCCCGCCGATGCCATCCGTCTTGATGCATTCGACGCCGCAGCCGGAGCCGGCCCCTTTTACGCGAAATGCGGCTACCGCGAGATAGCGCACGTGATTTACAAAAAGGACCCTCTCATCTACTTCGAACTCACGCTCCGCTGATACGCACAAACCCTACCGAGTCGCTTGTCATCCTGAGCGAGCGCAGCGAATCGAAGGATCTGCGGTTGTCTTTCCACGCCTCATTAGTTCCTGACCGTTCAGCGGGCCACCGAGCGCAAATGACCCAAGCCTCACTAGCCATATGCTCATACTTCTGTAAAATCCCTTCATGCGCCGCCTCCCGCTTTCCCTCGCACTCGCCGCCGCCCTGCTCGCACCCACGCTCCACGCCCAAACCCCCGACGCGAAACCGGCAACCGTAGTCTGCCCGTCCGCGGCCACACTCGGCGACTTGATCAAAGCCATTGACGCCGCCGTCAGCGGACCCGGCAATCAGGACCGAACCTGCTTCCGCGCCCTCTTTCTCCCCGAAGCCCGTCTCATCCCCATCCGGATCGCTCCCGACGGCACCGCTACACCCCGCATCCTCACCGTCGACGACTGGGTCAACCTCGTCGCCAAGCGCGGCAGCGCCATCTTCTACGAGCGCCAGGTCAAGGTCAACGCCGAGACATGGGACCACATGGCCCACCTCTGGAGCACCTACGAAACCCGTACCACTCCCGACGGCCAGCCACCCGAGGGCAAGGTGCCCGAAGGCAAATTGATGGACCGCGGCATCAACAGCATCCAGGCCATCTTCGACGGCAAACAATGGCACATAATCGAAATCGTCTGGCAGGCTCAGACCCCCGCCAATCCCGTCCCGGAGAAGTACCTCCCATGACAGTAGCCACCGACACTCTCGTCTCGCTCGATGCCATCCGCGCCGCCGCCGATCGCATCGCCAACATCGCCGTCAAAACGCCGCTGGTGCGCGCATACTTCCCCGATGTCGCCGGAAAAATCTGGCTCAAAGCCGAGAGCCTGCAACCCATCGGCAGCTTCAAACTCCGCGGCGCCTCTAACAAAATCCTCCAGCTCACGCCCGAAGAAATCTCCCGCGGCGTCATCACCTACTCCAGCGGCAACCACGCGCAGGGCGTCGCCTATGCCGCCCGCGAAGTCGGCGCTAAATACGGGGTCTCCGGCGACAGGTCTTCGTCGACGGGGTGTAAAGCTGTCATCGTCATGCCGTCGAACGCACCCGCCATAAAGCGTGCTGCCACCCTCGCCTATGGCGCAGAGATCGTCGATGTCGGTGTCGCCTCCAGCGAGCGTCTCGCCAAGGCTGAAGAACTCGTCCGCAAACACGGCTACATCGTCATTCCTCCCTACGATGACGAGCAGATCATCACCGGCCAGGCCACCTGCGGCCTCGAAATCATCGAGCAACTCCCCGACGTCGATCTCGTCCTCGTCCCCGTCTCTGGCGGAGGTCTCCTCAGCGGCGTTGCCACCGCGATCAAGCGCCTGCGCCCGAGTGTTAAGGTCTTCGGCATCGAGCCCGAACTGGCCGGCGACACCGCAGAAAGTTTCCGCACCGGCCAGATCGTCACTTGGGGAGCCGAGCTAACCAGCCGCACCATCGCCGACGGCCTGCGCACCCAAAGCGTAGGCGAGCGCAACTTCGCCCACATCCAGGCCTTCGTCGACGGCATCATCACCGTCACCGAAGCCGAAATTCGCAGCGCCATGCGCGCCATCGTCAACTCTGCACGCATCGTCCCCGAGCCCAGCGGCGCCGTCTCCTCCGCCGCCCTGCTCTTCCACGCTGCCCAGCTTCCGCCCTACAACAACGCGGTCGCGATCGTCAGCGGCGGCAACGTCGATCCGGCCTTGCTCGCTCAGGTGCTCACAGAAACCGGCACGTAACGTCGTTCGACTATGATCTTTCCTGTGACGAATTCAAGATTCCGCGCGGCTCGGATGCTCGCGCTATGCCTCATTCTCTGTGCGTTGCCCTTGATCGCTCAGAAGAAAAAGGACAACCTGCAGAAGCCCATCGCCGGTCCGCGCGCCACAGCCCTGCGCGTCACCTGGCTCTACGTTTCAGCTGACGTCGGAGCGCAAAAGGTAGGCCGCGTGCAGATTGGCCGCGAAATGGTGGTCGCCGAAAAAAGCGGCGAGTGGCTGCGCGTCTTCGCCAATACCGACATCGAGGAAGAACATACCTCGGACGCTCCCATATACGACACCACCGAGGTCCCGCCGCCAATCTCCGGTTGGATTCAGTCAAAGGGCGTCGTCATCGAGAACACGCCCAACGGCGATCAGGTCCTGATGGGTGCGGCAGCCGACCAGGAAGCGCTGGCCTCTGACCCCCGCGGCCCCGTGAACGCCGCCCGTACTGCGCACCTGCTCTATCGTCGTCTTGTCGAGATGTTCCCCAACTCACCGCTCGATGCTGAGGCAGCATGGCGCGCCGCCGACATCCTCTGGCAGATCCAAAAGGCCGACTCGGCCAGCCGCCCTTCCGCAAAAGAAAAGGAGCCGTACATGCGCGAGCAGATGGATGAAGACGGCCTGAAGAAAGTCATCAAGTATTACCCCAACACCCATTCGGCTGACTTCGCTGCGTACGAACTGCTCGACAACAAGCTCTGTGGTGACTGGCAAGGCCAGGAAAAATGCCCCGAAAAGGAATCGGAAATCTACGAGAAATACGCTGCCGAGCATCCCGACAGCCCGCGCGCCCCGCAGGCCCTCTATCAGGCCGTTTATCGACAGGCCGTTCTCACCGATATGTACGCGTCAGATAATAATGACAAGAAGAGCGACGCCGCACATAATCATGCCCGCGACCTCGCCACCAGGCTCAGAGATAAGTTTCCGCAATCGGACTATACAGCGCGGGCCTCGATGCTCGTGTTCAAATTGGATCAGGGCATCGCGGTTTATGGCATTGATAAAGAATAGGCACACATGGCCTGTTCTGACACGCGAAGTCCCGCATACATACCGGAGGCTTTTTGAACGTCTACATCCAGTCAGTACTTCTAGGAATTGTTGAGGGCTTAACCGAATTTCTTCCTGTTAGTTCGACCGCGCACCTTCGCCTCGCCGAAGCCGCGATGCGCATTCCACTCGACGATGCATATTGGAAGATGTACACCATCGTCATCCAGGCCGGTGCCATCTTCGCCCTTCTTCTTCTTTATCTCGAACGCATCGTTGGCTTCATCAAGAGCTTTCCCCAAGGCGAAAGCGGCGATCGCACCTGGAAGAACCATCCCATCTCGCTCACGCTGATCGCCTTCGCTTGCACCTCCGTCATAGCCCTGCCCCTGCACAAGATCAGCGAAAAACACCTCGGCAGCGTAGCCGTCATGGCTTGGGCATTGCTCCTCGGCGGCATCGTCATGTGGGTCATCGATGCACGCGCATCTCGCTACGAGCCCAACACGCTGCACGTCGAAGAGATGAGCCTCGGCCAGGCCGTCTGGATCGGCATCTGCCAGTCGCTTTCGGCCATTTTTCCGGGCACCTCCCGCTCCATGTCCACCATCGCCGCGGGACAGATGGTCGGACTCGACAGGCCTTCTGCGCTGGAGTTCAGCTTCCTGCTCTCCATCCCCACCATGATCGCAGCCACCGGCTGGGATCTGCTCAAGTCTCTCCATCCCAGCAAAGCCGAACTCGCCGCCGGCGCCTCGGTCAGCTTTGTCATGAGCTCCCAGAACTGGATCGTTCTCGCTATCGGTTTCGTCGTCTCCTTCATTGTCGCGCTCGGCGTTGTGGAGTGGTTCCTGATGTGGGTACGCCGCCATGGCTTCACGGTCTTCGCCATTTATCGCATTGTCCTCGGCATCCTTCTTCTAATCCTGGGCAACAGGCTCCTGGGGATCTAACCTCCTCCCCGACTCTGCAGATAGATCTTATTCTTCGATCGTTTGTGACAACACGTTCCGCGGGTCCCGTTCGCCTGGGGGTTAGTGCGGCTGCTTAAGCAGCCCGCCGAGAGCATTCGACAGCGGGTTGGCGCTATTTGGGGATGGCTTGGCCGCGCCTTGCTTTGCCCCAGTGGTGGAACTGTGCAGGATTCCACCCATGTTGGGAGTGAAGGTGGGGTTGGAGGTTGTTCCTCCGATGGCAACGGGAACACCGTTGCGGAGCGCGGCGCCGGCGAAGTTTCCGACGACATTGCCGGCTGCACCTCCTGGGATCATTCCCATCAATTGACCGGCGACGCCTCCAGTGCCTGCAGCCCCACCCTTACCGCCGGCTCCGCCGAGCACGCCGGTGAGTTTGAGAACAGTGTTGTAGTTGAGCGCGCCGGCTGCGCTGATGGTGCCCGCGCCGGTAGCCGATCCGATGGAGGGTACAACGACTGAGACGTTGTCGGTGCGGACATTTCCGCCGTTAACGGCGACGTTCGCACTGAGCGATTGGATGGCGGTGCCGGATCCCGACTTGATTCCAGCAAGTGAACTGAGGGGCCCGAGCTTCGAACCGAGGTCAAAGCCGGCAAGGTTGGTATTGTCGATGCGGACGGGTCCGCTGATGATAGGCGCCCCGACCGCCCCGGTGACGTTGAGATTTGTGGTCAGAGTCCCGCCCTGGAGGCGCGAACCGGATGGTAGATGGACGCCGACGGAGGGCAGGAACGCCTCAAGCTCGTCGATCGACGCAGCCTTGGTGTCGACTTTGAGATTGAGGGTGGTGGTGCTGCCGCTGGTCTGGTAGGTGCCCGCGGCGTTGATGTTTGCTTTGCCGATGGTGATGACTGCGTTCTGCAGCTGTCCTGAGAGGGCTTGCACATTCTGCAAGGCAGTGACCTGAACCAGGACAGGTTTTGGCGACGGTGTGCCGTTTTTTGCGACACGGAGGCCCTGAATGTTGGCGGACACGTTCGCGTTGAGATTCTTGCCGTCGGAGAGTGCTTTGAGATCGAGATTTGCGATGCCGCTGATGCCTGCGTCAGGTGCAACAACACCGCTGGTTGCGAGGTCGAGGTGCGAGAGCACTATGTGTGCGTTGAGGGGCGTCGCAGCGGGGCTTGCCTGATTGAGGGGTCCCGCGGTGCCGTCTCCTGTGACAGAGCCTCCGCCGGGAACCTGCGCGCTCAGCTTGAACGGCGCGGCGGCAGTGGGTGAGACGTTGGTGAGCTCGGCGTTGAGCTGCTGGTAAACGGCAGGCACGGTCTGTCCGGGCGTTGTGATGGTGATAGCCCCATTTTTGATCTGCAGGTAGTCGGCCGTGAGTGTGCTGAGCATGTTGTTGCTGTTGGGCGCCGGCGGAGGCGGCGCAACGGTGGTGGGCTTGTTGTCGCGGACGAGTGTGAGTTTGGGAGTGTCGACTACGAATTTGGCAACGTGGAGCTGCTGCCCGTTCCAGGCTGCCTGCACGTCGATGGATTCGAAGGTGCCCGTGACGCCGGAGGTGGAGTCGACGAACCCCGCGGCGAGCGGATCAATGTGCTTGGCCTTGAGGTGGGCGTCGAAGGGAGTGAGGGATGCATCGTGCGGATTGATGGGGCCGGCGTTGCCGCTGAGCGAAACGGTGCCGTCGCCGGGCAGGTGGGCCGACGCGGTGAACGGGAAAGATTTCTGGAAGGAGAAGTCTTTCGCCTCGAGGGCGAGCTGATCATAGGTGCGGCGCGGAGTGGCGGCCATGCCCGGAGCAGGCTCGGTGCCGACGGTCAGCTGACCGTTGCTGATGGTCACGTGGCCGACGGTCAGGTTAGGGATGAGTGTGCTGGATTCTTTGTTCGAGGCTGTGTTCTGCTGCGCGCTGCCTATAGTGGAGTAATTCCACGTGCCGTTGGCAGCACGAAGCAGCGTAATTTTCGGCGAGTCAATTGAGAAGCCGGTGATATGGATCTCGCGGCTGAAGACGAGGGGAAGCATCTCAATGCCGATTTTTACCTTGGAGGCCTGGAGAAAGGGCTCGGCGCTGAAGGCAGGATCGTCGGCAATGGAGGCGTCCCCGGCAACCAGGTTGCCGGTGAGGACGGAGAGGTCGAGCTTGCCGAGGGTGACCTTGCGGCCGAGTGAGGTGGTGAGCGCCGTTTCAATCCGGGTGCGGAAGGCGTCAGCATTGAGGAACAGCGGGATCGCAATGGCGACGAGCAGTATGAGGGCGAGGATACTGCCGAGTACGATCAGGAGGGGGCGGCGGGGGAATGCCATAGAACCTCTCGTGGACGTCCAGTGAGTTGTAGATTAGTTCAAATGGCCATGAAAGACGAGGGGGGTATTTGCCGGCAGAAATAGACGCCTTGCCTACCCCAAACCTTCTTTGGCGCGACGTAGCAAAATGCGATCCCTCCCTCTGGGGGTGGATTCCGTGGTTCCCCTGCCTTGTTTTGGCCGGAAACCCCTCTTGGCGCCGGGGATAATAAAGGCTGCTCTGGGATTTTTCGTCGCCTTGACGGTAAAGCCAGGGAATGCGAGGTTGGCTAATTTCGTTGCGGGTCGCCGCTGCCTGATAGTTGCGTCGATTTGAAACCAGAAGCCCCGTCGCGCACCATTCCTGTCTTTGCATGCGGCTCCAGCGTCGATTGCGGTAGCCAGGGCGCGGAGGCGTCCCCTCAATGAAGCCGATTCCGATCATTCTTTCGCCAACGCGCAACCGGGCGCTCAACATGTTCCTTGGCCTGGTGCTGTCACTCGTCTCCGTACTCCTCTTTCTCGCGCTCGCCACCTACCATCCCACCGATTCATCGATCAATACCGCCTCCGGCGCCGATCCTGCCCATGCCGTCCAAAATTGGATCGGTCTCTTCGGCGCATATCTCAGCGATATCCTGCTCCAGGCCTTCGGCATCACCGTCTTCCTCTTTCCGCTCTGGATCGGCGGACTCGGCTGGAGTTGGATACGTTCCCGCTCCGGCGGCTCGGCCATCCTGCGCTGGACGGGCACCGCGCTGGCCGTCCTCTTCGTGCCCGCCGTATTCGGTCTCTTCCCGTGGCATTGGCATTGGTTGCACGCCGTTCCCGTCGAAGGCGTAATGGGGCGCGTAATTGCCGGAACGCTGGTCGTGTACCTCAACACGCAGGGCGCGTGGCTGGTGGCCTTTGTGCTGGCCGTCGTCGGCCTTTACTTCGCCTCCGACATCAACTTCTGGACGCTCAAAACACAAATCGAAGATCGCTGGCTCAACCTGGTCGCCTGGCACGACCGCTACAGCAACTGGCGCGAAGAGCGCGCGGAACGCAAGCGAGACATGGAAGAGCGCATAGCCGAACAGACCCAACCCGGTCCTGCGCAGCGGCTTTTTTCCGGAGCCATTGGCGACGCGCCCGAACCGGCCGCCGATATGCCTCCACCGCGACCGAGCCGTCTTGCCGCTCTCTTCGGCATGAAGAAGCGTGCCCCCGAGCCCGATCCTGTAGATGAGATTCCGGCCTTTCAGCGTACGGCCAAGACGGCAGAAGAGCCAATTCCCCCGCGCCGCGCGAGCATCTGGGAACGAACTGTTGCAGAATCCACCGCTCCGGTTGCGCTTCCACCAACACCAACCCCGCTCGCTCACCCCCATCCCGCCGCTGCCGCCTCGGCGCCGCAAGCTCCGCCACGCAGTATCGTCGAAATGCGTCCGGCTGTCGCTCCAACTCCGGCCCCGTCACCCGTTCCAACACCGGCTCCCGCGGCCCATGCGCCGGTGCCCAACAATATCGCGATTCACGAGCGCGCTGACGCCGAGGAACGCACCGTCACCGTCGCTCCCAAGAATGTCAGCGGGTTCCGCCTGCCGCCCAGTACCCTTCTCAACTCCGGCTCTGGTCCGCAGGTCGTCCGCGAAGACGATCTCCGCGACGAAGCCCGGGTGCTGGTAGAAAAGTGCGCGGAGTTTGACGTACGCGGCGCAGTTGAGCGCATCAACCCCGGCCCAATGGTGACGACCTACGAGTTCAAGCCCGAAGCCGGCGTGAAGTACAGCCGCGTCACCGGCCTTGCCGAAGACCTATGCCTCGCCATGCGGGCGGAGAGTATTTTGATCGAGCGCATGGCCGGCAAAAGCACCGTCGGCATCCAGGTTCCAAACCACGAACGCGAAACCATCCATCTTCGCGACGTGCTTGAATCGGAAACCTTCGCCAAGGCCAAGTCGCGACTGACCCTCGCCATGGGCAAAGACATCAACGGCCGCATTGTCACAGCAGATCTCGCTTCGATGCCCCATGTCCTCATCGCCGGCTCAACCGGATCGGGCAAATCCGTCGCTATCAATGCGATGATCATGAGCCTGCTCTATCGCAC
The DNA here is from genome assembly GCA_963829535.1 of uncultured Acidobacteriaceae bacterium. Lineage (GTDB taxonomy): Bacteria > Acidobacteriota > Terriglobia > Terriglobales > Acidobacteriaceae > Telmatobacter. Next base: position 864,280 of record CAWHIQ010000001.1, on the reverse strand, counting down.
TACGCCGTCTCAGGTTCGCCTCATCCTCGTCGACCCGAAGCGTGTGGAACTCGGCATGTACGAAGGGATTCCTCATCTCTTTACTCCAATCATTACGGAGCCCAAGCTCGCAGCCAACGCCCTGCGCAACGCGGTCCGCGAGATGGAGCGCCGCCTCAAGCTGCTCGCCAGTCGCAGCGTGCGCAACATAGACCAGTACAACAAGCTCTTCGACGGCGCTATGCCGTCCCTCTTTGACGATGGGCAGGAAGAGCAGCCGCTGCCCTTTCTCGTCATCATCATCGACGAACTTGCCGACCTGATGATGCTCGACCGCGCCAACGTTGAAGAATCCATCACACGTCTGGCCCAGATGGCGCGCGCCGTCGGCATTCATCTCGTCCTCGCCACCCAGCGCCCCAGCGTCGATGTCATCACTGGGCTTATCAAGGCCAACATCCCCACCCGCATCAGCTTCCGCCTGGCCACCAAGGTCGACTCACGCACCATCCTGGACACGAACGGCGCTGAAGCTCTCCTTGGCCGTGGCGACATGCTCTTCCTGCCCCCCGGCACAAGCCGCCTGCTCCGCCTGCATGCTCCCTACGTCAGCGAGAAAGAGACCGCAGCCGTGGTCGCCTTCTGGAAAGACCAGGGCCAGGCCGAATACGTCGAAGGCTTCCTCGAGTCGCCGCGCGACGAGAAGCAGAGCATGGAAGGCTCCAGCAACGATGGAGACGACAATGATCCCATGTTCGACGACGCAGTACGTTTGGTTTTTGAATTTGGAAAAGCCTCTACATCCCTCCTCCAGCGTCGCCTTAGAATTGGCTATGGCCGCGCCGCGCACCTCATTGATCTCATGGAGCGCGATGGCCTGGTTGGGCAAGCCGATGGCTCCCGTCCCCGTGAATTGCTGAAGGCGCCGGGCTGGCTCCACGAAATCGGCGTCGCCCAGGAGTAGAGACACCATCACGGCACCATTAAGGCGAATCAGATGCTCGGCATAGGCGAAAAGCACGAATTAGCTACGATTCTATTAATTGACGACGACCTCGTCAGCCGAGAGGTGATCGCCACCGTCCTCACGCTGCACGGTCACATGGTGCACAGCGCTGAGGACGGAACCCAGGCTCTGCAGATTCTCGAGGCCGGCGACGTCACACCGGCCGTGGTTTTGTTGGATACGCAGTTACCGGGCCTGAGCGGGCCGGAACTGATCGCAAAGCTCAGGCAGCTTGGCCAGGACGAGATCATCCTTATCAGCGGGACCACCCCTTCCGACGAGCTTATTGCCGCGGCGGATGGCTTTTTGCTGAAACCGTTTGGTCCCGAAGATCTGCACAAGCTGCTCAGCCAGCACAATCCCAAGATCGATCAGCCGGAGACCGCCGACGCTGAAGAACTGGTGGTTAACCCCGTCACGCTCGCCCAGTTCCGGCAACTCATGACCGAGTCTACCGTTCGTGAGATCTACACCGCCGTCGTAACCGACCTCCACAAGCGCCTCGCCGCTCTCGAAATCGCCGTCGCTACCGGTAACAAGGACGAAGTCCGCCGTATCGGGCATGCCATCAAGGGCGGTTGCGGTATGGCCGGCGCCATGCAGGCGGCAAAGCTGGGCGCTTTCCTGGAGTCCAGGAGTGACCAATTGGATAACTGTAGAGAAGCACTACAAGAGTTGTATTCGGCTACGCAGAGGCTGGAGCGTATGCTTGAAAAGGAATTTCCAGCGTAGTTCAGGCTTGGCCTGTGCTCATGTGAAAACAGAGCTGGAAGGATATTACTGGATGCGGGCCGCTCATGTAGCCTGCCAGTCAGTCCCGGCTTTTCGGAGGTGTAGGGCTCTCGTGGAACAACAACCCATCCGCATCGTACTCGCCGACGATCATCCCGTAGTCCGCATTGGTGTTCGCAACATGCTCACCGAGCGCGACGGCTTCGAAGTGGTAGGAGAAGCCGACGATGGCGATGAGGCCATCACCCAGACCCTGGAGCAAACCCCCGACATCCTGCTGCTCGATGTCCAGATGCCGCGTCTGCCTGGCCTTGAAGCCATGCGCGCCATCATGAATGGTTCGCCCACCGTCAAGATCATCCTCCTCACCTCTACCATCACCACCCAGCAGATCATCGAGGCGCTCCATATCGGCGCCCGCGGCATCGTGTTAAAAGATGCCCTCGCCGGCGCACTCCACACGTCCATTCGCACCGTCTATGCCGGTGACTACTGGATCGGTGGTAAGCGTGTGGTGAATCTCGTCTCCGCTCTCCACGAGTTGATGCGCCAGGCCCAGCCGCCTCAGCGCAAAACCTACGGCCTCACCCCGCGCGAGCTCGACGTTGTCGGCTGCATCGTTGAAGGCTGCAGCAACCGCGACATCGCCAAGCAGTTCACGCTCAGCGAGGAGACGGTGAAGCGCCACTTGTCCAACATCTTCGACAAAACCGGCGTTTCCACCCGCCTCGAGCTGGCCCTGTTCGCGATCGCTCATCAACTGGTAACCCCGCAACAATAGTTCGGCATCTCAATCACGCTCTCATCCTGAGCGATCAGGGCCATCGGCAGGACCGGATCTGTCGGTCAACGTTTGCCAGATCAACCAAAACTGCAAAGCGCCCCATTCATGACGCAGTCTCACCGTGTCATGAGTGGGAATCCGAAAATCCTGGCAGCAATGCCACGGATGGGACTGTCATTTCTGACAGGTCGCGGAATCGCTGTCCGGTCTTATGATTCCCCCAAGTCGGGACCCAGTTCCTTACTGTCCGCACAAATCTGTTGAAGGTGGCCCCGAATTGCGGTCCAAGGGGGAGTTTGCTTTGAAGGATCGAAGAGATCATTCACGGGAAGGTGGATCGCGCCCTTGACCAGCCTCTTTTCAGGATATCAACGCCCATGGCTTCGCTTGGACGTAGTAGCGGGGCTGACGACAGCGTCGGTGGTCATTCCCAAGGCCATGGCGTTCGCCACCATCGCCGGCCTTCCAGCATACGCAGGCCTGTATGTAGTTTTGGTGCCGATGTTTGTCTACGCCTTGCTGGGAACATCGCGTCCGCTAAGCGTGAGCAGCACCAGCACTCTCGCGATCCTGACGGCAACCGAGTTATCGGTGGCAGTTCCCGACGGCAACGCGGCCCAGCTTATGGCCGCCGCCTCCACGCTGGCCTTGCTTGCCGGCGGCTTCCTAATCCTGGCCGGCGTGCTCCGGCTTGGGTTTCTAGCTAACTTCCTGTCCGACCCAGTTCTCACCGGGTTCAAGGCAGGTGTGGCCGTAGTCATCGTTGTGGATCAGTTGCCCAAGCTTCTGGGAGTGCACATCGAAAGTGGAGGATTCTTCCAGAAGCTTCTTTCCACTCTTCACCACGTCCCACAAACAAATCGTCCAACGCTGATTCTGGCAGCGGCAACTCTGGCGATCATTCTCGGGTTGGAGCACCTTTGGCCGAGCGCCCCTGCTCCCCTTGCGGCAGTTGTTCTGGGCATTGCGGCTGCAGGACTATTGGGATTGAATCGGTTTGGGGTTGCGCTCACCGGTCATATTCCGGCCGGAATTCCAACCCCAGCGGTTCCAGACCTGTCGCTAATCCGGGGACTCTGGCCCGGCGCGCTTGGCATTGCCTTGATGTCTTTCACCGAGTCAATCGCAGCCGGCCGTTCTTTCGCAAGGCATGATGATCCGCCTGTCTCTGCCAACCGGGAGCTGCTGGCTCTCGGTGCTGCAAACGTTGCAGGTAGCTTCTTCCAAGGCTTCCCCGCTGGCGGCGGAACTTCACAAACCGCCGTAAACTCCAGAGCCGGAGCCCGCAGCCAGCTATCCTCGCTGGTGACGGTGGCAATCACCCTCGCAACCCTGTTGTTTCTCTCGCCTCTCATCAGTCTGTTGCCGCAGGCCACGCTAGCTGCCGTGGTTCTCGTGACTGCGTTGCCATTGCTTAGCACGGCCGATTTTCGCTCGATTCTGGCCGTAAGACGAACTGAGTTCCTTTGGGCTCTCGCCGCCGGCGCTGGTGTCATCGTCCTCGGAACACTCAACGGTATCCTTGTCGCGATCGCCATCTCCTTGCTGACGCTGATCTACCAGGCGAACCATCCTCTCGTTTACCAGTTGCACCGAAAGCCTGGCACCGACATCTTCCGCCCGCAGTCAGCAAACCACCCCGAAGATCAAGCCATTCCAGGTCTCATGATCGTCCGCACCGAAGGCCGCATGACCTTTGCCAGTGCGCCTCGTGCCCGCGACGACATTGCTGCCCTGGTCGCGGCCTCTAAACCCCAGGTTGTGATTCTGGAATGCAGTGCCATCCCCGACTTCGAATACACGGCGCTCCGGACTCTTATCAAGGCAGAGGAAAACCTTCGGGAAGGTGGCATTCTTTTATGGCTGGCTGCGCTGAATCCTGAGGCATTCAAGGTCGTGATGCGCTCGCCGTTGGGGAAGACCTTGGGAACCGAACGCATGTTCCTCGACCTTCCCACTGCGGTAACAGCTTTCGAGAAGCGACGGACCTCGATGTGATGAAGCCGCGGGCCCTTCCCGGGGTTAAGGCTGCGCATAGTATCCCGTAACCGTACGAACGTTCATGCCAGGCCGGTCGATCTTTACCTCGATGGAGTGAAACTCGTCCGTCGTGGCGGCCGGAGTTGAATCGAAACTCAACATATAAAAATCACCCGCATCGGCAAGGCACGCCGCCATCGCACCCGCGAAGTTCTTGACGTTGGAAATTGCCAGCCCGCCGTTCTGCCGTGCCAGCGCCGGAAGCGCCAGGGTCGTCTCAGCTAACTCGTCAACCGTAGACGGCACACTGGTTGTTGCGCTCACGATGGGTTTACGAACATTTTTGGGAGTTTCGAAGCCACCCCACGAAAGCGCATCGAGGGTCACTTGAGCCTCGCGCAGATTGGTGTTTAATTCGACTAGGACATCGCGGTAGTTGCCTCGCTGACCAACCGCTTGAGTTCCGAAATCGGCCAGCACCGGCCAACCCGGACCAGTCCAGATGAGAATTGCCCGACCACGAACATTCTTCTGTTCGGTAATCAGCGTCCCGAGAGCGTTAACCGATTCCGTGAAATGCGAAATCATGCAGTCCGCTCGTTCTTCTACGGAATTTCCATACGAGTGCGAACCGAGGGCCTGCCCGCCCATGCGGCTCCCGTCGGTGTAGCGCGCTTGATCGCAATCAGAGTCGCGAGGAAGGCGTGCAAATTTCGCAAGCTGGTCAGCAACCACAGCGCGGTCTGTGGATGGCGGCGTTACGGTTTGTCCCGCGCTGCTCACAAAAACCAGGGAGATTGGGAATGGCAATGGTCCTTGGCCCTGCGAGAGGTATTTATCTAAATCCTTTCTCGCATGTCCGATCGCCGCTCCCCCGTCGTTGATCGCATCGAGCACAAAAAACAAATGAACGTCGGCGGTGGACGTCTGTCCGTTGACTTCACGAAATGTCGCGATCATCTGCGGTTTTTGGTTGTCGAGCAACTCGAGATCTTCCGGCTTCAGTCCTGCAACCGGTTTTCCCGAGGAGTCGGTCACCTGCAAATTGAGCACGATGCGATGCTCGGCCTGATATCTTCGCTCGCGTTCTTCTTTTGTCCTCGGAATTAACTGGATCGGCGAAGTCGATTCGGGACTTTGCGCCCAGACAGTAGCTGAATCCCCGCTCATCACTGCGAAAAACAATGCAACGACCACGATTCCAGAACTGACCCAGCGCGATGGTGTCATATCGCAAACCCTCGATGGAAGGCCGCACGCGCGTGCTCGCAATGCAACACGTCAAGCCTCACACTTCAAAAATTGCTTAGCCAGCCGATCCAGCAATCCATCCGTCCCATCGCACACGCCAGTATGCACCGGCGACGGCTGGATGATCGTGCTCCGCGGCGAAATAATCCAGTGAAACCTCTCCCGCTGCGAGAGCTTCGCAATCGGCCCCGCTCCGGGATCGCCTTCACAAATCCGCCGCACCGCTTCCAGGTGCTCCCGCGCAACTTCCACATCCGCCTCCGGCCATAGTGCCTTCAACCGTTCCGCATCCAGATGAATGCGCGCCGCGAGATACCGCTTCTCAAGACAAAAAGCGACAACACCGGCATTGATGAACTCCTGGCGCTCAACCCGTGGCACGACGCGCAGAATCGCGTAATCAAATGAGGCGGGAGTGGGCACGGATCGCCTCCTCTTCAAAGATCGTTGAATCCTCAAGCCTGCGCATAAAGAACTCCATGTAGCCCGCGCGCCTGTCCTCCGCGCTCACATCGCCAGGAATTGCTTCGAGCCACGTCTCCGGTACCATCCCCACGATCCCACCCAACACGGGTTCCGTCAGTCGCTCGTGCGCCGTCTTTGCAGCCTGCGCAATCTCCTTCGCCCACGGCAACAGAATGTGCTGCTCGATCTCCGCGAACGGCGCCGCAATTTTCTTCTCTCTTGACCGCCAGTCGTGATGAAAAAAGAGCGCCGCTCCATGATCGATCGGGTACATTTTGCGATGCCACATCAGCAGATTCGCATTGCGCGCTGTGCGATCGACGTTCTGCGTGAATGCGTCGAACCACACCAGCATCGAAGCCTCATCCGCCGGAGCCGTATCCCGCGCTGCCGGATCGAACATGGTCGATCCCGGCAGATAGTCGAGCGCGAGATTCAAACCCGTGCTGGCCTTCAGCAATTGCCGAATCTCGTAGTCCGGCTCGTTGCGCCCCAGGGCCTCATCCATCTCCATGAACACAATCTCCGGCACGCGCAGCCCCAGCGCCCGTCCGATCTCGCCCGCCTGCAACTCGGCAATCAACGCCAGAATCCCCTGCCCCGCGCCTCTGAACTTCACCACATACAACCCCAGGTCATCGGCCTCTACAATCGCAGGCAGAGAACCGCCCTCGCGTAGGGGAACAACATAACGCGTCGCCTTGACGGTTCGCAGCATCGATCCAGTCTATCGCGCGTCCCACGTGGTGCTTGCAGTTGCACTGCGCTCCAATGGCAAGATGGTGTGTGGAGAGAAAACGATGAAAATCGGGTTTTTGGGAACCGGCAAGATGGGCACACCCATGGCGCTGCGCCTGCTCGCGGCAGGCCACGAACTCAGGGTGTGGAACCGCTCCGAGGGGCGCACAGAACCGCTGCTGCGCGAAGGTGCAATCGCCGCAGGCACGCCCGCAGAAGCCGAGCTTGGCACGGACGCTGTCATCACCATGCTCTTCGACGATGCGGCTAACGAAGAGGTCCTCTTCGGCTCCAACGGCCTCATGGACGCGCTCGAACCCGGTGCGCTTCACATCTCATGCAGCACCATCAGCGTCGCCCTCAGCGAAAAACTTACGGCCGAGCACGCCCGTCGTAAACACAGGTTCGTTGCTGCACCGGTCTTCGGCCGGCCCAATGTAGCCGAGGCCGGCAAGCTCTGGATCGTGATGGCCGGCGACGAAGCCGCTGTTGCGGCTGCGCGGCCCTTGCTCGAGCCGCTCTCCCGCGGTATCTCCGTCATCGGACGCGAACCTCGCCAGGCCCACGCCGTCAAGCTCGGCGGCAACTTCCTCATCAGCACAATGATTCAATCGCTCAGCGAAGCATTCGTCTTCTCTGAATCGCAGGGTGTCGATCCTCAACAATTCCTCGAAGCCGTCAACAGCGCGCTCTTCCAGTCCCCGTTTTATGCCTCCTATGGCAATGTGATGCTCCACCCGCCCGAGCGCGCCGGCGCCAGCATTGACCTTGGCGCAAAGGACACGCGCCTGCTCCGCGAGGCCGCCGCCAGCCGCAACACCCGCCTCAGCCTCGCCGACAATCTCGCCGAAGTTTTCGAGCAAGCCAGACAAGCCGGCCTCGCCAACCAGGACTGGGCCGTAGGTCAATACCGCATAGCCCAACGTCGCAGCACTCTCAAACCATGAACACTTGTGTCATCCTGAGCGGAGCGGCTTGGGACCCCGTGGACATTCAATGTCCGCGGGGTAAGCGGAGCGAAGGATCTGCTCTTGCTTCACCGGTCAAATCGCTGTGCCAAGCGTCCGCCGCCGCCCGTAACAGCCATCACCACTCCCCACGCAATCATTCGCTAGGATATTGTCATGAGCCTCAAGGGAAAGATCGTCTTCATTACTGGAGCCAGCGCTGGAATCGGCGCAGCCACAGCCTTCGCCTTCGCCGCCGAAGGAGCCCGCCTCCTTCTCGCCGCCCGCCGGGCCGGCCGACTCGCCGAAGTCGCCTCGCGCGCCATGGAGCGTGGCGCTCCCTCCGTGCACTCCATCGACCTCGATGTGCGCGACCATCGCGCCGTGCAGAACGCCATCGACGGCCTGCCATCCGAGTGGTCCGAGATCGACATTCTGGTCAACAACGCCGGGCTCAGCCGCGGTCTCGACAAGCTCTACATGGGCAGAATCGAAGACTGGGACGAGATGATCGACACCAACGTGAAAGGCCTGCTCTACGTTACCCGCTCGGTCGTTCCTGGCATGATCGTGCGCGGCCGCGGTCACGTTATCAGTCTCGGCTCTACCGCCGGCGAACTCGCTTACCCCAATGGCGCGGTCTATTGCGGCACCAAAGCAGCGGAACGCCTGATTAACGATGGCCTTCGCCAGGATGTGCTTGGCACGCCGATCCGCGTCACCAGTGTCGATCCCGGAATGGTCGAAACCGATTTCAGTCTCGTCCGTTTCCGTGGAGACACCGAGCGTGCCGCCAAGGTCTACAAAGGAGTCCAGCCGCTCACACCCGAAGACATCGCCGATGTTATCGTCTGGGCCGCCGGCCGTCCCCCGCACGTGAACATCGCGAGAGTCCTGCTAACCCCTGTCCAGCAAGCCAACTCAATCCTGTTCCATCGCAACGAGTAGCCATCGCACTTTCGCATCACTCCTCCCGCATTCCGCCAGGCTGACCAAAACAGTGTGTCATCCTGAGCGAAGCGGCTTGGGGCCCCGTGGACATGCAATGTCCATGGCGTAAGCGGAGCCGAAGGACCTGCTGTTGCTTTTTCCATAGCGCCGCGCATCGATAAATAAGCGCCTCGCCGACGCCATACACTTCATCGACAACAGTGTGTCATCCTGAGCGAAGCGGCTTGGGGCCCCGTGGACATGCAATGTCCATGGGGTAAGCGGAGCCGAAGGACCCGCTGTTGCTTTCTCCATAGCGCCGCACATCAATAAATAAGCGCCTCGCCGATGCCATACACTTCATCGACAACAGTGTGTCATCCTGAGCGAAGCGGCTTGGGGCCCCGTGGACATGCAATGTCCATGGGGTAAGCGGAGCCGAAGGACCTGCTGTTGCTTTTTCCATAGCGCCGCACATCAATAAATAAGCGCCTCGCCGACGCCATACACCTCATCGACGCCGCCGCACGCCAAGAAGCTTCCTTCCCGACATTGCGTTTCGTCCCCGGACAGTATCCGAGCTCTATTCCATCGCGGAAATCTGTGCTTCGATCTCCGACAAAGCCGCCGAAAGCGCCGCCCGCCGAGCCGGATTCGATGTCCTCTGCGAAAGAATGTTTTCGCGTTGAAGGTTCAATGCCTGTTTGCGTCGTTCGCTAGCTGCACGCTGGTCGGCGGCAACCCGCCGTTCTGCTTCAGTCATCAGGGCCTCACCGGGACGCGGTGGCTTTTCCTCGGTGGCGTTCGACATCTGCTCTTCCACCGATTTACTTTCCCATCCGCGCGCCATATCTTCATTTTACGGGCGCTTGCAAGTATTCGTACCGCGATGGCACTCATCCAATCGAATTTGCGGCATCCATCCCCGGAGATTTCGCCCATGCGAGTTTGGCAGGTTCCGTCGTTTGGCATTGATTCTCTTGAGCTTGTAGATCGTCCCACAACGCCGCCCGGCCCCGGAGAAGTTCTCGTTAAAATTCACGCGGTTTCGCTCAATTACCGCGATTTGATGATGGTCAAAGGCGCCTACAACCCCAAACTCCGACTTCCCCGCATCCCCTGTTCCGACGGAGCCGGCGAAGTAGCCGCCATCGGCGAAGGCGTCACCCAGTGGAAGCCAGGCGACCGCGTTTGTGCCAGCTTCTTCCAGAACTGGATCGACGGCCCTCCCACTCCCGCCAAAGTCAAGGGCGCGCTCGGAGGCGACATCGATGGCATGCTCGCAGAATACATTGTCCTCAAAGAGACCGGCCTCGTCAGCATTCCCGAACACCTCAGCTTCGAAGAAGCCGCCACTCTCCCCTGTGCTGCCGTCACGGCCTGGCGCGCCATCGTAGCTGCCAATCTCCAGCCCAACGGCACCCTCCTCATCCAGGGCACTGGCGGCGTTTCGATCTTTGCGCTGCAATTCGCCAAACTCAAAGGCATGCGGGTCCTCGGCATCTCCTCGAGTGATGCCAAGCTGCAGCGCGCCTGCTCTCTGGGACTCGACAAGGGCCTCGACTACGGCGAAAACTCCGAGTGGGATCGCTGGGTGCTCGAACAAACCAACGGCGAGGGCGTAAATCTCGTGGTCGAAGTCGGTGGCGTTGGCACGCTGCCGCGCTCGTTGCGCGCCGTGAAGATGGGCGGCTTCATCGCGCAGATCGGTGTTCTCTCCGGCCCCGCCGAACCAGTTCCAATCCCATTGATCCTGCACAAGCAGGTCCGCATCCAGGGAATCTACGTAGGCTCGCGCCGCCACTTCGAAGAGATGAACAAGACAATCGCCGCCGCAAACTTGCGCCCCGTCTTCGAAAGCCGTCCATGGACCGAAGCCCGTGAAGCCTTCCGCGCCATGGAATCAGCCTCCCACTTCGGTAAACTCGTGCTCAACATCGCGTGAAATCTTTCGTTTCTTGCTCAATCAAGCACAAACCCGGGTGCCCCATCGATCACGCGGCTTGATCGCGTCATGGGTGGGAATCCACGAACTCACTCAGAGTCCTCTTCAGGCTCAACTGAACCCCAGCACCGGATGCGGCGTATATGGCTCTTCCAATGCCGCAATCTCTTCCGCCGTCAGTTTCAACTCCAGCGCCGCCACCGCATCGCGCAGATGATGCGGCTTAGTCGCACCCACAATTGGTGCCGTCACCACCGGCTTGCTCAGCATCCACGCCAGCGCCACCTGTGCCCGCGGCACGCCACGCTTCTCTGCAATCTCTCCCAACCGGTCGACCACTTTCTTGTCGTCCTCCTCGGTGCGCGAATACATCGTGTTGCCGAATCTATCAGTCTCTGTCCGCTTCGTCGTCTCCGCAGCCCACGCGCGCGTCAGCCGCCCGCGTGCCAGAGGACTCCACGGAATCACCGCAATCTTTTCTTCCGCACAGAGCCCCATCATCTCGCGCTCCTCTTCCCGATACAGCAGGTTGTAGTGGTTCTGCATGCTCACAAACCGCGTCCACCCGTTCAGCTCCGCAAGATACAGCGCCTTCGCAAACTGCCACGCATACATCGACGATGCACCGATGTAACGCACCTTCCCGGCCTTCACCACATCGTGCAGCGCCTCGAGTGTCTCCTCGATGGGCGTTTCATAGTCCCAGCGATGAATCTGGTAAAGATCCACATAATCCGTGCCCAGCCGGTTGAGACTTTGATCAAGCTCGTAGAGGATCTCTTTGCGCGAAAGCCCTTTCCCGTTCGGCTCATCCCGCATCACGCCATGCACCTTGGTTGCAATCACCACCGCTTCGCGTCGCGTGTTCGCCTTCAGAAAATTGCCGACAACCCGCTCGCTGTCACCGCTTGAATACACATTTGCCGTGTCGAAGAAATTGATTCCCAGTTCCAGTGCCTGTCGCAAAAACGGCTGGCTCTCTTCTTCATTCAGAGCCCACATGTGTCGTCCGCCCTTCACCTCACCTGGCGCCGGAGGCTTTCCATATGTCATGCACCCAAGACAAATGCGCGAAACCTTCAAGCCGGTCCTGCCAAGATTCACGTAATCCATTTCCACTCCTCAAAAAATCAAGTCTTCTTCCTATCCGATGCATCGCCTCATGCAATCGGCGCTCGCGGTGGTTGCTGAAGCAGTTCCTCATAGATAGCCAGTGTTTCGGTGCTGAAGCACACAAACTTCACCACTTCCACTCCGCTGTCACCCACGTGTGCCCTCACCGTGTCGATCGCAATTCGCGCTGCCCGTTTGGGCGGGAAGTGATACACCCCCGTACTGATCGCCGGAAACGCAATCGTTCGCACCTGGTGCTGCTTCGCCAGTTCGAGACATCGTCGGTAGCAGCTTTCCAGTAAATCGTCCTCATCGTGCCCACCGCCTTGCCAGACAGGCCCAACGGCATGAAACACCCACTTTGCCGGAAGATGAAAACCCGGTGTCGCCTTTGCGTCACCGGTTGCGCAGCCGCCCAGCTTCCTGCATTCTGCCACTAGCTCTGGTCCCGCAGCGCGATGAATCGCACCATCCACACCCCCGCCGCCCAGCAGCGAAGTGTTGGCCGCGTTCACAATCGCATCCACTCTCAGCGTTGTAATATCGCCCTGCACGGCAATCAGTTCAGCCATCGTCCCACGGCTCCAACCTTTCGCCTTTGACGATACATCAAGGGTTTGGGATGTTCGGATGCAGGATGGAACTTGCCTGATGGGAAGGATGGAAGACGACTAGAGCGATTCCCAGGTAGGTGTGTCTGTAAAGAGTCGTGCCAAGTCGCCGACTCCCTGGTGGTCGCGTCAACTCGAGGGTAGTGACCTGGGAATCGCTTTAGTCGGCTGGTCGACTACTGCACGATGTACATCACCGAGGTGCTTGACATATGCAGCGATCCCTTGGGAGCGAAAGGAATGTTGAAGGGATAAACATAGTTCACGACAACCTGTACGCGGCTGCCGGGGTTTTCGTTTCCGTCAGGATACGTTGTGTTCGCGCTCAGTGTGCCGTTGCCGAGATTCGGCCAGCCCATATGTGTCACCGCAGTGGTAATGGTGGCCGCCGATGCCGTGCACGAACCGCCGGTGCTGGTCTGGCAGGTGGCCCCGCGCACAATCGCATAACGCGTGCCCTCGCGCGCGGTCTCTGAAATCATGCAATAGCTGTAGAACGCGAGACAAAGCTCAATCATCATGAAGCTGAATGCCGCAATAATCGGCAGCGCCAGGGCTATCTCGATGACGGCCTGCCCACTCTCGCTCTGCTTCTCTCCGTTTGGCAGCCGCCCAACGCCTGAGACGCGCGCGAAACACAAAACAAGGTTTCGTCCGCCCGGAATCGTATGGCAGATGTTCCTGATCCAGGCTTGTCGTCTCATCGTCATTCCTGAACTTCCATCACCGAAGTTCCACTCACCGTCAACGTCTTGGGCAAACCGGGACACTTCACCGGCGGGTTGATGTTCATGCTCGAAACCACCTTCACGAATTGCAAATAGTGGTTGCTCGCATTTGCCGGGCAAGCAGCTGCTGCCGCGGTCTGTGTCGAGTACTGCGTTCCGTCCACCGCGCTCGAGCACGCATAGTAAGTCGTCGGCGTCACCGTCACGTTGGTCCCAAAATCGGACGCCTCAGCTTGCGCAGCATTCTGGATTCCTGTGGTGTCTCCTGCGAAGGTTGAACTCATCATGCCGTACATGGCGCCCGCATGCGCGCAATTCGACAGCTCAATCGAGTCGTAAACCACCATCGCCAGTTCCGACGTGCCCAGCAGCAAGGGCGTTCCGAAAACTCCGAAGGCAAATGCGAGTTCGAGCGCGGCATTCCCGGCATTGTCCGTGAGCCGCTTGCGCATCCAGGCGATCATGGACCGGTGTTGGAGAGATTTCAGCGTCATAACTCTATCTCCTCATTCCACTAGCTTGGCCACTGAGAGATTTAGAGTTCCCAAGGCCGATGTTGCATAACTGTTCAGCGTGGCTCCGCCGGACATCGAAAGCGTTTGCGACACAAAGTCCATGTTTAAGGTTGTGCCCGTCCCGTTATTCAGTGTCACCGCGGCGTTCGGTGCATAGACGAGGCCAGAGAAAGTTGAACTCGATCCACCCTGAATCGTGACGGTGCTGCCCATCGCGTAGAAAAGCGTCTGCGGAACGCCATTCACTGTCGGCGCCGAAAGGGTTGCGGTCACGCCATTGGCAATATTGACATTTCCGCCGGTATACAACACCACGCCATTGCCGGAGACAGGCGCACCCCCGCCCGTCGTGAAGTCTCCCTGGATGTAGTAGGTGTAGCCCGGCGAGAGGGTAACAGAGGCCGCGTTGCTTGTATTCAGGCTCGTGTAGCAGACCGTGTTACTCATGGTGGTCTCGCCCGCCAGCGGCAAGGTATAGACGCCGGTATAGTTGTTCGCTGCTGTCCAGCCCTGGATCGGATTGCTGTAGCAGGGAAGTCCATTGGGAAGCGTCGGTACCGTAAGCACCGGCTTGCACTGCGTTGTAATCCCCTGGACCACCTTGGTCGAGGAGGTGATGAGACCGTTGTTATTGATGTTGCTGTTGTTGTCCCAGGTGTTGGAAACCGTGCCCAGCGAGAGAGCGTTTAGAGTCGCGCTGCCCACCACCCCCACTGCATTGCTGCCGCTCGAGTCCACGGTCACGCCGCATTGGTTGGCATTGATCCCGGCATTGTTGCTCATGGCCAGGCCCTGTCCAGTGGGCGCCTCCAGGCAAATGCAGGTCGGGCTGCTCAATCCTCCGCCGGCAACCGCCCGGGCAGAAATATTCATGCTGGTTGTGTTGTGCTCGAATACGGATAGAAAAAACGTCGGGATCGGCTTGGAAACATCGGCCTCGATATAAGTGGAACCTCCCGAGTAGTTGCCCGCCGTCGGAGTCTTGAGCGTAACTGTGGCGGGATTCACAGAAGCACTTGGATCAAACCCATTCATCCGCGCCATGGCATTGGCAACCGTCTGCTCGTTTCCAGGGTTCCCGGAACTCGATTCCTCTGCAGCCGCGACGACAGCAGCGTCCGCGGCGGCCTGCGCCATCCGTTTTTCATGAAACAAATACCCGACATCCAGCCCTAATGCCAGAAAGCCAAGCAGGAAAATCCCCAGAAATATTGCGATCACCATGGCGGCCTGACCCTGGTTATCCGACACCAGGATTTGACCAAAACTTAAACTCCGACGCCAAATTGCCTCATTTCGAGAAAAACTCAAAGCAGGCCCCTGGAAAATCGAAGTAGTTAAATTCTTATTATTGTGCATCGTATACCAAGGTAACTACAGAATTACTCAGCAGTACTCATTCACAAGTTACTTCTACGTTTGGACATTGTCAATTTCCTACAGTGACACTTTTGGGCCACTGCGTTTCGGATTAGGAGCGCGGTTAGGCCTAGCCGGAATGGGAGATCGGACAAGGAAATTTGCATCTGCGTCTCTTGCGCTTACGGCCCGCGGACGTTGAGTCTTGATCCTTGAGTACTTTGGCACTTCCAAGTTCACCGCCGGATAACCTGAAATCACGATGAATGCGCTAACCTTAGAAGTGGCAAAGCCACTCGCTCCGCGCGCCGGATTCACTGCCATTGCTTCACCACTGATATCTTGCTGCGAACCGTCCAAATCACGAGAGATGAGCCGCTTCCAGGCGCGAAGGCTGCTGCCTTTCGCCCGTTTGGGCATCTTTTTCGGCTGCTTTCTTTGCTTCTGATCTCCGGATTGACTCTTCTTGCCGGGTGCGGGGCAGGTCCGGTCACCGCGAATTCAGCCAATTCCGCGTTCTCCGTTTCACCGGGTGCTGCGCGCATTGACACCAGTTGTACCGGTTGCAACGCCCTGAATGCGCATGCAAGCCCCGTTGACCAGTTTTCTGCAACGCTCACTGCAGGTGGCGCCGCTCCCGTCACTTGGGCCGTCGGCGGCGGAGATCCAGTCTCAGGTCCGGGAAAGATCAACGATCAGGGCCAGTACACGCCGCCGGCCTATCTGACCTCTGACCGAGCCCAGGTCCAGATCACCGCAACCCTGAAATCCGATCCCACTCTCCGCGCGACTTCCTTGCTGACACTGACGCCCGGTTTCCTGCAACCGCTCACGCCTGAAAATGCCGCCCTGGGGCCAAATGGTTCCATCACCTTGACCGGCTACATGGCCGAAGCTGGTGGAACCAGCGAAATCCACTTTGCCCTTTCCAACACTCCAGCCGGCGACAGCGGCGGTGAGGGCGTGTTGAGCGCGGCCACCTGCCAGCGCACCCGCCACGCGTTCACCACTTGCTCCGCTACCTACACCGCGCCACCCGTAGTTTCTTCTACGGGCGTCACGTACGTGGTGGCAACACTCCCCGGTTCATCCGCAAAGATCGAAACCGCCATCCTTCTCAATGCGCCGGGGGTAACGAGCAACCCGGCCAGCCACCAGGACGCCTTGTCTGCACCCATGCTGCTCGGCAGTTCTGGCGGCAACAACAACGACTTCGACGAAAAGGGCAATACCATCGTCGATTGCTGCAGTGGCACGCTCGGGGCCCTTGTCCAGGACACAGGCAGCCGCCAATACTTGCTGAGCAACAACCATGTTCTTGCCCGCAGCGATCGCGCCTCCGTCGGCGATACCATCGTGCAGCCCGGCCTTATCGATAACAATTGCACGCCGAGCGGAGAAAGCGCGGGAACGGTTCCCGTTGCCGCACTCACCGCATGGCTGCCTCTTCGTTCCGCGCAAACCAACGTCGACGCCGCGATCGCGCAGGTTGCTTCGCACACCGTCGATTCCGGCGGCAGCATCCTCGAACTCGGTTCCCGCCAACCTGACGGCTCGCTCGCCGCTGCACCTCCCGGCATTTCTTCCACCAATGGCAAAGGTGAGAATGCAACCCTTCAGTTGCGCGTTGCCAAAAGCGGCCGGACCACCGGCCTCACCTGCGGGCGCGTTACGGCGCTCGATCTCGATGTTGCCGTTGACTACTATCGCGACTGTGCTGAAACCCGGCCATACCTCACCAAAATCTTCACCAACCAGATCGCCGTCAGCGGTGACCGCTTCGGCGACGCAGGCGATTCCGGCGCGCTCCTCGTCGACGCCGCAAACGCCGAGCCCGTCGGATTGTTTTTTGCCGGCGGCATCGACGTCTCCGGCGTAAGCCACGGCATTGCCAACCCCGCGTCCGATGTCCTCAACGCCTTGAGTACGCAGATGTCGGGCGACACCAGCTTTACGTACGTCGGCGTAACCGATCACGAAGTCAGTTGCCTTAGCTATGGCGACAGCACGGCCTCAGCGGCTCAGGCGCACCCATTGTCCGAAGCCGAATCCGCGCGTCAGCAGGCAGCGCTATCCGCCGGCCGCGCCCTGGTCAATCCTTCCGGAGGCGTTCTCGGCATCGCGCCCGGAAAGAGCAGCGATCAGATCGGCACCGCTGCATTGATCGCGTATGTCGATGAGAATCTCGCGCCTGTTATTCCCGCGACCGTCGAAGGTGTACGCACCATTGTCGTTCCCACCACCGCCCGCGCCGTGGCGCTCGGCTCCGCGCCTTCCACCGCGATCGTTGCCGGTCTTTCCCCAATCGCCGCCTCAGCCATCGCCCCTGCCCTGGCCGCCAAGCGTCAGATCGCACACAAGCTGATGCAGCAGAATTCCGCATTCTTCGCCATCGGCGTAGGTCAGAGCCTCGACAACCCGCGCGAGTCCGCTCTCGTCCTCTACGTCGACCGCGAACACATTCCCGAACAGCTTCCCTCGACGATCAATGGCATCCGCACGCGCTATGTCTTCATGGATCGTCTCCATGTCACACGCTCTTACGCGGCCAGTTTTCCCACCCCTCGCCATTGCATGCCGCACACCGTTGCCGACACCTCCGACGGCAACACCCTCTACACCCCTCCCGCTCTCGATTTGCCTTGATCTGGCGTCAGCTTTCCACCGCAAATCAAATGGCGTCGGCATCTATGCGACCGCCTCTCCGCTCCTCTTGACAATCTAGAGGCGTACAGCTATACCTCTTGATCATCAAGTGGAGTGAAACTGTGTCCGACCGAAACCGCGACCTCGTACAGGGAACTCTGGAAATGCTTGTCCTGAAGACCCTCGCCCTCGAACCAATGCATGGCTATGGAATTGCCCTGCGCATTGAGCAGATCAGCACCGGCATCTTCCGTGTGAATCCGGGCTCGCTTTTACCTGCCCTGAGCCGCATGGAACGCGCCGGCCGTGTGAAATCCGAGTGGCGAAACTCCGAGAACAACCGCCGCGCCAAGTATTACGAACTGACAGCGCGCGGCCGCAAAGCGCTCGAAGAGGAACGGCGGCTTTGGGATCAGCAAACAGCTGCCATTGGCAGAATTCTCGAGGCGTAGAAAGAGGTTACCCTGTGATGCTCCGAAAAATCTCCTCTGGAATCAAGGCGCTGTTTCGTCCCAGCGAACGCAATGCCGAGATCGAGACCGAGGCACGCAGCTTCTTCGAGTCTGCCGTCGACCACAGGATGCGGACCGGAATGAGCCGCGACGACGCCGAGCGCGCTGCCCGTATTGAAATGGGAAGCATGGAATTGGTCAGGCACAAAGTCTGGGCCTCGGGCTGGGAATCGCTCGCCGAATCGATTTGGAAGGATGTTCGTTCCGGTTTCCGCCAGGTCTTGCGTTCCCCTGGCCTCTCCATTGTTGCGATTCTCTCGCTTGCCCTCGGCATCGGCGCCAACACCGCCATCTTCACCGTGATCGACAACCTGTTGCTCAAGCAATTGCCGGTTCGCGACCCGCACATGCTGGTGTCGTTCGGTGACGGAAGCGATGGCGGAGTCATGGCCATGTCCAGTCCCGGGGCCTATGACATCTTCCCCTACGACTTTTATCGTCACATCGCCCCGCACCAGGAGGAACTGGAAGGAACCTGCGCTTTTGCCAGCTTCCCAACCATGGTGAGCGTGCGCACCGGTACGGGCATCGACGGACCTGCGACCGAGGCGTTCAGCCATCTCGTTTCCGGAACATTCTTCACTGTTCTTGGCGCCCAGCCGCTCATGGGCCGCGTCTTCAATCCGGAAGACACTGCGACCGAGGGAAGCAACGCCGTCGCTGTCATCAGCCATCGCTACTGGCAGGAAAACTTGTCCGCCGATCCTGGCATCATCGGCCGGTCGATTTCCATCAACGGCACTTCCTTCGTTGTTGTCGGCGTAATGCCCGCGGCATTCTACGGCGTCGAACTGAACGAACAGCCTCCTGACATCTGGCTGCCCATCACCATGCAGCCGCAAGTCATGTTGCAGCCCTCCCTGCTAAAGCCCGACGGACTTTTCTGGATTCACATCATGGCGCGCCGCAAGCCCGACGTTCCCGTCGCGCAGGCACAAGTATGGGCGACGGTTCAGTTCCAGCAATTCCTCACCCAGCGCGAAGGTTCATCCATGTCGGCGCTACGACGCCAGCAGATCAGCGGCACATTTATTCCGCTCCTTCCCGGCGGTGCGGGTCTCTCCCGTATGCGCTCGGAATACGAGGCACCTTTGACGGTTTTGATGATCATGGTGGGCGTCGTTCTGCTGATTGCATGCGCGAATCTTGCCAACCTCCTTCTCGCCAGGACGGCATCGCGCGAGCGCGAGTTCTGTGCTCGTCTGGCGCTCGGGTCGAGCCGCGGCCGAATCGTGCGCCAGATTTTGACCGAGGCACTCGTTCTTGCCTTGATCGGCGGCGGCCTGGGGCTTGGCCTGGCTTTCTGCGCCACACGCGTGCTCATTCGCTTCCTCGACAAGGGAGCGGCGCACACTGCGCTTTCAGCAACGCCCGACATGCGCGTACTGCTGTTCACCTTTGTCACCTGTATTGTCACGGCCGCGCTGTTTGGCATTGCGCCGGCATTGCGCGGGTCGCGTACCAACGCCGCTGAAGCGCTGCACACCAGCGCGCGCACCATGGGCGGCCCCGCGGCACTGTCCAACCGTTTGCTTCCGAGGGCGCTGATTGTCACCCAGGTGACTCTTTCGCTTATCCTGCTTACCGTCGCGGGCCTGCTGCTGCGAACTTTGGTGAATCTGCGTGCGCAGGACATCGGCTTGAATCGAAACCATGTCTTGTTGGTTTTCACAAGTCCCAAGTTCGCCGGGTACCAGCCTGGACGGCTCAACGCACTCTACGATCGAATCCTCACCCGTATTGACACCCTGCCCGGTGTCCGCTCTGCGGCCATATCCGGAGGCCCACCCGTCAGCCGTGGCACGTGGGGATCGCCGATCGACCTCGACGGCCATCCCACGCCACCCAACGAAAGCATTGACACTCGGCTCAATCGCGTCTCGCCAGGCTATTTTGAGACTCTGGGAATTCCCCTGTTGCGCGGCCGGACCATCCAATCTGAGGACGATGCCGACGCTGTCAAGTCTGCGGTCGTGAACAAGACATTCGCCGATCGTTATTTTCCCAACGGAGACGCCATCGGTCACAGCTTCACAATTGCCGATCCCGCGGCTCCCGGCGTCTGGCACATCGTGGGAATTGTCCGCGATTCCAAACACGCCAGTCCCGCGGAAGAGCCGCGGCCGTTTGCCTTTCTCGCTGTAACACAACTCACTGGTGACGATCAGTATGCTTACTGGTTGCAGGTCAGAAGCATCGGAGATCCGGCAAAGATCACCGGAGAAGTTCGCGCCGCGCTGGCCGAAATCGATCCCAATCTGCCGGTTCTGAAATCCCAGACCATCGACGAACAGATCGACGGCCTCATCGATCAGCAGACGTTCGTCTCCAAGCTGGCAGCCTTCTTTGCGCTGCTGGCGCTCACCCTGGCTTGCATCGGACTCTACGGCGTGATGACGTACAACGTGCAACGACGCACCAGCGAACTCGGCGTTCGTGTGGCCCTCGGAGCTCCCAGGGCCGGCCTGCTTTGGATGGTATTGAAAGAGTCCCTCGCGCTACTCGCTATCGGCGTGCTCCTGGGTGTCCCCGCCAGTCTTGCAGCAAACCGAGCCATCAAAGCAGGTCTGTTCGGAGTGGATCCGGCAGATCCGCTCACCATGTTCTTGGCGGTGCTCATCATGAGCGCGGCCCTGTTGGCAGGCTCATATATACCCGCGCGCCGCGCCACCAAGGTCGATCCAATGGTCGCCCTGCGTTACGAGTGATGTTTGCCTGCAGAAGAAGCGCCGCCTTCTTCGAAGTTGGAAAGAGGGCGCCAATGCACGGCGCCCTCTCGATCCAATCGTAGAATCAGCCCACGATTCGCTGCGATCTTACCTTGATGACCGCAGGCCGAAGTCATACACCGCGCCAAACGTGAATCCGTTGGGATTCAAATCGTGTGGCCCGAAGATTTGGTGCCAGAACTGGTAGTCGTACGTAGCTCGTGCCGAAAAATTGTTCCAGAAGCGCACATCGATGCCGGCACCCGGCTCAAACACCGCCCGCGTATCGTGGTCGTAGGTCGATCCCGGGCTTGGAAAGTCAATACTGCCGATTCCCATGACGTATTTGCCAAACGGCCGAAACCGGCTGTTGCGCCGAAACTGGTAGATCGCCCCGCCCAATGCTGTATCCATGCGATGGCCCGGCAGGTAGGAAGGTGTCGCGTACTGTATGGTGCGACCCTCAAATTCAAGTCCCAGCCCATTGAGCACCGGCGGAACGAACGGTGGCCGCCAGTCAACCCACAGGGTAATCCCGACCTGGCGTGGATCCTGGTTTCCCCAGTCGTCCGAAAAATTTGATACGCCCACGCCAACCGTGAACGGCTGTTTACCCTGCTCGGCCGAGTAGGTCACTTGACCACTTGCCGACAGTGCCGCACCGACAAAAAATAAAGCCAGAACCGGCACTACCATTAGCTTCCATCGCATGTTGTTTCTCCTTCTGGGGATTTTCGCTCTTCCGGTCTGTGGCTGAAACCGGAGATGCAAACAACAATTCCTTCAGCTGCAAATCTACCTTGTAAGGTGCTGCAAACCGCCTGCCATCTTTGCTTGTTACGGGGAAACTGAGTGTGCTAGTGAAGCATGTCGCCTGCCTCTTCGTGCACTGCGACTAGAAACGAGCGTAGCATCTCAGCTCTTGATTGAGCCATGGTCCTGGACCGTGTTAGATGCGTCTGGTACGTCAAATGATCAACGGCATGATTCAAAACTGGCAGAATTGAACTGAAGTTAGGATAACGAGTATCGCGCCCCACCTTCACTACCGCACGCAGGATGCCGATCGCACCCAGTTGTTCCAGAATGTCCGCGTCTCTTAGCAACGTCCCTTCCACGGTTGTCGGCTCGTCCTTTACCTGATGGTTCCGGATCGCCTCGGCGACCGCGTCCAATTTCTCCCCTGGAAAACCCCATGCCGTCAAAAGTTCAATGCTCCGGCCGATGGTGTATGGAACGTGATCCCAGTGGGAAAGTTGCTCAATATCTTGCGGACGATGCCCCGAAAATACTCCAAGGTCATGCATCCACGCCGCCGCAAACAGAACATCATCGTCGTAAGCAATGTCCTGGCCGATTGTCCGGGCGAGTGCGTAGAGTCTTGGCTGATGACCAAACTTATCTTCGGGCTGTGCCTCGACGCGTATATATTCGACTACCGATTCCCGCCAGCTTCGACCCGTCATGCAGACGCCCTTGGCCAGTGCGGCGTGATGCGAATCAAATCGAGCTCACCCATATCCTGGATCGCGAATACCGGCGACGCCGCAGGAACGGCGATAATCCCACGTGGCGGCAAATCCACGTCGCCAAAGCTGGGACTGGTTACGCGCCCACTGCCCTCCGCGGCAAAAAGGTAAGCCAGGCCTGGCTCCGATTCATCTTCGCGGCGCAGGCTCGTGCTCGACCGGCTCACCTCCACCGGGATCTTCTCCACTGTGAAGTACGGACAGTCCAGCAGGATCGTGCGGTCTTCCAATACACGCGGCACCACCTTGCCGGCCTTGGTCTTGAGCTTCGCAGCCTCCAGCGATTTCTCAATATGCAATTCGCGTCCCCGCCCGTAGTCATACATCCTGTAAGTCAGATCGCAATTCTGTTGCGTCTCCAGCAACACCGAGCCCGGCCAGATTGCATGAACCGTCCCCGCATCCACATAAATCATTTCGCCCGCGCGTACCGAAAGCATCCTGAGGCTCTTTTCCAGTGTTCCGTCCTCAATGCCGGCCTTCACTTCGTCCATGGTGACGCCCGCTTTCAGCCCTGCCGCCACCTGCGCACCGGCTTCGGCGGCCAGCGCATACCAGCACTCGGTCTTGCCCCGTGGCTGCCCGTACTTCTGCGCCAGTCGATCGTCGGGATGCACCTGCACGCTCAACTTCTCCCGCGCAAAGATCACCTTGATCAACAGCGGCGAATCACTCGATGGCGCATCTTTGCCCAGCATCGCCGCCGGCAACTCCCTGAAAATCTCGTTCAGCGTCTTGCCGGAATGCGGCCCCGTCGCCACTTCGCAATCATCCCCCGTAAGCCACACCTCGCCGATCGGCTCACTCTTCGCGACCCGGTTGTACCAGGGGCGCAGGTCCTTCGATCCCCAAACCCGGCCGACAAAACGCGGCTCAACGCGAAAAGGGGTCATTTCGACAAATATCGTCCGCTCGCTCGAGGCCACCTAAGTGATTCGTTCCCTTCTTGACTTCGGAAGCCGCACCCGTCTGGGCTCAGCATCGCTTGATGCGGATTCTATCGTATACGCTCATGAACACCGTCACGGTGAACATGCCGTAGATGGAAAAACCGGCAACTCCTCGCCGATCCCTTCAACGCGTGTTATTTTTCCAACTTCACTGCAACCGTCCCCAGAACGATCTCGTTCTCCGCCCCTCACTCGCTATTGGGAAGACTTCTTCGCGGCCATTGCCACCGGCACGACCCAACGATGTGAACGCGGGTTTTCAACTGACAATGCAATAGCTGGCAGGCTATCCTCGCTGCATGATCCTCACACCGGCATTCGACAACATGTTCCACCTCCCTGTTCCGATTATCGAGAAGCTGCTGCGTCCGGTCATCGTGTACCTCGTGCTCGTTCTCCTCCTGCGGCTCTTCGGCAAGCGCGAACTCGCGCAGTTGAATCCCTTCGACCTCGTCGTTTTGCTCTCCCTCTCCAACACCGTGCAGAACGCCATCATCGGCGACGACAACTCTGTCACTGGTGGCATCATCGGCGCCTTCGGCCTACTCGCCATCAACTGGCTCGTGGTGCGCGTCCTCTTCCGTTCTCCCCGTCTCACACGCGCACTCGAGGGCCGCTCCGTCGTCCTCATACGCGACGGCCACATCGATAACAAGGCACTGAAGCGCGAGGCGCTCACCCGCGATGCACTCGTCGAGGTCATCCACCGCCAGGGATTCGAACACATCCAGGAAGTGCATCGCTGCGAACTCGAGCCCAACGGCACGTTCTACGTCGAAGCCAAAGATCCCTCTATCGCCGACAAACGCCATGATGAATTGCTCGCGCGCCTTGATGCATTGAGCCAGGAGATTGCCGCTCTGCGCGCTCGCCCCGCCACGACCTAGGAGCCCTTGATTAAGTAGATGTTTTAAATGGAAACGGCTTTCAGGCCTTGGAGAACGACGCTGCGCACCCGTTTTATGATGATGATCCTTCTACGACAATTTCTTGCAAGCCAGCCACGACGTAGTCATCCCCCGCAACGCGCGCATCGAAATCGAAACGACTCCGCTCCGCGCTCCCGTCATCAAGCCCGAGGGGCAGTAGCCCTAGCCTCTTCGATCTGCTCTTCGATCACGCGCTTCAGATTCGCCGGAGAATACGTAGGCGCCTTGATGAACTTACCGTCCTCGCGCTTATGCACTTTCAGAACCATGCGCCAATCTCCGCCATGCGCATCGGCACCTTCCGCGTGAATCAACTCCTCACCCGAACCGAGCACCAGTACCGCATCGCACACGCTGCAATGCGGCCATGCCTTGCTCATGTTGCTGCGCTGCACCTCGTCCCACGCACTCTGCGCCTTCACGCCCGCCGCGTTCAGCGCGCCATACGTCACCACCAGCTGATCAATGCAGCCGTCCACATATTCTGTAAAGTCCGGTGTGCCCTTCGGGTCGAGAACCACGCGTATATCGTCGATGACGGCAGCCCCATCGTTGCTTGATCCGGATGTCATGACTGTGCAGCCGCAGGCCCTCACAAATTCGAGAGCCTCTTCAAACACCAGCCGCGCTCGCAGCAATCGTGTCCCCGCATCCGGAAGCTCAGGCGAGTCTTTTATTCCCTGCTCAAACTGCGTCATCAACGTAACGATGTCTTCCTGCGGGCGATAAGGCTTATCCGTCATCCCATCCTCAATTCAAAATGCATCCTGCGAACCCGACCGTTCCGCTGGTCCGCCACACGAGCAACTTTAATTGAGTCCGCTCCTGCCCCGCCTCGCCTCAAGTGGAAATCTCAGCCCTCAACGATTTCACGAGACACGGTCTCAACGCACCAGGAGTCTGTGCATAGCTTCTCAACAAACCACGAACTTGGATGCCCCATCCATGCCAACAACCTCACCGCTCACATGGGTGGGAAACCACAAAAGCCCGATCGCCCCAGGGAACAGGCTGCTCCTTCGGTACGAGGAACATTCACTCTTCGTCAAGGCAGAATCACCAACTCCGGCTTGCTGCCGCCACTCATTCCAAAAACCGCGCCAGAATAGAAGGCTCCTGCGTCGTACTTGTAGCAACCGGGGTTCTGAGCTTTGACGGTGATCGGTCTGCTTCCGCCGCCAAGGATTGGATCATCAGGGTTGAACGGCGAGTCGGTGCCGAACGAGATCATGAAACCAGTGTTCTTGCTTGACGTCATCCACACCACGGTGGTGCCGGTCTTGATGCAGAAGAACTGGTTGTTCTTTGCGTTCGGAACGCCCGGCTTGACGGTCGAGCCATTCCCCGATTTCCGAACGTCGATCGTGCAGACCGAGGAACCAGATCCGCAGGTGTTCGCCGCGTTGCACAGGTCTTCCGGTTTCGGTTCATCACAGATGTACTTGCTTTTTGCCTGGGTCAACGTGCCGCTCAGCAATAGAATCGTCGTCGCAATTGCCACACTGTAAGAGCGCATTTCTTTTCTCACTTTCACTCCCTCAATGGAACGTTGAACCGGCGTCTTCAATAGAATCCGCGAAGAGAATGCAATTACTTCTCATCTCCGGCCGGCCAAACGATGATGTTGTTGAGCTTCCAGGGATTCATTCTCAGATCCCATTGTGGATCGCCATCCTTGTTGATTGTGAGTTGGCTGGCAGGATACAGAACGCCGTCGCTCTTGCTCTTGTCTTTGTCGTTGATCCGTATTTCGCCCGCCGTCAGATTGAAAGATTGCGATCGAGTGTTCCAGTAAGCTTCTCCAAAAGCAATCTTGCGGTTGGTCACAAATCGAATTGTCCGTCCCGTGGGAGTCTTGATTTCATGGATGTAGGAGACGTCGAACCCCAGCGTGCCTGGTATTTGGATCCGGCCAACTGCCTTCATCTTCTCCAGTGCGTTTGCCAGACCGTTATTCTGACCCTTCTGAAACGACTCGATCAGAATCTGTCGATCTTCGGGAGTGGAATACTCGTAGATCAGAAGCCTGATCGTCGCGTTTTGCCCCAGTTGAGTGCTCGTGCCATAGGCCTGAGCATCAATGGTTTCGTACTTCGCACGGGCAAATCCCAGGACGGCCGACGCAGCCAGAATTGCCACTATGGCAACCGTCATCTTCAGTTGTTTGGATATGTTTTTCAACTTTTCCTCCCTTGCAGCCGTTCGATAGTCGGTGATTTCGAAGCAGGACCCGAGTTGAATGGCTTACCGGCGACCATGACTCCGGTTCCCCACGCCGCCATGCATCGATCAAGGTAGTGAGACCCGGTGCCGCAGAATACTGGTAGAAATGACAGTCCAAACCCGGTAGCTATCCGTTTTCTCGCTCCGCGTTCATCGAAAATACTCCTCTTGCAGATATATCCGTAATGGATATATATTCGTTTTATGGCAACTGAAGTCCATCCCTCAATCCCCCTCTCTCCCGCCGTCCTCGCCATCCTGCTTTCGCTCGTGGAAGGCGACAAACACGGCTACGCCATGATGAAGGACGCCCGCGCCCCCCGCGGCGGCGGCATTGCCATGGGTCCCGGCACCCTCTACGGCTCCATCGACCGCATGATCCGTGACGGCTTCGTCGAAGAATCCGACAAGCAGGACGATGAACGCCGCCGCTACTACCGCCTGACCGCCCAGGGCCGCACTGTCCTCGCCACCGAACTCGAGCGCCTCGACGCCGCCGTTTCCTCCGCCCGTTCTCTTGGCCTGCTCCCCAACGGAGGCCGCCCATGAGCGCCTCCCAACTTGACCCCGATCCGCGTATTCCTGCTGCCGACGCAATCGAGCGCCTCTACGCCCGCGCCCTCCGCCTCTACCCTGCCGCGTTTCGTGAAATCTACGCACTCGCAATGCACCAGGCCCTTCGCGACGCCCTTCGCGACAAAGCCTTACCCACCGGCACCCTGATCCCGCTGATGTTTCGCGACCTCATCGCATCTCTAATTAAGGAGTACATCGCCATGCTGCGCGACTCCCTCACCCGCCCCGCTCTTGCCTTCAACGCCCTGGTCCTCTCCGGCATCGCCACCGGAGTAGCGCTCGCCCTCTACGCGATCCCCCAGCACGTCCTTCGCTCCGGACTCAACGATCCGCAAATCCAACTAGCCGGCGACACTGCCGCCCGCCTCGAACAGGGCGTCGCGCCCAACGATGCCATCCCCCCCAACCAGCAGATCGACATGGCGCGCAGCCTCTCCCCTTTCGTCATCGTCTACGACGACCAGGGCCACCCCATTGCATCTCAAGGCTTGCTGAACGGCTCCGTCCCCACTCCACCACCGGGAGTCTTCGATAACGTTCGCAAGAATGGAGAAGAACGCCTGAGCTGGCAGCCCGTTCGCGGCTCAGAACGCGGTGTCCGCATCGCCACCGTGATTCAGCGCGTCAACGGCCCGCATCCCGGCTTTGTTCTTGCCGGACGCAACATGCGCGAAGTGGAAGCCCGCATCGCCGATGTTCAGACCATGGCCGGCCTCACCTGGCTAGGCATGCTGGCTCTGATCCTCGTCGGGACCATCGCCTTCGCCATCTACACCCGCCCCGGCCCAGGCAAATTCACAGTGCCAGACCAACCACTAGCCCCGACCAAAGGCTAACGCGGTCCCGTCCCGGGGTGTCCGGCTAGTATGTGCGTCCTCTCAGGAATTCTCATCCTGAGCGCCGTTGAGGCTCCTCAGACGATAGTCTGTGGGGTAAGAGCCGCGAAGAACCTGCTTCTGGCATTCGCCCAGCCACCGCCGCCAGCGGCAAAAGTTGATGCTGTCAGCCTCCGCAAAAATGGCGCGAAGGCGCGGCTGCCTTAATGGCAAATTACTCCCACTCGATGGTGCCGGGGGGCTTTGACGTAATGTCATAAACCACGCGATTGATGCCGCGAACCTCATTCACGATACGGCTCGAGATGCGTTTCAGCACCTCGTGCGGCAGCGGAGTCCAATCCGCTGTCATGCCATCCTCTGAATGCACTGCACGCACCGCGCAGGTGTAAGCATACGTGCGCTGATCTCCCATCACGCCCACACTCATCACCGGAAGCAACACGGCAAAGCTCTGCCATATCCGCGAATAAAGCCCCGCAGCCTTGATCTCGCTGACCACAATGTCGTCGGCTTCCTGCAACAAGGCAACGCGCTCCGGCGTCACTTCGCCGAGGATACGGACGGCGAGCCCGGGCCCCGGAAATGGCTGCCTGCCGAGAATATCTTCCGGCATCCCCATATCGCGTCCAATCCGCCGGACTTCGTCTTTAAACAAATCGCGCAGCGGCTCAATCAGCTTCAGCTTCATCCCTAAAGGCAGGCCACCCACGTTGTGATGGCTCTTGATTGTCTGGCTGGGCCCCTTCACGCTGCTCGACTCAATCACGTCGGGATAGAGCGTGCCCTGCACCAGCCAGTCCACACCGCCCGCCTTCTCCGCGATGCGGTTCGCCTCATCATCGAAAACTGCGATAAACTCCGCGCCAATCCGTTTGCGTTTGGTCTCGGGATCGGTCACGCCGGCAAGCTGCTTCAAAAACCGTTCGCTTGCGTCGACGGCGACCACGTTCAGCCCCAGTTTGTCGCGCATGGTCTTCTGCACATTTTCAAATTCGTTTTTGCGCAGCACCCCGTTGTTCACGAAGATGCAGGTAAGCTGGCTGCCAATCGCCTTGTGCACCAGCATTGCCGCAACCGACGAATCCACTCCCCCGGAAAGTCCACAAATCACGTGCCCTTTGCCGACCTTCTCACGAATCCCCGCAACCGTCGTCTCGATAAAGTGCGCAGGCGTCCAGTCCCCCTTCGCCCCGCAAATGTCGAACACGAAATTCCTGATGAGTTGCGGACCCAGCGGCGTATGGTGCACTTCGGGATGAAACTGCACCGCCCAGATCCGTCGCTCCTCATTGGCGATGGCGGCCAGCGCATTCGACGTGACCGCAGTCCGCCGAAAGCCGGGCGGCAACTCCAGCGCTTCATCGCCATGGCTCATCCACACCTGAATCGCCGCTGGCAACTTCGCGAACAGCGGCGTTGCGCTATCTTCGAGCGCCACCTCGGCATGTCCATACTCGCGCTTGGGCGCCGTCCGCACCTTTCCGCCCAGATGATGCACGATGAAGTGCAGCCCATAGCAGATGCCTAGCGTCGGCAGCTTCATCTCCAGCAGCTTGGGATCGGCATTCGGCGCATCCGCGTCATACACCGAAGACGGGCCGCCCGACAAGATGATGCCTATGGGCTTGTAGGCCTCAACTTCCGCAAGCGGAACCGTGCAAGGCAGCACGACCGAAAACACGTTCAGCTCGCGAATACGCCGCGCGATGAGCTGCGTATACTGCGAGCCGAAATCAAGAATAACGATGGTTTGGGTGTCCACCTTCCAGTGTGGCAGGGCCATGGGCGGCCTGTAAAGAACTAGAACCGCTTGCGCAAACAGCGTTTTGAAAGGGCAGGGCATTCCAGCCTGCGGGAAAAAGCAAACGGTGCGCCGATTTTGTAATAGGGCATGAGTTCAGTCATGCCGTAAAGCCAATGGAAAGATCATGGGCTTTAGCCCCTGAGGGATGTCATCAAGCGGGTCAAGCGTGATTTACGCAACCAGAACTAGTGTTTGCCCATAGCCAAGCCGATCTCTCTCCATGAGGCCGTCACTCACGCTCGAAAACTTGTTTTTTCGTTCAACTTCTGACGCATTCTGCCGATGGTTACATTTCGGGAGTGCAACCAGTGGATCAGCTCGTCGACGTCGAAGTTCGGCCCGTAAAATACGCCACTCGCCAGCCAGTCTTCGCTGCCGATGGAACCGTTATCGGCTACAAACTTCTCTTTCGAACCGACGTCGTCAGCCATTTCTCGACTTCCAGTTCTGACGAGTCCGGTACCGCTGCAATCGAAGTATCCACTCTGTTGAGTCTCGATACCCTCTGCGACCATCGCATGGCGTTCATCGGTTGCAACCGCGACGTCTTGCTTCAGCATGGGCTGGCCTTGCTCCCGCCCGACAAGGTCGTCGCCGAGATCGAGCCAACGGTCACAGTTGACGACGCGATTTACCACTACTGTTGTGACTTGAAAAATGATGGCTACCGAATCGCCCTCGCAGATTTCTCTCCGGGCGACCCCCGGGAACCTATTGCGCATCTCGCCGACTTCATCTTTATTGACCTGCACCGGTCCGAACTGGAGGAGATCCAGAGCATCATCGGATTCGATCGGTGGCAGCATTCCGGCCTGGTAGCGACAAACGTGGAAACTCGCGAGGATGCGGAATTCGCGCGCAAGACGGGCTTCCAATTCTTTCAGGGCAACTACTTTCGCAAGCCGGAGTCGCTGCGAACCCGCACCGCTCAAACCAATCGCACTGTCTACCTGCGTCTGCTCCAGGCCGTCTGTCGCCCGGAACTCGACTGGAATGCCATCGAGGAACTCATCAAAAGCGATGCGACCATCTACTACCGATTCATGCGCTTTGTTAATTCCGCAGGTGTTGGAATTCGCTGCGAGGTCCGTTCCGTGC
This sequence comes from uncultured Acidobacteriaceae bacterium, assembly GCA_963829535.1. Lineage (GTDB taxonomy): Bacteria > Acidobacteriota > Terriglobia > Terriglobales > Acidobacteriaceae > Telmatobacter. The sequence goes on along the minus strand of CAWHIQ010000001.1, from coordinate 833,383 downwards.
GCCAGGCGCTTGGGTTGCTCGGGGACGACGAGATTCGCCGCTGGTGCCGTCTCTCCGGGATGTTCGAAATGTCCCGGGGCCGCCCCGGCGACATCCTGCTCTCCGCGCTGGTCCGCGCCCGATTTGCGGAGTTGCTCGGCCCGCGCATTCGGCATGGCGGGGCAGACTTGTTCCTGCTCGGCCTGCTGACACTCATGGATACCATCCTTGAGATCCCGATGAGCGCCATCATCAACGGCCTGGCGCTCGACGAGGCCTCCGCAACGTTTCTCCTTGAGCACGAAGGCAGCCTTCGGCCAATTTTCGAGTTGGTCTTCGCAGTCGAAACCGGCGCTTGGGACTCCGTGATCCAATCATGCCGGGAGCTCCACGTGCAGGAAGACTTCGCTGCCCTGTGCTATTCCAGCGCCATGGCGTGGGCGCAAACTCTCACGGCCTCCATCTGAAACTCAACCCCGTGTCGGCACGCAGCACGGCGCTCGCAGCCGGATTCGCTCTTACTTGCCTGAGCTTCCCTCGCCCTTGTATACGACGCCGCCCTTCATCACGAACTTCACATCCTGAAGCACGCGGACATCCTCCATTGGATTCTTTTCCACCCCAATAATGTCTGCCCACTTGCCCGGCTCCAGCGTTCCCGTCTTCGCTGTCCAGCCCATCAAGTCCGCCGCGTTTATCGTCGCCGTCTGCAGCGCCGCCAGCGGAGACATCCCCATCTGGTTCACATACACATCCAGTTCGTGCGCATTCAGACCGTGCGGATACACCGCAGCATCCGTTCCCAGCGCGATCTTCACCCCCGCCTCCATTGCATGCCTGATGTTCTTCTTTGCCACCGCGCTCACGTCCACCATCTTCTGGTGATAAAAAGGCGGTAGATGCCCCTTCTCCACGATCCAGTCTTCGAGATAGAGCGTCGGCACCAGGTACGTTCCGCGCTTCATCATCTCCGCAATCGCTGCGTCGTTGATGTAGCTGCCATGCTCGATCGAATCCACGCCGGCCTCCGTCGCCCACAGAATCCCCTGCGCTCCATGCGCGTGAGCCGCTACTTTCCGTCCCAGCCGGTGCGCGTCCGCGACAATCGCCTGCATCTCTTCCAGCGTGTACTGCGAAGCCTGCGGATCGTCTCCCTTCGACAGCACCCCGCCCGTCGCGCAAATCTTGATCAGGTCCGCACCATATTTAATGTTTTGCCGCACCTTCTGTTGCACCGCGGCAATTCCATCTGCCACACCGTCACCCACCACGTGATATTCGATCGGCAGCAGGTTTTCATCGCAATGTCCGCCTGTGATTCCCAGCAGCGGCCCGCTCACCTGCATGTGCGGCCCCGCGACTTGTCCAGCATTGATCGCGTCGCGCAGGTCCACATCCACAAATCCGCTCGCGCCCACGTTGCGCACCGAGGTAAACCCCGCCATCAAGGTCGTCCGTGCGTTCACCACGCCGTTTATCGCTTCTTTTGCGGAAGTCGACGTCAGTTCGCGATACGGATCAAATTCGGGATTCATTGTCAGGTGTGTGTGCACATCGATCAGCCCCGGCATCACCGTCATGCCGCCCAGGTCCACTACTGCATCGCCGGCCTCAGCGGTTACTGAGGCTGTTGGCGCGATCGATTGAATGGTGTCTCCCACCACCACGATCGTCTGCGCATCGGCAACCTTGCCCGTCTTGACATCAAGCACATGCCCGGCCCGCAGCAGCGTCCGCTTTGTCGCTGCGTTCTCTTCCGGCTGAGCCACTGCCGCCGTCAAAAGCCCTGCGCCAGCCAGCACGAAGCACAAAAATACCGCAAGCTTCCGTTTCAAAACCATTCCGTCTTCTCCGTTTCGGGGAACTCTTAGCCGTTTTGGGAACTGTTAGCGGAGTGTAGCAAATCCTCTCCGCGATCCGTCCAGCTCCTTCATCCGGAACTGACCGGTTCAGTCCGCCGCCCCGGTCTGATAGTCTTCTGTGCAAACGCAGCGGCGCTCGATCCTGCTGCTCTTCTTCAGGCCTCCTCTTCACGTTTCGGTGCCGAACGAGCGCGGCCTGTCAATTTGACAATTCAGAGGAGAAACCATGAAACTCTCTCAACTCATTCCTGTGTTCCTCATTGCCACCGGAATGGCAGTTGCCCAATCTCCCGCCGCTCCTTCCAGTGACGATTCCAAGCCGACTCCGCCACCGGCGACCAAAAGCTTTGATCTGTCAGCCATCGACAAATCCGCCGATCCCTGCGACGACTTCTATCAATACGCGTGTGGCAACTGGGTCAAGGAGAATCCCATTCCCGCCGACCAGGTCCGCTGGGCACGGTCTTTCTCGCTCCTCGGCGAGCGCAATCGGTACCTGCTCTGGCAGGAACTCGATGCTGCTTCTAAGGATCCCAAGACCCCTCTCCAGAAGAAGTACGGCGACTTCTTCGCCGCCTGCATGAACACCGACCTGATTGAGCAAAAAGGACTCGAGCCGATCAAGCCCGCCCTCGACCGCATCGCCGCTCTCAATGACCCAAAGACCCTCGCCACGCTGATCGGCGGTCTTGCCGAGCGCGGCGATCCCGCTCCGCTCTTCCGCTTTGGCGTGCAGGTGGACGAGAAGGATGCCTCGAAACAGATTGCCAGCGTCGCTCAGGGTGGACTCTCTCTGCCCGATCGCGATTACTACCTCTCTGACGCCAAGCGCTTCCAGACCATCCGCCAGCAATATCACGACCACATCATCAAGATGTTCACCCTCGCCGGGGATTCACCCGAGCAGGCCGCCAGGGAAGCCGATGCGGTGCTCAAAATCGAAACTGCGCTGGCCAAGGCTTCCACCAGCCGCACCGCCCTGCGCGATCCCGAAAACCGCTACCACATCTATACCCTCGCCGACTTCGAGAAGCTCGCCCCCGACTTTGATTTCGCGGTGTACTTCAAAGACGTCCAGGTACGCCCCTTCGACAGCCTGAACGTTGCCACTCCCGACTTCTTCAAGGCGCTCAACGAACTGGTCGGCTCTGAGCCCGTGGATAGCTGGAAGGCCTACCTGCGCTGGCATACGATTCACGCCTCGGCCGCCAACCTTCCTAAAGCCTTCTACGACGAAAATTTCGATTTCTTCGGCAAGACGCTCGCCGGCCAGAAGGAACAAACCCCGCGTTGGAAGCAGTGCACCAGCGAAACCGATCGCGCCCTCGGCGAAGCCGTCGGCCAGGATTGGGTAAAGGCGCATTTCCCGCCCAAAGCCAAGGCCAGCATGGACCAGCTCGTCGCGGCGCTTGAGAAAGCCCTCGCCGCCGACATTGAAACGCTGCCATGGATGAGCGACGACACCAAGAAAGCTGCCGAAGCGAAGCTGGCCCTCTATCGCAACAAGATCGGCTATCCCGAAAAATGGCGCGACTATTCTGCGATGGTCGTCAAACGCGATGACGCCATCGGCAACATGCAACGCGACGCCGTCTTTCAGCGTAACTACAACTTGAACAAGCTGGGCAAGCCCGTCGACGAGAAGGAGTGGGGCATGACGCCGCCGACGGTGAACGCATACTATAACCCGTCGATGAACGACATCAACTTCCCCGCCGGCATCCTCCAGCCCCCGTTCTTCGATCCCGACATCGATCCAGCTGTTAACTTCGGCGGCATCGGCGTGGTCATCGGCCACGAGATGACCCACGGGTTTGACGACGAAGGCTCGAAGTACGACGGCCATGGCAACCTGCGCGAATGGCAGACCGCTGAAGACCGCAAGAAGTTCGTTGAGCGCACCGACTGCGAAGTGGCCGAGTACGGCGGCTTTGAGGCGGCTCCTGCCCACGGCGACGTGCCCGAAGCCAAGCTCAACGGCAAGCTGACCCTCGGCGAAAACACCGCCGACAATGGTGGCCTCCGCATTGCCTACATGGCTTTGCTCGACGTCCTCGCCAAGGAAGGCAAATCCATCAACGACAAGATCGACGGCTACACCGAGGAGCAGCGTTACTTCCTCGGCTTTGCCCAGGTGTGGTGCCAGAACCAGACCGAACAATCAGCTCGCCAATCCGCATTGGTCGACCCTCACTCACCGGGCCGCTGGCGCGTGAACGGCACCGTGCAGAATTTCGACCAGTTCGGCAAGGCATTCGGTTGCCACAAAGGCCAGCCGATGTACCCCGAGAACTCCTGCCGCGTCTGGTAGCCACTCCTGTTTCCTTTCGAAGCCGCGGCGCTCGCCAGCCCGCGGCTTCGCTGTCTCCGAATCCATCGATCCCGACCGTCCGCGCCAATCCCTCCCGTGCGGTGACGTTGCACGCATTTCCACGTCCAATCCGCATCGGTTATCCGCACCTGATCGGCACGAGGGCGACATGATTAATCAGGCCGCGCCACCTTGGAATCCTTCCGGTACAAAACCTTGTTTCGGCCGATCTTGCGCTGAAACTAGGCATAACAAGCCCTCGCCTTTTACAATCGTTCAGGGACCCAACCCAAACCCAGCTCTGCTGCGGAATTAGCACACTTGGCGGCGCTCGCCTGACCAGGATGAAGGAATCGCATGAAGTTCAGGAAATTCGGCAAGGCACTTCTGATGACTGCCATCTCTGGTGGCGCGGTCTTCGGCATCTCGTCTTGCGTGCAAAGTTATACGGTGGGCTATCTCTACGTCACTGGAACTCAGACTGCCTCCACCACGGGTGCGGGCATTATCAGCGGCTTCAAAATCGATCACAACACGGGTAATCTAGTTCCGATTAACGGCCTGCCCATCAGCTCCGGCGGAGCTAATCCTGGCCGCTCTGTGCTGCTGACTGGGGGAAGATTCCTGTATGTGCTGAACCAGGGCTCAACCACCGACGGCGGCCCCTGTAGCGCCACCGATGTCTGCTCAAACGCGAATATCACCCAGTTTTCGATAGGCGGCAATGGCGTATTGGCTCCGCAGGGAACCTACTATACCCAGGGAAATAATCCCTTCCGCCTGGTTTCCGACGCCTCTGGCGCACATCTGTTTGCGCTCGATCACGATGCCCCCAACGGTACCGGTTGCGCGCTGGTCTTCGGTCCAGCGGTCACCACCTGCGGCGACATTACGGCCTTTTCGATCGATTCGACCACCGGCCGCTTGAGCTACGTCCTGAACTCGCAAGTCACCTCGGCCACTGGCTCGCCGCTCCCCTACTTCCCGGTCCCGGTGGACCCCATCGACTTTACGCTCTCGTCAAACTTCTTCCTCACCGTCAGCGGAACGCCGGCAACCGGCGACTCGTCCTTTCCCTATGCCTACAACGTCTCAAACGGCCAGCTGACCATTAACCAGAACAGCTCACAGCCGCTAGGCATCAATCAGGCAACGGCGATCGTGGTGGCCGGTGGCGTCACCTACGTGCTCGATAACGGCCCCAACACCAACGTGCCGTCTTCGAACGGGCAGATCTTTGCCTACTCGCTGGGATCCGCAGGAGCCCTGCAGGCAGAGCCCAACGGGTATATTCCCGACTACTCGGCTTACACCTACCCAAACTACGTCATCGCGGCTAACAATGGAAAATGGCTCTACGTGCTGAACCGGGGCGACAATACCAACACAACCAATCCGCAGAGTGGCATCGCGGCGTTTATTATCACGACCCCGTTTCAACTGTCGCCAATTGCCTCAGGGGGCCAGACCAGCGGCACCGGCGCCGGTCCAATGTGCATTCTCGAGGACCCCTCCAATCAGTTCGTGTACACCGCCAACTTCAACAGTTCGACGGTTTCCGGCCTCGCGATTAACGAAGTCTCCGGCAATCTGACCCCGCTGAGTCAGCAGACGAAGGCGAAAGACAGTTATGCCTTACCCGGCCCTGCGGCATGGTGTGTCGCGACCGGCCGTACAAGCTAACACCTTTGCGTCGTTCTCTTCGGGCGGGACGGCCTTCGAGGCCGTTCCCGCTCCGAGTGCAGAGGGACGATGCTGGACGCAGCCGATTCACTGGCAATCGCATAGCTGGTTTGGATATCAGGTGATTCGGTACAAAGATTTGATTGTGAAGGTCACGAAGTTGGCTCCAACACGAAAGATGCGCATGAAGTTCAACAACCCGATTCAGTTGCTGGCTATCTCCGCGGCGAGTCTGCTGGCAGCAACCGTCCTCTCCGCCTGTGCCACGCTCACTGTGGACTTCGTGTTTGTGACCTCCGCCAAAGCGGCCGGCCCCAATAACTATGGAGAGGTCAACGTCTACGAAATCAACTCCGAATCGGGCCGCATGCGCCAGATCGTCACTTCGCCCTTCCCTGCCGGCGGACGCAATCCCGTGGCAGAAGCGGTTTCACCCGACGAAGCAGACCTCTACGTCGTCAACAGAGACGACAACACCATCGTCCAGTTTGTGATCGGCACTGACGGCAAACTCTATCCACAGAACACCGTGAATACGCCCGGCATCTTTCCATTAGCCATAGCCATCTCCGGCAGCTACCTCTACGTGGTCAACACCTATCAGCCCCTGCCCACGTGCAACCCGGCATCGCCCTGCTCGGGATCCGTCGCGGTATTTCCCATCCTGACCGCCTCGCAGGCAGCCACCCTCAATCCCGCTCAACCTGCTAACACCCTCGGAACCCCCGTGGTGAACACCAGCATCAGCGCCAGCTATTGGCCCCTCCTGCTGTCCGGCACAAGCTCCTCCGATGTATTCGTTCCCACCGCGGTCACGACCGCTGCGTCGGGGGCCTACGTCTACATTACGGGCTACGATTCCACCGCGAACCTCGGCTATGTCTTCGGATTTGCGACCAACTCTGACGGCACGCTCACCGCGCTCTCCGGCTTCCCGATGGCCGTTGGCTCACGGCCCAGCGCCGTCACCAGCGATGCAAGTGGCGCCTATCTCTACGTCACCGATTCCGCGCAGAATGTGGTCTACAGCTTCCAGATCAACGGCGGTGCGCTGACAGCTTCGAACGGCAGCCCATTTCCCACTGGCAGCCAACCGAGCGCCATCGTACTCGATGCCACGGCGAAATATGCCATGATCGCAAACGGGCAGGACTCCAACGTGGGCGTCTACTCCATCAGTTCCGGCAGTCTTAGCCGGCTTGGCACGTACACCACGGGAACGCAGCCCGTTGCCATCGGCATCGATCCTTCGCTGAACCAGTATGTCTATACCGCAAATTTCCTCGGCAACAACGTTTCAGGTTTTCAGTTGAACCTCACCGATGGTTCGCTCCTGAATTCGCAGTTTTCACCTTCGGCGTCCAATGCCAATCCAACGGCGGTCGCCGCGATTACGCATGGCAGTACCAAGAAATAGGCTCTGGGCATCCGGCGAAATGGCTGGTATGTCTGCAGAGAAAGCAATCCGGCTCGAAGCCGCGCACGACAGCAGCATCCTTTCAAGGCTTTTACAATGACTGAAAGGAACCTAAACCAGCACCCTCTGGGCTAACCATTGACGGCCCGTGACGAAGGAAGCGCATGAAGTTCAGCAAATTGAGACAGCTCATGCTGGTCTCTGCCATCGGCCTCGTTGTGGCCACTCTCTTTTCAGGTTGTCAGCTTGTGACGATCGACTATCTCTTCGTCGCCACGTCCGCAAGCGCGATTTCCGGCAGTACCAGTACTTGCCCGAATGGTGAGATCGAAACGTACGCCGTCGATTCGGAGTCCGGCGCAATTCGTACCGGGAAACCGCAGGTCTGCTCCGGCGGCACCACGCCCACAGCCTTGGCTATCTCCCCCGGTTATCAGAACCTCTACGTCGCCAACCAGGTGGATATGAACATCGTCCATTTTGCCATTGCCAGCAACGGCGTTCTGACCAAGAAGGATAGCGTCACTCTCCCCACAGCGCCCGTCGCCATGGCTGTTAGCGCCGATGGAAATACCCTTTATGTAGTTTCCGGAACCACCGCGGCAACCCTCTCGGCCTACACGCTGTCTTCGGGGGCTCTGGGCTCAGTCGTCAACCAGGTCAGCCTCACCATTCCCGGGTACGCGTCTGATTTCGTCGTGCCCACCAATGTCACCGTCCTCGCGAACGGAAATGCGGTTTACGCCACTGCATATGACTTGTCCTCCTACAATCCGGGCGGCGTCACCACCAGCACTGCAAGTCCCGGCTGGTTGTTCGGATTCACCACCGGCTCGGGGGGTGCATTGAACCCGACCGCTGGAAGCCCCTACAGCGCTGGCGTTAAACCAGACGCTCTTGTGGCCGATCCCACCAATCGCTTCGTTTACGTTACTGACTTTGCGTCGAACCAGATGATCGGCTACGGCATCTACAGCGGCTATACCCTCAGTTTCCTGCTCAATGGCCCCTATAAGACCGGCGGCCAGCCTTCGTCTGTCGCCATCGATCCGCGCGGCAAGTTCATCTACGTCTCCAATTCGCTCGATTCAACAGTGACCGCGTACGTTATCGACCTCCCCACCGGCACACCTTCCACCGCTGTAAGCCCAACCGGTTCCCAAACCAACAGCACCGATACGCAACCAGTTTCTGTCGCCGTCGATCCTGCGCTCGGCCGCTACGTCTACACCGCCAACTACCTCGGCAACTCAATTTCAGGATTCAGGCTCGATCCGACTGCGGGTACACTCAAACAGACACAGGCCACACCGTATCCCGTGGGCATACACCCCACGGCCGTTGCTCTGGTGCCGCACGGCAACCACTCCACACAAACCGTAACGCCATAGCGCCTTGGTATTGCCAGGTAGAGAAGCCCAGCCGATCGGCTGGGCTTCTGCATCCGTGCAGATTTTTGCTTCTCAGAGATCGAGCATCTGCGCAATATCGATACTGGCGACGAAGTCGAAGCCAATCCAGCCCCAAACGTTGGCGGCCCTCGTCGCCCACCTCGCTCGGAGTTTCACATCTCTGCCCCACAGCTTTCTGGCCTTCGCACCAGAAGAACGACAAAGAATGGCTCTCTGTGAACTGTGAACTTCCTTTATCTCCACACATGCATCCACCCGCGCAAAACCCGCTGCGCCGGCTTCTCCACGAAGTGCAACGCCAGAAGTGCCAGGGCGATCAGCAGCACATAACTTATCCATGGGTCGAACCGCGCGAGACCCAGCCGATCCAGTACGTGTGAATCGTGAATCATGTTCCAGAGGTTGAAGTGCAAAAGATAGAGACAGTAGCTCGCTTCACCCACGAACACCAGCGGTCGCATGCCCAGCAGCTTCGATAGAGGATTCACACCCGCCAGTCCGAGAATGATGCAACCAAACAGTGGCATAAAAATGCCGTCGTGCAGTAGCGAATAGGGCAGCCTGTGCGCCTGCGTCAGAATTGCGAAGGTCGCTGCAAATCCGAAGACTCCCAGCACCAGGCGCCTCATCCCCATCCGGGGCACCATTTCGTCGAGATTCGCCAGCATCACGCCGAAAACAAAGCTCGCCAGGTGCGGAATCGGCGTGTATTTCAGTGCCTGCAGCCACTTCCCGTAGCTGAAGCGATCGACTTGCGCCAGCCCATCGGGATTGAAGATCGCATACAGCGTTCCCGGAATCATGCCGAGCATCCAGACCAGACCCATCTTGGCCAGGTGCGGCCCCACCTGCTCCGGCTTCTTCCAGCGGGCCATCCACGGAAACAGCACGTAGTAGGACGACTCGGCCGACATCGTCCACGCCGGCGTGTTCAAAAACGTCGCAATCTCCGGAATCCACCCCTGCAACAACAGCGGAGACAACACCATCCCCGCCCAGAACATTCCATGCGTGTGGTATCCCCACTCCAGCGGAATCATCTTGAATGCCAGGATCAGGCTGAGCAGATAGATCGGATAGAGCCGCGTAAATCGCGCCTCGTAAAATCGCACGTTGCTCAACTCGCCCGCGCGCGCTTTGGAGTTGTAGTTATACGCCAGCACGAAGCCCGAAAGCAGGATGAAGAAGCTCACTGAGGCATACCCGGCATTCACCACCGGCGCCAGCGGGCCAAACCAGTTTGGATTGGAAAAGTGAAAGAGAACGATGTTTATGGCCGCGAAACAGCGCAGGCCCGTCAATGCATCAAGCCGCGCTGGCTTCTTCATTTCCACTTGCTGTTTAGACGCCAAATCGCCGCCAGCTGACGCAATTACCGAACGCCCAAGTCTCTATGGACCGGAGAACCTCTGACCACTGACAACTGATCACTGACAACTGTTTTTCAGGCCGTCACCAGCGAACCAACCTTCTCGCCCAGCACCACCCGGCGGATATTCCCCGGCTGGTTCATATTGAAAATGATCATCGGCAGGTTGTTGTCCTTGCACAGGCTCACTGCGGTCAGGTCCATCACCTTCAGCCCTTGCCTCAGGATTTCCATATATGTGATCTCGTCGTACTTCACGGCGTCCTTCACCAACACGGGGTCAGCACTGTAGACGCCCTCGACCTTGGTCCCTTTCAGCAGTACGTCGGCCTTGATCTCCATCGCCCGCAAGCTCGCCGCCGTATCCGTCGAAAAAAATGGATTTCCAATGCCCGCGGCAAAAATCACCACGCGACCCTTTTCAAGATGCCGCACTGCTCGACGCCGAATATATGGCTCCGCTATCTGATTCATGAATACTGCGGTCATTACCCGGCACTGTACCCCGCGCTGTTCCAGCGAATCTTGCAGCGCAATGGCGTTCATCACCGTCGACAGCATCCCCATATTGTCGGCAGCCACCCGATCCATCTCTTTCGCCTGCTGGGCCACACCGCGAAAGAAATTGCCACCGCCAACAACGATCCCGATCTCCACGCCCAACTTGTGGACATCGGCAATCTCCTCCGTGATGTCTGCAACCTTGCCGGCATCCAATCCAAACCGGTTCGAACCCGCCAGTGCCTCTCCCGAGAGCTTCAAAATAATCCGCTTATACATGCTTTTTCGAGTATCGCACACAGCCTCCGCGTGCCATATGCTCAACCCATTTACCTGGCTGAAACAATCAGATCCGGCGCGATCTCGAGCCCTGACCTCGAAGCATCAGTATGTGTACACCCGCGCATCCCACGCACCCAGCTTCAGCGTGCTTCCACCCGTCTCCGGCGTGCCCGGCACATTGCCCAACACTAGCTCGCCCGCTGTTACGCCGCCAGGCAGCGTGTAATTCACCGGTTTCTCGCCAAGATTCAGTACCACCAGGAACCGCTGGTCCGGCTTGCCCGGCCCGCTTAACGTTCGGGTAAACGCATACACCTGTTCGTTCTCCGGATCCAGATCCTTGTAGTCGCCGTACACAAACGCAAGATGCGCATGGTGCAGCGCAATCACCCATTGCGTGTAGTGCAGCACTGACACCGGATCGGCCAGCTCCTTCGCCGCATTGATCTCCTTGTAGTTCGGATTCACCGCCAGCCACGGCTTCGCGGCCGCCGTTGTGAATCCTGCATTCGGCGCATCGCTCCACTGCATCGGCGTACGCGAGTTGTCCCGCCCGAAGCGCTGCGATTCGGCGATAAACTCCGCCTCCGTCATCTTTCCCCCGAGCACCTTTTCCTCGTACGCATTCTTCACTTCGATGTCGTTGAATTGATCCAGCCTCGTAAACGGATAATTTGTCATTCCCAGCTCATCGCCCTGGTAAATGAACGGCGTTCCCCGCAGCGTCATCAGCATCGTTTCAATCAGCTTGGCCGAGCGCACCCGGAACTCTGACGTCGACGTATCGCCGAAGTTCGATACCACCCGCGGATTGTCGTGGTTAGACAGGAAGACCGTGTCCCAATCCGTTTTTCCCAACACATTTGCATGGCGATCGTAGATCGCCTTCAACTGCGGCAGCGTCCACTTCTTCTCCGCGTAGAACTCGCCGCGATTCAGCCGCACCGCGTCGAAGTTGAACACCATGTTCAGTTCGTGCCGCTGACTATTAACAAGCTTCGGCTCCTCTTCGAGCGTGATTCCGATTGCCTCGCCCACCGTCATCACGTCGTACTTCGACAGCACCTCGCGATTCATCTGCTGCAGATACTCATCGCGATGGGGCCCGTTGGCCCACAACCGCGGCGGATCCTTCAACTGCTCCGGTGTCAGGTCCGGCAAACCCGGCGGCTTCGAAATCAATGGAATCACGTCCATTCTGAAGCCATCAACGCCCTTATCCAGCCAGAACTTCATCAGTGCGAACACATCCGCGCGCACCTTGGGGTTATCCCAGTTCAGATCCGGCTGCTTCACCGCGAAATAGTGAAGATAGAACTGCTTCGTTGTCTCATCCCACTGCCACGCCGATCCCGAGAAAAAGCTCGGGTAATTATTAGGCGGCAGCGGATGCGCCGGATCCGCCGGGTTCGGCTTGCCGTCGCGCCAGAAGTAATAATCGCGATACGGATTGTCCTTCGACGACCGCGACTCCACAAACCAGTGATGTTCGTCCGACGTATGATTCACCACCAGGTCGACAATCAGCCGCATGTGCCGCGCCTTGATCCCCGCCAGCATGCGATCGAAGTCCGCCATCGTGCCGAACTCCTTCATCACCTTGCGATAGTCGCGAATGTCGTACCCGTTATCCGCATTCGGCGAGTCGTAATGCGGCGACAGCCAGATCACATTCACACCCAGCTTCTTCAGGTAATCAAGATGCTGCGTGATGCCGTTAAGATCACCGATACCATCCCCGTTCGAGTCCTGAAAACTCCGCGGATAGACCTGGTACACCACCGCTTCCTTCCACCACATCGGCTCGTATCCATTCACCAATGCAGCGGAGTCTTGACCGGCTTGTCCGGCTTGTATAGTTTGTCCGGTCCGTTCGGCTTGTTCGGTTTTCGCAGCGCTGATCTCCGGCTGCGCTAAGGTTTGGTCAATTGAAATCGCGGCGAAGACAAATCCAAGTGCAAGTAAAACAGTTGTCCTATTCACGGGCCAAATCATATCGCACCGGGCTCGCTCATGCTCGGTGGCCCTGTCACGGGAGTTCGCTACATTGATCGTCCCCGTAACCTGAACCTGTATCGGTATTTAGGACAAGGCACGTTGACTCCAACGGCTCCTGAATCAAGCTCGTAACTTGACAACCCGCAATCCATTGATCTACTTTGCAATGTAAAGTGAGTTCCGATGAGCTTCCCGATCCACCCGCTAGACAAGGCACTCGACGACATCACCAGCATTCGCCGACAGGTCGCGCGCACCACCAAATTCCGCGGCTACGGCGCTGCTACCCTCGCCGCAACCGGTGCGTTCGCCATCCTCGCTGCCGTCGCGCAGGCATTCTTGCTGCCCGATCCCGCCAACCACATCGGCAACTACTTCCGCATCTGGATGACCACTGCGATCCTCTCCGCCGTACTCATCGGCATGCAGACCCTTACCCGCACGCGCCGCATCCACTCCGGCTTGGCCGACGAAATGATTCTCATGGCCGTAGAACAGTTCCTTCCCTCGGTCGGCGCAGGCGCACTGCTCTCCATTGTTCTCGTCCGCTTCGTTCCTGGCTCGGTATGGATGCTTCCTGGCCTGTGGCAAATCACCTTCAGCCTCGGCGTCTTCGCATCCTGTCGCTTTCTCCCCAAACCGATGACCGCTGCCGGTTGCTGGTACCTGCTCACTGGACTCACCTGCATCGGCCTCGGCGACACGCGCGCCCTCACTCCCTGGACCATGGGCATTGCCTACGGCGTCGGCCAGTTACTCGTCGCCGCGGTTCTCCTCTGGGGTTCGAAGGAAGATCGCGATGAATTCTAAATCCTCCAGCAGCGAAGGCCGCTTCGCCTACGAAGGCCTCGATCGTGTCATCCACGAACGCGCGCGCCTCAGTGTGCTCACCTCGCTCATCACCAATCCCAAGGGCCTCGCCTTCAACGATCTCAAGCAGCTCTGCGCGCTCACTGACGGCAATCTCAGCCGTCATCTCAGCGTTCTTGAAAACGCCAGGATGGTAGAGATCATCCGCGGCCACGACCGCAATCGCCCGCAAACCATCTGCCGCATCACCGCGTCCGGCCGCAAACGCTACATCGAATACCTCGCCACATTGGAGCAGGTCGTACGCGACGCCGCCGGCGGCGCCAAGCCGGAAACAGCCATCTCCACCTTGCTGCAAAACCTCGCGCCTTCGCGAACCTGATTTTTTTTGCTCACTTACTTTGCGATGCAAAGTGTAAATCTTGTATGGAGGAACGCCGTTGAACGACGCGCCGATGTTTCAATCTAGCTTTCAATCAAGATTCAAATCACGCTCCATGGGCGTAAAGCTCCTCATCGTCTGCACCCTCGCACTGGTGATGACCATCCCTGCTCTGTTCGTCGATGACCTCGTGGATGACCGCACCCATCGTGCATCCGATGTCGTGAAGGAAATCAGCAGCCATGTTGGAGGCCAGCAGACCTTTCTCGGTCCCACCCTCGCTATTCCATACGACATCCCCGCGCCCTCGTCCATGTATCCAAAGCACGGCACCTATCTCGTCTTTCCCGCGCGGGCATCCGCAACCGTAAAAACCACGGCCGAAGAAAAGCGCCGCTCGTTGTTCAAAGTTCCCGTCTTCCAGGCCGATCTCAACTTCGAAGCTGCCTTCGACTTGAACGGAGTGCCCGCCGCCGCACCACAAGGCGCTGTTCTCGATTGGCCTCACGCCGAGTTTATCGTCGGTGTCACCGACGCGCGCGGTGCACTCTCTGACGGCTCCCTGACCATCGGCGGCAAGACACTCACCCTTTCGCCCGCGGAGACAGCCGAAAATTTCTCCCTCGGCACCGATGCCACACAGCAACTCAAGCTCAAGCTCTTTGGCGCGAGGCCCGGCAATGTGCAAAGCAATAGCCAATTCACCGTAACCGCCACAATGCGTTTCTCTGGCGCTCAGCGCATTGCGCTGCTGGCGTACGGAAAAACCACTCGCCTCAACATGAAGGGCGACTGGCCCGATCCCAGCTTCGATGGTGGCTTCCTGCCTGTCAGCCACAACATCTCCCCCGCCGGATTCACCGCCAACTGGACCGTGCCCTTCATCGCTCGCGGAGTGCGCGCTGAAGGCGTCGGCGACACCCTTACCGGCCTCGACGCAACCGCTCTCGGCGTCTCCTTCTTTGAACTCGCTGACCCCTACCAATCTGTGGCTCGCTCCCTCAAATACGTCCTTCTCTTCCTCGGACTTCTCTTCCTCTCCTACTTCGTTTTCGAAGTCACCACAGGCAAGCGCGTCCATCCCGCGCAGTACCTGCTCGTCGGCATTGCGCAGATCATCTTCTACCTGCTCCTCCTTTCCCTGTCCGAGCGCATCGGTTTCGATTTCGGCTTCCTCATCGCAGGCGCCGCCACCGTGACCCTTCTATCCACCAATGCCGGCTGGATCTTCGCGAGCCGCGCACAGGCATTCCGCGCGTTTGTTGTCTTCACGTTGCTCTACACCCTCATCTACCTGCTGCTGCGCCTCGAAGACAACGCCTTGCTCGTCGGCGCCATCGCTAGTTTCCTCGCCGTTGCAGGAGCCATGTACTTCACGCGCGCGATTGACTGGTACGGCTCTCTGCCCGACACAGCATCTCCGACCCAATAGCCTGACTTCCTGTCGATCCAATTTCTCTGCGAGGAAACTCTACGATGCAAAGCGAATCACAAACCGGGCTTCACGTCGCCATCATCATGGACGGCAACGGCCGCTGGGCCACCGGCCGCGGATTGCCCCGCGTTGCTGGTCATCGCGCCGGCGTCGCCGCAGTGCGAAAGGTTGTCGAGCACGCCCCCGGACTCGGCATCCGCACTCTCACCCTCTACGCATTCTCATCTGACAACTGGGCACGCCCCCCACAGGAGGTGCAGAGCATCTTCTGGATTATCCGTGCCTTCCTTCGCCTCGAGTGCGAACGGCTCCGCCAGCAGGGCGCGCGCCTTGAAGTCATCGGCCGCCGCGATCGTATCCCCGCGCCACTGTTGCGCGAAATCGAACGCACTGAATCCGCCACTGCCCAAGGCCGCAGCCTTCACTTGCGGATCGCCATTGACTACTCCGGCCGTGCAGCCATCGCGCAAGCCGTAGCAGAAGCATTTGCCGCGCTTCCACGACACGAAACCATTCCTGCGGATCAATTGCGCAATCTTGTCACACATCAGCTGACATCTGACTGCGGCAATGTCGATCTGCTCATCCGCACCGGCGGAGAACAGCGCCTCTCCGATTTCCTTCTCTGGGAATCCGCATACGCCGAGCTCGTCTTCACTCACCGCATGTGGCCCGACTTCGATGAGTCCGATCTCGCCTCCGCCCTCGGCGACTTCAACCATCGCGAGCGGCGCTACGGCGCCATTCCGTGCACGTCCCTCGGGCCATTATTCTCTCCGGAAAACCCTGTGATTCTCTCCACCCACGCCCGCTGCATTCCAACTTCAGCTAATCTGAACGCCCACAATAACTTCCAGCAGATGGCAAAAAATCGCCATAGCGCTTTCGTTTTTTGCGGTCTCCCGTCAAACGTTTCGTAGAGCGAGAGCTCTAGCGCGACCCCGGTAGAACCCACGTGCGGCTGTTTCGTAACATTTCTCTGGCAGTCCGTCACAAATTCCGCGGGCCTTGGCGCATCCATGCGCTAATGATTTATGTCCAGGCAGCGCAAGCGGATTGCCTCTCTAGGAACGGCTGGTTAGTAAAAGATGCACTCCCTGAATGCGGGGTTCTGCGCGGTTCTTTGTTTAGTTTCCTGTTCAGGATGTAGGCCGCGCTAACGCGTCTTCAAGATGGACCGTACCCAGAACGATCAACAACCCGTAACATCGCCCCGTATCCAGCGGCGACGTTAAATGACATTTTCACCGGGTACCCAGATCCTGAAGATTCATATACCTCGGAGAATCAATGCACTAACAGCATTTTGATTCTCCGATTTTCGATTTACGCAAGAACTCGGGGCGAGTTCCCTGTAGGGATTCTTCGCAAGAGATCGTTGCGATGCACGGCGTTCGCCCTCTGCAAGCATTCGTCGACCTTCCGATAAGCTCATCTGCGCCATGGAGCACAGGTGAGGGAGACGGTTCGCGAAATTTCTTTCGCGTCATTTCCCGGCTTCGCCGGACTTTGGAGGATTACGATGCAATCACCCCGCACCAACCTGTGCTCACCCGCGTCCGATCGCTCAACGCAACAACGACACACGCACAGAATCGCAATTCTGCTTGTGATTCTCACGTCGTTCATCAGCCCCTGCCTTGCTCAGGTAGATAGTGGAGCTATCGCCGGCACGGTCACCGATGAATCCGGCGCCGTCGTTCAGAGCGCGAACATCACTGTCACAAATCTCTCAAACAACGCAAAGCGCACGACGCAAAGTTCAGCTAATGGAGCATACACGGTTGTTGGCCTGGAACCTGGAACATACCAGGTCTCAATCGTTTCCGGTCAATTCAAGCCCTTTACGGCGAAGATCGAAATCACTGTCGGAGGCCACGAAACGCTTGACGCCAAGCTCTCCGTCAGCGCCGCTGTCACCGAAGTGGAGGTGCAGGCCGAGGGCGGCAATACTGTGAACACACAGACGCAGGAGCTTTCGCAGGTAGTCGACACGCAGCAACTGGCCCAGCTGCCGAGCTTGACGCGCAATCCATACGATTTTGTGGCGCTGTCAGGCAATGTGAGCAGCGGTGATAACACGACAAACAGTATGAACAGCGGCCAGAACCTGACAAGCCGCGGTGTCGGCTACGCGATCAACGGCCAGAGGCAATCGGGGACGGAGATCCTGCTCGATGGCGTGGAGAATATTTCCATATTCGGTCTCGCAGTCGGAGAGGATATCCCCGTTGACTCGGTGCAGGAGTACAGCGTCATCACGAATAATTTCGGGGCAGAATTCGGGCGCGCTTCAGGCGGCGTCGTTAATCTGACGACCAAGGCTGGATCAAATGGATTCCACGGCACTGCCTGGGAATTCAACCGTCTATCCGCGTACACATCCAATACGTTTGCCAACACCGCGGCGAACACTTTTGCGGGCGCGATAGTCGCTCCCAAAGGTGGCTATACCCGCAACCAGTTTGGCTACTTTGTCGGCGGTCCCATCCTCAAGGACAAGCTGTTTTTCTCGCAGTCCACAGAGTGGACTCGAGTTCGCAGCAATTCAAGCCAAACGCAAGAGGTCTTTGATCCCGCTTTTATCGCCATGATGCCCGCCAATGCCCAGGCCTTCTTCGCGGCCAATGGGCAGGGAGCAGCGCCACCTTCCGGGAAAGTCACTACCGCGGGTGACCTCGCCAGTGCGGGGGTCAACGTCGGCCCAATCAACGGCGTCACTCCCGTAGATCCTTCGACCCCCGTATGGGACACGGTGAACTTTACCGCACCATTCGATGCCGGAGGCGGTTTTCCGCAGAACACGTATGCGCTGGTGGGGCGCATTGACATCCCCGCGAGCGAGAAGACCCAGATGTTCTTCCGTGCCGGCAGAGAAAACATTGATGAGTTTACTGGCTCCGCCTTTTATAGCGCTTACCCCCAATATGACGTGGGCACATCTTTCGTAAATCAGAGCTATTTGTACTCGATCACTCACACGTTCACTCCCGCGATGGTCTTCAGCGGCAAAGCCAGCTACACCCGATTCAACGAGAACGACACCTTCGATCCGAAACAGATCGATGTTCCGATGCTCATGTTTCTTACGCCCAGCGACCCCGTGACCGGCGTGTCCATCGCGATGCCGGGACTCTTTAACGCCAACATTCCAGGCGCAGGTGGGTTACCCGTCGGCGGTCCGCAGAATACGATCCAACTTGAACCCGACCTATCCTGGATCAAGGGTCGTCATTCCATGCGCTTCGGCGGCACCTGGACCTATATCCAGTTGAACTATGCGTATGGGGCTTACATTCAGGCGGTCGAACAATTGGGTGCCGGCACTCAGGACAGCATGAATGACCTGTTGAATGTCGCAGGAAATTCGATCGGCAGCCAGTTGATTTCCTTCCAGGCCAGGCTCGACCCACAAGACAAGCTCCCCTGCCATGTAAACCCCGGTTTCTGGCAGAGCAACAACGCCGGATCGCCCTCCTCGCCTGGAGATGCGATCGGGACACCGGACTGCACAATCACTCCACCGCTGACCAACCCTAGCGTCGCACGAAGCTATCGCTATAACGACTGGGCCATCTATGCACAGGATAGTTTCAAGCTGACGCCCAAGTTCACGTTCAACTATGGCGTGCGCTATGAGCATTACGGAGTGCAGCACAACAACAACCAGAGTCTGGACTCGAACTTCTACTTCGGTTCCGGTGCGGGGATCTACCAGCAGGTGCGGACTGGCGGAGTGTTCATCGCGAATCAGAGTCCGGTGGGACAGTTCTGGGGACCGCGGTGGGGAACAGTTGCGCCTCGTGTCGGGTTTGCCCTCGATCTGAGCGGGAACGGAATTACGAGCCTTCGGGGAGGATACGGGATCAGCTATGAACGCAACTTCGGCAACGTGACCTATAACGCAAGCTTCAATCCGCCAGCGAGTCAGGTGCTGAATTCAGTTTGCCAGCCTTCCACGCCCGGTTGCTCGGTCGGGATCACGAATAGCAGTCTTGGCCCACTCGGCGCGCCCGGACCAGCGAGCTATCTGCCGCCGGCGGAACTGCGCATGCCTGATCCGAATATCAATATTGCGCAAACTCAGTTCTGGAGTCTGGCGCTGCAACGGCAACTCGTTCCCGGTACAGTTGTCGAACTTTCCTACAGCGGAGCCCGCGGCGTTCACCTCTATGATCTCGAGAACGTTAATCTGATCGGTGCGGGCCAGGCTTACCTTGGTGACCCGCTGAGCTTCGCGAGTTCTCCTGATTGCGCGGCGCCATGCCTCAACCGGCCTAACAATCAATACTCGGATATCAACATGCGCGGCAGCCTCGGCGCGAGTTCGTACCACGCTCTGAATGTCCGGCTCCAGGCGCTGAATATCAGGAAGACAGGTCTGGACGTGGTCGGGAACTACACTTACTCCCATTCGTTGGACGACATCAGCTCGACTTTCAGCGACAGTCTCCAAGGCGGGTCAGGCTATATTGGTTCGCTCGGCTATACCAATTTCCTGGATCCGGGACTCGACTGGGGATCCTCTGACTTCGACATTCGCCATCGGCTGTCGCTCTCACCAATATGGGCCACACCCTGGTTCAAAGGTCAGCGTGGCATTGAAGGGCAGGCGTTGGGAGGCTGGACTTTGTCGGGCATCTACACGGTTCGCACCGGCATTCCATTCTCGGTGTACGACTACAACAACGATTACAACTTCTATCAGGTGCCTCGCCTTACACCAGCGACGCCGATCACGGCTTACAAGGTGAGCAACTCTCCACAGAATGCAGGGCAGCCAAACCTCTACAACGGGCTGTCGGTGCCGGTTCCCGCGAGTTTCGCGCCTCTCAACTCGACTCTCGGCATTTCGGACTTCGGACCGTATCCCTCCAACATGACGGGGCGGAATTCGTTCCGAGGACCTGGAGCGTGGAATTACGATATGGCTGTCGACAAGACATTCCCGCTGAAAGAACGCATGAACCTGGAGTTCCGTGCGGAGGGGTTTGATCTTCTCAACCACCACAATTTCTATACGAACACGACGAATCTTGCTTACTTCTCCCCGACAACCACGCCAATCGAAGTGAATCTACTGAAGGGCGGCCTTGGAACGCTGGCCACCGGAGGGAATCACGATGAACGGCGGTTCGGACAGTTCGCTTTGAAGCTCAACTTCTGAAGAGTTCGCAGGTCGTAGCCCTTCAGTGGACGGATGAAACGGGAGCTTTAGAGCTCCCGTTTTTTCTGCTCGACGGATTCTCGATGCGATCGGCATGGCGCACCTTTAATTGAATAGGCCGCGCCCGAAAAACAAATGCCCGGAGCGCAGGCCCCGGGCATTTGCCGATTGCATCCCCTGTTCAGGGAACCAATCTTTTGAAGCTGTTGACTTACTCCGCTGTTTCCGCCGCCTTAGTCTGCGACACGGTCCATTCCGGCGCGCCAACCTTGAAGCGCGCAAAGCGCCGCACCGTGATGTTTTCGCCCAGTTTGCCGACCTTCTGCGCAATTAATTCCTTGATGCTCACAGCCTGGTCCTTGATGAACGGCTGCTCCAGCAGGCAAACCTCTTCATAGAACTTCGCCATCTTGCCCTCGAGCATGCGCTCCACGATGTTCGCAGGCTTGCCGCTCGCGGCCGCTTGAGCGCGATAAATGTCCTTCTCGCGTTCCATATCCTCGGCGCTCACGTCCTCAGGCTTGATATATCGCGGATCGCTCGCGGCGATATGCATCGCGATGTCCTTCAGGAGTTCCTGGAAGTCGTCGGTGCGCGCCACAAAGTCGCTCTCGCAGTTCACTTCCACCATCACGCCGATCTTGCCGCCCGCATGGATGTAGGTGCCCACCGCGCCCTCATTCGTCGTGCGAGCTGCCTTCTTCTGCGCTGAGGCCATGCCGCGCTTGCGCAACACAACGAATGCCTCTTCAATATTTCCCTTGGTCTCCTGCAGTGCCTTCAGGCAGTCGCCCATCGGCGCGCCGGACTTCTCACGGAGATCCTTCACCAACTTTGCATCTATCTTCTCTGCCACACTCATCTCGCTTCCTTCTCTTTTCCCCAATTCAAAATTACGTTGAAACTATCGGCAGTCGACTCGGCTATCACCTTCCGAACAGCCAATATGCTTCGCCGGATTGGCCGCACCGCAGGTGCTGCCAAAAGAAAAGCGTGGCAACCAGACGGCGCGGCCACGCTTGTCTCGGTCTGCTTAAAAATTTAGAGGGCGCGTTCGACCACTTCCTCTTCGTCGATTGCCGCTTCCGCCGCCGGAGCCTTGCGAACGCCTGCCCCAAGCGCCGCGTCAAAATCGACATCCTCTGCCGGGGCCGCTTCGACTGCCACAGCAGCTTCGCCCTCGGCCGCCGGAGCCTCTTCCGCCGCAAACGCCTTGTCGCCCACCAGGTTCACACCTTCGGCCGCCGAATCAGCGATCTTCGAAGTGAACAGGCGAATCGCACGCAGCGCATCGTCGTTGCCGGGAATCACGTAATCCACCACCGTCGGGTCGCAGTTGGTATCCACCACCGCTACCACCGGGATGCCCAGCTTGCGCGCTTCCTTCACCGCGATCGCCTCGTTGTTCGAGTCCACGATAAAGAGCGCATCGGGCAGGCGCTTCATATTCTTGATGCCGGCCAGATTGGCTTGGAGATGCTTGCGCTCGCGCTCCAGCCGAATCACTTCCTTCTTGGTCAGCAGCTCGTACCGGCCGTCCGTGGCCATATCATCCAATTCCTGAAGGCGCTTCACCGACTTCTGCACGGTCACCCAGTTCGTCAGCAGTCCGCCCAGCCAGCGCTGGTTGATGTACGGCATCCCCGCGCGATTGGCCTCTTCGGCAACTGCATCCTGTGCCTGGCGCTTGGTGCCGACGAAAAGAATCGTCTTGCCGCTCGCGCACAGTTCTGTGACAAACTTCGACGCATCCTTGAACAGCTTGAGCGTCTTTTGCAGGTCGATGATGTAAATACCGTTGCGCTCGCCGAAGATGTATTCCTTCATCTTGGGATTCCAGCGCTTCGTTTGATGCCCGAAGTGAACACCCGCTTCGAGCAGCTCCTTCATTGTGATCGTGGCCATTGGCCTCCTTCGTGGATTGCATCCGGACTAACCTTCGTCTGGCCCGGATTGAAACCCGCTCTCGCGGGAGATTTAACTACCGAGTTCAAAGTTCATAGTTCGAAGTTCGAAGTTCACAGTAGCTTCAAAACTACGAACTCGAAACTACAAACTCAGAACTGCAAGCGCTAGCGCTTGCTGAACTGGAACCGCTTGCGTGCGCCCTTTTGTCCGTACTTCTTCCGTTCTTTCTGGCGAGCATCGCGTGTCATCAGGCCTTCAGCCTTGAGCAGCTTGCGCAGCTCCGGATTGAAAAGGACCAGGGCCCGGGCAATGCCCATCTTCACCGCGTCGGCCTGCGAAGATACGCCGCCACTCGAAACCGTAGTCACCACGTCGAAGCTAGACGCCAATTCTGCAACCACCAGGGTGCGCTTTGCGGCCACACGCTGCTGCTCGGTGACGAAGTACTCTTCGAAGGGCTTGCCGTTAACCTTCCACTCTCCGGTGCCCGGACGCAGAAAAACACGGGCAATCGCCGACTTTCGGCGCCCCGTCCCGTAATACTGAACCAGATCTGCCATTCAATCCTCTTAGCTCTTGTTGCTTTAGCTCTTGTTGCTCTTAGCCTTCAGCTCTCAGCCTTCAGCTAGTTTTCCAATTCCGCTTCGTTCCTGCCTCTACCGTTGGCGCCAGCAATTCCAAACTGAAAGCCGACGGCTGACAACTTAAAAGCTCCGCGATCCCACTTCCAAAGCCACCGGCTGCTGCGCAAAATGCGGATGCTTGTCTCCGCGATAAACCTTCAGCTTCGATCCCATCGCGCGGCCCAGCTTGCTCTTCGGCAACATGCCCTTGATCGCCTCTTCCAGGATCTTCTCCGGCTTGCGGGCCAGCAAGCGCGTAAATTCCTCTTCGCGCAGTCCGCCGGGGAATCCCGTGTAGCGGCGATAAACCTTGCTCTGGGCCTTCAGGCCCGTCAGGCGAATCTTCTCGGCGTTGATCACGATCACGTGATCGCCCATGTCGATGTACGGCACATACTTAGGATTCAGCTTGCCGCTCAGCACATCCGCCGCCTTGGTCGCCAGGCGCCCCAGGGTCTGGCCGCTGGCATCCACTACATACCACTTGCGGTCAATATCCTTGCCGCTCGGAACAAAGGTGCTCATCTCTCTCCTGCCCTCTATCAACTCAAAAACTGCAGCGCATAGCGCCTTGGTCCATGGCATCCGCGCATGGACTTGATTTCCGCCCACTTCCAAACAATCCTGTTCGGGTGAGGACCGCGGCGCTTGCCCTCAACAAGGGCCCTGACTCTGCTGGACTTAGCTTGCTGTACCAGCCGAAGGTGCCTGTTCTGGTCGAATCCAATTAAGGGGTTCAATCAGCCGGGTCCGGGCTAAACTTCATCTCCTCATCGACTTGAAACCGTCTATGAGGGCCCACAACAGACCCCAGGCGCAACACCGCACAAGACCCTTAGGATAACCGAATCAGGATGCAGAGTCAACGAAATGCAGCTGGGGGTAGTGGGTCAGTCTGAATTCTTCGCTGCGTTTTTTTTGAGTAGTCGAGTGTATCTCAAACACAAAACCAAACAAAGCATACTCAAAGCACCCATCACAGACGTGCTGCCCTCGGGAATTCTAAGTCCTGCCAATACCCCAAAAATGATGAAACCAGCGAATCCTATCCATTTCCCGATCTTCATCTGGCTCTCATTCTCTCGATGTGCTGACTCCATTCAATCCCGCGCTTTCAACCCCAAACCCCGCTTCATCGGATGAGCCTCCGTATTAAAGATCACCGAATCAAACTCCAGCGTCGACTCCGGCGCAAACAGCAAATACAGATACTTCAGCGTCTCCGCAAAGAAAAAACTCTCCATCGAATCCCGTTTCTGCTTCGTGCGCACATCGGCCAGCGCCGCATACGCCTCATCGGTCCTGCAATACTTCACCAGCCCCTCAAAATAAGTCCGCCCCATCGCCAGGTACTTCGCATCATGCGTGTAGTGGTAAAGGTAGTACGTCGATTCGATGATCTCCGGCCGTAATTCGTAATTCGGACTCGTGATCTGCATCTTCGCGTAATCCAGCGTCTCCGGCTCAATGCCCGCCAGGTTCCACATCCTGTAGCTGGAGTCCTGAAGTTCCGCCGCCCGATGAACATCATCCCCCAGCGCCAGCACCGCGGGGAAAAACGCATCGAGCGCGCCATAGAACGTATGGGTCCGCCGTCCGCTGTTCATATCCGCCTGCCCATACCAGAGTCCCGTGGGCTGGTCGTCTGCAAGGTACTTGTCGATAGCCGTCACGCTCTCCAGCCACATCCGCGCGCAATCCTTGTCATCAAAAAGAATCGAGGCCTTCAACAAGTACTCATAGTACGAATCGATCCCGCCCATGATGCCGGCCGTGGGATCGGTCCACTTCCCTGACTCCACATCGATCTCCGACCCAACCAATCCAATCGCAGACCGCCGTTTGTACAGCTCCACCACCGCGCGCTTGGCCATGTCGTAGTAATTCTGCTTGCCCGTAAGCCGCGCCAGCATGCCGTACTCCAGCAGCAGCGTGCCAATCTCCGCCGGATTGCTCTTCGTTCCTCGCACTGCGCCCGTGTGCAGATTCACATACTCGTACGGCATCCCTGTCGGCGAGTCGAACATCGGAGACATCCGCCGCCCCAGGTCATCGGCCAGCTCCAGCAGCCGTTTGTCCCCTGTCATCTCGTAGCAGGAGATCAAGCTCCCCAGCAACCGAATCGTGATCTCGAAATCCTTGACGTAAATATCCTGGTCAAAATTCAGTTTCGTATCGATCAGTGTCCGCGCCTCATCCGCCTGCGGATTCAGTCCCATCAGCGTCAGCGTGTCCAGCGCATCCACCGGCGTCATCAACAGGCTGTGCCCCTCGCCATACCAATCGAATGGCTTCAGAGTCAGTGGCTTCAGCGCGTCGTGTCCCCACGCATACTTCTTGTACCCATTCCACGCATGCAGCGCCTCGCCTCGAACCCGCTCCGCCATCTCCGCCTTCTCCGCATCGCTCATCGGTTTTATAGGCGCAGCCGCTGCTGCCGCATCGGTCGTCGATTTGCCTGGTGTTGAGCTCTGCGGATACGCAATCCGCCCGAACAAACCAGCCAACAGAAATGCAACCAGCAGTCCGATCTTCCAAGATCGCATCATCATCCTCTCAGACACCGCAAACATCATACGAAATGAGGCTTGACAAAGCCCCAGTGTCATCCTGAGCGGAGCAGCTTGGGGCCCCACAACGTGGGGTAAGCGACGCGAAGGATCTGCTTTTGCTGTTGTTTCACCGGCATCGAACAAACTTCAAAAATGAAACCACCCGGAACCAGATTCGGTTCCGGGTGGTTAGCTAACAGCTAAAAGCTAACGGCTGATAGCTGCTTTTACGCCGCTGTTTCGCTCATGGACTTAACCCTGAACCGCTTCATTTGGATAGACAGTGTCCGCTCGATCTTGCGCAGATCGCCCCGCTCCGCCGGTCCAGCAAAGGTCGAAGCAACACCCTTGGCCGATGCGCGCCCCGTGCGGCCGACACGGTGAACAAAATCTTCCGCCAGTTTCGGCATGTCGAAATTGATCACGTGCGCCACGTTGGCCACGTCGATGCCGCGAGCGGCAACATCCGTAGCAACCAGCACGCGGTGATGGCCTTCAGAGAAACTCCGCAAAGCTGAATTCCTCTGCGACTGCGAGCGATCGCCGTGAATCTGCGTCGCCGACCAGCCCGAACGGCTAAGCCTGCGCGCCACGCGATCCGCCCCGTGCTTCGTCCGCACGAAAACCAGAAAGCTACCCTTCTCTGAGTCCAGAAGATGTTCGAGCAACTCCTGCTTCTTGTCGGCAGCCACTTCAAAGGTGCGCAGTTCCACATTCTCCGCCGGCTTCAACACCGAGCCGATCTCGATGCGGACCGGGTTATTGAGATACTTGCGCGCCACTTCCTTCACCGCGCCTTCCAGCGTGGCGGAGTAGCAAAGTGTCTGCCTCGACTGCGGCAGCGTTGTAGCGATGCGGGCGATCGCCGGCTGGAAGCCCATATCGAGCATCCGGTCCACTTCGTCCAGAACCAGCATCTGGATCTGGTCCATCCGCACCAGCTTGCGCTTGAGGTAGTCCTCAAGCCTGCCGGGGGTGGCGACAATCAGCCGCGCTCCGCGTCGAATCGCGTCCAGTTGGGGGCGTTCCTGCATCCCGCCAACCACCAGTGCCACGGTCTGCTGCGAACTGGTTCGAATGACTTTGAAAGCCGCTTCCACCTGCATCGCCAGCTCGCGTGTCGGGAGCAGAATCAGCGCCTGTGCCGCGTTCCGGTCGTGCACCTTCTGGAGCATTTCCACGATCGGGATCAAAAATCCCAGCGTCTTGCCGGTTCCGGTCTGCGCCGTCGCCAGCACATCGCGGCCTTCGAGAGCCGGAGGAATGCAGCCCGCCTGTACCGGCGTCGGGGTTACAAAATTGTTAGTGTTAAGCCGCGCCATCAGGGCGGCCGAAAGCCCAAATTGCGCAAACTGGACCTGCGAAAACTGTGTCGTCAAAATATCGTCATTTCCTGGATCCCGGAGCCCGTCTTCCCTGGGGCCTGCAATCGGAACCCGACCTTGCAGCCGCACACACTTGTCCTGCCTGAGTGCGCGCCCGCTTTTCAATTTATGCGTAAGGGAGAACCAAATACGTCCCGGGAACTGACCATCAGATTTTTCTAAATTCTCTGAGGTCCGGACCTGCCACACGCTACTTCTGCCGCCGTTGGGCTCATTGCCGTCCGGCACCACACTCTACAATCTGCTGAAGCAACACTGCTCCAGCCGGAGGTGGTTACGCTCTAATCACCCCATGAAACAAAGTTCGTTCCCTGGGGGCCCGAGTAAGTAGGGGCTTGGGGGAAATCTGTGCCAGGCTGAATTGCCTTAATACGAAGGGGCAAACCGCCGCTCACGTCCAAATCACTGAGCGCAAACTCAGTATAGCATGTTTCGCTTTTTTCTCGCCTTCGCCTCCGCGAAGGCGCGCTGTTTACCAACCAGTAATTGACGGGTTGGCGGTGATTCGGGCGAAACGACTCATGCCTCTCTTGTTTCGGCGGGCTTCGGCCCTTCAATGAAGTTCCCGACAATCGCAACAACCGAGAGCATCGCGTACAAATCCGCGATGCCGATGGGCGTAAGAACAAGAGCCGGAATCCACTTGGTGGTCCACGGAATAAAGAGAATCAATGGGACATGAAGCGCCGCGAGGAAGGCCATCGTGATCCAGAACCACCTATGCCCTCTCAGCGTCCACCTCATCGCGATGGCTATGATAATTATCGAAACTGAGAACACGATGGGACGCGCAAGTGCCAACCTGCCAAAATGGTGGAGCAGCGAAGCCAATAGGAACGCGCCGCCCAGGACCCAGGGATATGCCCACAACGGCAAGCGCATTTGTCTGTCTTGCTTGGTTATCACGTGCCTCGGCCACAGAGAACGTCTGCGCATGAAAGGCTCCTATTCGCGATGGCTGCGTGATAATCGCATTCTGCAGGCACGTTTGGGAAGAGTGGTGGCCCAACCGGCAGTAACGGAAATATAACGTCCGGGTTGACGGTCACTCGCCCCGGCGAGCAAAGAGACCGCACCTACTGGTCCGTTAGCTTATCTGTTGAAATTGAAATGAACAAAACTACCTGCGCCGAAAATCATACTTGCGATCAGAAGCAGACGGAAACCTTGCCAGTATCTTATTCTCTTCAATCCGAAAATCTCAGGCACGGTAACGTTCCAGAGCAACTGAAAAATCAAAGGCACAACAAAAACTCCTATGATCGCGAAACCGACGGCGAGAATCATGCAAAGCTCCTAGCGGCTTGACGTTTTGGAGTGGTCGATTATAGCGCCAAGTGCTCTATGCAGAAGGTGGGCGTCGGCGCTCATCGAGAGCGTCGTGGTCGAATTGTGGACAACCCGTCAATTACTCATCGGTAAACCCAGCAGCTATCGTTCTTCCAGCCGCGATACCACCTGCCGAACCAGCTTCTCCAGTTCATGGTTCACCGGTGCACTAACAGCATCCGGCGCAGGCAGCGGCTCCATTCGCGCATCCGGAAATCCCAGCTTCCGCTTCAGCGCCAGAATCTCCTGAATCTTGTCGTCCGGAATATAGATCAGCGGCTTTCCAATCTGCTTTGCAATCACACAGGTCTTGCAATAGGACTCAAGAATCTCCGTCAGCCACTCCGCATGCGTCACCGTATCGCTCCAGCAGACCACCCCGTGATTCGCCAGCAGGATCGTGTTGTGGTTTTGCACGAATGGCAACACCGTCTCCGCAAACGCATGCGTACCCGGCGTCTCGTAACGCGCCAGGGCCGCAGGCCCGATAAAAATCTCGTACTCCGAAATCAGCCCCACCGGCGGCGGCGTTCCCGTCAGCGAAAACGCAGTCGCATACGGCGGATGACAATGCACCACCGCCCGCGCCCGCGGATTGGCGCGATAAATTTCCAGGTGCAACAGCAATTCGCTGGTGCGCAACCGATCCCCGGCCACGATATTCCCGTCCATATCCGAAAGACAGATATCCGCCGACTCCATGTCGCGCTTGCTCATCATGGTCGGCGTACACAATACGTACTTCGTGCCCAGCCGGCAGCTGATATTCCCACCGTTGCCGTCCACGTACTGCCGCTCCCAAAGCTTTCGTCCCGCGCGAATGATCTCCGCCCGCAAGGCCTCCGCCTCAAACGAACTCGATGCCGCCGATGGGGAAAGCTCGTCAGGCTTGGGCACGCGCAGCGCCTCAACAACGGCCTCGACGACTTCCCTCACCTGCTCCGAAATCGGATTCGCGATTTGTTCCATACAGCCCTCGCTGGGGAGCTCCGGGCGCGGCAGGAATATAACCCACGCTCGAGCTTCTACCGTTACATATAGGTCCAAAAGCCCGGTTCGTGTCGTGATATTGATCACCGCTTCGCGTCCGGCCAGACTTCCATCCTAACCAGGCATTTGCTCGGGAATCTCACTGAGGCCGGCACATAGGAAGTTTCAGTCAGGCCGATGTGCACTCTTCGACGCTTGGGGTTCGGATGCGCACCGCGCGGGGACCTCGAAAAGTGCAGCGGGCGGCGGCTCAAGGTGCACCTCGGTGACTTCGAAGTAAGGGACGGCCTTGTTTGACGACGGCGGCGTAAACTCGGCCTTCAGCATAAGCCCTGTCTTCGGATCGACCCAGAGCCTGATGCCGGGTTTGGCTTTGGAGACCAGGATCTTGGCCGCGATGCCGTGAATGGTCTCGGAGCCAACCTGCGTCACGTCAGGCATTGCGAGGTCTGCGGCGCCAGAGAAAGGATCGAGCCATGCGTCGCCCTGAAAGCTGCCGCGCGTGCATGCGCCCGTGGTATTGGTGGGCTTCCAGGAGAAGGTCTGGCCGGTATCCAGGAAGTAGAGAGTGCGCGTCGGGGCAGCACGGGTGGCGCTCGGAGGGATTCCAGGTGACGGGATTTGATCGACGAGAACCTTCGACCCAAGGCGGTAGGTGGTCCGGAGCGCACTGCCTGTGATCTGGTATCGCACCACGACGGTATACGCCGTTGACTCCGCAGCAGACTGCGCCTGAAGCGGCGTGGAAGAGAAGACCAAAGCCGCCGGGACGATGATTCCGAAAAACGTACGATCGAACATATTTGCTTTCAGGGTAGGTGCATCTTAGCGCTCTGACGGCAGGCGACCCGCCCATCAACTCTAAGCATTCTCCTCGAAAAATGTGCCCCGTTCATGGCGGTTTTATCGCGATGAGCGGGTTTCAGTCCGCCGCGACCAGCTTTCTCTGCAAGGCTTCCAGCGTCTGCCCCTTCGTCTCCGGGTAAGCAAACAGCACGGTAAGGAACTGCACCACCGTCATCACTGAAAAGAAGACAAACGGCACGCTCTGCCCCAGGTGCGACGCGACCCACGGGAATGTCAGCGCAATGATCGTGTTCATCGTCCAGTGGCTGGCGTTCCCTACGCCTTGGCCCTTTGACCGCACTCGATTCGGAAACACCTCGCCGATATACACCCAGATCACCGCACCCTGCGACATTGCAAAGAAAGCGATATACCCGATCAGCAGCCACACCAGCATGCCCTGGTGCGCATTGCTTCGGTAGATCCACGCCACACCCGCCAGGCAAGACGCTGTACCCGCCGCACCAATTAGCAGCAGTGTCTTGCGGCCCGCCTTGTCGATCAAGGTCATCCCGATCATGGTGAAAATCAAATTAGTAAACCCGATCGCGATCGCCTGCTGGTCGCCTGACAACTGGCTGAATCCCGCCGCCTGAAAGATATCGTTCAGGTAGTAAAGAATCGCATTGATCCCTGCCAGCTGGTTGAATGCGCCAATGGTGATCGCCAGAAACAGCGGATAGCGATACTTCCACCGGAACACCGGCTCGTGCGCCGTCGCATGCTCCTCGGCAAGCGCCTTGCGAATGTCCGCCAGTTCCGCCTCCGGTTCCGGCTCACCCATCAGCTTCAGCACGGCCAGCGCTTCATCAATGCGATCGCGCGAAGCCGACCACCGCGGGCTGCGCGGAATCCCGAACAGCAGTATCAGGAAACCCAAGGCTGGAACGGCCGCAACGCCCACCTGCCAGCGCCATTCCGTTGCGCCCAGATGCAGCAGCCGGATCAGGTAGTTCGACGTGTAAGCAACCAGGATGCCGAAGACCACGTTGAACTGAAACGCGCCCACCAGCCGCCCCCGCCACTTGGCCGGAGCAAGCTCGGCAATATACACCGGCCCCAACACTGACGACGCCCCAATCCCCAGCCCGCCAATAAACCGGAACACCATCAGCGATGGCCAGTTCCAAGCCAGCGCGCTGCCCACCGCCGACAATATATACAGCACCGCCGTGAGCCGAAGTGTTTCCCGCGAACCCAGCTTGTGCCCCACCACCCCCGCGCTGAACGAACCCACCACCGTGCCGATCAGCGCGATTGCGACTGTCCATCCCTTGCCGTAGTCACTCAGCCCATACAGTTTCACCACGGAATCGATAATCCCGGAGATGACAACCGTGTCGAAGCCGAAAAGCAGACCGCCGAGCGCTCCAGTCAGAGTCGCCTTCATCAGGTTCAGGTTAGGTCGCATAGTCTCGGTGTCCTTGCCCTTCGTCCTTGAATGCCCAGAACATCCTACAGACACCACGCCTGAGCGGTAAAACCCGGCGCCCAGCCAGCCACGCTCTCCAACCTGCCATTCACGCCATTAGCTTTCGTGTGGAGTTCCGGGTGTCACTACCAGCGCACGACCTCGCGCTGTTCCTCCCGCGCTCCACGCAATGGCCATGTCGCTATCCACGTACGCGCAGTCGCCGATTCCCAGCACTTCATGCATTCCGCCTGAATCCAGTTGCAGCTCCCCCTCGAGCACATACACCACGCTGCACACAGGATGCCCCACTTCCGACATCACTCCGGTAGCTCCCGGTGGATACTCGATCATCTTCGCCACAAGCCGCGAATTCGCGTTCAAGGAGTGCAGCAGCACCTCTTTTACAGCTTCCTGGCCTCTCCCATTGCCAATTAAATGGGCCCTTCGCGTGATCGCCAAGGTGTGCTTCGCAGCATCGGCAAAGAAATAACTCAGTCCAACTCCGTATACCCGGCAGATATTCGCCAGGGTCGGCAACGTCGGAATCATCCGGTCGGTTTCAAGTTTTGACAGCAATGCGGTCGACAGGCCGGTTTCTACCGCAAGCCGCGAAAGCGTCAGATGCTTTTGCGTACGCAGTGTGCGCAGCTTCATACCGATGCTGTAGGGTTCAAGCGCCCACCGCGCATACGACGGTTGATTCGCCATTGGAATTACCTCGCAGCAGGAGTCTTCCGCGAATCCGTTTTCCATCTGCTGAAGGATTTCTGAAATCTGCAGGGTGGCGCATTGGGGGATAACGTTTTAGCATAAGGTCTACTTCGGGAAACGTTCGATGATCCGACCACAATAGGCCGTCAAATCTCTGAAAAAGGATCACCCCCCATGACCCTGCTTCCGTCTTTCCTCCTTCGTCCCGCCGCCACCTCTCTCCAAACCAATCACCGCGCTCATAACGTTTTGGCGATCGCAATACTGCTCTTCGTGCAGGCATGTCCCTTGCGCCTAGGGGCACAAGCGGCAGCCGCGCCGCCTGATGTTCTCGTTCTCAGCAACGGAGACACCCTTCACGGCAAGTTCGTCAATGCGATAGATGGGAAGGTAACCTTCCATTCCGATCCTCTGGGTGACGTCACGCTCGACTGGGACAAGATCAAGGAACTGCACACCAACGGCAACTTCGCCGTCTTCGACAAGAGCACGAAGATACGTGGGAAGAAAGGCGCCGCTGCCCTCCCCACCGGCACAATCGACGTGGCAGACAAGTCAGTCACACTGCACACCGAAAACGCTGCAGCTCCCGCGCCCATTCCCGTCGCCAACGCGGAATTCATCATGGACAAGGCCACCTTGGATAAGCAGCTCTATCACCATCCCGGCTTCTTCAGCGCATGGAATGGAGCAGCCACCGCTGGTGCCTCGATCGTCTCCGCAACCCAGAACCAGTACGCCGTCTCCGGCGCCGTCGACCTGGTGCGCGTTGTGCCCACCGCGAGTTGGCTGTCGCCGCGCAATCGCACCTCCGTGGGCTTCATCGGCTCCTACGGAAAAATAACGCAACCCTCCTACACCATTCCTGGAACGGGAATCACGCCTCCCACATTCGTCCCCGCTGTGGTGACCAAGTCCGCTCTCTTCCACGCAGGCGCTGAACGCGACGAATTCCTCTCGCCGCGTTTCTTCGCCCTCGGCCAGGTCGCCTTCGATCACAACTACGCCCAGGATCTCGCACTGCAACAAATCTATGGCGGTGGCTTTGGCTTCACTGTTTTGAAGACGCCTAGCCAGGAAGCTGACTTGAAAGCGACCATTCAGTATGAAAAGCAGGAGTTCATCTCCAGTTCGTCAAGCAACCTGAATCTGGTCGGATCCACGATCTCCCTGTCCTACATACTTCATCGCAAGTTTGTAACCTACACGCAGGGCCTCGCTTTCATCCCCGCGTTTAATGACCCGCACGCCTATTCCGCAAATGAAACCAATACGCTCGCGTTTCCCGCTTACAAAAACCTGAGCTTCTCCGTGGGAACTCTGGATAGTTATCTCAACAACACGCCTCTTGCAGAGCCGCCCACCAAACACAATTCGTTCCAGTTCACGATGGGCCTCACCTACGCAATCAAATCGAAGTATTGAAACCCGCCAGATCAAGCATCCTTTCACTTCCCGCTGACCACGAGACCTGCCCTGTCGGCAGGTCTCGTACGTTGATCGACTTATCACTCACAGGAGGGTTTGTTTCAGTCTGCCTGTAATTCCAAGGAATATGTTCGTACTCCGCAATAAATAAAGGTCTATTTTTCCCATTACGAAACTCACGCGGTAACTTCGCAATACGTTACCAAAACTCTGCCCAAAACCCTTTGCTCATCACACGTCTATGTTGCAGTTTAGATACATAATTGGTGCGAGATTCAAAGCTGTCGCGACACCAACTGATTGTGAATGGAGGAGTTCTTTCTATTGTTCCCCTCGGTTTCGACACAGACCGATATCGCCAAACGAGGTCATCTGCCTTTGGAGTTCAGTGAATCCCAAAGGGCGTGTTTTCCGAAACTCAGAGGAAGATGATGGTTCAGTCCAATACGGCATCAAGTTCTCCCGATTTACCGGGTCGCACTTTCACTTTTGGAAACCTGCACCTCGAAGCCGACGGCACCCTCACTCGCGGGGACGAAGTCATTCATCTCCCACCCAAGGAATTGGCTGCACTGAACCTGCTGCTGGCACATGCCGGACAAATCGTGACGCACCGGCAATTGAAGACGGCGTTGTGGGGCGATGTGCACGTGACCGACGACAGCGTGCCCAAGTGCTTGTCTTCTCTCCGCGAGTTGCTCGCACCCGACGATTACATTCAGACCGTCTACAAGCGCGGTTACCGGATTTCTGTCGAAGTGCACAAGAGCACATTCGAAATGCCAGAAGGACGACCGCGCCTGGTCATCATGCCGTTTTCGGTTGAGATGAATGTGCCCATCTATCTCGGATCATCCATCGCAGAAGAAACCATTTCCCTTCTCACCGCCGATCCACTTTGCCCGGTCCACGTGCTCGCCAGAGATTCTGCCTTTTCTCTCTCAGCCCGCGGAATGACCGCGCATCAAGTGGGTCAAGCCCTGCAGGCTGACCTCGTCCTCACCGGCACCCTTCGCTCGCTGCCTTCGAACTTTCGCCTCCGCGCAGAGATGATTCGTGTCACCGACGGCACGCAGATCTGGGTCGAAGACATGCTCGTTTCGCAGGCAAGAGCTGCGGGACTGGAGTCGGAGCTGGCAAATCGGCTGTTCGTTCGCCTCAGCACCTATGACTCGTTTCTTTCCAGCCGTCATTCTCTCGCCGCCACCAAGACCGAAACTCCCGGCCGCCGCGAAGCCTATGAATTGTTCCTGCGTGGACACCACGAATGGCAGACCCTGCAACGTCATCGCATGCAGGACGGTATTCAACATCTGCTGCGTGCCATCGAACTCGACCCTTCTCTCTATACCGCCCATATCGATCTGGCAAACGCCTCCGTCATTCAGGCGTATTCCGGATTCATTTCGCCAACCCAGGCAGCGGAGCAGGTCAGGCGCGCCGCTGAATCCATCCCGCCCTCCGTCGAAGGCGGAGAGGCCATCCTCCCGGCGTTGGGTTGGATTCGTTTTCACGTTGATCATGACTTGACAGGAGCATTACGCGCCTTCTCAACCAGCGCGCACCTTCCCCATGAAACCTCCATCACACGGCTCCGCTCAATGTTCGCATTGAGTCGTCGTCGCTTTCTTGAGGCCATAGAAATCCTCAATGAGGCATTGCACGCCGATCCATATTCTCCCTGGCTGAACGCTCGGCTGGCATGGGCCTATCACTTGTCGGGCGAAGCGGCAAAGAGCATTGCGCAGGCTGAGCACGCGCTCGATATTTTCCCCGACCACGAGAGCACGAACCTCTACGGTGCCATCATTCTGGCGTTCAACGGCAATACGGACCGCGCCATCTCAGTCTCTGACAACTTGGTTCGGCGTTCTCCGTATCTTGACCCCGCCATGGCCGTCCATGGCTACGCCCTTGCCCAGGGCGGTCGAACAGACGAAGCGCGCTCCATCCTCGAACGGTTGCAATGGCTGAGCCGCGAGCGTTTTGTTCTGAGTTCCTTCACTGCACCCATCTGCGCAGCTTTGGGAGATACCGAAGGAGCCCTTGCCGAACTGCACGCCGCTCTCGAAGCGCGATGTCCGTGGTTTTTTCAAATGCTTGCGGATCCCCGCCTCGAACCACTGCGTGGCCATTCCGAATTTGCCAGAATGGAAAGAATCCTCGAACGCATGGAGAGCGCCGCGGAAAAGAAATCCGCGCTGGACCTCTAGTCACTCGAAGTCGGGCCACATTGGGCCGAGTAAACCGATAAACCTAGCCAATCGCCGCCCCTACCTAGTACATTTTCTCTGGCTGAACTTTCTTTTCTCGGGTCAAATTATGACTGCGCCGGCGTGTGCTTGTTGCCGTATTCACCGTCGCAATGTTTGCCGTAAGAGAAACCGATCTGCTCGCAGAAACGGCTCGGGCCCAGCCAACGGAGGAACGCCCCATGCCGCCTTTTCGCCGGCTTTCTATTTCGCTTTTGTCTTTTGCCCTGCTTGCCGCAAACTCATCCGCTCAAGAACCTGCTTACCTCAATACAAATCTCTCGCCGCAGGAACGCGCCCACGACCTCGTCGGACGCATGACCCTGGACGAAAAGGCAACGCAGCTTGAAGACTGGGCGACTGCCATCCCCCGCCTCGGCATTCCCGACTATCAGACATCGAACGAGGCTCTTCACGGCGTGGCGCGAGCAGGGAATGCAACCGTTTTCCCACAAGCTATCGGCATGGCCGCGACATGGGATCCACGAATGGTTCGCAGCATGGGCAACGTCATTTCTTCTGAAGCCCGCGCGAAATACAACCAGGCGCAGCGCGAAGACAATCACCGCATCTTCTACGGACTCACCTTCTGGTCGCCCAACATCAACATCTTTCGCGATCCCCGCTGGGGCCGAGGACAGGAAACCTACGGCGAAGACCCATTCCTAACCGGCCGCATGGGAATCGCTTTCATCGGCGGAGTGCAAGGCAACGATCTGCAGCATCTGCGCGCGGTTGCCACCAGCAAGCATTTCGCTGTCCATAGCGGTCCCGAGTCGCTGCGCCACGGTTTCAACGTCGATCCCAGCCCCCGCGATCTCGAAGAGACCTACTTGCCCGCTTTCCGCGCCACAGTCACCGAAGGCCACGTCCAGTCCGTGATGTGCGCCTACAACTCCATCGACGAGTGGCCCGCCTGCACCAACAAGATGCTGCTGAAAGAGCATCTCCGCGATGCGTGGGGCTTCAAGGGCTTTGTGGTCTCCGACTGCGGCGCCATCGTCGACGTGAACCAGGGCCACAAGAAGACTCCCGATATCGAGCACTCCGCCGTTCTCTCGTTGCAGGCCGGCACAGATCTTTCCTGCAGTATGTGGACACCCGGCTTCAACACCCTTGCCGATGCCGTGCGCAAGGGGCTCGTCACTGAAGACCTTGTGACACAAGCCGCCGAGCGCCTTTACACTGCGCGATTCCAACTCGGCATGTTCGATCCCCCCGGTACACTCGATCGCATCCCCTTCTCCTCCGTGGCATCTGATGCAAATCGCCAGACATCGCTCAAGGCAGCCGAAGAAAGCATCGTCCTGCTCAAGAACGACGGCGCATTGCCCCTCAAAGCGCCGGAAAAAATCGCTGTCATCGGCCCGACAGCAGACTCCTTGCCGTCGATCCTCGGCAACTACGTGGGCACCCCGCTCCATCCCGTCACGCCGCTCGATGGCATGCTCAACCAGTTCAAGAGCACGCCCATCCTCTACGCGCAGGGTTCCACGCTTGCCGAGGGTATAGGCGTACCCATCCCTCGCACCGCCTTCGGACTCAATAAGGGACTCAAAACCGAGTTCTTCGCGACCGCTGACTGGACCGGCCGCCCCGTCGCCACCGATACCGAACCTCTCGTCCAGGCCGACTGGGAAAACGCGAAGCCCGCCCCCGAGGTCGACACTCATAACTACTCCGTTCGCTGGAGCGGCACCATCGCCGCGCCCGCACCCGGTCACTACGTCTTCACCCTCGAAATCGCCGACAGTTTCCCCTACTCGCCCGCTGAGAGCTATCGACTCACTCTCGACGGCAAAGTGCTCGGTGAAGGCAGTCTTCGCGCCAGGCTCGACCTGTCCACAATGGGCAATTTCCATGCGCAGGCCGGTGCGTCTCCCACCGCTCCTCCGGTGATGAGCTTTGCAAAACCGACAAAGATCGAATTCGACTTCGCCGATACCAAAGAACATGATTTCAAACTTGAATATTCCCACTCGGCCGATCGGTCCGGCGGCGGCCTGACCCTCAAATGGGAAGCACCCGCTCAGGCGCAACTCGATGAAGCCGTTGCCCGCGCCAAAGAAGCCAGCATCGTAGTCGCATTTGTCGGCCTCTCGCCGCAACTCGAAGGCGAAGAGATGCCCATCAAGATTCCTGGCTTCAGCGGCGGCGACCGCACCAGTCTCGACCTGCCCGCACCTCAACAAAAACTCCTCGAAGCCGTTGCCGCCACTGGGAAGCCAATCATTGTCGTTCTGCAGAACGGTAGCGCCGTCGCCCTCAACTGGGCCAATGAACACGCGGCCGCAGTCCTTGAGGCCTGGTATCCGGGCGTTGATGGTGGCGCCGCCATTGCCCGCACCCTCGCAGGACTCAACAATCCAGCCGGCCGCCTGCCCGTCACTTTCTACGCCTCGCTCGACGGCCTGCCCGCATTCACTGACTACTCGCTCAAGGGCCGCACCTACCGCTACTTCCAAGGCAAGCCGCTCTGGGGATTCGGCTACGGTCTCAGTTATTCCACTTTCAAATACGGTCCGATCAAGCTATCGTCTTCGAATCTCAAAGCCGGCGATCCGATCACCGCAAGCGTTGTCATCAGCAACACCGGAACCATGAGCGGCGACGAGGTCGTCGAAGCCTACGTCAAGACTCCGCAGGAAGGCGGACCCATTCACTCCCTCGTCGGATTTGAGCGCGTCACGATCGGCCCCGGCGCCAGTAAGGAAGTGGTTCTGAAGATTGATCCGCGCTCTCTTTCAAGCGTCGACGATCAGGGCAACCGCTCCATCCTTGCCGGCAATTACACCCTCACGTTAGGCGGCGCGCAGCCCGAAGAAACAAAAGCCAAATCCGAAGCCGGCTTCACGGTGACAGGCACTGCGCCATTGCCGAAGTAGCCCCTGCAATCTTCACGGGCAGACTCTCGACGTCTGCACACCTTGCATCATTCCGTAATTACGCGGTCTGCCCACTCTACCAGGGAGACAAAGATCGCTGGATTGCCGAATTTCGCTCCCCACAGGTCGAGATCGGACTGCGCCACACTTCGCGCTCGACAGCACGCACCGCACGCGTAGATCTGGACCTTCCGGTCCGCCACTTTCTTCATTGTCTCGCCGAGCGGCGGCCAACCAACTGGCACGACCGCCGCGGAAACCGACTGCCGCATGAGTGATACACCTTCGCCGAGCAGGAATATCTGCACGGTGTGACCAGCTTCTGAGAGCGCGAGGCCGTGCAGGAACGGAAAAGCCGCCTTCGTCGGATCGTCTGAACCCCAGGCACTTTTCATCATGACATTCAGCTGCTTATGGTTGCTTGTCTGGCCCCACCCTGAGACGATCCCGAAGAAGGGCAGAGCAAGCATCTGACGCAGGAACAAGCGACGCGCCATGTGACCTCCTCAAACGGGGCAGCAGCGTAGCACTCGGAGTAATCTGGCCCTGTAATGGCTTTCTTGTCCGCCCCAGGTGACCAATATCACACGATCCTCGGCCTCTCTGGTTCAATAATTTTTTCAGGATGACGCGACACGCCGTTACGCGTACCGTTGTATTCGTCCAACCCCATCCATCTGCTGCGGAGGCAAATTGCTTTTAGGCATTCTCAAGGAAACCGCTTCCGGCGAGACCCGCGTCGCCCTGCTGCCGGAAAACCTCAAATCGCTTCTGGCCCAGGGCATCATGATCGCCGTCGAGACAGGCGCGGGCAAGGCCGCCGGAGCTTCTGACGAGGCCTATTCCGCCGCCGGCGCGACGGTCACAGGTGATCGCCCCTCGATCCTTGGCGAGGCCGACCTGATCCCCGTCGTGAATGCCCCCAGCGCATCCGACCAGGCCCTGCTCAAATCGGGAGCTGTCGTTATCGGTTTTCTGCGCCCGCTCGACGCGCCATCGGCGCTGGCCACAGCCATCGCGCTGCACGTGACCCTGTTCAGCATGGAACTGGTGCCACGCATCAGCCGTGCCCAGTCCATGGACGCGCTCTCCTCCATGGCTACCGTCGCCGGCTACAAAGCTGTCATCAATGCCGCCGGAATCCTGCCTCGCCTCTTCCCCATGCTGATGACCGCCGCCGGCACCATCCCGCCCGCAAAGGCATTCGTCATCGGCGCCGGAGTAGCCGGCCTGCAAGCCATCGCCACCGCCCGCCGCCTTGGTGCCGTCGTCGAAGCCTATGACGTCCGCGCCGCCGCTGGGGAACAAGTCCGCTCCCTCGGCGCAAAATTTCTCGACGTCGACCTCGGGGGCATCAACACTGAAGGTGGCGGAGGCTATGCAGCCGAACTCAGCGAAGAAGCGCTCAATCGCGGTCGCGACCTCATCGCCCGCACCGCCGCGCATTCCGATGTCATCATCACCACCGCGCAGGTGCCCGGCCGTCCCGCACCTCGACTCATTCGCCGCGATGCAGTTCAGGCCATGCGCCCCGGCTCCGTCGTCGTCGATATTGCCGCCCCTGCCGGCGGAAACTGCGAACTGACCATCCCCGGCCTCACCCAAACGCTCGCCGGAGTCACCCTGATGGCGCCACTCAACCTGCCGGCCGAGTGCCCCGTCGATGCCAGCGCACTCTACGCTAGAAACGTTTTGAATTTCCTTGGCCTCATCGTAAAGAAGGGTGAGCTCAGCATCGACATGAGTGACGAAGTCCTCGCTGGCGCCTGCGTCGCTCACAAAGGCAGTCCCGTAAATCCGCGCGTAGTCAAATTACTGGAAACATCAAACGCTGTCGGGTGATTTGAAACCCTGGGTGCCCCATGTCTCGCTTTGAGACGTGGGTTGCAACTCCGCTGAGTCCGCTAACTTGCTAACTCGCTAACCGGTGCGAAGCACTGCTAACCGGCGCAAAGCGCCGCTAACAACCCTAACTCCGCAGTCTCTTGGATCGACCATGACCCCCGCAGTTCTCATCGCTTCGATTTACGTCTTCGCACTGGCGGCCTTCCTCGGCTACCAGGTCATCAGTCGCGTGCCGCCTCTGCTGCACACGCCCCTGATGTCCGCCACCAACGCCATCTCCGGCATATCCCTCATCGGATCGCTGGTGCTCGCCGGAGCGGCGCACTATCCGCTGTTTGCGCATATTCTCGGCTTTGTTGCCGTCACCACTGCCACCATCAACGTCGTCGGCGGATTCGGCATCACCGACCGTATGCTCAAAATGTTCAACAAGCGCAAAGAGCCGAAGCCCGTGCGGACTGAGGTGGCCAAGTGACCCTGTCCACCTACTTCATGGAAGCCACCTACCTCGTCGCTTCCATCCTCTTCGTCCTCGCGCTCAAAGGCATGTCGCACCCCGAGACCGCACGCCGTGGTATGTTCCTCGCCGAAGGCGGAATGCTCGCCGCCATCATCGGCACCCTGATCGGCGCTCACATCGTCACCTGGGTGTGGATCATCGCCGGTCTCTCCATCGGTTCCATCATTGGCGCATGGATGGCCATCTGGGTTCCCATGACCGCCATGCCCCAGCGAACCGCGCTCTCCCACGCATTCGGCGCGATGGCCGCAGCCCTGGTCGGCGTCGGCGAATTCCTGGTTAACGCTGTCGCAATGCATCCGGTCATCCGCACCGCCCTCGGATTTGAAGTGATACTGGGCGCTCTCACCACCACCGGATCGCTCATCGCCGCGGGCAAGTTGCAGGGCATCATCCATGGCAAGCCCATCCAGTTCAAGGGCCAGAACGTCGTCAATGCCCTTATCTTCCTCACCATGGCGACGTGCTTCTTTATCTTCATCGCCCATCCTGAAAAGACTGCCGTCTTCTACATCATGCTCGGCCTGGCCTTCGTCTTCGGCGTCATGCTCGTCATCCCCATTGGATCGGCTGATATGCCCGTCGTCATGTCCCTGCTCAATTCCTACGCCGGCCTTGCTGCCGCAGCCACCGGCTTCGTCCTCGGCAACAACGTACTCATCATCGCCGGCACCCTCGATGGCTTCTCTGGATTCATTCTTTCCGTCCTGATGTGCAAGGCCATGAACCGCTCCATCACCAACGTCCTATTCGGCGGCTTCGGTGCCATCGTCGCTGAAGCCACAACCAACTCCGGCGGCGTGATGCGCGAAATCAACCTCGACGACGCAGCCATGCAGTTAGCCTTCGCCAGCCGCGTCATCTTCGTCCCCGGCTACGGTCTCGCCACCGCGCAGGCCCAGCACGCCGTTCGCGAATTGGCAGAGCTCCTCGAGGCCCGCGGCGTCACCGTCAAGTACGCCATCCATCCCGTCGCCGGACGCATGCCCGGACACATGAACGTTCTGCTGGCGGAAGCCAACGTGCCATATTCCTCACTCTATGAAATGGAGCAGATCAATCCCGAATTCCCATCGACCGACGTGGTGGTGGTCATCGGCGCCAACGACGTCGTCAATCCCGACGCGCGCGACAACCCCAAGTCCCTCATCGCCGGCATGCCCATTCTCGAAGTCGATCGCGCCAAGAGCGTGATCGTACTCAAACGCGGTCAGGGCCGAGGCTTCTCAGGACTCGAGAATCCCCTCTTCTTCAAGTCCTGCACTTCCATGCTCTACGGCGATGCCAAGTCCAGCCTCGCGCACCTCGCCCAAGCCGTCCAGCACGTGTAAGGCAGGGATTAGGGATTAGAGGAAATAAGGATTAGGACGTAAAGAGAGCAAGTACAGGTCGTTCGCCTCCACTTGCTCTCTCGGGAGATCGCAGAATCGATGAACAAAAATGGGGATGCCGGTGGCCATCCCCTTTTTTCGTCTGAAGTATCTCAATACTGCGCCGCCGGTCTTGTCATTCCCTAGTCCCTATTCTCTAGTCCCCAGTCTCTAGTCCCCAGTCTCTAGTCCCCAGTCTCTAGTCCCCAGTCCCTAGTCCCCAGTCCCTATTCCCCGCTTTATCTTCCCTGTTTCCAAAAAAATTCGGCGGCAGGAGCCCTCTCCTGCCGCCACCGGTTTTGACTAAAACCGCATTTGCTCTCTGCTTACACTTCCAATGACGGAAAATCTCCGCTACTGGTTTACAGTGGGCGCAGGAATATTTTCTCCGGGCCCTCCGTCATCCAGCATCCCCTGCGGTCCCGATGGCGATCCAGGGGGCGGACCAGGCGCTCTGCGGTCACCGCCATTGCCCGGTTGGCTGCCATCGCCGCCGCGATGCATCCCGCGCATTCCCTCGTGGTTCTGCCGGAACTCCTGCACCTGTTTCCATTGATCCGGCGTCAGCTTGGCGCGCAATTCAAACAGGAATCGCGCATTGGCCTTCTCCAGTTCGGCGCGTGCCTGTGCCACCTTGTCGATCTGTGCCATCACCGCCGATTCATTCGGCTGATCGGCACGCACCAGCGGATCCATCTCGATCTCCGCCTTCTGCACCGTGGCACGCAAATCCACCAACTGCTCGCGATGCTGTTGGAAGATATCGTCCATTGCCTTGCGCTGATCGTCGGTGAGCTTCAGCTTCTCAGCAATTTTGGGATTGTTCCACCACCGTCCCCGGTCTCCCCGCATCGCCCGCTCCATCGGGGGCCGATGATATCCAAATCCGGGTCCGCCCGGTCCCTGTCCCGGTCCCGGCCCCTGCGGAGTTGTTCCGCTCGGAGGACCCTGCCCAAAAGCTGCTCCTGCGGCAAAAGTAACCGCCATTGCAATTCCCAACCGTACTGCCGTCAAAACTTTCAATTCTTTCTCCTTCGCTGAATTTCCTCGAAATCAGCAAGTCGTTCAATTTCCTTGGGACTCGTCCTCGGTCATCAATGTTGCCAGCGGCTCAAGCGCACTCGGAACCTCTCGCGCCACGTCGCTGTCCACATTCGCCATCAAATCTTCTTCGTTCTCTTTCGCCACCTGGGCGGCGGCCATCTCGCGCTGCTGCTGCTGCGCTGCGATCCGCGCCGCCTCAATCTTCTGGGCA
Organism: uncultured Acidobacteriaceae bacterium; assembly: GCA_963829535.1. Classification (GTDB taxonomy): domain Bacteria; phylum Acidobacteriota; class Terriglobia; order Terriglobales; family Acidobacteriaceae; genus Telmatobacter. Next base: position 789,462 of record CAWHIQ010000001.1, on the reverse strand, counting down.
GCTTCCTGCTGCCGGTGATTCTGGTACACACCGCCGGAGACTGTGCCCGCAAACACCACGCATCCCAGCGCCCATTTGGTCACCGCGCTCCAGTTCGTACGAGCCGGAGCCTTCGCCTCGCGCGGACGGCTGATCATCGCGTCGCTCCACGCCTCTACGCTCAACTTGAAATTGCCCAGCGCCTCGCGCAGTTCCGGCTCCAGCATCTCGAGGCTTTCTCGTTGATCGGTCCGCTTTGCGTCGTCATCCCTGTGATTCATCGCATCACTCCAAATTCTTTCCGCACCCTGGCCAGAGCGCGAGAAAGATGCGCTTTGACCGTCCCCTCACCCATGCCGGTCGCCGCGGCAATTTCTTTCAGCTCCAGCTCGTCTACAAATCGCAGCAGAAACACCGTTCGCTGTCGTTCGCTCAGATTCTCCACCGAGCGCCACACCTGCGCCACCTGTTCCCGCGCCAGCATGCGTTGCTCCACCGTACGCTCGCCGCTCGGCAGCCAGTCGCTGGCTTCATCCAGGTCGACTGCGTTGGTACGCGTAAGCCGCCAGAACTGCAACCGCCTGTTACGCCAGTGATCCTTCTGCAGGTTGATCGCTATGCGCATCAACCAGGTCAACGCACTCGATTCGCCGCGAAAGCTCGACCAGTTGCGGTGCGCCTTCAGAAAGCAGTCCTGCGTTAGTGTCTCGGCCAGGTCCACATCGCGTGTCGACGCCAGCAGAAAACGAAAAATCTGCGCCCTGTGGCTGGTGACAACAGTCTCAAACTCCTGCGCGGCAACTTCCTCCGCAATGACCTTGATCATCGGTTCCAATGCTGTGCAGGCAGCCATCACTCTGGTAGACGCCCCGGTGAGACCTAAGTTTACAGCCGCTCTGCTATTTATGGATTTTGGTGCCTACGTCTCACTCTTTCTGACGAGTAGCCCCACCGGAAAGCCGCTGAACCGCCGTTCCCGCCGCATTTCTCCCAGATTGCCTGAATAAATGCCAGCCCCGCTATTCCGGTCTCACCTCGGGCTATCGTCCGCGATCCCGGGAACAGTGGCGATGACCCTGGTTCCCAGTCCCCGAGCCGACTCGACATTGAGTTTCCCGTGTATCAGATGGATGCGCTCCTGCATGCTGAGTAGACCCAGACCGCCCTTGCGCCTGGCCTCCTGCACGTCGAAGCCTGCGCCCTCGTCTGCGATCACAAGCTGAAGTTCATCAGCCACGCAATATAACTCCACCTTGAAATCAGTTACCCCGCTATACTTCACGGCATTGTGCAGTGCTTCCTGCGCGATCCGGAAAAGGCATAGGGAGACGTCGTAGGGGAGGTTCGCGGGCACGTCCTTGTTCTTGAATTCAACACTGACCGCGTGCCTTTTCGCTAACTCGTTGCAGAATCCCCTGACAGCTGCAACGATGCCCAGGTAGTCGAGTTGCGGCGAGTGCAACTGATGCGCCAGCGTTCGCACATCGCTGGCGATTTCAGCGCAGCGTTCCCGCGCTTCCTCAAGACTGGTCTCGGAGGGAGCCGCCGATTCACTTCGAGCGCGATTGCTGCGTTCCAGCTCTATCGACAACAGCGCGAGCTTTTGAGAAATATCGTCGTGCAACTCTCGCGCGATTCGTCTCCGTTCCTTCTCCTGGGCCTCGATGAGCTGGCCGCTCACCTTCTCCAGCGCCTGTTGGGCGAGCTTCTGATCGGTCATATCGACCGCCGATCCGATGAATCCCGCAAACGATCCATCTCCGTTGACCCGCGGCGATGCCACGTCGAACATCCAGCGATACACACCGTCATTGCGGCGCAACCGGTATTCCTTTGAGAACGGCTGATGCACCTTCAATGCATGAAATAACGTCTCCAGCACTCCATCCAGATCATCGGGATGAACATAGGTCGTCCAGGTGTTGCCGTAGCCCGCCTCCGGGTCCGGACCCGTAAATGCCCCTCGCCGTTCGTTCAGGTAGGTGATCTTGCCGTGCGTATCGCACATCCAGACCAGCGCGGGCGTGGCATCTGTCATCACGCGGAAGCGCTTCTCACTCTCCCGAAGCACAGCCTCAGCCTTGCGTTTTCGCGCTCGCTGCCAAAGCAGACCGATGATCAGCAGCGCTTGAAGTGCGATCAGCGCAATGGCTGGAATAAAGTATCTCCGGTCGCGTTCCCACAGTGTTGGCTCTCGATCCAGGATTAAACTGCCCCGTGGCAGCGCCGACGCCGGGATGTGCCAGTGTTGCAGCGCCGGCCAATCGACTTCGGCCCGTAGATCAGAGTCGCGCACAACGGCAATGTTCTCCGGACGCTCACCGTTGAGCACCCGTGCGGCCATTTCTCCTGTCAATCTCACGTCTTTGGGAATGTCCCTGTATGCGCCACCAATAGCCCCGTGAGTCAAACCCAATCCAGGGTAGATGGAATAGGTCGGCAATCGCTGTGCGACCGCTGAGAGGACTTCCATGTAACCGAACGTCGCTTCGTTAGAATCGTGTGGCGCGAGTTGAAACAGAACTACCGTGTGTGGTTGCAGCGTTGCAACTTGTTGAAGTATCTGAGCACCCGAAGTGCCGACAATGTCAATTTCTCTCACCTTATCGCTGTGGCGCAGAAGTTCAGAATGCGCCAATTCCAGCCAATCCCGCTCCCATTCTGATACGCCCGTGATAACCGCAATCGTGTTTGTATCGGGATGAAGTCGAAGTGCCAGATCAACCGTCTCCTGCATCCCCAGTGGAACTACCACCCCCGTCACTCCGGGCCAGACCTTCTGCCTCTCGAAATCATTGGGATATACGTCAAAAAAGACGATTGGCACGGCAGGAAACATCTTGTCGCGATACTTCTCCGCAAATTGGAGGACCGGATACGTAGAGGCAATCACGAGATCGAGCTTCATCCCTCCGTACCCCCGGCGGAAGGTTTCGGCGAGGCTGTCCTGATAATCCTCGTCCTCGAATCGCCGGTTTGACATGGACACGGTGTAGAAGTTGATTTGCCCCGGAATTCTGGCGCGAATGGTGGACTTGAGGATTTCGAAAGACGGCGGTGCGGAATAGGGGTACAGCACCAGTACGTTCTTTGAATTCTGCTCCCCTATGGCAACACCGGCGAATGCAAAAAAGATGCCGAGGAGCGAAATGCAGAATCGCGCGGCCTCGGTGCCAGGGCACCAGGTCCGATCAAATGCCGTGGGGACTCGCGCTTTCCTCATCAGAATTCTCACTGATCACAGCGATGTAACGGTTTTGCTGCAAAGAGCGTGCGATGGACCGATATCAGCCTCAAATTCGCTGGTTTCACCACCGCGAGCAAGGATAAAGCACGGAGAAATAAACAGTGGGGCGCCTCCCCTACCAGGTTCTACCAGAATTGTGAAAGGATTGTAGCGCGTCCACAGACAGGTTGGCGGCTCATTTGCGATCAATCATCCCGTATCTCCGCGGATGAATCAAAGTTGAACTGCCTTCCTGAACATTGCTGAACCATTTCCGGAAGAAGCCTTCAACCCTGTCAAGCCCCTCCCAGTTTCCAATTCTCCAGAGATCCGCGCCTTTCCACCTATCGGCTCCGCCGCAACACAAAGCAATCAACTACTTGCCAACCAATCCGCGTCCCGAAAATAATCTTCGGTTTCTCCCTGAACCCTTGCAGGTTATTTCTCCCATTTCTGCACAATGGAAGATGTACAGCCGAACCCCAGGCAAAGGAAACCGCACGATGCCCCTCGAAACAGAATTCGCAATCACCGGCAACTCGCTCGACCAATCCGCCGACTCCGCCTCCGCCGTCTCCCGCTGCTGCGACGCCTGGAACCGTTCTTTCAAGACGCCTTCCGCGAAGCGGGAACCCTACGGACCAGCGCTCTTCGATGCCCGCAGAGCCTACTGCGAAGCAATGCCCCCTCTTGTCGGTTATCAGAACATCCGCGACTTCATCGCTTGTGTCGCGCAGGGCATACTGCTCGGTGCCATTAGCGACTCACAAAGCTCACGCCTGCTCTACGCGGCGCAGGTTGCGCAAGGCTCACTCCGCCATCAACCCGTTCGCAAGCCTTCCGCATCGTGAGACAAATGACCCCCACCCCCCCATCGATATTTGCGCTTTTCCACAAGAGGCGTGCAGGCAATTACGTCCTGCATCTCCGACCAATTCAGTCCGAACGTAGTTAAGCCATCGAAACCGGCGTGATGGCTTCACGACTGCCCATGCACCTCTCCAATAAAACATCCGCGCCCATAACCCAAACGACCGGCTGCTAGACTGTCGTTGATTCCAACCAGGAGGATTTCCTCTAATTCCTCCGCAGCAGGAAGCAAGATGCTCCTTGAGTCGCTACGCCGGCAGGTTCTCGAAGCCAACCAGGAAATCTCCCGCCGCGGCCTCGCTCCGCATACTTTCGGCAACGCCAGCGGCATCGACCGCACCGGTAATCAGCCTCTCGTTGTCATCAAGCCCAGCGGCGTCGATTATGCCTCCCTCACAGCCGGCGATCTGGTCGTTGCCGACCTCGATGGAAAAACCGTCGAAGGCCATCTGCGCCCTTCGAGCGATCTCGATACCCACACCCTGCTCTATCGCGAATTCCCCCGGATTGGCGGCATCGTTCACACCCACTCCGAGTTCGCCACCGCCTGGGCTCAGTCCTGCCAGCCGATTCCGTGCTTTGGAACCACCCATGCCGACTACTTTCACGGCCCGGTTCCGGTCACGGAAACGCTCACCGCCGAAGAAGTCTCCTCGGGCTACGTCCGCAATACCGGTGCCGTCATCGTCCGCCGCTTTCGCTCCGACGGCCTCGACCCGGTTGCCGTCCCCGGAGTCCTGGTCGCGGGTCACGCGCCTTTCGCCTGGGGAAAAACACCGGCAGAAGCCGTCGAACATGCCGATGTCCTCGAATACATCGCCCGCCTCGCCTTTCGGTCCACCCTCTTGAACTCAACCCTAAAGCCAATCCCAACCCACGTTAGCGAGCATCATTACCTGCGCAAACACGGCCCCAGGGCAACCTACGGCCAGCGCTGATCACTTCTGGCGTTAGAATTCAGTTCCTCTGTTTCTGAACGTTCCTACCCTCCCTTGCTGAGCCAAAATGAAGGACTTAAATGCGATACTGATTTCAATAGGGCAATTCCTATGCATATATGCCTCCTATTGTTTTCTGCATTTTTCGTGGAAATCCACATCCGGCAGCGATGACCTCGTGATCACTAAGGCGTCTTTATGTTGCACAGGCTCTGTCATTTGCCGGGATGGTACCGATGGATGAAGGTCACAATGCGCATGGCAAGCTACGTGCTCTCACTCCACTGAAGCACGAATCTCGCCGTATGGAAACGGGTCTCTTCAACAGATTGCAAGCAACGCTGCTGGCCTTGGCTACGGTCGGACTGGTGCTGCTCGCCGTGTTGAATTTCCGACAGGAAAGCCACTTTCAGCAGCCCTACGATGGCGTGTGGTGGGCTGAGGCAAATGGTGGATTGCAGGCCACCAAGGTCATCCCCGACGGGCCTGGCCAAAGCGCTGGCATTCACAAAGGCGACCTGCTCACCGCCGTCAATGACGTCCCGGTAGCACGGGTCTCCGATTTTGAACGCGAACTCTACCGTACGGGCGCATACGGCAAAGCTGAATACTCCATTACTCGCGATCGAGTGGTTCTGGATACCCCGGTCGATGTCTACCTGGATGCCACAGACCGCAGCTCTTACCTCGGACTTCGCTTCATCGGCCTTATTTATCTCGCTATCGGCATCTACGTCCTCTTCCGCCGCTGGACCGCTCCACGCGCCACCCACTTCTATCTTTTCTGCCTTGTTTCGTTCGCCCTGAACGCCCTGAAGTACACCGGCCAGTGGGACTTCGTCGACAAGACCGTCTTTTGGTCGAACATCATCGCCGGAGTGCTTCAGCCCGCGCTCTTCCTCCATTTCGCCATCAGCTTCCCTGAGGAGCGCTGGAGGGACGCCGGACGCCGCTGGCTTCTTGTCGCGCTATACGCTCCCGGCATTGTGCTGTTTGGCCTTTGGGTCACGGCCATCACTCGCTGGCAGGCCACAGGAATCCTGCTACACCGGCTCGACCAGATCAACTACGGCTATATCGCTGCGTTCTACGTTTTGGCCGCGACGTTGTTCTCGATCAGCTACGCCCGGGCGAACACGCCTTTGCTCCGCCAGCAGCTGAAATGGCTCTATCGCGGCGCATGGCTGGCGGTCGGCCCGTTCACGCTGCTCTTCGCCATTCCGTTCCTTCTCGATGTGCGCATGCCCAGCCTGCTCACCAAGTTGGCCGGTCTGTCGCTCGTATTTCTCCCGTTGACCTTCTGCTGGGCCATCATCCGCTACCGGCTGATGGACACGGATCTGATCTTCAAACGCGGCGTCGCCTACACCCTCGCAACCGGAACGCTTCTCGGTGCCTACTTCGGCGTCATCGCCCTCACTGCCGACATCGTTCACCAGCGTCTGCCCGACTCCATCCGCGAATGGGCATTGATCATCGCTATTCTGGGCACCGCCGCTGTCTTCGATCCCCTCAAGCGCCGCATCCAGGGCTGGGTCGACCGCGCGTTCGATCGCCAGAAGTATGACTACCGGAAGGCCCTGATCGAATTTGGTCGCAGCCTCAGTTCAGAAACCGACCTCGATGCCTTGCTCAACTCTATCGTCGAGCGCCTGCCGCGCACGCTGCTCGTTTCGCGCGTCGCTCTCTTCCTTGCCCAGCCCACCGGAGGACTACGCCTCGCCGCCTCGCACGGCCTGCTCTCTTCGGCCTCTGAACGCAAACTGGCCCTCGGCTTCCTCGACTTCGACCGCGCCGCACACGATCACTCGCACATCTTTCTGGAGAATGCCCAGCAGGCACTTCATCTTCCGCCCGAACAGCAGAGTACAGCTGCTTTGCTCGACCTGAACTACTACCTGCCCTGTCGCGTTCAGGACGGCGCAGCCACCCGCACCATCGCCGTCATCGGCCTCGGGCGCACCATCGGCGGCGACTTCCTCTCCAGCGAAGACGTAGAGTTGCTCGAGTCGCTGGCCAGCTACATCGGCATCGCACTGCAGAACGCCAGCCTCTACGCACGCCTCGAAGTCAAAATCAGCGAGTTCGAGCGCCTCAAGGAGTTCAACGAAAACATCGTCGAATCCATCAACGTCGGCATCCTTGCTCTCGACCTTGAAGACCGCATCGAGAGCTGGAATGCCCAGATGGAGGCGATGTACGCCGTTAGCCGCTCTGAAGCGCTCGGCGAGAAACTCGGCACCGTCTTCCCTGACGAGTTTGTCTCCGCGCTCGAAGGCTTTCGCAACGAGCCGGGTGTGCATCACCTCTATAAGTTTCACCTCACCACCAAGGCCGGCGAACAGCGCACCGTCAACATCGCCATCGCGCCGCTCCTCTCAAGGGACTTCGTCATCGTCGGCCGCATCGTCCTCGTTGACGACATCACCGAACGCGTCTCGCTCGAAAACCAGCTCGCACAATCTGACAAGCTCAGTTCCATCGGTTTGCTCGCCGCCGGCGTAGCGCACGAAATCAACACGCCGCTTGCCGTCATCTCTTCCTACGCCCAGATGCTCTCCAAGCAAATGCGTGGCGATGCACGCCTCGGCCCTGTCCTCGAAAAAATTACCCAGCAGAGCTTCCGCGCATCTGAAATCGCCAACGGCCTGCTCAATTTCTCGCGTACCTCCACCACCGAGTTCCGCGAAACCAACCTCAATCAGGTCATTCGCGATACCCTCTCGCTGCTGGAACACCAGTTCAAGACCGCGCAGATCATCGTGGACGCCGAACTCGTAGAAAATCTGCCCACCATTCACGGCAACCCCGGCAAACTGCAGCAGGTGTTTCTCAACCTCTTACTGAACGCCAAAGAATCGATGCCGGGCGGTGGACGTCTTCGCGTAGCCACGCTGTTCAATGGTCATGTTGAAGCGGTTGTCTCCGACTCTGGTTCCGGTATCGCGCCCGAACATCTCAAACGCATCTACGATCCTTTCTTCACCACAAAGACCACCCCCAGACCAGGCGAGAGGCGTGGCACAGGACTTGGACTTTCCGTTTCCTACGGGATTATTCAGGAGCACGCAGGCAAGATTCATGTCGAGAGCGCCATCGGCGCCGGCACAACCTTCCACCTTGAATTCCCGCTATTAAGGAAGTCGGTACATGTCTGAGGTTGATCAGTCTTTGAATTTCTCGTCATCTGGTTCAGTCTTCTCCTCCGGCTCTGCAGCGGGAAGCATTCTCGTCATCGACGACGAGGGCGGCATCCGCGAGTCGCTTGAAGTATTGCTTTCGCTCGAGGGCTATTCGGTCAAGACAGCCCCGGACGGCGAACAGGGCCTGCGCATGCTCGAAATGGAGAGCTTCGACCTTGTCCTGCTCGATCTCGCGCTCCCTGGCCAAAGTGGCATCGATCTTCTTCCCCAGATCAAAGAGCGCCAGCCCGAAACGCCGGTCATCATGATCACCGCCTACGGGACCGTCGAGAATGTCGTCGAGGCCATCCGTGCCGGCGCTGAAAACTTCGTCCAGAAGCCGTGGGACAACGAAAAACTGCTCGCCGACATTCGCTCCGCAGTCGCGCGCTACAAAGCCGAAGAAGAAAACCTTCAGCTCAAGCGCACCCTCAAACAGCGGTACAACTTCGCTAACATCGTCGGCAAGAGCGAGATCATGCTGCGCGTCTTTGACCTCATCTCGCAGGTGGCGCCCAGCCGCTCCACGGTTCTCATCCAGGGCGAAAGCGGAACCGGCAAGGAACTCATCGCCAAGGCCATTCACGCTAACTCCCCACGCCGCGACAAGCCCTTTGTGCCCATCAACACCGGCGCAATGCCAAGCGAATTGCTTGAATCAACGCTCTTCGGCCACGTGAAGGGCGCCTTTACTTCCGCCATTGCCTCCAAGAAGGGTCTGTTCGAGGTCGCCAACGGCGGGACCCTCTTCCTCGACGAAATCGCCACCATGGGCTCGGACACGCAGGCAAAGATTCTGCGCGTTTTGCAGGACCGACGCTTCATGCATCTCGGCGGAATTCAGGAAATCCAGGTCGACGTCCGCATCATCGCGGCTACCAATATCGATTTGCGCCAGGCCGTCCGCGAAGGCAAGTTCCGCGAGGACCTTTTCTACCGCCTCAACGTCATCACCGTCGATCTGCCACCGCTACGCTCGCGCCGCGAAGACATTCCGCTCCTCGTGAACCACTTTCTCGAGTTCTACGCCAATGAGAACGGACTCTCACCACGCCGCCTCTCGGCCGACGCATTACGCGCGCTCGTCGACTACGAATGGCCCGGCAACGTTCGCGAACTCGAGAACTCGATCGAGCGCGGCGTCGTGCTTTCATCCGGCCCCGTTATCGGCTCCGAACTTTTGCCCGGCCACATCACCGGCCGCAGCTTCCAGGACGCGCTTCTCGAGCACAATCCCAATGCCTCACTCTTCGACATCCTCGAAGACATCGAGCGTCGCATCATCGTTGAAAAACTTGAGCGCTGCAACTGGAACCAGACCGACGCCGCCGAGCAATTCCACATCCCGCTCTCGACCCTGAACCAGAAGATCAAACGCCTCAACATCGAAATTCGCAAACGCGGCCGCGAGTAGCGATACCCGTCGGATCTCACCAGCCGTCGTCCCGAATCCCAAAGGCTGTCATCCTCAGCGGAGCGAAGGATCTGCGGTTGCTTTTCGTTCGCCATCCTGCAATCTTGGGTGCCCCACCCATGACGCAGCATCAACGCGGCATGGGTGGGATACTTCCAACCCAGGCGTTATCACTTGATCGGTCCGTTGAAGCGATATTGAGATGTTGACCAAGGATAACTTCCGGATCGCTCACGATCCTCCCAGAGCATTCAAAACAGGAGAGCCCGCCTATTTGAAGCCCATAGACGGAGTATATTGTGAGCGAAATCGTGATGTCGCCGAAGGGTAGCGGAAAACATAAGGATCGTTATGCGTTTTCGATATTTTGTTTTGGCATTGTCGATCGCTTCTATTGCTGCCGTGTTGCTTTACCGGGAGCGGAAGGTCCATGGTGGAAGTTCAGCGACTGTTGCGCCTTACACGGCACATCTGTCAGTTACGAGGAATAGACTCCTGCCTGATGGTTCGTCGTGGAATTCCGTCTCCGTTGATGTGATTGCCCGCGACCGGCAGGGAAGAATCTATGAGAAGACCGAGCAGGGAGTTCCCAACGGCAAGCAGGGGACAGAACGCTATTCGTTTTTCGTTCAAGACCCGTCCAAGCGACAGACTGTAACTTGGGACTCGAATAGTCAGGTTGTGGTCCTCGGGCATTGGCCATATTGGTCAGGGCGTAAAGGCTGCTGGGCCGATGAGCATGGGCAGCATCAGTCAAGCTTTGGGGACTGGTCCGCGGTTCCGGGCTCCTCTGGAGAAGGAAAGTTGGAAACAACCGTGTCGATTACGGATACTCCATGGGATAAGCGGATCAAGACGCGCGTAGTGACGGAGAATCTTGGCCAGAAGAAAATTCGCGGCCTGGATGCATATGGCATACGAACGACTATGACACCGCTAGAAAATGGTGGACCGCTTGCCTGGCCGGAAACTACCACTGAGCTCTGGAAGTCCAGTGAATTTGATTTGAAGCTGCTTCAGCTGACGAGCGGATCGAAGTACGGATTGGAACGTATCGAACTAACCGATCTGCAGCAAGGAGATCCCGATCCGGCGCTCTTCGAGCCGCCGCAGGGCTATACGATTGAGACCATCGAATACCACCAGGTGACTTGCGGGCAGAACTAGAAGTTCGCTCTTGGATGACCGTCTAACCGGAGATTAATACCTAATCAATACACAGACCCTGTCTTGGGAAAGCCCAAACCTGCCAGAACCCATCAGAGCGCAGCAGCCTCACTCATCCCGCCGCCAGCAACCGCCGATACTCTTCACCCGGTCGGTTCACAGCCTTCTCCCACTCGCGCAAAAACCAACGGAGTCCATCCGGCGGCTGCAGCCAGACCTCCGCGGCCGTCTCTCGCCACACGCGCCGCATCAACACGCTCAAATGTGGATTCCGCGTGCGATTCACGGCACAGAATGCGGACTCGTCGGTAAGATCGTCTCCTACGTAAACCACGGGCGTGCCTGGCTCGGCCTGCTCCACAATGGCTTCCACCGCTCCGCCCTTGTCGCGCCCTACGCGCAATTCCACGCCTGCCTCAAACTCCAGCAGCGACAATCCGCTCACCTGCGCCGCAGGCTCAAATAGTGCGAGCGTCTTCTGCTGAATATGCTTCGCCTGTCGTGGAGTGTGCCCTCGCCAGTGCATCACCACCGCATTCGGCTTGTCTTCGAATAACCCGCCAAACGCATCGCGCCGCAATTGCTCTCGCAATTCATCCAGCTTGGCACGCGCTTCGGGGGGAGCCTCCTGCATCTCCCGGCTGCCATCAGGAAACAACCGCTCCGCACCATGCAGTCCCCACACCTCAACCGGCTCCGGTAGCCTCAACATGGAGTTGATTTCACTCGCAGGCCTGCCCGTAATGATGGTGAGCTGCGTCTGGTTGTCCCTCTGGATCACCGCCAGCAGTTCGCGCACACCGGCCCACGGCCGCGCGTCAAATCGATTGATGCGGAAATCTGCCAGCGTGCCGTCGTAGTCCAACAACAGCAGCGGAGCTCGTGCGCCATTCAGCGAGCAAAAGAAATCTTCCAGCTTTTCTGCTTCTCTCTGGTTCAAACCTGGTCGCCTTCTAAGCCATTTTTCGGTAAGGGTCGATGGAAATCACAGTGTCTCCCGAGGTCCCTGCATACACGTCTGAGGATTCCGGATTCTCCAGGCGAACATCGCGAAGATCCCCGAGGATCATCGCCGCCCAACGGTAAATGTTGTGCTCCATTACCTGCTTGCGCATCTCCTGCATGCGCAGCCTGCGCTCCTCGCGAGGCATGTCAAGGCCGCGATGAATCGCCTCGCCCACCTCTGCAACATCGTAAGGATTCACAATCAGCGCGTCGCGCAACTCCACCGCCGCTCCCGTGAATTTGCTCAACACCAGCACACCGTCCTCATCGTCGCGCGCTGCCACAAATTCCTTCGCCACCAGGTTCATCCCATCGTGCAGCGACGTCACCAGGCAGATATCTGCAATGCGGTACCAGCGATTGACTTCCTCGTGATTGCACTGACGATCAATAAGCACCACCGGCTTCCATCGCGAAGTCTGGAAGCGATGGTTGATGCGGCGCACCTCTTCATCCACTCTCTTGCGCAAATCGGCATAGCTCGGGATGCGCGTTCTGCTGGGCGCCGCGATCTGCACCATGGTGAGCCGTTCCCGGTGCCACGGATGCTCTGTGAGCAATTCTTCAATTGCCAGCAACCGTTCGATAATTCCCTTCGTGTAGTCCAGACGGTCGACACCGACGGCAATCATCTCCGCACGCACATTGAATTCTGAGAGCAAGGCACGCCGCTCTTCTGCACGATCCTCTTCCCTTTCCGAAACGATCACGCGCAACGAACTGGGAAGCCCTCCGCTGAATGCCACGCTCACCGGATACGGCCTGATCATGGTCGTATGTCCCAATCGGCGCGCAGTCATATGCTCGCGGTCGGTTCGTGACTCCAGAACCCGGTCCACTGTCGAAAGAAAATTATGGCAATGTTGCGGAATGTGGAACCCGATCAGATCCGCGCCTAAAAGCCCATCCAGCAGTTGAGCTTGCCAGGGGCAAATCCCGAATGCTTCGGGATTCGGCCACGGAATATGCCAGAAAATCGCGACGCGTGCATCCGGTCGCGCCGTCTTAATCAGTCGCGGCAACAACGCAAAGTGATAATCCTGAACAAACACCAGCGGCTCCGCGCTGCCCTTCATCTCGTCAAGTAACGCAGCGGCAAACCTCTCATTCACACGCTGGTAAGCTTCCCAGTCTGAAGCTCGAAAGATCGGACGCGTATGCGCGATGTGACAAAGCGGCCACAAGCCTTCGTTCGAGAATCCATCGTAGTAACTCGACTCCTCTTCCGCTGAAAGCCACACGCGCCGCAACGTATACTTCGGGTCCTCCGGCGGCACGCGCAGCCGGTCGAATTCATCTACATTTTCACGATCGGCGTTGCCGCTGCCACTTGCCACCCACACGCCATCGCAAGCTCGCAGAACGGGTTCGATGGCCGTCACCAGTCCGCTCGGCGGTACGACGCAAGTAGTTTTACGGCCCTCGCGGACGTGCATGTACGGCTCGCGGTTTGAAACCACAAAGATTCGCCCGCTCGCCTTCGTTCTCATATGGACAGCAAGCCGCTCCGGCGTCCAGAAATTCTCTCCAGCATCGCGCAGGCGTGCTTCTGCCGCGGCGGCCGCTCGTGCCGCGATCAGGCTCTCCGCCATCGTCTCCACTTCGCGGGCAAGTGGACTGAAGATATTCATCTCCACGGCGCCGGGCGAAATGCCTCTTTCGAAATGTCCCATCCGCAGCGAGCGTAAGCGCTCCGCAACGCGCATTAAAGGCCGCATCAGGAACCACCGCACCATCACGAACGTTACGGTGACAATCAACACCACCGTTGCGACAATCCACCAGAAGCTACGCCGCCAAAGATCGAAACTCTGGTCCCGTATATAACCGGCGTCGACAAGGATTACCAATGCGCCGACAAGGCGGGTCCCGTCATGCAGAGGAAACACCTCCTCGAGCCATTGGATATTTCCCGTATGCCCAAACCCGTTGACCTGTGTGCCCCTCTTGAGTGCGCGCTCAACCTGGGTGCGCGAAAGCAACTCGACCGGCGTCTTCGCCAATGACTCAAAAGGGGGATGCGCCAGGGCCTGAAAAACAGCGGGAGCTCCAGCGGATGAAATCAATTGGCCCTGCGGATCGTAGATCCCAATCCCGAGAGCCCCGCTTTGCGCCTTCGCATCCGCCGCCAGCGCTGAGAATTCACTCGTATTTCCTTGCGCAAACGACTGCTCAAATTGCTGTTTGAGACTCGCCCCCATCCAGCTCGAACGCCATTCCAGTTCCTGCCGAAGAGCATGCTTATGCTCTAAAACCTCAAAATAAGTCGAGGCAATCGACAGCAACGTCACGCCTGCAATGAGCGTGAGAATCAACCGCAAGCGAAACGAATGCATTGAATCTCCCCCTGTAGTCTTGAACAGGCGCCTATCTGCTTATTAGATGCACAACCCCAAACCGCTGGTAGGCATGTTCTGAACCAAAGAAACGTTCAATAGTGTCAAGCACTTACAAAGTTCCGAAGAGCCTCATCTTGCAATTACTATCCGGGAATTGTGTAAATCCTTCCCCTTTGGGCGGAGTCATATGCCACCGATGGCATAGCGATGCGCTATTCTGTGCAGGAGAGGGCAAGTAGCCCGTATCCTTCAACTTACGGTTCAATAATCTGATGGCACTCCAACCGCTCGAGAATACCGCCAAGAACATCGTCGCAACGGTGCAGGCCTATTCGTTGTTTGCCTATCAGGGCGCCACGAATCTCTTTCGCCCGCCGATCTATTGGCCTGATTTCCTGGTGCAGGCTGACATCATCGGGTTCGGTTCGGCCTCGATCGTGCTTCTCTCCGGCTTCTTCACCGGCGGAGTGCTGGCCCTGCAGTCTGCAGCTACATTGTCTCAGTTCGGTGCCGCTGCCGTCACCGGGAGGTTTGTCAGCACTTCGATGATCCGCGAACTCGGCCCCGTCCTCACCGGCATCATGGTCTCGGGCCGCAACGCTTCCTCCATGGCCAGCGAATTGGGTTCGATGGTCGTCACCGAGCAAATCGATGCCATGCGCGCCCTCGGCGTCGACCCCATGCGCAAGCTCGTAACCCCGCGTATTTTTGCCTGTGTCACCATGCTCTTTTTCCTTACCATTGTCGCCAACTTCTTTGGCATTCTTGGCGGTGCGGCCGTCACCGTCTTCATGAATCACCAGAACGGCACCCAGTACTTCTCAATGGCCTACGAGTACCTGCGCATTGGCGACATCATGCAGGGTCTCATCAAGCCGCTCTTTTCGGGATTCATCATCGCTACTATCGGCTGCTTCTATGGTCTTAGAACAACCGGAGGAACCGAGGGCGTAGGCCGCTCCACCATCAAGGCCGTTGTCGTATCCTCCGTGCTCATCATCTTCGTCGACTTCCTCGTCACTCAGATCATGCTGACCATCTTTGGCTGATGACCAACCTCGACCTCTCCACCGCGCCGATTCCGCACGACGGTCCCGCCAACGCCGGGCCTGTCCTCGAATTCCGCAATGTATCGATCGCATTCGATCACCCGGTGCTTGAAGACGTAAGTTTTTCGGTGCGTCAAGACGAGACCCGCATTCTTCTCGGTCCCGCCGGTGTCGGCAAGAGCGTTCTTCTCAAACTCGCCAACGGACTTCTCCAGCCGGATTCCGGCTCCATCTACCTCTTCGGCGAAGAGATCTCGTGCATTCCCGAGGAGCAGCTCTTCCACCTGCGCACTCGCACCGGCATGGTCTTTCAAGAAGGCGCGCTTTTCGATTCGCTGACGGTGCGCGATAACGTCGCCTTCCAGTGGATTCAGGAAGAGGCCCCCGACGAAGAGATCGATGTCCGCGTTCGCGAGGAACTGCGCTTTGTGGGACTGGAGCAGACATTCAGCCTTTACCCAGGAAGCCTATCCGGCGGCATGCGCCGGCGCGTTGCCATCGCTCGCGCTCTCATTCACAATCCTCAGCTACTGCTCTATGACTCCCCGACCGGCGGCCTCGATCCCGTCACCTCCACCACCATCATCGAGCTGATTGTGAAGCAGCGCGACGTCTATCGCACTCCCTCCGTGCTTGTCACGCACCGCTTGCAGGATGCATTCACCATGTGCAGCCACCGTTTCGAACCCGCGGAAGATCGCATGGTGCCTCTACCTAAAAACCAGACCGACTTGAAAACGACCTTCCTCATGCTCGCCGAAGGGCATCTAATCTTCGATGGTTCGCTCCACCAGCTGGTCTCCAGCCAGGACCCCTTCGTGCGCGAGTTCATCGAGTAGGCCCGGACCCCCGCGACCCAGACTCCGCAGCCCATTTCTGCAACTGGAATTGGCTCGATACAATGACGCAGAACTGCCCTGGCGCGCAACTTGGCCTTGCCATCCAACCAATGCGAAGACGAGCGAATACTTCCCTGGGAGAAATATGAAACGCGGACATTCCGGAATCTTTGCGCTGCTGGCACTTATCTGTTTCGCGCTTTGGCCGCGTCCCGTCTCGGCTTACTCCCTGCTCACGCACGAACAACTCATTGACCTGACGTGGAAGGACTCCATTGTTCCCCTGCTCCTCAGCAGCTATCCAAACCTGACGCCCGCCCAGCTCGACCGCGCGCGCGCCTATGCCTATGGCGGTTGCGTTATCCAGGACATCGGCTACTACCCCTTCGGCGATCAGTCGTTTTCGAATTTGACCCACTACGTTCGCTCCGGAGACTTTGTCGTCAACCTCTTCCGCAATGCACACGACGCCGACGAGCTGGCCTTCGCTATCGGTGCGCTCTCACACTACATCGGCGATTCTTTCGGCCACGCTGATGCCACCAACATTGCCGTTCCCGTCGAGTTCCCAAACTTGCAGGCGAAATACGGATCCTCGGTGAATTACGCCGAAGGCAAGCACCAGCACGTTCAAACAGAATTTGCCTTCGACATCAACGAGATTGCGCATCATCGTCTCGCTCCCCTCAGATTCCTGCGCCACATCGGCCTCGCCGTTTCGATGCGGCAACTGGCGCTGGCTTTCTATCAGACTTACGGCATCACAGAGAACTTCGCAGGGCGCCAACGCATCAATGTTCGCGGATACCGCTTCGCTGTGCACACTTTCATTCCACGCATTGCTTACAGCGTCACTCTGCTGCATCGCAGCCACGAACCTCCCGATCCCACGACTCCGGAATTTGTCGAACTTGAGAAGGAGGCTGTTGAAGTCGGACAGGATAACAACTGGCAGGCGTACCGCCGAAAAGCCGGGGTCGAGACGTATCTGATCGCCGGATTTCTTTTCGTGCTGCCCAAGGTTGGCCCGCTCACCCTGGTCTCAGTGAAAGGCCCCACGCAGCAAACTGAAGCGGAGTACGCGCACAGCGTCGCCGTCTCAACCACAGTCTTGCGGCGAATCCTGTCGAACTTCACTCCGGAGGAGGCCCGCTATAAAGGTCCTGTCCCAGCCCTTGCAGGTCTTATCCACTCCAGCGAGGTTTCGCCGCAGCCGCGCGATCCGCTCCATCCTCTTGCCAATCGAGATCTCGATACCGGCCGCCTGGTTCAACCCGGGGGCTACCCGCTCACCGATTCCACCTATGCCAGTCTGCTTCACAAAATTGTGCAGCGGCCCGCAAAGCCGATTCCTCCCGGCATCAAGGAAGACATCCAGAAATACTATTCAAATCTCGACGTAACCTTCTCGACCAAGAAAGATCCCGACCTATGGAAGCAGGTGCTCGCCGATCTGAATACCCTGGCGGGAATGCCAACCAGCACTGCGCCTGAGCCCTTCCCCACTTACGGCGACGATCAGGACGCGGACAAATAACAGCCTCATCGCCTGTCCCTTAATCTCAGCGCCGTCACCCTGAGCAAGCAAAGCGCATTGAAGGATCTCCAGTAGAACTCTTTCGCCGGACGGGAATGACATGTCGACTCGGCGTCGCAACCTTGGCCGACGAACAAGAAGGCCTCTCAGTTACCGACGTCGTCGCTTCGTCCTGTCTGGCGGTCTGGCATCTCCCAGGCGCCATCTGCTAGCCTTGCAAGTTTGGGCAACACAGAATGGCAAGGTGCAAGTATGGCTTTCAAATTCCAGGGCGTTGACTTTCTTCATCTCGATGCAAGCTTCGGCGAGGATGAGCTGCTGGTTCGCCGCACCGCCCGCGATTTTGTCGAAGACAACCTCGTCCCGATTATCGAAGAGTGCTTCCGAACTGAACGCTTTCCGCGTGAACTTGTCCCGATTATGGGCCAACTCGGCTTCTTTGGCGCCAACCTCGAAGGCTACGGTTGCGCCGGGATGTCCAACGTGGAATACGGCCTGGTGATGCAGGAGCTTGAACGCGGCGACTCCGGCTTTCGCAGCTTCGTCAGCGTGCAGTCCGCGCTGTGCATGTACCCCATCTACACCTTCGGTTCCGACGAGCAGAAGAACGCTTGGCTACCCACCATGGCCAAGGGCGAGAAGCTGGGCTGCTTCGGACTCACCGAACCCGGATTTGGATCGAACCCCGGAGGCATGACCACCGTAGCCCGCAAGTCCGGCGACGAATACATCCTTAATGGCGAGAAGATGTGGATCACCTCGGGCAATATCGCTGACATCGCCATCATCTGGGCCAAGGTTGAAGACGAAGACCATCGCGTGCGCGGATTCCTCGTTGAGACTGACCGTCCCGGCTTCCGAGCCTACGAAGTCCACGGAAAGTGGAGCCTCCGCGCCTCCGTCACCAGCGGCCTGTCGCTTCAGGACGTTCACGTTCCTGCCACAAACCTGCTGCCCGGCTCCGGCGGCCTCAAGAGCCCGTTGATGTGCCTGAATCAGGCGCGTTATGGCATCAGCTGGGGCGCCATCGGCGCCGCTATGTCGTGCTACGACACTGCGCTCCAATACGCTTTAGCGAGAAAGCAGTTCCACAATCAGCCCATCGCCAGCCACCAGATTGTTCAGGACAAGCTCGTGTGGATGTTGTCGGAAATCTCAAAGGCCCAGTTGCTTTCGCTTCAGGTCGGACGACTCAAAGACGCGGGCACTGTCGGTCACCAGCACATCTCCATGGCGAAACGCAACAACGTGTGGATGGCGCTCGAATGCGCCCGCATCTCCCGCGACGTCCTGGGGGCGAACGGAATCACGGAAGACTACCCCATCATGCGCCACATGATGAATCTTGAATCTGTAAAGACCTACGAGGGAACGCACGATATTCACGCCTTGATCCTCGGACATCACATCACAGGAATCGCGGCATACTAGTGCAGTCTCGAAATGCACTCGGACTTTTTGAGAGTGGCTTTTTCTCGACGAACGTGCCACTTGAATGCCTCCTTTCGTCGGTTTGCACCGACTCTGAGCGCCTGCAACTCTCCAAATTCCCTCGTTCCGGCCAAACCCCGCGAACAGTAGCCTTGGATGTGCCTCTCGCCCCTTGACGCCCCTCTCGCCCTAAGCTACTTTCAAATCAACTGATCGCCGCCGCAAGCGCTTAAGAGTCAATTTGATGTTGTAATCAGATCTTGCTTTCCGGCCAGTACCCCGTTCGGCACTCGAAATTGATCCGGCCGTTCGTTCAATTCAACGTAGCTTCCCGGCTTCCGTATTGCCGGAAGAGATTCTTCCATGCAGACCCGGCTCAAGCGCTTCAGTGTTATCGGCGGATTCGTAATCCTTCTGGCCATCCTCGTCGCTGACGCTTACATTACGAAGCGTCAACTCGACCAGCAGATCGATACAGGCCTCTGGGTCACCCATACCCGCCAGGTTCAGCTTCAGCTCAGCGAAGTCGAATCACTCCTCAAAGACGCAGAGACGGGTCAGCGCGGTTTTCTCTACACTGGCGAAGAGCAATATCTCGATCCGTACAAATTGGCCCTCACGCAGATCGACTCGCATATCAACTCACTCGCCCAGTTGACCTCCGACAATCCCAGACAACAGGCAGCTGTCATCGATCTTCGCGCTCTTGTGCAGGCGAAACTCGGCGAACTCGCCAGCACCATCGGCCTCTACCGATCGGGCCAGCAGGACGAAGCGCGGAAACTCGTCCTCAGCGATGCAGGCCTGCTCACGATGAATAAAATCCGCGCCCTCATCGTCCGCATGGATGGCGAAGAAAGCTCCCTGGCGACCAGGCGCGATGCGGCCTATCGCAAGAACATTTTGCTAACCACAACGTGCATTTACCTCACCACCGCGCTGGCCGTGATCGGTCTCATTCTTCTCGCCTATTACATCCTGCGCGAGATGAATCTGCGTGAGCGGCATGCCCAGGAGATGCGGTCAAGAGAAGAGTGGTTTCGCGTCACGCTCACCAGCATCGGCGACGGGGTGATTGCAACCGATCAGAACGGGCACCTCACTTTTCTGAACCCGATCGCCGAGGAACTCACCGGAATCACCACGGCCAGCGCCGAAGGCAGAAATATCCTCGATATCTTTCCTATCTTTAACGAAAGCACAATGGCGCCTGTCGACAATCCCGTCGCCAAGGTGATTGAGCAAGGCCGGGCCATGGGATTGGCAAATCATACTGTACTGCGCAGGCCCGACGGCACGCTGACACCCATCGACGACAGCGCTGCCCCCATACGAGATGACAATGGCAAACTCATCGGCGTGGTCCTCGTATTTCGCGACATCAGCAACGATCGCAAAACCGAGCGCGTTCTTCGCAATGCAGAAAAACTTGGCGCCGCGGCCCGCTTGTCCGCCACGGTGGCCCATGAGATCAACAACCCACTGGAGGCAGCCGTCAATCTTGTCTACCTCGCGAGACTTGATCCACACGCGCCGCCAACAGTGATCCAACAACTGAGCCAGGCAGAGCAGGAGTTGGAGCGCGTCGCGCACATTACCCGCCAGACACTTGGGTTTTTCCGCGATAACAACGAACCGGAACCGATTGAGCTTGAGTCGATCGTTGGCTCCGTATTCCAGCTTTACTCAAACAAGTTCCTCAGCAAGAAAATCAGAATTGAACGTCATTTCGGCAAATGCCCGCCGATTCGGGGAGTGCAAAACGAGGTCAAGCAAGTCCTCTCCAATCTCATTTCCAACGCCGCCGACGCGGTTGCAATCGGAGGCACGATCATCGTGACTCTGCGGTGCGTTGAAGAGGCAGGCCGAACCACCGTCCACTTGCTAATCGAAGATGATGGACCGGGGGTGGCCAATGAACATAAGGAACGCATCTTCGAGCCGTTCTTTACGACCAAGCAGGGCGTAGGCACGGGGCTCGGCCTTTGGGTTTCGCGTGAAATCATTGAGCGCCACGGCGGCTCCATCGAACTTGCGGAACGCGAAAACGGATCTCGCGGAGCGGCATTCAGTGTCATCTTCGATGCGATCGCTGACAATGCGTGAAGCGGCTTCGTTCAAGCTAGCGTCTGTCCGGTTTCTGCATGGTGCTGTTGAGCCGGCGAAATGTCCCATCGACAAGGCCGCCCCGATGCGGCATATTCGTAACCATGTTCAACTTCACTTCGGTTCGGCGTATTGAAGTTTGCGTCTTCGCTTTTCCTGCCTTCGCCTGGATCCTTTTCAATCAATCCGCCGTCGCGCAGGCGCCTACAGTGCAGGCACCCATCGTGCTGCACGCCGCCCGGCTGCTCCAGGTTGACACCGGTGCGATGCTGCAGCCGGGCGAAGTTCTCGTCGAAGGCAACCGCATTCGCGCGGTGGGAACGAGCGTGGAGCACTCTGCAGGCGCCAAGGTCATCGACCTGGGTAACACCACCCTGCTGCCCGGCTTGATCGATGCCCATGTTCATCTCTTTCTGCACCCCGGCGCTGAAGACCTCCAGACCGTAATCGAGTCCGTGCCATGGCGAACTATCCTTGCCGAACAGGCTGCCAAAGACGATGTGATGGCCGGCTTCACTGCCGAACGCGATATGGGCACCGAAGGCGCAGGATCTGCAGATACGGCCGTACGCAATGCCATCAACCAGGGGCTTATTCCCGGGCCGCGCCTGCGTATCAGCGGCAATGCCATTGATCTGCTCGGCGGACACGAGGATGCCAACCGCTACAACCCGGCGCAGCACGTACTTTCCAATGCCGACTACGCAAACTCTGCCGAGCAGATCGTCGAGGTCATGCGCGAGCAGCATAAGGAAGGCTCCGATTTCGCGAAAATTTACGAGACCGGTGGCGACCGCATGGTCGACGGCGTACTTCATACGCCTTACCAATACACCGCTGCTCAGCTCACCGCTGCGGTTGAAGAAGCGCATCGCCTCGGCACTTTTGTTGCCGTCCATGCCATGGGGGAGCCCGGCACTCTGTATGCAGCGCAGGCCGGTGTGGCCTCTATCGATCACGCCACGCAACTGAGCAATGAGACCATTCGCCTTATGAAAGAAAAGGGCATTTTTGCGGTACCCACCTTCACCATCTTTGACTACTTCGCGCATCATCGCGAATCGCAGGACCAGGCCGCTGCCGAATCGGAAATGCTCGACTACAAGATCAGTGAATTCAAAAAACAGATCGCTGCCGGGGTTCCATTCGCCGTTGGCTCTGACGTCGGCCCATTCCCGCACGGCACGCAGGCGCGCGAACTCACGCTCATGGTGCAGTACGGGATGAAGCCGCTGGCGGTGCTGCAGGCCGACATGATCAATGGCGCGAAACTTCTTGGCTGGCAGGGGCAAATCGGCGAACTCAAGCCCGGCTACTTCGCCGACATCATCGCAGTTCCGGGCAGTCCTCTCGATGACATTTCGGACTGCGAGCACGTCACTTTCATTATGAAGAACGGCGTTGTGCTGCGCCAGTAGATCCGCGCGTGACGTCTGGAGTTGTCGATGCGCGTTTCACGAAGTTTGTGGCTGGGGTTGAGCCTAATAGTTCTGGCAGTGGGGATGTTTTGTTTCCGCATCTTCTCGCCGCGCATCGAAAAGCCGACTGCGCGTGCGGCAATTCCCGATCTGTCAGTTACCAGCCCTCTCAACCAGCCTGGAGGCGGAGACGTTCCTGCGGAAGCCTACGGTGCCTATTCCGCGCTTTATCAGCAGCCGCAGCAGGAACCGCTGGCCTTCGCGGAAGACTCGCGAACCGATATCCCGCAGGTGAACGGAAGCTGTCTGAAACCCTCGACACCCGAGGAACACGAGATGACCGATGCATTTATCGCAGCCAACCAACAGAGCCACCGCTGGGAGAGGAAGTTCACGATTCCAGCAGGATACCTGTTGCTGTCGCAATCTGCGACCGCGAAGGCCCAGGATTGCCTTCAGAGAGGAGAAAAAAGTGACTCGGATTGCGGTGTCTATCAATCACTCCGTCACGTGCGCTATCTCGGCGTTCCTGGCTTTGATCGCACCCATTCCCGAGCTTTGGTATCCGTGGAAAAAATGTGCGGAGATGAATGTGGTAGCGGCGGAATCTTCGAGGTCGAGAAATCAGGCGGGTCTTGGCAGCGTACAGAGCCAACCGGTTTCACGCGCAATTGCAGCTGGATGTACTAAGATTCGGGCGCTAAGCGGAGTTCCCAGCAGCTGCTTGCTTCTTTTCGCGACGGCTTCGAATCTTCTTCATTGCGTCCACGAAGCGCCTGGGCTTGACCTCTGCCAGCGAGTCCTCCACCCCTTTGCGATATCCGCCCAGGTAGATGGAATACAGGATGGCGAGGGAGCATCCAATTCCCCAGAAAAATCCGACGCAGAGCCCCAACAGACCATACTCGCCGAAATCAGACATGACGGAAACCTGTCTTTCTGCAGAATGGCCTACACCGCGACGGTAAAGGTGTCTTCGTGGCGCGTCACTGCGTGATACAGGGTGTCGCGTTCGACGGGCACGCGGCCTGCCTCGGTGATCAGCCGGCATAGCTCTTTGCGAGTCATGCCCTGCGGCGTCGTTGCACCGGCATCATGATAGATCTTCTCTTCGATCACGGTGCCGTCCAGATCATCGGCGCCAAAACGCAATGCAATCTGCGCAATCTTCGGCGTCATCATCTGCCAATACGCTTTGATGTGCGGGAAGTTGTCGAGCAGCAGCCGGCTCACCGCAATCTGCCGAATATCCGTCAGCCCCGTCGTCACCGGCAGGTGATCGAGCGGCGTATTTTCCGGATGAAAAGCCAGTGGAATAAAAGTTTGGAATCCCCCGGTCTCGTCCTGAAGCGCGCGCAGTTTCAGCAGATGATCGACGCGGTCTTCATCATTCTCGATATGACCGTAGAGCATCGTCGCATTCGACTTGAAGCCATGCTTGTGCGCCAGGCGCGCGGTATCCAGCCATTCGTCGCCGTCGATCTTGTGATCGCAGATGATGGAGCGCACGCGTGTTGCAAAAATCTCCGCGCCGCCGCCCGGCATCGAGTCCACGCCTGCTTCGCGCAACTTCACGAGCGTCTGTTCAATCGTCAACTTTGCGCGCCGTGCCAGATAAGCGACTTCCACCATCGTGAACGCCTTGATGTGCACCTTGGGGAAGCGTTCCTTGAGCCCACGCACCAAATCAAGAAAATACTCAAAGGGGAGATCCGGGTGCAGGCCGCCGACGATGTGAAACTCGGTAACGGCCTCACTGTAACCCGATGCCGCTGTCTGCCATGCTTCTTCTAACGCCATCGTATAGCCTGCTGGATCGCCCTTCTTGCGTCCGAAGGCACATAGCTTGCACGCTGCCACGCAGACGTTTGTCGGATTGATATGGCGATTGACGTTGAAGTAGGTCACGTCGCCGTGCATCTGTTCGCGTACGTGGTTGGCCAACCAGCCGACGGCAAGTACGTCGTTCGAGCGGTAAAGAGCCAGTCCATCGTCGGCGTCGAGACGTTCGCCCGCCTTTACCTTGGCGGCAATCGACTCGAGCCTCGGGTCATAAGTGCGAAAACCGGGAATCTGCATATGTCGATCGACTTCAGACTGCATACTTTGATGATACAGAATCCGCATTCAGCCCCTGAATATGGCGGTGGGGATCCGGCCGCCTCGTAGACTTGCAGGCTCCCATATGGATTCTGGACTCTCGTACTTTTGTGCCGTTCCAGCCCGCATGAGAGCGTGCAATCTTCGCTCCAAGCCGCTCCGGCGCACTCAAAACGAAGAGGTTGACCGGGTATCCGGCCAACCTCTTCTTACTTCCAAATTCTGTCCCGGAAAGGGCCTGAAAGGCCCCTTCCAGGGTTAGAGGTTACTTCTTCTTCGGCGCGGCCGGCTGCTTCTTCGCGTGTGCCTGAGCCTTCTCGCTGAGAAGGGTTCCTGCATCGTGCGCGTTGAAGGGATAGAGCTGCACCGACTGCTGACCCGTGTTGGCCAGGGTGATGTCGACGCGACGGTTTTGCGCCAGGTAAATGGTGGTGATGTTGCGCAGGATCTTCGCCCTCTCTTCATCCGTCAGTTCAGGATTGCTTTGGACAAGCTGTTTTACATCATCCTTCGTGAGCAGGTGAGTATCGCCCAGAGCGACCGTGTCGATCGAAGATTCCGGAACACCCTGGTTGACCAGGAAGTTCTTAACCGTACCGACACGACGTTCCGTGAGCGCTTGGTTGTACTTGGCTCCTCCGCGTGGATCCGCGTGACCCGTGAGGGTCAGGCGCGCATCCGGCTTAACCTGCAGGTAAGTCTTGAAGTCCGTTGCCAGAGTCGTGAGAATCTGCTCCTGACTTTCTGCCAAGCCCTTATCGGGACGCTTCTCATTCGGCAGAGCGGTCGGGAAGAAGACGCTGTGCAGAAGGAGGCTAGCCGGCGGCGGTGGTGGCGGCGGCGGCGGCGCTTCAACAGTGACGCTGGTGCTGCACGTAGCCGTGTGTCCCTTGTCGTCAGTCACAGTACCTGTAATCTGCACTGGACCAGGAGAAGCGCCTGCTGAGGAGTACGTCGCCGTGGTTCCGCTTCCGCTGATGGTGCCACCCGAAGCCTGATAGCTGTAGGTGAGCGGACGGTTCTGCGGACTGACGCCCTGCGCTGTAATGGTCGACGAGTCGCCCGGCTTGAGATCTGTCGGGTTCGCCGAGCAGCTCAGTGTCGGCGGCTCGAATTCCTTCACCGTAACAGTCGCTGTGCACGAAGCGCTCTCCCATGGCTTCAGGCCTTCTTTGCCGGGTTTGCCTTCCTTCACAGTGCCGTTCACGGTGTAGGTGCCTGGCGCCAGGTTGGAAGTATCCAGCCTCGCCGTTGTATCGGTTCCAGTCACTCCCTGGCCCGACCAGCCATAGATAACGTGATCCTTGGGAAGTGCGTTCCCAACCGTGCCCGTGATTGTTACAGGCTCGCCCGGGAAGACGGAATTTGGCTGGGCGGCGCATGCCAGTGTGATCGTCGGTGGCGGCGCCATCGTGTCGAAGCTGAGAACAATACCAGTGCTCAAACGCGCCATGTTGAAGTTGCCGCGCACCACTGGGTACATGTTTTCGTGGGTGTACTGATAGTCGGCTTGAAACACGCGGATCTTCAGACGGTGATCGATCCACGGCGTGTTGTAGTCAATTCCGCCGCCGGCAGTCAGCACAACACCCCACGTGTTGCTCGGGTAGTAGGTGCTGCTGACGCTCTCTCCGCCAACTAGGGCATGTACAAACGGTGTGATATCTTCCGTCGGATAACGGAAAATCAGGCCACCCGAGCCTCCGGCGAACGTATTGTGCACAACGGCCACATTGTTGCCGCCGTCCTTGTGGAAGTCGCCTTCAGCTTGAACACCGACATAGTTCGTGAAGTAGCGCGCAAGGCTCACGATCACGCAGCAGCTAACTGACTTCGCAGTATCCTGCGTCGTCCCGGTGATGAGGTTTCCTTTGGGGGCCAGATAGCTGTATCCGGCAAACAGATCCCATTTCGATGGGGCTTCGGCCGAAGGTGCATTTGAAGCGGGCGGGGCCGGCTTCGCAGAATCCTGGGCTGCCATGGCTATTGGCATCAAACTCGTACATGCCAAAGTCAACGCCAGGCGGGTGAATTTTGAAACTCGCGAGTACATGCGTTTCTCCTCCGCAATCAAAAACTGAAAATGTTTGGAAATGGCGCTTCTTACGGACCATTTTCCGATCAAAAACCAACGGCTCCTTGCAAAATCACACATTTCGATTCAAGGGCACACACCACAAATAAACGTAACATAGGTTGACGGAGCCAGAGTGCACTTTCTGAATGGGTTTACCAACTGGTATCCCCCCGTTTAGCCTGTTGCGAAAGACCGCAACCTGTCGGACCGAAACGGTCCCGAACATGGAAAACCTCAGGGACTGCCCCAAAGACAAAAAAGTAGCGCGCCCCGGAAATCTGCGCAACTGGAAGAACTACCAGTCGCGGTGTCATTGACAGCTACTCCACATTCAAAGTCTTCATCAGACTGCGGGGCTCGCGCTGAATTTTCTCCTGTAGCAGCGTGATGGCGTACATGAGTTGCTCGGGCCGGGGTGGGCATCCTGGGACGTACACGTCGACCGGGATTACCTGGTTCACTCCCTGCACAATGGCGTAATTGTTAAACACACCGCCCGACGTTGCGCATGCCCCCATCGAGATGACCCACTTCGGTTCCGGCATCTGGTCGTAGAGGCGCCGGATCACAGGCGCCATCTTCTGCGCCACCCGACCGGCTACGATCATCAGGTCCGATTGCCGCGGCGACGGACGGAATACCTCCGCGCCAAAGCGCGCAATGTCAAACCGACTTGCCCCCATCGACATCATCTCAATGGCGCAGCAGGCTAGGCCAAAGGTGACGGGCCATACGGAGCTTTTGCGCACCCAGTTCACTGCAAAATCCAGGGTTGTCAGAAACACGCCCTCCGGCTGCTCAAAGCCATAATTGACTTCTTGTAGCTTGGCGCGATTCTTGGCGCTGCTGTCCAGCGCGCCAAATAGATAGCGATCGCGTTCCTGGATAGTGCCCATTCCCGTATCTTACCTCGTTTTCCCCGAGCAAGGTTAACGCGACAGTCGCTGCCGGGGATTGCGGACAAACTGGCACCGCCCCAAACCCACACATGTGGGAATGTCACGCTGGAGGAATGGACGAACGTTGTTCCTGGCCTTTCTGAGAGCAACACGGCTTCTTTGAGAGCTACATGGCTTCTTTATGGGTCGGGTGTCGCCGATGCGATATTCTTCAATGTTCACAGAAATCATGCGAGTGCGCAGCAGTGCAAACCGTCGCGATGCCCGGCGTGTACCAAAATATCCAGTGCGAACCTTGATCGCCTCGCGGGTTCGACATACGGGCGTAAACCTGTTATCGGAGTAGGCATGTTCAGTATTCGTTCCAGGGTCGTTCTCTTGTCTCTTTTTCTTCTTCCCTCTCTCTTGGCTGCGCAGGCTCCAAACCTATCCACGCAACCTGCATCTCAGGCCGATCTGAAGTCTCTGCAGGACGCAATTCACGCTGCCCAGATGAATGCCGACAATGCCTGGATGCTGGTTTCGGCCGCGCTGGTGCTGCTGATGACCGGACCCGGCCTGGCCCTGTTCTACGGGGGCCTGGTGCGACGCAAGAACATCCTCAGCACCATGATGCAGAGTTTCGCCGTGATGGGTCTGGTCACCATCCTCTGGGCAATCGTGGGATACTCGCTCGCTTTTGCGCACGGCACCAGTTTCATTGGCGGATTCGAACACATTTTTCTTCGCGGAGTTGGCCTGGCACCCAATCCCGACTATGCGGCCACGATTCCAGAGCAAACCTACATGGTCTACCAGCTGATGTTCGCCATCATCACACCGGCTCTGATCACCGGCGCCTTTGCCGAACGCATGAAGTTCAGCGCCATGGCCGTGTTTCTCTCTCTCTGGTCCTTGTTTGTTTATAGCCCGATGGCGCACATGGTGTGGGGAGTGGGCGGACTGCTGAATGCCAGCGGCGGACACATTCCCTCGCTCGACTTCGCCGGTGGCACCGTGGTCCATGTCACCTCGGGCGTTTCTGCCCTTGTGACCGCCATCTATCTGGGCAAGCGCATCGGCTATCCCCACACGAATATGCCTCCTCACTCCATGGTCCTCAGCTTCATCGGGGCATGCCTGCTGTGGGTGGGCTGGTTCGGGTTCAATGCCGGCAGCGCGTTAGGTTCGGGTCCGCTGGCTACCAGCGCCTTCATCAACACACACTTTGCGGCCGCGGCGGCCGCCCTTGGCTGGACCGTGGCCGAATGGATCCACAATGGCAAACCAACAGCCCTCGGTGCCATCTCCGGAGCAGTCGCCGGACTTGTCGCCATCACGCCCGCGTCCGGATTCGTGCAGCCGTTTTCTGGTCTGCTGATCGGACTCATCGCCGGGGTCTTCTGCTCGTTCATGGTGTTCCAGGTCAAAAGCCGGCTAGGCTACGACGACTCGCTTGACGCCTTCGGCGTTCACGGCGCTGGTGGCACGCTCGGCGCATTGCTGACCGGCCTGTTCGCGACCAAGGCGATTAACGCGGCCTTCGGACCGAACATAGCCACCGGCGCCATCGACGGACACTGGGGCCAGTTGTTGAACCAGACCGCCGGAGTTGCAATCGCATGGACCCTTTCCGCCGTCGGCACGCTTGTCCTGCTGTTCCTCGTCGATAAGACCATGGGACTTCGCGTCTCGCCCGAGGACGAAAACATGGGCCTCGACCTCTCCCAGCACGGCGAA
The DNA here is from genome assembly GCA_963829535.1 of uncultured Acidobacteriaceae bacterium. GTDB lineage: Bacteria > Acidobacteriota > Terriglobia > Terriglobales > Acidobacteriaceae > Telmatobacter. Next base: position 760,167 of record CAWHIQ010000001.1, on the reverse strand, counting down.
GAAGGTTACGACCTGAATTCCTGATGAAAAGATCGGGTCGGATATAGACCACTTTGCTGTCTGGCCTGATACGCTACCAACCGAGGCAATCACCCATGCTCAAGATTGAAGCGATTATCCAGCCTTCCAAACTCGATGCCGTGAAAGACGCGCTGCTCGAGGTAGGCATTGAAGGCATGACGATTCTGGAGGCTCGCGGACACGGTCGCCAGAAGGGCCACACCGAGTTTTATCGTGGCCGCGAATACACGGTTGACCTTCTGCCTAAGGTCAAGATCGAGATGGTGATCCTGGACGAGATGAAGGAAAAAGCGATTACCGCCATCGGTTCCGCCGCGCGCACGGGACGCATCGGCGACGGCAAAATCTTCGTGAGCCGTGTTGAAGAAGCAATCCGCATCCGCAACGACGAGCGTGGCGAAACAGCTCTTTAACCGCGCCTCCGCTTTCGCTGCAGGTCAAAACGCATCGCTGGCCTGCAGTATCCTCCTCCAGAATCCTCCCGGTTAACTCCGTCGAACTCCGGCGATTCTTCCCCAATCAATCCCATTTCTCCCGCCCCGCTGGAAAATCGCTTATTCTGTTAAGACATCATTTAAGCGTCGTCGAAGCCTACAAACTACCACTCATGAATCCAGTCGCTTTAGCGGTTGACGATCTACGGGATCAGTATCTCCGGGAGATGGCGCTTGTCCGCCAAACCTGTGAGCGGACCGGAGACGGAACTGCCGCGATTCGCCGCCGCTCCGCTGTGGTTGACCGCATCCTCATTGAAATGTGGCGACGAGCCTTTGCTGGGCAGCCCGCACAAAGTGTCTCGTTGCTGGCTCTGGGCGGCTACGGACGCAAGGATCTCTTCCCCTACTCCGATATCGACGTGCTGTTTGCCTTCGCCGACGAGAAGACAGAGGAGCAGACCAGGGAAGCCGTTCGATCGATCATCCAGGGCATGTGGGACATCGGCCTGCGGGCCAGTCCGAGCTCGCGGACGGTAAAGGAAGCCGGCAAATTCGATCCAGATAATCTGGAATTCACACTCGCCACGCTTGATCGCCGCTTTCTGGCTGGGCAGTTCCCGCTCTACCTGCAGCTTCATCAGACCGTCTTTCCCGGCTTGGTTCTGAGTGAGTGGAACACCATCACGCAGAAGCTCGGCGAGATTGCCCGCGCGCGCCACGCCAAGTACGGCAATACCATCTTTCACCTGGAGCCGAACCTGAAGGAATGTCCCGGCGGCCTTCGCGACTATCACCTTGCCGTCTGGTTTGCCCTTCTGTTCCACCTCAAAGAGACCAAGGAATGGCCCCGCCAGCGCGGCGGAGTCTTCCAAAGCGCCCGCGGAGACGCCGAGGCCGCCTTCGATTTCCTGGCTGCTGCGCGCTGTTTCCTTCACTTCCGACACGGGCGCGACGACAATACGCTGGACTGGCAATCGCAGGACGAAGCCGCGGCCAACTCCATCGGGCTTGAAACGCGCGGCACTGCTGACCCTGCTTACTGGATGCGGACCTACTACCGTCACGCGCGGGTCATCTATCGTCGCGCCGCGCTTCTGATGGAGCACCTGCCTGCGCCGGTCAGCTTCTACCGCCAGTTCCGCCGACGCCGCACGCCGATCGCAGGCACCGATTTCATTCTCGACCAGGGCCGCATCGACATCCTTCCCGGAGCGCAGTTCAGCGACACCGCAGCGATCCTGCGCATCTTCTCGCTGATGGCCACACATGGCTATGCCCTTTCGCAAGCTGCCGAAGATCGCATCACCGACGCCCTGCCCGCTCTGGCTATCCATATCCCCGAGGGTCCGTATCTGTGGAACGCGCTGCGCGAGGTGCTGCTGGGGCCGCACGCGGCACACGCGCTCAGAACCATGCACGCACTTGGCGTGTTGGAGATGCTGATTCCCGAGTTCCACGGCATCGACGCGCTCGTCATTCGCGACAGCTATCACCGCTACACCGTCGACGAGCACACTTTCCTCACCATCGACAACGTGCACAGCCTGCGCCAGCCGGCGCACGATTACGAACAACGGCTCGCACAACTGCTTCCGGAGATTGATCGCCTCGATCTCTTCCTGCTCTCGCTGCTCTTGCACGATACCGGCAAGGGCCGGCGCAGCGGCGAACACACCGGCCAAAGCGTAGAGCTTGCCGACAGCTTCATGGCGCGGCTCGACTTTGACACCGAAGAACGCGACCAGGTTCTCAAACTCATCCGTTTGCATCTGGAAATGTCGAATGCGCTGCGCAGAGACATCTTCGACGCCGAGAATGTCCGGGCATTCTCTGAAAAAATAGGCAGCCCCGCCCTGTTGAAGATGCTTACGCTGATGACTTACGCAGACATCAAAGCCGTCAACCCCGAAGCGCTGACGCCGTGGAAGGCCGAAAACCTGTGGCAACTCTACATGGCCACGGCAAACTTCATGGATCGCAGCGTCGACGAGGTTCGCTATCACGCTGCGATTGATCCCACACTGCTGAATCGCATCCGTTCCATGGTGCCCTCAAGCCAGTACGATGCGCTACACCAGTTTCTCGAGGGGCTTCCGCAGCGATATTTGCAAACCCGCCTTCCCGAGCACATCCGCAATCATTTCCAACTCGCCGCTGACCTTGACAAGAATCCCGTCCAGCTTGACCTTCGGCCTCACCGGCAGCTTTTCGATCTCACCGTGATCGTGCGCGACCGCAGCAGATTGTTCGCCGACGTGGCCGGCGCGCTCGCCGCATGGGGCATGAACATTGTGAAAGCCGGCGCATTTTCCAATGATGCCGGCGTTGTGGTCGACAGCTTCCAGTTCACCGATGTCTTTCGCACCATCGAACTGAATCCAAGCGAGAAAGACCGCTTCCTTGAATATGTGCATGATGTCGTTGCACAAAAAGTGGCCGTCGAGCAAATGCTCGAGGCGCGCCGCCACGCAAGCGGTCCCGGCAATGTCAAGGTTGAGGTCGCCACACGGCTTCAATTCGACTCCGAATCCTCGACCCATTCCACGCTACTGCAAGTGGTCGCGCAGGACGTTCCGGGCCTGCTGCGCCAAATCGCTCTCACCCTGAGTACGCACAAATGCAACATCGAGGTTGCGCTTATTGATACGGAAGGCGAGACCGCGATCGACGTCTTTTACTTGACGCAAGGGGGCGCCAAGCTGAGCAATGAAACCCAACATGCTCTTGCCGCCGATTTGACCGCTGCAATCAATCAGCTCCGCGCTCCTGTTGGCGCATGAGGAAAGTCCTCAGTCGTCAGTTATCAGTCTCCAGTTGCCGCCGTTTCGGCCAAGATTCTGACTCCTCCTGCGCACGCCTCCTTGACCCATTAAGATTGAAGACGACATCCAGTTAAGGAATCCCGCATGGCCGCACTGATTGACGCAATCGACATCAAGCGCAAGATGTATTTCGAGCTTGAAAACACTCCCTACTACTGCATCGACGTGGACGTCTCGACCCCTACCGCGCGCGGCGGACAGACGCTGGTTCGGCTGAAGATGCGCAACCTGCTTACACGCGCTGTCTTCGACAAGACCTTCAAGGCAGGCGAGAAGTTCAAGGAACCCGACCTTGAGACCGTTGAAGCCTCCTACCTTTACTCCGACGCGGACGCTTCGTACTTCATGGACCAGGAGACGTTCGACACAATTCCATTGACGCCGGAAAAGCTCGGCGACGCGTTGCAGTTTCTCACCGAGGGGCTCATCATCAAGATCGACAAGTTCAATGGCAACCCCATCGGGCTGCAGTTGCCCGAGAAAGTGGAGCTTGCGGTGGCTTACACGGAACCGGGTGCGCGCGGCAATACCGCCAGCGGCGCAGTGACGAAGCATGCACGGCTTGAGACCGGCCTTGAAATCAGGGTGCCGTTCTTCGTCGAAGAGGGCGAGAAGGTGAAGGTTTACACCGAGACGCGCGAATTCGCGGGACGCGCATAATCTCGATACGCACCGAACCCGGCAAGATTTTCGTCTCGGCGCCATCGACGAATTTGTAGACTACATCGGCATCCAATTTCCGAATCCTCCGTCGGAAGAGCATCATGCCTGAGGCCCTTCGGATTTCGCTTCTCGCCGGCGTCGCATTTGTCGCGGCGCTGCTGGCAGCGGTTACCGGATTCGGCGGTGCGGCTGTCTTGCTCCCAATGCTGGTAATCGTCTTCGGCGTGCGCGAGGCGATTCCAATTCTCACTGTCGCGCAACTAATCGGGAATGGAAGCCGCGTGTGGTTCAACCGGCACGAGCTGGACTGGCGCGTGGTGGCCTGGTTTGCATTGGGCGGCGTGCCGATGGCACTGTTGGGCGGCTTTCTCTTCGCGCACGCGCCGCTGGCTGCGCTTACACGTGTTCTGGGCACATTTCTCATCCTGATCGTCGTGCTTCGGCACCTGCCAAAACTATCTGCGTTCAAGCCGCCGCTGAAGTCGTTTGCGCTGATCGGCGCGGCATCGAGTTTTCTTTCGGCGCTGCTGGGCAGCGTGGGACCTCTGATGGCGCCGTTCTTTCTCGCGTACGGACTGGTAAAAGGTGCGTACATCGGAACAGAGGCGCTCTCGACCGTCGTGATGCACCTGGCGAAGCTGATTGCTTACCGCGAGTCCGCAGTGTTGCCCACTCACGCGATCGTGAGCGGCCTGGCACTGGGACCGATCATGGTGGCGGGATCATTTGTCGGGAAACGCGTTGTGGACCGGCTGCCCGAGCGCGTCTTTGTGTTGATCATCGACGTGACGCTACTGGCGGCCGGTGTGCTGTTCCTGGCCGGATGGAGCAAGCTCTAGGCCCCGCGTTTCCACAAGGCCCTCTTCTAGCGCGATTGGGCTTAGTAACGGGAAAACTCTGATTCTAGGTTGATCAAGATGACGGCCGGCGTTCGAATTTCCCTGCGCGTGCTGCGCGGCTACCTGTTCCTGATGAGCGGTATGCTGCTGTATCACGTGCTGGACATGGAGGGCGTGCTGAGCCGGTTGCGCTGATCGGTCCTGAGAAGGGAAATCATCCATGTCACCAACCACACTGCAATTCCTCGCCAGATTGATGTCGGCTCTCCTCCTCGGCGCAGTCGTCGGCCTGGAACGCCAATGGCGCCAACGAATGGCCGGAACACGAACCAATGCCCTGGTTGCCGCGGGAGCTTCGGCGTTTGTCATGGCGGGACTCCTGATTACGAACGACCCTACCGCCGCAGGCCGGGTCGCCTCCTATGTCGTTTCGGGCGTCGGCTTCCTCGGAGCGGGGGTCATCTTCAAAGACGGAGCCAACGTCCGCGGATTGAACACCGCCGCCACAATCTGGTGTTCGGCAGCCATAGGGGTCCTGGCTGGATTTGGCCGTTTGGATCTAGGCCTGCTACTCGCACTCGCTGTCCTTTTGACCAACACGGTTCTGCGGCCTCTTGCATACAAACTGCATCCCGTCTTGCCGCTGGCCGAGGCGTCTGAGACGCTCTACTCGATCCAATTAATCTGTCAGGAATCTGTAGAGGTAACATGCGTTCGCTCCTGATGGCTACGATTTCTCAGTCCAAAGTCAGTCTTCAGGCGATCCACAGTGTCGATGATCCCGCCGCCAGCCAGGTACGCCTGAGTGCGGATGTAACCACTCTCGGCAGGCAAAGCAATGAAGTTGAGTCCATTGCATTGAGGCTATCGATTGAACCGGGGGTCTCGTCGCTCACCTGGGCTCTTGCTCACGAATCAATGGAGTGAGTGCGCGGGAAGCTGATGACTTTCTGGCGATTCAACTGACCTTAACAAGGCCGCAACAGGCCTGCCGTTACGATGAGAGAACCCGCATCAAAGTGACGGGAGCGATGGAAACACTTGAGATAGGCGCGGATTTACTTCAGATAAGCACGAACGAGGTCGATGAGGTCTTCGGCCAGCTCAGGTGCGATCTGCTCCTTCGCCCCGTCGACGAGGTGGAAGCGAATGTGATCTTCAAGCACCTCCGCCATGAGGCCGTTCACGCCGCCACGAACCGCGGCCAGCAGCATCAACTGGTCTCCGCAATCGGTGTTGCCCTCAAGCGCGCGCTCTACGGCATCCAGTTGCCCGCGCATTTTGCGGATCCGCTGCAGCAGCTTCATCTTTTCGCGATCATGGAGAGACACTGGACTAAACTCCTTGACGATACCCACCTGGGGTATGGTATTAACGAAGTGGGGGTATAGTTTCCGCGTCCCAATTCTATCCCTTCTGGCCCATTGGCATCGATTCTGAAAGGCACTCTGATGCTTCGCTTTTTTGGTTTGCGTCTTGCTCAGGTTGGTTCGCTGGCGAGTTTCGGGCTCGCGGCCTCCATGAGCCTCTGCGCGCAGACACTGAGCAACGGGGCTCCGCCTATCCTGCCTGCGGCCCCTGAGCCGCTGCTGACTACTTTTTTGCGGGAGCAAGACCTCAGGCCAGCCGGAGATCCATCCCCGGCCGCAAATGCGCCGGAGGCTCCTCCGCAGACACCAGATGTCACGATGTTTCCCCATCCCGAAGACGCGCGATATTGGCTTTCGGGGCAGGCGAACATCATCTTCCAGGGGCGTATTCCCTTTCACTCGCTATACGAAGGAACGAACAGCTTTCGCAATTCGGCGGAATACAAAACGTCGATGGTGGGCACGTTATATACGGCCCTGAGGCGGAACCGCTCGGTCCGGTACAACACTGATTTCATCTTCGATCTAGAAGCTGCCGAAGGACGCGGCCTGAGTGAAGCACTGGGCCTGGCCGGATTCACAAATCTCGACGTGGTGCGCAACCCGTATCTGGGTAAGGCCCCCTACATCGCGCGCTATGAGATTCACCAGGTGTTCGGGCTGACCGACAAGACCACGAGCCAGGAACCGAACTTCTTCGCTCTCGCGTCGACGGTGCCGGAACGGCGGGTGGAGTTTCGCATTGGCAAGATGACGCTGCCGGACTTCTTTGATGTGAATTCGATCGGCTCGGACAGCCATTTGCAATTCATGAACTGGACGACGGATAACAACGGCGCGTGGGACTACGCGGCCGATACGCGAGGCTACACGGTAGGTGGCCTGGTGGAATATGACGATCTCAACTGGAGCATTCGCTATGGGATTTTCGCGATGCCTACCGTCGCCAACGGCATCGATCTGGAGTGGGCGTTCAGCCGCGCAAACGGCCAGAACGGCGAATTTGAGCTGCGCAGAAGTTGGATTCCGCAGCGCAAGGGCGTGTCGCGGCTGCTCTTCTACGGCAATCATGCGCACATGGGGGTGTATCGAGAAGCGGTACAGGCGTACCTGGCGGGGATCGATCCCACGCCGACAATCACCGCACACGAGCATTTTGGTGCGCTGAAATACGGCTTTGGCTACAACACGGAGCAAGAACTGACAGCAAATTTGAGCGTGTTTGGACGCTTCGGCTGGAACGAGGGGCAGCATGAGTCGTTTGCTTACACCGAGGTGGACCAGACGATATCGGGGGGCGCGGAATATTTCGGGACTCGCTGGCACCGGCCCAACGACAAGATGGCGATTGCGGTGGTGTCGAATGCGATCAAGCGCGACCACCAGGACTATTTGCGATTGGGCGGACTGGGGTTCCTCCTCGGCGACGGTAACCTGAACTATGGCCGCGAAAATATCGTGGAGAGCTATTACACCTGGCATGCGTGGAAGGGAATGTTTTACTCGATAGACGTACAGCACATCGACGATCCTGGATACAACCGCGATCGCGGGCCCGCGTGGGTGGGATCGGTGCGCGCTCACGTGGACTTCTAGCGGCCGATCGACCAGCAGAGATGTGCGATGTGAAATCGGCGGCCGGGTAACGGCGTCAGCAGCATCCGGACACTTACAATACTTGAAGATTCCGAAGCGAGGTGGGCAGTGAGCGCCGCAGTTGATCCGTGTGTCTTGGTGTATGACGTCGGAGGCAGCCATATCTCTGCCGCGGTCTGCTTCAAGCAGGGTTTTCGGCTGGGAACGGTGGTGCGCGCCAATCTGCCGGAAGAGCAGACAAGCGCGGCATTCGTTGAAGTGCTCTACTCGCTGGGAAAGAAGGCGGCCGAGGGCATCGATGGGGTGGAGGGTGCGGAACTGGCCATGCCGGGGCCTTTCGACTATGCGCTGGGCATCAGTTGGATGAAACACAAGATGCCCTATCTTTACGGCGTAAATGTAAGCGAGGCACTGGCGGCGCGTTGCGGGTGGAATGCGAGCCAGGTGCGCTTTTTGAATGATGCGGCGGCTTACCTGCTGGGCGAAGTTGGCGCGGGCGCAGCACGAGGAGTGAAACGCGTCGTGGTCTTCACCCTGGGAACGGGCGTGGGCTCGGGCTTCGCGGTGGATGGCAAGGTGGTGACCGAAGGCAAAGGCGTGCCGCCAGGCGGGGAGATCTGGAATGTTCCCTACGAAGGCGGCATCGTCGAAGACCAGATTTCGACGCGGGCGCTGCAGCGCGCATACAAGGAGCGTATGGGACAGGAGCGCGAGGTGGCGTCGATCGCGCACTACGCAACCGGCGGCGATCCAGCATCGATCGCGGTCTTTCAGGAGTTCGGCAAAAATCTCGGCATTGCTCTAAAGCGGCTGCTAGCCGAATTTGCGCCGGATGTGGTGGTGCTGGGTGGTGGAATTTCGCGGTCGGCACACCTGTTTCTTCAAGCCGCAAAAGCGGAACTCGAAGGCGCGAAGTTCGAGGTGCGCATCGCGCAGCTGGGGGACAATGCACCGCTCGCCGGAGCGGGCGTGGCGTGGTTCACTGCCGAACAGCACGTAACCAGAAGCTCTTAGCCGGCGGCCAGTGGGTCGCCGACAAGTTGCCTGGATCGCAGTTGCTCAGTCTGCTTCCGGGCCAGCAAACAGGATGAGATTCTCATCGGGATCCGAGACTACGAAGGTTCTGGCGCCCCATGGCTCTTTCTTAAGTGCCTGGTGGAAGGAAACTCCCGCGGCCTGATAGCTCAGAAACAGTTGCTTGATTTCGTTCGCGGTGCCAACCGTGATGGAAGCCGAGAGCAGTTGTTCGCGCTTGCGAACATCGCCAGCGAACACAGGCTCACAGACCAGCCTCAGGTTGATTCGAGCCTTGTCGCGGACGACCTGCCCGTAGAATGGCGGATCGCCATAGAGGAAAGCGACAGCGAACCCTAGCTTGCCCGTGTAGAAATCGCAGGAATTCTTAATGTCGGCAACGAAGAGTTGCGCCTCAATGGCAGTGAGAATGGGACGTGGCACCGTCCGTTTGGGGTCATCGGTCATGGCAGCTGCTCCTGATTTCAGCGCCCGCCACCCATCGAATCCCATTTGCCGTGCGACAAGCTCCTGGGCATCTGCGAGCCTGAAGCCTGACTCCAGTATCTGCACGTCCGCGAGGCTGCGAAATCGGGGTAACGCGGCCCTGATTTGGGCTGCGACGGGATAGTACCGTTCCCGATGCCAGCGCAGATACTGTTTGGCTTGCTTTTTGAGGTTTTCGATATTCGGCATAGGCGCAGTGTTATTCACTCACCGTAGGTGGGCGTTGCCCTTTCGATCTGCACCGATGCGCCCTACGCAGCATGGAAAGGTTGCCGTGGTCATCGCTGGATTGTCAATAGCCGAGCCTTAACGCGCACGTAGCCGGCAAGGACTCTGGACATACGACAAATGGCCAATTCAGTCGTCAATCGTCGTTGCGTGCCAATTTTGGAAATGACACGGAGGAGACCCTAGCGTCCGGTGCCTGCGGGCTGCACTGGCGGCGGGCTGGGGGGATCCGCGGGCAGCGTGTAGATGACTTCGCCGGGCTTGGCGTAGTGGAGTTTTTCGCGGGCTTCGTGTTCGATGGCGTCGGGATCAGTCTTCAGGCGCTCGACGTGATTGCGGAGGCGCGCGTTCTCCTGCTGCAGATCGTCGATTTCGTGCTTGAGCTGCTTCTCCTGGTTGCGCTGTTGATACCACGTCGACAAGCCGTGACGGCCGTTGACAACGCTCCAGGCGAACAGAAGGGCGAGAGCGACTGCGAAGAGCGTGCCAGCCGGACGCCAGCCCTGCTGCGCCCATTCAAGGGCGCGCTGACGAAGTGAAAGCGGCCCGTTGGCCGCCTCCTTTTGTTCACTGAACAGGTTTGGCTGCTGCATTCGGCCTCTACGGATTAACCTTGTACAAATTTCTCTGCTGCCGAGCGAAGGGCGACCATATCCTTCTCGTCGCGGGCTTCGGTATAGGCCCTTACCACGGGTTCTGTTCCCGAAAGCCGGAAGCACACCCACGAGCCGTCGTCGAGGATCAGCTTGAGACCATCAGTCCGCACCACGCTGGTGACCTTGCGCCCGCCAAGCTCGGAGGGATCCTTCTTCAATTCTTCAGTGAACGCGGCCTTCCGCTCCGGGGTCAAGTGGAAGTTCTCGCGAACGGGATAGAAGGAACCAACCTTGGCAAACAGCTCCTTGAGTTGGCGGCCAAGACTCTTTTTGCGGGCGGCCACCATTTCCGTCACGAGCAGACCGGCGAGGATGCCGTCCTTCTCGGGCACGTGGCCGCGGATGGTGAGACCGGCCGATTCCTCGCCGCCGATGGCAATCTTGTCCGCGATGATGAGTTCGCCAATGTACTTGAAGCCCACCGGCGTTTCGTAGAGCGGAACCTTGTGATGCTCGGCCAGTGCGTTGACGAGATTGGTCGTGGCAACGCTTTTGGCTACGCCGTTCTTCCAGCCGCGCGTTTCGACCAGGTAATCGAAGAGCAGCGCAATGATGTAGTTGGGCTGGATGAAGGTGCCGTCTTCGTCGACGATGCCGAAGCGGTCGGCATCTCCATCCGTCGCGATTCCGACCTTCGCGCCGATTTCCTTCATCTTCTTTTTTGCGTCGCCGAGGAGGTGGTCGTCGGGCTCCGGTGCGTGGCCGCCGAAGAGAACGTCGCGGTAGTCATGCACGCTTTCGACCTCGACGCCGGCCTCGCGCAGGATATGGCAACTGTAGCCGCGTCCCGCACCCCAGAAGGGATCGAAGACGACCTTGATATGGGAGTTCGCGATGGTCTTGAGATCGACGACTTCGCCCAGGCGGTGCAAGAAGCCCGGCTTGACATCTGCTGTTTCCCAACCTCCCTCCGGTGGATCGGTTTGGGGGATGTTGCCCCCGGTATTGGCGTTAATGGCAGCTTCAATTTGCTTCGTCACTTCGGGGAGCGCCGGGGCGCCGTCGTGGGTGGAGAACTTGATGCCGTTGTACTCCGGCGGATTGTGCGAGGCAGTGAAGTTGATGGCACCTGAGGTCTTGAGGGCGCGCACCGCATACGCAATGGCGGGCGTGGGAGCGGCATCGGGAATAACGATGGGCGTAATCCCGGCGCCGGCGAGGATTTTGGCCGCTTCGTCGACAAAGCTTTCGCCCAGGAAGCGCGGATCGCGGCCTACCAGCACGCGGTGCGGCTCGGGCTGCGTTTTAACGTATGCGGCAATGCCTGCAATGGCGAGGCGAATGTTGGCCAGCGTAAATTCGTCGGCAACAATGGCCCTCCAACCGGAGGTGCCAAATTTGATGACTGAACTCATCGTCGTTCTCCTGTGCGGCTATAGCTCCGCAGAATGTGTGAATTAGGATGCGCGAGCCGCAAGGAACATACTGCAACACAGGGGTGAAGTCGGCAAGTTCGGGACGTGGATGCCAAGGGGGTGACGGCATTGGGTTGGGCAAATGGGTCATTTTGATTCGTTCGATGAAAATTGTGATCGGAAGTGACGGCCTCGCTTCGTACACTGGACGCGGGAGAAAGAAATGCTCGAAGCGAACCCGCAGGCACGCATCGTTCTGACTACTGAAAGTACGCTGGAGGAAGCCAACAAGCTGGGCCGCACTCTGGTTGAGGAGCGTCTGGTGGCATGTGCCACGCTCCTGCCGGTTGTCCAGTCGATTTATTACTGGAAAGACCACATCCAATCCGCTCCGGAAACCATGGTGCTGCTGAAGACGAGTGCTGATAAGCTCGAGGCTCTGGAAGCGCGCATGCGCGAGTTGCACAGTTACCGCGTGCCGGAGTTCCTGGTGATCCCCGTGGAGCAGGGCACCAAGATCTACCTCGATTGGCTATTCGGAACGCTGGCTGGCCATTAGCAGTCTGACAATAAAGCTCAAAGCACAGTTTGGGCACCCGCGTGCGGCCCGGGATTTTTTGCGTATCTGGTATTCTGAGCTTCGGCTGTTATGCGTTGGCTAATCATCGCTCTTCTGGTTTCAGTAGCCGGTTTGCTGATGGCGGCCGCAGGGATGGCGCGCCATATCCTGCGACAACCTAAAAAGCTGAAAAGCAAATTGTCGGAAGGCGATGTCGCCGGTGTCAGGACACCCGAAGCATCCGATCTGGAGTCAGAAAGTTAAGGAACAAACGTGGAAAATGGAATTTCGAGGCCGCTGACAGCAGAGATCGCGAATTCTGCCGTCTCGCCTGGGCTGCGGACCGCCGGGATCATTGTGGGAGGCAGCGCGCTGGTGGCAGTATGCTCGCACCTGCTTTTCCCGCTTTGGTTTACCCCGATTCCGCTGACTCTGCAGCCGTTTGCGGTAGTGCTGCTGGGTCTGTTGCTGCGGCCGCGCCTGGCAGCCGCGACACTCGGAGCGTATCTGCTCGAGGGTGCGATAGGTTTGCCGGTGTTCACGCCGGGATTAGCCTTTGGCGCGGGAATCGCACATCTGCTGGGGCCGACGGGCGGCTACCTGATGTCGTATCCGGCGGCGGCAGCGCTGGTCGCGTTTTTGTTCAGGCGTAGCAGTAACCGTGGGTTTTCAACCGCGATCTTGAGCGCGGCAGCGGGTAATGTGCTGATCCTGCTCAACGGGTTTGCTTGGCTGGCGGTCTGGACACATGGCTCCGCGTCGTATGGTTCGCTGAAAGCGGCATTTGCGCTCGCCGTGCTTCCCTTCTTGCCGGGCGATGCATTGAAAGTTGTGGCAGCAGCGGCGATTGCCAGTGGAATTGAGCGCGCCCGCAGAAGCCATTAGCCAAACCATTCGCCAGTCAGAATCGGTTTTTTCGTTGAAAGGATTTTTGTCTCAGTGAGCAACAAGATTTCAGAATCAGCTGTTATGAATCCAACCCGGGAAGTCTCCATTGCACATAGTCCCGACTCGGATGACGCCTTCATGTTTTACGGCCTGGCTACCAACAAGATCCGCGTGCCGGGATACAAGTTTTCACACACGCTGTGCGATATTGAAACGCTGAACCGAAAAGCGCAGGATGAGGCGTTCTACGATGTGACGGCAATCAGCTTTCATGCCTATCCCTACCTGCAGGAGAACTATGCACTGATGGGCTGCGGCGGCAGCGTGGGTGAGGGATACGGGCCAATGATCATTTCGCTGAAACCCATGTCGCATGGCGATCTGAAGCGGGTAAAGGTGGCCGTACCAGGTACGATGACCACGGCGTATCTTGCGTTAAAGATCTTCAATCCCGAGATCGAGACGGCGGTTGTGCCGTTCGACCAGATCATTCCCGAGGTGCTGGCGGGCAAGTACGAGGCAGGGCTCATTATTCACGAAGGACAGCTAACCTATTCGAGGAGCGGACTCCACAAGATCATTGACCTTGGCGTGTGGTGGCGCGATACCACCAAGCTGGTGCTGCCGCTGGGTGGCAACGCGATCCGGCGCTCGCTGGGCGCGGAGTCGCACAAGATCATCTCGAAGGCGCTGCGCGACAGCATCCAGCACGCGCTCGATCATCGCGAGCAGGCCTTGGAATACGCCATGCAGTTTGCGCGCGACCTCGACCCGAACATGGCGAGCCGTTTTGTCAGTATGTATGTGAACGAGCGCACGTTGGACTACGGGCCGGATGGGCGTGAAGCTATTCGCAAACTGCTGGATCTGGGTTACGAGCGCGGAATCATCCCAATCGTGCCCAGGGTGGAATTCGTCGACTGAACGCAAGCGCGGTCAAACCAAGTAATTAGAATCCGCCAATCTTTCCCGGACCATTTTGAAGATTTCCTAATCTCGGCCGATGCATTGGTTATTGAGGCAAACCAATGCTTTTGAGCCGAGACGATCTTGTGTCTGTGCTTTTCTGTGAGACCGACCGCGCACAGCGCCTCAGGATGCCTCTGGCGCTGATTCACATTGGATTTTCGGATTGGGTAGACGGCCAATCTACGCTGGAAGACGTCCGAAACGAAGAAATGGTGCGCCAGATCGACGAACGCCTCAAGCGATTGTTGCGCTGTTACGATTCCGTGGGCAGGATCGCCGATGGAGAATTTGTTCTGATCTTGCCCGGATGCAGGCTCTTCAACGCAGAGACGTTGGCCGAACGTCTTCGTGATGAGGTTTTTGGATCGCCGTTCGAGGCCCGTGGTCAAGAGATGCATATCAACGCCTGCTTCGGTGTCGTGTCGAGCGGCGGCCGATCGCCGTTTGTGGTCTTGGGAGAAGCAAAGAAAGCATTCCAGCGCGCTCAGGCAACGGCACCGGCGTCGATTCATTGCCTGGGATCCGAGAACGAATTGGATCCGGTCGCGTTCCTCATGCCCGTTCTCGAGGACGAATCGCTCCAACGGTAGCGCGCTGTGAATGGACGCATCAGTTATTGGCGAAGGCGGCGTTGGGCGCCGCGGACTCAAGGAATTCCTGGAAAACATCGTTGGAAAGCATACGGCCCCGTGCGGTAAGCCGCACAGTCTCACCGTCGAATGTGAGCAAGTCGCGTTCCGTAAGCGGTTCGACGACCTCCAGTGCTCGGGCAACCATTTCGTTGCCGAACTCCTGACGGAGGGCGGAAACAGAGACTCCGTCGTTCAGACGAAGGCCGAGAAACCACGCCTCTTCAAGCTGGCGCTCGAGCGAGAGCCACGCGGTCTCTGGCGGTTGCGGACCTTCGAGATAGGCTTTCAGTTCATCGGTGGTGGTGAAACGCAGGATGTAGGGCTGTGCAGGATTTGCTGAGCCTGCGGCTTCGCGCAGCATAGACGACGCGTCCAGCCCCAGGCCGAGATACGGGCGGCGCTGCCAGTAGCGCAGGTTATGTCGCGATTCATAGCCGGGCCGCGCGAAGTTCGAGATCTCGTATTGGTGCAGGCCCGCTCCGGCGAGGCTCTCGATCGCGTTCTCGTACATGCGAGCAATGGTGTCGTCGCTGGGCACCAGCCCTGCGTGATAGCGGGCGCCGCCTGAAAGCAGTTCGCGACCGAGCCGCGACTCGTCGTCGACCTCGAGCATGTAGATGCTCGCGTGGGAGACGCCGGTGTCTACGAGTGTCGCAACCGACTCCTGCCAGGAAACAAACGTCTGGCCCGCAAGACCCGCGATTAGGTCGATATTCAGGTTAGTAATGCCCGCAGCACGCAGGCGCCGGAGATCATCCAGCACCACGGCGCGGCTATGGAGGCGGCCGCTCTGTTGTGCTTCGCGATCGATGAAGGATTGAACGCCCAGGCTGACGCGATTGACCTCTGCTCGGGCGAGCGCAGCAAGGGTTGTGTCGGCAATCTGGCCCGGAGCGCACTCGACGGTGATCTCAGCCTCGGGCTCAACCGCAAATTCGCTGCGGATGGCGGCAAAGAGTTGCGCAATCAAATCAGGTTCGAGCAGGCTGGGCGTTCCCCCCCCGAGGTAGATGGTATCGACGCGGGCCGGCAAGTCTGCGCGAAGGTTCTCGCTCCATCGGCGCGCGCCGCGCATCTCATCGATCAGGCGCTGGATGTAGCGGGCGTGTTCGCCAACCGGATAGACCCCTGATGCAAAATTGCAGTACGTGCATTTGGAGCGGCAGAACGGAATCGAGATGTAGAGGCCGAGTTGTTCGCTCGCGGGTGCTGCCATACTCTGATTCTTTCATGCTTCCTGCGAGCGGCGCAGCCCCACACCGGGCTGGCGCCACAGTGTAAAGGAGAAGCTTTTTTGAAAGCGTTGCCGGTTCTTGCCATTGTGGTTATTCAGTTATTCTTATGCGCAGCCCATTGGTTCATGTATCGCACATGGATCGACTTCTGGTTGCCGATGAGCCCGACAGCGGTGCTCGCGCTGCGCACCGCCCTCGGTGTGCTCTCATTGATCTTTGTTGCCGCGTCCTTGCTCAGCTTTCGGTTTTCCAACCCGCTGGTGCGATTTTTCTACCTGTTCTCTGCGCTTTGGATGGGGCTGGCGAATTTCCTTTTCGTCGGCGCGGGTATCGCGTGGCTGGCTGATCTGGTGTTGCGCTTTTCCGTCCCGACGGCGACCAGAATTGCAGACAGACCGTATATAGCAGCGGCGCTTCTCGTGGCCGTGATCGCGACCGCAGTCTATGGCCTGGTGAATGCGCGTGCAGTCCGGTTGCGGCGTGTCACGGTGCAGTTGTCCGACTTGCCGGAGAACTGGCGAGGACGGCAGGCGCTGCTGGTGAGCGATCTGCACCTGGGGCACATCAACGGGCTCGCGTTCGCGCGGCGGATTGCGGCCAAAGTTCGCGGGTTGAGCCCTGCAATTGTCTTCCTTCCCGGAGATTTGTTCGACGGCACCAAGGTTGATCCGCTTCGAGTGGCTGCGCCGTTACTGGAGTTGAAGCCGCCGCTGGGGATGTACTTCGTCGGCGGAAATCACGAGGAGTTTGGCGGAGCTGCGCGTTTTGAAGAAGCGCTTCGGGCAGGCGGGATTCGCGTGCTGCATAACGAGTGCGCAGATGTGGATGGGTTGCGCGTTGTTGGCGTACCATATGGCAATTCCACCTATCCGATGCAGATGCGCGCATTTCTTGAAGGACTGCAGCTGAAGGGCGGACCCGCAAGCATTCTCCTCAATCATGTGCCGAACCGCCTGCCCCTGGCCGAGCATGCCGGAGTGAGTCTGCAGATTTCAGGACACACTCATGGCGGTGGACAGATGTTTCCGTTCAACTTCCTCACGCGGCGCGCCTTCGGTAAATTCACCTATGGGCTGCAGAGCTTCGGCGAGATGCAGGTCTACACGTCGAGCGGCGCGGGAACCTGGGGTCCGCCGATGCGCGTCGGCACGCACTCCGAGATCGTGTTGCTGACCTTCGCATAGAAGTGTTCTCATAGTCCTTCCGTTTCAAGAGATCGTTTTTTGCCTCGAGAGGGTTGCCATGGGGTTGGTCAGCAAGCGCTTTCTTTTTTGGTTCATGTCCGCGTCTTTCGTCACATTTCTCGCTTCAGCACAGCAACGGCATACGGATGCCCTGACGGCTGCACAGCAAACACTGGAATTCCCGACTGTGCTGTACGGCGCCGCTTATTACAACGAGTACATGCCCGGCGATCAGGATGCGCGTCTCACTACCGACATCGCAATGATGAAGTCCGCTGGACTGAATGTGGTCCGCATGGGCGAGTCGACGTGGAGCCTGTGGGAGCCGGAGGATGGCCGTTTCGACTTCGCTTGGATGGACCACATCGTGGATGCGATGGGCAGAGCCGGCATCAAGGTCATTCTTGGCACGCCCACGTATTCAATCCCGGCGTGGATGGCGCACCAGCATCCGGATATCCTGGCGGATCGCATTACTGGTGGCAATTTCGGCGGACCGACAGCACCCGCGCAGTACGGAATGCGCCAGAACATGGATACCGATTCGCCGGCCTATCGGTTTTACGCCGAGCGGCTGATACGGCATATCGTGGCGCACTACAAAGACAACCCAACGGTAATCGGCTGGCAGCTGGACAACGAAACTGCCAGCTACGACGCGGCAAATCGCGATGTATTCATCGGCTTCCAGCACTATCTCGAAAAAAAGTTCGTCACACCGGAAGCCCTGAGCAAGGCCTGGTTTCTCAACTATTGGGGCGAGAATCTCCATACATGGGAAGACCTGCCCACACGGAATGGCGCACAGAGCACCGGCTACAAGCTGGAGTGGTCGCGCTGGAGCCAGTCGCGCGTGACGGATTTTCTGCATTGGCAAGCAGAGTTGGTGCGCGAGTGCGCAGGGCCGAGGCAGTTCATCACCACCGACTACGGCGGAATGATGAAACGCGATGTGAACGAGGAAGCGATTGCCGAATCGCTCGATATCGTGGCCGACAACATCTATCACGGTTCGCAGGATCATTATGATGGAGCGGCACAATCGATCCAGGGGGACTTTTCGCGATCGCTGAAACACGCGAATTTTCTAGTGACGGAGACCAACGCGCAGTCGACGGATTGGACGTCGGCGCACCAATATCCGCCGTATGACGGGCAACTGCGTGAGGACGTCTACACGCATTTGTCAAACGGCGCCAACATGGTGGAGTACTGGCATTGGGCGTCGATTGCAGCCAACCAGGAGACATACTGGAAGGGCATTCTCTCGCACGATCTGGGGCCCAACCGCGCTTATGCAGAGGTTTCACGCACCGCGCATGAACTGGAAAAGATCGGCCCGCGCCTTGTCGGTCTGAAGATTCATAATGACGTCGCAATCCTGTGGAGCCGCGATTCGGCCAACGCAATCACCTTTATGCCGTTCACCTCCTCAGGGCCGCAGTGGAGTTTCGCAGGGCCTACGGCAGACTACTCTTCGCTGGTGCAGCAAATGCACCGCTCCCTCTACGACCTGAATGTGGGCACCGATTTTGTCTTTCCGGAGACGAAGGATTTCTCCGCGTACAAGCTGCTCATCGTTCCGGCACTCTACATTTCAGATGATGCGCTGTTGCGACGCATTGCTGATTACGTGAAGAACGGCGGCCACGTGGTAATGACCTTCAAGAGCGGATTCGCCAACGAGAATTCCGCTGTCCGCTGGGTGCGCGCGCCGGGCCCGCTCCGCGAGGCCGCAGGATTCAGCTACCAGGAGTTCTCGAATCTCGAGCATCCGCTGGCGCTCAAAGACGATCCCTTTCACCTAGGCGATGCAGGAAAGGACGCAAACCAGGTAAGCTACTGGGCGGAGTTTCTGATGCTGGAACATGCAAAGGCCCTGGCTTATTACGATCATCCGTTCTTCGGAAAGTGGCCTGCAATTACCGAGAACCAGTTCGGTCAGGGCACTCTAATTTACGAGGGAACGTATCTCTCTGGCGCGCTGCAAGCCGCGGTCCTCAAGCGTGCATTGGACGAAGCCGGGCTCACCGGGCCGGATCAGCAGTTGCAGGCTTCGATACACGTGACTCACGGTATGAATGGTCTCGGCAAGCGCGTTCACTATTACTTCAACTACTCCGGCGGCGACGTAAAAGCGAACTACGCGTATGGTTCAGGAACGAATCTCCTGGACGGAAAACAGGTTTCCAAGACGGATATGCTGGCACTCAAGCCGTGGGACCTGGCGATTGTCGAGGAAAAATAGAGGGTGCACGAAGTGTAGGAATGGCGAATCCCGGCGTTTGGACTGTGGAAAACATTCAGAGAATACGGCCGGGGCTACGCGCAGCACCGCCGCATTTTAGCACCATTCCACAGCATTGCAAGCAGGGAATAATCGCATCATATAGTACATAGAATGTGCCACTTGCGAGAGACTTTAACTTTCTCCCGGATTCGTAAAATCGTGCAACTGCGGGTAGGTCGAGGGCATCCCACCAAGGGTCGGCGTTACGAACGCGTACGATGTGCAGCGCGGCATACACAGGAGCACTTCAATGGCGAACACACAGCAAGGACAAGGTTCCGGCAGCGGCACCCAGAAGAGCGGCACCGGCCAGCAGGATCCAGCTCAGAAGAGTGGGACTGGCCAGCAAGGCAACCAGGGCAACAAGCCGAACGACATGAACAAGGGCAGCAACCAGCCCGGCAGCGGGGGGAGTCAGCACTCCGGCGGCGCTGGCGGCGGCAACCGCTGAGAATCAACAATGACGCTAACGGCGGAAGCCTGAAGGCGTCTCCAAATTCGATTGCGAACAAGGGCCCACGTTCTCCGAAAGAGGCGTGGGCCTTTGAAATTTGATCACCAACCATAACCTATCCGCCACGCGCCCCACCCGCCCTCACGAAGTTGCTTGCATCGACATCCATGTTGCATGCGTCACACGCTTGCGCCTCTTTATTGGCTATCATCGGTGAGTCTGAAAGACTCTTATACCTGACTCCCCAACCCGATGATGAAAGTTGAGCTTCCCGTGAGCGAAACGTCACAATCTGTCCCCGCCACCAATCCCGATGAGAAAGCAGCAGCGATACACACCCGCCTGCACGGCGTCGAACTGTTGTTCAATTCGCGGTTAAACAAGGGTACGGCGTTCAATGAGCAGGAACGCGATGTATTTGGTTTGCACGGCTTGCTGCCGCCGCATATCGGCACACTTGAGGATCAGCGCCTGCGCCGCAAGCGCGTGCTCGATTCGCGCGATACCGCATTTGGCAAATACAGCAACATGCGTGATCTGCAGGATAACGACGAGACGCTCTTCTACTCGCTGATTGAGCACTACACCGAAGAGCTGCTGCCGATTGTCTATACGCCCGCGGTGGGTGAAGGCTGCCAGCGCTTTTCCGAAATCTGGCGCCGACCGCGCGGGCTGTTCATCAGTTATCCCAATCGCCACAGGATTGAACAGATTCTTGCCGACCCGAGATACGACGACGTGCGCTGCATCGTGGTAAGCGATGGTGAGCGCATCCTGGGCTTGGGCGACCAGGGCGCGGGCGGCATGGGAATCCCCATCGGCAAGATGGCGCTCTACACCGCGTTGGGCGGCATTCCGCCGGAGCACTGCCTGCCCATCCTTCTCGACGCAGGAACAGACAATGGGAAGCTGCTGCAGGATCCGATCTACATCGGCTGGCAGAGCCATCGGGTGCGGGGGCAGGAGTACGACGATTTTGTCGAAGCATTCGTAACCACAGTGCAGAAGCGATGGCCGAACATTCTGCTGCAGTGGGAAGACTTTGCCGGAACCAACGCAGCGGGCCTGTTGGATCGTTATCGCGATCGGCTGTGCACGTTCAACGACGACATCCAGGGAACCGCCGCGGTCACAACGGCAACGCTGCTGGCCGCGGTGAATGCAACCGGCATTCCGTTGTCGCAGCAAACCATCGTGATATACGGCGCTGGCTCGGCCGGCATCGGCATCATCGATTTGCTGATAGCCGCGATGAAGGAAGAGGGCCTGAGCGAAGAGCAGGCGCGCGGCCGCATCTACGCGTTCAATCGATATGGATTGCTGGTGGAAGGCGCGCGGGGCATCAAGGAGAGCCAGCAACCGCTGGTGCACAAGCGCGCCGCTATCGCCGGGTGGAAACTCACCGGGGGCGAAGACGTATCTTTGCTCGACGTGGTGCGCAATGCAAAGGTGACGGTGCTGGCTGGCGTATCGGCTCAACCCGGCGCGTTCAGCGAAGAGGTTGTGCGCGAAATGGCGCGGCACACGGAGCGGCCGATCATCTTTCCGCTCTCGAATCCGACGTCGCAGGCCGAGGCCACTCCTGCTGATCTGCTGCGGTGGACAGAAGGCCGCGCATTGGTGGGAACGGGCAGTCCGTTTCCGCCTGTCGAGATTGACGGGCGGCCGGTTCGCATTTCGCAAGTCAACAACTCATTCATTTTCCCGGGCCTTGCGCTCGGAATCCTCGTGTCGCAAGCGCGACGCGTGACAGACGGCATGATTATGGCCGCGGCCAAGGCTCTTGCCGAGCTGTCGCCCTCGCGCACCGATAAGAGCGCGCCACTGCTGCCGCCAATCGCGGAGTCGCGCAAGGTGGCGTTGGCAGTTTCAGAAGCGGTGGCGCGGCAGGCGCTGACCGAGGGCGTTGCGACAATTGATGATGCCGCTTCCCTGCCCGGCCTCATCCGCGCATACATGTGGAATCCCGTGTACGTCCCCTACGAACGCGTCGAACACGGAGGCCGGGCAACGGACTTGGTCTAGTGTCCTGTCCCTGACAGTTCACTATAAAAGTTGGCGGTGTCATTCTGAGCGAACGGGGGCCCCGAACGCTTTTCAGTTCGGGGGTGGTGGGTGAAGAATCTGCTTTTTCGCATTTCCGCACTTCCGGACTTATGCAAATAGCTTCGGAGACACCAAACCAGGCTCGCCTCGAGAAAAACGCTGGCCTCGGCCGTTTATTGATAGTATGGGGAGCGGTCAAGATAAACGTTTTATCAAAGAGGGAACTATGAACTTCACTTCACTTCGTTCTGGGACCAGGATCTCGGCGATGTTGCTTTTGTGTTTCGTATGCATGGCGATGTCGAGCCTTGCGCAGCGTCCGCAACCCAAGCCAAGACCAACCGGACCATGGATGAATTCGAGCCTCTCGCCAGATGAGCGCGCCGACCTGGTGATCAAGGAAATGACCGTCGACGAAAAAATCGCGCTTCTGCACGGCGTGGGCATGCCGACCGATGAACCGGTGACGCCCGAAAACGCGGCATCGAATCGGGGCGTAGGTTACACCGTTGGTGTTCCGCGGCTCGGCATTCCCGGCATCGACATGAGCGACGCGGCCTACGGAGTACGCTCGAGCGGCGTGAATGGACGCTATTCCACGGCGCTTCCGGCCAACGTTGCCGCAGCCGCAAGCTGGGATACCGATGCTGCCTATGAATACGGCGCGCTGATCGGGCGCGAACTGCGCGCACAGGGATTCAATATGTCCCTCGGCGGCGGCGTGAACCTGACGCGCGATCCGCGCAACGGCCGCACGTTTGAGTATCTCGGCGAAGATCCGGTACTGGCCGGAACACTGGTGGCGCGGCTGATTCAGGGCACCCAGTCGGCCAACGTGATCGGCGACATCAAGCACTATGCGCTGAACGATCAGGAGAGCGGACGCAACTCAGTCAACATCACCATCAGCAAGCGCGCGGCGCGTGAGAGCGATTTGCTGGCGTTTGAAATCGGCGTGGAACAGGGCAAGCCAGCCGCGGTCATGTGCTCCTACAACCGCGTGAACGGCGACTTCGCCTGTGAGAACCAGTGGTTGCTGACCGATGTGCTGAAGAAGGAATGGAAGTTTCCGGGCTTTGTGGTGTCGGACTGGGGCGGCACGCACAGCGATGTGAAGGCCTCTGCCGCTGGCCTCGACAACGAGCAGCCGGGCAGGTTCTTTTACGAGAAGCGTTTCCAGGATGCTCTCGATGCCGGCAAGATTCCGCAGAGCGAACTCGATGACCATGTCCATCGGATTTTGCGCTCCATGTTTGCAGCGGGCGCAGTCGATCATCCGCGGCAGCGCAGCGTGGTTGACCCCTTCGCTGGTTTTGAAACTTCGCGCAAGATCGAGGAAGGTGGCATCGTTCTGCTCAAGAACGACAAGGCGATACTGCCGTTGAGTGCCGCCAGGTTGAAGACGATTGCGGTGATCGGATCACATTCAGACGTCGGCATGATTTCCGGCGGCGGTTCGGCGCAGGTCGACCCCATCGGCGGAAACGCCATCAAGCCTGCAGGCCAGGGCTCAACTCACTGGATGGAAGAAATCTGGTTCCCGACCTCGCCTCTCAAGGCGATCCAGGCACGCGCACCGCATGCCACCGTCAAGTACGATCCGGGCACCGATCCGGTTGCCGCAGCTGCTGCTGCGAAAAACGCGGATGTGGCCATCGTGTTTGCCTACATGTGGGCTAGCGAAGGCATGGACCTGAAGAGCCTGACTCTGCCGCACAACCAGGATGACGTGGTCGCCGCAGTGGCCGCAGCCAATCCGCACACCATTGTCGTGCTCGAAACGGGCAATCCTGTAACGATGCCGTGGGTAGACAAGCCGGCCGCGATTCTCGAAGCGTGGTTTGCCGGCAGCGATGGCGCCAACGCGGTGGGCAATGTACTGTTCGGGACAGTGAACCCGAGCGGCAAACTGCCCAACACTTTCCCAAAGAGCGAAGCCGATCTGCCCCATCCCACCATCACCATGCCACCGCCCGAGTCCTCGCACTTCTCCGGGGCCGCATCACCTGAGAAGTGGGCGATGGGTCTTCCACCGTTCCAGGTCACCTATGACGAGGGTGTGAAGGTCGGCTATAAGTGGTACGACGCGGAGAATAAGAAGCCGCTGTTCCCATTTGGCTATGGCCTCTCGTATACCACCTATCATTACTCGGGCCTGCAGGTGACACCGGGCGACAAGGTGAAAGTGACCTTCACGCTGGCGAATGCCGGTTCGCGCGAAGGATCCGAGATCGCGGAAGTATACGCTGCGTTGCCGTCCGCCGCACAAGAGCCTCCGAAGCGCTTGGTCGGATTCAGCAAGATCAAGCTGAAACCGGGCGAGAAGCAAAGCGTAACCGTCGAGATCGATCCGAAATACCTGTCGATTTTCGACGAACAGAAAAATGACTGGTCGCTGCTTCCGGGCGACTACACCATCATGGTGGGTGCGTCGTCAGTGGATCTGCCGCTGAAGTCGACGGTGAATCTGAAGTAAGAAATAGACGAGAAATGCGCTCTTAGCCGGCGGATTTGCGATGAGCGAATCCGCCGGTTCCTTCTTTGCTCAGGCTTTTTCGAGCAGTTTCGGATTAGTCTTGTCGAGCTTGAGAATCAATTCGCCGAACAGGGTGTTAGCCCATGCAAACCACGCGCGGGTAAAGTTCGCAGGATCGTTCTTGTTGAAGCTCTCATGCATGAAGCCGGTTCCGGCGTGGGTTGTTTTCAGCCAGGCGAGGCATTGCAGTTGCTCCTTGTCGTCGTCGGTGGTGAGCGCGCGCATGATGATCGCCATGGGCCAAATCATGTCCTGGCCGATATGCGGCCCGCCGACGCCTTCGGCTGCCGATCCACGAAAGAAATAGGGGTTCACCTCGCTAAGCACGAAGCGGCGCGTAGCGAGATAGAGCGGATCGTTTGTGGAACAGGTCCCAAGATAGGGCATGGCCAGCAGGCTGGGCACGTTCGCGTCGTCCATGCAAATAGCGTTGCCGAATCCGTCGATCTCATACGCCCAAATTTCGCCCGCCGTGGGGTGACGCACCTGCGCATGCGCATCCAGTGCCGTTTTAACGTCTGTCCGGAGACGGTTGGCCCGACTTGTCGCGGCGCTGTCGTGCGCAATCTCCGCAAGCATCTCTTCGATCCGTTGCAGTGTGATCACGGCGAAAAAGTTACCGGGAATATTCAGTGGATACGTGCAGGCGTCATCGGACGGGCGGAAGCCCGAGTGGATAAGCCCGATCGGTCGCGCAGGATTGCCGTAGCCGTCGCTACCAAGCGTGTCCGTGGGCGCGAAAGCCTGCCGCTGGAACGAGTAGGGCCCGCGTGATGTCTTGCGCTGCTGCGCCGTAAACGTCTCAAGTACGATGTGCATCGCGCGTACCCATTCCGCGTCGAATGGCTTGGTGTCGTGCGTGATCCGCCAGTACTCATGTGCGAGGCGCACGGGGTAACACAGCGAGTCGACTTCCCACTTACGCTCGCCTACGCCGGGTTTCATTTCGGTGTGGTCGGTCTTGCTCCACGAGAGCGGCTCGCGGCTGGTGAGGTCGGGCATGAAGGCATTGGCATACGAATCGGTGAGGATACAGCGCGTCTGCCGCCGAATTACGCCTTCGATGAGTCGCGCTAGCTGCGCGTCGGCGCTGAGGAACGGCAGATATGGCCACACTTGGGCGGAGGAATCGCGCAGCCACATGGCAGGGATGTCGCCAGTGACCACAATGGTGTCCGGAATGGAGTCGCCATTGCGGAATGTGACTGTCGTGTCGAGTGTGTTGGGCAGGCAGTTTGAGAAAAGCCACGCCAGTTCGGGATCGCGCATTCGGCCCGAGATGGATTCGATCGCGCCGTCAACCGCGTTGCTGCGAAATCGTCGTGCCGATGCAGCCGGACGTTTGGAGACGAAGCCGGACTGTGCGAGCGAAAAGGCAGGACTAACTGCGGCCGTGCCGATTGCCGCAGCCGCGCTGCGAAGAAAGCTACGGCGCGAAACGCATCTATTGGAGAGCATTTCACAATCCTTGTTCTTAAGATTCGAATCCGACATTCATCATAAAGCGGCGATCAGATGCAAGAGAGGATCGGCGGTGGTAATACGGCTTCCATCCCTAAGAGTTTCCTTCGCCTCAAATCTGCTTTTCAAGGATGACAAACACGAGGTCATCGCGAAGCGGCTTTCCGAAGCGATCGTCTCCATAAGGGAAGGGCTCCGTCTTGCCGGTGCGCGTGTAGCCGCGCCGCTCGTACCATGCGATGAGCGCATCGCGAACGTTGAGCACTCCCATGCGCATGGTGCGGGCTCCGTGGGACTTCGCGAAGTCTTCGGCAGCGCTCAACAATGCTCGGCCGAGGTGCTGCTTCTGCAAAGCAGGATCGATCGTGAAGAGGCCTAGGTACCAGGTACCTGTGTCCACCGGCTCGAGCCACACGGTCCCAATAATCGCGCCGCTCTCAGGATCGCGATGAACGAGAAAATGCGCATGCGGTTTGGCGGCGAGGTCCTCTCTCAGCAAGGACTCGGTTAAACGCGTGCCTTCGATGATTCCGGATTCGATATTCCAGCTCTCGACTGCTCCATGTCCGCGATAGGCTGCATTGACGAGGTCGGTGATGGCGGGATAATCGGGCTCACTCGCATGTTCAAGAAGCATGCATCTTACTCCGCGTCGGGCGGCACTTGTTCGAGCAGCCGTTTCCAGGTTTTCTGGTTGCGCCGAAACGCCTTCTTCAAGTCTTCCAGGATGCGCTCAAAATCAGAATTGGTCCGCAGATGATTCCACGCTGGATTTTTCTGGAACCAAGGATAATTCTCGTTGCCCAGATAGATTGCCCGCCGCAGCCAATGCAGCGCCTCGCTGGAGTCGCCCTCAACAGCGAAGTACGTGGCAAGGCGATATGCCATCTCGCTGTCGGCTTCGGCGGCGGCCAGCGTATCGTCTTTCAGTAGTGCGGCGGCGCGAGCACGATCCCCGACCTGCACGTAACACAGCGCGAGCGTTGGCACGGCGATGCGCAGCGATTCGTCGTCGCGGATGACGCCTTCGAGGATGTTGATCGCCTCGTTCAGATTGCCCATGCGCATCTGCTGATAACCGGCGGACGTGCGCAGCAGCGGATGGCGCGGCTCGAGCGCGAGGCCCTTCTCCAGCTCATCGCCAGCCAATTCAATCTGGTTCTGGTAGTGGTAGACGCGCGCGCGGTGGTTGTAAAGCAGGGCAGCATTGGCCGGATTCAACTTGAGCGCGCGGTTAAACTGCAGCAGCGCATCGTCGTACATCCCGTCGCCGCGCAGCGCAATGCCCGCTACCATGTGCACGTTCCAGTCGTTGGCGGCGCCGGCAAGCAGGTTCGCAATTCCATGCCGCGCCGACTCTTTCTCCCCGCGCGAGAGCAGCATGTAAATGCGGTAGAGATTCGCTTCCGTTGCAGCTGGATCAAGCCTCAACGCTTCGTCGAAGGCGCGCCGCGCGTGCATCACGTGAATCTGTCCGCCGAACCCGTGCCGCACATACTGCAACTCCGCAATCCCCAGCCCGCTCCATCCCGACGCAAACTCAGGATCCTTCGTGGTGACGCTCGTAAAGAGTGCATGAGCCTTGTCGAGATCATTTTTTGAGCCGGTACGAACCATGAAGGAACTGAGCAGCGCACGCGCCTGTAGATATTCTTCGCTCACAGGTCCGGGCAGCGAACCATCGCGGAGCGAAGCGCGGGGCGCATCCATCTGATCGCCAGCTCCAAGGCCATGCAACGCGGCGAAGACTTCGTTTGAGATCTCAGACTGCACCGCGATCAGATCGAGGGAAGCAACGCGGATCGCTCCGCCGGAGCGCACGCTTTGCGAGCCGACGTCGAGCAGTTGCCAATTGAGATCGAACCCGTTTTCGGAGCGGAGGAAATTGCCGGCCAGCACAAAAGACACCAGCAGACGCTGACCGACAGAGAGCGGATCCATCTGCCCAATGGGCAGCGACATCAGCGCGCTCGATGGCCTGACGACAAGAGCGGGAATGCGCGCGAGTCGTGCTGCGATAGCATCGGCAAGGGCGTAGCCATACAGCGGCGCCACCTCTGTTGCACCTAGATTCGCGAAGGGAAGCACAACGAGGGAATTTTGTTGCGCGCGGTCGCCGGCCGATTCGCGGAACCGCTCGGCCAGCATCGAAAGGAATCCGGTCGCCCGCTTCTCCGCTTCGGCCTCCGTCGTCGGCAGGTTCGCTGCAGCCTCACCCGGAATCGCTCCCGTCTCGATCTGCAGCGCCTTCATAATGGTCTTCAGCGCCTCGCGTACCTCGGCAGCGGAGGCATAGCGTGTAGCCGGCGTCTTCTCCAGGCACGTCGCGATCACGCTTTTCAGTTCCGTTGAAATATCGGGGACGATCTCCCTCAGATCAACGGGATCGGAAAACTGGATAGCGCGAATGGTCTGAAAGTCTTCCGAATCCGGACGTGAAAACGGATGGCGTCCGCTGGCCAGTTCGTAAAGGAGCACGCCGAGCGCCCACACGTCTGACTGCACGCTCGATTGGCCGGTCACAAACTGCTCGGGGGCCATGTAGCGAATGGTGCCGCCGCGCGCCGTGTACGTCGCCGCAACCGATGCGTCCTTGGCAAGCGCAGGCTTGGATGGATCGAAGCTGGCGTCTTCAGGACGCAAGCGCCGTGCCAGGCCGAAGTCGAGAATCTTTACCAGGCCGCCGTCGGTCAGCATCACGTTCTGCGGTTTCAGGTCGCGATGGAAGATGCCGAGCGAGTGCGCAGCCTGCAGACCATCGGCTATCTGGATGCCGACTGAGAGCACTAGCTGCGGAGTGGCCGGCCCGCGCACGATGAGCTGATCCAGCGACTGTCCCGGCACATATTGCATGACGATGTAGCCTTCGTCGCCGGCCTCGCCAACTTCGTAGATGGCGCAGACATTGGGGTGTTCGATGGCCGAGGCGAGCCGCGCTTCGCGCAGAACGGTGGTGCGCAGTTGTTGCGCCGAGAGCAGCCCGGTGCGCAGAATCTTGAGCACCACGGGGCGCTGCAGCAGCGTGTCGTTGGCTAGGTACACTACGCCGCTACCGCCTGCGCCTAGGCGGCGAATGATTTCGTAGTGCTCGATAGTCTTTCGTTTCATCGCTGCTTTCAGTGTAGTTGCAGCGTGATGAGGACTGTATCAATTTCCGATAATGCTCTGCGTCCGCGAGAATGAGGAAGTCGGCAAAGGCGTTTGTTACTCCCTGCTCCCTATTCCCTATTCCCTGCTTTTAGTGTCCTCGCCTTACTTGGCCCTGTTCTGCCGGCGGCGGCTCCTTTGCAAGGCGACGCTGACTGCGCTGGCCGAGCAGGAACATCGTCAGCCCGAATACCAGCAGCACCAGTCCCCACCAGAGATTTGCGTTGATGCCAAGGCTCCGGGCGTAGAGGTCGACGTTGCCATTCGTCTTGATACCCCAAGTGGTCAGGATCGCACCGGTGAAAGTGAACATCAGCCCCATGGGAATACGCAAATCGAGATTCATGTTTCTCCTTCCGGCTCAGGCAAAGAAAATATTCAATGCGATGGCGCCCAGCAGCACGGCGATGCCCAGCGCTTCGGGGCTCTTCCACCAGCGATCGTGTGCGCGCGGCGGTTTGGGGGTGAGCGAATGTACCAGCCCTACCAGTTCCGATTCAGGCCGCGGCTTGGTAAACAGGCTCACGATTACAGTGACGATAAAGTTGGCGCTGAAGGCGAAGATTGCGCCCCAGAAGTTCTGCGCCATATCACTGGGATAGTGATGCACCACAGTGATCCATCCGCCGTGAATGCCGGGGTGCGCCTCGATAGGCAGCGTAAGCCCATGATGCAGCATTGCAGCCAGCGTCCCCGAGATCAGTCCAACGAAGGCGCCGTGGCCGGTGCTGCGTTTCCAGAACATGCCCAGCAGGAATGTCGCGAAGAGCGGAGCATTTACAAAGCTGAACACCAGTTGCAGCGTGTCCATGATGTTGTTGAAGTTGATGGCCGCATACGCCGTTGCGATTGATAGCAGAATCCCGCCCACGGTGGCCCATCGGCCCACTGCCATGTAGTGTCGGTCGCTGCCGCCCTTGTGAATGTACGACTGGTAGAGGTCGTAGGTGAATACGGTGTTGAAGGCCGTCACGTTGCCGGCCATGCCGCTCATGAAGCTGGCGAGCAGCGCGGTCAAGCCAAGCCCGAGAATACCGGTGGGAAAATAATGCAACAGCATGTTCGGCGTGGCCATGTCGTAGTCAAGCAGCGGCTTTCCGCTGGCGTCGAGCATTGCTTTTCCGGTGACCGGATTGATCTTCGCCGGAACCAGCCCCCTGCCCTCTTCCACCTGTTTCGAAACCACATTCGTCTCGTGGTAAATAACGCCGTTTTGTTCGCGCACAGTGGTGGTGGTGTGCGGCGTTGGCAGCGAGATCGCCAGCAATCCCGGCAGGATCACCAGGAACGGAAACACCATCTTCGGCACGGCGGCGATGAGCGGAACGCGTCGCGCCGACTCCATGTTTTTCGATGCCATCGCTGTCTGGATCACCAGAAAGTCGGTACACCAGTAGCCTGAACCCAGCACGAAGCCGAGACCCATGCCGAGGCCGATAATCTCGATGCCCATGGGGTTGGTGCTCGAGTGCATCACGCCTTTCCACTCGTGCATCATGCGCGGATCGACGGCGGAAACGGCGGTTCTTAGTCCGTTCCACCCGCCGACGTTCTTCAGACCCAGAAGCACCAGCGGCAGAAATCCGGCAATGATGAGGAAGAATTGCAGCACCTCGTTGTAGATGGCGCTTGTAAGTCCCCCGAGGAAGATGTACAGCAGGACGATGATGGCCGACATCACGATGGAGAAGGTGAAGATGCCCTCGGGCGCCCACCCTAGCGTGCGAAACAATCCGTCAAAAACGTGCAGCGCCTGGATCAGCCGAGCCATCGCGTACATCGAGATGCCTGAACTGAACACCGTCATCACCGCGAACGAACAAGCATTCAGAGCTCGCGTCTTCTCGTCGAAGCGCAGCAGAAGAAACTCCGGCACCGATCGGGCCTTCGAGCCGTAATAAAACGGCATCATGAAGATGCCGACGAATACCATCGCGGGAATAGCTCCGATGCCGTAGAAATGCGCCGTCTCAAGGCCGTACTTGGCGCCCGAGGCACCCATGCCGATGACTTCCTGCGCGCCGAGGTTGGCGCTGATGAAGGCGAGACCGCAAATCCATGCCGGCAGCGCGCGCCCCGCTTGAAAGAAGTCCTTGCTGGTCTTCATGTAGCGCTTGAGGGCAAAACCAATGCCCAGCACAAACACGAAATACAGCAGCATGATCAGCCAATCGACAAAGGTCAGTTGCAAAACAGCTCCTCAAATTGCCTGGGCAAACAGATCGGCCAAAGCGGTGCTGAATACCTCAAAACTTGTGGGCAATCCGGATGTCGCTCCGATGATACGCAAACCACTCTACTGACGGAAGGTTCGGCCCGTCCAGCGGAAATTGAAAATGTTTTCATTTCTGTGGACCGCCGATATCCAGCGCGATTTTGAAGCGTCACCATGGCGCGATCGCATCACGATAGAAACCTCTGTTTTCAGCGAATGACTCTTGCCAGAACTGGCCCGAAGATCGCCATCAGAAGGACGTATGCAGCGGCTAGCGATCCGAGGCGCGGTTCAATCCCCGCTCCAAGACCGGCGATTACGATGGAAAACTCGCCGCGCGCAACCAGTGTCAACCCTGCACGAATCCGCGATCGCCGATCAAGGTGTCCACTGCGCGTGGCCCAATAGCCCGTCAGGACTTTCGAAAGCGTTGTCACTACGGCGAGTGCTACGGCGGTCATGAGCACCGGCACCAGGCTTCGCGGGTCAATCTCCAAACCGAAGAAAAAGAAAAAGGTCGCGGCGAAGAGATCGCGCAATGGTGCAAGCAGTCGGTGTGATTGCTCGGTAATCGGACCGGAGACGGCAATTCCCACCAGGAATGCTCCAATCGCGGCTGAAACCTGCAGGTGCTCCGCAACCCCCGCAACAAGAAGCACAGTACCGAAGACGGTAAGCAGCACCACTTCATCGGATTGATGCGCGACGAATGAGCTGAGCGAGTGTCCGTACCGCGTGGCGACGAAGAGCACAACCAGAACCGCCGCGCAGGCAATTCCCACCGAAACAAGAATTCTCGTAGGGCCTCCTCCGGCAAGAAGCACAGCAACCAGGGGAAGATAAACGGCCATCATGAGGTCTTCGAGCACCAGAATCGAGAGCACAGTCGGTGTCTCAGGGGAGTTCATGCGATCTAACTCGGATAGCACCCGGGCGATGATTCCAGATGACGAGATCAATGTGACGCCGCCCAGCAGGATAGAAGGCAACAGTGACCAGCCAAGAAGAATCCCTGCGATGAAGCCGGGAGGAAAATTCAACAAAAGGTCGATGCCTGCGCCAGAGAACCCCTTGCGCAGGCTGTGCGCCAGCTGTTCTCCCGAGTATTCGAGTCCAAGCATGAAGAGCAGTAGAAGAACACCAACCTCTGCTCCAAGCTGGATGAAGCCCTTGGTAAGATTCAGCGGCGCAATGCCGCCCTTCCCAAACGCGAGTCCGGCGAGTAGAAAAAGAGAGATTGCGGACAGCCCCCAGCGACTGGCCAGGCGGGCGAGCACCGCCAGTCCGACCGCGACACTGCCTAACTGAATGAACAGGAGGGAATAATCAGGCGCTGGTTCTGTCAATTGAACTCTCCCAGAAGTCTGCCGGCCGGCCTCACTCTGCAGCCAGTCTAGACGAGGGGATAAAGACCCGATAGAGAAGCAACGCCAAAAGCCATTTACACTGTAAGAGCATGATTCCCACCCTTGCCTGGACCCCGGAAGGCGTCCGATTCATCGATCAAACCAAGCTCCCCCTCGAGGAGAGCTATGTGCTGGCTACCGATTACGAACAGGTGGCCGAAGTCATCATCACCATGGTTGTGCGCGGCGCACCGGCAATTGGCGTTTCCGCGGCTTACGGAATTGCGCTTGGTGCATTGCGTTCAGGGGCTGAGAGCGCGGAGCGCTTCGCGCCCGAGTTCGAGAAGATTTGCGCTCGCCTCGCCGGAACACGCCCCACCGCCGTGAACCTGTTCTGGGCCATCCACCGCATGAAGCGGGTTTTCGCGGTTCTGCTGTCCGCCGGCGCCACTATGAAACAGGTGCAGGACAAGTTGCTCGCCGAAGCCTACGCCATGTACGAGGAAGACATCGCCGCATGCAAGACCATGGGCGCCTTTGGCGGTGCACTGTTGCCGGACGAAGGTGGTGTTCTCACGCATTGCAACGCGGGCGCATTGGCTACCTGCGGCTATGGCACGGCTCTCGGCGTCATTCGCTCTGCCGTCGAGCAGGGCAAGCGCATTCACGTATACGCCGACGAGACGCGACCGTTCCTGCAAGGTGCGCGGCTTACCGCGTGGGAACTGATGGCCGACGGTATTCCCACCACCGTCATCTGCGACAACATGGCTGCGAGCCTGATGCGGGCCGGCAAGATCAAGGCCGTGGTCGTCGGTGCAGATCGCATCGCCGCCAACGGCGACTTCGCCAACAAAATCGGCACTTACAACGTTGCCATCCTGGCCAGGGAGCACGGCATCCCGTTCTACTGCGCTGCGCCCTGGTCCACCATTGACACGGCAACGGTGACCGGCGAAGCAATTCCGATCGAGGAGCGCGCGGCCCGGGAAGTCACGCATCACGGCGGCAAGCAGCTTACTCCGCATGGCGTCGGCATCTGCAATCCCGCATTCGACGTGACCCCGGCAAAGTACGTCACGGCCATCATTACCGAGCGCGGTGTGTTGCGCGCGCCCTATGCCGAAAGCCTCCGGGAGATGGAACTGGTCGCGGGGTAACCAGCGCGGTTTCGGAATACACGGAGACCCTTTCGAGCGAATTGAGAGTCGCTTCTCTTGAAGAACAAGCCACTTAAGCACGTGCCTTCGGTCTTCACCAATACCGAAACTGCATTAGCCGTCTAGAGTTGTAGAAGCCGTGGCTCTCCGCTTCACCATCTTCCGGTTGCGTCAAAGATCTCTCGTGCGCGGCATTGTTCTGTCGCTTGCCGCGTTCATCGCGAGCTTACTTCTGGCGGGGTTTCCGCACATAGAAAAGCTGCATGGCTCGCCGTGGCAGTTCGTGTCCCTGCTTGTCGCTGCCTGGGGCATGGCTGAGACCGCCCGTTGCCTGCGCGGCAAGTGGAGCCTCTACCACGCGGGCGTGCTCATCCTGCTCTATTCCGACCTCATGATCCTCACCCTGATTGTGTTCCTCGTGGCCTATCCTCTGTAAGCCGCAGTCCCCTCTTCTATTGAAGTCACATGTCTTTTTCGATTGGCCTGTGTAAGATAGGCAAACGTGCAGCGGCGTGGCGCCGGTTGGAAAGTTCTCATTCCAGACCGGAAGGTCGCTCCTGTAGCATGTGCGCAACGACTTTCAGGAGGTAGACATGCTTAAGGGATTTCGTGACTTTGTTCTTCGCGGCAACGTCCTCGATCTGGCTGTCGGCGTCATCATCGGAGGCGCATTCGGAACGGTTGTAACCTCGCTCGTCAAGGATGTGTTCACCCCGTTCATCGGCAATCTTGTGGGTAAGCCGGACTTCAGCGCCATTCAATTCGACCACATCATGATCGGCAACTTCCTGAATGCTATAATCGCATTCCTCCTGGTGGCGGCAGCTGTTTACTTCTTCATTGTGGTCCCGGCCAACGCCCTTATGGCTCGGTTCCATAAGCCGGTACCAGACGCCCCGCCGGCAACAAAGCCATGCCCGCAGTGCCTGAGCGATATCCCGGCTGCGGCGAAGCGCTGCTCGCATTGCACCCAGCTAGTCGCCTGATTTGTTGTTCCGAGCTTATTAGTCCAGTTCGCGCAGCGGTTGCGAGAACACAAAGAAACCCACAAACGACAGCAGCGCCACACTCGCCATCATTGCCAGCGCGTGGCCGGTGGGGATGTGCCGCGACATTTCCCCTGCCACCAGCGCGCCGATCGGCGGTAAGCCGAGAAAACTCGTAGCGTAGATGCTCATCATGCGGCCGCGCATCGCATCGCTCGACAGGTGCTGGATCGACACGTTGAAACAGGAGATCATCAGGATTCCGCAAAAGCCCTCGAAAAATGCCAAAACCTGCGAGAGG
The DNA here is from genome assembly GCA_963829535.1 of uncultured Acidobacteriaceae bacterium. Taxonomy (GTDB): domain Bacteria; phylum Acidobacteriota; class Terriglobia; order Terriglobales; family Acidobacteriaceae; genus Telmatobacter. The sequence continues at coordinate 725,250 of CAWHIQ010000001.1, read as the reverse complement.
GCAAATACTTGGGAGTAACTGAATCCGATAATCGCTGCGAAAAAGACTACGCCGCAGCCCGTAAGCACGCGGCCTCGATGACGAATCACACCGGAGACAGCAATGGTCATCGCCCCCAGCACCGACCCCACTCCCGAACACGCAAGCAGCCATCCCAGGCCGCTTTCGCCCGCATGGAGCTGCACTTTCGCAAAATACGGAATGAACGTAATGAATGGGAACCCAAAGAAGCTTGCGAAGGCTGTCATCCAGATCATGACGTACATCTGACGATTGCTGCGCAAATAAGCGAAACCGCCGTGCAGACTGTCCCACATGCTCTGGTGGCCGCCGAGTTTCTCTTCGGGGTAATCGATGTGCACCAATGCCCACAGCACTGCAAGGAAGCTGACTCCATTGAGAAGGAAGTTTCCGGCCATACCGAACAAGACCATGGCATAGCCGCCCAATGTTGGCCCAAGGATACGCGACATATTGAATTGCGCGGAGTTGAGTGCGATAGCATTCGTGAGGTCTTCGCGCTTCACCAGCCGCGGCACCAGCGCCTGGTAACTGGGCGCATTCATAGCCATAGCCACCCCGTTGCCAAAGGCGATTGCGGCTACACCCCACACCCCGATCGCGTGAAAATACGTGAGCCCCGCGAGCAGGAATGCCAGCAGCATCATGATGGTCTGCGTCACCATTAGCAGCCGTCGTTTGTCCACTCGATCTGCGATGACGCCGCCAAAGAGCGTTACGAATAGAAATGGAATCGACCCCGCAAAGCCCACCACGCCCAGCCAGAACGCCGAGTTCGTCAGCGTAAGCACCAGCCAGCCCTGCGCCACGTTCTGCATCCACGTGCCGATGTTGGAAGTAAAGTTGCCGGCCCAGAAGAGGCGGAAATTGGGATTGCGCAACGCGCGAATGGCCTGTGGGAGTTCCGCGGTCTCTGGCTCGGGCAGTTCCTGAACGATCGCCGACGGCTCGTCAGAAGCGGCAGCGAGGTTTTCTTCATTCAGTTTGGGCCTGGTAGGCAGAGGGGGAGCTCCAATCCATAGTGTAAGCTGTGGGGACTGTGCCGAAGTCGCCTGTTGCGGTGCTTTGGCCTCTGCTTCTCATCCCATTTTCGTATCTCAAAGGTTTGTCTTGATGATGATCCGCAGGCTTCTGGTTGCCCCTGTTCTTCTGGCCACGGTTTTCGCTTTTCAAACACAACTGGATACAGCGCAGAGTCCGACGCCGGCCGCCGCCCCTGCCGCACCGACGCAAGTCTTCGGCTATACCGACTTCAGCAAAGAGGCGAGCATCGAAGATAAGTTTCTGGCCGTGCCCAATGCCAGGCTGGCTGGCGAACACCTGAAGACGCTGACCGCCGAGCCGCACATTGCTTCGAGCCCCGAAGACCACAAGACAGCCGAATACGTCGCGCAGAAGTTTCGCGCTGCCGGCCTCGACACCGAGATCGTTCCCTATCGCGTGCTGATGAATCAGCCCAAGTTCGTCAAAGTTGAGGCGTTCGATCTGTCCGGAAATCAGCTGATGTCCGGCCCTACACGTGAGCATGTCGAAGGCGACCCCTTCGATAAAGATCCGCGTGTAGTGATGCCGTTCAACGGCTCCTCCGGTTCGGGCGACGTAACCGGCGAGGTGGTCTACGCTAACTACGGCCGGCTCGAAGACTATGACGAGCTCGCCAAACAGAAGATCGACCTGCACGGCAAGATTGTGGTGGTTCGTTACGGGGTGAACTTTCGCGGCGTGAAGGTCTACATCGCCGAGCAGCGCGGAGCCGTAGGCGTCATCATCTATTCCGATCCGCAGGATGACGGCTACTACAAGGGCGATCCCTACCCCAACGGTCCTTGGCGTCCCGACAGCGGCGTACAGCGTGGATCTGTGCAATACCTCTTCAAATATCCCGGCGATCCGGAGACGCCGGGCGTTCCGTCAACTCCTGATCTGCCTGATTCCGCGCGTGTGAATCCCGATGGCAATCAGCCGCACATCATCTCCATCCCGCTCAGCTATAAAGACGCCGCTCCGATTCTCCAGGCCTTGAAAGGCCCCGGCGTGCCGCAGGGCTGGCAGGGCGCGCTTCCCTTCCGCTACCACCTGGGGCCCGGCGGCGTGCGCGTGCATCTCGTCTCCGAGCAGGACTATCAGCGCCGCACAATCTGGGATGTGATCGGCAAGATCAAGGGCTCCGATGATCCCGAAAGCTGGGTCGTTGTCGGCAATCACCGCGATGCCTGGGTCTACGGCGCCGTCGATCCTAACAGCGGCACCGCGAGCATGCTCGAGGCCGCACATGGCGTGGGTGCTCTGTTGAAAGAAGGCTGGAAACCGAAGCGCTCCATCCTCTTTTGCAGTTGGGACGCGGAAGAAGAAGGCCTCATCGGCTCAACCGAGTGGGTGGAACAGCACGCGCAGCAACTCACCAACGCGGTCGCCTACTTCAACGTTGATGTTGCTGTCTCCGGTCCGGATTTTTCTGCTTCTGCTGTTCCATCGCTCAAAAACTTCATGCGCGACATTTCGAAATCGGTGCCGAGCCCGATGGGCGACACGGTCTACCAGGAGTGGCGAGCCAATCGCCATGGCAGCAACGAGCACCGCGCCAGCAACGCCCCCGCGCAGCCGGGCGATGAAGTGCATGTGAGCGATCTCGGTTCCGGTTCGGACTTCACGCCGTTCCTGCAACACATCGGCGTTCCTTCCACCGACATAGGCTCAGGCGGTCCCTACGGCGTGTATCACTCCGCGTTCGATAACTATGCGTGGTTCGTGATGAACGCCGATCCTCACTTCGTCTACCTGCAGCAAATGGCGCGCGTGCTCGGCCTCGAAGCCGTGCGCATGGCCGACACCGATGTGCTGCCGTATGACTACCCGGCTTACGCGCGCGAGGTAAAGGCCTACATCGAAGCCGCCAAGCACAAGGCCCTCGATGCGGGCTTATCGGTTCTCGATTTCGGCCCGGCAATCGAAGCCGCAACAAAATTCGCCACAGCGGCCGATCGTGCCCATCAACTGCAGGTGAATCCCCCAGCCGACCTCCCCGAGTTCAACGCCACTCTGCGTGCGGCTGAAACCGCGATGATTTCACCAGCCGGCTTGCCCAATCGCCCCTGGTACAAGCACACCATCTATGCTCCCGGCGAATATACAGGCTATGCGGCGGTGGTTATTCCAGGCGTAAATGAAGCCATTGAAGCCAAAGACTCCGGCCGAGCCTCTCAACAGCTCGCGGTTCTGACCCAATCGTTGGAAAAGGCCGCGCAAACGCTTGAAAGCGCTCACTAAAGAACAAACGCCGCCGTCGGCCAGGTAGGCCCGAAATCGCGCACAATATTGTGATCCAGATCACGCAAGTTGGCCTGCACCATTGACCCGCACCATCCGCCCCCGTATCGTAAGAATCGAGCTATGAAGAAGTCTTCCAATTCGGTGCGGATCGGTATCGCGGTTGCCATCATTCTTGGCACCATCGCCTGGCTGAGCTTTACAGGGTACAGCTCCAACAAGAGCTATTACGTCACCGTCGCCGAGCTCGGCAACATGGGGGAGAAAGCCTACAGGAGCAATCTCCGCGTCGAAGGGTTCGTGCAACCTGGCTCTATCGAGCAGAGTGGCCCACACGTCACCTTCGTTCTCAACGAGTTTGAAAGCCATTCGCCCAAAGCTGCCAGCGGCCGCAAACTGACGGTTATTTACAAGGGCTCCGAGCCGCCACCTGATACGTTCAAGGACGATTCGCAGGCGCTCGCCGAAGGCACCATCGGCCGCGACGGCGTCTTCCACGCCACGGCGCTGCAGGCCAAGTGCGCCAGCAAGTACGCACCGGCAACTCCCAATGGCCAGCCAGGCGCCATGCCGGCTCAACCGGCTCCCGCGGCCACCAACCCGCGTGCGACCGCCACGCCAGCTCCCCAACCGGGCAGCGCTCCCGCTGGAATCGCCACGAACTGATTCCATGACAGCGCAAGCCCCGGAGGCCATCAGCTCTACCCTTTGCGCCCACCTCGAAAACGTTTCTAAGCTTTTTGGTTCGTTTGCCGCGCTGCGCCAGGTCTCGGTCGACCTCGAACCTGGCAGATGCTACGTGCTGATCGGCGAAAACGGCGCCGGCAAATCGACATTGCTGCGCATTCTGGCGGGTCTGTTGCGTCCAACCGGTGGCAAAATCACGGTTTTTGGCGACACCGAGCCACATGATGCCCGCGAGCGCATTGGCTACATGAGCCACGCGCCTATGCTTTACGACGAGTTCACTGGCAAGGAGAATCTGCGCTACTTCGCCAGTCTCTATCCCGGCCGCAAATGTCTGGACCCCGCTGAAGCGCTGCGCCAGGTCGGCCTTGACCCTGAACTTATGCGCACGCTCGGCCAGTATTCGCAAGGCATGCGCCAGCGCACCTCCCTGGCTCGTGTCTTGATGCCTGTACCGGAATTGCTGTTGCTCGATGAGCCCTTCTCCAACATGGACGTCGAGTCGGCGCACCAGATGGTGGAGCTTCTGGCAGGATTCCGGCAGAGCAATCGAACCATCGTCATCACCACGCACCAGCGCGAGCAGGCCGCGCCCATCGCCGACTGGATCATCCGCCTCAAGGCCGGACGCGTAGCCGACTTCACACCCGGGAGCCCGTCCCTATGAAGACCAATGGCGCACGCTTCCTTGAATCGCTGGGAATTCCGTTCGAACTCCGCGAATACGAAGTCGATCCTGACGATCTCTCCGCCATTACCGTCGCGAAAAAGATCGGCATGCCGCCCGAGCAGGTCTTCAAAACGCTTCTGATAACCGGCGGTCCCAACATTTATCGATTCGCGGTCGTCCCCGGTGACGCCGAGCTCGACTTCAAAAAACTCGCTCGTGCGGCGGGCTTGCGCAAAGCCGAAATGGCCCCGCTCAAGGACGTTCAGCCGCTTACCGGCTACATTCGCGGCGGCGTCACTCTCTTCGGCGCACGAAAGCCATACCCCGTCTACATCGATGAGACCGCAATTCTCTTCGATAAGATCAGCGTCTCCGCCGGCACACGCGGCACGCAATTGATTCTCAGTCCCGACGACTATCTGAAGGCCGCTCACGCACTCGATGTAGAAGTCCAGACAGCCGACATTATCAAGGACGGCCCAAGGTTGACCGCGGAGGGACACGCGAAGTGACTCCTGTCCTCTTCAAACCTACCCGCCCGTATCTGGCTTTATTTCGCCCAATTCCCACGTGTCATCCTGAGCGGAGCACGCCTGGGGCCACGCGAACGACCTGCCGGTCGCGGGGTAAGCGGAGCGAAGGATCTGCTTTTCTCGCTAATTCGTCGCCGGGTGCCCCATCCATGCCAACCGCATCCCCGCGGCAATGGACGGAAAACCACGATCCCCAATCGCCGGGGGTCGCATGAGTTCGACCCTCTGGACCCATCTCTCCAAGGACCTCCGCATCGAGTGGCGATCGAAAGACGCCATCAACTCCATGCTGTTTTTTGCGCTGCTGGTCGTGGTGTTGTTCTCCATCTCATTTGATCCGCGCGGCGCGTTTGCGCAACAGATCGCGGGCGGCGTGCTTTGCGTTGCCACGATGTTCGCGTCGGTCAGCGCGCTCAACCAGGCCTGGGCCCGCGAGATCCGGCACCAGGTGATGGACGCGCAGCGCATGGCTCCCACCTCCGGGGCCGAGCTTTTTCTCGCGAAGGTCCTGGCCAACTTCATCTTCGTCAGCATCGTGCAGATCGCGCTGGCGCCGGTCTTTCTGGTCATGTACAACCTGCGGGTTGCAGGGCAGGCATGGCTGCTGGCGCTGGTACTTCCGCTGGGCACGTGGGCACTGGTCGCTAACGGAACGTTCTTTGCAGCGCTTGCCATTCGCAGCCGCAATCGCGAACTGCTGCTGCCGCTCATTCTGTTTCCGATCTTTCTGCCGGCACTGCTCGGCATGGTGCAGGCCACGACGTCGATTCTCACCGGCGATAGCGACCCGTGGCTGTGGATCAAGATGCTGACCGGCTACGACATCATCTTTACTACCGTAAGCTTGCTGCTGTTCGACGTGGTATTCCATGCGGAGTAGCTCGTCAGCCCAACGATGGAGCTTGCCGCTCCAATTGCGGCGTAAACTTAACATGTTCGCCTAGGAAACTGTATGAAAAAAGTCCTACTCATCCTCTTCGCCTTCGTCACCATCCTGCTCATGGTGTGGGGATACTACCAGGCCATCTACGTTGCGCCAGACGACGCGATGCAGGGCTATGTCTTCCGCATCATCTACTACCACGTGCCTTCAGCTTCGGTGGCGTTTTTGTTCTTCGCCATCAGCCTCGTTGGATCCGTTGGCTATCTCGCCTTCCGTCGCAACAGCCCAAATCGTGCGCAAGTGGCCGATGCATGGGCGCTGGCCAGCGCTGAAGTCGGCGTAGTCTTCTGCACCGTGGTTCTCACCACCGGCCCTCTTTGGGGACGCCGTGCATGGGGCATCTGGTGGACGTGGGATGCGCGCCTGACGACCACGCTTGTGCTCTGGCTCATCTACGTCAGCTACCTGCTGCTGCGCCGCTTTGCTGCCGGTCCGCAGATGCAGACGCTGGCTGCCGTGCTCGGCATCTTCGGCGCGCTCGATGTGCCCATCGTCTACATGTCGAACCGCTGGTGGCGCACGCAGCATCCCGCGCCGGTCTTCGGTGGCGATCAGGACTCCGGCATGAAAGATCCGACCATGGTTCACGCTCTGCTCTGGAACATGCTGGCGTGGTTCTGCTGGGGAATGCTGGTGCTGTTCCTCCGCTACCGGGTCGAACGCCGCCACCAGCAGTACGCCGCGCTTGAAGCGCAGGAAGCCCTTGAAGCCAACGCTTGAGAGCGCCACAGAATTCGGCCCAAAACGAGGAAAATCATGGACGAACGCAATATTCTCGATCACCAATTCGTTATGGCGGCCTACATCGTAACCTGGGTCATTCAACTCGGCTACCTGGCCTTTCTTGGACTCAAGTGGCGCAGCGAAAAGCGCAATGCCGACCGCAGGTCACGCCCAGCGCGCTGAAGTCAATTCGTCCCGCTCGCAATGGCAGGCGGAACACCCCAAACCCGGCCGGGATCACAGAATCCCACCGTTTGCCGTAAACTTAGATTGAGGATCCAGTGATGTTAGTCGTAATGAAAGCGCAGGCCACTGCGGAACAGATTCAGGCCGTCTGCGCACATATTGAAGCCTTGGGTTATCGCGCGCACCCCATGCCCGGCGCGCAGCGCACCGCTATCGGAATCACGGGCAATCAGGGCGAAGTGGACCGCGGCAACATTGAAGAGTTGTCCGGCGTCTCCGAAGTCATTCGCGTCTCCAAGCCCTACAAGCTTGCGAGTCGCGACGTCAAAGAAGAAGACACCGTCATCCGCTTCCCCGGCACCGATGCCACCATCGGCGGGCGCAACCTCGCTATCGTCGCCGGTCCCTGCTCCATCGAGAGCCGCGAGCAGGCCTTCGCTATCGCGGAACAGGTTGCAGCAACCGGCGCACAATTCTTCCGCGGCGGTGCCTACAAGCCTCGCACCTCGCCTTACGCCTTTCAGGGTCTCGGCGTAGACGCGCTCAAGATCATGGCAGAGATTCGCGACCGCTTCGGTCTCCGAATTATCACCGAAGCCATCGACAACGAGACGCTCGAACTTGTCGCCGAATGGGCCGACGTTGTTCAGATCGGCGCGCGCAATATGCAGAATTTCTCCCTGCTGAAGCACGCCGGCCGGCTGCGCATGCCCATCCTGCTAAAGCGCGGCATGAGCGCCACACTCGACGAGTTCCTTATGGCCGCCGAGTACATCATGAGCGAGGGAAACTACGAGGTAATTCTGTGTGAGCGCGGCGTGCGCACCTTTGCCGACCACACCCGCAACACCCTCGACCTCAGCATCGTCCCGGCCGTGCAGAAGCTCAGCCACCTGCCTATCCTGGTTGACCCAAGCCATGGCACCGGCAAGCGCGACAAAGTGCTGCCCATGGCGCGCGCTGCGGTCGCGGTTGGAGCCGATGGCATCCTCGTCGAGGTGCACCATCAGCCTGAGAAGGCGCTGTCTGACGGACCGCAGTCGATCTACCCCGATCAGTTCGCCCGCATGATGGATGAGATCGAGCAGATCGCGCCAATCGTCCATCGCAAGCTGCCTCGCGGCATCCATATCGAGACCGCCGCAGCGGAACCGCATGCTGCCAAAACAAAGTAAGCCCCACCCAGGCGCTGTCATCCTGAGCGCGGCAAGCTTGGGGCCCTGCGAACGATGTGTCGTTCGCGAGGTAAGCTGCGCGAAGGATCTGCTTTTCAAGACGATCCGATCGCCACAAACTTGGGTGCCCCGGGTCTCGCTTCTAAGACCTGGGATTGTTATTGCCCCTCTCCTGATTTCCCTCACCGCCTGCCGTCCTCACGACTTCCCTCAATACGATCCCAACTACCGCGAATATGCCTATGTCACCAATGGTGGCAGTGGAACCGTCTCCGTCTACGACGTCGTTAACGTCCGTGTCGACCGCGAAATTCCCGTCGGGCAGAATCCGACTGCCGTCGCGGCCAACCCCGTGCGCAACGAGGTTTACGTGGTCAACGCCGGCACGCCTGCAGGCCAGGGTTCCGTCGCCGTCATCAACACAGAGAACAACTCCGTCGTCGCCACCCTTCCGGTCCACAAGCTGCCGGCTGCGATTGCACTCGATCCCAATGGCGACCTGGCCTACGTCGTCAACTCCGGCTCCAACAGCATCTCTGTCCTCGATTTAAAAGCACACCGCGAAGTCGCACAGATCGGCGTCGGTGAAAGTCCCGCTGCAGCGCGCGTTGCGCCCGACGGTAAGACCCTCGTCGTTGCCAATCGCGGCGGCAACTCCGTCAGTATCATCGACACCATCGCGCGCAAGGTCCGGACCGTCGTTGAAGGCTGCCCGGGAGCGAGCGATGTTGTCATCCTGCCCGATTCGTCGAAGACCTTCGCGGCTTGCTCCGCCGGCCACCAGGTCATGGCTATTCAGCTTGCGCATGGCGCGATGCCCGACGGGCGTGCCGCTACGACAGACCGCCTCGAATCATTGCTCGATGTGGGCCGCGCTCCCGTACAGCTTGCTTTGAAGCCCGATGGCGGCGAAGTCTTTGTCTCCAACTCGCTTTCGAACTCGATCTCCGAGATCTATGCCGATAGAGACGATGTAGCGGGCGCGTACCTGATGGGCGCCGATCCCGTGCGCAGTCTCGTCTCCGCCGACAATGCGCTGCTATACGTCGGCAACCTGCACTCCGCAGAAGTCACGGTCTATTCCATTGAAGACGGCAAACGTATCGCTGCCATTCACGTGGGCGACGGCCCTTCGGCGCTCGCATTCTCCGCCGCAGGCCATCTGCTCTTCGTGGTCGACGCGCGTTCAGGCGACGTAGCTGTGGTGCGCACCCTCAATTGTGCCGTATCCACGCCCTCGCGCATCGGTTGCCAGATGTTCACGATGCTCCCCGCCGGGCGCGGGCCAAATGCCATCGCGGTGAAGGCGTTCAAAGTCTCGTAGCGAACGCGAAACTGCAAACAACCACCCCCGGTACCTCCCGGTGATTCCCGAAAACGAATCCCGCTCACTTTTTCGCTTGTTTCTCGAGCCGCGGAACCGCGCTGAACTGCGCCCCGGCAAACAGGATCAGCCCTGAGATATAGGCCCAGAACAAAAGACCCACGGAGACGTAAAACGGGCCGTAGAGCGCCTTGAGATCCAGGTGCGGCAGCACGGCGACAAACCCTTCCTTGGCTGCCAGCCAGACGATTCCGGTGACGATCGAGGTGCGTATCACCTGCCCAGCCGGAATCTTTCGATTTGGCAGCAGCCAGTAGATCGAGAAGAAGAACAAAATGGAAGCAACGCCGGTTGTAGCAGTCAGCCACAGGTAGCTGATGCCCGCGAAGACAAAATTCTCGACGTGATGGAAAAACAGGAGGCCCAGAAGCTGCCGTTGCCAGGTGCTGAGCAAAACGCTTGCCATCGCCAAAAAAACCATCCAGATGGCCAGCCCAAAAGCCACGAGCTGATTCAGCAGATAATTGCGGCTCCTGGTCACACCCCAGGCCTGGTTCAGCGCTACCTCAAGCGGCAGAAAGATCCCAGTACACGAAACCAGGATCATCAGCAGCGAGAGCGCCTGCACTCCGTGCCGCGCCGACATAGCGGCCACCGCCTCCAGGCTGTAAGTCAAAAAGCCTTGATTGCCCCACTTCGCCGTGGTGGGCAGAAACTGCTCCACGATCTTGTTCACTACGTTGACCATTTCCTGCGAATGAAACACAGACAGCGCGATGGTATAGAGCAATACGATCAATGGAATGAAGGAAATAATAGCGTTTGCCGCGACGCTGAAGGCATAGGTGTGCACCTCGGCATCGAGCAGATAGTCGGCAATGGCTACGCCGCCCTTGCGCCAGCGGTACCACTTCGAAACGGCTACCGGCTGGCTATCGTCAAATCCCCCTGCAGCCGGCAGTGGCTCAGCCGCACAAGTACCGGAATTTGAGACATTCTCCACCGTGGTCTCCCTGTAGCAGGTTACAAAATTACCCTCTTCGCCGCGTGTGAGCTCTCTCACGAAGCGAGGAACGATCTTTCCATTTCCGCAGACTGGTCTATTTTCATTTTTCCACAGATGAAAGATTGGCAATGGTTACCTTGCGGTACGAAGGTAAATTTTCTCCTTGCTTTTGAGCTAAGTTCCTGCCATAAAAAGGACACGGCGCGCCGGGAGGCACGCCGTTGCAAGTTCAGGAAGGCCATAGCATTGGAAGTTTTGGAGTTTGGGAAGCACAGCCCCAATTCAGGAATCAGATCGAGCTGCCTCAACGCGACCCCTTCGGACGCGTCGGCGGCTCGCGGCGTTTCTGGCTTGGGATAGGCCCGGACCTCCGTGTCCTGCACAGTTCAAAAGACAGGAGCGGCATGTCACGGTTTCCCCGCTGTGCTCACCATAGGAAAACTCACCATAGAAGAAGGAGAAGGTGAATGAAGGAGCAGGGCGTAGTGAAGTGGTTTAACGGGGCCAAGGGGTACGGGTTCATTCAACGCTCGAGCGGCGAAGATGTATTCGTGCATTTCTCCGCCATCCAGGAAAACGGCTACAAGACACTGAACGAAGGGGACTCAGTCGAGTTTGAGTGCCAGCAGGGACCCAAAGGACTCAGCGCCGCCAACGTCAGCCGCGTAGTCGGGTAACTTGCGGGTAACTTGCTTCTCGCGACCTCTCTTGCGAGGCACGTTGAAACGCTTTTAGCCTTAAGGTTTTCGTTAACGGGGGTCAATTCAACAACCAGCTTGCGAAGCGGCCATTGTGCGGCGGCGCGCAGTCGTGCGGATTCACGTCGCGAATGCGCTGCTGCGGCAACGCCATCCTGCGTCGGTATTGTCAAGGCAATCGATCCAGCGCCGGAATTCTCCGAAAAGGAGAACGTGGCGGTTAGGTGCGCCACCATACTATTCTTGAGGCCACGGAGCTTCCTGCTATGTTGGTCAGCGCTACACCCTTCTTCATTGTCGATGATTTGACGGCTACGCTCGACTTCTATCAGTCAAAGCTTGGCTTCCGCGTGCCGTATAAAGGCGGCGGCGATGGAGAAGTCGATGACTACTGGGCCTTCGTCGGTCGTGACAAGATCATGCTGATGTTCAAGGCCATTGCGAGTGATGTGCATCCACACCCAAATTCCTCGCGGCACCCGTTCGCGCGCTGGGACGTCTATATCTACACCGACGATCCCGACTCGCTCTACGCAGAGTTCGTTGCGAAAGATATTCGGATGCATAGCGAACTCGCGAACACGAGCGACGGATTGAGAGCATTCGAGATCGCCGATAACAATGGCTACGTGCTCTGCTTTGGGCGACCGCTCGAACGACGGCCTGAAGCATCTTAGCGCGGATCTGTCTTAGAGCAGCTCAACCAGTCAGCTTGTTCAATGCCCAGCGCGCCGCACAGCGCAGCCCTTCGTCGGTTGATTCAATCCACTCCGTGAGCCCCTGTATAAAGCTTCGATCGCCGCTGTTGCCCATGGCGATGGCAGTGTTGCGACGCATTCCCAGAAAGCCCGCGCGGCGCAAAGGCGAGCCATTGAAGACGCGCTCGAACGACGGCTCGTCCAGCGAAGCCAGCCACTCGAGCGCAGGATTCACCAACTCGGCTCGCGGCTCCAGCTCCGCATCGGCCGCAATCGGCGCCTTGCGGTTCCACGGACACACGTCCTGGCAAATATCGCAGCCAAAAACCTGCCGCCCCATACCCGCCATCAGATCAGGCACAATCTCTCCCTTGTGCTCGATGGTGAGATACGATATGCACTTCGTCGCATCCATCTTGTACGGCGCGATCAACGCGCCTGTGGGACACGCATCGAGACATCGCCTGCACGTCCCACATCGATCCGCCGCCAGCTCCGCTGTTTTCTCTTTTGGACTGATATCCAGTGAGGTGAGCAGCACCGCAAGAAATCCAAACGACCCGAACTTCGGATGAATGAGGCAGGTGTTTTTGCCGGTCCATCCCAGCCCAGCCGCCGTTGCCAGCGCTCGCTCTACCACTGGTCCCGTATCCACATATGCGCGCGATTCAAACTCACTGAACTGTTCGCGCAGTTTTGCATCGAGAGACTTCAACCGCTTCAGCAGCACCTTGTGATAATCACTCGGCCTGCGATTGCCCTTCGCATCGACGAGGCTGCTCCACGCATAGCGTGCAATCCACCCGCTTCGCGGGTCTCGCGTCTCGGTTGAAAGTGGTGCCTCGCAATGATAATTCGCAAAACATACAATCGCGGAACGCGCCCACTTGAATGGCGTTGCCACACGCGCCCGCACCAGTTCTCCGCTGTCATCAACGCGCGATAAATATTGCATCGTTCCCGCACGACCTGCGGCAATCCACGATGTGAAACGGTTCGCATCGCGAGACTCTTCAGCATGCGGCAGCGCAACCACGCCAGCTGCAGTGAACCCGCATTCCTGCGCCAACGCGCAAGCTGCTTCACTGCCGAGAGATGTAGCTTCCGAATCCAACCCTGCACCCGCTTCATCAAATATATGGAACTTGTTCATATCTTCCATGCGTAAAGATCAGCAGGGTCACCCAGCAAGCAAAGATCACTCGCCGGGACCCCGATAAGACTGTTCGAATGTGGACGCGAAACAAGGATTTCGAACAGTTAGCGCGTTCGGCAAGCTGGAAGCTCGGCTCGTATCCATTGCGGTTTCAGCAGATTGCAGGAGCGCTGCTTTGGCGGCTTAGGTGCTGTGTAAGAGGACGAGAAGCCGATATCCCCATTTCCTCGGCTTTTCCTGCGGACGCCGCAGATGGGCGTTTCATAGGAGGTATTTTTATGACACGCAATTATCAGAACGTTATGGATAGAACGATCATCATTCAGGGCAATCTGCACGAACTGGTACGGGGTGAAGAGCAACGGCTCGTGAATGAATTGCAGCCTGTGGTACGCAAGCAATCCGTTACGCTCGACATGCGTCACATCGAGCGCATCGACGCTGCGGGCATCGCCGTGCTCATCTCCCTCTATGGCGAAGCACACATGACTGGACACGAATTCGCAATCGTCAACGCATCCCACCGCGTCGCCGAAATTCTTGAACTCGTCGGACTCAATCGCATTCTTATCTCGCAGGATGCACAGAGGGCAATCCCCTGCCCGCAGGGCGAAAACTGCTACGAGATGCCGGCCGCGTAAACCAGCGCGACCCATCTCGCCGCCCCTCCAGAAAAGCACGGCTCTTTGCGCAGCGTAGAATTGTTTCCGTTTGAAGATCAAGCATGAGGAAACTGTGCGCCCTGCAGCGATGGCCGCAATCGCGATTTTGACGTCGTGCCTTCCATTGACTTGCGTGTTACGAGCGCAGGACGCGGACTCAGCCAAACATTTCCTGGAATCCGCCTATCGACGGTATAACAACCATGGCTCCGGCTTGGATTTCACGGGCCCTGTCGGAAAGCAATTTTTCCATTCCTCTCTGATCGCTTTGATTCGCGCAGATGAGAAGGCAGCAGGCCCGGATATGGCTGGCGCACTCGATGGCGATCCGCTCTGCGGCTGCCAGGATTGGGACGGGATCTACGACCTGCGTATCGCAATCCACCCTCAGGACTCTGCGCACGCACAAGCAGACGTCTCCTTTTCCCTTTTCAAATCCGACCCTCAAAGTCGAAGATCCCTGGTGATCGATCTGATCGCAGTTGGCACGATGTGGCGCATTTACAACATCACAGATAAGTCCGACCCGAAGAACGTCGTGGATTTTCGCGACGAACTGAAGAAGGATATCGAGAGCCTGTCTCAGAGCCGGAAACCAGAATCGCGAAAATAGCGACGCCGCACATCCCGTATTGCGGTCTACCGTCCGCAATCCGAAGACTGCTGCGAGATGCCGGCAGCGCGATCCAGAGCACCCGATGCCGCATCCCCTTTCCCCACGCGCGTCTGCACGCACTCGTCCAAAAAAGAGCCCAAAACCCGCGTAAGTCCCGGCGTATGTTGAGGGTCTGTGATCACTGGCACAGGCAAGTGTATACTTGCCGCGCTATTTGTACTTGCGACTAAGGAATAGCCGTAAGGCACAGTCCCTGTGCCGGATGACCGCTCGCACTTGGTTTCCCAACCGGTTTCAAAGCCATTGAGCCAAGCCCGCGTTCCGCCCTCCGCCATCGGTGTCGCCGCTGCGGATATTCACGGTGCAAATCTATATCGGAGGCTTTATTCCATGACGCAGGGCGTAGTGGATCAGCAGCTTGCCGGACCGGCAGGCCCGACTTCAACGACAACCCAGTATGTGTACTTCTTTGGTGACGGCAAGGCAGACGGCAACGGCCGTATGAAGGACGTTCTCGGCGGTAAAGGCGCAGGCCTGGCCGAGATGACCAACGCCGGATTGCCCGTCCCTCCAGGATTCACGATTCAGACCGAAGCATGCCGCGAGTACATGCGCGGAAAGGTCAGCCCGGAGATCGACATCGAAATGCACGAAGCGCTCGCGCGGCTTGAAAAGCTGCAGGGCCAGAAGCTCGGCACCGGAGAAAATCCGCTGCTGGTTTCCGTTCGCTCCGGCGCAAAGTTCTCCATGCCCGGCATGATGGACACGATTCTTAACCTCGGCCTGAACGACAAGGCCGTCGAAGCGCTCGCCAAGCGCAGCGACAATCCGCGCTTTGCGTATGACTCCTATCGCCGCCTCATCCAGATGTTCGGCGACGTTGTTCTCGACGTTCCCAAAAAGAAGTTCGAGCACATCTTCGACGCCATCAAGGAGCGTGAGAAGGTCAAGTTCGACTACGAACTTCAACCGGCCGCACTGAAAGACATCATCGCGGAGTACAAGAAACTCGTCCGCAAGGAAACCGGCAAGGATTTCCCGCAAGGCCCGCTCGATCAGCTCGTGCAGGCGCGCGACGCCGTTTTCCGGAGCTGGAACAACGACCGCGCCAAGACCTATCGCCGCATCAATCACATCGATGACTGGCTGGGTACAGCAGTCAACGTGCAGGCCATGGTCTTCGGCAACCTGGGCGAGAACTCCGGCACTGGCGTCGGCTTCACTCGCAATCCCGCCACCGGCGAAAAGGTCTTCTTCGGCGAATACCTGATGAACGCGCAGGGCGAGGACGTCGTCTCCGGCGTGCGCACCCCGCTTTCGATCAGCGAACTCGAACGCGCCATGCCCAAGGTCTACGACCATCTCAAGGCCATTACCTGGAAGATGGAAAAGCACTATCGCGATATGCAGGACTTCGAGTTCACCATCCAGGATGGCAAGCTCTATATGCTGCAGACGCGCAACGGAAAACGCACTGGCCTCGCGGCTGTTCGCGTAGCCATCGACATGGTGCGCGAAGGCCTCATCACGCAGGAAGAAGCGATCTTCCGCGTAGAGCCGAACCAATTGTATGACTTCCTGGTTCCGCGCCTCGTGGAAAAGGGCGAGAAGATCGAAGTACTCGCTACCGGCTTGCCGGCATCGCCCGGCGCTGCTGTCGGCCAGATCGTCTTCACTGCGGAAGATGCCGTGAAGTATCACCAGAACGGCGCCTATCGCACCATCATCCTGGTCCGCGGCGAAACCACTCCTGAAGACATTGCAGGCATGGAAGTCGCAGCCGGCATTCTCACCTCGCGCGGCGGCATGACGTCCCACGCGGCTGTCGTCACCCGCGGCATGGGCAAGTGCTGCGTAGCCGGCGCTGGCGATTGCGTCGTCGACGAGAACGCCAAGGAACTCCGCGTCAAGGGCCACACCTACAAGCAGGGCGACTGGCTCTCACTGGACGGCACCACCGGCCGCGTGATCGCCGGTCAACTCAAGACACTGCCCGCACAGCCCGACGATCCCGATCTCGTGAAGTTCATGAGCTGGGTCGACCCGCTTCGCCGCCTCAACATCCGCGCCAACGCCGACATCCCTCGCGATGCCAAGCAGGCTCGCCTGTTCGGCGCCGAAGGCATCGGCCTGTGCCGCACCGAGCACATGTTCTTTGCAGAAGACCGCATCCAGCACATGCGTACCATGATTCTGGCCAACAACGAGAAGGACCGCCGCGATGCGCTGAAGAAGCTGTTGCCGATGCAGCGCGCTGACTTTGTCGGTCTCTTCAAGGCCATGGAATCCCTGCCCGTCACCATCCGCCTCCTCGACCCGCCGCTGCACGAGTTTCTGCCCAAGCGGGAAGAGCTGCTCGTCGAAATCCAGCACCTCGAAGACACCAAGCCTCGCTCGCCCAAGCTGAAAGAACTCCGTCCGCTGCTGGCGCGCGTGGAAGAGTTGCACGAGATGAACCCGATGCTCGGACTGCGTGGCTGCCGCCTCGGCATCACGTTCCCCGAGATCACCGAGATGCAGGCGCGGGCCATCCTCGAAGCCGCGGTTGCCGTCAAGATCAAGGGCGGCGATCCGCACGTCGAGATCATGATTCCGCTCATCGGCTCCCTCGAAGAGATGCGTCACCAGGCCACCATCGTGCGTCGCATTGCCGCAGACGTCTTCAAGGAAAAGGGCGAGACCGTCGACTACATGGTGGGAACCATGATCGAGTTGCCTCGTGCTGCCTTGACTGCCGATCAGATCGCCGAAGAAGCCGAGTTCTTCAGCTTCGGAACCAACGACCTGACGCAGACCACCTACGGCATTTCGCGTGACGACATCAACAACTTCCTGCCTGCGTACCTCAAGGCCGGCATCTTCAAGCACGATCCGTTCGCCACCCTCGATCAGGCTGGCGTCGGCTCGCTGGTAAAGATGGCCACCGCCAAGGGACGCAACACGCGCGGCAACCTGAAAGTCGGTATCTGCGGCGAGCACGGCGGCGATCCTGAGTCCGTCAAGTTCTGCCACAAGATCGGCCTGAACTACGTTTCCTGCTCACCCTTCCGCCTGCTCACGGCTCGCCTCGCGGCTGCCCAGGCAGCGGTGGAAGAGGCAACTGGAACCTCCCACACCAACAAGTAAGCATCGACCGGCCAGTGACAAAAAGGGCGCCCGCTCCGGCGGGCGCCCTTTCGTTCTGCCCGTGTTCCTTTGAAGCGCGGCCTGCTTGCCTCCGAGGTGTCATCCTGAGCGCACGGGGCCCCAAACGCTTTCTTAAGTTTGGGGGTGGTAGGCGAAGGATCTGGTTTTCGAGACTACTTTGACTCTTCGCCACCCGGCGCGTAGTACCCCTCGCGCGTGGCCACGGTCAAATCGCTCTTGTTCGCCTTCAGCGCGACCTTGTGGAATCCGCCTTCGTTGTCGACCTTGTCGGGCGTATAGGTCAACAGGTACTGGCTGCGCAGCTCTTCGCTAATCAGCTTGTAGATGGCATCCAGATCGTCCTTCTTCTTAGCCTCGTAAGCATGACCGCCGGTGCGCTCGGCAATCTGCGCCATGATTTTCTTGCCGTCAACCGCGGGCTTCGTATCGCCGCCGCGCCGTTGGCCGCCACCGCCGGGATAACCGCCGCCTCCACCGGGATACCCCCCACCGCCGCCGGGATAGCCCATCCCCCCGTGCCGGTTATTTCCTGGATAGCCGAAGTTCGAATTCTTGTCTTCCTCGCCTTTGAAATAGATGGTGTAGATCACCACGTTGGCGCGATCGGCCGCATCGATGGCATCGTTCATCGTGTCCTTGCTGCCGCGATCCACGCCGTCTGAGAACACCACTAGCGCCTTGCGCCCATCCTTTTGCTTCATCAATTCGTCCGAAGCCAGAAAGATTGCATCGTAAAGCTGTGTGCCGCCGCGGCTGTGCGTAGGACGCTCACGGTCATCCCCGGTCGTCTCCGGTCCCTGCGAATCATCACGCGTCTGGCGCGTAGCGCTCATGTCGTCCAACTCATGATGCAGCTTGTCGCGCGAGGTGGTGAAGTCCTGCAGCAGTTCGACCTGTCGATCGAAATGCAGCAGAAACGCCTCATCGGGATCCTTGGCGCGCGGCTGGGCGGGCAGCATCACGTCGACGAACTCTCCCCCGGCCTTGCGCTCGTTTTCGAGAGCCCCGGAAACACTGCGGCTGGTATCCACCAGGAGGCCAAGCTTGTAGGGCAGGTTGGTCTCGTGTGTAAAGCTCTTGATGACCTGCGGCCGCCCATCCTCGGTCAGCGTGAAGTCGCTCTTATCCAGGGTGGTCACAAAGACGCCCTTCTTGTCGCGCACAGTCACCGGGAGCAGCACCTCGCGCGCCTGTACCTTCAACGTGGCAACCGGCTTGTCGTCAGCAGCGGGTTGGGCGGGCGGGGTATTCGCGGCTTGCTGGGCCAGTGCAGTGACGGAGAGGCAGGCCAGCGCCAGGGTCGAAACGGTGACTCGGGTAAACATCTGGTTTCGCATAATAATTCGCTTCATAGGGGGATCAAAGCACACTTTCAGCTATTTAGACGCCGCAACCCGCCAAGTGTTGACTGGAAGCCTTTGTGAACCGGGATCCAAAGCAAGACGCCAAACCACCAGAGCCAGCCGCCAAAGGCGATCAGCGCTGGCAACCTTGCCAGGCCGTCGACAACCGGAATGATCGCGATCCAGGCCGCAATGAAGGTATTCGCAGTGATGAAGGCAGCCGGCTCACCCCACCAACGCTCAGATCGAATAAGCGGAAAACCGCCGATCAGGAACCATTGGATCGCGATCATCAAGCATAGCGCGACGTCGACGCGGCGCATTGCTTTGACGTTGTCCGGCGAGCTCAATCCGGCCACTTGTACACCCAACATACTGGCAATGGACCATCTCGGGGGGCAAGCTTCTCGCCATTGGCTTAGTACGAAGGCCGGCAGATTTCCAAGCTGCACTGCGGAAACCTGGGGCAGAATGTGACCCCAAAGACCGCACGGGCTGAAAGAGACCGTCTGGTCTTCCTGCACCAGCACGAGCCGCGCCTCTACCCGCGGTTTAAATTCGCGATCCACAATCCCAGGGCGTATTGCTGGAACTGCAGATTGTGGTTCTCGCTCCTTGATGAACTGCGCATCTCTAGCCGCCAAAAGACAGATTAGCGGCACAGCAGCGATGAGATTGATCCCAGCCAGCAGAAGTCCGCGCCGCCAGTTCATGCCTGCAAGCCTACTCCGGCTCGCTTGAATGGCACAACAGCGCGATTTCAATCTCAAATCTGGTTGTGCAGCGGGTCGGATGGCGCCGTGTAGTGTACCAATGTTCCATCAGCCAGCAGCACCGTGACAAAGTCATCAGGAGTCTTCGAAGTCACGCCGTCGCCCTCGGGATGAAACTCGATGCGCAGTTGCTTCGTATCGACCAGGATGCGCAGATATCCAAAAGAATTGAAATCGTAGTTGTCCAGTGACACCCGATCGTTGCGCTCCGGCTGCGCAAATCCCGGCATGGAAATTGGGGTTCGCAGCGTCGTATCCACCGTGAGTTTCTGCAGCGGAGGGTGGCCGCCATTTCCGCACACCACATAGGGAATCTGTCGCTTACCCAGTGTGCGCGTGTAGCGCTGGTAATTGTGCGCGTGGCCTGAGAGCACGGCATGGGGCCACACCCCCACCTTGTCGCAGATCGCATCAATCTCCTTCAGCATCACCAGCGATGTAATGTGCTTCCCGAACGTGTAGGGCGGATGATGCATCGCAAGAATCACCGCGCCCTTGAACTTCTGCTGCTTCACACGCGTCAACGCTGCTTCGAGATACGCAAGCTGCACATCGGAAATGTTCGGAAAGCTGGCCTTGCCGGTCTTTGGATTCACGGTTGAAGAAATCACGCCCGGATTCTCCAGCATGTTCGAATAGATGCCTAAAATACGCACCAGCGGCGCCTCCAGCGTAAAGTACACGCCGGGCTGCGTCATCGTCGTACGCGCAATGCCCACCGCATCGCTCGAGTGCTGTATCTGTGGCGCACAGAAATTTGCGTAGAACCCCGAGAGCGAAAGCCTCGGATCGCCTGCCGTGGGCTCTGTCTGCCCCGCCGCCGGCGCAACCGGCACTACGAGTCCGTCGTGGTTGCCGGCAATTGCAAAGATCGGCGCAGGGTAGTTGCGAAAAGCATCGTAGAACTGGTCGTAGTAGTAGATGTGCTCGCCAAAGCTGTAGACCACATCGCCCAGGTGGTAGAAAAACTGCGGCACCGCCGAAGGATCCTTCTCGCTGAAGTCCGCCACCATTTTGTCGACGACGCTGTACTCGTCCTGGATCCCCGGCCTTGCTACGGTCGCACCGGTATCGCCGGCCGAGTGAAATACGATCTGCCCGGCCTTCGTGATGGTTTGCTCCACCTTGTCGCCTGACGAACCCAGGGCTGCACCAAGCGTCATCACTGGTTCCGCAATTCCGCTCACCACCCGAAAGGGAAGCGGAAGGAACTGGTGCAGCTTCTGCAGTTGATCCAGCTCGTTGTACGCCGCCGTATCCGAGCCATGCGGCTCCTTGTAGGCACTCGGATCGGGCATGTACTGCTGCTCCGCGAAAACAGGTTGCGCGGCGACGCGCGGGCCGACCGGCACGGCAGAAGCCGCTGCAAAAATCGGCTCGGAGGCCTTCCGTACCGCCGGTGCAACCGCCTTCTTGCGTGTATGCTTTTTCGAAAGAGAAGCAGACTTCCGTGCCGCCATTTGCCATTCCTCCTGTGCAATGAAACGTGAGGGAAACAGGAATGGCGATCGTACAAAGATCGGCGGGAAAAGTCGAATGAAAAATTAATGATCGAACAGCGGAACCTGGCCGGGCGACCGCGATTTATTGTGTCGATCCAAGGTGCCGAATGGTTGTCGTTCATCGAGAATACGTCTTTGAAGTCCGTTTCGAACGGAAACACGTGAATCATCCACGTGACCAAACCAACAGGCTTGTTTCTAAGCCGGGCTACCGGCGTCGCAAAATCAGAAACGATCGATGTTCACTTGCGGCCAGTGTTCGTATACCGCGCTAAAGCCTTCCTCAATCGAGAGATCACAGAAATGAAAAGAATTGCTGCATTCCTGGTAACCGTTCTGGTCGCTGCAGTTGCTCGTGCTCAAGTAGGCCCCGCCGTGAGCCCCGCCCCGCGTCCTCAAGTGGTGGCAGGCAATCAACAAAGTCAATTCGTAGTGCTCGATCCGACGGGAAGTTACTTCGTGAATGAAATGACCGGGCATCCGGTGTTTATGCAAGGGGAGCAGGCTTATAACCTGGCAACAGAGCTTTCCTCTCCAGCCGACATTCAGCTTTATCTGTCCACTCGAAAGGCGGAAGGTTTCAACTTCATATGGGTGGCCGCGACGGATATGGGCAACCATGACCATTCGCCGAATGACAACTGGCCAACCTATGGTTCGGGCGCTTCCCCATTTGGCTCGACGCCGTTCTTGGAGATGAACGAGGCATATTTTGAGCACCTCGATTACGTGCTCCAGCAGGCTGCCGCCTATGGATTCGAGGTATTGTTGATGCCTGCGTACGCCGGGAGCGGGCCAACCTATTGTGGCGATTCGCATGGATGGTGCCTGGAACTGCAAGCTGCATCGCCTGCGACGTTGCGTGCGTTCGGCGCATGGCTAGGTCATCGATACGCAAGTTATCCGAACATTATCTGGTTAATGGGCGGCGATTTAGACCTGGTTGATTATCCTGTTTTGCAGGCCAAAGAAGAGGCGATTTTGGCCGGCATACGGTCAGCTGACCCTAATCACCTGATCACCAGCGAAAATGAACCGGGAACGACAGGCTTTAACTCGCAAGACCATAGGGGCGGTTCCGCATGGCCTCGCGGCTCCTGGCAACTTGATTCTTTCTACCATGACGTGTCCGGCAGTCCGAGACAAGGGACCATGAATGGAGACGCAAATGCTGCCTATACGCGCAGCGATCATCTGCCAACGTATCTCCTTGAGGATTCCCTGGAAGGAGAGGTCAAGTCCCCATCCGATTTGGGAGAAAGAACGGAAAAGTATCAGGCAATTTTGGGAGGCGCCACTCTAGGAGCAGTGTTCGGCGACTGCGTGATGGGGACCCTCGGTTTTCACTATTACGAATGCTCAAGCTGGACCAACTCGACGCAGTGGAAGACGAGCTTTGATACCGCTGGGGCGACGGCTATGCGCCATCTTGGCAAGCTGTTTCGTAGTCGTGAATTCTGGAAGCTTGTTCCGGACAGCCCAAACGCCGTGCTCAAACGCGGTGTTGGATCAGGCGCGACGGAATCGGTAGCCGCCTGCACCTCGGACGGTCAGACTTGCATTGCGTACGATCCGCGTGGCAACTCGCAGAATCCACAGATTGCCATGAGCCATTTTTCAGGAACTGTTCATGGATGGTGGTTCAATCCACAAACTGGGTCGGCGACGGATTTAGGCACTTTTGCAAATAAGCGAAAGCGCACCTTTACTCCCGCCGATGGAAACGATTGGGTTTTGGTTCTGGACCTGGATTCGGCGGCGCTTCCGGCGCCGGGGACATCAACCGAGTAGGAGTCTGTCGATGAATTCAACCTGGTTTTATCGGAACTTGGCTCAATTTGTCTCCTCGGTTCCGACGGATTCAACTCATCTTATAATCGAAAGGAAGTTCGTTCAGAGTAGACGTCGGGGAGACGGCATCCATGGATGATGAACAGATTTATGCTCGTATGGGAGACATATTTCACGACGTTTTCGACGACGATTCCATCCAGGTTTCTCCGGGGCTTTCAGCCAAGGACGTCGATGGCTGGGACAGCCTCACCCATATCCGCCTGATTCTCACCATTCAGAAGGCATTCAAGGTCAAGTTTTCTACGTCGGAGATCGGCAAGCTCGCGAATGTTGGAGACCTTGTCGAACTCATCAAAGATCGCGTTTAGAACGCACCTCAACCCGGAACTTTTTGCTTCCCATCCTGCCTGCCGTTCAACTGATAGGTATTCCATGGATCAGCTCTACACGGAATTGCGATGGCTGCCTCGCGTTCCTTCTGATTTCATATCCAGGCTGAAGGCTTTGGAGTTCTCATCCGCTCCGGCGAGTGAGATGCAGGCCCTCGCGGGTTATGGTCTGGACCTGAATCAGCTGACAAAACTCGCCAAGACAATTCATAAGGCGCGAGCTGAAGATAAGTCTCTCGATCCGCTGATCCCGTTTCGGCTCGCCGTTTTAAGCAACTCAACAATCGATTTTATTGTCCCGGCGCTCGTAGCAAGCGCGGCTCGGCATGGCATCGCGCTTGAAATCATTCAGCCCGCGTACGATCAGGTCGCGCAAGAAGCTCTCACCCCTGACTCACAAGTGAATAGCTCAAAACCGGACGCGGTTCTGTTCGCGCTCGACTATCGCGCACTACCACTGAAGCTCTCCCTGGGCGATCAGGATGCTTCAGCGGCAGCCGTTCAAGGCTCCCTTGGCTATCTCCAGGCGTTGCGAAGCGGCGTCAAGACACGCTCCAATCCCATATGCATCTTTCAATCGTTTGCGCCGCCTGTCGAGCCACTCTTCGGCAGCCTCGACCGGGTTTTGCCTGGAACGACGAGAAATCTCATCGATTCGATGAATCGTGATTTAGCGCGGTTTGTTCTCGAGTCTGGTGACGTCCTGATTGATGTGGCGGGACTTGCAGAAACCGTCGGCCTTGCTGAGTGGCACAACCCGCAATTGTGGAATCTTGCCAAGCTCCCCTTTTCAGACGAGATCATCGCGCTCTATGCAGATCATGTTGCCCGGACGATCGCCGCAATCCGTGGCAAGAGTCGAAAGGTCCTGGTCCTGGACCTGGACAACACCTTGTGGGGTGGCGTGATCGGTGACGATGGAATTGACGGTATACAAATCGCTCAAGGCGATGCCCGGGGAGAAGCGTTCCTGACCGTGCAACGACTGGCGCTGGATCTGCGCAAGCGCGGGGTGGTGCTCGCTGTCTGCTCCAAGAACACTGACCACGTGGCGCGTGAGCCTTTTGAGAAGCATCCGGAGATGCTTCTTAAGCTCGACCAGATTGCTGTCTTTCAGGCCAACTGGAATGACAAGGCCACCAACATTCAATCCATCGCCGAAGAATTGTCCCTGGGGCTCGATTCGTTCGTCTTCCTTGATGACAACCCCGTTGAACGAGGTCTAATCCGCAAATTGCTGCCGCAGGTGGCCGTACCTGAATTACCTGACGACCCCGCACTCTACGCCCGGACCCTGACCGCCGCAGGATACTTCGAGGCCATAGCCTTTGCTTCGGAAGATCTGAACCGCGCTGGTTTTTACCAGGACAACGCCAAGCGGGCCACTTTGCAGAAGCAGGTCGGCGGAGTTGATGCGTATCTGGCTTCGCTGGATATGACCATCACCTTTCAGCCGTTCGATGCCTCAGGTCGCGCACGCATCGTGCAACTCATCAACAAATCGAACCAGTACAATCTCACGACGCGCCGCTACACCGATCCTGAGGTTGCACAAGCTGAAAACGATCGCGATGTGTTCACGCTGCAGGTCCGGCTCGCAGACATCTTCGGCGATAACGGCATGATCAGCGTAGTCATCTGCCGCCCGGGAGAATCTCAGGTTTGGGAAATCGATACGTGGCTTATGAGCTGTCGCGTGCTCGGCCGTAAAGTTGAATATATGGTGCTGCGTGAGGTTCTTTGTCATGCGCGTGCCAACGGCATTCGCAAACTGGCAGGAGCTTATCGCCCTACGAATCGCAATCAGCTGGTCGCGGATCATTATGCGAAACTTGGATTCACCAAGGTTGGAGAGGCGGAGTCGGGGTTAACGCGCTGGGAGCTGCTCGTCGAGGGAGCAGACCCGGAGAGTGCACCGATGCAAGTGGTCTCCCAAGGCTTTATCCCGGCCCGGAAGAACCCGCTCACATGACATCGCCCACTTCAGACGATCCCGGAATGGCGAAAGAAGCAAGACTGCCCCGGCGCGATTGGATACTCCTGCCGCTGCTCAGCTTGATGACTATTCTTCTGCTTCTCGGTTCAATGGAATTGATCGCAAGACTAAAAACTGGGAGTGGTTCGGAACAAGAGGGAATGGGGCCCTGCATCGTTTCCGACGACCCGTCAACTGGCGTGCGGTTTGTTCCCAATTCCGAATGCCGCGACAAAATCATGGAGTCCGGATGGACGGACTATAAATTCAATTCCCACGGGCATCGAGCAGGATGGGAGTACGGTCCCAAAGAGCAAGGAACATACAGAATTGTGATGACGGGATCGTCCATTGCTTTCGGATTTGTTGTCGACCGGGAGAAATCCTTCGCTGCGTTGCTGCCGGGTGAGATTTCGGCCCGGACCGGACGCAAAGTGGAACTCTATAACGAATCCATGGGTTATGCCGGGGGAGGAACCCCGCACAGCGTCTTGATTCGATTTAACGAAATTCTTGCGGCCAATCCCGACGCTATTCTCTGGGTGCTGACTCCTTACGATCTTCAGAATGTTTCATCCATAGGGTGGGTGAGGGGCCTCAATCAAAACGGAAATCCTCCATTGCACACCCATTTCGAACAAACCGTTCTCAGAATTGGCTCTCGCTTAGGCGTCAAATCAATTCCAGAACCGCTGTTGAACTGGCTCGACAAGACAAACGGTCAACTCCAATTTCAAAATTACCTGAAGCATTACCTGTATGAGAGCCAAACCCTGTATGTCAACGCCGGCCTCAATAGTTCGCCGGATAAGATTGGATTCCTGAACAAAAACTGGGGACCGGATTGGACGGCTCGACTTCACGACTTTGACGGTTATGCCGGGAGCTTGATCGCGAAGGCCGACGATGCGGGGATTCCGGTGATAGCGGTGTTTGTGCCAGACGGTCAGCTTGCGGCCTTCATCTCCCAAGGTGAATGGCCGGCTGGCTATGATCCGTTCAAGCTTGACCGCGAACTAGGCGCTTCGATTACTAGCCATGGCGGGATCTACATCGATATTCTTCCCAACTTTCAAAAAGATCCCAATTCCGAAGCAGGATACTTCCCTTTCAATGGGCACCCCGACGCGACGGGCCACGCGAACATTGCAAAGATGATTGCAAAGAAAATCACCAGCGGCGCAGTTCCAGAGCTCAGAGCCATTGCACCGACGCAAACGTCCCCGGTAAACGTGAAATAAGCAATGGTCATGGATAATGCTTCCTTCCAGTTCGTAGCATTCGGCCTCGCAGTAGCAATTGTTTCGAATCTCAGCCGCTCGCATGTCTGGCGCTTCGTGGTTTTGCTTGGCGCCAGCATCCTCTTTCTTGCCTTGCTGGCGAACAACCTCCGCGTTCTTCTTCCTCTGATGGGATTTTTGCTATTAGGTTACACAGGCCTGTTCTTGCTCCAGCGCGGCGTGTCCAAATCTGCAAGGTGGAGCGTTCTCGCCGTCATCTTTGTTTATATCTGGCTTAAGCAATATACTTTTCTGCCTCAAGGCATCTTCTTGCGCGCACCCTACTTCACCTTGGGGCTTTCTTACATTTTCTTCCGCGTAGTGCATCTGCTGATCGAGACAGGAGACGGCGCACAAAAACAGCGTGTCGGACCATTCGCTTTCCTGATCTATTGTTTGAATTTCACAACATTGGTTTCCGGGCCAATCCAGCGGTATGAAGACTTTGCCCGGGACCTGTTTGCCATCGAGCCAATTCCCCTGGGACCGCGAGTCATCGGTTTGCAACTGGAGCGCCTCATTCGAGGCTTTTTCAAAGTCAATGTGATTGCATTGTTTCTACATGCGTTCCAGGTAGATGCCTTGGAACAGATCACGCATCCCTATGCCCCTCTCGATTTGCGGCTTTGGGCGGCTCTACGGTTGGCGTTTCTATATCCGTTTTTCCTCTACTGCAACTTCTCCGGATATATCGATATCGTGATCGCTCTTGCAAGGTTGATGCGCTTGCGTCTGCCGGAAAACTTTAACAGACCCTTTTCGGCTTCTTCGTGCCTTGACTTCTGGAACCGTTGGCACATTACGCTGTCCAACTGGTTGAAGACCTATGTATACAATCCGCTTCTCATGACGTTAATGGGACGCTTCTCATCGCTGGCCGTGCAGCCGTTCCTCGGAGTTGTCTGTTTCTTTGTGACCTTCTTCCTGATCGGCGTGTGGCACGGTCGCACCTCGGAATTTGTCTTCTTCGGTGTTCTCACCGGCGCAGGAATGTCAGTGAACAAGTTGTGGCAGCTGGCCATGGCGCGTATGTTGGGACGCAAAGGCTATAAGAAGCTCGCGGAGAATTGGGTTTACGTTGCTTTCGGGCGCGGACTCAACTTTGTCTGGTTTGCATTTACACTTTTTTGGTTCTGGCGAAACTGGAAACAGATCGGCCAGCTTCACGCGGCTTTGAGCGTTCTTCA
Source organism: uncultured Acidobacteriaceae bacterium (assembly GCA_963829535.1). Lineage (GTDB taxonomy): Bacteria > Acidobacteriota > Terriglobia > Terriglobales > Acidobacteriaceae > Telmatobacter. The sequence goes on along the minus strand of CAWHIQ010000001.1, from coordinate 697,495 downwards.
GTGGGCTGAAGTCTGGCTGGCAGCATGGGCGTGCGTAACCGTTGCGTTGGCAGCGTGGGAATGGCTTCGAAGCTGGTTGCTATCGTTCACAACGGCTGAGGGGCCAGTCATCACCAGTCGTTATGCCCTTGTGGTCTACGCCACAGCATTCGGTCTGGCTGCTGTAGTGATCAACGTATTGCTGCACCAGGCAGCGCCGGCAATCGTCTACAGAGCTTTCTAGTAAGTCGACCTCAACCGGTGTTCCGGCAACTCCTGGGCTCAATCCGCATCTCCAATTAAGCCTGAACGAGTTCGACCAGCAGGTTGGCCTCAGTCATCAGCCAAGCAATCTCTCTCATGCCGAAAGCTACAGCCTGCACCGGGCCGCTGATCAGAACGGAACCCCGCTCGGTGAGATGAGAAATGGCTGCATGGATATCCGGCACTTCGTAGCAGAGATGATATGTGCCTCCGCCTTTCTTCAGGGTATGAGGAAAGGCGAATCCATTGCGCACCGGGCGTCCTATTCTCGTGAGCAAATTCAGCAAACGATCTAAAATGCAATTTATGGCCATCGGTAGACCGTCGTTCAAGAAGCGCCTAGCCCAGTCCACCATCTCTGCTGCTTCTTTTCTCCTTGCGACCAAAGCCACAGAAAACCTGCTGCTCGGTGTAGGTGCATACATATCTGCTTTGCGGGGCGCGGGCTGGTCGCCCAGTCTCGAAGACGAAGCTAGATGTGCCGCTCATTGCCTTCGGCAAGGCAGGGAATCTCTAATCATCGATGCCGGAGCCAACGTCGGCGACTTTCTCACGGCTATTCACCCCCTTGTTCCTCGCAACGCCCAGTTCTACGCCTTCGAGCCACAACCTGCTGCGGCAGCAAAAATTCGCGAGCTTGCGATCGACAGATGCGAAGTCGTCGAGATCGCTCTCGGGGAGCAAACCGAGACTCGCAGGTTTTTCACCTCTCATCAATCGGACCCGATGGCATCACTGTTCGAGCGGCACGATACGTATGCGGCCGGAAAAGAGTACAACGCCTTCGAGGTGCAGGTCATCCGCCTCGATGACTTCGTGGCACAGCGCAGCATCCGTCAAATTGACTTTATGAAGATGGATCTGGAAGGAGGTGAATTCCAGGCCCTTCAGGGTGCGACAGAGTGCATCAAATCCGGCATTCTCCGAGCCTTTTCATTCGAATTTGGCATATCGAATGTGAATTCGCGGGTATTCTTCAGAGATATTTACGATTTTTTGGTAGCAAACAACTATGAAATCTCCCGAATCACTCCCGCACGAAGGCTCATTCCGATCGGAAACTACTCGGAAGATCACGAGTGCTTCGCCCGTAACACGACACACTTGGCACGGAAGCGTCAGCAAACCTGACTTTCAGGAGTCTCAAAGCGTCGCTGGTTGCGATGCTACGCTCTCATTCCCGTTTCAATGGCAGAAATATCGACCTGCCATGATGACGGCTGACGCCAATGTTGTGCAGCCCCATCAGCTCGGGAGCAAGTATTCGTTAGTAAGTCGATCTCGTCCGGTGTTCCGGCAACTCCTGGGCTCAATCCACGTCTCCAATTAAGCCTGAACGAGTTCGACCAGCAGGTTGGCCTCAGTCATCAGCCACGCAATCTCTCTCATGCCGAAAGCTACAGCCTGCACCGGGCCGCTGATCAGAACGGAACCCCGCTCGGTGAGATGAGAAATGGCTGCATGGATATCCGGCACTTCGTAGCAGAGATGATATGTGCCTCCGCCTTTCTTCAGGGTATGTCGAATGGGGGAGTCTGTGCCGAGAGGAGCGACCAGTTCAATGGTTGTGTCTCCTTCGCCGCGAGACATGAAGCAAACCGATACATTCTGGATTGGATCGTCAAACGGTCCTGAAACCAACTTGTAGCCAAAGAGATCTTCGTAAACTGGTATCGCTTTGGATAAATTCGGAACAGCTATTCCGACATGGTGGATTCTAAACATCTCCCTTAGTTTATAGTTCTTCGGTTCGACCGAACCCGGGTCGGGACGCGCTGGCGCCGTTTCTCAACAAAAGCAAAGCCCACTGCTATAGCGGGCTTTAGCTGATCTTGACTTGGTAGCGCTAACGGGAATCGAACCCGTGTTTTAAGATTGAGAATCTCACGTCCTAACCCCTAGACGATAGCGCCACACTTGGGAGGGGGCAGCCCTTCAACCGCCCTACTAATCTATCAAAAAATCAGTGGTATGCCAAAGCCGTTGCGGACCGGAAACCGCCGTCAAATCCCCAGTTTCCGCACTTCCTCGTTGTAATACTTGCGGTAGAGAATCTCCCACTCCTGCGAGCCTTCGAGGATGATCTTGCGCTGCGAGGCAATCTTCTGGCGCGCCGCCGTATCGATTCGCGCTTCTTCCGTCAGCAGCGCTTCCAGCGCCTTGCGCGCCTCCTGTCGAATCGTGTTGCGATCCTCCATGAAGCCCACCGCATCGATGTCAGCCAGCGTGTCTGCCACGGTGTGAGCCAGCTTGTTCAGCTTGTCGCGGTTGATCCTCATAGCACCGCCTTGTACTTCTTGGCGAGCTCAGTCTTCACCTTCTTGAACATCTCGGCGTATTGCGCACCCGACTTGCGCATTTCCTCGGAATACGCGTCGAGGATCACGCGTACTTCTTCGTTGATGCGGTCCTCGAGCGCAAGCTCCTCCGTGAGGCCCTCCGTGACGCGCGCCTCTGTGCCTTTCAAGTCACTGGTGGTGATCAGCTTGGCATCCAGAAGGTGCTTGACCGTACGTCGGGCGAGATACCCAATGTATTCGCGAGAAAAAATCATGAGCTAAACTTCAGGATACCGCATTGGACCGCCAGGTGTACACCGGAGGGGCCAGTGGACAGGGATCAGTGCACAGTGGAAACCGCCCTCTGCCAAAGTCATCCCTGTGAGGAGGGACGACTGGTGGGTCAGGACGTCTCTAGCTGAAAATCGCGGACATCAATGCGCAATTCCCGAATGATCTTGCTCCTCGCGATCGACAGACCCCTCGCCCGAGCCTTCACTGTCCACTGACCACTGTTCACTGACCACTGACCGGCCGATGCGGGCAGGTCTTCGTATTGATGCACGCATCGGCCAGGCGCAGCCGCTCCACCGGCCGGCCATTCACCAGGTGCTCCTGCACAATCTCCGCGGCATCCTCCGGCATTACGTGGCCGTACCACACGGCCTCGGGATAGACGACCACCGTAGGCCCATGCTCGCACTGGTCCAGGCAACCGGACTTGTTGATGCGCACGGTATTTCCTAGGCCGGCGGCCTTGGTCAGTTGCTGCAACTGCGTGTGTAATTCGCTCTTTCCATCGGCCGTGCACGAGGGCCGCGGAGCATCTTGAGGACGGGTATTATGGCAGACAAAAACGTGGTGCTCGAACAGGGGCAAGCGTCACTCCTCCAGCCTCCAGCTTACAGGGCCGCGCTCCGCGCAAACTTTCCACATTTGCGCCGACCCACCCGGCCCCCATCTGAGAGAATGATTGCTTGACTATGAGCACGGACAATCTTCTGTCGCTGAAAGACGATATGGTGGCCTTTATCGAGGGCCACGGTCTCGTACGTCTTCCGGGATACATCACCGAAGACATTCCTTCGGTTGTATGGGAAGGAGAGAGCAATCCTGACGCTTGGAAAGACTTTGTGGAGATGGCCAAACGCGTCGGCGCGCCCTTCGTCACCTTCAGCGAAATGCGCCTTGAGCGCGAAGAGCTCGATCGACTGATCGAAGAAGCCGGCGAGATGAACTTCCCCGACGAGGAAGCTTCTGAACTCGTCGAGGCGCAATGGCTGCGGAAATACGCCGGCATGGTCGGCTACATTCAACTCGGCTTCATCTATCAGGGCATCGTCTTCCTCCACGAAACCACCACCGAATGGTACGAACGTTTCCAGTCTTTGCTTGAAGATGTCGAAAGCTTCAACGACATCATCATCGATGACCACGATCACGAGCACGACGAAGAGGACGAGTAATCGCGGTGAGCGCCACAGGCGCACCTCCAGGCAGCGCCACACTTCTCGCAACGCCGCGCCAGCGCTGGATTCTGGCTGAATCTCATCCACGCGAAGCCGAAGCGCTCGCGCAATCAGCGCGCATCCCCGTTGTCCTTGCCGAACTCCTCGTCGCTCGCGGCATTACCACCTCCAGCAAAGCTTTCGCGTTCCTCAATCCTGAAATCGCGCATCTGCACGATCCGCTGCTGATGCTCGGTATGAAGACCGCTGTAGAGCGGGTCGAAGCGGCCATCACTCGCAAGGAACCTATCCTGCTCTACGGCGATTACGACGTCGACGGAACCACCGCTGTAGTTTTGCTTAAGACCACGATTGAATTGCTCGGCGGCGAGGTTCGCTTCCACGTTCCGCACCGTCTCCACGAGGGTTATGGCCTGCAATCAGCCGTGCTCGAAGCCGCTTACGCCGACGGCGTTCGCCTCGTCATCACTGTTGACACCGGGATGCGCGCCTTTGCGGAGGCAGAAACCGCGCAACGCCTCGGCCTCGACCTCATCATCACCGACCACCATCTGTCACGATCAGACGATGCTGCTCCAATTGCGCTGGCCATCCTCAATCCCAATCAACACAACTGCGGCTATCCCGAGAAATCTCTCTGCGGCGCGTCCATCGCGCTCAAACTCGCGCAAGCCCTGCTCGAGCGTCACGACGCCCATCGCACCCGAGACAAGCTGCTCCCAAGTTTCCTCAAAATGGCCGCCATCGCCACCATCGCCGATGCCGTTCCGCTCCGTGGCGAGAATCGCGTGATCGCCGCCCTGGGCCTGCGCGAACTGCGCAAGCCTGTCGGAGCAGGCCTCCGCGCACTCTTCGCCGCAGCCCAACTCGATCCTGCAACCAAGCCGATCACCAGCTTCGATATCGCCTTCCGCCTCGCGCCCCGCATCAACGCCGCCGGCCGCATGGACGTTGCCTCCGACATCATTGAACTGTTCTGCACCCGTGACGCTGCCCGCGCCGCCGAGCTCGCCAACAAGCTGGAGCGTCTCAATCGCGACCGCCGTGACACCGAAGGCCGCGCACTCGCCGCTATCGAAACGCGCCTCTCCACCGACACCGAGCTCGCCGCCGCGCGCCTTGTGGTCGTCGACGGCGACGGGTGGCATCGCGGCGTCATCGGCATCCTTGCATCGCGCGTGGTGGAACGCACCGCCAAGCCCGCCCTCGTCATCAGCGTGGAGGACGGCGTCGCGCACGGCTCCGGCCGCTCGGTCGATGGCTTCCAGTTGCTTAACGCCATCGAGACCTGCTCCGATCTGTTTACACGCTTCGGTGGTCACGCCTTCGCGGTAGGCTTTGCTTTACCGGCTGCATCTCTGCCCGAACTCAAGCGTCGCCTGGCTGAATGCGCCGCTGAACGTCTGGCCAGGCGCGAGCCCGAACGCGTTGTTCAAATCCACGCCGAGTTGCCGCTGCACCAGATCACCGCGGTGCTGGCCGGGTGGCTGCGCAAGCTCGAGCCGCTCGGCCATGGCAATCCCGAACCCATCTTTGTCGCCCGCAACGCCCGCCTGCTTTCATCACCGCGCATCATGAAGGATCGCCACCTTCGCCTCGAACTGGCCCAGGACGAAGGGGCAGTCGCAACCCGCGCGGTCGGGTGGGACATGGCTGCACGTTCCACGGAACTCGGCCTCGCTCAGGGCTCGCGCATCGATGTTGCCTACCGCATCCGCGAGAATCTCCACCCCGACTTCGGCGGACTCGAACTCGAAATCGCCGGGATTCAACCCACGGGCGCCTGACGCAGCTGCGGCACACACCGGGATTGTTTGAGCGCAAGGAAGGGCTGCCTTTCGTGATGAAAAGCCACTCGAGTGAGTGCGTGCAGCCGATTGGCTCCAACTCCGAAACGGTCATACCCGAAAAGAAGAAAGCCCACGGCATGCCGTGGGCTTTCCGGTTGCTGCTCAACAAGGGAAGTCTATTTATGCTCCTTTTCCTCATGCTGGGCTTGCGGCTTCGACTGCTGATGCTGCGGGGCCTGGTGAGACGCGTTCTGTGGCTGCTGATAGTTACCGTGCGACTGCGGCTGCTGGTACTGTGGCCTGCTCTGTCCGCCGGCATACGCGCTGCCATGGTTGTTGTTGTAGCCCATCGGCCGCTCCGACGCCATTGTCTGCGGACGGCCACCATTGTTCTTGGCGTAAAAGCTCCGGTCGGACTGCGCAGCCTGTATGTGCTGCTGCTGAACCGAGGTCGCTCCCACGTGCTGCTCGTGCATCGCGCTCCGCTCTTCGGGCGTGGCCTGGTGGTTGATGCCGCCGGGTCCGCCGTTAAACGAGACGCGATTGTTGTTCACAATGGTGTTGCGTTCCACCACGGTGCGATCGACATAGGTGTTGTGAATAATGGTCGTGTTCACGTGGACCACCGCGGTGTTATATGCGAAGACTCCGCCGCGCCACACGCCGCCCGCAAATCCGATGCCGCCGTATCCGAATCCGTAATTCACGCCGCCGTAAAAGCCAACGTGCGGTCCCCAGTATCCGCCATGGAATACGTACAACCCGCCAGACCAGCCCCAATAGGGCGGAGTCCACAACGCGCCCGTGTAAGGCGCTGGTACCCAGGCACCCGGAACCCAGTAGTAGCCTTCATCGCCGTAAGCCCAGTAACCCGGCGTCCACATCCATCCCGGCTGAGGGCATGGTGGTTGAACATAGACAGGAAGCACCGGTGGAGTAATGCCGACACTAATCAATACGCCCGCGAAAGAAGATGCGGGAACCAGAGAAAGCAGAAGCGCCAGTAGCATCCAGCGCGATTTGCGAAGTAAAGCCATGGGAACCCTCCTCGAATCTAATTAGCCCGTTTAAGAGTGGCATCCATCCTTCGCCACCCTCCGGGACTGTTGATCTTGCGCGGCCTGGGGCTGCAATTGCGATGTACCCTCCGGAGGTCAGCTCCAAGCTGGGAAGCAACAGCTTGTTGCCGCGGCCCGCTCTTCAGGGCCAGACCATCAATACAGCTTGCCGCATATTCAGACTACGCAGGGATAAACCCAGGGCGCCATGGAAAGTTGCACCCCGGTTGGGCACTTTAGTGATGCCAGTCGAAGTAGGTCGAAGAGGGCACACAACTTAGCGCGTCCTCCCTCTCCCTTGAATGAATCCAGCTTGTCAATAGCGGTAACTCAGCCCGGTCCCGATAACCGCATTCGCCTTCAGATCGATGGGCACCACCACATACGGCGGATTGGGAATGCCCGTTGGAACCGCTGTGTTGCCGATTACGCCCGCCACATGTCCGACGCCGATATCAAACGCAAAGTGCGGATTTTCCTTCTGCGTCACACGCACCGCATAGTCCATCGTTGTCGGAATGTGCGCGCCGCTGCCCGGAGGAAAGAGGATCGCGCCGAGGTTCACCACCTGCGGTGGCTGCTGTGTAAATCCAACTGCGGGCACTGCGGCCAGATTGTGTCCGAGCGGGATCGGAATTCCGAGACCGCCGAAGAGCCGTCCCATAAATCGCGTGGACTGGCCACCTAATCCGAAGATTGATGCGTTAGTCATTTTGAAGCCGAAGTTCAACAGAAACGGAACCGGCGGCTTCAGCCATGTCTTCGTCGCTGCCACGTACACGTCCTCATTCGTATACGACTTCAGAGCCCCATAGAGTTCCTGGTTCAGCGCGCCACTCACAAACTTGTCGCCGGTGCGCACTACGAATCCCGCACCGATTCCCGGTGTCCACGCACCGAACTGCCCATCCTTGATGGCCACACCCTTGCCGTTGAATACGTTCATTCCCGAGTAATTCCACAGGCTGCTGAAGGCCGGGCTATTGCCCTCCGTGTGCACGCTGCGCGTGTAGCCAAACTCTGCCCGGTTCGCGATGCCTTCCTCAGCGCTGAACGTGTACACATACCCAATCACGTTCGAGGCATTCACAAAATGGAAGCCAAACGCCGGATGAGAGAAGACATGATCCTTATCCGACAAGACCACGTATGCCGTCGGGGTAATGAAGCCGCCCGTCTGACCTTCGAGCGTCAGGTTCTGCGCGTTCAAGCGTGCGGTGGCAAAGAGTGCAACCGCAATGGCGCCGCCGACGGCGAGCCTTTTTAAGAAAGAAAGCTTTAACATCCCATAACTCCATTCAGCGCAATGCGCGCGCCCGCAATCTTCCCAGCCGTTCGATGCGGCGTCCTGTGGCTTGTGATGTGTGCGGGATTTTCTGTCGGCCGGACACCCGGCGACTGCTGTAGTTGTCGGGAGGCCGGACCTTCTAGTGCGACGGCGATCTGTCGCGCACCGAAGAAAAGCCGTGCGGCGCATCAGCCGCCCCCACAGGATTACTCCGACTTCGAATTGAGAATCACCTGTTTGTAACACAAATTGAGCAACATCGTCACCCGCCCGCCCCACCGCGCTGCATTACGTACGGGTGGTAGACTCTCGGCATGCCGCGCGGATTGTTTATTACTCTCGAGGGCCTCGACGGCTCCGGCAAAACCACGCAAATTAAGCGCTTGGCCGCATGGATGCAAAAGCGTGGTCTCGACCCCGTCATCACCCGCCAGCCCGGCGGCACCGCCACCGGCGACCGTATCCGCGCCCTCTTGCTTGACTCCGGCTCCACTTCGCTCGCGCCCATGACCGAGATGGCCCTCATGTTCGCCGACCGCGCCCAGACCATCGCCGAGGTCATCGAACCCGCGCTCACCACCGGCAAAGTCGTCCTCTGCGATCGCTTCACCGACTCCACTGAGGCCTACCAGGGAGGCGGTCGCCAGCTTGGCTCCGAGCGCGTGCTCGATTTGCACCGTCTCGTCTGCGGCGATCTTCAGCCTGACCTCACCCTGCTGCTCCTGCCCTCGCTCGAGGCAAGCCTCGCCCGCGCGCGCAATCGCAACCAACGCGCCGCAGCCCAAACCTGCCAGGACGAAAATCGCTTCGAGCTGGAGCAAGGCGAATTCTTCCAGCGCGTTTGGGAGAAGTACCGCGAGATCGCAAGGCGCGAACCAAATCGCGTCGTCCTCATTGAAGGCAACCTCAGCATTGATGAAGTCCACGAGCAGATCGTTGAAGCCGTTTCAGAGCGCCTCACCGCCAGCTCACCAACTCGCTGATCCTCAACTACCTCTGCCATCATTCCGTCCAATTCAATGACAAGGGCTTTGATTTTCCCCGGAACCGTAATTGCGATTGAAGCGTATACAGCAACTCGAGGCAGGTTTTCGGCGAGCGCTGCAATCGCGACTTGCCGGCTTCCGCGATCCCCTTTGCCGGAATCTGAACCTGCGGGAGGTTCCTCCGATGCCGTCATATTCAACGCACGTTAGGTCAAAGACACGTCTTTCGATATGTGTCTGCTCTGCTATCGCCGCATGTGCAATTGCCGCACCATCATTGCGCGCGCAGACATCCTCCGCAAAGCCTGCTTCCGATGAAACAGAAATGTCCGGCGGCATGGCCCACATGTCCGGACACATGTACATGACGACCCTGCGCCCCAGGCAACCGGGAGACCAGGCTAAAGCCGACGCCATCGTCGTTGCAGCGAAAGCCGCTATGGAGCCCTATCAGGACTACCACCGCGCCCTGGCCGATGGTTATCAGATCTTTCTTCCCAATCTGCCGCAACCTCAATATCACTTCACCAAGGCCGCAAACGGACTTGCGGCTCGCAGCCACTTTGATCCGCTCAAGCCCACCTCGCTGCTCTATCGCAAAACTCCCGATGGCGGCTACAAACTCATCGGCGTTATGTACACTGACCGCGTCGACGCCAACGAGGACGAGATCAACAGCCGCATTCCTCTCAGCATCGCGCGCTGGCATCAGCACGTGAATTTCTGCAAGGCGCCCCCGGGGCAACTGGCTGCCTACTTCGGTCCCAACGCAAAATTCGGCCTGCTCGGCTCCATCCATACACAGGAAGCCTGCGACGCTGCCGGCGGACTCTTTCTCCCCCATGTCTTTGGCTGGATGGTCCACGTGTATCCCTACGAGCCCGACCCAGCCAAAATCTGGTCCGTCGACGATGACGACAAAGGCCACGACAACATGGACCACTCCTCCATGCCCGGCATGAAGATGGACTAGTAGAGACCGGCGCAGAACTTGGGTGCCCCATTCATGGGACGTCTCTCAGTCCCATGAGTGGGAGACCACGAACCCAACCCATCCGATATGGGGTGCCCCATCCTTGACCGCCTTTGGTCAAGGGTGGGAAACCACGAACCCCATCCCATCCCTTCCTTCAGTGCTTGTTCCATTCCATCATCGAACCCTGAAACGCATGACCCGTCCCGGTGTCAGCTTCTCTCCTGCTTTCACATCGCCGTGTTCATCCAGTACATTCCATCCCGAGTTCGCAATGTAGTAGAACCAGTCCCCAATCACAACCCCGTGCGTCGGATCCCCAAGCGTCGTTGTCGCTCGTTCAATCACATCCTCTGACACCACCTTCGTCTGCGATCGATCCAGCCTCATCCGCACCACCCGCTCCGGCGAAGTCCCGTTCTGCGTCAGAATGAGCGCACTATCGAAGTAATAAAGCCCGTCCACTCCGTTCAGCGCAACCCCCGCGCCACCGCTCTGATTAATCCACTGCACCTGGGCATTTCTGAGATCGAGAATCCCAATCCCCCGCGCATAATCAGGAACCATCATGAGATCTGTTCCAGGAATCGTCGCCGGAGTTTGCGGCGAGACAAAGTCCTTTCCATTGATCAAAGCGAGACGCCCGTTCTCAACCTCGTAAACACCTCCGCGATCGCCGTCGCTGACAATCGGAACACCTGCCTCGGTCAGAGCCATGTCGCCGAGCGCTGCGTGCAGCGGACCTTCAATCCGATTCCGCAAAGCTCCCGTCTGCAGGTCAAAACACAACACGGCTGATCTGCCCCAGTCACTCTTCGGAGCAATGCTGAAGCCATCTATCGCAACTTCCGTGGCCCACACCCGGTCGCGCTTCGCATCCACCTTGATGGCAAGCATCGGCCATCCGCTCGGCGAAGATGCAAACGCCGCTACTTGCCCTGAAGATGAAACCCTGACAATCCTTTTCTCCAGAACACTCGTGATCAGAAACATCTTCGACTGCGGATCGAAATCGATATCTTCCGGAACAAGTCCGGCGTCCGCCAGCTCGTAGGCGAACTCCGAACGCGCGACCGCCATCTCGTTCTGCCGGAAATGGTCAAGAATGGATTTATACGCTGGAAGATCATGCAGTGCGACGAATGCCTTGTCTTTCCCCGCGAGCAGCCTGTCGTCCGCTTGCCCCATCGCCGCAAACTCACTCAGAGCCGCGAGAGCATTTTCGTTTTCCCCGGCCTCAGCATAAGCAATCGCAGTAGCTTCAATCGCGTCCGGTGCATCATTCAGCAGGCTCCGAACCTTGAGCGCCGCATCCAGGTATCCCCGCTTGTCCCCAGCCACATGCGCCTCGTGTGCCCGCTGTTGCAGTTGTGCCAGTTCCTCCACCGCACTGGCAGCGTTCTGCGCGCTGATGCCCCACATCACGATCGCGGCAGCGAGCTGCACTTTTCCCATGTCGCCCCTCGTCGGTTGCAGGATGCGCCTGAACGAATTGTCGCTGTATCGACGCGAAAGGTTATCCCGCTAGCAACTACCCCGCAATCCTAACCCGGCATCACGGAGAAGAAATCCGGAATTGTGACCAACCGGCTCAGACCTCGCTTGAACAGCCCACCGTGGCGGGCCGCGGTGCGCTCTGCAACGCCACAAACTTCGCGGGACTGCAGCACGCTTTTGACAGCCGTGCCACGTCCGCTTGCATCGCCCTATCTTCCCTGAGCCACGCCAGCGTCTGCCGCAGCATCTGCGCCGCACTTGCATTCCGCGGCATCACGATGCGATAGTGCATCCACTTTCCCTCGCGCCGCGCCTGCACAATTCCTGCGCGCCGCAGATACGCCAGGTGCCGCGAAATCTTTGGCTGTCCCTGCCCCAGGATTTCCACGAAATAGCAGACGCAGATTTCCTGATCGCCCATCAGGTTCAGCAAACGCAGCCGCGTGCGATCTCCCAAAGCCTGGAAAAACCTCTCCATATCAAACTGAGATGATTTAGCCGCCATGCACTAAATATACGTCTTGACGAATATGATTACAAAGAAATATATTCGCCTAAGTGAATATGTTTTCTTGAGGAGGTATGGGAATGACAGAACAGATTCTTGAATCGGTGAAATCAAAATACGCGGCCGTCGCAGAAAGTTCCCTTTCCAGCGACAACGCTGGCGTCAAAGCCGTAGCCGAAGCCTTCGGTTACACATCGGAAGAGCTCACGTCCATTCCTGCCAAAGCCAACATGGGGCTCTCCTGCGGCAATCCCACCGCCACCGCGCACCTCAAGCCCGGAGAAGTGGTCGTCGATCTCGGCTCCGGCGGCGGCCTCGATGTATTCCTTGCATCGAAGCAGGTCGGTCCTCAAGGCCGCGCCATCGGCATCGATATGACCCCCGCCATGATCGAGCGAGCCCGCGCCAATGCCATGGCCGGCGGCTACACCAACGTCGAATTCCACCTCTCCACCATCGACAAGATCCCGCTCCCTGACGCCTCCGTCGATTGTGTCATCTCCAATTGCGTTCTGAATCTTGCGCCCGACAAGCCTGCCGTCTTCCGCGAAATCGCCCGCGTTCTCAAGCCCGGCGGCCGTCTCGCCGTCAGCGACATCGCATTGAAGCACGAACTGCCCGAGGCCATCGCGAAAAGCGTTGCCGCCTACGTCGGCTGCATCGCCGGAGCTATCCGTGTCGACGACTACCGCAGCGGCCTGTTCGCCGCCGGCTTCGAGCACGTCGAAATCGTCGACAGCGGAACCGATCTCAACGCCTACGCCAAAGTCGAAAGCCAGTCCGGCTGCTGCTCTCCCGCGATGGAGAAGACGGAGACTTCCAATTCGGTCAAGGTTGCCGAAACCTCCTGCTGCTCTCCCGTTCCCCCAGCCGGAGCCGCGCTGCACGATGAGTTGAAGACGCTTCTTGCAAACTACGATGTCAACTCGGCCGCCGCCAGCGTCAAGGTTTATGCCATCAAGCCGGCAAGCGCAGCCGCAAAAACCTGCTGCGGCCCAACCTGCTGCTCGTAACGAAAGATGCTTCGATGTTCAAAGTCATTTTTGCCTGTGTTCACAACGCCGGCCGCTCGCAAATGGCCGCCGCATTCTTCAATCTGCTCGCCGATCGCACGAAAGCCGAAGCCATTTCCGCCGGAACCGAACCCGGCCCGCGCGTCCATCCGGAAGTGCTCGCCGCCATGCAGGAACTCGGCATAGACCTCAGCAGTGCTAAGCCGCAAAAACTCACCGAAGAACTCGCGCGCGATGCTCAACTCCTCATCACCATGGGCTGCGGCGACAATTGCCCTTACGTTCCCGGCCTCCGCCGCGATGACTGGCCCCTTCGCGATCCCAAGGGCCAACCCATGGAGGAAGTTCGGAAAATCCGAGACGAAATCCGTACCCGCGTGCAATCGCTGATCGCGCAGGAAAGCCTCGGAGTCGCCACCAACCGACTTTCAAGCATGCAGTAATGCCCTTACCTCCAGGACATGCTTCAATGCCTTACTTTTTCAGGATGTGTCATCCTGAGCGCCGTACGCTTCGGGGCCCCACAAACGACAGTTTGCGGGGCAAGCGGCACGAAGAATCTGCTTCCATGCCGCAGGGTGGACGAACGGACTTTGCGCGCGCCAACCAAAAAAAACACACCCGCAACAACCTGCTCCCACACCCGACTTGCATCCAGTTTTGTGACAGGGAATGACTTCAGTCATGTCAGCCTAGTGATTCTCAGTCAGCGCAAAACCCTTACTTGAAGGTGTCATTCTGAGCGCCGCAGGCCTGGGGCCCCGCAAACAACAGTTTGTGGGGTAAGCGGCGCGAAGAATCTGCTTCTCTACGCCGCAACGTCGACGAACGGACTCGCGCGCCACAAATCACGCACACTCCCAACAATCTAACCCCACGCTCCCAGCATCTTCCGCACCAGCACCAGTTGCCCGACGTGATACGCATTGTGATCCGCCGCCAGCAACGCCTCCCGCAGAATCGTCTGCCCATCCCCATGCGGAATCTTCGCAAACAAATCTGTCTTCTCGTCCTCTACCAGCGCGCACATCTCTTTCAGATCCCGCTTGAACGCCCGCACGCTCTTATCCCACGCCTTCTCATCCGCAGGAGCCTTCTCCTTTGGCCAGTAGTCATCGGGCCATTTCAGTGCCTGATATTTCGCATTGCGCGAAAAATCGAGGATGTCCCATTGGGCAAGCCGCAAATGCTCCAGCAACTGCCATGGGGAATGTTCCGCCCCCTTCGGCGCCTTTCCCCGCAATTCCACGGGAAGATTCTTCACCGCCTGCTCAAACGTTGCGTGTGCATGACCGCCTGTCAATAGTTCCACCAAGTGCTTCCGCAACTCCGCATCGTTCCTGTCAGCCATCAAACCCCTCCACATCAACGGATTCCAGTTCCTCACGAAAGATTCCGAAATCCCTCGCCGGGTTTGCAGATCATTTCCATGTTTCGCCGCATAATTGCATTGAAGGCGTAAACGAGGAGGAACGTAGCCGAGTTCTGCGAGCTGTGAACACGGCACGAAGAACTGCCTGGGTACCCCCACCCCCCTCCCAAAATTTGCAGTTTTCCACAAATAGTTTGCATGTTTTGGGCCTTATCTTTTCGTTTCTTATTCGCTTTTCGAAGAGAAGGCCGCGGCCTCTGCAATACAAACTCAGAACTAAGAACTCTGAACTACAAAGAGCACCCTTGCTATACTTCCCCCAGCAGCTGCGCCTATGAGAGCATTTCGCCAACAACGAGCCTGGTTTTGGATAGCGTTAGCGGCCATCGCCATCGCTCTCATTGCCCTGCTCATTCCCCACGGCCAGAGCACAGACGCTCCTGCCTGGATGGCGCTTCTCCCCGCGTTCTTCGTCGGCCTGCTTGTGCCGTTCAGTCTGTTGCCGCTGCTGCCGGTCCTTTCCCTCGGTCACACTCTCAAAGTTCCATCACTGGCCCCCTCCTTCCAGCGTCCCCCGCCGGTCTTCGCATAACACTCTGTCAATTCTGACCCGCTCTTGAACGCCTTTGCGTCCTTGATAACCGGGTCGATCTGTCTCTCTCGCTTGCGGCCAGAAATGTGCCGCCCTGAGGAGTGTTTATGCCCAGCAATCCCATGGATGCCATTCAGGAGTTCGCGGTATCTCTTCCTGTCGTCGCTATTACATGCGTTGCGATCGCCGTGTTCCTTGCGCGACTGAAGACGTTCATCTGGAAGCCGAAGGGCTCCAGACGGCACAGGCGCTTCGGCGTGCTGGCTGCCAACGCCGCACTCGGCATCGCTTTCCTGCCCTTCGCCGCCATTTACCGCCCACGCATGATCGAGGTCGTCAAAGCGCAAATCCGCCAGGTTGAAGATGCGGACGATGACGACAATGGCGACCCCGACACGCCCGTCCGGCACCTCTTGCGTCAATTGCGCCGAATCCGTCGGGGCGAAACGGTAGACCGGCTGACTCTCAAGCTTGAGTGAAACCGGCGAAGCAACATCGTCTGCCGTGCCGGCATGCGCGCCAACGCCTCACGCCGACCCCTCAACCCATTTACACTTATAGAGGAGACTCACGTGTTTTTCGATAAGGCACTTACGAAAGTATTCGGCACCGCCAACGAGCGGGCCATTAAGAAATTGCTCCCCATTGTTGGCCAGGTCGGCGCCTTTGAGCCGGAGATGGAAAAGCTGTCGGATGAACAGCTTCGGGCCAAAACGGCCGACTTCCGCGCGCGCATCGCCACCAAGCTTCAAGGTATTACCGACGCCGAAGACATCAAGACGGCCGAGCGTGCCGCTCTCGACGAGATCCTGCCTGAAGCCTTCGCCGTGGTCCGCGAAGCCGGCTGGCGTGCCGTCAAGATGCGCCATTTCGATGTGCAGCTCATCGGCGGCATGGTCCTCCACCAGGGCAAGATCAGCGAAATGAAGACCGGCGAAGGCAAAACCCTCGTCGCCACTCTCGCCTGCTACCTCAACGCACTCGCCGGCCACGGCGTCCACGTGGTCACCGTCAACGACTACCTCGCCAAGCGCGACGCCGAGTGGATGGGCAAGATCTACGAGTTCCTCGGCCTCACCGTCGGCGTCATCGTCCACGATCTCAGTGACGACGAGCGCCGCCAGGCCTATGCTGCCGACATCACCTACGGGACAAATAACGAATTCGGCTTCGACTACCTGCGCGACAACATGAAGTTCGAAATCAAGGATTGCGTTCAGCGCGGCCACTACTACGCCATCGTCGACGAAGTCGACTCCATCCTCATCGACGAAGCGCGCACCCCGCTCATCATCTCCGGCCCCACCGATCAAACCACCGACAAGTACGCTCGCGTTAAGAAGATCATTCCGGCGCTTGAACTCGGCGAAGAGATCGACAACCTGGAGGGCAAAACCTTCACCGGCGACTACTTCGTCGACGAGAAACACCGAACGATCGGTGTGACAGATGAAGGCTGGGTCACCATCGAGAGGGAACTCGGCATCGACAACATTGCCAGCGCCGAAAACTGGGAACTCAAGCACTACGTCGAAACCGCCATCAAAGCGCACTCCCTCTACAAGCGCGACGTGGACTATGTGGTGAAGGACGGCGAAGTCATCATCGTCGATACCTTCACCGGTCGCCTCATGCCTGGCCGCCGCTGGAGCGACGGTCTGCATCAGTCCATCGAGGCCAAGGAAGGCGTCAACATCCGCAAGGAAGACCAGACCCTCGCGACCATCACCTTCCAGAATTACTTCCGCCTCTACAAAAAGTTGAGCGGCATGACCGGCACGGCCGAAACCGAAGCCGCCGAATTCGAAAAGATCTACAAGCTTGAAATCGTCGTCATTCCCACCAACAAGCCACTGCTCCGCAAAGAAAATCCCGATGTCGTTTACCGCACCGAGAAAGAAAAATTCAATGCTGCGGCTACCGACATCGCTACGCTGTACGAAACCCAGCAGCCGGTACTGGTCGGCACCGTGTCGATCGAAAAGTCCGAGCGCCTCTCCGCCATCCTGCAGCGCAAAGGCATCCGCCACGTAGTGCTCAATGCGAAACAGCACGAACGCGAAGCCGAGTACGTTGCGCAAGCCGGACGCCTTGGTATGGTCACGATTGCCACCAACATGGCAGGCCGCGGCACCGACATTCTGCTCGGCGGCAACCCCGAATTCATGGCTCGGCAGGAACTCGTGAAGAAAGGCCGCGCACGAGCCATCAGCGTCGCTGAAGGAGCCATCAGCCCCATGGCGCCCGCAGGCTTCCAGCGCTTCTACTACCAGGGCCAGGAGTTCGAGATCGCCGAACCCGACTGGGCCGAGACTTTTGCCGTGCACAACGAAGCCGCACAAGCGGAACACGAGCAAGTCATCGCCAGGGGCGGCCTGTTCATCCTCGGCACCGAACGCCATGAGTCACGACGCATCGACAACCAGCTCCGTGGCCGTGCCGGCCGCCAGGGCGATCCCGGCGCCTCGCGCTTCTACCTCTCCCTCGAAGACGACCTCATGCGCATCTTCGCCAAGCAGTGGGTCAGCACTCTGCTTGAAAAGCTCGGCATGGAGGAGGGCGTGCCGATCGAGTCGAAAATGATTTCGAATCGCATTGAAGCCGCGCAGAAAGCTGTCGAAGCCCAGAACTTCGAATCGCGCAAACACCTGCTCGAGTACGACGATGTGATGAACAAGCAGCGCGAAGCCGTCTATGGCCTGCGCCGCCAGTTGCTCGAGGGTGTCGATCAGCGCGAACTCATTCTGGAAGATTATGTCGGCGGAATCCTCAGCGCCATGCTCGACGAGTTCGTTCCCGAAGATAAGCATCCTGACCAGTGGAACCTCAAGGGACTCGAAGAAAAGCTGATGGGCCAATTCGGAATTCCCCTCGGCGCCATTGGCATCAACGCGGCGAATCGGCACGATCTCGGCGAAACGATCTTTGAAAAGCTGAAGGAAGAATACGAGTCCAAGGAAAAAATCCTCGGCGCCTCCACCATGCGCTATCACGAACGCATGGTCATGCTCAGCGTCATCGACGGCCTCTGGAAAGATCACCTGCTGTCGATGGACCACCTGAAGGAAGGCATCGGCCTGCGCGGCTATGCGCAGCAGGATCCGCTGGTCGCCTACAAGCGCGAATCCTTCGACATGTTCGAAGCCATGATGGCCAAGTTCCAGGAAGACACCGTTCGCTTCCTCTTCCGCATGCAGATCCTTGGACCCGATGGCCGTCCGATAAATGCCGCGCCGGAACCGCGCAGGGCCATTCCGCCTGCTCCGCCGGTTGCCAGCGCCGAACAGTTGACGCTGAATGGCGACGGCCAGCCCAGGCTGCATGATGCTCCGCCGCGCGAGATTGCCATTCCCACGCGTGCGCCTTCCACCACCATTGACCAGTTGGAGAAGGAGTTCGCCCGCAAGAAGCAGCGCGAACTCGAAGCTGCCACGCGAGCCGGAGGCGGAAACGGAAGCCAGCCCTCGCAACGCCGCACCGGCGAAAAAGTCGGCCGCAACGATCCCTGCCCTTGTGGCTCGGGCAAGAAGTACAAAAAGTGCCACGGCGCGGAATCATAACCCGCACCCGCATTTTCTTGATCGCCGCCCCGCGTTGCTCAGACGAGCCTGACGTTCCGTTCGATCGTCTTGATCACCTCGTCCAGTTTTCCGTTCCATACCTGTTTTGTCATACTCAGAGTGAAGCCCTTGACCGTGTGGAATGGAACATGCGCTGGTAACGATAAGGCGAAAGGATCGACTACCGCGTCGATGACGACAGGTCCGCCTTTGTGGGCGAGGGCCTCAGCCAGTCCGTCTCTGACGTCTCCGGGATCTTCGATGCGAATGCCTTTTGCGCCCATGGCCTCGGCGACCTTGGCGAAATTAGGATTCTTGAATTCCACGCCGAACGGAAGTATGCCGGCCTCTTGTTGCTCGATATTGACGAAGTCGAGAGACTCATTGTTGAGAATGATCTGAACCACCGGAGTCTTTCGCTGCACTTGTGTCAATAGGTCGCCCAGGGCGAGCATGGTGAACCCTCCGTCGCCGCACAGCGCAATCGTTTGCCTTCCTGGGTAGGCGAGTTGCGCGCCGAAGGCATTGGGCGCGGCATTGGCCATCGACGCCCAGGAGAACGACCCGAAGAGTCTGCGATCTCTGCCGCCTTTGATGTGTCTTGCCAGCCAGATGCAGGCCGTTCCAGTGTCCGCGAAAAACATTGCGTCGTCGGCGGCAAGATCACTCAGGGTCGCAGCCAGGAACTCAGGGCGCACGGGCTTGATCCCAGGTCCTTTCACGACGTAGTTCTGTAGAATTTCGTCGAACGATTTAGTGTCCTTGACGTGTCTGTCAAGAAAGCTGCTGTTGGTCTTTTCACTCACGATCTTCAGCAGGGCGGTGACAGTGGGCTTAATATCACCAACGAGCGCGAGATCGGCGTGGGTGCGGCGCCCGATGTGTTTGGGATTCTTATCAATCTGGACTTTCTTTACGCTATGACCGGGAAGGAACTCCGCGAAGGGAAAGTCAGTGCCCAAAAGCAGCAGGACTTCGGCCTCGTGGATGGCGCCGAAGGCACCGCCGTAGCCGAGCAAGCCGGTCATGCCAACGGCATTAGGATTGTCGTGTTCCAGCCATTGCTTGCCGCGGAAGGAGTAGCCGACAGGTGCCTTCAATTTGCCTGCAAGCTGGATCACCTCATCGCGGGCATCCCGGCACCCATCGCCGCCGAAGATCGCTACCGTTTTCGCATCGTCGATCATCTTCGCCAGTTGATTCAGGTCGGCGTCGGACGGGCGGAGAAGGGGTGGTTTAGGGATCGTGATCTCGGAAATGTAGTCTTCCACATCCGCCGAAGCGACGTCGCCTGGGATCGAAATAACTGTAGGTCCACTTTCCAGGATGGCGGTGAGAATCGCGGTATGGATGATCGGCCGGGCCTGCTCCGGATTGACCAGCCGGCCAGTGTAGAGCGATGCGGCCTCGAAGAATTTGTATGGATTGAGTTCCTCCAGAGCAGAGGTGTCGATGAGACTCGTCTCCACATCGCCCGCAATCGCGATGATCGGAGCGCCTTCCTTGCGGGCGTCCATGAGCCCGTTGAACAGATGCACGACTCCCGGACCAGCGGTCCCGCACACGGCAACAGGGTTACCGGTTAGATAGGCATCTGCGACCGCTGCGAAAACTCCATACTCTTCATGGCGGACATGGATGAACTCGACCTTCCCGTTGCGGCGCAGTCCATCGACCACCGGATTCAGAGCGTCTCCAACAATACCGTAGCAGCGTTTTACTCCGGCGTTCGCGAGCATCTCCCACAAAAGATCTGCCACTTTTCCAGACATGGAATGACCCCCTTCATAGATTGGAATTTTCGAGGGGAAGCTAAACTCTGTCAGCCATTGGCAGGTTCTGGGGTCTTTCGAGTGTGCAGCTTCCCGGCGCAGGTTCGGGTAGGCGTTCTCGGCTAAAGTACCTGCGAATATACTGTGCCGAATCGGGATTTTTGTCGAGGAGCCGTTCGGCCTTGTTTTGTCTAATTTCGCACGACAACAGGAGAAATGCGGGATTAAGCCCGTTGCCTTGCCTGGAAATCCTACCGATTGCTGACTGAGGCAGCTATGGCGTCAAACGTCAGATCATTCGCGTCGGAGTGATGCTCTTCGCGCCACTGCTCAAACAGCCGTCCATAGCTGAGCGTCAGGTAAGCGGCGCGATCAACGCCGAGCCGTTCAGCAGCGCGGTCAATCCACTCCGGCGCTCCTTCCAGTTCCGCGTAGTCACCTATAGGTGTCTCATCAATCACGCAATGGCCCTCGTCATCGGTCCACTCGCTGCGCCACTTCTCATAACGGAAAGCCGCAACCAGCCCCAGCGAGAGGAGAATCTGCTCAAGCACATCGCCGTCTGCAATCTCGGTCTCCGTCTCCACGCGATGCTTGTGCGCATCTTCGCCGGGCCCCACGTCAGGCAGGCGCTTGTGCGTCACCGTCCACTTGCCCGCGTAACTCCGGATGCGCAGAATCTCGGTCCGCGCCCGCATCTTCCGGTCCGGAGTGTCATACAACACATTGCTCTCGAACGTACGGGGCGTCTGCTGGCGAAACCCCGCCTGGCGAAGTTGCAGCACCAGTCCGCCAACGCTCGCAACCCGGAATTTGATTTCCGTCTCGATAGCCATCCAGCACGTTTCAAAAAGAGCCTGTTCCGCTCGATTTGCCTCTTGTGGAATCTCCAAGCCAGGTTCCATGAACTTTGCGCGTCACGGATTCAGATTTTAAGACGCGCTGCTTTAATCAGCGAGTATACGCAGATAGGGCAGATTAGGAAATGAAGTGTCCGTCTTGATGTGTTGCACGGCCGACGCCCCTTTTGGTCGCGTCGCGTTGTTGGCATTCCCTCGGGCCACAGTGTTTCCTAACCTGCCATAGCGGCAATGGCTTCAAACAGCGACAATAAGTGTGTGAAGACTCTGCGCCTTTCGGTTGACCCAGCCCGCATGGAAACTGACGAGGCACGAGCCGCCATCGCTCAGGCTGCGCAGATAATTCGCGCTGGCGGCCTTGTCGCCCTGCCCACCGAAACCGTCTACGGACTCGGCGCCAATGCATTCGATGCAGCAGCCGTGGCGCGCATCTTTCAAGCTAAACAGCGCCCCTCCTGGGATCCCATCATCGTGCACATTGCCGGCCCCGTTCACCGGAACCCGATGCTGGGGCAACTCGTCACCACATATCCTCCGGCGGCGCGCGGCCTGATGGAAGCTTTCTGGCCCGGACCCTTGACGCTGCTGCTGCCGCGTTCAGAAGCCGTTCCCGATGTTGTCACTGCCGGCCGTCCTTTGGTCGGAATCCGCATGCCGGCCCACCCCGTGGCGTTTGAGCTGATTCGCCAGGCCGGAGTCCCCATTGCCGCGCCCAGCGCCAATGTCTTCAGCCATATCAGCCCCACCACTGCCGCCCACGTGCTCGAAGATCTCGACGGCAAAATCGACGCCGTAATCGACGCCGGCCCCGCCCGGCACGGCGTCGAATCCACGGTGCTAGACGCAACGAAGAATCCCATGATGATTTACCGCCCCGGTGCTATCACCGCGCGGCAGATACAGGCAGTCGCCGGTCCCGTCGACTACTTTGAAGAAAAAATGCTGCCTGCCGATTCGGCCCGCCAGTCGCTTCCCTCACCCGGCGTGGGCCTGCGCCACTATGCACCGCGGGCACGGCTGATCCTTGTTGAAGGGCCGCTGGCCGAACTCCCCGCCCGCCTTGCAGACGCAGCCGGCCGCTACATGAAAGATCGGCTTGGAGTCATGCTTCCCGCGGAGTTGGCATCCACTAAACTCGAACCGCCGCTGCGGGGAGCAGCCGAGTTTTCGTGGGGTCATTGGAATGCGACTGAAGAATTGGCCGAGAGGCTTTACGCCGGCCTGCGTGCTCTGGATGCTGCAGGATGCACCGTGATCCTCTGTCCAATGCCCGAGTCCGCGGGAGTCGGCGTCGCTATCCGCGATCGCCTGCGCAAAGCTGCTTGCTCTGCCGGGGATTAGTTATATCTATTACCCGACTTCGGCAAGCTTGTACATATACCTGATCGCAGATTTATAAATCAGAACCTTCGCACGGCCGCGAATCTTCAGCACGCCACGGTCGTACCATTCGATCTGACCTTCCAGGCGCTCGCCGTCTTCCATCACAACCACCATCGGCGTCTGCGACTGAATCTGTTTCTGCAGATAAAACTGCTCTGCCTGGCGATGGGCGGAATTCTCATCGATTTCGTAGTTGGTAAATCGAAAGGGCGGTGTCGAGACTGAACTCTGGTTCCTGCGATGCGTCGGGAAAAAGGTTTCGGCGCGTCGTTGACTTTCTACCCCCGGCAAAATTGACTGACCATTCATAAAATTCCTCCAACGCAACGGAACTCTTCAATGCAGAGATGCAGAACGACTGCTTCAATTTGCTTGACGAGGAAAACGAAAAAGCCGCTCTCCGCAAATGACGTAAATAGAGCAGGTGAGGACTACAAACCCTTGGCACAGCCGGGTATCAGACTCTGAATTGGTCTCTTCGTTTTTTGAGAGTGAACTGATTCTAACCCAAAGATGCCCCCAACGAGGTGGAGGTTGCTTACTTTTGAGCTGGATGCCTGTGGATCACAGAAGCTATCGCTCTTGTAGGCTGATAGCCATTGCATCAATTGACAGTGAGCGCAACAGATTGCGCCGCATGCCCTGCTCCACCTGAACAACCGCCTTGGAAGTTGCTGCGATCCAGTCCACCGTGACTCCCTGCGCCATACGTTCCAGTTCGGCAGCAAGGTCAAGGTTCCGAATCAGCCCCGGCGTTCCCGCAATCATTAGCAGTAGGTCCTCGAGCAAACTCCCCAGCGCGCGCAGCAGGTTGATCGTCTTTTCCTGCCCGTCGGCGCCCCCGCGATATGTTTCCGTCACGTGAAAAAGCTGTGAGTAGTCAGGCTCCCGCAACGCCGTCCTCAGCATCAGCAGTGCATCCTGCCGGCTGGAGAGATAAGTCTCCAGATCGATCGTCAACGCCCGTCCCACTGCGCCCTCGGCCAGCCTCGCCGCAAGCGCTCTTCGCGCCGGTTTCAGCTCCGGCCGGCGCCCGGCCAGCAACTCTTCGATCTCCGCAGCCGGCAAGGCGCCGAGCCTGTAGAGAAGTGCACGCGATCGGATCGTCGGCAGCAGTTCGTGCGGATTCTCTGTAAGCAGAATCAACGACGTGCGCTCCGGCGGCTCCTCCAGCACCTTCAGCAGGCTGTTAGCCGCTTCCTTCATGAACGCAGAAGTCGTGAAGATCGTAAACGCCCGACGTGCGTCCGCCGGCGGCCGATAGTAAGCCGCATGAATCACCGCGCGCACCTGTCCCATTTTGATCAGAAGTTGTGGCGGATCGGGCGGCACGATCAGCACATCTGGATGCGTCTGGATCAGGATGCGTGTCTCGCGCTTGTCTGCGTCGCGCATCTCGTCGCGCGTCGCGACGGCCTCTGCAACCCGCTCTTCGAGATTGGCCGATTCGGCGATGCGCACGCAATTGGCGCAATGCCCGCAAAAATCCGGTAGGCCGTCACTTTGAGTTGGCTCAAGACAGTTCACAGCTTGCGCCAGCATCAGTGCAAGCGTGTACTTGCCTGCGCCTTTGGGCCCGGCCAGGACCAGCGCCTGCGGAAAATGTCCACTGCGCAATCCCTCGCGCAGGTGCCGGACCGTCGTCGCGTTGCCATGAAAACTCTGGAAACCCACCCTTCGAGTCTAAGGCATCTCTGGGCCGCGACTCAGGGGTGAAGATCGGTGCGTACAAGTCCCACAATCACGCCCACGGCACGTTCTCCTCAGCCTGTTGCTTTTCAGGCTCGCGCGATCCCGTCCCCGTTTCCCTCGGCTCAACCGTGACCCGGATCCCGTTTTTCGGCCGCAGAGTGATCTTCGGCTGCAGCTCGATTTTCTGGCCCGCAATAATCTGTACACGCCATCGCTGCGCAATCGTCGCCAGCGCCAGAATCGCCTCCATCCACGCAAACGACTCCCCGATACACTGCCGTCCGCCCCCGCCAAAGGGGAAATAAGCGAACCGCGGCCTGCCTGCCTTGGCTTCCGGCGTAAACCGCTCGGGAAAGAATCGCTCCGGATCGGGAAACCACTTTGGATCCCGCTGCACGATGTACTGGCTGAAGAAGACCATCGTCCCCTTGCGAAAGCGGTACGGCCCGATCGAAACGTCCTCGAGCACCTCTCGCCCCATCGCCCAGGCCGGCGGATAGAGACGCATCGATTCCGACAGCACCATGGCCGTGTACTCAAGCCGTGGAATATCCTCGAACGTCGGCAGTCTCCCGCCCAGAACCGCATCCAGTTCGGCATGAAACCGCGTCTCAGCCTCGGGATTCTGCCCCAGCAGCAACCACGTCCACGCCAGCGCGTTGGCCACCGTCTCAAACCCGGCAAGAAACAGCGTCAGAACCTGGTCGCGGATTTGCTGAGCATCCAGCTTGTGCCCGTCTCCTCCCGCCTGGTCGTCTCGCGCCGCCACCAGCATCGAAAGCAGGTCGCCATGCCGGTCTAGGTTTACCTCCGCCCGGCGCGCCCGGATCATGCCGTCCACCACTTCATCCAGCCGCTTCTTGGCCGCGCGAAACCGTCGCATCTGCGGCAAGGGCGTATTCAGCAAAAGCTCGGCCCGCGGCAGCATGACCAGAAAGTGATACAGATCCATGATGATGTTCACCTGGTCGTTGATCTCGTGAATCTCCGTCGTCACTTCGGTATCGAATAGAGTGCGTGCCGTGATCTGCAAAGCCAGCCGCATCATTTCAGCCGCTATGTTTATCTCGGTACCCGGCCGCCATTGGGCGCGAAGCCCATCGGCAAGTTCCACAATCTGTGTTGCGTAGCGCTCGATGCGGCGCCGATGAAAGGCAGGAGCGGCGATGCGGCGTCCCCGACTATGATTTTCACCGTCCGAAGTGATCATCCCCTCGCCCAGCAGGATCTTCATCCGCTTTTGCGTTCGGTCCTTGCCGAAAAACGCTGCCTTATCGATGAGCACTTCAGCAATATCGGCCGAATCGTTCAACAGCACAACGTCATGCAGCAGGATGCGGTAATGCGCCGCGCGTCCGTATCGCCGCAGATGTTCAAACAGAAGAATGGGATTGGTTGGATCGAAGAATCCATGGAATCGGTAGAAGGGCAGGTTGAAGCGCAAGCCCGGAGGGTACACATAATTCCCACGCCGCACCACCTTTGGAAGTTCGTGCGGATCCGCAGATGCCGTGATCGATTGACTCAATCCCACCTTCCGAGTCTAAAGCAGAGTGGAGTGATTCTCAGGTCAGATCCATGTCGCCCGGAAGCCCACTTCCATGCCTTCAAATTCGCCGCTCCAACCCAAACGAGCGGAATCCGCAACCCGTACAATGGAACCTGGAAGCCTTTGTTAACCGATGCCCGAAGCTGAGCAAAAACCCAGCCAAACCAAGGCAAAAGAACGCGATCCAAGCAACGGCGATGCACGTCCAAAAGCCGATGAGGATCCGGTCGGCAAGGTCTACGACTCCCGCCTCATCAAGCGCCTCGGACATTACCTTCGCCCTTACTGGTTGCAAGCGATAATCTCTTCCATTTCCATTTCTCTGAAATCGATGAGCGATGTCGCTGGCCCGTACCTCGTCATGGTGGGCATCGACCGCTACTTTCCCACGGAAAAAGGCGGAGCGGGAACCACAATTCTCAGCCATGAAGGCGGACCGACCGGCTTTCTTATCCGTCATCTCCCCACTGCTCCGATACCAGGCATTACGCGCCTCGCATTGATCTTCCTGGTCGCCCAGGTCTGCGCCTACTTTTTTGAGTTCGTCCAGACCTACCTGATGCAGTGGACAGGGCAGAAGATCATGTTCGATCTGCGCCGCGACATCTTCCGCCACATGCAGAGCATGCACGTCGGCTTCTTTGACACCCACGCCGTTGGCCGATTGGTCACGCGCATCACGTCCGACGTCGATGCCATCAACGAAATGTTCACGGGCGGCATCCTCGCCATCGTCGACGACTTCTTCACGTTGACCATCATGGCAATCGTGATGCTCAACATCAACTGGTGGCTCGCGCTGCTGGCCTTCGCGGTTCTGCCCCTTATCCTCGTTGTCACGCGTCTCTTCCGCGACAGCGTCCGCGAGAGCTATCGCCGCGTACGCGCCGCCATCGCCCGCATCAACAGCTTCACCCAGGAACACATCGGCGGCATGGCCGTCGTGCAGCTTTTCAACCGCGAAGAGCGCGCCTACCAGGACTTCGAAGCAGTCAACCGCCTGCACATGATCGCCTTCAAAGACACGATCTTCGCTTATGCCCTTTACTACCCGGCGGTTGAGATTCTGTCCTCCATCGCCATCGCGCTCGTCATCTGGCGAGGCGGATTCGGCGTCCTCTCCGGCACGGTCACCATCGGCATGCTGGCCGCTTTCAACATGTACTCGCAGCGCTTCTGGCGCCCCATTCAGGACCTCAGCGACAAGTACAACATCCTGCAAGCCGCCATGGCCGCATGCGAACGCATCTTCAAGCTGCTTGATACCGCACCGGAAATCGTCAGCCCCACGAATCCGCGCACGGGCGATGGATCGAATCGCATCGAGTTCCATCACGTCTGGTTCACCTACCAGAAGCTGGCGCCCGAGCAAAAGGAATTGGTCAACCGCGTCGCCGAGTTCCCCGAGCGCGCCAAAGAACTAGCCGCCCTCACCGACATCGAGTGGATTCTCAAAGACGTCTCCTTCACCGTCGAACCGGGTCAGACCATAGCCATCGTGGGACACACAGGCGCCGGCAAAACCACGCTAACCAGCCTGATGATGCGCTTCTACGATGTCACCGCCGGGTCCATTCGACTGGATGGCGTCGACCTGCGTGAGCTTGATCTCGCTGCACTGCGCGGCCACTTTGCCGTGGTGCTCCAGGATCCGTTCCTCTTCACCGGCACCATCGCAGAGAACATCCGATTCGGCAACGAAGGCATCACCGAAGCCGCACTGCGCCAGGCTGCCCGCGACGTAAACGTGCTCGACTTCGTCGAATCGCTCCCCGCACAATTCAATGAGCCAGTGCAGGAGCGCGGCAATTCCCTCTCCACCGGCCAGAAACAGCTCATCAACTTCGCCCGAGCACTTGCCTACAATCCACATATCCTCATCCTCGACGAAGCTACCTCCAGCGTCGACACCGATACCGAACTGCGCATCCGCGGCGCTCTCGAGCGCATGGTCGAAGGCCGGACCAGCGTACTCATCGCACATCGCCTGTCCACAATCCAGCGAGCAGACACGATTCTCGTCATGCACAAGGGACAACTGCGCGAGATGGGCACCCACCAGGAGTTGCTGACAAAGCGCGGACTTTACTGGAAGCTCTACCAGCTACAGTACAAAGAGCAGGAACTCGGCATCGGCACACTTCCCCATAGCGAACCGTCAGTCGCGCCCGCAGCATCATAGAAATCTGTCGAGAAGTCTTCAACGGTATCACTCACTCAGTTCGGCCCAACGCGATTTTCCTTTTCACTTGACTCCATGAGTTCACCTCCCATTCCCACCGCAGCCGCTCAATCGCCCGTACCCTCTGACGCCGCCTTGCGCCTGCTGCCCTGGCTGGTTGCCGTCGCGTTCTTCATGGAGTCGCTCGACACTACCATCCTCAACACCGCCGTGCCCGCCATCTCCGAAGCGCTCAGCGTAACGCCGCTCAGCATGAAGGCCGTCCTCGCCAGCTACACGCTCAGCCTTGCGGTGTTCATTCCCATCAGCGGTTGGATGGCCGACAAGTTCGGCACGCGCCGCGTGTTTGCCTCTGCCATCGGCATCTTCACACTCGGCTCTTTTCTCTGCGGCATCTCCAACGGCATTCATTTGCTCGTGGCATTTCGCGTGGTGCAGGGCATGGGCGGCGCCATGATGGTCCCGGTGGGCCGCCTCACCCTGGTCAGAACATTCCCCAAGTCCGACCTCGTCCGGATCATGAGCTTCGTCTCCATCCCTGCGCTCATCGCCCCCATGCTGGGTCCGGTCGCCGGCGGTCTCATCGTCGACTACTTCCATTGGCGCGTGATCTTCTTTCTGAACATCCCCATCGGAATCATTGGCCTCGTGATGGTCTACCTTCACCTGCCGAACTACGCTGAAGAAAACACGCCACCCCTCGACATGGTCGGGCTCATCCTCTTCGGCTCTGGCATTGCCCTGCTTTCCTATGTCCTCGAAGTCTTCGGCGAGCACGCACTGAGCGCCCGCGAGATCGTCGGTCTTCTCGCCCTTTCCATTTCACTTCTGATCGGATACTGGCTGCATGCGCGAACCCTGGAGTTTCCCCTGCTTCGCCTCAGACTTTTCGGCATTCGTACCTTCCGCGCAGCCGTGAACGGCAGCTACTTCACGCGCCTTGGAATCGGCGGAGTGCCGTTTCTGCTTCCCCTGCTCTACCAGACGGGGCTCGGCTTCAGCCCGGTTCAATCCGGAATGCTCATCATGCCGCAGGCACTTGGCGCCATGAGCATCAAGGCCGTGATTCGCCGCCTGCTGGCTATGTTCGGTTATCGTGGCGTACTCATTTCCAACACCATCATCATCGGCATACTTCTAATCGTGTTTTCCACGATCGGCCTGCACACGCCGGTCTGGTTCATCCTCCTGTTGGCGTACTTCTATGGCGGCTTCACGTCGCTTCAATACACAAGCATGAACACCCTCGTCTACGCCGACGTCTCCGAGCACGACGCGAGCAGTGCCAGCACCATTGCCAGTACCATGCAGCAGATGTCGATCAGCTTCGGAGTGGCCGCCGCCGGACTTACCACCGCGTTCTTCGTGCCCAGCGGCGCGTCAAGAGTTCCTCAGGAGATGATCCACGGCATCCACCTCGCCTTCCGCTTACTTGGCGCACTGACCATTGTGTCGACGATCGTCTTCACAAGCTTGAAACAGGGAGACGGCGACGCCGTCAGCCAGCAAAAGATCCTGCGTCAACATCACCCCGACGGGTAAGGCGGCCGTACGCAGCTGACAACAAAAAGGCCGACCTGCCTGCAGCAGGTCGGCCTTTCCTTGCTCTTTGCTTCTTGCTAGCGCGATGCAGCCATCGACGGACGCGTGTCCAGTGAACCGTTCGCGTAGCCCTTCGCGATCTCGGTGATCGGCATCGGCTTGTAGTCGCCCGCGTGTCCGGCCTGGCCAAACTGCGTCATGCGCAGTGCAACAACCTTCTTCATCGCTTCACGCGCCGGCTTCAGGTAATCGCGCGGATCGAACTTCTCAGGAGTTTCCGCGAACACCTTGCGGATGGCGCCCGTGATCGCGAGACGGTTGTCGGTATCCACGTTGATTTTGCGCACGCCGTTGCGGATGCCCAGCTGAATCTCTTCCACCGGAACTCCCCACGTCTGCTTCAGCTTGCCGCCGTACTGGTTCACGATGTCCTGCAAATCCTTCGGAACCGACGAACTACCGTGCATCACGAGATGCGTATGCGGCAGACGCTTGTGGATCGCGATCAGCACATCCATCTTCAGCACCGAGCCATCCGGCTTCTTGGTGAACTTGTATGCGCCGTGGCTGGTGCCGATAGCAATGGCCAGTGCGTCCACGCCGGTGCGCTCCGCAAACTCGACAGCCTGGTCGGGGTCGGTAATGTGCTCAAGGCCCGTGCCACCCGCTCCGTGGCCATCTTCAACGCCGCCCAGCACGCCGATCTCGCCCTCGACCGTCACACCGCGCGCGTGCGCAAACTCCACGACCTTCCGGGTCACTTCCACATTCTCCTCAAAGGTAGACGGAGTCTTCCCGTCTTCCTTCAGCGAGCCATCCATCATCACCGAGGTGTAGCCCAGCTCGATGGCGCTCTTGCAGGTCTCAAAGCTGTTGCCATGATCCTGGTGCATCGCAATTGGAATCTCGGGATTCAGTTCTGCGGCGGCCTGGATCAGGCGGAAAAGGTACAGATCCTCGGCAAACTGGCGTGCTCCGCGGCTGGCCTGCACGATCACCGGCGATTTGGTTTCTTTCGCCGCCATCATGATGGCCTGAATCTGTTCCATATCATTGACGTTGAATGCGCCGACGCCGTATCCGCCCTTGGCGGCCTCGTCGAGAAGCTGCCGCATGGAGACTAAAGGCATAGCAATTCTCCTTCTTAATATCTTTCCAGAAATCTGCCGCCGTTAGGCTCATATGGGCTTATCTTGCGGCGGGAACTGCAATCGTCCTTATGGTAGCAGAGGCACGCAACGCCAAAGTGTGCCGTCGAACACACCGGCACAACTCATTTATTGCTCAGAACATGCCCATAACAACGTTGCATCTCCCCATGCGGCAAAAATTCTCGGTCCGACCAAGTCGGCTGATCACGATGACCGTTCGCCACGAAGTTTTTTTGCCGTTGTGGCACCGTCCGGTCACCTAGTAATCTGCTTCTCTGTTCCCGCATCTCCATCGTCTTCATCTCTGTTTCCGTAACTTCCAAGAGGTCTGCGAATGATCCGCTTCTCCAGCCGCATGGCTTTGGTGTGCTTCTCCGCATTTGCTCTCACCGTCTCCTTGCCTGCCATAACGGATGCGCAGCAGAGCCCCGTCCCGCAATATCCCAACTACCCCAGTGAGACGCCCGATCACCTTCAACCGGAGACGTCCTCCTTTGACTACGCTCGCCGCGAAGCCATGATTCCCATGCGCGACGGCGTCCATCTGCACACGGTTGTTCTTGTCCCCAAAAGCGCTGCGCACGCGCCCATCCTGCTCACGCGCACGCCTTACAGCGCCGACCAGCTCACGACGCACGCCAACAGCGCCCACCTCGGGCCGAATCTCTACGGGTATGACAATGCTACCGATGTCATCCTCGACGGCGGCTACATCCGCGTCATTCAGGACATCCGCGGCAAGTACGGCTCCGAAGGCGACTACGTGATGAACCGCCCCATGCACGGCCCGCAGAATCCAACGCCCGTCGATGAATCCACCGATACCTACGACACCATCGAGTGGCTCATACACAACATCCCCGAAACCAACGGCAAAGTCGGCATCCTCGGCATCTCCTACGACGGCTGGCTCCCACTGGCGGCGCTCGTTCATCCGCACCCGGCCCTCAAGGTCTCGGTTCCGATGAATCCCATGGTCGATGGCTGGATGGGTGATGACTGGTTCCACAACGGCGCTTTCCGCGAACAGAACCTGCCCTACATCTACGAGCAGACGGCCACCCGCGACAACAGCGCCAAGTGGTGGACCGCGCACTTCGACGACTACGACGAATACATGAGCGCCACTTCAGCAGGCGAACTCGGTCGCCGCCACGGCCTCGAACAGATCGGCTTCTGGAATAAGCTGATCGCGCATCCTGCCTACGACGCCTTCTGGTCCGACCAGGCCATGGATAAGGTGCTGAAGCAGGACTTCACCGATGAAGGAATCAAAGTGCCGATCCTTCTCGTTCACTCGCTCTGGGACCAGGAAGATATCTACGGCGCAACCGCAGTCTACAAGGCCATCAAGCCACTCGATAAAACCAACGACAAAGTCTTCTTTGTTCTCGGTCCGTGGCATCACGGCCAGGAAATCGAGCCCGCCGACTCGCTCGGCGCCATCCGCTTCGGCTCAGACACCGGCACATGGTTCCGCAAGAACGTTCTCGCACCCTTCCTCGCGCATTACCTCAAAGACGACGCACCGCGGTTGGACATCGCCCCGGCTACCGCGTTCGAAACAGGCAAGAACGAATGGCAGAAACTCCCGGCGTGGCCGACTGCTCCCCCGACAAAGCCGCTCTATCTGCAACCCGGCTTCCAGCTAAGCTTCTCGCCTAACTCCGCTAACCCCGCTTCTGCCTACGACGAATATGTCTCCGACCCTGCGAAACCTGTTCCATTCCGCGCCCGGCCCAGCCAGCCTGTCGGCTACGACCTGCCTCTCACGTGGCCGCAATGGCTTGTCGACGATCAGCGCGAACCTTCAGGCCGGCCCGACGTTCTCACCTACTCGTCCGACGTCTTGACCGCGCCCTTGCACATCACCGGACAGGCAATCGCCAATCTCGTCGCCT
Organism: uncultured Acidobacteriaceae bacterium; assembly: GCA_963829535.1. GTDB lineage: Bacteria > Acidobacteriota > Terriglobia > Terriglobales > Acidobacteriaceae > Telmatobacter. The sequence goes on along the minus strand of CAWHIQ010000001.1, from coordinate 664,835 downwards.
CAACCTCGGGGACGGACGCCGACTGGGTGGTCAAGCTTATCGATGTTTATCCGGATGAAGTGGCTGGCGATCCCAATCTGGGCGGCTACCAGCTAGCCATCGCCATGGACATCTTCCGCGGCCGCTATCGTGAGAGCTTCGCGGTCCCCAAGCCCATCGAACCCGGCAAGCCCCTCACCTACCGCTTCCCACTCCCGCCGACGAACCACGTATTCCTGCCCGGCCATCGCATCATGGTGCAGGTGCAGTCCAGTTGGTTTCCGCTCTACGATCGCAACCCGCAGACCTTTGTCGAGAACATCTTCTGGGCCAAGCCCGGCGATTATCAGAAAGCGACGCAGCGTATCTACCACTCGCCCGATCACGCCAGTTCGATCGAACTGCCTGTCGTCCCATGAGGATGAGAATGTGCGCAAATTGTAAATAGCGAAGACGTGGTTGCCGTTCGCTTAAACCTGCGACTTAGCCCTGAAGTACAGCCCTCTGCGCTTCAAAGATCTCTTTGAGGCCAACTTCCGCCAGATCGATCAGCCCATTCAGGTCGCTGCGCGAGTAGCTCCCCTTCTCCGCCGTGGCCTGCGTCTCCACCAGTCCGCCGTCCGCCGTCATCACGATGTTCATATCGACCTCTGCCTGCGAGTCCTCTTCGTAGCAAAGATCGAGAAGCGGCGTGCCCCCGACAATCCCCACCGAAGTTGCCGCCACCAGTTGTTTCAGCGGTGACTGCTTCAGCGTTCCCGCCTTCACCAGCGCATCCAATGCAACCGCCAGCGCCACTGCCGCGCCTGTGATCGCCGCTGTCCGCGTGCCCCCGTCAGCCTGGATTACGTCGCAGTCCAGAATCACCGTCCGCTCGCCTAGCGCCTGCATATCCACAACCGAGCGTAAGCTCCGCCCGATCAGTCGCTGAATCTCGTGTGTACGTCCGCCAATCTTGCCTCGCTCGCTCTCCCGCGGCGTTCGTGTCACCGTTGACCGCGGCAGCATCGCATATTCCGCCGTCACCCATCCACGCCCCGAGTTCCGCAGCCACCCCGGCACTCCTTGTTCAATGGTGGCGTTAGTCAAAACTCGCGTGTTGCCCAGCGTCACCAGCACCGACCCTTCCGCAGTCTGCACGAAATTCGGAGTCAGCGTTAAAGAGCGAAGCTGGTTCGGTTTGCGATCACCCGGACGGAAGAAGCTTTTATCATCTGGCCGATTCATAGGCCGATTGTACGAGACCGGCTCTGACCAGCCCGAAGTGGAATTCCATTCCGGGAAGAACCAGATCGGGAAAGTGCCACACGAGAACCGCTTAACTCGAAAGATCGCCGCAATTTACATCGTTGATACATGGCGCAAGATTCCCAGATTGGGCCGTTCTAGAATCCCTCTGAGACGCCCACTCACCCAGCTCCAGTCCAATAAACACAATTGTTTGAATAAGTTAATGCGATTGTCCAAATTTGGCACGCTGCGTGTACTAAAGCAGGACAGAAATCAAATTCATCCAGCCCGATTTGCGGGCTCGCGGAATCCGCCCAGAAAACTCAAGAAAGGGATCATCCATGCAGCAGGTCGAAGAATTAACGGAATTGGCCCCAACGGAACAAAAACAGGTCGACAAAGTGGTGGAAGTGCTTTCGACCCTTGCCAACCGGGGCGAAAGCCTGGCGGAGATTGCACACGATGCGCGCAACATGGTCACAGCGCTTGATCTCTACTGCGACCTGCTCCAGGTGCCGGGAGTCCTCGGTACGCCTTTCACGCATTACGGTGGAGAGTTGCGGCTGGTGGCCGCCGCCAGTCGGCGCCTGGTTGAAAAGCTTGTCACCGTAGGATCGGCCGGCACACCAGCGAACGCCAAAACCAGCATCGATACCGTCAACACCGAACTCTGGCCGGTTTCTGCGCAAAGGACAAAACCCCAGCAATGGAAGAATGTCCCCGCAGAGTCAATCGAAAACCTCGCCGAGGAGTTGTTCGCCAATCGCAGCCTCCTTGCAGCCCTTGCTGGACCCACCATTGCACTGACGGTTGATGCAAAGGGTGGTGCGGTCCCAGTGCACATGACCAGCGAAGATCTGACCCGAATCCTCGTCAACCTGGTGAAGAACTCCTCTGAAGCGATGTCAGCTGTGGGCAGAGTTCACATCTCGCTTTGGGAGAGCCGCGGCGAGGGAAACACGCCCTGGATCACTCTGAATGTGGAAGATAACGGGCCTGGGCTGGCGGACAAGCTCATGGAGAAGGTCTTCGACCCGCGAGACACTCGCCCACCCAGCCAGGATGCCTTTGCTTGTGGCGAGTGGCCGCTGCCCCACCGTGGCCTTGGTCTCTCCATCACCCGTTCCATCGTGGAAGCCGCGGGAGGCGCGATTCACGCCGCGAACCGCGACCCGGTGGGTGCATGCTTCCAGATCGAACTGCCTGTGCACACGGCATAGATTGTCCAGATGTTGAAACACATGAGTGATCTGGCCCACATAGCCCCGATCAACAAGGCGGATACCATGCTTGCAACGTTTCCTTTTTCGCAGACCATGAATTGTCTCCCTCCGATTTCTCCCGAGCTGTCCAGGCTGCATGTGCTGGTCGTCGATGAAGATGATGCTGCTCGCTCCGCCTGTATCGAGGTCGCGGCAAGCCTCGGATACAAAGCCGAAGGAGTTTCCAAGCTCGACCGCGTGCGCTCGACCCTGCTCCAGTTTCCGACCGACATCGTTCTGATCGATCTGCCCAGGAACAGTGATTCCGGCCTGGAAACGGTCGCAGAGATCAATGCGCTTTACCCGCGTATCGCAATCATTGCGATGGCGCCTGTGAACTCCGCCAGTGTGGCGCTGTCGGCCGTGCATTGCGGCGCCTCCGATTATCTCAACAAGCCGTTTACGGTGGACGAGCTCGCGTCCTCGCTGGAACGTGCCGGCGGTCAGACCCGGGTCGATGCGCAGGCCCGGCAATTGAGGGATCGACTCCGCCAGCACGAAGGCATGGGCCAGATGATCGGTCATACGCCGCAGATGGAAAAGCTCTATCGCATCCTGTCGAAGGTGGCGCAAACCACCCACCCGGTCCTGATCCTTGGCGAGAGCGGCACCGGAAAAGAGCTCATCGCACGTACCATCCACAACTTTGGCCCCAGCGCAGAGAAACCATTTCTGCCCGTCGACTGCGGATCCCTGGTGCCGACGCTCGTCGAAAGCGAGCTGTTCGGCTATGTCAAAGGCGCTTTCACCGGTGCCAATCATGCCAAGGAAGGCCTCCTTGTCGCCGCCGCTGGCGGAACCGTATTCCTGGATGAGATTGGAGAGCTCACCCTCGACCTGCAGGCCAAGCTGCTTCGGGCACTGCAGGAGCGGGAAGTACGGCCCGTCGGGGCCACGCACCGCGTACCGATCAAGGCGCGCATTCTGACCGCTACGAATCGTGACCTGGCCGCAATGGTGGAGAAGGGCACCTTCCGCAAGGATCTTTACTACCGGTTGAATATCGTGAATCTCCGTCTGCCGCCCCTGCGTGATCGCCGCGACGATATCCCGATGCTGGTGGCGCACTTTCTCAACAAGATCAACAAGGATCATCCATCCAGGTTCAGCATTCACGACGATGCTCTGCGCGCGATGATGCTGTACGACTGGCCGGGCAATGTGCGCGAACTGGAAAACGCAATCGAACACGGCGCCACCATGACCTCGGGTGGAGAGATCCAGCTGGGCCACCTGCCCACCCAGCTTCAGCAGGAGTCGCTTGCCGCTCTTCATGCCGCATCTTCGGCAGGCAGAAAAAAGCAGGAATCGCCTGAAACGGAGGAGATCATCCCACTTGCCGTCCAGGAGAAGCGCGCGATTCTCGACGCAATTCGAGTCACGCATGGCGACAAACTTCGGGCAGCCAGGTTACTCGATATTGGTAAGACCACTCTCTATCGCAAGCTGAAGGAATACGGCATCGCCGACACAACGCGGGAAAACTAGACCCGTTTACACCACGTGAACCGTGGCGTTGCTGAGCCGAAATTCCTCAGCCAACAAAAGTACTTGTCTGCTCGGTGCGCTCGAAAATGGGAAGCGTGAGTTTGAGGAAGATATGAGCATTCTAATCATCAGCGGCATCGAAGGTGTTCGCAATTGTGCTGAAGCATTTTCGAAACAACTTGAGATGAAGGTGGAAGTTGCGGAGGGTCGCCGCGCAGCGCTGGCGGCTCTGCGCCACCGAGAATTTGTTGCCGTCGTGGTCGATGAGTCTCTCGCTGAGTGTGACCCGGCCGCTGCCGATGCAATCTGGGAGCGGTCCGGACTGGCCATTCCGCTTCAGATCAACTTCGCCGTCTCCGGAGCTGCCAGAATCATCCGCGAGATCCGCGCAGCGCTGCATCGGCGAGAGCGGGAGCAAGCAATGGCTCTCGAAGCAGCCACGGCGTCCATCGAAAAAGAACTCAAGAACACCGTCTCCGGCTTGCTGCTTCAATCGCAACTAGCTCTCTCGCAGGGCGGCGTGCCTGCCGTGGTGGCCGAAAAACTGCGCATGGTTGCTGATCTTGCCGGGACCCTCCGCCAGCAGTTATCAGCTTCGTCCCCACCGGCAGATATCTCTGCTCGATCTGCCAATCACTGAACAAACGAGCAAGCAATTCCCCATCACTTCGTGGAGACGTGAAGCCCGCTCCGATCGACTCGATCAGTCCACCAACCCATCGGCAATTCCAAGGTGTCGGTCTAGGGCGTCGATGCCGAAGTCGAGTTCTTCCTTGGTAACGATCAGCGGTGGGGCGATCACAAAGTGGCTCACCCAAGCCTGCTGCGCAACCCCATCGGCCATCATCTTCGCCGCAATTTGATCGACGACCAGCGGCTTGCCTTCAACCTTGTCGCGCATGGTGTTGAAAGGCTGTTTCGTCTTCCGATTCTTGACCAGCTCAACGGCAAAAAAAAGGCCCATTCCGCGCACATCCCCAATCGAGGGATGTTTTCCCTTCAAGGTCTCTAGCTTCTGCCGCACGTAGGGTTCGAGTTCCGCCGAGCGTTCTACCAGCTTGAGCCGCTGCATCTCTTCGATGGTCGTGACCGCAGGTCCAAGCGTGATGGGATGCGCCTCATACGTGTGCCCGTGCGAGAAATAGTGATCCTCAAAGTGGTCGGCGATTTTCTTCGTCGTCGCGCAGAGTCCAAGCGGAACGTATGCCGAAGTAATTCCCTTGGCGGTGACCAGGATATCCGGCTTGACGCCCCAGTGATCGACGGCAAACCACTTGCCGGTTCGGCCCCATCCTGCCATCACTTCGTCGTCGATCATCAGCACGCCGTGGCGATCGCAAATTTCGCGCAGGCGCGGAAAGTATTCGGGCGGCGGAATCAGCACCCCATTGGTTCCCACGACCGGCTCGAGAATGATCGCGGCAACATCGCTCTCGTTCTCGATCATGTGCTCGATATAGTCGACGCATGCAATGTTGCAACCGGGATATGTGTGCTTGATGGGGCAGTCGTAGCAATTGGTCTCAGGGGCAAAGACAATGCCGCCACCCTTGCCAGCCGGTTCCATCGCCCAGCGCCGCGGATCTCCCGTAGCCGCAATCGAACCCATCGTTGACCCGTGGTACGAGCGGTAGCGCGAAATGATCTTGTTCTTGCCCGTGTACATGCGGGCGATCTTGAAGGCGGCCTCGTTGGCTTCGGTGCCGCTGGTGGCGAAGAAGAATTTCTCGAGGCCGGCCGGCAGCACTTCAAGCAGTTTGGCGCTGAGCTTCGCACGCGCCGCCGTCGCATACCCCGGGGCGACATACGCCAATTCACGCGCCTGCCGGCCGATGGATTCGACAACCGCCTTATTCTTGTGGCCCAGATTTACGCACATCAGCTGCGAACTGAAATCGAGGTAACGCTTGCCTGCGCCGTCCGTGATCCAGCAACCCTCGGCATCGGCAATGTAGAGAGGCTTCCATGTCTTCTGGAAGCGCCACGTGCCGTAGTTGGTCTGACGCGTAAGATTGGTGATTTCTTCAGCGTTTAGCTCGGGGCGGATGATTGTGTCGGCCATGCTGGGACCTCGCATCGAGAATGTTCAACCTATGCTACGTCATTGAACGTCGTATTGGCACCGAGCCGACTCCAAATGAAAACCCCCGGCGGGTTGACCGGGGGGGTTGCATCAAGCTTCTGCTTTGCCGTTAAGCGCTGTAAAGCAGGATGCCGGCTGCCTTCTCTTCGCTGGCAGTGACATCGGCGCTCACTGGGCGATAAAAGAGTTGATTGTTTTCGAGATACACCTCAAGAAAGGCCGGCCTCGCCTGAATCTGTCCGGCGATGAGAGCCTCCGACAAAGGATCTTCAACGTAGCGCTGCAGGGCACGGCGCAAGGGACGCGCACCGTAGCTGCGGTCGCCAAGGGTCTTGTCGAGGATCCACTTCTTGGCCTCCTCGGTGACTGAAATGGTAATCGCCTTCTGCGCCAGGTTGTTGTTCAGTTGCCCAACCAGCAGTTCGACAATCTGGATCAGATCCGCATCCGAGAGCGACAGGAAGAGTATGACCTCATCCAATCTGTTCAAAAACTCCGGATTGAAGGTCTTCTTGACCTCATTCTTCACCAGTTCCTCGACCTTGTCGTTGACCAGGTCTTCGCGGTCGCTCTGGAACCCGAGTCCCTGCTTCTTCTGCAGATGACGTGCGCCGATGTTCGACGTCATGATCAGGATGGTGTTCTTGAAATCGACTGTGTTGCCAAGTCCGTCGGTCAACTGGCCGTCTTCAAATACCTGCAGCAGGATGTTGAACACATCCGGATGCGCCTTCTCGATTTCGTCGAGTAACACAACCGAATAAGGAGACCGCTTGACCCGTTCGGTCAACTGGCCGCCCTCTTCGTAGCCCACGTATCCCGGAGGCGAGCCGATCAGCTTCGACACAGAGTGCTTTTCCATGAACTCCGACATATCGAAGCGGATGAGCGCCTTGTCCGATCCAAACAGGAAGTTGGCCAGCGTGCGTGCAACTTCTGTCTTGCCTACGCCCGTAGGCCCGAGGAACAGGAAGCTTCCGATCGGCCGCGCAGGCGACTTCAATCCAGCCCTGGACCTGCGAATAGCCCGCGCGAGTGCGGAGATCGCCTTCTCTTGCGAGATGATGCGCTTGTGGAGCTCTTCTTCCACGCGCAGCAACTTCTGGGTCTCTTCTTCCTTGATGCTGGTGACGGGAACGCCCGTCCAGCGGCTGACCACGTCTTCAATATCTTCGCGGCCCACAATGCCGGCTGCGGAGTCATCGAGATGGTACTTGTCACGCAGGGCGCGCAGGTTCTCACGCTCCTTGCGCTCTTCGTCGGAATAGAAACGGGCCTTCTCGAACTCATGGTTCGCAATTGCCGAATCCATCCGGTGCACGATGAACTTGATCCGCTTCTGGACTTCGGTAATCTCTTCAGGCAACGAAGTCTGGCGCAGCTTTACGCGCGCGCCTGCCTCGTCGATTAGGTCGATGGCCTTGTCAGGCAGAAAGCGATCGGGAATATAGCGATTCGAGTGCGACACCGCGAACTCGATGGCGGCATCGGTATAGCTGACCGCGTGGAACTTTTCATAGCGATCCTTGATGCCGTTGATGATCTTGATGGCATCTGCCTCGTTGGGCGGAGGCACCTTGACTGCCTGGAAACGGCGCTCGAGCGAACGATCTTTTTCGATCGACTTGCGATACTCAGCCGGTGTGGTTGCGCCAATGCACTGAATCTCGCCGCGCGAAAGAGCTGGCTTGAGGATGTTGGCCGCGTCGAGCGACCCCTCGGCCGATCCTGCACCTACCAGGGTATGCAACTCGTCGATAAAGATGATGGAATTCTGATTCTCCATCAGCTCCTTCATGATGGTCTTCAGGCGCTCTTCAAACTGACCGCGATACTTGGTGCCGGCCACAATTAACGACAGATCCAATGCAAGCACCCGTTTGTCAGCAAGGAAGCTTGGGACTTCACCATCGGCAATGCGCTGCGCCAGTCCTTCGACGATTGCGGTCTTGCCCACACCGGGTTCGCCAATCAGCACGGGATTGTTCTTGGTGCGGCGGCACAGGATCTGAATGACGCGCTCAAGCTCGCCATCACGGCCCACCAGTGGATCAAGCTGCCCGTCCATCGCGGCCTGGGTCAAGTCGCGGCTGAACTCAGCCAACAGGCTCGACTCGCGCTGACGTGCCTGCTGCGGCGCCTTTTCCTGGGTTACGCGGGCCAGTTCGTCGCGAATCTGCGCCAGCTTCAGGCCGCGCTCTTGCAAAATCTCCGACGCGAAGCACTTCTCCTCGCGCAGAAGGCCCAGGAGCAAATGCTCGGTCCCAATATGTTTGTGTCCAAGCCTCTCGGCTTCCTCGGCTGCATAGGCCAGGACGCGCTTGCACTCGTTCGAGAGGGGAAGATCGACGCTTGTCGAAACCTTCTCGCGAATCGTGGTGTGCGCTTCAATCTGCTTGCGGATCGACTCCACCGAAGCGTGCGAACGCAAAAAACGATTGGTTAACGCCTTGTCCTCGCGCAGAAGGCCCAGCAATAAGTGCTCGGTCTCGATATAAGGCGAGCCGAACTGGCTGGCCTCATACCGCGCGAAGAAGATCACGCGTCGTGCCTTCTCCGTATAGCGTTCGAACATACTGATCTCCTCTTGCAGCAGGCTTTCGGTAGAAGTGGCCGTCCGATTTCTCGACTCCCCAACGACGAAGATCTGTCCTTGGGGACCCCGCTATCGGCTTCAGCCCTGCTTGCCGCGCCCTTCTTTTAACTAACGCTGCCGGAGGCCCCGGAAAATCTCTAAACTGCCCCGAACAGCTCTTTCAGATGGACCGGCATTGCTCCAGCTTTTGCCGGCCGCCCCGGAGTTCTTCTTCCGCAAGCACTCCACCCACCGCTCGTGAGCCCAGAGAACAATTCCAGACCCACTCATACAATCAGACTCAAAAACCACCCGGAAAGGTGCTTTTACTGCCCCTTGCCGGGGTGAATTCCGGCTATGGGAGAAACTCCCGCGGCAGCTACTCCCGAAGGAGCAATTCCCATAGCATGAAGGCGCCCGCCCTCCAGGCGCAGAGTCCGCGTACACCGCGCGGCCAGATCCAGGTTGTGGGTCACCACAATTGAGGTGAGCCCGTGAGTTACGTGCAATCGTTCTAAAAGGTCAAAGACGCGTCCGGCGGTGGTTTCATCCAAATCGCCGGTAGGTTCGTCAGCCAGCAAAAGACGCGGATTACCAACCAATGCCCGAGCCAGCGCCACGCGCTGCTGCTCTCCGCCTGAGAGCTCTCCGGGCCGGTGATCGTCGCGGTCTTGCAGGTCGACCTCCTTAAGCCAATTAGATGCAGCATCTAGCGCCTCTCGACGATTTATTCCACGCGCCAGCAGCGGCATGGCCACGTTTTCAAGTGCCGAAAACTCCGGTAACAAGTAGTGAAACTGCCATACATAGCCGATCTCGCGGTTGCGAAAGGCTGCAGCCTCCCGAGCGTTGAGGGTTGCCACGTTGGTTGATGCGCAGTGTACAGTGCCCGCAGTCGGCGCATCAAGGGCACCCAGAATGTGCAAAAATGTGCTCTTTCCTGTCCCGGATTGCCCCACAATGGCGACCAGCTCGCCAGCGTTGATAATTAAATCCAAGGAATGGAAGAGCGTGAGCGCTCCGCGCGCGGTGTGGTAAGTCTTTTCGAGGCTTTTAACTTGGACGAGGGGTGAGCTCTCCTGCACCCGCAAGTTCGGCTCCCGCATAGAGCGGAAAGCCTGGCTGGCAGCCGCTGGAGTGATTTGCATCATTCGCTGTTCTTATCTTATCGCGAAGATTCAACGCGAAGTCACCGCCAAAGTCACCTAGGGCTGCAACGGAGTAACCCCTTTTGCAGACACGCAAGACAAGATTGGGGTTGCGCAAGAAACTCAGCAGGTGCCTCTTTAGCCTGCATCGGTTGAGGATCCCGCAGTTTCAAGTGCGGGCGTCGAGTTTTGCAGGGGAGTTGCGAGCCGCATCAAGGCAACATAGATCGCACCTGCGGTGAAGAAACCAACGAACCATGCGTAGTCGTATAGGAAATGCAGGGGTTTGACTGCGAGGCCTACCAGGGCAAGCGTCACGCCAGTCACCAGGGCCACAATCGCGCGCGGATTGACCCCCCGACTGTAGTGATACGCGCCCTCGGAGTGGTAAAGCGAGTTCACATCAAGCTCGGTCTTGCGGATCAGGAAGTAGTCGGAGACCATGATGCCGGCGACAGGTCCCAGCAGCCCGGAGTAGCCGACAAGCCAGCCAAAGATATAAGCGTCCGGCGTGGCAAGCAGCCTCCACGGACACATCGCCAGTCCGAGAAATCCCGTAATCAGCCCGCCGGTTCGAAAGCTGATGAGCCGCGGATAGAGATTCGAAAAATCATTCGAAGGCGAAACGACATTGGCCCCGATGTTCACGTTAAGCGTTGCGATCAGAATCGCAATCAGCGCGATGAACGCCACCACCGGCTGATGAAACGCGCCAATTAGCTCAATCGGATTCCAGATCGGCCGGCCGAACAGCACAGCCGATGCCGACGTCACCGAGATCCCGACAAATGTGTAGAGCGTCATCGCTACTGGCAGCCCGAATGCCTGCCCGTACGCCTGCGCGTGCTGCGACTTCGAGTAGCGCGTAAAGTCGGGAATGTTCAAGGCGAGCGTCGCCCAGTATCCCACCATCGCGGTCAGCGACGGGAAGAAAACGACCAGAAACGCGCTCGTCGAGTGAAACTGGCTCGGCGTGGACAGCATCGAACCAAAACTACCCGCCTTGATCCGCACCCAGATCAGCAACGCCGCAGCCATGATGAACATGAAGGGCGCGCCAAACGCCTGCAGATGTCGGATGGACTCAACCCCACGCCACACGATCACCATGTTCAGCAGCCAGAAAACGAGAAAGCACGCCCATTTTGCGAAAGCGGAACTGGCGGTCGCCGGCCAGATCACCGCAAGCATCGAGTGAATTGCTGTCCCGCCGATCCATGACTGAATGCCGAACCAGCCGCAAGCCACAACCGCCCTCAGAATCGCCGGCAGATTCGCGCCACGCACCCCAAAGGGCGCGCGAATGAAAACCGGAAACGGAATACCGTACCGTGCCCCTGCATGCGCATTCAGCAGCATCGGGACAAGCACAATCAGGTTCCCCAGCAGCACTGTGCCTACCGCCTGTTTCCAATCCATGCCCTTCGCGATCAGCGAAGAAGCAAGCTGGTACGTCGTGATCTCCATCGACATGGAGAACCACAACGCAATGTAGCTGTAGGTTGTCCACGTGCGCTGGGCAGGTGTAGTCGGCGCCAGATCGCGATTGGATAAAGTGGGGTCGACGCTGCTCAAACGGCCTCCAGTGTGGATCGGTATACACGAATGCCTATGAGAAGGCGATACGGAAGTTGCTTGATGTTGCGAATGCGGCAAACTGCAGCGAGAAACAGAACCGCTCGCCTGAATATCGCTACTTCCACGCCCCGCCGCGAGCCTCACGCCGCAAATACTCTCCCCGCCCCGGCGTACCGACGAACTGGCCCTTCGACACGATCAGCTCCCCGCGCGAATAAACATCGCGAGCATTGCCTCTCACCTTGAACCCCTCAAACATCGAATAGTCCACCCGCATGTGATGCGTCGCGGCAGAGATGGTGTAATGCGCTCCGGGATCCCAGAGAACAATGTCCGCATCACTGCCCGCCGCCAAAACGCCCTTCTTCGGATACATCCCGAAAATGCGCGCTGGCGCCGTCGAAACCAGCTCGACAAACCTGTTCAGCGACAAATTCCCCTGCCCCACACCATGATGATGCAATAACTGCAAACGGTTTTCGATGCCGGGGCCGCCATTGGGAATCTTCGTGAAGTCGTCCTTCCCAAGAGCCTTCTGGTCTTCAAAGCAGAACGGACAGTGATCCGTTGAAACCACCTGCAGATGATCCTTGCGCAACCCCTGCCAGAGCTTCGGCTGATTGCGCTTCTCGCGCAGCGGCGGCGTGAACACATACTTCGCGCCCTCCCAGCCCTTGTCGACCATGTTGTCTTCGAGCGAAAGCAGCAGATATTGCGGACAGGTCTCGGCAAACGCCGGCAGACCGCGGTCGCGCGCCTCCCGCACCTGGTTCAACGCTTCCTCGCTAGACAGGTGCACGATGTAGACGGGCACTCCCGCCATCTCCGCCATCGCAATCGCGCGATGCACCGCCTCGGCTTCGGCCGCCGTGGGTCGCGTCAGCGCGTGATAGATTGGCGCCGTCTTGCCTTCCGCCAGCGCCTGCTGCACGATCACGTCAATCACCGAGCCGTTCTCGGCGTGCATGCAGATCAACGCCCCGTTCTTCGCCGTCTGGCGCATAGCCTTGAAGATCGTCGCGTCATCGACCATCAGTACGTTGGGGTAGGCCATGAACAGCTTGAAACTGGCCACGCCCTCGCGCACCATGTCGTCCATATCCTCGAGGCCTGCATCGCCGAGGTCGGTCACGATCATGTGCAACCCATAATCGATGCAAGCCTTGCCTTCGGCCTTCTTCCACCACGTATCCAGAGCCGCGCGCATCTTTGTCCCGCGCGCCTGGATTGCAAAATCCACGATCGTCGTCGTCCCGCCGATGGCAGCGGCCCGCGTGCCGGTCTCGAAGTCGTCAGCGGACTTAGTCCCTCCAAACGGCATATCGAGATGCGTATGCGCGTCGATGCCGCCCGGCAGCACCAGCAGCCCTGAAGCATCGACAACCGATTCCGCCGAACTCGCAGGAATCCCCGCCCGCACTTCCTTGATGACCGCGCCATCGATCAGCAGATCGGCCTTCACCGTCGAGTCGGCATTGACGATGGTTCCGTTTTGAATGAGAACTGAAGGCATAAGGGATCACTCGGTAGAGAAGAGTTAGTTGAGGTTCGTGCTTTCCCACCTTTGCTCCGCAAGGATGGGGCACCCAGCGTTGTTTTGCTATGACCGTTGCGGTTCCACGGCGCACTCGGCGCCATGTGTGCGCTCGTCCCACGTTTCCGCGGAAACTCCACTATCCACCCGCACCATGGTGATGCAGTCGTCCACCGGGCACACAAGCGCGCACAGATTGCAGCCCACACATTCCGTCTCATCCACTCGGGGAATCTTCTTGAGCGGCGTGGGATACGGACCGTGATTTGCCGCGGCAGACGTCCGCTCCTTGCGCGTAACGGGCGTGCACGCGATAGAGGTACGAGTACGCTCCTCTGCGGCCGCTGGCGTAACATGTAATTCCGCCGGACCATCAACCGGACCCTCCACGCGATCGAGATGAATGCACTGGTGCGCGCCATCCCAACAGGCGATGTGGCACAGGTCGCATCCAATGCATGTCTGCTCATTGATGTGAGCCACGATTTTGTAGTTCAGGTTCAGATGCTTCCATTCGGTCACCTTGGGGATGGAAAGCCCTCGAAAATCCTCGATCGTAGCGAACCCCTTTGATCGCATCCAGTTCTCAAGGCCTTCGGCCATGTCTTCGACAACGCGATAGCCGTAGTGCATCACGGCCGTACAAACCTGGACGGTCCCGCAACCCAGCAGCATGAACTCCACCGCGTCGCGCCATGTCCCAATGCCGCCGATCCCTGAAAGAGGAAGGGCCGAGGAGGCATCGGCCATGATCTGCTGCACCATGTTCAGCGCGATCGGTTTGACGGCAGGGCCGCAGTAGCCGCCATGCGAGCTTTTTCCGTCAACATTTGGGCGCGGAACAAACGTGTCGAGATCGATCCCTGTAATCGAATTGATGGTGTTGATCGCAGATAACCCATCGGCGCCCCCGCGCTTGGCTGCGCGCGCAATCACGCGAATGTCCGAAATGTTCGGCGTCAGCTTCACCAGCACCGGCGTGCGCGCCTTCTCCTTCACCCACGTCGTGATCATCTCGGTATACTCGGGAACCTGCCCAACCGCCGATCCCATGCCGCGCTCGCTCATGCCATGCGGACAGCCAAAATTCAGCTCCAGTCCATCGGCGCCGGCATCTTCAGTTCGCTGCACAATTTCGTGCCACGCCTCGCGATTCGAGGCCACCATCAGCGACGCAATGATCGCGTGGTAGGGATAGCTCTTCTTGACTTGCGCCATCTCGCGCAGGTTCTCTTCAACACTGCGATCGCTGATGAGCTCGATGTTGTTAAGGCCCATCATCCGCTGACCCTGCCAATCAGTGGCGGAATAGCGGGAGCAGACATTCGTGACTGGCTCTCCGATTGTCTTCCACACCGCCCCGCCCCATCCCGCATCGAAGGCGCGCATAATCTGCTCCCCGCAGTTGGTGGGCGGGGCCGAAGCCAGCCAGAAGGGATTCGGTGCGTCGATGCTACCTGCAAATCGATGTACGCGAATATCAGGCATAGGCTGCCTCCGCGATCTTCATGATCGCCTGCGCGGCGCGCTTTCCATCGGCAACAGCGTCCACCACTTCCCTGCCTCCATTCGCACAGTCCCCACCGGCGAAGTATCGGGAATTGCCGGTCTGGCCAGTTTCGGGATCAGTCACAATCACTCCGCCGCGCAATTCAATGCGGCGAAGCTCCTGCACTAGTTGCGCAAATGGAGACTGCCCGATCGCCGGGACCACGTAGTCGCACTCAATGGCGTATTGCGAATCCGGAATAGGCAGCAGAGCCTTGTCCACTTCGCTTACCTGGACGGTGTCGAGCAGCAACCGGCCACGCTCATTCGTTCGGATCGCATAGGGCTGCCGCCGCCACAGGAACTGTACCCCCTCCTGCTTGGCGTGCTCATATTCAAAGTCGAACGCCGACATCTCGCGCTCTCCGCGACGATAGAGCAGATACACCGTCTCCGCTCCCAGGCGGCGCGCGGCATTTGCCGCGTCGATCGCCGTGTTGCCGGCTCCGACTACAACCACAGTGCCATTCAATTCGCGAAGTCGACCGGTCTTGTAGGAAGCGATGAATTCGAGTGCGTTCAACACGCCCTTCTGCTCCTCACCGGGAATATTCATGCGCTGCATGGCGCCCAGGCCCACGCCGAGAAAGATGAAGTCGAACTCCGATTCCAACTCTTCCAGCGCTTCAGCGGTTTCTATCGCGGCTCCGGTGCGGAACTCCACGCCCATGCGGCGAATCATCTCGGCTTCGCGAAGGCTGTCTGCCGCGCGCAGCTTGTATTCGGCAACACCGTAGGTATTGAGGCCACCCGGCAGATCCTGGCGCTCAAGAATCGTTGCCGACGCCCCGTGGCGGCAAAGCTCGGCAGCACAGGCTAACGACGCCGGCCCTCCACCGATACATGCAACCTGCACGTTGCGCGATCGGCGCGGGGCAGTCAGCAACTCCTCCCCGGTGGCCTGAAAGGAATCCATGGCGTAACGCTGCAAGCGGGCGATCTGTATAGGCGCGTGGTTGTAACGGTGCATCACGCAAGCGCCTTCGCAGAGCACCTCCACCGGGCACGCCTTGGCGCAGCTGCCACCCAGAATGTTGGCGTCGAGAATCCGCAGTGCTGAACCGCGAAGGTTTCCCGTACTGATGCGCTTAATGAAGCCCGGAACGTCAATATGCGTAGGGCAGGCGCCGGTACAAGGCGCGTCGAAACAGTTCAGGCAACGATTAGCTTCAATCACTGCGGCCTGTGGCTCGAGAGGCGGCTTGATGTCGCCGAACCGCTCGCGGAGCAGTAGATCGTCGGGTAGTGTTGCGGTACTCATGAAGACCTCGGGAAGCTCTCTTGTTCTCTGCTGTCCTTCTTTGGATATTCTCTGCCGTCCTTCTATGGATTGACGAGGGTTTTCGCCGCCAGGTTTTGTTAAGAGGCAACTAGCGGCCCATACATGTCGGGCCGGCGGTCGCGGAAAAACTGCCAGGTTCTGCGCACTTCGGCAATCTGTTCAAGATCAAGATCGGTGGTCAGCACTTCGTCCTTATCGCGCGAAGCCTGGGCTATGATCTGGCCGCGAGGATTGGCGAAGTAGCTGGACCCATAGAATTCGCCAATATTCCAGGGCGCCTCAGTGCCCACCCGGTTAATAGCCGCAATAAAGTAGCCATTGGCCGCGGCGTGCGCCGGCTGCTCAAGTTTCCATAGATACTCGCTAAGCCCCGCAACCGTTGCCGATGGGTTAAAGACAATCTCGGCCCCGTTCAGCCCCAGGCAGCGAGCGCCCTCGGGGAAATGCCGGTCATAGCAGATATAGATCCCGATCTTGGCAAAGCCCAGGTCAAACACCGGATAGCCAAGGTTGCCGGGCCGGAAATAAAACTTCTCCCAGAATCCCGGAGCCACGTGGGGAATGTGCGTCTTGCGGTACTTGCCCAGATAGGTGCCGTCGCTCTGCAACACGGCCGCGGTGTTGTAGAAAATCCCTTCCTGCTCCACCTCGTACACCGGAACCACCATGGCGATGTGCAGTTCCTTGGCCAGTTCCTGCATCAGCTTCACGGTCGGCCCATCGGGCACGGACTCCGTGGTCTCGTACCACTTGGTCGACTGCTCGGCACAGAAATAAGGCCCGTTGAAGATCTCCTGCAGGCAGACGATCTGCGCACCGTCGTTGGCCGCCTTGCGAATGAGGCCCAGGTGCTTCTCGATCATCGTCTTCTTCTGCGTCGCAAGCGGCTCAGTGGCAGCTACGGCGTTGGAGGCCTGGATGATGGAACATCGAACTACGCGCGGCATTCGCGGCTACTCCCGTCGCAAACAGTTATGAGTATTAGACGTTATCGCATGCACCTCGCAATGGGCAACGGCTTTATTACCTGCCGCAATCCCCGGAAATTCTTTCGGCTCAGTGGATTCCGGGGGACTCAGTATTCGATTTTGTTCGGAGAGGCAATCCACGCCGCAAAGCTGGCCCATGCCTCATCGCGAAGAAATTGCTCGGCTGGAAGCGACCGGTCGGCGGGATCCTTGCGAAACTCCTCGTAAAGATAAGCGTCGTCAAATCCGGCCTTCGCTGCGTCTTCGGCGCCCGCTCCGAAGTAGACCGCGTCGAGCCGTGCCCAGTGCGATGCCGCCAGGCACATGGGGCAGGGCTCGCAACTGGTGTACAGTTCGCATCCGGCAAGCATAAAAGTGTTCAGCGCCTTGCACGCCTCGCGGATCGCCGTAACCTCGCCATGCGCCGTTGGATCATTCGTCGCCGTCACCATGTTCACGCCCTCGGCAATCACCTTCCCGTCACGCGCGATCAACGCGGCAAATGGCCCCCCTCGGCCGGAGGTCACGTTCTCCGTCGCGAGCGCGATGGCTCTGCGCAGAAACTCAAGATTGGGCTGGCGAGTCATATCGGCTTGCCTTCGGCGGTTCCGAAGGTAAAGTAAACACAGTATGGCACAGGCTTTACGATCAACTCGCGTCCTAACGGCCGACGGGCTCAAGGCCGCCGCGTTGATGGTGGACGGTGAAAAGATCGCCGCAGTTCGAGAATGGGACGATGTCGCAGACACCGCCGAGATCCGCGACTTCGGCGACCTGCTTCTTCTTCCCGGCCTGGTCGACTCGCACGTCCATATCAACGATCCCGGACGCGATTGGGAAGGCTTCAATACCGCCACCCGCGCCGCAGCCGCCGGCGGCGTCACCACGCTCGTCGACATGCCCCTCAACTGCATTCCCGAAACTGTCAACGTCGAAGCGCTCGAAGCCAAGCGAACCATAGCCGACGGCAACGCCTGGGTCGACTGGGCCGCCTGGGGAGGTGTCGTCCGCAGCAATGCCGCCGAATTACCCGCTCTCGTCCAATCCGGCGTTCCCGGCTTCAAGTGCTTCATGATCCACTCCGGTATCGACGGCTTTGCCTGGGTGAATGAGTGCGACCTGCGTCTTGCCCTCGACAGGCTTCGCGGAACGGGGCTGCCGCTGTTGGTCCACGCCGAACTGGCCGAGCCCGTTGAGGCCGCGACCGCAGCACTCAACCAGGCCGGTGCGAATTGGCACAAATATTCGACCTATCTTGCCTCGCGTCCTGATGAGGCCGAGGTCGATGCCATCAAGCTGTTGATCCGGCTGGCCCGCGAATATCAGGCGCCAATACACGTCGTACATCTCTCCAGCGCCAGGGCATTGCCGATCCTTGCCGAAGCCCGCGGTCACGGCGTGCCCATCACGGTAGAAACCTGTGTGCACTACCTCTCGTTCAGCTCAAAGCAAATTCCCGATGGCGCCACCGAGTTTAAATGTGCCCCACCCATTCGCGATCAAGCCAATTGCGAGCAACTCTGGGCAGCACTCGAATCCGGACTCATCGATCTCGTCGCTACCGATCACTCGCCCTGTCCGCCCGCCATGAAGCGCCGTGAGGAAGGACGATGGGATCTCGCCTGGGGCGGAATTGCGAGCCTCGGCCTCGCCCTCCCTGTGATGTGGACTGCGATGCACCGACGCGGATACAACACCAAAGAAACCGCACAGAGAGTCGCGAAATGGATGTCCGCCGGCCCCGCGCATCTCGCCGGCTTCCTCGGCCAGAAAGGAACCCTTGCCGTCGGCGCTGGCGCTGATATCACCGCTTTCGACCCCGACGCCACCTGGACCGTCACCGAGAGCGATCTCCATTTCCGCCACAAGATCTCGCCCTATCTCGGCGCGCATCTGCGCGGACGCGTTCGCGAGACCTGGCTTAGGGGTCAGCCCGTCTTCCAATCCGATCAATTCGCAAGCACCCCACGCGGAAGAGAGCTGGTGCGCACGTGAGCCAGCGCGCAAAACGAGCCATCGCAGAATGCCGCACCATCGCCGCCATGAGCGAAGAGCCCGGCCGCACCACCCGCCGCTTCCTCACCGCACCAGTTCACCAGGTTCACCAGCATCTGCGCGCCCGCATGGAAAGCCTCGGCATGTCCGTGCATGTCGATCCCGTCGGCAACCTGCGCGGGCTCTGGAAACCATCCGGCGGTTCTACCAGGCGCCTTATCCTCGGTTCCCACATCGACACCGTGCCCGACGCAGGTGCATTTGACGGTGTCCTCGGAGTCGTTCTCGCTCTCGATCTGGTCGCGTGCGCAAAGCATCTCGATCTGCCCCTTTCCCTTGAAGTCATCGCATTCTCAGAGGAGGAAGGCGTCCGCTTCGGATTCCCCTTTATCGGCAGTCGCGCGGTGGCCGGGCGATTCGATCCGGCAATGCTCGCACTCAAAGATGCCGATGGAACAACCATCCGACAAGCAATCGAGAACTTCAGCCTCGATCCGGGCAAGCTCGAAGGTGCGGCAGCCGACGAGCATGCAATCGGATTTCTCGAGATTCACATCGAACAAGGGCCGGTGCTTGAAGCCGAAGGCCTCAGCGTAGCCGCGGTCACCAGCATAGTTGGCCAGACACGCCTCGATCTCAACTTCATCGGCCACGCCAACCACGCCGGCACCACTCCCATGTACCTGCGCCGCGATGCCCTCGCCGCCGCTGCGGAATGGATCACAAAAGTAGAAGCCCTCGCCACCAAAACCGAAGGCCTCGTCGCTACGGTCGGCAAATTGGAAGTGCAGCCCAATGCCGGCAACGTGATTCCCGGGTTGGTCGAGTTGAGCCTCGACGTTCGCCACGTTCGCGACAGCGCGCGTCGGGCCGCAGTCGACGATCTCGTCGAACAGGCCCATGCAATCTCGACCCGTCGCGGATTGGCACTCGATTGGACGAAGAAGATGGACGAGCCGTCCGTCCCGATGGATGAGCGCCTCACCGCATTCATGACTGACGCCATTGAGGGCGCGGGCTTCTCCGTGAAGTCAATGCCCAGCGGCGCCGGCCACGATGCCATGATCATGGCCGGACGCATGCCTACGGCTATGCTCTTCCTCCGCAGTCCCGCCGGCCTCAGCCATCATCCCGACGAAGCCGTTCACGAAGAGGATGTCGAAGCGGCACTGTGCGTTGGCGAAAAATTCCTGCAACGACTATCGACCGAGGTTCGTTAGAATCGGAAAACGCAATGCAAGCGAGGTCACCATTGCATCACCTGGGAGCAACCCGAAGCAGCCTCAAGCATGATCATCTCCTGCAAACTCCGGACACCTTCGTGCGCATACCGCTGCCCGGCGCGAGCGGCGTGGATTGCATCGTGCACGCAGGTCCCCAGTTGGGCGCAAACTTCAGCCAGATCACGGCAGAGTTCGCTGACCGAGGCACACTCGGCCCCGCGACGGCGCAGCGATTCATTTATGTGCTCGCGGGCGAGCTCGATTTGAAGATCGGCGCCAACCGGCACCTGCTCGGGCCTGCCGGATTCGCTTATTTGCCCGCAGGCACCGATTGCTCCGTCACCGCAATGGGTGCCGCGAGAGCCGCGCTGATTGAAAAAATCTACGAGCCAATTGCAAACGGGCCCAACCCCGCGGTCGTCATCAGCAATGAATCCTCAGTCGCTGAGGTCCCGCTGATGGGAGATTCATCCCTGCGCGTTCGCTCGCTCATGCCCGATGCCGATGAGTACGATTTTGCGGTCAACACCATGACCTACGATCCCGGCGCTGGGCTGAGCATGGTCGAGATTCACGTCATGGAGCACGGACTCCTCATGCTTGAAGGAGGCGGGATCTACCGGCTCGGCGACTCATGGTACCCCGTCGAAGCCGGCGACTTTATCTGGATGGCGCCGTACTGCCCGCAATGGTTCGGCGCAATCGGCAAAAAGCCGGCAAAATACCTCATCTACAAAGATTGGCGCCGTCATCCGCTGGGAGCCTGACCATGGAATCCCGCCCCTCGCTCTCCTCGACTCTCTCCATCGACCGGCTCATCGCCGAACTCAATAAGCTCGCGCAGATCTCTCAAGCCGAGCCGCCAGTCGTCACCCGCGTCGTCTTCAGCGAAGCCGACTTGCGTGCGCGCGCCTATGTAAAAAGCCTGTGCCAGGAAGCCGGGCTCGAAGTGCACGAGGACGCCATCGGCAACACCTTTGCGCGCTGGCATGGAACAGAACCAAATCTCGCTCCCATCGGTACAGGCTCGCACATCGACGCTATCCCCAACGCCGGCCTCTACGACGGATGCGTCGGCGTACTGGGCGGCCTTGAAGCCATCCGCGTTCTGCAGCAGCTTGGATTCAAGCCGCGCCGCTCCATCGAACTCGTCATCTTCACGGCAGAGGAACCAACACGCTTCGGCATCGGATGCTTGGGCAGCCGCATGATGGCCAGCGTGCTTTCGCCAACGCAGGCGCTCACGCTGCGCGACAAGGAAGGCGGCAGCCTCGAAGAATTGCGCGCTCAACGCCGGATTCAGAGGTTCTCTCGAGTCGGTCGCCTTGGCTCGCGGTCGCTTCCACCAGTTCATCGAATTACACATTGAACAAGGCCCGCTTCTTGAACAGGAAGGCATTGACCTCGGCCTCGTCACCCACATCGCCGCACCGGCGAGCATGCGCATTCTTATCGAGGGCGAAGGCGGCCACGCGGGCGGAAAGCTCATGCCCGGCCGCAAAGATGCACTCGCCGCAGCAGCCGAACTGATCCTTGCGCTCGAGGCGGCAGCCAAGTCAACCGGCGCCATCGATACCGTTGGAACTGTAGGCGTTTGCGAGGTCTTCCCCGGCGCAGTCAACAGCATCCCTTCGCGCGTCAGGCTTGAGACCGACATTCGTGACATTGACACTTTGCGGCGCGATGGTGTGATCGATAAGCTGAAGACCGCCTGCGTCGAAGTCGCCCAACGTCGCGGAGTCTCGATCAAGACAGAGATGGTAAACGCGGATCCGCCCGCAACCTGCGACCCCGCGATCCTCGATGCCATGGAACAGGCCGCAAAGGCGGCGAACAAAAGCTACAAGAAGATGGTCAGCCGCGCCTATCACGATTCGCTGTTCATGGCGCGCATCGCTCCTGTCGCCATGCTCTTCATCCCCTGCCGCGGCGGAGTGAGCCATCGACCCGACGAATATGCATCGCCCGAGTGGATTGGCAGCGGTGTCCACGTGCTTGCCCGCACGCTTGCCACGCTCGCGTCATAGCGTCTGGCTTTCAAAGTCAGCCGCGCCGTTGTATGCTATGCGTCAACCCGTACGGCGTTTCGCACTTCCCCAACCATGAGCGACGCCCGCGAAAAACCGCATCGTCGGCACCTCCGTTCCCCGCAAGGAAGGTGTGGATAAACTGCGGGGTACAGCGCGCTACATCGACGACATCCATCGTGAAGGCATGTGGCACGGCGCCACCGTACGCAGTGCAGTTCCGCGCGGACTCATTCGATCCATCGGCTTCCATCGCAATATCGACTGGAGCGAATTCGCCGTCGTCACCGTCGCTGACATCCCCGGCGAAAACCGGATCCAAATGATCGTCGCCGATCAACCCTGCCTTGCCGACGGCCATGTGAATCATTGTGAAGAAGCCATCCTTCTGATCGCCCACCCTGATAAGCACAAGGTGCGCGAAGCGGCAAACGCCGTTCACGTGGAATATGATCTGATGCCGCCGGTCTTCTCCATCGAGGAAAGCGAAGGCCAGCAAACGGTCATCTGGGGCGCAGACAATTGCTTCAAGAGCTTCCTCCTCGAAAAAGGCGATGTCGACTCAGTATGGTCCCAGGCCGCACACATCGTTGAAGGCGAATACCGCACCGGCGCCCAGGAACATCTCTACATCGAAAACAACGGCGTCATCGCCGAATACAGCGCCGATACCGGCATCATCGTGTGGGGATCTCTGCAGTGTCCCTTCTATGTGCACAAGTCGCTGCTTGCAGTGTTCAGCCTGCCACCGGAAAAGGTCCGCGTCATCCAGACTGAAACCGGTGGCGCCTTCGGCGGCAAAGAGGACTACCCTTCCGTGATCGCCTCGCACGCGGCTCTGCTCGCCATGAAGTGCGGGCACCCGGTGAAGATGGTCTACGACCGCATCGAGGATCTGGCCGCGACCACCAAGCGCCACCCTTCGCGCGTGCGTCATCGCTCCGCTCTCGACGCCGGCGGCAAGTTGCTCGCGATGGACATCGACATCGCCACCGACGGCGGCGCCTACTCCACGCTTTCCTCCACCGTGCTTTCGCGCGCCACGCTGCATTCGCCCGGCCCGTATGTATGTCCCAATGTCCGCGTGCGCTCGCATGCCTGGGCCACGAACAACGTTCCCTACGGTGCCTTCCGCGGATTCGGCGCACCACAAACCATCTTCGCAGTCGAACGCCACATGGACGAAGTCGCCGCAGCCATCAACATGGATCCCATCGAACTGCGGCGCAGAAACTTCATCCACCAGGGCGAAACCACCGCGACCGAACAGTTGATGCGCGAACCTGTCATCCTCGACAAGCTGCTCGACCGCGCTCTGGCCGAGAGCGACTACTACAACAAGCGCGCCGTCTTCGCGAAAGAAAATGCAAAGAGCCCAATCAAGCGCGGCATCGGCATCGCCGCCTTCTATCACGGTTCCGGTTTCACAGGCTCCGGCGAGCGCTACCTCAATTCACTTGCCGGCATCGACGTCACCGCCGAAGGCAAAGTGCGGGTACTGGTTTCAAGCACCGAGTTTGGCCAAGGCACCAACACCGTGCTCACACAAGTTGCTGCGGAAATCCTCGGTGTGGACTACGACGACGTCGTCATGGCGCCGCCCGACACCGGCATCGTCCCCAACAGTGGACCGACGGTGGCCTCGCGTACCGCAATGGTCATCGGCCGGCTCATTGAGCGCGCATCTTTGCAGTTGCTGTCCATGCTGTGCCAACAAGCCGGCCTGCCTGAGCAATTCTCACGCGAACAGTTCTTTGTTGCCTGCGATCAGTTGCGCAAGAAAAGCGGCGAAGTCGTCTCGCTCTGTCGTTACGAGGCGCCGCCCGGCATCTTCTGGGACGACCAGAAGTATCGCGGCGAAGCCTACCCCGCCTACGGATGGGCTGTCCACGTGGCGCAGGTTGCCGTCGACACCATCACCTACTCCGCTGAAGTCGAGGAGTTCTGGTCGGCTCAGGAAGCCGGGCGCATCATTCATCCCGTGCTCGCATCCGGTCAGATCGAAGGCGGAATCGCACAGGGCATCGGCTACGCGCTCTACGAAAAGGTGGTCCTGCGAAACGGCCGCATGGCCAACAACCAGATGACTAACTACATCATGCCCACCGCTGAAGACGTGCCTCCCATCCACGTCTTCTGGGAGGAACTCCCCTTCCAGCATGGCGGATTCGGCGCCAAAGGAATCGGCGAGTTGCCTCACGATGGCCCCGCCCCCGCAATCCTCAACGCGATCCGCGATGCCATCGGCGTCAGCTTCAATTCAATTCCTCTGCTGCCCGAAGACCTCTTTGCAAAGCTGAGCGTGCAGCGCAAAGTTGAAGAGCCTGCAACGGTATGAGCGCGCCCACAGCCATAATTCAACTGAATGTGAACGGCGAGAACAGAACCGTCTCCGTCTTGCCTATGAAGCGTCTTCTCGATGTGCTGCGCGAAGATCTCCGACTCACCGGAACCAAGGAAGGATGTGGCGAAGGCGAATGCGGCTCCTGCTCCGTGCGCATGAATGGCGAACTCGTCAACAGCTGTCTCGTTCCCGTGCTGCAGGCTCAAGGCGCGAGCATCGAAACCGTCGAAGGGCTCGCGTGCGATGGCGTTCTCCATCCCTTACAGCAGGCGTTTCTTCGCTGCGGCGGAGCACAATGCGGCATCTGCACGCCCGGCATGCTGATGGCCGCCAAACATCTGCTCGCGCATAACCCTCAGCCAACGATGGCCGAAATTCGCGAAGGACTCGCCGGCAATCTCTGTCGCTGCACTGGGTTCATGCGCATCTTTGAGTCGGTTCTGTCGGCAGCAACAAGCACTACCAGCACCGGCCAACAGGACATGCATGCGCGGTAATGCTGCCGAGCACGAACTCGTCGCGCCCCGATCGCTGCCCGCAGTGCTTGATCTCCTTGCCTCCGCCCCCGGCCAGTGGACGCCGATAGCGGGCGGCACGGAACTGATGGTCGCCTTCGCCGCGGGCAGACTCACCGCAGACAAACTCGTAAGCCTCTGGGATGTAGAGGAACTTCGCTTCATTTCCACAACTCACGACGAATTGGTCATCGGCGCCGGAACGACCTTCAGCGATCTGCGGGCAAGTGCAGCCGTCGCAGCAGACTTTCCTCTGTTAGACAAAGCTGCAAGCTGGATCGGTTCCATTGCCAACCAGACGCGCGCGACGCTCGGCGGGAATCTCGTCAACGGTTCGCCCGCCGCAGACTCCTCGCCAGCGCTTCTCGTCTACGATGCGGAAATTGAACTAGTCTCCGTCCGCGGCAAACGTCGCCTGCCTTACCGTGAATTTCACACAGGGTACAAGCAGAACGGGATGACCGCCGACGAACTCCTCTTCGCCATCCATCTTCCCTGCCGCTTCGCCAATCATCAGCAGTACCTGCGAAAAGTAGGCACAAGGCGCGCGATGGCAATTTCGAAGGTCGCCATCGGCGCAACAGCGCGTATACAAGATGGCGCCATCGCCGAGATTCGAGTTGCCGCTGCAAGCCTGGCACCATTCCCCGCCCGCCTCTTCAAATCCGAGGCTGTGCTGGTCGGCCAATCACTCACTCCCAACCTCATCGAAACGGCGCGCCAGGCCCTCCTAACCGAAGCACAGCCTATCGACGACATCCGTTCCAATGCGCAGTATCGGAAGGTCGTAGGCGCGAATCTCCTCGAGGAGTTTCTCCGCGAGTTGAATGGGGAGCCGAAAGCACGATGAATATCGTGCTCAGCACATGGAACAACGCCGACGAGAACGGCGCGACAGAAGCCATGCTCGCTTGCTGCGGCGCGCATCGCTGGGCTGAACAAATGGTCGGACTCCGTCCCATCGCGAACATCCCCGCACTGAGTGAAGCGGCCGATCGCGTCTGGGCCACCATGGCCGAACCGGATTGGATGGAAGCTTTCGCCCGCCACCCGCGCATCGGCGAGCGAAAAGCCGCTGCCGCATCGGAGAAGTCGACCGCATGGTCCGCTCAAGAACAGGCCGGAACAAGCAGCGCCGCAAACAACATCATGCGCGAACTCGCCGAAGGGAATGCGCTCTACGAACAGCGCTTCGGCTTCACGTATATCGTGTGCGCCACCGGCAAGAGCGCCGACGAGATGCTCACTATCCTCAAGCGGCGCCTGGCCAACGGTCGCATGGCAGAATTGAAAGAGGCCGCCGAGCAGCAGCGGCAGATCCTGCAGATTCGCCTCGGAAAGTGGTTGCTGTCATGAGCAAGATCACGACGCACGTGCTCGATACCGTCCTCGGCAAACCGGCGGCGGGTATTTTGGTGCAATTGGACAGAATGCTTGGCGGGGTGGGTTGGTCAAACGAGGGTGTCCGCCACGAAGAAGCCCAATGGATCATGATATCGGCCGGCAAGACCGACACGGATGGCCGCTGTGGGGACTTGAAAACCGATGCCGCGCCCGGTCAGTACCGGCTTACGTTCAATACCGGCATTTATCTGAAAGCACTCGGCCGTAACACCATCTATCCGGAGATTTCGATCACATTCGATTGCGATGGCGCTGCGCACTACCACCTTCCGCTCCTTTTGAGCGACAACAGCTACACAACTTACCGAGGAAGCTGATCGATGGCCAGGCTGGGTGAGAATCGCTACGGAAAAGCTCGAGTGCGCCTGTCGCGCATCACGCGATCAGCAGACCGCCACGAGTTCAACGAGTGGACCGTGCGCGTGCTGTTGCACGGGGACTTCGAAACCAGTTTCACGAGTGCCGACAATAGTAAGATCCTGCCCACTGACACGATGAAGAACACCGTCTACTCCATCGCACGCGGGTCAAGCGCAACCACCATCGAGGATTTTGCGATGGAACTCGGTAATTACCTGCTCACCAACAATCCCCAGGTTTCGAGGGCCAGCATTGAGATTGAAGAAATGTGCTGGGAACGCCTCATGACCGAAGGGAACCCCGAAGCCGCAACATTCAAAATGGGTGGTCCAGAGTTGCAGACCGTGCTCGCAGAGCGGGACCGCCAGGGTGGCTGGGCGATTACATCCGGCGTGGACGGATTGACGATTCTCAAGACAACCAAATCCGCATTCACCGGTTACATCAAAGACCGCCTGACCACGCTGAAGCCTGCAACCGACCGCATCTTCGGGACTCGCGCAACGATAACGTGGGACTATGTCTCTGCGACCCAAAAGTTCTCCGAAGTCCGTGCCAGGATCATCGCCGCTCTGCTCAAGGAATTTGCCGCGCACCACAGCATGAGCGTCCAGCACACGTTATTCGATATGGGCAAGGCCGCGCTGGTGGCCGCTCCTGAAATCGCGCGCATGCACCTCACCATGCCGAATCTGCATCACCTTCTTGCCGACCTCAGTCCCTTCGGGCAGGACAATCCCAACCACATCTTCGTTCCCATTGATGAACCGCACGGGTACATCGAAGCAACCATCGAGCGCTGAACCTCAGCCCAGCTCCGCCAGATCCTCCGGTCGATCGATATCAACCTCTCCGCCCCTGAGCGGTAGCGAAATCACAGGCCAGGACGGCTGCTGAAGCATCATGCGCGCTCCCATGTCGCCACGAAGCGCGAGCAGGCTCCCTTTCGCTTCCCGCGGAAATATCGCAGGAATCCCACGAACGCCAGCGTATGTCGACGCAATCAGAATCGCCTCCGACCGAGCGTCGAAATTCTCAATCATGCGGCGCAGATGCGCCGCCGTCACCCTCGGCTGGTCGCACGTCATCAGCAGCAAGCCCGCAGCGCCCGCTGCATCTATCTCCGCAGCCTTAACTCCGGCGCGGATCGAACTGGCCAGTCCCTCTTCCCAATCCTCATTCACAACGATAGCTGCAGCACCAAAATCAATTCCGCTTTCGATCTGTTCGCGATGTGCGCCGAGCACCACAAAAACCGGCGATGCGCCAGCCTCCTGGGCGCATCGAATCGCGCGTTGCAGCAACGGCTCGCCGTCAATCAAGATCAGCTGCTTCGGCTGGCCGAACCGGCTGCTCGAACCCGCGGCGACGATGATGGCGGCGACAGGCATCGGCATCAGTCTACCCGCTCGCCTTGACTCCGACCGAACGTGCAGGCAAGACTAACTCCATCGGGCAAACAAATTTCGCAGCGAAAGGCTGACCGGTGAGCGACAAAAAAAGCGCGACAGCCGAGGTGTATCCGGAGCGCAGTCCAAAAGACAATTACGGCCTCCACGCCGGCGTTCTCGGTCCGCTTGAGACGCTGGCTCAGTCGGTCTCTGCGATGGCGCCCTCCACTTCTCCTTCGCTCACCATCCCGCTGGTCTTCGCGCTCGCCGGCAACGCCACCTGGTTCGTCTACCTGCTAGCCACCGGGGCCACATTGCTGGTGGGCTTCTGCGTAAGCCGCTTCGCGCGCCTCTCCGCATCGCCTGGTTCGCTCTACACCTACACCGCAGACACGCTGCCGCCAGTGTTTGGCGTTGCCGCGGCGTGGGCACTGCTTCTGGCATATCTCGCCACAGCGGCCTCGGTCGCCGGCGGCGCACTTTACTACACCAACGTACTCTCGCAGCAATTCTTTCACTGGACCCCGCCGTCATTACTCACACTGGCCGCTGTCTGCGCGATTGCCGGTCTCGTTGCCTATCGTGACGTCAAACTCTCCGCCGAATTGATGCTGTGGATCGAGGTCTGCTCAGTCAGTCTCATCTGTATCGTCCTGACAGTCATGCCGATCCACTTCGGATTTCATCTCGACATGGACCAGTTCAGGCTTCGCGGCGTTGCGTTTTCCAACCTTGGTCCGGCGCTTGTGCTTTCCATGTTCAGCTTCGTAGGATTCGAGAGCGCCACTACGCTCGGCGGCGAAGCCCGCAATCCCCTGCGCACCATTCCGCGAGCCGTCATCCAGTGCGCCATCCTCGCCGGCATCTTCTTCGTATTGTGCTCGTACTCTGAAGTGCTTGGATTCCGCGGCGAATCGGGCAAGCTCAGCGAAACCACCAGTCCGCTGCACCTTCTCGCGGATAAAGCAGGCGTCTCCCCACTAGGCACCGGCATCGACTTCGGTGCACTCATCAGCATGGTCGCCTGCGTGCTCGCCTGCGTGACAGCAGCGTCTCGCGTGCTGTTGCGCATGGGGCGCGAGAGACTGCTCCCTGCCCTGTTCGAAAGGACTAGTCCGCGCCACGGCACGCCGGTTGCAGCGGTCGTACTTTCTACCTGCGTAGTCTTTATATCCGCAGCGGTGATGGCCGTGCGCGGCGTGAGCGGATCAGACGTATACGACCTCCTCGGATCCTTATCCGTCTTCGGCTTCCTCACCGCCTATGCCCTGGTGGCCGTCGCTCTACCCTTTGCGCGACGTGCTCGCGGGCAGCATTCCCACTTCGTGGCAGCGGTCAGCGCGGTTGCGGTTCTGGTTGTTGTGCTGATTGCGGTGTTCGATCTGCGCTCCACTGCCGACATCTCTCACGCACGGCTCCCGTATATCTACCTGTTCTATATCGCCGCGGGACTGGTGTGGTATGCAGCACGTCGCAAGCCATCCTCAATCGTCACCGGTTGAGCGATTACGGCTCCGTATCCGCGTCGGGTTGCAAAAGCAGCAACAACACGAATGCAACAATGACGAACATGCGAAACGCTTCTTCCTGACCATTCCAGATGTGCGACTGCCACATCAGGAACCACTCGCCCCCCACATCCAGAAAAGCCACCAGCCACATCACCAGCGAAAGCGTCAGGGCAACTGTCGCTATTCGTTTACCGGCGTTGAAGGCAATCGCGGGATCACGCACTAAACGGATCAGATTCGCCAGTCCCCACCAGGCGAGGATCATCGTGCCGAATTCCCAAGCGATGATCATCCAATAGAAAACGAGGTGCGTCGTTGGCGACGTCATTGCCCGCCACATTCCGTGATTGCCCGACATCGTCGTATCCATCGACAGCACATGCCGGATGAACTCATAGTTTGCGCTGAAATCGGTGAGGTTATTGAACACGACGAGCGTGTAATAGAGCGCGATTCCTGCCAGCAGCAGCATCTTCGCCGAGCGCGTAATCATCGTGAAACCTCTGAATTGCTAAGGTTACAAGCCGCTTCACGCGTTCTTCTGCATCACGAGCGCTGACGGTGATTTCGGCATTCACCATCCTAGCGCCGGCATTACAGGTGTCCAGTCGAAAATCAGCTCGCCCAAATGATCGATTGTGATTCGCGTCCACGAACTGTGGAAAATGAGGGACCGTTGTTGAAAAACAGGCCTCAAGCCCCGATCGGGACCTCAAGGTGCCCCCGCAAGTGCCTCAATCTAAGGAATCCTTAGATGAATTTTATGCGTGGATTGTTATTCTAAATTCACGCTGAGAATTCCATATTTCGCTTGAAATCCAACCAACAGACGTGTATCCCGCAGAGGATCCACCATCAACTTTTTCGGTGATTCAGTAGTTCTGAACTCATCTTTGAGCGCTTTTCCAATTCAAAAAACTCCGGAAAGACTCATTCCGAGGCCAATAAACTGAGGTATTCCATGCGTATTCGTTTTGGTTTTCAAATGTTTTGCCGGCTGCTCGCATTCGCGACAGTCGCGGCGTTGTGTTTCTTACAAGTTTTGGCACAGCAGACTCTTGGCGGCATTACCGGCGAGGTCACCGACGCATCCGGCGGCGTAATCCCCAACGTGTCGATCACGGTGGTGGATGAGTCAACGTCGCTCACGCGCACCACCAGCACAAATGCTTCTGGAACGTACTCGTTGGTGAACCTGCCCATCGGGACATATACGTTGACGTACAAGGCCGATGGATACGATTTGCAGAAGACCCAGCACATCACCGTGCAGGCCAATCGGACTGCAACCGTAAACGCGGCACTCAAGGTCGGCCAGACAACGACAACCGTCGAAGTGGAAGCATCGCCGCTGATGAACGCGGTTGACACCACCGTCGGCTATGTCCTCGACAAAACCGAAATTGAATCCGTCCCGCTTGCCACAGGCAGCTTCACCGGCCTGGCTACTCAATCGAGCGGTGTAAGCGCAGAACTCGGTGGTGGAACGGGATCGAACTCCGGTCTCGGCAACGCGCCCATTTGGGCCAACGGCCAGCGTGACACTTCGAACAGCTTTCTGCTGAACGGTGTCGATGCCAGCAACCTCTTTAACGGCAAGAGCACCAGCCAGGTATCGTCGGCCCGCGTGATCAACAGCACCGGGGTTCAGACAAGCCCCGGCGGTGGCGGAGGCGAAATCCCTTCCGCGGCTTCCGTTTACCTCTCGATCGGCAACGCGATCCCCACGCCCGCGCCTGAGACCATCGCGGAGGTTCGCGTCAATGCATCGATGTATGACGCGACCCAGGGGTCCACCTCAGGCGCGCACATCGACCTGAGCACCGCTTCCGGTACGAATATCTATCACGGCGCTCTTTACGGACGTCGCGGCACGAACTGGATCAACGCTGCCCCTTTCTTCTTCAACCAGGATCCCGCCGTTCCCGCGGACGCAAAGGTTCCGCAGTTGCATCGCTACATCCTTGGCGGCGCGCTTGGCGGTCCCATTATCAAAGACAAGCTCTTTGGCTTCGTTTCATATCAACATCTGCATGTGTCGGACGCGGAGATCGGAGATTCGTTCCTCGATGTTCCCGTCGGCCTGAGTGACGACCGTTCCGCGAGCGGTTTGGCGGATCTGACCAACAATTCGTTCGGCGAGAATATCGGTAACCCGAACGTCGAAGCCGCGAACATCGATCACAACGCGCTCGTCCTGTTCAATTCACCCGCGCTTCCTGGCGAACCTGGCAAGTGGCTCGTTCCCAACGACGGTCTCGGTGGTGTTCCTCCCACCATCACCCATCTCGATAACGCCTTCATTCCCGGAACGGCGCGGTTTACTGCCGACCTGGCCGTGGCCGACCTCGACTACAACGCCACCAAGAAAGACACGCTGAGCCTCAAGTACTTCTATCAGCATGATCCGACCATTGCGCCATACACCTACTCCAGTGTCCCCGGATTTCCCGAGCACCTCGACTCCGGCGCGCAGGTCGCTTCCATCACCAACAGCTACCTGGTGAAGCCCAACCTCAGCACTACGGAGACCTTCGGATTCATCCGCGAAAAGAACTGGGCCGACAACGAGCAGGCTTTTGGTCCAGGTTCCATTCCGGGCGGCGCGGCCGGCACTGGATCGATCAACATGTTCGGGTCCACTTACTTTCCCGGAATCTCCATCTACAACGTCCTGGGCCAGTACCAACCCAGCGGCGTCAGCAACGTTTATTTGAACATCGGTCCCAATGCCGAAAGCCAGTCGTCCAATACGGGCGTGTTCCAGAATCGGTTTGCTCCATCGGGCACCGCCATCTGGATGCTAGGCAAGCATACGATCAGCTTCGGTGGAAACTACACCTATACCCAACTCAACACCATCGACAAGCGGACGGGCACCGGGACCATCGCCACCTCCGACTTCAGCCAGTTCGTGCAGGGCTTCGTTTCGCCCGGCAGCTCCGCGACCGGTTTCTACGTCACTTCATTCCTGCAGGGCAACGCCAGCCGTTACTACCGTTCGAATCAACTCGGAACCTATCTGCAGGATAAGTTCCAGATCTCTCCTACCCTTTCTCTTACCGCGGGCGTTCGCTATGACTGGGACGGCGGTCTCACTGAGAAATACGGTCGCATCTTCAACTTCGATCCCAGTTCCTATAGCTACAATGCCGCCAATGACAGCATCGACAGCGACGGCCTCATCATTGCCGGCAATAACGCAAACGGCACCAGGGGCGTGAGCGCAACGACTCTGACTGGCCGCCAGTGGGGCATTGCTCCACGCATTGGCGCGGCCTGGCAACCAGAAATGTTCCACAGCAAGGTTGTTGTTCGCGCCGGCGCGGGCATGTATTACGATCGCGGCGAGCTATTCAGCTATCTCTCGCCGGGATATGCCATCGGAACCGTTACCGGCGGACCATTCGGTGTCAACCAGCAGCTTCCCTTCGTGAACGCATCCACCTGCCCCACATCTTCGCAGTCGCTTTACGGCTCTTACGGCACGTACTACATTCCGACCTGCGGCGGAAATGGCGGCTACGGTCCGCCGACGTCTCTGCCGACAGATCAGGAAGGCGATCTCGAAAATCCCTACGGCACCACGCTTCAACATCCTGCCCCCTCGAATCCGAAGGCCTCTGACCTTGCTAACTATCTGCCTAATGCATACAGCATTGAGAACTACGGCGATGGCGCTCCCGGCGTGATTAACAACGGCCAGCCGATCTCCCTGGGTGTTTACAACCGCAGCAACAAGCTGCCCTACACGTTCAATTACACGTTGGACGTCCAGTGGCAGCCCAGAAACGATCTGGCGATTCAATTGGGCTACGTGGGCAATCTCGGCCGTCACCAGGTCATTCCTTTGCCCTTCAATCAGCCGAAGATCGTCTCGTCTTCTAATCCTGCTCTGGGCGGGGGCGCCTATCAGCAGAACTACAGCTACGGCTACGATGTGCTCGGAGCCACGCTGCCAGATGGGACCGGCTACCAGGCCAACTACGAAGGCGGCAATGTCGACCTGCGCGTTCCCTATATCGGCTACGCGGCAGAGTCAATCTCCTATGTAGCCGCGGGTGTGGATGCGTACAACGCCTTGCAGGCGCACGTAGAGAAGCGGATGAGCCACGGCTTCCAGGTTGGCCTTTCGTATACCTGGTCACATGCACTGGATGAGCAGAGCGGACTCGGTCTTTTCTATAACGGCAACAATCCTCTGAACCTGCGCAGCGGCTACGGTTCGTCGGACTACGACCGCACGCACGTCATCACCTTCAATTACATTTTCGAAATCCCGAAGACAGCCAACGAGCACTCGCTCGTGGGCAAGTTCGTCGACGGATGGTCGCTGGTTGGCTTGACCGTTCTGCAGAGCGGCCAGCCTTACAGCGTCATTGACTACTCCGGCGCGATCGGCAGCATCTATTACTCCACGTCGAACGGCATTACGAATCCCATCGTGCCGCTTGCCAACGGATGCAACGCAAAGTCCGCGCTGACCGGGCACTCCGGGGCATGGACACCTGTACTCGGACCATCTGGCGCAGCGTTGAAAGCCTCCTGTTTCACGCTTCCTCTGCTTGCGGCGGGCGGTCTCGGCGGCGCCATCCCCACATCCGATCCCTACGAGACTGGATTCACGACTGGCCAGCGCAACATCTTCCGCCAGGCATTCCAGCGGCGCGCCGATGCCTCGCTGGTGAAGGAGACAAAACTCACGGAGCGCTTCGATCTCAAGTTCACGTTTGATGTGTACAACCTGACCAATACGACCAGCTTCGACATCCCCGGCAACCAGGTCTCGCAAAACTCGTTCTACAACGCGTTTCCGGCGGCCGGACAGCCCGTGCTGCCCAGCAACTGCAGCGGAACTGGAGAGTGCAACTCGCTCTACAGTTTTCCGTCGGGACTGGGCATCGTGACGCACACCATCGGCAGTCCACGCCAGATACAGATGGCGCTGCATCTGGATTTCTAGTTCGGTCTTGAACGCAAAGGCGATCGCTTCGGCGATCGCCTCTTTTGCGCCTCTGACTTGAAAATATGAGCCACAGAGTCGCGGCCTACAATGCATGCATGGACTCCGCTTCCATGATTCGTGGCGCTCGCGAAGCTCTAGACACCGGGAAAGTTGCTCCGTCCGAACTTGCCGAACGAGCCCTGCAGCACTCCAACCAAAATGCCGGCAAGAATACATACCTCTGGCGCAATCCCCAGTGGACGATGGAGGAAGCCACACGCGTAACTGCGATGCCGCGCTCGGCCGGCGGCCCATTCGGCGATGGGCGCAGCAATCTCTGGGGCGTACCCGTCTCGGTAAAGGATTGCTTCGACCTCGCCGGCGCCCCGACCAGTTGTGGCGTCGAGTTTTATCGCGATCTCAACGGCCTCGCCCACCACGATTCGTGGCTCGTCGAACAACTTCGCAAAGCCGGTGCCGTCATCATCGGCAAAACCCATCTACATCCCCTGGCCTACGGCATCACCGGCGAAAATCCTGATTTCGGCGATTGCGAACAGCCCGGTAACCCCGGCGCTCTGACCGGCGGGTCATCAAGCGGCGCGGCAGCCAGCGTTCTCGAAGGTTCCGCGTTCGCCGCCATCGGCACCGATACCGGCGGCTCAATCCGCGGGCCCGCCGCACTCTGTGGCCTCGCCGGATATCGCGCTTCGATTGGCCGAGGCGACTGGCGCGGCAGCGCACACCTGGCACCGTCCTTCGACACCATGGGCTGGCTGTTTCGTGATCTTGAAGACGGCCCCCTGCTGGCCGATATTTTTGTCCCTGGGAAAACAACCGTCACCCGCGCCTTCAATAAATTCGCCGTCGTTCACGACGAGTTCCTGCATGATTGCGATCCGGCAATCGTCGACGGTCTACGTCGAGTGGAGCACCGGCTGCATGCGCTCGGACTCGAGAGCACCCAAGTCGACGTGAGTTGGTGGGCAGATTCATTCCGGATTTTCGCCCCCATCCAGGCATGGGAGGCTGCGCGCATTCACGCCGGCTACTTCGATAAAATCCAACCCGCCATCCGTGAACGTCTCGAGTGGGGCTCGCGGATCACCGAAGCTGAACTGGCCGCTTTGCGCCAACGCCATGCCGAGTTCCGCGCGCGCGTCGACGAATTACTGCGGGAACACGAACTACTTCTTTTGCCAGCCTCTCCTGTAACTCGGCTGAACATCGGCGCCGATAATGGCCATGCCCGCAGCCGGATTCTCCGCTACACCACCCCATTCAGCCTCGCGGGCGTCCCAGTCGTCACCATTCCCTGCCCCGTCGGCGGCACGCAACTCGCCGCCCCCCGCGAAAACGACGAAAGCCTCCTCGAACTCGCCGCCAGAATCGGATCCCGGCGTGAGAAACGCGTCTGAGAACGAATCTCAGTTTCGCTCAACATACAGAATTGACCTCATAAAAATCATTGACTTCATGAACATCGCCATGCGGGCGCCCCGGATCAGTGCTTCGTCCAGCCATGCATCCCTGCTTCAAAGGTGCGGCGGTCAAGCCGGGGTAGCGCACGCGCCACCTTATGAGGAAATAGCGGATAGTGCCGCGCTGCGATCAGGAGTTCCGGGACGCACCAAACGTCCTCCTCGGCGGTCATCCAGTGCCGGCTGTCTAGGCGCGCAAGGTTCACAGGCCTCGAGTAAGAACGCAGAGTCCGTTCGCCGCGCAGGTTGTAATAAAACTCAAAATAGCTGAGCGCCAGTTCGCGCGGCGTGCGGTAGATCGGAGCGCGGAAGCGAATTCCTGCAAAATTCGATTTGGCAATGCTGCCCCACAGTCCGTTCTCGCGGTAAAGTGCCACCACATGGTCGTCGTCATGCACTGACTCCAGGTCCATCAGCAACGGAGGACGACCATTGACGCGCAGTGCCGCAGCGGCCAGCAGCGCGCCTTCCAGGCAATGCCCCTTGCGCTCTCGCAGCACGCGCTGCGGAGACAATGCCGTGTTCGCGTACTGGTAGGGCACCGCGTCAATGAACTTCTGGATCTGCGCCGGTGTCTTCAGCGCCCGCAACGTGCGCAAATCTTCCGGGGCTAGTCCGAAGCTCTCGCGTCTGTCTCGTCGAACTCCGTTGCTGGACAGTTCTTCCCCCTGAAATGCAAAGCATCCGAAAGCAGCTTGATTTGATTATCATCTTACCGAAGATAGAGGTCGCAATGCGTGCACCACGCAACATAACCATTGCAGCTAGAAACCAAGACCGCATTGGCTAGGTGGTAGAGAATAACGAATGGACGGTCCGCGGCTTCTCTGGATGTGCCGGGTGGCTGTCAGCTTTGACAGTTGTCAGGTGGGGGTGGCTTCCGTAGTTTGGAGATGGATATTCGAATACAACCCGTGCTCAGATAACCGGGCAAAGGGCATTTCAAATGCCAGCTGCGAGTCACCGAGTGCCAGATAGCTGTTTGTCCGCCCAGAATTCTTCTGATCGCCAAGGAGGTCTTCTCAATGTCCGAAGGTGGACGCTCCAATATCGAAATCGCCCATCACCTCAGCGAGCACAACGAATCATCGCAGCCTTTCGGACACGAAATACTGGAGATCGCTGAAGCCTTGGTGCTCGCCATAGTGGCTATCGCCACTGCTTGGAGCGGTTATCAGGCAGAGCTCTGGACCGGCCATCAAACTGAACTGTACGGCCAGGCAAGCAAGCTGCGGGTTCAAGCCGAGGGAACCGAAACATCTGCGAATCAGGAGCGTTTGTATAACGCTTCGACGGTGGTCGACTGGCTAAATGCCGAAGCCCGCGGAGACAAAAAGCTCGCCGATCTTTTTGAACGGCGTTTCCTTCCCGAGTTTCGTCCCGCCTTCGAAGCCTGGAAGAAGACTGACCCAATAAACAACCCCAATGCACCGGTGGGTCCTCAGTTAATGGCGGAATACCGAAGCTCCAAGACCGAAGAGGCGGCCAAGCTGAATGACCGGGCAACAGAAGTCTTCGATCAAGGGACTCGAGGCCGGCAATGTGCCGACCAATACGTGCGCGCAACTGTGACGCTGGCAACCGTGCTGCTGTTGATGGCGATCAGCCAGCGCTTCAAGGTTCGGGGTGTGCGCATCGGACTGCTCGTTACCGCATTGCTCCTGCTGTGTTTTCCCATCTACCACATCCTTACGCTTCCCCGAGCATAGAGCGGCCTGCCAGGGCCACCGCCGAACCGGCAGTAGAATCGAACCAATCCAGAATGATTAAGTTGCCAATGCGCGCATGGCTGGTCTTCTGTCTGTTTTTGCTGAGCGCGATTGCCTTCCTCGATCGCACCAACATCTCCATCGCCGGAATCCAGATCAGCCGCGAGTTCGGGCTCGGCAACGTCCGCCTCGGTTGGGTGTTCAGCGCCTTTCTCGTCGGATACGCGGCGTTCCAGGTGCTCGCTGGATGGATCGCGGTCCGGCTTGGGCCGCGGCGCGCACTTACTCTGGCGGTGATTTGGTGGGCGGCATTCACGCTCGGTACTGCCCTGGTTTCTCCGCGAATGCACGGCGCCCTGTGGACCTTGATCGCGGTCCGCTTCGCGCTCGGAGTCGGTGAGGCGATCATGTATCCGGCCTCAAATCAATTCGTCGCTCAGTGGATTCCTGTCTGTGAGCGCGGCCGTGTTAACGGCGTCATCTTTGCCGGGGTCGGAGCCGGAGCCGGATTGACGCCACCTTTACTGGCTGCAATCATCGCCAGGGATGGATGGCGCGCCGCTTTCTGGTTCAGTGCAGGCGTCGGTATTATTGCCGGAATCACCTGGTTTCTCATTGCGCGTGACACTCCCGAACAGCATCCGCTCGTCTCGCCCGAGGAACTCAGAACAATTCGCGCAGGTGTAGTTCAAGTCCCTGCGGTCAAGGCCGGCGTTCCCTGGCATGCGATCCTGCGCAGCCGTACGCTGCTTCTGCTCACTTTTGCCTGCTTCTGTTTCGGCTATATCGCCTGGATCTTTCTCGGATGGTTCTATCTGTATTTGGTGCAGGCACGCGGTCTCGACTTGAAGGCCAGCGCCGTCTACACCACGTTCCCGTTCATCGCCATGACTGTTTTCTGCGTGGCCGGTGGTGTGCTCGGCGATTGGATCGCATCACGCTACGGATTGCGCGCGAGCCGCTGTGGTCCGGGCTTCTTCTCACTTCTCGCAGCGGCGGGATTGCTCATACTCGGCTCACGTGCGGCCAACGCGCCGTTCGCCGCCATGACGCTCGCTGCGGGTGCGGGCGCGCTGTACATCTCGCAAAGTTCCTACTGGTCCGTAACCGCCGACATCGCCGGCCGGCATGCGGGCGTAGTCTCAGCCGTGATGAATATGGGAGCGCAGATCGGCGGCGCCGTCACCGCCTCGCTCACGCCATGGATTGCCCTGCGCTTTGGCTGGACCTCCTCGTTCCTCGCAGCCGCGCTCCTCGGTGTCGCAGGTGCCTTGGCGTGGCTCGGCGTGGATCCTGAAACAACCCTCGATGCGTCAGCCCTTCGCTAGCTTTTTCGAAGGCTGTCGATTGCAGCTTACCCTTGCGCTTGTTTGTTAGGCGGCAGCCGTGTCGGCCTTTCAGCTTCATGATTTACGGCTCGGCAGATGCGGTAAAAAATTGAGCGACCTGCGCCCGAAGAGAAGATAGGTTCGCATTCGAGCACAAAAGAGACGCAGTTTGTCGCGCCTTCTAAAACCGGTATCAAAAATTTCTTCGTTATTCAGAATTCGGGAGGCACTCCCCGCCCGGTGTTCTGTTTAAGAGCCAATCCTGCCCGTAAGTCCACCGCGAATTCATGTCCATCCCATCAGCCCAGCTATCTGTCACATAGATAGTCAAAGAAGATCAAAAAATCCGGTTTGGCTATTCGGTTGCACGATTTCGGTCAGGGTAGGTCAGTGACAGCACGGTCGAGCACGGGTGGACACGGCCACGCGGCTCGAGGGAGCAGGTCCTTGCGGATCACCGCAGAGAACGCGTTTGAGCGCTATCAACTGCGCACCGGTTTCCGATTGTTGCAACGCCCTTCCCGCAAGATTCGAAGAACGCCACAAGGGGGCATCAAATGAGATCGATTCGAGCGGTATGGCACGCTGCGTGGTTGCTCGCTGTTTTAGCGGGCGCGATATTGGCGAGCGAGAATGCTGTTGCGCAAGGCATCACGACGGGGTCAATCGCGGGCACAATCGCTGACCAGCAAGACGCCGTGGTGCCGCATGCCGCCATCACCGCTGTCGAAACTGCGAGCAACGCCGCGTTCAAAACCGTGAGCGGAGCCGACGGCTCGTTCGTCTTCCACGACCTGCCCATTGGCACTTACACATTGAGAGTGGAAAGCGGAAGCTTCACTCCGTTCATTGTGGACAATATTCGCGTAGTTGCCGGTGTCACTGCCCAGCTGGGGGTCCAAAGGCTGACCGTTGGCATATCGACGACTTCGATAACCGTGGCGTCCACCGCGCCGATCCTGGAAGTAACTGAGGCGCAAGTCACTACTACCTTCGATTCCGTCACGATTCAGAGCTTGCCGCTGAATACGAATTTCGACAACCTGGCTCTTCTCGCCCCCGGTGTCGTGCAGACCCACGACGCGAGCTTCAGCAATTCAAATGGAGTCGGTATCTCGGCAAATGGCCAACGCGGCCGCTCCAACAACTTCGAAATCGATGGACAGGATAACAACGACAATAACGTGGGTGGTCCGCAAGTCTTCTTCGGCAGCGCGGACGCGATATCTGAAATTCAGATCATCACCAACAACTTCGGAGCACAGTACGGCCGCAACATGGGGTCAGTGGTGAATTACATAACGAAGTCCGGC
Source organism: uncultured Acidobacteriaceae bacterium (assembly GCA_963829535.1). GTDB lineage: Bacteria > Acidobacteriota > Terriglobia > Terriglobales > Acidobacteriaceae > Telmatobacter. The sequence goes on along the minus strand of CAWHIQ010000001.1, from coordinate 624,614 downwards.
ACAAATAGCTTCCATGGCAGTGGCTTTGAATACTACACAGGATCCTGGGGAAGCTCCCTGCAAAACGGGCAGAAGAGTCCGCTGTTCGGATTTTGCACCCCCGGAGAAGACCCAACGACGACCGGATGCACCCCAATCACGGTTCCCCGCACTGTCGACAACAAATATGGTGGAACCATTGGCGGTCCGATCCTCAAGGGCAAGTTGTGGTTTTTCGGCAGCACCTATTGGGACCACACGCGCGAAGGGGGCGCCCTTTCAACCTCGGAAGGCGCCATAACGCCAACGCCAAACGGCCTGACCCAATTGCAGGCGGCCTTTCCCGGCAATCCCGCCGTAGCTTCGGTGGCAAGCGAAGGCCCGTATGGGATAAAGAGCGGTAATCCAACACCTATAGCGAGTTCGGTGATAACGCAAATGGTCACGGATGGAGTCACCTCCGCTCCCATAGAATTTGCCGGAGTGGCAAGAACCGTTCCCGCCCTCTTCAACGATGGAGAGCAGTTGGGACGCGTGGACTGGCAGCCAACGACAAAGGATCGCTTCTTCGTTCGCTACTATTATCAAAACGACCTGACCACCGGCGATCTGGCGAACAGCCCCACGGCCATCGCATCCGGTGGATACATCAATATCAGCGGTCGGACTCACTCCATCGGCGCCGACTGGACACATACTATTTCGCCGACGTGGATCAACCAGTTGCGATACAGCTTCCAGCAGGCGGTTTCCGGCTTCGAGGGCGGAGGTGTGCCCGCTTGCATCTCGACCAACTTCACTGCATGTCCGACTTTTGTTTCTTTTTCGGATGCCACAGACTTTAACTACGGATATGCCACCAATTTTCCCCAACAAAAATTCATCAAAATAACACAGATCCAGGACAATGCAAACTGGACCCATGGCACGCACAACATCGCGCTGGGTGGCGCCTTCGAGTATCAGAACTCTCCCGGCACCTACCTGCCGAACTACAACGGTCAATTAACCTTCCAGAACTTCGATTCCATCCTTCAGGGAAATGGCTTTCTCAATTTAACCAACGGCAACCCGGTAACTCCTTTTACTGAAAACGATGTCGCTCTCTATTTCCAGGATGACTGGAAGATACGGCCGGACTTCACTCTTAATCTCGGCTTGCGCTGGGAGTTCTTTGGTCAGGCGGCAAATGTACTCCACAATTTGACGGTGCAGCGTCAAACCGGTCCCAATCCATTCTGGGATACCTCGCTTCCGCTGTCCGTGACAACTTTCCAGGACGTCCCCAATCACTGGAAGAACTACCAGCCGCGGATTGGTTTCGCGTACAACCCAAATCACAGCCGGCTAGTGGTTCGTGGGGGATATGCCATTAATTTCGACCCGGCCTTTTACAACATCTACAGCAACGCGGCCATTCAGGCCCCAGTATCGATTGCCGGCGGGATCGGCTGCGGCGGAGGATATCAGTGCCTGCCCGCAAACGGCACCACGGGAGCGACGGTGCGTGCGCAGAACCTCGGGGCGCTCCAGCCCGGTCAAGATCCACGGTTCTTTATTGAAGCGCCTCTTTTGCCCAACTTCCGCAATCCTTACACTCAGACCTATTCCCTTGGCATTCAGTATGGAATCGGCAACGCCGCGGTTGTCGAAGTGCGCTATGTGGGCAACCACACTGCGGCCCTCTTTCAGTCGCTCAACGAAAACCCGACACTCCAACCGCTGGCTTCGGCGTTTCCCAGCTATGTTTCCCCGGGCGCGCTATGCCAGGATCCGACTGCTCCCGGATTTCAGACTTTGAACTGCAATGTGGGGGCGATCCAGGCTGCGGTAGGCAACACTGCCTTCTCAAACTACAACAGCCTGCAGACAAATGTGACCACGCGCGCCTTCCATGGCCTGACCGGAACGCTGCAGTACACCTTCAGCCGGACCATCGACAATACCAGCGAAATTCTTCCCACCGGTGCCGGAGGAAACACTCTGGAGTTCGCGCAGAATCCTCTGAATACCGATTTAGCCGAGCGGGGTGTGAGCGGTATCTCATATCCAAACGTAGCGGCGTTTGGCTTTGTCTACGAGACCCCGCGCTTCGTCCAGGGAAATGGCTTTCTCGCCAAGGTGGCAAATGGGTATTCGATCAATACGGTATACGGATACAACAGTGGGCAACCGTTCACTCCGTTTGAGGGGCTTCAACCCAACCCGACCAATCCAAATTCTGCGGTGGGTGGAACATATTGCGACGACAATTTCAATCAGTCCGTCCTTGAAGTAACCAGCTGCCGGCCAATACTGACGAATCCGCAGGCTCCGAATTCGCCGTCGTCCTGGGCCTTGAACACCGTAACCGCCGCTGACGCCCTCAACAATCCCTTCCCTGGTGTGGGCCGAAATACCCTGCGCGGGCAGTCCTTCAATAATCTGGATTCGAGCATCTTCAAGACGACTGCGATCACCGAGCGTATAAAGATGCAACTGCAGTTCAATGTCTTCAACACCTTCAATCGGCAATTCCTCGGCACACCCGGCGCTTTTCTGGGAGCAACCAATTTCCTCACCGAGGCCTTTAACGAAGGTACGGGCCGCACTGTACAACTTGGAGGCAAGATCATTTTCTAAATCTCAGCTGAAGTTTGCCAGATTCTCCAGCGACCGTTCCTCGTTCACGACCGGCAAGAATCTAAATCTGCGACGCAGCCAGGGGGCTCAGAACCAGGTTGGTGATGCTGCTGACAATCGCTTCAAACGCAAATCGTGAGTCGGCCGAAAGCTTCTTCCACGCAGGGTCATTGCGGAAGACGTTCCACTTGGCGTCAAGATCGGCAGAATCTGCAAAGCTGAGCATGTAAGTCAGGCTGGGCATGCGCTGCCCGATCAGCGTATCTCCGAAGAAGACCATCTGGAATCCTTCGTTTTTGAAGATCTCGAATTCGCCGGAGTGGAACATCTGCACCTTGAGAAGGTGATCCCGATAGCTGGGGCTCTCGTAGGTGCGGAGTTGAAAGATGCGTTTGCCCTTCGCGGGCGGCGTAATTCGCGGCCATCCCTCAAATGCCGCCAAAAGCGAGGAGTCAATCCGAAGAAATGCCGGCGACGATGCCGGTGCGCTCCAGAATGGTTCTGCTGCTTTCACATAGTCGGCATCCTGCGCGAGTTCGAGTTCAAGCGCCCCTGCCATCGCAAGCTCACGGATTGGAATAAGAACGTAGAACATCGGCGTCTCCGGACCGATCTCGAGCCGGAAGGCGCCAACCGGACCGCCTCGTTTCGCCAAAGCAGGAATCAGCGCTTCGCTGATGTACTTCTCCGTCATCGCCACCTGCGGCCCTGACTGCAGCGCGTAACGGCGCAGCTGGTAGAACTCACGCGGGCGCGTAACGGAAGTTTGTTCCTGCGCGGCAGGCGTGACGGCAAGCGCAGAAGCGGCAAGCGTTCCGGCAAGAAAATCGCGACGATACATCTAGTCCTCCCTAAAGCGGCTTGTGCGAAATTGAACTATTCTTCGCCGATATCCTCGTTCCAAATCTCCGGGTGCTCGGCGATAAACCCCTCCAGCAGCTCGCGGCACTCGCGGCTGTCGAGATCGATGACCTCCACGCCATTCTCTCGTAGCCAGTCAAGTCCGCCCGCAAACGTGCGGCTTTCGCCCACAACGAGCGTGCCGATACGAAACTGCCTCACCAGCCCGCTGCAATACCAGCACGGGGCAAGCGTCGTGACCATGACTAGATCGCGATAGCTGCGCTGGCGTCCGGCGCGGCGGAAGGCATCAGTTTCCCCGTGAATGCTGGGGTCCCCCTGCTGCACGCGGCGGTTGTGCCCCCGGCTCACCAGTTCGCCCGCCTTCGTAAAGAGCGCGGCGCCAATCGGAATACCGCCCTCCAAGCGTCCGTAGCGTGCTTCTTCCAGCGCCACGGCCAGCATTTGTTCGTGGGTTCTCGCATCGGTCGGCATGTTCGATGACGATCATACGGGATCAGCCCGCGAAAAATCGGCGAGCATTCATCTCGACCCTCGCGAGCGCGAGAATCCTCTTGGAACGTTTCCAATTTTGCCGCTTGTCTCGTGCCACCCATCGGCCTCTCGGCTCTCCGTCTTCCTTAAGAATTGTTAAGCCCGAATTGGTTGCGTTTCGCGACTTCAGATGCTATGTGGTTGAAAGTGTGAAGATTGGCGCGATTTCTGTGTTTCTTCCCGTTGGAACGACCTGCAAACAGGCTGGATTGAGGTCTCTACCTCTATTGACTTTGAGCGCGCACAAAGATGTACGTTGGATTTGTGAGAGACACTGGATATACCATCCGAAGCATGGCAGAGAGGTGCGGCATGACCGCGCACACTCTGCGCTACTACGAGCGCGTCGGCCTGATCCAACCTGTCGGACGCGCGCATAACGGTCACCGCCGCTACTCTGAAGCCGACGAAGCGTGGCTCAACTTTCTCCATTGCATGCGAGCCACCAATATGTCCATTCGCGAGATGCAGCGCTATGCTGAGTTGCGCGAAAAGGGCGACGCCACTTCCTTGCAACGGCGCAAACTCCTTGAAGATCATCAGACCGCCATTGCCGCGCAGATTGTTGCGCTGCAAAAAGCACATGCCCTGCTGAACCATAAGATTACGAACTACAAGCTGATCGAGGAGCGAATCCGTATCGGGGGCCCCCAGACCGCGGAGCTGGAAGTGGAAAGCGAGTTGGCCACGGCGAGCTAGCGCCGCCTTCATCCCCGTGCGGAGTCGAAGCAATTACCCCGTGAAAGCCGATTTGCATCGAATTAATGCGTGGGATTCGGTCCTCGATCGATTGTGTCGCCTCACCAATTGCATGAGTTCAAACCCACTTCCCACTTGTACGGGGATTTGGGTAGGATATCGGCACGGCGTTTCCCCGGATGGGGCCGTTCCCCTGCTCTAAGGCGCCGGCTCGCTCAAGACAGTTCGAAAACAGTCCTGTCCAAGGAGGTCGACCTGTGGCAGACACGATTGATACGCGCATGCGGCATTTGCGCTCGCGCCCTCAGAACGTACAAGACGATCTCGCACCCGACCAGCAATCCGTTGACCTCGAACCCTTAGTTGAGCCGCTCGCGCCAGGAATAGCCGGCAAACGTGGGTTCAGCCGCCGATCCTTTTTGTCTGGCCTGGGGGCCACTGGTGTTCTCGCCGGAGCAGCTCCACTGGCCGCGGCCGCCCCGGTGATCGAGCCCGTTGTGCAGGATGAGGCCGTATCCAGCGGCACAGGCAGCCTTACGCTGCGCATCAACGGCAAGGATTACACGCTGCGCAATCTTGATGCGCGTGCCACGCTTCTCGACACTCTCCGTGAGCGCATCTTCCTCACCGGCACAAAAAAAGGCTGCGATCACGGTCAGTGTGGCGCCTGCACGGTCCACGTCAACGGCCGTCGCGTCAACAGTTGTCTTTCCTTTGCTGTGATGCACGAAGGTGACGAGATCATGACCATCGAAGGCATCGGTCAGCCCGGCAATCTTCACGCAATGCAGGCCGCCTTCGTGGAACACGACGGCTACCAGTGCGGTTACTGCACCAGCGGTCAGATCATGAGCGCGGTCGCGCTGCTGAAGGAGCCGATCGGTCCGGCGGACGAGGACATCAAGAACGCCATGGCGGGTAATATCTGCCGCTGCGGCGCCTACACCAATATTGTGGCTGCCGTTCGGCAAGTGCGGTCGCGGGCCTGACGGACATTCGTCTGACGAGCGTTCGCCTTACGGAGGAGACATTGTGGAAACCTTTAGCTACGTTAAGGCTCCGAGCATCGACAAGGCCCTGGCCAGCGCCAACCAGGCAAAGTTCATCGCGGGTGGGACTACCCTGGTCGACCTGATGAAGCTAAGTGTCGAAACACCAAAGACGCTCGTCGACATTAATCTCCTGCCTTTGGACAAAATCGAGAAGCTGCCCGATGGCGGGTTACGGATCGGCGCGATGGTGCGCAATTCCGATCTCGCATGGAATGCCGATGTGCAGAAATCCTATGCCGTCCTGTCGGAAGCGCTTCTTTCCGGCGCTTCCCCGCAGTTGCGCAACATGGCAACGACCGGTGGCAATCTTCTGCAACGTACGCGCTGCGCATATTTCCGCGAGCCCAACGCAGGCACGCCGGGCGGCTACGGATGCAACAAGCGCGCGCCGGGAACGGGATGCGCGGCTCTGGAAGGATTCAACCGCACGCACGCAATACTTGGCACCAGCGAACACTGCATTGCAACCCACCCCTCGGACATGTGCGTGGCCATGGCAGCGTTGGAAGCGGTAATTCACGTGGAAGGTCCAAAGGGCAAGCGAACCATCGCCTTCGCCGAATTCCATAAGCTTCCCGGCGACACTCCAAATATCGAAAATGCCCTGGAGACGGGGGAGTTGATCACCTATGTCGATCTGCCCAAGCCGGTCGAAGGCGCGAAGTCAACCTACCTGAAGCTGCGCGACCGCGCCAGCTATGAGTTTGCGCTTTCATCGGCAGCAGTCGTCGCGCGTGTCGAGGGCGGGCACATTCGTTACATTCGCGTGGCCATGGGCGGCGTGGGCACCAAACCCTGGCGCTCGCACGAGGCGGAAGCCGCCTTAATGGGCAAGCCAGCGAATGCCGCAACATTCAAGGCCGCGGCAGAAGCTGCGCTGGCCAAGGCAAAGCCGCAAAAAGACAACGCATTCAAAGTGGAACTGGCCAAGCGCTGCCTGGTGCGCTCGCTCAAAACCGCAACCGCATAGTTGCGTAAAGGAGACTCTATGGCGACGGACACACTTCCTCACGCGAGCATTATTGGCGCGGCGGTGCCTCGCATTGACGGACCCTTGAAGACCAGCGGAACGGCGCGCTATGCCGTGGATCATCATTTTCCGGGCCTCGCGCACGCGGTTGCGGTACAGGCCACGATCGGCAATGGCCGCATCCGCTCCCTTGACGCTTCGGCTGCGGAAAAAATGCCGGGCGTGCTCCAGATCTTCCATCCCGGTAACAAGATGCAGGGCGTCTACCGCGTCATTCCGCATGTGGAAGACGGCACGATGAGCGAAACCCGCCCCCCCTTCGACGACGACAAAGTCTACTACTGGGGACAGTTCGTCGCCCTCGTCGTTGCGGAGACATTAGAACAGGCCCGGGCTGGGGCGCAGGCCGTACGCATTGAATACGATTCAGAAAAGTCCGATGTGCGGACGAATCTTGACGATGGTTTCACCGGCCAGCGCCAAAGCAGTTGGAAACGCGGCGACCCTGACCAAGCTCTTTCCACAGCGCCGTTTGTAATCGACGAGACCTATTCGACGCCCGTCGAAACCCACAATCCCATGGAGATGCATGGCACCGTCGCCGTATGGGAAGGCGACAACCTCACGCTTTACGAGTGCTCCCAGGGCGTGGTCAATCACCGCACCATCATGTCGGAGGTGCTCGGTGTGCCGATTGAGAATGTGCGCGTGATCTCCCGCTTCATTGGTTCCGGCTTCGGCGGAAAACTCTTTCCCTGGCCTCAGTCAACGCTGGCCGCGGCGGCTGCGCGCCAGCTCAAGCGTCCCGTGAAACTCTCAGTCGATCGCCGCATGATGTTTTCAAACGTCGGCCATCGCCCGCGCACCGAGCAACGCATTCGCCTCGGTGCAACCAGGGACGGCAAGCTCACGGCCATCCGTCACGACTTCCTCACGCAGACCTCGCAGCTCGACGACTTTATCGAGCATTGCGGAGAACAAACGCCGTTTCTTTATAGCTGTGCGAATCTCGAAGTCACGACGGGCATGGTTCGACGCAACGTCGGTGCGCCCGCGCCCATGCGCGGCCCTGGCGCGGTCCCCGGACTGTTCGCGCTTGAATCCGCAATGGACGAGCTCGCTGTCAAGCTCAACATGGATCCGCTTGAGCTGCACATCAAGAATGATGCAGACCGCGATGAAGGCAAAAACCTTCCCTTCTCTTCCCGCCATCTGAAGGAGTGCTATACCACCGGCGCAGAAAAGATCGGATGGAAACAGCGCACCCCACAAGTAGGCTCGATGCGTCGCAACGGCAAGATCATCGGGATGGGAATGGGAGCCGCTTCCTGGTCCGCCGCGCGCATCCCATGCAGTGCCAGCGTTGAACTGTGCCTCAATGGCCGCGTGTGCGTTCGCTGCGCCACCCAGGATATCGGCACCGGAACCTACACCATCTTCGCCCAGGTAATTCATGCCCGCACCGGAGTGCCGCTCGATCGCATCGACGTCTTCCTCGGCGACACTTCATTGCCAGCCGGACCTACATCCGGTGGCTCGATGGCCACTAGCGCGGTGTTACCAGCCACAACCAGCGCGGTGAACGAAGCTGTGAACCGGCTGCTGCACATCGCGACACTAACGCCGAACTCGCCCTTCCACGGAATGAAACCAGAGACGCTGGCTGTCTCCAACGGGATGGTGCATCCGAAAGATCAGCCAAAAGTCGTTGGCGCTTCCTACCGTCCAGACGGGCAACTCTCGGTCAATGGCGTTCCTTTCGAAGAGGTGCTCAAGCTGGCCAACGTCGGCAGCCTCATTGCCAACGGCAAAACCAATCCTTCGTTTGAAGATCCCAAGGCCAAGCAGTATTCGCTGCATTCTTACGGCGCCCACTTTGCCGAAGTGGAGTGGGAGCCCGACATTGCGCGGCTGCGCGTGAGCCGCATCTTCTCTATTTTTGATTGCGGCCGAATCATCAACAAGGGAGCGGGCACTAATCAGATCCTCGGTGCCGCAGTCATGGGAGTCGGGATGGCCTTGTTTGAAGGCACAGTCTACGATTCGCAGCGTGGTCAACCCATCAACGGAAGTTTCGCCGATTATCTTGTGGCTACCTGTGCCGACCTGCCCGATCTCGACGTCACCTTTCTCGACTATCCCGACTACATCGTCAACGAATACGGTGCGCGCGGAATCGGCGAGATCGGTATGGCCGGCGTTGCACCCGCAATTACGGCAGCGGTTTACCATGCCACCGGTGTGCGCGTGCGTGAAGTGCCCATTCGCATCGAAGATCTCTTGAAGTCGGATATTCGCGAAGCATAACGTTGCTTCAAGACGGGCTATCGGCAAGTGCAGTATGAGGGAAAGGCAAGTATGAGCACGACTCCCGCATCCATCATCGGAAGACCTACACCACGCATTGACGGGCCGCTCAAGACGAGCGGCGCAGCACAATATGCGGCCGACTTTCACTTCGAAAGCATGGCTCACGCGGTACCAGTGATCGCCTCGGTTGCCAGCGGCCGTATCCGCACACTCGATACATCCGGCGCCGAGAAGATGCCGGGTGTCCTGCTCGTTCTGCACCACGGAAACATCGGCCCGTTGTATCGGACCGTTCCCGGCGACGACAACGCGACCAACAGCGAGGTGCGCTCGGCGTTTGAAGATGAGATTGTGCGCCATTGGGGCCAGTACATTGCACTCGTTGTCGCCGAAACCCTGGAGCAGGCCACGGCTGGGGCAGCCGCTGTCCACGCCGAGTACGATGCAGAACCGGCGAAGATGCGGCCAAGCCTTGATGATTACTCCGGTGAGCGCAAAAAAGGCAGCGAGCGGGGCGAATTCGATCGCGCTTTTGAGGATGCACCCGTAAAAATCGATCACACCTATATCACGCCGATTGAGACGCACAATCCCATTGAGTTGCACGCCTCGGTTGCCGTCTGGGATGGCGACCGCGTCACAATGTTCGAAACGACCCAGGGCGTCGTGAATCATCGTGTGGTCACGGCGCAGACGCTCGGCATTCCGGTGGAGAACGTCCGCATCGTAACGCGCTTTCTGGGATCCGGATTCGGCGGAAAACTCTTTCCGTGGCCTCATTGCGCGATGAATGCCGTGGCCGCGCGCAAACTGGGCCGCCCTGTAAAACTCAGCGTCACCCGCCGCATGATGTTCTCGAGCGTGGGCTATCGTCCGCGCACCGAACAACGTCTCCGCCTCGCTGCCTCCAAAGACGGCAAACTGCTTGCGCTCAAGCACGATTATTTGAATGTCAGTTCCATCCTTGACGATTACGACGAAGGCTGCGGCGAGGCCACGCCGTATCTCTATAGCGTTGCAAATCTTGAAGTGACGGGCGGCATCGTCCACCGCAACCTGGGCGCGCCTATGTACATGCGCGGCCCTGGAGCCGTTCCCGGACTGTACGGTCTGGAGTCTGCCATGAATGAACTCGCGGACGAGTTGAAAATTGATCCGCTCCAGCTGCGCATCCTGAATGACGCCGCAACGGATGAAGACAAGAAGATGCCGTTTTCATCGCGCCACTTCCGCGAATGTCTTGAAGTCGGGGCGAAGAAATTCGGCTGGGAACGCCGCACGCCGGAGATTGGCTCCATGCGGCGCGACGGAAAAGTCCTGGGCTGGGGGCTTGCCGGCGCAAGTTGGGTGGCTTTGACACTTCCGTGCACTGCAAGGGTTGAATTTCATTCCAATGGCCGCGTCTCCGTCCGCTCAGGCACACAAGATATCGGCACCGGGACATACACGATTTTTGCGCAGGTGGTACACGAAAAGACCGGCATCCCACTCGATCGTATTGACGTGATTCTCGGCGACAGTTCCCTTCCCGACGGCCCCATGTCCGGTGGATCGATGGTCACCGGATCCGTGCTGAATGCCATCGCCGCGGCCTCTACCGACGCGATGAAGAAGATGACTGGGCTCGCCATCAACACAGAAGGCTCCCCCCTCAAGGGTGCAAAAGCCGAAGACGTAATCTTCGCGGATGGCCGCCTTCGCAAGAGAGACCAGTCGGCCGGCGGCGACCCTGAATTTGCTGACGTCCTTCACCTCGCTCGACTCAACGGCTTAAGCGCAGAAGGCAAAACAACACCCACATGGGAAGACCCGAAGGCAAAGAATGTCTCGCTGCATTCCTATGGCGCGCAGTTCGTCGAAGTCGAATGGGAGCCGGATATTGCGCGCCTGCGCGTAAGCCGTGTCGTCACGGTAATAGACGCCGGGCGCATCATCAATCCCAAAGCAGCCGCAAACCAGATCGCAGGCGCCGTCGTGATGGGCGTCGGCATGGGATTGCTGGAAGAGACACATCACGATCAGCGCACAGGCCAGCCCATCAATGGAAATATGGCCGACTACCTCATGGCAACCTGCGCCGATTTACCGGTGATTGACGTGACTTTCCTCGATTATCCCGACCCGGCGATGGGCGAATATGGCGCGCGCGGTGTGGGTGAGATAGGGCTGGCGGGTGTGGCGCCTGCAATCACCGCTGCCGTGTATCACGCAACGGGCATCAGAGTCCGTGAACTGCCGGTACGGATCGAGCATCTGCTCCAGTCGAAAATACTGGAAGCCTGAGCGAGAATAGGAGTTCATGACCGACCTTGAAAACATTCTGCCGCTGTGGCATGCGCTGAAAGCTGCGGGTTCAGATTACGTGCTGGCCACGGTCGTGGACGTGGACGGACCCAGCTATCGCAAGCCCGGTGCGCGCATGTTGATTGCCGCGGATGGGCGTCGCGCAGGTACGGTGAGTGGCGGATGCCTTGAGGCCGAGGTTGCGAAGCGCGCATTCTGGCTGACTGAGTCGGGTCCGGTTGTGGAACGCTACTCGACCGCTGAAGATGATGGCGACATGCCCTACGGTTCCGGCTGCGGCGGAGTTGTCTACGTCCTCCTGGAACGGCGCGCAACGGCTGCCCGATTGCTGACCGCTTTCGAAACAGCCTTTCACGCACGCGCACCAATAGCAATTGCGACGATTCTAGATGGCGCAGACATCGCCACTCGCGTATTCGCTGGACCGACAATACCGAATCGCGAAACCGAACAACGCTGCGCGGGATCAAGTTCAACGATACTTCGCAATCTCGCTGGGTTGGGGCTCGAACGGATGCAATCAATCGACCAACGGCTTACGATCGATGGACGTGAAACGCACATCTGGGTCGACTACCGCGCCCCTCGGCCGGGCCTCTGGATCTTCGGGGCGGGCGATGATGCAAAGCCTCTTCTTCGCCTGGCGCGGGAGCTCGGCTGGTTCGTTTCCATCGCGGATGGGCGCAGTCATCTCGCCACGCGCGAGCGGTTCCGCGCCGCAGACAAAGTGATGGCATTGCCGATCTCGACTTTGCTCGAAGCCGCATCTTCGTTATTTTCAGACTTGAAAGCGACCGATGCGGCCGTCCTGCTGACTCACAGCTTCGAGCAGGACTCGCAGATACTCGCAGGCCTGTTTGCGCGTGAATTGCAGCCTGCCTATGTTGGCGTGCTCGGGCCTCAGCGCAGAACTCGCGAAGTTCTGGCGGAGGCCGCCAAGCTGCTTGGATTGCCCAATTCAATGGAGTGCGCAGAGGAATGGCTGTCGCGCATGCACGCCCCTACCGGTCTTGACCTCGGCGCCGAAACACCTGCCGCCATCGCGCTCTCCATCATTGCAGAAATTCAGCAAACGCTGAACGGCGGTTCGGCGCTGCCGCTGCGGCAGGTGCGCGCAGTGCATCCGTCGATCAGCCGGGTTTGACCAAGCTCAGGCTGCCGCTTCTTTCAGGTGCGCTGCAAGCACGTCCAGAAATTTTGCCAGCCAGGCAGGATGCGCCGTCCACGCCGGCCCCGTCACAAGTTTGCCGTCGACCGTAGCATCGGTAAAGTCGAGTGAAACGAAGGTCCCACCCGCCAGTCCAACTTCAGGCGCACAGGCGGGGTAGCAATTGACCTTGCGGCCTTTAAGGACTCCTGCCGCGGCGAGAATCTGTGGGCCGTGACAGAGGGCGGCAATGGGCTTGCCTTCCTTGTCGAAATGCCGCACCAGTTCGAGAACCTTGGGATTCAAGCGAAGATATTCAGGCGCACGTCCGCCGGGGATGACAAGGGCGTCGTAGCTGGCTGGATCCACCTCATCGAACGTTGCGTTCAGGGTGAAGTTGTGACCGCGCTTTTCCGTGTAAGTCTGATCGCCCTCGAAGTCGTGGATCGCCGTGCGCACCTGTTCGCCCTTCTTCTTGCCCGGACACATCGCATCCACTTTGTGGCCGACCATCTGCAGAGCCTGAAACGGAACCATGATTTCGTAGTCCTCGACGAAGTCGCCGGCTAGCATCAATATTTTTGCTGATTTCATTTGAATATTCTCCGGTTGGAAGTCTTCGTGGTGATCTTCGGCCGCGAACGCGTCGGGGCTGGTCTGCGCACGCGGCGATAGAAGTCAGACACATGTTATCTGATGGGTGCGACGCGGTGAAGATTCATGTGTAAACGACGCTTTCAAGTGCAATCGAAGTCAAGCCAGCCGGCGTTATAACCTAGTACTGTCATGACCACTTCCCCAAAAACTCTCGCGGCTCTGAATTTACAAATCGTCGCCTGCGAACGGTGTCCGCGTCTTCGAGCGCATTGCACTGAGGTCGCGCGTGTGCGTCGACGCGCCTACGCCGATTGGGAGTACTGGGGACGACCGGTGCCTTCCTTCGGTGATCCCGGGGCGCGTGTCCTTGCGCTCGGACTCGCACCCGGAGCGCATGGCTCTAATCGCACCGGCCGACCCTTCACCGGTGACGGTTCCGGCGATTTTCTTTATCCGGTCTTGCACGAGGTTGGCTTCGCCTCCCATCCGCGTGCAAACTCGCGCGAAGACGGCATGCAACTCACCGGACTTTGGATTGCGTCCGTGGTACGTTGCGCCCCGCCGGGCAACAAGCCATCGCCAGAGGAGTTGCGCAATTGCGCACCATGGGTGGATCAGGAGATCGCCCTTCTCAAGAACCTACGCGCTGTCGTTTGCCTGGGACGGATTGCCTTCGACGGACTGCTCGCGCACGAGCAGCGGCGCGGCGCTGCGATCATCCGTTCCAACTACACGTTTGCGCATGGAGCCGAGTACACGCTGCCGAGCGGATTGAAAGTGATCGCCAGCTATCATCCTTCTCTGCAGAACACAAATACAGGCAAGTTGACGCAGCCGATGTTCCTTCAAGTGTTCAAGCGCGCTAGGCAGCTGGCCGGCTTGAACTGACTACTGCTTCTGCCTTTCCCTCTAGGAGAAACAAATATTTCTACCATCCTGCGCGGGTTCGATACATTGAGTTGTGCTGGACCGAGCGAGGAGAAACGCAATGCGTAAGATTGTCAGCAGGATTCTGATTTCGGCACTGATGGTAAGTGCAATGGGAGTTTACGCGCAGACAATGAAACTCGATCACTGGACCACCGCAGAGTTATTGGAGCGCGCGAAGCACCTCAAGGAGCTGGCGGTGAAGGCCGACGGCTCAGCCAGCGAAACGCTTGAGAAATACCCGCACCATTACACGATGCTCGCGTATCGGCAGCACAGCGGCGGCGGCGAGTTGCACCAGAATTTCGCAGACATCTTTTTCATCCTTGAAGGGCACGCCACGGTCGTTATCGGGGGAAGCGTTGTCGACCCAAAGACGACTGCTCCCGGCGAGATCCGCGGCAAGTCCGTCGATGGTGGCTCCCGCCAGGAACTCAAGGCGGGCGATGTCGTTCATATCCCTTCAGGCACGCCGCATCAGACACTGGTAGCCGACGGCGAAGCGGTTACCTATTTTGTCGTAAAAGTGGAAGAGACCCGGTAAGTCGGCAGAGAAATCCAACAATTCGTCCGACCAAATGCATTCGACGGCGTCGACCAGCCCTAAACAGATTTCCCCAAGATAGTCCGTCCTCCAACTGTCGCAATTCGAAAAAGCTGCATGTGCTAAGAGGTAACCATCAGGTAACTCTCGCGGGGGTACGACAGGAGAATTACGCGAATGCATGTTGTAGCCCATTCTCCGACTTACGGTTTGGCTGTTTTAACGTAAGCTGTTTTAAATTGTTTATTTAACAGATAACTAGCCGCATTTATATCGCAGGGCCGGCGATACCGAACTTCCCCGAACCCGCCTTAAAGTAACCATCAAATTACACTTTAGTGACCATTATCACATTACCTAACAACGCCTTGACAGATCCTGCCACTAAGCCGATGCGAAGCAACATGGCGAAATGGCGGTTTTGAAGAGCTGCCAACCCCAGGAAGCAAAGCGCGGCATTGATTGTTCGAGGTGACGCTATTGTCTTCCTTATTTAGAGACCCTTATGCCCGCAATACATTTCCTTTCTTCTCTAACAGTTTCGCAGCGTATTTGCGTAAGAATTTGCATTTCGCCCTATTGAGTGCACTTGCCGTATGCGCGGGTCTGTGCGGGTGTGGTGGCGTGGCAACAAATCCGGCTCAATCGGGCGCTCTCACACCGTCCACTACGAGTGTTTCGTTTGGAGATGTCCCCGTAGGTCAAGCCGTTAGCAGCGCGGTTTCTCTGTCAAATCAGGGGACCGGAACCATAGAGGTCTCTCAACTCGCAGTTTCCGGCGGAGCATTTGCCCTCGACAGTCAAGTCACACTGCCCATTAGTGTCCCAAGCGGCGGCGCCGTGAGCGTGAATCTCAAGTTCGATCCCTCTTCAATGGGATCCTCGGACGGTCAATTAACGGTGACGAGCAATTCATCTGCGCCGACCGCCATGGTGCGCCTTCATGGCAACGGCACCAGCCCGTTGGCATCTCTTTCCTGCACCAGCCCTTCGATGACCGGCGCGGGAACGGATGCCTGTACGGTGACTTTAACTTCGCGGGCCTCCAACGGAGGTCAGGTCGTAAGCCTCCTGAGCAACAATGCAGCTGTCATCGTCCCCTCAACTGTCACGGTCCCCGCGCAAGCCACCACGGCAGGGTTCACCGCCACCGTTCAGACAGTGACGTCAGCTCAAACAGCTAGCCTCACGGCATCGGTAGCTAAGAACAGCGAGACCTTTTCGATTGCTTTGAATCCTGTTCAATCCACCCTCACAATCAGCAGTTCGAGCGTGAATTTTGGGACCGTTGCCGTCGGATCGGTGTCGACACAATCTGTGACATTAAGTTCGACTGGGAATACGGCCGTGACAGTCAGTTCCGGCACTGTAACGGGATCTGGGTTCAAGCTGATCGGCGCTAGTTTCCCCATGACTTTGAATCCCGGGCAGAGTGCTTCTCTCGCAGTGCAATTCGACCCAGCTGCTGCAGGAATCTCAGCTGGCCAAATAACTCTTTCCAGCAATTCATCAACCGGAAGCACAACCACAATCGGATTGAGTGGAACCACATCCCCGGTTCTGTCTGCTCTCTCTTGCGGAACATCGAGCTTCACAGGAGCCGGGTCGGATGCGTGCACAATAACTCTCAGTGCCGCCGCACCCACGGGAGGCACGGTTGTAAGCCTCTCGAGCAATCAGACAGCGGTAACCGTTCCTTCGTCGGTGACGGTGTCCGCTGGTTCAACAAGCGCAGGTTTCACGGCCACGGTCTCGTCTGTTTCGACATCTGAAGTGGCGGCACTGACTGCTACGCTTGGCACTGTTGCTCAGACTTCTAATATTCAACTCCATCCGGCAACTTCAACCCTCAGCGTCAGCACGTCAACCATTGCTTTCGGCAATGTGAATGTTGGCCAAACCGCAACTCAGTCCCTAACGCTATCTTCGACGGGCGCTGCGCCGGTCACGATCTCTTCTATATCGGTCGCCGGATCGCTCTTCACCGTAACTGGAATTACCGCCCCACTCACCTTGAATCCGGGTCAGACGGCCACCATGGGCCTGCAGTTCTATTCATCCCAGGTCGGCAATTCCACTGGAGTCGTAACTGTAGCGAGCAATTCATCTCAGGGTAGCGTCGTGATCAACATGACGGGCGCCGGAGTTTCGACGTCGACATTGAACGCTCTCTCCTGCAGTACCGCTTCCTTCACAGGGGCGGGAACAGACTCCTGCACGGTCACCTTGTCTGGCTCCGCGCCGAGCAGCGGTCTGACCGTCAATTTATCCAGCAACAATGCAGCAGTCACGCTTCCGGCAACAGTCACAGTGCCCAGCGGCGCAACGAGCGCAGGTTTCTCGGCGACAGTTTCGTCGGTGACTTCGCCTGAGTCAGTAACTCTCACCGCGAGTTCAGGGACTGCGACGCAGGGCTTCGCGATTCAGCTGAACCCCGGCACATCTATCCTCGGGATCAGTTCCTCAAGCGCGAACTTCGGAAGTGTGGCTCTGAACACGACCGTTTCACAGTCGCTGACGTTAACGTCGACGGGGACCGGTCCAGTCAATGTCACTTCCGCAGCAATTTCCGGGGCCGGCTTTACCTCGTCCGGGATAACGTTGCCGCTTACTCTCAATCCAGGTCAGACTGCGACGCTCAACATTCAATTTGACCCAACCACTTCAGGGACCGCGACCGGCCAGATTGCGATCGCCAGCAACTCTTCGACGGGTGCCTCGACTACGGTAACCCTCAGCGGCACTGGACTGGCCAGCTTGAAGTCACTCTCCTGCGGCAACGCTTCGATGACCGGCGCCGGCACGGATGCTTGTACGGTCACGCTAAACGGCTTGGCGCCTTCGGGGGGAATGGTTGTAACCCTCGCCAGCAACAACACGACAGTCGTGGTTCCAGCTAGTGTGACAGTTCCAGCCAACGCAGCTAGCGCCGCATTTTCGGCAACAGTAACCGCAGTTGGCACCGCACAGACCGCTTCGATTACCGCAAGCGCGGGAAGTGCAACGCAAAACTTTGCCCTCCAGCTGAATGCTGCCGCGGGTTCACTAAGCCTCAGCACTTCATCGATTAGCTATGGCAACGTGAATATTGGAAGCACGGCAACAGCCCCAGTGGTTTTGACATCCACGGGCAATGTGCCAGTAATTATCTCCGGAATCTCCGTTGCAGGTACTCTTTTTGGAGCAACAGGGATCGCGGCTCCAATTACTCTGAATCCCGGGCAAACAGCCACATTGACTGCGAGTTTCAGCCCTCTTGTGGCGAACCCTTGGAACTATACAGGAACCATTACCATCACCAGCAACGCTTCTACAAACCCCAGCGCAGTGGTAAACATGAGCGGTGCCGGGGTTGCACCTTCGACATTGAGTGCTCTTTCCTGCGGTACCGGTTCCTATGCCGGAGCGGGAACCGATGCCTGCACGGTTAGCCTGACTGGAGCGGCGCCAAGCGGAGGATTTGCTGTTGCACTATCGAGCAACAATTCGTCCGTCACGGTGCCTGCTTCTGTAACGGTAGCGTCCGGGGCGACCAGCGCTGCCTTCTCAAGTTCCGTCTCTGCGGTCACCACGTCTCAGTCGGCCACAATTACTGCCACTGCGGGCGGCCTCACGCAGACATTTGCCATACAACTGGGTACAGCAGTCGGCTCGCTGAGCGTCAACGCTTCGAGCGTTCCGTTTGGTGGTATTGTTGTCAACTCTACAGCCGCACAGTCCGTCACGCTAACCGCGGGTGCATCTCCTGTGACGGTAAGTGCAGCGTCGATCACCGGAACTGGCTTCTCGGTCTCAGGAATGACGTTCCCCGTAACTTTGAATGCCGGTCAGACGGCGACTCTGAATATCGAGTTCGCGCCCTTGGCATCGGGTTCGTACACCGGACAGCTGACGATTTCGAGCAACTGTGCCGGAGGAAGTATCTCCGTTAGCTTGAGTGGAACAGGTGATCCGCATGAAGTTCAGCTTTCCTGGGATCCGCCCAGCGGTTCGACCGTTCCCGTCGTGGGGTACAACATTTATCGCGCGGTAGCAGGAAACCCAAGTTATGTGCTGATCAACACGGCGGAGGACTCTCAGACCACATACCTTGATGCGACCGTGGTGCACGCAACGAGCTATGTGTATTACGTCGTGAGTGTCGACTCTTCAGGAGTCCAGAGTGTCGCTTCCAACACGACCAGCGTGACAATTCCATAACGGCAAGACAGGCGCCGTGCGAAAAGTCTGCTCGGCGCGTGATGCCCGGTCTATGGCTTCTGCGCAGCAGCCGCCTGCACCAGCGTCTCAACTGGCGCCGCCACCATATTGCGCAATACGGCTTGTGGCTTCTCCGCCACCTTTAGCACCTGCGTGTCGTTCTGCGTTGTCGCAGCGTCCGGCACACGATGATTCTGGAGATCATCCAGCGCTCGCAACCCGATTGCTGCAACCTGCGACAGAGACTGCGATAGTGGAGCAAGTTCAGCTGTGATGTCCGACTTCTTCAGTGAAGGCGACAACTTCGCATCGTTGTCCCGCCACAGAGTCAGCCACTCTTTTGCCTTTTGCAACTGCTCCGGCGACGCATTGCCCGCGACGATCGCGCTTACAAGATTCTTGAACTTGCGCGCAGTCTCACTCTCCGGCGGAACCGCATCCACCAGGTGGTTCAGCGGCGAATGCCAGTCATACTCCTTCAACTCTTCGCGCTCGTATCCCACCGGCGGTTGCACCACTGCAGCAAGCACTGCAAGATACTTCGGATCAGCCTGACCGCTCATTCGCTGCAGCATAGGCCGGGTAAACGACTGGTGCTTTAGCCCATATGCCTCCAGTTGGTTTGAAACGACGGCTAGCCGCGCATACATCGAGTTCACATCGCGCACGTCCTGCGGCGACCATAGCCGTTCTGCAATTGCTGCACTCCGCGGCCAGATGCGGCTGTCGATGATCTCGGGAGTCGTGAATTCGCTCCACATTGCTGCTTCACCGCCCAGCACACGCTTTTTTTCTTCCGGTGTCAGGTTCGCCCCATCTCCCGCCAATGGATCCGCAAGATAATGCTCTGCCGCTGACTGGTTCAGGTCGACATAGTAACCCGTCGACAGCAATCCGCGATTCCCTTGCCGTGCCGCCGCAGCCAAGGACTTCGGTCCCCGCCACGACTGGATCACAACATCCTTGGGCGTGTTGGACTCCAGTACTTCGTCCCAGCCCTCCATGATTCTGTGGTGAGCCGCAACCAGCTTCTGCACTCGAGCCGTAAAGTACGATTGCAACGCGGCATTGTCTTTCAACCCATGCGCGCTCATGAACGCCTTGATGCGCGGGTTCGCATCCCATTCTTTCCCGTTACACTCATCGCCTCCCACGTGAAAGTAGGCATCCGGAAAGATCGTCGTCATCTCCCCAATGAACTTGCCAATGAAGTCAAACGTGCTCTCTCGTGTCGGATCCATTGCGGGATCGAAGACGCCCCACTTGGTCTCGATCGTGTATGGTCCCTTGCCGCTCGCCAAATCCGGGTAACCCGCGAACCACGCAGTCGTATGACATGGCATATCGAACTCAGGAACCACGCGGATTCCACGATCCCGCGCATAGTCCACAACTTCGCGCATCTGCGCCTGCGTGTAGTAAAGGCCGTTCGATCCCTTTCCGGTCAGCAGCGGATAGATCTTGCTTTCAGCGCGAAAGCCCTGGTCTTCTGAAAGGTGCCAGTGAAAGACGTTCAGCTTCACCGCTTCCATCCCATCGAGGTTGCGCTCAATCACATCCAGCGGCTGAAAGTGGCGGCCCACATCGATCATCAACCCGCGCCATGGAAACCGCGGCTCATCGTCGATCGTCACCACCGGCACGCTGAATCCAGCCGGAGTGATCGACACAAGTTGCAGAAATGTTTGCAGCCCGTGCATGACGCCCAGCGCATTCGGCGCTGTAAGCAACGCATGCGTTGGCGTGACTTCCAGGTGGTACGACTCGTTCTCGCCCAGACTCTGAACAGCATCGCTCGCGCCATCCGTCTTCACCACCAGCGTCTCTTCGCCGCTTGTGATCTCATCGCCGTGGTAAGGAATTCCCGTCTCGCGCGAAAGGATGCCCAGAAATCGTTTGCGAGCGGACTCAAGCCGAGCGTCTTTATAGCCTTCGAGGGCAATCGTAAAGCCACCACCAATCTTCAGTTCCCCCTCGCCTTGCGTCACATGAAGTGGCAACGGCATCAGGGCCAGCGATGGTGGATTCTGCGAGTGAACCGCCGGAGCCTCCACCAATGCCGCTAAGGAAACGCTCAGAACGAAAACCAGACGCCAACGAATGCGAACTTTCACAATCACCCCCGAAAAACTAGAAATGCGAAGCGAGATAAAGGGCCAGTTCAGATCACCTGGATGAGCATTTAGGTGCCGATCGATCATTATATGGCCCTCGAGCGAATAGCTCGACTTCAAAATGCAATCTATTCCACGCCTGTGATCATATCGCCGAGGCCGGGAGGCGCGATGAAAGTAGTCTTTTTGCATCACTTGAGGTGAACATCCCAAAAAGAGTTGACCACTGCCTACTCCGGCTTCCTGTATTCTGCACGTAATCCCCGCATAACATTCGCAGGATCGATGATCGTTAGTACTTGAATCGTTCACCAGATTGGAATAAAACACCCGTTTTCTCGGGAAATTGACAGAAATTCTGCAAATTAGATGTCTGATCACTGCTCAGGCGTGTAGAATCGTCGCGACATGCCCGACACCTTGAACGGACGCTGTGAACACATCATCAAGTTTCTATTGCGTGTAGGTACGGCCAGCATTGAAGAAATCCTCGCCGTTGCCGGTTCCTCGGCCCCCAGCATCCGCCGCGATCTGGCCCGCCTCGAAAACCGGGGACTGATTCGCCGCACCCACGGCGGCGCAACCCTGGTCGAGCCCTTGCTCTACGAACCGTTCCGCTACGACAGCTCATTTCTCGCGCGCGAACAGCGATTCGCCGTCGAAAAGCGCAGGATTGGCCTCGCCGCTGCCGAGCTTGTTCAATCAAACGAAACCATTGGCCTGTCTGCGGGAACGACAACGACCCACATCGGTCGCAGTCTTCGTCACCGCGAAAAAATCCAGGTCATCACCAACGCGATCAACATCGGCATGGAACTCTGCAATCAGCCCGGGGTTCGCACCTATCTGACTGGGGGCGTCATTCCATGGGCCTGGTCGTTCTCGCTTACCGGGAACGCAGCTCTTGAGTTTCTCGACGATGTCTATATGGACCGGGTCTTCCTGAGTGTCACCGGGCTCGACGCCGAGCGAGGCGCGACCACATTGGAAGCCGACGAGGCGCTGGTTTATCGCAAGATGCTCAAGCAATCCAAACAGGTCATTGTCGTCACCGATGCGAGCAAATTCGGCAACGTCAGCCCCGCATTCATCTGTCCGGCCAGTGAGATTCACACCATCATCACCAACGTCGGAGCCTCGCCTGAAATTCTTGCCCCCTTTGAACGTCAAGGGATTCGCGTTGTCCGAGCCTGAACACCGCGATTCTTTTTCAAGTCGCGCCAACCGACTATTTTCTGCCTTTTGAGCGTTTTATGAAGCCAAGCGTTTGAAATTGTGGAGTTTTCCACGAGCGCAGAGATCGCAATGTGCCGGGAATCGGAGCAAATATCTATGATTATTAACAGCTTAATGATATCAAGGCCAAAATAAAAGGCGCTCCAGACAAATAATCCTTGTGAACCCCTTCCTGTCGAGTACCGCGCCGATAATTAACTGGTCTTCGATCAAAAGTCAATGGAAAATCGATTAATTGCCGCCAATAAATTGACATGCTTGATTGTTTATGCCACATTCGATCATTTTGTTGTTGAAATTGCTTCGAGATCATCGTATCTTCTCTCCAACGAGTAAATGCCAATTTGTCGGGCGGGGCCGGATCTGTTGCAAGCAAACTCTCGGTTTCGGTAACGGCGACAAACTGGATCGGCAAACGATCAAGCTCGGATTGCCGGTCCTTTCTGCAGCACCTTGGGAGGCGTAATGCAAGCACCGAAATGCCCATCAATAAGCCGGGCCTCTGAGCCTTTCGCGGCGAGTCTAGTTGCGCCAGCGGAAGCGTTCCGGACGCCGGTCTTCTTCAGGGAATCCCAGGGCGAATTCGTTCAGGAGCAGTTTGCATGAATGCTCTTGAACTCACCCGTCCGTACGCACCTGCGTATCGACACCACGAGATCTCAAAGGAAAGGTGTGATGGCAATGATTGACCTGAATCGGGTTCTCAATCAAAGTCTTTCATTGGTGCGCTCCAACCGTGGCGCTGGACGCTCCACTATCGGCGGGAGCCTGAATCTGAGGCGAGCTCTTCTCGGGCTCTTCGCGCTTGCTCTCTCAATCTGTCCCCTGATTACGAGGGCGCAGGAACTTTCGGCAACCCTGAGCGGTGTGGTGATGGACAGCACCGGCGCAGTGATTCCCAAAGCGACAGTCTCCATCACTCAAACCAGTACCGCTGCAGTCCGGACCGTGCAGTCCGACGACTCCGGCAACTATGCCTTCTCCAACGTGCCCGCCGGAACCTACACGCTGAACGCCTCGTCCGCTGGCTTCACGTCTTTCGTAGCCAAGGACGTGATCCTCAAGGTCGGTGAAGCGCGCGGCTACAATGTCCAGCTCAAGGCAGGTGCAGCCTCCACCACGGTCACGGTCGAAGCAACCGCCGTCGCCGTAGACACGGAATCCGCGGCCCAGGCTGGCAACCTCAGCAGCGAACAGATTGAAGGACTCGAACTCGCGGGCCGCAACTTCCAGCAGCTCGTCACCCTCCAGCCCGGCGTCGTCTCCCAGATGGGCGATGAAACCAGTGCCGGCAACACCGCCATGTCCGTCAACGGCGCGCGCACCACCGCCAACAACTGGACGATTGACGGCGCCGACATCAACGACTCTGGTTCAAACGGCACCGTCATCAACGCTCCTAACGTCGACGCCATCCAGGAGTTCACCCTCCAGCGCGGCAACTATGACGCCGGCTACGGTCGCTCCGGCGGCGGCCAGGTTGTAGTAGCCACAAAGTCCGGTACCAGCGCATTCCACGGCGACGCGTACGAGTTCGTCCGTAACACCATCTTCGACTCCAACGAATGGTTCAACAAGCGCACACAGGCAGAAAACAACGAGCCCAACAAGAACCCCATCAACCACCACAACGTGTATGGTTTCACCATCGGTGGACCGGTCTTCATTCCCAAGGTCTATAACACCGATAAGAGGAAGACCTTCTTCTTCTGGTCTGAAGAATGGCGCAAACTCTCTACCCCCGGTGGCGATTCTTTCCCGGCGGCGTCCCAGGCGCAGCTGAATGGTATTGTTGCAGGCGATTTCACCAACGCGCCTGCGGGTTGCGCAACCTACGATCCTGTTGCAGGCACGACCCAGATTTCGCCCAGCTGCTATAGCGCGAACTCCAACGTCTATCTGACCAACGTCTTCGACAAGTATCCTGCGAACAACTCCAACGGAAATTACAGCTTCTCTGACTCGTCGCAGAACAACTTCCGGGATGACATCGTCCGCGTTGACCATTACTTCAACGACAAGATTCACTTCTATGCCCGCGGCATCAACGACGACATGCCTGTCGCCGAACCCGAGGGTCTCTGGGCCGGCTCCAACTATCCCGGCCTCGTCAACACCCTCGTGAACTCGCCCGGTAAGAACGTTGTCGGCAACCTCACTTGGACCATCAATCCGAACGTCGTCAATGAATTCGAGTTCGTCTGGTCGCAGGGCACCTACTACTCGTCCATCAATAGCGGCCAGTTCGCTACCTCGTCAGCGGTGAACAGCGCACTGACCAATCAGTGGTCGCCTGATCCTTATGGCAAGGTCCCCGCCATCTCCATCATTGGCGTCACCGGTTTCAACGCCGGCTCGGCGCCGTGGAACGAGCGCAACCTCGACCGCTCGTATTTCGACAATCTGTCCTTCAATTTCGGCAAGCACACGCTCCGCACCGGCTTCGAGATTCAGCAGATGATCAAGACGGAAAACGCGGTCAACGGGGAGCCCAGCTTCAGCTTCAACTCCTGGGGCGACTTCCTGGTCGGCAACGCAGCATCCTTTACGCAGACCCTCCCGGACATCATCCCCGACCTGCGCTTCGTCAACTTCGAGATCTATGCCCAGGACGACTGGAAGGTCACGAGACGTCTTACTCTCAACCTCGGCTTGCGATGGAGCCGTCTGCCCTCCGTCACGGATGTGAAGAATACGCTGTCCAACTTCGACCCGAGTTACTACAGTTCGCAGCTGGCGCCGCAAATCGATCCCAGCTCTGGTAACTTTGTCGCCGGGCAATACATCAACGGCTGGCAGCTTATCCCCTCCACTTACACCAACGGCATGATCTTTCCCAAGGGTGCAGCATGTACGGCGGCCATGGCCATCGCGCCCCTGTCCTCGTGCTCGCCGTTTGGCGCGTATGTCAACCCCAACTATAACGCCAACTTTGCTCCCCGCATTGGCTTTGCCTACGACCTGTTCGGCACTGGCAAGACAGTCCTTCGCGGAGGCTTCGGCATCTTCTATGACCGCCTGCTCGATGGCATCTGGGAACAGAATGCCTTCGGCAATCCGCCGTTCGCGCAGCGAGTCACCATCGTCAACGCTCCATTTGACAACATCACCAGTGGCTCGACCTCGGTTCCCCTCGGCCCCAACGGCCTCACGGCAACCGGCAACCCCACCTTCAAGGTTCCCAACTACGCCAACTACAACCTGAGCATTCAGCATCAGCTCTTGCCCAGCACCGTTCTGGAAGTGGCCTACGTTGGAAATGAGGCCCGTCACCTGCTCGGCGAGTACGACGAAAACCAGCCTACCGTTGGTGCACGCCTCGGCGTGAACTCCAACCCGAGTCTTGGCCCGGGCACCAGCGTCAACTACATCCGTCCCTTCGCGGGCTACGCCGGCATTACCGCCCGCGCCCCGTTTTTCTCCAACAACTACAGCTCCCTGCAGGTCAGCCTCAACCACCACTCTCATGGTCTCCAGGTGGGCCTGGCGTACACCTACTCCAAGGACCTCACCACCAACTCCTCGGACCGCAGCAACATAGCCACCAACAGCTATGACTTCTCGCTCGATTACGGCCCGTCCTCCTACAACCAGCCGCAGACTTTCACGGCCAACTATGTCTATGACCTACCGTTCTTCAAGGGCCAGCAAGGCTTTGAGGGCAAGCTCCTCGGCGGTTGGCAGGTCTCCGGCATCACTTCGTTCTTCTCCGGCCAGTCGTTCTCGCTCTCGCAGCCGCACGACCCCTGGGATCCGAACGGCCTGAACGTGGGCCTCGGCATTAGTGCTCCCCGTCCAGATCAGATCGCTCCGGTGCAGAGGACCAAGAACGTTGGCGCATGGTTCTCCACGTCCTCATTTGCCCCGGCCCTCTACCACTTCGGCAGCGAAGGCAATGGCAGCCTGCTCGGTCCCGGTTACAACAACTGGGATTTGGCAGCCATCAAGAACATCACGTTCCATGACCGCTACAACTTCCAACTCCGCGGCGAGTTCTTCAACGCTTTCAACCACGAAAGCTTCGAGACCGTCGACAGTGCACTTGCAGACAGCAGCTTTGGCCAGGTAACCGCTGGACACTCGCCGCGTCGCATCCAGCTCGGAGCGAAGTTCAACTTCTAGTTCCCAGATTGCATCACTCTCCTGAACAGGCCGGAGCTCCCCGCTCCGGCCTGATTTGTTTGTTCAGAGCGCCTTGCTTCTGCGATGAACAGGGCTTTTGATTGCGGGATTGTCGAGGAGCGGTCGAAGCGTCTTACTTCTCAAGCGACTGCTTGGTTCCGGCGGAACTGTCTTTCGCGGACGGAATCGTCGACATGATCTTCAGCAGCCTTTCGTCCTCTGCTTTATTCAGGCTGTTCGCCTTGTCGAATTCGACCTTCGACTCAGCGGTCATTCCTATCGAACGATACAGCCGCGCCAGCCTGTAATGCGCATTCACATTGGTTGGCGCAATCCTTATAGCCGCTTCGAACTCGGTCCTAGCATCCTGCTTCCGGCCTTCGTCCGCATATACGATCCCGAGATCAAGGTGCTGCATCGCGATATCCGGATCCATCTTCTGGACCTGCTCCAGCAGAGGCTTTGCATCGTCCATCTGGTTCATCCGGATCTTTGTATCGGCTAGGTAAAGCATTGCCTGTACATGATGCGGATCATTCGCAAGCTCCGCCTCAAACTCCTGTGCCGCCTCTGGGTCATGCCCCTTCGTCCACAATAGATATCCCAATCCGAAACGCACATTGGGCTCTTTGGGATTTGCCGCAATCGCAGCGCGAAACTCTCTTACTGCTCCCTCGTGATCCTTCATCTCGTCGAGCGCTTCTCCGACCAGCATGTCGGCTTCCGCTGACTCCGCGTTCAGTGCGATTAGCCGATGGTATGCATCCAGAACGCAAGGGTATTGATGGGATAGCAGACAACTGTGCGCCAGGGTCAACAGGAGTGTGAGATTCGCTGGATCGCGGTCGGAAGCCTGCTTCAGCAGAGGAGAAGCTTCTGAGAACTGTTCCAGACCATAGTGCGACATCCCGATCAAGATTACCAATTGCTGATTATCTGGTTGTGCCTTGAGCAACGGATCCAATTCTGCGATCGCTCGCTTGTAATCACCTGCCTTGAAAAAGGCAAGCCCCAGATTCAGCTGCAATCCAGGCATGCGTGGATTCAGGGCCATCGCGCTCATGTAGTACTTGATTGCCTCGGCGTAGTTCCCCTCGCGGGACTCGATGAGTCCAATGTGCGCGAGTGGCTCGGGGTTGGTGGGATATTGCTTCGCGAGCGCGCTCCACGCTGCTTCCGCTTCAGGCAGCCTTCCCTCTCGCTCCAGTGAGAAGGCGAGCTTCCCAGGGTCGGTTTGTGCAACTGCCGCCGTCAGACCAAGTGCAAACACGGCAGCCGTCCCGACCAGCATTGTCATTTTCCGAGGAGAATTCACATTTGCCCTGATCAGATTATCGCTTAAAGCTCTAGCGACTCGTCATCGTTATCGTCGTCAGGCTGCTCCACCGTTGAGCTGGAGAACGCGGCAATCAGATCAACATCGTTTGCAGGTTTTTCCACTTCGAAAATCGCGTATCTTATTGATGATATGGAGCGGGAGACCGGGATCGAACCGGCGACATTCAGCTTGGGAAGCTGACGTTCTACCACTGAACTACTCCCGCCCTTAGACCCAACAACGGATCAACTTGGATTTCACTTCCCAAACTTACAGCTAGCGGGACTCGTTGCATTGCGAGGATGCCTCTCGCAGGTTCCTGCACCGCGCTGTCCGCTGGTGGATGGTAAGCGATGGAGGGTGCGAACAACACCAAAGCGAACCTGAAGAAGTATACCAAGGTCGAAGGCAAGTGGCGCTTTTTGCCGGTGGTGAAAACGGAATGGCGTTCCCTATCCCGGCACAGTCACTCGCCGCTCTATTAATGCCACCGCCGTCGCCTGGGACGCGCGAGGATAGAAGGCGGAAACAGGAGGGGGCGCATCGTTTTCGGTCGCGGCGCGGCCCTGTGCCAGCGGCGACGCCGGACGTCACGATCAACGGATGGTTGGATCCTTTAAGCACACCGCCGATCGCCTCGATCGCGCTTGTCGATTTCGCAGACTTCCTGAAATCTCGAAAAATCGTGGACAAACACGGTGTGAATCACCGCATCCGTTGCCGCCGCTCCGCTGCGCAAGCTTTCCAGATCTTCGAGATTACCCGATGCGCCAGGGCGCCGGCAGTAATCAAAGACTTCCGGTCCGGCGTGATGCGCCTGCCGCAGGTTCACGACACAGTCAAGCAAGGGCTCATCACCTATTTGATCGCGGTGGCCCGCGAGAAGGGCGTGTCGGCATATGTCGCCGACGGAAGCAACCGGTGGGCCGCTGTGCACCAGTTCGATGCCGCCAGCCTCTACCGGCTCGCCCTGGAAAAAGGGATCCGCTGGCGACTGGTATCACGCAATCGCCGAAGAAGGCGTGTCGCTGAAAGACATCGCCACCGCCATTGGCCGGGGCCTCAACCTGCCGGTCGTCGGCAAAACCCCAGAGGAAGCGAAGGAGCATTTCGGCTGGCTGGGATCATTCGCGGACATGGACCTGTGGGCCTCAAGCGCACAGACGCGAGAAAAGCTGGGCTGGAACCCCACTGGGCCAAAACTTATCGCCGATCTCGAGAACATGCGCTATTCCAAGAAGTGAAGATCTGGAGGAGAAGATCATGAGTGGCTACCACACCGACTGGGCGAATCGGAAGCGCTAAAGCCGGCATTTCTGAACTCGTGGCTCGGGAGGTGATTTAGAGGCGCCTGCATCTGATGCAGCAGAAAGCAGAGGTGGACCGTAGATGAATGGCTTGGTCACGGCCTCCCAGCGGCATATTGCTTAGGAGCCCTTGAATTCATCCCGATCTCACAATGAACGCCATATCCTTCACGACGTCCCCCAGGGGTGAGAAAATTCACTCGGTGATAGAATCAATCTATGAAGAGCGAATGGCGCAAGTTCAACCCTAAGGACCCCAATTCTCATCCCAGAGACAATTCAAGAGTGGAATTGAAGTATGCGGATGGATCGCAACTCTCCGGAGGGTACTTGAAGGGCCATTTTCTTCAGGGTGGTGTTATCTCAGCCGGCGGCATTAACCCGACCATGCGCTGGCGCTACGCGCAGTAGATCGGCGTTGTGACCAAACTCGCGTAATTGTTTGGCGAGGCTTTGGACACGAGACCAGCACCTCTGGTTCGGACGCGATCTTTTGTGCAATTTGGGTCTTCGCTCCATGACCATTGATGCATGGGCGCCACAATCGCGGAAGCCCTCCGCATACCTGGCGCACTCGGATGCCTCTGAAAGAGGGGCCGTGAACTACCGCAAGACTTGCTCACGGCATAGCGTCGAAAACGCTCCCTCCTAAATTCCACAAAATCAGCGACCGGATCTCCGCGATCGGGCCAACTCAAAAGGCACAGCTCATGGCGCGCAAGCGCTTTATGCCTGGGCCGCCTCACGAAGGTTACGAACGCGTGTTGTGCTGTGCGTTGGTTGTGGCTCTGTCGGGTCGGACGGGAGTATCATCAGGCTCACTCAAAAGGCTTTTCAAGCGTTTGCAGAGCTTCCTGGCCAGTCTCGCGCGAATACTCCAAAAAGCACGAGATGGATAGAGGAAGGATGGGGAATTTAATGGAAATCAGGCTGCTCGTCGCGGGCTCGATGCGGGCCACTTTCGCGCGGAACCTGGTTTTTTTCGTCGTGATGGTCGCTGTAGCATGGGCCCCGGCAACCTGCGTCGAAGAACCTGCAGCCATCACTTCTCTCCATGCCATTCATGCCCTGACCAAGGCTCAGGCCCTAGCCGGGTTGCCCGTTGCGTTTGAGGCCACGGTTACTTATTACAACACGAGCGACATTGATCTGTTCGTGCAGGATGGAGACGAAGCGATCTATGTTGAAACAAAAGCATATGAGAACTTAGCTCCTGGCGATCGGATACTGGTGCGAGGAGAAACACGGGATAGCTTCACTACAGATATCGTCAGTGACAGCGTGACTGTACTTCGACATGGGGCACTTCCCAAGCCCGTAGCAGCCGACTTTCAGCAGTTGATCCGGGCGCAAGACGATTGCATGCTCGTGTCCGTGCGAGCCATCCTCCGCAGTGCAGACATAGTGAACTTCGGCAATATGCATGGCATTTACCTGAAGTTGCTGATGGACGGTGGCCCGATCGACGCAACCGTCGTGGAAACCGATGCGAGCAAATTCAAAGGTCTGTTGGACGCCGAAGTTGAAGTCACCGGAGTGGTATCAGGGAAATTCGACAGCAAGATGCAACTCATCGGAATCCTCCTTGAGGTTCCTTCGGTCGCGGATGTGAAGCTTATTAAGCCCGCCGCAACAGACCCCGACTCCCTCCCCTTCACAGCGATGGACAAGGTTCTTTCGGGTTCTTACGTCCACGACGTGACACAGAGAGTCAGAGTAAAAGGAACACTCACCTACTATCAGCCAGGTTCAGCTGTAGTTTTGCAGAATGGCACCCAGAGCTTGTGGATCTCGACCCGGTCCAGCATTCCGCTACGGGTCGGAAATATAGCCGTTGCAACGGGATTTCCAGACGCTCACGAGGGCTTCCTTGCGCTGACCGACGGTGAAATCCAGGACACCAACATCTTCGAGCCTATCCAGCCGCGTCCATCGACCTGGCGCCAACTGACTTTGTGGAACAGCGGCGACCCTGACGGCCATCAAAGCGACCTGATTTCATTCGAGGGGCAGGTTGTGGCTGCGGTCAGAGAAGGCTCGCAGGATGAGTTTGTTCTGTCCTCGGAGGGCAAACTTTTCACTGCGGTGTATCGCCATCCTCCCGCTGACAGACCCCTTCGCCCGATGCTGCAGATTTCGGCAGGAACCAGAGTCCGCGTCGCCGGCATCTGCATGGCGGTTCAAGCCAATTCGATCGATCCTACCGAACAAGAAGTGCCATTCAACATCCTGCTTCGCTCCTTCGACGATATTTCCGTCATCGCCAGTCCACCACTCCTCAGCGTTCGCAATCTGGTTCTTCTCGTGGCTATCCTGCTCTTGCTGCTGTTTGCGGCCGGCGCGAGGGGCTGGCTCATTGAACGCAAAGTGCGCCGGGAAAACGCTTCGATGGCCTATATCGAGCGTCGCAGAAGCCGCATTCTTGAAGACATCAACGGTTCTCGCCCTCTCGTCGAAATCATTGAACAAATTACCGAGTTGGTCTCATTCAGGCTGCGCGGCGCCCCATGCTGGTGCCAGATCGTCGATGGCGCTCAACTTGGAAATTGCCCGCCCAACCTCACACCATTTCGAGTCGTTCACGAACCGATCTCGGCCCGCACGGGGCCGCCGCTGGGAAGCATTTATGCCGCATTCGATCCACTCACCAAGCAACACGCGGCCGAGTTGGAGACTCTTTTCGCGGCGGCGGCGCTGACCACCCTGGCCATCGAGACCCGGCGGCTCTACACCGATCTCGTCCGCCGCTCGGAGTTCGATCTCCTCACCGACATCCACAATCGATTCTCGCTGGAGAACTACCTGGAAAGGCAGATCGAAGAGGCACGTCAGAATGCAACGATCTTCGGCTTGGTCTATATCGATCTCAACGACTTCAAGCAGGTAAACGACGTTTACGGACACCAGGTTGGAGATCTTTACTTGCAGGAAGTTGCAAACCGCATGAAACGTCAGCTCCGCGGTCACGATATGTTGGCCCGGCTCGGTGGCGATGAGTTTGCGGTGCTGCTTCCAAAGGTCCGCACTCGCGCGGAGGTCGAGGAAATATCGCGTCGGCTCGAGCGCTCGCTTGACGCGCCATTTGGCGCAGAAGGTTACGTCCTCCATGGTTCTGCCAGTATCGGTATTGCTCTCTACCCAGAGGATGGTACGACCAAAGATAGCCTCCTCAGCGCTGCCGATGCCGCCATGTACGTAAACAAGCACATCCGGCGGGAGAGCAGAGAGGCTTCCCCTGAACATCAGCACTCGGGACTTACTCCAAAGGATGACAAATGACTCAGAGAATGCGTCAGGGTAGAGAAGTTCAAGTCCCTGGATTAGCGTGAGGCTGTGTCTGCATTCCTCAGACCCGATGTAGTCATCGGCGTCCAGGGCCTCCGCCTCCCCCTTCGCTGGCAGGACCGGTGCCGCGAAAGCCGCCGGTTCCGCTTACATCATTTGACTTTGAAGTGTCGCCGCTCGCGCATGGCCGCAGCATTTCTCAGCGAGCACAGTGCATAGATATGGCAACTCAGTTTGAAATTCTGAGACTCGCTCGCATGCGCTCAAAGGATTTAGTGGTGCACGCGGCACGCCGCGGCGTCACTGTCTGTGTAAATGACAATGATGATTTCTGGCCATTGAGAATTGTTCAACGCGTCTAGACCATCCCATGCGAACCGGGAAAGATAACGGCCTTCGGCATGGCCTTGTCTCAGGCATTCCTTGCATCTTGGCCAAAGCTCAGAAAATGGGCGATTTGCAACCGGAATTGGGGAAAATCTATACTTGGAGAAAGCATGTGAGAGTTCGTTCCCCATTTCTTTGGCTTCTTTTGATTGCACTCGCACTCGATGCCCGTTCTGTCCGGGCGCAGGACGGGTTGGGCAGAGCATTGTCTGAGGCCGGGAAGACACAAAGTTTGTTGAGCAGTTCCTTTGGGCAGAAGTTCGTTGCAGCGGATTTCGATAACGATATGCGTCCCGACGGAGCGGTCCTGCTCGACGCGGGGCAACTCGAAGGCCGGCAGGTGTTTCGCATCCGGCTTTACGTTTCGTCCGGCACGGACCGCGAACTAACTTTCCAGTCCAATGAGACGGCCCTGACGATTTCGGCACTGGATGTGAACCAGGATGGAACACCCGACCTCGTCGTCGAGCAGGTTTTTACGCATAAACGCCTTCAGGTCTGGCTCAACGACGGGCGCGGAGGATTCCGCCAGGCGCGCGTTGAAGATTTCCCTTCCTTCGGCGAGGCGCCGTGCCATTTGAAGGGTCCGTTCGGTCAGTCGTGCAGCCTGGTGCTTGCGCTGCCTACCCGAACTGGAAACGATCAATCGGCCTTGGTGCTGCAAATTCTGCGCTTCAACTCTTCGTCCTCAAACTTGAAGACACGGCCACGCATGCAGCAACCTCAATCCGGTTCTCTGGCTTTTCATTCGCCCCGCTCGCCCCCTTCGTTGCTGACCGCGTGAGAAAACTGGCCGCCAGATAGAATTCGAGGGTCGCCGCACCGCAGAGATCCTTTGAGTGCCCTCGCGAAAACAGCCTCCTCGGCTCTGATTTGGCCGCCTTCTTAACCCAGGGCTCGTGTGTCGATTTTATTCGTCAATACTGGAGTGTGTAATCAGGACACTGAGGCAAAATATGAAGCAAAGATTCTCCAATCCTTTTTCGGGAGGAGTGGTAGTTCTGCTCCTGTCGGCAGGGACAGTTTGCCCCGCGCAGCAGAGCCTGACCTGGGATCAGGTTAAGTCAAGATTTGAAGCTGCGAACCCCTCGCTGAAAGCAAATGCCCTCACCGTCGACGAGTCGCGGGCCCAGGAGATCACCGCCTATTTGCGACCCAACCCGCAGTTCGCCCTCTCCGCTGACGGTACGCAGATTGCTTCGCACGACGGAGTATGGAAGCCTTTGGCGGGCACCGACGTAGTGCCGAACGTCAGCTATCTGCATGAGCGCGACCACAAGCGCGAACTGCGTCTGGACAGCGCGAAAGAGGGCACGCGAATTGCCCAATCTCAGTACGACGACGCGAAACGCAACCTTGAATTCACCTTGCGCGGGGCCTTCGTCAATACGCTTCAGTCCAAGGCGCAATTCGATCTCGCCAAAGCGGAACTGGAGTATTACGACCACATTATTGAGCTCAGCCGCGATCGCCTTCACGCTGGTGACATAGCGCAGGTCGACTTCGACCGCATCGAGTTGCAGCGCGTGCAGTACGAATCCGCCCTGCAAAGCGCCGAGGTGAATCTGCGAACCGCAAAGATTCAACTGCTTCAGTTGCTCAATGACCGCACTCCTGTCGAGCAATTTGATGTCACCGGCAGCTTTGATTTCTCTGCAGATCTAAAGCCACTGGACGACTTTCGCCAGACCGCGCTTGCCACGCGTCCTGATCTTCAGGCCGCGCTGCAGACGATCCAACAGGCCGAGACAAACCACAAGCTGGCCGAAGCCAACGGATCGACCGATCCAACTTTCGCCGGATGGTACACCTATAACGCGTCGAACAACAATCCAAATGCCATTCAGACGCTCGGTGCAAGCGTTAGCATACCGTTGAGGATCTTCGATCGAAACCAGGGCGAGAAGCAGCGGACGCTTATCGATATCGATCGCAGCCGCCAGGCCAGTGAGGCAGCTCGCGCCCAGGTTTTCAGCGATGTGGACTCAGCGTATGCGGAGGTCAGGAGCAATATCGAGCTTCTCAAGCCCTATAAGGAGAAGTACACCGCCGAGGCTACGCGCGTCCGCGACACAATTACATATTCCTATCAGCATGGCGGCGCCTCGCTCATGGATTTTCTCAACGCACAAAGCGACTACCGCGCTGTTCAGCAGGCATATCTGCAGCTCATTGGCGCCTATCTAACCGCCGCTGCACAACTCAATCTGGCTGTGGGACAAGAGGTGATCCAATGACCCAACCCTTCCTGAAACGCATCTCCGAAAATATCCCTGCCCTGGCTCTCCCACTTGTGATGTCCTTGCCGCTGATTCTTTGCGGCTGCAAAAGCAAGGAAGAAGGTAGTGGGGCTCCGCCACCGGCCCAGGTGATCCCGGTCTCCGACATGAACCTGATCACCATTGATCAGAAAGATGTGTCGAAATTCCCGATTGTGACCGCGGGACAGATGGAAGCCCCCGCGCAACTGCAGGTCACGGGAACTGTGTTTCCCGACGTGGCTCGCGAGGTTCCTGTCATCTCGCTTGCAAACGGAAGAGTCGTCGACATCAAGACGCGTCTCGATGACAACGTGAAAAAAGGCCAGTTGCTGTTCAGCGTGCAGAGCCCTGACATCACCACCGCCTTCAATGCTTATCTCAAGGCCGTAAATGATGAGCAACTTGCCAACAAGGCCTACATTCGCGCTGACGACCTTTATAAGCATGGCGCGCTCTCGCAAGCCATGCTTGAGCAGGCAGAAGATGCGGAGAAAGATGCACAAGCCGATCTTGAGGCAGCCGACAACCAGTTAAAGATCTACGGCGTAGACAAAAAGCACCCCGGTAGCGTTGTCAACGTGTACGCGCCGATTTCGGGCGTCGTCATCGGACAGAACGTGACCAACGCGGCCGCCGCAGGCGTTACGCTTTCAGGATCGGCAACTGCGTTTACCATCGCCGATCTTTCCACCGTTTGGATCCTCTGCGATGTCTACGAGAATGACATCCCCAAACTTCAACTCGGCCAAGAGGCAACGATCAAGATTGCTGCTTATCCCGATCGTCCGCTGAAGGGTCGCGTGAGCGACATCGGCCCCGTGCTCGATCCCTCATTGCGCACGGCAAAGGTACGTCTCGAGGTACCCAATCCCGGCATTCTCAAGCTCGGCATGTTTGTCACGGCAACCTTCTCCAGCTTGAAAAAGGCAACCTACACCGTGGTTCCGGCAGATGCCGTGCTTCATCTCCACGATCGCGACTGGGTCTTCGTGCCGGCAGGCGGAAACCAGTTCAAGCGTACCGAAGTGCAAGCCGGCATTATGCTCGAAGGAAACAGGCAGCAGATTCTCTCCGGCATTTCCCCGGGCACGCAAGTCGTGACCAACGCGTTGCTTCTCGAAACGGCGGGGAACGAATAATGCTGCGCTCGCTTGTCGATTTCGCACTCAAGAACCGCTGGTTGGTGCTCGGCGGGATGTTCGTACTCACGATTTGGGGAGTGATCTCATTTCGCAATCTCCCCATCGAAGCCTATCCGGACGTTGCCAACAACTACGTTCAGATCATCACGCAGTGGCCCGGCCGAAGTGCCGAAGAGATTGAACGCCAAGTAACGGTGCCGGTTGAAATCCAGATGGCCGGCATTCCCCATCTCACCCATTTGCGTTCGACAACGCTTGCAGGGCTGTCGAGCCTGATGCTTATCTTCGACGATAGCTCCACCAGCGATATCAATCGCGAACATGTGCTCGAGCGCCTGAGCCAGGTGAACCTTCCTTCCAACCTTGTCCCGCAAATGGGCACTGATTGGAGTCCGGTCGGCCAAATCTACTGGTACACCCTCGAAAGCGCAAATCCGTCTTACGACGTGATGGAAAAGAAATCGCTCGAAGACTGGACGCTGGAGAAGTCGTTCAAAAGCGTTCCCGGCGTAGTCGATGTCTCAAGCTTCGGCGGCCCCACCAAGGAGTACCAGGTCCGCCTCGATCCGGAGAAGTTGGTTGCCTACGGCTTGTCGATGAGCCAGGTCGAGCAGCAAATCTCCTCCAATAACACGAACGGCGGCGGCAGCTTTATCGAGGAAGGCGCGCAGCAAATCAATGTGCAATCGCTCGGTCTCTTCAACACAGTGCAAGACATCGAGAATACGGTCGTCAAGACAAATAACGGCGCACCGATTCGCATCAAGGACATTGCCACGGTTACCCAGGGCCCCAAGATCCGCCTTGGCCAGATCGGGCGCGCAACACATCGCCCTGACGGCGCCATTGTCGACAATCCTGACACCGTCGAAGGCATCGTGCTTCTGCAAAAGGGCGATGACTCCGATCCAGTTCTGCAGGGCATTCATGAAGAAGTGAAAAAGCTCAACGGGGATAAGGACCACCCGGGCATTCTTCCCCCCGGCGTCACAATCGTGCCGTTCCTCGATCGATCTGACCTCGTAAAGTTCACGGTGGCCACCGTTGAGCGCAACCTCACAGAGGGAATGATCCTTGTTTCCATCATTCTGTTTCTGTTCCTGGGAAACGTTCGCGGCGCGATCATTGTCGCGCTCACTATTCCCTTCGCCCTGTTGTTCGCTTCGATTTGCCTGGACCTGAGTCATATCCCGGCAAATTTGCTGTCGCTCGGCGCATTGGACTTTGGCATGGTCGTCGACGGCTCAGTGGTAATGATCGAGAACATCGTTCGCCATCTCTCCAATGCTGATGACACACGAACCCCTGTGCAGAAGATTCGCGAAGCCGCCCATGAGGTTCAGCGACCGGTATTCTTTGCGCGCGGCATTATCATCACCTCCTATCTGCCGATTTTCACGTTGCAAGCAGTTGAGGGCCGCCTGTTTAAGCCCATGGCCTGGACGGTGAGCTTTGCGCTGCTCGGTGCACTGGTATTTGCGATCCTCGCCGCTCCCGTTATGGCGGGAATCGTATTCAGCAAGGGCGCCAAGGAGTGGAAGAATCCGCTGATGGAATGGCTCGTGGTGAATTACCGCACTGCGGTCCGGGCCGCGATCGAACACCGTCGTGTCACGGTGGGCATTTCCGCGGTTCTGTTTCTCATTTCGCTTTACCTTATCTTCGGCGGCCCCATCGGCTCGGAGTTCCTTCCGCATCTCGACGAAGGATCTCTTTGGGTTCGCGGAACGCTCCCCCCAAGCGAAGGCCCAACTGCCAGCATCGATTTCACAAACAAGGCGCGCATCGTCATGGCCTCCTTTCCAGAGGTGACGCAAGTCGTTAGCCAGACCGGACGTCCCGACGACGGCACCGACACAGCGGGCTTCTTCAATACCGAATACTTCGTCGACTTGAAGCCGAAAGACCAATGGCGTCCATTTTTCCATCAGAATAAGGAAGCCCTGATCAGCGCCATGAACAGCGAACTCGAGAAATTTCCCGGCGTTATCTGGAACTTTTCGCAGCCCATCTCTGACAACATGGAAGAAGCTGTCTCCGGCGTAAAGGGCGAGCTCGCGGTAAAGCTATACGGAGACAACCTGCGCACGCTTGAGAGCACTGCTGATGTAATTCAGGCTCAAATGGCGACAGTGAAAGGCGTTGCCGATCTTGGCATTTTTCGCATCGTCGGTCAGCCCAACCTCAACTTCGCAGTGGATCGGGCGGCCGCAGCACGATGGGGCATTAACGTCGCTGATATTCAGGATGCCGTACAGACCGCAGTAGGCGCAGGCGCGTTTACGCAACTGCAGCAGGGCGAAGCTCGCTACGATGTAACCCTGAGGTACAAACAGCAATACCGTGACACGCGCGCAGCCATCGAGAATATTCGCCTTCTTGCTCCATCGGGCGAACGCGTTTCTCTGGCGCAACTCACAACGGTCTCGACCGATGACGGCGCCGAAGCCATCAACCGCGAGGGCGGTCAACGCTATATCGCCATCAAGTTCTCTGTCGTAGGGCGCGATCTCGGCTCGACTGTGGAAGAGGCAATCAGCAAAGTCGAACACAACGTTAAACTGCCCCCCGGCTACCACACTGAATGGGCCGGCGAATACGCCAGCCAAAAGCGTGCCGATAAGCGCATGGCCCTCATAATACCCATTACTGTTCTGGCCATCTTTCTGATTCTCTACACCATGTTCCGGTCGTTCAAGTGGTCGATGCTTGTGCTGGTTTCGGTCATGATGGCCTCCATTGGCGGTCCGCTGGCACTGTTTCTAACAGGCACCAATTTCTCGGTGTCGTCCGCGGTGGGCTTCCTTGCGCTCTTTGGTGTCTCCGTAGAAACAGGCGTCATCATGATCGAGTTCATCAACCAGGTTCGTGGACGGCGACGCAACTCTGAGGCATCGAGTTATGAACACATCGTTGAAGCCGCAGTCGAAGGGTCGGTACAACGTCTGCGCCCCATCATGATGACCATGCTGGTCGCGACACTTGGCCTGCTGCCGGCAGCCATGTCGCACGCCATCGGCTCCGACTCCCAGCGACCATTCGCCATCGTCATCGTCGGCGGACTCATCGCAAATCTGATCATCGGCGTGTTCCTTATGCCAGCTCTGTATGTATGGATGGCACGCCCTGACGACGCACTTCCCGTAGCCGACACGAACGGATTCAACGACCTGTAAACCGCTGATTTTGTCTTGCTCGCGCCTTGGCAAGCTCTTGCAGTTTGCGGACCTGCTTGGCGACCTGACCCGGGATTCAAGCCCGGCAGGCTGCGATCCTTATCGAAGACTCCGGCCGATGTGGGGAACTGAAGCAGAATGAGAGTTATACCAACAAGCGGCTTATGGATTTCGACGCCTTGCTCCGGAGCGACCTGACAGGCCTGTGATTCAAATCACCGTCAGTTGAGATACACAGACCGGATATTCAAATTGAGGGCAGGTATACACTGTGCGTGTGGGTAGTAAAGCCGCTTGGTTCATGCTGGTCATCATGGTGCTGTGGGCAGCACTGCCGGGTATTGCCTGTTTCGCGCCGGCTCCGCTTCACGCATGTTGCCGGCAGATGACGCAGGATTGCGGTGCGTCGATGGCCATGGCCGACCCCTCCTGCTGCAAAGTGCACTCGTCGGATTCAAGCATGCCTCCCGCACAGGCTTCGCGATCCGAAGGTACAAGTCTTCCGGCTCTCATCTTCTTCAGTGCAAAGCAGCCTCTTGCGTCGACAGAGGTCTCTTCGGCCTCGCAGATATCCGAAGCCCCGCCCGGGACGCCCGCTTCCAGTCGTAGTTCCATCCTCAGAATCTAACAATTCCCTCTTCTTTCTGAAGTCAGGCTTCGTGTGCCCGCAGCTTTGCCTTGGGCGCGAATGACGTGGCCGGAGATCGTCCGGCTCTTGAGGGAGCAATGAAAACACTAAATATATTGATTGCGGTCAGCCTTGCGCTGGCGTTGCCTGATTGCAATGCGCAGGCCGCCGAAGATGCAACCGCGCTGAACAGCCTGGGTGTGCTGCTCGGCAGCGTGCACGCCGTAGGCGCAGCGGGGCCCGAGTTGACACTGGACGAAGTTGAGCGCATTGCGCTCGCTGAAAATCCCGAGATTCATCTCGCAGCCCGGAAGCTCGAAGCTGCCCAGGCTCATGTTCCACTGGCAGGCGCGCTCGACGATCCGCAAGCGATGTATCGCGGTTGGCAGGTACCACTGACCAAGCCCTGGGACTACAACGCCGCGCAGAACATGCTGATGCTGGGGCAATCATTTCCGGGCCGGGGCAAGAGAGAATTGCGAACCAACATCGCGCAATCTGATGTGGAATTGGCGAATGACGAACTCGAAACAGCGCGGCTGCGTGTGCGCGTCGAGGTACGCAAAGCCTTCTTCGACATGCTGCACGCGCAGGACGAAAATCGCATCCACGATCAGCACGTGGGAATCGCGCAGCAAGCCATTGAAGCCGCGCGCATCAAGTACAGCGTCGGCAAGATTCCACAGGTTGAAGTCCTGAAGGCACAGGTTGCCCTCACCCGTCTCGCCGAACACATGATCCGCTTCGACCGCGATGCGGAGGTAGCACGCGCGCACTTGAACACGCTGATAGGTCGCCCGCCCGAGACTCCGGTTACGGTGCGCGGAGACTATGCAGTTGCAACGCCTCTCCCCTCGCTTGAGACCCTGATAGCAACCGCGATGCAGAAACGCCCTGACCTCATTGAGGCCGCAGCCGGCGAGGACAAGAGCCGCAGGGAACAGGACCTGGCGAAGAAAACGATGGTGCCGGACTTCAGTGTCTCTGCCGGCTACATGCTCATGCCCTCCGGTCAGAATCCACGCAACAACTACATGCTGGAAGGCTCGATGAGCTTGCCTTGGCTGAATCGACACAAGCACGACGCCGAGGTCAATGAAGCCGCGGTGGCAGTTTCCGAAAAGAACGCGGAAGTGACGGCAATGAAGACCGCAGCCGTGGGCCAGATCGAGGAATCGCTGGCCGAGGCCCGCGCGGCACAACGTCTAGCTCGCGTCTACGAGGATTCGTTAATTCCGCAGGCCGAACAAACGCTGCATGCCGCGGTCATTGCATACGAAAACGACCAGACGTCGTTCCTTGATCTTCTCGACAGCCAGATGACCGTCGTTGACGTCGACCTGGCTGCGATTGATGCACTTGCAGATTTCAACATGAAAATGGCCGACCTGGAGATGGCTGTAGGCGCACCTGTGGCCGGGCAGGAGGTGACGAAATGACAGAGCGGACTTTGAAGAACGCGTTTGCCGTGAGCGCATTGTTGTCTGTGGGACTCGCCTCCGCGCTGGGGTACATGCTTTGGCATCACTGGACGCCTGTTTCACCAACCGACACTGGCCCGGTAGTGGCACGAGGCCCCGAAGCGCCATCGCAGGCCGGCGCCAGCATCAACCCCAAAGCTGCAGAGTCGGAAGAACCCGCGCTCTCACCACTTCAGCTTTCGCCCCAGCGAATGCAGGAGATCGGGGTCACCACTGCCGTCGCGGAAATGAAAGACGTAAGCGATGAACTGCAGGCTCCGGGCAGCGTTGCCATGGATGAGCAGCGGCTCTCGTATGTTCAAACGCGTTTTCCGGGATGGATTCGCAGTGTCTTCGCAAACGCGACGTATCAGTATGTAAAGAAGGGTCAGAGGCTGTTCACCATCTACAGCCCCGATCTGGCCAGCACTGAGCAGGAATATCTGCTGGCAAAAAAGAATCAGACAGCCGTCGTTTCGGAACATATGCACGGCACTCCAGCGGACGAAGGCAACTGGCTTTTACAAGCCGCTGCGGAACGCCTTCACCGCTACGACATTCCCGAAGCGGAAATCGCACAACTCGAGAAAACAGGAACCGCGAGCCGCGAAATTGGAGTCGAATCTCCTGCGTCGGGATACATCATCGAGCGCAACGCATTCCCCAACGCATACGTGCAGCCCGAAACAAAGCTCTACACCATCGCCGATCTCTCCACCGTGTGGGTATACGCAAACGTGCCTCAAGCCGAAGTCGGCCGCCTTAAACCCGGAGACCGCGGGCAGGTCTCAGTGGACGCCTACCCCGGGCGCAAATTCAGCGGACGCATCGATCAAATCATTCCTGAAGTAGACGCCACCACGCGGACCGTGCGCGTTCGCTTGGTCCTGAGCAATCCCGGCGTTGTTCTGAAACCCGGCATGTACGTCAACGTCGACATCGCTGCTCCGCTGGGCCGTCAGCTTGTAATTCCAGCCTCTGGCGTACTGCAGGCGGGAACGCGTCAAATCACATTCATCGACCGGGGTCAGGGATCGCTGGAGCCGCGCGAGATCGAGACCGGTCTGAGACTCGACGACTCAATTGTCGTATTGAAAGGCCTGA
This sequence comes from uncultured Acidobacteriaceae bacterium, assembly GCA_963829535.1. GTDB lineage: Bacteria > Acidobacteriota > Terriglobia > Terriglobales > Acidobacteriaceae > Telmatobacter. The sequence continues at coordinate 582,328 of CAWHIQ010000001.1, read as the reverse complement.
AGGCCGGTGACCGCATTGTGAGTTCTGCGAATTTCCTTGTGGACTCCGAAGCGCAACTGCAAAGCGCCATGAGTGGATACATCCCCGCCTCGCAGCAAGCCGCCAATGCGTCTCAACAAGCAACCGAACAGTTGCAGATTGATTTCACAACCCAGCCATCTCCTCCGCGTAAGGGGGCGAACACCATCCTCGTAAAAGTGATTGGCACGAGCGGAAGACCCGTAACTGGAGTTCAGGCGATCGTCACGTTCTTCATGCCTGCGATGCCCGCCATGGGCATGGCTGCACAACGTGCCTCTGCCTCACTGACCGAGCGCGGAAACGGGAACTATGAAGGATCCATGCAACTCGACTCCGGCGGCACGTGGCAGGCGACCGTCTCAGTTCAACGCGGCGGCAAGACCATTGCCACCAAGGCACTCAGCCTCAACGTCGCGGGAGGCATGTGATGATCGCAAAGACCATCGCATGGTGCGCGCGCAATCCGTTCCTTGTCATAATGGCGGCACTCCTGCTCGCGGTAGCAGGCGTCTGGTGCATGACGCACGTTCCCCTCGATGCGCTGCCGGACATCAGCGACGTGCAGGTCATCATCCATACGCAGTGGGCCGCCGAGCCCCCAAGCGTAATTGAAGATCAAGTGACGTACCCCATCGTCACTGCTCTGCTCTCTGCTCCTCGCGTGCGAAATGTGCGCGCTCAAACAATGTTTGGCGACTCCTATGTCTTCGTGGTCTTCCAAGACGGCACCGATCTCTACTGGGCGCGCTCGCGGGTGACGGAATACCTCCAGCAGATCGCAGGAAAGCTCCCGGCGGACGTGCATCCAGCCATCGGACCAGATGCCACCGGTGCAGGCTGGGTGTACGAATACGCCATCGTCGATCGCTCTCATACACGCAGCCTCGCTGACCTCCGCGCGCTTCAGGATTGGTATCTGCGCTATCAACTGCAAACAGTGCCCGGTGTAGCCGAAGTGGCAAGCATTGGCGGATTTGTGCGCCAGTACCAAGTGAACCTCGATCCCAACAAGCTGTTCTCGTACGGCATTCCGGCCTCGACGGTGATCGACAAAGTACGCCAGAGCACAAATGAAGTGGGCGGGGACGTGCTCGAAATGAGCGGCGCCGAATACATGATCCGCGGACTTGGTTACATTCGAACCTTGTCGGATCTCGAAAACGTGCCCGTGGCAACGAAGAACGGGACACCCGTAGTGGTGCGCGACCTCGGCACCGTGTCATTCGGGCCCGACTTGCGACGCGGTGCCGCCGACTGGCAGGGTCAAGGCGAAACCGTGGGCGGCATCGTGGTGATGCGCGATGGTATGAATGCGCTCGACGTCATTCGCGGCGTGAAGCAGCGATTCCGAGAGCTTGCCCCGTCCTTGCCTGCCGGCGTTGAAATCGTGACAGGATACGACCGCTCATGGCTGATCGATGAATCGATCCACACGTTGAAGCGCGATCTGATTCTCGAAGCCATCATCGTCAGCTTCGTCAGCATCGTGTTTCTGTTTCACTTCCGGTCCGCATTGGTTCCGATTCTCACCCTGCCCATCGCTGTCGTCTCGGCGTTCATCCCGATGTACTTCCTGCACGTAAGCTCGAACATCATGTCGCTTGGTGGACTTGCGCTCGCCATCGGCGTTCTCATCGATGCGGCCATCGTCATGGTCGAAAATGGATATCGCCATCTCGCCGAACGCACGGAACCGGCAAGTGGCGAAGAACGGCATCGCATCCTTGTCGGCGCGGCCCAGCAGGTCGGCCCGGCGCTGTTTTATTCGCTCGTCATCATCGTTGTTTCATTCCTGCCAGTGTTTTTGCTGGAAGCGCAGGAGGGCCGCATGTTCCGCCCCCTCGCCTGGACAAAGACGCTGGCCCTGGTGTTCTCTTCCCTGCTCTCCATCACGCTCGTGCCGGCGCTGATGCCGCTTTGCCTCCGCGGTAGACTCCGCCCCGAATCGCGAAACCCTGCCGCACGCATCACGCAAGCCATATACCTTCCCATCCTTCACTGGTGCCTGCGTCATTGGAAGCTGGTCGTGGCGCTTAACCTCGTGTTTCTCGTTGTCACCATTCCGCTCTACTTCCGGCTCGGCAGCCAATTCATGCCCGCGCTCTATGAGGGATCATCACTCTACATGCCGAGCGCCCTGCCCGGAATTTCGATAACGCAGGCCGTCACTCTCATGCAGCAACAGGATCGAATCATCAAGTCTTTTCCTGAAGTCGACACTGTTTTTGGTACCGTCGGCCGCTCTGACAGCGCCACGGACAATGCTCCGCTCGACATGTATGACACCACCATCATGCTGAAGCCGCGCGAACAGTGGCGACCCGGTATGACTTACGAAAAGCTCATCCACGATATGGATGAAAAGCTGCAATTTCCGGGCCTGACCAACACCTGGACAATGCCGGTAGAGAATCGTCTCGACATGGAGCTAACCGGTATCAAGACAGCAATCGGGATCAAAATACAAGGGCCGGATCTGGCGCGCATCCAGGACATTGGCGCCCAGATGCAGCAGGTACTTTCCGGCATGTCCGAAACAAGCTCCGTCTTTGCAGAGCGCGTATCACAGGGCTTCTATCTCAACGTCGAAGTAAACCGGTCCGAAGCAGCGCGCTATGGCTTGACTGTAGGCGACATTCAACGCGTGATCAATTCTGAAATCGGCGGCGCTGACATTGCCGAGAACGTTGAAGGCCGGCAGCGCATCCCCATTGCCGTCCGCTATCAGCGCGACTTTCGCGACAGTCCTCAGGAGATTGGCAAAGCTCTCATCCCTACTCCTACAGGCGAGCAGATTCCCATCAGTCAGGTTGCGCGCGTATCGTTTTCCCGCGGACCCGCAATGATTCGCGACGAAGATGGTGCGCTTACCGGATACGTTTATCTCAACCTGAAGACCAATGACTACGGCGGCTACGTGGATCGGGCTGCCCGTTTGATCGAGAAAAACGTGGCCCTGCCCGCGGGAGGCACGTGGCACTGGGCAGGCGAATATGAATTCGAGGTTCGCGCCAGGCAGCGTCTCATGATCATCCTGCCAGTTGTATTCTTCGTAATCTTCCTGCTTCTCTACCTCGTCTTCAAATCCGTGGCGGAAGCAGCGGTCTTGATCTTCCCCACCTTCTACGCCATGTCCGGAGGCCTGCTTCTCCAATGGGCACTCGGCTACAACTTCAGCGTTGCGGTCTGGGTGGGTTACATCGCTCTGTTTGGCATCGCAGTTGAGACCGGCGTTGTCATGGTCGTCTACCTGCACGAAGCTCTTGAACATCGCATCCATCGGCTCAACTCCGGCCAGTCCCTCACCGAAGACGACTTGGAGAAGGCCACCATCGAAGGCGCCGTGCAACGACTGCGTCCAAAGCTCATGACGGTCACGGCGGTTGTCTTGAGCCTTGCACCCATCCTCTGGGAGTCCGGCATCGGTTCAGACGTGATGAAACCGATCGCCGCACCAATCCTCGGCGGAATGATCACGTCGACCATTCACGTGCTGATCCTTGTCCCTGTCTTCTTCCTCCTGATGAAGCGGCGGGAATTGCGCGCCGGCCGCCTTCGCGCGGATCCATCCAGCAAACCGGCTGAACGATTGGCAACGACACAGTAGAAATCGCAACCAGCCCAGCCGCGCAGCGCGAAACAATCCTCTCGCCGATGCACGATCCTTCATTTGTGACCGCAGTCGGTATGCATTCGGTCGCAGTACAATTGCGCTTGCCGGATATTGCTGCCTGAGAAGACCGGCGAAAGCTGGTAACCGTGATTCACGAGCGCATCGTATATCCAATTCGAGAAGATCCGCCCGTAAAGCGTCGTCGCGCCCTCCTTTGGGTTGCCCTGGCTATCCTTCTCATCCTCTTCAGCGCACGAACTGCCATCTCCTACTACGTCGATTCGCTCTGGTTCTCATCCCTCGGCTATTCAGAAGTGTTTTGGAGAACTCTCCAGTTCAAGTGGATCGCATTCGCCCTTCCCTTCGTCCTGACATTCCTGATCTTGTACGGCTGGTTTTCACTGCTCAGGCGCGGGTGCCGCGATGAACTGCGCAACGCCGGAACCATCGTCCTCGGCAGCCGCACATTCGAACTCCCGGTCGACCCTGTCTTGCGCGTCGGTGCGTTCATCGTATCGGCATTCATTGCCCTCTTGGCTGGCGCAAGTTTTATGAGCGAGTGGGCTCGTTTCGTCCTGTACTGGTTTGCAGGATCGAACACCGGCGGAGTCCACGATCCCATCTTCGGCAAGAGCCTTGGCTTCTACTTCTTCACCTTGCCTGCTCTGCAATTCGTCTTCGGCTGGCTGCTCATGCTCGCTATCTTTGGCTGCGCAATCGCCGGACTCTTTCTCCTGTTGACCGGCAGCGCGCAGCTCTTCAAAGACAATTCATACGGTATTTCCACTTTCCCATGGCGCGGGCTATCCGCGTCCTTCGCGTTTCTCCTCGTCGTCGTGGCAATGCGAACATGGCTTGGCCGTTTCGATCGAATCCTCGCCGATTACACGATATTCGGCGGCGTAACCTACACCGATGACCACTTGATTCTCGTCGGAGCGTTAGTCATCTGCGCCGCTCTCATCCTCGGTGCTGCAATTGCCACAGCCAATATCGTCCTGCGTCCGCGCGTGAGTCGCCTCATTGCTGCCCCGGTGCCGGCGGTTCTCTGTTTCCTGGTGATCCAGGTCTGCGCCTGGTATATGACCAGTTTCATCGTCAAGCCCAACGAACTGGTGCGCGAGCAGCCATACATCAGTCACAACATCCAGTTCACGCGCCAGGCCTTCAATCTCGATCAGGTGGCGCAACACGAGTTTCCAGCCGAGATCACCGTTGAAGCCGCCGATGCCCCGAATAATCAGCCCACGCTCCAGAACATTCGTCTGTGGGACTGGCACGCATTGCAGGATACGCTGCGTCAGATACAGGAAATTCGCACCTACTACGACTTTCCCGACATCGACATCGACCGCTATCAGATCAATGGGGAAGAGCGCCAGGTCATGCTCGCGGCACGCGAGTTGAACGTCGAGAAGCTACCCGAGAGCAGCCGCAACTGGATCAACGAAAAGCTCATCTACACCCACGGCTACGGCATCACCATGAATTCGGTGAACGGATTCACGCCCGAAGGCTTACCCACCATGCTCCTCAGCAACATGCCGATCCAGAGCACGGTGCCATCGATCCAGGTGAAGCGTCCGGAAATCTATTTCGGCCAGCTTACCAATGCCGACGTGTACGTCAAGACTCGCCAGAAAGAATTTGACTATCCACAGGGTGAGACCAACAGCATGACCACGTATGACGGAACCGGCGGCATCGAGCTCGGCGGGTTTCTCCGTCGCATCGTCATCGCGTTTGACCGGGACGATCTGACCAAGCTTCCTTTCAGCGACGACATCAACTCACAGAGCCGCCTGTTGATGCGGCGTAATGTCTTTGACCGCGTAAAGGCGCTCGCTCCATTTCTCACCTTCGATTCCGATCCGTACATCGTTGTTGGCGATGACGGAAGACTGTCGTGGATGCTCGATGCATTCACCACATCTGACAGCTACCCCTACTCGACTCATTACGGCCTGGGAAACGACCAGATCAACTACATTCGGAACAGCGTGAAGGTTGTGATCGACGCGTATAACGGAACCACAACCTTCTACGTCTTCGATCCAGGCGATCCCATCGTCACCGCCTACCGAAACATCTTCCCCCAATTGTTTAAGGACGCCTCGACCATGCCCGCCGACCTTCGCAGGCACGTGCGCTATCCCGAATTGCTCCTTCGCCTTCAGGCCACTGCCTACGGCCTCTATCACATGACGGATCCGGTCGTGTTCTACAACCGCGAAGATCTGTGGACTGTCGCTTCCGAGGTTGGCATGACCTCATCCGGCGATCAGGCCACGCAGCCGATGGATCCGAATTTCGTGCTGATGAAACTTCCCGGCGAATCCTCGATCGAATTCGTCGAGATCCTTCCCTTCACGCCTTCGAATCGCAATAACCTGATCGGCTGGATCGCAGGCCGCAGCGATGGCGCAAACTATGGCACCTCCGTCGTTTACAACTTCCCCAAAACGCGCCTCGTCGACGGGCCGCTCCAGGTAGAAGCGCGTATCGACCAGAACGCGCAATTATCCGGACAGCTCACCCTGTGGAACCAGCAGGGATCGCACGTCCGCCGCGGCACACTCCTCGTCATTCCGTGCGGCAAAGCTCTCATCTACGCTGAGCCGATTTACCTGCAGGCCGAACGTAGCCCCATGCCGGAGTTGCGTCTTGTCGTGCTCGCCCTGCAAGATCGCCTCGCATATGGCTCAACCTTCGAAGCGGCACTGCGGTCGCTCTTTGGCGGAGAAGCCTCAAGCCTCTCCTCCGAATCGTCCGCCGGCGCTCAACCCTCAAAGACTTCGGCCGGAATAAATCCCGCGGCACAGTCAGACGATCTCAATACGCTCATCCATGACGCCGCAAGAGATCTCGAAGACTATCAACGTCTTACCGCGCAGGGAAAACTGGGTGAAGCGGGACAAAAGCTCGAACAGTTGAAAAGCAAGCTGGACGCCCTCAACAGCAGGCGGAAGTAAACCCAATCGCGGAATGACCGGAAGCCACGGGCGCTGCTCATCATCAAGCCGTCGCATGTCCTCTGCTTTTACTTCAACGTCGAAATGTGTTGACGCTGGAATCTCAGAATGATAAAAATTGGCGGTGCGCAATCGATTGCGCTCATGTGGCGGGATTCACTCCGCATCAACGAAATTCAGTCTGGGCAATATAGGAGATCCGTGTTGAACCAGGATACGCCTTCGCCATTCATAACCCGTCGACGGGTGCTTCAATCGCTGGCCGCGGCTGGTGGATGCGCGATCCTGCCTTCGAATCTCCTCGCAGCGGCAGCATGGCAGCCAAAGAGCGGCGATGAAGCCTTTCTCGACGATCTCGAACGCCAGGGATGTCTCTTCTTCTGGGAGCAAGCCAGCCCCGCCACTGGCCAGGTACTCGATCGCGCGCGCAACGATCTCAGCGGAAGTCGCGATCCGCGCCGCATGGCCAGCATCGCCGCAACCGGCTTCGGACTCACTGCTCTCTGCATCGCCGACAAGCGCGGGTACCTGCCCCACGCGCAGATCGTTGAGCGCGTCAGGACCACGCTCGATTGGCACCTGAACAAGTTTCCCGAGGTGCACGGCTTCTACTATCACTTCAGCGATATCGAAAGCGGCGAGCGCGTAAAAGGCGTGGAACTGTCTTCCATCGATACTTCCCTGCTTCTATGTGGCGTTCTCAGCGCACGCGCATACTTCGACGATCCGAAGATCAAGTCGCTGGCCCAGCAGATCTACGAGCGCGTGGACTGGCCCTGGATGCTGAACGGCGGAAAGACATTCTCGATGGGATGGCACCCGGACGAGGGCTTCCTCAATGCTCGCTGGGAACACTTCTGCGAGCTCATGATGATCTACCTCCTCGCCATCGGCTCTCCCACCCACCCCGTCCCCGGCGAGTACTGGAAGAACTGGACCCGCCCCGTCATTCACTACAACGGCTTCACCTACATCAGCGGTAACGACCCAATCTTCACCCATCAGTACTCCCACGCCTGGTTCGATTTCCGCAACAAGCGTGACGATTACACCAACTACTTCGACAACTCGGTAACGGCAACCAGGGCACACAAGGCGTTCTGCCTGTCCTATCCCAAGTGGTACAACGAGGACTACTGGGGCGTTTCCGCATCCGATTACCAGGGCGGCTACACCGCATGGGGAGGTCCGCCGCCGCAGGGACCGCTCGACGGCACCGTGGTTCCCTGCGCGTCGGCCGGCTCACTCGCATTCCTTCCCACCGACTGCATCTCCGTTCTCCGTGCCATGCGCGACAAGTGGGGCAAGCAGGCATGGGGCCGCTACGGATTCCTGGATGCGTTTCATCCCGCCGCAAACTGGTATGACACCGACGTCCTCGGCATCGACCAGGGAATCTCCGTGCTGATGGCGGAGAACCTTCGTACAGGTATGATTTGGAATACATTCATGCGCAACCCTGAGGCAAAGACCGCCATGCAGCGCGCGGGGTTTCACGCTACCGCATGATCGCGTAGAAGGCGTTTCCGGGAGCAGAACGACTTGGCCAAAGCACCAATCAAGCCGATTACGCTGAAAGAGCTCGCCGCCATGCTCGAGCTCTCGCAGTCTACCGTATCCCGCATCATCAACGGAGAGGCAACAGCACATCGCATCGCCGAGGAAACGCAACAACGCGTGCTCCATGCCGCCGCTCTCAACGGCTACGTCGCCAACACCATGGCCCGCGGCCTGCGTCAGAAGCGCACCTACACCATCGGCGTCATCGTCCCCGAAATCAGCGAAGGCTACTCGACAACCGTCATCAGCGGAATCGAGGACGAGTTACTCAAGGACGGCTTCTTCTACTTCGTCGTGAGCCATCGTCATCGTGCGGACCTGCTCGAGGGATATCCGCGCATGATGCTCGCTCGTTCTGTTGAAGGCATCATCGCCGTAGACTCACCGGTGAATGAAGACCTGCCAGTGCCACTGGTTTCCATTTCAGGTCACGATCGTCGCGAGGGCGCCATCAATATCGAACTCGATCATGATCAGGCTGCCAGTCTCGCACTGTCGCACTTGAAGTCGCTGGGCCACAAACAAATCGCATTCATCAAAGGCCAGGCCTTCAGTTCAGACACCGTCTTGCGCTGGCAGGCAATTGTGCAGGCGGCCCGCGATTTGCATATCGAGATTGACGATCGCCTTGTTGTCCAGTTGCAAAGCCCCGAGCCGGGTCCCGCTCCCGGGCAGGAGATGACGCGACATCTTCTGCAAAGCAGGCAGCCGTTCACCGCGATCTTCGCATTTAACGACGTCACAGCAATTGGCGCCATCTCAGCGCTGCGCGAAGCCGGATTGCGCGTGCCCAGAGACATCTCCGTCCTTGGCTTTGACGACATCATGGCCGCATCGATGCACCACCCGCCATTGACTACCATCCATCAACCCCTGCGCAGTATGGGCCAGGTTGCCGCTAACACGTTGCTCTCTCTCATACGCAACGAAATCCCTCATCCCCAACCCGATACGATTACCGTCTACCCCAGGCTCGTCGTCCGCAAGTCCACGGGGCACTCCATGCCGCAAACCGAAGCCGCCGGACAAGCCGCGGATGCACCACCGCCCGCCGTCAGAACAATCGAATCCGCCGGCTGATTCATCCAAAACAAATGCAATCGTCAGAACTGTATTCGGCCTTGTAACTCGACTACGCGGCCGGAGTCGGCTCCCTGCGCATATCCGAAATACTGGTTGTTGATGTTCGCGCCGTTATTCGAATTGCCGTTCGTGATCGGCTGAAGCTGCAGAAGATTGAAAACGTTGAAAACGTTCATCTGCAACCGCAGCAACGTGTGATGCTCGCCGAAGTCGTGCGCAAACTGCTTGGCCACGCTCATATCCAGATCCTGGTAGCAAGGCCCGCGAAAGCTATTGCGGCCGATTCCCGGCACATAGGCATGCGAGTTCGCCGGTGGCGTCGTATCAAAGTAATTCGTTCCTCCCGCCGTTCCACCCGCGCCGCGATTGGGGAAATCCGTTCCATTCACGTAGAGGTCATTGGAGCAACCCTGAATGACTCCGCCATAGTAGGCAAGCGGGCGCGTCGGACTGACCACACCGGAACCAGGCACGAACGCAGAAGTCGTCAGATTGAACGTCACCGGCGTGTAAGGAAACGCCGTGTGCCACGAATAGATGCCATTGAGCTGCCATCCGTTCACCAGCGCGTACGTCAGACCGTTGCTGGTGTGAATTTTCGGCACATCCCAAAGAGCTGTGGCCGTGATGCGATTGCGCGCATCGTAGTCCGACGGTCCCCACTCAGTCTGGTTGTTGGCTGGATCAGTCTGGTTTGCCAATGCATCAGCCAGGTCGCCATTGGATACCTGGTCCAGCGACTTCGACCACGTATAGACCATGCTGAATGCCAGGCCGTGCCCTGCGGTATGCCTGAGTTGCGCGTTCATCGCGTTGTAATTCTGATTCGAATCTGTCTGCGCATAATACGCGGCAAACACCGGCGAATTCGCGTTGTCGTAGAGGAAGTTCTGGTCTACAAGCCGAGCGTAGTGGTGCCCCTCGCTGCCGGCGTAACCCAGCGTCGCCGTAAAGTTCCATGGCATCTGGTACTCACCTTCAAACGAGTAGAGGTAGCTCATGGGCGGTCGCGTGGCCGGCGGCGCGCCGTAGACTTCCACGCTTGGCGTGCCACCACCATACGGATTTGGGAAGCCGGCGGCATTCACGCCAGTAGCCAAAGCAGGATTGGTGGGAAAACTGTACGGCGACTTGCTGGTCCCGACAGCATAGAGAATCGACCCGCCTGCAAGCGGCGTTCCGAAATCCGCAGAGTTGGTGCCGCAGCAGAGACTGTAGAGCGCGACGTTCGGGCCATCCTCCAGAGCATTGTTGAAAAGCGCAATGTCGAGGTGGTTGTAAGCGATCGAAAATCCGCCGCGCACCACGATCTTCGGATCACCGCCGGGCTGCCATGCGAAGCCCACCTTCGGCCCCCAATTGTTCTTGTAGGAGTTCCAGAGGTTGTTATGCAACACAAGCGTCATGCCTGCGAGTTCCGAACCCGGAGGCCCAAGAACCGGGTAGTTGATCTTGAATCCTTTGTTGTGGAGCGGCGTGAAATACTCCCATCGCAATCCGGTGTTCAACGTGAAGTTCGGCGTCATCTTCCAGTCATGCTGCGCATAGATCGCGATGTCCTGGTCGCGGAAGTACCGCTGCGTCTCGGCTAGTCCGCCTGTATTCGGGTTCGACGTAATCTGCTCGAAGATCGGCGCATCATTGAGCATCGACCACAACCCCTGCATGGCGTATATAGGTCGCGCATCGCCGGAGAGGTTGTCATTGTCCTGCTCAAACCGCACCTCGGCTCCCATGCGCAGGGTATGTGCTCCCCACGTGTGTGTGACCAGGTCGCGCACCTCATACGTATTCTCGGCAAATACCGCCGGAGTCGTGCTTGACTGTGCCACTCCATACTGCGGATTGATGCTGCCGGGCAGCGACTGCACATTGATGTATGGCAAACCGTAGTCCACCGTGTTTCCTGCATCCGTGATGCCGTTATCCGCAAACCTCGTGCCATTCGCGCGTAATTCGTTGAGCCAGGTCGGGGAAAAGGTGTGGATGAAGATCGCCGACGCAGCCGAATTCAGCGGCTTGAATGGCACATCGTCCAGTGGACGCGCACCATTCGTGCTGCTGGGGCCAAAGCTGTCGAGCTTGGTAAAGTACACGACGCCTGCCAGCAGATCCTTCGAAGTCAGATTCAAGTCGCCGCGCGCGTTGAATTGGTTCCCGCGGCTATGGCTCGGATTGCTGATCGCCGCGTTATAGAGGTCGGGAACCCCATCCAGGCCGCCGCCGGTTATTGCGTTCGATGCCGGGTTGCTCGCGTAACTCAGGCGCGGATAGACTCCCAATTGCGAAGCGCCACCCGGAGTTGGAGAGCCAATGTCGATTCCATCGCCAACTGTCTGGCAATAAGGACCAGACGTCGCTGTCTGCGTAACCCCGTTCACCGGCGGGAAGGTCCCCTGGTTGTCTGCATACGTTGAGCAATTGGTAAGCGACGGATTGACGGCAACTACGCGCGGCGTCATGCCCGGAAGGCTCAAGATCCCGGCGCTTATGCCGCCCGGTCGATCCGCTACATAGGTCGAACGGAATTCCGGCGTTTCCACCCACTCGTTCGTGATGGTGTTCTGGTGCACGCTGAAACCGGAGTATGACGCGAAGAAGAACAATTTATTCCTCACGATCGGCCCCCCGATCGACCCGGCCCACGTACGCTGTGCGTTATTGTCACGCACCGGAATTCCCGCGGCAGGTCCAGCGTATTTGTTGTACGCATTCAACCCCGGGTCATCGTAAAGAAAGAACGCGCCGCCATGCAGGTTGTTGGTTCCGCTCTTCGTCACCACCTTGATCTGCGCTCCGGTGTTGCGTCCGTCGACAGCATCGTAGGACGTGGAAATCACCGTCATCTGGCCGACGGCTTCCTCGTTCGGCGTCACCACGGCATTGCCGCCGTGGGTCAGCGAGTTCACGCTCACACCGTCGATCATGTAGTTGTTGTCCGCCTGGCGTTGGCCATCTGCCACGATCTGCACACCGTTTTCCGTCTGAAACACGCCGGAGTTGGAACCGCCCGGCCCTGCACCATTGGGCAGAAAGACGGAGTTGCCGTTGCCTGCGCGCGCCGCATCCCCGGTAATGCCCGGCGCCGTACGCAGCAGTTCGTAGGGATCTCCGCCAACGATGGGCAGCTTTTGCACCTCGTCGCTCGTAATCGTCGAGCCGATACTCGCGTCCGCGGTCTGCAGTTCCGGCTGCGTCGTGGCCGAAACGCTCACGCTCTCCGTGGCCCCGCCAGTAGCCATGTTGATGTTCAGATTGCGCGGCGTCTCCGCAACCACTTCAACATTGTCAGTCTTGTCCTCTTTGAATCCAGTCGCCTTCACGTCTAGAGAGAAGTTTCCCGGTGGCAATGCATTGAAAATGTAATACCCCGTGCCATTTGTTGTTTTCGTTTGCGTCTGCTGGGTAGCGGTGTTGGTCAGAGTCACTGTGGCATTCGGAATGGCAGCACCGCTCGGATCCAGCACCGTGCCGCCAAGGCTTGCGCCGAACTGCGCTTGGGCAGGTACCACGCAAAAAGGGATCAGCGCAATCATCGCGATCCACCATCCAGATTTTGGGTGTCTCGACCTTACATAACAAGTCGTCTGCATCGGTGTCTCCTCAATGGGTTGCCGACTTGCTGGCAAATTGTCTTTTGGTCGTAATGGGGAAGATCGTGCAAGCTTCGCGCGCTGTTGCATATTTGAGAATGCAACCGCGTAATTCAAGCATCGTCAGGATCGGGCAGTTAGCCAACTGCCGGGCCCCGTGCCATGTTGGATGCACCTGCAATCGTTTGGTAATTGTTTTTTGTTGTGAGCGGGTTTCTACCCGTGACGATCGGTCATCGCGGTGCTTGGCGCACTTATTTTCGCGCCACCGTCGCGCGCGTTGCGCCTGTCGAGATCCCGCCATCCACCAGCAGAGTTTGCCCCGTAATGTAGCGGCTAGCTTCTGACGCGAGGAATACCACCGCGCCATCCAGATCATGCGGAAGCCCCGCGCGCTTCACCGGAATGCGATCGGTGAGATAAGCCACCCACTCCGGATCCTCGTAGAGCACCTTGTTCTGCTCCGTCTTGAACCAGCCCGGCGCGAGGCAGTTGACCGTAATTCCGTGCTGTCCCCAGTCGTCCGCCAGGCTCATCGTCAATTGCCGAATGCCGCCGCGGCTCGCGCAATACGGCGCCAGTCCTGCGAATCCAAAGACGCTGGTCACCGACCCGATGTTGATGATGCGTCCATAATTGTGCGCGATCATGCCCCGCGCAACGGCCTGCGCCACAAAAAAACTCCCGCGCAGATTCGTGTCAAGCACCAGGTTCCAGTCGTCCCACGTAACCTCAAGCGCCGGCTTGCGCACGTTGCAGCCCGCGTTATTCACCAGGATGTGAATCTGTCCGAATGCTGCTTCGGCTTCCGTGATCATGCGCTCAATGCTGGCTTGGTTGCGCACGTCAAGCTCGAGTCCGACACAATGCCGCCCCAAGCTTCGTATCTCCGCCTCAAATTCATGAAGAGTTTCGCGGCGCCTGCTTGTCAGCACCAGGTCGGCACCCGCCTTCGCCAGCGCGCGCGCAAAATACTGCCCCAGCCCGCGGCTCGTTCCCGTCACAAGGGCAACCTGGCCAGTTAGATCAAAAAGCGAATCCGTCATTGCGAGACCTCGCTTCGCTTACGTCAGCGAGCTTCATCCATCGGAGACAGCACAACCTTCATCAGGTTCGGCTCCTGGGCGTGCAGGCGGTCGAACCAGCTCGGCCCCTCTTCAAGCGGCGCAACCGCCGTAATCATCGGACGCACTTGAATGCGCCCATTTGAAATCAGTTCGATCGCTTGCGGGTATTCCCCCGCCGAGGCATTGGTCCCCTGGATCTTGATTTGTCGCGACACCACTTTCTGAAGCGGCAAGACAACTTCCGGCTCGATGTTTCCAATCAGCGTCACCGTGCCGCCTTTGCGAACGCTCTCAATCGACTCCGCGACTGTCTTGGCGCGCCCCACCGCGTCAAACACCGCATCCGCGCCCACGCCGCCCGTTCGCGCCAACACCGCTTTGGCAATCTCTTCGCCCGTTCCGCGTAGCGCTTCGTCCGCGCCCATTAGCTCGCCAAGCGTCAGTCGCGTTTCATCGATGTCCGCAATCAGCACGCGGCCCACGCCCGCCGCGCGCAACCCCTGCATAGTGAGCAATCCGATCATCCCCGCGCCCACTACCAGCGCCGTATCGCCCTGCTTTACGCCGCTCACCTTCACCGCATGAAGTGCCACAGAGGTCGCCTCCAGCATCGCCGCCTCGGGAAACGACATCTTGCTCGGCAATCGATAAAGGATGCGCTCCGGCACTGCGATGAATTCCGCGAAAGCTCCGTCTCTGCGATATTCGCCGCACGACACGCCAATCACCTCGCGTCGATCACAGAGATTCATCTCGTCGCGCCGGCAATAGATGCAATGCCCGCAATAAACCGTCGAATCGAAAGTGACGCGATCGCCTTGCTTGTAAGCACTCACGACAGATCCGACAGCCACAATCACCCCGGCAGCTTCATGTCCCATGATCAGCGGCGGAATGCGGCGCCCCGAAAACCCGTCGTAGCCATGCACATCGCTGCCGCAGATGCCACACGCCGCAACGCGCACCAGCACCTCATGTTCGCCGGGCTCCGGTCGCGGCATATCGGCAATGGCAAACTTTCCGTACTCTTCGAGCAGTAAGGATTTCATCGAAGGCCCCGGTCAACTTTCAAATGCTGGCCAACCCAGAAATGGCGTCGCACCTGTTGCGATTCTATCTGTAGTTACACCGTGCAGCGCCATCCCGCATCCTGAATGAGCCAACCCATTACAGCGCAGAAACACGTTGGCCCTCCCCGCAGGGAGGGCCAGCCTGCCGAACCGAAGCTAGCGTTAGTTCACCGTCAAAGTAAACGTGGCCGTCTGCGTCGTCTTGCTGGGATCGCTACCCGTTCCCGTCACCGTGAAGGTATAGCTCCCCGTCGTAGTTCCGGAGTTCCCGCCACCACCGCCTCCACTTGATCCGCCACCGCCGCAAGCTGCGAGGCTGCCAAGTGTCGCCAGCAAAATGAACGCCCCCAGCATGGCGCGCCATCCGCGACGTCGAGCGGGGATTCCGAGGAACATCAGCAGCGCCAGCACGGCCCCGCCTCCCGCTTCAGCCCATCCGCCAACGCGCGGCCTCTTCATGGAAGACGTCGTCGCTGCGGTTGTCGATACGGTCATCGAACCCGTCCCACTTGGCGTTCCCGATGCCACCGTAATCGTTCCTGTCGTTGGGGAACAAGTCGGTAGGTCTGAAGCGCCGGCCGGGCTCGTGGTCAGTGCGCAGGTCAGCGTTACCGTCCCGGTGTAGTCGGTGGTCGAATTCAGAGTGATCGTCGATGTCCCGCTGCCGCCGGGAGTTGCCACTGTCGCCGCTGTCGCCGTCAGAGTATAGGCTGAAGGTGTAACTGTCACGGTGGCAGAGCCCATACCCGCCCCATAGTTGCTGTCACCGCCGTAGTTCACCGTCAGGCTATCCGTTCCCGCACTCAGGCTGTTTGCCGGAATGGCAAATGTGTAGATTCCGGCTGCGAGTGTCTGCGCCAACGAAGTATATCCGCCTCCAGTAAGCGTGACGCTCCCTGTAGGAGTCACTCCAGCGCCCGTTACCGTCGCGATCACGCTAAGGGTTTGACCCGCATCAATCGTGCTCGTGGCCGGCGCGACAGTCACCGTCGGCGTCAACAAAGCAGCCTGCGTCACAGTGACAGTGGTCGTTCCGCTCGCTGCAGCATAGGTTCCGTCGCCGCTGTAGCTCGCTTTGACCGTGTCCGCGCCTACCGCGAGCACACCCGCGGCAACCGGAATCGAAACGCTTCCGCTGCTAAGGCTCATGGCGGCCGAAGTGTAGGTTCCGCTCGTCAACACCACGGTTCCAGTGGGCGTGCCGCTCGCGCCGGTCACGGTAACAGTAATTGTGGTTCCCTGCGCACTCGTAATGCTTGACGGCGAGGCCGAAGCGGCTACGGTCGCTGTGGCCGTCCCGGTCGAAGCGGGCCACGCATTCACGACGTTGGCAACGTTCAGCGAGCCAAGGCCGGTGGACTCATCAAAACCTGTTCCGGCCGCAAACCCGGTGAGCACTCCTAGCGAATCGCCACTTGTTGACACTGTGCAGTTCGGCGATCCCGCAGTGCACGGCATCGCATTTGTTCCGGTATCGGTGTCGTTGAAGTAGCAGCTGCTCGAAGAAGTCACCGTCTCGGCCGAGCAGCTTGAATAGGTTTGTTTTCCTGCAAGCACATAGAGTTGAGAATTCGGACTGCCCTGGGCGGATCCAGCCTTCTGATTGATCAGTGCCATCACACCAGCCATCGCTGGAGTCGCAGCCGAGGTACCGCCGATCTCCCCGACAGTCGGCTCAGTTGTCGTGGTTGGAGAGGTCAAACACGCTCCCCAGTCCGATACGCAGATGAGATATGCGCTCCCAAAAAGACCGTTGCCGGCAAAAAAGGAGACGTCCGGAATATCCCGCTTATTGTCATTTGGAATGCCGGGCACTCCGGCCTGCCAGCTCGGCTTCGCGTATCCGCCCGTGCAGCTTGCTATCGTCGATCCATTGTTCGTGGTGCAGTTGCTGCTTCCGCCGCCCGTGCCATCGGTGTCGACAAACGGAGAGATGTCCACCCCCGCCAGGCTGTCGACTACCACGTAGTAGTTCAAAACGAAATTGCAGGACGACTCCGCATTCGTTGGCGAAGGCGCGCTCACCCCGTTTTTATTCAGATAGGTCGCAATGGACTGAAAATATGACAACAGTAGCGGATTCGTGCAGACATCATTCCATGTCGTCTCGGGTACATACCCAATCGCGGTGGAACCATTCGCGGAATTATTCGTCGAATTCCAATAAGGCGACGCGGTGGAACCCCAATTAAGATCTGTGCCTCCCACTGCGGTATCAAAAGCGGACGACGCAATTCCGCTGACGGTTAGTCCGTATATTGCTGAGTATGGAGTCCCGCCCGCATCGCCTCCCTGATCACACGACGCGGAACCCGAATCCCCCGCCGCAGCGAATACCGCGATCCCTTGCGAAGCTGCAGTTTGCCAAAGATTGTTATACGAAGTATTCCCAGTCGTCCCCTCGGCCAATTCGCACAGCCCGTAGCTCACATTCACGATGGAGCCAATCTTGTTGTCAACAGCGTATTGCGCTGATTCGAAGATCGCATCGTTGCTAGTCGTCTGCTGCGACACAACCAGGTCAATGGTTGCGCCTTTCGCCACGGCACTCGACCATTCAACGTCCAGGGCATTTTCGATCTGATCGTCGATCGTGCAAGGCAGATTACTGCTATCCAAAGCAGTACAGTACCCGGGATCCACGCCGTTGTGATAGGTATTGAACTGCCCCGTTTGTAGCGCCGGCAGTCCAAAAGTGCTTCGAAATGTGACCACATCGGTCATTCTCACGTCGCTTCGTCCCGCAACCGCGATCGTCTGTCCGGTACCGTCGATAGGCGAACTCGCGTTGTTCCACAGCGGAAGCACGTTGTAGATCGCCGCAAAATCGTAAGGGGCGACATCCTCAATCTGGTATGTATTGGTTCCAGATCCGCCCGTGAATCCGAACTCGGCGCGCGCTTTGATCTCATTTGCGCCTGCTTCGCTAACCCGCTCCCATTTGCCCGTTTCGCGATTGAGTGTGACTTTGCCGCCAACCCGGTGCATTGCCCGCGGAACGAAGTTATGCAGCGCCTTCGGGCCCAGAACCACCGGCTCCAGTGCCATGGGGATTTGCGGGTCGCTCATATTGGAGATGTGCGACTTCCCGTTCACCAGCAGGTTGTGAATCTCGGTGTGGAACGCTCCCTCCACCTGCGCCGCGCTGCCGCTGAATCGGATCGTCATGCGATCCTTCGAAACTGCGTCCACCGAAAGACCATGGCTCCCAAGCCATGAAGACACAGTCGCGATATCGGCCGGCGCGGGACCAAATTTCTCGCCAACTTCCGCCGGCTGAAGCCACTGGTGGAAATTCGGCGACGTCGCGTCGTACTGGCTCGCCACAAACGCGTCGAAAGCTGCCTGCTGCTCCGGGCTGCGTCGCAAAACCAGGATCAGGCCCGACATGCTCATATCAGGGCTGACCCGCCCACGATCGTTCTTCGCGATCGCTGCAGGCGGCGTATTGCCCCTGAGCGTCACCAGTTGATTCTCGTTCACTTGCTCAACGATCAGAGGTTTCGACGCGGCGTTCTGTCCGCTCGACAACACTCCAGATAGCAACACCAGGGCAATGCAAGGAAGAGCCAACCTATGCAGGGGACGCATAATTCTGACCGGGAACCTTTCTCGGGGGATTGCCCCGAAGAGGCGAAACGTGGAAGGGAGACCGGAGCAGTGGCAAAGGAAACCGTACCTGCTCTGAATGGAGTTCGCACCGATTGGCTCGAATTGTACCGTTAATCGCATACCGCGCAATATCACTAATTCGTTTCCCTCTCGGTTACTTTCTTGGGAGGAACGCGTGTGCAGTGAACCACTTCTGCCAATCGTCCCTAAACCGCGCCACTCTTGAGATCTAGCGGGCCGCTTACTTACAGAAAGGCAATCGCCACCCCGGAAATGGAAACCGTCAAGCCCGGAACGCTGCCTATCAGCCAATTCATTTCCCATCGCCTCGCCGCGCGATGTCGTAGAATGAGGCCGCTTCCGGAATACGCTTACATTCGCCGGGAATAGCCGGCCGCTGAGCGCTTTCGGAAAATTTTCACGCGCTTTCAGGGATGGACCGAGATGAAGTCTTCTCTTCGCAGCTATGTTGTTTCCTTCGTGCTCCCAGTCGCTGTGGCAAGCTGGGTAGTGATGAGCACACAGGCCCAGGCACCCACCGAGATTGGCGGGCAGAAGATCGTCACCCTCACGCGCACCGCCACCAGCGAGACCAAGCCGGAACTCACCAGCGTCACCGTCATACCCGGGCGCGGCATGGAATTGCTCCAGATCACCGCCAATTTTCCCGGCCGCGGTAGCGTCGACGTGCTCGCCTCGCCCGACATAGCGGGCGCGAAGAAAATGCTTGACGAGGACGACAATGCCAACGGCGACCTGGGCTATCGGCTCGGCTCCGTGTTCCTCGTGCCCTATCCCAATCGCATTCGCGGCAAGCTTTCCGCGGACGGCAAAACCCTCACCACCCAGTGGCAGGGTCACACCATCACTCTGCCCGCCAACAACATTGGCAAGCTGCCCGGAGCCGAGCAGCACGCCATGCACGGCCTCATCCTGAAGGCCCGGACCGACGATGTCACCGAGAAGGCCATCCCCGGCGGCAAAGAAGTTACAGGCGTAATTCACGCCGGAGACTTCGGCGGTCACTGGCTTTCGAAAACCGACCTGAACTTCACCATCACCCTGACTGCCGATGCCGTGGACGCTGTTGTCGTGGCGCGCAATGTGGGCACCGAAGCCGAGCCGATGGCGATCGGATGGCACCCCTACTTCAACATTCCCTCCGGCGACCGTACCCAGGTTCGCCTGCACATCCCCGCTTCCATGCTGGCAACAGTCGACAACTACGACAACGTCTTTCCAACCGGCAAGCTCGTGCCTGTCAGCGGACAATACGATCTGCGAGCCGAAGGCGGCAAACCGCTCGACAAGAACTTCTACGACGACAACTGGAGCCACCTCGACTGGAAGAACGGCGTAGTCACGGTAACCCTGACCGATCCCGCCGCCAAGTACGGCGTAAAGATCGAAGGCGTTTCTCCTGAGATCAAGACCATCCAGGCCTACGCCCCGCCAGCCAAGAACTTCGTCGCCATCGAGGATCAGTTCAACTTCGCCGATCCCTTCGGCAACGAATGGGGCTCCATGGACACCGGCATGGTCACCCTGAAACCCGGCCAAAGCACCAAGTGGCACGTGCGCATCAAGGTCTTCGTTCCGTAACAATCGCCGCGCCCGCGGGACAAGCGGCTTCAGGCCTTCGAGACTCAGCCGAAGGAGACACCCGGCTGAATTAGTAGTCGTCCGCACTTTTCTGGAAATGACCGATTCGATCAATTGCTGCCAGCAGGCCAATGCACGCATCGAACCGGAGAATTAAAACAATTTTGATAATTTCCAGCCGATTGTGATCAAACAGGAGTAACCTCTCTTTGCCGTTACTTCCTGTTTGGCGGTGACTAGATCGGAATGCGTACCCTTGCGCAGGTTACGGGTCTGAAGCAGGTCCGAGTTGGCCGACGGTACAGGTCCGCAAACTCTTCCCCAACCATGGCGAGAGCTTCCCAAAAATCCAAATTGGCTCGGTGATCATTCCTCTGCGCAAAGATGCCACAAGCCTCAATCACTCGATTGCAGTCAGCTTCTGACAGTTGTTTCACTCATCAAATCTCGTAAAATATCGGTGGCAAAGAATCGTATCGGTCCCGGGAAGCTCAAGCGGAAATTCGGCTCTCATTATCGGATTTGAACTTGGAGGGATACATGACTGAAACAATTCTTGGTGGAATCAAGCGTGCGTCAGGATGGTCCATCGTTCTTGGCGTACTCATCATCTTGCTCGGGATCATCGCGATGATGGCTCCTATGGCAACCGGCGTTGTTGCCGTCTATATCTTGGCGTGGACCGCAATCTTTGGGGGTGTCGCCCAAATTGTCTTTGCCTTTCAGGCCCATTCTGGTGGGCGCATAGCTCTGGAAGTGATTCTGGGGTTGGTCTACCTCGCCGCCGGTATCTACCTCGTGACGAATCCCCTTGCAGGTCTTCTCACTCTGACTCTGCTGCTCGGTGTCATGTTGCTTGGATACGGAGTCGTTGCGGTGGTCCTGGCGTTTCAAATGCGCCCGTTGACAGGCTGGGGCTGGGCGCTGTTCGATGCGGCGGTCACCGTCGTGCTCGGCTTGATGATCATCGCCCATTGGCCCGTAAACTCGGTGTGGGTTATCGGCACTCTGTTCGGAATCAGCATCCTCTTCAGAGGAGTAACTCGCCTGATGATCTCGCTGGCGCTCCGACGCGCCTCGTCGGCCGTGGCGTAGGAGCAGGTTTTCGCGAGTTGGCAGGATGCCGGCCCTTAATTTGCGATACTCTGCGTGCTAATCTCCCAGCCGGTTTAACTTCACGCTGCGCCCCGTCCGCGACGACTCGCGCGCGGCATCCAGAATCTGCATCACGATCACGTTGGTATCGAGCGCCGTTAGATCTCCCCTGGGCACGATCTCGCCGCGAAGTACTGCGGAAAGGTACGAAAGCGAATCGCGCTCGCGCGCCGGCAACGGCGGGGCAGTGGTTGTGTGCTCTTCCGCGTCATGCTCGTGCCGGATGCGAATCTGGTCGGCAGCAACCGTGATCGCGTAGCCCGTTGCACCATAAACCTCCATGTCCTTGCGCCCGAATGGCCAGTTCCACGATCCCATGATGACGGCCTGCGCATGCGGATACTGAAGAACGATTGTGGAGTCGTCGTCGACATTCGGGTAAATCTGCGGCTTGTCATGATTGACCACAGCGGTAACGGTCTGCGGCGTCTCACCGTGCATCAGCCACGTCATCAGGTCCACACCGTAGCAGCCAAAATCGTAGAGCGCGCCTGCGCCGTTCTGCTCGGGATCGGTGAGCCACTTCAGAAACTCCGGCGGCACGCCAATCTCCTTCGGTCCCTGGTGTCCGTCGTGCACAACCACGCGCCGGATCTCGCCGATGCGGTTCTCGCGAACTTCGTCGTAAGCCGCCTTGTTGCTTGAATACCACGTGGTCTCGTAGTTCACCAGGACCTGGATTTTGTGGTCGCGCGCAATGCTCCGAATCGCCAGTGCGTCATCAAGCGAAATGGTGAGCGGCTTCTCCACCATTACCGACACGCCATATTGCGCGGCAATCTCGATCGCGTGGCGATGCTCGCCGATCGACGTGTACACCAGCACCGCCTGCGGCCGGGTCCGCTCGATCATGTTGGCCTCGCTCTTATAGAAGAGCGCGTCCGGCAGTGCGTACTTCTTCCCGTACTTCTGCCAAAGCCCCGTGTCAGCGTCAGCAATACCGACCAGTTGAACATCCGTATGCTTCGGAAGCTGGCCCAGAAAGCCCTCCACGTGGCCATGCTCAAGGCCCACGATCGCTACCTTCAGCGGTTGCGCTTCCTGGGCACGAACGCTGGAGAAAGAGGCAGTGAACAACGGCATCATCAGCATTAAGATGTACAGCAATGAGCGGCGAGAAGTTAGAGTGCACATCGAGATCGAATTCCCCCTGCGGCCATGATTCTACAGTTCACGGCCATTTGCGCCTGAAGAGCTACTGACGTGGGGTATGCCGCGCAAGTTTGGGGGTGACACATAGGAACCTTGTAAACCGCGAGACGCGAGAATCCGTCAATCTGACATGGAGACGGCACCGATTCTTTTTCGATGCCCTTGCTGCGGGTACAGGACTCTTGAGGCGCCGAGCACCCTGGCCTTATGTCCGGTGTGCTGGTGGGAGGACGATGGACAGGAGGACGCTGACGCCTTCGAAGTCCGAAACACCGTAAATGGCGAATTAAGCCTCAGTGCGGCCCGTATGCACTATGCGCAGTGCGGCGCCGCCCACCCCCGGTTTTTGCCATATGTGCGGAAACCAGAGGTGTCTGAGCAGTAACGTGACTTCCACGGTGCAAAAGACCTCCCCTCCGATCCAGCCGGTTTGACCGCCCCCGCAAACCCTCTTACCATGAAATGAGGCATCCCCCGCCGCACGACGCTGTTACCCGCCGGCGACAGCCCGCTGTAGCACTAGGATTTTGGCGCCTGTCGCGCCCGGAAGGCAAAACGTTGAGCACCGCTGATACTCTCGAAACCAATCCCACCTCGGGTGCACCCGAGGAGTCTCACGGCCACGAAGGCCACGATCACGACCCTACCCACGAACATCAACACGGCCCGGTACTCAATCCGGAATGCACGCGCGAACTGGTGCTTGACGTCGCTGCCGAGGAAGTATCAAAAGCTTTCCGCAATGTCACGCGCAACTATCAGAAGTACGCGAAGCTTCCCGGCTTCCGCCCCGGCAAGGTGCCTGAGGCAGTTGTGCGCCGCCGCTTTGCCACTGAGATCCGCAAGGAAGTCATCGACGGCCTCCTTCCCGAGCGCTTCAGCAACGGCGTCCGCGAACTCGGCATCCGCCCCGTAGGCCAGCCGCAGGTTACCGAGCTTACCGTTGAAGAAGGCCAGCCGCTGCACGTCAAGGCAGTCTTCGAATACCTGCCCGACGTCTCCATTGAAGGCTACGAGCAGGTTGCCGTAGTGAAGCCTTCCGTCGAAGTGACCGACGAAGAATTTGCTCACGAGTTGTCGCAACTGCGCGAGTCACGCGCGGTTGTTGAGCCCGTGGAAGAGGACCGCGCCATTGTCGACGGCGACTGGGTTGAAATCTCCTACGACGGCAGGGTGACGGACGATGCCGAAGCCCCACCCATCAGCGGGCAGGACTCCCTGGTCGAGGTAGGCGGCAAGGATACGGTGGAGGCGTTCACGCAGGTGTTGCGTGGCGCGAAACCGGGTCAGGAATTGCAAGCCGAAGTCATCTATCCCCCCGACTATCCCGAAGCCCGCCTGCAAGGCAAGACTGTAGCCTACGATGTGACCGTCAAGGCGATCAAAAAACGGACCTTACCCGAGTTGAATGACGAGTTTGCCAAGGAACTCGGAAATTACGAAAGTTTCGACGACCTGCAGTCCCGTGTCCGTGAGCACATGGCCAACCGCAAGCGTCGCAGCGTAGAGGCCGAAACCAAGGATCGGCTTTTCGCCGCACTGGTCGAGAAATATCAATTCCCAGTCCCGGAAAGCCTTGTGCAAGACCAGATTGACGCCCGCCTCGAGCGGGGATTGCGCGCCCTTGCTGCCCAGGGCATGAACCCGGAGCAGATGCGCAATCTCGATTTCAGCCGCCTGCGTGTAGCCCAGCGCGATTCCGCCGTCGCCGAGGTGAAAGCCCACGTCCTGATGGACAAGATTGCTGATAAAGAAGGCATTACGGTCAGCGACGAGGAACTCGACAGCGAATTACAATTGGCTGCACTTCAGTCACGCGAACCGTACGAAACCCTCCGCCAGCGTTTGACTGACGACGGCGGGCTAGCTAGAATCCGTGAACAATTGAAGAGAGAGAAAACCGCGAATCTGTTGTATGAGAGACTGCCTGCGTAGTTGTTGCGTTGGCCAAAACGCTGTGCGGAAAGGGACTTGTATCACCCCGGACCCTGCGGCATCAAATGAAGGGGGAGTAACCCCGGTGAACGGGGCATCCCCCCAGTGGCGGGGCATAACCCCGCGAGGGACAAAACTCGAATGGCATTGGTTCCCATGGTGGTTGAGCAGACGAGTCGAGGCGAGCGCGCCTACGACATTTATTCCCGTCTGCTTCGCGATAACATCATTTTCCTCGGCACGCCGATTGATGATCAGGTGGCCAATCTCATCGTTGCTCAAATGCTGTTTCTCTCCGGCGAGGACCCGGAAAAGGATGTGCAGCTCTACATCAATTCTCCCGGTGGCTCCATTACCGCCGGACTGGCAATTTATGACACAATGCAGTTCATACGGAACAATGTGGTGACATACTGCATAGGCCAGGCAGCCAGCATGGGAGCATTCCTGCTGCTTGCCGGGACGAAGGGCAAGCGGTTTGCGCTGCCGAACTCCCGTATCCTCATCCACCAGCCTTCAATGGGGGGGCTGAGCGGGCAGGCAACGGACATCGATATTCATGCCCGCGAAATCCTGCGCATCCGCGAGATCACCAACACCTTGATGGCGAAGCACACAGGCCAGCCGCTCGACCGAATTGAACGCGACGTGGAACGTGACTTCATCATGAATTCGACGCAAGCGAAGGAATATGGAATCATCGACGAAATTATCGACCGGCCGCGCACATAACGGCCTGCAACTGTAAGCGGTATCAAATTTGTGAGGCCAAGGGGAGCCAACAATGAAAACGCGCACGGGACCTGAAGAAGCGCTGCGGTGCTCGTTCTGCCACAAATCGCAGGACGCTGTAGCGAAGTTGATCTCGTCGCCCAGCGACTATCCACGGGCATACATATGCGATGAGTGTGTCGCTGTTTGTAACTCCATCCTTGAAGACGATCGCGGAGATTCCGCTCACCCCGCAACCGCCGCCGGCCATCTGCCCAAGCCGCAGGAAGTCAAAGGCTTCCTCGACGACTACGTCATTGGCCAGGATCAGACAAAAAAGAAGCTCGCCGTTGCTGTCTATAACCACTACAAGCGCGTGCAGATGAATCGCATGCGCAACAACGAAGTTGAACTCGCGAAATCCAACATCCTGCTCATCGGCCCTACCGGTTCGGGCAAAACGCTCCTGGCACACACCCTGGCCAAGATGCTCGACGTTCCCTTCGCGATTGTGGATGCAACCACTCTCACCGAAGCCGGCTACGTGGGCGAGGACGTGGAGAACATCATCCTCAAACTTCTGCAGGCAGCTGATGGTGATGTAACCCGCGCCCAGCAGGGCATCATTTACATCGATGAAATCGACAAGATCGGCCGCAAAGACGAGAACCCGTCGATCACCCGTGATGTCTCCGGCGAAGGTGTTCAACAAGCTTTGCTCAAAATCCTCGAAGGCACGGTTGCCAACGTTCCGCCGCAAGGTGGCCGCAAGCATCCGCACCAGGAATTCACTGCCGTCGACACCACAAACATCCTGTTCATATGCGGCGGAGCATTCGTTGGTCTGGAGCGCGTTGTGGGCCGTCGCATCGGCAAGAAGGCTCTCGGCTTCAAAGCAGCGGATGCCGAGGCCGATGCAGCGACCTCTCGTTCCCACCGCGACACCGAGTTGTTGCGCAAGACCGAGCCCCAGGACCTGATCAAGTACGGATTGATTCCGGAGTTCGTCGGGCGCTTGCCAGTGATGGGTATTCTCGATGAGCTCGACGAGGCGGCGCTGGTAGAGATTCTAACCAAGCCGCGCAACGCGATCGTCAAGCAGTATCAGCGCCTGCTCGAGTATGAGAATGTCCGCCTCCACTTCACGCAGGAAGCCATCGGCGGTATCGCCCGTGAAGCCCTTGCACGCAAGGTTGGTGCTCGCGGTCTGCGCATGATTCTTGAAGAGCTGATGCTCGACCTGATGTATCACCTGCCCAGCAACAAGAAAGTGCGCGACCTCGAAATCACCAAGGACATGGTCGAGCGCCGCGATCTATCGCTCTGCCTGCTCGAGAAGGCTGGCTAAGCAGTCCACAACCCTCGGTTTTCCCGCAGCCCCTCTCAACCGAGGGGCTGTTTCTTTGGCCCCGTCGAGCCGTGCGTTCCATTTGCCTTCACGGTCTTCTGGCACTATCCTCATCCGCATGCGCTCGCCGCCTCTGACCGTACTTCTCACTCCGCTGATCGTCGTCATCGCATCGGGCCATGCGCAGCCCACACCATCATTCGAGGTCGCATCCGTCAGGCCCAGCCAACACAACGTCGGCCCGGACTACAACAACCAGATAACTTACGCGCCCGCTGAATTCACGGGTCGAAACGTCACGCTGAAACGTCTCATCGCTGAGGCTTGGCACTGCCAGCTCAATCAGGTCTTCGGACCACCCTGGCTCGACCAAAACGAATACGATATCGCGGCGCGCGCACCTGAAGGCACAAGCAAAGAACAAATCTCCCTCATGCTTCGTAGCCTCCTCTCCGCACGCTTCCACTTGAAGGAGCACAGCGATACCCGCCAAATGCGTGTGTACGAATTAACGATCGCCCCCGGCGGCCCCAGAATCCATCAGGTTCCGCCAGGCGCCGCAGCGACCGCGGGATCTGGATTTCACTTCCGCGGTGACATGCGTCAATTCGCCGATCTTCTCTCCATTCAGTTCTCGATACCGGCAGCAGACAATCCAAGTGCGCCGGTAAAAGCAGGCGGCTCTCCGATCCCAGTTTTGGACGAGACAAGACTGCAAGGCATCTACGAATTCAGCGTGGACCTCCGGCCTGAGTTGGGTACCGACGCATTTACTGCCTGGAAAAGAGTTCTCGAAAATCAGTTGGGGCTGAAAATTGAAAGCCGAAAAGGCGACGTCCCCGTTTTGGTCGTTGATGACGCAGAAAAAGTCCCAACGGCAAACTGAGATTGAGTGGATATTTAGTGCTTTCCCGGCCCCCTGATTTCCTGTCAGATTCCGTTTTCGTATACTCAAAGGTCACGTCACCACAGCGGATGTGACCTTTGAGTCTGTGGGAACCAGTTTCCCCCTCTCGGGCCAAATCCGCTGTACAATCCCAACAAGACCCGCCAGATACTGGAACCCGGAGTGTTGGTCACGCGTCTAAGACCCATGGTGCTTTTATGACTTCTTCAAAAGAAAAGAGCGAGCCGCGCAAACTACCCATGATGCCCATTCGGGACATGGTGATCTTCCCCTACATGATGACGCCCTTTGTTGTCGGCCGCCTCTCCAGCGTGCGCGCGCTCGAAGAAGCACTCAATGGCGATCGCAAGATCTTTCTCGCCACCCAGCACGACGCCTCGATCGACGAGCCAAAGGCCAAGGAGATTTTCCAGGTCGGCTCGATCTGCAACATCGTGCAAAGTGTAAAGATGCCCGACGGCAATATAAAAGTGCTGGTCGAAGGCGTGGAGCGCGCGAAATCGATCGAAGTGAACGATCGCGACGGCTTCTTTGTCGCCACCGTGCGCACTGGCAAAACTGATTTCGAAATGACGCCGGCGGTTGAGCAACTGATGCAGCGCGCCACGTCGCTATTTGAGCAGTATGTAAAACTGCAGCAATCTCTGAATTACGAGACCATCATCGCCACTGTGCGCATGGATGAGCCCGCAAAGCTCTCTGACACGATTGCGGCGAATCTCCAAATGGGCATCGAAGAGAAGCAGGAACTCCTCGGCATCTTCGATCCGGCAGCGCGTCTCGCCCGCATCGCCGACGTGCTCGATATCGAAATCGAAAAGCTCGATCTCGATCGCAACATCCAGTCGCGCGTGAAGCGGCAGATGGAGCGCGCCCAGAAAGAGTACTACCTCAACGAGAAAATCAAGGCCATCCAGAAGGAACTCGGCCGCGGTGAGAAAAGCGAGTTCGACGAACTGCGCAAGAAAATTGAAGCCGCGGGAATGCCGAAAGATGTTCTGGAGAAGGCGATCCAGGAGCTCAAAAAGCTCGAAGCCATGCCGCCCATGTCTGCCGAGTCTACCGTCAGCCGCAACTACATTGACTGGCTGCTCGCCGTGCCGTGGAAGAAAAAATCGAAAGAAACGCGCTCCATCGATTTTGCCGAAAAGGTGCTCAACGAAGACCACTATGGCTTGGAGAAGATTAAGGAACGCATTCTCGAATTTCTGGCCGTGCGGCAACTTGTCAAAAATCCGAAAGGTTCGATTCTCTGCTTCGTTGGACCTCCCGGAGTAGGCAAGACGTCGCTGGGCATGTCCATCGCCAAAGCCACGGGCCGTAAATTCGTTCGCCTTTCGCTGGGCGGCATTCGCGATGAAGCCGAGATCCGCGGCCATCGCCGCACCTATATCGGCGCACTCCCCGGCCAGATCATTCAGCATATGAAGCGCGCGGGCACCAAGAATCCCGTCTTCCTGCTCGACGAAGTGGACAAGATGGCCTCGGATTTTCGCGGCGATCCGGCATCGGCGTTGCTCGAGGTTCTCGATCCCGAACAAAACACCACGTTCCAGGATCACTATCTCGACGTTGATTACGACCTCTCCCAGGTTCTGTTTGTGGCCACAGCGAACGTGCTGCATACCGTCCCCGCTCCGCTACAGGACCGCATGGAAGTGCTCCGCCTCCAGGGCTACACCGAGCAGGAGAAACTCGAGATCGCCAAGCAATACCTGGTCAAGAAGCAGCGCGAGCAAACCGGCCTGAGCGACAAAAACGTGTCTTTCACGGATGACGCCATCCTCGAGATCATTCGCAATTACACCAGGGAAGCCGGCGTTCGTAATCTCGAACGCGAAATCGGTAACGTATGCCGCAAAGTGGCACGGCGTGTGGTGAAAAAAGGCGCCAAACACAAGGAAGAGATTTCCGCCCAGACCATCAGCGAATTTCTCGGCGTGGCGCGCTACCGTGACTCCGAAGTGCACGAGAAGAGCGAAGTGGGACTCGTCACCGGCCTTGCATGGACTGAGGTGGGCGGCAGCATTCTTACCACCGAAGTCACGGTGCTCGACGGCAAGGGCAAACTCACCATCACCGGTCAGCTCGGCGACGTCATGCAGGAGTCGGCTCAAGCGGCACTCGCTTATATTCGCGGCCGCGCGCAGGCCCTGGGACTTAGCCGCGAATTCTATCGCAACGTTGACCTGCACCTCCACGTACCCGAAGGCGCTATTCCGAAGGATGGTCCGTCAGCCGGCATCACCATGGCGACAGCCCTGGCCAGCGCCTTGGCAAAAATTCCGGTTCGGCGAGACATCGCGATGACCGGCGAGATCACCCTTCGTGGAAAGGTGCTCCCCATCGGCGGCTTGAAGGAGAAGCTTCTTGCTGCACTGCGCGCAGGAATCTTTGAGACAATCCTGCCCAAGGCCAACGAGAAAGATGTAGCCGAGCTGCCCGACAACATCAAGAACTCCATGAAGCTTCACTTCGTCGACACCATGGATGAGGTTCTGGCGCTTGCGCTCGAAAGCCCGCTGCCCGCGACTGTCCCCGACGCAGCCGAAGTGCTCACCGCGGTCCCGCCACCCTCAGATGTCGTTACCGGACAGGTCTCCCGGCAGTAAAAGAAGCAGCGGACGGCGAGAACAACGCAGAACGTCAAAACACAAACTGCGCGCGCTTTGCGTCTTCACAACCTGGAGAAAAACTCATTCAACTCCGGTCTCGTAACAGGGCATGACTGAAGTCATGCCGCAACTAACCCGGAATGAATCTGGGGCTTTTAGCATGCCTCTCCGGCCCAGATAGACCTTTCCGCAGCCTCTTCAGCCCTTGTGGCGAAGCTGCAGCCCGAAAAACGAGAAGCAGCTGTCAAGCCTCGCAGCATGCGTCCTCGCGGTATCCCCATGAAAGAGCAGCGCTTGGCAGTGCCGATCTTTTTGCAGGTATTTATCCCCCCAGGACTATCCTCGATACAGAGGGCGGGGAATGAAACCAACACCGGCGCCCTTTCGGCAAATCCCGAAATTTGCACTTTATTGCCGCATCCAACTGGACCCAATCGCTCCCAAAAGCGCTCTAAGTCCTTTCCTGTCTGATTTCTGCGGGTAAACTCAGTAATTGCAAATATTTACAGCAACGCACATCCTTCAGAGCATTGCAAACAATGGACTTATTTACAGAGACCGCAAATTTTTTCTGAAGGACGGCCCTCAAGCTGGAAAGACAGAATCTCCTTACTTGCTCTGTAGGTCCTGAAATGCATGCACCCAGGCATTCATCACATCGTCGAAATTGAAGCCGGACTCGACCTTGCAATTCGAAAACGAGTCACCCTTTTTCTCACACTCCGCAACCCGTTCGCCCTTTTCGTTGTAAAGCGTGAGACCGTTGGGGCCTTTGGGAATCTTCACCAGCGCCGGTTGCGTGACAGGCGGCTCCGCAAAGTTGATGTTGTGGACAAACTGCCCATTGGCAGACGCCGCAAATAGCCAGATGGCAACGAGTGTGTGCACGGTTTTACTCCACAAAAAACTATGAGAGGTGAACGAAGTATAGGGCAGGTTCTATGCCGGGTTCACATGAATTCTTTTGATTCGTGACAGGCATTTAGGTTTCGTAAATGCGAGATGGACCGAGGAGCGTAGAGCATACGCGCGTCGGCGTAGCCTTGATCTTGTATCCTCAAGAAAATGTGAGGCTCGCACACCTGGGAGTCGAGAGATTGAGATTTGAATGCCTTTGATGCGCTACAGTACCAAATTCCTGCTCTCGGCACTCGATGCGGCCCAGTTCCCTGCTCCGACTGTGCCGGAAATCGCGTTTCTGGGGCGATCGAATGTGGGCAAATCCAGCTTGCTGAATGCCCTCGTGGGCGAGAAGGCCGCGAAAGTGTCACAAACCCCGGGACGAACACGCGCTATCAACTTCTTTGCACTTCTTGACCCGCGGCAGCAGAGCAAATTGATCTTCGCCGATCTTCCGGGATACGGTTATGCCAAAATCTCGAAGTCAATCTCAGCCGAATGGCCCAAATTTATTGATCCGTATCTCGCCGAACGTACTACGCTGAAGCTGTGCGTCTGCCTTGTCGACTCCAACGTTCCGCCACAGCCAAACGACGGAAAACTTATCGATTGGTTGCGGCATGTTGGCCGGGACTTCCTGGTCGTTGCGACAAAAACCGATCGGCTAAGCGGCAATGCGCGCACCCGGAATCTGCTGGCGATCACGAACGCATTCGGCTTGGACGAAGTCCTGCCTGTTTCGGCAAAAACCGGGGCCGGTGTGAAGGAACTCTGGAACGGAATTGAATCCGCCGCTTCCGTAGATCCGACCTAGAGCAGGTTCCATAAGTAGGGTGTTTGAAAGGGCACGGCTTTGTAACTACGCCGCAAGAGGCCCATAAAAGTGGAAGCATCGCAGCTTGTTGAAAAACTCATTTGAACCGAGTCTTGTAACAGGGCATGACTTCAGTCGTGCCGCAAGACGCTAGTAATAACGAACGGGCTTCAGCCCCTGAGAGATGTTGCCTCGGCCCAGATGCTCCTTTGCCGCAGTTTCTTAAACCAGACCTAGGCGATGCGAACAGGCGCCCATCGAAATTCTTCCGTCTCCCCGCCGATGACCAGGTTCGCCAAGACCTCCGTACAGATCTCGCCGTCCTGGGCGTGCGCGCCAAACCGGCCAATGATCTGCCTTGCCGAGTCCTGTTCGCAGTAGAGTACCCGCCGCGCCTGTGCGTTTCGTCCGCAGTAGCGCGGAGACAAGCGAATCCAGCGCCGCGCCTGCCATTCCGTAGAAAGGCAATCGAGTGCAATCGCATCCAGTTTGGCCATCCAGCGGGCGGGGGCCTGCGCCACCTGCCACGTCACGAATGCCAGGCCGGCATCCGGCGCCATGAGTTGAACTCTACGGGTCCCGGAGCCGAAGTCCGGCACATCCCGCGGCTTGCCGGGCAATCCTTCAAACGCCAGGTCAGGCAGCACGCCGCGTTCGATCATTTCGCGTTCAACAGCCGAAGGCGCCGCACCCACACAAACCGCCACCGTCGCGCGTTTGCGGACTTCGTTCTTGAGAACGCGCAGGGCCTCGTCCAGTGAGGTAACAACAAAGTCGACGACGCCATCACGAATCACCAGCTGTTGCGCCGCCAGTTCCCCGGTCACAGCCAATGTTGCACAGCCGGAGACATTTCCCGCAATCACCATGGCCTGGCCATGCGCATCCAGTTTGCCCACGTACAGAAGTTTGCCGCCAAGATGTTGCTCAGTTTCCTTATTGCAGGCGCCCACACGCACAGCGCCGCGCATGAGAGCGCAATAGAGTCCGTAAGCTTCAATTTGCGACGAATCTGAAGTTGCAGCAGCGAGATCAGACGCCAACGAGGGTCTCCACACGCCGGCTGTTTGGCGTGAACTGTCCGGGTCAGTCCTTTAACTGTTCCATCATGCTCTTCTCGCGCACAAAGAGGATCAGCTCACCCGGTATGGCCGTGGTTTTGTACTTATCGTTCGCCTTCGACTTGCCACATCCATTTTCCATCACCATCCCCTTTGACATGATCTCGGGTACGAGATACCAGACATCGCCAAAGGCATTCTTGCCCTTGTCGCAGTTGACGTAGAGGTCCATGGAGTTGTTGTACGCAAGGTGGAGCGCTATTTCATGTGTGTCGGCGGGAACGGTCAGTTCGGCGGTGCCGTCTTCATTGGCCTTCACCCAGTCCGGATGCAGAAAGGTCAGGTGGTCGACGCGCACCTGGAAGCCGGTGGGCACAAGAGGCTTCCCCGTCTTCCCGTCGAATACTTTGATGGTGATGGTCTTGGTGAGTTCTTCGGCGCGAAGCGCAACGCCAGGCATGATCAGCCACAACAGAAACAAAGCCCCAATCGTTCTCCGAGCCATTCTTATCCTCTCGCGGTTACCACGCAGAGTACGGCTGCCCGTCAGATCCTGTGTCCTGCGCCCCTGAGTGCACATCGTCGATACCTGGATCGGTTTGATCCAGTGAGTGCAAAGAGTCACTCACGCCCGTGACCCAGGTTTCGCGTGATTTCGTCATCGGATCTTCTGGGATGACCTTGAGGTACCCCTCCTGCACCAGGTCATCGAGCGACTGCGGCGCTTTCTGTTTATCCATGGTGTAGGAATCGATTGCAGTACGCATGACGCGCAAGTCTTCCTTGAGCACAGCTTCCTGCGCAGATTTGATCGCAGCTTTGAAACTCGGAATGGCAAGCGTCGTCAGGATGCCGATGATCATCATGACAATCATCAACTCCATCAGCGTGAAGCCGGCTTCCTGTTTTCCTCTGCTGCGCATCTGCACCTCTATTCTCCTACACTCATCGTCTTTCGGTCCCGGCTTGTCGGCACCGGGCACGTTACCTCAGCGGTAACAGCTCCGAAAACTCTTCATCTCGTTGGCCCACGCGAATCGCGCCGGGTAAAAGATAAGCCTACCAATCGGAATACTTTGTGCCGTCCAAAGCCGTGCCCGTAGACTTCGAATACACGTCGAAGACGCTTTGCCCACCATACGAATCCGACTTCGGATCATCTTGCATGGAGTGCAATCCCCACTCCGCCTTGCCGGTCATCGGATCGACAGGAATGCGACGAAGAAACTTCACTTTCTTGCCCTGGATATCCACGCCGTTCACCAGCGTATCGAGGTCAGGCGGGTAATTCTGGCTGTCAACCTTGGTCTGGATCGCACCCTTATCGGCAGCGTCCTTGTAGTGATCGATGGCAGCGCGCATCTCCCACAGGTCGTGCCGCAGTTCGCGCTCGTTATCCCGTTTGACTTTGAAGCGAGCAATCGGGATAGCCGCAGACGCCAGAATCGACAGGATCGCTACGGTCACGATCAGCTCGACCAGTGTCAGGCCGCGCTCCGCATGTTTCCGGCTTGGCCGCACCCGGCTTGGCCGCATCGACTTCATCCGTTCGATACTCCTACTGCACTACGATTGTGGTTTGCGACGTTTGCGCCTGCAGCGGCTTGCCCGCACTGTTCATCGCACCGGCGCGCGTAATACTCATGACACTCTGCCCTTTAGCCGCTGCCTGAAAAGTAAGGACGCAGATCACCCCTGCTCCGCTCACGCCGGGTGCTCCAGGCGGCCGAGATACGTTCACGGTCAGGGTCCCTGGGCCGTCGTCGCGATGCGCCATCGATACGATCTGCCCGTCGCGATTCAACAAGTCGCCGTCCCCCACGTTGACGAGACTCATCTTCGATGGATCGTATTGAATCTGCAAAGGAACAGAGGAGACATCCGCTCCTCCGGTCAAAACCACCGGAACCTGGAAGGTGGTTCCGTTGATTACTGTTCCGGGCGAATTCAACATCAAATTGACCTTGCCGCCCGTGGGCTGGGCAGCAGGCGAGCCCGGCGGTGGACTGGCTGCGGCCGCTGCACGGTTAGCATCCGCCGCCGCACCATTGGCATTCGCGGCAGCGCGCATCTGTGCCAGGGCAGCCGGCGCGGCCGCCTCGGCACTCGCACCCGGCACCGCACCCACACCCGGCCGATTCGCTGCTGGTGGCGTGGCAACAGGCACTTGTGCGGCTCCCGCCCCACCGTCGGCCACGTGACGCAATTCGACCGAATTCGTTCCCGGACCGGTATCGACCGTCCGTAGATTCGCAGCGGTAAGCTCCTGGGAACGAACCACATGCGGCACCACCAGGAACACAATTTCGTCGTCCATGGTGATCTTGTCCCGCGAGCCGAAGAGATACCGAAGGATCGGAATCGAGCTGAGCCCCGGAATGCCGCTCCAGTTGTCCTGGATCTGCGATTCGTTGATGCCCCCCAGAATGTTGGCTTCGCCCTCCCGCAGGCGGATCGTCTGCTCGGCTACACGCTGGCTGATGATCGGTTCCGTAACACCGCTGATCGTCACCGAGCCGCTCTGCGCAGTGACTTCGATTTTGATCTTGAGCGTCACATCGCGATCGAAGTGAACGGTCGGCGTGACCTCGATGTTGACGCCCACGTCCTGGTATTGGAACTGCGTGTTCACCAGCGAACTGACCAGCGCAGTTGACGCCCCAGTCTGGTACGAACCAGTCGCAATCGGAATACGCGAGCCGATCTTCATCGTGGCCTTCTGCTGGTCGGCGGCACGAATGCGGGGGTTCTGCAGAATCTTGGTGTTGTTGTCGGTGAGCAGCGCGTTGGCAGTGGCCGCACCTATCGTTACCGCAAAATCATTGGAATTCAGGTGCGCGAGGTTATAAAGCGTCG
Source organism: uncultured Acidobacteriaceae bacterium (assembly GCA_963829535.1). Lineage (GTDB taxonomy): Bacteria > Acidobacteriota > Terriglobia > Terriglobales > Acidobacteriaceae > Telmatobacter. The sequence goes on along the minus strand of CAWHIQ010000001.1, from coordinate 546,681 downwards.
GAAGAGTTGATGTCGTCGTTGGTGTGCAATTGGTACTGCCGGTCGGGCAGGTTGTCGTGGAACTGCTCGTCGTGGGTGGCTGGATTTGAATACTCGCACTGCTGGGCCAAGTAATACCGATGTTTCTCTCCCAATTCTTGCTGACCTCAAGCACGGCAATATCAACGACAACTTCGGGCCGGGCCTTGTCCAGATCATTCACGAGCTTCTGAGCAAGCAGCAGTTCGTCGGGTGTTGCCCTCATCACGATCGCGTTCTGACTGGCCACGCCATAGACTTTCGCGTTCGGCATCACGTTGCGCAACGCGGTCTGCACGTCTTGCATGTCATTCTGTTGCCACGCATTCGACAGATAGAACGTCTGCACTGCATAATCGTCGAGCTCGGAACGCTTCGAGCGCGTGTTAGCCGCTACAAAAATCGTGTTTTGTGCGATGGGCCGCCAGAACGTTCCTGAGAGCGTACCCACAATGCGCAGAGCATCGAGAAGCGAAACATTGTTCAGATCGACTTGGATGCGTTTTGAAATATAGTCGGGATCGAAAAGAACGTTGATGCCGGCGGCCTTGCCGATGGCCTGGTAAATGACCTTCGAATCCTCTGTCATGCGCAGCAACAACGGATCGTTGGTCATCGGCTTCAATTGCGCCGGCGCGCCGATGGCATCGACCGCCTCTTCGGTCTGCGCGCTCATCGGTGCACCGCTCTCAACTAGGGCAGGCTGCTCTCCGTGGCGGGCGCGGATTTTGGCGATCTCCTGCTGAGCCGCCTCGTTGCTGGGATCAATCTCGTTGGCACGAAGCAGTTCAACCAGCGCGCCCTGCTCATCGCCGGAGGCCAGTAAGTTGCGGCCCTTCGTCACGTGCATTGAGGCGTCCGTGAACCGAACGCGATAGTAGGCCGTGCGATACACCTCGTTCTTGGGTTGCATCGAGTAGGCCTTTTGGAAGTTCTGATAGGCAGCATCGAAGTCGTCACGTGCTTCGGCAGCCTGCCCCTTCTTGTAATAGGAGTTCGGCGATTGCGCGATCACGCTCACGGAACCCACGCCAAGCAGGGCAAAGATGCCTGCGAAGAGAATCCAGTAGCGGGCTTTCGAGAAGACAGGGATGAGGGGCGCCGGAAATTCGAGGCGGCTTTTCATCGGACTCCCAAGCGTCTGCAAGGACTGGCCTTCATCGTCAAACCCGTAGGGGCAGACCATGGCCCTTTCGACGCTAGCATTTAGATAATTTCCGTTATTTTTGCTTCCTACCAAAACGATGCCCCATTCTAGCAAAGCCCCACTGCAATATGGGGGTTAGCGGTGCAATGCTACGATGAAAGTTTAAGGGACTTTCCCTCATGGCGCGCCAAACCAGCCACACTATCGTACCTCCCGATCGCTCTGGCCCCTCGAAACAGGGCCGGCCGCGCGACCCCGTGGCTTCTGGCGAGCGCGACGCCGCACACAACCGCGTCGCCAGCCACAACTATTTTCTGCTTGAAAAATTCGAGGCCGGCGTGGCTCTGCGTGGAACCGAGGTCAAGTCCATTCGCGAAGGAAAAGCGAATCTCAAGGACTCCTACGGCCTCATCAAGGACGGCGAGGCCTTCCTGCTTAACTTGCATATCGGTCCTTACTCACATGGCAATATTGCCAACCACGACGAAACCCGCACACGCAAGCTGCTGATGCACAAGGACGAGGTTAGGCGGCTGATGGCAAAGACGCAGATCAAGGGTCATACGCTCATCCCCACCCGCCTTTACTTCAAAAATGGCCGCGTCAAGTGCGAGCTGGCCGTCGCCAAAGGCAAACAGGACTGGGACAAGCGCGAAACCGAGCGCCGCCGCGAAGCCGATCGAGAGGCCCGTTCCGCCATTAACGCCAGCAAGCACCGCATGGGGCGGTAATCAGCAACGCGAACAACGAACCGTGTCATTCTGAGCGCACGGGGCCCCAAAACGCTTTCTTCAGTTTGGGGGGTGATAAGCGAAGAATCTGCTTTCGCAACCGCCGGCGCCGAGTTAGGGCCCGACTTTAGTCGTGCCGCAAACGCCTCACGAAAACATCTGGGCTTCAGACACTGGCGATCCTCCGCCGCGACCGCCCCACCTATTTGTGCCCCATTCATGCGCGTTTCTTGCGCATGAGTGGGACGGCTGTGAGAGGGCATAACTTCACAGTCCGCGAAAAAGACCCCAGCCTCGCATCCGTTTTGTAAAAGGGCACGACTTCAGTCGTGCCGCAAAGCTTCGACAAAATGATCGGGCTTCAGCCCCTGAGGGACGCCTTCGGGGACAGCTTCCGACAAGCCCCTGCAGTCAAACGATTGAAACAGCTTGTCACTATTTTCATGGTTTCGGGTGGCGCCACGCGCCACGAATGACTGTGGTTGTCTTTCTCGGGCTTAACGGCGATCCGGCCACGAATCGGTGAGATGTTCAGGGACGGCGGAACACGCTACAATCCGCTCAATGTCCCTTCGGATCATTATTGGGATTCTTGCAATCGCCGGAGTGTCGACTCTCGGTTTGCTCTCGACGGTGACCTCTTACAAGATGGTGGATCAGGTAAACGCTCTGCTGCCGAAGGAGCGGCGGTTTTCGGATTTTGGTTGGTGGGCCGGGAAGAGACTGCGCCTGCACACCGAATACCGACAGCTCTTCCCCGATGGAAACCTTCTTACTAGATTCTGGATAATAACGGCCCTAATGCTCGCATGCATGTTGCTGCTTGCCTGGGCCATCGGATTTTTCTAGCTGACTCCCCACATTTTGGTTGGATGATCGCCCAACCGGAACCGTATCAATCTTCGTCTCGTCTCTTCGCAATGAAATAATAGTCAAGTATGCGCACAGACCTCTCTTTCTCTCCCCTCTCCCAGATCGAAACCGAGCTCCTCGCTATAACCGCCATCGACACCCAGACAGCCAAAGGCCCTGACGCCAAGCCCCAGCCTGTTCTTCTAACCAACGACGCAGCAATCCAGGCTGCTGCCGCTGCCGTCCTCTCCTCCGGCGAGTACAAGGCCGGCACCAACGAAGCCCTACTCCTGCACGCTCCCGCCGGAATAAAAGCAAAGCGCCTGCTCATCGTCGGCCTGGGCAAGAAAGCCAAGGCCACCGTCCACGCAGTCCGCAACGCCGCCGGCACCGCTGTCCGCCACACCAAGCCCCGCGCAATCCGCGAGCTGGCATTTGCCCTTCCTGAGGACAACTCCATAGGCCCGCTCCATGCAATGGCGCGCGCCGCCGTCGAAGGCGCCTTTGTCGGCGACTTCGATCCCGACACCTACCGCAGCGAGCGCAAGGACGTCAGCGTGCATTCGTTCACCATCGTCGCGCCCTCGGCCGGATCCGACCAGGCCGCCAGTCAAGCCGGCTTTCAATGAAGGCGTCATCGTCGGCGAAAGCCAGAACTTCGCCCGCTCCCTCGTCAACGAGCCCGGCAACAAGCTCACCCCGACCATCCTCGGCCAGCGCGCCGCCCAAATGGCCGCAGAAGTCGGCCTCAAATCCGAAGTCCACTCCACCGACAAGCTTCACGAGCTGAAAATGGGCGCCTTCTGGAGCGTCTCCCAGGGCTCCGCCGAACCTCCGGCGCTGATCGTCATGAAGTACGAGCCGGAAGGCGTAACCGACGGCCCCGTACTCGGCCTCGTAGGCAAGGGCATCACCTTCGACACCGGCGGCATCTCCATCAAGCCCGCCGACAACATGGAGAAGATGAAGTACGACATGGCCGGCGGCGCCGCCATGATCGGCGCCATGCGCGCCATCGCCTTGCTCAAGCCCAAGGTCCGCGTCATCGGCATCGTCTGCGCGGCCGAGAACATGCCCGACGGCAAAGCGCAAAAACCCGGCGACGTGCAGACCGCCATGTCCGGCAAGACCATCGAGATCATCAACACCGACGCCGAAGGCCGCCTCGTTCTCGCCGACGGGCTCACCTACGCCCGAAGCCTCGGCGCGACCCACCTGATCGACGCCGCCACGCTCACCGGTGCATGCGTAGTCGCACTCGGCATGATCAATGCCGGCGCATTTTCAAACGACGACACCACCATCGAGAAATTCCAGGCAGGCCTTGCAACTTCCGGCGAAAGATTCTGGCGCCTTCCCCTTGGCGACGAATACTACGACCAGATCCGCAGCGACATCGGCGACATCAAGAACACCGGCGGCCGCTGGGGCGGAGCCATCACAGCAGCCGAATTTCTCCACGCCTTCGCCGAAGACACGCCCTGGATCCACCTCGACATCGCCGGCCTGGCATGGATCGAAGACAATAAGCCATTCATCGCCAAGGGCCCGAGCGGCTTCGCGGTGCGTTCCATTCTCGAGTGGGTGCGAAGCTATGAATGAGTAACGCAGTCAGCACGGGAGAAACCTATGGCAAGAGACATCATTCATACGCCTAACGCCCCATCTCCGCCGCCAACTTACAGTCAGGCGGTCCGCGCCGCCGGCCTTGTGTTCGTCTCAGGGACGGGGCCTCAGGATCCAGTAACCGGGAAGATTGTCGGGGACACGATCCAGGAGCAGACCAGACAGTGCCTCGAGAATGTGTCTGCCATCCTCAAGGCCGCAGGCACTTCCCTCGAACGGATCGTGAGTGCCACTGTCATCCTTCTTGAGGAAACAGATTTCGTTGGAATGAACGAAGAGTGGATTAAGTGGTTTCCGGCGAACCCGCCCGCGCGCCAAGGCGCAAAGCTACCCGTTCGAATCCCGGGCATGAGAGTGTCCATAGCGGCCATTGCGGAAGCTTAAGGCCTCAATCCAGAGGACGTGAGCTGGCAAGCCGTTCCCGCAACTGCTCGTCGGATCGCTTGCGACCCCCTATGCTGGCAACGAGCCGCAACCCTCCGATTGCACCTACACTCCTACGATGTTCCCGTCGTCATCCACATCAATCGACATTGCGCGTGGATTGCTCGGCAAGCCCGGCATCAGCATCATGTTTCCTGACACAGCCACCACGAATCCTGCACCCGCCGACAAAGCCACATCGTTGACATTCAGCGTCCATCCGGTCGGCGCGCCCATTCGCTTGGGATCGTCGGTGAGCGAGTATTGCGTCTTGGCGATGCATACCGGAAGCCGTCCGAAACCCCATGCGGCATAGCGTTCAAGCTTCGCCCGCGCCACCTCGCTGAACGTCACTCCATCCGCCCCATAAACCTGGATAGCGACCTTCAGTATCTTCACGTCGAGCGTATCTTTCAGCCCATAGACCGACTGGATCTCCGGTGCCGGATTCGTCTCGATGGCCGACACAACCTTGTGTGCCAGTTCGACAGCACCTTCGCCGCCCTTCGCGAAGGCTTCGACCATCGCGCACGGCACCCCCTGCAGCGAGCATTCGGTGGCGATCATCTCGAGGTCTTCAGGCGTATCGGATGGGAAGCGATTAATGGCGACAACCAGCGGCACGCCATAACTACGCAATGTCTTGATATGGTGCGCAAGATTGGAGAATCCTGACTCCAATTTGCCTTCTCCCTGCGCACGCAGACTCTGCACCGTGACGACGAGGACCGCAGCGGCAGGCTGAATTCCAGATAAACGCATCACGATGTCGAAGTACTTCTCTGCGCCAAGATCCGCGGCGAATCCGCACTCGTTCACGACATAGTCGGCGAGCCGCACACCCATTTTGTGAGCAAGGATGCTGGATGTTCCATGCGCGATGTTCCCGAAGGGGCCCGTGTGCACCAGCGCCGGTGTGCCCTCTGTAGTTTGCACGAGATTGGGCTTGATGGCATCGTCGAGCAGCGCCAGCATCGCGCCCGTAGCGCCGAGGTCGCCGGCAGTAATTGGACGGCCGGAACGCGATGAACCCACAGCGATGGCGTCGATGCGATGTCTTAGATCGGTGCGGCTCGATGCCAGCGCCATAATCGCCATGATTTCCGACGCAGCGGTGATGACAAAGCTCGTTTCGCGATTGCCTCCCTCACCCTTGGCGCCCACGCTCACAGTGACGTGGCGCAGCGCGCGATCGTTCATGTCCAGCGCGCGCGGCCACGTAATCTGCGCAGGATCGAGATCGAGCGCGTTGCCAAAGAAAAGATGTGAGTCGATCATCGCAGCCAGCAGATTGTGAGCAGCCGTGATGGCATGAAAATCCCCGTGAAAATGCAGGTTGATCTTCTGGCTCGGCTCCACCTGCGACAGGCCGCCGCCCGCCGCACCACCCTTCATCCCGAAGACGGGTCCGAGTGAAGGCTCACGCGAAGTGAGAATCGACTTGCACCCGATACGCTCAAGCGCCTGCGCGAGACCAATCGACACAACGGTCTTGCCCTCGCCCGAAGTCGTGGGCGTGGTTGCCGTAACGACAATCAGCTTGCCGCGAACCGGGAACGCAGGGTTGTCCAGCAGGTCCAGCTTGAGCTTCGCGCCATAGGCGCCGATCGGCTCGTACTCGGCCGGCAACAGCGATAGTTTTTTGGCAATTTCTTCGATTGGAAGGAGCATATGTGTTTGCAGAACGGTGTTTTCCATAGCCTTGACCTTAATCTCTGACCGTCGAGCAATATACTCCCGCTGCCCGAAGGCCCGCTTGTGACGCAGGCTACACAGGTATTACCGGGGTGCTACATCGCTTCGGGGCTCTCGATGCCTAGCCAATCCAGGACGGTGACGAGTTCCCGCAGGGTTATGGCAGCTGTTGCCAGCAGGAACATCCGCCGCTCAGGATCCAACTCCGTGAGCACGTGGTGCTTATGGTAGAAGTTGTTGAATTCCTGGGCTAGTTGGAAGGCATGCTTGGCTAGGTAAGCAGGCTCTGACGTGGCAATGCATTGCTCGAGCACTGCCGACCGCCGCCCTGCCCGCAGCCATAACGACCAGATGTCCTCGCCTGCTTCGCCCATTAGAAACGCACCCGGGTCCGATCCCGCAAATTCGCGCAACACGGCCTCCGGCGTGATTGACCCCTTGCGGAAGATATTGCGTGCACGCACAACCGCGTACTGGATGTACGGTCCGGTCTCGCCCTCGAAACTCAGCGCGTCCTTGAAGTCGAAGGCGATAACCGAATTGCGCGTGAACTTCAGCATGAAGTAGCGCAGGGCGCCGATCGCGATCTGCTCGGCGATTACCTGCCGCTCCTGCTCGTCGCGCGAAGTCTGGCGCGCATCGACCTCAAATCGTGTTGCTGCGATCAGCTTGTCGATCAAATCGTCAGCCTTGACTCCGAATCCCTTGCGGCCGCTGACCTCGATATACGGACGCGCACAGTCCTCTTCCGCCACTTCGTAGCCAAGTTCGGCTGCGCACCGTGGCGTCAGGGCCACCATCTCGTAGCCGAAGTGCGTGTAGTGGTCAGCCTGTTCGTTGTACCCCATTCCTCGCAGCGCCTGAATCACGTTGGCCTGCGGATCGGCCTGTCGCGAATCGATGACGTTGTAGATGGCCTGCGCCCCGCCGAAGTGCGGATGAGGCTCTTCACCCTTTTCCGTCGAGATCCAGCACTCGTGGCTTGGATAAGTGAAGAATTTACGATATCCAAAATCTCGCCCGAGAAGACCGAATTTCCAGAGGTGGTATGCAATATCCTTGCCGACGTACGTGACGGTCCCGTTGGAGCGCACAATCACTTTTGCATCTTCGTCGATGCCGTTTGCGCCGTCTTCCTTTTGACTGGTTTCCGTTGTCGAGCCAGTCCGCGACATCACCCAGCAGCCTTTGTTCTTTCCCTCGTTCTCGAAGTAGAGCACGCCCTTCTGCTTCAATTGCTCGAAGGCAAGCGCCCAGAAGTTCAGGTGCAGGATCTCACTCTCGCGCGGCAAAAAGTCGTACTCAATGCCCAGCCGCAGCATCGTTTCCAGATGACGCCGCAGCACTGCGGTCGAGATCAGGTCAGCCACTGCAGCCGTCTCATTGCTGCCCTTCTCGATCTCGTGCAGGGTCGCGTAACGAAGCTTCTTGCGTTCCTCGTTCTCTTCGTGGGTGCCGCTCGTATACCACTGCGAAGTGCGGGCATAAAGATCCCAGCAATAGAAGTCGACGCGCTTGAAGTGCAGCTCGAGGTCTTCAACTAGCGCACGAACCTCTGCGAGCGATCTCTTCTCCAGATAGAGAAAGCCGACCACCACGTCCGCAACCTGCACGCCGGTGTTATCGATGTAATTCTGTACCGCGACCTGCTGCCCCGCCGCGCGCAGCAGCCTCACAAACGTGTCGCCCAGGATCGCATTGCGAAGGTGGCCGATGTGCGCGGCCTTGTTGGGATTGATGCTGGTGTGCTCGACGAGCACCCGAATATCGGACGTTACCGGCTCGGTATCTTCCCCGCTCGTCATCATCCGGACGGCCACCACGCGATCGAGATGCGCATTGATGTACCCGGCGCCGGCAATCTCGAAGGAGGCAAAGCCCCGTGGTGTGCCCAACTCCGCCACAATTTCCTGTGCGATCACCTTGGGCGCCTTGCGCAGTTTGCGGGCGAGCTCAAAGGCGATGGGTGTGGCCAGTTCGCCGAACTTCAGGTCCGGAGGGCTCTCCAGCGGAATGTTCTCGACCGTGAGGTCATATTTGGCTTTGAGCACATCGCGCAGATGCGACTCAAGCCGGTTCTTCAGTTCCTGGTACACGGGTCAGCGCCTTTAAAATGCCTGATTTTTCAAGGCGATTCTAACAGAGCCAGTCTCCCGTTCGCGTTTGACGCACCCTATTCGGCAACCTAAGATGAAAGAGGTACATAGACGAACATCATTGCGCCTCCAGCAGTGTGCGCAACGAAAGCAAACGCCCGCCGATGACGAATCAGAACTCCAATCCAGCCCGGTTTTATCTCACCACGCCCATCTATTACGTGAATGCGCGTCCACACCTGGGGCACGCGTATTCGACCATCGTGTGCGACGCGATCGCACGCCGCAAGCGGGCCATGGGCATCGATACGTGGTTCCTCACTGGCACCGACGAGCATGGAGAGAAGATCGAGCGCTCCGCCAAGCTCGCCGGGCTCACACCGCAGCTTTTTGCCGACAAAATCGCCGCCGAATTCCGCGCCCTCTGGGATCGCCTGGGCTTGACTTACGACGACTTCATCCGCACAACTGAGCCTCGTCACAAGCGTGGGGTACAAAAGCTCTTTGCAACCCTCCGCGATCGTGGATTCGTTTACAAAGGTTTCTACACCGGTCAGTATTGTGTCTCAGATGAGGCTTGGGTTGATGTTCCTCCCGGCGCGCCCTGCCCCGACTGCGGACGCATTACCGAAACCGTTAGCGAGGAAAATTACTTCTTCAAGCTCTCGGCCTTCGAGCACAAGCTTCTTGAGTTCTACGACGAGAACCGCGACTTCATGCAGCCTGAATCAACACGCCGCGAGGTTATCTCGTTCGTGCGCAGCGGCCTTAAAGATCTCTCCATCAGCCGCACCAGCTTCAGCTGGGGCATTCCAGTTCCAGGCGATGAAAAGCACGTGGTCTACGTGTGGCTGGATGCCCTGGCAAACTACATAACAGCTCTTGGGTATGGCTCAGACGATGAGCAAAAGTTCAAAAAATACTGGCCTGCCGATATCCACCTCATCGGCAAGGAGATCAGCCGTTTCCATTGCGTCTACTGGCCCGCGTTCCTCATGGCTGCGGGGATACCCGTACCGCGTTCCGTGAAAGCCAATGGCTGGCTGCTCTTCGACCAGGGCAAGATGTCGAAGTCGCGCGGCAACATCGTGCGCGCCGACACCGTACGCGAGGTGCTTGGCGCCGATGCCCTGCGCTACTTCCTGCTGCGGGAGATTCCCTTTGGCCAGGACGGCAACTTCAGCTTCGACGCACTTGTCCAGCGCTACAACGGCGACCTTGCTAACGGTTACGGCAACCTCGTCAGCCGCGTGGTCAACATGGTGCACAAGTACTTCGGCGGAGTGGTGCCGGAGACAGGCTCGGAAACCCCGAACGAGACCGCTTTGCGCGAAAGCACGGCGCGTACGCTGGCGGAGTTTGCCCCGGCATTCGATGATCTGAATTTCTCTGAAGCGCTGAAATCCCTCTGGAACCTGGTCGCGGAAACCGACGGTTATCTCACCGCCAACGCGCCCTGGAAAAAGCCTGCCGAACGCTCTGAAACCGATCACGTCGCAATGCAAGCCCGGGTATTGGCCACGGCTGCCGAGGCTATCCGCGTAATTACCGCGCTCGTCTATCCCATCCTGCCCGACGCGGCATCCAAGGTGTGGCAGGAGCTTGGTCAGGGCGAAATCGCAGACGCTGCCAAACAGTCGTTTCTGACCAATCTTGCGTGGGGCGGATTGAAGGCCGGTACACGCTTCGGCGAGCCCGCGCCGCTCTTCCCACGCGCTGAAAAGGACGCAGTCACTCGTATGCAGAATCTCGAAGAAGAGAACAGCAAAAACGCAGTAGAGGCCGCGAGCGACCAGGAAAATGCGCCAAAGGCGGCTCCAGAGGCCCCCACCTCCGCTCTCGGGATCAACCCCCAGCCCGGTCCGCGAACGCCTGCCACATCGGTGAAGGCCGCTCCATCCGCCACATCTGTGCAATCACCGGCGAGCACGGAAGACGGCCCATCAGGTACAGCGCCGACACCGGTTACCACCGCCCCCGGCAATCCCGGCAAGCCGGTTGACACCGCCGATGTGCATACAGTGCCGGCTGAACTCGCCAGCAGCCGTCTCGCTTCAACACCTGCACAGGCTCCAGCCAACAAGCCGCTCCATCCAAAGGAAGGTACATCGGACCCTTCGCCGGCGCCGACACAGCCGGCGCACCAAACCCCCTCGGTGATCAGCATTGATGATTTCGCCAAGGTGGAGCTGCGGGTAGCGCAAATATTGGTGGCAGAGAGAATTCCCAAGGCCGACAAGCTGCTGCGGCTTGAAGTCGACCTGGGCTACGAAAAACGCCAGGTCCTCGCCGGCATCGCGCAATACTACGAGCCGGAAAAGCTGATCGGCCGCAAGATCGTCATCGTTGCCAATCTGGCGCCTCGCAAGATGCGCGGGTTGGAGTCTAACGGCATGCTGCTCGCCGCCTCGTTGCCGACGGATGGCGCACCTGTACTCGCAGGATTTCTGGAAGACGTGCCGCTCGGTGCGCGGCTAAAGTAGAAAATTGCAATAGACATGAAGCAGAGGCGCGCCGCACAATCCGCCTCGAACTCATCGGAGGTCCCTGCTTGCTGATCGATTCTCACGCACACCTCGACAGCCCCCGCTACGCTGACGACCGCGAAGCGGTGCTGCGGCGCGCGGCAGAATCCGGCGTGGGTATAGTACTCGCCATTGGCATCGGCGAAGGACCCGCTGAGATGCACCATGCCCTCGACATCTGCCGCAAGTTCAACGGCGAGCCCGGCCTTCCCCGCCTCTATGCAAGCGCTGGGATCTATCCGCACAACGCCGCAGAAGCCGACGAGACGGCGCAAGCGAAACTTGACAACCTCCTCGCTCAACCCGAAGTCATCGCCTGCGGTGAGATCGGCCTCGATTACTACCATGAGGGAGCACCGCATCCCGTTCAACGCGAAGGGCTTATTTGCCAACTCAAGATTGCAGCGGCACGCAAACGTCCCATCCTGATCCACTGCAGACCGAAAGACGGAGAAACAGATGCCTGGGATGATCTCTTCGAAGTCCTGGACGAATATTGGGCTGCCATCGGCATCGGCGGCGTAATGCACTGTTTCGGCGGGGGTTGGCAGCAGGCCCGACGCTCGCTCGATCTCGGTTTCCTTATCTCCTTCGCCGGCAACCTGACCTACCCCAAGGCGCAGCCTTTGCGCGACATCGCAGCACGCGTGCCCATCGATAGAGTGCTGGTCGAAACCGATGCTCCCTGGCTCGCTCCTGCCGCCTTGCGAGGCAAACGCAACGAACCCGCATTTGTGACCCAGACGGCACACACTCTGGCTGAACTCCACCACGTCTCATCCGAGGAGATTGCCGCCGCAACCACCAAAAACTTCACCCGCTTGTTCAACCTCACGGCCTGACGTGGGAAACTGATAGAGTTGCACCGCCAAGAGCGAACAACCAGCAACCCAGGCATTTGAAGGAACTGAATTTATGGCCCAGGAAAACTCATTCGACATCGTCAGCAAAGTCGACATCCAGGAAGTGCGCAACGCCATCGACCAGGCGATGAAAGAAATCCGTCAGCGCTTCGATCTCAAAGACAGCCATTCTGAAATCAACCTTGAAGGTGCCGACACCATTCAAATGGCGTCCTCGAACGAGTACAAACTCGAAGCCATCAAGGAAATCCTTGGTCAAAAGCTTGTGAAACGAGGCGTGTCGCTCAAGAATCTCACTCACGGCAAGGTCGAGCCGGCGATGGGCCAGAGTGTGCGCCAGAAGATCACGCTGCAGCAGGGAATACCTACTGAAAAAGCCAAGGAAATTGTGCGTATTGTCAAGGACTCAAAAAAGAAGGTGCAGGCGAGCATTCAAGGCGATAGTGTGAGAATATCGGGCAAAGACCGAGACGATCTTCAGGCCATCATTGCAGCATTGCGGGGCAAAGACCTCGGCGTGGAACTGACCTTCACGAACTACCGCACGAATTGACAAGCGAGATTCGGAGACCATTGAGCACTCTGGCAATAGCGACGGCTAAAGAGGTTTTCGAGCTGCTGCGAGAAGACCTCGTGGCGATTGAGCAGGAGCTGGGGCGCGATGCTTCTTCCAGCGTCAGCACCATCACCGAAATTGCCGAGTATCTGCGCGAGGGAGGCGGCAAGCGCATTCGCCCGTCTCTGCTTCTGCTCGCGGCGCATCTGCTGGACTATACCGGCCCCAGTGCCATCCGCCTGGGCGCGGTTGTCGAAATGGTGCACACCGCGACGCTCGTTCACGACGACATTATTGACGGCGCATCGACTCGCCGCGGCCGTCCATCGCCCAACACTACCTGGGGCAACGAAAAATGCGTGCTGGCTGGCGACTGGCTCTACATGCAGGCCTTCAAGGTCGCACTCGAAGAGAAGAACTTGCGCGTCCTCGAGTTGCTGATCGGGCTCACCCAGCAGATGGTCGAAGGCGAATTACTGCAAATTCAAAAGCTCGGCAAAGCCGTTTCCGAGGCTGAATACTACGACCTCATCTTCCGCAAGACTGCCTGCCTGTTCTCGACCTCTATGCGCCTCGGCGCTGTGCTGGCCGGCTCCACTGAAGCGCAGGAAGAGAAGCTGGCAGCCTACGGACGCGCCGTCGGTCTTTCCTTCCAGATTGTTGATGATGTGCTCGATCTCACGGCGACTGAGGAAGTGCTGGGCAAGCCCGTGGCCAGTGACCTCCGAGAAGGCAAGACCACGCTCGCCGTCATTCACGCATTCGATCACGGCACCGCCCGCGAACGGCAAACGATCCAGCGCGTGCTCGATGATCGCAGTTTTGAGTACGTAAGCCGCGAGCAGATTCGCGAAATACTGCGCCGCAATGGTTCTGTCGAGTATGCGATGGCTGCAGCCGATCGCTATGCCGAGCAGTCGCGCCAGGCTCTTGCTCCGCTGCCCGACTCTGACTTCAAGCGCGCCCTGCTTTGGGTTCCCGACTTCGTAGTCGCGCGCGATAAATAGAACTTCGCATCTTACCCCAGATTGCAGCTTGAGCCAATCAATTCCCGGAAGGTGGGCCTTGCCTGAAAAAGCCAAGAAGATATGGAAGCAGGTTGACCAATATTTCGCCGATGCGCTAATCGCTCCCGGCGATGGATTCGACGCCGCACTCGACGCCAATCGCAAAGCTGATCTCCCCGCCATTGATGTCACGCCGCTCCAAGGCAAATTCCTCGAAGTACTCGTTCGCGTGACCCGCTCAAAACGCATTCTCGAGATCGGCACACTCGGCGGATACAGCACCCTTTGGCTTGCCCGGGCCCTCTCCGGGGATGGCGTCGTTGTGACTTTGGAACTGGAACCCCGACACGCTCAAATCGCCAAACAAAACCTCGCAGCTGCGGGACTTGCGGACCGTGTGGAACTCCGCATTGGCCCGGCCGCAGAAACCCTTGCGACCCTCGTCCAGGAACACAGCACACCCTTCGACTTCATTTTCATCGACGCCGATAAAGCCGCTTACCCCGAGTATCTGGACTGGTCGCTCCGATTGTCGCGGCCCGGCACGCTCATCATCGCCGACAATGTGGTGCGCGATGGCAAAGTGATCGATCCGGAAAACGCCGATCCGAATATCCGAGGCGTTCGCCGTTTTACTGAGATGGTCTGGGCAGAACCGCGGCTGAGCGCCACCGCTTTGCAGACCGTTGCCGGCAAAGGCTACGACGGCTTCGTCATCGCAGTCGTTCTCCAGTAAATCGCTGTGTGCCCAGCATCAGAGATCGCAAATCGCAACCTCCTCCTTCACTGTGCGAATTCGAACAGTTCGCATTTATTCGCGCTAAATCGCTTCTTTGCCGTGTATCCTCAGCACGTCCGCACAATTTCGCCGGATCCCGCATGTGATTTGCGATCCGGCTCGAAAAAGGAAGCTCGTTTCAATGATGATTTCTGTTTCTTCCCGTCTTCGTCAGACAGTTCTGCTTGCCTCTTGCTCTTTCGCCTCGATCATTGTTGCTCTGGTCACATGCGCAGGCCACTTGAACGCCGTTCATGCGCAGGCAACTCCCGCAACCGCCCAGGCCGCGCCCGTTTCGCCGCACGATATCGCCGACACCTGGCAAGGGACTCTGCACGCCGGCCAGGACCTGCGCACCGTCGTTAAGATCACGAAAGACGATAAGGGTGGATACAAAGGAGTTTTCTATAGCCTCGATCAGGGTGGCCAGCCGCTCAATCTTGATTCCGTCACACTGAGCGGCCAGGATGTAAAGTTCGTCCTGAAACTCGCAGGCCTCACCTACGAGGGCAAACTGAGCGCCGATGGAAAAACCATTGACGGAAGCTCAAGCCAGGGCGGCGGATCTCTCCCTCTTGTCCTCACGCGCGCGACGACCGAAACCGCATGGGAAATCCCCAAACCACAGCCGCCACCCAAGCCCATGGCCGCCGATGCCGATCCCAGTTTTGAAGTGGCCACCATCAAGCCCAACAACACCGGCGCAACCAGCATGCAGGGGCTGGTCATTCGCGGCCGCAAATTCATTACGCGCGCCTCGTCGCTCGGCGATTTGATTTCCTTCGCCTACGAGGTGCAGGCGAAGCAGATCGTGAACGCACCCGATTGGCTCGACAAGGATCGGTACGACATAGAGGCCGTGCCGGAGCAGGAAGGCGTTCCAAACCCGGAGCAGATCAGAGTCATGATTCGCAAGTTGGTGGCCGATCGCTACGGCCTTAAGTTCCATCACGATAAGCGCGACATGTCAGCCTACGTGCTCACGGTGGGTAAGGATGGCAACAAACTGAAGCCGACCCAGATTCAAGGTAATCTTCCCGGAATTGGCATTCGACCGGGCACCGGCGGCATCACATTGAACATGGTCAACGCAACCATAGGTGACTTCACGGGATTCCTGCAGATCCTCGTGCTCGACCGACCAGTGGTCGACAAGACTGGAATCCAGGGTCGCTACGACTACCAGTGCACATTTACTCCAGACGACTCCCAATTTGGTGGGCACCCTCCGCCGATGCCCGCCCAGGGCAACAACGGTTCAACCGACACGGCCACAGCTGCTGCCCCCAGCCTTTATGACGCATTGCAACAAGAACTTGGCCTCAAGCTCTCGGCAGAAAAGACCGCCGTGGACGTCATCGCCATCGATCACGTCGAGAAGCCCACACCGAACTAGACGGGCAAGCAGCGTGCACTGGGGACCGCAAACGAAAGGGTCCCCTGCTTCGTCATACATATGGTTAATTCCTCCTCCCCGCCTTCGTACCGTCACATGTAGCGAGTGAACACGAATTCATGCACAAGGATTTCACCATGAATATCGCGGTGAGACGAATGCCGAAGCTCCCGAATATTGTGCTGATGGCCGCATTGTCTCTCTTGTGCCCAGTCCCCTCACGCAGCCAGTCTCCTCCCTCTTCGAATACCGGCCCAGACAAGCCAGTCACCGCACTGTCCCAGCCCCCTGTATCGGAATCAAGCGCAAAGTCCGACTTGCCGAAGTTTGAGGTTGCCACCATCAAGCCCGCCGCGCCCTCCGATAACAGCATGCTCATGTTCACTGCCGATGGCATCTCCATCCACGGAATTCCGATGAAGATGCTGCTCCGCGAATCCTTCGGCGTTGAGGACGATCGCATCCTTGGCGAGCCCAATTGGGTGAAAAATCGTTTCGACATTGAGGCAAAGGTCGACGCAGAAGACGCGCCCAAACTGAAAAAGATGAAATTCGATCAGCGAAGGGCAATGGTATTGCCTCTCCTTGAGGATCGATTCAACCTGAAATATCACCACGAAACCCGCGAGTTGCCGATGTACGCGCTGGTTGTCGCGAAGGGCGGGCTCAAGATGAAAGCAACCGCGCCCGACGACCCTCCCAAAGCGGACAGTGCGCCCAAGCCGGAAGATGGCGATGCAAAAGACAAGCCCCGCATGGGCCGCCACAGCCTGATGATGAACGGCCGCGGACACCTGGAGTCGACAGGAACAACCACCGAAATGCTTTCCCATGTCCTCGCACGAGAGTTAGGCCGGACCGTTGTGAACAAGACGGACCTGACCGGAAACTACGACTACACCCTGCAATGGACCCCGGATGATGTGGGAACGCCGATGGGTGGCGACGCCGGACCCGGAAAAGGCGACATCTCACCGGATGCCGGGGGACCGACACTCTTGACCGCGCTTGAAGAGCAACTCGGGTTGAAACTTGAATCGCAAAAAGGCACGGTAGACGTGATCGTCATCGATCACATTGACCTGCCTTCGGAGAATTGACCGGGAACAACATAGCGGTCGCAGGTGTCTAAGTAGGCAGAGTTCTATCGAGGTCAACAAGCAAGTCTGAATGGCGACATGGGGGACTCAGATTGAGTGTGAAGCTGAGCTTTGGCACACGTCCATGGCTTACCGCGGCAGTCTTGCTCGCGTTGTTCATCACCGCGCTCTGCGGGGCCACATTTGCGAGCGCGTCCGAGTACTACGGCCAGGTTACATTCGGCGGTCTGCCCGTTCCAGGCGCAACGATTACCGCAACGCAAGGCTCGAAGATCATCAGCGTCACGTCCGATGAAGGCGGCGTCTTCCACTTCGACGATCTTCCTGACGGACTGTGGAAGATCGAAATCAAAATGTTGTGCTTCGAGACGGTCGACGCCGATGTGACGATCGCGCCGAAAATGCCCTCTGCAAAATATGAGCTGAAACTTCTTCCTGCCGATCAATTGCGGGCGCTGGCGACTGCACCACCCCCGCTGCATCCCCCAGCTCCGCATCCCGCTTTGCAGGCAGCGACTGAAAAGAAGCCGGAGGCCGGGGCAGCGCAGGCACCGCCGGAGATGCCGAAACCGCCCGACGAAGCGAATCAACAAAGCTCCGACGGTTTCCTCGTCAACGGCAGTGTTAACAATGCGGCAACTTCGCAGTTCTCGTTGAACCAGGCCTTCGGCAATCGCCGCTTCAACACTAAGAGCCTCTACAACGGCGGCTTCGGCTTCATTCTCGACAACTCAGCGCTTAACGCACAGCCGTATTCGCTCACCGGATTTGCGGCCCCGAAGCCCAATTACGATCGCATTACTCTTGGCCTGACGCTAGGTGGGCCGCTAAAGATACCGCATCTGCTTCCCCGTGGTCCAAACTTCTTTGTCGGCTACCAATGGACGCGCAACAATACCGCTCAAATCAATCCGGGGCTGGTCCCCACGTTATCGGAGAGGGCCGGAATTATCGACGGGATAACTTTTCCCGTAAGTCCGCAGGCAGCAGCCCTGCTGCAACTCTATCCATTGCCCAATATCACCGGTAACCCGTCCTACAATTTCCAGATTCCCGTTCTCAACAGCAATCATCAGGACAGCTTGCAATCGCGCCTCGATAAGACCTTGGGCCGCCGCGATCAGCTCTATGGCAACTTCAACTTCCAGAGCACCCGCGCCGATTCCGTCAATCTCTTCAGCTTCGTCGACACCACGGATACGCTCGGGCTGAATGCAAACATCAACTGGTCGCACCGTCTGAATCAGCACCTCTTTCTTTACACCGGATATCACTTCAGCCGTTTGCGTACGAAGGTGAACCCCGAGTTCGAGAACAAGACGAACATATCGGGAGAAGCCGGCATCGAAGGCAATGATCAGACTCCCGCAAACTGGGGTCCACCGGCGCTGAGTTTCTCCAGTGGAATTGCTGCTCTCTCCGACGCGCAAAGCTCGTTCAATCGCAATCGCACCGACGGTTTTTCCGCCTCGATCGGCCTGTATCACGGCCATCACAACATCACGGCTGGCGGCGATATCCGCAAGCAGCAGTATAACGATGACTTCCAACAGGACCCGCGCGGCAGCTTCACATTTACCGGCGCCGCAACCGGATCGGATTTCGCCGACTTCCTTATCGGCATTCCCGATACCACTTCGATTGCATTCGGCAATGCCGACAAATACTTCCGGCAGACCGTCTACGACGCATACGCCACCGATGATTGGCGCGTGTTGCCGATCCTCACCATCAACGCCGGTGCGCGCTGGGAGTACGGTGCACCGATGACGGAAACGCAGGACCGGCTCGTGAACCTCGACGTGACTCCTGGTTTCACACAGGCAGCGCCCGTGCTTGCTTCGAATCCAGTCGGTCTGGTGACGGGCCAAACCTACCCGAATTCTTTGGTGCGCCCTGACTACCTTGGATTCGAGCCGCGAGTCGGACTTTCCTGGCGGCCCATTCCAGCCTCAACGATCGTGATCCGCGCAGGCTATGGCATCTACCACGACACGTCGGTTTACCTTACTCCCATACTTCAGCTCGCGCAGCAGGCACCGCTCTCGAAGAGCGGCAAACAGCAGAACAGCGCGGACTGCCCACTCTCCCTTGCCGACGGCTTCACGCAGTGCGGCATCACCACGCCCCAGGTCTTCGGCATCGATCCCAACTTCCGCGTCGGTTATGCCCAGACGTGGCAGGTCTCGGTTCAGCGCGATTTGCCTTGGGCGATGCAAATGACCGCAACCTATCTCGGAGTAAAGGGAACGCACGGTGTGCAGGAATTCCTTCCCAATAGCTATCCGCTCGGTGCGGCCAATCCCTGTCCAGAGTGCCCTGCCGGATTCGTGTACGAAACCTCCGGCGGAAACTCAACACGTCAATCGGGCCAGCTCCAATTGCGGCGCAGGCTCCGCGGCGGCTTTGCTGCGTCGCTTCTCTACACCTATTCGAAATCGATTGACGACGACGCCATGCTCGGCGGCCAGGGACACCAATCCACTGCTTCACAAACTGATTTCTCAGCAGGCTCGTCCACGTCATCGTCGGGAAGTGCACAGATCGCGCAGGACTGGCTCGATCTGAAAGCGGAACGCTCTCTGTCCTCCTTCGACCAACGCCATCTGCTCAATCTGCAAGCCCAGTACACCACCGGCCAGGGACTCGAAGGCGGAACATTACTCGGTGGCTGGCGAGGTCGAGTGCTGAAAGAGTGGACACTGCTGACGCAGTTGAATGTCGGAACAGGTTTACCAGAGACGCCGCTCTTCCCTGCCGCTGTGCCTGGCACTGGTTGGTTCGGCCCGCTGCGGCCCAGCCTGACTGGCGCGCCGGTACAGGGCGGGCAGAATGGCGCGCACGTCAATGCTGCCGCCTTCACGGCACCCGCACCAGGCACTTGGGGCACTGCAGGTCGAGATTCCATTACCGGGCCAAACCAGTTCAGCCTCGATGGCGGCATGCAGCGAACTTTCCGTCCCAGCAAGCGCTTCTACCTCGACGCACGTATCGACGCAACGAACTTGCTGAATCATCCCGTCTTCAGTAGCTGGGTTACAACCCTGGAAAGCGCGCAATTCGGCTTGCCGCAATCCGCCGACGCGATGCGCAGCCTGCAAGCCACCGTGCGAGTGAGGTTCTGACCATGCGTAAACTCGCCGCCTTGCTTCTCGCATCCATCTTCGCCGCCTCATCCACTGCGCAGCAGGTCGGCCAGAATCGCTCTGCCGACGCGCAGGATAACTACACCATGTCGGTGAAGGTTCAGCTTGTAGTCGAGGCAGTGGTCGTAAAGGACAAGCAGGGCAATCCCATTCGCGGCCTGACGGCGAAAGACTTCGCCGTAACCGAAGACAACGTACCGCAGACCATTAAGTTTTGTGAACACCAGGATTTGGCTGAGACGGCCAAGCCTTTGCCCCCGTCGAAGCGCAGCGAAGAAGATCTGAAGATCTACAAGCGGCTCGCGCGCGAAAAGATCGCACCGGAAACCACCGACAACGAGCGCTACAAGAATCGCCGGTTACTGGCGCTCTATTTCGACATGTCTGCCATGCGGCCGGCGGACCAGTTGCGCGCTCTGCAGGCGGCCGAGCAATTCATCCGCTCCCAGATGACCTCTGTCGATCTCGTGTCGATTATGCGCTACAACACTGGTTCGGTCGACATTCTGCAGGACTTCACCCAGGATCGCGATCGCCTGCTCAGTATCCTTGAAACCATGATCGTGGGTGAAGGGCAGGACTCCGCCGAAGATGTAGACGATGCAAGCAGTTCCGACACCGGCGCTGCCTTCGGTCAGGATGACAGCGAGTTCAACATCTTCAATACCGATCGTCAGCTCTCCGCACTGCAAACTGCGGCACACATGCTTGGCCAGCTCAACGAGAAGAAATCGCTGATCTACTTTGCCGGAGGCATGCGGCTCAATGGCGTCGATAACCAGGCGCAGATGCATGCAACCGTCGACGCCGCCATCAAAGCGGGAGTTACGTTCTGGCCCATCGATGCTCGCGGTCTTGTCGCACAGGCCCCGCTCGGCGATGCAACGCAAGGCTCGCAGGGGAATTCCGGCATCTACACCGGCGCCGCAGCCAATGCCGTGACTGCGAATTTCCAATACTCGCAGGACACGCTCTATTCCCTGGCCTCTGATACCGGCGGCAAAGCATTGCTCGACACCAACGACCTTGATCGCGGCATCCTGCAGGCGCAGGATGCAATTTCCGATTACTACATCATCGGCTACTACACAACGAATCCCGCGCGCAACGGCCGCTTCCGGCGCGTAAAGATCGCTCTTAATCAAAACCTCGAAGCCAAGCTCGATTATCGCCAGGGCTACTACGCCGACAAGGAATTCAGTAAATTCACCGCCGTGGACAAAGAACGCCAACTCGAAGATGCCCTGATGCTCGAAGATCCCGTGACGGAGCTGTCGATCGCCATGGAGATCGATCACTTCCAGTTGAATCGTGCAGAGTATTTCGTTCCCATCGTGATCAAAATCCCCGGCCGCGAGCTGGCATTAGCAAAGCGCGGCGGCGCCGAGCACACGCTCATCGACTTCGTCGGCGAAATCAAGGACATGGTCGGCGGCACAACGGTGTCGAACGTCCGCGACTTCGTCAACATCAAGCTCTCCGACGCAACCGCCTCCGAGCTTGCCCATCGGCCTATCGAATACGACACCGGTTTCACGCTGCTTCCCGGCAAATACATGATCAAGTTCCTGGCGCGCGATGACGAGACAGGCCGTATCGGGACGTACCAGACCACCTTTGTGATTCCCAACCTCAACAAGGAAGACAAACGCGTTCCCATCAGCTCCGTCGTTCTGAGCAGCCAGCGCGTTGAACTGAAAGACGCAATCTACGATGCGGCCAAGGCCAAAGATCGCGCCAAAGACGATGCCGTCAACCCTCTGGTGCAGGATGGCAAGAAGCTTGTGCCCAGCGTAACCCGCGTCTTCAGCCAGAATCGCGACATCTACGTTTACCTGCAGGCCTACAAACCCCCTTCCGCCCCACCCTCGGCCAACACGCCAACAGTTCCAACGCCGCCCGCGCAGCCAGTTATGGCATTCGTGACTCTGTATGCCAATGGCTCTGAAGCATTCAAAACACAGCCCATCGCCGTCGCTCCGAATGCCGCAACACGTCTCGGCATAACACCACTCAACTTCGACGTGAGCGCTGCCACTCTCAAACCCGGTCAATACGACTGCCAGGTAACCGTGCTCGACCCGGCGAGCGGAAAAGCTGCCTTCTGGCGCGCCCCGATCGTAATTGCGCAATGACCCCTTCGCCCGGTCGAGTCCTGTGACATAAGTCGCTGCAACCTCCCTGGTAACCCCTTAATTTGGGATTACGAGAGAAACATTCATGGCCACCCAACCCGCTCAACCGCTACGCATCCCTACACCGAAGAAACCGCTCATCCGTCGCATCGCACCAGACCGCTCCCAGCGTACACGCCATATCGTGCAGGGCCTGTTTCTGATTCTGAATGCGTGGCTGGGGTTCCAGTTCTACCTATGGACGCGCTACTTTGAGCGTGGCGGCACCGGCCTGGGCGTTCCGCGCCCCGCCGGCGTCGAAGGCTGGCTTCCCATCGCCGGACTCATGAACACGAAATACTTCCTCCTCACCGGCCGAGTGCCGCAGATCCACCCCGCCGCGATGTTCCTTTTCGTCGGCTTCATGCTCATGAGCCTTTTGATGAAAAGGGCCTTTTGTTCCTGGCTCTGCCCCGTCGGCACATTTTCCGAATCCCTCTGGAAACTAGGCCGCCGCATCTTCGGTCGCAACCTGCGACTTCCCCGCTGGCTCGACATTCCCCTGCGTGGCCTGAAATACCTCCTGCTCGGCCTGTTCGTCGCCGTCATCGGATTCATGTCAGCTGCGGCGCTTGAAGACTTCATGGCGACACCCTACGGGCTCGTCGCCGATGTCAAGATGCTCAACTTCTTCCGCGACATTGGGCTCACAGCCGCAATCGTCATCGGCTTACTCGCACTGCTCTCGATGCTGGTCCAGAATTTCTGGTGCCGCTATCTCTGCCCCTACGGCGCGCTTATGGGATTGGCTTCCTTGCTGAGTCCAGTAAAGATTCGCCGCGATCAGGACGCCTGCATCGACTGCGTCAAATGTGCCAAGGCATGTCCCGGAGGCCTTGCCGTCGACAAGTTGGTCCAGATTCGCTCCGTCGAATGCACGGCATGCATGGAGTGCGTGGCAGCCTGTCCCGCTCAGGGTGCGCTGCAATTCGCGCTCCCACCGAGCCGCGCCGATGTACCTCCAGAACGCTGGCGCCGCCGCGTACTCACACCGTTAACCGTCTGCGGAGTGCTCGCATATATCTTCTTTGGCCTGGTTCTCTTCGCGCGAGCGACAAATCACTGGCAGACCATTCTGCCGCGGTCCGTCTACATGCAGTTGGTTCCCAGGGCCAACCAACTCACGCACCCCGGCATGTAGACTTTCCACTGCTACCTGAATCGCGAAGCGCCGGCTCGCGGCAGAGGGATTAGAATGCTCTGCAATGAATGCTCGCATTGAAAAGATACGCCAGCTTCTAAGCGAGTTGGAACTAGAGGCTGCAACCGGGCCGAAAGGAGACGCTGGCTTCTCTGCTCTCGAACTTCCTGACATCATCGGCGAAATCGTCGATGACCTCCAGCCGATCCTCACCGCATACGACGCGGCGTTCTACTGGTTCCTTTTCCGTCATTCGATCGCGAAAGACGGCAATCCGCAAATTCGTGTGAGCCGCAGCAGCCTGCGCCGCGCAGTGGTCAAATCCTCGTATACCAATGCCGCTGAGAACAACATCTCCATCGGCAAGGTACAGGACACACTGCACGCGCTTGAACAGATCGGGGCAATCCAAAAACTGGGGGAACCAAATCGCCAGGGCACCCTCTATCGGGTCCTCATCCCAGACGAAATCGAAGCCTGCCGCAGATTCCGTGCCGAACGATTAGCCGAGGAACCCGCTCTCTTCCCCGTCTCGCACAAGAACCAACACCAATTACGGATGCAGGTTTTTGAACGTGACGCCTACAAATGCCGCCGCTGCGAAAAGCAGCTCACGCGATTCACCGCAACCACGGATTATGTGAATTCCCCGGCCGACGGCGGAGACGAAAGCATCGAGAATCTCATGACAACATGCGCAGAATGCAACAACCGCGGACAAAAGCAAGCTTCCTGAGTTTGGACTCAGGAGACCGCTTCCAGCAACTGCGCCGGGATCTAGCGCTACGGCATCAGCTTCCGCAGTGCCGCCGCATAGTGCTCCGGTAGAGCTTTACGCTTCAATTGGTCGTCGCAGACCACGTGCACAGTCTCGCCCTCCGCCAGGAGCGTGGGCTCCGCGCCATCGACGCCCTTGCGCAGAATGCGATAGGCGAACTTCAGCACCGACCCGCGCAGCATTGCTGGATGCGTTTCAATGAGAATCTCGTCGTCATAACGAGCTGGAGAACGGTAGCGGCACGAAGCCTCCACCACGGGCAGAATGCATTCGTGCTCCTTCTCCAATTGGCTGTAGGCTAGGCCCAGCGAGCGCAGCAGTTCCACGCGCCCCAACTCAAACCAGACCAGGTAGTTGGCATAGTAGACAATGCCCATCTGGTCCGTTTCCGCATAACGCACGCGTACTTGATGTGTCGTCACCGGCATCTGAAGACATTCCTGGGAGTTTTCAGTTCACAGTTGTCAATCTTCAGATCTCAATCCCAATCTGAAGACCAGGGTTTTTAGACTGCGAACTGACAACCGCTTTTAGGGTTTAAGGTGCGAGAAAATCTGAAGCTTGCTGAAATCGTTGAACATGATGAAGGCAGTGAAAGCTATGAGCACCACAAACGCGGCCTGGTAGATGCGTTCCTTCACCATCATGCTGATGTCGCGCCGCATGATGCTCTCAATCATGAGCAGCAGAATCAGGCCCCCATCCAGAATCGGGAACGGCAATAGATTCAGGATGCCGAGATTCAAGCTGATTCCTGCGGCCAGGCCGAACTTTGCCGACCAATAAGGCTCCTTGACGGCCTGCCCAGCCGCTACCGCGATCCCCACCGGACCGGAAAGCTGCTTCACCGAGACCTGATGCGTAAGCACCTTCTTCAGCACGTTAACGATCAGCAGCGAGTTTTCTGCGCAGAAGTCACGCGACTCCGCAACAGCGCTCGAAAACTTCATTGGCTCGGCGCGCAGCGCTACATCCTCGGGTCCCGCTGGAAGGAATCCAAGCCGCCAGCCGCCGTCCTGCACGTAGGGGTGAATCACGATCGGCGGAAGCTTCGCGCCTTTGCGCTCCACCGTCAGGGTCACTGGTTTCCCATTCCCCGATTGCATGTAATCCACCAGCGGCAACACGGTGTGAAAGTCGTGGCCATCGACGGAGACAATCTTGTCACCCGACTGCAACCCCGCGTGCTGCGCCGGAGAGTCCGGGCTTACCTGATCGATCTGGATCGGGCTCTGCGTATACTGCACAAAAATGCCGGCCTTGCTCACGTCATCGTGCTGCGCGTCAACGCTGCCAGGCAGGTGGATCGAAGTCTCAATCGTGGCGCCATTGCGATCAACTGTGACCGGAACCGCCTTACTGGCGTTGTCTTCCACGAGATCATGAAACTTCTGGTAGTCGGGATGCCCGGTACCGTCGAACGCGGAAATAATGTCTCCCGGCTTAAGACCGGCCTGATCCGCAGCTGACCCGGGCGTCACCCACTCGACTTTCGTAGTGCGGATGTCCGGAACCTCGTTGATGAAGGTGAAGTAGACCACCATCAAAACGAACGCCAGCACAAAGTTGAAGAAGGGACCGGCCACTCCAATGAGCATGCGCTGCCAACGGGGGTGAGCCATGAACGAACCAGGATCCTCCGCAAGCACATCCTCAACATGAATAGCAGACGCTTCCTTGCCGCGGAGTTTCTCCGCTGCCTGGATGGCCACCGGCGTTCCGGGAACCATGGCAACTTCTCCAGGATTCTCGCCCGTCATCTTCACAAATCCGCCCAGCGGCAGCAGGCAGACCTTGTAGTCGGTATCGCCGTACTTGATGCCAAATAGACGTGGACCAAATCCGACAGAAAAAGCTTCTACGCGAACTCCGCAGAGCTTGGCAACCAGAAAGTGGCCAAATTCGTGAACCACCACCATCACGCCAACAAGGACGATAAAAGCTACTGCGGAAACGAAAAAGTCATGCATAAACGAGAGAATTCAGACCTCACAAATGGCGCGCCACAGCACAGAAAAGCGTCGGACTCAGCCAACCAGCGCGTGAGCCTTTAGACGCGCTTCCCGGTCCGATGCGAGCACCCCTGCGATGGTTGCGGGGTGCGACTCCGGCGTGGACGCAAGCACTTTTTCAATTGTACCCGGAATGCCATTAAATGGGATCTTGCGCTCCAGGAATGCCTCCACAGCCACCTCATCGGCCGCATTCAGCGCAATGCAGTGAGCTCCGCCCTTCGCTGCTGCCTCGTACGCAAGGCGCAAACATGGAAAGCGTTCAAAATCCGGCTCTTCAAACTCCAGATGCCGTAGCGCCGCCAGATCAAACGTCAAAGTTGAGGTCGGGCGTTCCGGAAAAGCCAGTGCGTAAAGAATCGGCAACCTCATGTCTGTGACCGATATCTGCGCCAGAATCGACCCATCCACGTACTCCACCAGCGAATGCACCGTTGATTGAGGATGCACCGTTACCCGCACCTTATCCGGCGGCACGTCGAAGAGCCGGCAGGCCTCAATAATCTCCAGCCCTTTATTCAGCATGGTCGCCGAATCGATGGTGATCCTTCGCCCCATCACCCACGTCGGGTGCTTCAGGGCCTGTTCGGGCGTGATGCCGGCAAAATCGGCCAATGGCGTCTTTCTAAATGGCCCACCCGAAGCCGTCAACCAAATCGTTTTCACCTCGGCTTGTGCGCCCACTCGCATGCACTGATGCACCGCGTTGTGCTCGCTGTCGATTGGCAGGATCGGCACATTGCGCTCACGTGCCGCAGCGGTCAGGATTTCCCCTGCCGCCACCATGCACTCCTTGTTGGCCAGGCCCACAGGCTTTCCGGCCAGAATCGCAGCGTGCGTCGCCTCGAGGCCTGCCACACCCACAATCGCCGAAACCACAAAGTCCGCGTCTCGATGAGTCGCGCAAGCTACGGTCCCCGCTGTACCGTGAACAACGTCGATCCCGGCGACTCCGGACTGCCTGAGCCGTGCACACA
Organism: uncultured Acidobacteriaceae bacterium; assembly: GCA_963829535.1. Classification (GTDB taxonomy): domain Bacteria; phylum Acidobacteriota; class Terriglobia; order Terriglobales; family Acidobacteriaceae; genus Telmatobacter. Next base: position 519,640 of record CAWHIQ010000001.1, on the reverse strand, counting down.
GTTGGCCCGCAAGCTCTTCCGTCGCCAAGGAAACCGTCCTGGGCCGCCACCGCACCGCTTGCGCGAATGCTTCGTCTACATTGCGCCCAGCCGCCAGTGTCGCCACCTGGTAGCGCTCTGGAAACTGCTCAACAATGGAAAGGGTGCTTTGGCCGATCGAGCCGGTAGAACCGAGAATGGCAAGTCGTTTCAACGTTCTGCTAAGTCCAATTTCAACAATAACAAGCGAGCACTTAATCGCCCGTCTAGAAGCGCAGGCGGATAACCTGAGCGTACCACAGCACTGGCGCCGCCAGCAGGAGCGCGTCAATGCGGTCGAGGACGCCCCCGTGCCCCGGAAGCAAGGTGCCGGAGTCCTTAACGCCTGCCGAGCGTTTCAGCGCAGACTCCGCCAGATCGCCAACCTGTGCAGCCACATTCACCACCACGGCAAGAACCAGCCAATACCATACCGGCGCATCCGCAAACGACAACTTCACCGAATTCAATTGAGCCAGGTAGGAGCTCAGTCCAAGCAGGATGCCTGCCACCGCAACCGCCCCCACCACCGAGCCGATCGCTCCAGCCCATGTCTTGTTGGGGCTCAGGTTTGGCGCCATCTTTCGCTTTCCGAACATCCGCCCGGCATACATCGCCAATGTATCTCCAGCCCAGACGGTCAGAAGCAGGAATGCCATCAGGGACGGGCCATTCGTCGCCTCTCGCAGCATCGGGAGCGGAATGAGCGTAAGCCCAAGATAAAAAAGCGCAAACACTGACGAAGTCGCGTCCGCCAGCGCGCGTTCTACGGGCGACTTGAACGTACAAAAAACCAGCAAAATGATTGAAAAAAGCCCGAAAATGGTGATTGTTTCGTCGGGCCACTGATAATTACCGGCAAAAAGCAGGCCAATAGACCCAAGAGTCAACACTTTGGGAGGTTGGGCTCCCCGATGCTCCGTCAGCGCCAGAAATTCCCATGCGGCCAGCATAGCCACAGCGGCAACCACCAGCGTAATCAGCCACATCGGGCCAAGGAACACCAAGGCCAGCACCAACGGCGCCAGAATGAGTGCAGTCAGAACTCGTTTCATTCCAGCGTAGAGAATACACCGCCAGGGTAGGGCAGCGAGACTCGGTCGTTCCCCTAGCGCACAGGCCACTCCCACTTCGGCGTGTTGAAAAGAGTCGCACCCGCCAGCACCGTCTCGCCAAACGCCTTTTCCAGATGGAACCGGCTGCACTTCCGGTTCTCTTCCAGCGCCTTGATGAGAAGCTGCGAATGAGACACAACCACCAGTTGTGTGTTTTCGGATGCATGGACAATCAGCCGGGCAAGCGCCGGCAGCAGGTCAGGATGCAAGCTGGTTTCCGGTTCATTCAGGACCATCAGCTCCGGCGGCCGAGGTGTCAGCAGGGCCGCCGTCCAAAGCAGATACCGCAACGTACCGTCCGACAACTCGGATGCCGAAAGCGCTCGCAGCAGCCCATGTTGCCTTAGCTGCACTTCGAACCGTCCCGCCCGCTCATCGACCGCAACATGACTTCCCGGAAACGCATCTTCAACCGTGTTGTCCAGTGCTTTTCCATCTCCAAACAACCGGATCGTTTCGAGCGCGGCCGGTAAATCTGTTCCATCATTGTTCAAGACAGGGGTGAAGGTACCGACCTGCGGAATTCGCACCGCTGACGCCGCATCCGTCCGGAAGCCCTCATAGAACCTCCAGCCCCGAATCGACTCGCGCACCGCCAGCATCTCCGGAGCCCTCTGCGGGTCCGCAATCGTCGCCAGCATGCTGTCGGTTGAACTCAGTTCCTTGGTCAGAATCACCGGCTCGTCGTGCTTATCGGTTTTGGCCGGAGCAATCTGCACCAGCCGATTGTTTCGATCGACAAGCACAGAAGCCCGGCGATAGACGCCTCCGTGCCAGATACACTCGCGCTTGATTGCCGGATCAAGCGGGAAGGCAGCTTGCGCGGGCGGAGGATAGCCAAGATCGATGCAGTAGCTGTATGGCTCGCCTGCAAACCCGAGTCTTAGGCTGACTGATTTCTGCCGCGGCGTGCCCTCAACCGCGTACTCACCCAGGCGAACGCTTCGCGCAATCTTCTCGGGACCTGCCCACAGTGTTGACGGCAAACCGCCCTCGCGTGCGAGCGACGCAACCACCGTATTCAAGGCCGCGTCGCCCAGCAACCGAAGCGCGCGATACAGGCTCGACTTCCCCGTGCCGTTCGCTCCTGTGACTAGGTTCAGCCGCCCTAGCGGCAGCACAAGATCGCGCAGAGACCGATACCCCGACACCGCAAGCGTGCGAATCATTCCATCGAAGGATACGTTTTTCCACGAGATTTTCGCGCGTCAATCTCGAGATCAGCCTGCAGCTATCTTGATTTGCTCGGGGTCTTCCTCGACCTCACCGACGCTCTCGCTAAGCCCGCCATAACGACGCTCTCGCTGCTGGAACGCGGCAATTGCTTCCAGCAGGTGAATACCGCGGAAGTCCGGCCACAACCGCTCGGTCACAAAGATCTCGGTATAGGCAATCTGCCACAGCAGAAAGTTCGAAATCCGCATCTCGCCGGAGGTCCGAATCAGTAGATCCGGATCAGGCATGTGCGCGGTGTAGAGGTGCCGGTGCACGTCCTCCTCGCAGATGCGATCTGGACTGAGATTCTTCTGCTGCATCTCCCTCGCCAGCGCGCGACAGGCATCCACCAACTCAGAGCGCGATCCGTAGTTCAGCGCCAGCGTGAGAGTTGTTCCAGTATTGCGAGCAGTTTCCTCTTCCGCCCACCGCATCTTGTCCTGAACCTCGCGGGGAAGTTCGTGAACGCGGCCGATATAACGAATCCGCACGTTGTTGTCGTTCATGCGCTGAACGTTGCCCTCAAGATAGCTCTTCAGCAGGCGCATCAGGAAGTTGACCTCGGCCCGCGGACGACGCAGATTGTTTTCGAGCGAGAAGGCATACAGTGTCAGCCAGGGAAGTCCGATGCGCGAAGCCGTCTCTGTCACCAGCTGAACACTCTTAGCGCCTTGCTGATGACCTAGAAAACGCTTCAGGGATCTGTGACCCGCCCATCGGCCGTTTCCGTCCATGATGATGGCAACGTGCTCGGGCAGCCGCTCAGGCTTGAGCGTGTTATAGATCGCGCGCTCCTCTGATGTCAGCTCATCGATCCGCAGCATGCCAGTTGGATGCAAGGAAATTGCCTCGACGAAATCTTCTACGCTTCTCGTTCGATGCCCGTTCCGCATTCGCAAGATTCGGCCGGAGCCCGTTCACAAGCCCAACGCGCCTAAAGGACACCGCTTCAACGTCAACCAACGAAAAATCCCCGGCGGCCGGGGAAATCTGGCGACACATTCGAGCCTAGCATAAACGGGTGCGCCATAATCCATGGCACCGGCGCAGATGAATCGATTGTCATCTTCAGGACGCGGAGACCGGGCGAACCAGCGCTTACGCGCCGTTCGCCCGCTCATGGAGAGACGAAGTGAGAGATCGCTAAGAGTCGTTCCCAGTCGGCTTATGCCGTCCGGCGCCGTCCCGCGGCCATATCCCGGACCGACCCATACAGCAGCGTCCGGTGCAACGAATCGAGATGCGGCAACATCGCCGCGATCTCGGCCAGGAAAGGATCGGACAAGATCGCCACGACCTCCTCCTCGCGACGGCTGCGCGAATCGCGTACCAACTGGCGCATGTCCACTTCCAGCGCGTTAGCCAGCCGTTCCAGCGAGCCCAGCGTTGGAATCGCCTTGCCGTTCTCAATCTTCGAGATGTAGGTCCGGGGCACCTGCATGCGACCCGCAAGCTGGCGCTGGCTCAGGTGGCGAGCCCTGCGAATCTCGCGTACCTGCGCCGCAACCTGCAATCCCGCCTCAGCAGAAGCGATTGCTGGTGGCATCGTTACCAGTTGGGGGGTTAGGGGTGCTGGCTCCTCGATATCAAGGGGCCTGCGACATTTTCTGCACATAGAATTGGTGGTTCTGTACTGCACCAAACTGCAGAAATCGCACCGCACGACTTCGCGTGTCTCCACGCTAATTAGAGTGGTAGCCATTAGGTATTGCGCGGAGTGCCAGAGCGGGTACTCCCGGGTGTTTTGCACCGCGATAAGTGCTACTTTCCGCCGGTGAACCATAATTGTCAAGTAGAAACTTGGGGTCAAACCGAAGATTCAGGCACGAATCCCGAAGCAACCAGAAGAAACGCGAACCAAGGTGTGCAACACGTAGAATTCTGGAATGACTTTGACCGAAACCAGCGAGAAGAAATTCGGCCGCGAACATGCCTGGCAGTTGCTCACCGAGTGGACCCAAAGCGAGAGTCTCCGCAAACACGCCATCGCTGTAGAAATCTGCTTGACCGCCTGCGGCGAGGCAGAATCCGACCGCCTCGATCTCTCCGGCGACGAACGCGCCCGCTTCGTTGAGCTCTACACCACCACGGGTCTGCTCCACGATTACGACTACGAGCGCCACCCCACACCGGAGGAGCACCCCTTCGTCGGCGTACGCGAACTGGAACGCCAAGGCTGGCCTGCTGAGTTGCGCACTGCCATCCTCGGCCACGCGCAATACTCCGGCGTCCCCCGCGTCACACATTTGGACAAGTCTCTTTTCGCTTGCGACGAATTAGCTGGTTTCCTCACTGCCTGCGCGTTGGTAAAGCCCACGAAAGCGATTGCCGATGTAGAAGTCCCCAGCGTCCGCAAAAAGATGAAAGACAAAGCATTCGCTCGCGGCGTCAACCGGGAAGACGTAATCCAAGGAGCCGCCGAACTAGGAGTCGACCTTGATACTCATATTGCGTTTTGTTTGGAAGCGATGAAGAAGCGGGCGAGGGAACTTGGCCTCTGATGCAATCTTCTAGATCGTTGCCCCCGGTCCTGCACTATCCAACCATTGGATCCCATGAAGAAATGTTGTCGAGCCTAATCGCACCGCCGGACGGCTAACACCGTCATGTCGTCGAAGCTTTGGACGCCGTTGACAAAAGCTCGCAAGTCCTCAATACAAGCGGCAATCAGTTCCGCAGGCTGCCGCGCAGCCTGCTTGCCCACCAATGTCATGACGCGGTCCACGCCATACTCATCGCTCTCGTTGCGGGCTTCCGAAAGACCGTCTGTGTAAAGGAAGAGCGTGTCGCCAGATTCCAGTTGCACGCACGAGGCGGTAGACTTCGCTTCGACAAACATCCCCAGCGGCATACCGGTCGATTCAACAGGAAAAACGCCGTTGCGCCCGGCTACGATTGCGGGGCAGTGGCCGGCGTTATGAATTTCTACCTCTCCGGTTGGTTTCGCCAGCCCGCACACCAAAGTAGCGTATTGTCCTGCCAGCGCACTTTCACACAAGACTCGGTTTACATGCGCGACAATTTGGCCGAGCGGCAGGGACATGCCGGTCAGGCTGCGGAACAAGGCGTGAAGCTGGGCCATCATCATCGAGGCAGCCACGCCCTTACCGGAGACGTCGCCTAAAAGAAAAAGAAGTTGCCCATCATAAGGGATTATGTCGCAATAATCGCCGCTCACTGCGCCGACGGGCGCAAAATGATAGCTCGTCTCCCAGCCACTTACACTCAGACCGTTTTGCGGCAACAGGTTGCGCTGCACCTTGGAAGCCAGGTCGAGGTCTCGTTGTAGCGCGACCCGTTCCGATTGAGTCAGATGGTCGAGACAATAACGAACCAATGGATCCGCGAGCAAGCGCTCCTTTTCTATCGATTCGTGACACTCCAGGCATAGACCGTAGGTACCTTCGGCCATCCGGTCGAGCGCCGAATCTACTTCGCGCAAGAGGCTCCCCAGCTGCGAGATTTGCGGCTCGGAGGCGACCGCCATTTCCAGGCGGCGTTTGCGTTCCTCTAGTTGACTCTGCAAGAAACCAGACTCTAGCGTGGCCACGAGAATCTCCCTTGGTCTAAGTTAAAGCATTGGATTCTGCGGATCGCATTTTCGATTCGGGTAAGGCGCATCAAAGCATTCAAGCCGACGAATTGTTCGCGATGGCGAGCCTGCAAATCCTCGCTCACGCAGCAAGCTGTGCCGGATAAGCCATCGGAATCAAGCAAAACTCGCTCTACGCCATCGGATTCTTAGCCCGCAGTTCAGCGACAATCTCCGCCGCTGCCAAGCGTGCCTTATCCGCCTGGTCCGGCGGGAAGCTGATCGCTCCAACCCGCGCATGTCCACCGCCGCCATAGCGCTCGCACACCTGCGCTAGGTTCACCATCTTCGCTGGGTCAGCTTTCGTCCACGGGTTCGAGCCTACCGACACCTTCGTCCGAAAGCTCGATTTCGAAAGCCCAATCGAGTATGTCGCCTTCGGATGCAGGTAATAGGGGATGAACTTGTTGTAGCCCTCGACAGGCCGGTCGGTGATATCGAAGAAGATTGTTCCATCCACTTCTTCGCTGCGGCTGCGAATCAGCTCGATGCCTTCGCGGTGCCGCTCCAGGAGCGGCGGCAGCAGCGAAGCCACAAAAGGCTGGGCCAATACTTCACTCAGCGGCATCTCCGTCAGCAGCGGAATCAACTTCGGAATAAACTCCGGGTCTTGCGTGGATTCAATGATCAGCGTCAACTTCATTGCCGGCGCGGCCATCTCCACCGCGGCCTCGGGGCTCTCATAGAGCGCGCCATCTACGATGTTCGCCCAGTGAATGAGGTCCGCAACAGGTTCTGTATTAAACCCGAACTTCGTCGACCCGATATGCGCCAGGAAACTGGTGCATGAGGTGTAGTCGGGATCGAAGAATTTCCGCGATCCGCACACCGGGTCTTTCTTGCAGGCGAGGAAGTTCTCGTGATCTTCCGGCGTTAGGAACGCGGAGAGATGGTGATCAAACCACCACGTGATCCTGGGAGACGCCGAATACTTGAAGTCGACAATCGCGTTTTCATCGCCTGTAAACTCACTCTCGTCGAAGAGCGCTCCGGCCCGATGCACCAGACCGTGGTAGTCATATGCCGCACCCTTCGCAATGCATTCCCGATGAAACCGCGTAAACAGCGATGCGGAGCAGGCTCCGTCGAAGCACTTGTCGTGATAGAAGACTTTAACCCGCAAACCGCCACAACTCCTTGAGCCAGAATCCGCTAAAGCCGGAAGATTAAGCATCATGCGAGAGGCTGATTGTGTCAAGGAGCCGGCGCACGCAGGCAAGGTCAAGGAATTTGACTGGAACCCAGGTTCCTGCCCATCCGTGTGGAGACTCCAGTAGAATTCTTCCCAAATAAGATTGCGACCATCGCCACCATCATTCCAAGGAGCATCATGGATCCGGAAACTGAGCCAACCCCGCCGGCACTCGAGCCGCTTCAAACCAACGCCCCCGATTCGATGTGCCTTGGTTTCCCAGCGCAAGAACCCGAAAAACCTTATCGCGGCCTCAAATGGGTTTTCATCGGCCCGCAAGGCCTGCGCGCCGGATGGTCCGTTCTTATCGTAGTATCTCTGCTTTTGTTCTTCGGCAGAATACTGTCGTACGTGATCGGGAAGCTTCACCTTGTCACCCCAGGAGGCGCATTCGGCCCTCGGCAGGCCTTCTTCGGCGAACTGTTCCAGCTCATCCTCCTCACTCTGTGCGTCGCCGTTGTCGCCGCCATTGAGCATCGCAACATCCTCGACTACAACCTCCGCGGTCCCAACCGCGTAAGACACTTCTTCAACGGACTCGTCGTTGGCTTCGCTGCCCTGTCAGCACTGGTGGGTGCAATGGCCTGGGGTGGATGGCTCCACTTCGGCCCAGTCGGTCTGCATGGTTCGCAAATTCTCGAGTACGCAGCGGTATGGGGAGCTGTTTTCCTTCTCGTCGGGTGTTTTGAAGAGGGCTCGATGCGCTGCTACCTCCAGTACACACTCACGCGCGGCATCAACTTCTGGTGGGCGGCAGGCCTGATCGCGCTGATGTGCGGCTTCCTGATTTTCCGGATTAAAGGCAACGGCGCATGGGGAGTTTACGTCATCGCGCTGCTTGGACTGGTCCCCTGCTTTCTTTTGCAACTGAACAAAGCGCCCAGCTCCGGCTTTTGGCAGGCCGCATGGTTCACCTCGACCCTATTCGGATTCGGCCACACCGGCAACAACGGCGAAAACTGGATTGGCATCTTCGCTGCTGCATTCATCGGCTTCGTCTTCTGCGTCAGCGTCTGGCTTACCGGTTCGGCATGGTGGGCCATAGGGGCCCACGCCGCATGGGACTGGGCCGAAACCTACTTCTATGGCACCGCCGACAGCGGCATGGTCGCGCCCGGCCACCTGTTCAGCACCACGACGGGCGGCAATCCGTTGTGGAGCGGAGGCGCCGACGGCCCCGAAGGCAGCCTGCTCATCATTCCCATCGTGCTACTCATCCTCGCATGGCTGGTAGCCGTATATCGTCGACCCGGGCCCGCCGAGATTCCCGCAACCGCCGCAACAGAGCAACTGGCGAGCTGAAAGAAGAACGAATGCGGCTCTGGCTCAATCGCACCGGTGAAGTCTCCCTGCGCGAACAGTTGATTACGCAGGTTGTCCTCGGTATCCTGTGCCACGAACTGGCTCCGGGCCAGCGCCTGCCCAGCACGCGCGATCTTTCGCGTCGCTTCGGCATACACGCCAACACCGCCAGCGCAGCCTATCGACAGCTTGAAAGTGAGGGCTGGGTCGAGCTGCGTCACGGCAGTGGCGTCTTTGTTCGCATCACGCGCCCCGAATCTCCTCTCAGCCCCGAAATGGCTATCGACCAGATGATCGGCGACATGGCCGGGAAAGCTCGCAAACTTGGCGCCTCCGACGCCTTGTTAAAGGCGCGTCTCCGCCGTTGGCTTGCGCTCGAACCACCCGCGCGGTGGCTCGTCATCGAGCCTGACCCCGAACTGCGCCGCATTGTCATTACCGAAATGGAGCAGGCCCTGTCCCTCCCTGTCATCGGCTCCGGCCCGGAAGAGTGCTGCAGACCCGGTGTGCTCGAGGGTTCGATTGCCGCGGTGTTGCCGAGCAAAGCCGCCGTCGTTCGCAAGCTGCTTCCACCCGGCAACGAACTGACAACCCTCCAGGTTCATCCCGTTACTGTGGAGTTGCAATCCTACCTTCTGCGTTACATGCCTGCACACTCCACCGATCTGGTCGGCATTGCCTCGCGCTGGGTTGACTTCCAACGGATCGCGCAAACCATGCTCATCGCTGCCGGATTCGCGCCTGAATGCCTGCTCGTCCGCGACGTCACCAAGCCCGGCTGGAAGCGCGGACTCGAAGCGGCCTCCGCTGTCGTTTGCGACGCCGCCATCGAGCACGATCTGCCCGCAGGGTGCCTTCCGATCGTCTTTCGCCTTCTCGGCGAGCCCTCCGTCGCCGACCTCCGCAGCCGCGAAGCGGCAATCCTGTCCGCCTGTAGCCAATAGCACACTTTCGATTCTGTCCTCATCTCGAGCCCACCCATTCCAGCCATTTCCTAACATCGCTGATCATGAAGCAACTTGCGATTCTCCTGCTCACTTTCGGCTCCCTTTCTTGCGCACTGGGCCAGGCGCTGCCCGACAACCCTGCGCCCGCGCCTATGCCCGATCCCGCTTGGAACCGCTTGCAGAATCTTGCCTACCGCCAACCCATCGTGGTCGATAACACCAATGGCCCTCCCGTCCATTGCCTTTTCGCCGGCCTAACTGACGCCTATCTCTTTTGCAATCCGCTCGGCAACCCACGAGGCGTGGGCTTCCGGTTCAATCATGCCGATGTGCTTGGTGTCGACCTCGATCTGTTGCGGCAAACGCCGGTGCAAGTCATCCGTCCCGAGCGCAATTACCACCCCGCATGGATCTCCAGCATGATTGCCGGCGGCTTCATCGTCGGCCTCATTGCTTCGCGAAGCACCGATGCAGGAAGGGCAACCGAAGACGGACTCATCGGCGCAGGCGTTGTTGGCCTCATCGGGGCACCATTGGCCTTCCTGCCACATTCACAAATTGCGCCTCCAGGGTCGGCCTATCCGCCCTACGTCTTCGGAGCGCAGCTTAAGCTCCTGTTCCATCCGCACATTCGCAATTAGTCACCGTGCACCAAAGCTCGCAGCTCGCTTCGAGGTGCAAATTGATCCGCGCAACCCTTCAATCCGCGCTGAGTCTGGTCCTCTCGCCGCTTCTTGTCGCGCTCCAAGCAGTTCCAACACCCGCACCAACACACCCCGCTATCATCATCCCAAAAGACACAAAGATCGAGTTGATTGTGATGGAGAGCGTCTCTTCGGAGACGGCGATCAAAGGCTCGACCGTTCGATTCGCCGTGCCCCATGACGTCAGCGTCAATGGACTGGTGGTGCTCCATGCGCGCACGCTGGCAACTGGGGAGGTCACCAAGGCCAGGCGCGGCATAGCTCGCCGCCAATGGCCGCAACTCAGAATTCAGGTAAGAGAGGTGACGCTCACGAACGGCCGCACATTAGCGCTGACTCGATCTCGTCCGCGAAACCGGCAGAAAATTACCCCGAAAGATTTCGTGACATGTGCCACATTGCTCCCTCTTTGCATTTTTGGCGGCTTTTGGAGCCACAGAAGACGACAGTACTGAGAAACCTAATGCCCACAGCAATGAAAAGTCTGTGCTGTCGGCTTGCGGTGCTTGGGAGTTCTGGACTGCAAAACCTTTGACGATCCCAGCGCAATCGATAGGGGGGAGGAACGCCGCTTCGCCGTCGAGTGCTGCATGTGCGCAGACTCAAACAATTGCAGCGAACGGTTTCGTCGAGATTGACTGATCTTCTTTCTCGTCGAAGCCCGATTGTAGCGTTCCGTAGATCCCTGATCGCACCGGGGTTATTCTGTAGTTGACCCATGTCGGAATCTCGCGCAGCCAATCCAGCATCTGCAACCTATCCACCACCAAAGCCGCGCCGTCGCAAAGGCCGCTGGCTCCGGATTCTCTTTTTCACCGTTGCCTGGCTGGTGGCGATTCTCGTGGTGCTCACCGTCGTTGGAATTCTCTGGCTCCGTTCTGCCGCCAAAGCCGCCCTTCCCGTCCTCGACGGCGACATCCAACTCGCCTCGCAAGGCTCTCCCGCGCTTTCCGCACCCGTCACGGTCCGCCGCGATGAGCACGGCGTTCCCCACATCGACGCCACCACGCAGGAGGACATGTTTGTCGCGCAAGGCTACGTGACCGCGCAGGATCGTCTCTGGCAGATGGACGTCTATCGCCGAAGTGCCAACGGCGAACTGTCCGAGGTGATGGGGCCGTCCCTGCTGCGTCACGACAAAGCGCAGCGTATGTTCCAGTTCCGCAACACCGCGCATCGCATCTACGCCAACCTGCCGCCCGAAGAGCGCGCCCGCTACGCAGCCTATGCGCGCGGTGTAAACCTCTACATCACGCAGCACCAGGATTCGCTGCCGCCGGAGTTCCATCTGCTCCACTACAAGCCGCAGCCGTGGACCGGAACCGATTCCATCAGCATCGGCATGATGATGGTCGACATGCTCGACACGCATTGGTACGTAAAGCTCTCGCGCGAGCGGATCGCGACCAAGCTCCAGAATCCCAAGCTGGAGTCCGATCTTTACCCAGTTGGCTCGTGGCGCGACCACCCGCCCACCGGCGAACTGCTCGACCTGAGCCAGCCGCATCCCGTGCCGCCTTCCGCCAGTGACGATGAAGACGACGAACGTACGCAAACCCGCGCCGTTCCGAGCACCGATCTGCCTTCCCCATCCATGCGCGGCATCTACGATCATGAGTGGGATGCGATGAACCTCGACGTACACGCGCTTACCGCAACTCCCAGCGATAACGGCTGCCACGGCTGTACCCCGGGCTCCAACAACTGGGTCATCGCCGGCAAACACACTGCCAGCGGAAAGCCGCTTCTCTCGAACGATATGCACCTCGGCCTCAACGAGCCCAACATCTGGTACATGGCCGATCTGCGCGCGCCTGGCTTCCACGCCGCAGGAGTCACGCTGCCCGGTATGCCCTTTGTCATCGCAGGACACAACGAGCATGTAGCCTGGGGTTTTACCGCGCTTTACGGCGATGTACAGGATCTCTACATCGAGAAGATCGATGGAAAGGGCAACTTCCAGCTTGCAGATGGCAACTGGCACCCGCTCAACATCGATCACGAAACCATCCACGTGCGCGGCCGTAAGGACGTCAACTACGACGTGCGCCTGACTGACCATGGCCCGCTGCTCGACCCCATCTTCACCAGGGACTCCCGCGCCATCGCCCTAAAGTGGACGCTCTACGATTCGACACTGAATTCAATCCCGCTCTACGCGATGAATGCGGCTTCAAACTGGACTGAATTCAACTCAGCGCTCTCGCAGTGGTGCTGGCCGACGCAGAACGTCGTCTACTCCGACGACCAGGGTCACATTGGTTATCACGCCGTCGGCGAAATTCCGCTTCGGCCCCTAGGGATGACCAACGTGCCCATCGCCGGCTCCGCACACGAATGGAGCGGCTACATTCCTTTCGACGAGATGCCCAACGCTTTCGATCCGCCCTCCGGCTTTCTCGCTACTGCCAACTCTCGCGTCACGTCAGACAAGTCAAAGTATCCGCTCACTGATGAATGGGCCGATCCCTACCGCGCCGAGCGCATCTACAAACTCCTGCAGAGCCGCGACCAGCTCAAACCCGCCGACATGCTCGCTGTCCAAACCGACATTTACAGCGAGATGGACCAGGAAATGGGCCATCGCCTTTCCTACGCCATCGACCACACCCCGAGCGCCGATGACCAACTCCGCAAAGCCGCCGACCTCATGCGCAGTTGGGATGGTCGCCTGACAACTGACTCCGCCGCAGCCTCGCTCGTGACCCAGACGCGCTACACGTTGCGCTCCATGTTGCTCGAACCCAAGCTCGGCAAAACAGACGCCGAAAATTATCAGTGGTCCGAATCCAACTTCGCTGAAGAAGAGATCGTGATGCACGCAAGTTCTGACTGGCTCCCACCCAATTACAAGGACTGGGACGCATTCCTGGCCGACGCCGTGCGCCGCGCCATCAAAGAAGGCAACGCCACCGCCGACATTACCAGGTGGACCTATGGCTCCTGGCACGTCGTGGATATCGAGCATCCGCTCTCCGGCTTCCTGCCATTCATTGGTCGCATTGCCGGCACTGGCCCGCAGCCACTCAGCGGCGACACCACAACCGTTAAGCAAGTAAGTCGCACTTTCGGTCCATCGCAACGCTTCACCATGGACTGGAGCAACATCGATGGCTCAACCGAAGATATCGTCCTCGGCGAGAGCGGAAACCCCTATAGCCCATACTTTCGCGATCAGTGGGACGACTACTACAACGGCCGCACTTTCGCGTTCCCGTTCACGCCCGCCGCTGTCTCCGCGAACACGCAGCACACCCTGCGCCTGCTGCCATGAAAGATCAGGGAATAGGCAATAGGGAACAGAGAGTAGAAACCTCTCCGGGTATCGAAAGCCGGGTGCCCCGGGTCTCAAGTTTGAGACCTGGGGACTGGAACGGTTGGCGGCGTTTTCTTGGCCCTGCCATCATCTGTTTCGCTGCTCTAATCGCGACTTCACCCGACCTTATTCGCAAGACCTCCTGTGGCCACGACTTCGACTTCCATCTTGCCTCGTGGCTCGACGCGGCGGCCAGCTGGCGTCACGGCCTTTTCTATCCGCATTGGGCGGCCAGTCCCAACTATGGCGCCGGTGAGCCGCGATTCGTCTTCTATCCGCCGCTCACCTGGATGCTCGGCGCCGCATTCGGCATGATCTTCCCCTGGAAGGGCGTAGAACTCGCCATCCTGTGTTCTTTCCTCGCTGGAACCGGACTTGCGACCCGCATGCTAGCGCGCCAGGTCCTGCCCGATGGACCCGCAACCCTTGCCGGATGCGCCGCACTCTTCTCCGGCTATTCCATGTTCACCGCCTACGAACGCTCCGCATTCGGAGAACTTGCCGGAGGCTTTTGGATCCCGCTGCTCCTGCTCCTGATCTTCCGCGATCGCAATCCGCAGGGCTCCGTCTGGCGTCGCGCGTTCGACGGCTCGGCAGCGCTGCTCGCTCTCGTCATCGCCGGAGCATGGTTTTCGAACGCACCGCTAGGCGTCATGGCTGGCTACCTTCTCGCTGCGGTCGCCCTCACTGTCGCGATACTTCAGCGCTCCTGGGCTCCGATCGTTCGCGCCTTGGTAGCGGTCACCCTCGGCCTCGGACTCTCTGCCATTTACGTCGTTCCTGCCGCCGTCGAGCAGCGCTGGGTACAAATTCGCCAGGCCACCGACGACCCCGGCCTTGCGATTGAAAACAGCTTTCTCTTCGGCCGCCATGCCGACCCAAATCTCGAACTTCACGACGTCGAACTTTGGCGCGTCTCCACCATCGCCGTCATCATGATCGGCCTTGCGCTCCTCTGCGCCTTCATCGCGTGGCGCCGCGGACTGCTCCGGCAGCGATCCTGGTGGATCCCGCTCGCTCTCATCCCTGTCGCGGTCTTGCTTCTGCAGTTCCCAGTCTCGCTTCCCATTTGGAATATCCTGCCCAAGTTGCGTTTCCTCCAATTCCCCTGGCGATGGCTCGTCATACTCGAAGCGCCGCTCGGCATCCTTTTTGCCGCAGCCATGTGGTCTACAAGGCGTAGGCTGCGCGTCACGGCCATTGTCATGTCCTCCGCGATATTTCTTTTTATCACCGCCGTAACAACGCTCGTCTTCCACCAATCCTGCGACGCGGAAGACAAGGTCGCCGGCATGTTGAGCGCCTATCGCAGCGGACAGGGCTTCCAGGGCACCGATGAGTACGCGCCGCCCGGTGCGGATAACACGCTGATGGCCATCGGCGTGCCCGATGCATGCCTTGTCTCCAATCCCGCTATCGCGCTCGCCAAGTCAGACGACGGAAACATTCCGGAATGGGATCCGTCGAGCGGCCATTGCAACGCAACTTACTCATGGCAGCGTCAGAAAGGCCAGCTCGCACCCGAACACCTCCGCCTCGCCGCCAATACCCCGCATGCCGGCTACCTTATCCTTCACCTGCGCGACTATGCCGCCTGGAAGGTTGACGTTAATGGTCAGGTTGTAGCGTTCAGCGCAGGCCCAAGCCATGGTTCACTTCCCCACCGCGACGACGGCCTCATGGCGGTCCCGGTTCCGCAAGGCCCCGTGCAGATTCAAGTGGACTGGACCACAACCGGTGATGCGGTGATGGGGCGCCTGGTGAGTCTCATGTCGCTCGGCTACCTGACAGTCCTATATTTAATCGAACGAAAGCTGGCCGCCGGGCGCCGGGTCAAAGCCGAACCTCGGGTATCATAAAAACTAATGCCCGTAGACGTTAAATCGATGATCCATGAAGGCGCGGATCTCACCGACCGCGCCCTCGATGCACTTATCCCAACGGTTGGCACTGTCCCTTCGTCGATCCACGGCGCCATGCGCCATTCTGTCTTTGCCGGTGGCAAACGCCTCCGCCCCGTGCTCGCCATGCAGGCAGCCGTCACCATAGCTGGCTCGCTGCCAGGCGGCATCGAGCGACTCGGAGCTGCCATCGAAATGCTGCACACGTATTCGCTCATACACGATGATCTGCCCGCGCTCGACAACGACGACCTGCGTCGCGGCAAGCCAACCTGCCATGTGGCGTTCGGCGAAGCTATCGCCATCCTCGCTGGAGACGCCCTGCAAACCCGGGCATTCGAAATCCTCGCCGGACTCGATACGCCTCCAGCCGCAACTGTGCAGATCATCGGCCTCATCGCGAACGCTGTAGGGACCGTCGACGGCATGATCGGCGGCCAGGTACTGGACATCGAGAGCGAACACCTTAAGCCCACACCCGAACTCGTCGAAGCTATCCATCGCGCTAAGACGGGCGCCCTAATCCGCGTCAGTGTGGTCACCGGCGGCGTCTACGCCGGCGCCACTGCAGACGATGTCGCGCGTCTCGATACCTTCGGCCGCAAAGCTGGACTCGCTTTCCAGATCGTCGACGACGTGCTCGACATGACAGTCGACTCAGCGCACCTGGGCAAGACCGCAGGCAAGGATCAGGCCACGGAGAAAGCCACTTGGCCTGCTGTCTACGGCATCGAGCAGAGCCAGCGCGACGCTACCGCCCTCATCGAAGAAGCCTTCGCCGCGCTCGCCCCCTACGGCCCTCGCGCCGATGGCCTCAAGTCCGTAGCCCGCTATTTGGTCGAGCGCAAGAACTAGAGAATCCCCAACGACAGAGTCTTTTACTCAGCCAGAATTTGGGTGCCCCATCCATGCGAAGCATGGGTGGAAAACCACCAGAGCTTACCTAGATGTTGACCGAAACCGATATCCAAACCGCTCTCCGCGACTGCTTCGACCCTGAAGTCAAGCTGAACCTTGTCGACCTCGGCCTGATCTACTCCATCGAAACCGGCCCCGACCCCGACTCCACGCCCGCATGGCCGCGCCAGTGGGTCAAAGTCACCATGACGCTCACCACGCAGTTCTGCCCGGCATCGGGTTTGATCTTGGAGCAGGTGCAGAACCGTCTCGCCACCATCCCCGACATCAGCAAAATCGATGTGAACCTGGTCTGGGAGCCCAAATGGACTCCGCATCGCATTAGCGAAGCGGGAAGGAAGCAGTTGGGTATCTAGGGCTGAGTAGGCTTGGATCAACGGCTAGCGGCGCGACAAAGCGCGACGGAGCGACTCGCCCTTCTTGGCAATATCCTCCACAACCTCTTGGACCTGTTCGAGCATATACTGTGCCCGATCCACGTAGCCCGGCATGGCTTCCCACCAGTGCCGTATTGTCTCCTCATGATCAAGCAGGGCGAGCGCCGTGCCCGAGGCAGCCATAACCAGCCCGGCACGCTTGCGGCCGCTTAATAGCAGCAGGCTGCCGGTAATGAGCGATCCGCACGCAGCAACCTTCACCCAATCAAACGAATCCGTCTCCCGCATCTCGGTGATCCTCGGGGACCGGTTCTCCCGGTCCGGAAAAATAGCAACGCCCATGAGCTCTCCCTTTCTCTAATCAGATGCAGCACCAATAATTGCGGCAGCGAGAGAAATTTTTCTCGATGCATATTCCTCAGGGGGCACATCCGGCTACGCTGCTCGCCAACCGTTCTCAATCCAGGTCGAATTCACGCAATGGCTTGCCCGCCGGCGCGTCCTTCGCTTTGCGCAGGGCCTCGGCAAATTTCTTATCGAAGAGGTCTTCCTTGTTCTTCTCCGCGTCGACTGATTGACGAAAGATCGACTCCTTCCGCTCATCCTGCTCACGCATTGCCTTCGCCGCGGTTTCGAGATCCTCAAACATCCGCTTGCGCGGGGCCGAGGTGTGGCTGATTACCAGCCCGGTGGACGCATCCACCACAATCATCGCCCCACAATCGGGACACGCAACCTGGAACGTTTCTTCCTTCGTTTTGCCCATAACAATCAGAATTGTAGGCTCTTCGCTTCAATCAGGAAAGGCAGACGCGACAACTTCATCCGCGCTTCCCCGGCGGCCTTCTGTTCCCTCTCAATTCATTGAACTTCCCGATCCGACCCCTCGTACACTTACGAGTACGCAGTCCCCGCACGGTTAACGTCTTTCTATCGCATCGACGCGGATACCAAGGTATCTGCGCTATAGCGGTTTCGACTCGGCTCTTTACAGAAACCTCGAAGCCAAGTGGCATTTCCCTCAGGAAAATGCCGCCTTGCACGAACTTCAGACGGCGACAGGTGAATCGAAGCCGCTCTAAGGAGTCGAATGAAAATCCCGTTCCTCGCAACAGCCTCAATGGTCGCAATCTCCGCCTTCGCGCTCACTCCATGCGTCTTTGCACAAGCTCGCCTCGCCGGAGTCTGGCAAGGCACACTCGACGCAAATGGCACCACCTTCCATCTGGTTTGGCACGTTACCGCCGCAGCTGACGGAACCCTCACATCAACCTTCGACAACCTCGACGAGGGCATCTTTGGCATCAAGGCCAAAACCACTACCGTCAAGGGCTCCGATGTCACCGCCGAAATCGACGACACGGTTCAGGCAAATGGGCAGGAGATGAAAGTCAGCGGCAGCCTTGTCGGCAAGCTCAATGCCGACGGGACCGAAATGGCCGGCACATTTACGCAGGTCGAGCCCCAGGCTCAACCCACAGCCAACGTGCTCTTCAAGCATTCGCTCGCCCAGGCAGCCGCGCCCGCCGCAGCCCCACCGGCCATCACCGGTGACTGGTCGGGAACGTTCACAGTTGGCCCCGCGCAACTCCGCCTCGTACTGCATCTCACCGCCGCCAAAGACGGCAGCCTGACAGCTACCCTCGACAGCATCGACCAAGGCGCCAATAGCATTCCCGTCAGCTCGGCTACCCTGACCGGCTCCAAGCTGAGCCTGGCTGTGCCAGCGGTTCCTGGGGGCGGCGCCTATGAGGGTACGGTGAACAAGGACGCGTCGGAAATCGACGGCACGTGGTCGCAGGGCCCGCAGTCGATGGCGCTGAACTTCAAGCGCTCCCAACCACAAGCCGCCGTCCCAGCCCCCAAACCAGCGACACCCTCCGATATCGACGGCACCTGGCAGGGCTCTCTCGATACTCCGAAAGGGACGTTGCACATCCTCTTCAAAATCGTGAACATGGACACGGGCTTGACCGCAACGATGCAGAGCCCCGACCAGTCCCCTGCTTGGATGCCGACCACCTCGGTTACCCGCACCGGCAACACACTCACCATCGACATGAAGGCCTTCGGCGCCTCTTTTGAAGGGCAGATCAACGCAACCAAAGATACGATCGACGGCAGCTTCACCCAGGGCATGTCGATTCCCCTGGTGCTCAAAAGAAGCTGACACTTGCTGCAATGCACCCGGGCGTGACACGCACCTCGCGCCCGACGACCTGCTCATACCAACCGCACGACCTTTCTGAGGTTACAGTGTCCTTGCTTATACCGAGTCCGCGAATCTCCTTCGCGGACTGTCTGACAGCATCTCGAGGACATGCACGATGAACTGCCGTCGACCAGCGATTGCAATGGCCGTTCTTGTATTCTCCTGCGTCTGTGGGGGACAAGATAAAGGTTCGAATCACGAACAATTGCCCACGGCAGAATCCGTCATGGCTCGCGTCGCGGCAAATCAGGACAAGGCAGAAGCGGAGCGTGCCCACTACGTTTACGTGCAGCACGCCAAAATGGCTTCTCGCCGCGGCAACTCCGTCATGTGCGAGGAGGTAACCGAGTACCGATTCACCCCCTCAGCCGACGGCTCACAGAAAGAACTGCTCAAGGTCGACGGCCGGTTCCTGAAACAGCACAAATACGTCAGTTACACCACGTTGCTTCCCCGCGACGAACACAAACCGAAAGACTCGGACAACGAGAAGGACAATTCCGAAAAGAAAGAGAAGAAGGACAAGGATAAGGACCCCGCCTTCGATCCCAACAGCAACGAGACCATCGACCGCGACATTGTCGAGAATATCCGATGGAACCTCATCCACGACAAGTCGAAGGACGGATACAACGCTCATCTGTTCCCCCTCACCTCAAAGGACCAGCTCGATTACTCGTTTCGCATGATCGCCCGGGAGCGACTGAATGACCGGGACGTGTATCACATCGCATTTCGTCCGAAGAAGAAGGACGACTTCGGCTGGAGCGGCGACGCCTACATCGACACCACCGCGTACCAGCCAGTGCTGGTCACAACCGGAATGGCGCGGAAGATTCCATTCGCTGTACGAACGCTGCTTGGGATCAACGTGCCCGGCCTGGGCTTTAGCATCACCTACGCGCCGCAGCCGGACGGCGTGTGGTTCCCGATCACATTTTCGACGGAATTCAAAATTCACGTCCTCCATTTCTTTCACCGCGAGGTCATCCTCGACGCGCAAAACCGTGATTTCGAGAAAACCCACGTGACGTCACGAATCGTTGGCGAAGCCACACCGGTTGATCCGAATCAGCATTAACGACAATTGTCGTCAATACACAAAAGCCCTGCTCGCTTGAGCAGGGCCTTCTGTTTGTATCCGCTGAATGCGGAGTTCCTAATGCTTCTCATGCGCCGTGGCCAGTTTGGCTTCGGCCTCGGAGATTCGGTGCAATGCATCGGCATATTTCTCTTCGCTGTCGCCGGCTTCGTTCCATTCCTGCTGGCCGCGATCAAGCTGCTGCTGCGCCCGCGGTACGTCAATCTCCTCGGGCTTCAACGCATCATTCGCCAGAATCGTCACGCGATCCGGCAGCACCTCTACAAACCCCCATGACACGTTGTAAATCTGCTCGCCACCTTCGCTACCGCCATGCAGACGCACATCGCCAGCGCCCAGTTCGGCAAGAAGCGGAGCGTGCCCATACAGGACTTCCATGTAGCCGTTCTTCGCGGGCAGTTCCACCGCGTCCGCCGAAGTGTCGAACAGGATGCGCTCCGGCGTCACCAGCCGAACATGCAGCGAATTGGATTCGTCAGCCATTTGGCTCCCTCCGGTCGCCAGTTTACAGTGCGGAGTGAACAGTGTTCATTTGCAGAAATTGGCAGTAGCTGGAAACTTACTCACCACTGTTCACTGTCCACTGACAACTGCCTCTACGCCGTTGCCTTCAACTTCTCCGCCGTCTCCAGCACTTCCTCAATCGCGCCCTTCATGTAAAAGGCCTGCTCCGGGATATCGTCGTACTTGCCTTCGATGATTTCCTTGAAGCTCCGCACCGTGTCCGCGATCTTCACATACGCGCCCGGGATACCCGTGAACTGCTCGGCCACGTGGAACGGCTGCGACAGGAACTTCTGCACTTTGCGTGCGCGTGCCACCGTAAGCTTGTCTTCTTCCGAGAGCTCGTCAATACCCAGAATCGCAATGATGTCCTGCAGATCCTTGTAGCGCTGCAGAATCTTCTTCACGCCCTGCGCCACGTTGTAGTGGTCGTCCCCCACAATGCGCGCCGACAAAATGCGCGACGTCGACGCCAGCGGATCAACCGCCGGATAAATGCCCAGTTCCGACAGCGGACGGCTCAACACGGTGGTCGCATCGAGGTGCGCAAACGTCGTCGCCGGCGCCGGATCAGTCAAGTCATCGGCCGGCACGTACACCGCCTGCACGGACGTCACCGAGCCCTTGCTCGTCGACGTAATCCGCTCCTGCAACTCGCCCATTTCGGTCGCCAGATTCGGCTGGTATCCGACGGCCGAAGGCATGCGGCCCAGCAGCGTCGACACTTCGGAACCCGCCTGCGTAAATCGGAAAATGTTGTCGATAAACAGCAGCGTGTCCGACCCTTCAACGTCGCGGAAGTACTCGGCGACGGTCAACGCGCTCAGGGCCACGCGCAGGCGCGCTCCGGGCGGCTCAGTCATCTGGCCGTACACCAGCGCGCACTTCGAATCCTGCCACTTGCCCGGCTTGATCACGCCGCTCTCGGTCATCTCCAGCCACAAGTCGTTGCCTTCGCGCGTACGCTCGCCCACGCCGGCAAACACCGAGAAGCCGCCGTGGTTCTTGGCCACATTGTTAATCAGTTCCATGATGACCACGGTCTTGCCCACACCCGCGCCGCCAAATAGGCCGATCTTGCCGCCCTTTAAAAAGGGCTGGATCAGGTCGATGACCTTGATACCGGTCTCGAACATCTCTTCGTGGGTCGACTGCTCGTCAAACAGCGGCGCCGGGCGGTGAATGGGCATTCGCATCTTCGCGCCGATGGGGCCCAGTTCGTCGACCGGCTCCCCGATGACGTTGAGAACACGTCCCAGTGTCTCCTTGCCCACGGGCATGCTGATGGGACCGCCGAGATCGATGGCCTTCATGCCGCGGACCATGCCTTCGGTGCCTTCCATCGCCACTGTGCGAACGCGGCCCTCGCCCAGGTGCTGCTGGACTTCGAGGATGACGCTGATCGGCGTCGGCACGTTGAATCCGTCGCTGGTCACGCGCAGCGCCTGGTAAATCGGCGGCATCGTCGCCTCTTCAAACTGCACATCCACCGCGGGACCGGAAATCTGAATTACCTTGCCAATGTTTTCTGCCATAAACTTTGCCTTCCATTGCTAAACACGAGAGAGCTGCTCACGCGAGTGCTAAACAGCGGCCGCGCCGCTGACAATTTCGATAATTTCCTTGGTGATCGCTGCCTGCCGCACGCGGTTCATCTCCAGCGTATAGGCGTCGATCATGTCCGATGCGTTGTTGGTTGCCGAATCCATCGCGGTCATTCGTGCCGCATGCTCAGCCGCCACTGACTCTGACATCGCGTGATATAGCATCGCCGAAATGTACTGTGGCAGCAGCCCGTTAAACAGTTCCTCGGGAGACTGCTCATAGATGTAGTCCACGTTAGCCGTGCCAAACTTTTTTGCTTCCTCGTCTGCTTCTTCGGTGCTCGCTTCCTCAAGCGTGATGCCCGCGCTCAACGCTGCGTGCGCCGCGCGCTCGAGTTCTTCCGCTGTGGGCTCAACCGCGCCTTCAATTTGAGGCTTGCCAATCTTGAGAATAGGCAACAGGCGCTCCACCACAAGCCGCTGCGCAATCACCGACTTGAATTCGTTGTAGACGATGTAGGCGGCGTCGATCTCCTCGTGCACGTAACGCGAGATGATGTTCTGCGCCAGGTCGAAGACGCGATTGGCCTCGAGCTTCAATAGCATTCCCGGATGATCGCCCGTGATCTCAACCTTGCCCTTGCGCTCATTCCGGACTTCGCGCTTGTTGCCGTTCTCGTCCGTCTGCTCGGTGTAAGTTGCGATGGAATAGCGCCGCCGCATCAGGTCGCGACCCTTGCGGCCGATCGCTTCGACGTCAATTTCCTTGTCCTTGTTGCCGTTGATGAACTGGAACGCCGTCTTCGTAATGTTCGCGTTGAAGGCGCCCGCAAACCCCTTGTCGCCACTGATCACCACAATCAGCACGCGCTTCTCGGGCCGCGTGGCAAACAGCGGATGGCGCAGGTTGCCGGTCTCTTCGTCAAAAATATCCACGCGTCGCGTCAGCGATTCAAGCACGCTGGTGATCATTTTGGCGTAGGGCCGCGCCGCCAGCGCCCGCTCCTGCGCGCGACGCAGCTTTGCCGCCGAGACCATCTTCATGGCCTTGGTGATCTGCCGCGTATTCTTCACGCTGCGTATGCGCCGCCGTAGATCCAGTACATTTGCCATTGGTCAGTTCTCAGTTCACAGTTCTCAGTTCACAGTTCCTTGCACGTTGGTCGTAGCTCTAGGTTCTTTGCTCGAAACCAAGAACTACGACTTATGAACTGCTACGCTCTAGCGGAGGCCAACTCCGCCGTGAAGTTCGCCTTGTACTCCTTCATTGCCGCGTGCAGCCGGTTGCGCAGGTCATCATCCAGCGCCTTCTTCTTGGTCAGATCTTCCATTAGAGCCGTCTGCGCGCTGTCGAAATACTTGTACAGCCCGTCCTCGAACGCGCGAATGTCCTTGACCTCGATGTCGTCCAGATACCCTTGGGTACCCGAGAACAGAATCACGACCTGTTGCTGCCAGGTCAGCGGGTGAAACTGCGGCTGCTTCAGCAACTCCGTCAGACGCTGCCCGCGGTTCAGCTGCTTCTGCGTTAGCGGATCGAGATCCGAACCGAACTGCGCAAACGCTGCCAGTTCTCGATACTGCGCTAGATCAAGCTTCAGCGTCGAACCAACCTGCTTCACTGCCTTGATAGCCGCCGAGAATCCCACGCGCGAAACCGAAAGTCCTACGTTGACCGCTGGACGCACGCCAGAGTTGAACAAATCGGTCTCCAAGAAGATCTGCCCGTCCGTAATCGAAATCACGTTGGTGGGAATGTATGCCGAAACGTCGCCGGCCTGAGTCTCAATCACCGGCAACGCGGTCAGCGAACCTCCGCCGCGCGCATCGCTCAACTTTGACGAGCGCTCCAGCAGACGGGAGTGGAGATAGAACACATCGCCCGGATAGGCTTCGCGGCCCGGCGGACGCCGTAGCAAGAGCGAGATCTCGCGGTACGCCATTGCGTGTTTCGAAAGATCGTCGTACATCACCAGAGCGTGCTTGCCATTATCGCGGAAGTACTCGCCAATCGCAGTGGCCGCATAAGGCGCGAGATACAGCATCGGCGCCGGCTCTGAGGCAGATGCGGCCACGATGATTGTGTGCCCCATCGCTCCCGCTTCAGTCAGCGTCTGGACAACCTGTGCGATAGAAGAACGCTTTTGCCCAATTGCGCAATAAATGCAAATCAGATTGTTCTTCGCGTTGTTGATGATCGTGTCGAGCAGCACGGCCGTCTTACCCGTCTGGCGGTCGCCGATGATCAGTTCGCGCTGTCCGCGGCCGATCGGAATCATGGCGTCAATCGCCTTCAACCCGGTCGCCATCGGCTCGCGCACCGGCTGTCGGTCAATGATTCCGGGAGCAAGACGCTCCACCGGCATCGACTCAGTAGACGCAATCGGGCCCTTGTCGTCAATGGGCACGCCTAGCGCATTCACCACGCGGCCAATCATTCCGGGACCTACCGGTACGCTCAAGATCTTGCCGGTACGTTTTACTTCTTCGCCTTCGCGGAGTTCTGTGTAGTCTCCCAGCACTACGGCGCCCACCTGGTCTTCTTCAAGCGAGAGTGCCAGCCCCGCAATGCCGTGCGGGAATGCGAGCAGTTCGCCCGCCATTACCTTGTCGAGCCCGTGAATGCGGGCGATGCCGTCGCCTAGCGAAGTGATCGTGCCGACCTCGTCCACCTGGACTTTGGAGTCGTAATTCGCGATCTGCTCGCGAAGTAGTTGCGTAATCTCGTCTGCCTTGATCTGAGCCATTTCTTAAGTTCCTTGCAGTTCGCAGTTCACAGTTCGTAGTTCGTAGTCTTCAGTCCTTAGTTTTCTTGCCAGGAACTTCGAACTTTGAACTTCTATCTGCGGGCTTCAGCCCGCAATCAACGCTTCCTTCAACCGCTCCAACCGCCCGCGTACCGATCCGTCCCACACCGTCGATCCAATCCGCACTACGGTTCCACCGATGATCGACGCATCCAGCTTGAACGTCGGCTCAATGCGCGATCCGGCCAGTTTGCCTACTCCCGCCACCAACTCGGTGCGCTCCTGATCGCTCAGTTCCCGCGCTGTCACAATCTCCGCCTGGCGAATTCCCATCCGCTCCTGCATCTCCGCTCGCCACGCTGCCGCTACTTCATGCACCTCGCCGATGCGGTCGTTGTTGATGAGGACCGCCAGCAGGTTCCGCAGTTCGCGCTGTAATCCCATCTTCACGTTCAGCTTGTCGAGGATCGAAACTTTCTGCGCGGCCGGAACCGCGGGATTGATAAACAACTCGCGCAGATCGGCGCTGCCATCCCAGGTGTCCAGAAAGTCATTGAACTGCCGGTCAAGCGCAGTCGCATCCAAGTGGGCAGAAGACACAACGTCGGCGAACGCGCGTGCATATCGTGCTGCGAATGCTGCGGCCATCAGTTCTTGCCTCCGCCATGCACGCTGTCACGACCCGTTTCACTCACAAACTCGGCGATCAGCGCTCGATCGGCCTCCGGTGTCAAAACCAGTTTCTTCAATGCCTGATCAATCGCCAGGTCCGCGGCAAAGTGCCGCAGCGAACGCTTGGCTTGCGCTGCCGCCACGCCGATCTCCTGCTCCGCTGAAGCCACGATCCGCGCGCTTTCTTCTTCGAGGGCTGCCTTGGCGCGTTGTTCGTCCTGCGCGATCTGCTGCTCTACCTCGACGCGGAACCTCGCAATCTCCTGGTCCAGGGTCGCCAGCTTCGCCTCCACGGCGCTGAGACGGGTGTTGGCGTCTTCGGTCGTCTTGCGCGCAGCTTCAATGTCTACCCTGATCTTTTCCGAGCGCTTGCGCAGCAATTTCGGCATGATCCGGATGAGCGGAATCACGATGCCGAGCACAACCACGCTGACGTTGAATATCTCGAACGTCCGCGCAGCCGTTTCTACATCCACATGCATAAACCGCGCCAAAGACTGGACGATCGGTGCATGCCGGTACTGGTCGTTCTCCTGCTCTTCGGTTTTAGCAGCGTCTGTTTTCGGCGGATTCTGTGCTTCCTGGGCTCTCGATTCGACAGTCGGTTGCGATGGAGGCTCGGGATTCTTCTGCGCCATCACACGGAATGGCGCGACCGCGGTGGCCAGGGTGAGCAATCCCATCAAGATCAGGCCCAGCAACCGGATGGAAATTCGTGACTGCTGCAGATTCTGTTTCAACGGGAACTCCCGGCAGCCAGCGGAAGCACCGCTCGCACTACCTGATTGGCCAATTCCCCCGCCGAACCCTGAATTGTCTGCTTGGCACGCTCAGCCTCGACATCCAACTCCGCCTTCGCGTGGCTCACTTTGACTCCGGAAGCCTTGCGCGCGGCATCCAGCGAAGCTTCGCGTTCTGCGTTTCGCTGCTTGGCTCTGAGTTCCCGCATCTTGAAGATCTCGGCGCGTGCCTGGCGCAGTTTGTCGGCATATTCGGCGGCCTTGGCTTCCGCTTGGTCGATTGCCTTATGCGCATTCTCCACGGCGCCCTCGGTCCGGGCGAGGCGCTCGGCAAGTGTCCGATTCAGCGGGCCTTGCACCAGAACCTGGTAAGCGGCTACCAGCACCACAAAGAGCAGAATTGTGGGGATTGCGCCGAGTAGAAGCGCACCGACTTGTTGAACGATTTCATCCATGTTTGTATTCGGTTAACTTAGGCAGACGGGTATTTCCATCGCGGGTTTCACATTTTCCTGATCGAGCGTCGCGACCAGATTCCGCTGAGTTGGCGCGACCAGCCAGGAAGCGACGACCTTGCAGGATTTCGGGTACAGACACAGAATCAGGAAAATGCTCTAGAACACCTTTTTGTATCAGGGGCAAACCCCCACGGTCAACGCCGCTCGGCGCTATGTGAGAGGGTCCTGTGACTGCTATCACGAAGCGGGAGTTTGGACCAAAAAAGAACTTGCTTTCCGGTACAACAGGCCTAAACTAAACATACCACCTAGACCCGGTTCAGGGTCCAGCGGGCAGTCGGTTCCGGGAATCTTCCACTCCCGAAGCCGGCTTGCCCGCCTCTCAATTTACAGGGGCTATTTCCAGCAATCCCGCTACGTCCTCATCCCGCCGCTCCGTTTCCCGTCTACCTCACTGAACGGCATTCTCAGGCAAACCTTTTTGGCTGGGAATTCATCAGAGGAATCTACTCCGGCGCCTACTCATCGGTGCCGGTTCCTCACGCAGAATCGGAGGATTCAACAACCTATGCAAACCAAATTCGCAACTTTGGCCCTTAGCGGCCTCCTCGCGCTGGGGGCCACCGGCGCGGCCTTCGCTCAGGACAACCCTCCCCCACCCCCCAGTCAGGATCAAGCCGGACCGCCCCAGGGTGGCCGCGGCGGCATGCGCATGGACCCTGATCGTCAACTCGCACATCTCACCAGCACACTTAACCTCACAACCGACCAGCAGAGCCAGATCAAGCCCCTCCTCGTCGAGCGCCAGCAGAAGATGCAGGCGCTGATGCAGAACCAATCACTCTCGCAGGATGATCGTCGCGCTCAGGCGCGCACCATCTCCCAGGGCACCAACAACAGCATCAAGGCCCTTCTGAACGACGATCAAAAGCAGAAATTCGACGCTATGCAGGAAAATATGCGCCGCAACGGCCCCGGCGGCGGTCCCGGCGGCCCACCACCTCCTCCGGCGGGCTCAGCTCCTCAACCCCAGAACTAAGCGCTCCACCCAAGCAAGAGCGCCAGGGCTTTAAAGCCCTGGCGCTCTTCTTTTCTCTGCAATGGGCCTGCATCGCTCTGGAACGGCCAATGCAAGATTCGGGGTTGCGTAGCTTACTTCGACGTTTTGTCGATAAACGCCGCCAAGTCGTCCTTCAACTGGTGCAGAGCATCCACATTCAGGTAGATCATGTGTCCTGACGGGTAATACCCGAACTGCACATTGCTCCGAAGTTCCGGCTCCAACTCCATATGATTCAGGTCGTACTCTGTCGCAAAAAACGGCGTCGCCAGATCGAAATATCCGTTCGCTGAAAACACTTTCAGGTGCGGATTCTTGCGGATTGCCGCCCCGAGGTCGCCGGCCACATAGGGCTGTAGTTGCTCACTGCCAGGTCCAGGTCCTGCGCCCGCCGGTCTGTGTTTCCAATCCCACTGGCCGATGTTGCCTGCACTCGGCCGATACGTGTCGGTGCTCTCGTACTTCAACTCCCGCTCAAGATAATCATGAATGGTCGCTACGTACGCTCCGGTGATCCCTGTATCCGAAGCGTCATAGCTTGGGTTTTCGCCCGCTGCATCCATGTCTTCGCCTTCAAACCGCATGTCGTAGCGGCCAAGCGTTTTGCGATCGCTGCGCAGCACTTCTTTACGGAATCGGGTCGGCGATACGCGCAGATTTGCCTCCCTGATGTAGTCCACGCTCAGACCCGTGAGCCGGCTCATCTCCTTTGCAACTGAGTCCAGCTTTTCCGCGGACAGATTGTGCCCTGCAAACAGCGCTTCCGCGTACGGACCGGCCGCAAACTCACGGGCTTGCTGAACCCACGTGGCTACATCCGGCGGTTTGTTCTGCACCTTGTTGAAGTACCACGCCGCCGCCGCATAGCTCGGCAAATTCGAAATGTACATGGTGTCGTAACCGGGCGACCGGATTGCATAGTTCAGAATCGACGAGATCAGGACAATGCCGTTGAGTTGAATTCCATCGCTCCCCAGCAAGTCCGACAATCCCGCCGACCGCGTCGTTCCATACGATTCGCCAATCAAAAACTTCGGCGAATTCCACCTCTGATTCACGGAAATATACCGCGCGATAAACCGGTCGAACGCTTTCAGATCCGGATCCACACCCGCGAAGTCCTTCGGCTGCGCCTTACCCACAGCACGCGAATAACCCGTAAGCGGAGCATCAATGAATACCAAGTCCGTCTTGTCAAGCAGCGAATACTGATTCGGCACCAGTTTGAACGGCGGGCCCGCCGTCGCATTGGGACTGTCTGTTTGGATGCGCACCGGCGAAAACGATCCCATATGCAACCAGAGGGTTGCCGATCCCGGACCGCCGTTATACAGAAAGCTCACCGGCCTTGATGTCGGCTCTGCGCCATCCAGCGTGTACGCGACGTAGAAGATGCTGCCGTACGGCTTGTCATCGTCATCACGAATGAGCAGCGTGCCCGCCGTCGCCGTATACTTCAGCGACTTGCCGCCCAGGGCCAATTCATGATGCGTCACCGAACTCTTCTCCGGCGGAATCGGCGTGTCTTTCGGAGCATCCTTCTGCTCCTCTCCAGCCGAATGTGTTTGCTGCTGCGCCGGCTGCTGGGTCGGTGCGGGACGCTCCTGCGCCAGTGCGGCGGGTGGAAGACACAAAAGACATAGCAAGGCTGCCGTGGCAACCCCGCTGAGCGCAAAACGGTTCACTTCCTTCATGAGCGGAATGTCCTCCAAACAAGGATTGAACATCAGTTCGCAGACCCCCGTGGGAAAAAGCGATATCGATACGCGGATTTTAAAGCGACGTTTGAGTACCCCGCGAAGACGCACAGGGTCTTGAAGGAGACCGAAGTGCCGCCTTTCGGAGTTGACAGCATGCTGACTGAAGCCGCGATTGAACCGAGCGAATTCTATTTCGATTCTCGACAACATAAGGCTTCGTGCTGCAATTCGGCCTGGAGATCGATTGAACAATTCCTTCATTTCATCGAGCGATTTTCGGTCCCGCAATTGACTGGTCCGGCGTTAGCAGACCCTGCGCTCTCAACCACGTCTCCAGCAGAGCCGGCCACTGGTCCAGTGAGGCATCGCCTTTGCCCAGACCCGTCCCATGAGGTCCATTCGCAAAGATGTGGCCCTCCGCCGGCACGCCCGCCTTGATCAGCGCTTCATAAAACCGAAGCCCCTGCTCCACCGGTACCGTCTGATCGTTCGCGGTGTGGTACCAGAACGTCGGCGGCGTTTTTGCATTTACGAAGAGGTCCGGGGAGTAAGAATTACGGAGTACCTCGCACTTGTCCATCACGTTGAACAGCTTGCAGTAACTCAGGTGCGAAGTGTCGCTCGAGATTGCTCCGATCCATGGATACCCCAGCACCAGAAAATCGGGCCGGCTCGATACCCGATCAATTGGATCGTTCGCGTCCGGATTGCCCTCCACCGGTTGCGTCGCGGCTAGCGCCGCCAGGTGCCCGCCCGCCGAGAACCCTATCATCACAATGCGATTCGGGTTGACGTGATAATCGCTGGCCCGGGCCCGTACTGTCTGCATCGCCCGGCGCGCGTCGAGCAGAGGAACAGGCAACAGATACCCGTTCGAACTCAGCCGATAGCTCAATACAAATGCGCGGAATCCCCGCGAGGTAAACCAATCAGCGACTTGCCGGCCCTCCAGATTCGCCGCCAGATGCGTATATGCTCCGCCCGGCAGCACCACCACCGCCGATCCGTTGTCGTGTCCGGCCTGCGGTTCAAAGATCGTAAGTGTCGGCGTGTCTTCGCAAGCCGTTCCCTTCGCCTGTGGGGCCTCCCCGGGCCAGAGCCGAATCGTCCGGACCCCCAGAAACGCGCTGTTTTCGCCTGGCGTTGCACAGGGCTCTTTCTGCGACTGCGCTGCAAATACTGTCCCGCACAGGGCCACCAACACGAGCAACCGCCTCATCGCCTGTCTCCGATCATTTTCGGGAGAATTATACAAATGACTCCTTTACTCGGCTCTTTCGGTCTGAGAGGAACCTGCGCATGCCTTTTGGGAAACATTACCCCAGCACCTTCGGCATGGCTCCCAGCCAACGGGCAAAGTGTCACACTCATGCCATGGCTGCGTGCACTCAGTGCGATGGGCTCATGGAGAGCCTCAGCTTCGACAAGCCTCGCGAGTATCTTGAACTCGCCCACCGGCTTCTCAACGCTGCAAATGACGGCAAACTTATCGTCACCGAGAGCACCTGCCCGCTTGAGGACCTCTTCAAGCCGGAGTGGCCCGCAAACGTCGTCGAGCACGACTTCGAGTGCAGCGCCTGCGGCCGCTCTTTCCAACTCTTCGCAGACACCTATCTCGGCCACGCAGGGTGGGGCGTCACCGGTCCGCAGAAGAAGGACCCGGCGCTGGCCCCCAGCGCAAATTCGTCGTCTAGGTTCGCAGTTCAGAGTTAGCTGGTCGCAATGCGGACTCCCTATTCGCTCGACCCACAAGCCTTCGGCGACAGGCTTTTTATTCTCTACTTCCTCTTCCCTGCTTCAAAGCCAAACCGCCTTATGCCCCGGACACGGATCGCCCGCCAGCACCGTCAACGCCTCGGCCAGTTCGAATCCATACCGCGCAAAGTAGTATGCAGCTCCGTGCACGCGTTCCTGCAGAATACCGCCGGGATTCAGCGCGCGCTCGATCGCCTCAGCGTGGCGCCGCAGGGAACCCTCGCGCTGCATCTCGAAGTTCGCCGCCAGGCGCCGCAGCCGGTTCATCTGGTAGCGCATCTTGTTCGCTGCCGTCTCCGCCGACTGCCCCAGCCCCGCATCCATCGCCTTCATGTACTCAAGCAGCGGCCCCAGTTCCGCATCCAGTGCCGTTCCCGCTGCAGACAGTTTGCGCTTGCCTTCGACGGGCATCGCCCGCGCAGCCAGCAACTGCGCCAGTGAATCCGACGTCTCGGCAAACACTCGCTCCAGACCGAGTTCATACTTGCGCATCAGCTCGGCGATGGCCGGCTCAATCATCGTTGCCGAAAGCCGTGGCTCCACTGCCGTCGTCCGCCCCAGGATGCGCTCGTATAGAACCGCCGATTGCGCGAAGTACGCTATCTCCGCCGGGCCGCCAACAATGAGGGAAGTCCCCAACAAATAATCTTGAAACACTGGACGCAACAGCGCGGCGGGCGAAATCCGCTCCGGCTCCGCCGCCAGCACGCCCACCAAATCCGCTGTGGTGAACTTCTCGCGCCCCACCTGCCACAGCCCATTCGGCTCCGCGGCGCTCGGCGACACACGTTTGAGGGCAATCCGCGCGCCGCTGCGTTCATCGATCAGAAACAGCAGACTCGAGTGCGGCGCCACCACGACCTGCGCGTGATAACCCGCCGTCTCCAGTGCCTTGCTTCGTTCCAGCAACGCCGCGTGCAGTTCATCCGCGCGTTCGATGGCAGCACGCAGCACCGGTGCGCCCAGCCGATGAAATTCGCGACTGGCGGCATCCAGCACTAGCAACCCCTGCGCGGCGAAAGCCTTCGAGTAGAACTCCGCAAACGCCTGTCCGAAGGTACGTCCCGGCTTGTATGCCGCTGCCAGCGCATCCGTCGCATCTGAGGACCCAAGCAACTCCCACGTTTGCTCCATCAGTGGATCGATGGTTTCATCGAGCACAACGCCACCCACCGGCACTGGATTCGCAGGCACCTTGGAATAAAGCAGTCTCCGCAGATCTTTTCTTGAGGGAAAGGTAACGTGATTAATCTCGGCGAAATCATGGTCTTCAGTCGCCAGCCAGAAGATGGCAACATGCGGTTGACCCATTGCCGTCGCCTGTCGCGCTCGCGCCACCGCCGTAGCCGCCTTGAAGGGTGTGAACAGCGGTCCGCCGAGCAACCCTACCTGCTGCCCCGTCAGTACCGTCCCTGCGCCGCCCCTGAGCGCCGCCAATGTCGGAGCCGCAGAAGCGGATGCGTTCTGTCCGGCCAGAAGCTCAACGACTTTACCCCAATGATCTGAGAGCGGACATCGCTTCTGCCATCCCATTTCGCGCGGCAAAGAGGAGTAGAAGGGCCGAACCCTCGGCTCCCCGGCACAGTAGTCCAGAAAGAGCCGGCTCAAGCCGGGAACTACGTCGATCAGATAACAGTCTGAGCTCGGCAACGCGTACCTTCCGATGGGATTCGACTTGGATGAACCCCGATCCCTTGGGCTCGTGCAGACATTTGGCTTAGTTAAGGATGCCACGGCACCCACATTCGATGCACAACCGCATGCCCCTCGACCTCCAACTCCGGCAAACTGAGCCCAAACGCTAGAATGGATCGAGGGAACTCACGCCACGCCCGCCGCATATACTTCTCTTGACCGCATCAAGGAGATTCGCCCGCGCATGCCTAAGAAAACTAAGCCGGCTAAGCCTGCCAAGTCAGCAAAGACCAAATCCCACAAACCGAAGAAACAAACGAAATCTGCACAGGCCCGCGTTGAAGAAACCGAAACCCTCATCAGCTCGAAAATCGTCTATCAGGGCCCGCTATTCCGCGTCCTGCACGACAAACTCCTTGAGCCGGGCGGCAAGCCTTCCGAGCGCGACGTCATCCGACACAACGGGAGCGTCGTTATCCTGGCTGTCGACAAAGCCAAAAACAAGAAAGATCCCTGGATCGTGATGGAGCACCAGTATCGCCACGCGGCACAGCAATATCTGTGGGAACTACCGGCGGGGAAGCTTGAGCCAGGCGAAGACCCGCTCGTGGGCGCTCAACGTGAGCTCGAAGAAGAAACCGGCTATCGAGCCAAAAAGTGGAAGCCGCTGGTCGAGTACTACGGGAGTCCAGGCTTCCTGGGTGAATCCATGAAGGTATTTCTTGCGGAAGGTCTTGTGGCAGGCGATGCCCACCCTGAGGACGACGAAAACATCGAATTCCGCCTCGTCAAACTTTCCGAGATTGTCGAAATGATCGAAAAGGGCGCCATCAAGGATGGCAAAACCCTTTGCAGCGTCCTACTCTACTCGCGACGTATAGCCAAAAAGCGCAAGAAATAAAACCCGCGAACTCTTTCTTCAACCAATTCAATACCTTCCACGCAGGGCTGCGGCACAATTCGCCTTGGCCCGTCTTATTTTGTGAATCTTCTCGTCACTTTCAATAAACCTTTGGCCGCAGATGAGCGTCATAGTCGGTAAGGTGGGCGTTCCCCAAACCATTCGCCCATCAACCCCATTAAAGTGGCAAGAAAGGCAAAACCCTGTGGCTCAGTACAAAGGCAAGGTCAAGTGGTTTAACAACGCCAAGGGCTACGGATTCATCGGACGTGAAGACGGGCCAGATGTTTTCGTTCACTACTCGGCAATCCAGTTGGATGGTTACAAGACTCTGAAAGAGGGCGATGACGTCGAGTTCGACATCGTCCAGGGGACGAAAGGTCCTCAGGCGGACGCGGTCGTCCGGCAGAGAGACGCAGCAGCACACAACGCAGCTTAGTAGGCCGAAAACTCTGTGGCGTTTACTCCACTGTCTGAAGGCGGTGGGGGGAATATCGCTCCGAACCCAGCTCCTGATCACTAACCCCAGCAGGGTCCAACCGCGGATCCCCGACCTGTGCATCATCTCTTCTCCATGGGGCCAACGAAGTCTGGCCCCCTATCCCTGCTCTGCTTCTCCTCTCGTCAATTTCCGCGCGGATGACTGATACTGTTCGCGGAGAACCCTATCCATGGACAACGTCACCATGGCCCGCCTGCTCAGCGAGACCGCCGATCTCATGGAGATCAGCGGCGCCGACAGTTTTCGTGTCCGCAGCTATCGCAACGCCGCTGATGCAATGGGACAAACTACAGTTGACCTTGTTGCCGCCTCGTCCGATACAGCCCAGCTCCTCGCCATCCAGGGAATCGGCAAGAGTATGGCCGCCAATATCCAGGCCATCGTCTCAACCGGCTCCTTGCCTCTTCGCGACGAACTCCTCGCCAAGTACGGAGCAGGTTTGCTTGAGTTGCTCAAACTTCCCGGCATGGGTCCCAAAACCGTCGCCCTGCTTTGGGATGCGGGCCGCATCGGCTCCATCGATCAGCTCGCCGAAGCCATTGATGCTGGCCGACTCAAGGGCCTGCCTCGCATGGGCGAGAAGCAGATCGAGAAGATCCGCAAGGGCATCGAAGACTATCGCCGCTCCGTCGGCCGCTTCCGTATCGACGAAGCCGAAGACGCCGCAGAGCGTATCACTGCTTATCTGCTCGCATTCAAAGGCATAGAGCGAGTCACCCCCGCCGGCTCCCTGCGACGAGGCCGCGAAACTGCCGGCGACCTTGACCTGCTCGTCACGGGCTCGGCTTGCGCTCCGCGGCACACCGAGGAGGCCGTCGAATACGTCGCGGCTTACCCCGGCATCCACGACATAATTGCGAAGGGCGAGAACAAGGTCAGCTTTCACATCGCCACTGGCCTCCAGGTCGATGTTCGCCTTCTGCCTTCAGAGTCCTATGGCGCGGCGTTACAGTACTTCACCGGCTCTAAGGCCCACAATGTTTCACTTCGCCAGCGCGCGCTCAAAATGGGTTACACCCTCAGCGAATGGGCACTGGCACGCCTCGACGACGAGTCCACTGTGGCCGCCGCAACCGAAGAAGAGATTTATGCTGCGCTCCAGATGGACTGGATGCCACCAGAGATGCGCGAAAACTTGGGCGAGATTGAAGCTGCCGCGAAACACGCCCTGCCTCGCCTCATCGAGATCTCTGACATCAAGGGCGACGTGCACATGCACACCACAGCCTCCGACGGCCGCAACTCTATCGCCGAAATGGCCGAAGCGGCCATCGACCGCGGCCTCCAGTACATTGCTATCACTGACCACTCCAAGAATCTGGCCATGATCAATGGCCTCGATGAGAAGCGTGCTCTCGAACATATGGCGCGGATCCGCGAAGTCGACGAGCAGATGGAGGGCCGCATCCGCGTCTTCACCGGCATCGAAGTCGACATCCTGGCCGACGGCGCTCTCGACCTCGATGATGAAGTGCTCGCCCAGATGGACGTCGTCATCGCCAGCGTCCACACCCGCCTGGAGCAGTCGCGCGAAGAGATGACGGCCCGCCTGCTGCGCGCGGTCGAGAATCCCAACACCCGCATCCTGGGCCATCCTACGGGTCGTCAACTTCTTCGGAGGGAACCCTACCAACTTGACACCGGCGCCGTGCTCCGGCGCTGCTCGGAGTTGGGAGTCGCTGTCGAGCACAATGCCTCCCCCGAACGGCTCGACCTCAGCGACCTGGACCTGCGCCACGCGAGGGAATGTGGCTGCAAAGTCGTCATCAATACTGATGCCCACGTCACCCGCGTCGTCGGGGAGTGGAAGTATGGCATCCGCCAGCTTCGCCGCGCATGGCTCACCCCCGGCGACGTCCTCAACACCCTGCCGCCCGCGGAGTTCCTTGCTTCGCTGCGCCCGCGCCCAGGACCGAAATGCAGTCGACCGTCCTGATTTCCGCAGGTAAACGTCAAATTCACAACCAGAGATCGCTAGATTGTTCTGGTCAGTAGGGTCTAAGATGAGGTCGTCATGAGCTTGCTTCAACAAGAATCAAAGGATCTAGCTGCCGGCGAGTCTTACACCAGGGGCACGAGCCATGTCGTCATCGCCACCGTGGTAGCCACCGTGCTTGTCTCAATCGCCGTTGCTGCCTACCTCATCATCGGCGAAAAGCCACCCGCTTCAACCGGCGATATCCTCGACGTCTGGGCACATCCGATGCACACGGAAACCTCAGGCTGGGACGCCAACGGGGCCGCTATCCCCAAGGAAGAGATCGACCAGGTGCTGCTCTTCACGCACGTGCGACTTCGCAACCAGAGCAAGCAGACGATTTTTCTGCACCAAATCGTTGCCAATGCCACGCTCGGCGACGGCATCCACTCCAGCTACGCCGCCACTCCGACTGATTTTGAGCGCATTTTCAAGGCCTATCCACAGCTCATGCAGTGGCATGCCACTCCCATCTCGCCCGATCTCACCATCCAACCGGGCGAGACGAAAGAGGGCACATTTGCCTGTTCGTTCCGCATGACCAAGGCCGACTGGGACTCGCGCAAGAGCCTGGACTATTCATTCAACTTCCAGTATCTACCGTCCCTGACCCTGGCTCCCAAAGGCCCCGTTACTGAACATTAGGCGGAGCGGGCGCACCCTTCGGGGTCGACAGGTAGCCCGAAACCGTGTTCTTCGATCCGATCGTGTTCACTACAATTTCGTACAGCGCCGGGTCCTTCCCGCTGTAGAACTGCAGCGGTTCGTCCACGTTCCGGTCTTTCTTTTCGTAGCTCCGGTCGTCGGCATAGACCACTACCGTAAAGCGGCTTTTCTTTGAATCGGCTTTCTTCAATTCCAGGCTCACCGTTCCCACCGGCTTCTTCTGTCCCTTGGTCAGAGTGAACTCGTAGTAGTTCCGATCGCCTTTGTGCTTCAACACTTCCAATTCCTGGCCATTGCGGGCGATCAGGCTGGAGTGATTATCCAGGTCGCCCTTCATCGACGTAAGCTGGCTGACTGCAGTTGCGAGATCGCTCTGCGTCTTGGTGAGATCGGTCTTCACCCCGCCCACATCGGTCTTCACGCTTGACACGTCGCTTGAGACTGCACTTACCTGCTGTGCCGTCTGTTTCTGCTCGGTTTCCAGCCGCTTGTTATCGGCCTCTTCGCGACGAATGATGTCCTGCGCACGGGCGTCCAATTGCTTCTGCGTCATTCCGACGCTTTTGCCCAACTCGTCGGTCGCCACGCGCAGGCGTGCATTGGTCTCGCGCAACTGTGCATCCAGCTTGGCGTTCTGCTGATTGGCTTCAGATAGCGCTGCCTCCTGCCGCGACATTCGGTTGCTCAGCGCATAACTCCAAACCAGACCGCCCAGCGCCGCCAGTACGGCTACAGCAATCGCGCCCAGTAATGCGCCGCTATATGAAGGCGTCGTCTCCACAACCGTAGTTTTCTCGTCGCTCATGCTTCCCTTCTCCTCCGGAGCTGTTCTCCTGGAACCCGCTCCACACAACTTCTCAGCGCGGGCCTCATTTGTCTCAGACCCTGTTCGCCGTCTATTCGCAACCAAAATGCAAATCGCCGAGTCTCCGCGAGCTGACATCCAGCAGTGCCTTCAGCACATAAACCTGCGAACAGCGCTTCAGGGCTAGGGGAGACTACAGAAACTATAGAAGAATCCAGCCGGTAATGGGGAAATTGCTGCACGGTCCGGTCCCATCAGCGTAACTTGACGCAGGGACCTTCGATTGGACTCGAATTCACAACTTTCCGCAGAGAATGAGGGCACACGGAACAAAACCCGCCTTCTGTAACGTTTTCCGCGATGCCACATTGTCTGTGTTGCACCGCGCGCACGGCACACTTCCGCCTTCCCGGCAGATCCGTTTCAGTTCCTGGGCAAGATACGTCCCAAATCCGCGCCCCCGGAACGCCTCTGCCACCTCCATCCAGACATCCCCGTACGGCCGGTTGTAGTGATAGAGAATCCCTCCCGTTGCGGCCACCTCTCCGCCGACTTCCAGCAGCATCCAGTCTCCGTCGGGCTCTCGCTTGCGCAGGACCGCACCCGGCACACGGAACGCGGTTGTCAACTTGTCTTCAAAGA
Source organism: uncultured Acidobacteriaceae bacterium (assembly GCA_963829535.1). Taxonomy (GTDB): domain Bacteria; phylum Acidobacteriota; class Terriglobia; order Terriglobales; family Acidobacteriaceae; genus Telmatobacter. Next base: position 481,420 of record CAWHIQ010000001.1, on the reverse strand, counting down.
CGATCTTTTCGCTAAAGACGTCGTGCGCCCAGGTGTGCAGCATCACCGTCAGCGTCACGTCGTTGGTCTGAGTCTCGATCGCATTCGCTCCGCTTGCCGACCTCAGTGCATCAAATGCCTCGAAAAATCGAGAGCGCATGCTCTCCGCCACGTAGAACTCAAAGATAGTCCGCGTTCCCGCCCAGGGGCCACCCACCACGATTGACCCGTATCCGGCAACCTCGCCCACCAATTCAATCAGGTAAGGCTCGGTCCAGCCGTCCCGCACATGCAGCGAATCGTGCACTATCTGGCAGTTCATCTCCCGGCGATACAACTCGCGCCACGGCAGGATCTCCGTCACTTCGACCGGCCTTACCGTGAATTCCATCGCACCCAAGCCAGCGTCATCATAGCGCGACAAAGACCAAAGTACGACACTGCCGTCTGCCCCGACCGTGACAACCCCCGAATCACTCGTTTATAAAGAGCATTACCGCTCTTTTCGCCGGGCCCCGCTTGAAGTCCGCGCGAAGGCAAAAAACGCATCGATTTGAGCCACCCAAGAAGAGGGGAGTTCCAAACGTCATGTCTACTGCTGTCGCTGGTAAGGGTCTTGAAGGAATTGTTGCCGCCAATTCCGGAATTTGCTTCATTGATGGAGAAGCGGGCGTACTTGCCTACCGCGGCATCGACATTCACGAACTGGCCGAGCGCTCGTGCTTCGAAGAGACCACCTACCTGTTGTGGAACGGCCGCCTGCCCACCGAACTCGAGTTGCGCGAATTTTCCTCGCAACTGGCGCTTGCCCGCTCCCTCGATCAGCGCATCGTCGACATGCTTCGCACATTCCCCATCTCGGCCACTCCCATGGAAGTGCTGCGAACTACGGTGTCGGCCCTCAGCTTCTACGACGCCGACGAAAAGGACAATTCGCACGACGCAAATGTGCGCAAGGCCTATAACCTCACGGCGCAGATCGCGATGATCGTCGCCGTCTATGATCGTATTCGCAAAGGCCTCGAAGTCGTTCCTCCCGATCGCTCCCTCTCCCACGCCGGTAATTTCCTGTGGATGCTCAACGGGAGCAAGCCATCTGAAACAGCCATCCGCACCCTCGACATCGCCCTCATCCTGCATGCAGACCACGAGCTCAACGCCTCCACTTTCGCTGCCCGCGTCATCGCCGCGACTCTCTCCGATATACACTCCGCCATTACCGGCGCTATCGGGGCGCTCAAGGGTCCGTTGCATGGCGGAGCCAACGAAGGCGTGATGCGCCTGCTGCACACCATCGACAAGGCCGGCGCCGACCCCGTCGAGTACGTCAAGAGCATGCTTGCAGCAAAGCAGAAAATTTCCGGCTTCGGCCACCGCGTCTACAAGACGGAGGATCCGCGCGCCACTCACCTGCGCCGCATGTCTGAGCAGCTTGGCAAAGACTCCGGCCACCCCAAGTGGTTCGAGATGTCGCGCGCGATCGAGCTCTACATCAACAAAGACAAAAAGCTCAACGCCAACGTCGACTTCTACTCCGCTTCAACCTATGCGACGCTGGGCATCGACATCGATCTGTACACGCCGATATTCGCCATCAGCCGCATGGCCGGCTGGGCCGCGCACGTCATCGAGCAACTCGATGACAACCGCCTCATCCGCCCTCGCGCGGACTATATCGGGCCCGCGTATCCCAGCCACTGGATTCCCGTGGCTGACCGCCCGTAGCTGTCCGGAGTTTCCTCGAGCGATTCGGGCCTGAGCCACAGACATCATTCCTCTTCATGTTTCAGCGGACATATGCTAGTCTTCTGCTCTCGAAGTTTCCCTGCCTGAGCGTAAAGATCCAGGCTCTTCGGGAACGGCCGACCCCATACACAAGCGAGTTCCCCTCTTGCCTCCTGGCGATTGATCTCGGTCGAACCAATGGCCCATCTTCCAGCCTGGTGAAAGGATTTCATCATGATTCTTGGCATGAGTTTGAGGACGTTCACTTACCTCCACGTATATATAAGCCTGATTGCTATCGGCGCCGGATTCATTGTTGTCTACGGCATGATCGCGGCAAAACGCGTGCCTCTGTTGACCTCGGTCTTTCTGTTTATGACTGCGTTGACCAGTCTGACAGGATTTCTCTTCCCCTTTAAGGGCGTGACCCCCGCCGATGTGCTGGGAATCCTCTCTCTCATCGTGATTGTGATCGCTTTCATTGCGCGCCGTCGCAGCCAGACGAGCGGTGTGTGGCGCGGCACGTACGTCATTTCCTCCATCCTGGCTCTCTATTTCAATTTCTTTGTTTTGATCGTGCAGTCGTTCCAGAAAATCCCAAGTCTGCATGCGCTGGCGCCGACCCAAACGGAACTGCCCTTCAAACTCGCGCAGCTTATAACCCTTATCGTCGTCATTGCGCTCACAACGATGGCTTTCAAAAAGTATCGCCCCACATGAGGCACAGAGGAATCAATGCTGCCCCGCATCTGGATTCTCAGACCGGGGAATCACTGCGTCCCGAAATTCCCTGCGCCTCTTAACATCCGCTCCACATCCAAGTCTCATGTCGAATCTCAGAATCACTGTCGAACGGAGGGTGGTCGTCTCTTCCCGCAGATTTGAAGACGTCATCGCAGCCATCAACGCAGCCGTGGGACATCCGGATATGCACGCATTCTGGAAAGAGATCACAGCTACTTCTACGTATGCCGAAGTGGAAGCAGTGGTCCAACGCGCCATTGGGCCGTCGGGCCTGATGGAGTTCCTGCGCTTCGATCACGGCCAGTTCCTCCGGAAGACGCAAAGCGCCGCCGCCTCCGTCCCCACGCCGGGGATTGTCCGCTTTGTCATCGGCAATCCGCTGATCATGATGGCCATGGCAAAGCATGTCCACGACGCCGGGTCCTATGCGCCCGTCACTCTGCTGGTCGACGAACGGGACGGAGGGGTGCATCTTTCTTACGACACCATGGCCAGCTTTCTCGGAAGCTATGGAGAGCCCGTGGCCCTGCGCGTTGCCCGCGAACTCGATGCTAAAGTCGAATCCCTCATGACTTCCGCCGCGGGGCTCACCGCCTGAAATAAGTCTGAACTGCCAGCATTTCGCAAACGTATACCGGACTACGGAGCGGCAAAGTGTCCTTTTCCCCGGTCCTGGCTCTGCATATCGTGAGCGGCACCCTGGGCGTTCTGACAGGCGCTGGGGCTCTGGCTCTACGCAAGGGCTCGCGCTGGCATGTCCTCGCCGGCGGCGTCTTTGTCGTCGCTATGCTGAGCCTGGCCCTGACCGGACTTGGAATGGCAATCGTGAAGGCGCAGCCGGGCAACATTGTCGGTGGCGCGCTCACCGCTTACCTGGTCTCCACCGCGTGGTGGACGGCGCGCCATCGCGAGGTGCGCATCGGGACCTTCGATTGGGCTGCCGTCATCATCGGCTCAGCAATCGCAGCAACCGCCCTTACACTCGCCGTCGAAGCAGCAAGAAGCCCGTCTGGTATGGTCTTTGGCTATTCGCCCGGCCCGTACATTCTACTGGGAACAGTGGGATTGCTTGCTGCTGTTGGCGATGCCCGTTTACTGGTGCGTCGGGCGCACTCCGGCAGGCAGCGACTTGCGCGTCACCTATGGCGCATGTGCTTTGCCTTGTTCATCGGTACTTCCTCCATATTCCTGGCGCGGCCCTATCTTTTCCCGGCGTTCATGAGCAACACAGGCATGCTGTACGTGCTCACCTTGTTCCCCCTGGTGCTGATGATCTTCTGGCTTTTCCGCGTGCGGTTCGCCCGGGCGTACAAGAACGAGCCGCCGGCGCGCGGGAAAGAGGCGCTGCCGGTGGAAGGGTAGAGTCCAGTTTGGCTGAGCGGGAGCGAGATTTGCTAAGAAAGTGCGCTTTGCACCGTTGAACTTTGTGGAGCGATGTTGGAATTGCCGAGTTGAGGATTGATGCTCGAATCCTGTCTCTACCGTTGAGTCTTTTTCCAAATCAGGTAGAATCCCCAGGCTGCCAGGGTTGACGTGTCGCGAATGGTGCCGTTGAGCATCATTTGCTCAAACTCTTCAAGCGATTTGGTATGGATGACCAGGTCGTGTTCCTCGTCATCGGGATCGCGCTCCTTCATAGTCAGGCCGGTCGCGAGAAATACGTGCTGCTTCTGCCGACAAAATCCGTAGGCGATCCAAATAAAGCCGAGGTAGGTCATCTCCGCGGCGTGCAGGCCTGTCTCTTCTTTCAGCTCGCCGCGCGCCAGTTCTTCGGGATCGACATTCTCCGTCTCCCATCCGCCCTGTGGCAGCTCGAGCGCGCGCTCCTGGATGGTGTAGCGAAACTGTTCCACCAGCCACACCCGCCCATTTTCGATGGGCAGGATGATCGCGCAGTCGTCTTTCTCGACCACGCTGTAGATGCCCTCCTTGCCGTTTGATCGCAGGATGCGATCTTCGCGCAGACGCAGCCACTGGTTGCGATAAACCGCCCGACTCGCCAGCGTTTTGATTGACTTATCCCGCTCACTATCGGCCGGTTTCAACGTGCCCTCCCGTGTCCGGCGCATCCATCGAAGAATTCTCATCGCGCAATCGATACTTTCGCAATCGCCCGACGAGCGACGCAGGTCCGCTTACGACGAGTCGGACTAAATTCCCTTCGTAGGCGCGGGAATGCACCACCATGCCTGACTCAATCGCTGCCAGCGCGGCGCCATCACTCTGCGGTACGCGCAGCTCCGTCTCGATCAACGGATCGGAGAAGAGCGCCTTGTCAATGGCCCCAAGCAGCGCATCCATTCCTTCGCCGCTTTGCGCCGAAACCAGCACTTCGACCTGGCGCTCATCGGCCGGCCGTTCGCGCGCAGCGAGGCCTTCGCGCTCATGCGGGTCGAGCAGGTCGATCTTATTGAATACTTCAATGCGCGGCTTGGCGAGCGCCTCAAGCTCGCCGAGGACCTTTTCCACCTGGGCCTTCTGTACTTCGCCGTAGGTTGAAGCGGCGTCGCGGACATGCAGCAGAATCTCAGCCTGCTCCACTTCTTCAAGGGTCGCGCGGAAACTGGTGACCAGCGTATGTGGCAAGTTGCGGATAAAACCGACTGTATCACTGAGGAGGATGCGCCGCCGGCTGGGCAGTTCTACGGCGCGCAGCTTGGGATCGAGCGTGGCAAACATGCGCGAGGACTGCAAAACGTGGGCTCCAGTCATCCGATTGAATAGTGTGCTCTTGCCTGCATTGGTGTATCCAACGAGGGCTACGGTCGGCACCGGCGCGGACTCGCGCCGCTGGCGCTGCTGGCGACGCACACGCTTGACCGCGTCGAGATCAAGCTTGACCTGGTCGATGCGCCGTTGGATTTTGCGGCGGTCGGTTTCGAGCTGCGTTTCGCCGGGTCCGCGGGTGCCGATGCCGCCACCGAGTTGGGACATGGCTTTGCCTCGCCCCGTCAATCGCGGAAGCATGTATTCGAGCTGCGCGAGCTCGACTTGAAGCTGGCCTTCGCGGGTTCGTGCGTGCCGGGCAAAGATATCGAGGATGAGCTGGGTGCGATCGAGCACGCGGCAGGGTAACGCCGCTTCGAGATTCCGCAATTGTGTGGGGCTCAGGTCGTGATCAAAGAGGACGAGGTCGGCGTTGGTGGAGGCGACGACGCCCGCGATTTCTTCGACTTTGCCCGCACCAATCAGCGTGGCGGGATCGGGCCGGGCACGCCGCTGCATCAACTCCGCTGCGATTTCGCCACCGGCGCTTCGCACCAGTTCGCGAAACTCCGCCAGCGACTCGTCGGCGTCCAATCCCGGCAAGTCTGCCACCGACTTAGGACGGTCTGCGGAATCTGTAAGCGAATCATCATCGCTCAAGCGCGAGGCCGCTCGACGCGCCCCATCGAGACCAACTCGAGTGGTGCGCTTGCGAACCGTGAAGTCCACTCCAACGAGGACCGCACGCTCCGGCTCTTTTCGCCAACGACCGGAATCTGTCGTCGAAGAGACTCGGCCTCCGGCACCGCCTTCAACTGCCAATTGAGGGCGCTCCCTGTCTTATCGCTGCTCCGCGCTTGCCGCTGGAGGCACGGGAGCCGGCACAGCGGCCGGTCCCATCCCTGCCAGCGCAGGGCGATGCTCAGTGTGCATGACGCTCCGGTTGCTCACCACAGTCGAAATGGCGTGTTTGAAGATGAGCTGCTCCTGACTGTTGTTCTCCAGTAGGACAGAGTACTTGTCGAAGGAGCGGATCTTTCCGGTGAGCTTGACGCCGCTGACCAGATAAATCGTGATGGGGGTCTTGTCTTTGCGAACAGTGTTCAGGAAGGTGTCCTGAATGTTCTGTGCCGGCTTGTTCTCCATATGCCGATCTCCTGCTTCTTTTCTAGGATGGTTGGATGCAAACGTGCTGCGCCCGTGTGATAAGACAAATCGACGGGGACGGCGCCGGAAGCCCCGGAGCCGCCAAATCCCGCAATGTGACAACAATATAGCGGTTGACGAACCTTTTCAACTCTTCCCCGCCGAATTTACATTGCGGCAACCTCTGCAGGCGCTCCGATGGGACAGCAAACTCGCGTTGGCTGCTACCATGTTTCCGTGCAAAATGCCCCAGATTCCACCGTTCTCTCCGTGCCGATGCTGGATTTGAAGCGTCAGTACGAACCGCTCCAGAAAGAACTGCTGGATGCGCTAGAGCATGTGCTAGAGACGCAGCAATTCATTCTTGGCGAGCAGGTTGCAAGTTTTGAAACGGCGGCGGCCGCGCATTTGGGTGTAAAGCAAGCCATTGGGTGCTCTTCCGGGACGGATGCCCTGTGGCTGGCGCTGGCAGCGGCGGGAATCGGGGCCCGCGCAGCGGTTATCACCACGCCCTTCAGCTTTTTCGCCTCCATCAGCGCGATTCTGCGGGCTGGGGCTCGTCCGGTGCTGGCGGATATCGATCCGGTCACGTTCAACCTCGATCCGTCGTCTGTCGAAGCCGTTCTTAGGTCTCCTCAACAGGTACCCATTCGCGCTGTGCTGCCTGTGCATCTTTATGGACAATGTGCGGATTGGGACGGCTTTTCGCGGCTGAGCAAGGATCACGGGCTCAAACTGATCGAGGATGCCGCCCAGGCTTGGGGCGCCGAATGGAAAGGTGCCAAGGCAGGCGGGTTGGGCGCCGCAGCGGCCTTCAGCTTTTATCCAACAAAGAACCTCAGCGCTGCCGGTGATGCCGGAATGGTCACGACCAACTCAGACGACGTGGCCGAGATGGCACGAACGCTTCGTCAACATGGAATGCGCCGTCGCTATTACCACGATGAACTGGGTTGGAATACGCGGCTCGACGGGTTCCAGGGTGCGGTGCTGAAGGTGAAGCTCAAATACATTGCGGGCTGGAATCAGAGCCGCCGCATGATCGCAAAGCGCTATCGCGCACTGTTCCATTCGAAAGGGGTTGCTGAATCCGGAACCTGGCCTCGCCATGGAGTCGTGCTTCCACAGGAAGTACCCGGCGCCCATCACGTATGGCACCAATTCGTCATCCGCACGGAGCGACGGGACGCCCTGCGCGAGTTCCTCGCCGTCCGCAAAATCGGCTCAGAGATTTACTACCCCGTGCCTCTGCACATGCAGACTGCTCTGAAGAACCTCGGCTATAGCGAAGGAGATTTCCCTGAAGCCGAACGGGCTGCGCGTGAGGTGCTGGCGCTGCCCATTTTCCCCGAGTTGCGCGAAGACGAGCAGCAGGCGGTGGTGGATGCGATCGCCGAGTTTCTCAGCTGAACGGTTACTGCACCGAATCAAGTTGCGCTCTTGCCCAACTCGCAAATCGCCGGAGGACTTCGTGCTAAGTCTCCCCTAAGTGCCGCTTATTACTGGATCCCTGAAAGTAAATGAGGCAACCTCCGCTGGTAGTGCGACGTCCAACTCGCTCAGCGGGGGCACTAACTCATGAAAAGTATCCTAAAGACTTCACTCTGCGCAGGTCTGTTGCTTGGCGCGTGCATCGCGACTTATGCAGCAGACGTGAGGACTGACTTTGACAAGCACGCTGACTTTTCCAGGATTCACAACTATTGCTGGGGGCAGGTTTCGACCAGCGATCCGCTATATGAACAGCGCATCAAGGACCAGGTGAAGAAGGATCTCGAAGCGAAGGGCTGGCAGGAATCGCAGGGGAACTGCAACGCGACCGTATTTGCCAAAGGCAATGTGCACAACCAGCAGGAACTTCAGACCTACTACAACAACCTTGGTGGAGGCTGGGGCGGAAGGTGGGGCTGGGGCGGATGGGGTTGGGGAGGTGGCTGGGGTCCGGGCGGTATGGGTGAGGCGACGACAACGGCGGTTAACAAGCCCGTAGGCAGCCTGGTCATCGATATCTTCGACGGACAATCGAAAAACCTCATCTTCCGCGGCATTGCGAGCAATGACGTATCAAAGAGCGCCGACAAGAATACACATAACATCGATAAGGACATCGACAAGATGTTCGATCACTTTCCGCCAAAGCAGTAGGCGGAAACTTACAGGAAGAGATAAATACAGTAACTTATCGAACGCCTCCTCCACGCTTGAGCGGAGCCGCTGAAATCGGCTCCGCTCAACTGTTGTTCACGGCGCACGATTGGGCCAACGGAGTCATGCTGAACAATTCAGTTGGATACCGTAGAATCTCCCTAGAATGAAGTGCCCCTACTGCGGATATCTGCAAGATCGCGTGGTTGATTCGCGCGAGAGCAAAGAAGCCGATTCGATTCGCCGCCGACGCGAGTGCGAGAAGTGCGTTCGTCGCTTCACTACCTACGAGCGCATCGACGAAATCCCTTACATGGTCGTGAAAAAGGATGGGCGGCGCGAGCGCTTCGACCGCCAGAAGGTGTTGAGCGGTCTGCTGCGCGCTTGCGAGAAACGGCCGGTCTCCTCATCCCAACTGGAAAAGGTTGTCGATGCCACCGAAAGCTACCTTATGGATGCGCCAGAACGAGAGCGGACCACCAGCGAGATCGGCGAGTTGATCATGCAGCACCTCAAGGGCCTCGACACTGTGGCGTACATCCGGTTCGCGTCGGTGTATCGCGATTTCAAGGACGTGCGGGAGTTCAAGGAAGAACTGGAGGATCTGCTGGAGAGCCACCGAACAGGAAAAGGCAAAAAATAGGGCTTTAGTTGTCAGTTCGTAGTTCGTACTTCATAATCCCAGTTTTCAGTTCTCCTTATACTGCTTCACTCCTTTGCCTTCGTGCGCAAGATAAGCTAGAGGCTAGATAGGCTAGAAGCTAATCATGTCTGAGACAAGAACACACAAAGTTACGTTGATTCCTGGCGACGGGATTGGACCGGAAGTAACGCAAGCCGTCGTACGCATTCTTGAAGCGACTGGCGTGAAGTGGGAGTGGGAACGCTTTGCGGCAGGTGCGGAGGCTTTTGAGATTTTCGGCGAGTACATTCCCGCCGATCTCAGCGATTCGATTTCGCGCAACAAGGTGGCCTTGAAGGGTCCGGTGACGACGCCGATTGGCGGCGGATTCAAAAGCATCAACGTCACGCTGCGCAAGCAGTTCGACCTGTTCGCAAATTTCCGTCCGATCAAGAATCTGCCGGGGCTCGAATCGAAGTGGCCGGGCGTCGACCTGATCATCGTGCGCGAAAACACCGAGGGCGAGTACGTCGGCCTGGAGCACGAGGTAGTTCCCGGCGTGGTCGAAAGCATCAAGGTGATCACAGAAAAGGGTTCCACGCGCATTGCGAAGTTTGCGTTTGAATACGCGCGCAAGCATGGGCGCAAAAAGATCCACTCCATCCACAAGGCCAACATTATGAAGCTGTCGGATGGGCTGTTCTTGCGCTGCGCCCGCAAGGTGTCTGAGGGATTTCCGGAGGTGTTCTACGGCGAGCACATCATCGACAACACCTGTATGCAACTGGTCATGAATCCGTATCAGTACGACACGCTGCTGCTCGAAAATTTGTATGGCGATATCGTCAGCGATTTGTGTGCTGCGTTCGTCGGGGGACTGGGCCTTGTGCCGGGGGCGAATCTCGGCGCGGAGTGTGCGATTTTTGAAGCCGTGCACGGATCGGCGCCCGACATTGCAGGCAAGGATCTCGCGAATCCGACGGCACTTCTGCAGTCGGCTGTGCTGATGCTGCACCATCTCGATGAAACGGCTGCGGCAAACAAGGTGCAGAAGGCGCTCGAGACCGTATATGCCGAGCGCAAATGCCTGACGCGCGATGTGGGCGGGAACTGCGGCACCACGCAGTTTGCCGATGCCGTTCTGGCGGCAATGGAGACGACCTGACAGAAGCCTCTGCCGGCTCCGCCAGCCTGAGCTGGTCAGGGCGAATTTCCGGCGAAAATCGGTGGGGAATGCTGCCCTCTGCGCGGCTGCATCGCACTAATCATTCGATTGATTACGGATTCGTTACCTTTGGGTAGGCGTGTATCGTCCTGATTTGGCAAGAGTTTGTTCCTGTCCCATCAAAGATGCGCGGCATTTTGCGCGCAGTGTTGCGGAATTACCACACTGCGTTTTGGTATTTGGCGTCTAATCTTACGGTTACACCCTTGGACGTAGAACTATTTCTTGCTTTGGAGTATTGATTGGGACCCACCGCGCATCTGGAACAGACGATTGCAGCGACCCTGGAATTCACAGGAGTAGGGCTGCACTCGGGTGCCCCAGTAATCATGCGACTGCTGCCGGCACCTGCTGGTTCCGGCATTGTCTTTCGACGCACAGACCTCGACAATTTTGAAATTCCCGCGACGGGACGCAACGTGGCGAAGGTGAGCTACGCGACGAGCTTGATGCGGCAAGGCGTGCTGATTTCGACCACCGAGCACCTGTTGAGCGCACTGATCGGCATGGGAATTGACAACGTGATTGTGGAGCTCGACAACCTGGAGCTGCCGATTCTGGACGGAAGCGCCCTACCTTACGTCGAAGCGCTCCGCGATGCGGGCATCAAGACGCAACGCAGAAAGCGCGAGTCGATCAAGGTGCTGCGGGCTGTCGAAGTGCGCGAGGGCGACAAGTTCATCGGTGTATATCCGGGGTCGGGATATCGGATCCAATACAGGATCGACTTCCCTGCTCCCATTGGACGGCAGGAAACCAGCATCGACCTGGCAGCCGAGACGTATGGGACCTTTATCGCGCCGGCTCGGACGTTTGGTTACAAGGCCGACGAGACGAAACTGCGCGACATGGGGTTGATTCGCGGGGCGACTCAGGAGAACGCGATTGTGCTTGGGCCGAAGGGCCCGGAGAATGGGCCGCTGCGTTTCAGCGACGAGTATGTGCGGCATAAGGTGCTGGACCTTATCGGGGACCTGGCGCTGGCGGGACGGCGGATTGAAGGACTCGTCGTCGCGGAGCGCGCGGGACACGCCATGCATACGGCACTGGTGGCGAAGCTGATGAAGGATCGGTCTGCGTGGGAGCTGGCTCATGTGCCTGCGGCGGCAGCAGAGACCGAGGACGATTCGCTTACGGTTGCGGCGATGCGGCGACCGGCGCTGATGGGCGCATAGGGCGGGGCTACTCTGCTTCGCGATTCGCGGGGCAAAATCCTGGAAAAGATGCTTGTTGTTCAGGAGGGGCTCAAAGCCCCTTTCACTCTTGCACTCGGTTGGGACAGTACCATAGTGACCATTTGCCGAGGAAAAGACGGTGTGAATTAGCAGGCATGCGCGCAAGCTCTTACAAATGCCTTAGAGGGTCCTTAGTCGCCCCTTAGAGTTTTGGACCCAGGATCCTAATAACTGATGGAGGAGTCTGATGCTGAACAACCCAGGCGTGCAGGCGGGAATTGTCGCGGCAAATTTTCTTGTTCTGGGGATTGTGCTATGGAACCTCACACGAGTGGCACGCAAATCAAAGGGGCATCGGCCACCGCCCGACTCTGAATTCTGGGAGTAGCACCGATTGAAAGGTGCGCAGGGCCGCGCGAAGCGCGGCCCCTGGCTTTAACCCATGAACACTAAGCGGCTATCACGGATCGTCGCATAGAACGCGACGTTGAGGCGTGACGGCCACAAGTGCAAGTACCGGAGAGAGCAACCACAGATCCCTCGACGCACTTTGCTCGCTTAGGATGAAAAACACCGGAAAATCTAGACAAACAGAACGCACATGGGGGTTGGGCAGAAGATGGATTTGCCATCATTGGCAAGTTTGCCGGTCGCAACATCGCGCGAAAATACGGCGAGGTTGTTTGAGTTCTGATCGGCGACCAACATCCAGCGTTCGGTGGGATCGAGGGTGAAGTTGCGCGGGGTTTTTCCTCCGGAACTGGTGCGCTCCATCGGAGTAAGAGCGCCGGAAGCGGAATCGGCCTTGAAACTGTAGAGAAAATCCGTTCCCCTGTTTGCGAAGTAAACAAAGCGACCGTCTTTCGCAATTACGGTGTCGCAGCCGGTGTTTCCCTGAGGCGCGTCTTTTGGATCGGGAAGCGGTGCGTTGGGCGGAAGAAGATGCACGGTGTCGACGCGCGTGAGGCTGCCGTCCGCCTCGTTCCACTTCAGAACGTCGACCGACGAAGCCATCTCGTTCATGGAATAGGCAGTACCGCCATTGGGATGAAAATGGAGCGTGCGCGGACCTGCGCCGGGCTGCGACTTGTAGGCGCCCGCGTTTTTGAGGACGGCGGTCTCGGTGTCGAAAGTGTAGATGTGGATCATGTCGCCGCCGAGGTCGTTGACATAGGCGAAGCGATTGTCAGGCGAGAAGGAGGCGAAGTGAGCATGCGCGGCTTCCTGGCGGTCTGGGTTGGGGCCGTGGACCGTGTAGTGTTCGCTCCAAACGAGCGGGCTGAGCTTGCCGTCGGTGACTTTGAAGCTGGCGGCGCTGCCTCCGCCGTAGTCGGCCGCAAGAAGGACACTACCGGTGTGGTCGATCGCACAGTGGCAGGTGCCTTTGCTGGCGGAGTTTTGGCCTGAAAGCTGCTCCAGCTTTCCATCGACGACGCGGAAACTGGCCAATTCGCCGGTGGGTTTGCCGTTGAAGCTCTCGACTTCGCATGCGGCGAAGAGGTATTTGCGATCGGGCGAGAAGCAGATCCAGTCAACAGTGTCCGCCTTGGCTGCGACGCCAGCGGAACTCAGTTCGCCCGTAGGGGGGTTCCAATCGAAAGAGCGAATTCCGTCGGGCGTCCCGGAGGCAACGAAGACGCGTTGCATGCGCGATGCGGAAAAGCCTTTGGTTGCGGCAGAGGCGAGAGTGGCGGCAGAGGCGGACATCAGAAAGTCACGACGGGAAATGATTCGCATGGCAACAGCGATTTTCGCTGATTGACCCGCGATTGCGCCAATTGCTGCATGAGATGGAAAAACAGGCGCACCAGGTTGGATGCGCCTGAGGGAAAACCGAGATTCGAATGAGCGATGCGTTTCAGCGCTCAAGTTTGAAGATCACATTCACCGTGGTCTCGACTTCGACAGGTTGCTCGTTGAGCAGATAGGGGCGATAGCGCCAGGTCTTGACAGCATCGATCGCGGCCTGTTGTAGCATCGCAGGCCCGCTGACGACCTGGAGATTCTCGATGTTGCCGGATTTTGAAATGGTGGCCTGCAGAACAACGGTGCCCTGCACGCCGACACTTTTGGCAATGATGGGATACTGCGGAATGCTTTTGTAGATCAGAAACCCTTCCACGAACTTGGACGGAAGGTGCACTGTTGCGGGAGCCGGCGGACGGACGACTGTGACTGGCTGACCTGAGTTGAAAATACCTCCGCCATCTCCTCCTGGAACACCGGACCCAAGGTCGGCGGTGGCGATGTTGCTCGGTGACAGATCCTCCCGATCATGGAGATAGCGGATCGTGGTTGGAATGCTTGGTGGTGCAGTGATGCGGCCGTTGTCGAATTCCCGCGCTTCATGCGGCGCTGCGGGACGCACATGCTCAGGTTGAGGCGGAGTTTCAGGCTGCGGAGCGGCGGGCGCAACGAGGAGAGAGGGCATCATGTGGCTCGGCAGCGCGTTGGGGTAGATGAGGGGGACGAGAACCAGCGCGACGAGAATGGAGCCGTTGAGGGTGAACGCGGCGAACATCCAGCGGCTGCTGCGGGTCTTGATTCTGTCTGTGGATTCAAACGTGGAGTCCTCGAACATGGCGTGCCTCCCAGGGTGAATTCAGCCGCGCCGGCGGGGGGCGGAGAGCCTTTGAGCGCAAGGGACCTCAGCCGCGCGACCGCGCTGGTTGGCGCGGCGTGCGGCGTTCAAGGCCCACCGTACATCCCCATCGGAACCACTGTGCTGATGTAGACACCGCGGCTTTGTGGAATGTTCCTGAGCTTTCTTGAGGCAGGCGAGGTTCGTTGGCGTCGCGTGCATCGCAAGTGCAAAAGCAGATCCTTCGTGACGCTTACCCCATCGCGCATGACCGCGCGATGGGGCCCCAGGCGTGCGTCGCTCAGGATGACACAGGTTTGTGATGGTGTGGCGCAGGGAGTGAAAGCCATGTTCTGCGCACACCGGTATGAGCGGCTGCGCGTCGAGGACACGAGTGATTCTCCATTTGTGCGCGGGTGCGGTAAACTCCAAGGCATTCACGGATACAGAATCGGAGCTCGAATGAAACTGCTTCGCTTGTTGTTGCTTGCATTCGCCGCATTCCAGCTGTCATTCGCGGGGGCGCAGGAGGCACCACAGCCTTCAGGCGCAGCCGCAACCACCAAAACACCGGATCCAGCGGCGACGCTCGCCTACATTCACGATGGGTGGACAACGCTGACGCGTTCGATGACGGATTGCCACTCGCTTGTGGATATCAAGGTAACGGCGCATCCGATTCTCTACCTGCCGGCCGAGGTGCCGGCGCCGCCCGAGGTTTCGGCGCTGAGCGAGAAGTGCAATGTAAAGGTAGTGACGCTGCCACGGCGCATCGAGAAGCTGGGCGATGTTCGACCGGAGGAGTTGCCGGCAGCGGGGTTACTGTATCTGCCGAATCCCTACGTGGTGCCGGGCGGGCGTTTCAACGAGATGTATGGGTGGGACAGTTACTTCATCTTGCTGGGGCTCGAGGCGGATCACCGCGAGGCTCTGGCGAAGGGGATGGTGGACAACTTTCTCTTCGAGATCGAGCATTACGGTGCGGTGCTGAATGCGAATCGCACGTACTACCTGACACGATCGCAGCCGCCGTTTCTGACGGCCATGATTCGTGCGGTCTACGAGGATCCAGCGAGCTTTGCGGCAACACCCGCTGGACGGACGGAGGCGCGCGCGTGGCTGGAACGCGCATACACTCTGGCGCAGAAGGACTACTCCACCTGGACGCGAACAGAACACAAGGCGGGGACGACGGGCCTCGCGCGCTACTTCGACTACGGCACAGGCCCGGTGCCCGAGATGGCGGACGACAGCACTTACTACTCTGATGTGATTCGATGGCTTGAGGCGTATCCGCACGCGGTGAGCGGCGAAGAGGCCGGCACGTCCTACCTGGTGAAAGGCACGGAGCATCCGGATGACGCGGAGACTGCACGGCTGAGGCAGACGAGTTGCGACGTAAAGCAGAGCGTGGTGTGCCTGCACGCTTTTGCCGATGGATACCGGCTAAGCAAGGATTTCTATCTCGGCGATCGTGCGATGCGGGAGTCTGGGTTTGATCCAAGTTTTCGATTCGGGCCGTTTGACGGATCGACGCATCACTATGCGCCAGTGTGTCTGAACAGCCTGCTGTATCGCTACGAGCGCGACCTCGAGCATATTGGATTGCTGCTGGGAAAAGGGACGGAAGCGGCGCGGTGGGGCAAGAAAGCGCAGATGCGGAACGCGGCGATTCATCGCTATTTATGGAAGCCGCAGCAGGGTATTTTTGCAGACTACGACTTTGAGAAGCGCAAGTCATCAGACTACGCCTACATTTCGTCGTTGTATCCGTTGTGGGCGGGCGTGGCTTCGCGCGAAGAGGCAAAGAAAGTTGTGGGGAAGCTCAACCTGTTTGAGCGGCCCGGCGGATTGTCGATGAGCAATACAGACTCGGGCATGCAGTGGGATGAGCCATTCGGATGGGCTCCGACGAATTGGGTAGGCGTATCGGGACTGCAGACTGCGGGCTTTCGCGACGACGCGAAGCGGCTGGCGTCGAAGTGGGATGCGACGGTGGACCAGGGGTTTGCGCACGACGGAACGATTCGCGAGAAGTACAACGTGGTCTCGGGCGATGCAAACGTGCAAGTCAGCGCGGGCTACAAGGTGAACGTGATCGGATTCGGGTGGACGAATGCGGTGTATCTGAAGATGAAGGAAATCATCGCCGCCGGAACCGAGAGCAAAGCCGCGGATTGAAAGAGCCCGGGACAGATCGAGACGGATCGGTTTAGGGTATTGCTTTTCCACCCTTGCGACAAAAGCGTCGCAAGGATGGGGCAGCCAGAGTCATGACTCAGATATTGAAAGACAAAAGCAGATCCTTCGCGGAGCTTGCCCCGCGGACTCGCGTCCGCGGGGACCCAGCGTTGCCGTGCTCAGGATGATTCAGCGCTCGTTTATTCGGGCAGGTTTTTGGTGCCGTTGATGTGGAATTTCTCGGTCAGTGTTTGCGCTGATGTGTCGGGCTGTCCGCCACCAATGTAGAGGGTGTAGTCACCCTCGGCGATGACGGGTTCACCGGCTCCGGTGATCATGCTGAGGTCGCGATTCTTCAGGTCAAAGTGGACCCTTTGCGATGCGCCGGCGGCGAGGTGTATGCGCTGGAATCCGCGGAGTGCTCGAAGCGGTGCGCCGGGAACATTGGGAAACTTGACGTATAGCTGGACCACTTCATCGCCTTCGCGGTTCCCACTGTTGGTCACTGTAATGTCGGCTGAGACTGGATCGCCGGCAGCGACCGTTTGCGTGGGAACGCTGAGATCGCTGTAGGAAAACTTTGTGTAGCTGAGTCCGTATCCGAAGGGATAGAGCGGCGTACCGGTGAAGTAACGGTAGGTGCGGCCCTTCATCGCGTAATCCTCAAACGGCGGAAGCTGGTCGACACTCTTGTAGAACGTGACTGGCAGACGGCCGGCGGGATTGTTTTTGCCTGACAGGGTGTCGGCAACCGCCGTACCGCCTTCTTCGCCGGGATACCACGCGTCGAGAATCGCGTCGGCGTGTTCGTTTGCCCAGTTGACCGCCAGTGCGCTGCCGTTGGTGAGGACAAGGATGACAGGCTTGCCGGTAGCGGCCACCGCTTCAAGCAGGTCCTCTTCAGGCTTGGGAAGATCGATACTGGTGCGATCGCCGCCTTTGAAGCCGGGTACGCTTACTTGCATCTCTTCGCCTTCGAGCTCGCTGGTGATGCCGAGAACAGCGATGACGACATCCGCATTTTTGGCTGCTTCGACGGCCTCCGGCTTCGCGCTGAGATCGATCCTGGACCAGACAAGCTCCGCTATGGGCTTACTACTTTCATTGGGCGAGTAATCAACCTTGAGGACGGCGGGCTTGCCAGCTTCGAGGTGAACAGTGCCAAGCCTGGGATCATAGGGATCGCCGCCGAAGGACGAAGTCACGTTTTTGCCGTCAAGCTGCACGCGGAAGAAACCGCTGGCCTTCAGGCCAAGGTTGTAGTCGCCGGTATCGGGCGCAGTGATGGAGCCCTCATAGCGAATGACGAGTGGATGCACACTGGCAGCCTCGGGCGGGATGGGCTGTGCCCCAGCGTCAAGGGTGGATTCAATGCGGGTGGCAACGGGCTTCATGGCCTCGGGATTGTTGATGTTGCTCATGTCGAGCTTGGCAAAACTAACCTTGATGCCGGGTTTGCCGTCCACGGTAAGAGCAGAGGCAGGTACGGGAGCTGAATCGTGACCGAGAAACTGAGTTCCGGAAACATAGGTGATGGCGTCGCCGGAGAACTCCTTGAGCAACCCATCGAGGATGGAGACGGTGTACGTCGGGGAGCCGTTGTAGTTGCCGAGAAGAACCTTGGTCTGATTGGCGAGCGGGCCTACGACGGCGATCTTCAGGCCGGTCGTTTTGAGGGGCAGGATGCCGTCGTTTTTGAGGAGGACCATCGATTCGTTGGCGATCTCATGAGCGAGCTGGCGATTCGCAGGACTGCTCAACTGGTTCTCATCGATTTTGGAGTAAGGAACGATCTCTGGAGGGTCGAACATGCCGAGGCGCACGCGCGCGGTGTAGAGCCGCACGAGCGCGGTGTCGATTTCACTCTCTTTGAGGAAACCCTGCTTGACAGCGTCGCGATAGGCTTTGTAATCACTATCGTCCTTGACCAGAAATCCACCATCGACGCACTCGTTGTCCATGCCGCGCTGGAGGCTGATGGCCGACGCCTCGGGCTGTGTGGGTTTGTAATGATGATTCCGATAGATATCGACGACGGCGCCGCAATCGGACACCACGTAGCCCTGGAAGTTCCATTTGCCGCGAAGCTGATCTTGCAGGAGAAACTGATTTGCGCAGCCGGGCTCGCCATTGATGCTGTTGTAAGCGCACATGACTGAGCCGGCTTTGGCTTCAGTGACGGTAGCGCGGAATGCGGGGAGATAGGTGTCCAATTCGTCGTGCTTGCTGACCGTGACGTCGGCGGTATGGCGCGTGGACTCAGGACCGCTGTGGACGGCGTAGTGCTTAGGTGTCGAGATCACTTTGTAGTACTTGGGATCGTCGCCCTGCATGCCCGTTACGAAAGCAACACCCATGCGCGCAGTTAGAAACGGATCTTCTCCGTAGGTCTCCTGGCCGCGGCCCCAGCGTGGATCGCGGAAGATATTGATATTCGGGGCCCAGAAGTCCAGGCCTTGGAAAAACATGTTGGCGCGGTGTTCGCGCACTGCCTGCATGTGCTTGATGCGCCCTTCGGTGCTAATGACTTCGGCCATCTTGTGGATGGCAGGCGTGTCGAAGGTGGCGGCCAGCCCGATGGGTTCTGGAAACTCCGTGGTGCCGCTATTGATGACGCCGTGCAGCGCCTCGCTCCACCAGTCGTAGACGGGAACGTTGAGCCGCGGAATAGCGCGAGCCTGATTGACAAGTTGACTAACCTTTTCGTCCAGGGTCATGCGATGAACGAGGTCGGCGGCACGCTGTTCGGGCGGCACGCTGGGATTGAGGTACGCGGGCTTCTGATTATCCTGCGCGCGGGCGGTGACGATGAAAGCGGAAAGAGCAAAAGTTGCGGCGAGCGATCGAATTCGAAGTTTGTTCATGAAGGTCCTCGCGGCAGGCTGGAGCGCTGGAAGCACTTTGGCGACGAAGAAAGCGTTATCCTCCCACCGGGAGGAAACGGTAAAGTGCGAGACGGGGTCTGGTCAAGCCGTAAAGATGCGAAGATCTTCTTAAGAAAATCGGTTTTCTTCGCCGCGAGCTCCGGAAGCGTAACCTTTCAGTGATATCGGACGTAAAGGAAGTGAGAAAGGGAAATTGCAGATGCGGGACGACGGAAGCACCGTCCTCGATAGATTTCGGCAGGGCGACGTGGACGCCTTCGAGACGCTCTTCCGCACGCATCAGCGATCTGTTTTCGGCTGGGTACTGCGCATTGTGCGCGACCCGGGCGCGGCAGAGGACATCATGGTGGAGGCCTTCTGGAGAATCCACCGGGCTCATGCACGATTTGATTCGGCGCGCGAATTCGAGCCGTGGGCGCGGCGGGTTGCCACGCATGCAGCGCTCGACTGGCTGCGCAGGCAGAAACCGGAGAGCAACGCGACGCCGGAGATGTGGATGAACGTTGCGGCGTCCTCGACCGGAGATGCAGCGGTGGCGGACGAGATTCGGCGGAAGACGTCCGGGGCATTTTCACGGCTACCGGCAAAGCTGCGGATGGCTGCGGTATTGGCAGTGGTGGAAGACAGGCCACACAAGGAAATTGCCGAGGCATTAGGCATCACGGTTGCGGCAGTGAAGCTCAGGGTGTTTCGCGCACTTCGATTGCTGAGAAAAGATTTGCAGGAACAGGGGATTACACCATGACGAAAGACAGGGACCAGGGATCAGGGGTCAGGGATCAGGAAGAGCAGCTAAAACAGATGCTGCGGGAAGCCTTGCCACCGCTTGGAGCGGATGCAGAAGCGGATCGCGACTTGTGGCCGGCCATGCTGCGCCGGATGGATGGTGAGGGCGCGCGCGGCGCTGTTTCAGTTCCCTGGTTTGACTGGGCGCTTGCGGGCGGGCTGGTAGCGTTTGCGGCAATCGCTCCGCGGACCATTCCGGTGATTCTCTACTACCTTTGAAACGAGCGGGATCGTCCCGCGGAAAGTGAGGCTTGCGATGAACACACATCCTTATCTACGCGCATTTATGGCAGGGACGCTGGTACCCACACTGGTGCTTCCGCTCTTACTGCTCGCGTTCATTGTGCTCAGACTGATCATGCAAGTTTCATTCCCGATCGAGCGCGGGCTGGTGTTCCCGATGGCGCTGGTGCCGGCCCTGTGGGGAGTCTGGAGCGTGCTGTGGCAGGCGTCGCGCGAGAGCACTCATCTGCCATTGGGCGCGCATGGGGCGTTCCTCCCGTTGCTGATGATGCCGGTTGGAGCTTTCATCGCCACGCATGTTGGAGTGCTGGACCTGGGGGCATCGTCGGTGACATGGTTCAACTCGATCTCCATCTCGTATGCGATGGTTGCCTGTTTCCTGACCGCCGCAATCGCAGCGTACTACCTGGCTTGGAAATACGTTGTGGGGTTTGTGAACCGGGTGCTGGGAATCGCTTGAGAGACAGCTCTCAGTCTTCAGTTGTCAGTTTTCAGTTGCTGCCGACGACGGGGGCGAAGAAGTCCTGCAGGCCGGCGCGGTGAGCGTGAGCGACCATGGTGGACTGAATTTCCAGCGCGAGTGCGAGGGCGTTGCGCCCCTGGCGCGCGGTGACCAGCGGTTCGCGACGAGTGCGGACGGATTCGAGGAACGACTGAATCTCCAGACGCAGCGGCTCGCCCGGAGTGACGGGCGGCTTGAGGAACGACAAGCCCGGGTTGGGACTGGCGGCGAGGCCCGCAACTCCGCCGGAGTTTGCTGCAGCGAGCTGCGCCATGATGGCGGGATCGACGCGTCCACCCGCGATGGCTGCCGCGATCTCCGGCGTGACGCTGGCGTCGAGCCGAATGACAAGTAGGTCCTGGCGAGCGTAGTCGATGGAAACATAACTGCGCGGCTGAAAGAAGCGCAGCTTGCGCACACGTTCCGTCGAGACGCGCGAAGCGGTAAAGTTGGCCACGCACCCGGATTCGAATTCGACGCGGACGTTAGCGATGTCGACCTTGGGTGAGAGGATGGGCAGCCCAACAGCGCGCACTTCGCGGACCGGCGAATTTGCCATCGTGAGCACAATGTCGAGATCGTGAATCATCAGGTCGAGGACGACATCCACGTCGAGAGAGCGCGGCGTGAAGACTGAAAGCCTATGCGCCTCAAAAAACATGGGGCGGCGCAATTGCGGCTGCACGGCGAGCACAGCCGGGTTGAAGCGTTCAAGATGGCCGGGTTGCAGGATGCGCTTGTTTTTTACGGCCAGGTGGAGCATTTCGTCAGCCTGCGCGAGCGTGGCGGCAATGGGCTTCTCGACAAGCAGGTCGAGACCGGCTCCAAGCAGCACTGACGCCACCGTGTGGTGATGCACGGTGGGAACTGCGACCGTGGCCGCGTCGAGGTGAAGCTCCGCTGCAAGGAGTTCTTCAATCGAGGGGAACACGGGGATGGCGTAAGTTGATTTCGCGTCGGCAGCGCGTGTGGTGTCCGGTTCCACTGCGGCAACCAGAGCCACGCCCAGGCCTGCTGATTCAAGTTCGCGGTAGACACGAAGATGATTGCGGCCAAATGCGCCGGCGCCGATGACGGCAACCCGTACATTGCCTTCGCTTGCGATTGCTAGGCCCCTTTGCCTTCCACGGCTTTCAGGCAGCGCGTGTAAAGTTGCAGAAGCTGGGCCACATGCTCCTCCGGCTTGGGGGCCGAGGCGCCACTGAACCCCGTGCCGCCCGCAGCGGGACGGCCCACGCCCGTGGTTCCAGCGACAAACTTAAGAAGGTCGAGAGCGATATCTTCATTGCGGCGGGCGCCGAGACCCGCGGTATTGAGAGCTTCCATGCTCATAAGTCTCCGAAGAGAGATGCTACCAGATGTGCCGGTTGAGTGCAGCACCCGAAGCTCTCGCGCAGCTACTGCAATACCTGAGCTGAAGTTGGGTAAAAAGAAGCTCTCAGTGCTTGTTGGCGCGATTGATCAGCGACTGAAGGACGGTCTCGAGACTTGTGGCGCCTTTGTTTGAGCTTGCTATGCCACGTTCAAACTCGATCCAGCCTTCGTTGAAGCCGTCGAGCATGCGAATACGGGGTATTGGGTTCTGCATGCCTTGCGAGAGAAACAGCGATTCCCATGTTTCACGCGGGACTATCTGCGCCTTCACGGGACGACCTAGGAGGCGCGAGAAGGCGCCGGCTACATCGTACGGCGTGATTCGCGCGGGACCTTCGAGTTCGACGACGGAAGCGCCGGTCCACGTCTTCTGGAGAAGCTCTGCGGCGAGTTTGCCGATGTCGGCGGTGGCCACCATGGGCACGGGCCGGTCGAGGGGTTGAAGGAAGCTTGATATCACGCCTTGGTTTTGCGCGGGTGCGACGTCCCAGGAGAAGTTCTCCATGAACCATGCAGGGCGAAGAAACGTCACAGGAACAGGAAGCTCGCGAAGTGCGTCTTCAATGATGGTGTGCTGGGTCAGAAGATTCGTTTCCTTTGCGTCAGCTCCGATCGTGGAGAGGTAAACGACTTTGCCGGGTCGTGCCGCCGCGATGGCCGACTTGAGCGCCGATGCGACGGCATGTGCTTCGGGAAAGTCGGGCTTGGGATCAAAGACGGGCGGGATGAGAATGAAGACGCCTTCGGTTCCTCGGAAGGCTTCAGTCAATGCTTTGGCGTCGAAGATATCGGCGATGGCGACTTCGCAGCCGCGGTTGGCCCATGGGTCGCCCTTGCTCTTGTCGCGTACGATGGCGCGTATGCTTTGACCGGACTTCAATAAGTTGTGTGCTACTGCGCTGCCCACGTTTCCGGTAATGCCAGTGACTGCAAACATTCAATCCTCCAAGTTCTTCAATTCTGACCCGGATATGAGATGCTGCACCCTCCGCGCGCGATACTCTGAATTTGAAGACGCGAGCCGACATTGACCTCGCGAAGTTTGAGCCCGCTTAAGCATGAGCCGCATCGAGAGCTGGTTTCGCAATCCGATTTTCCTTCTCGGCCTGGCCGCGGGGCTTATTGCGTTTGTGGTGCAGTCCGGTGAGCTTGGCAGTGCGGATACCATGCATCGGCTGCAGTCGACGCACGCTTTCTGGACGTCGGAACCGCCGGTGTTCCCCAGCGAATACCCGGAGTTTGGTGTGCACGGGCGAAATGGATCGCTGCAAAGCTGGTACGGCATCGGGCAGTCGCTGCTGATGCTGCCGGGCGACCTCCTGGGGACTTTCATTCAAGAACTGCACGTCTTCGACCGCTATGGGGATACCGATCCTACGGTGCGCGACATTGTGGTCACGAACCTGACGCAGATTTTCGTTACGGTATTGACGGCTCTGGTGTGCTTCAAATTTTTACGGCAGTTTTTGTTCAGCGTGAACCAGTCCATCGTGGGCGCGCTGGCGTTTCTGCTGGCGACCACGCACCTGCACTACACGCAGAACATGATGGAAAACAACTACATCTGCCTGCTGACGCTCGTCGGATTTTCGTTTGAGTATGAATGGCTGCAGACCGGAAGCCGGCGCGCGCTGCTGATCGGCACGGGTGCGTTCGGTTTGAATCTGCTGACGCGACTGACGTCGGGCATGGATCTGCTGGCCGGCGCTTTATTTGTCCTGTTGGTGCTGTGGTTTCAAGGCGTGCGCGGGGGGGCGTTCTGGCGTCGGTGCCGAGAGTACTCGGTGATTGCGATACCGGTGTTCTGCTTTTTTGGATTTCTTGATCGGCTGTACCAGTTTTATCGATTCGGGTCGTTTACGAACACGTATGCCGGCCTGGTGGCGAAAGAGACGATTGCGCGCGACCCGAGCCTGCCGAGCAACTGGCCTTGGACCACGCCCTGGCATGTGGGGTTTCTGGGTGCGCTGTTTGCTCCGGAGAAGTCGATCTTGCTGTTTGATCCATTGATCCTTCTTGCGCTGGTTCTGCTGGTGCTGCATTGGCGACGGCTTTCGCCGCCGGTACGCGCCTACGGGATTGCGTCCTGCCTGATGCTGCTGGCATATCTCAGCTTTTACGCACGATATTTCGCGTGGGCGGGCGACTTTGCGTGGGGCGACCGCTACGTATCGACGGCGGTCGAGTTGGTAGCGCTGATGGCGATTCCCCTGCTGCTGAAATACCGGCGCGAGGCAGGCCGGGCGGTCTGGGTCATGGGCATCGTGCTGCTGGTCGCGAGCCTCGTGATCCAAGTCGAGTCGCTGATGTTCTGGCTGCCCCTGGAGATCTACCAGGAGGAAACACTGGGCCATCCGACTTTCGTGATTGCACTGCGCGCGAAGAACATTGTCGCCTTCGCGCTTGGCAAGATGAATGCGTGGGGGCTGAGCAACGTCCCAATGACGCAAGACCCGTGGGACTATGTGCACATCACGTGCTGGAATTTTCTCCCATTTTTACTGCGACGTGTTGGCGAGGCACCGGCGTGGGCGGTTCGCGTGGCCTTCACGGTATGGTTCCTGGGGGTGCTGGCCTTGGCCGCAACCCTGGTGCGGACGCGAGTGGTGGCGCGGCAATTTCGAGAGCCTTAACCTGCAATCCGACAGACCAACGCGGGCAAATCAGGTTAGTCTGAACGGATGCTGACGGCATATATAGCGCTTGGTGCGAACCTGGCCAGTTGGGCAGGGCGCCCGGAGGCCACGCTGACTGCCGCAACTGAACACCTGGACAGACTGGGGCGAATAGCGGCCCGGTCGTCGCTTTATAGCACTGAGCCGGTTGGATTCGCGGAGCAGGCGCGGTTTGTGAATGCCGTAGTGGCGCTGGAGACGGAGCTTGAGCCGCGCGCGCTGCTCAATCAGTTGCTGGTAATCGAAAAGGAATTCGGGCGCGATCGTTCCGCGTCAATTCCTAATGGGCCACGATCGCTGGATTTGGATATTCTGCTCATAGATCATCTTGAAATCAACGAGCCTGGGCTGGAACTTCCTCATCCCCGTCTCGCTGAGCGTGCGTTTGTCCTTGTTCCCCTCCACGAGATTGCGCCGAATTTGGAAGTTGCCGGTCGTGGGAAAACTGTTGAGGAATTGCTCAAGTGGCTGCATGACAGTCGCGGAGGTGAAACTGATGCCGTGGTGCGGATGGAAAGTTATGGTTGGCGTGCTGCGGCACATTCCTAGAGCCTCGCTGGCGCTCCCTGGACTGTTGGCGGTTACGATGCTATGTGCGCAGCGGCCGGTCGCCCTCACGCTGACGGTCGTCGATAAGTCCGGCGCCGCGATTGCCGGTGCGAGTGTGGAAGAAGCCAACGGGCCCTTGCTGGGCCGCACGGATACCAACGGACTGCTCACCATCCACTGTCGTATTCCTTGCCGTCTTCATATCGAGGCGCAGGGGTTCGCCGGGAAGTTTGTCGAAATCAGCGCAAACACCACAGTTCAACTCGATCCCGCGAGTACCAGTCAACAAGTCACCGTGACGGCTTATCGCACACCTTTGGGAACTCTGGAAAGTCCGACGACGACGCGAGGGTTATCGGAGTCTGCGTTGAGCACGACAGCCTCGATAACACTGGACGGACAGTTGCGGCAGTTGCCCGGCGTGGAGTTGTTCCGACGATCGAGCTCGCTGGTAGCCAATCCTACGTCGCAGGGCATCAGTTTGCGCGGATTGGGCTCGACCTCAGCCAGCCGCACGCTGGTGATTGAGGACGATGTTCCGCTGAATGATGCGCTGGGCGGCTGGATCCACTGGGAGGAGCAGCCGGAACTTGCGATTGATCGCATCGAAGTGGTGCGCGGTGGCGCCAGCGATCTGTATGGCTCGAGCGCCATCGGCGGCGTAGTGAATGTGCTGGCGGTGCGGCCCACAAGCACCTTGGGCGTGGTGCGGTCGAGCTACGGCGGCCTGGGCACGTATGACACGAGCGCGCTGCTCGAGACCAAGCTTGGCCCATGGGGACTGCTCGCAGCGGGCGGCGCGATCGGCACGAACGGCTTCATCCAGGAGGCTCCGTACCAGCGCGGGCCGGTGGACACGGCTTCAAGCATGCACGGACAGAATGGATTAATCGACGCGGAGCATGATCGCGCTCCGCTACGCTTATTCGTGCGTGGCAGCGGATTTAACGAAGCGCGCGCGAACGGCACGCCGTTCCAGCAGAATGGAACGCGGCTCTGGCGCTATGCGACTGGCGCGGACTGGCAGAGCGCGCACAACGCATCGGCGACACTGCGCCTGTATGGATCGACAGAGCACTATCGGCAGACATTCTCGAGCATTTCCAATGCGCCAACGCTTGCGAATCCAACTTGCTCGTACCGTTGCGGGGAGATACCGACGCGATTCACTCTGGCGCCCAACAATGAACTTGGCGCGGTTGCGCTGTGGAGCCAGCCGATTGGCGCGGAGTTCCTCCTCGTTGCCGGCGCCGATGTACACGATGTGCGCGTATGGGACCGCGAGCAAACCTATGGCGCAACCGCAAAGCTGACGAACCTGCGCGATCACCAGCGCGACTCGGCGGGCTTCGCGGAAGCGATGTGGACGCACCACGCATGGACCGCAACCGCTTCGGGCCGGATGGACTGGTTTCAGAATTATGATGCGCAACTGTTGTTATGGAATGGATCGACGTGGGTGCCGTCCCCAGTGCAGCCTCCGACGAGCTACGAAACTCTCTTCGATCCACGCATTGGCATTTCGCGCAAACTGGGAAGTCACTGGGCATTGTCGGCATCGGGGTTCCGTGCATTCCGCGCACCGTCACCCAGCGAGCTTTACCGTTCGACCCAAGTGGGCAATGAGCTCACGCTGCCCAATCCCTCTCTTTTGAGCGAACGCGCAACAGGATGGGAGACAGGCGTGGCGAGCCAGTGGCGCTGGGGGACAGTTCGCACCAGCTACTTCGATACCGAAGTCAATCGGCCCATCGTGGCAGTGACCACGAATCCGAACTCGTCGCCAATCCTGTTGCTGCGCGAGAACCTCGGACAGATTGAAAGCCGTGGAGTTGGGATCGACTTCGAGTTGGCGCCGCAGCGCTGGCTTGCGGTGGACGGAGGATACCAGTATGCCCACGCGGTGGTTTCGCGCGGAACGCAGGATCTGGGCAATTGGATTCCCGAGGTGGCTCGGAACATGGCGTCGCTAAATGTGCGCGCGTTTCGCCCTCGGCTCGGCACACTCACATTGCAGGGCCGATTGAGCGGAATTCAGTACGACGATGATGCGAACATGTATTTGCTGCACGGCTTTTTTCGTCTCGATGCATATGGATCGCACGAATTCGGTTCGCATCTCGAAGCTTTTGCAGCCGGAGAGAATCTTTTCGATCGCAGCATCGAAGTTTCGAAGACGCCAACGACGACGCTGGCGACACCGCGCGTAGCACGCGCTGGATTGCAATTGCGAGTTGGCGGAGCGAAGTAAGTACCAGCGTAGCATTCAGCAATTCTTAAGGAATCAATCACTTCGCAACAAATCTTTACACAACGAATTCTCAGGTGCGGTGTTTCTGTGAGTGTGAGTGGCCAGGAACGATTCAAGTCACCGCCGTCACAGAAGGAGAGACACCATGAGAATCATGAAGCTTGTACTTGTGGCGGCACTGACTGTAGCGCCCGCCATGACGTTTGCACAAACCACTGCGCCGGAGCAGCCGAAGAATCCGATTGTGAAGCGCGAGTTCAACCAGCAACGACGCATTGGCAATGGAATGCGAAGCGGCCGCCTCACACCCAGACAGGGCGTTCGCCTGGAAAGGCAACAGAGGAGCATTCACCGCCAATTCCGTGCAATGCGCGCGCGGCACAACGGGCGCCTGACGATGAGAGAGCGTCGCATGATCCATCGCCGGCAGATCGTTGCATCGCACAGGATCTTCCGCGCGAAGCATCACTACCGTCGCATCGGGTAATGCACACAACCGCGCAGGAAGTCCCTGGACGGACTTCCTGCGGCATTTCTGCTCAGATTCTGCAGGCTAGAATGACGAGGTGAGCCTCGAATTCAACCTAATCCGTACCACGGACGCGGGCGGACGTCGCGCGCGAATTCATCTGCCGCATCAGACTGTCGAAACCCCGGTATTCATGCCGGTGGGAACGGCCGGCAGTGTCAAGGCTGTGCCGCAGAATATCGTAGAGACGCTCGGTGCCCAGATTATTCTCGGCAACACTTATCATCTCTACCTCAGGCCCGGACACGAGGCGATCCGGCGCATGGGTGGGCTGCATCGCTTCATCAGCTGGCCGCGTGCGATGCTGACCGACTCCGGTGGCTTTCAGGTCTACAGTCTCACGCAATTGCGCAAGGTCACGGATGAAGGCGTACGCTTTCGATCGCACTTAGACGGGAGCAGCCACTTCTTTACGCCGGAGCACTCGATGGATGTGCAGATCGGACTGGGCGCGGATATCTGCATGGCGTTCGATGAGTGCACGGAGTATCCAGCGGATCGCACGCGCGCGGAAGAGAGCCTGCGACTGACGATGGCGTGGGCACGACGCTCTCTCGATCATTTCCACGCGCACCGCGATGAAGTGGTGTGGCGCGAGGAATTCGGCGGAAGGACTCAGAGCTTGTTTGGCATCGTGCAGGGCGGTATGTATCACGACCTTCGGCGCGAAAGTGCGGAGCGACTGGTGGAGATGGATTTCGACGGCTACGCAATTGGCGGATTGAGCGTGGGCGAGCCGCGCGAATTGACGCTCGAAGTCATCAGCGAGGTGCTGCCGCTCCTGCCGAAGGACAAGCCGCGCTACGTGATGGGGGTTGGTTATCCCGATGAGATTGAGTTGTACGCACGCATGGGCGTGGACATGATGGATTGCGTTCTGCCCACGCGCGCGGCGCGCCACGGGCTGCTGTTCACGAGCCAGGGACGCGTGAACATCAAGAACAAGCAATATGCGGAAGATCAAGGGCCGGCGGACCCAGCGTGCGACTGTATGGTGTGCAGGCGATACTCGCGCGCGTATCTGCGCCATCTGATCCAATGTGGAGAGCCGCTGGCAGCAACACTGAATACCATTCACAACCTGGCGTATTACCTCGGCATCATGCAGCGGGTGCGCGCGGATCTCGCTGCAGGCGTGACGGAGCCGGTCAAGCCGTAATTGCGGAACCAAGCAACTGCCTGCGCGTATTCGGTGAGCGCATGGCGGCCGCTGTCGGTGATGCGGTAAATGGTCTGCGGCTTACGCGCAACAAACTTCTTTTCGACGGCTTCGGACTTAGCTATTTGCCAAGCTGCTTAACAAAGAAGTCGGCCATGATGTGATTGGCTTCTATCGCTTCTGGCAGCTGTGGGTTGTACCAGAAGGCATGCGGCAGGGCGTCGTAGACGACGAGGCGTGCGTCCACATCGGCGAGCAGGTAGGCACGATGAAGATTAACGGTGCCACTGAGCAGCAGATCGCGGCCGCTGGTGACGAAAAGAGTGGGCGGCAGGCCGTGGAGGTCGCCGTAGATGGGCGAGAGGATCGGGTCTTTGGGATCGGTGGAGGCGACGTAAAACGGATCGTGCGCTCCAGGTTGAGGCGGATCGAGATGGCCGGCCAGACCGCGCAGCGCGTACATGGCCAGCGAATCTCCGGCGCGGGCAAAGTCGCCCATCCCGCTGAAGATGCCGAGAGCGGCGGGCATGGGGAGGTCGAGTTGCTTGATCTTCGCGGCAACCTCGGCGGTGAGGATGGCTCCGGCGGAAGTTCCATAGATGACGATGTGGCGGGGCTTGTAAGTCTTCAGCAGTTCTTTGTAGACGGCGATAGAGTCGTCGACTGCGGCGGGAAATTTGACTTCTGGTGAGAGGCGGTAGAGAACGGCGACAACTTTGATGCCGGTATAGCTGGCGATGGGGATGGATTCTGTGAAAGAGCCGGAATCGGAGTTGAATCCGCCGCCGTGAAGATTCAGCAACACCTTGTCCTTGTTCTTGCCGGGCATGCCTTCGGGGGTGACGATGCGGACGGGAACGCCGGCAATTTTATCTTCGACGACGGTGTTGGGGCAGAGCCTGGTCCACTCGACGCGCGCTCGGGCGGTGTAGGCATCGGTTCCTTTGCGGCGCTCTTCAAGGGGTTGCGGCAGCCCTTGATCGGGCTCTGGACGGCTGATGGACTTCTGCGCTTCGGGGCTGATGGTCTGCGGCACAGGGACGACGCGCGTGACATGCGCTGTGCCGTTGGCATCGATGTAGCTGGTGTCGCGGTTAGGCGCATCGGCGGCCGCAGTAGGCTGCGCGGCAGGCCGCTGCGCAGCAGGTTGCTGCGCGCTGAGCAGGGATGACGTAAACGAGAACGCGAAAGCGACGGAGCGCGCGAAGGGCAGCATGGCGGCATTGTCTCCAAAAAAGATTTTCAAATGTGTAACCGCACAAGCGCGGCCGGACCGTCCACGATAGCAGACGGGGACATCTGGAACCCGCGACCGGAAAAGTGACGCGCTGGAGTTGTGCGGTACGATTCTCAGGAAAAAAATTCCGGTCTCTGAAAAGAAGGTCTTTATTTTCAGAGGTATACAGAGAAGCGACGGCTGTAAATATCTCCAATCAAGGAACTTAGCTGCAGATATTTCTCAACAAAGAACTTAATGGCCGTATTTGACGTATTTTTTCTGAGAACGTATCGCAATGTGGTCACCTTGGACGGCCATCGATGGCCATCTCGATCTTCGAATTCAACGATAGCGTATTGAGAGTAAATTGCATGCAATTGTGCACGTCTCGCAAAGGACTGATGTAAAAAGGGAAGCGCGGAGAAGTCTCTGACGGCGCTTGACATTTTCTTTTTGGGCTACCCGGATGAGCGATTTTGGGCCACGACGCAGTGGAGTGTCTCGCAATGCGAGTGTGGCCTCGTCAGACTTCGATGCCGAAGTCGACCTGAAGGTCAGGGAGGAATGCAAATGATTGCGAGGATCTGGCACGGATACACGACGCCCGAACATGCCGACGCCTACGAGGCGATGCTGAAGCCGGAACTCCTTCCAGGCATAGGCAAGATTCCCGGATATCGGGGCGGGATCGTGTTGCGAAGGCCCCTGGGCGACGAGGTCGAGTTCATCACCATCATGGTGTGGGATTCGCTGGAAGCACTGAAGGCCGTGGCGGGGCCGAACTATGCGGTGGCGATTATTCCGGAAGACCGCCTGAAGCATCTATCGCGCTACGACAAACAGTCTGCCCACTATGACATTCAATCGCTGCAGGGATTGGCAGGACTGGTGGGGGCGGCATAAGACGTCTCAATGGTTGCGAGCGTGTGAGCAAAAAGCGGATCCTTCGCACCGCTTACCCCATCGCGCGAGTTTCGCGGGATGGGGCCCCAAGCCGCTCCGCTCAGGATGACAATTTTAGAAGGGTGAGTCAGAATGGAGCGGCTACCTGGTCCGTGATCCCCAATGCAGATTCCTACTGCCGTCTTTATGCCTGGTGGGTTAAATTGAATTGCCATGACGGCTATTGCTTCCTCCTCCATTCACAATCTTGTCGGCGGTAAATGGATTACCTCCACGAGTCCCACTGGGATTGAACTGCTGAATCCTGCGACCGGCGAACCGCTGGGGAACTCGCCGGCCGGTTCTGCTGCAGAGGTAGATATGGCGGTTCAGGCGGCGCAAACTGCGTTTGCCTCGTGGCGAACCGTGCCTGCGGTCGATCGCGTGCAATACCTGTTCAGGCTGAAAGCCCTGCTCGAGGAACACCTGGATGAGCTTGCCAGACTGATCACCATCGAAAACGGAAAAACTCTGGCCGAGTCGAAGGGGGAACTCCGACGCGGCATTGAGAATGTCGAAGTCGCGTGCGGCATTCCCGTGCTGATGCAGGGCTACTCGCTCGAAGATGTGGCGCCAGGAATCGACGAGATCATGGTGCGGCAACCGCTGGGTGTTTGTGCAGTGATTACGCCGTTCAATTTTCCGTTGATGATTCCACTTTGGTTCTTGCCGTATGCGATTGCCACCGGAAACACCGTAGTTCTGAAGCCGAGCGACCGTGTTCCCTTCTCTGCGGCGCGCCTTCTGGAACTGATCCAGGAAACGGGGCTGCCCGATGGCGTGGTGAATCTCGTAAACGGCGGCAAGGCGGCGGTGGATGCGCTGCTGGATCATCCCCTGGTGCGTGCGGTGAGCTTTGTGGGCTCGACGCCGGTGGCGAAGCACGTGTACGCGCGCGGCTCGGCAAGCGGAAAGCGCGTGCAATGCCAGGGCGGAGCGAAGAATCATGTGGTGGTGCTTCCAGATGCGGACCAGGAGACAACCACGAAGATTATTGCCGACTCGGCGTTTGGCTGCGCGGGGCAGCGCTGCCTTGCTGTCAGCGTGACGGTGACGGTGGGCGAAGCGCAGAACTGGTTTCGCGATTCGATTGCGGCGGCAGCCGGTTCGCTGAAAGTGGGCAACGGACTTGATCCCGCGATGCAGATGGGGCCGGTGATCACGCAGGCCAGCCGCGAGCGCGTTGTGTCGCTCATCGGGCAAGGTGCGGAGCAAGGCGCGCAGACGATCGTTGATGGAAGACGGACGAACGGGAACGGAGGCGCAGGATCGTTCGTGGGGCCGACAGTACTCGATGGACTACCCGCGACCAGTCCGCTGATGGAAACGGAGATTTTTGGACCGGTACTCTCGGTGGTTCATGCAGACACCGTGGACGAGGCAGTGGCGATGATTGAACGCTCCGCCTACGGAAACGCCAGTTCAATCTTCACCTCGTCCGGCGCGGCCGCGCGCAAGTTCCGGACTTCGGTTTCGACAGGGAATGTAGGCATCAATATAGGCGTGCCTGCACCGATGGCCTATTTTCCCTTCTCGGGATGGAAGGGCAGTTTCTTCGGCGTGATGCACGCGCAGGGGCGCGATGCCATTGAATTCTTCACCGACAAAAAAGTCATTGTGGAGCGCTGGCCGAAAGAGTGGTCGCGGAAGTTCTGACGTGAAATCAGTGTTTAGATTCCGCAGTCAGAAGAAAAAGCAGATCCTTCCCTCGATCACCCCAGCGACGTGGACCTGTCGCCGGGGACTCCGATTCGCCTGCCCCAAGCCGCTTGGTTCAGGATGACAGCGGTGGTTGTCGTGGTTCGACGGCATGACTCATGCCCTGTTACAGAAAATTACGCAGTATTGGTTTTCGGAAAAAAGCTGTGCCCTGCAATTTCGCCCCAAGCGAACTCTACCAAAGAAGAAGACGGGGAGCGCGGATTGGCGCTCCCCTTCTTGCTGTTGCGAGGTACGACAACTAGGAAGGCGGAAGGATGAGTAGCTCCGATCGCAGCAACAGTACGGTGAGGCTGTCGAGCGCCTGCTTGTATTTGTAGGAGACGGCACGCACACTCACGCCGAGGATGTCGGCCGCTTCTGCGTGCGTGTACTCCTGCAGGACTATGCGGCTGAGAATGGCTTGATGGACGGGCGTCAACTTTTTGATGCAACGCTCGATATCAAGCACGAAGATGACCGCGTCTTCGAAGGTCTTGACCTTACGGCTCGAAACCCACCCGCGCCCGACCGGTTCGCCAAGAATGGACGGAGCGCGGCCCACCAGCATGGACGCGTACAAATAGCGCCGCAACATCTTCTCGGTGTGTTTGCGATAGAAGGCCACGCTGACGCCGGCAATCGAATCGGAGGTCTCGTTTTGCGGCTGCAATTCGGCTTCGTAGTGCGCGAGCGGCACGATGCCGCGAATGGGTCGCCATTGGTGAGTGCTGGATCCTGTGGCCCAGAGGTACGGCAGTTGCAGGGCTGCGCTCACTCGACACCTCCGGCTTCTGCGGCGACGGCCCAGATGTTAAACAACCGTTTGGTGATGGGACGCCCGCGCCGCTTTCGCGACTGCGGGCTTGGGAATTTCTCTAATTCTGTTTGACATCTATTGCAATAAACAGTCCCCTGAGCCAGAGAGCGGTACCAAAGACATCCGCAACCCTCGCAAATTTTCAATTGCACGCACACTTCCATGATTGATTCCCCAAATAGTCGCTTTCTCCCGCTCGTTCAGTTTTCTGATTTCTGTCAGGCGAGGTGAAAGGAGCCAGGCCGCGGCACTCAGGGTTCTATTGCCCCGGTGTGCGTTTGCCGCCTGTGCTCGAGCTGTGATTGTGATCATGATGAGCGCGCAGAATCTGGAATAGGCTCGACAGGCGAGTTTGAGGCGTGTTACCGAAGTGCCTTCGTGGATTCGCGAGAACGGGCCATCCCCATGTCGGCCGATGGGCTCCGCCGGAAGCGAACGGAGTGGCTACAACCCTCGTTCGATTGCGCGACGGAACCGCATCCTCGAGAATTTCCAACAACCTGTGCGAGCTGGAGTAAACCCAATGTAGAGAGTTGTATCTTCTGCGTCAACGCTGCCAGGCATGATTCTTCATTCGTTCTGTTGGCTGTACATGAGAACCGGGAGAATAAAGGCCGAAAGACGCAAATCGGTTTGCTGAAAGAAAACTGCGACCGATCGCCTCCATGGCTGCTGGCGGACTTTCCACAGATGAATTTTACCCAGATGCAAGAACGTCTTCGTGTGGAGTTGCTGCGCAGGATACAGCGCGGAACTCTAAGCGTCTCACTCCTGGCGCGCCAGACCGGCTTTGGCAAGTCGCACTTATCCAATTTTCTACACGCGCGAAGGCAGCTCTCATGGGACGGCATTGACCGCATGCTCGCTGCTCAGCACATGGCAGCCGAGGATTTGCTGCGTCTCGGCGCGCACAGCGAACACGCTGAACAGCCTGAAGAAGCCAACCTTGTTCCCGTGGTCTCGCATAGCGCTGCACTGTTCGAGCCCTACATCAGGCCCAATGCCGTGCAAATGATGCTGCAACTGCCAACCGGGGCGTTGCATTTGCTCAAGGCACGGCCCGTGCAAACGCGGCGCTCCTGGCAGCGGTTTGTGGCCATTCGCATCGCACACGCTGACGCGCTGCCAATGGATCCGCTGCTGCTGCCGGATGCGCTCGCGGTGATCGACCGGCACTACAACTCGCTGGCGTCGTACCGTGCCGGCCGCCTCAATGTGTATGCCATCCGCAACGGCGCGCACTTAACGCTGCGTTATGCCGATTATGGGTCGGCAAGGCTGGTGTTGCGGCCGTTGAACATGGGGTTCCCGGTCGATCTGATTGAGATCGGCCCGGAAGCTTCGCTGGGAGAACTTATCGCAGGGCGCGTGGTATTGACGATCAATGAGCTGTGACCGATTCAAGCGGTTGCGGCGTATTAACGGAGCAGTTCAGTCTAAGCAATGCGCCGTCGGGATCAGGAAAACGTTCGGCTCCCGGTCAAGAGGAGCCGAACATGTTCTTCAGATTGTGTCCAACATCCGGTCGGAGGATCCGGCTCGGCGTGGAAGCGTGGGGATGGAAGCTACTCCCAGTGGGCAGTGCGTTGGGCATTGTCAACGATTTGATGTGCCCGATCTACATGGCCGATTGCACGATCTCTCAAACCGCGCGATTCAGGAACATCTTCTGCTTTCGACAAGTCCCTGTGCGCTGACCAAAGAAGCTCATTGGCCTTACGAAAACGATCATGCGGGCTCAACGACGTATCGATCGAAAATGGATCGTTCAGTCCCTTACCGTCGTCAATGGCGGCTCGCTTGATTTCACCAATCGCTGCATCAATCTCGCGAATTGCTTCGTTGTCATCATGTTTTACCGGCGCCCATGCCCATCCGTCATTGAGATAATGCCGGGCCGCACGGAGATCACTTAAAGCATGCAGATAAGCAGGATGAGGGCCGGGAACTTGCTGCGCTTTTAGGCCAGCAGGCAAAGCCAAAGCTACTACTCCCAGAGCCATGCTCAACAAAGGAAACTTCCGAATCATATTCTCTCCTTAACGTACAGTTGGAACTGCATTGTTTTCTGTATATACCCCCGACGATAGAAGAAGTTGCGCTTGGACGGCATGAAAGGATGACTGTCGGGAGGGTTACGAAAGACGGGCGTGTTGATGCCCGATCAGCTTCGAGCAGGTGGAGTCCCCACCTTTAGCGCCGCTGGGAATTGCCAGTCTCGACAGATCAGACGTCGTCGTGAGTAACTTCGGGATTCTCAAAGCGAGTGAAGCGCGAGATGAAGTTGAGGTGGACGGTTCCGGTGGGGCCGTTACGCTGCTTGGCGATGATGATCTCGGACTTGGCGCGATCGGACTCAGACATTTCTTCGTCGCGACTGTAATACGCCTCGCGGTGGATGAAGGCGACCACGTCGGCATCCTGCTCGATGGAGCCCGACTCGCGAAGATCGCTGAGCATGGGACGCTTGTCGTCGCCGCGGCGCTCGCTGGCACGAGAGAGCTGCGAAAGCGCGACCACCGGCACATGGAGTTCCTTGGCCAGAGCCTTCAAACCGCGCGAAATTGCCGACACTTCCTGGGTGCGGTTCTCGTAACGCTTTCCGCCGGCCGAGGGCAGGGTGGCGCTCATCAACTGCAGGTAATCGACGACAACCAGGTCAAGGCCGCCAACGGTCTGCTTGAGCCGCCGCGCCTTGGCACGCATTTCAGCAAGGGAGATACCGGCGGTGTCGTCAATGAAGAGACGGGATTCAATGAGCTGCTCGAGCCCGCGCACCAGCCTGTCGTGGTCTTCGCGGCGGATGAAGCCGGTTTGCAGGTTGCGCTGATCGACCCACGCCTGGGAAGCAAGCATGCGGCGCAGGAGCGATTCCTTGTTCATTTCAAGGCTGAAGACGGCAACGATTGCGTTGTGGTTCACGGCGGCATTCTGCGCCATGTTGATGGCGAAAGCGGTCTTGCCCATGGAGGGACGCGCGGCAACGATGATGAGCTCGCCCTTCTGCAGACCGCTGGTCATCTCGTCGAGTTTGGAAAAGTCGGTCTCAAGGCCGGTGACGGTGCGGCTATTGCGGTAGAGATTGTCGATGGAGCCGAAAGAGGCTGCCACGATGTGATCGAGCGCTTCAAGGCCTCCGGTTACGCCTTTTTCGCTGACTTCAAGCAGCGCCGTCTCAGCCGCGCCGATGACCTCAAGGGCAGTCTCGCTCTGGTCGGCTGCGCGGGCGATAGCGGCCGAGCAGATGAGCATGAGCTTGCGCAGCAGGCTCTTGTCCTTGACGATGCGGATGTAGTCTTCGATGACGGGACGGATCGGCAAACCTTCAGTCAGCGACGCGAGGTAGGCGACACCGCCGACGGATTCGATCTCTTTGGCGCGCGCCAGCTCGTTCGACAGGGTAACGATGTCGACGGCGCGCTGCTCGTTCATCAGCTCGGACATGCGCACAAAGATTCGCTTGTGCGAATCGAGCGAGAAATCGTCGGGCTCAAGCCGCTCGGCGGCCTCGGAGTGGGCGGCGTTGTCGAGCAGGATGGCGCCGAGGATGGTTTTTTCGGCGTCGATATTCGCAGGCAGGCCGGCGTCGAGCGAAGTGATGTCAGGGAGGGTGGCCATACCCTAGAGTCTAGGACGGAGGGCGGCTAGAGAAAAGAATTACCGCGATGAACTCGGAAATTGCCGGCAAAAAGCTCGTCAAGATATTGCGCGGGACGGTGTCCACAAGACTGGACTTGCGGCAATTCACTCTCGCACCGAACGACGCAATCGCAACTACTGGACAATGGTCATGCTTGAAACGCTGCTTAAGCTGATCGTGTTGTGTTTGATGAATGGAACGATCAGCGGATAAGAATAGGAGACGGTCACCTGTACCTGGTTGCCGGGCGTTGTATGTTGTTGGTGTGGTGTTATAACACGTCGTCCATGTGGCCGGGATAGCTCCTCCGTTGGTGCACCACCTTATCGTTGTCGTGACGCCCCGGGAATACGGATAGCCCAGTGATTTTACATATTGGGCGA
This sequence comes from uncultured Acidobacteriaceae bacterium, assembly GCA_963829535.1. Taxonomy (GTDB): domain Bacteria; phylum Acidobacteriota; class Terriglobia; order Terriglobales; family Acidobacteriaceae; genus Telmatobacter. The sequence goes on along the minus strand of CAWHIQ010000001.1, from coordinate 443,536 downwards.
TATCGGCGGAGGTGGCGCCGGTTCCGTTTCCACTTGTCGGGGAGCAATACGCTGCGCCAAAAAGGCCGTTGCAGTTCGCTCCCCGGACAATCGCCCAACGGGTCGCCTCCCTGGCTGCATCGGCGGCGTAGTGGTAGCAGTAGAGTCCGATCGACAACTGGACTATCCCGAACACGACAGGAATCAGGATCAGGCACGAGAGCGCCATCTCCACCAGGGAGCCGCCTTCCTCGCCCAGCAGCTGCGGCGACCCTGAGTTTCATTGCCAGATGTGACGCTCTCCTGTTCACTGGTTCGATACCACCTGCGTCGACTGACCATGCAGCGTAAAACTGGGCGATCCGCCGGGTATGATGGATCAGCGTCGAAAACGCAGCCTGGGTTTGGACCGTTACAGTCGTGATCATCGACGCGTTGTTACTGATGCACGTCTGATTGTCGCTGCAGCTCGAGGGTACATAGGCCGTGTCGGAGCAGGTACAGGCCGTAGTAACAGATGCTCACCGAAATCGGCATTTCCTCCCAGAAGGTTTCCCGCGTCCGTGGTGGCCGCATTGCGTGATGCCGCCCGCATCTGACGAAGCCGCCAGACTGGAAGACGCGTACAAGGCTGCGGCGTGAGCCGCGTTCGCCACCTCAATCGATGCATAAGCTAGCCTGGCAAACTCGGCGGCACCCATCAGCATGAGGAAAAGCAACGGCAAAGAGATTGCGAGCTCCACCAGAGCCGAACCTTCTCCCCGAGCCTAATCGCCTTTGATAAACGTCCCTCTGAAACACTCTCATGATCATTGTGGTCCGCTCCTACTCCACCAATGTGATCTGCTGAATGGCGTTGTGGTGGGGTTATATGTGCTGTAGTTGGTGAGGTTTACCTTGCCATTGATGTAGGCTTGGCCCGACAACCAGATCAGTGGCGTTAACGGCGCCACCCTGGTCATGGAGATCCACCGCAGCACCCGGGGCATAGGACGGCTCCGTCGAAGATCGAACTGCCGCTGCCGAACTGCAGTTCCATCTCCTGCGTATCCGTAAGGGGCTGGTAGATCGCAATTCCGTTATAGGTGCCGCTGGTGGGGCATAATCGTAAAAAGTCGTCGCCGTGCCACTGTCGTAAGCGCCGTTTCCGGTAACGATGACGGTTGCACCGCCGGTGGCAGTTCCGATGGTGGTGGCGCCGGTGATCGTGACACCGGTTTCGAAGACATAGATTCCGGCGCCGAGCGTTGCGCTGCTAAGAGTCACCGGGGTGCACGTGGTCACACCTTTCTTGCTGGTGGAGCAGGCTCCGTTGGCAAAACATTGGTAATTGCCAAATCCAGGCCCGGCATATGTCCCGGAGATAGTGGCAACGTTTGTCACACTGCCGCCGGGGCAGTTTTGTGTCGGGTCAGCTGGTATGTCTCTGCCACTGCCAGCAGGAAGGCTCTGAACGCCGGTGTTCAGTGTTCACGGGCGAAATCACCTGGATCCCCTTTGCAATTGCCGCTCCCCTGACCTCCGTGCACGGAAATCACGGCCAGAAGTTTGACTTTCCCGCGTTTCCCGTAACGCACAATGCGCCGGAGTCATTCGAGTTGACATAAACGCCACAACTCGGCGCATTGATATCGCCGGCACCGTGGATCCAGAGAGTACTCGGGTCAGTCGGATCCTCGATATACATGCAGGTCTGCGAGGCTCCTGGTGAGCCCGCGATTGCATTGGCCGAGACGTTGATCGAACTGAAGTTGTTGTTGTAGTAAACAAACCTGCTCATCGCGGCAATAAATACTGTTGGATTCGGCGTTGCCAGGTTGACTTGAACGCAGGATGGGCATGCGGCGCCGCCAGGGAGGGTCGGGGAGAGGATCACATTCACGGTGTTGCCGGTTACCGTATTGTCCACGCCCATTGCTTTAGCAGCGGCATACGCCTTTGCCGCCACGTTGGTTGACCCGTTGTAGAACATCTCCGTGGCGCCAGCCATGGCCGCCGCGTCTGCGGCTGCCTGCATGTTCCGCCTGGCATGAAACAACACGCCGACATCCACGGCAAGACCGAGGGCGCCCAGCAATATTCCCATGCAGAAGAACGTCATCACCAGGACTTGTCCTGATTCGTCACGAAACCACTTCATCCAAGACCTCCATGCGGCGTTCCAGCGGTCCCAAAGCTCTCGCTGACCTTGCGTGCGATTTTCCATTGTGGAGAGTTTCGCCGGCTCGGCGCTTTTGAAGACGCCGCCAAAATCAGGAAGCGGTGTCTGCGCCGCGAGATTGCGATTTCTCCGCATGCTGCTGCAAGCCCGCATCCGGCTTTAAATAGGAACCCGGGGAACTCGATTATCTGGTTTTCGTGACTCGAAAAGCAATCGGAATGTGCTGGATAAGGGCCTTTGAGCTCGACTTCTAAGTAACCGGAAAAACCGGACCGTCACCTGCCAAGAAGTTACCAGAAGGGTGCGGAATACCACTGTGAATTCGCCTATCCGCACGAAGATATCGACTTAGGTCGCATGAAACAATATCGACCGGGATGATTCGGCAGTACCTAAGCGGCTGCGGGTCTCCAGCGCAGGATCGGCTTGCGTGCGGCCTGGACTTCATCGAGTCGGGAGACACGCGTCGAATGTGGTGCGGTTTTGACGATTTCCGGATTCTCGTTGACTTCCTTCGCGATCGAGCGCATGGCCTGGATGAAGAGATCAAGCTCTTCGAGCGACTCGCTTTCTGTGGGCTCGATCATCAGCGCGCCATGCACGATGAGCGGGAAGCTAACCGTGTAGGGATGGAAGCCGTAGTCGATGAGGCGCTTGGCGATGTCGCCGGTTTTGACGCCTTTGGCTGCCTGCCGCTTGTCGCTGAAAACGACTTCGTGCATCGACGGCGTTTTGTACGGCAACTCATACAGGTCTTCGAGATTCTTGCGGATGTAGTTTGCGTTGAGAACCGCGTCTTCGGTGGTTTGGCGGAGGCCATCGGGGCCGTTGGCAAGGATGTAGGCGAGAGCGCGAATGAACATGCCGGTGTTGCCGTAGAAGGCGCGGACGCGGCCGACGGTGTGGGGCCGGTTGTAATCCCAGTGAAGAGAACCGGAGGCTGATTGAGCATCGTGGTTTCCCACCCTCTCGCTCAAGAGCTGGCGAAAGGATGGGGCACCCGTGTTCTGTGCCGAATCTGAGATAGGCTTTCGAACAAGAACCGGAGTTGGGAGGAAGGGCTCGAGGAATTTCTTGCAGGCTACGGGGCCAGAGCCGGGGCCGCCGCCGCCGTGGGGTGTCGAAAACGTTTTGTGCAGGTTCAGATGCATTACGTCGACGCCGAAGTCGCCGGGGCGTACCTTACCCACCAGGGCATTCATGTTGGCGCCATCCATGTAAAGGAGTGCACCCTTGGCATGAAGAATGTCGGCGATCTTGTGAATTTCATTCTCGAAGACGCCAAGCGTGGAGGGATTGGTGAGCATGAGGGCAGCGGTGTCTTTGTCGACCTGGCGTGCAAGGGCTTCGAGATCGATGCCGCCGTCGGCGTTGGACTTGAGATTTTCAACCTGGTAGCCACAGATGGCAGCGGTCGCTGGGTTGGTGCCGTGGGCCGAGTCGGGAATGATGATTTTGCGGCGGGCGTTGCCTTGCGACTCGTGCCATGCCCGGACGAGAAGGATGCCGGTGAACTCGCCGTGGGCGCCGGCTGCGGGCTGCAGCGTGATTGTGTCCATGCCGGTGATGTCGATGAGGCAGCGCTGCAACAGGTCGATGATCTCAAGCACGCCTTGCGCGAGTGCTTCGGGGCGGTAGGGATGCGCTTCAGCAAGGCCCTCGATGCGGGAGACAAATTCGTTGACGCGCGGATTGTACTTCATGGTGCAGGAACCGAGCGGATACATGCCGAGATCGATGGCGTAGTTCCAGGTGGAGAGGCGCGTGAAGTGGCGGATGATTTCGATCTCGCTCAGCTCGGGCAGCTCCGCTGCTTTATCGCGCCTTGCGGCGCCGAGGAGCGCGGCTGAATCCACTTCGGGGACGTCGAGCGGGGGAAGCTTGTAGGCTTTCTTGCCAGGCGAGGATTTCTCGAAGACGAGGCCCTCGTTCTGCGTCTGGTGGGGACGAACTTTGCCGATGCTGCGATTGATCTGCGTGTCAGTTGATGCCATTTCTATGCCTCCACCGGCGCGGATGCGAGCACTTTTGCCGCGCGATCAATGGTTTCGCGCGGCATGACTTCCGTTGCGCACCAGAGGGTTGCGTTCTTCAATTCCGGATACCAGCGACTAAGGTCGATGCCGCCGACGATCTTCTCATCGAGGAGCCGTTGGCCCCACTGGGCGGGCGATTCCTGCGTCTGCAGAACAAATTCGTGGAAGCGTGGAGCGCCCTTGAAAAGAAGCTCCGCTCCTGGAATCCCTGAGAGTGCTTTGGCAGTGTAGGAAGCCTTGGCGAGATTGTGCTCGGCGAGTTCGCGAATACCCTCCTTGCCGTAGACGGTGAGGAAGATCGTCGCCATCAGCGCGACGAGCGCCTGATTGGTGCAGATGTTTGAAGTCGCCTTCTCGCGGCGGATATGCTGCTCGCGCGTGGACAGTGTCAAAACGAACCCGCGGTTCCCGTCGCCGTCGACGGTTTGGCCGGCGAGTCGGCCGGGCATCTGGCGGAGGTATTGCTCCTTGGCAGCTATTACGCCGCAGAAAGGGCCGCCGTAGCTGAGGGCGACGCCGAACGACTGCGCCTCCATGCTGACGATGTCGGCTTCGACGGGAGGGCGGACGATGCCAAGCGAGACGGCTTCGGCGATCGACACGATAAGGAGCGCGCCTTTTTTGTGCGCGATTTCGGCGATGGCGGGAATATCTTCAATCACACCGAAGAAGTTGGGACTCTGCACGAGCACTGCTGCCGTTTCTTCGGTAACAGAAGCGGCCAGCGCATCGAGATCGACGCGGCCCGTTTCGGCGACGTAGCTGATCTCGGACGTAGGCAGGTCGCGATAGCGCAGGTAGGTGTGGAGGACTTCGCGATACTCGGGATGAACCGTTGAAGCGACGACCGCCTTGTGACGCCCGGTGACGCGCATGGCCATCAGCACCGCTTCCGCCGCTCCCGTAGACCCGTCGTACATGCTGGCGTTGGCCACGTCCATGCCGGTGAGTTCGGCGATCATGGTCTGGAATTCGAAGATGGCCTGAAGTGTCCCCTGCGTGATCTCCGGCTGATAAGGCGTGTAGCTTGTGAGGAATTCGCCGCGCTGGACGAGCGAGTCGATGATTACCGGGCGATAGTGGCGATAACAGCCGGCTCCCAGAAAGCTCGCGTAATCGGTGGCGTTCTTCTGCGCAGCAGCCTTGAAGTAGTCGATGATTTCGCTCTCGGCTTGCTGGCGCGGCACATCGAGGTCGCGCGTAAGCCGATACTCGGCTGGAATGATGGCGAAGAGATCGTCGATAGTCTTGGCGCCGATGGCCTTGAGCATCTGCTCACGTTCGGCGGGAGATTTCGGTAAATAGCGCATGGGAGATTCGAGTCCTTTGCGGCGTTCGGTTGATGGAAAGGGACTAGGGACTAGGAACTAGGGACTTTGTGCGGAGTGACTTCATCATTGCACCCGGCATTCGGCCAACTTCGCTACATAACGCTTCAGTCATCCGAAGCTGCTCCTTCGATCCAAAACCTAGCTCCCTCGCGATGACAATCTGAGTTTCGACCTCCGAACATGAGCCGCGGGCGTGTCCGAGAAACTGAAGATATCCCTCGGCAATATTGCTGGCTATGGAAACGGCAGCTCTGCGCATCTGATTTGTCAGGCCGAATTTCTCGGTGTCCGGAAAAACAGAGGTGAACTTGTGCGCGGCTACCGTGAGCTCAATGCCTCGCTGCCAAACAGCTAAAGTTCTGAACGATTGGCCCACCACTCACCTCGCCAGTCCCTACGTCCCTAAGTCCCTATGTCCCTTAGCTTCCCGTTTCTTCGGAGACGAATTTCTCATAGGCTGCTGCGTCGAGGAGTTTTTCGTATTCCGACGGGTCGGAAAGTTCGACCTTGATGATCCATGTCTCGTGCGGCGCCTCGTTGATCTTGTCGGGAGCGGTTTTCAACTCCTCGTTCACCGCCGTCACGGTGCCGGTAACGGGCGAGTACAGGTCGCTGACAGCCTTCACGCTCTCTACGGAGCCGAAGGACGCATTGGCCGTGATGGAGTCGCCGACTTTGGGTACGTCAACGTAGACGATGTCGCCCAGGGAGTTCTGCGCGTAGTCCGTGATACCGACAGTCCCGATTTTGCCGGCGAGCGAGATCCATTCGTGCTCGCGGGTATACCGGTAGTTTGTGGGATAAGCCATAGAAGAACATGCTCCTTTCGGAAAGCAAATGAAGCTACAGTGTACGACCTCGGAACGGTGAGCAGGGTATGAGGAAAATCAGTCATTTGCGCGGTCAAAATCGGCGGCCGAACGTTGGTTGCAGGCTACTTTGCCGGGGCGAAGCCGGCGTATGGTTCGAGCGGAACGAAGACGACAATCTCCAGCATCCCCGCATTAAAGATGGGCAAGCTTTCGCAGGCGTTCCGCACCTCTGCTTCGCTGGCTGCCTCCCACAAGATAGCAGCGCCTGGCATATCACCCCGTCGCCAGACCTGCCGCAGGATGCCGGCTCCGTAAAGCTCTTTGACGCGCTGGCCCTCCTGGGCAACCAACTCGGGGGTAAAGGCTTCCGGTGGAAACGCGTCGGTACGGCGGCGCGAAAGCGTTAGGAATTGCATAGTCAAATTGTACGAAAAGTGGCAAGCGGTCAGGCGGCGCTGGTCTCGAGATCGGCAGTCAGTCGGCGGAAGTCCATCAACATCTTCGCCCGCCAGATTACGATCATCCCGAAGGCGAGAATGAAGAAGATGCCGGCCGTCTGCTGCGTTGTCAGAACGGTGTCGAAGTAGCCACGAGCGAAGATGCGAATGGCGGCAAGTACCAGAATGACAGCTAGAAAGGCGCTTGAGCGCTTCATCCTCACCGTCTGCCCCTGCAGTTCCAGACGCGTGGTCAGCAGCAGCGGCCAAGCAAGAATGACGGCGCCAGTCAGAAATGCGATCACCGCCCAGGACCATGGGACGCGGAAAGCCGAGTCCACAAACATCGAGAACCCGGTGGCCATGCCAAGTGGAGGAATGATGATCTTTCTAAGGGAAACGGCGCTTCGCGCCTCGCGCAGCCGCCACATGATGACAGCAACCGCCCCCGCGCCTGCGACAAGAAACGAACCGGCAGCTTTGGCAAAGAACGGGGGGATATGGGGAAGCGCGACCATACGTTCTATTTTATGAGATTCTGGGGTTCCGCGCGACGGCACAATCACCGGCAACTAACACGGCAGTCAGTGCTGGCGTGAGGAGTCCCCGTTAGTCGTTTTAGGCAATAATCGATCTATGCCTTCGATTTCTGATACAGCTATCGGTGCGGCAATAGGGTCGGCCATAACACTCCTCGTCAAAGAGGGGATTCCACATGCCTGGAAGGCTTACAAAAAGCGCCGGATCGATCCAAAGAAAGAACATCGGCAAGTACTGCTGGATGATGCTGCTTGGTTTCAGGATCGTGCAAACAAGCTAAATGCGTTGCGGGTCAAGTTGACTTACGAGACCACAGCCCCGGATAGGTTTCGTCTGGCCGAGATGATTTCTAAGCTTGACAAGCAGGACCGGGAGTGGTCCATGAAACTGGCGGCCGATATGAAATTGCTGTGTGACCAAGCGACCTTGAAAGCCCAAGAGTGTGAAGAAAACGCGGCGCAGTCTTCCATTCTGGCCGCCGACCTCGACCGGCACACGTTGTTGTAATGTTTAGCACACCGTTTTCGGGTGTCTTTTAGTCATTGAAAAACAGCCATGGGGTTGATCAGCCGGGGTCAGGTTTGCTACTTGGCGAAGAACCTACCCCGTCCCCCGTTGACCCATGGATCATAGTGCCCGGCAAACTCTGCCCGGCGCTGAACAGACGGATGGCTGTAGGACCAGAACTCCACGAAGGCGTTGGGGTTGGGGTCGTCAAGCCAGGCTTCGCCCAGGTGATTGAAGGACGAGACAGCCGTTTTCTGCGGGTCGGGGACCAGCCCGTGAATCGCCTCCTGCCCATATATGTCGGCTTCATGCTCAAAGTGGCGGCTCACGATGTTGCCGACCGGTGTGAGCACAAACCCGGCAATCGAAAACGCGAAGAAGAGTGTCAGGAACCCGGCCCGGCTGGCAACCGATTGGATATTCCAAGGCTTGCCGAAACGGCGCACCATCCCCTCCGCAAGATTTGCGCAAGCCCAGAAGACGAAGAAGAGTCCGACCATCAGCCCCGCAAGCATCTTGGGAATGTGGTTGAGCACGTAGTGGCCGCTCTCGTGGCCGAAGACGAACATGATCTCATCATCGGGCATGCGGTCGGTGGTCGTGTCCCACATGACAAAGCGTTTGCTCGAGCCGACGCCCGTGACGTAGGCGTTGATGCCATTACTCTTTTCGCTGGCCTTCATCAGAAACATGCGTTCGGGCGGGATGGCGGTTCCGGTGCGCGCGACGACCTCTTCGAGTTTGCCGACCAACGCAGCATGCGTCATTTCAAGCGGTTCAAACTTGTTGAATAACGGATCAATCACGAGCGGCGCAATAAATACCGAGATCAAGACCAGGGGCAGTGAAATCAGCCAGAGCCATATCCAGTAACGGCGGGGCGATTTGCGGACGATCCAGCTGAACAAGAGAGCAACCGGCACTCCGATGACGAGCGAAACGGCGAGGCCTTTGCCCTGGTCGCCAAACCAACTCGGCCAACCCTGCACACTGATGCCGTAATGCAGGCTGGCCGCGTGCCCGATGGCGTCGAGCGGCAGATTGGCCAGGACGAGGATGAAGAGGAGGACGGCGAAGAACGTCAATCCCTGCAACCAGCGTGGCTTTATCGTTCCCCGCGACCACGCGTCTAACCGCATAGCCCTTCTGGAAGAGAGCAGAGCCCAAAGGACGATCAGGCCCCAGAGCGACCCGGCGATATCCAGCGAAACGCGGATCTTGTTCAGGGCGATGGCCTGGGCAAGCTTGTCCGGCGGCAGGGAGTAAGCCTGTTCGGAGTGCGGTTGAGCCTGAGTGGCAACAGGGTTCGGCTGCTTCTGAGGAAGCGAGCTCGTCTGGGCGGCGGCTGAACCGGAATTGAACAGGGAAAGAACGACAACAGTACTTACGAGCGCCAGACGCAGGACATTTGCCATCAGATTTCCATTTTGACACACATGAGTTTGAGACAATCAAGTTTACCGATGTTTTCCGCTGACACGTATCAACGAACACCCGAAATCCTGATCGTCAAGAGGCCGCAAATGGTAAGCCCGGCGAAAACCTGTTTGCTGGTTGGCGCGCTGCTTTGTTCCACGCTTGCCGGCACGATTGCGACGGCACAGCAAAAGGCAGTGACGGGCCATCCCGCAGCAATTGGTGCCTCAGTCAAGGATGCCGCTGCCGGCTCCTCAGTTCTGCTCGACACCATGACCGGCGAGTTGCAGCGCGCCTTCACTTCGCTGGGCAAGCCCGGACCGAATCAGAAGGATGCAGACAAGCAGTTGCCGCCGTACTTCCTCAGCTACTCGGTGGCGGATGCTACGTCTGTTTCGATTCGCGCGCAATATGGATCGTTGGCCGAGAGCAGCAGCAACCAGGTGCGCGTGGCCGACGTGCAGGTGCGCATCGGCGATCCAAAGCTCGACAACACCCACGGCAATCATCGCGCCTCTGCCGTGAACAGCATGCAGTTGCCGCTGGGCGACGATCGCGTTGCCCTGGCGCGCACGCTCTGGCTGGCTACGAATGCTGGCTACGGCAGCGCGCTCGAAAATTTTCTCCGCGTCAAGACTGAAGCCCAGGTGCGTGCGAAGGAAGAAGACACCTCGCCCGACTTCAGCCAGGAATCACCACAGGTATCGATCAGCAAGCCCGCGCCGCCCGTGGTCGTTGATCGGGCCGCGTGGGAACAGCGCGTGAATGCGCTGAGCCGCGTCTTCCGCGATTATCCCGATGTCTACCAGAACCTGGCCATGCTCACCGTGCAGAACGAGACCGACTACTATGCGTCGTCTGAGGGATCGCGGGTGGTGGCACCGCACACACAGGCGCGCGTGGTGGTGTTTGCGGTAACACGTGCCGATGACGGCATGGACCTGTTCCGCGCCCAGACCTTCGAAGCTGAAACCGTTGACGGCCTGCCCACGCAGGAATCAATGGAAGCCGGCGTACGCGAACTGGGCAAGAGTCTCGAAGCATTGCGCAAGGCTCCAGTGACGGAGCCATTTGACGGCCCTGCAATTCTGTCCGGTCGAGCATCTGCCGTCTTCTTCCACGAGGTGCTGGGTCATCGGCTCGAAGGGCAGCGCCAGCGCGGCGACGAAGAGGGCCAGACATTTACCAAGGAATTGAACAAGGAAGTTCTCCCGCCCTTTCTCTCCGTGGCCGACGACCCCACCCTCACGACTTTCGGCAATACCTGGCTCAGCGGGAGTTACACCTACGACGACGAGGGTGAGAAAGCTCGGCGCGTGGAACTGATCCAAAACGGAGTACTGAAGACGTTCCTGATGTCGCGCCTGCCGATCGCGAGTTTCGCCGCCTCAAACGGGCACGGGCGCGCACAGACGGGACGCATGCCGACCGGCCGCCAGGGCAACCTGATCGTAACATCGACCAAAACGGAGCCGGAGGCCGATCTTCGCAAGCAGTTGATTGAGGAAGCCAAGAAGCAGGGTAAGCCTTACGGACTCTACTTTGAAGACATCTCTTCGGGCTTCGCCGTGACGACGCGCAGTGCGCCGCAGGCTTTTCAAGTCATCCCTCTGGTGGTGTATCGCGTATACGTCGATGGGAGGCCGGATGAACTCGTTCGCGGGGTCAGCATCGTGGGCACACCGCTCGCCGCGATGAAACGCATCATGGCCACAAGCGACAAGCCTGAAGTATTTAACGGAGAGTGTGGCGCGGAATCCGGCACGGTGCCGGTAAGCGCAGTCGCTCCGGCCATGCTGGTAAGCGAGATTGAAACGCAGCGCCAGCAACAGGGCACACAGCGCCCGCCAATTCTGCCGATCCCTGGCGCACCGGGAACTGCAGCGACAAAGGAGGCACAATGAAGCATGCTCGCCGCATCGGAAATCTCTTCGCAGCGGGACTTCTGTCTGCCGCCATCCTCGTGCCGTGCAGCGCAATCGCGCAGACCTCGCGCGCAGACGCCGAAAAGGACCCCGTGCTGAAGGCCATGCTGGATGAACTCGATCGCAGCATGGCTCACCTGCAACTACCCGGATTTGAGAAGCCGTACTTCATCGAATATCGCATTGAAGATGTGCAGGACTTTGAAACCCGTGCCAGCTACGGCGCGGGCGAAGGCTCGCAGAGGAGCCACGCGCGTGTGGCGCGCATTAGTGTCCGTGTGGGCGATTACAAGACTGACAACTCCGGCCCGCGCGGCGACGGCGCGCTCCAACTCACCACCATCGACGACGATCCGATTGCGATGCGCTCATCCTTGTGGACCGGCACGGACCAGGCCTACAAGGCAGCCCTCGCCGCATACGCGCAAAAGCAGGCCGAGTTGAAGCAAGTGCAAACGCCTCCGCAGGCTGACGACTTCAGCAAGGAAAAACCAATCATTTCGCTGGCCGAGCCGCTGAAGCTTGCCGTGGACGAGAAGGCCTGGGACGATCGCGTCGCGCACGACAGCGGCATCTATCGCACGGACCCGGCCGTCAGCGCCACCCAGCACGACATCCAGTACTCCACCGCTGCATTCCATGCGCGCGTCACGACCACCTGGATTGTTTCCAGCGAAGGCGCGATCGTCCGCAAGTCGGCCAGCAACTACTCCGAATCGTTTGGCGTGGGCACGCAGGCTGACGATGGCATGCGTCTCGATCGCTCTTACGGGACAAGCGGTGTGGCCATGAGCGACCTCGACAACGCAGAAGAGTTCAAGAAACATGTCGTGACACTGATCAGTTCGTTGAGCGACTTGCGCAAGGCGCCGCTGGTCGAAGAGGAGTATCACGGACCGGTGTTGTTCAGCGCCGATGCCAGCGCCGACACGCTGCACTCGCTGCTTGCCGCGGGGGTGACGGCCACGCGTCCGAAGCTGGGAACCGAGGCGCGTACTAACGGGCCTTTTGCTTCGAGCTACCACGCGCGCATCTTGCCGGAGTTTCTCACTGTCATCGATGATCCCGCGCTGAAGACCTGGGACGGCAAGGATCTTGTCGGCTCTTACTCGGTAGACGACGAAGCAGTCCCGGCGCAAACGGTGAAGCTGGTTGCCGACGGCCACCTGGAGAACTACCTCATCGGTCGCACTCCGGTGCGCGACTTCCCTGAGTCCAACGGCCACGCGCGGGCGGGAGTTGCGGGACCGCCGCGTCCGGTAATCGGCGTGCTCAAAGTCACGGCGCAGCAGGGTCTGACCGAGGAAGAGCTGAACCAAAAGCTCTTGGGGATCGCCAAAGATCGCGGCTTGAAGAGGGTGTATTACGTTGAGACGCTTGGCGCTGAAGCGACCCCACGACTGCTGTATCGCATCGACCTCGACGGCAAACGCACCCTCGTTCGCGGAGCCGTGCTCGAAGAACTCGATCAGCGCGCTCTGCGCTCGGGCGTTGAAGCTGCCGGTAAGAGTCTGTGGGTAGCCAACTACGCCACGGAAATCCCCGAGACCGTGCTGGCGCCCGCGCTGTTGTTCAGCGATGTCACGGTGAAACGCGCCAACGAAACCAACGACAAGCTGCCGTACTACCCGCCGCCGGATTGAACACCCAGTTGTCAGTTTTCAGTCGTCAGCTGCGGTGCGCTTTTGGCTGAGAACTTAAAACTGGCAACTGACAGCTTCCTCTTCTACACCTTCTTCTTCCAAGCGCCCACGATCGCGCCCATCAGCATCATGCCAAAAAACCAGTAGCCTGCATTCACGAGCCACAAGCTGATAGGCCGCACCTCAAAGATGTACTCCGTCGACAAAGTTGTCAGCTCAAACCCAGCCCACAACAGCGCGCCGACCTTGATGCCACGCAGAGCCGTCTGCTTGCCGGTAAGCTGAATCACGCAGGAGATCGCCGTCGCCATCAGGGCTGCCATCACCAACGCCGTAGCGTACTGAATAGCTGGATTCATGCCGCTGTTTTCCAGCCACTGCATGCTGCGCCCGATTCCGCTGATCCAAGTGCTCATAAAGGCCGAGTACCATCCGGCTTCCAGCAGAAAACAAGCAATCGCCGCCACCACGATTGCGAGGTAGTTCTGGCGAACCCGGGCCATTTGCAAAACAGGGACACCGACTGCCATATCGACCTCCAGTGAAAACTTTCAGAATCACATTATGTCGAAAAGCGCGGTGTCCGCAACGAGAAAATCAAGGGTGTGTCGCACCATCTGCGGAATCATCAATCTCGCAAACGCAGCCACTCACCCCTCCAAACATCCAGGCGGTCACGAACTGCTTGCATGTTTCCCGCCTCTGCTCTAGCCTCGGGCGATTACCAGAGCTTCGATTCCAGCGGAGACCACAATGAAAACGCCGATTCTCTCTTTGATTTGTCTCGCGTGCATCCTGAATGGTGGTGCTGTCGCAATACACGGGCAAACTCCCGACAACGCGACTGACAGCACTGCACCCAGCTATGACATGAAAGCACAGGCCCTTCTTGATCTGCAGGCCGTGAACCAGAAGTGCGTCGATCTGGCCGAGGCACTTCCGAGCGACAAGCTCACCTGGCGCCCTTCACCCGACACCCGGTCCTTTGCTGAAGTGTTTTTGCATGTTGCTGGAGAGCGTTACGGATTCCTCAGCTTGCTGGGCGCGAAGCCTCCGGCTGGGTTTAAAGCGGGAGAATTCGATAAATCTACAACCGATAAGGATCGCATCATCGAGGCTCTGAATCAGTCCTGGGACTTCACCAGCAAAACCATCAATGGGGTGAGCAACGCGGATTTCGCAAAGCTGCTGCCCAAGCTCGGCCCGCAGGCTAACGAGGGCGACGTTGTTTATCTCCTCGTTGCCGACGCGCACGAACACCTCGGCCAGCTCATCGCCTACGCGCGCCAGAATGGTATCGTGCCCCCGTGGACCGTGCAGATGCAGAAAAAGAAGGCGGCCGCGGCTGCCGGGACTGCCAGCAAATAAGGACGCGTCGGCGTTAACAGTACAGCTTCCAAGCATCGCGTCGGACTCATCTGATGGATGGTGTGTCTCCGGCAATCGGGATCTAATCCCAGAATTGGGTTATGCCGGGTGGTTCACGATCGCTCGCTGTACTCTTACCGCAGAGCGGCAATTATGAGTCGGATAACGACAATAGCTGCATGCTCCAAGAGCCCAGAGGCCGGTCTGTTCAGTCCAGCCGGGTCAGATATGCAACGCCTTCTTCAGGCTCCAGTTTCCGCGACATCTCTTCGGCTTGTTCACGGTCGTCTCCTTGCGGGCGGATGCGCACCCAGTAACTGCGTTCGCCGGGAAACTCGATCACCTTCGAACCGGGATACTCGCTGAGCAGTTTCTCTTTGAACTTGATCGCCTTGCTTTCGCTGAGGAAAGGGCCAATCTGCACGCACCAGCGGCCGCCCACATCCATAGGCTTTGGCGTCTGGTAGACGTCGACCCGCACGCGGTCTGTCCCCGAGCGATAAATGCCAATGGACTTCGCCGAAGCGATGGTCAGGTCGATGATCTTATCGGGAACAAACGGCCCCCGGTCGCTGATGCGCATGGCAGAGGCCTGCCGCGTTCTGAGATTTGTGACCACAATCAACGATCCCATGGGCAACGTCCGATGCGCGGCGGTCAGAGCTTCATCGCTGAAAACCTGGCCGTTGGCGGACTTTCGTCCTTTATAAGGAGCGGTGTACCAACTGGCAGAGCCTTCTTCACTGTAGATAGGCCGATGGCTGAGAATGAAATCCTTGTCTTCGGCGGTCACGCCTCCTTCAGGAACAGGCGTGATCGGAATGCCGCCGCTGCTCGGTCGCGGGGGTACAGGCGCAGGATTCGATGTCGGGGGGTATACCGGCGGAGCTGTTGCCGATGGTGACGCAGGTGGCGGCTGCTTCTTGTGGCCGCAGGCGGCCATCCCGACTGCAGCAATCAACATGACTGCCATGCACGCGGAACGACGCGCGCCTGCGTGATGCGAATCGGCCATCAGCCGCGAGGGCCCGGCTGCTGTTGCGATTTGTCCATGCGATCTGCGAGATTGCGCAGGGTGTCCGACACCTTGCGCATGGCCACGATGGATTCGGAGCGGACCTGTGGAATCACTGCGTCGTTCACGTAAGCAATCGCGTGGCGCAGTTCCATCTCGATCAGTTCCATGGCTTCTTCAATTCGATGACCTACTCCGGGGCCCGGCGGCGGTGGTGGAGGATAGGAACTCATGGCAGAAAACCTCGCTTTCTAGTCTCGACGGCGCAAAGACCCACGTCAATGCGCGAACAGAAATCCGGGCGCTTCCCGTGCCTGCCAAACCAACAGGCTCGGAAGCACACTCAAAACGACGACTCTTTCCATGCCCTAAAGTTACTTTTTCAGAAAATCTTGCGTCCGAGATACTAGAGCGACTGCGATGCTTCAGACATCGCCGGGATTTCGAGTCGATTGGGTCTCTGTGGTTTACGAATCAGCACCGGAAAAGTTCCATCGAGCGAGGGACACCTCTTTGGGGAATGACGGGACGCGCCAACCTCCATGCCGGGGAATCCGTTCCTGTCAAAGCACCCATTGCCAGGTGTTCCTGCTCCTCGTCGTGCCTTCGTTTTTCCTCTCCGCAAGTGCAGTGGCCTGCGGACAGACGCATTCGGTTGGCACGGCGACAACCCTGCCCAATGCGCCGCTTCCGATCATCAAGCATGAGAATTCCAAGAGCGGGCCTTGCCGTGTGATTCCCAAGAGTGAGTCGGCGGGCATCGCGCTGACTGAGACCGGCTCCGGCTTCATCGCCACGCTTGCCGGCTTTCCGCATGAGGAGGCTCAGGCAGAGCCGCCAGATAGCGTGAAGCCGGATGAAACGATGCAGCCTTATGAGTTGCCGCCCTGCCAGCCTGTGGCGCTCATCAATTTCTACCAGCGCTTTATGAACGGGCCGGAGGTCAAGCCGTTGACCCCACGAGAGAAGGCGCATCTCGCGGTCAAAAACGTCCTCGACCCGTTCAACGCCGTCACTATCCTGGGCAACGCGGCAATCACCATCGGATACAACTCCCATACTGCTTACGGACCGGGCATGCACGGATTCGGCAAATTGGTGGGCGTCAGCTATTGCGGAGACATAACAGGCGAATTCGTAGGCACCTTCCTGATCCCGTCTATCGTTCACCAGGACCCCCATTACCACCGCATGCCGCATGCCACGATCAAGCGCCGCATCCTGCATGCCATTGTGCAAGTCGGCTGGACGCAGGGCGACAACGGCAAGGGCATGCCAAACTACGCCAACATCGTCGGCTTTCCCATCGATGCTGAAATCTCGAATCTCTACGTCCCAGGCGCGAAGACGAATCTGCCTTCGACGGCGACCCGCGTGGCCACCGGCTGGGCCCTTGCTCCCACGGACAACTTCATTACCGAATTCCTCCCCGACCTGGCGAGGCGCATCCACGTGCGTGTTGTACTGGTGCAGCAGATCATCAACCAGGTCGCCCGCACCGAGCCTGCCGGTGGCCCATAGTTTGTCAGAGTCCCTGTCTCGCTCAATTCACTGTCACAAAACGGTTAGCGAAATCTTCGCAGTCTGCTGCAACGCACCAGATGTCGCTGTAACTGTGACCATCGATGTTGCGGGCGTGGTTTTCCTGCCTCCGCCGCCGCATGCCGACAACATTCCCAACCCAACCGCAATCACCATCCACAGCAGCCAGACCCGTGGGTCGCGCCGGTTTCTCCAACCTAGCAGACACATTGCGATTGTGAGCGTGGCCGGAAGGAGCTGTCCGGAAGCCGGCCTAACCGCCGAAACCTGCCTCTCAACGGCAATCGTGAGGACAACGTTTGTAGCGGTGCCTGACGGCGTTACGGTGGTTGGACTGAAAGTGCAACTCGCGCCGACAGGAAGGCCCGAGCAGGCAAAACTGACGACGGAGTTGAAGCCATTTTGCGGGGTTACGCTCAGGGTGATTGAGCCCTGACTACCGGAGTTGATCGTTAGGGAGGGGACGGTTGTGTCGAAGGCGAATGCGGGCGGCGGCAGGTTCATGGTGTATTGAGCCGCTCCGATTTCGCTCGCGCTGTAGCCTGGGGCGACGGCGCGGGCCTCGATCGTCTCCGAAGAGGCAACGGTGATAGGGGTGGTGTAGAGAGTTGAATTCGTAGTCGGCTTTGAGCCGTCAGTGGTGAAGTAGATGGCCGCTCCCGCAGTGGAGTCGGAGATCGTGACTGCCTGGATCGAAGTATATGGTCCTGCGGGGGGGGTGAAGGTCGGAATTGCGGCGGGAGGGCCGCCGATGTCGTATTCGCCGCCAGTAACCTGGCTGCAACTATCTCCGATGCAGGCGACGGCCGAAATTGTGGTGTTGGTTGTGACGTGGATGGGTACGGTGTAGGGAGTCGAATTCGAATCTGGAGGCGAGCCCCCCAGGGTGTAGTAGATCTTTGCCCCATTGGAATCGAAGAGGGTCACGTCGACGGACGAGTTGTAGACTCCAGGAGGCGGATCGAGCACAGGCGGATTGGGTGGACCAAGGCTGAGGAAATAGAACGCCTGCGATTCCTGACTTTGAGGGAAGCCGGGCGCAACGGCGAATGCATTGATTTGCATTGAATAGAAAGCCGGATCGCCAACACCGATAAGAGTTGGACAGACATCGATCGGACTCTTGTACACGGATGAGCTGGGCGTGGGCTGCGAACCGTCAGTGGTGAAATAGATGGTGGCTCCCGCGGTGGCATCGCTTAGTGTGACTTCCAGACAAGCTGTATACTGGCCGCCCGGCGGGGAGAAAGTAGGAGCAGCCGCCCGGAGGCTGGCGGTTGATTGAAATCTCCATAGGTCATTCAGTGTCCCGTAAACGCCGGCGCTGTCGTACCCAGTGCCGCCGAAAAGCCAGAACTTGCCACTGGGATCCACTGTGGTAGATGCATGTGCCCTACTGCCGGGCAAGGACTGGGAGGAGTAGATACCCTCAGTGCCGTAGCTGCCCTGCACTCCGCAGGGCGTCGTTCCATAGCCGTCGGACAAGCATCCGGGGACGGTGCTACTGCCCGCCATCCAATCCCATTCATCGGTCCGCCCCACCATCCAAAGGTCATTCAGCGCGCCGTAATGGCCATTGGCGTCAAAGCCATTGCCGCCGAACATCCACAGATTCCCGTCGGAGTCTGTCCAGGCTGCGGCGTTCTGCCGACCGCCGGGGCTGTTGCCAACAGCTGCCAGGCCCAAAGTGCCATAGGCGCCGGGCTGACCGCGGAACACAACGCCGTTCACGTCGCGATCTTCGTTGGTCACGGTATCGCTGCCGCCCATCCATGTCCAGTACAGGAACGATGTTGGGTTGAAGAGGTCCCAGAAGTCATTGAGGTAACCAACATTGCCGTCGGGAAGAAAGCCAAGGCCGCCGAAGATATTGATGAGCGAAGGACTACCCCCGCAAACTGCTCCATCGCGGCCTCCGTCCACGTCCCCCGTAGATTCCAGTCCGAGGGTCCCGTAGACGGCAAGAATTTGCCCTGAAGGCGGCGCGGTGGACGTGCCGCCCACCCACGTCCATTGATGAGTTACCGGATTGAGGTTCCAGAGGTCGTTGAGATAGGTTTGGGTGCCGGCCGAGTCGAATCCTGAACCGCCGAACATCCAGAGTTCGCCGCCGACCTGGCAGGCGGCGGGAGCTTTCCGGCCGCCCGGTGCGTTTGCGGAGGCGGCGACGCCTAGAGTGCCGTACACTCCGGATACACCGGCCCATGGGGCCGGAACGGTCTGGCTGCCGCCGTACCATGTCCACTGTCGCGTTGAGGGATTGAAAGCCCAGAGATCGTTGAGCGAACCGGGAGTACCCTCGGCGTCGTACCCAAGGCCGCCGAAGAGCCACAGGTTTCCAGCGAGATCGGTCCAGGCGGCGGCCTGGGTTCGTCCGCCCGGCGTGTTTGCGGCGGCGGCCTGGCCCAGCGCACCATAGATGCCGGGATCGCCACCTCCTTTGCTCGGCACGGAGTCGCTACCGCTCACCCATGTCCATTGCTGCGCACCCGTGTCGTATACCCAAAGATCGTTCAAGTAGCCGACCGTGGAAGCAGCATCGTTTCCCAGGCCGCCGAACATCCAGATATTGCCGGCGGAGTCGGCCCACAACGCTGCATCCTGGCGCGCCCCCGGCGCATGCCCGGTTGTCGCGATCCCCTGGCTGCCGTACGCGCCGGGCTGGTTGGCGGTCTTGCTCCCCGCTATCCAGGCCCAGGTATTCTCCTGTGCGCCACATGCGGCCTCGAGGGCTGCGGCGATCAGGAGCAGAAATCCACCGGTGCGCAGGAACATGTACGCGAAAGAATAAAGCGATGTACTAAGACGAGGCTGGTGGACGGGAATGTGGATCGTGACTGAATGCGAATTCATCAGCAGCCCTCCTAAGAGTCCAGGGCCGCCCGCCGTCAGTTTTGCATATTGCGCCCAAACCTTGTCGCGCGGGCATTCATATGCATTACCCGGCGCACGGATTCCATTGGACGCGAAAATCTTACGCCGTTTTTGAGAAGCGGGGAATGATTATTCCAGAGCGCCAGCCTCCGGCACTGGCATACGGCCGGTGCAAGTCTTTGTTTCACAAGCTATTGAGAAGAGGCACGGCCCATTCACACCGCATACATCGCCATTCGCACCCTCCATTTCCCCATTCGCTGCACCCCGGTTGGATTGACTAGCCCCTCTTATTACTCTTGTACTGAGTTTTCAGGTTCCGGCGGTACTGTGGCCGGGCACACCGGAAGTGCCAGCTGATTCTTTTTTAAGGAGATCGCACCAATATGTCTAAAGCGATGAAGTACGCCGAGAAAGCCGCCGTATACGCGGCCAAGGGCGCGTGGGTGGTATTTGATCGGTTCAACCGCATCAGTCCCAACCCGTCGTTTACACCCAAATGGAGCGATAAGCCTCTCCTGAAGAGCTATCAGAAAGAAAAGCCGCCGCTAGGCTGGCCGCGCACCACAGACTCGCTCTGTCCCAAGTGCGTACCCGAGATCCGCAAGCAGATTCTGGATGGCAAGCTGCCGCACGAAGTCCTGCTCAACGAGAAGGTCGGCGAAATCAAGGCCCAGATCATCGAGCGCGACGGCAAGATCCTGATGGTGAAGGACTGCCCCAAGCACGGCCATTTCGAAGACGTGATGTCGATCGACCCGGCCTTCTTCAAGCACCTCGAAGAGAGCTTCCCTGGCCGCGATATTCGCGCCCACGGGAAGGGCGACGAGAAGCTTCACAACCACGGCACTTCCACCGTCACTCACGGCCGCGGCTCGGTGCTCACGATCGACCTGACCAACCGCTGCAACATGATGTGCGATCCCTGCTTCATGGACGCCAACCAGGTGGGCTTCGTCCACGAGCTTACGTGGGATGAAATCAAGACCATGCTCGACAACGCCATCACCATGAAGCCGAAGCGGCAGATGAGCGTTCAGTTCTCCGGTGGCGAGCCCACACTGTCGCCCTACTTCCTTGATGCTGTGGCCTACTCGCGCAAGGTTGGCTACAACTCGGTGCAGGCTGCTTCGAACGGCATTGAATTCGCGAAGAGCAAAGAACTCTGCCGCGCTGCTGCTGAAGCGGGCCTCCGCTACGTCTACCTTCAGTTCGACGGCATCGGCAACGCTGCCAACTCGCACCGCAAGGTCGGCAATCTCTTCGACGTAAAGCTGCAGGCGATCAACAACCTGCACGAAGCCGGCGTCGACATTGTTCCCGTGACGACCATCATCAACGGCATCAACAACGAGCAGGTTGGCCGCATCATCGAGTTTGCGCTCGACAATCCCAAGAAGATCAGCTTCCTCTCGTTCCAGCCGGTCAGCTTTACCGGCCGCGACGAGGACATCAGCGAAGAGCGCCGCGTTGCGCAGCGCTACACGCTCTCGCACATGGCGCACGATGTGAAGAACCAGGTCGGACTCGGCGTTCCCGAGCGCGACTGGTTCCCGATCAGCTTCATGAGCACCTTCTCTGACTGGGCCGATCTGGTGCACGGGCCTACCGCGGAGTGGGGTCAGCTCTCCTGCGGATGCCATCCCAACTGCGGCATCGGCATGGCCCTGATGATCGACAAGGAAACCAAGGAAGCGGCGCCGGTCACTGCCTTCCTCCACATGGACCAGGTTGCAAAAGATTTGGCTAAGGTCAACGATGCCGCCCGCGGCAAATGGCTCTCAGTCATCGGATTCGGGCTTTCGCTGCTGCGCAACTATGATCCGTTCCAGTCGCCGACCCACTTCAAGATCACCGACATGCTGAAGAAGATGGACAAGACCTTCAACGCCACCGGCAAAGACTACGGCAGCGTCAAGGGCGACCGCACCATGAAGGACATTGAGAAGCGCCGGTCGGATAGATGGAATTTCCTTTTCATCGCCGGCATGTGGTTCCAGGATCTGTTCAACTACGACTTCCGCCGCACCGAGCAGTGCATCATTCCCTACGCGACGCAGGAAGGCGAAATCAGCTTCTGCGCGTACAACACGGGCGTGGGCTGGCGCAACATCATCGAGAAGATGCACATGACGGCCACACTGACCAAGTGGTACGAAGAGCACGGCCGTCACGAAATCTTCGCCGGTGGCAAGAAGGTGGGCATGACCCACGTAGGTCACGAACTCAAGCTGAACATGGAGCACGTGAACGCGGAAGCCAACCATACTCTGGACACTTTGGGAATCGCCAAGAACGCGCGCGAGGAGAAGATTCGCGCCCGCGATACCAAGATCAAGTCGGATGCAGAGAACGCAAAGATGGCCAAACTCTATCGCGAACATGTGCTCGGCGAAAAGCCGGTTGAGGGTCTCGTAAGCCTCGACTCCATCCGGCCGGCCTCGAACAACGCAGCCAGCCCCATCAACCGCCAGCAGCCAGCCGAGCCCGTCGCCGGCGACTAAGAACTAGCCGTCCAGACAACGCTGTTCAATTGATCATGGTTCTCTCGACAACGAGGCCGTCCCGCAAGGGACGGCCTTGTTGCATGAACGAGCTGTTCACCGTAGCGCATTCATTCCAAGCAATGCGCTCCTCGCTGGTCGCCCGCTGGACTTCGGCGATGGCTCAAGCAGCGCAATGCGGCGATCCACTTCGCTCGCTTCAGCATGGCTTCCGATTTGCGTCAGCAAGCTCCGGTATTGTTTCAACGCTGCAATGTAAGTTGGATGCCCCCATCCAAGCGGTTGCTGCATCTCGTCGATTCCGCGCTTCATTAAATCGGGGGCCTGTTTGACGTCTCCATTCTTCCAAGTTGCATACCCCAGCAAAAAATCGAGAAACCCAACCGGAACGCTGTTCGCCTCGTAGTTCGCGTGTGCCAGGCAGAGAGCTCGATTCAGCTCCGGGATCGAACCGGCGCAATCGCCGCGCGCACACTTGATCAGCGAGAGATCGATAAGCGCCGACATTTTCTCTTCCGGAGTCGCTTCCGTTCGCGTTCTATCCGTCGCTCGTTCCGGAACGAGCAGGCTCACCGCCATCCCCGCATCCGAATCCGCTGCGGCCATATCATGTTGGCCGTAAGCGAGCACTGCCAGGTGCATGTAGCTCGTTCCGATCGCCGAAGTGTCGTTCGCGTCCTCGCGAATTGCAAGCGCCTTTCGTTCCAGCGGTTCAGCTTTTCCAAACTTCCCACGCTCCACGTACATCGTGCCCATGTGATCAAGCGCATCGGCGTACAGGGTGTGGTCCCTCGTCTTCAGCAGACGAATCGCGCGGTTAAATGCGGGTTCCGCATCTTCGTAACGCGCCGCATCCTGGTAGAGAACTGCAAGTTTCAACCATGCGGTTCCATCCGTCTCGCCCGCAGCCGATGCAACCGCGGCCTCCTGCACGCGAATCTGATCCGCGATCGGATTGTTGGCCTCATTCCGCTGCGCCATGCCACCGGTGCTCGCCACCGCGATGCCCATCCATACCGCCGCTACTGCATTCATTTCTGCTCGCATCTCGTTGGTCTCTCCCTTCCCCGCTGAGAGTAGGGCCAACGCGGGTGTCGGTCCTATGGCCAAGGGTTCAATCGATCTTCGCTGTGGTGAATCGTCCCGAGGGCGGGACGAATCGTAACCACTCGTTTCCCGCTATACGAATCTCTACTCGGTAGTGACGCGAAGGTTCTATAACAACAAGGGGAGATTCGATGACGTTCTCGCTGCAAAGTCCCTGGCGCGCTGCCGGCAATCGTGGTTGGCTCCATCTCTATTTCCGCTATCTCCCTCTATCGTTGCTGTGCTGGACAGGATACGTTCTTCTCGAGAGCAGCGAGGTCTTCGTAGGCGACGCCTCAAGGGGCTACGTACTTCCTACCGTGCACTATCTCGCGTGGGCTATCTTCAACTGGTATATCTTCGCGTTTCTCACGCCCCTGGTCTACCTGCTCGGACTGCGTTATCCCATCACCGGACCGAATTGGCCGATGCGCGTCATCTTCCCGCATGCAGTCGCCTGCATCGGCTGGATGATGGCACAGGCGGTTTCCCGCGGGATCGCAGGGTCAATGTACACCGTCAATCATGAATTGCCCGCCTCATCCATTTCGCTCGCTTTTGAATGGTTCGAGCAGCGCGGCCTGCTGGGGCTTATCGCCTATTGGATCATCGCGATCATTGCCGCCTTTTCCTATCTGCGAGAGCAGGTCCGTCAGCGCGAACTCCGGCAGGCGCAACTCGAAACGCGCCTTGCATCCGCCGAACTTGAAAAACTGCGCATGCAGATTCATCCACACTTCCTCTTCAATACCTTGCAGGCCGCCATCACCCTGGTGCAGGAAGATGCTCGCGCAGCTGAAGATGTCTTGCTGCGGCTCAGCGAACTGCTCCGCATCTCGCTCGACCAAATTGAATCAAACGAAATCCCGCTCGCGCGCGAGTTGGAATTCCTCGATCTCTACACCGGCATT
Source organism: uncultured Acidobacteriaceae bacterium (assembly GCA_963829535.1). Taxonomy (GTDB): domain Bacteria; phylum Acidobacteriota; class Terriglobia; order Terriglobales; family Acidobacteriaceae; genus Telmatobacter. Next base: position 419,449 of record CAWHIQ010000001.1, on the reverse strand, counting down.
CAGCGTTGCCGCTTCGGCGATCGCCTTTCCTTCGAGATTCACGCCGACCCCGAGACGCTCGATCTGCTTGTGCCCCCTCTGATTCTCCAGCCGTTGGTTGAAAATGCGATTCGCCACGGAATCCAAAAACGCAAGGGCACGGACTGCGTGGAGATTTTTGCGCATAAGCAGAACCAGGATCTCCAAATCGAAGTGTGGAACTCGAACAGCGTGGTCGAAGCTCCGAGCGAACAACTCTTCCTTCGCGGCGTGGGTCTACGCAACTCGCGCGCCCGGCTCGAGCAACTCTACGGCGTGCGCGGCCAGCTGCTGTTTCGCGCCCTTGCACGCGGAGGCGCGGGCGTCCTGATCTGCATTCCCGCACGACAGACTGCCACAGCCCCGATACAACCGGCCACCGAGGTCGCACCATGAAGATGCACGCCCTCATCGTGGACGACGAATTGCTCGCGCGCACCGCGCTGCTGCGGTTGCTCAAACGCGAACGCGATATCAGCGTCGTTGGTCAATGCGGCGACGGAGAGTCTGCTGTCGAAGCGATCCGGCAGACCCGGCCCGATCTTGTCTTCCTTGATGTGCAGATGCCCGAGATGGACGGCTTTCAGGTAGTGGAGGCCATTGGCGCCGAGCACATGCCGGTCACCATCTTCGTCACCGCCTTCGATCGCTACGCGATTCGCGCCTTCGACTCCAACGCCGTCGACTACCTGCTAAAGCCCTTCGCGCCTGATCGCCTGGCCCGTGCCCTCGCGCGAGCCCGGGAACGCTGCCTCGGCCGCCAGGATAAGGACGCGGCCCAACGCCTGTTTGCCCTGCTCGATACACGGCTGCAGGACTATGCGCAGCGCCTAACCGTTGCCCACGGTGGCCGCATCGCCTTCGTACCAGTGGCCGACATCGACTGGATCCAGGCGGAAGGAAACTACGCACGCCTGCATGTCTCGCGCAAAATCTATGATGTACGCGAAACGTTGCAGGCCCTGATGGAAAAGCTCGACCCGCGCGAATTCATCCGCATCCATCGATCCACGATTGTCAACGTGCGCCGGATCCAGGAAGTCCAGCCGTGGTTTCAGGGAAGCCACATCGTCGTTTTGCAAAGCGGCGAAGAACTGCGCATGTCCCGCTACCAGCGCGACGCCGTTGACCGCCTGCTGGGCAAGTGAGTGGCCCATAGCCACCGCATTTTTAGAGGAGAGCTACCCCGAAATTACTACGCCTTTCTTTCGCCAGTTCGCCATAGACGCGGCGGGCCTGCAAGCGCTCAAAGGCTCACACTGCTGACAATTCCAGCCTGCGCCACGATTTCATCTTCCGTCCACAAGCCGCGGAGCTATGATGTTGGCTCGGAGGCGGACCATGTCTCAATACGTCTACCACTGCCAGGACTGCAACATCGAATTCACCCAGCACATCCACATCTCTGACGTCGAGAAAGCCGAGGTCAAGTGTCCTCAGTGCGGCAGCAAGCGTGTCGGCCAACTGGTCTCAAGCTTCTCCGCTGTGACCTCGAAGAAGAGCTAGCGAGACGATCAGATTCCGCGCGAATCGCCTTCCCGGGATGCGAGTGGGCGGCGTTTCGTCATCGCGTGCTGCCCTGCTCCGCCGCAGCCTTGGCCGGTGCTGGGTTCTTCACGTAGGTATCGAGCCAGTTGTCCATCTCCCACAGCATGTGCTCCAGTGACTCACGTGCCGCGTAGCCGTGAGCTTCGAGCGGTAGAAACACCAGGCGCACCGTGGCGCCGTGGCCTTTGAGCGCATCAAAGAAGCGCTCGCTCTGGATCGGAAATGTTCCCTGGTTGTTATCGGCCTCACCGTGAATCATCAGCAATGGCGTCTTGATCTTGTCGGCATAGGAAAATGGGGACATCTTGAAATAAATATCCGGATCCTGCCAGTAAGTGCGCTCCTCATTCTGAAAACCAAATGGTGTGAGGGAACGATTGTAGGCGCCGCTGCGCGCAATGCCAGCTTTGAATAGATCGGTATGGGCAAGCAAATTCGCCGTCATGAAAGCGCCGTAAGAATGGCCCATGACGGCAACGCGGTTGCGATCGACGACTCCCAGGCTCGCGCCCTCATCGATTGCCGCCTTCGCGTCATCCACAAGCTGGTCGACATAGGTGTCGTTGGGTTGGGCGTTGCCTTCACCGATGATCGGCATCGCGGTATTCTCGAGCACTGCGTATCCCTGCGTAACAAAGAAAACGGGGCCCGCCCACGAGAAGCGCGGAAACTGGTAGGGTGATCCATTGATCTGACCGGCAGCCGAGCGCGACTTATACTCCACCGGGTAGGCCTCCATCAGCGTTGGCAGCGGTCCGTCGGATGGCTTGTATCCCGGCGGCAGATACAGGTTGGCACTCAGTTCCACGCCGTCGGCCCGCTTGTAGCGAAGAATCTGCTTCTTCGGCAGCGGCGTATCGCCGTATGGATTGGGAAATTGCGTCACCTGGGTCAACTGGCAGGAAGCATCGCGCAGGAAGTAGTTTGGCTGCTGGTCCTGGGACTCGCGACGGATCAGCAGTAAGTTCTTGGTGTGATCGAGAATCGCAGCGGGCTGCTCATAAAACGGCGCGGTAGATCGCCAGAGCTGCTCCTCCTTGCCGGTCGCAGGATTCATCAAAGCTACAAAGGGGCGATCGCCTTCGGGGCTTGCCCCGGGTGAGGTGAAAAAGATGCCGGCGCCATCGGCGGTGAAATCAAGAACACGATGGCCGGCTCGATTCTCCACGAGCACGGGCCTGCCCGGGTCGTGGTAGCGATCCTCCGAAGACCCCTCAAACAGCTTCTTTAATTCCGGCGTGGCTGCCGAGGGATCAACTGCCGCGATCACACGGCGGCGATGACGCCATTCGCGCTCATTCACCAACGCGATGTGATCGTTGCCCCATTCCAGTCCGGAGAAGCGCATCGGCAATTCCGCCAACACGCGCGGCTTTTCCGTGAACGGCGCATCGCTCAGGTAGATGCGGTCGCGAATCTCAGCGGGCTTGTTTGGATCTCCGCCATCGCCAGCCTCGACCCACGCGACGGTTGCGGGCGCATCGGCACGCCACTCATAGTCGCGCGGACCAGCAGCCACGGCGTCGAATGCAATTGGAATGTTGTCGGCAAGGGGTGCGTCATTCAGCAGCTTCTCCGTTCCGCCGCGAAGGTCGACCACCGCCACGCGATGAGGAAAGTTTTCAAACGGCAATTCGTAGGAGTACGGATGATGAGCTTCGTAGACGAGCGCGTAGCGGCCATCGGGCGATGGCTCCGCTGATGCAATCACTCCCGGCTTGCCGATTGGATTGGCCACCCCTGTCAAAGGCACAATGGCAAGTTGGGCCGTGGCATAGTAGTCAAATATCTTTTCGTCTTCAGGATTCTTGAGCAGGTCTTCATAGGTGCGCGCGGGCGTGACGCGTCCGAGATTTTGCTGCACCGATGGCCCCGTCGGAATCTCAGAACGCACCAGGGCGGGTCCGCGACGGGCAGGAACGGTACGACAGAGCAGACTGCGGCTGTCGGGCATCCACGAGCAGGGATCGCCAAAGACCGCATTCAGTGCGACACCCTGCACGCGGCTCGCCAGCCCGGTGTGCGCATCCGCCGTCCACAAGCTCAGCCCCGCGCCCGGATTTGCACCCGTGATCACGACAAATGCAATGCGGTTCGCGTCTGGCGACCAGTTCGCAAAAACGATGTGCCCGCCGACGGGCACGCCTGTCACGGCGACATCCTTGCCGTCCGGCAGCAGCTTGAATTTCAGTCCGATCATGTAGGGCAAGCGGCTCGGGCCGTTGGTGCGGGGATTGAAACGCAGTCCGGCGAGGCGAAGCTCGGGCTGTGCCAGATCGGCAATGGTCAGCAGGCCCCCAGGCCGCTCAATGAGGAGCGTACGCTTTTGAGTGCCCGCGGCTGGGGACACCACAACCGTGGGCGTCGGCGGAGCCTCAAGCAGGTCAGCGATCGCCTTGGGAGGCTTCTGATAACTGATATTGTTTTGGGCCGGTGCAAGCGCGGACCAGGCGGCGAAGAGGACGACAGAAAAGTGGAGCGTACGGCGCAGCGGCATCTGCAGATTCCTTTCGTAGCTTGGGTGTCGGGCGGCCAAACAGTGGCCTGATTGTAGCAGCGGAGAAACACGCCCCGCACGATGTTTCCGGCCATCGGTCTTACGTCTTCCGTGCTCCTTCGCCGGAGACCGGTTCGGGCTGGTATCCTCGGCGAGAAATGAAAATACAGCGGGTTTTCTTCCCCTTACTGGCTGCTTCGTTCAGCGTCGCCTCGATTGCGCAAAACACCCCGTCACTTTCGCCCCAGGAGGAGGCCATGGTGACCTTCATTGATGCGAATGAACAGGCCTCAAATGCTCTGCTCGAGAAACTCGTCAACATCAACAGCGGCACGCACAACCTGGAGGGCGTGAGTGCTGTCTCGGCGATCATGCAGTCGCAACTCAGCGACCTCGGCTTCAAGGTGCAGTGGATCCCGATGGAGCAGGTGCAGCGGGCCGGCGTTCTGGTCGCAGAACATCCGTGCCCCGAACCGGGAAAATGCGGCAAGCGCATGCTGCTGATCGGGCACATGGATACGGTCTTTGAGAGGACCAGCCCGTTCCAGATCTACAGTGTGAAAGACAACATCGGCACCGGCCCCGGCGTGAATGATATGAAGGGTGGTCTCGTCGACATGCTCTTCGCGCTGAAGGCCATGCAAGCCGCCGGCGTGTTGAAGCAAACCGAGATCACAATTGTTCTCAGCGGTGACGAAGAAGCGCATGGCGAACCCGCCAGCATCTCGCGCAGAGACATGATCGAAGCTGCAAAACACAGCGACGTAGCTCTTGAATTCGAGGGGACGCCTCGAATAGAAGGCGTCTTCTACGGCAGCGTCAGCCGGCGCAGTTCCATCACCTGGCACATCAATACGACAGGCGAAACCGGCCACTCCTCCGGCATCTTCTCCGTTCACATGGGATTCGGTGCGATTTATGAGCTGACGCGCATTCTGGATGCATTTCGCATGCAGTTGCCGGAAGAAAATCTGACTTACAACGTGGGCTTGATTGTTGGCGGAACGAGCGTCCACATCGACGAAGCGGGCAACAACGGCACGGCCACAGGCAAGGACAACGTTGTCGCCCCCATTGCATACGCAAGCGGTGACATTCGCACCATCTCCAACCAGCAGACTGCGCGTATCGAGAAGAAGATGCAAGCTATCGTCGCACGGCATCTGCCAAAGACCACGGCAACTATCACCTTTGGCGAAGGCTATCCGGCGATGGCGCCCACCGCACAGAGCCGTGCGCTCCTTGGCATTCTCAACCAGGCGAATGTGAGCCTGGGGTTCAAAGCGATGCCGGAGCTGGATCCGATGAAACGCGGTGCGGGAGACATCTCATTTGTTGCGGACATCATTCCCGGACTGGCCGGCATCGGCGCAACGGGCGAAGGTGCGCACGCGCCGGGGGAGACGATCGACTTAGCCACGCAGCCGATCAACACCAAGCGAGATGCGCTGCTGATGTACCGGCTCAGCCAGATCGATCAGAAGGCTGATCTGACCAGCATCGCGGGGAAATGATTTCGTTTCCGGGGCAGATGGTAAACGATCGGCCATGCTTTCCCACTCTTGTGATCCGCTGACCCGGATCACAAGAATAGGGCACCCATGTTCGCGAGAGGGATGACGCCAGTTTCTATTCTTTCGGGCCGCCGCTCGGATAATCGACGCGCACGGTCAGAATTTCGTACGGATGAATCGGCGCCTTCACCACATCGCCTGTCACCGGGAGCGGACTTCCCTCCGGCGCCTCCATCATGTTGGTCACCGTCGCACCCGTCGCACCCGCTGGCACGTGGAGCTCCACGGTCGCGTCCTTCCCTGCCCACTCGTACACGCGGAAGATCAACCCCTTCGCGTCTTCAGCTTTCTTTACTGCCGTCAGCACAACGTTCTCTGGCGTGACGGAAGCAAACGAGTGCGATGCCGGAAGCGTGCCCGCATGAGCCGTCGTAACTACCGCCGTCAGCGGGTAGTTGTATTCGAAGCCGTGACGGACGGTCATGGCATCTTTCCACGTGCCCGCGTGCGGGTATAGCGCGTAGTGGAAGTGGTGATGCCCCATGTCCGCATCGGGGTCAGGCCACTTGGGCGAGCGCAGCAGGGTGAGGCGCAGTGTGTTCCCGACAGCGTCGTAGCCGAACTTGGAATCATTGATCAGGCTAAATCCATGCTTCCCGTCGCCAAGATCAGCCCACTGCTGTGCGGGCACTTCGAACTGCGCCTTTTCCCAACTGTTGTTGCGGGTTGTAGGCCGGTCGATCGTTCCGTACGGAATTTCGTACGTAGCAAACGGCCCCGAAGCCGCCAGCGGGAACGCCGCCTTCAACAGCACATGCGATTCATGCCAATCGATGTCGTTCTCGATGTCAACATAGCCGGTGCTTGGAGCAAGGCGGATGTTTTGAATGAACTTGGATTTCTGCCAGTGCCGGGTGACACGAATGACGGGAAGCTCGGTCCCATTGCCGACGACTTCGACGGTATCCGCGTGATCGATTAAAGCGGGCGGGGCGTCCAATGTTCCCGGATCTATGTTCCAGGCATCGTAGTCCTTCGGCGTGTCCTTGAAAAATTGGAGCTGATTGCCGCATGAGCCCGAGGAAATAGACTCGAAGTTATCGAGCTTGTTGAAGAGGCTCGTAATGCAGCCGGTTTGCTTATTAACGGCGACACGCAACTCCCGATTCTCGAAACTGACATCTGAAGCGCCGTCGTGGATGCCGATAGGGAGCTTCCCACCTTCAGGACGAGGTCCCGCAGATATGCGATAGAGTTTGTAGCCCAATGCCGGAACATCGCGGGCAAAGAACCTCGCCGTGATGACACCGGTCGTACTGTCTGCAGAGACCAACTCAGTACCCATCTCCTGGCCGGAAGCGTCTTCGATGCGCGCACCCTGGACAGCATTGCCCGGCAATTGAACCTTGACGATGACTTCACTGGTGCGCGTCCAGCCGAGCGGGTTGTAAACGACGACGGGTACTCCATTGCCGCCCGTATTGATCCGCTCATTCATAGTCTGCAGTGCGCCGCTCGAAATCTCATTTGTCGACCACCGCACCACGTCGTAGTCTTTCTGCGCGTCCTTGTAGATGATGCCGATCCCCGACCCTGCAGCCAGATCGTGGAACTGGTTGAAGAGGACTTTCTTCCAATCTTCGGTGAGTTCGGTTGCCGGATATTTCTGCCCATCGAGCCAGGCGAGAGATGCCCACTTCTCGGCATTAAGAGTTTCGATGGACGACTCACGCATATTCCGCTTGTGGTTGGCTTGCGTGGTCATGACGCCGCGGTGGTATTCGAAGTAGAGCTCGCTCTTCCATGTAGGAATCGTTGACTTTGCCTGTCACGGCTGGCGGAGGAGTGTATCCCTTGGCAATCGACTGATAATCCCAGACTATCCGGCGCATCTTCCGTCTTGGGTCTTCGCGATCTGCGGCCCACGTGATCGAAGTAACTCTGCGCGGTGCCGAAGGGCATCTGCGGCATGACGTTCGGCGGCATCCAGGGCATGGACCAGTGAACGCCCTGGTCGAGAATCGCGCGCGTTGGGCCGCCGCCATGGTCTCCAATGCCGTAGAGATCCATGATGTCAGTGATTCCGGTGGCGCGCTGCCTTGCCTGCACCGTGTCGGCAGCCAGTCGCGTCGGGTTCAGATTGTCGTTCGCATAGTCGTGCGGGAAATACGCCAGCACCTTTGATCCATCCGGCGATTCCCACCAGAAGAGTTTGAATGGAAGCTGATTGGTATCATTCCAAGTCATCTTCTGCGTAACGAAATAATCGACGCCGGATTTCTTGTAAATTTGCGGAAGCTGCCACGTATATCCGAAGGAATCCGGATTCCAGCCGATGCGCACATCGACGCCGTAGGCCTGCTTGTACCAGCGCTTACCCACCAGCAGTTGCCGCACCAGCGATTCGCCGTCGGGCATATTCAGGTCAGGCTCGACCCACATGCCGCCTACTACCTCCCATCGACCTTCCTGAATGCGCTTCTTGATCTCGGCATTCATGTCGGGATACTTCTGCGCCATCCACTCGTTGTATTGGGCGGCGGATTGGGTGTAGGTGTACTCCGGGTATTCGTACATCAATTGCAGGGCGGTTCCGAAGGTGCGCTTGACCACGTCAACCGTCTCGGTCCACGGCCACAGCCAGGCGGCATCGATGTGCGAGTTCCCGGTGAGGTGCCATGTAGCCGTCTGCATCAGGGGCAGCAGGGCTTCGAGCTTGCTGTGCGCAGTTTTGAGGCTTTCGTCGAAAGATTTTTGATCGCGAGCATCCAGGGCCTTGAGGTCGACCGCAGAGATGGCGCTGTTGAGGGTGGCCATCTGCGAGGCGTCACCGGGAGCGAGCGAAGGAACAAGGATCGCGGCGGAGAGAAATTCGGTGCGAAGGTCGTCAGGGTTGGGACGATTCTCAGGGAATTCAATTCTCAAGGTCGCACCACGGATGGATTTGGTGTCGACAGTGTGGAGGAGCTTGATGGCCACCGTCACCTTTTCGCCGGGCTTGGTGTTGTCAAAGAGGATCACGGGCTCAAGATCGTCGCCAAGGGCGACGCGCCGGCCATTGAAGTAGAGAATCTCAGGCATGGGCCCGTTGGCTTCAGCGTGGAACTGGAACCAAACGCGGGCGCCGGTGAGGTCGTATCCGCCGAGTGTGTCGGGGACGGTATAGGTCGTACGGAACCAAACGGCATCATTCGACGCATGTCCGGGCACGGTCAGGGTCTGCCAGCCGGTCTCGTCGAGGTTGATCTCCTCGCCGTGTGCCAGGTCTCCGCTGTGGGTCTTCCATACACCGCCGGGGAGCTCACGCAGCATGGTCAAGCGAGTGATTACATTGCGCGACTCGGGCGGCAGGTTGGATGCAACCCGATCGATCTCCGCAGCCACTTTCGCGGCTTCGACTGCAGTTTGCGCGGTAGCGCGGGGGCTGAGGGTTGTGGCCGAGAAAACGACAGCAAGAGCAGCAACGCAGGAAATGAAATTGCGACGGGCGAATCGAAACACTGGAAACATGGCAATTAGCTCCCCGAGAAATCTTAAGGCATCGAGCTGGACCGGGCCTCCGAGTCCCCTTAGTCCCTAGTCGTCGATCCCTAATCCCTGTTCCCTAGTCCCTTGTCCCCGCGCGCTACACCCACCCGCCATCCACGATGTAGCTCTGGTTGGTGATGGCAATGGAGTCGTCTGCGGCCAGGAATAGCACCAGCCGTGCCACATCTTCGGGCAGAATGTCGCGCTTGAGAGCCTGGCTCTCCAGGATTTCCGCTTTGTATTCGGGCGTGTACCAGAGTTGCTTCTGGCGTTCGGTTGCAATGGCGCCGGGCAGCACCGCATTCACCCGAATCCCCGCCGGCCCCAGTTCGTGCGCAAGGGTCCGCGTCAGTCCCACGATTGCCGCCTTGGCTGCGATGTATACCGGGACGCCGGTCGATGGAATGATCCAGGAAATCGATGACATGTTGATGATGCTGCCCCGACCGGCAGCGCGCATCGCCGGCAGAACAGACTGGATCATGAAGAATTGCGGGCGCAGGTTAACCGCAATCGAACGATCCCAGTACTCGGGCGTCACGTCTTCAATCTTGTGGCGCTGATCATTGCCGGCATTGTTCACTAGAACGTCGATGGTGCCGAGGAGGGCGATCGCCTTGCGGACGGAATCCTGCAAAGCCTCGACGTCCGTGAGGTCGCAGCGACTGTAGATCGGCTGCGAATCGGCTTTCGCCTTCAGGGAATCAATCAGCTTCTGGGCCGCTTCGTCCTGGATGTCGAAGAATGCGACCCGGGCCCCCTGGCAAGCAAAATGAGCCACGATGGAAGCGCCAATTCCGGTAGCCCCGCCTGTTACCAGAACGGCGCGGTCGGCGAGACTCGGATAACTCGCATACCTTGGACTCGATGACGGATCAGCTTCAGCCATTCGAACCTCTACATGATTTGTTGGAACCGGTCCAAGTATAGAGCTACTGCGGAGTTCCGCACTCGGAGCCTCTGAGCCTCAGTCCAGCTGCTCCAATCCCACGCACTGGTACACGTTGATACACCGTCTCGCATCGCGGGTGCATACTGATGTATGGGTCGTTTTCACGGGCAACTCCCCCTTGGGTTACTCGCGCAATACCATTCTGGATATTGAACTTAACAAGGGGAATTGGGTCGAGGCTGCAGCTCGATCGCGGTCATCAGAACCAATGAAACCAGGCACTTGCAGCCGCTGATATGCAAGGCGGCAAGCCTGGGTACGAATCAACCGCAGGTTGCGGGACCGATGCGGGCTTTCGATGGGCTCACCCCGAAAGCATTGCGAGCCGGTCCCTTCACCGAGCGAAGTTTCAAGCAGGAACAGGACGCACGGAGGGGACACCATGACGGAAGCCGCTCGCTATCCCGGCATTCGAGTTACAGCCAACGGAAACCAGCTCGTCTCATATCACACTGAGACCCGCATCGCCGATGCCGGCGTTTTCTATCCCATTACGCCTTCCACCGAAGGCGGCGAGCTCTTCCAGCAGGCCTATGCTGAGGGCAACCTGAACGTCTTCGGCCATAACACCATCGCCATCGAGACCGAAGGCGAACACGCGGCCCAGGGCGGCGCCATTGCGCACTCTGTCTGCGGCAAGCGTGTGGTGAACTTCACCTCCGGCCAGGGCGTCGTGTACGGCGTGGAGCAGTACTACCACGCTCCCGGCAAAGGCTCGACGATGGTGCTCGAAGTCGGCGCCCGCGCGCTCACCAAGCACGCCCTCAACGTCCACTGCGGACACGACGATATCTATGGCGCCCTCGACACCGGCTGGATCATGATCTTCGGCAAGGACGCGCAACAGGCCGCCGACCAGGCTCTCATCCTCCGCCGCGTCACCGAACTCTCGCTCACCCCCGGCATGAACATTATGGATGGCTTTTTGACGAGCCACCTCGAGCGCACGTTCTACAAGCACGAGTCCGAGCTGATTCGCGAGTACCTCGGCGCGCCCGAAGACATCATCGACTGCCCGACAGACGCGCAGCGCGTTCTCTTCGGACCAACCCGCCGCCGCGTTCCTAAGATGATGGACCTCACCAACCCCGTCCTGCTTGGCCCCGTGCAGAACCAGGAACACTACATGAACGGCATCATCGCGCGCCGCAACAACTTCGCCGAGCCGATTCTGCAGTTCCTTGAAGATGCTTACGTCGACTTCGGCAAGCTGACAGGCCGCTACTACGGGCTCATCTCGCAGTACAAGTGCGACGACACCGACACGGTCTTTGTGTCGTTGGGTTCTGCGGCAGAAAACATCGAAGCCGCCGTCGACTACCTCCGCGAGACCAGGGGCGTCCAAGTCGGCTCCATCCACGTCAACGTTATTCGTCCCTTCCCAGAAGCAGCCATCGTCGCCGCTCTCAAAGGCAAGAAGAACGTCATCATCCTCGAGCGGACCGACGAAGCCCTAAGCGGCGACAACCCGCTCGGCCGTGACATCCGCACCGCGCTGTCCAAAGCCATCCAAACCGCAGGGCACGGCGCCTCCGAAGGCCTGCCCGCGATGACGATGGACGAAGTGCCGCACATCTACTCCGGCAGCTACGGCCTCGGTTCGCGCGACTTCCGCCCCGAGCACATCATTGGCGCATACGAATACGCCACCGCCGGCCGCGCCCGCAAAGACGGCAAGACCGCTGCCGACGGTGTGAGCTTCTTCGTCCTCGGCATCGACCATCCCTACGCGGTGATCGGCGATGAAATGCCTTCCCTGCTTCCCGAAGGCGCGGTTGCCGTTCGCTTCCACTCCATTGGCGGATGGGGCGCCATCACTACTGGCAAGAACCTCGGCGCCATCCTCGGCGACCTCAACGACTTGCTCTACGAGCGCGACGGCCTGGTCGACGACAAGGGCAATCCCAAGGAAGTCATCCACGTCAGCGCCAACCCCAAGTACGGTTCTGAAAAGAAGGGCGCACCCACCAGCTACTTCATGGTGGCCGCGAAGGACCGTATTCGCGTGAACTGCGACCTGCGCCACGTAACGGTTGTGCTCTGCTGCGATCCCAAGGCCTTCACCCACACCAATCCTCTGGACGGCATTCAGCCCGGCGGAGCTCTCATCTGGGAGTCGGACGCCGAGGGCGAGCGCGCGTGGGAGAACCTTCCCTTGTGGGCGCGTAAGCAGATCATCGAGAAAAAGATTCGTGTCTACACGCTGCCGGGCTTCGAAATAGCCCGAAAAGCCACCGACCGCGCCGACCTCCAACTCCGCATGCAGGGCAACGCCTTCCTCGGTGCCTTCTTTGCCGTCAGCCCCATGCTGCAGGAGTTCGGCATCACGCAGGAGCAGTACCGCGACGTGGTGATGAAGCAGTACGTCAAGAAGTTCGGCAAGCTCGGAGAAGCCGTCGTCAACTCCAACATGGAAGTGATGACCCAGGGCTTCGAGCGCGTGAAGGAAATCGCCATCGGCGCAATGGCTGCGGCTGACAAGTCCTCCTTGCGCGGAGAAGCGCTTCTGCCCATTCTCGAAATGGCCACCGTCACCGGCGATAGCTGCACCACCGGCGGATGCCGTTCCACGCTGCCTCCGGCCGGACAGGAAGCGCGTCCGCCGATCGCCAGCATCAACGCCTTCGACGCGGAGTTCCGCGCCAGCTTCGGCTACGACCAGCCAGCCAGCCCGCTCGCCGCTATGGGCGTCATCGCCGCGGCCACCGGCGACACAGCTTCAAAGTACGTAGCGCGCCGCGAAACGCCACTCTATATTCCTGAAAACTGCACGCAATGCATGGAGTGCATATCGGTCTGTCCCGACACTGCGCTCCCCAACACTTCGCAGGATCTGGGCACCGTGCTCACCATGGCCGTCTCCCGCTACGTTGGCGATGCCGGCGAGCGCACCAAGATGATGGCGAAGCTTCCTGAAATCGAGAAGCAGACGCGCCAGCGCATGGTCGCCGAGATGAAGACAGGCACACCGCTTCCTAAGATAATTCGCGAAGTTACCGAGAGCGTGGATGGATTCTCAACCGAAGCGAAGGCGCAGTTTTACTCGATCATCGACAAGGTGCCGATGGCCTATCAGAAGGTCAACGCCATCTTCTCGTCGCCCGAGCGCAAGGCCCCCGGCACCGGCGGTATCTTCTCCATCTTCGTCAGCGACCTCTGCAAGGGCTGCGCGGCATGCGTCACGGCCTGCGGCGATCACATGGCGCTCAAGATGGTGCAGGAAACCACCGAAGTCAACGCCGAGCACGAGACCGGCACCGCCTTCCTCAACCTGCTCCCCGATACATCGCAGAAGTACCTCGGCCTGTTTAATTCGGCAAATCCGGCGGACTCGAAAACTGCAACGCTGCGCAACATGCTCATGGTTCGTCGCAACTACGACGCGCTGGTCTCTGGCGACGGCGCCTGCGCGGGCTGCGGCGAAAAGAGCGTGCTCCGCTCCATCGCGGCTGTCACCGAGGCTTACATGCGCCCCGTCTTCCACGCCAAGGCTGATCGACTGGTGGCTAAAGCAGGAGAATTAGAAAAGAACGGGGTTGCCCGCCTCGAAGCACTCAAGGCAGCCAACCCCGAAGAGTACGCAACCCTGCGCCTCGCCGTCTCGCACCTGATTCTCGGCCTCGGCGGCGAACAGACTGAAGACACCAAGTCCCGCATCGCCGCGCACGAAGAAGCCAACGGCCCTATCACTGATGCCCAGATGGTCGAAGCTCTGGCCGCGGTTCTACTCACCGAAGCCTTCAACCACAAGAGCCTGCAGCCCGTCGATGGACGTCTCGCCAACGGCATGAGCGTAATGGCCATGGCCGCGCACACCGGCTGCAACACCGTGTACGGATCCACATCGCCGAACAACCCGCATCCGTATCCGTGGATGAACTCGCTCTTCCAGGACGGCATCACCATCGGCTGGCTCATGGGCGAGAGCTTCATCGTCGACCACGCACGCCGTTCGGTCATCCCCGAGCGTCTCACAGACGTCATCCTTACCCGCGAGGGCAAGGGAATCTCGGCTCGCGAGTTCTACGAGTTCACCCACTTCACCGACGCGTTGATGACCGATCAGGAAATCGTCGAGCTGCCCAAGGTCTGGGTGGTTGGCGGCGACGGCGGCATGGGCGACATCGGCTACCAGAACATGTCCAAGGTGATCCTGCAGAACAGGCCCAACATCAAGGCCCTCATGCTCGACACCCAGGTCTACTCCAACACCGGCGGACAGAACTCCGACTCCACGCCGATGCTGGGCGGCAACGACATGAACGTCTTCGGCTCGGCCACGCAAGGCAAGAATACTGAGAAGAAGACCGTCGCCGAAACCTTCCTTGCCGGACACGGTTCGCCGTTCGTCGCGCAGGTCTCCATGGCCAACGCGCCGAAGCTTTACCGCGCCATTTTGGACGGCCTTGAATATCGCGGCACCATGTTCTTGCAGTGCTTCACGACCTGCCAACCCGAGCACGGCGTGCCCGACGACATGGCGCTCTTCCAGGCGCAGCGCGTGCGCGATTCGCGCGGCGTTCCGGAATTCGTCTTCAATCCACGCCTCGGCGAAACCTACCAGGAAGCGCTCGATGTGACCGGCAACCCGAGCAAGGAACTCGACTGGTACGAGACCAAGCTGAAGTCCACCGGCGAAACCATGCGCTACACCGTGGCTCACTGGTGCACCACCGAAGCCCGCTTCCGCAACCACCTCAAGAAGATCAAGCCAGAGGCGGCCGAGAAGCTGGTCCACCTCGACAACATGCTGGTGCGCATCACGCAGCAGGATGTGGTCTATCGCCGCTACCTCGACCCGGCGCATCGCTCCTTCATTCCCGACTTCGGCGTGTACATCAAGTACGAGGAGAACGGAAAGATCGAGTACCGCGCGCTCTCCCGTCAGCTGGTCATGTTCTGCGTAGAACGCCGCAAATCGTGGCGCATGCTGCAGTCCAAAGCCGGCGTCGTCAACAAGGAATACATCGCGCAAAAGGCGCTCCTCGCGGACGTTGACGGAGGCAAGATCTCGAGGGATGAGTTCTTCGCCCACGCCCACGAAATGCTCGCCGAAAAGCTGGGAACCACAGTGCCCACTTTGGCGAAGGCTTAGAGCCAAATTCTGATCAGCACATCAAAGGCGGACCGATAGGTCCGCCTTTGTCCTTTCCACAAGAGCAGCGTAAGCACTTTCAACCGGATGGAAGAATGTGCCTATTGGCTAGTGGTGATCGTTTTTGTGCCGCCAATCCCAATATTCTTTCTGCTCTTCTTTGTTTCGTTTCTTTAGATCCACGTGCTCCCGGTGAGTGTCATGCTCCCATTGGCTGTAGTAGACAACCTCACCGTCTACCGGGTGGCGGTCGTGATAATACGGATCATCATAGTACCCCGCGTGAACTGTGCATCCGGTAGTGAACCCCGTAACAGATAATGCTGCTGCAAATAGGCACAAACTGATTTTCCTTGTAAGCATAGATATTTCCTTTCGCACTCTAAGTATCACGATTAATGGTAGATGCAAAAACCGAAAAGGTAGTTGCACTTCAGTTCGTAATCGCTGCCAGGACGGAATTTAGCCATGGGATGTCGTCTACGGAAAACCGAGGGTGCCCCAGAGATGCCCGGAGTGGAGTCGAAGGGCCTCGATTCTGAAACCTGAGATTCGCTAGATGTCGTTTGGCCCCTAAGACGCAATTTCCTCGGCCAGCTCGGTCACCGGAAAACTCACAACGCCCCTGCGATCGAGTTCCGCCTGTTCCGGCTCCGGTTGCGCTTCGGCTTTTTCTTTCTTGCTGGGCTTGTGAACGTCGATGGTGCCGCTTAGGACGGCTCCTTCTTCCACGTAGATGCGACGCGTCGCCATATTTCCTATGAGCGAACCATCACTGCGAATCTCCACGCGCTCGCCGCCCTCGAGGTTGCCGCAGACGTCGCCCATGATCACGACTTCGCGCGCAGTGATGTCGGCCTTCACTCTGCCCTCTTTGCCGATGGTGACCCGGTGCGCCGGCGCGTTGATCGAGCCTTCGACGGTCCCATAAACGTAAACAGGATCGGAAGCCGTGATCTCGCCCTTGATCGTGATCGACTTTCCAATCATGGAGTACTGATTGACTGCGGAGGAGCCTACGCGCGACGCGGAAATCTCGGCGAGGGATGAGGCCGGCACTTCGACAGGGTTGGCATTGGCTGACTGCGGTATCTTGCTATCGCTGAACGTCCCCATGGGTTTGTCCTTTCGTCTCTCGTCTGGATCCGCAGACTCAGGTGAATCGAGACCGGATCATGCGCAATTTGCCCTATTGACGCGCGAACCGCGCGTGCCCGGCAACCCTGGAGTTGCACAAGTCTGAAGGGTTTCACGATTGTACCCATCGAACAGCCGCCGGGAACGATTACGTGAGTATCAATCGGCGATGAGACTTTCGCGGGGTCTCTTGCGCGTACAGTCAATGCCAAAACCGTATGTGCAGCCAGGAGCTAGGAGGCTGCGAGGAGTTCCGAGTGCATCGCAGCCTGCCATCGTCCATCGCGTTGAATCCAGAGGGTCGATATATTTGCGCCAACGCTGTATGTTCTCGAATAGCACGTTCCCGTCTGCGTCGCACGGTAGACCACCGTTGCGATATCCGGCGATAAAAACGTTACTCGGGCATCCTTCATTTTGATCGGCTGAACGCGGCAACCAGACTCGCTCACCCGTCTGAGCATGGCAAATACCTGGTCGCGATTCATGAACGACTGGCTCAATTCGACATACTCGGGGGCCATCAGCTTTTCCAGTGCCGTAAAGTTGAAGTCGATTTCGCTCTTCTGAAGTGCGATCTCTTTCGCAATAATGTCCTTCGCCGCCGAAGAAGGCGCCGTGTCGTCAGGTTTCTTCGTTTGGGCACTCGCCATAGGTCCAGTTGCAAGCGCGAGAAGAAGAACGAGGCAGATTGAGCCTGCATTCGAACGCCGTTTGCAAGGCGGCGGCAACGTTCGGTTCGCTGTACTGGGCATCTTCTCTGAGCAAGATTTCACTTTCCAAAATCCTTTCGCCAGATTGAAAAACCGCTGAGCCGAATCAACGGTCAATGCGACTGAACGGCAAACCCGTTTGCCAATAGCTGCGTGCGAAGATGCATGCGCCACACCCCATCCCGGCGGACCCAGATTGTGACGGTAGACGAGGTGAGCTTCACATCGCGACTCTTGCAGCTTGTTGAAATCGTCGCGGTGTAGGCGATGGTCGCCACGTCAGATGAAATGTTTTTGACTTGCGGATTGCCGATAGTAACCGGCTGGATGGGGCAGGTTTGGGAACCGGCGCGGACGTCGTCAATAAAAGCGGCCCGTTCCAGGATCTTGCTCGAAACCGAGACAAAATCCGGCGACAGCAGGTTCCCCAAATTGTCGAAGTCGCCCGCGACCACGAGATCCCAGAACCGTTGCTCATTTGCGATGATTTCGTCGGAGATTGGAGGGCTGGAGGCCTGCGATGGCAAAGCTGCTTGAGATGGAGCGGGTGTACTCGACTGAGCCCATGCTGGTGCGACTGCAAAACAGATCGCCAGCAACATCAACTTTCGCATGGCTGGAGTGTAGCCCAAGCGCCTTCACCTGGCATGAGAAAGTTGTGGGTCTGGATGACTTCAGTTCGTTCGGCGAGGGGTGATTCCGAGCTTAATGCGAATTGCAGTCCCGGGATCGCTAACCAACCGGCCCAGGACCGCAAGGAAACTCCTACCGGGTAAATTTCACGAATTTGCGTCCCGCATAGAGCCGGAAGCCGCCCCCGGGATCGGCCATGATCTGCAACGGCATGGGACGCTTGAGGGCCTCATCCGTAGAGGTTCCGACTGAGAAGACATCGTGAGCACCAATATCGGTAATCACGAATTTGTCTGCGACAAAACCCACGCCATACGCACCGGCCGGCAAATTATCGCTGCCAAACTTGAGCGGGACCTCGGTGATGAAATACGCCTGGTACTTCGAAGCCACGTCGCTGGAGTAGCCGCTGGTGTCGACCATGGTGGACAGCACGAAGTAGCCATCAGAGAACTTGATGCCGGCGGAGTTCCTGAGCTGCGTGGGGGCGGACTGGGCCTTGTAATAGACGCTGGCCGGTAGCAGTTTTTGCGTGTCGGCAGGCTTGAGAACCGTGTCGCCGCCCTGGGCCAGCGAACGCATCGGCGAAGCCATGACGGCTAAAGCCAGCGCAAAGGCGCCCGTAGATTTCATCATTGTCTGAAAACGCATGGTCGAACTCTCCTGAAAGTGTAATCGTCCCGGAGTATACAGCATCGTTGTATGGTCGGCCATCAACCGCCGAGTCGGAGTGACACAAAGTGCGAAGTGCACGCACCCCGCAATCACCGCATCGAACCTCAAAGGTATAATCGCACTGTGTCGACCTCATCCGACATCACGCTCGATCCCGCGCAGACAGCGGCGAAACTGCGCGCACTCGAAGCAAGGCTGGGTGCGCTTGGCAGCGTAATGGTGGCCTATTCAGGCGGAGTGGATTCGGCCTTCCTGGCGGCAACCGCGCATCGGGTTTTAGGCGACCGGATGCTGGCGGTCCTGGCCGATTCGCCGAGCCTGGCACGCCGCGATATGGAGCAGGCAAGGGCGTTTGCCGAGACTCAGGGCATTCCTCTGCGGATCATTCAAACCGAGGAACTAGACAAGCCGGAATACCAGCGCAATGACGCCAACCGCTGTTTCCATTGCAAGACTGAGTTATTCGAGGGCATGGAGAAGGTGGGTGCGGAGCTCGGATTCGCGCAGATCGCCTACGGCATGAACGCCGACGACCGCCGCGACTATCGTCCAGGTCAGCGCGCGGCGGAAGAACACGAGGTGCTGGCACCGCTCGCCGAGGCTGGGTTGACGAAACAGGAGATTCGGACGCTGGCAAGGGATGCCGGCTACACGCTTTGGGATCGCCCGGCAGCGCCATGCCTTTCGTCGCGAGTAGAGTATGGCCGCACCGTGACGCGCGAAGTATTGGAGCAGGTGGAGCGCGGCGAAGAGAGCTTACGGCAGCTGGGATTCCGTGAGTTTCGCGTTCGATACCACGGCGAACTGGCGCGCGTTGAGATCGCACGCGCAGAACTGGCCCGTGCCCTGACGATGGAGATGATGGACAAGATTTCGAGCGAACTGCGCAAGGCTGGGTTTCAATACGTGGCGCTCGATTGCACAGGTTTTCGTTCCGGCTCTTTGAACGCAGTGTTGCCGGCTGAAGTGCTGATGCGGCGCGGCGCTTAGGTACAATTTCATTTCCATGCGAATCGGATATTTGGAGTGTTTCTCCGGCATCAGCGGCGACATGCTGCTTGGCGCTCTCGTGGATGCGGGCGTGCCGTTCGCGCTGCTCGAAGAGACCACAGCGGCGCTGAGTATTGGCGCGCGCCTCGAGATGCGCAAGGTGAGCCGTGGTGGCATTGCCGGAACCAAGGTCGATGTGATCATCGAAAATGATGATGATGCAGCCGTGCACGATCATGCGCACGGCGAAGCAGATCACGTTCACAGCCATAGTCATCACGAGACCGTGCATTCGCACACTCACCCTCATGATCACCTGCATGATGAGGGATCAGAGCACACTCACTCCCACGAACATACGCACGCAGACGGCACCGTGCATTCCCACGCGCATTCACACCAGCACACGCATCAACCGCAACGTTCCCTCTCCACGATCCTCGGAATCATTGATCGCGCGCCCATTGCTGATTCAGCAAAGATACGCGCCCGCCGTGCATTCCAACTGCTGGGCGAGGCAGAAGCACAGATTCACTCCATGCCGATCGAGAACGTGCATTTCCACGAGGTGGGCGCGGTCGATACGATTGCCGACATCGTTTGTACCGCCGTCGGCTGTGCACATCTCGGCGTGGATCGCTGGCTGGCTTCGCCGCTGAATGTCGGGAGCGGCACGGTGGAATGCGCCCACGGAACCTTGCCCGTGCCCGCGCCGGCAACGTTGACCTTGCTGGGTGATGCTCCCGTTTATGCTGCAGGGCCACCGATGGAACGCGTAACACCGACCGGCGCAGCTATCCTCCGCATGCTCAACGTCGTGTTTGCTTCGCTGCCCACAATGCGCATCTCGGCCGTGGGATACGGGGCCGGCGGCCGCGACACGCCGAGCCAGCCAAACCTGCTGCGGCTGCTGGTTGGCGAAGAAGCTGCCCAGGATTCCACCGCCGAACCCATCGCAGTCATGGAAACTGTCATCGACGACTCCAGCCCGCAGTTGATTGCTTACGTGAGCGAACTTCTATTGGAGGCTGGCGCTTGGGACGTGTATCGCATTCCCGTGCAGATGAAGAAGGGGCGCACCGGCGTGCAATTGACGGTGCTATGCCATCCCGATAAGGTAACGGCGCTACGTGATCTGCTGTTTCGCGAGACCACAACCATCGGAATGCATTGGAGGGTGGAGAACAAGATCTCCCTGGCACGTGAATTCAAGGAAGTGCAGACCGAATGGGGTCCGGTTCGCATGAAGATCGCGCGCTGGCCATCGGGCGAAATTGCGAATGCCGCGCCGGAGTACGAAGATTGCCGGCGCATTGCGGCGGCGCATTCCGTTCCGCTGAAACGGGTGACAGAACAAGCAAAGCAGATGTTCGCAACCCGCAACGAGGAGGAGCGCTAATGGATCGCTCGCAGATTGAAGCGCTGCTCAAGGAAGTGCAGACGAAACAGACCACCGTTCCCGATGCGCTGGAGCGGCTGAAGGATTTGCCCTTTGAAGACCTCGGTTTCGCCAAGCTCGATCATCATCGAGCGCTGCGCACCGGCATGCCAGAGGTGATCTTCGCTGCCGGAAAAACCTCTGACCAGGTGGCACGGATTTTCATGCATATGGCCAAAGCGGGCGGCAATGTGCTGGCGACGCGCGCATCGCATGAGTGTTTCGAGGCGGTGTGTAAGGCCGAACCGCGAGCGACATATCATGAAACGGCTCGTGCCATCACCCTTGAACAGACCAAGGCTCCAGCCGGTAGAGGGACTGTCTGCGTAGTGTGCGCCGGCACCAGCGATTTGCCCGTCGCCGAAGAAGCCGCTGTTACGACGCGCCTCATGGGAAACACCACGGAACTGATCGCCGATGTGGGAGTCGCCGGAATTCACCGTTTACTGGCGCAGAAACAATCGCTGCAAACTGCCCGCGTGCTTATCGTGTGTGCCGGCATGGAAGGCGCATTGCCGACCGTGGTGGCAGGACTGGTGAATGCGCCAGTGTTGGCCGTGCCCACCAGCATTGGTTATGGCGCGTCGTTTGGCGGTGTTGCGGCACTGCTGGGGATGCTCAATACGTGCTCACCCAATGTGTCGGTGGTCAACATCGACAATGGCTTCGGCGCAGCCTGCATCGCCTCCCTTATCAATCACATGGATTAGATCGCGACCACAACGCTCGATTCCCGCCATCGCGAGTCCACTGGGCTGGGAATTTCCAGCCATTGACGTCGAACGGACGGAGCTTGAGTCGCCTCAAGGTGATGACTATCACTGTGCGATGAGACCCTGTAAGCGAATGATTCTTATGTAGCTCGTTTGGTCGCGCCCGGCGCGGCCGCCACGAGCTTGCACGCCCGTTAGCGCAGTCGCTTGCGTGCGGCGCAGTCGCCCAAGGCGCTGTGGCCCGGTGGCGGAGTTCACTTGCGGGCGCATAGGGGAAGTTCTTGGCGCATTCCAAATTGCCGCGGCTGCGCAGGATTTCGCAGATCTTCTTTCTGCTGGTATTCCTCGCGCTGCTGATCCTTACGTCGATGCGACCCGCTTCGGCGAGTTCGGGCGACATCCATATGCGCGCGCCGGTGCGGATGTTCTTCATGCTCGATCCGCTGGTCGCGATCGCCAATGCACTTGCCACGCATGCCTTGTATCGCGGCCTCCTCTGGAGCCTGGCGATTCTGCTCCCGACACTTTTTCTGGGTCGATTTTTTTGCGGCTGGATTTGTCCGATGGGGACGCTGCAACATTTCTTCGGCAATATGCACTCCGAAGCTAAGCGAGGCAAGCAACGGATCGAATCGAACCGTTACAGGCGCTGGCAGACGATCAAATACGTCGTGTTGATCGCGGGGCTGCTGGCTGCGTTTTTCGGCTCCATGGTGATCGGAACGCTCGACCCATTCAGCTTGCTGGTTCGTTCCCTGGGGCTGGCGTTGTTGCCGGCATTCAACTTCGCGACACGCGCAGTGCTTCTTCCAATGGAGCACAGTCATGTTGCCGTAATCCGAACGACCGGCGAATCGCTGCACACGATCTTCCAGGCCACAATCCTCGACTTCCGCCAGGCTCACTTCGCACAGGGACTGGCACTGGGCATCCTCTTTCTTGTGATCCTGTGGGCCAGCATGCGGGTCACGCGCTTCTGGTGCCGCTCGCTGTGTCCTCTGGGTGCGCTGCTGGGCGCGGTGTCGCGCTGGTCCATCCTGGGACTCCACAAGGATGCTTCGACATGCGACAAGTGTGGCCGCTGCCTCCTGAACTGCCAGGGGGGCGATGATCCCATCGGCGGGTCGCCGTGGCGCAAGTCAGAGTGCCTGATGTGCATGAACTGTGTCGGTAGTTGCCCCCATGGAGCCTTGGAGTTTCGGTTTTTCCGGAACGAGCGCGAAGTTGCTTCGCCTGACCTTGGTCGCCGCCGCACCTTGACTGGTTTAGCCGTAGGTGTCGCCGTCGTTCCCTTGATGCGCGCCAACACCGGACTCGGAAAAAGCCGTCATGATCGGCTGCTGCGCCCGCCCGGCGCGGTCGATGAAACAGATTTTCTTTCACGCTGCATCCGGTGCGGCGAGTGCATGAAGGTCTGCCCGAACAATTCGCTTCATCCCACGCTGACAGAAGCCGGGCTCGAAGGCCTTTGGACGCCTGCGCTCGTCCCACGCATTGGCTATTGCGAACCGAGTTGCGTGTTGTGTTCCGAGGTTTGCCCCACGGGTGCGATCTGGCAGATCACGCCGAAAGACAAAGGCTGGGTTGTGGGTGTGGGTCCGCAGCAGAATAAACCCGTTCGCCTCGGCACCGCCTTTTATGATCGCGGTCGCTGCCTGCCGTGGGCACTTGCTACTGATTGCATCGTCTGCGAAGAGTGGTGCCCGGTTTCGCCAAAAGCTATCTACGTTGAAGAAGCTCAGGTAATCGATTCGGCCGGGAACACGAAGACGGTAAAGCAGCCGCGTGTCGATCCGAGCCGATGCGTCGGCTGCGGAGCCTGCGAGTATGCATGTCCGCTGCAGGAGCGGCCAGCCGTCTACGTCACGAGCATTGGCGAGAGCCGCTCGCCCAGCAGCCAGATCCTGTTGAACAGAAGTTAGAAGGGGCTGAATTGACATGAAGCACTTGAATTCATTTTTGGTTGGAACCTTGGTCATTCTCTTGCTGGCGACTATCGGCGTCTCAGGGTGCAAGAAGAAGAACGCAAATTCTTTCCCGGCATCAGGCGTGGTTGCGGGCTGGGAGAAATCCAGTGAAACGCGAACCTTTGAGCCCAAGGATCTGTGGCAATACATCGATGGCGACTCCGAGCAGTTCATTCGGGCCGGCGTGGTTTCGACTGCCACCTCCGATTACAAATACCAGGGACAACTCGAGGCGGTGGTCGACGTGTACACCATGAGCGGACCGGACGGCGCGCAAACCATTCTCGAGCAGGGACAGACGAAGGACGCGCAGAGCATTTCTCTCGGCGACGAGGGCTTGCAATATGCGCAGAGTGTGAGCTTCCGCAAAGGGCGGTACCTCGTGCGCATCGTTGCATACGAATCTTCTGCTTCCACTCCACAGGCGCTGATGGCGTTGGCGCATGGTTTTGAGGCAAACCTGTAAACCGGACCGACCCAGGGTAAAGCCGCATGTACGAACGGGAGGAACACAATGAAGAGCCGCCGCGAATTTCTGAAAGGCGCAGCCACGGGAGCAGTGATCCTGAGCGCTGAGAGCAGTCTTGGATTGACACGGGCACTGGACCAGCAAACGGAAATAGGGAAATCGAGAGTGGTGATTGCGCGCGATCCGGCGTTGCACGGACCCGATGGAAAGCTCGACGAAAAGCGTGTTGGTGAACTCCTTGACCGCGCGATCGCAGCCTACACCGGGCGCAAGCGTCCCGTGGATGCATGGAAGCACATCGTTCTTGAGGGCAGAGCCAAAGACAAAGTCATCGGGCTCAAGACCAATGGGCTCGGCGGCAAAGGCATTTCCACACACGCTGCTCTGGTCTTCGCGATCGCGGAGCGTCTACAGCAGGCCGGTGTCAAGCCCGGAAATATCCTCATCTGGGACAGAAATGCCCGCGATCTCGAGGCTTGCGGACTGACGATCAATGTCGATCCAAAACAGATTCGCTGTTTTGGATCCGACGTCTCTGGATTCGAAGATGTGGTGGAGAACTGGGGATCGTCGCACGCCCGCTTCTCAAAAATCCTGACGAGCGAATGTGCGATGGTAATCAACCTCCCCATTCTCAAAGATCACAGCATGTCGGGCGTCACCTTCGCCATGAAGAACATGTATGGCGTTGTCGAGCGTCCCCAGGATCTGCATGGCGGCGGTTGCAATCCCGGGGTAGCTGATTTGAATGCGTTCCCGGTCATTCGCAAAAAAATCAAACTGACCATCGGCGATGCCATGACTTCGGTCTATGAAGGCGGTCCGGGGTTCAAACCCGAGCATCTTTGGCAGCCGAACGCGCTGATCGTCGGCGAAGACCGCGTTGCGATGGACCAAATCGCATGGGGAATCCTCGACAAGAAGCGCACTGAAGTCGGACTAAAGACGCTGGAAGCAGCCGGCCGCCCCCCGCTCTATATATCTACCGCTGCCGATGCGACACATGCACTGGGTGTAAACGATCCGCAGCGTATCAAGGTCATCGAGGTTTAACTAGAGGAAGCCATGGCCGGTGAAAGCGAACAGTTGCCGCAGATCAAGTCTCCAGGATACGTCCCTGGCGCTTCGGAGACTTCTCCGCTCACGCGGCGAGAAGCCCTGTTGCAGCTTTTGCGCGTGGGAGGCATCGCTGCCGGCGCGGCGGGAGCCGGGATCTGGCTGAGCGAGCGCAGCGTTCGCCCCGCTGCCGCATCTGCCGAGCAGGCGCGCAAAGATCATCGCATTGCCACAGATCAGCAATGGCCGCACCTCACCGTGGCGCAGTATGCGCTGAATGGACGCGACGCACAAGCCGGAGAGCCGCGCGCTCTTGTCCAGAAGGCTCTCGAAAATCTGGGCGGCATGGGCCGATTCATCGCAAAGCAGGACGTCGTGGTCATCAAGCCCAACATCGCCTGGGATCGCACGCCCGAGCAGGCTGCAAACACCAATCCCGATCTCGTCGCCGAAGTCGTGCGCCAATGCTGGCAGGCGGGCGCCAAGCGCGTCATTGTCACCGATGTCAGCTGCAATGAGGCGCAACGCTGCTTCCACCGCTCGGGAATTGAAGCAGCGGCAAGAGCAGCGGGGGCAGAAGTGATCCTGCCTGATCCCGAGAAGTTCCGCGAAGTGGAGATGGGCGGAGTGGTGTTGAAGAGCTGGCCGGTGTTCACGCCGTTCCTCGAAGCCGACAAGATTCTCAATCTTCCGATTGCCAAGCATCACGAACTTACTGGCGCCACGCTCAGCATGAAGAACTGGTACGGAATCCTTGGTGGCCAACGCAACCGCCTGCATCAGCAGATTCATCAGAGCCTCGCCGATCTCGCCGCCTTCATGCTTCCGACGCTCACTATCATGGACTGCTATCGCATTCTGCTGCGCAATGGACCGACAGGCGGCAACCTCGAAGATGTCGCATTGAAGAAGACCGTCGTCGCGGGAACCGACCCGGTGGCCCTTGATGCCTATGTCGCGAAAGCGTATTGGGACCTCGACGCAGAGCACCTGCCGTATCTGCAGATGGCCGCGAATCGGGGTCTCGGAACTGTGGAATTTGAAAAGCTGGCCATCAAGACAAGTCAGCTGACTTAACTCAACTGTCGAGCGCCCGCGGCGAACCGCGCACTCGCAAACAGGAAGAAGGAATTATGAACGTATTCAGTTCGACCTTACTGGGAGTGCTTGCATCGTGCCTTTTGCCGGCTCTCGCGCAGCAACCGGCTGCGCAAATGGGCAAGATCCACGGGCATGTCATCAACTACACCGGTCAACCGCAGCCCGCCGGTTTGATCTGTCTGTCAACGGACAACGGCGTTACAGTGGCCTTTGCTTTTGCGGTGGACTCTCATGGAAACTATGCAGGAGAGGCACCCGCCGCTACGTACACGCTCGTATATCGCATGCCCGATACTCCGCCCAGCCTGTGGATCGACGCCCTCAACAACATCACCATCAGCGCCGGCAAAGACCTGGAACAGAACGATGACATGAGCCGGCAGGCGTTCGTCGACGAACTGCCGGACGAACAGAAAAAGGAACTTGCGGAGTTGAAGAAGCAGAATGCCACTGCTCAGAATCAGGAGCAGTTCATCAGGACAATCAACTCTGACTTGAGCGTTGTCGCGCAGGATCTGAAGGACGCCGATGGTGCGAGGAGCACAGCTGTGAAGAGCCTGGGCAAGACGGCTGATGCAACTGAAATCGATGCCAAAGCTGCTGCAGTCAAGAGTTCCAAATGCGCCGAAGCCGAATCCCTTACGCTTAAGGACCTGCAAACCATCAAAGAGTCGGGACTGAGCGCAGATGAAACAGCTCTGTGGGAGAACCTCGGCCGTGCACAGGACGGTTTGAAAAAGTACGACGAGGCTGAAAAATCGTACAAGCACGTTCTCGAAATTCAGGCGTCCAGCGGAAGCCCGAAGCCCGACGTGCAAGCATTCGCGAATGCCGGTCTTGGAGAGGTTTACGCGCGCACCGGCAAAGCACCGGAGGCAGCCAAAGCCTTTGACCTGGCCGTTCAATTAGATGCGGCACACGCCGGCATGTACCTCAGGAATGAATCGCTCATCTTCATGCAAGCCGGGAATTCAGAAGCTCAGGTGGCGGCTGCCGAGAAGGCCATCAAGGCCGATCCGAAAGATGCGGTTCCCTACTTCATAAAGGCTGACGGGCTTTTGAAGAAATCGGGCGTGGATTTGGCTGCAAAACACTTCGATCTCCCCGCCGGTTGCGCAGCGGCGTTCGAGCGGTATTTGAGCCTTGCACCCAACGGCCCTTATGCCTCCGAGGCGCAAGCGATGCTTCGTCGGGCCAGTAAGGGGACGACGGCAGCAAAATGATTGAATATGGCGGCGCGCGATAGAATCCTTCCGGGAGATGCTGATGTCGATGCCCCGGACCCAATCCCGCCGCACGTTCCTCAAAACCAGTACAGCGGTTGCCGCCGCTACCCTGATTCGCCCACGTGCAGGATTCGCCTCAGGCGATGCTTTGCAAGTTACGCCGCCGCTGAGCCAGTTCGGATACGGGGACGTTGAGCTGCTGGAGGGGCCGGCCCGCGATCAATTTGACCGGAACCATCGGTTCTATCTCGCCCTCGATGAAGATTCGCTCCTGAAGCCCTTCCGGCAGCGTGCGGGATTACCGGCACCCGGCGAAGACATGGGCGGCTGGTACAGTTGGGCTCCTTTGGCCGACATCGACAAACCCGGCAACAACGGCTTTGCGCCGGGACATAGCTTCGGGCAGTATCTGTCCGGCTTGGCGCGCGATTACGCGGCAACCGGTGATAGGGCTACGCAGGAAAAGGTGCATCGCCTCGTCAGCGGTTTCGCGCCGGCCATCACGCCGCATTTCTGGGATGACAATCGCTTCCCCGCCTACATCTACGACAAGTTCTCTGTCGGCATGATTGACGCGCACGAATTTGCGGCCGATCCGCAAGCACTCAAGGCAATGGATGCAGCACTGGACTCCGTAATGAAGTATTTGCCGCCACGAGCATTGTCGCGTGCAGAGCAATATGCGCGGCCGCACAAAGATGACTCGTTCTGCTGGGATGAGCCGTACACTCTGCCTGAGAATTTCTTTCTTGCCTGGCAGCGCGGTGCGGGAAGCAGGTACAAAGACATGGGCGCGCATTACCTCGCCGACAGCTGGTATTGGGATCCGCTGGCAGCCGGAGAAAATGTGCTGCCGGGCAAACATGCTTACAGCCATGTAAACGCAATGAGCAGCGCGATGCAGGCTTATTTCGTGCTTGGCAATGAAAAATATCTTCGCGCAGCGCGCAACGGATTCGATTTCTTGCGCACGACGCAAAGCTTTGCCACGGGCGGGTGGGGGCCGGATGAGGATTTCCGCGCACCGGGCAGCGGAGAAATCGGCGAAAGCCTGACCAAGACGCACTCCAGCTTCGAAACGCCGTGCGGCTCCTACGCGCACTTCAAAATCACACGCTACCTGCTGCGCACCACCAAGGACAGCCGCTATGGCGACAGCATGGAGCGCGTGTTCTACAACTGCATTCTCGGCGCCAAGCCGATCAAGGAAGACGGACACGGTTTCTACTATTCCGATTACAACAATGACGGGTCGAAGTTCTATCACCCCTACAAGTGGCACTGCTGCACCGGAACGTTCTCGCAGGTCACCGCTGATTACGGCATCAGTTCGTATTTTCGCGATGACGAAGGCGTATACGTGAATCTCTTTGTTCCATCGCGGGTAACGTGGAAACGCGGCGGCGATCGCGTGGTTCTGACGCAGCGGACCGAGTATCCGCACCGGCCGACCACGCAGATCGAAGTTGCCACGGATAAATCCGCAACGTTTGCGATCTTTGTGCGCATCCCAGCGTGGGCCGGACCGAAGACAGCGATCGCGGTGAACGGCAAGCATGCCTCCACGAGCCTGCATCCCGGCCAATTCGCGCGCATCTTCCGCACCTGGAAGAAGGGCGATCGGATCGAAGTCGAATTCGACATGCCCACGACTCTCGAGGCGGTCGATCCACAGCACCCCAAGCGGATGGCGGCGGTGCATGGACCTCTTGCGCTGTTTGCCGTAGGAGAAATTCCGGCTACGGTTCGTCCGCAAGAATTGGCCGCGGTAGCGCAGGCGGCACCGGGCTCGACGGACTGGCAGGCGAAGACGACCGCGGGCGTGGTCACGATGCGGCCATTTACGGCGATCGGCGATGAGCACTACCGGCTGTACCTCAACATGGAAAGCTACTTGCCTGAAAAGCATGCGGAGACCGGTCTGCTTTAGTCCTTTATATCGAAAATGCATATGCTTTCCCGATGTCGATCGAAAGAGAAGGTGCCGTTGTGGCCTTGAACGTACAAGAGCAGTTCGGGCAGATCGATATTTATGTCTTCGACCAGATTCTGCGCGGAAACATTGCCGCTGGCATGCGCGTCCTAGATGCCGGATGCGGTTACGGACGAAACCTTGTTCATCTATTACGCGAAGGATGCGAGGTATTCGCGCTTGACCAGGATGCGGAAGGTGTTGATCATGTGCGCAAGTTGTCCGCATCGCTCGCGACGGGATTGCCGCCGGGAAATTTTCGGGTCGGCCTCATTGAGAAGATGCCATTCGCCGATGGATTCACCGACGTCGTCATCTGTTCTTCCGTACTCCACTTCGCGCGGGATGACGAACATTTTCGTAGCATGCTGGCGGAGCTGTGGCGAGTCTTGAGACCGGGCGGCCGAAGCTCGACATTACGGGACCGTACCTCGAGGGCAAGGGCACTTTCGCCATCCAGATGCATCAACTCAGCGACTCCGACGACGCGGCGCGCATGGTGGACTATTGGGCCGCCGAAGGCGTCACCTCATTCAAGGCCTATAACTACCTCACCGCTGAAGAACTGAAAGCAGCAATCGATCACGCTCATGCACATGGGCTTAAAATCACGGGCCACCTGTGCTCCATCGGGTTCCGGCAGGCTGCCGCGCTGGGCATCGACAACCTGGAACACGGCCTCATGGTGGATACCGAGTTTTTCCCCGGAAAAACGCCCGACGTGTGTCCTGGCTTTCGCGAGAACCTCAATTACATCGTGAAGGGTCTCGACGTCGAGAGCTCCGCGGTTCGTGAAATGATTGCTGATCTTGTTACGCACCACGTGGCCATTACGTCCACTCTGGCCGTGGCTGAAACCTTTGCCGCCAATCGCCCGCCCATGGAGCGTGAAAGCGCGGCGCTAAAGGTCATGAACGTGGAAGCCGCAAAGGAATATCTCACTGTGCGGTCGACGATTGCCGAACAGAAGACGGGCGAGATTCTTCTGCACAAGGAAATGCAGTTTGAGCGCGAGTTTGTGGCAGCCGGCGGACTGTTGATGGCCGGCTGCGATCCAACAAGTTATGGCGGTGTCGTACCGGGCTTTGGCGACCAGCGCAATCTCGAACTACTCGTGGAAGCAGGCTTCACACCGATTGAGGCAATCCGCATCGGAACGCTGAACGGCGCGAAATACATGGGCAAGGACAGGGAGATCGGGTCCATCGCTCAGGGCAAGGCTGCGGACATGGTGGTGCTCGGCGGCAACCCTGCGGACAAGATCGAGAACGTCGAAAAGGTAGAGATGGTCTTCAAGGATGGAGTCGGTTACGATTCGGCTTCACTTATCCAGTCAGTGATTGGAACGGTAGGAATTCGCTAACAACTTCGAAGCCAAGAGCACTATTTGTCGGCTCTGAGGTAGGAAGATCGAATGCATGCGGTGCGCTTGGCATGCATCCAAAACAAGAACCTCCTCAATTGAGGAGGCTCTTGAATGACTTGGCGCGGTGTGCGGTCGTCCGCGCCGCCGGTCCTACGGCCGATCGTAAAAGCGGAAGAAAAGCGAGGGCTTCGCGCAGGGCTCGGCCTTCGCGACAAGCTCCGTCTGCTGCTTCTCATTGATCGGCGTGAAATTGCGCGCCAGCTGAACATTCTCTTCAAGCTGCGCGATCGTATCGCATCCGATAATCACGGTACTCACGGGGCGTGAAAGTGTGTAATTCATCGCTTCGCGCATGGTCAGCGTGCCGGGCTTGTCGGTCTGGATGGTCATGCCTTCCCATGAGTGCTTCTGCTGCTCGATCGGCGGCGGTGTCCATGTCGACAGAATGCGCCCGCGGCCAGGAATCTTCATTCCAATGATGCCCATCTGCTTTTCAACCGCAAGCGGCAGCAGCGCATCGTTAAAGCTGTAGTGATGCGGATCGGCCGCATTCATCGCCATCAGGATGCAATCGAAGTCGTGCCGGTGAATGCATTCGATCAGCGCTTCGGGCCGGTAGTGCCCGGTGATGCCGAGATAGCGCACCACCTTTTGCTGCTGCATGTCGATCAGGGCTTCCATCGCGCCGCCCTTGGCGAAGATCTGGTCCACGTCGTACATGGTGCCGACATCATGCAATTGCCACAAATCCACGTGGTCGGTCTGCAGCAGTTGCAGCGACTTCTCGATCATGCGCATTGAGCCTTCGCGCGTCCGCTCCTTGGTCTTGGTTGCGAGGAAGGCCTCGTTGCGACGCTTCGCCATCACCTTGCCCACGTACTGCTCGCTCCAGCGGTCGGGACCACCGTAAATGGACGAAGTGTCGATGTAGTTCACGCCCAGATCAAGTGCTCGGTCGACGATCGGCACCGCAACATCAAAGTTGTTCGCCTTCTCAAGCGAAGCCTGTCCGCCCAGGGAGAAAATGCCCACCTTGTAGCCGGTCTTACCCAAATTCCGCGTGGGCATGGCCTCAGGCGTGCGCGGATTCGATGGCAGGTTCGGCAGAGTTTTATTCGGCGTAACGGCGAATGCCAAAGGCGTAAGCAGCGCCGCCGTAGCAGCGCCGCCGATCTTTAAAAAGTCGCGGCGGCCCTGGTTGCGGGGCGATATCGAATTCTTTTCGCTCATGGAGTTGCTCCTGGATTGACCGAATTGCGGGCGAAACCATCATAAACCCGCAGCGCACCTCGTGCTTTTAATCGCAATAAACTCCTGCCTGTTCAAGGATTTGAAGGATATGGATTTGATCTAATGCAAGACGTTTTCGACAAGGGACTTAACGAGCGCCAAAAATGAACTTGTACACTCTGCTGATTTGCTAATCTAAACGTCAGGGAGCATAACCGTGATTACTTCCCCATTCGTTGTCGTGCCCGTTATCGTCGCAGTCTTCTTTACCTGCATCCTTTGGGCAACCGGCGGCACTGCCGATGGAAAAACAGAAGACCGCGAGCACGGGGCCCACTGAACACCGTACTCGTGGCCGTTCGTAGACCGATACTCAGAATCAACCTTCCGCCTGGATTCATCGCCATTCCTGCGGCAAATTGAGCAGTTTTCGGGACAAAAGGGGCGCGCTTTGTTGTGCAGCAGCCTTCTCATGCTCGATTGCCCAATCCTTCTTCTTTCGGATCGTTTCGTTTAGGCTTGCCTGACCGCGGAGAAGCGGCCTCCTGGCGGGGCTTCGGCTCTTCGGCTTGCCGGCCGAGTCGCCGACCCTGTCGCTGGTCAT
The DNA here is from genome assembly GCA_963829535.1 of uncultured Acidobacteriaceae bacterium. GTDB lineage: Bacteria > Acidobacteriota > Terriglobia > Terriglobales > Acidobacteriaceae > Telmatobacter. Next base: position 387,007 of record CAWHIQ010000001.1, on the reverse strand, counting down.
TCGGTTGCTGATTATTGGGTCGATTCAGTTGCGTCGGGAGCACCGGTCGGCCGCATGCCGAGCGCAACGGGCTTTACTGCGCCGGTTTGCCATTACGAAACGAGATACCGGGAATACATGGATTTCTGCTGCCGTGCTCGCCAAGACCTGATACGAAACGGTTTTGCGGGTTGAAACTATTGAGAATAGTAACCCCGGCTCCGGAAGAAAGTAGTACAAAGATCTTGGTGCGTCGCCGTGAATTGCAAGGAACCGGTGCGCGTCAGGCAGCGTACTACTATGCGTGAGGACGAATGTGATGAATCGGACGGCGATCTGCGTTTTGGTGGGAATGGCCTTGGCTACTGGCATGGCGGGATGCAGGGTCCATGTAGATAAGGATGCAAACGGGCAGGAGAAGAACGTTCAGGTGGACACTCCTTTTGGTGGAGTTCACGTCAATACTGACCAGATCTCAGCGGCTGACCTGGGGCTGCCCGTCTATCCGGGCGCTGAGATTGTGAAGGACAAGGAGCACGACAAGTCCGCCGACGTAAACATGGGTTTCGGCGAGTGGACGTTACGAGTGCGCGCTGTCAACTACGCTACGACTGATTCGCAGGACAAGATAACCGCGTTTTACAAAAAGGCTCTGGGGCGCTATGGCGACGTCATCACTTGCCAGGGAAATTCGCCCGTCGGCACGCCCATCTCAACATCTGAGGGCCTCACCTGCTCGGACAGCGGCAACCACGGAAACGTGAAGATCGACGACAAGGATTTTGGTGTCCACGGCGGCCTCCAACTCAAGGCGGGCTCGAAACGTCATCAGCACATTCTCGGATTCGAAGATCCCTTAGACGGCAAGACTCGATTTGCTCTCGTGGCACTCGATCTTCCTGCTTCAGTGGATGGCGGAAAGACCGACTAAGCGCCTGATCGCGCACGCCGATTGCAACAGATATCCGCATTATTTGCGGGCAATGGGTGCGGTCGATGCCATAGAATTCCTGCACAGGCATCACACCCCATCTCATCGGAGCCCGAAAAGATGCGCATCTCTATCGCCCGCCTATGCCCGGCGGCACTATTGGCCGCTGCCACCGTTTTTTATGCAGCCGATAAACCAAAGCCGTCCCCGGCACCTGCACCCGTCGATCCGTACACTGAAGTCCAGCCCGCCACCGAATCCCTCGATATGACGATGTATCAGCGGATTCGCGATGAAGGCCTTAACCACTCGCATGTAATGGAGTTTGGCTCTGCGCTGATGGATGGCATCGGGCCGCGCTTGACCGGCTCCCCCAACGCGAAAAAGGCCAATGAGTGGACGCGAGACACGCTGACCAAAATCGGTCTGGAGAATGCGCACCTGGAAGACTGGGGTGAGTTCGGCCTCGGATGGCAGCAGATAAATACATGGGCGCGCATGGTCACGCCCGATACCGCCGTGCTGATTCTGCAGTCGACGCCTTGGTCCCCGGCAACACCCGGTCCCGTCACGGGCGACGTGGTCTTCGTCAATATCCAAAGCGACAAGGACTTTGATCAGTACAAGGGCAAGCTGGCCGGCAAGGTTGTTCTGTATGGCGCGATGCGAGAAGTTCCGCCCGTTGATAAGCCTCTTTTTGACCGCAACACTGATAAGGATCTGGAAGACATTGCCGAGTTTCCGGTGAATGGAAATGCGAGTGGCCTTACACCCGAGATGCAGGCGCGCCTGCGCACGTTTATGGAGCGCATGCGCATGATTGACAAGATCGCGCAATTCTTCGCTGACGAGAAAGTGGCCGCGGTGATCGAGCCCAGCCGCGATGGCAAGAATGGCGGCGGCAGCGGCGGCACGTTCTTCGATGACAACGGAGCAACGCTTGGCCGCACGCCCTACCTGGCAGACAAGCGCGTCAAGATCCCCGTGGCCGTCGCCGCAATCGAGAGCTATGGCCGCCTCTATCGGCTCACGCAGGCCCACGTGCCTGTGAGCGTCGAAATCAATATCGATACTAAATTCACCGGCGAACATGAACATGCCTACGACACAGTCGCTGAGATTCCCGGCACCGATCCAAAGCTGAAGGACCAGGTCGTCATGCTTGGTGGACACCTGGATAGCTGGATCGCCGGAACCGGCGCCACTGACAACGGAGCCGGGACAATCGTCGCGATGGAGGCCGTTCGTATCCTCGAAGCACTCGGCGTCAAGCCTCGCCGCACCATTCGGATCGCCCTGTGGACCGGTGAGGAGGAGGGATTGTTCGGATCGAGGGGCTACTGCAGGCAGCACTTCGGATCAGCCGCGCTTTCAACCGCGCCCGATCAAGTGGCCCTGCCTGAATTCATGCGTCGCGCCACCGGTCCGCTTGAGACCAAGCCCGAACAGAAACTTGTCTCGGCTTACTTTAACGTCGACAACGGCTCGGGCAAGATTCGCGGCATCTATCTTCAGGGCAACGCTGCTGTCTCTCCCATCTTCGCGCAGTGGATCGCACCGCTCAAAGACCTCGGCGTTACAACCCTGACGATGCGGAACACCGGCGGAACCGATCACCTGAGTTTCGATGCAGTTGGGATTCCGGGCTTTCAATTTATTCAAGACGATCTGGATTATGAGAGCCGCACCCATCACTCCAACCAGGATGTCGTGGAGCGCCTCCAGCCGGCCGATTTGAAACAAATTGCAACCGTCGAAGCGATCTTCGTATACAACGCTGCTCAGCGCGACCAGATGATTCCCCGCAAGCCTCTGCCCGATCCGTCTAGTGAAGAGAAGCGTCGTGCGCCCATCGAAGGAATCTTCCCTGGTTCAAATCCGCCGATCGCTCCGGTGAAACAGTAGATTTCGGTTCTCAGGTTTCCGACACGGCCCGCCCGGCGAAAAGTCTGGCGGGCTTGCTTTTCGCCAGCGCCAGGACGTCGAAACGCATCGAAAGCCCTGGAGCCTGAATGAGAATCAACCTCTGCCGCACAGAGCCATCTCCCCTGGGATTCTGCTACACTTAGCAGAGCGTACCAAGCGGGAAAACGCACCAGGCCGCGCCCGATGATACGCATCCGCAAACCAAGTTCGGGGAGTGGCTCAGCCTGGTAGAGCACCTGGTTCGGGACCAGGGGGTCGGAGGTTCAAATCCTCTCTCCCCGACCATAAACAGTTGATTCGGTTGACTCAATTCTCGCGGTTTCCGCAAATCTCTGAATACAAACAGCAAGTTTTGGCAATAATATAGTTGACTAACCAATGAAATGTGGATATCATTGCTCTGTAAGGTGATAAGCAATGAATGTCCAGAGCAAAACACTCACCGAAGCAATCCGATTCTTCAGCAAGCCGCAGAACTGCATTGATACCGTCGCCGCTATGCGCTGGTCAGACAGGAAGCCAGTTTGCCCGGTTTGTGGTGGCTTGGAGCACTACTACCTTGCCACTCAGTCTCGCTGGAAGTGCAAGGCTTGCTCGAAGCAATTCTCTGTCAAGGTTGGCACCGTAATGGAGGATTCGCCGCTCGGTTTGGATAAATGGCTGGTCACCCTTTGGATGCTTGTGAACTGCAAGAACGGCATCAGTTCTTACGAAGTTGCTTCCACTATCGGCGTGACTCAAAAGTCGGCGTGGTTCATGCTTCAGAGGCTCCGCAAGGGCCTTCAGGACAGCGACAACACCAAACTGGGCGGCACCATAGAAGTCGATGAATCGTTCATTGGCGGCAAGGCCCGCAACATGCACAACACGAAACGGCGCAAGGTCATGTCTCGCGTCAACAAGGGAAAGACCGTGGTTATCGGGTTGCTGGAGCGCGGCGGTCAGGTTCGGACAGCAGTCATTCCGGATCGGCACAAGCCACTTGTCCAGAGCATTGTCAGAGAGAACGTGGACACAGGCGCAGAACTCATCACGGATGAATTCACTGGATACATGGGCCTCGATACCGATTACGCGCACAAAGTTATCAATCACGCGGTCCAGTATGTTCAAGGTCATGTCCACACGAACGGCTTGGAGAATTTCTGGAGCCTCGTGAAACGGTCCCTCGGTGGAACCTATGTTAGCGTGGCACCGTTCCATCTCTTCCGCTACCTGGATGAGCAGTCTTTCCGTTGGAACTGGCGCTCCACCAAGAAGCGGAAAGTCACGAACCTTGAGCGGTTCGCAATAGCCTTATCGCAGATCGCGGGAAAGCGGCTTACCTACGCAGAGGTCACCGGACAGGTGGAAGGCTATTGAGCAACCAAGGCGTAGACAGTTGCGTGGGCCGTTACGCAACGGATATCGTAGGATTACGTTCCAGTTTATTTCGGCTTGCGATCTAATCTCGCTCGAAGATCGGAATGAGGAACCGACAGAACCTTCTTGAGAGCGGTGGCAAATGCTTGATTCTCATCCTCCGAGGAAGAAGGTTCTACGGCTAATCTGGGGATCGACTTTACCTTAGCATTCTTGGCGGGATGATAGGTATTCGTCGGGGCTATGCGCGTTCCCATAGATTGGAGCGTAGCCCCGGTGTGTGCCCAAAGTCAATCGCTGTCGTTCTGTGTGACAGGAAGGGTTTGCACGATGCCTACGCTCAAGGTACCTAACAGCGCTTGTTTGCATACATTCAAGAACTTCTTGTCAATGAATGCACCGTTTCAAAATGAAGGGCCAGCGATCCTCGATCTTCATCCCAAGTTTGCGCATCTTGATCCAATGGCATTGTCGATGGTGGCGGCATGGGGTGGGTGGTGCAAGAGAAATAACCTTACGATAGAAGTGCAGAATGCGCATGGAAATCACGCTAATTATTTGGCGCGAATGAAATTGTTTCAATACCTTGGTGTTCCATATACCACCACCATTAGGGAGCGGGAAGAGGCAGGACGATTCATGCCTCTCACTCAAGTAAAATCGTCTAGTGATTTACAGAAGGTGATTGGCGATGTATCAGCTCTGCTCCATTTAGATAAAGAGCCGAATGGGTTAAGTGCGGTTCAATACTGCGTAAGCGAATTGGTTCGCAATGTGCTCGAACATTCGGCGTCTCCGGAAGGAGCATGGGTTTGCGCTCAACGCTATTTGAAAGCGGGTAGTCCAAGTCGAGTGACGATAGCCGTTGCGGATTGCGGATCTGGTATAGCAGCACATTTGGGAGGAAGATATCCAGAAGTACTCAATGACGATATGAAGGCTCTGCAACTGGCCATGCTTCCTGGGATCACTGGCGCTGACTCCGGCATGTATGGAGGAGCGCCGAACAACGCAGGAGCTGGTCTTTTCATAACGCGGGCCATTGCGCGTGCAACTGGAGGGTATTTCGTTCTGCTTTCGGGGAGTGCAGCCTATAGGTTGAATCGGGTTCGAGACGAACTTCCGTTTCTCTTTCAGGATGCATTTCAAGATCCCGAAAAGCGTGTCCATTCTCAGAAGGATGCTTGGAGCGGCACAGTCGCAGCCATGGAAATTAACACCGAGAAAACTGGGAATTTTCCAGAATTGTTCCAGTGGATTAGGCAGCAATTGCCAACCAAGAAAACTGCCGCAGGGAAGATCAAATTTACATGAGAACACTTGTAATCGTATTGAAATTGGGAATCATTGATGGCTTTATCGACGACAAAGATCGAGCACGCGAAATCCGTGTAAACATGATTATGCCCGCCCTAGAGAGTGACCGCCGCGTAGCCATTGATTTCCGTAACGTTCAGACATCGACCCAGTCCTTTGTCCATGCGTTGATCGGAGAAGTTCTTGGGCGGTTCAAGGAACCTGTTTTAGAAAAGCTGGAATTTAGAAAGTGTTCATCTCAGCTTAAAAGTCTAATCGAGCTTGTCGTGGATTACTCGCTGGGCGGCTTTCTTCCGAGCGAGGACGATGTTGATCCTAAAATCAAACTAAACGGAAAGAAGAGTAAAAAACCGCCACCCCAAGGATCAACCCAAAATAGGTGATAGCTTGTATCGATGTTTGCTGCCCTGTCACGGTTCCTCCATTCTACCTGATTTTGGTTAGCCAAGTAAGTTATTGCCCAAGTTTTGTGTCCCAGTTGTGTCCGCACGGGAACGGGTCGTGACGAATGGGCGACCATCCGTGGGGTTGCGGCAGCTGTGCGAACTGCCGAGTAGGTATGGAGAATTATTGCGAAAGCCCCGTGAAAGGCGGAGCTGGCGGACTCGGGCGAAATGGCGGCATGGCCAACTACATGATCGTCCCGTCCACGCGCTTTCTTCTTCCGCTTGGAACACTTGATCCGCGTGAGGCTGCGCCGCTCACCGATGCAGCGCTCACCAGCTACCACGCCGTCAAGCGATCACTCCATCTGCTCGGGCCAGGATCGACCGCCGTCGTGATCGGTGCCGGCGGCCTCGGTCAAATGGCGATCCAGGTGTTGAAAGCGCTAAGCGCTGCCGCAACCGTCATCGCGGTAGACACCTCGCCTGACAAGCTCGCAACGGCTAAGAAGATGGGCGCCGACGAAGTGCTGGCTGCGGGCGATGGCGCGGTGAAGCGGATCAAGGACATCACGCGCGGACAAGGCGCCAACCTCGTTCTTGACATGGTGGGCGCGAAGCCGACGCTGGAGACTGCGGCGCAGATCTCGCGAGTGCTCGGTCATGTGACGATTGTGGGTCTTGGCGGCGGAGCGCTTCCCGTCAACTTCCACAGTCCGGCGAAAGAATGCTCCGTCGCGTCGCCTTACTGGGGCTCGATCCCGGAACTCATGGAGGTAGTCAGCCTCGCCCAGGCAGGAAAGATCCGGATGCTGGTCGAGCAATTTCCGCTGGAGCTCGCGAGCGAGGCGTACCACCTGCTCCATGACGACAAGATTCAAGGCCGCGCGGTCATTATTCCGAACGACTGATTTGGCCGATGAATCAGTCTTCATTGCGGGAAAACATGACAGCCGAAAGCGCCAGACTCCAGGAAACTCGCACAGGAAAGATTCCCTGGAGGAAGTCTGGCCCGTATCTGAGCGATCGGCGGTGCGGTACGGTCCGTGAAGACTACAGCCACGACGGATGCCGCCTCGGGTGCGGCCATATGATGTTTCCGGAGCGTAGAACGAAATCAGATCAGAGGCTAGACAAACACTTCTTGAAACACTGTTCCTGTCAGAGACAAAGATTTGTACGTGAACGTTTTTAGAGACCCATGCGTTTGCTGAAGGCGTTGTCGAAGACGGGTGGGTGGGATTGGCGGAGGAATTGGCGGATGGCGCTGAAGGCGGATAGACGCGTGAACCCGGCTTTGTAGGGTTGGCCGAGGGGAGTTAGAGCAAGATGGGCAGCGTCCATCAGGGCGTTTTCGAGTCCCCAGTGAAGGAGCGGACGCGGGCCGGGGCCGGTGAAAGAGAGAGCACTCTGCTGGATTTGATCCATTACGGTGTTGGCTTCGGGGGAACGGTAGCCGACGACCTCGAGCATGATGGAATGCGGGCCGTATTGCTGCATGCCGAGAAGCGTGGTGGTTTGCGGGCAGACGCGAATGGAGATATAGCCGACGAGCGGCTTGTTGTTCTTGAGCATGGTCTTGAGGAGAATGTTGTCAAAGAGCACGTTTTGCAGGAAGGTGAAGGCGTTGGTTTGGTCGAGCGCGATCTCCAGGCCGCGGCCGGGGACGCCGGAGTTGGGCCATCCGATGGCGCCGACTTTGTAGGCGATGTCGGTTGCATCGGCGTTGATGCCGGGGAGGGTGCCTTGCATGGTGTGGAAGAAGCCGCTGAGCAGGTCGCCGAAGAATTGCATGCCGCGGGTGGGTTGACCTGATTGATTGACGATGTTGCCCTGGACTTGCACGCAACTGACAGCGACTGCGGCGACGAGCGGGTTGGGTTGCGTCAAGATGTAGTTGATCAGGGCTGTGGCCTCGCCGATATTGTTCGTGGCAAAGCCGATGGGGTTTGTTTGCCAGTCGAAGAAGTCAAAGATGCGGGCAATGAGTTGGTTGTTGCTGAAATTATCTTGTTGCGACATCATGATGCCCAGCGTGGTGATGGGATTGGCAGCCATGAAGTTGTTAGAGTCGTCGGGAAGTGATGGTGTGACGGAGCGATTAATGATCCAGCAATCCTGATTGAAGGGATTGATGGCGAGATCGATGTAGACGTTGTCGGCTTTGGGAATGCCGGTGCCGTTGGCGGTGCCATCCATGAGGAAATTGAGAATTTTGACATTGGCGGCCGCGTCCCCTGCTTGCAGTTGCGCGGTGGTGACGCCGGCCATTTGCTGGATGGTGGACCACTCCGTTGAAGTGGTGATTTGGCGGATGCCGAATTGCGGAACGACCTCGAAGACGACGGAGTAGATGACACCCATGGTGCCCATGGAAACGGTGACGGCGTTGAGCACGTCCTGTGGCGTGAGTCCGGGGAGGGCGGGAGTCGACCATGCGCCGCCGATGAAATGCGCGGGGGTGATGGCGGGGTAGCGCTTTTCCAACTTGACTGGATCGGCGACGGGTATGTCGCCTTCGATCCACCACTCTTCACCGCCGGGGCCGACAAGGTGAATGGCGCGCACGGAATCGACGAGGAGCGGCCATGCAAACTCGCCGCCGTGGGTTGCGGTTGAGAGTGTGCCGGCGAGCGTGGCGCCGGGTGAGCCGCCGGTGGCGCGAAAAGCGAGACGCGGGAATTGATGATCCAGCAGTTGCTGGAGATCGGCGATGGTGATGCCGGCTTCAACCCAGAAGAGAATTTCATCGGCGCCGGGTACGGGCCCGCGTGCAGGATCATTCAACGGCGCGCGGATTCCTGGCAGCAGACATTGCAAACTGGAGCAGAGCGCCCGGGTGTCAATGAGGCGCACGGGTTTTGCCGGAGTGGGAAGTTGCGCGCCGCCTGCGGTGATCTGGCGCATGGTGGTTTGATCGTAGGCGGTGGAGAATGTTGCGTTGTTCGTGACTGCACCGGGGAGGAGGTCCATTGGATCTGCGGCGCGGTTGGAAAGATATTGCAAAAGGTTCTGCATATCTTGCTGACCCGAGCGGCCTTTGAGCATGATGGAGGCCTGGTCAACGCTTGCAGCATCCTGCATCGGCAGTGAGGCATCGGTGAAAGACCAGCCTCCACCGACGGCTTTTACCGGTGTTTCGTCTTCTCTGCCCGCGCCGGCGACGGCAGCGGCAAGTTCTGCGAGTGTATGGGGAACGATTGTTGCGGGTGCGACGACATAGCCAAAAGTCTGCGACCAATTCTCCCACCAGGTGCCGCTCTTCGGCGTAGCTAGACATTCCGTGTCGGTTGCAGCCCAGGCTGACTGGGTAAAGGTGGCGCTGTTTTGAATGATTGGAGCGGGGACGATTGCGCCGACGGGAAATGAGATGACGTTGGTTCCGGAATCGGTGATGGGGTCGCCGAGCGTGATGGATCCGCCGCCTGCTCCAGTCAAGAGTCGCACCGAAGCACCCCCCGAGATGCCCTGTCCGATGTTGATGGATTTGCAGGCCAGGAAATCGACGACCGTGTTGGAGCCGTCAATCTGACCGCCGAGCGAGATGGTGCCGCCAGATGTGGCGGAGACGAAGCTGTTGCCCTGAATGTTTTGATTGCCGCTGAGGGTCCCGATACCAATGTTTCCGGCGGCCGTGAGCGTGACGCCGCTGGAGCCATCAACATCTTGTGTGAGGGTGATGGTGCCGCGGTTGCTGACGAGCGAGACGCTGCTGCTGCCGTGAATGAAGGAGAGTGAGATGTTGCCGTCTGCAATGGCCTGCACGGTTCCCGAGTAGTCGATTTCATCGGGCAGCGTGATGGTGCCGTGCGCTGTCATGTTGACAGTGGCTTTGTGAATGTAGCTGCCGAAGATGATGTTTGCGCCCGCGATGATGGTGACGGTCGAGTTGCCGTCGATCTTCTCGTTGCCGTCGCCCCCGGTGGTGCCGATGGTGACGTTTTGGCCGGCCTTGAGTGTGACCGTACTGCCACCGTCGATCTTGCCGTCGATGGTGACGTTGCCGAGGGTTGCCTGGAGATAGACGAAGCTGGTGCCGTCGATCTTGCCTTCAATGTGAATGTTGCCGCCGGTACTGGTGAGATATACGACGCTGTTTGAGTCGATGTCACCCAAAACAGTAATGTCACCAGGATCGGTTTGGCGCACGACGGCGAAGCTAGTGATGGCTGGTAGATTCAACATTCCCAACACCCCCGACGAGAGTATTATGGATTGTCTTTTTCCCCACCTAGAAACCCTGTGATTATAGCGCCGGTCAGGTAAATCGCGAGGTCGAAAGACTGTTAACGTTGAAAACGTCATTGTTAGCGACCAAGCTTGCCGTCCTCTCTTGGTTCGTTTCTGAGAGACTCGGTCGCGGCTGTGAGCACCTGTTCCTCGGTGCAGCCAATCGCCGAATGCAAGAAGAGGCCTTAGCTTACCTGGGCACGAAGAAGTGACCGCTCGGCTAGGAACACCCTCCACGCAACACAAAACTATCGGGTGCTCATTTGAAAACGCAACCGAATCAGTTTTCTCCAACCGGCCAACTCACTTATCGAAAATCATCTCCGTAACAAACGCGGACAAGTTCGTGCTCGCTAGCAGATTGACAGTTGTCAAGATCGGGAGGCAGGCGTAGTTCATCGACAGACGCATCGCTCCCGGGCTAGGGGCCGCACGAGGGTGTGCTCTTCCAGGGGAAATTATGGCGAAAAGCAGCGAGAAGCGTAAAGACAAGAAGGACAAGATTAAGAACGCTACTGTCGGTACCCGATCGGACGTGGTTCCTCCCGCGCCAACTCTCTCCCGGACATGCGATGTATCAACTGATGACGGGCGAGCTGGTCTCGGCTCGATCGCGCCTCGAAGTAATACACCACGTCTGGCTTTGGTCGTGCCCGGTTCGTGGACTGCCCTCCCCTTAACTGTTTTTGGGGTCACTTCTGCAATGGCGGTGAGACTGGTGAGGTTTAAGATTTCTCCGGAGGGGTTCCGCTGTTACGCATGTATCGAAATAAACAATCAGATGCGGTGGGAGCTCAGGTCGACCTAAGTGATGGCTCGGATGCCGATACATCGAGTTCTCTCGATCAGTTGCTGGCACTCGCGATTGCATCCAATGGCTCCGACATCATCCTCGTAAACGGTTCGCCCGTAACGTTTCGAGTGAATGGCGCCCTCAAAGCGGTTCCCGGCCCGGATATCACAGCCGAGGACATCTGGAGCCTTCTCGAGCCTCTCTTGTCGACAAACCAGTATGAGGAACTGAGGGAGCGCAAATGCCTCGATTTCTGCTTTGTTCGTGGAACAACCGCAAGATTTCGCGCCAATCTTCACTTCCAGCGAGGTACGCTCGCAGCCTCCATCCGCCTTCTTCCCAACGAGGTACCCACTCTGGAATCGCTGAATCTGCCGCAGTCTCTTTCCGTACTGGCTGAGCGGCGGCAGGGCCTCATTCTTTTGACGGGAGCCACTGGATGCGGCAAAACATCCACGATGGCGGCATTGATCAATAGGATCAACGGCAGCCGACATGATCACATCATCACGATTGAAGATCCAGTCGAGTTTCAGCACCCGAACCAGAAATCTCTGGTCGAGCAGGTCGAGCTGGGCATGGATACACCCAGCTTTGCCCAGGCTGTTCGCGCCGTCCTGCGGCAGGATCCCGACGTGATTCTTATCGGCGAGATGCGCGACAGCGAAACCATGGCAGCCGCGCTGACCGCTGCCGAAACCGGACACCTGGTTCTTACGTCCCTGCATACGAACGACGCCGCGCAGGCTATCTCGCGCATTCTTGATATCTTCCCGTCCGGTTTCCAATCCCAGATCCGCCGCCAGCTCTCTCTAGCTTTGCTGGCGGTCATTCACCAGCGGCTCCTGCCCGCCGTCAACGGCATCGATCGCTATCCGGCAGTTGAGATCCTGATGGCCACCAGCGGAATTCGGAATCTCATTCGCCGCGGAGACGACCATCAGCTCCGGGCAAACATCGAAACCGGCCGGTCTGAAGGGATGCAAACGATCGAGCAATCTCTGGCGGAGCTTGTTCGAAACCAGCGCATCTCCCGCGAAACCGCATACGCGCATAGCAGCCACCCCGAGGATCTTCGAAGGCATTTGAACGAATAGACATTTTCTTATTCTCTTTAAATTCTGAAAAATGCAATGGGAGTCGTTCAGTCGCAAATCGATAACGTTCCAATTCATCCGGGTCGCGGGATAATACAATCCGGAGGATTTCTCCATGCTTCCGAAGACAATTGTTGTGGTTCTCCTCGCCACGTTCTCCGCTCTCGCACTTCAAGCCGAAGACGACGCTTGCTCGCTCCTCACGCAGGCTCGCGTCAGCGAGGTCCTCGGCGCCTCCGTCGCAGCCGGCCAACATATGAGTGAAACCCCTACCGGGCGTCGGGTCTGCACCTGGTCCCAACCGGGCGAAAATTCTCCGATGGGCAAGCGCGTCACCGTCACCCTCTTCGGTCCAGCCGGGCAGCTAACGCCGGCGGATCGCTTCATTAACTCCAAAAAACAGCCCAACGTGACGCCGGTTGCCGGAATCGGTGACGACGCCTTCGTGAGGAGGATCGGGGGCTTGGCCACCCATATCTACGTGAAGAAAGGCGAGGCCGTTTTCCAACTCACCGTTGGGGGTTTTAACGAGAACGACACTCCGATCATCGAGGAAGCCCTGGCCCGCGATGCTGTCTCTAAACTCTGACTGTTAGTTGTGCTACGGTCCTCGACATATTCGAACCAGATATGGCGCTTTGTCGCGAATTGGAGTGGGGCAACGCAAGTCGGTCTACCGCATCCGTCATGAGCGCCGTGTTAAGCAGCTTCGATTGTGGAATATTCCCGTTGGTTCCGGAACCGGAAAAATCGTCTGGCTGGCAGGGATTCGATCACCTTCATCAAGCAGCGGCGATGAGTTTACGAGAACTGCGTCGGGTCGTCATCTTCTTCCTCCCGGCATTTCCCCCACAGCAGATCGAGCGGCGCCCATTGGGATATAACGATGCCCGTTCCTGACCGCAACGTCCAACCAATACTTTGGTATGGAGCGATACGTTCGTCCAATGGATTCGTCGTCGCGCTTCTGCCAATGTCGCGTTGAGCAGTCCCCCGCTCCGACATCGAAAGGAGTACCAAATGGACGGCAAAAATGGACCGAACACGCTTAGCGTGAACGTTTTTACCGCCCCCGGGAAGGCTATGGTCGGCGAGCGGCCAAAGCCCTTCGGCGAGCCGCTCGGCTTTGACCCGATCACGTCGACGTTGATCTTCGGCGAGCACGACGCGGTGCTGGTGGACGCAATGGGGACAGTGGCTGAGGCGGAGGCTCTCGCGGATTGGATTGCACTGCACAATCGCAACCTCGAGACCATCTATATAACGCACGGCCATTTCGACCACTTCTACGGTCTGAGCGTTCTCCTCGACCGTTTCCCAGGCGCCCGGGCGATAGCAACGCCGAAGACGGTGGAGGCCATGCAGTCGTCGTTTGTTCCCCCGCTTAGCCAATTCGCCCGACAATTGTTTCCTGGGCAAGTGCCCACGAAGTTGGTCTCGCCTGAGCCCTATGAGGGCGACACCTTCACGCTTGAGGGCCACGAATTGCGCATCATCGAGCAGGGCCGCACCGATTGTCCGGATTCGACGTCTCTACACGTTCCATCGATCGGCCTGATCGCGGCTGGCGACGTTGTGTACAACCAGTGCCGCATGTACGTCGGCGACACCACCCCCGAGAGTCGAAAGAATTGGATCGCGGCGCTCGACCGGTTAGCGGCGCTGAACCCGGTGATTGTCGTCGCCGGTCACAAGAAGCCTGGCGCGCCCGACTCTCCCTCGACGATCCAGGACACCAAGCGTTACCTCCAGGCCTTCGATCGGCTGCAGAAAGCCGCGAAGTCCGACCAGGAACTGTTCGACCAGATGACGGAGCTATACCCGCATTGGGTAGCCAATCAATCTTGGTTGATGTTCGGATTCCCCCAGCCATAACCTGCATCAACCGCGGATGCGTTCGCTCAACGCTGTGACTTGAGAGCAGACAACAGGAAAGGTTGACGATGTCACACCATTACTCCGGTCCCAATATTGGATTCCCGCGCGGGGACGCCCGCCTCGACCTGACCGATCTGTATGCCTTTCCCAAGCCCGGCGACCCGGGCAAGTCGATCCTCATTATGAACTTTCATCCGTCGGTCGGCCTTAATCCGACGGGGCCTACTACCTCCGAGCCGTTCGCGCCCGAGGCCCGGTACGAGCTAAAGATCGATACGGATGGCGATGCCGTCGCCGATATCAGTTATGAGGTGCGCTTCGCGTCGGTTGAAGGTGGCGAACAGACCGCGACGCTGCGCAGCGTTGAGGGCGCTGAGGCCGCCGCAGGCACTGGCGGGAAGGTTATTGTTGAGGGAGTGCCGGTGTCGACAGGGCGCGAGGCGCATGGGACGCAGGCTGGGGACCACCGGTTCTTCGCCGGTTGGCGTAGCGATCCTTTCTTCTTCGACGTACTGGGAACGCTCAACAAATTTCAGTTCACGAGCGGAGATTTCTTCGCAGACAAAGATACTTGCAGTGTCGTGCTGGAAATGCCGAACTCCCTTCTTGGTCCGAAAGAGGTTGGGCTGTGGGCTCGCACATTGATTCCAACCGACAGCACAGGTGGGAGCTGGATCCAGGCGGATCGCGGGGCGAGGCCCAACCAAACTCCCTTTCTTTCCGGCGAGCAGAACGACGCTTACCTAGCCGGGGAGCCAGCGGACGATGCACGCTTCGTTCCTGTCTTCGCCCACGCTCTGGAACATACAGGCGGGTATTCATCGGAAGAAGCAATGCAAGTGGCTGGAAGACTGTTGCCAGACCTCTTGCGCTACGACCCGAAACATCCCGCGTCCTTCCCGGACAACGGCAGGGCGCTCATCGACGATGTCTCCGACCTCTTCCTCGCCATTCTCACCAACGGGAAGGTGACAGGAGATCATGTTGGGCCTCACGACGATTTTCTTGATGAGTTTCCTTACCTCGGTCCACCGCATATTATCCGAAGCAAATAATTGACACATCCCGATCTGGCATCAGTCTCAGTTCCATTTTTCAAAAAGGAGAACAAAATGGCATCAAAAGGAAAAGTCTTAGTGTTGGTCTCGAGCGGATACGGCTTGCCGTTAAAAAATGGCGGGTGCTATCGCGGCGCTGG
This sequence comes from uncultured Acidobacteriaceae bacterium, assembly GCA_963829535.1. Lineage (GTDB taxonomy): Bacteria > Acidobacteriota > Terriglobia > Terriglobales > Acidobacteriaceae > Telmatobacter. The sequence continues at coordinate 371,913 of CAWHIQ010000001.1, read as the reverse complement.
CTACTATCTCAACGAGTTGACGGTTCCGGTTCGCGCCCTGATGAAGGAGGGCTACGAGATCACCTTCGCCAACCCCAAAGGCAACGCGCCGCAATTGGATCTTCATTCCGCTGTGCCCGACTTCTTTGGTGGGGACGAGGCAAAGCTTAACGACTATATGAGGTTCCGCGACACCTTGACCGGGCTCGAAAATCCAAGTCGCATCTCCGATGTCATCGCATCGGGCCTCGATCAATATGACGCTGTCTTCGTCCCCGGCGGCCATGGCCCAATGGAGGATCTTCTCGATGATCCCGACGCCGGCACCGTGATGAGGCACTTTCATAAAACCTCCAAGCCTACGGCGGTGCTCTGCCACGGCCCGATTTCACTGCTCTCCGCGCTTCCCGAATCGAAGGAGTTTGTCGCCGCACTATCGGCGGGCGATACCGCTGGAGCACAGGCCAAGGCTAAAGGATGGATCTATGCCGGATATAAGATGACCATCTTTTCGACTGCGGAAGAGCAGCAGCGAGAACCGCTTGAAATTCATGGAAAGGTTCTCTTCTACCCCGACGTCGCCTTGCGTACAGCGGGTGGTGACGTAAGCGTGCTCGCTCCATGGAAGAGCTACGTCCTTCAAGATCGCGAGCTGATCTCAGGTCAGAACCCGTTCTCTGATGAAGCGCTTCTGAAACTTCTTCTACCGGCACTCAACAAGAGAAGAGCAGCCGCTTGAGATTAGTGGTGAGTTTCTCTTCTACTCGGACCTCGTCTTGCGCACGGCGGGCGCTGACGTAAGTGCGGTCGGGGGCTGGCTGATCCCCGCTGGATCGAGGCTCGCAACTAACGAGTGGGGTTGGCCCCCATTGTGCTTTTCGATGGCTGAAGGCACGATCTGAATCTCACTTGATTGCCTCCCTGCCATCGGTGCCTGACCTCGCCTTGGCAGCTGGTTTTTTCGGCGCAAGAGAAGGAATCTTCGATGAACTACCCAACCACCTATCGCATCCTGCAGGTCGACGGCCTGTCGATTTTCTACCGAGAGGCTGGTCCTAAAAATGCCCCAGCGCTTCTCCTGCTGCACGGACTTCCTTCTTCGTCGCGGATGTTTGAGCCGCTCTTCGCAAGGCTCTCCGATCGCCATCACCTGATAGCGCCTGATTACCCCGGTTTCGGACACAGTGACTGGCCGGACCCGAAGAAATTCGCATACACCTTCGACAATTACGCCGAGATCATGAACCACTTCACCGAGGCACTGGGCCTCTCGCGCTACACGCTCTACATGCAGGATTACGGCGGTCCAGTGGGCTTTCGCATGATCCTTGCGCATCCGCAGCGCGTGGAAGCTCTCATTGTTCAAGACGCGGTCGCGCACAACGAGGGCCTGGGCGCGAATTGGAAGACGCGGCGAGCCTTTTGGGCTGATCGCGCTGCCAATGAGAGCGCTTTGCGAATCAATCTCTTGTCGCTCGCGACCACGCGTGCGCGGCACGTCGGAGACGATCCTGACGTGGAGCGCCACGATCCCGACCTCTGGACCGACGAGTTTTACTTTCTGAACCGGCCAGGCCAAGCCGAGATCCAGAGCGATCTTTTCTACGACTACCGCACCAATGTGGAGTCCTATCCAAAGTGGCAGGCCTGGATGCGCGAAAACCAACCGCGGCTGCTCGTGGTCTGGGGCAAATACGAATCATCGTTTGACCCGAGCGAGCCAGAGAGCTACCGCAAGGATGTTCCGAACGCCGAAGTCCACATTGTTGACGGTGGCCACTTCGCACTCGACACGGCTGCCGATGAGATTGCTGCCCTGGTCAGGGGCTTTATGGCGTCTTCGCACAGTTGAAGGCGCGGCGTGCTGGTTCCGATACCAAACCGTCGCGCGATAGCTCGATCCAATTGTTTTGCCTTTCTCCGCCAGGCTTAATCACCGGCAGGCAGGAAACGAAAGAACCAGAATCAGCCGATGAGCACTGTTCATCGGAATTGGAGTCGTCAATGAGCAGCTTACAAAGGAGCTACGAGATGCCCGCGCGCGACGGGTTCACCGTTACACCTTTTATCACCGTCGCCGACATCGACCGATCGGCTCGCTACTACACCCGAAATCCCGATGATCGAGGTTTCCGCCGTGACGATTTCGCGCGAAACCTTCATATGGCGCGCTTATGAAACTCTCCAGCCTTTACAATCGCAGCCAGACTGTCGCCGCTTTGGGAGAGAATCGAGATGTCGTCGAGCGGGTTTCCGTTCACAAGCAAGAGGTCCGCCGCTGCTCCTTTGCGCACGCAGCCGAGAGTACCAGCTTGGCCCATCAGTTCGGCGTTGAGCACGCATACTGAGCGCAGGATGTCGATGGCGGGCAGCACCTGGGCGCGGAGTGTGAACTCCGTGCATTGGTGGATGTGCTGCGGTCCTAACAGATCGGTGCCAAAGCCCATCTTCACGCCGGCGCGCTTTAGAATGCCGAGGCTTTCAAGGGCCTTGTCGGAGACGCGGCGCAGCTTATCAAGGTTCACCGGCGGTAGGCCAAGCTGCTCGCCCTCTTCGGCGAGGGCAAAGATAGTGGCCATGGTTGGGACCGCAAACGATCCGCGGGCAGCCACAATCTCAGCAGCTTCGCGATCAACCAGAGTTGCATGCTCAATGGAACGCACGCCCAGTTCCGCCGCCCTGCGGACTGCCTCCGCGGGATGACAATGAGCTGCTACATACGACCCAGCGCGAGTTGCCTCCTCGACCGCCGCTCGAATTTCCTCGTCGGAATACTGGGAGCGCTCCAGCGGATCGGTTGGCGAAGCGACTCCGCCCGAAGCCATAATCTTGATGTGCGACGCGCCTCGCCGCAGTTCCTCGCGCACAGCACGGCGCACTGCGTCCGCGCCGTCGGCCACTACCGCCATAGGATCTGTGTGACCGCAACCGCAACACATGACGTCGTCTAACCGATGATCCCCAGGTCGGAAGTCTCCGTGACCGCCGGTCTGGCTGATGACGCGTCCGCCGTAAAACAGCCGTGGCACGCGCTGGAGCAGACCTTCCCGTATGGCCTGTCCAAGGCCGACGTCTGCGCCACCGACATCCCGGACGGTTGTGAATCCACGATCAAGGCAGGCATGCAGAAACGTTGCGGCGTAGTGTGAAAGATATGACATGGGCGTCTGCGACAGCCGCGTAAGGTTCAGTCCCGCAAGGTAGACGTGGACGTGAGCGTCAATCAGGCCTGGCATCAGCACACGCTCGCCGCAATCGACGATGTCTGCATCCGGATGTACGACGGCCGAGGTGGGAACTACATCTTCGATCGTCGCGCCTGCGACCATCACATCGTAGCCTTCGATAAGCCCATCGGAATCGCCGTCGAAAATGCGAGCTCCGCGAAAGATGGTGCGCTTAGCGTTACTCATGGGTGAGTTCTCTCCCATTTGATGACATTAATCGCCGCCAGACGATTGTATGACGATCGCCACGGCCATCAAATCCGCTCACGGATTGGCCTTTGTCTGGGAGAATAAATCTCTGATTCTTGGTTTTGTTTGCGCCCAAGATCTCGGGTTCAGGGCCTATCCTGAGCGAACTGGTTGTTGACAACAGTGCTGCTCCCCGTCATCTTCCATTCAGCGATGGACCTGCGGACGTTGCCTCTGTTGCGTCCTCCCGCAGCTGCGGAAGCGGCATGGCTGAGCGAGTGGTGGGCAATGCGGAAGTAGCTCTGTTCTATAACTACTTCTGGAATGGCGATGGCCCCTCGCGTACTCTAGGGGCGCCCACTGGATTCATTTTGAATTCTCTTCGGCCAGGCGCGACAAGTCTGGGTGGGAGGTTTCGCCTTGAGACGGAGTTGCCCGCTTGTTCGGTTTCGGACACTCCATTTCGAAATCGCACAAGAAAACCATCAACAGCAGCAGCGGAACACTGCATGGGGAACTAAATGGATGACTTGCCTCCTCAACCGATTGGCCTCAAAACTGCATGACTGACTGCACATTCCCTGAATCTGCGGAGGCTCGCATGCGGACCTTGATCCAGGATTTTCGCTTTGCGCTGCGCCAGCTCGGTCGGTCGCCAAGCTTTGCGATTACTTCGATCTTGACCATGGCCCTGGGCATCGGGGCCAATACGGCCGTTTTCAGCCTGGTGAATTCGTTGCTGCTGAAGCCTCTGCCGGTGGCGAACCCCGCGCAGATTACGACACTGACTCCTCGCGAAAACAATGGCCCGCTGCAAGGGGTCTTCTCCTGGAATGAGTACAAGGAAGTCCGTGCGCATTCGACTCGCTCGTTCAGCGACGTTATTGCCTACACGGTCAGTCTGGATGGATTGGCAGTGCCGGGCCAGCAGCCGGACCGGCTGATGACTGGATACGTCAGCGGAAACTTCTTCGATAGCCTCGGACTGAAACCGGCGGCCGGCCGGCTTTTCGTGCGCAGCGAGGGAGAGGTTCTGAATCAGGATCCGGTGGTCGTCCTAAGCTACGACTACTGGATGAAGAAATTCAACGGCAATCCCAACGTCGTCGGCCGAGCCGTGTCGCTCGACGGGCATCCGATGTCGATTGTCGGCGTGGGGCCGAAGGGATTTCACGGCCTGCAGAGTTTCCTCGGCCTCGCTGCCTTTCTGCCGCTATCAGAACTGCCGGTGGCTGGAACTCCCGCCGACGCGATCAACAACTGGCAGAATAGGACGCTGACGGTCCAGGGTCTACTGCGTCCGGAGTCGAGCCTGAAGGAGGCACGCGCCGAGCTGGCCTTGGTGGCACAGGATATCAATCGCCTCCACCCTGACGTTGAAAAGAACCTCACCATCGAGGCTTATCCCGAGCGCACCCTTCGCATCAACACCGGCGATCCGAACACGATCTATATCATCGCGGGACTGTTTCTCTCACTCGCAGTGATGGTGTTGCTGCTGGCCTGCGTCAACGTCGCCAATCTTGCGCTGGTGCGCGCCACAGTACGAGAGCGGGAAATGGCAATTCGCACGGCGTTGGGTGCCCGGCACGCGCGCATTCTTGGCCAGATGGTTACGGAGAGCGTGACGCTGGCACTGCTGGGAGGAATTGCCGGCGTGGTTTTGGGCGTGTGGGCTGGCGGCGCGCTCGGTCATCTCGACCTCCATGCCGATCTTCCGGTTCTGCTGGCCTTCAACTTCGATTGGCGAATCTTTCTCTATTCGTTTTCGATTGCATTGCTGGCTGGGGTGGTGGTCGGCGTCGCACCTGCTCTGCGGGCCATCAAGTCAAACATCAACAGCGTGCTGCACGAGGGCTCTCGCGGAGTCACAGGTGGACGTCATTGGCTGCGGGACGGTCTCGTCACGCTGCAGATTGCAGGATCGCTAGTGTTGCTGGTCGTGGCGGCATTGTTTGTACGCAGTCTCTCCGCCATGCAGACGATGGATTTTGGCTTCAGACCGGATCAAGTGTTGAATTTCGTCATTGACGGCAACGAGATCGGGTTAACCGATTCGCAGATGCGCGCGCTGGCGAGCAATATTTCTATTCGCTTGCATCAGCTTGCCGGGGTTGATTTCGTGAGCCACGCCAATGCCATCCCCATGGGTTACCTGGGAAATGGGGGCGACAGGATGCTGATCGACGGCGCCCCCGTTCCAGCAAATCCGAGCGACCAGAACGCAAACTTCAATGTCATTTCGCCGGAGTACTTCAGCGTGATGGGGATTGACCTCGTCGGCGGCAGAGCGTTTACCGATGCGGATAACGAGCACGGAAGAGATGTTGCTGTCATCAGCGAGGGCGCGGCAAAGAAATTCTGGCCCAATCAGAATGCCGTCGGACGGACTTTCCGATTGGCCAGCGAGAAGGATCGCCGGGTGGAAGTGGTCGGCGTTGCGCGCGACGCCCTCTTCCAGCTCTTCAGCGGCGGAAAATCGCAGCCCTTCTTTTACATCCCCTACGCGCAGCACTCGAAGGGCAACACCCTGATGGTTTTCCAACTCAGGACAGAACAGGACCCGATGGCGCTGGCCCCCACGGTGGAGAAAGCCGTTCATGGCATTGAGCCGCAGCTTCCTGTGTTCCAGGTGCAAAGCATGCGCCAGGGACTTTACACCATGAACGGCCTCTTGCTTTTCCAGATTGGCGCATCGATGGCCGCGATCATGGGGGGACTAGGTTTGACCCTGGCGGTGATCGGTCTGTATGGCGTGATCTCTTACACCGTCGGAAGGCGTGTGCATGAGATCGGCTTACGCATGGCTCTTGGAGCAACGCGCGGCACCATCTTCAAAATGATCTATCGCCAGTCAATTGCAATCCTCGGTGCTGGTCTCGGTGTCGGGCTAGCCATCGCCCTGCTCGCAGCGAAGGCGGTAGGCGGTTTCGTTGTCGTCAACGTCTGGGATCCGGTGACATACATCGGAGTGGGCCTGGTGCTCGCGGCGGCCGCTTTAGCTTCGTGCTATTTGCCGGCGCGCCGCGCCATGACCGTGGAACCCATGGTTGCCCTGCGCGAGAACTAAGCGATCCACTTCGTCCATTTTAAGCAAGTCTCGCTCGCATGCTGATTACGATTCGGGCTCGTACTTTGCCGGAGATGTGGATATCGCTTTCTTCACGGACATCCGGCCGAGACGGGGCTGGATTGGCGGTGGCTTGTGAGGCCGGTTCCGATGACGGACCATCTCCGGAATGGAATGCAAACTCCACCGCCGCTTCCGCTATATGTGTAGACGAATCCTCCAGAGCTGTTCGCCGGGGTCGTCACCGTGATGCTCTGGGGCGGCACATTCTGATCCGTCCAGGTCAGCTGGAGCGAGACGGTCTCACCGGGTTCGAAGCCCGATCCTGTGAGCTTAAGGGAATAGAAGTCATTCTGCGGATCAAACAGCACGATCGAGGGGATCACCGTTGCCGGCGGTGGGGGTGGCGTGGTGGTGACAGCCGGAGCAAAGGTTCCTGCCAGGATTTGCGCCCAGGTATGGCGCCAGTCGGTGTAGAGGCCGATTTGGGCGATGGCCCCGTGGTTGGTGCGATAGAACGACCCGGTACCCCTCGCCTTGCTGTAAAACAGCAGGTCGGTATACGTACCTTCGCTGAAATTCCCTGGAATAATCAGGTCCCAGTAGTTTTGCCATCCTGTATTTGCCTCAAGGAGGTGGATGACGCCGTTGTCGACCGAGTAGAAGTAACCGACGTTACCGGGGGGGTCGTAGAAGAGCAGCCCGGTCTGCTGACTGCCGCCGAAGTTGCCAGGAACAACCTGTGTCACCGTCTTTGGCAACCCTCCAAAACCATCGCTCACGGAATACAGGGTGTCCTGATCCGCCTCGTAGAAATTTCCCGTCCCGTTGAAGGCGTAATAGAAGGCTAGACCCGATGCAAATTTGCTACTGAATCTACCGGGAACAACATGCGTCACGCCATCACCGAAGTTCGCGTACTGACGCGCGAGCGACAGCCATGGGCTGGACGAGGACACGTTATAAAGTTCGCAGAGACCCAGACCTTTTTTGAGGTAGTCTGCGTCGCAGAAGAACAGTTGCTGGGGCCCCTCCACGAAACTTACGGCTACGACATGCGTCCAGCCTGGGCGCCAGTTTGGAATTTCCTTAACGAGTGTCTCCCCGCCAACGTTATCTGGAGTTGTGATGACCGACTCTATCCGAATGGTCCCTGAGGCTGCGTCGTAAAGAATGAGCTGACATAGACCGGGGAGGCCAAATTGCCCACTCACAAGATGAGTCCAGTTGCTGCCCCAACCAGTTTCGTGACGATCGAGGTCGATCGAGCCATGTTTCGTCCGATACACCTCGGCCACTCCATCGGATGCTTCATAGAAAAGAAGATCGGAGTACATGCTTGCCTCCTCAGGAATTCGTTGACAAGAGGCCCGGAGTGACGTGAAGGGAGCGATGTCCGGATCGCCCGGCGGAATTATAGCAACGAAGGCAATTCGATGCAAAAATGAGGGTCCCGCGCAGATTGGCATCTGGGAAGAGAGGCTGGCGGACAAAGCTGGGAGCACAACCTGGTTCACTACTCCAAATGGAGTAGGTCTACCTGCGCCACTGCCGCATTATCCGAGTTGCATTCAAGCTATAATGCTTCGGTGTGACTCCCGGACCTTCGGCTTCATAAAGGTTCATCTCCCAGAGCCAAAGAATGCTCAAGCGCAACTCTCACGAAGAGCCAAATGCCTATACTCAAGAGCACACCTGGGGCGAGGCCTTTGAGCGCCTCGCGGTCAGCATCGCACAATTGACGCCAGATGGCAGACTGCTGACTGCAAATAACAGTCTTTGTGAACTCATTGGCCGCGCGAAACAAGACCTGCTCACGAAGAGCTTCAAGGAGTTCTTCCTGCCTGAAGGATCATGGCCTGATTGCGAGGCCGGCCTGGAGCGGCTTATTGCCGGTGAAATAGGCCGTTACTCGACCAACGTGAGTGTCGTTAGAACAGATGGACAACCAGTCTGGGTCAATATGGACTTCTCGCTTGTCCGCGACGACCTTACAGGCTCGCCACGCAGTCTGACAGCGGTAGCCAAGGATATTACCTTTCTCAAGCGAGCCATGCAAAGCCTGCGCGAATCGGAAGAAGCGCGCGATGACCTCAGTCGCAAAATGATGAGCGCCCAGGACTCGGACCGTACGCGCATTGCGCGAGAGCTTCACGATGATATTGGGCAGTCGCTGGCTGTTTTGAAGATTCAAATGCTTCGCGCCGGCAAGCCAGTTTCAGGAAGTCCGGAAATGATGCACGCTAGCCTGGAGGAACTGGCCGCCAAGGTCGGAAAGATCGCCGACAAGGTGAGCCGCCTGGCGCATGATCTGCATTCGTCGGCGCTGGAGTACCTCGGCCTGGCTGTCGCCGTCAAGAGTCATTGCCGTGAATGCTCTGAAAAGCTTGGTATCCCAGTTCACTGTTTTTGCGATCAGCTTCAGGACAAATTGGACAGTATGGTTGGGCTCGCTTTCCTTAGAGTAGTGCAAGAGGCAATGCAGAACGCGCTGAAGCACAGCCGCGCGAAGAACATCACAGTCGCGTTGACCAGTTCGGACCATGAACTTAGCCTCGAAATAAGCGATGATGGCGTCGGGTTCGATGTAGAGAGCGCCAAACTGGCGGCAGGACTGGGCCTGATCAGCATGCGCGAGAGACTCCACTTGATTGGCGGCCAATTCGAGATTTCGTCCAGCCCGGGTCAGGGTACGAGGATCAAGGCCCGTGCACCGATCGCAAAAGAAACGCCATAAGACCTTTCGCTAAAGAGTCGGCTATTAACCCCGTCAAAACCCAGACCGGCGAGAGTCAAACGATTGCGACGATTATGATTGAAAAACAGAAGTTCGGTTGTCTGGGGATGACCACCGATGGGCGACGGAAACATCTCTCACTATCGCGGCTTGGAGAAGATCGGCGACGGTGGTATGGGCGTGGTGTACAAAGCGGAGGACACCGTCCTCGGCCGCTTCGTCGCGCTCAAGTTCCTGCCCGATAACATCGCGCGGGATAATGTTGCGCTGGAACGTTTCCGGCGCGAGGCACGCGCTGCTTCAGCGCTGAACCACCCCAACATCTGCACAGTTTATGAGATCGCCGAAGAAGATGGTCGTACGTTCATCGCCATGGAGTTCCTGGACGGCGAAACGCTGAAGCACCTGATTCAAAACGGTCCGCTCCCGATCGGTCGGGTGCTCGAGGTTGCCATCGATGTTGTGGAGGCACTCGAAGCCGCACACGAGAAGGGCATCATTCACCGCGACATCAAGCCGGCGAACATATTCATAACCAAACGCGGAAACGCCAAGGTTCTGGATTTCGGCTTGGCAAAGATGCTTCCCGTGAAGGAGCTTGCCGGAGCGCCGGAATCTCTCCGGGAACGGCAGAACCTGACTGACGGCCTTGGTGCTGCACTGGGGACAGCAGCGTACATGTCACCCGAGCAGGCGCTCGGCAGGGCGGTCGATACGCGCTCCGACCTTTTTTCTTTTGGCATCCTCCTCTACGAGATGTGCACCGGAATATCCCCGTTCCCCGGAGATACGACCGGAGAGCTTTTGATCGCCATTGTTCAGCAAGTCCCGGTCACTCCAGTGCAGTGGAATCCCGATGTTCCCGCTGGATTGGCGCAAATCATCAATCGATGCCTGGAAAAAGACCGGGAGCTACGGTACCAGCATGCGAGTGAGATTCGCGAAGATTTAGAACGACTGCAGCGCAACGCGGCGGAGTTGTTCGACTCTCCCGCTTATCAAAAGTCACCGGCACTCGCATCTCCGAATTCACGAGCAATCGAGAGGTCTTCCCACACCGGCAGGGGCGTAGGCAGCCACGCCAAACAGGCTGAGCCCGCATGGCGACGCCGATGGCTGGTACTCAGCGCTGGGCTGCTGATCATTCCCGCTGCACTGCTGGTCTTTTTGCTGACACGCCCTCTGCCCGTACCAAAGGTCGCGAATTACGTCCAGCTCACCCACGACGGAATGTCGAAGAGTCTGGTCGGTACCGATGGCTCGCGGCTCCTTTTTCGCATGGGAGGCAGCACCTCGGACGGCATTGCGCAGGTTTCTGTTTCAGGGGGCGAGGCGGTCGGGATTCCTCTGGGTTCCGATTCGATCGAGCCTCTCGATGTGTCGAAGGATGGAACCGAAATTCTCGCCACAGACCGCTCCCACACCTCGGATGCCGGCCCGCTCTTGAATTTGCCAATCCTTGGAGGCTCGCCCCGCCGATTGGGGGCTCTTATTGGACAGGATGCGGCCTGGTCTCCCGATGGTCAGATGTTGGTTTACTCCGCCGGAAGCGAATTGTTTCTGGCCAAGAATGATGGGACGGACTCACGAAAGTTGGCTTCGGTAACGGGTCGGGTCTTTAATCCGACCTGGTCACCGGCGGAGGGTAAATTGAGGTTCACCGTGATCAATGAGCAGACCCGTGGGAATTCACTCTGGGAAGTTTCGGACCGCGGGACGAATCTGCGCCCGTTGTTTCCCGGGTGGCACAATCCTCCAGATGAATGCTGCGGAAAATGGACCCAGGACGGAAAATACTTCGTTTTTGAATCTCACGGACAAATCTGGACACTCCCGGAAAAGGGAACCTTTCTTCACCCGTTCACGGACAAGCCCATCCAGCTGACTTCCAGCCCTCTTGGTTTGTTCACCCCTCTTCCCAGCAGAGATGGCAAGAAACTTTTCGTGGTGGGGCGGAATTACCGGGGCGAAATGGAGCGCGGCGAATCGAAGTCCGGCCGGTTTGCGCCGTTTCTCTCAGGCATCTCTGCCGAAGACGTCGCGTTTTCCAAAGATGGCCAGTGGGTAGCCTACGTCTCTTACCCCCAAGGCATCCTTTACCGAACCAAGCCTGACGGCAGCAATAAAATACAGCTCAGCGGCCCTCCGCTCCTGGCGGCCTCCCCGCGCTGGTCGCCGGACGGCAAGCAGATTGTGTTTTATGACTACACATTGGGGAAACCAAGCGGGCTCTATCTGATTGCAGCCGACGGGGGAAACCTGCGGCAACTTCTGCCCGGAGATCCCGAATCTCAGCTGATTCCGGACTGGTCGCCGAACGGAGACAAGATTGTCTTCGGCGGTGTACCGGATGACAATAATTCCACCATCCGTGTGCTCGATTTGAATACCCACCAGGTTTCCACGCTGCCCGGGTCACGAGGCCTGTTCGCCCCCCGCTGGTCGCCGAATGGCAGGTACATTGTGGCCATGCCGACGGACTTGCTCGGTTTGGTGCTCTTCGACTTCCAGACCCAGAAGTGGACACAACTCGCGAAGGTAAGAACGGCATACCTGAACTGGTCAAGAGACGGACATTATGTTTACTGCTTGCGATGGCTGGAGAACCCGGCGGTGCTTAGAGTCCGGATCGCTGACGGCGAGGTGGAACAGGCCTTTGATTTGGCGGACGTTCCCACTACGGGAAACACCGGCCCGTGGCTAGGTCTCGCTCCGGACGATTCCCCGCTTGTTCTGCGAGATATCGGAACGCAGGATATCTACGCCCTTGATTGGGAAGAGCCATAAAAGAGCTGACCTTGGCTACAGCTTCGACACATATTGACGAGAGGGATTTCGTGCTGGGAAAATGCTTGCCGCATGACGAGAGATAGATGAAGTTGATCTCCGCCCACCGCGATTAGCTGCCAAGGGCCGGGAGGAGCCAAAAGCCATGGCTGTTACTAATGACAGTTGCGAAGCCTGGCCATCGAGTCTGATATTGCGCTAAGTCCTTAAGGCACCTGATTGAATTGGGTCCCTGTTGGTTGCTTGGAAATGAAGACAAGGAGACACGGAAGGCATCATCACATTTTGCTCGCGCTGTCAGCCTTGTCCTTGCTGTTTATGTCGAGGATGATCTTCGCGCAAGACCTTGCGCCGCGGGCCTACCTGATTACCCCCTATCACGCTAACGCGGTGACACTCACCTGGGCTTACTACGACGGCAACCTCGATTTCAATGGTGCGCTCCCAACCGACGACGCCACCGGCAAATACAACGTTTCAATCGCCAGCTACTATCACTCGTTCGGTGTCTTTGGCCGCTCCGCCAATCTTGCCGCTTCCCTCCCTTACGGGGAGGGAAACTTTCAGGGGCTCGCGTTCGGCGCCGAACAGCACGCTTACCGTTCAGGGCTTGTGGATTCGGTCTATCGAGTATCGATCAACCTTAAAGGTGGTCCGGCGATGCAACCGCGTGAATTTGTCAAATGGCATCAGAAAGTTCTGCTGGGCGCGAGTCTGAAGGTAATCGCACCAACCGGCCAATACGATCCCACCAAGCTGATTAACTGGGGAACCAACCGCTGGTCGTTCAAGCCGGAATTCGGCTACTCCCAGCGATGGGGCAAATGGATCCTGGACGGATACGCCGGCATATGGTTTTATACGACGAACAACGATTTCTGGTCGCGCAATGCGTATTATCCAGGGACCAGGTCTCAAACTCAAAACCCCATCGGAGCCTTTGAAGGGCACTTGAGCTACGACTTCAAGCCGCGGCTCTGGGTCTCGCTCGACGGCAACTTCTGGGATGGCGGAACGACGACTGTCGCCGGAGTGGAAAACTCGCTTACGACACAGAGAAATTCCCGCCTTGGAGGCACTGCTGCGATTCCTGTCGGCAAACGCCAAGCCTTGAAATTCAACTACAGCGATGGGACTTACATCCGGTATGGCGGGAACTATCAGAGCGTCTCGATCGGATGGCAATACAGTTGGATGGGAAGGCCCAAGTAGCTACCGGCTCGGATAACTGTCAGTTTTGGCAGTTACTCTGGGCGTTTTGAACGTGCAAGCGTATTCAGCAATTGGCTGTGACTTGCACACACCGAGCGCGGTCAGGCAAGCCTGACGGCGGTCGCTGTGCCAATTCACATTGCAGATTGGAGACGCTATGGGAGACGGTTGCGATCAAAAGGCGATGAGCAATGTGAGTCGTCGCGCGTTTATTTCGTCGGGTGCCCTCGCTATCCTCTCGCCCCGTCTTGGAATAGCATCTGACGACCAGACACAAAGCGATCCGCTCCCATCCTGGAAGGATGGCCCTGCAAAAGCCGCGATTGTTGCTTTCGTCGTGAGCACCACCGAAAGATCTAGCCCCAAGTATGTTGAGCCGGCGGACCGTATTGCCACTTTCGATCAGGACGGCACGCTTTGGACTGAACATCCCTTATACGGACAGGCCGCTTTTGCGCTCGCGCGCGTCTCTGAAATGGCTCCGAGCCATCCCGAATGGAAAGAGAAGGACCCGTTCAAAACCGTGCTTGCGCGCGACTACGCGGCGATGGGCAAGTTTACTGAGGCGGATTGGCTCGCGCTCGTCTCCGTAACCCATGCGGGCATGAGCACGGAATCGTTTCAGCAACTTGTGAAAGACTGGCTCGCCAGTGCCAAGGCCCCACGCTTCAACCGGCCATATACCGATCTCGTCTATCAGCCCATGCTTGAGGTGATGCAGTATCTGCGCTCCAACGGCTTCAGGACGTATATCGTCACCGGCGGTGGCCAGGAGTTTGTGCGGACCTACAGCGAAAAGGTGTACGGAGTTCCGCCCGAGCAGGTCGTGGGATCGAGCATCGTGACAACCTACGATGATGCAAGCGGCAAACCGGTGCTCATGCGTCAGCCCAAGCCATTTTTCATCGATGACGGGCCGGGCAAGGCAATCGGCATCAACTTGTTCATCGGCAAGCGGCCCACGGCCGCCTTCGGCAACTCCGGAAGTGCCGACCTAAAGGCGGGCGATGCCCAGATGCTTGAGTGGACGCAGGCCGGCGACGGGGCGCGGTTGATGATGCTCGTCCATCACGACGACGCGCAGCGCGAATACGCCTATGGCCCTGCCGGTGGACTGCCGGACACTTCCGTCGGTACATTTTCCGAAACGCTCATGACCGAAGCAAACAAGAACGGCTGGATCGTGATCAGCATGAAGGATGACTGGAAGCACATCTTCCCCTTTGATCAGTAGGCCCCGTGAGGTCGAGCTGCGTGTCACATACTTTGAGGCCCATCGACTCCGAATCGCTCCGGGGAGATGCATAGTGTTTCAATCAGGATCCGGGTAACCGGGATGGAAAGAAGGCTTCAGTCTTCCTCGGTCTGAGTGATTAGATAGCGCTGGTAACCGATTTCCTCGATCTGGTGAACCTGCGCTTCCAGCCAATCGACGTGGCCCTCTTCATCCCTCAGCAGTTTCACAAACAGGTCGCGCGAGCCGTTGTCGCCGTTTTCCACGCACACCCGAATCGATTCGTTGTACGAAGCCACAGCACCATGCTCGAGTTGTAGATCAGATTCGATCATCTCCTTCACAGACTTGCCGATGGTGAGCGACATTGGCTCCATTTTCGGTATTCCATCGAGGAACAAGATGCGCTCCATTAGCATCTCGGCATGTTTCATCTCGTCGATCGATTGTTTCTTAATGTACTTCGAATATTTTTTGTAGCCCCAGTTCTCCGACATTTCTGCGTGCAGGAAGTATTGGTTGATCGCCGTCAATTCGTCGCGGAGAGCTTCATTCAGCTGCGCAAGAACCTTGGAATTTCCCTTCATGGAGCCCATCCTTAAAAGAGAATCGTTGAAATCCAACCCTTACGAGGTTAGTTGGAAGGTTAACATCGCGGACCGTCAACATCGCCGATCTAAATTTGAATTGCGGCATCGCGGACCCGTTTCATACCCGCAATTTGACCGCACGCGCGGGCAGGGTCGTTTCGACGAACGGCTCACATCTCTGCCCATCGGCGAAGCAGATTGTGATAAACACCTGTCAACTGCACGCCGATGGGGTTGCCTGGAGACTCTTTTGCCAATCGCTGAATCGCCGTGTCCAGGTCGTAAAGGAGTGCTCGATCTCCATCCGTGCGAATCATACTCTGGATCCAGAAGAATGAAGACACGCGAGCACCACGCGTAACAGGCGTAACGCGATGGAGGCTGGTCGCCGGATAAAGCACCATGTGTCCCGCAGGCAATTTGACGGTATGCAGACCGTAAGTGTCTTCAACGAGCAATTCGCCCCCATCGTATTGATCGGCTGGAGTGAGAAACAATGTTGCTGAAACATCAGTGCGAATCCTCTGACCCGTCGAAGCCAAAGCACGAATCGCTGTGTCGACGTGGGTTCCAAAATGCCCGCCTCCGGTATAGCGATTGAACATGGGCGGGAACACCTTGAGCGGAAGGGCAGCCGACATAAACAGAGATGAGCGCGCGAGCGCAGCCAACACCATCTCGCCCAGCTTTATAGCGGCTGGATTTCCCTCCGCCAACTGGAGGTTCTCCTTTACTGTCTGAGCCTGATAGCCGGCGGTCACTTTACCATCAACCCACTCAGCTGCGTCGAGAATCGCGCGAGCCTGAGCGACTTCCTCAGGGGTCAGAACATCAGCGATCGTGATTAACATGATTGCGGAACTCCATGAGCGTTCTATATGAAACGGTGCGAATCATTGCGCAGGCGGATCAAGCCTATTTGAATCGGAAGTTGATGCCGAATAGCGCACTGGCGCCCGCGCTTGGGATCAAATGGCTCGGATGCGGCAGATCGATGTAGAAGCGGTTCAGTATGTTGTTTACGTTGGCCTGGAACTCCAGCTTCTCGCCGATGGGACGCTTCAGCATGGCGTTGAAGACCCAGTAACCAGGGACCTGCTTCATGGCAACACTGGTGACAACGTAGCCGGGCCCGTTGGGATTAGGTGCGAATCCCGTGGGCACATAGGGCACGGTCGAACTTGCCGTACGGCTGCCCACGTAGTTTCCGCCAACGCCACCGTTAAGCAGCCAGGGTAAACGATGTGTCGCAAAGACGTTGAAGGTCTGTTTAGGGACATTGGCCAGCGGATAGCCTACGGCAGTGGGAAAGAACTGAGAGTAGAGCACGCTGCTGTCCAAATAAGCATAGCCAAGCACAAGGTCCATTCCCTGCGGCAAGCGGCCGACTGCGCTGAATTGAACGCCCTTTACAAGTTGATTGCCTGCGGCGACGATCTCATTCGAGTTCGTCGGGCTGGTTTCGTGTGCGTTGTCCTTTTCGGTACGGAACCACGAACCCTCCGCCAGCAGGCGGTCATTCAAGAAACCCCATTTCGCGCCCGCCTCGTAGGACTGGTTTTCTTCAGGTGCTACGTTGCCGTTCACCAGTCCGACACTCAAGCTGAGTGACTCCGCATCGGGATCCCAACTCGTTCCGTAATCGAAGTAGAGGCTGCCGTGCGACGAGGGCTTGTACACGATTGCGGCTCGATAACTCGGCTGTTCATCAAGCCTGCTGATCGGCGCTACTGCTGCAGTTACCGTTCCTCCTGCCGGCGGTGTCGGTTGATAGAGGTTGTAGCCGGTGTCGAAGCGGTCCCAGCGCACGCCCCCTGTGAGTTCAAACAATCGCCCGAGTTTCATGGTGTCGATGAAATACGCGCCAACGCTTTTCGACTTCGTATGGACGATCGATGTTACGTATTCCGTGCCAGAAAACGATTGATCCTCATTCGGATTCAGCAGGGTCGTGTCGGGAACAGTATTGATCTTATTGATCGTGTAGCTGTACCGAATGGGATTCGAAATTTCCTGCCCGCCCTCAGTGCCCACCACCAAATCGTGCTGAATGCCGGCGGTCTTGAACCGGGAAGTCGTCTCGACCTGATCCCAAAGAATGCCTTCCACGCTTTTGACCTGGATTTGATTTCGGTTTACCTGCGTGATCTGATCCGGGGGCGTCGAGGGAGTGTAGGGACACGGAAGTGCTGAGTTATACGCAAGCGTCGGCAGCGACGAAACGATGCCTCCTACCGGAACACTGAGTGCCGCATTCGAGCAAATCTGGGGTTCGGTGATCTGTGCGCTCCGCGGATAGTTTGCTGCGCGAGCGATCATGTGCAAGTTGAGGTTGGGAGTAAAGTCATGTCCAACATTCAGGGTGAGAATATCGTCGTTGGTCTTCAGGTAGTTTTCATCCGGAAACCCGAAATAGCTGTGCCGATCGGCAGGTGCCAGTCCGTTGAACAGCCAGGGCAATCCATAATCCGGCGTGTCGTTTTCTGACAGATGCTCATAACTCAACGTGGCCGGCGTCTTAGTCCCCAGCCCGATCGAGACTGATGGTGCAATGCCGAAGCGCCGCACCTCGGCGGCATCGCGTCCGGCGACCCCGGCATCCTCGACCATGGCATTTACCCGAAATGCCGTACCGCCAATCGTGTTTTCGAGAGGGCTGTTCAGATCGGCCGTCAGTCTGCGTGTCAGGTCCGTGCCAAATTGGGCTTGCACATCGACGAATTTCTCAACACCTGGAACTTTGCTCTCCTGGTTTACGACGCCACCCGTCGACCCTCGTCCAAACTGGATTCCCGCCGGGCCTTCGAGAGCATCCACCTGTTCGAAGTTGAAAGAGTCGCGATAGTAGCTTCCAAAGTCCCGAATTCCGTCCAGAAAAATGTCGTTTCGCGCGGTGAAGCCGCGGATCGTCAGATTGTCGCCCTGCGCTCCGGCTTCTCCTGCCGCCAGGCTGATGCCGGGCACGTTGCGCAGTGTATCGCGAAGTGTGGAAAGCCCCTGGTCCTGCATCACAAACTGTGGAACGACGGTCACGCTCTGGGGAGTATCGATCAGCGGCTCCGGGAATTTCTGCAACGAGATAGAATCTGCGACGGTGGCATTTACCGAGACGGTATCGCGCGCTTGTACTCCGATCACGACTGTGTTCTGGCCTTCGACACGGAAATTCAACCCAGTCCCGGCGAGGAGCAGGCGCAATGCATCTGTTTCTAGATACAGACCGGTCACACCCTGCGAATTGAACCCCGCGAACGTCCCGTCCGGCAATACGATCTTCACCTTCAATTGCGTCGTTTTCTCAAAGGCGGCGATCGCTTGATCCAGAGGGCCCGCTGGGATATCAAATCGCTTCAGAGGCAGAGTGGCGGGTGGCACGCCGTCTGTCGTTGGAAGGGCTTTTTCAGCGCCAAGGGCGGGTCGCGCCGCCCCCATGGCGGCGTAGGCCGCGAGTGTTCCCATCGCAACCCATCCCCGACAGATCAGCAGTGGCTTATTTTTTCCCCGCCGTTTCTTCCTATGAGTTTCCTTCCTCATTGACCTCTCCCAAGTGAGATTTGTGCTTCTACTGTGCTGTTCGCACACACGCAGATGCACGCCGTGCACAAGCAGACAACGCTGCAAACATACTGGAACAGCTCGGCAATCGGGATTGGTCTTCGTGACGCTGTTGAGCCGGAATACAGCCGACTCTATAATGCAGACACCTGCGGAGTATTAGGCCGCAGCTTCCAGGGTCCTCGCGGTCTCCGCCAAGAGACAACCCGCAGGGCCCTGGTCCCTTCACTCCATCCCACTGCTTTCGAAACTACGACCAAATCGGTCGCTCTTTAAACTATATACGACAGATTCAGTCCGATATCAACGGGGAAGTGTTAATTTGCTGCGCACGTTGTCCCTGGCCCCATGTAGTGTATCGACCCGTCGGAGCCGTGAAAGACCATCCAGCGTTGAAATCAACGCGCTTGTCAAAGTGCCGACCGATATCGACTGGCTCGATATAAAGATCGGCCAAGCCTGACCACTCACCGCTGAGATTGATCCCGGCGCCTATCTGCGTAAGAGAGGAGGCAGGTCAGCCGCGAGGGAACCGCCGACGGCATTCGGCATGAAATACCCGGCAAGGATTTTGTGGTTCGGGACGCAATTCTGCCGTTTCTCCACTATCGAGCCACAGGTATCCCCCATCGGTACCATTGAGCGTTAAGGAGACCGGTGTCACCATTCCGGCATGCGAGTCAATCTCATCACCCGGCCAACCGATCTCCCTCAAACCGGTCCAGGAACGATTCCCCTCTCGCTGACAATACGTCCAGCTTGCGGCCTGCCCGGCGACTACGAATGCCCAACCGATAGCGCTGCGCTGTTGCGTCTGCTTCGGCAGCAAACGGACCTGCCCGCGTTCGTGCTTCAGAATTTTGAAAAAGACCTGGGAACCCCGCTCGGTGCGCGCCTCCTGGGCGTGGACTTGAGTGAAAGTGTCCTCACGGATATTGGCTACTTTATCGACTAGTAACCCAATCCCCGACTCACTTCCCTTCTGGCAAAACAAGAAGGCAGACGCGCTTGCCGTTCCCGGTTTAGGCTGAACGTCAGGAGCGAGCGCGTGCCAGGAATCCAGCCTCCACTCGAACTGACTCATGTGACCGAATGGACGGACGGAATCGCCCGCCGCATCGAAGACCATCTTGCAGCCGAAGAGCCCCTTGAGATCCGTGTCGACGGAAAGCCTCTCACCGTGACGATGCGTACGCCAGGAAATGATGAGGAACTTGCCGCTGGATTTCTCTGGACGGAGGGCCTGATCGAATCGGCCAGTCAGATCGGCCAGATCCGCCGACTCGCTCCAGCCGGTGCTGCGAAAGACAACGTTGTCAGCGTTGAGTTCGGCGACAGATCCTTCCAGCCCGAAGACTTGCAGCGCAACTTCTTTGCCGCCTCCAGTTGCGGCATCTGCGGCAAGGCTTCCATCGAAGCCATTCGCGTCCGCGGCCTTGGGTCCCCAAACGCGGACTTCAAAATCGATCCGGATTTGCTATGCGAATTCCCGGCGCGCCTCCGCAACCAGCAACAGGTTTTCGGACGAACTGGCGGTCTGCACGCAGCCGCGCTCTTCGACAGAACCGGGAAACTTCTCGTCCTGCGCGAAGACATCGGCCGCCACAACGCCGTCGACAAAGTCGTCGGCTGGGCCCTGATGAAAGCCCTCCTTCCGCTCTCAAACTGCATAATGATGGTGAGCGGCCGAGGCGGATTCGAAATTGTTCAGAAATCCCTGGCAGCCGGCATTCCCGTCCTGGCGTCAGTCTCGGCACCTTCCAGCCTTGCAGTCAAATTGGCGCGCGAAATGAGCTTGACGCTCATCGGCTTTCTCCGCGACCGCAGATTCGTCATATATTCGAACCCTCAACGGTGCCTCCCCAAGGATGCCAGCAACGCTTAACAAATAATTGCCATCCAATCCTTGTTTTATATGGACGATCTGGTCTCGCACTTCAAGCTCGGTCGAACACTCCTTTTCGTCTGGCACATGTTCTGGAGCGCGAGATTAAAGCAAATGTAAATAGCCAGATCGACGCTGCGATTACCACTTTCTCTCAATGACTTACGCGTGCTAGCATCCCACTCCAGATTCGGAGGAGGCTCACTTTCCCATGCCTGCCCTCAACCTGAACGGAACAACGCATGCCTTTTCTGCAGGCGACCGCCTGCTCGACGTTATCAATCGGAGTGCGGTCAAAGTCCCCCAAGTCTGCTACCACCCCCAGCTTGGTCCCATTCAGACGTGCGACACCTGCATGGTCGAGGCCGACGGCAAGCTGGTCCGCGCCTGCGCAACGCCTGCGGCCGATGGAATGAAAGTGAACACCGAATCCTCGCGCGCAAGTGCCGCCCAGCGTGAGGCATTCGATCGCATCCTCGGCAACCACCTGCTCTACTGCACTGTCTGCGACAACAATAACGGCAACTGCACCGTGCACAACACGACGAAACTGCTTGCAGTCGAACATCAGGAAATTCCCTACAAGCCCAAACCCTATGAGAAAGACTTCACCAATCCCTTCTACCGATACGATCCAGATCAATGCATCCTCTGCGGCCGTTGCGTGCAGGCCTGCCAGAACTTCGAGGTGAACGAAACCCTCAGCATCAACTGGGAAGACCCGCATCCCCGCGTGCTCTGGGATGGGGGCGCCCCCATCGGCGAATCGAGCTGCGTCTCCTGCGGCCACTGCATCACCGTTTGCCCGTGCAACGCGCTCATGGAAAGAACCATGCTTGGCGACGCGGGCTACTTCACAGACACACCCGCCCCGGTGCTGAATGGCATGATCGAAATCGTCAAAGGCGTAGAACCTGAACTCGGCTACGGCGCAATTATGCAGGTCTCGGAAATCGAGGCCGACATGCGCAAATCCCGCATCAAGAAAACCAAGACCGTATGCACCTACTGCGGGGTCGGCTGCTCGTACGATGTGTGGACACACGATCGCCACATCCTAAAGATCGAGCCCTGCGACGGCCCAGCCAACGGCATCTCCACCTGCGTCAAAGGCAAGTTTGGCTGGGAGTACGTCAACAGCAAAGACCGCCTGACCACACCGCTTATCCGCGAAGGCGATAAGTTCCGTGAAGCCACATGGGACGAGGCCCTCTCGCTCGTGGCGCGCAGGTTCAGCGAGATCAAGGCTGCGAGCGGACCCGACTCCCTTGCCTTCATCTCTTCGTCCAAGTGCACCAACGAGGAGAGCTACCTGATGCAGAAGCTGGCGCGTGCCGTCGTCGGCACCAACAATATGGATAACTGCTCGCGCTACTGCCAGGCCCCCGCAACCATCGGATTGTTCCGAACAGTCGGCTACGGAGGCGACTCCGGTTCCATCTCGGACATTGAAGAATCCGACCTCGTTCTCATCATCGGCAGCAACACTGCCGAGAGCCATCCCGTCCTCGCTACGCGCGTCAAGCAATCCCACAAACTGCGCGGCCAAAAGCTCATCGTCTCTGACCTGCGCAAGAACGAAATGGCCGAGCGCGCTGACGTCTATCTCCATCCTCGCCCCAGCACCGATCTCATCTGGCTTTCCGCCGTCACGCGCTACATTCTTGAGAATGGCCTCGCAAAAAAGGACTTCCTCCTCCAATGGGTCAAGGGGCTGGATGAGTACATCAAGAGTCTGGTGCCGTTCACCCTTGAAATGGCCGAAGACCGCAGTGGCATTCCTGCCAAAACCCTGAAGCAGGTGGCACAAATGATCGTCGCCGCCAAGTCTGTTTGCATTCTGTGGGCCATGGGCGTCACCCAGCACACCATGGGGTCCGACACATCGACGGCGATCTCCAATCTTCTGCTGGTCACCGGCAATTACATGCGTCCCGGCACGGGCGCCTACCCTTTGCGCGGACACAACAATGTGCAGGGCGCCAGCGACCATGGCGCCATGCCGAACTACTTCCCCGGCTATCAACTTGTCAGCGATCCCGACATCCGCGCCAAATTCGAGAAGGCCTGGAACGTCACTCTGCCCCCCAAGCCCGGCCTCAACAACCATCAGATGATCGACGCCATTCACGAGGGCAAGCTGAAGTCAATGTACGTCTTCGGCGAAGAAATGAGTATGGTCGACTCCAACGCCAATTACGTCGGCGACGCGCTCTCCAAGCTCGATTTTTTTGTCATGCAGGAAATCTTCTTCTCGGAGACATGCCGATTCGCCGATGTCATCCTGCCCGCGACTCCGGCCCTCGAAAAGGATGGCACATTCACCAGCACCGAGCGCCGCATTCAGCGTCTATATCAGGCGCTGGAACCGCTCGGCGACAGCCGGCCTGATTGGAAGATTATTCAAGACATCGCCAACCACCTCGGCGCTCAATGGAACTACAGCCATCCGTCGGAGATCTACGAAGAAATTGCCTCGCTCACGCCGCTCATGGCCGGCGTCACCTACGAACGGCTCGAAGGCTACAAATCGCTGCAGTGGCCGGTCGCTGCAGATGGATCCGATCAACCACTGCTCTACACAAAACAATTCGCCTTCCCCGATGGAAAGGCCAAGCTCTTTCCGCTCGTCTGGATCGAACCGACAGACCAAACCGATGCGCAGTTCGATCTCCATTTGAACAACGGCCGCCTGCTCGAACATTTCCACGAGGGCAACATGACCTATCGCACCGAGGGCATACGTGAGAAGACTCCATGCACCTTCGTCGAGGTCTCGCAGGAGTTGGCAGAGACTCGCGGCTTGCACACCGGCAGTTGGGTACAGCTCACTTCGCGGTACGGCAAAGTCCGCGTTCAAGCCGTCGTTACCGATCGCGTCACAGGGCACGAACTCTACATGCCGATGAACTCCGTCGAGGAGCCGGTAAATCGCCTCACCAGCAGCCACACTGACAAGGTGACCAGCACACCCGCTTATAAGGAATCATCGGTGCGCATGGAAGTAATGGCAGAATCGGGCCCCGATCCCCTGCCTCGCACCAACTCGCGGCACGGTCATCCCACACCGCAAAACGGTGTTGAAGTCGAGCGCAAGTGGAAGCGGCCCGACTACCACACGCCGGGAAACGGACTCGTCCAGATTCAAACGCGCAGTTGAACGCGCGCGCCGAATACAGCACGCACAGGAGAATTCAAATGGCGAAACCGATTGCTCTCGAACTACCGCCGCGCGATCCGCGCAAGGAACTCATCGCCCGGCTTGAGGCGTCCCCGGCGGAGCATGCTGAGGCGCTGCTCGCATCGTACGAATTCCTCCAGGATCTCCACGATCATCGCGTGTTTGATGTACTGCACGGTGCGCTCAGCGCGAGCGACAAGCTCGTTGCGACCGCAGTCTCCGCGGCAGAATCGAAGGAATCCGTAAACGTGCTGCGCAACACCATCATCCTCGGGAAAATGCTGGGCTCCATCAATCCTGACTTGCTGCAATGCATTGCAGCCGCTGTCAACGAAACCCTCGGAAGCGCGCGCAAACCCGTGATCGAGCCGCCGGGTTTGTTTACTCTGCTTTCCCAGTTCCGGCAAAAGGAATTGCGACGCAGCGTCGCTCTCATCAACCGTTTCCTCGATGCCCTTGGCAAAAAGATCAATCAAAACGCTGAAGGGTGCGGCCAACAGAAGTCCGCGCCGAGCGCCACATCGTAAGGAGAAAGTGAATGGCAACTCCAAATCGCTGGGTAATCGCAGCAGCGGGCTTTTTGATGCAGATGGCGCTGGGCGCCGTTTATGCGTGGAGCGTTTTTCGCACCCCGCTCATTGAGCGCTTTCACTGGTCGATCTCGCAGGTCACACTCACCTTCACCATCAGTATTTTTGTGCTCGGCGTATCGGCATTCTTCGGTGGATTGTGGCTGAACAAGTCCGGTCCACGCATTGTCGCGCTAACCGGCGGGTTCCTCTATGGACTCGGCGTCTTTCTTGCCAGCTACTCCGACAACAAACTCTGGTGGCTCTATCTATCCTATGGTTTGATTGGCGGCATCGGACTCGGCTTCGGTTACATCGTGCCCGTTGCGGTTCTGCTCAAGTGGTTTCCCGATCGCCGAGGCCTCATCACCGGCATTGCCGTCGGCGGCTTCGGCGCAGGAGCGCTAATCACCGCACCGGTAGCCACGCGCCTTATTCAATCCGTAGGTGTCCTGCACACCTTTGCCGAACTCGGCCTCGCATACCTGGTCGTCACTATGGCCACGGGCTACATGATGCAGAATCCACCCACCGGATGGAAGCCCGAAGGATGGACGCCGAAGCCCTCAGTCGCCGCCCAGCGCTCAGCTATCGACTACACGCTATCCACCGCACTGGGCACCTGGCAGTGGTGGGCTCTCTGGTTCCTTCTCTTTCTCAATACCTCGGCCGGTATATCGCTCATCTCGCAGGAGGCTCCCATCTTTCACGAGATTGCGAAGGTCAACGCGATCGCCGCAGGGGTCATGGTCGGAGTTGCCAGCGTGGGCAATGCCTTCGGACGAGTCTTCTGGGCGGCGACTTCCGACTTTCTCACTCGGCGCTGGACTTTCGCCGTCATGTTCCTCTTTCAGGTCGCTCTTTTCTGGATGATGCCGACCGTGACCACCGCCGCCTACCTCACCGAGGTCGCCTTTGGCATTCTCATGTGCTACGGCGGCGGCTTCGGCACCATGCCCGCGTTCACCGCCGACTACTTCGGCTCGAAAAATGTCGGCCCCATCTACGGACTCATGCTCACCGCCTGGGGATGCGCCAGTGCATTCGGGCCGCTCTTGATCGCGCACCTTCGCCAAGGTACCGGTTCCTACTCCTCCGGCCTCCGCGTGATTGCGGGCATCATGCTCGTCTCGGTCATCGGACCAATCCTTGTCCGTCCACCTCGTCCAAAGACGGTCGACGCATCCGTCGCGGCGGCTCGGTAAGCAGGTTCAATCTTGTATCAATCGTGCCCTTCGCATGAGCCTCAACATCATCGATCAGGGGACGAGACGAAATTCTGCGTGGTCGGCGGCCAGTGAGCTTCCCCCAACCCACACCGTGTAATCGGTCTGCTCGATTACCGCGTGCCCTTCATTGTTGTAGAAAGAGAGCTCCGGAAATCCTAATTTGAACGTGACCTGCTTCGACTCGCCCGGCTTCAACGTTACTCGCTCGAATCCTTCAAGACTCCGTACCGGCTGTTCAAGGCTGGCTCCCAGGTTGCGCACATAGCATTGCACCACCTCTGCGCCCGTGCGATTTCCGGTGTTTCGGACAGTTGCTGTTACAGTCACGAGGTCGTGCGCATCGCTCCGATCAGCTTCGCCGAACGGAACCGCCTTCCGCGACACCGCGACGTTCTCGTACGCAAACTGCGTATAGCTCAGCCCATATCCAAATGGAAACAGCGCGTCATTGGGAACGTCGATGTAGCGCGAGAAAAAGCGCGAATCGAAATTCGGTGGCTGCGTCAGATCAAGCCCGACAGGCGGGCGCCCCGTAGGAAAATGATTGTAGTAAAGCGGCTCCTGCCCCACCACTCGCGGAAAACTCATCGGCAGCTTTCCGCTTGGGGCAACATCGCCGTACAACAGATCGGCAATCGCATCGCCAGCTTCCGTTCCCGGAAACCACGTCTCCATGATCGCTGGAACATGCTGCGCTGCCCAGTTCAGAACCAACGGCCGTCCCGAAAAGACCAGCAGAACAATGGGGCGTCCTGTCTCTGCAACCGCCTCCAGAAGCTTCTCCTGGTTGCCGGGCAAATCCAAATGAGCCCTCGATCCAGCCTCGCCGCTCATCTCGCTCGATTCGCCCAGTGCGAGCACTGCCACATCAGCCTGCTTCGCTGTATCGACTGCCTCCGCAAATCCTGCTTCGGATTCGCCAAGAATTTCGGTGCCTTTCGCGTATGTCACCGACCCGCCATTACGCTTTGCCCGAGCCTCCAGCGCATCCTTCACCGTAACGACATCGGGATCTCGCCGGTCTTCTCCCCATGACCCCGTCATCTCCCCGCTGTTGTCCGCGAGCGGCCCGATCAATGCAATCTTTTTCACGCTCTCTGCAAGAGGCAGTAGCGATGATCCATTTTCGACCGCCTTGTTTTTGAGCAGCACGATTGCTTCCTCAGCAGCCTTCCTCACCAGCGGCCGGTGCTCCGCCACTGCAGCCTTAACCTCAGCCCCCTCCGCATACGGATGCTCGAACAGTCCCATTGCAAACTTCACGCGTAACACGCGGCGCACAGCCTCATCCACCACGCTCATCGGGACCTGACCGGATTTCACGAGCGCCGGCAACTCCGCATCGTAGTAATGCGACATCATGTCGATGTCCACTCCGGCCGTGATCGCCTTGCGCGCTGCCGTAGCAGCATCCATTGCGATGCCATGGTTTCGTAACTCCATCACCGCCGTGTAATCGCTCACCACGAAGCCGTCGAATCCCCAGCGATCGCGCAGAACATCCTGCAGCAAATACCGGTTGGCCGACGCTGGCATTCCATTCAGCGCATTGAACGCGCTCATGATGGTAGCCGCGCCCTCTTCCACAGCAGCTTTGTACGGAGGAAGATAAACCTGCTGTAACCGGCTCTCCGACATATCCGTTGTGTTGTATTCCCGACCAGCTTCTGCCGCACCGTAAGCCGCGAAATGCTTTACCGATGCGGCCACGCTGGTTGGCAGCGACAAATCGTCTCCCTGGTACCCGCGGATGTACGCCCGCGCCATCGCCGCCCCAAGATACGGATCTTCGCCTGCACCCTCCTGTGTCCTTCCCCAGCGAGGATCTCGCGAAATATCCACCATCGGCGAGTAGAACCAATCCACACCTCCTGTCCTCGCCTCGGATGCAGAGATGTGTGCGAGCGAAGTCACGAGTTCCGGATCAAACGTCGCCGCAAGCCCAAGCGGAATCGGGTAAACCGTCCTGTACCCGTGAATGATGTCTGCCCCAAACAGCAACGGAATATGCAGCCTGCTCTTTTCGACCGCGGCGTGCTGCAGCGCGTTCGTGCGCGCCTGCCCCACGGTGTTCAGCATCGACCCCAGCCGCCCCGTCGAAACCAATTCCATGGCATCGACCTTGTCATGCGTTGATGGATTTTTCCCGGGCGCAGCCGCCGCCTCCGCTGCTGTTTGCGCCTGGCCATCGTAGCCGCTGTCGCTGTACTGCACCAGTTGCCCCAGCTTTTCCTCCAGCGTCATCTGCTTCAACAGCGCATCCACGCGCTTCTCGATCGCCGGTGAGGCTAGTTGCGCATTCGACGGAGCAGCATGACGCGAGGAATTGACCTGCTCCTGCCCAAACAAGCCAAGGGCTGAAGTCGAGCATGAAAATATGAATGCTGCCAGGTTTACTACGATAATCGCGCAAATTCTCTTCTTCTGTCCGAGAGTTTCAAACTGTCTTAGTTTTTTCATGCCGCTTTCCAGCTCCTCCTCAACCATGTGCGTCGTTGCATATCCGTGATCTCGATCAGTCCGTGCACTGGCAACGTTAATTCCATCTGACCGTTGACCAGCGCCGAGTTGAAACAAACAATCTTCGATCTGGGACTTTCGCGAGTTCCCGGTTTATAACAGTACTGAGGCCCTGCACGTATGGCCGATGATCGCATCTCAAGTCTTCAACGCCGTCGCATCCTTCGGGCCCTCGGCTTCGTCACTGCTTCCGAGCTCGCACCGCATCGCCTTTGGCCGTTTTCCGCGTTGGCCGGCGCAGCGCCAGCTTTTCCTGGCATTCGCTTCGAGGAGGTCGCCAGGCAGGCAGGCCTCAACTTTGTCACCCACAACTGCCCCACGCCCAACAAGAACCAACCCGAGACCATGGTCGCCGGCGTGGCTCTGTTCGACTTCGATAACGACGGCTTCCTCGATATCTACTGCGTCAACGGCGCCGAGATTCCTTCGCTTGAAAAAACGACACCGGCCTACTGGAATCGCCTCTTCCGCAACAACCACGATGGCACCTTCACCGACGTCACGGAAAAAGCCGGCGTCGCCGGAGCGGGCTACGGCATGGGCGTGGCCATCGGCGACTTCGACAACGACGGCAACGCCGATATCTTCGTTGCCAACGTCACCAGCAACCAGCTCTTCCGCAATAACGGTGACGGCACCTTCACTGACGTCACCGCCAAAGCCGGCGTCGCCGGAGCGCATGCTCGCGGCAAAAAGATGTGGTCCGTCGGCGCGGGCTGGTTCGACTACAACAACGACGGGCTGCTCGATCTCTTTGTCGTCAACTACTGTCATTGGGAGGTCAACAAAGACCCCTACTGCGCGCTCAAGGAGGGACTGCGCGCCTACTGCCACCCCAATCTTTATCTGCCGCTGCACAGCACGCTCTATCGCAACAACGGGGACGGGACGTTTACCGACGTCTCGCACGAAACCGGCATTGACTCTTTCCTTGGTAAGGGCATGGCTGTGACGTTCGCCGATGTCGACGGCGACGGCTTTCTCTCGGCCTTCGTCACCAACGACACCATGCCCAACTTCCTCTTCCGCAATGTTGGCGGAAAGAAGTTCGAAGAGGTCGCAGTTTCCGCCGGCGTCGCCTACTCGCCGGACGGCGACGCTCTTTCGGGCATGGGCGCAGACTTCCGCGACGTCAACAATGATGGCCTGCCTGACATCTGGCACACCGCTGTCGAGCACGAGGGCTTCCCGCTCTACATCAACCAGGGCGGTGGTACATTCGTCGATGCCAACCTTACCAGTGGCCTCGGACCGCTCACCAACCGCATGACCGGCTGGAGCAACGGCATTTACGACTTCGACAACGACGGCTGGAAGGACCTCTTCGTAGCTCGCGCCAACGTCATGGACAACATCCAGCAGGCTATCCCCGCCGAGGCCTACCCTGAGCCCAACTCCGTCTTCCGCAATCTTGGCAACGGGAAGTTTCAAGACGTCAGCTCCAGCGCGGGCCCCGCCTTTCAAATCCCCGGTGCACATCGAGGCGCGGCCTTTGGAGACCTCTTCAACACAGGCCGCATCGACGCTGTCGTTTCCAGCCTCAACGAGCCCATCAAGCTTTTCCGCAACACTGGCGCAGCGGGCCAACACTGGCTTCTTCTGCGTCTCGTCGGCGCACGCAGCAACCGCATGGGCCTTGGTGCGCAGATCAAGATCACAACCGCTGACGGCCGTTCGCAATGGAACGGAGCGACAACGGCAGTCGGCTATGCCTGTTCCAGCGACCCTCGCATTCACTTCGGCCTCGGTTCGAATACCACCGTCAAAGAAATCCAGATCACCTGGCCCAGCCGCACCGTGCAGCGACTCACCAACATCGCCGCAGACCAGATCCTCACGATCGATGAGCCGAAGTCTTAGGGTTCTCATTTCAGCGCTTCGATCTCGCATCCATTGCGTCTGTAATCTCCACTGCACCCTCGGCCGCCGCCTGTTCCGCCTGCTTCTTTCGCGCAAACTCAGCCCGAGATCGCGCCGCGTCTTGCGTTCGGCCCACGTGCGCGTACCCTGTTGCCAGCGCGAGGTCAATTCTCCCCTCCTGCGGGAACGCCCTGCGGGCTATCTCCAACTCCGGGACCGCTCGCTCGTACGCCCCCGTATCCAGCAGCAACAAACCCAGCAGGTAATGCCCCAGCGGCAAATTCGGTTCCAGCTGCACTGCCTCTTCGGCAAACTTGAGCCCCGCGGCCGAGTCCACCTTGTACTCAGCGACCGCGATATGTAACCGCGGCAACACGCTCTTCGGCTGCTCCGCGATTTCCGCCTCAAATTCCTTGACCGCTCCCGGAATGTCGCGTGCATCTACCAGTTCGCAACCATACGCGTAATGCAAAAGCGGGAAGTGTGGCGCACGCTCGATCACCTGATCGAACTCCGCCTTCGCCGCCTCGTACTCCTTCGCTCCGCCCAGGCAGGCTCCGCGGCCCACGTGCTGCACTACTTCGCCAGCCTCTGTGGCCGGGTCTGGCGGCACGGCATCGCGCATGCGAAGCGCCACCATGCCAAAGGTTCCCGCCAGCTCGCCGCTGCGCATGCCGCTCCGGCACAACGACGAGAGCGCAGATTTCGCAGCCTCAAACTGTCCGGCCCGCTGCAGCAGTATGCCTTCGTGGTAACTCACCACGTCGCGCAATTGCTTGTCCTCTAGCACTCCCAGCGTCTTGCTTACCTCGATATCCTTGAGTGCGCGCTCCGGTTGCCCCAACTCGAATTCGCATAGACCCAGCATCGCGTGCGCTGTTCCCTGTTTCGGTTCCAGGGCCACCACTCTTTCGAAGGCCAGTTCCGCCTCGGCATACTTGTCGGCGTCGTAGTGGAGCGTTCCCAGCGACCACCATCCTTCTGCCCACTTCGGATTGAGCGCCAGTGCCCGGCGGTATGTTTGCACCGCCTCATCCAGTTCACCTGCATCGCGAGCCTCATCGGCCCTTTTGGCCAGCGCTTCAAAATCCGTCAACCCTGTCGCGGTAGCTCGCGCAGGGGCAGCCTGGGCTTGCGCCCAGGCTGGGCCGCACTCCATCACGAAGCTCATAATGATCAGGACTGCTCCCGCTGCAATGATCGCCCGTGCTTCCCGAGCTGAACCGGATCCCCGCATCTACCCTCGGCGCCAAAAATCAATTCTGCAAAATTTCAACTGACATCCTGAAGAAAGAGCCGCCGCCAAGCGTCCGAACTGCGGCGCGTCGTCGACGGCTCAAGGTTTGAAATCTCCCCGCTCGGTGAGAGCGGGGAGAGAATGGGAGGCCAGAGTTAGAACTTGAAGTGGAATTCGCCTTCAATCGTCCGCGAACCAAGTGCGTTCTGGGCACGCCCGAAGTTCGAGTCCGGGATGTTGGCATCAATGTTGGCGAGGTTCACTGTGTTAAACAAGTTGAATGCGTTGGCACGGATTTCGATGCGGGCGCCTTCGCCCAGCCCCTTAATTGTTGGCAACCCGAAGGCCTTGGTCAGCGCCAGATCGAGATCGTGATAGTTCGGGCCTACGAACGCGTTGCGGCCAAGCCCAGGGGGGCCTGGAATCGCCGTAGGAGTTGGAACCGTGGACGTCGTGCTCCACCCGGGCTGCGTGTTACTGACTACCGCGGGAGCAGTGAAGTACGTCGTGCCGCCATTCGGGAAGTGACCAGCGCTCGTCTTGAACGAATCGGTCGACTGGCTGCTGCCGGCGCCCCCAGCGTATGCAGCAGGGCGCAGGTTGCAGTTGCCGGCGTTGGGATAAAACGCGTTGCACGAGATTCCTCCGTAGGTCGGGTTGAACGGGAAGCCCGAGTGATAGTTGTAGATCGGACTCACTGTCCAGCCGCCGGCCACTTTCTCTGCCCAGCTGTTGCTGTGGAAGAATATGGGACTCCACACGCCGAATAGCTTGATCATGTTTCGCGAGTCGAAGTCCGACGGCCCCCAGTTGAAACCAGGCAGGAACTGGTAATCGGGCTCCGTGTACGGGCCAGACCCGCCGTCGAGCGACTTTGCCCACCGATACTGCACGTCGGCTTCAAAGGTGTGTGCGAACGAGTGGCGCAGATCGGCCAGCATCGAGTTGAAGCTGGACGTACCGGTATCTTCATACCAGTCGATCGAATTCACCGCCGGATTGAAGCCCGCGCCACC
Organism: uncultured Acidobacteriaceae bacterium; assembly: GCA_963829535.1. Classification (GTDB taxonomy): domain Bacteria; phylum Acidobacteriota; class Terriglobia; order Terriglobales; family Acidobacteriaceae; genus Telmatobacter. Next base: position 339,836 of record CAWHIQ010000001.1, on the reverse strand, counting down.
GGCGAGGATCAGCGGTGCATACTTGTTGTACAGGTTGTACTGGAGCGGCAGGTGGCGGCCTGAACTTCCGGAGTAACCCAGCGTTGCCACCCAGGCATGGCCCAGGTCGTACTGCCCTTCCAGCGAATAGCGATAGACGTAGCTCGTCTTGAGCTTGTTGTCGATTCCCGTAATGCCTACAGCAACACCGCCCGTGGGCAGGTTGGCGGAGTTGAACGTCGAAATAAGCGCAGGATTGGCCGGCAACGCACCGTATTGATAGATGTTCGATGCGGTGCCATAGACAATCTCCGCGCCCGTCAGAGTATTGCTGTTGGTCAGGAACGGTGGATCGAAGCGCGTGTTGGTGGTGATCGCCTCCTCCAGTCCGTTGAAGCTCATCCCGAAACCACCGCGCAGTACAAGCTTGCCGGCATCCCTCGCCGGGCTCCAGGCGAACCCGAATTCCGGTCCGAAGTTGCCCTTCTGCGCGTCGACCTGCGGCTGATTGAGCTGGATGGCCAAGCCGGTAAACATCGCCGAACCGGTCCCCAGATTCAGGCGCGGATTGTTGCCCTTCTTTTCGGTCATGCCAGCGAAGTACTCCCAACGCAGGCCCAGGTTGATCGTCAGGTTTGGTCTGACCTTCCAGTCGTCCTGTGCGAAGACGGATGGAATATATTGCCGGTCATCTTTCCGAGACATGGTAGGAATGCCCGTGGTTGGGTCGGCGCCGGAGACGGTCTCCGTCGTGGGAGCATCGTTCAGGAAGTCCCAGTAGTTGTTGAAGTAGAAGTTTTGGCTCGCTGCCCAGGTTGCGGAGTCAAGGTAAGCCAGGCGCGTGTACTGGCCGCCAAACTTCAGGCTGTGGCTTTTGTAGACCTTGGTCAGAACGTCCTTGGCGTTGAATGTCCACTGGTCGAAGATACTGCCGATGCTGGGGCCAAAGTCCGCAGGTCCATTGGCACCATTGAAGGTGACATTTGAGAACGACACACCGTTGTTCAATGCCATGTAGTCGTTAGGCAGGCCCAATGGCGATTGCGGGTTGTCAGCCAGTTCGTTCCACTTCCAGCCGGCGTAATCTGCACGTGCTTCGTTCAGTAGCGTGCCCGAAAACACGTGGTTATACAAAAGCCCAGTCGAGTAGTTCAGCGCATTGTGGTAGAAGATGTTCGATGCGCGCTGCGCGCCGTTGTAACTGGTGGAGTTGACCGGCACGTAGTAGATGTCGTACGCCACCAGGTCCTTGTCGGTCACCTGGTAATCGAGACGGCCGTTGTATTGCGCATTGGTCGTGTTGTTGGGTCCGACCGTCGACACGTAGAACATATCGGCGTTGCCGTCCATATCGGTGGCAAAGTTGCCGGTGCCGTCACCACCCAGGCCCGGGGTGTAGACCGTGCCGGCCGACGTCGTCGCCGGGTTCGCAAACGAAGGATCGTGCAGGCCGAGTCCGATGCTCAGTGGCTTGCCCAGGTCGAGTCCCTGTCCCTGTATCCAGTTGCAGTTCGTGCCCTGGATGAGGCCGATGTCCACGCATTGGTGGTGATCAGATGGACCCTCGAGGATGCTCTTGTAAACAACTCCCGCGCCCTTGATACCCGTGAATTTGCCGGCAATGGAGCCGGAAGGCGCTGAGCTGTCAAGACTGGTGGTGTCGTACCAGCCGCCGCCAATCACTGTTCCGGTATTGCGAATGGTGTCGTAGCCGAAGAAGAAGAACAACCGGTTACGCAAAATCGGTCCACCGATCGTTCCGCCATACTCGTTGTAAAAGGCGTCGTTGCGCTGCGGGTTGTTGTTCGGGTCGTAAGCCTGATACGCGTTGAGGCCGGGGCGATCCAATTTGAACAGCGCGGTGCCATGGAACTGGTTTGTGCCGTTCTGCGAAATGATTTGGATCTGCGCACCGCTGAAGCGGCCCAGTTCGGCGTCATATGGATTCGTGACGACCTTCATTTCCTTGATGGTGTCGGGATTGGGCGTGATGACCGCAGCCGAGCCCCACGTCACACTCGTCACTTGTACTCCGTCAATCGTGATGCCGTTCGTATCGTTACGGCCACCATTGCCGAAGACCTGTGGCTTGTTTTCGGTCATGTACGGGCCGCTGGTCGCGCTAGCGCTTCCATCGCCCTGGTTGCCGGGAAGACTGAATGTGCCGCCGCCGGCGCTCTGCGAACTGTCCCCAAACATGCCCGGAGCCAGTTGAGCCAGTTGCAGCGGGTCGCGTCCAAAGTCAGGCATCTTCGCAAAATCTTCCTGGGTGATCGTGCCGCTGATGTTTCCGGTTTCGGTATCGATTGCCGCCGCGTCTCCGGCATTCACGGTCACCGTCTCTGACTTGCCGCCGATCTCCATCACCACGTTCAGCGCATTCGCCTGCTCGGCGATAACGTGGACTCCGTCCAGAACTTTGGTCTTGAATCCGTCCCTTGTCACTTCCAGCTTGTAGGTGCTTGGGGGAAGTGCGTTGAATGTGAAATTTCCCGCCGCGTCGCTCGTGGCCGTGATTACGTGGTTGGTTTCTTGGTCGGTAAGGGAAAGTTGCGCTCCCGGAATCATCGCACCTTGGGAGTCCGCGACCGTTCCCTGCAGGCTGGCTCGGTATTGGGCTTGAACGGGTAGAACGTACAGGGCAAAAAGCACCAGCATTAGCTGCCACCACCCGCTCCTGATGCGCACGGCGCCTCTGGTTTCCCAGCGGCCCGGCGTCGAGCAATTTACGGCGTTCGCTTGCATCACGATCTCCTGAAAATCAGTTGCATGGGTACATCCAGCGAAAACAGGGTTCAGTTTGCGCAAACGATTGCGCAACGGAATAAATAGGTATCACCGTCTCTATATCACTGTCAATAATGAAGTTTTCATGTGACTCAGATCACCGAAATCTCGGCCGTGGAGAACCATCATTTGTCCTCTACTAATTCGTTTTTGCGCATGCTTTGACGTCGCGGATACCTCGACTCGACCCTCCGCCGCCAGACCGTCTCTCCACCGAGATTTCGTGGCCCTTGCCAACCTACCGGTGGTTGCCGCGTGTATGCTGGTCGGCGGGAATGGCAGCCCGCACTTTGTCCCAAGGGAGCCAATAATCTTGAAACCGGCAAGCTCGCAATTTTCCGTCAGGCGCATCGATGCGAAGCTCATCTCATACGCGATTCTTCTGTCCCTCTTCATAGGAGTTCTCGCTGCGTCGGCAGCCACTCGGCATACGCCGATCTCGCTGCACCCTGACGATGTACTTCCCACCGGCAACCAGTGGCTTTCGCTTCCCGACATCCGTGCGAGCGACGGCGCCCTCGGCACCTTCAACGTGCTCTCCATGCATCACCGTGGACTGCTCCAGGTGAGTGGCGAACATGGTGGTCCGGTTCTGCAGCCGTATTTCACAGCCAATGGAAAACCACTCGATTTCCATAACCCCTCGTGGGAACTCCTCGCATACTGGATTCCCAGCGCCCATCTCACCATCTCCGGTCTCGACACCACTCTCACGTATTGCGCGCCACCCGATTCGCGCGCAGCATTTCTGCGCATGACCCTCACCAACCACCGCACCGAACCTGCGGAAGTCACCCTCGGGCTCAAAGCGACCTTCGGCTCCATCGATCGCGTCACCTATGTGCCCGTCGAGCTGCGCGGCGAACGCACCGTGGGCGCCGCACCGTGGGTCGATCCTGCCGAGGTCTTCAGCTACATCACCACCGACACTGACTTTGCCTGGACACTCCTCCATCCCGGTTCAAAGGCGAACATCACCACGCCGCCCACCACCCCGACACCCGCAGTCGACGCCAGTCAGACAAAAACCTTGGCTCCCGGCGAATCCATTGAAGCCTTCTTCGTTCTCGCAGCCGGAATCGAAGAATTCAGCGCCGCGCACAACGCACGCGCGCTCCGCGAGCAAATCGACCGCAACGGTGCCGAAGCCGTGATTGAGCAAACTGCCGAATGGCTCTCCGCGCGCACCCGCACTACCGGCAAGCAAGATCTCGATCTCCTCATGAATCGCAACTTTCTCTTCACCGAGCTCTACGCCTGGGGCCGCACCATCGACACCGAACAGCTCGTCGGCGTCACCTCGCGCAGTCCGCGCTACTACGTCTCTGCCGCCTACTGGGACCGCGACGCCATGCTCTGGAGCTTCCCCGCGCTGCTAGATATCGATCCTCCGATGGCGCGCGACGCACTCGACTATGCGCTTACCACGCAGCTTCGCAACACCGGAACGCATAGCCGCTTCATTGATGGAGTTGTCCTCGAAGATGGCTTCCAACTCGATGAGGCAACTGCTCCGGTTTTGGCTCTTGCCTCTTACGTGAAGAGCACTAACGACACCGCGTTCCCATCCGGACACTTGCCGGCAATCAACTTGCTCCGCGACCGCCTCATCGGACGCTTCGATCCCGCGACCGGTCTCTACTCTTCGCTGCAGGACTCGCAGGACGAATTCCAGAAGCTGCCCTTCATCACCTACGACAACGCCCTCGTCTGGCGCGCCTTCACCGACCTCGCCGACCTTTATAAGCGCCTGAACAATCTCAATGAATCGCACGAAATGACCAGGCGCGCCGCCGCGCTTCATGAGGCAATCCTCGCTCATTGCGTCTCGTCATCCGCGCCCAATGCCGGCGGCCCGATCTTCGCCTCTGCGACAGACGGCAAGAACTATGTCTTCACCGAAATCCCTCCCGGCTCGTTATTTAAACTGCCGGCTATCGGCTTCATTCCCGAATCAGACCCAACCTTCGTGCGCACATACCAATGGCTGCACTCGAAGAACTACCAGTACTCCTACGGAGACCAGCCTTTCGGCCTTCCCGGAAGCTATCGCTTGCCCTTCACAACTTCATGGGGCATCGCTGACAACCTGCTCTTGACCGCTGGCCGCGACCAGGCTCTGAAAATCCTCCGCGCCAGTGACTGGGATGGAGGCATCATCACGGAAGGCGTCGATCCCGCCACCGCTCGAATGGATCAGGCAGGCCGCGCCTTCGCCACCGCCGCCGGTTATGTTGCTCATGCAATCTGCGAACACTCCTGCACTGATAAACCAAAATGAGAATGAATCCGAGCCATCGCTTCACATCAACTCACGGAACGAACTTCGAGAGAGCGAAATCCATGAAAAATAACTCCCCCGCATCATCGTCGCGCGGATTTGCACGGGCCGTGCTTCTATCTTCATTAGTCGCAATCGCGTTCCTTCTGCCGGTGCCACAGAGTGCCGCTTCGGACTACTACCGCCACGTCATCTTCGATAACAGCCTCAACAAAGACAGCTACTATTACAGCCACGGTCAAGCCCACGGCCAGAGCTTCATCGAGCAGCAGGATGGCCGTCTCCCGGTCGAGACCAAAACCTTCCGTACCCCGCCAAATGCAATTCGTATTCAATGGCAATCCGCGCCCAACGGCGGCTGGAACGCGTCAATCTCCTTACTCGACTTCCGCAATCGGCGCCCCGGTCTCGACGGCCACAATCTTTACTTCTCGATCTACGCGCCACAGCCCATTTCTGCTGCTGACATGCCGCTGCTCGTACTCTCCACGTCGAGCGAGGGCCTGCAGGTTGCGGAATTCCCCGCCAGTTTCACCACTGCCATCAACCTCGGCAAATACACAGGCGACGTGCCCGCGAGCCGCTGGATCGAGGTTCGCATTCCTCTCGCCGACATTCAGTCCGCATCTATCTACCAATTCCGCCCCGAGTACCTCCAGAGCCTCACCTTCTATCAAGGAAGCGCCGACAATATCCGCCATACCCTCATCGTCGATGAGATCCACGTGGCCGACGATCCAACTCCGCGCACCGCGTTAGCCGCACCCGCGGATCTCCGCGCCACCGGCTACGACCGCCACGTTGAACTCGAATGGAGCTCCGCCGACCCTGCCGGTCTCGCCCGCTACGTAATCTACCGCGCCGAAAACGGCGACAGATTCTCCCCCATCGGCATCCAGATTCCCGGAATTCATCGCTACGAAGACTTCCTCGGCAAAAGCGGCGTCCACGCTCGCTACAAAATCGCGGCTGCCGACTGGAGCTACCGTGAATCCCCCCAATCGAACGAAGCCTCCGCGTCCACCCGCGAACTCAGCGACGAAGAACTGCTCACCATGATGCAGCACGCCTGCTTCCGCTACTACTGGGACGGCGCAGATCCCCACTCCGGCATGACTCGCGAAAACATACCGGGCGACGAACGCATCGTCGCCACAGGTGCGAGCGGCTTCGGCATCATGTCGCTTATGGTCGGCGTCGATCGCAAATTCGTTACGCGTGCTGAAGGCGTCGAGCGACTGACGAAGATCGTCACTTTTCTCGAACACGCCCAGCGCTATCACGGCGTGTGGTCCCACTACATGAATGGCAGTACCGGCCAGACCATGCCCGTCTTCGGCATGTTCGACAACGGCGGCGACCTCGTCGAAACCTCGTTCCTCATGCAGGGTCTGCTCGCCGCGCGTCAGTATTTTCACGGCTCCGACCCCGCAGAGCAATCCCTCTACAGCCGCATTACGCAACTCTGGAACACAGTCGAATGGGACTGGTATCGGCAGACACCACAGAGCGATTTCCTCTACTGGCACTGGTCGCCGCAATGGGCATTTCAGATTCACCACCCTCTCATCGGATTCAACGAGGTGATGATCACCTACCTGCTCTCCATCGCTTCACCTACGCATGGCGTCCCCGCATCCATGTACTACTCCGGGTGGTCTTCTCAATCAGAGATGGCGCAGCACTATCGCCAGGGCTGGTCCGGCACCACCGACGGCAATCACTACTCAAACGGTCACACCTACTACGGCATCAAGCTCGATGTCGGCGTCGGACCCGGCGGACCGCTCTTCTTCACCCACTACTCGTTCATGGGCTTCGACCCGCACAACCTTCACGACCGCTTCACCGCTTCGTACTTCGAAAACAACTGCAAGATCGCCCTCATCAACCGCGCATACTCGACCGCAAATCCCAAGCACTACGCCGGCTACGGACCCGACGCGTGGGGCCTCACCGCCAGCGACGGCCCTCGCGGATACGCAGCCCAGGCTCCCGATGACGCCGACGACATTGGGAACATCACGCCTACCGGAGCACTCGCGTCCTTCCCCTACACGCCCGAAGCCTCCATGGCCGCGCTCAAGCATTACTATCGTGACTACGGCGACGCTATGTGGGGCGTCTACGGCCTGCGCGATGCCATCAATCCCAGCGCCAACTGGATCTCGCCTATCTACATGGGCCTCAACCAAGCCCCCATCGTCGTGATGATCGAAAACTATCGCACCGGCCTGGTCTGGAAAAACTTCATGTCCAATCCCGAAATCACCACCATGCTCAAAAACCTCGACGCCGCCACTGCATCCCAATCTCACCCTTGATCTCAGGGATAGCAGCCCCCTTTTCATAAGGTGTCATCCTGAGCCCCGCACGCTTGCCCCACAGACAATGTCCGTGGGGTAAGCGGGGCGAAGGACCTGCTTTTGCCTTGTGTCGGCGCTCAAGTTGAATCGCGCAATTGTAAGAATTGAGTCGGGTCCTGGGTGCCCCAGGTGCGGGGTCCCACGAACAGGTCTTGGTTCGTGGGGTGGAGATCTCGCTTCTGAGACCTGGGTTCCGGAGCTTTATCCCTGCGGAACTTCCCCCGCGATGTTTCCACGCGTCGAAGGCGCAACCAGAAATCGCGGCGACAACTCCTTCGCCGCGATCGCCACCGCCGGAATCAGAAACACCAGCGAATTCAGCACCCACATCTCCGAACCGGCAGCCACCTGGTCCTTCACTGGAGTCAAAAAACAAATCCGCGGCGCCACAGCATACGACTGATACAGCACGCGCCCCGAAAATGCCAGCGTCGCCGACAACACAGTGTTGAGAATATCCGCGCCCAGCAGATACGGGATCATCGCCCATCGCGGCCACCGCGCACGCGCCGGCCATGGAGACAGCACCACCCACCAAAACGCCAGCGAAGTCGCGAGAAAACAAGCGTGCTCGCCATCGTGAATCCAATCACTACGAAACGTCAGCTCAAACGCCGCCGGAACATGCCACCCCAGGTACGCAACATTCATTGCAATCCACGCAAATACCGGATGCGTAACCGTGCGCACAATGGCTCTTAGCCATCCCGCGCGAAACACTGGCCGCAACCATCCTCGAATCAAAACCCGCGGCACCCCGCGCAAAATCGGCACAACCGGCGCGCCTAACACCATCAACGGCGGCGCTATCGACATCAGGATGAAATGCTGAATCATGTGCGCCGCGAGCAGATAATCGTCAAGCGCCTCGATCGGCGAAGCCAGTGCAATCCACAACATCACCAGGCCTGCAACAAAACACGCCGCTCGCCATGCTGGCAACTCCCGTCCACGGGTGCCGCGCGCCGCTCGCCAACCGCGCAAATACAAAACAAGCGTTGCTGACAGTGAAACCAGCGGCACCAATGGCAACGACCAAGCGCGCAACAAAGTCCCAAGTACCGGTTCGCCAATCGCACTGTCATCAATCCACATCAGGCACATCATCCCATCGTTCCGCGGAACACAGCATCACCGCGTCGGACCTTGCGCTCCGCTCTGCCCCACCACCTGCCGTGACGCATCCTCTGAAGCAGGTTGATAGTTTGGGTGCAGCGTCTCAAGAAACTGCACTAACGCCTTCGTCTCCGCCGGCGAAAGCGCGCTGCCATACGCCGGCATGTTGCCCCCGCCCAACAGTACCTGCCGATACAGCTGATCCTCCGTCAACCGAGTCGCTACCTCATCCAGCGCCGGCCCTCGCTCACCGCCCTGCCCGCCAAGCTGATGGCAATTGCGGCATTGTTTCTGCTGGAGGACATTCGCCCCCTGCCGCTCCAGCGGCGTGCGACTCCGCAGCAGATTCACCGGTACCGCGGCACCGCTCCACGCATCCATCTTCGGGCTCCATGGCGTGTACGTACCAAGGTTCGTGAATACACCCCAGCACACGGCAATGAACATCACGGAAAACACCGCCACCGGCCTTCGCCACCAGCTCTTCTCCCCAACTCCAGCAACAAACGGCAATCCCAGCAGCACCGCTACCCCAACCACTGGCGCAATCAGAATGAACGGCGTCTCCATCTCCGGCGGAAGAAACGAAAGGACGGTATAGATCCACAAAAAAAAGAAGTCCGGCTTGGGAACTGTGTTGATAATCGTCGGATCTGGCACTCCCTTAGGCCCATACGGCCCGAACAGAGCCGCACAGCACGCAACCGCAAATAGAATCGCCGCCGAAAAAACCAGATCCTTCCATACCGCGCCCGGCACAAACGGAATTCCATCGGTGTGCGTGAGCTTGTTGTACTCTTCGATGTACGTTTCGCGCCGCACGATTCGTCCCGGCATCGGCCACTCATTCACCCCGAGTTTCAACACCATCCACACGTGCAGCGCCGCGAACGCAAGCAGCGTTCCCGGAATCACAAACACGTGCAGCGCAAAGAATCGCGTTAGCGTGGCGCCGTTGATAATCGGTCCACCCAACAGCAGGTACACCAGTTCTCCGCCGACCCATGGCACGCGCCCCACGATCGACGCGCCAATTCCCAGGCCCCAATACGCATCCTGGTCGAAGCGCAACACCTGTCCGGTAAACGCCATGCCTAGCGTCATCAGCAGCAGGAACACGCCCACAATCCACGTCAGCTCCCGGGGAAATTTGTATGCGCCAAACAAAAACACCTGCGCCATGTGGATCAGCACTACGGCGACCATGAAGTTCGATCCCCATCCATGCATCGCGCGCAAAAACCACCCCAGCGGGAGTTGATGATTCAGCAGTTCCAGCGAAGTCCACGCGTGCGCTCCCGACGGAATGTAGACCAGCGCCAGCAGAATGCCCGTGACTACCTGCAAAATCAGCAGCACTAGGCTCGCGCTGCCGAAGACATACCACCAGCTCGCGGTGCTCCTCGGCACCGGATGCAGCGCCGCGTCCTTGATGGGCCCTTCGAGTTGTGTGCGCCGCTCTAACCAATCGTAGGCGCGTTTGGACCACGGCTCTCTGGGCCTGGACATGATTCAATCCTCGAAACAAGTTTCGGCAAATCGGGCGAAGCAATCGAAGGACAGGGACTCGCACTCGCACGATTTCGCAGCGTTGGCATCTGCCCGGCATTGATCAGCAGCTTCCCGCCTTGCACCTTCAGTTCATAGGTGAAGAGCCCTCGCTCCGGAGGCCCCGATGCGCGGCTCCCATCTGCGTAATACACGCCTCCATGGCACGGACACATAAACAGCTGCGACTCCGAGAACCACCGAACCGGGCATCCAAGATGCGCGCAGTTGATTGCAAACACGGTGAACTCATCCGGGGCCGATCGCCGCACATACGCCGGAATCTTCGCCGTCTCCCCATCCCATGGGTCCGAAAACGGATTCAGAAATGTAATCAGTTTCGTCTCACCCACCGGAAAGTCATTCGCTTCGCCAACCGCAACCCACTGCAGATAATCCTTGCGCCGCAGCACCGGCCCCAGCACATAGGCCACCACTGGCGTCGCAATCATCAGCGCCACTGCGGCATTCAAGGCAATCCCCACATTCATCAGGAACGTGCGCCGCGTCACACGCTCTGCTTTAAGGATCTTCGCCTGTTCCTGCTGGCTCGACGGCGGAAGTTTTTCATCCATAATTGCTCCTGCTTGCGTACACGTTATTCAATGCTTCACAGCCGATGCCTGCTTCTCTAATGGAGTCTCCGCCGTTGCGTCCGCATTCGGATAAGGCTGTCCCGGGCTCGCTGACCGCTGCGACATAAGCCAGGCGATCACGTTTGTAACCTCATCGTCCGTCATCGCTCTTCCGGGAATATGCCCGCGCCAATCCGGCTCCCCGATATCCGGCCTCCCCGCAATGACGGTCGTGCGCAATGTCTGCTCATTGATCAGCGAGAGAAAAGATCCATCCAGGATCGACCCAGCCTTCCCCGGCTGCTGCGCTGACACTCCATGACACCGCACGCAGGCAATCGCGTAAACAGCCTGCCCCTTCGCTGCATCGCCCGCATTCGCCGCCTTGTAGGGTGGCGGAGTCTCCCCGCCAAAAGCATTCTCCTTCCGCCAACTCCCGCGAACCCCCTCCACCAGCGCATCAATCTGCTGATCGGTCAACATGCCGCCGTTCTCCTGCGCAAATGCGGGCATCAGCGTTCCCTTCTCTCCCTTCGCGATCACTTCGCGCAGCGACGCGTCATCAATCAGCGCCTGGTACTCCGGATTGGCAAGATTCGTCGCCGCGCCATTCTGCCCATTCGCACCATGGCACCCCGCGCAATTAGCTCGGTACAACGTCTCGAACGCAAGCACCGCTTCTGGCCGCGGCACCTCCGGCCCGGCCTTCGGTTTCCCGGGAAGATCGCAACCCGCCAGCGCCAGCGGTACCAGCACGCCCACTGCGATTGCTGCCCGCGCCTTCATCGCTTCTGCTCTTCTCCGCCGCGATCCGGGCGCAAACCCGGCGTCTCCAAACCAAGCCGAACCGATAGCGGCACCTGTTGCAGGCGCTTGATTTTGCCCAGCCTCGTCACCACATATCCCGCCACCAGCCCGAAGATTACCTGCGATGCCGCGAACGACCACCAGTCAATCCGTTGCTGAAGAAACGGATTCACAATCCCCAACACGCTATGCAGTAACCCCGTCCACGCCGCTGGAGCGAGAATCCCACCCAGCAGAATCGGGTGCTTCGGCCATATTGGCAACATCGCTCCGTAGAGCAAACCAACCAGGAGCGTCGTCGCTCCCTGGATGATGTTCGCGGTCACAAACGCACTCAGCCGAAAGTGGCTCATCTGTTCGACAGTCGGATTTACCCAGCCTCCTACACCTGCTCCCCCTAGCAGGTTCACCACATACCAGATGCTGTGAAAGCGAATCATGCCGTATATCTCCGCCGGAATCACCATCGCGATCCCGCCGGCAATCCCTCCAATAATCCCGCTCGAAATCGGAAACGTCTCCAGCGGCAGTTGTGCGCGATGCGTCTCGCCAACATCAATCCGCGACACCTTCTCGCGCGAAGGCACAATCACCACCGTCTCGTCGGTAACCGCAACATCTTCGTGCGCCTCATGCGGCAACACCGCGCGAAACCAGCCCACAATCGACAGCACCGTCAGAATTGCACCAAGCACTGCGAGGCCCCCGCTGGTGACAAGCGACGCAAACACCAGCGTCAATCCAAGCGCCATCAGAAACGGCCAGGCCGTCGGCGCCGGCAGATGCACCGAGTGCGTACGCAGCGCACCTGGCTGATCCGCCGAATGTGTCGAAGAGCGAGAGTCCGTCATCTCCCCACCGCGTACACCACCGTAAACACCACCACCCACACTGCATCCACAAAGTGCCAGTACAGTGCCAGTACCTTTACGCGCGCCGCATGCTCCTCGCGCAAGTGTCCCGTCAACCCGAACACCATCACCACCGTCATCATCAGCAGCCCGACCACAACGTGCGACGCATGCAGGCCTACAAGCGAATAAAAAGTTGTGCCAAAGAGATTCGTATGAATCGTCAGATGATCGTGAACGATCAGCTTGTACCATTCCATCCCCGTATCCACCAGAAAGATCGCTCCCAGCAGAATCGTGACCATCCACCACAACCGGAAAGCTGCCATGCGCCCATGCTCAATCGCGCGCTCGGCCAGCATGATGAATCCGCTGCTCGAGAGCAGGCAAACCGTGCCGAAATATGGAATCTCCAGAACCTCGTTCGGCGTCGGCCCGACAGTATCCCGTCCGAGATAGTAGAGATACGCCACCACAAAGATCGTGAAGATTGACGCCTCTGCCGTGATCAGACTCGCCATCGCCACAACGCCGCGCGAAAGCATTTTCCATTCGCCTTCATTCGCAACGTGCTCCAGTGGTACTGTCGCCATTACACTCCTCACTCAAATGCGGAATCCGGATCTTCCGGATGTTTCAAATCCCAAAGAGGCCGGCGGCTCGCCACCACCGGTTCCACGGGAAAGTTGTACGCTGGCGGCGGAGACGTCGTGGACCACTCCAGCGTCCACGCATCCCACGGATCCGGCCCCGCCTCGGCTCCACGGAAATACGAGTGCACCAGGTTGTACACGAGTATCAGAACGGCAACTCCCTGAATAACTCCACCGATCGAAATAATCTGATTCAGCAGCGTCCAGCCGCGGTCCGGCTCATACGTGAAAATCTGCCGTGGCATGCCCAGCAGGCCCGGAATGTGCATGGTGTCGAACGTCACGTGAAACCCGATTACCATCAGCCAGAAGTGCCACTTCCCCAAGCGCTCGTCCATCATCCGCCCCGTCATCTTGGGATACCAGTAATAAATCGCGGCGAAAATCATGAAGACGATCGCACCTACCAGCACATAGTGAAAATGCGCCACAACGAAATAGGAATTATGCGTCTGCCAGTTCCACGGTGAGATCGAAAGCATAATTCCTGTGAGCCCGGCAATCAGAAACTGGAAAAGAAACGCCACCGAAAACAGCATCGGCGTCGCAAAACGAATCTTGCCTCCCCAGATCGTCGCCAGCCAGTTGAATATCTTGATGCCGGTGGGAATCGAAACCAGCATCGTCGAAAGCGTGAAGAATGCATTTCCGAACGACGTCATGCCGATCGTGAACATATGATGCGCCCACACGCTCAGGCTGATAAACGCAATACCCACCGACGCCGATACCATTGCGGGATAACCAAAAATCGCCTTCCGCGAGAACACCGGGATGATCTCGTTGGCAAACGCAAACGCCGGCAGCACCAACAAGTAGACTTCAGGATGACCGAAAATCCAGAAGAAATGCGCCCACAAAATCGCCGACCCGCCCGCCTGCGTATCGAAGAAGTGTCCGCCCAGGTAGCGATCGATCAACAACATCGCCTGCGCTGCGGTCAGCGGACTCACCGCCACCAATACGAGAAATGAGACCGTCGCATACAACCACGGCAGCAGCGGCATGCGAAACAGCGTCATTCCCCTGCAGCGCATGCAGAATATCGTCGCAATGAAATTGATCGCCGTCCCGATGCTTCCAATGCCGCTTGCCAGCAGCGCTACGGCCCAATAGTCCACCGTGTGTCCCGGTGAGAACGCACGCTCCGTTAGCGGAGCATACGCGAACCACGCGACATCGGGCGCCGATCCCGTCCCCGCCAGGCCAACGCCGCCGATGAAACTGTAATACAGTAACAATCCTGCGAAGGCGCTGATCCAGAAGCTGAATGCATTCAGCCGCGGAAACGCCATGTCACGCGCGCCGATCATCAGCGGAACAAGATAATTGCCAAACCCGAACAGAATCGGCATGCCCACCAGGAACACCATCGTGGTGCCATGCATCGTGAACAACCGATTGAACGTGAAAGGCGAAATAAAGTCGTTGTGCGGAAAAAAGAGCTGTGCGCGAATCAGCAGCGCTTCCACGCCCGCCACAAGCAGAAACACCAGCGCGTAGCAGATGTACAGAATGCCGAGCCGCTTGTGATCGACCGTCACAACCCAGCTGTGCACAAGCTCAAGATACGTTCCCGTCTTCGTCACGTCGGGCGTGCGGTCGATCCCCGCTTCAATTCCTTGTGCCGCCGGCATGCTTTCTGCGCCCATTCGTCGCTCCGCAGTCGTCACTTCAAGGTCAGTAAGTAAGCCGTAATCTCTGCGTTCTGCCTATCGGTCAAATGCATCGCCGGCATCAGGGATCCTGGCTTGATCTGGTTCGGATCCGTCACCCACGCGAGCAGTCTCTCTCTTGTATTCGGAGCCGCTCCCGCCGCAATCGTTGCGCGGCTCATCATATGCGTCAAGTCGGGACCATAACGTCCCGTGGCAGCAGTTCCCGCAACCGTATGGCAGCTAATACACGCCTGGTGTTCAAACACGTATTGCCCAATCTGCGGCGAAATCTGCTGCGAATTCTCGTAGCCCGCCGCATCCGCACCCACCGAGTTCTCCGTAACGGCATTCGTTCCTGCATGCACAACACCCGCGTTTGCGGCATTTGAAGAGACCGCTTCACTCGGTCCCAACTCCCCTATCTCGCGCTGCATCTTTTGCTGATTCGCAATCCACTGTTGAAACTGCTCGGGGGTGTCGACATATACCCGCAGTAACATCTTGGCGTGCTCCGCCCCACAAAACTGCGCGCACTGTCCCAGGTAGAGGCCCGGCGTCCGCGGATCGATCCACATCTCGTTCACGCGATTCGGCAGCAAATCCGTCTTGCCCGCCAGTTGCGGAATCCAGAAACTGTGGATCACATCGGCCGAGGTCAACTTCATAAACGTCGGCCGGTCTGTCGCGTTGCTGCTCACCGGCACATGCAGTTCATTCGCTGTCACCACGTTATATTGCGGATAGCGGAACTCCCACCAGAACTGATGCCCCACCACGATCACATCCAGTGCCGATGCCGGCTTCGGCGCATCCTGCACCGAGAACAGCACGCGCGTTGTGGTAAGAAACAGTACCACGATGATCAGGATCGGAATGATCGTCCACGACAATTCGATCTGCACGCTGCCGAATACCTGCGCCGGCTCAGTCAAATCGCCGCGGCGACCCCGATAGCGTACGAGCGCATATAACAGCAGCCCACCCACACCTGCAAAGATCAGTCCCGTGATCGTCAGTACAAAAATCGAGATATCGTTCACTTGGCCAGCCGGTGTGCTGGCGTGTGAAAACGTCGATGTAGACTGAGCGCTCCAGGCGATGAGACTCGCTGAAAGCAGCACCGCCAAAACCGAAGATTGTCGACAGATGAGGGCCATCGAATTCACTCGAATGCGCAGACCTTGCCGGATCCCGAGCTGCCGGATAACGACCCTGTGATGCACGCCATGATGTGGAAGTTGCGATTAAACGCGCATAACGACACGCCGAGCGATTCGCGCTCACTCATTTGCTGGATTCTTGCGAGACCTCATCGGCGCAGGGGCTCACCGAAGAAAATCATCATAGCACGCTCGCTGTTAAGAATGACCTCAGCTTCACCCGGCAACCCAAAGCTCATTTGCAGGCTTTAGAATCGATGGCTGAATCGCTCATTGCTTTAACTCCCATCCACAACCGCCAACCGGTCAATCTGGAGAAACGCGTGCAGGACTTTCGCAGGGACTTTTTAAAAATGGCCGGACTCACCGTCGCCGGCGGTGCAACCACCCTCCTCAACTCGTCCCTTGCAGGGTCGCAACCGCAATTGACCGTTCCCGTCGCAACCGCTCAAAGGCGCGTCTACTTTGATGTTCAAGCCTACGGCGCCAAGGGCGATGGAACCTCGATAGATTCACTGGCCATTAACACGGCGATCGATGCCGCCACAAACGGAGGAGGTGGAACCGTAGTCTTCCCCGCCGGTGTCTACGCCTGCTATTCCATCCATCTCAAAAGCAACGTAGCGCTCTTCTTTCAACAGGGCGCCACTATCCTCGCCGCGCCCACTCCCTACGATGGCCTTTCCACCGGCGGATACGATGCTGCCGAGTCGCAGGGCCCATGGGAGCCTTATCAGGACTACGGCCACAATCACTGGCACAACAGCCTCATCTGGGGCGAAAACATCCACGACTTCGGCATCTTCGGCCCCGGCCTCATCTGGGGCAAAGGCCTCAGCCGCGGCCACAATGAAAAAGTGCTGCCCAACACCACCGCGCCCGGCGTGGGCAACAAGGCCATCGCGCTCAAGAATTGTCGCAACGTCATCCTCAGCGACTTCTCCATCCTGCAAGGCGGATGGTTCGGCATCCTCGCCTCCGGCGTCGATAACCTCACCATCGACAACCTGAAAATCGACACCAACCGCGACGGCATCGACATTGACTGCTGTCGCAACGTCCGCGTCTCCAACTGCACCGTCAACTCACCCTGGGACGATGGCATCTGCCCCAAAAGTTCGTTTGCTCTTGGCTACGCGCGAGCCACTGAGAACCTCACCATCACCAACTGCTACGTCACCGGCGACTACGAACTTGGCTCGGTGCTCGACGGCACATGGAAACACATGCAGATGCCCAAAGGCCGCGTGGGCACAGGCCGCATCAAGCTCGGCACCGAAACCAACGGCGGATTCAAGAACATCACCATCTCCAATTGTGTCTTCGAACAGTGCCAGGGCTTTGCCCTTGAATCCGTCGACGGCGCCATCGTGGAAGACATCACTTTCACCGGCATCGCCATGCGCAACGTTCGTGCGCCGTTCTTCCTTCGTCTCGGCGCACGGCTTCGCGGACCCAAACCGCAGACAGTCGTGGGCACCATGAAGCGCATCCTCATTGGCAACGTCACCAGCTCCAATGCAGCACAATTGCCAGCCATCATCGCTGGCATTCAGGACCATCCCGTCGAAGACCTGAAGATCAGCGACGTCTATCTTCACCATGTTGGCGGCGCAGGCCCCGAGATGGCTGCCATCCAGCCCCAAGAGAAAGCCGACCAATATCCCGAACCAACCATGTTCGGCGACCTGCCCGCCGCCGGCATGTTCATCCGCCACGCAAAGAACATTGAACTCAGCAACGTCGAAATCGCCACGGAATCTGCCGACGCCCGCCCTGCCTTCTACCTCGACGACGTCGACGGCGCCGACTTCTTTCGTCTCAAGCTGCCGCGGCATCAGCAGTCCAGTCAGTTCCGCCTCAAAGGCGTCTCTGACTTCCGTCTCTTCGGCTGTCATCACTACCCAGACGCCACAGAAGCTCACGCCGACGACAAGACGATCTAGGGATCCCGCACAGCCGCCCCTGTGTACGAGTTCTCTTTGACTACTGGCCAAAGCACGATGAAGGGTGCCCCATCCAAGCCGCGCTCATTGCGGCTTAGGTGGGAAAACACGAACCTCATCACTCCGTTCAAAGCCAGAAGCAAACGCTGCGAGCCCTTCAGAAACAATCAGGCTTCGAAATCCAGCTCAACCGGATCGATCAACGGCACAAGCCATTTCAGCAGCGCCAAGTGCATGGGATGGGTGGTGTAAGCATCGGCCGCGGCCTTGTCCGTGAAGGTCATCAGGCCAACAAACGTGTATCCCTGCCCACGCGGAGACAGGTTCGGCCCCACACGTACGTCGATCAGCCCGAGGATGTGGTCGCGAAAGGCAGCAATGTCGTGTGCGGCGCGAGCCTTGTCGGCGTCAGTGGCCTGCGCCTTCCAGCGAAATCCAAAAATATGAATGAACACTGAAGCCCCTCACGCAACAATTCAGAAACAAAATCAGAAGCCAAGAGCCGGGAAGCGCCGGAGTCGCAGTTTGTTACTCCCTACTCCCTGCTCCCTATTCCCCGCTTTTATCAGCTCGCCATCGCGAACGCTCGCCCCGCCTCAAGCAGCTTAGCCACGGCTTCCTTCGAAGTCGACTCGGTGTAGATGCGCATCAACGGCTCGGTCCCGCTTGCCCGAAACAGAATCCACGTCTCCGCGGCATTCGGCTTCGTATTCGCTTCAGGATTGTCCAGATAGAATTTCACCCCATCCAGTGTCTCCTGTCGCACAATCGGCATGCCCGCAATCGACGCATCCCCCACTTGCAATCCCCGTGCCCGCGCAATGGCCGCGTTCTTCAGGTAATCCGGAATATGCAGATCGACGCGCCCGTACTGGTGCTCGCCGAACTCGGCCTGAAGATCCGCGACCAGCTGGCCTAGCGTCTTTTTCTCCTCAGCCATCACGTTCGCCAGCAGCAATGCGTTCAACAAGCCATCGCGCTCCGGCAGATGTCGTTGAAATCCGATACCACCCGACTCCTCTCCGCCCATCACGATCTCGCGTTCGAGCATCAGGTCGCAGACGTACTTGAATCCAATGCCATGCTCAATCAGCTCGCGTCCATGCTTCCTCGCAATCCGATCCAGCATCTTCGTCGTATTGAACGCCCGCGTCACAGCGCCCGGCCACCCCTTGCGCCGCAACACCCAGCTCAGCAGTACCGAAAAAATCTTGTGCGGATCAACGAAATTCCCATCCTCATCTGTCGCCCCAATGCGGTCCGCATCGCCATCGGTACAAAGCCCCGCATCGCACTTGTTCGCCGCTGCAGCCTCGCCAAGCGCGCGAATATGCGGCTCAATCGGCTCCGGATTGATGCCGGGAAACAGCGGATCGACATTGCCCCGAATCTGCACGTGATCCACACCGATACGCGTAAAGATATCCGACAAAATCGTCCGCCCCGCCCCGTACATCGAATCGATCGCAAACTTCATTCCCGACTTTGCAATCAGATCTAGATCCGCGAAGCTCTCAATCGCCTTCAGATACGGCGGCAGAAAATCCACCTCTTCGATCGCCGCCGCCTGCTTGGCCTGCGGCACCGGCTTATCGAGAAAGCTCTCGATCGCAGAAATGATCGAAGGCTTGCCCGACCCTCCGTACCACGCCTTGTACTTCACGCCGTTCCACTGCGCTGGATTGTGCGACGACGTAATCATGATGCCGCCCGCCGCGCCCCTTCCGCGCACCCCAAAGCTTAAAGCCGGAGTAGGCGTAATGTCATTGGCCAGCGCCACGCGAATTCCAGTTCCTGCTACAACTTCAGCGCACGCCCGCGCAAACGCCTTCGACCCGAACCGCGTGTCGTATCCAATGCAAAAGCCCTTCGCAGGGTCTTCCTGCGCGTGAATATAGGCGGCGATGGCTCCGGCGGTAGTACGCACATTGGCAAACGTAAAATCATCGGCAATCACAGCGCGCCAGCCGTCGGTACCAAACTTAATTTGAGGATGAGACATCGTTGGGTTTCGTTCTCCCTGGCAATGAGTGTAAACAATGGGGGGAGAGATGACCTCTCTCCGCCTGCGCTAGCATAATTTGGCTGGCTCCATGGGACTTCGACGCCTATCCTTGCTTGCAAGGTTCGAAATAATGAGAATCTCCGTGCCCGAGGCCTATCCGGCATGACCAGGCAGAAGCTCCGGTTAATTTTGCTTGGCGGCGCTTTGATCGTCGCGTTAGTCGCATACCTCAATCGCGCTCGACTCGAACGCGTCTTGATCGCGGCCTCCATCTATCACGCACACATCTTCACTCCTCCACCATCGGACCCAGGGGAGTCCCGATGGCATCGGCTTCAGGGTGCCGCCCAGTTCTACTGGGACTTCTCAGAGATTCCCGTCGGTCGAAGCATGCGGCTGAAAATGCTTGATCCGACTTTGCGTCCGCTGGTGAAAGAGATCAATCGTCGCCAGGCCGCGGGCGAAGATATGAGGTACTCCATGCATATCTATCGCGAGATCCGCTGGCGGCTGAATTTCACCCCCGACATCGCAGCCACCCGAGCAAGGATTGCCGACCTCGGCCAGAGTCTGGCGCAACCGGAGACGCGGAAGCTCGCCGCCGAGCAGCAGGCTTCGGATGGGAGTTGGGCGCAGGGAATTAATGTTTGGTACCTCAAGCTCTATTATTCTGTCGATCACGTTCTGGATTGCCATGCGACTCCACAATATCCACTGTCGTTTCTTGACCGGGTCAATTCTCCAGGAAAACTCGACAGTCAGCTCGATTCGGACTTGCACGACGACTTCACAAAAACAGGCATATTTAACCGCGAAGAACTCGACGAGACGTTCTCCGCGACAGCCCGACTGCTATTTGCGAACGAGCAAACCGGCTGCTACACGTTTGACCCTCATCTCAGAGACGCGCTGAATGAGTTTGTGGCGCACTGGCAGAACCCTGCGACTGGGTGCTGGGGCCAGTGGATGGTGGATCGTCAAGGCCGGATCTGGAAGATGGACGACATGGGGATGACGTTCCACGTGATCTCCGACCTGAATGGGGAAGTGCAACACAAGGACATGATCGCCCGGCGCCTCTTGCAACTCGACCATGTCAACTTTCCTGCCGGCATCCAATTCGACGGCCACTACGAGAACCATCTGGACTGGGACGCGGTAAAGATCTTCCGATCCGCGTGGCCAATGCTCGACAGTGCCACTCGACAGCAAGTTCGCGCCGAGATTTTTCGCATGCTTGATTGGTGTCTGAAGAACTCGTACCAGCCGGATGGCTCTTTCAAGATGAGTGACCTGGATGACACTGAGGGCGACGCCTACAGATACGGCGTGAACTTTCTTACCGAGGCAGGCTATTTCAGACGGGATGACCGGTTTTGGACCGACCAGCAGTTTCCGGAATCCAAAGCCGTCCATGACCGTATCGACGCAAAACTAAAGTCGACTGGGCTCAACGATCCCGGATTGAAAGAAGCATACGAGACGCTTCAGACCACCAAGTAGCCCCCAGCCGCGAAGCCTCAGATCAATTCGTCGCGCCCCGAGAGCCCCAGTTCCTTCACCACCTTGCCCACGTCCTGCGAGTGGTCGCGATGCGCAATCAGCAGCGCATCCTCGGTGTCCACAATGACAAGGTTTTCAACGCCGACGAGCGCAACGAATTTCTTCGGACTGTAGATGTAGTTGTTGCCGGCCTCGATGGTCAGGTGGCCGTCTGACTCGGCAACATTGCCGTCACCATCGCCGCGCAGCCGAGTCTCCATCTGGTACTCGTAAAGCGAAGCCCACGAGCCCAAATCGTTCCACGCGAACTCCGCCGGCACACAATATAGATGCGACTGGTGTTCGCCCTTGGCGGAGCGGGGTTCCAGCACCGCGTAGTCCACGGAAATGTTTTCACACTTTGGATAGAGGTCGCGAAACACCTGCTCAAATTCGGGCTTCCCGAAGCTGGCTGCAATCTTCTCAAGCAGCGGAGCCGTATCCGGCAGGTGCTCACGCACTGCGTTGGCCAGCGTCTTGGCCGACCAAAGAAACATGCCGGAGTTCCAGTAATAATTCCCCGAAGCGACAAACTCCTGCGCCCGGTTCAGATTCGGCTTTTCGGTGAATCGACGAACGCGAAGAGCAGATTCAGCTCCGTCATCTTCACCAGTTTCAATGTAACCGTATCCCGTCTCAGGCCGCGTAGGCTCAATCCCAAGGACAACAATGTTGTCGCCCGCCGCCGCCAGCGTAATTCCCTTCTGAAGCGCCTTCAGAAACCGCGGCTCATCGGCAATCACGTGATCCGAGGGGAAAACACCCAGCACTGCCTCTGGATTCTCCCGCTCGATCAGAAAGGCAGCCAATCCGCAAGCCGGAGCAGTATTGCGGGCTACCGGTTCCTCGATAATCTGATGACGAGGAACACCGGTGAGCTGGTCGGCAATCTCCTGCGCCAGAAACTCGTTTGTTATCACCCACGTCTTCTCGGGTGCTGCCAGCGGCTTCAGGCGTTCCACCGTCTGCTGAATCATCGAGCGCTCGCCGTCGAGCGCGAGGACTTGCTTGGCCCGGGCACGGCGGGAGCGGGGCCAAAATCGGGTTCCGCTGCCACCGGCTAGAATAACTGGACGAAAATCAATAGACTTCGGCATGGAAGACACATCCTACTCGACAGAAGCTAGGTTTGCACAGTGATCGTCGATACTTTTAGGTCTTTGAGCCGGAGCAGACCGTACTCAAGTGCGTAAAAAAAGGTTAGCACTCCTCCGACGACGAGGTCTCTCGCCCGGTTGACGGCGTCAAACGTGAATCCAGCCTCAATTTCGCCCAAATTCAACCGCGGCAGTGAGACGACAGGCGATATCGGATAAGCTAGCTGCATGTTCGGTATTGGCCAAGGCTCGATTCATCTTTTCCGCATCAAGGGAATTGATGTTTACCTCAACTGGACGTGGTTCCTGGTAGCGCTGTTCGAGATACAGGCTCGGAAGGGCAGATACAGTTCCGTACTGTGGAACGTCATGGAATACCTGGCCCTGTTTGCCATCGTGCTGACCCACGAATTTGGCCACGCGCTCGCCTGCCGTTCCGTCGGTGGCACCGCCGACAAAATAATGCTCTGGCCCCTTGGTGGCGTTGCCTACGTCAATCCGCCGCAACGACCCGGCGCAACCCTATGGAGCATCGCAGCCGGGCCGCTGGTAAATGTCGCTTTGGCGCCCGTTCTGTGGCTGGCTTCGACGATTGCAGCGGGCGGGCAGGGGCAGGATTTTCATGCCCTGCTGTGGGAAGTTTTCAAGATCAATCTTGGCCTGCTCATCTTTAACATCCTCCCCATCTACCCCCTCGACGGCGGCCAGATTCTCCGCTCCCTCCTCTGGTTTCCGTTTGGTCGCGCGCGCAGCTTGCTGATCGCTTCCGTTCTTGGCTTCTTTGGGGTCGCCGGGTTTGTCCTGCTGGCACTGTGGGAACAGTCCATCTGGTTGGGACTTATCGCCGCCTATGCCGGCATGAACTGCTGGAACGGCTTCAAGACCGCCCGCGCTCTGCGCAACCTCGAGAAAATCCCGCGCCGCCAGGGTTTTGCCTGTCCCAGTTGCCGAACCGCGCCGCCCATCGGCCCAATCTGGCGTTGCAACAAGTGCGATACCAAGTTCGACACTTTCGAGACCGGCGGAGTCTGCCCGCAGTGTTCCACTCGATTTGAAAAGACAACCTGCCTCGATTGCCGTCACCAGGCCCCAGTCGCGGAGTGGCAGGCGGGCTACGTTCCCGGCGTCGGCGTGATCAACGGCGAAGTCCCCGCCCGATAGCAGCCGATGTCACAACAGTAGAAGTGTCATCCTGAAGCGACCCGCGCCTGGGGCCCCAAGTCGCGCATAAGCGACTTTGGGGTAAGCGACGCCAAGGATCTGCTTTTCGGCCGGGCCCCCCATCATGCGCAGTGTCATCGCGCATCACGAACCATCCAATCGCCCCAAAAACGACAGGCCCGGTCGCCCGGGCCTGCCCATTCTTCATTCTGATTTGAAGGATTTACCCCAGCTTGCCCAGAAACTCACCCATCCGCCGCGTGCCCTCATCGATGTTTTGCTTGGTCACCGGATACGAAATGCGGATGTGCTCAGCCGTTCCGAACGCCTCGCCCGGCACCGTGACCACGTGCGCTTCGTGCAGCAGGCGCGTCGCCAGCTCCGTCGCGGTTTTGATGCCGCCCTTGCCCAGAAACGCCGAAATATTCGGATACACGTAGAACGCGCCCTCCGGCTTCGTGCAAGTCACGCCCGGAATCTCGGCCAGCTTCGCCAACATGTAATCCCGCAGTTCGATAAACTCTGCGCGAAACTGCTCCACGCACTCCTGCGATCCCGCCAGAGCCGCGATTGCTGCCTTCTGCACCATGCTCGCCGCGTTCGACGTCGACTGCGACTGAAGCTTGCTCAGGTTCGCCACCACCGGCTTCGCAGCAAGCGCATACCCCGCGCGCCACCCCGTCATCGAGTACGTCTTCGACAACGACCCGAGAATGACGATGTGCTCCTTGGCCCATGTATACGAGCCGCCTGAAACCGGCTTGCCCGCATAGTTCAGATACACATAGCACTCGTCCAGCAGCAAGAAAATCCCGCGCTCATGGGCGAGACACACAATGCGCTCCAGGTCTTCTGCCGAGACCACCGACCCCGCCGGGTTCGATGGCGAATTGAGAATAATCGCCTTGGTCCGCGGCGTAATCGCCTTCTCAATCGCATCCGCCGTAATGCGGAAGTTCTCCGCCTCGCTTGTTTCGAGGAAGACGACCTTGCCGCCTGCGTACTGGATGATGTCCTTGAAGCTGACCCAGTACGGAACCGGCAGAATCACTTCATCGCCGTGATCCACCAGCACCTGGATCGTGTTGAACAGCGCCAGCTTGCCACCAGTTGTGAAGATGGCCTCGTCGATCGCGTAATCCGACCCGAAGTCGCACGCATGGCGTTCCACGATGGCCTTCCGCACGTCCGGAATGCCCGGAACAACGGTGTACCGCGTGAAATTGGCCTCAATAGCGGCAATCGCCGCGTCTTTAATGTGGCGCGGAGTGGCAAAATGCGGCTCGCCGGCGCCGAAATCCACCAGGTTCGCGCCTTGTGCGCGCAGCTTGGCAGCCTCGGCGGCAACCGCCATGGTTGCAGAAACCTCAATACGGCCAATACGGTCAGCAAAAACCTTCGCAGGAGCGGCAACTGTCATGATGCTTCTATCTTTACAGATTTTGTGGTTTGCATCCAATGGCCGCTTAAAGATTGGCGTTTTGAAAGTGTCCTAATTCTTTTTGGACACCAGTGGACAATTTGTGACTGTCACTATGGACACCACAGCATAGCATTTTTTGCTTGTGCGTGCGGTCACGTTGCGCACCACTTTCGGACAGTACAGAGGTCGCGGTTACTGAGGAAAATGCGGCTGCAACAAGAGCAGGCCGCGCGGAGCGCGGCCTGTTGCTTTTGCGGTTGCTGTTGCTTTTGCTTCTGGCCCAGCCCCCGGAATTGTTGGACACTCGCACGCGCGTCAAGGCTCGGGACGACGCGCGAGCGCTTGGCCTTGATGCGTGTGCGACGATGCGAGAGCTTCGGGCTGGGCCTGTCGTTTATGGTTTTTGCTTTTTATGGTGGCGAGGGCTTTGTGCTCGGCGGGCGCGAGGGTGCGCGGGTTTGCTTTTCGCGCGCAACCGAAGCGACGGCGCGAGCGAGCCACAGCGATGCGAGCGACGCGCTGGCCGGGCGGCGGGAGCTGGAGCGAAGCGGAAGCCGTAGCACGTGAGGCGAAGCCGGGAGTGCTAGCGCCGGGGGGCCAGCGCCGCCGAGGGACGGCCCGCGCGATTCGGCGCGGAGTGGAGCGCAGCGGAACGGAGCAACCACGCGCGCACGCGGGCCGGGACGCGGCATGACCGACCGGAGCGAAGCGCAGGGAGCACCGCGTATAGGCTGGTGAGTTTGGTGTATCTATGGCTTTTTATTCGGGGGCGGCGTCCTGGCCTGCAACTGTCCAGCCGAACTCCGCTCTCAGACGCTTGAAGCAATTGCGGCACACCCACAGATACACACCGGGCTTCTCTTCTGTGTAGTAGGCGTGACGATAACAGCCGCGTTCCTCGTGAGATTGCTTGAACTCGGGATAGCGGGCGCGGTGGTCACAGATGCATGCGAAGCAGAACCAGCAGTGATCGTGCGTCCACTCTTCATGTGGGCGATTCCACTCCTTCCAGACAAATGAAGCGTTGCGCCACGATTCGTAGCCGGTTCGCCATCGGTCGGGAATTTCTTCGAGTTCTCGGAGATCGCGCGGCATAGGGCTCCCCAAGTGTACGACGAATTTTGCGAGTTACAGTAGGTCGCGGCGGTCTAGGGCGTCGGCTAGGCGGCGGCGGGCGGCGGGGAGCATGTAGGCGAGCGTGCGCGTGCTGCAGCCGATGGCTGCTGCTGTCGCGGTGTGGCCCTGGCGGTCGCGGTAGGTGAGGATGAGCGCGGATTGCTGCGCGGGGTCGAGCGTGGAGAGAGCGCGTTCAAAGTCGAGGACGCGGACATTGCGGGCGTCGGCTTCGGTTTGGCGGCGCTCTCTCCATCCGGCGTGGGTCATGCGGGTGGTGCGGCCACACTTGAGGGCGGCGCGCTCTACGGCCCACTGGCGGAGGCGGAGAATGGCTAGTACCTGGTCGGAGGGTAGGCCGCTCATTCTGGCTCCTTCGTTGGGTAGCTGTGGAGTGCGTTGATTGCTTCTTCGGTTTGCGCGAGGGGCCAGCCGATGGCCTCGGCGATTTCGCGGGCGATTTGCTGGTGGAGTTCGAGGGGCGGCGGGGGCGGCTGCGGATCGGCGAGCCATGCGGCGGCGGCGGGAGCTGGTGTGTCGGCTCGTGCGTTTTTGCGGTCTGCGGGGTCTACATCGGCGAGGGGTTCCACGGCGGGAAATATACCATAGGTTGTGGTGTCGGCGATGTGACACCACAATTCATTGCGATATTGTCAGAGAAGTAACTTCCGGATAGACGGTTACTCGACCACAACCCAGCCTCCGACTGGCATTCGTTAGTCCTTTTGCCTACGGGCATCTGCGCGAGAGATCGATTGTCTGCACCAGAATCTGATTGCTCTGGCGGATCACTTGAAGTTCGTGCCTTGAAACACGAGCGAAACTGTCAGCAGGTAATTTCTCGATGAGGTCCCTGTGCTGGCCCTGTTCGCAGACCAAAGCCTCAGGGGTCTTTCCAACTGCCATTCCGTACCTGTAGATGACAACTTTGCTCCCGGAGGGGCCGGTCCAAAGCGTTTCATCCCGGGTTAGATTGGGAAGATCATCTAGGCTTTTTGGAGCGCAGCCAACAAACGCAACAACGGCGGCGAACATCGCTGCGAACAGAACGCACCTGGACCTCACCTTCATGAAATCAGCATAGCCTTGGGCTGTTGTTTTCGGTTTGTGATCAATTCGGAAGTTACCACTTAAGCAATGGTGTGCGGGGGAAGTCGCACCAGGTGGGTTAGGGGGTTGGGCAGGCGGCGAGGATCCTTGACGCTATCGCGCGGGCTTCTACCCACATCTGCGCGGGGTCTTCTTCGGTGGCTACATCCCAGAGATCCATGGCGGCGTTGTGGAGGATTGCCACCATGCGGTTGCGGGCGGTGGTGTTGCCCTTGCTGGCGGCGGCGACTCTGCGTTGTGCGTCGGCGAGGGCTTGGGCCGCTCCGGGGCGGTGGGGGTGGCTGTAGTCGGCTGATACCGGGGTGGGGGTGTTCATTTCTTGCGCTTCCTTTCGGTGAGTGTGCTTAGGGCAACTTGTGCGGCGTAGAGGAGTTGGGAGCCGTCGCGACCGTCGAATACTTCTAGCTGAATGCCCTGGGCAATGCAGGCGATTGCGGCGCGAATGGCCGGTTTCGTGTCCATCTTGGGCATGGCGAGTTTGTAGGCGACGGAGGCCATGCGCAGCGCTCGCTGCGCGCTGAGTCCTTTGTTTTGGGCGACGGTGTAGGCGGTGGACCAGCGATCTTTGCATTCGTTCAAGGACTTCTCGATGCGGCTGGTGTTGTCGCGCGGTGGTGCGGCGTGCGCGTGGATGGTGGGGCGGAGGAGTAGGCAAGTTCTCATGCGGTTTGGAAGTCGCTTTCTGCGCGTGGGCGCTTGATGAGTTCGAGCGTGGCGCGGCTGACGGGCCGCAAATCGTGGTCGAGATACCAGATGGTGGCCTGGAGACTGCGGTGTCCAAGGAGGGCTTGCACATCGCGCACGTCTTGCGTGTGGCGGAGCATGGCGACGGCAGTGGTGCGGCGCAGGTCGTGCGGAACGATGCGGCGTTTTATTTCAGCTTTCACCAGGAGCGCGCGCCACTCGCGCGACATGGGAAAGTGTTTGCAGCGGAGGCGAACGTAACTTCCTTTGCCACGTTTGCGCACCCACAGTTGACGAACGAATGTAGCGGGCGAGTCCAGATCGCAAGTGCGGAGAAGTGCTTCGATTTCTTCCGTCACAGGCAGGCGGAGTTTCGCGCCGTACTTTGTGGTGATGGTGAGTTGGCCGCTGATGGGATCGTAATGCTCAGGGCAGAGCCGCGCGGCGGTGCCGGAGCGGAGTGCGAGGTCGGAGCAGAGGAGAATCCAGAGGCGCATGTGCGGCTCTGCGATGGCGAGCAGGCGTTCGCGCTCGTCGTCGCGCACCGTGACATTGCGCGGGCGGAGTCCTGGGTACTTGTGTACATGGTCGTCGAGCTTAGGCGCGCCGTGGTACTCCCACAGCCAGCGCAGCAGCTTGCGGAGTGCGTTGGCGCGAGTGACACGTGTGGCGTGTGCGAGGCCGGAGTGCTTGATGGCTTCGTCGAGTTCGGCGACGTGTGCGGCGCTTAGGCGGGACGGCGGAAGGGAACCAGCTTGCCCGATGATTTGCTTCGCGGTGTGGCGGTCGGCGCAGTTGGCGTCAGGCCCGAGGAACGCGGCGCGAAGGATCGAGGCGAGCGTTGGCCCCGCGCCGTCTGTTTTGGGTGTGCTAGCTCCTTTTGCTCGATTTCGAACTGGAGAGCGGCGCGGCGGGTGGTGAAGGATTTGCGGAGGCGACGACCGTCCTGGTCGCGCCAGTCGGCGTAGAACTTTCCTGATTTCTCGAACATGGGTCCCCTAAATATTCTTTCGGTCACTGCGGGACACCGGGGAGCGTGCTTCAGAGCCTCATAAATATTGACGATTTCTCTATACCTGGACACTAGCGCAGAGTTCGAGATGTCGTCAAATTACCGATGGACACGCGTGGACACGGAAAGAATTGTCGCAAGCCGCTGACTGTGAGCGGGTTGTTTAAGGGGCTTGGGATGCGCTTGTTCTTTACAGATTTTGTGGTTTGAGGCCATCGCACACACAACATTGGCGCGAAGTCACGCTTTGGGGCCGATCGCGCCCAATTGCATCATCAATCCGAAGATATCCATGATGATGCGCGTCTCTTTGATCCTGCCATCCTGGAGCCGGTCAATGACCATGCCCCAGACTTTCACTGGCCGTCCGGTAGCAGGTACACCAAGAAATTCCTTTCGGTGCGTGCCGGTCCACTCAAAGCGGGTCAGCACTTTGTCGCCCTCGGCAATTTGCTCTTCAACGCCAAAATACAGGTCAGGAAATGCATTCCGCATACCGCGCAGAACATCCTGCAACCCTTTGAGTCCGGGGCCTTGGTCGGGAAACGGGACCTGCTCCACCACATCTTCCCAGACAAACTGAGCGGCTGCGTCAATGCGCCCCTCGTTGATGGTCTCTTGAATGAATTGCCTAACTACGCCGCAGTTGTCTTGTGTCAATTGGATGTCCTTTGTGCTGGTATCACTTCACGCCTGATTCTGGGTGCCCCAGCGCCTGTTCTGAGCGCAGTCGAAGGATTTCGCTTTTTAAGACCTGGCAGAGCAACGGAGGCCCTCATCCTGGATCCTATTCCGGCTCTCTCTTCGTCAACTCCACCAATCGCTTCATCAATCCGAAAGCAGCCGACAGAATCGGCCCGCCCATCGGATCCTGGTTCAACGCCTCAACCGGTCCGTTCCCCAGGTGAATTCCGCTGGGCGTGAGCAGGTTGATGCGCGCATTTCCATTTTTCGGCTCTGGCGGGCGTGCCTGCGTCCAGGGTCCAATTACCTGTGCCACCACGGTCCCGGCCTGCAGCAACTCGTCAATCAGGCCATCCAGAGACTCGTCCCGCCGCTCCCACAGAACGCCGGCTCCGCTGTAATTGAAGTAGCGCGCGCGGTGGTCTCGATAGGCAGCCACCAGGTCGAGACCCTTTGGCATCCCAATCTCCACCACCACGCCAAGAACGTCTTTTTCTTTTCCCTCGGGTGGCTTGTCGCCCAGTTCCCTCAGCGTGTTCCACGCCTGCAGGCAAACGCGCGTTTCGAGATCAGGCATCTTCAGAATCTGCCGCACAGCATCCTTCGCACATTGCGTGTCTCCCGTATCCTTGCAATCCCGTGCACGCTGAAACGAAGCCCACGGTTCAGACAGAGGCACCTTCGGATGCGCACGCACCAGCTCTGCCAGCGGCACATCTCCAAATAGAGTGTTCCTGATCTCGCGATGAATCGACGAGGGGTTGAGTGCGACAAAGTCCGACAAACTGAACCTCCCGCGCCGCGTAGCGCAGCGTCCAAAGATTCAGCCTGCGCTGCTGATGCGACTGCGCAGGCGCTTGAGAACGTTGGGGGGAACCAGCCCGGCGACCTCGCCGCCGAAACTGAAAACTTCCTTGAGCATGCGCGAGCTGACAAACGAATAGCGTCCCGCAGGTTGCAGAAACACGGTCTCGATCTCGGGCGCAAGACGTCGGTTCATCAACGCCATTTGAAACTCGTGTTCATAATCGGAAATGGCGCGGATGCCTCGCAATACAGCCGTCGCCCCAAGCTGTCGCGCAAAATCCACCATCAGCCCATCGAATGTCGCCACGCTCACATTCCCGAGCGCAGCCGTCGATTCGCGCAGCATCTCCACCCGTTCTTCGACGGTAAACAGCGGATTCTTGACCGGGTTCTTGAGGATGGCGACGGTCAAATGTTCGAAGAGCTTTGCCCCGCGCTGGATCAGGTCGATGTGCCCGTTCGTCGGAGGGTCGAACGTGCCGGGATAAAGGGCTTTCACGCTCATCGAGTCTGCTCCGGTTTGATTCTACGGCATTTCCAGCGCGCCAACCGCGCTTGGGGTTGGCTTCTCAGGTGCGCTCCGTCCTGACAACGAATTGCGTCCGTCAAAAACGGAAGTGTCATCCTGAAACGGCGCACGCAGGGGGCCCCAGGATCGTGCAAACGATCTTCAGGTAAGCGTTGCGAAAGATCTGCTGTTCCTTCTCACCAGAAGAGAGGCTGCCACAGCAATTCCCGGGTCGCTATATACCGAAGCCGACACACTCGAGTCGACGCGACCATCAGGGAGTCGGCGACCTGCACGACTCTTGAAAGGACACACCTGCCCGGGAATCGCTCTGGCTTCATCGCCAACGTCGCTATGCACTCACTTGCTGAAGGCAAGTTCTTCGCTGCTGGGCTGCGCGGTGCGCGAAGACAAATAGAGCGAAACGACAGTGATGTCGTCGGTCTGCCCAAAGCGCTGCGCCGTCTGCGCAATGTACCGCGCTGACTCGTTGCTCACCTGCTGCGTGCGCTCGAATCCGAACAGCTCGCCCTCCGCGTTCGTCGCTTCCACCACGCCATCCGAAAGAAAGACCAGCCGGTCGCCGCGATTCAGATGGAACGTCGCCTGCTCATACTCCGTATCGGCAATCACTCCCAGCGGCAGGCTGCCGGCAAGCGAAATTTCGCGCCCATCGCGATATGGATTCAGGTGGCCGGCATTCGCAATTGTTGCCGTTCCGTCCGGGTAGATGCGCGCGCAAAGGCAGGTTGCAAAGCACGGCGCGCAGTCCAGTTCTTTCACCGCCGTCCCTGGCGACGACACCGCCCCGATCAGCACGTGATTCAGGTGATTCAATACCGTGGCCGGATCGTGCGACAGCTCGTTGCGAAGCGCGCCTACCAGCGTGCTCGAGTTCATCGCCGCCTGCAGGCCCTTTCCGCTCACGTCTCCCACCACGATCAGTAGCGAATCGTCTTTGAGCGGCAATACCTGGAAGAAATCCCCGCCCACTCCGTTCACCGGCAGATATGCGCTCTCCAGCATGAAGTTGCGATTCGACGGCAGTTGCGTCGGGATCAACAGTGCCTGCACGCTGCGCGCCGCCGAAATCTCCGCCGCCGAGCGCTGCTCCTCCTGGCTGATGCGCACAAAGCGGTACAGGATCACCGCAATCAGGCTTCCCAGGAACACCGTGTAGGCCACGGTGCCGATTCCGAATTCGATGGGCCCGAAGTAAAAGCGATGCGAAGCAAACTGTTCGGGCAGCCAATGTCGACTCGCTGCAAAATCGAGAACACTGTTGGCCGAGTCCGCCGTGGCCGCCAGAAAGAATGGCAGCAGCATAACCCCGGCCTCGCTCTTCCCCGCCCGCCACGCGCGGAACAACAGAACAACCACCAGCCCGCAGAACAGGACCTCCGAAACAACCGAAAGGATTTGATATAGGAGTATTAGCCGAATGAAGAAGACGAAAGGAACCAGAAGCACGCCAATCTGCACGCCGCGAACAATCCTGCGCGACTTTGTGCTCGTAAAATGGAGGACAAACTCCAGCGTGACGGCCATGAAGATTCGGCCGGTGAACATCGTGAAAATGCGGAAAGCCGAGAGCGGCATGATCGACAGCCCCAAGGCCGAATCCGCGGCCCCACTGGCAGCCACAGAAAGGCACAACAAGGCAAGCCAAAGGTACTCAGGGTGATGCCGCTGCGCCATGTAAAGAAATCCGCCCAGCACGGCTACACAAATGAAAAGAAACGTAACCACCAGGTTGCTGATGACGTATTCATTCCACTGCTGCCCGATCGCCATCGCGTGCCGCTCGGCCATATCGTTTGCAGCGCCCAGCTCGACCTTCCGCAGAAGCCCACGGTTGATAGGCGTCCCTGCACCCGCCCATGTCCGGATCGCAATCACCGTCGGCCCGGACGCTGATGGACCGAACTGCACCAGGAACGGCGGCGACTGGTACTCCGAGGGCGAATCGGTCATCCCTTTCGTGTGGCCCGATTCCGCGCCGTTCACATACACCGCAAGTTGTCCGATGGAGTTGCTCGAAACCACTAATGAGAGCGGCTGGCCCGAAGCGAGATTGCTGAACTGCGCAACCTGCTGCGGTTGAATCTTCAGCCGATACCACGCGAAGCCGGTATAGGTATCGAACCCCTGCTCCGCCAGCGACTGGCTCAGGCTGACCATCGGCCAGTCGGAGTCGTTAAAAGCCGGATCGGCCCACTGGGGATCGTCTCCTGTATGAAACCGCCACTGGCCATCGAGAATGGTGATCCCGCGAATTCCAGCCGGAGATCCAATTCCCGCCGCATTGCCTGACGCGGCCGAAGCTGGAGCAGACAACTGCGCAAACAGCGGCAAGGCACATAGGCAAACGACCGCCAGCCAGCAGAAAATGTTCCGCGCAAGTTGTATGTCGATCGTTTCCCGGATGGTCTTCATTTCAACCTTCAGTTTAGAGCAATCAACCGAGCGCGCTGATCATCAAAGATGTACGAAGGTCTTCCCGTCCGCGTTCCAGGCAGCATCGCGATTCGAACCGGTTTATGCTTGCAAGGTGCTCTCAAAGGGCTAGAACAAACTCGCATTCAACCCGGTGACAAAATGAATCCCGGAAATCGCAAGGTTATGGAGCTTTATCTCGTGCGTAATAAAAAGGTCCACGCCCGATTCGGAAGCACAAGCCAGATGAATTGCATCGTTGGTGCTCGCACGAATCATGCTGTAGCGATCTGAAGTTCCCGCGACAAAAGGCAATAGTTCTACCTTGCCGCTCGTAAGGAAAAACTGTCGGATTCGGTCTACAACGTCCCGCGCTCCAACCTCATTTTTCCCTGCTCTTATCCCCGCCGTGCGCGAACAGCTTCCTTGGCCTCGGCCGGGCCCGTCGCAGGAACCTCGGGCACCTCAGCCTTCACCGCACCGATGTTCAGCTTCTTGCGAACCTCGGCGTCCATCTTGGCGAAGATGTCCTTGTTCTCCTTCAGGAAGTTGCGCGTATTCTCGCGTCCCTGCCCGATGCGCTCACCAGCGTAGCTGTACCACGCGCCGGACTTCTCCACGATGTTGTTGGCCACTGCCAGATCCAGCACGTCGCCTTCGCGGCTGATGCCCTCGCCATAGAGAATGTCGAACTCGGCCTCGCGGAACGGCGCGGCAACCTTGTTCTTCACGATCTTCACCTTGGTCCGATTGCCGGTCACGACATCGCCTTCCTTGATCGCGGCAATGCGCCGGATATCCACGCGCACCGAGGAATAAAACTTCAGCGCGCGGCCCCCCGTCGTCGTCTCGGGGTTGCCGAACATCACGCCAATCTTCTCGCGAATCTGGTTGATAAAAATCAGCGAGGTGCGCGACTTCGAGACCGTCCCCGTCAGCTTCCGCAGCGCCTGCGACATCAAACGCGCTTGCAGGCCCATGTGCGACTCGCCCATCTCGCCGTCGAGCTCGGCCTTCGGAACCAGCGCCGCCACCGAGTCCACCACTAGCACATCAATGGCTCCCGAGCGAACCAGCGCTTCCGTTATTTCTAATGCCTGCTCACCCGAATCCGGCTGCGAAACCAGCAGGTTGTCTACATCCACGCCCAGTTTCTTCGCATACCCAGGATCCAGCGCATGCTCGGCATCCACGAATGCCGCCAACCCGCCATTCCGCTGCGCCTCGGCAATAATCTGCAGTGTAATCGTCGTTTTGCCCGACGATTCCGGCCCGAAAACCTCGATCACTCTTCCGCGCGGCACGCCTCCCACACCCAGCGCGGCGTCAAAGCTGATCGATCCGGTTGAGATCACCGAGATCGGAACCAGCGCTTCCCGCGATCCAAGACGGACAATGGACCCTTTACCAAACTGCTTTTCGATCTGCGAAAGGGCTAATTCGACTGCTTTTGCGCGCTCATCGGCGATAGGCATAGATATTTCTCCTCTAGGTATGCTCGCTTGGCGCGGATTGTTGGGAACGACAGAAAACACGCGGCGGCTATTTGGATTTCGAGGGGATTGTAGCAGGATGCGACACTCCATTGATACCAAAAAAGCGAAGAAAAAGAGAAAGTAGTAAAGAGGTGTATTTCTCATCACGAAGTGAATAAAATGCGCAACAAGTCGACGCGCTAAACGGTCCTATTTCGTGAGGGTTCGATGCATAGAATTGTCTGCTTTCAGCGGCACAGATCCGCCGCGCTCGTGATCGCTGCCACCATTGCTATGACCAGTATGGCCTGGCCGGCGTGGGCACAAAGTCCGGCGGAACAAAGGCCTGCGACGCCGGCGCAGGATGCCGGGACAGCGCCAGACGCACCAAGGACGATGACGATCCACGTCCTGGTCTCGGACAAAGTTGGTCATGCTGTCGAGGGGTTGCAGGAGAGCGACTTCACGCTTCTCGACAATAAACAACCACAAAAACTGCTCGGGTTCCGGGCCGACGATGCGGCCGTTCTGAAATCGGATCCGGTGCAGGTGATGATCGTGGTCGACATGA
This sequence comes from uncultured Acidobacteriaceae bacterium, assembly GCA_963829535.1. Lineage (GTDB taxonomy): Bacteria > Acidobacteriota > Terriglobia > Terriglobales > Acidobacteriaceae > Telmatobacter. Next base: position 304,481 of record CAWHIQ010000001.1, on the reverse strand, counting down.
TCAATGCCGATGTGGTCACGGTGGCTCGCGAACGCGAAGAGGTCGGCGCCTACCTGAAGGAAAACGGAGGCGAGCTTCTGAATCCGACGTCAATCGCGGTGATCGCAGACAGTGGAGTAAAGGCCGCGCCGGGTTCATCGCAGGACGGCAACGTGCTGCTCGCAGCGTTCAATCAAACGCAATCGGAGATTCGCGATATCGGCCGATCGGCGGGGTTCTGGGGAGCGACCGAGAGGGTCCAAAAGTCGCTGCAGGAGTTGGACCAGTTGATCCAATACGTAGGCCGGCGTCCTGGCCGCAAGCTGGTTCTTTTTGTCAGCCCCGGGTGGCCCTTGCTGATCGCAGCCGGTGACCAGTCAGACATGAAGCAGAGAGCATGGGTGTTCAACAATGTTGTGCAATTTACGAACTCGCTGCGCGAGGCAAATATTGCGCTCTACTGCATCGATCCGTTCGACCTGGGGAGAACAAATCCATTCCAGTACCAGGGATACCTCAAAGGCATTTCAGCAGCTAAGGATGCCACGTATCCTGCGCTAGGCCTTCAGGTGCTGGCGACACACAGCGGAGGACAGGTGCTGATCAATGGCCGTGATATCGCCGGATCGTTGATGACGGCTATTCGCGAAGCGAGTGAAGGCTACGACCTGACCTTCGCACCGATACCCGGCGATCGGGTCGATGAATATCACGCGCTGGACGTTCGCGTGGACAAGCCAAACGTCAAGGTGCGGACGACGTCGGGATACTATGCGCGCGTTCAGATGGCGCCCCAAGAGAAAGGTCGCTGAGTCGGGCAACCTTGCCTGACCGGATCTCGCAGAGACTCCACGATGGAAATCTGGTCAGGATCAGACTGTGTAGGTGCCGATGCGCGTCTCCCGCGAAGTCAGGGCGTCGCACGTCCGGTCGAGCGCTTCGTATGCCGCGTCGTTCTCTTTCCGAAAACTCCGGAACGCCTCCTCGCTAGCCCAGCGATCGATCGTCAGATACGACCCCGAGATGTAGGCATCGCGCAGCAGTTCAGTTCCAAGGTACTCAGGAGAACTGCGAAAAAGCTGTGCCCAGTTCCCCTCTGGCCCGTATGCAGCCTCAAAGCCAGAAATCTTCTCCTCGGCAATCTCAAACTGCCACACCACCACAAACATGCGCCCTCGATTTCTTCATCCATGGTAGCGCAACTGAAACCAGCAATCATTTGTAACAATCAGAAGTCGGTCACGCGTTGGTGCGACCAGGCGCCGCCTGCGTCGCAGAGAGTATCCCGCGGAAGTTGATATCGATCATTTGATTCATCTCCTCCGGCGTGGCCTCCAAAGGTATGGATCGTTTGAGTACATTCTTGAGCAATCCGGCAGTTAAGAAGAAGCGATCCCAGCTTCCGGTTGGCGAACGATCCGATCCGAACTAACTGCTGGCTTTACCTCTGACCAAATCCACGCCCGCCAGATGATGACCAAGGCGCACACAGTTTCGATCGTCGCGAAGAACAAGTACTCAGGAAAAGCGGGCGGCCTGCCCCATCCAGCCAGGGGCGGAACGAAGGTCAGAAAACCGTTTACAAGGGTCACAATACCACCCGCGATGATATTCGCCAGCCGGTTCGCTCGAAACGGAAGCAGTCGAGACGCCAGAATCATGGCGATGGGTATTTCCATCAAGACCGCTGAACCCACAATAAAGACAACCGCTCCTTTGTGTTATGCATGTCAACCTCCTGCGGAATTGCAACGGTCCCGCGACTGAATAAGTTTCAGCAGATTTTTCGCAGAGTTTTCCGGTTCTCCCAAAGAGCGGTCTGCTACTTCATCGGCGAAAAATCCGTCGGCCGCATGTACACGACGTCTATTTTCTCCACCGTTTTGTTGGCTTGCTCAGATTTGATCACCTCTTGAAACTCTGGGTCGGCCCGCATAGCATCCCAGTTCTTCTTCGCTTCCTCCCGGCTGGAATGAGCCACCATGAAAATGAAGGTGTTGTCCCAAGCGGGCGTCTCCTCGGGCACCCAGTAACCCACAATCTTCAGATCATGTTTGGCGAGTAGCTTTGAAGTCGTGTCGCGAAACCGCGACTCCAGTGCCGGCGCTTTGCCCGGCACGGTATGGTAAACGCGCATCTCAAAAATGCGATCGCTATCGGCCCTTACTTGAGTCACCTGCGCCCAGCGGGCAGTCATGAGCGATCCGGCGAAAAAGGAAAACAGAGCGATGGCGCAAATACTCCGCCCTTCAGGTTTCCAACCTTTGAGTTGCCAGCAATTGAGTGTCATGGAAGTCTCGCTTTTTTATCTCAAGAGTATTGAATCGATGTCATGCGAGCCTTCAACAGTCAACCAGTTCGCAATCGCTGCAGCTCATTCTCAGTCTGATAATGTCGACTTTGAATTCAGCGAGAATGCGGCTTCATGCTTGTTAACCACATCCTGTATCCAGTCTTGCAGTAAGGTCGATTCAGTCCTCGCGCAGCAGCATCATCGGATCAATCGACAGTGCGCGCTGAGCTGGGATCCATGTAGCCAGAAGGCCCAGCAAAAGCATGGCCAGCACAACACCGGCCAGGACCAGCGGATCGCGCGGCGTGGCTGTGTACACGATGAAAGCCAGAACGCGGGCGGCCAGGATTCCAAATAGCAGTCCCGCTGCCGAACCAATCGCCAGCAATTTCAATGACCGTCCCAGGGCGGCCTGTAGTACTTCCTTGCGCCGCGCTCCGAGAGCCATACGAATTCCCAACTCCCGAAGCCGCTTGCTCACCGAGTATGCAGCCATTCCAAAGATGCCGGTCAACGAAAGCATCGCCCCCATCAACCCGAGCACACCCAGCGCCACTGTCGCCACGCGGGAGGGAAACAAGGCTATATCCAGTCCCTGGGTCCAGGTCTGGATGAACATGGGCAGGCTGTCATCCATTCCTCGCAACTTATTCCGGATGGCTGTCGCCAGTTGTTGCGGATCGCGCTCCGAGCGCACCACCAGGGTTGTCATCCCCGTGGGAGATTGCAGGAATGGCAGAAACATCGCCGGCTTCGGATCCTCCGTCAGTTGATAATACTTTCCGTCTTCCGCAACACCGACAACCTGGACCCGTGCTCCATCTTCTGTCTTGTAGCACTTGCCCAGCGCGTTGCTGACCGAGCCGAAGATCCTGCGCGCAAACAGCGCGTTCACGACGGCCACGCGCGGTGAATTGACATCGTCCTGCCACGAGATGTTTCTGCCGTCCAGCAATGATGTGCCTGCGGCATGAAAGTATTCGGGCGATATCTTGAACACCGACACATTCGCAGCAGCATTCGACGCCTTCAAATCCGTCGTCCGTTCCGTGAAGACATCCGCCGTCGACCCGCCCCCGCCCAATGGGATCTGGCTCACGAACCCCACCGTCTTCACGCCGGGAATCGTCTGCAGGGCATCGATCATGCGCCTCTGCATGGCGGAGATCCTGTCGCCACTGTAACCGGCCATGCTGAGTGTTGTGTCCACCAGCATTGCGTTCTCAGGGTCAAAGCCGAAGTTGCCATGCATGGAACGCGCCAGGCCGCGCAAGGCGACCAGCGAAGAAGTCACCAGCACGGCACAGATGGCAATCTGCACCACGAGCAAAATGTCTCGAAGAGTGATCCGGCGCCCAGTATTGCCCGCAATGATGCCGGTCGATCCTCCCTTGACCACTTCATAAGGATTGGTACGCAGGATTTGCCTCACCGGAACCGCGCCAAACAGGAATCCGCTGGCCAAAGCCAAAAACAGCGCAACCAGGTAGACCTTCGCGTCCGGGTACACGGGTATATGCATCGGATATTCGGGAATTGGATGCCATGTGCTCAACTGCCGCAACAAAGCAACGCTGCCCACAAGCCCCAAAGTGCCACCAACAAGAGAGATCAGCACAGCTTCGGTGAATACGCCGCGCAAAATGCGTCTGCGGCTCGACCCCAGCGCGAGGCGCAGAGCCACTTCGCGGGAGCGATCTGCGGCGCGCGCGGCAAACAGGCTGCCCAGGTTGGCGCATGCGGCCAGCAGAATCAATCCCGCCAGCAGCATCAATCCCGTCATGAATCCCTTCACCGCTGGCCCGAGCATGTCACCGATAAGACTTGGACGGGCCAGAGAATAGGTCATATACGCATCGTCTTTGGGATAGGTCTTCTCCAGGTAGGCCCCCACCGAGTTCAGATCGGCGATAGCTTGCGCAGGAGTCACTCCGGCCTTTACATGTCCGAGCACCATGAAAATGTTGCGCTGTCCCCGATTGTTCAAAAAAGTGGGCCCGTCTTCGTTGACCATCGGAAAAAAGAAGTCGGGGTAGAAGAACACCAATGTCCCGTTGAACTCCGGCGGCGTGACACCCAGGATGGTGTACGGATGCCTGTTCACTTGGACGACACGGCCCACAACGCCGCGATCGTCTTGAAAATGGCTGTGCCAATAGGCATAACTCAGCACCAGGTAAGGTGCGCTGTTCGGGCCATGCTCGTCGGCGACATGGAAGAAGCGCCCCAGATACGGCTGAATCTTCATTGCATCGAAGTAGTTTCCAGTCACCTCGTAGCCCCAGACTTCGGATGGATTCTTGCCCGTGTCGAGCGCAACCTGGGTGAGAATATAGGCCGTCAAACCGTCAAAGCTGCGGTTGCGATCGCGCAGATCGAGATAGTCGGGATACGAGGTAGCCTGCTCCTTGTAGCCGCCGCGTTCGATCGTGTAGAGGCTCTGCGCATCCGGCACGTTCAGCGGGCGCAGAATCAGCGCATTCAGTACGCCAAACACCACGGCATTTGCGCCGATCGCGAGGGCCAGGGTCACGACGGCAGCGATCGTGAATCCAGGAGAGCGGCGGAGATTACGCACCGCAATGCGCACGTCGACCCAAAAGGATTCCAGTGTCGGCCACTGCCAGATCACGCGGCTGCGCTCTTCCAGCAAAGCCCGGTTTCCGAATGCGCGGCGCGCCGCCTGCTGTGCTTCCTGCGGGCTCATTCCCTGGGCCACCAACTGTTCTGCTCGCTCTTCAAGATGCAGTTGCATCTCCTCTGAGAGGTCCTCATAGAGTTTGCGGCGGCGGAAGATGTTCGCTATCCAGTCCATGGAGGCTCCTCCTAACTGGCTGGGAATTTGCCCGGATTGAGGACGAGCGCAATGCCTTCAAACATGCGCTCAAAGCTGGAAATCTGCTGCTCAAGGTGGCGAAGACCAGAAGCTGTGATCTGGTAGGTCCTCACCCGGCGATTGGTGGAAGATAAACCCCACTCGGCTTTCACCAGCTTTGCTTTCAGCAGTCGCTGGAGCGCCGGATAAAGTGAACCCTCCTCCACTTGCAGCAGGTTGTTCGATCGCTGCTGAATGTGCTGAACCAGCGCATAACCGTGCGCCGGCTGGCGGCGCAACGACTCGAGGATCATCATTTCGAGTGCGCCGGGAAAAAGATCGCGAGCAGGATTCTCAGTCATAGGCCTGTTTACTACAGGCCTAGAGTGACCTAGTATACGGCATTTGTCAAGCGAAAGTTTGGTGATGTGCTCCATCCATTTGTGGTTCCAATGACTCATTCCTCAATCTGGTCAACCGAAGACAGGGTTTCTGTGTTTCGAGACCTCTGGAAGTTGGATACAATCGCGCTCAAGCAAATTCCACGTGGAATCCACGGAATTCTGATTCCCTTCAAGAGCGGCAGTTTCTGAAATGCAGAGGTGCAGGATGTATCCACGCTTCAGGGAATTTCTGTCGTTGCCGAGTTTTCGCCGGATGGTGGTGGCATTCGCGATTTGCTGGCCGTTGCTCGCGGGTACCCAATCAACCCCGACCACTGCGAATAAGCCAGCTCCTGCGTCTGCGGACGGTGCGCCAACCACAGCCGGCGCTTCAGGCAACGCCGGAATTGAAACCGAAATGTTGTCGTACGAAGCGATGAACACGATCGCGCACGAGGTTGCGTCGATGGTAGAAAAAGCGAGCCAGTCTAAATGCGGCGAAACGGTGTTGATGCAAGATTCCAGCACCATTGCGCAAATCACCGCCTTCGAGGCCTTCGACGTGACGACGGGACGGCTCCTGGACTCTTACAATCGCACCGGACAGGGATTTGTCGGCGGTGGAACCGTGACGGATACTCTGAGCCAGGCGACGGGCATCCTCACGGCGATTCGATCGACCGCGGTGTATACCAGCCAGACTTTTCAGCCCACGGCAGCATCGATGAGTAATTTGATGGCGGCGGAGCTGGGAAAACTGACTCCCTCATTTTCGCTATACTCCACGACAAATCCCGGGGACCTGCTTGCCGCAAGCAAAGCCGTCAATGACAGAATGTCCGCCCTCGACAATGCACAGGCCACGGTGACCGATGCTACCAAGCGGAAAGACCTGGATGCGCAATACGCCGCTCTGAAGACCCAACTGGCCGCGACGTCGGCGGATGGAACCATGCTCGCCACGATCATAAGAGGGCAAGCCCTCGTTATGGCTCTTTCAGGAACCTATTGCGTCCTGAATTATTCAGTGGATGGAGCGGGCGGCGAATCGCGCGTGGCGCACCCCTTTTTCTGGGAGGTTTTTTGGCCGAGTCCGCGCCCTTCGTACAGCGGAGGAGCGGTGGTTTCATTCGTATATTTGACGCACGACGGAAAGTTCCTGGCTGGCGGCGACCTTCGCTACATGTTCGGATTTTCAAAGCTGCGCGGATGCAAGCTGACCGAGCCTTCGAATTTTGGAGCGAAGAAGGAGAAGTGCCCCGAGAATTGAATGGTGATCCCTTGACATATCCGGCGTGAGGCAAATCCGATGCGAAGACTTTGGCTTATATCGATTGTTTTGCCGGTTGTGGGAATTACTGGAGCACGGGGGCCCTCGACAAGCCGGAGTGCTCTTTCACCGATCCTTCCTGGTTCCCCGGTCACGTTGGAGGCGGAGCCGGATGACACCGGCTTTCTGAAGTGCGCCGCGAATCTGCTGCATCCAGCTTTTCGACACGATAATAACGCGGATGCGCTGTTGAATCCGTTGAAGAAGGCGTCTGCGATTCAAACGGGCGTGATCGCCGGACACGGGCATCCAGGGCAGGTGTGTACGTCCGGCGGACGACCATGCGTGCTGGTGCCGCAGAGCATCAATATGAGCAACCACCAAGCATGGGAGACATGGGCGGCCAAATGGCCCACCCAATTTCAAAGTCTTACAATCCTGGCCTGCGACACAGGAGAGGGAACCCAGGGAGCGGACCTTCTGAAGGCGATTGCAGATGCAACTAAGATGAAGGTCCGCGCCCCCACGGATTTCATCTGGTGTAAAGACAACGTGATGGTGTTGGATGACGATGCCGAATGGCAGGAGGCGTCACCAGATCATAAGCCGGATCCGATTTACTTCAAGCATCGCGAATACGCACAGATGACACCGGGGACGCAGATTGAAGTCCGTGTCGAAAACGAGATGCGACAGATTTCATTCGGTTCAACCTCGGTGTCTTCGTTGTCCGTTCTGGGGGCGAGGACAGGAGGCTTCCAAGCCATGGGCGCTGTGGACGCTCAAACTTTGATCGCGAATATCAATTTGCAGGCGCCATTCGTGACCTTATTCGTTCCGGACGCTGAAGTGACCGCCCGGTTCGAGCTCCGTCTCGAAGTCGATCATCGCCCGTTGAGCAAGAACTTCTTGGTGTTGAATGATCGGCTGGTGAATGACGCGGACGATCGGACTGTTTATTACCGCACCAGCAGTTCTTTCACGGAGCGACTGCAGGCAATGCGCCGACGGTAAGGCGAGAGCAGCCTTGCGTGGTAACTCGGGGCCGGGTGTCCCAGAGCCTGCCCTTAGCGAGAGCGAAGGGTCTCGCGTTCGAGACTTGGGATCCAGAAATGTCGATCGCCGCGACAGTCAACCCCAGTCCCGCACTTTCCTCCGCTAAACGCCTCATTCCAATCGCAGAATTCTCGAATTCCTTTTGCAGTCAATTTCGCGTGTCGGGCGCACAATAAAGTTGGATTGACTGATTGACTCTCTCTCTAGTTGGGAAACATAACTCTCCGTTCTCCATCCTGAATTCTGACCCGCAACTCCTTACCCGAGAGATATCTGCGGCTAAGCTGTTTCGATGGAAATATTTACAGGCAAATCAATCCCGCAACCCAATGAAAACAAGGAGGTTTTTTGCAGAGACCACGATTTTTTTGCGGAGAGCAGAGTGTACCAAAGAGTAAACAGTCCCGGACGGAAACCGAGTTATGCCCGTCATTCAACGAGGAGCAAATAGCTAGTGGCGATCGGCTCCGGCGAATGTCTACCTTCCGCACCCGCAACTGCGCGCCAGCAACTCCGCGAAATGCAGGGCCTGTTTGTGCCCGAGCTGCTGGATTTGTTCGCGGCAGCTGAAGCCGTCGGCGAGCAGCACTGTCATAGGTCCCGCAGATTCGACAGCGGGCATCAGTCCGTCGGCGGCGATGGCCTTCGAGACCGCAAACTTTTCAGCCTCGAACCCGAATGGCCCCGCCATGCCGCAGCAGCCCGCCTTGATCAGTTCCACGTTCGCACCCGCCCGACGCAACAACGCAATCTCGCTTCCCGGCCCGCCGAAGACCGCCTTGTGATGGCAGTGCCCGTGTACCAGCACCTGCGCGCCCTCGAGCCGGCCCGGCACCCAGTCAGGAGCATGCGCCGCAAGCCAGTCAGCCAGGAGCCAAACCTGCTCGCTCAAGCGCCTCGCACGATCGTCGTCAGGGAAGAACTCGAGCAGCTCATCCTTGAACACGCTGGCACAACTCGGCTCGAGAAAAATGAATGGAATCCGCTCTTCGATCCGCGCAGCCATTCGATCCAGCACATCTCCGAGATACGCGCGCGCATGATCGAGAAAGCCAAAATCGTACAGCGGCCGCCCGCAACAGATATGGCCCTCCGGGCTTTCAACCTTGAAGCCCGCTTCGGCGAGCACAGTCTCCGCCGCAACCAGCGTTTGCGGATGGTAATAGTTGTTCCACGTATCCGGCCACAGCAGGACGGACGGCGTAGAAGACGGCGCACCACGCGTCCCGACCTCGTCTTGGTGCGCAGTCCGCAGCTCCTGGTAACTGCACTTCGCAAGCCTCGGCAACGCGCGTTGTTGGGCCACGCCTGCGATTCGCTTGATGATCGGGCCGGTGATCCCTCCAGTGAGAATGGCATTCGTAACACCTGGAGCAATCGAACCCACCCGCGCCAGCTTGTCCGCGAACCCGAACACATAGTCCCGCAGCGGATGCATGCGCCCCTTGTAGTGCTGCGCCAGAAACTCGGCCTTGTACGCGGCCATATCCACTTGCACCGGACACTCTGTCTTGCAGGCCTTGCAACTCAGGCAAAGATCGAGCGCCTCATGAACCGTCTCACTCTGAAACCCCTCTGCATGCAGCGAACCCGCCAGCATCTCCCACAGCAGATGCGCCCGCCCGCGCGTGGAGTGCTTCTCGTCGCCCGTTGCGCGATAGCTCGGGCACATCACCCCGCCCACTGTGTTGCGGCATGCTCCTACACCAACGCACCGCTCAGTCGCGTGCTCGAGCGATCCACCATCGCGCCCAAACGCGAAATGCGGTTTGAAACTCGCTACGGAATTCTCACCCGCGCCTCTTTTCTGGTGCAGACCGGCCGAAGGCGATTGGTCCCAACGCTGGTGGCCTTTGCGCAAATTCTCAATCGGGTCATACACGCGCACCGCATCGATCAGCTTGCCGGGATTCATGCGGTTGTCTGGATCCCACAACGCCTTGAACTCGCGGAACGCCTGCATCAATTCCGGCCCAAACATCTTCGGCAGCAGCGCGGCCCGTGCCTGCCCGTCCCCATGCTCGCCGCTCAGCGAACCGCCGAAGTCCAGCACTACATCCGTCGCGCGGTTGAGGAATTCGCGGAACTTGCGCAATCCCTCCTCAGTGCGAAAGTCGAAGTTGATGCGCATGTGTACGCATCCCTGTCCATAGTGCCCGTAGAGCGGGCTGGAGTAGCCATACTCCGCCATCAACGCCGAGATTCTGCGGAGATAATCGCCAAGCTTCTCCGGTGGAACCGCGGCATCCTCCCAACCCTCCCAACGATCCGGCTCGCCCGGCACAAAAACCACCGCGCCCAGCGCCGATTCGCGGACATACCACACGCTCGCCGCTTCCGCCGGACTGCAAATATGCGCAACCGGTGGGTTGCGCCACATTCGACAATCGCGAGCCAGCGCCTCAGCCTTCGCCTGCGCTTCCTCTGCGCTCCAGGCTCCCATTTCGACCAGCAGAAATCCCACGCCCGGAGGCAGCTGATCGAGTTCTTTGAGCGCCAATCCCTTGCGCCGCATGAACTGAACGAGCAGTTGATCGAATCCCTCGAGCCCGATGGGCTTGTGTTCCAGCGCCAACGGAACGCAATCGGCCGCAACAAACGGGTCATCGAATCCCAAAACAGTCAACACACGAAACGGCGGACTCGCCGTGAGATTCAACGTCGCCGACAGCACTGTTGCGCAAGTCCCTTCGCTGCCCACAAGAGCGCGCGCAACGTTGAACCCATTCTCCGGCAACAGTTCGTCGAGATTGTATCCGGAGACGCGCCGAGGAATGCGCGGGAACTTCTCGCGTACGAGATCGGCATAGCGATCTCGAATCTGCGTGAGACCCGCGTAAATTTCGCCCTTCCGACCGCCTGCGCGAACGATGCTCTCCAGTTGCTCAGGGCTAGTCCGGCCCACCGTCATGCGCGTGCCATCGTAGAGCACAACGTCGAGGCTCTCCACGTTGTCCACGGTCTTTCCGCCCAGCAGGCCATGCACCCCGCAACTGTTGTTGCCGATCATTCCGCCCAGGGTGCAGCGCGAGTGTGTTGCCGGGTCAGGCGCGTAAGTCAGGTGATGCTTCTCGGCTGCATCGCGAAGCCGGTCAAGAACGATGCCAGGCTGCACAGACGCGATCTTCGCGCCAGGATCGATCGACGTAAGACCGTTCATGTAACGGGAAAAATCGAAGACCACCGCTACGTTGGCGCACTGGCCTGACAGGCTCGTCCCACCACCTCGCGGAAGCACCGCAGCTCCCAAAGCACGGCATGCGTCAAGCGCGGCTTCCACATCTGTTGCGTCGCGGGGCAGTATCACTCCGACAGGAAGTTGGCGGTAGTTCGATGCGTCGGTGGCATAAAGTGCACGCGAACCCGCATCGAAAAGCACGTCGCCGCGAAGTTTGGCCTTCAGCCGCGATTCAAGTTCGCGGTGCGCGCTGAAGCCCTCGTGATCAAGCCGAGCCTGGTTGAGAATCGTGAAAACGCCCACGTGGGAATAGTAGCGCGCTCAGCGCGTCGGCCACTCTTCCACCACAATGCCCAGATCGTTCAACTGCTGAATCGCAGCTTCGACATTGCGCCGGATCTTCGGGCGATCTTTTGCGGCAGCTCCCGGCAACTCCGCCACCGCCACCACGCGTCCATACTGCCACGCGCCTTGGGGCACCGCCACCATCGCCTCGGCCAGATCCTTGGGCCGAATCTCGATCTCCTGACGTCGCGCAGCATCCGGACGCAGCATGGTGCCCTTGCCGACATCACTGGTGTTGGCATCCGACTGCACGATGCGAAGAGTGATGGCGTCTGGCCCCACTGCAAGAAACGGATTAGCCCACGCCGAAGGCTCGTGCACATCTACGTACAGGCTCTTCGTCGGGAGCGGTATACGACTGAGCGCCTCGCGCTGCTGATCGCCGGTCGTGGCCCGCGCCTGCGCGGCAGCCTGCGCCTGGTGTTCGGCGTCCACCGCGTTCTTGGCGACGCCGACGACGGCCTGCTCCTCTTTATGACAGGCAACCACGGAAACAGCCAGAAGCACGGCCATTGCTGCAATTCCGGTAGCTTTTGAATGGGGGATCACGCTTCAAGAATATCAGGGCACGCGACCCAATTAAGCCATCCGACTTCTGCCGGCTTTCACTCGCCCTTCCATACTGGTTTCCGCTTCTCCAGGAAGGCACTGGTTCCTTCCGCTTTGTCTGCGGTGTCGCACAGGTGCCCAAATCGATCCGCTTCGCGCAGCAGCGCAAGATCAAGCGCCAGATCAAGTCCCTCATCCACAGACCGCAAGGTCTCTGCGATCGCCAGCGGCGCCTGGGCCACAATCTCACCCGCTAGGAACTCAGCCCGCTGGATCAACTTCGATGTGGGCACAACCTCATCCACCAGTCCTATCCGCAACGCTTCCATCGCATCAATGATCGCGCCGGTCAGCAGCAATTTCAGCGCCGCCCCGCGTCCCACCAGCCGTGGCAGACGCTGCGATCCGCCGTAGCCTGGAATTACGCCCAGCTTTACCTCCGGCTGTCCGAACTTTGCATCCTCGGCAGCGATTCTCAGGGTGCATGCCAGCGCCAATTCGCAGCCGCCTCCCAGCGCAAATCCCCTCACGCAGGCGATGACGGGCTTCCCGAGGGTCTCAATTTTCCTGAAGACCGCCTGCCCGCGAAGCGAAAACGCTTTCCCTTCACTGGCATTGACAGCCGCCAGTTCGCGGATGTCCGCGCCTGCGGCGAAGGCGCGTTCTCCAGCCCCGGTGAGCAGCACCACCCGCACTTCACCATCCGACGCCAGTTCTTCGAATGCGGAATCCAGTTCAGCAAACGTCGCCGCGTTCAGAGCGTTCAGCACCTTGGGCCGGTCAAGCGTGACGATTGCCAGCGCCCCGCGCTTTTCCACGCAAATGTTCTCAAATCTCATGCGAAAACGAGGGTAGCAGAATCGACCGGCCACGCAATCCCATTGGCCAAAAGAAAAGGGCGGCGCCGTTGTCGGCCCGCCCTCAAATCCATATGCCAGAAATGTACAAGCTACTTTCAGGAGGCAGTCTCAGAGTAGCGAGGTCGCGGTCTGGCGTCTTGAGTCATTCGGACGACCTCTTCCTCCATCATTGGGTGGAGGTATTTCCAGAACTACTGCTGTGAATCAAAAGGGCTTCTGCGAATTCGGGCCTGTTGGGCTCATAATCGGAGTAATGCCCCAGCAGCGTCACATTTCTGTTCCAGTTCTGGATTAAGCCATCTTGCTGCGAATCGATGCGAATTCGACCACTCGGGGCCCGGTACGCGCGCGCCCGTCTCCAGCTTCAGGCTGGTCCCCCGTGCCTGCCCGTTCAGCTGGCTGGCTGCTGGCTTGCCTGCTCACTTTCGCATCCTCGGCTCCGGCACTCGAACCAACCACTCCGCTCGCCAATTACGGGCGCCAATCCTGGGTCATGGAAAACGGGCTCCCGCAGAACACCGTCCAGGCGATCGCGCAGACGCGGGATGGATTTGTCTGGCTGGGCACAGAGATTGGCTTGGTTCGCTTCGATGGCAACAGCTTCGTTCTGTTTGATCAGAACACCAAACCCGCCCTCCCTGGCAACGATGTCCGCTGCCTCCTCGCTGTGAGCGACGGTGCCCTCTGGATCGGCACCACCGACGGGCTCGCGCGATGGAAGGATGGGGCGATCTCCACCTTCACCTCCAGCAGCGGCTTGCCCAACAATTCAATTCGTTCGTTGCAGCAGAGTCGGCAGGGGACAGTCGTCGTCTCCACGGAAGGCGGCAAGATCGGCATGGATGGCACGCACATTGCGCCGATCCAAAACGACACGATCCAGAGTCCGTCCGTGCTCTACCAGGTCGATATGGTCAACGGTGCTCGTGTGCTAGTCAACAAAACCACCGTTGAGTCAGTCCAGGGGGGCCGCAATCAACATTGGACAGTTGGAAGGGACTTTCCCGGTACGCGCATCCAGACGGCACACGCTGACCGTGAAGGCGAATTGTGGATCGGCACCAACGGCGGCCTTGTCCGCTTGGCAGCGGACAAGATCGATCGTTTTCCGGTGACCGATCCGCTCGCTTCCGCATCGATCCTCTCGGTCCTTGAGGATCGCGAAGGCAATATCTGGGTCGGCACCGAAACCGGGGGTCTGCACATCCTACGCGATGAGCGCTTCCGCACTCTCGGCACGCGAGAAGGCCTATCCTCGGACGCCACAACCACCGTCGTCGAAGACAACGCTGGCGCGCTGTGGGTGGGAACAAGTGGAATCGGACTCGACGCCATCTCCCGCAATGGCACTTCCGTCAGCAAGGTCAAGACCCTGGAAGTAAAGGACGGGCTATCGAGCGACGTGATTCTTTCGCTCGCCTCGGCGCCAAATGGTGACCTCTGGGTTGGCACTCCTGACGGATTGAACCGCGTTCGCAACGGCGCAGTCAGTTCCTTAACCTCAGCGGACGGCTTGCCGGATGACTTCATCCGTTCCCTGCTGGTGGACGCGGATGGCTCGCTGTGGATTGGAACGCGTCGCGGCCTCGCGCACTGGAGCAATAATCCCTCGCACATGGACATCTTCACCCAGGCAAACGGCCTTGGCAGCGACCTTGTGGGCGCCATGGCACGCGACACTCGCGGCGATCTCTGGGTGGCAACGCTGGCGGGGCTCTCACGGCTTCAAGGCGGACCGAGACCGTCTATCTCCAATTTCACGGCTGCAAACGGCCTGTCGAGCAACGTAATCACTGCGTTGCTTCCACGCAGCAACGGAACTCTCCTGATTGGTACGCAGGATCATGGGTGGAATTTGTGGGATGGGCAGCGCTTCTCGCCCGTCGCAAACACTGGTCTGAATCGCACGACCATCCACGCAATTCTGGACGACGAACGAGGTCACCTTTGGTTCGCAACCGCCAACGGTATCGCGCGTTGCGACTGCGACATGGCGGGCGGCTGCTCCCACTGGATTGAGTTCGGCCCCGCCGACGGTCTGCGCGGGCGTGAGATGGCGACCAATAGTCATCCCTCGGCCTGGCGCTCTCGCGATGGCTGGCTCTGGTTCGCAACTCCCAAAGGTCTGGTTGCAGCCGACCCGACCCATTTTCCCGTCAATACTGTTCCGCCCCCTGTCGCGCTGGTGCGCTTCGCGGCCGACGACGTCGACCAGCCATTGTATGGAGCGGATCCTTTGAAGGTTCAGGCTGGACATAATCACTTTCAGTTCGACTACGCAGGTCTCAGCTATACTGCTCCGCAGAAAGTCCGCTACCGCTACATGCTGGAAGGCTTTGATCACCAGTGGACCGAAGCGGGCGCGAGGCGCTCTGCCTACTACACAAACATTCCGCCAGGACAGTACACGTTCCGCGTTCAGGCCGCGAACAACGACGGCGTCTGGAATACCGAGGGCACCGCACTCGCATTTACCCTGCGGCCGCACTTCTACCAAACCGTCTGGTTCTACATCCTGCTCGCAGCGCTGGCAGCGGGTTTGATCGTCCTCCTGCTCCGCCTCAGGTTGCTGCGCGCAAAACGAGAATTCGACGCTGTCCTCGGGGAACGCAACCGTATCGCTCGCGAGGTGCATGATACGTTGGCACAGGGTTATGTGGGCGTGTCGCTCCAGCTTGAAGTGCTGTCGGAGTTGCTCCGCAATAACAAAACCGAAGCCGCCGTCAAGCATCTCGACACTACTCGCCAGCACGTGCGCGAGGGGCTGGCGGAAGCGCGCCAATCCATATGGGCGTTGCGCTCGCAAGACACCGGGGAAAACACGCTCCCCGTAAGACTGCGCCGCGCCACCGAGCAGGCCAACGGACACGGCGTCGAAGCGACTTTCAGCCTTTACGGTGCCTATCGGCCAATGCCGCCGGGAATGGAACGCGAATTCCTGCGCGTGGGACAGGAAGCAATCCATAATGTGAAGAAGCATTCAGACGCCAGGCATTTCATCGTCCAACTTGAATACGGGCCGGCGGAAATCGCACTGGTGGTGCGCGATGATGGACGAGGCTTCGAGATAAATGAAGGAGTCGACTCACCTCCTGGGCACTACGGACTGATGGGAATGCGCGAGCGCGCGGAGGCGATTGGTGGCACGCTCGAGATCACAAGCGAGCCTGGATTCGGCACGACGGTGCGCCTGCAAGTGATGACGCCCAAAGAAGCACAAGAGAGATCGGGGGAGTGATGGCGGCACAGGAGAATATCCGCGTCCTCGTGGTGGAAGATCATCACGTGGTGCGCCAGGGCCTGGTGGCCCTTCTCAACGTGGTGGAGGGAATCGAAGTAGTCGGCGAGGCGGCCGACGGGGTCGAGGCAATCACGCAGTTCAGAAAATGCCAGCCGAATGTCACCCTTATCGATCTACGCATGCCCCGACTCTCCGGTGTAGAGGTCATCGAGCGCATCCGCATGGAGACGCCGCAGGCTCGCTTCATCGTGCTCACCACCTACGACGGCGATGAAGATATTTTTCGCGCACTCCAGGCTGGTGCCCGCGCTTACCTGTTGAAAGGTATGACAACGGATGACCTTGTTTCGACCATTCGCGCCGTGCATGCGGGCAGATCACATATTCCGCCCGTCATCGCGCAGCGTCTTGCGGAACGCGTAGGTACAGAAGAGCTGACACCTCGCGAATTTGATGTTCTCGAGCAGATTGTGCGCGGGTGCAGCAATAAGGAGATTGCCACCGCACTCGATATCTCCGAAGCTACGGTCAAAACGCACATCAACAGCCTTCTCGGGAAACTGGGCGTGACTGATCGCACCCAGGCCGCAACCGCCGCAATTCAACGCGGCATTGTTACATTGGAGTCTCTGCGAAAGCCGAAACCATGAATAGGGTGACCATGAAGCACTTTCTTTTTTTCGCACTTTTGATTACATCGATCGGCGCCATCGCTCACGCACAGAAGTCCACCTGGCGGCAAGCCTCTGACACCGAATTGGCTTCACTGCTGCCGGCACGCGCTCCCGTCATCAAGGAACACATTGAAACCGAAATGCGCACGGCCAGCGGCATCGTTGACGGGCACGGACGCTACATCGCGGGGGTTGTGCTTATTACGGCAGGCTACAGCGCTGAAGGTAAGTACTCGCATTTCCTCATTGTTCAATCACCTATCAAAATCGGGGGCGTGGATCTCAAGCCCGGGGAGTACGTTTTCGGATATACGCACGCCGGCGATGTGCTTAACGTGCACTTTAATGACGCAGCCACCGGGACGCTGGTGGGGACCACAGACGCCCACCTGATTCCGTCAATCAAAGGCGTGACAAACTTGCATATCTGGCCTCCCGCGTCGAGGAGCGTTATCCAAATCGGTCGTTTTGGAATTCCTTATGAATTAGCAGAAAGATAGCGCCCTCAAGCGGTAGGCGTTATCCGTAACTGGGAACGGAGGAGACAATGGCGTGGTATCTGCTGGCTTGGCAACGAGCAACCGATTTCAGTGGCAGGTCACGGCGCACTGAATATTGGATGTTTCAGCTGTTTAACTTTCTGGCCGCTCTCATGCTGGGTTTGCTAGCTTTCGCAGGCGGCGCGCTTTTTGGCGAAGGCGAAAAGGATGCCTTCAATGTGTTCGCCGTCTGCATGGGTGTGTTCGGCGTCATCAGCTTTATTCCGGCGCTGTCAATTACCATCCGGCGACTGCACGACATCGGCAGAAGCGGCTGGTGGTATCTCATCGCCTTCGTTCCCGTGATCGGCGGTCTCATCCTGTTCGTGTTCACACTTCTAGACAGTGACCCCGACAGAAACGAATATGGTCCGAACCCGAAAGTCCCAGGCCACGCCTCAGTCATAATCTGACTGTTCGGATCCAAATACTGAGCGCGGGAGAAACAGCGAAGGCCCGCGCAGGGCAGGCCGTCGCTGTCAGTGGCGAGGGAGGGATTATCTCTTTGCGGTGAGCACAGGTTTTTGAGAGGCCGGAGCAGGTGGGTTGACCTGCGCATTCAGAAAGTCGGTGAGGTCATTGACATCCTGCTCGGTCCCCACCATAGGCGGCATGAACTTCCGATACGGCGAATCGGCCTTGTTCTCATGCAGCATCACGATAAAGTTGTGAATGTTGCTGCGATCGCGTCCCTCGAGCAGATGCGCCAGGGGCCGATAACCCTGCAGCGTATGGCACGATCCACACTCACCCCGAAAGATGGCTTCGCCTCGCGAGTAATTTGATGCAGACCCGTTCCACACCCAGTTCGATTCGGCCAGGTAACCCTGCGCATTGATCCTGCTCACGTAAGGCACGCGCACGCCATTCGAATACATCCAGCGCCCGATCACATAAGGCTTGCGCAGCATTTCGCGGGAGTACTCACCTGCACCAGTTGCCATCAGCGCGAGTACAAGAACCGCTAGCGCATGCGAAAGGTTGAACTCCCTAGGATTACGGTAGGCGAGGAAGTACGCAACGAAAATAATCGTCGCCGAAGTGACGATAATGATCAGCGCCATGCGCGTAACCGTTGAGAACGTCCCAGAGTTGATGGTGTCGATGCCCAGTGTGAGCAGAGCGCGCTGCGAAGCCGGAACCATCGCGTAATACCAGATCATCAGGAACGGCATGGCAACAAACGACGGAACCAGCCACTTCACGCTCCACTTCACCATGCTGGTCTTAAGCTCGGGCTGTTTGTCGCCGTCGATGCGGCTCGACGTGATCAGCGCCCAGATACCGGCCAGTGAAGCACAGACGCAAGTGCGCAGGAGAAGACTAGGCCAGTACGTTGGATTGAAAAACGCATTCCAGAACTTGCTCGCCTCGTGACCCGTTCCGGCGACCCCGATCCAGGTATCGCCTGGCGTCAACATGAACGACAGAATGCCGTTGATGATGATGAGCGTAGCGACGGATGCGGCTGCATAAACCCAGCCCACTTTCAGGTGCAGCTTCTCCGGGATGCGATTCCACGTGTAGTAGTAGACCGCGATCGTGGTCAGCTCAACCATGAAGAAGACCCACTCCATCGCCCAGCCGAATACGAAGTTGTGAATGAGCGTGCTGGTCGCTTCCGGGTGCGTAAGTCCAATTGCAAACCAGATGCCCACGCCCGACACGGTGCCGAAGACCGCGGTAAGAATCAGGAAGAACTTCGAATGGCTCGCAAGCTGCTTCAGCCAGTCAGCGCGAAGCACGGGATCAGTCATGCGCAGCGCCTTGCGCTCGGCCAGCGGGAGATAGAAACCGCCGCCCACTGCAAACTGCGAAATCATGACGTGGTAGATGGCGATCAACCCGATCACCCAGCCTGACCCTAAATGCGGAATGTCCCAAAACGGATAATTCATTTTTAGCTCCGAGCTTTTAGCTCTCAGTCGTCAGCTTTCAGCTTTTTCGTGCCAGGCATGAACTGTGCCAGGCAATGAACTGAAGGCTGAGAGTTGACAGCTGATCGCTGCTTTACCGAATCGTCCAATACCCGATTGCCGTCGTTGCCAGCAGCGCAAACACAGCGATCAAGCCGAAATAATGTGCTGCGCGTCCGCGTTTTCCGGAGTCGCGGCTGGTGTCGTAGAACGGAATCATCACCCATAGCGCGATGCCGATGGTGAAGAGCAGAATGCCTGCGATCTCTCCGGGCTCGCCCTGCAGCCACTTGACCATGCCGAGCAGCTTCAGCATCTCGAACGGACTCATGAAGTACCACTCGGGATGAATGCCCATGGGCGCGGGTGCGAGCGAGTCGAACTGCTTGCCAAGCTGCCACGGAAATACCGAAGCCAGCAGCGCAAGAATATTCAGCGAAATCAGCCACATCGCCAGGTCTTTGCGCAGGAAGTTCGGCATGAACGGCATGGTCTTGCGCTCGCGCTCCGGTTTTGCTTCTTCACTCGGCGGGGCGGCGTTGCCATGTTTTTGAACGAGCCACAGATGGAAAGCAAGCAGAGGCAGGAAGAGCGCCGGCAACACCACCACGTGCAGTGCGAAGAAACGTTGCACGGTGAATTCGCTCACATCCGGTCCGCCGCGCAGCATGCTGGCAATCGCCGGCCCGATAAACGGGATCGCGGCGGGAATCTGCAAGCCAACCTTGGTGGCAAAATAGCTGAGCTCGTCCATGGGCAGCAGGTAGCCTGAGAATCCAAATACTGACGCGATCGCCAGCAGCCCCATGCCGCTCAGCCAGCCAAACTCGCGCGGCTTGCGATAGGCCTTCATAAAGTAGACGGAGAACATGTGCACGAGAATCGAAAACATCATGAGGTTCGCCGACCATGCGTGAGCCGAACGAATCAGCCATCCGAAGTGCATCACATAGGTAATCTGCCGAACCGACTCAAACGATTCGGCTCCCGGCCGGTAGTACACCAGCAGGAGGACGCCGGTGAAGCACTGCACCAGAAAGAGAAAGAGTGAAATTCCACCCCAGTAGTACCAGAACGATTGGGCGTGGACGGGAACGGTCTTCTTGCGCGCAAAAGCGGCGAGATCCGAAAGGCCGAGGCGCTCATCAACCCAGTCATAGATAAAAGCAGTCTTTGTAGTCATGCCTGTTGTCCTTCAGCGTTATGAGCGCGAACGCGTTACGCGCGCGACACTTCAACGGAGTTTTCACCGACCACAACATTGAACTTCTTGAGCGGCTTCGGCGGTGGCCCACTCACATTCGCGCCCGTATATGCGTTGTAAACGCCGCCGTGGCAGGCGCAGTGAATGCGGTCGGCCTGTGGCTCGTATTGCACCGTGCAGCCCAGATGGGTGCATACCGCGGAGAGCGACGCCCACGTTCCATCCGCGTGATGGATCAGCATTGCCGGCGATGTGCCGAACTTGAACATCAGCACGGACCCGGCAGGCAGTTTCTGCGCATCCTTAAGCGAAACCTCCTTCACTGCGGTCGCGCTTGAGGCCATCTCTTCCGGTGAGGCCAAGTAGCGATAAATCGGATACGCCATTGCGGCCGTATAGCAAAGTCCCGCAGCGCCCGCCGCAACCAGAAACGCACGGCGCGTAGACTTCTCGGTCTCTTCGCCCGGCTTGACTGTTGGTTCTTCCAGGACAATGTGCGAACTCATAGCGCCGCTCCTTCCATCAGTTTTTGTGCGCGTGCCACAACCGAGATCAGCCACCCAACCACGCCGAGGCCAGCCACGAACAGCACCAGGAAGAGGCCGACCACACCCCAATTGGTCACCACTATCCGGTCCCATACGTCGAAACCCTTCGCCAGGAGCGACAGATCGCGCACTGCATCGCGATAGATTACGAGGGTCAGTTCAATCAGCAGCGCCAGCGCCGCCGCAACCCAGCCGAGCCAATTCGCGCCCACTTTTCCAAATCCAACGAAGGCTGCGGCCAATACAGCAACTACAACCAGCGCCAGCCAGCCATATCCGGCAAACGAAGCGAAGTGATACAGGGGGTGCGTCGCAAGTCCGTCTTTCACCGCATCCGGTTGCACACGTGCCGCCCAGATTCCGGCGGTCAGATAGAGCAGGCCGAAGGCAGCAGCTAGCTTTCCTCCAAGCCCGGCCACAAAGCGCTTCTCATCTGGGGTGAAGGTGGTGCGGCCCGCAAGATAGACCAGCCAGAGCCCGCCGATGAACAATCCGCCAGCCATCATCAGCAGCCAGCGCGGTGTCAGCGTGGGGTCGCCTGTGGGCAAGTACGCGCCGAGAGCCGATGCGGAATACATGTCGCGCCAAACCTCAGGCCGCAGCATCAGCGTCATGTTGGTCGAGAGCATCCGCGCGATATATCCAGCAAGCAGCCACGCCGAAAGCCCAACCCACCATGCCGATTTCCCAGCCTCCAGCCGCGCCGAGAACTGGTACAGCAACCAGTAGGCCAGGGTCAGCGCCACAATGATCGAAATCCAATACACACCGATCAGCACGCTGGATGTGTAAAGCGCGCGCCCGTAGAGCACTTGCGCAAACAACAGCGGCGGCACGCCCAGGTTAATCACGTACGTCATCACCACGGTCAACCGCTTCGCGAGTGCACGCGCGGTGACTGAGGCATAGGGCGAATTGCGGAAGAGACTGAGCAGAACGGCGATGAGCAACCCGCCGAGCAACATCTCCACCGCGACAAAGTGCAGCGCCAGCGTCACAACATGCAGCAGCTTGAACAGCCATATCGGGGCCGGCAACGGAATGGGATCTACAACGGGAAACGATTGCATGAGGTCGCTAAGACGCCCCTTTCACAGTTCAGGTACCTTATCGACAAAAGGAGAAAGGCCATACACGACCACCGGCCGAGCAGGTATTTTTTGAACGCTTTCGGAAGGCATTTTGGACTGCTTCTCTCCAATTGATTTGAAGAGACAGAATTATCTGGCGGGCTTCCGTGGGTCTGTGACGACGGATACATTCGTCGGTGACTCTCTCGGCTACTCTGCTCTCAACCTACTTCGAATTGGACTCTGGCGGTCCGGTTAGCTGCATTGCACACGTGAGCACTCGCATGAAACAGAACCCGGTGAACGACACGGCGACCGAAAGATGCAATTCGTCGATGCAACTGACTCGTGCCGCCGACTATGCAGTACGTGTGATGGTGCACCTGGCAACATTGCCTTCGGAGAAGCGAGCGTTTCTGCCGGCCCTGGCCGTGGTCACCGCAACGCCGGAGAGTTTCCTCTCCAAGGTGATGCAGGCCCTGGCGCGCGCCGGCTTGATCTCTTCGCGGCGCGGGAAAGCCGGCGGCTTTTCCATTCTGCCCCGTGGACGCGAAGCAACCATGCGCGAAGTGATTGAAGCCATCGACGGGCCGATCCGACTCAACGTCTGCCTCAACGGTGGCATCGATTGCGAGCGCAAATCCTGGTGTCCGGCGCATCCCGTATGGGCACGCGCCCAGCGCGCCATGATCGATGTGCTGATGAGCGTGACGGTCCAAGCCATGGCGTCGCGTGTGGTGAACGAACAAGCCCGCAACGGCGGATCGCTTTCAGCTCGGTCGATGGATGGAAATCCGCCGATGAAGTTAAATTCTCCCGATAAGTAAGTACATGCCGACTTGGGAGATTCGCCAGGCACATCACGACGTTCCCGGAACACGGCAATTCTCTAAGAAAAAAATTGCGGTCTCTGTAAATAAGATGCCTGCTTTCAGCGACTTACGGGGGCATAAATATACTTGGCGCACCATGCACCTAATTGTGCGTTGTTGGAGCTGTCGGCGATTCCACGGTAATCGGAACGAACGATGAAGGTACATACTGCTTCGTTCCGTTTGTCGCCGTGACTGTCATGCCCGACTGATACTTCCACACCACACCACTCTCAGAATCAAGTAGAAAAACCCTGTTATAAGGAACGAGCCTGTCCGATCCTGATGGCTGCTCGTCTACAACGGATGTAAGCAACTGAAAATGGGTGGTAGATGGAGTAGCAGCAGCTAAAACAACTTTCCTGTGCCCAATAGGAGAAAACGCTAAGCCTAGAAGCAAGCCGATGGTGACAGCAAGAATCAGTCTCCAGTTCATTTCGTTCCTTTCGTATTGGACAGGCAGGATCGGATTTGTAGACCTATCGTCTCAGTGGCAGTATATTAGCGTAACGCGAGATGCCTAATTCAAATCAAGACGGTCCCTTAATCTGCATGATCGAGAACACCCGGTCTGGAATCAAGAACTTTAATGCAAAGTCCAAAGGCACCTCATCGCGCAAAAACGCAGTTGCGGTTGGCTTACTTTTGAAATCGCGTGGGTCAACGAATTCGCAGGGAAAGCGAAGCAAATCCCCAAGTGTTGTATTGAGGCCGGAAGACTCAGTAATGTCTGGATCGCCCTCGTCCTGTACAACTAGAACTCCCTCTTCCAGTAGTTTTAGCTTGCCTACCACGTTAAAGCCGATTCCCAATTTCATGTCCAGAAACATGACTAGGACCTTTTCAGGAGAAGTAGCTAGTTTGTTGATAAAGTCTTTGACCAGTTGTGGCGGTAGCGGATTCATGGAATTCACCTTTCTTCAACTCGTGAGGCGATGTGGATTGCTTGAAGCGAAGTGTTGGGCCGACGCTCTTGGACTTCCCCATGAGAAGTCTTATGCGCTTCTCTCGTCTCTTCTTTAACAGATCGCGCTATCATATCCCCATGAAGCGCCCTCCCTCCGATCCCGAATTCGTCCGCTTCACGGAAGCCATGCGCCAGATTATGAAAGTCCCGAAAACAGAGATAAACCGGCGCATCGCAGCAAACAAAAAAGGGAAGGCTAAACCCTCTGCCTCCCCCGCATCTGCCGCTTCAGCCAAGTAGGAAGATTAGAACGGTGGTGCGTCCGCAGGCCCCGGCACCTTGCCAGTCAGCTCTGCATAGGTCAGCCTTTTCCCTGCCACTTGCGATACTGCCAGCGCAAATCGATCTAGATCGGTCAACGGATTATCCTTCGTGGCACGGTTGTTGTATCTGAAAACCTGTTCGTCCAGATACGCATCCAGATGAAAAGGTTCGACCGCGATGTAGGTTCCGCGCAACGTCCGCTTCAACAGTGACCAAAAGTTTTCTATCCCATTTGTGTGAACTTGCCCGTTCACGTACTCCTGAGAATGATTGACGATTTTATGAACGTACTTCCTGCCTAGTCCCTCGTAGCATCCCGCTTCGTCCGTGTAGACCTTCGCAAACGGCGTGACGTTCTGAAGAATAGCGTCCTGTAACGTCTCGCGCTTGATGTTTGGGAGAACCTTTGCGCGAACCTGGCGGAGTTCTCTGTCGAGCATTCCATGAACTGCCGTCTTCCCTACGAATCCGGGCTTGATCGAATCCCGTGCCTGCACGCGTGCTTTGCGATCCTTGTGCATCTTCGCCGGATTCGGCCCTATAAAGGCTTCATCCGATTCCACAGGACCGCCGAAACCAAACTTGTGAGTGCGGGTATCACGCATGGCCTCACGAATCCGGTGGAGCATGAACCAAGCGGACTTTTGAGTAACCTTCAAATCGCGCGCGATCTCGTAACTCGAAATTCCGTTCTTGCAGTTCACGACCAGCCACACTGCGACCAACCACTTGTCCAGCAGAATCGGGGATTCCTCAAAGACGCTGCCAGTCTTGACGCTGAATTGCTTGTGGCATTCCTTCGCCATGCACTTCCAAATTCTTCGCGTCTTCAGATAGGAAATGCGATTCCCATTGCAGTGCGGACAGGTCACCCCGCCCGGCCAGCGCATCTCCGCAACGAAATCCAGACACGCGTCCGCATCGGCGAAGTAGCGCGTTGCGGCGAGAAGATTTTTGGGAAGGTCGGCATTATTGCTTTCGTTGCACATCTCGGCTCCTTTAACCTTGACCTCTGGTAAAGGCAAGCCGATAATCGAAGTTGCGAGGCTGCGACTTCGGCTTGCCGTGGTTGTGGTTTCAGAAGCCCTTTGGAGATTCCAGTCTCTAGAGGGCTTCGCTATTTGCGCTCATCATTGGTGGAGGACGACGCATATCAGACTCCTTTCAGTCCGATGTACTTCTCTCCCTTCTTTTGCCGGATGCTGAACACTTCAGGATGCGTTCTTAACGCTGAGTCAACAGCGTTACGATTCGCACCATAGATATTCAACACTCGAAGGAAGAGCAGCACATCGTTCATTCGTACCTCTCCCATGTACCCTACGTACCAACGGATCGCCTTCCACAACGGCAACTTGTCTCGAAGCTCGCGCATTGCAGTGTGAACCTCTACGGTGTCACCAATTGCATCAGACGAGTCTTCCTGCATCGCTTCGACTGCGTCATTCGGTCCCAACATCCCGGCCAGTTCATCAATCGTCTCTGACCGTTCGCGTAGTTCCTTTTGAAGCGCAACGTAGCGGTGATATGACGCAGCATGTTGTTTCTTCTCATCTGTGATTGCTCGAACCCGTTGGCATTCAGAGATAAGCTGCTCTTTTGCTGCATTCACTGCATCCGCAAGGATCGGCATACTCGTACTCTTACACATAAGCACTACAGAGTCAACATAAAATGTAGTATCCGTGTATGTTTCTGTCTGTTTTTTCATCGCTTTTCCTCTTTTCTCCTTGGTTTAGTTTGAAATCTATTTGGAGAGGGAAGGGACAGGATCAGCAGGAGTTAACGCGGGGGATGGTGTTGGAGGTATATTGATGCCCTTACGGGTGGCAAGTCGCTGTAAATATCTCTCATAAAAGAAGCTATCTGCAGATATTTGCTGCGTAAGGACTTACGGGCGTGCCTGGCGCGGAAATCGACAGGGGGCGCTGCGGGCAGGGTCTGGCAAAGGCCAGCACTGGATCCTGCCCTCAATTCCTAAGGATAACGATTATGGCGTAATTACCGGCAAATAGCTGGGTCGCGGAAGAGGTTGGCAGGAATGGAGATACGAAAAAAGATTAGCGCGAGGGGGTTGACTGGTTCACGTGAGAGAGGACTCGAAAAGAATTCCTGCCGACGGGAGAGGAGACAAGTAGCAGGATTCGGATCTGGCTCGACGACCAACCCCAACTGTGACGGCCGAGCCGATTCGCCTGAAAGCGGAGACTACGGTCGAAACCCGCGGCGCGAGTCGATAAGTATCGCCGCAGTCGCAGTGCATGGAAGGACCGAAAATCCGAAAGATGCGCTGAGTGGATGCTTTGAAAACGCGAATGAGTTTGCAGCTTCGTCAACGGCTCGTCTGTTTCGTTGCATCCAACTGTTCGAGGTGGAAGAAATGCGTGCACGAATCGTTCTGGTGGTGGCGCTGGTCGGAATCTCAACGTGGGCAACCGGCTGCAAAAAAGAGATCGACACGGCGGAATTCAAATCCGCAATCAACAATTCCTTTGCTGGCCGCCACGAGTGCGTCTGGCCTGAGCCAATCAAACTGCCTGCTGAAGCCGACACCTCCAAAGACGAGAAGACGCGCGATTACGACGCCCTCACCGACGCAGGACTGCTGGTCCGCGGGAACGCGGAGAAGAAGCGCTTTCTCGTCGGCTCCAAACAGGTGAATAACTACGACCTCTCCGACAAGGGACACAGCGCGTGGACTGCCGATCCCAACCAGCCCGGGTATGGCAATTTCTGCTTCGGACACTTCAACGTCACCGCGATCGACAACGCCGCGCCCAACGACCCCTCCAACCCCACGCAATACACCGTAAATTATCGCTACGAGGTCGAAGGCATCCCCGCCTGGGCCAGCACGCCCGAATCGATGAGAACTTTCCCGAAGATCGCGGCTGACACATCCATTCAGACGGCTACCGCGACCCTAGTCAAAGGGACCAACGGAGGCTGGGCGGTCGTACCTCCTCCGCAACCCGTGCCATAGTCAATGAGGCAGTTTCTCCTCCGTTCGGCCGAGAGACTGCCTCACGCGCAGCCCCGTATACTTTTCCAATGTTTCCGGTGAAGCGCGTGTTCATTTTCCCGGCCCTTCTGTCAGCCGGGCTTTCCCCCATGCTGCACGCACAAGCAGCAACAACAGCTCCGCCGTCCTTGCAGCAGAAACCGGCCGACGCCGCGCCAACGCCTGATAACAGTTCTCCCCACCAGATCCAGCTTGATGACCAGCACCGCGTCATCACCGCAGGCGGGTTCGTCAAGACCGGCCCCGTCATCTTTGAAGACATCTCAGAAAAAGCGGGCCTGACGAAATGGACATACAAAATGGGCACGCCGGCCAAGGACTACATCATCGAAACCAAGGGATCCGGCGTCTGTCTCTTCGACTACGACAACGATGGCTGGCTCGACATCTACATCGTCAACGGGTCTACCGTGGATGCCCTCAACGGAAAGGCCGCGCCGCCGCACGCTGCGCTCTTCCACAACAACCACGACGGTACATTCACCGAGGTCGCGGCGAAAGCGGGCGTAAGCAACGATCGCTGGGGATTCGGCTGCGCCGTGGCCGACTACGACAACGACGGCTGGCCCGATCTCTACGTGTCCAATTTTGGAGAGAATCGACTCTTTCACAACAATCACGACGGGACATTCACCGACGTTGCCGAAAAAGCGGGCGTCAGGCTCGGTAACTGGTCCGCCGGAGTTACCTGGGGCGATTACGATGGCGACGGCCGCCTCGATCTCTTCGTTGCAGGCTACCTGCACTGGGACTGGAAAAATCCACCCGCCAAGGGTGGCGAAAGCGGCTCAAGCAATTCGTTCTGCACATTTCGCGGCGAAGCTACCGCGTGCGGTCCACGCGGCCTGAAGGGCGAGCCCGACCACCTCTTTCATAACAATGGCGACGGCACATTTACCGATGTAAGCGAAAGGGCAGGCGTGGCCGACAAGCCCGGCTACTACGGCCTTGGCGCTGTCTTCGTCGACATAAACAACGATGGCAAGCCCGACCTGCTCGTCGGCAACGACTCCACGCCCAACTATCTGTATCTCAACAAGGGCGACGGCACTTTCGAAGACGTGAGCTACGCCTCGGGCTACGCGCTTAACGAGGCTGGCCGCGAAACCGCGTCGATGGGCATCGCCGTTGGCGACTTCCAGAACAATGGAATGCTCGACGTCCTCAACACCACGTTCTCTGATGACTACAAGCCGCTTTACCGCAACGAAGGTGACGCCAACTTCACCGATATCAGCTACCACATCGGCCTCGGCGAAATTACAGTGCCCTTCCTCAGTTGGGGCGACGCTTTTATGGATTACGACAACGATGGCTGGAAAGACCTGATGATGTCAGACGGCCACGTCTACCCGCAGGCTGACAAATACAACTGGGGAACAAGCTGGAAGCAACGCCCGATGCTCTTCCGCAACCTGCAGGGAAAGACCTTCGAGAATGTTCCCGCAGTCGAGGGCTCAGGCCTCGCCGATGTCATCGCAGGCCGCGGCATGGCCGTGGGCGATCTCTTCAACGACGGCAAGATCGACGCGGTCATCAGCGTGATGGATGGCCATCCCGTGCTGCTGCGCAACGTGAGCCCCGATCATAATCATTGGCTCGAACTGAAGCTGATCGGCGGCCCCAAGAGCCCGCGCGACGCCGTCGGCACCACCGTGTATCTGACCGCAAACGGAATGAAGCAGCGCGAGGATGTAATCAGCGGCGGAAGCTATCTTTCCTCGAACGACCTCCGCCCGCACTTCGGTCTCGGCCAGGCGACGAAAATTGACGACATCGAGATCCACTGGCCCAGCGGCAAGGTGGAGCACGTCACCGTCCCCGGCATCGACCGAATCGTCACCGTCAGCGAAGGCAGCGGGAAATAAGTCCGCCAGATGCGGCGGTTCGCTTTGCGTCAGATGTGCGTCCGGGCTCACCCCGGCGGTCGCGTCTCGAAATCCTGAGAGAAGAATCCCTTTATCGCTCTCGTGACTGATTGTGCAGGCTCTGAGTGTGTCAGCGGAGACACGTTCGTGTTTCTCATGACACGGGCTGCTCGCCCTTCCCTCTCATTAAAGCATTTGTTTTCTGCGTTTAGCGATTGGCATGTGTCCTGCAATCTCTTTGGGCGTTGGCAGAAGAGAGATCGAGTGGGGGACGCGATGAACGGAATGAACAAATGGGCGATGGCGGTGAGCGCGGCAGCGGTTCTAGGAGTGCATGCGATGGGGCAGCAGGCAGCCACGGTTCAGGTGCCCACGGTTCAGACGAGCAAAATCCAGGCTACGCCAGTTGCGAAGCAGGTTACCACCCCACAGACGACGACCTGTGCGCGGGGGAACCGGGTGATCGTGGTGAGCCTCGAAGACCGGAAGCTGGCGCTGCTGGAAGACGGACAGGTGAAGAAGGTCTACACCGTCGCGGTGGGCAAGCCAACGACGCCGAGCCCGAGCGGTACGTTTACGATCGCACGGCGCGTCAAGAATCCGACCTATTCACACAATGGCAAAACGGTTCTGCCGGGACCGGGGAACCCGGTGGGGACGCGGTGGATGGGACTGAGCGTGAAGGGCTACGGGATTCACGGGACGAATGAGCCCAAATCGATTGGCAAGGCTGCTTCTCATGGGTGCATCCGGATGGCCCAAAAAGACCTGGAAGAAATGTATGAGCTGGTCAGCGTTGGGGAGACGGTGGAACTGGTGGGACAGCGGAATGAAGAGACCGCGCAGTTGTTTGGCGGGGAGCAGAAGCCGGTGGTCGGGGGCGCGCAGGAGCCGATGGTGATGGCGAGCATCGCGCAGGGCGCGACTACCACAACGACCGAAGTAGCCGATGACGGTGTAGCAGTTACGGGCAACTGGTAAGGGGGGGCGGCAATGAGCCTGCTGGCGGATGCGATGAGCGGGTTGGGAGCGGCGTTGTTGCCGGTAGCGGCGGCGCTGCTGTTTGAGGAGTTGACGTTTGGCGGGCTGGTCCGGCTGTTGCTTGCTCCATGGCCGGGAGCCGGGAAACACGGGGCGCCGAAAGGTGGATTGTCGCCACGGTGCGGACGGAAAGAGCACAAGCACGGGTATGGAGGCGGGAAATGATTGCCCTGAAGATAATGCTGATGGTTGCGGGAGTGTCGCTAATGGCTGCCGCGATAGTGTTTCCGCTATATGGGCTGTGGATGCGGATTCGGTATGAAATGAAGAAGAAGGGGGGCAGCGACGGCTTGTTTCTGGAGACAGGTGTCGCTGAACCAGAACCGGCCTCGATCGCGTGGCGCGGACCGTTGGCGCTGGCGTTGGTGGGGTGCCTGCCGCTGCTGATCGCAACGAGCATTGTGGTGGTGCCAAGCGGGATGGGCGGCGTGCGCATCAGCCAAGTCAACGGAACGGAGCCGGGGACTCTGTATCCGGGATTGCATTTCGTTACGCCGCTGGTGGAGAGCGTGCAGTTGTTTGACCTGCGCGATCACATTTTCACGGCGGGGACTGTGGACTCGGGCAGGCCTGGACTCAAGAACTCGATGACCGTGCAGTCGCGCGAAGGGTTGAACATCGGACTTGCGGTGACGGTGCGGTACCGGCTCGATCCGAACAAGCTGGCAAGCGTGCAGGCGAACCTGCCGCAGCCGGCAGATAACCACCCCACAAACAAAGACCCGTTTGCGGGGACCCCGGGCCAGGAACTGGTGCCTTCGGTCGTGGCTAGCGCGTGGCGCGAACTGGCGCCGTCGTACACGGTGCGCGAAATCTTTTCGAGCAAACGCGAGGAGGTGCGGAGCGCGGCATCGGGGATCATCACGAAGAAGCTGGCGGCCGATGGGATCGTGGTGGAAGAGGTGATGCTCGCGGACATTCAGCTACCGGAGCAGTACGCGAAGGGACTGGAAGGGCTGCTGCTGAAGGAGCAGCAGGACGACCAGATGACGGTGGATACCGACATCCAGCAGAAGCAGGTGCGGATTGCCGAGTTGCAGGCCGAAGCCGAGGCGAAACAGAAGGAGAAGCAGGCCGAGGGCGATGCGCAATCGAAGGTAATTGAAGCCAAGGGCGAGTCGGACGCGATGCAATACACGCTGCCGCTGAAGGAGAAGCAGATTGAGCAAAGCAAGCTCGAAGCTGAAGCTCGCAAGGAGGCGACCATCCAAAATGCGCAGGCAGATGCAGAAGCCAAGGTGATCGACAGCAAGGCTGAATTGCAGCGGCGCAACCTGCTAGCCGATGCCGAGGCCAGCCGGATCAAGGTGATTGCGGCGGCGAACGCGGAACGGATGACGAGCGAGGCAGCGCTGCTGAACAAGTCTCCATTGCTGATCAACAAGATCGTGGCCGAGCGGTTGTCAGACAAGATCCAGGTAGTAATGGTTCCGTCGGATGGAAAGTTCTTCTTCGCAAACGATGTGTTCAAGAATATGGCGAACGCACCGATGGTGAAGCAGGAGATGGATTCGGAGTCGGAACCCGACACCAAGAGCGCTGGACACTAAAGCACATACAGGGGCGGTCGGGCGGGTCCTCAACGGGGTCCGCCGGCCGCACGGACGAGGAGCTCGCATGGTCCCAAGGCGAACGTCTTTGATGTTGATGGCAATGTGCACTTCGATTGCTCTGAACGGCTATGGGCAGGTAGCGGCTGGATGGCATACCTACCGCAATTCCGATTACGGCTTCAGCCTTGCCTATCCACGCAGCTTTACCCTGACTCACACTTCCTCCGGCATCGAGGATCCCGGCAAAGAAACAGGCAATGACCTGGACCACCCAGGGTACGGATGCCAGCCAACGAGCCTCGCTTGCCTCGAATACAACAGAGCCACGTTTGATCGCGCTGGGATCTTCGGACTTGGCGTCACTGTGAATGCATTGCCGGAGAACGCGACGGAGGCCGAGTGCTATCAGATTGACGAAGGCGACCATTTGGCTAAGATGACGAATACCGTCCGCATCAGTGGAATCGTATTTCGCTCAGGAGACGGATCCGAAGGATGGACGGGCCATGGTGTCGGCATGACCAAGTACCGGGTATTTCGCCGCAATCTGTGTTTCGAAATCGAGGTTACGGAAGGGATGTATGATTTCGCGCCCGAAGAAGACGATTACCATGCCCCTGACCCGAGAGCCTTGCGCCGCGTACGTCGCGATCAGGAAAGCATCGTACGCACATTCGCATTTGCGGATTCGCGCTGGAACCGATGAAATCCTGCTGTGCGCCGGTGCAGCTTGCGACAGCGGCAACTGACCGCAAACGATATAATCCGCGCAACGAACACGCAGAGAAATGATGAGGGTGATGAGGCTGATCTGGGGAGTGGCAGTGGGGTTGTGTGGCTTGGCCGGGCTCGCAGTGTGCGGAGCTCAGACGCCGCAAACGCCTAGCGGTTGGGCGCCGCCGGCGGCGGAATTGGCGGTGCAGATTGCCGACATTCTGGGACCCGGCCAAGCGCAGTTGACGATTCGCAATCTCTCAACAATTCCAACGGCCGAGATTCCGGCGATTCGAAAGTTGCTGGAGCAAGATCTGAAAACACACGGCGTCCTCGTTTCGGGTGGAGATAGCGCGAATGCGGTTCGAGTGACCTTGAGCGAGAATGCGCGCGAGCGGTTGTGGGTGGCCGAAGTGGTGGAGGGAAGCGAGACGCACGTGGCGATGGTGCACGTGGATGCTTCAACTCCGGCTGTGACGGTTGCCGATGCGGGCATGGTGCTGCGGAAAGAAAAGATTGCCGGGCTGTTTCTCCGAATCGACGGAGTTGTGCTGGGTGACCCAATTCTGGCAGCTACCGAGATCAACGGACATTTCGTTGTGATGTTTGCAGATCGAATTTCGATCTTTTCTCGGATCGCCGGCGGCTGGACCGAATCCAACACATTCCTGATGGAGAAAAGGTTGTCGCGCGATCCACGGGGAGTTTTGCTGGCGAATGCAGACGGAGGCGGTTTCACTGCATATGCGCCGGGAGCGGAGTGCGCGGGGAGCTATTCCCTTCCCTTGAGCGGGCCGACGTCGGACAGCGGCTGGAATGTTCGCTGCCACACGAGTGATGACCCCTGGCCGGTGTATCAAAGCGGTGATGCAAGCGGCGCACCGGCGCTGAAAGCTTTCTACAATCCCGCGCGCAACTTTTTCACGGGCGTGGTTGCGCCGAGCATTGGCGTGGATCTGCCGCCTTTCTACTCGGCAGGGATGATTCCGCGGACGGCGGGAGGGGCTGCGCTGCTGGTGACGGGGATTGACGGCAAGGTTTCTGTGGCAGAGAACGGTTCGTTGCGAACGGTGGCGGGAACTCGTGACTGGGGCAGCGATTTTGCGATGGTGCGTTCGGGGTGCGGTGCGGGTACGCAGGTGATTGCATCTAGTTCGGGCGAGGCCGTGAATGACAGCCTGCGCGCATTTGAGATTCCTGCCCTTGAAGCGGTACCAGAAAGCGGACCGCTGGCGATGGATAGGACCGTGACTGCGTTGTGGACGGCGCAGGATGGAAAGAGTGCGTTTGCAGTGGTGCGAAACGCGGCAGGGGAATACGAGGTGGACCGTGTTACGGCGCTTTGCAATTAGTTTTCTTCTCGTCTCGCTTGGGATCTGCGCCTGGGGAAGGACACGTCCGCATTATGGCGGCACGTTGAGGGTGGAGATTGCTGGAGATGCGTGGGAGCGGCCCGATGGAGTTGCACGCAGGCTAGTGTACGACGGACTGACGCAATTGGATAGCAGCGGCGCGCTGCGGCCGGCACTGGCGCTGACATGGGAGTCTGACAACAACAACCATCGCTGGCAGTTTCGGCTGCGGCCGGGAGTACATTTTCACGATGGGTCGCTGCTGACGTCGGCTGCTGTAGTGGCGTCGTTGACGGCTTCGTGCGGGGCTGATTGTCCGTGGAGTGCAGTGAAAGCTGTGGGACCCCTGGTGATCTTTACAGGAGACTCGCCGATACCGAACCTGCCGGCGCTGCTGGCGAGCGATAAGTTTCTGATTGCGCTGATAGCCACGGCGGATGGAAAAACGCCTGCGGGGGCGACTGGCACCGGGCCGTTCCAGGTGACGGGATTCAACAACGGTGTGCTGGCTTTGACCGCGAATGAAAGCTGCTGGCAGGGACGTCCATTTGTGGATGCGATTGAAATTCGGGTGCATCGGCCGGTGCGCGAGCAGTGGCTGGATTTGAGCGTGGGACGTGCGGATGTTGTTGAAGTTCCAGCGGAGCAGCTGCGGCTGGCGCAGCAACAGCGACTTACAGTCTTGATTTCGCCGCCGGTGACCATGCTTGCGCTCCAGGTAAGCGATGGGGGCGCGCTGGCGAATATAAAGTTGCGAGGTGCGATTGCGGCAGCGATTGATCGCAGTGCGCTCTACAATGTGATTTTTCAAAAGCAGGGAGAGGTGACGGCGAGCCTGCTGCCGCAGAGGCTCACCGGCTATTCGTTCCTGTTCCCTACCGAGCGAGACTTGAACAAGGCCCATGCGTTGCGCGGCGGGTTGACGACCGGACCTCTCACGTTAAGCACCGAAGGCGACGGCGCGATGGAACTGGCGGCGCAGAGAATCGCGCTAAATTTGCGCGAGGCTGGATTCAATGTGCAGATGGCAAGTGCGGTTGGGCAGCATGCAGATTTGATCTTGCGCAAACTTTCGATTACTGGCGCGGATCCAGCGGCTGCGCTGGAGCAAGTAATTCGGAGTGCAGGCGAAGCGACTCCGATAACGGCGGAAACACCTGCGGCGCTCTTCAAGGCTGAACAGACGTTTCTAGACGAGAAGAAGCTGATTCCACTTCTCGATTTGCCACAAGCCTATGCCGGCGGACCGCGGGTACGCGATCTGCATTTGCGCGCGGATGCGACACCCGATCTGGCTGATGTTTCGCTGGAGGACGCGCGGTGAGCCTGCGGCAAAAGCTCTTGCTGTTGTTTTCGCTGACCGTGGCTGCGGCGGTTGCAGCGGTGGCGTGGACGGTACTTGTGCGGATCCGGCAGGTATTTGAAAAGCGCGACCAGGAGGAGACTGCTCTCTTCGTCAGCCAATTTCAACGCGAATTTCAGCATCGCTCGTCAGACGTCGCAGCAGCGGTCGACCGCATCGCGGGACAGGAGCGCGTGCGCAGCATGGCGTTCGAGCTGGTGCAGTCGAATGATGCTGCTCCGTATTTGAATGAAGCCCAGGCGCTGGCCCAGGATGCACAGCTCGATTTTCTTGAGATCATCGGGCCGGATGGAAATATTGTGAGTTCGGCGCAGTGGCCAGCGCGATTCGGTTATGCGGAGCCCGCGGCAAACGAAGCCGAGCAGACACCGTTCTTGAAGCGGGAGGAGTTGCAGGATGGGAGCTCGGTTCTGGGTCTCTTTGCAGTGCGCCCTGTTCGCGGGTCCGAGCCAGCAGTGAAGCTGGTTGGCGGCAGAAGGCTGGACCAGAGCTTTCTTGCGGATTTGCCGGTTGCGCCGGGGATGCAGGTGGGACTGTACAGCGATGCGAGCGCAAGCACGATTGATGGTGGTGCGAATGTACGCGGCACAAGCCCAGCGGCTTTTGATCCGGAGCGACTGGTGAGTGCAAGCGGGGATTTGCCGGGAGCAGCGCGCTATGCATCATTGATCGAACAGGCACGGGCTAGCGGCCAGCAAGCGAGCGGCATTCTCTATTTGACTCCGCGACGGGAAGACAGCGTGAGTGCGACTGCGATTCCGCTGAAGAACTCCGCTGGAAACGTGCTTGCCATTCTGACTGTGGCGATTTCGCGTGGTGGCCTGGTGGAGGAACAGCAGCAGATTCGCGCGACCGCATACGGAGTGGCGAGCGGCGGCATCCTGCTGGCGATCATCTTCAGCTTGTGGATTGCGGCGCGCGTGTCACGGCCGGTGGAAGAGTTGGCCCGAGCAGCAGAAGAAGTTGCAAGCGGAAGCTGGGATACACAGGTACCGGTACGCGGGCGCGATGAGGTTGCGGTGCTGGCGCACAGCTTCAATCACATGACGGAACAGTTGACCAATCAGCGCGAGAAGCTGGTGCAAAGCGAACGCGTGGCAGCGTGGCGCGAACTGGCACGAAGGTTGGCGCACGAGCTGAAGAATCCGCTGTTTCCGCTGCAACTGACGGTGGAGAACCTGGTGCGGGCGCGGCAATTGCCGGAAGCGGAGTTTGATGAAGTATTCAACGAGAGCACGCAGACGCTGAGCATGGAGATCGGCAGTCTGAAGAAGATCATCGGGCGTTTCAGCGACTTCAGCAAGATGCCGAAGCCGGAGCTCGAGCGGATTGATGCGAAAGATGTGGTGGAGCGCGTGCGGGCGCTTTATGCGGTGGGAAGCGAAGAGGGTCTGAAGATCAGCGTGGAGACTGAGATTGATGATCGGCCGATGCCGCTGATGGTAGATCCGGAGTTGCTGCACCGGGCGCTTTCGAATCTTGTGTTGAATGCGAAGGATGCGATGCCGGAAGGTGGCACGGTGACGATCTCAGCTCATCCCAGGGGTGAGGTAGTGGAACTGCGGGTTGCGGATACAGGACAGGGTCTTACGCCGGAGGAGTGTGAGCGGCTCTTCACTCCGTATTACACAACCAAGCAGCACGGGACAGGGTTGGGACTGGCGATTGTGCAGTCGGTGGTAACGGACCATGAAGGTACCATAGCGGTGGAGAGCCGCGGGGGGCAGGGCGCGACGTTTGTGATTACTCTGGCGAGGGCTGAGGGGTGAGCGCAAGGATTCTGATTGTCGACGATGAGGCCAACACGCTGGCATCGCTTTCGCGGGCTTTCCGGCTGGCAGGGCATGAGGCGGTGGTGTGCGATAACGCCGCGCGCGCACTGGAGTTGGCGCAGACGGAGTCGTTTGACTTGATCCTGAGCGACGTAGTGATGCCGAAGCGCGACGGACTTGCGCTGCTTGAAGACCTGAGGAATGCCGGGGTTACAACGCCGGTGGTGATGATGAGCGGACAGGCGCACATCGAGATGGCAGTACGCGCGACACGGCTGGGGGCGCTGGACTTTTTGGAGAAGCCGCTGACGACCGAGAAGCTGTTGGTGACGGTCGACAACGCCATGAAGCTGACGCGACTCGAGGCGGAGAATCGCGACCTGCGCACGCGCGTTGGCAAGCACACGATGGTTTGGAGCGGGGAAACGATGAGGCGCGTGATGGCGCAGATTGAGCGCGTGGCGGCGAGCGAAACCCGGGTATGCATCTATGGCGAAACGGGCACAGGGAAAGAGTTGGTGGCGCGAACGGTACACGAAAAAAGTCACCGCGCAAATGGACCGTTCGTCACATTGAATTGTGCGGCGGTGCCTGCAGAGCTGATCGAGAGCGAGTTGTTCGGGCACGAAAAGGGATCGTTTACCGGCGCGGCGCAACGACATAACGGCAAATTTGAGCAGGCGCATCGGGGAACGCTGTTTCTCGATGAAATCGGCGACATGCCGGTGGCGATGCAGGCTAAATTGCTGCGTGTTCTGGAAGAAGGCGAAGTGGAGCGGATCGGATCGGACAAGCCGACCAAGGTTGACGTGCGCGTGGTGGTGGCAACGCATCGGAATCTTGAACAACTCGTGGAGAGCGGCGGATTCCGGAGGGACCTGTATCACCGCGTGGTGGTGTTTCCGCTAACGCTGCCGCCGTTGCGCGACAGGTGCGAAGATTTAGCGGCGCTGGTGGAGCATTTTGCGCGACAAGTGAGCGCGCAGAACGGATGGAAGCCGGTGCCCTTCAGCCCGGCGGCGATTGAGGCATTAAGGGAATACGCGTGGCCGGGCAATATTCGGGAACTGCGTAATGTGGTGGAGCGGTTGCTGCTGTTGGCAGGCGATGAAGTGAACGCGGACGACGTGCGCATGGCGCTACCCGCCATCAAAGCCGCCGACATTTCGCGCAGGATCGTTGACGGAGAATCGGTCGGACCGCTGGCGGAGCGCGTACTCGCTTTCGAGCGGGAGGCAGTGCTAGATGAACTCAAGCGGCATGGCCGCCACATAACGCAGACAGCCAAAGCACTGGGACTTGAGCGCAGCCATCTCTACAAGAAATGCCAGCAATTGGGCATCGATCTGCAGAATCTTCCCGGCCGGGACTAACTGCCTGTGTTGCCCTTGTTTTCGCTCTGCAACAGGGATGAATTCCTCTCTGCGCATCCAAGCGGGGATGAACTCATTCAGGTTCTTCCAATACGCAAACCATCATCCAAAGGACATGCTAACCGGTGCGAAAGGACGCCTGCTCGATTCGATTCGATGTGGCCGTGCCCGTCCAAAAGAGCGATCATAGAGTGCAGGAGGGATTGGATTGCGAAGTGGAAACTTCCGTCCATGACGAAGCGTGCAATGGACTTCATGGGCCCTTGGCTCGAGCGGCAGCAATGAGCAGAACGTCGGTTCAATTCCGAATTGCCTCGTACAACACGCACAAGTGCCGAGGCATCCACGGCACCATTTCACCAGATCGCGTGATTCGCGTGATCGAGGAATTCGACGCGGACATTCTTTGCCTCCAGGAGATCGTGGATGCAGAAGGGGGCACCCGCAAGTATGACCAGGCGCGGCAGATCTCAGAGGCGTTCCCGAAGTTGAACGCGGCGTTCGGCGAAACCCGGCCTTTGCACGGCGGACGCTACGGCAACATGCTGATGACGCGCTTTCCAATTCTGGAAACGCGAACCCACGACATCACGAAGTCGAGGCGCGAAGAGCGCGGAGTATTGCAGTGCGCGCTAGAGGTGGGCCGAGGTCAAACCGTGAATGTCTTCAATGTGCACCTCGGCACGGGCTACATGGAGCGTCGACGCCAAATCGAGGTCCTTATCGGCGAGGAGATACTGGCGCAGCCTGAATTGAGTGGCCCGCGCATCGTGATAGGCGATTTCAACGAATGGACACGCGGCCTGACGACGAGGCTGCTGCAGCAAAGTTTCCTGAGCGATCGCCCGATACGGAACCGACGGTCCGCACGGACCTATCCCGGAGTGCTTCCTTTCCTGAGCCTGGATCATTGCTACTACGAGGCTCCTCTGGAGATGGAAGGCACCAAGATCTGGCGGAGCCGCAAGGCAATGATCGCATCAGATCATCTGCCGTTAATTGCCGATTTCCGGCTCATTGCAAAAGAGTGAACAATCTTTCAGAAAAGAGACGACCGGCTCTTTTTCCAGTCGGAGGGAGACGCACTTGAACTCTGCAGAGCATTTCGCTTCCCGACTAGATGACTGAACGTCGTCCACTAATCAGGTTAATGACAAGCACGATCAACGCGACTACCAGCAACAAGTGAATCAGGCCGCCACCAAGGTGAAGGCTGAATCCCAGGAGCCACAGAACCAGAATCACTACAAAGACCGTCCAGAGCATATATCATCCTGTTCTCTGCCACGCGGTCACCCCGAACTGGAATCCGCCCGGGAGTGACCGCAGTGCATGTTGAAATGACTGCTTGTTACTTGGAGGCGATTGCTTGCGCCTTCGCGTCTCTGACCGCATCAAGGAACGAGTGAGCGGCGCCCGGCATGTCAACTTCGCCGCGGAGAATGCGGCTGTTTGACACGTCGTGGCCATAGATGGCCTCTGTGGAATCATCGTCGCGGCGTATCGCAGCGCCTGCCAACGTTATCCCGGCGAAGGCTCCCCTGGCGCGTGAATAGGACAGGATTTCAGCATTCATTTTCCAATCGGTATCAGCTGAAGCGTGGCGACCCACCGGCCCGGCTGCCACTGAGGCATCCGCTCCTAATTCGAACTTGCTCGAAAGCAATTGCTTCATTCCCTGCTCGTTCTGAATGATCATGACCAAGTCAACGCCCTCGGCGCCGATCTGCAACCCCCAGCTGCCGCCTGTGATCGCAAAGAATATTGGCGCGCTCCAGCCGTCAGCAGTCCGGCAGGTGGCCACACCTCGCCCATTTTCTGCGCCGAAAACAAAGCCGCCCTTAAGGAGATGGGGGACCACGGCGACACATTTTGCATGTTCCAGAACCTCTTCCGGGATTCCCTTGTCCGGCGCGGCCATGATCTCGTGCAGCACTCTGCCCGCATGATCCAACCGGTCGTTGGTTGCTTCGCGATTGGATCCTGCCCAGGCGATGCCGGTCAGGCTGAGTAGCGCTACTAAGGTGATAGCTTTCTTCATGTAAAACACCATTTTCTACCCGGCGCAACGTCACATACTATCCGCTCACAGGTGCGCACGCGGTACTACTCAGAGTAGGGGCCTTGCGCGGCTTTGTCTGAGCAATAGCGCTCTACCTTGCGCGAGCGGCGAGATGTTTTTCGACCATGAAGGGTGGTTGGGGGATCGGTGGATCATTGAGCGTTGCAGCTGCCACCTCTGACACCATGTTGTGGCGACCGGCTCGCGTCGATGAGCAAATCTGGCCAACTTTGGAGCTAAGCCCTGGCAACCGCGTCGCCGAGCGCATGCGAAACGGGTGATTGATCCGGAAAATCGGGGGGTTTGGCGCTCGAATAAGGACTGAATGGCTCCAAAAGAACTCGGCAAATTTGAACTGCCTATAGCACCGCTTAAGTGCGATACTAGACATAGCGTCATACTCCAGCCTTTGATTGGACGCCTTTGAATGGCGTGTAGTTCCGTGCTGTTGACTGTGCTCGTTGGTCGGTTTGCATCCGGGAGGGAGCGATTGCCGTGGTCGAGCTGGAAAAGCCCGTGTTCGACGCTGCCGCATTTCTGACAAGCGCGGGCCTGGGCCGCAGAATCATTCAATTGGCGCCCAAACAGCCCTTCTTTTCGCAGGGAGATCCGGCAGATTCCATTTTTTATCT
The DNA here is from genome assembly GCA_963829535.1 of uncultured Acidobacteriaceae bacterium. Classification (GTDB taxonomy): domain Bacteria; phylum Acidobacteriota; class Terriglobia; order Terriglobales; family Acidobacteriaceae; genus Telmatobacter. The sequence continues at coordinate 263,706 of CAWHIQ010000001.1, read as the reverse complement.
TCAGAAAGGCCGCGCGAAGGTCACGGTCGTTTCGAAGGAAGGCAAGGAGGCGACAATCTCGCTCCTCTCTGAGGGCGATTTTGTAGGAGAGGAGTCAATCGCGGCGTTGTCTGGGCAGCGTTTGGCAACGGCTGTCGCCCTGACCGGCTGCACCGCGCTCAAGATAGGTCGGGTGGAGATGATCCGCGTGATGCACGAGGACCATGATTTCTCTGACTTGTTCTTGAAGTTCCTGCTGGCTCGCAGTATGCGCGTCCAGGCCGATCTTGTCGATCAGCTATTCAATTCGAGCGAGAAGCGGCTGGCACGCATTCTGCTTTTGATGGCCGAGTTCGGCAGGCCCGGTGCGCCTGAGCCTTTGATCCCCAAGATATCACAGGAGAGTTTGGCGGAGATGATCGGGACAACCCGTTCGCGCGTCAGCTTCTTCATGAACCGCTTTCGCAAGCTTGGTTTTATCGATTACAGCGGACGGATCCGGGTCCACAAGTCACTACTCAACGTAGTCCTGCACGATCGGTTGCCCGATGAAAAAGCCAAAAAACTAAGGCCGAGAAGGCCTCGCGCAAGCGTATGAAAGCAGTCAGGTCAGGGGACGTTCTTCGGCAAAGTGGTCAAAAGTGAGCAGTCGGAGAATTTGTCTCATGCCAGACTGGCACCAGATCGTAGATCCTTCTGGCAGGCGAGGTAAACTTTGCTCCCAAACCAAAAAACAGTCCTGATAGTCGACGACAAAGACTCCGTTCGTTCGACCATATCGCTAGTCCTTGGGGAGTTGGGGTATCGCGTCCGTTCCGCGGCGGACGGTATCTCCGCATTACGCGAGATAAACCAGGAGAACCCCGACATTCTTCTCTCCGATCTCAATATGCCCGGGATGTCGGGATTTGAATTGCTGATGACGGTCCGGGACTTGTTCCCAGCGATAAAGGTGATCGCCTCAAGCGGATCCTTCCGCGGTACAGAAGTCCCCTCCGGGGTTCTCGCGGATGCTTTCTATTCAAAGGGCAGCGGCGTAAACACGCTCCTGCAAATCTTGCGATCGCTTCCTCAAACGCACCGCCAGGCTCCTGAACCCTTCATGACCGGGCATACTCTTGAATCCGGCAGCATGGAGCCAGCCTTCTCTCTTTTCAATGCTTAGCTCTTTCCTGGTCTAGTGCCTGAGTGCCTTTTCTCGGGTTTCTCGCGTTCGCGGGGGATGGAGACGCGATGAGAGGATTGTCAGCATCCGGTTTTTGGATTCGCCCCAAATTGAGCAATTTTGCTCAGACATGCATTTCCGATCCAAGCGATGATGGACAGAGATTGACTGCGACTGCCGTCAATCCTGGCAGAAATCGCGAGGGAACTTTTGAGAAGCACAAAGAACACAGTATTCGACTCCGCAGCATTTCTTGCCAATGCCGGACTTGGCCGAACGATTATCGAATTGAAGCCTAAAGAGACATTCTTTTGCCAAGGAGACACTGCGGACTCTGTTTACTACCTGCAGAAGGGGCGCGCAAAAGTCACCGTGGTTTCGCAGAATGGCAAAGAGGCCACGATAACGCTTCTATCTGCGTGCGATTTTGTTGGAGAAGAATCTCTCGCCACCATCGTTGGGTTGCATCTTGCGACCGCAACTGCTGTCAGCAACTGCAGCGCACTCAAGATCGGCAGAACTGAAATGATTCGAATGATGCATGACGAGCCTGCATTCGCGGACATATTCGTAACGTTTCTGTTGGCCCGCAGCATGCGAACCCAGGCAGATCTTGTGGATCAACTCTTCAACTCCAGCGAAAAACGTTTGGCGCGGATTCTTCTGTTAATGGCGGAATTCGGTAAGCCGGGCGAACCAGAGATGTTTATCCCGCCAATTACGCAGGAGACGTTGGCAGACATGATTGGGACAACCCGTTCCCGCGTCAGCTTCTTTATGAATCGATTTCGCAAGCTGGGTTTTATCAGTTACAACGGCCGCATACAGGTTCATAAATCGCTGCTTAATGTTGTCCTGCTCGACCAATTGCCTGATCACAACGCGCAGAAGCCTGCCATTCCTGTTGTTCGGAAGGCCTACGCGTAGAGCCGCTTTTACACGTGCAAGAATCTTACCGGCGCTGGTCGGAGAACCACGATTCGCGCCGGATCTCACGATTTACGCAGCTGACCTCTTCTCTTGAGGTTTTTGAGTTTGAATGACTTCATCGAAGATGGCCCGGTATTGGATCATGGCAGTCCGAAGCTCCTCAGTGCTGGCATCGGGCCGGCCAGATCGTACTGCGATCGAATTCGCTGAGCGGTAGTTTTCCATCACATGAGGATAGGTAACCGAGACATCCGCGGCACGCTGCTCAAAGCCGACCTGGGGGTAGCCGCGGGCCAGGAGGATTGCGTCAATCAGTTCGCTGGCCTCGGTAACCGCACTCTTGGGATGATCGACAAAACGGGCCTGCACTGCCTTCCATTCTGCGATAAATCGCTCCTGCTCAATGGCGCCGAGATTGCGAATATTCAAAGTTTCCACACGGGTCTCCCGACCAGCCAGCTTCGCCTCAGTCTCGTGCGAGGATCCGTGCTGGAGAAGAGCGCGATCGTATTCCGATCCGAAACGATTGCGGAAGGCCAGGGTTCTGTTTTTGCGGCGCCTGAGATACACGGCGAAGACCAGCGCGATGACAACGAACACTGCAACGACAACAACAGTCAGTTGAATGCTTGTGAGGTGAAAGCTCATTACGATCTCCTATGCGGGGTTGCCGCGGTGGCATAAGATGCTGTGGCTCTTCCCCAGCGGAGAAGGAGCATCCATGAACTCCATCATGGGGCGGCGCGCGTGCGAATGATGGCCAGAATCGCTCATAGGAGAATTAATGTGGTCTCAATCGACGCTTGATGCGAAAACCGTGAACTCCCACGCTTCCCATCCCCGCATTTTGTCGTAAACGATCCGATGGACCACTCGCCATCTGCGAGCAATATTGAACATCCCAGGCGACCAATTCCGACTTAGACTTTCGGAGTGCGGTCCACCCCAGGAGAAGCACGTGAAGACTCCAAACATAAAGCCTCATAACAATAGCGTCCTCGGGCCCTGCAGGATCCTCGCTGCTATCGGCTCGGGTGCGACAGTCGTGACATGTAAAAAAAGCCAATCTATATTCGCGCAGGGAGACGCGGATACCACCGTTTTCTTCATCCATGAGGGCAGGGTCAGGCTCAGCGTCACTTCTAAACTCGGCAAGGAAGCAACTCTGTGCGTGATGAGCAGAGGAGAGTTCTTTGGAGAAGGCGGACTGGCAGGGCAGCCTTTACGGATGAAATCTGCGACCGCGACAGCAGATTGCAAACTTTTGCGCATCGACAAAGAAGCAATGATGCGTGCGCTTCGTCGGGATCGGTTTCTGACGGATCTTTTCGTAAGGCGCCTGTTGGCGAGGAACATCCGGTATCACGAAGCCTTAGTGGACCAGCTGTTTGAACCGAGCGATGTAAGACTCGCTAAGGTACTACTCCTGCATGCGCAGTTCGCCGAACAAACCACACCCGAGACCTTTGTCCCCAACCTAAGTCAACTGACCCTCGCCAACAGGGCAGGCACAAGCCCGGTCCGCGTTTGTTCTCTCATGAAGAAGTTCAAACGGTTAGGATTTCTCGCCTATTCCAAGAAGGGGCTGCAGATACACGCATCACTCCTAAACATGGTTCTGCAAAACTAACCGCCAATTTCGAAGGCAGTCCCTTATGTCGAGGTTCCTCTATGCTCTCTTCGTAAAGGCGTGCATCCCCATACCCAGCAATGACAGGGCTACCGCGCCCCACAAAGCTGGGATCCATCCACTCACGTGAAAACCAGTGACGATGTGCGCCGACAGCCGGATCATCAGCGCATTAATCACAAGAAGGAAAAGACCTAGCGTGAGGATGGTTATTGGAAACGTAATGATCTTGAGCAACAAGCCCAGTGTGCCATTGAGGAGACCGATTACAAGCGCTGCGATCAGGGCTGGCTCCAATCCATGCACCTGAAAGCCGGGCACGATCCGAGAAACAATCAACAAGACAAACGCACTCAAAATCCAGTGAATCAAGAGTCTGATCATTCAATCTTTCTCCGTTTCTGATCATTCAATCTTTCTCCGCTATTGTTCGGCAGACTGCGCCATCACTTCACCCTACTCACCTGTCAGCGGTCCCGGGTCGGGGACTGCACGTGTGCTTCCATCCGCTTGATCACGAACCATTCTGCACGAGGGTGGCATGTTGAAGCTGGTCAAAGTGATACATGTCATCGCGGTATCTGTTCTCGGCAATACTCCAGAAATCGTTCGCAGACGCGAGCAAAATGGGCAAGTGGTTCGTGGCGGGCAGCCTCGGGTGCAATCCGGTGCAAAGCGGAGCACGCAAAATTGATCTAATTCGTTTAGCGAGAAGTCGGGCACACAGACTCGCTATCTTCTGTGAATTCCCGATCCTAAGTTCCTGCTATGGTGCCGGGAGGGGGGGTCGAACCCCCATGACCGCAAGGGCCGGCGGATTTTGAGTCCGCTGCGTCTGCCAGTTCCGCCATCCCGGCAAGGGGTGGGGTGCATAAAAAGTATCGCATATACGTTGATTACGGGCTAGTTGCATGAGGGCAGCCGGAGCGCAGACGCGCTGAATTGCCCTGGAATGTGGTCCTAAGTCCTTTCTCCAGGCATCCCGCGAAACGGCCGGGAATCCCGTGCGACAATGGAGGCAATCGTGATGACTACTGCCTCTTCTGCAGTCGTTCCCGATCCGGTCGTAATGACCCCGGAATTGCTGGCTCAACACAGCATCACTCCGGATGAATACGAACGGATTCTGGCGGCACTGGGACGCGTCCCTTCCCTCACCGAGTTGGGCATATACAGCGTGATGTGGAGCGAGCACTGCTCGTACAAGTCGAGCCGCGTGCATTTGAAACGTCTGCCTACCAAGAGCGACCGCGTGGTGCAGGGGCCGGGAGAGAATGCCGGCATCATCGACGTCGGCGACGGTTGGGCCTGTGCTTTCAAGATCGAGAGCCACAATCATCCAAGCTACATTGAGCCCTACCAGGGTGCGGCGACCGGGGTTGGCGGAATCCTGCGCGACATTTTTACGATGGGCGCGCGCCCGCTGGCGGTGATGGATTCACTGCGGTTTGGCCCGATCCAGCCGGAGCAAGGCGTTGAGCCGGAGCTTGTGGTCAAGAATCACTCCATTGTTGAAGGTGTGGTGAGCGGCATCGCAGGGTACGGCAACTGCTTCGGCGTGCCGAACCTTGGCGGCGAGACAAAATTCGAGCCATGCTACAGCGGCAATCCGCTGGTGAATGCGTTTGCGCTTGGACTGGTGCGAAAAGACGAGATCTTTTACGGCAAGGCCACCGGCACCGGAAACCCGGTGATCTATGTAGGCGCGAAGACCGGGCGCGATGGCATTCACGGCGCCACGATGGCCAGCGAAGAATTCCACGCGGGCACCGAAGCAAAGCGGCCCAATGTGCAGGTTGGCGATCCTTTTATGGAGAAGCTGCTGCTGGAAGCCTGCCTTGAGGCGATGAAGACGGGCGCAATCGTGGGTATCCAGGACATGGGAGCGGCTGGGCTGACCTGCTCGACCTGTGAAATGGGCGCGCGCGGCGGCGTAGGGCTTGACGTGGAACTGGATTTTGTTCCGCAACGCGAAACCGGCATGAGCGCTTACGAGATTATGCTGTCGGAGAGCCAGGAGCGCATGCTGCTGGTAGCCGAGAAAGGCCGCGAAGACGAGGTATTGCGCGTCTTTGCGAAGTGGGGACTGGACGCGGTGATTGTGGGCACGGTGCAGCCGGAGTCGCGGCTGCGCATTCGGCATCATGGCGAGTTGGTTGCCGATATTCCGAACCAGTCGCTGACGGATGATGCACCGCTGTATCACCGGCCGGTTGGAACGTGGAAGGCGCCGGTACCGCTGGAGCCTCCCGACTCGGCAATGGTTGCACTAGAGCAGGACCGCGACTACACAGCAGATCTCAAGAAGCTGCTGGCAAGCGCCAACGTCTGCTCGAAGCGCTGGGTTCATGAGCAGTACGACACGATGGTGCAGACCAATACAGCGATCGGTCCCGGCGGCGAAGGCAGCGTGATGCGGATCAAAGGCACAGCAAAGCCGGACGGACCGGATGGTCCCGTGGGAGAGATTGGACTGGCGATGGCTCTGGACGGCAACGGTCGCTGGGCTTATCTCGATCCCAAGCTGGGTGCAATGCATGCCGTGGCTGAGGCCGCGCGCAAGGTCGCCATGGCCGGCGCAACTCCGGTAGCGGCGACGAACTGTTTGAACTTCGGCAATCCGGAGAAGCCGGAGATCATGGCGCAGCTTTCCTCGGCAATCGACGGAATATCGGAAGCCTGCAATGCACTGGGGACACCCATCACAGGCGGCAACGTCTCGCTGTACAACGAAACCAAGGGCGAAGGAATTTATCCCACACCTGTGCTGGGAATTGTCGGCATTCTGGATGATGTGACACGCGCTGTGCCGGCGGAGTTTCAACAGGCCGGCGATGACATCCTGCTGTTGTGGCCGGTGCCACGGGGCGAAGAACCGAATCCGAGCCTGGAAGTTCCGTTTACGCCTGCGCCCATTAATCCATATATCGTTGCGGGGCTGGAGCCGAATCCGCCATTTCCTGTTGCCAGCCCATTGACCACCCCGGTCCCCGATGCTCCCGAAGACACGACAGACTCACCCTCGAAGGAGCTGGCGGCATTCGGGAGCTCGGAATATGCGAAGGCAGTGCTTGGTGAGCTTTGGGGTACTCCGCCCGCGCTTGATCTCGAGGCAGAGGCCAGCCTGCAGAAACTCTTGATTGAACTGGCCTGGCGAAGGTTAATCCGCTCCGCCCGCGATATCGGCGACGGTGGCATCGCGGTTGCGTTGGCCCAGGCGGCATTTCCACATGGAATCGGCACCATCATCGAGCAGGAGCAATCACTCATGATTCACCCGCTCTTCGGTCTGTTTGCGGAGCCGGCATCTACAGTGCTCGTGACGACGGCTTCAAGCAATGTCTCCGAGATCGAGAAGCTCGCCGGAGAGTTCAACCTCCTTTGCGCACGCATTGGCAAAACTGGCGGTGCACGCCTGGAGATCAAGGTCGACGGCCAATCTTTCATCTCGGCATCCCTCGCCGACTTGCGCGAGCCATGGGCCAAGTCTCTTGAAGCTGTCCTTCATAACGAGGTGTTGGCATGAGCCACTGCTTCAAACGAGGCGCCGCCCGCCATGCGCGCTGCAATGAGGTGACGGCATGAGCCGGTTGCTGTTTCAGGGAGTCGAGGGTGAGACGGATACGACTCCCACCCTTGCCGCACAAAACGCGACAAGGATGGGGCACCCAGATTCAACCGAAAACGATGACAAGCTGCGCGAAGAGTGCGGGGTCGTGGCCATTCACGGGCATGCGGATGCGGCGCGAATGGCGTATCTCGGACTTTATGCGCTGCAGCATCGTGGGCAGGAATCGGCGGGGATCGCTACTGCTGATGGACATCATCTTGCGAACATCAAGGGCATGGGGCTGGTATCGGAGATCTTTACCGATGAAGTGCTGCAGAAACTGCCGGGGCAGATGGCGATCGGACACACACGCTACTCGACCACCGGCGACTCGGCGCTTTTAAATGCGCAGCCGATTCGCGTGGATTCGACGAAGGGATTGATCGCGATTGCGCACAACGGAAACCTGGTAAACCTGGGCACAGTACGGGCCAAACTCGAGCGCGATGGCGCATACTTCCAAACCACGTCGGACTCCGAAATCATCGTGCAGCTGATTGCGCACTCGAAGGCCGGCACGCTGGTGGATGCGATTGCCGACTCGTTGCGCCAGGTCGAAGGCGCGTTTTCGATTGTGATGATGACACGGGACCGGGTTTTTGCAGCGCGCGATCCGCGAGGATTCCGGCCGCTGTCCATGGGGCGGATCAAGAATCCCGACGGTCCGGACACGATTGTGTTTGCCTCGGAAACATGTGCGTTTGACTTGCTCCGCGCGGAGTATGAGCGCGACGTGCTGCCCGGCGAACTGGTGATGGTGACGGAAGACGGCGTGACAAGCCGCCAGTATGCGACGGGCATTGCGCAGTCGAGTTGCGTCTTTGAGCATGTCTATTTCGCTCGACCCGACAGCCGGATCTTCGGCCGCTGGGTGCAGGAGAGCCGCGACCAGATGGGTCGGCAACTGGCGCGCGAGTCAGGCGTACCTGCGGACGTTATAGTGCCGGTGCCAGACTCGGGCGTAACTGCGGCGTTGGGTTACGCCGAGGAAAGTGGCATTCCTTTTCGATTTGGCTTGATTCGCAATCACTATGTGGGGCGCACTTTTATTGAACCTGAGCAACGAGTGCGCGACTTTGGTGTGCGCCTCAAACTCAATCCAGTTCACAACCTGCTCGAAGGTAAGCGCGTGGTGCTGATCGATGATTCGATCATTCGCGGAACCACGAGCCGGAAAATTGTGCGCATGGTGCGCGGGGCTGGAGCGAAGGAAGTTCACCTGCGCATCAGTTGTCCGCCGACGATTTCGCCATGCTTCTACGGGGTGGATACGCCGAGCAAGAAAGAGCTGATCGCAGCCAACAACAGCGTTGAGGAGATCCGGCGGTTCATCGAGGCTGATTCGCTCGCGTATCTCTCGCTGGAAGGGCTGCTGAAGTCCTGCGATGGCAGTGAGCACAACGGCTACTGTACGGCGTGCTACACCGGCAACTATCCGACGGCGTGGGTGGATGTGGACGAGATTCTGCCAGCGGCTGCGAGCGCCTGAGCCGACCCACATCGGGATTCATCTTGTCGCACCTATTCGTTTCAACCACCCTCAGGCGGGTTCGTTGGCCAGAGTTGCGCCGACTGCCGTTCCTTTCGAACGCGCCAGGCTGCGCGTCAGCACAAACATCATCAGCGCCGCCCCAAGGCTCGGGACGACAAGTCCCCTCAGTCCCAGTTCGTAGCTGCCGGTCAGGTCGCGCGTGCGGCCCATCCAGTAAGGGCCGATGAATCCGCTGAACATGGTGATGGTATTCATCGCGGCAAGGCCCGCTGCCGCCGCCCGCCCGGCAAGAAACTGCATGGGAACTGCGTTCGCCGGTCCAAGCATCGCCATGAATGCGATAAAGCCTGCGGCCAGCGCGACCACCACCAGCCACGGCTCTTTTGCATAGCTCGCCGTCAGATATGCGGCCGCCATCACCACACAGGGAACAATGCAATGCAGCGAGCGTTCACCGCTGCGATCAGAGTGCGCGCTGTTCAGCAGCATAGCCGCCGCACCAGCCAAGCCAAAACACGCCACCAGGAAGCCGACGTTGGTGACACTCCATCCCGTGGCTGCCTGAAGAATCGCCGGCGCGGAGAAGCCATAGGCGTAGTTTGCTGTGAGCGCGCAGAAAAAGTAGGCGCCGATCATCCATACCTTGGGCGAAAGCAGGGCCTGTGTTACGCCTGCGCTGTGTCCCAGGTGCGCCCTTTCACCGTCGGCCTTCAATTGCCGCTCGAGCCACGCTTTTTCTTCCGCGCTCAGCCACGCAGACTTGGCTGGATTGTCGGGAAGCATCTTCAGAATCACCAGGCTGAATACCGCGGTCGGCAAGCCCTCTACCAGAAACAGCCATTGCCAGCCCGAAAGCCCGAGTTTGCCGCCGAGCGAAAGGAGCCACCCAGCCAGCGAGCCCATCACCACTGAACTCAGTGGCAGTGCAATATAAAAACGGCTCACCGCCCGCGCCCTCATGCGCGCAGGAAACCAGAGCGTCAAATAATACACGACTCCGGGATAGAAGCCGGCTTCTGCCATTCCCAGGAGCAGTCGCAGCGCGTTGAACTCGAGCGGCGTACGCACAAACATCATCGCCGCCGCCAGCAATCCCCAAGTGAACATGATGCGCGCCAGCCAACGCCTGGCGCCGAAGCGCAGCAGCAGCAGATTTGACGGCACTTCACAAAGTGCGTACCCGATAAAAAACAGTCCCGCGCCAAATCCATAGACCGAGGCACTGAAATGCAGGTCCCGGTTCATCTGCAGCGCAGCAAAGCTGATGTTGATGCGGTCCACGTAAGCAAGGCCATAGCCGATGCCGATGACAGGCAGCAGTCGAAGAGCCGCTTTGCGTTGTGCGGAAGCGCCGATGGCGGCATCGCTGTGAGGATCAGCGGCCTGGTCGGGCTCGAGTCCGAGTGCTGACATCCTTGCTGGCCTCGCGGGGAACCGGATGCATTGCCGGGAACTGAAAGCGGGCGTCGTAAGGCGAATCTATCACACCCATTGAGAAGATGACATTTGGATGCGATGCCATAGTCGCTGGAATGGAGTCTTCCCGATTATGCTGGGGATTCGTCAGATGCGCGTCGATCGCGCAACTCCAACTCTGAGGTTGTCATGTCGCATTCGCGGTTGCTTTTTGGCAGCGCGGTCTTCCTGGGTGCGTTCCTCCTGTTTCTTGTAGAACCGATTGCCGCCAAGCAACTCGTTCCGGTGCTGGGCGGATCAGCCTCGGTGTGGATTACCTGCCTCGTCTTCTTTCAGACTGCCCTGCTGTGTGCCTATTTCTACGCGCACTCAATGGCACAACGGCCCCGGTGGCTTCTCTATTTTGCTCTACTTCTGATTGGATTTGGATCAGCTGCGGGTTGGTGCGTGCGAAGCTCCGGCGTTGGCGGCGGTTCAGTGCATCCCATCCTCACCGTGTTTCTCGTACTGGGAAGCACGATCGGCCTTCCCTTCCTGGTGCTGGGGACGACAAGCCCCCTGATGCAAGTGTGGTGGGCACGGCTGCACGAATCGTCAATTCCTTACCGTCTGTTTGCCTTATCGAATCTTGCCTCCTTGTTGGCCCTGGGACTCTATCCGACGCTGATCGAACCTCGCTTGACGCTGGAGGCGCAGCGCATCGCGTGGTGCTGCGGTTTTGCGGTGTTCGTAGCAATCACTGGCGCGCTCGCGTGGAAGGCCCGAACGACTACAGGGGGCCAAATCAACAAGATTGTGACCACTATGGAAGAAGAAGAGCCTGCGCTGCCGGCGCGGAAGTTGCTCTGGATTCTGCTGCCCATGGGAGCCGCAATGCAGTTAAGCGCCGTGACCAGTTACCTTACCTCCAATATCGCGGCCATCCCGCTGCTGTGGATTCTTCCGCTTGGGGTGTATCTGCTCACCATCATCATCGCATTCGAATTCCCTCACCTGCTGCCGCGGAGCATCATCGCGCGTTTCCTGATTCTGATGCTGGCGGGGTTGGGCTATGCGCTTTCAAAACAAGACGTGGAATGGCCGCTGCGCATCAGTATTGGGTTCTTCCTGATTGAAGCATTCGCGTCATGCCTCTTCTGCCACAGCGAGGCTTCCCGGTTGCGGCCAAAGCGCGCGAGGGAGTCGACGCTCTTCTACCTGCTGTTTGCAGCGGGAGGCGCGCTGGGATCATTTGTGATCGGCATCGTGTTTCCTCTGGTATTGCGATTCAATATCGATCTCGTGATCACGTGCTGCTTCACGGCGCTTCTGGCTTTTCTGGTGACGTGGGAGGAGGGCTGGAGTTCGCGGCTCCTATGGGGCGTGGCGACTATCGTCATGGCTGTCCAGATCTTCTGGATCAACATTGTGAACGAGCGCAACACTACCGTGGCTGTAAGAAATTTTTACGGTGCGCTCCGGGTGAAGCAGAAGGTGGGTGTTCCCGGAATCACTCTACGCACGCTGACCAACGGCAACGTGGAGCACGGAACCCAAATCTTCGGCACCGATGAACAGCGCCGAACGCCGACAAGCTACTACGCTGAGGACTCCGGAGTAGGACTCGCGATACGGTTGTGCTGCGACGGGGGCGCGCGCACCATCGGGGTGATCGGGCTGGGTGCGGGAACGATTGCTGCCTATGGGCGGCCGGGGGACCGGATCCAGTTTTACGAAATCAACCCTGCCGTCGAGCCAATCGCACGCAATGTCTTCGCCTATATTCGCGATTCGGGGGCGCTGGTTTCGATTGTCGAGGGGGATGCGCGGACTTCGCTTGCCAAGGAGCCGGCGCAGGGCTTCAACGTGCTGGTGGTAGATGCATTCTCGGGAGACGCGATTCCCTTGCACCTGCTGACCACGCAGGCACTTGCGTTATATCGGCGGCACCTGGCACCGGGCGGGATCATCGCTTTCCATATCTCGAACCGCCATGTCGATCTTGAGGCGCCAATCGCATTGTTGGCCAGGTCCGCGGGAATGCGGGCTGCGACTGTCGCGACCGGCGCCAACGACGAGCGAGGTGAGTTCACCGCGACCTGGATGCTCCTAAGCGATAATCTTGAATTCTTTGCCCAGCCTGAGATAGCGCGGGTTGGCCGAGAGCCCGTGCTGGTAACGGGTCTAAGGCCTTGGACCGATGACTTTTCCAGCCTTTTGCCGGTTCTGCACTGGTAGGTAGCCGGTGTCACAAGACGTTTACAGTCCTCGTGTGATAGCATCCGTTTTCTCAAAGCTAGACGCTTGGTGGTCCTCTGCTGCACCTAACCGCCGAGCGCCTGCCGGGGACTCTCCCGCATGGACGAGGAAGACGGCAGACTGGGCCCTCCACCCGGTCACATCATCGGCGACGGGTCATACTTTGCGAAGTATGGAACTCGGCAACAAGAAGGGTTCCAGGACCCGGGCAGGTTGAAGCTGCTGATCGATGTGACCGAGGGTCGAGCCCGGCAATCCGGACGCGTTGACGCCCTGACGGACGCCTCCACGATGTCCCTGTGCTCCTCTTCAGCAAATTCCTGTTCCTACGCCGAGACACGGATGGCGTTCCTGGTGCCCGGCTCGGCCGCAAATCGCATGCATTCGCATCTATATCCGCCTCAAGGAGAATTGCTATGAAAACGTACCAGGGAAGTGAGATCCGCAACGTAGCTGTAGTGGGGCATGCTCAGAGCGGTAAGACGACGTTAATCTCCGCACTGCTGCATGCCGCCAAGATGACACCTACTCAGGGTAGAGTTCAAGATGGCTCGGCCGTAACCGCCTATGACGAAGAAGAGATAGCCCGCGGAACGACGATGCAGAACGCAGTAGCCTTTGCCGAGTGGCAAGGGGTGAAGATCAATTTTGTGGATACGCCAGGCTTCCACATGTTCTCGCACGAAGCGCGTGCATCGCTACTGCCGGTAGAGGCGACATGCGTGGTTGTGAATGCCCAACATGGCATCGAGCCGGTGAGCGAGCGGGTGTGGAAGTATGCCGAGGAGGCAAACGTTCCCCGCTTCGTGGTGATCAACCAGATGGACCATCCCAAGGCCGGCGGCGGCGGCGGATTGAGTGCGCTGATCGAGGACCTGCATGAGCGTTGGGGACGCAGTTGCGTCCCGGTGCAGTTGCCGATTTCGGATGCGCAGGGGTTTCACGGCGTTGTGGACCTGGTGACGATGGAAGCTTTCTACTACACGCCGAACGGCGATGGGCGTGGCAAGATTACTGGCGAGATCCCAGCGAGTATTGCGCAGACGGCGAAAGAAGCGCACGAGGCGCTGGTGGAACTGGTCGCTGAGGGCAAAGACGAGTTGATGGAGGAGTACTTCGCAGAAGGAACGATTCCAGAGCAGCACCTGATTACCGCACTGCATGAGGCAATTCGCGAAGACCGCATTTTCCCGGTGCTGTTTGCAAGCGGAGGCACAAATGTGGCGACCGATCATCTGCTGGACTTCATCAAGGTGTATGCGCCATCGCCGACAGAGCGTGCGCCCATGCCGGTGAAGACTCCGACGATGCAGGCTGTGGCGGTCAATGGCGCGGGCGATGCGGGCACGGGCAACGGCGTTTCGTTCAGGAAAGTCGAAGATGGCGAGCCCACAGCATTGGTCGTGTTCAAGACCATGAGCGATCCGTTTTCTGGACGTATCAGCTTCTTTAAAGTCGTGAGTGGCATAGTGAAGAACGATGCGACCCTCGAAAACTACACGCGTCGCGGGCAGGAGCGCTTCTCGCACCTGAGCATCATGCAGGGGCGGAAGGCTGTGGAAGTTGCGGAACTGCATGCCGGGGACCTGGGCGCAGTAGCCAAGCTCCGCGAGACGCTGACCGGCGATACGTTGGGAGCGAAGGGCGGCGATATCCAAATTGATCTGGCTGCTCTGCCCGAAGCAGCCATGACTTATGCGATTGAGCCGAAGAGCCGCGCAGACGAAGACAAGCTGGCGCCGGCGATTCACAAGCTGATGGAAGAGGACCTGTTGATTCGCTTCTTCCGCGATCCGCAGACTAATGAATTTCTGATTGCCGGCGCGGGACAACCGCATATTGAAACCATCGTGTCGCGCCTCAAGAAGCGCTATCACGCAGAAGTGACGCTGAAGGCGCCCAAAGTTCCGTATCGCGAATCGATCCGAGGACGCGCCGAAGGCCACGGGAGACACAAGAAACAGAGCGGCGGCCACGGACAGTTTGGCGACTGCAAGATTCGCATGGAGCCCCTTCCACGGGGTAGCGGGTTCGTGTTCGGCAACGAGATCTTTGGCGGCGCGATTCCGCGGCAGTTTGTGCCGGCTGTCGAGAAAGGTATTGTGGAATCGGCCGCACGCGGATACCTTGCGGGCTATCCCGTCGTCGACTTCAAGGCGACGGTTTACGACGGCAGCTACCACGATGTCGACTCGAACGAAATGTCGTTCAAGGTGGCGGGCCGACTGGCTTTCCGCAAATGCATGGAACAGGCAAAGCCGTGTTTGCTTGAGCCAATCATGAAGGTCGAGATCGAAGCGCCGGACGAGTTTGCCGGCACGCTGATGGGCGACCTGAACAGCCGTCGCGGGCGCGTACAGGGCATGGAGTCCAAAGGGCGGACGACGTTGATCAACGCGGAAGTTCCGATGGCAGAGATGCTGACCTACGGCACGCTGTTGACTTCGATGACGCAGGGCAAAGGCAGCTACCGGATGGAGATGCATCACTACGATATCGTTCCGCAACTGGTCGCAGACAAGATCCTGGCGAATGCGAAGCGGCCGGTGGAAGAGGAAGAGGAGTAGACAGCAGTTCTCAGTTGTCAGTTCTCAGTTGTCAGAAATCCGTGGCCGTCTCCGAAAGGAATCGGATATGGTCGCGGATTTTCTGTTTGCCAGGGTCGGATGTAAGCGACTGCGGACACCGGAATGGTACCCCCATCGTAGTCTGTCAAGAAAGTACCCCTTTTCAGCGGTTTATAAGATGGGAGGTTGTCGGGAAGTATGAAGCTTCGAGAGGGTAATTGGAGCTAGCGTCGTCTCACCCCGCGGTAAGCCGTTAGGGCGAGCAAGCCCCAAAAAGCAGATCCTTCACTTCGCCTTCCCCATGGACAGAATGTCCATGGGCCCCAAAGCGCTCCGTTCAGCACACGTAGAGGCAGGGGAGCAGGGTGACAGCGTAGAGAGAGGGCGATTTCGCTGGAAATTGAAATTGAAATCGGGTTATAGTCTGAAGACTCGCCGGCCTCGCCGGCTTTGGAGGAAACAATGTTTCAGCCTACCGTCGTACGAATTTCGCGCTGATCATTGCCTCGGGTTTTTCCTAGTATTGCCGCCTCCTGGCGGCACCCCCCGAGGTTGAATTCAGCCCCCGGGGTGATTCTGCAAATCACAATCTGATGGCAGCTTGACCCCTTCGCTTTTGACGTGCTCTTTTAGCGCGTCAACGTGGAGATTTTCGAATGTCTGTTCTTGAATGGTTGATGCGGCCGCCGGCCGAAGTCGGTGATCGCGGATTCTGGTCATCGGTGCGCGAGGCACTGAGAGGCTCGCACCAGGATTACACAACGGGAAATTTGAATCGCGCCATTCTGCTGCTCGCCATTCCGATGGTGCTGGAGATGGTGCTGGAGTCGCTCTTTGCCGTAACGGACGTGTTCTGGGTCGGACGACTGGGCGCAAACGCAGTGGCGACCGTGGGCATCACGGAGTCGATGCTGGCGCTGGTGTTTGCCATTGGCCTTGGCGTATCGATGTCGACGACTGCGATGGTGGCGCGGCGCATTGGCGAGAAGGATCCCGAGGATGCTGCGATTTCGGGAGTGCAGGCCGTGGTGGTCGGCCTGGCGATTTCGCTGGTGCTGGGAATTCCGGCGGGGATTTGTGCGCCGGAGTTGCTGCACGCGATGGGCGCGTCGCCGGAGATTGTGGCGAGTGGGTCGGGCTACGCGCGGATTGCGCTGGGTGGTTGCGGCGCCATCATCATGCTCTTCCTGAACAACGCGATCTTTCGCGGAGCGGGCGATGCGGCGATTGCAATGCGGTTGCTGTGGGTGTCGAACATCATCAACCTCGTACTCGATCCATGCCTGATCTTCGGACTTGGGCCGTTTCCGCGGATGGGCGTAACGGGCGCGGCGCTGGCGACCTTCACGGGGCGGTCGATCGGGGTGCTCTACCAGTTCTATCGGCTGCTGAAAGGGACGGAGCGGATTCACATCCTGGTCAGGCATCTGCGCCTGAATGTGCGCGTGATGGTGCGCCTGCTGCGGGTTTCCGTGACAGGCATTTTGCAGTTTGCGATTGCGAACGCGAGCTGGATTGTGCTGGTGCGGATCATCTCGATATTCGGAGCGGCCGCGGTTGCCGGATACACGATTGCGATTCGGATCGTTGTGTTCTTCATTCTGCCGTCGTGGGGATTGAGCAACGCGGCTGCGACCCTGGTGGGGCAAAACCTAGGCGCCAAGAGGCCGGATCGCGCGGCGCAGTCGGTGTGGCAGACGGGGTTCTACAACATGGTATTCCTCGGCGTAATCGGAGTGTTCTTTATTGTGTTTGCCACGCCAGTGGTGAAGCTGTTTGTGAGCGATCCAGCGGTGGTACCGATTGCCGCAATCGCACTGCGCACGTTCAGTTGCGGCAACATCGGTTACGCATATGGGATGGTGATGTTGCAGGCATTCAACGGGGCCGGTGACACCCTGACGCCGACGATCGTGAACTTTTTCGGCTTCTGGGTGCTGGAACTGCCGCTGGCGTGGTGGCTGGCGGTAACGATGCACTGGCGCGCGGAGGGGGCATTTCTGGCGATCGTGATTGCGGAGTGCAGCATTGCGGCGGCGGGGATGGTGCTGTTTCGGCGCGGAAGGTGGGCGCGGCAGCAGATTTAGGCTCAATTTCGGGAAGAAAACGGGTGATTCGCCCCGATTTTACTGATTTTGAGGGTGTGATGAGGAATCCTTGCGGGCGCTGCCACATCTGAGAAAATAATGGATGTGAAACAGGCAGGGCAATTTATCCGTCGTTGGGCGATGGGTGTGGTGTGCGCAGTTGCCGCAGGATCGGCTGTGACGGCGTGCGCGCAGGATCAGAATCCGAGTTCAACGGCGAATGCTTTTTATGGCAGCGTCACGGTGCGTCCGATAAGCGATGAGCCATTGAAGCTGTCGCTCGATGATGCCATTCGGCGCGGTTTGGAAAATAATCTTGGGCTGAAGGAAGCCGAAAGCGGCGAGAAGCTGTTTGAGGGCGAAAAGAACGAGGCGCTGCAGGAGTTTCTGCCGACGATCGACCTGAGCGGGGGCACCGGTGTTTATCAGCACAACCTGGCGGCACTGGGATTTGGGCCAGGGGTGCTGAAGCAATTTGAGGGACTGTTTCCGGGCGGGATACCCGAGGGTCTGTCGCTGATTACGAAGGATGACCTGACCCAGGGTCAACTGTCTTTGAATCAAACACTGTTTTCGGGCGTGGTGATTGCGGGATGGAAGGCGGCGGGAGCGGCGGCCAAGTCGGCATACTTCCAGAAGATGTCGGCGCGTGGCGAGGTGGTGCAGCAGGTGGCGACGGCGTATTTGCGTGCGATTGCGGATGCCAGCGAGGTGGATAACGCGACGGCGCTGATGAAGTCCGACGAGGTGGCTTGGCAGCATGCGCACGATGCACATGTTGCGGGTACGATGGCGAACCTGGATGAATTGCGCGCACGCGTAGAGCTGCAGTCGCAGGAGCAGACCGTGATTGCAGCGCAGAACGCCGAGGAGAAGGACCTGATCCTGATTATGCGTGAGATCGGGATCGATCCGGGACAGAAGATCGTGCTGACCGATCCGGCACCGTATAGTGACCTGGCTGAGGAGACGCCCGCAGAGGTACGCGCGATTGCGTACAAGAATCGGCAGGACTACCAGAACCTTCAGAACCAGGTGATTGAGGTGCGGGCGTTGCACTCCGCGTACAAGGCGCAGCGGCTACCGAGTTTGAGCTTCAGCGGCTTCTATGGCGTAAACAAGGTGAACGGCACCCCGAGCCACGGGGTTTTTAACGCAATGGGAACGCTGAATATTCCAATCTTTCGCGAGGCGGGCATTCGCGGAGAGGTCGATGCGTCTGGAGCACAGTTAGCGGCGGTAAATGCACAACTCGACAATCTACAAAGCCAAATCGACCAACAGGTGCGGTCGGCCTTGCTGGATGTGGAAGCGGCGAAGAAACTGGTGGAGGTGTCGAAGTCGAATGTCGATTTGGCCTCCCAGACCGTGAGCGATGAAACGGACCGCGTGAATGCGGGCGTGGATGACAATCTTCCGCTGGTGACCGCGCAGTCTTCGCTGGCTTCGGCGCAGACAAATTATGTGCGGAGTTTGTACCAGTACAACTTGTCGAAGCTGGCGCTTGCGCGATCGGCGGGCGTGATTGAGCAGCAGTATCGGGCATACCTGGGGCGATAGGTTTAAGCAGGGCAATTCAGGCGGCGCGTGCGATGCATGCGTCGCCTTTGCGTTTTGTCTAGCTGGCAGGGGTTACTTTGCCTGTCAACGCGAGATCGAGCGCCTATGCAACCTGGCTGGCGTTGGGATCGACTACAAAGGCCTGGCGCTGAGCAAAAGCGCGGCAGGCAGAAAAGCAGCGAAGAAAGGTAACAGCAGAGCGAGCGAAGTCTTTCTCCTGAATTGAATAGCGGCTATTTTTTATGAGCTGGCTGCGCGGTGTTGTGTGCGAGCCACGAACTCAGTGAGGCAATATCTTTATTGGGCAGATATTCGTGCCCGGCCATGTCGGAGTTGGGAATACCAAACTTGATGATCTGCGCAAGATGATCGACGCGGGTTGACTCGGGCGTTGAGCTGCCGCCAATCTGCAAGGCGCCTGAATTGAGAATTGCGGGGGATTCCATAAACTCCGACTGCCAGCGGAGACGTGTGCGGCCATCGGCATTATGGCAGGTACCGCAATAACGGTTATAGAGTTGCGGGCCCTCTGCGGGGTTTGAGGAGGCAAGAGCATCGGCGGGCAGGTACCACTGCTGCTCGTCTGCAATATGCTGCCGATCGGCTGGACCCTGAAGACTTTCCAGATATGCAACCAAATCGTTGCCTCTTTGGTCGCGAAAGAGAAAAGAGTAGGACGGCATGATTGACGAACCGCTGACTTCGCGGGGATTGTAGAGGTGCATTTTAAGCCAGAGAGCGGAACGGCGGGAGCCCACCTGGGTGAGATCGGGACCCTGGCGGCGATTTCCAATGAGAGGCGGACTCTGCTGGTGAAGTTCATCGAGGCCGTCGACGGGTCCCCACACGAGGACGTCGGCCGCATTGGGGCGGACGTATTGCGAGTGGCAGTGGATGCAGCCCTCGGAGATGTAGACGATACGACCGCGTTCGACAGCAGTGGGCGAAGCGGCGACAGGTGCAGAAGGCGGGATGCGATGGACGGCGAGAGCGATGAAAAATACGACAACGGTCAGCGCCAATTCACGAGGGCAATGGCGAAAGGTAAGCCGGATCTTCTTTGGGGGTACATGAGCGGCACTGTATGTGAATGAAGTTTCGTTCATTGTCAGGACGTACAGAACTCCAGATGGGGCGAAGAGGCTTTTGCCATCAACCATATTGGATGCACATGATGTTGAGGCCACAGAAATATGACGAATCGTTCATAGAGTGCGCTCACTTGAACAAATCTGCCATGAGTTCGCTCAAAGTTTGGGTGCGGTGAAAGGGAGACCGCGTCTAAGCGGATGGACTAAGATTTGACCCATGCGGCTTCTGCTAGTTGAAGACGAACACGATATTCAGGCATTTTTGCGGCGTTCCCTGGAAGAGGCGGGCTACCAGGTGGATGCGGCTTCGAACGGCGTGACCGCGGAACGCCTCGCCAGGGAGAACGAATACAGCATCCTGGTGGTAGATCTGGGGCTGCCGGACTGCGACGGGATAAGCCTGATATTGCGCTTGCGCCAGATCGGCGTGAAAGCCCCGGTGTTGATCTTGTCAGCGCGGCGCTCGGTGGACGATCGGGTGCGCGGGCTGGAGCAGGGCGGAGACGACTACCTGACCAAGCCGTTTGCGTTGGCAGAATTGCTGGCGCGGCTGCGCAATCTGCTGAAGCATAACAGTCCGGTGGGAAGCGAATCGACGCGGCTGCGGGTACTGGATCTTGAACTGGATTTGCTGCGGCGCGAGGCGATCCGCTCGGGCGAGGTATTGCAGCTGACACCGCAGGAGTTTGTGCTGCTGGAGTATCTGTGCAGGAACGCCGGTCGAGTTGTGACGCGTTCGATGATTCTGGACAAGGTGTGGGGCATGCGCATCCAACCAGACACGAATGTGGTGGATGTGCATATTTACCGCCTGCGAGGAAAGGTCGACGGCAAGGGGCAACAGCCGATGATTCGCACGCTGCGGGGAGTGGGGTATGTCCTCAAAGACCGGTAACGCAGAACCCGGGGCGGTCCGCAAGCCGGTGATGCACAGCGCAGCCTGGCGCATATCGCTATGGGCCACGCTGGCGTATGCCGTCGGAACGATGCTGGTGTTTGTCTTTCTGCATCGATTTGTCGCGGCAGATATCCAGCGGCGCAGCGATGCCTGGCTCTCCGGTGAAGTGGAGGTGCTGGGCGATGTGGCCGAGCACACGCCCAAGGATGCGCTCTACGGACGCGTGATGGGGGAAGTGGCAGAGCTTGCGAGCAAGGAAGTACCGAACCGGGTTCGCGGAGAGAGCGCTGAAAATGATTCGGTGTTTTTTCTGCAAATGGGCGCAAACGGGGTGATGCAACTCTGGGCTGGGCCGGGAAGCAGCAAGGCTTTTGTTGCGGCAATTCAGAAGGCGACAATTCAGCCGGATCGGCCAACGGACGTGAATGTGTCGGGGACGGCAATTCCTTTTCGCGTTGCGACGCTCGGCATCGATGACGGAAGCCGTGTGTACCTGGGGCTGTCGGAGCGAGATGAACTGCGCGTCCTCAACAAACTGCGGCTCCGGTTCATTTCGTGGTGGCTGCTTCTGGTGCTGCTGGGATTCGGAATAGTCTTTTACACGACGCGCAGGATGCTGAGCCATGTAAGGGAGATTACGGAGGCGGCCTCGCGCATCGGGCACTCGGAGCTGAATGCACGCGTGCCGGCCAGCGAGCGCAGTGACGAAGTGGGGCAGCTGGCGCGAACGCTAAACCGAATGCTGGACCGGATCGAGAACTCGATGCACCAGTTGCATACGATCACGGATTCATTGGCACATGATCTGCGCAGCCCGCTAACGGCAATTCGGGGAAAACTGGAAATGTCACTCTCAGCTGCAACAGATGCGGAGCAAGGGGAGCCAATTGTCTCGGCAATTGAAGAACTGGATCGGTTGACGGAATTTTTGAACGCTTCGCTGGACGTGGCCGAGGCTCGAGCGGATGCTTTGCGGCTATCGCGGAGCGAGATCAACCTCGATGAGCTGCTGCGGATCATGATCGATCTTTACGAGCCATCGATGGCCGAGAAGGGATTGCAACTTCGACTGCGCAGCGCCAGCCCCGTAACCATCGACGCGGATGCCTCCCTGGTGCATCGTATGATTGCCAATCTTTTCGATAACGAATTGAAACACCTGCCGGCATCGTGCACGGTGACGGTGCGGCTGGAGTCGGGGGATGGGGTCGCGCTGCTTTCGGTGGAAGATGACGGTCCGGGGTTTTCCCACGAGGTGAGCGAGCACCTGTTTGAGCGGCGAGTGAAGGGCAAGGAGTCGAACGGGCGGGGGCTCGGACTGGCGTTTGTCGATGCTGTGGTGCGGGCGCATGGCGGGACGATCACGGCGACGAACCGTGAGGGCGGAGGCGCGCGAATTACGCTTTCGTTGCCGCTGCTGCCGGTGCATGCGGTGTAGCGCCTGAATTGTTGAGCACCAACCTTTCAGCCGAATAGGGCGACTCGGCAAGCGGCTCCTACTTCGTTCGGCCGCGACTTCCAGGCGCTGCTTCATTCCGTGATCGTAGAGCCATAGTCTGTGGGTTGCGGGGCGGTGCCACGGATCTGCTGAATGAACATGGGCACTTCCTTTTCGATCAGGTCCGCGCGGTCAATCTGAATGTAGTGCGAGCTGCCTTTCGCGATGATTCTACGGCTCCGCGTGGAAAGCTTCTTGAGGTCTTCCTGCATCTGGGTCCATGCCGCCTCCGCCATCTTTTGAGTTGAAATCTCGGTGGTCATAGTCTTCTCGGGATCATGCGACAAAATCAGAATCGGCAATGAACCGTATGGGCCCGAATGGACCGTCTCGAAGCCAGACCGTTCCATATTACGCATTTCATTTATCGGAGAGTCGACATGAATCTCGCAATGATCCTCCGCCTGCAATCGCCCGGATCGGGCATCGAGGCTATGCGGGCTTTTCGAACACATTCCCATCAGGCGGGGAACGCCGACGCTGAACGCGGCATTCCCGACCAGGGCAATTACCCACGGAGGCGGTCCTTTCCCCATCATCGCCTTGATCGCCGGGTTTTCCTGCTGCATGGGCGTTGAACCGTCGACAAACACCATCCCGGCAAGGTCCTCGGGATAGTGTGCCGCATAAGCGCGCATGTAGATCCCGGCAATCGAATGACCCATCAGGACAATGGGGAGGTCGATCCTGGCCTGTCGCAGCAGGCCGTGCAATTCGGCCGCAAGATGGTCTGCATCGCGCGGGGCCGGCCCTGCTTCGCTCCAGCCGAATCCGGCCCGGTCATAGGCACAGACGCGCGTGGTCTTCGCGAGTGCTGGCTGGACGCCTGACCAGATGACCGCGTCATCTCCCAGGCCGGCGTCGAGAACAATCGCTGGCGAGCCGCTCCCGGTACAGTACATGTGCATCTTGTGCCCATCGACGGTGTACATTTCTCCCGGTGGTGGGTTGTGCGCGCGAAACCAAAGCCGGGCGACGGCGTTGTAACTGGCGCTTCCCGCCACGGCGGCCGCAACCAGGACAATTGCGAACAACACAATCCTCTCCGCAACGCGCCGCCATTTCTTTGAGAACATCGCGGAAAGGGAAAGGATCCGGCGAACGCTTAGCCAGATCGCGACCACTCCGAGGAGCAGAATGAGCGTGGGCGCAACGACGTATTCAAGATCCAAGAAACACCTCAGCCTTCGGTTCGGTGAACCAAAACTCAACCAAAAAATTGTAAGCTGAATACCGCTTGAGCGACAGGCAACCAAAGGGTGCCTCCGATGCCGCTTTGAGAATGCGTGGGGCAGCAAGTTATTCGGTTCTTTAAGAATTCGGATTGGTCTGCGTCCCTTATCGTTTCATCCTGACGTAAACAGACCGGTGATCAGATTCGGCGGCCGGGCCACGCTTCGCATTCACGAATGTGTATGGACGGGGTATTTAATGTAGGAATCGGAGGTCTGGTGGGATGGCGGCGAAACTGAGAATTGAATACATCGTGGAGCCGGATGGGACGGCGCTGGCGCGGCGGACGGCGCAGCATTTTGTCGAGGTGGTGGAGCAGGCGGCGTCCAGACAGGGGCGAGCGCGGATTGCCATCAGCGGCGGTTCGACACCCAAGGCGGCGTTTCAGCTGCTGGCTGATCCCGCGCAGCCTTGGCTCAAGCGAATGCCGTGGGACAAGCTCGAACTCTACTGGGTGGATGAGCGAACGGTTCCTCCCGATCACCCGGAGAGCAACTATCGCATGACGCGCGAGGCCATGCTGGACCACGTTCCACTGAAGCCGGAGCAGGTGCACCGGATGGAGGGCGAACTGGAGCCTGAGGTGGCCGCGGCACGCTACGAGTCGCTGCTGAGGAATAACTTCAAGCTGGAGGGAGCGGAGAGCCCGCGGTTTGACCTGATCGCGCTGGGGATGGGCGACGACGGGCACACGGCTTCGATTTTTCCGCACACCGAGGCGATCCACACGCTAGGACGTCTGGTGACGGCGAACCAGGTTCCGCAGAAGGACACGTGGCGGATCACGCTCACGTGGCCGGTGATCAATCAGGGAAGCTCGGTCTTCTTCCTGATTGGCGGCAAAAACAAGGCTGAGCTGGTGAAGGAAGTGTTCACGGGGCCACGCGATCCAGAGCGGCTGCCGAGCCAGCTGATATGGCCCTCAAGCGGTATACTCACTCTGATCCTGGATAAGGACGCTGCTGCGCTATTGCCCGCAACGGACGGACAAGGCCGTGGAACGCTGGAGAGGGAACGATGATTTTGGCTGGGGATGTGGGCGGCACGAAAGTCCACTTGGCGCTGTATGACTTTGCCGAAGGAAAACTGACTCACACCCGGGATAAGCAGTATCCGGCGAAGGAGTATTCGGGGCTCGAGGAGATCGTCAAGGAGTTTCTTGGCGCCGATCGCGTGAGTGCCGCATGTTTCGGAGTGCCCGGACCGGTCCGTGACGGGCGACTGCGGCTAACTAACCTGCCGTGGACGCTGGACAGCCGAGAGCTTGCCAAGAATCTCGGCATTGACCATGTGTTCCTGATCAATGACCTGGAAGCAAATGGGTATGGCGTGGCCGAACTGGGGCCGGCTCAGATTTACACGCTGAGCGAAGGCGATGCGAGCCAGATCGGCAACCGCGGACTGATTGCCGCTGGAACCGGGCTTGGAGAAGGAATTCTGGCGTGGAATGGGCGGATTCATGTGCCGTATCCATCGGAAGGCGGGCACACGGATTTTGGTCCACGCAATGAAGAAGAGATCGAGCTGCTGCGTTTTCTGCAGCGAAAATATGACGGCCGCGTCAGCTACGAACGCGTGGTGAGCGGCATGGGGCTGACGAATATTTACGAGTTCCTGCGCGACGGGCGCGGCATGGAAGAGCCGAAGTGGCTGGCGGAGAAGATTGCCGCGGCTCAAGACCCGAACAGTGTGATTACAGAGATGGCACTATCGGCCAAGAGCGAAATCTGTGCGAAAGCGCTGGACATGATGGTGTCGATCTACGGGGCAGAGGCCGGCAACCTGGCGCTAAAGGTGCTTTCGGTGGGTGGATTGTACGTGGGCGGCGGCATTGCTCCGAAGATTCTGGAGAAGCTGAAGGACGGCACGTTCTTGAAGGCGTTCCAGGACAAGGGGCGGCTGAGCCAGTTGCTGATCAATATGCCGGTACGTGTGATTCTGGACAGCGGCTCGGCGCTGATGGGCGCGGCCGCATATGCCGAGGCGCGGGCTGCGGAACTAAGTGGAGTTTCGCCGAGGGCGGCTTCCGTGGCGCATCACGCTTAGCCATTGTTGAGTGGAATGGCGAAGGGCCGGCGATCGCCGGTCCTTTGATTTTGTGCACAGCTCGTTCGGACATTTTTCGGTGATGCTGTGCGCTCATCGTGCGATCCCACCCATGTCGCGATCAGACTGCGCCATGGATGGGGCACCCCCATCCTGCAGCGCGCCGAGTTGGGTTAGTTCGTTGGGCGCGATTGCGACGTCAGCCATTGGCGGTAGATGTCGCATTGAGCGGCGCGAAGGCCGTTGGCGGTCTCGACTCTTCCGTCCTGCTGAAACTGGATATAGGTTCCGTTGCCGCCTTGTTGCGGCCAGTTGGGAAGTCCTGAGGAGTTGGGATTTCCGGTTTTGGCGAAGTTGGCCCAGTAGGTCTGGATGAGATCGGCGAGTTTCTTGTCAACGTCGGTGAAGTTGCCGGCGATATTGCCGGTTTTGGGGAAGTAGCCGAAGACGTAGGGCAAGTCGGCGGAGTGAACTGCACCTTGCGCCTCCTGACCGGGAATGGCGTGATTGAATTCGTACTCCCAGGTTGCGTTATGGGCGGCGACGTGCCACGCGGCCTGAGTGACGGAGGGGCAGCGGAAGATCATGTCGGCGGACCACTGATCAGCGGCGGTTCCGTACTTTGGATCGGTCGTGCCTTGTCCCCCGTTGGCAAGGCCGTAGGCGGCGAGGGCTTTGGATGCGAAGGCTCCGGCGGCGAAGGTGATGGTGGTGCGGAGTTGGTCAGCTGATTGGTTGCTGCCGAATTCACGAGTGGTGGTGCCGTAGACGAAGGGGATGTGGGCTTCCTGGCCGGTAGCGAAGACGATCGCGGGCTGTTGAAGCAGCACGTAGCCGTCGATGTCGGGTCCGACTCGCGGACGGGTGCGCTGGTCGAGTTTAGCCAGAGCAGCGAGCAGGTCCGGACCGGAAAGAGTGCGCAGATATTTGATCTGACCGTCCCCCGCGGGCGCGCCGATGGCTTTCGCGAGTCTGGCCCCGGCTAGTTCGGCCTCGGTTAGCGGGAGCAGAGGTGCGGTGAATGCCGCTCCACTCTCGGCAAGAGCTTTCTGGAACTGGTCCTTCGCGAGCGGCGAGGTCATCAGCATGCTGGTATCCATGGCGCCGGCGGACTGGCCGAACACAGTGATGTTGTTGACGTCGCCGCCGAATTTTGCAATGTTGTCGCGAACCCAGTGCAGTGCGAGGACCTGGTCCATGAGGCCGTAGTTGCCGGAAGCGTGATGGGCGGATTCGGTTGTGAGTTCGGGATGGGCGAGGAAGCCGAAGATGCCGAGGCGGTAGTTGACAGTAACGAGAATGACGCCGTGGTTGACGAGTGTGCCGTCTTTATAGAGCGCGCTCGATGCAGTGCCGCCTTCGTTGGCGCCGCCGTGAATCCAGAACATGACTGGAAGCGGCTTGGCGACGGGCCACTCGGGGACGATGACGTTGAGGAAGAGGCAGTCTTCCTTACCTCTTTCGGCGTCGCGGCGGTTCCAGTCGCCGAGCTCGGGTTGCGAACAGGGAGTGCCGAAGGTAGTTGCACTGCGAACTCCGGTAAAAGGCTTCGCCGGCAGCGGCTCGTGCCAGCGAAGATCTCCGATGGGGGGGTGGGCGTAAGGGATGCCGAGGAATTCAGCGCCGCCGCCCCGACGCGGGGATCCTTGGATTTGGCCCACGGTGGTGGGAACGGTGAGTGATTTGTCGGCGTCCTGGAGAGCGTGTGCCGAGAATGGCACTGTGACGCAGGAGATGAAGAAGAACACAAGCGGCAAGCGAACGCGGCGGATGACGTTCATCGATCGGTCTCCCATGCTCGGACAATCAACGGAAATTCTACCAGTAGGTGCGGGTACGCTTTGGATGATGCTTGGCTGCAGGCGTCTGAACGCTGAGCAGCCTTCGCGAATCGCGTAACATCGGACGAAGATGGAGATTCCGGAGGAGTGAGCTTTGATGGTCAGGTGGTTGCGACGAATTGTCGTGGGGCTGATAGCAGCGTTCGTGGCGCTCTACTGCGGCGATTGGGCGGTGTACAAGATGCGCGGCTCGCCGAAGGGATCCGTTACGGTAAACCGAACTCTGGTTGTTCCTTTGAAGGGCAACAAGTCAGAATATGACTACCTGGGATCGAGCGATGTTCCCTGCTCCGTGTCAATCTTTTCGCAGGGCGGCGAGAGTCCTTGCTGGCAACTGCGACGCAATCGGAATCAGAACACGAATCTGTAGAGTGTTTCGGACTGCTCGAATCGATTCGATCACGGCTTAGGAAACTTGGCTTCCCCTCAGGGGCTGAAGCCCTCTCGTCTTTTGAGGCATTTACGGCACGACTGAAGTCGTGCCCTGTTACAAAGCGGTGTCCAGAACTCGTTCAGATTCATGGGCAGACAGAACGCTCGGAAATTCTTGTGCTAATTCTGGGCTATCGGTCATCTCATGAATCTTCTTGAACAGATTTCGTCCAGCCGAAATTTCCGCATAGGCGGTCATCCGCCCGCAATCCGAAAATTTGCGTCTCCGCCACGACATTGTTTGGCTGGCTTTGTGGGTGATTGTCGTTCGCTATCGAGCGATGAAACACCCCACTCCATCTCCACAAATGCCCCAAGTGCCTAGGCCGTATTCGCCGCGCCACGCTAAGTGGTACTGCTCATCGACGGGGTCGAAGACAAGAACATAGCTCTTGTCTTCAGCCATCGTGACGCACTTGCGCTTCACGCTAGTCCGCTCCCCCAGCAAGCTATTACAGATGTTAACTTCCTCCCAATGAGGTTCGACAAGGCAGAGGCGCATTGAGTTCAGATCAGCGCGAATCACGTCAGGTGGGAGTGGCGTCCCTATGGCACCGTCAGGGTGTTCGTATACATAGCCTGAGATTTCATGTTCCAGCTCACGGCGAAGCCGTTGGAAGAAGTCTCTGTCGGCTGCGTCTGGCTCAGGGTTCATAGCGATATTTTAAAGCGTCACGCGATGTAACCTTCCATCGGGCACAGACTGTATCTTCGTTGCGAGTATGTAATGGACGATTGGGAAGTTTCGGCCGAGGCTTGACTTGCCGCGTATCTTGCCAATTTTGTGCTAATTTGTGCTAACGATGTGGACTTGTTGGATATCTTGGATATTAAGGATATTGCAGAATCAGTAACTTACATGTTTTCAATGGCCATTTGAGTCGTGCCCTGTTACAAAACTCGAGTTCAGCGAGTTTTTCCGCAGCCTGTGAAATCCGTACCCCCGCGCAAGCTATGCAACCCAACCTGGCCTACGCGACCAGGTCGTATTCACACATTTGGGGCCTTCATTCATCGCTTCTCACACGCGGGCGTGATACCAGTCACGTTTTTCGATTTGGCGGATGGGTACTATCGAGAAACCTTGCTCCGCGTGAGCAGGTGGACGACACCTATGTACAGCCGGACACAGAACGAGAACGGGACCTACAATACACGCTGCCTCTATTGCTTTCTGACGGTGGCATCGGCCGTGGAGACGAAAGAGGACCTCGAACAACTGGAATGCCGCCATGTTTGCCCGGAGAGAGCACTCTCAGAGATTCTCGCCGCGAAGACCTCGATCGAAACTCAAGCCAACCGGAATTAAACAGAAGTTGCTATTTGTTGGTTGGCGCCGCCGATGGTGTTGCGGACTCAGGCGGCTTGGCCTGGCCGCCTGAAATTTTCTTATAGAGTTCCTGGTCTGCCGATTTAGTGATGGTGCTTGCCTTGTCGAGTTCGACCTTGGCTTCTTCTTTCCGGCCCATGGCCCGGTAGAGGCGGCCGAGGCGCCAGTGCACGTTTACGTCATTGGGGATGAGCTTTTCGGCGGCGAGGAATTCGCGAAGAGCGTTATCATTGCGCCCGTCATTCGCGTCCACGATTCCGAGATCGAGATACCCGAGACCCAGCGAGGGGTCAAGTCTGAGAGCCTTCTCCAGCATTGGCGTGGCCTCGGCGTACTGGTTCATCTGGATGTCGGCGTCGCCGATGTAGAGCATGGACTGTACGTGGTTCGGGTCGTTGACCAACTCCGCCTGGAATTCCTTGATGGCTTCGGGATACTGCTTCTGCGTCAAGAGCAGGTAGCCGAGGCCGAAGTGCACGTTGGGTTCATCGGGCTTAGCTTTCACGGCTTTGCGAAACATATCGATGGCGCCGGAACTGTCACTCATCTCGTCGAGGGCTTCGCCGGCAAGCATGTCGGCTTCGGCGGAGTCGGGATCGAGGGCGAGGATCTCGCGGTAGACGTCGAGGACGCTGCTGTACTGCTTCGACCAGAGATAGCTATGTGCGAGTGCGAGGCGAACAGGCAGGTTCTGCGGATCGGCGGCGGCTGCAGTCTTGAGATAGGGCGCAGCCTCGGTGAATTGACTGAGACCGTAGTGGCACATTCCGAGAAGGATCGTATAGCGCATCGCTTCGGGTGAATTGGGCGGCGCGGTTTTGAGGAGGATGGTGAACTCTGGGATGGCGGATTTCAGATCTCCGGCCTTGAAGAGGGCGAGTCCGAGGTTGAGGCGCAGGCCGGGCATATCGGGCTTGAGCACGAGGGCTTTGCGGTAGAGCGGGGCCGCGTCGGAGTAGTGCTCCTGCCGGGCCTCGAGCAAGCCGAGGTGAGCATAGGGCTCGGGATCGGAGGGGTGCGTCTTGAGGAAGGCTCGCCAGTCTTGTTCCGATTCGGCGAATCGGCCTTGTTGCTCGAGAGCGAGGGCGGATTGACGGAAGTCCGGCGATGAAGATTGTGCTAGGGCGGAGGCTGCGGTGAGGAAAAGGGCCAAAGCCAGTTTCGAATGTACGATCAGTTTCACCGGTTCCCTTCCCCTTTGATTTGACGGACATGTTCATTGTCGCTCGTGGGGGTAGATGGGACAAATCTGCGCGAGTTCGGAGCGGCCTTACGATCGCGAATTAGAGCTTGTGGCGACACTGGCGCTATCACTCTGAAAGACCTTGAGAAAAAAACAAAAGCAGATCCTTCGGACCCGCTTACCCCGCAGATGATGAATCATCCGCGGGGCCCAAACCCGCGGGTCTCTCAGGATGACACCTGATGAACGTGGATGGCATCTCAGTCGAGCTTAAATTAGTCATCTTCTTCATCGTCATTCCCCTCTGCGCATTCCTCTTCGTCGGCTCTTTCAAACTTTTCGCAGCGTTTCCACTCTGAGCAGTTCCGAGAATCTGCGGGAGGTTCGCTGGTGGTAGTCGGGGGCGCGAGGGTGTCGCCAACTGACGTTGCGTACGGACTCGGATGGGGACGGCGCGGAGACGCGGACGGGTGCCTCAGGCAGTACGAAGGATCGAAATCACGGTCAGGTCATCGTCCTGCCCGTACTGAATGGCGGCTTCGGCGAGGGCAAAAGGAGATGTTTCCTGTCGCATGAGGATCTGCGTCCGGTCGAAGCCGAATAGCGCGCCCTGCGTGTCGCGAGCCTCGACCACGCCATCCGTGATCAGGGTGAGGCGATCGCCAGGTTGCATATCCAGTGTGACCTGCTCTGGAGCGGAGGAGGCAAGAAGGCTGAGCGGCAAAGACCCGACGAATGCGACTTCGGTGCCGTTGAGCCAGGGCGACAGATGTCCTGCGTTGGCGAGCACGACGCGTCCCGAGGGATCGAGGCGTACTGCCAGGCAGGTAACGAAGCCTCCGTGCTTGCGCTCGAAAAGCCTGGAGTTGAGCTCCGCGAGAATCTGCGCTGGATCCTGACTCATTCTGCTGATGGCGTGCAGCATGCCGAGAAGCATGGAGACGATCATGGCGGCGCTGAGCCCTTTGCCACTGACATCGCCGATCACGACAAGGGTTTGGCCGCCACCAAGCGGGATGACCTGAAAGAAATCCCCGCCAACCTGGGCGGCAGGACGGTAGACGCTTTCGATAGCGTATCCGGGAGTGGGCGGTAGCTTTTCGGGCAGCATGAGCCGCTGGATTTCGCGGGCGGCAGCCAATTCTGTGTCCAGCGCAGCTTTATCGAGTTCGGACCGGAGGCGGCGACGCGACTCGGCAATGGAGACCACGATAAGACCGGTATAGCCAAGGACGACGGAAATGACTACAGCTAAACCATTAAATACGAGCCGGTTGTGAAAGCTGCTGAGCTGGGCCGAATCGAGATGGGTGGGCAGGGGAGCCTTGGGCAGCCAATAGTACAGGAGCGCCATGCAAATGTTCTGGAGGATGAAGAGCGGCACACCGGGAATCCAGAACCGTTGGCGGAGAGTGATGCCTGAGATGGCATAGAACGTCGCGAACAACGCGATGATCACGACGGAGAGAGCAAGACACAAGACTGACTGACGTCCCATGTCCATACCGTCGAATACAAATCCGAAGCTGGCGAAGATGCAAAAGACGGCGAGCAGGAAGACCACGATGGCCCAGCGAGGGACCGTCTTCCACGCCCTCGGTTGCAAATCATCGCGTGATTTCGAACTCTTCATGCTGTTTCCCAAGGATGACACGACCGGGCGGGATTTGTGCGTTGGATTCTGTAAACGCCGGGCGACCGGCAAACCCGAGATTCGGATATCGGATGCGCCCAAGGGGCTGTTCCTGCGTGGTGCCCGGATGACCGCCTCCGGAGCATTTTTGTGGCTCGGAAAGTTCGGGATGGGCAAGTGTAGATGTTTCAATTCCGCTTCGCTGCGGACACCAGGGCAAGCGCTTTTGCGATTGGTGGTGAGTAAGCTGCGGTCGCTGGGGCGACCTGCGCTGGCGGATCTCGTGCACGCGGCTTTGCGGGACTATTGGGCGCACGCGGCCGCGGCCTTCTCAAATGACGCGGCGCCGAACCCATTCACTTTGAGATTGCGATAGCCCTTCAAGCTGAGCCCGCAAGCGTGGAGGTCCTTGAATTTCTGGAGCCTCTCAGGATCATCGATTCGAGCGTTTTCGAGTTGTTTCTCGGCTGCGTCGTATTGCTCATAGAAGGAAAGAGAGTTTCGGCTTCCGGCATCATCCCGATGCGCGTAGGCTTCCTTGTATTTTGAAAGGGCTTGGTCGTAGGCTCTGTCCCAAATGAATGTCTGCAAGCCGAAGAAACCGAACAACCCTAATGCCATTGCGGCTAGAAGTATCAGGAGGGCAACCAGGATCCAATCTTTCAAGGCAGTCTCCTTTGCGATGGGACGCGACGGAAAACCCTAGGAGTGCATGCGGGCTACGTCGCGGAGTTGACGAGCTGTGATTTCCAAAAAAGTCTCGACACTGGCGCCGGGCGGGGGTTCGAGGCCGGACTTGGATTGAAGGGCCAAGGCGATGCGCTGGGCCAGAGCTGCGCGGGTGGCGAGCGGCATGTCGAGGCGGCGGGCAAAAAAGCTTTCGAGGACCTGAAGGTCGGAAACGGATAACTTGGCTATGCCGTGATCGGGGAGCGAGAATCCAGCGGACGGCTCGGGCGTGGGGATAGCGGGGGTGAAGATGTTGGCGGTGAAGGTGCGGGTGGACTCGGTGCTAGTAGGCACTTCTTCGATGCGGTCGCGCACAACCAGGGTGCCGGCGGCTAGATCGCCGAGGCGCTGGTGGTCGCGAGTGACGAAGATGGCGATGGCGCCGACGGCGTAAAAGAAGGGAATCTGGTCGATGTAGCGGACGAAGTTTCGCGCCATGGATTCGAAGAGGCCTATGGCACGGCCGGAGCGTTGGATGACGCGGATGCCGGCGATACGCTTGCCGGGGGTGCGGCCATTCCAGAAGGCCTCAAACAGGGTGAAGTAGCCCCAGTTGAACAGGAAGAGCAGGAAGAGATAGAGGGCGGCAGCCCATTGCGCGGAGAGACGATTGAACGCGGTAAGGCTAGGCAGAAAGTACGCGAAGATCCACATGACGAGGCCGATACCGATAAACCAGATCACGTAATCGACCAGAAGCGCGATGAAACGACTTCCGATGCCGGCGAGGGGCATCTGGATGGCAACAAGCTCCGGGGTTTCAATGCTAAGCTGATCTGAACTCTGGTCAATCTGATCCATGGCGCCAATTCTATCGAACCAGTGGATTGCCAAGCGTCGGCCGCATTGGGACCGGCTGGGCTTATTGCTGGCCCGCTCGGATCAGCAGGGGTTAAGCAGTCTTTCGCGGGCCGAGTTGCAGGAGATGGCGCTGTTGTACCGGCAGGTTGCGGCGGATCTCTCGGTACTGCGCCGCGACGAGACGGCGCGCACCTACAGCGATCATGTGAATCAACTGCTGGCGCGGGCGCACCACATCATCTATTCGCGCCAGAAGACGACCTGGATGACACTCTTTCGCTTTCTCAAGGATGAATATCCGGCGATCTTTCAGCGACAACTGCCGTACGTGGCGGCGTCTCTGACGGTAACGATAGCGTGGGCGGTGCTGGGTGCGGCGCTGACGATTGCGCGGCCGGAGTTTATGCGGCACTACGTGGGACCGGCGATGATTGCCACCATGGAGCAGCACAAGATGTGGACGGATTCCATCGTGAGCGTGGCACCAAAAGAGACCAGCCACATCATGACGAACAACCTGTCGGTGAGCTTCCTGGCGTTTGCCGGGGGGATCCTGTTTGGGGTGGGCACGTTCGTTCTTCTCTTTAATAACGGCATGATGCTGGGCGTGATCGGAGCGGCTTGCCACCAATACAGCATGTCGCTGGCGCTGTGGAGCTTTATTGCGCCGCACGGGTCGTTGGAATTGCCGGCGATTATTATCGCGGGAGGAGCGGGGTTTCGCATTGGGCGCGCAATGCTGTTTCCGGGTGGATATCGGTGGAAAGAGTCGGTGGCGAAGGGCGGTATTGAGGCGACGCAACTGGTGGCGGGGGTAATTCCGATGCTGATCGTTGCCGGCTGCCTGGAGGGGTTTTTCTCGCCCTCGCGAGCGCCGGTTTGGCTGAAGTTCACCGTGGGAGGGCTGCTGTTGACGTTGCTGCTGACGTGGCTGTTCCGGCCGGTGAAGGTCTCGGCTGTCGCGCAGATTCAATGACATTGTTGTTCGGTTTGTGGCGGACCAGAGAAAGAACGAAAGATCACAACGAAGACTGAAAAACCGCCTCAGAGGCTAAAAGCCCCATTTTCTGTTTATTGCGCTTACGGCATGACTGAAGTCATGCCCTGTTAGAGGGCTCCGTATATTCGGAGTTTGCACAAGCAAATGGATGTTGCATATTTTTTGCGGCCAGGAGTGGTGGTCGCTGCGATTCTTCTGCTGGCGGCTATGCTGGCCGCGGGGTTTTGTCCTGCATCTGTGGAGAAGCTGGGGCGATGGCTGCCACGACCGGTGCGCGTGGCTGGACCGGTGCTGTTGTGTGTTCCATATATGTTGACCGCGACAGCCTTTGGGATTTTCAGGTGGAGATGGCTGGCGGTTTATGCGCTGGTACCGGTGGGGATTGCGTTTCTGATGGAGCAGGCGCGCAGCGAGGATACGGAACAACGTGGGAACTGGCGGGATTTTGTGGTGATGCTGGTGCTGGGGCTGGCGGTGGATCTGCGTTGGCTGGAACCGGCGTGGCCGCGGGGGCTGACCGCGCTGGGGAAGATTCTGCTGCTGGATGCAGGCATAATCGGGTTCCTGGTAGTGCGGAGACTGGAGGGCGTCGGCTTTGACTTGCGGCTGACACTCAAGGATCTACGAACGGGGTTAGGCGAGTATTGCGTTTATGCGTTAATTGCTCTTCCGCTGGGGCTGTGGCTGGGGTTTCTGCAGGTGCACGCGATTTTGCCTTCGCCACTACGAGCGGTGGCAGCTTTTGTTTTCACGTTCTTGTTTATTGCGATTCCGGAGGAGTTGTTCTTTCGCGGATGGCTGCAGAATCTGCTGGAGCGGAGGCTAGGACGGAGCAGCGCGCTGCTGTTGACGGCGGTAGTGTTCGGATTGGCGCACTGGAATAAGCGAACACTGAATTTCAATTGGCGCTATGTGCTGATGGCGGCCATTGCAGGTGTGTTCTACGGACGGGCGTGGCGGACTCAGCGACGGGTGGGGGCTTCGGCGATCACCCACGCATCGGTCGATACGACATGGTCGTTATGGCTGAGGTGAATACGACGTGGTGGTTATAGCCGAGGTGAATACGACGTGGTCGTTGTGGCTGAGGTGAAGCGGATGCGGGCGGTAGTTGATGTAGCCCAGGCCGACGCGCATGTTGTGCAAGACATTCGCAGGAATGGTGATGGCTACGCAGATACCGAAGATGGCATGGGCGATGGCCAGCGGATAAACGTTGCGCGAGCGGAGGAAGACGAGGCAGGCGGTCAATCCCCAGATCATGGTCAGCGGCGTAAGGATTGGATTGGGCAGGTGGGCGAGCGCGAATACGCTGGCCGTGACGAGGGCAGCCATTCTGGCCTTGGGAATAATGCGCAAAAGGCGCGCAAGGAAGTATCCCTGCAGGAGTAACTGTTGCATAAGGGCCCAGAGGGTGTAGCCGGCAAAGGTCCTGACCCATTCCGTGGGACCTCCGGGGTGGTGCAGCGTGTGCAGGCTGCTGGCGAAGAAGGTTGCAATGGCAGTCAAAATGAGGGCGACGCCGACAACCCAGGAGGAGCGCCAGAATCCGGCGACGCAGCAGCCCATGGCTTTCCAGCCTTCAAACGACAGGAGTATAGAGACGATGAACCACCCGAGGGCGATGTAGTAGAGCCAGTGCTGGAGGGGCCGTGGTGTCCAGATCACGGCAAGGATGAGGCAGTACCCGATGGCGAGCTCGCCGATTTCCCATGCAATGCGCCGTCTTGGTAATGATGCACTTGCACAGACACCGCTCGTTGCGAAATTCGCGGGGACACTCATGTGCGACCTCCATGCCGAAGAGTGGAACCGGGGGCTTCGGCAAATCGGCTGAGACGACCGTTAACAGCCGGATGGAAAACTACCTACTCAGGCTTTGCACCCTGTTAGAGCAGATAGACGGCTAGCATACCTCTGTGGTTATCCGTTGAAGCAACGGATAACACTTTTGTGGTGGACACAGTAGTCACCAGAAGTCACCTCACTGCCTACACCTCAGTAGTGAGAGCGGGCCCACTCTCGCTACACCTTGAGGAAGATTTTCTTCCGGTAGAGGATCCAGACCGGGAGGAAGCAGAAGGCAGTGAAGGAGACGGAGTAAGCGAATGCAGCCCAGTGCGGATTGGGAATGTGGGCAAAGACGTGGATGAAGATCCAGGCGTTCAGACTGGCGTGCGAGGTGGGGCCAGACTGCATCGTGATGGTGTCGAGGATGCCAGGCGTTAGTTCGCTGAACATGTAAGCGGCGATGGCATTGGAACCGAAGACCAGCCAGGGCCAGGTCCATCCCTTGCGCCAGCCCATCTGCTCGATGGTGAAGTAGGCAAATGTGAGCAAGGCA
Source organism: uncultured Acidobacteriaceae bacterium (assembly GCA_963829535.1). Lineage (GTDB taxonomy): Bacteria > Acidobacteriota > Terriglobia > Terriglobales > Acidobacteriaceae > Telmatobacter. The sequence goes on along the minus strand of CAWHIQ010000001.1, from coordinate 226,973 downwards.
AGCGAGTATCCACCGGCGACCAGAACGAAAGAACTGGTCCACATATTTTTATTTAGAGGAAATTCGAGGGACCAGAGATAGCCGATAGCGAGGCTGCAGAGCGAGGCGATGGCGAGGCCGGCGGTTTTTGTTGAGGTGGCTTTGGTGGTGCGGAGCCAAAGACCGGCGAGTACGCCCATGAGCGCGGTCCCGATTGCGGGAAGATCGCTGAGCAGGCCTTCGGGGTCGCGCACATTGTGATCGGGTGAATAGAGATACAAGTGATACGGAAAGAGATGGCGGTCGATCCAGGAGACGAGGTTCTGGGTCATATCCATGAAGGGAACATCGCGGCCGGGGATGCCGACGCCCGGAATGGGAACCCAGCGGAGGAGTATCCAGTAGCCGACGAGACAGGCGGCGAGGGCGATCCACTTGGTGGAGGCACGCTGATCCCAGAGATAGAAGAGACCGACGACGAGATAGCAGACGGCGATCCGCTGCAGCACGCCGTAGAAGCGCATGTGGTCGAGTTCGAAGAACGGAAAGCTGTTGACGATGATGCCGAAGAGGATGAGGACGATGGCGCGGATGATGGTGTGCCTGGCGAGCTGAGGGCGCGGGGCGCCTTTGGCGAAGCGTGCGTCGAAAGCGAAAACGACCGAGACGCCTACCACGAAGACAAATGTGGGGAAGACAAGGTCGGTGGGGGTGAGGTCATTCCAATTGGCATGGTTCATGAAATGCCATGAGCCGGGGCCACCGTTGTTGTTGACCATGATCATGAAGGCGATGGTGATGCCCCGAACCACGTCGAGAGCAAGAATGCGCTTGACGGGATTGCCCGCGACGGCGGGATTCTGAGCAAGAGCCGGGTTGGCTATGGTTTTCGGCTTTTCGGTGAGACTTGGTTGCATTGCTACCCCAAGGAAACTGCTTGCACCTTACGCTACGCGCTGGGGGCGGGGTTCGCCAAGTGGCTGGCAGGATTTCAGTTGGTTGCGAGAATCGGTTGACGTGCCTGGCGTTTGATCTGGACCAGCGTGGCATGCAGGCATTCCGCGGCTAACCCGTGCAGAAGAAGCCGGTATCCAGCCTGAAGCGTCGATAGAGGAATCAGTGGATGCTTGTTGTTCACCAAGCCGACGTAGGACGCATCGCCAAGCAGCTTTGAACTATATAAGGCGACCGTCTCATCCAACTGCAAGGAGTTGCACGCTCGCCAGAAATCGCTGTCGGTAAGAAATAACTGATAGAGCGGCGTGTATATCTCAATAGCAGACTCGATGTCGAGAAAGTTCATGCGGCCTTTTGGGATGCTGGCTTCATCAATCTGAAATGGCCCGTCTGTGATGCACGCAAAATTGGGATTGTCTTGCTTGCTCAACTTGACGCCATGGGCTTTCATTTCGCGATTCAGACGAATAAGGAAGTTGTAGATATTGAGATCGTGCTTGAGAAACACATCGTCCTGTAGGTCGTAGAGATTCCGAGGGCGCAACGGATTCAAGGGAATCTCGACGCCGGGCACATTTGTTGCAACAAACTGCAGGATTTCAGTGCCGATATGAAAGTGGCGGAGAATCAAATAATTCGCATCCGGCCGAACGAAGGTTTTCAAGCCCCAATAAATCAGCCGGTGCAGTATCTTCGAAGACGTAAATCGGTTAGGAATAGCAATCTTGATGATTTGGAAAATCACCAGTGTCAACTTTGCAAAAGGCCGGATTAACGGCAGCATGAACTGCCGGGATTTCGATCCGGAGTTCGCGAGCAATGCGGCTTTAACTTCATCGGTGAGGGGCAAACTGGCATCGAGGTAAAGTGCGAGCCATGGGTTTGGATCTTCCGGATTATATGGAGCTTTCTCGTAGAGTTCGGTTACGTCCATACCAACTTTGCCTCCAGTGTCAGGTTCCGGATAAGTCTCCTGCGCCTGGAACGCGGATATCGCGTGCCAAGCCAACCGCACGAAGACCTCGAATCACTTGCCAGGTCCAGTCAAACTCACCCTTCGCTAAACCGTGCTTCGCGCTCCACGGAAAACGGTGATGGTTTGCATGCCATCCTTCGCCAAGGATCAGAAGGCCCATGATCAGGCTGTTACGCGATCCGTCTACCTGTCCCGACAGCTGATTTCCAAACATATGCGAAACGCTGTCAATTGCGTCTCCCATATTGTAAAGAGCCATGAACGTTATCCAAACCACAACAAATCCACGAACTCCCCACAAGTACCATGCCAGCAATACGGGAATCGCAAAATGCACGTGCATCGCGATGGCATAAGGCCCGGGTTGGCTCATGCGACGGTACCACGGGTCCGCGGAGACATCCTGGGCCAGCGCATTGAATTGTTGATTCGTGCGCGGGCGCATCCATGCGTCGATCAGCATCCGAAACGGGCCGGCGATGGAATAGAGAACGCACACGAGTGCGTCGTCCGATCCGAGATACCAACCGACATGGGCGTACCAGAAACCTTTGTGCAAGGGTGAATGAGGATCGAGCGGCGTATCGGTGTGGGCGTGGTGATATCTGTGATTGCCCACCCATTGGACAGGCGTGCCCGCCGGCAATCCAATGATCACAAAAGTCCGCTCCAGCCATTTGGGCAATTTCAACGACCGGTGGGAGAGCACGCGATGATATCCGAGGTTGACGCCCAAGCCGGCTAACAGGTAATACACGACAAAATATGTAGCCATCGACGCGTTAGACATTAGAAGTGTCCGATCTCTTCCAACTGCAACGCATAGAGTCGTGCGGTTACTTTGGCGCATCGAACAATCTCGGGGACGAGCTTTGGAGTGAGGATGCCGCTCGCGATGGCCAGATCCAATCTCTTGAAATGAGTGATGTCGCTTTCAGAGTGATATAGAAAGAAGGAGACGGCCTCCTTTTTCAAGCCGAGCGTATCCTGAATCTTTTTGCCCCACTGTCGAGCGATTCTCTGACCGACGCCTTCGATGATGAACATGGAGCCGATAAGTCCGAATGGATTCTCGTGACTTGCCATCTCAAGGATGTAACTGGAGAGGGCCTCGCTTCCGATGTTCTTTTGGCCAGTACGAATTACATCGAGGTGACCTCCCGCGAGTTCGTAATTGCGCTCCAGCATTTCGAAGTCGCGGTGCTCGTCGGTGGTGTGCATGATGAACGCGCTGCGGATGGGGAAATACTCTGGTGTAATGCTCGAGGCTGCCCGTCCGATCCAGCGCGAACCATCGATGACTTGTTGGCGGAGATTGAAAAGAAGCGCCTGGTAATCCTCGATCGTAAAACGCCCGTCATACAACTTCTTCACAATTGGGACACGCTGGAGGCGATCTTCAAATTCGAACCACACCAAGGCCAGATCTCGAACTAACTCCTCTGCCAGGGGATCGTTGGTCGTCAGCAGCTCGGGAGGTTTCGCGTGAAAGATGGCTTCGGGCAAGGTCTCCGGGCGGGGACCGTTCTCTGTGCCCTCCACGACCTTCAGGAGCATGTAGCCGAATAGGAATCTTCCGCTCTCCGGCACCATGCACAGAACGGTATCGCCTGCCTTCAATTTGCCGGAATAGAGAAGCTCCTCCAGAAGCAGGAAGGTCGATGCGGAGCCGACATTGCCCGTCGAACTGAGGTTTGTGAACCACCGCTCATGGGGTATATCGAAGCCAAGTTTGGCGGCCAGATCATGCGATTTGTCGCGAAACACATGCGAAGAATAATGCACCGCCAACCAATCCACATTTTGGGGTTCGAGGTTCTTTTTTTTCGCAATCTGCAGAAGTCCCTGCACAGCATGACGAACAACTTCGTCGAGCATACGAATATCCTGGCGCAGATTGATGGCGCCGGCGTCAGCAGCTAAGTCGTAGCTTGGAAAATCGAGCCACGACTGCGGACCGTCTCCGTTTTTGGGCAGGCCAACGTACATGCATGGTTCGAACTGATCTGCGAATGAGAGCAATTCGGTCCACTCGATACGAAAGCTCAACCCAGAAGCGGAAGGGGAATCCCCAAGCACCGCTGCACCTGCTCCGTCAGAGAGCATCCAGCGCAGGAACTCGGTATCGAAGCTCAAGCCATCTTCTTGTACGGCACGTTGCGCTTCGAAACGCGACGATTTGAACAAGCGGCTGGGAAACTCGCTCGCACACACAACAGCGTGCTGCTTGTCGCCGAAAAGAATCTGCAACATGGCTGATTTGAGGGCCATGATTCCACTGGCACAGACGCCGTGGAGCGTCGCGATCTCGCATGGAGGGGATTTCAGTTCCCCGTGCACCATGCTGGCAAATCCGGGGATGGGATAATCTCCCTGCGACGTCGCCGCAGCCAGGAAGTCAATCTCTTCCAGATCCAGGCGCGCACGTTTCACAGCGGCGCGTATGGCATTGGCCGCCATGGTTGCGTTTGAGAAAAGTGTCTTCTGCTGACGATCGATCGCGTAGTACCGGGTTTGGATGCCATTCTGCTTCAGGATCCGATTGCGGACGCGAGAGGCTTTTCCGTTGATGGTGCCAAGGAATTCCTCCATGGCATCATTTTCGACGGGATCGCCCGGCAGGAACTTCCCGAGAGACGTGATGAACGCCTGCATTATCCCTTTCAATGCCGCAGATTTCGTTTTTCTTGTCGCCAGTGTAACCCATAGTCTGATGATCGAAGTCGATTTGGCATCTGTCGCTCTCTCGAATGCCCATCGAACGTACCGACCGGGTCTTCCTGCTTCAACCCACTGCAGAGAAAAGCCCGGACCGTCGAGGTCCGGGCTTTTCGTTGTCGGCACAGTTGAGGCGGGCTATGGAATGGTTAGCGCAACGGTTGCGGTGTGTGTAACTCCGCCTCCGGTGCCAGTGATGGTGATGGTGCGGGAGCCGGCTGCGGCTCTGCGGTTGACGGTAATGGTCATGGTCGAGGTTCCGGCGCCAGTGATCGATGTTGGGCTGAAGCTTAGCGTGACCCTGGACCCGGTGACGGAACCAGAGAGGCTAATGGCAGAGCTGAAGCCTCCGCTCACGGCCGTCGTAACGGTAACTTTTCCTGTGCCTGAGGGCGACACGGAAATCGATGTGGGAGACGCGCTAATGGTGAAGTTGGCAGTGGTGCCGGTCACAGTGAGCGAGACGGTGGTGGCTTCAACCGTGCTGCCCGAGGTTCCACTGACGGTGATGGTGTAAGTGCCGGCGGCGGTTGTGGAGGCGACGGTGAAGGTCAGCGTCGAGGTTCCGCTTCCGGTGATGGAATTCGGGCTGAACCCCACCGTCACGCCAGTGGGCATGCCGCTGGCCGACAGCGAGATCGCCGAATCAAATCCGCCCGTCACGGTGCTGGTGATGGTGGTTGTACCGGTGCTGCCCTGTGCCACCGAAACTGAACCCGGTGAAGCGGAGAGGCTGAAGCCGGGTTGCGTCGTAGTCGAGCCGGTGAGCTCGTTGATCAGGCCAGCGTTGGGGGTGCCCCAGCCGGTAACGAGATCGTAGCCGACGACGGCGGAGTAACTGCCGGAGGTTCCGCTGGTGATGTCGTGAAAGTCGGCGGCGTAAGTGGAGGCGTTGGCGTTCTCCGCGTAGATGGTGGGATTGAGGAATCCGATGGTCGGTTTGCTATCCGCCACCAACTGCTGATTGACCAGGGCGATGAGGCCGGCCCACATGGGAGTGGCAAAGCTGGTGCCGCCGTAGTCGTTGGCGGTGCAGGTGGTCTGGTCGGCGCAGACGTAGAAAGTGAAGTTCGCGTTGGCCGAGACGTCGGGACCATTGCGCAGCGTTGTTGATCCTTTATTGCTGGAGTTGATGGCTGCAGTCTGCCATGAGGGGATGGCGATCTTGTCGGGGCTGATGCCGCCGCCGCTGTCGACCCAGGCAGTTTCAGACTTCCATGGTCCGGCAGCACTGGAGGTTGTCAGATCAGTACCACCAACGGAGACAACGTTGGCATCGTCCGCGGGCCACGCCTCGTTCTTGCTGGACCACGTGGAGCTGTCTCCTGAGGCCGCAAAGAAGTTCTGCCCTTGCGCGGCCATTTTCTCGAAGTAGGGATCGAGGGTGCTGGGATCGGCAGGCGTCCATCCCCAGGAGCAGCCGATGGTGGTGGGCAGCGGGCTATGGGTGGTCATGGCCGAAATGATGGAGGTGTCGGTAGAACCGATGTACATCACGAGGCTGGCGAGCCCAGGGGCCATCCCGATGGCCTGGGTCATGTCGAGCGTCTGCTCGGTGTCGTCGCAGTCCCCGCCGGCTCTTGAGTAGACGCAACTCGTGCTGGTTCCATCCGTGGAAAGCAGCGTGATGGGAACATTGTTGGTCTGACCCACATTTTTGAAGTAGGTTGTCAGGTCAGCGAGGTCGGTGCCGAGGTACTCGAAGAGTCCGAGATTCTGGCCAGCGCCGGTCAGGGCGGTACCGCCGTAGTAGGCCGCGCGCATATCGCTGCCGAGGAATGAAGCTGATGGGCCGGATCCGGTCGTGGCGTGCGAAACGACTTTGTCAGCCTCGATGCCGTGGGCCGCGGCGTAATCGGACTTCTTGACGTACATCGGCCTGGGAATGGAGTAGTTGTCAAGGCCGGAGATGTGCCACAGGTTGAAGGGCAGGTCCAGCGTGGGCTCGCGATCGGGCGAATAGAAGGTGCGATCCTCGGTGGGGTGCTGATAGGTGCGCATGTTTACGTGGAACGCGGCTTCGATGTTGGACACGGTCCCTTTGACCTGGACCAGCATGCCGTCGCGCGAGCCACCTACAACCTGGAGTCCATACGTCGTTGCAAATCGGAGTACCGTTTCGTAGTCGCTGGCAGTGGGGCCGAAGCGGGCGGTGAATTCCGTGGGGGTGAGGAACTGGCTGTGGTTCGGACTCTTCGGGTTATAGACGTCGGCGAGGAACGCCTTGAGTCCAGCAGGATCGCGAAGGGGCAAAACCAGGTCGAGCTGCAATACCTGGTTGCCGGGTAGGCGGCCGTTGGCTTGAGCCTTACCGCTGCTCACCACATCACGGACATGATGCGTCATGACGGATTGGGCTACGCAGCTTGCTGCGGAGAGCAACAGCGCTGCGAAGACAGGCAGGAATTTCCCTGGTTTTGAAATCACGGGTTCTCCTTAGGCGGGAATGCGCTTTTTGAACGAGGCTGCGATCTTTCGGCAGCGTTGATGCATTCTCAGGCAAGCGTCGAATCAGTGTCTACAGAATTCCGGTAATCCTGTTGGGAGGGTAGTTACCTAGGCTGGGATCAGCGTGCACTGGGGTCACCTTCGGTTGGCGGATGACATCGCTCTGGGTTTGAAGGCCGGCTTTTGTAAGCCTCTAGCGGCACGCGACCATTTTGTGGGTTCCCCGATCCGTGCTCTTTAGAACCCCCTTTGTGCAAGCGGTTCTAGATCTGAATGAGCTTCGCAGCTGCGATAGGATTACGGGCAAAGCAAAGAAACTGGTCAGGATGACGTAAACTCGTCTCTTCAAGCAAACCAGGCGATTTGCGCGCATTCACTGTGGAGGCAATCCGTGGCCGAGTTTCAACCTTTCGTTTCGCCAGACCAGCATCCGCCGGAGTTTACGGTGCGGGCGCTGGTGCTGGGCTCCATCTTCGGCATCATCTTTGGCGCGGTCACCGTGTATGTGGGCTTGCGGGCCGGCCTCACGGTCGCCGCCTCGATTCCGATTTCAGTGCTTTCGATCAGCATTCTGCGCGCATTTGGCCGTGCCTCAATTCTTGAAAATAACATCGTACAGACAACGGGAAATGCGGGGCAGTCGATTGCTTCGGGGGTTATTTTCACGCTGCCCGCGCTGGTGTTTCTCGGGTTCGATCTGGAGTACTCGCGGATTTTCATGCTGGCGTTGATCGGCGGCTGGCTGGGTGTGCTGTTCATGATTCCGCTGCGACGGCAACTGATCGTGAAGGAACATGGTGTGCTTCCGTATCCAGAGGGAACGGCTTGCGCGGACGTGCTGATTGCCGGCGAGAAGGGTGGATCGCTGGCCAGCCGCGTTTTTCTGGGACTGGGTCTTGGCGGGCTCTACACGTTCTTCCAGAATGGAAACCTCTTCCGTGCGTGGCCAAGTTCGCCTGAGTTCCGGCCGGACTTCGGGCCGCAACACGTACTGAAGGGCTCATCGATTAACGCTGACGCGACCTCGGAATACCTGGGTGTGGGCTACATCATCGGGTCGAAGGTAGCCGGTGTGATTTTTGCAGGCGGTGTTTTTTCGTGGTTGGTGGTAATGCCGCTGATCTACTTCTTTGGGAAGGAGCTGCCGCATCCGGTATATCCCGGACAAATTCCCATTGCGCAGATGGGACCGAGCGATCTGTGGGCCAGTTACATCAAGCCAATGGGTGCGGGGGCCGTGGCCGCAGCGGGGCTGATCACACTGATGAAGACGCTTCCCACCATCTGGAGTGCGCTCTCGGTGGGGCTGAAGAATATGAAGCCAGGCGCTGAGAAAGTCGATGCAAAACCGATTCGCACCGAGAACGATCTTTCGATGACGGTGGTGATGATTGGATCGCTGCTGATCGTGGCCTGCATGTTCCTGTTTCTCGAGTTCAAGCCGGTTCCGGGCGCGTTTGTGGGCTGGGAGGCGAACCTGGCGGCCTCGCTGCTGGTGGTGGTCTTCGGATTTCTGTTTGTGACGGTGAGTTCGCGGATCGTTGGGTTGGTGGGGTCTTCGGCAAGCCCGGTCTCGGGCATGACGATTGCAACACTGATGGCAACCGCTGCGGTCTTTCTAGTACAGGGATGGACGGCTCCGGCGTTTGGCGCGCTGGCCATTACGATCGGCGGCGTGGTATGCATCGCGGCTTCGAATTCGGGAGATACTTCGCAGGATCTAAAGACGGGGTACATTATCGGGGCAACGCCGCGAGCACAGCAGGTGGCGTTGATGATCGGCGTTGTTGTTTCGACCGTCGTGATTGGATCAACGCTGAACCTGATGAACACCGGGCTGCAGGAATTTCATGCAGCAGCACAGCCTTGGGACATCAACGCTGCGCATCCGGGCGTTTCGGTTCAATCAGACGTGAAGCACTTGCCCCCACAGATTCGCGTGGTGGCGGAAGACAAGACGACCACTTCGCACCAAGCTTCGGAGTACGTGGTGCTGAACGCGATTGGGTCCTCCGAGTTGCAGGACGGAAAGTATCTCTACTCGCCGGCTACGGGACGGATTGAAGTTCACTGGATCCAGGGTATTGGGAGTGCTGCCGCGCCTGCACCGCAGGCCCGCCTGATGGCGACGGTGATCAACGGAATCCTTAGCCGCAAATTGCCCTGGGGACTGGTGTTGCTGGGCGTCTCGCTGGTGATTGCGGTGGAGTTGCTGGGGATTCGCTCGCTGACGTTTGCGGTAGGCGCGTATCTGCCCATCGGAACCACTCTTCCGATTTTTGTAGGGGGCGTGGTGCGGTGGCTGGTGGACCGGTCGGCGGCGCGCGCAGGCGAGGGAGAGGCACAGAGCGATATTTCGTCGGGATCGCTGTTTGCTTCAGGATTGATTGCGGCGGGGGGAATCGCGGGGCTGATCGGCGTGGCACTGAAGGCCGTGGAAGCAACGTACATGGACAACCGCGACATTCTCAATTTCCCGCGGGGAACGCTGCTGGATCACATGTGGGTGTCAGTGCTGGGGTTTGCGATGCTGGCATATTCGCTCTACTTCTTCGCACGAAAGCCGCTTAAGAAGTAGATCCGTGGCTCAAAGGAAGACGCTAGCGAGTTGGACCCGCTGCGAAGCAGCCCGTGGCCCGGCTGGCTTCCGGTCTATTGGACCAAGTGCCACAAGTGCCAGAGTCCATAGACCAGCACGATGGCGCCGGCTTCCAAAAGAAAGGCAACGCGGAGACCGCGGGCAAAGCCGAGCCCGTCGCGGTTCCCCTCGACCCTTTCGTCGTCAAATGTCTTCAAGAAGGCCGGGGAGTCGCAGATCGATACCACGTTTCCGGGGATGAAGAATGTGGAGGAGGAGGCAGCGGTTCGAACTGCCGGGGACCGAAACTCATGGACGGCTTGACTAGGCACGACGGAGACTCCTACCCAGGGGTCCATGCCGGAGGAAGCATGAACCCCCCAGGAATTGAGCAATCTGCTCACGCGGAATAAAACGATTCTCCCGCGTTCTCTTCAGGAAATATGTGATTTATATCACCTCGATGAAATGGCAGTACAAATAATTTCGGCGGAAAATCGGTACGAAAGTTGGAAATCTTTGTACCGGGCGATCCGAGAAGGACAGGCGATCTTTGCACGGCGGGTGGGAATGCCCGGACCTCACTGTGGAACAGTTCAAGTCGCATGAGCTTTATCATCCAGAGTTGAGGGAAAAGTTGGACCCTGATCGTTCAAATCGAGTGCAGAAAAGAGGGCGGATCGTATGAAACTGAGCGGAAATACGGTTCTGATTACCGGAGGCGGATCGGGCATTGGCCGGGGACTCGCGGAAGCACTCCACAAGCTGGGGAACGAAGTGGTGATTGCGGGGCGGCGCAGGGAGATGCTGGACGAGACGACGGCCGCGAATCCCGGCATGCAGTCGATGGTACTGGATATTGAGAAACGAGGGGGCGTTCTGCCTTTCGCCGCGGAAGCCGCGGGGAGGTTTCCCACGCTCAATGTTCTGATCAACAATGCGGGGATCATGCGCGCGGAAAAGCTGATCGATCCACCTGAGGAGCTCGCGGACGCCGAGGCCATTGTGGCAACGAATCTGCTGGGGCCGATCCGGCTGACCGCGGCACTGCTTCCCCATCTGAAGAAGCAGGCGAGCGCAACGATCATGAATGTGACGTCAGGCCTGGCATTTGTTCCGATGGTGCTGACGCCGACGTATTGCGCGACCAAGGCTGCAATCCATTCGTACACGCAGTCGCTCCGCTACCAGTTGAAGAAGACAAGCATCGAAGTGCTGGAACTGATCCCGCCCTATGTGGCGACGGACCTGATGGGCGGTAAGTCGGATCCGCGCGCGATGCCGCTGGAGAAGTACATCGCCGAGGTGATGAGCATTCTTAAGTTGCAGCCGACACCGATAGAGATCTGCGTGGAGAACGTGAAGGGGTTGAGATTTGCCGCGGAGAACGGACATTACGACGGAATCTTTCACGGGTTGAATTCTTCGATGGCGGAATAAAGACAGGGAATAGGGAATAGGGGCTAAGGACTAGGGACTAGGGAAAAACGAATCGAGATCAGAGATGGGGATTGAAGTGGACGATCTAGCGCAGCAGTTTGCGAGTGACAACTATGCGGGAATCTGTCCGGAGGCCTGGGATGCGATGGAGCGGGCTAATCACGGGCATGCGACGGCGTATGGCGATGATGTGTGGACCGCGCGGGCGGCGAATGCGTTTCGCGCATTGTTTGAGGCCGAGTGCGAAGTGTTCTTAGTCTTCAACGGGACGGCAGCGAACTCGCTGGCTCTGGCTTCACTGTGCCAGTCGTATCACGGGGTGATCTGTTGCGATGCATCGCATGTGGAGACCGATGAGTGCGGTGCGCCGGAGTTTTTTTCGAACGGCTCAAAACTGCTGGTGGCGCAGGGGGTGGATGGGAAGCTGACGCCCGCATCGATTCACGAACTTGCGACCAAGCGGCAGGACATTCACTTCCCCAAGCCGCGAGTGGTGACAATTACCGAGCCGACCGAGACGGGGCGTGTGTACGCCGTGGATGAGGTCAAGGCGATTTCGGCGGCGTGCGAGGATCACGGGCTTTCGCTGCACATGGATGGGGCTCGGTTTGCGAATGCTTGCGCGAGCCTGGGCTGTTCGCCGGCTGAGTTGAGCTGGAAGAGCGGCGTGGATGTGCTGTGCTTTGGCGGGACGAAAAATGGCATGGCAATAGGCGAGGCGGTGTTGTTTTTCGACAAAGGGCTAGCAACGGATTTTGACTATCGCTGCAAGCAGGCGGGGCAGCTAGCTTCGAAGATGCGATTTCTCTCGGCTCCATGGGTGGGAATGCTGGAGAGCGGCGCGTGGCTTAGCAACGCCCGGCACGCCAACGAGTGTGCACAGTATTTTGCGGAGCGGGTGGCACGGATTGGGAATGTGGAGGTTGTGTCGGCGGTGGATGCGAACACGGTGTTTTTGAACGCTTCGGATGAGATCCTGGAGAGCCTGCGCGGGCGGGGTTGGAGGTTCTATACCTTTATCGGCGGCGCGGCACGGATCATGTTTGCGTGGGATTCGGATTTGAAGCGGGTGAATGCATTGCTGAGCGATCTGGAAGAATGCGCGTGCTCGGCTTCTTCGGTGGCGGTGAAGTAAGCGCGAACTGATTATTTCCGCATTTCCTCGAGAAATAGAAGCAGATCCTTCGCTCCTCTTACCCCATCGCGCTTTGGCGCGACGGGGCCCCCAAGGGTGCGGAACTCAGGATGACAGTTTCCAGGAGAAGTGACGATCAACTGCGTGCGACCCACTACGTGGGTTCCCCGAGTCGCTCCCTGATTCACACCGACAAGATGACATGTTTCTTGCGGTGGTGATTCCGGGCTCTTCAAGGTTTGGAGTTCCTAGGATCTTGGATCGGTACTGTGTTTGCGGAAGACGATCTGCAATTGCTGTCGCCAGTGCTCGCTGAGGGCGATGAGTTCCCAATCGACCTCGGTCGAGATATAGCGCAGTACCGGCAGATTGGCGGGGTGGATGCGCAAGGCGGGTGCGGCGAGGAGCAGACGGGGCGCGAATGGCGAGATTTCTGCGCCGGGAAAGTAACCTTCGCGCGCGAAGGCGGAGAGCGGCCGGTCGCTGCCGGGCGTGCGCTGACGATCAGCATTGAGCGCGCGGACGCGGATCCAGTAGTCGAGCGCCTGGAGCGGAAGATGCAGATCTTCGTCGGCCTTCAACTCAATTACAACGAGGCGACCGTTTTGATCGACGGTGAGCAGGTCGAGCATGCCGCGATCTCCGGATGAGAGCGCTGGGACCTGCGAGTAGAGTTGATCGCCGCGAAGCGAGGGCAGCAAGTCGCTGAGACCGGCGCGGAACTCAGATTCGAGCCATCGTTCGGGCTGCATGCGGAAGAGGGGATCTTTGTGGGCACCATCGCGATGGCGGCTCAGGGAGAGACGCGCGCACAGTTCGCGGCAAAGGTCTTCGGTTTCGGCGGTCAATGGAGTTTCGTTGGCTCCTGCCCCGAAGGTGACCTCCTGCTCGCGCGCGAACGAGTGGGCACCAGCGCCGTGACGTACGCGGGCAAACTCGAGGCCGTGCAGCAGCAGCCCGACATCCGTGGCGGAGCGTGGACGAATTTCAATGCGGGTTTTCGCGTTTGGAGGCAGCAGTGCCAGAACCTTGTCGATCCCGGGCCGGCATCGTTCGAGCGCGGACTCGGGGGAAAAAGCATGCATGAGGCGCGCGGTTTGGTTGCCAGTGTCGCGGAAATCAACTGACTCAAGTTCCTCGCTGCGCTCATCGAGGGTGCAGAGTTGGAAGTCGGCGGCGGCATGGTTGAGCCAGGCCATGCGCTCCGCGGTGGTGCGCTCGGCGCCCCTTGGCACGATGACCTTAAGTCCGCCGAAATGGCGGCGTGCATCGGCTTTCTGACGACAGTGATCAAGCCAGAGAATGCCCAAGGTGAGGATGCCGTCGATGGTGGAGGCAGATTCCGCTTCGCTGACGCCGATGATGGCTTCGGCCGCAGTGCCGCGGAGCATTCGACCGCGAATGTAGGCTGGCCCGAAGCTGTGCTCCAGATCCATTGCGGAACGCAGGCCGTCGACCTTCGAACCAATAAAGGCGCGGGTGAGAACGCGATCGAGCAAGCGTTGGTAATTACGACGCGCGGAATCACGAGCTGTGGGCGTGCGGCGATCGCTGCTGGGCACGAGTTCGAGGGCCTGCGGTTTCAGCACGCCCATACGACGGGTCATGACACGCAGGCATTGGGCACGCGGCTGAATCTCAACCACAGCTCGCATGAGGTTGCGTTCTTCGCTCCAAAGCTGGAACAGGCAGCGGTCGTGAGACTCGGTGACGGAATAACGCGCGAGGCGCATATCAAAAAGAACACGGCCGTCTTCCAACAGGGCCGCGGCGGGATGGGTGGCGAGGTAGTCTTCGAGGATTTCGGCGAGTTTGGCGGCGGATGGTGCGTCGACAGCGGAGGACACGTGCCGCCTACCAGTTCTGCCGCAAGCGCAAGCCTGTAATGTGCGCGGTGTGATGGCGCGAGTGCCATGCATAGATTGCAAGAACCGTGGCAAGATCCTGGCGGCCGTTTTCGGGATGGTTGTAGCCGCGCTGGAAGTCCGCGTCGGAGAGGGACTCGAGCAGCGCCACCCAGCGCTCGTGGAGAGCGGCAATCATCGCGAGTGAGCCATCGATGGGAAGATGGCTGTCGGCGAGGCAAGCCCAGGCTGCTTGGTCGTAGGGCTTGATGGTGGGCCAGTCTTCGGTGAGGGCGAGTTTGGTGCGCACGTAAGCGTTGGCATGACTGTCGGCGATGTGATGCACAAGCTGGCGGACGGTCCAGCCGCCTTCGCGGTAAGGGGTGTCGAGTTGCACGCGGTTGAGTCCACTGACGGAGGTCTGGAGCGTTCCAGGGAGCAGCCGAAGGATGGAGATTTGTTCTGCACGCGCTGCGGGGTCAGAGGAAGCGGGAGGACTAAAGCGGCCGATCGGGTAGCGGAGGTCTTCCGATTCTGTCATTGCCCATAAACCTGGAGGGCTCGCGGGTCGATGACGATTCGACGCTCGGCGAGGTGGATCTAGTTATGCGGGTGCTTCGGCATCTTGTGCTTCGGCGCATTCTTAAAGTTCTGATTCGTTTGGTGCAGAGCCTTGGGATGCTCCACAAACCGTGGATCCTTCGGAGGCTTTTTGTGAAAAGGCCAAACGGCGAAGGCCGGAGCGGCGCACACCACCAGAAACAGCGCGGCAACTGCAATTTTCCTCATGGCAGGAATGTAGCACGAGATTGAGGCGGGCGATAGTACCGGAAGTCACCGGACCAAAAGAGGTAATGGGCGCGGGAAGGGTGAGACGGGTTGAAATGCGAATTTCGGGTTCACCCGGACTGGCCCACGCGAGAGATGGGCCAATCCTTGGGCTTACACACACCTGACCTGCAGCCACCCTGTACGGAACTTTGCGGTCGGGCTAGGCCTTGTGATGGTGGTGATGGTGATGATGATGATGCGTGGTCGCGGCGAACGCCGGGGCGGCGAATACCAGGACCAGGAGCACAGCAGCAAGGATCTTCTTCATGGAGAAAATTTAGCATGACGGCAATTGCCAAAACAATTGAGTCTGGCCCATGAATCAAGCAAGGAAACGGTTTGTGCCGCAATGCGGGCCACGGCAAACAGGCGTAAACTATGTGCAACGATGAACCTAACTGTCCCTTCCCCCCAGCCGAGTCACAGACGTTACTTTTTTGAGAAATTTGGGATCACCGAACGGCTGCTCGAACGCTGCCTTGGCGAGGCCCTTTCCGCGGGCGGCGACTACGCCGATCTCTATTTTGAGTCGGTGACTTCGACCTCACTCGGGGTGGACGAGCAAATCGTGAAGTCGGCCAGCACGGGGACGAGCGCGGGGTGCGGAATTCGCGTGCTCTCAGGCGAGCGGACTGGATATGCCTACACCGATAATCTGAGCCCGGAGCGACTGTTGCATGCGGCGCGGACGGCGGCGCTGATTGCATCGGGGCCTGCCAAGCAGCCGATACAGGGATTTACGGAGACGGAAGGCGCAGACCTCTATCCGGTCCCTCTGGGTGGATTTGACCTGGACTTGGCGGCGCGGCTGGAGCTGATTTTGCGCGCTGACCGGGCGGCTCGGGCGTACGACCCGCGGATTGTGCAGGTACGGGCGGGATACAGCGAAGAACTGAGGCGAATCCTGATTGCGGCTTCGGACGGGGCGTTTGCCAGCGATACGCAACCGCTATGCCGGCTGAATGTATTTGTGATCGCCAAGGATGGCCCGACGACTACCAAGGGGTCGGCCGGCGGGGGCGGAAGAGCCGGGCTGGAACAGTTTGTGGGCTCGAAGAGTCCTGAGCACCTGGCGCAGGAAGCGGCGCGCGGAGCGATCTTACAGCTTGGGGCGGTGCCAGCGCCGGCGGGTGAGATGCAGGTTGTGCTAGGGCCGGGATGGCCGGGCGTGCTGCTGCACGAGGCCGTAGGGCATGGACTTGAGGCGGACTTCAATCGCAAGGGGACGTCGGCGTTTACAGGGCTGATTGGAAGGCCAGTGGCCAGCACCAAGGTGACGGTGGTGGACAACGGAACGATGGCCGGGCGACGGGGTTCGCTGAATGTGGATGACGAGGGATCGCCGACGCAGGAGACCGTGCTTATCGAGAACGGGATTCTGAAGGGATACCTGACGGACAAGCTTTCAGCGCGGCTGACGGGAACGGCAAACACGGGGTCAGGGCGGCGGGAAAGCTACCACTGCATTCCGATGCCGCGCATGACGAACACCTACATGCTGGCAGGAGACGACGCGCCTGAAGACATTCTGCGGTCCGTCAAGCGCGGATTGTACGCCGTGAACTTTGGCGGCGGGCAGGTGGACATCACCAACGGCAAGTTTGTTTTCTCGGCATCAGAGGCTTATCTGATTGAAGACGGCAAGATCACCTCGCCCGTGAAGGATGCGACGCTGATCGGCAACGGGCCGGAGGCGCTGAAGTACGTCTCGATGGTGGGGAACGATCTGAAGCTCGATGAGGGGATCGGGACCTGCGGCAAGGACGGGCAGAGCGTACCGGTGGGCGTGGGTATGCCGACGATCAAGTTGGACAAGATGACCGTAGGCGGGACGGGGCGGTAGCTGCCTCCTATTTCTGGTGGGCAGAGAGCCACTTTGCGACGCGATCTTGCGCTGCTGCTAAGTCGGTTGGGCTGAGATGCTGAGCGACCAGGTCGCGGGCGTGAGCGGCATCTTCCTGACGGGAACCGGACCAGGTTTTGGCGGCCAGGTCCAGCCAGAAGTAAGACTCCACAAGATTAACGGGAACTCCCTGACCATTGGCGTACATGGAGCCGAGATTGAACTGGGCGCGAGGCAGGCCTTGCTCGGCGGCCTTGGTGTACCAGACCGCGGCCTGGGCGTAGTCCTTTTCAAGGCCGGTGCCGTTGTCGTAGAGAAGGCCCAGGTTGAATTGAGCGGATGCGTTTCCCTGCTCGGCGGCGCGGCGGTAGAGGTCCGCGGCCTGAGCGTAGTCCTGCGGGACGCCGATGCCGCGCTCATAGAGAGTGCCGAGGTTGTATTCAGCTTCGGGGAGATGCTGCAATGCGGCTTTGCGATACCATCCGGCGGCTTCAGCGGAGTTCTGCGTGACTCCGTTGCCGTGATCGTAAAGCAGGCCAAGATGCAATTCGGCAGGGGCGAAGCCTTGTTCAGCGGCCTGCTGATACCACGACGCGGCCCTGGTATCGTCCTGTTGAACGCCATTGCCGGCTTCGTAGAGTGCGCCCATATCGAATTGGGCCGGGGCGAGTCCCTGGTCGCCGGCTTTCTGGAGCCACGAAGCAGCCTTTGAATAATCCTGCGCGACCGAAATGCCGGAAGCGTAGGCTTCGCCCACTTTCAGCTGTGCCTGCGCATCGCCGGCATCTGCTCTCTTCAACAGGGTGGGATCAATTCCGGTTTTTTGCGCGAGAACCGGAAGACACATGAAAACAACGAGGTAAATGCAAAGCGGAAGGATACGGCGCGAATTCATAGTGCCTCTTGGGGGAACCCAACACCATAGCAAATTATGCGGATTCGAGGTGTGATCGCCATCCGCGAGGGCAGGGCAAGCGGATGCGCCGCAGTGCGTTGGTTTGTTAAGGTTGACCCATGCCGGAAGCTGTTCAACTCCCCGATGTAGCCGCCGTTGATCTCGAATCCCTTGCAACCGATGTAGTGAAGCTGGCTATGAAGGCCGGGGCCAGCGATGCTGAGGCCGTCGTCCGCGAAGGAGACGAATTCAGCGTGAATGTGCGCATGGGGCAGGTGGAGACTCTGAAGGAATCCGGCTCGCGCGCGCTGGGGCTGCGGGTGTTTCTGGGGAAGCGATCGGCTTCAGCCTCGACGAGCGATCTGACAGCCGACGGAATTCGGCAGATGGTTGACGGCGCCATGGCGCTGGCGAAGGTGACGGAGGAGGATCCGTTTATCGGATTGCCGGACGCAGCGGAATTCGGCTCGATCAAGGACGATCTGCACCTCTTCTTTGAGGACGTATATTCGCTGCCGGGAACCGAGCGAATTGAATGGGCGCGGCGGGCTGAGGCTGCGGCGATGGCGGCGGACCCGCGCATTACGAACTCGGATGGCGGGAGCTTCGATGCAGCTACCGGCAGCAAGATTCTGGCTAACTCACGCGGATTTGTGGGGAGCTACCGGTCAAGCTATGCCGGGGTTTCGGCAGCACCGCTGGCGCGCGATGAGAATGGGCAGATGCAGCGCGATGGATGGTGGTCGAGCGCCCGGCGCATCGCGAATCTGGAATCGCCCGAAGCCGTAGGGGCTGAAGCAGGGCGGCGGACGGTGCGAAGACTGGGCGCACGGCGCGTGCCTACGCAGCGGGTTCCCATCGTGTTTGCGCCGGAGGTGGCGCGATCGCTGATTGGATCGGTTTTTGATGCCGCATCCGGCGATGCGATCTGGCGGCATGCTTCTTATCTCTCCGGCAAGCTGGGGGAGCAGATTGGCGCTGCGACGATCACCATTGTGGATGACAGCTTGATGCTGTTGCCTACGGGAGTGGGCGGTTTCGGCAGCACGCCGTTCGATGGCGAAGGGCTGCCTTCACGGCGCACGGTGGTGGTGGAAGGCGGCGTGTTGCGGAACTACATGCTGAATTCGTACGCGGCGCGGAAGCTGGGGATGAGGTCGACGCACAATGCTTCGCGCGGGCTGGCGGGAGCGCCGGGAATCGGGTGCGGCAATTTGTATCTCGAACCGGGAACGCTGACGCCGGAACAAATCATCGGCGAGGTGCAAGCGGGACTTTACGTCACCAGCCTGATGGGATTCGGCACGAATATCGTGACCGGCGATTACTCGCGCGGGGCGGCGGGATTGTGGATTGAGAACGGCCAGCTATCGCATGCGGTTGAGGAGATCACGATTGCCGGAAACCTGGGCGAGATGTTTATGAATGTAACGGCAATTGGAAATGACCTAGTGTTTCGAGGATCGGTGGCGTCGCCTACCCTGCGGATTGACGGGATGACGATTGCGGGGGCTTAGCGGAGTTAGCGCGCTTCGCGCCTGTTAGCGGAGTTAGCCGCGCTCCGCGCGTGGTAGCGAGTCAGCAGGTCCTGTGTCGGTGCACGCTTTGAGCCAAACTATCAAAAATGCGATGGAGCAGATTCCTTTCGATCCCGGGGATCCGAAGGCCGCGCTTAACCATCTGCCCACAAGTCCGGCGGTGTTTGCGCTCTACGGAGCTGAGGCCAAGGACGAGCCTTACATCGGGCGCACCCCTAACCTGCGCGGGCGGCTGGAACGGCTTCTGCAGCCCTCGGCGAAGCATCCGCGGCGATTGCAACTGGCAGGGCGGGTGCGGCAGATCGCCTGGCGGCGGACGGGTTCTGATTTTGAGTCTCTGCTCGCGCAGTTTTCGCTGCTGGAAGAAGTCTACGGCGCGAAGGCCCTAGAGCGCATGCACCTGCGGGCGCCGGCGTTTGTGCGGTTTCTCGGCCGGAATCCATATCCGCGGATCGTGGTGACGAACAAGCCGAGCCAGCGTGAGGCCGATTGGGCTTATGGACCGTTTGCATCGCGAGCGGCGGCGGAGCGTTTTGGCGAAGAGGCATTGAAGCTGTTCTTGTTGCGGCGTTGCACGGACGATCTGAATCCTGATCCGAGCCATCCGGGATGCGTGTACTCGGAGATGAAGATGTGCCTTGCGCCCTGCTTCAAGGGCTGCACCGATGAGCGCTATGCCGAAGAAGCTGCGGCGGTGCAAAGTTTTCTGGCGACGCGTGGAGAGAGCAAACTGGTGGTGCTGGGGAGCCAGCGCGATGCCGCTTCGGCCAACCTGGCGTTTGAGGACGCGGCCGCATTACATGCGCAGGTGCAGAAGGTGGAGGCGGTGCGTGCGCTGGCGCCCGAATTGGTGCAGCCGTTGAGCAAGCTGCGGGCAGTCATTCTGCAAGCGTCGACTAATCCTGAAGAGGTGGCAGTATTTCTGTATGAGAGTGGCAGTCTGCGCGGACCGGTGGAATTCTCCACGATAGGCATGCGGATTCAAAACGAACAGTCGGGATCGAGTTCGCTGTTTGCGCAGCCAATGGCGTTGGAGCCGGTGCCTGAGGCAGTGAACAGTCAACAGTGGACAGTGGACCAAAAACTGGGATTAGGAATTGGGGAGCAGGGAGTCGGGAGTAACGAACAAGAACCAGCGGCCCCCGCGAGGGTTCCACGGACGATGCTGGAGGCGCGGATGGAGGCGGTGCTGGCTGAACTTGAGAAGGACCCGGGACCTCCATCGGCAACGACTAGGCAGGGGCATCTCGCGCTGCTGAAACGGTGGTATTACCGGCCCGAGGTGAAGCGCGAGGGTGAAGTGTGCTTTCCTGACGAGGAAGGCCGTTGGCCGATCAAATCCATGCTGCGCGGTATCGGGCGGGTGGCGGCGAAGGCGATGGCGCACTCGCGCCACGCATAGGAAAATGGCGGGCGAAGGTCAGCGATGGCAAATGCAACAGCGATCCGCGAGATGCTTGTACCGGGCAAACGGCTCGATTGCGGCCATGCTTGCGAAGTCGCCGCGCTACTGCTGAGAAATCCTCGTAAGACCGGGCAGGTCGTGGAGTGCCTCTGGGATGAAGAAGCCGGCGTTTCGAACCGCGCGGCTGATGCGTTGGAGCGCGCCTCGTGCAGGCGTCCTCAGATCCTCGCGCGGTGGAAGGATGCCCTTCTGGACCGCATGCTCGATGCCGAGGAAAACAAGTTGCGCTGGAACCTGGCTCTAATGATTTTCAGAACGCCTCTGAGCGAGGCGGAGACCGCGCGTGCCGCAGCGGTGCTGCGAACATGGCTGCACGATAAGAGCTCCATCGTGAAAACCAGCGCCATGCATGGACTTGCAGGGTTGACGTGCTGGGATCCGTCGATGTTGCCCGAGGTGCTGGACATGCTCCGCGTGCTGAGCCGCAGCGGAACGCCCGCGATGCGGGCTCGGGGGCGCATCCTGTTGAAGCGGATGGAGGCGGGTAAGGAACTCCCAGTGATTACAGGGGACCTGCCGGCTGCAGTCATCGGGGTGCTGAAAGCTGGGAGCAGGCAAAGGCGGGTCCGAAAGCACGCTGCAGGTGCAGACGCCAGGACGCTGCAGGCGCTGCGCTACGGCTAGTGCGATTCTTGGGTAGATGTGCCGGTCAAGACTCCCGGATGGCCGCGTCGACTCGGGGGTAGCGGCTTCGGGCTATCGTGACCTGAAATCGCTTTAAGTCCCGGTGATAAACTGGCCGGGCACAGAAGGTGCGCCAAAACCTACATGGTTCAACTGCTTCCGGCTTCAAGATGATTGAACTTCTGCCGCCCACATATGATTGAACTTTTGCCCTCCATATTATCGGCGGATTTTGCGCACCTCGCGGACGAGGTTGCTGCAGCGGAGCGGGGTGGCGGCTCCGCGATCCACGTCGACATCATGGACGGGCATTTCGTGCCCAATATCACTATCGGTCCTCCGGTGGTGGCGAGCCTGCGCAAGGCGACCAAGCTACCGTTGGATTGCCACCTGATGATCGAGAACCCGGACGAGTTCGTCCCAGCTTTTGCCGAGGCCGGGGCTAACTGGGTGAGCGTGCATTATGAGGCCTGCCGGCACCTGCACCGGTCGCTGACACACATTGCCGACCACGGAATGCAGCCTGGGGTGGTGCTCAACCCGGCGACGCGGGTGGAGCTGATTCGCGACATTCTGCCCATGGTGCATCACGTGCTGATCATGAGCGTGAACCCGGGTTTCGGGGGACAGAGCTTTATTCCCTTTGCGCTGGATAAGATTCGACGGCTGGCCCAGTTGCGGACAGAACTGGGGTTGGCATTTAAAATCGAAGTTGACGGCGGCGTGGCTCACGACACGGTCGCCCAGGTAGTCAAAGCAGGTGCGGAGCTATTGGTGGCTGGCAATGCTGTGTTTGGCGCCGGGCAGGCCGAGCGGGATGCCCGTGCTTTGCTGGCTGCGGCTCGTGAAGCCGCCGATGAGTAAGTTCTTGTTGTAACTGCGTAAACCGTGGCAGCTTCCCCCTGCCGCAATTGAGGTGGTATGAACCGGTTGTCGAGAAGTTTTGCTGCGTTGGCGCTGGCATCGCTGGTGCTGTCGGGGGTTACGGCCCAAGCCAAGGAAAAGAAGCCCAAAGCGAAAAAGAACCAGGATTTGAGCGCGAATCCGCTGGCAGGCGTGAATTCGAAGCAGCCCGACAAGGAGCTGTACGACAAGGCCATGCTGGCGATGAAGAAGGGCCGCTATGATGTAGCGCGGCTCGATCTGCAGACCATGCTCAATACCTATCCTGATTCTGAGTACCGGATGCGCGCCAAGCTAGCGGTGGGCGACAGCTGGTTTAAAGAAGGCGGCACTGCCGCTCTGACGCAGGCCGAGAGCGAATACAAAGACTTCATTACCTTCTTCCCCAACGCTCCGGAGGCGGCCGAAGCACAGATGAAGGTCGGCGACATCTACTACGAGCAGATGGAGAAGCCTGATCGCGATTACAACAATGCGCAGGATGCGGAGAAGGAGTACCGGACCATGATCAACATGTTCCCGGACTCGCCGCTGATTCCGCGTGCCAAGCAAAAGCTGCGCGATGTGCAGGAGGTTTTGGCGGAGCGCGAGACGCAGATCGGCCTCTACTATGGGGCTCGTGAAAACTTCCCAGCCTCGATCGCACGCCTGCAGACGGTGGTTGACACCTATCCTCTGTACTCCAAGAGCGACCAGACGCTGCTGGCGATCGGCGATGCCTACGCAGGTGAGGCGCATGCGGTCCAAATTGCGCCCAACATACCCGGCGCTGTGCGTGAGCGCCTGCACAGTGTCTACCAGGACAAAGCGGCAGCTGCCTATGCCAGGGTGATCACGCGGTACCCGATGGCGCCGCACGTTGAGGACGCACGAGACCGGTTGGTGGCGATGAACCGTCCGGTTCCAGAACCGACTGACGCGGCCGTGGCAGAAAACGACGCAGAGCTAAAGAGCGAGCGGCCGATACGCTTTACAGACAATGTGCTTGGGATTATCAAGCGCGGCCCCACGGTGGTGCAGGCTCCGCACGTTGGGGAGCCTACACTCGATGATCCGAAGCGCACGCTGGCGCCCGACGTAACCAAAGAGAACATGGCACTCTATACCGCGGCCTATAACGCAGGCAAGCCGGCGACAACCACAGCGGTGACACCGACCGGCCCCAATGAGCCTCCGCGCAGCGATCAACCCTCCGCCGCACCTGAGCTTGCCGCTCCGGCGGGTGGAACCGGAGTTGGAGTCACGATTGTGAATGCTCCGAACGGTGACGCATCCGCTGCACCGTCTGGAAATGAGGCAGTTCCAACGACCGGTGCAACAGCCGATCCGAACGCCCTGGTGAAGCCGGTGGGTCCCACCAACACCACTTTGCCGGCAGTGGACAAGCCGGCCGAAGCCCCGGACCAGGTGAACGACATCAAGCCGGGTACAGCACAGCAGCAGACCGCCGCCGAAGCCGCGAAGAAGAAGCCGAAGGCCAATCTGGACGAGGAGTCCTCAAGCAAGAAGAAAAAGAAGAAGGGCCTGGCCAAGCTAAATCCGTTCTAGGTCGGGGAGCATTTTCAGAGGAGCAAAGGTCGCATCCATGCGGGGTGCGGCCTTTGTTTTTGCGCTTTGAACGCGTGGGATACGGCGGTGGGCGAGGTTGCTGAATCTGCTAGAGTGAAGAGTGGTCCCCGTGTCTGAAATCCTTGTGAAATCTGGGCTTCGGCGCAAACCCTGGGGGCTAACTGACAACCCTCATGCCGCACGATCTGCCTAAAGCTTACGACCCCACTGCCATTGAAGATCACTGGGCCGAATACTGGGTTCGCGAGAAACTCTTCGCCCAGCCGACTCCGAATCCAGAGGAGCGCCTGGACGGCGAATCTTCGTTCACGATTCTGCTGCCACCGCCCAATGTGACCGGCAACCTGCACATGGGCCATATGTTCGAGCACACGGAAAGCGACATTCTCATCCGCTGGCACCGCATGCGCGGGAATCGTGTGCTCTGGATTCCCGGCACGGACCATGCCGGAATCGCTACGCAGATGCTTGTCGAGCGCCAGATCACGGCCGAAGGCACCACGCGCCAGCAGATGGGCCGCGAAAAGTTTGTAGAGCGCGTGTGGGAATGGCGGCGGCACTATGGCGGCGCGATTCTGGGTCAGATGAAGCGGCTGGGAGCCTCGGTCGATTGGGATCGCGAGTACTTCACAATGGACGAGCGGCTCTCGGTGGCCGTGCGCGAGGCGTTTGTCCGGCTCTACGAGCAGGGGCTAATCTACCGCGGCGCCTACATTGTGAACTGGTGTCCGCGTTGCCAGACCGCCATCAGCGATCTGGAAGTGGTCTACGACGAGCACAAGGGACATCTGTGGGAGATTCGGTATCCCGTAATCGGGGATGATGGCAAGGATACGGGTGAGTTTCTGACCGTTGCGACTACGCGTCCCGAGACGATGCTGGGCGATGTGGCCGTCGCGGTGCACCCTGCGGACGAACGCTACAAGCATCTGCACGGAAAGAAGCTGCGACTGCCACTGGTGGGCCGTGAGATTCCGGTGATCACGGACGAGTGGGTCAGTCCGGAATTCGGCACGGGTGCGGTGAAGGTAACGCCGGCGCACGATCCCAATGATTTCGCGCTGGGTCAGCGGCACGATCTGCCATCGATCAACGTGATGGACGATACGGCGCACATCAACGATGAGGGCGGGATGTACGCGGGCCTCGACAGATTTGTCGCGCGCAAGAAAATTGTGGCGGATCTCGAAGAGATGAGCCTGCTGGCGGGCATCAAGGACCACGTGAACAACGTGGGACACTGCGACCGCTGCAAGACGGTGGTGGAGCCACGGCTGTCGCTGCAGTGGTTCGTCAAGATTCAGCCGCTGGCGGACAAAGCCATCGCGGCGGTGAAGGAAGGCCACATCCGGTTTACGCCAGAGATGTACGAGAAGACGTACCTGAACTGGATGGAGAACATCCACGACTGGTGCATCTCGCGGCAATTGTGGTGGGGACATCGGATTCCGGCTTGGCACTGCGCCAATTGCCACAAGATCACAGTGGGGCGCGAAGATCCTACGAAGTGCGCGCAATGCGGCTCGGAGAAACTCACGCAATCGACGGACGTGCTGGATACGTGGTTTTCTTCGGGATTGCTGCCGGTGTCGGTGTTTGGATGGCCGAATATCACGGCGGAGAATCGCGCGGATTTTGATGCGTTCTATCCGACGAGCCTGCTGGTTACGGGCTTTGACATCTTGTTCTTCTGGGTGGCCCGGATGATTATGCTGGGCTGCTGGTTTTCTACCGACGTGCCGATGCCGGATGGAAGTCCACGTCCGCTTGGTGAATCGGTTCCATACCGCGAGGTGTACATCCACGCGCTGGTGCGGGATGCGAATCGCGAGAAGATGTCGAAGACCAAGGGGAACGTGGTCGATCCGATTGAGATTGTGAAGCAGTACGGGACGGATGCGGTGCGGTTCACGCTGGCTTCGATGGCTTCGCCCGGGACGGATATTGCGTTCAACGTGGCGCGGACGGAGGGGTATCGGGCGTTTGCGAACAAGATCTGGAATGCGGCGCGGTTTATCTTTATGAACGTAGATCGGGCCGCCGAGGTTGGGATCGACATTGACCTCAGATCAATTGGCAAAAGCCTTTATCTTCGTCCAGACGAGGGCACTCTGCCCGAGCGATCAATCACCTCACGACTGGCCACAACCGCAGGGGCAGTCGATCAGGCGCTTCGAGCCTATCGCTTTGACGAGGCAGCAAATCTCGTCTATCAGTTCTTTTGGGGGGATTTCTGCGACTGGTATCTTGAAGCGGTAAAGACGCAATTGAATTTTTCGGAGAGTGCAACAAAGGAAGAAACAAGGAGGAGTCTGCATATCCTTGTTGGCGTATTTGAATCCGCCATTCGGCTCCTGTCGCCGTTCATGCCTTTTCTAACAGAAGAGCTGTGGCATTCAATCTTCGACGGAAAACCTCCAAGGAAGTCCATCGCCCTTGCTGATTACCCTAATCAGTTAGTTGCCGCGACCAATCCTATTGCCGAATCGGAAATGGCTAAAATTAAGGAATTCATCGCTGGTGCACGCGCAACACGCAAAGAGAGGGGCGTCAACGAGAAGGCAGTAACCCCTCTGGAGTACTACTCGGACCCCGCCGGCATTGGGCTGGTCAATGCAAACATCCTCGTGATCGGGAGCCTTTCGAACACATCCCCAATTAGCGTTTCGCTCCACGTTTTGGGAAGTCCGACGAAACGAAGCACCCCGAACTTCGATCTGGATATCATCTATGAAGCCGCCATCGACGTCACCGCCGAGCGCGAACGCTTGACCAAGGACATTGCAAAGTACGAAAAAGGGCTGGCTTCTGCAGAGCGTCAGTTGGGCAACGAGGGCTTTTTGGCGAAGGCTCCGGCGCACATTGTCGAAGGTCTGAAGAAGCAGGAATCTGAAACGCGGCTTCTGCTCGAAAAGGCGCGGGCCGCGCTCAACGCCTTGCCGCCCGCGTGAGTGACTCTAACGAATGGCGTGTGTGTGCAGAGCTTGCGTTCAACATTCCAAGATGCTTGGAATTGCGCATACGCCCACGTCAAAATCTGCGATCCACAAGGCGTATCGGGCGGCGGCCAAGCTCTGGCATCCCGACCGCTTTGAGGGCAACCACCACAAGCGACTCGAAGCGGAAGAGCGATTCAAGCGCATCCACGCCGCCTACCAGGCGCTTTGCGAGCACTTCGAGAATCCGTCGAGAAGAGCACGTGAAGTTGAATTCGTTACTCCCATTCAAGCAAATCCTCGGCCCACCATTCTCTTCGGGGATGCAACGGATTGTTTTGCCGCGCCGAATTTCCCGGATTACGTTCGGAAAGCTGTTGAAGCCGCCCACCTGGACAGCACGGAAATTCCGGTTGGTTTTATCGATTTGTCGGGGGGAAAGGGGCAGGCGCCTCGCTACATTCTTTTAGGCAACCACAAGATGTATATTCGCGACGCCTCGGGAATCCTTTCGGTCATCTGGTACGCAGATCTTGGTGAAGTCAATCTCATCGACCTGCAGTCGGAAAAGAAGCCGGGGGCGTGGCAAAGAATTGCCGAAACCATTGCGGGAAAAGCGCAGCGCTACTCGCTTCACATCAATCGGCTGGATGGAAGCCGGTTTCGCGTGCTGACCGACCACCCGGATGACAGGGTCAAGAAAGTTGTTTATAACTTTCTACGACAAATGAAATCGAATTCGCAGTCTTGAACATCGAAAGAAGAACGAATGGACTGGAAGAGTCATCGCATCGATGCATTGCTGGAGCAGGCGCTGCTGGAAGATCAGGCTGTCAGCGATGCCACAACCAACGTCACCATCGACCCGAACCTACGTGCTTCGGCGTCGATCATCGCTCGGCAGGAAATGGTGGTGGCGGGGTTGGGGGCGGTGCCGCGCTTCCTTGAGATTTTCGCCAGGCTCGATCCGCGGCCAGCGGCGCATACACGATACGACGTGGTCAGCCACCCGGAGATCTTTGACGGCGTTCGCGTGCACAAGGGGCAAGTGTTGGCTGTGATTCGCCACAACGCGCGGGTGCTGCTGAGTTGCGAGCGCGTGATCCTGAATCTGATGCAGCACCTGAGCGGCATAGCCACGCTGACGCGGCAGTACGTGGATGCGATCCAGGGAACAAAAGCCCGCGTACTCGACACGCGCAAGACCGTGCCAGGGCTGCGCGCGCTGGAGAAATACGCAGTTCTCTGCGGCGGCGGCACAAATCACCGCCTCGATCTTTCTTCGGGCATCCTGATCAAGAACAACCACATTTCGCTTGGGGGGGGATTGCGTACCGCACTTACGAATGCTCTGGAGAAACGCAAGCCGGGCAATCGAGTGCAGGTGGAAGTGCGCACACAAAAGGAACTGGAAGAAGCGCTGGAATGCGGCGCAGAGGCCATCCTGCTCGACAACATGTCGCCAGCGCAGGTGAAGACAGCGGTTGAGCGCATCCGCAAGGAAGAACGCTGGATTCCGATTGAAGCATCAGGCGGCATCGTGCTCGACAATATTCGCGCCTACGCAGAGGCGGGTCCCGACTTCATTAGCGTGGGTGCGCTGACGCACTCGGCCAAGGCTGCTGATATCTCCATGAGCATTGTTGCGGAGCCAGCGTAGGCGTGTACGATCTTGTCGCCCTTGAGGCAGAGCTTGCCGGCACCATATTCGCGGGCAAGCTCAAATTCAGCTTCATAACCGGATCCACAAATACCGACGCTCTCGCGGCTGCGCGCAACGGGGCGCAGCACGGGTCTGTCTTTTTTGCCGATGAGCAGACGGCGGGACGCGGGCGCGGCGATCATAGTTGGCAGTCGAACGCCGGCGAAGGGCTATATGTGAGTGTGCTGGTGCGGCCTAAGCTGTTGCCGGCGCAGCTTTCGCTAACTCCCCTGGTGGCAGGACTGGCCACGGCGGAGGCGATTCGAGCGGTTGCAGGGCTTGAAATTGACCTGCGGTGGCCCAACGATTTGCTGATTGGACCGCGCAAGGCCGGGGGCATCCTGGTCGAGTCGAAAACTGAATCCGCAGGGCTGGCATTTGCCGTCATCGGGATCGGCATCAATGTACATCAACGCGCCTTCGATCCTGCTCTTGCCACCCCTGCCACTTCGCTGGACATCGCCGCAGGACATCTTGTCAGCCGGCAGGCGCTGCTTGTTGCCCTGCTAAAATCGCTTGAGCGCGAGATGCTTCTGCTGGCCAACAGCGGAGCGGCAAGCGCGACGCTGACGCGCGTTGAGCAGGCTTCAACATGGCTCAGAGGCCGATGTGTTGAGGTTCACGGCCCGCAGGAATGTTTGGGTGTAACGGCCGGTTTGAATGCACAGGGATTTCTGTTGGTGCAAACAGCCGAGGGCCTGGTGACGGTACAGACGGGCGGCATTCGCGCCGCGGATTCGGAATAAGAACGACGATGCTACTTGCTGTCGATGTCGGAAACACGAATACGGTGCTGGGACTTTACCGGCTCGATGCGGAGGCAGGGCTTCCACCGAAGGGCACGGCGGTTGCCGCCAAGGACAGGTTTGACCTGACCGCGCATTGGCGCATCACCACGCATCGCACCCAGACCGTCGACGAGTACGGCGTGTTTTTTGTGAAACTGTTCGAGATGCATGGCTTGTCGCCGAGCCAGGTTACGCACATCATCATCTCTTCCGTTGTTCCGCCCCTGGACTCAACGCTGCGGCAGGTGTGCGAGACATACTTTCATCTTGAGCCGCTTTTCGTTGAGCCCGGCATCAAGACGGGAATGCCGGTGCTGGTCGACAATCCGACGGAGCTTGGTGCAGATCGGATCGCCGATTGCATCGCTGCCATCGAACGCTACGGGGGGCCATGTATCGTCGTGGATTTCGGAACGGCGACGAAGTTCGAGGTGATTTCAGAAAAGGGCGAATACCTCGGCGGCGCAATTGCGCCCGGGCTGGGATTGAGCGCGGAAGCACTGTTTTCGCGTGCTGCGCGCTTGAGCCGTGTGGATATCAAGCGTCCGGCCAAGGTAATCGGAACCAACACTGTTGGGCATCTGCAGAGCGGTTTGTATTACGGATACATCGGGCTAGTCGATGGCATCCTGGAGCGCATCTTTGCCGAGCTCGGGCAGAAGCCGCGCGTGATCGCGACCGGCGGATTGGCGGGGATGGTTGCGGCGGACTCACACTACATTTCGGAGATCGACGAACTGCTCACGCTCGACGGCCTTCGCATTCTCTTCGAGCGCAATCGCGGCGCGCGGGCGCGTGGGCGCGCACAGTAGTTCTGCGAGTCTGAAGCCCCTAACAGGAACCAAGATAGCCGAAAGCAGATTCTTCGCTCACCACCCCCAAACTGAGAATGTTTGGGGCTCCATTCACTCAGAATGACACCCACGAATTTTGGGAAGGTTTTCAGACTCAGTACACAAGTGCTTGCGTGCAAAACTACTTCAATTACTTTACGGAGATCGAGGATCGCTTTCAGCAGCGGCGCGGGGTCCTGCTACTGCTATCGACACTCGACTGGGCGTTGATTGAGACCTGGCGAGATGCGGGAATTCCTTTGGAAGCCGTGCTGCGCGGGATTGACGCGGCGTTTGACAAGTACGAATCGCGGCAGAAGCGTGGGCGCATGCGGCGCGTGAATGGGCTGGCGTGGTGTTCGCAGGCGGTAATGGAGGCAGCCGAAGAGTTGCGAGAGGCGAGTGCTGGCACGGCACCCGCGACTGCGTCGGAAGAAACCGGGTTCGAGCATGAGCGTGTGGCATCGCACCTCGAGGCCGCCGCGAGTGCGCTGGAGGCCTCGACGATTGCGCAGCAGGCGTGTGCTGCTACGGCGGCGCGCTTGCGGGAACTTGCGGCGGAAGCGCGCGCCTCGAAGGCTACAACTACTGCAGCGCACGAGATGGAGGCTTTCGAACGCGTGCTCACCGTGCTCGAGGAGCGACTCTTCACGGCTCTTCAAACGGCGGCGCCGGAAGAACTGATCGTGGGCCTGCGAGAGCATGCCGAACGCGAGCTTGCGCCTTATCGGAGCCGGATGAGTGTGGACCAATTGCGCCAAGTTAAGCGGCAATTCGAACAAAAACAATTGCTCGTGCAGTACAACCTTCCGCGACTAAGCCTGTTTTACATGAGCCAGCAATGAAACGTGTAAAACCCAAGCCAGCGAGTGTGAAGCCTGTTCGGAGCACTCTCGTGCAAATCGAGAAGCCTATTTATGGCGGCGCGTTTCTGGCGCGCATCGAAGGAAAAGCAACCTTTGTGCCGCTGACACTTCCGGGCGAGGAGGCGCGGGTGCGCATTGTGGAAGAAAAGCACGGCTACGCGTCGGCTGAGGTAGAAGAGATTGTTACAGAGGCTGGCGAGCGCGTGATGCCGGGTTGCCGCCACTTTGGCATGTGCGGGGGGTGCAACTACCAACACGCCACTTACGAGTCGCAGCTTGAATTCAAGCAAGCGATTCTGCGTGAGACTCTTGAACGCGGCGGTGTGAATGCGCCGGAAAAGATTGACGTGCTGGCCAGCGATCCCTGGCAGTACCGTAATCGCATTCGACTCGCGTTTGACGGTACTGGACGAGCGGGTTACCGCGCGAGACGTTCCCACGAACTGATTCCTATCGTCGAGTGCCCGATTGCCTCTCCGCTGCTGGTGCAGGCTGCGTTGCAGGCAGCTGAGATCTTGCGCAGTTTGAAGATAGCAATTCGGCCGACAGAGATTTCGCTCTTTTCGAACGCGGAGGAGACGGAACTCCTAGCCAGTGTCTTTGTGCGCGACTCTGCGACTCGCGGACTCGACCAGTTCTTCGAGGAGTGGAAGAAGCGCATTCCGGCGCTCATCGGGGTTGAGCTTGTAGAGGAAGGGCGCGCGGGGAAACCGGCAAAAGCTATTGCGCAATGCGGTGAAGCATCTCTGACATATCGCGCCGGCGGCATGAATTATCGCGCTGACCACGGCGCATTCTTTCAGGTGAATCGCTGGCTCATCGACGCTCTTGTCGATCGCGTGACGGCAGGCCGGCGAGGTGGGCTGGCATGGGATCTCTTCGCAGGTGTCGGGCTGTTTGCACGTAGGCTCGCAGAGGGCTTTGAGCATGTCGCCGCGGTAGAGTCGGCGCCCATGGCTGTGGGAGCGCTGGCGCACAACCTTGAGGGCACCGCTGGCAGTTGCGTGAAGGCGGAGACAGTCGCGTTTCTGAAAGCGCACCGGACAGCAAAACCGGAGCTGATTGTTGTCGATCCGCCACGCGTGGGGCTCGGAGCCGAAACAACTTCGCTTCTTGCGGAGGTTGGGGCGCCCGCCATCGTGTACGTTTCCTGCGATCCCGCGACACTGGCACGCGACCTGCGCGCCCTTATCGACACGGGTTATGCGTTGAGCTCGGTCACGCTTGCCGATCTGTTTCCGCAAACCTTTCATTTGGAGTCGGTGGTCGAATTAGGTCGATCCTGATAACCTTGCGCCCATAGATAATTTAAAGATTTGGGCTCAATGGAAGCTGAACCGAGGAACTTCGGGCCGACCACGCTCCGCCCTGCTTCGAATGGCGTTGGAGTTCCGCTCTTCCACGCAGCATGGCTGCTTGCGCTTGGCATCGTTGTTGCTGAGTTCATTGAGCTTCGGCCTACTTACCTTCTGATTGCGCTGGTTCCTGTTGCCATCTTGAGCGGAATTGCGGCATTGCGTGCGCAACGCATTGCGTGGCTTCCGCTGGCCGTGTTGTGGTGCCTGCTGGGCGCGTGGTGCGCCGAGATGCAGCCGCAGCCTGCCCCGGCACCCGCATTGGCGGCGCTTTCTGACGGATTGGTACGCAACGTCGAGGGCACCATCACCGATGCGGGTCCAGTGCGTGGAGAACTTGAGCAGAACGTGGATGAGGCGCAGAGCACTGCGCCGACACAGCGGCTCGATGTGCGGATCGCAAATGTCGAAGTCGTCACGGACGATGAAGACATACAGGCGACGATGCCCGGAGGCGTGCGCCTCACGGTGCGCTGGCCGGATGGTCAACATGACATCGCTGGCTTCGATTGTGGGCAGCGCATCCGTGCGGATGCCAGGCTGATGCAGCCAGAGGTATATCGCGATCCTGGTGCGTGGAGCCGCAGAGATTATTTACTTGATCAGGGCATCACTTCCACAGCTACGGTCCGTGCAGATCGCGTGGAGGTGCTTGGCGCGGCGCATGAACGTAGTTTGGCCTGCCGAATCTCTGCCTGGCAGCGCGCAGCGAGTGCGAGAATTCTGGCGCTTCCTGTGACGATGCGGAAGATGCCGACTCCGCTGCGACTGAGTGAAGACGACTCGACTATGCTGGCCGCGATGGTGACTGGTGACCGCACCTACCTGACGCATGCGTTGCGCGTGGGATTCGAGAGGACCGGCTCGTTTCACATGCTGGTCGTCTCCGGATTGCACCTGGCCATTGTTGCCGCATTGATGGTGTGGATCACGCGAAGGCTGCGCATGCCGCAACTGCCGGCTACGCTGATCACCATCGTCGCATCGTTTGCTTATGCTTTATTCACAGGATTCGCCACGCCGGTGCAGCGCTCGTTGTGGATGGTGACGATGTATCTTGTGGGACGCCTCGTTTACCGCGAGCGAAATGTGCTGAACACGATTGGCTTTGCGTCACTATGTTTGCTGGCTGCCAGCCCGCGCAGCCTTATGGATTCGAGTCTGCAGATGACCTTGCTCGCAATTGTTTCGATTGGAGGAGTCGCGGTTCCTCTGCTCGCGAACACGGTGCATCCCTACTTGTCGGCCACGCGCGAACTTCAGCTTGTTGCTCTCGACATCAAGCTCCCGCCGCGACAGGCGCAATTTCGCGTGATGCTGCGGATGTTTGCCGCGGCCCTGACTTTGACGGTCGGCAAATGGATCGGATGGAGCGCTTTCCCATGGATCCTTCGAGTGGCGTTACGATGCGTGGAACTGCTGGTGGTGTCGTGCATCGTGGAACTGGCGATGGCATTGCCCATGGCTGTCTACTTCCATCGCATCACGGTATTTGCACTGCCGGTGAACATTCTCATCCTGCCGCTGCTTGCTGTCCTCATGCCCGCAGCATTGCTCACACTGCTGGCTTCGCTCGTATCGACTGGAGTTGCCGCAATTCCGGCGGCTGTGACAGCGTTGCTGTTGCATCTTGGCGTGGGGCTGGTGCACCTGTTCGGGTCGGTGGCCGTTGGCGATTATCGCATTCCCTCTCCGCTTCCGATGCAGGTTGCAACCTTCTGCATTCTGCTTGGTCTCGCGATTGTATTCGCCCGACGTGGGAACCTGACCAGCGCTCATTGGCAATGTCGCCTCGCATGGGTGGCGATGATTGCCGCGGCCATCATCGTGGTGATGGCTCGCCCTATCGAGCACCCGCATGATGCGCTGCTCGTAGAGGCCATCGACGTGGGCCAGGGAGACTCGCTGCTGCTTATAACGCCGGAAGGCAAGACCATGTTGGTCGATGGCGGCGGATTCGGCGGCGGCCCGCGCCAGGCTCCGCAGGACTTCGACATTGGCGAAGAAGTCGTTTCGCCCGTGCTTTGGTCCCGCGGGATTCGCCATCTTGATGTAGTTGCTCTGAGCCATGCGCACTCTGACCACATGGGCGGCCTGCCCAGCGTGCTGCGCAACTTCAGGCCGAATGAGCTATGGGTGGGAAACAATCCACCTGTCGCCGCTTACGATGCACTGCTGGATGAAGCGCATTTGCTTGGAGTCCAGGTGCGTACGATGCAAGCGGGAGATCGCGCGATTTTGGGGAGCACACAGATCAACGTGCTCGCCCCACTTGCGAATTACCAGCCGGGACCGGAACCTGGCAACAATGATTCGCTGGTACTGCACGTCTCGTACCGTGCGACCTCAGTTCTTCTCGAGGGTGATGCGGAGGCTCCGATTGAGCAGGGGATGCTTGCCGAGCAGGGGCTTGAGAGCACATTGCTTAAGGTCGGCCACCATGGCAGTGTCACTTCGACGCGTCCCGAGTTTCTTGGCCGGGTTGCACCGCAGTGGGCTGTGATTTCCTGCGGGCTGCACAACCGCTATGGGCATCCACGGGAGGAGGTGCTCGCAGATTTGCAGGCGTCGCACGTGCGAACACTCTCGACGGATATCAACGGAGCCAGTTGTTTTGAACTTGATGGAAGCAAAGTCAAGGCCGATGCGTTCTGCGGAGTGCGTGACCGATGATGCGGCGAACGTTCGACGCCTGCATCATGAAAGAGTTGAGAGCATTGCCCTTAGAACCGGAAGCGCGCGCCTAACTGGAACTGGCGCTCGCGGTAGAAATCGGTCGCATTGACGTTCAGCGGTTTACCAAATTCTGTCTGGCCGCTCGTGAGGCCCGTGAGGAAGTTCAGGCGCGGAAGGCCGCCGTTTACGGTTCCCGACTCGATCGAGTAGCCCGTGGTTTCCAGTTCGGTCACATTCTGGTGATTGAAAAGGTTAAAGCTCTCGACCATCAGTTCGAGTTGTTGCATCTGGCCGAGGTCGAATCGCTTGCCGAGGCGCAGATCCGCTTTCCAGGTTGCCGGATAGCGATAGGTGTTTCGACCGACGCCGTATACGCGATTGTCGCCTCCGTAGCCGTTCATACTGGTGCTCAGCGCAACGATGGCCGTTCCGCTTGATGTAAATTCCTTTGCCAGTGAGCCATCCGTGCGCATCGAGTAGGGCAAGCCGCTGCGAAAGTAAGCTGCACCGCTCAGCATCCAACCATTTCCGAGTTGGCCGACTAGCCCCTGCAGCTTCCACGGCGATTGAAAGATTATGGCAGCCGTGGCGGAGTGGCGGACATCGAGGTTGCTGGTTCCATACTCCTGGCGAAAGTCGAGGGGATCGAGAACGCTGGGGCCGCTGACCTGCGAGGTCTCATCGGGATTCCAATCCATCGCATGCGCGTAGGTGTAGCGGGCGCGCAAAGTCAGTGCCCGCGCGGTACGGGAGATTTGCAGCCGGGCCGCTTCATAGGTCGAATTGGCCCGGCTGTAGATTTCGGTTACCTGCTGGTAATTGGGATTGAGCCTACCGGCGAATCCTGTTGGCGAAGTGACTGACGGCCATGAGGCGAAAAATGGAACGGTGATCTGCGGCATTTTGATCGGTCCCGAACCGGTGCCGTCGACGACGGCGAAGGTGATGGTTTTTGAAGTAACGGCCGGATCGATATTGGCGTCGAAGGTCACGGGAAGCCTGCGTCCAAGACTCGCCAGGGCGCTGGCTTCTACGCGAACCCGTCCGGGAAGCGTTTCTTCGAGGTCAGCTTCGGCCTGGTGAATTTCGTCGTTGCGGAAGTTCGGTGCAAACTCCACGGCACCTGGTTTTACGATATTCGCCGGAGATCCTTCCAGCACATAGGGGAACGGCGGAGCGCCACCGGCATTGAGATTGTCTGTTGGGCGCATAAAGAAATTGAGATCGCCCTTGAGGGAGCCGGTCTGCGTCAGCGCGGCTTCGACGACAGAATTGCGCGTTTGGCTGAAGTACATGCCGTAGCCGAGACGAACTACCGGCCAGTGGCTCTCACCCGTGCCCCAGGCAAAACCGATGCGAGGACCCCACTGATTGCCGAGGCTGGGCATGTGTTCGGTGATGGGCAGATCGGGATTCTGCAAAGTCGACAACGGCGGTGGCAGCTGTTCCAACTCCCAGCGCATAGCCAGCGTAAGAGCAGTTCGTTTGCCTGGTTGCCATTGCGAGGTGAGGTACCCGGCCCAGTCGTTTGTGCTTAGCCACCAGACTGCGGGGCCCATGGTCTGCGAGTAATAGGAGTAGCACGGCAGATAACCGAGTCCGTGGAGCACGCCCGATGAGTCGCGCCAGGCTTTTCCAGTCTGATCGCAGTTGTGCTGGTCCATGGGATTGAGCTGTCCCCTCAGGCCGTAAGAGGAAAAGGCCAGTGCGTCCGATGCGAAATCTTCCACGCTGGAGTAATTGTATGTGCCAGTTTGATTGCGCAACTGACTGGTTGCATCTGTGTTGTGGCTGAATTCAAAGCCGGCTTTCACCATCACGTTTCCACGGACCCAGTTCAACTGTTCTTCCGCCATCGCGAGATGTTCATCGGGATAGTACCCGCGACCGAAGCGAGCTGGATTGCCGATGGTGAAGCCGTAGCGCGAATCCACAACAATCTGTGGAAGCTGACCCCATGCGTTAATGTTCAATGACTGCTCCAAGGTCGAGGGAGTTTCTGCCGGGGCACTTTGTACCTGATGTCCGTAGGAGCCCTGAGTGATGGCCAGCAGATTTGGGGTCAGGAATGCTTCCCATTTACCCAGCGCCCACTGCGCAGTCGCATACGCAGCGCCGAAGCTGTGCGCTCCGTAGGTCTCCGAGGCGCGGGTGAATCCGCCGCCGGGCGAATCTAGCTGCGCACCCGAGACCTCCGCAGTGAACCGATGGCGCTCGGCAACGCTCCAATCGAAGCGGCCAAATCCTGTCCATTGGGAAGAGCTGCGCGGTGCCGGACCAAGCAAGCCGGCCAGGCTTTGGATGAGTTGCGAATACGCGCCCAGGCCGGCGCTCACGGGATCAACGCTATTGAGACCGAGTTGTGCGCTCAGCAACTGCATCTGATCGTTCGATGGCTGCGCAAAAAAGTTGTCAGGATGCTTTACGGTAGACACTCCGGGATCGTTTCGCCCATAACCGTCGATTGCGGCAAACCAGAACAGGCGCCGTTTAAGGATCACGCCACCGAGGCCAGCGCCCCACAGTATTTCGCGATCGCCGGGAGTGTACGGCTCGGGCGTGAAAACCGGAATCGTGGTCGGCGAAGCGGGCGCTGTTTCCTGCACCCATTGCGTGAATGGGTTTTGCGCACCCCACAGGTTCTGACGATCGAATGCGAAGGCCTGTCCGTGTAGACGCTCGGTTCCGCGCTGCATCTGTACGTTGGCTCGGCCGGGGTCAGCGAATGCAAAAGCTGCGGCTCCGGCCTGCAGCGTTTGCACGTCGTCAATTGCGGCTTCACTGAAGGCTGGGCTCATCAGGGAGGAAGTGGCGTTACGGGTAGTGAACGCCGGTTGAACGCGCTCCCCGTCAACGGTAATCTCGGGCGATGCGCTGATTCTCGCTGGAGTTCTTTGCTCATCGCCAGCACTGGTCGGCGTGTCGAGAACAAAGTTCTCCCAGTTTCGGCCGGGCAGGGGCAGAGCCTGCAACTGCGCCGCGTCAAGCGATTGCGAAGATTGCGGCATGATGGCGCTCACGATCGCGGCTAGTTGCGCTTTGGGGACAGCATGTCCACTCGGGGGAGAAGCTTGCAATGAACCGAGTTCCACTGCCATCAATGCTTGGGCAATTGCGCCGGCGGTTAGATCCGGAGTTGCTATGACCGGGATTACGTTCGCTGCGATTTCAGCGACGGCGTCAAGCGAAGGCTGGAGCGGAAAAGGTTCCGCAATGGAAGAAGGCGATGCTGCCAGCGAATTGGACACGGGCTGGCCTACCGCTGAAGTGGAAGAAAGAGGCAGAAACACTTCGGGTTGGAGAACTTCTGAGCCATTGAGCGGCAGTAGAGCGAGTGTCTCAGGGGAGAGAGAGGCTTCCGGAGCCGGAGTGACCACATCCATCATCCGGAAAGATGAGAACTTCAACGCCGGTGCTTTGTGCGGTTGCTCGGCAGGAGATTCAGTGACCGCAGCAAGCGATTCGCGAATCGCCCGCGAAGCGGTGAATACCAGAGGCTGTGGATTTAGATCAATTGCCGTTTGAACCTGCGCCTCGTGTCCTGCGGCAACGTAGATTCCACCCACTTGGCCGCTTCCGCGTGGGCCGGTTGCGGTAAGCGTGTAGTCCCCCTGCAATAATGCGCCGAAGCGATATCGGCCGTCGTGAGCCGTTGTCGTTTGCGACGCTGCTCCGGTTGCAGCATTGCGAAGGGTAACGGTCATGTTTTCGAGGGGGAAAGAATGCACATCGGTCAGTTTTCCGGCCAAGGAACCGGTTCCGGTCGGCTGTTGAGCATAGGCGCAGCAAAGCGTTCCCGCGCCTACAATGATCAGCAGCGCGGCCTTCGCCAGCGACTTCGTCCAGACTCGCGCTACCATCCCATGACCAGCTTCTAGTTCGAACCAGTCCGCATTCATCGCGCACCCGCACTTCTCCCGAAGGCGGAATCAGGAGCATCTTTTCCAAGTCGGGAAATCCGGCGGTGGGAAAGACAGATTTTTCCTTGCAGTGAATTCGGCTGCGATTGTACGCAGCTCGGAGGAAACAAGATGGTGACTCCGAGCACAGAGTGTGCCCGAAAGGGGGAAAGACAGCCTGGAGCCTTTGGGAAGGACAGCCTTGTTCGGTAAACTGAAGAGACGGTTTGATGAAATGTGTCCGCTCCACGGATCCATCGACCGTTTGTGATCTAAATTGTTGATGTAACGCTGGCTTATGTTCATTGATGAAGCCAAAATCCGGGTCAAGGCCGGCGACGGTGGAAACGGCTGCATGGCCTTCCGGCGCGAGAAGTTCGTTCCCCGCGGTGGTCCCTCGGGTGGCGACGGCGGGCGGGGCGGCGATGTCATCATGGAGTCGTCGCAGCGGCATAACACGCTAATCCATTTCCGCTATAACCCGGAGCACAAGGGGCAACGGGGCGAGCATGGCATGGGCTCAAATTGCACCGGGCTCGACGGCAAATCGACCGTGCTGCAAGTCCCTGTGGGAACAGCACTTTACGATGAGGAAACCGGTGAGCTTGTCCACGATTTTTCTGAGCCGGATGAACGCGTCGTTGTCGCCAAAGGCGGACGTGGGGGCCGCGGGAATCAGCACTTTGCCACCAGCACGCACCAGGCACCGCGCGAGCACGAGTTGGGGCGACCAGGAGAGGAGCGGCTCTACCGGCTGGAATTGAAACTGCTGGCCGATGTGGGGCTGGTCGGATTCCCGAACGCCGGAAAGTCGACACTGATCTCGCGAATTTCGGCTGCCAAGCCGAAGATCGCCGATTACCCATTCACTACGCTTGAGCCGAACCTGGGCGTCGTAACGGTGGGTGAGGAGCCGAACCTGCAATCCTTCGTGGTCGCCGATATGCCCGGCCTCATCGAGGGCGCGCACCTTGGCTCAGGTCTCGGCACGCAGTTTCTTCGTCACATTGAGCGCACGCGACTGCTGGTTCACCTTGTTGACGTGTCGGACGCGTCGGGCCGTCCTGATCCCGTTGAGGACTTCAAGGTCATCAATAAAGAATTGGCCAGCTTCTCGCCCAAGGCCGGCGAAGAACCTGCGGATAAGCACCCGCTTGCCCACAAGCCGATGATCGTTGTTGCCTCAAAGATCGATGCGGCTAATCCAGAGAAGCTGAAGAAGCTGACAACCTACGCGAAACGGCACAAGCTGGAGGTTCATGCCGTCTCGGCGGTCACTGGTCAGGGAATCGATGAGTTGAAGTGGGCGCTGGCGAAGCGGGTGCAGCCGGTGGAAGTCTAAGTCTGAAGTCCGCCACAGAACCCCGATAGACCGAAAAGCAGATTCTTCGCACACCACCCCCAAACTGAAAAGCGTTTGGGGCCCCGTTCACTCAGAATGACACCGGCAATTATGCGCGGGATTTCAAACCGGGGAGATGGGCGGCGAGACAATCGCAAACCCCGTCTGCGCGTCTAGACCATCGCGCGTTCTTTTACTTTCAAATACTGGTTTAATACTGAGGACGTTACCGCTTCGGGATTGAGATCAAGCGTGAGTGCGCCCTGCTCGTGCAGGCGGGCAAGCAGCAGTTCGCGACGGCCGGACATCTCCTGTGCGGCGGCGGCACGAAACATCTCGTCAACATTCTTCGGCCGGTGCTGCGCGATCGCATCCACCTCGGGCTGCGCCATGGCGACGAAGAGGAGGACGTGTCGCCGCAACAGATGCATGGCGCCGTCGATGACTTCAGGGCGCATGGCGGTCTCGGCGAGGTCGGTGACCCAGAGAATCAAGGACCGCCGCGGCTGCAGGCGTCCGAGCAGCGTCGTCGCGCGCAGGTGGTCAGCCTCACTCGATTCGGCGCGAAGCTGCGCCAGGAGCTCTATCATCTGGCGCA
Organism: uncultured Acidobacteriaceae bacterium; assembly: GCA_963829535.1. GTDB lineage: Bacteria > Acidobacteriota > Terriglobia > Terriglobales > Acidobacteriaceae > Telmatobacter. The sequence goes on along the minus strand of CAWHIQ010000001.1, from coordinate 186,235 downwards.
GATGCGCCGCGCCGCGACCGGGAAGTAAACGCTGCTGGATAGTCTGGCCGTAGGCGAGCAATCCAACGCGATCGCCAGAGAACAATGCAAGCTGCGCAAGCGCGACGGCAGCGGTACACGCATGGTCGAGCTTGGAGTGTTCGCGCAGGCTTCCTGCGGGTAGGGGCATCGCAGCATTGGTACTCGGAGCGGCGACGACGCGCGAGCGCATCAGGCGGCCACAATCAAGCACGATCCACACCGGTTGGCTGCGCTCGGTTTGATATTGGCGCGTAATCAGGTTTCCGCGACGCGCGCTTGCCGTCCAGCAGATATCGCGCATGTCGTCGCCCTCGCGGTAATCGCGCAGGCTTTCGAAGTCGCGCCCCAGGCCACGCTGACGCGTTTGTCGCAATTGAAGGTCGATCTGCCGGCTGCGCGCCAGGAAGATTTGCTGTTCTTCGCCGGTGCGCAAAGCGGGATAGACGCGCATGGACTGGGCCAGCGGCGCCATGGCCCAGCGTTCCGAGAGCCCGAGAGGCGAACGATACCGAACGTAGAGCCGTCCCGCGGTGCAATCGCCTCGCTCCTGCGGTTCCACGCGATAGCGCACTTTCGCGGGCACTCGCGGAAAGGCCGTGACTCGAATCGGCTCCTGTTGCGCCGCAGCATCTCGCAGCGCAGGCGGCAGGTCGTCGATCAACCGGCACTCGATGATGACAGAGCCATTGTTTTCGATGGTCAACTCGATTTCGGTCTGACTATCAAGCGAGGGTGCATTCGACCAGTTGCGCGCTGCAGTCAGCTTTTCGGGGCGCGGAAGCCGCATTCCATCGAGCAGGGCGGCCAGCAGAACCAGGGCATCCCAGGCCAGCATTGCGTAGCTCAGACGTGGTTCCCAGAATCCCGGAATCAAGAAAGCGAAGCCGGCAATCAGTAGCGCAATCGAGCGTGGCGTGAGTCCGAAGCTCCAGCGGCTTCGTGGCTCGCATGTGGCGCGAAACGGCCCGGGATGGAAGGAGGGTGCGATCATTGGCGCGGAACCGGAACCGCGGCAATCACGTCGGTGAGAACGCGGTCGGCGTCGAATCCTTCCAGTTCAGCCTCGGGCTTAAGCATCACGCGATGACGCAGCACGGGCGGAATCGCGCGCTTGACATCGTCGGGAACCAGGTAGTCGCGGCTGTCAAAAGCTGCGGCAGCCTGGGCTACGCGCATGATGCTGAGCGCGGCGCGCGGGCTTGCGCCAAGCAGCAATGTAGGCCACTCGCGCGTGCGTCGCGCCAATGTCAGAATGTATCCGTAAAGCTCGGGTTCGATGCGAATGGCGCGGACCTCGCGGCGCGCGGCATCGAGCATTCCCTCGGAGATCGGCACGATCGTGGCGTCATCAAGCAGGCTTGCCCCGGTGCCCCCGTGGTGCCGCTCCAGGATTTGCAGTTCCTCAGCCTCGGTGGGATATGCTACGCGAATCTTCATCAGGAAGCGATCGAGTTGCGCCTCCGGCAGCGGATAGGTGCCCTCAAAGTCGACCGGGTTCTGGGTCGCGAAGACCGTGAACCAACTGGGCAGCGGTCTTCGGGTGCCATCACTCGTTACCTGTCGCTCTTCCATGCACTCGAGCAGTGCGGCCTGGGTGCGCGGAGGCATACGGTTGATTTCGTCCACCAGCAAGAGGTCAGTGAATACTGGCCCCGCATGGAACGTGAAGGTATCGGTGCCGGGACGGAGAATTGTGGTGCCGAGAATGTCTGCAGGCATCAGATCCGGGGTGGCCTGGACACGCTGGAATCCGAGGCCGAGCAAACGGCCCAGGGTCTTCACCATCAGCGTCTTTGCGATGCCCGGCACACCTTCAAGCAGAGCATGGCCCTGGCACAACACGGCGATCAGCACTTCTTCGACAGCCGGGGTTTGACCGGAAATTACGCGGCCCAGTTCGGCGCGTGCGTGCGCGATGAGTTCGCCAGTTGCCTGAAGCTTTGGCAGTTCCTGGACATTTGTTTTCTCTCTCAGTTCCTCGCTCATGAGGGCCTTTCGTTCTTGGTGGATTCAATGCTTGTGTCAGGAATAGACCAGCGGCTCAGTTTTGACGCTTCGGCGAGCAGGCGCCGGTGATAGTGCAGCGTCTGAATCGCTTTCAATGCGGCGCGTGGATCAATTTTCTCATTCAGCCGGGCATCTTCGCAGGTTGCGAGATCTGCCTCGAGGCTCGCGTCGGTATTGGGAAAGCGGCGCCGAATTGCAGCGGCGAGTTCTTCGGCGCTCACCGACGCTTGGCGCAATCCGCAAAGGCGCAACGCGTAGCGGCGGAAGCGTTCCCACGCAATGGTGACCGCGGTCGACGACGCTCCGGCGCTGCGATAGAGCGATCCGAGCGCCTCAAGGAATTCGATCGGTGTAGCGCGCGCGGGCGGCGGGAGTTCTCGAACCGGGCCGCTACGCCGGCTGAAGCTGAAGACAACCAGAATCGATATCAGAATCAAGCCGGTCCACAGCAGCACTACCGTGGGTCCGGAAATATAGCTCCACTCGGAACGAATGTCGCCGTGCAGGGATTCGTCCCAGTAAAAGTGGCGGCCTTCAGGGGGGCCAATGGAATTCAGCAAGAGATCGAAGTTGGCGGCGCGCGCCAGTGATCCGTTTTCGAGCGGTGTGGAACTGGCCCACCAGACAACATGACCACTGCGATAGTCATACTCGACTACGGCAGGCTGCCCAGCGCAACTGTATTGAATGCGCTGCTTCGGATTGTCGACTTGCCACGTGGCTTCGGGTACCATCCACACGTCGCCGCTGTTGGCGAGCGCATCGAACCCCTCGGGCTCCAACTGGCAGGCAGAGAACGTGAACTCCTTGGGCGTACCGGCGTCTCCGTCGGGCACCAGGTAGCCGCCCCAAAAGCCGGTTGCCAGCACCCGGCCGCCGCGGGCGACTATCTTCTCGACGGCTTTGAAGTCCTCAGTCTCGCGCGTAAAGGGCTGCGCAAAGATCACCACGGTGTTGGGGCCGGCGGTGGCCGCAAGCTCCCCCAGAGGACGCTCCCAACGCTCGATATTGTAGCCCGCACGCACCAGTGACTCGAAGGCTGCGCGCGCGCCATGCTGCCCGGAGAGATAGGTCGACGGCATGGGGTTGTCGTTGTTGTTCTCTTTGGGCAGAACGAACCCGATGAGCACTGCTAGACCGACTGCGATCGAAACGCTCCACAGCAGCAGGCGGCGATCCTTGGGGTCGAGCGACGACATGAACTTCATCGCACACCGCCCTCGGGCGAGGTTGACAATTCACGAACGGCTCCGGGGGCACCCCCTGCGATCAACGAGGAGGCAAGGTCTTCCGCGTTTCTGTAGTCACCTTCGCCAGCTTCACGGCCGCCATACCAGAAGCGCTCAAATGTACTGGTTAATTGCGAGAGCCCGATCTTGCGCGGATCTTCGGGAGCGACGAGGGCCAGATACTCGCGCGGGGTGCGTGCACGGTCAGCCGGCCACAACCTTCGCGATTCCAAACGCGAGATTGCTGCCCAATAAAGAAAATGGATTGCTTCGCGCCACAGTCCTGAGGAGGCAGCGTTGCGCGCATCTTCAAGCCACAGTTGCCAATCGCGCGCCGATGCTGCGCCGGGCGCGGGCCGGTCGAAATCGGGGGCGAGCCGAACACGCCAGCGCCGCTCCAATCGCAGCAGGGACCAAACGAGTGCCACGCAAACCGCAAGAATGAATCCCCAAACCAGCGCGCGGCCGATCCATGCCGAGCGCGCCTTGAGATTTGCGGCGCTTTCGAAAAGACGGTTTAGCCAGTTGCCAAGTTTCTCCAGGACTGAATCACGAACGGTGGGCTGCAGATTGCGAAATTCCGGTCCGGCCAGAACCTGTTGCATCACGGCGCGTTCCCGCTCGTAAGGCGGTCCCGCTGCAACGGTTGCATGCGATTGCACGAGGTCCTCTTCCAGGCGCTGCTTTGCGTCTTTCAGGAGCTGCGAGGTCGTCGAGTGATCCTGGACCGCCTCCTGCACGTGTCCCGGCTTGGGTAGCTTTGCCGCCGGCTCATCGGGATCTTCAGCCTTCGAGAACAAGACGCGGAGCCAGCCATACCGCACCAAACGCGGCTCGGAGTGAGAATCGTTGACAATAGGAACGCGATCATCGGGACCAATAAGGGCCGGGTCACAGCTCTTGATGTTGCGATCCTTTGCGCAGGTTTCGATCAGCGTTGAAAGTGTTTCGAGATGCTGACGGTAATCGTCCATTGACACATCGCGAAGGCGCACGGTGGCCTGCGCAGACGGCAATGCCGGAGTTTGGGCGGTGGCTGATGTGATCGAGCCGAGGACCCCTACCAGGATGGCCGCATGGCCAGACACTCTTCGCACGGAGATCACCCCTGGGACCCCTCGAGTGCAGCAATTTCTTTCGCAACATCCTGTTTCCGAGCGGGAGCAGGTGAGTTCATATCGGGTGCGTCCATCCTCCACTCGATGTCGTATCCCTCAAGACGTATGCGCTGATGATAGTAGATAAAGGTGATGTTCGCGTCCGACCTGATGGGGCGGAGGGTTACCATCATGCCGGTACCCCATCGGGCGCGATGGTCGAGGGTGCTCCATCGATGCGCATGCGCTGATCGTTGTAGAGGATCGCAAGGGCAGTTGAATAGCCTGCCCAACAACAGGCCATGAAGAGCACCATCAGCGCCAGAAAGGCAGCGCCGGCAAGAACAGCAAGAATCCAGATCGCAGACGTCGACAGATGAAGGTGCATCCCCGACCATGCAAAGAATCCGATTGCACCTACTATCGCTGCGCCACACATCAAGAGCAGAGTCGCCAGATAAGTCGCCGCATAAATCACCAGTAACACCAGAAAGATTCTTCCCTTTGCGCCGCGCGTGAGAATACCGCTGCGCTTGATTGCTTGCCCGGCCGTCAGATCTTCGATGATCGATGCTGGAAACGCGAGCGAAAAACGCAGAGCCACGACGACGCCCACCACAAAGACTACCGTCTGCAAGGCTGACTCAAGCGGAAATAGCGCGATCAAAAAGGGGTTGGGTTGAGTCTTGTGCAAAGCTGTCAATCCAAACCCAGCGAACATCACGAGTTGGATAATGAGGGCGGGGAAAAAGCAAATTGCATAAATGATGAAAAGCAGCAGAAAATAGCGGCCTGCGTGGCCCCATGCGGATAAGCAGGACTCGCGAAACGTCACTTTCACGCCCTGATCAGCTCGCACAGCCGCGTATGAAGTGGCCGCAAGATACAGCGCGAAGAACAGCCAATATACAGCCAGCACGAAAATCATCAAAGGAACGCCAGTGAGAACGAGTTGCAACACCTGCTGTGGCGACGGGGGTTTCGGCAATGCGCCAATGATCGGCGACAGGACCGCTGCGCCCAAGAGAGCCAAAAGTGCAAAGAACACCACTGGCGGTACCGCCGCGAGCCCCACGAACAGTTTGAAGTTCGCTCGCAGCAGACGATAAACACGATCCAGAATTTGGCCGAAGGTTTTCGGGCTATGCGACGGATATTGGTACGCGCTACTCATGCGTTGCGTTCTCCCGATGTATTCTCAAACGTCGTCTGATGCACTGCGAACTGCCCGGGTTCTTGTTCCCCAGCGGATGTTCCCACAACCGACTCGGCAGCCGCTAAAGATTCTTGCGACAAAAACGACGAAGTGACTTCCGGCATGGGATCAGGATGGGGTGGCGACATCATGCCGGCCTGTTGCATCATCCACTCGATATCAAATCCCTCTTTACGGATGCGCTGATCGAAATAGAAAACGATGCGAGCAATTCCGTAGATCGGCTTGGTGAGGGCTTTCACGGCGAAGAACGCTCCATACGTCACGAACATGGCTACCATGCCAACGGCTTGTGCATGTGCCTGACCTTGCAGTCCGGGAAGGAAAGCTATGGCGAGAAGAACGGGAAACGTCACACACCAAGCGAGTATCTGGCTCAGAAAGACTCCCAGCACATAGAGCAGGAAGATGCGGGCTCGGGTCCCGTGACTGAGCATTACGCCGCGCTTCAGCGAACTCCACGCCGGGGATTGTTCAACGACGCTCGCCGGAAATGCCAGGCATAGGCGCAGCAGCATCCAGACAGCGAACACACTTAGAGCGACCAGAAGCAGGAGAAGAAGCCCGGCGAACAGGGGACTTTGGTCGTTTGTCGCAACGCCTCTTACCTTGCCAGCGATCATCGCAATCAGAGCAATCAAGAAGACAGCGGCAGGCGCGCCAACGATCACAAGTCCTTGCAAAGTGAAAAGACCCACGTAGCGCCAGCCGCGCTTCGACGCTGCCTGGTAAGCGCTTCGGATGGTGATCTTATCGCCGAGGAAAAGGCGCGCTGCGGCATCGCTCATGGCGGCTTCTCCCAGCGCGCTGGCACCCAGGCTGACCGGGATCGCAAGGACCACGAGCAGGATGAGAAAAACCCAGACAAGCGCATCCGCCACGGTCGCGCCGTTTCTTGCATTCGAGCCCATCCAGATGAAGAAGGCAAAGGTTCCCGCGGCGAAGACAAATACCGTTCCCGCGGGAATGGTTCCGATACCCAGAAAAACAAGGAAACGCGAACGGTAAAGTTGCGCCGTGCGGTCGAGAATCTCGGACAAGGTCAGCGGATGGAGTTGTTCATTCATGCCCGCTCCCGCCTTCTAAAGACACAACTTCGCTCATCAAGGATCCAGAATCAAGCGCGGGGCGAGGTTCGGTCATCCCAGCCGCATGCATCATGCGTTCGATGTCGTAGCCCTCTTTGCGGACGCGCTGGTCGTAATAGAAAAGGGTAAAGCCCGTCGCGTAAATCGGTCCCACGAATGTGTTGGTCAGGAATGCGAGGAACTGCTGCAGCACACTCATCCAGACTGGCAGGATTCCGTGGTGTTTGATTCCCACTACGATGAAAAAGCCCTGGGTGATGCCGGTCAATCCCAATTGGATAATCAGAGCAAGCAGCCCCAGCATGAAAATGCGTCCGCGCGAGCCTTTGCTGAGTTGAATGCTGCGCCGGATAGCGTCGCGCGCCTTCAGGTTCTCTACAGTGCATGCGGGCACGGCCAGCGAGTAACGCAGGCTCATGATGATGCCGTACACGATTGAGCCCACGAGCAGGAAGAGGAACGCGACGCTCGATGCCAGGAAAACAACCAACGTTTTCGAAGAAGGCGGCGCGGCGTGAGGGGTAAGGAGCCCTGTGGGGCGGATATAAACGAGAATCAGCGCAGCATAGGCTCCGTAGACGAGCACGCAGGGAAACCACGCCCGAAAGTACGTGATGGTCATCAGCCACAAATAGCGTCCCGTGCGCGGGAGGATGGTGCGATACGCCGTGCCGATGCTGGCCGGCTCACCCAAGTGCACCCACCCGACGGCGCGGGTGTTGGCTGCCATGGCCAAGCCGCCGGTCACAAAGATGGCGAGCCAGAGAACGACAAGGCCGATCACCGACACCACAATCAGGCCGGTTTTCATGTGCATGGCCAGCGCGCCCCGTTGCGCGCCGATCTGTATCAGGCTGAGCACGAGGAGGATGCCGCCATACACCGACGAGATGCCAGCGAAGAGAAGGAAATTTGAGCGGTAGAGTTCGGCGGTTCGATCGAGAATCTCGCCAAGGGATAAAGGGCGCAGCGTCGTTTCCATGCCTGAAATCCTTCTGGAATTGGGCGGCAGATGCTTGCCGGGATGCTAGCACACCCCAGGCTCAAATGGATGTCACACTCCTGCGGTATTTCGTCGATCGGTCAGGGAGTATCAGCACTTTTTTCCCACTCGGTAGTTCTTACCCGGCATCAAAACTCAACGGCGGTTGGCAACTCATTCGAACGAAAGCACGAGTGCTATGGCCCATTGCATGCAAGCTATTGTGTTCGCTAGATGAGGACGTTCCACCTGTTTTCCTCGTCGGAAAGGTCTGATGAGGGGCAGAAAGTGGGAGTGCTTAACCCCGGAGGTTAAATATGAAATCGACTAAAATGCACATGCTTCTCGGTCTCTCCTCGTGCGCCCTTTTGTTGGCGAGCGTTCAAGCTTGGGGAGTTACCACCCCTCACTCTGCTACCCCGATGCCGCTGATCCAGGAACCCCAGACTCCGCCTTCCCAGACCTCTCCTGATCAAGCAATGCCAAACCAGGACTCGGCGAAAACCACGACTTTCACTGGGACGGTGGTGAAGGATGGCGAACAGTATGTGCTTCGCGATTCATCGGGCAGCGTTTATAAGCTGGATGACACGTCGCGTGCGCAAGCCTTCGAAGGCAAGACTGTGAAGGTCACAGGCCGTCTCGACGGGAACTCGAAAATGATCCATGTCGACAGCATCCAGGCACTTGCCTCCTAACAACAACGCCGGCGAGACTTAGAAACGATTAGAAAGCCAATGATCCGGATGCGTGGCATACAATTTCGCATCCGGATCGTTCTTCCTCAGGGACTTCATCCGATATAGATATAGCGTCAGGCAACACCACCGCCGAAATCGGACACCGTTCGCATCGGGTTCGACTTCGGCGGCTGTGTGTCAGGGGCCGTTTCGATAAAATCGAGTTCGCCCAGGAGGCGCACTTTCATGCCAACCGATCCTGCATGCGAACTTTTCCTCGAGTTTTCTCGCCGCAAGCTGTTCGAACAATACTGGCCGCGTCTGCGCAAAGCTGTTGAACCGCTCAGCGACGAGCAGATTTGGTGGCGGCCCAACGACGCCAGCAACAGCATAGGCAACCTCATCCTGCATTTGAATGGAAACGTCTGGCAGTGGCTGGTTGCGTCGTTCAACCGATTGGAAGACAAACGCGACCGCCCCGCGGAGTTCAACGCCACCGGCGACCTTTCGGCTGCCGACCTGTTGGCTCGTCTCGGCCAGACGCTGGACGAGGCCGCGAAGGTGCTGGCGCGGCTTACCGAGGAGGAATTGCTTGGGACCTGGCATATCCAGGGCTACACCGTGAGCGGGCTAGCGGCGGTTTACCAGGTGGTCGAGCATTTCGGCCTGCATTATGGGCAGATCGTCTACATCACCAAGATGCAGGAGGGCCGGGATCTCGGCTTCTACGGCGAGCTCAACAAGACCGGCCGTGCCGGTGGCGGATCGGTTTGAGCACCGGTCGGACACACGGTCTGTCTACTGCAGGTGTTGGATCGTTGTGCCAGAGGGAATCTTTGCGGTGAATTCGCCGGCCGGTAGTTTCTGATTTTTGTCTACCTTTTCGACAGTCAGGACGATCGTGATTCCTTCGAGCGGCCGCTTGATTACAACTTTCGTTGGAAATTTTGTGTCTCCAAATGCCTTGTAAGCGGAATATGTAACCTGGCTCTCGAGGTTTCCTTCGCCGTCGTAGAGGTCCTGGTTAGAGGGCAACAGGTCGTCTCGATGAAAGGTGATTACGCGAACGGGCGTATCTCTGCGGCTTCCGTTGGGAGCATGGCGAGTGATATTAAGGACGTACTCCGGCATCAAGTAAAGGTGCTTCTTGGCTGCATCTTCAATGGTTTCGGTATCGGAGGTTTCCGTGAAGTAGTCTTCCGGCTCCACGCCGCGCACCATCATGGCATCAAAGAAAAACCCCGGCCGCAGGTTCTCAAACTGATTATCCGATTTCTTCGTGACAGAATTAGGACCCTGGATCGCCCTGTTCTTCTGCGGAATTACGAGGGTGAACGTGTTCCCATCGCTCGCCATGTCGAACACTTTAATGCCGAGATACGTGCCAACAACGCGCAGATGACTCGGCTTTTCCATAACGATATATCCTCGGCAGCTTGGATAATCTGTCGCCAATCCCTCCTGCGGCTTGAATAGGGTCGCCTGGATCTCCACAGTGGCCGTTAGATTTTGGAAGTCATCCCACCGGCGATTCACCTGTTCGACTATTTCTTCGGGCGTGGCCGTCTGCACGTTGGACGGCGCCTTGGGCACGGGCAAATGCCGCTTCATGGGGAGCAACGAACACCCAGTCAACAAAAAAGGGAGCGCCAGAGCGCTGATGCTGAATGATCTACGAACCGTCATCGCCGGTCCGCCTTCTTCACTGCGCGCCGGTAACCGGAGACGTTTCGAGTGTGTTCTTCCAAGGTTGTCGAAAACAGCGATTTGCCCTGCGGGTTAGCGCCGGCAGCCACAAAGTAGAGATAGTTCGACTGGGCTGGATCCATAGCAGCACGCAGCGAAGGCAGTCCCGGATTCGCTACGGGGCCTGGTGGAAGACCAGCATGCAAGTAAGTGTTGTATGGCGTATCCCGCGTCAGGTCGCTCTGGTAGATTTTCCCTCGCCATTCATTCTTGACTTCCAGACCGTAGATCACCGAGGGGTCGGTCATCAGCGGCATGTGTTTGGCGAGACGGTTTTCAAACACGCTGGCGATCAGCGGCCTCTCCGAATCCAAGGCTGATTCTCGTTCCACCAGCGAGGCCAGCGTCACCACCTCGTGCACATTTTCTTTCAAACCGATTCCGGCTGCCTCGAGCCGAAATTGCCGGACCATGGCCGCAGCAATCTGTGCCGGTGTTGTTTTGCGCGGAAACCGGTACGTATCGGGGAACAGATAACCCTCCAGGGTCTTTGCCTGCGGATCGATGTCGGCCACCAGCTCGGCCAGACGCGCTTGCTGATCAAGAAACTCATTACGCGTCACGATGCCTGCCTGTTCCAGGCGCGTGGCCACGTCAAAAATGCTTGCCCCCTCTGGGACAGTCACCGCAACGGTATAAACATCGCCGCGCGCGATGCGGTCGTACACATCCGTCAGCGGCGTCGGATGGTCGAAACGGTACTCTCCGGCTTTCAGCTTGCCCTTTCGCACCCAGCGCCACAGGTCAAAGGCGAATTGGCTGCGAATTACGCCAGCCGATTCCAGTTGCTGTGCAATGCGCGTTGTCGAGGAGCCCGGAGCAATATCGATGAAGGTCTCGGCCGAAGGTCCGAACGGCGTGAAGACCATCCACGCGGCTGCACCTGCTGCCAGCAACGCGATCAGGAAGAGCGCCAGAAAGAACCCCGCCGCGCCGAACCCTCTCTTCTTCCGGTTCCCCCGAGTGCGGCGTGACGCCATGTATGCTAGAACACCCTTCCTCAAGATAAGACGCGGCTTACAGCCCCGCGGATTCTCGTTCTTATTCGATTGTACCGGGCCTCAATTGGATGGAGGACGACTTGGAGTCCCGTGCGTGCCGTTAAAGTGAGATTCTAGAAATTCAAGGGGATACGGAGGTTAGGTGGCCGAGGCGCCAATTCCGCGTTATCTCGCGCTCGACGTAGGCTCAAAGCGAATCGGGATTGCTGTCTCCGACGAGCTGGGCCTAACTGCGCAACCTGTTCTCACCCTCGAACGGCGCCGCAATGTGCGCGAGGACCTTCGTTCGATTGCACGCCTTTGCCGGCGTTATGCGGTAGTGGGCGTCGTGGTTGGAAATCCTTTGACGCTATGCGGAGAACTCAGTGCTCAGGCCGCAAAGGTACAGGCCTTCGCCGCCGAGCTGGGCGAATTGGCCGGGTTACCGATACAACTTTGGGACGAGCGCCTGACCACGCATGAGGCACACCAGTTGCTCTACGAATCAGGCCGTGCCCGGCAGGATCATCGCCGTGTGGTTGACCAGGTCGCCGCCACACTGATCCTGCAATCTTTCCTGGACAAGCACGCGGAACAATCCGACGAATAGGAGCTTCGATCCATGGGTCTCGACGCGCACTGCACGACGGTGCAGCCTTAGGCGCTGTCGGCTCCTGCGCCGTTCAGCCGCGTATAATGAAAGGTCTAGACGTATCATTTTTCGCGGTTGAGCACCCCGCCTGCCGCCACGGATCACGGATGCCAGATCACATCAAAAAGCAGCTGCTTAAAGAGATCGCTGCCCTTGAGCATGAGCTTGCTCACGAGCTGCCGGCAGAGATCAAGAAGGCCGTTGCCATGGGAGACCTGTCAGAGAACGCCGAGTATCACATGGCGAAGCAGCGGCAGGAGTTCGTGAATGCTCGGCTGGGCCAGCTAAAGCGTCGCATGGCGGAGCTCTCACTTGTGAACCTGGCCAACATTCCGCATGACAGGGCCGGCTTCGGTTCGACGGTCGTGGTTTACGACTCCACCAAAGAAGAAGAGATCGTGTATCGGCTCGTCACCAGCGAGGAATCGGACGTGGCCAAGGGACTGATCTCGACGACCTCGCCGATCGGCCGCGGCATTGTGGGCAAGAAGGTCGGCGATATCGCCACCATCGTCACCCCCAACGGCAAGCGCGAGCTGGAAATCTTGAGATTGACCACCGTCCACGATGAAGTGGTCGAAGACGAAGAAGAGGCCGGGACCGGCACAGAGAAGTAAGGAAGCAAGAATGACTTGGACCAGTGCTTTTGGCCGCGCGTGCGGCTGGCTTCTTGATCGAATCGTGCATGGCCTTGCACTGACCCGCATCTCTCCCAACGCACTCACGTTCATCGGGCTCGTGATCAACATCATCGCGGCGTTTCTCTTCGGTCATGCCAATGCGACGAACCACGATCGCATGTTTTTTTATGCCGGGTTGGTCATTTTCGGCGCGGGAATCTTCGACATGCTGGATGGACGAGTCGCCCGTCGCAACAACCAGGTCACGGTGTTTGGATCTTTTTTCGATTCGGTCATCGACCGCTATTCGGACGTGGTGCTTTTCTTCGGCCTGCTCGTCTATTACGGCCGCATCAACCGCTTCCGTTACGTGGTGCTGGTTGCCTTTGTCATGGTCACGTCGTTGATGGTGAGTTACACGCGAGCGCGCGCCGAGGCTTTGATTGGCTCATGCAAAGTGGGATTCATGGAGCGCCCCGAGCGCATCGTGCTTATTCTTCTGGGTGCGCTCTTCGAGCACTTCGGCGCGATGGCACCGGTGCTTTGGGTCCTGGCGGTGCTCTCGACCATCACCGTGATTCACCGCATCCAGTACACCTACCAGAACACCAAGCACCTGGCGCCGCTGAGCCAATAGGGCTGTTTAGCAAGTCACCACCGTCACGCTGCAGCCGGGCTTGGTCGGCTTCCACTGGACCAGGAAACTGGTAACGGAATTCGCCTGCATGCGGCGCATGGCTTCGAATTCGCCGCTTTTCTGGCTATAGAGCAGCTTGCCTGTGTCGCTCAACACAGCCAATGCCGGAACGCCCTTGTTGAGGGGGACACCGTAATGCTCGGCGATGTCTACGTTCTCGTCCATGTGTCCGATGTTGACGTGCACCAGAACGTAATTTGATTCGAGGATCGGGCGGTTTTCAGGGTTGTGAAAGTAGATGTCCAGCACCTGGCAGTCGCCGCACCAGTTCCCACCGAAGTCGATGATCACGCGCTTGTGGGTTGCGGCTGCGGTCTTAAGCGCGGCCGCGACGTCACCCTTGGCCTGCGACGGATCCGGGTAGATGTCTCGATTGGCGGAAAGTGCCGGCCCCGCAGTCAACGCCACGACCGCAACCAGACTCAGAAGCTTCGTCAATTTCATGGGTGGGAATCCTCCAGTGGCCACTTTAAGTCTGCCATAGGGATGCATCGGCTTGCCAGGAGGTTACAATTCTGCGCGCTACCTTCGCGGCGAAGATTTAGTCTTTATTGGTGATGAGCAAACTGCGCCAGAAACTGGAGTCGCACGCGTTCCCCGACCTGGGAGCCATGATGGAGGGCTACGCACAGGCGGCGGTCGAGGTGGCGAAGGACAATTTCCGGCAAACACTCGATTTCTCCTCGGATTCGATCAATGCGCTGGATGAGATTCTTGTCTTGCTTAGCGAGAGCCTGGAAATCGATCTCGATTTCGAATCTCGCTTGTGGGGCAGCTACCTGGGTGAAATGCTTCGCCAGCGCTACGCCGGTTCCTGGGAGATGACGCAGTACCCAGGAGGCGAACATGCCGTACCGGCGGTGGATGTGCGCGGATCCAGGCTTTTCCCACTGATGAAGGTCTATCGTCGGCTGACCCTCGGCGACGAAGAAGACTTGCGCAGCTTTTTCACAATGGTGACCGCTCGGCTGGGCAATCCAGCAAAGGTGAACTGACGTACTTGAAGGACAAACAGCCAAGCGGTATGAACACGAGTGGCATTGATCACACCGGGCAGATAGCTTTGTGCGACAATTGAGGGTGAAAAGCGCGGCCCCACACAGGACGCGCGGAAGGATACACGATGGGCGATCTATTACAGCCATGGCATCTGATTCTGCTGGCGATTGTGGCGTTTCTGCTTTTCGGCGCCAAGCGGCTACCAGAGCTCGGCAAGGGGCTAGGCGAAGGATTGAAAGGGTTTAGGGAAGGCATCAAGGGCGTAACCGATCCCGCGCCTCCTACGACTCAGCAGAGCACGCAAACACCGCCCCCGCCGCCTCCCGCGAGCAACGAGCCTCCGAAGCAGGGATAAACCCGAGCTTCGTGCGCGATTAGGTTTTCGGACAAACTGCTCAGATTTCTCAAGGTTTGAAAGGGCCTGTGCCAGACGGCATGGGCCTTTGTGTTTGTGCCTTTTTGGTGCTAAGTGCTAAGCAGCGCCACCGCAGCAAGCGCCAACCCCATCCCCGCGATCTGGCGCTTCGTTGGGTGTTCCCGCAAAATGATCCCTGCGAGCAGGATCGTTCCTGCGGGATACAAAGAACAGATGACCGCAGCCACGTCGAGACGACCCAGTTGCGAAGCCAGCATGTAGAACAGGTTTCCGACTGTATCCAGTGTGCCGGAGATGATTCCGGCGACCCAAAACCCTCGCCAGGGCCCCTTGGGCGGAGCCACTGCGACTACCAGCAGAATCGCAGCGACGCCCGCGATTCTGCCGGAGGTGAGCGCCCACAAAACGCCACCGGCGGCAGCTGTCTTGAAGAGAATCAACTGAGCGCCAAACCCAACTCCGGCACTTGCTCCCAGCAAGAGTGCGCGTTGGGAAGTATCCGCGCCCTCCTTCGCAGGGGAATGCGAAATCAGCCAAATTGCGGCCAGACCGATGGCCAGGCCCGCAAAGGTGATCGAGCTGGGCCAACCGGAATGAATGAGATCGAATGCAACCGGTACAAGCGCGGTCATGATGCCGGTCAAAGCGGCAGTCAGGCCCATGGCACCCATCGCGAGCGCCCGGTAAAAGACTGCCAGCGCGATCGCCCCTTCAAATCCGCCGATCGCGGCGTAGATCAGGTAGCTCATTCCCGGCACCGCGAGCCGCAGCACCAGGCAGATCGCCAGAAGCGCAGCAAGCGACACGACCTGTCCTGAAGCTGTGACGAGCAGCGAAGAGGCCCGGCGCGCGCCCCAGCCGCCGGCGAAGTCTGACCCGCCCCAGCTGGTGGCGGAGAGCAGACCGAAACCCGCCGCAGCTCCCGAAGAGCTCATGTTTATTTCTGGTAGTCCTGGCCGGAGGGGTAGTAGCCCTTTTTCGCGATGACTTCCACGCCTGGACGATTCACGCGCACCTCGATCTTCCGGTATTTACCATCGATCAGAGGTTCGTGGCTGGCGTAAACGAGCGTGTACTGGTTGCGTGCCTCTTCAGCGATCTTGGCATAGCTCTTCTCGATCCCGTTCAGGCTGCCCTCTGAATCAAGAACGCCGCCCGTCGCCGCCACATACCCATACAACCGGTTGTCATACATGGTGAAGGGCAAGTGCAGACGGCTGATATACCCTTCGCCCCAGCGCGCTGAGTCGCCGACAGCAGTGCCATAGACCGCAATCTTGTTGGCCTGCAGATAGTGCAGGACGTCTTTGTATGTCGCTTTGCTGCCGTACTCCTTGCCGTCAGAGATCACGTAGATGATGCGCCGGCGTCCCTGGGGACGCGTCGAGAGTTCCTTGGCAGCCTTGAGGATCGCGTCGTTGAGGGTGTGGATTTCCTTGGGAATCGTGATGAACGACGGGTTGCCAGTGGAACCACCCTGCGTGACGGTCGGATTCGAATCGACGCAGCCGCCATTTTTGGTGATGGCGCAACCAGCAAAAGGACCGCTATTGATGGGCACGAGATCGTCGCGCCCGACTGACTTGGCCAGCGCCAGGACAGCGGGTACCCGATTGCCTTGCGCACCGGTAAACCCGGTCCACTCGCGTGGGCCATTGTTGTAGGAAAAGATTGCGACCTCGTCGTAGGGCGAGAGCGCGCCCTGAAACGCACTCAGCGAGTCATTCACCTTCGCCATCACGTCAGACGTGAGGCTCTGGTCAATGACAAATGCAATCGACAGCGGAGCCGGATCGACGGTGAAGATCTTGAGTGGTTCCCATGTATCGTTCTCGTAAACCTTGAAGTCGCGCCAAGTCAGCCCTGCAACCGGCTTTCCCTTCGTGTCCTTTACGGTGACCGGGACTTCTACGTAGGTGGTATTCACAACCAACTTCGATCCGATGTCCTCCGGTGTCATGTTCTCCGGCGCGGTCGTCTGCACGTCCTTGGTCTGGCTAGGCGGAGGCTGGGTGGAGGGCGCCTGCTGGGGCACATCTGTTGAAGTGCTCGAGGGGCCGGAGGTGGACGGTGATCCGATACCAGGGGTCAGCGGTCCAAGACTCTTCAGAGACGAGGGAGTCTGTGGGGCAGGAGCATCCGGAACGGCCTGCTGGTCAGCCGGAGTCTGCTGCGTCGGTGTCTGTGCAAAAGCCGCCGGACTGAAGCTCAACGAGGAACTCAGAAGTGCGGTCAGCGCCAGTGTTTTAAAACCAAGGTCCACAGGTATTCTTTCCTCCCCATACGACACTGCGCCAGCCGGTTTATTGGTCTGCAGATGCACCCCTTTCGTGGCAAAACAGAGGGAAAGGGCTGCACCCGTCAGAGTATCAGACGCGCCGCCGTCTCGCAGGTTTGCCCTGAACCACCGGAAAGAGTTAAGCTATGCTCTCTTTCAGACCGCTTCTTTCGTCAAACCTATTACCAGCATGCGTGTCCCCCGCAACCTCGCCCTTCTGATCGTTGCCCTGCCTCTTCTTGCGGCAGCAGCCTGGGGACAGCTTGTTCCATCGCCTGACGCCCCTCCGGTGAGCAACGCGCCGCCTCCGCCTCCCGAGGAAGAGTCGATGGGGACTCTCAAGCTCAACGTTAACCTCGTTGATCTCTTCTTCACGGTAAAGAACAAATCCGGCGAACTCGTGCCTCACCTCACCAAGGATGACTGCTCGGTTTCGGAAGACAAAGTCCCGCAAACGCTGAAAAACTTCAACGCGGAAACGCATCTGCCGCTCACCCTGGGCATCCTGTTGGACACGTCGGGCAGCCAGATTGACGTGCTGCCACTGGAACAGCAGGCCGGCAGCCAATTTCTCGAGCGCGTCCTCAAATCCAAGGACCAGGCGTTCCTGCTGTCCTTTGACGTCAACGTCGACCTACTGCAGGACTTCACCAACAGCGCACGCATGTTGACTCATGCCATGGACAAAGCGCAGATCAACACCGCAGGCGGCAACGGCGGTTCCGGCATTCCGGGGCTCGGCGGGGGCACCATCCCGATCCACGGAACGCCGAAAGGCACGCTTCTCTACGACGCGATTTACCTTGCCTCGAATGAAAAGATGGCGCAGCAGAATGGCCGCAAGGCGATGATCATCCTCACCGACGGCGACGACCAGGGCAGCGATCACAAGATTCAGGAAGCCATTGCAGCCGCGCAGAAGGCGAACACGATCGTCTACGTCATCCTCATCGCCGAACCCAGCTTCTATGGCGGCTTCGGCTACAACGGATACTCCGCCGCCAAGAAAATCTCTGAAGAGAGCGGCGGCCGCTTGATCAACGTGGGCGCCAACGGCAAGAAACTCGACGCCGCCTTCGAGCAAATCGAAGAGGAACTGCGTACCGAGTATCTGGCCAGCTATACGCCCACTAACGCCAAGCAGGACGGCACGTTCCGCCACATTTCTGTCCAATGCAAAGGCGATGATATGAAGGTGCAGGTCCGCAGAGGCTATTACGCACCCGCGCCTGAGGGTCGATAGGCCGAACGCAGAAATTTATACACGCGAGAAATTACACGCCCGCACACTAACTGCGCTGCTCCCCTTCTTACCCTGCGACTCTCCTCAAAATCTGGGAATATGCAAACGTCTTGTTTTAATTGAGATGTGGACTATTTGAAGTTCAGGTCCAGAATCGACCTCCCTTTGGCGATGCTCTTGCACTCTACATCAGGGCAAGCAGTTTTTTCGCGCCGTGAACCGAACGGCCGACCAGGATGGAGAACCAATGGAGGACACTCTCATGAAAGCAGCCACAGTGATCGCGGTGGCGCTTGCCACTTTTTCCAGTTTCCCCTCTCCTGCACAACAGCAGCCTACCCAGCAACAACAGGACCAGCAAACGCAACAGGCTCACTCGTCGACCGCTCCGGGGGCGCAATCGCAGCAAGGTGCCAGCAACGCGGGACCCAGTGCCGCAGCGGCCGACTTGAAGCCTGTGACAGGCGAACTGGTCAGCCAACTCGACTCCAAATCTGCCAAGCAAGGAGACAGCGTGGTAATGAAGACCAGGGAAGATCTGAAATTCCCGGGTGGTGCGGATATTCCCAAGGGATCGAAACTGATCGGCCACGTCTCCAATGTGCAGGCGCGCGGAGATGGCAAAGAAAACTCACAGATTGCGATCCAGTTTGATAAGGCTGAATTAATGGGCGGCCAGACGGTGGCGATCGAATCTGTCATTCAGTCGGTCTCTCCCGCAGCCAGCAGCGGAATGGACAATAGCGTTCCGAGCGCGTTGGGAGCCAGTCCGGCTTCGCCCAGCACCCCCAGTGGGCCAACCTCTTCCTCCCCAGGCACGAACGGATCGGGCGGCATCATGAGCCAGAACAACACTCGGCCGGGCTTGACGTCGAATACTACGGCTCAACCAGGGCAGACAGATCAAACCACGAACGACGGCATGCCTGCTCCTGGCAGTATTGTGGCGCGCCAGGGAAATATTGCCATTCGCACCACGTCGATTCCGGGGGTTCTGCTCGCAAACGACATCAATGGCCTGCCCTTCTCGAATGCATCCGGATTGCTGGTCGGTGCGCGACGGGACATTCATCTCGATGAGGGTACGCGGATGGTTGTAGCAGTTATTGCAGCTCCGCAGGGCTCTGGCAGCGGCATGAGCCGTTAAACTCATCCACGTCCCGCCTCACATGCGATGCCGGAGAGTAACTCTCCGGCATCGTCGTTTTTCAGATCAAGGCGATTACCCTAGTTTCGCGACTTCGTAATCTAGCGCGAAAAAAAACCCATCGCTACCATCGGCGGTGGCTGGGAAAACTTGATTTGATGCCTCGAATTTCTCTCAAGCCCCTCAGCCAGGGAGTTCGCAATGTCCATCGAAGACGCTGGTACGGGTGCTCGTGAAGGATTCGAGATCAGCTCCCGATTCCGTGTTCTGATCGAAGAGCGCATCGATCGCCTGGAGAAGGACGCCGATGACGATGAAGCCCAACTTGCGCATCTCGACAACGACGATCACATCCGGCGACAGAAGCGGCTGGTAGCCATACAGCGAGCGGAAGCCCGGCGAATGCGCCACTTCCTAGATAGCTCCGGAACACGCATTCCGCCTCCTTTGATGACGCTTTGAACCTGCCTGTGAACAACGCATCTTCAAGCAGATTCATAATGGAGCATGGCGACCTTTGCCCCTCCCAGTCAGGCACTTGATTATCAGGTTGTTGACGTCTTCACTGAGACCGCCCTCAAGGGCAATGGACTCGCCGTCGTCTTTGACACCATCGGTCTTGCGACGGAGCGCATGCAGGCCATCGCGCGCGAGTTCAACTTGTCAGAGACCACGTTCATTCGGCGTAGCGACCTCGAGACAGAAAAGCGTGAAGGTGTACGCGTGCGCATTTTCACGACGCTGGAGGAACTGCCCTTTGCGGGCCATCCAACGCTGGGGACCGCAAGCGTGCTCAAGCTCTCGGCGCCCGAAACCCTTGATGGAGATACCATCACGCTCGCTCTCAACATTGGTCGGATACCGGTTCGCTTCAAGTCCGGGAGCCTCTTCGGAGAGATGACTCAGCGCGACCCGGAGTTTGGCGCCGAGCTTGATCCCGAAACGGTCGCTCGCCTGACGGGGCTGAGTGTCGAAGACCTTCACGCTGCTGCTCCCCCTCAGGTCGTCTCAACGGGCACGCCTTTCGCGATCGTCGCGTTGTGTTCCCACGAGGCACTGGCACGCCTCAGGGTTGACCAGGAAGAAGCGACGAAATACCTCCGCGAAAAGGGTGGCCGCTGGTTTTATGTTCTTGGACCCACCGGGAATGACGAGCCCGCATGGAGATCGCGAATGCAATTTAACGGCGGCGAGGATCCAGCCACAGGCTCCGCAGCAGGCTGCGCCATCAGCTACCTTGTGGGCCACGGACTGGTCGCGCCGCGGCGACAAATTCACGTTCAGCAAGGGGTCGAAATTGGTCGCGCAAGCGATTTATTTCTGGGTGCCGATCTCGTTTCCGGGAAGGTCGGCGATGTGCGCGTTGGAGGCAGCACTGTTCGCGTTGCAAAGGGGCAGCTTTTCCTGCCGTAATACACAAGCTTTCAACAGAATTTAATCAAGGCAAGTTACTTTCTATGTTCATTCTGGCAGTTTTTCCTTTGTTACAAGATAGTTTTCATGCAGAGTTTCGCTTCCTGTTCTCTCTTTTCATGTAGTTCCGCGCTCCGTACTCTTGCGCAAGCATTGAACGCAGTTCAGCCGGGAATTATCCGGCATTCATAACGGCTTCAAACACAATCTGACCGCAGCGAGGTCTCCCCTCATACGGATTGATTGCAGACGAAGGCGTCTGGAGGGGTCGCACTCTTTACTGTTGAGTGTCCACTCGGGCGGTCTAGTGTGCCTCCAATCCCGTGACAGGGGCCGTGCCGCGGCCGACGGCCCCGGACCTGACGAGCCTGCCCGGCCAACAAACGGGCTGCGCTGTATTGCGCCTCGGAACAGGTCGAGAAAAATCTAACGAACAGGAGCAGGACCCTTAACATGCGGCCTAAGAAAGTAATTCTCTGCGTAGACGATAACGAGCAGGATCTATCCGTCCTGACGTTCATGCTGGTAACAAACGGTTACCGCGTACTATCCGCCACCAACGGTCAGGAAGCCATCGCACTCTTCGCCGATCACCAGATTGACCTCGTTCTGACTGACCATGCCATGCCCCAGATGGGCGGCGATCAGCTTGTCCTCAAACTCAAACAAATTGCTTCCCATGTTCCGATGGTGATCCTGGGCGACCCTCAAAAGATGAATGGCCAGATTCATGGAGCCGATGCCCTGCTGGCCAAAAAGACCTGCTCCCCGCAGGAACTGCTTGAGCGGGTGAAGATCATGAGCGCTCGAAAGCGTGGGCCGCGCAAGGGAGTGTCGCGCCTGGTCAACACCGAGCTTGCCGTAGCCTCCTGATATCGATTCGATCCGGGGCGACGGCACCCGCTGCAAGGTCAGCGCCCCGGAAGTAGTCGTACCGAATGTCTTGTGCGCTTGCCATCGCCCTGCCCCTTGACGATCGAACGGCCCTGTGGGCATACTCGCCAACGGTATCCATACTGGTGTATGTTCTTCCCCACCAGTGGAAGCAGGCTTTATGGATCTCATTCTTGTTCGTCTTCTTTTTGTTGCCTTACTGTCCGGAGTTTGTTATTTCCTTCACCCCTTCGGCGTAACTGGTTGGGCAGGAGCGGCTGGTGGTGCGCTGGCTGCGTGCGCTGTCATCGTATTTGAACTTCGTGTGCGCGCCCTCAGTTTGCGCCGGCTTATCGGTGCGGTTGCGGGAAGCGTGCTGGGGATATTTGGCGCGGCGCTATTCTGCCTGGTGCTTCGCTCAGCCCCGCTCAACTCGGCCACTTCGGCAGTGCTCCAGATCTTTGTTCTGCTGCTGATGACCTATGTGGGCCTTCTGGTCGGCGCCAGCAAGGGCGATCTGCTCAATCCCGCGGCTTTTGGCACTTGGTTCGCCGGTGATCGCCCGACTCGAAAGAGCGCGAAGGTGCTGGATACCAGCGTGATCATCGATGGACGCATTGCCGATATCGCCGAAGCCGGTTTTATCGATGGCATGATGGTTGTCCCCGAGTTTGTTCTTCGCGAGTTGCAGATCGTTGCCGACTCAACCGACGGTTCAAAACGGCAGCGCGGACGGCGCGGACTAGACATGCTGCAACGCATGCAGTCCAACACCAACATCCAGGTGCAGATTGTTCCGGATGACTTTCCGTCTATCCGGGAAGTTGATCTCAAACTGCTCGAACTCGCAAAAAAGTGGGAAGCGAAGGTTGTGACCAATGACTTCAACCTGAACAAGGTGGCCCATCTCCATCGCGTCGAAGTCCTGAACATCAATGACCTTGCCAATGCGCTCAAGCCTGTTGTGCTGCCCGGCGAAAAGATGAATGTGCTCATCCTCAAAGAGGGCAAGGAATACAACCAGGGCGTCGGCTATCTGGATGACGGCACCATGGTGGTTGTGGATCACGCGCGCAAGATGATTGGCCGTGCGGTTGAGATTTCCGTGACCAGCGTACTGCAGACTGCCAGTGGGAAAATGATCTTCGGCAAGATGGAAGAGAACGGGAAGCCAGCTGAACCAAGCAAGGCCGGTCCTCTCGAGATAGCCCGATCTGCATCCACATCCTGAAAGGGCAGCACACGCGTGCGCGAATCAGATTTCGCGGATTTCGCTGATTTGGATCACAGGTTCAATGTCGGTGTACTTCGGGATATCGCCTTGAAGCTGACCTGCGACCGGAAGGAAAGCCGCATTGAAGGCCTCCGCGGATTCGCAGGTGAACCCGACAATAGCGGCGAATGGAGCGGGTTGACCGGGCATTGCCCCGCTGAGGCCGATCTCCACTGATACTGTCTTCACTGCGGAGCCGAGAAGCCTGACGGCCATTGGCATGTGGACCTGAAGGTAATAATCAACATCGAAGCGGCTGCCCGGCTTGCCGGGATACAAGATGCTTACCTTGATCATGGGTCTCCCATTCTGCAGACATGCATTGTTATAGACCGCTCAGTACTTCTGCACCTTCGGGTCGATTTCGTCGCTCCATGCAAGAATGCCGCCAGCAAGATTTACGACCTGGGTGTATCCCGATTGCTTGAGGAATTCGGCGATCCGTTGCGAGCGCGCACCGGATCGGCATTGCACCACGATCTCGCGGTCGCGAGGAATTTCGGCGAGTCGCTGCGGGACGTCATTTTGCGGAATCAGCTTTCCGCCGATCTGCGCGATCTGGTACTCGTAGGGCTCGCGGACATCGAGGATGAAAACGTCCTCGCCGGTATCGATGCGCTGCTTCAGATCCTTCACGCTCAACTGCGGAATACCATTCTTCACGGCCTTCTCCTCTTTTGATTCGGGCACAATTCCGCAGAAGTGTTCGTAGTCGATCAGTTCCTTGACCGTCGGATTCTCGCCGCACACCGGGCATTCGGGATTTTTACGCAGCTTCAATTCGCGGAAGCGCATGCTGAGCGCATCCACCAGCAATAGGCGGCCGATCAGCGGGCTACCCTTGCCAAGAATCAGCTTGATGACTTCGGTCGCCTGGATCACGCCGACGAGGCCGGGTAGAATTCCCAGCACTCCGCCTTCGGCACAACTTGGAACTAGGCCGGGCGGTGGCGGCTCAGGATAGAGGCACCGATAGCAGGGTCCTTCCCTGGTCGCAAACACGCTGGCCTGGCCTTCAAACCTGAAGATTGAGCCATAGGCGTTCGGCTTGCCCAAGAGGACACAGGCATCGTTGACCAGGTAACGCGTGGGGAAATTGTCGGTGCCGTCGGCGACTATGTCGTAGGCCTTCAGAATCTCCAATGCGTTGGCGCTCGAAAGCATTGTGTCGTGCTTGACGACGTTGAGTGCAGGATTGAGCGCGATGAGTTTCTCCGCAGCGGAGTCGAGTTTTTTGCGGCCGATGTCTTTGGTCGAGTGGATGATCTGCCGCTGCAGGTTACTTGCGTCCACAACATCGAAGTCGACCAGACCGAGCGTGCCGATGCCAGCCGCAGCCAGATACAGCGCCAGCGGCGAGCCCAACCCGCCCGTACCGACACATAGCACACGCGCGGCTTTCAGTTTGCGCTGACCTTCCATACCCACCTCGGGCAGGATCAGGTGGCGCGAGTAGCGCGAGAGGTCATCGGTTGAGAGTTCAGGCAGTGAGGAGGGTTCGGTTACAGTGGCCATGGTCAGTCAGTTCTCGATCGTACGTGGATTTAAGGAAGTGTCCTGGAACGCGAATCTAATTTTGCCGCAAGGAAGAACTGCCTCCAGGCTACCTTTACAGATTAACAAAAGCAGAAACGGCTCCGAGTAGTCGGAGCCGCTCCAGGTCGAACCGGGCTTTGGTTTCAGCGCGATGCAGGTTTGGGCGTTGAAGTTGCGGCGGGTTTTGCCGTGGCAGCCCTCGGTGCCTTCGCAGGAGCCGCCTTCGGCTTCCAGAAGTCCGGATCACCCTTGATCCATACTTCCTCGGGATAGCTCTGCTTGGGATTGATCGAGAACAGTTCGGCGCGCGAGGAGTCCACAGCTTCGCCCATGAGCTCGTCAAATTTTTGCATGCCGTCCTCGCCCCCCATGGCCTCCATCATTTTCTTGCCATTCGCGAGGCTCGTATCGATTTCGGCCAGCGAGGCACGGTGGCTCAAAGCAATAAAGGTGCCGCTCTCCGCGCCGTACATAATTTCGTACATCCCCCAATGGGCGCCAATGTCGGCCTTTTCGCAGGCTTCCTTGTAGCTCTTCACAGCTTCCATCCACTGCTTGTGATGACCTGGGCGCACGTGAAAGATGTTGATCTGGTAATACCGGGCTTGCGAGAGGTCAGGGCGCGGATGAAAGCTCAATTCTTCGCTGTAGCCATAAACGACCTGGTCGAGACCGTCGAGCAGATCGCCGTCGGACATGGCATCCCGATCGAGTTCCGCTGAAATCGACACATTCTTCTCGATGTTCTTGTTGTCGTCTTCCCATGCCTGGAAAGACGGATAACGCGAGATGTACAGCGCTCGCGATTTCCCTGACATCGAGTTGAGAGCGACGTAGTGGCCCTGGACCTTGGCACGGGTCATGGCTGAGACAAACGCAGCTTCCGACTTGTCGTGAACTGCGCCGTTCTTTCCGGGTTTGATCCATTCCCGCGTGATCTGAAGGATCGCGGGCGGTTTCATGGAATCCTGGGCGACGGCAATCCCTGTTGAAACCAATGCGAGGGATAAGCCGAATAGGACGGGTGTCACTTTCATGGGTAACCTCCTGGGCTAGCTCAGAGATCACTTGCGACGAGGGAAGGAGGGAACGAACCGCGGGTGCTCTAAGACGTGGCCGAATACTAGCCCTGCAACGTGGGCCTGTAAAGAGTGTTATTGCATCTGGAGATGATAGTGGGATCCGAAGAGTGGATGTCAGTCGAGGAGTTCAACTCTTTCTGGAACGAACTGTTTGTCTTCTTCCCTTGCGCCTGACAGAAGAAACGAATTCGTGGCTGTGGCGCGTCCTTCAGTCACTTCGGTGATGAGGTAGGAGCACCCCAGCCAGTGCGCTTCCTTCAGGTCAGTCTGCGACCAGATTGCCGGATGATCGGGATGCGAGTGATAAAAACCGGCGATCTCCAAACCATTCTTCCTGGCCTCGCGCAAAATCCTCACCAGTTCCACGGGTGCGATGGCAAATCGATTCAGCGGCGAGTCCGTTCGGCTGTTAGCGGCACGAACCGCGTATGCGACGATCCATCCTTCAACGTCTACGCGGCCGACAAATACTCCGCAACTCTCCTGCGGATAAGCCTCCTCGCCGTGGGAGCGAAGTTCATCGAATACCGATTTTTGCATGCGCAATGTGCTCATATTGGCGGCCCATGCGAGAAGGCTGGACAAGCGGACGCGCGAAGAGCGAGTTTGACCCCCAGGGGACATCGATTGCGGAGATAGCTCCTGGTGTGCGAGATTTGAAGAGGAACCAGCCCTACCTATCTTCGCAAATAGAGATTCAATTATGCCCAGAAAGACCCTCCACCCGACCTTTGACCAAGTCCTCGAAACCCTGCGCACACATGGCTTCGCGGTTTCGCCCTTTGCTGGAGTTTCGAATGGCCAGTTAATCAGCAAGTGCGGGGTGGCTGCAGTGCTGGTCCCGGATCGCAATGAATACAGCGGACCAACCGCATTTGCCGAGCACCCCGGCATTCTGGTGCGTGGCCAGGTGGCGCGGTTGCTCGATCGCGGTTATCAGAAGTTCATTAAGACTCCCCAATATGAATTGCCGGCAACGGCAGCTCAATTGCATGCCATTCACACATTCAGCGAGGAATTGGCGCAGTGGACGGGCGGCACGAGTCTCTATAACGAATCGCTCGGTACAACGAGCGATGTGTATGAGTACGACCGTCTGCGCGGACGAGAAGACGAGGCTCCGGCGTCCAAGCGGCCCTGGGAGTTGGCTAGCGGCCACTAGAGCTGTCCTCGCGCCCCAGCGAGGAGAGTTGCAGGCGTGGCAGATGACCCGAAGCGCGCGATAGCTCAAGGTGTGGACTCATCAACGAAGATTCCCACGGAGCCTGTTACGCCCGCAGTGCGCATAGAGCGACGTTTTGAACCAAGACATGAGATCGAAACGAGCGCTGTGATTCGTCTGGTCAACCTAGCGGCTGACGTGCACGGGCGCATTCTCGACCTGAGCCTCGGTGGTTGTCACATTCGCACCGAAAGACGATTTCCGGTTGGGATCTTCCGGCGGGTGGAGGTCGAGTTTCGCATCGAAGGGTTGCCGTTTCGCCTCGGAGGCGTCACCCAAGCCATCCACGACCCCATCAATGTCGGAATTCGCTTTCTTGACATGAGCGACCGCAAGCGGGAGCAACTGCTCCAGCTCATCGAGGAGATCAAGGAGTCAGAACAACCTCCGGGCTAGGTGAGCGAAAGATTTTGCCAAGCACTGATCGCATAAATGAAGACCAGGAAGTGGCCAGCATGCGTGAGGGGCTGAAGCCCGCGCTTTTCCCGGCATTTTCGGCACGGTCGTGCCCTGTTACAAGACTTGGTTTATGCAACCGGTTCTAGTCTGGTGCACGCACGATGCGCATCAACTCGCCATGGTCGAGCCAGTTGAGACAACACGGGTCACAGCCGTCGATGACGACGCTGCCTCCGCCGAGATAGAAATGAGCGTCCATGGGGCGATGGCATTTTGGACAATTGATCTTCCGCCGCAATTCGTCGGGAGCTGCTCTGGTCGGAGTCGCCACCGCATCACCCTGCTTTGCCTTTAGCTGTTCGATCAGGTCAACGAAAGTCTCCATGGGGATAAGCATGCCGCGGCACTTCCGGCAGGACTGGAGCCTGATTCCGGCGAGCGTTGCGTTCCAAAGAGGCTCGCCGCAAATGGGGCACGATAGCGCGGACGGTTCTTCCGTAAGGCGGACACCTTCGTCGTCGGGATCTGCAATGTGGATGTTCTTGCAGAATTCGCATTGCATGTAATCGCTGCCCGCTGCGAGATGCATCGGGGCGCCGCAGGACGGACAGTTCATTGAGCCCTTCCGCACCCCGGGCAGAACTTCGCACCCTCCGGGATCGCCGTTCCACAATCGACGCAGTACCTGCCAGCAGCCGTTGTAGCAGGAGCAGAAGCGCCCGCGATCGGTTTGATCGGAGTCATCATGGCCTGGGCCATCGCCGCTCCGGCGCCGATTCCCACGCCCATGCCTGCGGTTCCACCGGTGTTCGCTGCGGCCAGTTCCAGAGCCTGCGCAGCTTCAAATTGCGTGTAGCGACCCATATCCCCAGCCATACTTACTCCGATCCGTTGGTCGATGATCTCCTGCAGATCGTCGGGCATGGAAATGCTTTCGACGACGAATTGTGTCAGCTCGAGTCCCAGCGCCGCGAAGGTCGGTTTCATCCCCTCGGCAATCTTGGCTCCCAAAGTGGATTGCTTGGCCGCCATATCCAGATATGCGACGTCGCTGTTGGCGAAGATGTCGGTCATGCGAGCGACGACTGTGTTGTGCAATTGGCCATCGAGCTGGGAGGCATAGAAAGTGTCTCGAGTGCCGCTTACCTGGGTGAAGAAGGTGCGAGGGTCGGAGATGCGGTAGGAGTAGATGCCGTATCCGCGCAGGCGCACAGCACCAAATTCCTTGTCGCGAATGGTGATGGGCGTAGCGGTTCCCCATTTCTGATCGATCTGCAACCGGGTGGAGAAGAAATAAACATCCGACTTGAACGGAGATTCGAAGTCCTTGTCCCAGTTCATTAGATCGGTGAGCACGGGCAGGTTACGCGTGGTAAGCGTATGCAGGCCCGGTCCGAATACGTCAGCTACTTTGCCTTCGTTGACGAAGAGTGCCACCTGAGACTCGCGAACGGTAAGCTGACCGCCATTCTGAATCTCCATGTCCTGCATGGGATAGCGGTAGGCGAGCATTCCATCTTCCGGCTCGTTCCACTGAATGACGTCGATGAACTGTTTGGCAAGGAATTGCTTGAGAGTCACTTGCGCCTCCCTTGTGTTCTGGAAAGCACTGTACCACGCGGTTTATTCGGAATTCGAGGAAAAGATGCGAGCCCTGAGTACCCGCGGTAACTTATAACTTCCTGCAATATCTGTGGATTGCGCTATCGCGGCCTGCGATTAGTTGGGCGCGCCTGTGCTCTCGTTCGATTCGAATTTGCACTCTGGGCACTGACAGTGACGACGCAGATAGTCCCACGAGTAGATGCCGCCGGAGTGACCGTCTGCCCAGTTGAATTGAAGCGCGTAGCGGCCTACTCCGTGGGCGCTGGCGGGCTTGGCCGGCGCCGTATACATCGGCAACAAGGTTGTCGGCTTTGGCTTGGGCTGGCCAGCTTTGCGGCCCTGGGCCTTGCGTTCGTCAATGCAGGTGGCGCATGGACACGCATCGCGAAGCCATGCGAAGGTCCACTTGCTCTTGTGTCCGTCCTGCCAGTCGATTTCGAGACCGGTGCCCTCGGTGATCTTAACGCGCACTTTGTCTGGAGTGACTGCGATACGAGAGAGCTGCTTCTCGGCATCCTCGTGCCGGGTCTGCTCTTCTTTGTTGACGAAGCGAATGCCTTCGTGACTCATGACTCTATTTTAGTTCGTAGTTCTGAGTTCGTGTTTTTAGCTCGAAGTTCTGAGTTGGTAGTTCGCGGTTGGGAACGATTATTCATGTTTTGGAGAGAAAAGCATATCCACCAATATGCCAAAAGGCCTTGAACTCAGAACTTTGAACCGTTCTATGAATTGTTCTTGTAAAAGAACCATGCCGCCATGCCCAATCCAATCAGCACAACGGTTAGGCGCAGAACCGCCTGGGGAATCTTGCGCGCCAGGCTTGCCGAGGTGTATCCGCCGATGGCGCATGTGACCATCGCGAGCAGGCAATAACGCCAGACAACCTGGCCATTGACAACAAAAATGACAAAGGCAATGCCGTTGGCCATCGTGGTGGAGACGACCTTCAGCGCATTGATCTCGTTTAGATCCTGGTAGCCGAAGAGAGACAGCAGCGTGATGATCAGAAACCCCGCGCCCGCTCCAAAGTAGCCGATGTAGAAACAGACGACGACCGTGCCGATGAACACCGCGGTCATATGGGGCTGGTGTACCTCGCCGTTCTGTGGCGCCTGGTTATTACGGAACTTGCGCCGTTCCAGCCATCGGGACACGGGCCCGCTGAGCGCGAAAATGACCGCTGCGACCAGCAGGAGCCACGGAACGAGGTGAAGAAATGTCATCTGCGGAGTGTTCAGCAGAACAATTGCTCCGCCCGTTCCGCCGATGAAGCCGGCAATCGCCATTGGTATTGCCACGCGAAGGTTCTTGCGAACGTCCGTGCGGTAAGCCGCAACCGACGTAAGCTGGCCCGGCCAAAGGGCGACCGTGTTGGTGGCATTGGCCTGAACTGGAAGCATCCTCATGCTCAGCATCGCCGGAAACAGCAGGAACGAACCACCGCCGGCCACGGCATTCAGCAATCCGGCCAGGAAGGCTGCAACCGTGAGCCAAAGCCAATGCCAATCCATGTAGGAAGGGAGAGCAGAGAGAACGATCATCTTTTTTGATTCTAGAGGGGCCCCCTTCGCACTCGATTACGCCGACTTTTCGCGATTCGGACGCGCTTCTTCGAGATAGAAGGCCCCGTCGAAACATCGGATTGGCAGCCGACCAGTCGGTCGCGGTCATCCATGGCGTCGAAATGCTCCGCACGCCGATGCCAAGGTTGTCGGATAAGGACTTGCAGCGAGAATTCAAGGAAAAGGGATACTCAGATCACTCGTCTCTGGCGCCATTTTCCTGCAAAAACGGGATTTTAAAGAGTTTAATAATCCTCCATATATTAGCGCAATACGCTCATATTTTGTGAATCTATTATGCTATAGTTCCATCAAACGAAGTGCGGGGTTGGGCCTGAGCGCCCTGCCCGCAAACCCAAATCAGTTGGAGGACACAAAATCATGGCAATTACACGTTGGGACCCCTTTCGTGATGTCATTGCACTGCAAAATCGCGTGAATTCCCTTTTCCGCGAGATGAATGAAGGCGACAACCCTCTAACGACCGCCAGCTTTGTGCCGGCTGTCGATATCTATGAGGACGCCAACAAGGTTGTTCTGAAGCTCGAAGTTCCAGGCATGGAAGAGAAGGATCTGGATATTCGCGTAGAAAACAATACGCTGACCGTGAAAGGTGAGCGCAAGCTTGAGAAGGAAGAGAAGGAAGAGAACTTCCATCGGATCGAGCGCCGCTACGGCACCTTCTATCGCGCTTTCACGCTTCCGTCGACCGTGGAGACGGAGAACGTGCAGGCCAGCTATAACGCCGGCGTTCTGAAGCTGGAATTGAGCAAGAAGCCTGAAGCACAGCCGAAGCAGATCAAAGTGAATGTCGGCGGCCAGAGCAAGCTGGAAAGCAAGAAGGAAGAACAGGAACTGGTGGGCGCACGGTAAGAAGAGCCTGTTGTCCGATTTAAGTTGTCAGTTGTCAGTCTCCAAGCTGGGAGCCGCTGGGGGCTCCGGTTCTCTGGAGATTGGCAGCTGACTTTGTTTTTGCCGGCCCGCCTGACAAGGGTCATACTTTTGCTGAGTGGTGCTGACCGCGGTCGCAAGAAACCCAAAAACTGAAAACCGATTACTGAGGACTAATTCGATGGCAATTCGTTGGGAAAAACTGACTGTGAAATCGCAAGAGGCGATGCAGCAGGCGCAGGGGCGCGCGGCGGAACTCGGCAATCCCGAGATCCAGCCGGTGCATTTGCTGCTTGCGCTCATTGAGGACCGCGAGGGTGTGATTCCGGCGGTGCTTGAGAAAATCGGTGTTCCCACCGAGCGACTGGAGAGCAATCTACACCAGCTTGAGGAGAAGCTTCCTCGCGTGCAGGGTAGTTCGGCTCAACCCGGCCCGAGCAACGCACTCACCAAGGTGTTGGACCAGGCTTTTCGCGAGGCTTCGAACTTCAAGGATGAATACATTTCGACAGAGCATCTGCTTTTAGGCGTAGCGCACTTGAAGGGCGACGCTGCGCGCGAGGCACTCGTCGCAGTTGGCGCAACACACGAAGCTATTCTACAGGCCTTGACCGCGGTGCGCGGATCGCAGCGGGTGACAGACCAGAATCCTGAAGGCAAATTCCAGGCGCTTGAGAAATATGCGAAGGACCTGACCGAACTGGCGCGCCGCGGCAAGCTCGACCCCGTGATCGGGCGCGATGAAGAGATTCGGCGCGTGATCCAGGTGCTGAGCCGCCGCACGAAGAATAATCCTGTGCTGATCGGCGAGCCGGGCGTGGGTAAAACTGCCATTGTCGAAGGCCTCGCGAGACGCATCGTTTCCGGAGACGTGCCGGAAAGTTTGCGCGACAAGCGCGTAATCTCCCTTGACCTGGGCTCGATGCTGGCCGGCGCGAAATATCGCGGTGAATTTGAAGACCGATTGAAAGCTGTCTTGAAAGAGATCGAGGAATCGAACGGGCAGATCGTCCTGTTCATTGACGAGTTGCACACCTTGGTCGGCGCAGGCGCAGCGGAAGGCGCAATCGACGCGAGCAACATGTTGAAGCCGCCCCTGGCGCGTGGCGAATTGCGGGCCATCGGCGCAACCACGCTGAATGAGTATCGCAAGTACATCGAGAAAGATGCGGCGCTGGAGCGGCGGTTTCAGATTGTGTACGTTGGGGAGCCCAATGTCGAAGACACGATCGCGATTCTGCGCGGCTTGAAAGACCGCTACGAGGCGCACCACAATGTGCGCATCAAGGATTCAGCCATTGTGGCGGCGGCGACGCTGTCGCATCGCTACATCAGCGACCGCTTTCTGCCGGACAAGGCTATCGACCTGGTGGACGAAGCCGCGGCTTCGCTTGCGATCCAGATCGGCTCGGTGCCGACGGAGATCGATCAGCTGGAACGGCAAGCGACATCGCTTGAGATCGAAAAGGCTGCTTTGAAACGTGAAACCGACACGAACAGCCGCGAACGGCTCCAGGAGGTGGAACGGGAGCTGGCCTCACTCAAGGAACAGACGACTGCTCTGCGCGCACGGTGGACGAAGGAACGCGACGCGATCAGCCGCATCAGTGAGTTGAAGAAGAAGATTGAAGCATTGCGCTTCGAAGCTGAAGAGCAGACGCGCAAGGGCCAACTCGATCGGGCAGCACAGATACAGTATGGCGAACTGCCCAAGATGGAAGCCGAGTTGAAGCAGTTGAATGCGCTGCAAGATGGCACCGCGAGCGTGACGAGGATGCTGAAAGAAGAAGTCGACGAGGAAGATATCGCCAAGATCGTCAGCAAGTGGACCGGTATTCCCGTTTCGAAGATGCTTGAGGGCGAGGTAAACAAACTCGTCCACATGGAAGAGCGGCTACGCGAGCGGGTCATTGGACAGGATGCGGCCTTGAGCGTCGTGGCGAATGCAATTCGGCGTTCGCGGGCGGGACTCAGCGATCCGAAGCGGCCGATCGGTTCCTTCATTTTTCTCGGACCTACGGGTGTGGGAAAGACGGAGACGGCGCGCGCTCTTGCTGAGTTTCTCTTTGACGATGAGCAGTCGATGATCCGAATCGA
Organism: uncultured Acidobacteriaceae bacterium; assembly: GCA_963829535.1. Taxonomy (GTDB): domain Bacteria; phylum Acidobacteriota; class Terriglobia; order Terriglobales; family Acidobacteriaceae; genus Telmatobacter. The sequence goes on along the minus strand of CAWHIQ010000001.1, from coordinate 153,224 downwards.
CATGAGCGAGTACATGGAGAAACACGCTGTGGCGCGGCTGATTGGCGCGCCTCCGGGATACGTGGGCTACGACGAAGGCGGGCAGTTGACCGAGGCGGTGCGGCGCAGGCCATATGCGGTGATTCTGTTCGACGAAATCGAGAAGGCGCATCCTGATGTGTTCAACGTACTGCTGCAGATCATGGATGACGGGCGGTTGACGGACGCGAAGGGTCGGACGGTGGACTTCAAGAATACGGTGCTGATCATGACGTCGAATCTTGGTGCCGGATTCCTGGCGACTGAAGCGCTAAAGACCGAGCACGACTTCGACATGGCGCGCGAAAGCGTGATGCGCGTGTTGCGCGAGCACTTCAGGCCGGAGTTCCTGAACCGCGTGGACGACATGGTGATCTTCCGTCCGCTCGGACATGCTCAGCTCGAAGCCATCCTTGAACTGAGGTTGGCCGAGATAGGGAAACTGCTCGAAGACCGGCAGATTTCGCTCGAACTGACACCGTCGGCACGTGAGTTGATTCTCGCGTCGGGCTCCGATGTTGCTTATGGTGCGCGGCCGTTGAAGCGCGCGCTGCAGCGCATGGTGCAGGATCCGCTCGCCATCAAGATTCTGAATGGCGAGATTCTGCATGGGGCGCATGTTCGGATCAATGTCGATCGCAAATCGAACCAGCTGAACTTTGAGCCGATGGGCCGCGAAGCGATGGCCTGAAGACAGTGAACAGTGGTCAGGGATCAGTGCACAGTGGTTGGGCTCTGCGAAAGCAGAGCCCGATCTGTTGGCGGAGCTAGCGTGGACCAGAATCGCGCACAAGGGACGAAGTCTGCCGCTAATTGGTGCTCATTTGCCAAGGGCCGATTCGATTGCGGATTGGACTTCGGGTGAATCGGGAGTGACGGCCGGCTCAAACCGGGCCACCGGGTTGCCGTTGCGGTCAAAGAGGAATTTGGTGAAGTTCCACTTGATATCACCGCCAAACTTCGGATCTGTGGACTTGTCGGTGAGGAATTGGTAAAGCGGTGTCTTATCCTCACCGAGGACGGAGACCTTCGCCATCATGGGAAAGGACACGTTGTACTTGCGGGAGCAGAATGTCTTGATCTCTTCATTCGTTCCCGGCTCCTGCTGGGCGAAATTGTTCGCGGGCACGCCAATGATCACGAACCCGCGGTCCTTGTACTTTTCGTAGAGCGCCTCGAGGCCCGCGTACTGGGGTGTGAAACCGCACTTGCTGGCCACGTTCACCAGCAGAACGACCTTGCCGCCGTAACTCTTGAGACTGACTGGCTGGTTGTCGATTGACTTCATGGTGAAGTCGTAAATGCTGCCTGGATTCGCGGCGAACATTGCGGTCGTTGCCAAGAAAATCGTCAGAGCCAGGATAGGTTTGCGCACGGAGATCCTCCTTGAAGCCGGGGCTGCAGTTGATGATAAGTGCCCAGCCCCGGTTGATTGTCAACAGAATGTCAACCGGACGCTACCGTTCGGGCGGTTGGGCGGCGTGCGGCAGAAGCCCGCTATCCACCAGCACCGGCGGCTTACGATGATGGGTCTTGAGTTCGTAGTCGTAGGCCCAGCTAATTAAGTCGCCGTCATGCCACCGGCGGGCGCTGATCTCTATGCCGAAGGGCAGTCCATTGCGGTAGAAACCGGCGGGGATGCTGATGGCGGGGACGCCGAGCATATTCACCCAGCCGGTTGCACTGTGCGGACCTTCGCTCAGGCGGCCATCCTGCGGCATGGTTTCGTCCACGGGGGGCATCTGGATGGCAGGATAGACGAAGCCATCGAGATGCAGCCGATCAAGTTCCTGCTCATACATCGACAACACTTTGCGGCGCGGGCCTAGTAAAGTCGCTTCGGCCTGCGGATCGGTTTCGAGCAGCGCCTGATGAATGTTCGCGGACGCAAACAGGCCGGTCTGGCCGCCACCGATAATCACTTCGGGCAATGGCTTGCCGGTCGCCTTCTCGTATTCCGCGGCGGAGTGATACTGTGCGGGACCGAAGAGCGAGAGAAATTTGTCGGCGCCTTCGCGGATGTAGGGCAGCGTGCAGATGTGGGTTGCCGCGTCGGCAAAGCTGTCGGGCAGAATTGCGGGATCGATGAGTACGGTTGCTCCGGCGGCGCGCAGTTCCTCGACCGCCTTGATGAACATGGCCCGCGTTTCAGGCTTTAGTGGAAGAAACGAATCCTTCCTGGATTGCGCGAGTTGTTCGGGCGTGGCGTTCGGACAGACTCCCTGGAATGCTGGAGAATCACCATCGAGAATGAAGGCCGGAACGGCGAAGCGCTTGCCGATGAGTGATCCCGGCTTGAGGTATTGCGTATAGGGGCCGGGTTGAGCCTTGGATCTTGATTCGGCAGTCGCGGGGTCGAGCGGATCTTCGCCGGCCATGACGGTGAGAGCAATTGCAGCATCGGCGACGTCGCGTGCGATGGGCCCGGTGTTGTCGAGCTGCCAGTCGAGCGGAGCGATGCCGGCGATGCTGACAAGGCCGCGCGTGGGAAATATGCCGACGAGATTGCTGGTGGCTACAGGCATGCGAATGGAGTTGCCCGTATCGGTTCCGTTACCGAGCACGGCGAAGTTTGACGTGACCGAGGTGACGGTGCCACCGGAGGAACCGCCGGGCGAGAAGCGCACATCGTAGGCATTGCCGGTGCGGCCGAAAGCGGTGGAGCGGTTGGTGTCGCTGGCGGCGAAGTCGGGCATGTTGGTAACGCCGATGATGATGGCGCCCGCAGCGCGCAGCTTGCTGACGATAGTGGAATCACGCGGCGCTACAAGCTCATGGCCGGGAATCATGTAGCCGCGCCAGCCATCGGTGGTGACGAGTCCCTTGATGCTGGTGTTGGCCTTGGTGACGATGGGCACGCCCCAGAGGAGACCTGGTTTGAAGCCGGGCTGTTTTGCTTCGAGGTCTTCGCGTGCGGCTTGGGCCAGCGCGGATTCAGCGTTCACTGTTTGCACGGCGCGGTAGATGCCGTTGTATTGAGAGATGCGATCGAGATGCCATTGAACAACCTGCATGACGCTATAGCGGTGCTCACTGTAAAGCGTGTGGAGGTGGTCGACGGTGACCTCCATGAGATCGCGATCTATTGCGGTCTTGTCGGGAGAAGTGTTCTGCGCGAGTGCCGGCGTTGCAAGCAGGATGGTGAGCAGGAGTTTGCGCATATTGGCACGATAACAGGCGGCGTGGGCCGACAGTTCTCGAGTTATTGGCTTCGAGTTCTGCGCTCGGCTCTTTTCAAACCGGAGTTGATCGGTCGAAAAGGACTTGGGAAAAACCTGCAAACTTTTTGTGGAAAACCGCAAATTTCGGGAGGGGGGTGGGGGTCAAATGTGCCTCATCGCGGGACGCCGGACGCTGTGAAGTAGTGGATGTGGCAAGTTCTCTCATGATCTTGAGCCTTTTGTTGTCCCTGCATACATTTTTATTGTGCGCCAGAGGCGGGAAATTGGCTGCAAACTGAATTCCGAGTGGATTGATGGACTTGCGTCGCGGGGGACTTGACCTGGTGCACAGCTGGTCTTTGCTTGAGAAGACATTGCGCAACTTGAGATCTCAGGTCTCAAAAGCGAGACCTGGGGCCCCCGGCGGAACATGGGGCACCGGGCTCTGAGATATCGGAGGCGGGAATACTTGGGACTCTGAGAACCCTGGGACTCCAGTCAGTCATCTATTCAATGAGGTGGCGATGAGGACGGAGATTCCATTCTGGATGAGAAAAATCGGACAGCTCTGGCGGCTGGTTCGCGAAAGCCATAGCAAGCCGCTTGCCGGAAAAGCGGAGAAACCACCTGAGGCTGGCGCCGACGAAACGGCCATCACCTTCATAGGACATTCTTCCTTTCTGATTCAGACGGCGGGGCGCGCGTTGCTGATCGATCCCGTGTTTGCGACACGGCTGATTGTTCTGCGCCGGCAGCGGCGGGCGGGTGTGCGCATCGCGGATTTGCCGCCGATCGATGCTGTGCTGGTGACACATGCGCACATGGATCACTTGAATCGCCCCTCACTACGAGCCGTAACGCGAGAGATGCGCCGGCGAGGATTGCCAGCACCGATGGCGATTGTGCCGCATGGCGTGGAGGACCTGGTGCGCGATCTCGGATTTGCGCGCGTGGAGTCGCTCGCGTGGTGGGAATCGACAAAGCTGGCAGTGGTGCCGCGCACATTTGGAAAGAGCGTGATTTCGTTCAGCCAGAGCGAGAGCCCGGTAGAACGGACGGCATCGGAAACGCTGTCAATCACGGCGACGCCGGCGCGGCACTGGGGCGCGCGCATGTTCAACGACACGCATCGCGGATTCGGGGGTTATGTGATCGAATCGGCGAGCGGGCCGACGATCTATCACTCAGGCGATTCGGGGTACTTTGATGGCTTTGCGGAGATCGGCAGAAGGCTGAAACCAGAGATTGCGCTGTTGCCGATCGGCGCGTACTCCCCCGACAGCTACCGTGCAGTACACACCAGTCCGGAAGAGGCACTGCGGGCTTTTCAGGATCTCAAGGCCGAGGTCATGATTCCGATGCACTACGGGACGTTTCGCCTCGGGCGCGAGCCAATGGATGAGCCGTTGCCGCGGTTGCTGCGCGCGGCGGAACGCGCGGGGATCAGCGAGCGGGTGGTGGCGCTGGCAGAGGGCCAAAGCTGGATGGGGGCAGAAGCCGATGGAGGCGAGAGCGAGCGTTCGCCGGTAGATAGGAACTCCAGGGCTAAAGCCCAAGTCCTGCTCAAGCACCAGCATTCAGAGGCCTAAAGGCCTCTGCTCCCTCCGTTGATCCTCGGTGCCAACTCAACGCCGCGCGCGATATGCAACTGACAGGTTGCGCGTTGAAAGGGCAACCGCAGATCCTTCGACTCTCTTCTCTACGCTTCGATCGCTCAGGATGACAGGTTAAAAGGCGGAAAAAACTAATTGAGAGCTATTGGCGGAGGGCGACTAACGTAGCGCCCTGACCGCCTTCGTTTTGAGGAGCTTCGGCGATGGCGGCGACATGGGGGTGCGATTTGAGGAAGTCGCGGACACCGCGACGAAGGATGCCGGCGCCGTGACCGTGGATGATGCGGACGCGGGGAAGGCCAGCGAGGAATGCGCGGTCTAGATATTTTTCGAGCTCTTCGGTGGCTTCGTCGACGGTCCGGCCGATGAGGTTGATCTCCATGCGCATGTCGTCGGTGTTGGCGCTGGTGACGGAAACGTGGACGCCTTTTTGCTTGCGCGCGGCGGCCAGGGGGTCGGCCTTCTGATTGCCAGAGGAAGCGCCGGAACTCAAGGGCTCGGAGAGCTCGTCGCGCTTGACGCGCATCTTGATGGGACCAAGGGCCACTTCGAAAAGGTCCTTCTCGACTTCGCGCTGAACGATGGCGATCTTGTTCATGGACTTGATGCGCACCTGATCGCCCGGCGCAACGTGGCGCAGGATGTGGGGCTGTGCGTTGGCATCGCCGGCGTCGGCTCCGGTGCGATGGGCAACGACGGTCTGGTTGAAACTTTCCTGAAATTCGCGGCGCAGGCGGTTGATGCGACGTTCTGCCTCCTTGGAAAGCTTCTGCTGCGCAGCGCGATCTTCGATGCCGCGAACGTTCTCGCGCATCTGGAATTCGAATTCCTTCATTAACGAGGCCAGCTTGGCTTCGAGTTCGCGGGTGCGGTTGCGTAGCTCGACGTCCCCTTCGCGGGCCAGTTTGGCGCGCTCCTGATTGAGGGCGTATCGCTGCTCGCGCGCTGCCTTGCGGTCTTCTTCGAGCTGGGTGAGTTCGTTGTGAAGACGATCGAGGAAACGGGCAATGTCGATTTGCTGGGAGCCAAGGCGCTCGCGGGCGGCATGGATGATGGTGCGATTGAGACCGAGGCGCTCGGCCGTCTGGATGCCGGCAGAAGCGCCGGGGACGCCGAGACGAAGCTGGTAATTGGGCACGAGCGTGATTTCATCCACTCCGGCTGCGGCGTTGAGGACGCCGGGGGTATTGGCGGCATAGACCTTGAGCGAGGTGTGGTGGGTGGAGATGAGCGTCCAGGCACCGGCGGCGAGAAAGTGGGCAGCGACGGCGACGGCGAGGGCTGAGCCTTCTTCAGGGTCGGTGGCGGAGCCGAGCTCGTCGAGCAGTACGAGTGACTGCGAATCGGCGAGGCGGGAGAGGCGGTTGAGATTGACGATGTGAGCGGAGAAGGTGGAGAGCTCGGCCTCGATGGATTGCGCGTCGCCGATGTCGGCAAGAAATGCGGTGAAGATGGGGAAGCTCGCAGTGACGGCTGGGACGGGGAGGCCGGCCTGGGCCATCATCGCCAGCAGCGCGGTGGTTTTGAGAGTAACGGTTTTGCCGCCGGTGTTGGGGCCGCTGATGATGAGCTGGCGGGCGTCGCTGGTGAGCGCGAGAGTGAGCGGAATGATTTTGCCGCCGACTGCGCGGAGGTGTTTTTCGAGAAGCGGATGGCGGGCTTCGTTCAGGCTGAGCTGGTCGGGCGTGATGGCGGGGGCGATGCAGTCGTAGTCGCGGGCGAAGCGGGCGCGCGCGAGCAGCGTGTCGACGAGGGCAAGCACGCGAGCGCCTTCTACGAGAGCAAGGGCGTAGCCGCCGACTTGCCGGGTGAGCGCGACGAAGATGCGGTGGATTTCTTCCTGCTCTTCTTCAAGGAGGCGGACTAGCTCGTTGTTCTGCTCGATGGTTTCGAGGGGTTCGACATAGACGGTTTGGCCGGAGGAACTGGCGCCGTGGACGACGCCGGAGACGCGGCGCTTGAGTTCGCTGCGGACGGGGATAACGAAGCGGTCGCCGCGGATGGTGATGAGGTCTTCCTGCGTGGAGCCTTCGCCGGAGAGACGGCGCAGAGCGGCGCGGAGGGATTCTTCTATGAGTCTTTGTTGGCGCTCCTGCTCGCGTCGGATGCGGTGGAGCTCAGGCGAGGCGTCGTCGGCCAATGTGCCGTCGGGCTGGATTTTGCGCTCGATGGATTCGGCTAGCGGCCTGAGAGAGGAGCCGGTTAGAGCGGTCGAGAGATCCGAGAGAGCGGGCAGTTTGCCGGCAACGCGTGCGGGAGGCTCACGCAGCAGGGCCTGCCATGCGCCAACATCGTTGGCGAGGCGGGCGATGGATTGGAACTCGGTGGCTTCGAGGGCAGCTCCGGGGATCTGGGCCTTGGCGGCGAGCTGGGTGGGATCGAACAGGCCGCCGAGAGGAATAGAGACTTGTTCGGCGAGGAGCAGGCGAAGTTCGCCAGTGAGTTGATGCTGGCGCGTGATCCATGGCTCGTCAGTGGAGGGTCGGAGGGCGAGTATGGCTTCACGACCGACAGGGGACGCGGCGAAACCGGACAGGAACGCAAGTAGCGGTTCCCATTCGAGGGCGGCGGTGTCGGCGTTTTCTACGGGGGACGGGATGGGGTCGAGCAGGGGCATGGAACTGCATTCAGTTTACCGGGGCGGGTTGGGCGGGTGAGTTCCATGCCAGGACGCGGAAAGCGAGCCCCTTCAGCAAGCTTAGGACAGGCTGCGGCGCCAGGTTGACTGGGTGCGAGAAACCACCGGGATAAGGAAGCGCGCAGAAAGCAGATTCTTCGCTCACCACCCCCGAACTGAAAAACGTTCGGGGCCCCGTTCACTCAGAATGACACCGCCAACTCTGAACTTCGGGGCGGTACTAGCTGTCGGTGGAGGACTTGGGTGTTGAGGCGGGAGCTGACGGGGCGGCGGGAGTGGAAGTGGCGGAAGAATCGCTGGATTTCTCGGCATCCTTGGATTCGGCAGGCTTGGATTCGGCGGAAGATTCGGACGAAGAGTCGGAGCTTGGGGAGGCGTAGTCGTTCACGTACCAGCCGGCGCCTTTGAAATTCAGGCGCGGAGCGGTGAGGGGGCGAATGAGCGTGGCATTGCCGCACTTGGGGCAGACGGATTCCGGCTCGGCAGAGAAGTTCTGGATTTTTTCGAATTTGTTGCCGCAGGTCGTGCAGCGATAGGCGTAAAGAGGCAAGGCTGTTCGAATCTCCGTAAGCGATTAGCTCTTTATCTATTGTAGAGGCGGGGGCGGAGAATTTGAGCAATCTCTGCCCCGAGCCATTTTTTGATCCATTCGCGACTATTTGTGGGCGGTGATGGGCACGGATGCGGAGTGGTCTTCCCATGCGAGTGTAAGGGTGCCCTTGCCGCCACCATTATCGGTGAGGGTATAGACGAGGTTTTCGACCATGGCGGGCGGCTTGCTCATGGTCATTTTGGTTCTGCCGAGGTCCTGCGAACCGTCGTGGGCAAGGCCCCACTCGCCGGTTTTTTTGTTCACGATGAGGGTCCACTGGTCGGGATCGGAGATGTCGACGAAGAGGGTGTAGTCACCCTTGGGGACGGAGAGATCGCCGATCATGAGGTCGGCATCGGTGTGAAGGGTGGTGGCGGCGTTGGCACCTCCGCGCCAGATGGGGTACTGCGATCCCCCGCTGGTTTTGATGAGGCCATTCGCGGTGAAGATTTTGCCTTCGCGGCCTTTGACGCCGGGCGAGGAGTAGGTGACGGTGATTTCGTGGCCGCCAATGGTGGCGGTTGCCTTGGCGGGCGGGCTCTTGGGCGGGCCTGGCTGGGCAAAAACGGTGGTCGCTAAAAGAAGGCTGGCACAAACGATGAGGGGCTTCATGGGCGATTCTCCTCCGCAGCGGCATGAATTTGCGAGCCGCGGCAACGGGAACGATTGTCGCACCAAGGGGTGCGGGTGGGGAAGCCTGACGGAGCCCTCCTGCTATGATGCGGCGGAAGGGCATGCATGCAGCAGACACATGGTCATGGAGCGCCGGGTGAGAGATTTCGCGCGACGGTGGCGGAGGAAAAGCCACTGCAGGTGGTGGGCGCAATCAATGCCTACACGGCGCGGATGGCGGAGGCGACGGGGTTTCGCGCGCTGTATCTCTCAGGCGGCGGAGTGGCGGCGAATTCGCTGGGGATGCCGGACCTGGGAATCAGCACGATGGAAGATGTGCTGACGGACGTGCGACGAATCAGGGAGGTGACGACGCTGCCCCTGCTGGTGGATATCGATACGGGATGGGGCACGGCCTTCAACATTGCGCGGACGATTCGATCGATGATTAGCGCGGGCGCGGCGGCGGTGCACATCGAGGACCAGGTTGGCGCGAAGCGGTGCGGGCATCGGCCCGGGAAGGAACTGGTGCCGACGGACGAGATGGTCGACCGCATCAAAGCAGCGGTGGATGCGCGCACAGATGAACAATTTGTGATCATGGCGCGGACGGATGCATTGGCTGGCGAGGGGCTGGCCACAGCAATCGAGAGAGCGCAGGCATATGTGGCTGCAGGCGCGGACATGATATTTGCCGAGGCGGTGACGGAGCTGGCGCAGTACACGGAATTTCGCAAGGCTGTGGATGTGCCGATTCTTGCGAACATTACGGAATTTGGGCAGACGCCGCTCTGGTCGCGCGAGGAGCTTGCGCAGGCCGGCGTGGACATCATCCTTTACTGCTGCGCGGCCTATCGGGCAATGAATGCCGCGGCGCTGCGGGTGTATGAGGCGATTCGCACGGAGGGCACGCAAAAGCACGTGATCCCGATGATGCAGACGCGAGCGGACCTGTACAAATATCTCGACTATCACGCTTACGAGAAGAAGCTAGACGACCTGTTTGCGCAGGGCAAAGATCATAAGGGATGACGGCAGCTTAGGCTTGAGCTCTTTACACCCTCAGGGGACTTCAACACCTTGCGGAAAAATGCTACGGGCCGAAGAGGCACCCCCAGGAGCTGAAGCCCGGTTCATTGTGCAGGGATTAATGTACGGGCTGAAGCCAGTACCTTCAAGACGGAAGCGGTGTGTGGTTCTCTCGCAAGCTGTAAAGCCCGGTGATTCTCTGTTGATGTACAGGCTAAAACCCGCACTCGAGCCGCTATCCTGAATCGGGAAGAGACCGCCGAAAGACGCAAGACTAGACAGCACCGAGACGGGCAAATTAGCTTGATGCTCTGCGGGGGTCGCAATGAGCAAAACAGCTAACGCTGAGCCGGTAGCGTTCAAGCCAAAGAAATCCGTTGCGCTGTCGGGAACGCCAGCGGGTTCGACTGCGCTGTGCACAGTGGGGCACAGTGGGAACGATCTGCACTATCGCGGATACGACATCAAGGACCTGGCGGCGCATTGCGAGTTCGAAGAAGTCGCCTACCTGCTGGTGCACGGCAAGCTGCCTAACGTGGCAGAGCTTGCGGCTTACAAGGCAACGCTTCGGCCGCTGCGAAGTTTGCCGGCGGCGGTAAAGCAGGCACTGGAACTACTGCCGCCGTCGACGCATCCGATGGACGTGTTGCGGACGGGGGTCTCCGTTCTTGGGTGCGTGCTGCCGGAGGGCGAGAGTCACAAGGAAAGCGGCGCGCGGCGAATCGCCGACACGCTGCTGGCGTGCCTGGGGTCGATGCTGCTGTACTGGCATCACTACGCGCGCAACGGGCGGCGCATCGAGGTGGAGCGGTTTGAAGATTCGATTGCCGCGCACTTTCTGCACCTGCTGCATGGCACCGCGCCGAGCGAAGAGTGGACGAGGGCAATGCAGGCATCTCTGATCTTGTATGCGGAGCATGAATTCAATGCGTCGACGTTCACAGCGCGCGTGATTGCAGGGACGGGCTCGGACATCTATTCGTGCATCGCTGGGGCGATCGGCGCCCTGAAGGGGCCGAAACATGGCGGCGCGAATGAAGTGGCGCTGGAAATTCAGAAGCGCTATGAGAATCCCGGTGAGGCCGAGACGGATATGCGGCGACGCGTGACCGAACGCGAGGTGATTATCGGTTTCGGGCATCCGGTGTACACCATCAGCGATCCACGTAGCGACATCATCAAGGGCGTGGCGCAAGGACTGGCGACCACGGCCAAGGATCCGCGGCTGTTTACCGTGGCGGAGCGGATCGAGATCACGATGCATGATGCCAAGCGGATGTTTCCGAATCTCGATTGGTACAGTGCGGTGGCGTACGATTTGATGGGCGTGCCGGTGGATCTGTTTACACCTTTGTTTGTTATGGCGCGGACAGCGGGGTGGTGCGCGCACGTGATTGAACAGAGGCAGGACGGGAAGATTATCCGGCCATCGGCGGTCTATACGGGGCCGGAGGATAAGAAGTTTGTATCGATTGAGAAGCGGGCGTAGTGCATTCGCACCCATTCGGCGCCAAGAACGCGCCGATTGGATGGGGGCACCCAAGACCATTGTCAATCGAACATCCCTCCCGTGTGTCAGAAGCGAGACCCTTCGGCAAGCTCAGGGCAGGCTATGGGGCACCCAGATTTGAATAGGAGATCAGGTTGTCATCGCACACCAGTAATGAACGGCCGGCATTCGATAGGGTCATCACAGACATCGCGGATTATGCGCTGAACTATGAAGTCGCGAGCGAATTGGCATATGAGACGGCCGGCTACTGCCTGATCGATACACTGGGGTGCGGTCTGGAGGCGCTGGAATATCCAGCGTGCACCAAGCTGCTGGGGCCGATTGTGCCGGGCACAGTCGTTCCACATGGGGCGCGCGTGCCGGGTACGAGCTACGAGCTCGATCCGGTGCAGGCGGCATTCAACATTGGCGCGATCATCCGCTGGCTCGACTACAACGACACGTGGCTGGCGGCGGAGTGGGGACATCCTTCGGATAACCTGGGGGGAATTCTGGCGGTAGCAGACTGGCTGTCGCGAACCCCTGCGGGGGGCAGCCCCCGTTTACCGATGAGGCGGGTGCTGGAGGCGATGGTCAAAGCGCATGAGATTCAGGGTTGCATCGCGCTGGAGAATTCGTTCAACAAGGTTGGGCTTGATCATGTTGTCCTGGTGAAGGTGGCTTCTACCGCGGTGGTTTGCGGGTTGCTGGGGATGAACCGCGAACAGGCGGTGAATGCGATTTCGCTGGCGTGGGTGGATGGGCAGAGTTTGCGCACGTATCGTCATGCTCCTAACACGGGATCGAGGAAGAGCTGGGCAGCGGGCGACGCGACGAGCCGGGCGGTGCGACTGGCACTGATGGCAAAGGCTGGCGAAATGGGGTATCCGTCGGCGCTGACTGCGAAGACCTGGGGATTTTACGATGTTTCGTTCAAGGGGCAGGAGTTCAAGTTTCAGCGGGCTTACGGCAGTTACGTGATGGAGAATGTCCTATTCAAGATCAGCTTCCCGGCGGAGTTTCACGCGCAGACGGCGGTGGAAGCGGCAATGACGTTGCGCGGGCGACTCGAGGAATTGGGCAGGACGGCTGAAGACATTCGGAAGATTACGATCCGCACGCATGAGGCGTGCCTGCGCATCATCGATAAGAAGGGGCCGCTTTCAAATCCCGCGGATCGCGACCACTGCGTGCAATACATGATTGCAATTCCGTTGATCTTTGGCAGACTGACGGCGGCGGATTATGAAGATAAGGTTGCCAACGATCCGCGAATCGACGCGCTGCGGGCGAAGGTGGAATGCGTGGAGGAGCCGCAGTTTACGAAGGATTATCACGATCCGGAGAAGCGGTCGATTGCCAATGCGCTGCGCGTGGAACTGAACGATGGGACGGTGCTGGAGGAGACGGTCGAATATCCGATCGGACACAAGCGGAGGCGCAAGGAAGGAATGCCTCTGCTGGTGGAGAAGTTCAAGCGCAACCTGGCGCGGCGATTTGGCGAAGAGCAACAGAGGCGGATTCTGGATGTGTCTCTCGATCGCGAGAGGCTGGAACGCATGCCGGTGAGTGAATACGTCGATTTGTATGTTGTTTGAATTCGGTTGGCTCTAAAACTTGTTGCATTCATGATGTCCCGGGAGATCGCAAAGCCTCCGCAGGGGCTAAATCCCTCGTTCTTCCTAGCCCTTTTCGGCACGACTAAAGTCGTGCCCTGTTACAAAACTGGCGTGAAGCTCAGCTTTTTCGCGGTCCTTAAAGCCGTGCCCAATTACAAATCTGACGGATGCATTCAGTTCCAGATCCCGGGCGGTTGCGGTGCGTTGGGCACGCGTGATTGACTGGTCCGGGGGAATTCCCGACACGATGGCCTACATTCTCGCACTGGACCAGGGCACGACAAGTTCGCGCGCCATTCTCTTTGATGAAGCCGGCTCGATTGCTGCAGTGGCTCAGCATGAATTCGAGCAGTTCTACCCGCAGCCGGGCTGGGTGGAACACGATCCCACGGAAATTCTGACGAGCCAGCTGGCTTGCGCGGTAGAGGCGCTGGGCAAGGCGGGTGCGCGACCGCGCGATGTGGCGGCGATCGGCATCACGAATCAGCGGGAAACGGTGGTTGTGTGGGAACGCGAGAGTGGCAAGGCCATCCATCCGGCGATCGTGTGGCAGGATCGTCGGACAGCTCCGCTATGTGAACTTTTGGAAAAGAGCGGAGTGGGGGAAGAGGTCTCCTCAAAAACCGGACTTGTGCTGGATCCGTATTTCTCGGCGACCAAGGTACGGTGGATACTCGATAACGTTCCGGGCGCGCGAGAGAGGGCGGAGCGCGGTGAACTGGCGTTTGGCACGGTGGATAGCTGGCTCATCTGGCACCTGACCAGCGGGATGCGGCATGTAACGGACGTGACAAATGCCTCGCGAACACTGCTCTACAACATCGTGAAAGGCGAATGGGATGCTGAGTTGCTGCGCATCTTTGGCGTGCCGGCGAGCATGCTGCCGGGGGTGGTGTGGTCAAGCGATCGCATTGGCGAGGTCACCACATCTCTGGGGTTAGGCGGCGTGGCGATTGCGGGCATCGCGGGCGACCAGCAGGCGGCTCTGTTCGGACAATTGTGCTGGAAGGCGGGCGAAGCGAAGAACACATACGGAACCGGCTGTTTTCTGCTGCAGAATATCGGGACAGGGCGCGATGGTAATGGCACGGGGTTTGTGCGGTCGAAACACAAGCTGATTACAACGCTGGCGGCAAGCGCGCAGAAGCGGCTGGAGTACGCGCTCGAGGGCAGCATCTTCATTGGCGGAGCGGTGGTGCAGTGGCTGCGCGACAACCTTCGCATGATCGGATCGTCGGCCGAGGTGGAGGCGCTGGCGGCGAGTGTGCCGGACACCGGCGGCGTAGTGTTTGTGCCGGCTTTTGTGGGCCTCGGCGCACCGCATTGGGATCCGCATGCGGGCGGGTTGTTGATCGGACTGCGGCGCGACACGAAGCCGGGACACATAGCGAGAGCAGCCCTGGAGAGCATCGCGTTTCAAGTGGCGGATGTGCTGGAGGCTGTGCACAGTGAAACCGGAACACCGCTCGGCGCATTGCGGGTGGATGGCGGCGCGGCGGTGAACGATTTGATGATGCAGTTCCAGGCGGATGTGCTGGGGGTGCCGGTGGTGCGGCCGCGCGTGACGGAGACAACCGCGCTGGGAGCCGCATATCTGGCGGGATTGGCGACGGGATTCTGGGCGAGTCCGGATGAACTGAGAGCGAAACGCGAAGGCGATGTGCGCTTTGAGCCGCGGATGGATGCCGGCGAGCGGGCGGAGCGGCGCGGACGGTGGCAGCGCGCCGTGGAACGGTCGAAGAGCTGGAGTGAGTGATGCGCCGGGAGGAGATGCTGCGCAAGATTCGCGAACGGGCTGTGGATGGCGTGCCGTGGGACATCGCGGTGATCGGCGGGGGCGCGACGGGGATGGGCGTGGCCGTGGATGCTGCTGCACGCGGATTCGACGTGGTGCTGGTGGAGGCGCACGATTTCGGCAAAGGTACGAGCAGCCGCAGCACCAAGCTGGTGCATGGCGGGGTGCGCTATCTCGAACAGGGAAATATTCCATTGGTGATGTCGGCGCTGAAAGAACGCGGATTGTTGCGGCAGAATGCGCCTCACCTGGTGCACGATCTGGCATTCGTGGTACCGAATTATTCGTGGTGGGAGGCGCCTTTCTACGGCATCGGTCTGAAGCTGTACGACCTGCTGGCGGGCAAGTACGGATTTGGGCCTTCCAGGCTTTTATCCCGTGAGGAGACCCTGGCTCAACTGCCGGCGTTGGAGCCGGAAGAGCTGCGCGGCGGGGTCGTTTACTACGATGGGCAGTTTGATGATGCTCGGCTGCTGGTTCATCTGGCAATGACAGCCGCCGATCACGGTGCGACGCTCGTGAATTATTGTCCTGCAACCAAATTGTTGCGTGATGAAGAGGGATATGTGAATGGGTTGATCGCGCGCGACGAGGAGACGGGTGAGGATCATTCGATTTCCGCACGGATCGTGGTGAATGCAACAGGTGTATTCACTGACGAGGTGCGGCGTTTGGCAGATTCCCATGCAGAGCCGCTGATGGTGGCGAGCCAGGGAATCCACCTGGTGTTTAACCGGAGTTTCTTGAAGGGCGATACGGCGCTGATGGTTCCGCGCACAAGCGATGGACGCGTGCTATTCGTGATCCCTTGGCATGGGCATGCCGTGGCGGGCACAACCGATACGCCTGTGGATTTGCCGAGCCTGGAGCCGAAGGCGCTGGACGAGGAAATTGAATTCATACTTGAGACTGCGGGGCGATATTTGAGCAGGCCTCCGACTCGTGCAGATGTGCTGGCAGTTTATGTCGGGCTTCGGCCGCTGGTGAAGAGTAACGGTGAGGGCAAGACGTCGGCGTTGTCGCGGGATCATGTAATTCACGTGGACACGTCGGGGCTGCTGACGATTACAGGGGGAAAGTGGACGACATATCGGCATATGGCCGAGGACTGTGTGGATCATGCGATTACGCTGGGACGGCTGCGCGATGAGCCTTGCATTACGAAGAATCTGCGGATCCATGGATACTTCGAGCCGGCGGAGGAGGATGTTGATCCACTGCAGGTCTATGGGGCGGATGCAGAAGCGATTCGCACGCTGGTGAAAGATCAGCCAGATCTGGCGGAGCGGCTGCATCCGGATTTGCCATATATTGCAGCAGAAGTGGTGTGGGCGGCGAAGGCCGAAATGGCACGGAGCGTTGAGGACGTGCTGGCGCGAAGGACGCGGGCATTATTTCTGAATGCGCGCGCGGCGGTGGCAATGGCGGAGCCGGTGTCGCGACTGTTGGCGGCGGAGTCAGGGCGGGACAGAGCCTGGGCAACAGAGCAGGTGGCAGCGTTCCGCGAATTGGCGAAACAATATATGGTGTGAAGGCGGTTCCCCTGCGGAGGTGAACGATGGCGACAAAGTGTACGCACGTGAAAGATCATGTGAAGGACGTGAAGCCAAGCAGCAAGGGCTGCGAGGACTGCCTGAAGATCGGAGACACATGGGCGCATCTGCGCATGTGCCTGGAGTGCGGGCATGTGGGGTGCTGCGATTCGTCGAAAAATCAACATGCACGTGCACATTTTCATGCGACGCAGCATCCGCTGATCCGTTCGGCAGAGCGCGGCGAGGACTGGCGCTGGTGCTATATCGATGAAGCGTATCTCTAGCGTCGCCGTTGCAGAGAGCTAGGCCAACTGTATCTCGATGGATTTGGCGTCGGCATCGAGCTTTGTGATTTTGAAGCTGCGGATCTGGCCGGCGCGGAGAGGCTCGGGCGCGGCGGATGGTGCGGGCGCACTTCCCTTCCAGCGGGATTGCAGCATGTTCGAGAGGGAAGACAGGTCGGCCTTTCCGGAGGGCTTCGATTCGGTGGCCGCCGGTGCCGCCTTAGCTATGCGGCAGGTCGCGCGGATGCCTTCGCCGAGTTCGATGGTCGCACCGGTTGCTGATTCCTCGACTACGCGACCGGAAACAACGTCGCCGGTTTTGTGCTCGGCGATGTATTCGTCAATGCTGGTGGGAATCAACTGCTTCATGCTGAGCTTGATCTGGCGCTTTTCGGGTGCGATGCCGAGCACCTGGGCTTTGACGACCTGGCCGACGCGCAGCACATCCTGCGGATGGTTGATGCGCCTCTCGGCGCTGATTTCGCTTACGTGCACGAGGCCTTCGACTCCGTCGGCGATCTGGATGAACGCGCCGAACGGCATGATCTTGGTGACGGGACCTTCGATTTGCGAACCGATGGGAAATCTACTGGTGACGTCGGACCATGGGTCGGAGAGCGTCTGTTTGAGGCCGAGCGAGATGCGTCGCTCTTCCGGCTTGATGGCGAGGATGACCGCGATGACCGTGTCTCCCTGCTTGAGTACGTCGCTGGGGTGGTGAATCTTTTTGCCCCAGGAGATTTCGGAGATATGGACAAGGCCTTCGATTCCGGGCTCGATTTCGACGAATGCACCGAAGTCGGCGAGGCGGGTGACGGGGCCTGTGATGCGCTGGCCGACTTGAAATTTGCCGGGTGCGGAATCCCAAGGCTCGGGCTGAAGCTGCTTGAGTCCGAGTGAGATTCTCTTCGTTTCGGGATCGATTTTGAGGATACGCACCTGGATCTGCTGGCCGACGGAGAGGACGTCTTCGGGCTTGTTGACGCGGCTCCACGAGATGTCGCTGACGTGGAGCAGGCCATCGATGCCGCCGAGGTCGACGAAGGCGCCATAGGCCATGAGGCTGCGGACGGTGCCATCGAGGACGTCGCCCGGTTGCATGGCAGAGTAGCGGCCTGCCTGCAGGACACGAGCTTGCTCTTCAAGGACTACGCGGCGATCGACGACCACGTCTTCATCGGTAACGTCGAGCTTGGTAATGCGGCAGGTGATTTCGGTGCCGACCATTTTTTCGAGTTCGGCTGCATCGCGTGTGCCGCTGCGACTGGCGGGCATGAAGGCGCGTACGCCGATGTCGACCGTGAGGCCGCCCTTGATGACGGCGGTGACGGTGCCGACGACAGCAGCTTTCTGCGCGAAGGCTTCTTCGAGGGCGGACCAGTCGCGGGGCTGGGAGACCTTGAATCGCGTGAGGTCGTAGTAGCCCTCTTCATTGCGGCCTTTGACCGAGACGAGGACCTTGTCGCCCGGCTTCGCGCCTTCGGCATTGTTGGGAAACGCAGGGCGCGGCAGGACGCCTTCTGTCTTGTAACCAATGTCAACGAAAACTTGTTCGGCGGAGAGGGAGACGACAGTGCCCTCGATCTGCTTGACGCCGGAGGCGGGCTTGTGGGTGTGGCTGCGCTCGAACTGGGAGAGGATGTCGGCGAAGTCTTCCTGAGGCTCTGCGGGATCTTCGGCTGGGGGCTCGGCAATTGGAGCAACAACCGGATCGTTGGGCGCTTCAACGGCCGAAGCGGACGAGGCTGGCGCGGGATCACTTGCGGGCGCGGCGGTTTGCCCGCTGGCGACTTCGGGAGTATCGGAGGTGGGCTGCGAATCTGGAACGCTGTCGGTGCTCATGATGTTTACAGTTCCATTGTCCCACGCGAGACTCGTTGCGTTCGCACATGAACAAATGCCATCTGGGACGAATGTCTGGCTGATCGCGCTGACCCGAGAAAGGAAAGCGAACGGAGAGCAGCGAGTAACGCAGGGGCTAAAGCCCACGTTTCCTTTTGTGCCTCTACGGCACGGCTAAAGCCATGTCCTGATACAAGACCGTGACCGATCGATCGCTGTGAAAAGGCAGCTGAACAAGCTTGATCTTTATCATGCTCATCGGCTCGCAGATTATTGGGGGAACTCAGCCACCTTCGGCGTTACGCGATTGGGTGCGACGTGCGTTGGGCCGCCTTTGTCGTCGATGACGTTGGAGATTTCACCGAGATTGTCGAGCGCGACAGTGATCATGTGATGGAAGCGGACGCCGGGCGTGACGGGAACTTCAATGGCACGCGTGAGCGTGACGTTGGGATGGCGGAAAACGCTGTAAATGCCGAGGCCCCAGGCTTCGTGGGTGGTCACTTTGTCGGCCACTTTGTAGGACGCCCAGCCATCTGTGCCGGGAGCTGATGTGTAGCTGGGCTGGTCGGGCGGGTCGTACGGAATCTCGGATTGGTAGAAATAGGTGCGGCCGTGGTTGCCATTCCACAGGACTTGAAATTGCTGGTGATGTTCGACGAAGAGACCATAGGCGGTGACGTTGTTGCCGTTGACGACGAGGCCGTTGTCGCTGAGGTTACTGGTCCAGCCGACACCGTGGCCATGATCGGCGCGCCAGATCCAGGTGTGGTCGATGATGGTGTCGTTCGAATTGACGCGCAGGTTGACTTTGGCGCTGCCCACGCCCGCTCCACCGACGCGGAAGAAGACGTCGTGGAGGAAGATGGGATTTTTTCCGTGCGAGGCGTGGCTGCCTTGGGGACCAACTTCCACGAGGACAGGCGAGATTTTTTCGCTAGCGTCAAAGAGGATGCCGGCGATGTCGATGCCGTCGACGTCGCCGGTGGTGATGGCCGCGGTGCCGTTGGTGGGGCGCAGGGTGGCGAAGCCGAGACCGATAACAAGAGTATCGGGGCGCTTGATCTCGATCGGCTCAGTGAGGTCGTAGATGCCGGGAGTGAGAAGCAAGTTCTTTCCTTCGGCCAGCTCGGCATTCATGGTCGCGGCGGTGTCTTTGTCGGGACTGGCAATATAGAACTGGCTCAGCGGAATGGAGTGGCCAGGAGTTGAGCCACCGTGCCAGGTAATGCCCTGGCTGTTTGTCTGTAGCGCAGGAACGCGGACGCTCCAGTTCCCTTTCGCATCCACTTCGAGAAATGGCTTTTCGCGGACGATGGGCGTGCGTTCGACCTTGGTATAGGGAGGCTGGGGCCACTCGCCTGCGGGCGGATGCGGAATGCCGACGAAAACCATATTCCAATTGGCGCTCGTCCAACTACCCCACTCGCTGTTGCGCGAGATCCACTGCTGCTGCGGGCCTGCGCCAACGTTGCCGTCGATGAGCGAGTCAGACATCCAGCCGCCGCTGGCCCATCCGCCTTTCTGGTGGAGAACGATGTTGCCGAGGATGTGCATGCGGCGGAAGGGCACGGCCTGCGATACGGCCCACTGCATGGTGCCGTCGGTGGGTGTAACGGAAAAGCCTTCGACGCCGCGCCAGAAGGTGCAGGTGGCGTTGTTGCGCGGGAGGCTGGCGTCGGAGTGAACGTTGCCGGAGATGTGGACGGCGTCGGGCGTAGCGCCGATGCCCAGCACCTGCGTGTAGAAACCGACGGGGATATCGACGTGGTACTCGCCGGGCAGGAAGAGCAGGGCATAGCGGGCGCTTCCGAATTCACTGTGTTGCTGGATGGCGTAGACCTTGTCGATCTGCGTCTGAATCTCGGCGGACGACATTGAGGGATCGAAGAGTAGAACGTTGGGACCGAGATCAGGATGTAGCGGGAGTTTGAGTTCCTGAGACGACTGCGCGTTCGCGCTTTTCTGCAGGATTGCAACAGGAGGAAGACTGCCGATCGCGATCAAGATCAGACTCGAATTCAAGCTGGCTCTAAGTAATTTTGAAATCTGCATTGCGGGGATATCTCTGAGGACGGGATGTGACGACGTAAGCATGGTATGCCATTCGACTCACACCGCGCGCAGAGTGGTGGACATGGCGCGGTCTGGCAGGCGAGAATTGCGGTCGCACGGGAAAGGCTTCTTTGAATGGGACCAATTTCACGCAGGGAGTTTGTGCGCCTGGGAGCTGGCGCGATGGCGACGGGGGTCGCGGCTAAATCGATTGTGCTTGAACCAACAGCTCTAGCGGCACAAGGCGCGCCAAGCGGCAAGAAGATTCGATTTGTTTCGATCGGGACTGGCATTCGCGGATGCGATCTTCTGCGCTCGGCGAAGAAGGTGACGAGCGGCGTGTGCCTGGGCACCGCAGACTTGTACGACATGCATCGCAAGGCGGGCGTGGAGGCTTACGGCGCGGATATTCCAACGACGCGGGACTATCGCGAACTGCTGGATCGCAAGGATGTGGATGCGGTGATCGTGGCGGTCGCCGATTTTCAGCATCGGCGCGTGGTGCTGGACTGCGTGGCGGCGGGCAAAGACGTTTACTGCGAGAAGCCCATGTCGCACAACGTGGCCGACGGCCTGGCGATGGTGAAAGCGGTGCAGGATGGCAAGCGGATATTCCAGGCGGGCAGCCAGCGCGTGAGCAACACGGTTTTCAAGAAGGCGGCCGATATCTACAAGTCGGGACGGCTGGGTGAGGTCACGTCAATTGAAGCTCATACAGACCGCAATTCTCCATCCGGCGCCTGGGTCTATCCGATTGCACCGGATGCCAGCGCCGAAACGATCGACTGGACCACGTGGCTGCGCGATGCGCCACAGCGACCGTTCGACGCGGGGCGGTTCTTCCGCTGGCGGTGTTTTGAGGACTACGGCGAGGGCGTGGCCGGCGATCTATATGTGCACCTGCTGTCAGGAATGCAGTGCGTGACTGGAATCAACGCGATTCCGGGGCGCGCGTATTCAGCAGGAAGCCTGACTCATTTCAAAGATGGACGCGATTTCCCGGATCTACTGGCGACGCTCTACGACTATCCCGGTGTCACGGTCAATATGCACTGTAATCAGAACAACGCGGCGGGCGACATCACCATCTTTTACGGCAAGGAGGCCACGATGACGATCAACGGCAACACCCTCACCGTGGCTCCGCAGGATACACGGCCACAGGCGGAGGGCTACTCGCTAAACGGGTGGACCGCGGAGGCCAAGCAGAAATACCTGGATGAGTGGCATGCTGCGCATCCGCAGCCGCCTGCACCGCTGCCACTGACGGAGACGTATTCTACGCCGCAGGGATACGACGACTCTGCCGATCATATTGCCAACTTTTTCCGTGCCGTGGAGACGCGCGAGCACGTTGTCGAAGACGAGGTTTTCGGCAACAACACGGCGATCGCGTGCCACATGGCCAATTACTCCTATTTCCATAAGAACGTGGCTACGTGGGACGCAGCCGCAGAAACCATCAAGGGCTAGCAAAGACCTTGAGGAGAATACGTGAATGACGATTTCGTCTCGCCGCAGTTTTTTGAAAGCTTCGAGCGCACTGGCAGCCGCGGCCTGCGTGGGCAGTAAACGACTGATGGCGGCGCCGCTTCATATGCCGATTGGGTTGCAGCTTTACTCCGTGCGCAATTTGTTGCCGAAGGACTTTGAGGGGACGCTGCATCAACTGGCTGCCGCTGGGTATAAGGAAGTGGAAGCGGCGGGCTACTTCGACAAAACTGCGGCGGATTTCGGGAACGCCCTGAACAAGGCGGGGCTCAAGTGTGTGAGTACGCACCACCAGCTGGTTCAGCTAAAGACGCAGTTCGATCAATTAATCCAGTACGGACAGGCGCTCGGGCTCGAATACATCATCTGCTCGTGGGCGGGCGTGCATCGAGATCCAACACGGAAGGGCGACCTGAACCTGGACGACTGGCGCTACGTGGCCGACCAGTTCAATGCGATTGGCGCAAAAGTGAAGGCGGCGGGCATGACGTTCGGTTATCACAACCACACGATTGAATTTGGAACCGAGAACGGCATTGTATTTTTTGACGAGTTGCTGAAGCGCACCGACCCTAACCTGGTGAAGTTCGAGATGGACTGCGGCTGGGTAGTCGGGGGCGGACACAATCCTGTTGAGTATCTGAGCAAGTTCCCGGAGCGCTTTCCGCTACTTCACGTGAAGGATATGGTGAAGGAGCCGGATGGCAAATTACGCAACGTCGTGATGGGCAAGGGATTCATTGATTACAAGCCGATTTTCCGCGCGGCGACAGGGCTGAAGCACTACTTCATCGAGCAGGAAGAGTTCGAAGGCGACCCGATGACGGAGTTGCGCGAAGACGCCGATTTCATGAAGAAGCTGGATGTGTAGCGGTTTGCGGCGGCCGCGAAAACAGATGCTTATCAGAAAAGCAATTTCCGGATTGATTCCAAGCCTATCGCAACCCGGTCTTTGAGCAGCGGCCCATTGACGGCCGCGGAGCCTCCGCGAACGGTCGTTGGCTGCTACCGATTTCCATCACATCTTCAATAAAGGGCAAATCGTTCGTCACATTTCGTTTGCATTCCGAGGGGGGCAATGACATGGTCCCATTGGAGGATTCTCCAATGTTTCGATCCATTGCTCGCGTCGTGGTTTCTGTTGGCGTGGTATCTGTCTCCGTCTTGGCGTCCGTGGCCAACGCCCAAATCTCACCGGACCTGCCCAATCCGAGCACGGTGCCGAATCCGCTGACCGCAACGTTATCTCTTTTTCGCAGCAACATGCAGGACAAGATCATGAAGTCCGCGGAGGCGATGCCGGAGTCGAAGTACAGCTACCGGCCGACGAAGGATGTTCGCTCGTTTGCCGAGATCCTGAATCATGTGACGGATATTTCTAATTTTTTGTGTTCAAACATGAAGGGCGAAGCGACTCCTCCCGCCGTTGCCGCGCGGAGTTCGAAGGCCGAGATCATGGCCGCCCTCAAAAGCTCGTTCGACTACTGCGATGGCGCGTTCTCCGGGTTCACCGATGCGCACCTCAATGACCCGGCGGACTTCTTCGGCCACAGGACGAACAAGATGTTCATCTTGACGCAGGTCGGAAATCATGACGCCTTGCATTATGGCAATCTCGTCACGTATCTGCGCATCAATGGCCTCGAGCCATCCGGAGGCTGGTTTTGATTCCGCGCAATGGACTTGTGCACGTCTTGATACCGCTCGAACCAGACAAGGCGATCGCAGTTGCAGCGTGACGTGAAGCTTCGTGCTCCTTCCATTTGTGCTGGAAGACGCGTTTGTGCAGATCGCCGGTCATTCCGATATAAGGTGTGGCTACCACTGGCCATAGTGCAGACAGAGTAGAAGCCCGCGTGCGTGCGCTGATCCGACGCCGAACTGGCGCGATGGATGGCGATGGATGTGATGAGCAACCGCAGTCATTCATGGGGTGGGACCGCACCGAGAATGAATGAAGATTGGGGTTCGTGGTTTCCCACCCATGCCGCGATGAAACTGCGTCATGGATGGGGCACCCTAGTTCGTTGCCTGACAATCCTCACGGCAGATCCTTCGCCTTCGCCTCAGGATGACAACTCTCTTAGAGAGGCAATCGTGGCGTTCGGGCGCTATATGAGTTGGTCTTGCGGTTGCGAATGTCCACAACGATTAGGCTCAGGCTGAGGAGCTTCGGATAGGCTTGAATCATGGACATTTTTGACGAGAAGCGCGCGGATCTGGAGAAGCATGAGTTCATGATGGGCCGGGAGCGAGGCAGGCTGGCCGTCGCGCTGGACCTGCTGACCGATTCGCTGATCATGGTTGGACAGCATGGCGTGTACTGCGCGTCGAGCCGCAATCCGTCGAAGCCTGCACTGGACTTGCAGGCAGTGCTGAGCGGGATGGAGGGTGCAAAGGCGCTGATCCAGTCGGTGATGGAGGAACTGCGGAAAGACAGGGAAAAGGGACCAAATACAGGGAACGGGGATTAGGGAATAGGGACTGGGAATGCGCCTGAATTTGTGGAATCAGGGCAAATGCGCAGGCCGGTGCGGGACAGCAAGCCTCGCAAGGGTTTTTAACACGCGAAATACGGTATGCTGGTAGAGCGCGCCCGTAGCTCAGCTGGATAGAGCGAACGCCTCCGGAGCGTTAGGTCGGGAGTTCGAATCTCTCCGGGCGCACCATTTCCTACCTCACATTTCCTGAAATCAAATTAGCCACAATCCGGATTTGAGTCCGGGCTTGTAAGGATTGCATGCATTTCGATTTTCACTTCACGGCTGTTTCAGTTTTGTGGACACTGACCTTTGCGGCGCTTTTGGTGTTGCTGGTGGTTCTAATGGGGCGCGACCGTGCAAAGCGCTTCCCCTGGTTCACGGCCTCTATCGTTCTTGTCGCACTACGGCTGCTGACAAACCGGCTGCTGCATGACAAGTTGCCGCCGCTGACGATGGGCGCCATCGCGATTTCGCTGGCGGATCTTTCAGTCCTTGTCGGGCTGATGGTTCTGGTCGAGATGGCGCGACGAGCCTTCAAGAAAGCCGGCGCCGTAGCGCGGGGTGGATGGACGCTTGGGCTACTTGCGCTGGGCGGCGTGGTGCTTTGGAAGTGGGGACCGTGGCCGCCGTTGAAGACCATCGCTTTCGACACGACGATGGCCAAGCTCGAATTCATGCAACTGTTCGCGGTGAAAGCGGGGCTGCTGGTCGATGTTCTTTCGATAGCGCTGGGGTTTCTGGTGGTGGCGTTCGGGCAGCGCTATGGCGCCGGTTGGCGCAGTCACGTGCAACGCATCATGATCGGGCTTTCGACAGCGTCAATTGCGCAGATTGGGGCGCAGGGGATTTGGGAGATTATTGCGCGCCACACCACGCCGCACTCGCGGGCCGAGTACGAACACGTGATTGGGCTGCAGGGGAAGTTGCTGAACACCAACAGCGCGGTTTACGTGATTGTGCTGATCTGGTGGATCGTGTGTCTCTGGATGGATGAGCCGGGAGCTGCGATCGCGAATGTCGCGGACGCGCAGGTGCCGGTGCGTGAATATCTTGATGAGAAAGAGACTTTGGAAAGCCCGGAGAGCTAGAGTTGGTCGACGCGATTAGATTTGAAACCGAATAGCGTCCTCAGGGGCTAAAGCCCAACAATCTTTCCATGCGTTTATGGCACGACTGAAGTCATACCCTGTTACAAAGGCTCTAGTTCGAATGAGGTTCCGGCAAGCTCTGAAGTGATGCCCTGTTATAGGGCTCGAGTTCGAATGAGGTTCCCGCAAGCTCTGAAGTCATGCCTGATACAAGCCTGCACGCAGTTTGTTTTTCTGCAGCCGCAGAATCGTGGGCTGACACAAGGACGGCGCTGATCGTTCCTGGGTGAAATAAACTCAAAGCTCTACATGGCGAAGTCGATGAAGCCCTTCTGTGGATCGGTGTTAACCAGCTTGACGGTCAGCTTGTCGCCGACATCCAGCTTCGAGCCGGGCTTGCCAGCATTTACCAGCATTCCTTCAACGTGGGGGTCGATCGCGCGCACGAACGTCCCGTGTGCGGTGACGCCGGTGACGATCGCGTTGAACGTCTGTCCGATTTTTGGGTGCAGAACGACGGCGGCGATGCGCTTCTCCATGATGCGTTCCACCTTGCGCGCGGCATCTTCCATCTGCGTGCAGTGCTGCGCCATCGCGTTCAGATCGCCTTCCGAGTAGGGCTGCTGGGCCTTGGCCAGATGCGCCTTCATGATCCGCTGGGTGATGATATCGGGAAAACGGCGGTTCGGCGCCGTCGAGTGCAGGTAGTCCCGCACCGCTAGGCCGAAGTGGCCGGGCGAAGGTTCATTGGGTTTCACAAGCACATATTCCCCTGGACCCATCAGTTTGACAACAGTTAGCGAAAGATCCGGAAAATGATCGGGGTCCTTCTGCTTCTGCGCCAGCAGGAAGTCATTCAGAGCCTTTGAATCCGGTTGCTCGGGCAGTTTGGTCCCCAGATCATTGGCAACTTCGACCATGCGATCCCAGCGTTTGGGGGTGCACACGATGCGCCAGATCGATGGGATCCCGGCCGCCTCGAAAATGCGTGCAACGGTGCCGTTGGCCGCGACCATGAATTCTTCGATCAGGGATGTGGCCCGGTTCTTTTCGAGGCTGGTAATGCCGACGGCCTGATTATCGGGTGACAGCAGCGGTTGCGTTTCGATGGTTTCAAGATCGAGAGCGCCGTGCTGGAAGCGGCAGCCCACCAGACCTTGGGCGGCCTTGTCCTGAAGCTTGAGCTGGGTGGCGAGATCGGCGTTGGCCGCAACTTTGGCGGGTGCCGGGCCACGGCCTTCCAGCCATGCTCCCACGCTGTTGTAGGCGAGTTGTGCACGGTTGCGCACCAGAGCGCGATAAACCGTTCCCCCAGAGACGCAGCCTGTCGGGTCGACCGTGAACTCGATCACGTCCGCGACTCGATCCTCGTTCTCGTTTAGCGACGTGATTCCCTCGGAAAGATCGGCAGGGAGCATGGGAAACACTTTGACTCCGGTGTAGACCGAAGTTGTTTCAGACTGGGCGTGCTTATCGAGGAGGCTTCCGCGCGGCACGCGAATGTCGACATCTGCCACGCCGACAAGCACGCGAATGCGGCCGTCAGGAAGCTGCTCGGCCCACTCGATCTGGTCGAGGTCCTTGGAGGTGTCGTTGTCGATGGAAGACCAGAGAAGGTTGCGCAAATCCTGCGCGCCGGGAACCGCAGGCAACGCAGGCTGCGCCTTGATCTTTGCCAGCTCGGTATCGGTACCGGCCGGAAAATCAGGCTGAAAGCCATTTTCGATCATGTCGGCGTGCGCCGCTGCTACAAGGTCAAAGTGCAGAGTCTTGGTGGAATGCATCGTGAATTGGGCTCCCAGGCGTGAAGAGCCAGCCTATCACGGGCAGATAAGGACTGTGCAAACGCACCAAGGGGCAGCCGCGAAGCCGCCCCTCTTTCCTACCCAATGCAGAAATTCTTATTGAATGCCGAGATCGGAGAGTACCTTGGGCTTGGCCTCGTCAACCGCGAGCAGGTTATGGCATGCGGCGCAGTCCTGCGTGATGGACTTGCCGTCTTTTGCCACGTGATCGCCATCGTGGCAGCGGAAGCAGCCGGGATAGCTCATGTGACCGATGTGATTTGGATGCGTTCCCCAGGTGACTTTCATATCGGGAAAGACATTGGTGGTGAAGACGTAGACGAGCCCCTGGCCTGCCGTCGTAACGAGATCGGGATGTGCAGCCAGCACATCGGGGTGCTCGTCGCGATAAAACTGCGTGAGCTGTGCCGGAATCTTGGCCCGCGCTTCATCCTCGGTAGCGTAATTGGCCTTGAGCAATTCGAGTCCCTTCTTGTGGACCCAGGGTAGCTCGGGACTGATGGCGCCCTCCGCCATGGCGCGATTGAGCGCGTCTTCGGCGGTCTGCATGGTGTGTGCGGCGCGATTGTGGCAGTCGATACAGTCCATCACGCGACGCTCGCCTTGCGGAACAGCGCCCTTCAGGCTTGAAGTGCCAAAGGCCGTCTTCGAGCCGTCTGGGAAGGTGCGCTCAGCCCACGGAATCGTGGTGCGCGTGGGGTCAGTGGCGATGTACTCAATATGGCCGAGGTGAACGCCGTGAATGCCGGTAAGGTGCGAGAAGGAGTCGATTCCGCCCAGGTGCAGTAGAACGACGCTTTGCGTCTCGGTGTTCTTCTCATCGTCGGCAAAGCTGGATTTAACCAGTAGTTTTTCGCCAACGAACTTGGCGGGGGTATGGCAGCCTTCGCAGATTTCGCGGGCCGGTCGGAGATTCATGACCGGAGACGGGATCGGCTTTGGATAGCGATTGAAGGTAACCTCGACGAGTTGCTTGGTGCCATTGACCTTAGCTTTAAAGTAAGACTCGGCTCCGGCACCGATGTGGCACTCAACGCAGGCCACATGGGAGTGTGCGGAGACTTTATACGCTGTGTACTCCGGGTGCATCACGTGGCAGGAAGCGCCGCAGAACTGCGGGGAATCCATGTAAGCCGCACCGCGATAGCTTGCTGCCGAAACAACCAGCAGGTTTACGATCGTGGCGACGAGTACGATGTCGAGGCCGTGACGGAAGATGCGATCGTTGAGATCAATCTTCGGAAACTCGGTGGGAATCTGGCCTGCTTGCTGCAACTTCCTGCGGCGGATAAATACGCCGACAGGAATCAGCAGAAGACCGAGCACAAAAAGTGCTGGCAGAATCAGAAAGAAGATGATGCCGAGGTAAGGATTGTCGTTGGGCCGGCCAAAGAGATCGACCAGCCAATAACCGATCATGGTTACGCCAGCGGCACTGGTGATGGCACCACCGGCCAGACTGATTGGATTGTTGCCGAAGAACAGTGCCGGCCGGACCCAGTTCTCGCGGAATCGTTGCAGCATTGCTAATTTCCCCCAGACGGTAAATGACCCGCTTAAGCCACCCCAGCGACGAAGACCTGTCGCTGGAGGCCCCAAAGTTTGCGGCTTGAAGCGGGCCGGATGTTTGCCTATTTCAAGGTGCGGAAGTAATCGACGGCGTCCTTGATCTGGGCGTCGGTAAGTTTGGGAGAGAAGGCCTTCATCTTGTTCTTGCCGTTCTTGACCGAATCAATCTGCTCCTTCTCGCTGGTCTTGTACTCTGCAGCCGGCTTCACATCCATCATCTTGGCGATGCCGGCGCTCGGTGTTCCCGTGCTGCCATGGCAGCTCGCGCAATTTGCCTTATAAACCGCTTCACCCGCTGATTGAGCGAAGCCCATGGAGCCAGCCAGACACACTGTTGCAGCCAGCACCGCCATCGATCGAATCGTCTTCGTCATTGCAAGACTCCTTAAAAATGCATTATGGCCGGATGTTTGGGGGCCACGCCCATTCATTGGAATCCTACTTGCTCAAACACCGGCGACAACAAGAAGTAGCTTTGCCCTGTGATGCGCACCAGGAACCGTTTCACTGAAATCCGGCGCATCCTTGAGATTTCGTGATGCGCCGGGACTGCTTTCACTAACTCACTCATACTTCAATATCCACGGCGTGTTGACCGAAATTCCTCAGGGATTAAAACCCTTGGTCTATCGGGTCTCTTTCGGCACGACTAAAGTCGTGCCCTGACACGAAACGGAATTATGAAGCACGGTGTATCAACAACTTCTACTACTTTGCAAACGTACGGAAATACCCAACTGCATCCTTGATCTGCGGATCGGTCAACTTGTCCTTGTAGGCCTGCATCTTGCCGGAGCCATTGCGGACCGCGTCGATCATCTGCTCTTCGCTCATCTTCTTTACGTCGGGATCGGTAGCAGGCTTAACCTTCATAGACTTTCCTGCGCCGGAATCTGCCAATCCCTTTTCCCCATGGCACATCTGGCACTTCGCCTTGTACGTCGCTTCGCCGGAGGACTGCGCGAAGCTCACTGTGCCGGCAAGAAGCATAACCAGAATTGCCGCCACACTATTGCGAGATAAATTGCTCATGTCTTTCTCTCCCAGGGATCTCCCCTCACAACTGCGCGGGGAAAATCGCTGACGAAAGGGACATCTTTCAATGCAGCCGCGGCCCTTCTTTCCAAGCAAGATCCGCAACCGCTTCGTTCCTTAGTTGTGGGTGGAGTGGTAAAGCTCTGCGGAGTCCAATCCACCCACGCTACTCAGAATGCGTACTTCACACCCAGAGTGACGACATCACCATGGAAACTGCGCGGAGCCGGACCAGGACCGCCGGCTTCGTCGTACCCATGGTGAACCCAGTTACCGTGCCACGCCCACTGTGGCGCGATGTTAATCAGCAAATCGCTGAAGGGCGACACGACTTTCGACTGCAGTGCGCCGGGAACCATCAGCGGGTTAAGAAATTCTGCGGTGCCATTGGTATCAGTAAGACGAATGCCACCGTTATAACGAAAGTATTTGGACGGGGCCCAGCTAAGAGCGCCGGCGAAGTATGTAACTGGAGCATCGTAGTAGCCGTTGCCCAGGTAGTAAGAAGGATCACCGACACCGACGCCGCTATTTGCCACGGTGCAGGTTCCGGCATTTACCGCTCCAACCGGAAGCGGCGCATTGACGTTGGGTGTAAAGGCGTAGCAAATGTCAGTCCGCGAGAAAACATCGTCGCGAGCGAAGTTGAAGTCGAGGCTCAATGTCTCGGTGGGAATGAACTGCGCGGCGAAGCTGAAGTCATGGTTGTGCTCGCGGTGATTCACCAGCGGATCGTCGTTCTTCGCCTGGAAGTCGTTGGCGGTAAGGGCGAAGTTGATCCACTTGGCGGGTGTGACCACCCCGCGCACTCTGATGTGATTCAAGTTGTTCGGTGCCTCGCGGGTGTAGGTGTTCGATGGAGTCTGCGAGTTGGCAGACGTCGAACTCATCGAGTCGTAGTTAACATTGACGCGAACCACGTGCGACGGCTGAATGACTGCGCCGAGGAGCAACCCGTTCTGATGCCAGGTAAGGTCGTCCGCTATTCCTCCATCAAAACTGCCATCCACGATATGGCGCGAGTTGAATCGCCAGCCGCCTGAGAACTTGAATGCTCGATTGACTGTGACCACACCGAGAATGGTGTTGCCAATATTCTCATGATTCAGGAATGGCCCATTGATTGCCGGAGAAGCGGGGCAAGTGCCTACGCCAGGCGTGCAGGGGGTGAGCGAACTGACTGGAGTCAGCATCGAGGTGGTCGAGGTCCCCAGCCACGCCTGCGTATTCATGATCGAGTAGCCGGAGGTTCGCAGGTCACGGAAGACGAAGGAGTCGGAGACGGAGAAATACTTATTCAGATCGGCGACAAAGCCGAAGTCGCCGACAGAGTTGGCCCGCTTGTTGTTCGCTAGCCGGCCGTTGGCCATCCCACCAGTCTCAATCTCCTGCCGAACCAGTGTGCGGGTGTTCAAGCCGTTGAATGTCTGGTTGAAGTTGTTCACGTTATACGTGCCGCCGCTGTAAAGGAAGCGGCCGTTGAATGAAACCCTGTCCCAATAGTGCGAGCTGAAACGCAGTTGCTCAGTGGGAAAGCTTGTGCGAATGGGTGAGATAGACGACGAGACGATGGTTCCGGAACAGTACGGATTGGCTATTCCATTGATGACGTTCTGCGTCTTGTTTGCGCCCGTACCGCAAGTGACTGTGGGACCGGTAAGGACGTCGACACCGAGCGAAACCGGAGTGCCGTTGATCAGTGTGAACGGCGTAGGCGCCAACTGGAAGGTCGAGTCGCCTTTGTAGTAACCGTAGAACTGGTCGTAGCTCAGCGTAGTGCGCTTTGCCAGCTTCGCGTCGACTCCGCCTATATAGGTTTGACCGGCGTTTTGGAACATTTCGAGGACCTGGACGTCGCCGGCATAATGCACGGTGCTGTAGGTAGGCCCTTCATGGACGTTGAGGTTGTACCCGGCGCGGAAGCTGAATCGCGAAACCGGAAGCAGCGTCAGGAGGAGATCGGTGTTGCGGCGGACCGTGTTGAAAATGTGCAGGGAGCTGGGCTGGGGAACCAGCACCGGTGTTTCCGGGGTGGCCGTTGACAGCAACGAGTTCGGCATCAGGTTGTAGTCGTAGTAGTTGCGATCGCGCCGGAAGCCGCCCGAAAAGTCGTAGAGCTTGCCCTTGGAGAATTTGAGGTATGACACATCGTTCGGTTCGCCGCCATAGCCGAAGCTGGCTGTGGAGAGCGTATCGAAGAACGGCGTCTTGGACGGATTGACGGTGCGCATTTCGAGCGACTGGTTCAGCATGCGCATACCAGTTCCCTCGTTGACCATGGTCGCCCACATCGCGTCGCTGCCGTTCCACTCGCTGATGACGCCGCCCAGTTCGACATTGGAGTGCATGGTGTAGTTGCCGACTACTTTTTCAGCCGGCGGAGCCGGCGCTTTTTTCTCGGTTGCAGGAATTGCTTTCTCTGACGGTGCGGCGGGGGGCTGCTGCTGCCCAAGACTGCTGACCGCGCCGACGGCCAGTGTGGCCGCGATGGTAAGGGTGAACAACCGGGGGATTCTAATCCCGGCCGAGGACCCAACCAGACTGTTTGCGGATTCTGTCTGCTTCGTCATCGTTTGCCCCCCTTCCTAAAAGTTGGTCTTGAAAAAGTCTGGATGCGTGTTGGAGCCGTGAATATCGGTGTGGCAGATCGTGCACGACTGATACTGCGTGGCCTGATTGTGTGCCGGCGCCGTAGGGATTGGAGCTGTGGTGAAATTCGGCGACGGCGAGTGGCACTGCAGGCAGATGGTATTCACGGTTGCGCGGTTCAGCAGGCGCGGGTTCGGTCCACCGTGCGGGAAGTGGCAGGCAGTGCAACCCTCGGTCTTCACGACATCGTGCTCATACACGAAGGGTCCGGCTGTTTCTGTGTGGCACTTGGTGCAAACCATGTCCATCTGCGCCGACGAACGAAGATTCTTCTTCTCGAACGCGCCGTGGGGATCGTGGCAGTCGGAGCACTTCATCAAGCCCTCTTGAACCTTGTGGTGGAAGGGCATGTTGAATTGCGGCTTGATATCGGTGTGGCACTGGAAGCAGAGTTTTGGTTCCGCAACTTTGAGGAGTTGCTCCTTGTCTTCGCCGCCATGAATGCTGTGGCAGCTTACGCAGCTGACGTTGTTCTCTCCGTGAGCGGTGCGCTCGAAGTTGGCGTGCTGACCCTGGTGGCAACTGAGGCACCGGGCATCCACTTCCCTGGCCGTTGCCTTGGCGGGATTGAAGATTTTGGTGATATCGCCGTCACCCTCAACGTGGGCCTTGCCGGGCCCGTGGCATCCTTCGCAGGTGATGCCGGTTTTGCCGTGCATCTCAGCCAGCTTGGTGTGCGGGTTCGAGCTGAATCCTTTTGCGACTTCTTCGTGGCAGGCAGCGCAGGTCTCCTGGCCGACATAGTCTCCCGGCAGCGGTGCAACCTGGCTGGTCTTGGCGCCGGCTGGAGCCGCCCCCTTCGCCTGAGCCGCAATTGCGCGGGTGGAGAAAAGAACCACCACGAGCAAAAGCAACCAGGATTTGAGGAGCCCCGGTTTAAGTCCTGGAATCGCTGTCTCAGGCGTCCGCATTTTTGGCCTATCTTCATGCATAAAGACCACCTTGGTAAACGCCCGCAGCTTCGGCGCATCGTTCGCCATTCTCTCCCGCTGGCTCTCTCAGCGTTGAGCAGTTTTGGTCATCTCGAAAATAAAGGCGCATTCTGTGTGGAGCATCACCTTGTTGGCGCAATCGTATCCTGCCCGCGAATGCGGTTTCGGTGACCTCCATCACACGGCGTGAACCGCAACCCACTGGTTGGGAATGGAGCGAGACCGGGGGTTGAATCCTCTGTCGTGGTTCGCGGTGACCGCGCCGTCAGGCTGAATATAAACGCAATAAATTTAATGCTATACAGACAGAAAAGATGCTGTCCCCGAAACACCGAGGGGCCGGATGCGGGAAGGAATTCGGATGAGCAATCTTATTCCGCGCGAATACCCCGGTTTGATTCCCGTCACATTTGCGCCTTTCTCGTCAGCGAGGACAAGGCGGCATGAAATTTCGCCACAGGAATCGGATTTGAGCAATCTCGGATCGACCGGACTTTGAGCGGCCATTTTGTTGATTCTATGTCTCGAGTCACGTGAGCCCCATCACATCAATACGCCGCTGAGGTGGGCAGACTGGATGTGGGCAAAAAAAATGGCCGAACTCGAAATCACGGCGGGCCCACAAAGGCGGCAGAGGACTCTGTCCCGTCCGACCCCGGTGGGTTGCGCATCCTGCGCCAATCGCCGTCCGGGCTGGTTTTGCTCGCTGGGCAGCGCGGTACTAGCCGATCTGGAGTTGGTAACGAGCACCATCAGTCTCCCTTCGCAGGCGACCCTGTTCTCGCAGGGGGAAGACGCACGGTGTCTTTACCTGATTTGTGGCGGCTATTTGAAACTGACCGCGGGGCGAGCCCAGGATCGGCAGATGATTGTGCGGGTCGCCGGCCCGGGTTCCATGCTTGGGCTTTATGCGGCGCTTTCTCACGGAGTGTATGAGGTTTCCGCCGAGTCGCTGACTCCGGCACAGCTCCGCCCAGTGGAACGAGAGCGATTTCTGACATTTCTCCGCAATCACAAAGAGGCACAGATGCGAGCGGTTCAATGCATCTGCCAGGAATACCGCTTTGCGTTGCAGGATGCGTGCCGCATTTCATTAGCCGAGACCGTTGCCGGAAGGCTGGGACGCCTGCTGCTGGAACTCGCGCACCAGATTGGCGAGCATGTGAATGGCGGGTTCCGTTTCCCGCTGCTTCTGACCCACGAGGAAATGGCCTCAATGGCGTGTACAACCCGCGAGACCGTGACGCGGACTCTAGGGCAGTTCCGCAAGGATGGGTCGATTTCGATTGAAGATTCAGTAATTACGCTCCATCAGCCGGAACGGCTCCAAAATCTGATCTAGCGCGCTTATAGTGTGATCAGACCCCAGGGCCTATTTCTGCAGCAGCCGCATGTTCGCGGCTTCCGCCGGACCTCCCTCCGAAGTCCAAGAGATATCATGGTATTTGGGAGTATTGGCACGCGTATGACTCGTTTTACGGCTTGTTTTTCTGTAGTACTTCTCTCCTGCACTGCGCTGGCACAGGTTCCGAGCCCTAGCCCGGCCCCCGTCCAGGTGCCTGTAGCCACCACGTCCTCTCCTGAAGTCCAGCAATTTCAGAAGATTGAGAATTCCTGGGCTGATGCTGTAAACCAACGCGATCAGTATGCCCTGGAGCTCGTGCTCTCACCCTTGTTCCTGGATGTTTCGGGGTCAGGAGATATCAGTACCCGCAATCAGCAGGTGACCTACCTGATCACCACCGAAGACAAGACGCTGCACCTGGAGCAGAAGGTCATCACCGTTCGCATGCTCGGGGACACCGCCGTAGCGAATGGGACTTACGTCCTTCACCATCGTGGTTCGTCGGGCCAGGTGGACGAAAAGGGTGTGTTTACCCACGTATTCGAGCGCGCTCACAACGGCTGGGTATGCATCAATTCGCAGCGCACGGTGCTGCGCGAAGATGGCGGCAAGAACAAAAAGCAGTCCAGTGCTGAATTGCCGTTTCACTTTCCAATCTTCGGAAAAAGCGACAAGAAGGACGAACAGTAGCCGTCCTAGCTAACCTTTGCCGCTGCCGGTTTAGCCGATTGAGCTCGACTGGATCCCTGCCCTCGGCCCGCTCCCTGCACCCTAATGGAAACATGTACCAGGCTGAGCGCGGCCGGCGTGACGCCGGGAATACGGCTGGCCTGGCCGATGGTGATCGGCCGAACGCGCTCGAGCGTTTCGCGCATCTCGCGGGAAAGACCGCTGATAACGCTATAGTCGATCCAGTCCGGAATAGAAAGAGCTTCGGCGGCTTTCAGTTTGTCGATGGCCTTGCGCTGCTGATCGAGATAGCCGGCGAACTTGATCTCGGTTTCGACGGCGCGGGCTGCGCTTCGCGCTTCAGGGTTTTGGACAAATCCTTTCGCAAAGTAGGCGAGCAGCGGATCGCCAGCGAGCGCATCGGACAGGGCGTTCAAGACGGGCTGAATGCCGACTTCGGGCCGTTTCAGTAGTTGTGCCCAGGTTTGTCCAGCGACGGATCCGAGGTCACGCAATCCAGCCGCAGCCAGCTTTTCCGAATCGACCTTACGCGACGTAAGCAGACTTTCAAGAGCGGCCATGCGGGACTGCTTCTGTTCGTACTCGGCCCACACCTGATCGTTTATCAAGCCCAGGCGACGACCGTGCGGAGTGAGGCGACGATCGGCGTTGTCGATGCGCAGGTGAAGACGGAATTCGGCGCGCGAGGTGAACATGCGATAGGGCTCATTGGTGCCCTTGGAGATGAGGTCGTCGATGAGAATGCCCGTGTAGCCCTCGGTGCGATCCATGGTGAAGGGCGGCTCGCCTTTGAGCCAGAGCGCGGCATTGATGCCTGCCATAATGCCCTGGCAGGCAGCTTCTTCATATCCACTGGTCCCATTGATCTGGCCGGCGAGGTACAAGCCTTCCATGGACTTCACGCGGAGGCTGCGATCGAGTTCGGTGGCGTCAACGGAGTCGTATTCGATGGCATAGCCGGGACGGAGCATTTCTGCCCGTTCGAGGCCGGGGATAGAGCGCACGATCTGCCACTGCACTTCCATGGGCAGCGAGGTCGACATGCCGTTGACGTAGACCTCGTGCGTATTGAGGCCTTCGGGTTCCAGGAAAAACTGGTGCTGCGTCTTGTCGGGGAACTTGACGATCTTGTCTTCGATGGACGGGCAGTAGCGCGGGCCAATTCCCTCGATTTGTCCTGAGTACATGGCCGAGCGATGAACGTTTTCGCGAATGAGGCGGAGCGTTTCCGGAGTGGTGAAGGCGATATGGCAGCTTATCTGGGGCTGCACGATTTTCCGGGTGCGGAAGCTGAAGGGGGTGGGCTCGGCGTCGCCGGGCTGTTCTTCAAAAGCGTCCCAACGGATGGTGCGACCATCGAGGCGCGGCGGTGTCCCGGTCTTGAGTCTGCAGGTCCGAAGGCCAAGAGCCCGAAGGGCCTCGCCGAGCAGGACTGAGGCTGGTTCCCCGCTTCGCCCGGCAGGATAGCGCTCTTCGCCGCAGTGGATCAGGCCGTTGAGGAAGGTTCCGGTGGTGATGATGGTGGCGCCGGCGAGAAGGCGACGACCGTCGCGAAGCTTGAGACCTAAGACGCGGCGGTGGGGGCGCGTTGGGCGGGGGACTTCCGCCGGGCCGGTGACTGAGGTTTCCCCGGTCCCCAAATGCGAGGGACCGGGGGCCCCCTGCCCCGTGGACGGACTATCTCCAGTCGTATCCCAGGTCCCAAACTCGGGACTTGGAGCGCCCGGGCCTAATCCCTGTTCCACATTCCATATTCCCTGTTCCTCTATCACGAGGTCGACGACTTCGGCCTGCCGGATGTGGAGGCCGGGCTGGGCTTCGAGGACTTCGCGCATCTTCACGCGATAGAGCTGTTTGTCGCATTGTGCGCGAGGGCTCCAGACGGCAGGTCCGCGCGACGTGTTGAGCAGACGAAACTGGATGCCGACGGCATCCGCAACTTCGCCCATGATGCCGCCGAGCGCATCGACTTCGCGAACCAGGTGGCCCTTTGCAACTCCGCCGATGGCCGGGTTGCAACTCATCTGGGCGATGAGATCCATGTTCATGGTGATGAGCGCTGTTTTCAGGCCCATGCGCGCGGCAGCCATGGCGGCTTCGCAGCCCGCGTGGCCAGCGCCAACGACGACAACGTCGTACTGTTCTGTAAAAGACATCCAATCCTATTCTACGGGTTGGCAGATATTGCAATTTGCGAACCACGCGATAACCGACAGAAAGCGTCGGAAGTGAGTTGACCTGCCGTCGCTCTATAATGACCGCATTCCCCGAGTCGAGAACGGCGAGGTTGG
Organism: uncultured Acidobacteriaceae bacterium; assembly: GCA_963829535.1. GTDB lineage: Bacteria > Acidobacteriota > Terriglobia > Terriglobales > Acidobacteriaceae > Telmatobacter. Next base: position 115,561 of record CAWHIQ010000001.1, on the reverse strand, counting down.
TTGACCTTCATGAGCACCTGCATGTGCGGTAAACCGGCGGATACGTTTGGCGGCCAGTGTGATCGCTGCGCCTCGCTGCAAGTGCTCGGCCTGGGAATGAATGCGTCTGCGGCAGAGATTGAAAGCGCCTACATGACTCTGGTCAAGGTCTGGCATCCTGACAGGTTTCTATCCGACCAGAAGCTCCGGAGTGCCGCCGAAGAGAAGCTGAAGGAGATTAATGCCGCACATGACTATCTGATTTCCGCGCCGCCGGTCGAAGAGGCCCGGCCGTCCGTCCCGGAACCCAGACCCGCCCCGGAGCCGGAAGAGGCACCCAGACATGTTCCGGCCGAAGTGGCAAGCGAAGAACTGGCGGATGAAGTGCGGAGGGTTCTGAAACGATACGAAAATCGGTCCCGCCCGCAGATCTTCTTCAAGATTGCCGCCGTCGTTGGTGGAGTTGCGGTGTTGGCGCTCCTTTGGGGCGCGATCGATTTCTTCCTTTCGGCAAATCTGACAACGGCGCGACCCTGGGATGAATTCAAAGCCGAAGTCTCTCGAGACCTGCATGCGAACGGAGCGCGCCTGTTGGCCGACGCCACAGCCAACGCCCACGCATCCAAGGATGAAAATGCGCTACCGCCGGTGGCACCTCCTGCACAAGAGAGTGCACCTGCGCGGGGGCCTGCAGCCAGAGTTGATGCGCCCGCTGGACCGCGGCCGGCAGCAGCGGCAAACGAGGCACATGGCGTAAGGCCCTACTTAACCTCAGGATTGACGACCATGGAGGTGTTGTCGATCCTGGGGAATCCCACTTCCTCCTCGGGGGAGAAGATGTTTTACCAAGGGTCGGAGATTGATTTCAGAAACGGGCAAGTGGCGGGATGGAAGATCGATTCGAAATCACCGATACGAGTAAAACTGTGGCCTGATCGAGCGCCCGTGCCGGGCACGGCGGCTTTCACGGTGGGCTCGTCGAAGAGCGACGTGATCGCATTGCAGGGAACTCCAAGCCTATTCTCGGATAACGAGTTCGGATACGGCGGCTCGGTAGTTTTTTTCCAAAATGACCATGTTGTCAGCTGGAAAGAAGATCCGGGTTCGGTGCAGCTGCGGGTAGCTCATTAGAGTCTCCGTTACCTCGGGGCGGTCAAACCGCGGAATTTCGCTGCTACGATGCACTGAAAGCACGACAATTTCATCCAACCCGCAGGAGGAATTGCCGCATGGGACTATCGGAAAATTCCTGGGAGCGGCAGCCCGACGCTGTCCCACCTTCCCCTTCCGCTTCGAACACCGAGAGCCAGCACCCGACGCAGTCCGCCGAGGAACTGAAGGAGGAGGGGCGCAAGATTCGCCGTCTGCAGATGGTGATGAACATGGTGATGCAAGTGATCGCGCAGGACTCCTCGCTGACCGTGGATGAGGCCTCGGAGATGGTGGCCGACACCCGCAAGGCCGCGCTGTCGATGTTTCCAGACAAGGAACTGGCCTTCGACCTGATCTACTGGCCGCGCCTGCAGCGGCTGATGCGCGAGCGATATCGAATGCAGTAAAAACGGTTCACAGTGACAGTCCACAGTTCGCAGCCCCTATTTCCGGCTGATCACTGTGGACTGTTCACTGACAACTAGTTCCTACTTGTTCTCGTTGCCGACGAGGCGAAAGGTGATGGTGCCCCAGAAAAGACGGGCGCGCATCTGTACAGGCAAGTGACGGTCGTCGTCGGTGTACCAGATCCAGATGTTCCCGCGGTTTTTGACTACACCGGCGTCGGAGGTGGGCTGTACGCGGATGGTCTTGAAGGTTCCCAGCGGCGTCTTGATCACTTCCCTGCCTTCGACCTTCATGGTGACCGGCACATTGTGCATTGCATCAACCACCGGCATCACGAAGTTGTGCCCGACCTCGAGCGGCTGGGATGAAGCGTAGAACACGCCCGTAAGCAGGTCGGTCATGCAACCAGGGATCGCGGACTCCACGTGCTTGTTTTGGCCGGTGACGAGATTCTTTTCGTCGAGGATCGATTTGGATTGGGCGTAATCCATCTTAAGCGTGGAGTTGACCTTGCGACGGCCCTCGACTGTCTGCTTGTCGAACTCGTTGGTACAGCCCTTGGCGCGATCGAAGTTCGTTTGGAACTGGTCGCTGGCATGGAAGAGCAGGTTGATAGCGCCGCTCGTGTTTGCGTCGGCCGAAAGCTTCTCCCGGTCACCGATAGCTTCGAAGTGGATCACGGCGGTCCCAGCGGAGAAGGCGCGCCAGTCCACCGTGTAGGTGAGGGTCTGATTCTGCGGGAAATTGAAGCCCTGACGCGGCGGGGAAAGCGGTGGAAGTGGTGTCGCGGGCTGGGTTTGCTGGGCATGCACAAGAGAGCCGAGGACCAGAGCGCAAAAAATTGTTGGAAACGTCGTGCGCGTTCTCACCTTTGGGCTCTGCTCCTTTTAGTATTGGACTGATTCGGCAGTGAAACCGGCACTCGGCTTGCCTAATGGCGCGCGTGAACAAACCAACCCATAGCCGGCCGGAGAAAGAGCAGGCTGAGATAGAGCAGGGCGGCTCCTATAGCTGAATTGTACTCGCGGTGCCTTAAGTAGAGGTCAAGAGAGAACTTGCCGGACGAAACTTCCGTTTGACGGGCGGATGAAGCGGCTGCGCTTAGCCGCGGTATCAGACGCGGGACCCGATGAGAATACGCATCGAATTCGGGGAAAGTCGACCGCAGGAACCGCTCTTCCGACGCGATCACGGGCACATAGATCATCAAGAACATTGCGGTCAGCATCGCTGCTACGGACCAACTGAGCAAAGCGACGGCAAATCCGGCGGCGATAAGAATCGATCCCAGATAAAGCGGGTTGCGCGTATAGGCATAGGGGCCGGTCTGTGTAAGCTCGCGATTCTTTTTGACATATCCCGACGCATAGGCGCGCAGCCACAGACCCGGCAGGACCAGAAGCAGACTCCAGCCCACGGCGGCTGGCCGAGGCTCATGGCGCCAAAGTTCAAAGAGATAGAGTGCAGCAGTCAAAAAGCCAAGCGGCACCCGAATCCGTCGCGCAACCCTCTCCCAGCGCTCCGCGCTTTGAAGTTTTGGACCTTGTTCTTGCGGAGTCATGGGGTCGCCTCAGAATAAAGCAGCTCGTCAGCTGCCTGGAGGACATCTTCGGGTGTGATGGTGAGCATGCCAGCTTCGGGGGCTTCGTGCCGGGTATGATCGCGGCGGCTCTCGGGGCTCCGCAGCACCCTGAATCGAGTGCCATACGGACCGTTGCGGCTGGGGTCGGTGGGGCCGTAGATGCCGACGACGGGACGGCCGAGCGCGCAGGCCAGGTGGAGCGGCCCGGTATCACCGGCGATGGTCAGGCTCACCCGGCGCGTGACTGCAATGAGTTGTTCGATTGAACAGAGGAGCGGGGTTACACCGCCTCCGGTCCTTTTCATGATGGTGTCGGCAAGAGAAACTTCGCCCGGCCCCGCATTGACCAAAACGCGATAGCCGCGATTGAGCAGTCCACGCGCGACGTCGGCGTAACGCTCTACGGGCCAGCGCTTGGCTCCCCAACCTGCTCCGGGATTGATGAGGACGACAGGCGAACCGGCACCCGAAGCAAGACGTTCGTCTGCCCAGGCTTCAGCGGCGGGATCAACCGGCAGGAAAGGCTGAACCGGGGTGAGCGCATCCCCGGCGATGGCGGAGGCTAGCTCGATGTCCTGCTCAATTACGTGCGCTGCGTGGGTATCGATGCGTTCACTAAATAGCCAGCGAGCAGCCCTTTCGCGCGGATTTGATTCGCCGATGAATCGCCGGCTAGCGGCCATGCGACCAATAACCGCCGAGCGCACCGCGCCCTGGAGATCGAGAACGGCATCGTAATACTCGCTCTTGAGTGCGCGACGAAGTGCTTTGATCTCGCTGCGAGTCTGGCTTGTAAAAACGCGCTCGCGCCACTGCTTGGATGCTGCGATGTGCAATCGATCTACAAGCGGCTGCATCGCATCTTTTTTGCCGGTGTCACGGCCGACACTGCCATCCGCTGCGAATAGCGCGCGCCAAGCGGGCTCAACCACCCATTCAATGATCCACTCGGGATGGGCAATGCGCAGCGCCGTTACGGCCGGGAGGGCATGGAGGATGTCGCCCATGGCGCCCAGACGGACCACGAGCAGGCGAAACTTGGACTGCGTTTGCAAACTCTGATTTTCTCACAAGGACTGGAGTGTTCGGGCTGCTCCCAGCCGACCAACGAGCCATTCGGACACTAGCAACTCGCCTTCGATTGAGAGCGTCAGTCGGGCCGTGTGGAGCGGAAGCGAGGTTGGAAATGTAGAAGCGAGGCTGCCAAGACGGACTTTGTCTTTTTCGGTCGTGATGATGGCGCGGGCGCCCACCGAGCGGGCTGTCGCAATGAGGCTCTCGATGTCGCGGAGTTTGTAGGGGTAGTGATCTGCGAACGGAATTTGAGTGACAAGCGCCATGCCGCCCGCTTCAAGACCGGCAAAGAACTGCTCGGGCCGCGCAATGCCGCAGAAGGCCATGACAGGTTCCATGACCTGCGGGATTTCCATGCGGCGGTGTAGTCGCCAGATAGGACCGGCCCAGCCCCATGTGCGGAGTTCGGATTCGAAATCAGTATCCTCTACCGGGATGGCGAGGATGTCTGCCCGCCTGGCAGCCTGCAATCCCTCGCGCAGGTTGCCGGCTGGGAGCAGGTGGTCGCGCCAGTCCTCGCGACTGACTAGCAGAATGTCGATGTCGCGATGGAGTTGTCGGTGCTGGAAACCATCATCGAGGATGTGGACCCGCGGTTGACGTTCGTCCTGGATCGCAGCCATTTCTGCAAGCAGGCCTGCGTCATAACGCTCGGCCGCAACATAAACCGGCACGTCAACATCCCGCGCGATCAAGAGCGGCTCATCGCCGTATTGCTCTGCTGTTCCTTCTGGGTGGACGCGGGCAGGCTCTGTGCTGGTGCGGCCGTAGCCGCGTGAAAGCACGTCGACATGAAATCCTCGCGACGAGAGTAATCGCGCAAGCGCGATCGCGAGAGGCGTCTTGCCGGAACCGCCAGTGGAAAGATTGCCAATGCTGATCACTGGATTGCGCAGATGCCGAACCGGTTCCCAGCCGCGACTCAAACGCAGTTCGCGCAGGGCGAGGCCGGCAGCGTAGAGGGGAACGAGTGGCAACAGCAAGTGCCGCTTCATGCCGTCCTCTCTGGTTTTCCCCGCTGACCGACTGTTCCTGGCGAGTGGGATCGGAGATGCAGGATTTCGCGAAGCGCATCGATGGAGCGGGCGGTCGCGCCTGCCTGCTGCTCGAAGACCTGGCGGGCACGCTCGCCCAACTTGCGGGCTTCCTCGGGATTGTTTAGCAACTCGATCAGGACGTTGGTCAAATCTTCTTTGGACGCGATGCGAATGGCATTGTTCGCGAGAAGGTCGTCGGTAATTGCACGGAAGTTGGCATAATGCGGCCCCATTACGATGGGCACGCCGAATTGGGCCGGTTCCAGGGGGTTGTGGCCGCCGGCGGGCACGAGGCTCCCCCCCACGAAGGCCACCGAAGCAAGCGAATAGACGGAGGCCAACTCTCCAATCGTGTCGAGCACGATAACCTCGCCGGACCGAAGAAGACGAGGGGCACCGGCCCAATGAGCAGGCCAACTGGTACGACGCATCACACCAATTCCTGCACCCTTCATCACCGCAACCACATTGTCGAATCGATCAGGATGCCGGGGAGCAACAACCATGACAAGATCGGGATCGGCGCTCAATAATCTGGGCCAAGCCGCGGCCAGTGCAGACTCTTCCCCCTCAAGCGTGCTGCCGGCTACCAAAAAGCGCCTGCCTTCTGCTTGATTCTGGAGAAACCGCGTAGCATCGGATTCGACGACGGCACGCACATCGAATTTAAGATTTCCCGACACGCTGACGAGTTCCGTTGGGCAGCCAAGCGCTACAAGACGCTCGGCATCCGTGCTCGTTTGCGCCAGCACGCGGCTGATCCGGCGAAGGATCGGACGCCACAGGCGCCGAAGCATCTGATACCGCGGCCAGGAGCGGTCGGAGATGCGGGCGTTGACGACAGCCACGGGGATGTCGCGGCTAAAGCAACCATTCAGCAAGTTAGGCCAGAACTCGGTCTCAGCGAGAATCAGCATCCGGGGTTGCAGCGTCTTGAGGTGGGCGCGCACGGCCCAGGGAAGGTCGAGCGGGCAATAGAAAACACGTTCAGCACCGAATCGCTTCCGCGCCAAATCCTGGCCGGTGCGGGTGGTGGTGGAGATGAAGAGGTGAAACCCGGGAAAAGCGGCGTCGATCTCCTGCACAAGACGGCTTACGGCCAGTACCTCGCCGACTGAAACCGCATGAAGCCAGATGACCGGCTTCCTCGCGCCCACGCTTGCCGTCCGCAGACGCAGCGGCACGTTCCCCAGCCGCTCGCTCATTCCCTCGCGATACTTCTGCGTGGTGGCCATCCGCCACAGCCACCAAGGAGACCCGGCCACCAGGGCCGTCAGCAGCGCGAGGTTATAGAAAAAGAGAATCATGCGTGACGGAATTCTCGTTGTAGCGGTCTAACCCTCAAATGATACAGTCGAGCACGATGAAGGTCGTTTGCACGCTGCCACTTCTGGTCATTGGGACGGCGATGGCGGCCGGGGCCAGCAATCACGCCGCACCGCCAGTGCAGCCTGCCACCACCTACCCCGCCGTCGAGGTCCACGACAAAGAGCACGTGGCCATCGCTATCGAGCCATACGACACGAAGGAAAAGGAATCCATTTTTCGCGTCGACTATCTTGGCCATGGCGTGATGCCGGTGCGGCTCATTATCACCAACAATGGCGACAAGCCCATCTCGTTGCGTGACGCGCGAATCCTCTTCTACACATCGGGCGGAGACCGGATCAACGCCGCCGATCCGGAAGATGTGGAACGGCTGATGACGCGCAGTGAGCGCGAAGGCAAGAAGATTCCCATGCCAGGGCCGCTGCCATCGATCAAGACGAAGCCAAAGGCCAGCAACAAGGACATCGAGCAGGATTTCGACCAGTTCGAATACCAGGCGCTTGTTGTGGAGGCGCACACCACGCGCGCGGGGTTCCTGTTTTACGACGTGTCGCAGCTCGATCATCCACTGGAAGGCGCCAAGATGAACCTGCACAAGCTGCGCGACGCCGATGGCAACGAGCTTTTTTACTTCGAGATCCCCTTCGACACGTATTTAAAATCGAAGTCGAAAGATATGAAGTAGTAACATTCCGCAGTTATCGAGAAGCCATGCAAGAAAAACGTCGATGCCCATGGGCCGAGAGCGATCCGCTTCTCCGTGCTTACCACGATAAGGAGTGGGGCGTGCCGGAGATTGACAGCCGCGCGCTTTGGGAACTCCTGATGCTGGAGGGATTTCAGGCCGGCCTCGCCTGGATCATCGTCCTCCGCAAGCGGGATGCCTTCCGATCAGCGTTCCGCCAATTCGATCCGGTGAAGGTCGCAAAATTCAAGGAAGCCGACGTCGAGCGATTAATGCAGAATCCCGGCATCATCCGAGCCCGCGCGAAAATCGAGGCGACGATCCAGGGAGCGCGCGTCTTCCTTGAGATGAAGGATGCAGGCATCGACTTTTCAGACTGGGCGTGGGAACTCGCAGGCGGAAAGCCGATCCAGAACACCGGGCCGCTACCGGCGGAGTCTCCACTCTCCCTGAGAATTTCGAAAGAGCTCAGGCAGCGCGGGTTTAAGTTCGTTGGTCCCGTAATTGTCTACGCATGGATGCAGGCAACTGGAATGGTCAACGATCATTCCGAAGACTGCTTCAGAAGAAGTGTTTGCGCGAAACTTGGCAAGAAACGAAGGTGAAGGTAACAGTCCAACCATCAGTCGGCCCATGCGCTTGGTTCTCTATTTGTGCCTGTCCTCCTGAGCGCAGTGAAGGATCTGCGTTTGTGCCTGCCATGCCCAAAATCGGGTTACTTCCGAGTTGTCCACCACCCACCCGAAACTCGCCGATTCAAAGCGAAGCATCTGATGACGGTGACATATCTAGGAAAACGGTTTAGCGGGTAAGCTTGGGAGCATGTCTTCTCGTGTCGAAGTGGTGGAGGCCGGCCCGGAGTATCAGCGCAGTCTGGAGAACCTTCTGGAGTTGTATATCCACGACTTCAGTGAGTTTGTCCCTGTCAATGTAGGTGAGAATGGCCGGTTCGGTTATCCCGATCTTCCTCTCTATTGGAGCGAACCTCGCCGTAGGCCCTATCTGGCAAGAATCGAAGGCAAACTCGCGGGATTTGCACTTGTCACCTGGGGACCGGGACTGCGAGGAAATAGCGAGGTGTGGGATATGGCGGAATTCTTCGTATTACGACGTTATCGACACCGAGGAGTTGGCATCGAACTGGCCGAAAGGATCTGGCATCTGTGTCCAGGAGAATGGCAGATTCGCGTCAGGTCGAACAATCTTCCGGCACGAAGTTTCTGGTATTCAGCGATAGCGAAGTTCAGTAATGGGCCAGTGTCTACACAAGACGTTGAGATTGAGGAGGTGGCTTGGAGTCTCTTCTCATTCGAATCCTTCGGCGAGTGACATGCCCGCATCGGAGTGCGTGCAGTGTTGTCGAAAATGTAATTGAAGGGTAGCCCACCATTGGCTCAGAACTCCACGGCGTACACTGGTTCGGCAACTACCGGCGACATCACAAGGGGACTGGAAGGAAAATGCATAGTCTACTGGAACTGCGGCGTGGTCTCGCGAGTCCTTCACTCGTATTGGCAACTCTATGGGCGGTGTTCTTCATTCGTTATAGGCGCGAGAGCACGCGAAAGTCCGCTTGGCTCGCTCTTTTGCTCACGTCGCTCTCTGGAATCGCTGCACTCTGGGCGGTAGTCAATATGAACGAACTTGTGAAGAGGCCAATCACCGATACGACCTACGAATCAATAGGGCTAGCTCTCGCAGCATCAGGATTCATTGCAGCTTTGGTGTGGTTTGTGAGGTCTCGGAATCTCTGCGCCGTAGGCGCAATGCTGACTGCATCTTGGCTGTCCTTCATTTGGGCGCTGCAGGTCCCATAGTGAGACAACAACGACTTGCCGGTTGGATAACCGCAAATGAGACATCGCCCAAAAGCAGGCGAAGAAATAGAAAAGGAAGGGTTGGCCACCACCCGCCCACGATAGGCGATTTTGAGCGGACGATCACAGTCTGTAACTGATCGCGAGTACTGCTGGATCATCGGTTTCCAGCCGACGCCAATTGACGAACGCTGCCCCGTCAACGACTGCCTCCTAGAGTTCCGGACATCGCAGCCTGAATGTCTTCACATTGAGAAGTTCAAGTACCAGCACTGATCCGCGTTCGCAGTGGATCGCGCTCATCCCGGCTGCTGGATCATCCACGTAAGTCAAGCAGTCAATCCAAGCGTTCATATTCTTCCCATAGAAGTCGGGGAATCCGAACGTTTTGGCGAATTCTTCATGGAAGGATTGCCAGTCGCTAATCTTGTCGCAGTCCAGAGACACTTTCGTTGCGATCATGCTTCAACGATACTTGCTCCTCGTGTTTGATCGCCAATCCGCCAGTTCCTTCTCAGTCGTTCCTGTATTCCGGGCGTGTCACCGCCAACTCGGACATAACGAAGACAACCGCGGATCCTTCTCTACGCTCAGGATGACGCCCGAGCGGGAAAGTATCGCAGATGATCCTTACTCGAAGTAAGTAGCCGTGGTGGTGTCGGTCTCCCAGATCGTGCAGTCCTTCACGCGCACGCGGCCCTTGGTCATTTCGGCAAGCTGTTCGTTGGTCTGGTCGTAGAAGTACTTCGCGATGTTTTCGGCAGACGGATTGAGCACGGTAAACGGCTCGAGTTCATTCAGCATCTGGTGGTCGATGCGGTCGACGACGGGGCGCATCACTTGCTTCAGAAGTTTGAAATCGAGCAGCAGGCCGGCCGCGTCCAGTTCTTTGCCGTGGAGCGTCACGCGCACCTTGTAGTTGTGCCCGTGCGGATTCTCGCACTTGCCACGGTAGTTGCGAAGATAGTGCCCGGAGGAAAAGCCGGCCTCCACGGTAACTTCATACATCAGCGATCCGTTCCTGTTGTGGGGAAGCATCCCCGCTGATTTGATTCTAGTTCTTGTCGCCCCGGTGGAGAGGCCAGAGGGACACCGGCCGTTCCCGAGGACGCAACTCACCTCCTGCCAGCAGTTTCTCTCCGGCCGCTTACAAAGTCTTTGTCATCAACGGTCAATCACTCGGTGGCTGGGAATCTTTTCGCTTCCGGCGGGCTGTCTGTCGCTGCTGTTCGCTGCGGCGGTCAACCTGCTCGAAGAGGTTGCTCATGACGCCGATCAACGCACAGGCCAGTGCTGCCAGCAGCATCAGCAACGCGACTGTTCGCCAGAGGGAGCCGTTGGCTGGAAGGCCGGGCTGAAAGCTCGACGGAATCAGCGTCATGCCCGCCGAGATCAGCGCGAAAAAGGCGAGTGCGGCGGCCAGAATGTAGAAGTTGCGGGACATGTCGTGGACGAAGGCCTGCTGAGATTCTACGGCGGTGCGGTCAAGCGGAAAGGTCGGTGATGTTCATCAACTCAACGCCGGACGGCACGAATTCGCGTTCGATGGCGGCGACAGAGCCGTTGAGATCGATGGCTCGGCAGGCGTCGCGAAGAATCACGGCGGGCAGTCTAAGGCGTCGGGCGTCGAGGGCCGAGTAGCCGACGCAGTAGTCATAGGCGAGGCCGGCTAGGAAGAGGCGGTTGAGGCAGCGTTCGCGGAGGTAGCCGGCGAGGCCGGTCGCAGTGGTGCGGTCGTTCTCGAAGAAGGCGGAGTAGGAATCGATTTCGCGGCGGAAACCTTTGCGAAGGATGAGTTCTGCGCGCGTGAGTTGGAGTGCGGGATGGAATTCGGCTCCGCGAGTGCCCTGGACGCAGTGGTCGGGCCAGAGGGTTTGTGGTCCGTAGCTGAGTTCGATCTGCTCGAAGGGCTTTTTGCCAGGGTGCGCCGAGGCAAAGGAAGTGTGATCGGCGGTGTGCCAGTCCTGCGTGAGGATGATGTGCTGGAAGTGCTGCGCGGCGCGGTGGATGGGCTCGATGACCGCGTCGCCGTCGGGAACGGCGAGCGCTCCGCCGGAGCAGAAATCGTTTTGCACGTCGACGACTAGGAGGACATCGGTGGAAGTGATGTTCATTAGTTCCATACGCATGGACGTCTGGCACCAACCGCAGTCATTCATGGGGTGGGAGCGCACCGAGAATGAATGAAGATTGGGGTTCGTGGTTTTCCCACTCATGCCGCGATGAAACTGCGTCATGGATGGGGCACCCTAGTTCATTGCCTGACAATCCTCACGGCAAATCCTTCGGCTTCGCCCCAAGATTACAGCGCTGGTAAACAAGATATCTCAAGAGTTGAAGAATGCTTCCACATCGGTAATCGTGGCCGTCATGCGGTAGGGTGGCAGGCTCGCCAGAAATGTCTGGCCATAGCGCTGCTTTTTTATTCTTGGATCGAGGAGCACGAGCACGCCGCGATCTTCGAGGGAGCGGATGAGGCGGCCGAAGCCTTGCTTCAGCGTCAGCACTGCGGATGGAACCTGGTAGTCGAAGAAGGGCTTGCCGCCCGCTTCTTCGATCGCCTTCATGCGAGCCTGCACCACCGGATCATTGGGCACCGCGAAGGGCAGGCGGTCGATGATGACGCAGCTCAGCGCTTCGCCCTGCACGTCTACACCCTGCCAGAAGCTGGAAGTGCCGAAGAGGACGGCGTTGGGCGTGGTGCGGAATTGCTCAAGCAGCGCTTTGCGCGGTGCAGTGCCGTGCAGCAGGATCGGGTAATCCAGCACTGGCAGCAGGCGTTCGTAAAGATCGCGCATCTGGGCGTAGCTGGTGAAGAGGCAGAAGGCGCGTCCCTTTGAGAGCTCAAGCACGCGGCGAATGCAGGTGGCTGCGGCCTCAGGGAAGTCTGGATCGCGCGGGTCGGGCATGTTGGGCGGCAGATAGAGCAGCGCCTGTTCTCCGTAGCGAAAATGGGAGGGCACTACGAGCTCGCGCGCGTCGGTCATGCCAAGGCGCTTGCGGATGTGTTCAAAGCCGCCCTGTACGGTGAGTGTTGCCGATGTAAGAACCGCAGTGGGGATTGTTTCGAATACCAATTCGTGAAGAAGCTCAGACACATCGATGGGCGTGGCCTGGAGGAAGGTGTGACGGCTTTGCGACCGCATTCCGCCGCGGTTTGGGGACTGGGACTTGTCGGCATTGACGCTGCCGACGGCGCGGCGTTCAAGCCAATAGACCATGTTGCTCGAATTTGACTCGAGCAGGAATTCGAGTTCGGTGCGCAGGCGGGCAACGCGCTTGCGCAGGCCGGGAGCCTCGTCGATGTCGGTGAGCAACTCCATCTCTGATTCAAGGAGGCGGAGCGTGGTGCGAAGGGAAAGGTACAGGTCGCCGGAGGTTTCGAGGAATTCTTCGCGGTTGTCGAAGGGCTGGCGGCCATCTCCATTGCTGGGGAGGCTCGAGAAAAACATGCGGGCACGATCGCGGAGTTGTTGTGTCGCGGCCGGCATTCTTTCAGCGCCTTGCTTGGCTCGGAGAAGCACGTCAGTGTCGCGGGCCAGCTCTTCAAAACGGATGTTGCTGACCGAGAGGCCGAAGTAGCTGGAGGCTATGTCTTCGAGTTCGTGCGCTTCGTCGAAGATGACCGCGGCGGCCTCGGGCAGGATGCCGGCGTCAGGCGCGCCCGAGGCCTGCTGCTTGACGGCGAGGTCGGCGAAGAACAGATGATGATTGACGATGATGATGTCGGACTCGAGGGCGCGGCGGCGCATCTCGGTGATGAAGCAACGGCGATAGTCGGGGCACGTGGTGCCGAGGCAGGCGTCGCTGCGCGCGTCGAGCTTGTGCCAGAGGGCGCTCGACTCGGGCAGTTCAGAGAGCTCGGAGCGGTCGCCGGTCTCGGTTGTCTTTTCCCAGTCGGCAATCTGGCGATACTGGTCGATTTCTTCGAGACCGGAGAGGATCGGCTGGTCGCGCAGGGCGACGAGCTTGTGGCGGCAGAGGTAGTTGGCGCGGCCCTTCATGTAGCAGACCTGCAGGTTCCCAAGCAGCGACTCAAGAAATGGCACATCGCGAAAATAGAGCTGGTCCTGCAGAGCCTTTGTTCCCGTTGAGACAATGACGCGTTGGCCGGTGCGCAGAGCTGGCAGCAGATAAGCGAGGGTCTTCCCGGTGCCGGTGCCCGCTTCGACGATGAGGTGGCGGCGCTCGGCGAGAGCTCGCTCGACGGCTTTGGCCATTTCCAGTTGCCCGGGACGATATTCGTAGGGCAATGGCGATTGGGAAAGAATGCCGCCGGGCGAAAAGAACTCGTGGAGGGTGGGCAGGGTGCGAGTTGAAGTTTGGGAGGAGGCCATCGGCGGGTGCTGGTTCCATCATAGGTCCTGAAGACGTTGAGGGTCAGCGTAGATGTTTTTCTGCAATCGCGGGCGAATGTACAAGACCCACTCATCGCGAAAAGCCGCCGACCCAGAGGGTACCCCGATGGGGCAGAGGCCGTCTTCGACGGTAGACTGAAAGAGCTGTCTTTGATTTGGAGAATGCCTTGCCTACGTATCGCAGATCGGTAATTCCCACGCGGGCCGGAGCGGAAGCGCTTCCGCTGGTAGCCATCGTGGGGCGGCCCAACGTGGGCAAGTCCACGCTATTCAATCGCTTGACGAAGAGCCGGCGTTCAATCGTGGGCGACGAGCCGGGGATTACGCGCGATCGCATCTACGGCGAGTACGAGTGGATGGGGCGGCGGTTCCGGCTGGTGGATACAGGCGGCATCGTGCCGGACGATCCGGAATTGATTCCCACTGAGATTTACAACCAGGCCAAGGTGGCGCTGAAAGAAGCGCAGGCGCTGGTGATGGTGGTGGATGCGCGGACTGAGTTGGCCAGTCCGGATTACGACCTGGTGAGGCTGCTGGGACGCAGCAAGAAGCCGGTGTTTCTGGCGGTGAACAAGATCGAGGGCGAGGCCATGGCCTATGCCGCGGAGAATTTCCGGCAGCTCGGCATCAAAAACTTGTACGCAATCAGCGCAGAACACGCGCTGGGCATCGGCGATTTGCTGGACGCGATCTCAGAGGCGATTCCCGCCACGGAAGCGGAGACTGAGGCAGAGACTGCGGAAGAAGTCGCCGAAGAGAATGAGATTTCAGAGGGTGGCCCGCTCAAACCTGGCGAGGAAGACGAATCGCACAAGCAATTGATTCGGACCCACGGCGAGTTTGAGCAGCGCGAAACCGCGGTGGCGATCATCGGGCGACCCAACGTCGGCAAGTCGACGCTGCTGAACGCGCTGACCGGAACTTCGCGCGCCATTGTTTCTCCAATTGCAGGCACCACGCGCGATGCTGTGGATGAGGCCATCGAGTTTGAGGGCGACACTCTGCGCTTTGTGGATACGGCGGGAATTCGGCGCAAGGGCAAGACGCACCTGATGGCCGAGAAGATGAGCGTGGTAATGGCACGGCGCCACCTGGAAGCGGCGGATGTTGCGCTGCTGGTGATCGACGCGACCGAAGGCGTGACGGGTGCCGACGCGACCATCGGGGGTTATGCACACGAGAGCGGACGCAGCGTCATCATCATCGTGAACAAGTGGGACGCGGTAACGACCAGCCGCACGGACGGGAAGCCTCCGGCGGATCGGGAGATCTTTGAACAGCAATTAAGGCGGGCGTTGAAGTATCTGGATTATGCGCCGGTGGTTTTTCTTTCGGCTCTCGAAGTGAAGGGGATGCCGCGCGTTCTGAAGGAAGTGAAATCCGTCGCGGCGGAGCGTCGCAAGCGGGTGACGACGGGCCAGATGAACCGCTTCCTCGAGAAGATTGATTTCCAGCGCGCTCCGGTGCCGATGGCCAAGCGCATCCGAATTTTTTACATGACACAGGCCGCGGTGGCGCCGCCCACGTTTGTGCTGTTTACGGACCGGGACATCAAACTGCACTTCGCCTTCGAGCGCTTTCTCGAAAACCAGATTCGCGAGGCATTCGGATTCAAGGGAACGCCGATCTGGTTCAAGGTGAAAGCGAGGAATGCGGGAGACAAGGATTAGGGATTAGGAAATAGAGCGCGGCCGAAAGAATGCCTGGCGAGCGCTCCGCCTTGCGCAACCAACTGGTTGCGATTTTTAAACTACGTGCTTGTAACTGGCTGGCGAATCGAGGGCTTGGTGTAGCCTTCTTCAGCGAGGTGCTTTCCCATCTGCTCGTACATTCCGGGGTCGGTTGGCTGCACCGTACCCAGCCCGTCGACGTAACGGTTGTACATCGAGAATGCTGCAGCGATCAGGACCGTATCGTGGATCTCAAGGTCGGTCGCGCCGAGTCCACGCGCGGATTTCACGTCGGCCTCAGTCACCAGTTTTCCATCCTGCTGCACTTTGCCGGCGATGGTGAGAAGCGCCTTGAGCTTGGCACTGATGGGAGCGGCGAGGAAGTTGGACTTTACCTGCTCCACTACAGCGGCGTTTCCCAGATGACTTGTCGCGGCCGCACCATGGCTAAGGGCGCAGAACGTGGTGCAGTTGCGCGATGAGACGTAAGTCGCAATCAGTTCGCGCTCGCCAGGGGCCAGCGAATTGGGCTGGTGGAGCAGGATGTCGGCGAGTTCGCGCATGGGTTTGGCCGTCTCAGGACGGTAGGTGAAGCCGGCGCTGATGCCGGGGTAGCCTTCGGGAAGATTGATGTGCGGCATGAAACCTCCAATGCAGTTCAAGGTTTAGAGTTCTTAGTTCTTGGTTGAAAAAGCCGGGGACAGCAGAAGCCACAGCTTATTGCAATTGTCGGCAGTTGCAAACTGTGAAGCACGAACTAAGAACTGTGAACTGCCTCGGCCTTGTCGAGGTATTCCTTGCTGGTTTGGACGTAGCCGTTGCGGGCGACCATGCGGCCTCGTTCGCGGTAGAGAGCCTCATCGTCGGGCTGCACAGTGCCGAGTCCATCGACGTAGCGGTTGTACATACAGAACGCAGCGGCGATCAGGATGGTGTCGTGAATCTCGAGGTCGGTCGCGCCCAGCTTACGCGCGCCCTCGACGTCGTCGGAGGTCACGAGCTTTCCGTCCTGCTGGACTTTGCCGGCAATCACGAGGAGCGACTTGAGTTTGGGGCTGATATCGGCTTGCGTGAAATCGGTCTTTACCTGCTTTACCAGGGTCTCGTCGCCGCCAAGGTGCGCCGCGGCAATGGCTCCGTGGATGCTGGCACAGAAGTGCGTGCAATTGCGGCTGGATACGTAGGTGGCGATTAGTTCGCGCTCGCCTTTGCTTAGCGTGCTGGGTCCGGCGAGCAGGATCTCGACGATCTCGTTCAAGGGCTTCGCTGTTTCGGGACGGAAAGCCATGGCACCGCGGATGCCGATGTGTTCGGGCGGAAGTGGGATGTGGGGCATGGGGTCTACTCCAGTTCTTAGTTCTTAGTTCCTAGTTCCAAAGCATTCGAAACACGGCAATTCTATGACGAAACGGAATCTGCGGCGACGGAGGATGACACCTCACCGCGCCTGGTCAGAAGCCAGCGAACAGGAAGGCCGCAGAGAACGACGGCCGCACCAAGCAGCGCCGAGCCCGGGCTATGCATGAGGAGCATTACCGCGAGCACGCCGCTTCCGGTGATGAAAACGATGGGCGCCAGCGGATACCACCAGCGCCGAACGGGTGTGATGGAGCGAAATAAGGTTGCCGCTGTGACCGCGAGAAACACGATGGCGGAGAAGATGATGAAGGCGAGAATGCGATCGAAGGCACCCAGCATGAGGACGAGAAGCGCCATGCCCGTTTGCAGGAGGACCGCGTTGGCCGGAGTACCGAAGCGAGGATGCAAGCGAGCGAATGCAGCCAGGGAGCCTGCCTGCGCTGAACCGCCGGCTTCTCCGAGCGCCAGCGCATAGGTCACGCGGGGCACCGCCATGCTGAGCACCATGAGGCCGCCGAACACACAAAGCACAACGCACATGGCCAGCACGCGTCCCCCTGCGGCACCGAAGAGGGCCTGGCCGAAGAGCGCGACGAACGCCGTATTGGACTGGATCTGCTCCAACGGAACCACCGCTACAAATGCGAAGCTGAGCAGCAGGTAGATCGCTGTCACGATCAGCACACCACCAGAAAATGCAACTGGAAGGTTGCGCGATGGATTGCGGACCTCACCAGCGATTTTACCGGCCTCCCACCAGCCGCCGAAGCAGAAGAATGCGCTGATGGCAGCCCCGGCAATGGCGTCGACTAACGGATCGGAGCCGGGTCGGCGGAGAGACAACGGCACTACATTGGCCACGGTGGCGTGACCGGAGAGAAACGCCCATCCAACGAGGGCGGCGAGCACAGGAACCTTGAGCCAGTTGAGCGCTGTCATCACGCCGCTGCTTAAACGAGTGCCGAAATAGTTGAGCGTACCGAGCGTGATCAGGATCAGTGCGGGGAGAGCTTTGACAACTGGGGCGGGAATTGGGACCAGCGCCTGAATATACGGAACAGTACCAACCGATAGCGCCGCAGCCACGCCTGGATACATAACGACAGCGGCCATCCAGCCGTAGAGAAAAGCGATGCGCCGGCCGAAGCCGCGACGGAGATAGAGGTATTCGCCGCCGTCGTGGGGATTTCGGACGGCAAGTTCTGTGAAGCAAAGTGCCCCAGCCAGCGTGAGGAGGGCCATTCCGCACCAGACAGCAGCCAGAAGCGCGGGCGAGCCGAGAGACCGGGCCATCCCCGCGGGGGTGAGGAAGATGCCGAGCGATATGGCTTCGCCGGTGACGACCGCCGTGGCCGCCCACACACCCATCTGCCGCCTGCTTTGGGGATCGACCGCCATGGTTCGATTATCCTACGGACCCGCTGTCCGGCTGCACATCAGTCTTTGGATGGAGACGCTGAGCAGACTGAGTACGCGAGTCGACGCGCAGCCGATGCTTTCCGGCTATTGCGGTGAAGTGGCAGCCGGCTCCGATTCAGTTTGCTGGTCAAGGCGCGTGATATGTACGCTCGCCTGGGTTTCGGGAATCGTACCATCATTGACCTGCGCCTCGGTGGGCTTGCCCTGCACCAGTATGCGTGGCGTGACCGTGCTGCGGGCGGGAACGAGGACCCGTTCTGTGGTGTTATTTGTCGCAGAGCGAACCGTGACGGGCACCTCGGCGGCCGCGTAGCCGGCATTGGAAATGGTAACGGAGACGAGCCAATTGCCGGATTGCACGGCGTTGGGGAATACCTTGTCGATGGTCAGATCAGGCAGGCCATGGTCGGCGTCGATCCAATCGGCGAAGAGCCATCCAAGATTTTTGCCCGGCGCACTGGTTTTCAAGGCCGCCTGAAATGAATGGGGTGTATCAACGCTTGGGTCAGAGGCGCTCTTCTCGTTGGAAGCGGAATTCGACGCACGGAGAGCCGCACCGAGCGCCTCGTCGCCAACCAGGTCGCGGAGCATCCACAGGATGTACGTGGCCTTGGTGCGGTAGTAGACGGGCGATGTGGCGCGTGCCAGAGGCTGACCTGCGCCTTCGCCGGGACTGGGGGGTTCTTCGAGGGCCAGTGCCTGGCGGCCCGCTTCGAGCGTGCCTAAAGCCTGGTCGCGACGGTGCTGGTGGTCGTCCCAAAGCGTGCCCATGAAGTTGGCCGCGCCTTCATTGAGCCAGTAAGGACCCGGCGCCATCCACGCGTGCGTCATGGCGTGAGACAGGACCGACGCGAGTTGATCTGGCGGTCCATCGCGGACGGGAATGGCGAGGAGCGGCCCGGATTCCCATGGGACATCTTCGGGATCAGGCAGATCGAGCACTGTGAGTTGCGTTCGCGGATCGGGCCCAAGCCATCGTTCAATCATGGGAGAGACGTCGGCGGCAGCCGAGAGCCAGATTTTGGCAGACGCTTCATCTTCGGGGACGGAGTAGACGGTCAGATGCGTTCCCTGATGGGCAGCCTCGGTGGTGACAAACAGACTCGGCGATTCGAAGCCAAGAATCGTCTGCCCAGTATCTGCGCTCGCAATTCCCGGAAGATCCGAACTCGAGCCTTGCGAATCTGTGACCTTCAGTGGAACCGCATTTCCGTTGACGACAGCAACGGCCGGCGCCTGGCCATGAGGAAACTCCACGGTGAGGCGCAAACGAAACTCACTTCCGGATGAGTGGAGTTTCTGCCTTCCGATTTCGTCGAAGAGTCGCGCCCCATCGCCGATGATGACCGGAACGCTCGCGACGGGATACCAGACAACATTCCCGAAGCCGCGCAATCCGGTGAAGGCGGGGTTGATCTGGTCCCAGTCAGAGTGGGACGCAGAGTCTTCGGGGGTTCCAACCGAAAGCAGGCGCCGAGCGGTAGCTGTAATGGCGCCGGAGTACGTGGCGTCGAGTTGAATCGTTCCCCCCGGAGCGAGCGGGGTTGGAAGCGGGACAGCAGCTTCATGTAACTGGCCGGTATGGTCGGAGTCGGAATTGATGGTGGCCACCGGGAAAGATGCGTCGCGACCGGCGATGCGGATGCGCTCCCAATTGAGAGAAGAAGAGATTTGCAGAGGAACGCGCGACAGGGGCGTGATGCCGGTATTTCGCACGGTCACGATGGCCCGTGCCGCGAACTGCTGAGCCGCGGTGTTGAGCCGGACGTCAAGATCAAGGCCGGTCACGGCGACGGCCTGACGGTCGGCGTCTTCGAAAGAAGGTGCGGCGGCGGTTTGGGAGACGGGCTTGGCGGCGGGACCGGTGGTGCTGGTAGTGTTGCCGTTGGCATCGAGCGAGCGCTGGAAAAGGACCTTACCCGCGGGCTGAGTGGGCGGAGGACCAGATTGGTCTCGGCCGGACGGACTCGCAGGACTGGGGTTAGCTGGGGTCTGGGCTTTGCAGGGGATAACAGCCAGGAGTGTGGCAACGGATGCAATCGCCAGCGCCCGGGCGACGAACAACTTCATGAACCTAAGCCTTTCTGTTTCTTATTGGACGCTTGACCACCGGTGTGGCGAGCATCGGCGGGCCGTCGGGAAGCGGCGCGGCGCTGGCGGGCGGCTTCGTAGAGGACGACGGCACCGGCTGTGGAAACGTTGAGCGAGCTGACACCGCCCGCCATTGGAATCCGGAGCAGGTGATCGCAGGTGCGGCGGACGAGATCGTGAAGGCCGGCGCCTTCGCGGCCAAGCACGAGGACACAGTCGCCGGTGAAGTCGAATTGGTCGTAGTCGGAAGCGCCACGTTCGTCGAGGCCGATGACCCATATGTTCTGCTGCTTCAAGTCCTCGAGGGCGCGAACGAGGTTGACGACGCGGGCGATGCGCAGGTGTTCGGAGGCTCCGGCGCTGGCCTTTACGGCCACTGGACTGAGAGGCGCGGCGCGGCGTTCGGTAAGGACGACGCCGTCGACGCCAGCTCCGTCTGCAACGCGGAGGAGAGCACCAAGATTCTGCGGATCTTCAACACCGTCGAGGGCCAGGAGCAGACGCGGCTGCGATGGATCGGGCGAGGTGAAAAGATCCTCGATGGTAAGGGCTTCCTGCTGGCGGACGAGGGCGACAACGCCCTGATGTGCCGCAGTGCCAGCAAGGTGCGTGAGTTGATCGCGCGGTTCCTGGCGGACGCGCACGCCCGCCTGCTTGCATTCAGCGACGAGGCGTGCAAGGCGTTCGTCGTGGCGCTCGGCGGCGACAACAACGTGATCGAAGCGGCGTCGGCCAGCCTTGAGAGCCTCGGCAACGGGGTGCACGCCGTAGAGAGTTTCCATGTCCTTAGTGTAGATGGCGCGCGCTATGGATGCGACCGGCGACGGGCCACGGCAACGCAGCTATCAATGGCCTTGGCGGCACGGCGTTCGCGGCCTTCGATGGTCTGCGAGTAGAAGATGCCGAGGAGATGATTCTTACGCTGGATCGGCGTCATCCGTTCCCACCCGCGACGAGCTTCGGGTTGGCGTTGAAATGCGACGCGCAGGATGGGGGGCGGTTCCACTTCGCCCTCCATGGCGAGCATCAGGCTTTCCGCCATGGCCTCGGCGCGCTTTTGGCGCGTTTCCGTGGTTTTGGCGTCGGCAATGAAGTTGGTTAAGCCTTTGCGCATGGATGGACTTATGGCGTCGAACCATTTCTTCAGGGCGCGATCGGATTTAAGGATTTTGGCGAACTCTGGAGGCAGGTCGATGACGAGTTCTCCGAGGTCGGGCGTGAGCTTGATGAGTGCACGGTCTCCCGCGCGGACGCGGGCGCCGGCTTGCATCTTCTTGTTGACGATGAGGACGTGGCCCTGGCCCCTGGTGCCGGGGATGAGTGCGGTCTTGAAAGCGAATCCATTGATCTCGCCGAAGACGCGGCGACTCTTCCACATGGGCCACGCTTTCTTGAGGTCGATTGGGACACGGGCAATGACCCAGCGGAGCGAGGTGCCGGTGGCTTCGAGCGCGGCGTGGAAAGATCTTTCGAGTTTGGAGTTCATGGTTCGTAGTTCGCAGTTTTTGGTTCTGAGTTCACAGTTTTGCAGATTTCTCCGGACCTATGCCGCCTTTGAAGCAAGATACGCGACGTAGAGGCCGGAGGCTACGATGAGCGATCCGCCCAGGACCATCCAGAACGTTGGCAACTCGTGAAATACGAGGAAAGAAACAATGGCACCAGAAACCAGCTGGGTGTAGTGGTACTGGGAAACATTCGATGCCGAGGTGTGCCGCAGTGCGATGAAGAAGCAAACGCTCCCGGTCGCGCAGAATGCACCAGTCAAGAACAGGGCCAGGAGCAATCGCGGAGCGAGCGGCTCGGCGTGCCAGAGCATGCAGCCGAGGCCAGCCACGGCCATCACGATGCCGGAGAAGATGGTCAGGCTCTCGGGGGTCTCCGTTCGGGTGAGGACGCGGGACCAGACCATGTTCACTGAGAAGCATGCGACACACACCATGCAGGCGGCGTAGCCGATCCAATCACCCTGTCGCGAGGAGCTGAAGGGATTGACGGCGATGACGACGCCTGCAAATCCGATGGCGATGGCGAGTGATTTTCGAAGTCCGGGGTGTTCATGGAGGAAGATTGCCGCTAGAACGGTGATGACGCCGGGCGCCATGAACACAAGGATGTAGAAGAGCGTCAGCGGCACATGGCGGAGGGCGATAACGACACAGATGTTGTTGGCGAGATCGAGGCAGGAGCGGACAAGCTGGCGGCGAGGCCGGGTGGGCCAGAGCGAAGAGATTTCGCGGCGCGCGAGCGTGTAGGCGACTAGAAAACCGGTGACGAAGAGGCCGAGGAAGCTGATGACTTCGTAGGCGGGGAGTCTGGAGCGTCCCACTATCTTGATGACGCTGTCTGCAAAGACCCAGCAGGTGAAGCCGCTGACGGCGAGAAGAATCGCACCAAGGTCGGAGTGGCGGGGTTGGGCTTCGGTACGAAAGAGATCGGGTTGGGGATTGGTGGTCAGAATGGCAGGACCGAATTTGGACCCGAGTTCAGAGTAACAATCCTTGATCGTGGTTAGAAATAGCGCAGCGACGGAAGGGGACGCTGGCCGCGGTTCTCCTATTGACAATCTAGATAAGCGGCGTATGCTGGTTTCTCTAGATCGCCTACAGGAGACGGACCTTGGTTGCGAAAGCAAATGCGGGAGACGCGCGGGACCAGAGCGAGCTGGTGCAGGGGACGCTGGAGATGCTGATCCTGAAGACACTGGCGCTGGAACCGATGCACGGGTACGGGATGGTGCAGCGGATTGAGCAGATTAGCGGAGGAGTGTTCCGGGTAAATGCCGGATCGCTGCTGCCAGCTCTGAGCCGGATGGAGCGCGCGGGGCACGTGAAATCGGAGTGGCGGGCTACGGAGAACAATCGGCGCGCGAAGTATTACCTGCTGACGGCGAAAGGGCGGAAGACGCTGACGGCGGAGACGGAACAGTGGGAGCGGCAGACGGCGGCGATCGCGCGCATCCTGGAAGCATAGCGCGAATGCAGGGGCCGATGCGTCGTTGCCTCCCACCCTTGCTTCGCAAGAATGGGGCACCCACATTCGTGCAAGAGGCAAGTGGCCTGGCAGAATTCGGCGTTGCGGGAGGACCAAGATGGGATGGATGAGCAGCATCGGAATGGGACTAAGGTCGCTCTTTGCGAAGCGGCGGGTAGAGCGGGAACTCGACGAGGAGTTGGAAGGCTTCATTGACGCCGCAGTCGCGGACAAGCAGCGGCATGGGATGAGCTCAGATCAGGCGCGGCGCGCGGCCTCATCGGAAATGGGCAGCCGCAATGCGGTGAAGCACCAGGTGTGGTCGTCGCGGTGGGAGTCGCGCGTGGAAGCGCTTCTGCGGGATGTGCGCGTGGGCGTTCGCGGGCTGGCAAAGAGCCCGGGGTTCACTGCCGTCGCGCTGGTTACGCTGGCGCTGGGGATCGGCGCGAACACAGCGATCTTTACGCTCCTGAATGCGGTCCTGCTGCGGCCGCTGCCGGTGCCGCATCCTGAGCAACTCTATCTCTTTGGACAAGGCAAATGGGTAGGCAGCATGGATGGACTGCCGAACAAGAGCTGGCAACTTTTCTCCTATCCGTTTTATCGGGATTTCGCGGCACAGACGCCTTCGTTTACGGGAGTGGCCGCGGTGAGCAGCATCCAGATGGGCAGTCATACTTCGATTGCCGGCAGCATCCCTGAGCATGTGCGGATCGACCTTGTATCGGGGAGCTACTTTAATGTGCTTGAGGTGCCTCCGGCGCTGGGGCGTGTGATTTCGGAGAGCGACGATCGAGTAGCTGGGGCGAGTCCAGTGGCGGTGGCAAGCTATGGATGGTTTCAGCGGCATTTCCAGGGGAATCCTGCGGCGATTGGGCGATCGGTTCATATTCAGGGCCGCGACTACACGATCATCGGTGTGGCGAAACCGGGGTTTGCGGGACTGTCGCCTGCCGAGCCAGCCGATCTTTGGGTTCCGTTGTCGATGGAGAAAGAGATTTCGCCGGGATGGAACGGGCTCGCGGATCATGATTTTCAGTCGCTCTACCTGATCGGGCGGCTTGGACCTAGCGTATCGCTGGAGCAGGCAGGCGCTGCGACGAATGTGCTGTTCAGGCAGATTATTCGCGGGGAGTATCTGGGTGCGAATGCTTCGCCGCATGATCTGGAGGAATTGCAGAAAGCAAGGATCGATCTGACCTCGGTGTCTGGCGGATTGCCGGGTTTGCGTCTGCGCTATGCTGCGCCTCTTACGATCCTGATGGGAATTGTGTTGCTGGTGCTGCTGATTGCATGCGCCAACATTGCCAACATGCTGCTGGCGCGCGGCGTGGCGCGGAGCCGTGAAGTGGCTGTGCGGCAGGCGCTGGGTGCGACGCGCGGGCGCATTGTGGTGCAACTGCTGACGGAGAGCCTTCTGCTGGCGATTTTGGGAGCGGCGCTGGGAATCGGCTTGCCGTGGGGCGGAGCGCGGTTGCTGCTAGCGTTCGGGTCGCGAGGAGCGGGGCCGATTCCACTGGATATTTCGCCGGACTATCGCGTGTTTGGATTTCTGCTGCTGGTGACGGTTGTGACAGCGCTGCTGTTTGGCGTTGCGCCAGCATTGCGTGCAACGAGGCTGGAACTGACACCGGCGCTGTGGGACGGCCGCGGAGCCTCGTCAGCATCGGCGCGGGGAACGCTCTCGCAATCGCTAATCGTGGGGCAGGTGGCATTGTCGATCTTGCTGTTGGCTTCTGCGGGGCTGTTCTTGCGCAGCTTGCGGAATTTGACGCACGTCGATCTGGGATTCGATCCGCAGCACGTGCTGGTATTTTCCCTGGATGAGTATGCGGCGAACCTGCCGCTGGACGCACGGCTGACCCAACTGCAGCAGCAGATCGAACAGAAGGTGCAGGCGCTTCCGGGTGTGCAGTCGGCGAGCTTCTCGATGTTTACGTTCAACCAGGGCGAGTGGTCAGACGGGCTGACAATGCAGGGCGTTCCACGGACGAAGGAGAACAGCGAGGACGTGCTCTACAACGTGATTGGGGCGCAGTATCTGCAGACCATGAGGATTCCGCTGTCGTCCGGGCGCAATTTCACGGCCCAGGACAATGCGACGAGTCCGCACGTTGCCATTGTGAATGAGACGCTGGCGCGCACGTTTTTCCGAGGCGAGTCGGCGGTGGGCCATCGTTTCTGTTTGTGCGATCAGAATCCGGCACACGCGCAGAAGCTGGATTTCGATATGGAGATTGTGGGCGTGGCGCGCGACGCGAAGTACGTAGGCATGGGAGAGAGCCCGCAGATGGCAGCCTACTTCCCGTATGCGCAGCACATTCAGTATTTCGGAAACTTCTCGGTGAGGTCGAATGAGCAGGCAGCGGCCCTGGTGCCGGCGGTGCGGCGGGTGGTGGGCGAGGTGAATCCGGAGATTGCGGTGGCGCAGGTTGAGCCGCTGACCGAACAGGTGCGGGGATCGATCGCGACGGCGCGGCTGATCGGGATTTTGTCGACATCGTTCGCGGTGCTGGCTGTTTTTCTGGCCGCGATTGGCGCGTATGGGTTGATTTCATACTCGGTGGCGCGGAGAACGAACGAGATTGGGATTCGCGTGGCACTGGGTGCGCAGACGCGGACGCTGTTATGGATGGTGATGCGCGAGTCGCTGGTGCTGCTGGCGGCGGGGTTGGCGATCGGCGTCCCTGTTGCATTGGGCGTGGCACGCGGGCTGGCCAGTGTGTTGAAGTCGCAGCTTTACCACGAGAGTGCGCTGGACCCGGTGGCGTTTGTGGTAGCGGGCTTGGTGGTGAGCGTGATGACGGTAGCGTCAGCGTGGATTCCGGCGCGGCGAGCGGCGAGGGTGGATCCGCTGACGGCGCTGCGATGCGAGTGAATCACGGAAAACGGGAGATCGAGAGAACAAGGGATTAGAGAATCTCAGGCGCTGGGTTTGCGGCTAGGTTTGGTTTTGGACGGTGGGATGTAGTGGAAGCGAACCAGGTAGATGTTTTCGCCGCGACCATGTTTAGCCACTTTCAGCAGATCGAGAACTCCGAGAAAACCGGATTGACGAGCCAGTTCGGGAGTGATATCGGGGAAGCCGATGGGTTCGATCGAGTCCACTTCGATTTCGCCTTCCTCCATGCGGTAGCGGCCGCCAGCTTTTACGTGGGGATTCTTCCAGATGCGGACGCTGCATGTGATGTCTCCGCGACGAACCGCATCGCGAAGACGCTTGGTGAAGATCATGGGAGAGAGTCTACGCTCGCATGAGAACAGCTAGAAATCCATAGAATTCCGTCCAACCGGAACCGGTTGCGCAAATCGCTGGATGGATATCCCACGAACAGCCGCGTTGATCCACGAGCACACCTGGATGAAGCCGTTTCTCCATTTCAAGAATCATTATTGGCGCAGGATGCTGTTTAGGCATTCACCGCCTTGCTTTCAATTTCGTCCTGCCCGCAACCTTAAGCATCCTTCCCGCAACTGGATCGCCCTGGTCTGACGGAATCGGGCTACTCTGGCTGTGTCCGCAGCCCCTTCCCTGCCAGATACCGGAGCCAGAGCACCATGCAGAATCGCAGCTTCGCATCCAATCTCGGCGTTTATGCCTTCGCCGCCGGAGCCATCTTCCTCGGCCTTCTCGGCCTGGCTTCGGGCGACTTCGCGACCACCTGGCAGCGTGTCGGCGCGGACGTACCCTTCCGTGAGCCGCTCGCCTATTTCACCGCCTTGATCGAACTGGTGGCCGGACTCGCTCTCCTCTGGCGACGAACTGCTCGCGCCGGCGCGTTGACGCTCACCATCGTCTACTCCGTTTTCACACTCGTATGGGTGCCCAAAATAGTCGAAGGGCGCAGTGGCTATGACCCCACCGGCAACTTCTTTGAGGAGTTTTCGCTTGTGGCCGCCGGAGCCGTCCTGTTCGCAGGGCTCTCCACGGCCAGCTCGGCAATCTCCCACCGCGAGTCCCTGTTCGCCCGTCTCTCCGGGCTCTCCGCCATCTCTTTCGGCATCGTCCACATTGTCGATATGCCCGGCCTTTTGACATGGATTCCCCAATGGATTCCACCGTCGCAGATGTTCTGGGCCTACGTTACGACCATCGGCTTTTTCCTCGCCGCCGCAGCCATCCTTTCGGGCATCATGGCTCCGCTTGCCTCGCGGCTGCTCACTGCTGAGATCGTCGGCTTCGAACTACTGGTCTGGATTCCGAAGCTCCTGGCCGCTCCCCATGATCATTTCAACTGGGCGGGGAATGGGATCTGCATCGCCATCGCCGGCGCAACATGGGCCGTTTCCGACTCCATCTGCCGGGGCACCAAAGAAGCGGCCGCCCACGCAGAGTCCGTCACCGAAGTCAGTACCCCCGCCTGAGAGCAAGAGGCCTCCTACTCCCAGTGGCCGCCTGGCCACTGACCACTCGCGCGAGAATACGATTGCGCTATTTCCGGCAAATGCGGAGCGTGAGAGACTTGAGCGGCACCGCGTTGGAAAGTGACGCCGTCATGAACCGCGGACAGAGCTTCGCATTCTGCGATTGAGTGAGAGAGAAAGGCCGGAGTGGCGAGATGATCCGGCTGAAGGAGCATGCATTGAGGTCGGAACGTTCAAGACAGCGGATCCACGCTTTGGCGATCTATTCTCTCGCAGTCATTTCTGTCTTGCTTGCTGCGGTTGCTTCGAGTTATTCACAGAGCAAGGCGGAGAAGAAGGAACTCGCGGCTCTGTATCAAAAGGCATCCGATGGGGATGCCGATTCGCAGCTTGAACTTGGAATTCGCTACCTGCTTGGCCGCGGTGTTGCAATGGAAGACTCGGTACAGGCGCGTGACTGGTTTGTGAAATCCGCCGATCAGGGGAACGCGACCGCCCGATTCTGGCTTGGGGAGATGTACTCGACCGGGTGGGGCATCCCGGAAGACAAGGCACGGGCAGCGATCTGGTATCGCAAAGCTGCAGACCAGGGACTCGCGACCGCGCAATACGCTCTTGGCAATATGTATGAGACTGGGACGGGAGTTCCACTGAACCACAGAGAAGCGGTGACATGGATACGAAAAGCGGCCAATCAAGATTTGGGTCCTGCGAAGTCGTGGCTCCAGACGCACTCAGTGGATGCCGACAGTGAAGCAGTGAGCGGTGCCGATCAGAAGCAGCCGCCTGATCACGTTGTGCAGACCGCCGATCCACTAGAATCTGCGGCGCAGGTTGATATTCGGTATCTCCCAGGCGAATCCCGGGCCGTGACTGACGTCGAGATGCGCGAAATTCGCAATTCGCTTCGATGGGACCCGGAAACGGTGGTGCTGATGCAAGGCGGGACCGCCCGATCGAATCTTATCGATGGCAAAGGACGGAAGCTGGGGTCGGTGCTGGTTCGCTGGGATAAGACGACCACGCCAGGTGCTGACAAGAACTCGGCTCACCCAGATCAATGGCATGGGCACTTTTCAATCCAGGTTGAGAATGGCACCTCGTGCCACTTCACGAGTTCAGCGGAACTCGATGACAGCCAAGGATTCGCCGTCGTAACCGGCGCGACCTGGAACGGTTGGATGATGCAGCATCAACCCGACGGCGGGCAAACGAGCCTGACCCGCGGCGAGGTAGCCTGGACGCAGACTTATCCCTCCCTGGCTTTGAAACCGCTCACAGCGTATTCCACTCTCAGTACCTGCACGACGCCTTAGAACCACTAGATTGGACCTCGGGCAGGCACTTTGAATCCTCTGACGGGAATGTGGCGGGCGACCTAATTTCGCACGAACAGGGACGCCCGAAGCACCGGCTGCATTTCATCGGCTAGCACGTCGCCTTCGTGAATTTCAAGATAGTTGATATGCCTGCCGGATCGTTGGCGCCATTCCTTTATCAATGATTTTCTTTAGGCGGCAGCTGGATTGCCCTCGTTGCCCATCGCGGAGCTGCAGGTGCTGAGCGGCGAGAAAAAAAGCAGATCCTTCACTCGCCTACCCAAGGGACGGTGTCCATGGGGCCCCAAAGACGCTACGTTCAAGGATGACAACGCAGTTTCTGGTGTCAGAGCCCAGCTTCCATTGGACGATCAAGAGTAGGTGAGTCGCGCTGAGAACTCCTTATTTCAGGCCCTCCGGGAAGTACTTTTTGAAGCCGGGCCAATCTACGGTGGGCACCGTTCTCTGGTTCTCGGCGTACCATTTTTCGAACGCGGCTCGTTCCTCCATCGGCAGCGATTTGATGCGGGCCAGAAGCTGCCCCTGCTGCCTCAGCAGTTCAATCTCTTCGAGGGCTCTTTCGGCGGCTGCCATAGGTTTTGCAACTATAGACGACGAGCTGAACGATATGGGCCTGTGTAAATTCGTCTTTTGGATTGCCGCGACAGGGCCGCCGTTTGTGGACCAGCCCAGAAAAGAACAGGCAGCACAGAGCCGCCTATTATTGGGTGTTGAGGTTCATCGTTTTTCTTTAGTGGATTAACGGAAAATTGGCAAAAGTGGGTTAGTTACAGGCACAATCTCGGCATTTTTGGTGCAAACGCATGTATTTTTGCGGCCTGAGATGGCGAACTGTCGTCTAATTAATCGAGATGAGTACAGTTGCAGCCATTCGTTCGCTGTTCGTCCCGGGTGCCGTCTCCGCGGCCGAGGAATTAGTTCGGCAGGAGAATCTTGCTGTTGCAGAAGGACTTAAGCGGCAGGACGCGGGACTGCTGGATCAGCTGATTGTGCGTTTTCAGCACCGGCTTCTTCGGTATTTGCTGTTTTTGACCGGTAACCGCGAGATGGCCGAGGACCTATTCCAGGAAGTCTGGATGCGGGTGCTGACCCGTGGCAGGCAGTTTAACGGCAAGGCACGGTTCGAGACCTGGCTGTTTACGATTGCACGCAACCTGGTGATCGATCAGCGTCGGAAGCGGACCATGAGCAGCCTGGATGAGTTGTTTGAGGCTGGTGGCGACGACGACCGGCCCATGACGTTTGAGGTTGTCGATCACGAACCGGGGCCATTCGACCGCATGTCGAATGTGGAAGACCGGGAGCAGATTGTCAATGCAATGCTGCAGCTGGATACGCTGTACCGCGAAGTGCTGGTGCTGCGGTTTCACGAGGACCTTTCGCTGGAAGAGATTGCAAAGGTGACACGGGCGCCGTTGTCGACGGTGAAATCGCGTCTGTACCGCGGGATGGCATCGATCAAGCCGTACTTGGAACGGGAACGCGCGCAGGCACATCGCCGGGAGGCTGTGTGACCGCACCGGGACCGGCCATAAGAGCGGTCCACAACCGTGATGGAGCCACGCGTGGCGACCTGGTGGAAGCTATGGCGGGATTCAGCGGTGATCGCGATCGGGCAACGGCAGACAAAACTCGGCGCGTTGTAATGGCTTCAGCAGGGCTGATGCAGGAACAGCGCGCGGGCCGAAAACGGATTCGCGCGATGGCGCTGGCGGCTACACTGGTAGTGTTTTTTGTCGTGGGACCACCGGTATGGTGGGTCGCGGAGTCCCTGATTGAAGAAGAGCACCTGACAAGCCTGGTGAGCGAACTGGCAGTGTGGGGATTCTTCTCGATGACCGCGCTGTTGGGATCGGCGTTGCTGGCGGGATGGCTGCGGCGAAAATCATAAGAACCCAGCCCGGAAGCCCATAGCATTTACAAGAGCAAGAGCAGATCCTTCCCTCGCTTGCCCCAATACCGCTCCGGTCAGGATGACACCGTTACTTGCGATGCTCCCGATGGCACAACTGAAGTCGTGCCCTGACACAAACCTGGTGCGATCTATGCGTCGCAGGGATTGAGGGCGGGATGGCTCCAATTCCTCTCGTAACATGCTCCAGCTACTAGCTTTTTCGATGGAGACTGATTTCCTCTATACTGGGTCGCAACTTCACTACGATCGTGGCCGTCCATTGAATAGCATTCGGCAGAGCTGAATGGCTGTGCGAACCCTCCGGACGAGGGTCAAGAATTATGCGCGAACCTGAATTGATTAATCCGAACGAAGATACACGACTGGTACCGGTGTGGTCGATTGTGGCCGCTGCGGCAGTGTTTGTGCTGGTCGAATACTACTTTTGGATTGTGTTTCCGCAGACGCCGCGTCATGTTCCTCCGCTGGGACTGCGGATCTATCTGAACCTGTCGTGGGGACTGCTGGCGTCGCTCTACTTTCTGATGGTGGGGTACGTGAGCAAGGATGCGCCGCGGCGGGCGATGAGCTCGCGATTCTGGATGCTGATCTGTTTTGTGATGCCCGGCGGGATCGGCGCGGTGCTGTACTTCCTGCTGCGGGCGCCGCTGGTTTCGAAGTGTCCGGCATGCGGTACGCATGTGCAGGGTGATTTCCATTTCTGCCCGCAGTGCAGCTACCAGCTGACAGCGAGTTGCGGAAACTGCTTCAGAACGGTGCGGGGGACGGATCAGTACTGCACGCGGTGCGGGCATGAGCTGGAGCGGGACCAGATGCCGGCGCGGCTGAGACTGCAGGGCGTAGGGAATAGAGAATAGGAGAAGCGAGTAGGGACTAGGGACTGGGGACTAGGGAGTAAAAAGCAAAAACTCTTTTGCTTGATTTCTGCGAATTTTCTTAGATTAATAGAACCAAACAACGCTTCCCTTCAACTGCGAATGGTTTCGCTTCGCGGATTGCTGCCGACGACAACACTGAATTGACCGACGAGCGAGATCACCGGACGCGACGGGCCTAGTTCGCCGCGTGTCGGCAGCTTGGGGAGGTAAACTGGATTGCGACGCAGTTCGGCGATTCCACTCCAACATGACAATTTCAGCGCTCATTATTGACGACGAACAACTGGCTCGCGACGAGCTTGCGTACCTGCTTGAGGCCGCGACTGATGTGGATGTGGTGGCGCAGGGGAGAAACGGCATCGAGGCGGTAGAGCTGATTGAAGAACATCATCCGGATCTCGTTTTTCTGGATGTGCAGATGCCGGGGCTGGATGGATTCGCGGTGATCCAGCGGGTGATGGATCGGCATCGCAAACAGAAGAATGGCGGCGCATGGAACCTGCCGCAGTTTGTGTTTGCGACGGCATATGACCAGTACGCTGTGCGCGCGTTTGATGTGAATGCGGTGGACTACCTGCTGAAGCCGTTTGATCGCGGGCGCGTGGATAAGGCACTGGAGCGGGTGCGCGGGCGGATAACGAGCGGCGCGGCGACGGCGAATGGTGGCGGCGAGTCGCCGATTGAGTCGCAACTGGATGCGCTATTGAGTCTGTTGAAGAGTCCGCAGGGTTCGGCACGCGCCGCACAGCCGGCAAAGCTGATTGTGCAGGCGGGAAGCAGGCTGTTGCTGGTGGATCAAGCGGAGATCTGCTTTGCCGAGATCGAAGAGGGCGTGATTCGGGTGGTGACGCAGCAGTTCGAAGGGCAGTCGAAATGCCGGACGATTGAGGAACTGCTGGATCAACTTGATCCTGCGGTGTTCTGGCGTGCGCATCGCAGCTTCGTGGTGAACATCAATCAGATTCGCGAAGTTGTGCCGTGGTTTAAGTCGACCTATCAACTGCGCATGAACGACAAGAAGCAGACGGAGATTCCGGTGAGCCGGGCGCAGACGAAGCGACTGCGAGAATTGTTTAATCTGTAACGCCGGCGCCGCGGTATCCGAGTGCGGCCAAGAAGCTCCCAACACAAAAACAGATCCTTCACTCCGCTTGCCCCACAGCCTTCGTCTGCGGGGCCCCAAACCCGCTCCGCTCAGGATGACACATTCTTCTATTGCGCAGAATTGCCGGGACTGGATCCTTGTGATCAGTCGTAGCGCTCGAAGATGATTTGCTTGCGGTGCCAGCCGTAGAACGATAATCTTTCGCGCACGCCGGCGACCATGTTGTTGAGGCCGCAGATGTATGCGTAGATGTCGAATTTGAGCTCGGAGGGAAGAATGGATGGGTCGGGCGGAGGAACGGGTAGAGCCTGGCCGAGGCGAGCGGCGCGCTCTTCCACTATGCGGGCGACGTGCTCCTGCACATAGCCGCGAAGGCCTTTCCAGCTATCGCCGGCGCGGCTGAGCGTGGGCAGATAGTGGAAGTTGGGCTTGCGCGCGGCGAGGGCTTCGAACTCTTCGCGGTAGTAGAGCTCGCTTTCATGGCGGGTTCCATAGACCATCCAGATCTCTTTGCCTTCGCTGCGATCGATGCCGGCGTCGGGGCCGGTCTCAGGGAACAGCCACTGCGCGAAAGCACGCATGGGGGCGATTCCGGTGCCGGTGGAGATAAAGAAGGAGTCGGTGACGGGCTGCTTCAAAATGAAGTGGCCGTGCGGACCGTGAACCTGAATGAATCCGCCAGGTGGGAGGTCGGTGAGATCGGCGAGGTGGTTCGAAAAGAAGCCCTCAGGCACGCGATTCACGCAGAGTTCGAAGTGGTTGGCGTTGGCCGCGGAAGCAATGGAGTAGGCGCGGGTCTGCTGCTTGCCAGCGGGATCAGCGGCAACGGCGGAGATGAATTGGCCGGAGATAAAGGGAAAAGATTTCAGATCATCAAGAACGAAATCGAAGTGGTAACACTGGGCCGATTCTGAGATCAAAGTCTTGCTTGCCAAACGTGCTGTATATAGTTCACGCGCCAAGGTGGATTCTCTCTTGCATATTGAGATGAGGCATAAATAGAGCCAAATGCAGTATATCGCTCAGGATGTGCAGGGGTCGGGCGGTGCTTTGGCGGGGCTAATACGAAAGTTTGCGGAATGAAAACAGCGGAGTTTGGGCTCTCCGATTTACGCGAGCGCGTGCCAGCAGAGTTGCAGGCCCATGACGAAGAGCCAGAGCGAGAGGGCGAGGCGCATGGTGCGGACGGGAATGCGCGAGGCAAGGCCGGTGCCGACCAGGGCGCCGAGAACTCCACCGATGATGAGGTTGATGAGCAGCGCTGAATTGAGGCCAGCGCTGCTGAGGTGAAGTGTGCCGCCGATGAGCGAGAGGCAGAGGCCGAAGGCAAGGTCAGTGCCGACTATGCGGCGTGCGTCGAGAGGCGTGAGGCCAAGGAGCGCGAGCGTGCCAAGTGCTCCGGCGCCGGAAGAGGAGAAGCCGACTTCAGCGCCGATGGGGAGCATGACGAGGGCGAGCCAGCGGGGAGAGTTGGAGCGCTGCGCGGGTTCGGCCGCGGGGCGGAAGTGGCGGAAGATGTGCCACGCTGAGGAGAGAGCAATCATGATGCCTAGGGCGAGGAAGAGCCAGAGATTGTTGGCCGCGTTGTGCGCGACGCGCTGAAAGATGAGCGAACCGATGGCGACGCCGGGGATTCCAGTGGCGAGGATGATAGCGAGCGTGCGCCACTCGACCTGCCGGCGCCAGATCTGCACGGGAACGACGACGAGCTTGACCGCGGCGGAATAGGCGAGGGCCGTGCCAACGGCTTCAGCGACGGGCACGTGGAGAAACAGGATAAGCAATGGCGCGATGAGCGTGCCGGCGCCGACGCCGGTGATGGCGATGAGCGCTGCGATTGCAAATCCGAGGAGGAGTTCCATGGCGATCTCCGGTGTCAGTGGGCCTGCAGGTGGATGCCGCACTCGAGTTTGCGGCCGGACCAGCGGCCTGAGCGCGGGTCGTTGGCATCGAAGGGCAGGCTGGTACATGGAGCGCAACCGATGGAGGTGTATCCCTGCTCGTAGAGAGGAAGCAGCGGGATGGAGTGCTGTCCGGCATATTGCCAGACGTCGCGCGTGGTCCACTCGGCGAGCGGGCTGAGCTTCGCGAGAATGCGGCCTGAAGGAAGCTTGAAAAACTCGTGCGACTGCAGGTGGGCGCGGGACTTCGACTGCTCCCGGCGCAGGCCGGTGACCCATGTGGTGTAAGAGTCCAGAGCGCGGAAGAGCGGTTCGACTTTGCGCAGGCCGCAGCAGCGGTCGGGTGCGGTTTGATTGAGGATGCCGAATTGCGATTCCTGCTCGGCAACGGATTGCTCGGCCTCGACGTTGACGAGGTTCAGATTCCACTCGGAGGCGATGCGATCGCGGTAGACGAGGGTCTCGGGGAAGTGGTAGCCAGTTTCCAGAAAGATGACTGGAATGCGCGGTTGCAACTGGAGCGTCATGTGGAGAACGACGACGTCTTCAGCCTGGAAGCTGCTGGTGATGCAGGCGTGCCGCGCGTGCTCAAGATGCTCGCGGAGGAAACTCGAGGCGGTGAGGGCGAGAGCGTTAGATGCCGAGGCCGTTGTCATTTTCGTCTTCTCCGGTAGGAAGTGATGCGAGACGTTGGATTTCATTGAGGATCCGACTTGTGTCGCT
Organism: uncultured Acidobacteriaceae bacterium; assembly: GCA_963829535.1. Lineage (GTDB taxonomy): Bacteria > Acidobacteriota > Terriglobia > Terriglobales > Acidobacteriaceae > Telmatobacter. The sequence continues at coordinate 80,401 of CAWHIQ010000001.1, read as the reverse complement.
CGTCGATTCCAATTTGGGCTCGAGTTGAAACGGTTTCGCGGTGAGGCTGTCGGCGCGAGTAAAGGTGATGGGGCTGGATGCGGCGGACTCGATGATCACGAAGGAGCCGAGGCGGGCGTAGGTGTGGAGCTGGGGGGACGCTGGAACGCGCGTACGAAGAACGATGGCTCCCTTAGCTAGAAGAGATTGCTCGATTTGAATGGCGAGGTCCGCCCGGTTTCCGACGTTGAGCAACCCTGTGGTTGCGTGTTTGTGGGTTGATTCGGATGCTTCGTGGATCGCGCGGATCATGCCGGCGCCAGCAGTGGTGTTGTCGGCCGGGTCGATGAGGATGAGGCTGCCGGTGGCGCGGCTGTCGCGGTAGAGATCGGCGAGCAGGGGGCGGCTGGTCTCGATGACGACGTGGCCGATGTCGTTGAGCGCGAGTTGCGCGGCTGAATTCTCAGCGAGGTGCTCGACGTCGATGCGGGAGCGGAGTTCGGTGATGGTGGCGCGGACGGTCTGGGCGGTGTGTTTGAGGAGGTAAGTCGCGCCGGGGCGGAGGGGCTTGGAGTGCATCCACACGACCGTGGCTTCGATGTTGCTGGATTTGCACGGCGGGTCGGTGATGGAGGAGATCATGTCTCCGCGGCTGAGGTCGATTTCGTCTTCGAGGGTGAGGACGACGGATTGCGGGGCGCGGGCACGGGCGAGGTCGCCGTCAAACGTTGAGATTGTGCGGACGCGGGTGCGGCGACCAGAGGGGAGCGCAAGGACTTCGTCGCCGGGGTGAACGGCGCCTGCAATGATCTGGCCGGCAAAGCCGCGGAAGTCCTGATTCGGACGGACGACACGCTGAACGGGCAACCTAAAGGTTGCCTGTGTGCGCTCGATGGCCAAAGGCAGGGTTTCAAGGAGTTCGAGAATGCTGGAGCCGGTGTAGAACGGCATGCGCGCGCTGCGATGGACGACGTTGTCGCCGTCGAGGGCGCTTACGGGGACGGGAATGAGCTGCGGGATTTCGAGCTGGCGGGCGAGACCTTGCAGGCTGGCGCTGTGGCGATTGAAGACTTCTTCAGAAAAATCGACCAGATCCATCTTGTTGACGGCGGCGATGACGATGGGGATGCCGAGCAGACCGGCGATGCAGGCGTGGCGACGGGTCTGGGCGAGGATGCCTTTGCGAGCGTCAACAAGAACGATGGCGACGTCGGCGGTCGAGGCTCCGGTGGCCATGTTGCGCGTGTACTGCTCGTGGCCGGGAGTGTCGGCAATGATGAATTTTCTTTTTGGCGTGGAGAAGTAGCGGTAGGCGACGTCGATGGTGATTCCCTGCTCTCGCTCGGCACGCAGGCCGTCGGTGAGTTGGGCGAAGTCGATGGCGGCGTTCCGGGTCACGGAGCGGATGTGGTCGTCATAGACGTTATGCGAGTCGTAGAGCAGGCGGCCGATGAGGGTGGACTTGCCATCGTCGACGCTGCCGGCGGTGGAGAAGCGGAGGAGGTCTTTGGCGAGCTCGGCTTCGAGACGCTGTTCGATGGGCAACGCGGCAGTGATATCGGCTGCTTCGAGGATATTTTGATCAACAGTGGCCATCAGAAGTAGCCCTCGCGTTTTTTCAGTTCCATGGAGCCGTCCTGGTCGTGGTCGATGATGCGGTTTGCGCGCTCGGAGTTGCGGACGGCCATGAGCTCCTCGATGATTTTTGGGACCGTGTCGGCCTCGGAACGGATGGCGCCGGTGCAGGGGCTGCAGCCGAGAGAACGCAGTCGGCAAGTGACCCACTGCTCCTCTCCCGGAAGCCCCTGAATGAAGGGCTGCTCGAGAGGGATGAGCGAGTCGGCGCGGACAAGCATTTTTCGGGGCTTCGCGAAGTAGAGCGGGACGATAGGGATTTTTTCCAGATGGATGTAGTGCCAGATGTCGAGCTCCGTCCAGTTGGAGAGCGGGAAGACGCGAATGCTTTCGCCGGGGTCGATGCGGCCGTTGAAGAGGCTCCACAATTCGGGGCGCTGATTTTTGGGGTCCCACTGGCCGACGCTGTCGCGGAAGGAGAAGATGCGCTCCTTGGCGCGGGATTTTTCTTCGTCGCGACGTGCGCCGCCGAACGCGGCGTCGAAGCCATGGGCGCGGAGAGCGTCGAGGAGGGCCTGGGTTTTGAGCAATCCGCAGCAGCGCTGGGTGCCGAGCTTGATGGGATTGGCGCCGTCGGCGAGGGCTTCTTCGTTGCGCCAGACAATGAGCTTGAGCCCGAGTTCGGCGGTGTAGCGATCGCGGAATTCGAGCATCTCGCGGAACTTGTAGCCGGTGTCTACGTGGAGGAGCGGGAACGGGATGGGCGCGGGGTAGAAGGCTTTCTGCGCGAGGCGGAGCATGACGGAGGAGTCTTTGCCGATGGAGTAGAGCATCACCGGGTTCTGGAACTCGGAGGCGACCTCGCGGAAGATGTGGATGCTCTCAGCTTCGAGAAGCTGGATGTGGCTCAGGCGCTCGTCGCGGCTCTCGACGGGATTTACGTTTGGCTCGACGGCTGCGGTTGCTGTCATGTTTCTCCAGAGATTTTTAAGGGCAAGAAAAAACCCGCGGCGGCAGGAAAAACTGCGGCGCGGGGTATGGGGAATTCCGGTGAGTCTTAGTGGTGGCTTATCCCATAGTCCGGCGCGGCGCACAACAACATGCGCAACAAGCGACCGGCATGGAACAAAGACTCATTGGGACTACTATACGGGTGCCAGGATGTGAGGTCAATCACGCATAGCGAAGAGCGGGCGAATCTTATTCCTCGTGGAGCACTTTTAGCGGGTCGACGCGCGTGGCGCGCAGAGCGGGTATGAGGCTTGCCGCGAAGGAGATGAGCACGATGAGCAGGGTTGCGGAGGCGAAGGTGGAGAGATCGCGGGCACTCACGCCATAAATGACGCTGGCGGCGACGCGGCCGAGAGCAAACGCAGCTGCCAATCCAATCCCGATGCCAATGAGTGTGGGTTTCATGCCCTGCGCGATTATGAGGCTGGCCACGTCGCGGAAGGACGCGCCGAAGGCGAGGCGAAGGCCAATCTCACGCATGCGGCGCTTTACGGCGTATGCCAATACGCTGTAGATGCCGATGGTGCAGAGGATCAGCGCAAGCAGGCCGAAGATGGCGAGCAGTTGCATGTTGAAGCTGTGCTGCGTCAGGGTGCCGCCGATGAAATCTTCAAGCGTGATGACGTTGTCGACGGGGATGGCGCTGTTGACCTGCGCGACGGCGTTCGTCACCGAAGGCGCAAGGGTCTGCGGAGCCTTGGTTGTACGGACGACCATGGACAAACCGTAGGGCCGCCATGGTGCGGTCGACGAGTTGCCCACCTGCGCTAGAGGCCAATAGAGGGTGGCAATTCCCGCGGTGCTGTCGAGGCCTTGCTGCTTCACGTCGCCGACAACGCCGACAACAGTGCGCTCCATATCCGGAAAGAACGTGAGTTTCAGATGGCGGCCGATGGGGCTCTGGTTTGGCCAGAACTGATTTGCCATGGTCTTGCTGATGACCACGACTCCCGGGGAGGCTGCGGTGTCGCTCTCCTGGATATCGCGACCCTCGAGCATGGGGATGTGCATGGCGTGGAGATAGCCCGGGGTGACAACGCGGACGGAGACCTCGGGTTGCTCAGACATGGGGACGTCGGGGCGGCCTTCGACGGCGACGGGCTGATTCGATCCACCGGTCAGGGGAAGATTATCGATGGCGCCGGCCGACTCGACGCCGGGCAGAGAGCGCACACGCTGAAGCGCCTGGTCGAAGAACTGAGACTCCTCGGTGGGTGTTGTGAACTGGTGATGCGAGACTTCGAGCGCAAGGGTGAGCACGTTGTGCGCATCGAAGCCTGGGTTGATCGCCTGAAGATTCCAGAGGCTGCGCAGCATAAGTCCAGCGCCGATGAGCAGGACGATGGAAAGGGCCACCTCGACGGAAACCAGTGCCGAGCGGGTAACGCCGCTGCCGGAATCGGTGTCGAGACGGCCGAGTCCCTGCTTGAGAGACTCGTTGACATCGCCTTTGATCATGCCCAGCGCAGGCAATAGACCGGAGAGAAGACCGGTGAGGACGGAGAGGCCAAGGGTGAAGAGAAGGACCGGAGTGCTGAGGTCGATTTCGCCCATGCGCGGCAACTTGTCTGCGAAGAATTTGAGGAGCAGGTCGATGCTGAAGTGGGCAAGAACGAGACCGAACGCGCCGCCGCAAACGGCGATGATGACGGATTCGGTAAGAAGGGGCTGGATGATTCTGCTGCGGCTTGCGCCGAGTGCGGTGCGAATTGCGACTTCCTTGCGGCGGCTGAATGCGCGCGCGAAGATGAGGTTGGCGACGTTGGCGCACGCGATGAGCAAGACAAACACGACTGCTCCGAGCATCATGAGCAATGCCGGGCGAACATCGCCGACGACGTCGTCGCGGAGAGAGATCACGCTTGCGCCCCATCCCTTATCGTCAGCCGGGTATGCCTGCTCGAGACGTTGGGAGATGGTGTTCATCTCGGCTTGTGCCTGCTGGAGAGTGACGCCGGGTTTGAGGCGGGCGACGGACATGAAGTGGTGTTCGCCGCGGACGGCGGCCTCTTGTGCGGTGAGACCGAGTGGGGTCCAGGCCTGCGCGAAGTCAGGCTTCGTCATCTTGGGGCCCATGACGCCGACGATGAGGTAGGGCGTGCCATCGAGCGATACGGTTCTGCCGACGACGTTGGGGTCGGAACCATAGCGGGATTGCCAGAGCTTCCAGGTGAGGATGATTTCCTTGTTTTTGCCGGGCTGATCCTCTTCCGGGAGAAAAACGCGCCCATGGATGGGCTGAACTCCGAGCACCGAAAAGAAGTTGGATGTGACGGTGCTGGCTACAACTGTACCCGGCTTTCCCTGGCCGGTGATGTCGTAGGAGGTGCCGCTATAGAGGGCCATCCCGCTGAAGACATCATTCTGCTTTTGCCAATCGAGGAAGTTGGCAGCGGAAACGGCGAACTGGGTCATGCCGGGGAAGCTTGACTGAGGGGGAACGTGCCAGATCTGGACGAGCCGATCGGGATCGCTGAAGGGCAACGGTTCCAGGAGGACGGCGTGAACAACGCTGAAGATAGCGCTGTTCGCACCGATGCCCAGGGCCATGATGAGGATGGCAATGGATGTAAAACCGGGGCTCTTGAGCAGATGCCTGATGGCAAACTTCAGATCGTGCAGGAATCTCGACATGGCGCGACCCTCCCGAAACTGTAAAGAAGAGCAAGTGGGCGTCCATTTAGCGATGCAGCAAGCCTAGTAATTTCAGACGGCTGTGCCTAGGGAAAAAGGACTGGGCGTTCGAAGTAGAGACTGGGTGTCCGCGAATGAACAGGGCCCGAGCCTGTAGTGGGAGGCTGGGAAGCGTCCCTGAATCTCATTAGGAATCGGAGGTCGCAACCGCAGTCATTCATCGGGTGGGACCTGACCTGGAAGCAATGAAGATTGGGGGTTGGTGGTGTCCCACTCATGACGCGATGAAACTGCGTCATGAATGGGGAACCTGTCAGTTAGTGGCGGGCTTGAACCTCCGCCACTTCAACCGGGGAAAGCGCTGGCGCGCGTTTTTGGTCAGAGGCTTGATTACTTACGGGCGATTTCCGAGGTGCGGATGCGGTTTTGGCACCGGATTCGGGCAGCGCGTAGGTCAGGGCCATGGCGGCCCAATTGGTACCGGCTGCGGAGATCCATTGATCGTGGCCGTGTGGGAAACCGGCGTCGAACCATGGCTGGAATCCGAGGGCGCGGGTCTGCACGTACCAGGAACCGTCTTCCTGCTGATTGCTTAACAGCCATTTGACGCCACGCTGGTAGGCAGGACTGGAAGCGGGAAGAGCGGCGAGATGGAGGGCCACCAGACTCTTGCCGGTGGCATAGGCGGTGCTCTTCATGGTGGGCAGATCGGACCATCCGCCATCAGGGTGTTGCGCGGCGAGCAGTTCTTTCACTGCTTGCTGCAGTGCGGGTTTATTAGTTCCTGCCCAGGCGAGGCCGGCAACGCGCCAACTGCGATCCTCGTTGTTGTAGGAATGCGCGTTGGCAATCCAATTTGCGGCGAGGCGAATCGATTTGCGGTATTCGTCGGCGTTGGCTTTCGGAGAGTAGAGCTGGAGGGCGCGCATGGCTCGCGCGGTCTGGCCGATGTAGTCGAGGCAGATCGGCGGTCGGGCATCGGCATGCTGCGCGGGCCATTCACCGTTGGGGTGCTGGCGCTGCAGGATGTAGAGAGCGGCGGTGTCGGTATTGAGATCGGGCTCGTAGCCTTCGGCAGCGAGGCCCATCAGCTGATAGGCGAGGATACCTTCGCTGAAGGTGTCTTCTGTGGGAACGATGAAGCCCTGGTGCATGCGGTCACGCAACTTCGCCAGTACATCCGCGTTGGCCTGGACCTGCGCGGCATCGGTTTTTTCGTCGATCTGGAAACCGTGCTTGCGGGAAAGTCCCATGGTCATGGCGGTGAGGCTGTTGTCGTGGCAGGAGACACAGCCGGAATTAGTGATGAAGTTGACATCGGCGCGCTGCAGGTGGGGAATGGTGTCCTGGACGGCGCGCTGAATGGAGTTGTCGCGCCTGACGCTGAGAGAAACCGGTGTGAGCTGGCTGGGCTTCGCACCGGCTTTCAGGAGCACCTTGACGACCGCCGTGTCTCCGTTGTGCCGGGCGATATCGAGCGGAGTCAGGCCTTCGTCACCGGTTTTCGAATGCTTGTCGATGGCGTTTACGTCGGCGCCGCGATCGATGAGGAGTTGTACGACGTCGACGGGGAGCGTATCGGAGATGGCGGCATACATGAGGGGCGTGCGGCCGAGCGGATCGTAACCGTTGGCATCGGCGCCATGATCGAGCAGGGTGCGGACATCGTGTAAATCGGCATAGACGGCGGTGTCATCGAGGGATGCGGTCAGGACGCTCTTATCCGTGACCTGCTTGAGGATGCGATCAACACAGCCGGGGCAATGAGCGGTGATGGCCATGGTGAGGCCCGTTTCTCCCGCCATCTTGGCGTCGGCGCCGTGATCGAGCAGCATAGCGACGACCTCCGGATCGCCGGAGGTAAGTCCTTCGATCAGCGGAGAAGATTCATTTTCGGGACGATAATTCGGATTGGTTTTGGCGCCGTGGTCCAGGAGCAGCTTTACGATGGGCGCGCCGCCAGGACGCCGAGCGGCAATCATCAGCGGGGTGCGCATGTCATCGGAACGGGCGTTTACATCCGCGCCGTGATCGAGGAGCAAGCGAGTTTTCTCAAGATCCGTGGCAGCCCACATGAGGGCGGTAGCATTGGCGTCGTTGCGCTTGTCGGGGTCGGCGCCCATCTTCAGAAGGCGCGTCAACGTGGGCACATTGATGTAGAGCACTGCGTACATGAAAGGCGTGGAGCCTTCGGGGCCGCGGGCGTTGAGCAGGGACGGATCAGCGGTGGCGTCTTTCAAAAAAGACGGAAGATCGGCGGCGCGGAGCTCATCCACCATGGCGACAGCCTTTGGATCGAGCGGGGGCAAATCGATTTCGTTGGCGAGTGCATCTGGCCACTCAGCTCCCTGGTCGATCCAGGCTTTGATGGTGGCAATCTGTTCGGGGCGAAGCGCACCGGTGGGCGGCATCTGTGCACCGTATTCTCCGATCAGACGGTAATAGACGAAGCTGTTGCTGCTGCTTCCGGGCACAACGCGGCGGGAGAACGACTTCATCACCGAGCTTCTGCGATCGAGGCGCATGCCCGCTCGCTGTTTTGCGGGGCCATGACAATCGCCGCATTGCTCGCGAAAGATGGGCAGAACGTCGCGGCCGAAATCGACTTTTGCGGGAGTCGAATTCTGGGCCGAAGAAATGCTGGCTGCGATGGCTAAGCAGAGAGAGATTGATGCGAGTCCTGAACGTGCCAAGGAAGACCTCCGGCTGAATTGCTTGCTGGGTTCCTGAGGAACCTCGCTTAAAAAGTGATCTGAGAAAGCTGCGCGTATCCGAAAATTTAGAGGAAGGTTTACCGACGGCTTGAGATCAGAGCCCGTTTGCGCTGGAATCGAGGGGCCGGGGAAGGAACAGACGTTCCAGTCACGTCGAATGCTATCTGCGAGTTGGCTCGAAGTAAAGGAATTTCGCAGCGGTGATTCATTATCACGTCGTAACGTTATTTGAATATGGAATTGTCGATTGTCTCATAAGGGAATGCGCGACATTTCTCGGAGGGCACAAAGCTACTGCCGCGTAAGATTAAGGTCCTGATCTCAGGCGTTCTGGCCACGCGATCACTTAGCTTGGAGGGTTTTTCGGCGTGAAGGCGTGTCAACAGAGGAGGAGTCGCCGATGCCCAAGATTCATGCAATCTGTACAGGCCTGGTCAAGGTAAGATCCGCGCAACGCGAATCGAGAAGCACAGGGTTTGCGCGACTTACGGATATGCTGCTCGACAAAGAATGGACAGATTGGCTGCCGATTTATGCCTGGGTAATCGAGCATGATGAAGGGATCATTGTTGTAGATACCGGAGAGACCTCTCGCGTACATGAGCGGGGATATCATCCCTCATGGCATCCGTTCTATCGTCGTGCATCCCGATTTTCAGTTCACGCGGATGAGGAAATCGGTTTCCAGCTGCGAAGTTTGGGCATGGGCGCCAGAGATGTGAAGCAAGTTGTGCTGACACACCTCCACACGGACCACGCCGGCGGATTGGTTCACCTGACAGGAAGCAAGTTCTGGGTCGCGCAAGGGGAATTGAAAAGGGCAAGCGGGTGGGGTGGAAAAATTCAAGGGTACCTCCCACATCGATGGCCAAAGGGATGGGAGCCGGAGTTTATTCGTTTCGACAATCGGACTTTGGGTCCATTTCAACAGAGCATGTCTCTCACCAGAAAAGGAGATGTGCTCATAGTCCCAACACCGGGACATACGCCAGATCATGTCTCGGTTGTAGTTTGCGGCTCGCCGTCGTTCTTCCTGGCCGGAGATACCAGCTACACCCAGCAACTTCTGCTCGCAGGAAAAGTCGACGGCGTCAGCCCTGATGCATCAATATCGCGCGGTACGATGGGCAAGATCGTTGCTCTCGCAAAGGAATGCCCGCTCGTGTATCTGCCATCGCACGATCCTGAGAGTGAAGTGAGACTTGCCAGAGAATTGGTGATCAACGATGCTGCAGAGAAAGTGCCGGCAGCAACGCATTTATCCTCAATCGCGCAAGGCGAGTTCGCAGTGGTTCCAATTTCAAATTCGCCTAAACAAGAATGAATCGGCGCTCTCGCGGAACTCAACTCGGTCAGCAGAATTTGTCGGCGGCGGCGGCGAGGTCGAAGTCTTTTTGCGTGATGCCACCGGCATCGTGGGTGACGAGGGCGAGGCGGACCTTGTTGTAGCGGATGTCGATGTCGGGGTGATGGCCGGCGTTTTCAGCGAGGTCGCCAACCTTGTTGACGAAGGCGAGGGAGGCGCGGAAGTCCTTAAAGAGGAAGGTGCGGACGAGCTCGCCGGATTCGATTTGCCAGTCGGGGACGGTGACGAGGCTGGACCTGATCTCTGAGTCGGAAAGAGCGGGCATTGCGTGCTCCTACTTGGAATGGAGTAAATGTGGGCGGCGGCTTTTTGGCATGAAGCGCAGGAAGCTGCACAAAACGCAGACACCAATATAGCGGATGCAAAAGGGACGCCAAACGGGGTTGAAAATTGTCCGGAGGATGTGGTAACTAATCCTTTAGTTGTTCGTCTATCAGGATGTGAACGCGGTTCGCGGTCGGGACCAAACAATGGAATCAACGGTTTAAGGGATGCCTCCAAAGAAATCAAATACGTTAACCGAAGCCGAATTGAGATTGATGAAGATCCTATGGCGGCGCGGCGAGTCGGCGGTAACCGACCTGGTGGCAGCAATGCCGGAGGGCGAGGAACTGGCCTATAACTCGGTGCTGACGACGGTCCGGATTCTGGAGCAGAAGGGTTACGTGGAACACAGGCAGGAAGGGCGCGCATTCATTTACTGGGCTGTGGTAGCGGAGCACGATGCTAGCCGCAGCGAAGTGAAGCACGTTTTGAGCCGTTTTTTTGGCAACTCCAGGGAGCAACTGTTGTTATCACTGCTGGGAGATGGAGAGATTTCGCGCGAGGAATTGGAGCGGCTGAAGAAAGCAATTCGGGACACGGCTCCCAATGGACGGAACTCCCGATAGGGCGAAAGAGGTTTAAGCGATGCATTTGGCGTCTATGCACTTCGTGGCGATGATCGGCGAGCTTCAGCTGGCTGCACCGGCGGCGTTGACGTGGATTGCATCGGCTGGTGAGGCGTTCGCGCGGACCGCCGGAACGACGCTGGTGACCTCGATCTGGCAGGGCGCGGTGATTGTGTGCGGACTGGAGATTTGCCTTCGGGTGATGCCGCGGATTTCGGCAGCACATCGATTTATGATGTGGGCCGCCGGGTTCACTGTCGCTGCTGTGTTGCCGCTGTTGTCGTTGGTACATATTGGTGGGAGTGAAGTGGCAACGGGGGGCGCGACCGGGAGTGCGGCGGGACCGCTGCTGCAACTGGATGCGCGGTGGGGTTTGGCGATCGCGGGAATCTGGGTGGTTGGTTCGGCAATTCGTGGAGCTGGTCTGACGGTGCATTCAATGCGGCTGCGGCGGTTGTGGAAGGCCGCGCGGCCGGTTAAAGCAAGTGCAGCGCTGGCAGGGGCGCTGGAGGATGTGCGCAGCGGACGCGTAACGGTTTGCACGACGGAGATGCTGGACCGGCCAAGCGTGATTGGATTTCTGGCGCCGCGGATTCTGATTCCAGCGTGGCTGATGGCGCGGCTGACACAGGGCGAATTGGAACAGATTGTGCTGCACGAAGCAGAGCATCTGCGGCGCGGCGACGACTGGACAAACCTGTTGCAGAAGCTGGCGCTGGTCGCATTTCCTCTGAACCCGGGGCTCCAGTGGATGGAGCACCGACTGTGTGGGGAACGCGAAATGGCGTGCGACGAGGGCGTGGTGCGGATTACGCATGCGCCGCGCGCTTACGCGGCATGTCTTGCAAGCCTGGCAGAGCGTGGGCTTGAGCGGCGTGCAGAGACTCTGTCACTGGGTGCGTGGCATCGGCGGTCGGAGCTTGTTCATCGGGTGCATGGGATTCTGCAGCGGAAGCGCGGCTTGAGCCGAGCCGCGGCGGGCGCGCTGCTGGGCGCAGTGGGATGCGCCCTGGTGGCGGGTTCGATAGAGATGGCGCGGTGTCCGCAGCTGGTGGAGTTTGTGCCCGCGCAGAAGAGCCTGGCGATGACGCCGGCGCGGCAGCGGGAGATGGCGGCGATGCTCGCGCGGGAGAATGCCGAGGCGAAGATCAGTTTGCCGGCGGGATTCCATGCAGTGCAGGCGAAAGCCGTCATGCCGGAGACTCCTCTGGTGACCGCGCTGAATACGCCGAGGCATGAATCAGCGAAGAGCGCGGCTGCGAAGCCGATTGCGGAGCGAACTTCGCAACAAGTCGCGAAGGCGGAAGCAACCGGTGATCGCATGAATCCGCGTGCGGCACAGCAATGGGTCGTGCTGGCGGCGTGGGAAGAAGTGCAAACGGTGAGCCGCACGGCGAGCACGGTGACGGATTATGATGCGAATGCCGTAGCGAGTGATGTTTCGGGGAATGTGGCAACGCAGACACAACAGAACCAAGGCATGATCGCGGGACAGGCAACCAACAGGTTGCCCGATCATAAAATCAGCGAGTACAAGATTACGCAGCTGATTTTGAAGGTGGTACCCGCAGATTCGAATTCCAATTCTACTCAGCCGGCGGGATCGGTTCGCGGCGGCTGGTTCGTAATCCAACTTTAAGCTCAACTTCAAATCTCAAGGCGAGGTAGGTATGTCGGTAACAACTAATTCATTAGTGGCAAAGGCAAAGAAGTTTGGGGCACCGGCTGGAGCTGCGGCTGTGGTCATTCTGAGCGCTTCATTCCTGATCGGACACACAGCGCACGCGGCAGCCAACGCCGTAGCACTGAGTGGCGGAGCGCCTATGGACGACAACAGCGTGTCGTCGCTGGTGGCGCTGGACAATGCTGTCGAAGCTGTCGCGGCGCGCGTGACACCGGCGGTGGTGAACGTGGCGGTGACAGCGCGCGTGAATGAGCAAGAGGCCGGAGGGGACGACGACGGCCAGGATTCGGGTGGGCAGATTCCGCAGGGCGCGATTCCGCCGGAGTTTCGCAGGTTCTTCGGGCCGATGGGACATGGACAGAATCCGCAATCGCAGATCGAACACGGGATTGGAAGCGGGATCATTATTTCGCCGGATGGCTATATCGTGACCAACAATCACGTGGTGGATGGCGCAACGCAGGTTCGCGTGACGCTAAACGACCGACGCGTATTCACGGCGAAGGTGGTGGGCGTGGACAAGCTGAATGACCTGGCGGTCATCAAGATCAATGCAAACAATTTGACCACGGTCGCGTGGGGCGATTCGACGAAGCTGCATCCAGGACAGACGGTGCTGGCGTTCGGCAGCCCCTTTGGCTACTTCCAGTTTTCGGTGACGCGGGGCATCGTGAGTGCGCTGGATAGGCCAAATCCGTACTCGGATGATCCGCGCAAGCCGGGCGATTACATCCAGACGGACGCGGCGATCAATCCGGGCAACTCGGGTGGACCGCTGGTGGATGCACACGGTGAGCTGGTGGGCATCAACACCTTCATCATCACCAATAACGGCTCGTTCGCGGGCGCGGGGTTTGCGATTCCTTCGCAGATCGTGCGGGCTTCGGCCGAGTCGATTATCAAGGACGGGACGGTGCATCACGGGTATCTCGGCATCAGCATGAACGATGTGACGCCGGATAATTCGACCTTCTTCAATTTGCCGGATGCGACGGGCGCTATTGTGAGCCAGGTAACGCCTGACTCGCCTGCGAGCCGCGCGGGACTGAAGAGCGGCGACGTGCTGCGCGAACTGAATGGAAGCAAGATCCGGAATGGTGGCCAATTGCAGGTGGTCGTAAGCCAGACTGCCCCGGGAAGCGATATCAAGCTGGGTATTCTGCGTGACGGCAAGCCGGAGACGTTGACCTTGAAGGTCGGCGAGTTCAAAGGCGAGAAGCAGGTTGCGGAGAACGAAGGCGATGGATCACAGCAGCGGGGACGCCTGGGGCTGGGCGTCGGCGATGTAACGCCAGACATGCGCCAGCAGATGAACATCCCCTCGCAAGTAAAGGGTGCGGCTGTGCAGAGCGTTCGTCCTGCGAGCCCCGCGGAAGATGCTGGCCTGGCACCTGGAGACGTGATCCAGGAAGTGAATCGCAAGCCGGTCACGAGTGCGGAAGAGTTTGCGAATGATGTGCACGCCGTTCCAGCGGGCAAGGACATCCTGCTGCTGGTGTGGTCGCACGGTGGCGCGAGCTACCGGGTGGTGCATCCGGCGCAAAGCAACCAGAACGGCGAGTAAGCACGTTGTTCTGAGCACGATGTTGTAAGTAAGGCTAACGGCCGCCGCATCTCCTCGAAGTGCGGCGGTCTTTTTTGTGTTCTGGAACAGCTGGGAGGGTCATCCTCGAATGGCGCCGGTTCAGGCACCGTGCTTAAGAATGGCTGCAGGAATTTGTGCGAGAGGCAGCACCTTGTGAACGCCGTCGAGCTTGATGGCTTCCTTGGGCATGCCGAAGACGACCGAGGTCGCTTCATCCTGCGCAATGTTGTAAGCGCCGCCCTGCTTCATCTCAAGCATGCCTCGCGCGCCATCGTCTCCCATGCCTGTAAGAATGACACCGACTGCGTTGGGGCCTGCGTAGCGCGCGGCGGAGCGAAACAGGACATCGACGGAGGGCCGATGGCGGCAGACGAGCGGGCCATCCTTGATGTCGACAAAATAGCGCGCGCCGCTGCGGCGAAGCAGCATGTGATGATTGCCGGGGGCGATTAGAGCACGGCCGCGCAGTACGGTATCATTGGTCTCGGCCTCCTTGACCGTAATGGCGCATAGACTGTTCAGCCGATCGGCAAATGCGCGTGTAAAGAGCTCGGGCATGTGTTGAACGATGACGATGCCAGGAGCGTCCGGCGGCAAGGTTTCGAGCAGGGATTTCAGAGCTTCAGTGCCGCCCGTGGACGCGCCGACAACGATCACTTTTTCGGTAGTTTCTGCCATTGCGCGCGTAGCCTGCGGAAGGATTACATCGGCGGTCAGCTTGGGTTCGACCGTTCGTTCGAGACGCGGCTTGCCGAGCCGTGCCCGGGCGGCTGCCTTCACCACATCGCAGATGGACGTGCGCGAGTCTTCGAGATATTGCCGCGTGCCGAGGCGTGGCTTGTTGATGATCTCGACTGCGCCGTATTCAAGAGCGCGCAATGTGCTCTGCGCGCCCTTGTCGGCCAGACTTGAACAGATCACGACGGGGACAGGATGTTGGGTCATGATTTTCTTGAGGAAGGTCAGCCCATCCATGCGCGGCATTTCGATATCGAGCGTAATGACATCGGGAATCTCTTCGGCGATACGGTCGGCGGCCACGAAAGGATCGGACGCGGTGCCTGCGACTTCGATTCCCGGGTCGGCGGCCAGAAGACTACTGAGAGTCTCACGTACGACCGCGGAATCATCCACGATCAGCACCCGAATTTTTCTGGCTTCCATTTCGCGCTCGCCTTCCCTAGGTCCGTGCCAGGCTGCGCGGATCCATTCCAGCTAATCGACGCAGCAATACCTCTCCGGTTCCTGTATGAAACTCGATGAAGATGCCACGGCTTCCGCCCAGCCGAGACGCGAGCACCGTGAATCCTTCTTCTTTGAGGACGCGCAGTGCAACTTCGGCATTCATGGTTCCCACGGTCGCTCCGTTTCGCGTAGAGGCAAGCACATCGGCTCCGCCGAAGAGCTTCACTTCCACTTCTTCGCGTGCGGCACCGAGGCGGTCGAACTCGTGCGTCATTTCACGGATCACATAATCTACATAACGCCGCGCCGCGACCGGGTCGGAGCGAGTCAGGGACTTCGCTGCGTGGGTGGGAAGCATCGGGTGGCACATGGCCGAGGCGTCGAGGCGCGGTGCGCGAAATGTAACGCCGACACAGGAGCCGAGCACGGTCTTCAGAATGGATGGACGGCGCACGAGGCGCAATTCTCCCGGCTGAAGGTAGAACTCGGGCAGATCAATTTCTGTTGTGGGCATGGGCTTTCCGGTAAAGTGCAGGAGCAACCGGCACGATGGGCAAATCCATGTCGTGCAGTGTCTCCGAGTGGCCGACGAACAGGTAGCCCGATGGAATGAGGTTGTTCACCAGTTTGCGCAGGATAGCCTCCTGCGTGGGACGATCGAAATAGATCAGGACATTGCGGCAGAAGATCGCGTCGAATCGCTCCTGAAGCAGGTAATCGGGGTCCTTGAAGTTGAGCCGTCGAAACTCGATTAGTTTGCGAAGTGCTGGCACGACGCGCACACTTTTGGATTTGGAGTCGCGACTGCGCAAGAGATACTTGCGCTTAAGCGCGAGCGGAATGGGCGCTACGCACTCCGACGAGTAGATGCCCATTTCGGCTTTTTCGAGAACGGCCGTAGAGATGTCGGTGGCGAGAATACGGAACCGAAACCCGGGATGCATTTCGGCATATTCGCTCAGCACCATGGCAATCGTGTACGGCTCTTCGCCGCTGGAGCAGCCTGCACTCCATACGAGAAATGAACGGCCCTTTACAGCCAGCTCCGGCAACGCAGACTGGGCAAGAAACACGAAGTGCGCCGGTTCACGAAAGAAATCAGTTTTATTGGTGGTGATGACGTTGATGAGGAAGACCAGTTCTTCTCTCATTCCTTTGCGCCCGAACACGAATTCGCAGTACTCGGGATATGTTGCCATGGCCAAGGCCCGCAACCTGCGCTTGAGGCGGACCTCGACCATGGTTTTTTTCTCTGGGCTCAGGCAGATGCCGGTCTCGGCGTAAATGAGCTCGCGCAAACGTGCAAAGTCACGATTCGAAAGCCCCTCTTCCTGAACGGTATGAGCATGGGCCACAGTAGTCTCTATCACGCGGCAACTGCTTCGCCGGCCGGTTTGTCCTGACTTTGGAACGCCGCGAGTTCATTGGCCGAAAATACGCGATCGATGTCCAGGATCATGATGAAGTTGTTATCGCGCTTACCCATCCCCTTGATGAAGTCGACGCGAATCTGCGTGCCAATGCGCGGCGGCGGCTGAATCTGTTCGGGTTCAAGGTCGACAACCTCTTCCACCGAATCCGCCAGCGCTCCGATTATCGTGGGCTCGTCGTCGAGCATCACCTCGACCACCACGATGCAGGTGTTGCGCGTGCTCACGGTCTTGGACATCTCAAAGCAAAGTCTGAGATCGACGACCGGGACTACGCTGCCGCGCAGGTTGATGACGCCCGCCATGAACTCCGGTGTGCGCGGGATCTGGGTAATCGCTGTCAGGTCCAGAACCTCTCTCACCTTGGCCACATCGGTGGCGAAGATCTCGTTGCCGAGTTTGAAGGTCAGGTACTGGCGCGTCTCCGTAATTTCGTTCACGCTCATGAATGCACTTCCTTTCTCGTGTGAGCTTGAGCCTGGGGACGCCGCGCAAACCGACGAGACGCCCCGCGTACTCAGTACCGCTCAAATTCGCCGTCAAGTTCGTCCTGCCTGTCCTTCATGCGCAGAGACACACCGTGTTTGACGCCGGCCGAAAGCCCAAGGCCGTTTGGTTTCGGATTCGGCTTCACAGACGGCGCATGCGGCTTTGCGGTTTTCTGCACCGGCCTGCGAGCCGCAGCGTCCTCCCCATCGTCCGTGCGGAAGAACGAAAGTGCGCTCACCAGCTGCTCTGATTGGCCGGTCAGCTCTTCTGTGGTCGAAGCCATCTCTTCGGCTGCCGAAGCGTTCTGCTGGATCACTTGCTCAAGCTGTTGCAGAGCCTTGTTGATCTGTTCGGCGCCGGTATCCTGCTCCTTGCTGGCGGCGGAGATTTCCTGTACCAACTCGGCGGTGCGTTGAATATCAGGAACGAGTTTGTCGAGCATCTCTCCGGATTTTTCGCTCACGCGCAGAGTCGTGCTGGAGAGCTGGTTAATCTCCGCTGCCGCTTTCTGGCTGCGCTCAGCCAGCTTGCGGACTTCAGCTGCCACCACGGCAAACCCCTTGCCGTGTTCGCCGGCGCGGGCTGCTTCGATGGCCGCGTTAAGCGCCAGCAGGTTGGTCTGCCGCGCGATCTCTTCGATGATCGAGATCTTGTTGGCGATCTCCTTCATCGCCGCCACGGCTTCGAGCACGCTCTTGCCGCTCTCCTGGGCATCCTTGGCGCTTTTGTTGGCGATCTTGTCAGTCTGCTGCGCGTTGTCGGCATTCTGCTTGATGTTGGACACCATCTCCTCCATCGAAGAGGAAGCCTCTTCCGCAGCTGCGGCCTGGGAGCTTGCGCCCTTGGATACCTGCACCGAAGCTGTTGAAATGGATTGGCTGGCCGAGGCGACTTCGCCCGCGATGGAGCGGATTTCGGAGACGGTGCGCGTCAATCCGGCGACCATGGCGGCGAGCGCCTGCATCAGCTTGTCCTGAGCGCTGCGTTCCTTCAGTGTGACGGTCAGGTTGCCGCCGGCGACCTGTTCGGCAGCCGTTGTGATTTCATTCATCGCGCCGATCAGCGTATTGAGATTATTTTTGATGGTGTTGAAGTCGCCGTTGTAATGATCGGTAATGGCCGGCGGAATATCGCCCTTGGCGATCATGTCGACGTAGTGAGCAGAGACATTCAGCGGCCCGATCACCGCATCGAGCAGCGAATTGACAGCTCGGATGATATCGGCGTAGGCGCCTTGCACGTTGTCAGGGTTAGCCCGCTCGGCAAGCTGTCCATCTTTTGCCGCCTCGGTGAGACGCATGAGCATCTTCTCGAGGGTCTGAAGAACCTCTGCCACGTTGTTCACGGCGAGCTTCATCTTTTCGTGATCACCCTTATAGGTCTGGGAAACGACCTCGTCGATCTTGCCCTCGGAGATTCGCGCCAGGATGCGGTTACCCTCGCCGATGGGTAGAAGGATCGCATCGAGCATTTCATTGACGCCGCGCACAATGCTCGCAAAGGCACCGGAGAACTGTTCTGGTTTGCCGCGCTCGCTGAGCTGGCCTTCGTGCGAAGCAACGGTGAGTCGCGTCATTTCCTTTTGCAGAGTTTGAAGCACAATGGCCACGTTATTGACGGCTAGCTTCATCTTTTCGTGGTCGCCCTTGTAGGTCTGGGCAATCAGTTCGTCGATCTTGCCGTCGGAAATTTGTGCCAGGATGCGATTGCCTTCGCCGACGGGGAGGAGGATCGCATCGAGCATTTCGTTGACACCGCGCACTATGCCGGCATAGGCGCCGGCGAACTGCTCCGGCTTGCCGCGCTCGCTGAGCTGGCCTTCGTGCGAAGCCTCAGTAAGGCGCGCCATTTCCTTTTGCAAACCCTGCAGCACGGTGGCCACGTTGTTCACGGCGAGCTTCATCTTTTCGTGGTCGCCCTTGTAGGTCTGCGCGATTAACTCATCGATTTTTCCCGCCGAGATCTGAGCCAGGATACGATTGCCTTCACCGATCGGCAGAAGGATGGCATCGAGCATCTCGTTGACGCCCTGGATCAGTTCGCGATCCGGACCGTTGAAAGCGGTCGCGCGCCCTCTCTCGGTCAGGCGGCCCTCCTTGGAAGCGTCGACGAGACGCATGATTTCGTTGAGTAGTGTGTCGCCTTCATTTTGCGGGGCGACATGCTTGCCGTTTTTTGCGAGGCCGTTTTCAGCACGGTGCAACTTGCGCCCCTCACTTACCAGTGTTGTTGACATCTCTTTCTTCCCCTTCGCTCTGCTCCGGGCCGTATTTGGGTTCAGGTCCCCGCGCAGTTTGTTCGAAATGTTTTGTGGATTGTGATATTCCGCGCAATTGAGAAGGAACATCACAACGTGCAGCCGTTATGCGGCTTTCGCAGAGAGTGTCGCCATCCTACAGGGGTGCCGGCGGGTGTCCGCGCACCCGGGGCCCGATGGCACGGATGCACTCCTGCACCATTCGGTGCGGATCGAGGATGAGCGCCACGGTGCCGTTGCCCAGGATGGTGGCTCCCGAAACCGTCTGGACGTGGCGATAGACTCGCCCCAACGACTTGATCATGGTTTGGCAGTTGCCTAGCACGCGATCGAACACCAGTCCGTAGCAGCCGTCTTCCGTGTCCACCAGCATCACCTGCTCGAACTCCGGCAGTGCTGTGGTCACGCGGAAGTGATCTCTCAAACGGATATATGGCACAATGTCGCCGCGCACGTTGATGAGGTGTCTGCCATTGGCGGTGTCGATCTGCTGGCGCGACAGTTCGAGGCACTCCAGGGTATTGGCAAGCGGCAAGACAAAATACGCATCGCCGACCACGACCAGGAGTCCGTCAATGATGGCCAGGGTCAGTGGCAGACGCAGCGTGACCGTGGTGCCTTTGCCCGGCTGGCTGGCAATATCGATGCTTCCGCGGAGTTTGTCAACGTTGCGGCGCACCACGTCCATGCCTACGCCGCGGCCGGAGATGTCGGTAACCTGTTTGGCGGTGGAGAATCCAGGCTGAAAGAGCAGCGCATGAATCTCAGAGGCGCTCGGCTGGGCATCCGCATGGATCAGCCCTCGCTCGACGGCGCGAGCCCGCACCGCTTCGGCGTCGATTCCGCGGCCATCGTCCGAGACGCCGATGAGGACGCTGGCCCCCGAATAGCGCGCCGAAAGATGGATCGTGGCGCGCGCGGGTTTACCGATCGCAATACGATCTTCCGGCATGCCGATGCCGTGATCCATGCTGTTACGGATCAGGTGCATCAAAGGGTCGCTGAGCTGGTCAATCACCGACTTGTCGAGCTCAGTGTCAGCACCTTCAATGGTGAGCTCGACGTCCTTGCCGAGACCGCGGGCCAGGTCGTGCACCAGCCGGCGAAACTTCTCGAAGGTCCCACGTATCGGCATCATGCGTACATTCATCGAGGTCTCGCGGAGTGCCGAAGCGAGGCGATCGACCTCTTCGGCCACCGCGGTCACTTCGGGATCGTCGCGGCGCGCAGCCAGTTCTCCGAGGCGGGCCTGCACGGTGACCAGTTCTCCGACAAGATTCACAAACTGATCGAGTTTTGTGGCGGCTACGCGAATGCTGCTGGCGTTATCGGGCGCATCGTAGTGACGGCGTCCGCCGCGCGCTTCGCGCTTTTCCTCAAGAGCTCTTGCGATCAGATCCGATTCCGCGGCAACAGGGTTCTGCGGTTCAATGCACAGTTCGCAACAGTCTTCAACAAAGATGAATACGTCACGGATCGCATCAAGACTCGCTGCGGTCCGCAATACAAGGTCCCACGCAATGTAGCAGCGCTCAGGATCGAGCTCCGGAAGCGGAGGCACCGATGCCATGCTTACGGTTGATTCGAGTTCACCCAGACCGTCGAGTTCTCGAATCAGGAGGAGTGGATCACTGCCGTTACGCATTAGCGAGGGTCCGGGAGCGAAGTGAATCTTCCACGAGCGGACTGGGCCGGACGTCATCGGAAGACAAGGAAGAGACCTGGGAGGTTGTGATTCTGCACCCTGAGAGTCCTCGCTTGCGACGGTCAGTCTTCGCAACCGTGTGAGCAATTGCCCACGCGCGCCGGAGTCTTGCGGAGATTCTTCAAGGAAGGCCCGGATATGATCGAGCGCAGACAGGGTCAAGTCGACCAGATCCGCAGTCACAGGGAGCCTTTGAGCGCGCACCTCGTCAAAGGCATTTTCGAGGTTATGGGTGAAACCCGCGAGTTCATCGAAGCCGAACATGGCTCCCGATCCCTTGATGGTGTGCAGGGCGCGGAAGACGCGGCCCACCAGTTCCATGTCGTCGCGGCGCTCGTTCAATTCCAGCAGGGCGGCCTCGAGATCCACCAAAATCTCGCGCGCCTCTTCCCGGAATGCCTGGCGAAACTGATCAGCGCCGGTTTGCGAGGACACTGGTCGCCTCCCGCCCTGGCTGGGCCGCCGCCGAATTCAGGATCGGAAATATCCCGGTGCACGCAAACGATCGCTCGACTTCTTTGTTCAAAGGACCCTCAATCACGAGGTCTGCACCGGCCGATGATGCATGAAGAACGGATGCCCAGAGAAGTTGGACGACCGTTACATCGATCACTGTCGCATCGGAGACCAGAATGCGGACGCGCGATGATGATGCGATGGCATCCATCAGGATTTGCTTCAGCTCCGCTGCCTGCGCGATGTCGATGGCTTCAGTCAGCCTGATGTACTGAGTGCCATCCTGACTGTCGACGCTGATGGCCATATCGATTCCTGATTCCGGGTCTTCGCCTCCCCGGCGCGGCACGCTCGAGATCGCGAGCTTCAGCCCAGGAGACAGATCCTCTTACCTCTCATGCATCGGATCGGATGGTGCAAGCGATGAGCCGTTGTTGAACATATCTATTGGGATTTCTCTAATAGTGCGATGCGGACGAATTTGGGAAACTCAACGTAGTGATTTGGGAAGACACTCCCGGGAGAACTGATTCCGATATGTCCGGGCGTATTTCGATCGCAGAATGGGCTGCGTTACCCGCGTTGCTCGGGTTCTGGCTCGGGTCTGCTAGCGCACCAGTTTCTGCACGACCGAAAGAAGCTGGTCGCCGTTGAACGGCTTCACGATCCAACCTGTGGCTCCAGCCTTGCGTCCCGCATCTTTCTTTTCGGGCTGCGACTCGGTTGTGAGCATCAAGATGGGAATGAATGCGTAATTCTGTAATGAGCGGAGTGCTGCAATCAGCTGGATGCCGTCGAGGTTGGGCATGTTCAGGTCGGTAATGATCATGTCGAACTTCTGCTGTCCTGCCTTGGCCAGGGCATCGCGTCCGTCGCATGCTTCACCCACCTCGTAGCCGGATTTGCGCAGGGTAAACGCCACCATCTGGCGCACGCTCGGAGAGTCATCGACGCTCAGGATTTTCTTCATTGAAGAAGCCCTCCTATCTGCGCTGTCAGGGTCGATGATCGACCGAGGCGCGATCAGAACAATTCAACATCATTTGCCGTCACGGCTGCACCTTCCAAGGGCATCGGCTCGTCATAGAGCGCCGCTCGTAGAATCCGGCGTTCCAACTCGCTCGTGTAGATATCGTTGAACTCGGTTTCTATCTGCTGCAGTTCGTCCTTGGTTAAGGCCACCGTGGAAGACCGGGTGGTTTCGGCGGCCCTGTCGATTTCTTCGCGGGCTTCAAGCACGAGCGCGACCGAGTGCGTGAGCCGTTCTGCGATGCGGCCCAGGATATTGATTCGATCGTGGAGGGTGGCGACAGCGCCTTCGATCTTCCCGCCGTTGTGGTCGGCAATCGCAGCAGCCTGGGAGAGTGTTGCAAGGCCGGACTGGGTTCTCTGGCGCGCATTTCCAAGGGCATCCATGCTGGCGTGCGTCCTGGTCCGATGCGCCTCGTCGGCTCGGGCCGAGGAACTCATCATGGCCTCCAGCGTGTAGCCTGAGCGATCGGTCACCTGGGACCAGACGGTAGAGATGCGGCCGATATTCCGCGTGATTTCGAGGACCGCCGAGGCTTGAGATCCGAGGTGCCGCGCCTCGATCATGGAATTGAAGTTCAACAGCTGCATCCGGTCACGCGCGAGCCTGGATCGCTCTAGGTGTGCCTTTGTGATCCGCATCAGCGCACTGAGACCAGCCACGCAGACCTCAATCTCGGCATCGTCGACCTCGCACTCCCGCTGAAGTCGTTCGATGCGCGCGAGTTGGCTCGACAAGCCATGCTCCTGCGCAAGGATCTTGGCGCCAATGGCCACCACGTCAGACGAACCGGCACGGAGGATGCCTTCCAGACATTGGTTCACTTGCGCAATCCACTCCCGGGTGCTGTTGCGGACACTTTCGACTTGCAGGGCCTGAATTCTCAGAGTCACGGAACGACGCTCCTGATCTTTGCAGGATCGCGCTTCGCAGTTGAAGATGTCGGCGGAAACGCGGAACAGCGCGTCGCGCACATGCTCGGTTTGCTGACGAGTCACGTCCTGCATCTGCACGGCTTCAACCACCTTTGAGATATTGGCGGCGATCATGGCCACGCATTCCCGAAAATCCGCTGGGATGCGCGCCAGTTCCTCCAGAGCGCTGTCCATCGTGGCGATCGCCTCTCCCAGTTCCATTTCGATGCCCTGGAAGTGCTCTCTTCTTCTCTGAAGGGTCAGATTGAATTTGCGGCGTCGGTCGATGAGGGTCGTTCGCCGCTGACCGGCTTCGGTTCGCACTTCGTCTGTGCCAGATGAAACCATTGCGGAGAATTCATCGAGCTCACGTGACATATATTCGAATCGCCGTCCGGCCGCACCCAGCGTGGCGACTTCAATACCGGCCAGCACGCCGAGGGTCTTTCCTTCGTGCGCAATCGAGCGCTGGTCTGACGTAAGCGACAACAGGTTCTCCAGCATCTTCGCTTCGTTCGTAAACACGTTGCTGATCGCGGCGAGCGATTCGATCCGCTCTTCAAGGAAACACCGCGCAGACGCGTTCAGTGCACGCGCAGTTGGGACGATAGACTCGACCCAATCCTCCTGGACACACTCCACAATGGCTGAGGTGAGTTCAAGAATGCGTTGAACCTCAGAGGACATCGTCTCAAACTGGATGGCTACGGCGCGGATGTCTTCGCCCGTGGTTGCCAGTGCCTCCTCAAGAAGTTCGCGGGCATGGTCAACCCCGTCGCACGCGTCGAGCGTGGTTGCCAGTCCGTATTCGTTCGCTGCGGAACGCATCAGTCAATGGCGCCTCAACACTGAAAGAGATGCAGCGCATACAAAATCGCGTGAGAGAGCCTACCCGCTCATTCTCGGGAAGGTCTCTGATTCATCTCTATCTGGTTATCGTCACTTGAGAGCTATCTGTTAATTGATTCGAGCCAATCAGGCGGACGGAATCATCGCGCTGATGATGCAGACGGGGGCGGGACGACGAGACGCGACCGTTAAACGACAGTTATTGTGGATATTCTCGACGATTCCCAGTTGCGGATATATATCTGAAGAAATCCGGTTCTTCCTCGAGAAAGCATGTTGCGGTTGCCTGCGAACCTGGCTGATTAGCTGGGTCTGTGGGGCTCTCGATGGAAGAAACCGAAGTACAGGCAGATAAGAAAAAGGGCGAAGTGGATGGTTCCACGAACACCGCTGAGCGCTGGCGACTGAACGGCGTTCGTCCCTATGAGCGGGATCGGGATCTTGACCACACAGAAGTAGAACTGCATGCCACTACTCACAAAGAATGCGCCGGCTAGAAACTTGCGGTATTCGCGCCATCGCACCGCGATATAGATCGTCGGCAGTCCGATACAGATGATTGCGGCCACGAGATAGGGAAGCATGAGCCCTCCTCCGGGCATTACCTGATTTCGAATAGCTGAGCATTCAAGCCCGGTTCGAGGATGACCTCAGCTACTGAGCTTCGAAGCCGCTGCTCGATTTGTGACTGTCGGTCCATGCGTGTCCATATCGTACAGCGTTCCGGACGACCTTGCGGTTGCCCCGGGGGCGCTCGCACTTGCGCGCTACTATGCTGTCCCCGGGCCACCATTGACTTGCATTCTCTGGACAGCAGGGCTCTCGGCCTGTGCTCACTACACGAAGTACATCCCCGAGACACCTGCCAAGATCTTCAGCGTAGATGCTGAGCAAGGAGAGCGTTTGCGCGCCGCGCCGTCTCTGCGTCAAGGCCCTGCGCCGCCGCCTCAAGATGTTGCCGCGCCTCGGCTGGCCGGCGCTGCTGCAGCAACGCTATTCCCAGACCCAGCTGTGCCTGCGGATGGTCGGGCCTGAGTTCCAGCACCCGGGTGTACTGGGCCACGGCATCGCCTGCATGGCCGGACGCGGCAAGCAGATCAGCCAGATCCTCGTGGATCTGAAAATCTTCGGCGCTCTCCCGCGCAGCCTCGTTCAGCTCCACGATTGCGCGTGGCAGCTGGTTCGTCACCACCAGCAAACGGCCGAAGTGATGATGCGCCTCGGCAAGCGTCGGGTCGGCATCGATCGCCTTCTCGAAGTAAAACGCGGCCTCTTCGTAAACACCGCGCTCAAACAGCAGATTCCCCAAATTGTCATCGGCCTGGGCGTCGTCCGGCTGGAACCGCAGGGCCTCGCGGAACTCGCGCTCCGCCGTGCTCAAATCCCCGCTTCCTCTGGCGATCACTCCCAGCAGGTTGTGCGCCTCAGGCTGCTCCGGATTTGCCTTCGTCGCGCGTTCCAGCATCGCGGCAGCCTGCGCGGTGTCGCCGCGACGCAGATACGCGTTGCCCAGATCGCTCAGCAGCAGGTCGTCCTGCGGATACTGCGCGACCCCAGCTTCGAGCGTACGGGTTCCCTCTGCATCCTGGTGCGTCGCAAACAGCGCATGGGCAAGCTGCACAATCGCCGGCTCGAAGTTTCCGCGCTTCTCCAGCGCAAGCCGCGACCAGTGGGCGACCTCGGTCTCATTTCCCTGACGCTCGTACTCCTGGGCCATGGCGAAATAAGGCTCCGGCGCTCCCGGCTGGTACCGTTCCAGCAATGACTGGAGCCGTTCCAGGCCATGGTCGTTTTTGACTTGCGCCTCTGCCATGGCGATTTCCGCCGCCGGTGTTGCCGCAGATTTCTCAGGATAGTAGAGCGCGACGTTCGCGACGGCATGCACGGGCACCACGGCCTCAGCGAGCGGCGCCAGCAGATCGCGTTTCGGCTGAGTGCGCCGGATGAAATGGTCGGTCATCACCACATGCACCGTGTCGTCGGTGCGGCGCTTCGGCATGTGGCAGGTCAGGCACGTGCTCGCCGCCGGCAGCGCCACGGTGTGCTTGACGTCGTGATGACAGCTGAGGCAAGCCTCCACGTAGTGTGCCGTAGCCTCTGGCCCATGGGGAATGTCATGCGGATCGTGGCAGGTCAGGCAAGTCATCTGGCTGTTGCGGAAGCATGCTGATTTGCGCAACCGGAACGCAGCATGCGCGATCTCGAATCGGTCGTCTGTCGCGTTCGCGGCGTCGGGCAGGAAATAAAGCTTGTAGTCTTCCATCGGCTCGCCCGGCCGATAGGAGAAGATGGGGCGGTCAAAGGCTCGCTGCTCGTTCGGCTCAAGATAACTGGTCTCAAGGTGACACTGCATGCAGACCTCAAGCTGCCGCTCCCGCCCCAGGCGCGCGGGATTGACGATGGTCGCCCGCACCCGTTCGGCTGAGGAATGACTGTCATTCGCCGCCTCGACATGCGCCCTGCCCGGCCCGTGACAGCGTTGGCAGTCGATGCCTTCGGGCAACTGCTCCGGGAAGATCGACCTGTCAAAATTCGCATCTACCCGCAGAGAGCCTGCGTCGCCCTGCGGATAGCCGTTGTGGCAGAACATGCACTCCGGCTTGATGGCGCGGAAGAAGTCCTTCTGGTGCTTTCGGTCGTAGCCCGGACTCATTGCCCAGTAGCCCTTGCTTTCCGCGTACCAGGTCACCGGGAGCTCGGTCAGCTGCCCATTCGCGGCTCGATGCAGGAAGGTGCGCGCATGATTGCCCGAGCCGACTACGTAGTCGATCCGCTCTTCCATCACGTTCGTCTCTTTGCCATCAAAGCCACGCTGCGACCGGCGCTCGAAGAACTCGCCATTCCGTTCGACCATTTCGTAGCGCATGCCGGAAAGGCGATGATCGACAGTGTTGGCTCGGCCAAAGTCTTCCGCGGCATTCGCCGCCGAGGGCTTCGAGAACGACCGTCCCATTCCCGTTTTGCGGTAGGTTGCGGCGACATCCCGGTGACAACGCACGCATTCCGCCGGATCGACGTAGTCAGGGCTTGGTGCCATTGGAGCCGCTGCGCCGCGAGAGGTCAGTGAGGCTTTCCGCTCAAGGAAAAAGACGCCAACCGCCGCTACCACGATCGCGGCAAGCGCTCCAATCCACGGCAATCGGGAACGGCGGAAAGAATTGGCCCGTCTGGTTGTCATCTGGCTCGCATCTACAAGTTAAATGCTGGGTGGTTAAGGTGGCTAAGGCAAAAAGGGGCCATCTTCGAAAGACTCGGCGATGCGGCACAGCACTTCGCGGTTGGGTGATACGGCAGGGGTCCACCACTCTCGGCCAATTTTTGATTGAGGCTGGCACATTCGCGACGACACACTGAGAAGGATCAGATTCGCTTACTCGACGGTCACGGATTTGGCCAGATTTCGGGGCTGGTCCACGTCGCAGCCGCGGCGGACGGCGATGTAGTAGGCGAGAAGTTGGAGCGGGACGATCTCGATGAGCGGGGACAACAGTTCGAAGGCGGGCGGGATGAGAATGACGTGCTCGACGAGACCGGCGAGTGTGGTGTCGCCTTCGGTGGCGATGGCGATAACGCGGCCGGAGCGGGCGGTGACTTCCTGAATGTTGGACAGAGTTTTCTCGTAGCGCAGTTTGGAGGCCGGATCGGATTCGTCACGCGTGGCGAGGACGACGACTGGGAGGGTTTCGTCGATGAGGGCATTGGGGCCGTGCTTCATCTCGCCGGCCGGGTAGCCTTCGGCGTGGATATAGGAAATTTCTTTCAGTTTGAGTGCGCCTTCGAGGGCGATGGGAAAATGAATGCCGCGACCGAGGTAGAGAAAGTCGCGTGCGTTGGAAAAGCTGGAGGCCAACTGTTCGCACTGGGTGGAACTGGACTTGAGAACTTCTTCAATCTTGGCGGGAATGCGGCTGAGTTCTTCGATGAGCGCGACGGAGCGTTCTTTGTTGAGACGGCCGCGAAGCTGACCCAGCTTGAGCGCAAGCAGGAAGAGCGCGGTGAGTTGGGCGGTGAAGGCCTTTGTTGATGCAACGCCGATTTCCGGGCCGGCGTGGGTATAGATGGCGCCGTGCGCTTCGCGGGCGACCATGGCGCCGACGACGTTGCAGATCGCGACAGTCTTCGAACCGAGGGAGATCATTTCGCGCTGGGCGGCGAGGGTATCGGCGGTCTCTCCAGATTGCGTGATGAGCAGGCCGAGGGCGTTGCGGTCGGGGATCGGATTGCGATAGCGATATTCGCTGGCGTAGTCGACGTCGACGGGGAGGCGCGCGAGGCGCTCGATCATGTATTTGCCGGCGAGGGCGGCGTGCCAGCTGGTGCCGCAGGCGGCGATGTTGATGCTGGAAGCTCCGGCGAGTTCGTCGTCGTCGATGTCCATTTCACCGAGAAAGATGCCGCCGGAATCGAGAGAGACGCGGCCCAGAGTAGTGTCGCGGATGGCGCGTGGCTGCTCCCAGATTTCTTTGAGCATGAAGTGCTTGTAGCCGCCCTTTTCCGCCTGGATGGGGTCCCACTGGATGCGCTGAAGCTGGCGCTCGATGGGCCTGCCATCGAAGTCAGTCAGCTTGACGCCGTTCAGGGTGAGGATGGCCATGTCGCCGTCGGCGAGGAAGTAAATGTCGCGCGTGTGGTGGAGGATGCCTGGGACATCGGAGGCAACGAAGTATTCGCCCTCGCCTACGCCGATGACCACGGGAGGCCCAGAGCGTGCGGCGATGATCTTGTCGGGCTCAGCAGAGGAGAGGATACCGAGAGCAAAGGCACCGGTTAGCCGCTTGACAGCGCGGCGGATGGCGTCTTCGAGCAGGATGGGATTGCCAGCAGCAGCGGCGTCACTCTGAATTTGCTCGATAAGGTGGGCGATGATTTCGGTGTCGGTTTCGGTGACGAACTTGTGGCCCTGGGCAGTGAGTTCGCGCTTGAGGTCGAGGTAGTTTTCGACGATGCCGTTGTGGACGACGACGATGCGGCCGGAGCAGTCACGATGGGGATGGGCGTTTTCTTCAGTAGGACGGCCGTGCGTGGCCCAGCGAGTGTGTCCAATGCCGAAGGTTCCGTCGACGGGATGATCGCGCAGGACTTCTTCAAGGTTGCCCAGCTTGCCGGGAGCGCGACAGACTTCAAGGAGCGCGCTGTTCGGGCTGCCGACGGCGATGCCGGCTGAGTCGTAGCCGCGATATTCGAGGCGGCGCAGGCCCTCAATGATGACAGGGACAACCTTTTTACGGCCGACGTAACCGACGATTCCGCACATGATTGGATTTTATGCGACAGGGTTGGATGGAGGTTGTGACTTTGCTCTGACGCGATTGAGAAGGGCGAAGCAGTCCACCAAGCGACTATTCCTCAATGCGGTATGTGAATTCTTCGATGACGGGGTTGGTGAGGACTTCGCGGGCGATGCGCTCGACCTGGGTGCGCGCGGCCTGCGGCTCAAGGCCATCTGCAAGGGATAAAGCGAAATACTTGCCCTGGCGAACGGCCGCAACCTCGCTGAAACCGATCTTGCGCAAGGCATTGTGGATGGTTTGGCCCTGAGGATCGAGGACCGATGTCTTTAACGTAACGTAGACATGCGCCTTCATTATCCGCGATTATAGTAGTTCGGGCGGACAGCCGGTAGGTGCCTCGGTGAGAGATCAGTGCAAGAGCCGAGGATTGCTGGCGCCCTTCTGGTCGTTCCCCCCTCGAGCAGGCGCGGCATAGCATTCACGGACGCATCGTGCGATGCGCATCTAAAGAGAATCCGGCTCCCCTGAGTATGCTGGACACAACCCCCGAGAGGATGTAGAGAAGAATGGTTAATTATTTGGAGTTGCCAATTGGCGATCGCTCCCCCGAAGTATTCCGTGCGGTGATCGAGATCCCTAAGGACGGAACCAACAAGTTTGAATATGACAAGCAGCTGCACGTATTCAAGCTGGACCGCAACTTGCATTCACCAGTGCACTATCCCGGAGATTACGGATTCATTCCATCGACGCTAAGCGACGACGGCGACCCGCTGGACGTGCTGGTGCTGGTTCCGGGAGCGACCTTTCCCGGATGTGTGCAGGAGGTTCGACCGATCGGGCTGTTGGAGATGATGGATCAGGGCGTGCTGGATGAGAAGGTGCTGGCGGTCGGAAAGAATAATCCGCGTTACGCCAATGTGTGGAACTACACGGATATCTATCCACACATGCTTAAGGAGATTACCCACTTCTTTTCCATATATAAAGACCTGGAAGGCAAGCGGGTGGAGATCAAGGCCTGGCATGATGCGGCGTATGCGCGCGATCGGGTAATTCGGGCTGCAAAGCTCTTTGTGGATGAGAAGCCGAAGCCTATCGCGCTGAAGCAGAAGGTGGCAAAGTAGGCGGACTTGCTGAAATCGAGAAATAGAGGGCCGCGCCTTGGATGGCGCGGCCTTTGCTTTTCCCCCGGGACGCAACTAGTCGGTTGCGGAAGCGGCAGCCAACCGGCGTCGCGCAAGCCTGCCGGCGGTTAACCAGTAGAGTATGGGGCCGAGCAAGCCGACGACTACGGAGAAGACGAGCGACGAGACGGTATTGTGCGCAAACGAAATCTCTTCTCCGCGGGATGCATACAGCGCGTAACCGATGAGCACGGCAGGGCCGATTCCCAACGAACAGGCAAAAGCCAGATTGCCGGCCCTGAATGGCCGTTGCATGTTTGGCTCACGAACGCGGAGCACGACGAGCGCAGCAAACTCCAGCAGCAGGCTCGACCCGTAAAGGATGAGATCGATGGAGATGAGCCGCTCGAACTTCAGGTTCAGGGCGAGAGCCCACGCCAGACCGCAGAGCAGTACGCTGACCCAGGGGACCCCGCGACTGTTGCGGCGCGCGACAAAACGCGGAAGCATTCCATCTTCAGCCATCGCCATGGGCAGGCGCGTGTAGCTCATCATGAGCGCGTTGAACATACCAATGCCGCAGATGGCGCCTCCGGCGACGACGGACAAACCGAGAAGCGGACCTCCGATCGCATTGGCTGCCGTCATCCAATCTCCGGTTGAAAAGCTGTCGACGGAGAGGCCGGCGAGCGCCATCGCCAAAAGCGGCAAGATATAGGTAACGGCCGCCAAAATGGCGGCGACGATCATCGCTCTTGGATAATTCCGCTGCGGATTCTCTACCTCCTGGGCAACGGTGGAAGCATTATCCCACCCCATGTAATTCCACATTGCGACCAAAACTGCGGTCGAGAGCGCAGCCTCAGAGCCTGTGTGGCCCCACTGCACCGCGGGATGGAATGTAAATCCGCGCCAGAGGCCGAGCGCCAGAAAGACAGCGAATGGCGCCAGCAGGAGAACAAACAGGCCGACCGATCCTTCCCCAACGGCGGGAGCTCCGCGAAGATTCCATGAACAGCAAAAGACCACCACAGCAAGCGACCATGCGTAGCCGTGCCAGCCGGAGGTAAGCCCAGGGTTGAACTTGCCGAGATAGAGCACGAAGATGGCCGGGTAAATTGCCATGTCGAAAACACTGGCGGAGAGCGAGAGCCAGCCTTCCTGATATCCCCAAAATGGCCCAAGGGCTTTGCGCACCCAGACGTAGAAGCCGCCCTCGGCGGGAATGGAACTGGCGAGTTCGCCGATCATGAGCGCGGTAGGCAAAGACCACAAGATCGGCAGGACAAGGAGAATGATAATCGCGCGTGCGAATCCGGCGCCGCCAAGGATGTCCTCAATCCCATAAGGCCCTCCTGAAACCATGAAATACGTGGCGGCGACAAGCGGCAGCAAACGCATCTTGCGTTTGGCGATTTTAAGCGGCACGTGCATTGATGTGAATGTAACAAAAGTGAAGCTCGATTGAGCGGATCAGGCGCAAATATTGGCGGCGCGGCAGTGACCGGAGAAAGCTACACTCCAGTCGGATTTCAAATCTCGCTGCGCGCGCGGAGACGAGCGGCATAGATGGTTTCTGCTAACTGACATCATGACTCCGGTACAGATCCTGTCTGGGAAGCGGGCTTCGTCCAGGAGCATGGCTGTCAAGGCACGCAGAAATGCAGGCCGGGGAGAGTGCCCGGTGAAATCGATCGTTCGTGCGTGAAGCCCTGATCTGCTTTCAGACCTAGAAGAATGCCAGGCTTGATTCTGACGTTGGCACACTTACGAAAGCTTTAGTCGGTTCTTAGCCAAGCTTTAGACCTCCCGACCTAGACTCCGGATGATAGGGGAGGTTGTCGGATGTCGAGTGACCCAGTCGTCCTTTCTGCAATTGTCGGGGCAAGCTTTTCGCTTTTGGTTGTAACGATCTTCAATCTCGTTCGAGAAACGCACCGGCGGGTGTCGATAGGGCATCGGTCGCGCAAGGACGAGGTTTGGGAGTAGTGCGGCGTCTCGAAGGCAGCGTCGTGCTCGAAAGGCAGAGCCCGGGAGCGTGTCTTCGGGCGTAGAGGAGTCGTCGCGCGGAAAATAGAGATTGGACCGATCGAAGCTGGATCCCAAACCCTTGAGGAGCGCAAATTCCGCTATAATCCGGATTGAGCAACGGAGAGATGGCCGAGAGGCTGAAGGCGGCGGTTTGCTAAACCGTTATAGGGTCAAAAGCTCTATCGGGGGTTCGAATCCCCCTCTCTCCGCCATCTAGTCAAGGTCGTTCTTAATCAATGAGTTAAACGATGGCAATCTCCCTGATTTTCGCGCCGTTTTCGCACAAACCTTCCCTTAGAGAATCTCTCCCCCAGTAGCAATTCTCCCTTTGAGCCGCCTTTTCTCTCGTCGGTCAGAGAGCAGCGGAACTCTAGGTCCGTCTCTCGGACGGAGATAGAGGGCTTCTCGTCGGTCGCACCAGGTTCCTATTGTGACAAGGCGCCACTCGCGACTCGTGGGTTCTGGATGGAATCTTTTGACGCCAACTCGTTCGGCCAGTTCCCTGCCGGTAGCCTGGTTTGCGCCGCTCCGAACATTTCGGTTCCGGCTCCCGTGAAGCCCCGCGAATTCGAACTCTGCCATGCTGATCAGACCATTGCAGACCGAATTGTCGTTGTGCACCCGCGCATTCACGACCAGCAGCTGGAACTCAAGCGTGGGCGTAATCGATTCTGATGGCCCTGCCTCTTTGACCGTAAGAAAGTCATGAAGCATCGCCGCAGCGGCTTTAGCGTGTCGCTGTAAAAGGCTCCTCGATGCGGAGAATGCGGTCTCCGGCTACATTGTTCAGTGTCTGCACGATGCCGCTTGGCCAGCGAATCACTATAGCCTGTGCAACCGTACTGCTTCCTAGCCCGAAGTGGGCCTGTGGATCGCTTGAAGATAAATACCCGCGCGACGTGGAGACCGTCTCCCATTGACTACCTGCAGGTGTGGAGACCTTGATCGAAGCACCGATGCCATCGCGGTTGCTCTTATGGCCCACCAGCTTGAGCGTGATCCAGTGATTTGCAGTCCGCGTCTCGTTGTGCAGAATGTGCGGCGTGCCGCCATTCGTCGTCACCACAGCGTCCACTCGGCCATCGTTGTCGAGATCGCCAATCGCCATGCCGCGGCCCACCCACGGCTCCTGCAGTCCGGGACCAGAGGATCGGGACACATCTGTGAATTTACCCGCAGTGTTACGCACCAGCATCATCGGCTCGCGGTAGTGCAACTGCGGATAGCTTTTTTCCACGGTATCGAGATCATGCCCCTGCGCAATCAAGAGGTCCTTCCAGCCGTCGTTGTCGTAATCGAACCAGAGGGCACTCCATCCTGAGTGGAGCAAGGTCATGCGCGCAAAGCCTGTCTTGTAACTCGCGTAGTCGAAGGTCCCATCATGCTCGTTGTGGTAGAGCGCGTACTTCTGATTCGCCAGTGTTGTTACTACGAAATCGGGCCAGCCGTCGTTATCGTAGTCGGCAAAGTCCACGCCCATGCCGGCAAAGGTGCGGCCATCGCCATCCACCGCGACTCCTGCCTCGAGGCCAATTTCTTCAAAGGCGCCGTCCTTTTTCTGATGAAACAGGAACTCAGGCATGGAATCATTGGCCACGAAAAGATCGATGCGCCCATCGCGGTCGTAGTCGCCAATCGCAATGCCCAGCGCTTTACCCGGCTTATCAAGACCAAGCTTGTGCGACACTTCCGTGAAGTGCCCGTTGCCATCGTTGTGATAGACCAGCATGGAGATCGGATCGAAGACATCAGGGTGGCAGTAGCCGCGATTGTCCGGCGGGCCGCACCACTTGTCGTCCCAGTCCCACATCACGTAGCGCAGAACCACCAGGTCCAGCAGCCCGTCGCCATCCAGATCAACCCATGCTGCGCTTGTCGACCATCCGCCGCCCGCTACGCCCGCTTGCGCAGTCACATCTGTAAACGTGCAGTTTCCGTTGTTGTGGTAGAGATGATTCCCGCCGTAGCCGGTAACGTACAAATCCTCATGGCCATCATTGTCGTAGTCCCCGGCGGCTACCCCCATGCCGTATCCCACGCCGGATAGGCCCGATTTCTCGGTAATGTCCTCGAAGGTTCCGTCACTCTTCTGGTGGTAAAGGCGATTCCAGTAAGCGGGTCCTGTTTTTTCGGGAATCGTGCCCTTCGGCGTCGGGTCTGGGTAGGGCGCGCCGTTCACCAGAAATAAGTCCAGCCGTCCGTCGTCATCGCAGTCAAACAGCGCCACGCCGGAGCCCATTGTCTCAATCAGGTATTTGCGCGAGGTGTGCGGCGCCTGGTGCAGAAAATGCACGCCTGCCTGCGCCGTGATGTCTACAAATCGCGCTGGAACGGATGCCCCTCGCGCTGCAAATGGAGCGCTCGCTTGAGCGCACAACCATACACTGCCGGCGGCAGCGAGAACAGCCCATGCGCAAGCGCTCCGGAAATGTCTGTTTCCTCTCACCTCGCCTATTTTGCCTCGCCTCCTGTGCCCAGCGCCGCTTCAGGCCAGCCGTTTTTCCACGAGAGCGTGGAGATCTGCAGCGCGGGCTTGCCCGTTGTCGCGTCGTAGGCGTGAAAGACAATCAAGTCGCCCTCAGGGCGCTGCAACACGGACTCACCACCGGGCCCAAGCCAACGGCTATTGGCTGTCAGCAGCGGACTTCCGCCACCCTTTAGCAATTCTCGGTCTTGGCGGTCCACGTACGGCCCAGTCACTTTATGCGAGCGGCCCACCATTGTGCGATAGGTACTGCGCGTGCCGCGGCAGCACAGATCGAAGGAAACGAAGAGATAGTAAAAGCCCCCGTGGCGTACGATGAACGGCGCTTCAATTGCCTGCCAGTCTGGTGGAAGCCCAGGCTTGGCTGGCTCTGCATGCTCCGGCCGTGACCTGCCGGCAATAGAGTAGGGCATCGAGTCTCCCGAGGCCAGTTTTCCCGTCGCCAAGTCAATGCGCCGCATCTTGATTCCCGACCAGAAGCTTCCGAAACTCATCCATGGCTGGCCCTTTTCGTCGAGCACGATATTCGGGTCGATGGCGTTGAAGTCATCGGCGGCTGTGGATTGCAGCACCAG
Organism: uncultured Acidobacteriaceae bacterium; assembly: GCA_963829535.1. Taxonomy (GTDB): domain Bacteria; phylum Acidobacteriota; class Terriglobia; order Terriglobales; family Acidobacteriaceae; genus Telmatobacter. The sequence goes on along the minus strand of CAWHIQ010000001.1, from coordinate 45,199 downwards.
TCCTTTATCCTGCCAGTGGTACTTCGGGCTTGTTGGGTCCAGCGTTTCGTTAGTCGCCAGCGCGATGCCGGAAAGATTCAAGCCAAAGAGCGAATATGCGTAGTAGAGGTGATATTGCCCGTTGAAGAATGATATGTCCGGCGCCCAAAGCTCCTTCGTTCCGGGGCTCGTTTTGTGAATCCACTCGGGGATCGAGTCAAAAACGTGACCGCAGAGCTTCCATTCGGTCAGGTTGTGGGAGCAACGGATGGCAAACTGTCCTCCGCCTGGCGCAGAGCCTGTGGCGAAGACATAATAATTGTCTCCTTCACGGCCGATCGAAGGATCATGCGTACCGGCATAGTCGCCGCTTAGTTGGAACGCATTGGCCTCCTGCGAATGCGCGGCCCGGAAGGGCGCGCTGAATGTGATCAGTGTGACAATCCAGATTGCTGCTATTCGGGGCAATATGCGCACGGGACTTCTCCTATTTTGCGGTTCGGTTACTCTTTCAGAAACGGAGCATTGGGTAAACCATGTTCAGGGTAAAAGTTTATTCCGTTCTGCGCTGCTGGAATGGCGCCCGCGAGCGGCACAGCCGCGCTTGGCATCAGCCAATCGCATCCCATTAGATGCCGGGCGGATGGTCTGTCTGCGATAGTCATCCGCGGAAAGTATCACGCGACGCAACGGTAGGAGGCTATGACAATTCGGTTCCCGCATTTACTCAAGACCGGGCTGGCGCTACTGGCGGCCGCCTGGATCGGTGCTGTTCCAACGCCCTATGTCTCGGCGCAGCAGGCGCCCGCCAAGGCCGCCCAGCCGGGAGGTATATCCCTCGGGAACGAATCCTCCGCACCGCCCAATCCATCGTTGGCTGAAACCGAAGCGCGCCTGCGTGTCAGTCTCGAACGCGATCCACAATCCGCCGATACGCAATATGAACTTGCGCTTGTGTTGCAGCAGGAAAACAAATCTCGCGAGTCACTGGAGACCTACACTCGCGCCGCGCAGATCCGGAAGCCCAACGTTTCGCAACTCCGATCCGTCGCACTGGACTATGTGCTGCTCGATGACTACGACGATGCCGTGCGCTGGCTGCGTGTCGCCCTCGGCATGGAACCCGACAACTTGGATGTTCTCTATAGCCTGGGCCGCTGCCTCTACACGAAGAATCTCTTCCCTGATGCCGAAAAAGTTTATCTTCGGATGCTTGCGCTCGATCCTGCAAATCTCAAAGCGGAAGAAAACCTGGGACTCACTTACGACGCGCAGAACGATCCGGAGAAAGCCGAAAAAGCACTGCGCACGGCTGCGCAATGGGCGAAAGAGCGCGGCCTGAAGGACCCGTGGCCCTATCTCGACCTGGGCATTTTTCTTCTCGATCAGTCCCGCACTGCGGACGCGGAGCCATTTCTCGAAAAGGCTGTGGAACTGGACCCGAAATCTGCGTGGGCGCACGAAAAACTGGGCATGGCATTGGTTGCTAATGGAAACTCCTCCCGCGGAATTCGCGAACTGCAAATCGCCGTTGGTCTTGCACCCAAAGATCCCAAGGCCCACTTTGAATTAGGTCACGCGTATCGCACCGCCGGCCAATCGGACAAAGCCCGCGCAGAATTTGAGCTCAGCAAGTCGCTTTACGGAGAGCACAGCCAGAATTAGGGAGCGACGATTACCGCGACGGTCTTGCGAGGGGCTGGCCAGCGGGGAGCGCGGGGCCGAAGTTGGGCGTTCCATCAGGGTTCCAGATGAATGGCTGGATGCGAGGAGAGCGTTGCGGACCGCACCCTTGCCCCTTCTGCGAATTGGCGTGGTAAATGATCCAATCCTGACCGTCCGGAGACCGGAAAAAACCGTTGTGGCCGGTTGCGTAGACGCCGGCTTCGGGGTTCTGGTGGAAAAACGGGTGATCATACTTGTGCCAGGATTTTGCGTCGAGCAAGTTGCTGGTGACACTGGCGCGCAGCACCCCCAGCGCGTAGTAGTCGGTCCAGCAGGCAGAGGCTGAGTAGACGAGGAAGATGTCCTGGTTGTGGATCAGGATTTCAGGGCCTTCGTTCACGTTGAGATGTGGCATTGAGGGGCGGTTGAGCAAGTCACCCACTTCTTCCCACGGATACTCGGGGCGCGAAAGCAATGTGCGCTCGGAGTCGATGGACCAGGGATTTTTCATGTGCGCGATGAAGATGTCCTGCTCGCCGTCGTGGTCATCCTGCCAGCCGGACCAGATCATGTACTTCTGGCCGTCAAGATCGAAGGCGGAGGCATCGATGGCCCACTTGTCGGTGCGATCGGTGACCTGGCCTTTGAATTTCCACTCTCCCTGCATAGGGTCGTCGGCGGGGTTTTCGAGGACGTAAATGCGATGGGTCTCGTTGGTGCCGGCGTCGGCCGCGAAGTAGATGTACCACTTGTTGTCGAAGCGATGGATCTCGGGCGCCCAGATCTCATGGCTGTATGGGCCGGTGGCGGGCGGTGTCCAAACGATGCGCTTCTGCGCGTGGGCCAGATCGGTGATGTCCGGCGTGGCTCGGAGTGTGAGATTGATACCGGTTGTAGCCATGAAATAGTAGTTGCCTTTGTAGGACATGACCCAGGGATCGGGGCCGGAGGGAAGGAGGGGGTTGGTGAAAGTTTCGGGGACGGAGGATGAAGGTGGAGCGGGCTGCTGTGCGGTAAGGAAGATAGCAGAGCCAAAGAGCATCGTAACGAAGAGAGCGGTCTGAGAAAAGTGATTCGTCCGGGTGCGAATAGACATGGCTGAGCACCTTCCTTTGAAGCTTTAGAGCAGAGAGCGAAAAGTATAGGCAGAAGGTGCTGTTAAGGCGGGGGCTGTGGCGTGTTGACTGGTGATGAGGCTCTAGCATGCGTGCGGCCATCACTTTGCTGAAGCTCATGCTGGGCTTCTTCATTGCGGCCCAGGCGGGCGAGAGAGAGACCGCGATAGTAGTGTGGACGAGTGTAGGTGGGGTCGGATTTTTCAGCGTGTGCAAGAAGCTGTTCGGCTGTGGAGTAATCCTTGTCACGGAAAGCAAGTTCACCGAGGCCGGTGAGCGCACCGGCGTGGTTGGGGTCGCGGGCCAGGACGCGCTCGAAGAAAGATTTGGCTTCGTCATCGTGATGGGCGTCGAGAGCGATCTGGCCAAGCTGATAGTAGGCTTCAGTCTGCTGGGGCTTCAGACGGATGGAGGCTTCGAACTCGCGGCGGGCGTCTTCGGTCTTCAGGAGAGCGGCATAGACATATCCAAGGCCGTAGTGCGCGGTCTCATCGTTGGGGCGGGCAGCGAGATACGCTTTGTAGCTGTGCTCAGCCTCGGGCATTTTTTGCTGTTCGGTTTCGAGACGCGCGAGCGCGTAAAGGATGGTGGGGTCGGCAGGAGCGAGCTTCCGTGCAGCGTGCAGAGCTTCGTCGGCTTCGGGAAGTTGGCCGAGTTCGAAAGCCTGGAGGCCGCGGTCAAGCTGAAGGTCGGGAGAGTCTGGGAGTTTTTCGCACGCATGACGCAGGGCAATAAGCGCGCGGTCTGGGTGGTTGTCGCGACGACTGGAAACGGCGAGTTCGGTGGCGGCAGCGACTTCTCCTTTGCGGGCGGCGACATAATCCGGGTCTTGATGCGAACCTTGCGCGAGGATGGTTTCAAAGCGATCCATGGCTTCGGGATAGCGGTGCTGCGAGAGCAGGAGATTGCCGACGGCAAGGTTGGCAGGAATGGAGCCGGGCTCTGCGGCGAGAGCGCGAGCGAAGACCTGGCCGGCTTCCTCAGTCTGGCGAAGGTCGAGCAGAGTGTTGCCAAGAAGCATGAGAGCGGAAACGTCGCCGGGGTGCTGCTCAGTGTAAGGGCGGAGAATCGCAGCGGCTTCGGCGGGTTGGTGCTGCAGGCGGCGTTGCTCGGCCCTGGCAAGTGTGGGATTGGTTTGCGTGTGGGCCGTAGCCTCCAGTCCAGCGAGGAGCAGCGGCAGGAGCCAACGGAAGCGACGCGAACCATGCATGGGATTCCGTTATAGCAAATGTTGACGACAAATTTCTGATCGCGTTGCCCCAAGGAACAATAGCAACAAAAGCAAAGATAAAGCGGAGAGGCAGCATGTGCTGCCTTCGCCATGGATGGTTCTCAGAAGGTAATGCGACCGGTAACCTGCAAGTTGCGAGGGCCGTAGTCTACGGCCGTGGGAATACCGAACCCTGTGCTCTGTGAGGAATCGTTTGGCGCAAGATCCGGAAGACCCATCCGATGCCGATTAAAGAGGTCAAATGCTTCGCCTTTCAGCTGGAATGTGACTCTCTCCACGATGTGAAAATCCTTCATAACGCTTAAGTCCTCAGCCAGGTAAGCCGGACCAGTGATGGCTTCTGTGACTCGAGCGATATTACCAAATGCAAACGGAGCAAAGGAGCAGGGTGCGGACGGCGTTCCACAACCCGGGGTGAACGGACGCGCCCAGCCAACCCCTTCTCGATTCTGGTCAACAAAGGCGGCTTGCGACATAGGGACACCCGGATCCGCTGCACCGTTTGTGCCAGGCACACGGTACGCGGGCTTGAACCAGGATTCCCCATTAAAGACGCTAGGACCGTTCTTATCGCCCCTGTAGGCATCACTCGCAAAACTCACTGCGCCGTTGGAAGCAGGTCCTGCGGTAAAGGTCATGCAATTCTGGTAGTAAGGGATACCAGTGGCACAACCGAAGTCTATCGGCTGCCCGCTGGAGTAACGCTGAATGGCGCCGATCTCCCATCCGCCGACTATGTAATCCAGAGACCTGCTTTGATTAAGCCACTTGCGTTTGCTACCAAACGGAAGCTGGTAGAGGTAGCTCAGTGAGAACTGATGCCTCAGATCCTGAATGCCGACGGCTTTATCGCCCTTCAGATCTTGAGAGTATTGCGCCTGCTCGCGCTGGTTGTTACTCGTATAACTGAAAGGGATCAGCGAATCGGCATCCGTGAGGATCTTCCCCCATGTGTAGGAGGCTTGCACGTTGAAACCATCACGGAAACGACGCTCAAGCGAAACCACCATTGCGTTGTACGAGGAGTGGCCGAGGTTCTCCAGGCAGCAATCATCCGCGATGTAGTCATACTGCGGGAAGGGACGAATCGACTGACCGATTGGACCTGTGAAGTTTGCATAGGGCGCCGAGTATCCCTGGCTGGAGCCGCCCAGCGGAATGTTGTACTGGGGGTTGCTCAACAGATCTCCAAGGGCGAAATCAGATGGGGAGATATTGTTGAAGTTGGTCAGGAAGCCGGAGCGGAGGTTCTGTGCCACCTGGCCGATATAACCCATTGAGAAGATCAGGTCCTGGGCAATCTGATCCTGCAGTTGAATGCTCCAGTTGCTGGTCATCGAAGGACGGCCGTCCCTCGCCAGAATCAGGTCGCCCGCGACAGCGCTGAAGCTGCCGAGGCCGTTCACCGCTGTCAGTTGTGTTGGATCGGTATTGGGAGCATAGCTGTAATTCGGGAAACCGATGTTCGAGTTCTGCGGATCGGCAGGTGAAGTGGAGTCAAGCCGGAACGCGGGTGTGAATGCACCGCCCTGGGTAGCGGTGCCGCCGAGCGCAACTCCCTTGCTGATGTTGAAACCCTGCAGCATGCTTCCGCCAAAGTCGTTGTATTGCAGAGGACCGTAAATGATGGCTCCCCCGCCGCGCAGGGCCATCTTGCCATCACTGTTTGGAAGTACGTAGGCGAAACCTATACGCGGAGCAATATCTTTGTACCAGGTATCCGCCCACGCAGTGTTGCAGTGGCAGTTCGTGCCAAAGACCAGTGCGCCCGGCAGATTGCCGGCTGCAGCGTCAGGAGCCGTGAAGCTAAAATCGGAAGTCCGATTGAACGCTTCGTGCCGAGGAAGATCGACGTCATATCGCAAGCCGACGTTGATGGTCAGGTTGCTCGTGAGCTTGATATCGTCCTGAGCAAAGCCCGCCAGGTACCAGGATTTCCAACGGGGATTCACGTTATATACCGTCTGACCGCCAAAGCCCACTTCGCCCAGCAGGAAGCTGGCGAACGGGTTGCCTGAGGAACAGCAGCTGTTGCTGACAGCCGCCGTCTGGTCACGGTAGAAGTTGAAGTTATCCACGTTATACAGGTTGGTGGAGTAGACCTGGTGTCGCCAGTCCACGCCGACCCGGATACTGTTTCTGCCCTTCTGCCAGCTCAAAATATCGTTCACGCGAATGCCGTTGTCGATATTGACGCCATTCTGCTGCTGGCCCCAGTTCGAAGGCGCATCCGGACTTGGAAATGAAATGAATGGGTAGAACTTGGAGTAGTCGTTCGCGACCCCGGCTGCTGCCGCCGTGTTCGGCGTGTTGAATTCTTCGGACAGGTTCACGCTGTTCGTTCGGTTGTATCCGACATTCAGATGGTTCAGCAGAGTGGGTGATAAGGCGAAGTCCCAACCTCCGCGGATGTAATGGGTGGTAAAGGCTTGAGCGTATCCGCTGTTATTGAACGGTTGAGGAAAATTTGGAGCCGCCGTCAGCTTTGTATTCTGACGCGTGCTGTAGGTGCCAAATACCTTGTTTCGATCGCCAAGGACCTGATCGATGCGAATCGTATAGGTCGTGTTGTTGTTTGGGGCCACGCCCGTGTACGCATAGTTGCCGAGGTAACCAAAGACGTCTGTGCTCTGGGGCGCCTGGTTTGGCAGGGGTAGCCCTTTGGACAGCGTCGCTGCCGTGGGGCTGAAGAGGGAGGTTGGGACCTGGTTGTTGGCAAATGGCGTACGGCAAAAAACCCCCGGGCTGACCTGTGTCGTCGTCCGCGGATCGTAGATCTGGTTGAACTGAACGGGCAGGCCAGTACAAGGATTCAAGAACACTTCTTGCCCGTTGTAGGGCGTGCCACCCGGAACATACCCGCCGAGGATATCGCTGAAGTCGCCGGTGCGCTCCGCCGCAGTGGGAACTGTAGAGACAGACACGGCGCCGGGAGTGAATTGGTATTTCTCCCACGCAAAAAGGAAGAACGTCTTGTTGTGGCCGTTCCACACATGTGGAATCCAGACAGGGCCATCGAAGACGCCACCGTAGTCAAACTTGCTGTCCTGAGGTTTCGAATACGGACAGTCGATTTCGGAGAGGGTCTGGCAGTTGAGCACAATGTAGCCGTTGTTGAACCAGTTGTTGGCGTCGAAGGCGCGATTTTTGACGATTGTATAGGCGGTGCCGTGGAAATCGTTTGTGCCATTCTTGGTGGCGAAGCTTTCAATGCCGGAAGTGGTGCGTCCGAATTCAGCGGAGGGACTGGAGGTGGTGACTTTGAACTCCTGCAGGGCCTCAATGGAGGGTGAGGTCTCATCGAAGGAGGAGCCGTTCTCGCTGCGCTGAATACTTGCGCCGTCGAGCAACACTTCGGCACCGTAGGCCTGACCACCGGAGAGGCGCGAGAAGAATACGCCGTTGCCGGTATTGCCGGAGGTTCCGCTGCCGGGACCGGTGGTGCCGGGAAGAAGAAAGACGAAGGTCTCCGGCGAGCGCAGGCCGCCGACGCCTGCGGCGAGCGAAAGCGGGAGGTCTTCAATCTGCTTGTTGGAGACTGTAGCGTCAATCTCAGATGTCTCCGTTTCAATGCGCAGGCCACTCGCGTCGACAGTGACGCTCTCGCTGACTTGGCCAGGCGTAAGTTTGATGTCCAATGCCGTGGTGCTGCTGATCTGCACAATCACGCCGGTTTCCGTTGCCGTGGCAAAGCCGGGCGCAACAGCAGTGACCGTGTAGGTGCCCAACGGGAGATTGGGAAAACGATAGGCGCCACTCGAGGTGGACTTGGTCACGCTGACGGCCTGGGTAGCGTTGTTTGTCGCGGTAACGGCCGTGTTCGGAACAACTGCTCCACTAGTGTCCTGAATGCTGCCGGCAATAGCACCACTCGAGGTCTGTGCGGATAGATGAACAGTTGCGATTCCAGCTAATAGGGGCAGCAACAAAAAGCGGAAGGGGTTTCCCTCATTTCTGAACATTTAGGTCTCCAAAGTACTGCAAGGTAAAGTTGCTCTGGATTGCCTACTCACATCAGAGAAAACGCTTTCTCACAAGTCCCTGCAAATCTCTTTGCCTATCTTTTAACTTGCTCAATCGGTGCTCCTGCAAGTCTCGAAAAACAGGTCGATTGCGTTCTCAAGAAAACTTAGGAAGGTCTGGCAACGTGCCCCGGGAATTGAGAAAAGACGACGGAAGCAAAGCTCTTAGCTGCCACAGTTGGTGATGGATGCCGGGGCAGCGAATTGGGTTGCCTACCAACGAGGTAATTGACGGTTTGGATCGCTGGCAGGTTTCTTTTCCCTGATTCGAAACGTCAAAGTTTCTGGCACCTTGTTGCCCTCAGGTCAACTTGACCAGTTGCCAATCTTTCTCGGGAACCAACCCTAATTCCTCTAACAGTGCCGAATAACCGGCTGCAAGGAAGACCCAGGACAAGATAGCTTCGGAACCGACTTCGGGTCCGCAAAATGATCAGAGTGTCAGGGGTTGCGGCCAGCGGCAGTCGAGTGGTGCCCACCTACGAGAAGGCCTGCATAACCTCGAAGGGCCGCATCATCTCGTTGTCTTCGTGTTCCAGGATGTGGCAGTGCCAAACGTAACGCCCTGCATATCCTTCGAAGCGGGCGATGATCCGGGTCACCGCCTGCGGATGGGCGCGCACTGTGTCTTTCCAGCCGGCTTCCTCGGGATCCGGGGGCAAAGGAGAACCGATGTATCTGAGCTCACCCTTCACGAAGTAGTGAAGCTTGTCGAACGAGCGACGGTCGAGAATCTGGAAGCGGACCAAGTGCAGGTGGATGGGATGCACGTCCTCGGTGAGGTTGATAAGGCTCCAAATTTCGACCGTGTCGAGCGCCGGAGTCTCGGTTACAGGCATGTCCCAGTGCGCCGCGCCGAGAAGCATGGTCATGGATTCGCCCTTGGGGCTCTTATACTCATTGAGCGTAAGGAGGCGTGTGCGAACGGCCGAAGACTCAGGGATGGGAACAACCGGGCGCAGCTTTTCCGGCAGTGAGCCGCCCTGCGAGCCACCCCGCGCAACTCGAAACTGCATGATCTCCACGACCGGGCCGATCTTCAATGTCACCTGTTGGCCGCCTGAACCGCTGAAGTCGACCACCAAATCGGCGCGTTCACCGGGCGCGAGCGACACGATCTTCGCGGGCACGGGCGCCGGAAGCAGGCCCTGATCGGTGCCGATCTGTGCGATGGGCTGGCGGTTGGAGAGGGAAAGATTGAAAAACTGTGCGTTCGAGCCGTTGAGCACGCGGAAGCGATAGAGCGTGGGTTGCACTTCCAGGTAGGGAAATAGCTTGCCGTTGACCAGAGTGGCGTTGCCGTAGAACTCCGGCATCCACGGTGCGGCCGGATCGGGTGAGACATCGTAGATGAGTTGGCCGTCTACCGTGAATTTGCGGTCGCAAAGCACGAGCGGTATTTCGTGCTCGCCGTGTGGCAAGCCGAGCGCGTCCTCGGCTTCGTCGCGGATGATGTAAAGGCCCAGCAGACCTGCATAGATATTCAGCCGATTGATGCCCATCGCATGATCGTGATACCAGAGCATGCAAGCATCCTGCCGGTTGGGATAGTGGCAGGTGGCGGATTTGCCGGCCACAAACCAGGATTCGGGATAGCCGTCGCTCTCCGGCGGGGCTTTGGCTCCGTGCAGATGCACGACACTGCGGACTTCGGGCTTGTCGCGCTCGGCCCCCATCAGGTTGTGATCGACGGTGAACAAATGGCGCTGGGGCAGTTCATTCCCCCACTCGACCAGCACGCCATTGCCGCTGCGCACCTCCATCACAGGTCCCGGCGAAATGCCGTTGACCCCCCAAATGCGCGTCGGTTCCAGATCGCGATGCACGCGGGATTCTGTCTCGCTCATCACCATCCGGTAGAAGGGAAGCTTTTTGGCCGGATTCGCCGGATCGGGCCGCATGCCGGCTGGTCGCGCGATCTCAGTCGTGGGGAGCGGATCTGCGAACCGCTTCAACTTGTCCGCGTCGAGCGTCGCCGCCCCGGGTCCAAATTCAAGCGCACGCGGTGAGCTGATTGCTCGCACGGGAAAACCGAGGAATGCGCTCGCCGCACCCGACATAGACTCGGCTGAAATCGCGCCGGGTATTGCGTACGCTGCGGCCAGCTTTCCGGTCCTTCGCACAAATTCGCGGCGTGAAAGCGGGGTTACGTTTTTCTCTGACAACCGGTTCTCCGGGAAGCTTCTTGTATCCATCAAACCACAAGCAGCGACCGCGGCTCATCAGATGATCCGCAGTCGCCGCCCGTGAAGGATTCTATCTATGGCTGGCCTGGAAACTGGTTGACCGGCTCGCCGGTAGAGGGATTCAGGAAGAGCCCGTCTTGGCGCCAGGTGCGCGAGCTGAAGTCGAACATATCGTCGATCGAACCGGCGATAGCATCGAACGAGCCGCCGCCCAGGCGCTGCCCGCCCAGCCAGTTGTCCTCAATAAACCTCACCACTGACGATTGATCGATGATTTTGTGCGACACGTAGTTTTGCCTGGCCCAGGGTGAGATGACCATGAAGACCAGACGCGGGCCATAGCCGCAGCGGCCCTGGGCATTTGGCGTGTCAATTCCCGCCAAGCCGGGCGTTGCCGAGCCGCACAGGCCTGCGCCGCTGAGAACGTCAGCCGGGGTCTGCGACTGGTTGACGATGGGGCTCATCTGGTGGTCGTACCAGCCATCGGAGTCATCGTAGGTGATGATCACCGCGGTGCTAGACCACTCCGGCCGCTGCTGGAGGAAGTTGATCGTGTTGACGATGAAGTTCTGCTCGTCGAGCGGATCGCTGTAACCAGCATGCCCATCCTGGTAGCCGGGGGCTTTCAGATAGGCCACCGCCGGGAAGTTGCCTGCCTTGACGGCGTCAAAGAAGTCATGGATGTCGTACTGGTTGTGCGCCACCGTGTCATTAGGCGTACCAACCGACCAAACCGACGATGGCCGCTTGTGAGCCAGGTTCTGCGTGGAGGCGTAGTACTGGAAGGGCTGGTGATGAGGTATGTAATCGGTCTCGGTGACACCCGTCACGTTTGAGGTCGTGGACCTGCCGCAGCCAGTGGTGCCGTTCGCGTTCTTGATCGTCAGATCGAAACCACCCTGGAAGAATCCCCACGACACGCCCGCCGGACCGAGGAGGTCGCCGATGTTCGAACCCTGCATGAAGACGTTCTTGCTTGTCGATGAGCACAGATCACCGGCCGGATCGGCATCGCTGATCAGGGTCAGCGACCCGCCGCCGCCCTCGACGATTGTGGTGTTGTTCACTTTGATGGTGGTCGAGCCAACGCCGTTCGTCTGCCCGGAGATCACGTTGACGGCACCCACGGTGGAAGGACCGAAGTTCGTCCCGTACATATTGTCGCTCATGGCAAAGTGCTGTGCGTAGTTCCACAGGGCCGTCACCGTATTGCCATCAAAGTAGCCCATAGTGAGGGCCGTGGTGTTCACGGCCGCCGGCGGAGCTGCGGGCGGAGGCCCTTCGGTGCCCACCGACAACGGAAACAGATCCATCAGGCCAGCATGGAACGCCATCTGCTCGGGTGTGTAGTCGTGATCCTGATCCGCAGTCGCGGCTTGCGAGCGGTCCAGCCGGAAGGGGTTGGCAGCTATGCTGACGGCGCCGCCGGTCAAAGTGGCGTTGTTGGCTGAATTGAGGAAGTTCGGATTGTTTGTGAGGAGCCCCCGGGTCAAGCCGTTGACAGACGGGGTGCCCGGCAACGCGTGGAAAGGCGGCGAACCGGCGGGATTCGTTGCGTGAGGATAGGTTCCGAAATAGTGATCGAATGAGATGTTTTCCTGGAAGATCACGACCAGGTGTTTGATGGGCGTGGCAGTTTGGCCATCGCCACGCCAGTCCTGCGCAAACGTCGGAGTAGGGATGGGACCGGCGGCCAGCAAAGCCATCAACATGGATGCGGCTAGTTTCTGCATTTTTGACCTCCTCATCAGCCGTAAAAAATCAACAGCTGGGCTTTTGTAGGAGATCGAGATGAGAGCAAGATGAACGTATGTTAAAGACCGGGAAAATCCTGCGCTGTGGTTCTGCACAAGATCTGAGACCTGCAGCGCACAGCTAGATGGACTTTTCTCGCTGCACCCTCCTCCTGACCGACTTCCAGAGCAATTTCGTTATTCTGGTATTCGGTTTGACCTCGAATACCGCTTCGAGGTCGTGGTAAATGCGGACTGCGTTTGCGATTTTGCGAGTGCCGCAGAGGATGCTTCTCATGCGGCCTAATCGCGCCAAATCAGTGAATCTAGAGACGGTACGTTTATGGATCTGAGACATTCTTCTCTCGCGCAAAATCAACTGAATCAAACAGATCCGGCAAATGGGACGTCACTCAATTCCAGCTCGGCTCGCAGGATACAATTGACTCATGATCGAGACGCTTTATAAGACCGCGACGCCAGAAAAAGAGATCACAGAGTGCTATGTTCTGGTTCTTACCGCCCGTCCGGGCCGCGACCACAAAGCCTGTCTTTTCATGGAAGAACATGGGCACCTGGACAGCGTGTCAAACCGCTTTATCCACGAGGTTTCCTCTATTAGCGCCGAAGATGACCTGACACAGGAACAGGCGGTCGCGATGTACGACCGTACAAAGCGGAAGCTCGCCGAAAGAGGCTTCGTGCACTCCTTCTCTCCGGATCGCAGTCGCAAGGCCCCGCGCACCTTCCACCCAGTTGAGCTAGCAGTCAGCGCCTGAGCGAGACACGCGGCCATGCCGCCGGGCGGAAGCAATCCATCGAAGCGCTCTCAGGCACCGCTGCCATTGAGGGTTTTCCCGCGCACATGTTCGGCTTTGAAAACACCGAACTTAGTCCTGGCGGAGCCGGGATAGATGACCCGGATGCAGTTACCCTGGTTTGGCACGAAATTCTCCCCAGCCATGCTACACTCTTTGCAATCCTAGAATTCGAGTAGAAGTTCTTGCCTGTTCCGAGTTACCGCTCCACACGCAACACTTCCACATTGCGTTCGCGGTAAAAGCTTCAAAGGAGCATCCTCAAATGGAACAAGGCGTAGTCAAGTGGTTCAATGACGCAAAAGGTTTTGGCTTTATCACCCGCCAGAATGGCGAGGACGTATTCGTCCATCACACCGCCATTCAGTCGCAGGGCTTCCGCTCATTGCAGGAAGGCCAGCAGGTTCAGTTCAACGTGGTCAAGGGACCCAAGGGCTGGCAGGCTGAGAACGTCCAAGCTCTCTAAACCAGAGCACAAGATTTCTGAAACAAACAGAGGGGACGGCCAATCAGCCGTCCTCTTGTGTTTGCGTCAGATTTTAGAGCGGCTGCCCGAGTCGTTTTTCCAACTGAACCCGGTATGTTCTGCTCACCCTGGTTCGGGAGCCGTTCTTGAGCACCGCTTCAAATTCCCCGTGGGAGATTGGCTCCAATTGCAAGACGCTTTCTATATTGATCAGCGCTGAGCGATGCACGCGTACGAACCTTCTGGGATCGAGCTTCTCGGCCAGATCATTCAACGCGGCGCGATACAGCAATTCCTTGCCGCCAACGTGCAGCGTCACGTAGACGCCTGCCGCCTCGATCCAGTCAATGTCGATAACGCGAATAAAGCGCGTGGTACCGCCGGCTTTCACTACCAGCCGATCGAGCCTTCGCTCCGGCGCGACCGGTGCCGCGTTCACCATCTTCATCACGCGCTGCCCGAACTCCCGCATGCTGCGCTCGTCAAGCCGCGCTTTTGCGCGGCACATGGTAGCCTCGAACCGCTCGTCGCTGAAAGGCTTCAGCAGGTAGTCGAGCGCGTTGGCCTCAAACGCGCGGATAGCATGCTGATCGTAAGCAGTGACAAAGACAGTGAGCGGCATCTGCGCTGCGCCTATCGCATCGATTACAGCCAGGCCGTCCAGTTCCGGCATCTGAACGTCGAGAAACAGCAGATCTGGATTATTGCGCTGAATCATCTCGACGGCTGTCTGCCCATCCGCGGCTTCACTCACCACAGCAACTTGTTCATCGCGCCGCAGCAAATCCATCAGGCGCTGCCGCGCCGGAAGCTCATCGTCGGCGACCAGGACGTGAATCGGATCAGGCGTAGACGCGTTCATGGGCCTCATCCCCCAGGCGCAAAGGCAGCGAAACCTCGACCTCGGTGCCGCCTTCGGCACGGTTTCTGACCACAAAGCGACTCGCTCCGTTCGGATGAAGCCCCGCAATACGCTGCCGCGTGATTGACAGTCCGAGTCCCTCTGAACCTTCAAGCGTCCAGCCCAGTGGCAGACCTACCCCATCATCCATCACGCGAATTTCCAGCCGGTCGCCAAGCGGTTTTGCGCGCACAACCAGGGTTCCACCCGAAGCGCGGCGCGAGATGCCGTGGCGGATCGCATTCTCGACCAACGGTTGAATGAACATCGAAGGAACCGCGGCGTACTTCACCTCTGGCGCGACATCCAGCACCACGCGAAGCTGATCGCCAAAGCGGATTTTCTGTATCTCGAGATAGTGCTCGAGAAATGCCAACTCCTCGGCCAGGGGAACCTCCTGCCGGTCCTTTGACTCGAGTGACATGCGCAGCAGATCGCCTAGATGCTCGATCATGCGGCGCGTCAGCTTTGGATCGCGCTCCACGTGAGACGAGATGGTGTTCAATGCATTGAAAAGAAAATGCGGGTCGAGCTGCATTCGCAAAGCGTTGAGTCGCGCCTCACTGTAGCTGTGTTCCAGGCGTTCCAGCCGCAATTCGCTGTCCATGTAGCGCTGGTAGTACTCATAGGCCTGCGTTCCGCCGAGAATGACCCAGTAGATCAGCCAGCACCATAGCTGCCAGCCCACCACCGACGGGCTGAAGAGCTGCGACAGGCGCAGCGAACTCCACGGCGTAACCCCGAAAAGTGCCCGGATAGTGGTGAACAGGTAGAAGTAAATCTCCGTGAAGAACAGGCTAGCCAGAATGTGCGTGGTCAGACGCCGCCCAAGCGCCTTGTCGGAGTAGGGCAGTCGTCGATCGAGCCAGACGATCGCAGGGGTCAGCAAAGCCCAGACCCAGAACTGCGCGAGATAAATGCGAATCTCATCGTGCCAGTGGTTGGTTCCAAACTCCGGCAGGGCGAAGAGGACTCCGGCGGTGGTCGAAATGATCGCGCCAAGGATCGCGAGTCCCCACCAAGTCCTCGCAAAGCGCCCGAGAGTGCTGGTGCGCTGCTCTTCTTCAGAGCCGACCCATTCGCCGGGTTGTGGTTTCACTGCAGCCACGTTCGGTCTCGCTTGCCCCTGCTTTACCGCGCCACAGGGCTTGCGGTCAAGCACTGACGCCGTCGGTGTACCTGGCGAATCCATTATCGCGCATCGATTGGCCGCGCGCGCTGGCCGGCTCGAGGAGGAGCCACACCCCGAGAGCGAACAGAATGGCCGCGCAACAGAGGAACACGAACGACTTCAATTTGCTGGTTTGTTGTATCCCTGATCGGTGCATCACAGCTGCCACCGTAAGGGAGTGCAGCCTGCAATGCCACGCATATGTCGCCACCGGGCTACATCGCAATTCAAGACGGTTTCCAAGTTCTTTCAATAGGCTGGCCGTTTCCGAAAGAACCGCGCAAGTGGTTTATATCCAGTTTGCGGGCATCGAAAAACTCGTCAGGTGACATGATGTGTTATACTTAGAGCAATCGTAGAATTCGATCTAGAAGTCCTTGCCTGTTTCGCTTACCCGCTCACTCGCAAACTTCCTCATTGCGTTCGGACGGTAATTTGTATCAAAGGAACAACACACAATGGAAACAGGCACAGTCAAGTGGTTTAATGACGCCAAGGGATTTGGATTTTTGAGCCGTGAAAACGGCGAGGACGTCTTCGTCCATCACACCGCCATCCAGGCAAACGGGTTCCGTTCGCTTCAGGAAGGCCAGAAGGTCCAGTTCAACGTGACCAAGGGCCCCAAGGGCTGGCAAGCTGAGAACGTTCAGCCTGTCTAAATCCGGACGGAAGTTCGAAGTGAGATCAAAAAAGGACGGCATAACAGCCGTCCTTCTCATTTTTATGCGTATGTATAGCTGAGGTACGCGGGCCTATGCAGCCGGTTTCAGGGTTTTGGCCCCGGGATTGTTCGATATGGGATGCATGGACTTCTGATCCGACTTGTGAGATCCCAGAAACTCCAGAGCGTCGTTGATGGTGTCTTCGAACCGTCCGCCGGTCTTGTGTGTGGCTCTCACGCCTTTGGCAACAAGCTGGCACATTTCAAATCGGTTCATTCCCTGCTTGAGGGCACGGTGAATCTTATCTGAACGCATGAGGAACTCCGTTCACGAGGAAAATGCCGACAGTTGAACCGACGACATGTAATTGCTGCGTGGGCTACGGAGCTCGTCTGAAGCATTGGGGCGGCCAGAGGCCGAGCAGGCTGGATGATTCCAGATCGCGTCTTGTCTTCATTCTACGCGGAAAACCGGCGAAGCTCGCGTGAATTCGCACAACAGGCCGCTCGAACGCATCGATTCTTCGCTGGTTTCTCCGAATCGGGAACAGACCGAGGACTTTTCCTCGCAGAGAAATCCCTGTTACCATGAAGTTCGCATCTCCCGTTTACGCGGGACACATTGATTTGATTCAGCAAGAGAGGTTGTCATTGGCAAATACCAAAAAGATTGAAGACAAGTTAGAGCGCAAAAAAGTAAAGCGTGTCGCCCGCAAAAAGGCCGCACCGAAGGCCAAGCGCACCACACCGCGCGGGTCGAACAAGAAGAAGCTCAAGAAATTGGCGCGCGGCCAGTCGAAGCGCTAAAGCAGCATGCGGCATTCCGATAGATCCGGGTCGGCGCATAAGCCGATCCGGGCTCCGCTTCTCAAGCCTAGCTTCTGTAAGCTTCTGCTACATTCTCCTCCTTTCCGTTCGCCGAATCTCCATCATGTAAACTTCCGCATAAGGTTTCCCAGAGCTCACTGAAACCGCCTGTAAGCTGGGGTCTGTTCACACTACTAAGGCGGAACGGACGAGGAGAACTGCCCTGCCGAAGCAACTGTTTGCCTGCAAATCCATCGATAAGCTGATCACGGAGTCGGAAGAACCCGAGCACGCGCTGAAGAAGACACTCGGGCCGTGGTCACTGACCGCTTTAGGAATCGGCGCTGTCATCGGTTCAGGCATCTTTACGGTCATCGGGACCGCCATGGCAGGCCAGAAATTCGATCAGCCTTCCATTGGCGACACGCCCCTGTTGCACTATGTTCTCCACCACACCGCGATGGCTGGCCGTCCAGGCGCCGGACCGGCGCTGGCTCTGTCGCTGGTGCTGGTCGCCATTGTCTGCGCCTTTACCGGCCTCTGCTATGCCGAGCTTGCCTCGATGATTCCGATTGCGGGCTCAGCCTACACCTACACCTACGCCACCATGGGCGAACTTGTGGCCTGGATCATCGGCTGGGATTTGATTCTCGAGTACGCCTTCTCGAACATGAGCGTCAGCGTGGGCTTTGCCGCGCACATTGTCGATCTTCTCGACTGGTTCGGTATCCATCCGGCCCTGAAGTGGATCTCGCCTGCCTACCTGCCCACGGGGTTGCAGGATCTGGCCGGGAACGACCTCTACAAATCGGGCTGGCATTTCGGCTTCAATGTTCCGGCATTCCTGGTCGTCATGATTCTCACGGTTGTCCTGGTGCGCGGAATTCGCGAGTCGGCCCGCACTAACAACATTCTGGTCATGATCAAAATCGCCGCGATCCTGGTCTTTGTCTTTGCGGCGTCCAGCTTCATCAAGCCTCACTACTGGCATCCCTTCATGCCCAATGGCTACACCGGCTTGTTGACCGGCGGCTCCATCATTTTCTTCACCTATATCGGCTTCGACTCGGTCTCCACCGCGGCTGAAGAGTGCAAGAATCCTCAGCGCGATGTTCCTATCGGCATCCTTGCAACGCTCGTGGCCTGCACCGTTCTCTATGGAGCGGTAGCCATCGTCCTCAGTGGCATCGTGCCCTGGCAATCGGTGATGGGCGATGCGGCCCCGGTTGTGAATGCACTCAAGAAGCTATCGCAACTGCCCGGCGGCGGAGGTCTCTTCTGGGTGCGCCTTTTCGTATTGATCGGCGCGCTTCTCGGCATGATCTCGTCCATCCTAGTTTTCCAGCTTGGCCAGGCCCGCGTGTGGTTCTCGATGTCGAGAGATGGACTGTTGCCCAAGGTTTTCGGCCGCATTCATACCCGGTTCCGCACGCCGGCCATCGCAACATGGGTTGCAGGATTCGTCGTGGGTATTCCTGCCGGCCTCCTTGACATTGGCACCGTCTCCAATCTTTCCAACATCGGAACGCTCTTCGCTTTCGTGCTGGTCTCCATCGGGGTGCTCATCCTTCGCTACCGCGAGCCTGATCGCTATCGCGGGTTCCGCGCTCCGCTGGGACCTGTGTTTCCGGTTCTCAGCATCATCTTCTGCATCGTCCTGATGATGGGCCTCGAAGTCATTACGTGGGTCCGCTTCTTTGCATGGCTTGCCACCGGCCTGCTCATCTACTTCTTCTACAGCCGCCATCGGTCGGAGTTCGCGGGGGTGCGGTAATTTCTTCGCAAAACACGCATACAATCTCTTCAACGGCCCGAGTACGGGTGCAATGTCGCAATACGACGAGTTTGCAGTGAACTACCACTGGCTCTACTCGGACTATGTCTTCAAAGGCAAGCCCTACCTCGAGGAGCACAAGGATGTTCTGAAAGACGCCGGCCCAATTGTCTCTGGGTTGGCTGCGATACCAAGCGTCGCAACAGTCCCACTTCTCCGCCTGAGGATCACGCCGTAAACTGGTGGGATGGACGATATTCAGGCGTTCATACGCCGGCTGCCAAAGGCCGAACTGCATTTGCATCTCGAAGGCACCATCACACCAGCGACTCTTGTTGAGCTGAGCCAGCGTCACGACACAGCTCCAATCCCGTTGCCCGAAGCCCAAGCCCTCTATCAATTCACGGATTTCACCGGCTTCATCGAAGCTTTCAAGGCGGTCACGCGGCAGCTAATCCACGCCGATGATTACGAGCTGGCTGCATGGCGCATGATGCAGCATCTCGCCGCGCAGGGTGTGGTGCACGCCGAAGTCTTCATCTCCGTCGGCGTCATCTACATGTGGCGCAATCACGATCAGGCTTGCTTCGAACCTATATTTGAAGGCCTGGAACGCGCACGGCTGCGGGCTGAGCGCGAACTCGGGTTGTCGATTTACTGGATCTTCGATGCAGTGCGCCACTTCACTGTGCCCGAAGCTGAACGCGTCTTCGAGAAAGCAGCCCAGATGCGCGCTGAATTCCCGTCGATCGTCGGCATCGGACTCGGCGGCGACGAACGCCGCTGCGGATCAGAGCCATTTCGAGAAATATATGCGGCCGCACGAGATGCGGGCCTGCGCCTGACCAACCACGCGGGAGAGACCACCGGGCCTGAGGCGATCTGGGAAGCGCTCGGCATTGGATCGGAGCGGCTGGGGCATGTGCTCTCCGCGATCGATGATCCGAATCTGCTTCAGGAGCTGAAGGTGCGGAGCACTGGGTTGGAGCTGAATCCAACTTCCAATGTCCGCACGGGCGTTTGCCCCAGCTTTGCGGTTCACCCGCTACGCCACTATTTTGATGCGGGCCTCCTCGTCACCATCAACTCCGACGACCCGGCGTTCTTCGGCTCCGACAT
The DNA here is from genome assembly GCA_963829535.1 of uncultured Acidobacteriaceae bacterium. Classification (GTDB taxonomy): domain Bacteria; phylum Acidobacteriota; class Terriglobia; order Terriglobales; family Acidobacteriaceae; genus Telmatobacter. The sequence continues at coordinate 25,551 of CAWHIQ010000001.1, read as the reverse complement.
CGCGAATGAATACCTGTTAGCCCACACCGAGCAGGGGTTCACGCACGATGAATTGCGCCACCTCGCCTCGAACTCGATGCGCGCCAGCTTTCTTCCTGGAGCAACCAAGGCTTCATGGCTCAACAAGATTGCAAAAACACAGTAGTGTGAAGAGACCCTTACCAAATTGGGACGCATCCAACCAAAGTTGTAACCTCACTTCTCTCAAGTGGGATACGTCAAATTGCAGTTGGGCTATCATGGATACAGGAGAACAATCGAGTCCATGTCGACAGAAGCCGCCAACCTGACGCTCCTCGATGAGCAGGAGGATAGCAAGACCCTCAAGGTCATTGGATGGTTCTCCATCGGCATGGCCGTCGCCGCACTTGGACTTTACGTAGGCCGCGAGCTTCGCCTGCGCTACAAATTCAAGCGGCGCACGCCCTACGATTTCTATGCGAGCGCCGGCAACCAGCAGTCGAATGAGTTCGGCGTCGGCATCTAAGCCCGCCCCAATCGCTTCAACGAAATGCCGCCTCGGGCGGCATTTTTCGTTTGTGTGCTTGTTTTCTGGCTCGGACGGTCCCGTCTGAAATCTCAATGTGTGAAATTCGATCGTCGTTCGAGAACTGCGTGGCGCGCGCCGCCATTGCGTTCGTCGCGAAGCGGCCTCCGGCCTTTCCTTTTCTCCCGGAGTTCCCCGAACTCGAAGGGCACAATGATGGGGTGGCTCTTTGCAGTGCTCGTTCGGATGCGCATCGGCGTGTTGTGGCTTTGGTGGATCTATCCGTAGCTTCCGACTTCCAGCACCGCATGCAGCAAGCTGATCACCTTCGGCATCTTCGTCTCATTCGCTCTCATGCGAATTAGTATTCGTCGCGTCCGTATTTTTCAGGGCGGACTCTGGATCTGCAGACAGAGTTCCTCATCACGATTTCTCCGCGAACAAATTTCGCTGAGTACTTATTCGCATCGGAGTCTCGCTTTCTTGCGCTGATTGAGCTGAATGGTAATCATCAATTACCTCTTCACGTAACCACTCATGCAGTTACCCTGCGATTTCCACTGAACAATTCAGCGAAAGCGCGTTAGATATACATCCCACAATCCGCCAGGAACATCAGATATAAGCGAGTGAAATGAGATTTGATCAATGAATTATTACTGGATCTTCTCTCTGATCGGAACGATGTCTCTCGGCATCATTGCAATGGTGCTGCATGAGTTCGGGCACCTTGCGACTTCGCTGATGGTCGGAATCAAGGTGAAGAGCGTCGGAATGTGCATGAAGGGAATGTACATCGTGCGTGAAGCCGGATCACCAACGAAGAACATGCTTGTCTCCCTTGCAGGCCCACTCACCAACATCGCGTTGCTTATGCTTTTCTGGCACGCGTCGACCACCTTCGCGCTCGCGAATCTTTGCTTCGCGATCTGCAATCTCGCTCCGGTGAGAGGCTCAGACGGCGATCGTGCGTGGACTTGCTTTGAACAGATGCAAAAGGAGTATTCCCCCTCCAAACAACTGCAGTAGGGAGAAGAATCTCGATCCTCGAAAGCCAGGAGCAATTGCGCTCCTGGCTTTTCCGTTTTTTGCGTCTATCCCTTAATCCACAGCCTTTCGCCTTCCCTGTTACGCTTTTCTTATGGGGCGTATTCGTGTTCTTTCCGACCAGGTGGCAAACCAGATTGCTGCCGGCGAGGTGGTGGACCGCCCTGCCTCCGTCGTGAAAGAACTGCTGGAGAACGCGCTTGATGCCGGCGCCAATCGCATTCGCGTGGAAGTTGAGGCGGGGGGCCGCAAGCTGATCCGCATCGCAGACGATGGCCAAGGCATGAATCGCGACGACGCGCTGCTGGCCTTCGAGCGGCATGCGACTTCGAAACTGCGCACCGCCGACGAACTGCTCTCGATCTCCACGCTGGGATTTCGCGGCGAGGCACTGCCGTCGATTGCGTCTGTCGCGCGCGTCACGCTGGAGACTTCAACTGGCGAAGACGGACCCGGCACACGCCTGGAGATTGCCGGAGGCAAAATTCTGCACGTCGAAGACAGCGCTGTGCCGCGCGGCACCACGATCTCGGTATCCGATCTCTTCTTCAATACTCCGGCACGTCGCAAATTTCTTCGCGCCGAATCAACCGAGTTGTCGCACGTCGTCGCGCTGGTGACGCATTACGCGCTGGCGCACCCTGAGAAACACTTCGAGCTGGTGTCGGCCTCACACACGCTGGTTTCCGCGCCGCCCGTCAGCCGACCGGCCGAGCGTATCTACCAGATCTTCGGCAAAGACACATTGGCGCAGTTGTTGCCCGTCGCCGCCGAGAGACAACTCGACCGAGCCGGGTTGCCGGAGCCTCCGCCCTGGAAGCGCGATCCAGATGAACCGGCACGCAGGCCTGGTACCGTGCGGCTTTCGGGATTTTATTCCAAACCCGAGCTTCAGAAACTCAATCGCAACTCGATCTACATCTTCGTGAACAAGCGCCTGATTCGTGATCGTCTTCTGTTGCATGCAATTGCTGAGGCCTACCGGAACATCATTCCGCCGACCTGTTCGCCGGTGGTGTTGTTATTTTTGGAGATGCCGCCGGAAGAGGTAGACGTCAATGTCCATCCGGCCAAGACAGAGGTGCGCTTCCGGCAGCAGTCTCTGATCCACGACTTTGTGCGCGACGGCTTGAAGAACGCCCTGATCGCCGCCCGCCCGGCAGCGGGGTTTATGGCGGCGCTCGAATCCTCCCCAGCCGCTACGCCTTCGCTCATCCCCGCGCCGATTTCCCGGATTCCGGGAGCGCCAGAGGATTTGCCGCCCGACAGCGAAGCCGGCTTGCAAGCTTCTGAGGCATTTTTTTTGACGGCTCGGCCGGTAACTCCTTTACCCGGAAAATTACCCTTCGGCGAGAACAATATCGCCGCGCAGCTGGACCAGCAGGCATTCAGGCAAGCCGCGGCAGCGCTGATGGATGCACCGAACGCACAGAGCCGGGATGGCTGCTCGACCGTCGACACCGACGGATCGGCAACCGGGCAAGCTGCGCAAGCCGGAACCGCCCAGGTGGAATTGGAACGGGCGGCCGCAAACCTTAACCAGCTCGGCTCGCTGCGGACCCTTGGCCAGCTCCGCGAGTCCTTCATTCTGGCTACCGGCGACGAAGGACTATGGATTATCGACCAGCATGTGGCACACGAACGCGTTCTTTTTGAGAAGATTTTGCGCGATCGGCAGGTGGAAAAAGTGCAGAGGCAGCGCCTGCTGATGCCCCTCCTCGTCGAGCTAAAACCCTGGCAGATGGTAATTTTTGCGCAAATTGCCGACGAGTTGGAGGAAAATGGCTTTGAGGTAGAACCCTTTGGCCCTCATACACTTGCGGTGAAGGCCGCTCCGGTGGGTCTGGAGGGCGCGGCCCTCGAACGGATGCTGACACAGGTGATAGAGCAATCAGAGGCTCCGAGTGAAACCGCTCCGAATGAGAACCTTACGGCCCTTCGGACACGGATTGCCGCCTCCATTGCATGCCACTCCGCAATCAAGATCAATACCCCCCTTGACCCGCAGCGAATGGAGTGGCTATTGTTGGAACTTGCAAAGACCGAGCACCCAACGAGTTGCCCCCACGGCCGTCCGATAGCTCTGCTCTACTCGTGGAAGGACATTCAGCGGGCCTTCCATCGAATTTAAAAGGCATTTAAGATAAAACAAGGGCGGCAATCCTCCGCATGCAGCGTGAGGGGTGCCATGGCGTTAGCGCCGACCCGGAAGTGAGGTTTTTCTTTGACATCGGAGCAATTACTACAGGCGCGCGCCGAACGAATGCGCCAAAACGGCCTTGGAACTGTCACGTTGGAAGATGCCCGGACGTGGATTGAGGAGACTGGACTTTGTCTCTTCCTACCGAAGCGGCAGTTTTCTTCTTCCGTTGCACCCTCTTTTGTTGAAGCCGTCGCTGGACGGCCGGAGGTAACTCCGGAACAAAAGACCATCGCACACGCCGAGGACCTGCTTGTGCGCCTTGAGAATGATGGAGTTGCGGTACGGCTCAACCTCCTTGGTCAACCCGGCGAGATGCCCGACTTCGTGGTAGCCGGATGGGTTTTGCCCTATGTCTACGCGCTCCGTGGCGATCGCGACTGGCGTCGCAGCCCGCAGTTGACGGGATCGCGGCAGGTTTCGCAACTTGCAGTACATGTTTACAAGCAGTTGGAGGGTGGCGACGCCACTGTCCCCCAGCTGAAACAGGCCCTGGGACGCGAAGTCTCCGAGTCTGCAGTTATTCGCGCGATCACTGAGCTTTGGCAGCAGTTGCGCATCATCCCCGTGATTGCCGCCCGTGGGCAGGCAGCCAAGTGGCAGTTGCTCCGCACGCGCTTTCAGCGGGCCATTGCGGAGGGCGCTTCGACCTCCCAGGTGACGGCAATTTCAGTACTTGCATCGATCTACCTGCAGGCTGCAATCGCTGCAAGCATGGAAGATGTTGAACTGTTTCTGGCCCCTCTGACCGCCCGCAGCAAAATACGCGAGGTCATTCGCGGGTTGGTGGCCACGCGGCAGGTGCACACAATATCCCTTGGACACGCTCCCCACTTCTACGTGGCAGGAACTCTGCCTGAGTTTGAGCCGGTTTCGACCATTTACTCCAGCTCATCGATGCCAGCTTCCGCCTACTTTCTGCGCTCGTTTGAGCGGGATGAAGAAGCACCAAGCCCAGCGATCTCGTTGCCATTCGCGCAGCCGAAGACTTCCGTTCCGCCCCCACCTCCGGCGCCTGTTCGCGCGGCTGAGCACGTCCAGGCCGAACATCACGTTCCTCGGACACCCGTTCGCAGGCCCACAACCAATGGGACGTCGAATGGGACCTCAGATTCTGCGCGGCTGCACTTCAGCCGTCCAGCTTCGAATGGTCACTCAAACGGTCACGATCGAAAGCCCGCCAGTTCGAGCAGGCCTACAAAATCTGCTTCCAATGGACGTCCCGCGCGCAGAGCTTCTGACGTTCGCTCCGGCTCAACCCGGATGCAGAGTGGAACTCGCTCGGCCTCAAACACGCGCTGGAGTGCGCCGAAGAATGGCAAGCAGAACGGCAACCATGCTACCTCGCATACCAGTAACGGTGCACGGTCAACCGGACCTTCTTCGCGTGTTTCAAACGGTACCGGCTCGCGTCGTAATGGCAAACCGACTGGGGCCGCATGGAGTAAGCGGACTGCCAATGCCAAGGGCGTGAAGACTGTTGGCAAGACGGCCTCGGCGCGCAAGGATGCGCGCCCGGCTCCACGCAAGAGCCGCCCCGCACTGGCCGCAACCGGACGATCGGCGACAAGCGGCAAACGGTTCTTTAGCAGCCGCAGCAAGCAGGGGACAAAGAAGCGCGGATGAGGTTGGACGGAACTCCCGAGCAAAAGCCTAAACGAAACTTCGTTGTAGCCATCGACGGGCCAGCCGGTGCGGGAAAGAGCACCATAGCCAGACACCTGGCCCGCCATTTCGGTTTGCTGAACCTCGAGACGGGTGCAATGTATCGCGCCTTCGCATTAAAGGCGCTTCGTCTCGATTTTCCGCTTGATGATCCGGCGGCTCTGGAGCGTCTCGCCAATGAGACCGACATCAAGCTCGAACCGGGTGAAGAAGAAAATCGCGTCCTACTGGATGGCGAGGACGTCACCGGCCAGATTCGCAACCAGACCGTTACCGACGCGGCTTCGCGGGTGAGCGTGTTTCCGCCGATCCGCGCAGCCATGGTAAAGCGGCAACAAGAGATGGGCGCCAAAGGCGGCGTAGTCATGGAAGGACGTGACATTGGAACCGTCGTCTTTCCCAATGCCGAGGTCAAAATCTTTCTTGACGCGGCTCCGGAGGTGCGGGGCATGCGGCGCTATGACCAGATTGGCCAGGGCGGCCACCCGAGTACAAAACCGACTCCTCCCCCCGAAGAAGTCATCCGCGACTTGCGGGCACGCGACGAACGAGATCGCAATCGCGCCGATTCACCATTGAAACCAGCTCCCGACGCTTTCCTGCTGGACTCAACCAACCTTACGCTTGAAGAAGCCGTCAAAGCAGCAGAAGAAACTGTGAATTCATGGCTGGCCAAGTCCGAATTCTCCGATTCTCGCCGCTAACACCATTGGATTCAAATCAATCATTCTTTGCTGGTTGAGAAGAGCGAGCCCCGTTGAGGTTTTTTGATCTCTCGCCAGTCTTTACTGTGGCACACTGAAGGGGCGTCGTTCCCCTCAACCGCGTCGTTGAGTCTGGAGGCTGAGATGTCTCTTTCCTGCCAGGAATGTGGGTCCAGTAATTTACGTCGTGCCCATTTTCGCATCTCTGACGTTGTTCGCCTTCTGATGCTCCGCTATCCCGTGCGCTGCCGGGACTGCAAGAATCGAGGGTATGCCCGGATGCGGCAAGCACGTATGTTACCGAATGCCCCGGCGCGTCGCGCCATAGAGAGGGCGTTTTGAATTCATTCCGGCACGTGGGCTGGCAATTCGTCTTCGGTCAGCTCCTCCGAACCTCTGCGGCTTCCTCATGCGGTTGGTGCAATTCCCAGAGCCCGATGCTATAGGCTTGTGTCAGGATGGAGATCACCTGCAATCGCTGCCATCAAGCTGTTCCCGTGGACAGCACCTATTGCCCTGCCTGCGGATTGCCTCAGCTTGTTTACAGCGCAGAGGGCGAAGGAGCAGTGCCGGGAGCTTCGGAACGCTGGCCGGAGCCTGTGCGCGATGCGAGTTCCATTGACTGGAAGCCGGGCATGCGCGCGGCGTTGACCCTTGCGGTGCCGGCGGGGCTGCTCTCTTCAGGGATTTCACCCATGAGCGCGTTGGGCATTTTCTGGATGGCGGGAGCAGCGGCAGGGGTGGTATTGCTCTACATGCGCAGCCAGCGGCCCGCGTGGATCACGATCGGCGCCGGTGCACGCATCGGCCTGGTGACCGGCTTGATCGCCGGGTGGGTCGCATTTGGCGTCAGCGGGATCTGGCTCTTTGTGCAGCGCGTGTTTCTGCATCAGGCGGGGCAGATCGACGCGGTCTACACAGCCTTTCTGGATGCGTTTGAGCAGAAGGCTCGCGAATCAATGGCAAGCATGACTACCACCGACGCCGCCCAGCTGCAGGCGACGCTCGGGCGGATTCAGGCATGGCTGACATCTCCGGAAGGTCACGCGGCGATTTGGGCGATTTCCATCGCGTTCAACTGCGCATTCCTCGTGTTGTTTGCAGTGGGGGGAGGCGCGCTGGGGGCGCGCATTCAAGCGCGGAGACGGCAGCCCGAAGTTTAGAGCCGGTTGCGTGGATTATTGAGTCCGAGGGGCAGCACAGATTCGATAATCGAGCTTGTTCCACTTCTCCACAACTTGCCCCGTGACCGGCACGCCTTCTATCATCCGGCCAGAGACAACGGCACGAGAGAGCTTATGAGCGAGAAAACTACTGCACCTGCCCTGCGTGTGAAGGGAAGGCTGATGTCTGCCTCTGAAGTTGAGCGAACGCTTGTGCGCCTGGCCCACGAGATCGTGGAGAAGAGCAATGGCAGCGAGGGTCTGACGCTGATCGGCATCAAGCGGCGCGGCGTACCGCTGGCCGAACGACTGGGCAAGCTGATCGCCGGCATTGAGAAGCATCCGATCGACACAGGCACGCTCGATATCCAATTTTATCGCGATGATTTGTCCACGGCGGGTGTGCGCCCAGTGGTTACACCCGGCGCGCTCGGCTGCGATGTGGAGGGCCGCGACGTTGTCCTGTGCGACGACGTGCTCTACACGGGCCGCACCATTCGGGCAGCTCTCGACGCATTGTTCGACCATGGTCGTCCCCGGCGCGTTCAACTCGCAGTGCTCATTGATCGCGGCCATCGCGAGCTGCCGATTGAGGCGACGTATGTGGGCAGGCATGTGCCGACCAGCAGTCGCGAGATCATCGAAGTGAAGTTCCACGAGGTCGACAACGACGAGCAGGTGCTGCTGGTCGAACGGGTGGACTGAAAAGAACAGCTGTCAGCCGTCAGCTTTCAGTTTTCCTGTCGGAAGCAGATGGCTGAAAGCTTAGAGCTGAAAGCCGAGAGCCAGGAAAATGACTGCTATCGCACCAACTCCACCCGCACGTCGCCAGCTTCAAACTCCTCAACCTCCCGCATCCCCGTTTCCCTACAATCCCGGTTCGCTGCTATCGGTGCAGGACCTGAGTATCGATGATGTGAGCCATCTGCTCTTTCGGGCAACAGTGCTCGAGAACCTCGATCCGCTGATCCGCGACCGCATTCTGCTCAAGCGCCGTGTCGCCCTGTTGTTCTACGAGTCATCGACGCGCACGCGCACCAGCTTCGAGCTCGCGGCGAAGAGTCTCGGCGCCGATACCACGCTGGTTTCTAACCTCTCGTCAAGCATCGAAAAGGGTGAGACGCTGAAGGATACCGGCCTCACGCTCCGCGCGCTGGGTGCGGAGGCCATCATTCTGCGCCACAACTCTTCGGGCGCACCGTGGCTGCTGGAAGAGGCAACCCGCTTGCCGGTATTGAACGCGGGCGATGGCATGCATGAGCATCCCACGCAGGCACTGCTCGATCTGCGAACCATCCTTACGCATCTCCGCTACGGAGTGGAGACACTCACCTCCGACACGTTAAGCGGCGTCACCGTCACTATCGTCGGTGACATTCTGCACAGCCGCGTCGCGCGATCGAACATGCTGCTGCTGCCGCGCCTGGGTGCTCGCGTGGTGCTTTGCGGTCCGTCACAGTTGTTACCGGATTCAGCTGCGAATGCCGGTTCCGGAATTTCAGTTGAACGCGACTTCGATGCGGCCCTCCGCCAATCGCAGGTGGTCATGATGCTGCGCATCCAGGCGGAGCGCCTCGCGGGCCTGCAACTGGACCTCGCGCAGTACAAGGAAGCGTACCAGCTCACCGGCCAGCGTCTCGCTGCGCAAGCGCCTACCGCCGTCGTCATGCATCCCGGCCCCATCATTCGCGGGCTCGAACTCACTGCAGGTGTCGCTGACGGAGCGCAATCCGCCATCCTCGAACAGGTTCGCCACGGCGTTGCGATCCGCATGGCTGTGGTCGAACGCGCGCTTGCAACAGCTGGGGTCCCCAACGACAGACGAGAGCCCTCTGGGTGCTTGTTGGAGCAGACAAAGGAAGGCCGCGCATGACGGCAGTAGTGATTCGTAATGGCCAGCTCGTCGATCCCGGCGCGGGTGTCGACGCGCCGAAGGACATCCTGCTCAAAGACGGCCGCGTCGCGGAAATCGCCGCACCCGGCAAATTGAAGAGCGCCAACGGCGCCGAAGTTCTGGACGCTACCGGCCTCACCGTTGCTCCCGGGCTGATCGATATCCACGTCCATCTCCGCGAACCCGGCCAGGCCTACAAGGAAACCATCGCTACCGGAACAGCCGCTGCAGCCGCAGGTGGATTCACCGCCGTCGCCGCAATGCCCAACACTATGCCCGTCAATGATTCGCCGGAAATCACGCGCTGGATGCTCGCCCCCGAGCGCGGCGCCTGCGTGCGCGTATATCCCATCGGTGCCGCAACCCGCGGTTCGAAGGGCGAATCGCTCAACGACTTTGCCGCACTGAAAGCAGCCGGCGCCGTGGCCGTTACCGATGACGGCCATCCCGTTCTGAAAGACAGCATTATGCGCGAGACGCTGGCCGCCGCAGCGCGCGTAGGCCTCAGCGTGATCCAGCACGCTGAAGACACCCGCATGACCCAGGGCGCCAGCATGAATGCCGGACCCACGGCGTTCAAGCTCGGCCTGCGCGGTATGCCGCCGGAGGCAGAGAGCAGCCTGGTCGAGCGCGATATACGTCTGGTGACGGAGTTGCGCGATGCGCGCGTCCACCTCCACGTAGCGCACACATCCACCGCGGCGGCCATTGCAGCCGTACGCCAGGCGCGACGCAACGGACTGCGGGTAACCTGCGAAGTTGCACCGCACCACTTCCTGCTCACCGAGGAGCACGTAGGCCAATACAGCACCAACGCGAAGATGAATCCGCCGCTGCGCTCAGCCGCGGACCGCGACGCCATGATTGAAGCCATCCTCGATGGTGTCGTCGACGCTATCGCCACCGATCATGCGCCACACGCGACGCATGAGAAGGAAGTGGAGTTTGAAAACGCCCCAAACGGCATTACCGGCCTCGAGACGGCGCTGGGCCTATGCCTGCGCTGGCTGCACAAGGAGTGGAAACTGCCGATGGGCCGCGTACTCAGCTTACTGAGCGCGCAACCTGCCGCTCTGCTCGGCCTAAAAGGCCGCGGCACGCTGGCGGTCGGCAGCTTTGCCGACGTGGTGGTGTTCGATCCCAAGGCCGAGTGGATGTATCACGCCAAGGAGACTCTCTCGAAGGCGCACAACACTCCCTTTGACGGTTGGACGATGCAAGGCAAAGTTCGCTGGACAATCAGCGAGGGCCGGATAGCGTATTCAAGCCGGTAAAAAAGAAGAACCCAAATCAGGTCTCACCACGCCTTGCCAGAGACAGCTCTTACGATGCCTTGCCCCGCAACTCACGCTCTGCGCGCAGCCAATCTTCCGCGTCGTGGCCGTGCTGTCCGCCACGTTCAGCCCAGAACTTGTGGGCGAGCCGCGCGATCTCTTCATGCGAAATGCCGATTGGTGTCACTTTAGAACTGGATTTCCGTTTGGGCGCAACTTCTTTCGTTGCAGATGCGGACGCAGTGGTCTTCTTTCGGGTGGTCGGTTTCTTCGGGGTTTCTGCCATGAGAATCTTCTCCTTCTTAGGCCTGGGCCGACAAACGTGCCATCTACGTCAGTTTACTAAATAGTCAAGTTGCAATAAAGCGAGAAGCGGCAAAGCGTACCATTTCTGTCAGATCACAGTATTGCCTGATACTCCTTGTTAACCGACTAGTACCGGAAGCCTATGATCCAGCTCACGATAGTCGACCATGTAATGTCTCTTTTTCTGCTGGTGATCCCGCTGGTGGAGTGGAAGTGGAGCTGGCCGCGCCACCTCGCGAAATTGGCGAGTGGAGCAAGCAATGCGCGACTCACTCACTACCGCAAACTGATGGCGGGGGAGTGGATTCTCACGATTGGACTACTGGTGTATTGGGCTGCATTGGGCCGGAAATTTCAGGATTTATGGCTGGCCGGTGATACCTCGTTGCACCTGGGTCTGGGGTTTGGCTACGTGGTGGTGCTGACCGGGCTGTTGATATGGCAGCGCCGTGCTTTACTGGCACGCCCGGACCGGCGCACTCGGGTGCGAAAAGCGCTGGAATATGGCGAACCGCTGCTGCCGCACACCGAAGGCGAGCGCCGGATTTTCTGGATCGTCTCGGCAACGGCAGGTTTTTGCGAAGAGCTCTTCTATCGCGGTTTTCTCACCTGGTATCTATCTGTCTGGATGGGGCCGGTAGCAGCGGTCTTGCTTGCCTCACTGATCTTTGGCGCGGGCCATGTGTATCTCGGCGCTGCGCAGGTGCCCAAAACTGCGCTCATTGGATTGATTTTCGCGATTGTCGTGAGCCTGACGGGTTCGCTGTGGCCGGCCATGCTACTCCATGCCGCAGTTGACTGGAACTCCGGCGAACTCGGTTTCAAATTGATACGCACCACAACGCGCAGCGAACTTCCCGCGGCTTAGGCGCTCCACTTCCCTGTTGCTTCGCTTTATGTACGGTATCTATTCTGGTCGTGCGCCGATGGGGCGACCTTCATCCGTGCGCGAGGTCAAACCAAAACATGAACAAGCGTGAGTTCCTAAAATCTTCAGGAGCACTTGTGGCCGGCAGCATGATTTCGCGGTTAGCATCAGCACAGCAGCAGCCCGCTCCGCGCGAGAACTGGGCGGGCAACATTACCTATAGAACCGACAAGATTCATACTCCCGCCAACATCGACGAAGTGCGATCCGTCGTCAGGAGTTGCAGCAAACTCCGCGCTCTCGGCTCCCGCCACTCCTTCAACCGCATCGCCGACAGCACCGAGAATCAGATCTCGCTCCAACACCTTGACCAGATCGACATCAATGACAAGACCCGGAGGGTTACCGTCGGCGCCGGCGTCAAATACGGCCAAGTCGCCCCGGTCATCGATGCGCGCGGCTTTGCTCTTCACAATCTCGCGTCGCTTCCCCACATCTCCGTCGCGGGAGCAATTGCGACAGCAACCCATGGATCCGGCATCCATAACGGCAACCTTGCAACTGCAGTACGCGCGCTCGAGATCGTCACAGCAAATGGCGACGTCGTTCACCTTTCGCGCGACACGGACGGTGATCAGTTCCTCGGCGCTGTCGTGGGCCTCGGCGCACTTGGCGTCGTCACACGTGTAACGCTCGATCTGCTGCCGACGTTCCAAGTGGCGCAGACCGTCTATCAGAATCTTTCTTTCGATCAGCTCGCACATCACTTCGACGAGATCTTCGGCGCCGGCTACAGCGTGAGCCTGTTTACCGACTGGCAGAATCACCAGGCCACGCAGGTGTGGATCAAGCGGCGGTTATCTGCAAATGAAAACTATGAAACGCCTATGGAATTCCATGGCGCAAAACGTGCAACCGAAAAGTTGCATCCCATCACTGGTCATCCGGCAGAGAGTTGCACTGAACAGATGGGCATCCCCGGCCCGTGGTACGAACGGCTGCCGCATTTCAAGATGAATTTCACACCTTCAAGCGGACGCGAATTGCAGACCGAGTACTTCGTCCCGCGCGATCGAGGATACGAAGCGATCCTCGCCGTCGAAGAACTGCGCGACCAGATCACGCCGCATTTGCTTGTGACCGAACTGCGAACCATCGCCGCCGACGATCTGTGGATGAGCACAGCCTACAAGCGCGATTCGCTCGCGATTCACTTCACGTGGAAACCGGAGTGGGATGACGTAAGGCGAATCCTGCCGCAGATCGAAACACAGTTGAAGCCCTTCAGCCCGCGCCCCCATTGGGCCAAACTCTTCACCCTTGCGCCCGCTCCGTTACAGGCGCAATACATACGCCTGGCAGAGTTTAAATCCACGCTCGGGCACCTCGACCCCAATGGCAAGTTCCGCAATGACTTCATCGAGAGGAATCTGTTCGCGATCTAGAACCGAGAAAATCTACGCATATCGCTGAATTTCAGCGCAGTAATTCGACAAGTGATTACTTTTGAGCGACAATTTCACAACCCGATGTGGGATTGTGGGATGGTCGTTTGAAGGCCACTCTGAGACATCGTACCGGGCCCTAAGTGGCGAAATCGGAAGCCAACCGTTCTCGGGAGTTGCTCGTGACGGACTGGTTGTTGACCGAGGGGGTATTTATGAAGGGCTTTTTCCCCAGACTCCATAATCTCTTCAGGAAAGCAAGGAAACTCGGAGAGGGTGGCTCCCCTGTCGAGTATCTCTTGCTCCTGTCGCTGCTGGCGCTTGCTTCAGTTGCAGCAGGAAACGTGCTTGCCTCGAGTATCAGCAAAGCCTTCTCGCAACTCACAACAACAGCAAATGCCACATTCGGGACCGCCTCTGGAAACACCGGGAACCAGGGTAGCGGCAGCAGTGGAGGTGGCGGCGGGAATGTTGGCGGCGTCGGCAATGGCGGCGGAAATGGCGGCGACAACGGTGGTGGCGGAGGCAATGTTGGCGGCGTCGGCGGTGGCGGCAACGGTGGCGGCGGCGGAGGCAATGCTGGCGGTGGAGGCGGCGGCAACGGTGGTCGCGGCGGCAACGGTGGCGGCGGGGGCAATGCCGGCGGTGGTGGTAACGACGGTGGCAACGGCGGCGGCAATGCTGGCGGCGGCGGCAACGGCGGCGGCGGTGGCAACGGCGGCGGGACGGGCGGCAGCGGTAATGGCGGCGGCAATGGTGGCGGCCGCGGGAACGGCGGGAACGGCGGCGGCTGCGGCCAGGGTGGTGGCGGCGGCCAAGGCGGAAGCGGCGGCCAGGGTGGAAGCGGTGGCCGGGGTGGCCAAGGCGGAAGTGGTGGCCAGGGTGGAAGCGGCGGCTGCACCGGTGGCGAATAAACCCGCCTCTTTAATCCCATAGCTCACGTGCTGTTCTCTTTCAGTTTTCAGGGCAGGTCGGCGCGGAAGGGAACGGTCTCTGAGTATTGGCGGCTGGAAGCGGATGAGGAATGAAGTCCGAGCGAGTGAAAGGGCGCAGCCTAGGAAGAAGATTTGATCCGTGCGTCCAATTCAGGCGGAATCGTCTGCAAGCCCGACCATTGAGCCATCGAGATCGCCGCCTGCACTGACTCAATCGACTCAAGAAGATAGTGGTCGCTGTGCGGAAGTTACCCCTTGCGCCGGTAAAGGACCTGGAACTCGTAACCGGCATTGGGCGGGAAGAGGCTGGCGATGTGGCGCAGGCGCTCGGCCAGCGCGGGAGCTGCCAACAGGGGGTACTCGCGCTCGCGCAAATCGTGATAATCGAAATCGACCGAGAGCGAGAGCATGTAGATGGCCAGTGCATCCGAAAATGCCGCCTCGTAGAATGCCGTCCGCGCGCGCTCGTCGATTGTCATCTGCCCGTTGTGCAAGTCCTGCGCGCGACGCCGAGCTTCCCAGGCATCCTGGCTGGTTTCTCCGCGTACCTGCGCCTCGGCCTGCGACCAGATGAGACGTGCAAAGCCCTCTGGCACGCCCGCCACATCGGTAAAATTGTGAGCCACGTTGATGAAGAATTCAAAAGCCAGTCCGAAGCGGTCTTCGACAAGGCGTGTGGAGATAAAAACAGCTTCCGTGGTGCCGAAGCTCGCGTTGCGATGACACACCGCGCGATCTCCGAGTTCGACCGTATAGGACGGTGCAATCATCGTCTCGCCGGTATCGGCGATAGCCAGCGGAACAAAGTAGTAAGAGCGACTCTTCAGCGCGGGGGCGAGCAGGGCGGGAACCGCTCCCACCAGTCGCTCCAGATCCGTCTCGCTGATGCGCGTCTCGCCCCACCCGGCAAAGCTGATGCCGCTAAGTGCAAGGCCTACGCTAGCCTGCGAGGCTACCTTTTCGGCGGGCCATAGCTCGATTTGCGCGCTGCTCGGCATAAGACTGTATTCTAGACGACAGAGGTCGCGACGATGCAAACAGCGCATGGCCAGCGCCACCCCGGCGGCACATTTCTCGGATTTCCCCTTGAAGGATTCAGTCTGTTTCAGAGCTTGCTGCTGGCATTTACTTCGGGCTTTTTCACTTTTTTCGCAACGACAACGGTCTCAATTTTCTCGTTGCTGGCCTGGAACCTGATCGGGCATCATGCGGTGAATTATGCCGACAGCTATCTCTACATCGGCTTCCCTGCGGGCGTGATTGTCTTGCTGATTGCGCTGCCGCTCTTCGGAACCCTGTGGATCCGCGCCAAACTGCGAAAGTAGAAGATGGCGGTCAAATACGAACGGCCATTCCGAATGGAATGGCCGTTGCCCTTTTGTGGGGTAACTGAAGTGTTTAGAGCCCGGCGGGCTTGGGGTTTGCGGGATCGTACTTCGCTATGTGAATCTTCTTGGCCAGACCGATCCTGGAAAGCAACCAGATGCCCCAGAAATTCGGATCGATTTCATACCACTTGAGACCGTGGCGCGCGGATACCGGATGGGCGTGATGGTTATTGTGCCAGCCTTCGCCACCGGTAAGCAGTGCAACCCACCAGCTGTTGCGCGAGTCGTCACGAGTTTCAAACCGACGGCTCCCCCACAGGTGGGTGGCGGAGTTCACCAGCCAGGTGGCATGCAAGCCGAGGGTAACGCGCAGCGCCACGCCCCATAGAACCATTGCGACGCCATTGACCCATCCTCCCCAGAGCCAGCCACCGGCCAGCAGCAGCAAGCCGCTGACGGTGATGGGAAGCCAGTGATACTTGCTGAGCCAGAGATAAAACTTGTCGCGGCTCAGGTCAGGGGAATAACGCTTCAGGATTTCAACCTGTCCATGCAGAGCCTCGCCGAACAGGATCCAACCGGTGTGCGCCCACCAGCCACCCTCGCGCGGCGTATGCGGATCGCCTTCCTGGTCGCTGAGCTGGTGATGGACGCGATGTGTCGACACCCAGAAAATGGGGCCGCCCTCAAGCGACATAGTGGCGAAAATGCTCATGACGTACTCGACCCACTTGGGAGTCTGATAGCCGCGGTGCGTAAGCAAACGGTGATAGCACATGCCGATACCCACGTTGATCGCCAACACGTAGAGGATCGCCATCACTGCCAAACGCTGCCAGCTGAAAAAAAAGAAAGCTGCCAGCGCGCCCACGTGGAAGGAGCCGATGATCGCCAGGGTTGTCCAGTTGATCCCGTAACCAACGGTTGCGGCCTTTCCCATCCGGACAAGAAATTTAGCAGGAATCCGGCCGACCGGCGATGCGAGCTCTTGCTCTGTTGCAACCTGTTTGGTTGCGTGGTCGGATGCGTTTGCGGGAGAAGGGGCGGACACGAGTGATGCCATTTGGGGCTAAATCCTTTAGACAGGGGTGTGAAGAAGCCGGTCTGTACTTGAATTGTATAGGAGGCTGGACTTTCTAAATCTATTTATGTCACGAAAGTTACATAGTGTCTTCGGTGGGATGAATAATCGCAGGATGAATCGCGCATCTTTTCAAGCAGCAGCCCTTACGTGCGTGACGCGTTGGTGGATTATTCTCCGGGCGCAACACCGAAATCGACGCCGCCGGTTACGAAGATTTTTTCCGCCGTGCCGCGGAGCACGCGGTAGAGCGCGAACTGCCGCTGGGTGGTGCCGCGCAGTTCAAACAGCAACTCGCCCCGATTATCGGCGAGCGCATCGACAGCGTCGACTAGACGCATGCGCGGCGTGTCATCGAGGTGCGAGGCGTCGGTAACGTTTTTGAGCAGGACGAGGGGATTGCCATAGAGATCAGGCTGAGCGATGAGAGTTACGAACTTCCGCTCGGCCGGGGGAGCATCGGTGCGAGCCGAGAGGACCATGGTGGCTCCGGAGCCGTAGGCAAGCTCAAAGACGCGAAACTTTTCGTCAACGAGTGGTGGCGGCTCGGGCGGCGGAACTGGTTTGGCGTGCGGCTTAGACGAAGTGTGCCTGGGCGTCGAAGCGGGAGGCGCCTTGAGGCCCAATGCCTGTCGGGCGATGACCTCCATAGCCTCTCGCATCTTCACTTCGTCTTCAGGGTTGGCCCAGGTATAGCTCCACGCGTGCTCGGGACGGCTCTTGGCGTCGGAGATGGCCACGGCCTGCTGCATGTCTGCGGGAAGGCCCATCAAGCTGGGCAGGACGTCAGGGCCATTGCCGGTGGGTTTGCCGCGCAAGAGACGCGGACGGTCAGGATCAGTGCTGCCGAGATGCTCACCGTCGCTTGCATTCGCCGAGGCCTGGGGACTTTTGTGGAGCACAGGTCGATTGGAATCGCTGCTTTCCGTGCTGCCGGGAGCAGGAGTCGAATCCTTCTGTTGCGGCGCGGGCTGGTTTGGATCGGATGCTGATGTGGTGCTCGCGGTGGTTGAGTCGTCGCTGCCGGACTTCTTGTGGAGAGTAGGACGGTCGGGGTCGGGCGGCGGACCGGGTTGCCCGGAGTCAGAGCTGCCCGAATTATCTCCGTGCTTGCGATGCAGGACCGGCTTGTCGTCGTTGGGGTCGAAGCCTTCTTCCACAACCGGCTTAGGAGCGGCGACGATTTTGGCGGAGGGCAACGGCTTCCACGCGCCGTAGCCGACCCAGAGGCCCTGCTCCTGACCGGCATGCTTGATGTCGTAGAGGCCAATGGGAGTGCCGTTCTTCTCGAGTTCGTATTCGACCTCGGCCGCCAGCGCCATGGGCTGTGGACGTGCAAGATAGACGTTCCCATCCTGCAGTGCCTGGCCGTCATAGACGGTGATGGGGACAAGCCGGCTGGTTTTGGGCTTGCCCTCGTCGCCGGTCCACTCCAGGACGCCAATGGCGCGCAGATCGGGTGTATCTTTGGACTTCTTGGTAACCTGTCCCGGATACTGCGCGCAGGCCGCCGTGGCAATGAACAGGAGCACTGCGGCGAGCGAGGCTGGTCTTGTAAGACTTTCCCTGGACATGCGCGATGACACCGGACGTACCTCTCGGAAATAATGCAAACGAACTCGCCGTTCCAAATCGTTATCCACGATACTGACGATACGAGGAATCTCCCATGGAAGTGAACCAGAAGGTCGCCGATTTCACTCTACAGACAGACGAGGACAAAACAGTAAGCCTTTCAGACTACGCCGGCAAGCCGGTGGTGTTGTTCTTCTATCCCCGCGCCGACACGCCGGGCTGCACTATTGAGGCGTGCGGATTTCGCGATACCTTCAAGAAGGTTCAGGCAGCAGGCGCAGTAGTGCTTGGCATCTCGCGCGATACGCCCAAGGCGCAGGCCAAATTCAAGGCCAAGTACGACCTGCCGTACACACTCCTTGCTGATGTAGACGAGAAAGTATGCAATCAGTTTGGTGTGTTGAAGGAAAAGAACATGTATGGGAAGAAGGTCTGGGGTATTGAGCGGACGACGTTTCTGATCGGGCCGGACCAGAAGCTCATTCATATCTTCCCGAAGGTGACTCCCGAAGGGCACGCCGAAGAGGTGCTGGCGCTCGTGAAGGAATGGCAAAAATCGCACAAATAAAGCGCGCAAAAGGCAAGAGCAAGCTTCCAGGGCGGCTGGTTTCGCGCAAATTCTTCGAAGATTCGCCCGAAAAGGTCGCCCCGAGGCTGTTGGGAAAACTGCTGGTGACGCGGTGCGCGGACGGCGAAGTGCTGGCCGGGCGGATTGTGGAGGTCGAGGCTTATCTGGGGCCTCATAATGATCCGCCGGACCCGGCGGCGCACACGCATCGCGGGCCTACACCCCGGAACCTGGTGCTGTTCGGGCCGGCGGGGCATGCGTATCTGTATTCGATCTACGGAAAGTATTTTTGCGCGAACGTCAGTTGCGAGCGCGAGGGACTAGGGGCAGGCATTTTGCTGCGCGCGCTGGAGCCGGTGATGGGTATCGCGGAGATGGCACGGAACCGAGGATTGGAAGAGGATGCGCCGGAGCGGATGATCGCTTCGGGACCGAGCAGGCTGTGCCTGGCGCTGGGCCTGACGCGGCCGCTACACAATGGGCTGGACATGACAAGCGCGGCTTCATCGCTGCAGGTGCGGGACGATGGATTTCCAGAGCCTGAGGTGGTGATCACGTCGCGGATCGGCATCACGCAGGCGGTAGACTGGCCCCTGCGGTTTGCGCTGCGCGGACATGCCTGCGTTTCCGGGCCAAAGCGGCTGGCGGAATTTCAACCAATCGTAACGGTCGTTCGTAAGTAGAATAGAGGTCATCCCAAACCGCGAGGAACTTTGCACTTGAAGCTCTCTTCCCCGTACCACATTGCCTCCTTTACGGCCTTGGCTTCTGCCTTCTTTGCCGTCGCCACCCTTGCACAGACTCCCTCAACCCAGCAAACACCTGTCGGCGCTCCGCCTGCACATGAGCATGAGAACCATCCGGCGCCGACCAACCTGAAGGTTTTGCCCAAGACGATGACCGGGGAGCAGGTTCACGATCTAATGCACAAGTGGGAGGCCTCGCTGGGCGCCGAGTGCAGCACATGTCACGCTGCCGACCCGAAGAACATTGGCCCGAACGGGAAGCCGCGGCTGAATTATGCCGATGACTCGAAGCCCGAGAAGACCACGGCGCGTCTCATGTACCGGATGATCGAAGACATCAACTCAAATTACGTGGACAAAGTGGAGAATTCGGGCGTGCCGGTGAGTTGCGGGACGTGCCATCGCGGTCATCTCGATCCGCCGATTTTCTCGCCGCCGAAGAGCGACCACGATCATGACCATGACCACGGCGATCATGATCACCCGGCTCCGCCTGCGGGCGGGGAGAAGCCGCCAGCGAATTGAGACGAGCTGCTCTTGGTTATCAGCTCGATCTGAGATTCGAGACTGTTTCCTCCGAGATTCTTCCTGCTCTTAGAGCAGTTTCGGAACAGACGAGACTCTTTGAGCGTATTGAAGGGTGGCTTTTTCTTGATGAAGAAGCCACCCAAGTCCCGACCTTCGATTTGCCAACTCCGAAACTGCTTTGGCTGCTTGCGATCGTTTGGGAGAAACGCTCGCAATACGCATTGGAGAAGACGAGTCGAAAAGATCTCGCGCAAAACATGCAGGTCTTTTGTGGAAAACCCCAGATTTCCCAGGGGGGGTGGGGGGTAAATGTTCTGCATGCTGATACGGAGCCAGCGAGATCCCACGCCCAAACCAGAAATCCCAGATTTGCTGGGATGCCCGACTGCCTGGATGCGGCTGAGAAGTTTCTTCCATTGCTTAATATTGTGCTCCGAGCCGGGGAAATTGAGTGCAAAAGGGCCGTGGAAGTTTCCCGTCTTGAATCATTGGTTTAGCTCCGAGCCGGCGGATTAGGGCTTGACTCGCTCGAGTCAGGGAGCGGGCGACAACGTGGTGATGGCTTTTTCAGGGTCGCCAAGGGATACGTGAGACCAAGATCGACTGTTTATCGAGCCGGAGGCAGGTGCTCGATTCCTGGCGATCAGCCGACATTTCGGTACTGATCCAGTGTTGGTAAGCGCATTAGCGATTGTGCATGCATTGAGGATGCCTCTACTCTTTGCCCCGGTCGACAAGAGGTGGGGCAGTATTTGACCAACAGACACTCGCTCGAATGCGACCGGACTAACGCCCCTTCCGGGCTTCCACCACTCCTTCGATTCCCGCTACCGCGGTCGTTATCTTCACGCCCCCTGACTTTCCAATGGGCAGCAGCATAGGAACCTTTCGGCGATACTCCGTGTACGCGGCACCGTGTTCGCGGATCAGATCTTTTTCCTCGAACTGGATCGCCAAAACGATGTAGCAGGTTGTTGCCACAGCAAACAGCAAGTGTGCGAGTGTCATGTTCGGCGTCATCCAAAACGCAAGAAGGAACCCGAGGTACAGCGGATGCCGAACGAGGCGATACGGCAGCGGAGTTTGGAACGTAATCCTGGTGTAGGGTCTGCCCATGAGTGGGAGCCATACCTGACGCAGGCCAAAAAGATCGAAATGGTTGATAAAGAGTGTCATCACCAGGACGATCATCCAGCCGGCGGCAAACAATGTCCAAAACACGGCGCGGGCAGCCGCGTTCTGCACGGACCACACCTGAATTCCAAGGGGCCGCCATTGCCAGAACAGCAGATCGAGCGCCAGGCTCGCGCAAAGCACGTACGTCGATCGCTCTATCGCCCATGGAACAATTTGCGTCCAGCGCTCTTTGAACCACCGGCGTGCCATGATGCTGTGCTGCACAGCGAAGACCGTCAGCAACGCGCAGTCGATGGCCACCGCCAGGCCTGACGAGGAATCGAGCGGCCCATCCAGGCGACGCGGTACGAGGAACCCTCCCACGAATGCAATGGCGTACAGAAAGGAGCCCAGAAAGATTACGTAGCAGGTGAGCCCGTATCCGAAAAACAGCAGACGTTTTAGCATCGCGCCCTCCTTTGGATTGAGGAGAGATTGAACCTCTTTTCGAGGTTTGCCCATAGGCATTTTGTCCCGTTTGGGCTAGGATTTAGGGTCATCGCCTGGGACAAATGTCCCGAGAGAGGGATGATTGGTTGCCCATGAGCTCTCGCCAGCAAGTTCGCTATGTCACGGCGCCCGACGGCACCCGTCTGGCCTGCGCCGAAGCAGGCTCCGGGCCTCTGCTTGTGAAGGCTGCAAACTGGCTGACGCATCTCGAGTACGAATGGGAAAGTCCCATCTGGAAACACTGGCTCCAGTTCTTTTCCGAGCGCAATCGCTTCGTGCGTTACGACGAACGGGGATGTGGAATGAGCGGCTGGCAAGGCACCGAAGTGACCCTGGACACCTGGGCCGACGACCTCGGCGTCGTCATTGAGGCGGTACGGCCCGCGGAACCACTAACCCTGCTGGGGATCTCTCAGGGCGCAGCGACCTGCATCCGCTACGCCGTACGGCATCCGGAGCGAGTGGCTCGCCTCATTCTCTATGGCGGTTACGTGCGGGGTGCGTTCCTCAGAGGCACGCCTGAGAGCCAGGCGGCGTACCGGGCGATGATCGATCTGGCCAAGGTGGCTTGGGGCCAGGACAATCCAACCTTTCGGCAGGTTTTCACCTCGCGGTTCATTCCTGGTGGCAATTACGAGCAGCTGCAGTGGTGGAATGAAATGTGTCGCAAATCGGTCTCCGGGGAGATTGTCGTCAAGCTCTTTGGTGCGCGTGCTTTGCTGGATATTAGCGATGATCTGGGGCAAGTGCGCGTGCCGACGCTAATTGTACATGCGCGCGACGACCAAGTGGTTCCTATCGACGAGGGCCGGATGCTCGCAGCTAACATCGCGCGTGCGGAATTTGTCGAACTTGATTCGCGCAATCATATCCTGCTTCAGGATGAGCCGGCGTGGCACAAGTTCTGTGAGGCAGT
This sequence comes from uncultured Acidobacteriaceae bacterium, assembly GCA_963829535.1. Taxonomy (GTDB): domain Bacteria; phylum Acidobacteriota; class Terriglobia; order Terriglobales; family Acidobacteriaceae; genus Telmatobacter. The sequence continues at coordinate 3,195 of CAWHIQ010000001.1, read as the reverse complement.
CCGATCTTTTTTGCAACCGGGCGCCGGAACGGCAGCGTCCCCGTTTATGGCTTTGTCTGCCCGCGAGCGCGAGGTGCTCGCACTCATGACTGAAGGCATGAGCAATACGGAAATCGCCGAGAGTCTGGTGATCAGCGAGAAAACGGTTCGCAATCACGCGTCGAATGTTTTTGACAAGCTCGGAGTTTGGTCACGGGCACAGGCGATTGTGTTCGCGCGTGATCGCGACTTTCGTGCGTAATCCGATAGTGCATAACCGTACCTGTTGATATCAGGGTAAAGCACGTTTCCAGACTGCAAACGGCTCGAAACGCGCTTTGGCGATTTTGCATGAATCGAGACCGTTCCTGCCTGACGCGTTTATTAGGAGGATCGGCTTCCATAATGACAGCCAATCATCTGCGGCGCTGAGCTCGCGCGCTCTGAAAGCTCTTGAGTACTGCCTCGGCGGGCGAGAGAATCGGAACCTCTTTCGAATTCCCATAGAGCATTCGAATGGAGAAGGCGCCATCGATGACGCTAAGTATCGCCGCCGCCGCAGCCCTTTTGTCGATTGCGAAGGGCTCTAGCAGGTCGGTTAGATAGTCAACAATTTTGTTTTGGTGTTCGATCGCCAGGCGATGGAATGGGTGGGCAGTATCCGGGTATTCGGATGCGATACGAAGGAACGGGCAGCCGATTATTTCGGGCCAGTTCGCCATTTGTTCGAATTTGATCAGAGCCTCACGCAGATCCTTTGGGGGAGTGGGCTGAGAAAGATAGTCCCAAAGAGCTTGATCGCGGTTTTCGAGGTACGCGAGCACGAGGGCATCCTTGCTTTCGAAATGCCGATAAAAGGTCGCCTTTGCGACTTCGGCGATGGACATGATCTTCTCGGTGCCGGTCGCGCGGACCCCCTCTGCGTAGAAGAGACGGTCGGCTACCTCCAGAATTCTCGCTCGCGGATCGGATTGTTTTTGTGTTTTCATCGAATTCATCTTGACAGAAGACAGACCTGTCTGTCTATACTCTTTATAGATGAGACAGACTTGTCTGTCTTCGCTAGACCAGTCGAAAAATTTCGAAAGTGAGAAAGAAAATGTCTAGTCGCCTAAGCAAGGCTTTATCGCTGTTCCTGGGAGTTCTGATGTTCATGTTCGGATTCCTGAAATTCTTCCAGCCATTCCGTGGATGGTTTGATATCCAGATTCAACAGAGTCATCTACCCCACGAGGCGATTCTCGCGGGCAAACTGAGGGAAATGGTCACCGGGTGCCTGTTCTTACTGCCATGGCTTCGGAGATCGTTGACCGCAAAAAGCAGAGATCAACTCCTCCTGATCGCGTGTTTGATCCTCGTTACTCAGATGGGCGTGGCAATCTATGTCCACCTGCAGCCTGAGGTGCCTGCTAGCGTTCTTCCTCTCGGTATCAAGCCACCTGTGATTCCCGTTGTCGTTCTCCTCCTCGGATTGCTCACTGCTTTTGCTGTTTGGAAGGAGCGGCGAGCAGAGAAGGCTAGCGATATGCCGACTCAATAACAGAGTTCGAACCCAACCATATTCGGTCAGAGTGCGGAGCAGGCGTGTCGAACCTGATATGAGTTCTTCACCGCCGGCTTATCACCAGCAGCCCACCACGTCGTTGAACAACAGGAGCACAAAAATGGCGAATCTCTTCGAATCTGTTCAGCTTGGGTCTTTGGTCCTGGCAAATCGCGTCTTCATGGCACCCCTTACGCGCAACCGCGCAGACGCAGATGGCGTGCCGAGCGAACTCGCGGCGACTTATTACTCGCAGCGCGCTTCGGCTGGACTCATCGTGACCGAGGCGACGCAAATCTCGCCCATGGGCAAAGGGTACATCAATACTCCAGGGATTCATTCCCCCGAACAGGTGCGAGCGTGGAGCCGAATCGTGGAATCCGTTCATAAGAGTGGAGGCCGAATCTTCCTTCAGTTGTGGCATGTCGGCCGAATCTCTCATTCGTCCTTGTTGCCGAACAACGCGCAACCCGTTGCTCCATCCGCAATCCGTGCCAATAGCCAGACGTTAATTGCCACGGGTCTGGCACAGGTTTCGGAGCCGGTTGCCTTGACGGCTAGCGGGATCAAAGAGACCTTGGACGATTATCGGCGGGCAGCCGGCAACGCGAAAGAAGCCGGATTTGACGGGGTCGAGATTCATGCGGCGAATGGATACTTGATCGATCAATTTCTCCGAACAGGATCGAATCGGCGAACCGATGAATATGGAGGTGTTGCGTCGAATCGAGTCCGCTTTCTCACTGAAGCAGTCGAACAGCGTCCTCGAAGTCTGGGACAGCAGGCATGTCGGTGTGCGAATCTCTCCGACGGGTGGTTTTAACGATATGACGGACGACAACCCACTCGAAACCTTCTCCGTCGCGGTTGCAAGACTCAACGGCTATGGGCTCGGGTACCTCCACGTCGTTGAAACGGCGCAGAACAGCAAAGGAAGCAGCGAGGAGGATCTCGCCTTGTCGGCTCACCTGAGAACACTTTGGAAAGGTCTCTACGTCGTGAATGGCGGATATGACGGGCCCAGGGGAGAGGAAGCATTACGGACCGGGCATGCCGACGCTGTCGCATACGGCCGCGCCTTTCTAGCCAACCCGGATCTACCAAGGCGGCTGCAACTCGGAGCCGCTCTGAATGAACCGGACCCAACGACTTTCTACGGAGGAGGCGCTGCCGGCTACACGAGCTATCCCGCGCTCTCCTGAACCGTGCAGCTTAAGCCAGTACCGAGTGTAGACAAAAGGAGGAGGATCGGTAACGGTAGGTGGTCTTGTGTTTACTCACCATTTGCATTACGAATCTCAACTGGCGCCCTCAGGGCTTAGCACGTCTCCAGGCTGCCGGCGGTCAATTTAATCTTCGGCGATTAGGCGCGCGATCAAAGGATTGCCCACCAGATTGAAGACGGCCAAAGATCAGCGGAATTGTTCAAGGGTGGACAGGACCTGTGCGAAATCGGACATCCTGCCGGCGGAGAGCGATCAGGCCCAAGTCGAGACCTCGGTCGCGAAAGTTCTTTCTCGCCAGCCAGAGGAAGACTCAACTCATTGAAAGAACGATATCTCTGGATTGCGCCGAGCGCTCTCTGCGGGTACGTCCACAAGTGTGGAGCTCCAGGCCCAGGCAAGCAAGCGGTCCAAAATGTGGCAGCCCAAATGCCCATGATCTAATGGTGG